>OZ245814.1:0-5682500 GCA_965228415.1 Cyclobacteriaceae bacterium | reverse complement strand
CCCTTTTAATACTACTCTACATTCGTTTTTTTCGCCCCACTCTTACTCCCTTTTTTATCGTTCCCCCCTAAAGCGGTTGCAAAAGTAGAAAAGCTTTTTTACTAAACAAATATTTTTGAAATATTTTTTTAAACCCTCCCGACCTTTAACAAACAACACAATCCAAATCACAAACCTTTGCCGAAAAGGACTCGCAAGTTAAAACCTTTTTTATTGCCCACCAAATCATCACTCAACTCTTTTTAGCTTTATTTTTATAATTAACCACTTAATTAATTTCAACAGCCTTTTAATCATACTTTTAGTCCTTAAACAGCAAAAACCAAAGCAAAACCAATCTTAAAAAGGAGGTAAAATGTCTTAGAAAAAAGGAAGGAGAAATCTTATAAAAAAATTTATTTTGGCTGACGCGGTTTTTTATAAATAGGAACGGTACTACAAGGCTCACCATACATTATACTTGCTGCATAAGGCCTCAATCTACGCGTAGTTTCTACAAACATATACTCCGGGGCTTTCAGGTCAGCACAACCTTTAATAACGACCTTGGCGCCTTCAAATTCAGAGAAGTCAATCTTATTCAATACCTGGTTCACTAAAGCCTCTTCCAACGCGTTCTCATCGCCAAAAACAACTAAATTAGCATAGGGAGCTAACTTGCTTGTCAATAGCATGTAAGCCCAGGTAGGAACGATCGCATCAACCGAACAGGTTAAGCCAACGTTTTTGTCTTTGTATTGTTCCCAGTCATGCTCCTTGATAAAAGCGCGGAAATCTTTTTCTTTTAAAATCAGTCCCTGGTACAGGTTGTCTCTAATATCAAAAATTACCCGCTCTCTTTTATCCAGAAAATCTTCCAGATCCAAAGAAACCAGCCCACTGTTGCTAACCCTGTTTACGATTATATCTTTCTGCTCCATAATAATTCAATGGCTTTCGTACAATAAACGATTTATTTATTTCTTTGGTTTGCCCGCCAGAAAGTCTTTTAAATAAAAAGGTTCAAAATATGCCAGATCCTCAAAGGCTTTTTTTCGAAATTTTTGGGCGGCAACATATCCCACATAGATAGCCGACGGGTTTACGTGCTCGGTAAATAGCGCATTTTGATTGTATCCCAGTACCTCTCTGCATTTAGCTGCTCCATTGCCAAAAAAAAGTACTTTCTGATCGGTCAGGTAATCTGCAAAACTATGCTCATCAATAATCTTTGCCTGTGTCTTCTCGACAAGCTCCAGTTGATGGTTTGCAATAAGACAATAAACCTCCATTCTCCTTGCGTCGATCATAGGACACAACAAAGCATTGTCGCTATTAAGCTGTCGACCGCCATAAGCCATTGCCTCCAACGTATTCACTGCAATTACCGGTTTATCAAGCCCATAGCACAGACCTTTTATGGTCGAAACGCCTATTCGAAGGCCTGTATAAGACCCCGGTCCTACTGACACAGCAAAGGCCGCCATGTCATCAAGAGAAAAGTCGCACTGCTTCAGCACATCCTGAATTAATATTACTAACTCGCTGGAATGTGATTTTTCCAAAAAAAGTTCCTGACATGCCAGCAGACGATCTTCGTGGTGCAAGGCTACCGAACAAATTTTGGTAGATGTTTCAACGCTGAGAATAAGGGACATATTTATTTTTATTTCAACAACACAAACATTGACAGCGCAAAAATAAAAGAACGAATGACTAGATAATCATTCGTTCTTAATCTGCGATAATTTTCAATTCTCGTTAGTTGCCACTAAGCAATTTTTGATATTTCGCAGTATCGTTAAGAATTTTAATGCTTTCGGTAATATCGGGATCGTAGTCAAAGGAAGCCTCCACAATACCGGCCTGTAAATAGTAACGCGATACAATTTCCTCTTCCAACATAAATTTAATCTGATTCTTAAATTTCAGTAGTTCAGACTCCTTATTGTGACTAACTTTCTTTTGCAACTCTTTCAACTGATCCTCAATGGCATTGTAGTATTTTTCCTTTTCAGCCACCTTTTTCAATTCTTCCAGGGTACTTTCTACTTTGGTTGTATAATCATAATCCTTAGTATTTACCCATTTGACGAATTTATCATATTCTGCATCTGTCAGGGAGAATTCTTTAGCAGAAGCTATTTCTTCATTTCCAAGCCTATAGATATTTGCATATTCAAAGAGTAGTGACTTGTTAACCAAACTTAATGTGATAGGAGCCAGATAACTTCTTTCCACCGGAATGTCCGGTGCAATACCACCCCCATCATAAACCACTCGTCCGTTTTTGGTGCTAAAAGCTACCTTCAATGAATCGGGAATTTTTCCAACACTGCCATCCGCATTTCTATGGCTATAGTCTATGGCCTGGATGCATCTGCCGCTAGGCGTATAATATTTAGCAGTAGTTACTTTTAGTTGAGAATTGTAGGAAAGCGGTCTTGTTGCCTGCACCAAACCTTTTCCAAATGACCTTTGTCCTACTAACACCCCCCTGTCATAGTCCTGAATGACACCGGCTACGATTTCAGAAGCCGAAGCACTTCTACTGCTGGTAATCACTACCAAAGGAATTTCTATATCAACGGGGTTGTTCAAGGCCTTGTACGACTTATTCCAGTCCGTAACCTTACCTTTGGTTGTCACCACTTCACTGCCTTTTGGAACGAATACATTGGAGACATTCACCGCTTCGCTAAGTAACCCACCCGGGTTATCCCGAAGGTCCAGAATAATCTTTTTGGCTCCTTTTGATTTCAGCTCCACCACAGCATTTTTAACTTCCTTACCGGCATCAGTTGTAAAATCCTGTAATTTCAGATAACCGATATCATCTGAAACCATACCAAAATAAGGTACATTGTCGATGGTGATTTTTTCCCTTTTTATCTCTAAATCAAATTCCTTCTCATTGCCAAAGCGCTGAATAGTAAGGTTGACCTTGGTATTGGCTTGCCCTTTGAGCAATCTGCTGATCTCCGTACTGGATTTGTTAGCCACCTCAATGCCGTCAATCTTCTTTATTTCATCGCCAATAATCAAGCCATTTCGGTGTGCCGGAAATCCTTCATAAGGCATAATAATCAGGCTTCTGCCATTTCTTTTCCCCACAAGGGCACCAATGCCGCCATATTGATTGGTGGTCATGGTCCGGTAATCTTCTATATCGTCTTCCGGAATATAATTGGTGTAAGGATCCAGATTCTGCAACATAGCCTCAATGCCGGTTCTGATCACCTTATTAGGATTTACATCATCTACATAGTAAGTATTTACTTCCTTGTACAAAGTGGCGAAAATGTCCAGGTTTTTCTGAATCTCAAAGTAGCGATCGCCTGGCATTGCGGCTGCTATAAAAATCAAAATACCAAATACGAATATTCCCGGCAGAATTAATTTCTTCTTTTTTCCAATTCTAATCATAATAAAGGGGTTATCACCTAACTTTCTTTTAAACGATTTAGAGACGCTATAAGTTTTTCTTCAATGATTTTATAGCTATATACTTTCTTCCCAACGTAAATATAAGCAATTAACCAGGGACCACCCACAAAATTTGGTTTTAATAAAGAATGTTTATTAAGTCTGTAAGCTTCTTTGACTCTTCGGCGAATTTTATTTCGGGTAACAGCCTTTTTGAATCTTCTTTTGGGAATGGAAAAAAGTACTTTGTGGTAAGGCTCACTATCCACCGGTGTATAGGGATAAAAAAGTACCTTGAAGGGATATAAATAAAAAGAGGAACCATTCTCAAATAGTTCCTTGATTTCTTTCTTATTATTTAGCCTTTCTCTTTTTGGAAAGGTATGTCTCATTGTTTGTCCCTCATCTTTTAACATAGGGAACGATTTCCAAAAGGCTCCTGGCCTCTATGTAATTATTTTAAGTGACTGCGCTCATCGGAAACGGTCAGCTTCTTTCTACCCTTCGCCCTTCTTCTCGCCAATACTGCTCTACCGTTTGCTGACTCCATCCTGGATTTGAATCCGTGCTTGTTTTTTCTTTTCCTCGTTGAAGGCTGATATGTTCTTTTCATTTTTTCTTCACTTTATGAATCCGGGCTGCAAAGATATAAGCTTTTTTCAAATTACCAATGGGCTTAAAACAATATTTAGGTTATTTTGACAATAAATTGTCAATAATATTTATCATTGGCCTTACGGACAAAGTTAATCTAAATTTTCAGCATGCAGTACAATATTTCCTACAACAATCCACTTCAACATTTTGTAGATATCGAATTGATCATCGACCATATAAATCAGCCCATTATCACGCTGAAATTACCGGCCTGGAGACCCGGCAGGTACGAACTGGGCAACTTCATAGGAAATATTCAAAAGTTCCAGGTAACGGATGCGCAAAACAATTCCCTGCCTTTCAGAAAAACCGAAAAGGACCACTGGGAGGTTGAAACTTCAGGCATCGATTGTATCAAAGTACAGTATAATTACTATGCCTATAAAATGGATGCAGGAAGTTGCTGGCTGGATGAACATCAATTATATCTTAATTTTATCAACTGCCTGATATTTACACCCGACCGATTGCATGAAGATTGCATCCTCAACCTGGAGATTCCGGACGATTATATTATCGCCTGTGGACTGGATAAGACCGCAACGAAGCAGCTAAGTGCCACCAGTTTTTATCACCTGGTAGAATGCCCCCTGATCGCCAGTAATCAATTACAACATTTTAGCTATGAGCTGGATCAAACCAAATACCACCTTTGGCTAATGGGGCAATGTGATTTAAACTGGAAAAAAGTCGAAGCTGACTTTATTGCCTTTACAAGTGAACAGACGCTGACGATGGGTGCATTTCCCAGCTCAGATTATCATTTCTTGTGTCAGATTTTACCTTTTAGAATGTATCACGGCGTGGAGCATTATAACTCTACTGTTATTGCGTTGGGGCCAGGTGAGTCGATGAATGAAGACTGGTTTTACCAAAATTTCATGGGCGTTTGCTCCCATGAATTATTTCACACCTGGAATGTAATCCGGATCAAGCCGGAGGAATTTATCCCATATGACTTTACCAGGGAAAATTATTTTGAAACAGGGTTTGTGGCCGAAGGATTTACTACCTACTATGGCGATCTGTTTCTGGTACGAAGTGGTGTATTTGATAAAAACTGGTATTTCACAGAATTGAAAAAGCTGCTGAACAGACATCTGCATAACTTCGGCCGTTTTAACCTTTCCCTCGCCCAATCATCTTTTGACCTTTGGATAGATGGTTATAAAAAGGGAACACCTGACAGAAAGGTATCTATTTACACCAAAGGCGCTTTGGTGGCCCTGATGCTGGATCTAAAAATCAGGCAATGCTCTCAAAATAAAAACAGTCTGGACCAGCTAATGCTACAGCTTTGGCAAAAATTCGGCGATACAAGATCGGGATACACTACCGCCGACATTGTAGATATGGCCAGTGAACTGGCAGGTACTTCGCTCCAGGATTTTTTGGAAGACCTGGTGGAAGGCGTCACTCCTATTGAAAGATATCTTTCCGAACTACTGACATTTGTCGGATGCGAACTGACTTCTGAGACGCCTGATAATTTGTATGAAAACCATTTTGGTTTTAAGGCAACCAAAAAGGAGACCCATCATATCATTACCCAACTGCATCCCGATTCCGCTGCAGCAGGTACATTGTCGTTGGACGATGAAATAATTGCCGTTAATGGCAGAAAAGCCTCCCTGGATTTAAATTTGCTTATCGGCAAAGAGCAAAAGGTGACACTAACTGTATTCCGACAAAATCGTTTACTGGAAGTTATCCTGCATCGGCAGGAGGAAGCGTACTTTCCCGATTATGGTATCAGACAGATTGCAGATACTACCGACGAACAACAACGCAATTTTAAGGCATGGCTCAAATGCCAATAGCCAAATAAGCATTTTACCAAGGGAACAATTACGCTATTCCCGGTACGGATACTTTATTTTAATACCGCCTCTACTTCTTCCATATATGCTTCGAGAGGTACGCAGCTACACACTAAGTTTCTATCCCCATAGGCGCTGTCGATCCTGCTGATTGCCGGCCAAAACTTATTGGCTTTCACAAACTCCAGGGGATATACGGCTTTGGTACGAGTATAGGGAAGATCCCAGGATTCGCTAAGTACCACCTCAGCGGTGTGAGGGGCATTTTTCAATACGTTGTTATCTCTGTCCGCCACGCCGTTTTGAACCTCCGCGATTTCATTTCTAATTTCAATAAGGGCTTCGCAAAACCTATCCAGCTCATCTTTGGTTTCGCTTTCTGTCGGCTCGATCATCATGGTTCCGGCAACGGGAAATGAGACCGTCGGGGCATGAAAACCATAGTCCATCAGCCGCTTGGCAATGTCCTCTACTTCTATGTTATCCTTTTTGAATTCGTTACAATCAATGATCATTTCATGGGCAGATCTGCCATTAATACCGGTATATAATATTTTATAATGGGGTGCTATTCTGTTTTTCAGGTAGTTGGCATTCAATATTGCCATTTTTGTAGCATTACTTAATCCTTTCCTGCCCATCATGGCGATGTAAGCGTAAGAAATAAGTAATATACTGGCGCTACCAAACGGTGCCGCTGAAATCGCGGAAATGGCTTGTTCCCCGCCGGTAGGAACTACCGGATTCCCCGGTAAAAAAGGTTTCAAATCCGCTGTGACACATATGGGGCCCATACCGGGTCCACCACCACCGTGGGGAATACAGAAAGTCTTATGCAAATTCAAGTGACAAACATCCGCGCCGATGTTGGCCGGGCTTGTGAGCCCCACCTGGGCATTCATATTGGCGCCGTCCATATAAACCAATCCACCATTGTCGTGAATAACCTGGCAAATCTCCTTGATAGATTCCTCAAAAACGCCGTGGGTAGACGGGTATGTTACCATTAGAGCTGCCAATCGCTCCCGGTTCTCAGTGGCTTTCAGCTTTAGATCTTCTAAGTCGATGTTTCCCCTCTCATCACATTTGACAATGACCACCTGCATGCCTGCCATTACTGCGCTCGCCGGGTTGGTGCCATGGGCAGAAGAGGGAATAAGGGTAATATTACGCTGATACTGGTTGCGACTTTCATGACAGGCCTTGATCACCATCAATCCGGCATATTCTCCCTGTGCCCCCGAATTAGGTTGCAATGAAGTAGCTGCAAAACCGGTTATCTCACTTAACCACTCACTCAGCTGCTCACACATTTGCTGGTAACCCAGTACCTGATCAATAGGAGCAAAAGGGTGAATGTTGCCAAATTCAGGCCAGGTAACAGGAATCATTTCCGAGGTAGCATTGAGTTTCATCGTACAGGAACCCAGTGATATCATGGAATGCACCAGTGAAAGATCCTTGTTTTCCAATTGCTTTAAGTATCGCAACATATTATGCTCGGAATGGAAACTGTTGAAAACCGGATGGTTCAAATAGTCGGATTGCCTGGTAAGAGACTTCGGCCAGGATAGTGTAATAGACGCACTTTCCTTTTCCAATTTGAATCCCAGCAAATTTTTTCCTGTAGCATCTGCAAACACCTGTAGTATATTTTCTACATCCTGAATCTCGCATGTCTCATCCAGCGAGATACCAATGTTGAGACTATCAAAATACCTGAAATTTATTTCTTTACCGATGGCAGCGGTTCTTATTTCTTCCTTTATTTCCGTATCGGGACAAGTCACCTTCAAAGTATCAAAAAAGGCAGTGTTGGATTGTTCATATCCCAAATACTTCAAACCTCTGTCCAGCAATTGCGTCAATCCGTGAATTTTTAAAGCAATATCTTTTAGTCCTTCCTTGCCGTGATAAACAGCATACATTCCTGCCATAACTGCCAGCAGCACCTGGGCAGTGCAGATATTGGAAGTGGCTTTTTCACGGCGAATGTGTTGTTCACGCGTTTGCAGTGCCATACGATAGGCTTTTCTACCTTTAGCATCGACAGATACGCCAATGATACGCCCCGGAATTTGTCTCTTATAGGCCTCTCTTGTAGCAAAGTAACCTGCATGTGGCCCCCCGTAACCCATGGGAATACCAAATCGCTGGGTACTGCCTACCACGACGTCTGCTCCCATCTCCCCGGGAGGCGTGAGGATGGTAAGACTCAATAAATCTGCCGCTACCGCCACAAAAACATTTTGCGCTTTGGCATTTGCCATCAAATTGCGGAGGTCAGTGATATGACCATCGTTGTTTGGGTATTGAACAAATATTCCGTATAAATCCTCCCGGTCAAAATCCACCTCGCTGATATCGCCAATTTCCAACTTTATTCCAATGGGCTCAGCCCTTGTTTTTAATATGTCTAAAGTCTGGGGAAAAACGTGCTGATCAACAAAAAAAGTTGTTGCTCTTTTCTTTGGTCCTTTTCTAACCGAATACAACATTGACATTGCCTCCGCCGCAGCCGTACCTTCGTCCAGCAATGAAGCATTTGCTATTTCCATAGCTGTTAAATCCATGACCATGGTTTGAAAGTTGATCAAAGCTTCCAGTCGTCCCTGAGCAATTTCCGCCTGATACGGTGTATAGGCTGTATACCAACCCGGGTTCTCCAGGATGTTTCGTTGAATAACCGCCGGTGTAAAGGTATTATAATACCCCATACCTATATAAGAGGCACAGATTTTGTTTTTTGATGCCAGCGTTTTAAGATCACGTAGAAACTGGTGCTCGCTTTTTGCTTTGGGCAGGTTAAGATCAGTCTTTAGTCTGATATTTTGAGGAATTGTCTCATTGATTAACTGGTCAACCGAATCGACACCTATTACCGATAGCATTTCCTTCACCTGCGATGAATCTGGGCCGTTGTGCCTGTTTTCAAAGCGTTCTTGCTTCTTTAAATCTATTTTCATCATTCTGGATTACCTTAATTTATGGGTCATGTTGCTTAAAAGCGCAAAGGTATAATTTATTTATCATATTAACGGACCTTCAGGACGAATTTTCCAGTGTATGTCCGCATTATCCAAAATTGGCACCATTCATATAATTTACTTTGAAAAATTCCTGTCAATAATACTTATTTGCGGTTTACTTATGAAAACCCAAAAACTGAAGTATGAAAAGATTTTTTGTATCATTGACTTTTTGCTTTATTTTTTTCAATGCCAAAAGCCAGCACCAGGAAAGCACTGTTGATAAGTACGCCAGCACCATTACCCAGGAAGATCTCAAAGACTACCTGACTATTTTAGCATCCGACGCCCTGGAAGGAAGAGAAACAGGGACAAGAGGCCAGAAAATGGCTGCAGCCTTTATTGAAAGCCATTTCGCGGAAATCGGGTTGCAACCGGGAATTAACGATCAGCATGGGTCAGATTATTGTCAGCAGGTGCCGCTTGAAATCTCCAAACCCGGGGAAACCTACATGATTTTACAGGATCAAAGAAAAGAAAACTTCCAGGATATTGTTTACTTCGGCGTTTCCAACATGAAGGAAGAAGCAGAAATTGACGTTATTTTTGGCGGTGACGGGCAAGACGCATTTATCGAATCTTTAGATTTAAAAGATAAAGGTTTAATCGTCTTTAGCAAAGCCGGATTTCAGGCTTACGGAGGGATGCGGAAAAAAGTGCAGGAAATGGGTGCTAAGGCACTGTTTATCGTTAACACAGATAGCCTCGGGGCATTTACAAAGCTAGCGCAACAATTTAAAAGTTATATTGGAAGCGGAAGTCTTCAGCTACCCTCCAAAAAACCCAAAACGGAGAACATTGGTCTGTTTTTTATCCCGCCGGAGCTGGCTGCGGAAATGGTGGGCAGTTCCGTGCGCCGACTTAATGCTGCCATGGAAGCACAGGAAAAAGGCAATGACAAGGCTATAAAAAAAATAAAAACGGGAACCGTTAAATATAAGGTTACGCAGGATGTAAAAATCGTAAAATCAGAAAATGTACTGGGCTACATGGAAGGCACTGAAAATAAAGACGAATTAATCGTTATTACTGCTCACTATGATCATATTGGACGAATGGGTGGTCAAATTAACAACGGCGCTGACGATGATGGCTCGGGAACAACCGCGGTGATGGAAATTGCCCAGGCCTTTGCCAAAGCCAAGCAGGATGGGCACGGCCCCAAAAGAAGTTTACTGTTTATGACCGTGACCGGGGAGGAAAAAGGGTTATTGGGATCTCAATACTACGTCGAAAATCCGGCTTTTGGCCTGGAAAAAACGATGGTCAACCTGAATATAGATATGATTGGGCGCATAGATCCCAAGCATGAGGAAAACCCGGATTATGTTTACCTTGTTGGCTCGGACAAGTTGTCTTCTGAATTGCATGAAATCAGTGAAGCGATGAATGAAAAATACACGCAGTTGGAGCTAGATTATACTTACAATGATGAAAACCATCCGGATAGAATCTATTATAGGTCTGATCACTGGAATTTTGCCAAGAACAATATTCCGGTAATTTTTTATTTTAATGGCACGCATGAGGATTATCACAGACCTACTGACACGGTGGACAAAATAGCCTTTGAGACTTTGCAAAAAAGGGCACAACTTGTTTTTTATACAGCCTGGGAATTGGCCAACAGGCAAGACAAAATCTCTCTGGACTAGTCATTGCGGCGGTACGACAGGAAAAGTATCCTTCGAATTGAAGAATACTTTAACTACATATAAAATTTAGGGAATTTATTACAAATTATTAATTAAAGATCCGAGGAGCAGGCGGGAGCCCGCATCCTCAAGATCTTCTTTCAACCAGCTATGGAAAGAATCTTGAATTAATTAAAATCCAAGAATCTAAAATTAATAAATAAAGCTTCATCTTAAATCATATTTAGACAAAAGTACGGTCAATCTCGATCAACCATAGAAAAACCCGGACAAACCCTATCTTCTTTTTTTCCTTCTCTTAGATTGATGTGCTCGAGCCTTTTTTTTCTTTTCATGAAATGCCCCCTTAAACCCCGGATCGGCCTTTCTTTTGAAGTGGTCAATCTCCCGGTTGATCTGTTGTCGCTCATCTTTAGTGGTTTCTTCCACCGGCACCTGGGTTGGCATTGGAAATTTGGGAATAGGCTGACGAATTATTTTTTCAATTTTATCAACATGCAGCATCTCGGCTTCGTTGGCAAAAGTCATGGCCACACCGGTATTCCGTGCCCGGCCTGTTCTTCCAATCCTGTGCACGTAATCCTCATATATCAGGGGTACATCAAAATTAATCACATGGGAAACACTGCTCACATCGATACCCCGTGCGGCTACATCGGTAGCCACCAAAATGTTTACCTCATCATTTTTAAAAGCTTCAATGGCGTTGATGCGGGTATTTTGGCCCTTATTGGCATGAATCACTCTGATTTCCGCATCAATTTTCCTCGATAAAAATTTAAATACATTGTCTGCATGATCCTTTGTTTTAGTGAAGACAATTAACTTTTTAATGTCATCTGAATCAGTCAGTAACCAGTAGAGTAAATTTATCTTGGTTCGAAAGTTCGGTACTTCATAGAGTTTTTGTTCAACAAGACTCGCTGGCGTAGCCTGGGGGCTTATCTCAATTTTTTCAGGGAATTCCAAAAACTCGTGGGAAAGCTCCTCCACCCTTGGAGACATGGTCGCGGAAAACAATAGATTTTGTCGTTTTGTAGGGATCACCTCCAGTATACGCCGGATCTGTGGCATAAATCCCATATCCATCATTTTATCTGCCTCATCCAATACCATCGTTTTAATCAGCTTGACAGTAATTTCACCCCGGCTATAAAGATCCAAAAACCTTCCCGGTGTGGAAATTAATATATCCAATCCACCCTGCAAAGCCTCAATTTGAGATTTCGGCCCTATCCCGCCGAAAAGACTGGTGTATCTCAAATCAGTATAGGTAGCAAACAATTTCACATTTTCTTCGATTTGTAATACCAGCTCTCTGGTCGGTGCTAAAATCAGGGCACGGGGGTCATGCCCTTGTGCATATTTGGTTTTCATTAAAATTGGCAGCACAAAAGCGGCTGTCTTGCCGGTTCCGGTTTGGGCAATACCTATCACATCATGGCCATTTAAGATGAGAGGGATAGCTTTTTGCTGGATGGGGGTAGGCTCATCGTAGGAAACCTCCGCAATAGCATTTAGCAATTGCCGATTCAGTTTAAAAGCCTCAAAAGTTTTTTTTTCTGCAGCCATAAGTAAGTGATCAGATTCTTGAAAAAATCATGGCTGGAATTTAGTTTATAATTTTTGATTAAGGTAATTTGCCACCATTAATTTCAAACGATATTCATGCAAAATATTTTAATCCTAAATGCCAATATAGTTAATGAGAATCGCATCTTCAATGGCGATATCTATGTGAAGGGCGAGTTTATAGAAAGAATCGGCGATAATTTATCGCATTTAACCGCGGATAAGATTATCGATGCCAAAGGAAAATACCTGTTACCCGGCGCCATCGATGACCAGGTACATTTCAGGGAACCCGGCCTCACTCATAAAGCAGATATTTATACCGAATCCCGGGCAGCGGTAGCTGGCGGCATTACAAGCTTTATGGAAATGCCCAATACTATACCCAATGCCTTGACCCAACAGCTGCTGGAAGACAAATACCAGATCGCCAACCGATCTTCTCTGGCCAATTATTCCTTTTTCATGGGGGTTTCGAACGACAATTTCGATGAAGTGATGAAAACCGACCCTAAAAAAGTTTGTGGTATCAAGATATTTATGGGATCTTCTACCGGTAACATGCTGGTGGATGATCAGCAAACCCTGGAAAGACTATTCGGCAATGCGCCAATACTTATTGCCACGCATTGTGAAGACGAAGCTACCATCAAAGCAAATATGGCGCGTTATAGGGAGCAATACGGTGAAGATGTGCCTGTAAAATATCACCCTTTGATCAGAAGCACTGACGCGTGTTATAAGTCCTCTTCCTTTGCCGTGGACCTGGCTAAAAAACTGGGAACTAAGCTACATATTCTGCATATCTCAACGGCAAAGGAAATTGGATTGTTTGACAATTCAGTTCCCCTAAAAGACAAAAAGATCACGGCCGAAGCCTGTATACACCATATGTGGTTTGACAACCGGGATTATGAGGAAAAGCAGGCATTGATCAAATGGAATCCAGCGGTTAAAACAGCGGCTGACAAAGAAGCCATATTCAACGCGGTGCTTTCGGATCATTTAGACGTGATCGCCACCGACCACGCCCCGCATACGCTGGAAGAAAAAAACAATACCTATTTCAAAGCCCCGTCGGGTGGCCCCCTTGTTCAGCACAGTGTCGTGGCTATGCTTGAACAATATCACCGCGGAAAGATCAGCCTGGAAAAGATTGTGGAAAAAATGGCACATAACCCCGCCATCTTGTTTGAAATTGAGAAAAGAGGTTATGTCAGGGAAGGTTACTTCGCCGATCTGGTGCTGGTGGATCTTGATAATTCGTGGAGCGTTGCCAAAGAAAATGTCCTTGCCAAGTGCGGCTGGTCACCTTTTGAAGGGCAAACCTTTCAATCCCGGATCACCCACACTTTGATCTCAGGACACCTGGCCTATGAAGACGGAAAATTTGATGAAAGTAAAGGGGGTAAGCGACTCACATTTGACCGGTAATGGCCTCTTACAAATATTTATAACTTTTATTTGTAAATTAAGTCTGACTACCTAAATTTGCAATCCGATTTAGGAAATGGTGGTTGTAGTTCAGTTGGTTAGAACGCCTGATTGTGGTTCAGGAGGTCGTGGGTTCGAGTCCCATCTTCCACCCAAAGACAAAAATTAAAAGTCTTTTATCACTTCGTCAACTTTAAGGTTGACGTTATTTTTCCCTAAAAAATTCTTTTCCCCCGGCATCATGCCCGGGGGATTTTTTTTGCTTCCTTTCAGGGAAAAAAGTGGTCCTCTTTTTATCAACATCAACTTATTTTCACTAAAGGTAACAAAATTTAAATGAGGCAAACTTCCACACAAATCATTTTAGCTTATTTGTGAAGCTTTTGGATTTGATCAATCACTATTTTCATTCTCTCATCATTGGATAAATCACCTTCTATTTCTATGGTTTTACATTTAAGTAGTTTTATCCATTCCTTATGCTGTACGATGCTTCTGCCGTCAAATGATTTATCATCGTATCGCTCTGCCCACTTTAAGAATGCCTGAGATTTTTTTTTGATTTCAATATCGCTTTTTAAGCGCTCGCCATACCTTTCGGTCTCCCGGTTTATCAGCCTTTCCATTCGAATGTTAGGAGGTAACGTCAAAAAGACTCCCAGGTCAAATGCGCCGGTCCAATACGCGTCCCAGGATACCAGAGAGCCACTCACAATTACATTTTCAGCTAGTTCAAAATCCTTTCTTAAATTTTGGTTCCTGACCTTTTGAGGCAACTTAACCTGGAAAGGTATCTTTGTTTTTGCCCAATAATAGTCATCTGCGTCCAAATGAATCCATTTTAGCATTTCAGATAAAGAGCTTGCCAGGGTTGTGGTGCCCGAACCCGATGCTCCGAAAATTATTGTTTTCAATTTATCTGCTGTTTACTGTTTTCGTAATCCCTTAACTTACAGGTAGCATTGCCTCAAAGAGGTCCATTGATGCAAATTAAGCTAAATTCTATTTGGTTTGACACTACCACTGGTGGTAAAATGCGGCAAAAAAAGTGCTTGCGCCTTGCGCAGAAAATTTCAGATCTGATTTTAACTTTTATCCGGTGGCTGGAAAACGAGGAATGTCCTTTAACATTCCGCTATCATTTCAAATCCTTGCACCCACATTCCGCCAATTTATCGGAATCAGCCCACCTGCCTCTTATTGTATAAAAGATTAAACAGAATATTACTGGTGAAAATGAAAAAAATAGCGTATTATTTTCAACAGTTTAAATTTAACTTATTTTTTGAAGTCTGTTATGGTGGATTAATCCAGGCAGAGAAGCATTAAAAACTATGAAAAAGCCCCTAATTGTATACTTTCTGTGTTTCTTACTAACTGACTCCTTTTTTTCAACGGCGCAGCCAACAGTAGCCCGGGCGTGGAACGAGGTGCTTTTAGAAGGTATTAGGAATGACTTCGCCAGGCCTACCGTACACGCCCGCAACCTGTTTCATATTTCGGCTGCCATGTACGATTGCTGGGCAGTGTATGACGATACGGCCACACCATTTTTTTTGGGCAGAGAAATCGATGGGTTTAAAATTGATTTTGAGGGTGTTTCAATACCTTCAAATGCCGCTGAGGCGCGAAATGAGGCACTGAGTTACGCTTGCTACAGACTTATAAATCACCGTTTTGAGTTCTCACCGGGTGCCGACGAAACATTGGCGCTGGCCGACAATTTAATGGAAGATTTGGGATATGACACGAGCCTTCAATCCCAGTCATATTCCACCGGATCGGCGGCAGCGCTGGGAAATTATTTAGCGGCAAAAATCATTGACTTCGGATTGCAGGATGGCTCAAACGAGGTATTTGGTTATCGCAATCTTAACTATCTGCCCGTCAACCCTCCCATGATTGTAGCCAGGCCGGGTAGCCAGGGTATCGTGGATCCTAATCATTGGCAGCCCCTGGCTTTCGACGTATTTGTAGACCAGGCCGGCAACGAACTTCCTGGTAATGTGCCGGATTTCCTTAGCCCGGAATGGGGAAACACCGTTCCCTTTGCGCTTCAAAAGAGTGACGCCAAAGCGTTGACCAGGGATGAGGTGGATTACACTGTGTATTACGACCCGGGTCCACCTGCATACTTTGACCCTTCCGATATGTCGGCCTCCGAAGATTACCGATGGGGATTTAGCCTGGTCTCTATCTGGTCCTCACATTTAGACCCGTCCGACGGCGTTCTCTGGGATATTTCTCCCGGAAAAATTGGCAATTTACAAATAGATAACTTTCCAACTACCATTGAGCAATTACAAACATTTTACAACCAAATAGAGGGAGGAGACATTAGCACGGGGTATGCGATAAATCCTAAAACCAACCAACCCTATGTTCAGCAAATGGTGCCAAGAGGGGATTATGGTCGCGTATTGGCTGAATTTTGGGCAGATGGCCCCGATTCAGAAACCCCTCCGGGTCATTGGTTTACAATCCTCAATTACGTAAATGATCACGACCAGTTGGTTAAAAAATTTAAGGGGGCAGGTAACGTAATCGATGACTTCGAATGGGATGTAAAAAGTTATTTCGCGCTGGGAGGTGCCATGCATGATGCCGCGATCTGTGCATGGAGTATAAAGGGATATTACGATTACATCAGGCCTATTTCCGCTATCAGGTATATGGCCGATCAGGGGCAATCTTCTGATCCCGGGAAATTGAGTTATGCCGAAACAGGCATTCCCTTGATTGACGGATTTATCGAACTGGTGACACCTGGCGACCCATTGGCCGGTAACGATGATGTGAATGTGGGGAAAATTAAGCTCTTTGCCTGGAAAGGACCGGATTTCATTAACGATCCCGAGGTTGACGTCGCCGGAGTAGGTTGGATATTGGCGGAAAACTGGTGGCCTTATCAACGCCCAACGTTTGTTACCCCTCCTTTTGCAGGATATGTCTCTGGACATTCTACCTATTCAAGAGCCGCCGCCGAGGTACTCTCTCAGCTTACCGGAGATGAATATTTTCCGGGAGGTATTGGTGAATTTGTGGCGCCTAAAAATGAGTTTTTGGTATTTGAGGATGGACCAAGTGTTGACGTGACATTGCAATGGGCGAAATATTACGACGCGTCAGACCAATGCAGCTTATCCCGGATCTGGGGAGGAATTCACCCTCCGGTAGATGATGTGCCGGGCAGGTTAATCGGACAGAAGGTGGGGCTTGATGCATTTGCACATGCTGAAGATTTTTTTGATGGCAATATAGTTGTAGGCATTATTGATCGGCAAGATAATGTTGACTGGTATCCTAATCCGGTTCGCAATGGCTTTGAGATAAATTTGAAGCACTCCTATGCTTCCGGCATACAAAAAGTTCAATTGATACGAGTTGATGGAAGTGTCGTCGATACTTTTATTCCAGCCAAACCCCGGGAATCATCAAATTTCACCCGAATAAAATTTTCCAACCAACCGGAAGGAATATATATTTTGCGGGTACAGCTTAATAACGAATTGATTTCCAAAAGAATAGTAATTGCCGACTATTAGTACTAGTTTATTACCCAAAGAGCCAATCCATCAAACAGAAAGTTTTCCTGTTAAGTCATTAGATCCAGGGGCGCTGTAGCCACGAAGTGCTCAGGAAAGGCGAGGAGATTGAGAGCTTTCTTGTTTCGTCCTTCCAGGACTTGGTGATGATCTGTAGGCTTACCAATGTTTGGTCCCTCCGGGACTTAGGAGGTGGGTCCGGATATTGGCCTGGTTCGGTGGGGTGCAGAATCTTAGGGCAAAGATTGTATTGGGCGTCACATTCTCTACGTCATGCCATTCGCTTTGGAGGCGAGACAAGGTATTCTAAGACCTGATATATCCTGGTTCAAAAAAAATACACCTTTCCATAAAATCCGTATTTATATAATAATTATATTGACTTCTATAAATAAATATCGCATACAAATTTTTATTTGTCAATTTTATCTGTATTTTTGACATATAATAGTTGATTATGATCGAGTACAATCAAAATGAAAATCAGTTAACCATTAAGATCCCGGTCGCGGGGATCCAGGAACTCTACGCTTATCAAAAAAGTATTCTAGCGTTGCTAGGGGAGATTGAAATTGACAAATGCAGCCAGTCGCTGATAGAAAATCTTAAATCTGTCTACCGGTTACTTGGCCATTTATTGTTAGACGGAGAATTTTTGTCGGAAAACGAAAAGTTTATTCTTGAATACAAGGATTTAATTTCGAGGTACGATAAAAAAAATTGAGCAGCAGCCATACAGACTTTTGAAAAACGTATTTGGCTTGACAGGAACTTACCTGATTTTTTAACAAGCAAAATAATCCTCCCAGGCGGCCAGGATCAAACTTTTAACAGCAAGTACCAATAATAGGTGCGGCCGGCGCCACTTTCAGCAGAACGCTGAATGGAACGCCGCACACCTCAATTTTGGTGCTAGCTCCTCACCAGCTCCTGCAAACCACCTAAGGTTTGCAAACCATTACATTTTATGAAATTACCGGTTTCCATTTCCAGGCAAAATGGGTGGGAGCATCTGATGCTTATTTGTTTAATACTTTGTGCCGGCTGCGGTGATAATCAAACTGTCACCATTGTCCAGGCACCTGAATTTCAATGCATCGACAGCTATCTTTTCACAGTTGACGGGGCTGTAGCCGAATTGGGGGAACAGGACAAAAGATCCTTAAAATGGGTGTATTTTAATGATCCCAGATACGATTACAGCAATTTCGATATGGATTGCGAATGCCCGGAGTATGTGATTGATGAGGACGATATCCATTACCTGACTTTTTCATTGGCTGAAGAAAGGGAGTTACAGATCGTTATTCACAAGTATTGGGTTCACCTCACCGGGCACGACCTCCAACCCGACCTGTACACCTTTGATAAAGACAACCGGTTTGACAGCCCCCAGATCAATGTCAGCCTTAAGGATAAGAAAAACGGCACCCTGTATCAATCTGTAAAAGGCCGTCTTAGTCTTACTCACTTTCAATTTAACAAATGCATGACAGGCAAAATTAAAGTATCGCTTGAAAATATTGATGGCAAAGACATCACGGTGACAGGAGCATTTAGCGCAAATTATACCGGTAAAATAAACACACCGCTTCCTTCCGTTAACGACTGAAGAGCGTATGCCGGACTGAATTCAATTCCTTCAGGCAAACCCAGTATTAATTTCAACTATTCCGGAAAAGCATAGCGCCTTCCATACCGCTGATGTATAAATTTAAAGTAATTAAACAGGCGATAATTTAACTCCAACCCATAGTCGGTGTTAAAATCATAATTAATTGGCTCCGTAAAAACGCTATTCCGCCTGCCACCAAGTGAAACTACCTTGGCATTCCAGTCTGTTACGTAAATTCTATTCTTGGCTTCGTAATAGGATTTAGAGTAAAAACCAATGGGTTTGGCGTTGGTAAGAAGCCAGGTCTCATATCCCGGATCATCCACAATTAGTTGATATTCCTCCTCATCGTCCGGCTTGGGATCTATGATATTACTGCCTTTTACCAAAATTCTTGAAGGAGCCCCACCTGCGCATCCCATTAAAAATATCAGCACCGAGAAACTTAAAACTTTTATCACACCTGTATTGTTTCTATTACTGAAAATTGTCAAAATCAAATGATTTAAACAATGATAAATATCATAAGGGTAATTTCATGTTCTTAAAGAAGTCCCCTTGTATTAACCAAACGGTCAAATACGGATTTTATGATACGGTAATTTATTTTATTCAATTAATTGGCTAGTTTTGACGGCTAATCTAAATCCTTTCACATGATCATGGGGAATTTCCACTTCATCAGGCACTATCCGGGCAGTTTTATCGGTATCTGTATAATATTGGTGCTTTTCACCGCTTGCGACCCCAACAGGGTACTGCGAACTGAAAAGCGTATATTACTGGTAAGCCCAGCCGACAACACCGCTTCTGTAAACGTCGGCAATTGGATGACCGCCATTCAGGAAACAGATGAAAATGTTATTGTAGACCAGGTAGAAGATCCTGACAGCATTCAGGAAAACAATATCACAAGATATAGTGCGATCATATTCTTCCACACCCAGGCCCGGCGGTTTCAAACACAGCAACAAGCTTTGGTAGAACGCTATGTGCAATCGGGTGGAGGGTTGATCTTCGTCAACCCGGAATTAAGCAATCAATTTTACTGGCCCTGGTTAGCTAAGATCAGCAACATTCCCAAAACCGTGGCAAATGTTAGTGACAAAAGCCTTATGGATTACAAAAGTGACCGGCAAAACCAACAGCACTATGACGGCGGAAGAATTGTATTTATTAGTACCACCGATTCAGCCACGCCAATTGAGGTATTAAAGGGCGAGCTATCTTCCGCCCTCGATTTCGCTATTGGAGATAACACTTACGATTACAGCAAAGCCTGGACATTTAGCGCGCCGGAAGAAAGAAGATTTATCAAAAAAGTCCTAGACGATCAGGTCAATGAACCCATGGATATGACCATATTGCCGGATGGTAAAGTGTTGTTTATTGAAAGAGAAGGAGCCATTAAGCTATATAATCCGGAGATCCAGTCTACCAAATTGGTTGATCGTTTTGAAGTGACAACAGAAGGCAACTATGAAGACGGGATGCTGGGGATCACCAAAGACCCGCTGTTTGAATACAATAACTGGATTTACATCTATTATTCTCCCGTAGATCCGGTTCAAAAACAAAATTTGTCCCGATTTAAATTCATAGGTGACTCATTGATAAGATCCTCAGAAAAAGTGGTTTTGGAAGTTCTTGTACAAAGAGAGACCTGCTGCCACTCGGGTGGCGCCATTGTATTTGATGACAAAGGTAATCTTTATTTATCGACAGGAGATAATACCAGTTCCAAAGAGTCTGACGGATACTCACCTCATGACGAGCGACCCGGCAGAGGCCCGTTTGATGCGCAGAAATCTTCTTCGAATACCCATGATTTGCGCGGGAAGATCCTAAGGATAAAACCGACAGCAGATGGCAGCTATACCATACCGGACGGAAATCTATTCCCCAAAGATGGTTCCAAAGGACGCCCGGAAATTTATCTGATGGGATTGAGAAACCCTTTTCGCTTTACGGTAGATCCCATCACAAATTTTGTGTATTGGGGAGATGTGGGTCCGGACTCCGGCAGGGACAGCAAGTTGGGGCCACAGAGTTATGATGAGTTTAACCAGGCCAGAGAACCAGGATTCTATGGATGGCCCTATTTTGAAGCTGATAACAAGGCCTACCCCAAATTGGATTTCGCTACAGGTGAACTGGAGCCTGCCTGGGATCCCGAGCGCCCGGTTAACACATCGCCTAACAACACAGGAGATACTTTACTCCCTCCTGCGCAAAAAGCGATGATTTGGTATCCTTATGGAAGATCCAAAGAATTCCCGATGTTGGGCACCGGTTCAAGAAGCGCCATGGGAGGGCCAATTTTCTACACAAAATATTATGATCCGCAATCAAAAGTCAGGTTCCCGGATTATTACAATGGAAAATGGTTTATATATGACTGGGCCAGAAGCTGGATAAAGGTAGTCACTATGGACAAAAATCACGACCTGGTCAAAATAGAACCTTTTTTGTCTGAAACAGACTTCGATAAACCTATAGATATAGAATTTGGTCCGGAGGGAGCCATGTATATCCTTGAATACGGGGCCAATTATTTTACCGATAATGATGATGCCCGGCTGTCCAAAATCGAATATAACGCTGATAATACCGCGCCCGTCGCTATTGCCAGCGCCAATAAAACCGTGGGTGCCGCACCTTTGAAGGTGACCTTTTCCGCCCGTCAATCATTCGATTACGATCCTGAGGACGCTTTGACTTATGAGTGGTTTTTCTCCGACGAAAGTACCTCGACCGGAAAAGGAATCGAAGCAGATTTTACCTTTAAAAACCCCGGAAGTTATACTACCAAACTGGTGGTAAAGGATTCCAAAGGAGAATCTTCCACCACGACTTTAAAAATCGAAGTGGGCAATGAGATGCCGGTAATCGACGTCGATTTCGCCGGCAACCTTTCCTTTTACCGGGGTGCCGAGGCAATCAATTACAAGGTCACTGTACGGGACAAAGAGGATGGTTCTACGGAAGATGGGCAAATTCCGGCTGACAAGGTAGGAATACATTTCAATTACCTTCCACACGGCAAAGATCTGGCCCTGCTGGGACCTGACCAGTTCTCCGCTCCTTCAAAATTTATCAAAGGGCAAAATCTGATTGAAGGCAGTGATTGCAGGTCGTGTCATTCCAAAGACCAAAAATCTATAGGTCCAACCTATCTTGCCGTTGCCAAAAGATATGCCGGCGACCAAAATGCTGTTGACTACCTGGGTAAAAAGATTATCGAGGGAGGGAATGGGAATTGGGGTCACAGTTTGATGGCTGCCCACCCACAACATACGCTGGAGGAAACCTCTGAGATGGTAAAATATATACTTTCCTTATCGGAAGAGGGAGGCAGCAATAGCAGCAACCTACCCCTAACCGGCTCTATAGAAACCAGCGATCACATTGGCAGAAATGATGACCAGGGCGTTTACGTATTTAGTGTTTCTTACAAGGATCTGGGCAGCGAAAACACCGGTGCCCTTACCGCTACCAAGTCAATTATACTTTACCCCGCCATCAGGCAGGCAGAAGATTATGATGAAATTTCCGGGGCCAAGAAAGAAAGACCCAGGGGTGGAGACTTATCTTACGTCAGAATTTCTCCTCAAGGAGGGCACCTCGTATTTCACCAGCTTGACCTGACGCAAATCCACACGTTGACTTTTAGATTAAAATCGACGATAGCGTCAGGCATCAGTGTGAAAATTGAAGGTAAAGAAATAGGTCGTACAAACATCAACCCGGTAGACGGCGGGGATTGGCGAACACTGCCAGTCGACCTGTTGCCTGCCGAAGGTATTCATGACATACATATCGCTTTCGACAAGGCTGCACAAGGCCAGCGTGGTTCCGTGATGCTGGATTGGGTGAAATTCGGGGATTGAGCATGGAAAGGAGGCGTTTCGCTTTCAGCAAATACCGTCCAAACTGACTATTGACAATTACGGCAGTTTTACAATTGCTGCCGATAGCCATTAATGTGGTTCTTTATCAATTTTGGTTGTTTGATTATTTCAATTAAAGCACTGGTCCTGGTTGCCAACCAGGATTCTATGTTTTAGCATTTATAACCCCTTTTCTATGCTACATAAAAAGTACGTTTGAAAGCAACTTCCACAAAGGTGCCACCTGGCATTGCAAATGCCAAACCAATGCATCCGCATTAGCCATCCCGCAAGGCCTGCGGGCAAATACGAACGATAGGGAAGATAAAGATATCGCGTGATCCAAATAATAAAACAAACAAGTTTCAACAAAATTGACAAAGAACCACCATTGTATACCTGAAGTATACTTGAAAAATGATCCTTCGCCCCAACCTATTTCGTTTCAACGTTGTCTGATTAGCAAAATGTAGCATGAAATGAAAAGATATAAATCCACTAGTTTATCGGTTCTTATCCTGGCCCTTGTTTGCACATGGTCTGCGCACGCCCAACAACAGCGGGAACCTGAAAAGTGCCAGGTGAGAACCTTAGAAAATTCCAACCATTTTGAAAACTGGCTTCAAAGCCGGGCGTTTAAAACGGCGATGAATACAAATGAAATATATAGAATCCCGATTGTGGTTCACGTACTTCATCTTGGGGAACCTGAAGGTGAAGGTTCTAATCTTTCAAAGGAACAAATAGAAGCTCAGATCCGCATACTTAATGAAGACTTTCGCAGGAAAGAAGGAACACCTGGCTTTAATACTCATCCTGACGGTGGGGATGCAAGAATAGAATTTTTACTGGCCAGGACTTCCCCTGATGGAAAGGCTACCGATGGTATCGTGCGGATTGATATGAATCAATTAGAAAACCCTGAGAAATTCCCTTCATCTTTCAATTTCTATGGCCAATATAGTTATTGGGATCCGGAACAATACTTAAACGTCTGGACTCTTCCGAACTGGCCGGCAGAAACCCTGCTGGGAATGGCAACCGGTCCCGTTACTGATTTACCGGGGGGCGACAGGTTTGAAGTGTCAGATCCTGTCGACGGTATACTCATCAATGCTCCCTACTTTGGTCCATCGGATATTGATTCAAATTATAATCGCGGAAGAACCCTCACGCACGAAATCGGTCATTTTTTAGGTTTGCTACACATTTGGGGAGCAACAGGTTGTGATAAAGATGACTATTGTGAAGATACCCCACCCCAAAACAAAAGTCATTCCGTATGTCCCGCAACCCCTCCCTTGGCTTGCGACGGCCGGCCGGCTATGATAGAAAATTATATGGACTACACACCCGATCGATGTATGAATATTTTTACAAAGGATCAGATTTCAAGAATGCATACGGTGCTCGAAAATAGTCCGAGGAGGAAATCGCTAACTACCTCTCCCGGCCTGGAAGCCCCGGTAACCGGTATTCCGGATATCGCCGCCGACGCCATCAAAGTCTTTCCCAATCCTGTTGCAGACCACCTCAATATAGATTTTGGAGAGAATCATGTATTGCACCAGGTAAGTATAACCTGTTATACAAGTCTGGGTAAAAAAATATTTGCCAACCATTATGATAAAATATCAAGGCGGATTACCTTAAAAATGCCTGTCACCGTTGAAAAAGTGCTTTTTCTACAACTAAGCTCAGAAAGACTGGTGGTCAATCGAAAACTCGTTTTGAGATAGTATTCTCAGTAATTGGTTGTCTCAACTATCCTTTTAACTCAATAAAATATAAATTAACAACGTGACTATTGCCAGTCCTATGGCTAAAGGCTTGGTATACCGCCAGGGGGTCAGTTCTACCTCGCCGGCATCAACCGGTTGATAAAAATTTTTGTTCGGATAAAAGTAAGACACGCCGTACATTACCGCAATATTCAATAAAAACTCGATCCCCCAGACATGGACAAAATGTAAATCTACTTTAAGAATAAAAGTGACGGTAATATAAAAAGCCAGTCCCACGAGTAATGCTGCCTTGGCGCCCGTGGCTGAGATATTTTTTAGAAAAAACCCTGCCAACAGAATAGAGGCGATGGGAATAAAAAATATGCCGTTGAGCTGCTGTAACAATTGATACAAGCCGTCCGGTGCGCTGGCTACCATGGGCGCAGCCAGGATTGCGGCCACAGCCAGGATAGTAGAGGTCAATCTGCCGATGGTTACCAGTCTTTTTTCGCTGGCTTGTTCATTAATATGTCTTTTATAAATTCCAACACTAAAAAGGGTTGCAGCACTATTCAATACACTGTTAAAGGTGCTGAGCACCGCACCCATCACCACCGCGGCAAAGAAACCTATAAGGCCTACCGGCAGTACCCTTTTCACAAGCTCCGGATATACTGTATCCTGAGATTCATAGAAAGTGTCCTGAAAGTAATAGAATCCGATAACACCCGGTAAAATAATAATGAGCGGCATCAGAATTTTAAAAATACCGGTTAGTAGCAGCCCTTTTTGCGCCTCTTTTAAATTAACAGCCCCCAGGGCCCTTTGAATGATGGCTTGATTCATACACCAGAAATAGAGCTGGTTTATGATCAGACCGGTAAAAAGCACTTCAAATGGCAGAACCGATCCAGGTGCCCCAATCACACTAAACTTTTCCGGACTATGCTCATATACTTTCACCAGGCCTTTCCACATATTATTGTCTCCGATATCCAACAGTGCAAAAGCCGGTACCAGCAACCCTCCGATCAGAAGACCATAACCATTGATAGTATCCGAATAAGCTACCGCCTTTAATCCACCAAAAATGGCGTAAATCGAGCCAATGATGCCAATCACCACCACTGTTAGCCACAACCCTTCCCCTTTGCTGATATTCATGACGGACGATATCTCAAAGATACTTTCCATATTAATGGCACCGGTAAATAACACGATTGGCAAAAGCGTTACCACAAAGGAAATGATCAAAAACAGGGCGACGAGCGTACGTGTCATGCCATCGAACCGGTATTCAAGATATTGTGGAATGGTGGTGAGACCCATCTTTAAATAGCGGGGCACGAAATAAACAGCACAAACTACCAATGCCAGGGCGGAAGTCACCTCCCAGGCAATAATGACAAAGCCATTCTTGTAAGAGGATCCATTCATTCCTACCAGGTGTTCTGTGGAAATATTAGTGAGTAACATAGAGCCGGCAATGACAATCCCTGTAAGGCTTCGTCCGCCAAGGAAAAATCCATCGGATGAATCCAGGCGTTCCTTTCGAAGTTTATACCAGGCATAACCGGCTACAAATCCGGTAAAAGCTAAAAACGACAGCAGTTTTAACATTCAGGTGAGATTTTGTAAAAAATAATGGTTTCCCCTCCAAAAGATCTGGTGATCTTATCCTTCAAATGTTGAATCAACAATAAAATATGGTTTTTTAAAAGAAATCGTTGCGTTAATCGCATTATTGGCTGAATAATCGGAAGACAATACCGTTTTCAATAGCAACTTTCCCTTTGGACTCCAGTTTTTTCACAGACCTGATAACTGTTTCTACCCGTAAACCTGTCAGGTCTGCTATTTGTTGGCGGGTTAATTTTACCCGAAACCGGCTATCGACATTATTTTCCTGAATGCGCAGGTAATCGATCAGGGTGATAATCCGATGCTCGGGGTCGTGACTGGAAATCTCCCTCAATTGCATTGCTTTATAGAACAAACGCTTGGCAAGGGTCTGCGTGAAAGCATAGTGTAGCTCAAAATCGCTTTTCAGCAATTCTAAAAAAATGTTTTTCTCCAAACGCCATATTTTCGAGTCTTCCACAGCAATAGCCGAGCCGGGGTAATTGAAAGTACCAAACAAAGGGGGTTCTCCAAAACTCTCTCCACTCGAAAAAAAACCTTGCACAAATTCTTTTCCGTCTTTACTGTGATTGGCCATTTTTATCTTTCCATCATGTACCTGGTAGTAAAACACTGGTTTGTTGCCTTCTTTAAAAAGAAAAGTTCCTTTTGGCAATGAAAATAAATGAGCGCCATAGGATTTTAATGTGTCAATAGGTATCATTTATTACGTAGATTAGTTGTCCTCATAAACCTCCCGATATCACTTTATGCCAGAAATTCAACCGCTTATGGTTATAATCAGTCAGCCCATGACATCAGGTCTGTTTATCCGCACCAGCCATCTTCTCATCGGTCTTTCTAATACAATCATCAATTTTTTACATCCAATATGATCCGGGTCATAACCAGCAGGATCTATCTTACTTTAAATTCGAAATAAAGATAAACATAAGACTGCTGTTTTTTAATCAAAATTTTTTATCACATAAACAACAAAGAAATGGAAATTGACCAGAATTCGACGGTGGCAAAAATTGCCACTGATCATCCAAATACTTTGAGAGTCTTCGAAAAATATGGTATCGACTACTGCTGCAATGGCGGTCAACAGCTCGGGACCGCCTGCAAGACCGCCGGCGTTGCTACCGGCACCATATTGGAAGAAATACAAGCCGTAGAGCAGGAGCCGGCCGCGGACACCATATATTTACGTTTTCTACCACCTTCGGCCCTGATTGATTACATTGTTCAAAAACATCATGAATATACCAACCTGGCAATAGACGAAATTGACCGTCTCCTGGAAAAAATATGGTTGGTACATGGCGAAAATCATCCTGAATTGCATACGTTAAAATCATTATTTCAAAAAGAAAAGGGTGAATTGACAAAACACCTTAAACGGGAGGAACTGCAGGTATTTCCATTTATAAAGTACCTGGAAAAAGCAGCAGCGGGAACGGAATCCGTCATTCCACCGCGTTACCAGTCTTTTGAGGAAATCTGGGGAGACGTTGCCGATGAACACGAGCATACCGGGAGAGCATTGGAATCAATACGCAAGTTAACCAATAATTTTTCGCCGCCTGCTGATGCCTGTACAAGCTACACCGTTACTTTTAAAAAGCTGAAAATGTTTGTGAGAGATCTTCACCAGCATGTTCACCTGGAGAATAATGTTTTGCATCCAATGGCTAAATCATTGTTCCTAAAAGTCTATCCCGGCTAGCAGATACCGGAGGGAATCGCCATCGCCGCATGTGTTTCCTTTGTATGAGAGTGATCCGGTTATTTTGATTATTCAATATTTGTAGTGTTTAATTTGGCGCATTCAAATATGAAATCAGGTAAAAAGCCCCCCAGGCAATAAAGCCCAACATAACGACCCATAACCAATTTGGGATGGCATTGGGGTTTTCCGAACCGTCTACGACAAAGATCTCCCTGGTTTCACTGCCATAGGCATTGACAACTACATTTACTTTATCATCCACCACGTCATTGTTTTTAATGCCGCTGACATTAATCTCAGGGCCGTTTCTTACCACAAAATTCACCTTTTTAATTCCTTCTCTACCATCGGTAGACCTGGCTACAATAGTCAGAGTATGGTCACCATCCTGCATTTTGGTGGTATCCAGCTGGAATTTGACGGGCGGGGTGTATTCGGCAAATGGAATTGAATCATCGTCAAGGAAAATCCGGATCTTTTTGTCGGCTTTGTCCATGTTATTTTGAATTTAGGATTTCACGTTTAATATGGTCACTGGTTTCTTCCCCCGGCTTGATCAAACACTGCAACCCGCGAAACAAGGTATAACCCACGATTACAATGGAAAGATAGATCAGTACGAAGTCTAATTTGCTCCCAGGCATATTTGAACCGAGATCTGTAGTCAACAATTCCTGCGGATACGTAATACACAGGGTAATTTCCACAAAACGGCTAAAATCCTGCCTGGCCATGGCTGACACAAACCCCGCCAAACCCACCAAAAACAGGGCCGGAAGGATAAACATCTTCTTTTTATAAAATCCCGTTTTTATCATAATGATGGTTTTATCATTTCTCTGATGGCCTTTACCGTTGCTGGTTCTATGACGGGAGCGCTATTGCCCCAGCTATTTCTTTCATAGGAAGCGATACTTGCGATTTCTTCATCACTCAGCTGACCGGCAAACCCAGGCATAGCCCCGTAAGCGTCATTTTCATCATATCCATTTAAAATAATGTGGATCAACTTTGACGGATCCTCCCTGTTTACAACCTCACTTCCCTTCAAAGGGGGAAATGCGCCGGCCAGTCCTTCTCCGTTTCCCTGATGACAGGCCGCGCATCTTGTCTGAAACAACACCTCTCCTTTGGCGATCAGAGCCGCGCCATCGAAATCTTTGTTTTCGCCGGCTTCTTTGCTATCACTGGCTTTCCCGTCTCCCACCTGCTGTCCGCTGCCCTTATCCTGACTTTTAGGAAAATCTATAAAATTGATCTTAATGCCTACAGGTAAATCCGGCTGTTTCAAGGAGAGCAGGTAGGCTACCAGATCTTCTGCCTTGCGGGTAGTAACCAGTTGTCCGGTGATTTGCTTTTGTTGTTCCGGTGGCAGTTTAACAACCCGGTCATGTTTGTCAGGATTTTCTTTTTCTTCAAAAAGCCAGGGATAAGCGGGCATGATCGATTCGGCAACCACCATTCTCGGATTAAACAAATGCAACAGGTGCCAATCTATGCTGGGCTGCCTTTGACCGATATTGGTAAGGTCCGGACCCGTGCGTTCTGTTCCAAGTATAGAGGCTGTTTGCCGCCACAGGTCAGGTCTTGTATTGGTGGCATAATCTGCCGGAATGCCGGGCCTTTTACC
Organism: Cyclobacteriaceae bacterium; assembly: GCA_965228415.1. Taxonomy (GTDB): domain Bacteria; phylum Bacteroidota; class Bacteroidia; order Cytophagales; family Cyclobacteriaceae; genus Agaribacillus. The sequence goes on along the minus strand of OZ245814.1, from coordinate 5,653,169 downwards.
CCAGGTTTTATCCATAGCAATAGTCCTTACCTGTTGCGTGTGACAACCGACACAGCCTTCAGCAATGTAAACCTCCCTTCCCCGCAGTTGCGCCGCTGTCAGCGGTGATTGCCTTGGTAAAAGCTGATTGTTCTCCTGTACATTATATGCTGGCAAAACGGCAATTCCCAGGCTTAGCAGCCCAAAACCTCCAAATATCAGCGATACCAGCAGGCGGTGATTAGTGTGAAAGCTTAAGTTCATGTTACTTGACATTATCAATTTTCAAAGCGGGCCCTTTCATCATATAATACACATTATAGGCAAAGACGATATGCGATAAAAACATAAATGATCCTCCGATAGCCCTCCATATCCAATAGGGAATCATCAAAACCACAGATGAAATAAACGGCTCTTCATTTAACCAGCTAAGTCCTTTTAGCGTACCTCCGATCATTAATGGGAAAACATATAAAAGCAATCCGATCACGGCAAGCCAAAAGTGCATACCTACCAACACCTCCCTTGGGTTTCTACCCGTAATGGCGGGCATCAGGTAATACATGAAACCCCACAGAAAAATGGATATGATACCATACATGGTAATATGTGAGTGGGCCACGTTGAAATCGGTGAAATGCCAGATAACACTGGTAAACCTAAATGCCTGCAAACTGCCCTGGGAAGAGCCGATAAAATAAAATATCACGCCAATAAATAGAAATGGAAGCACATAGCTATCACTGATCATTTTCCAGGAACCCTTAATCGTTAACAGGAAGTTGGCGGTACCGGCTGTAACCGGAATAAACATCCCGATGCTAAACACGATAGCCACTGTTTGCAACCACCACGGCACAGGACTAAACAAAAAATGATGCGTACCAATCAGGGTGTAAAAAAGCATCTGTGTCCAAAATGCAAGCACACCCAGGGAGTAGGAATAAATAGGCTTATTCAATGCTCTCGGAAGGTAGTAATAAACCAGACCCAGGGTAAAAGTCATAAACCACATGCCCACCGCCTGATGCATCAGATACCCCTGAATGATTGTCTCTCCCAAACCATCCTGGTAGAAAGGCAGATAGGCAATGGTCACCAGTATCAGTGTCCAGATTCCAGCACCCATAATATACCAGTTAGACACATAGATCTCGGTCGTTTTTCTGTTTGCAATGGTTTGATAATAGTTGTAGATCGTGAGGGCCAATCCGGTGGCAAATAGTAATGCCACGGGCCAGATATATTCCCGGTATTCGCCGCCGCCGTTATTTACACCTGCCATCAGGCATATATTGCCCAGAATAACAGCCAGGTTGATACTGATCAGGGATATCCAGCCTATTTTATAGCTAAAAAGGCTGGTGTTGGAAGTTCTCGGCACCACGTGGTAACCCAACCCGATCATGCCAAGAGAGGCCCAGCCCCAAAACACGGTATTGGTATGGACCGGTCTCAACCTGCCGAAGGAAAGCCAGGATACCTTGTCTAATTCCGGGGCTATAAATTTTATCCCCAAATATTCTCCGACAGCTGATCCGAATACTAACCAAAAGGTGGCCGTAATAATAAAACCTAGGATCAATCTTCGATGTTCGGGTTCAATCGATGCTTGTGTGGTATTTTTTCGTTTTTCAGCTGTTATTCTTGGCCCGATATTTTTAACAAGGTTACTCACCAACCCGCGGTCATCCAATGGTTTTCCGGTGCCCCCCAATTCGTCACCTGTTACGCGAAACTTAAAATAGTTCTGGCGGCTAATCAGCCTGTCGACCTGCGACTCGCTTAAAGTTTCCATCGCCTCATCAATTTCCTGCTGCCGGGTTTTTGTTTCCCTGGTGGCCAGGTCGAAAGTCAATTTACCAATCCGGCTCAGTAAAATTATGATCAGGGCCAGCACCACCACCAGAGACAGGATTATTAATCCTATGATACCTCCTTCCGAGAACAACGACTCATTGGTTATCGCCTGTTTTGAGGTTCCCAACACTAACAGGGGGTTTCCTGCCAACATGATAAAAAACACTATTACGGTTTTGAAATGCTTCATTTCAACTATTCTTTTCACTCAGTCAGGTTTATTTTTGGCAATCCGTCTCTGCTTTGAAATATTCTCAAAAAGAGGTGAGTAGACATTTTTCTGGCGTGGTTTTTTGCCCTGTCGGCGTGTTCTCCTTCAAAATGCTTATCTATTGTCTCAAACCATAGCTGCAGCCATCTCCCAAAATGTTCCGTTGTGATACTCCCGCCAACTTGTTTGTCGGTATCGATATGGGCTTTTACAGGATTCCCCTTGTACGCGCGTTGAAACAGTAGGTTGGTTTGCCAAAAGTCTGTCAGCCGTTCCAGGTGTTCCGGCCAGTTCTGTACCTGACCGTTAAATATGGGGCCAAGCATATCATCCTTTCTTACCTTCGCATAAAAAGTCTTGACAAGAAAGTTTATAGCTGCCCGGTTATCCAGCAATCGTCTCGAGTTGTCGGTTTCAGTTTTTTCCATGACTTTCTTTTATCATTTTTTAGTAAAACTATATCCCGTGTGGCTCCGGATTTTATGACTTGAATCATATTTGGCGCAATCTCTTGCTATTAACAGGTCACAAATATTGATTTTCTTTGGTTTGAACGTTTTGTAAAAGAAAAAGGGCAACAGTCGGGCTGGTTTTAGATAGGCCAGATGAAACAAAAAAGATAGACCAGACAAATACCCCAAAAAGGCGTACTATCGAAAGATGTCTTTGAAAAGCCTGCTAATAACCTATGGCTCCCCGGGTTCTGCCTGCAAGGTCGGCCACAGCACCGCTGAGCGATTTACAGGGCCCTTTCCAAAATACTAAGCGCCCGGGTAATTTCAGTTTCATTCACAGAGGCGAAGCCCAGGCGGACACCATTTTCGTTGAAGGCTTCATTATTATATATCGACGGATCATTAATCATAAGCCCCATTTTTAATGCTCTTTTAAATAGCTGCGTCAAGTCAATATTTTTATCGAAGACCGTCCAGATACCCAGGCCACCCCGGGGTATTTCAAAAGTTACCACCTCATTCAGTTTCTCCTTCAATAACCGGCAAAACATATTTCTCCGTTCCCTGTAAATTTTTAATGACCGGCGCAGGTGGCCATCAATTTCCCCCAGCTCATAAAGTGAAGCCATGGCCTCTTCCATTAAAGTATCTCCTTGCCGGTCAATCAACAATCTGAATTGGGCAGCCTTGTCTATAAATTTTTCAGGCCCGATTAAAAATCCCATTCTTAAACCCGGTGCAATAGTCTTAGTGATTGAGCCGACATAGAGCACATGCCCATATGGATCAATGCTGGCCAACGGTAATATGGGATTGGTGTCATAGTGAAAATCGAAGTCATAATCATCTTCTATAATGGCAAAATTGTAGGCAGCGGCCAATTGAAGCAACTTCATTCTCCTATCGGTCGAAAGGGTAACCATGGTGGGATGATGATGGTGTGGGATGACATAAACACCTTTGATCTTCTTTTTTTTACATAACGCCTCCAGCTTGTCTATATCCATTCCGTTTTCGTCTACCGGAACCCTTAGGAGGCGCGCGCCGAAATGTCTGAATGTCGCATCAACGGCAAAATAATTTGACGTTCCTACCACCATATAATCTCCGGGGGCTATTAACAGTTTTGCAGCAATGTAAAACCCCATCTGGCAGCCTCGGACAATAAGCATATTCTCCGGCGCTATGCTAATGCCCCGGGTATCGGCCAAATGCTTAAACAAGGCCATTTTCAGCCGGTGCGAACCGCCAGGGGGGCCGTATTTAAGAAATTTCCGGTTGGGACTGCGCCTGGAAAGACTGCGATATTCCCGCATCAATGAATCGATCGGTGCCAGCCGTACATCCGGAAAGCCGTCGTCAATCACCAGCTGATATTCCTGCAAACTCACCAGGGGTATGGTTTGCAGCTGCTCATTCCAGGTAAAAGGCGCAATACCATGATAGCTTTTGGATTGCAAAGACTCATCCAACGCTTCCCCTTTGATCTCCGGCAGGTTTTCCACCACAAACACCCCTTTTCTTTGCAAAGAAAGCGCATAACCCTGGGCAATTAATTCATCGTAAGCGGCATTCATCGTATTGCGGTTTATACCCAGCTTAAGGGCTAATTGGCGGCTTCCCGGCAGCTTGGCGCCAGATCTGATTTTCCCTTTTTGAATAAGCTCAATGAATTTAGCAGCTATCTGAATATAAACAGCCTTGGTTGAATTTTTATCCGGTTTAATGAGATCTTCGTAAGGCAGCATTGGACTATCAGTTTTATCAATTCTGGACTACTAAAATAGGCCAACAATTTATCAATATTGCCGTGTAATTCAAAAAAAAGAAAGCAGGTCTTTTAAACCCACAAACAATTTATCCGGAACCTAAAACCTGAATTGCGCGCTTATCGGTCAAGCCGGCATAGCTTGTTCGTCGAGGTTTGACCCTGAAAACAAATATTATTACGATGAAAATTAATCAAAAAAGAATTAGCGATTTAGCAGGTCTATACCTCCGGTTGATGTTGGGTTTCACCTTACTATCTGCAGTAGCTGACAGATTTGGCTTTTGGGGTGCCCCGGGAGCGGAGGGTGTTGCCTGGGGCAACTGGGAAAACTTTGTGACCTATACCCATCAGTTGAATGCATTTGCGGGAATTTCGATGGCACCAATATTGGCAATCATAGCTACCGGCCTGGAAATAATATTTGGCACCACATTGATTTTGGGATATAAAACAAGGTGGGCAGCCCTTGGAACGGCAGCCTTGATCCTGCTATTTGCCCTCGCCATGACCTATGCCCTGGGCATTAAAGCTCCGTTAGACTATTCCGTATTTGTCGATAGCGCCGCAGCCTTACTACTGGCGGGCATCCCTCGCTACAAATGGAGTATTGATGAACGATTACAATTAAAAAAACCACAGACATTAATCTAAAAATCTTTAACCATGCAAAACAAACCAAGAATTAATCTTAGCAAAGTAGAGCCGAAAGGATATGGCATCATGTTTAAGTTCGAGGAGTTTCTGGAAAAAACGCCAATTTCTACCAGGATCAGTAACCTGATCAAAGTAAGAGCCTCCCAAATCAATAAATGCAACTTCTGCATACATCTGCACACGGAGGAAGCGTTGGCCGCCGGCGAGTCGGCAAAAAGACTATTTGCGTTAAGTGCCTGGCAGGAATCACCATTTTTTTCCGAAGAGGAAAGGGCAGTGCTGGCACTTACCGAAGAAGTTACTCTAATTTCGGATCATGGTGTTTCAGACGAGGTTTATAATAAGAACCTGGAGCTTTTTGGCGAGCAATACCTGGCCCAACTCCTTATCGCCATTAATACCATCAACACGTGGAATCGCATGGGTGTCGCCACAAAACTACAGCCTCAGTAACTTGGTAGAGGGCCGTCATAGCCTCCGCAATGGAGATAAGCATGTGGCGCCCTCACCTTTCTCATCCTCATTGAACGATAAATTGACAAGACAAAATAATCATGACAAAAAAAATATTAAGAATAGACGCCAGCAGCAGAAAAGAGGGATCTTACAGCCGCTTGCTAACTGATCAATTAATCGCACAGCTCCAGGCCAATTTCCCGCAGGCGGAAGTTGTTCATCGCGATTTAACTGAAGGGATTCCTTTTGTAAGTAATGAAATGGTGAAAGGCATGCTAACCGTCGGGGCTACGAAAAGTGAATCCGTTAAAAAGGCGTTGAAAATTTCAGATGATCTGATTGAAGAAATCAAAATGATAGATACCCTGGTAATCGGCTTTCCCATATACAATTTTGGTATCCCGGCCGCGCTGAAGGCCTACATTGATCTGATATGCAGGGCAAATGTTACCTTCAGGTACAAAAATAAAGTTTCCGAAGGTCTTTTAGAAGATACCAAAACCTACTTAATTGTGGTTTCAGCAGGTACTGAGGTAGGAAGTAGCAAAGATTATGCTACCGGTTATCTTAAGCATGTCCTGTCATTTATAGGAATCAGAAATGTGGAAGTCATCAAGGCTGATCAGATCCTTTTTGAAGGGGAGCAAAGGGTAAAAGCGGCCCAAAATTATATCGAAAACATCCGCCCGGCAGCTACTTTTTAAGCTAAATTGACAGATTCATGCCATGAAAGTGGTTAAATTCCGCCACAAAAGGCATGAAATTGTAACTTGAGTAATTAAGATACTTCCTACACATTGCAAATGACGCAAAGTATTAATAAATTTATGTAAGGAGTTCTCGGAAAGCGATTTCTTACCTAAATCTATTTTCGATATTCCTGGATGAATATAAAGGAAATTTAGAAGTCAAGGACCTGCTTGTAGTTTCTGGTCTGTTCTATGCAGGCCAATTAATGCTATACAAGTCTCATTGGGCCTTTCTATCTGATTCCTTAAAATATGGTTTTAACAAACTGGACTGACCTCGTTTTGAAGCGTCTGAAGGTTTTTTGTACCCTAAAACGAGGGGATTCGGTTGCATTAAAAATTGAAGGCTATGAGAATCTTGCTGACTTTTGTAGTGGTGGTGATGGTATATCCATGTTTAGAGGTATCGGCCGCCAATTCGCCTAAACAGTCTTGGCTCCCGGGAAAAATTCAACTGAAAAACGGGCACACTTTGTCGGGACAAATAAGTTATCGCCTGAAACATAATATCCTTATGTACAAGGCTGGGAGTAAGATAAAAACCTTTACACCCAGGTTGGTAGATTATTTTGAGGTACACAATAATGACCTTACATGCAAAAAGCGGTATCATGCCATTTCTGTCAGGGTTTACGAAAATAAAATGGTATCGCAATTTTTTCAGATCGTTACCAGCGGCGGTGTGAGTTTACTAAAAAGGGAAGCAACTGTCAGAAGGCGCGTTGGCAAGAAAACGGTGGTTAAAAAGATAGACCAGTTTTATTACCTAGACGAATCGCAATTTGTAAGATCCCTGGTACCATCGAAAAAGAATCTCCTGAAACTGATGAGCGCTCATGCCGATAAAGTAAATGAGTTCATTGAGAAACAAAATCTAAAGCCAAATAAAGCTGCTCACCTGACACAGTTGTTTATCTTTTACAATGAGTTAAAAGATTCTTCCGGTTGAATCCATGAGACAAATGGATACTAGCTTTGTCTCAGATTCAAGTAAGCATGGTAATATTAAAATATTACCGTTGAAGGCTACGGACGCGCTTCTTTATTAAGTAGGCTTATAACTATTCTGCCAGGTCAAACCCTAAAAGATTTGGGTGTTGAAAAAGGCCTGGATCAACCTGACACCCGAACTTTCTTCTCCTATCCGCGATTCTCCGAAGTTTTGTGGTCCTGATGTCAGATAGCAATCCTCACCAGACAGTGTTTCCTCCTTATCATTAAAATGGATGTTTGATCATTTTTTACTTAGTTAGGAAACCTAATTATATGATTTGCGTATTTAGTTAGTATTCCTAACTAAATTATTAAAGTTTTATTAAACATTAACTAAAAAATGAAAACAAAAGCATTTCTATTAACACTCTTTACTTGTCTATGGTCATTGACAAACGCCCAGTCACAGGAACCTTTACACAGCGACCCGGGTTTTAAGAGCACAAAAGATTTGGTAATTAACCGTGTACAGGTGAAGCATCATGAACAATTACAACTACTGATCTTTGAGATCATTGTAGCTGGTAGGGCTGGTCAAAGTCTTCCAACACCTGTTGGGCAGGTGGATGGCGCACCGGTATTGGGTTATGTATTTCCCACTTCCCTAAAGCCCGAGGATGTTGGATTCAATGCAGTTCAGGGTATTGTCGCGCTTGCCCTCACCTCTCACCCCGATTTTGATGATACCCCGCTTTGGGATGAGAACAACGATCAGGTATTCGATAATGACGGCGTGATCTGGCACCCTCACTGGGTAGTGCTCAATGAAGATAAAAGGGTTTCCGGCGGTTTGTCTGTGCGACAATTTGAAAAAGGAGACCCGTCCGTTAAACTACCGCCCACCAATCCCGGTATGCCCATGTATATGGACTCTCCCGGATTTCCGGTGTTGACGAAAGGTAACTCTATCCAGGTAATTATCCCGTTATACAGGATTAACCATAAAACAGACTTTTCCTTTGATGGCGTCACTGCCTATATGCAGGTTAATACTTCCAAAGGCGATTTGCCGATGCTGGGGGTGTATGAAGTTTACAGCGTCGCTTCAGGAGATCTTTCACTTCCCTATAAAGTAATCCGATGAAAGCAGCAGTATTTGACACTTACGTAACCAAAAGGGATAACACCATCATGCACTTTGATATAGTCGTTAAAGAGGGGACAGTATTCAATGAAGTGCAAAAATATGGGCGGGCATACCTGGCGCTCAAAGGCCAGGAAGGGCAACCTTTAACCGCTGAAGAATGTAGATTTTGTCACATAGAGCAGGCCTCACCGGCGTTGGAGGTTGAAATTAATACCAGGGGATACTATATTGTAGAAATGGAGGGTTGTCATTAACCCTCCCAAACCATTTTAAACATGACTGATTACAAGCCAATTGATTGCAGCTTTTACGACCACCTGGAGGTCGCAGCTACCATGAAAAAATATTCCAGGATTCACTACTTCAGCGAAATACATGAATTATTGAAAATTGATGCCATTATCAGGGATTTTTTCGTTAAAGACGGGGCTGAATTTATGCAATTAAATACCGGGGAACAGATCCGGCTGGACAGGATTGTAGGCATTAATGGTGTTTATGCCCCGGGTAGCGGATTTGACGATTTAAGTTGTGAATGTGACTGATGCCCCTGAAAAAGCAGCATTAGTTTAATAAAAGATTTAACGGGGCCTTATACGGCCCCTGAATCTATTAACACCGATAGTTATACCAACACCATAGAAAATCAGGTCGCGGCTAAAAATCAACCAAGAATCGACAAGGATGCTTAAAATTTATTATACATTTACCTTCAAACGGTCAAATGATAATTCCTCTTTCGGTTGGCTGATGACAAAAGGATAAGCCATCGACTCATCAAAAACCGGGGAAATTGAAATAATCATCAAAACATGGCGCGTGAAAATTTAGAATCTCCATTTAACCCTCATCAACAATCCGTCGGTCTGGACCATAAAATAGTGGTAACCCTGGAAAAATTTGCCGAGGTATTCAGAGTCTTACTTTGGGAGCAGGCAAAAGAAAACGGACTTAGTCCTATCCAGCTTCAGATTTTATTGTTTTTGAACTTTCATAGCGCCGGTCAAAGAAAGGTAGCCTATCTCGCCAAAGAATTCAACATGACCAAGGCCACGATCAGCGATGCCGTCAAGTCTTTGATTAGTAAGCAAATGATTGCCAAGAAGATTGATAAGACGGATACAAGGAGCTTTTTTTTAAATCTGACGCCAGCGGGCAAAAAGGCTACCGGCAGGATCGCGCCGTTTTCCGGCGCGTTACAGGCCTCAATTGCCGAACTTGACGGGAAAGAAAAAGAAAATCTTTTTCGCAGTCTTTTTAAACTTATCCAAAGTCTCAATCAAAAGGGCATTGTTTCTTTGCAGCGAATGTGTTTTAGCTGCCGGTTTTATGAAGGTGACAGGGAAAACAAACATTTTTGTCAATTTTTAAACCTCCGCTTAAAGGGTACGGAATTGAGAGTGGATTGTCCGGAACATGAACCTTCCAACCATGCCTGAAAGTGCCGGGGCGCCATAGCTATGGTTTTGCCTTATCCTCAGCTTTTACCGTCACCGTTTCCACCCAATGTTTGGCTTCCACCCCTGTAAAATGTTTGATCTGATGCCGGCAACTAAAACCGCAAGCCACGATAGTATGATCGTCTTTAAGCTTATCAACAGCCGGAAAAAGGATGGAAGCACCTATCTTTTCCGACAAATCATAATGTTCTTTTTCATATCCGAATGAACCGGCCATACCACAGCATCCCGAGGGTATTTCGGTGGTACTGGTTTGAGCATCGTCATAAATTTTCTGCATGGCACCGGTTCCAAACAATGCCTTCTGATGGCAATGCCCATGCACGGCAACCTTGTCGATCACAGATTCAAAACTAACATCCAAACGTCCCGAGGTCAGTTCTTCAGCCAGGAAAACGTCAATCATCATGACGCCTTCTTTCAATTGCCTTCCAAGCTGTTCGTCTTCAAGCAGGTCCGGGAGGTCATCGTTCAGCGCCGATGCACAGCTTGGTTCACAAACAACTACTTTTAAACCCTGATCCAGGTAGGTCTTAAGCGCCAGGGCGGTTTCCGTTCCTTCTTTTCTGGCTTCACGCAAAAAGCCATGAGATATTTTGGGTCTTTGACAACAACCTACATTGGCTATAATGACTTCGTAACCACAGGCGTTCAACAAATGCAGGGCTGCCTTGCCAACTTCAGGCTCGTGAAAGTTGAGGTAAGTGTCAGCAAACAATACTACTTTTTTATGGCCCCTGTTTGAACCATTAACATTTTTTGCTGCCCATCTGAAAAAAGGCTCCCGTGCATAAGCAGGTAGCTTTCTTCTTCGATCAAACTTTGTGGTTTTTTCAAAAAAGAAGCGAAACAGTCCTGTCTCCTGCACAAAGTTGACAATAGACGCTTTCCAGCTCCCCATATTGGCAGCCATTTTTGCAGAATCCCTGATCAAACGATCCCGAAAGGTGGTACCATGGTGATCGTAGTAGAGTTGCAGCGTATCACTTTTCATTTTGGCCATATCCACATTGCTGGGACATTCAGATTTACAGGCCTTGCACGACAGACAAAGATCCATCACCTCATGCAACCGTTCACTAGCCAGACCGTTGTTATCCAGCTGATTGGACATAGCCATTCTTAATGCATTAGCTCTTCCCCTGGTGGAATGTTCTTCATCCCGGGTGGCCTTAAAACTTGGACACATAGTACCGCCCAGCATTTTCCGGCATTCTCCAACACCGGTACACATGTGCACCGACTCTGCAAACCCGTTTTCTTCCCGGTAGAAAAATGTTGATTTTACCGGTGTGTCACGATATTGTGAGCCGTAACGAAGGTTTTCCTGAATGGATGGTGCCTCGATAATTTTCCCGGGATTCATTAAATTCTCCGGATCGAATAGCTTTTTCACCTCCCGGAATGCTGTGTAGAGTTGCTCACCGAAAAAGGATTTATTATACCAACTTCTCACCAAACCATCACCGTGTTCACCACTCCACGAACCGCCATACTCCTGCACCAATGCAAAAGTGTCATCGGCTATGTTTTTCAACCTTTTGATATCTTCCGCCTGCCGTAGATCCAAGATCGGACGGACGTGGATTACGCCAACACTTGCATGAGCGTACATAGCAGCGTCAGTGCCATGTTTTTTACATACTTTTAATACACGATCTATATATTCCGGTAAATGTTCCAGTGGTATGCCTGCATCTTCTATGAAAGGTAGCGGCTTTTTATCTCCTTTCAGGCCAAGCATTAAGCCAAGTCCTTTTTTGCGTACCACCCATACGTCATTGTATTCTTGCCCCTCGGGAAACAGAGGATAGGCATAACCAAGCTTCTTTTCTTTTTGATCCTGGATCATGGATTCTCCCCGCTTTAATACATCTTCCTGGCTGTCGCCGTAAAACTCGACAATCAATATGGCCTCGGGATCGCCTTCAATAAAATGACAATGTCTTTGCGTGGTCAAATTTTTCCTGCTTAAAGCTACCACCGTACCATCTAAAATCTCCACTGCCGAAGGCCTGTACCTGAGTATGGGTTCGACGGCGCCGATTGCTTCCAGCAGGCTTGCATAATGAACCACCGCTACCGATTTATATTTTGGCAGCGGTTCGAGGTGGAGCTTTAATTCCAGCGTGGTGGCCAGTGTACCTTCACTGCCACATATCAATTTACTCAAATTCCATCGGTCGGTATATACAAACTCATCAAGATTATAGCCGCCAACTCTTCGCATTACCTTCGGAAATCTGACCTTAATCTCTTCGTGGTTTTCATCAATTATTTTCCGGAAGCCATGATAAATCTCCTTTTCCCGCACACTAGCCTCCTGGTTCTGGTCGGCACCGTTCCTGGAAAACTCTCTGAGGTGCAGTTCAGTGCCATCGGCCAGTAACACCTTTGCCTCCAGGACATGATCTACCGTTTTACCATATAATATGCTCTTGGTACCCGACGAATTATTGCCCACCATGCCGCCTACGTTCGCCCTGCTGCTGGTGGCGGGGTCAGGCGCGAAATGAAGTCCATAAGGTTCCAGCAATGCATTTAAATCATCTCTTGCCATGCCTGGCTGTACCCTTACCCATTGCTCTTTCGCATTGATTTCTATGATCTCATTCATATGCTTGGAAAAATCCAGCACCATAGATGCGCCAACGGTCTGGCCTGCAAGACTGGTACCACCTCCTCGCGGTAAGATCGAAACATGGTTCTCCCTGGCAAGATCAATCGCATTTTTTACATCCTCATTATCCAATGGTAAAACCACTACCTGAGGTTTAATTTGATAAATACTGGCATCTGTGGCATACATGCCTAAAGCGTATTCATCACTTAATACCTCACCTTTGATCCGGTCAGACAATGCGGTTATCAATTTCTTACTCATTCAACTATTATTTAAGTGGGAGTCACAACGCTTCCTGTTAAATTTCTGATATCGGTCTTTATCACCTGCCTGAATTTAAAGGTCACGGGCCGCTATAAAGACTGACAATAAATGCTATCCCCTCACAAACTATCTTAAATTTAACAGATTAATAGTTTGTCTGCTATTGGAGGAATGTTTATTCATCAAAAAAAATAAATGTTGCAACTCCTGTTACATCCAAATACCTGAACAATGTAGTCATCGCGGTAAGTAGCCACCAGCCGCAGTTTGACAGACCTTTTTGCCTGATTTGGGATGGTATGATTAATTTTTGTTAAATTAACCGCATGATACTGCTATCCCTTAATCTTATTTTCTCTTTTTTGCTCATAGGTACTAACCTTCCAGGTGGGGAGTCATCGGGAATGGACCGGGCTGCCAAAGACAGACCACCGCCAAACGTCATACTCATTATCACTGATGACCAGGGATATGGCGATCTGGGTTTTCATCAGAATCCCTTTATTAAAACGCCGGTAATTGATCAACTGGCGTCAGAAAGTATCAACTTCCGCAACTTTTATGTGAGTCCCGTTTGTGCTCCCACCCGAGCCAGCCTGATGACAGGTCGCTACAGTATTCGCACCGGGGTTTTCGATACGTATTCCGGCGGTGCCATCATGGCGTCTGAGGAAACCACCATAGCCGAGGTCTTCCGGGATGCCGGGTACACCACCGGACTGTTTGGTAAGTGGCACTTAGGTGATAATTACCCTTCCAGACCCCAGGACCAGGGGTTTACCACTACCGTGTGGCATCAAGCCGGAGGAATCGGACAGGTAGGGGATATCTTCAATTATTACAAAAAAGATAGTTCCTATTTCGATCCGGTTTTATGGAAAGATGGAAAGAAATATCAAAGTAAGGGATATTGTTCCGATGTTTTTACCGATGAAACCATTGAATTTATTCAGGAAAACCGGGAAAAACCTTTTTTTGCTTACCTTTCCTTTAACGCACCACACACACCGCTGCAACTTCCGCAATCCTACTACGACATGTACAGGCAAGAAGAAATCAATCCGGATTATTTTAGAGGGCGCAATCAATATACTCACGACATGTCCGACAGGGATGTTGAAGCAGCGAGAAAGGTTTATGGCATGGTCACCAATATCGACGATAACCTGGGCAGGCTTATTGCTGTTTTAAAAAAGGAAAAACTATATAAAAACACCATTATCGTTTTCATGACCGACAATGGCCCGCAGCAACATCGTTATACAGGCGGATTCAGGGGAAGAAAGAGTAGCGTAAGGGAAGGTGGCATTCATGCGCCGTTTTATATAAAACCCGTGGCCGGCATGTCGGCCAAAAAGGAAATCCAGACCGCGGCAGCTCATTTGGATGTTCTTCCGACACTGGCATCATTATGTAGCATAAAGCTTGACAATTCATTAAAACTCGACGGTAAAAATCTGGCGCCATATTTGGCAAAGAAGTCCGGCGATGCGCCCTCGTCACCTTTATTTTTTGAATGGCAACGCAGCTATCCTGAAAAATACAGAAACATGGCGGTAATCAAGAATGGTTATAAGTTGGTTGCTAATACAGGCATGGACAGTCCGTTGGATCAGTTTGAATTGTATCACCTCGCCGAGGATCCCTATGAAGCCAATAATTTGGCCGGGCAACATCCGGAAATTGCCACAGATCTCAGGAAAGAAATTGACGGCTGGTATGAGGATATTATGAAAAGTCCGCATATCAATCGCCTTCCACGTATTGTTATTGGCTCGGCGCATGAAAACCCGGTATTGCTTAACCGGAATGATGCACGTGGCATGCAATTGATTTGGAATCAGCCGGATATACACGTCAGTTGGGATGTAAAGGTAGTCTCAGCAGGCCAGTATAAGGTGAGTTGCTTTTTTACGGAAGAAATCGATAAGAGCGGGGATTTGATTTTTAGAATCGGGAATAAAAACTTCACCCTGAAAAACCAGCAGAAAGGCACTCGTAAACTGGTTTTTGACAGCATTTATCTGGACGAAGGTGATTTTACGATTGACGGTTGGTACCTGTTTCATCAGCGCCCATTTATAACTCCCTTTTATATAGAACTCGAAAAGCTGGGAACTTAATCGTTGTGAACACATACAACAAGCAAGTGATTAGTAAGATCATTTCCGGGGGACAAACAGGGGTAGACCGGGCTGCATTGGATTTTGCCCTGGGGAATAATATTTCTTGCGGAGGCTGGTGTCCAAAAGGAAGATTGGCAGAGGATGGTGAAATTCCGGTCAAATATCCGTTACAGGAAACTGTCAGCCAGCGCTATGAGAAACGAACAAAAAAAAATGTGATAGATAGCGATGGCACTTTAATAATTACCGACAAGGAGCCCTTATCGCTCGGCACAAAATTAACGATGGAGATTTGCCAAAAAAGGCAGAAACCATATCTGATCGTCTATTCGAAACCCGGCGCCGATGCCGGCCGGCAATTTTGGACATGGGTCTCAAAAAATGCTATCTCTGTGTTGAATATTGCAGGGCCAAGGGAAAGTACCGTGCCCGGGATCTACGAGCAGAGCAGCTTACTTTTGCCACTCTTATGGTATTAAAAATCTACAAGGTTTTCATTCACATACGAGACAAAGTTCGTAACATCGCCATTTCTATACCCGGTCTGCGCTATTACATTTTCATGCTTGTCGATAATTAAAACCAGTGGAAAATCACCTCCCCGGTTAAATCGCGCCGCCAGGGCTTCATTATGATCTGTCTGCGCTGCGCTCAACTGATTTCTTTTGTAACGAGGAAAATCAAGTTTTAGTAAAATCAGGTTCTCCCTGGCATAGAATCTAAATTCTTCCCGTTCAAAAACCTGATCGCTTAATTTGAAACATGGCTTGCACCAATCGGAGCCTGAAAAATAAATCAGGATAGGCTTGTCTTCGGCCTCGGCGACACTTCTGGCCTGTGCGTAGTCTGTCATCCAAATGGTTCTGTTTTTGGAGACATTCGAGACCAATTGATTGCTGGTGTAAACTAGTAAAATGGAAAATAACCCCAGAATTTTAAATACTAGTTTCACCTTTCGGTTGATAATAGTTTGATGCACTTTGGTTGTTGGTAATTAAAACACTGTAAGGTTAACATGTCAGAACGGAATAAGCAATTATTTAGGAGCAATAATTCATTTTTTTTTATATTTAATATGTTAAAAAGGCGTTTATGGTATAAAAGTCTATCAAATGTCTCCACCTATGTTTAACAATATGTCGCTGGATGAACAAATCAACCTGTTGTACAGGGAGGGCACATTCATTGTGGCTATCAGGTATTACCGGTATAAGATCAATTTATACCTGTTAAACAATTTCTATGTGGAGGTATTTTACAACCATAAACTGGATAAAATTGAAAAGATAGAATTGCTCAAAACCTCCAGCAAAAGAATTAAGTTCTACACCGATCAGATTCGACTGCCGGAAAATCTGTAAATACCTGATCGTATCAACACCGCCAGCTAGCTTAAGCCGGCCGGAAATTCACCAATCAATTAATCTTTCCTTTAACAAATTGCCGGTGTAGCGCCAGCACCTGTGGTATGACAAGGTCGTGATTGTTGTTGGTAATGACAAAGTCGGCCATGGTCTTTCTTTGTTCATCGCCCAGCTGTCGGTCCATGATGGCCTGAATGTCTGCCTCAGTGCGATGTTTATCTCTTGCAGCTACTCTTTTCTTGCGAACATCCACCGGCGCATCTACATTGATAACCTTGTCAAGCTCCTTGTAGGAGCCGGATTCGAACAGCAGGGCGGCTTCTTTAATTAAATAGGGTAACTGCCGGTTTTCCTTCACCCAATTTTCAAAATCCTCACCCACCTTTGGATGCACCAGGTTATTCAGACGGTTTAATTTTTTTTTATCGTGAAATACCTCAGATGCCAGAAAAGCGCTGTTTAGCCGGCCGTCTTTGAGATAAGCTGATGGTCCAAAGTGTAATTTAATCTCACTGATCAATGATGTGTCATGGGTCATTAACCACCTGGCACGATCATCTGCCTGATAGACCGGTACACCCAGGCATTGAAAAATCTTGCATATGATACTTTTTCCGGCTCCGATGCCGCCGGTTACGCCAACCAGCATTGGATTACTGGCCATAGCGCAGTTTCACTTTTTGTGGAGAAAAATTGATATCTTTTATCTGGTCCGACTTCGCCACGACCTCCAGTAGAATAGTGGAGTCGGCGGCATCAATGGCGGAGAAATCGGCACTGACCTGAAATTGGCTTGCATCTATTTGTTCTTCATTGTCGCGGCCTACCCAATAAGAAATATTAACGATGGAATCACTCACCGTCAAAGTATTTATTTCCGGAAATTTCAGCCATTTGATAGCCAGGTTGTGTTCTTTTTTCACAAATTCGGTAACCTCGAAGTTGACCGCTACCTTTTCGGGATAATAAGTCACCAGTGGAAACCCTAAAACATTAGCATCAATTTTATCATCAAATCCGGCATCAATATCCTCCTCGCCAATCTCCAGTTCGAGTGCGTCGGACAAATTATCAATAACCGAAGAGGGGCCTGCCACTAATACTGAATCCGGCATGATAGCTATCGGAGAAGTTATTTGATAATTCTCCTCCAGGCTGATACGATCATTATCAACAAATACCTTCAGCTTTTTACTGATCCTTCTTTCGATGTTAAGGAAAATCGTATCGTCAACAATGTAATTCACCTTAAGGTCGTTCAACTGCGGCTCAACAAGCGGCTGCATCGAACCACGCGTCAGGAACTTTGTGTCAACCGGTGCTGACAGATTGATATTGATAGGTTCGTAATTAAACCAAAAAGTTTTCCTGAATAATATCCATCCTCGTCCGGAAACGTCAATAGCAATCTTCTCGGGTGGGTCTTTCACCAGGATCAGACTGTCATTGGGATTATCGAAAGTAAATTTTATGGGGTAGTTGATTACTGTCGTATAATTATTTTTGTTCAGCGCATTAAAAAACCAAAAAGTAGTCGCAGCAACCACGCACAGGACCACTATTTTCCAGTCTTTGGTTTTTTCTTCTGTCAGAGATCCGCTAAGCCAATTAATTATTTTTTTGAAAGTTTCCAAAGGGATAGTTTCAATTAGGTCTTTTTCGCATAAGCCTTGCTATTTTCAAAAGAAATAGAAGACTTATCAAATTTGATTTTAGCCCCTTTATCCACTTCAATGATGACATAGTCTGATTCAATGGCATGTATTTTTCCGTGCATGCCACCAATGGTTACCACATTATCTCCTTTTTTCACTGACTCGATAAATCCTTTCTGATCCTTCTGTTTTTTTTGCTGAGGTCGCAACATGAAAAAGTAGAATATCAGGATAATACCGCCAAAAAGTACGGCGTTGCCCATCCACGCATTTGGCCCACCGGATGAGCTTTGCAACAAAATATAGGTTAACATAGGTTTTTTGTTTTTAATTTACTTTCTAACCGGGCCGTCTGGTAATTCCTTCTTTGGATTGACTGACCCTTTCAACTTAATTCTGGTAACATTTGGATCAGTGTTGGCTCTGATAGTAATCACAGGGCTCTGTACCCCATTTTTGTTTTTACTGTCATACCTGACACCAATTTCGCCAGTACCTCCTACAGGGATCGGATCGGAGGGTTTTTTGGGAACAGTACATCCGCAGGAAGCGGTGGCACTTTGAATGATCAACGGCGCCTCGCCTACGTTGGTAAATTTAAAAGTATGCTCTATGACTGTTCCGGCCTCAATGGCGCCAAAATCAAATTCTTCCTGTTCAAATTTAAATGCACCCAGAGGGCCCTCCGGTGTGGATTCGGCATCTACATTAGCTGCTAAAGAAGTGGGGTTTTGCTTTGGTTGCGCTTTGCTTTTGCCATCGCCTTCTAATTCTTTAATTCTCTCCTCCAATGCAGCTATTTTCTCTTCTTGTTTGCTATTGGTGCATGATGTCATTGCTACTACAACGAAAGTCAACAACACACCTAAATTTATTAACTTTTTCATGATTAGAAATATTAATTTAAATTCGGTTTTTTCTTTAGCTAATGTCAAAATTAGCTATTAATACCTATTATTTTAATTTTTTTATGATATTTTGAGTAAACTCCGATGTTCCGGCGCTACCGCCCAGATCGGCAGTACATTCATCTTTATTTTCCAGTGTGGCCTGCAATGCTGTATAAATGGTATCGTGATAGTCATTAAGTTCCATATAATTGAGCATCAATAAGGCAGAGCGAATGATAGCTGTGGGATTGGCCATATTTTTACCGGCAATATCCGGGGCAGAGCCATGTACGGCTTCAAATATGGCAATATCATCTCCTATATTTGCACCGGAAACCAATCCCAGGCCTCCTACCAATCCGGCACCCAGATCAGATAGTATATCGCCAAACAGATTGGTGGTCACCACTACATCAAATTGTTCCGGCTTGATAACCAGTTGCATACACATATTATCGATGATTTTATCATCCACGGCAATACCGGGATAATCTTCGGCCACCTCCATACCGGCATCGAGAAATATTTTGCCAATATGCTTTAATATATTGGCCTTGTGGACCAGCGTTACTTTTTTTCTGGCGTTGCGCCTGGCATATTCAAAGGCAGCCTTTATGATGCGGACACTTCCCTCCTTGGTTATCCTGGCAATAGAATCTGCCATCTCCAGACGCGGGTCATATATTTCCAGTCCCGAATAAAGCCCCTCGGTATTTTCCCTGAACAGCACCAGGTCGACATTGTCAAACCTGGAATTGACACCCGGCGTACTTTTGCATGGTCTCAGATTTTGATAAAGGTCAAACATCTGCCGCAACTGTACATTAATGCTTCGAAATCCACCTTTAACCGGTGTGGTAATAGGTCCTTTCAACGCCACTTTATTGGCATTGATGGAGTCTACCAGCGATTGAGGAATTAATTCGCCCGAGGCTTCATAAGTGGTTTGCCCTGCATTCTCTTCTTCCCATTGTATAGGCACTTTGGCGGCCTTAAAAATCTCCTTTACGGATTCTATGATCTCCGGACCGATACCGTCGCCCTGAATAAGTGTTACTGTTCTCATGCCTTACTCTTTGTCTTCCCCTTTGATCTGGTCAATCAATTCGTCCACATCATGCAAAAGCTTCTCTGCTTTTTCCTTCGCATCGCTGACCACTCTTTCACCTTTGCTTTTTGCTACCGACTCGGTTTCATCCTTACCATTGATAATGTCATCCAAAAGGTCTTCTAACCTTTCTTTGTACTTGTCCAGTGTATATGACAAGCGATCTCTGGTATTAGAACCCTTATCGGGGGCATAAAGTATACCCAACAAGGCGCCGGTTGTGGCTCCAGCTAAAAATGCTAAAAAGGTATTACTTGATCTGCTCATATGATTTTAATTTATTTATTGTCTATTAAACCTCTGCCACTCTTCTTCACAATTCCTTCCGAAACCAGTTTGTTAGCCAGACTGTCCAGCAGACCATTGACAAACTGTTTACTTTTGGGAGTGCTATAACGTTTAGAAATTTCTATATATTCATTGATGGTTACTTTGATCGGAATGCTGGGAAATTTGATCATTTCACAAATAGCCATCTTTAAAATGATTTTATCCATCATTGCCAATCGATGAATATCCCAATTTTTTGACTTCTCTGCAACCAACTTCTCAAAATCTTCATCATTTTCGACACTGCTGACAAACAATTTCTCAAAAAACGCTTTATCGTCTTCCCAGTTATAAGATAGCGGACTTACTTCCATGGTCCACTCCTCTCCCTCGGCCTCTACCGATTTGATGGTTTTAAGGACCATGCTTTTAACAGCTACCTTGTTTTCTTCCCAGGTCAAATCCAGTTCTTCAAATAAAGCATTGACAATTTCATTCTTAAATATCTGATTTTTAGCTATAAAGGTAACAATCTTTCTATCATCATCTAAATCAGGGGCTTTCAGTGCTTTGTAGGCAATATATTCGGGTGTCTCATTGACAATTTCCCTGTACCATGTGAGCACATCCTGATGGTGGTTATTCCAATGAATATTTTTTTTGACCACCATGTTTTGCAATGATTTATTGGATTTAATAGCCGCGATCACCTGATTGTTTTTCAGGTTGTCACAAACAAATTTGGCCGGATTTTTAAAATACTTGCCCGAAGCTATTTCAGCAAATTCCACCAATAACTCAAAAACCATCAATTGACGATCAACGATCTTTTCGGCGTCGATCACCAAATTCCGGCGCAAAAATTTAAGGTCTTTCTTCAGGTTGTTTTCATACGACAGGTATACGTCATTAACGACTTTTTTTATCTCTTCTTCTATCGGCTCTGTCTTTTCTTTATCGGCTTCGGCAAATTTTCTTTTAAAAACAGCCATTGCCTCTTTGCCGGATTGCTTAAGTCCCTCTTTATCCTGTTCCTCCGGCGACAACAGATCGGGCTGAAAGCGCTGTTCAATCTCCTTGAGTGCAATCTCATAGTTCGCCCGCTTACACTGGTTATAAGCATAAAGATTTTGTGCTACTTTAATTCTTAACGATCTCCTGTTCAGCATGACAATTTCTTAAAGAACGATTCCGGTTTATTGTTTCAGGTGGCAAACTATTGTATTTCTTAAAAAGCCAGCTTGACTTTGCCCATATCTGATATTCTCTTCAGGGCCAGTTCGAGCGCTGCCTCATGCGTTGTGATATTTTCTTTCTCAGCGGTGTTTAAAATATTGGTGGTAATATCATAAATCTTCTCTGCCTGTTTATATACTTTTTCCCGTTTATAACCTCCGATATATTCCGCATAACAATTCATAACTCCTCCGGCATTGATCAGAAAGTCCGGCGCGTAAACAATTCCTTTATCCTTCAACACCTTTCCGTGCTTTCTTTCATCTGCCAGTTGATTATTGGCGGCGCCTGCTACTACCTGGCATTTGAGCTGCGACAGTGTGTTGTCGTTAAGCGTTGCTCCCAGGGCGCAGGGGGCGTAGATGTCTATATCCATATTGTATAGACTTTCTTCAGGCACCACCACCGCACCACTTTCCTTCGCCACCCGATCCAATTTCTCTTCATCAATATCAGAAATATAGATTTTTGCATTTTCCTTTTTCAGATATTCTACCAGGTATGTTCCTACCTGCCCAACACCCTGAACCGCTATTTTCTTCCCCTCCAGGCTGTCGTTTCCATAAACTTTTCTGACGGTGGCTTTCATACCCATGTAGGTACCAAAGGCCGTCACCGGCGAGGGATCCCCACCGCCGCCAAGCACTTCCGGCAACCCGGACACGTGACTGGTTTCCATCGCCACATATTCTATGTCTGAAGTCTTCATGTTTACGTCTTCAGCTGTAATGTAACGGCCGTTCAGACTTTGAATAAACCTCCCGAATCTTCTAAATAAAGCCTCCGATTTTATCTTTGCTGCATCTCCGATGATGACTGCTTTTCCTCCTCCCAGATTCAGACCGGAAATCGCATTTTTGAAAGTCATTCCCCGGGAAAGCCTTAAGACGTCTTTAAGGGCTTCTTCCTCAGACTGATAATTCCATATCCTGGTTCCTCCCAGGGATGGCCCCAGGACGGTATTGTGTATACCAATAATAGCCTTTAAGCCAGTAGGTTCATCATAACAATAAACCACCTGCTCATGACCCAGTTTTGATACTTCATCAAAGACTGACAATTTATTTATCTTTTCAATCGTGTTTACTTCCGACATTGAATGTGTTTTTGGGTTTAAGTATATGTTAAGCGTTGTTGCGCTTAATTTTGTCGCAAAAATATCTCAAATTTTTCATTTATTTGTCAGTAATATCAATTTATTCGACAGGGCAAAACAATTTATCATTACAGCCGTTTTTAGTATCTAGTGAAAGAACTTAGCCACCTAAACAAGTACTTGATAAAATATAAGTACCATTTATTCCTTGGTATTCTTTTTATCATCATTTCCAACGTTTTTGCCATCCTTCCGGCACAGATTGTCAGGTATTCCGTAGACATTATTTCCAATGAACTCAGCCTGTATGATGCTTTGCAAGGTCTAGACATTCAAAATGTTTTTGCCGATTCTTTTGCTACAAATATTTTCATATGCGGACTTGCTATCCTGCTGATGGCCTTGCTAAGAGGGTTTTTCCTCTTTCTTGTAAGGCAAACCATCATTGCCATGTCCCGCCACATTGAATACGATCTTAAGAATGAAATTTACCATCATTATCAGTCTCTACCTTTAAGTTTTTATCGCAAAAACAACACGGGTGATCTTATGGCCAGAATTTCCGAAGATGTCAGCAAAGTAAGAATGTATCTGGGACCAGCCATTATGTATGGGCTTAATTTACTGACGATATTTTTAATGGTTATTCCAATCATGTTATTGGTTAACGTCAAATTGACGTTATACGCATTAATTCCTTTGCCTATTCTTTCGGTAAGTATTTATTATGTCAGCAATATCATCAACAAGCGGTCCGAGGAGATCCAGCGAAGCCTCTCAAGTCTTTCAACGTTTGTGCAAGAGGCTTTTTCGGGAATAAGGGTATTAAAAGCATTTATAAGGGAGGGTCATTCCATCGATGCCTTTGCGAAAGAAAGTAATAATTACAAAAGCAAATCTCTGGGACTGACTTTTGTAAACTCACTTTTTATCCCTTTGATTATGGGGTTGATCGGGCTTAGTACCATTTTAACAATTTTCATTGGCGGTATCGAGGTAATCAATGGCGCCATTACTTTTGGAAATATTGCCGAATTTATACTTTATGTAAACATGCTGACGTGGCCCGTTACGGCCCTGGGTTGGATCACAAGTATTGTTCAAAGAGCCGAAGCTTCGCAGGAAAGAATCAATGAATTTCTAAAAACTAAAAATGATATTGTTTCCACAAAGAATATCTCTGAGCCAATTGAAGGCGCCATTGTATTTGACAAGGTGAATTTTACATATGAGGATTCAAACATACATGCTTTAAAAGATGTAAGCTTCAAAGTGAACCCAGGTGAATCTATCGCCATTATTGGCACCACCGGCTCAGGTAAAAGTACGATCGCTAATCTGGTATGCAGAATGTTTGATGCAACCAGTGGAGACATCACCATTGACGATCGTGACATTAAGGACTTCAATCTCAATTCACTGCGTGGACAGATCGGTTATGTGCCACAAGATGTGTTTTTATTTTCCGAATCAATCAGTGAAAACATAGCCTTCGGCGCAGAGGGCGTCACTCATGAGAAAATCCTGCAAGCCTCCAAAGATGCTGATTTGCACGAGAATATAGCTTCTTTTAAACATGGGTTTGAAACCGTTTTGGGTGAGCGGGGGATTACTTTGTCCGGCGGGCAAAAGCAAAGAGTATCCATAGCGCGCGCTTTAATCCGCCAACCCAAAATACTGATCCTCGACGATTGCCTGTCGGCGGTAGACACCAAGACCGAAAACGCGATCCTGAATAATTTGCAAAAGATAATGAAGGGCCGAACCTCTATTATTATTTCTCACCGCGTATCTTCTGCCAAACTAGCCGACAAGGTGCTGGTACTGGATGACGGCAAAATCATCGAAAAGGGTACTAATGAGTCGCTCATGTCGCAGAATGGCGTTTTCAAGGCCTTGTATGATAAACAATTACAGGCCGATGAGGTAGAGAATTAAACGGGAATGGCCCATCTAATCAAGCAGGTAATCGACCTCAATGGCATTGTTTGAAAAATACTTTTCCACAAAAAGTGGTTGCAATACCAGGCGATTCTGCTTGGCGTATTGATTCACTTTACCTTTGATCTCCGCCGGGTTGGGTGTCACAAGTCTGTGACCGTCAAACCGGGCCTTTACGGCCCCATTGCTATTAAAAAATTTATACTCCATACCAGCGGGAATCTCTTCCGGTTCACCCTTCAGCAATATACCGGTAAAACACTCAATGCTATCGGTATTGTCCACCGCATCTTTAAAATACATGATGGCCAACGTACCTTCTATTTCATTATCTTCCACCAGTTTTTTGGCATCCATGAATAGTTTCTTAAGCTTGTCACTCTCAATTTTTCCGGAAAAGCGGGTGCCAACCATATGATAGATTTTTTCCGGAACTACCGATAGCTGAACTTCCTTCAAGCCTCCTAAAAAAGCGTAGATAATCAAGCAAACAGTGAAAAATACAGCTACCCCGACAATGGTCCTTCTTTGTTTCATCAGCAATTTTGATTGGACCTCAAATAAAAATAAAAAGATTGAGGAAATCCAGCAGAATGGTTTTTTATTACCAGGTTAAATTGTACTATTCCCGGAAATTAAAAATTGTATCTCACCCCTAATCCCCCAAAAAACTGTGTGTTCAGCCCTCCGTTAAAAATATCACCAAACACGCCTACTTCGGCAAATGAACTCATGGTGCGATAGGGAATAACATATTCGACGCCCAAGGAAAGTTCAGGACCCAGCGTGATAAAGGGATCGTCGATTGACCCGACATTGGCACTTGGTGGGTCATTGTTCATAAATTCAAAAACGTAATGAACTTCAAAATACCTGACCTGGCCACCCAAGGCAACGTACCAGTCCAGGCCCTCATAATTCGGAAAGTCCAGATGATAAACCATTCTCAGCTGACCTGTATACATCTTTCTTATTTCGTGTCCCAGGTATTCGGACTGATCGTGGGGCAGGTCGATTTCTGTGTTGAATACTTCTTCGTTCGCCTCATCATGCAATCCGGGAAAAGTACGTCCCGCAATTAATTCCACCGCTAACCTTTCCGGAAAGTACATCTTAGCCGTCACACCGTAAGGGTCGCCTATCCTGGCGCCGAGGCTGAAGTTCAGGTCCTTGCCATTTTCAATAGGGCACACCACTTTTTTTAATTTCTTACCTCCCCTTCGCATTTGACCCTGAGCGGTATGGGCGCCAATTACAAGCAGTATTAAAACTATAATTTTTGCACTTTCCATGGATTCCAAATTGGATAAAGCGCAATTTCATTATTTAGAGGCTGAGAAACCGTTCAAAAAAGGGGCAATTAGTACTTCGGTAATTAACTAACGGGATTATATATATTCACCGGCAAAAGCCTGTCGGGATAAAATTCTATTTCACCAATTCCTTATACTGCATATTGTAAAGTTGGGTGTAGGTACCATTTAAGGCTAACAACTCTTCATGGGTACCCCTTTCTTTTATCTCTCCCTTGTCGAGTACCAGAATTTTATCTGCTTTTTGAATGGTTGACAGGCGATGGGCAATTACGATGGCGGTGCGTCCTTTCATCAGGCTTTCAATGGCGTGCTGAATCAGTTCTTCAGTTTCTGAGTCTACGGAGGAAGTTGCCTCATCCAATACGATGATCGCAGGATCGTAAACCATGGTTCTCACAAAAGAAATTAGTTGCCGCTGACCTACCGAAAGTGTCGCCCCTCTTTCCATAACATTGAAATCAAAGCCTTCCGGCAGCCTTTCAATAAATTTTCTGGCGCCTACCAGCTCTGCCGCCTCCATGACTTTTTGCCTGCTGATGGATGGGTCTCCCAGTGTAATGTTCTGATAGATGGAATCCGAAAACAGGAATACATCCTGCAAAACTGTGCCTATATTTCTTCTTAAGGCATTTAAGTCATATTCTCCGATTTCAATGCCATCTACCTTAATCTTGCCTTTGTTAATATCATAAAATCGATTCAAAAGATTAATCACCGACGACTTTCCGGCGCCGGTGGCACCAACCAGGGCCAGGGTTTCGCCTGGTTTGACTTTAAAAGAAATATCTTTCAACACATAGTCTTCCTTATCATAAGCCAGCCAGACATTTTCAAAACTAACCTCGCCGGCGATTTTAGCAGGTTTTACCTTACCGTTATTGACAATATGATCCTGGTTATCCAATAACTTCAGGATCCTGTCGGTACTCACAATCCCCAACTGCAATGTGTTAAACCGGTCCGCAATCAATCGTATCGGACGAAAGAACATCTGGATAAACATGATAAATTCTATGAGAATACCCAGTGTTAAGGCATTGTTCATCACACCTCTTGCTCCATACCAGACCAATAAAGCAATGCCCGCTGCCTGAATGACCTCCGCTACCGGATAATAAATAGAATAGTACAGGACGGATCTTAAATTGGCTTTCTTATGTTCCTTATTAATCTCCTGGAATTTTTTATATTCCCGCTCTTCGGTATTAAAGATTTGAACGATATTCATTCCTGTAATATGCTCCTGAACAAAGGAATTGAGATTTGCTACTGCATTTCTGACTTCTGTGAAGGCACTTTTAATCTTCTCTTTGAAGATGTAAGTACTAATAAGCAACAGCGGCAATGTTGAAAGGCAGACCAGGGTCAGTTTCCAATCAATGTACAACATGGCGCCAACAATAAAAAACAGCTGCAACAGATCTCCGGCCATGGCCGCCACACCCTGGCTAAATACTTCTGCCAGCGTTTCCACATCTGAAACGTTTCTGGTCACCAGTTTCCCGATGGCTGTACGGTCAAAAAATTTAAGGCGAAGTTTCAGAAGATGATCGTACAGCTTAATTCTAATGTCCCTGATCACATATTGTCCTATCCAACCGGACAGGAAGGTATGGGCATATTGTGCAATAGATTGCAATACCAGAAGTCCCACCAATAATATGATCATATTGATTAAGCCAGGTAAATCTCCCAGCGCAATGTGATTGTCAACGGTGTATTGTATAAGCATGGGTCTAACAGGAGCCAGTACCGCTACCAACAGGGTAAGAAATACAAGGAAAACAAATCTGCCTCTGTAGGGTTTGACAAATTTGAATAACCTTCTTAGTATGTGAAGGTCTACTACCTTCCCACTTTTATTTTCCTTTTCCGGCATAAAAATTCATGGAATAATTTCATCAATGAGGTTATAGTTTCAATTATACGGGAAGCTCACATCTTTGTATAACAAAATACAAGATAATTTGCCGGAAGCAATTATTTTTCCATAATACAAAACAGGTCCAGGTTTTCCTCATCTTTTTCCTTCAAAAGGTAGTTGTCATGAGAAATATCCATAACGAGCTGATTGTCAGCGCTCTTTAACTTGTTTCTATTGAATCTGTTAAGTATCTCATAAGGGATTTTCAACAAGCCTGCGGGCAACAGGTACTGAAGATTGAGTATATCGAAGCGTGTGATTTTTTCTACTGACTTCTTATTCATATCGTGATATTTCATCACCTTTTCATCGCCGGCAATGCCTTTCATGGTAACTTTCCGAAAAATATCCGAAGCCAGTTTTTCAAGGCTTTCGGCGGTGTACTCGCGGATGTGCCATGGATTTCTGGACAAGGTCTTTTTAATATTAGGAGTTGTAATCAGGGCCTTCCCTCCTGGTTTTAACACCCGGTGGATTTCTTCCAGGAAAAGACGGTCGTTTCTGATATGTTCAATCACCTGAAAGCTGACGATGGTGTCAAAAGTGTTATCATCGACATCACTGATCGGGGGAATCGTAGCGTTTATAAATTCTACGTTTTTATAGATGCAGCTTAAGTGTTCGACAGTTGCCGTGATTTTGTCCAACGCTACATACCGCCGACAATTGGATGACAGCAAGCTTATGCCCCTTCCTTCCCCGCATCCAATTTCCAGCAAATCACCCTCTATCAAATCTATAGCAACAATATAGGCTTTCAATAATCGTTGATGTATGGGATTATCAGAAGGTATTTTATCTGAGGTAATTTCTGTGGTATAATTCATCTCATCCTTAAAACAATGTGCAAATTTAGTCGAATAAAAATATTTTTTTGTCTTCCCGATTGATTTCTTAATTTTAATTGCTGTATATTCTATAAACCTTTTACATGGAAAAGAACAAGCTCCCAATTTTCCTATCGCACTTAAGTCTACTTTTAATATCCGGATTATTATTAACGGTCCAAAGTACTTGGGCACAAGATATTTCTAAAGTCAACCAGGCCCAGATTTATGATATTAACGCGGAGGTACGTATTGACTATAGTATTATATCCAATGACCCGGAGACCGTTATCTACATGAAAGTCGTCACCGATAACCCTACGGATTTTATGGATGACTACACCATCGGATATCAGGTAAAAGACCGGTATAACAACATTCAGCCCTCCTTTACGACGCTTTCCTCTACGGATTTAATAAATGCTAGCAGACCGTTGATTTTCAACATTACCCTGCCAGCCACGTCAGAGGAAATGTTGTGCGCCATTAAAATTACCAATACCGGCACAAAAAGAGACTTTTATTACGACATCCCCATCAGGAATAAGTCCAGCTTTAATTATCCCGGGTTTTATCTTAAAAATGCAGTCGACGATTTGCCTGTTTTTAATCATTACCTATCGACAGAAGCGTCGTTAAAATTTGCCTCACGGCAGGATACCCAAAAGATTTTTGGTTTCAGGTACACCTCTGATTTTGATGCCGCCCTGCCACCAATGACCCAAAGGGCACCTGCCGGTAATAAATTGATGTCAATAGATTCCGTTTTTCAAATCGACGTAGACAAGCCCTTCACCTTGTCGCAGGAAGGATTATACTTCTTCCAGGAAGATACCACCAAGCTGGAGGGTCTTTCCTACCGCGTAAGCAATCGGTATTTTCCGAGATTTGTACGCATTGAAGATTTATCGGATCCCATTGTTTATTTAAGCACAAGATTAGAATTCAAAAGCCTTGAAAACAGCGAGGAAAAGAAGAAGGCTATGGATAGCTTCTGGATAAAAATTGCGGGCACGAGAGACAAAGCCAAGCGAATTATCAGAAACTATTATCGAAGCGTAGAACTGGCCAATAAAATGTTCACGAATTACAAGGCCGGATGGAAAACCGATCAGGGCATGATATATATCATCTATGGCCCGCCCGAGGAGGTTTACAGAAATGAATATGAAGAAATATGGATATACGATAGAAAAGAAAATATGTCCAAAATAAAATTTACCTTTACTAAAGTCAAAAGTATCTTTACAAAAAAACACTACGAGCTGAGTCGGGATAAAAGCTACGAAAAATACTGGTATCGAATTATTGATTTATGGAGAAAAGGAAGAAAGGGCATATAACAGGACATTTCCAGCAAAAAAGAAAATTCATCCCTGAAAGTGAACAATTAACCCTTGATAAAAAAGAGATAATTTTCGGCACCAGAGCAATTATTGAAGCCATTCATTCGGGAAAAGAAATTGAAAAGTTACTGGTCCAAAGAGGACTTAACAACGACCTTACCAAACAGCTATTAAAACTAGCAACCGATCACTCGGTTCCCATTGCAAAGGTTCCCATACAGAAACTGAATACCGTCACCCGAAAAAACCACCAAGGTGCCATTTGCTTTCTCTCAGCTGTCAAATATGCTTCGCTTGATCACATTGTCACCAGTTGTTTTGAACGTGGTAAAGCGCCCCTGTTAATCATATTGGATCGCATTACCGATGTCAGGAATTTCGGTGCCATTGCCCGTACCGCCGAATGTGCAGGGGTGGATGCTATCATTGTTCCCAGTAAAGGCGGCGCACAGATTACCGGTGACGCGATGAAAACCTCTGCCGGCGCGCTCAGCTTTATTCCCGTCTGCAGAGAATCCAATATAAAGAATACCATTGGCTATCTTCGTGACAGCGGCATCACGGTACTGGCCTGCACAGAAAAAGCGGGTGAATATCTGTACGAAAAAGATATGAAACAGCCATTGGCAATATTGATGGGTTCCGAAGAAAATGGCATTTCCGCCGAGTACTTAAAGCTTTCATCAGAAAGCGCTAAAATCCCCATGAAGGGCAAAATTGCGTCTTTGAATGTATCCGTGGCCACAGCCATCGTTATTTTTGAGGCCATCAGGCAAAGAGAAATTGAGTAGGTTTTCAAGAACGCAGGAATATGTCTTCCGGATAACGAACCGCCGTCAAAATCAAGCCCAACGCCGGCACTGATCTGCCAGCGCCTTTTCGGTCTTTCGCTTCAATAATGCGGGCAAAATCCTGCTGGCTGGTTCTTCCAAGCCCCACATCCAACAGCGTACCGGTGATTGCTCTTACCATGCCTCTTAAAAATCTGTTGGCCGTAATATGAAAAATCAGGGAGGTGTCACGACTGGTCCATTCCGCCTTCTGAACATCACACAGAAAATGGTTAACCTCCGTTTTAACCCTGGAAAAGCTTTCGAAATCATCAACCAAAAGCAATGTTTCAGCGGCCTTGTTCATGGCTTGCAGGTCCGGATTACCTCGAAAATAATAACTTGTTTCTTGCAAAAAAGGGTTTTTGTGCAGATGAATATGGTATTCATATGTCCGGGAAACGGCATCAAAACGAGCGCTGGCATCTTCTTTTACCGGCTGAATACGATGGATGCTGATGTCTGCCGGCAGCAGGCTGTTTAATTTAAATCGTATATCACTTTCATCAAAGGATTTCTCAAAATCCGCATGAAAAACCTGGCCGGAAGCATGCACGCCAGTATCAGTTCTTCCACTGCCGGTAATAGTTACCGGTCTCCCGAAGATGGTGGTAAGCGCCTCATTAATTATTTGCTGAACTGTGACGGCATTTTTCTGTATCTGCCATCCATGATAATTTCTGCCGTGATAGGAAACTTGAAAAAAGTAGCGCATGAAACAAATTTAGTACCGTACAAAAATAAAATTATTATGGGTCATTTCATTTAGGAAAAAAAGATTCGTAACACATAAAAAATTAAGAGCACGGGATTGAATGCCAATTCTTTTATTTTACTAATATTTGTACTTAAATTGTTACTTAAATTTTATTTCCGAGATAACTTATGTTACAAAGAGTACAGACCATTTTTTTGCTATGTGTAATCATCAGCATGATATTAATGCTTTTCCTGCCCATCTGGGAAAAAGCGACCGGGGGAGAAGATGAAGGGGAGCAAATAACGCTAAATGCATTTTACCAGGTTCATAGCCAGGCCGGCGACAATGAAACTGAAGGGCAAGCAGAAAAAAAATCCACCTTTTACATCGCTATTTTTGCCGTACTGGCTATTGCAGTTGCCGGCACCTCCATGTTTAAATACAACAACCGTCTGACACAAATTAAACTCGGTGCCTTAAATTCCCTCTTAATTGCCGGAGCCATGGGAACCTCGCTCTACTTTGCCATGGGAGGCGAAAAAATAATTGATCCCGGCGTGCAGGGTAGCTATCAACTAGGATTTTTTATGCCGGTGGCAGCTTTGATTTTTAACCTGATGGCCAATCGGTTTATCAGAAAGGACGAAAAGCTGGTAAAATCTGTAGATCGGCTGCGATAAAAAAAGCAGAGACCGTACTGCTTACTACTTACGGCCTCTGCAAACAAATTTAAATAGACTAATTATTTACTAAACTTTACTTACTATAGATTCACTTGATAATAATAGGCATAATTCTTTGCCTGGATAGTCATTGAATAGGATCCTTTTTCCAGCTGGGATAAATTGAAAACTTTAGCAAAAGTTTCTTCTTCAATTTCATCCTCGTTGTGCAAAAGATGGCCGTTTTCATCATAAATCTTCACCGAAACAGGTGATTCCAGTTGATTTTTGAATCTCAAAGCAATTTTATCACCGTCAACCTGGTAGATTGATTTGGTGAAGGCTACCGTTTCTGCCACGGCAAATTTAAAATTACTTTGTACCAACGCATCTTCGCTGACACCGATTACCTTTCTGACAAGACCCCTTTCATTAATCAAATCAATATAATAGGTACCCTCTTGCGCAAAAGAGAAATCCAACAACTTTTTATATTGCTCTTGATTTTTGAAAGTCTCACTAAATAACAGTTCGCCCTCGTCATTCTGGATCTTCACCTGGAACTTCTTGGATTGGTCTAAGCCGGAAGCATTGAACAATACCTTTTTGTTCGCATAAGGAACAACATCTACACTGGTTGTTCTCTGGGCCGATACGGGTAAGATGGCACTTACCCACAAGATCACAGCTACTATAGCCATAAATCTTTTTCTGTTTTGAATCATTTTCATTTTCAATCAGTTTTGAAATGAACTTATGATGCAAATGTAAAAACGGATTTCAGAAAATAATTATGAATCATCTAAAATATGATCCAAATCATTACATAATACTTAACAATTTTAACAATTCATTATTAACTTCACATTTTGCATTATAAAAAAAGCATTGAAAGGGAGGAAAATTCCATTATTTCTATCATAACCTTATTTAAACAATCAATCATTGCAATAATTCCAACAGGCATTAAGTAATCATTAATGGGGAAATTTTATTCGTAAGATTCATGTAATGTTTATATAAAAAATTAAAATTTTTACACAATCACCTGATAATTAGATCTTTACAGGCGACGAATTTTAAAGAAAATGGCCCCAATTCGAATTATTCAAAGGATTGGAGGTTAGTTTTCGGATCATTTTTCTATGTTAAACACGGGTATTGCAAAATATTTAGTGGGTAATTTCGTCAGGTATTTTTAAGAAAATATCAAAAATTTTCATTCGGCCGTCTGGTTTCGTTAAATCCCCGCCAGGTTTAAACGGGTTATCACTACCACAATTCCTGTCATAAAACAGGTTAGCAAGCGTACAAAGCCGCCAAAATTACACCTACCATTATGACAGGTTGTCATTTTCAAGGCAAATCAGGGTAAAACAATAGAGTGGAATAGTATTTGAAACGCCTCGGGCAGGATAAAATCGATCATTAAAAACTAAAACAGAATATAACCATGGAAGAAAAAGGTACCATTTCGATACATACCGAAAATATATTCCCCATTATCAAAAAATTTCTGTATTCAGACCACGAGATTTTTCTGAGGGAATTGGTTTCCAATGCTGTAGACGCCACGCAAAAACTTAAGAGACTTTCATCGCTGGGTGAAATAAAAAGCGAATTAGGAGATTTGACAGTGGAGGTGAGCTTTGATGAGAAAGAAAAAACTATCACCATTTTAGATAAGGGAATCGGCATGACTGCCGAAGAGATCAAAAAATACATTAATCAAATTGCTTTTTCCGGTGCGGAAGAATTCGTAGAGAAATTTAAGGATGCCAAAGACGCCAATGAAATAATAGGCAAGTTTGGTTTGGGATTCTATTCTGCTTTCATGGTAGCTGAAAAAGTAGAAATAAACTCGCTGTCATATCTGGAAGACGCTACGGCAGCCAAATGGGTTTGTGATGGCAGTACGGAATTTGAGATAAGTGACTCGGACAAAACCTCCAGAGGTACGGAAATAAAGCTGTTTATCAATGAAGAGTCTACCGAATTTTTAGCCAAGGCGAGATTAGAGGGAATTTTGAAGAAATATTGCAAATTCCTTCCGGTAGAAATAAAATTTGGCACTACAGAAGAAAGTGTTCCCGATGGAAAAGACAAAGACGGCAACGAGCAGTATAAAACCGTTACTAAGGATAACATCATTAATAATACCAAGCCGCTATGGACCGTCGCTCCTTCCGAACTTAAAGACGAAGACTACCTGAGCTTTTACCGGGAGCTTTATCCGTTTTCCGAAGATCCTTTGTTTTGGATTCACTTGAACGTGGACTACCCATTTAACCTGACGGGTATTCTTTATTTTCCGAAAGTCAAGAATGACTTCGAAGTTCAGAAAAACAAAATCCAGCTATACTCCCGCCAGGTTTTCATTACCGACGAAGTAAAAGACGTTGTACCTGAGTTTCTCATGCTGTTACACGGTGTGCTGGATTCGCCCGATATCCCGCTAAATGTTTCCAGGAGCTTCCTGCAAGCTGATAGTAATGTTAAAAAAATCAATAGTCATGTCACCAAAAAAGTAGCTGATAAGTTAAATGAGCTGTTCAAAAAAGACAGAAAAAGCTACGAAGAAAAATGGGATAATATCGGATTGTTTGTGGAGTATGGGATGATCTCAGATGAAAAGTTCTACGAAAAGGCCAAAGATTTTGCCTTGTTAAAAAACGATGAAGGAAAATATTTTACCTTGGAGGAGTACAAGGAAAAGGTGGCACCAAACCAGACTGACAAGGACAAAAAATTAGTTTACCTGTACGCTACCGATCTTGGCAAACAGGACGCTTACATTCAATCGGCCAAAAAGCGTTCCTATGACGTGCTGGTGATGGACCGTATCCTTGACAATCACTTCATCAATATGCTGGAGCAAAAACTGGAGAATACGACCCTGGTGCGGGTAGATGCCGACACGGTAAACAAGTTGATCGATAAGGATGAAAAGGTTGAAAGCGTATTATCGGAAAAAGAAGAAAACAGGCTGAAAGAAGTATTTGAAAAGGCCATCGATAAAAAGGAAATCGTTTTGTCAATGCAAGCCCTCTCTCCGGATGAAATGCCCGTAACCATCACCCTGCCGGAATTCATGAGAAGAATGAAAGATATGGCAGCCACCGGCGGTGGCGGTATGGGCATGATGGGTAATTTCCCGGAAACGCTGAATATAGTGGTGAATACCAACCATTCATTGGCAACAAAAATTATCAATGCCAAAAAAGAAGAGAATAAGATCAAATTGGCGAAACAGGCCTACGATTTGGCCATGCTTTCGCAAAACATGCTTAGTGGCAACGATCTTACCAACTTTATAAACCGCAGTGTAGAGTTGGCGACGCAATAACAAGGCAGGTAATTGCACCTGCTATGAAGCATTAAAAAGGCTATCCCAAAAGGCCTATTGATGGAACCAGTATCCACATCAGTTTGGTGAAAGTTTCAAGGTAGTACTTATGAGATAGTCTTTTTTTTAGTTTTAATTTACCTGTTAATCTTATTCAGCCAACAATCAGGCAGCCCTATCCTTTTCCACTGACTTAAACCACTCATAAGCTGCCTCGCGGTCTTCAAATGTATCCAGGTGAATTTTCTGTGCTGCAAACTTTTCCATCATGGCATTTTTGAACTTGTCCATTGCATATTTAGCAAATACATCTTTGCCAACAATCACAGCATGTGTCTTCACACCTGCCTTTACAAAAAGCATTTCATTCCATACCTCATCCAACCACTGCTGCACATCGATGGACAAGACACCCATATTTCTGGTATCTCCCAGCCAGTGTAAAAGTGTTCCAGTCTTTTTATAGGACAAATAGGTATCATATACCCTTGTCAACCCATCCTTGAATTCCTCGCTGGAAGGTTTGCGTATCCAAACATGAAATAAAACACTATTGGCCTCATCATAAAAACATTCCAGGTAGTCTTCTTTAAATATGGTTTTCATAATCGTCGAATTTATGTTGTTTCTATTTATAAAACTTAACCATTTAAAATCTAATCACCTATCCATAAATTTAGCATATATAACACACGTAGATTTCAGGCAAAAAAAGCATCACCGTGCAGTACTATATTGCTGATAATTAGTCGGTAATAAATCTGATCTGACTTTCAGGTACCTTTTATCCGTTCAAAGTATTTGTTAAAAAAAATAAAATCCGGCATATTCACGTTAAAGCAATATCTAGCGGTTTTATGATGACGTATAAGTATTCATTTCTGACCTTTTGCCTCCTGTTTGCAGGAACCTGGGCATTTGCACAAGATGGCCAGGGATCAGGAGATGCCTTTACCTTGGGTGAGCAGCAGGCAAAGAAGCCATTGACAATAGACCTTGCCAATGAGGATGAATCCGAAGACCAGGCCGAGCTCAAGAAAAAGAAGCGAAAGAAAAATGTCTATTATGGCATTAAAACCAAAAAATTCTTTGTTAAAACAGGCGCTGGTAATCGTATGACCTTTGAAACTTTTCACTATATGAGGGAATATGAAGATCCCGACCCTTACGTCAGAGATATTTATTGGTACGATTATGACAGCAGAAGCATTAAAAAAAACAGGAATATCGATAGAAAAAACGGGGTTATTTTGCATGGTCCCTATGAAAAGTACCGTTTAGATGGTACCGTTCTGGAAAAGGGTATTTTTTATAAGGGCACTAAACACGGGCGATGGACCAAATACGATAACAAAAATATTCTCCTCGACAAAAAGAAGTATTTCAAAGGCTGGCCTAAGGAGTCCATTGTATCCTACTACGACAAAGACCGCAAAAAACTAAAAGAAATTATCCCCATCGAATTTGGCAAAAAAGAGGGCAACTATTTTTACTTTCACGACAATGGCATGGTGGCTGTATCCGGGGAATTTCAAAATGACGAACAGGTTAAAATCTGGCGCGAGTATTACAAATTCCGGCGCAGGAAAAAGAAGGAGGTGCTGTTCAAACCCAACCCCTACGATGACAAATTCCAATCGCATATCATCAAGGAATGGAACGAAAAAGGTGAGCTGATCTACGACCGGCAGGATTTTCTCAAAAAAGTCAATTAATGCCACCCGGGGCTGTCCAGTCTAAAAAGCATCTTTCAAATGCTCAATCTTTGGAGGATCGCCAAGCAAAATCGCGATGATGTCAAATCTGATCTGCCGGTTCCAGGCAATCTGGTGCATATAATAATCGGCACCTTCTAAAATCATTTCTATTTTATGATCATCCACCGCCGACTCCGGGTAGCCATATTGATAATTGGATCGCGTCTTGACTTCAATAAATAACAAAACACCGCGATGGACCGCTATAATATCAATTTCTGTCCTCTTGTAGCGATAATTCGTTTCAAGGACACGGTAGCCTCGTTTTTCCAGGTAATCTACCGCAATCTGCTCTCCCAACCGACCTTTTTCCAAATGTTTGCTCATAATTAGGATCGCTAATGCGTTTAAAAAATCAGTAGATCCAGGGGGTATGGCTTTCAGATCACTGAATGGTTAGTATATCAGGGGGAAATTGAAAATTTGGAAAAAAATAATGGCAATAGCAATTTTATCTTTGAAAACTGAGGTATGGATTTATAATGTTGCTATTTTCGTGATTCAAAATATTCATCAGAAAATGCTAGATAAAATTAACCCCACCCAAACCCAGGCATGGGCATCCCTTACCAGCCAATACGAAAAAATGAAAGCGGTACCAGTGAAGGAGCTGTTTGCGTCCGATTCCGGCCGTTTTGAAAAATTCTCGCAGCGCTTTGAAAACATATTAGTCGATTACTCCAAGAACATTATTGATGATGAAACATGGCAGTTACTGCTAAAGCTTGCCGGGGAAGTTGGTCTGAAAGCCGCTATTGACGCCATGTTTTCAGGACAAGCTATCAATGAAACCGAGAACAGGGCGGTCTTGCACACGGCCTTAAGGAACCAATCCGACCAGCCGGTATATTGCGACGGCGAGGATGTAATGCCGGAGGTAAACGCCGTATTGGATCAGGTACAGCAATTTTCGGAAGCCGTCATTTCAGGAAGCTGGCAGGGGTATACCGGCAAACCGATAAAACATATCGTTAATATAGGTATTGGCGGTTCGGACCTGGGGCCGGTAATGGTGACGGAGGCTTTGAAGCACTATCAAAAACCACACCTCGAGGTGCATTTTGTATCAAATGTCGACGGCACGCACATGTCGGAAACGCTGAAAAAATGTGATCCGGAAACAACGCTTTTTATGATCGCCTCCAAGACTTTCACAACCCAGGAAACCATGACCAATGCTCACTCAGCCAGAGCGTGGTTTCTGGAGCATGCCGCAGATGAGTCACACATAAAAAAACATTTCGTGGCCATTTCCACCAACCGGGAGGATGTAGAAAAGTTTGGTATTGATAGTGATAACATGTTCCGGTTCTGGGACTGGGTAGGTGGCCGTTATTCACTGTGGTCGTCCATTGGGCTATCCATAGCCTGCGCTATTGGCTTTGATCACTACAAGGCCCTGCTGGCTGGTGCCCATGCCATGGATAATCATTTCAAATCGGCGCCCTTTGAGGATAACATACCGGTTATCCTGGCCCTGATCGGAATATGGTATAATAACTTTTTTGGCGCCGAATCCGAAGCGATACTGCCCTATGACCAATACATGCATCGATTTCCCGCCTACTTTCAGCAGGGAAATATGGAAAGCAACGGCAAATACGTGGACCGGGGAGGGAAGCCTATCAATTATCAAAGCGGACCGATCATCTGGGGAGAGCCCGGTACCAATGGACAGCACGCCTTCTATCAGTTGATCCACCAGGGCACGAAACTGATCCCTTGCGATTTTCTCGCCCCTGCCAGGAGCCACAATCCCCTGGGAGACCATCATACCAAATTGCTATCCAACTTTTTTGCGCAAACCGAAGCGCTTATGAATGGGAAAACCGAGCAGGAGGTCATTAGCGAGTTGAAAGCTGCTGGTAAGTCTGACGAGGAGATTGCAAGTCTGATGCCATTTAAAGTGTTTACAGGCAACAGGCCTACCAATTCCATTCTGTTCGAGCAGTTGACGCCGAGAACGCTGGGTGTGCTTATCGCGATGTACGAACACAAAATATTTGTACAGGGTGTTATCTGGAATATCTTCAGCTTTGACCAGTGGGGTGTAGAACTGGGCAAGCAGCTGGCCAAGAAAATTTTGCCAGAGTTGGAAGGAAATGAAAATGTCAGCTCGCATGATGGGTCTACGAATGGGTTGATCAATGCTTATAAGGAGATGAGGGGGTGAGATTTTAATGAGAATTGAAATTGAAATGAAAATGGCTTAGAGGATTTTTTTTGGCAATCATAATTGTTAATGGTTTGTAAGTGCCCGAAGCGGAAGTTGAGGTCGATATTTCAGAATAGGTATTTCTATATTTGTTTATTTGTCATGGAAACGTTAG
This sequence comes from Cyclobacteriaceae bacterium, assembly GCA_965228415.1. Classification (GTDB taxonomy): domain Bacteria; phylum Bacteroidota; class Bacteroidia; order Cytophagales; family Cyclobacteriaceae; genus Agaribacillus. The sequence goes on along the minus strand of OZ245814.1, from coordinate 5,613,880 downwards.
CTTCCAAAATATTTTATTAAGTACAATTGTTGGCAATGTGTTTGCCGTATAACTGAAGGTTTGTGCACTTTATTGTTAGGCAACATTTGATAAATGACAGAAGAATTTAAAGACCAAATTGATCAATTATATGGTACTTATCATGATGCAACTATTGGATTCGTTACGCTAGTTGCAAAATTCAAAAACAATAGCTCTGCACCTGATCCCGATAAAACTCTTCATTACGGTACTGCGGATCCAAATGATCCAAATACCAAGACGCTTCACTCTGTAAAATTTTCAGATTTATACAAAAGAAATGAGCCAAACGGATTGAACAATTGGATAATAGGCCGAATGTTGCTGGCATCTATTTATAACCTATGGGAGGATCACTATAGACCAGAATTTGCAGATCAGCTAGGATTCAAAGAAAAAAAAGAAATAAAAAGCGATCTATTTGGAGAAATTGGAATAATACGAAATGCCATCGTCCACAACCAAGGGAAAAAAAACTCCAAATTTAAACGATTAAAAAAAATAAAATTCCTGGCTAAAGAAAGTGTACAACCAACTCGAGAAGATATTGAAAAAGTAATCACCCTAATCTACCTTGAATTAAATGAGATAGAAAAAATTGCCCAACAATGAGCATTGCATATAATCCCTTTCTTGGTAGAGTGTTTTATTAAAATAAAATTAAACACGGTCCCGCTCCAAGCGTTGCATGCCATATCCTGGAACGTTAGAAGCAATTTACCAATGTCCGTTTGGTACCGAAAGCAGGCTGCCAATTAGGACTCAACTCACACCTTCGATAGCGCGCGTTTAACGAAGTGTAACGCGTGCGGGTTTTAAGATTAATCCAACACAATTTGCTTTCCTTGAAAATATACCAAAAATGCAAACCCAGCTATACAAAAGAATTTATTTGTAACCGCAGGGATCATGGCAAACCGGCTTATAGTGTAGTACACGCGTTTCGGTTGCACTCAAACGCGCGCTATCAGTTTCTTTAACATGCTGGTTTTTAGAATTAATTTTGTAGATTCTGATATTTTAGAAACATGTCGGAAAAATATAAATTTCATGATCCAGAAGGCATTTATTTTGTAACCACTACCATTGTTCACTGGATAGATCTTTTCTCAAGGCCGGAATATAAGCATGTCCTTATTAACTCATTGAAGTATTGCCAGGAAAAAAAGGGTTTAATAATCCATGCTTACTGTATCATGCCCAGTCATATACATATGATTATCAGTACCAATAAAGATCCTCTGAGCTCAATAATGCGAGATTTCAAAAAACATACTTCCCGGGAAATTATAAAAGAAATCGGGAGGATTAATGAAAGCCGCAAGGAATGGTTGCTTAGAGGATTTAGTAAAGCGGGTGATCGGTTAAAGCGAATAAGTAAATACAAAGTCTGGCAGGATGGTAATCATCCGATCGAATTGGAAAGTAACCGTTTTTTAGAAGAAAAAATTGACTACATTCACAACAATCCAGTCGAGGCTGAAATTGTAGATGAGCCGGCGTTTTATTGGTATAGTTCGGCAAGAGACTATGAAGGGATGAAAAAGGGCGTGCTTGATGTGGTTTTCATTGAATAATGAGCACGCGTTTCCGTTACACTCAAACGCGCGCTATCGGCTTGAAAAAGGGACTGGAGAGAATATTTAATATCGACTAACAGGCTGGGAGTTTTTTTGGTAGCTATAGTTTTGAATGGTTGGTGGGTGCCAAATGGACGTTCAGCCCCCTATATATTTTTCCTTTTAATCTCCTTTATTTGCGTACCGGGATGTGTAAGCGGTCAATAAGCTGAAAGCCTAAAATGAATAGAACAAGTCTGTGTGATTATCTAAAATAATAATTACTGAATTCACTTGATTCCCCATGCGCAAAACACAATATAGCGTTTATGTCATAGAATTATCCAAGCGCGTTTTTACTGAAAATGCCAGGTTTAGGGCTGCTAACCCGCAATTCAACGGCGTATTGCAATGTCTTTATGTCGGCATGACAAGCAAGACGCCCATGGAACGATTCAGGCAACATAGGACCGGGTTCAGAAACAAGCAGGGACATAAGCTTTCGTCAAATATTGTTCAAAAGTACGGTATGTATTTAAGACCCAGCCTTTACAATCATTTAGAACCTCTTCCTACCCGATCCAAAGCCCTGGAGATGGAAGAAAAGCTGGCTTGGGAATTAAGGAGAAAGGGATATGCCGTATGGTTTAATTAAACTCTAAACTAGTCACTCAATTCGATAGCGCGTTTAACGAAGTGTTGCTCCTACACTGACCGCGTTCGCATAAAGCTTTAGCGGTTGCGAAAGCTTCAGCGCAAGTGTAACGCGTGCGGGTTTTAAGATTAATCCACCACAATTTGCTTTCCTCGAAAATATATCCAAAAATCCAAACCCAGCTATACAAAGGAATTTATTTGTAGCCGCAGGGATTATGGTGAACCGGCTTATGGTGCAGTGCACGCGTTTCCGTTGCACTCAAACGCGCTATCAGTTTGTGCATTTTATATGCAACAATTAGGGAATAAACACCACCAGTGGTATTTATTTGGACGTTGGCAGTAATAGGGCCCGGGACAATTTGGTCATCTAACGCGTACCATTCTACTAACAAGATTTTCCGCAGGACAAGTAAATGCTTCGGGACAACTTGGACTAAAAAGCAAATTAACGTTGGACAAATGAGAAATGAAATGGTCAACCCTTGACAAGGGTTCAGTATTTAACATTATGCTATCCGAGCAACTTTTACATTTCGTTTACATGTTTTTACAATCGCTTTACTAAAGCCGGGCACAAAGACTTGTAGCTTTGTTGAAATTGATACTAAAAATTTGAAAATGATGAAATATACATCTGGTTTGCTCTTTATATTTATTTTTTGCGCCTCCTGTGGACAGAACCAAACAAACGTACCAAAAGAAAATATTAACCCGATAGCTATCAAGTCCGAAATCAAAGACTCAATCACTACTAACGTTTGGGGTATCAAGCAAGATAGAAATGGGAACATTTGGTTTGCAGCAAGTGATGGTGTTTATCGATACGACGGAAAATCGTTTACTAATATCACGGGTAAACTGATTTCAAGACCCATTTTTTCTATTTTAGAAGATAGAAAAGGAAATTTTTGGTTCGGCACCTATGGCTCAGGTGCTTATTATTACGATGGGAAATCCTTTCATAATTTTACAACCCGGGATGGGCTTGCAAATAATACGGTTTTGCCTATTTATGAAGATAAAGCTGGCATTATTTGGCTTGGTACCGGAGGTGGATTGAGCCGTTATGATGGAAAATCGTTTCGAAATTTTACAACCTCGGATGGACTGACAAATAATGGTGTTCAAGCTATCGTTCAAGACAAAACAGGAAAAATGTGGTTTGGCACACGGGGTGATCTCACCATTTATGATGGAAAAACATTTACCACTCTCACCGATAAAGACGGCAAAACTTTTAGGAACGTATTTGCTATAATAAAAGACAAAAAAGACAATATCTGGTTTGGTGCCGATGGTCTTTGGCGCTATGACGGCAGTGCCTTTACCCAAATTGATCAGATAGGTGCTGGTGTTATAATCAAGGATAAAAAGGGAAACGTCCTGACTAGTATAGGTGGCCCCATTTTCCTTTATGATGAACGGTCATTGTCTGATAAAAAGCCACATGTAACAGTAATAAAGACAAAATATGAAGTGCGTAGAAATCTGCCTTTTGGGATATTAAGGGCTGATGATGGAAGTATTTGGATTGCAGCTATGGGACCTGAGGGTGGAGTGTACCGTTATAGTTATGATGGAAAGACCCTCACGGACTTTAAAGGTAAAGAGGGCCAAAAGTAATGTGTGGACCCAAAAATTGCGACAACAAAATTACAATCGAGAAAAAGTTTGACTCACTGGTAAATAGTTTTAAAGGTTGACAAACAAGGAAGAAAGAAGTGACCTCACGTCAACAAACTTGCAGGTGTCAATTAACGAGGGCCAAAGATTGAGCTACGAATCAAGTGAGGAGAAGGCCCTACTACTGCCAACAAAATGTATGTGCCATTGCTGGGCTCTGTTTAAATTTGTAATTTAGTTTTCAAATAACGTCTTGTTACGTGTGACAGTTTAGTCTTTCAAAGACCAGCAACGTCACATACATAAACGTTATCTTCCAATAAAGACCAAATGAGCGAACATTTTTCAAAAATAATGTCTGGAAAATCAGATGAAGAACTTCTGGAAATTATTAGTAATTATAGTACTGATGCTCTAAGTTCAGTGATTAAGCAAGTCGAGTCTAGAGGGTTGACGTCCGACTCATTGAACGAGTTAAAAACTTATTTGGATCAGGAAGAATTGAATAGAGCCGCAAATAAACAAAGGTTCAAAACTCCATCCAATTCGATAGCGCGCGTTTAACGAAGTGTAACGCGTGCGGATTTTAAGACTAATCCACCAGAATTTGCTTTCCTCAAAATATACCAAAAATGCAAATCCAGCTATACAAAAGAATTTATTTGTAACCGCAGGGATCATGGCGAACTGGCTTATGATGTAGTGCACGCCTTTCCGTTGCACTCAAACGCGCTATCAGTTTGTGCATTTTATATGCAATAATTAGGGAATAAACACCACTAGTGGTATTTATTTGGACGTTGGCAGTAATAGGGCCCGGGACAATTTGGTCATCTAACGCATACCATTCTACTAACAAGATTTTCCACAGGACAAGTAAATGCTTCGGGACAACTTGGACTAAAAAGCAAATTAACGTTGGACAAATTAGAAATGAAATGATCAACCCTTGACAAGGGTTCAGTATTAACATTATGCTATTCAAGCAACTTTTACATTTCGTTTATATTTTTTTACAATTCATTTACTAAGCCGGGGACAAAAACCTATAGCTTTATTGGAATTCATACTAAAAAAACACAATGATGAAATACATTTCTGGTTTGCTCTTTATATTTATCCTTGGCACCTCCTGTGGACAAAACCAAACAAACGCACCACGAGACAATAGAATAAGAGGATACTCCGAGTCTCAATTTAACGAGGCGGACACCACCACTACCAAGGTGCCTATGAGTATGGTTCGAAACGTAAAGCAAGCCAAAAACGGAGACATTTTGATTGCTTCTTACTTAGGCGTGTTTCGATACAATGGAACATCTTTTACCAACCTTACCAGTAAAATAATTTCGGCCCGCTTCGCCAGCTTCTGGGATGTTTTGGAAGATCGTAAAGGAAATCTTTGGTTCGCTTCCCAATATTCGGGTGTTTATCGTTACAACGGAAAATCCTTTCAGCATTTTACAACAAAGGATGGGCTAGCCAGTAATATGGCGCTTCATATTTATGAAGACAGAGCCGGTAATATTTGGTTCGGAGCAAGCCGGTACGATGGGAAATCTTTTCGAAATTTCACCACGAATGATGGATTTCCCACTAACAGTATTCGATTACTCCTTGAAGACAAAACCGGCAAGCTCTGGTTCGGTGCAAAAGGCGAAGATATGTTCGTTTATGATGGAAAAACATTTACCGTTTTAAAAAACAAAGATGGCAAGGCGTTTAACAATGTCTGGTCAATAATCGAAGATAAAAAAGGTAATATTTGGTTCGGTGCCGATGGTCTTTGGCGTTATGATGGCAGAACCTTTACGAAAGTATCGCAGCGGGATGCTTATGGTATCGTCGAAGATAAAAAAGGAAACATCTGGACTACTGGCGGGTTAAAACTCAAAGGGGGGTGGGCACTTTCCCGTTATGATCAAAAATCCTTGTACGATAAAAATCCTACTGTAACCGAAATAATGTTAATAAAAGAAGGAGCGCTTTTGGGGATTCTGGAAGCTAACGATGGAAGTATTTGGTTTGGAGCTATGGGACCTGAGGGTGGAGTGTACCGTTATGATGGAAAGACCATCACGAACTTCAGTAAAGAGGGGCGCAAGTAATGTGTATGCCCACAACTTGCAACAACAAGAATTACAATTGAAGAAAAAGTTTGACTCATTGGTAACGGTTAAAAGTTGACAAACAAGGAAGAAAGAAGTGACCCCACGCCAACCAACTTGCAGGTGTCAATTAACGAGGGACAAAAGATTAAGCTACGAATCAAGTGAAGAGAAGGCCCCACTACTGCCAACAAAATGTATGTGCAATTTAGGAACCTCAGCAATAATTAATTGTTCTCCAGGTGTTTTTTAAGATTAAATGCAATAAATCTGTCCCAGGTATTAGAGCAGAAATCGTAACAAATAAATTCGGGCACAAGCCCCTCATGTTTAAATTCCAGTTCAATCTCACTCTTATTTGATTCACTGATTGTCCACTGAAGTTGAGTTCCTACCCATTCTTTCTCAACCCCATCTAGATCACCAATAATCTGCTTAGAATCAATGCATTCCCAAATTATTTTTTTGTTCGGTACATACTCGACAACCCTAAACTGATACCAGGGTTCACCCCATGAAATGGTGAAGACATCTCCTAACTGCTTTGCCGATTTGTCTTGATCGCCCCACCAGTCCCCAATTTTTGTAGAGAGTGCTTCAAAAGCATTTTTCTCGGAACATCTAACAATCAGTCTTGTTGAATAACTTTTGCTTTTTAAATTCATAATCCTTTTTACTTGCATTTTAAAACCAGTTGCAAATATACACTAGTTATTGTAAATTGCAATCAGATTCTAAAAAATGATCATGAAAATTCTTTAGCGCGCGTTTAACGAAGTGTTGCTCCTACGCTGACCGCGTTCGCATAAAGCTTTAGCGGTTGCGAAAGCTTCAGCACAAGCGTAACGCGTGCGGGTTTTAAGATTAATTCACCACAATTTGCTTTCCTTGAAAAAGTATCCAAAAATGCAAACCCAGCTATGTAAGGAATTTATTTGTAACGGTAGAGACCATGGTGATGAACCGGCTTATTGCGTATTGCACGCGTTTTCGTTGCACTCAAACGCACGCTAGCGGCATTTCTACCAGCGGCAAAATTTAAATATTTTTCTATTTGTTTGACATTTAAGAATAAAATAATTTATTTTATTGACAAATAAGAATGTAATATATGAAAGGAACGCAACTTGGCGAATTTGAAGAGCTTGTTTTACTTACAATAGGCATCCTGGACGGGGAGGCATATGGAATAAATGTGGCTGATACCATTTATGAGAAAACCGAAAGGAAGGTAACGGTCAGTACCATCCACACTGCCATGTACCGATTGGAGAAAAAAGGATTTGTAGAATCTTACTATGGAGGGGCTTCGGCAAAACGAGGGGGCAGAAAGAAGAGACTTTACAAGATCACGGAATATGGTGCCCGAGTTTTAGCCAAAGCGCGGGAACAAAGAGAGCAGCTATGGCATCTACTTCCAAAGTTTAAATTCAACTATGGGTAATCTTCCTCCAAAATGGGCAGACCATCTCCTGAATTTGATCTGCTCCAACAAATATATAGATGAGCTTCAGGGCGATATGCATGAGTTGTATCACCGTAATTGTGAAAGGTTTGGACAAAGAAAAGCTAATCGGAAATTTATCCTTGCTGCACTCACGGCTTTCCGTTTTTATAGATTAAACAATATTGACGTTACCTATTTTTCGCACAACAGAATGGATATTTTTAAATCGAATCTTAAGTTGAGCTACCGAAGGTTGATCAGAGACAAACTTTACACCATCCTGAATGTCATCGGACTCACCATTGGACTTTTTGCTTTTATCGCCATTTATTTTTGGAGAGAAAGCGAACTAAAAACCGACAAATTTCACAAAAACGTTGATAATACCTATCTGCTAACAGTTAAAACTGATAGTACCGTAGATCATGTTATGGGCAGATTTGGAGGCCTGGCCAAAAAGATTGCACCTAAGTACCCGGAAGTTAAGTCTTTTACGGAAATAGGCGACCTCGATGCCTATCTGCAAAACGATAAGAGGGGAATTAAATTTAAGGCTAATGGGATCGCCGCACATCCCGGGTTCTTATCCATTTTTGATTTCAACCTGATTGATCATAGTGGAGATTCCCTGTTAGCTAATCCTAATACGATTATATTAACTCAAAATACAGCGCTCAGGCTATTTGGCAAGGATAATCCAATTGGAAAATTACTAATATTTGAACAAAACGATACACAATCCTATAAGGTCGTTGGAATCATGGAGGATATACCATCAAATTCTTCCTTTGATTTTGACTTTATTGTTCCACAGAATGAACGTCTCTGGAATAGAATAACATTTGGATTTGTCTGCTTACAGGAGAATACCGATATAATAGATTTTGAAAACAAAATTAAAACTGAACCACGTGGCATATATGCCAATATATCAACTAAAGTGCTGGTCAAGCTATTCCCTTTAACGGATATATACTTTCGATCAGATTTCGCATGGTTCTCTCATGGTAACGAAGTCCAAATTGAAATAATAGGAGTAATTGCCATTCTTATATTGTTAGTCTCTATGGTGAATTATATAAACCTGACAACGGTTCAGGCAAGCAAACGGACAAAGGAAATTGGCATAAAAAAAATAACCGGGGCTCGGCGTAGCGGTATTTTTATTCAATTTTATATAGAATCATTTTTGGTGATCTTTCTTTCCCTAATACTGGCAATCCTGTTTTTAGAGATTTTCAAAGAGCACCTCTTTATACTCACCGGCCAGGTGTTTACTATTGATTATTTGAATGCTGAATTTTTAACAAAAGCTATTATTGGCTTAATATGTCTTATTGCCATTGCCGGAATTTATCCTTCCATTCTCCTCTCTTCTTTCAGTCCTGTTAACGCATTAAAAGGGGGAATGGCAAACACACGCAGTGTATTCCGTCAGATAAGTGTCGTAATCCAATACAGCATATGTATCGGATTACTAATCAGCACCTTTGTTATTCATGATCAATTGGATTTTATGCAATCAAAAGATCTGGGATTTGAAAAGGAAAGTATCGTAAGCTTTGAATTTGTAAATGAAGAATTGAGAATAAAAGATAAAGATGAATGGGAAGAGGTGTCAAATAAACGCTCATTCATATTTAATGAGCTTAAAAAATCAAGTGCCATTGCCGCAGTTGGTCGTAGCGAATTTCCTTTATATGATTTTACCATGGACTGCTGGGGGTTTGATAATGATCCTGATTTGAAGGTTTCTATATATATAGGAGGGGCAAGTTATGATTTTCCTGAGTTATATGGCATAAATTTACTTGAAGGGCGTTTTTATGGTGATGAATTCAAAAAAGATAGCACCAAGGAAAATCATTATAAGGGTATTGTCATCAACAAAACTGCGGCTGAGCAGCTATTTTCCGGAGATGCTATAGGTAAAAGGCTAACTATGGCTGCATGGGGTAAACGCGAGGTGATCGGAGTGATTGAGGATTTCCATTTCCAGCATTTATCCATACCTATTAAACCGTTGTTTTTATATAATAGAGGAAATAATGATCCGAAACCGGTGGTCCGGTTTGCAAAAGGTAAATTGAAAGAAGGAATGGAATATGTACGCCAACTTCACAAGGATGTGAATGCTGAGGTGCCGTTTTCATATGAATTCCTTGACCAGGAGCTGGGTAATCTTTATGAAAAGGATAGGGCTATTGCAAAACTCATGAGCTCACTTTCAATGATAGCACTTGTATTGGCCTGTCTTGGTCTTTTTGCGCTTTCCGCCTTTGCTGTAGAAATGAGAGTAAAGGAAATTGGTATTAGAAAGGTAATTGGAGCGAGTGTGAAAAACTTATTTTATATGCTGTCCCAGGATTTTTTAAAATGGATCATTTACTCCGCCGTTATTGCCATGCCAATATCCTGGTATTTAATGAATGTTTGGCTGCAAAACTATGCCTATAGAATTAGTATGTCATGGTGGATATTTGCATTAGCAGGTTTGTTGACACTTTTGGTGGGCTGTTTGACGATCAGTTATCATACGGCAAGGGCATCTATGATAAATCCGGTGGATGTTATAAAGAATGAATAAAAAATATTTGTCAACCCTCAAACAACTGCCGCGTTGTAATACTTATCGATTCATTGCCATTTATTTTAGAACGCACTCAGGCTAGAAAATTATGGAAACATTAAAATTACATTCTTCAGGACAAGATGACCATATCCAAACGCTAAATGAGAAGTATGAAATTCTGAAAAGGAAACTCGAAGAAAACAAAAAACTGACTGCCTCAGAAAAGAAAATTGAATTGGAAAAATTGAATAACACTTTTGAGAAGGAAAAGAGGGACGCCAGTGAAAACCTTTATTAACTCAGAGTGGCGCTAAACCCCAACCAACTGTAGAATTTTCTCATAGCCGTCAAGTTAACTGAGACAAGTAGCAATAAAGATCGCAAAAGGGGATTTTTCCTTTTTTTCTGACAGTATCCTAGCGGCTTGAGCACCCCCCACTGGTCATAGGTTATCCTAAGACTTAAAATGAGTAAGGGCGTCCACCCGTTTATCCACTCAAACTCGAAAGCAATGTCTCCTGATACGATGTCCATCAAGGTGAATTAAGAAAATTGTGCAAAATAGACAGGTCAGGAGACCCTTATCTCATGAATGCTTTCAAGTTATCCTTCGGAAGACTTAAAAGAACAGGCGCGTGTTAAAAAATTAACTCATAATAGTTAATGCTTCCAGGGCAAAGGATGAGGAGAGTTCTCTACTTCCAAAATAGGTTTTAGATTTAGCCGCTATGAAAAGTCCATACGTAGGCCAACCTCCATCTTCCAATTGCTCATCAAGCATTTTTAAAAAGTCAATTCTATTCGCGATCCCTAATTTTTTTAAAGCAATAATCCTGAAAGCACGCTCTGCTGAAAAAGTTGTACTATTCACCCGAGATAGAAGATGTTCCTTAAGTGGTGCAGAAAATTTTGTGAAATCGTCTGGATACTCGGTGACGAGTCTTGATAAGAAAAATAAAAATACATCTGGCGATGGATAGTACCTGGTGCCTTCTAAGTACGTTTTATTGACTAAATAGTCATAAACAAATTCAATACTCTTTTGTAACTCTTCTCTTTGCCCCCAACCAATTTGATACATTAAATACAACACGTTTATTGTAACTATAGCGTCTACCCTTGGTCTTTTGTCATCAAAATATACCTGAATCACACCATTTTTGTTTCTATTATTTATCATGTGTTCAGCTACAGGCAAGACTTCTTTTCTTGTCAGTTTTTTATATGTAAGTAGAAAGGATAATACCATTGAAGTTGTATCCAGGTCCTCAGGAAAACCTTCTGGCTTTGCTTCCTTTGTATAAAAGCACCAATACAATCTTCCTTGACTATGCGCCAGGATTTCTCGAGACATCTCGTTGATTATGCTCTTCGGGAGAGAAGAATAGGTATGTAAGATTATGGCGGTTGAAAAAATTTCCTTGGAAAAGTCAGTGCTGCCTATTAATTGGATGTTGTCCCCCGTGAAACTTCTGCAAAATGGAAAACGCTGCAAACGGTTATGTAAATAGGTTTCTCCTTTCTCTTTTTTTGAATTTAGATTCTTGTCTACGGGTAGTGCAATGTTGATTTGATCATTTTCTTGATAGTCAAACATGCCTTTCGAAAGTTGTATCGTGTCTATTCCAAAACGACTAGCTTGAGGTAGGTTCTCCAATTTATTATCAATAAAAATGGTCTTCTTTGGATCTAACTTCGAATTCGTAATGACATATTGAAAAATTTCTTCACTCGGTTTATTTAGCTGCAATATCCAGGACACATAGATTTCATCAAATAAATTCCAAAAATCATATTTAGGATGCAAGAAGTAAAATGAATCCCTGTCTATATTGGACAGGCAGATGATTTTCTTACTCTTTTTTCTTAACGCTTTGAGAATGGCAATCATGGATTGATTAGCCCTCAAACTGCTTATACTTAGCTGAATGATTTCATTTAGTTTAAGGTACGGAGTGTGAAGCTCGTTGCTCAGTAGAGTCAATGCAAGTTCCCTGTTTATAAAGCCTTTTTCCAGATCTTGCCAAAGTGGATGACTCGTCATTTCTCTTAAGTCATTTACTCCAGGGATTTTGTGTGAGGTTTCATGAACAGAATCCCACTCTAAAATCACATCGCCTATGTCAAAGATGATTTCCTCATAGTTATCCATTATAGCGAATAGATCTTCATACATAGTAATAGCGGTTGAATTGTTGTTTTTCATAATTTGTTTTGATGAAAGTTTTATGTGCAATCGGAATGTCGTGACCTTCGTACAGGGTCGTAGCGAACCTCACTTAGGTATTAAAACGTTGTCTTTAATATTTATTGATATTTTCAGAAACATTTTTTCAAGGATATTTTTGATCAACCCGTCTGTACCAGGAATCAGGATTTAGTCGTGAGCACTCGCTCTCTTTCTAGAATATTGAACGCAATTGAAAAGTCTTCCATGACTTCTAGAATACTCATGTACAATAGGTTCAGCTTTTCAAATATTTTTTTATTGTTTAGGCACGCCAAGTACAAACAGGAATGACAAATTCCGGGTGTTTAACTCGTAATGTTTGTGGAAAAGAACATATTATTCTTTATGATATGATTTTACTATTATTGATACATCCAACAACCCATTTTACAAAATGTTGTAAACTCAAATTAGATTCGGAATTGTCTCCAATTTGAAAAAGAATTAAAATTTTAAGATCAATGCCTCTTTTCACGTCACCCAGGGAGAAACGACTTTGGTTATACGCCCTTATAGGATTGATTGCCATTTTTTCAACACTTGCTCTTGGGCGTCCACTCCAGGAAATGCTAAGCAATCAAATTATCCAAACGGCATTCTTCCTCACCGGCATGATATTGATTGGCATAACAATAACGCTGCACGGTCTAAAAGTGCGACCCAGCAAAACTGAAATGGCCATTTGGTTTGGTCTCGCAGCCATTTATGTATTGTTCATTTTTAGATTAGGCGCTCCCGAGCGTAGCCATCTGATAGAATATAGTGTGTTGGCAATTTTGATTCACATGGCACTAATTGAACGAACAAGGCAAAAAAATCAAATCATAAAGCCCGGTTGGCTTGCCTTAGTGTTGGCCATAGTAATAGGAGTAACCGACGAATGTATCCAAATATTTTTACCGGATCGGGTCTTTAGCCGACAGGATATGATGTTTAATGGTCTTGCAGCATTAATGGCTATCGGGGCAACCATGATACTAAAATGGACACGGAAGAAATTCCGTAAGAACAATTGAGGGGTTGAAAATAAGGCAGATGATTGGCATACCTATGATAGTTAACTTTTTTGCTTAACTTTCAGTAAAAGGGCTATTAAAGCTATTAGACCATTTCTATGAAATCTTCATCATACCACCAGTCATCTCCCAAATGGAGACTTGCTTTACGCTTGGGTTTAAGATTTGCATTTTTGGGAGATAGCGGCCAGGAACCACCAGATTACTGGTATCTACCTGAAAATAAAAATGACAGGTAGGATCAAATTACATCATTCGTAACACACGTCACTGAAAGTATTATACTAAGGGTACAATGAGCAAATCGGCGATTCGACAGGCATTAGAAACACTTCACCCAATTTCGGAGAACGATTGGCGTGTTATGGCGCCACTCTTTCACAAGAAAGACTATGCTAAAAATGAGCATATCATTCGCATAGGTAAGATAGAAAAATATCTGTACTTTATAGAGGAGGGTATCTTAAGATCATATGTCGACCGCCAGGGCAGTGAAATCACATTGGAATTTTCCTTCCAGGACACGATTTTTAGCTCATACGATTCCTTTTTGCAACGAAATGAATCTCTGATCAACGTTCAGGCCATTACCCCGGCTTCACTTTGGAGGATCAATTATGATGACTTACAAATGATCTATTCACAAACTGGCGTTGGCAATTTAATCGGAAGATTAGCGACTGAGGTGCTTTACCTTGAAAAAAGCAACAGGGAATTGGACTTACTAACCAAATCAGCTGAGCAGCGTTACCTGGAATTGTTTAAAAATCAGCCACAACTTATACAGAAAATCCCTTTGAAGTATATTGCATCTTACATCGGTATTACCCCCCAGGCATTGAGCCGGATCAGAAGGCGAATTTCTTAACCTCGGTTCATTCCTTCTTTGAATGTAGTTAGCTAACTTGCAGCGTTTTAATTCAGGTCAAAAAGCTTAACTAAATATTTAATTGAAATTTTAAGTGAAAATGAAAAGTATTGTAATGGTATTTTTAGGTGCGGCCCTTCTATGGTCATGCCAAAATGATGACGACGGATCACCTGTCCAATCTGAGTTTTCAATAAAGGGAGAAGTTGAAGGTAATACGCTTCCCTACAAACAAACTGTTTTTGATGGTGGAACTAATGGTAATGTCAATGTTTTCAATCGAACCGATAAGACGCTTTTTTTGCAGTCCTTCAAAAACGGCGAAAATGATAGCGAAGGTTTCTGGACAATCAGAATCAATGGTATTGATATAGAAAACCTGACCGTGCCCTACTCCCTTACGGGTGTTGAAGGCATCATTACCTGGGTTGATGAATCCGTGAAAGCGTTACAGGCACCTTGTGCTGCGCCTGATGTGCTTTGTTTTTACTCAGGAGTGGGTGTTGATGAGGTGAAAATTACGATAACCAGTGTGGAAAACGGCACGATAAGTGGAGAATTCGAGGGGAAACTCTATCATATCCAGGTTAATCCCACTGTAATTCGGGACACCGATGATGTTGCTGAGGTAATTGGTGGACAGTTCAAGGTCAGGTTCAAAACTAAATAATTGTCTGGAACAATTATGTGTCAAACCCGCTTCTATAAACCCTACTGATTTTTGTGCCTTGCAAATTGATGGAAGAAAAAATGGATAATCAGTGACTGGCTCTTTGCCGGTTTTGCAAAACAGACAAATGAAATACTTCAGAAAATATCTGATTAGTGTAATTGTGGGCGTTAATACCGGATTAATAACCCTGTTTCTTATTCCGAGTCAATATGAGGTCTTTGTTTGGCTCGTATTGATCATAGTGCTGGGGGTGATATATAGTAAGATATTTCAACAAAGACTATTTCGGTATGCTTTCACATTTTCGGTTTTGGTTGGTATCGTGATAACAACCGTACATTTATCTTTTTTAGATATCTATCTTGAAAATCACCAGGAAGAGATGGCAACACTTGAAAATATAAAAATTTATAACTCCTACCGGTTAACATTACTGATGATAGCACCTGTTTATTGGCTTATCCTAGGCATTTTATCGGGATTTTCTGCTTTATTCTTTAAGAAAGTTCAAATTGTCAAAGTTTCAAGAATGTAGCCTTATCAGAAATTGTTTCAAAATGATTATTGTCAGATCATTGATTTTCGGGCGATAACTAATACACTCCATTTGTAAACAACATCATTTTTAACTCACCACCGGAAGCAACACCAACCCTAAAAAATTGAAATAAAAGTTGTCCCCATTTTAAAATTCCAGTCGTCACGAGGGTGAACTTTAAAATTTCATAAAATGAAAGTACTAAAAATTAACGCAAGCGCGGCCAGGGAAACATCACTTAGCCGGGCCGAAGTAGATCGTGTTATCTCCAGATTATTAATCAAACATCCCAATGCAGAAGTAATAGACAGGGATGTAGCCTATAGCAATTTGCCTTTTCCCGATGACAAGTTTGTAGAAGCCATTTTTCATCAAGGACCGTTAAATGAGGAACAGCTACTCCATACAAAAGTATCAGACCGACTTGTGGATGAACTTTTAGGAAGTGATATCCTGGTGATCGGGGCCCCGATGTATAATTTCGCTATACCGGCAAGTTTGAAAGCCTATTTTGACCTGGTGGCAAGGGCTGGGAAAACCTTTCAATACAATGAGCAGGGATATCCGCTTGGGTTGGTTGAAAACAAAAGAGCCATTATTGTAATAACCACCGGTGGCATTCCTTTAGGAAGCTCAATGGATTTTTCAAAGCAGTACATTACCACTTTTTTAGGATTCCTGGGAATCAAAAATGTATCATTCATTGAATTAGACGAGAATAGGTTTAAATATGAGGAAAAAAGAAAAAAGGCAACGGAAAAACTGGCTTCCATCCTTGATTAAAATAATAAACGGCAGGTAATGCTGTATAAAAAATAAGGCAGGAAAATGATAAAATAAAAGTACCAATATAAAATCGAGATTAAAGAACTCCATTAATTTTAATGTAAACTCAGAAATTCAATTATATTCAGCTTTCTAAAGTAACTTTTAAAAACTGATGAAAGCGATCGTATATACAAAATATGGCCCTCCGGATGTCCTGAGGCTGGAAGAAGTTGATCAACCAGTTCCGAAAGAGGGTGAAATATTAATAAAGGTGCACGCGGCCGAAGCGACGAAATCCGATTGTGAGTTGCGAAGTTTCAATTTTCCTGTCAAGTGGTTTTGGCTGCCTTTGCGCATTGCGGTGGGAATCCGTAGACCAAAGAGGCCGATCTTGGGAGGGTACTTTGCGGGAGAAGTGGTCATGACCGGTAAAGGTGTCAAAAAATTCACAAAGGGGGATCAGCTTTTTGGCACGGCGGGACTTCGGATGGGTGCCTACGGTGAATATATGTGTTTGCCGGAAAGCCTCACCATGGTGCCAAAGCCGCACAACATGAGCTTTGAAGAAGCTGCCGCGGTACCTTTAGGTGGGTTGAATGCTCTTCATTTTTTGAGAAGGGCGAATATCCGGGAAGGAGAAAAAGTACTGGTCAATGGCGCCGGTGGCAGCATCGGTGTTTTCGGCGTTCAGATCGCCAAATCAATGGGAGCTGAAGTAACGGCGGTTGACAGTGGTATTAAAGAAGAAATGCTACGCCGGATCGGGGCTGATCATTTTATAAACTATCAAGAACAGGACTTCACCAAAAACAACCTCAAATATGATGTGATCCTCGACATGGTGGCTCAAAGCTCCTATGCAGGTTGCATTAAAACACTTGCCGGTAATGGGCGTTACTTAATGGCCAACCCCAGGGTCTCGGACATGCTAAATGCTGCACTGACTTCTAAGTTCACAGACAAAACGGCGATTTTTGCCTTTGCAAAGGAAAAGGAGGAGGAACTACTTGCCCTAAAGGAAATGATCGAAAGGGAACAGATAACGTCAGTAGTGGATAAAATTTTTCCAATGGACCGGGCGGCAGAAGCCCACAATAATGTTGAGACGGAGCAAAGATTGGGATCCATTGTTATAACCATGAAAAATTCAGGAAGTAGTGCCTGATTTTTCCGGAACCGGGTCAGAGAATTTGTGTCGGCAAGTATTTATACCGATAAATTGATTGAACCGACTGATAAAATGAAATTCTTCAATGAAAAATATAGTCCGTTAACCGACTCGGTTTATTTTTTAAAAGCCGGGTTGAGTGATGTCGCCACCGAATTCCTGCAATGGCAAAAGCCGCTGGAAATCAATGAAAACAGGGAGCTTCAAAAAACCGAATTGACCGGTGATTTGGAAGCAAACCTGTTACAGTTACTGCCAATCAGCGTGACGGAAATCAGAAGGTTTCTCTTTCTGAAAACAACCAATGAATGGACAGCCATGATCTCCAACACCATATTAGGAACGGATGGGGCAGCCCCGTCGGTGGTTTCGGAGAGGTTGATGTGTGAACTGGTAAGAGCCACTATCGTACCGGATGCTACCATGTTTGAATATGCAAATCCATTGGCGCCGACAGCTGATGCTAAATTCAGATATGTATACGCCATGAAAGAAGGAAAATGGGAGTTTCATCAGGACGGCCAACCGCTGGATTTTGAGGATTTAATAAGATATAAAAATGAAAGAATGATCAAAAACAAGTTGGATGCCGGCTTATTGATTAAATATTTAATGAATCTTGGCATCGATTACAACACCAAGACCTACTATCAACCCGACTCAAACATTAAGGGGATTCTGATTTCAAAGGAAGGACCACTATATGCAAACGATAAAGCATTAACCTTGCATGCTGCCCAAAATTATTACAGACAGTAACAGAAAAAGTACACATCAGACGTTTCAGTAATACTGCCGCATGACTTGTTATTGATCATTTTTAGCCTTTAAAGCTTGTTTTTAGGGGTTTTATTAGGTATATTAAAAGTTATTTGAAATCAGAAGATTGGACTAAATGATAATACAAACACTCAAAAGACCTCCACAACTAAAGGAATTGTGCCAGGTGTTAAAGGAAGAGTTCCCTTCTACATATACCTGCAAAATCTTTGATGCAGGCTCAGAGCAAAGTATTATTGTTAAAAAATCTACCCTAACCGGCGTTCAAATAGCCACAAGAGAAAACGAAATTGTGGTGGATGGTACTTTTCCCTCCGTGACCACCTCATTTTTTTCAGCTTTAATATCTGCCTTGGGCATTTGGATGATGCCGTGGAATTCTTGGTGGAAGTTTGAAAATGAAATTGCCACCGCTCTTAAGCGAAGGTATGCCTGAGGATTTCCGCCTTTGGGTTTTCAGAAACCGGAATAAAACATTTTTGATGTAGATTACAGACCATTTTTTAGGACAACAATCCATTTAACATTTTTTATTAGTTACAATTTATGTAACTTTGTGCCACAAATGAGAATAGTTAGCAAAAAAAAGATAGTCGATTATTATAAGATGCATGCTATGAGCAAAATAGCCCTGGAAGTATGGTATAAAAAGGTGTCCAAATCCTCTTGGGAAAGTTTGAACGATTTGAAACAGGACTATTTGAGTGCTGATTACATAGGAAATAACAGGGTTGTATTCAATATTAAAGGAAACGACTATCGGCTGATTGCTATTATAATTTATGTTTCTCAAAAAGTATACATCAGATGGATCGGTACTCATGCCGAATATGATAAAATGGATGCAAAAAACATTTAATAAACAGTACCATGAAAGCAGTTGAAACTAAAAAACAATATGAAGAAGCTCTCAAAAAAATTGATGAGCTAATGATTAAAATTGGAGATAATCACAGTTTTGATAATCCCGATTTTGTTATGATGGACAGGCTTTCTGATTTGGTCGCACAATACGAGGATAAGCACTTCAAAATTGAAACACCTTCCTTAGTAGAGGTGATTAAATTGAGAATGTATGAATTGGGGCTGAAACAGTCAGACCTGGCTCAAAGACTTGGCATCCCAAAAACAAGAGTTAGCGAATATTTAAGAGGCAAACGAGATATCACCATGGATGTCGCCAGAAAACTTCATAAGCAATTAAACATTGATGGAGATATTATTTTACAGTAACAGCCTCCGAAACCTAAACGCAGCAATACAAAAAATTACCCCCTGACATACAGCTGTCACCGCCAGTCCCTAATTTTGGTCAATGAAGAACAAAGAACCGATTGTAAATGGAGCATATCTGTTACAGAAAAGTCCGGGAAAAGGAAGCTGGACTTATGCTTCAATACCAGTTAAATTATCGAAAAGAAAAGTACCATTCGGCTGGATTAAAGTAAAGGGGAGTATTGATCAACATCCTTTAAGTCAATATAAGCTGATGCCAATGGCATCGGGGGGCTTGTTTTTGCCGGTAAAAGCCGACATAAGAAAAAAAATACGCAAGCAGGCAGGTGATTATGTGGATATCATACTCTACCTGGATGAGTCACCACTTGAGGTACCTGAAGAAATAATACTTTGTTTTGAAAATGAACCAAAACGAGCCTATGAAAATTTCATCAATCTTCCCGAAGGGGAACAAAAGGTGTATTTGGATTGGATTTATGATGCTAAAACCGAAGAGACCAAGGCCAATAGAATTATCAAAATGATGAATAAAATTGTAAAGAATCAAAAACTACACGACCCGGAAAGCGAATAATAAATGCAGGCATTCAGCTAATCTAAAAACAACTACCGCGACGGAACAATTCATTGCCTTGCTAAAAACCTTTTCTACGATTCAATTCCAGGGAAACTTAAAATCGAAAAATACACTGACCTTCCATGAGTCATATTTAGCATTGGCTTAGCATTTCATTGAATACATTTTGTATATTCATTCAGAGGGTAATTTCAAAAAAGTTGAGCTGCATCGGTAATCATTGCCTTTTTAGCCCTATTAAGCAAATGCATGATATTGATAATTAAAACGATATAAAATGGAAAGCTTAAACCAACAGATAGAAACCCATTATTTCAAAGCAGGGCTTTTTGAGGACATCATCAGTCGGCTGAAGGAACAGGGCAATGATATAAATTCCGTTTCAAGAGCAAATATAGCAGGCGTCGATGAGTTTCACGTAAGGGGCGCCGCGGTTTCCAGGGAGATTGCCCGATCTATTGATATGACAGGACGTAAAGTCCTGGATGTGGGCTGTGGCCTTGGTGGTCCGTGCAGAATGCTGGCTGATGAATTCGGTTGTATTACCACCGGGATCGATCTTAGCGAGGAATATATAAGAACGGCCCGTAAACTTTCCGAACTTGTAGGGCTGGACCATAAAACTACTTTTGTACAGGGTGATGCCACAGCGCTGCCGTTTGAAGATGGCGCTTTCGATGTGGTTTGGACACAACATGTTCAGATGAACATTCCCAATAAGAAGACTTTTTACGCTGAAATCAACCGGGTGTTGAAAACCGGTGGCCACTTTATATATTATGACATATTTAGAAAAGGAGATGAACAGGTAACTTATCCAATGCCATGGGCAAGCCATGCCGATTGCAGTTTCCTTTTTGAGACCGAAGAAATGGATGAAATACTCGGAGAACTTGAATTTACCAGGAAACAATCCACAGATCAAACGCGGGCGGGAATAGATTTTTTTGAAGCGTTGATTTTAAAACTGGCTGACTTTGGGCCACCCAAGATTGGACTAAACGTACTAATGGGAAAGTCCACCAGGCCAAAGCTTACCAACCTGTTAGCCCATCTAAAAAAGGGCACACTCATGTTACAGAGCGGTGTATATGTGAAATAGAAACTGTATAGGCGTTCGTAGCTTTTAACGGGAGATTGTCCGGCTTGTACAAGGTATCAGGCTAAAATAAAACAATACAGAATACCAAAGATTACGTATTGACTTCCTTGTAGAAATTCCATAATGTTGGGAACAACAAATAACAACTACGACCATGACACTTTGGAATGTTCTTTTTATTGTACTGGCTGCCGGCGCTACAGGAGGTTTTGTAAATGCGCTGATGAGTGACAACGGCTTTGTTTTTCCCAAAACAACTGAATATGGCGGACGCAAAATCCTCCGCCCCGGCTTCATTGGTAATATCATCGTGGGGGGACTTGGAGCCGCTATTTCATGGGGTCTTTACGGACCATTCGCGGCTTCCAACATTTTGGGCACTACCTCCGGCGAGACTGTGATGGAACCAAGCCTGACCCTCTCTTCTCTGGTAGGTGCCGCGCTCGTCGGAGTAGCAGGAGCAAGATGGCTAACAAATGAGGTGGACAAGAATTTACTGAGAGCAGCCGCCAGCGAAGCCAGCGCCGCCGTACCAGCATCAAAAATTGCCGGGAAATTCCTGACCGAAAAACCAGCCACCGCCTGGAAAATAGCGGCGGAGGAATTTGGCACCGCACGACCGGGTAAAGGATCCAACCCGGATGCGTAGTAGTTTTCTTATGAATGTACTATAATATGCCTGTGGAAGTCACTGCACCGCTGGTGCCGGTGGCTTCTTGCCAAATCATAACTTAATTTAGATAATAATTCCTGTGTTCAGGTAAATCTTTTGCTAAGGACATCTAAAAACTCCACAACCTCGTCACTGTCCATGAGCCAGTCGTTCTTTTTGGCATAGTTATTTATCAGGAACTCCAGCGCCTGATCGTGGTTATTCTTTTCCTCCAGGGCTTCCAGGGCCTGGTTAAAGGCGTTTGTATCTCCATCAAATAACTCATTCACAAACATAAATCTCTGATTGATCGTGATGTGTTTTTTAATGCTTTTGATTTTTTTATTCTGATGCAATTCAACCAGGGTAGTTCCTGACTCAGAGCCAATCTCATCCAGCAGGGTCTTGCTTTCTTTTGAATATTTTTCGTTCACCGTTTTTATGTCTTCACTTCCGGCGGGTTCGGACTGACTGACTTCCGGTTCCGGGTCGGCATCCTCATAAAACTTGTTTACATCCAATGGTACAATCTTTGAAAACTGGCTTTCGTATTCCTCAAAATCTTCGGGAGGGGCACTCATATTTCCAATTGCTTCGTCCAGGTATTGCAAGGCCTCCTCGCTGCTAAGCGCTCCCGCTTTGGCACTTTCCATTTTTTCTACCAATGCCATATGCAAGGGCTTATTAATTTTCATGTACTTTGAGCTCTCTTTTAAAGTCGCCAGTTGAACCTTGTTTTTATCATGCCTACTTATATGTTGGTGATAGTAGTCATAAGGAGAAAATACTAACAGGATCGTATCTTTTACCGCACTTACCAATAACGGCTTAAAATCTCCTTTTTTTATTTTTATATGCTGGGAAAGCAGGTTCATGAAATTTTCCAATGCCTTTTTAACCACGTCATTATCGTAGTCAAAGTAGGGACTTTTAAGGTGATTGGTTTCATCCTTCCAGTTTTCAAATAAATGCTTGAGGATAAACAGATTTACCTGCTTGACCTCGAAAAAATTTAATATCTCACTACCGGTTATTACCTCTTTATTTGAGAAAAATGTTGATATTAAATTATCTGAAAATCTTTTACTGTATTTTTCAATGGCAGAATGATTTAATTTACTTTCCATGAATCAACGATTTCTTATAAAGATAAATTTTTATGTCAAAGATAACGATTAGTAATTTGAATTATAAACAAGTCGTTAGCGATAATAACTCAAAAACTGTGCTTAATATTATGCATGACAATTTTATAGATTGGATGCATGCCTGCGGTGGCAAAGGAAGGTGCACCACCTGTAAAATGAAAGTGCTCATAGGAAAAGGTCAACTGAGTGCCTTATCAAATTTTGAGGAAAAGATGAGAAAAAATGCCCGGCTTGGGCCAGACGAAAGGTTGGCATGCCAATGCCATGTTCTGGGAGATATTGTCATTGAGGTACCCGAAGAAGGCAAGCTTCCACACCTGAAATATTCATAATGTCAGTATACACGATAGCAAACATTGTAGTGTGGTACCGGACTTTACTAAAGAAATCGGCACTGCAACCATTGATCTTAGCAAGCCGGTCTCAGCCCCGGACTTGCCAGATTGAAAGGCAATAAAATTATTGACCTTGACAATAGATTATTTATTACTTTTAGGAAATTTATTCCATCTACAAACTTTAATTTATGTTTATTGAGCCCCATTTTGGCAGAAAGGGTGAAGATAAGGGGCCGAAAACCGGCTGGATCGAAGTGATATGCGGCTCAATGTTTTCGGGAAAAACCGAGGAATTGATAAGAAGGCTCAACCGCACTTTAATTGCAAAACAGCAGGTGGAGATTTTTAAACCGATCGTCGATAAAAGATACCATGAATCGGATGTAGTTTCACACGATGAAAATAAGATAAGATCCACCCCGGTCCAATTTGCCAATGATATTTTATTGCTGGCCTCCCACAGCGAGGTGGTAGGCATTGACGAAGCACAATTCTTTGACAATCAATTGGTAGAAGTGTGCACCAAATTGGCCAATAGCGGAAAAAGAGTGATTGTGGCCGGCCTCGATATGGACTTTGCCGGTGAACCTTTTGGCACCATGCCAGCACTAATGGCAATCGCTGAATTTGTCACCAAGGTACATGCCATATGCATGGTATGTGGAGATGTAGCGTCCTACTCTTTCCGGCTGGCTCAATCAAAAGAGCAAATATTATTAGGAGAAACCCAAGAATATGAGGCACGTTGCCGACGTTGTTTTACCAAAGGATTAAAGGAACAAAACGCCAAGGTCTGATGTATCTAATATAATCCAAAAAAAATAAATAGAAATTAGCTGTAAACATTAATGATAGGAACCCTTTCCCGATTAATACAAAGAAGATTTAAATATCTCATCCTCACCTTTATCTGCAGTTACCTCTCTGTTCACGCCTACGCGCAAAATGACATTCCGATTGGTACCTGGCGTACCCATTTCAGCTATTATTCGGCTGCTAATGTTGCGGTAGTGCAATCCAAGGTATATTGTGCTTCAAAAAATGGATTTTTCTTTTTTGATACCGAAGAGCAAAGCACGTCTATCATTTCTAAGGTAAATGGTTTGAGTGATACCGGAATCAGCGCCCTCGGATATAACGCTTTCAACAACATCCTGGTATTGGGATATGCCAACGGTAACATAGACCTTTTACGGGATAATGAAATCAGCAATTTCAATGTTATTAAAGAAGCCGATCTGAATGGTTCCAAATATATTCGCGGCATTCATTTTAACGAAAACACTGCCTATATAAGTGCTGATTTTGGATTGGTGGTTTTTAACATGGAGAAAAATGAAATTTCAGAAACCTATACCAATATTGGTCAAAACGGAACAGCCATTGCAGCATTTAACAGTACCATATTCCGCGACAGCCTATTTATTGCCACCGACAAGGGAATTATGGCGGCTTCTCTGGACAACTCGGTCAACAGGCTCGATTTCAGAAACTGGAGACGGTTTGATGATCCCAATAGCCTGCCTGCAACGCCTGTTAAAATAGTAAACAGCTGGCAGGGTAAGTTGTACACGGCCGTAGACAATGACAGTATTTATCAATATGACGGCAATGAGTGGGAAGCATTCTCATCAATTGAGAATTACACGATACAATCGGCCTTGAGCGGTGAAAACCGCCTCTTCATTGTATTAGATAGCAAATTGCTCGAAATCAGTGGCCAAAACAATGTTTCGGAAATTACCGATGCCAGTATTATCGCTCCGAAAATGGTCACAACAGACGCATCGGGAAAACTATGGATAGCAGATAGTAAAACCGGGTTGCAGAGAGAACAAAATGGCACGTTCGACCCTATAGTGCCTTCCGGGCCATTTTCAGACGAGGTTATGAGGATGAAAGGTTATGATGGGAAAATTGTGGTTGCTCCCGGCGGATATGAAAATGATTTACCTGCGGGCAATGCAGATGGTTTTTTTATGTTTGAAGACGGCAGCTGGACAAATTTCAATAGTTCGGGTCTACCTAATACCGTAAACATTCCGGAGGTATTTGACCTGGTGGACATTGCTTATGATCCCAAAGCTGATCTAACCTATTTCGCCTCCTTCGGATACGGATTATTGTCGTGGGATAACGAAAATACATTTACCATTCTCGACGAAAATACCCCCGGTAGCACATTGATCAACAGCGATCCGTTCGGACGCCTTACCAGGGTATCCAGTCTATCCATGGATTTTGATGGGAACCTGTGGGTGTGCAATTACGGCACCAGCAGTCCAATACAGGTTTTAAAAAGCGATGGCAGCTGGCAAAGTTTTCAACCCACTAACAACTCCGCCAGGTTTTCTTCTGAAATTATTGTCCCTGCCTCCCAAAACAAGTGGCTCAGAGTAGATCCTGACAAGGGAGGGACCATTGTGATATTTGATGATGCTACCAACGCTACAAGCAGAATCAGCAGAAATAGCAATGAAGGACAAATATCCAGTAATGAGGTAAACGATATGGCCGAGGATCTGGACGGTCAGATTTGGTTGGCCACCAACGGAGGCATTGTTTATTTCCCCACTTCCTTCGAGTTATTGGAAAGTAATCCAAAGACATTTGCATTAAGACCTATTTTCGAAGGTTTTCCCCTGCTGGCTGACGAATTAATCACCAGTATTGAAATTGATGGGGGCAATCGTAAATGGGTAGGGACCAATAACGGTCTTTGGTTATTTGGAGAAACGGGCGAGTCACAGGTATTTAGATTTACCGCCAACAACAGCCCCCTCCCCTCCGATAACATCATTGACATTGAAATAAACGATCGTTCCGGCGAAGTTTTCATTGCCACCCAACAAGGCATCGTTTCTTTCAGAGGCACTGCCACTCCCGGAACGCCCACCCATCAGCAGGTAAAAGTCTTCCCAAATCCCGTAACCAAAGAATTTGGTGGTACCATAGGCATATCGGGCCTGGTGAATGGTGCCATTGTAAAAATTACCGATATTGCCGGAAAGCTTATATTTGAAACCAGCGCCCAGGGAGGCACTGCTACCTGGGATGCCAGGGACTATAATGGCAGGAGAGCCACGACAGGAATTTATCTGATTTTAAGTGCCGATGCAACCAGTGGCGAGGAAAAATACGTGGGTAAAATTGCCATAATCGACTAACATGCTTTATAAAACCCAGGGAATTGTTCTTAACTATATTAAATACAGGGAAACTTCCATTATCGTAAAAATCTATACCGAATCATTCGGTCTGACCTCCTACATCGTCAATGGGGTACGAAGCAAAAAAGCCCGGCATAAAATTGCCTTTTTTCAGCCGCTAACGTTGTTGGATATGGTGGTTTATCATAAAAAAAATGCACAACTTAACCGCGTTTCGGAATTAAAGTGTCTAGAGCCATTGATGGATTTACCAACCGACATCAAAAAATCAAGCATGGCAATTTTTATCACGGAAATCCTGATCAAATCTCTAAGGGGAGAAGAAGAAAACCAGGCATTATTTCATTTCCTCCATCAATCAATTTTGATCCTGGAAAATATGCCAGATAATTTTCAAAACTTTCATTTGCAGTTCTTGCTCAAATTATGTGGGTTTTTGGGTTTTGCCCCTGCCAGTGCTCATGAAATATCAACCCAGCTGGCCGCAGCAGGTGCCAAGGCAAGCATAGGCGATGAAGAAAAAAATATCATTGACCTTTTTATTAAAGAGAGGTATGACAACAAGATAAAAATTAACAATCGCTCCAGGAGGGCCATTTTATATCATGTCCTGGCATTTTATAAAATCCATATCGAATCCTTTGGGGAAGTAAAATCTATTACTATTCTAAATGAAGTGTTAAACTAAAGATCCAATCCAATAACTTCATGACCGAACCTGCTAATACAAATTTAAAAAAGGAGAGCAAGAGGATTACTTCCGCGCTTGCAGCCATATTATTAGGATGTTTTGGTACCCATAAGTTTGTGTTGAACTATTCAAAAGAAGGCAGAATATTGCTGATTGTCACCCTATTGGGTCTTTTACTTTTTCAGCTTTATGTTGGGATCTTTATTTTAATGGCCGTTTTTCTTTTTTGTGTGGCCGAAGGTATTATTTACCTGCTTAAAAGTGACCGGCAATTTGTTGACACCTACCAAAAAAACTACAGATCGTGGTTATGATTTCATTTAAAGCTATCTCATTTGTTACCCACCTCACATAAAATAGGCATAAAAATGTTGCTGTTGAATTATATTAATCTAATGCCTTGAAAATATATTCCTGCTTATAATTCACCTCGAACTTCGCCAACAGCATCTTGTATTCCTCTAAAAAAGTTTTCTTTCGATGATGGTTTTCCTGGTTTTGGATATATCGAATAACGTATGGGACCTGAGATTTACTGTACGAAAAAGCACCATATCCGGCTTGCCAGCTAAACTTTCCGTTCACAAATCCTTGATCATTTATCCATTTGGAGGAGCTTCCTTTAATATCCTGCATCAGATCCGACAAGGATTGTGCTGGCCTCATGCCAAAGAAAACATGTACATGATCCGGCATACCATTGATTGCAAGAAGCTTGTGATTATTCTTTTGAACGATCCCAACGATGTATTTATATAACGCTTCTTTCCATTGTTTTGAAATGAGATTTGCCCTGTATCGGACAGCAAAGATTGCATGGATATGGATTTGGGTGTAGGTGTCTGCCATGGTTTTATTGTTTCATCCCTCCGGGATTGGATTTTGTTATTTTCTGGTTACCGGGGCTTGGCCCCTCCGGGGCATCAATTCGGTGTAAAAATTAGTGCTCACATAAAATATAGCTATACTATGATTGAGGTATTATTAATATAAGCCAACTTCCCGTGTACGGGAATTGTCTTTGATTAAAATAATTATTGGGAGGAGTCTTAATTATATCATAATCATAAATGAAAAACAAAAAATATCAATACAAAAATTGATAGCAGCAAAGAATTTTTAGCCACATCGAACAGGGCATTTACCAGTAGATGGGATCAATAATCTTATCTCCTATAACCGGTAAAACAGAAAACCAATAAAACCCTGATACCAAACCCAATACATACCTATCAGCGGAGGCAAAGCTCCCACAAACCACAAAAATCACCCAAATCCACAAGACGTCCCGGAGGGACAAAACCGCGGTAGCACGTTAAATTTATCGGGAGAAGTAATAACAATATGTGAATCATGAATAAAAAACAAGAAATACCAATACAAAAAATGACAACAGCAAAGGATTTTTAAGCACATCCAACAGGGCATTTACCAGTAGATGGGATCAATAATCTTATCCCCTATCACCGATAAAACAGAAAACCAATAAACCCTGATATCAAACCCAATACATACCTATCAGCGGAGGCAAAGCTCCCACAAACCACAAAAATCACCCAAACCAGCTATAAGTCCCGGAGGGACAAAACCGCGGTAGCACGTTAAATTTATCGGGAGAAGTAATAACAATATGTGAATCATGAATAAAAAACAAGAAATACCAATACAAAAAATGACAACAGCAAAGGATTTTTAAGCACATCCAACAGGGCATTTACCAGTAGATGGGATCAATAATCTTATCCCCTATCACCGGTAAAACAGAAAACCAATAAATACCTAATACCAAACCCAATACATACCTATCAGCGGAGGCAAAGCTCCCACAAACCACAAAAATCACCCAAATCAACCACATGTCCCGGAGGGACAAAACCGCGGTAGCACATTAAATTTATCAATAAACCGGTCCCGGAGGGACCAAACAAACCCATCAATCATATCACCAGACAATTCCCTAAACCATTAGAAAAATAAAATCGCAAGACCCCTTCAATATTTTCATTTTTATTTTAATTTCAATTTTCATTTTTATACATAAACCATGTTGATCAAACCTAAGCTATATGCTCCGGCCATAATCCTGGCCATCATTTCTCTATTCGCCTGCAATACCAGGAAACCCCAACAGGAAGAATCGACCCCACCTCTACCTCCTCATTGGCAAATATTGCCAACTCCCGACGTAGACGCAAGCCTTCGCGGACTATGTACTGTCAACGAAAAAGTAGCGTGGGCCAGCGGCACGGGTGGTACTGTATTATTGACCATTGACGGAGGCCAAACCTGGACCAGGCGCCACGTGCCAAACACAGATAGCCTTGATTTCAGGGATATCCTGGCCTTTGATGAAAACACCTGCTTTATTATTAGCATCGGCCTGCCCGCTAAAATCTTCAAAACCATCGATGGCGGAGAGAATTGGATAGAAAGCTATTCCAACGAAAAAGAAGGTGTGTTTTTTGATGCCATCGATTTCTGGGACCGGCAACATGGCATTGCTTTCAGCGATCCAATTGACGGGCACCTGCTCATCATCACTACAGATGATGGAGGTAACACCTGGCAGGAGGTTCCCAAAGAAAACATTCCACCTGCCTATGAAGGTGAAGGAGGCTTCGCTGCCAGCGGCACTTGCCTGACGGTATATGGAGATAAATATGCCTGGATTGGTTCCGGTGGGGTGAAGGCCAGTCGCGTGTTCCGTTCCGCCGACAAAGGACAAACCTGGCAAGTTGCAGAAACTCCTGTTATTCAGGGCAGGCCATCAACAGGGATTTTCTCATTGGCCTTCAAGGATTCATTAAATGGAATTGCCGTGGGCGGTGACTATCGGGCAGATAGTTTGAAGGAGGCCAACGCCGCTATTACCAATGATGGTGGTAAATCCTGGGTTTTAATTACTCAAAACCAACCCAATGGATACAAATCATGTGTCACCCATTTTGGAGATCTCAATAAAAATTATTTGATAGCCGTGGGCACCTCCGGAACCGATTATTCATTGGATGGCGGCAATACCTGGCAATTTATGGATACTACTGCTTACCATGCTGTGAGCTTCTCCAAAGATGGCAAGGCGGGTTTCGCAGCTGGCCCTGAGGGCCGGATTGCTAAATTTGTAATGTCGGAAGATCCATTATAGATGCTATTTTCGATGGACTCCAATGGTGCGGTTTAGGAAGTGAGGTCTTCAATTTATTACAGGTCGAGCTTTTCGCCAACAATACCTTCACTGACATTAATAATATGATCTCCCAACTTTTCGTAACCGGAATAAATATCTCTGTACACAATGCCTGCAGAGACCTCATATCCAGGTTCTCCCACCAGTTTCATCTGATTTTTTCTTAACTCTTTTCTAAGTTTATTGATCTCATCCTCTTTCATTCTGGCAGGCTCAAGGGATATTCTGGATTTCGCCCCATTGAGATTTTCCATCATGATCTGCAAGGCTTCATCTACCTTACTACTCATTTCATTTAAATTAGCTTTTTGTGTTTCATTGAATTGCAAGCCTTTTTTATCAAGCCTTTCTATATCACGACCCATTCTCAAAATAATATCTGCAATCCGCTCCAAGTCGGTGATTATATCGATCATTCCTTTAATATCTGCTGATTCTTCCAGGCTCAACCGCTCTTCTGAAAGTCTAACCAAAAAGGTGGCAATTTGCTCTTCCATACTATCGGTCAAATCCTCAAGTTTCTGAAGCTTTTCCAACAACTTAGATTTTTTCTTTGATTTCTCGACACTAGATAATTCCAGGAGCAACTTAGACATTTTATAAGTTATCTTCCCAAATTTGATTACTTCAGCCCGTGCTTCGGCCATAGACAACTCTACCGAGGTAAAAATCCTATTCCCAAGATACTCCAGCTTAAATTCCTCTTCTTCTTCATCATCTTTAGATTTTACCGTCTTTATTGCCAACCTTACAAGCAATGGCACAAAACCAATTAATATAAGTACATTGAGGGCATTAAAGGAAGTATGAAAGGCTGCCAAAGCAAACTTATTGGCATCGCCGCTTGGAGGCGCTGGAAATATGTTGGCCAGTATATCAAGGAAAAAGGGCATCAAAATGATCATCCATGTTACGCCCAATATATTAAAAAGGGAATGAATTCTGGCAGATCGTTTGGCGGTCGTATTCGCCACTATGGAGGCCAGCTCGGCGGTAATGGTAGTTCCGATATTCTCTCCCAACACCATAGCGGCGGCAATATCCAGCGGCAAACCCTGGGTGGTTAATACAATAGTTAAGGTCATAGCCGCGCTACTTGATTGCACAACAATGGTCAATAGTGTACCGATCCCTACAAACATCAATCGGGTAAAAAAGCCACCGTCAATAAACCCATTCAAAAAATTCAAAACCTCCGGATTGTTTTTAATATCAGGCACCGAAGCTTTTAGTTCAGACAAACCTAGAAACAATAAAGCAAAGCCAATTAGTACTTCTGCCCATTTTCTGGAATTCTGATTTTTTAAAAACATCATGGGAAAGCCAACTGCTATGATAGGTAAGGCATAGTTGGCTATTTTAACCTTAAATCCGATCATGGATACCAGCCATCCGGTAATGGTGGTCCCAATATTGGCTCCCATCATGACTCCTGCCGACTCCATCAGGGAAATGAGACCCGCATTTACAAAACTCACGGTCATTACCGTTGTAGCCGAAGAAGATTGAAGGATGCCAGTGATCAGAAACCCGGTAAAAACCCCGGTAAATCGGTTACTTGTCATTGCCCCCAATACTTTTCTCATGCTGCCACCAGCAACCTGTTGAAGGCCATCACTCATCACTTTCATTCCATAAATGAAAAAACCTAACGCTCCTATGATCTTAATGACATCAAAAAAGCCAAATTCCATGATAATATAGATTAATAGTTATGATTTAGAACCGCTTCCGACACCCTTAAAGTGCTCGAGCCGCTAAAATAATCCCCTAAAATAGAAAAACAAACTTAATATTAATGCTTAGTTCTTAGTATTCAAAATTCTAAATTTAACAATTATTTAACCTTGGAATGTAATGAAGAATTCACTTTAATGTTTTCGTTGTATTTTAAGCCTTCTTAGCATTAGTAGCGCCAAAAATTATTTTAATGTCTAATTCAACCGCTTCACTGGATCAAATTTCAACCTAAAACACTAAAAAGTTAATAACAGAACTTCGAAAACATTATACCATATTATCATTAATTATAACATGCCACAGCCTGTACAAACCTGTGACAAACCACTTCCTTCCATATTGGTGAACTTTGGATATGATGGCTTTGGTTGGCAATCAATTGATTAAATGTAAAAAGGCAACTACTAAAGGGATGTGGATCTGGCAAAGTACCCAGGCAAAGAGATCATATTCTACTATATCGAGGCCAAAGTCATGAAACACCGCAATGAGTAAAAAAATTAAAGAAACAACAGGAAAGCAAAGATTAGATAATAAGATCTTGAATAAATGAATTTCTGAGATTCGTCATTTTTTTTTACCTTCGGCTATTGTTAAAAAAATTCAAGATCGAAAATTAACCGATTAACTATTGCTTCACCTGTTTCGAAAGAACACGAATTATTGTTTTTTTAGCCTTGCTCCTTTGATTTTAGCAGCTTTTATAAGTGTGCCCGTTATTTTATGCAGATAATAGAAAATAGAAAGAGGAGGAAATTGCTCACCTACTGCTGGCAGATATTGCTGGTTGTTGTTTCCATTATATTCTTTTTTTTTGCTATCAATTTAATCAGTACCGCATTTAAACATTTGGGTAAAGACACGATAGAGTCAATCCTTTATACAACCTCCAATCCATTTATTGGTCTGTTTATAGGCTTGCTCATTACGGCCATTATTCAAAGCAGTTCTACCAGTACTTCCATGATCGTGGCTGTAGTAGCCACAGGTTCATTAGCGATAGAAAATGCAGTTCCCATGATTATGGGAGCCAATATTGGCACAACCTTAACTTCGAGCCTTGTCGCTTTAAGTTTTGTCACCAACAAAAGGGCGTTCCGCCGGGCTGTTGCCGCCGGTGTCATTCATGATTTTTTTAATATTTTACTGACAATCATTTTACTGCCGTTGGAATTGGCATATGGTATTTTGTCATTTTTTGCTACCAAGGTCGGGCATCAGATATCTTCATTCGAGAGTGGGTTCCTGGATGAGGGTTACTTGTGGTTCACAGGGGATTTGACGGTTTTAAGTGAATGGTTTATCTCACTGTTTCATTATAAAATCCTTGCAGTAATTGTTTCCTGCGTACTACTTTTTGCTTCCATCAAATTTCTGTCGTGGATAATTTACAGACAGCTGATTGGAAAATCCAAAGAGAATTTTAAAAATTATTTCTTTAAAAATAGATTCAAATCTTTTTCTTTCGGGTTGTTATTGACATCCGCAGTACAATCGAGTTCCATCACAACCTCACTTATTGTTCCTCTGGTTGCCAATAGAAAAATCTCCTTAAGGAATTGCTTTCCTTATATTGTAGGGGCCAACCTGGGAACTACCGTAACCGCATTGCTGGCAGCATTATTTAAAAATGAAGCCGCCATAAGTATCGCGGTAATACATTTCGCATTTAATTTTGCCGGTATTTTACTATTTTTAATATTACCGGTAATCAAGGATATCCCCATAACACTTTCCAGGTATTTTAGCAGAAGAGTACAACGGTACAGATACATTGGCTTTGCCTATGTCATTATCTTGTTTTTTCTCATACCTTTTTCCCTGATATATTTCAACAATTACATCGTAACCAAAAAGGAAATCAATGTAGTAGAAAGTAATTAAATAGAGACACGTAATTAAAACAACTTTTACTAAAATGTATTTGCTAACCAAGATTCGGGTAGTACTTCTTGTGCTATTCCTTTCACAGGCAGCCTTTGCCCAGGATACAACCTATAATAAATTCGGAAAAGGCATTTCAATAATGGCCAATGACTCCAGCTTTAGTTTAAAATTCAGCACCCGTTTTCAAACCCTTTACGAAGGGACCTTAAATACAAAAACCGACGATTGGTCTGATAAATTCCTGATAAGGAGAGCCAGGTTGAAGTTTGACGGATTCGTTTATGACCCACGAGTAAAGTATAAGATAGAACTTGGGCTAAGTAACAGGGACATCGGAAATGTGGTTCCACAAACAAATAATACTGCCAATGTTATCCTTGATGCTGTGATAAAATATGCATTTGCCAAAAACTGGGAAGTATGGTTTGGACAAACCAAGTTACCGGGAAACCGGGAACGGGTGATCAGCTCGCAAAAACTTCAATTTGTAGATCGAAGTTTGGTCAATTCCAGATTTAACATTGACCGTGATATTACGCTCCAGCTGCATCATAAAGGAAAGCTTGGAAACGGGATAATAAAACAGGCAGCGGCAATTTCAAAAGGTGAAGGTAGAAATATTACTGTCGACAATATCGGAGGATATGATTACACGGCAAGAATAGAATATCTTCCGTTTGGGAATTTTACCGGTAAAGGTGACTATTTTGGTTCGGATCTTAAAAGAGAAGAAAAGCCAAAACTATCTATTGGTATCACCTACGACTACAATGATAGGGCAGCCCGCCAAAGAGGGCAGTTGGGAAATTTTGTTGCGGATGACACCGGCAATCAGATCACCAACAGCCTAAGTACCATTTTCATTGATGCTATGTTTAAATACAACGGCTGGTCTATAATGTCAGAATTTGCTCATAAAAGTGCCCAAAAAGACCTGGACGCAGATAACAAATATGGTACCGGTACCGGATTTGTTTTGCAAACCGGCTATTTGCTTGACAATAATTTCGAAATAGCCGGCAGATTTACCATTATAGATCCTGATAATGCCACCTTTTCAGGCCTGAAGGAAGAAACAGAATACACTTTGGGCATCTCAAAATATTTTGTTGGCCATAGTTTAAAAATTCAAAGTGATCTGGCTTATACCGATATCGGGAATGATGATAATAAATTACGATTCAGGTTTCAGGTCGAATTGTCTTTCTAAGTACGGACACATGGCCAGGTGAAAGTATTTTTGATCATCTGTCTCATCAAATCAGGCTAATACAGCCTTTCTGATACATTGAGGCTGGCCAAGTTGCTGTGCTTAACAAAGATACCTTCCCTGTACTTATATATTTTGCAGACCTACTTATTAAACCACGTAGTGTAAAGTAATGTTACTGTTTCAACTATGATTAAAACAATGCTGAAAGATCTTTTGAGATCGCCCAGCTTTTCATTAATTTATCTCTGATTCAATCAAATTAATTTTATTAACTTTATCTTACACTTACTAACTAAATTTACTCTCTATGAAAAAAAATTTACTATATGCAATAATTGTTGTTATCGCAGGGGCTTGTTCTACAAAAAAAACCAGTGAAACTACCACAAAAGGCGAGGAAGTATCGGAGCCTGTTGAAAGTAAAGTAGCACCCGAAGTTTATTTTATATTGCCACAAAACGGGGATACTGTTTCTTCACCGGTTAAAGTTACGATGGGCGTGAAAGGTATGGAAGTAGAACCTGCCGGCCAGGTGAATGAAGGGAAAGGTCATCATCACATAATCGTCGATGGCACCTTTATTAAAAAGGGGGAAATTGTTCCTGCCGATTCCACACACATTCATTATGGCAAAGGACAGACGGAGGTTGAAATTGCACTTGCTCCTGGAAATCAC
Source organism: Cyclobacteriaceae bacterium (assembly GCA_965228415.1). GTDB lineage: Bacteria > Bacteroidota > Bacteroidia > Cytophagales > Cyclobacteriaceae > Agaribacillus. The sequence goes on along the minus strand of OZ245814.1, from coordinate 5,578,229 downwards.
ACCCTTACCATGCAATTTGCAGATGGCGTCCATGCCTCTTACGGAGAGTCTATGAGCAGTACCATCTCCATTGTCGTGGCGGATGAATAACCGGCGGAGGGTGAATCTTAAGAAATTCTAAATTAAGATGATTTAAGTCATAAATTTGTCCCGGGGCCTGTGATAATTTGTCCTTTGATTTGACAGCGGTGAAAATTATTGTATTTTTTAGTATTTTAATTTAATCCTAAAACTAACACTAATGTCTGAGGTATTATATGATGAAGTACCCTCCTTGGATCTGGCAGATTTTACAGGAGGTGATCCGATAAGGAAAAGACATTTTGTAGCGGCCCTGGGAGAGGCTTATAATAACATCGGTTTTGTGGCCATTAAAAATCATGGCCTGTCAGAGGCATTAACCCACCAATTGTATGATGTGATAAAACGCTTTTTTTCCCTGCCTGATGTGGTAAAACAAAAGTATGAATTGCCAGCGCTTTTTGGTCAGCGAGGATACATTGGCAAGGGTAGAGAGCATGCCAAGGGCAGAACTGTCGGTGATTTAAAGGAATTCTATCATATTGGCCAGGAAGTGATGGATGGAGACCCTATCAAAAATGATTACCCGGAAAATATATGGCCGGAAGAAGTTGCGGAAATGAAGACGGTGGGACTGGAAGCGTACAAAACACTGGAGAATACCGGGAAACAGATGTTAAAAGCCATCGCCATCTTTCTGAACCTGGACGAAGCCTACTTTGAAGATAAGGTTCATAACGGCAACAGCATCTTACGTCCAATACACTATTTCCCGATTGAAAACCCGGATGAGGTTCCGGATGATGCTGTAAGGGCAGCTGAACATGGTGATATTAATCTTATCACCTTATTAATGGGCGCCAGTGCCGATGGCCTGCAGGTGTTGAGGAAAGACGGAAAGTGGATTCCAATAACGGCGCTGCCCAACCAACTGGTCGTCAATGTCGGGGATATGATGGCCAGGTTAACCAACGACAAACTAAAGTCAACCATTCATAGAGTAGTCAATCCGCCAAAGGAGCTAATGAAAACGTCGCGATTCTCAATACCATTTTTTATGCATCCGAGAGCTGACATGGATTTAGCCTGCCTTGACTCCTGTGTCGATGCGGAAAATCCTAAAAAATATGGGGATATGACTGCAGGTGAATTTTTGGATGAACGGTTGGCTGAAATTGGGTTAAAAAAGTAATCACAAGGCTAATCATTCACTGATTTGATCAAAAGAGTCAGGTATTACATATTTTTAAAAGATGTTTTAATTCTTGCCCTTAGCGCCTTTGGAGGTCCACAGGCCCACATCGCCATGTTATTTGACCTGATGGTAAATAAGCGGCGTTATCTCAATGAGCAGGAGCTGATAGAATTGAATGCATTGTGCCAAATTCTGCCGGGCCCCACATCCACCCAGACTATTACAGCCATCGGCTTTAAGATCGGTGGCCCCAATCTTGCATACCTGACCTTGTTGATCTGGATGTTGCCAGCCGTAAGCCTGATGATCATTGCCGGCATGGGCATTTCCTATATGCAGGAAAACAATATATCGCTGGACTTCGCAAAGTATATCCAACCTATGGCGATTGGATTTGTAGCCTACGCAGCTTATAAAATTACCACCAAGGTTGTCAACACCAAGACCGGCATTCTGCTAATGGTGATCTCGGCCATCGTTTCTTACCTGGCCAGCTCACCTTTCGTATTTCCACTTATCCTGCTGGCAGGTGGTGCCATTACAGCTTTTAAATTCAAAAAGCACGATATCGAAGAAAAAGAAAAACTGGCTATTGACTGGCGGAATTTCTTTCTCTGGGGTGGGGTATTTGTTTTTGCAGCAGCGCTGGGCGCGGTTACCCAATCCCGGACGATCCTGTTGTTTGAAAATTTTTATAGAAACGGAAGCCTTATTTTTGGCGGGGGGCAGGTTTTAATTCCCCTTTTATATACTGAGTTCACCTCCTTAAAATCTTACCTGACCGACGAAGAGTTTCTTACAGGCTATGCGCTGATGCAAGCTTTACCAGGGCCTGTATTCTCCTTTAGCGCCTTTATAGGCTCTATTTCTATGAAAGGCAGCGGCTTTGGCAGCCAGGTTTTGGGTGGTCTTATATCGGCGGCCGGCATTTTTCTTCCGGGTACTTTTTTGATATTCTTTATCATTCGATTCTGGGAAAATCTTAAAAAATACCGCATTGTGAAAGCTTCCCTGGAAGGCATTAACGCGGTCAGCTCGGGCATGGTTATTGCCGCGGCATTCTTGCTATTTAAGCCTATCGATTTAAATATCATCAACTTATTGATGGTATTTGGCACTTTCAACCTATTGATGTTTACCAGGATTCCTGCTCCTTTTATAATATTGGCCGGCCTGGGCGCGGGCTTCCTGTTTTGATTTTTATTATAAGCTTTTTAATTATTTCCAAAGGTCAGAATGCCCCCAAACTTATCGACCTTTAGCGTACAATATCTGGCAACGGGGAGGGCCAGGTTATTAACTTCATGACCCGCGGGAAAGCCATAGCACACAGGATACTTGTATTCACCTACATGCTCCATGATAATTTCAAAGACATCTTTTCCAAAACCCACGGTCTCATCGTCCTTCATGTCAGTAAAATGCCCCACCACTAATCCCGCCAGCATTTCCAGCTTTCCCGATCTTTTCATTTGCACCATCATCCTGTCGATCCTGTACAGGTACTCATCCACATCTTCGATAAACAAAATGGCCCCATCGGTGACCAAGTCTGTGTCTGACCCTACCAGGTGGCATAAAATGGATAAGTTACCTCCTATCAGATTGCCTTTACCAACACCATTTTTATTAAGTTTATGCGGATTAATAAAGTAAGAATCTTCCTCTGCAAATAAAATTTTTCTGAGACTTTCTATAGCAGCCTCGGTACCCTCGCGTCCAAATAAAGCAGGCATGATTCCATGGATACTTTCAATGCCTAAATTGTATAGCTGGCTGAGAATTGCCGTAATATCACTAAAGCCCACAATCCATTTTGGAGACCTTCTGAGCGGATTAAAATCTACCATGTCAATCATCCGGGTAGTACCGTAGCCACCTCTTACACAAAAAATAGCCCTGATAGCCGGATCTTCAATGGCTTGCTGCAAATCCATGGCTCTTTGATGGTCATTTCCTGCAAATTGATGGTGGCTGGAAAATAAATGGCGCCCTGGCATTACTTCCAGACCCCATGCTTCAAAAACCTCTATGGCCTTATCAATGGCATTTTCATCAATATTCCTGGCAGGGGCAACGATGGCTACCTTCTGGCCTTTTTGTAATGGTGGCGGTACGATCATATGCATCAATATACTGGATTTGGCAAGGGCTAAAGTAAGTGTTACTCACCGGGCTGTGGCACAATGGTATCAGTCATAAGCCTCAAAACCAAATGTCACCGGCAATTTCATAAATAATTCTGAAAAGATAAACCGAATTGTGATGAATAGATTTTTTAATTGGATGAATATTATTCAAATTTAACTTACTGCTTGTTACAAGGCCTGATCAAAAAACTTTTAAAACTCATGTATTCGCACAGCCCCGACAACCGGAAAGCATGGAGAATAACCAAGGCCGGGAATTTGAAAAACCTGCAATTGGTAGAAGAGTCTCTGCCTCCTCCCGAGACCAATGAAGTTCAAATTGCCGTCAAAGCTATTGGGTTAAACTTTGCAGATATTTTTGCGATGTTTGGTCTATATAGCGCTACTCCTAAAGATAGCTTTGTGCCAGGCCTTGAATACGCCGGCGAAATTATTGGAAAAGGCGACAAGGTTACTACATTTCAAGTGGGCGACAGGGTAATGGGTGTCACAAAATTCGGAGGTTATTGCAACAGGCTCAATATCGACCATCAGTACATCGCACCATTGCCAACAAACTGGACATTTGAGGAAGGTGCCGCTTTTTTGGTTCAGGCACTAACTGCTTATTACGCATTAATTGAATTGGGTAACTTAAAAAATCACCAGACCATCCTCATTCAAAGCGCCGCCGGAGGCGTCGGGTTATTGGCGCAGCAAATCGCCAAAAAGTTTGATGCTTTTACGATTGGTAGTGTTGGCCATCCGTCAAAAACGGAAACCTTGAAAAAAGCAGGTTATGATCAGGTTATTGTTCGGGATAAAAACTTTAAGAAAAACCTCGCCGCAGCACTTGGATCCAGGGAGTTACATCTTGTCCTGGAATGCATTGGGGGTGTTTATTTTAAGCAAAGCTATGAGGCATTATGCAAAACAGGCCGCATCATTGTTTATGGATCCGCCAGATATGCACAGGCCGGCAACCGCCCAAATTTTGTCAAATTGGTCTACAAATACCTTACCCGGCCAATGGTGGACCCACAAAAAATGATAGAAGAAAATAAGTCGGTAATGGGTTTTAACCTCATTTGGTTATATGAACAGTCTGATTTATTTAAGCGTACCGTAAGTGCGCTCATGCAATTAGACCTTTCTCCACCACTAGTGGGTCATCAATTTTCATTTGAGCATTTACCCAGGGCTGTTAAACTATTTCAAAGCGGAAAAACAGTAGGTAAGGTGGTGATACAAACACCGCAATAAGCCGGTTCATGATAAAAATATATAATATCCCCGGATTAAAAAACGCCGGCCCGTCCCACTGGCAGAGCCGGTGGGAAAACCAATCTGACGACATCACCAGAATCATTCAGGACAACTGGGAGCAACCGGATTGCCATCGCTGGATAACTCGCATTGATCAGGTTATCGGCAGCGAAAATCTGAATGATGTTGTTTTAGTGGCCCACAGTGTGGGGTGTGCAGCCGTTCTAAACTGGTATAACAATTTCAGGAAGCCGGTCAAAGGTGCGTTGCTGGTTGCACCAAGCGATGTAGATCGCTCTGATTATCCTACATACATCACAGGATTTTCTCCTATGCCTTTGATAAAATTACCTTTTAAATCTATCGTAGTGGCCAGCACCAACGATCACGTGGTATCTCCGGAGAGGGCAAGGCTTTTTGCCGGGCGATGGGGTAGTGAATTCATCCTACTTCATAACGCCGGCCATATCGAAGATCGGGCAGGGTTTGGAGATTGGCCGGAAGGAATGGCCTTGTTAAACCAACTCCGGTAAACCAAAATTAATTATTAATTAACCCGTTTAAATTTTAAATTACCAATACATTTTCGTGAGTTCCTTCTTAAAATAACAGCATTTGTTACTCTATTATGTCAATTTGGACCAGATTATTTAAATTCAGAATCTCCATGGAGCCCGCCAGAAAAGGCGGCAAGCCGCCACTATCTTTTGACGAAAGATTCAAAGCGCTCAAAAACCTCCCTGAATTTTTCAAATTAATCTGGCAAACCAGTCCAAAAATGGTTTTGGCCAATGTGTTGCTTCGCGTAATTCGGTCAGCCATTCCCCTGGTAACACTTTACGTAGCCAAATTGATCATTGATGAAGTTATCCGGGTAACCCAATCGGAAGCTCCGCAATCCCTGAATCACCTGTTTATGCTGGTAGCCATAGAATTTCTACTGGCGATTTTTTCAGACCTACTTAACAGAGGCACTACCTTACTCGATAGTCTGATAGGCGATCTGTTTGCGAATAAATCTTCTATCCGTCTTATGCGGCATTCCGCGAACCTTGATCTGAGCCAATTTGAAGACTCAGACTTTTACGATAAACTGGAACGTGCCCGACGGCAGACCATAGGCCGGTCAATGCTCATGACACAGGTTTTGGGACAGGCACAGGATGCCATTACCATGGTATTTCTAGCTGCCGGGTTAATCGCTTTTAATCCCTGGCTCATCTTACTTTTAATGATAACAGTGATCCCGGCCTTCCTGGGAGAAACCCATTTTAATGAACGCAGCTACTCCCTTGTTTACAGCTGGACTCCCGAACGGCGGGAGTTGGATTATCTAAGATTTACCGGCGCCAGCGATGAAACCGCCAAGGAAGTGAAGATATTTGGACTGTCTGACTTTCTTACCAACAGGTTCAAAGTACTTTCCGATCGCTTCTATCATTTAAACAAAAACCTGTCCATGCGCCGTGCCGGTTGGGGAAGTTTTTTCGCCATGTTGGGCAGCGCCGGCTATTACGCTGCCTATATATTCATTATTATGGATACTGTTAAGGGAAATATAACAATTGGTGATCTGACCTTTTTATCGGGTTCCTTTTTCCGGTTGCGAACTTTATTTGAAAGTATTTTAAATCGCTTTTCAAGTGTTGCGGAAAATGCCTTGTATCTGCAGGATTTTTTCGACTTTTTCAATCTTGAGCCAAACATCAAAGTTAACCCTCAGGCGCGACCATTTCCCAATCCTATTCAGGAAGGGTTTGTTTTTGAAAACGTAGGCTTTAAATACCTCAATACGGATAAGTGGGCGGTGAGGAATCTGAATTTTACCCTGAAAAAAGGAGAAAAACTTGCCCTGGTTGGAGAAAATGGCGCCGGCAAAACCACCATTGTAAAATTACTGGCCAGGCTTTACGATCCCACGGAAGGCCGCATTTTGCTGGATGGCTACGATTTAAAGGATTACAACGTCGAAGATCTGCGGAATGAAACGGGGGTAATATTCCAGGATTTTGTCAAATTTCAGATGACCGCCAATCATAATATAGCCGTTGGAAGAATTGTGGAGAAAGATAACAGGCCCAAAATAATTCATTCCGCTGAACAAAGCCTGGCGAACACAGTTATTGACCGACTTCCGGAAAAATACGACCAAATGATTGGGCGGCGTTTCGCCGATGGCGTTGAGTTGTCGGGAGGAGAATGGCAAAAAGTGGCGTTGGGCAGAGCCTACATGAGAGATGCCCAAATACTGATATTGGACGAGCCTACCGCTGCGCTTGATGCCAGGGCCGAGCACGAGGTGTTTCAGAGATTTACGGAATTGACCAAAGGGAAAACTGCCATCCTGATCTCCCACCGCTTCTCGACAGTGAGAATGGCGGACAGAATTATGGTACTGGACCAAGGGAAGTGCCTTGAAATAGGCACGCATGAAGAGCTATTGGCTAAAGGCGGACGGTATGAGGAGTTGTTTAATTTGCAGGCGGAAGGGTATAGGTAGGAATTTGAGTGTGAGTGTGATTAGGGGGTGGGTTTGATTTGTTTTAGTATGGTTTATCTGAATGATTGTGCTTGGGAACTAAAAATATGGCGCATGGTATTGGTATCAGGAAGTGTTGGCCTTAAATATGGTTTTGCGAATCTTTAGCATTTGCAGGAAACTACGAATAAGTAGGGGATAAAGCGCAAAGCACAGGAGCAAACCTGGTAAAACCAGGCGATCCCCCTGATTGACAGAAATGCCACTGGTTAATGCAATTAAAAGCCATGGAAGGCCAAGGAGTATTAGTAGTAAATTTTCCGAATTGCGGCTTGATAAAACACGAAATATCAGCAATGGCAGGAAAAACAAGTGGGACCAAAAAAGTATACGATTGTATCTGGCCATAAAAATACTCAAGGCCGCCTTATTTTGTGGCTTGTTGACATAAGATGGATGGCCGTTCCAGTGTGCCTCCAGGTTTCTGAAATAAGACAGTGTGAAGTGACTTTTGTTTTCGGACAATAGCCTGTAGATTCCAGCATTGGAGAGATTTCGGATCTCTTTTTGCGCTTCATGTAGTTTCAGATTATGCATTAAGCCATACCCGCTAGCTACAAAATTTGTTTTAAAGGTAGCGGAACCAATTTTAGAAATAGCCAATTGGCCATGCACAAAAAAGACAATTGCCACCTGAAAAAAAATAGGTGCCAAAGCGACCAGCACCCGGGGTAAGAAGGCGCCCTGCCAGATTTTCCATTTAAAGATAATTACGACCAAAAAAACTATAACAACCAAATAATATACCGGCTTTACTACCGTCAAAAAACTGAAAATCATTAAAGACCCTAATACGAACCGCTTACTAAGCCCCTGATTACAATTCCTCGCTACAAAAAAGATATAAACGGATAATCCGAATGCTACCAGAACTTCCGTCAGGGCATGCATTGTAAGTACTATAAAGGTTATATTCAGGGAAAAAATTACTGAAATTGCTGTCGGCCAAAATGAATGCTTAAATAGTTTTTTACAGGTATAAAACAACAGATTTAAGGATATCAACCAAAGTACTGCCTGAAAAACCCACAGCGCCGGTACCCCTCCGAAAAGTAACATAAACTTTAACAAAACCGGATATAAAAAGGGCCTGTACAAAGTGGCATTTGTAGGATCTCCTCCAAAAAAGTAGTTACCCACCGCTAAATAACTTTGGGAATCCATCGAAGAAAAAACCCTCTCTGCGGTAGGTATACCAAACCATTTTACAACCAGCGCATAAATGCCTAACCATATTAAATTAGTCAGTACGGGCCAGCTGTATTCAGGTATATTGAGAGATAATCCGTTCTTTAAAATAAGCCGTGTTTTCATTGACAATACACAATCTTAGTTTTTTCCGGCGAAAGAAAAAAGTCGTCTATAAGGTGATACAACAATGGCTTTAGAAAGTGCAGGATAAATAGGTCAAATGAAGCAAGAGTTTATTGCCGATATTCCTCGTTCAGGTAACGATAGTGCGCTCCTGCCATCGGCAAAAAAACTTATCTGGGTGTAGAATTATTTTATGACCGTCAGACTAAAGAGTTTAAACTACACCCAGAGGGGTTGTGATTTTTTATGTAACGGTTGGCTGCGTTTATTCTGCAGGCACGACAACTTCCCAATCGACATTTCGTTAGATTAACTTTGGAATTCACAATATGAAACCTGCAACCCAGTACACCAAAAGCGGATCTATCAATATCGCCTACCAGGTTTTTGGTTCAGGTCCCATCGACTTGGTATATATACCAGGTTGGGTGTCCAATATTGATTGGATGTGGTCTTGCCCCGAACTAGTGCATTTCCTTCAGGAGCTAGGCAAGATCGTGCGGGTCATCCTTTTCGATAAGCGAGGCACCGGGCTTTCCGACCGGGTGGTGGAGCTTTCTACGCTGGAAGAACGCATGGACGACATCAGAGCTGTGATGGATGCGGTAGGCTCGGAGAAAGCCGTGCTTTTCGGGCATTCCGAAGGCGGATCGGTATCTGCCCTTTTCGCCGCTACCTACCCTAACCGCACGCTTTCACTAATCACCTTTGGCATATTCGCCAAACGTCGGTGGTCTCCCGATTACCCCTGGGCACCTGCCGACGAGGAGCGGCAGGAGGTGTACGATATGATTGAGCATAGCTGGGGTACCGGAGACGTATACCTGGAATCACTTGCCCCTTCAAAGGTCGATGACCCTGTATTCATGGACTGGCTGGAGAATTATTTCCGCTCGGGAGCCAGCCCAAGTGCCGCCATGGCGCTCACCAAAATGAATACCGAGGTAGATATCATTGGCGTATTGGGTTCAATCAACGTGCCCACCTTGATGATGCAGCGTACTCACGACATCGATGTAAAAATCGAGGAGGGACACTTCATCGCCAAGCGCATCAAGGGCGCGAAATTTGTGGAGTTCGAGGGTAAAGATCACCTGTTCTGGGTGGGTAATACAGAAGAGATTCTGCAGGAGATGCGTGTTTTTATTGCTGATATAAAGCCGGTAAGCAATTATGAAGCCCGGCTCTTTACCATCGTTTCTGCACGCATTAGCGCTTCAGAAAGCCGCTATTCCGGTCTTAGGCACTTTATCGGTCAATATGTGCAGCAGTACCGGGGTAAAATCGTGCATTACTGTACGCATACCTTTATTGCCACCTTCGAAGGTCCCAGCAAGGCCGTGCATTGCAGTATGGAACTAGTGGATGCCATTAAATGCCGGAATGCCCGGCTTGCCATTGGAATCCATATTCAGGAAATTACCGTAGATGACGCCGATATCATCCGTGGCGAAACCGAGAAGTTGGGGGGGCTGATCCTTCAACAAGCCAAACCCGATAGGATATTGTTGACCCACACTGTGAAGAGTCTGTTATCGGGCTCGGGATTGAGTTTTCATACATACCGGGATATTCTGGAATTCAGGTTCGGAGAACCTATTTCCCTGTATTGGGTGACAGATCAAACCGAGTTAGAGGATCCGATTCTTGGTACTCCCCTGAAACAATTCCCACAAAATGATTCCTTCCTGGAAAATGTACTGCAAGTCATTGATCTCCATCTTAGTAATGAAAATTTCGGAGTCGAAATGCTCTGCCGGGTAGTGGGGGTCAGCGAGCGGCAGTTACAGCGCAAGCTCAAGGCCATCACCAACAAATCGCCTATCCAGTTGATCTCTTCAGTTCGCCTTCACCGTGCCAAAGAACTCCTGATACGCCAGGAACGTAATATTACCGAAATCGCCTTCGATATTGGTTTTACCAGCCCGTCCTATTTCTCCAAGTGCTTCAAAAAAGAGTTTGGCCTAAGCCCTACCGAATTTCTACAAAGTAAAGGGTAACAGGCGATTACGGGCTGGCTCAATGATGAATTATCCCATGTCGGAAATGTAATAGTCCTGTCGGAATTACGATGCATCACTGTCGGAAATGTTAACAGATTCACCGGTTTTGTTTTAATCACACCTTGCTGCTTCAATTAATTTTGTGCCAAAAAAAGTCTCTCACAGGGTTGATTAAGCGCTAATTACAAAGATCGATTATATCAACTCATTATGTAATTAAAACGCTGAGGCATTTTTAGCGATCTATTAATTCTTTAAACCTTTAATCTCTATGACGATTAATTATTCAAGACATTTCAACAAGATTAACCTGAATAGATTTGTGATCCTTCTTAATCCGGCTTTATTGATTTACTCCATCATCGATTGCCGGCAGGATGAGCTAATAGATCTCGATGTCACAGACATAAATACCTCATATACTACGGAATCCACCAGCTCGTTGACGTTCAGTTACCCGGGATTTATTACCACCTGGTCCGGTCAAACGATCACTATCCCTACCGATCCGGGCTTAACTTACAACTACAGTGTAGATTGGAATAATGATGGAACAAATGACGAAACGGGCATCACCGGTGATATTACCCATACCTTTGAAACAGGTGGTAATCACACCATCCAAATTACCGGAACTTTTCCGGCTATAAGGTTCGGTAAGTTACCTAAAGAGGAGGCCGAAAAGATAATCTCCATAGACCAATGGGGTAAGAACGAATGGCACTCCACGCAGCTCGCATTTGCAGGATGTTCCAATCTCCAGGTTCGCGCTACAGACATCCCAGACTTTTCTAAGGTGACCAGCATGTTTGGAATGTTCAGAGGCGCCAGCCTGGCAAATCCCGATGTTAGTAATTGGGACACTAGAAATGTGGAACAGTGTCAAAGTATGTTTAGAAATACAGATGAAGCCAATCCTGACTTTAGTAACTGGGATATCAGTAAGTGGAAAAATTTCTCCGGTTCTCAAACAAACATATTTGCAGAATCCGGATTAACCCAGGAAAACTATGAAAAAGCGTTAATCCGGTTTGCAGCCCATGAAAGCGATCCTACCCTAAACCTGCCCAATGACATCAACCTTGGCTTAATACCAGTTACTATCTGCAATCCGGAAGCCCAGGCAGCCAAAGCCCTTTTGTTGAGCAAAGGTTGGGAAATCCATGATCAGGGATTGGATCCACAATGTCAACCGGGCCCTTCCGCGTTTTCCGAACTTCCGGAAAAATTGTCTGAATTGAATTTGTACGAGAATGAAAACCTGGGTGATCTGACCCCAAGTCCAGCTGTTTTTCAATATGAATTAAACACTGCCTTGTTTACCGATCACGCCAAAAAGCAACGGATAATCGCAATACCCGCAGGAGAACAAATGATCAGCAATGGCGATAAGCTACCCCACTTTCCGGATAATACGATTATTTCCAAAACCTTCTATTATAATTTCGATAACAGGAATCCATCCCTAGGCAGAAAAATTATTGAGACAAGGGTACTAGTCAAACAAAATGGAGAATGGGTCACCGGAAACTACCTTTGGAATAATGCACAAACGGAAGCTTTTTTAACGGAGGAGCGTTCAAACACTGACGTAAGCTTTATTGATAGTGATGGAAATAACATCAACATAGGTTATGTAGTGCCTTCCAAGGATGATTGCTTCACGTGCCATCAAACAAACTCAAACGCAACACCTATTGGACCAAAATTGAGGAACATGAATTTAGTAGCCAATGGAAGGAACCAATTGCAATCCCTGATTGACAGGCAATGGCTCAGCGGTATTTTTCATCCTGACGAGATCAGTATATTACCCAACTTGACAGATCCTAACGAATCAGTTGAGAATCGCGCCAGGGCCTATTTTGAAGTCAATTGTGCTCATTGCCATACCGATGGTGGTCTAATGCAATCTCTTGATATAAGATTAGATTTTGATACACAGCTGGTGGAAACTGGGATTAAATCGAAAGGAGAAATCATAGAAATTTTTATGGCTAACAGATTCATGCCGATCATCGGCACCACAGTGGTTGATGAAGAGGGATTAGAACTGATAAAAGCCTACATAGAGCGTTTAAATTAGGTCTTTCGGTTGTTGTATTCCAGCAGGCTAATTTGGACATATGTGCGTGATGAGGCCTGCTGGCTTTCCTCATTGGACCTTCGGATATTAAGTGGTTGGGCTGTTTGGTCCATGCGCAAATAAAAGAGTAGCACAACCTAAACCCGCACCACTTTACATTAGAAATACCTGTTTATGATTTTATGAACAAAAACGCCCTTTTATTTTTTAAGCCGGATATGCAGGATCTGTGATCCGGGTTATTTAAATAACAGTCAAGTTGAGAAAACTAAACCAGAAGTCCGGCAGGAATGCCAGCCACCAATTATAATCGTCTCAAAATGGCTATTCCCTACACTAAGATGATCGCTTTTCAAGCGATAATTAATATATTCCACATTTCAAAAACATTTTTAGGATACTATCGATTACATCACTTATCCACAAACATCCTAAAAACATCCTCAGAACCGCCGTACTGTAATTTTAACCAATAAAGGCCATCGCTAACACCGCTCACATCCAACTGGAATTGATTTAATCCTTCCGGTGCATTGGGGAATTCTTTTTCTATCACCGGCTGTCCGACGGCATTGTGCATGGTAATAATGACTTTCTGGCTTTCCTGCAAAATGACACCCACCGTTACCAGATGATCTGAAGGATTGGGAAACGGCTTGATGATACTGGCTTTTTCTTCCAGGTTGATACAGAAGGTATTGTTGGCCTGATCGTGATCGGCAAAAGGCGTTTCTAACGGGGTTAAAGTAGCACAAAGATAGGGGGTTGATGCACGGTTGGTAACGCTAACGTTTAAGGGGTACACCATCAGCTGACCGGGAGCAACGGTTTGGGTTATGGTTTGGTTCACCGTTGCCTCGGGACCAATCTGCAACTTCACCTGTATTTTATCAACAAACAAGGTGCCATTATTTCTGATATCCAGCGATACCTGTGTCTCTCCATCTTGTGTCAGGGTAGTCATACCTTCTAATGCCAGGTCCATAAGGGGCTCTACAACATTGATGGTTTGCGTCACCGTATCCCTGCAGCCGGCAGCTGTAGATACAACCAGGCGTGTCTCAAAAACGCCTAAATCTGTAAAAGTAACAATCGGATGCGCCACCGAACTGGTTTCACCATTGCCAAAGTTCCAGTCATAGGAATCCCCACCAGCGGAATTATTCTGAAAGTTTACAGTCAACGGTGGCGGTCCTTGCGAAACATCCGTGGTAAAGGCAGCTTCCGGGCTATCTAAAATCGTTATTGTCTTGTTGACCGTACTTATGCAGCCTGCTACCGTAGTGATCGTCAGACCAATGTTATAATTACCCGTATTATCAAAAGTAAAAACCGGATTGGCATCTGAGGCACTACCAAGTCCATCGAAGTCCCAGCTATATTCCGCAATATCGTCTCCGGTGACAATGCTTTCATCACTAAATCGCACCTCATCCCTGACGCATGCATTCTCTACACTGAAATCAGCAGTCGGCAACGGGTTAATAACCACATCCTTTGTAATCGTCGCTGTACAAAATGTAGCGGAAGTGACCGTCAGGCTGGCTGTATAGGTGCCCGGGGCGCTAAAAGTAGCTTCCGGATTTTGCTCGGTAAATACCTGGCCATCAATTTCCCAGAACCAGGAAGTAATGGCGGTTCCATCCGAAGTTTCCGATAAGTCTTCGAATTGGGTGGCCTCTCCCAGGCAAACCTGGTTGATATCAAAATCCACCGTTGGCCCAACTATTACATCCACGGTCTTTTCCAAAGTAGCTACGCAGCCAAAATTGGAAGTCGCTGTCAGGCTTACAAGGAAAGGTCCATCACCTTCATAGGTATGGATCGGATCTTTTTCCGTGGAAATATTGCCATCTCCAAAATCCCACGCCCAGGCGGTAACATTAGCACCTGCGACCGTAGTTTGATCAAAAAATTGAGTGCCACCGTTGCTACAGGCCAATTCATTGATAAATGCTACCTCTGGTAAAGCATGAACGGTAACGGTTTGTGTATTGGTTACACTACAGCCAAGCGTGTTATCCACGGTGAGCATGATGGTATAATCGCCGGCACTGGCGAAAGTATGGGTAGGGTTGACCAAATTAGAAGTCGCCCCATCTCCAAAATCCCATGTATAACCGGTAATGTCAGCGCCGGTAGTGTTGTTAGTGAATGTTATACTATTGTTAAAGCAATCATTATCAAAAGAATAGGCAACCACCGGGCCTTCCGACACATCTACGGAAATCGTTGTTTCAGCGGTGCAGCCTGGAATGGAGGCAGTTAATTTAACATTGTGGGTTCCCGCTGTGGCAAATGCATAAGTTGGATCCTTTTCCGTTGAGCTTCCGCCATCTCCAAAGTCCCATGTCCATGATATGATATCTCCAAAGTCACCGGCAGTTGTATTAGTAAATAAAAGGCCTTCGTTAGAGCACTTTAATCCTGCCGGCACTGTAAAACTGGGAACAGGTTCATCAAAAATAGTAATCTCCTGAAATGCCACCTGGCCGCATGTATTGTCAGATTCGGCCTGCAAGATAACTTCATAAGTGCCGGCAGTGGCATACTGATGGGTAGCATTTTGCCCTGTTTCAGTTGGCGATCCATCCCCAAAATCCCATGTCCAGGTCGTAATGGTTTGAGATGGTGTGTTATTTTGTGCTGAAAAACTGTTGGTTGAACTAATGCAAAAGTTGTCATTCGAAAACGAAATATCAGGCGCAAAGTCATCCAAAACAGTAATTGATTTGGAAAACCGGCTAATATTTCCATCAATATCGGTAGCTGTGAAATTTATATTGTAGGTGCCGGCTTCTGAGTAAAATATCTCTTTTGGTTCAAATTGATCCGATAACTTAAAATTCGCGGCACAGTTAGATGGAAATGTAATTTGGCTGATATTTCGGGAAGATGCGTTAAGGCTAATTCCAATATATTCACCTGAAAATTTTTGAAACCCTAAACTAAAACTACTTCCTAATGTACCGAAATTACCAAGGTTTGTGAAGACATCATTTACATTATTCAGATCATTTCCAAGATCAACACGGTACAGGTTGCCGGATAAAGTTGTAATTATGGCGTGGTAATTGGAGCCGTTCTCCAAAACGACTATTCGGCCTGGGTTGTCAGTTCCGAATTCGCTAACACCAACTTCGGTTAAAGTAGGCGTGGCGAACAAAGAGTTTCCAAATGCCAGCTTATATACTTTTTTATTGGTATAGGCAACTGCAAAGCCGTACCATTGATCACAATCTTGTACAAGATCAATATCAAAAGTTCCGGATAATCCCGAAATCGGACCGCTTTGCTTTATATCCGGACCGCTTGGATTATTGGTTATACTACTGCCGAAGTTAATATGATTAATATTGCTTGTATTTCGTTCAGTTAGAATGACAATTAAGCTATCATTGGCAATTCCGAAATCAATGCTTGAGTTTGCTCCCCCGATACTGCTTACTGCAACCTCAGCCGTCGGAGTGTTTTGGATGTTACTGCCAAAAGCCATCCTTACAATATCAAGCGTAGTATTATTGAGAATCAAACCGTACCAATCTTGCCCCTCTTTAATCATTTTAATGGTTTGAGGGCCATTAAGTATGCCTGAAATATTTCCCAAATTTTCAAATGTAGGTTGAGAATTATTTAAACTGGGGCCAAAATCAATTCTGAATAGCGAATTGTTAGACAGACTTGTGACAAAGGCATACCAAGAACCATTGTCTTCGATTATATCTATTCCTCTTGGCAGATTACTCCCAACCAAATTGCCAATCCCCTGCACAGAAGGAACCTGATTCAAATCCTGGGCACAGAACTCCCAATTGTAACTGGTAGCATTGCTTGTTGAATTCTGAATATTCAAAATTTGATTCTTGCATACCATATTATCGATTACCACTGAAACGGTAGGGCATTGAGAATAAATCTGATTATTTACCAATAGAAAAAAGACAAATGGTAGTATGAAGTGTTCTTTGTTTAACTTTTCCATCGCCACAACCTAATATGAAATTTGTCTGTTACTAAAAATTTTGTATCTCACAACCAATAATTTAGCGTAAATAATGGAAATTAAATATAAACAAAAAATGAAAAAGCGATTAAAGATTACAAATACGGGATAATGACGAATAAGATTAGATTTACAAATACGACCTCTATATCTTATCTATTTATTTTAGTCGTTGTAAAGAAATCTTATATTTGGGCATTATAATTTCTTTATAAAGAAATTTCTCTTTTGATAATTCAAGATTTATTGAGCCTTTGAGTAAGAATAATCCCATTGTCACAATTTCCGTAGTTATCCCCATATACAATGAGGAGGAGATAATTGAGAAACTTTTTGTCAGGTGTATAAAAAGCTTGAAAGATATCACCGAAGATTTCGAGGTAATCTGTATTGACGATGGAAGTTCGGATAAAAGTTTAGAAAAACTTGAAAATTGTCATCAGCTGGATAAGCGGTTTAAGGTTTTAACGCTTTCGAGAAACTTTGGTCATCAATCAGCACTATTGGCCGGGTTATCCGAAACCAGTGGAGAATATATTGCCATGATTGATGGAGATTTGCAAGACCCCCCTGAATTAATTAAAACCTTTTATGAAAAAGCTTTGGAAGGGTACGATGTGGTATACGCGGTCAGAAAAAAGAGAAAAGAAGGGATATTCAAAAAATTTGCGTACTGGTTGTATTACCGCTTGCTAAGATCGGTTTCAAATGTAGATATCCCATTAGATAGCGGCGATTTCTCTTTGATCTCAAGAAGGGCGTTAAAGGAAATTCTTGGTGCTTCCGAACAAAGCTTGTTTATACGAGGAATAAGATCCTGGGTCGGTTTTAAGCAAATTGGTATCAAATACAATCGCGAAGAAAGAACATCAGGTGCCCCAAAATACACGTTAAAGAAACTTTTTTTATTAGCATATAACGGATTGTTTGGCTTTAGTAAATTTCCGGTAAAATTCATTTTTATTTTAGGTCTGGTCGTATTTTTGATTTCCACAATTTATACCTTTTTTCTTCTTTTTAAATTCCTGTTTTTTGGTGGCATTCCAGAAGGTTTTACGTCCTTGATCCTGGCTATTATCGGATTTAGCAGTGTACAGTTAATCGCCTTAGGCCTTATTGGAGAATATGTACTGAGAATATATGATGAATCACGAGGAAGACCTTTATTTATCGTCAAAAAGAAGATTTTCTAATGGCTCTTTAGAAATTAACCATGGATAAAAATTATTATTTAGAATATTTTCGGTTGGAAAGAGAACACTGGTGGTTCAAGGTAAGAAATAAGATTATTATTGGGCATATTAAGTCTCTGCTTGCACACAAGGAAGGCACTCTCAAAATATTAAACATCGGCGTAGCTACCGGCTATACGTCGCAACTCCTCGAGGAAGTAGGTGAAGTACAATCCGTGGAATACGATAAAGACTGTTTCGAATTTGTAAAAAGCCAATTAGATATTAGTATCGTCAATGCTTCCATACTGGACTTACCCTTTGACGACGAAACTTTTGATCTGGTCTGCGCATTTGATGTAATAGAACACGTGGAGGATGATCTTAAGGCTGTAAGAGAAATGAAAAGGGTATGTAAAGCGGATGGCCATTTATGTGTTACTGTTCCCGCCTTTATGTTTTTGTGGAGCGATCACGATGAGGTAAACCATCATTTCAGAAGGTATAAAATTCCCGGACTGGTGAAAGTATTTGAACAAAGTAGTAAGATCCATTATGTATCTTATTTTAATACTTTTTTGTTTTTACCAATCGCATTGATACGGGTTATTGGTTCTATTAAAAAGTCCCAAAAGAGTACCGAACAGAAATCTTCGGATTTTGGGATGTTTAATAACAAATTCATAAATAAATTGCTTTACAGTATTTTTCAGGCTGAAATTCCATTATTGAAAAGAAAATTCAAATTTCCATTCGGGATTTCCATAATTTTATCCTACCGCAAATAATTAAAATGATAAAGGCATTGATCAAAAACAACTCATTAATATGGTTATTAATGTTTGTAGGGTTAATAATTAGGCTCTTATTTCTTATTGTAGGTGCAGATATATATTATCATGGGGAAAAATATATCATGGGGGATACCGCAGGCTGGACCCTGAGTTTTATCAATTTAATTGAGCACGGTCATTATACTTTTGATCTCTCCAACCCCGACGCATATTATGCAAGAGTTCCGGGTTATTCATTTTTTTGGGGATTGCATTATTTAATATTCGGGGATGAGTATGTATATCCAGCAGTTGCAGTAAGTCAGGTGCTCTTAGACACGGTATGTATTTATCTTATTTACAAGATAAGTATATCTATTTTTAATAAAACAAATATTGCGCATTTTACTTCATTGCTGTACGCAACATACCCGTTTATTATTCTTTGGACTACCATTTCCTATTCAGAGGTACTATCAAATTTTTTATCTATATTATTTATTTATGTTTTATACACCAAAAAAGAAGGGAATTATAAATTTATTCTTTTAGGTTTAATTACCGGCTATGCCTTTTTAACAAGGGAATTCTTAGGCATACTTTTATTTGTAGGATTAATTTTCGTAATAATTAATAATTCCTATGGCTGGTATAGCAAAAGCACTATCACAAAATGCAGTCTCATAGCCCTTGGGTTTCTCGTAGTTTATCTGCCATGGCCAATTAGAAACTACGTTAATCATAATCAAATAATTTTGTCCAGGTCAATGAACGGCTTTAAGTTATATAATAACGACTTTATTAGTTTCAGATCGTGGATCAACTGTTTTGACAATGATGAGACTCCCTATGTCAGGCAATTGGTTAATACGCAAAAACCGCTGAATTTACCGACTGGTATTTTTCAAAACAATGCGGAAAAATTGAAAGCTGATTCCCTCATTCAACTGGCTAGGAATTGTGGATCTTCATTTTACTACTGGCAAAAAAAGACTAACCCAAACCACAAAAAGCCATCCGATTTTTGTAATACTGATATCTCTGACGGGTTTAATCAATTGCGAAAATCCTATATAAAAAACAATTTTCTTAATTACATCAGTCATGTTCCACTACTGAATATTAAAAAGGCAATATTTAAGAACAACTTACAAAGCGGATCCAAATTTGGTAATCTCAGCGGGTTGCTGGTCCAGGGATTATTTGGTCTTCGAAGCATTCTAATAGTATTAGGGCTTTTAGGGATTATTTATAGTTATAAAAATCTGAAGCTATTCCCCATTACATTTTATATTTTTGCCATATACTTTTTTTTATGTTTCGTTTACAGACAATTAGAAATCCGGAATTTGGTACAGGTCGATTTGTTATTGTTACTCCCGGCATCTAACTTACTTTTTGTTATTTTTAACAAAGTAAAACAGGTAAAAAAATGATATTAGCTAGATGGTTTTTAAGCATGAAGGACTTTTTCTTTACCCCGCTTTACCTTATAGCGATATTATTTTTACTTTTTGTAATCAGAAACTTGTTTATAAAAGACAAAAAGATTTCTGTATACTTTCTTCCGGCGGCGGCGCTAAAGATTTTTGGAGCAATATTCTTAGGTATAATTTACGAATACATTTATAATGGGGGAGACACATCAGCTTATTGGCTATACGGGACCATTATTGGAGATAGTTTTTGGGAAAACCCTTTAAAATGGATAAAACTCCTGGCGGCAGACGGCAGTTATGATCCTGAAACATTTTCATATGCCTCACGAATCAGATGGTATAGCCATGCACCAACTTATTTTATTTGCAAGGTTTCCGGTTTTTTTGCCCCATTTGCGTTTAATACCTACTCGGTAATGGCTATTTTCTTTGCCTTAATTAGTTTTACCGGTAGCTGGTTACTGTTTTTGACATTTTACCGGTTGTATCCAAAATTACATAAACACTTTGCCATTGCAATTTTTTTAATTCCATCTTTTGTTTTTTGGAGTTCGGGACTGATGAAAGAGGCTATAGCCATTGGGTCATTAGGTATGCTATTTTATGTCCTGGTAAAAATAATCGTCACCAAGAGGATTTCCTTTTCCTCCATATTGCTGTTGCCCATTTCGTTTTACACGCTTTTTATGACAAAAAAATATATACTAATATGCTTTTTACCGCTGATTATTATATGGGGGTTTTCAGAGATTAATAAATCCATTAATAGCCAGGTTATCCGGGTCTTATTTTATCCTTTTTTATTATCAATGGCGATTGGCACCAGCATTTGGGCCTATTTTCAAATTACCGTTAATGACGAAATTTACTCACTGGAAAATGTGGGGCAATCCACTGCTATTACTGCTAACTATATAAACTATATCAGCAATAAAGAACAAGGGTCGAGTTACTATTTGGGGACATTGGATGGTAGTTTGGAAAGTATGTTGAGGCTGGCACCTGCTGCTATTTTTACCACGTTTTTCAGACCGTTTATTTGGGAGGTCAGAAACCCTATGATGTTGTTGTCAGCATTGGAAATATTATTTATTGTTTATCTTGCTTTTAAAACTTTACTAAAAACCGGTCTGACAAGACTGCTACGTACTACCATTGCTAATCCATTAATTTTGTTTTGCCTGCTTTTTTCTGTAATGATGGCCTTTGTCGTTGGAATTTCCAGCTATAATTTCGGCACCTTGGTAAGATATAAGATCCCGATTATTCCGTTTTTTATTAGTTATCTATATATTGTTCAATACCACAACAAATCTAAAAAAGAAGAATTACCTGCTCTTCTCTAGAAACCATTTGTGTAAAATTATCAAATTCCACAATCGAACATACAGGTAGTCTTTTCCAGAGAAATAATCGCGCTCTAATGTCTTTACCATCTTTGAATCCACCACGCCAACTTCGTCGATAACATTCCTGTTTAAATATTGATCAAACAAAAATTTGAAATCATTTTTCAACCATTTGCTTAATGGTATTGAGAATCCTGATTTGGGCCTTTCAAAATACTTTTTAGGTATATAATCATAAAGCAGGTCTTTCAATATATATTTTGTTATCCCATTTCGAAATTTTAACTGTTTGGAGAGGTTTAGCGCAAATTCAACAACTCTATGATCTAAAATAGGTACTCTAACCTCCAATGAGTTAAACATGCTTGCTCTATCTACTTTTACCAACAAGTCATCTTTCAAGTAATATTTTAAATCAAATATAGATTGTTCTTCCATTTTGGACAATCTTCTACCAGAGCTCTTCAAATTCTCATCCAATTGAATTTTATTATCGGCTTTTAACATTAACAGCTCTAGTTGCTCCTGGGTAAAACAATAAGACTCTTGTGAGAAAACATGGCTTTTGAAATGCTCTTTTTGATAATTGTCAAACAGATGTGCCACTCTTTTGATTTTGCTCGACGGCAAAGTTTTCAAAAATTTATGAATAGCAGGTCGGGTCATCTTAATTAATGGGTTAGATAAGCGCTCTGCCCAAACATATTTATTATATCCAAGAAATAATTCATCTCCACCATCTCCGGAAAGAGCTACCGTAACATGTTTTCTGGCCATCTTTGATACCAACAAAGTCGGAATCGCCGATGAATCACCGTATGGTTCATCGTAAATATCTAATAGATTCAACACTTCATTTTTGGCCTCTGCTTCGGACAATACAAAATCGTAGTGTTCGGTGCCCATATACCTCGCTACTGATCTGGCATATTCAGATTCATTGAATTTTCTCTCTTTGAACCCAATTGAGAATGTTTTAACCGGATTGCTTGTGAGCTCCTGCGCAATTGCGGTAACAATACTGGAGTCTATACCACCACTAAGGAATGTCCCTAATGGCACATCAGCAATCATTCTATATTTTATTGAGCTCATCAAAAGCTCTTTTAATTTGGTCTTGGCATCGTGAAAATTACTGATAGCGTTTTCCTCGACAAAATTTTCTGGTTCCCAGTAAGAAGTGAAGTCAAATTGTGATTTTGATACCGTCAAATAGCTGGCAGATGGGAATTTATGTATCTGACGATAGATGGATTGAGGTTCAGGAATATAACCAAGATATAAAAAGTTATTGATAGCGCCTTGATTAATAGAAAGTTTAGGTTTAATACTTTGGATACTGACAATACTTTTCAACTCCGAAGCAAACACCAGGTCGTCACCATCCTTATAATAATACAACGGCTTGATCCCCATTCTATCCCTAAAAAAATACATTTTATCTTCGACACTGTCATATATAACGATTACAAACATGCCTATCAACTCTTCCACAAACCCGGGTCCCTTTTGGATAAATGATTGTAAAATCACCTCCGTATCCGAATTGGTACGGGATTCGTAGTCAAGTCCTTTTCTAATCTCCTGATAATTATATACCTCTCCATTGAATGCTATTACATAACGATTATCCCTGGAATAAAAAGGTTGATTGGCATTATTGGAAAGATCAATGACACTTAATCGTCGGTGTCCGAGTCCAACGTGCTTATTTAGGTAAAAACCCTCAGCGTCGGGACCTCGATGGGCTAAAGTCTGCGTCATATCACGCAAATCTCCTTTGCCAAATTTTTCATCAGCAGAAAAAAATCCAGCTATACCACACATAATAATATTTTACTTGAAAATCGAGACAGGTTATTAATGGATTATAGTCACCAGATGCCGGTTTATTTTTTTCTCAAAACCCTTTCAAACGCAGCTTTTATCCCTGAATTTAAATTTTTAATAACACCTTTGGTACTTTCGGTGTTGACGTATATAGTATTATGTTCCTCAGCAATTTCATCCTTTGGTCTGGTTTTAGTATAATAATAAACAGCTAATGACTTTCTGGAGACATGTGGTGGCGTATTGAGAGGTTTGGGGTGTCCATGAAATGAGACTTCATTGGTCTCAAACATCACTAACCTGTTAAAACTTGGTGAGATATATTCTAGCTGAGTTTTATTTTTCATATCCCATAATTCCAAATAGCCATTGTAATCCATTTCCCAGTTTTTATTCATATAAACAATTGCATTCATCCTTCTATGAAATTTTGTTTTGGAATGCAGGTTGAAATCAACATGAACGTCTAGGAAAGCACCTTTGACCGATTGATGCAATCCACCCCCAAATAATTCATTGTCTGCTGTTATATCTTTTATGGCAGTGATTTTTTCTAAAAGGGCAATAAATTTTGCACCATTCAATTCATCAAATGCTTGCTGCAAATGAGGATAATCTTCGCCGAATTGAGTCAATGTAAACTTATTCTTTTGATTGACGTAGGTAGTACCATCCCAATTGCCATCAGTGACACTTGGATATTCATTCAAAATTAACTCTGCCTTTTCCGGATAGAAAAAGTCATCAAAGACTAAATATTTAAACGGCTTGTTTGTATCATCCCATTGAGATTTTATCTCTTCTAAATTTTTATTAATATTCCCGTAATTAATGAGCTCCATACAATTGATAGTTTTAGGGGTAAAGGTACTAATGAATTTTAAACAATCTATTTTCTTAAATTACTTATTGTCGCATAATAACCGGCTATATAATTTTCCCAACTGACGTGAAGTATTATCAGTACTGAATTTTTCCGAAACATATTCCTTGGCATTTTCACTCAATTTTTTCCTAAGATCCGCATTGGCTGCTAACATTAAAATGACTTTACTCATATGTTGATAATCTCCCTTAGGCACTAAAAATCCTGATTGGTCGTTTTGAAACAATTCATTTGTGCCCCCAACATCAGTTGCCACCAAGGGGAGACCATAATAAAGTGACTCCATACTTACCCTTGATAATGATTCGGAATCAGATAAATTTATCGATATATCAAACGATTTCAATAGCTTTTCGGTATCATCAATGTAATCAAGAAATGTAAAAAACCTTTCTATATCATATTGTTTCGTTAAAGCAATAAGATATTGCTTATACGCTTTATTTTTGTTAAGGCCCATGTCCCCCCCGGCAAAAGTGACTTCCAATATTGGATTCTTGTTTTTTAATGCTATCAATTTCATTACTTCTATCATATGATTTTGACCCTTGCCTTGAATATAGTTGGCCAAATATATGATCTTAATAATTTTATTTTTTATCCGAATTTGATAATCCGGCCATTTTTTTTCGAAAGGTAAAGGGTTATAGATGACTTTTACCTTATTGTGATCTCTAAAAATCTTACTATTAGCAATTGATACAGGCACGATTTGATCCGACATTTTCAAGTGAATCTTCACCCACATTCTGTAGAGTAGATGGGGAAATGATTCCGGCATTCGTCGTACATGCGTTACCAATTTAAAATCTCCAAAAAACTTGGCTAGAACGGGAGCCATATTAAAAAGATCATTGGTGTGAACCAATTTGATATCTTTCTTCTTAATTATTTTAGAGATGATTACAGCATTTTTTATTAGGGCAAAACAGTAAATAAAATTGTTTAGAATGTTGCGATTGATTTCTACGAAACTCATATGAATCACCTTAAACCCTTTATCTTCCAGGAATTTTTGGGTTTTTTCATTTGGAGGCACCAGAAAATAGAATTCGTACCGATCTTTAAGATCGTAGGCTTTATTAGAAATGGATGTTAAAGCTCCGGTAATATCAATAGCATTATCAATGATAAGGATTTTCATCTAAATAAATTTATTTACAGATGGGCCAATATTTTTTTTATTTGACTGTCCAAAGTAAATCTATTTTTATAATCATTTATAATACTTGATTTGGCAATTAGCATGTTATTTCGATTGCTATATAGAAAGTTAAGTTTGGATTTTAATTCATAGCCATTCTGAGAAGGGAATAAATAACCATTCCTACCATCATCAATAATCTCTTTTAAACCTCCTGAATCAGATGCCAACACAAGTGTGCCTTGCATTAAGGCCTCTATGGCTACATTGCCAAAACCTTCATGTATTGATGGAATAACGACTAAATTGCTTAGACTAATAAGAGATAGCATCAGTTTATTAGGGATCCCACCTGTAAGATGGAAGTATTCCGATAATTTTAAAGAATCAATTTCAGCAGTAATTTCCTCATATAAATCCCCCCCGCCTGCAATAATGACTTTAATTTGCTCCGATCCCAGACCTCGATCACGAAGAAAATCTTTAAAGGAGCGGATAAAAAACAAATGACCTTTCTTTTTATCCAGCCTGCCTGGTAGCACTATCAGATATTCTGAGTTGCGGATTTTCTCACTTTCAAGGTACTCCTCCCCCTCTGTCTTTAAAACCTCGCAATAGGGCAAACTATTAAATATTATTTTAGGGTTTCTTAAATAAAAATTCTTACTTATATTTTCCTTTACTGCATGGGATATAAGAATAGTCTTATCATCTGTCAAATATGCTAACTTGGCATGTAACGTGTTAAATAGTCTTTTTGCAAAAGTATCCAAAGGACTGGTGTCGTAATTCACATCCCTATAGTAACAAACCAGTGTAAACTTTGGAACTAAAAATAACCATCTGAATAATTTCAGCAGTCTCAGAAAATAAGTCGCTGGCTCCATCACCGCAAGTACCTTATTAATGTGATTTTTTTTTAGAAAGCTGCTGATTTTGGGCAAAATCAGCCATCCGAATACAATAGAGGAAACACTCAAATAGTTGAATTGCTTATTATAAAAATCGTCAATAATTAATATATTTTCATCCGGAATTTTGAGTTCCGGCCTGAGTTCAGCACGCTTGGTACATATAATAAGAAATACGTTGTGTCCGCTTTGATGAAGATAATTTAATTGATTGACAGTCTGTAATTCAGCGCCTCCGGTATCCAAGGTGGGTAATACATAAGCAATATTATCGGATTTAGCATCTGCCTGCATACTTAATGAAATTTTCCCGCTAATTTCAATCTTTCATAGTGCTTGACATCACGAGTAGCAAACATTTTTGCAGGGTGTCCGCCTGCAATCGCATACTTTGGGATGTCTTTGACCACCACGCTTCCTGCCTGAATGATCGCGCCCTCCCCAATTTTCACACCTCCCAAAATCATGACCCTATTTCCCAACCAGACATTGTCACCGATGACAATGTCTTTTACAATATAAGTATTGTCATATGGAATGGCATTACCTTTGTAATTGTGGATGTCGGTAATCATTACACATTCACTACCGGAATGGAAATTATCACCAATGATCACGTTGCCCTTTCCATGAATCTTCATGCCATTAAAATTAACATTTTTACCTAAAATCGTATTTTGATTTACAAAGGAATAGCCATTTACATGCAAGGGTTCCTGATAATTCTTACATTTTTTTTTTATCTCATATAGGCAATACCAGATCCTGATATTCAAAATTTTCTTATACAAATTTTTAATCAACTTAAACATAAATTAATCGGTAATGTCTAACTTTTTTAAACGGATCAATCTTGCCGGGACTCCTCCGACAATGGTGTTGGGATCTACATCTTTTGTTACCACACTATTGGCACCGATAATCGAATTATAGCCAATGGTGATCCCAGGATTAATAAATACGTTAGCTCCTATCCATACAAAATCCTGAATGCTGACGTTTCCAACTACCCTTTTCAAATTTTCATTCTCGAAATTTTGATCCGACATATAAGTTTTAGTGTATATCCGGACATTGTGGCTAATGCTACATTTCCTGCCAATCTCAACTATGGCATCTTCATCTGATTGAATGGAGGAATTGTGACCAATATAGGAATTGGGGCCACAGATGATCTTTCCATCACCATAAAATAGTATGCCATTGCCGTTGAATCGAAAAGAACTATCTATATCAAACTTTTGTCTGTAAGAATCATATTTGGCATTTTGCGATTTAGTTTGAAGACTATCAAAAATTCTTATAAATAGTGAGTCCAACAATTTCATTTTGAAAATACTTTTTTTAGTGAAAACCAGGGCATTGGAAAGTACAAATTTGAAATAAAGAAGCACAATATAAGTACTATCAAATATGATAACGTCGTTGCATAGGCAGCTCCAATGGCCCCATAATTTAAAATCAAAAAGTAATTGAGAATTAAATTAAGTGAAATTGTCAAAATAGACAATATCGTTAAAGTTTTAGTCTTCTTTTTAAAAAATATAAACCCTACCACCATTTTATAGACCCCCAGGAAAAAGTATCCTAGCACAATCCAAAACACATATACCAAGCCATCATTAAATTTCTCATGAATCAAATACTTAAAAATTATTGGTGCTGCCAGGATAAGCAAAATAGCAAAAAACAAAAGTGCTGCCATAAGAAAATAGGAATATTTTACAATCTCATATTTCTTATCTTCGCTGCCTATTTTTAGGTTTTCAAACAAAAATGGCTGATAAGCCTGTACAATGGATGCCTGCAAAATTGCAATGATAAAGCCAATTTGATAACCGATATTATAAATACCTACTGCTTCAATGTCAATCATCTGTGCAATAAAAAAGCGATCTGAATAGTCAATAACAAAAGCGCCCATGAGGTGAGGTATTAATGGAACTCCATAGTTGAGGGCATCTTTTTGAAAAGCTTTATTGCGAAAAGGTGTTAAAAAACCTAATCGACCCAAAATAAATAAACCGATACAGGTGAAAACAAAGTAAGTTAAAAACAAGCTGTACCCTCTTCCTTCCCAGTTTAACTTTAATCCGACTACTAATATTAACCCCATCGAAACATTCATCAAAGCACTCCCCAGGTTAAAGTAAGCATATCGAAAAGGTTTTTTCATTACCTGAAAAATAGATAATATTACTTTGGGTATAATCTGCAAAAATGCCAGCAATGGAACGAATGGAATCCACAAATGAGGTATTTTTGTTAATTCGTGAATCACATCACTGAATAACCAAAATAACAGGCTCAAAATAACAAAAGAGATTATAGGATTAATGAGAGAGGAGCTTACATAAATTGGAAATTCTTTTTTCTCCAATTTGAAATACTCAATACTTATAGCACTATATACCGCTATTCCTATGACCGGCAATAATAGCGATACTGTAATGTTAAACATCGATAATATTCCATAATCTTTGGGGCTCAGGTAAAAGGTAAAGATTGGTAACAGAAAAAAAGAAATACCACTGTTTAGGATATTGGTGGTGGTGTAAACTGAAAGCGATTTAATTAGTTTCATAAATTAGTCAAACAGCCATTTAACTATTTTCCTGGAAAATAAATTTGTACTATTTAATGTAGGCAAGTTAAAGATCAAAAGGATTATTATTACACAAAATCTCTAATTATAAAGAAGTTTCTCGCAATTGGTCTTATAATTAGGCTGGTAAAGATATTTTGAGACTTCCTCTGAATTATCCATCCAAATTTTGCGAAATTGAATATCGTCCCTAAAATTATTCAACAGTTGAGATAGTTCTTTTTTGTCTAAAGCAAATTTAATGACATCCTCAATTTTTGGGTCATGGATTAAACTAAATATTCCTTGAGGGGCAATTTCACATCCCAGAGAGATAGCCGGCAATTCCAAGGCAACTGCTTCCAGCAACGCTGTGGTATAGAATGCAACGCAAATCGATGATTTTTGCATTAAGTTGTAAATACTTGCTGACTCGTGGCAAAAGCATCTGTCCGCATATTCCTTCGAAAGCGCGTGATACCATTTTTTTTGGACTACGGGTTCTCTTGGATGCAGTTTTATTATTATTTCATAATCTGAATGAAATTCTAAAATAAAATTTAACAGACTTTTACTTTCTTCAAATGCGGTCCATTGCGTCGGAAAAAGAATAGAGAACTTCCCAGGTTTTGTGCCCTCAAATTTAACAGTTCGATATTTATCCACTCTATAGGTGCCTATAGTTTGAATTTCATTTTCATCCCAAAACCCCGTTTGTAAAAAGAGATTTTTTGCAAACTGTCCAAAAACGCCAATCTGAGAAGGTAGCACCATTTTATCTTTACATTTCTTCAGGTTTCCGGAAATCATATAATCTGGTTTATGCTCCCCAAAAAGGCCATGCTGTAGTTCTATTACTCTTGATCCGTTATTTCTCGCAGCTGCCATCATACCTGTACCTAATGCATCTGTGAAAATGCAACAGGCCGGCTTCAATATCTTAAATAACAGATTGTAAGCTAAGTATTCGGCATAAAAACTATGGAATATGTTGAGAACCATATTCCTGGATATTCTATATTCTATTTTATTCTTGTGCAAATTAGCATTTAGCAAATCACAAAGATGTTGGGATGAGCCTTTAAACGACCTGAAAATAAATAAAACAGATCTAAAAATACCAATTGCGAAATAAAGACCATCTCCTTTGAGGTCTTCCTTGATAAATGCGGGCTCTTTTTGAGAAACACCATCGGGATAATCGATATATACCGCCTCTCCGGTATGCTGAACAACCAAAGGATCAATGTAAATATTCATAAACCTGCCAAGCTCATCATTTTCCAGTTTATATATCTCTTTGGAAAAAAAAAAGAATCGGTTTTTCTTTTTGGAATTGCTGCTGACAGCATAGAGGTTTTTAAGAAACTTTAAAAAATTTAGCGCTTTGCTGAAATTTTTATGTAGTAAGACACGGAAACGGTTCGGCCGTTTTCCCATCTCTTCAGACTCATTGAGATATAAATCATTAACTATTTTATAATATAACGGTCGTCTTAGTATTTGCCAGGCATTCCACCCGGCAATGTGTTTTTGAAAAAGATAATTAGACTCTTCCTTTTCAAAATCAGAAAGCATTTTTCCAACATCAAATTTTTCCAACATCAGATTTTCTAATTAGCAATAGTTGTTTTAAGACTTTTGGTGCCCTTAAAAGTTTAAGTCAATTAATATATTCACTATAATTTTATTAATCCTTTTTCAATTAAGAATTCACAAAATAACCAATCCGTTTCATTATCAATATCCACGGAATTAATATTGTTCATAACATATTTTTTTATCTTCGCAAAATCATTAAAAGATGTATGCTGTCTCAAAGATTTTATGTTTATAATATAGACCGCTCCATTAAATTCAAATACTTCCGGACAATCCTGTCTTCTTCTGAAATACCTTCTTTTAGATATTTCCAGAAAACCATCTTTATTTTCTTCAAATAATGAAAAATAAGGATTTGACTTGGTTTTTTTTACACCGACAACCATATCAAGCCCTTTTTCATATAATTCCATCGCATTCTTCAAATCAGATTTTGTACGAAATGGGGAAGTAGGTTGCAGTAAGATGAGTGCGTCGTATTCAATCCCCATGTTGGAATAATGACTTACGGCATGCAACAACACGTCGTAAGTTCCAGCGGTGTCAGTAGCCAAGGATGCTGGTCTTTTAAAGGGCGGTTCTAAGCCATAATCAGTGATTATATTAATTATTTCATCACTGTCTGTAGATATACATATATCCTTTTCATCCGCTATTTCCCTTGCCAGATCCACCGAATAGCATACAAGTGGCTTGCCGGCAAGAGGTTTAATGTTTTTATTTTCCAGTCCCTTTGATCCCCCGCGTGCTGGAATTATAATCAGATACTTCAATTTTATAGCTTTAGGTGGTTTATATCTCTTTGAGCTTTTTTGTAATCCTCGTGTTTACCAATATCCAACCAATACCCTAAAATAGGGAAGGTAATTATCTTCCTGTTATTCTTTATCAGATCCTCCATCAAATCAGTAGCGTCATAGTATTTGTTATATGGAATAACTTTTAATACTTCTCTTTTAATTAAATAGATGCCAGCATTGGATTGGTAGGAATAGGTTGGCTTTTCTTTAAAAGCAGTTAAGTTATCCTTTTGAGTTTCAAGAATTGCATACGGCACATCTACAATATATGAAGTTGTAGCAACTGCCATATCTGCCCCCGAATCTATAAAAGCGCAATAAAAGTCTTCATAGTCTATGGTTGTTAATAAATCAGAATTCATAACCAGAACTATATCATGGCCGACCTGATCAATTAAGCTGACAGAACCCATGGTTCCCAAAGCCTTATCTTCATGTAGGTAGTTAATATTTATATTTTTATCAACCCCATTTCCGAAATAAGTGACGATCTTTTCGCTTAAATATTTTACGGATATATGAAAGTTACGTACCCCGAATGATGTTAACCTATCAATATTATATTCAAGAATTGGTTTATCCCCTACCTTTAACAATGGCTTAGGTAAATTATCTGTCAACGGTTGAAGTCGCTTTCCTCTGCCGCCTGCTACAATTACGGAATCAACGGGAAGGTACGATTTCATATAGGTAAAATCAATCAAGTCTAAAATCTCATAGTTATCATTAACTATCGGGACTAAATCCACTCCTTTATTTTTGATTTCTTTTACTTTGTAAATATCGAAAGAATTCTTTTTAAGAAATCTAAAATTTTTGAACATGATCTTGTCTACCTGATCATCGATATTGCAACCATTTATAAACCCCCTCCTGACATCACCATCTGTAACGGTTCCAATCAATTGCCTGTTTTTATTTATTACAAAAAGTGTTAAGGACCCGTCTGTTCCAAACTTATCTAATTGTTGTAAACAATCTTTAATGGTTTGGTCAAAATAAATAATATGTTTCAATACATTCACCATAATTCTTTTGATGGATTTCCTATGACCGTTTGATTATCAGAAATATCCTTTACAATAACCGACCCGGCTCCAATAATTACATTTTTTCCAATTTTAATGCCTGGTTTGACAACAGCGTTGGCCCCTACCAAGGTGCATTCGCCAACTTGAATATTACCACATAGAACGACTCCAGGAGCAATATGTACAAAGTCTGCAATTTTGCATTCATGCTCAATAATTGAACCGGTATTACAAATTACACCATTCCCCAAATCAGATAAGGGATTAATTACTGCGTTGGCGCCCACAAGGATTCCATGTTTTAATTTAGAGTCTTTTGCCACTATGGCCGATGGGTGAATGACATTTATAGGATCAGGTAGGGATTGATTTAATCTTTGCAATAGTGATTTTCTAACGACATTGTCACCTACGGAAACAAAGTACGCGTATTTTTTTAGTTTATTAATAGTCTGCTCATTACGCTCATCTCCCAAATAAGATAAGTTATATGGATTGTGATTTTTTTGCGCCTTATCACAATAGGCTGATACAATGCCTCCTTTGGCAGCGATAGCATCACAAACAACATATCCATGCCCCGAATAACCTATTATTGCAATGGGCTTTTTCATTTATCAATGTGTTTGATTAATTGAAAAGCCTCTGCGTATTCCACACCAACAGAAGCTCCTCTAAAGGTGGCCAAAGCTCTGATATTTTTATCACTTCTGGGGAATGGATGATTCCCCAGTTCAGAGCTATAAATATTCATAATTTTTATCTTTTCTTCCAGAAATTCAGAAATATCAACAAAATAATTTGGGATAAACAGATTTTCATGGAGTGCCGGAGCAAATTCTGTTTCAGAAATGCACTCATACATTAAAAATGTTTTAATAAATGGATATCTAAAAGATTTTGTGCATGCAGCTACCGCATTGAATACTATTCGATGATCCGAATGAGCATCAGATCTGTTGGTAGTATAAATAATTTCCGGTTGAAAATCATTAATAACCTGGGAAAACTTGGAGATCAAACCCATCAACTTTGTATCGTCCAGTTCCATCGTTGGGTAATCAAGTTTTATCAATTTTTTGACTCCCAAAGACGCTGATACCTCCTGGATTTCTTCCTGCCGGCGCTTTGTTTTTTCAAAACCAAATTTTTTCTCATCTAAAATATTGGTTACTATAGTCCAACATATTTCATCCCCATTTAACTTATGTTTCAAGATAGTCCCCCCCGCTCCAAGAACTTCATCATCAGGATGTGCAGAAACGATCAATACTTTTTTCATAGGTATTCTCCAACCTTTGGTAATACTTTAAATTCGTGGTCTATTATTTTTATGGCGCCGTCCATAGTTTTAACTATCAAATAGTTGTCTTTTGATTCAATGACCTTGCCAAACTCTATGTTACTTTTGGCATTTGTCTGAGGTTCAACATGCCATATTTTAATTTCCTCCTCCTCATAATAAATATGGGCGCCAACGTATGGTTTTGTTAATGCCTTGACCAAATTATTGATAGCATAGCTACTCATACGAAAATCAATTTCTCCATCTTTCACTGATCTTTTTCTCCAATAGTTGGCTTGCTCATGAATTTGAGGCTTCCCAAGATACTTACGTTGATGTAATTTTGGCACAAAGTGTTCCAATTGCTTTAATGCCGTGGCCATTATTTTATCGTAAAGTATCTTAGCATTATCATGATCCTGAATCGGTATTGATTCCTGAGAAATTATGTCACCAGAGTCTGCCCCTTCGTCCATATAAAAAAAAGTACTTGCCGTTTCTTTTAAACCAAGAACAAGTGCCCAAATTATCGGATGTCTACCTCTGTTTGCAGGCAATTTTGCAGGATGAAAACCAACTACCCCTAATGAAGGTAATTCCAGTAATTGTGATTTTATAAGGCTCGACCAGCCGAAGCAAAAAATAATGTCCGGACCAAGGCTTGCAATCCAATCTACAACTGACTCCTCATTTATATTTTTTACATATTTATAGGGTATTTTGTTTTTTTCGCACAATATATCTAACCTGGCATAATCGGCGTTAAATGTGGAAGTTTGCTTCGTTGCCACCCCTACTATATTTTCACCCATGTCAATTAATTTCTCAAGGCTTTCTTTAGAGAAAAGTACCGTCCCAATAAAAAAGATTTTCATAAAATCATTTATTAATATCAAAAAATTTCTTTTTCAATATACCCGATAAATCTACGTTTTTTATAATTGGCAGAATTAATTCGGAGGCATTTTTTGTTCCATATGGGTTTATGGTATTTTTTAATGATTGTTGAAATTCTATTGAGTATAACAAACTTATAGCCTTGCTAATTGATCCAGATTTAGGTTCGCAATCAATCACACTATCGGCCTTGATTCGCCCCCTCTGTCTATCGCCAATATTAATTGTCCCAATTTTAAACCATGGAGCTTCAATCAACCCGCTAGATGAATTTCCAACTACACCATCCACAAATTTCAATAAAGATAAGTATCTTAACTGTCCAAGAGAGATAAAGGAAATACATCTATTTCGATTCTTATTGACATAATCATCAATTAATTTAATGATTTTCCGACCGTCAGTATCAGCATTTGGTTTGGTGAAAATTATTTTTATTTCGTCAAACTGATCCAATGTATCTAAGACTTCCAAAAATTGAGTTTCTGATGTAGCATGTTCAAGAGTAACAGGGTGAAAAGTTACCAAAAGATTTTTCTCACCCAAAACAAAATCCAATGCTAACTCAAGTTCTTTCTTTGAAAGAAGATCTAGTTTATTCAAATTTTCTATACCCAAGGCTCCAACGTTGTGAACATATTCCGGACTCTCACCAAGTTGTATAACTCGATTTTTGTAAATATCAGTGGAAGTGAAATGTAAGTGCGACATTTTAGTTATTGCGTGGCGGATTGGTTCATCGATCAATCCCTCAGTAGATTCTCCACCATGACAATGAGCCACTGGAATTCTGGCTATCATTGCAGCAGTGACAGCTGCAAAAATTTCAAATCTATCTCCCAAAACCACCAACAAATCCGGATCTAAATCGACAAAGCAATCGGCAAAACCTATTATCCCTAAGCCTATTGATTTATTTATTCCGGCAGGGCTGTCCGATGACAGCAAGATTTCAACTTTTTTATCAATTTGAAAACCGTCTTTTTCAATCACTTCATATGTCAAACCGAATTCCGGGGAGAGATGCATTCCTGTAACACATAACTGGAGTTCGAGTTCTTCATCATTTTTTAGCTTCTTCAAAAGCCAAAATAATAATCCATACTCAGCCCTGGTTCCTGTGACGACGCATATTTTTCTTTTTTTCATTATTCAAAATCCTCCCATTTCAATTGATAATCGGCTGATAAATTCTTTTTGAACTTCTTGTTTAGTACCTTATCAAGGTCCATCGGAGAAATACCATTTCCAGGACGCTTCATAATCAATTGATTTTCACTCAACACCTCACCTTTTTTTATATCTCTTTTTAAATGGATACTTTTTCTCACAGATATAACATTTTTCAATTCTGAATCTGTGGGTGCTTTTATGCTACCCCCCATGGCCCCTTCAATATTTCTTATTGCCTTTACAAGGTCAAAAAGTTCCCGGGGTTCCAATGAAGCTTTGTGATCAGGGCCTTTCATTTTTTTATCCAACGTGAAATGCTTTTCGATTACAGTCGCACCCAAGGCCACAGCTGCTATTGCAACCTCTATCCCCAAAGTGTGATCGGAGTACCCTACCTCAACACCAAGTTCATCTTTTATGGTTAACATGGCATTAAGATTTACATCTTCAAAAGGTGTTGGATACTCGGTGTTACAATGCAGAATAGTAATTTTGTCTTTATTTACTCCACTGTCCAGAAATACATTTAGCGCCTCTTCGACTTCCTTCAGGCTAGACATTCCCGTCGAAATAACCACAGGTTTATTTAATGTAGCTATTTTCTTAAGGTAGGGCAGGTTGGTTATTTCGCCGGAGGGAATTTTAAAAAAAGGAATACCCAGATTATTCAGTAGGTCTATGCTTTCCAAATCAAAGGCGGTAGACAAAAATTTAATATTTCTTGAATCACAATAATCTATTAATATTTGATGCGCATCAATATCCAGTTCTAGCTTTTTCAGCATCTGATATTGTGAATTCTCCATATCATCGGAAGTATTCTTCACCTGATATGCGGCTTTCTTAGCGCTTGCAGAAACAAGATTTTCAGATTTGAAGGTTTGAAATTTTACGAAATCCGCTCCTGCGTCAGCCGCAACATTTACCAACTCTTTGGCAAGATTAATATCTCCATTATGATTAACTCCCGCCTCTGCTATTATTACTACTGGCTTCATATATTAATCCGATAAAGTCACACTACTGGGAATATTGACCACTCTCTCCTCCAAATAAATAGCATTTTTGATCTCAAATTTAATGCAATTCTTAAACATTGCTAAATTATACATCAAATTCCAAACCGGTCTGGTCATTACTTTCCGGTCATTGGTATATTTTAAGAAAGCATCCCGTTCTTTTCTATCAGACAAAAGAATTGAATTCAGCCAATAATTAGCTTTTGCATTATCCGGCTCCTTCATAATTTTGATTTTTTTGTCGGCAAAAAAATCAAAATATCTGTTCGCCAGTTTTCTTTTATTTTTTAAAAATTTGGGTAATTGTTCCATTTGAGCACAAGCAAGAGCAGCATTAAGATTAGGCAATCTGTAATTATAGCCTATCTGATCATGATCATATTCCCAAGCATGAGGAACTTTAGCAGTGGTCGTTAAGTGTTTAGCCGCTTTAGCCAGTTTTTCATTATTAGTTAAAATCATACCACCTCCGCCACAGGTAATAGTTTTATTCCCATTAAAACTCAATGTCCCCAGTAATCCAAAGGTGCCTGTATGCTGATTTTTATAATAACTACCTAAAGATTCAGCAGCATCCTCGACCACCGGTATATTAAAGGACTCACAAACCTTTGAAATTTCAGTAATTTTGACAGGGTGGCCAAATGTATGCATGGGAACACAGGCCGATACTCGCTTCTTGCTACGCCTATGTATTGTTTGCCCTTCACTGTTCACT
The DNA here is from genome assembly GCA_965228415.1 of Cyclobacteriaceae bacterium. Classification (GTDB taxonomy): domain Bacteria; phylum Bacteroidota; class Bacteroidia; order Cytophagales; family Cyclobacteriaceae; genus Agaribacillus. The sequence continues at coordinate 5,541,060 of OZ245814.1, read as the reverse complement.
AAACACTCTTGTTGCAGGAATTTCTCTAAGCTTTCGGGACACATCCCCATTGTTTCGAGATCTACATCAGTAAAAAGAGGGTCTGCACCGGCATTTTTAATGGCATTGCAAGTGGCTACAAACGTTAAAGGCTGAGTAATGACCAACTCTTCTTTTTTTACACCGGCTAGTATTAGGGCCATGTGCAAGGCAGCGGTTCCATTTACAGTGGCTACTGCATATTTTGAACCGGTAAACTCACAGATCATCTCTTCAAAGCGATCTACGTACGCACCAACAGATGATACGAAGGTTGATTTGATGCAATCTGTTACATATTTCTCTTCATTGCCTATAAATATTGGAGCATGGAGTGGTATGAATTTATCGGTTTGGTATAGACTTCGAATAAAATCAATAACTTCCTTATACATTGTAAATATCGGCTTTGTAACTACTTAAATTTTTTGCCTGTTTAAACCATTCGATAGTTTCTATTAACCCTTGATCAAGGTTGTAGTTTGGTCGCCAATTGGTCATCTGGATGATTTTTTCGTTACTTCCCAATAATCTGTTAACCTCACTTTTTCCCGGCCTTAACCGTTGTTCGTCGGAAATAATTGTGGCATTTGGGTTGATAATGTCTATTACTTTTTGTGCCAAAAGCCCAATGGATACCTCCTGACAAGTGGCGATATTAATCTCTTCCCCTTCGGTTTTGTCAGATTTGGCAATTTCAACAAACCCATTTACAGTATCTTTTACATATAATAGGTCTCTGGTCGGCGATAAAGCTCCTAGTTTTACTTCTTCCTTTTTGCTTAGTAACTGAGAAATAATAGTCGGAATTACCGCGCGAGCCGATTGACGGGGGCCATAAGTATTAAAAGGCCTGACAATGGTTACCGGTAAGTCAAAACTGCGATAAAAGGACTCAGCAATATGATCTGCTCCGATTTTGGTAGCTGAGTAAGGAGATTGGCCTTGCCTGGGGTGTTTCTCGTCAATAGGTGTATATAAGGCTGTGCCATAAACCTCGGAGGTGGATGTAACTAAAACCTTTTCCACCGTCAGATCTCGGGCCGCTTGAAGAATATTTAACGTCCCCTTGATGTTAGTGTCCACGTAACTATCTGGTGAATGGTAACTATAAGGAATAGCAATAAGAGCTGCAAGGTGGAAAACTATATCACAACCCATCATAGCAGTTTTTACACCATTTGGATCTCGTATATCTCCGGTAAATATGTCTAATTGATCTTTCACCTCTTTGGGAAAGGCATCAATCCATCCCCATGAATTAAAAGAGTTATAATAACAAAAGGCCTTTACCTGACAACCTTCTTCAATTAACCGCTCCACCAGATGGCTCCCGATAAACCCATCCGCGCCTGTAACCAGTACTTTTTTAGATTTTAAATGCATGGAAAATTAAAAAAAAAATCATTTTGGACAAAATTATGGATTTTGGTCTAATTTTAAATTTTAATGAAACTAATATTGCTTTCAGAAATATTCTGGCTAAAATGAAAATACTTTTCTTAGTTCCTTACCCTGCACACCAAGCCCCCTCGCAGCGCTTCCGGTTCGAACAATATTTTCATTTTCTGGATCAACAACAAATACATTATGATGTCGCGCCCTTTTTGGATAAACATACCTGGAAGGTTTTGTATCAACCCGGAAAACTGGCAAGGAAACTTTGGGGCATACTTAAGGGGCTGGCAAAAAGGAAGCTGCTGGTTTTATTTGGACTATCAAATTACAACTATATATTTATTCACCGGGAAACGGCGCCGATCGGTCCACCGGTCTTTGAATGGTGGATAGCCAAAATTGCTAAAAAAAAGATAATTTATGATTTTGATGATGCCATTTGGTTGCCTAATACCTCTCAAACCAATCAACTGGCAGCGGGGCTCAAATGGCACCATAAGGTGGCCTCAATTTGTAAATGGAGTTATAAAGTAAGTGGGGGTAACAGGTATTTATGTGAATATGCACAACAATACAATGAAAATGTTATTCTAAATCCTACCACTATCGACACAGAAAATCTCCACAACCCGGTGTTATATTCTCCTGCAAAGAAATCCGACAAACCTGTAATCGGATGGACCGGAACACATTCCACGTTACATTATCTCAACTTATTAGTCCCCGTAATACAAGAATTAGAACGGGAGTTTGACTTCACATTTTTAGTCATTTCCAATCAACCACCTAAACTATCTTTCAAATCCCTTTACTTCATCCCCTGGAATAAGGACACTGAGATCCCAGATCTGATGATGATAGATATTGGTGTAATGCCTTTATCTGAAGATCAATGGTCACAAGGCAAATGCGGTTTTAAAGCTTTACAATACCTCGCTCTGGGGATTCCAGCCTTAGCCTCACCAGTAGGCGTAAATTCTGAAATTATACGTCATGGGAAAAATGGTTTTTTGTGCGATAATGAAAATGACTGGTACAAGAATTTGAAAACCCTTATTTTAGATAACCAGCTAAAAACAAAACTTGGTCAGCAAGGTAGAAAAGATGTTATACTGAATTACTCAGTCATTGCTAATGAGGTTAATTTCATAAACCTGTTTACTTAGTCTCCCCGCTCCTCTGCCAATTCCGATTTAATCCTCTTTGACCTCGACTTCACCAGGGCTTGTCAAGCACATCCGGATAGCTCATTATCCTTAACCCGGATGTTTCCGCAAGATTAATACTATAAACCAATCAGCAAAAACCCGAAACACAAATGCAAACATTATTTTACGCACAAGCATGTGAAAAGACAAAGCGCGGCTTCAGTCTATAAGCGTGAAGTGGTGTAACAAAAATTAGCTTTGTGTGTTCTCAGCACAGGGGCATATACTGAAACCCTGGAAAAACAACGGTTATTCCGGAATAGGCAAAACCTTGCTGTCTTTAAAAGTCGATAATATGACCATGGATTGCAGGCTGTCAATGACCTTGATATCACTCACTTTTTCCAGCATCAGCTTTTGATAAGAGGCAATATCGGTAGATACAATTTTCAAAATAAAATCGCCCGTGCCGGTGATATGATGACACTCGATAATCTCATCGATGCTGCGAATCTCCTGGAGAAATATTTCGATATTTTCCTTGTTGTGCCCTTTTAAGGAAACATGAACAAAGGTACTTACATCCAGACCTATACTGGTCATGTCGAGTTTAGCGTGATAGCTATGGATGATACCCGAATTCTCCAGTTTTTTCACCCTTTCCAGGGTGGGGGCAGGCGACAGGCCAATCTCCTTGGATAGTTGGGCGTTGGTAATCTTTGCATTGGACTGTAATATTTCTAATATTTTTCGGTCTATTTTATCTAGTTTAGAATTTATGGCCATATTTTTCTTGGGTAACAAAATTTTATTTGGCCAAAGATAAGCATATTTAAGATGCTTTAAAATAGGGGTATTATATTTTAACATCCGGCACCATCGGCTTCATAGAATTGTACAATTGGGTAGTTTTTCTCCCGTATTAATACTTTTTTTTCAAGAGCCAATGACAAAAGATTACTCAAACCGGATGATATTAAAAAAATACAATTATACTTTGCAGTAGATGAGTATAAAGTGCAAATTTGAGGTTGCGGTTTGGCGGCTACAAAATCCAGGCAAACAGTTTGGTTAATCCCTTGTTTTTATTGGAAGACTACGAGGTGGAAAGTGTAGGCGAGACATAGTCAAAATGTGTAAAAAAACCGAAAAATGACTTTTCGGGCTGTTTTTTACACAAAAATTTAGTGGTAAAAGCCATGTAGGTTATTTCCTGAAAACCAGCGAATAAGTGAGTGGGATTATCTAATTGCCGAAAAAGGGCTCTTCAAAGATTGTGCAAAATTTTGTAAAACTGGCAAGCAAATATTATTTTGTATATAGAAAACAAACGTATGGACATAATAAATGGGGCTATTTAGCCTACTTTTTAAAATAATATGACAGACTAAACTTCTCAGGGGAGTCCCGGATTAAACAGCAATATCACTTAAAACCTCTCTTTTAGACTTCCCGGAATATTAATGGTCAGCCGGCCGGTATTTTAAAGAATGTGAATGGGCAACCTGGATTTGCCACGGGGATTACTATGATCTCCGGAAAACGTTCTATGAAAATATTACAATTTCTCACTCGAATAATACTAAATCAAATTTTATAAATCAAATTAAATTTTAAGTGCTATGAAAAATTTATTCGTAATTATCACATTAGTAATGAGTGGTTTTGTTTTTAACGGCTGTACTGATGAAGTAGAGGATCCCACTCCACAGATTGAGGTAGAGGAGGTTACAGCGCCCGAGGGAGATGATCCGGAAGATCACAAGGTACAAGGTGGAAGTGGAGGTGGAAATTAAAATCAAAAAAAGCGGGCGCAACCCGCTTTTTTTCTTTAATAGATATGGAAAGCGAGAATATTTTTTTATCTTTTCAGGCAATTTGAAATTTCAGCCCAAAACAGAAGCTTCATGAAAAGATTTTTTATCATTATTTTGGCATTTGGACTTGTTTTTAATAAGGCCACTATTCAAGCTAATAATGAAATTGATAGTTTAATCACTACCCTTAACACTGATTTACAGCCAGCACAAAAAATCTCCGTTTTATTGAAGCTAACCAGGCTACATTTTAGCGCTAGCTTGGAAGAAGCCTTTGAATACGCTAATCAATTGCAAATGTTAACTAGTCAATATGGTTCCACCGAGGACAAAGCTACTGCAGCCTGGTATTTCGGCAAAATATATCAGTATAATGGAAAATACGATTTAGCGGTTGTTAATTATTTATCTTCAGCACAACTATTTAGAAAAGCTGGGACAGGATTAGATCTTGCCCATGTATTTACCGATATTGGGTATATTTTTTTTAAAGTTCAAGAATATGATCAAGCCAAGCAGTATTATTTTGATGCATTATTTCTATATGAAAAAAATAGCTCCAATGAATACATTATCAGAACAAATTTTAACTTAGGTACTTGTTTTCGGGAAGAAAAAAAGTTTGGAGAAGCAATAAAATATACCAGACAAGCACTTAAGCTTGCCATCAAAGCATCTAATCAGATAGCAATTAATAAAAGCTACAATTACATTGGGTCCATCTACTTTAACCAAGGAGAATACGAATTAGCCAGAGAGAGTTATTTGAATTCAATTAAGGTTATTGACAAAAAAGAAAACAGGGCATTAAGATTGGCTTATGGCTATAACAACATTGGTGAGACGTATCAGGAGGAAGGAGATTTGCCCAGAGCTCATGAATATTTTCAAAAGGCTTTAGCGGAGAAGCAAAAATTAAATAGGCCAGAGTCAATTGCAATCACATTATTAAATATAGGAAAACTTCAACTGGCAGAGAATGAATACTTACTGGCTATTAATACTCTAAACAATGCCATTTCCAAAATAAACCCAAAAATTATCAATGAGAGATTAACCGAGGCAATTGAAAAATTAAATGAGGCCTATAAAATGGCTAATGAAAGGAATCTGGATGTAGATTTGAAACCACTTATTGCCTATAACGAAATGTTGGGTAACCAGTTCAAATTAACCAATGAAATGCGTAAAAGCCTGGTAGATCAACATAACCAATACATGCTCGAGAATTCCTTTGAAAAACAAGCCTTACAAGCCAATATCGGTCAATTACAAAATACCAAGCTCTATCTGATTTGGGGAGCTATATTTGTAGTGGTTGTATTTCTGGTTTTAATATTTCTGATGAACCAGGCACTTAAAAAAGCGCAACGCAAGTCCCAGGAAATGGTGATGGCTCTGACTCAAATGAAAGGCGTTTTAGGAAAAAGTTTTCAAAGGATGGCAGAAGATGACGCTTTTACAATTACAACCAAGAAATAACGTTAGCTATATAAAGTAAAAAATATCCCTTAACCCCCCACTTTTATCCCGCCATGACAATTGGACTATGAGATTGTCTGGAGGTGTTTTGATTAATTGACAGACTGACCCTGCTTATATTAGCACATTAGAATATCTGCGGTTTTGCAGTTATGGTAATGATCAGGTGAATATCCTTTTTTTGCAGGTATCAATGCAGCGATAAACCTTAAAAACAATTGTATACGGGCTAACAGCAACCTTGAAGTTGTCAATGGAACTCAAATCAGTTTTTGATGGGATCACCTTACCACCGAAAGGTCAACTGGTAGAATGATTCTAAGGCTATAAGTTCTAACCATTGATGTTCAAAACAATTATGTTCAAAGTATCAGGCAATTAACAGCATGCTTTATAACACAGGCTTAAGCATTTTATGAAAACATTGTGACAGGATGTTAAAAGGTATTTAATCATATTTTAGATTTCTTAAACCTAGCATGTCATTTGTTGCCTTGAAAAATATAACCTTATGAAAAGATTTTTTACTACCATCTTTATCTTCGGAATCGGATCTAATCTTTTATTGGCGGCTGGAGAAGAAAATGAAATTGATAGTCTCACCAACGTGTTTAACCAAAATTTAAAGCCTACACAAAAAATTAAAGTTCTATCAAGGCTAATTACCCTGCATTATCATTCTAACTTCAATAAAGCCCATGAATATGCCTCACAATTGTGCATATTGACTAAAAAGCATGGTGAAGTTCAGGATAAGGCTCTAGCCTTTTGGTATCTTGGGAAAGTTTATAGATTTAATCAGCAATTTGATTTGGCGGTAGTCAATTATTTATCAGCCGTCAAGATTTATAGAAAAGCGGGCTTAGAATTGGATGCAGCAGATGTACTAAATGATATCGGCTATATTTTTTACAAAGTTCGGGAATTTCGTTTGGCTAAACACCACTATAGTGAAGCTCTGATTTTGTATAAAAAACACAACTCAGATAAAAATGTTGTAAGATCTAATTTTAACCTTGGCGCCTGTAGTCGGGAAGAAAAAGACTACGATGAAGCACTAAGATACACCCATAAAGCCCTAAAGCTGAGTAAGAAAATAAGGGATCAAATACTAATAAACAAATCCTTCAATTATATTGGTACAATCTACTTTGCAAAAAGAGATTACAGACTTGCTAGGGAAAACTATTTAAATTCCGTTAAAACTATTGATAAAGAAGAAGATAAACCATTAAGGTTATCCATTGGTTACAATAATATTGGGGAAATTTACCTGGAAGAAGGTAAAACTTCAAAAGCACGTGAGTATTTTGAAAGGAGCTTAATTGAAATCCAAGAACTAAATGATCCAGAAATGACTGCCCTAATATTGCTGAATATTGGGAAGCTTAATTTAATGGAAGATCAGCCAGATTCCGCAATTGTATATTTAGAAAGAAGTTTGTCGCTAATAGACTTTGCTACAGCAACTATGAATAACAATCTTAAATCGGCGCCTTCAATATTAATTAAAGCGTATGAGTGTAAGAAAAATCCGGATAGGGAGGATTACAAAAGGTTGCTCGAGCTTAATCGTATTTACATCGATCATGCTCAGACCACTGGAACATTCAATAATAAAAAGTTAGTTAATCTGGTGATGGCAAATGCCGAGGCAAAATCTGATGCAAACAATAATCTTCAGAAAATACAAAATATCCAAAACAAATCTTTCTGGATCCTATTCTCCGCTATACTGGCTATCTTGGGTCTTCTTACTCTGATTTATTACCGTGAAAAAAGATTTAAACATTTTATAAAGCAAATGTGGAACGATATTAAAGATATTTAGCATTTTATGACGATAAAGCAGCTATTATTTCATAGGAGAAATTTTTGACCGGATTGTTGGAAGGATGATCTAAATTTTAAACGAACCCACGCCAATTCTTATGAAAAGATTTTTTGCCTTACTTACTACCTGTGCCTTTATTTGTTCGGAGGCAACTGGCAATGAAAGATTACCTGATCTATTAGATAGGCTTAGCTCAGCACAACAGTTGGAAGAAAGACTGGAGATTTACTGGGAAATATATTTAGAGACGCTTTCTGATGATCCCAATTCTTATTATGATCTTATGGTAAAATTCAATGACTTAGCCATGAATCATGGCAGCGCTGAAGATAAAGCAAAATCTTTTTGGGCCTTAGCCAGAATGAATGAAAAGTTAGGAACTTTAGATGGTGCCTTTGAAAATTATCTAAAATCTAACTATTGGTATAAACAGGCTGGATTGTTTGAATATGCCGGGGATGGCCTAAAGAACATTGGCATTTTACTTAGGAATGTTAATGAATTTGACAAGGCAAATCATTATTTTTCTGAGGCGCTGGAAGTTTTCACAAAGTTGAATTTGGAGAATAAAATAATTAATACCTACAGAAGCATTAGCTTATGCAAAATAAAAGAAAAAAATTACGCTAGTGCATTAAAATATGCCAACCAAGCTTTAACCAAAGCCACTAATGCCCATGACGATAAATACATCAATATCATTCTCAATCTGCTTGGTATGATCTATTATTATAAAGGGGATTACACCACCGCCAGAAATAACTATTTTAACTCTATCAAAAACACAGATCACCTGGAAAACAAAACGGAGATTTTGGGTATGGCGTACAATAATATTGGCGAAACGTTCAGGGAGCAAGGTGACTATGAAAAAGCTCTTGAATATTTTAAAGAATCTTTAAGCAAAAAACTTGTACTAAATAATCCTCCACTGGTAGCCACCACATTATTGAATATTGGAAAGCTCTATTTAATAGAGGGAAAGACAGACTCGGCGATAGTATTTCTGGAAAAAGCCTTAACAAACCTGGATCCGGGTATCATAAATGAGAATCTTCAAGAAGTATCTTCAACCTTAATCAAGGCTTATGAGCGCAAAAGCAATCCCGAGGAAAAGGATTATAAAAGGTTACTTGAACTCAACCGTAGTTATATTAGCCGCATCCATCATTCAAACAGGCAAAGCTACCAAAAGTTGCTTAGCCTCCTCTCTGCAAATGACGAGGTGGCATCCCAGGCACAATACCACCAGCAAAAGGCAAAGAGCTTACAAAGCCGATCAATATGGATAATTACTGCAGCGCTACTAGCCATCCTGGGACTATTGGTTTTGCTTTATTACCGTGAAAAAAGATTTAAACATTTTATAAAGCAAATGTGGCAGGATATTAAAGACATTTAAAAGTTTATGTGCCAACATTTCAACCTGTGCTGCTAACATGAAAAGATTTTTAGTCATTACTTTAATTTCCGCACTAGCTTCAAGCTACTTGACTTCTCATGCCAGCAACGAAATTGACAGTTTAATAACAGTTCTCGATGAAAACCTCCAGCCTACACAAAAAATTCTGGTTTTATCAAAGCTTATGGATCACTATCAAGTTTTGGGCTTTGATAAATCTTTTCAATATGCTAACCAACTAAGGGACCTTGTCAACGAATTCGGCAACGTTGTGGATAAAGCCAAAGTTAAGCATAGTTTTGGGGACATCTATCTTTTAGACGGGCAGGTTGATTTGGCGCTGGTCAATTATTTGTCTTCGATAAAATTTTACAAAAAGGCTGGATTGATTTCGGAAACAGCGCACGTACTAACAGATATTGCTTACATTTTTTATAAAGTGCAGGAATATAGTAAAGCAAAAGAGTATTATCTTGATGCTTTGGCTTTATATGAACAAAACGGTCTCAAAAAAGAAATCATTAAAACCTCCTATAACCTCAGCACATGCTTCAGACAGAAAAAAAATTATTCAGAAGCCCTAAAGTATACCTACAAAGCACTAAAGCTTGCGGAAAAGATAAATGATCAAGTATCTATTAATAAAATCTACAATCACATTGGCATAATCCACTTCAAAAAAGGAGATTACAAATTAGCCAGAGAAAATTATTTACGCTCGATTAAAAACGTAAATGAAGAGGAAGATAAAACATTAAGATTGGCTTATGGTTATAATAACATTGGCGAGTCCTACCGGGATGAGAGAAATTTTTCACTCGCCCATCAATATTTTAAAAAAGCCCTAATAGAGAAGCTAAAATTGAATAAACCAGCGGCGATTGCTACCACTTTACTGAATATTGGTAAACTCTATTTAATGGAAAATCAACCTGATTCAGCCATTGTTTATCTTGAAAAAACCCTGTCACTGATAGACTTATCCACCGCCTATTTTGACAGCAATCTTAAAGAGACTCCTTCTATATTAATTACCGCCTATCAGCGAAAAAAAACCCTGATAAAAAGGACTATGAAAGACTTCTGGAGCTCAATCGCGAATATATTGAACACATCGAATACGCTAAAACCAATAACAATCAACGACTACTCGATCTGGCAATGACAAATGGAGAGGAGATATCTAAGGCCCAATACCATGAACAAAAAGCAAAGAGTATCCAAAACCGATCCTTATGGATAGTAAGCTTTTCAATATTAGCCATCCTGGGATTGCTTGCTTTGCTACATTACCGGGAGCAAAGATTTAAGAATTTCATAAAGCAAATGTGGAACGATATTAAAGACGTCTGATCATTTGTCAAATACCTTATGCTGAACTATTCCCATCATTGCATCAAGTCATAAGCAAATACACATTCCAAGCATCAGTTATTCGCTAAACCTTCCTCATCCAGGCCGTAAAATATATTTAATGACCACACAAGGCTAATATCAATAAACAAGCCTGTCTGCAAGGGAGCAACCTACCCTGACACCACCTGTCACTAAATTCACTTGCCCAGGAAAGTCTCAAACTTTTCCCGCAGATCGAATAACCTTTCTTTGGTACTGATGTTATCGTCTTTCAGGCGGGTGATTTCTTTTAGCAGCTGGTCTATTAAATCGTATTGCTCATTTAGCACATCAATCAACTCGTGCCGGCTCAGTACGCTGACATCAACCCTTGAAATATGTAAAAACGGTTGCAGATCCAATTGCTCCGCCTTTAACTGATCCATGCGCTCCTTCTTGGTTAGTTGAGCGGTTGACTCCTCCTGCACCGCCTCATCCTCTGCTTGTTTTACTCCCAATAACAAATCCACGGAGATGTTTAAAATAGAGGCGATGGTAGGAACCAGTCCTAATGATGGCAAGGTTACTCCATTCTCATAATTAGAAATCACATTGTGTCTTAACTTTGCACCGGTTGATTCATTGATGCGCTCGGCCAGTACAGTTTGACTAATACCCATACTTTTCCTCAATTTTCTCAGGTTGGTGCCAAAAAAATTTTCTTTTTTCATTGCGGGAGAATTATATTTTATATTTTTATTGACATATTTGTTATTTTTTATTAACATTATGTCATGCTTTAGGTTCAATTTATGCTAATATACAAATTAAGTGCTATATATATTTTAAACAAATGTAAAATTACCTTAAAATACCTTCGGGGGAGGGTCTTCTAATTTCATTCCTTTATTTTAACAGTGCCTTTTCTAATAACCAATCTCAATTTTCTTTCCTGGCCCTCCCCTTTATTATATATACATATTGTCTTGATTAATCCCAGGTCACTCGCCTGAATCTAATCATTGCACCAATTAAAGTAAACCATCTATATCACTGAAATCAGCTCAATGGCCTACCATAATCTATCTTACGTACTTTGTGTTATACAGTGTTATGCCGGTTGAAAGAAACACCAGCGATAAATATAAGAGTTTTGCCGAGATTTTGAAAATTCAGAAGAAAAATTCAGTTAGGTATAGCTGATTACCCCGAGAAGCCAGCTTAAAGGCCAGGCTGATGCCTTTGAAATAACAAAGAAAAAATAAAAAAGGGAATACATTTGCCAGGCGGCAAATTAAAAAATCAAGATATGGTTAACGGGTAAAAAGCACATTCCTCACCCATCCTTTGCGGGCGCAAAGGAAACTATGCAACAGTTAAAAAAGCTTTACTGATCGAAACCGGTGATCCTGCTGCTTAAATAAATAACTAAATCTTTCAAACGCATCAACTCCTCTAGCAACTGATCGGAAATCTCATACTGCTTCTTTAGTTCCGCCCTCAAATCCTCCTCCGAAAGATCCTTAAGATCTTTTCTTTCCAGTTTTATTTTGGTAATGGCATTAAGATCAAGCGTTGTTTCAACAGTCTCATTGACGATCTTATGTGCAATAACCGGAGAATCGTCTTTTCTCCCACGGGAAGCTAGGTCATGACGGCGTTCACCATGAAACAATTCATCGATGGTGACTTCTAATAGAACAGCTATGTATGGAATAATACCTACAGCAGGGAAACTTGTACTTGTTTCATAATTGCTGATTGTGTTCTTTCTTACGTTCAATCCTGTAAGTTCGTTTAATCTATTGGCAAACAATTCCTGGCTCAAACCCCTCTTTTTCCTGAAGTGTCGAAGGTATCTACCAAATTTTTCGAACTTTTTAGGGCTAAAATGTTCGGACATCTTGATTTATTCGAATTTATTGTATATAATAGTGCCTGTAAATGATTATCAAAATAGAGATAATATTGATCTTTTCCAAAATTAAAAAATTAAGTGTAGGGAAAAAGAAAATTTAGATAAACAGCCAATAATAAAAGACCAATATATAACTTATATAATTAAAGCATAAATCCAATAAGAATTTCCATAGCTGTTTTTTTTAATTTGGGACTCTTGAAGAAAAACAATTCGACGCCAGTCGGTATTGTTTTTCTTCTCCTTTTATTCAGAGAATCAACGACTTACTATCCCGCACTTTCAATCATCCCCGCAAATTCGTTTTTGATTAAAACAATATTTAAACTTATTGCTTAATCTTGTTTTTAATGCCATTAATATGATTTTTTAAAGCTGCCTGCCAACTTTCTTCGGCATCCCACACGTTTCCCAAATAAATTTCACCGGAGAAAATATGCTTGATATAATATTTGTACACCGGCCGGTGTGCCTGAATGGTCACCAGATTTGGCTTATCAGTAGATGGTTTTATAGTGATATAGTCAGTCACATTTTTATCACTTTTATAGTTGAGCAGGTCATGGATCACTTTACCGCTGGTGTTAAGGTAATATAACATAAATTGATAACCCTGCTCCCTTAACTTCTTTTCATCCGAATCTGCCGCCACAATTCCATAGGCAAACGGATAGGTTTCCATAATGGAGGCAAGTTCAATACTATCGACTTTCCATTGCTGTTGATACCTTAATAGCTGATCGCTGGTACCATCTGAACTAACCTGTTTTTCTATGTTCACACCGGCTGCCAGGGTTGGAAACAAAGGTACCGCCAATTTGTCCAGCTTCAGATCCTGATTAAAAATGTCAAATCTTTGCTTTCGCACCAATCCCGTATCCTCAAAAAATTCCGGAGCATCTGCCATCAGGAAGTTGGTCCGATGCTGGCCACTACCGCCTACCGCCCGTTTGTAATCTGCCAATACTTCTCTTAGCTCAATGTTTTCAGATCTCCACGCATTTTGGCCATGATCCATAAAGGTGGGCTTCTCATTAAATTTCGTAACTTTTAAACTAAAAGACCCCTGCTTCTTTTCTAAGATCAGAATGTTTTTGACCTCCCTTTTTAACATATCCTGTGCAAAAGATCTTTGGGTTTCGTGACCCGCAAACAGGTCATAGATGTTGTAATAGCCCACTACATCGGTGCCCGTACCCACTATGACCTTATGTGCCTTGGCCGAAAGCTCCTTCCAGCCGGTTCTGTCTTTATTTTCATCATCTACCAACACAAACACGGCGCTACGTGCCGATAATATCCCCTCTGGAATTTCCGAAGTGTAATTGAAAAGTCTCAGGTGAAGATTCGGTGTGCCATTGTCTGCCTCCGCAACGATACTTAGCAATACAAAATAAGCTATCAGCAACCGGCCGGCCACCGCGGTCAGGGACCGGAGGCGATTGATGAAAGATAGCCGATTGTAATAATGGGAAATTCGAAACATAATCACAAAACTAAAAGAATACTTTCAAAGCCAAAGGAATTTGCATAATGTATCAACGCACATACTCTATAAAACGGGATACTGTTGCCGTTATTTTCAGGTTGCAAAAATACGGGATGCATCCTTAAATGATTTAAATTCCAGGGCATTGCCACTGGGATCATAGAAAAACATGGTGGCCTGCTCTCCGGGTTGTCCCTTAAATCGAATGTAGGGCTCTATCACAAAATTTATTTGCTTCTCCTTCAGGCGATGAGCCAGGTCGTGCCATTGCTGCCATTCCAAAATAGCTCCAAAATGCCGTACAGGCACCGCTTCTCCATCGACGGCATTGGTAGATACCGCCTGAACTTCCTCAGGTTTAAGATGTGCCGTAATCTGATTCCCAAAAAAATCAAAATCGATCCAACGGTCAGATTCGCGGCCGGTTTTGCAACCAATTAACTCCCGATAAAACTGCCTGGTGGTTTCCAGGTCTTTGACGGGAAAAGCAAGATGAAAGGGACTTGTCATTTTTCCAGGATTTAAATTTTGGATGATTGATAAAGCAAAGTTAATTAAATAAATTAGCAAAAATCATATTAAAAATTGATGGGAAAACCAGTTTCGCTTGTGTTGAGCAGTGGGGGTGCAAGAGGCATAGCGCAGATCGGCGTTATTGAAGGCCTCGAACACCTTGGCTATGAAATAAAATCCATAGCCGGCTCCTCCATAGGCGCTTTTGTAGGTGGTATGTATGCACATGGAAAGCTGGATACTTATAAAAACTTTGTCTGCAACCTGGATAAACTTGATGTATTCAAGCTCATTGATTTTACTTTCAGCACTTCGGGGTTTATTCGTGGAGAAAGAATCATCAATGAACTCACCAAAAGGCTTGACGACGGAAACATCGAAGACTTCAAGATTCACTTTGCCGCCATTGCCACTGATATCGTCAACAACGAAGAGATCATATTCGAAAAAGGCAGCCTTTTTTATGCGCTTAGAGCCTCCACAGCCATTCCTACTGTCATTAAACCCATTCTGGCCGGAGACAGGCTGTTGGTGGATGGTGGTGTACTTAATCCTATTCCAATAAAACACGTGAAAAGGACCCCCGGCGATTTATTAGTAGTTGTCAATGTGAATCACAGCTCTCCATATACAAGACCCCCGCAAACCACGAGGCAGGAACAGAAAAGAGAATCTGATATACTAAAAAACAAAAGCCTTTTCATGGAAAAATGGTTCGATCTGTTTCCCAACAAAAAATCGGCACCAAAAAAACTGGGATTCTTTGATCTGATGAACCGGTCTATTGATCTCATGCAAGACCAGCTAAGTACTTTAATATTAGATAGCTACAAACCTGATATCGTTGTAAATGTATCCCGTAAGGTGTGTGGAACTTTTGAGTTTTACCGGTCCGGGGAACTGATTGAGCTCGGCAGGGAAACATTTCTGGAAAGCCACGAAAATTACCTTAAAAATGAATGTGCAGGCACTCAATAAGGAACTTGGCAATATCGACATTTATCTGCTGGACCAAATACTGAAAACCCGCTATTCCCAGGAAGACAGGATCCTCGATGCCGGTTGCGGGGAGGGGCGAAACCTGGTTTACTTTCTTAACAACCAGTTTAAGGTATATGGCATTGATAAAAACCAGCCAGCCTTGCAAATGTTAAAATTTGTAGCCAGATCAATCGACCCCCAATTTGATGAATCACGGATTTCAACAGGCCATCTTGATCAACTTCCTTATGCAGACCAATACTTTCATCATATTATCTGCACAGCTGTATTGCATTTTGCTGAAGATGAGGGGCATTTCCACGCTATGATAAAGGAATTGGTAAGGGTGCTTAAGCCGGGTGGCAGTATTTTTATTCGTATGTCTTCAAATATTGGCCTGGAAAACATGGTAATCCCTCAGGATCGTCATCGATATCAGAATCCCGACGGAAGCATTCGATTTTTGTTGACAAAAAAATTACTGAAAGAAATAATAGAAACACACCACCTCGATTTTCTGGAGCCATTGCAAACCGTCAACGTAAACGACCAACATTGCCAGTCCAATTTGCTTTTGAAGCGGCAAAACACATAGTATTTGCTTCTGTTAAAACTAATGCTTACCTTCTGGTTTTCATTAAAAATCAATTCACTTATAACATTTAAGTTTTATGGAAGACTTTGATACGCAACAAAAGGAAGCGCCGATTTCCGTGGGTGACTGGGTGGTTACCATTCTAGTCGCCTCTTTACCGCTTATCGGTATTATCATGCTTTTTATCTGGGGATTTGGCAGCGGCACCCCTAAGAGCAAGGCCAACTACGCCAAGGCCGCATTAATATGGCTTGGCATTGCAATGGTCTTAAGTTTCTTGTTCTTTGCCATATTTGGCACTGCGTTATTTTTAGGGGCCGGCGCTGAAATGGGTTTTAGTAAGTGGATGAGTGCGGGTTACTGCCAAATTACACCGACCGTGGCCCGCACTTTTGGAAAAATTCACGCAATGCACAATCAATGAGCAATCAAACCCATCGGCTCTCTTCCTTTACCATCCATATCAATTGGACGAGACATAAGCACCGAAGCTATAACTCCCACCGACAAAATCCCAACAATTAAAAAGTCATCGCCCCCCTTACCGCTGCCACTACTTTTTTTTGTAATCTAACCTCCCTAAGGCACACATACTTTATCTTTGCGAAATAGTAAAGAAAGTAGCATGGATATTAAAGAATTTGAGTCAGAGGCAGCAAAGGTTATTTCCTGGATGTCCTCTTATTTTGAAAATATTGAAAACTTCCCTGTAAAATCCCCGGTCAAACCGGGCGAAATTAAAGCCAAAATTACCGCCTCTCCACCCCAACAACCCGAAAAACTGGACAGCATCATGAAGGATGTCGACAGCCAGATTTTGCCGGGAATCACGCATTGGCAAAGTCCTAATTTCTTCGCATACTTTCCAGGCAACAAAAGCAAACCCTCTGTGCTGGCAGAAATGGTCACTGCGGCGATTGGAGCCCAATGCATGAGTTGGATTACATCTCCCGCGGCAACGGAGCTGGAAGAAAGCATGATGGAGTGGTTGAGAGAAATGATCGGATTGCCCGGGGATTTTACAGGGGTCATACAGGATACTGCTTCCACGGCAACGCTTTGCGCTATCCTTACCGCACGGGAAAAAGCCAGTAATTTTAAAGTCAATGAAGAAGGGTTTTACGGGCAAAAGAAACTAATCGTTTACAGCTCCGAACAAGTACATTCTTCCATTGATAAGGCTGTGCGCATTGCTGGAATTGGTAGTAAAAACCTTAGAAAGATTGCCGTTGATGATAAATTCGCTATGATTCCCGGCGCACTGGAAGAAGCCATCCTGGAAGACATCAAAAACGGGCATCAGCCGCTGTGTATTGTGTCGGCCTTTGGTACCACCAGCAGTACAGCCATTGATCCAATCCAAGAGATCAGTAATATCGCCCAAAAATACCAAATTTGGCACCACGTTGATGCCGCCTATGCCGGCACAGCCCTGATTTGTCCTGAATACCGAACGCTGATAAAAGGTGTGGAAATGGCGGACTCCTTTGTATTCAATCCCCATAAATGGATGTTCACCAATTTTGATTGTACTGCCTATTTTGTCAAAGATACCGATGCGCTCATCAACACTTTTTCTATGACACCGGAATACCTGCGCACACAGGAAGATACTATGGTAAATAACTACCGGGATTGGGGCATACAGCTAGGACGCCGATTCAGAGCGCTCAAGCTTTGGTTTGTCATTAGAAACTTTGGTGTGCAGGGCATCCAGCAAAAGTTAAGAGGGCATATGCAAATGGCTTCATGGTTAAAACAACAGATCGAAGCCAGCGAGGATTTTTCGCTATTGGCACCCGTACCGTTAAATTTGGTATGCTTCCATTACCATCCTGGAAAATCTTTAAGCAAGGAAACATTGAACAAGCTCAACGAAAAGTTAATGCAAACTTTAAATGATAGCGGCAAATTATTCATGAGTCACACCAAACTAAATGGCTACTTTACGCTGCGTATGGTCATCGGCAACACCGACGTAAAAGAGCGCCATGTCCGGGAAGCGTGGGATTTGATCCAAAAAACCGCCAGAGTGTTTTCTGCGTGATTTACAAACCCCGATAATCTATGAGCAAAGAAGAAAAACAATGGAACGAAGAAGAATCACAAATCTTCTCTGCATACGGTGAAATCTTTGTGCCGGACAGGGCCATCCAATACAGAATCATTACACAACTTCTTTCATCTATCCCTACCCTCTCACAGGTAGTAGAACTAGGCTGTGGGGAGGGCCTGCTATGTGAAAAAGTACTGGAACACTTTCCGGAAGTTAAAGTAAAGGGAATGGACTTATCTCCGGTTATGCTCAAAAAAACCGGAAAAAAATTGAGCGCCTATAAAGGTCGCTTTATTGCTCAGGCATTTGATTTAGGAGATTCAGCATGGCGGTCCCAGCATGCGAATACCGATGCTTTTATATCCTCGCTGGCCGTACATCACCTCGGCGACACACAAAAAAAATTGCTATTTAAAGATCTATTTGGCCAGCTTAATACCAATGGTATGCTTATTCTAGCCGATATTGTACGCCCTCAAGCCGTCGTGGGCTACAAAATAGCTGCTGAACACTGGGACGAAGATGTCCGGAATAAAACTGAGTCATTGCAAAAGCCGGAGGCATACAAAATTTTTAAAGAAGATGGCTGGAATTACTTTGAAAATCCCGGCGCCGATCCTATTGATAAACCTTCTACCCTATACGACCAACTGCTTTGGCTCAGGGAGGCCGGGTTTAAGGAGGTTGATGTCTATTGGATGAAAGCCGGACACGCCATCTTTGCCGGCAGAAAGCATTAAATACGTATATTACCCCCATTATCAGGCCGGCTGTTGGGTCATTTCGACACCATGTTGGCCGTTCAAACAAGTATTTTAACCTTGCCGTCATATATTTCCACGGTTTTGAGGTAAAATATTGAGGCCAGGATTATGTTTAAATTCCGGGAAATTTTACTTTTGTTAAGTGTGTTTGCTATCCAATTTCTTCATTTTGAATAGTTTGGAGGATTTTGATGGCTTGTTGTAACTCAAAAACCAGGTGTTTTACACAATAAATCTGGCTTTTCTTTATTTATATAGTGTAGTGTGTGAGTTTCTGAAAAATATCAAAATACCCGGTAATATTACATCTATTGGATTTGGGATATTAATGGAAATTAAAATCGCCGGATAAATTAGAAATTTGAGTTCGCTTAAATATAAATCCGCTGCGAGTCATGCTCTGGTGGTTATATAAATTTTACAGTAGTTGTTATTTTTAGATTGAATAAAATTTAAACAGGTTATGAACAAAATAATGAGCTTATTAAAAGGCGCATTCCTTGTTGTGTGTATTTTGTCCTTTCTCTCATCTTGTAAGCAAAGTCGTCCCACAGCAGAAAATCCAGGTGGTGTCAGTACGGCTACAGGTCTTGAATACAACAGTGACGGAGGATTCCAGGTGACAGAGTATCAGGGACAGCCGGAAGGGCCAAACCTTGTATTCATCGAAGGAGGAAGATCTGTATTGGGATCATTTGAAGAGGATATCATGAACTCACGTGATAATATTGAAAGAACCGTGACTGTGGCATCTTTCTACATGGACGAAACCGAGGTAAGTAACATTCATTGGCTCGAATACTTATATTATGTAAAATTAGACTCTTCCCGTGAGTTTTATCAGTCATCCTTACCTGACACAACAGTATGGACCAGCGACCTGGCTTTTAACGATCCGTATAGAGATCACTATTTAAGATATCCTGGTTTCAGGTATTACCCCGTGGTAGGTGTAAGCTGGATCCAGGCCAACGACTTCTGTAAGTGGAGAACAACGATGGTAAATCTAAAATTAGCCGAAGAAGCCGGTGTGGAAGTGCCCGCAGAGTCAGGTGGCCGTATCGCCCTCGAAAGTGGAGTGGTATTGCCGGATTACCGACTGCCAACCGAGGCAGAGTGGGAATATGCCGCACAAGGTTTGATAGGAACGCAATGGCTGGACGAAAATCAAACGCATCAAAGAGTTTATCCATGGGATGGTCACTCCGTGAGAAATCCCTATGGCAAGAAAATGGGCTACTTCTTTGCTAACTTCAAAAGAGGACGTGGTGATTATGCGGGTATCGCAGGAAAGCTGAATGACGGCGCCATGATTACTGCATATGCTTACGAATTTCCTCCCAATGACTTTGGGCTATACCACATGGCCGGTAATGTTAACGAATGGGTGCAGGATGTTTACAGATCACTTTCTTTCCAGGATATGGATGACCTTAACCCGATCAGAAGAGATGGTATATTGGATGAGGCTGAAAAATACTATGACTATGAAAATTACAACTCATTAATAAATGATAAAGTAAGAGTTTATAAAGGAGGATCCTGGAAGGATGTCGCCTATTGGATGTCACCAGGTACAAGAAGATTTTTGGAGCAAGACTCTTCAACAGCTACCATCGGATTTAGATGCGCTATGATCAGAGCAGGATCGAACTACTAAAAATAAAAGATTATTTAAGCACAAGGCTTCCAGTGATTTATTGGAAGCCTTTTTTATTTTTCTCTGCTACAAAACCTCAAATTGCTACGGCTAACGTCGCAAAACTTATTGCTTTACATTCCGCCTCAAGGAGCGGAATGGCACAGGCCTCCAGCGTAGCACCAGTGGTAAGCACATCATCCACCACCAAAATGTGTTTTCCTTTTACCATTTCCGGCTGGCTGACCTTAAATATTTCGTGTACATTTTGCCATCTTTCCAGCCTGTCTCCCTTCAAAGCCTGACTGGCACTTTTTACTGATCTCTCCACGACCTGATCCGAAAAAGGAATTTTGCTGGCTAAGGCTATGCCCTTGGCTATATAATTACTTTGGTTATAGCCCCTTTTCCTTAATCTCGATTTGTGCAACGGCACCGGAACGATCAGCTCAATATCCAAAAGTTTTTGCGCCTTTATAAGATCATAGGCAAACCAGGTTACAAGCAACTGACCTAATTCCGGATAATTTTCATACTTGATTTTGTGCAACACCTTTTGCGTTATTCCCCCTTTGATAAATTTTAGATAACTATAAATCCCGTTTACAGTTATTTTACCATAAAATCGCATCAGTAAGGGGTTTTCTTCCCATAAATGGTAATTGGTGACGGGTAATCCCAGCCGGCAATGTGTACATAATAATAATTCTTCCGAAATCAACGCTTTCTGACAGGCCAAACAACAACGGGGAAAAATCAAGTTAAAAAAGTCCTTTATCATAAAATTCTCAGTTAGTTTAAAAAATTAGCCTCTATATTTGTTTAGATCAAATGGCTTTATGATTAAGGGGGAATCCCAATTTATAAAAAAAAAGGAAAAAATGAACCAGGTAGAAGCATTTAATCAATATCGCAGCAAGATGAATGAAAAAATACTGGCTGCTGATAATAAGGTGCTCAAGCGCTTATTCAACCTCGACACCAATACATTTGCCGCAGGTAGTGTAGATGTAAAAACCAAGGAAATGATTGGCCTCGCCTGCTCCATGGTTTTGCGCTGTGACGACTGTGTTAAATATCATTTGGAAAAATGCAAAGAGGCAGGTGTAGAAGAGGCTGAGATCTATGAGGTATTTTCCATTGCCAATATTATTGGAGGCACCATTGTCATTCCACACCTGAGAAGGGCTGTGGAATATTGGGAAGCATTGAAAATAGCAGGATCATGATTAAAAAAGATTTGGAGCTGGCAAAAAACTGGCAAAAGCTGCTCGAGGACCTGGGAGAAATCATCGGAAAAAAACCGGCAGATCTCAACGCGGTATTATTTCTGATAGGTGTGCAGGAATTGGGAAAGGGTAAAAAGACTTTTTCCAAAGAAGAGAAACAGGACCTGATGCATATCGCCATTTGCAAGGTGCTAAGCTATTCCGGATTCTATGAACTGGAAGGCCTGGACGAAGAGGGATGGCCTCATTGGAAGTTAAAGAAAAAACTTCCCAATTTTGACCTGCTCGAGCAGGAAAAGTTGTTAAAACTCCATGTAATGGAGTATTTCGAAAAAGAATTTAACTAAGCCCCCACCCCAAACCTCATAGACGCAACCAGCTACACTTAAATCCCGGAATAAGCAAACCCGTGACAATAAAATGTCACAAAGTTCCTCTAAATCTTGAAAACCGAAATTTAATCCCTTATATTAAATGCCTTATTAGTGATTCCCGGCTAAAATGCAGAGACAGGCTGCTTAGCACTGGCTTAAGAAATCCAAGCACATACAAAAGTCCGGGAAACGTAGTGCTATACTTTGAAGAAGACATTTTCTATAAATAATTCCTCGCCGATAAGGTGCGTGTTGGATGTTAAAAAAGCCAGGTTTTTCTGTATTTGTGTATATCGGTTGGTGGAAAGATATTATAAATTCCAAAAACCAAAACTATGCTTGAACGATTAAAAGCCTCTTTCAGAAGAAAAAAAGCCCGTAGAGTATTTGCTGAGTATCCGTACAAAATGGTACAATTTGATTTGGAATCAGATGGCATTGTTGAATTTGCGGACTGGGACAACCCACTTACAGGCCAAAAGACCATTACGCAGAAAGAGATAGATTTCTTTCGCAAATTTGTGAAAAATGGTGATTTGGCTATCGACATTGGCGCCAATATTGGCGATACCACCGTCCCCATGGCCATCGCCGCAGGAAAAGAAGGGTTGGTGCTTGGTTTTGATCCTAATCCCTATATTTTCAAAATATTACAACAAAACGCAACTTTAAATAAGGGAAAGGCAAATATTGTCCCGTTGCAATATGCTATTACCGATACGCCAGGCGAATTTTACTACAATTCTTCCGAAGCATCCTTTTCAAATGGGGGTATATCCAGGGAACCCGACAAAACCCATGGAAAGTTTCAAATGCAACACACAGTACAAGGGGTTAACCTGAGCGCTTTGTTGCACAAGGACTATGAAAGCTGGCTGGAAAAATTGTCCCTGATTAAAGTAGATACGGAAGGCCTGGACAAAGAAATCATAAAATCCATTTCAGATGTCATCAAAACCTGCAAACCTGTCATTATTGCTGAGTGCTTTTTAAAGCTTTCAAAAGAAGAAAAGGAAGAGTTATATGATATTATTCACGACCAGGGTTATGATCTTTTTTACTTTGAAGATTTCCTGGAAGACACTACAATTGAAAAATTGAGCAGAGAAGACATGAATAAAAGCGATACCTTTAACCTGTACGCTATCCCAAAAAATTAAGCAAGCTACCAACTTAAATCATGGGTCAGATGACCCATTCCAGAAACTCACCTTTACTTCAAGGTGAGTTTTTTTATTCCCCTCTAAGACCCATACGAGGCAGAAGATGGCCTCTATCAATGCATAGATAAAGGGTGGCATTATGATCAATCTCAGATCATTTTTTTATACCTAATCCTTTTTGGACCTTCATCACCCAAACGTTTCTTTCTGTTTTCCTCATATTCTGAATAGTTTCCTTCAAACCAGTAGACACTGGAATCTCCTTCAAAAGCAAGGATATGGGTAGCAATTCTATCCAGAAACCACCTGTCGTGCGAAATAATAACGGCGCATCCACCAAAATTTTCAACAGCCTCCTCCAGGGCTCTGAGTGTATTTACATCCAAATCATTTGTAGGCTCATCTAATAACAGGAGATTGGCCCCTTTTTTTAAGGTAAGCGCCAGATGTACTCTGTTTCTTTCTCCTCCGGACAATACACCGACCTTCTTTTCCTGATCGGCACCACTGAAATTAAATTTACTCACATAGGCTCTTGAGTTAACCTGTTTACCCCCCAGCTCAATTAATTCATTACCATCTGAAATAGACTGCCAAACTGTTTTATCAGGATCGAGAATATCGTGGCCCTGATCCACATAGGCGATATCTACCGTTGCTCCCACTTCAATCGAACCTCCGTCCGGCGCCTCCTTTCCGGTGATTAAATTAAATAACGTAGTCTTTCCTGCGCCATTTGGACCTATAACACCAACAATCCCGCCTTGTGGCAAGGAAAAATTAAGGTTGTCGAACAACAATTTATCACCAAATGATTTGGCAACGTTTTGGGCCTCAATTACCTTGTTCCCCAGTCTTGGACCGGCTGGAATAAACAGCTCCAGCTTGGCTTCTTTTTCCTTGCTCTCTTCTCCTACCAGTTTATCGTAAGCGCTTAGTCTGGCTTTCGCTTTGGCTTGTCTGCCTTTTGGTGTCATTCTTATCCACTCCAGCTCTCTTTCAAGTGTCTTACGACGTTTTGACTCTGTTTTTTCTTCTTTGGCCAAACGCTCCTGTTTTTGCTCTAACCACGAAGAATAATTTCCCTTCCATGGAATACCCTCACCGCGGTCTAATTCCAGTATCCAACCGGCGACATTATCCAGAAAATAACGATCGTGGGTAACGGCAATGACCGTTCCTTTATATTGCTGTAAGTGCATTTCCAGCCATTGCACTGATTCGGCATCCAGGTGGTTGGTAGGCTCATCCAGCAACAATACGTCCGGTTCCTGCAACAACAGCCGGCATAATGCTACCCTCCTTTTTTCGCCACCCGAAAGATTTTCAATTTTAGTCTCCGGCGGTGGGGTTCTCAGGGCATCCATGGCTTTTTCAAGCCTGGTATCTAATTCCCAGGCGTTATGATGTTCAAGTTTTTCCTGAACCTCCCCTTGTTTTTCAATAAGTTTTTCCATGGCGTCGGGGTCCTCCATGACCGCCGGATCGGCAAATTTTTCGTTAATGGCCTCAAATTCTCGCAGTAAATCCACAACTTCCCGGACGGCCTCTTCCACTACTTCTTTTACGGTTTTACTGGCGTCCAATTTAGGCTCCTGCTCCAATAATCCAATAGAATATCCCGGAGAAAACACCACCTCCCCCTGATATTCGCGATCCACACCGGCAATTATTTTAAGTAGAGATGATTTCCCTGAACCATTTAGTCCCAAAACACCAATCTTTGCTCCGTAAAAGAAAGAGAGGTAGATATTTTTTAATACAGTTTTCTGCGGTGGATAGCTTTTGCTTACCCCCGCCATAGAAAATATGATCTTTTCGTCACTCATTTACGTTGAAATTAATGCAAGATTTGCAATAAAATTACACTTTGGTTATGATAAGTGGATAAAAATTAAGGCACAAATATGATAATTATGTTTGTAAATCATGTGAATAACTTGATTTTATTAAAATCTTTTATTACTATAAAAGAAGAAAAGTATATCATTTTAAAAACCACTGACCACAATTTTTTTACTGGTTTTAGCTTTTATAATGATTTTATTAAAACCCAACCCCATTTTGTTGGTGAGCGCTTTTAAGTGTTGATTATCGGCATATTAAGTGTAGGGTTACATTTTCTAACATTGTAATATAAAAAAGTAATTATCATTTGTTTTTTTAATTTAAATTTTATTTTTGCACGAAATTCATAAAGTAAGAACAAAGGAGGGATAAACTATGTATTGGACATTAGAATTAGCATCCTATCTTGAAGATGCCCCATGGCCCGCCACCAAAGATGAGTTAATTGATTACTCAATCAGGATGGGGTGCCCCCTGGAGGTCGTTGAAAATTTACAAGAATTGGAAGACGATGGTCAGCCCTATGAAAGCATTGAGGAGATATGGCCTGATTATCCGACGAAAGAAGATTTCTTCTTTAATGAAGATGAATATTAAGGAAGGATCTCTAATATTTAAAATATTACGTCAAGGCATTTAATTGTTAAAACATTTAAATGCCTTTTTGATTTTACACCCAAAAATTATTCTTTGACCCTTCTTTCCATCAGACTTGACGCTATCACCAGATCTTCGGGAGTGGTAATTTTTATGTTACGATAACTCCCTTCAAACAGCGATATTTTATAACCCGCTCTTTCTACCACACTGGCATCATCTGTTAATGCCTGGTCCTCGGCTATTAGATAAGCCTGCTTTATCAAGGCAAGATCAAAGGTTTGTGGTGTCTGAATTAACCTGAATTTTGATCGATCCAGCGCTTTGCTGGTTTGGTCATCTACCTTCCTGATGGACTCCTTCAACCTGACAGCGGCGATGGCGCTCTGATCCTTCCGGGCGAGGTTAAACGAGTTGGCGATAATCGCCTCTTCAATCAACGGGCGAACGCCATCGTGAATGGCCACTAATCCTGTATCCGGCAATTTCTCCAATCCTCTTTTGACCGATTGGAATCTTGTATTTCCGCCAGATTGTAGCTGATGCACTATTTGAAAATCATGCCTTTTACACAATTCATACCAGGTATCAAAGTCGCCTTCCGGTAAAACTAATATGATTTTTAATTGGCTGGAGTACTGATAAAAAGCCTTGATGGTATGCATTAAAATCGGCCATCCGGAAATTTCCAAAAATTGTTTTGGCAAATCACTCTTCATGCGTCTGCCTGTACCGCCGGCCACAATTAGGGCATATTCGTCGCTTTTCATCATTGAATTGGTAACATGGAATGTCAGTCAATCTAAAACGCAACTATAGCAGCATTCAATGACCCGTGATCACTGGCTAAAGTATCAGCATGGCATCGCCGTAGCTGTAAAATTTATATTTTTCCTTGATGGCAACACTGTAAGCTTCCATAATCAGGTCATAACCGCCAAATGCACAAGCCATCATAAACAAGGTAGACTCTGGCATATGAAAATTACTGATAAGCGCATTACAGATTTTAAAATCGTAAGGCGGAAAAATAAATTTGTCTGTCCAACCCTCGTTGGCTTTTAAGAGGTTGTTGGCGGATACTGATGATTCCAATGCCCTCATAGAGGTAGTTCCCACCGCACATATCCTTTGCTTTTTCTTGATCGCCTGGTTAACAGCTTCAACGATTTCCTGACCTACCCGAAAGTTTTCGGAGTCCATTTTATGCTTGGTGAGATCCTCAACATCTACCGGACGGAAAGTACCCAATCCGATATGTAAGGTGATAGGATTGACATCCACACCATTTATCTCCAATCTTTTGAGCAGCTGCCTGGTAAAGTGCAAGCCGGCAGTTGGCGCTGCTACCGCCCCTGTGTGTTCTGCGTAAATAGTTTGATAGCGCTCTCTGTCTTCAGGCTCGGCCTTTCTTTTGATATATTTTGGCAAAGGCGTTTCCCCAAGGGAATCAATCATTTTGTAAAATTCTTCGTTTGAGCCTTCGTACAAAAATCTGATTGTTCTTCCCCGAGAGGTTGTATTGTCAATGACTTCGGCAACAAGATCCCCATCGCCAAAATATAACTTATTCCCCACTCTTATTTTCCTGGCCGGATCCACCAGCACATCCCACAAAAACATCTCTTTATTTAACTCCCTCAACAGGAATACTTCAATCTTTGCCCCTGTTTTTTCCTTATTGCCATATAATCGGGCCGGAAAGACTTTCGTATCATTCACCACCATCACATCTCCATCCCCAAAGTAATCAATAAGATCTTTAAAAATTTTATGCTCTATCTCGCCTGTTTCTTTGTGAACCACCATTAAACGCGACTCATCCCTGTTTTCAGCCGGATATAAAGCTATTAGACCGGGAGGCAAATCAAACTTGAATTCTGATAATTTCATATTTAATATTACGGTATTAAATAACCACTAAATTAAAAATTTTTGAAGTGCGCAAATGTAGTGATTTGTTTTTAAAAATGTAAGTAAATTCACTTTTATCCAATAAGCGCTGTAAAATCTGTCTGTATTGAAAGTCTTAAAATTGATATTGGAAAGCTTTAGGTTTGCCTGGAATGCCCTCAAGGTGAACAAATTTCGGACGATACTTTCGCTGGCCGGCGTCACCATTGGTATTTTTTCCATTATTACTGTTTTCACGATAGTCGACTCCCTGGAAAAAAGCATTAAAGATAGCTTTGATTTTTTGGGCACTAACGTGATCAATGTGGAAAAATGGCCCTACGGACTGGGTGGTGGAGAATATAAATGGTGGGAATTTTTAAACAGACCACACCCGGATTACAATGAATATGAATTTGTTAAAGATAAAGTCGAAAATGCAGCTGGTGTCTCTATTTATGCCGTCAGAGGCGGTCAAACTTACAAAAGAAAAAATAACAGTACTTATTCAAACTTCCTGTTGGGCATTAGTTATGATTATAATGAAGTATTTGACGTAAAAATTGAAAACGGCAGATATTTCTCCAGACAAGAGGTTGAAAGTGCCAGACCGGTCGCCCTGATAGGAATCAATGTCGCGGAGGATTTGTTTCCAAACGTAAATCCCCTTGGCAAACAGTTTGATATTCGCGGCAAAAAATTCACAGTGGTTGGCGTTTCCGAAAGGGAGGGAGAAAGCTTCATTGGCGGCCCAAGCAAAGATGACGCGTGCCTGATCCCTTATAAATCCTTTCAGAAAATGTATTATAGCGGCAGAAGAAGAGGGATCGGCAGTAAAATCGCCCTGAAAGGAAGAGATGACGATATTGGCCTGGTGGAACTTGAAGCCGAATTGCGGGGAATCATGAGAAGTAAAAGAATGTTAAAGCCGAAGGATAAGGACAATTTCGCCCTTAACAGACCCGAAGCCATTACTAACGCCATTGGCGGCGTATTCGATGTAATAGGCGTCGCCGGATGGGTTCTGGGAGGGTTTTCAATACTGGTCGGGGGATTTGGTATCGCCAATATTATGTTTGTATCCGTACGCGAAAGAACTAATATTATCGGGATCCAAAAATCGTTAGGAGCAAAAAATTTCTTCATCCTTTTCCAGTTTTTATTTGAAGCTATCTTCCTAAGCGTTATCGGCGGATTAGTAGGCCTGTTTCTGGTCTATTTAATAACCTTAATTCCTATGGGTAGTTTGGAGTCTTCGCTTACCCTGAAAAATATTACGCTGGGCCTTGGGGTATCGGCCCTGATTGGCACCGCCTCGGGAATAATCCCCGCAGCAATGGCTGCCCGGCTGGATCCGGTAGTTGCTATTCGAACCAACTAGCTATATTGCTTTTGTTGAGAATTTTAATGTTCCGTAATATAAAAAGGAGTTGTAAATCATCTGATATCACAACTCCTTTTTTGTTTAGATTCCTATACGAACTGAAAATTTTACCGCAGCACTAGCTCTCGCTGGCTACCGGCTCTTCTACCTCTTCTCCTCTTACCTTGGCCTTAATTTTCAGCTCAAGTTCTTCCATTAATTCAATATTGTCTTCCAATAATTTTTTTACGGCATCACGACCCTGCCCCAGTTTGTCACCGCCATAAGAAAACCAGGACCCTGACTTTTGTACAATGCTCAGTTCTACACCCAGGTCCAATATTTCGCCTACTTTGGAAATCCCCTGACCGTAGATGATATCAAATTCAACTACCTTAAAAGGCGGCGCTACCTTGTTTTTGACAACTTTAACTCTTGTTCTGTTTCCTAAAATGTTATCAGCACTCTCTTTTATTTGACCAATTCTGCGAATATCCAATCGAACCGACGCGTAAAATTTCAGTGCATTTCCCCCGGTGGTTGTCTCAGGGTTTCCAAACATGACACCTATCTTTTCTCTCAATTGGTTAATGAAAATACAGGAACAACCCGATTTGTTGATTGCCCCGGTCAGTTTACGCAGGGCTTGCGACATTAACCTCGCCTGTAGTCCCATTTTACTTTCTCCCATTTCCCCTTCCAATTCTCCTTTAGGAACTAAAGCAGCCACAGAGTCAATGACAATGATATCTATGGCGCCGGAGCGTATTAAATGTTCGGCTATTTCTAACGCCTGCTCACCATTGTCAGGCTGGGAAATTAAAAGGTTCTCGGTATCAATACCCAACTTTTCAGCATATACCTTATCAAAAGCGTGTTCTGCATCTATAAACGCCGCTAATCCACCCGCTTTTTGCGCCTCTGCTATACAATGCATCGTTAGCGTCGTTTTACCGGATGACTCCGGACCATATATCTCCACTACCCTTCCCCTGGGAACTCCGCCTACGCCCAAAGCTATATCAAGACCTATGGAACCGGTAGAGATGGCAGGCACATCTTCCACTTTTTCATCACTCAATTTCATGATGGTGCCTTTTCCGTAGGTTTTTTCTAATTTATCTATGGTTAGCTGGAGGGCTTTAAGTTTTTCTGAATTATCGCTCATATCCTTACGTTTGAAAAATTGTATTTGTGAATTTACTACGATTGAATCCAATTAACAAATGAGCAAGAAAGTATTTGAGGAAGTTTTTCAGATTTTAAATATCCATCAGATTATTAGTTATTTTTAACGAAAATGTAGTTTTTTTATCAATTACTTTGGCCACCCGGAAACAGGTATTTCAGTTTTTTAACTTGATAACATACTCATTAAATATCGTTTGAGGCATATGGGCAGAAAAAAGATTGTTTACAGTTTTTTGCTGGTTTTACTGGTCGTTATCATTTGGCAGCGGCAACTGTTGTACTATGCTTTTGTACAGGCAAAAGGACAAATACGGGTGGTCTCGGATACCCGGGAAGTTAATGACATCCTCGCCGATCCTCAGGCTCCTGATTCTATTAAAATAAAGCTGAAATTAATCCAGGAAGTCAAAAAGTTTGCCGTAGACTCATTGGGCGCCAACCCCACCGACAACTATACAAGTGTGTTTGACCAAAAGGGGAAGCCCATTTTATGGGTGGTAACGGCGTGCTCGCCATTTGCCATGGAAGCCAAAGAGTGGTCCTTCCCGCTGGTGGGGTCTTTTTCCTATAAGGGATTTTTTGAATACGACATGGCCGTTGAGGAAGAAAAAAAATGGAAGGACCAGGGGTATGACACAAATATTCGAACCACCGGCGGGTGGTCCACACTGGGCTGGTTCAGGGATCCGATTTTATCCAATATGTTAAACCGAAAGACCGGGGATCTGGCAGAGCTGATCATCCATGAGCTAACGCACGGAACATTATTTGTCAAAGACTCTTTGCAATTTAATGAAAACCTCGCCACATTTATTGGCACCAAAGGCGCGGAACTTTTCCTGATACAAAAATTCGGTGCCAGCTCACAGGAATTCTCCACTTACATAGAGGATAATGAAGATAGTAAAAAGTTCAGTCAACATATTCTAAGAGGTGCTATTGGACTGGACAGTTTGTATCAAACCTTTGGCCACGCGCTGTCAGACGATGATAAAACCCAAAGGAAACAGACATTTATCAAGGAAATTTTCGATCGGATCGACACACTAAGTTTACATAGAAAATCAGACTATTTGGAATTTTATAAGGATTATGAGGCCAACAACACTTTTTTTATGTCTTATCTCCGATACAGGAAAAATCAAGGCCAGTTTGAAGAAACACTACAAAATGATTTTGATAACAATTTAAAAAATTACCTCCTTTACCTAAAATCTCAATATCCATCTCTTTAAATTTGGAACAATCTTTGAACTATTAAAAAAAAGTCAACCTTTTGTTTAAAATTAAGGTAACAATAATTAAACGTTAATTGCTTAAATTAGGCCCGTTTTTAACCTTCTTTAAAGCCCATGAAAATTAAATTAGGTTCCATATTATTAACTGTTCTGGTCTCTTTGCTGATGCAAAAGGAAGAGAATGGTTATCGCTACATTAGAAACGAAAGTTTCTATGCGGGGGAAAGATTGGAATACAGGGTGCATTTAGGTTTTTTGAGCGGCGCTTTTGCCACCGTCGAAATAGGTGAGACCATCTATACCATTAATGACAGGCCCTGCTTCAAAATAAATATTTCAGGGAGAACTGCGGGTATGATCGATCTGTTTTATAAAGTCAGAGACACCTGGGGCTCCTATGTGGATACAGCGGCCATTGTCCCGCAAAGGTTTTACAGGTATATCAGGGAGAACAAATACCGTAAAAATGAGATTGTTAATTTTGATCACTTCAAGGACTCTGCCGAGGTTGCCAGGCTAGATAAAAAAACACTAAGACTTAAAGAAAAGATAAATTTCCCTATTACGGACAATTCCCAGGACCTGGTTAGCGGCGCCTACTATCTACGCACGATGGACCTGGATAAAAAAAGCAAAGGAGAGGTTATCAAGATCAATGGCTTTTTTGATGATGAAACCTTTCATATGAAAGTAAAATATCTCGGCACCGAAACGCTTAAGACGAAGGTTGGCACCTTTGATACCCATGTGCTGGCGCCTGTCATGCCCGAAAACAAACTCTTTAAGGGCGAGGGTGCTATCAAATTGTGGTTATCGAAAGATAAAAACAAAATTCCGCTCAAGATAAAAGCCAATATGTTTGTTGGTGCAGTTGAAATTGACATCAAGAGCTATCAGAACCTGCGCGGTAAAAATAACTGATATCTTACATTGTATTAAGAAATTGTTAACTGCTTTTTAATAATATCAATTCTGGCTAATTTTGATTTAAATTCAGCATATTCATATATGGCTCAAAGGCTTATTGTAATTCTGTTTTTGGTTTTTTTTTGTTATGATACAGCGACTGCTCAGAGGACCGTTATCAACGGGAAATTGGCCAATATTCAAAATGATAAACAGGTATTTTTATACAGCTTATTTGGAACACAGGTAATAAAAATTGACTCCACCACTTCCAACGCCGGACAGTTTTCCTTTCAATATGATAACGGATTGCCAAGAGGATTTTATAAAATTGGCCCTAGCGGAGATAAAAGTATTGTCCTGATTTTAGGGCGGGAGAATTTGCAATTTGAAGGGGATGTAAACCAGCCCCTGGCCATCCATTTCCAGCATTCAAAAGAAAACGAATTATTTCAGCAATTCGCAAAGTTTAACAAAAACATTCAAATTGCCAATAAAGAAATTCTGCAACAGGCACATGTTGCCAAACGTTCCGGAGGCACTCAGGACGAATTAACGCTGTTGCAGGCACAACTGGATTCATTAAAAAATGAGCAAAACAGTTTTTACAAAGGACTGTCAGAAAATAATCCGGATTTATTTATGGGAAAAGTAGCAGGGTTATTTATATCCGGAGAAAACAAAACGCAGGAAGCTTACTTTAGTCCCGAGGAATTCTCTGACGAGGAATTTACGCGGGGAGACATGTTGTTGGGCAAGGTTTACCGCTACTATCAAACTTTTGTGCCAAAAAATCTGCCGCAATGGCTGTCTGCCGCAGAGCGGCTGATCGCAAAAACCCGGCCTGATTCCCGCCATAGGGAGGTGATTTATTTGGCTTTGGTAAGTCTGTTTGCCAATGGCGCTCCGGATAACATATGGGATATTGTGGATAAGTATGGTCAGGAATACCCCCATTCAAAGCATTATCAATACTTAATCAACTTATTACCACCACCGGCCCCCAGAATAGGAGATCTGGCACCCGACATCACCTTACCCGATCAATATGGGGCCATGCAGCGGCTTTCTGCCTTAAAAGGGAATTACGTCTTGATTGATTTCTGGGCATCCTGGTGCGGTCCGTGCAGAAAGGAAAATCCGAATGTAGTCAAGGCATATCACAAATTCCAACAATATGGATTCAGGGTACTTGGTGTATCGCTGGATCACAGTAAAGAAAAATGGCTGGCGGCCATTGAAAAGGATAAGTTGAACTGGGGACATATCTCCGATCTGAAAGGATGGAAAAGCGAAGGCGCCTCCATGTACCAGGTGAGAAGTATACCCGCCTCGTTTCTAGTGGATCCCGAGGGGAAAATCATTGCCAAAAATTTAAGGGGCCAGGTATTGGAATCAACCCTGGAAAAACTATTTATCAAAGAATCAAAAAACTAACTCTTACAAAAATGTCTGAAAAGCTTAACTTCAAAGTGCTGGTTGTAGATGATGAGGAAGATATTCTTGAATTATTGAAATATAACCTGGAAAAAGAAGGTTATCTGGTGAAGACGGCACTTGATGGTCGGGAAGGCGTGAAAATCGCCAAGAAATTTATCCCTGATCTCATCCTGCTGGATATCATGATGCCAAAACAGGATGGCGTTGAAACCTGCCGGCAATTAAGAGAAATTCCGGAGTTAAACGGCACCTATATAACCTTCCTGACTGCCCGTTCCGAAGAATATTCAGAGGTAGCTGCTTTTGAAGTCGGCGCTGATGACTATATCACCAAGCCAATCAAACCACGCGCCTTAATGAGCCGCCTGAAGGCCTTATTCCGGCGGGAAGCCAAGAAAAAGGACGATAAGGACATTATAGAAATAGGCGGCTTGTCAATTAACAGAACCAGTTACACGGTAAATGTCAATGACAAACCTGTAACCCTTCCCAAAAAAGAGTTTGAACTGCTCTATTACCTCGCCCAGAATCCTAATAAAGTCTTTAACCGGGATGAACTACTGCAAAACATCTGGGGAACCGACGTATATGTCCTGGCTCGTACCGTAGATGTCCATATCAGAAAAGTAAGGGAAAAAATAGGGGAGGGATTTATTTCTACAGTAAAAGGAGTTGGTTATAAATTTCAGCTGAATTAGTAACTTAGCACTAATCAAAAGAAAAATAAAAGACTTAAAGTGAATTCAAGGGGACTTGCCTTACTTTTAGCGGCTTCCATTTCCGTGGTCACTACTGCTTTTTTGTCGTTGTTAAACGTTAGTGTCAATGCGTTGATCGTAACTTTTGTTATCTCATTTTCATCTTCCTATCTACTCATTCACATGATTTTGAATTTTTTGATTTTTAATGAAATCAAAAAGATGCAAAACGCGATCAAAAAATTAAACAATAAAGAAATCCAGTTTAATGACCCTGAGGGTTTCAATCCTCTTAATCCGCTGAAAAGAATACAATCGGAAATTCATGCCTACGCTGTTTCCAAACAACAGGAAATAGATCAGCTGAGAAAAACAGAAAACTTCCGCCGGGAGTTTATTGCAGATATTTCTCATGAGTTAAAAACACCCATTTTCAGTGCCCAGGGATTTGTTCATACGTTGCTCGACGGTGCAATAGAAGATAAGAAGGTGAGGCAAAAATTTCTAAAGAAAGCTGCCAAAAGCCTGGATGGCCTGGACATACTGGTACAGGACCTGCTGACCCTATCGCAAATGGAAACCGGGCAAATCAAGATGCAATATGAGCGCTTTAACGTATTTGCTGTGGTCAATGAAGTATTTGAACAGTTGGAAGGAGAGGCCGAAAAGAAAGAAATTGACATGGGGTTTACGGAATTCTCCAATAACCAGGTATTTGTGGTGGCCGACCAGCAAAGAATTTACCAGGTTATGCTCAACCTTATTTCCAATGCCATAAAATATACGAGAAAGCAAGGCTCGGTAAGAGTTGGTTTTGAAAAAAGAAAAAAGGAGGTACTCATTACTGTTTCGGATAATGGAAGGGGCATTCCCGATGAGGACATTAAACGTATTTTTGAGCGATTTTACCGGGTGGAGAAAAGTCGTTCCAAGGACAAAGGCGGCACCGGCCTGGGCCTGGCTATTGTAAAACATGTATTGGAAGCGCACGACACCAGAATAGAAGTACAAAGCAAAGTGGAAGAAGGATCGACGTTTAGTTTTGCATTGCCCACTGCTTAGGAAATTCATTAAAAACAAGTGCCTGGTTTTCAACCATATTCATTTATTCTTAACCTATACGGACAAAATTAATCTTTTATTAATTTTTCAATAATTAATGGTTAATATTTAATACGGAAATTTGTAATATGGAAATTAGTCGATGCGGAAATGTCCCTTGTAACAGAAAATGGTGCAATTAATCATGTGAAAATCTGGTTGAAAGATAAACTGATCAACTGGGAAAGCTACGAGTCGCTGGAGTGGTCGGACGTAGTGCAGGTAAATGTTCCTCCCTACAAATATGTAGTGTATCACAAATTTACACACAAAAACGATAAGGGCTATATGAATAGGTGTAGTGTAACTTTTTATCTTGACAAAGTTGGCAATGTCGTCAACTTCCACGAGTGGAGCAATTCATAACAGATGCCGGGTAGGCAGCCTTCCATTTGATTGGAAATTTCCTCGCCAGCCAATATTCTTTCATCATCAGCTGTCAAATGATATTAATTTAGTCTGACTTTCGTAGATTTGCCCAAATGGGCAAATTAAAATTCGAAGAGTTAATAGTATTTGAGAATGATAATTATATAGTTATCAATAAACCTCCCTTCGTTGCCAGCCTTGATGACCGTAACGATGAGGTTAATTTATTGAGTTTGGCAAAAAAATATCATTCTTTGGCGCAATTATGCCACCGGCTGGACAAAGAAACCTCTGGGGCTTTAGCCATTGCTAAAAGTCCGGAAGCCTACAGGTCACTTTCCATTCAATTTGAAAAGCGCGAAGTAATCAAGGAATATCACGCTGTTGCGGAAGGCATTCACAATTTTAAAGATTTAAAAATTGAAGCCCCCATTTTCTCATCGGGAAAAGGTACGGTGAGGATAGACCATTACCGTGGCAAGGAGTCGACAACGACTATCGACACAATCAAAGCCTTTCGCGCGCACACGCTACTGGCTTGTTTTCCGCATAGTGGCCGGATGCACCAGATAAGAATACACCTGGCCCATCAACAGGCGCCCATCATTGGAGACCTTGTCTATGGAGGCCATCATTTCTATCTATCCTCTATTAAAAAAAACTACCACCTTAAAAAAGGCACCGAAGAATTACCCCTCATCAAAAGAATTGCCCTGCATGCCCGTTATCTTAAATTTAAAGATATGACGGGCAAAGACCTGTCGGTTAATGCCGAGTACCCAAAGGATTTTTCCGTGTTATTGAAACAACTTGACAAAAATATTTGAGGGGTAAAAAGAAAAATGTTAATTTGGCATCAATACCCTGGAGAACCAAAAGGATTTAAATTGGCCGGGATCAACTCATAAATGCCATTATTTTTTTCCTAGGTTATTGCATTTCCAAAAATAAGCCTCTATCTTTGTGTCCCTTTTTAAGGGCGTATATTTCATTTGATACAAATTAACAGTAAATAAGTGGATACTTTAAGTTATAAGACTATCTCTGCCAATAAGCAAACAGTTGACAAGCAGTGGGTCATTGTAGATGCCGACTCCAAGGCATTGGGAAGGTTGGCCAGCGAGGTGGCAAAAATTGTAAGAGGTAAATACAAGCCAAGTTTCACACCCCATGTTGATTGCGGAGATCATGTGATCGTCATTAATGCTGATAAGGTCAAATTAAGCGGCAAGAAATGGGATGACAGGGTGTACTTATCATATACTGGTTATCCTGGTGGACAAAAGCAAATCACACCGAGGCAGTTGAAGGAAAAGTCTTCCACTTTATTAGTGGAGAGAGCAGTCCGTGGGATGTTACCTAAAAACAGGCTGGGAAGACAGATATTTAAAAACCTGCATATTTATGAAGGTGCTGAGCATCCTCATGAAGCACAGCAACCAAAAGAATTTAAAATTTAAAAATAAAATTAATGGACGTCGTTAATTCAATTGGCAGAAGGAAGACATCAGTAGCCAGAATCTATCTTAAATCCGGAAACGGGGAAATAAAAGTTAATGACAAAACACTTGACAGCTATTTCCCAACCGAAATACTACGGGTAGTGGTAAAGCAGCCTTTAACCGCTGTGGAAAGTGCCGATAGTTTTGATATCAACATCAATGTAGGCGGTGGCGGCTTTAAAGGCCAGGCCGAAGCGGTAAGATTGGCCATTGCCAGAGCATTATGTGAGGTAAACCCTGAATTTCGCGGTCCCTTAAAATCCGAGGGTTTCCTTACAAGGGATCCGAGAATGGTTGAAAGAAAAAAATATGGTAGAAGGAAGGCCCGGAGAAGATTTCAATTTAGTAAACGATAATATAATAATCATCACCTTTTAATGAGTAATTTAAAATACAATGACTTACTGGATGCTGGTGTTCATTTTGGGCACTTGACGAGAAAGTGGGATCCTAAGATGGCGCCATATATCTTTATGGAAAGAAATGGCATCCATATTATCGATCTTAATAAGTCGCTTGTTTGCCTCGAAGAAGCATCCAACGCAATCAAGCAGGTGGTACGATCAGGAAGAAAAGTAATGTTCGTGGCCACTAAAAAACAGGCTAAAAACCTGGTAGCAGAAGAAGCGCAAAGGTTAAAAATGCCTTACGTCACTGAAAGATGGCTCGGCGGAATGCTTACCAATTTCAGCACGATAAGGAAGTCTTTGAAAAAATTATCTTCCATCGAAAAATTGATGAAAGATGAGGCCTACCAAAACCTGGCCAAAAGAGAACGATTAATGGTAAGTAGGGAAAAAACCAAGTTAGAGAGAATTCTCGGTGGTATCTCGGACCTTACCAGGCTTCCGGCTGCATTGTTTATCGTGGATATTAAACGCGAGCATATCGCTGTTAAAGAAGCGCAAAAATTGAATATTCCGGTTTACGCCATGGTCGATACCAATTCTAATCCTGAATTTGTCGATTTTCCTATTCCGGCAAACGACGATGCATTCAAGTCCATCAGCTTGATTGTGACCGAAATTGGTAAAGCTATCGAAGAAGGATTGATGGAAAGGAAAAAAGACAAGGATGAGGCGAAGCTGAAGCAAGAGGAAGAAGCAAAAATCAAGATGGATAGCAATAACGGGGAACAGGCTGAGGAAGCGCCACAAACCACTGCTGAGGTGGAGGTAGGAGCTAAAGCTGAAAAACCCGCTGAAGAAAGCGTGGAATCCGGAGGTAAAGAATCGGGAAAAGAATAAAGATTTAGATCAAATAAAACACTATAAGAATTGAACATCGTTATTTTTCCGGTGTTCAATTTTTGTTATCAAGTAATTCAAATTGTCATACATACTAAAACCTAATTAACAAAATGGCTATTACAGCACAAGAAGTTAATAAACTGAGGCAGCAAACCGGTGCCGGCATGATGGATTGTAAAAAGGCACTGACCGAAGCTGACGGAGACTTTGAAAAAGCAATCGAAATTTTAAGGAAAAAGGGGCAGAAGGTTTCTGCATCCAGATCTGACCGGGAGACCAGTGAGGGTTCGGTTTTCATTAAAACCGATGAAGGAAGCAAAGAAGCAACATTGATCGCCCTCAATTGTGAAACTGACTTTGTAGCTAAAAATGAAGAATTTTTAAACCTGGGACAAGGCATCGTAGAAGTGGCTTCGACCAATAAGCCCGCCTCCATTGATGAACTTAAAACCCTGACCCTGGGAGACCTCCCTATCGCTGAAAAGATTGTGGAGCTGATAGGTAAAATTGGCGAGAAAATCGAAATAAGCGCTTATGAGCGCGTGGCCGGAGAGCAGGTCATTCCCTATGTCCACGCTGGCAATAAATTGGGGGTATTGGTGTCATTAAAAGGTGTTAACGAGGATGATCAAAGCGAAGCCGGAAGAAATGTAGCCATGCAAATCGCCGCCATGAATCCGCTGGCTGTAGATAAAGATGGCGTAGACCAAACCGTTGTAGAAAAGGAGATTGAGATTGGCAAAGAGCAAGCCCTGGCAGAAGGTAAGCCGGAAAACATCGTAGAAAAAATAGCGATGGGCAAGTTAAATAAGTTCTTTAAAGACAACACTTTGTTAAATCAGGCTTTTGTAAAAGACTCTTCACTGACTGTGGCCAAATACCTGGATGGTGTAAAGAGCGGTCTGACTGTGGAATCTTTTAAAAGGATCTCAATTGGCGGATAACTAAAAGAACCAAATTATAAGTAAAGGCAACGCTAAGCGTTGCCTTTTTTTTTTGCTAAAAGTCTTTGCCCGATCTACCGCTCCGGCTTTAGTAGCAACTACCAGGGTCAGGTCCCGAAAGCAGTTTAGTGAGATCCCTTCCTGACAGTCTAAAGGGGTTTGTCATATTCGATATCGGTAATTTCCATTTGGTAATATATAAATTCGCCGGATTTTAATTTCCAGGATACAGTTCCGTCCATTGGGATCCGGATACCTGCCGGTTGCTGGTAGTTACTCATGGAAACTGACCAGCTCTCTAAGGAATAATCATCTTTTTCCCTGTAATAATATCTTTGTGCTTTGAAGGCAGAAACATTGCCCTCATCATCAAATACGAACACGCCTGAAACGCTGAGGTCTCTATAAACGAAAGTAGCACGAGCCGAATTGGCATCGATCGCCTCCCACGAAATATATTTGCTTAAGGCCATCGTAGGAAACCATACAGTTTCGGCAAGATACCTCAACATCGCTCCCTGGTTGACTTCTTTCCCCTCCTCGCTGACAACGGGAATCATTGAAAACATTTTAATAAGCATATGCCCCTTGCCATGCCGGTATTTATCTCTTCCCACCACTTTAAATATGGATCCTTTTTTCCCCTTCACATTCCAAATAAAGCCCGGCGTCTCCGTGGTAAAAAACTGTCTCGCAACCACCGGCATCCAGGTCCCACCTTCTTTGGACCGGATCTTACCATTTTGCTCCAAATAAATTTGTTGAATATAATTTTTACCAATTACCCCGGCGTTTATAAGCCATTTTCGTACCGGGCCGGGTAGTGTGTCCAACATTTCCATCGTTATTACCGAACGCTCACTTTCAATACCGTCCGCCAGTAAATTTTGAACTTCGCGCCTCGTCTCATGCTCAAATTGCCGGTGGTTAAAGGATAAAAAAATGGCTACAAAAATGATTACATTGGGAATAGTTCCCGCCTTTGCATCAGGCCAGTACAGGACTATTAATAGTTGAGAGATGATTATAGAAATCAGCGCCAGATACATCCACCATTCCTTCTTCCATAAAAAAGCCAGGCCTACCGCCATTAAGGCCAGGAAAGGCAGTAACCATAGTGTTCCCAGAAACTTTGAAAGATTTTCGTTGAAGGGTAGTAATGTCTTACCGGATAACTGACTTACCGACATCAGATTCCATTCCTTTGCAAATCCCAGCAGGTGGATCAACCCATGTGTAAAAACGATAAATATGAAAGCGAATCGTAGCATCTTTAACTTGCTTTTTAATTATGGCCTCCCGCTGTTTCAATCAGGAATCATTGCTCGCTGACACCTTCAGCGGTTCCTTTAATTCAGGGGTATCCGAACTTTTATCTTTATAAATTATCTGATTTAAGGGTCTTCGAAATGAGTAAGGCATAAAGTCTGAATAGCCTAACCTTATCAACAACAAAGGCTGCTGTTTTTTGAGTAGTCCTAAATACCTGGCCAGCTTATTTCTGATTTCTATCTCTTCACAAGGCATATTCAAATGGGAATGTTTAATACCCAGGGACGTCGCTGTCAGGGCCACTCTTTCAAATGTCCTGCCCAGATTAATCCAGTTTCTTTTATCATTTGTCTCCGCAATAAAAATCATCAGCGCGGCAGAGGATTTAATCAGTTTTTCGGCTCTTTTAGCCTCCCCTGAAGGTGTGAGCAACGCGATCATCAGCTTACCCAGCCAAGGTGGGACCGCCGGTGAACCCATAACTGCACTATGTAACCCATCACCGGTAACTTCGGCTTCCTTTGCGTTAAACCGGATCCAGGAAAGCAACTCATTTTTAAAGGCCTTATTGGAAAATTGCCGGCTACTACCCTGTCTGACAAATTCTATTAAAGGAATAATCTCTTGTTTCCTGTTAAAAATCAACGATTTAACCCCTTCGTAATGCAAAGTACCCAGCAGGGTGTTCACATCTTCAGCCGGTATGTTGTGTCCGTTGTAGTGACTACGGGTCGACTGCCTCTTATCGATGGCCTCAAATAACCGGTTATCCGGATCAATGGTACCTTCCTCAAGCCTGACCCTGATACATTCACTATTTTCATGGGAGGGAAAGTAATCCACCTTAGCCAAATACCCAAAATGACCCGCTGCAATTATCAGGTTTTCCACCGCACAGCCCAGGCTAATAAACAATGCGTGGTTATCCTCATCGACCACAGAAAGGCTCCTGTCATAGTCGGGAAATATTTTTATAATGTTCTTATAATAGGCAAATTTCCAGGGCTGTGTGTTATGTCCTGAGGGTGCTTTGGCGGCATATTCGATTAGTTTTTCGATAAAATCCTGCATGCTTAAATCCCATTTCATGCGGATATTAAAGTAGCGGATTCGACCGGAAAATGAAATGACCTAGGTCAATGTGACAATTAATTTACATCAATGTTCTCATGATAATGGAAAAGAATCAGCAGACAAAAGACCTGACACATAAATCGCTATTGCGCCAGTAGTAATCGCTTTTTTTGAAATGATATGTATGGATGTTAGCCACGAATAAAAAATGACGGTATAACATGTCTTTAAGAATTCATGATCTCTTCAATCTCGTCGGCTTCAATTGGTATTTGTCCCATCAGATTAAATACTCCTTCTTTGGTTATCACTACATCATCTTCCAGACGAATCCCCAGGTTTTCATCGGGGATATATATTCCCGGCTCTACGGTAAAGACATTGCCCTTTTGCATTGGTTGATCCATATTGCTCACATCGTGAACATCCAACCCCAGGTGATGCGAAGTTCCATGCATAAAATATTTTTTAAACATGGGGCTTTCAGGGTCTTGATTTTTCACATCGGTCTTATCCAGCAGCTTTAGTCCAATTAACTCGCTTTCCATTATTTTCCCCACTTCTTCATTGTAATCCCTGATCGTATTTCCAGGTGCAAGCAGCTTTGTGGCCTCATTTTTCACCTTTAACACCGCATTGTAAACAGCTTTTTGTCTTTTGGTAAATTTCCCGTTCACAGGAATAGCTCTTGTCATATCAGCATTGTAATTGGCGTATTCGGCACCGACGTCCATCAATAAAATATCACCGGTCTCGCATGCTTTATTATTTTCCAAATAGTGTAAAACGCAGGCATTGCCTCCGGAGGCAATAATTGGCTGATAGGCAAAACCCCTGGAACGATTTCTAAGAAACTCATGTATGTATTCCGCTTCAATCTCGTATTCCATCACACCTGGTTTCACAAATTTTAGAATCCTGTGAAATCCTTTTGCCGTGATATCGCAGGCCTTTTGCAACATGGCAATCTCACGCTCTGATTTCACCGACCTTAAGTCATGCATGATGGGCGCTAATCTACCATAGTGATGCAATGGATAATGGGTTTTGCAAAATTTGATAAATCTGGCATCCCTGGTTTCCACGTTGATTTCAGCCCGTGTATGTTCATTGGCGTTAAGGTATACATGTTGGGCATGGGCCATCAAAGAAGGTAACAATTTTTCAAATTCCCAGGTCCAGAAAACGCTTTTTAAGCCACTGGTCTCAGTGGCCTCTTCTTTAGTTAATTTGTGCCCTTCCCAAATCGCTATCAGCTCGCTGGTTTCTTTGATAAATAGTATTTCCCGAAATTTTTCCTCGTGAAAATCAGGTGCCAATACTAAAATTGTTTCCTCCTGGTCAATACCGGAAAGGTAAAAAAGATCGTTATTTTGTCTGAAAGGCATGATACCATCTGCGTTCGTAGGCATGATATCGTTGGCGTTTAGTATGGCAATGCTATTGGGTTTTAGCTGTTTTATCAAATTGGCCCTGTTCAACTTAAAAAGCTCAGCACCAATAGGTAAGTATTTCATAGTGTCATTGTTCTTTGTTTAATTATCCTGCAAACAACAGCCGATTTTGGCAGTACGGTACACTTCTTGTTTAGGATTTCTCGAATTTAACAAATTAAATGTCATGTTCATTTGATTATTATTTATTAACTTGGTAATTACAAAAAAAAAAACGGCCCTTATATGATCAGATTCCGCTGCATTTTGCTAATCCTGTTTTTTTCAATATCCGGTGATGTTTTGGCACAGGCACCGGATCGGTATTGGATTACTCTTACCGATAAGGGACAGCTTACAAAATCCAGACCTGCTGTATCTGATCAAACCATCGACAACCGCAAAAATCTCGGATTGCCATTGTATCAATCAAGTGATCTACCTGTATATCAGG
This sequence comes from Cyclobacteriaceae bacterium, assembly GCA_965228415.1. Classification (GTDB taxonomy): domain Bacteria; phylum Bacteroidota; class Bacteroidia; order Cytophagales; family Cyclobacteriaceae; genus Agaribacillus. The sequence continues at coordinate 5,497,332 of OZ245814.1, read as the reverse complement.
CCTACATAGACAGCCTTGCCGGCATGAACGTCAAAACCATTCATCGTTCAAAATGGCTGAATGCCGTAAGCGCTGAAATTTCGCTGGAGTCCTTAGAAAAAGTCAGGTCATTGCCATTTGTTAGCGCTGTTACGAGGGTAGATCAACGATTAAAGGTATTAAACGTTGTGGAAGGTATCAGCCCGGAATTTACCTCCGTACTGGATCAGATAAACGCCAAAGAAATAAAGGCTCAAAATCTGGACGGTAGCGGCGTAAAAATAGGGATAATAGACGTCGGATACTTTGGAGCGAGAATCAATGCCAGTCTTAAACCAATATTTGCCGATGACAGGGTATTGGGATTCAGGGATTATCTGCAACCCGGCAATTCAAAACCTTTCAGCAATCTGCAGTCGTTTTCAAATTCTCACGGAACCACCGTTTGGAAAATGGTGGCCGGATATAATAAATCATCAAATACCCAGTATGGACTGGCCACCGGCGCCAGCTACTATCTGGCTCGCACCGATCATACCAACTATGAATACAGGGGAGAAGAAGATTTTTGGATTGAAGCCATTGAATGGCTCGACAGTTTAGGGGTTCGGCTGGTCAACACCTCTCTGGGCTATTCGCTTGGGTTTGATGATCCCAAAGAGAATTACAGCCCTGAGGATATGGATGGAAAGTCTAGCAAAATCTCTGTGGCGGCACAGATCGCTGCCGATGAAAAAGGAATGTTAATCATTGTAGCTGCCGGCAATGAGGGCCACGACCCAAATTGGCGTGTGGTTTCCGCCCCGGCCGATGCCAAGGGAGTCATCTCCGTTGGTGCGACGGTAGCAGGCGGCTGTGCTAAAATCAGGTATAGTGCGCTAGGGCCTGATTTTTTAAATTATGTCAAGCCCAATGTTGCCTGTTATTCCAATAACGGAACTTCGTTTTCGGCACCAATTATAACCGGGCTGGCGGCCTGCATTATGCAAAAAAATCCCGATCTCACCAACTATCAAATTAGGGAAGTTATTGAACGATCAGGCAACTTATACCCCTATGCCAATAATTATGTCGGCTATGGGGTACCCGATGGCGATCGTATCATTAAGTTACTGGAAGATATCGATTATGATTTTCAAAGAAGTGAGCAGATAACAGCTGATGCAGATCATTTTACACTTTCCATTGATTCTGAAAAGGAAGAGAGAATTGTCATTTTTCATAAAAAAAACAGCTTCGCGGTTTCCAGGCAGGAGGAAGTGATTCACCAGGAAAACCAGCTACAGATCGACCGCCCCGATAATTGCAGCCGGAGCACTATTGCCCTAAGAGACAAAGTGATCGAAATCATATGGCCCTAGCCTAAAAGATTACAAGACCAGACCCACTGTCTTCACTGACCATCTTATATGCCGCTAGCCGGCAAAAAATTTTAGCTATCCTCTCCAAAAAATAGTTTAGATCCCCGGGATAACAATTAATTTCTGGCAATAGATTAAACAGAAATGATAAATTATTGAATTTTCAATAAAATTAAATATTAATTATTATTTATATATTAAAAATTACCTTACAGTATTATTCATACAAATAATTTGATATATCTTTGTGTATTTCATAATTAAAGAATTTAAAATGAATCTTAAAAATAAAAATGAATACGGGTTCTTGTTAGACATGGACGGTGTTCTTTACAGGGGCAAGGAATTGATTGAAGGGGCACATGATTTTATTAACACCCTTTTGGATCAGGATATCCGGTTTCTGTTTCTGACCAATAATAGTTCCCCAACGCCAAAGGATTTGAAGGTGAAACTTAAAAAATATGGCCTGGAGGTTGAAGAGCGTCACTTTTATACCTGCGCTATGGCGACAGTGGATTTTCTGTCACTCAATAAACCAGAAAGCACGGCTTATGTAATAGGCGAAGGTGGCATATTAACTGCTTTATATGAGGCGGGTTATGGTATCACAAGCAATGATCCCGATTATGTTATTGTGGCCGAAGGCAGAACCTTGAACTATGAAAGTTTGGAAACAGCCCAAAACATGATTCTAAAGGGCGCACATCTTATCGCCACCAATTTGGACGAGACCTGTCCGACAGAGGGGGGTTATAGGCCGGGTTGCGGTGCCCTTGTTGCCAGCCTGGAGAAGGCCACGGGTAAAAAAGCGTATTCTGTTGGAAAACCAAGTCCGTTTATGATGAGGGCGGCAAGAAAAAAGTTGAATCTAAAGACAGCACAAACTATAATGATAGGAGATACCATGGAAACCGATATCAAAGGCGCCGTGGAGTTAGGGTTCAATTCTATCCTGGTACTTAGTGGGAATACTTCCGAACTGGACCTGATTCACTATCCCTACAAACCCAGGTTTGTTTATAAAAATTTAGGGGCACTTAAGCTCAATGACCTATTTGACGAGTTGGACAGGGATATTTATGTAGACAATTGAAAGAACTGAATGAAGGCCTAAAAAATGGAGATGAACGCAGTATTATCATAGGGGGATACCGCTAATCCTTTTTTCGTCCATTTGGAAGAAAGTAATAAGGGATTTGAGGTGATGTGATGTTCCGAAAATTAACCTATTTCAATCACAACATCATCTGTCAACGGGTGTCCTACGCAGGTAAGCACGTAGCCGGCTTCGCGTTCATCGCTGGAAAGGCCTTCTTCTTCATCAAGTTTAACTTTACCGGAAAGGCACTTTCCCCGGCAGGCTGTACACAATCCAGCCTGGCAGGAATAGGGAAGATCGATGCCGTCATCCAATGCAGTCTCTAAAATGGTGGTTCCTGGTTGCACGGAAATGGTATATTCTTCTCCTTCGTACCGGACCTTGACCGTTCTGGTCTTCAAGGTTGCATTGTCATCCCCCCCGGATTTATCATCCTTGTTGATGGTGCCGGCTACAAAGCTTTCCTTGATGATCTTTTCTCTGGCAATATTTTGTTGTGCTAAAAGGGTCTCAACATTGATCATCATACCTTCTGGCCCACACATGAGATAGCTGGTTTTGTCTTCTCCCCAATCGGGAATCCTTTCAAAGAGCCGGGTCAACATTTCGTGGTTAAGAAGCCCGGAATGTCCTTGCCAGTTCATCGGCGCCTCATCCAAAATGTGGATAACATGTAATCTTCCCTCATATTTGGTCTGCCATTTGTCGAGCTCCTCCTTAAAAATGACGGTGTCAATGTTTCTATTGGCATAAATGAGTGACACCACGCTTTCAGGCTCTCTGGTCAGGGTAGATTTGATAAGGCTCATCATTGGGGTAATACCGCTACCTCCGGCAAACATAATGATATGTCTTTTGTTACCGGGATCAAATTCGGTGGTAAAAACACCCATAGGTTCCATTACCTTAACGGTATCTCCTACTTGGACATGGTCAGGCAAATAATTGGACATCAGGCCTCCCTTAACTCTTTTGATCGTAACTGCAATATCCTCATCAACCCCTGGCGCACTGCTGAACGAGTATGATCTCCTAACCTCCTTATTTTCAATTTCACAAATCAGGGTAAGAAACTGGCCTGATTTATACTTCATTTCAGGTTCGGGCATCTCAAACACCAGCGAAATAGCATCCTGGGTTTCCTGTACAATTTCCTTCACCTTCAGGTCGTAGTAATGGCTGTTGACAGATTTTGCGTTTTGCTGACCGGAAGTATTTTTTTTCTTTTCCCTGTTTTTTTTGAAAAAACCAAATGCCATAATCAAAAATAAGATTTACCCGTACCAAATTTAAAATCCTGACAAAACTAATAAATATCGCCTAATATCAGGGTGAAATTATCACATTAATGGTACGAGAATTTTATCAACATCCTTGGAAAGAATAGATCCTTTTCGGGTATAAATGCTTATTTTTGCATTCTCAAATGCAAGAATATGATGGAACTGAATCCTTTAACCTCTATTTCGCCCATTGATGGCCGTTATCACCGACAGACTAACGTTCTGAGTGAGTACTTCTCAGAATTTGGGTTAATCAAATACAGGGTAAAAGTAGAAATAGAATATTTTATTGCTTTGTGTGAGCTGCCCATCCCACAACTAAAGGATTTTGACCATGGTTTATTTGCAGCACTGAGATCCATTGTCTCTGATTTCAGCCAGGCCGATGGACTGAAAATCAAGGAAATAGAAAAAACCACCAATCACGACGTGAAGGCGGTGGAATATTTTTTAAAGAAAAAATTTGATGCTTTAGGCATTGGTGATCAAAAGGAATTCATTCATTTTGGCTTAACCTCACAGGATATCAATAATACCAGCATTCCCTTATCTTTAAAAAATGGTTTAGAAAATATATACTTACCATTGTTGGTGGAAGTCAATGCGCTTATTAACCAATTGGGAGAAAATTGGAAGGATGTACCTATGCTGGCCAAGACCCACGGACAGCCAGCTTCACCTACCAAACTGGGAAAAGAGTTGCTGGTGTTTAAAGAAAGAATTGAAAAGCAACTGGCGTTACTTAAAGTGGTACCTTTTTCCGCCAAATTTGGAGGTGCCACCGGCAATTTTAATGCACATCACGTAGCTTACCCCGATATTGACTGGAGCGGTTTTGGTCATCACTTTGTTAATAAGTATCTAGGATTACAACGAAGCGAGCCTACCACCCAAATCGAACACTACGATAATTTGGCCGCCCTATTCGATAGTCTTAAGAGGATTAATGTTATCTTAATAGATTTGAGCCGGGATGTTTGGCAATATATCAGTATGGGCTATTTTAAGCAAAAGATAAAAGAAGGGGAAGTGGGCTCTTCCGCTATGCCTCACAAGGTAAATCCTATTGATTTTGAAAATGCGGAAGGAAACATGGGAGTAGCTAATGCACTATTGATACATCTTTCTGCTAAATTACCAATTTCAAGATTACAAAGGGATCTGACAGACTCAACGGTACTAAGAAATATCGGCGTTCCATTATCACATGGGTTGATTGCGTTAAATTCATTAAAAAAAGGGCTCAATAAAATTCAACTGAATCAACAGTCCATTGATGCTGACCTGGAAGATAACTGGGCGGTAATTGCTGAGGCCATCCAAACTATATTGAGAAGGGAAGCGTACCCACAGCCCTACGAGGCCCTAAAAGCACTTACCAGAAAAAACGACAAAATCACTGCGGAAGCTATTGCCGATTTTATCGATAATTTGGAGGTAAATGAGGACATCAAAAAAGAGTTAAAGCAAATCAGTCCGTTTAGCTATACCGGCATATAATTAAGTACGAATTGACTTTATCACAAACCGTTACCTGGTTCAATGATGATTTAAAAACAGCCAGATAACAGTCTTCCTTTGGCCTTACTTCTTCCACATAGTAATGATAGTAGCCAATTTTGAGCTCTCCATAAGTTGTGTTTCAACTGATGCCAGGAATTCGTCATTTTCGTATAACTTAACTTTCTCATCCTCTGAATCGATCTGCTCAAATTGTTGTTTTTCAAGCTCTTGCGGAAAGGTAGAAAAGGCATCGCTAAATGATAAATAATTTATGACTTCGTTGGACTTAACTTTAATCAGCAAATTTTTTCGTTGATTAACCCAGGCATTATCTTCCTGCTTATATGCCCACTGATAATTAATATCATTTAATACCGTTCCCACACTGTCGGGGGTAAAGGTGACTAATTTCATCAAATCTTTAGCACTTATATCCCTGTCTTTTACACCCGAATAGGCCTCGATCGTGGCGTTATTTGTTAGCAACTCTACCATCTTGGGGTTGTTACTGGAATAAACCAATTCCACTTCCTGTCCTTTATAGAAGCTTTTAAACTCTTGCTCTCCCACACTTTCTTCAACAATCATTTCTTTGCCTTCTTTAGTTGTAAACTTAACTGTTACGTTGTATGTTCCTCCTCTACGTGTTTTAAAAGAGCTACCATCGACAATCGTTCCGGCAACTTTTTGGCCGTAGGCCTTTAGTTCTTCTCTTTCGTTTGATGAAAAATTCATGACAAAAACGAAAATCATAGCAATTCCCGGTATGACCATCCAAGGAGCAATGTTATGCGCCTGTCTTTTTTCGCTGGGTTCCGGCTTATTGAATTCCCTGATGGATTTAAAATCCCCGATGGTTTGAATAAGAAAAAAAGTAAATAATACCGCACCAATCATTGAAAAAATCATGGGCGACTGATTGTAAACCGAATTGGGTATCAAGAAATAAAAAAGCACGAAAGTGGCCACCACTCCCGTAAACCAAAGTATCTTCCTCTTATTCATATCTATTGTGGTTAATATGAGAATACTGAATAAAAATAGTAAGACAAAGTAACGGTGGTTTATAATAAAATGCCGGCCAATTCGTTTTGTTCTTTGACACAGGTGCGTTTTTGCTCAAAAAACACCTTTCCCATCATCAATGCATTATACGGTTGCCGGTATTTCGGGCAGATTATCCCAGTGACTTAATCAACTTCACCATCAATCAAATGCTGCAGTTTATTAAGCTGGGTGTCTTCCATAAGTTTTCTCAATACTTTTTCCTCAATGGAATATTCAAGGAGAATTTCAGGATCATGGCTAATGGCATACACGCCATCCCCATCGATGTCAAATATGGCATTGATAACCAACTTGTCGGCCTTCTCCAGATATTGAAAGTTGATGAACTTGAAATCCTGTAAATCAATGGGCCTGAGTTCCTGAAGGGAGTGTATATAGAGGTATAGTGCTTTCTTGTCAGCGTCGTCATACCGACCGTCCTTATTGGTATCTTCTTTCCAGCCTGTGATTAATATCAAATGGTCATTAGCCGTTTTTATTGGCTGAAATCTGTCGATATTAATACGTTCATTAAACAATATGTGGCTCTGTCTATTGGTAAAGTCATATAACACCAAATTGTTATAGTACCGGGAATAGTAATAACTTTTGCCTGAACCTGACTTCATACTGAGCAGTCCATAATCCACTTCCCGTCTTTGTTGAAACTCGTCGAGCGTCTTATGGGTGATAGGGATGAGATATATACCATTGGTAGTGTCGAAGTCTTGCATGGCTTCCATTGAAATGATCTGCTTTCTCAAATCCTGATCGGCCAATGCCCTTGCCTCCTCCTCTGTAACCAACAAATTTGGATCGTTGCCCTGCCGATTCACAGGGAAAAATTCTATCAAAATATTGAAGCCTGCAAAAAGTAACAACAGCACGCCCAGGCTACCCAATATGGCATATAAAATCTGGTTATATTTGACTAGTTTATCCATCTCACTTTTGTTTCCTCCTATTGCAACGGTAAGATTTAATAAGTACCTGCCAAAGAAGAGTTTTAAAACATTGTTTTTTAGATGGTCATCATCTTAATATATGGGCTATAGAGCACCACATATACTATTTATTTAGCTCCTTTAATAACAAATCCCCTCGTTCAAAATCATACAAAGTCAATTTTCTCAATGTAAAGTAAGCTTCCCAGAAGTCTTTGAGCGAAGTGATATAATTTCTTTTCGCTGTATCCTTATCTCTAAGTGCTATGTTTAACGTAGTGATATCGATCTTGCCTATTAAAAAGAGTTGCTTACTGATTTCGTATTTTCTCGATTCAATCTGATCTGATTGTCTTCGTACTTTGACCTGCTCTCTAAGCATATCGAACCTTTTGACATGTGTCACAATCTCTTGTTCGAAATTTACCTTTTCCTGATTAATCTGATATTGAATAAGCTGTTGATTGGCTTCTGCTGTTTTAATTCTGGACTTCTGTCTCCCCCAATCCAATATCGGCACCGTCAAATTCAAAGAAACGGTTTGTTGATCATTCGGATCCCGGTATATATCACCAAATTCTCCACCACTGTTGTTTAATCCAAACGTGGCGAGTAAATCCAGGTTAACACCATTATCACCCCTGGCCTGCGCAATTTCCCGGTCGCCTTGCAGCAATCTCCTAGAAAAGGAGACCGGGTCGACTCTGTTTTTATTAGCCTCAAAAAGGGCTTTTTCAGTCTCAACGGGGAACTGAGGGATCTCGGAGGGCAGCGATAATGAGATATTGCCAATATCAGACAGTCCTACATACGATTTCAGGTTTAAGGAGGAGGTTTCCAAATCCAACTGTGCCTGGGCTACATCCAATGTTGAATTGATTAAATTTGCCTCCAGCTGCAACAGATCATTTTCCCCGATTTTTCCCAGTTGATAACGTCCCTGGGCAATTTTGTAAATAGTATCATTGTTGGCCTGGTTTTTTTTGGCCATTTCTGCATTTATCTGGGCCAGTAATAAAGCAAAATATTGCTGCGTTGCGTCAATGGCTATCTGTTCCAACTCTTCAAAATACCCCTTTTGCGACTCTTCATATCGTAGCGGCTCTATTTTTTTGTCCCAGGCCAGGTCATTAAATTGGAAGATCGGTTGTTCCAGGCCTATGGAAATCGGCGATCCATTGTAACGACTCAGGTCCTGATCGAAATCATCAAACCTGGCCACATTTGAGTTAATAAAAACCCTGGCTCCCGTGGCGCTGATATTCTGGATCAGGCGCATACTCAGATTGGAATTATTATTGGATACCGCTCTGAACTCAATACTTCCGTCAGGCTGGGTTACCGGTGTAAACCGCCTTTGAAAGTCCGGCAGTCTTCCCTGTAATTGCAACTGCGGATTGTAATTAGACTTAAAGGTACGAAATTGCCAATATCTGTTTTCCTTCCTGGTTTCCGCCTGTAACCAGGCCGGAGATTGTGATTTTGCCAGTTGGATAATATCCACCAGATCGTAATCAAATTCGGCAGTTTTTTGAATCTCCTGGGAAAAACATAAGCTGGTGGAAAGTGTAATTATAAAAGGAACAAGCGTGATTTTGAATTTATTCATGTCGCAATGATGTAATTGGGTCCTGACTGGCTGCTCTTCGGGCAGGTGTGATACCAAATATTAAACCTACAGTGGCAGCTACGCCAAACGATAAAACGATAGATGAAAAAGTTATGATGGTGGGAATTTCGGCCACCTCTGACACTACTGCCGCTAAACCAATCCCTAAAAAAATACCGATCAATCCCCCGGAAACACTGATCATCACCGCTTCACATAAAAATTGCAACACGATATCTAATTTTTTTGCACCCAGAGATAGTCTTAAACCGATCTCTTTGATCCTTTCCATGACGGAAGCCAGCATAATGTTCATAATCCCAATTCCGCCAACCAACAACGAAATACCGGCGATAGCCCCCAAGACAAAGTTAAATATGCTTTTGGTACGTTGCTGCTGTTTCAAAAGCAGTTCGGGGATTTGTATCTCATAATCCACCATGTCGTAGTGGCGCCTTTTCAGCAATCTTGAAACTACCTCGGCCGCAGCGTTAATAATGCTGGTTTGCTCCACTTGCACCACTAATCGATCCAGCTGGTGATAATTCGTAGGAGCAGTATTTTCCCCATTATTGCCTCGATTTGCCCTCTTGATCATGGCCTCGGTTACAAGCGCCCTGTTCTTATAGCGAATCAATACTGTCTGCAAGGGAGCGTAAACATCCATATTGTAATCGCGAATACCCAGGTTATCAATACTTTTGTTGGATATGATTCTTTCTTTCAAAACGCCTACAACCTTTAGCCAATGGTTCCCAACTTTGATTTTTTTACCCAACGGTTCCTCCTGGCTAAAAAATTTTGCGGCAAGCCCTTGCCCGATAATACAAACCGGTTCTCCTTTGATCAGTTGTGTCTTGTTAAAATAGCGTCCTTTGGCCATTTCAAATGCTGAAATACCAAAATAATCGTTTTCCACACCTACCAATTTTGCGGTACGGCGGATACCGTTTTTGACGATAAAAGTCTCAATCAGGATTTCCGGGCTTACTGCCTGAATTCCAGGTAGTGTTTTCTGGATACTTTGCATGTCCAGCAAAGTCAACCCGGCGGAGAATTTATTTTGTTGTTTGGCACCTGACTGCTCCTCTTCCTCTACCTCTTCCTCCGATTGCTCTACCACAGGTGTAATCACAATGTTGTTTACGCCTACCAGCTTTATTTGCTCCAGGATTTCCTGCTGAGCGCCAGCGCCTATTGCCAGCATGGCAATCACCGCAGCCACGCCAAATATGATGCCCAACGCGGTGAGCAAAGAGCGTATCTTATTGGCTATTACTGCTTCCTGGGCTATGTAGAAATTCAGCAATAATTTTTGTATCATTATCTTGAAATTTCAGCTAGTTGTCAGCTACTAATTCGTCGGTTAAATAGCGTATGTCAGTATCCTTGATACCCTCGGGAATTGACAGGTAAAGTTTATCCCCCTCTTTCACGCCTCTTTCTATGATAATATCGTTGGCATTTGATTTGCCAAACTCAACTTGCTGTTTTATAAAATCTATTCCGGTTTTCCTAATTACATAACTTACCGAATCTCCCTGGCTATGGAGGCATTCCAGGGGGACATAGATTTTGTTAGGGATTACCTCGGCAATGATAGTATTACTAGTGGTCATAGCCGGTAAAAGGGTGGTGTCTGCCTGATTAATCTCTACTTTTACCTGGAACACCTTAGCATCTGAATTGGGTTTTTGTTCTCCAATATTGGCAACACTTATAACACTGCCAGTCAATTTTTTATCAGGGTAGGCATCCAATCCGATATTTACTTTTTGGCCTTTTTTTACGACCCTGATATCCACTTCGTTAATGTAGGTCGTAGATATCATGGCACTCAAATCAGGTAACGTCGCCACCGTAGGATCCCAGGGACTGATCGTAGAACCAACGGTAATCTTTGATCCACGGTATCGCCTGTATATTACCATGCCATCTTCCGGTGCCAAAATATTGAAACCGTCGAGAAGTTTATTTAAAAAATTGAACCTGTCCTGGTCCTCAGCCAATCTTGCAGCAGCCTCCTGCATTTGAGCCACAGCCTTGTTCGATTTCAATTGATAGTTTTCGATCGCCTGCTTATGGGTCCTTTTTGCTTTTTCCAGATTGATTTCGGCTTGTTTTATGGTGGCAGGAGGCTCGAATTGTGATTGGGAAAGTACAATTTCCTTTTCTTCAACATCGAACTTGAGGTTTACCAATTCATCGCGTGCCGCCCTTAAATCCAATGCGGTATCCAGCTTCGTCTGTGTGTATTTGGAAAGACTTTGCTGTAGATCATTATTTTCATTTTGAATTTTATCCAGCAACTCCGACCTGTCCAGCCGAGCTATGTAATCGCCCTTTTTAACTTTGGTGCCTTCATCGACTATATGTTCAATCTTTACATTGTACATATGGGCAACGCGCAAGCCGGTGGGCCCCTGAACGCTGGTGGCATTTTTGGCTTCCAATTCTCCGGTGGTGGTGATATCAATTTGAAAATCCCCACGCTTTGCCGTTACTATAATGTTTTCGTCCCCTTCCGTACTTCTTCCCCACACAAAAAAATATAATAATAGCAATACCATCGCTAAGCCTGCGGCAATAAAGATTTTTTTCTGCATTTCAGTAGACTATGGGTTAAGTAAAATTCAGAATTTAAATAATGGTAAAAAGCAGCTACGAAAAATCTTTGAATCCCTCACTAGCACATGTTACTGGTCGTTTCCCTTTTGAATTCAATAGTTGCGTCACCCTATATAATAAATTAATGCTTATTTAGCTTAATTATTACTTTATATACTCAAAAAAAACACAATTGTTACGGCTTTTTACAATTAAAACCACCTGCCAAAGGTAAATTCCCAACTTTTTAACTAAAATATTAGTTTGTTACGGTCTTTTAACTTCTTTTTCAATAATTTTTCCTACCGCCTGATCCAAGGTGATTTTTCGTTGATCATAATCCTTCAAAAATGATGCCCTAATAATCAAATTAAGTTTTACCGGTCTGTCGCAATTCAGGCAATTGGGCAGTTTAGTGGCTAACATTAAAATCTCATCATCTTTCAAGCTTTTAAGAGTTTTGCCGTACTTAATCAGGTTTTGTTTGAGTTTTAACTTAAATGCCTGGTAAGCTTCATGCTGTTGCCTTTTATACTCATCTAGTTTTTGCTGATTATAATCAGCAAGCTTTTTAACATTCCACTCTTTCCTGTTTACAGCAATAGTATCAGAATTAAGGTTCAGGGTAAACAGTTTCTCCGCATTTTCCACAGGGAAATTTTGTCCCAAAAGTATCTCATAAACGACACCTAATCCATCAATCCTTTCAAAGTTGATTTGCTGTAAATAGTTAAAACCACCTGAAGAGCGCTGATATAGCTTTTCAAATATACCGGCTAGTATGATGAACTCCTGATTGGCGCTTTCATCCAGAGGTTTTTCAGAAAACCTGATGTTTTTGATAAATTGATCCTCATTGATTTTTCCCTGTTTATAATCAACAATAGTCTTATAGCTTATCTCCGCTGTTATTTTTGTAGGAGGACTTGCCCCTTCATCCGTTGACCCTTTTAATTTTCCAGTAAGCGTTTGGGTCTTATTCCAGTGACCCAACCGCTGGTAGGCGTCAGATCCAAAAATCACCATGATGTTGTCATCAACATCCAACTGATCGGTCAAATCGCCATAATTTTGGAAAAATGATTTAATGGTTTCGCTAAAATGAATATTGCCGGCCTTATAGATACTGTCTTTTTGATGTTGCGGGAATATACGGTGACCTATTTTTATTCGAGGATTGTCTTGACTTACGCCTTGATACAATAGATTAAAATTACTCTTACCCAGAAAATGATTTTCATACCTGGGGACTTTAAAAACAAGTCCAAATCCCCGAAAGTAATTACCATTCACTTGTTTTTGCTGGAAGCCCATTTCAGGATTTTGAGAAAACATTTGGCTTAAAATGCCCGCCATCACCTCAATATCCTGATCCATTTGCTTCTCATAAGTACCTTGAGCCTTTACCTCTATGACAAAAAGGACAGCCCATAAACAAATTATAATAACTTTAATCTTATTCATGATTACTACATTTAATAGTCTCTATCATTTACTGTTTGTATCAGACGGGCAATAACCTCGTCAGTCTCCAGCTTATCTAATTCAGATTCTTGTTTCAACACTTTTAAAGTGGTTTCTATTTTTATCAGGTCTTCCATCCGCTGGGTTTGTATATAGTGCGAAAATTCTGAAAACAGGGATTTGATATATGCTTCCTGTTGTTGCTGTGAGGCTTTCACAATCTCCGAAAATAGCAGCAAATTTTGTTGGGAAACCTGCCTGGCAAGCGCTTCCATATCATATGGAGGGGTTTCGGCAGTCTTGTTTGATACCATGGCTACAGGTTGTCGCGTTTTTTTGTCAAGGGCCTCAACACAGGATTCCAGCGAGGTAAGCCTTTGGATCACCTTCTGATTTTCCGGCATAAAAAATTCATTGATACTCGCCTGAAGCCGCTGCATAGAGTCTACTTTGAGTGATATTTTATCGGTTTTCGGATCGGAGTTTTCGGCTATCTTATTCGGAACTGACTCCTCGAGATTGAAAGCAATGGTTAAAGCCTGATCGCGATAACTTACATTGAGCCCTGTAAATTTAGCGGCCAGCAATCCCAGCGTTATCACGGCAGCAACTGCAGCTATCTTCCGGAAAAACCTGTTTCGAAATATTGCCTGAGGTCCATTGGCGAAACGCCCATGGTCCAGCATGATCACCGGCTGCGTAACTTCAACGTCCTGAATTTTGTTTAAGGACTTTCTTAAACCGGTGAAAGATTCAAACTCAGCTGCCGCAGCAGGGTGGTTTTGCAGATATTCCTCAACCCGTCTTGCTTCTTCCTCAGACAACTCACCATACAAGTAAGCAATGATCTGTTCTTTGTTTACCTTAGGATCCATAGTTTATTTCCTCCTTATTTATTTTCCATTCATCTAAAATTTTTTTCAGGGCTTTTAGTCCATAATAAAGTCTGGACTTAGCCGTGTTTTCCGAAATCTCCAGGGATTCGGCAATTTCCTTGAACTTCAGGCCTTCATATTCTTTCATGATTAGAACCACTTTTTGTTCCGCGGGAATCTTAGCCAAAGCCTTCATTAATATCCCTGAAAGCTCATCTTTCTGAAAAGATTTTTCAGGATCGTAAGTATTTTTATGATGGCTTTGCAGGTCAATCGATTCATAACACGTCTCCCTCCCGGACATCGACAAAATGGGAATTATCCTTTTTTTGCCCTGCCTCCTGTCTTCTTCTCTGCAATAGTTCACAGCGATGGTATACAGCCAGCCGGAAAAGCGCTCCTTATTTTTTAATTTTCCAATATTTCGATGGGCTGAAATAAAGGTCTTTTGGGTCATTTCCATGGCCAGGTCGTGGTCGAAAAAATATTTGTAATTAAAATTATATATTCTTTTGTACCATGCCTGTACCAATTTAGTAAAAGCCCCGTCGTCTCCATTTGCAGCCTTATCAACCAGTACTGATGTATTGCTTCTATCAAGCATTTATTTATGATTTGCAGCGCTGTGGTTCATTACCATTTGTCAGTAAGATGAATCTACTATAAAAAAAGTTTTACCCGTTATATAAATTTACCTAATTCCTCACTAAAGCACTTACAGGTGGGATTAAGCAATAGCATACAATTTGTATATTTGCCCTTCTTTGAAAATAAGATCGCAAACCGGTTGTCATGAAAAAGATTATTAGCTTCATCATCAGAAAGGTTCCCAGAAAGTATCTGCAGGTGATAAGCCCCCTTTTACTGAAGTTGATCGGCCTTTTTTACAGGGGTAACAATGTTACCTGCCCCATTATTAACCGAAGCTATCGTAAATTCCTGCCCTATGGGCGGGTGAATCCCAGGCCAAATGCCCTCTGTCCGGATTCATTGTCGCTGGAAAGGCACCGGTTAATCTGGCTTTTTTTAAAAGAACAAACCAATTTTTTTTCAGAAAAGCTGAAAGTTCTCCACATCGCCCCCGAACAGTGTTTTATGGAAAAGTTCGAAGATCTGCACGGTGAAAATTATATTACCGGGGACATCGAATCTCCCCTGGCAAAGGTGAAAATGGATATCCACCAAATTCCTTTTGAGGAAAATACTTTTGATGTGGCGATGTGCAATCATGTGATGGAACATGTCAACGATGATATCAAAGCCATGCACGAAATACAAAGGGTCTTAAAACCCGGTGGGTGGGCCATTATTCAGGTCCCGTTTTTCCCTCCATTGCCCGACACCACATTTGAAGATTTTTCTATCACCGATCCCGCTGAGCGCGAAAAAGTATTCGGGCAAGATGATCATGTCAGGCTTTATGGCAAAGACTATGCTCTACGGCTGGCAAAGGCAGGTTTCAAGGTGCGGGAGGATGATTATGTTAAAAGAATAGGCCCCGAAAAGGTCCTCAAATATGCCCTGCCCAAAGATGAGATTATCTATTTCTGTGAAAAGTAATCTGCTGGCCTATACTTTCCAAACATTCGATCTCAGCGATAAAAAAATAGCAGCACACAGGTTTTAACCTTCTATCCAACTTTTAAAATTGGGAGCGTTCTCTTTGCTGACTGTAACCTCGTCTTTTGGATCAGGGATTAGAGACAAGGCAATCTTCCCGTTGTCAGACTTAAATTTGTCAATAGCCTCAATATTGACCAGGTACTTTCTGTTGGCTCTGAAAAAATTGGCAGGATTTAACTCTTTTTCCAAATCGGTCAGGGTTTTATCGATAATATACTTTTTCCCTTCTTTATCAATTAAAAAAACGATCTTATGTGCCGTCAGAAAGTAAGCAATTTCAGAAATGTTTACAGAGACGTAATCAATGCCTTTTTTAACTAAAAACCTTTTTTTGTAGGCGTCTTTTTTATTGATTTCTGTTTCAAAAATTTGATTGAATTTATGTTGCAAAAAATGTGTTTCCAGTTTTTTGACTTTAGCCAACGCTTTTTTGAGACGGTCTTCCCGGATAGGCTTTAACAAATAGTCGATAGAATTATATTCGAATGATTCCAGTATATATTGATCGTATGCGGTGGTAAAGATTACCGGAAATTGAATGTTTACCTGTTTGAAGATTTCAAAAGAAGAATCATCCGCCAGTTGTACATCCACAAAGGCCAACTCGGGTGCCGGGTTTTTACCAAGCCATTCGACGCTTTCTTTCACACTTTCCAGAGAACATATTACCTGTATCGTCGGATCAATATTGACCAGCATCATAGTGAGCTTTTCAATAGCTGTTGATTCATCTTCTATTATGATTACATTCATAAACTTTGCAGAATTTTTAAAATTACTGGGAATGAAGCTTTAACATGGGTAGCTGCAATTCAAACCAGCGCTCGGTATTGCTTATCTTAATCCCCTTTCCGACAATGATTTTAAAACGTTCATCCAAATTTTTTAATCCTATTTTGGAGGAATGAAGCAGGCTTTTTTTTCGCACCTTTTTGTTTGATATGGAAAGCCAGTCCCCAAACTGTTTTACTTCCACCACCAGGGGTTTGGTTTTGGATATCTCATTGTGTTTTACCGCATTTTCCACCGCGATAAAAATCGAAATGGGAGGGATTAAAAATTCACTTTTTACAGTCTCCTGAAAAGAAAAATCAACCTGCAGGGCTGCTTTGAATCGGAGGTCCAGCATGGCAATGTACTTATCCAGGAACGTCAGTTCGTCTTCCAGGATAACCAGCGTTTGATCTTTGTTACTCAATATGTAACGGTATACTTCGGCCAGACTTTCGGTGAATTTTTTTGCCTCGTTTGTATTATGCTCAATCAAATAGGACAAACTATTAAGAGAGTTGAACATAAAGTGGGGATCGATTTGATTTTTAAGCGCTTCCAACTCGGCCTGCGCTTTTGCACGCTCCAGTTGCTCGCCTTTGACAATATCGTTTTCTCTCTGCTTGATAAGAAAAACGGTCTCGTATACATGAGTGATAAAGATGACGCAGATAACACAGACCACCGTCGTGATTTGAATAACGACCCAGTCGACAGGCATGTCATTTATTTTGTACCATAGATAAAGCATGCAGATTACCAGAGGCGCTGTATATAATACGTTCATAGCCAGAAGTACCACCACCTTTTGGATCGGGTGAATAAACCAGTCAAATTTTTCTTGTAACCTGAAAAGAAAAAAGCGATTACCCTGCCAAATTAAGAATGCAATAAGCATAAAAAAGCCGTAAGCCAGCATAATATGGGTAATCGATTTATCGGTATTGTCAAATAAGCCGGTAGCGTTGGGAATCACAATTCCAAAAAACTGGATACCAATAATCCTGATAACCACATCATTTATTTTGATCTTGTCACCCATAAGACGTTAGAGTCATTGATTTTGGTGGTTCAGTATTGAATATAGCCGCTTCGGTTTTTAATCGCAATATGGAAATAAATTTAACAATATATTTAATCATCCTTAAATCAAAAACTTAAAGTATTATGTCAAGAGTTATTCATTTTGAAATTCCCTCTACGGACCCGGATAGAAGTATGGCTTTTTACCGGGAGGTATTTGGGTGGGAATTTAACCGATGGGGAGAGGAACCCTATTGGCTGGTAAAAACCGGAGAAGACGATGTGCCTGGCATTAACGGCGCCATCGCCAGTCAAAAATACCCTGAGCAACCCATTATCAACACGGTGGAGGTTGCGGATATTGAACAAACCATCAAAGCTGTTGAAGACCAGGGAGGTGAAATCGTGGTATCCAAAATGGCCGTGCCTACCGTCGGGTTTATCATATACTTCAAGGACCCGGATGGTTATGTCTCAGGCGCCTTACAACCCGACGCCAATGCCTCGTAATGTTATGGTCAAATATCTGGTGGCAAGGATATTGTCGGCATATCTGACCGGGCTTTACCAAAGTGGGGGAAGTATCGACCACGACAACTTAAATAGTCACTAATCACAAAAATTTGATATTATGCAAAGTCAAAAGATTAATCACGTTGCGGTTTGGGTAGCTGGTGTAGTGGTTCAATTTCTACCGCCACTATGGTATGATACCATGTTTTTTGGTATTCGCTGGATGGAGTTAAACGAAGTATCTGAAAAGGATTTTGCCGACTTCAGTCCATTAAATTTCATTTGGGCTATCCTATCAGCTGTAGCGCTTGCCTATACATTGGCATGGCTTTTTAAATCTTTAAATGTTACCACCGCCTTGAAGGGATTACAACTGGCCTTTCTATTTTGGTTTTCCTTTTTATTTCTGGAACTGGCGACGCAGAACGCATTTACGCTCAGGCCTTTTGAGCTTACCCTGATCGATCAGATAGTGGTATTAATCAAATACGAGATCATTACACTGTTATTGATCTTTTGGAAAAAGAAAGATAAAGTGCCATCCGTGGCACAGTAAGAATCCTAAAAATACTATTGAACTAAAGCTTTATTAATTATGGAAATATCGAGCTTAAATTTCTTTGCAATTTTTGTCGCAGCATTATCTGCTTTTCTGATTGGGGGTTTATGGTACTCGCCCGTCATGTTTTCCAAGATATGGATGAAGGAAAACGGATTTAACGAAGAGGATTTAAAAGGTGCCAATATGCTTGCGATCTTTGGAGGCTCCTTTGTGCTGGAGTTTGTGATGGCCTTTAACCTCGCTGCATTTTTAGGCGATACAGCAGATCTTATTTGGGGGATAACTGCCGGAGCCCTGGCCGGTATTGGTTGGGTTGCTGCATCGACAGGTGTTACTTACCTGTTTGAAAGAAAATCCATGAAGCTGTTTTTAATAAATGCCGGATATCACGTCATCGTCTTTGTGGTGATGGGTGCTATCCTCGGTGTTTGGAAATAATAACTCAAAATAGATGGAAAAAACCCCGGACAGGACAACCGGGGTTTTTACACTTAAAAGCAACCTGATACCCAATTCGGGATAAGCCGTAATTGAGATAGTCCATCCCCTATCAGCAAATTATTTAAACGATTTCGGCCTTTGCGCGTAAATGTTACTATGTCTTCATTTTTGAAAAGGCTGGCGGCATTTCTGCTAGTTGGCTTCGCAGCAATCAGCACACTTCCCGGCCAGGAAATAAAAGGGTTGAAGGGAAAGCTTTCCGGGAATAAAATTATTGAAAGCCAATCACTTGGATATTCACTCCAGTATAGGGTTTATACACCACCCAACTCCCAAAACTTAAAAGATATTCCGGTAGTATATGTTACTGATGGCCAGTGGTATATTTCTAAGGGAATCATGCCCGAGGTGGTTGATCAGCTAATTTTCACCCATCAAATAAAGCCCATTATCGCAGTTTTTATTGATAACCGGGATCCATACGATCTGAAGACTAACAGGCGGGATAACCAGTTTCTTTGCAATAAAATATTTTTACAGTTTGTCAAAAATGAGTTGGTGCCAGTGATTGATAAAGGTCATCAAACCGACGATTCCCCACAGGCAAGGGCTATTATGGGGATTTCATTTGGTGGGCTAAACGCGGGTTACTTTGGCGCCAATGCATATGACACGTTTGGCCTGGTGGCCATGATGTCGCCCGCCCTGCACCCTTGCCCGAATATTTATAGGCAGTATGAAACAGGTCCTAAAAAGCCTTTGAAAATTTATCTTAGTACCGGTGCCAAAAATGACACTGAGGTGGGTACCCGCCATTTAAAAAAAGTGCTTGATAAACAGGGATATCAGATTAAATACCAGGAGGTGGATGAAGAGCATAACTGGAATAACTGGCGACCTTTAATTGACGATGCGTTAATTTATTTTTTCAGTAAAAAGTAGGAAACGATTATTGCCTTCCCGGTTATCCTTTAAGGCAGGTGAATAAATTCAACGATAAATTTGGCGCCGTGACCAAATTCACTTTCGCACCATATGGCACCATTCATGGCCTCCACATATTTTTTGGTAATAGCAAGACCCAGACCGGTAGATACCTCTCCTCCGGTTGGCTGGGCACTAAGCCGCTGAAATTTGCCAAACAACTTTTGCATGTCATCTTCGGTGATCCCCGGGCCCTGATCCTTGATAGCTATGCATACCTTGTTTTCAATTATTTCCACCCCTATTTCAACCGTGGTATTGGCAGATGAGAATTTTAAAGCATTGGAAAGGATATTTTCAAAGACTTGCCTTAAATAGTTTTTTTCAATTTCCGCATAAATCTCTTCACTGGGATAGTTGGTGGTAATTTGGATATCCTTATTCCTTGCAATAAGACTAAAGCTTTCCATGACCTTGTCAAGTACCTTGATAATATTCCCTCTTTTTAATTCGATTTGCTGGTCCTGACTTTCAATTTTATCCAAATCCAATATTTCCAGAATAAGCTTGTTCTGTTCCTTTGAGACATGCGATATTTTCTCTATTAATCCTTTTTGCTCCTCGGTGAGATTCTCTGATGAAAGGTTAATTAGCGAAATCAGTCCTTCGATCCTTTTGAGAGGGCTTTTTAAATCATGGGCAGCAATACCTATCAATTGATTTTTTTCTTCATTCAGTTTTATCAGGCGCTTGTTTTGTTGGGAGATGTGTCTTTCATATTTTTCCTGCTCGTTGATAAAATAGTTCATTACCACAAAATAAGTAATGAATAATATAAGGGGAATGGCATAAGAAAATACTTCGGGAGGATAAACTTTGTAAATAACCTGTGGCAGGTAAAACAACAGAATATTTCCCAAATAAAAGAGATAAATAATAAGGGGGCGGCTAAAAAATATCAGCAGCAACAGCGCTGAAAGGAAATAAATATACTCAAGCATTCTTCCAGGGAAGATAAAGACCGTAAATAAAAAGACATACCCATTTATCAGTAAAAAAAAGGTCATCTTGGCCATTGCGTATTTTCTGATACCGTTAAAAAGGATTACAACGAGCATGGCCATGGCAAAGCCGGCTTCCAGAATGACAATATCTGCCCTGGCTAAGGCGAGGTTATAAATCACATAAGAAATGAATAGTACAAATAAAACCAATGTAAAAAGATTAAGCATTTTTATTCGCCTGATCTCTTTATTGGTCAAGGTGCTATCAATACCAATATTTACAATGTTGGTCAAAAATTCTTTCATCCGGTCAAAGGAAGATCTTTGTCAGGAGCATGCCCTCTACGTTAGCGCTTACAGTTAAAGTTGGGGGAATATAATATAATTATCGATAAATTACCTGATTCACGAACAGATAAGTGTTTAAACATGAAATTTTTTAGATGAATGCTCTTCAGACCTCCATGAACGTTGAGTATAAACTATCAGCGATTAGCGGGATCTTTCCTCTATCGGAATAAAATCAGCGGGTACGCCTCTCCGGCTTTAAACTCATCCTTGCCCCTTGGTAATTGCAGGAAGCCATCGGCATCTACCAGATTTGCCAGATCTCCTGAGCCATGGCCCTCTATTGGTAAAGCCAATAACCTCCCATCGGGGCTGAAGGTAATCTTGACTTGCGCAAAGTAGACCATATCTGGTTTGAAGTGAATGGGTTGAGATAAAATTGCATAAGGGAGGTCATTGTTTGACCTTCCCAGGCTGTGGTGTAGCCAGGGAATAAAATATGCCTGCATACACATGAAAGAAGAAATTGGATTTCCGGGCAAAGCGAATACAACGCTGCCTCCGGGGTGGGTTCCAAACCAAAAAGGTTTTCCGGGTCTTTGTTTTATTTTGTGAAATAACTTTTGTACTCCCAGCGACGTCAATACCGCAGGCAGGAAATCGAATTTCCCTTTGGAGACACCCCCACTTAACATGATCACCTCGTAACTTTCCAGAAACCCACTTAGTTTCTTTCGAATTTCTTCCTCGTCATCCGGCAAATGTGCCGTATCTGCCCTTATGCCTAATTCACCCAGCGTAGATACTGTTCGGTAGACATTGGATCTTCTGATCTGATGGGCTTTAGGTGTTTCCCCGATGTCAACCAATTCATCCCCTGTGGAAATAACCATTACTTTTGGCAGCTGGCTTGTTTTGACAACAGACTTACCTATGGTGGCGCAGATCCCAATTTCTGCCGCCGATATAACGGTTCCTTTATTAACAATAAGATCTCCTGCCGATCGGTCTTCACCCTGGTAATGTACATTTTGCCCTTGCACGATGTTTTCTTCCACGATCGTGGCTTTTCCATCTTCAGTCCGAATGTCTTCATACCGTATTACGGTGTCTGTTCCTAAAGGTAAAATGGCCCCGGTCATTACTTCCAGGCAGGCATGTCTGTCTTCCAATGATAGCTGTGGTGCGCCTGCCGCTGCCACAGCTTCAATAGTCATCACTTTCTGACCTGCGGAAAAAGCAGCATAGTCAATGGCGATACCATCCATCGTAACCCTGTTGTATGGGGGGAAATCTCTGTCGGCAAATAAATCTTCTTGTAAAACTTTGCCGTAACATTGATCAAGTGGCAAAGCCTCGGCTTTTAGTGGTAATTGATGACTCAATAATATGTTTTGCGCTTCTTCAACAGTTATCATAATAGATTACAATTTATCGGTTCAAGCCCAAGGCTTTAATTCAAAGGATAATATTAGAGATAAATTGACTAATTGTTGATAGGATAATTACTATATTTAATCTGATAGCCTGGTTTTCAAAGCCGGTGACAGTAAAATGTCAACATCATCTTCACCTATGATCGATCCAAATCTAATAAGATCTCATTTTCCAATTTTTCAGCATCATCCCGATCTGGTGTATTTTGATAATGCAGCCACTACCCAACGGCCACAGACCACCATTGATGCCGTGAGTAAATTTTACAGTGAACGAAATGCAAATATACATCGAGGATTATATGCCTTGTCTACCGATGCAACAGCAGATTATGAGTCGGGGAGGGAAAAAGTAAAGGATTTTATTGGGGCCAATGCCGGGCAATCTATTGCCTTCACCAAAGGGACAACAGAAGGTATCAATGTCGTGGCTAATAGCTTTTTGGGCCCAAGACTACAACCGGGAGACAACGTTGTAATCAGTGCCATGGAGCATCATTCTAATTTGATACCCTGGCAACAAATCTGTTTGCAAAAAAAGGCTGAGCTGAGAGTTATACCGGTTAACAAATCCGGTGAGCTTGAAATTGATAACATCGGTGATTTCCTGGACAACAAAACCAGGATGTTGGCCGTAACACATATTTCCAACACCCTGGGAACGATCAATCCGGTCGAACAGATAGTGGAAATAGCGCATAAGAACAAGGTACCTGTTTTAATTGACGCCGCTCAAAGTGTTTGTCTCCACCCTATTAATGTGGATATGCTTGGGTGCGATTTTCTGGTTTTCTCCAGCCATAAAATGTTTGGACCTTTTGGTGTAGGTGTTTTATATGTACATCCAGATCACATCGAAGATATACTCCCCTATAATTATGGGGGAGGTATGGTTACCCATGTCGACTTCCACAAAAGCTCATTTATGCCCTATCCACACAATCTGGAGGCAGGCACCGCTGCCATCGCCGAAGTTTTTGGACTGTCTTCGGCGATTGATTATTTAAATAAGATTGACAGGTTAGAGGCGTCTGATTATGTACATGGTCTGGCCCGTTATTTTAAAGAAAGATTAGCGGATATAGGGACAGCAGCAGTAGTAGGCAGTCCTGAAACCTACGCGGGTATCGTTTCTTTTCAGCTGGATGATATTCACCCCCATGATGTAGCTACTTTTTTAGCGGAGGAAAACATTGCCTTAAGGGCAGGACATCATTGCACCCAGCCTTTGCTGGAACAGATGGGCGTCAATGCAACCCTGAGGGCGTCATTTTCAATTTACAACAGCACGGAGGAAATTGATCATATGGTAGAAATTTTAAAAAAAATTCAAAAATTTTGGGCATGAATGACAGATTAAAAGCACTGTACCAGGAGGTCATCATGAAGCACAGCAAACAACCTTTTCATTTTGGAAAGAAAATACCTTGTGATCATATAATCGTTGCCAATAATCCCGTATGCGGCGATAATTATAACTTTTATATCCATGCCGACGCCGAAAAAATAGATAAAATCTATTTTCATGGTTTTGGCTGTGCAATTTCCAAAGCCTCCAATTCCGTTTTGGCGACATTGATTAACAATCAAGATTGGCGCGAGGCTTATCAATATTGCAACGCCTTTCTGGCCTATTTAGATCATAATAGCGGAGCAGATCAGGAACCCATGGATCCCGCTTTTGAAGCCTTTTCGGCTGTCCATGAATTCCCATCGAGAATGGATTGCGTTACGCTGGGATGGAGGGAGGTAAAGAAATTTCTGGAGGCCCATCTGAAGGAGAACGGCATCCGTCAATGAAAAGCATTTTTGGCTTTGATAATTTCACCCATGATGCTAAGCGCAATTTCGCGCGGTGTCTTGGCTTTGATGTCCATGCCGATGGGTGCATCAATTTTTTCGTTAATTATTTCTTCGGAGAAGCCTAGTGCTTTTAACCGCTCAATTCTTTTGGCATGGGTCTTCCTGCTACCCAAAGCTCCAATATAGCTTAAGTTGGCCGGTAGCAAAATTTGTAGTGCATTGTCATCAATTTTCGGATCGTGTGATAAGATGGCAGCGTAGGTATAGGCGTCCAGGGTAAACTCGGGGAGCACCTCTGACGGGTACTTTTCTATAATTTGATCGGGGGCCACCTTAAAATGGGTTTTTTGGGCAAACGCTCCCCTCGGATCTATCACAACCACTTCAAAATCAAACATTTTACCAAGTTGTACCAAGTCGGCGGTAATATGAGCGGCACCAATAATCAATAGCTGGCTTCTTCTGGGAAAAACATGCACAAAATACTGACTCTCTTCAAATTCCATGACACCATTCTTTCTTTGATTGAAAATATCCAAAGCCTGATCGATCAATGCCTCCGGTATATCTGTCCCAAATGTAGACCGATCCGGTAAAATCAATGTATTGAAATTCTCACCATTTGCTAATTTGGTAACCAGCAGACAGCTTTCGTTGGCGTCAAGTCTTTTTTCAAGCTGATCCCATACTTCCCGTTGTTCAGTGCTGTCAGCATAGGCCATAAATTGTTCTACAAAGATCTCAACCTTGCCGCCGCAACTTAAACCAACCGTCCATGCATCTTCATCAGATATCCCAAAGGATAGTTTCTCCCCGCCGCTATTATTGATAAAATCCTGGGCAGCTTTCACTACAGCGCCTTCCACACACCCCCCGCTGACCGAGCCAACCATTTCCATTTTGTCCGACACCAGCATAGAAGAACCCACTGGTCTGGGTGATGAGCCCCAGGTGGAAATCACCCTGGCCAATGCAAACGGTTTGTCCTGCCTGATCCAGGATTGAATCGATGTCAATAATTCCTTCATGTGTTTATAATAATTATTTTTATCATGTCGGTTTCATGTCGAATCGCCTTACAATTTAGGTTAATTTTATTAAAAAGATTATATTGAGTTACATCTAAAAGTTACGAAATGCATAGCAATTGTCACGGCCATAGAAAAGAATTTGTGATTCCGGGCGGTAAAGATCTCAACCGGATCAACAATGTGGCAGTTGCCTCAATTTCAGACCACGCTTTTGCATGATAGCTTATACCGATCCATACAGTAGGTGACAGCGGACGACTGTTAACTAAGATTGTCCCTTAGTTTATGGTAAAAAAAAGAATATATGCAAATGGGGTACTTAAGGTGTCAATAACAATATTAAGAAGGCTGATTGTTTTCAGCATTTAAGATTTTACAGTGACCGGTTCATGGGTTAATGGCATGTATGCCGCGGTTCGTGTGGCCGGTATTTCTTGTTTATTTGAGAATGGCGTTAAAAATATTGGTGGGAACCTCCAAAGGCATGGTGATTGTCGAAAAAAAAGAGGATTTATGGACAATTGTTGATACACAGTTTTTAGGTATGCCTGTGTCAATGGTTTTTACGGATAAAGTTACCGGCCGGTGGTGGGTAGCGCTGGATCATAAACATTGGGGACCTAAATTACATTATACCGATGACCATGGCGATCAATGGCATGAAGTCGGAGTACCGGTTTATACACAATTCAGACATCACCGGGATGAGTCGGTACAGTTAAAAAAAATATGGGTTATGGAAAATGCCGGAGCTGAAAAACCGGGATGTCTTTGGCTTGGAACAGAACCCGGAGGGTTATTTTACAGCGACAATAACGGAGAAACGTTTCAGCTGAATGAAGGTCTGTGGAATCATCCGAGCAGAATGGACGAAAATCAGTGGTTTGGGGCAGGCAGGGACCACCCATTTATACATTCGATTGTTGTTGACCCCAGAGACTGTAACCGGCTGTTTATCGCTGTTAGCTGTGCGGGAGTTTTTGCCAGCGACGATTACGGCCAAAGCTGGTCGGTCAAAAATAATGGGTTGCAGGCTACTTATTTACCCAACCCAAATATTGATGTGGGACACGATCCCCATTTGATGCTTGCCTGCCACACCGATCCAGATATTATGTGGCAACAAAACCACTGTGGCATTTTCAGAAGCATCAACCGGGGTGCCTATTGGGATCAGGTAAGTGGTGAAAGTGGATTTCCCCACTATGGCTTTGCCCTGGCGATCGATGAAGTGAATGCTGATGAAGCCTGGGTGATTCCTGCCCAAAGTGATGAAATCCGGGTGGCTACCGGTTTGAAGCTGTCGGTTTGCCATACCACCGACGGCGGAAAGTCCTGGACACCCCAGGAAAAAGGATTGCCCGCTGCCCATGCATTTGGCATCGTCTTACGACATGCTTTTGCGAAAAAAGAGCACCTGCTTGTATTTGGCACAAATAATGGCAACTTATTTTTGTCTGAGGATAAAGGCGATACCTGGACACGCGTATCAGCAGATTTGCCTCCTATCCACTACGTTAAGATAAGTTGATGGTATGTACTGTCATCACCGAACCTGTTTCAGGTATAAGTGCAATTGACAAGTATTGGTAGAAAGAAATTAAAAGGTAAGCTACTTACCGACTTACGTTATATCACTCGCCAGGGTTTATGTTAGTAATCCGGGCTTTGTGATCATTAAAACTGCGAAAAAATGAAAACCGTCATAGAAAAAGCATTTCAAATCGAAGCGCCTATCGAAAAAGTTTGGGAATTCTTAAGTGATCCCGCCAAAATCGTTACCTGCGTGCCGGGCGCTGCGCTGACTGAAAAAATTGATGAAAAGCACTATAAAGGAGAAGTGACAGCCAAGTTTGGTCCTGTTAAAGCCAAATACAACGGCAATATTACCATTGAAGAACTGGATATTTCGACCCACAAAATGTTACTGAAAGGTAAAGGACTGGACGCTAAGGGGAAAGGCAGCGCAGAGATGGTCATGAATGGGATATTGGATAAAAACGCGCATGGAACGGAAGTGAATTTTACCATGGAAATAGCCTTAACCGGCATGCTGGCACAGTTTGGAGCAAGATTGATTAAAGATGTGTCCGATCAATTGTTGAATCAATTTGTAACCAATTTTAAAAGTTTATTAGGAGGAAAGGAAGTTGATAATACCATCAATGCCGGATCCATGATGGGCTCGGTGGTAAAAAATAAGCTGGGAGGTATGTTTGGCGGAGATAAAAGCTAATGGGTGAATTGGCAAGGATTTTATAAAAAAAGGCCACGTTGAACGTGGCCTTTTTAAATGTGTGATGTATTATGATTATTTTACCGTAATGGTATTTTTTAGCTTCTTCTTCTCATCCTTCGGCACAAATAAATTGAGAATACCGGCTTCGTATTTTGCATTGATCTTCTCACCGTTCACATTCTTTGGCAATTTGAAGGATTTGCTGAAAGTACCATATTGTGTTTCCACTGTATGGTAGTTTTTACCTTTATCTTCGTTCGTAAACTTCCTCTCCCCGGCAATTGTCAGGTAATTATCATTAACTTCGATTTTAAAATCTTCTTTTTTCATTCCTGGCGCTGCCAGACTTACTTCGAATCCTTCCTCTGACTCAGCGATATCAACCTTTGGCAAAAAGGTGCGATTGCCTCCGGAAAAATGAAATCTTTCGTTAAAGAAATTATCTAATAATGAGCTGAAATTAGTGGGCACATAGTCATTAAAATCATTTTTATATTTTACAAGTGTCATTGCTTTATTTTTTTTGATTTAACATTCAATTTCAAAATTTATTTACTGTATTGTAAAAATTGTACCAATGCGATTTTTGTGGCTTTTCAAGACATTATGGCATTAAATTGTTGTAATTCTTAGAGATTAATGCCATAATGGCGCTATTTTGTAAGTAAAAATGACTCGTTTGTTCAGAAGATGAAGTTTTTCCCGATCGGCCGTAGCGTCACACAGTAGAAGAGTTTTTTTAATACCCTGGTCTCCCTGACGGGCAATATCAGGATATTAGGCGTAGCACTGAGAGTTATGCAGGCGTGGCAAAAATGGAAATTGATTTTATTCGAATTGATCCACGGGTTACGATGCACAACCTTACCAGTGGAAAGACAGAAAAGTAATGAGCGTTAAAAAAATTGACCGGGTTTTCGGGGATTAATGGCACAGCTTGAAATACATCCCACCGGGATTTTGGTCACCGGGCTTCAGCCCCACACCTTAAACCAGGTCAAATGCCGTCTTCATGGCCTTATAAGTAGCCTTTACCGCAGGTTCATTGTCCATATCATTTAACTTTTTGTTGAAAG
The DNA here is from genome assembly GCA_965228415.1 of Cyclobacteriaceae bacterium. Taxonomy (GTDB): domain Bacteria; phylum Bacteroidota; class Bacteroidia; order Cytophagales; family Cyclobacteriaceae; genus Agaribacillus. Next base: position 5,468,824 of record OZ245814.1, on the reverse strand, counting down.
GTTCAGCGCGGACGGGGCCGTCGTAGCCGATAGATATCAACGCATTCAAAAAGGCTTTTAAATTGATTACGCCGGTGGCCATTGGTAATTCTCTTTTATTGTCTACCTGTTCATCCTTGGTAAAGCCTGTACGGGCATCATTGAGGTCACAGGTAACAATGTCGTCCTTGGTAAGTGTCAATATATCAGCTGCCGTCTCTCCGGCGCAGAACCAGTGGAAGCTATCCAGCACCAACCCAACATTGGATTCCCCTATTTCAAAAATTAACTCTTTGGCTTCGCTCATGGAATGAATAAAGGAATACTTGTTTCGGGCCATCAAAGTTTTTGGCCCTACATATTCCAACCCCAGGCGCAAACCATAATGCCCTAAAACCTTGGCAATTTCTCTCAACCGAACTGTATGTTGTCGAAAGTTAGCAAGGTAGGTAAGTTCAGCATTGGTAGGCATGATCCAGGTACCAACGCGTGAAACACCTGCTTTTTGCAAGCCTTGTGCCAGTCTCGGTAACTGAGAAAGTTGATCCCTGAAAATTTTCTCATCTTTTCTGAATTCTACGGGCAGTCCCGCTGACCCCCAGGAGATATTTTTTTCGTCCATCTTTTTCAAGAAGCCGGAAAGTTCTCCATCATCCATATTGGCTATTTCCTCAGGCATGGCCACGATCGCTTCAAACCCGTATTTTTCAGCCAGTGCAAGCAATTCCTTCTGATTGATATTTACACCAATTGCAGAAGGATTGAGGCACATTTGAAATTTCCGATCCGCTGCCGGTGACGCCAGTGGAGATGAAAAATATAAAGGGGCCAGGCCGGCAACACCAACGATTGAACCCTGTTTCAAGAATTTCCTTCGGTTACTTTTAAGCATGAGCGTGGGGTTTACTGAGCTATAAAGCTAATAAATTTGAAGAAATACTTCACACCTAATTATCCACGAACCGGCTTACTGTTTCTATCATGTTTAAAAAAGGTTGGTTGGAGGGAGGATGGCAGCAGTTACAGCATCGGGGAAATTTTCAGTATGATCTTATATGGCAGTTTTGCATTTTACCAAAAGTCAAAAGATGTTTAAAACGTCAGGACAACACTTTGACCCGCATAAAAACCTGACGGAAGGTCTATTGTCAATTCGCTCCTGTTTTTTTCGCTGTCAAAAACCGATTTAAATTTATCACCATGCTTTTCGGCAATTTCACCGGATATTTTCATATGCAGGCGGCTCAATTTTCTGGATGGATCGGAGACGGAAATCTCTTGTATTGATTCACGGTCCATTTTTATCATAACAGCGCCGGGACTTTCCATTTCAATGTTCATTTTATCTGATACCGCAAGCGTTCCAGCCTGATAAAAAATAACCTGAATTATACCCAGTTCAGTGTGTTTCACCGCCTGGATCAGGCGATTATTTGCCAGGATCTTAATACCTCGCTCATTGCCTGCGGATTTCAAATCCACAGATGGAATTACGATGTATTGGTATTTTACATCTTTTGCGATCATTGACTCATTTCTTAGTCCACCCCTGCGACCTTGCGGTCGAATACCGTGGTCGATCCATAGCTTGAATACCTCTTTCTTAACGATCTCTTTCGGGCTTCTCCATTGTTTGTTAATGTCGTACCAACGCCCGCCGGCAGTTTTATTTGAAAGGTTAATATCGGCAGGTTCCGGAAACTGATAGCCGATGCCATTGTGAAAAACCCACCTCACGTCACTTAATTCGTGTTTGCCCACTGCGAGGGTCGTTACACTTTCGCCATTCGCAACGACCACGTCACCTTTCAGAAGTGCCTGATTCAATGTTGTAACAACAGGAAGGCCTGATGATGCCGATTCAATACCGGCGCCAAGGCAAACGTATTCTCTATCAAAAAAGAACCAGGATTTTCTGGCCTTGATGAAATCATGAGGACTAATAAAATCAAAGCCTACGGCGCCGTAAAGGCCGTTGGTCACCGCTCCTACAAAATCGGTTACACCATCTTTCTGAATCTGCGCTTCGGATGGCAACCCGGGTTTTTGTAAAACGGTCGTTCCCGGAATTTTCTGCCAGTCGTAAACCGGCCAAATATTTAGGTATTCATCGCCTTTAATCGATAAAAAATTAGTTCCGTCGCCTCTATGGTGATTTAAAAGGCCTTCTGAATTGTAGGGCTGTTCCATATTTCTATTCCTTACAGAAAACATCCTGACGGAAGTATAAAACTCCGGGCGTTGAAAAACAAAATGTTCACTTTGCCAGAAAAATTTGCTGAAAGACGCTTTGGGTACTGTTTTTCCTTTCCTCAAATTGATGATTTCTTCCAATTCGATTTTCCTGTAATCAGAAGCCTTCAATAACTTTTCCGGGGTATGTGTACTATGAGGGCCAAAGATCTCTTTCCTGGAGATCCCTCTGTTAAACACGCCTTTATCAATATAGATACCATAAACAAACTGTTTACAAATGCCATCGAGGTAATAATCGATCAGCTGTTCCAGCTTTTCCTCTGAAAAGGCATATTTTGTGCCCGCCACATAGGCGACCCATTCGGCAAATACGTCGGCATAACCCCTGCCATAGGAATAAGTGGTGTTTACCCTGTCCACCCGGTGATGAAAGCTGTAATCATGTTGCATACCCCTGTCGCCGGTGGTAAATTTTATTTCATCATTGATCACTTTCATGATCTGTTCGAATTGATCGGCATCACCGACGACCAGGCCATTTTTTGCCGCTATACCACCGACCTTGATTCTATCTCCCCCCTGCCTTGCTCCGGGAGCACCAAGATGTGCGCGTCCGGCTATTTGTAGTGCTTTTTCGGTGAGTGACGGATCTACTTTATCGTCCATTACTAATAAAATGGTAACCAGGGACAGCGGCGTAAAAATCTGGTTGTACCACCAATTGTCACTAATAAAATCGTTTTGACACCAGAATTTCAACGACTGATTGATACATTGCCTGAGCTTTTTGCTTTTGAAATGCTTTGAACTCTTTTTATTGAAGGCCAAACTCATGGCTACTATGTTGCTCAGGTGAACGCTGTGCTCAAAGCCTGTTCTGGATATATCGCTGTAGTTTATACCGGGCCAACTACCATCATCTTTTATTGTTTTAATGCGTTCGGTTACCAAACTGTCGTCTACCGGTGTTTTCATTATTTCAGAAACTACACGTTGCTTTACCGCCTCAAAGTCATTCTGTGCGCTGGCTATACCGGACAAGCCAATAATTATTAAAAAGGACAGGCTTTTAAGTTTCATACCAAACATACTTTTCTCAAAACTGCGTTGAACCATATAATTCTTTCCCCTTAAAATATGCAAGAATTAAATCAATTAAAACAGAATGGTATTATAAGTAAGGCTCCGATAAGCTGAAATTTAAATGTTCGGGGCACCCACTTTTTTAAATTGATAAAATGAGCACCGGTTATATGAAAAGATCAATGTATTTACGCTCATTGGGAGTTAAAGATGACTGGATCAGTTTACCATCATTACCGTATATTTAACACACACCAGAAGTTTAATAGGCATAATTTGTGGTTTGCCAATTTCAAAACGCTATCTTTAATAGTATTCCGACCGGATAGGTTTAATAGCATTGTTTGACCCCTTAACAGCTATAAAATGAAGTACTACCTTGTCTTAACAATAATTCTAACTGTCATTTCTTCCTGTGGAAACCGAAAAAGTGAGAATCACAGGGAGCAAACCGTCAATGCCTCAAATGAAAGTAACCAACAACACATTGTTATTTCCAGAGCAAAATACCAAAATCAATTGTATGGCTTCTGGTTGGGAGAATGCATAGCCAACTGGACAGGCCTGGTTACGGAAATGGATAAGATTGGCAATATTGGAGACATCAAAACAGGGGAATTTTATACAAGAAATGACTGGGGCAAACCCGACCAGCCAAGTATATGGGGAGAAGGCTCAGCGGGTAAGATATCGCCTACCATCGATTTCGTTTTTAAAAGTCCGGAAGAAGTCTGGGGTGCCGATGATGACACAGATATTGAATATCTATATCAACATCTTTTATACACCAACCAAACCAGTATTTTGACAGGGGAGCAAATTCGTGACGGCTGGTTAAAGCATATAAAAGCAGAGGAAGAAAATTTTTTATGGGTTTCCAACCAAAAGGCTTTTGATCTGATGAGGGAAGGAATACTACCTCCTGAAACCAGTAACCCCGGCAAAAACGAGCATTATGACATGATCGATGCTCAGCTGACTACCGAGATATTTGGCTTATTATCACCGGCCAGGCCTGAAATAGCCTTGAAAATGGCTTATCTGCCTATTCGTACTTCAGCTAGCAAGGATGCAGCAAAAATTGCTGAATTTTACGTAATTATGCATTCCCTCACCTCGAGGTTGGATACAACCGTTTCGATTGATCGGCAGGTCCTTTGGATGGCCGATCAGGCTCGCAAATCATTGCCAAACAGCTCCTACGCTGCGCATATGTTTGATTATGTGAAAGAAAAGTATGAGTCGGGGATCTCGTGGGAACAAACAAGGGATTCCATCTATTTCAGATACCAGGTTAATCAGGAAGACGGATACCACATTACCTCAAAGAATTTATACTGTAATGGTTGTTTCGCCGCAGGGATAAATTTTGCCGCGAGCCTGGTGAGTTTGTTCTACGGCCAAGGTGACATTGTAGAAACCATAAAAATCGGTGCACTGGCCGGTTGGGATTCTGACAACCCCACTGCCACCTGGGGAGGATTGCTGGGTTTTATGATAGGAAAGGAAGGGGTAGAAAGGGCGTTCGGGAGGAGATTCTCCAATAAATTTAATATTCATAGAACCAGAAAAAATTTTCCGGACAACGGCATAGACTCCTTTGAAAACATGGCTGAAAAAGGATTAAAAATTATCGATAGGGTTGTCAGGGAAGAAATGAAGGGAACTGTAGATCTGAAAAATAATTCGTGGATTATACCAGTTGAAGCAGCTGCCGCTCCTTGATTTATTTGATGACAATCACCACCTCCATTTATCTTAAATAAGTAAAAAGTTACCATCAACCGGCTCGGGTTTAAAAATTCCTGTGCAAAAGTGTTTAAACGCTTTATAGGAATGAACCAGGTGTTTTTTCAGTTCAAAATTCCAATGAAATGCATCAATATGGTTAACAATTCTGCAAAATGAAACAAGCACCCTTCATAAATGGGACAAATACCAGAGTTAGTTACCTGAATAATTGAGGAATTTTATAGTCTGAAAAGACTAAGAAATTTCTTAATGACAAGCCGATGACTAATAATATAAACTTAAATTTTTGGGTTTGGATACTCTTTATCATTCTTTCCTCCTCCTGCAATATGAAATTAAAGGAGGAAAATGCTCAAACCCCGTCCAAAGATGAACGCGTTTTAACATTGTTGGACAAGATGTCAATCGAAGAAAAAGTCGGGCAAATGACCCAGGTCACCCTGGGCATGCTGATGAAGGATGGAAGCTCCACCCAGGTAGATAGGAACAAGCTTAAAGAGGCGATTGTTCAAAATAATGTTGGCTCGATACTTAACGTAGCGGGTCATGCCCTGTCCGTGGAGCAATGGCATGATATTTTAACAAGTATCCAGGATATATCCCTTCAGGAAACGCCTAATTCCATTCCGATTCTGTATGGCATTGATGCTATTCACGGCGCCAACTACACGCTTGGATCAACACTTTTTCCCCATAACATTGGCATGGCAGCCACTCGAAATATTGACCTGGTAAAGGAGGCAGCAAAGATTACTGCCAAAGAAGTGAGGGCTTCAGGCATTAGATGGAATTTTGATCCCACTATGGGTATGGGACGTCAACCTCTGTGGTCCAGATTTGAAGAAACGTACGGGGAAGATGTATATATAACAACAAGCATGTCAGAAGCTGCTATCATTAGTTATGAGGAAGATGGGCTTGAAAATATTACTGCAGTCGCATCTTGCATGAAACACTACCTCGGATATTCTTTCCCCCAAACGGGAAAAGACAGAACGCCAGCTTATATTCCCGACGTAATGCTCAGGGAAATTTTCCTGCCCCCGTTTGCGGCTGCCAGTAGTGCCGGCGTATCAACGGTGATGATTAACTCAGGAGAGATAAACGGGATACCCGTACACGCCAGTAGTTATTACTTGCAGGATATACTGCGGGATGAATTAAATTTTGAAGGGCTTGCCGTATCGGATTGGGAAGACATTAAAAGGCTGCATTTAAGACATCATATTGCTGCAACCCCTAAAGAAGCGGTAAAATTGGCTGTAAATGCAGGTGTTGACATGAGTATGGTTCCCACAGATTATAGCTTTCGCAATTTACTGATCGAATTGGTCAATGAAGGTGCGGTGAGTGAAGAGCGGATAGATGAGGCGGCCTATCGGATACTCAAACTCAAATTTGACCTGGGGCTTTTTAACAATCCCTATCCTGAAAAAGAAGCGGTTAAAAATTTTGGGAAAGACGCTTATAAACAAGTAGCCCTCGATGCTGCCAGGGAATCTATCACCTTACTAAAAAACAACAATAACCTCCTGCCTCTCAATAAAAACTCAAAAATTTTATTAGCCGGTCCCGCTGCCCATGATATTACGGCGCTGCACAGCAGTTGGTCTTATGTCTGGCAAGGCAATGATAGAAAATATTATCCCAAATCAACGCTTTCCATCAAGGAGGCATTTATAAACAAAATTGGAGAAGAAAATGTAATATGCAACGCCGCTCTCCAGTTCAACGATCAGGTCAACTACGATACGAGGTTTATCCGTGCCAATGCTCGCAAGGCAGATTACATTGTGCTTGCGCTCGGCGAACGGGCCTATGCCGAAAGCCCCGGCGGTATTCACGATTTGGCCCTGGATAAAAATCAAATTGAATTGGCTGAGGCGGCATCTGCTACAGGCAAACCCGTCATTCTGTTATTGGTGGAAGGAAGGCCAAGGGTTATTTCAGGGATCGAACCCAAAACTGAAGCCATATTAATGCTTTACAGGCCTGGTTCCCAGGGAGCTAATGCTACAGCGGATATTCTCTTTGGAGATTACAATCCCAACGGCAAATTACCATTCACCTACCCCAGAGAATCCGGCGATGTCCTGATGTATGATCATAAGAATTCAGAGACTTTTAATGAAATAATAGTGGACAACTATGAACGCAACGGGTTCAATCCACAGTGGCCTTTCGGTTTTGGCCTGAGTTATACAAATTTTGAATACTCGGAGTTAAAATTAAATAAAACCGTATTTACGGCAGATGAGGTTATCGAAGTGAGCGTGAAGCTACACAATTCGGGTACGGTTAAAGGTAAAGAAGCCATAGAGCTTTATATTACTGATTTGTATGCCTCTGTTACACCGAGCGTCAGGAGGTTAAAGCGTTTCAGGAAAGTGGAAATTAGGCCCGGCAGGAGTGATACCTTTAAATTTCAATTGACCAGTGACGATTTGTCTTTCATTAACGCTTCCGGCCAGAGGGTAGTCGAAAGCGGGGCCTTTAAACTATCAATCGGAGATCAAACAGCAGAATTCAGTATTAGTGACGATAATCTTTAGATTTGTTACAATATATTCCTGGCTCATTAATTTTATCATAAGACCACCCAAGTTGGAAGACAAATTTAAAGAACTTCCTCTTCTCCAGCAGGCTTAGTTCTTCTAGGCCCAGGTTTTCTTTGAGTCATTTTCAGCGGTGACCTGAAAGTGGTTTTTCCAAAAAGAAGTAAACCCTCTGCAAATCAATATCAAATCAAGTTAATACCTCATCAATTCATACCGGCCAGGTATGAATTCTATGAAAAAAGGGGATACGATTCAGCTAGATTTAAAGGTATTAAAATAATATAATAAAATGATGAAATTATTCTATTGCCTGTCAATATTGACAATAGGGGTGTTAGTGTTATCAAGCTGTAAAGAGGATGACTATGGCCTGGACACCGATGACAGAAACCGGGAAAACACTCATGCGAATGCCGTCAGGACGCCCGATCGCAGGGGAAACAATATTATAAACGATCTGACCTGGAAGGGCAAAGAACTAAATATCGAATGGAAAACAAACCTGGGAGGGGCATATGAAGATTATGCTCGTTCCGTTCAACAAACTGCCGATGGTGGCTATATTGTAGCAGGGTCTTCCAATTCCTTCAATGCTGTACCGGCAGAAGAATGGGATTACTGGATTACAAAATTGGACGTAGCTGGCGGTTTGACCTGGGAAGTTGTTATCGGCGGATCTCAGGATGATCATGCTAACAGCATTCAGCAAACGGCAGATGGCGGCTATATTATAGCCGGCCAGACCAATTCCTCCGACGGCGATGTGGGTGGCAATCAGGGAGCAGATGATTACTGGATTACAAAGCTTGATGCAAACGGTGCTTTGATATGGGAGGTTAATGTGGGTGGATCTTCCAGCGATGTGGCCAACGCCATTCAGCAGACTGCTGATGGGGGATATATTGTAGCTGGAGGTTCCGTATCCTCAGATGGGGATGTAGGTGGTAATTTGGGAGGATGGGATTACTGGATTGTCAGGTTGACATCGAATGGCACTTTGAAATGGGAGACCAATCTGGGAGGTAGTAGCGCTGATATGGCTTATGATGTTCAACAAACCGCTGATGGAGGATATATCATAGGCGGGTACTCCTTTTCTGCCAACGGAGACGTAGGAGGGAATAACGGAGGCAGCGACTACTGGATAGTAAAACTAAACGCCGCTGGAAGCCTTGAATGGGAAAGCAACCGTGGAGGATCGGCCGAAGATTTTGCGCGCTCCATTCAACAGACCGCCGATGGTGGATATATCGTAGCGGGATATTCTTATTCTTCCGACGGAGATGTGGGAGGGAACAACGGAAACAGCGACTATTGGATAGTAAAACTAAATGCTTTTGGAAACCTTGAATGGGAAACAAATCTGGGAGGCTCCAGCAACGATGTGCTATTGGATATTCAACAAACCAGCGATGATGGATATATCTTAGCGGGGCGTTCTTATTCCTCCGATGGTGATGTAGGTGGTAATCAGGGGGCTGTAGATTACTGGATAGTAAAACTGGGACCTGCGGGTAACCTGGCATGGGAAGCCAACCTTGGAGGATCCGGGTATGATACTGCTAACGCGATTCAGCAAACCACAGACGGAGGATATATCGTAGCGGGTTTTACCATCTCCGCTGATGGAGACGTAGCAAATAATAATGGTGGTGCGGACTACTGGGTAATCAAGTTGCAGTAATTTGACTTTACCTGTGCTCTTGATGATTGCGATTGATCATAGTTCTTCCCTTCTCTGTTTTCTCTTGTCTTAAATTTCATTTATTCATAAAAAAATTATCAAGATTGAATAATGTTGTATTAAATATTAAGTTATATTTCTTTATCAAAATAGTATTAATACAACTGGCAAATGCTAAATCAATACGCAAAAATTCTTCTGAGGATTTTATGGAAAAATAAAATTCGAAACTTCGTAAATATTTTCGGACTATTTGTGGGAATGGCATCCGCCATGATCATTGCCAAGTATATAGGTTACTCGTTAACATTTGATGATTTTCACAGCAATCAAAATAACATATTTCAACTATCCCAGGTTGAAAGAAAAAATGGAAATATCACTTACGAAGGGCAATTAACTTATCCTGGCATAGCCATTACCAGTCAGTATGCTATTCCGGAAATTGTCAGTCATACAAAATTTAGTCAGAGCGTAGAAGCCCTGGTAATGGTTTTCGATAAGGAAGGTGATGTCATGTCTTCCAATGAGCGCCGGATATTTCATGTAGACTCGTCATTTCTGCAAATCTTTAGCTTTAAAACACTGCTTGGAACACAAAAAAATGCATTGACGGATCCCAATGCTGTGGTAATTACCAAATCCATAGCAAAAAAATACTTTGGAAATGATAATCCTATTGGCCGGTCGATCGTAACCCGGGTTCCCTGGGGGTATGAGGAAAGCAGAACGATCACATGCGTTTTAGAAGATCCTCCTAAAAATTCGAAGATTAAATTCGATATGCTGTTCGCCAGTTTGGAGGATGAAAGCCTGTGGGATAAACCGATCAGCTATCAGTTCATTCAAACCAACGGTGGCGCAGATGCTAACGATTTATCCGGTAAAATTTCAAACTTCATTTCCGGCCAGCCGGTATTTAAGGACAAAGGATCAAAGATTTCTGTAAAACTAATACCGCTAGCGCCTGAGTTAAGCTCATTTGAATTAATGCTTGGCTACGTAGGCTTGCTTATTTTACTCTTGTCCTGGATTAATTTCATCAATTTATCAATTGCCCAGTCGCTAAGCAGGGTTGGGGAGGTATTTATTAAAAAAGCACTTGGGTCGACTAATTTGCAATTGGCGCTACAATTTATTTTTGAGACCTTAGTCATTAATTGTCTGGCCTTCTTTTTAACCGTGTTTTTCTTATTTGTAACCTATGACTATTTCATGGGATTTACAGGAAATCATTTGTTGCCACTATCTACTGATGTACTTCATATTAATAGCCTTTTCTTCCTTCTCTTTGTATTTGGGTTTATTCTTACTGCCGCTTATCCGGCGCTTTTTTTAATTACGAGAAAAAATTCAGGCATGGCCAGGGTTGGGGAAGTCAAGACCACCAAAGGCCAAAGAATGAGAAGAGGGTTGGTTGTCACTCAATTTGCGATTTCATCTGTCCTAATGATCGGCCTGTTTGTCATGTCTTCACAGTTGAACTACATGAAAACCAAAGAATTAGGATTTAGGTCGCAGAATCAGCTGATCATTAAGCCACCAAAGGATGGCTGGCGAGGTAGAATTGTGAAAATGAACTACCTTAAAAATGAGATTGCCAAACTTCCTTCCGTCAATAACCTCACCTCGTCCACAACCATACCGGGGCAATCCTATCGGCAGGAAGTCAACTTTTCGAAAATCGGGGCTGGTGACAGCGTAATGTTATATGTAAACGGTGTCGACGAAAACTATTTAAACACTTATGGGATCAGACTGTTAACCGGAACCAACTTTTCCAGGGTTAGCAGTAACTCATCAAACCAAACTAAAGTAATCATCAACGAAATGTCGGTGCAGGCTTTAGGTTTAAGCCCTTATCAAGCTATTGGGGAGCAGCTATTTGACCATGAAACCAAGGAGACATATACAGTTATAGGGGTCATTGACAATTATCACAAAACTTCCTTAAGATATAAAATCGAACCAATGATTCTAAAGTTTAATCCCAGAAGCGGATATATTACCATGAACCTAACGCCGAATGCAACTTATGCGCTTCAGGATATCACTGAAAAACTAAATCATATCTGGCAAAATGCTTATAGCGATCAACCTTTTGAATATTTTTTGTTGGAGGATAAATACCATGAGCAATATCAGGCTGAAGATACCTTCCTCAAAATTTTTAGTGTTTTCACATTTATTTCGATCGTTTTAGCCAGTATCGGGTTGATTGGGCTGGCGCTTTTTGAAGTGGCCAACAGCAAACTGGAAGTTGGCATAAGAAAAACTTTCGGAGCTTCTGCCAGGGCTATTTTGTTTTTATTTTTCAAAAAATACTTTTTCCTGCTGCTGGTTGCCACAGTAATTGGCGTCCCGGTTTCATTTCGTATAATGGATTTATGGTTAAGTAATTATAGCTACAGGATTTCAATTGGTATTGAACATATACTACTTCCTTCCATTGTTTTGCTGACAGTGGCATTGAGTACGATTTTATTACAAATCGTTAGATTGAGTCAGTTGAATCCGATAAAAGTTCTTCGGGAAGAATGATCAATTAACAAACCAGGATTATTGTCCGAAGCGCTTGTCATTTAAATTAAGGGATAACTCATTTACCGCTCACACTAGTGATTAAAAGGATACCAAAGGAAAGAAGGCACCCCCCTGAGACGCCTTTTTTATTTTTGATATCCCGGATACATTGAAATGGCGAAAATCTATAGTGGAAATATCGCTTATTTCTTTTCAGGCGAAACAACCATGCAGGTGCTTCTATTTAAATAAATGGAACTTAACCAGCGACGGTAGCAGTATTCCAATTCATTTAACTATCTTTGCCCCTATGAAGGCACTTGCATTTCTCCTGGCATTCATGACGCTCATACTCTCTGTGACACCCTGTTGCGTCGGAGAAAGTCATTGCGTTGAGGAAATGGCCATTGAATGTACTGAACATTCTGATGCTGAGCAGGATACGCCCCATCCCAATCCGCCTTGTTCCCCTTATTATGCCTGTGGAAACTGCCTGGGCTTTGTTTATCAACCGGGCTCGTCCCTTACGCTTTGTTTCTTGTTTTTCACTGAACAAGACTTTAATAGCTTTTATGTGGAAAGCTTATCGGTAAGTCATTTGCATCCTCCCCAAAAACCTCCAATACAGATTCAAGAGAATATAATCAATTAAAGCAGAACGTGCTTGTAGCACATTGATTTCCAATAACTTGAATCTAAAAAATGAAACTAAAATACTTTTTAGGTACCCTTGCGGTGCTATTAGGCCAGGCTGTGTCGGCCCAAAATACCTTTAAGGCCAGGGTGATTGACCATGAAAGTCAGGACCCGCTGGCAGGAGTAACTGTATATTTCCCTACTTTGAATAAGGGTGATGTGACTGATGTGAACGGACAGGTTATCATCACCAACCTCCCGGAGGGTGAGTACCCGATCAGGATCAGCTTTGTAGGGTATGAATCACTTTTGATTAAAACGATTTTTCCACAGCCTGATTCTCCAGAGGATCAGGTCTTTGAACTTCACCATGCGCATGTGGAGATGGAAGAGTTCATCATTCGTTCTACCCGCAGTAGCCGTACCATTGAAGATATCCCTACCCGGGTAGAGTTTATTGCAGGAGAAGAGCTTTCGGAAAAAGGGAACATGAAGCCGGGTGATATCCGCATGTTACTTAACGAAAGCACAGGCATCCAAACGCAGCAGACTTCTGCAACGAGCTACAATTCAAGTATCCGGATTCAGGGGCTGGATGGCAAATACACCCAACTGCTCCGCGATGGATTACCGCTCTACTCGGGCTTTTCGGGTGGGCTGAGCCTGATGCAGATTGCTCCTCTCGATCTGAAGCAAGTGGAAGTCATCAAAGGGGCTTCTTCCACCCTCTATGGAGGCGGGGCTATCGCTGGCCTGGTTAACCTCATCACCAAAACCCCGGAGGAAGTACCGGAGCTGAGTTTTATGCTGAATGGTACCTCGGCATTGGGGCTGGATGCCAGCGGCTTTTATGCGGAAAAATTTGGTAAGGTGGGCACGACCGTTTTTGGCTCTTACAACAAGGGCACACCCTATGACCCCGCCGATATCGGACTTACCGCTATCCCAAAGTTCGATCGCCTGACATTGAACCCAAGACTGTTTTTGTATTTGGACGAAGGCACCACCCTGAACGCAGGTGTGAATTTTGTCAGCGAAAAACGGCTGGGTGGCAATATAGATCACGTGGAGGGCAAAGAGATTGATAATCCGTATTTCGAAAAAAACGAGACAGATCGTTTTTCCTCTCAGTTTCAGCTTACCCATCAATTTGGCAATACTGCCACATTCACCTTAAAAAATAGCCTGAACTTCTATGACCGGTCAGTAGAAATTCCGGATTTCACTTTTGCCGGAAGACAATTTTCCTCCTTCAGCGAAGCCAATGTAAGTTGGCCCGGAGAAAAAATGGAGTGGATTGCCGGCCTTAATTTATGGACAGATCGTTTTGAGCAAACCCGCGGTGGAGATGGACAGGATTTGGGGTTTTCCGATGCTACCATGGGGGTTTTTGCCCAAAACATCTGGAACCCACACGATCAATGGGTGTTGGAAACCGGATTACGGCTCGACTACCAAACTGATTACGGCCATTTTCCCCTGCCTCGTTTTTCTTTAATGCATAAATCGTCCCGGCAACTGACTTTTCGGCTGGGTGGTGGATTAGGCTATAAAACACCCACTGTTTTTTCCGAAGATGCCGAGCGTTTGCAGTTCCGGAACATCGGCGCCATCAATCCGGACGAACTTGAAGCAGAGCGCTCTTTCGGAGCTAACTTTGATATCAATTACCGCCTGGCGCTTTCAGATGAGCTAACACTTTCTTCCAATATGCTCCTTTTCTATACACAGATTCAGGATCCGCTAGTCCTGGCTGCCGAGAACGGTGGTTTCGAGTTTATACAACCGCAAGGCTATGTAGACACCAAAGGTGTGGAGGTGAATTTGAAATGGAGTTTCCGTGACCTGAAGCTATTTGTAGGCTACACGCATGCCAAGGTCCTGGAACACTACCAGGGGGAGTCTGCTACTTTTCCATTGGTAGCCGAACATCGGCTCAATAACGTTTTGATGTATGAAAAGCACGATAACTTCTGGATAGGACTGGAAGCTTATTATTTCAGCCCACAGAAGCTGCAAGACGGCTCGACGGGATCGTCGTATTGGATTACCGGGTTGATGACTGAAAAGAAACTCGGAAAGCACTTTTCGGTATTCGTGAATTTTGAAAACTTCCTGGACACCCGCCAAACTGCTTTTGATACTATTTTTACCGGAAGCATCAACAATCCGCAGTTCCGGGACATTTATGCGCCGGTTGATGGTTTTGTGATTAACGGAGGATTTAAATGGAAAAAATAAAGCCTGGAGAAAAGCGGATGACACTTTCTTTATTCCACTAAACATATTTCCCTCGAAAATCACGCGGATTTTCATTGGTAATCTTCTTAAAAATACGATTGAAATACGACAGGCTTTCGAAGCCCGAACCATAACAGGCATCGCTCACACTCTGGCCAGACATCAGATCTCGTTTCGATTGACTAATCCTGTACCGGTTCAAAAATTCTGTAAAAGTGTACTTTGTCATTTTCTTGAAATAGCGACAGAATGCTTCTTTTGTCATGTGGCTGAGGTCAGCCACCTCCTGGAGCTCTATCTTGAGCTGATAGTTGTTATCGATATAGGCGAAAATTGAGCTGAGCCTTTTCTGATCCTTATCTTTGATCTGATTGTAGTAAGGCCGGTCGTGTAAAAGTTCAACCTCCTCAGTATCCGATAGCAAATATAATATTTCAAGCAATTGCAGGTACTGTTTGACGGGTGCCAGGCCCTCCAATGCGAACAGTTTTTTGCCAAGTTCTTTTTTTAATATTCCCTGAAAGGCCAGGCCCCGTCTTGATTTTTGGAACATGGTATTGACCAACGACAACTCTGGCGTTCCGTAAAAATGGGTCTCTACCAACTCTTTCTTTAAATGAACCACCACCTTCCTATAATCCGTTTCAACCCCATAGTCAAAATTCAAATGAGGAATGTTCGATCCAATCAATACCAGGTCACTCCATTCATAGGTTGAAATGTGATCGCCAACATGGCGAGTGCCATTCGCCCCTTCAATATAGACCAGTTCGTACTCCGGATGGAAATGCCAAAAGAACAGATCGCTCAACCTTGGATTGAACATCATACTGAACGACCGGTTCACTTTGCTGGTGATGGTTTCGAGCTGAACTTTCATGATAATTTATAAAAATAGCATTTACGCCCTCTAAAATAATGTATAAATATCAATATTGTACAAGTTTTGGCTAACAGCCGTAAACTTTCTCCAAAATTTCTTATTGATCTTTGTATTGACGATTTGATAGCGCCATGGATTAGCTTCAGACTAAATTGAGCTATTTCGATCCGTTATTTAAAATGTCTTTTTTAAAAAAGCTAAAAGCAATAAGTATCAAATTGCCATCCCGAATTGATATTATTATCAATTTCGTGAAACTAGCTTAAAGCCAAAGAACGCTTCCACAATTACGAATCAAATTAAAATTTTTGCATCATGAAAAATACAGAGCAGACAATGATTCCGGGAAACGAACACAAAAAAATTCCCGGTAACCCTTCGACCGCAAAAAGTAGCAAGGTCCAGTTACGAAAAGAGGCAACTGCTGATGCACTTAAAGTCTTGACCTTGGAGCAATGGGACTTTTGGAAAGAAAACGGCTATGTGGTCATCAAGAATGCTGTTCCACGGGAACAAGCTGATAACACCGCTGCTTTTCTTTGGGAATTCGAGGAAAAGAATCCCACTGACAAAGAGTCCTGGTATACCGAGGCCCGTGCCGAAATAAAAATGAAGGAACTCGCAGGCACGGGAATGGTAGAGGTCTATAACAACCAGCACCTTTGGAACAACCGTCAAACCAAACGGGTATATGATGCCTTCGTCGATATTTGGGGTACTGAAAAATTGTGGGTAACCATAGACCGGGCGAACTTGAACTTCCCTATGCGTCCAGGCCATGAATACAAAGGGTTTATCCATTGGGACTACGATCCGGAAACAAAACCGCAAAATGTACAGGGCGTATTGGCATTGGCTGACCAGATGGACCCCAACATGGGTGGATTTCAATGTATTCCCTGGTTATTCAGAAACTATGATAACTGGAAATTGACACAACCCGAGGACAGGGATCATTTTAAGCCCGATATTGCAGGGCTTGAGGATAAACTTGTGAAAGTTTTTATGGAGGCCGGCGACTTGCTGATTTTCAACAGTTCCCAGCCACATGGCATTCGCCCCAATCGTTCCGATGACAAAGTAAGAATGGCACAGTACATTTCGATGATGCCTGCTCAGGAAGACAACCAGGCCCTAAAAGAATGGCGCATCAACTCATGGAAGAATCGCGTTGCCCCGGAAGGCTATGCTTTTCCCGGTGATCCCAGAAATTGGGAACAAACAAAATACGAAAGGGCGAAATTATCGGATTTGGGAGAGAAATTGCTTGGGTTGAAAAAATGGTAATTTATGAAAATGGGGCTGCGGTCCGGCAGCCCTACTCTAACGTTCAGTAGTGTTAAATTTAACCTGAATATAAACCAAAGCCATTGAAAATGGAACTTCTGGATATTGGGATCATTGTTCTTTATTTCGGCATCATTCTTTGGATTGCCAAATGGGCATCAAAAGGAAAAAAAAATACGGTCTTTTCATCGATCGATTATTTTCTGGCCGGTAAAAATCAGGGGTGGCTCGTCATCGGGGCTTCTTTGTTTGCCTCCAACATAGGCTCGGAAATCATTCTGGGGGTATCGGGAGCGGGGGCAAGGGCAAGTATGCCGATGGCAAACTTTGAGATACTTGCCTCTTTGGTGCTAATACTTTTTGGCTGGGTCTTTGTGCCATTCTATTTACGCAGTGGCGTGTACACCATGCCTGAGTTTTTGGAAAAACGCTATTCAAAGGCCTGCCGAAATTATTTGTCCGTCGTATCGGTTTTGGCGTATATCATTACCAAAATTTCGCTTATCATATTTGCCGGCGCCTTGGTTTTCGAGGTATTGGGTATCCCGTTTTGGACCGGGGCGATCATTACAGTGGTCGCTACCGGATTTTATACGGTATTAGGAGGATTAAAGGCTGTCATTTATACGGACATGGTACAAGCTTTCATATTGATATTGGGCACAGCTGGGGTGGCGCTTTTCGGATTGTACCAGTTGGGTGGCTGGAATGAGATGATAAATACTATTGCCATAGCGGCAGAGACGCCGGGCAACCCACCGGTAGATCGATTTTTTAATCTTTGGCGCCCGATGGATGATACGGAATATCCATGGATTGGCATGTTGTTCGGCGCGCCCATTTTGGGGGTTTGGTATTGGTGTACCGATCAGTATATTGTGCAAAGGGCGCTATCGGCAAAAGATGTCGGTAACGCTCGAAAGGGAGCCCTGTTCGCGGGATATCTGAAATTATTGCCTGTATTCCTCTTTTTTCTTCCGGGAGTTATTGCCTATGCCCTTTTGCAAAAAGGTATGATAAGTTTTTCTATAGAAAATGCCGACCAGGCCCTTCCCACACTGATTACTGAATTTTTACCGGTCGGTTTGAAGGGACTGGCAATTGCCGGACTTTTGGCCGCTTTGATGAGTTCCCTCTCATCTGCTTTTAATTCCAGTTCTACCTTGCTGACCATTGACTTTTATCAGAAATTTAAACCCAAGGCCTCTGAAGCCAACCTTGTGAGATTTGGTAGGATTGCCACCGTGGTAGTAGTATTGCTAAGCTTGGGCTGGATACCTTTTATGAATGCCCTCATGGGTGGCGGAATCTTTCACTATCTACAAAGTATTCAAGCCTATATTTCCCCGCCGATAGCCGCTGTTTTTCTACTGGGTCTTTTTTACAAATGGATAAACGCCCGCGCCGCCATTGTTACGCTTTGGACGGGGTTCGCGATTGGGCTGACCAGATTGGTATCAGAATTTATGAATAATGAAGGGAAATTAGCCGTAACGGAAGGTAGTTTCTTAGGCTATTTTCTGGAAATCAATTTCTTACACTTCGCCCTGTTTTTATTTCTTTTTTGTTCGGCGGTCTTAATGATTGTCAGCAAGTTGGGGCTTCCGCAATCATCCATTTCATTGGAGTCCGTAACTTTCAAAAGAAATACCAAGCTATCCTTCAAATGGACAGCCGACGTTATCCTGACAGTTGTTTTGATTGTTTTAGTCTTGCTAATTTGGTTGGTTTTTAGCCCCTTGGGGTTTAGTTGATTCATTATTGCCCTCGCATCAGCTGAAAAAATCAAATTCACATGGACAAACCGTACTTCAATATGGTGTTTGTAATACCAGGATATTTAAATAAATGATTTTAGTTGAACCATCATTTTGAAATATCTAATAAGAACTTTTAAACCCTCTCAAGCCAAATATTAGGCAATTCACCACTGAAGCCCAGCAGGGGAATTTCATTGATCTGCTTCACTTCTTCTTCAGATAATTCAAAATCAAATAGCCTGATATTCTCTTCAATTCTTTTTTGGGATGTTGATTTTGGAATAGAGATAACATCGTGTTGAATTATCCATCGCAAACATACTTGGGAAACAGATTTCTGATGTTTTGTTGCGATCGCTTTTAAAATGTCGTTTTCGAAAACTTTTCCTCTTGCCAATGGAGACCATGATTCCACCGCAATTCTATGTTTTTTGCAGAATTCGGTTACTTCCGGTTGCCAGTAACCAGGATGAAATTCAATTTGATTAACAGAAGGCATCACCTTCGCTGTCTGAAAAAGCGCCTCCAAGTGTTCCTGCCAAAAGTTGCTGACGCCAATGGATTTAATTTTTCCTTCAGCCTGTAATTCTTCCATGGCCCGCCACGTTTCAGCATTTGTCTTTTGCCAATCGCTGTAGTTTATGGCATTTGCCGGCCAGTGTATGAGATACAAATCGATATAGTCCAAATCAAGTTTACGCAAGGACGATTCAAATGCCATTTTGGTTTGTTTATATCCTAATTCCTCGCGCCATAGTTTTGTGGTTACAAAAATTTCCTCTCTGGGAACTCCGCTGGCTTTGATCCCTTTGCCTACGACCTCTTCATTCTGATAAATCGCAGCGGTATCAATTAAACGATAACCCGCGGCCAAAGCACTTAGAATAGATTTAATTCCTTCTTTCTCGGCTGCCTTGTAAGTGCCAAAACCCACCATTGGGATTTTAATACCGTCATTTAAAATTAATTCTGTCATCATTTTATTTTTTGATCCTTACTGTTAAAGGGCTCCTGTCCGGGCTGGATCCTGGGAAGCTATGTTAATCCTATCGCCAAAGATATCATTATTCTCAAACGTAACCGCTTCATGTGAATTCCAATAGGCAATTCAATCTTGCTTTCAGTAGATGCTTTTTGGATGGCTGCCATATAAAGGACTACAGAATTTTCAAAGAAACCGTCCGCCAAATTCCAGAATCCGTTTTTTATGCGTTTCTCTGTTAGTCGCAAAATTGCCAAGATCGCTTGTTCCGACTCATCATGGCAGTATAACCCATGATGTCAGTAAACCTGAAGGCTACAAGCCTATGAATAGAAGTAAGCTGGCGTTGGTTATCACCTTGTGTATAAAGTGATAGCGCGTTTATCTTTATAACAATTTCTTTTGCGGCAAGGGGTTTCTTATCAGCCCTAAGAACATGTTCCATTGCCTTGTGAAGCTTCATATTACCCTGATATATACTGCATATTATTGACAAACTTAATATAACAAAATAAGTATTTTACCCATAAATAGATATTTCTATAATAATTGCCTCCTAAAATCTCTCTTTTTCCTTTGATAGAAGTTTTATAAATTAATCCTGTAAATTTGTTTTATACAAATACACTTTTTATTATACACGATGATAATTGGCTATGTTCCTTACCGAAACGATTATTTTTCCGTATTAAAGGTTCAAACTGTCAAAATATATTTTTAATTAAAGGGCATCTGAATATTGATTTGCATTGCGAAGCGCGATGTCCATACTAATGTAATTACATAGATGAATTACTTTAATCAATTTTATGTCAAATTATATTATAAAGATTGTTTGAAATAAATAATATAAACGTGATTGTTGATTAAATGTGTAACACAACTATTGATACGTTGCAATTACCTATCGATATGTTATGATTATTTAGTTATGGAATAATTACAAAATATACTTATGATTTTTTATGATAGAATATTGTTGTAAATCTATGTTCATACATAAGAGAATACTTCAGATGTCCGCTTTTTACCCAAATGACAGAGGTTGAAATAAAGAAGAAATTTCATGTCACTAACAATGAAAAGCAACTGGCCAGTCTTCTTAACCAGGTTGAATCATTTGTTTCTAGAGGTGATACTCGCCAAAAGAAAATTACTGCGAGGGATCTAAATTATCTTTCAATATCAAAAGAAACCCGCTATGCAAAATATACGATTCCTAAAAAGAATGGCAAGGCAAGGGAAATTAATGTGCCAGATCATTATTTAAAAAGAGTTCAATTCCTTATTAACAAACTGTTGCAGATTGTCTTTGCAGATAAGGTCAATCGCAACACCCATGGATTTTTACCCAAACGAAACATTGTGAGCAATGCTATACCACATGTTAATAAACGTTTTATATTAAATATTGACATACAGGACTTTTTCCCCTCAATTGAGTTTCGAAGAGTTAAAACTGTTCTAGGATTAAGTCCCTTTGATCTTTGCGATGAAAGGGAAAGACTGGCATTTATAATTGCAAACATAGTGACCGTCAACAATGCTTTACCCCAAGGGGCACCCACTTCACCAACCATTTCCAATATTGTTACACAAAGACTAGATCGAAAAATCGCCAAATACTGTAAGCATAGAAACATTAAATATTCGAGATATGCTGACGACTTAAGCTTTTCAGCTAATCGACCGGTTTTGAATGAAGAATTTAAAAATGATATTTTCGCCATTATTGAAAAAGAAGAAGGCTTCAAAGTAAATCGCAGTAAGACCAGGTTGAGATCATCAATGAATAGGCAGCAAGTCACCGGATTAGTAGTAAATCAAAAGGTCAATGTTAAGAGAGCGTATGTCCAAATGGTGAGATCTATCATTAACAAATGGGAAAAGGGTGGAGAGGAATATGCTCAAGCTAGTTTTAATAAGTTCAATAGTAAGATAAAGAAACCAACCAATTTTAAAATGGCACTGAGAGGGTATATTGAATTTATTGGATTAGTTAGAGGAAAAGAGGATCCCCTGTTTTTAAAGTTGTATCAAAAATATTCCTATCTATATCATAAGATAAGCTTTGAACAAATTGACCATGAGGTGGTAAGGCAAGTGTTAATCAGGGATAATCAAAAAATGGAATTTATTAGGTTGGATAACAATTTAGAGGGTGAAGATAAGTTTATATCTTTTTGTACTTCAGCTTTCCATCAAATTGAAAACCTTCTGAATTTTTATTACTGGCGAAAATTTCCTGATGTCAACGACTTTAAACATTACATGTTTGACAACAATAAGAATTTTCGAAAAGAAATTAGAAGAAAAAGCAAGGAAAAGGGAATTGATGACTCCGAAATGCTTGATTTAATGCCATATACCAAAATTAGCGATTTTAAAATTTACACTTTAGTATATCTATTTGAAAAAGAATATTATTATAATCAAAAGATATCTTATAATCACCAAATTACTTTTTTAAGGGAAGTACGTAACCATGGTTCTCACAGAAGTTCCATGTTTCCTTTTAATAAGCAAAAAAAGGAAAGATTGTTTAAATTCCTTGATGAAAGAAATTATGATAAGGTTCGAGCTACAATAAAAGATGTATTGCTAAAAATTGTCGGGGCTAAATTTCCCTTGATAAAATGAAATGGTAGTTTTGAGTACAAGAGGAGTAATTTTAGTACAAATTAGTAGTAGAAAAAAAATTAAATGACCAACGACCAACTAAAAGCACTAGAAGATAACCTATGGGACTCAGCTAACTCTTTGAGAGCCTATGGAGGAATTAAAGCAGCCGATTATGCCGTTCCGGTATTAGGGCTTATCTTCCTTAAATTTGCGGAAAATAAATACAGCCAGTTCGAATCCCAAATATTATCAGAATATCAAAAAGTCAAAGGGACAAGAATGGAGCAGACAATCCAGGAAATATCATTGGCCATCTGTGGCTTCTATTTACCGGATAATGCCAGATTCAATTATCTCTTGAATTTACCAGAGGATCAAAGTATGGCAAAAGCATTGCGTGAGGCCATGGAGGGTATTGAAAGGTATCAGGATGCTAAGTTTCAGGGGGTATTACCCACCAAGGCCTATTTCGAAATAGAAAGGAAAAAAACCGACATACTACCACAGCTACTCAAAACTTTTTCGGACATACCGCAGGATGCCACTGGTGATGTTTTTGGAAAAATCTATGAATATTTCCTGGGTAAGTTTGCTTTAAGCGAGGGACAAAAAGGAGGAGAATTCTTTACGCCTACTTCAGTGGTGCGATTTATTGTGGAGGTGATAGAACCATATAGCGGAAAGCTTTTTGATCCAGCCTGTGGGTCTGGTGGTATGTTTGTTCAATCTGCTACCTTTATTCGCAATGCTAGCCACGACCTTAATGATATTTATGTATGCGGACAGGAGTTCATGGGAGAAACTGTACGTTTGGCCAAAATGAACTTGCTGGTAAATAACTTACGCGGTGAAATCGAGGAAGTCAATTCCTATGAAAGCGATCCATACGAAAGCTATGGTAAGTTCGACTACGTGATGGCCAATCCGCCATTTAATGTAAAATCGGTTAAAGAAAGCACTGTAAAAGCAGATAAGCGTTTTTACGAGTACGGCCTACCTAAAAACAAAGGCAAGAAGGACGATAAGATATCGGATGCCAACTACCTGTGGATTTCGCTCTTTGCGACTTCCTTAAATGACACCGGACGGGCTGGTTTTGTCATGCCTAACTCTGCCTCCGATGCCCGTAATGCGGAATATAATATACGCAAAAATATTGTGGACAGTGGCATTGTGGATTGCATCGTGAGTATGCCTTCTAACATGTTCTTTACCGTAACCCTACCGGCTACCTTATGGTTTTTTGATAAACAAAAGGTGCATACCAATCGCAGGGACAAAATCCTCTTTTTGGATGCCCGTAATGTGTATCGCCAAATAGACCGTGCCCATCGTGAGTGGACAGAGGAGCAACAGCAAAATTTAGCAGCCATTGTACGCTTGTACCGCGGGGAAACTAAGCGATATCTTGAACATATTAATGACTATTTAAACAAGACGGCAGAAGCTTTACAAAAAGTGCCGCCTGCCCGCGAGGCACTACTACAATTGACACAAGACGTGCTTGATGGCTTAAGGAGTTATAGTGATACCTCTAAAGCATCTTTAAAACCAGCAAAGCTTAAGAAACTTGAAGAAGCCAATTTCTTTACCCAGCTCACCGAATTATCACTTCTTGTCTTGAATGATAATATGCCACCTCAAAGCAGTGCAAAGATTCCTTTAGAAAACAAAGCGCAGTTAGCTGCGTCACAGGCACTGGAAACCTGGATAAAGGCAGAACAAAAAACTGCAAATAGTCTAAAATCATTTGTAAACAAGCTCAGTGACTTATGGAAGCAGGCCGACAAAGATCTGAAACTGAAAAACGATAAATCATGGACGGAAAGCGAGCTGAATCGGGCGGATAAAGTTTTAGAATTGGCATCACATACTTATACAGCAAGCAAAGATCAAACGGTGTATTGGCACGAAAACATCAATTGGTTACAAATACGTTTCCCGGAAGCTAAGTATCAGGATATTGTGGGACTTTGCAAGGTAGCCGACCCAAATGAATATATTGATGAACAGGATTATTCCTTGAATGCGGGAAGGTATGTAGGGGTGGAAATTCAGAATGATAATATTTCTAAAAATGAATTTAATGCAAAAATGAAAAAATTCATGTTGTCATTTCAAGAATTAAGCTTAGAATCCCGAGAATCAGAGAATTCAATCCTTAATAGCCTAAACAAATTAATTCCCTAGTTTAACTAAGATGATAAAGAAAAAGAAATTAGGTGAATATGCCCTAGAAAAAGGTGGGTTGGTTGATGGACCTTTTGGCTCCAATCTCCCTGCATCAGATTATACCGTAAAAGGAATACCGGTTATAAGAGGGGTGAATCTATCCAAAGGGAAGTTTCGTTTTAAGGCAAGTAATTTCAAGTTTGTTTCTAACCAAACGGCTAAAAGGTTATCAAGATGTGCTTGTCTTCCAAATGATATTGTATTTACAAAAAAGGGCACAATAGGTCAGGTAGGCATTGTTCCAAAAAAACCATTCGATAAGTATATAATATCTTCCAATCAAATGAGAATGAGATTAAATGGTGAGATTGCTGACCCATTATTTTCCTACTATTATTTAAGTTCGCCTAAAATAGTCAAACAGATTACGATGGAATCTATGACAACTGGTGTTCCGAAAATAAATTTAGGTTATCTCAAGAATTTTAAGGTTTCATTTCCCCCACTCTCCACCCAAAAAAAAATCGCCTCTATCCTCTCCGCCTATGATGACCTCATAGAAAACAACAACCAACGCATCAAGTTGTTAGAAGAAATGGCTGAGGAAATCTACAAAGAATGGTTTGTACGTTTGCGCTTTCCTGGTTATAAAGAGACTAGGTTCCTTGATGCCAATGGAAAGGAAGTGCCGCATGGTACAAATGGGGCATTGCCTCAGAAATGGAAAAAGGTAAAGCTAAGAGACTGTTTGGATCACTATATTGGTGGTGGTTGGGGAGAAGATGTGCCTAAAGGAAAAAACACAATTCCTGCTCATGTAATTCGTGGGACTGACATCCCTAAATTTAGAAAAGGACAATTAAACTTTGAAGTCCTCCGATATCATACCGAATCAAACCTTTCAAACAGGCGATTTAAACCCAATGATATAATCTTTGAGGTTTCGGGAGGCACAGAAGATCAATCTTTAGGACGAACGTCTTTTTTATCAAAAACCGCTTTACAAAGGTTTGATCATGATGTTATTGCGGCCAGCTTTTGTAAACTTTTGAGAGTTAATGACAGTGAAACCTCTGCTTATTATATATATTCAATATTGAATATGATGTATTCAACTGGCGAGCTCAAAGTTTTTCAGGTGCAATCCACAGGAATAAGTAATTATCAATTTGAAGACTTCATTGTCTCAACGAAAATCTCAAATCCAGACAAAGACTTACTGAAATATTTTGATGGGTTAATGGCACCCATGATTAACAAAATACAATTACTAGGAAGGAAAAACCAGATCCTTCAGGAAACACGCGATTTACTATTACCTCGTCTAATCAGTGGCAAGCTAAGTGTGGAGAATTTAGAGATCAAGGCCATTGAAAATGAACATGCTTTGAACAAAACTGCTGAACCTGAGAGAAATTACCAAACTTAAAAAGGATAAACATTAAGCCAGCAATTAATTTACATGGAAACGATAAAACAATTCAAAACGCTCCTCACCGAGTACAGAAAGTTGGAAAACACCTTTTGGCAGGAATGTTTTGAAGCTGACAAGAGTCAGTTTAAGGCTTTTCAGCAGATTTTTCGTCCTTTCGATGCTCGTATGCAGGAACTTCTAACGGTGGAAACCCCCTTTTATAATGTTTTCGACATTCTCAATGTCAGTCGCTACGAAGAAAAAGTTCACACCCCCTTTATTTGTCATTTGCTTAACCCTAAGGCAAGCCATGAACAAAAAGCTTTGTTTCTCGATATTTTTTTGCGGAATGTACTTGAGCTGCCTATGTCTTATAAGGACTTTACTTTTTTTACAATAAATGAAGAGCTATCAACTACTGATGGGCGCATAGATATTATCATCGAGTTCAAAGTGGCTGGAAGGAGTAAAGCCATTATTATAGAAAACAAGATCTATGCGGGTGACCAGGAAAGTCAACTGGAGCGCTATCACAATTATTTGGTAAACAGGCTGCACTTAAACCAAAACGATGTTAAGCTAATTTACCTAACACCCCAAGGTACGAAGCCTGGTCCTTTGTCCATCTCGCCGAATCTTGCTAAAGAACTTCGAGGCTCAGGCCAATTGGTTGAAATAGGATATCGTCAGCATATAATTCCCTGGCTAATAGACTGCTATCAAAAAATAAAATCTCCCCGGGTGCAGCAGATATTGCATCAATACATCAAAACCATCGAAAGCCTATGAAAAATCGATACGAAGAGGAGATCTTCCAATTTTTTACCCAACCTGAAAATTTTGAAACCATGCTAAAGGTAGCCGATCAGGCGGAAACGGTGTGTAAGCGCCTAATACAACAATTTTGGGCGGAGGTAGAAGCAGGTTTGAAAGAAGCTTTATCGAATGCAGGGAATGACTGGCGTGTTTGTTTTTCAGATAATTGGGAATATCGATGGAACAAACTTTGGGTGTATCGGCAGGAATGGTGCCAGGTAGAAAACTATCCTGTAATTTCTGTTGCATTTGAAGATATACAACCGAGAAGACAACCATATTTAGGAGTACATATTGGTTTTGACAATAAGGCATTTGATGGTGTTAATATTAAAAAGGATATTGTCAATTTAAGAGCTTTAAAAGAATATAAAACGGATTCAAATAACTACTGGGCCGTTTGGAAAAATTTACCATTCCAGCTTGAAGGCTATGAGTCTTTGGTGCGACTATTGCCGGAGAACAGAAAACAGACTTCCCAAAATGTGTTAAAGGATACCTTGGAATTATTAGGTTTAGTTAAAGACGAGGTAAATCCGTTAATTGAAAAACATAGATTGAAAGGATAATGTAAATGGCTTTTTTAAACGAATCTCACATAGAAGAGGCAGATATTCAGTTCTTTCTAGAGCAACTGAAATACAACCAGCACATCAATGCCTGGAAAAAAGAGTTGGTGGGTCGTGATCATCTCAAAGAAGTAGTGCTCAAAGATCGCTTAAAAACAAGGCTAATTGAGCTCAATCCGGGTTTTCCTGAAGAAAGCATACAATATGCAATCCATGAATTGTGCAAAAGCAGGGCTACCTTACAACCGGTTATAGCCAACAAAGAGGTTTACGAATTGATAAGAAAAGGTGTTCACGTTACCTTTATTAATTCAGAAGGCAAAGAAGAAAGTGACTACATTCATGTCTTGGATTTTGGCCAGCCGGAAAACAATGATTTTGTGGTAGTTTCACAGCTCAGCATTGAATATCAACAAGCAGAAAATATCACCCGAAGGCCTGATTTGCTGCTATATGTAAATGGCTTGCCCCTGGTGATGATCGAGTTAAAAAATGCCACTGAGAAGGTGAAGTCCGGCTACGATATCAATCTCAAACGTTATAAAAGAGATATTCCGCAGTTGTTTTGGTATAATTTATTTGTCTGTATTTCCAATGGCATTCAGACCAGAGTAGGTGCTTTCAAGGCCCCTTGGGAACATTTCTTCTCTTGGACGAAATTAAAAGATTCGGCGATTACCCATGAACAACTCAACCTCGAACAAATAGAAGCAGAAAGTGAGGCTACCGGAAATCACCTAAGCTTAAAGCTGTTTGGTCAAGGTATGTGTAGTAAGAAAAATCTAATGGATTACTTTGAAAACTTCGTGCTTTATCACAACAATAAAGTTAAAATCATTGCCAAGAACCACCAGTTTCTAGGGGTTAACAATGCTATTGACTCCTTAATCGGAAGAGAAGGTAAGCAAGGAAAATTAGGAGTATTTTGGCATACCCAAGGTTCAGGAAAATCGTATTCTATGATTTTCTATTCTAGAAAAATCCGGAGGAAAATTGACGGCAATTGGTCGTTTCTTATCATTACCGACCGCAAAGACCTGGACGATCAGATTTATCGCAATTTCAAGGAAACAGAAACTATTGCAGAAAACAAAGACCTGAAAGAAAATTACTATCGCCCTGGTTCGAGGAGTCAACTACAAGAATATTTACAATCTAACAGAACCTATTTATTCTCCCTTATCCACAAATTTGGCATTGAAAAAGGAAAAACCTATCCCAAACTCACAGACCGCGATAATTGGGTTGTTATTGTAGACGAGGCGCACCGTACACAATATAAGGGTTATGGCGAAAACATGCGCATAGCCATCCCGAATGCGCAATACATTGCCTTTACAGGAACACCACTATTAAGAAATGAATTAACCAAAGATTGGTTTGGCCCTTATGTGTCGGAATACAACTTTGCTCAAAGTATAGAAGATGGCGCCACCGTACCTATGTACTACAAAAAAAGCGTGCCTCGCGTAGAGCAGGTAAACGAAGATTTGATAGGAGATGCCGCAGAAATCCTCGAAGATGAAAATCTTTCGGATGAACAAAAGAAAAGACTGGATAGGGAGTATTCTACCCTTTTGCAAGTGGTAAGACGTGAGGACCGTTTGCAGGAAATAGCCAAACACATTGTACAACACTATCCATATCGCCTGGATGTACAGGACGAGGAGATGGATAGGAAACCCATGAAAGCCATGGTAGTGTGTATTGATAAATTCACAGCTGTGCGTATGTATGAGTTTGTGCAACAAGCGCAGAAAGAAGAAATTAAAGAACTCAGAAAGAAAATAAGCCGGGAGCAAGATCCCGAAACAAAGGAACGTTACAAACAAGCTATTGCCTTCATGGAAGAAACCAGAATGTCCGCCGTTGTCAGCGGTGAAGGCACCGAAAAAGAAGAAAAAGAAAAGTTCGAAAAGGAAGGACTCAACATTACACCACACCGTAAATTGATGGATTATCCCGATGATGATGGTCGTAACATTGAGGACTACTTTAAAGACCCCAATAATACCTATAGAATTGTGTTTGTCACTGCCATGTGGCTTACTGGTTTTGATGCGCCATCGGTATCTACGTTGTATCTGGATAAACCACTTCAGAATCACTCCCTGATGCAAGCCATAGCCAGGGCCAATCGCGTTATTGAAGGAAAGAAAAATGGATTAGTCATTGACTACTTTGGTGTTTTCAGGAGTTTAAAGAAAGCCCTGGCGGCCTATGCAGAAGGATCAAAAGGGAAAACTGATATCGGCGAAGAGGAGTTTCCTGTCAAGGAGTTTGACGAGTTATTGGAATTATTGCAACGTGGTATCTTAGAAGCCAAGGCTTATTTCAAACAACTGGGGATAAATATAGAAGCAATAATTGATCTTGGTGAAAAAGGTTTCAAAGAAGTCGAGCTCTTTCAAGAGTACGCCAATGTCATTCTTGAAAAGGATGAATACCGCAAACAATTACGCTTGTTTGTCAATACAATCGTTGGATTATACGATTCCGCCAAACCTGAAATCTATGAATATCCAAATATTAAAAAAGCCCGGGATGTTTTTGAATATCTTCGAAAAGTTGTGGATAGACATGTGGACCAGGATGAGGCAATAGAAAGGACAAAACGGAGAATTGATAAATTATTGGACACTAGTGTTGTACGGAAAGGTGATCTTCAGGACAAAGGTGATCAGTATACAATAGATTCTTCCAAGCAGATTGATTTAAGTAAATTGGATTTTGCTCAATTACGCGCTGATTTTCCGCAGAAAAAATATAAAAACATTCAGTTTGCTGACCTGCGGGAATTATTGGAATTGAAGTTGAAACAAATGTTAGCACAGAACAAAACAAGAGGATCCTTCCTTGAGCGTTTTGAAAAAGTAATCGAGGATTATAACTCCGGTAGTTTATCTATTGAAGAGGCCTACGAAGAATTGGTTAAACAGGCGGAGGACCTGTCAGAAGAACAAGTACGAGCTACCAAAAACGGTATGTCCGAGGCACAGCAAGAATTATTCGATTTGCTCAAAAAAGACAAACTTACAAGAGAGGAAGAAAAGAAGGTAAAACTAGCTGCCATCGATTTGTTGGATATCCTTTTCGATGCAAAAAACAAAATCCTGATTCAAGAATGGCACAGAGAGAAAGCTACCCAAGAAATGGTACGCCAGGAAATTAAAAAAATACTAGACGATAAACTACCCGATTCTTACGATCGTCAAATTTTTGCGGAGAAATCAGATGTGGTTTTTCAGCACTTTTATGAATTGGCGGAGATGGGGATTGGGTTTGCGGCTTAAAAAAACTGATTAATCATGAAATACAGCAAAAAATTTATGAATGTTTCGCCTGAATTAGCCAAAAAGTTTATGGGTAATGTTAAAGAGGCTGACTTGTATACAGTTGAATATAAAAAGCAAACTAAAACTTTGTCTATTTCAAAAGACACTGATCAGGAATCGGAACAAACTGCACTAAATGATATTGATTGTATCTGGAACGCGTTTATTAAGTTTAATATAATAAATGATGGAGATACTGATTAATAAATGCCAGGGAATTGATAAGTTTTATCCCAAAATATCATTACACTAATGGAATGCACACTTGGAAGCCATTCATGTCAGGAAATGCAACTTCTTTAAGAAGAAGTTTATTCCTCTCCCCAATAATCAACCACGAATAGATCTTTCATCAGCGGCTTGTTTTTCTTTGCAACTTCTATATGAGCAGGATGAGGCAAGTATATGCTTCTACCTTCCTCATTTTCAAAGGTCAGCACGTAGCAATGGGTAAAACCCTTGTCATACCCCTCTACGCTAATATTTTCTCCGCCTTCAAATTTTTTAATTTCCGGGATTCTGTTTTTTAGGTCTAAAAAATCTTTGACAGCCTGAGCCCTTCTTTCCTCGGTTACCTCATCTTTAAACTGAAATGACACCACATGTCTTAAAACAGGCTTTTTCTTTTTTATTATGGTAAAAGAGAGGCTGATAACCGCCACCGCGAGCATTGACAATGCGAATGGGGTAGAAATTTTATTTTTCATAGTCATAATTAATTTTGTAAGCTGATCTTTTGATATGAATTAATCTGCAGGATCTAACCGGTAGGATACAAACGCTTTTCCTTCCGTCGACCCGACAAACAGAAAGAGCTGATCTCCTATTTTTTTCCCAGTCAAGCCATAATAGACAGGAATGTCTGTTAATAATTTTCCCGCATCAATTAGCCTTCCCTTGTGATCCAACACACAAAGCTGAATGCTCCTGTCATCTCTTGTTGCCACCGCAACCAACTCATACTTATCATCTATTGGTAGAGATTGCAGCCGGGTTTGCCCTTTGATGAGCGTCCCGCTATTACCCTTAAAAACTGAACGAGGCACTAATTCTCCCTGGTCGTTAGTGATAAAAACACTCACCGCATCACCGTGATAATAGTAATTATCTCTATCCTTTACCCAACTGGTGGGTTCGTAATAAATGTGGTGACGATGACCAACCACCACATAGTGCCTGCCTGACAGCGTCGCAGAAATGACGGGATAGGTTCCGTTCAAATACCTCACATGATCATCGCCAACATTGTCCCTATTTTCAAAATGACCATCTTCATACACTTGAAAACTACTCAGCCCATTGTCGTGGAATCCACCTGTGAACAGGAATGTTTTGCCTTCAATGCGATGAATCGACATTGCTATTACACCATCCATAAACAATTCCTTCGTATCAGCCATTGATTGAACATGCTCAAGGTGACCATCAGGGAAAATTTTGAAACTACTCAGCCCCGGTGATTTCTCAAGCCCACCTACAAACAGGTACGACGATTCAGCCATATGAACCACCTGTAAAGTGATCACAATTCCCACATATGTAGACTCGGTATCTCTGGCAATAAATACACTGTTGAGGGTACCATCCTTATTGATTTCAAATACTTCGACCGCATCTCCACCCTTTATGCCTGCAAAAAGAAAATCCTTTCCCTCAATCTTGTCGGCGATTATTCCTCTTATATGTTTACCTGAAACCTGGGTTCTGGCTATATTTTTTATTTTACCCTCATCATCGACCTTGAATATATCAATCTTATCATCACTTCCTCCGGAATAGATGTAGTTCGCTCCATTTATTTGATGAACTGTACAGGTTACGCTATTCAATGAGGTTTCCGCTTTTCCCACAGGGGTCAAAGAGAACTTTGGTTGGGCAAAAAGCAATGCCGGCTGAAATAAGGTACAAAAGGCCAGGCCCCACACTACAAATTTTGCTTTCATATTACTCGGTTGTTAAAGTATTGATTCTGCCGCACCTGTGGCAATATTATGGTCTTGCTCAATGGTACCGCCACTAATCCCGATCGCTCCAATAATAATTCCTTTTTTGTCTTTTATGGGTACTCCTCCCGGAAAAGTAATCAGCCCGTCATTGGAATGTTCGATGTTATATATGGCTTCTCCGGGCTGAGCAATTTTACCTATCTCGCCTGTAGGGGCGTTGAAGTATCTGGCCGTCTTCGCTTTTTTTATAGCCACGTCTATACTGCCTAAATATGATCCATCCGTAAGAAAGCCTTAAGGTTGGCACCCGCATCTACGATGGCTACGTTCACAAGAATATTTTCCGCTTCAGCTTTTTCCTGTGCCGCTTTTATAATTGTAGTAGCTTGCTCGGCTGTCATGTCCCCGGGCAGCTGTAATTGGCTCCAGGCCGAAAAGCTTGATAAGGACATTAATAACACTAATCCCAACAAAAAAAAACGTCTCATATTATATGCTTATTTTGGTTAAATAATTTAATAATGAATTGTTATTGAACTAACAATTATTTGCGCCTTTCTATAGCTTCAAAGAAAACTGCAAAACCAGAATCCATCAATTCGCAAAGAACTCAATGCAAAGTTGTGGGTTTGGAAAATTAAAATTCTTGAACTAGTTCAATAAATTGAGACTATTTTTTCTTAAGTCGTTTTTTGCGGATTTTGCTCACAAATTCCTGTGTGATACCCAGGTAGCTGGCTATTTGCTTGTTGGTTACCCTCATGGCAATGTCGGGATAGGAAGTTACGAAATGATGGTAACGCTGTTCGGCGTTCATCGTATGGTTGCGAACCAGCCTCCTTTGCCAGGCTACCACCGCTTTTTGGGACATTATTCGGAACAATCTTTCTACTTTCGGTAGCTCCTCATAAAGACGTTCTTTTGCTGTCTTAGTGATAAATAGTATTGCACTGTCCTCAATCGCCTGAACATTAAGACTCGAGCCGATTTGGTTGGTGAAACTATCAATTTCCATAATCCACCAATCTTCAGCGGCGAAGTATAGAATCTTTTCATTGCCGTGCATATCTATCATATATATTTTGAAGCACCCACTTACTACAAATCCTTCAAATCGGCATATTTCCCCATTCCTTAATATATGTTCACCTTTAGCAACATTTTTTTGTTGATAATGCTCACAAATAAATGTCAACTCAGAAGATCTTAGATCGACATATCTGGAAAAATGAGCCTTTAGCAAATCATAATCCATTCTCTAAGTTTTTACACGCTTTTGTGGTCTGATTTTATAATTAGCAGGGATGTTGCCGTCTAATTTGCAACCGCTTCCATTTTTAAATATTCATAGTTACATATGGAAGCAAATACTTCTTTTTTGAAGAATGCAACTAACTCCTTCAACCGATAGATACCGACCTTAATCCCGGATCCTGAATGCTCCATTCGGCGTAATGACCGTTTCCACTTCCTGCAGTTCATCGATATGGTAATTATCTCGAAACTCTTTCCTGCCATAATATCCAAACTTTTCAAGATAATACGCTCTCGGCAGAATATCTTCCTCTCCTATCCTTTGCAGTTCTTCCATCAGCTTTTGGTCTAGTTCCTTCTGTACATCGACGAGGTTGGCGCTATCTATTAGGTTTTCCATCTCATAAGGGTCATTTTGAATATCAAAAAGCATATAAGGCCCTTCGTGTGTCTTGATGTATCTGTATCTGGCTGTCTGTATAGCTCGAAACTCCTCATCACCGTAATTCCTCCCGAAAGGACAAAGGTTCATGTAGAGCGCGGCTCTGTCTTTACCTGTTTCAGGTTCTTTCATTATACTGGAAAGGTCATACCCTTCCAGGCCCTTTGGTACCTCTATATCACACAATGAAAGTAAGGAAGGAAGTATGTCCGGAGTAGTTATCGGGGCCTGCGCAATACTGCCTGCATTTTTTCCAATACCCGGATATGAAACCAGGAACGGTACATTGGCAGCCTCGGAATAGGGTTGTTGCTTTAATAAAGGGCTTACATCGTGTGCGCCCATCATCTCCCCGTGGTCCGTAGTGAAAATGATTATGGTATTATCTAAAATGTCGAGTTCCTTCACTTTGTCTATAATGCCTCCTATGGCACTGTCTGTGGCAGTTGCATGGGCATAATATCCCTGCATCTCGACCAATGCCTTTTGCCTTCGGTTTACAGGTACATTAGGGGGTAGGGCCAGATTGCCCGTATCATAGCGCTGCTTGTACGCTTCAGGTGCGGTGTGGTGAGGAAAATGGGGCGTAGCAATGGATACAAATAGAAAGAAAGGTTCTTTCTGTCCGACAAAACTTTCCATGTATGCCTCGGCCTCTTTGGCGATGGCATAGGTCGAATAACCCTCCCAAAACCTCTTGGTGGTATCATCATTGTGAAAGTAGTGCTCACTCCAGTAATTGTGGTCGCACTCTGCCCCCTTCCACTGTTGCCAACCCTGCCTCCTATCAGGAGCTACATAGCTGGTTCTTCCATGACCATCCAGGTGCCATTTCCCCAGATAGGCAGTATTATATCCCGCATTTCCATAAATTTCTGCCATGCAGTACTCCTCTGAAGGCAAGTAGAGGTCGTTGATAAACATACCGGTACTCGTAGGATACTTACCTGTCATCAAAGAAGCACGAAATGGGGTGCAGACGGGTGTAACTGACACCGCATTCCTAAAATTGACAGCTTCCTTTGAGAAAGCATCCAAATAAGGGGTCTTTACTATATCATTCCCATTAAAGCCGAAAGCAGAAGATCTCCATTGATCGGTCAAAATGAAAACCACATTAGGCCTTTTGAGTGGAGGTGGTGACTTTTCTCTTTTGCATGAAAACAGCGTAATTGTTAACATAACAACAATAGATCTTATAATCGTACTCATAGAAATAGTCATTATTGGCAATTGTTTTTATTGGTTTAGACTGAATACTTCAGTAATGTGTACAGGTTCTGAAACCTGTTTCACATGCATAAAGAACGGCAATATTATGTCTGCTTTCAATTTCCTTTAGCTCTTTTTTCATCTGTTCTTTCACAAAGTTTCAATGCTATTAAAACCCATCCATAATGGATTTTTTTTCAAAATAGTGGTTATAATGAAAAATATTTTATTCCACGTCTCTAAATAAGCATTATAATGGGAAATATTTCACCTTACTCCGGAGATATCGTATTATTTTCTGATATCATGAGCAGTTCGGGTATTTGACCGATAAAGCGTTAAGCAGCGCTGATTTTTCAACCAAAACATCCTGATAATTCACTGCAACCCCACCTTTCCAAAGAAGCGAGCAAATTCAACCGGATGCCAGTAAATCCAGCTAAGCGTAGAAAAACAAAAGCCTCATAAATCACTGATTTACAAGGCTTCAAAACTGCTCCCCCTCTTGGGCTCGAACCAAGGACCTACTGATTAACAGTCAGCCGCTCTAACCAACTGAGCTAAGGGGGAATTTAATATCCCAAAAATGGATTGCAATATTAGTTTGCTGATTTATATTTTGCAATAATTTGGTTATAATTTTTTAAAAAAAGATTGGCTTGGAGTCATCTGGTCTGATGTTGCCATCAGGCCACTTTAAGGTAATCTTTGGCGTAATTTACTGTATCCTTGCCAAGCTGCGATATCCGTGTTTTGAATGATCGAAATCGATTTAAATGAGAAGTTCTTTTTTGTTTTTATCTCCCGTATTTTAATGGATTCTTTAAGTTATGAAATGGTATCAGACAGGCTGCTTATTCCTTTGAAGGTGTAGCATCTTTTGCATCTCCCGACGCTGTGCTATTCTGCGAGGCATACATTTTTTCATGGTACTGCCTGTTAGGACATTGCTCAATGTCGTCGTGCGTACATGAGGTTTCATTACAAAAAACGCACCCAACTACTTCTTCAGGTACTTCCTCAACAACAGACGACTTGATAGTTTTGAAGGATCTTCCAATTCTCTTTTTTAAGTTTTGTAGTACCCCCATCGTTGGTATAATTTCGTTATAAATATATTTTGAAAAAATTGTAATAAACAAAGCAAATATAATAAAAAAGTGTGATTTTGCCGGTTGATTGGGCAACTATTTTCTATTAAATCACCGTGATTGATTGTCCGGTATCGGCGTACTTAAGTGTAAAGTGCTCTTACAGAGATATTACAGTCTGGTTTTTTTCTTCGCCTGGCCGGCCTGAACCTGTTGCTCGAAATAAGACTTAAAAAAAGTAGATATACCCTGGTTAGCCAAAGGGCATGGGGCGTTGGTCAATACAACAATGCCGATTTGTTCAATAATATCAAAGCCGATCTCCGCGCGATAGTCATTTACATAGCCACCGTGATATATAATTTTATGGTCTCCATATTTAAAAACCCGCCATCCCAGTCCGTAATATGCCTTTTTTAGGGCGGGCCAGTGACGAAGGTATCTTCTTCTCGGTGTTTCGATGATTGGTGTAAATAGTTTATCCAGGGTTGAAACAGAAACAATGTCAGGTGTGTTTCCCATCATGGTATTTAGCCAATTGGCCATATCTGAAATGCTTGCATTCACACCTGCGGCTGGAATGACATTATAATAAGTTTTACTTATTTCAGTGGGCCGCCACCCTTCGTAGGTCCTGACATGGGGAAAAGCGAAGTTTTGGCTTTTAATTAAAGAGTCGTAACAAACAGAAGCATCCGCCATGCCAATAGGCTTGAATAAATACTGATGCATCAGGCGATCATAGGGCATATTGGTGGCGGCCATAGCAATATCGCTGAAAAGGCTATAGATAACATTTTGGTAAGAATAATACTTACCCACCGGACCAATTAATGGTAATTGCTGAATGCTGGTTAATATATTTTGATATTTGGAACCTGACTCTATCAAATCGGTATAAGCGTGTCGCGGTAACCCTGTGGTATGGCTTAAAAGGTGTTTTATTGCCAAATCTTTGCTGTTGAGGGTGTCCCTCAATGAAAAATCCGGTAAATGTTTAGAGACAGGATCATCCCAGTGTAAAAGGCTGTCCTCCGTCAATACACCGGCCAGGACCGAAGCAAAACCTTTGGACACCGAGGCAATTCGAAAAACTGTATGCTCATCTATCGAGTCGGATTGAGAGGTTGACTTCAGGCCATACCCCTTTAAATGTACTATGTTGCCTCCTTTTACAATAGCCACCGCAGCCCCAGGTGCCTTGCCTGAATCAATATGCTCTTTTACCCATAAGTCGTAGGTGTCGATTATACTTTTTAACTCCCCGGGAATTATGAGTGTGGTACTATCCTTTTTAACGCTTTCAGGCGCTTCACTAAAGTCGTATGATTTGAAGGGAGATGTCCACCAGGTAAAAAGAGAAATAAATATTAATCCTGCAACAAAAACAACCCAATGAAGAAGTCTGGTTTTATTCATACTTACGTCCGTTTCCTCCGCTTGAAAGTTTATGGATATTTAACGTAGGATTTAAATTATACGTCTGCCCGATACTAAAAAAAATAGGAAATTATTGTCACCCAAATGGAATTGTTAGTCAGCTTTAATCGGGTGCTAAATAACCTGATTTATTTAAATTGTCAGCGTTCAAATTTAGGCTTATATCCAAAATTATAAAAATGAACGCAAATAAAATTATTCATTCGGTTACCACAGCCATCATGGCTTTGAAATTTTTTTCAGGAAGGTATGTACTTCGTCGATTGCGAACAAGCGACTGGTCTTTTTGATAACCCGGGTTTTACCGGATGACCGATCCATCCCCTGGTTGTTAGGAGAATATTTTGTATAACGGCCGTATTGACCAAAAAATTGAAGGTGTTAAGAGGGTGGGTGCATGCCGGGTTTTTCTTTAAAACAGTTTTGCCATCCAGGATTTTTATACCGGTTTCCCGGAGGGGATCACTTTTGCCCGCGTTTTGAATTGGTTAAATACCCAGGCAAAAGCAATCTAACTAGAGACACTCCGGTAGGTCTTTAATAGGCTCGCTGTATATTACCATTGCCATAGGTTTTTTTGGTGACACTCCTGGTGTTACCCTTGTGCGAAATGTTGCCACTTCCATAGATCTCGCCTTTCAATTCATCACTGACATTGATTTCGCAACTTCCTGATCCGCTTACCTTAGCCTGGCTTTTTTCCAGGTTCATATCAAAGGCACGCAAAGAACCACTTCCGCTAAGAGAAATGCTGTTGGTAGAAGCATAGCCCTTCAGTTTTATATTGCCGGAGCCTGATATATTCGTGTTCAATGTTTCACCTTTGACGTCTATTTCCATATCTCCGGAACCCGTGACTGAAAGGTTTAAATTTTTGGAACTAATAGAGTTTTCGGCAATTATTTTTCCGCCGCCGTTTACGCTCAGGTCCCTCACGTCCTTCATGCTTACATAAATCTTCATGATGGGATTAATCTTGATTTTATCAAGTTTGTCCCACAGACTTTTGTTTTTGCTTTTATCCCGCTCCATATTCACCACCAAAGTTCCATCCTTAACGGCTATTTTCGTCAACTGAAAAATCTCGGAAAGCGCCTCAATGGTGACTTCCTGCTTGTTGGTTTGCTTCAGATAGATTGTGTAATTGGCGTTTAACGCGATGTTTTTAAATTCCGAAAGCGTTAATGTTTTTTTGGTAACATCATCTTTTGGAAGTGTCGAATTTGAAAAAAGCACAAACAAACTGATGGAAAACAGTGACACTGCTACTTTTTTCAGAAATAGTGTTTGGTTCATGACTCATTATGATTAAAATTGATCTTTTGGTTAAGTGGCGCCTGTTAGCCTAAATGGCGGGAAACCGCCGGCAGGCACATTTGGCTAGATAAAGGGCAAGTTTTAGCGAATTCGAAATTAATCAATTAGATACTGGTTTACGGCGATAACGGCCAGTGTTTGTTACACGGGAAATGTACAGAGAATTATTGGTTTAAAACCGGAAAAATGCTTGACTGAAATACTCTTAAATAACCAATTTTATATTTGATATGTGCAATAACCTGTTAAATACTCATTCTTTTTGATCATCCGCCATTAACATAAAAAATGCCCTGATATTGAATATTCCAACATAAACCCCCACCGGATTGTGGCTAAGCTGTGATTTCCCATTTTCCTTTCTTTGCCGTATAAAATGGCAATATGTAAATGGATTCAATGTCAAACCTGCCCGCAATTTATCTTATATAGCGAATAAAATTACACGCTAATAGGATCAATAAATGATCACCTTCTTCTTAAATACCTTGCCTGCCTGTTCAATAATGAGTATATAGATACCTCCCGTCATCGTTTTTCCAATCCTGATATTCATGTCTTTGTCAAATGCGGTTGGCTCAAAAGATTCCGAATAATAAATATCACCCATCGAACCTACCATCCTGATATTTATCTTATTCTTTTTGTTGGCGGTGGTTAACCTTAAGTTGATATTATTAGCAGATGTCGGATTTGGAAATAGGTTGACCTGCATTCTATTTCCGACAAAAACATTGTCGATGCTAACAACATTGGAGTATTCAAACTGTCCATCAAAGTCAACCTGCTTCAACCGGTAGAAGGATTTCCCAAATATTGGATCTTCATCGATAAAAGAATAACTGATAATTTCATTAGAGGTTCCATTACCGTCTATTTCGCCAATTACTGTCCAGTCATTGCCGTTCTCAGAGCGTTGGATTTCGAAGAAATCGTTGTTGATTTCCGAAGCTGTTTTCCACTCAAGCAATACTTGTCCGTCTTCCAAAGTTGCATCAAAACTAAGCAACTCTACCGGAAGTGGATTACTACCACTGTTGTTATTACCAAGGGAGAATATGCTAAACGAGGTGAAACTATTGCTGGTTATTGTCCCGGCAATGTTACCTGTTCCACCCTCTCCCTCTTTTGTCCAGGCAGTATTTTCGTCATCTGCTTTGGCAATAATGAGATTATTAAAATCCGAAACAGCATCGGCTGAGGTGTAGTGAAAGGTGGCTGTGGCGGTAGTTAAATTGGCGCCCGCCGCTTTTGATATTCTCCAGTATCCCTGTTGAGATACATCTTTAATATCTTCGACCAAATCAGGTAAACCGCTGCTACTATTTAAAGTATTTGCATTTGCGGTGATGTATTCTCCTGTATATTCGGTTGAAGAAGTATTGTCGTGGGTAACAGTAATATCTGCCCTTCGATACCCATCATTATCCCCGACCGGAAATATTTTTGCGGTAGGACCGGTGGCGGCCACAGTGTGTGTTATTACACCTTTTACATAACTATTCTCTTGTCCTCCCGAGGCATTTAAATTCACGGAAGCGGCTGAACCCAATATTAACCTTTCGGTGGAAGTGGGAGATATAAACCCGTCGGTAAGAATAAGTTGATTGGTCACATTGACCACGTTATTTGTTGCGAAGGTCAAACCCTGACCATTACTGCTATTATCTATTTCGAGGTTATAAAATGTCTCCGAGTTATTAGTATTGGTCAGACTTTGAAGGCCCGATCCGCTAAATGTGACGGTACTGGTTCCCTGGGTATATGAATCGGACTGATTGTCCCAATCGCCCCCAACGTCGATGTTAAAGGTATTTCCAACCAACGTTCCACCATTAATAGTAAGGTCATTGGCCACTGCCAGATTTGAATTTACATTCTTATTTCCGGAGCCCAATAACTGAAGGTTGTAATATCCTGAAGGCGAACCAGATGGAATTTTAATCTCTTGTGCCCCTGTGCCGGAATAAATGACGGTATTGTTATTGGCATTGGCTTCCAATCTCCCGGTTGTTAAAATGCCGGCCTTGATATCTATTGAGCTATTGGCAGCATTGATAAATGTGGAGGAAGAAGCGTTTCCTGAAAGATCACCCTCAAAAGTAATGGATCCGTTATTGG
The DNA here is from genome assembly GCA_965228415.1 of Cyclobacteriaceae bacterium. GTDB lineage: Bacteria > Bacteroidota > Bacteroidia > Cytophagales > Cyclobacteriaceae > Agaribacillus. The sequence goes on along the minus strand of OZ245814.1, from coordinate 5,427,509 downwards.
TAAGTGTAACGCCCGATCCAATAATATTTGATCCGCCCAGTGTCAGATTACTGCCGGCTAAAATATTTTTATTATTATCCAAAAATTGCCAGGTGCCATTGGCTTTTTGCCCGGTACCCGAAATGTTCGTATTATTCCCCCGCAACTGCAAAGTCCCATTTCCATTTAGATCGCCGTTAAAGATCAAATCCCGGTTTAAGGTGAGTTGAAAGCCTGCCATATTCAAACTGGCACCATTTTCTATCTCCAGATCCCCTAAAGATATCGAGTTGTCTATTAAGGACAGCGTATGACCACTTTTAATGACAACATCTGCATTGGCATTTGGAACGCAGTTGCATACCCAGGTGGTATTTTGATGAAAATCGCCACTTGAGGTAGTCTCAAAGGTCGAAAAGAAGGTCACTGGTAAGTTGATCACTTCTGGTGTTGTAGGTGCTCCGCATTCGGCTACCGCATTATCATAGGTGACGGTCAATGTCAGCGTCCCGGTAGGATTTAATGTTGTCCAATCCACAGTGACTGAGCTGTTGGTATTAGAACCAACGATGGTTCCGTCTGAGGTGGACCAGTTGTATCTGTATCCGGATCTGTTAACAATGGAATAAGCCTCCCCAATCGCCCCCTGAAGCAGATTGACACTCCCGGTTATTGAACCCGCCGGGATAGGATTTACATTTACATTCAATGTGACCGGACTACCCTGTACTGGCGTACCTCCGCAATTGATCTCTTCGATTACCTGCACGGTCCTTTCACCGCCAGTGGCACTCCAGGTAATGTTGATGTCATTATCCATAGCGGTATAGGACCCCGATCCACTTTCCTGAATGGTGCCTCCTGTAACAGTCCATATATAGGTTGACCCTACAGTATTGGTGACTGAATAAGCAAGGGGACCTTCAAGTGTACAGACCTCCGTATCTCCTGAGATGGGCGAAGTTGAGATGGTGGGACAGTTAGTAATGTCGCCTATCCCTAAATCAATCGGGAAAGCAGTGGTCACATTATCTCTTTGTACCTCTTCGCCTGTGCCAGCTACGTGGCTACCTGGAATAGGACTGGTCCAGTTAGTCATGCCATTGGGCCTGACAAGTACCCGGGTATCCCCTGAGGGATCAAAACTAAAACTTGTAAATCCGTTTCCTGTGATATCAGTATCATATTGCGTAGTTGCAAATCCGTCGGCATTGGTCAGTGTCCAAAATCCTTCTGTGAATGCATTTGAAATGTCAATTCCACTGCCACCATCGTTTATGATCGGTAATCCGGTATTACCGGGAGAAGTGCTTGTAAATGAAGCGGTGACAGAACCCCCGGTGGTGATGGCATCAAAAGTGATTTCCAACGGTAAATAACGGGAGGCACTTCCGACAGGGAATAAAAATTCAGTTCCTGTGGACGCTGCATTAATCCATCTTCTGAAGTCGCCAAATACATACCCTGAAGTACGGTTTAAAGTGCCTTCGCTGGGAACATTGGTACCAAGCGTCAACTGTACGCCATTGGTCTGCGTATTCAGAATGCCTAAAGTTAAATTTAATGTATTGGTTACATCCACATCGTTGACCAACACCAAACTACCCCCGTTCTTGTTGACCGTCAAAGTATGGAATGTTTCCGTGGAAGCATTCGTAACAGTCTGATCTGCGGTACCATTGAAGGTGACAGTTTGTGTACCTTCGGTGAAGCTGCTGGTGTTTAACCAGTTACCACCAACCGTTAGGTTGTTGCCGTTTGAATTTAGCACGCCGCTACTAATAGTGAGGTTGTTTAAAATTTCGAGATTTGACTGCACTGATTCCGTGCCACTGCCTGAAACGGTAAGATTATAGTACTGACCGTTTGTGGTGGTTTTTATGTTATCGTCAGTGGTGCCATTGTAGGCTACGGTATTTCCTGTTGCACTGGCTGTAAGCTGACCCGTGGCGAGCAGATCATCTCCTACGGTTAAAGTAGCATTGGCGGCATTGATCCAGGTGGCGTTGGCATTACCTCCTATCAGGTCCTGGCCTATAGTAACTGCGCCGTTGTTTGTTACAATAACATCATTGTCTATTCTCACCTGGGGTTGCTGGGTACCACTAAAGGTTAGATTAGCTCCTGACGAGATGGTGGTGGCGGTTTGAAATTCAAGGGTGCCATCATCCCCCATATCGAACGTACCTGTTCCATCCAAAGTGCTGCCAGACCCCGTTATTAATAATACATCTCTGTTTCCGTTGTTTTCATTACTATCAAATAGCCCGTCATTAGTAAAATCTCCTGTAATGGTGAGGACCCTGTTATCATTTTGTCGTAAAGTTGCATTTGTTGTAATAATGATATTATCGATGCTTTCGCTTCCATTTAAGACAATCACATCGTTGTTAATAATCCTGACACTATTGGTAGGCTGGGGCACTACTCCTCCTGCCCAGCTTGATCCTGCATTCCAATTACCTCCACCACTTCCATTACTCTCTATTACAGGGAAAATGTCCACTGGAAGGCTCACTTCGGAAGCATTCAGGGAGCAATCATCACTAGTTGCGATCACCGATAGGTTACCGGTACCTGCCGCTCCCCAGTCTACCGTAACTGAGCCAGTGGCACTAGGGTTTGTAGAGGTGATTGTACCACCTGATATAGACCAGTTGTAGGTGTAATTTGGTCGTGCCGTGACTGAGTAGGTTTCTCCGGTAGTACCAGCAGCAACAGAGGCGTCACCGGTAATTGATCCCGTAGGGAGTGGATTCACTTCAACATCCAAATTTACTGCTGTTCCAATTCCACACCCACCGGCTCCCGAATTGTCTTCTGTTACTGAAATTGTATATGTGCCCCCGGTAGATCCCCATGTGATGGTGATGGCATTTTCGCCCTGGCCACCGGTGATCGCACCGCCTGCTACGGTCCAGTTGTAGGTAGAACCCGGCGTATTGGTCACCTGATATACGACTCCGGTCTGATCTGTGCAATTTGTTCCGGCTACTGCCCTGGATATAGCAGAAGTGGCAGGAGGCGTACAGTTAGTATCGTCTCCAAAAGCAAACTCCAAAGGTAACGCTGCGATATTATCTCTTTGTGCCGTCGTTCCTGAGGTATTGACATGAATTCCGTTGGACGACCAGTCACTAGCATTGGTTGCCCGGGATACAAGGCGGGTGTCGGCGCTAATAGGAAAGCTTACAAAACCATTCCCTGTAAGATCAATATCATAAGTAGTAAATGTTATCGTATTGGGGTTCGTGATACTCCAATATCCTTCCGAAAAGGTATTTTCTACGGTGTATCCCGCATCATCAAAGGGTAGTCCCTGCGTTCCTGGCGATACCGAAAGGAATTCAGCTACCAGAGAACCTCCTGCACTAAGCCCGTCGAATGAAATGGTAGCAGGCCTGTAGTCGCTGTTGCTTCCTACGGGGAAAAGGAAACCGGCTGCGGAGTTAACCCAACGCTCAAATTTTCCCACAATAGTTCCTGAGGTATGTGATAGTGTTCCTTCGGTTATGGCATTCGTTCCTAAAGTTAATGTGTTTGACAGCACATCAATATTGCCTTCCTGCATGGTTAATTGATTGGTTACCTGAGCGTTGCCATTTAGCAATAAGGAACCTGAACTTTTAGCATTCTGTAAGTTATAAAATAATGCCGTTGAAGCGCTGGTAACGTTTTGATCTGCGGTGCCATTAAAGATAACTGTCGAGGTTCCCTCCTGGAAACTGCCGGTATTGATCCAGTCACCGCCAACAGTAATGGTATTACCATTTGGGTTGAAAGTACTTGAAATAGTAAGATCACCCAGCATCGTTAAATTAGCCTGAGCTGTCATGATCTGCGTTCCCACAATACCCAAATTCCAGAACTCATTGCCAGATGGCGTTTTGATATTGTCGTTGGTATCGCCATTGTAATTGACAGTATTGCCACTGGCATTGGCGATAAGAACGCCGGTAGCAAGCAGGTCATCCCCTATGATCAAAGTTGAGTTGGCCGCATTGATCCACGTAGAGTTCCCGTTCCCGCCTGTCAGGTCCTGGGTAATGGTCACAGTACCATTGTTGGTAACAATGACATCATTGTCAACCCTGACCTGCGGCTCCTGCGTACCCGTAAAGGTCAGGTTGGCACCAGATTGGATGGTCACAGCCGTCTGGAATTCCAGTGTTCCATCATCATCCATGTCAAAAGTTCCGGTACCATCAAGTGTACTTCCAGTACCGGTCATGATGATGACATCTCTGTTCCCGTTGTTTTCATTACTGGTGAAAGTACCATTGTTGGTCAGGTTGCCGGTCAGTGTTAGTACCCGGTTATCATTTTGAAACAGCGTAGCGCCGCCTTCAATTTCAAAATTGTTAATAGTCGGGCTGACGTTTAGCGTGACCAGATCGCCCGTCTGTATTCTTACATTATTCCCAGCTGCCGGAATGATACCGCCAGCCCATGTCGCTGCATTATTCCATACACCGCCCCCTGAACCGTTACTTTCAATGACATCCAGCAGGGTCACGTCAAGACTGACTGCAGCAGTAGACTGAGGCGTCGTACATTCCGCCCCCTCTGTGGCAAAGACAGAAATCTGGCCACTTCCCGGGGTATTTCCCCAGGTGACGGTGATCATACCTGTGGCATCATTGTCCGGGTCAGCAGGAGCGGTAATAGTTCCTCCTGTGATGTCCCAATCGTAGGTATAACCCGCATTGCCCGTAACGCTATATGTTACTCCGGTCTGATCTATAATTGCCGTTGTATTTCCCGAAATTGCAGAAGTAGCCACCGGGTTTATGGTAACATCCAATGTTATAGCAGGACCAGGGCCACAACCAAAAACAGGATCGTAATTATTGTTTTCAACCACTGTTACCTGCCCTGAGCCACCAATAGAACCCCAGGTTACGTTAATACTGGTCAGACCCACTCCCGTGTTAGTACCACCATCAATCGTTCCTCCGGTTACAGTCCACGTATAAGTAGATCCGGCCAGGCCACCTATCGCCGCATAAGTTACTGCACTTTCATTGATACAAACGCTGACATCACCTGTAATACTGGCAGTGGCCGGAACGGAACAATTGATTACATCACCCAGGGCCAACTCTGAACTAAGTGTAGTGATATTGGTCCTTTTAGCCACATCTCCTACTGTAGCAACGTGGGTACCATCGGCTGTCCAGGGGCCACTGGCTATTCTTGTTAGCACACGTGAGGTGGAAATGTCAAAACTGGTGAATCCTCCTGCGGTTAAGTCTGCATCATAATCCGTACTTATCAATCCGTTAGCAGTGGTTAATTTCCAATATCCTTCATGAAACGTGTTAAATACGGTAGTGCCATTGTCATCAAGACTTAACCCATTGCTTCCCGGATCACCGGAAATAAACGTTGCTACGATAGATCCCGCAGTTAAATTATTAAAGGTCAACACCGCTTCTCTTAAATCGGAGGAAGTACCCACCGGTAATTCAAGACCGGTTTGATTGCCGGTATTGACCCATCTTTCAAATTCTCCAATAATTCTGGCGGGGGCAGTATGGGATAAGGTACCTAAGCTTGCCGTACTTGTTCCTAAGGTAATTCTGTTGGCACCCATATCTAAAGCCCCTGCCTCTAATGAAAGTATAGAAGATACGGTAAGGTGATTGGAGGTAGTTAAAGTTCCTCCGGTTTTATTCATGGTAAGATTAAAGAAATCCTCAGCTGTGGTTGAAGAAATTGTCTGAGATGAAGATCCATTGAAGTTAACCGTTGAGGTTCCTTCCTGGAAACTGCCAGTATTGATCCAGTCACCGCCAACAGTAATGGTATTACCATTTGGGTTGAAAGTACTTGAAATAGTAAGATCACCCAGCATCGTTAAATTAGCCTGGGCCGTCATGATCTGCGTTCCCACAATGCCCAAATTCCAGAACTCATTGCCAGACGGCGTTTTGATATTGTCGTTGGTATCGCCATTGTAATTGACAGTATTGCCACTGGCATTGGCGATAAGAACCCCGGTGTCAAGTAAGTCATCTCCTATGATCAAAGTCGAGTTCGCCCCATTGATCCACGTTGAATTGCCATTCCCACCCACCAAGTCCTGGGCGATGGTCACTGTACCATTGTTGGTAACAATGACATCATTGTCAACCCTGACCTGCGGCTCCTGCGTACCCGTAAAGGTCAGGTTGGCACCAGATTGGATGGTCACAGCCGTCTGGAATTCCAGTGTTCCATCATCATCCATGTCAAAAGTTCCGGTACCATCAAGTGTACTTCCAGTACCGGTCATGATGATGACATCTCTGTTCCCGTTGTTTTCATTACTGGTGAAAGTACCATTGTTGGTCAGGTTGCCGGTCAGTGTTAGTACCCGGTTATCATTTTGAAACAGCGTAGCGCCACTTTCAATTTCAAAATTGTTAATAGTCGGGCTGACGTTTAGCGTGACCAGATCGCCCGTCTGTATTCTTACATTATTCCCAGCTGCCGGAATGATACCCCCGGCCCATGTCGCTGCATTATTCCATACACCGCCCCCTGAACCGTTACTTTCAATGACATCCAGCAGGGTCACGTCAAGACTGACTGCAGCAGTAGACTGAGGCGTCATACATTCCGCCCCCTCTGTGGCAACGACAGAAATCTGGCCACTTCCCGGGGTATTTCCCCAGGTGACGGTGATCATACCCGTGGCATCATTGTCCGGGTCAGCAGGAGCGGTAATAGTTCCTCCTGTGATGTCCCAATCGTAGGTATAACCCGCATTGCCTGTAATGGTATAAGTGACGCCGGTCTGATCTATAATTGCTGTCATATTTCCCGAAATTGCAGAAGTAGGAACAGGATTTATGGTAATGGACCTGGTCACAGGAACACCTGCACCACATCCTCCAACAGCCGTATTATCTTCAGTAACTCTAACTTCGCCTGTGCCGCCGGAAGCACCCCAATCAACAGTGATCCCGGTCAGGTTTACACCGCTATCAGATCCTTGAATGGTGCCACCGGTAACCTCCCATGTGAAAGTTGATCCCGTTGTTCCGGTTACAGAATAGCTAACTCCCGTTTCATTGATACAGACGTTATCATCACCTGTAATAGCGGAAGTAGTGGGCAGGCTACAATTGTCATTTTCAGCAATAGTATATTGAGCTGATAATAACGTCATGTTAGTTCTTTTGATTACCGGCGATACAAAACCGGTTCCATCATGGGTGCCGTTCACAGACCAGTTGCTGCTGCCGTTTAATCTCGTTACGATTCTTGTATCCGATGACGGCGTAAAGCTGGTAAAACCATTGGCGGTTAGCTGCAGATCGTAATCGGAGCTTGAAAGAGAATTAGCCCTCGTAAGTGACCAATATCCTTCCGTATAGGTATTGTTTAAGTCAAAACTGTTGTCATCCAAAGGAGGACTATTTAATGTTCCCGGATTTTCGGAAATAAATTCAGCCGTCATCGAGCCCGCATTCAGGTTATTGAATGTAACCACAACCGGATTGTAATTGGTCCCTGTTCCCACCGGAAACAATAAATTGTTTTGATTTCCCGTATTGACCCATCTTTCAAATTTTCCGATAATAGTGGCAGGAGCGGCTCTGGTTAATGTTCCTAGCTGTGATATACCGGAACCCAGTGTCAACACATTAGATTGAACATCAATAAAACAGTTGTCTATATCCAGTGCAGCAACGACCTGAACATTGTTGCCCAATGTTAAAGTCGTCCCATTTTTGGCTACCGTCAGATTGTTAAATATCTCATCAGTGGCACTGGTAAGGTTCTGGCCGGCAGTGCCGTTAAAGATAACCGTTGAGGTTCCTTCCTGGAAACTGCCAGTATTGATCCAGTCACCTCCAACAGTGATCGTGTTACCATTCGGATTGAAAGTACTTGCAATAGTCAAATTGCCCAGCATCGTTAAATTAGCCTGAGCCGTCATGATCTGCGTTCCCACAATACCCAAATTCCAGAACTCATTGCCCGACGGTGTTTTTATATTATCATTCGTATCTCCATTGTAATTTACTGTATTGCCACTGGCATTGGCGATAAGAACGCCAGTGTCAAGCAGGTCATCACCTATAATCAAAGTTGAGTTCGCCCCATTGATCCACGTAGAGTTCCCGTTCCCGCCTGTCAGGTCCTGGGTGATGGTGACAGTACCGTTGTTGGTGACAATGACATCATTGTCAACCCTGACCTGCGGCTCCTGCGTACCCGTAAAGGTCAGGTTGGCACTGGATAGGATGGTCACCGAAGTTTGGAACTCCAGCGTCCCGTCGTCATCCATGTCAAAGGTTCCCGTGCCATCCAGCGTACTTCCAACACCCGTCATCAGGATCACATCCCGGTTGCCGTTGTTTTCATTACTGGTGAAAGTACCATTGTTGATCAGGTTTCCTGTCAACGTTAGTACACGGTTATCATTTTGAGACAGCGTACCACCGCTTTCGATCTCAAAATTGTTAATAGTTGGGCTAACGTTGAGCGTGACCAGATCACCAGTCTGTATTCTTACATTATTCCCCGCTGCCGGAATAATACCTCCGATCCATGTCGCTGCATCATTCCAGACACCACCGCCCGTACCATTACTTTCGATCACATCTACTATGCTGACAGTCAGGTCTACCTGCGTTGCCTGTTGAGAAGGGCTACAAGCGCTGGCTTCGCTGGCAACAACTGATAAGGTGAAATCACCTGTAGTAGTACCCCAATCCACAGTCACTGTGTTGGTGTTTTGCCCCGACACAATGGCATTACCCGGACCGCCGGTAACTGACCAGGTATAAGTATAACCTGAAGTATTGGTAACCGAGTAAGTGACCCCGGTCTGACCGGCTGGAACAGAAGAAATCCCTGTAATAGCAGATGTCGCCACCGGATGAATTGTAATAGCTAATGTTTTCGCCTCTCCGGGACCACAGCCCCCAACACCACTGTTATCTTCGGTAACTTTTACTTCTCCGGCGCCTCCGGTGCTTCCCCAGTCAACCGTTACATTGGTGAGGTTGACCCCACTTCGGGTGCTGGGGTCTAAGGCCGTTCCTGTCCCGGAACCGCCGACGATAGTGCCGCCGATGACTTCCCATGAGAAAGTAGAACCTGTGGTGCCGCTTGCCGTGTAAACTTCACCGGTGGTATTGATACAAACATCCGGTGTGCCTGAAACCGCTGAAGTGGTTGGAAATGAGCAACTGTTATTTTCAGCCAGCGTATATTCGCCGGATAATATACTCATGTTGTCTCTTCTTGCTACAGGAAAGCTAAACCCGACACTCACATGGCTACCATCTAATTGCCAATCACCGGCAGCGCTGGTCCTGGCCAGGATCCTGGTGTTATCAGTGACCGTAAAGCTGTTAAATCCATTACCGTTAAGACTCAGATCGTAATCAGAGGACGTCAGGGAGTTGGCTCGGCTAAGTGTCCAATAGCCTTCCAGGTAAGTGTTGTTGATGTTGACTCCCCCATCATCCAGGGGAGGATTGTTAATGCTACCCGGGTTGGAGGGAATAAACTCCCCGATCAGCGAACCTCCGGTCAGATTGTTAAATGTGATTTCGAGGGGATTATAATCAGCGCTGGTACCCAAAGGGAACAAGGTGGCAACACCAGTAGCGTTAATCCATCTTTCAAATTTCCCGATAATAGTGGCAGTGGAACTGTTAAGGGTCCCGGTTGCTGCCGTGGAAGAACCTAATGTCAACGTATTTGAACCGGTATTGATAAAACAGTTGTCTATATCCAGCGTGGCAACAACCTGAACATTGTTGCCCAATGTTAAAGTCGTCCCATTTTTGGCTACCGTCAGATTGTTGAATATCTCATCAGTGGCACTGGTAAGGTTCTGGCTGGCAGTACCGTTAAAGATAACCGTCGAGGTGCCCTCCTGGAAACTGCCCGAGTTGATCCAGTCACCTCCAACAGTGATCGTGTTACCATTCGGATTGAAAGTACTTGCAATAGTCAAATTGCCCAGCATCGTTAAATTAGCCTGAGCTGTCATAATCTGCGTTCCCACAATGCCCAAATTCCAGAACTCATTGCCCGACGGTGTTTTTATATTATCATTCGTATCTCCATTGTAATTTACTGTATTGCCACTGGCATTGGCGATAAGAACGCCAGTGTCAAGCAGGTCATCACCTATAATCAAAGTTGAGTTCGCCCCATTGATCCACGTTGAATTGCCATTCCCGCCTGTCAGGTCCTGGGTGATGGTGACAGTACCGTTGTTGGTGACAATGACATCATTGTCAACCCTGACCTGCGGCTCCTGCGTACCCGTAAAGGTCAGGTTGGCACTGGATAGGATGGTCACCGAAGTTTGGAACTCCAGTGTCCCGTCGTCATCCATGTCAAAGGTTCCCGTGCCATCCAGCGTACTTCCAGTACCCGTCATCAGGATCACATCCCGGTTGCCGTTGTTTTCATTACTGGTGAAAGTACCGTTGTTGATCAGGTTGCCGGTCAACGTTAGTACACGGTTATCATTTTGAGACAGCGTACCACCGCTTTCGATCTCAAAATTGTTAATAGTTGGGCTAACGTTGAGCGTGACCAGATCACCAGTCTGTATTCTTACATTATTCCCCGCTGCCGGAATAATACCTCCGATCCATGTCGCTGCATCATTCCAGACACCACCGCCCGTACCATTACTTTCGATCACATCTACTATGCTGACAGTCAGGTCTACCTGCGTTGCCTGTTGAGAAGGGCTACAAGCGCTGGCTTCGCTGGCAACAACTGATAAGGTGAAATCACCTGTAGTAGTACCCCAATCCACAGTCACTGTGTTGGTGTTTTGCCCCGACACAATGGCATTACCCGGACCGCCGGTAACTGACCAGGTATAAGTATAACCTGAAGTATTGGTAACCGAGTAAGTGACCCCGGTCTGACCGGCTGGAACAGAAGAAATCCCTGTAATAGCAGAGGTCACCACCGGATGAATTGTAATAGCTAATGTTTTCGCCTCTCCGGGACCACAGCCCCCAACACCACTGTTATCTTCGGTAACTTTTACTTCTCCGGCGCCTCCGGTGCCTCCCCAGTCAACCGTTACATTGGTGAGGTTGACCCCACTTCGGGTGCTGGGGTCTAAGGCCGTTCCTGTCCCGGAACCGCCAACGATAGTGCCGCCGATGACTTCCCATGAGAAAGTAGAACCTGTGGTGCCGCTTGCCGTGTAAACTTCACCGGTGGTATTGATACAAACATCCGGTGTGCCCGAAATGGCTGAAGTGGTTGGAAATGAGCAACTGTTATTTTCAGCCAGCGTATATTCGCCGGATAATATACTCATGTTGTCTCTTCTTGCTACAGGAAAGCTAAACCCGGCACTCACATGGCTACCATCTAATTGCCAATCACCGGCAGCGCTGGTCCTGGCCAGGATCCTGGTGTTATCAGTGACCGTAAAGCTGTTAAATCCATTACCGTTAAGACTCAGATCGTAATCAGAGGACGTCAGGGAGTTGGCGCGGCTAAGTGTCCAATAGCCTTCCAGGTAAGTGTTGTTGATGTTGACTCCACCATCATCCAGGGGAGGATTGTTAATGCTACCCGGGTTGGAGGGAATAAACTCCCCGATCAGCGAACCTCCGGTCAGATTGTTAAATGTGATTTCGAGGGGATTATAATCAGCGCTGGTACCCAAAGGGAACAAGGTGGCAACACCAGTAGCGTTAATCCATCTTTCAAATTTCCCGATAATAGTGGCAGTGGAACTGTTAAGGGTCCCGGTTGCTGCCGTGGAAGAACCCAATGTCAGCGTATTTGATCCCATATCGATGATACAATTGGTGATATCGAGGGTACCTGTAACCTGCACATTGGCATTTACGGTTAGGGTAGCATTTGATTTATTTACGGTTAAGTCACCAAATACCTCATCGGTGGCATTGGTAATTGATTGAGTGCCTGTACCATTGAAAGTTACCGTAACCGATCCTTCCTGGAAAATCCCTGTATTTAACCAATTACCTTCAACAGTCAGGTTGTGGCCGTTTGGGTTTAAGGTACTGGAGATAGAAATATCGTTTTTGATGGTTAAAGGAGCTTGTACAGTTTTAATCTGGGTTCCCGATACTATTAAGTTCCAATACTCGCTGCCGGTAGGAGTTTTGATATTGTCATCTGAAGTTCCGTTATAATTTACTGTATTGCCATTTGCGTTGGCGGTCAGAATGCCGGTAGCTAACAAATCATCTCCTACGTTTAAGGTTGCATTGGCCGCATTGATCCAGGTCGAATTGCCATTTCCCCCCACCAGGTCCTCAGCGATAGTAACAGTACCATTGTTGGTGATCGTTACGTTATTGTTGATGCTGACCTGGGGTTCCTGTGTACCGATAAAGGTGAGATTGGCGCTAGCCAGAATGGTCACAGCGGACTGAAACTCTAGTGTTCCGTCGTCGTCCATATCAAAGATTCCCGTGCCATCCAATGTACTTCCAACACCCGTCATCAGGATCACATCCCGGTTGCCGTTGTTTTCATTACTGGTAAAAGTACCATTGTTGATCAGGTTTCCTGTCAGCGTTAGTACGCGATTATCATTCTGACTGAGGGCTCCACCATTGTTAATTGTTAAATTTTGAATGTCCCTGCTTGCGTTTAACGTAACTGCGTCACCGCTGAGAATAATTACATTATCCCCTGAAACCGGTGCTATACCGCCTTGCCATGTAGCGCCATCAGTCCAATTTCCCCCACCCGTACCATTGGACTGGATTTGAGATAATACATTGTGAGACTGAAAGATAAAAAGAATTACCAAGGCATTAAAGCCTACTATTTTTTTGAACATACCGAGCTCCCTTTTTTTGAACCAATTTTTTATTGCCGCATCAACTTTTCCCTCAACAAAAGAGTAGTGAAAACATCATGCACCTGAACTTGTAGAGTTACAAAGTAAATATGGCTAAAAATGGCCAAAATCAAGCTTTTTAGGGGGAATTGGGCTGGTAAGGAGCATGTAATAATGTAGCGGCAAATTCAAATTTTGGCTATTTTTTTTCTAACCCAAAAAGTTAAAATAGCAAGATATACTCATTATAAATTATCTTAAAGGAGTATTTAATTGTACTAAACCAATATTTTAAGAATTTGACGAAAATGCCTACAAGCGATATAACTTTTCTAACAATTAAAACTTCCCATGGCCCCAATAACGGTATAACTATAAATACTCGGGTATTCGAGTGGATCCTGGCACCCCGATAATGTTATTTTCTATATATTGTTGATTTTTGTAAATTCAATATTTTATAATTGGTTAATTCATATGGAAATCAGAGAACGGGATTATATGATGCGGCAATTTCGTCAGCTGGCAATTGTATTGGCGAGGCTGATGGGATTTAAAGAAAGCAATGATCATGAGTCTGCACTGTCTCTTATTGAAGACAGCTACAAAGAAATTCTTGATTTGGATTTAAAATCTGTCAAGGCCATGTCTTCCCGGGAGCTTTTGGATTATTTATTAAAAAAGCAACGTATGGATCTGCCATCGCTGGAAAAGGTAGGTGAACTTCTCATGGAAGAGGCCTACTTATATGGAAATGATAGTGTGTCAGATTTGTTTTTTTCCAGAGGAAAAAAGGCGCTTTACCTGTTGAATTATGTTCAGGATCACGACCAGACCTTTTCCCTCGCCAGGAAAACCCTGATCGATCGTTTGCAAAAGAAACTTGCGGGGATTAATTAGACGCGCTGAATAAAATTTTTCTTAACTGTCAAGGTTAACTAGAATTCATATCTTAATTTTGGCTGTCAATTAAGATGCTGTTATGCAAGATTTGAATGAACAGATAGAAGGACTGGCCAAAGGTTTTGAGGGTACATTGCATGTGGATAAGGTAATGCGTACCCTTTACGCAACCGATGCCTCCGCTTACCGCGAGGTGCCGATGGCTGTTGCTTTACCAAAATCCAATGCCGATATAAAGAAATTGATAAATTTTGCATCGGAGCACGATACGTCTTTGATACCAAGGACAGCCGGTACTTCGCTCGCTGGGCAAGTAGTAGGATCGGGCATCATTGTGGATGTCTCCAAGCATTTTACCAAAATTCTGGAGTTAAATAAGGAAGAAAGCTGGGTGCGTGTTCAACCTGGTGTGATCAGGGATGAGCTTAACTTCTTCCTGAAAGACCATGGGTTATTTTTTGGGCCGGAGACATCAACTGCCAACCGGGCTATGATCGGGGGCATGGTGGGAAACAATTCCTGTGGTTCAAATTCTGTGGTCTATGGCAGCACCAGGGATCATCTAATGGAGGTTGAAGCGTTGTTGGCTGATGGATCTGAAATTAAAATAGCCCCTTTGACCAAAGAGGAATTTAAAGATAAATGTGAAGGAATTGGTACTGCCGGCAAATTGGAGCAACAGATTTATCAACAGATTTCGGAAATACTGTATAAACCCGAAAATCAAAAGTTGATTCATGACACTTTTCCCAAGCCATCCATTCCCCGTAGAAATACAGGCTACGCCTTAGATTTGTTGTTGCATGCCGAACCATTTAATGGTAGCAAAGAACCTTTTAATTTTTGTAAGTTAATTGCCGGTTCTGAGGGAACCCTCGCCTTTATTACCGAAATCAAATTACATGTGAATCCCTTACCGCCAAAATATAAGGGTTTACTGTGTGTGCATTTTGATTCAATAGATGAATCCCTACGCGCCAATTTAACCGCTTTAAAATATAATCCATCTGCATGCGAATTAATGGATCACTATATTTTGGAGTGTACTAAAAAGAATATTGAACAGCGACAAAACCGCTTCTTTGTAGATGGCGATCCTCAGGCTATACTGGTGGTAGAATTAACCGGCCAAGATAGTGATGAGGTGGATCAAAAAGCAGCGGCTTTGATTCGGGACTTAAAAAATCAAAAGTTGGGTTATCATTTTCCTTTGCTGACCGGCGATGATGTTAAAAAGGTCTGGAATCTGCGTAAAGCCGGCCTTGGATTGTTGTCCAATATCCCGGGCGATGCCAAGGCGGTTCCGGTTATCGAAGACACCGCGGTTGCTGTTGAAGATTTACCGGATTACATCAGGGATTTTAATGAGATTTTAAAGAAACATGACTTATATAGCGTACACTATGCACATGCGGGTTCAGGGGAGTTACATCTAAGGCCTATTATTAACCTTAAAACAGCTAAGGGCAATCAGCTTTTCAGAACCATCGCCGAGGAGATAGCAGCACTGGTCAAGAAATACAACGGATCCCTGAGCGGGGAGCACGGTGACGGGCGTTTGAGAGGTGAG
Organism: Cyclobacteriaceae bacterium; assembly: GCA_965228415.1. GTDB lineage: Bacteria > Bacteroidota > Bacteroidia > Cytophagales > Cyclobacteriaceae > Agaribacillus. The sequence continues at coordinate 5,412,249 of OZ245814.1, read as the reverse complement.
TTTATCAAATACATGGTTGGTCCTGAAAGCTACGCACTACTGGAAAGCGTAAAGCGCATATGGGATCCTCATAACATTTTTAATCCCGGTAAAATTGTGGATACACCATCCATGAATGAAAAGCTACGGTACCAGCCAGAGCATAAATACCCGGAATTGAAAACGTTGCTTAACTTTGATGCCAATCAGGGCCTGCTTCGGGCGGCGGAGCAATGCAACGGGTCAGGTGATTGCCGAAAAAGTGTTCTCACCGGTGGTACGATGTGTCCGAGTTATATGGTAACGCGAAATGAAAAAGACACTACCCGGGCCAGGGCCAATATCATCAGGGAAGCCATAACCTATCTGAAGGAAGATAACCCCTTTGAAAGTGAGGAGATCCGGGAGGTAATGGATTTATGTCTGTCATGTAAAGGTTGTAAATCCGAGTGCCCATCAAATGTAGACATTGCCAAATTAAAGGCGGAAGCAAGTTTTCAATACTATCAATCCAAAGGAATCCCGTTTCGTACCAGGATGATTGGAAACTTTAACAAGGCTTATCAGATGGGTTCTGTATTTCCGTGGGTTTTTAACTTTTTCGCCCGAAATAAGCTTTTTTCATCAATGATTAAGTCGGTGATGGGTTTTGCCGAAGAAAGGCCCTTGCCATTATTGCATAACACTACCTTGCGCAAATGGTATCACCGGCATAGAAAAGACAATTTTGGCTTAGCCCCTGTTTCGAAATCAAAAGGAGTGGTCAATTTATTTTGTGACGAATTTACGAACCTAAATGATACCGGAATTGGTATTCAATGTATCAAGCTGCTAACGAGCCTGGGCTATGACGTGCAATTGCACGAGCATGATGAAAGCGGTCGTACGTACATGTCAAAGGGAATGCTGAAACAAGCACGTAAGCTGGCGATCAAAAACGTCCGGCAATTAAAAGATAAAATAAGCGACGCAGCCCCATTAATAGGTATTGAGCCCTCAGCCATTTTGATGCTTAGAGATGAATATCCGGATCTTGTGGATAAGGAAAATATCAGCGCAGCAGAATTTATTGCTGAAAATACTTTTTTAATTGATGAGTTCATCGCCCGGGAAATTGATAAAGGCAACATAACCAAAGATCAGTTTACGCAGGAAGAACAACTTATAAAGCTTCATGGGCACTGTCATCAAAAGGCGCTGTCGTCACTGACGCCTACCAAGAAAATGCTATCCCTACCAACCAATTTTACAGTACATCTGATCCCTTCAGGCTGTTGTGGGATGGCTGGTTCTTTTGGTTATGAAAAGGAACATTATGAACTTTCGATGGGCATTGGTGAGTTGGTATTGTTCCCGACTGTAAGAAAGCAATCCGATGATGTTATAATAGCCGCTCCGGGTACAAGTTGTCGCCATCAGATTATGGACGGCACCCGGAAAAAGGCGTTACACCCGGTAGAAATACTGTGGAAAGCCAGGCAAAAAAAAATGTAAGAAAATTAAAATAATTAAACTGCTATTATTAAAGTTATCAGGTATATTTTGATAAGTAACAATCCGCGCACTACCCACTTTTAGAAGTATTAGCACGCGTTTTTTTTAGAGAAATAGGCATAAAACCGATTATTTATTAAAATAATTTAATATGTTCTATAAATAATCAAGTTTTTTAGATGTAATATTTTTCTTAGATTTAACAAAATTTAAAAGTCACTAACTAATTTAAATTGAGAAGCTTGTATGGCTAAACTAAAAAATATTATAAAGCAATTATCTGAGCCAGACTACGAGGCGATCCATAGCCAGTTGATTGAAAGCAATGCTGAAAAGTCAGCTTATTTGCTCAAATCGATGCGCGAAAAGCAAATGTCTGATAACAAGGTAATGGACGAGTTGGAAGTAAATACCAACGCGTACTACACGCTAAGATCCAGGCTTAATCAGAAAATTGAGGAGTACTTGTTGCAGCAGATGGAGAATCCACGTACTGATATCCTGAAGAAAGTTGCCAATATTAATGAGATTTTATTCACCAAGAAAAAAGCCATTGCTATTGCCACTCTGAAGAAGCTGGAAAAAGAATTGCTTGACTATGACTTGTCCAATGAGCTGACTGTGGTTTACAAGTCCTTGAAAAAGCTGCATATAAATTCTCCGGATCATTTCAATTATTCTCAATTATATAACCAGCATGTTGCCTATATGTTGGCGGTGGACAAAGCGGAAGATTTATTGGCAGAGTATTTCAAAAAATATGGTCATTATACACTTTCCGGCTCGGAGAATGACAAGCTTGAGTTAACATTGTTGAATAGAGAAATGTCAAATGTTTGCGGGCTTTATGACTCTCACCGGCTGTATGTGTACCAAAGCTGTATGAACATTTTTCACAGGATGTTTGTGGAGGTAGATGAGTCGATCGATGACGATCTGGAACCGATTGAAGATATTCTCGATAATATTGAAAAGATATTTAACTCTTACCATCTCGACTCAATTTATTATCACCTTAAATTAGTATATGAATTTCTTAAACTGGAATACTACAATCACTATAAGGTATACCGAAAGGCCGAAAACTTTTTTGAAGAGGTAAATGAAGCGGCCGGCAACCTGATGTCCAACTACAGTTTATTCTCCTATCCACCGCAATTTTTGCTAACCAAAATCAAGCGTCATAATCGCCTGGGTAATGAAGTGGAAATGTACGAGGAAAATGAGCTGTTATTCCAGGATTTTGAATGCGACAAAAATGATATTCCAAAGTATGTGACGTATGTGACCTACAGGGCCATGTCGTGCTACTATTCCGATAAACCCGATGAGGCAGCAAGATGGATTAATAATTTGCTGAATGAAATCAGTCTGAAAAATTTCCCTTATGCACAACTGGAGGTAAAAGTAATTTTAGCCCTTCAGTACTGCTTGATGAATGACTATGATTTGTTCAATCAGTTAATTAATAGTATTCAGCGGCAAATCAGGTTGCTTGGCAAGGATAATTGTGAGCACATTTTGATCTTTACCAAAATTCTGAAAACATCGATCAATGATGTGAAGAAAAATAAATCAGATAAGATTAGAGCTTTGGTGGAAAAGATGAAGAATGTAAATGTAAACTACTTTGCGCCCACCTTGTATGTCAAGCTTGATGAGAAATTTATTAATAAGTTGAGCTAATTAGCTCAACTTATTTTTTTATACTTCCAATTTCAGTAAATTTTCCTGGGTAAGTGGTTTGTTAATGTACTTTTTAACAGACTTGTATTTTTTGGATTTGTTGAGGTCTTGCGGATTGATGGAGGATGTCAGCATTACAATATTACACTTGTCCCTTGTTTTATCATTTAGTTTTTCGAACTCATCCAAAAACTGAAACCCATCCATTAATGGCATATCGATGTCGAGGAATATAATATCCGGTAAAGCATTTTCAGATATTCCTTCCAATTTCTCAATATTTTTCAAAAACTCGATAGCGCTCCTGGCGCCGGTGTGTGTAAAAATGTTATTTGTGATGTTTGATGCCTCTATCATTTTTTGGTTAATGAGATTGTCTATCTCATTGTCGTCAATCAACATGACTGCATGGTATTTTTCGCTGTTTTTATCCGCCATTTTTGTGTGCTTTATCGCGTATTAAAGATATAATTATCAATAGAAAATAAAAAATATGAAGCAATATAAGTGATTTATACAATTTCCTCAAAAAAATCCCTTAATTTATTGTATTGCCATTTTATTCTAATCAAATGTCAAATTTAATACCCTGGGCCAGGGGTAGTTCCCGTCCATAATTGATTGTGTTTGTTTGTCTTCTCATGTAGGCCTTCCAGGCATCCGAGCCGGATTCTCTGCCACCTCCGGTTTCTTTTTCACCACCAAATGCACCGCCGATTTCTGCTCCCGAAGTACCAATATTGACATTGGCAATGCCACAATCGGATCCTGCACTTGACAAAAACAATTCCGACTCTCTCACATCGTTGGTCATGATAGCCGAAGACAACCCTTGCGGCACATTGTTTTGGATAGCCACAGCCTCTTCAATATCTTTAAATTTCATTAGATAAAGTATTGGAGCAAAGGTCTCATGTTGCACAATTTCAAAATGACTTTCCACTTCATATATGGCTGGTTTCACATAACAACCTGAGCTGTATTCCGAACCATTAAGTACCTCCCCGGCTACTACCGCCTTTCCGCCTTCCTCATTTATTTTATCTAAAGCATGCAGGTATTGTTTTACAGCCTGCGTATCGATAAGTGGCCCCACGTGGTAATTTTCATCCAGGGGATTGCCAATTTTTAACTGACCATAGGCCGCAGCAAGCTTTTCTTTGACCTCTTCATAAACACTTTCATGAATAATCAATCTCCTTGTGGTAGTACATCTTTGTCCGGCAGTGCCCACCGCTCCGAATAAAGCCCCCCGGATCGATATTTCCAAATCAGCATTCTTACCAATGATAACCGCATTGTTTCCTCCCAATTCGAGCAATGCCCGTCCCAATCTGGCTCCAACAGCCTGGCCCACTGCTTTTCCCATTCGGGTAGAGCCGGTAGCTGATACCAATGGAATTCTCTGGTCATTTGCCAACAACTCACCAATGGTATAATCACCAATGATCAGATTAGAAACCCCTTCAGGGATATTATTTTGTGTAAATATTTTTTGTACGATATGTTGACAGGCTATGGCAGATATGGGCGTCTTCTCCGAAGGTTTCCAGAGGCAAACATCTCCACAAACCCAGGCTAACATGGCATTCCATGACCAAACTGCCACAGGAAAATTAAAAGCAGAAATGATGCCTACGACGCCTAAGGGGTGATATTGCTCATACATCCGGTGCGACGGACGCTCGGAATGCATGGTTAATCCATACAACTGACGTGACAGACCTACGGCAAAATCGCATATATCAATCATTTCCTGCACCTCACCTAATCCCTCCTGATAGGATTTGCCCATTTCATAGGATACCAGCTTGCCCAGATTTTCTTTATTTGCGCGTAAGCCATCCCCGATTTGTCTTACTATTTCTCCTCTCTTAGGAGCGGGAACCGTGCGCCAATAACGAAATGCCACCTGTGCCTCCTCTATAATTTTGTGATAATCTGAATTGGTGGCCGAATTTACTTTTGCAATTAATTGCCCGTCAACCGGGGAATAGGAGGAGATTTCCTGGCCGCCGGTTTTTATCCAGTTGGCGCCTGTAGAAGCGCCATTATTCATATTGAGGATTCCTAATTCGGTCAGCGCTTTTTTAACTCCAAATTTATCTTCTGACATTGTTTATTGTTGTTTATCTGAATTCCCACAAAACTATAAAAGTATTTAGTCTATAGTATGAGTTTTGAAACAATTATTAAAAAATAATCATAAAAAAACCCCGACATTTATAGCCGGGGTTTTCTGTGATCCGCTGTTAGTTACCACTTGACAGTATAGTAATCTTTGGTACCGTCAGGGTAAATACCTAATACCGTAATGCTGCCTTCTTTTTCTTTAAGAATTGTTTTGAACTCAGATAAGTTGTCAATGCTTTCTTTATCAACCTTGGTGATGATAAATCCTTTTTTGATACCGGCCTTTTCCCACTTTCCATCATTAAGCATTTTCACCTGAACACCCACATTGATACCTAGCCGCAATTTATCCTGCTCGCTCGCGTTGGCAAATACGGCGCCATCTATTTTCAGAGGTTGTTCTTTTTTGACAATGGCGAAACTGTTTTCAACATTTTTTAGTGTGGCGGTGACGGTATTGATCCTTCCTTTTCGAGTGTAGGTAACATCTATTTTCGTACCAGGGCGATTTTGTGCCACGTTTTCTTGTAATTCAGGTACGGAGTCTACGAACTCATCATTGATTTTTAAAATAATATCACCTTCTTCAAGGCCTGCATCATCTGCTCCGCTACCCGGACTTACATTAAGAATGTATATACCTTTCAATTCATCAACTTCATCTTCGATCCTTGGATCATCTAACTCTGCAATGGAAATGCCCAGCACCGCTCTTTGCACCGCCCCAAACTCTTTTAAATCATTCATTACCTTTTTCACAAGGGATACCGGTACAGCAAAAGAGTAACCGGTATAAGAACCTGTGGGAGAAGCAATAGCAGTATTGATACCGACTAACTGACCGTTCAGGTCCACCAAAGCGCCCCCACTATTGCCGGGGTTAACCACCGCATCCGTCTGGATGAATGATTCAATCTGCCGGTTATTGCTGTCTCTTAAAATATTGATATTCCTTCCTTTGGCACTAACAATTCCCGCAGTCACGGTTGAGGTCAGATCAAAAGGATTACCTACTGCTAATACCCATTCGCCTATCTCCAGCTCATCAGAATTACCAAACTTTACAAAAGGCAAATTCCGCCCTTTGATCTTAATCAGCGCCAAATCGGTAGTTGGGTCGGTGCCAATTACCTCGGCTTCATATTTTTCATTGCTGTTAAGGGTTACGTTTACCTCACTGGCATTTTCGATGACGTGATTGTTAGTCACAATGTAACCATCATCCGATATAATCACGCCCGAACCGGTAGCTCTTGACTTCCTGCCATTCGGATTCCCAAACCCAAAGTAGTCATAGATTGGATTCTTGGAAGCATAACCTTCACTTTCATCATAAGTCGATTTAATATGAACTACCCCGGGAGTTACAATTTTAGCCGCATTTACAAAGTTCAGACCTTCCGGCACTACGACCTTGGGCGCATTCCCCTCTTCGAATCTGGAGAGTACTACCTTTTGCCTTTCTTCAAAACTTTCAAAAGCCGGTTCTTCTTTCTCCGCAAAAATTTGATATCCGCCTAAAGCGATAACCCCACCTAGCAAAGAGGCTAATAATATTCCTAAAATAAATTGTCTTTTTCCCATATTATTAATATTTGCATAATTAACTCCAAAAATTGTGTGTTTGCACAATTTTATTAACGTAAATATAATTCAACTGTTTAATCCAAAAATGCCTTTTAAAGCAATTTAACAATATTTAACGGAGGTTTTAGATCTCACGTGAGATATTTCATAGCATCAGTATATTACTTTTAAATTAGTTTTTGGTATTGTCAGAGTTTTGTACTTTTACATCTAATGAACTTTTTGTACCCTCAGTTCCTCTTTGGATTAATAACGCTTTCAATTCCAGTCATTGTACATCTTTTTAATTTTAGAAAGACCAAGAAAATCAAATTTTCCAATAACCTGTTTTTGCAGCATATTAAGGAAGTGAGTACCGCGAAAAGAAAATTAAAGCATTACCTTACCCTGGCCGCGCGACTGCTATTCATCTTATTTCTGGTGCTGGCCTTTGCCCAGCCTTTTATTCCCGGGATCAAGGAGTCATTGAAAAATGATTTGGTGTATATCTATCTGGATAATTCTTACAGTATGTCCAATGAGGTAGCCACTGATTTAACTTCTTTTGACCAGGGAATTGGTTTTATTGATGAGCTGGTTGACATTTATCCCCAAAACACCCGGTTTAAATTATTAACCAATGAATTTCTACCAGGTGCCGACCTGCTGAAAACTAAAAATGAGATCAAGGATCTTTTGTCGGAAATAGCGTTTTCAGGCATTAGCAGAACCATGGAGGAAGTAAATAATCGCCAGCTACAGGATTTTTTGAATGATACACAGGAAAGAAAGGACATCTTCTGGCTTTCGGACTTTCAAAGATCAACTGTGGGTAACTGGCAGAATATAAATTTTGATACCAGCGCCCATTGTTATCTTGTGCCTTTTGAGTATAAAGCCCCCAATAATGTCTATATTGACACTATTTATCTGTCTAATCCATTTTTATTGGAAAACGAAAAGAATAACCTGATAATTTCCTTTAAAAATGCCGGCAATAAAAACGTGGAGGACCTGCCGGTGAAACTGTTTATTAATGCCAGTCAGGTCGCTAATACAACACTGGCGATACCCGCTAATGGCAGTATAGATCAAAGTTTTGAACTTAATCAGTCTTTAGAACGGATCAACAAGGGTAAGGTCACGTTTGAAGAATTCCCTGTCACGTTTGACAATGACTTTTTCTTTACGCTAAACGTTGACGACAGGGTAGATGTGTTGGAGATAAGATCCGACGAAGCCTCTAATAATGTAGAGCAGGTTTATGCCAATGACAAGCTTTTTAATTTTAGTTCATTTCCAATTTCTAACCTGGATTACAATGCGATAGGCAATACGGATCTAATTGTATTAAATGAGATAACAGCCATTTCCTCATCACTGGGCGAGGCGCTATTAGAGTTCCTGGCAAAGAACGGTACGATCGTTATTATTCCCGCCCAGGATACCGATGTTAACACCTACAGCCGGATACTGCCGGTAAGGCAGAAGGTGACTACCACCGATTTATCAAAAACCGCTTTGCGAACGCCGGATTTATCGAATCCATTCTTTGCAAATATGTTTATCGACAGCGATGAGATTTTCGAAATGCCCCTGGGTTCGGTTAAAATTAGCACCCTGGCGCCAGGTGAGGCCATACTGAGCCTGAAAAACCGGGAACCGTTTCTTTCCAATGTCGTGGGAGATAAAAACATATTTTTATTTTCTGTCCCTTTGAAAGAAGCCTTTACCAATTTTCACCAACATGCCATATTTGTGCCGGTGATGTACAGGATTGCGTCATTGAGTAATGTGTTGAGTGATGATCTATATTATTCCTTAAACCAACCAATCATTACTTTAAGGGTTGATACGGTTTCTAAAAATGTCATATATAAATTAAAAAATGACGACCAGGAATTAATTCCTGCGCAGAGGATTTTGGGAAGAGATATCATTATGGAGCTTCCTAAAAATACGATGAAGATTGGCTATTATGACGTTTTTAATAATGAGGGGCTAAAGAAAATATTGTCGTTTAACTATAATTCGGAAGAGTCGATAATGGCTCAATACAGCCGCTCAGAATTAAATGATATTGTTGGAAACAACGAAAATGTTGACATTTACAATGCAGAAGATAATAATGACTTCACAAGATCACTAAGGGAGCTACATAGTGGTGTTCCCTTGTGGAAATATATGCTGATTGTCTCATTATTAGCTTTATTGGCTGAAATTTTGATTATACGCTACCTATAAATGGATATAGTTCTCAATTCAGTAGAGATTTTTGACAAACGGTCACCTTATCATGGTAAACGAAAAAATGTTCATATTAAAAATGGTGAGATTACCGCCATTACCAGTCAAAAGGTAAAGGCCAGAAAGGCGGTCGACGCCAAAGGGCTCAAGCTGTCGATTGGATGGTTTGACGTTGGGGCTCATTTTGCGGACCCGGGTTTCGAGCATAAGGAGAATTTGGAAAGTGGAAGAAACCTGGCCGAAAAAAGCGGATTTACCGGCGTAGCCGTTTTACCCAATACGAAGCCGGCGATTCAGTCCAAAAATGAAGTTTCTTATATTACCTCCAATAACAAAAATGAGTTAATTCAATTATATGCCCTGGGGGCAGTTTCGGCAAATACGGAAGGCAAGGAACTGACAGAAATGATTGATTTACACCACGCCGGCGCTGTTGGGTTTACAGATGGATTCAATCCCATATGGCATACCGATATTCTACTGAAAACACTTCAGTATTTGCAAAAATTTGATGGCCTGCTTATCAATCGCGCAGAGGACAGGATGTTAACAATGTTTGGAAGTATGCATGAGGGCACGCAAAGCACCTTATTAGGTTTGAAAGGTATGCCGGGTTTGGCCGAGGAGGTAATGGTACAGCGCGATCTGCGATTACTGGACTATGCCGGGGGGCGGATACACTTCAGCAATATTTCAACGGCGGGTTCTGTAGAGCTTATTCGAAAAGCCAAGAAAAAAGGGTTGGCTGTGACGTGCGATGTGGCAGCACATCAGATAGCTTTTAGCGATGAGGCCCTGGAAAACTATGATACAAATTTCAAAGTAAACCCCCCGTTCAGAGAAAGTGGCGACATCAAGGCGCTGATCAAAGGGTTAAAAGACGGTACCATTGATCTTATCGTTTCAGGCCATTGTCCGCAAGATGAAGAAAGTAAAAACCTGGAGTTCGATTTGGCTGACTTTGGTATTATTGGACTTCAAACATTTATGTCCGTTATCAAAGACCATTATCAGCATATTTCCCTTGAAGATCTAATCCAGGGCTTCACTACCAGGCCAAGGGAAATACTAGGCTTGCCTGTGCCGGAAATCAAAGTTGGTTCGCAGGCCGACCTCACATTATTTGATCCCGATAAAAAGTGGGATTATACCCTGGAATCAAACCTTTCCAAGTCTAAGAATTCTCCGTTTTTGGGAAAAACGCTGACAGGCAAATCGGTTGGCGTTTTTAACAATGGGAAAGTTTACCTGGATGAGGGCCTTTAAAGAATATGATGTTGAAAAATCCTATAGTAAAAGTATCTCTGAAATACGGTGCCATCGGTGGATTGCTGGCCATAATTTTATTGATTGTGCTGTATGCAGTCGGGCAAAACCCCCTTCTTTCTACTAAAAAGATACCCTTTGGCATTATTCTAATCCCTTTACTGGTTTTTTTTAGCATCAAGGAATTCCGTGATTATTTCAATAACAGTGAATTGAGGTTTTGGCAGGGGCTGGTAATTGGATTTGTAAATTATCTGATTATTGCGTTAATTTCAGCCGCATTTATTTGGGTGTTTTTAAGCTATTACGATCAGGAGGTATTAAAAGAATTGATCAATTTTAACGTGTTGAATTTTGAACAGAATAAAACGGGTTTTATAGAGACCTTTGACCAGGCTACCTATGACAAAGTGCTGGCTGATATAAGAAAAACGACCGTTTATCACATTGCGCTGGATGATTTCGTTAGAAAAATGTTAATTGGGTTTATATCAACATTTATCATTTCTATTTTTCTAAGAAAATAACCATTTAACCTATAAAAACATGGAACAAAAACCTACCGTCTTTCAAACCGGACTTAAATACGGGCTTATTTTAGCCTTAATCAACATTGGCGTTTCATTGATCACTAACCTGGCCGGTCTGGGGGCCAATCAATGGCTTGCTTTCTTTATTATCATTGTCTTCTTTGCTATAGTTTGTTTTATGGCACACAAAGCCTTTAAGGATAATGGTGATGGTTTTATGTCTTACGGTCAGGGGTTGGGTATTGGCGCGGTGATGGGGCTCGTTGCAGGAGTACTGTCAAGTATTTTCTCTGCGATCTATGTGACTTACATTGATAGTTCTGCGATGGAAGAAGCAACCCAGAAACAGATAGAGAAGATGGAAGAACAGGGAATGAGCGATGCTCAAATAGATCAGGCTGTGGAAATGATGTCAATGTTTCAAACACCTGTCATGATCGTAATTTTTGGATTACTTTATATCCTATTCTTAGGTTTTGTCATTTCCTTAATTGTTTCAGCAATTACCAAAAACTCAAACCCGGAAGCAGAATTATAGCGACTTAAACATGCCTGAAAACAAGGATATCTCGGTTGTAATACCTTTGTATAACGAGGAGGAATCTATCAAAGAACTGTGTGATTGGATAAGCCGGGTGATGCAGGCACAAGGCTTTAGCTATGAGATAATTATTGTTGATGATGGTAGCACCGACACTTCCTGGCGGATAATTGAGCAATTAACCAGGGATGATGTCAACATCAGAGGCATAAAATTCAAAAGAAATTATGGGAAATCCGCTGCATTGGATACAGGCTTTAAGGAAAGCCTGGGAGAGGTTGTGATTACCATGGATGCAGATTTGCAGGATAGCCCCGATGAAATCCCGGAACTGTATCATCTGATAAAAAACCAGGGATTTGATTTGGTTTCAGGCTGGAAGAAAAAAAGATACGATCCGTTAAGCAAAAAAATACCTTCCAGATTCTTTAATGCCGTCACCAGAATGATTACAGGCATTAAGATTCATGACTTTAATTGCGGGTTAAAGGCCTATAAAAATTACCTGGTGAAAAGCATCGACGTGTATGGTGAAATGCATCGTTATATTCCGGCAATTGCCAAATGGAATGGCTTTAACAAAATTACGGAAAAACCCGTGCGGCACCAGGCCAGAAAATATGGTCAGACAAAATTCGGTCTGGAGCGCTATATATTTGGCTTCCTGGACCTGTTGTCAATTACTTTTGTCTCCAAATTTAAACAGAGGCCCATGCATTTTTTTGGAAGTATGGGCACCTTATCATTTCTTCTCGGACTGTTTATTACTGCCTGGCTGATCGGGGAAAAGGTTTATTATAACTTGTATCTGCACCAGTCTGCCAGGGGTGTAACGGAGCAACCATTATTTTTCCTGGCGATCGTAGCATTGATTGTGGGGGTGCAATTATTTTTGGCGGGATTTCTGGCTGAAATGATCTCTATCAGCAACGATAAGAAGGGGGATTATCTTATTGAAGACAAGATTGGATTTGATTAGTAAATTGAATGGCCAGCTTTTTAATATTTTATTATGCGCCTTTATTCAATTATTATTCCCGTTTTTAACCGCCCTTTGGAAATCCGGGAATTACTGGAAAGCCTTACACTGCAAACTTATCGTAATTTTGAGGTGTTGGTGGTCGAGGATGGTTCAACCATAACATGCAAAGACATTGTTGAATCTTTTCGCGACCGGCTGACAATTTCTTATTTCTATAAGGAGAATTCAGGACAGGGGTTTAGCCGCAACTATGGCTACGAAAGGGCTAAAGGTGGTTATTTTGTAGTTTTCGATTCGGATTGCATTATTCCCCCGCATTATTTTGAAGCTGTAGAAAAATATCTAAACACCAACCATCTCGATGCTTACGGCGGGCCCGACAAGGCCCATCACTCCTTTACGGTCATTCAAAAGGCGATCAGCTATTCCATGACCTCACTTTTTACCACCGGCGGTATCCGGGGAAGAAAAAAGCACATGGGCACCTATCACCCTCGTAGCTTTAATATGGGTATTACCAGGGAGGTATTCGAAAAAACCAAGGGATACATTATACCGTTCATGGGAGAGGATATCGAATTCAGTATCAGAATCATTGATAACGGATTTAAGAGCGGGTTAATTGAAGAGGCTTATGTGTATCACAAAAGAAGAACAAGTCTTCGCCAATTTTTCAAACAGCTACACTTCTTCGGCAGGGCCCGTATCAATATATCCAGGTTTTATGCGAGTGAGCTAAAGGCAGTGCATTTTTTTCCATTGATATTTTTGCTTGGTACTGTCGTGTATTTGATATTGCCCTTTATAAACCCAGGCCTGTTCAAGTGGGCATCACTACTTTTTGGCATTTATTTTTGTCTTATTTTTTTAGACGCCACGGTAAGTAATAAGAACCTGAAAGTCGGTTTTGTGAGCATGGCTGCCGCTTTTGTCCAGCTATCGGCCTATGGAATAGGTTTTCTCACTGAAGGGATAAAAAAGATTTTCCGCGGTTAAAGTGCACCAAGCTCTTTGGAGTTTAACGGTTTTTTTGTCCAAGGAACCGATAGCAATAGACATTAATGGCAGGGTGGTTCATCAAATCAGTTTTTTGATAGCGTTGACAAATTCATCAATATCTTCTTTACGCGTGTCAAAGGCGCACATCCAGCGCACTTCGTTGGTTAACTCGTCCCAGACATAGAAGAATTTATTGTCTTGCAGTTTTTGGGTCCATTCCTTGGGTATTGTAGCAAATACTGCATTGACCTGCACAGGCTTGGTTACAGTAATTTCCGGAATGCTTTTTATCTGCTCGTGTAGCAACGTGGCCATATTGTTAGCGTTTCTGGCAGCGGGATACCATAACTTTTTTTCCAATAATGTTTGAAACTGGCAGGCAATAAAGCGATTTTTAGAGGCCAATTGCATAGACCGTTTATGCCTGAATTTTAAATCGCGGACAAGTGCTCTGTTAAATATGACAACCGCCTCTCCAAACAGCATCCCAACTTTTGTCCCCCCTGCTGATACAATATCGACGCCCGACCCGGAGGTCATTTCCTGAAGGGTACAGTTCAAGGCAACCGTGGCGTTAAATATTCTCGCTCCATCCATATGTAAATACATATTGTGTTGTTTCAACAGCTCCGATATGGCGCGAATTTCCTCCAGACTATATAATGTGCCATACTCTGTAGGCTGTGTTATGGACAAGATCCTCACCTGCGGATGGTGCTCATCACCGACGCGGATGATTTTCTCCTTGATAGCTTCTAATGTTATCTTGCCGTCGGTATTGGTTTTTATGGGTATCAGGCGGCAACCTGTAAAAGACTCCGGAGATGTGGACTCGTCTACATACAGGTGAGCACAATCAGCGCAAAGTACGGAACAAAAAGGGTCCACCGCAGTGCTTAAGGAGAGCACATTGGCACCGGTGCCATTGAAGACAAACCTCACATCCGCCACCTCGCCAAAATGTTTGCTGAATATCTTTAACGACTGCGCGGTAACGGTGTCATCCCCGTATGAAACGGCATGACCGGTATTTGCCGCTGCGATGGCTTCTATCATTTCCGGCAATGCGCCGGCGTAATTGTCACTTGCTAACGTCTTGATTTTATTCATTCGATAAAATATTCATTCCCTTTAAAACGACACGCATAAATATCAAAGATCGATGTTAATCTCACCCTTCATAAACGGCACGGCATGGCCGGTAATAATTACCCTGTCACCTTGTAATTGGCAAAATAGATCACCGCCTCTTATGGATAGCTGCTTTGCGTGAAAATCCGTTTTGCCTAGTTTTCCGGCCCAAAAGGGAACAAGTGAAGCGTGGGTGGACCCGGTAACCGGATCCTCGGGTATGGGACAATTGGCATCAAATACCCTGGAAACAAAATCAACCTTCTCTCCCCTGGCAGTTACCGCTATACCCAGATAAGGTAATGCTTTCAACAAATCCAATTTTGGATCTGCATCCAGAATCTGTTTTTCATGTTCATATAGCAATATCAGATCCCGCGAAGCCGACGCGGTCAATGGTGCATGTTTGAAAGCTGCCAATACTTCTTCCGGCACCGGTATCGGTTCAGGAGGACGCGATGGAAAATCCAGGGAAATCATCCCTTCTTTTCCCATAACCGCTTTTAAAGGTCCGCTTTGCGATGAAAAAGTAATCTCATGAGACGGGTGATCCAAATAATTGAAGATTGTGTACGCCGAAGCCAGGGTAGCGTGGCCACAAAGATCAATCTCATCATTTGGCATAAACCATCTGATTTCATAATCACTTCCGGACTTTACAAAAAATGCCGTTTCTGCCTGATTGATCTCAAAAGCAATTTTTTGCATAATCCCATCCGGCAACCATTCATTTAATGGACAAACGGCCGCAGGATTTCCACCAAAAACGTGGGTTGTGAAGGCGTCAATTTGATAAAAAGGAATTTTCATGGGAATTATTGATAAAAATCATTACCGGAATTCCCGCTAAAGTTACTGCGAATAAGTTATGATTCCATCAATTCCCCATATTGATTTTCACTATCGACCACGGCATCAATTACTCCACAACAGGTAAGCTACCCAAATTTGAAAAACCTGGTTGTTGACTTTTGCGTCAGCATCCTCGTCTGTTTGATTATTGATGTCATTTAACCCGGCATTATACCTTAGTCCGAAGTTCAGGCCGGATTCCATTTCATAGCCGGCACCAATTACAAAACTGGCATCTAATCCCTTAAAATCATCTTTAATTTCCAGATCCACAGTATTCCCACGAAAAGTTCCTTTCTCATTGGCCGATAGTAAAAAACCGAATTGCAAGCCGCCATGCGCGCTTAGCCCTTCTACAATTTCCGGTAATTTTACCTGGGCTAACAGGGGAATATTTATATAGGAGAGATTTACCCTGATATCTTCGTCCTCTATCTTAACTCCCTGCAATGAGTATAACAATTCCGCCTGAAGGTTGACCCTATCAGTTTGTTCCCGATTGCCATATAATCCAAGGTGAAAGCCTGCTCTTGGTCCTACGTCTACAAAGTCTCCACCAAAACTGGCAACGTTCAATCCTCCCTTGACACCTATTTTTAAATCCTGGGCGCTTAGCTGCAACGTCCAAAAGATGAAGAAGGTGAAAACACTAATAATTATCCTATTTTTCATGGTTTTAAAATTTTAATGGTGAGCAAACAGACCTACCAAAGCCTGTGAGAATTTTCAAAATGTTTAAACCAAAAATAGAATGAGCCCCAGAAATGCCTTGCTACTGTGGTATCAAAAGTAGCCGCATATGTAACATTGAGGGTACTTCCCTGGAACTTTCGCAGGAATTATCTAAAATGGGTAATGGTGGAAGCTAATAGCTGCCACCGTGGGGACACAAGCGGACGCTTGCACTTGTAGTTAATGACGTGGATAGACAGCCCGACAGGGCACAAGCGGACGCTTGCGCTGTGCAGGGCATTGTCCTGACGACGGTATGTTAGGATCCGTTATTTATTTGAGAAGTGATAAGATGCCTCGATCTTCATTAATTCATTTAATTTAAAATTATTTTCCAGCAACAGTAACGCCAGATTTTGCTGTGCCAGATGCCAGCCGCTGCGGTAATTTAATATCGTCATATTGTAGATTTTCATCTGTCTATAATTTGTTTTTTTCGGTCAGGTAGAAACTTTGATGCTTGCTATAGCATAGCTTTGTGCCTACGCTAACTGCGATTGCGAAAGCTTTCTCCGGTCTCTTACGCTTTAGCTTCAGCGACAGCGTGCGGCGCATGGCGAAGGACTCAGCGGCACAAAGTATGTATTTAATAATTATGCATCCCGGTTTCATGTTAAAAGAATTTTGACAATCCGAATTGTACAAAACTGTCATCTCTGAAAAAATGTAAAAACTCGGCTTCCTTCAAATTACTGAATATTCTTGCCTCCAGCTCAATTTTCCAACTATCACCTATTCTCCGGCTCGTTTCAATAGAGAACAATCTGGATTTATGATCCAGATCATAGACCATTCCTCCCAATATTTCGGTACTATTGACGTCATTGAATGCCAATCTGGTCGCGATAAACAGGTCGTTGGCAAATCCTGAAATGGCCAAATCATCCCGCTCATCATATAAATATTCCAGTAAAACGCCGATATCCAGACCCTTGGAGGCAATGTTACTAAAAGTGTATTCAGTGCCTACCGCCAATGCCAGAAAATCCTGAAATTCCGTATCGCGATAAATTGACTCCAGCTTCCAAAGCATGGGCCCGGTTACCGCCTGTAAATCGATACCGGTTTGATTCATGATCGGATAAAAAAATTCCTGGTTTTCCGTACCCAATCCGGTAAATAAGGGTTCTCTGCCAACCCCATAAAAATGGGAGATGCCGATATCCACCGGGCCAAAATAGTGTGACCACCGAAAGGCAAAACTGGGTCGCCATTCCTCCAGGTCACTGTCAATATCAAAGTCTTCTCTCTCCACTACCTGTGGGAATCGAACCCTTCCTTCCCGGGCAGGAAATTGTCTTTTCCTTTGATAAGGAAGATAAAACACCTCAAAATTGCCGAAATTGGTTAAATACGAATAGTGAACCATAGGCTGCCCTAATTTTTGTTCACCATCAAAACTTTCCACCTGGTCGGTCTGGTTAATTACATCTACCAGGTGAACCGATTCGGTTACACCCCAAAAAACCTTTTTCAGCCCTATACTAAGCTCCCAGTTGTTTTTGACCCGCTGGTAATACAACTCCCGCACATCAAAATGAGTCCGGTTATCGTCATGTTGGTCCCAGCGACCAAACAGGCTTATTTTAAAGATATGATTTCCGTTACCCCATTCCAGATTATATTCAGGTTGAGCGGCTAACGAAAGAAAATTCCTTTCCTGGCTTTCATAGAGACCGTCTTTGAAAAAAAACCTGTTGTCGAACTGCAATTCCAGCTCAAAGTCCCCCTCTAAATCCCTTTCTTCAGATTGGGCATGACCCAGATGCCAGAAAAAGAAGGTTACGATTACAAACCATAACCTTCTAAAAACAATTAAACCCATCTACCTACCTGCTCGTCTTAAACTATTTTGGGAGAAATCGGTGTCGGCCAAGCCGGATTTTAAATCCCAATCCTCAAAGTATAACTCCGTTTCCTTACCGGTTTGGTGATTCACCATTAGAAATTTGCCTGCCCTCCAATACTTCCCTTCGTATTGTTTATAATCGGAATATGTCAATGTTTTCAGCAATGAATTTTTCCGATCATAGAATTCAATTTTTTCAAGGCGGTAATTTTTATCCAGGTTGTACCACACTACCCTTCTTTTATACCCTGATTTCGGGTCAACCGGATCCTGTTCTACGACCGCATTGTTTGATCCATTGAACTGTTCATTTTTAAGGAATTTATAACCGTATTTCTCCACCTCGTTGGAGGAAAGGTCTTCATAGGCAAATTCACTGCCCATAAAAGGCCCCGACTTGTTGTCGGAAGAAATCCTTTTCACCCTTTTGATGGCAGGCAAATACAGCCATTGATCATCGGAAGTGGTCTTGTGAGTAAATGTGAGTGTGGCTGTTCCCTCCACATCTTTTGGACTTTTGAAGACGATGAGTGATTTATCTCCGTCTTCGGTCAACTCAAGGGTTTTATTCTCCATGAACCGTGTACTTTCCTGGCCCTGCTTATTCCTAAGTACCATCTTGAGATTTACCAATGAACTTTCAAATCCCTGATCGGCCTTGTCAGCTGCTTTGGCGACGGACAAGCCTTTTTCTTCAGGACTTTGCGCCTGTATTGTTGACGCAAACACCAATAATGCTATAACTAATTTTACGATTTTCATGATTCAATTATTTCAATTATTATTCAGTTGATGCAACAGGTTGAGGCTCTAACTTTTCCTTTTTGTCTTCGGGTGTAAAAACCAGCAGTAAGGCCGGTAATAACAGAAAGTCTATAATTAGTGCCACGACGATAATGATAGAAGTCATTTTAGCCATGCCGGAATTCATGCCGAAACTGGACTGCGCCAGAATTGCAAAGCCAGAAACCAATACAATCGTGGTTACCAACAGTGCCCTTCCAACTGTCGTAAAGGCATACTTGATGGCGTCGGGAACACTGTAGCCATGTTCGCGCCGGGCCAGTAAATACTTTGATAAGAAGTGGATGGTATCGTCAACAATAATGCCCAGCGTCATACCAAACACAATGGAAACACCTACATTAATAGAACCTTCCAGCAGTGCCCAGATACCAAATCCAACCGCAATAGGTGTGATATTGGGAACAATACTCATCAATCCATATTTTAAGCTTCTTAAAGCAAAAATCAGTACAATCGTGATTAAAACGATAGCCAGGCCCGTGCCGGTTACCATGCTTAAAACCTGACGGCCGGATAAATAGGCAAACATCATCGTCGGGCTAATGCCCAGGGTATGCATGTTGGCAGGTGTATTGGATCTTAACCATTCCTCAGCTCTTTTGGCAAAGGCCACCATTTCGAGGGTGGAAATATTTTTGATCGTTGCTGTTAACCGTGATTCTGATTTATCCACGTTGATCTGGTTGTTAAGATCCAGTCCAAACGGCAAAGACATTTCATATAATAACAAATACTGCGCTGCCTCTTCCCGGTTGGTAGGCATGGCATAATATTGCAGGCTATCACCATGCATTGATTGATTAACCTGACGGGCTACCTCGGCATAAGAGTTTACGTGGATAACCTCCGATTGCTGCTCCAGCCAACGTTCAAAATCTTGTAGTTTTTGCAGATAGCCAGGATTATTGATCCCTCCTGGTTCTCCGGAACCTAGCGAAAATTCTACATTATAAATACCGGTTAAGTTATCGCTGATAAAATCTGTATCCTGCCGAAACGAAATTTTACTATCGAAGTATTTGATGAATTCGTCATTCAGTTGATTTTGAAAAGCGAGGTAACCGAAGCCAAAAATAATCACCAGTGAACTGATCAGTACCGGCATTCTTCTGGCAATAACCAGGTCGGCGATACTTTCAAAAAACTTATTGGACCTTGCTACTGTTGCTTCTTTAACTTTAACCCTGACCGGAAGAATAGCCATCATGGCCGGCAGCGCAGTGACAGAAAACAGGAAAGCTGCGATCATACCTACCGCGGTAATATTACCCAGGTCCCTGAAAGGAGGCACTTCGCTCGTATTCATGGATAAAAAGCCAATAACCGTGGTAAGACTGGTAATAAATACCGGCATGAAGTTGACCCTTAGACTCTCAATTAATGCCTCCCTTTTTGGCAAGCCTCTCCGCATACCCTGCATCAATGTAATCAGAATATGGATACTATCAGCTACAGCCAATGTCATAATGATAATTGGCGCGGCGCCGGATGGCGGCGTTAATTTGATTCCCAGATGACCGGCAAATCCCATGCCTGCAGCTATGGAAAAGATGATAATGAGCAGCGCCGAAAATGTCCCTGAAATAGTTCTGGTAGCCAGAAAAATAGTAAGCACAATCGCCAGGAACATCAGGGGAATCAGTGTACTTGAGTCCTGCGCAGAAGCTTCAAAGAAAGCGCTGTTGAGCATAATCATTCCCGAAAGGTGGGTTTTCAGGTTGGGGTGCGCCTCTTCAAACTTGGACACCATTTCCCGGACATAGGCCGTTACCTCCGGTCCTTCGGTGATGGCCTCTCCCGGCAACTTTACCGTAATGTTCACAGCCGATACTGTTCCCTTTTCATTCAGCAGTCTGTTTACCAGTAATGGCTCACTTAAAGCGATCTTCTCAATTTTTTGAATTTCATCGGGATTTCTTTCTGCCACGTTATCGGCTAAATCCTCCACGTAAAGTTCATCACCCACTGCATAAGTATGCTGAAAGTTGGTAATGGCATCAACGCGGCTTGAGAAAGGCGTTTGCCAGGAGTCTTCGGTCAGTCCTTCAATGGCCGCCAGAGATTCCTTGCTAAATGTCTTACCATCCCTCGGCTCCACTACAATTAAGACATTGTCATCTTGGGTGTATTTCCTTTGAAATGTCTCATAAGCCTGAAGCTGCGGGTTATCTTCACTAAAAAATACCCTGTAGTCACCATCAAAGGCCAGTTTTGACATCCCAAAACCCATGGCCAAAAATGTCAGTATGGAAAGTATAAGAACAATCCATCTCCTTTTTATGACCCACTTTGCCCAGGCAATTCCAAACTGCCCTGACATTCTTTTTAGTTTTTCCATAAATTATTCTATGATTTTAGTTTGTAGCAATCAAATAAGGTGAATTATAATTGGTTTTTGTATTTTTCGACATTTAGATATTACAATTCTTGTAGTAATTATTCCAATGAACCGTAAGCAACCTTTCCTAGCAGGTCAATAAATTTTGTTTTCTCATTTTCATCCAGCTTATTCATCACTTCCCCACCAAAGCTTTTTAGTTTTTTTCGCAACGACAGGTATATGGACCTTCCTTCTTCATTTAAAGCCACCACGATAGTTCTCCGGTCGGTTGAGGAATGCATTCTCTTCAAATACCCCTTTTCATCAAGCTTATCAATAATAGTCGTAGCAGTACTTACTGGTACACAAAGGAAGTCCGCCACTTCTCTCATGATCATTTTCTCGGATCTGCCCAGCATAATCAACAGATTGAACTCCCGCTTTGTCACATCCCCATAGGTCCGCAGGCAGTTGGTATCTATCTGCTGCATCCTCAACACCAACGATTCAAACGCCGTAACAAATTTTTCTACATGGGTCATTATACTTTTCAATAAATGCAGTTTTAGAATATTTCAATTATTGAACTATATGAAATACGAAATAAATATTCGAAGGTTATGAAAGTGTGCATTTTTTTTTAAAGTTTTTTGTTGGGAGTGGTCTAACTATTCTTTTATTGGCACCAAACCGGTATTCAGGCTGATGCGGTTATCTCCCTTTTCCCGGAGATTGATACACTTAATAACAGAAGCGCACATAACCCGCAAAAAAGGAACCCCACAAACAATGGTGCAACTGAGGTCATGATATACGGCCCGATCAACAGGGTCACCGGTACAGCTACCAGGGTGGATAGAACAGTGAAAACGGCAGCGCCTACGCCGGCAATATGCCCGATTGGACGCATTGCCAGGGCACTTAAATTTCCAAAAATAAAGCCCAGTGACAGAAATTGAATAAAAAGGAACAACAGCAAAACCATCAGTTCGGGATTCCCGGAACGAAAAAATAGAATCAGATAGGTGAAAGAAGAAAAGCAGAACAAATACAAAGCCCGCACCACTAACTTTCTCATGCCATACCTCAGCACCAGCGAACCATTAAAGAACGTAGCTACACCCAACACAAAAGATATGGCTGCAAAAACATAGGGAAACGTATCAATCAATAGGTACTGATCTTGAAAAATTTGTCTGGAGGTACTTAGATACAGTATAAAGGCTCCTTCCATAAACCCGGAGACCAGGGTGTAAACAATTGTAGATTTGAATTTGAAAAACTCCTTCAAACCATCACTGAACAAGGTTCTTTTGAATTTGACCCGCTGTTCTTTCGGCAGCGTTTCCCTTTGCCGGTTCCCAAACCAGCAAATAGTTATAAACGCAAACATCAATTGAAAGTAAAAGATGGCTTGCCAATCGAAGCGGTTTAAAATCAGTTGTCCTGCTATCGGCGCTATCATTGGCACCAGAATAAAAATAGCGGTGATAAAAGACATGATCCTTGCCATGTAATCGCCGCTATAAGTGTCTCTGATTATAGCGATGCTTATTGTTCTGGGCGCGGAGAGTCCGATACCCTGTAATGTCCTGCCTGCTAGCATTGTTTGCAGATCCGAGGCTGTAACGCAAAGTATACTTCCCACTGTAAATACCGCAAGTCCGCAATAAACGATGGGTTTTCTGCCAAAACTGTCTGAGAGCGTTCCGAAAATCAATTCTCCAATACCCAGCCCCAGAAATATCATTGTTATGATCAATTGCAGATCCGCCTGGTTGGCACTGTGAATGGATACGCCGATATCTGCCAATCCCGGAAGCACGGCATCGATAGACAAGGCTACATTAGACATCAAAAAAGCCATCAAGGCGATGAACTCCAACTCGGAGAGATTCTTTTTTTTTATCGGGTTTTTCACAACTTCCGCCATCATATACTAAATTTTAAAAACTCGTCATACATTGTTCTCATTTCATATAGCTTGTTTTGGTTGGAATTTTCTATTAATGTTTTAAAAAATCAATGTGCGCACAAAAACGCCATAGTTGGTAGTTTTAATAGTGTTGGCGTTAAACTGATCAAAGTTGGCTGCCAGGCCAAACTGAATATCTTTTAGTTGTGAGCCCAGCCTGAATTGTTGATAGCCTCTGTTGTATTTGTGGAAATCAGTGGTAACGAGCATTTGCATTCTGAAGTAAACTTTAAGATTTTCATTAACCGCCCTGCGATATTCCAGCAAAGTAAATTGAGAGTACTCCGTTTCACCGGAAAGATTCACCGAAGAGACCACGGCAATCAACCACCCCGCTGATTTATAGGCATATTGAGCACCGACTATGGCAGTGGCACCGGGACGCTGGATTTCACCTCCTAACCCTATTGAGAACCCTTTGCCTATATTGTATGAAAACAGGCTGGAAATGAGAAATACATTATTAGCATTCCTTTTGTATTCAGCCTCAAAGGAGGAGACATTAAAAAAGTTGAATTTATTTTTGAAAACATATTTGTTGATGACATGCTGATAAGACAGCGCCCTGTGCCCTGTAAAAACCTCCACGGGAATAGGCGGCTGTAAAGTATCGCCCTTAAAAGTCCTGGCAGCATTACCCATGCCCGGATTGTTTTCCTTTGAAGATATGTCGACAACATGAAGTTTTTCCTTGCGTTTAGCTATCATTTCCACTTTTTTACCAGTTTCCTGCCTGATGCCGCCTATGTGGCCAGCCTGCAAAACATATTTGCGATTACCAAAGTCCATGGTTTCAGTTAAAGTAAAATTGTATCTCCTGTTTTTGGCTGTTACGTCTTGTCTGATACTTCTCATTGAAAACAGCAAGCAAAACACAAATGCCAGCTTTAGTTTTATCACAGCTATTTATTTGTTTGAACGACATTTGTTTTAACAAATGTTTACTTAAATTTTTTTAACCCAGTTTGTCCAATAGTTTATTAAGCGTTTCAACTTCCTCATCTGACCAAACTTCGGTATTTACTGCTATTTCGTCCACAACGTTTTTTGTTTCTGCTACTTTTTGCAATCCTTCAGCCGTCAGAGAGACCAAAACCATTCGCCTGTTTTCTTCCGGCACCTCTCTTCTTACCAATCCTTTTTTAATCATTCGGTCAATGATCCTTGTTACATCCGACGCCTGGCTGATCAGCAGGTTTGAAATATCGCTGGCCGATAAGGGCTCCGGATGTTTTGCATTCAAAATCTTTAACACATTAAACTGCACTTCGCTTAAATCATAAGGTTTTAAAGTTTGCTTGAATAAAGAAAAAAACCAGTTACCTCTCACCTGTATATTGGCAATAACTCTTTTCCTGGGAGCTACTCCTTTTTCAATCTGGTCGATGTTAACTATTTTTTCTAATTTCATTTTTTTGTTTGAACGATATTTGTTGCAACAAATATAGAAAAGAATTACTAAATTCCATAAAATATCATTTTTTTGATCCCGACATTTTTCCCATGTGGGATCCGGACTTCGGCGAACGACCAGTCATCGCCTTAATTTCATATCGTTTTCACTAAGAAATAATACAATTGGTGTCAGGTGGCTGCCAAGCTTAAAGGGCCTACTTAGCCTAAATTCTCAGTTTTGGTAAACCCTGAAAGCATTTTCAATGAATAAGGGTGAAGTCTCCTCAAAATAGGATAAGGGCAAAATGATTACTATTTTCCATCGTTATAATTTTGATTTTATAGGATTCAGATAACCCATGTAATATTAGCATATAAAGAAGTGTGGGATTTGTACATGGTTTTCGCTTTCTTAGAAAATTTATAAAATCATAAACCAAAACATTATGAAATTCAGACCCACCACATTTTTATTTGGTATATATTTGACAGCCACACTTTTCAGCTGTTCAGATGATGATCCCACCATCAATAACGATAGCCTGGATTTGACAACGGCAGAGGACATGACGCTATTTCCGGCTAATCATCCATTAAATCAGGATATTTCAAACAACCCGGTGGATGCAAATTCCACTAAAATACTAGAAAATATCGGCCTGGATGTAGGCTTGTTTGCTGATTTTGGCAGTGGATTATACAATGGTTCGCCTATTGGCATTCCATACGCGGTCGTTGGAAAAGATCAGCCGCTGGTACCTATAACATTTCGCAAGAATGACTACGATGGCAATTACGGTGACGAAAGTGATCAGGGCCCATTCCCTATTCCGCTGGATGCTCCTATCGAAGGTAACGGAAATGGCGACAGCCATGTGCTGGTGGTTGAGGCCAGCGGTAATATGCTGTATGAGCTTTACAATGCCAGCCAAAGCAATAGTGGCTGGGAAGCATCTTCGGCAGCGAAATGGGATTTAAGCAAGGTGGAATTCCGGACTGAAGGCTGGACCTCAGCTGATGCTGCCGGATTACCTATATTTCCCCTGTTGGTAAGATATCCTGAAGTTCAGAAAGGCGAAATCGATCACGCTATTCGCTTTACAATTCAAAGATCAAAAATCTATGAGGGTTACGTGTTCCCTGCCAGTCATTTGGTTTCGGGGGAAACCAGTGACGAATTGCTTCCCTTTGGGGCACGGTTGAGGTTAAAGGAGACATTTGATATTAGCGGATACTCCGAAACCAACCAGGTTATCCTAAGGGCGTTGAAAAAATACGGGCTTATTCTGGCCGATGTCGGCTCCAACATGTACCTGAGCGGTGCACCAAACGACGGTTGGGATAACGACGATTTGCGGGATTTAAAAACTGTGAAGGTAAAGGATTTTGAGGTGGTGGAAATGGGTGAGATTGTTACCAGTAAATAATCGTAAAATTAGCTGCCTGCTAAGCCTGGAGGCATTTCACTATGGTTCCCAGGCACTTTATGCCAATAGGCTTTTTCAGGTAAAAACATCTGAACTGCGCCACCTGACCGATCATCTAAAGTTTGTCAACGGCCATGTGGTAGCAGTCCGGAACCAATTGGCAGGTGTTATGGCTTTGAGCCTAACCTGGATGAAAAGCTTACGAAGCCAGATTAGCGCCGCCTGGCATCTTCAATAAATATGTTTCCCCGATAGACTGTTTCAATAGCTTCCAGCAAGGTTTTTTGTGTGGTTAGTTTTGACAGAAAACCAAGGGCTCCGGCCTTGAACATTTCGTTGATAAAATCCTGCTCGTCATACATCGTCAGGGCCAATACCTTCACGGAAGGGTGGTGCTTTGCAATCAGGCGGGTCGCTTCAATGCCATTCATTTCAGGCATACTTATATCCATTAACACCACATCACAGTCGGTAGCATCGTTGTTTAATATGTCTAAAACCTCCTGGCCATTAGAGGCCTCGGCTTCAACGGTCACGGAGTTTGTTTTGAGTAACAATGCTTTCAGGGCATCTCTTATCATCTCATGATCATCAGCAATCAACAACTTTATCGACAGGTTCAAACTGGTTTCCTTTTGTAAAACATATTGGACTTAATCCGCTCTCCTGCTATGAATATAATGTGCTTAAAAGGATTAAAATATGACTATTGTCACCGAATTAAATATTTATAGCATAAGTATCTGTTAAATTCCGGAGGCTGGAACTGTGTGCTTTGGCGATGCGTCAGAAGCTTATTGGTGTTGCCTGATCCAGGCGCGTTGTGCCCACGGTCAGCCAGAATAAAAACCTTCAGCTGACCAAACTTTTTAACAAAGCCTTTTCAAAAGTGAGGATGCTTATACAACCTCACCGCCATCACCAACGGGATTCCCAGCTGGAATAAAAGTGGAATCCGTTGACCCAGTCCCATTAATCCCAACGCGGGGAAAACCGTGGAACCGATGATCATCAGTGGCAAAGTCAAAAAGCCGGATACTCTGATAAACAAAGCGAGGTCACGCCAATGTAAAGATTCTTTCATTCTAAATGATACTAAAATAAATCCCAGCGGCACTGTAAGCATCGCTGGTAATCCTAATATGGCATGAAGATATCCGCTAAGGGAAACGGGCGCCGTGCATCCGGGATCGCAGGGAAACAAGCCGCCTGCCAGGACAGACCCACCGAATGCGGATATGAGAACCGGTCCCCATTTTCCAAACCTTCCCGGCGCTAATAGTTTGTTCAGAAAAATCCCAAATATTATCAGAGAACTCCCACTCCAAATCAGCACTGCATTCAACCAATATCCTCTGAAAGATCCTTTTTCACCCAATTCACTTACCAGATCGGTCAAATGACTGTAGCCGGATTTAAGATTGCCTAAATAGATTACCACCACCAGGTAACCAACAACACCCAGTATAATGCTTAAGGAAATAAGTCTTGAAAATGTAGATTGCTTTAACATATGATCTTATTTTATTTCTTCAATAGTATACGGGTGATGGCGTAATTTATAAGTCATACTTTGCGACACTTAATCAATAATTTACGACATTTGAATATGATCCCGCTTAGTATGTTATCACAGGTATGGATCTACCTGGCAGAGAATCCGGAACATCCGGGTTTTCTATTGGAAGGGTTGGATTTTGATCCAAACGATTTTCATAATCCGGAAAGAAAAATTTCCATCTCATCTTTTAATCAATTCTGGCTCAACGCCATTAATCATACCAGGGATATCAATTTAGGTTTAAATGCGGGCTCAGTGTTTGTCCCGGAGTATTACGGCTCCGTTTTCTTTTTTGTACAAAACAGTATTAATGTTTTGCAAGGTGTGGAACGGTTTGTTGCTTTCAACAATACCTGCAACAATCTGGTAAGTATGGAATACCGGCTGCATCGGCGACAGCTGACCGTTCAAATAACCGGAAAGGGGCTGCTAAAAAGACTACCTTCCAATGCTTCCAACCAAATGATGTGTTTATATATCGGGTGTTTGATGAAGGGGGTGGAGGTGTTGGCGGGACGAGCCATCTCACCACTCAGGCTCTATCTTCCCACGGCCCAATATGCGGAAAAGAATACGCTTAAGTTTGTTGTAAATGAGATCGTTTACCAATCTGATTGTTGCCAGGTAACTTATGCACAGTCCGACCTGGATATCCCTGTATCCTTAAGGGAACAGGTACCGGCATCGGTTTACCAACAACAAACGCGGGCACTAATTGCCCACATAAAAGGTAATGATCTTCGGTCGACGATTCAGCGAAAGGTGGTGGGGTTATTGGAGGGTCGAATTCCTACTTTAGGTGAGGTCGCGGAAACATTAAACCTTTCGGAGCGCACTTTGCAACGGAAACTAAAAGCCAAAGGGCTCAACTACAGGCAAATTCTCAACACTATGTTAATAGCCCTGGCCAAACAATATTTAAAGCTTGGAACATTGAGCATCAAGGAAATCGCTTTTTCTCTAGGATATAGTAGTCCTACTGCGTTTATCCATGCTTTTAAGATTCAAACTGGTCAAACACCCACAAAGTACCTGGAAAAATCTTAGAACTTTGAATCTGGCTTTTAACGAGCAGTATACCTGAATTTATGGGTATTTGCACACCGGGTTACGTGCGATGGTTTGTATCAGTTGTTTTTCGTGAACAAAACACGGATCTATTCCCTTCGGAATCGATTTTTAAGCTTGCCTTTTTTTCAAAAAAAAGAATTACCTCTTCATCAACAGGATTCTCTTGGGTCAAGTTATAATTTTGCCAAAAAGAATGATTGTAAGTTCCCGCCTTCAAGGCCATAGATCTTGATCCGGACTTTGCTCCCAACGCTTTTAGCGCATAGTTCACGTCCTTCAAAACAATATTATTTATCAATAACTCCCTGAAGTATTCCTCCGTTTGAATGACACTTTTCCGAACAGGGTCTATTTTTTTTACGAAGTATTTCGTTTGGGCATAACTTAAAAACAGTTTGTTCAAATGCCGCTTAAAAATGAATTTCGCCGATACAGTATCCAGTTGCCAGATATATTTTTCCGTATAGTTAATTTCCTTCGTTTCTCCATAGAGCTCAATCCTAAGGATCGCTAGATCCTTGTCACTGAGATAAACCCTAAACGCAGCCGGAAAGTTTTTATCATTGGTTGTCTCAATTTTGATTATCGTTATGTTTTCATTGTTAATCTTAGTTGCTCCGTCAAACTCATAGGTCAGAGAATTTGGGAAATTCAAAAATGATCTGATATCGATTATTTGAGATTTATTGTGTCTTACCAGGTTCTCATTTAATAGTTGTCTGAGGGCATTCTTGTTATAACTCCACCCGTCCATGAGTGCACTTCTTCTTATTTCATTAATGTAAATTTCCTCGGAAAATTTCCGGTTTTCCTTTTTCCCATACCCGGGATCATAAATGGTCACAGCAGCTTCTATCAAAGTTCCCGGGTAGGTAATGCTATCGGTGAAATTTATTCTCTCCCAACTTCTATGAAAGCCTTCCATCAGGTAAGGTTCCGTCGGATAAACTTGGGGAATGGCGCGAAAGGCTTTTTCTATGAGGCTTTTTGCGCCGATGGCAGACACCACTATTTCGGCTAATGTAATTGTTGATTCCTTCAGATAAAAGTCTCTTACACTCCGTGAATTAATGACTTTTATTTTTAACGTTTCATAGCCAACATGGGAAATAACAAGGGTATCCTCCTTTAAATTGGAGGGAATATAAAAATTGAACGCTCCGGCCTCATTTGAAACCGTACCAATCGAAGACTTGTCGATACTTATGCTAGCATATGCCAGGGGCTTTTTAGAATCGTTGTCCAAAATTTTTCCGCCAATTTTAATAAATCCGTTTTGTCCAAAGACAGCCACAGTACAAAAAATATTTAGTATTACGGCTATGAATCGTTTCATGTTAATTCGCTTTTAAAATATCCATTGAATGCTCCAAAACCTTTTTAATGTCATGTTAGATAAGGGTTTGCCTGATAATCACTAACCCAATCATATTTCCTCCACCTGGCTCGACATGGTGATCATTAAGCGTCTTCCAATTCGATTAACCAATATATTTATTTTGTTAATAATTAGTTATACAAATATAGATATAATACATCGTTAATACCTAAAAAATCCCCTATTGAAAATGAGGACGCTCCAATGTCTGGTTTCTATTTGTTCTTTGCTGGTGTCTTTACCGGATTTGACCGGGCCATGATGAAGAAGGCTAAATGGTGGGGACCATACTGGCTGCGAAAAAATTCATGAAAGGGACGATGGCCAGATTATTAATGATATCTGCGGCGAAACCCCGAACTGCAACGCTAAAATTTCAAAAATAAGTTGAGTCTCCAATGCAATCGCAGCCCATGGTCTATCAATAAATTCTCCCCACGCTAAAATGGCGCTAAATTAACATCAATCTATTCATGCAATTCCGGATTGATAGTTTTCTGGCCAGCAAGTATTCTGTCGATCTCTGTGATTCTTGCCAGATGGTGATCATCGTGCTCCGCCACAAATAGAAAAAGGTCCATGGTCCTCATGGGTTTTTTCAGCCTGGGATGCAGGGCAAATTTATAAACCTCCACTTCCGTAAGTGCCTCCAGCATCGTTATGGTCGCGTGCCGCATTTCGGAAAAAGTCCGGATCAACTCATTTACATCCTGATCGTTGTGATTGGCCAGGTCCGTTTTTCTATTGAGTAAATCCGCCTCTCTAAGTACCTTTTCACCACTTAAAATATCTTCAAGCCTTCCCTGCCACAAAGGTTCCAAATCAATAAGGTGACCAATATTTTCTGCAATAGACCAGGTATTTTCGGGTTTAACGGTAATATGCTGCCCAGGAATAGCTTCTACTTTGTGCGCCAAACGAATTGGAACGCCGCTTAACCTGTCAATTATTGAAGGAAAAATATTTTGTTCAAATGAAAAATCGAACTTCCTGTCAAACCATTTTATCTGTTTCATGAGCTTAGCGTTGGTTGTTTATTATTACACATTTATAAATGAAGGGCAATGTCTCAACATCGTTGTCACGATCATTGCCGACGATCTACCAACAAAGGTATCAATTTCCAATGATCCGTAATAATGCTTTAAGTGTAATACCAGGATAAAGCGTTACAAGATTGTTTCTTTTAATTTACCGGGTACTATAAATTGAAAGGAATCGTCACATAAAACCTTTTCACACATTGATTCAAACCCGGGCTACCATAGTGTCCGGTATTTTTGCCAATTATAAATATGGAATTCGGCAGCGCAATCTACGGGGCCTTATTTGCCTTAACAGACCCGGCAAACGCTTCTTCCCTGCTATTAGCAAAGACGATTCGGCCGATTTCATTACTTTCTCTGATAAAGTCTCTCAGGCTTTTGCTTTCAATATTTGAGAAATCACCAATAATGGAAAGTTTTTGATCATAGGTAGAAAACTTCTGTAATATCTCGCCGGCGACTTTAGTTTTCAGGTCGAGGAAATCCGGTGGCAAATTGCTTTCCCTGATGACGACCCTCGCGGCATCCAGATAATTGGCGTTTCCAATTAAATCAACAAAATCCTCGGCGTTTCTCAACACGATATCAGACCTCAACTCAGCTACCTTTCCATTTTTTTGCTCGTGAATTATTAATTCCATTTCCCTGATGTTTACAAATTTAATGCTACTTTAATTTCAACTGCTCAATATATTTGTTTTTACTTAAACCAATGGTTATTTTTTTTCTAAACCAATTGGCTACCTTTTCCTGGTTATCAATTTCATTTTTAAAGTGTTCCACAATTTTAGGATGAAATTTTGCAGTGGTTTTGGCTGCCCAGCCGATACCTTGCCTTATCTCTTTGTTCCGCACTCCGGCCTTTGACAACAAGATCTGAAAGGCCGCTTTTACCGCCTCTTCATTTAATCCTTTTTTAACAGCATAATGTACCCCGGCCCCTAAAGCTCTGATAACCCAATGGCTATGGTGGTTTGATAATCTTTTCAAAAGAGGCAATGTTCTTTGCGGTTGATTTAACAAGGCAAAACCAAATACCCTTTCCCCAATGATATCACACACATACCAAATTCCAGCATCTGCAATAAAATCAGTAGCCTTTTCAATGGATTGGTTGAAGTCATCTGTCAATCTCTTTTGCAGGATGATTCCTGAGATCACATTTCCCCCCTCGGTTTTTAGCGATTGAACCAGATCACAGAAAGTGCATTGCTCATGGCCGGGTAATATATTGTAAATCCCTTCTCCGCAATATTCCAAAAGCGGAAACTTCACCTTATTGGATAAAATAGTTTTGTGTATGCCAGCTACACAAGCTTGTAATCCGTTGGCATGATATATTGCCAGGCAGCTTTCAAGATGTATTTTAATTTCAGATTTTTTTGTGATCGTTTTCAAGTGTATCAGGCAAATTTTTAGTTATCACCACCAGAACCGGGTTAAGAATATAACATCACTTATTGTAAAGTATAAACCATTTTGGTAGTTAAAAATTATTGGTTAGAAAATTTCAACCAGTCAAGAGCAAAATTCGCCGTATGCCCGCCCTTAAAGATCAGGTACACATCGTGCTTTCCTTTGATATTTTCAAGTTTAATATTAAATACTTTCTCTGATGCACTACCTGTTGCCTGTGCCACCGTTCCCAGTAATTTGCCGCTGATGCTGCCGGCCCGGACTTCCACGTTGGACTTATCGCCAGGATTTAAAAGCTTCAAGGATATGCTATTGACGCTGTCGCCAAATTCAACATTGGCAAATCGTAACCATGAACCATCCCGCATCCCGGAGATCTGAAAATTATGGTCTGACACCTCTTCTTTAACCAGTTCTCTTGATTTTTCATAGAACCATTCGGCTTCTATTTTCTCCCACGAAGCATCGTATTGTCCCACGCCATTTTCAAAGTGTTGATCCAGAAACCGGGTGTCAGTTACTACTTCACCGTTCTTTTTGAAGTGACAGTAGGTAATAATAGATTCGCGATACTTAAAACCACTTTTAAGGTAGTAACACCAAATATGATAAAACTGCCCTTTCCACCAGAAAAAACTACCATGAGCAAATTCATTCAAATGATGCCCGTTGCCTACTGCCCCAACACACTTGTATGGCCCGTAAATATTTTCCGAAATGGCATAATCCCGACCCCAGCTTAAATAATACCTGTTTTTGTATTTAAAAATGTAATTTTTATCCATCCACTCAGGTGCATCTTCCCATTCGGCACCTATGATAGCAACCGGTCTGGGCTTTTCGGCCAGGGAAATCATATCATGATTTAAGCGTGCCACGTGAAATCCACCACCAGCCTTATCACCATATACAATGTAAGGCGTTTCAGACGGGTCATCGTCTATCAGAATGGTGGGATCGTGCATTGGGGATACAAGTGGTTTACGCAGCGCATCCTCAAACGGGCCACTGGGTGAGGTGGATTTCATGACACCAATACCTCTTTTACGATCGGAAAAATAAAAGTAATATTTTCCATTCCGGCCAGCCGCATCACCTGCCCAGCAATCGCTGCTGTTGTCATCCATATAATTGTCCTTTGGAGAAATGGTTTCCTCCAATGTCCAGTTGATCAAATCCGTAGATGAAAACACCCGCCAGTCTTTCATAATCCAGGTTTTATCCTCAGGATTCGAATCATGACCACAGTAAAGATAGACCGTGTCATTAAAGACTCTAATGTGAGGATCGGACATGCCAATGTCCCTGATTACCGGGTTTTGCCCAAAACTATTTTGCTGGCACAACATCAGTAAAAAGAAGATATTATGAAACAGGCTCCACGGCCTATATCGTCGGTGACATTTCAGGATCATTGATTGATACATTTAGCGTTTCGTTCCCCATAACTGTAAAAGCGGCGCTTGTAAACCAGGCCTTTTATTTTTGAACTCCCTTATTGGCCTTATATAAAATTTTTCCCGACTCATCGTAGAATGTAAAATGAGCTTCTGGAATATCATTAATTCTATCCACGACAACCGACAGGAATCC
This sequence comes from Cyclobacteriaceae bacterium, assembly GCA_965228415.1. GTDB lineage: Bacteria > Bacteroidota > Bacteroidia > Cytophagales > Cyclobacteriaceae > Agaribacillus. Next base: position 5,378,273 of record OZ245814.1, on the reverse strand, counting down.
GCCACTTACCGACTCCAGGGTCCCCTGAACATAATATTGTTTAATTAATGCATCCGGATCAGTAGAATCCGGATCCCCTGCCAGCCGACCTGCCCGGGCATTATTATCCACCAATGCGCCGGTGGAGAACTCCTCAAAGCCGCTGGGGTGTTGCGCATGATATTGCCAGTGCCTGTCCCCGCAAATGAGGTAAAGATTTTTTTCAAGAAAGCCATTTTCTGCTAACCAAAGGAGCAGGTTTTCGCCTTCATGCCTGAATCCTGCATGGTTGACGTGATTATCTCTTTTATATGCATCATCAGGTCCCACTATCGGTGTCGGCGAGATGATGAGCTTAAAAGTAGCATCGCTTTCCAACAATGTTTCTTTAAGCCACTTTAATTGTGCTGCCCCTAAGAGCGTTTTGTCTGGTCCGTCGTCCTGCTGATTTTGGCTTCTGTAATCTCTTCCCTCTAATAGCCAGATCTGGAGGTCCAGCCCCATGCGATGGGTACGGTATGTTTTGGCCTCTTTCTCCTTCGGGTCCACGACCGGCACCTGCTCTCTGAAATTCCTAATGCCCAACTCATGGGATATTGGAGACTCCTGATAAGGGTCGGCATCGTTGAATCTATAATCATGGTCATCTTTTTCCCAGTAAGTGCCCAGGTTTTTAAAAAGTTCGTGAAATCTTGGCTGTGCAAATTGTTCATGGTACTTCCTTCTCATCTCCGCCTCATCGGTTACCTCCTTTCCCTCATATCTTCCCGGGTGGGGTTGCTTGCCTGCATCGAGTGCTCTTTTAAAGTTGGCTTCCTTTGGATGATCAAAATAGACATTGTCACCGGTACCAATGAAATAGTCAGGAGCCAGATTTTTAATGGTCTCGAGTGCCGGGTAACCGAGATGTTTATCATCTCCGGAATAGGCTTTGGTCCGGTCATATCGGCCAAAATAAAAATAATAATAATTCATGCCTGTCACCACCACAAATGATATGGTACCGGGACTATCCGGCGCCGGCAACGTTTTGAAAGTGCCTGTTTTGCTGGTAAAAGGCATACTACTATCAGCGCCAAACCGAAGGCGATAGAAATACCTGGCGCCTGGCTTCAGGTTTTCAATTTTCTCTTTAATTATAAAGTCACTTTCGGGTAGGGCTTCGAGAACGCTTGAGAAAATTGGGTTGGAAAAAGAGGAATCCACATCAATTTCAAATTTGCCAAGTCCCCGTTTTCCGGGCAAATCGCCTTTGACCAAAGTGTCGCTAAGTGTTAACCTGGATTGTAAAATAACTGAGGTAGCACTGATTTCACCAGTCATCATGCCCTGACCAAGAAAAATATCCTGCGCCACGGGTTTGCACGAAGTGACAATGATAACAAGCAGGACGAATCTAAAAAGTGAATGCATAGGAACTATATTTTGAGCTAATTTACCATTATTTAAACCATTAGCGGCAGTTTTGCATATTCTCAAGCATCTCTTCATATTTTTTAAGCAATTGAAGGTCCAACTGATTCATAAACTCCAGAATACTCATCAAATTCCTTAACTCTCTTTTTTGCAAAGCATCAGCAGCCTTGTTTACTTCTTTTTTGACCATCTGCTGGAGATTATACATACTTTCCAAATCATAGAGGCATTCATAGTCAAATTCATTGGCGATGTTGATAGTCCTCGCCGTTTCCCAGGCGATTTCAGTCAATTCCGGAATTTCAAGGTTAATAAACGTGCCTCCATGGTAATGGAATAAGCCATTTTGATATGCTACGGAATCTTTTACCCTAAAAAAATTAGGGTATTTGGTTTGGAGTGTATGCAGTTCCCCGGGAGAGGCAATTATTTCCGAAGAGCTCCCCTTAAAAAATTTTTGATATGCTGAAAAAGCCTGCGTAATTAATTGATTGCTTTTTCTCGCCGCGCTCAGTTCCTCCATATTGTTCCTGATCTCTTCAGTGATTTTGGTCATGACAATTTTTTTGTCACGGTCCGACTTCTTGGAGGTATTCCAGTTATTAAACCAAATGGCAAGATTGATACCGACAAAGATTAATAGAATTTCACCTATGACGTACTTCCAGTTAAAGTTATGCTTCAGTCTAAAAAATCTCATCGTTACTACATGTTTGTATTTAAAGTGGAGAAATCCTGCAAGGCAGCAAAACTGTATGCAGCAGTTTTTCAGGACTTTAATGCCCCGGTTCCTTGTGGCAATAAATTTAATATTTCTTGCCGGATTATCAAGAGCTCCTTTATTTACGGGTTAATTTCAGGGATATTCGGCAACGATCAGGGGTTGAAGACTGAGATTGAAAGAACAGCTGGTTGAAGCTCTCAAAAAATCTAATTTAAAGGTGTAAATTCAGAAAATAGACGGGTGCTCTCATCAACGTTACCCACGGGGACATATTCGCAGACCTGGGCATAGTCATGCCACATTTTTTGTACGGTGGGATTAGTATGAGCGGATGCTATTGCATCGCCGGACTTCCATCCAAAAACTTCAATGACGGTTCCATTCTCAGCCTGCATTATCGTCGGCTTACGGCTTGAAACCAGATCTTCTCCGTTAAGAATTTCCCAGTGTGTTCGCATCAATGCTATCAATGCGGCTTCTTTTCCAGGGAAAGGTTTGTATGCGGCAATTACTATTCTTTCCATAAATATTTTTTAATATTTTCAATCTAGTTCATTTGGAGATCATTTTCAAGTAGCTTATGACTACACGTATTATCCCTGCCCGCATGAGCTATTCTATTGCGCTTTGTAGTTTCGGGAGGTTGTATCACCATTCAGCATATAATAAAAATGGACCACCTGTTCTTCTTCTGTCGGCCTGGTGGATCGGTAAAAATCTATGGCGTAATCATCTACCTTATCGGCCTGAACGAAAACCTCCTCGAAGCCTTTTTCATGGCAATAATTGTTTACCGCCGTTATTAGTTTTCTGCCGATACCCTGCCTTTGATATTTGGTGTCAACGGCCAGGTCAAAAATATAGGCCAACGGTTTGACCGAGTAATATTGATCGAGCACATAGACTGTCAATCCCCCAATCACTTTATCATTGGTTGAGGCGGCGAATACAAAAAAACTATCTTTTTGCAGGAGGTTTTGCAGGTGGCTTGTTTCCGGCAATGAAAAGTTTTTCATTTCAAATACGTCTTCAAAAAGCCGGATCACTTCTATGAATTTATCAACCTCTTTCTCGCTAAGTTTTTCAATTAATAAATCTTTCATTTTTGCGGCGTTTAAGTTTCCAATGATTTGTATCTTTTATTGAATGATCGTCAACATTGGGCCCTACAAGCCATTTCACGTTATGGCAACAACATTTGCATCTGTCGCAAACGTTTCAAAAAGAGATCCTTCCGGCGCGTGGAAACTTCAATTTCCGAGCCATCACTCATGGTCACTACACCTCCTTTTCCCTTGTTATATTTACTAACGTGAGAAAGGTTGATCAGGTGGGATTTGTGGACTCTGAAAAAATTGTAATCCATCAATAGTTCTTCAAACTGCTTTAGTGTTCTAGCCACGGTTAACGGAGGCCCATAGGTGTTGACAATGTGGGTGTAATTAATATCTGATTCGCATCTGACAATATCGGCGATCTGAATGAAGTTGAGTCCCTCAACTGTGGGGATACCTATTTTTTTTGAGCTGTTTTTACCCTGCTGAAGATTGTGAAAAAGCGTATCGAATTTTTTGGACAGGTCTTTTGTAAAAACTTTTTTCTGAAGTTTCCCAATCGATTTTTCGAGATCGCTGGCAAGGATGGGTTTGAGCAGGTAATCTGTTGCACTAAAACGGAAAGCCTCCACAGCATACTTGTCGAAGGCTGTTGTAAAGACCACATCAAAATCAATCGATTTCAAAGCCTTCAGCAGTTCAAATCCCGTTTTGTCCCCCAGTTGTACATCCAGAAAGATGAAATCCGGGTGCAGGGCTGCAATGGCATCCAAAGCGCCGGAATAAGATTGATAACTGCCGATCACCTGCACATCGTTTCGGTGAGCCAACAGCAGGTTCTCCAACCGGTCAATGCAATGCTTTTCATCGTCAACGATAATTGTTTTTAATGTTTCCATGTGTTTTTTAAAAAACCAATTCCAGTGGCAATTTCACCTCGACCCTTAGCCCCTCGGGCCTGTCAATCATTTGAATATCGCCCTCAGCGCCTTTTAGTTTGTTGATAATTGAGATACGATTTTGACTGATCTTTGTACCCATTGAATGTTCATGTAGCTTGTTTTCTTTCGCAGCATTCTGACGGCCTATACCGTCATCCTCGACGCTATAGACGATGAATTCACCATCCTGCTTTATTTCCAACGTTATTTTACCCTTGCCCGCCTTCCTGGAAATACCGTGCCAGATACTGTTTTCAATAAAGGGTTGCAGAATTAATGGAGGGATGAGGGTATTCGAGGCATCTATGGCGGAGTCGATCTTAATTTCATAAGTGAATTTATGGTTCAGCCGCATTGCTTCAATCTGCAAATACGTTTCAATTAATTTCAGGTCGTCTTCCAGACTGATCTCCTTGCGCTCCGAACTTTCCAGTGTCATTCGCATCAGATTGGAAAATTTTATCAGATAGTGATTTGCTTTTTCCGTATCGTGTTTACTGATATAATCGCTGATTGAATTAAGTGAGTTAAAAATAAAGTGCGGATTCATTTGTGACAAAAGCGCTTTGAGTTCTGTTTCAGCTACTTTGGTTTTAAAATCTGCTTCCTGTTGCCTGGCCAGGGTGTCTCTTCTTTTTTTGTACATCCAATACGCCAGCACCGAACCCAGCAAAAGCACCATACCGCCGAGGACAGAAACATTGCGCATAAGTCGTTCCCGCTTTAGTTCCACCTCCGCCACTGCCTTATTTTTGGCCATTTGAAATTGCATCTCTTTGCGGGTGATCTCGGTTTTCTTTTCTTCGCCAAGAATGCTATCACGCAAAAAGATATGGCGCTTGTAGGCCTCCAGGGCCTGTTGACCGGCTCCTTTAAATTCGTATACTGATGATAAGGTTTTCCAAACATCGGATTGCCGCTCCAAAGAATTCACTTCCTGCGCCAGTTTTAAAGCCCGAAGGCTATTTACTTCTGCATCCGCACTATTACTTTGCTTCAATTGCAGCTTGCTAATGCCGTTTAAAGCAGATGCCTGGGCATTCTTATTTCCCGCTTCTTTTGCCGCTTCAACCGCCTGCTGGTAAAAACCAATGGCCTCAGTAAAATCATTTTTTGCCTCATAAGCTATGGCCAGATTATTTAATATCGCTGAAACAAAATTGGCCAGGTTGGCTTCTCTGGCAAGAACCAGTGACTTGTCAAGGTAATCAATGCCTTTGCCGGGTTGGTCAAGATCATTGTACAGAACGCCAATGTTGGTAAGCGCTATTACCTCAAAGGCCTTTTGACCGGTTTCCCTGGCGCTCTTCAGGAACGCTTCATAATATTCCAGGGCTTTATCGTATTGTTCAAGTTCTGCATAAATGCTGGCCATGTTATTGTAAATACTGGGAACCAAATTTTTTTCCGGCAGTGTTTCACCTGCCACCAGGGCTTCCTGAAAGACATCAAGGGCGCGCAGATAATCCGACATATGATAGAAGGTTACCCCTTTTTGGCGCAGCGATGAGGCGATGCCTCTTTGCCAAGACAATGCTCTTGATATTTCCAGGGCCTGATCGGCATATACCATCGCCTCAGCGGCATCGTTCCATACAATATTGTTGGCGATATTGACCAGTAGCTTTACTCTCATAGTGTCATGAGCCGGATTTGATTTCAGCAAAGTCCTCAAGGAATCCACCACATGGCTTTGGGCTTTTGTTGCCGGGCTGGCACCAATCGCCAATAGCATGGCCATTATAAAACCATATAATTTTCCCATTGATACTTCGGGAATTAAATCGTTGAATAGGACAATAGTCCTGGTAAAGCGGTTATCCGGCATTTTTCATCGGGGAATAAACGAAACGCAACAGTAAATAAATATTAATTGAAAAGTAAGGATTATTCAGCTAGAATTAAAGCCAAATTATTGATTAAACGCTTTCTGTGAGATGATAAACTTTTTCCTGAGATCCACCGGCATGTGGATTATTGCCTTAGTACTATTTACCGCCTGCGGGTCTGATGACGATACCGGCCTGATACCCGACGACGATGTTGCACCCGGTACCCCCGGGAGTATTACCTGCAAAATAAACGGGCAAACCTACGCGGCGACTTTTCCATTTGTCACCGGCACCCTGAGCACTACCAACGACATCTATTCTTTCGCACTTGGTGGTATTGATTTCTTTGATAAAGATACGGTGGCTATTGCCATGGCCATGACCGGCACTGATCTTTCCACACTCAGCCCGGGAGATACATTTTCAGGAACCGGTAATATATTCATCAATTTCGCGCTTGGCACAGTTATCGTGAATAATCGTCCCGCTGTCGAAGAAGATGCTTCTTCCTCTGAAACCGACATTGCGACCATAACCGTTACAAAAATTGACAGAGATAATGAACTCATCTCAGGCACCTTTTCTTACGAGGCGATTGACGATGACACCCAAAACACTTTTAAGGTTACTGACGGGGTGTTTGCAGATATTAAATACGATTAGCTCGAAAGCTGATACCAGGCTAACTTTTCGGCTACATGATTTTAAGGGCCGGCCAGTAATAAAGTACTTTCCTCATAGGAAATTGTTCTATCAGCATCTCCATAAACATGCAAGACTGGTATTTTAGCTTTGGCGAGTTTCAGGCAGGTGTTAATTTGCAGAAACCAGCTTTGAATTCTTGCGTCGCGGTTAAAGGAACCGGTCAAATGAGTGCGCATACCCTGGATCAGGGTATGCGCACTCATTTTTATCTATTGTTATACTTCGTATTTAGTCTTTCTTAACATCATATTGAAAAGTAAGCTGAACAGTCGGGTGTTTCTCGTAAAGAGAGGCATTTAACTTAATTAGTTGGTACAAATAGGCAATTTGAATACTTCCGTGATCAAACACTTTTTTACCAAATCCTATGTAAAACCAATTTCGGCCAAAATCCAGGTTGTTAAATAACTGATCACTTTTAATCCATAATTCATCAAATACCTGAAAAAACAGTTGTTGGAGAATAGGGTACTTCATGGTCACCCGATACCTGAACCGGTTAGAAAACGAATAGCCGCTCACGAAATAATCATTGGTATCGTTTTGCTTCAGATTACCCTGAAACCGATGTTCCACCCGATAGCGGTGGGCAATGGCAAGCTTATGAAGCGTATGTTTCAGTGTAACTTGTTCCCAAACATTATGCTCGGGTTTTGTTTTTGGTATCGCCATTTCGGAAAATGGATAAGAACGAATATAGGTGTACCCCAGCGTATAAACCACTTTATCGTTTCTCTGATAAGAGACAAAAGGACGAAGGAGCAATTGCTCCTTGTCCTTAAGAAAACGTGTATTTCGCCAATGAATCTCGCTCCCTGCCGACCATTGATCACTAATTTCATAATGATTGAGCAACAAGAACCAGGCATCCATATAAGTTTTTGTTTCCTGGGCGTGAAGTTTTGCCGTCCATGAGACCAGGGCAAAACACAATATCAATAGCTTTATCTTTTTCATGATTTTCACACTATGACAGTCCACTTGCATACATAACCCTGGAAGTAATGATCAAACCTCCCCGGTCATCCAGATAGGGTTGTATGTCTTCAATTACCTTTTGCGTGATTTCGGCGGTACTTACTGTGAATACCAGTGAATTACGTGTTGTGGGCAGCAGTCCTTCCGACAACTGTTCTCCCTTTTTGATCCCTTTTCCCTTGAATATTTCAATGGCGGTGTAGCCATGAACTCCTACTTTTTCAAGTTTTTGTATGAGATCCTGAAGAAATGTATTGGATATAATTATCTCTATTTTTAAAAGTTCCATAATGCGATTTTTTACCAGATTAATTGAATGATGAAATAGTAAAGCGGAATACCAACCGCAATATTGAAAGTGAATGTCACTCCCAAAGACATAGGCAATAAAATACTCATGTTGGCCTGGGGAACAGCAATCCTCATGGCCGCTGGCACAGCTATGTAAGAGGCACTTGCCAGCAATACCGTCTGAAGCAAAGCATCTCCCGCCGAGTACCCTAACAAATAGCTGGTAACAATTCCTAATATGGCTATGCCCGGGGGAAACAATATGGCGAAGGAGACAGCGAATGGCCCTGATTTTCTTAGTTCCCTGATTCGCCTGGCAGCCAGAAGCCCCATATCCAGCATGTATAAACTAAGCATGCCAAAGAAAATTTCATTGACAAACGGCTTCAACTCTCTCTCACCCGTTTCTCCGGCCAGATATCCTATCACTAAACTTCCGACAAGTAACAACACTGACCCGTTAAAAAATGACTCTTTTAAAATATGACCTAAGCCATTATTTGCCGCTTCCGGCTTTTTTTTGTCAGACTTAACATGGCGCCTTATCAATATCAAGCCTGCAATAATGGCTGGAGATTCCATCAAAGCCATTCCTGCGACCATGTAGCCGCCAAAGGCCTCGCCCTGTGCCTCTAAAAAGGCAGTGGTTGTTGCAAACGTAACGGCGGAAATAGATCCGTAAGTAGCGGCAACCGCGCCGGCGTCGTATACATTCAGTTTTCTTTTTAAAATGTAATACATGGCAAATGGAACCAGAAAGGAACCCAGAACGCAGACGATCATAACAGTAATTACCTGGCTGTTAAACCCACTGTGAAAGAGTTCTTCTCCTCCTTTGATGCCAATATCAAAGAGCAGGTAGATGCTTAAAAATTTGGCAATCTGAGGGGGAATTTCCAGGTCAGATTTCACCAGAACGGCCAGCATACCCAGAAAGAAAAACAGGGTGGCAGGATGCGCAAAATTTTCTAATACAGAATATATATTCATTGTTAAAATGTTTTTGATAAAATTGATGAGGTGTAGATCACATAGGTCGTATGAAATACACTATAGGGAATTGGTCCAATACATATAACATCCGGCGGTTACACTTTTTGTGCACCATACGCGATGTCTTCGTAATGGTCTCGGAAATGTGGGTGGTTTATTTTAACAATGAAGCTTCAGTTGGCGATGAAGTATAAACAGCTTCGGTTTACTTTTCTTTGTAGCGGCAACATAGGAGTTGCCAACTTTCAGGAAACCCGAAAAAAAAGGTTGGCAGGCTGGTGATGAAGGTGGAAATCCGGCTAAATATGGAGAATCAAACTTTAACCCGCTTTCTTCACCCTCTTGTAATTTTTCGCCGCTATCACTATCAAATTCGACCTCGACAAAAGCCTGGTCATCTTTAAGCAGCTGAATCCAGACATAATCCGTGACCGAAAATGTCAGGATCGCCGCCAGGAGGATATGAAGAGATTGCTTTTTCAAAATTTTGGCCAAATTTAAGGATATGTATTGAAATATCCATACTAAATGTGAAGGCAATATTTCATCTGTTTATAATTTATTTTTAAGGTCAGATGGAACCTCGCATATTATAATCATTGCCTTGCGCCTCCGCTAAAGCTTTAGCGACACGCGGTGTGTGTCGATTATGTCATGCTCGGTTTCAGGTAATCAGGTGATCACTTACGGTATGTATCCATTCGGTCCATTGCTTTACCTTCATACTTTCTTTGCAATTGCCAAAGCGGGCGTTGCAGGGTTAATTCCCATTCAAAAAGTTTTTTATACATGTCCTTCACTTTATCCGGATGTTTTGTTGCCAGATTGTCGATTTCCGCAATATCCCGGGCAATATTGTATAATTCCGCTGGTCGATCGGGAAATCTTAGCAATTTCCAATCGCCCTCGCGAATAACGCCTCTGTTTTCTTTTTTCCAATAAAGCGTTTGATGTGGACGCTCCTCATTTTTACCTGATATATATGGTAGGAGATCAACGCCATCGATCTCCTTCAAAGCATTCAAACTTCCTCCGGCCGCAGCATAAAATGTCGGCAATAAATCAAGGGTACTTATCGGAAAATCATAGGCCGACTTTTCCGGCACCACCCCCGGCCAACGCATCAGGAAAGGTACCCGGATACCTCCCTCCAGGTGATTGGCCTTCGTACCGCTCAAAGGATCATTGATAGCGGTGTTGGTATCAGTTGGCCCGCCATTATCATTGGTAAATACTACAATGGTATTATCCTCAAGTCCTAACGCCGCCAATTTGTCAAGCACTACCCCGCACCCTCTATCCATAGATAAGGTCATGGCGGCTAAATATTTTCGTTTACCTTTTAATTCCGGAAATGCCGCCAGGTCCTTTTCCTGCGCCTGCATAGGTGTATGCACGGCATTGAAGGCCAGTACTACAAAAAACGGTTCATCTTTATGTTTTTCAATAAATGAAGCTGTTTCATCTGCCAGGGCACGGGTCAAATATTTATCTGCTTCCTGAAACCCTCCAAACCCCCGTTCCAGATAGTCCTCCTGTCGGTGGTTTGGGTTTTCTTTGCTAAACGCAAAATAGCTGCGGGCCCCTCCTCTAAAGCCGTAAAATGTATCAAATCCTCGTTTAGTGGGGTGATATTTGTCTGCATTTCCCATGTGCCATTTACCAAAATAACCTGTTTTGTATCCCAGGGACTTCATATAATCACCCATCGTAACCTGATCCAGTGGTAGCCCCATTTCTTCATCCGGCAGGCACGACTTGCTCATATAGCCAGGTACATTGTTTTCTTCGTATCCAAATCTTTGCTGATACTTACCGGTTAGAAGTCCGGCCCGGGAAGGGCCGCAAACGGCAGCGGTTACGTAAGCCTGCCTAAATATCATTCCTCGCCCAGCCAGCTTATCAAGGTGCGGCGTTTTTATTACGGTACTACCCTGGAATCCAAAATCGGCATAGCCCGCATCATCCGATATAATTAGCACCACGTTTGGTTTCCTTTGCCCGAATGATACAGTGCTAAAAACAATGAAAAATAAGGTAATAAGGATGGTCGGTGATAAATTATTAATCATTTTTTAGTTTTTTAGTAGGTTAAGCAAGGTTCGGTATAACTTATTTTTTTCTGCGGGTTATAATTCTAATTATATATAATGGCCACCGGCGAAGCAAGCTCTTACTTTTCACTTTCCTGAATGCGCTTTCGCTGTTTTTCACTCAATCCAAACTTAAAATTTATTTCGGGATCATTGAAGATATCACTTTCCTTCATTTCAGGGTCATGAATATCAAGGCTGAGGTCGCAATCAAAACGTGCCAGGATACTATGGCTTTTTCCTTCGGACTTACGAATATTCCTGAAATGACATAACCCCCAGGTGATACCCCTGCCGTTGCCATTGTCCAGGAAGGCGTCCGGCACATAGGCGCCAGGGGCAATTGGAAATAAGGAAGAAATAGCCGCAATTTCAAAGTTGACCCCGTCGGGAGCATATTGAATGGTATTGTGTTCCAGACCGTGACGACTCACCAGGGCGGCAAGCCCTTCCTTAAATGGAAATAAGGCAGTCTCATGCCCGGAATTGATTACCGGATTCAACGGGTGCTTTACAAAGGGGCCAAACGGATCATCGGCAATGGCCAACCCCTGCGCCCTTACTTTAGGTTTACCTCCCATCTCTCCTTTGTAGTAAAGGTAAATCTTGCCCTTGTAAATCAATGAATAAGGATCGTGAATTACATACTGATCCCAGGTTCCTTCCGGGCCGTTGTCGAGCACTATCTTATTGGAGGGTGTCCACGGACCATCTGGCGAGTCTGCCATTGAAGCGGCAACCGGACAATCGTCTCCTTTAGTGCCCGGACCACCGGGCATCATGGTGTAGGCCTGATAGTAGAGGTAGTATTTCCCTTTGTAAACCAGGATATCAGGCGTAGACACCGAGCGCCACCCGGCATAAGGTTTTTCAAGCCGCGGCACCGCTACTCCCTGTTCCTCCCAGGTAAAACCATCATCGCTTGTGGCATACCATATTTCCGCCAGGTCCCAGTCCCTGGAAGGGATGGTATCATTTCCGCCGGTTTCATCGGGTGGTACAGATGTTTGTCTGTGCGTATACCAAACATAGTATTTACCGTTGTGCCGGATTACCTTGGTAACATCCCGACGGGAGACTGTTCCATCGTGATTATTGTAATCAAAACCCTTCAGGGGTGTATACTTAAATCTTGAGAACAACTCATTGGAGGCTACTTCCAGCCCTGTATAGGTGCCGTCGTAAATACGGTTAAACGCAGCACTCAGCGGCGTATCAGGTTTTTCTCTTGGCACGTTTCCATATGGAAAGCCATCCGGATACTCATCTGCTTTTGATGTTTCCGGTTTTTTCTCCATACAAGAAATCACTGTTACTAAACAAGCGACAAGAATTACGTTAAGTTTCATGGCTATTGGTTGGAATACAGTTTAAATGTTCTTATCCTGGCTGGCAATGAATCACCAGGGCCAACCCGGATAGCAGGTTGTAAACAATAGGTTTTTGGAAAATTTGAACGGCAAAATTGGTATACCATTTTCAACTTTCTTCTTTCCCAGGTTAACAAGGCCATAGGTATTACCCAATCTAAAGTAATTTTGGTTGAATTCAAAAATGTGTTTATTGCATTGCTCCCAGAATTCCATAAGACTATCCGATTCCGGGAACTTGATAAACCAGGGAAATTTTTCTTTAGGTATTCAGGCGATTTTAAAGCGTCAATCTGTGTATTGGATTTTAGTTTGGTTGATTCTCTAAAACCCTTTTAATCTTCTGCAGGCCTTTTTCGTAGGCGGGACCCAATTCCTCATCCATCATCGGCACAAAGAATTTCCAGTAACCGTAAAATTTTGTCTGGAAATTCCAGGTTGTTCTTGTCCGGTTTCCTTCTTTCAGGAAATTAAAAGTCATATGTGCGGGTTTATCAAATTCCCTCAACTGGATGTTGAGATTAATTTGACGATGAGGGGTGGCAGCAACAATCCATAAGCTGCCAAATCCCATACCAACGTGTTCACTGTGCCAATTCATCCGGCTTCCTACACCTTTTAAAGCCCCTTTATATTCGTATTTTGTCAAGGGATCTATCTCAGCCCAGTACGCCCATTCCTGAAAATTTCTTAAGTCTTCCAGGTAATTATAAACCTCCTCCTGCCCTGTGTCGACAACAATTGATCTTTCTACAAAAACTTTTGAAGGCAGCACAATGATGATAACAACATATACAGTTATCACCGCTAATAAGGCAATTCCTGTAATTTTTAAAATTTTCATCGTGGCAATATTTAGGCAACCCCACCATTTTTCCTTAAAAGCGCCAACGTCTCAACCGAAGTAGATCGATCATCCAACCATTGCCCGGCAAAGGAGATCGGTGTGACGTTCTTATACTCATTCATATCGGCCATGTGTCTTTTCCCGGTATATTTAAGCTGCTTCTTTATAGAACAGCGATGATTGGGATCTGCACCATTTTTCAGTAAGAAAGCGGCTTTTGATGTATCGTCCGGAATAAAAGTAACCGTTGTATGAAATAAAGGTGTGTGTCCACCAAACCCATCGTCATTGATCGTACTGGTCGCGTTGACATCTGCGCCATTTTCTACCAGCCATTTCATAATGTCTCTTTCATCATACTCCACGGCCAGATGAAGGAGCGTGGTGCCTTCCAGCGGTGTTAAATGCAGTCCATCGGTGTGATCATCAAAAAAAGGTTTGCAAAATATTTCTTTGAGTGAAAACCTTCTATGAATCAGCCCCGGTTCACGGTTAAGATGTTTTTCCAATAAATCTATTCTACCTTGATGAAATGCCATGATAGGGGTGTCTTCCAGTTGCAGCCCCTGGTCAATCAACGCCCGGATACATTGATGTTTGCCCTGTGGGTTTCTCATATAGGTCCCAACCAGTATCTTAAAATATTTAAACAAGACATGTTCCGGAACGGGTTTCCTTCTGTAACTCAGGGTAAACTCCAGGGAATCCAGGTTGAGCAATTCGCAGGCACTCGAACCTATCAACCCATATCGATCATTACCCTCCATGTTGCCCCCCTTGGAAACCAAAAAATCTGTGATGTCCCGGGAACATTTATAAATCGACTGTCCTAATGCATCCTGGATATCTCTCGCCCCTAACTCATACAGGAACCTGACCAGATGAATATCGCCATGGAGTACGGCTGTCCTTAGCAGCAACCTTTCAAACAGGATATTATACTTCGTCAAAAGCCGGCTAATCCCTTTCTTATTTCTCGATTGAAATGCTTTTTCCAGTAATTTGAATTGCTTATTGGATTCCACGGTTTTGAGTAAATGAGCCCAGGTTTTTTGACGATAATGCCTGGCAATTACCAGCTGTGCGTCGGAAAGTTTTGGTTCTTTTAATGATGTCTTTTGCGGGTGAAAATCATTAAAAAGCTCAAGGGTCTGTGGATTACTTTCCTGATATTGTTTAAGTAATTTTTTTGCTTCCTTTTTGTAAAACTTAAGGGGTGCATTGACTTGGATAGATCTCTGATATGACATAGTGTTTAACAGGAATACATACCAGCGCTCGCTTACTGATATACTGTTAAAAACCAAAATCATAAAAGGGTGGCCTTAAGCCTTTCTGCGAGCGAGTTGCGTCCCTGAACGCTTTTCAAAGATAGCTGATTAACGTGAAAAATCCTCCTGGTATTTGAAAATTAGATAGAAATGTTCCGGCGGATTTTATTCACCAACTCTGCGGTGGAAGATTGCCTGATTTAATAATCATAAAAGTCTCTGATATTATAGCTTTTCTGTTCTGGTTTTAAAAGGGAATTCAAAAAGCAGCCATGAAAACAGGCAGTTAAAATTACCATTCAGTCGTCTATATTTTAATACAACCCAACTTTTCCCTGGACCGATTCAAATATTTTCTTCGAATCAAATCCAATACCATCTTTAAAAACGATTTCCATATTTCGGATTTCTTTTGTGTTGTTCATTAAATCACCACTTATTAAAACTAAATCGGCTTTTTTACCTTTCTCCACAGTTCCTGTTTCTTTTTGCTTATTTAAAAATGTGGCACCATTTAACGTGCATATTTTAATCACTTCTTCCATGTTAAATCCTGATTCTACTAAAATTTCCACTGTACGCTGATTTGCATACCCGGCAATGGTTCTACCCGCTCCGGTTGGATCCGTTCCTGCTATTAACAATCCCCCTCTATTGTAGAACCTCTTTAACCATTTCATATTTTTGTTAAATCTTGCTACACTCTTTGCATCTTTATTGACCCATCTTTTGTAGGTGGTTTTAACCTTCTCCTGAAATTGTGGCGCCAGTGCTTCAAGACCTCCTCCCGGAACGACCTCGCGATCTGTGAATGGCTCAAAAACTACTGGCGTAGTGGTTAGTGCAGTTTTATTTTTTATGAGAAGGTCAATAAGTGAGTCAATCTTAGGGTCATCTTCCGGTGCCTGGTCCAATGCCTGACGGGCTTCAAAAGGATCACAAAAATTTTCCTCTTTATCTGCCATAAAATCACTGGAAACCATAAACCCATGCTCTAAATTGTCTATACCTATATTGGAAGACTCCCGGTAGGTTAAAGAGCATAGATGACCTGTAACTTTTAAACCACGTTTATGTGCTTCCCTGACGCAGATACGAAGGTCTTCCTTCGTTATGTGGTTATAGACCTTGAAGGAAGTAGCTCCCCTATCAGCCCAGTAATTTACCATCTTTGCAACGTCGTCAGTACCCTTGATAAAACCAAGTTCCGGAATTTCATATCCTTCGCGTTCGATGAAAGGACCGGTAACATCCATTTTGGGACCTATCATTTTACCTTCGTTAATCCACTTTTTTATATTCAAATCGGTTTCAGGTTGTATGCTGCCGGCGGTTCTCATAGTCGTAACTCCTCCCGCCAGATATAGGCGGGGGAAGGTGAAAGACATTTGCCCGACGCTAAACCAGCCTTCGAAAGTTTTAGGATAAAAGAGATGTTCATGCAACATTACCAAACCGGGAATAACGGTTTTCCCTGTCCCGTCAATGATGAAAGCGTTATTGTCAGGTTTCAGAGATTTGGCATTACCAATGTCCTGTATGTATCCGTTTTTAATTATTATAGTCTGCTTCCTTTTTACATCTTTTCCCGTTCCGTCGATGATGGTAACATTAGTAATGGCCACTATAGATGTATCTACTGAAATAAATGATTTTACTTCTTTTCTAAATTCCTGAGCGACCACTATGTGCCCCAGAAACAATGCTGTTATGAACAAAATCCATTTAATTTTCATGATGTATATTATTTGTGAGAATAAAGGCAAACAATCTCAATTAAAAAATGGGGGTATATGACCCCTGCCTGTCCTGATCTGCCAGGCCAAACCTCTCAATAGCTATTGAGATAAATTTAGTTATAATTGGCAGACTTACCAGATTATGGTTGATTTTTGGATCGCGAATTTAATGATGTTCATTAATTTAGTGATAGCAAGCATCTGAAGCCAAACCTGCCGGCCGCGATCTCATATACGGTGCGGGGTATTGTTTTTCTTATTCAACCACCAGTCAAGCCTGGTTTCGGGTTTATAATTTGTAGTTTTAGGTTTTGTTTCTGCTCTTTCAATCTTTAACTCATTCAGATTGGCAACGACAGACCATATTGTTCCGAACTTTTCCTTTTTCAAGTCCAAACAGATACATTTATCAGATAAAACCTCTTTGGCTTTGTACAAATCCATTTCTTTGATAGCTTCTAGATTCTCCTTTAATCCAAAATGCCGCTCATTGCTTTTACTCCATTCAACACCACCCCGATCAAAATTTTTCATTGCCTCTGAAGCAAATTGATTTGTTATAAAAATGAAGTTATCACGGGGGGTTCTGACGAACTTCTTTTGCGGAGCTGACTCCACCACGGCCAAATCTCCGGATCTGTCAGCAATAATAAAGTTATTGGCAGACGAAACCGTAGTATCCTGAATCAGAGATACCGCTTGTTTTGTGTTTTCACAATTCTCCAGCACCTTCCTGACTATAAAATAAAAATTAATGCCGGGTTGTATTTTTGAGCCATTTACAAACGACATGGCAATAGATAATCCTTTTTCATTTACCCCATCTACCCGTCCGATAAAAACGTCGGACTGGCTGATATATGCAAACTTATCCCGAGGCGCAATTAAACTGCTTTCTGTAAATTTTTTAAACTCGAAAAGCATATCGTAATTTCTTCCTACAATTACAGACCCCTTATTTCTATAGGCAAAGACGCTGCACTGACCATTACTGTCAAGCACCCCAATACTTAATATAAAAGCCCCCAAATTCTCCGGACTATCATTAATACCTTTCGCAAAACCTTTAATTTCTTCTATTACTTCCGGATAAAAATCTTTGAGAATTTCATAGGATTTCAGTCCAAAAACGCGTTTCTCCGAACTTATCTCAGGGATTGCAAAACCTGCTTTTTCATAAAGCAACGTTCCATATTTAAGTCCCATTTCATAAAAGTCCCCGTATAATCTTGGATGGTACATTTTAAATTTTGGTTGCTGTTTTTCTCCCTACAAATCTAATCACAGAACCTTTACCATTATGATATTTCCCTTCATTTAACAGGATTTCTTTTTCCTCCAACATTAGCACTTCATAATTTTCAAAATCAGTCATTATTTCTGCTTTGGAATACAACATATCAATATCCTTCGGGCCTCCGGCTTTGGGATCAAGCTTGCTATAACGCAGATGACTTTTGCTGAAAGCCTCGAAAACAATGACGCCACCCGGTTTGAGGCAATCATTTAACTTCTTGTGAAATATTGACTTTTTTACTGCCGAAAAGTGTGCATATACAAGTCCAATCGCATCAAATGTTTCTTTTTCAAACCGAAGTTGTTCTAAATCTCCAACTATGTATTCGAGTACAACTCCATTTTCTTTGGCAAGTTGCCATGCTTTTGATTGTCCCGCCTCGCTCAGATCAAATGAGGTTACCTTCCACCCAAGCCGTGCTGCAAATACCCCGTTTCGGCCTTCCCCATCGGCTGGCATCAATATAGATCCCGGCTCAAATTTTGGAAGCCATTCCTTAAAAAACATATTGGCATCTTTGCCATAAACAAATTCGTGATCCTTATATCTTTCTTCCCAATGATTTTTATATTGTTCATCCCAAGACTGATTCATATTAGTTCGATTTAAGCTTCTCATTAAACAAATAGATTACAACCATTATTTACCGGCAAAAGTAGCATACCTGGTAATCTGCCCGATAGGACAAAAATGGAGTTTAACAGGACTTATCTAAAATTATTTCTAAATGCCTCAGGAGAATGTCCTGTATGCTTCCTGAAGAATCTGATAAAGTAGGAGACATCCTGGTAACCGAGATGATGTGCTATTTGGTTTACCTGGTTGGATGTTGTCAAAAGATATCTTTTGGCCTCCAGGATTATGTGTGAATTAATAAGTTCCGAACAGGTTTTACCCAGGGTTGTTTTAGTAATGGCGTTAAGCTGATAAGCAGAAAGGTTTAACATATCGGCATAGGCCGACACCTGTTTATGATTGGAAATATGCGTCTCTAAAAGCTCCAAAAACTCTTCCAGTCGTTCCTGCCCATAATTGCTGCCATGATCCGCAGGGTTTTGGCTGTGTTGCCGAACAAGTTCGACCAGGAAAATACTCAGGTTTGCTTTAATAACTTCCTGGTATCTTGTTTGCCTATGCGTATACTCCTCAAAAATGTGGGTTAATATAGCGGTTAACTTTTTGAACCCCACGTCGTCAAACTGATAAAAATTCATACTACATGCCTTGCGCAGCAGTTGCATGGATATCTTATCCTGAGGATTGTAAAAATCGGTTTTAAATGCCATCAGGTATCCCACACTTCTAGCGGTCAATGTGAGTTGGTGTACCTGCCCCGGGCGCATCAGGAAAACAGAATTATCGCAAATTGGATAGGGTGTAAAGTCTATATCATGATCGCCTGATCCTTTTTTTAAAGCCAGCACATAGAAGAAATCGTGCCGGTGTAGATCTTGAAACATGTCCTTCCCGGCAAGCAAATGTTGCATATCACGTATGCTAAAGCTTTCAGAAAAATCGGGCTCCCTTCGGGCAGCCCTAATGCCTCTTACCGGAATATTTTCCATGCCAAATTAACTGTGAATAATGTCTGACTGTTGTAAACAGGCCTTGCGTGTGCCTGCCTCCACTGGGATTGAAGTTAATAAATACACGGTTAAATCCAGTTGTGCCTACCTATTTTTTGTATTGGTTGATATACGTTATTTCGCCCAATAGATTAAGCTACCGCCAATAATGGAAATTACAATGCCAATGATTTTGGGCAAAGTTAATTTTTCCCCCAGTAATTTATAGCCAAGAAATGCGCCTATTACTATACTCAACTGCCTTAGTCCACCTACATAAGTAGCCTTACTCATGGTCAGTGCGGTAAGAATCAAAATATAGGTGAAACTGTTAAAAAACCCAACTTGCAAAATTCGAGCACGGTTAATGCGCCATTCGCGTTTAATTTGTTCTTTTTTAAACTTTATGGAAATCATCGAATTGTAGCATATGGCCACGATGAAGGTATACATATAGAAATATAAAAACGGTTCCATTTTAGAAATGGATATTTTATCCCAGAGTGTATATCCCGCTACCGCAAGCGCTGCCAACATCGCATAAATACTCCCTTTGTTACCAATATTTTTGAGAATCGTTTGAATCCCTTGTTTGTTGGGCGATTCCATGTGCATAACAAAAGTTCCAAGAAGAATCATAAGAATGGCTGATATGCCTATGCCGTCTATCCTTTCGTCAATAAAGTAGAAAGCGATAATGGGGAGAAAAATAATACTTGACCTGGAAATAGGATATACCAGCGAAAGATCTCCATATTTATAGGCACTGGCAAGGAAAAAATAATTTAAAAAAGTAATAGAAGCTGCTACTGTAATCAGTAACAGAAACTCCATTTTAAATCCGGTAGTTGCCAAAAAGTGAATGGCAGGAATAAGAAAAATTGTAATCTCTGCCAGTTTACTTAATGCGGTAAATATATGTTTGTTTTCCGATCGCTTGATCAGATAATTCCAATAAGCATGGGTAAAAATCGAGATCATTACTAAGGTAAATGGAAGTGTGTCCATCTATTTGATATGATAAGTAAAGTACTGCTTTGGGAAGTCCGGCTTAATTCCTCAAGCCTAATGAATCATGGTCTCGGGCTTGAATTTTAACAGCATCCCACAGCTTCCCGACAAAAATGTTGAGCCCCGGAGGTCAGCAACAATTTTCCGGTCGTGAATGTGCACTGTCCGGATTAACCTTAGTTTAAAAGTGATCCGCATATTCCTCCACCTATAAGAAAGTATATCCCTGCAATTATTAATAGTTTTTTGGCGCTTTCAGGTTTGGATTTTAGCCTTCTTAAGCCAATTATAAGCATAATGATCGCGGGGATATGAGCTATAAGGTACAGGATGATGATCATTGCCAGAATTCCCTCCATGTCTAATAAAATCATTTTATAATGCTCTAAGTTTTTCTAAATATTCTTTTTTCTCGTCTCTGTAAAACAGGTTCATTGTTTCGAAGGGAATAATTTTATTGTCCTTGTTTACAATATGAACGCATGATTTTTTTATTGCCCTTACATCAAAGTTATATGCGTCAACAAATTGCATAATAATGATTCTGAACAAATTATCATAACCAAGGTCCGGAGCTTTGACAAATGGCAGGCAGCAGAGCAATGAGTGCAGCTTTGAGGATGCTTTTTCAGTCGATGTCCCAGTACTGAAAATCTCAAACATTCTACGTTGAAGACCTTCATCCTGCTCGTATACTATGGTATTTTTGCTGTTATCCAGTAAGTCGGCCGGGTCAATGTACCTGGTTAATGGCAGCACTTTTCCACCCAGTTTTAAGGCATACCCCATCATCAGGGCATCGGGGTTGCACGGAACGGGAATCAAATCGTTGGATTGAAAAATATCGGTTTGCTCCAAAATTTTTCTTCTTACCTCAGTCAAGGTAATTCTATCGGTTTGCTGGTTGAAATTATCTAATCTGCCCGCTATTTGCGTTGGTTGAAAGGTTACGCCCCTGACACACTTCTGTTCCAGTGCAAATGATATGGATTTGCCAATTTCATCGTCATTCAATCCCTTCTGTAAGGTTATGACCAAGGTGGTAGATAAGTTTAATTTGTTTAAATGTTCAAGCGCTTTTTCACGAATACCTGTCAGATTCGCGCCCCTCATAGTTTCGAGTACCGATCTCTTAAAGGAGTCGAACTGAAGGTATATTTCAAAATCCGGGGTGTAGCTTTTAAGACGCTGTGCGAAATTAAAATCCTTGGCAATGGCAATACCATTGGTGTTGACCATCAAGTGTTTAATAGGCAAAGATTTTGCATAATCCAGTATTTCAAAAAACTGAGGATGCAGGGTGGGCTCTCCACCGCTGATCTGGACAACATCGGGTTCTCTTTCATTTTCGACAATGGTATCGAGCATGACCTTGACCTCTTGCAAAGTTCTGTGTCTGCCATAGGTCGGTGACGAGCCTGCATAACATGTGGGGCAGGTCAGGTTACATCGGTCGGTGATTTCCACCACCGTCAGACACGAATGTTGCTCGTGGTCAGGACAAAGCCCACAGTCATAAGGACAACCATAATGCGTCGCTGTATTAAACTTATAGGGTGTTTCGGAAGGTTTATTATAATTTCTTATATTCTTATAATACTCCTTGTCATCAGCTATTAATACTTTCGAAGCACCGTGTTCCGGACATCTTTTCAGCATAAAAACATTTTCGTCTTCAAATACAATTTTAGCATCAATTCGCTTTAAGCATTCAGGGCAAAGACTGAGGGTATAGTCATAATATGTATATTTTCTAGTAGGCATATTGAAAGACTTTTCTAAAAAATTTGAAATAGTATATCCAGCAAACAACACATAGCCACTGTATACTGCTTAACCCAAATACCCAGAAAACATTGGGTTTGATAAATTCTATCAGGAAGCGAAAGCCGAAATATAAAATCATGAAGATCTTGAACAAATCTCCATTTTCCAATTTTTTTAGCTTTTTAAAATAGTTAATTATCAAAAACAGCAGGACCAGGAAGACCAATTCATAGAGGGATGTGGGATGTCTCAGTAAGCCGTCACCCAGGTCCATTCCTGCAAAAAAGGATGTTTCTGTGCCATAGGTAAATTCATTTGTTCCACTTAAAAAGCACCCTATTCTTCCAATAAATATTCCTGCGATTAAAGGCAACGTGAATAAATCACCAGAGGATTGCTTTTCACCGATCATTTTTTTGACACTTTCGACACCGATTAAACCACCAAACAATCCTCCCATGATAGTTTTGGTATTAAACAGATAAAACAGATTTTCTTGTGTTAAGGAAATGGTCGGATTTTCCAGATACCCCATGAGCCTGGAACCCAAAAAAGCGCCGACAACAGCTCCCAAAATGATTGACAGCCTGTTCTTATTGGAAATAGTATCGTGGCTATTCCGTCTCAGTACCAGATAATAGCGAAAGGCTATGAAAAATGCCAGATATTCGAGTATCAAATGAACATTAACAGATACTCCCAAAAATTCCGGTTCAAAAGGTATAGTCAATCGGGTGCTGTTTGCAAACTTTGTTTATACCCTCTAATATACGTGGTATTAACATCATTTATATTGGAGAATATTAAGTTACATTGGCATATGTTGGCGTCAGCATTAAAAACGATCCTTGCCATCAGTTAACCAATTTAAAGAGATTGTTGTAAATACATTTTTTTTGTAGTTGTCCTTCTCGAACAACAGGCCTATGTTCCCATTTTTTAAAATGCACATCGAAGAATAAGCAGATTTACCGGTATAAATGGTCTTGCCGACTGACCAGGTTTTTCCTTCATCATAGCTTATCTGAACCGATAAGTTTTCCCTCGTGTCTGTGGTCTTGGGATTAGAAAAAAGTATCCTTTTAGTATCTTCTTGTCCGGCAGTGGTCGCATAATAAATCAGGCTTGCATTGCAGCCAGGATCGATCAGAGAAGAGTCAGGTTTTGAAGTCCAGCTCATGCCGTTATCTGTCGATGTATGAATATATCTTAATCCGGATTTATTTACCCGGCTATTTATCATCCAACTGCCATCATTTAATTCAATTATTTTAGACTCATCCCCCGGGGTGACAGGGGTATCGATGAAGTACCATGATTTTCCATGGTCGTCACTTCCGAAAATATAGAGGCCTCTATCTAAATTTACGAGTGTATGAAGCAATTTCCCCGATCTGGTCTGTATCCCTTTGCCTGAGGTAATGAACTTAAAATCCTGCTTCCATTCTTCTTTTGAAATTTGTGAAGTTATATCAATAGGGGAAGACCATGTTTCCCCATGATCCTGACTTTTTACCATTTTGAAGTAATATTCGCCCTTTGCATCATGCAAGTTCATATAATTAAAGAACATGAAGAGTTCACCGGTAACTTTATCCAGGATCATAGAGGGGTCTGAGGCAGATTCGCCGGGAGGGTAGTCCACAATGGGTTCTATATCCGACCATGTTTTTCCGCTATCCGTGCTTCTGCGAATAACAATATTTATATCAACATTAGACCTTAAGTCATCACACGAAGGCACTCTCTCATCTATCGCCGCTATGAGATCTCCATTTTTCGCCGTAATCAGGGCTGGTATCCTATAGCAGGAAACGCCTTCCTTCATATCGGCACTAAATAAATTTGTAAAAGCTACTTTTTTATTTGTCACCATGGCATTATGGACCTGGGAGGGAGCATAAATGGTGAAAAGCGTCATTGGAAAAATTACCACAAGCTTCACCAGGTTACTTTTTAAATACATGGAAATCTCAAATTTAAATTATGATCATGGCAGGCCACAATCTCAACAAAGCGAATTTGCCTGTCGTTATAAGTACCAACACTTCCTAAACTATCAATTAATCTTGAGAATTGCTAAAACGTCAATGGCAAATTCACCTTGTCATCGCTCAAATACCTGGCAGCTAAACCTATCTGCCTGGTACCTTAATCAACTGCGTTTATAAATGCTCATGATCACACCATTCGCAGTAGGTTTGGTTTTAAGCAGTGACAGGTTATCCAGAAAGTTACACGTATGGAACAAACGTTTACCCTTGCCAAGGATGACCGGAAAAGTCCAGAGGCGAAATTCATCTACCAAATCATGTTTGAGCAGCGTATTGATCAATTGCCAACTACCGTGAACCTGCAACAAAAGACCATCTTGCGACTTGAGTTTGGTTACTGCCTTTGCGATGTCACCGGAGATAGGTATTGAATTCTCCCACTCCAATTGGCCAGGTGTATTGGTGGCTACGTATTTAGTCAGATCATTGAGGGGATTGGGGCCCGACGTTTTTGAATTATATTCGGCAAAAAGCTCGTAAGTCTTTCTGCCCAGCAACAGGTCGTAAGGTTCAGACATCGCTTCTTCCTGCACCTGGGCCATTACTTCCTCCCAATATTTGTCTGCCCATCCTCCATATTCAAAACCACCCGAAGTATCTTCCTCTGGTAATTTAACGGCCTGCATTACACCATCCAGTGATAAAAAGGTCAAAATAGCAAGTTTTCTCATCGTCGTTTTCTAAGTTAATCGTTATAAAATTTGTCGTCTAAAGTTTAGACGTTAAACCATCGGAAAACGGACGAAGTCAATTTAATGAGCTGGTTATCATCACTTTACCTGTTTAAGCATTTGATGCTTGGCCCAATCCGGGCAATTCTCGGTAATAAAATTATGCAGGTTGGTTCCTTCCGCATTCAGGGGGTCGATGGATTTAACCAGTTGCAATCTAAGTTTCAATAGTTCGTCATAATTTGCCCGCTCTGCTTCCTTAGCCATTTTGATCTTATTGGCTTCCATGTGAGCATCTTGTTCAGGATTAAAAATGTTATTGAGCTCCGTACACTGGTGACAAATCCCTTTTTTGCTTATTAAGCTACAGCGCCTTTCAAAGATCCGGCTCATATCTCTTCGCGCCCCGGCCATGGCATGTTTTACTTTGCCTTCCGTCAAATTGGTAATAAGCATTATTTCATTGACCTTAAAATTGTAAACCTCCTTGAGCAAGAGGCAAATTTGATTGGTCAGAAGCAATGTCTTACTAATGCAGGTAAAGCAAAAATTTATGTGTTCGCGGATCACAAACCTGCCATGCTCCGAAGTGCGGGAAATATCAACTTTGTCTTTTAATATTTGCTCATTTTCCTGATTAAAATCCTTTCCCAGATCCTGCCAGTCCTCACCCCACTTTCGCCTTGCCCTGAAACTATCTTTTAACAGGTTAATGGCAATAGAAAATGTCCAGGTTTTGAATGACGATTTTTCCTGAAACGAGTCGAGGTTCTTAAATGCCTTTACATAGGTGTCCTGCGCAATATCTTCCGCTTCCTGCCTGTGATTCACAACGCGGTAAATAAATGATCTCAACTCACCCCTGAACTGCAAAAACTCTTGCTGATATTTTTCAGTTTTTGTCATGGTTATCTGGTTTGGAATGTAGCGTTATTGACAACATTTCCGGTTTACTAATTCCAAAGGTAACTTTTCCAAACCAAATTTGACAAATAACCAAGCCGGGGCATTGTGTTTATTATTCGTTGGCAGACGTTTTGAAACTCCATATTAATACTACCATACCTGCCAGTATCATCGGAATACTTAGCACCTGGCCCATATTCAACATTAATCCTTCCTCAAATGTTACCTGGTTTTCCTTAACAAATTCTACTGTGAATCTTTGAACAAAGATCAAGATTAACCCCAACCCAAATATTAACCCCCTGTATGGCATAACCTTTCCGGATCTCCATAAATTGAACAAAAAGACAAAAATTAAAAAGTAAAAGATGGCCTCATAAAGCTGTGCAGGATGTCTGGGGATCTGATCAATTCGGGTAAATACAAATGCCCACGGGACTGTTGATGGAATTCCAATAATTTCCGAATTCATCAGATTTCCCAATCTAATAAAGCCACCCAACAACGCTCCGGCAATCACCAACCTGTCTGCGATCCACAGATAGTTCCTTTTATACTTGAGGTTGTACAGGAATAACGCGAATAAGGCCCCTATGACACCACCGTGACTCGCTAGCCCGGCAAGTCCTGTAAATTGGAAAGTTGGATTAATACGTACAGGCAAAATTTCAATGGGATTATTTAAATAGTATACGGGATCGTAAAATAGAATATGGCCAAGACGCGCCCCTATCACCACTCCTAAAACCACATAGACCATCAGTTTGTCCAGCTCCTTTTGTGAAAATCCTTCCTTCCTGTAAATGATCCTGAGGACCTGGTAGCCAAGCCCTATTCCAATAGCCCAGCACAAGCTATACCACCTCAAAAATTCAAATGCCGGAATAATGGCGGGATCGATATCCCAAAGGATAAAGGAAATCATCCGCCCTGACAGCAAAGGGTCAGCATGATAAACATCACAGTATTGAATAGCAATCGCGGCAGCCTGCTCGTTGCCAGATTCTCCTGACATGCTATGATGTCCAGGATTTCTGCTTCACCTATCCGGTCGAGGGCATTCAATGACCGGAATTGTCTCCAGGCAGGCCTAAGATTATTTAAATTCATAATTCTGAATTTTAAATTTCGATTTCAATTCCGTTCTGACTCTGTTTAAACGGGTGCTGACATTGCTTGGTGTCAACTTCAAAAGCTGCGAGATCTCTTTATTCCTGTAGCCCTCCAGGTGAAGAATGACGATAGCTTTATCGATATGATTTAACGACTGGATGATGATATTCAGGAGTTGCAGGTCGTCGTCGGCAATTGCTTTGGATATGGATTGGTTTGTATGGGAAGCGTTAATATATTCCGTACTTATTCCCCTTTTCTCTTTCCGAACCTTTGCGAGAATTGTATTCAGGCCTACTCTGTAAATCCAGGTACTAATTTCGGAGGCTCCGCGAAAAGTGTCGAAAGATTTCCACAGCTGGAGGATGATATCCTGAAAAGTATCTTTCTGATCATTTGGATCAAAATAATAAGCCCTGCAAAGGCTGTTAATGATGCCTTGATGCTTATTAATAATTTGTACGAAATTGCGCTTTAAAGATTCCACATTCGACCTGTCTGTTTATATAGTTAGTAGCACAAATTCAGAAAATGTCACAAACGACTGTATTTTTTTGTTTGATAAACTGTCGTCGTTTCACCAATCTGGTTACCGCATTTCTTCTGCTATTTAGCGGTTAGAACAGTGAATTTCCATTTTCAAAGTCAAAGAAGAAAAATTTGGCCGCTACCCATTCCATTTTAACGTTTTTTGCGTAGCCAATGGTATTGTGAGATCTGCCTTTTACCGTGCCGTCATCGGTGATATACCCGATCGTACTGTGAGACCTGTCTTTTACTGTGCCGCTATCCGTGACATACCCAATGGTATTGTGAGACCTGCCTTTTACCGTTCCGTCATCAGTGATATACCCGATCGTATTGTGAGATCTACCCTTTACTGTGCCGCTATCGGTGATATACCCGATCGTATTGTGGGATCTGCCTTTTACCGTTCCGTCATCGGTGATATATCCGATCGTATTGTGAGATCTGTCCTTTATCGTCTGTGCACTTAGCCGTGGAATAAATGCAAAAACAATCAAGGCTAAGACTGTCAAATTCTTAACTTTTTTTCCCATGATTAATTTTTCCCTGTTATCTCTACAATTTTAATATTTGCAAACGTTTGGCTATAGGGAGCGGGCCAGATAACCATCTACCCTCAGAACGACACAAACCATACCAATTTAAATTTAACAATACATAAATGAAAGAGAACCACCGCAACAAGCAGACCTAACATTGTAAAAAACTTAAGCCCTTCAGGCAAGGTCGTCCTTAGCTTCGATAAGAAAGTGGTTACTCTTCGATCCGGACGTCCTGGCCTTAAGATGGGGCACGTAGTTGGGATCTTGCATAAAGGCCAATGCTGCTTCCCTGGATGGCCATTCTATGATGATCCGCAGTGCAGCACTTTCCCCATCACCTTCGAGGCGTTCGTGGCTGCTGGTCCTGGCCAGGTATTTCCCGCCATATTGGGCAACTAGTTTATTTGCTGGCTCAATGTAGTCTGGGATCCAATCTTCATTGGTTGGAGTGACATCCAGAATAGAGTAATATGCTGTAGCTTCTTCCATTGTTTTTTTGTTTTTGATTTTCAATGGAACAAAGTTGAGCGTTTGTCATATAAAATTTGTTGTACCATTATTGGTTATTGTGGCAATGATACAGGTTGTGGACGATACATATGACCAAATATGTCGAATACTAATGATTTTAGGACTGGGTAGAGCCCCCTATATTCCCTATCAGGTTAGCGTTATTGATACCTTTGATTTGGTTTGTCTTTACGTTTAGCTGTTATAATTTTATGCCGGATGCAGGCAGCCGCTGTTTAACTACAGGCTTTCAACGAGTTGAATATTATTTCCACAAGTGTCATTAAAAACAGCAACTTTTACAGTCCCCATTTCAGCTGGTTCCATACTGAATTCGACACCGAGTTTAGTAAGTCGGTCATATTCATATTGAACATCATCAACATCAAACTGCGTATAGGGGATTCCAGCCTCCAATAATGCGTCCTGATAGACTTTAGATGGTTCAAAATGATTGGGAGCTGGTTCCAGCAAGATTTCAGGTCCCTCTTGTGCTTCTTTGGAAACTAGCGTTAACCATCTATTGCCTCCTTCTAATGGCATGTCAAGTTTTTTAATAAATCCCAATTTTTCGGTGTAGAATTTTAATGCTTTTTCCTGGTCTCGTACCGGTATACTAATAATTGTAACTTTCATTGGCGTTATATTGATATTAAGGTCCGCAAGTTCCGGAATCAGAATTTAAGTTGCTTCTTGAAAGTTGCTCATTTTGAAATTCGGTAGGTGTTAATCCTGTTTTGTTTTTGAAAAGTACACTAAATGAACCTAAACTTTCAAACCCAACTGCAAAACAGGTCTGTGTAACAGTCATTCCATTTTTTAAGTGTTCTTTAGATTTCTTAATTCGTTTGTCCATCAGGTATTTTTTGGGGGTTTGTCCATAATATCTTTTGAACAAGCGCAACAAGTGATACTTGGAGACAAATCGAATATGCGACAGTAAATCCAGATTCAAATCCTTATTATAATTGTTTTCAATATAATTTCGGGTGGCAATCACGGTATCTATCTGCCACTGATTTGAATAAATATTCTTTCTGATTTTTCTTAACTGTGTTTCGTAGTATGTCATTTCAACATCTTGTTCCATAACGGCCAATGTTTAGTATAAGCGATCGTTTTAATGCCGTTTACACATCGTTATATAGTGTTTTTTATTCCTCGTATATATCAAATTCAGCGGAAACTGATTTCATTAAATCAGCGTCTGCAAAATCACTTTCAGACATCTTCGAAAGTCTTTCCAGGTATAGATCAAACCGGCCATTTTTGAATATTGTGAGCATTTTTCCGCCATTTTTACAGCGTGCGGCATGCCATACATTGGGAGGAACAGTTATTGTATCACCAGGCCTGGCGATGATCGGGTCGTCATCAAAAATAAACGTTACTTCTCCTTCAAGTATATAAAAAACTTCCGTCATTATTTTATGGTGATGTCTTGCCAGATAAAAACCGGGCTTTAAAGTATCTTCAACAAAACTCAGTTCACCATTAGTTCTGTTTGAAGAAAGTTTGATAAAGCAATGATCCTGGGAGTAGTTATAGTTTTCACCTTCTCCATTTCTTATGATCTCTTTTTCTTTCATGTCTATTTATTTAATGCTTCACTAGGCCAGCTAAACGCTGTAAGCCGGAACATTCAAATTTCCCTCAAGCTAGCGAATTGCGCAACTTGTTGCAAATGGCTCGTCTAACTTATGGTGCTTCAGTATTTGTTATCAACTTTTTACTCATCCAACGTCTTATTTTCTCCTCAGTTTCTCCATTTCAGAAATGGTTTCTTCTAATTTATCCAACACGCGTCCATACACTAATCGTATGTCCCATCGATAGATGTTGCCTGAAAAATAGAACATTAATAGCGTTCCGATCCCTGCAACAATCAGTAAAACAAGGGGGACATTTCCTATAAAGGTTAAGTCAGGGAATTTTTGTGCTATTTTGGTTGTAAGCTCCTCTTGATTATTCCAGGCAGACCACAATGTACTCAGGGCAATTAGAAAGCTAAGAGGGTAAGAAAAACGGGTTATTTTCTCGTTTCTGGAAAGGGCATTTTTGAGCCATTGATCAAATGTTTTAAGATATTCATAGCTATTAACTCCCTGATTCAAGCTTTTGATCCCTTTCATTTGCCGTTTACTGTACCATGCCAAAGTAAGTAACATGATAGATGCGGCAAC
The DNA here is from genome assembly GCA_965228415.1 of Cyclobacteriaceae bacterium. Classification (GTDB taxonomy): domain Bacteria; phylum Bacteroidota; class Bacteroidia; order Cytophagales; family Cyclobacteriaceae; genus Agaribacillus. The sequence continues at coordinate 5,347,892 of OZ245814.1, read as the reverse complement.
TCCCTGCCAGGTAGCATCTATGAAATAATGTAGCAAGGGTAAAATGACAGATAAAATAACCATAGCCGTTATGTTGACTTTGAACATCCTTTTCATTTTAGCAATCAGCTGCTTTGATTTTCGATTATACAGGTCGTTTATTTTGGGAACTACTAGTGCTTCACTCTCCAGAAAGCCTTCTTTCCAAATGGTTTCAATTGATTTTTCCATCTAATATTTTTTTTAAACGTTCTTTAATTCTTTTCACGCGGACACCGATGTTGTTGGGATTAGTTCCGAGAATATCGGCGATTTCCGAATAGGGCTTTTCATCAAGGTATAATAAGATAACCGCTCTATCGACTTCTGATAAATACTTAATGGCATTATAGAGTTGATTGAGTGACTCATTTTCGAATGCTTTATTATCAGTGGTTTCGTCATCCGGCAGCCTGTCCGAAGTAAAATGTTGTTGGCCACTTTTCTTCTTTTTGAGTAGGGTCAAACATACATTCAGTGATATTCTGTAAACCCATGTAGACCATTCACATTGTCCTTTGAAATTGTCTTTACTCCTCCATATTTGCAGACAAACTTCCTGATAGTAATCTTCAAAATCCTCCTGTGAATTAGTATAAGCTCTACAAATCTTGATAATGATTGCAGCAAAAGGCAGAATAGAGAATTGATAAAAATCATTGCTCATTTTACGCGCTTTCGTATCCAATTGGAGATTTCTTCTAATACCACAGGATCCATCGTTTGCTCAATCGCAGCATATTCATCCATCGCTCCTGTTTTGCAAGTTTGAAATAAATGATTCATACCGGGGAATTTTTTAATAGTAATATCAGCGTTGCCTCCTTTTCGAAGGCTACTTTCGATCTTTATTAAATTGTCCGGTGTCACTTGTACATCTTTTTCGCCATTGAGTGCAAATACGGGACATTTCACTTTGCTTAATGAAACCTGAGGATCATAATTTAGGAAATACTTCATCCATGGCCTTGTTAATTGCGAAATTTGCCTGCTTATGAAATCTTCCTTATTCACGCCTTCGGGAACAGCGTTACCTTTTGATATCGCATCGCTGATATATGTTGTAAGTCTTGTCTCCAGAGATTCATCTTCACGGTATTGATTAATCAATTCAAAGATACCTTGCGTTAGATCTATTTCCTGTTGCAGCGTCTTTTCATCCGCACCTCTCAACCTGCCTATGGTCTCTACCTGTTTTAGTAAGATCTGATCACCGGAAACCCCGGGACCGGCTAATAGCACGATAAATGCCACTTTGGTATCGGCAGCTACCATAGGGGCAATCAGTCCTCCCTCACTATGACCGATCAATCCGATATACTTTTTATTGATCTCTTTTCTTGTTTTTACATAAGCAATAGCTGATCTCACATCATCAGCCAAATCTTCAGAGGTAGCATTTCCATGATTTCCGGTAGATGATGCAAATCCCCGGTCATCATATCGTAAGACTGCAATTCCATTTCGGGTTAAGTGATCGGATAATACCAAAAAGGGTTTGTGCGTCATGAATTCTTCATTTCTATTCTGAGGACCACTACCACTTATTAAAATGGCTACGGGAAACCGTCCCTCTTTCTCTGGCAGGGTAAGGGTGCCTGCTAATTCGACTCCTGTATCTCCTCCCGGAAATATAACATCCTCGCTGTGGTAAGGCAAGGGTTGTTTGGGTTCCTGTGGCCTCCGTAGGGTTTTCTTTTCTAATTTTTTTCTGACAAGCCTTAAAGGGAAAGCCTGGCCGGCTTGCCTAAAAGTTCCTTTGATACCGCTCCCCTCTTCAAAAACCCCCGTGTATCCGGCATTCAAAGCATCTATTTTAAGTTCTAAAACTGCGTTTTCAAAGCTGGTGGAGTTTACCGGTATCCCGGTGGCATTTTGGTCTGGGCTATCCATAGTAGTCGTATATCCTGATGCTTCTTCAGTAACGTGAAAGACTAATCTTAATTCCATTCCCTGGACTTTTAACATGCCATTCCATTGTCCGGAGATATCCTGTGCTCTCGTGAATAATGGGATTATCAGTACCAGTAATATCAATTTGATATGCTTCATAATTTTGTTCTTTTTCTTCATTTAGTGGCTAAAGTCGAAGAACATTACACCTTACTGATATTCTTTTTGAAAATAAGTTAGAAAAGATTATGAAGTTTTACCCATAGTGGATAGAAGTGACAGAAAGATCACATTATAATTAAATCGGAAATAAGTGATTAGTGGTGTTTTGTTGATGACGATTCGCTATACTCGGTTTTAACCCGACATAGCTCATCGAGGGATGTAAAGAATAATTTATTTTAGGAGCTAAAAACAAAGAGCCCGCCATAGCCTGAAAGGCGAAAGCGGGCGATGTGGGGACAGAGAGAGCCGGATCGAACTTTTTGGTGGAGGATTTGGAGAGGTTGGAGAAGTATTTCGAGTTATTCGATTAATAAGCCCTCAAATCTGTTTTTTTATAAAAAAACATTTCTTTGACTCGGAACAAAATAAACTTTGGTGCAAAAGACTATACTGCCTAATGAACTTATGACTGTGATTAATGAGGCAATCCTGAGCCCTGATAATAATCATTCAACTGAAACTGACGAAATCCATCTTCCACTAAGAAAGAAGCAGCAGAATTCCTCCAAATCAGTCAATCCACTATTATTGACGGGAAAAAAAGAGGATTGATTCCCACACGACCACCAAATACCAGGAAAATCTATCATTTAAAATCGGAGCTAATTGAGGCATCAAAGAGCATTGATAAGACTTAGAATACAGAGGTTTTGTCGATCGTTCTGAATATTATTATTTAATTAGGTCTCTATAATATTATGTTGATGTGCCTTATTAATAATATTCTATTTTCTCAAACAGTTCGATAATGGACACGAAATTATTTATATGTAATATATTATAGTTTATCTATTGTTTTTTCAACATTCGAGACTTAGTCTTATGCATTTTTTTTAACTTTTTGATTAACAAAAAAAATTTCGGGTAATAAATCTTTGAGAGATAATATAAACGAAGAAACTTTTCTAAATTTTTTTTATTTGAGTGAAATTCCTGTAATAATTGTTCCATTGCCTTTCGATCAAATGATTCATTATTATCACTGGGTGGTGACTTTAAAGCATTTTTGAAATATTCAGTTTTATAAAGTATATGATACATATGGTCAGAAATATCTTGTTACTGCCAGTGAGATTGTTGGTTCTTCAAAATGTGATCGGTCATTACCTCTACAATTCTTGGCAGGATTTCAGCCCCTTGTGCTTCTATCATAGGTGAATGTCCGGTCCCGGCAAAAATGAATTCATTAATTATAGTTTGTTGTCTGTCACCTTCCTGATATGCTAAGTAATCATCCCAGGCTTTGGTATCAATAATATCATCAGCACCACTCATAATCAGTAATAACTTTTTGCTGTTATCATGAATAAGCTTTTTTGTCAATGAATGTCTCGGGTTGCTATTGCGAATTCCAATATATAGATCCTTAAAAAAGCTACTTATTTCATTGTTTGAAGGATTATTGGTATCAATTTTGGAGTCAAGCATTAAGTCGCCAAATTGTTTCCACAGATTGTCCCATTCTGTTTTTTCAATACCAATATCTGAAGTTGTTGCACTACCCAATTTCGGGGCGGAATTATATAAAATACAAGAGTCGATTAATGTTTCGTTACCATCTTTTTTGTTTGAAGTAATTTGTAGAAGGGTTCCTAGTGTAATAAGTCCTCCAAGCGAATATCCAAGTAAGGAAACTTTAACATCTTCGGCAAAATGATTCTCGTAAAACATCAAATCGTAAGGATCACTTTCTCCAATCTGCTTTATTTTCTTTGCCAATGCAATAATTTCGCTTTGCGTTATTTTGTAATGAATAAAATAGTCAATGGGCGATGAAAATATAGTGTCCGGTGTTTTTATTCTGAATGAATCCTTTTCCTTGTTGGTATTCTGCTTAACCCTGTGCAGGTGATACGGAGTGGATAATAAAACAGAAGCAATGTTTTTTTCTGCAAACCGTGCACCAAGAAAATCATAAAATTTAAAATGGTCTGTTAATACCTCATTTAACCCATTAACCATTATGACAACATGCTTTATTTTGGGGTCACTGTTGTTTTTTTGCTTCATTGCCGTGCCACCATAATGACTGGATTCATTTTTTAAGCTAAGTGGTTCCTTTGGAATATAAAACCTCAAACAAAACTCCTTTATTAATGGGTGGTCAATAAATTTTTTTTCATCCTCACTCAGGTCTTTGATTTCCGGACTTTTAAATGCTTTTAGTATTCTGATATAATGGTGTCCAGAGTTGTTGGTACAGGTATTGTACAGAAGATGCTTCAAATCATCCTCTCTATACTTTTCACTTTTAAGATTTGTAAATATATCATCCATTTCGATTTAATGTTTGTTTAGAATAACTTTACACAGACCTAAGGATCAGAGATCAGGATATTAAATGTTCAGCTTAATAGAAGCAGCAAACGTTTTTCTACTACATCTACACCTATTTACCAGAGGTATTTTTAAGCTATTTCCTGCTAACACTTGCCAATTAGAATGACATAATCTATTCGATTAAACTCCCATTAATAGGTACCGGCCAAGTTGGAAACACTTTGCTTTTGGAAAGAGGTCACTTTCGGATGTATTGTTCAATGCCCATAGCGTTACTATAATTAGTGGTAAATTTGCCTTTCAATCTATTTTTTCTGGCTCTATGGGCTTCGCCGGACATTTTATCACTAATTGACACCTTCATTTCCTGGTAGATTTTTTCCCTGTAAATCACTTCGATCAGGCAATGCCTGTCTTCCTCCTCAAGTTGGCAAATGGCGAAATTTTGTTGGAACATTACATCTTTATTAACCAGCCTCACTTTAGTTTCAAAATTTTGTATGTTTCGGGTTCTATTATAATGCAACCTGATTATACCTTGTTCTTCCTCTCCCAGATTTATAAATTCATCGTGCACAAGTAGAACCCTTTTAAATTTACATCCTTTTTTCATTGCAGCTTCTATACATGAGTCCAGATAGCCTTCCGGACTTTGTAAAACTTCAGATGTCCATAAATAGATGTTTGAGACCCCTAAATATTCTGCGTTTTTCGGTAGTTTTTGGCCAACGATTTTAATGAAAGTTTCATGTTCCATTGCTCTTTCTGCATTGCTTAGAATAGAAAAACTATGATCTTCAGTTGTTCTTTTGAGCAACTTAGCTACTCCCTCGAGTCTTCTTTTTTCAAATTCGTAAAAAAGTGTAGAGTTTAATTGGGACAAAGTCCCGATATTATTAATAAACTTATTAAGAATCGGCTCTATTTCTTCTCTTTTCTTGATATCAATCGAAGAAAGTTTTCCATTTAAACAAAGAGATGAGGTAACAGATTGTATATTATTGATTTTTTTCTCATTTCTCTGTTGGGATTCGGATTTTTCATTTTGTTTTTCAAACTCATAAGAAATGTAACCAATGAAGACCCCTATTTGTATCTGAATTGCAGAAGCCACGATCGCAAAATTGACTTGCTCGTATAATTCCACCCATATTACTACAAGAGAAATTACTGCTAAGATTGCTAAAACTATAAACTGCGTTGATTTGAAATAATCATTTTTTTTGGTATAAGGCATAAACAATAATTAAGCAGGTATAACATTGATTTAATTGAATCACCCCCTGTTAAAATAGTGATATCCGCTTACCAATATTCTTCCCTTTTTACCCTTGTTATAAAGAGCTAATGAAGGTACAGGATATAGGTGATCATTTAGAGGAATGTCCATTATGGATCTTCAGTTATGTGTCTGGGTATTATACCATATTTTAGGTTTATTTTTGAAAGCTTATTCATTATGAGAAGTATTAAAGGTTATTAATTATTTTTTTGCATATCTCTATTGTCTACTTAATTAGCATGATTGTTCAATATTTGACTGCTTTAAAATATAAAGGCATCAATTTCTCAATGCAGTCAGCTACCATACGTACTACCCAAAAACCAGGCAAATCTCCTACAACATGAGTCTCTTACTCGATGAATAGAAGGGGATATTCGTTTAAAAGTCGGAAAAATGGGTTAACCAAATTTTGTTTAGCATTTTGGAGTTGGGGATACTGCTATTATTAAATGGATTTGGAATAAAGACCCATTTTCGATAGAGATGTCGGGTTTTTAAACGCACCTTTCCCTTCAACCATCTGATTGTTAGATTTTTATGGTGATAAAATAATCAAGCAGCTTGTTTTGGGACCGTTTCCGCGGTGGTTTTGCGGATCATCCTTACCGCATTGGCTATGCGGACGTCAAAAAATATCCAAGCTATTTCGGTCAATTTAGTGCGCGCTTTTATTTTGCCAATACTATAATGGTTCTTTTCAGTACCAAAACTACACCCTCATATCAGGTCAACGTCTATCAATGCATCCATTTGAGCATAGTTTCTGGCACTGCTGTAAAGATAGTCTTCCGCTTTTTCAACCCAACCTGACCTTACTGGATTTTCGTGAATATAATGCATTCTGGTATCAAATAGCTCATTAGTATTAAGTTCTACCGCATGGTTTTCATGCGTCCATAGTTGAACTTTAGATACTCTCTTATTATACTTTGCATGATATTGAAATACCATATCCATCTACGCCCGACGACTTTCTCCAGGATGTATTTTGATGGTATCCAGAATCTTTTTACTGGTGAATTTCTTAAAATCCCGAACTAGCCCCGATAAGTCTCCCAACTCACTACGCATCATGATATGTACATGATTGGTCATGATCACATAGCTGTATAGTATCATTCCTTTTGACGCTCTGCAAAACCTGAAACTTTCCAATATGATATCCCGATACAATTGCCTTGAAAGCACATCCACCCAACCTACTACCTGAAATGTTAAAAAATACGATCCACCCTGATCTCTGATTTGATAAGCTGATCCCATGATAAATATTTAAGTTTAAAAAATAATGTTTACGATAAACGAAAAATATCAATTATAACACAAAAATTCATAAACCTGGAATATTCATTTATGGACTTTTCGGTTGGTAGCCGGCATTCAAATGCCTCGTTCTCGTTCCAAAACAAATAAAAGGGCGTAGTCAAAGTCATACGCCCAGTTATTTTCTTTTTTATTCTACGCCCAGGTGGGGATACATATTGAGTTTTATGAGCGGAAGAATGCGAAGAAAAACAAATAGATTTTTCTAACCTTAATTTTTTAAACTATGACCGATAAGGAAAAATTACAAAGAATTAAAAATCATTTGATTGAGATGGAGACCTTTTTAGATGGTGTCAGTCGCACATGTATGATCGGGCTTGCCAGCTTATTAAGTGTAATCGTTTTGCTATGGGTTATTTTATGGCTTTTATAAGCCAATGGCCAAACATATGGTTCAGCCATTGGCATTGCGGTGATTGTTTGAGCGCTATGACTTTTTGTTTTGGCTCCTGGTACCGGTAACTAATTCCGCCCAACTCCCAATACATGTTTTATTATCATTACTCGCATTCGGTAATTCCAATGCATCCGCTTGTGGTGATATATTATCATTAGCAATAATTTTCAATTGAGCATTAAGCGCATCGGCCCAGCAATAAAGATGAAAAGATGTTGGTGTGCGTAACCCGCATTCCCATTTACTCACCAGTCGATCCGCTACACCTAATCTGTGATTTAATTCTTCTTGCGTCATTTTATGTTCATGCCTCAAACGAATTAAATCTTTGACAATCTCTTTTAAAAAGTCATCGCGTGTCTTGTTCAGATATAAAATTTTAGAGCTCATAGAATTAGTTTCCTCTGTAATGTTGTTAAACGAAGTGGGAATTTGGCCTATTTCTATTTTGCACTATACGCATCTTACGTTAAGAACAAAACAGGAACAAACGGGCCGCAGAAGATCATCAATATTTTAAAAGGATTGGTCAATACAAAATCTGGTGAAATACCCAAAGCTGAAAGCCTTAGGTATCATTGTATGGGACTAATCTCTAAAGAATATTGAATTGTTCATTGTTGCAGTAAAAACAAAAGGCCCGACCATTTAGGCCAGGCTTTTAATTTCTCATTTAAATAACCACCGCATTGCTATCTTATAAAAAGGCGTGGTTTAAGGCATACGCTCATTTTTTCTCTTTTATGGAACACTACAGTCCAGAGGAGATCTACAAGTACAGACTATTAAGAAATTAACTTATCCATTCCTATCCATTCTCTAAAACTCCTTTGTCTTTCTTTGTTTTCTTCACTTTCTGACTCAAATACATCAGGATACAACTCTACAAAAATAATTCCATTATCCCATTCTTCTATCTTATGCGAGCCATCAAATGATAAAATTTTATTCTTAGGAATATATTTAAAAAATTCATTTCCAAAGTACATTCGCCAACAAGACAATAGAACTAAGCCTGGTGCAAATTCAATTCTACCCGGGTTATTCGAGACATCCACTTTGTTCACTTGTAATTCCTCATCCCAGTATAGATTTAAATGATGAAAAGGTTTATTAAAAACTTTATAATTATCAACTATAGATTCCGTTTGCCATAAAACATAATCTGAATGGTAATTGTATCCTACGATAAAATCAGGATGTTCCAAAAACTCCTTAAATTCTAAAGAATCGTACTTTTCCGATGGTAAGGACCAAGTGAATACCTGGGGAGCAGATTGAATTCCTGGATATGATATACTAAAACTTGGGCCTAAATGGTTTTCTGATTCAAAACTTAACCTTAATTCACCATCAAACTCTTTAATCATTTTTAAATGTTTTTCAGCATAGAATTTGGTGCTATAAAGGCCCAATTCGGGGATTGAGATTTTTTTGGTATAAAACCAAGGATATTTTCATTAACTAATCCATAAAAGTCAATCCCCTTATAAGCTCTATTTGTAAAACATATTTTTAATTGTAAATAATCCATCTTCTAAAATTCCATTAGTCGAACCGGTACATTTTCCATTGCTCCCTTCATTGTTACTTTTCTTAGTAGATTTAAATCGTAACCTTTTGGATAATAGATATCTAACCTTACATTTTTAATTGAAAATCCCTACCTGGGTAGTTTAAACTACACCCTCATATCAGGTCAACGTCTATCAATGCATCCATTTGAGCATAGTTCCTGACAGCGAAGTAAAAATAATTTTTCCGTTTCTCAACTCAATAGATTAGTTTAAAAAATGATGTTTTTGAAATATAAAATACATCAATTTTCACCCGAAAATCAATCAGCTCAGTATAGCCATATTAAGACGATTTTGGTCGGTAGCCGGCATTCAAATGCCTCGTTACGTTTTCAAAACAAATAAAAGGGCGTAGAAAATTCTACGCCCAGTATTGTCTTTTTTATTTTGTATTCTACGCCCAGAGGGGGTACAAGACCTACTGTGATATACTAGGAATGTGCAGTAGCTGTACTCATTTCATTTTTAATTTGATTATAGTCAACATTTTCAACAATCAATGGATATAAATATTCAATATCGCTAAAAAAGGCAAGAATGGTAGATTTTAATACCTCCATAAACTCTTGACGATCTACCTCTATAGATTTACCCATATTCTGTATCTCCAAGTATTGATTATTTAATCGAACGTTCACCTGATAACTTTGATCAATATCATAGAGAGTTACGGGACTGTCGGCTTCTTTCAGACTTAACGCTGAATCATATAATTCGTAGTAAAAGTTAAAAATCCTCCCATCAATTCTTAAAAAACGTTGATTTGGATTTATCAATATAATCACTTCACCAAATGCAATGTCATTCAGAATTTCATACCCACTAATTTTATTTATTTCGAGGTTATAATTATCCTCTTTGATTGATTGGATATCGAAAACAGTTTTAATTTCTATATTGTTCATAATCGTCTATTTAATCGATAGGATAAGCACTTCTTACCCATCCTTTATTATCAAGATGGATCATTAATTTATTTGTTTTATTACCAGACAAACCTGTTCCAATGGAGTTTTTGAATGTGGCTTGTATGTTAGACCCGCCAAATCTACCTGGTTTAATAGAATTAGCGTTTTTAATTCCATTGATTATCAACTCTTTTACTTTTAAAGGTGATGAAAGTGCTTTACTAAATTTACTGACATTATTGTACTTTGTATCAAAGGCATGTCTACTCCAAATATGATCCAAACCCTTTTGAGTTCCACCCCTTTTAAACTTAAATGTTTTCCCAAATTTGCCAAGTAAATTTCCTAAACCCGCCAATTTTAAATCCCCACCATTACTATAATTAAAACCCATGGGGTCCAGAAATTCATTGACTATCAAGTCAGATAATATCCTAACTGTTTCAGTGCCTGCATCATTTGTAAATCGTTGAGTGGTAATAGTACCATCGTCTTTAACAATAAATACAATTACCGCATCATTCAGTAATAATCTACCCGCAGCCTGATCTAGGTTTTCATCAAAAAAAGTTGCAGCATCATTTAGAAATCCTCTTCCCGTTGCTTCATTAAAATCTTCCTGGAATTTAGTTTGGGGAACTGCAAAACCGATAAAACCAGGTCCTCCTGGATCATCTCCATTTTCATCGTCTGAATTGTTTGTTGATGGAGCATTTATACCAATTGATTGCAACAATGAAGTCGCATCTTGGCCCCACAATCTTTTGCCGTTAAAACTAACCTCAAAATTACCATCAGGATCATTTGTATTAATAGGGTCATTAAACCCATATCTGTATGGTGTCAAATTTGTAGCAAAGTCGGTATATAAGTCTTGAACATGCCATCTGCCAATCGCTGGATCATACATTCTCGCTCCGTAATCATACCAGTTTAGGTTTAAATCTCCTTGAAACTCTTTACCAGTATATTTATACCTCTGATCTGTGGCGCTCTCCCTTTGATAGCTATTCTGCTTGATGGCTAGTCCGAATGGATAATAATCATCTGCTGAGATAATTGGTGACTTGGTATGGGTGATCTTAAAATCATCAAAGAACGTATCCACCAACTTATCATTCTCGTTGGATAGATAGATGTAAATATAGCCAGGTTTTGTGACATTTGCTGTTAATGTAAGATAATCATGCAGAATGTCCGTTCCGTCTTCGTTGGCGGTGATGTCGATCTGGTCTATATCGTAGTGATAGGGCACGTAGTCCTGGTCAAACAGGATGTAGTTAATAAAGGCTTTGGGTGCATTGGGATCTTCCCAGTCAGTAGCATCCAGGAATGGTCCGGCGCTGAATAAATCGCTCAACGCATCATAGGCCGCCTGGGCATCCGGCGTGGCTGGGTTACTCACGCCAAACGCACTGGCTATTGCACTCAATATACCAGTGAGGTTGGTATTGTTGGCCGTGGGAGACCAGTATTTGGCGTAGGCTTCTATATTAACTACATCACCGGGCACCACCGCCAACGATTTAGCCAATCCGATGATCTCACCGGGAGCGCCACTTAACCGGACAGACTTGTTCGCGTTTAGCCCTTCTGTATGATTGTACATGGTACTGGTAATGATGGTCGCATCACCGTAATTCTGAAAGTCCAGCGCTTCAGCTGCCTGTTCCCCGGTTTCAAAAGTGGCGGGGTACTTTTCCGGGATCTCGTCCTTGGTGGTAAAAGTGACCCGTACATTGCCCAAATGATCGGTGAGATTATACTCATAATTATAAGTTGTACCGGAAGCCAACCCATCCTCAGTGGTTGCCCTGCCTTCCGGAGTCATCACAAAATCCCTGCTGACAGTTTCACCGGCTGCCTCATACTCATTGATGGTATATTGCACACCGCTCATATAGTCGGTAACGGTTTTTACAATCGTACCATCAACATCTTCCCTTACTTCTTTTCTCAACTTGGTACCGGCCGCATCATAGGTGTATAGAATCTCATTACCACCGGTAAAAAGAATCCTTTGCGGCAGGTTGAGAATGTTATACTCAATGGTATCAATCTGTTTGTTGGTATCGCCTGCCAGGTTACCATTCGCATCATAGTCATAATCTTCGCTGCCTGCAGACCCATCATCGAAGCCCTCTTTGTTGGCCGTGCTGTCTGTCACGGCTACCAATCGGTTAGATACCCCATTATCCTGGTAGGTATAAGCAAGGTTATCCATCACATAGGTACCAGCCAGGTTTCGTGCCTGCCGTTTTAGACTGAGAATGTTACCATTGTAGTCATACTGAATATTGCCCACGTTAAAACCTGCATCGGAAGTATTCCAGGTTTCATCGATGGGATGGATGTGGCTGGCGCTCTTAATCCGGTTCACCGGATCATACACATAGGTATATCCCTGCCCAACACCGGAATTATAGGTCCGCCAGGTGATCGCTGAGATATTGCCGTTATGGTAGGTGTCGGATTTGTATTCCAGGTTGGGATTGGAGATCACCAATGGCAAGGTGGATGCCCCTGCTGTATTACTATAACTGGAGCTACCATTAGCATTGGTGGCCTTTACCCGGTAGAAATAGGTAGTTTCGGCCAGTAAGCTGTTATCCTGGTAACTGGTCACATTCGCCCCCAGGGTTACCACCTCCACAAAACCCGAGTTACTGGACAAAGAACGCTCCAGCACATACCCTGTCTCAATCGCAGTATTATCCACCCAGCTGATATCGATCTGAGTGGCCGATACAGGGGTCAATGACAATGATGTCGGGGGATTGATGCCGGTAACAGCCGTTATCTCATTGCTGTACAGGGAATAATTGGTGCCGTTCACCGCTCTTATGCGGTAATCATAACTTGTCTCAGGAGTCAGGTTATTATCAGAATAGGTGGTCACATCAGCCGCCGTGGTATGCACCAACGCATAGGTCCCACCGGAGGTCAGTTTTCTTTCTATCTCGTACCCCGCTTCGTTTTGCGCGACATCCGCCCAGGATAAATCCACCTGGTAAGACAAATGAGGCTGGCCGGCGAGTGTGGTTGGCTCCTCCAAATATGTGGTTGCATTGACCACATTGCTATAGCCTGAACTACCGGTAGAATTGGTAGCCAATACCCTGTAATACACCGTTTGCCCCGGTGGCAAACCGGCATGTTCAAAACTATTGGTAGCTGAAGGCAGGCTTACCAATGTCTGGTAATTCACACCACCATCTGTGGAAACCTCTATGAGGTAATTGCCTTCATTGGTAGCGTTCTCTGTCCAGCTCAGATTGATCTGAGATTTGGAGATCACATTGGCCGTCAAACCGGTAGGAGCCGCCGGCACTGCCGCAGTACTCATGTAACGGTCCTTGTCCGCATTATAATTTTGTAATACCTCCGTGTCGGTGAGGGTTTTGTCATACACCTGCAGGATCTCAAAATCGCCATGGCCGCCGGAAAGGATCATGGCCTCAAAATCGGTATCCACCGCACCCTGGGCTGTAGGGCCGTTCAGCAAGCTGCCATTTTTATACAACCTGCCGGTGCCATTGTCATAGGTATAAACCATGTACACCCAATTGCCTAACTCATAAATATTGTATGGCCCAAAGCGGTTATTGAGTACACCTGTCACCATCCGGGTGCCACCTTCATTAAAGGCATAATAGACGCCCACCAGGTTGGCTGCATTCACCGAACTGACGTTGTTGTAAGCATAACCCTGTGCATCAGGGCGCATCCAGAAACCTACTGAGAAATTGGTGATACCGGACAAAAACCCGGGCAAAGGTGCCTCAAACCCCTGATCGGTAAAATGCAAACGGCCGTTTTCCTTGGCCACACCCGCATCCAGCACCGCATCATTACCTTGTCCGCTGAGATCAAACCAGTTCACACCGCTACCATCATAACTCATTGTAAGTGTAGCATCCAGGTACAGCTTCATGCTATCCATTACCACGGAAAAATCAGGCATAGAAGTGGTGGTACTGTTTGCTGTATTGCTGACAGGGGAACTGCCAATCCAATTCAATGCCTTGACCCGGTAATAATAGGTGGTGTTAGGATCCAGTCCGCTGTCCTCATAGGAGGTCGTGTTAAAGGGAAGTGCGGCCAGCAAACTGAAATTTGTGCCATCCAAAGATCTTTCTATCTGGTATTCATCCTCCTGGGTAGCCACATCGTTCCAGCTCAGGGCAATCCTGTTATAAGATTGTACACCCGCGCTGAGACCGGTGGGTGCTGCCGGCACTACCGTGGCAGCTGACAAGGTTTTGGCGCTGATGACATTACTATAGGCAGAGCTTCCTATGCTGTTTTCAGCTTTCACCCGGTAATAAAAGACCTGGTTGGCGTTGAGGTTGCTGTGCGCATAGTTATTCACATTAACAATCACCTCATCCAACACAGCGAATGGACCGGTTTCAACGGTGGCCAGCTCTACTACGTATTTGTCTTCATTGTCAGCATTATCCGTCCAGGTGATCTTGATCTCATTTTGGGTGGTCTGATTCACTGCCAACGCAGTAGGTGCAGGTGGCGCCTCGGTAGGTACAAAATACCGGTTTTTGTGGATTTCGTAATTTTGAAATACTTCTGCACCGTTCAGGGTTTTGGAATATACCTGCAGCACATCGAAATCACCGTAACCCTGCTTCAAGGCGATCCCTTCAAAATCGAGGGTTACAGGGTCTTGCGCCTTGGGACTATCGTTAAATTCCACCCCGTTTTTGTACATACGAGCGGTGCCGTTATCATAGGTGAATACGAAATAGGCCCATTCATTCAAAACATAAGTACTGTAACCATCAAACATGTTGGTATTTGTCACCCCTGTCAAGTACCTGAAATTCACAGCGTCATTGCGGCTGAAAAATGACCCATATCCGAATTCCGAACTGGTGGCCTGCACGCTGTTATAACGATACCCGGCGGACGTGGGGCGCATCCAAAAACCGATAGAGAAATTGGTAGTTCCAGCGGTAAGCGCCGGCAATGACGATTCAAAGCCCTGGTCGGAAAATTGCAGATGACCGCCCACGGCTGTCACCCCGTCATCCAGCATGGCATGATTATTTTTTCCACTGATGTCACTCAAAGCTTTGCCACTGCCGGCACCATTGTAGCTCGATGTATTGCCCGCGTCCAGGTAAAGTTCCAGCGCATCAGCCACAATGTTGATGGACGGCAGATTATCAGTAGCAGTAGCCTGTGTATTGGATGCCACAGAACTGCCAGCCGAATTGACAGCGACTACTCTGTAAGTGTAAGTGGTGGCTGCATTCAAACCCTGGTCTTCGTAGGCGGTAGTGCCCGCAGGCAGGTATTTGACCGGGCTGAAATTAACCCCGTCTGTAGACCTTTCCACCAGGTAATAGATCTCATTGGTAGCCACATCAGTCCAGCTCAGGGCGATCTGGCTGATGGATAAGGTGGTCGCTATCAGGCCTGTCGGCGTAGCCGGCACGCCGGTAGCCGTATTACCGTAGCCGATGAAGTAATTATGTAAAATCTCATCGGGGGTTAATGCCTTGCCATAAACCTGGGCAGCATTGAATTTGCCTATTGAATACCTCAGCATAAATTTAGCCCAGGCAGCCGTCATCGCACCGATGTCTTTGGCATAGACAAACTCCCCGTTTTTATAAAGCGAGGCGATGTTGTTATTGTAGGTATACACAAAATATTGATCCTGGTTATTTTCAAGCAGGCCGGCTGGCAGATCTGTTCTGGCGATTCTTTCAGGATCAGTATCACCAATGCCCACATGTATAGAGCCCGGATAACCGCTAGGCACACTAAAGTTAAAGGCACCGAAACCGTTACTGCTTCTTACATTGCTAGGCTTAGAATTATCAGAAGGATTGATCCAAAAACCAACGCTAAACGCCTGATTCTGGGCAATGGCGATATCCTCATCGGTGATCACCTGTGTGCCTGAATAGGTGAAGCTCAAATCGGTGCCATTAAAAGAATGATTAGAGAGGGTGGCGTCATTGGAATTGGGGCTTAAATCAAACCAGGTAGCGCCTGAGCCCGGATAGCTGCCTGTATTTCTGGCATCCAGGTGCAATAGTAACTGGTCGGTGATTACACCTGAACTGGCCAGCGACGATACATTTAAGGATGTTGTGAAGTTAGAGCTGCCCAGATGGTTATTAGCCCGGAGGCGGTAATAGTAGCTGGTTCCTGCCTGGACGGTATTATCCCGGAAGGATAACAGGTTACCTGCCGGTGTTGCTACGGCTGTGAAATTGGTATTGTCGACAGATCTTTCAAGCGTATAATCATCTACGATCTGGGCATTGGCATCCCAGGCCAATTCAACGTAACTGTAAGAGGTACGATCTGCCACTAATCCTGTAGGATCTGCCGGAGGGGCGGTAGCCACACAGTTAGTAGCGGCACTGCCTGTGCCGGTGGGGGTCGTGCCGGTATCAGAAATATATAATTTATCAATCTTGGCACCGACCTCCCTCAGGGCGATGTCGAAGGTATGGCTGCCTGCCGCTAAGTTGAAAGTGACCGCTGTACCCGAATTGTCAGAATCGTGTACATCATCCCATTGCCAGCTGCCCGAGGGAATGCTGTTCCATTTGATCCAGCTGCCACCGTCCATGCGCACCCAGAACGAGTCATCGTTGGCAGAGGTGGTCAACGCCCGGCCCCAGACTTTAAAATTGCCCGTATTAACAATATTAAAAGTAAAACTCAAATGATCATCGGCGCTGGCAGGGGCAGTGCTGAGCTGGTTGGTACCGCTGGCAACCACCATGTAGTTGTTATTGGAAGCATCCCCATCATTGAACATCGTCCAGTTGGCGCCCCGGGTGTCGCACTCGGCTTCCAGCCATAATTCTTCTACCAAAGGAGCAGTAGCTGCCCCCGGCTTGTTTTCTAAAGTCGTACCCTTGGTGAAATCCTCGTAGATCCAGAAACCTGCATCCAAAGAAGCTGTCAATGTAGCGGGATCTACATGAAGGAAAACTTCTTTAGTAACAAAACGAGTCAGGAATTCACTTTCCTCATCACTTTTACCATCGGGGTCATCATTGCTGGCAACTACGCTGGATTGATCAGCTTTGACCGAATTCCTAATTGGTAATTGCTTTCTGTAGTTAAAACCCATCCCTGGTTTTTTATCGGAAGAGATTTTAGCTTTGATCCGTTTGGGGTTGATCTGTTGGTAAAGTTGGTAATCCACCCCAAATTTATGGCTCCGGTTGAGCGGTTGTATTTGGAGAGGTTTAAATACATCAGGCTGTTTATAGGAAATAATAGGCTTTACCGAAACCCCCTTCATGATTTGTTCAAAGTACTGCGTCGGCCGCTTGAAAGGGTCCTGCGCGCCATCTGCCATAATATAGCTAAGCCCCGGTACCTCTTCATTGTAGTATAGGTTCATGCCAAAGTAATCCTGACCTGCATTGGCATCGGTGCCGGACAAATTGCTGTTATTGATCTGTGTCAGCCATCCTCGGATGTTGTAGCGATAATCTACCGATTGTTTATACACAGGATTAGCCATATCGGTTGCATGCAGGTTTTTTTCTACCAGCTCGCTGATTTCATTGTAGTTGTTAGCTGTCAATAATACAGAGTCCTGACTACCTATGCGATGATAAGTATTGAGCAAACGGCTTGCGTGATCATAAGTAAAACTTTGATGGACCACAAGATCCTCAAAATTACCTTCTCCGCGACGATGGGTTTGCTTTGTGCGTAATACCCTGCCAGAAAAATCATATTCGGTAGTGACTCTGTCAAAGCCACCGGTGTAGTTGTCGGTGGTGGTTTGGATGACCCGGTAGCGGTCATCATAATAGGTGACTGTGTTAAGATATTTGTTCTCTCCTAATACTTTGGTGCGGGAGCCTGTTACCTGGCCTTTTAATTGGGTAAAGGCATCATCATTTAATAAGTCTAGTTCAGCTTCAAATTCATAATTCACCGCCGGGCCCCCTAAAACAGCATCTACACGGAAATCATAATTGTCATAGTAGGTAACGGTTAGTATTTCATGGCTACCGAGGCTTAACGCCGGATAACTTCTGTCTGTATAACCCCAGGTATCGGTTGCGCTGAACGACTCATAGCGGTGGTTTGGGTCAATGGACAGATTGGTCGTATAATAACTATCAAGCGCAGCTTCCACACCATCGCGGTAGGCAATCCGGTCTGATCCCCAGGTATTGGTCAGGACCATTGTTCCGGTCATCACCGGCCGGTTGAGGTTATCGTATTTGGTAAAACTCCATTCGCTTCTGTCAAACTGGTTACCATCCTGGGTAAATACCAACCGGTCAAACTCGTCGTATACCATATACACCGGCTCCGCCCCGGGTACTTTTTTCATGATCATACGCTGGCGTTCATCGTAGCGGTACTGGAAGGCCAGGTTTTTCAGAATAGGATCGTCCAGGTTAAGCGGTTCAAAATCCCCGTGATTGAGCACGTCAATGGCTTTGGGCGGGAATACAAAACGCAGGTTGTTAAAGTCATCATAGACATAATAAGTGCGCAACCATTCCACCCCATTCACATCCCTAAGATTTTCCACTTCCTTTAAGATCGTCCTGCCAAGTTTGTCTATATACTCATTAGTCTGTGAACCCTCTTCATCAGTAGTGGTATTCAGGGTCAATTCCCCCGGATCATAATAACCTGTGGTTTCAGGTAATAAAGTGACCGCATCAATATCCCATTGTCTGACCACACTATCCTGGTTAACCAAATAACCAAACTTGATGGTTTTGCCGTTTTCGTCACCTGGATTGGGCTGCCAGGGCCCGCCAGGAGCGCCTTGTTCTGCTAACCGGTTCAAGGGGGAGGGTTCGAATTTTTTAAGGGCAAAGGCCGCTGTGTCATTGGCAATATCTCCGACGTTTTGATAGAAAAGATATTGTTCGCTGTCGGTATAACCAGTTGCGCCGTTCAGCGCATTAGTCTTAAAGCCACCGTTGCTTGGATCAGTAGTCTTCAAGACGTAGGGTAAGTAATTATAGGCCTGCCTGCCAAAGGCATCGTATACTACAGGCGTTACTATGTCATTTTTATCCGGCGAGCCCTGCACAACTACTGACTGTATGCCGCGGCCGAGGCCATCGAAGTATTGGACGGATTTGTTTATATCATTTGCTGAAAAATTATCCAGGGCAGTATCATCAACAACGCCTTCTTTTATTATCGTCCTTGCCACGATATAATTAAGCGCTTGCTCGGGAATTGAAGCCGGTGGTGCCTCATCATCTGAGTATGTTCTTTCATACGCTCCCAGATCCACCGAGTTAGTCCCGATGGTTGCAAAATCCTCAAATCTAGGCAATCCGGCTGCATCAGTCGTAACACTTCCGGGTACCTCGGCATCAATACCTTTGTCTATGGCGGGAGATCCAGCTTTCAAACGAAGATCACCATAATCAGGTACCAGGTCATTGTAATCCCATACCCAAGTACCGCCATTTGGATTAAAGGTGGCGCTGTATAGCTTTTTTTCAACATTGTCATAATAAGTAGAAGACAGATCCGTGTCCGGCATTTGTGGAAAAATTTCGTAACCATTTCCGTTTGTATACAATTTTTCTTCACCAGTGGTGAGATCGATGGTAAAAAGCCCTCCTCGTTCACAGGACACGACAATAAGGTTCTGATCGTTTATTTTATTGACCATATTGATTTGATTGTGAATCAGGAGTGAGTTGTCTTTATTATAAACTTTGCTAGACTGGTTATTTATATCCCACACGAATAATCCCTGATCATAGGTAGCGATGTAAAATTTGTTTTGGTTGTTATCAATATAAATATGTGTGATTTTGTTTGAGGGTAATGGTGGATTACCAGCATCTAAACTTATTCCACTTGTCATGTTTAACGCGCCGGTGGCATCATTATCCCTGTCCCACCACCACAGGCCATGATTACCGGAAAAATACAGCCTGTTTTCAACCTGGTCTAAATATAGCTTTTGGCCTGCAAAGTAATGGGTGCCAGGATCCGGAACGGCAATAGGGCTTGATGTGGTGGTAAACCAATTTTTTGTACCATTTACCAGGTCCAATTCCATGATGCCATAAAAAGAAAAACTGGCATTGTATTTTACAACAGCATATAGCAGGTTATTTACCTGATCGACAATCACATCTTGCGCACTTACCTGATTGTAAGTCCCTGGAACATCATCCAGTGGGTTAATTTCGCCAGACGCTCCTGTGCTTCGATCAATCCAAAACAAATTATCTCGTGTGGTTGGAAAATAGATACGGTTGGTATGATCACTTATACTATTTTCCAGTCTGGTAATTTCAGTAAACCACATATCATCATAAATTGTGGATAGTGGCCGCCCATTTACCAAGGTGTCCATATCAATCATTTGAACACGAAAACCATTGGTATATATTTTGTTATTGGCCACATCCTTATAGGTATAAAAATGTCTTTTATTAGGTTGGATATCTCCCTCAGCATATAGTTGGTTCTCCAGGTATTTCTTTGTACTAATCGTAGGAATAATACTGGTCCTGGGATAAACTCCTTCGAAGCTGGGTTCGGTTTCAAACAATGGGTTGGCATCAATATTATTGTCAGAAGGAGCGCCATAACCCCCTTGGATGAGGTTATTTTGGACAACTGGGCTTCCCGAGGTTATATTCAGTTGATCAAACGTGAGGTTTTCGCTGAAATCTCCAGTGAAGTTTTCCCAAAAAATATTATTCTTCAAAACAGGTGACCCCAAACCTGATGTAATCGCAAAATTCTTATTCAGCGTAAAGGTGCAGTTCTTTATTTGAATACTGCTGTTAACCATCCAAATGGCGCCACCTAAAGAGGCCGCCGCATTGCCGGAAAACACACAGCCGGCAATAACATGATTCATTTGACCCGATACATTCGTTATGCCGATAGCACCGGCTTTGTTTGACCGGTTGCCGAGAAACTGGCAATTGGTAATGGTGGTTGAAAGTGTATGGTTATCGTTGTTGTCAAATATTGCTCCCCCACAAATCGATGCAAAATTTTCAAAGAAAGTACAGTTGCTGATGGTTGGTGAGGAGACCTGGGCTTGATTATTGATGTATAACCCGCCGCCGGAATTTCCAAATGTATTGTCATCAGCATAACCGTGTTTGATAATAAAACCATCAATAATCGCAGTGGCATCTACCCCGGTAGCCTTCAGTACATTCAGCGTGTTATCGGTATGGTCAAATCTAACCCCTATATCTCCCGAAAGTACGGTCCGGTTGACAATCCAATCTCTTTCTGACAACAACGTTTCTCCACCAACAAAGCCGCCATACATCCCTACGTTTGAATGCATCTCGAAAGAAATGGTGCGATCCAGACTATCCGTCGGTCTGTATTCACCTCTGGCCACCCAGATTTCTACCGGTGTACCGCCAGCTGCAGCCTGGGCAATCGCATCTTGTAAATCGTTATAGGCATCAGTCCAACTGGCACCGCTATTGGCCCCGGTCGCTGAAATATCTACATAGATTTGGGCCTGGCTTTGGCTAACAATAGAAAGTGCGCCGAACAAGCATAGGGCAGCGATATAAATTAACTTGATTTTCATTCGTTTCATCATCAAAAGGTTTTTGATCGGTGTTAAATAATTCCTTTCCATTTTATTGCGCCCCTCCTTGGCTTTCGTCGTGGTAGTGGTATTCATATTGTTGCAGAATATTGTCCTCATGATCCCTGATGAGTTTCAGACGATTGAGCTCGTCGTATTCGTAAAAAGTCGCAAGCCCATTAGGATCGGTTTGGGAGGTTATACCGATGAGGGGGTCGTAGATAAATGTGGTTACTTGGGCATTGGCTAAGGAAGCGTTATTCCGGACCTGATCCAGATCTCCGCTCTCTGCCAAATAAACAGCGGACAAGGTCGAATAGGTGGCTCCTACCGCTTTAATGATGGGAAGGGTATTGTTATGACCCCAATAATAGGAGGTAGCCAGCCCATCCTTACCAATAATCTCCACCAGATTACCATCATGATAGTGGTATGACACTTCTTCTTGGTACTGGCCGTCCTTAGTAATGGCAGTATTGGTGCTGGCAGCTCCAGTGAAGTTGGTGGTGGGGTTGGCTACACTCACCAACTGCGCATTTTTTGGATATACCTGATCCGCGGGAGATACCGCATAATCATATTCATTGTAGGTAGCCCGTAACAGTTCATTCTGGTGCCATTGCGTAATTTCCAGGGGTGGGTTAGAGAACTGTTGTTGCAAATCCAGAATTACTTTTAACTCCGTGGTAGCAGAGGCCAATGCCACCGCGTAACAGGAATCATAGGAGGTTGTATAACTATTACTGCAAGCCAAAAAGTCCACTCTGGCCTGCGTGTTACGTTCTATGTAGTTCTGATACTCATTGAATCTACATACTTGGGTGGTACAACCGGCCACTGTTGCCAGGTAGTCTGAAAGACTGGTGTTGAGTTCGGTATCCAAGTCATCCTGGCAGGTATTGGCTATTCCAGAACAATCGGGGATTTGAAAATCTGCTGCAAAATGCCATTGGGTTTCCAGGGTATCTCCCTCGGAGGAGAAAGTCATACTCCTAGAAATTTGATTGTGATATGGGCTTTCCATGAATTGATGGTTCGTAGAGATTGCAGAGCCTGCTCCCGGATCTCGGTTTGTCTCTATAACTTTAGTCTCAGTTTTGCGTGCAGTTTTCAATTCGTAACGGGTCCCTAAAAGCTTGCCAGGTAGATAGCTCGATACTTTAAAAGCTGGAGTGACCCCAGTCGCATCAGAAAATACTGGGAAATAATCTCTGGACTGAAGTAGTTGATTGCTTTCATCAAAGTGTCCTTCATATTTTAATTCTCCTCGCTTGAATTCATGGGGCAATGGTGCTGGAGGATAATTAGCCGTATTGATATCACAAGGATCAATATGTACATAGGCTACGCGGTCATTGTTGTTATCCCAAAGATCTGACCCATAATAGCGGAATATGCTATGGCCATTTCCTGCCTGAGAAACCTTCACCTCATTGTAGCCAATGTGATTGCCCTGAGTGCTTCCCATGGGTCTAATGCTACTTGGTGATTTGAAAAAAGGGTCCGGCCCGATAAGACCAAAACTAGGACATCCATTAGTAATTTGGGGCGGCTCATTAGGATCTGCTGTAAAGAAGCCAGCATCCTCGATAATATCATTTCGGATCACCTGCACATAACTGGGTCGGCCATATAATATGCCAGTAGATTGGCCTCCAATTTCGTAAGTATAAGAGATCACCTGATTATTGGCTATAGATATTGCATCATGATGGGTCATGGTTTTAATGCGCAGCCCTCCAACAGTAGCATTCTCCTGGTAATTAACCAAATTAGCTTGATTGAACCACACCTCCGTGCCATTACCGGTAGAGGGCACATCTTTCCTCAATTCGATGCTATACGTACCAACCGGCAGTATTATTGATTTCATATTGGTTATCCCAGCACTGGCCGTGAGACCATCCACATAATTGCTGTTACTATCATAAATCTCCAGAATTCCAAGGCCTCCCACGGCCGAATTGGACAAAGTGATATCATAGACCCCTCCATTACTGACCAAATTTCTGGTCTGGGTTGTGGAGCTCCCATCAAAGCCGCTGCTGAAGTTTAATATTTCCTGAACTTCATTCACCGAATAAACTGTCCAAGTATTATGCGCCTCAAAATCAAACTCTGAGTAACCTCCCGTAGGATATGTGATCCTTTGCAGGCTTCCAGCTCTCATCTCCGGCCAGCTGGCTTCACGATCGGCGCCGGTCACCTCAGTCATATCTACTTCGAAATAAGTGGGAATCAGGCCGTCATTACTGGCGGCTCCGTTATAAAAACCCCAGTGATCTTGAGCAAAAGTGAGTCGACGGGGCACGAAATCTGAAAAGTATGTAAATGTGTGCGCTGGTTTACTCACAAGGCTATTGCAAGTCTGCTCTTGAAAACCATCTAGCTTCAGTCGTTTACGATCTGTATTAACGGTAATAACAGTAAGGTCGGGAGGAAGACTACTGGTGTTATCTTCAAAGTAACTGTATGAGAATACAAACTCCTTACAGTAGCTACCCGCATCACTTATTTTTATGGCATCCAGTCTTTTGGCTTGGGTGTTAGAATCCTCAGCAATATCTGCGGTGGTACCACCCAGATCCAGGCGTAAAGTATCTGCAACGAAATCTACTTGTCCATGTGAAAAAGTGATTTGACTTAGGCGTACTCCCTCAACAATATTCTTTACAATCTTGAATTCATCTTCGTTGGAGCCGGCTAGCACCGGAAACATGGAGATAGTCCAGTAGCTGTAATCTTCCGCCTCGTAACTTAGATTAATCTCAAACAGGCTGTCGGCAGTAGTAATCTTATGCAAATACCAGCTGGAAAGAGCATTGCCAAAGTAGGCGCCGGCAGAGGCTGTGAAGGGTTTGGTTTTTTCTACAGGATCGGTATCCAAGGCGTCCTCCGTCCTTCCAAAATAGTACTTGATACCATCAGGGGTCGTGAGGGTGAAGCGGCTGATGCTTTCATTACTTGTCTCGTTATAATCTACCTCTATTTTTATATCCTGTTCCGGTATTAAAACCGGGGTGCGATCGTCATCAAAATAAAATTTGCCTGAATTACCCAGAAAATTAAAAAAGAAAAAATCAGGTTCTCCGTCTTTAGTGCCAGCCAAAAAACTTTCCCAATCCGGGAAATTGCTAACATCATAATAATAACTGTTATAACCATGGTCACTGAAATGACCGTGAGTTTGATTTGACACGTTATTGGTAAAACGCTCATCCGGTGCCCCGTTTACGGTTCTGGTAATGACACCACCAGCGTTTAAAGACCAGCCCGCACCTACCCAACTGGCCGTTTCCATTACCTTCATGCCCAAGGCGTGATAGCTCAGGCTGATAGGTAGCTGTAAAGGCCCCTCTGTAACCGTGTAGATGGGAATGGAAATGTTAGGAATACCCGTGTGGAAATTTACCGGTATGTCTCCATACTTACCCAGGGACGCAGCTGTGGGTGATGAAATGGTGACATTATTATAAACATTATCATCCTGGGCTATTGTATTGACACTCAATAACGCCAGTATTAAAAACAGTTTGATTTTCATAGGATTCATATTTTTGAGATTTTAATAGGCAGAATTCTTAATAGGAATGCTACTTGCCTATTTCCACAATTTTGGTTTTCTAATCTTTGGGATTTTGTATCAACTCTCCAGAATACAGATAAGCCGTATGCGTGTTATCGGCATACTCCACCACAATCAGCTTATCATGCTTATGAATAGTAATCCTGCTATAGGCTTTAGGCTTGGGTGCGAAATAGACTACATCCAGCTCCGTTTTATCATAATCGGTTTTTACAGAGAAGCTGTTCTTTTTATCCCCAGCAATGTCAAAATCAAATTTCCCCTTATGGCAGGAAATGGTTACCTGCTGGTTCTGGGTTTGCAGCTCCCCATTGAACTCGGTGATCATCTTCTGCTCGGTGCTGGTCGTGCTCCACGCATTGTTGGCCAACAGGTTTTTGGTCTTGATCGCACTCCAGGCACTGGGTTTTTTCTTGTGTTTCGCCTGCTGTTCCTGGGCTTTCACATGGCCGGCACATAGCCACACGAGTGTTAATAATATTATGGTCCTTTTCATATTGTTGTGGTTTATTTTTTATGCTACTCGTTTTGTTTTCACTAAATCCAAATGCTAACGGTCAGTGTATAACTTTACTGTTCTTCTATGGGACATCCCATGAAGTTCAGAAAGCTTGGCCGTTGTTTGCTGCCGTCTGGACGCACCTCTCCCGTTCAGGAAGAATCGTATCCTGCGGCAAGCTCATGTCAAATCCCCTGTCGGTTAATTTTTGACATGGCTTCGCCAAGGCACCTTTCAATCCCTTATCGGGAAACTGAAAAATGCATCACCCTTGATGTACTGTTGATAAGGATAAAAAGTCACTACCGGTTTTTCCATATGATCACAACCACTGTTGCGATCAATCTGCACCTCCATGTAGTTAGGTTTCGCTATCCCAATCCTGGTTAAATTTGTTTTGTCATAGGCTTTTAATTTCGCTTCTATTAAAAAGTAATTTTATGGTTTGTGTGTCACTGTGATTGAAATTATTATTGTTGCTTATTTGTTCCTTTCTTTTTTTGCTTCCCGGATCCCACCAACTCAAATCCAAACCGAAGGTTCCAGGGCTTGTTATAATGGCTTTGTTCATCGTATAGAAAATTATATAATACCATGACATTGCCCTTAATCTTATTTTTTATTTGATAACTTTTGCCCAGTCCCAACAATGCCCCGTCACGCCAGGTGTTATCCCGGTTATCCTGGGCTATATTTTTTTGGGATAAGTCCGTGCCGTTTAATCTTTCATATTCTCCATGGAGATAGAATCCTTTATAGACATCGTGCTCCAGGTATCCCCTGTAGCCAAATACTTCTTTTTCATCAGACAGCAAAAACTTTTCCTTCTCATCGAAAGTTGTGCGATAGGTACCGCCCAAACCAATTCGAAACATTTTTGTCCATCGATATCCTATAGCAGGTGATATATCAAGGGATACCAGGTCTCCGGGGTGTAGTTGGAAATTACCACCCAGGACTAATCTTTCTCCCAGCGGCTTCCCCTTCATTTCATTTTCTTTTTTAAACTTCTCTCCATTCAGAGTGCCAAACTTGCCCATCTTTTGTTTTAGCTTACTCAGTTTACTTTGGGCGGCCAACAGTTTTTCCTGCTGTCCTGCGAAATGGTCTTTGGCCATAGTTTTGGCTTTTTGCACTGCTTTTTCCTCCGCATGCCCCTCCTCC
Source organism: Cyclobacteriaceae bacterium (assembly GCA_965228415.1). GTDB lineage: Bacteria > Bacteroidota > Bacteroidia > Cytophagales > Cyclobacteriaceae > Agaribacillus. The sequence goes on along the minus strand of OZ245814.1, from coordinate 5,321,168 downwards.
CCCAGTTGACTCATTTGTTCCTGGTAGGGGCTGAAAGCAGCCTTTTTATTTTCGAAAGCCTTCACCTCTTCCAGGTCCCGGGCTTTTTGTTCCAATGCTTCCGGTGCGTTGTTGACCTGTTCCTGGTAGGCCTGCACCTTCCCGGTGTATTCCTGAAGATGCTGTTGTTCCAGGCTCAGTTTGTCCAGGCTGATACTTTTATTTAGCTGGTCAAACTCCTTGTTAAAAGTGGATTTCCATGCTGTTGCCTGGTTTTTGATCAGGGACAACTTCTCTTTTTCATCCAGGGTACCTTGCAGCTCGGAAAGTTTTTCACGAAGACTATTGGTAAATTCCGGTGAAATTTTTTCCTGTTGCAGCTGACCGGTCAATTGGTCCAGGTTCCCAATCTGATCTGCTGCATTTTTCAACTTTTTCGGTTTCCCTTCTAATTTTTCTGATACTGCCAGGTGATTTGACTTTTGCCACAGACTGTCGAGCTTAGGGCTCAATTTACCTTTAGATCGAAGTTGCCCCATTTTGCCTTGCAAGGCCTGATGAATGGAATCCTGCAAATGCATGGCCTTATTTTCCAATTGGGTTAGTCTGGTGGTAGCTTCTTTTTGGGTCGATTCCATCCGGTTTAGCAGACTATCACTTTTCGATTTAAGAGCTATTATCTTTTTTACCTGATCCTGCGTAAGGCTATCTGTGCTTAATTGATAGCTATTGAGCAGGGTTTGCCAGGATTGCAGGCTATCCATCGATTTTTTAAGCTGACTGTAGGCAGGGGATGACTCCGGATCAGGAAGGCTATCCAAAGCAAGGTACGATTTTGTGTCGGTGATCTGCGCTTTATGTTTTGCCACTTGCCAGGCAAATAACGGCCCGGAAAATAGCAGGCTGAAAATCACTGGCAAAATTAGCATTAGTCGAAATATAGGTTTCCCGTTTTCCAAAATAAATAATTTTTAACGGCATTGGTACTTTGCATATGCAAAGTAGTCAAATGCCGGGGCTATAATAAAAATTAATTGCGGTTGAAAGAGCGAAGCAATTCTTATTGCAAACAATCATCTTTCATAAGTCAGCTAACAGCATAACTCATGGTCTTACATTCTCTATTGGGTCGTTTCGATGGTTGACAAAATATGCTTACATACAAATGCTAATATGGAAATACTGATCAGCAAATTTGTATGTAAATGATATAATGAATCTAGTAGGATGATCGATAAAAAACAAATATTTCATATTAAAAAACACGCGAAAATGTTCTGTTTTTTATATAAGGCTGAATTACAGACAGTTAAAATGTAAATAAAATATAACTAAAATCAATAGAAAACGGATGAGTTCAAGTAAATAAGGAAAAAATTCGAATACTTGGATTTGTATGATTACGATTTTGGTTTATTATACAAATGATATTAATATGTATTAACATATTAGAGTATTTCTTGGTTTAAATTAGTGTTCTACATGCTACTTTGGGATCAATCCGAAAAGTTTTCGAAAAAAGTGTGCACAAAGTGTGCATAATAAAAAAGAGTTATAAAGATTCACTTTATAACTCTTTGATAATCAGGGTGGGCGCTGAGGGATTCGAACCCCCGACCCCTTGGGTGTAAACCAAGTGCTCTGAACCAACTGAGCTAAGCGCCCTAAAAATTTTAATCCCATCACGTGGCCGTAAATGGGAATGCAAATGTAGGATAGAAATTGATTTTTCCAAAAATATAAATAAAAAAATTACCAAATATCTGATGCGCTTTTTCCCCGGGAAAAGCTAATCCGGAACTTCTTCAAATCTATAGTCTTTTCCCTTCCCGTACTTCACCAATTCGCTTAGAAAAAACATTTCAAGTGTATGGATATCTTTTACACGATAGTCCCCATTCCCCATTACCTCGTGAACTTCAAAAGTAGATTCATCCCCAAAATTTTTAAGGTAGTATTTTTTTCCTGTTCTTATGTTATCAAATGACATGGCCATGGCCTAAATAATTAATGAGGTCCAGTATTTTTTTTACCAAAAATTAGTTTTATTTAAAGCGCTAATGCTATTCCGAAATTTTTTTATATTAGATTTTGCCAAAAATACGGAATTTATTCACCAACTATTGTCTAATATTATACTTTGAAAATATATTTTCAAGTAATAAAATAACCATCTCATGAACTATCGTAAGATTTTTTTACCCACTGTATTTATGGTGCTTGTCCTTCCCTATACAGCACTTTCCCAAAAACTGGATATTCAGGGACATCGTGGTGCCCGCGGTTTGTTGCCTGAGAATACTATCAATGCCTTTATCAAGGCTGTAGACCTGGGTGTCACCACGCTGGAATTAGATGTGGTAATTTCCAAAGACAAGCAAGTTGTCATTTCTCATGAGCCCTACATGTCCGGCGCTATATGCACCGATCAAAGCGGCCAGGTCATTGAGAGCGCCAACGAAAAATCTCACAACATTTATGAGATGAATTATGAAACCATCAGGAAATATGATTGCGGTATTTCCGGCAACCAACGATTCCCTGAACAGGAAAAAGTAACGGCACACAAACCATTGCTAAGCGAAATGATCGAAGTTGTCGAGAAGCATATTAAAGAAAACAACCTCGCCCCGGTAAACTACAATATCGAAATAAAAAGCAGTCCAAAAGGCGACAATATCTACCATCCGGCACCCGCAAAATTCAGTGATCTGGTTTATACTGAAATTCAACAATCGTTACCCTGGGACAGGGTAATTATTCAATCATTTGATCATCGCGTATTACAGTATCTGCATGAGAAAGATGCCAAGTTAGCCCTGGCTTTTTTAGTAGGCAATAAATTAAGTTACAAAAGTCAGCTCAAGAAATTGGGCTTTACACCGGCTATCTACAGCCCGTACTACAAACTATTGGACGCGGACACGGTCAACAAATTGCAAAAGAAAGGGATGAAAGTAATTCCCTGGACGATCAATGATCCTATAGAAATGAAATTAATGATTGAATGGGGTGTAGATGGGCTTATTACCGACTACCCCGACCGGGCCATGGACCTGAGGTGATTAACTGTGGCACGTACTTAATCTTCCACTTTAAACAAGGTTTCCAGGATATCCTGAATTTGTTTAACATCCAGTCTCGGCCCAAACTTGGATACCACCTTGGACGAGGCGAGACTGGCGATCTTTCCTGACTCCGCACAGGTATGCCCATGTGTAATACCAAACAAAAAAGCCCCGGCAAACATATCGCCGGCACCGTTGGTATCTACTGCCTCCACCCTGTAGGGTTCTATATCCACAAAAGTATCTCCGTCAAAGATGGAGGCCCCATTGGCGCCAAGGGTGATGGCAAATTTCTTTGCTGAATATTTAAGCCTTTCCCGTGCCTCCAGGATATTGCCTGTGCCGGTAAACAGGCATGCTTCTTCTTCATTACAAAACAATAAATCCACCCCATCACCTACTACTTCCTCCATTTCTTTTTTAAAATGTTGCACTATGCTGGGGTCAGATAAGGTGAGCGCTGTTTTTACGCCATGTTTTTCTGCCATGGTCTTGGCAGCCTTCATCGCCTGCCGTCCATTTTCGGAGGTAATCAAATAACCTTCGATATATATATATTGAGACTCGCTGATAGCCTGCTCATCCAGCTCCCTTACCGAAAAATCCGATGTGATACCTAAGAAGGTGTTCATCGTACGCTGGGCATCCGGTGTAGTCATGACCAAACATTTACCGGTAATCCCCGCATCCAGACCATCGCCATTTAAGTTAGTGTCAATACGATTTGCTATCAAGTCCTGCAAATAAAATAATCCCATCTCGTCGTTGGCAATTTTGCAGCTATAAAAACACCGGCTTCCAAACTGGCTGGCGCTAATAATCGTGTTGGCGGCAGAACCACCACATTGTCGCTCACTATCGGGAAGATGGATTGCCTCAATAAGTTGGTATTGCCTGGTTTCATCCACGAGGGTCATAACGCCTTTTTTAACATGGTGATTGCGAAAAAAGTCATCGTCAACTTCTGTAACAATGTCTACCAGCGCATTTCCCAAACCGTAGATATGATATTTTTTGGACATAGTTTTAAATGAATCAGTTGATAACAAAGCCCGATTGCCAGGCCGGCAGTAAAGTTAAAGGATATTTAGTAATTGTTCTTTTATTTTTTCCAGCTCTTCTTTCATACCCACTACAAACCTTTGTATGACCGCATCGTTGGCCTTTGAACCAATCGTATTAATCTCGCGGCCTATTTCCTGAGAAATGAAACCCAATTTTTTGCCCTGGGACACGGGATTGTTCATTACTTCAATAAAGTAATCCAAATGGCTTTTTAAACGTACTTTTTCTTCGTTGATATCTAACTTCTCGATGTAATAGATTAACTCCTGCTCAAACCGGTTGTTGTCTATTTTCTCAACATGCTGTAATTCCGTTATTTTCTGATTAAGCCTTTCTCTTACCGCCTGTATCCGCTGAGGATCCTGTTCATCAATACTTGTTAAAAAAGCTTCGATATTTTCAATATATGACAACAGCTTTTTTTGTAATCCCGCTCCTTCTTTGATGCGGAAATCGTCACATTGATCAATAGCCGTATGGATATGTTCCAGTATTGCGTTCCAATCTTCACTCAGGTCTTCCTCAGAATCCCGTTGTAAAACTACTTCGGGCATTTGGATAGCCAGTTTAAAAACATCCTGCTCCGGGGCCTTGGCTTCTTTCGCCACTGCCAGCAGGTTTTGATAGTATTCGTTAAACAGCTTTCGGTTGATATCCATTTTGACGGCTGAAACATCTTTTCTAAGGAAGGTAATAATAACACTTACCTTTCCTCTTATCAGGCGGTCGGTGAGAATATTTTTAACGTCCAATTCCTTATCAGAAAATTCCCTGGGTAACTTTATGATCGAATCCAGGAATTTAGAATTGAGGGTTTTAACTTCAACACCAAGATTAATATCTTCGCTGTCGAGTTTGGACTGACCAAAGCCGGTCATAGATTTCACCATAAATGATATTCTTTAGGCCATAATGGCAATTTGGCCTTAAAAATAAGTGAAATAATTGAGAAATGGGGTTATTTAACGCCTTCCAATTAAAAAACCGGCCGATATGCTAGAAATCATAACCCAGCGTTACATAGAATTTAGTGGATTTCACCTCGTAATCCTCGATTGGCCAGGCCACGTCAAACTTCATGTAATAACCTAAAAATACGGTTCGTACGCCGACACCATAGCTGGATAACCACGGGCTGTTAAAATTGTCAATCAGCGCCTCAAAAGGTGAATCTTCAGGTTGAATTAATTCGCGATTCAAGCTATTTTCATCCGGCCACAGTCTGTCACCATTCCAGGAAGATCCAATATCATAGAATCCTATAAACTGAAGATTTCTTAAAAAGTTGGAAGAAATAGGACCGTGGCTTAAATATTTAACAATCGGCAATCTCAACTCCGCATTGAATAGAATGGCATTTGATCCATTAAATTTATTGTAATTGAAGCCGCGAAGATTGGTAACATAGTCAACAAATAACAGATTGCTGTTATCCTGTTCGGAAACAATGGCCAGTGGATCATTCCCCTCCTGCGAGTCGGCCTTCTTAAAGAGCCAGTTGTCCATACCACCCAGTAAAAACTTAGGAGAGTTGCTACCAAAGTATCGTCCGTAAAATAAGCGGGTAGCAAATATAAACTCTTTATGTATTTTCTGATAGTTTCTTAAATCAACACTTAATTTGCTGAAGCTTGGCCTTCTGCCTTCATTGAGACTTTGGTAATGGGTAAACGACGCCTTACCCCGTGTCCCCTCATATAAATTAAGACCTTTTACCGAAGAATTGTCAAAAACAAACTCCACAGTACCCCCCGCATAATTAGCTTCCGTATCGATAGGTACCAGCGGGTTACCCGGGATCAGCAGTGCATCGTTTAAGTCAAACGACCTCGTGAGAGCATAGAATGGTTTGAAGCTCAACCTGGAAGTAACACTCAAAGGATAAGAGGCACTTAATTCCACTTTGTTCAAAGTGTATCGCTGCCTGATATTGCTGTCATCATCTGCCGACCTTGATATGGTTTTCCTTTCATAGCGCGCGCCAAAATCTATTTTGTACTTTAGAAACTGGTATTCTGCAAAGAGATCATTATTTTTTAGATCTGTAATAGCTAAAATACCTCCGTAAAATCTATGGTTCTCAAGCATATCATTCATTCTGGCCTCCAGTTGAATACCAAAACCCCTCATAGGATCAATGACCCAGGAGGTAATTAAATTATCTGCACTGAACCTGGTTTCATAGGGCAAAGGCCCCACTACTTTACTTTCTTTCTGAAGCTTTCGATAATTAGAGAGGAAGGAGGTGTTATTGCTTTCTTCCTTTTGCTCTACGACATCTTTATCAAATACATAATTGTCAGTATCGATGATATCCGTTTCTTCCTCAATGTCCGCTTCCACTTCCTCAATGATGGTGTTTTCATCGATCACCTCCAATTCCGGCTGTGAATCTTCTTCTTCGCCTTGCTGCTGATTTAATTTAAATTTATTCAGGCGGTTGGTAATGAACCTGGCCTGCAGTACCTCCTGACGCCTTGTCTGTGGGGTAAAAATATTTTTGTCAAAATCAAATGACTTATCCATGTACACAAAATCTTTCCCCTTATTGATCATGACAAACGATAAATTCTGTTGTTCAAAATCAATATCGTAATCCTGGATGCTATAGTTGAAGTTTGATACCTGGGTAAATAGATTTTTATCGACTGTGTATTTGTAAAGGTTTACAATTCCTTTTTGATCACTGAGATAATAAATGGTGTTGGGATCTTTTGGAATTGGTTTATAATCTTTACTCAAGGTATTGGTAGCCCTGTAAAGTACATTTCGGGTGGTATCAAGATTGTATATAAACAAATTGTAGTTATCCCCCAAAACCTTATAGTCATTAAATTTCACGTCGATAGTATCACTTGTGCGATTAGAACTGAAAACAATGGATTTTGAGTTGGGGATGAATTTGGGACTTACATCATCGTAAATATCATTGGTTACTCTTTTTAGACCGTTTCGCCTCAGACTAATGATGAAAATATCGCTCTTTCCCTTGATATCTGCACTCAGTACCAATAAATTGCCGTTGGTAGAAAAATCAAACTCCTTGATCTGATTAAATCTTCCGAGCTCCTTTTTAAATTTTCTATTAGTATTTACATCGTAAAGCCACAAATAGCTTTTACCTGCCTTCACATTGATAATTCCAAGCGTGTGATCATCCCTCCAGCTAAGTACAGGGATCTCATGATCTATTTCCTGATTTATAACCTTGTAACCGCCAATCATGGCTGTTCTCTCTTTTCCGGTATTGGTATCTTTAATAATGACCTTATATTTTCCATCATTATTCTGGGCATAGGCGAGATAATTACTTCCGGGACTCAGACTGACCTGACTATACAGAAGTTCTTTGCGATTCCGTTTTTGTAACTTGGCCTCAGCTTTTGCGGCGATATAGTTATTGTTGACGGTAGCAGCTATTTCTGCATAATACTGTTGCCAATCGGCCAAAAACCTTTTAAATGGCACACTTAAAGTATTGGCAATTCCTTTTTCCTCATCTCTTATGATTCTGGTCAAATTCAATATGTAGGAGATATTGCTTCTGCCATAGTTTTCAGCAATGTAATTCCAGAGTGACTGCCCTACTAATGTACTCTCACTGCCGCTGATTCGCGAAAGCTTTTTAAATTTTCTGGCGCCAAATAAATCCCTGATCTGATCATCCATTTCTACACTCCAGCCTTTAGAGATATAGGCTGCGGCACCATCCAGGAACCAATCGGGCAATGAAAGCAATAATCCGCTTTGAAACATATCGGTAATACTTCCTCCAAACATCATATCGTTGATCAACATTTTGGAGATGCTGTAGAGAAGTTCTTCTTTGAAATTACTGATGGTGCCCGGGTAGGCAATTTCGACCTGAGATTTTACAAAGTTCGTCTGGCCACCAATAGTAAAGATATTTTCATTAACACCAACATTACTTTGTTGCAGATCACTGACGGAATTGTAAAGAAAAATTTTGGTTTTTGAATATGGCTGATATCCAAGCACATCGGTAAGCCGGTCAAATTCACCTTCGAGAAAGGAAGCCGCCATTTTCGCAAGGTTATTGCCTCCGTCATAAAAATAGACATCGAAATTATCCGAACTGTAAAACTTCCAATCAAATATCTTATACTGAATTCTGTTCTTCCCAAAGCTTCCAATGGTTTCCTGCGCCGACAGTTTTGCCGTCGAAAAAATTAGAGCAAGCATTAAAAATGAAAACTTGATAACCCTCAAACTCATACGCTGAAAATAATTTGTTTTTAATCCTAATATAACGAAAAATACCGATTAATATTTGCTTCAACAGGCAACTCTTTGCCATATATAAGAAAATTGCAAAATTTTTCTGAAAAATAAGGCATCAAAGACACCCCTTTTGTACCAAACCCATTAAATATACGCAACCTTTTAACAGCCGGATGTGCCCCCAAAAAGGGCCTCCGGTCGAGGGTCGCAGGCCTGATACCAGCTACCTGATCGATAATTTTATATCCCTTTTTAAAGAAAGCATCAAGCTTCCCCTTTAGTTCCTCGCGTGACTTTTCAGTTACATCCCAGGAAGTGTCTTCCCAGTCGTAGGTCGAACCAACTTTACAATAACCGTTTTCCAGCGGCAAAATAAATATACCCCTATTGAATATAACAGGTACTGGCTCATTAGGTTCAATAATTAAAATTTCCCCTTTCACCCTACGGAATGGAAGCCAGGAAAAATGACTTTCATCTCCTGAAAAAGGGCCGTCACAATAAACCACTTCTCCGGCTTCTATATGTTTATATTTTGCCCAATCATTGAAAATAGTCAGTTTTTCTTCTTCAAAAGCTTCTTCCACAATTATCTGCTCGCGCTGCAAAAAAGCCCTGTATTGCTTTAACAAGGTAGCAATATCAACGTAACCTGAAAAATTTAGTTCCAATCCGCCAAAAGCATCATGCACAAAATCACCGTAGGCACTGGCATGATAGTTTTTTTGTATAAATTTCTGCCTTACCGGATCGGCACTTTTTGCCACCCATTCATTTTGTTCAGCAAAACTTGTAAAGGGCCGGTAAATGGGTTTCTGATACAAAAAACGACCATTGAGAAAGCGCTCCAGTTCGCCATAAAAATTTATCAGCTGTGGAAATAAATCATCTGCCAACCAGGTTTTTACCATCTTTTTGCCCGTTATCGGATTAAACAAGCCGGCTGCTACATTGGATGACGACTGCATCCGAGGATCGTCGACTACCACAATCCGCTTCCCCTGTTTTAACAATTGGTAAGACAAAATCGACCCCGCCAGGCCTTGACCCACAATCAAATAATCAATGTTCATAAGGCTAAATTAAAATAAGATATCTTTATATTTGTCAAATATTGCCGCAATTTGGCGGAAAATTCAATAACCCAATATGCTCCGACCATGATCAAGATCCAATCCTTTGTCTTTGGCCCATTTATGGAAAACACCTATATTCTAAGTGACGAAACCAAAGAGAGCATCATTATTGATCCGGGCTGTTATGAAAGGGAAGAAGAGGCGCTGATAACCAGTTACATTGAAGACAACCAACTGAATGTGGTAAAACTTTTGAATACGCACTGCCACATTGATCACGTACTGGGAAATTACTTTATCAAGGGAAAATATAACGTCTCACTGGGCACACATCAGCAGGAAGAGCCATTGTTGAAGGCGGTAAAAGCTTATTCGCATAACTACGGCTTTCCCAATTACACGGAAGCAGAAATAGATTATTTTATAGAGGAGGGTGACGTCATAAAATTCGGTCAATCTCAACTGGAAGTCCTTTTTGTCCCGGGGCACTCGCCAGGGCACATTGCTTTCTTTCAACCTGAACAAAGGTTCTGCATTGGCGGTGACGTGCTCTTTCAGGGAAGTATCGGCCGGACAGATTTGCCCGGAGGAAATTTTGACACTTTAATTCAAAGCATCCACCAAAAGTTTTTCCCATTAGGCGATGATGTGACCGTCTATTGCGGCCATGGCCCAAGCACTACCGTAGGGGAGGAAAAAAAGTCAAATCCGTTTTGTGCCATCAATATGGCCTAACCTCGCATCACAAAGAATTTGTCATTGAAAAAAAACATTCCCAATTTATTTACTTGTCTTAATCTACTATGTGGTAGCGTAGGTGTTATCCTGGTTTTGCAAAACCAGGACTTGAAGAGTGGCGCTTATCTTATTTGGTTAGCGGGCTTGTTCGATTTTCTGGACGGGTTCGCCGCCAGAGCTTTACGGGTAAAATCTGAAATCGGCAAGGAGTTAGACTCCCTGGCAGACATGGTCACTTTCGGACTTTTGCCGGGCATTATGATCTTTGCCATGATCCAGTCCGTCTCGAACAATAGCTGGTTACCCTATTCAGGATTGATTATTCCGGTATTTTCAGCGCTGAGATTGGCTAAATTTAATATAGATGTGCGGCAAACGGATCAGTTTATCGGACTGCCTACTCCGGCGAACGCTTTGTTGATAAGTTCTTTGCCATTTATTATCTCATCTGAAAAATCATGGCTTACCGATATACTGCCTTTACCTTACCTGCTTTCGGTGATCAGCCTTGTTTTTTCCGTTCTAATGGTATCGGAAATTAGATTGATGGCCTTAAAGTTTACCGGATTCCAATGGACTGCCAATAAAATGAAATACATTTTCATTTTAATCTCGATAATCAGCCTAATACTTTTTAGGGTAAAAGCCTTTCCGTTGGTAATTATATCGTATATTTTACTTTCAATAGTCAATAATTTTTTAATGCCGGACACCCACAATAAATCGAATTAATATAACTTAGTAGGATATTGTTTATTGACTAAAAAAATCCATATGCAAGATAACATAGGGATTTAAATTATTTTCAGTATGAATTATCATTTAATTGCGGAACATTTAAATATAATTCGTGGTTTTACGTTGGTAGGTAAGTATTTAAATTGCATAATTTATTAATATTTAATGCAAAATCCGGAGGTAAAGATAAAGGTTATAACCACAATGCTTTTGTGCGCTATTTTCAGCCTTTCCTCGCATGGGCAGGTTGAAATATCTAAACACGTACAGTTGCAATGGGAATTGCCCAGGAGCATCGTCAATATCCAGGGAGATCCGGAATTAAATTTATACTTCACAGGTGCCAGATACAAGGAGCACATTTCAAAACTTCCACTTTTTGAAACAGCCTTGACGGATCGGCAAATCCTTGGCTTTCACCTTGAAAATATTCAATACCAGCCCCTGACTCCGCTTGAGGCAGTCCTGGTATCAAACTTGACAGGTTCCGCACTTCCACCAGCGGCTTTACACACGCGATCCTACAAAAAAAAACCTAAAACATTTTTGTCGCTCGTCCCATTAAAATTTGATCCCATCAGTGAAAAATGGGAAAAGATGGTTGCTTTTACCATTAAATATACACCTGAAGCAAATAAAACACAGCTGTCTGCCCAACGAGCAATGAGCCAGTCAAATTCTGTTCTTTCCGAGGGCAGCTGGTATAAATTTGGGGTTACTACGAGTGGAATATTTCAAATTGATGCCAACCAACTGGCAGATGCAGGCCTCGATATCAATAGTATAGATCCGAAAAAAATAAAAATATATGGCAACGGCGGCGGCATGCTCCCTCAGGCCAATAATGTGATAAGATCTCAGGATTTGACAGAAAACGCCATTGTGGTAGAAGGTGAAAATGATGGTACTTTTGATAGTAACGATGTGATTTTGTTTTACGGGCAGGGACCTGACAACTACCATTTTGATGAATCGGAACAAGCATTTAAATACGAAAAAAATGTCTACTCCGATACCACTTATTATTTTCTTACTATTAGCACGTCGGAAGGACTTCGCATAGGAAATATTGACAACCTTGGCACGGGCTTTCCGGTGATAAATGAATACGATTATTACGAAGCCTTTGAAGAGGACAAATTTAACTTAATATCTTCGGGCAGGAAGTGGTATGGAGACGGATTCAAATCAAGCGGTAAAGACTTTGTTTTTAACCTGGACGGCATCGCTTCAAATAGTTCTGCATCAATTGAGGTCAGCACGTTGAGTTTTACCTCCTTTGACGACAACGCCACTTTCGATATATCGGTGGATGAAAGTCCGGTGGGACAACAACGTTTTTCCGGTGTCACCAGTTATATTTACGGCTTGAAGGGGGACGACCAGATCAGCAAATTTGATTTTAACACTAACATTTTAGATGCTGACAATAATGTCACCATCAACCTGCAGTTTAACCCAAGTGCCAACTTGGAATCTACAGGTTATCTGGATTACCTGTTTCTGACAGCTAAGAGAAAATTATCTCTATTTGGTGATCAGACATTATTCAGGTCCCTAAATAGTTTAGAGGTTGCGAGCAGCACTTTTGAAATCAGTGATTTTCCGGCTCAAGGCAACATTTGGGATGTCAGCGATCCCTTGAGCCCTAAAGCGCAATTGTTTGATTATGATACAGGCAACGGAAAAGCCAGGTTTGGCACCGACACAGATCAACTGAAGGAATTTATTGCTTTCAATGGTAATTACCTTTTACCAACTTATCATGGCACTGTAAAAAACCAGAATTTGCATGGAAGTGAAGTGACCGATATGGTTATCGTTTCCCACCCGGATTTTATGTCAGAAGCACAGCGACTGGCAACTTTTCGTGAGACTCATGACGGTTTGAGCGTCCAGGTGGTGACTATCGAAGAAATCTATAACGAATTTTCCTCCGGAGCTCAGGATGTGACGGCCATTAGAGATTTTATGAAACATCTTTATGATCAGAGTACCGGTGATAAGCTAAAATACCTGTTGTTGTTTGGCGATTGCTCTTTTGATTATAAAAACAGGGAGACCATCAACACCAATAAAGTCCCGGTATATGAGTCAAGAAACTCTTTGTGGCCTACGAGAACTTATTCCTCAGACGACTATTACGGGTTTTTAGATGATGATGAAGGAGAGTGGATAGAAAACAATAGCGGAGACCACCTTTTGGATATTGGGGTAGGCAGGTTGCCTGTCAATACGCCTGAAGAAGCTAAAATAGTAGTTGATAAAATCATTCATTATTCTACCAACCCCAGTACCCTGGGGAACTGGAGAAACGAAATTCACCTGATAGCCGATGACAGCGACGGAGATGGTTTCCGTCATTTCCTGGATGCCGAGGCATTATCCAGGCTGGTAGAAGAAAATCACGCGCAATTTAATGTCAATAAATTATATCTCGATGCCTTCGAGCAGGAAGTCACGCCCAACGGAGAAGTTGCACCGGCGTTCAGGGAATTAATTGAACAGGCCGTGAGTAAAGGTACCCTGATTGTAAATTATACGGGCCACGGCAATGAGGAAAAATTGACCGAAGAAACCGTTATAGATCTGGATTTAGTAAAAAGCCTTGAAAATTATGATCAGATGGCATTATTTGTCACTGCCACTTGCGAATTTGGCCGTTATGATGATCCCATCCGAAGATCAGGTGCCGAGGAGCTCATCCTCAATCCCAATGGTGGGGCAATAGCTATGCTGACCACTTCAAGACCTGTATTTTCAGACAGCAACCTGGAATTGAATCTCGCATTTTACAATGCTGTATTCCAACGGGAAAATGGAAAATATCTTCGATTGGGAGATATTATGATATACACAAAAAATAACAGTCTGGAAGGATTCAGAAACCGAAATTTTTCGTTGCTCGGAGACCCTTCCATGCGATTGAATTATCCCGAAAAGAATATTGTCATCGATCATATCAACGGTATTCCTATAACTGAAGAAATCGATACACTTACCGCGTTGAATAAAGTAACGATCGGCGGTAAAGTGGTGGATGAAAACACAGCCGTTGTCTCTGACTACAACGGCGTTCTGGAAACCGTAGTTTACGATAAAAAATCGTTGAATGAAACACTCCCTTCTGAAGGAAGAACTTTTAACTATGAAATCCAGGATAATATTATCTACAAAGGGAAAGTAAGTATCAAAGACGGTGGGTTTCAAATGGAATTTGTGGTACCCAAAAACATATCCTATCTTTCTGATAATGGGAAAATAAGCATGTATGCACGAAGCGATCAGGGATTGACAGATGCCAACGGCGCCAATATTGACGTGGTCATTGGCGGAAGCAGTAAAAACGTTCCCGTAGACAATAAACCTCCTACGGTAGAGTTATATATGGAAGATACCAGTTTTGTGTCCGGTGGGTTTACCAATAGCAACACTTTATTCCTGGCCCATTTAACCGACGAAAGCGGTATCAATATTTCCAATAGCGGATTGGGTCAAAACATTACCGCTATTCTTGATGGAGAAAAAACTTTCAACTTGAACGACTTTTACGAAACTGATATTGATAGTTATCAAAGCGGGTGGGTAGCCTTTCCGCTGAATGATATGAGTGAAGGTGAACATGTCATCGTATTTAAGGCATGGGATACCTTTAACAATTCTGTTGAATCTTCCATTAAGTTTAAAGTAAAAGAAAACAACGAAATAGTATTTACTAGCCTGTACAATTATCCAAACCCATTTAGTCAAAATACGACTTTTCATATTGAACACAATCGCGCCGGAGATGATCTTCACTTGACCATTGAAATTTTTAGCGTTAAAGGAGAGTTGGTAAGGAAGATTGACTATCTCTATGAAAACAGCCCTAGAACGATTAATGATATTGAATGGAACGGGAGAGGTTTCGCTGATAAAATTCTGGAAAATGGAATGTACATCTATAAGGTTTACCTTGCTTCCTCAGAGGATGGTGCAAAAAACCAGCAATATCAAAAATTAGTAATTATTAATTAATTATATTTGGTCGTTAATTTAGATTGTTTTATGATGAAATTAAAATTGTTAGCAGTAGTCTGTTTTGTGATTCTCCTGTGCAATAACCATGCACTGGCGCAAACGGGCACAGGCATTGTGGCTGGGCAGGATACATCGAGGCGTGTGATTACCACAGCTGTCCCATTTTTACTCATTTCACCTGATGCAAGGGCAAGTGGAATGGGAGATGTTGGTGCTGCCACGAGTGCAGATGGGTTTTCCAGCCACTGGAATCCGGCAAAATTGTCATTTATAAATAAAGACATGGGCTTCACCTTGTCTTATACTCCCTGGCTGAGCAACATTGTCAGCGATATGTCAATTTCCTATTTAACAGGTTTCAAAAGAATATCAAAGACACAGGTAGTAGCGCTGGCACTCCGCTATTTTGATTTGGGAGACATCCAGTTGCGTGATGAACTGGGAGGTGCCACCGGGCAATTTAATCCCAGAGAATTTGAATTTAATGGTACTTATTCTCAGGTTTTATCCGAAAACTTAAGTATTGGCGCCAATGCTAAGTTTGTTTTATCAAATCTGTCGGGAAATATTGCTACGCTTAGCAATGATACTAAACCGGGAACGGCCGTGGCGGTAGATTTAGGGGTGTACTGGACCAAAGACCTGGTGATGGGCGGAAGCGATTCCAAATTAGCCCTGGCAGGGGTTATTTCCAATATTGGTAATAAAATTACCTATAACAGCTCCAAGAACAAGGATTTTCTCCCAGCCAACTTAAGATTGGGATCCGCTTTGACCATGAACCTGGACCCTTATAATACCATAACCTTTGCGTTGGATTTAAATAAATTAATGGTCCCCACCCCACCAATCTATGAACTGGAAGATGACGGATCAATTAAAGTAGACCCCAATAATGATAACAAACCGGTTATCAGAGATGGAAAGGATCCTACAAGGCCGTACCTGGACGCTACCTTTAGCTCATTTGGTGATGCTCCGGATGGATTTAGCGAGGAGTTAAAGGAGTTTATCATCAATTTTGGTGCGGAATATTGGTATAACAAAGTTTTTGCTGCCCGATTGGGATATTTCTATGAAAACCCTTCTAAAGGGGACAGAAAATACTTTTCTATGGGACTGGGATTCAGATATCAAAAATTTGGATTGGATGCGGCTTACCTGGTGCCCCAAACAAGAAATCATCCCTTGGGAGAAACCTTAAGGTTTAGCCTTTCTTTTAATTTAGAAGCCGCTGATGAAGAGTCTGTAACCGAGGATTAAGTAGTTGGTGACACTTGATAGGACAAAAGCTCCTGATTTTAAGCTTTTCAAAGAATTTGATATTAAGGAAATAAATTCCTTAGTACTTGGCAATAACATAACGCTGCATTATGTTAACGCCGGGGATCAGCCTGTGGCCCGGTTGGAGTTAATTTTCCAAGCCGGCTCATGGTATGAGAATAAGGCCGGGCAGGCTTACTTTACCGGTAAAATGCTAAAGGAAGGTACTCATAACAATGACAGCCAGGCTATTTCATTGTTTTTCGACCAATATGGTGCGTTCCTGGAAATAAACCCAGGTTTGGATCAGCTTTCTGTAACCGTCTATGGCCTTACCAAATACTTTCCCATCCTCGTACCATTTATCAAAGCATTAATATTTGACTCAACTTTTCCCGAAAGAGAATTAGATATTTTAAAAAATATTACGCTTCAGGATATAAAAGTCCAGAATAAAAAAAATAATGTTTTAGCCTCAAAGCTATTCCGGACCGCATTATTCGGTAAAAACCATCCGTACGGAATACATCTGGAAGAAACAGTAATCAATGATATCCGATCCGAAGATTTGCGGGATTTTCACCAGTCCAATATTGTTGATAATTTTCAAATAATTCTTAGCGGCAAGGTAAATGACGCTGAAATAAGACTTGTTAAAGAGACTTTCGGAGACCTTTCTGTAACCAATACTACCCAAAATGGCCGGGATTACCCACTGCCGGTAAAGACAGGATCACAAACCGTAAAAAAATCAGACAGCTTACAATCATCTGTCAGATTGGGCAAAGTATTATTCCCCAAAAAACACCCTGACTACCCTAAATTTTTAGTGGTGCTCGAAATATTGGGAGGTTATTTTGGGTCAAGACTGATGAGGAACATCAGGGAGGAGAAAGGTTATACCTATGGTATTCATGCCAGTATGGTCAATCTTATAAAAGAAGGCTACCTGATTATTGGCACAGATGTAAAAAAATCATTTACAAAAGCTACCATTGAAGAAATCCATAAGGAGATTGACATTCTTCAAAATACACCAGTCCCTGATGACGAGTTGGAAACGGTTAAAAACTACATGCTTGGCACTTTTCAGAGTAGCATTACCACGCCTTTTTCGTTAGCTGAAAAATTCAAAACAGTACATTTTTACGGGCTGAATTATCAATTTTATCGGGATTACCTGGCTTCTATAAAAAACATCAATCAGCAGGACATCATTGAACTTAGTCAAAAATACCTGCAAATTGACTCGCTTGCCGAGGTGATAGTAGGGGGCTCATAAAGTCGCTGGGCAACTAAAAGCTTAACCCCAGAATAGATAATACCCCCAGCACCAAACTCGAAGAACTGTGACGTGACGGCATTAACTTTCCCGATGGTGAAACTCTCTTTTCACCGGGGGCCGCGTCTTTAGCAGGCTGATGGTCGGTGCCTGCTGTTTTATTCAAAAAAGACCCACTGGAAGCTATTGCGTTCATTATATGCTCGGTAGTGGTGTGCTGTTCTCCATCTTTCAATTGGCTGAGAAGAAACTCGCTGATACTAAATTCAAATTCCTGAAATTGTTTTTGACCGTTGGGTAAGGAGTGATAATGTTTTTTGGCGTCATTCAAATAAGAAGAAAGCATCACATAATCACTTTTCTCGAGATGAAAGATGATGTTGCTAACTGTTAACCTGATGTTTTCTCTTCTTATCATAAAACTACCTTTCAAGCTTTTTATAAATAGATGCCTGAACTACTATAAAAGTTGCACAAAAGTGCTATTAAATTTTCTCCTTCTTTTTTTGCCTGCATCTTCACAGAAGCTTTCAGCAAGGAAGGGTTACAATGTCTGACGAAGGATAGGCCAAATCCTAAGATTGTAAAAACATTTGATAACGTAAATGTAGGTAGCTGTTTGAATTTATGACAGCCATTTCTGATGAACAGCGATAATAGGGGGATGAATCGGTATATAAGCTGATGAACTATTCTTACCCTACAGATATTTGGCAAGGTTCAGCAAATATTTGCCATAACCACTTTTAACCAGGGGCTCAGCAATTTTTTTGAGTTGCTCCTCATTGATATATCCCATACGGAAAGCGGTCTCCTCAATACAACCAATTTTTTGTCCCTGACGTTCTTCAATTACCTGAACAAAAGTGCCTGCCTGCATCAGTGAGGCAAAGGTACCGGTATCCAGCCAGGCGGTGCCACGACTCAGCACACCTACTTTCAATTTACCTTCCTGCAGATAGAATTTATTGACATCCGTGATTTCCAACTCACCCCTGGCACTTGGCTGCAGGTTTTTGGCAATATCAACTACCTGATTATCATAAAAATACAGACCTGGTACGGCATAGTTGGATTTGGCTAACGCAGGTTTTTCTTCAATTGATATAACCTTCCCCTGGGAATCAAATTCTACCACGCCATACCTCTCGGGATCGTTGACATGATAGGCAAAAACTACTCCTCCATCAGGATCATTATTATTTTTCAACAACTCTTCCAGGCCATCTCCATAAAAAATGTTATCCCCTAAAATCAATGCAACCTTGTCCCCTCCGATAAATTCCTCTCCAATAACAAAAGCCTGCGCCAGGCCTTCGGGTTTGGGTTGCACCTCGTATTGGAAATTACAGCCCAATCTCGACCCATCGCCCAGTAACTTCTGAAACAATGGCATATCCTGCGGCGTTGAAATGATCAATATATCTTTGATTCCAGCCATCATTAATACTGATAGCGGATAATAAATCATTGGTTTATCATAAACCGGCATCATTTGCTTACTGACTACCAGGGTGAGGGGATGTAAGCGGGTGCCTGACCCTCCGGCTAAAATTATTCCTTTCATGTGTTTATAATTTATTTCTTTCGGTCAGATGGAACCTTTGATACCTGTTATAATTATAGCAAGTATACCGGTTTCATTATTATAAAAAGATTAATTAAACTGATTTACTTATGTGACAAGGCTCAAAACCTAGTCACGCCTGGTAATAAATTCCTTACTATTTTTAAACCAATCCAGCGTTATCTCTAATCCTTGTTTGATATCTATGGCCGGAGCGTAGTCAAAATCGCGTCTGGCTTTGCTGATATCTGCTAAACTATCCCTTACATCACCTGCTCTTTCCGGTCCATACACTGCCTCAAATTCGACTCCTGTTTTATTTTTAAGTACGTCGAGCAATTGATTCAACGAGGTACTCTCACCATAGGCTATGTTGTAAACCTTTTCCCTGCTTTCAATCTTTCCACATAGGGCCGCTTTGATGTTCGCTTCTACGGCATTTTCTACAAATGTAAAATCCCTGGTTTGATCGCCATCTCCATTAATACTTGGCGCCCTGTTTTCCAGGACAGCATCAATAAATAAAGGAATAACTGCAGAGTAAGGTCCTTTTGGATCCTGTCGGGGGCCAAATACGTTAAAATACCTTAAGCCTACACAATCCAGCCCATAGGTCTTCTCAAAAACCTCTGCGTACAGTTCATTGGCGTATTTGGTAATAGCATAAGGAGATAAAGGTTTCCCGATATTTGCTTCTACTTTAGGTAATTGCTTGCTGTCGCCGTAGGTAGAAGAAGAAGCCGCATAAACAAATCGTTTGACTTTGTTGTCTTTCGCAGCTACTAGCATATTCAAAAACCCGTCAATGTTTACCGCATTGGTGGTAACAGGATCGGCAATACTCCTGGGTACGGAACCCAATGCCGCCTGATGCAAAATATAATCACAATCGCGGCTGGCCAGCTGACAGTCCTCCGGATTCCTGATATCACCTTCTATAAATTCCAACGCCGGATTATCGGCAAAAGGCTCTATATTTTTATGAAAGCCATTCGATAAGTTATCCAACACTTTTACCTTACCCACATCGTACTTCAATAAATATTCTACAATGTTGGAGCCAATAAACCCGGCTCCCCCTGTCACCAATATGGTTAAAGGCGCTAAAGATTGGTTATGAAACGGTTTTTCAAACATTATTAATTTCCGTATTGTTCGTGATAATATTTTTGATAACTACCGGAGGTTACATGATCAAGCCACGCTGTATTGTCTATGTACCAGTCTACCGTTTTTCTAAGTCCCTCTTCAAACTGCAAAGACGGTTGCCATCCCAATTCTTTCATTACTTTTCCGGCATCGATGGCATATCTTAAGTCATGTCCTGCCCTGTCGGTAACATAGGTGATTAATTCTTCCGAGGTACCGGGTGCTCTTCCCAGTTTTTCATCCATTACCTGGCACAAAAGTTTGACAAGATCAATATTTTTCCATTCATTAAACCCTCCAATATTGTAAGTTTCTCCGGCCTTCCCTTTACTGAATATCAGATCGATGGCGCCGGCATGGTCAACTACATACAACCAATCCCTGACATTTTCTCCTTTTCCATACACCGGTAGCGGTAGATTGTTCTTGATATTATTAATGAAAAGGGGAATCAGTTTTTCAGGAAACTGGTTGGGGCCGTAATTATTTGAACAATTGGAAACTACGATCGGCAGCTTATAGGTATTCTGATATGCTCTTACAAAATGATCTGAACTTGCCTTGGAGGCCGAGTAAGGAGATTGAGGATCGTAGGGTGTAGTTTCCAGAAAGTATCCCCCATTGTCTAAAGATCCGTAAACCTCATCGGTCGAAATATGATAAAATAAATGATGTTCCATATTATGCTCCCAGACATCCTTGGCTGCATTCAGTAGGTTTACGGTACCCAGTACATTGGTTTGGATAAAGGCCAATGGATCTTTGATGGATCTGTCAACATGAGACTCTGCGGCCAGGTGCAAAACACCATCAAACTTTTCCGTCTCGAATAATTCCTTAATAAAACGGGCATCGTTAATATCCCCTTTAACAAAATGATAATTTGGCTTGTCTTCAATATCCTTGAGGTTTTCAAGATTTCCGGCATAAGTCAAAAGATCCAGATTGTATATCTGACATTGCGGGTATTTGTTTACGAATAATCTGACCACATGGGATCCAATAAACCCCGCACCTCCTGTTATTAATATTTTTTGATAATTTTCTCTCATAGCTATAACGTTTTTTGCCAATTCCAGGCATCTTTCAACGCCTGACCCAAATCCAGCTCAGCCGTCCAGCCTAAAATTTTATTTGATTTATCCACACTTGCATAGACCTGTTCCACATCACCGGATCGTCGAGGCCCAATTTCAAAGTTTAATTTTTCACCGGCGACTTCCTCAAAAGTTTTTATCACTTCCAATACACTATTCCCTTTTCCCGTTCCCAGATTAAATAATTCATTCAGCGTAGTTCCCCCGGATTTTTGGATAAAATCAACGGCCTTAACATGAGCTTTGGCCAAATCCACTACATGAATATAATCTCTGATACACGTGCCATCAGGCGTATTATAATCTTCTCCGAATACGGTTAGCTTTTCTCTCAGCCCTGCCGCTGTCTGGGTAACAAACGGCACCAGATTGCTGGGCACTCCAAGCGGAAGTTCACCGATTAAAGAAGAGGGATGCGCCCCAATTGGATTAAAGTAACGCAATGAAACCGCCTTAAAGTCATCCACACTTGCCACAAAATCTTCGATGATCTCTTCACAGATCTGCTTGGTATTTCCATACGGTGATTCAGCAGGCTTTTTGGGCGTGTCTTCAGTTACCGGCAACTGGTCGGGTTGACCGTATACCGTACAGGATGAAGAGAATACAAAATTATTAACATTGTATTGTTTCATCAACTCCAGTAAAACCAGCAAAGAATCTATATTGTTTTTATAGTAAGCCAATGGTTTTTGTACCGATTCACCCACCGCTTTGTAAGCCGCAAAATGGATCACACCGCCAATGTCTCCTTCTTTTTCAATGACTCCCCGCGTAAAGCTTTCATCTGTACAATCACCTTCATACAACTTTGTAGGCCGACCGGTAATAGTCTCCAACCTGTCCATTACCCGGTGTTCGGCATTGCTGAAGTTGTCAATAATTATGGGTTCATAGCCACTTTCAACGAGTTCTACGACAGTATGAGAACCGATGTAACCGGCACCTCCTGTAACTATTATTTTCTTTGCCATTTCAAGTTATTATCCATTAATTTTTTGTTTGAAAAACTCATAAGTGGGTTTTAACCCCTCTGCCCTGGAAAATTTAGGTTCCCAACCGAGGATCTCCCTGGCTTTGGTGGTATCGGGTTTTCTTTGCTTAGGATCATCAGTCGGTAAAGGTTTGTAAATTACCTTTTGGTTAGTACCGGTAAGTTTGATAATTTCTTCTGCAAATTGCTGTATGGTGATTTCATCCGGGTTGCCTATATTAACTGGATAGGGATGATCACTCATCAACAACCTGTAAATCCCCTCCACCAGGTCATCTACATAACAAAATGATCTTGTTTGACTTCCATCACCAAATACGGTGAGATCCTCTCCTCTTAATGCCTGACCAATAAACGCAGGCAATACTCTGCCATCATCCAGTCTCATACGAGGACCATAGGTATTGAATATTCTTACAATTCTTGTTTCGACGTTGTGGTAAGTGTGATAAGCCATCGTAATGGATTCCAAAAACCTTTTCGCTTCATCGTATACGCCTCTCGGACCTACCGGATTTACATTTCCCCAATATTCCTCTGTTTGCGGGTGTACCAGCGGGTCACCATAAACTTCGGAGGTGGAGGCCACCAAAATTCTTGCATTCTTTGATAACGCCAGGCCCAACAGGTTATGCGTTCCAAGCGACCCTACCTTTAAGGTTTGAATGGGCATTTTCAAATAGTCGATGGGACTGGCGGGAGAGGCAAAATGCAGTATATAATGAAGGTCTCCTGGGATATGAACAAATTTGGTCACATCATAGTGATAGTATTCAAAATTTTTCAGCCCCATTAAATGCTCAATGTTATCTAATGATCCTGTCAGCAGATTATCCATTGCCACAACATGAAAGCCTTCATTAATAAAACGGTCACAGAGATGAGATCCCAGAAATCCAGCACCTCCGGTGATTAATACTTTTTTTTTCGCCATGTTTGATTACATATGTTTTGTTCAGAAGAGAATAATCCACCCAGAATTTTTTGTTGTAATTGAATTTTAATTAACAGCTGTTGCAAAGGTTTGAAAATTATTATTTCTCCAATAACATTTATAAAGATTTTGAGAGCCAAAAATAAATTTTTAAAGCGTTAAATACCAAAAAAAATGTTCCTGAAATTCCAAAATTAGGTAACGAGGTAAGATCTAAATCATTATTTAATATTTTCTACAGGTAATTATTGCAAATTTTAAGCGTTTAAAATCAATTATGATAGGTTACATGCTTCACAATCAGCTGAATACATCGATTTAAAGAAAAATTTAAAAGACGCCAGGCAGACCGTAAATATTTTAATGGGCTTACGAATGTTAGTTGGTAAAAATTTTTCTTTTTAGCTATTTTTGAGGAAGTAAACAACTTTAAATCTAAGAAATGAATTTTGAAGAAAGTGAAAACCAAAGAATGATAGCAGATATGGTTCGTGATCTTGGTAAAAAAGAAATAGAACCATACAAAATGCAGTGGGATGAAAGTCAGGAATTCCCGATTGATTTGTTTAAAAAGCTAGGTGAATTAGGCCTAATGGGAGTTCTGGTACCCCAGGAATATGGTGGATCAGGCTTTGGGTATCTTGAGTATGTCACCGCCATTGCGGAATTAGCCAAAATTGACGGTTCCATCGGGCTTTCCATGGCTGCTCACAATTCACTATGTACAGGCCATATTCTTGAATTTGCCAATGACAGCCAGAAAAGCAAGTGGCTTCCAAAATTGGCTAGTGGCGAATGGATTGGCGCCTGGGGTCTCACCGAAGCCAATACGGGATCGGACGCCGGCAATATGAAAACTACCGCAGTACAGGAAGGAGATCACTGGATCATCAATGGGTCAAAAAATTTCATCACACACGGCATCAGCGGCGATGTTGCTGTGGTAATTGCCCGGACCGGAGAACCGGGAGACTCGCACGGAATGACGGCCTTTGTTGTTGAAAGAGACAATCCGGGATTCAGCGGTGGAAGAAAGGAAGACAAGTTGGGTATGAGGGCCTCAGAAACCGCAGAATTAATATTCGACCATTGCAAAGTTCCAAAAGAAAATGTTTTAGGAGAAGTGGGAGACGGATTTATCCAATCCTTAAAAGTATTGGATGGTGGAAGGATTTCCATTGCAGCGTTAAGTCTCGGCATTGCCTGGGGCGCTCTGGAAGTAGCACTGAAATATTCCAAGGAAAGGGAACAATTCAATCAGCCCATCTCCAAATTTCAAGGGATTTCATTTAAACTGGCCGATATGGCCACCAAAGTAGAGGCCGCAAAATTATTGACCTTTCAGGCCGCTTCATTAAAAAACGAGGGAAAAAGGGTTAGCAAGGAATCCGCAATGGCGAAATACTACGCCTCGGAGGTGGCAGTGCAAAATGCTAACGACGCCGTTCAAATCTTCGGAGGCTATGGATATACCAAAGATTTTCCTGCAGAAAAATATTACCGGGACGCAAAACTATGTACCATAGGTGAAGGTACTTCCGAAATTCAAAAGCTGGTAATTTCCAGAGAAATACTGCGTTAGGACATCATTTGGTATTAGCGCATTGTTGAATAGAGGACAGGCATTCCAAAACCGCAAAACCGGAAAAATTCGGCTCATTTATTTTTAGTGAGCATTGAATAATATTAAAATATTGATTACCTTTGCCACCCGCAAAAATTAGAAAAACGTATTGCAGATATGATAATTATCAATGTAAAAGAAAACGAGTCAATAGAAAAGGCGCTAAAAAGGTTTAAAAAGAAGTTCGAAAGAACCGGTGTTTTGAAAGAATTGAGAGCCAGGAATTACTTTGAGAAAAACTCTGTTACCAGAAGGACTGAAAAATTAAAGGCTGCCTACAGGCAGAAAATGTACGCTAAAGAAAATTACTAAAAGTCAATTTTTTTAGGGCATTAATGGCTAAATTAGTACTAAGCAATTCTTTAACTGCGGTACTGATTTGATTCAATCATTTTTAAAATATCTGACATACGAGCGGAGGTACAGCCAGCATACCATTACCTCCTATGATTGTGATTTAAAACAATTCCAGAAATTTATTTCGGATAACTTTACGGGTATAACACTTGAGGCTACCAGCTATCATCATATCCGCGCCTGGATTATTCATTTGATGGAGCAGGATCTGAATCCGCGCTCGGTCAATCGTAAAATTGTATCATTGAGATCGTTTTATAAATACCTGCTGCAGGAGGGTACCATCCAGACGGATCCAACTACCAAGGTAAAGGTTTTAAAAACTTCTAAGAAGCTACCGCATTTCGTTCAGGAGGAGGATATACAGCGATTACTGGATCATTTTACGTTTGATGAGGATTTTGCCGGCTGGCGGGATCGCCTCATTTTGGAATTGTTGTATGGAACAGGTATTCGCTTATCAGAGCTTACCGGTTTAAAAGAATCCGACATAGATTTATTGCAATGCCAAATAAAGGTTCTGGGCAAGCGAAACAAAGAACGAATTATCCCATTTGAGAAGAATTTAAAAAATATTTTTTCAAATTATCTCGATAAAAAAAATTCCCTTTTTGACCACAACAGGAATGAATATCTCCTCGTTACAGATAAAGGAGGGAAGGGTTATCCGATGATGGTTTACAGAGTGGTTAAAAAGTATCTGGCGATATTTACTACTGTTGAAAAAAAGAGTCCCCACGTGCTTAGACATACTTTTGCCACGCATCTGCTAAATAAAGGTGCAGATTTAAATGCCGTAAAGGATCTCTTAGGACATGCCAGCCTGGCAGCCACGCAAGTTTATACCCATAATTCGCTTGACAAACTCAAACGGGTGTTTGATCAGGCGCATCCTAAAGCTTAAGGTAAGTTTAACTTTAAAATCAAACAATTATGAAGTTACAAATGCATTCTATTCATTTCGACGCCGACAAAAAACTTCTAGATTTTATTCATAAGAAAACCGGAAAACTGGAAACATACTTTGATAGAATTATTGATGGGGAAGTATTTTTACGGTTGGATAAGGATATTAAAAATGAAAATAAAGTAGTGGAAATAAAGTTAAATATGCCAGGTCAGCAACTTTTTGCGAAAGAGCAGTCAAAAAGCTTTGAAGCCGCTGCTGATCAGGCGGTGGAGGCGCTGCGGAGGCAAATCAGAAAATATAAGGAAAAGTTATAATAGCATTATAAAAAAGTAAAAGGGGCCCGGGCCCCTTTTTTATTTGTAATTGTCTTTAAAAGCTTCTTTGATCTTATCGACATAATCCAGTTTCTCCCACGTGAAGGTTTCCACCTCATGCACAACCTCTTCACCATTGGTATTTGTGAATTTAAGTTTTTTAATCTCCGGTTCTCTGCCCATATGACCGTAGGCAGCTGTGTCGCTATAAATAGGAGACCGCAGCTTAAGCCTTTGTTCTATGGCATAGGGCCGTAAATCAAAAATATCACCAATCTTTTCAGCAATTTCACCATCCGTTAAATTGACTTTTGATTTGTTATAGGTGTTCACATATATACCCATAGGTTCCGCCACACCGATGGCATAAGAAACCTGCACCAGTATCTCATCAGCCACGCCGGCGGCAACGAGGTTCTTGGCGATATGCCTGGTAGCATAGGCTGCAGACCTATCCACCTTTGAAGGGTCTTTGCCAGAAAAAGCACCGCCTCCGTGTGCTCCTTTTCCGCCGTAGGTATCAACGATAATTTTCCTTCCGGTAAGACCTGTGTCCCCATGAGGGCCACCAATCACAAATTTTCCAGTGGGGTTAATATGGTACTTGATACTTCCGTTAAACAATCCCTGCAACTCGGGTTTCAATTGCGCTACAACACGGGGCATTAAGATATTGATCATATCCTCCCTGATCTTGGCAAGCATCTCGGTTTCTCCATCAAAATCATCGTGCTGGGTAGAAATGACTATAGCCTCAATGCGCTTGGGCCTGTTATCATCAGAATATTCGATGGTTACCTGAGACTTGGCATCAGGTCTTAAATACTGTATTTCTTTGTGCTCCCTTCTAAGTTTAGCAAGCTCTATCAGAATCTTGTGAGAAAGATCCAGCGCCAGAGGCATAAAATTTTCACTCTCCGAGGTGGCATACCCAAACATCATTCCCTGATCTCCGGCTCCCTGTTCTTCCGGCTCTGCCCTATCTACTCCCTGGTTAATATCCGGAGACTGTTCATGAATTGCGGAAATAACGCCACAGGAATTGGCGTCGAACATGTATTCACCGCGATTGTAACCAATTCGTTCTATAACCTCTCTTGCAATCTGTTGTACGTCGAGATAAGCCTGAGACTTAACCTCCCCGCTTAATACTGTCAGTCCGGTGGTGACCAAAGTTTCGCATGCCACCTTTGAATTGGCATCAAAAGCTAAAAAATTATCAATTAAAGCATCTGATATCTGGTCTGCCACTTTATCCGGATGGCCTTCTGCAACTGACTCTGAGGTAAATAAATATGACATATTTGAAAATTATTTTGATCTTATTTTGGAGCGCTAAAATAAGTAATTTGTTATAAAATTAATTCATAATGGAATTTGAATTTACGCTAAATCAATATTTGGCTATATTTCCTTGCCGGCATATAACACAAATACCGTTGGCCACTTGTTTAAATCAGGCTTTTCACTTTTCCAGGCAATAACCTTCTGAGTTTTAATCAATTCATTTTTACCGGTAATATCCCTGGCGATGCAAATTTGGGTTTCCCCCTGGCAATGACCAACCAGATCTTCCAGTACGTGGTCATTGCGATATGGCGTTTCAATAAATATTTGAGATTGTCCCAGTTTTCGGGATTCTTTTTCCAGCAGTTTGATCTTACTGACCCGCTCCTGCCTTTCTACCGGCAAATATCCATGGAATTTGAAACATTGTCCATTGAAACCCGAAGCCATTAACGCTAAAAAAATGGAAGAAGGGCCTACCAATGGAATAACCTGTATGTCAAACTTGTGAGCCAGGTTTACCGCCTTAGCACCGGGGTCCGCAATACCCGGGCAGCCCGATTCCGACATTAATCCAATAGAAATGCCATCGAGGGCCGGTTGCATCAAATCCCTTACCATAGCCATCGTACTGCGTTTATTAAGTACTTCAAAGTGAATATCTTCAATTTTTCTTCCCGTTTTCAAAGCGCTGATAAAGCGTCTTGAGGTCCTGACATTCTCCACCAAAAAATAATCCAACCGTTTTATGATTTCCTTTACTTCAGGCAAAATAACCTTATCGTGCGATTGATCGGCAATCACCGTTGGGATTACATACAATTTGCCTTTCTTCTTTATCACTAAATTTTGGTTTAATCTATTCCATCAAAAAAGCTTTAATCACTGATAAAAATTCGGAGGGATTTTCCGCATGTACCCAGTGACCGGCCCGGGAAACACTTACGATGCGACTATCGGGAAAAATCTGACTGATCCGTTGGGAATCGTCATCCACTATATATTCAGACCGCTCGCCTTTTACAAAAAGAGCGGGTTTGGAAAAACTTCTTTCAACTGACAAGGCTTCTCCTACATTCTCTATTTCCCTGGTAATTACCGGTAGATTTATTTTCCAGGTAAATGCACCATCTTCACTCCTGTCCAAATTTTTAAGTAAAAACTGCCTGACACCTGTTTCTTCAACATAATGGGACAACAAGTCATCGGCTTCTTTGCGCGACCTGATGCTTGTCAGATCCAGGTGGTTCAAACCCGCTAATATTTGCTGATGGTGAACGGGGTAGGCCTTAGGACCAATGTCGACAACTACCAGCTTCGATAACATGGATGGGTGGTTCACCGCAAAATTCATAGCTACCTTCCCTCCCATAGAATGCCCAATGATAACCGGGTTATCAATATTGTTTTCTTGGATAAAACGTAATAAATCATGACTCATTGACTGATAGTCAAAAGTCTCGCTTTTAAATGATCGGCCATGATTGCGCTGATCCGGTAATATCAGCCTGTAATCTGTTGCCAACTGCCTGGCAATGGTGAGCCAATTGTCTGAAGATCCAAACAGGCCATGTAAAATAATTACCGGCTCTCCACTGCCTGCCTCCCTAAAATATAGTGACATAAAATTGTTGACTATTTATTTAATTCCCTAAGATACATTTGAATAGTATTGTCCAAACCATAATAAAGTGCGTCACATACTAATGCATGTCCAATGGAGACTTCAGCCAAAAAGGGGATTCTCGCTTTAAGAAAAGATAAATTATGCAAGTCCAGGTCGTGCCCTGCATTAACTTCAATCCCAAGGGCTTCTGCCCGCAAAGCCGCTTTTACATACGGTGCTATGGCTGTCTCACGGTCAACTGGAAAATTTGCCGCATAGGGTTCCGTGTACAATTCAATACGATCTGCCCCAATTTCCGCAACTCCTTCCACCTGAGCAACATCGGGATTAACGAAAATAGACACCCTTGCACCACATTTCTTTAACTCCCCGGTAATTTCCTTTAACAGACCGGCGTTTTTTACCGTATCCCAGCCGGTATTGGAAGTTAAAACATCGGGCCCATCCGGTACTAAAGTAGCCTGAGTGGGCTTCACTTTGGCAACAAGCTGCATATATCTTTCATCCGGATAGCCCTCAATATTAAACTCGGTTGATACCACTTCATGAATATCCAGCACGTCCTGATACCTGATATGCCGCTCATCAGGTCTTGGGTGAGCTGTTATCCCTTGAGCGCCAAAACTTTCACAATCTTTTACAACCCTTACCAGATCGGGATTATTCGCACCCCGTGCGTTTCTTAAGGTAGCGAATTTGTTGACATTAACACTAAGCTTGGTCATTTACTTCTCAAAAATTGTATAACTTTGGCGCAAGTTAATAATTAATAAAATTAAAGTACGCACATATGAGTTTAAAGCAGCAAATCGAAGGTGATATCAAAAAAGCGATGTTAGCCAAGCAAAAAGATGAGTTGACAGCATTGAGAAGTATTAAATCTTTAATTTTGTTAGCTGAGACGGAAAAAGGTTCTCAGGATGTCCTGTCGGAAGATCAGGAAATGAAACTACTGATGAAAGCCGCCAAGCAGCGGAAAGATTCGGCCGGCCTGTATCAGGAAAAAGGACGGGAAGACCTGGCCAACAAGGAGTTGCTGGAGCTGGAAGTTATCAATCGCTATTTACCTAAACAATTATCTGAAGATGAATTGAAAGAGGCATTAAATGCGATTATAACCGAAATCGGTGCCAGTGGTCCGCAGGACATGGGGAAAGTGATGGGTGCTGCTACCAAAAAACTAGCTGGAAAAGCCGACGGCAAGACTATTTCTTCATTAGTTAAAACCATTCTCCAGAATTAGACCGGTGAATACCCTCGACCTAATATTATTAATTGCACTGCTCATTGGCGCCTACCGGGGTTTTAAAAAAGGACTATTCATAGAAGTTGTTGGCATACTGGCCCTGGTTCTGGCGGTTACCGGCGGGTTTAGGTTGTTACATACGGGCATCGAATTTTTAAACAGTCATTTTGGTAATTTTAGTCATCTGGTCCCCTATATTGCTTTTATATTAATTTTCATTGCTATTCTGGTTTTGGTTAATCTGCTGGGGAGATTTGTTAAAAAGGTGCTCGACCTGACATTATTGGGAAGCCTGGACAATTTTGCCGGGGCGTTGCTCGGTGTGCTGAAGTGGGCCATTGCCATTAGCATCTTCCTGTGGCTAACCCAAACGGTCGGATTCCATATACCGGAAGAAACCCGCCATGCTTCCTTAATTTACCCGTTAATTGAACCGCTAGGGCCAAAAACCATTGAGTGGATCTCCTCTTTTCTCCCCTTCACCGGCGACCTGGTTGATGCCATCAAAGATCTCATCAAACCATCATCTCCTTAGCTTAGTAGAACGCGACACCCTCCTGTTTGATGGCGTTATATGGAAAACATTGTTGCAGAATTAAAGAAATTCTGAATTGATTATCTTTTTATTTTTGTTATTTTGCAAATAACGGTGTTTACAAAAAAAGTCAGGATGAAGTTAGATATTGAAGTAAAAAAAACCGGCCAATATGAGTACATTGATGAAGGTCAGGGGCAAGTAATCTTATTACTGCATGGCTTATTTGGTGCTTTGAGTAATTGGGAAGGTGTTGTTAACAGGTTTAAACGAAACTTTAGAGTTGTTATTCCTATACTTCCTATTTATGAAATGCCTGTAAGAGAAGCCGGGCTTGAGGGACTTGTGGCCTATCTGAAAGCATTTATTGCCACCCTAAACCTTAAGGATTTATTTCTGATGGGTAATTCACTAGGTGGACATATTGCGCTCATCTATACTTTAGGCCATCAGGAAAACGTTAAGAAAATGGTGCTCACCGGAAGTTCGGGTCTGTTTGAAAATGGCATGGGTGGCTCATTTCCCAAAAGGGGGAGCTATGATTATATAAAAGAAAGGGTGGAATACACTTTTTATGATCCGAAAACGGCGACTAAGGAATATGTGGATGAAGTTTTTGCGACCACCAAGAGTGTCCCTAAATGTCTTAGGATCGTGGCGATAGCCAAATCTGCCCAAAGACATAATATGGCGAGGGAAATCCCTTCTATTAAAACCCGTACGTTGCTGATTTGGGGTTTGAATGATACTATAACCCCGCCTATGGTGGCCCACGAATTTAATAGGTTGTTGTCAAACTCAAAGCTTAAATTTATCGATCGGTGTGGTCATGCACCCATGATGGAACACCCGGAAAAATTTAATGTATTACTGGAGGAGTTTATTGACGAAAAGGTAGTTGCATGATGGCAAAATATTTGATGGTAATAAATTAACATGGTCAGATTTCCAGATTAATTATGATAGCAGTAGAAATAATAAACCAAATGATCCCGCCCTTAAAGGTGACAGATCCGGCGTCAAAGGCCGTAAAGTGGATGGAAGAGTTAAGGACCAATCAATTACCGGTTTTAGAAAACGGCTATTATAAAGGTTTGATCTCCGAAAACATTATATTAGAAGAAAATGACTCTGACAAGAACGTTGGTGACTATAAACTGGACGGCAAGGACTGCTTTGTCTATTTCCATCAACACATTTATGATGTTATCAAAATTGCCTCAGACAATCAGGCACAGATAATTGCGGTATTGGATGAAGACAATCAATACCACGGCGTAATTAACATTGAAGACACCATCGCCGCGTTTGCCCAGACTGCTGCCGTACAAAGCGCCGGTGGCATCATTGTGTTATCATTAAATCAAATCGATTATTCCCTCGCCGAGGTTAGTCGGCTCATAGAAGCCGAAAACGCAAAAATATTGAGTGCCTGGATTACCAACGACGCTTTAGATACCAGCAAAATTAAGCTCACCATCAAAACCAATAAAACCGATCTCTCTCACATAACGGCTACGTTGGAAAGATTCGGCTATAAGATCATTGCCAGATTCCATGAAACCAAACATGCAGCAACTGAACAGGAACGATTGGATATATTAATGAAATATCTTGAAATGTAAATTCTTTTATCCCAATTTACCTGCCTATTTAAACGGGACAAATATTTGACAATGAAAATAGCCATCCATGGAAGACAGTTCAATAAAGAAAGTGTACAATCCATACAAAGGCTGTTTGATGAGTTAAATCAAAGAAACGCAGCCTTGCTGATTTCCAGATATTTTCATGATAAAATTTCCCAAACCAGTATTAAAGCCGGCAATTATGACACCTACCAGCTGAAGGATGATCTCTCGGACGTTGACTTCATGATTTCACTGGGTGGCGATGGCACGCTCTTGGA
This sequence comes from Cyclobacteriaceae bacterium, assembly GCA_965228415.1. GTDB lineage: Bacteria > Bacteroidota > Bacteroidia > Cytophagales > Cyclobacteriaceae > Agaribacillus. The sequence continues at coordinate 5,288,147 of OZ245814.1, read as the reverse complement.
GGCTGTAACCCATGTAGGCCCCCTTGAGATTCCTGTATTAGGCATTAATATGGGAAGGCTTGGTTTCCTGGCTACCACACACCAGAACAGCATCAGCAGCGCCATCGAAGCTTTATACAAAAACTATTACAAAATAGACCAACGATCATTAATTCATTTAATCGCTGATAAAGATATTTTTGACGGGCTGAATTTCGGCCTCAATGAAATGACCATTCTCAAAAAGGATACGTCGTCAATGATTGTGGTGCATGCTTATATCGATGGAGAGTACTTAAACTCTTACTGGGCGGATGGATTAATAGTTTCCACTCCCACTGGATCCACCGGATATTCTTTAAGTTGCGGAGGACCATTGGTTTTGCCACAATCCAATAATTTTATCATCACACCGGTAAGCCCACACAACCTGAATGTTCGCCCCATGATTGTCTCTGACAAAAGCGTCATTTCCTTTGAGATTGAAGGGCGAAGTAAAAATTTTCTTGTCTCCCTGGATTCCCGGTCTTATACCGTTGATGCATCCATTCAATTAGCCGTAAAAAAAGAGGACTTCGCAGTCAAATTGGTGAAGTTAGACGGTTACAATTTCCTCGATAACTTACGTCAGAAACTCAACTGGGGTTTGGACGTCAGGAATTAGCTATTATTAGTTTTTAATAACTCTCAATACTTGGGTTCTTTGTTCAAGGATAGAATTAGTATAAACCAAGTATAGCTAATCAGTAATTAGTGGAGATTATGAAAAAATTGTTATTTGTTTCAACGTTGCTTACCCTTTTTTTTATAACCGAGTATGAGTTAATGGCACAATCCCGGTCCAGAAGCAGGCAGATTAGGGCTCAAAGCAAGCGTATTTCCAGCTATAGAGGCGGCTTTGCAGGAGGATTTGGTAAGAAAGCCTACAATTCCATAGGATTTAGTGTTAATGCCTTAAATTATTTCGGTGACCTCGCTCCAAAAACCGGGGCTACCAGTACTGATATATCTTTCACCAGACCTGGCTTTGGCTTACATGTACACCGTAAAATTGCTTCAAGATACTGGCTACGTGCCTCATTGCAATATGGACGGTTAAAGGGATCAGACTTTAATTCTGCAAGTCCCGAAGATGAATCTGCCAGGTTCAGATATGTTAGAAATTTACAATTTCGAAACGATATTTTTGAGTTTTCCGCCCAGGGAGTGATAGATATTACACCTCATCATGGCACTTTTTTGGGACGCCCTACCTTTACGCCTTACGTATTTGGTGGAGTAGCCGTATTTTATCATAATCCAAAAGGGCTGGTACCTGAAACAGATGTTAACACAGGGCAAGCTTTGGAAGATGCCGGCAAATGGGTTCCGCTGGAACCGCTGGGAACTGAGGGACAATATAGCGATGGCAGCGGTGTAAGTCCCTATAAAAAAGTTCAATTGGCTATCCCGGTAGGATTAGGTGTCAGATATAAAGTAAACGAATCATTTGATATAGAAGTTGAAGTTGGTTATCGCCATCTGTTTTTTGATCACATCGATGATGTGGGCGGCACCTATGTGGATTTAAATACCTTAAACAGTGACCTGGCCAGGGCAATGTCGGACCGCTCCAGAGAATTAACAGATGTCGAATCAGGAACCGACAGAGATCTGACTAACCCGTTGGTTGCGGAAATTTTCAATAATCGGGATGGAAACAATTTAATTAACGGTTATGGGAGTTCGGCTGGTAATACCAACATCCGTGGAAATTCGAATGACAACGATATTTACATCATAACCAGTATTAAAGTAAGCTATATATTAGGTAGTTCAATATTTGGAAAAGCCAAGTATAGGTAACTCTCCAATGTGGATGATCCCAAAAACATCCCATGTTAGCAAATTGCATTCGCCAATGGCAGGTCTATTGATCAAAAGGCGTATTAAGGGAATCTTGTCGTAGCCAGGTAACAATTATTATTTAAGTCAGGCCGGGCGTCACTCCAGGAGCTATTCTCATACCCTGGCACTACGTTTTCATCTATACCACCCCATAAATCCTGATTTTATTTTACATATCAGGAAAGGAATGTTTTATCTTCTAAAATTTCAATTTTGAATGTTAGGTTTTTGTTAAATTTAATTATTTAACCTCCATTTTGCCTAATTGTCTAAAAACCAATCACCAATCGTTGATTTATATGGCATTTTTTTATTAGCTTTAGAGCCCATGATTGCTAAAAAGTCATCATGTTTCATGGAAAACATTGCTATTTTTGGTAAACATTACAGTTGTAATTAAAATATGATCTGGGATATGGAGAGAAAAAGGGTTTCAGGTTTTGTTTCAATCGAGGTAATGGCATTCATTTAATTGCTTTTGAAAGTCGTATAGAAACCAATGAAATTGTTTCATACCATAATGTTGATGTCTTGAACTAATCCCGGTTGCTTCAAGGTGACTTTAACCTTTATTAATTAACTGAAAATGAGAAAACTAAATTTGGTTCTGCTGCTTTTAGGATTGTTCGTTTTTGTGGAAGCTAATGTTTACGCTCAGCGACGCAGACCAAAAACCCGGAATATCAGGTTAAAAAACCGGCAGATTTCCAGTTACCGGGGTGGCACCTCTACACCATTCGGGCAGCGCGCTTACAATTCTGCTTCCTTCGGCATTAGTTCAATGAATTATTTTGGTGATTTGGCACCCAAATCGTCTATAACAAGTACCGATATTTCCTTTACAAGACCAGGGGTAAGTGTATCATTTCAAAGAAAAATATTACCGCGTGTTTCAATAAGAGGATCATTGCTGTATGGGCGGCTCAAAGGATCAGACTTTAAGTCCGCGGATCCCAATGACCCGGACGCCCGGTTCAGATATGTTCGCAACCTGCAATTTAGAAACGATATACTTGAGCTTTCAGCAGTCGGTGTGCTGGACCTTATACCTAACTATGGCACTTTTGTAACTCGCCCTGATTTTATACCTTATGTTTTTGGCGGAATAGCGGTTTTATTCCACAATCCAAAGGGGCTGGTTCCAGACACAGATATTAATAGTGGTACCCCGCTTGCTGAGGCAGGCCAGTGGGTTGCCCTGGAGCCATTGGGTACCGAAGGACAATATAGTGAAGGCAGTGGCGTTAGTACCTACAGTAAAGTACAAATAGCCATTCCAGTCGGCCTTGGCGTAAGGTATAGATTAAACCAGGGCCTGGATCTTTCGCTGGAGGTTGGGTACAGACATTTGTTCTTTGATCATATTGATGATGTTGGCGGCAAATACATAGATCTGGGCGCCTTGGATAGTGATCTTGCACGGGCCATGTCCGATCGCTCACGAGAGGTTAACGATGTTGAATCTGGCAGCGCCAGGGAATTGACAAACCCAAGTATTGCAGAAATTGTCTCCAGAACTACCTCTTATGTTGGTGCTAACGGCACAACTTATAATGTAATTGCCGGATACGGGCAAAATAGTGACACGGACATTCGAGGCGACGCTAATGACAATGACATTTATATTGTCACAAGCATTAAGCTAACATACATCTTTGGAGGGTCTTTGTTTGGAGGTGCAAAATACAGATAATTTAGTGAATAAAATTATAAAGCATTTAAACATAGGAAAACCCCAAATCGGTTTTCCTATTTTTGTTACACTACTTTTTATGGGGGTGACGGGGTATGCTCAAAAATATGAGGTTGGTGCCGGACTGGGAGGATTCTCTTATACCGGAGATTTGATCAAAAATTATCAAATCAAAGAAAATAGTCTCGGAGGGCTTGTCTATTATAAAACTAATTTGAGTGATGCAATCAGTTTACGATATGCGGTTACGCTAGGCAAGTTACAAGGTAGTGACGAAAACCCATTCGATGCCTTTGCGGCAGCTCGCAACGCTGCATTCGATATCTTTATAATTGAACCTACAGCAACGTTGGAATATAACTTCCTGGATTACAGGACAAAAAACTCGGTAGTAAATTTTTCTCCCTACTTTTTTGCCGGCGCTGGTTTTTTTACCTTTTTCGGCCATGAAGAGTCTCCTTTTGAGTATAGCAGTTTTCAACCTGTAATCCCGTTTGGAGTGGGAATAAAATACGACCTAAGCCGTAATTGGCGCTTAAATTTCGAATTTGGCGCGCGAAAAACCTTTTTTGATTACTTGGATAATGTGTCTGAAGCCATACCCAATAACAAAAATTATCAGTACGGTAATCCAAACGATAACGATACTTATTACTTTATCGGTGTATCCGTTAGTTATGCTTTTTACCCCATCATCTGTCCGTTTGATTACAACTAATAGTCAAAGAAAATTGCATAATTCTCAAAAATAAAATAGCAATTTTGTACCTTACAATTTAATTTTGCACCTTATTGCAGGGATGAAAGACAAGATTGACTTAAGTAAATTACCCAGGCACATAGCAGTAATTATGGATGGCAATGGTCGATGGGCAAAAAATAAGGGTGCAGCCCGGCTTTTTGGCCATAAGAATGCCATTAAAGCTGTGAGAGAAACGACTGAGGGCTGTGCGGAATTAGGTATAGATTACCTGACGCTGTACGCGTTCTCAACAGAAAACTGGTCGAGGCCCAAACACGAAGTTCAGGGCCTCTGGGATTTATTGGTATTTACGATAAAGAACGAGATCAAAACCCTGATGGATAATAACGTAAGGCTACTATCCATCGGTGATACTGATAATCTTCCCACAAAATGCCAGGCAAATTTGAAAGAGGCGATGGAGATTACTAAAGATAACTCGGGGCTTACATTGGTTTTAGCCTTAAATTATAGCGGTCGATGGGAACTATTGGAGGCTGCAAAGGGTTTGGCTATTGATGTTAAAAATGAAAAAATTGATATTGATCGTATCGATCAACATCTTTTTTCAAACTATTTGAACACAAGCACAATACCGGACCCGGAATTATTGATTAGAACTAGCGGTGAAATGAGGATAAGCAACTTCCTGCTTTGGCAGATCGCTTATACCGAACTTTACATGACCGATTTGTTATGGCCTGACTTTAGAAAGAAGCATCTGTATCAGGCAATATTGTCTTTTCAACAGAGAGAAAGGAGATTTGGAAAAATTAGTGAACAGGTGAATTCTTAACCCCTATGAAAAAAATTGTACTCGGTATTATCTGCATCTGCACCTATAGCCTGCTACCAGCACAAATCAGGTATAATAACTTCAATAAGAATCGCAGCAACGATCAAATAAGTTATGCCGTTCCAAAACAATATGAAATCGCAGATATTGAAGTAAGCGGTGCGGAATATCTGGATCACAACGCGTTGATATCCCTATCCGGTTTAAAGGTTGGCGACAAAATAAAAATACCCGGAGATAACATTTCCGGCGCTATTAAAAAGTTATGGGGACAGGGTTTAATGGGAAATGTCAGCATTTATTCCACCAAAATCGAAAACGGCAAGATCAGCCTGAGAATAGAATTAACAGAACGGCCCAGATTATCTAAAATAACCTATAAAGGTATCAACAAAACCCAGGAGGGAGAGTTGGATGATGATATAAAATTGATCAAGGGCCGCGTGTTGACGGATGCCATTCTAAAAAATACAGAGTTAACCGTTAAAAAGCATTTTGTTGAAAAGGGGTTTTTAAACACAGAAGTTAAAGTGACCCGGATTAAGGATACCCTGGCATTTAACTCCGTACAACTATTAGTAGACGTCGATAAAAAGAGTAAAGTTAAGATCAACAAAATTTACTTCGAGGGAAATGAAAATTTCAGTGAAGCAAAACTGAAAAAGAAGTTGAAGTCTACCAAAGAGCATCCCCGATTGAGTATTTTCAAAACCCTCTTCAGAGAACTCTTTAGCCTTAATAAAACAAAAATCAAGCACCTCGCCGATTCCTCGGTCGCCGTAAGCAGCAATGAGTTAAAAGGCTTCCTCAATGATAATTTTAAATTAAATTTCTTCAATGGGTCCAAATTTATTAAGTCAGACTACGAAGATGATAAAAAGGCTTTGATAGAGTTTTACAATTCCAAGGGTTACAGAAATGCAAAAATTGTCTCCGATTCGGTATATGCTCATGACGGCAAAACTATTGACGTAAGATTTAAAGTAGACGAGGGGAGAAAGTACTACTTCAGGGACATCATATGGTCTGGAAATTATGTTTATGAAGACGATGTTTTAAAAAGGATTCTCGGAATTAGTAAAGGAGATGTATATGACCTTGAACTAGTCAATAAAAGATTAAATTATAATCCTACCGGCGCTGACGTAAGTTCTCTTTACCTGGATAACGGTTACCTGTTCTTCACCGTGAATCCTGTTGAAGTCAGAATCGAAGATGACTCGATCGATGTGGAAATGCGGATTCACGAAGGTACACAGGCCACTATCAATAAGGTTATCGTGAAAGGCAATGACCGTACCAACGACCACGTTATTTTAAGAGAAATAAGAACATTACCCGGACAAAAATTCAGTAGAGAGCAATTGATAAGAACCAACCGAGAAATTGCGCAATTGGGATATTTTGACCCCGAACAAATTGGTATGCAACCTATCCCCAACCCTGCAGACGGAACAGTGGATATTGAATATTCTGTTGTCGAAAGGCCAAGTGATCAAATCGAACTTTCCGGTGGTTGGGGTGGATTTTATGGATTTGTGGGGACTTTGGGATTGGTATTTAACAACTTTTCCATTAAAAACATTACTGATCGCTCCAAGTGGCACCCTTTACCTGTTGGCGATGGTCAAAAATTGGCTTTACGTGTTCAGGCAAATGGCAGGGCATTTCAGAATTATTCATTTACTTTCACAGAGCCCTGGCTGGGTGGTAAAAAACCAAATGCCTTTACTGTCAATCTCACCCGGTCTATCCAGCGAATCAGAACATTCGAAACAGATGAAAACGGCCAGCCAATTCGGGATGTGAATGGTCAATTGGTCTTCCCACGTAGTCTCAATGATTTCAATGGCTCCCTGAAATTAAGTGGTATAAGTGTGAGCCTGGGAAGAAGATTAAGATGGCCTGATGATTTCTTTTTCATTTCCAACTCTATAAACTACTTCGTTTATAACCTGGATAATTTTGGTACTTCTCTTGGGTTTTCTACAGGTATATCCAACAATCTGACTTTTAATACTACCATTTCCAGGAATAGTGCCGGTCCAAGCACCATGTATCCAACCACGGGTTCATCTCTATCTTTAAGCATGAGTTTGACACCGCCTTATTCCGTGTTCAATGATATAGACTACGAAAATGCAGATAACGCCACCCGGTACAATTTAGTTGAATTTCACAAATGGTTATTTGATGCCAAGTTTTACACGCAAATCATAGGGAACCTTGTACTGGAATCCAGGGCACACCTGGGCTTTATAGGATCGTATACAAGAAAGGCCGGTATCGGACCTTTTGAACGGTTTGTAATGGGAGGTAGCGGTCTCGGTGGACAGAACTTTTTAATTGGTAATGATATTATAGGTTTAAGAGGTTATGAGGATAACACGGTAACACCACCTAACTACACCACCGGAACCGGAAACCTTGGCCCGGATCAGATTCGCGGTGGAGTAGTGTACAATAAATTTGTATTTGAGTTAAGATACCCGGTCTCTCTTAACCCAACAGCAACCATTTATGTTCTTGGCTTTGGTGAGGCAGGTAATAACTGGGCAGAATACAAGGATTTTAATATCAATAACCTGTATAAATCTGCAGGCTTTGGGGCAAGAATATTCATGCCAGCCTTTGGCTTGATCGGTATTGACTGGGCCTATGGCTTCGATACACTGCCCGGTACAAGTACCAAAAGTGGGGCACAATTCCACTTTACCATTGGGCAACAGCTGAGATAATTATGACAAAAACTAGTTTTATCTATTTTTTCCTCTTTTCTTTTTTTACCTTTGCAAGCCTGATTTCTGCTTACAGTCAGCGTTTCGGATATGTAGACACTGATTTCATTAAAAGTCAGATGCCTGAATACAACGAGGCGCAAGCGGAAATCAATAAAATTTCCTTGCAATGGCAAGAAGAAATTCAAAATAAGTATAAGGAGATAGAATCTTTATATAACAAACTTAAAGCGGAAGAGGTTTTGCTTACACGCGAAATGAAAGATGACAGGCTCAGTTATATAAAGAAAAAAGAAACTGAGGTGAAAGAATACCATAACAAGGTGTTCGGGTACGAAGGGTTGCTATTTTTAAAGAGAAAGGAACTGGTCAAACCACTCCAGGACAAAATTTTTAAGGCCTCTGCAAAAGTAGCTAAAGACAACAGATTACAAATGATTTTTGACAAGTCAGGTGATTTAATTATGATTTACACCGATCCTATTTATGATTTTACCGAAAATGTACTGGAAGAATTGGGAATCGGTCAAGAAGAGGAACAAAGTAATTGAATAAAGTTAATTTTACAATAATGATGAAAAAGTTAATAATTGCGCTTTTTGTTTTTTTTATGTTTAATTATACTGCTCAGGCGCAAGACCAGTTAAAAATTGGTTATACAAATGTCGAGTATATTTTAAGTTTGCTGCCGGAAGCTAAATCTATTCAGAAAGATCTCGAGGACTACCAGACGCAGCTGAGAAATCAAATTCAGTCGAAAGTTGAGGAATTTCAGAAGCGCGCTTCTGCCTACCAGCAAAATGGCGCCAATATGACCGAGGTAGCACGCCAGGCCGAGGAAAGAGAACTTCAGAGCATGCAAACCAACATTACTCAATTCCAGCAGGAAGCTGAGCAATCCATGCAGAAAAAGCAGGTGGAGCTATTGAAACCAGCTTATGAAAAGATTGAAAAGGCCATTAAAGACGTGAGAAAAGAAGCTGGCTATACGCACGTATTTAGTTCTGACGTTGGAGGAGCCGCTATCTTATTAGATGCACGGGAAGAAGATAACATTTCAAATCTTGTATTAAAGAAATTGGGAATTACCCCGCCTGCGGGAAATTAAATAAAACCAACCCTCTCAATAAAGGACCCTTTGAAGCTAGTGAATGTCAAAGGGTTTTTTTTATCTCCCATGCTCGTCAAACAGCACGTATACACGAAGCCTGCCTGATAAAAGTTGTTAGTTATTCTAAGTAAACCGTCTTAAGGATAGTTTGTCCCACGGCTTTCAACGTGTTCTTATCAATCAGGTCCATATTGTCGCGATGTGTGTGGTGATAATCGCTAAAATAATTCTTGGTAGCAGGATCGTATTCCACAATATCTATCATAGGAATATTTGCCCACTGATTGACAAATTTATGGTCGTCTAAAATGTCCTGACTTTTTTGGTAAATAAAATAATCGCCATATCCAAGACCATGTCCGAAGTCCCACACTTTTTTAACAATGCTGGGAGCGCTACTCATTGACAACCCCTCCTGGTAAAACCTGGCACCTTTTGCGCCAACCATGTCCAGTAAAACGCCATAATAAGCTGAATAACCTGGTATATGTTTATTGCGGGCCCAATATTGAGAGCCAAGGCAATAGCCACCGTAGGGAACGTTTTTAAAACCTTCCTCGTAAACCGGGACACCATAGTCTTCACCATCAAACAATATCAGATCAACCCCCATATGAAATCCCGTGTCCAGGTGAAGCTGCCTGGCAATTTCTATCAGAACACCCACACCGCTTCCACCATCGTTTGCCCCGGCAATAGGCTCCTGCCTGTTTACCGAATCCTTATCCGCCACAGGCCTGGTATCCCAATGAGCTGCGAGTAATATTCTCTTTTTTGAGTTTGTATTAAAGCTTGCAATAATATTTTTCAAATATAAATTGGTTTCGTCGTAAGCCTTCGACTCAAATTGTTGCTCTATTACCTCATCGGCATAACTTCTCAACTTTTCCACCAGATAATCGCCACATTCACGATGGGCAACATCATTGGGAACGCGGGGTCCAAAACCCACTTGTTCTTCGATAAAATGATAGGCCGAGTCGGCATTAAATTCGGGGATGGCTATTTCCGGTTTTTTATTTGCCTTGGGGGGAGGTTTATCTTCGGTTTTCTTTTCAGAATCACACGCCATCAAAATTGTCATTACACCGAAAAGCAGTAACAGGTAGTTGAAAACTTTCATACCATTATAATATGTGATCATTTCCTGCTATTCTTCGTAAGCCCAGGAAATACCATCTTTCATGTCTTTAATGATCAAACCCTGGGCTTTGAAGTCAGCCCTGATTTTATCCACCACGTCAAATTCCCTGTTGCTCTTGGCTTCTTCGTAAATATCTATCAACGATTGTGTTAGTCCTGTCAAAACATCCGGTTGCTCTTCTTTCAATCCGAGTACCTCCAGAACAAATTTTTCATAGGTTTCTTTCATTCTGTCAAATACGTCCTGGCCCAACGCTCCGAACTTAAGGTTTTGGGTATGTAGCGAATTGATCTTTTTCAACAGATTAAATAAATGGCCAATGGTTAACGCCGTATTGAAATCATCATTCATGGCTTTATAACAATTATCACATAGCCGGTTTATCTGGTCTATTACTTTTTGATCCGGCGTTGCCTCAGGTTCTTCCACGTAGGTAAGCCCTCGCAGCACCTTTAATCCGTTAATCATTTTTTTATAACCCTTCCTGGCCGCTTTCAGCGCTTCATTAGAAAAATCAAGGGTGCTGGAATAGTGTGACTGTAAAATAAAGAACCTGACAGTCATGGGGCTGTAGGCTTCATCCAGCAATGGGTGGCTGCCGGTAAACAGTTGCTCGGGCAAAAACGAATTTCCCAGGGATTTACTCATTTTTTGCCCATTTGACGTTAGCATGTTTGAATGAATCCAATACTTAGCAGGTTGCCGTCCATTGGAGCCAACCGATTGCGCTATCTCACATTCATGATGTGGAAATTTTAAATCCATACCTCCTCCGTGAATATCAAACGTTTCTCCAAGATACTTGGTGCTCATTACCGTACATTCAAGGTGCCAGCCGGGGAAACCCAGGCTCCAGGGAGAATCCCATCGCATGATATGAGCGGGTGTTGCTTTCTTCCAAAGTGCAAAATCCACCTTATTCCTCTTTTCATCCTGCCCATCTAAATCCCGGCTGCTTGCTACTAAATCTTCAAGAACCCGTCCCGATAATATACCATAATGGTGATTTTCATTGTACTTGTTGACATCAAAGTAAACCGACCCGTTGACCTCATAGGCCAGCCCGTTTTTTAACAACTTGTCAATCATATTTATTTGCTCGACGATATGACCGGTGGCAGATGGCTCAATACTGGGGGATAACATATTCAATTGCGCGGCCACTTGCCTGAAACCAAGCGTATACCGCTGTGCAATTTCCATGGGTTCGAGGTTTTCCAATTTAGCCTTTTTCGCTATTTTATCTTCTCCGTCGTCAGCGTCATGCTCCAGGTGACCGACATCGGTAATATTGCGAACAAACCTTACTTTGTAGCCCAGGAACAAAAGATATCTGTATATCACATCAAAAACCAAAAAAGTTCTCATATTCCCGATATGTACATCGCTATAAACCGTGGGGCCACAGACATACATGCCAACATAAGGCGGGTTGATCGGTTCAAAAAGTTCTTTCTGCTTAGTAAGTGTATTGTATAGTCTTAAATCTTTCAACATGGGGCAAATTTAGTAAAATAGTCAGCAAACCATTAAAATATTGTTAACGGAAATCCCGATATTCTGTTGATTAAATCCTCCTGGCTCAACTTAATAAATTGCAAATTAATGATTTGTTTGAATTAATGTATTTTTACCTTAACTTTGCCATAGAAAACGAAATTTAAGCAGTAAGAGGGGACTTTAGTCCCCTCTTTTCATATGAGAAATTTAAACTGTTTTAATGGACATTAGAAGGGAATTGGAAGAAATAGTTGTGAGCAATCTTGATAATGATACTTTGTTTTTAGTAGATATCGAGATTTCTGCCAACAAGGGTCCTAGGAAAATAAAAGTGTTGATTGATGGTGATAATGGATTGAATATTGATGACTGTGCAAAGATAAGCAGAACAGTAGCCGAAGCTATGGAGCAAAAAGAGCTTATTGAAAGTGCCTTCATTCTGGAAGTTTCTTCCCCCGGTCTTGATTACCCGCTAAAATTCAAAAGGCAGTATTTGAAAAATATTGGCAGGAAATTAAAGGTTTTGTTAAGTAATAATATTGAAAAAAAAGGCGAATTAATAAAGGTAGGAGATCATTCCATTACCATTAATGCCCAACAAAAATCGAAAAACAGAAAAATAGATTACGTGGAAACAGAGATCTATTTCTCTGACATCAAAAAAACAAATGTGTTAGTTTCATTTAAGTAAATAAAATGGATGCAGGAACTTTAATAGAGAACTTTGCTGAGTTTGCCAAAAATAAAAATATTGACAGACCCACAATGATAAGGATACTTGAAGATGTTTTTAGAACCATGATCCGAAGAAAATTCGAAACTGATGATAATTTCGATATTATTATCAATGCGGATAAGGGGGATTTGGAGATTTGGAGATTCAGAGAAATTGTTGACGATAACTCAGAGGACATCTGGGATTATGATAAGATAAGTTTGAGCGATGCTTGCCAGATAGAGCCGGATTTCGAAATTGGCGAAGAAGTTGCTGAGGAGGTAAAACTAGAAGATTTTGGGCGCAGGGCGGTAATGACAGCCAGGCAAACCCTCATACAAAAGATCAAAGACCTGGAAAAGGATAATGTGTTTAACCGATACAAGGAATTGGTCGGAGAAATCATCCTGGCCGAAGTTTATCAAACACTTAGCAAAGAAGTACTATTAATAGATGCAGAAGGAAACGAGGTTATTTTACCTAAATCAGAGCAAATTCCCAAAGACAGATACAGAAAAGGGGAATCTGTAAGGGCTATTGTACACCGGGTAGAAATGATGAACGGTAATCCGAGAATCATTTTGTCAAGAACTTCTCCGATCTTTTTAGAGCGGTTGTTTGAGAGCGAAGTGCCGGAGGTATACGATGGTTTGATCACTATTAAAAGAGTGGTGCGGGAGCCAGGTGAGAGAGCCAAGGTAGCCGTTGAATCCTATGATGACCGGATTGATCCTGTAGGCGCATGTGTTGGTATGAAAGGTTCAAGAATACACAGTATAGTCAGGGAATTACAAAATGAAAACATAGACGTAATTAATTTTACCGATAATCTGGACCTATATATTTCCAGGTCCCTGAGTCCGGCTAAGATTACCAGTTTAAAGATAGATGAAGAGGCTAAAAGAGTGTCGGTCTATCTGAAACCTGATCAGGTTTCTCTGGCCATCGGCAAAGGTGGGCAAAACATTAAGCTCGCCAGCAAATTAGTCGGCTTTGAGATCGATGTGTTCAGAGAGCTTGATGAATATGAGGAGGAAGATGTAATACTGGAAGAGTTTTCTGACGAAATTGAGTCCTGGGTAATTGACGAATTTAAGAAAACCGGGCTTGATACAGCAAAAAGTGTTTTAGCACTATCCATAGAAGATTTGACAAGAAGAACCGACCTGGAAGAGGAAACTATAGAAGATGTTATCAAAATTTTAAGTCAGGAATTCGAATAACTTATTAATTTTTAAAAATCAGAAAAAAGAGGCATATTTGAGTATGGCAGATGAAAAAATGATGAGGCTTAGCCAGGTGGCGAGAAAACTCAATGTGGGAAAAAACACCATTATTGAGGCGCTGGAGGATAAAGGCTTTGAGGTCGAAAATAGCCCCAATGCAAAAATCTCCATGGAGCAGTTTAACATGCTGGCCAAAGAATTTGAATCATCAGCCATGGACCGCGAAGAAGCTTCCGGGCTCACCATTGGGAAAAAACATGGCGATAATTTTGTAATTGATCAGGATCATTCCGAGGAGGCAGTTAAGAAAGATGAAGAAGAGGAGATTTTCATAAAAGGAATCTCAGTGGAAAGTACCGAAGAGGTCAAGGAGCAAAGCACGCCACAGCCACCGCCGGAAGAGGATAAAAAAGAAGAAAAGTTAACCTCCTCACCCAAGTTAAAGGGGATAAAAGTGGTGGGTAAAATTGAACTGGAAAAAGAAGCAGAAGCTAAGGAAGAAGCACAAAAGGACCCCGTAGCGGAATCTGCTCCTGAGCCGGTTGTCGAAGAAGAGGAGACAACACCAGCTGACGAAGCTGAGGAGGAAACTCCCTCAGATGCGGAAGATGAAATAACAAATGAGGCCGGCGAAGATACCGAAGAAATTGAGGAGGCGCCTGTGGAGGCTTCCTCATTGGATCCCGATGAGGACCTCGATGACGAAGAAAAAACAGTGATCAAGGCCAAAGCCGATACCCTAAAAGGATTAAAGGTTTTGGGGAAAATAGATTTGCCGTCAGCCAAACCCAAGAAAAAAGATCAGCCTGTAGCCTCCTCTGATGAAGAAAAAGAAAAGGCTAAGAAGAAAAGGCCACGAAAGAGAGTTACGGTTAGCAACACCGGCCAGAAGGGAAGAAACGAAAACCGAAATGGTGGTAATAAATTCAAGGGCAATAAGGATGTAGAGAGAAAAAGAATTACCAAGGAAGATCCCTCTGATAAAGAAATACAGGAAAAGATTAAAGCCACCCTGGCTAAGCTTAGCGGAGGCGGTAAAGAAGGAGGCCGTTCAAACCGGTCAAAATACAGAAAAGAAAAAAGATCTGCCATAGCCGAGGCCCAGGAAGAGAAAATGCTCCAGGCCCAGGAAGATTCAAAGGTATTGAGAGTAACGGAGTTTATCTCGGCCAACGATCTTGCCACACTGATGAGTGTTTCTGTGAACGATGTTATCTCTACCTGTATGGGTATGGGTATGTTTGTTTCCATCAACCAACGTCTCGATGCAGAATCCATTACCTTTATTGCTGACGAATTTGGCTTCAGTGTTGATTTCACAACTACTGAAGAGGATGTCGATGTGATATTGGAAGACGATAACGAAGAAGACCTGATTGAAAGGGCCCCGATCGTAACAATTATGGGCCACGTAGATCATGGTAAAACTTCTTTGCTGGATTATATCAGAAGTTCTAAAGTTACAGAAGGTGAGGCCGGCGGTATTACACAACATATTGGTGCCTACGATGTGGTCACGGAAAGCGGAAAGCGTATCGCATTTCTCGATACACCTGGTCACGAGGCCTTTACCGCCATGAGGGCCAGAGGAGCGAAGGTTACCGATGTTGTTATCATTGTGGTAGCTGCTGACGACAATGTCATGCCTCAAACTAAGGAAGCTATAAACCATGCCCAGGTAGCAGGTGTCCCGATTGTAATAGCCATTAATAAGATTGATAAACCAAATGCCAATCCTGATAAAATAAAAGAGGAACTTTCCGGTATCAATATCCTGGTTGAAGACTGGGGTGGAAAATACCAATGCCAGGAAATATCGGCCAAAACCGGTCAGGGTATTAATGAGTTGTTGGAAAAAGTTTTGCTGGAGGCTGAATTACTTGAATTAAAAGCCAATCCTGAAAAAAATGCCGTAGGTACGGTTATAGAGGCCACACTAGACAGAGGTAGAGGTTATGTCACCACTATCCTGGTGCAGCAGGGCCAGCTTAATGTTGGAGATATCATCCTTGCAGGATCTCACTATGGCCGGGTAAAAGCGATGTTTGATCATCGGGGAAATCGCATAGAAAGTGCCGGCCCCTCGACACCGGTGCAATTACTTGGATTTGACGGCGCGCCACAGGCAGGAGACATACTGAACGGTATGCAAACCGAACGCGAAGCCAGAGAAATTGCCAACAAAAGGGAACAAATTGCCAGAGAGCAAAGTATTCGTACCAAAAAACATATTACACTGGATGAAATTGGTCGTCGATTGGCGATCGGAGGCTTTAAGGAACTAAACGTTATTGTTAAAGGTGATGTGGACGGATCCGTAGAAGCACTTTCTGATTCTTTATTAAAACTTTCTACTGAAGAGGTCCAGGTAAGCATTATTCACAAGGGTGTAGGACAAATCTCCGAGTCTGACGTGCTATTGGCCTCAGCTTCGGATGCGGTCATTGTGGGCTTCCAGGTAAGACCCTCCAACGGAGCCCGTAAGCTGGCTGAAAGTGAGGAAATCGAAATCAGACTTTATTCGGTGATCTACGATGCCATTAACGATGTGAAAGACGCAATGGAAGGTCTGCTGGCTCCAAAGGTTGAAGAAGTCATCACCGGAAATATCGAGGTAAGGGAAGTTTTCAAAATATCAAAAGTTGGTACCGTCGCCGGGTGTTATGTTACGGATGGCGTAATCAAAAGAAATAACCAAATTAGACTGGTTAGAGACGGTATTGTGGTGTATACAGGAGATATTGACCAACTCAAGCGTTTCAAAGATGATGTAAATGAAGTTAAGTTCAGCTATGAATGCGGACTAAGCATCAAAAACTTTAATGACATTAAGGTCGGGGACGTAATTGAAGGATTTGAGGAGAAAGAAGTGAAGAGGACCCTGTAGTCAGACCACAAAAATCCGTCAAAGATTTTAGAAATAAAAAGCCTCCTGGTTATCTTTAGAATGGGAGGTTTTTTTATGCAGAAAAACCAAGCAAACCAATAAATGTTGGCTGCACCACAATGCGCGTAACATAATAGCGTATTAATTTGTTATAGATTAAATAAACCGCGGAAAATATGCAAAGCCAAGAACAAGCCCTCGATCAAATCTTTGAAAAACTGAAAGGCAAAGCCTGTGTCAAACAAAATACCTTTAGGACAATTCAGGAGGTATTTAAAGATATTGAAACCGAAGCAAAAGACATCATCAAACAGTTAAATACAAGGATTAACAAAGTTGATAAAAGTGTAGAGGTAAAATTTATCGAAAGGAACAAATATGAATTTCATTTGAAAGTAGGAAGCGACATGCTGATATTTTCGCTGGCTACTAATGTGGTCACATTCAATAATGAGTACGTTGTCATGCAAAGTGATTACATCAAGGAAAAGGAGGAACGAAAATATTTTGGTCAGATAATGGTATATAACTTTCTGTCCGATACCATTAAGTACAACCGGCTGGACGATCCCGGATATTTGATTGCCCGGTTAATTGTCAATGAAGAAAAACACTTTTTCGTCGAAGGTGCACAACAATTAAACTTCCTGTTCACCGATATTGTTAACAACGTTATTTCTCAGGCCTGGCTAAGGCTGTTAATAGAAAAGTGCATTCTTACAGCCGTTGACATGGATTTAATCGGGTCAAACTATCACGAAATTCAAAATACTAATCTCCTGAAGAAAATGAAAAATGAAAAACCCATGGGCAACGGTCAGAAAGTAGGCTTTCAGATGGACTATATGAATGACATTAAAGCATAATTTTGTTACCTGATCGTTGTTTTTAGCTTTCACCCCAATTCAACAAGGCATCGATAGAATTGGTAGAAACAAAATGATAATTAGGTCTCGCCTTCTCATAGATATTAATTGCGCGTTCTTTGCCATCTGCGGATTTCGCCATTTCAGTATATAAAGGCATTAAAAACTTTCGCCTCCCGGTATTGATTAAAAAGTTTTCCAATTGATTATAGTTTGCCTCATATTGATGCCTGATTACATGCTCAAACCAGGCAGCCAATATCTCTGCGTTGCCACTCCTGGCAAAATGGAAATTGTCATCTAATGACTTCATTTGATCTATGGTCATATCTTTAGGCAAATTCCTCAAAAAATGAAGCCATTCATGTGTACTCCATTTCGCGGTTTCCGCTGCGCCGTTTGCCATAATCTCTAAATTTCTATTTTTAACCCATTGATTTAAGACCTGGTCTACACTATCAAACCGGCCCGATACCGGTGTTGGCTTTTCCTGGGGCAGGCCTTCTTCATAAATCCATTGCCGGCAAGTCGCATCAATCGGATCAAGATCGTTTTTCTGGATTAAGTTTTCATTCAGGTAAGTGATAAATCTTTCTGTGGTCATCACCTTAAAAGCGTTATCCGCAAAATATTTTTGGAGAAACCTGTCAAAAAGATCCCTGCCAACAGTTTCCTCAATTTGCCGAAGGAAAAAATAACCCTTGTCATAAGCGATAGACGTTACCCCATCATCGGGGCTCCTTCCTTCCAGGTTTAATTTCAATTTTGTATCGATGCCGTTACCTTCGGTGATCATGTGGGAGACTTCTTCTTCCAGGCCCTGCATGGCCAATGATGCCAGCATTTCCGAATAATCTTTCCCATACAATTTCTCCATAATTCTGTGCTCGAAATAGACCGTAAAGCCCTCATTGATCCAGAAGTCATTCCAGGTGCCATTTGTCACGAGGTTGCCGGACCAGGAGTGGGCCAATTCATGGGCCACCAGGGAGGTCAAAGACCGGTCGCCCGCCAGTATCGTTGGTGTCGCAAATGTAAGTCTTGGATTTTCCATTCCGCCAAACGGAAAACTTGGCGGCAAAACCAACAAATCATAACGATCCCATTGATAAGGGCCATATAATGACTCCGCCGCCTGCACCATTTCTTCCAGCTCGCCAAATTCATAGACAGCCTGGTCTATTAGGGCCGGCTCGGCATAAACGCCGGTTCTCTCGCTAACAGGTCGAAAAGTAAGATCCCCCACGGATAACGCCAGCAAATATGCCGGAATGGGTTGGGCCATATTAAAATTATAAAGGCCATCATCGGATTTTTCCTGCGGATTCTGGGCACTCATTAAAGCCATCAGTCCGTCCGGTACCTTCACATTGGCCGTATAAGTAAAGCGGATGCCCGGAGAATCCTGAATGGGTACCCAACTTCTGGCTAAGATCGCCTGTGATTGTGTGAAAAGAAATGGATGCTCGCCACCCGAAGTTTGTGACGGGTCCAGCCATTGTAATGCTTCGGCCGATTCGCCGGTAACATAATAGACATTTACAACAGAAGTATTGGGTTTAATATTGATGGTCAAAGAGGCTCCCTTCCACTGATCCTGGTCTCCCAGGCTAAAAGTAACCTGATCCGGGGATTCATCCAGGGTTACTTTTTCAATATACAATCCTTTGGTATCCAGGATCAAATATTTGGCATCATCTGCTTTTTTGATAGTCAAAGCGGCCTTTCCAATTATTTTTTTCTTTTCAAAATCTATTTCCGCCTCCCAATCCAAATGAGTAACTACAGCCTCTTCCGGTTTGGCATAAGTATGTATATCGTTGATGATGATATCCTCCATTTTAATTTCCTGGTTACTGTTTTCTTCATTTTTGTCATGTTGGCATCCAACCCAAAATAAGGTCAATGCCATACCAATTACTAGACTTATTTTGTTCATAGGTTTATGTTTTTTTTGGAATTTCCCCATTATGAAAACGGTGATCCCCTTGTTTATTTTTAATATACCCATTTTTTAAAAAAGGTTTCAAGACTGCTCCCACTGGCTTCTTCCATAGCCTGTTGAAGGTTTACGCTTACAACCGATTTTCCAAAATTCAATTGGGAATAAATCCTGATTCCTTTCCAAAAGGCCTCCTCACCTAATTCTTTTCTTAAAAGATGTAGTACATATGCTCCTTTATAATACACTAATATCCGGTCGTCTGCCGAAGGGTTATCCCAATTATCAAATACCAGTGATTTATCGGCATCCTTGGCCACTACTTTTTCATAGGCCTGAAAATAAATATCAATATCTTTCAAGTATTCCTCAATTCCAAACCTAAATTCCTTGTAGGCTGAAGACATGAAAACAGCGAAACCTTCATTGAGCCAAAAGTGCCGCCAATTTAAACAGGTTATATGGTTCCCCCACCACTGATGTGCCAACTCGTGCGCCGCAAGGTTAATATCAATTTCATTGCTTAACACTTGTTTTCCATAGCTGTTTCTGAGAATAGCAAAGTCCGCCATTTCCTGTGAAACATTTCCCTCGGCAAGTATGAGACTAAAGGTGGTTCCCGGATAAGGTACCCCGGAGCGGTCCTCAAAAAATTTTAACATCCCTCTTGTCTCCTGAAAAATCCGGGCTAGTTCCTGTTCGGAATGATCCCGGCTGAAGAACGCGAGCTTTATGCGGCCTTTATCATCCTGGTACTTGCGAAATGATCCAATTGCAAAGCCAAAAATATAGGTCGGTACAGCAGTTTGCTGATGCCATTCGTAATCGACACTGTGATCTGGCAGAGATGTTTTTCCGGTTAACTCACCGGTTGAAACCACCTGTAATCCTTCCGGCACCACCAAATTCAATTGCAAGGTGGCCTTATCATCGGGGTGGTCCTTACAAACGAGCCAGTGACTGGTATGAAATACGGTAAAAACTTGTTGGATTGGTGGAGAAAAACTTATCCCCCTTCGAGGCTTACCATGATAAGTGATCACTAGTTCGCAGGTCTGGCCAGGGCGAACGCGATTGTTCATATCCAGGTGCAGCTGTCGATTTGTAACATTAAATGATACAGGCTCCGTACGGTCATAGACGCTATCTATAGTCAAATCGCCACAATCCAGCATAATCCCTAACGGCCCGGTTTCCTTTACCACAAATTGTATACTCACTTTCCCCTTGATGGTTTTATTGACAATATCAGGCCATATACGTGCCTTATAGTGTAGCACGTCAATTTCGGAGAACCCATCTTTTGGCTGGGCAAAAGATGGAGGTATGGAGAAAATCAGCAACAATACGATATAAACCTCGCAGCGCAGATCCCATAATCTGTATCTGTTTATAAAGTGATTTTTAATATTTGAATGCTTCTTAATCATCAATACCAATATAGAAACCGGAAGAATCGTGTTTGATTTGATGAACGGTCAACCGGGGGGTTCTGCCCCTACATTCCTCTCCGTTCTTTAAATTAAATCTGTAACTATGCCAGGGACAAATTATTTCATTTAGAAAATTAATATTACCTTTACTTAATGACTCTCCCAAATGAGGACAAAAATCGTCTACTACGTGAAAGCCACTATTACTATGGGCCAGACAAATCTTCCTCCCTTTAGCAACAATTAATTGAGCGTGATTGAGTGGAACGGCTTTTTTGGCATTTTCCAAATCTCTAAAAACTCTGTACCATCGAAGCATAAAGCTCAATACTATTGAAAGTTAATTTTATCTTACGATGTAAGTTATGACCATTCAATGTGAAATTAATGTGACTTAATATCTCTAAATTTCTCTATTGAAGTGAATGCCACAAATATTGGTAATATTGCATTGGGATGAAAGAATAGTAGGAAAAATTACAATCCAAATCAAAGTTTTAAACCAAAATTAAAATTCGAAGGTATTTTTTACCGTTAACCATTTGATTAACCATAATAACCAAAACTAAAATGTTAATTTTTACCAATTGGGAAAAGACTCTTTTTCCAAATCATATCAAAGGCTCAGTCGCCTGCCTTTTCTCTCTAATGCTGATTTTTAATGTTCAGGGCCAGGAAATGAACAAAAGAACCGGCCTCATCAAAGGGAGCACTTACAACACCGAACGTAGCAATAAAAAGAAATTTGGGAGTTTTGCTGGTGATGGTTCCGGTGGAGGTGTGGGTTCCACGCGGTGGGGTTTTGGTATTAAAGGGGGCATAAATATGACACAGGCCAGCCCTGATGATCAATTTTCCGTGTTTAGTTACACCGTACCGCCTGAAAATACACTTGCTGAAAAGGAATATTATACTTCCTCTGAAAACAAGGGTTTTCAAGTAACCTTTATTGCAAAATATACACTTTTTAATAATCTGAGTATCAGTTTGCAACCAACCTTTGCATCCTACAAATATGGGTACGAAAATAATTACGCATGGCTGGACTTTGAGAATAACAATAACAGTCTGTTTCTACTTTATGAACACGAACAAACGTTAAATTACATAGAGGCCCCGTTATTACTACGCTATGACATCTTAAATACCCCCATCCGGCCATTTGTCCATGGGGGAGGATATTATGGCAGGTTGCTCAGTGCATTAAAAAAAGTAGATGTATCCGGACAGGATAATGCCTCCGGGGCTACGGAGGAATTTAACGGGGCGACCAGTACATTAGGTGTCGACGACCAGTACACAAAATCACAGTATGGAATCATTGCAGGAGGTGGTATCAGTCTCTCAGTCGGGCCGGCCAATTTTGAGTTGGGAGTAGATTACAAGATAGGCTTAAACAATATTATTGATGAAAGTAATCGTTTCAAAGATAATACGCTTATCTCCGGAAGCTATGATATTCTTGACAATATGAAACTAAAAAACCTTTCCATTTCCATGGGAGTGGTATTTGGCATTTAAATCCCCTCTTACTCACCTATTTATTGTCTAACCAATTATGACCATGAAGATTATTCCCAGAAAATATATCAAAAACACCACAGGACCATGGCTGTTATGGGTCTTAACCATCCTATCAGGTTTTGTAATCACAGGATGTGACTCCAGCGATGGCGATGTTGCACCAAAAGAGAATTTCGTAAAAATATACAATAACGAATTATTTGATATCACTTATAATCCATTGGATGTAAAGCAAGCTGCCGATGGAAGTTATATCATTCTAAGTACCGCCAATGAAACCGATACGTATTTGTTACGGGTAGATGAGTTTGGAGAATTCATATCCGACACGACTATTTCAACCCCTTATACAAATCCTCTTTCGGAGTTGTTTTTGGTCAATGGAGATTACCACTTTTTTAGCATGGATAATGTAACGCTCTCCACCTACTTGCTTAAGGTAAACCTCTCAGATTCCAATCAAACACCTGAGCTGGTACAATCATTTCCCGACATCATTTACCCACTGCATGCCAGTCAGGTTCCCGATGGCGGTTTTCTTATTCAAAGCTACAACCGGGATGCCAGGAGTACCGCACTGACCAAACTTGGCGCCAACTTCAATCAATCCTGGCAGGCGGAGTATGAGGTGCTGGAAGATGTTGAAGGCAGTATCATTGCAAAATTTGCCGGTACAGGGGAAAGGTCTTTGCCTTATTTTACCGGCGCCACCGATGATGGCAGCGTATATTTTCTCAATGGCTTCTTCAATTTTAGTTTTTCTTTGCTATTTGTCAACGGATCAAACGGCGACTTGATAGGTACACTCAACGGGCTCAGAGAAGAAACCGGCATAAGTGCGGCAGTTCATCTGACAGGGGATCAATATGCGTTATCACGTTTCAGTTTCGAAGAAAATTTCATTTTGCCCAATGGTAATGTAAACATTCAGAGCAATGATTTCAGCGGTGAAATAGGGGGAAATGAATTCCCCGAGATTCAGCCCCAGGCCAAAGTAGTAGTGAAAAAATTAAATATCAACGGAACCAACGCCATTGTGTACGGAACAGAGACCAAAAGCAAGCAAATGGTCCTGTACATTTATGACGCTACCGATGGCAGTCTGATCAATGCAAAATACTTCGGCAACACCAACCCTTACGAATTTGGAAATTTTGCGCTTACAGACGATGGTGGTCTGGCAATTGTGGGCAGAACTTTCGTAGCTGGTAGATTTCCCAGAATCGCGTTTTTTAAAATGTCGCAGGAGGAAGTTAACAGCCTCATACAATAAAAAAAACCCGATCTCTTAAGATCGGGTTTTTTAAAAATATCTTACCTCACCTTCATTAGGCTTCTTTCCACTTGATGGTACAGCCTACCGCCTTGGTAAAATCGGTGGATACTTTTTTGCCTGCCTTTAACGCATCAATGGCATTCTCCAAATACTTCTCGGAGGCATCTTCTGCGCTTTTATGGTTGTTGTCAATAGCGCCGATATAAGCCACTTTAAATTTATTTTTTTCCTTTTTGAGCAAATAAACATGTGGTGTGCGGGTAGCGCCATAGGCCTTGGCCACTTCTTGCGTCTCATCAACCAAATACGGGAAGGTAAACCCTTTATCCTTTGCTCTTTGCTTCATTAGCTGATAAGCATCCCCTGGCTGTACGTTGGGGTCATTAGGATTAATAGCTATTACAGGAAAGCCCTGAGGGGTATATTTATCATTTATGGCGATAATCCTGTCTTCATATAACTTGGAATATGGGCACGTGTTGCAGGTAAAAATTACCACAATGCCATTGGCATTACTGTAATCCGACATTGACACCATTTTACCGTCAACTCCTTTTAATTTAAAATCCATTGCATAGTCGCCCACACTATAACCATTTCCCTCAAAGGTTGCATTTGTAAACATCGCCATCAGCAGCATGGCCATGATTGTTAGGTATGTCTTTTTCATATCTATGTTAATTTATAAGGGTTTTAATTAGTTGTGATAGTTCTCCTTCTTTAAATTGACGTTCATACAGGTCTTTTTTATTTTTCCTGTTGTCTACAATTAATGTGGCGGGAATAGCACCCGACCAACTTGTGTGGATGCTGTCTATGATCTTATTGTAGTCGGTCTCGTCCAATAAATATAATTTTGAGGCCAGTGCTTCCTTTTCAACAAAATCCTTAACCTTCGTATCGACCTGTTCCACAAAATCCAGGCTGACCAATATTACCTCAAGATCATTTTTTTTATAATTTCTATTGATTTCTTCAAAATATGGAAGTTCCTCTATACACGGCTTACACCAGGTAGCCCAAAAGTTAATAACTTTTAAACCGGCATTATCTTCATTTATAATCTGTTGCAACTCGGGAAATTTTATGACTTCAACTTTCTGGCCGGTGACTTCATAGGTGGAAAATGCAATAAGGAAAATGATTAAAACGCTATTTTTCATATTAATTAAATACGGTATTCCTTCAAATCGGTTTTCGCTAAAAAATTTTTAGCAATCAATTATATAACCTCTTTGACGGTCACAAAAATAAAAATATAATTATTCTAATATTAACAAATTTCAACCATTGACAAAAACTATGCTGGCTTTTTCAACAAGACCAAATCATAAAACCAATGGATGAAAACATAACAATTACTTAACAAAAATTTAATCCCTCGAAAATACAAAAATATCGAACGATTTTTGAAATTGATCCCTTCAAAAGAATCGAAATGGCCGTTTTGCAAGTGGTCATTTTGGTGTAAGGTTTGGGCTAAAAAATGAGTTGCCGGATCCACTCGAAAAAGTATTATTAGACTTATCAAAGAATATTAATAATCAAGTAAAACTTTTCCACATTTCCATAAAGTTATCCACACCAACCCATAAAATTATTATAACTCACTGATAATCAATTATTTAATTCTTAAATGCAGATTTGAAATTTTGTGGATAACTTACTCATTTTTATCCATTTATAAATAAAAAAGCCATTTTACTAGTAATTACTATAAAAATTTCGTCTTTTTTTGGAAAGATCAGAAGCCAAAATATTTAGTAAACATGTATGGTTTCGTCAGCTCACATATTCGCGGTGCTGATTGATAAGTTTCTTCCGGTAAGCGTTAAAAATTCTCGATTTCGATACAAATCCCGTGTATTTCTCATCATCAATAACGGGCAGGTTCCAGGCGCCTGTTTTTTCGAATTTACCCATGACCGACAACATGTTTTCGTAGGAGGACACGCTTTCCGGCGGGCTATGCATCAGCGATTTGACATAAATGTTTTTTCTGGAGGCTTCATCAAACATTAACTCCCTGATATCATCCAGCGTCACAATACCCATTAATTTTTCCTCTTCATCTACTACCGGAAAAATATTGCGCT
The DNA here is from genome assembly GCA_965228415.1 of Cyclobacteriaceae bacterium. Classification (GTDB taxonomy): domain Bacteria; phylum Bacteroidota; class Bacteroidia; order Cytophagales; family Cyclobacteriaceae; genus Agaribacillus. The sequence goes on along the minus strand of OZ245814.1, from coordinate 5,262,592 downwards.
TTGAAATTCTGACCAGGTCTACCAAATCGCCTAGTGATGCATCCGGGTGTATTTTTAACAAATCTTTCTCAATTAGTTTACTTAGATGAATAAGGCTTAATACCTGACGGTCTTTATCATGGGGTATGAGATCTCCTTTTTCTATTAGTCTTTTGGTATATACGGAATAATTTTCAAAGTAGGAGCTGGTGCTATAAGCAATGGCGGATACCAGCATTAGCGGCACAAAAAGCGTATAACCACTGGTAATTTCAGCTATCAAAAAAATGGCCGTCAATGGCGCATGCAATACCCCGCTCATCAACCCACACATGCCAACCAATGTGAAATTACTGGTACTGATCAGATTTTCTCCAATGACCAAATTGGTGATTTTGGCATACAAATACCCCGCCATACCACCCAGGAAAAGCGAAGGAGCAAAAAGCCCACCACTACCCCCTGCACCAACGGTTAAGGCCGAGGCCATGGGTTTAACCAGTGCCACTCCGATCATAAAGATTATTAAAAAAAGCGTGTTATCGATATGGTCAAAGAAAGGACTACTATTTAGGATAAGTGAGTCATTACCCGCCAGCAGGGTTTTGATAGTATTATACCCCTCTCCATAAATTGGAGGAAAAATAAACACGATCAAACCCAGTGCAATACCACCCACTACCGCCTTTAGCACACTATGGCGTATTTTGTTTACCCAGCCTTCAATAACATAGGTAACCCGTGTAAAATATACGGATCCTAATCCACATAAAATCCCTAATAAAATGTAAAATGGAATGTCTGAGGCTTTTAATGTATCTGTTAATTTAAAATAAAACATCACATTATCGCCCAATAACAACAGCGAAACCAGGGCACCGCTTACTGAAGCGATAAGTAAGGGAATAAAGGCCGCAATGATCACATCTGCCAGTATAATCTCAATACTGAATATAACACCGGCGATTGGTGAATTAAAAATGGCCGATATGGCCCCGGCCGCTCCGCAACCTATCAGCAATGTTCGCCGCTTATAGTTCAAATGCATCAGACTACCCATATTTGATCCGATAGCCGATCCGGTCACCACGATAGGTGCCTCCAGACCAACAGACCCACCCAGGCCTACGGTTAATGCGCTTGTGATCATTCTCGAATAAATCTTGGTGCGCCTGATGATACTTGACCTTTTGGAAATGCTATACAAAATATTTGTAATACCATGCCCAAGTCTTTCCCCAAAAAAGTATCTGGCAATGAAAAGACTCAACAAAATACCTATAAGCGGATAGCCTATATAAAGATAATTGGCGTACTTAACATCAAAACCGCTGGTAAGAAACCCTTGAATATAGTGAACCGATGTTTTTAGCGAGACAGCGGCAAGACCCGAGAATATTCCTATAATACCGCTCAGGATGAGCATAAAATTTTTATTTGGAATATGTTTTATTCGCCATATCAGAAATTTAACCAGCAGGTTATTAGGTTTCATTGGTGGTGACTAAAATGACTTATTTGAAACGTGACATTGCAAAATGACAGCCCATTTACTGTGACAATAGCTTATAACATCAAAAGTAAGATAATTGCACGGGCAAAGGAATTTTTAAGGACATATTCTTGGGGTTTAAGCCTTATAGTGCAGAAGGCAGCCGAAGTTTTTTTTTAATATTTAAATTAATAATTGGGCCATTTCTTTTATTATCTTTAATTTCCATTTGAAAGGGATGTTTCATTCAATATATACCGCTATTTAATGCTGTGATATCAAAAAGTCGGAAATCAATTAACTCGTTCTAAAACCATAAAATTTTTGCATGAAAGCAGTTATCCCCGTCGCCGGGATGGGAAGTAGATTAAGACCCCATACACATACCCAGCCTAAGGCTTTAGTCCCGGTTGCCGGTAAGGCCATTTTGGCCCATATTCTGGACCCGTTGATTGAAGCCGGTATAGAGGAGTTTATCCTTATTATAGGCTATATGGGTAATAAAATTGAGGAATATATCCATGAACGCTATAAGGATAAAGGCATTAAGCTGGAGTTTGTGGTGCAGGAACCCCGGGAAGGTATTGCCCATGCGCTTTGGCTGACAGGTGACAAGTTAAAAGAAGCTGACGAGATTTTAATTACCCTCGGCGACATTATTATCAACATCGACCTGGAAAAATTTTTAGCTGCTGAAACCTCCGTGGTCGGTGTCAAAAAGGTTGAAATCCCCGGTAACTTTGGTATCGCTGAATTGGATCAGGACGGTTTTATTACCAATTTGGTAGAGAAGCCCACCATCCCAAAGTCCAATGTAGCACTGATCGGGATTTATAAACTGGTCAATCCAAAGCTATTTTTTGAGTCGATTGATTATATCATGGACAATCAGATCAAGAACCTGGGGGAATATCAGTTGACCGACGCATTGATGCACATGATTGAAAAAGGCGGAAAAATTACGACACAATCAGTAGACAACTGGTTTGATTGCGGCAGGAAAGAATCGTTGCTGGAAGCCAATGCCATTTTAATGAACCGCCCCGAATTTGAGAGTACGGATCACGAGTTCCACAAAACAATATTGGTCCCACCTGTCAGTATTGGGAAAAACTGTAAAATCAGCAATTCAATCATCGGACCCAACGTAGCACTGGGAGACAATGCTACCATTTCCTATTCAATAGTAAAAAATACCATTATAGGATCATTTAGCGAATTACAAAGTGCTGTATTACATAATTCAATTATCGGCAATGATACGACCCTAAAAGGACTGTCACACAGCCTGAACATCGGTGATAATACAGAAATAAACTTTACCGGCTAGCTAACTGCGGCTATTACATTACTGCCTGATGCTAAGGAATTAAAATAAAGGATCATGAGTATTCTTCAGATTAAAGAAACCTGTCTCTATATCCAGGATATTAAAAGATCTATTGGTTTTTATCATGGCAAGCTGGAATTTCCGATCATTGATGAGAAGGAAAACAGGCATGTTTTTTTCAGAGTTGGGACATCTGTATTGCTTTGCTTTATAGCAGAGACCACAAAAAAAGATAAGATCCTGCCACCACATTATGGTACCGGGACACAACATTTGGCTTTTGAAGTAACGCCGGAAGATTACGAAAAATACAAGGAGATCATGAAGGCCAAAGACATAGCCATTACGCATGAACATACCTGGAAAGATAACATCAAATCCTTCTATTTTGAAGACCCGGATGGCCATGTATTGGAAATAGTCCCTTGTGGTATGTGGGACTAAGGCTTTTATTCTTCACCTTAGTCAATAGGATACCTCTTGCAGAGGAGCCAGCAGGTTAACGAATGTTTCTGAGAAAAATCCTTCACCGCGGCCCCCTTTCTTTCCGTAAAAAACTTACCAATAAACCGGGATCTGGTATCCGCTAGTTTTTCTTCTTGAATTTCAACAAACTTTTGATTTTGTCTTCTGCCTTTTTCTTGCTTTCCTCCGCAATTTTTTTGAGGCTGTCTTCTTTGGCCTTCGCCTGTTCGGCAAGGACTTGTTTGACGCTATCCTCCTTTGCCTTCACCGCTGCCTTGGTATCCTTGATGGTTGAGGAATCTACCAAATTTGATACCGCCGGATCTTTGATGACTTCCCCTTTGTTATCGGCGATTTGTTGCAAAAGTTTTTCCTTGGCCACATCTTTTACCTGGTCCTTCAGGTTATCTTTTGAAAAAGCACTGCCTAAAGAAAATTTGGGGTTGGTAAAACTCTCTGTCATTTTTATCGGCAACTTAATATTTTGAGAACTACTATTTGCTCCGGTTGCCGAGCTGACCAACGAATTGAATTTAGCCCCGTACGAACCGGCGGGAATGTCCATTTCTAAATTATAATCAATACTTCCGTCGATTCCTGTGGCACCGGAAACCACTGTGTTAAAATTGCCAAGTTTAATATTATAAGGTTTTACATTTAATTTTCCGTCCTTTATTTCCGTTTTAAGCAGCAAATCTTTAATAGCCACATTAGTATTGATTTTTTCAAGATTGGTTAGACTGGCAATGCCGCTGGTAATGTTATTTTGCTCTAAAATAGCTTCCACAACATTTACCAATCCCGAACCGGTAATAGTACCCATAATTGGCATCATATCTTGTCCCAGCGCTCCGTTCATTGCAAACTTGGTAGAGAAATTGCCATTCACAAATTGGGCAATTGGCGCAAAGGCCTTGACGGTATTAAAAGTTGCATAAGCCTCTTTAATGGAAATATTTTCCATATCCATATTAAAATCGAATCCCGGATTTTCCGGATCCTGGGTGTCATAGGTTCCGTTTACGGCAAATGCACCACCTAACGTGTTAAAATTAACCTTATCCAGTATGACCTTGCCTTGCTGAATCAAGACATCACCCTTCACGTTTTTCAGCGTCATATTGTCATAATCCACCGTTCCTATATTAGCCGCTAACTTAAAATCAATATTTTTAGGAATGGCAATGAGTTCGGTTTCATAGGTTGTGGTGTCTTCGGTGACTTCGCCTTCCGAGACCATCCATTCATTAACGTCAAATTTGTTGGAGCTGAAATTCATCTGGCCTTTAATCAATTCTTCATCTTTGAACAGATAATTCATGTAATTGGTGATATTCCCGGTTAATTGCATGTCACTTTTACCCAGCTTACCCTTAAAACTTTTGACCTGAATTTTTTGGGGATCAAACACTGTGGTAGCCTGATCAATCTTCATACCCTGAGGTAGATCGATACTTACAAAGGAAAAATCCCCGACATTCAAGGTACCTGATGTGGTAATCTTACTGTATTGCTCAGCCTCCACATCCGACATTTTCCCTTTGCTGGCTATATTGGCTGAGATTAATCCTGTCAACTGCATGCTATCCAGCGGAAAGACCTTGGTCAGTTTCTCCAAATCAAGGTTGCCATTAATATGTGCGTCCCACTGGTAATTTTCAAGATCTTGCAGGGCCAGATCGCCACTGAACTTCTCACCATCAAGCAACATTTCAAATTGATCGACTTTTATGGAAGTTCCAGCCATACTACCTCCCTCATTTTTGACCGTTGAGACAAAATTGACTTGCTCCACGGGAATGGGGTAATCTGCGTATTTAAAATAACCTTGTTTTAAAGACATGTCTGCGGCGACCGTAGGGAATTTTCCTTGTAATGAGTCATAGATCCCATCCGCATTCAATGCCAGATGGTAAATACCCTTCATATCCAGGCCTTCAATTGGAAAAGCAGTGTTAAGCGCTGCCAGATCCAGGTCAGCTAATATTTCGGCATTGATCTTTGATTTCGAAAGTCCATCGATTTTAGCAGATGCCTTGATAGGATTTCCACCGAAATCCATATTAAATTTCTTAATATCCAATAGCGTGTTGTCCAAAACACCATCCGGATTATCCACCAACAGATCAATGTTAATGTCTCGGACCGACTCAGGCAGGTCCGGATACTGGAACTGGGCATCATCCACTTTCAGGCTAAGATTAAAGGCAGGCATTTTGTTCTCGTTGTAAATGCCTTTAACCTTTCCGTTGAAAGCGAGTGTTCCCTCGGTGTTGATTTTCTCGAAGCCCTCTTTAAACACACCCGGTACCAGTGAAAGCAGACTTTTGAAGTCGTTATCAGGAGAGGCAAAGCTGATATCCATCTCGTAATCGTCTGCCGGCATGGAAAAACTACCGTCAAAGTTCATGGCAAAATCGTTCACCTTCAGCGTATTGTCCTTAAACACAAACTTCATAGCAGGCAAATCCATATTAAGTACCATGGATAAATCAAGCTTTTTGTCTGATAAATAATCTGTGCCATCGAAGTTGATATAGGCTTTATCAACTGTAGTTTTAGTGTCCAAATCAAATACCTCCAGCGTAAAATCTCCGCTTCCGCGATGATTAACTCCTTCCAGGTTCATTACATATGGAATGGATTGGTCATCATACTTTATTCGCCCCTCAATGATCTCCCAATGGTCGATGCTAATGGCCATTGGGGAGGCTTCTTCTGCAGGTTCGGCCTCGGTTTCCTCTGTTTCCACCGCAATGTCGTAATTGGCTTTTCCATTCTCCAATACCTTAATTAAAATATTGGGACGAACTAAGCTTATACCACTAATTCTTATATTGTCTCCAAAAAGCAGATGCCTGAGATTCAGTTCCAACTCAAACTTTTCAACAGCGAGCAGCACATCATCGGCAAACTCTTCACGACCAATAATTCCCAGTTCTTCGATGGAAACGGTAATGTTAGGAAAATTGCTAAACAGAGATAACCCTAATTTATCGGGGTCAAAATAAACGTCTGCATTTACGGAGCTGGCAATTTCGGCATCAATGGCCGCCTTTATATCATCTTTAAAAATAATCGGAATAGCTACGGCGGCTCCTACAATAAGTACCAGTATAGCTGCAATGACAATGATAATTTTTTTCATGGTTGCTTTTATTTAAGCATTTAGCTGTTTTTGGTTGAGTAACTGATATTGATAATTCAAAGATCATTTATAATCATTAATAGTAAAATTAAATATTGACTAATTTGGTACTAGGCCACTTCCGAATCATTTCTTTAAAAAATCAAATTTTGTCTATCTGAATACACTTGCTTACAAGCCGATAAATTTCTATCCGGGTTCTAACGCAAGCATTTTTTTTCAAACTTCTCAATGATCACAATTGCAATCGGCCTGATATAACTTGCTGCTTTATAAAAAGTTAGCGCAATTTTGCAATATTATCATGAAATCGCGCAAGATTCATTTTCACTGCGGAAGCAGGCGTCAATAATGTAACGTACAATCAACCTTTTTCGTCAAAATTCTAAAAAAAATCAAATTATCCCATTTTTCTAAACAAAGATAATCTCATCTACTTATCGGCAAGGGTATACCGAAGGTAATCAGCCGGTCTGGTCGGGCAATTTTTAAACCGGGGTATCTAAAATTGATCCTGCCACCGGGTGGGTCCGGTGAGGTCAAAGTTTCATAAAGCACAAAAGGTTTAACTGTCATGGTTAAACCTTTTGTGCTTATATATAATTACCGTTATTAATTCAAATGACTATTGATACGTCTCATGCAATCTCATTAACCACACGCCTTTTTTCCGATGAGCGCTCAAGTTGATCCAGTAAATGCTGTAAATCCAGCGTAAGAAACACCGAACTAAAATGCTCGGAGGATTTAAACTTTTGCAGATTACTGAGTTTCACCGAACCATATACAAATCGATAAGAAGTACCTAAGGACAAGTCTTCCAACAAATCAAAATCGAGTTCTTTTAAAACCGTATCCGATTCACACCTAAGATAGATGTTTAAAGAAAAGTCTTCATCCGGCAACATGGTATCATTTCTATCACCGGCATTGTAGCTATAATGAAAGCCATTGGTCATGGCCAATAAATCTGAAAACATAGCCCAACCTGTCGGGTGGCCCCCTGCGCCTTTGCCTGTGAAAAGTTGATCCCCCATAAAATCAGACTGTAGCAGCACGCCGTTGTATTCGTTATCGATTTTGTAGAGTGGACTATCTTCTTGAATATAGGCCGGTATTACCATTGTCAGGTAACGGTCTCCGCCTGTCTTTCGCAATAGCGCCACCTGCTTGATTTTGTAATCCTTCTTTACCGCATAAGAGATTTCATGTTCTGAAATGCGCTGAATACCAAACTGAAAGATATCTGCTGTTCTCAACAGAAGATGGAACCCGTGTCGCGCCAGGATGCACAGTTTGTTGGAGGCATCAAATCCGCCGACATCCAGGCTCGGGTCTATTTCAGCAAATCCGAGCTCCTGGGCCTGCTTCAGGGCTAGTTGGTATGTGAGCCCTTCATTCGTTATTTTACTCAGAATATAATTGGAAGAACCATTTAGAATCCCAAAAAGGCCATGAATCAAGCTATTTTTATAGTAATCCTGCAGTGTTCGAAGGATAGGAATACTGCCACATACCGAAGCTTCATAAATGATAGATCCCTGGGAGTTTTTTTCCAATTCAATTAATTCCTGCAGATTTTCAGCCAACATTTTTTTTGACGCTGAAATAATATTTTTTCCTTTACGCAATCCAAGCCGGGCGATTTCCAGGGCTTCGTCGTCATCGCTAATGGCCTCGGCAATGATGTCAATTTCCGGATCATCGAGGATTTCGTATTTATCGTAGGTGAATATGTTGTTGGGCAGATCGCGTTTTTTTTGGGGGTCTTTAACACAAATCTTATTGATCTCAAAAGGAAGATCATTTTCTCGTTGTATAATATCGTACAATCCCTGACCGACGCAACCAAAGCCAAATAAGGCTACCTTCTTCTTTTTCATCGTGCAATCTCTGGGTTTAGCTTATTTTCTTTATAAAAATTGGCAATAGCGCTGGTCAGCTGTTTGGCTTCTATCAGAAAACCATCATGCCCATAGCTGGAATCAATGATCTCAAATGTGGCGTCGTCTACATGGTCCGCCAGGAATTTTTGTTCGCTAACCGGGAAAAGCTGGTCCGTTGTAATAGACACAAACAGAGCCTTGGCTTTGATGCTTTGGAGGGCTTTAAGAATGCCACCTCGCCCTCTGCCCAGATTATGGGAATCCATGGCTTTTGACAAGGTCCAATAAGAAAAGGCATTAAATCTTTTGGCCAGTTTATCACCTTGATAGACCTGATAGGAGGAAGCCTTAAAATTATCTTTGACATCATCATTCTCTTCTTCCTGTGTGGCCAGGTAGGTAGCATAATGACGGTAGGAAAGCAAAGCAATGGATCTGGCTACTTTCATGCCATTCATACCGGCCCTTTCAGTGTTTAATTTCCACGTCAGGTCCATGGCAATTGCCTGACGTTGTGATTCGTTAAAGGCTATTCCCCAGGGAGAATGTTTAGCATTGGAAGCTATGACCACCAGGTTATTAAAAATCTCAGGCTTTTTTATGACCCACTCCAATGCGTGCTGACCACCCAGGGAGCCGCCAACAAGTGTATGGACGTTTTCAATACCAAGATCCTGCCTTAACAGATCAAAAGCACTGACGATATCCCGGTTTGTCAGATTAGGAAAATCATGAAAAAAAGGCATGCCTGTTTTTGGATTTATCGAAAGGGGTCCGGTAGAGCCATAGCACCCGCCAAGCATATTGGCGCAAATGACAAAATACCTGGAAGGATCATACAATCTTCCCTTGCCAAACAATCCCGGCCACCATTCTGTGAAGTCGGAATTGGCGGTGAGTGCATGACAAACCCAAATGACATTATCCCGGCGCTCATTTAAAGTGCCATAAGTGGTAAAATTTAAATTGAAACCGGGCAAATACTCACCCGATTCCAATTTAAAGTCTTCTTTATATTCAAATATATGATGTTTTAACATAATTTTCTTTAATACTTAAGCCGTCGCAAAGTCTGCTGAGAAGACCTTATTAAATGCTTGTTCAAAATCATTTTTGATGTCATCAATATGTTCAATTCCGGTGGAAATTCTTAACTGTGCCGGCGATACTCCGGAAGCCAGTTGTTCTTCGTCTGATAATTGTTGATGCGTGGTAGATGCCGGGTGAATGATCAGTGTTTTGGAATCACCGACATTCGCCAAATGACTCACTAATTCCAGATTGTTTACTAACTTCTCCGCATTATCTCTTCCACCTTCAATCTCAAAGGTTAGTACACCACCATAACCTCTTTTTAAATATTTCTTGGCATTTTCGTGATGTGGACTTGAAGCCAGGCCGGGGTAGTTCACACTTTTCACAAAGTTATGTGCTTCCAGCCATTCTGCCAGTTTCAGTGCATTGTCTACTGTTCTCTCGACCCTTAAGGAAAGTGTTTCCAAACCTTGTAGTAATAAAAACCCGTTAAATGGGCTTTGGGCCGGACCAAAATCCCTTAATCCTTCCACTCTTGCTCTAATAATAAAAGCAATATTCCCGAAGGGGCCGTTTTCTCCAAATACTTCCCAGAAATTTAAGCCGTGATAGCCTTCAGATGGTTCGGTAAATTGCGGAAACTTACCGTTAGCCCAGTTAAAATTTCCCCCATCTACAATAACACCACCAATACTATTTCCATGACCTCCAATCCATTTTGTGGCTGAGGATACCACTACGTTAGCACCGTGCTTTAACGGTTGAAATAAATAACCGCCGGCACCGAAGGTATTATCCACCACCAATGGAATGTCGTGCTTCTTCGCCAATGCGGCAAAAGCCTCAAAATCAGGTATATTAAAACCCGGATTTCCAATGGTTTCCAGGTAGATCGCCTTGGTTTTATCATCTATTAACTTTTCGTAACTTTCAATAGATTCATCGTCGGCAAACCTGGTCTCGATCCCCAACCTTTTGAAGGCAACTTTAAACTGATTATAAGTGCCACCGTAAAGGAAGGAACTAGACACAAAATTATCTCCTGACTGCATGATATTGTTCAAAGCGATAAACTGTGCCGCTTGTCCGGACGCTACCGCCAGCGCAGCCACACCGCCTTCCAGTGCCGCAATTCTTTTCTCAAAAACATCATTGGTAGGATTCATAATCCTGGTATAGATATTGCCGAATTCTTTCAGGGCAAATAAATTAGCCCCATGCTCAGAGTCCTTAAATACATAAGAGGTGGTCTGGTAAATAGGCACCGCGCGGGAGCGACTGTTATTATCGTCTAGTTCATGGCCTGCGTGTAATTGGAGGGTTTCGAATTTTAGCGTCTGTGACATAGTGTTATTATTTTTAGTGTTATTCTTATAAAATTGATAGGGAAGCTTTTTGGTCAGATCTCATTTAAATCAATAGATTTCAATTAAAGACACTATACTTTAACAACAACAAGGCATCGACAACTGCACCTGATGATGATAAACAAATAGTGAATTTATAAGTCTGCAGCAATGGTTAATTGTTGCAGCAACCTTAAAATCCCTTGATTGCAAATAAATGATTTGGGTTTTCATAGTTAACCAATTTATATTTTCCCCTTCGGGATCAGGAATTAGCACCTTGAATAAGTACTCAGGTTGCTAGCGTTTCATCGAGCCTGTCTCTCAACGCTTCTTTATAAATCAATTAAAATTAATTGACTTGAAAGTACAAACGTAAAAACAAATTTGGTTGTTTCCAAATTTTGCCGGCAAACTAAAATCAATTTCTTGTTAACTTCAATTCAATATCGCCTATCAGGCTGCATTGAATAACATTTTTTTGACGGCTCACAATTCTGTAGGTCATAGACGATCGGCTTTTACCATCAGACAATTGCAAACTGTCTCCGATAAGCATCCAATTTAGTGTGTGCGTGGCCGTGTCTTCCATAAAAATGCAACCTTCATGACCATAAGCTTTCATATTCACCTGACCGTCACTTTTAAAATCAACAGCACCATCCATCACTCTGCAATTAATACCTGGAACGTCGTGGCCCATAGCACTTTTATCATGCCATTGTGCTTTCCATGTCCCAACCAGTAAATCAGTCTCCTTGTTTTGGTCACAGGAAAGTACCAGCAACATCAAGGCAATAATAACATTGGATTTCATTCCTCAACAATTAATCTTCTGCTGTTTACAACGAGGTCCCGGCAAATTCATTGTCGTCAACCCTCATAAATAATAGCCAGCGGAATTATCTACCGCAACCAGCTACCTTAAAAAGTTGTAAAAAGCCTCAAACCTTACAACAGTAATTTGAGCCGGAAATCAAATTTTTAATTATTAATTAATTGTTAATTTTATGTTATCTTTGTCATTGAATATTAATAATCAGTTAACATTAACATAACATTGAAACCGGTAGTTACCATATTGTTTGTATCCCTGCTGTTTAACAGCCTTATCGTATTGGGGCAATCCGGCAATAATATGGGTCATATTGAAAACCGGGTGGATATACAATCGGTAAGTACAGCCACAAAAGCAATTATTGATAACAACAATCGCTATCTCAGTCTTTTCCTTGATAGCCATGCTGAGGCCGATAAAAGTAATGTTACCGCGTCTATTGACGGTTTTGATGCCTTTATCAAAAAGTTAGACGTCAAAAAAAACAGGGTAAAAAGCGACCAGCGATTCTTTAACTACCTATTTTATCATACACACAGAAAATATTTAAAGCATTACCAGGCTCACACATCCGTGCAGGACATTCTGCACAGCGGAAAATATGACTGTGTCTCCGGTACTGCCTTTTACACCCTGATACTGGACCGTCTTGGAATTGATTATGAAATTAAGGAGTTTGATTTCCATGTGTTGGTAATTGCCTATGCCGATAATAAAAGATTTCTTATCGAATCTACCGATCCTACGGGCGGTTTGGTACATGATGAACGCAGCATTGATGACAGGATCAAACAATATATTACCACGGAAAAAGAGTCCCAGGACTTTTCGAGAATTGGCGCCAAAAAGAATCTGTATCAACACTCGTTTTCTATCAATAATAGCATTACACTTCCCGAACTGGCAGGACTACAACATTTCAACAACGCCATTTACTACTACAACCAAAGAAAACCATTTGCAACTGTACTTTCGCTAAAAAAATCCCTCGCCCTCTATGATTCGGAGCGGATCAGGAAATTTCAACGGTTGGCTGCTATAAGTTTTTTAGGCGATGCCAATCTAACACACCTTCAAAAGGAGCGGTTGATCAACGAAATGGGATTCGAATTTACAGCACGGCAATAAATGCTACCAACCTAACTCAGTACACCCAATTCTTTTCCGACCTCTGTAAAAGCTGTAATAGCCGAGTCCAGGTGATGTTTTTCATGTACGGCTGATATCTGTACTCTTATCCTTGCCTGGCCTTTAGGAACAACAGGAAAATAAAACCCAATTACATAAATTCCCTTCTCCAGCAGCCTTTCTGCAAATTGTTGTGATAGAACGGCATCATATAACATGATCGGAACAATTGGATGTTCCCCTGCTTTAATATCAAATCCCGCCTCAGTCATTTTACTTCTGAAGTATTTGGTATTTGACTCCAGCTTGTCCCTGAGCTCTGTGGTCTCTGTAAGCATATCAAAGACGGCAATGGAAGCGCCCACAATACTGGGTGCCAGGGTATTGGAAAAGAGATACGGCCTGGATCGTTGTCGCAACATTGCTATGATCTCTTTTTTACCGGATGTAAATCCGCCTGAGGCGCCACCCAGGGCTTTTCCAAGGGTGCTGGTAATAATATCAATCCGATCCACTACACCTCTGTATTCGTGTACCCCTCTGCCTGTTTTTCCCATAAATCCGGTCGCGTGGCATTCATCGGACATGACCAGCGCACCAAATCGATCAGCAAGATCACAGATTTCGTCTAATTTGGCAATTGTTCCGTCCATAGAAAAAGCCCCATCGGTCACGATAATTTTCTGCTTGCAGCCGGTAGCATTTTTCAACTGCTCCTCAAGATCCTGCATATCGTTGTGTTTGTACCTGAAGCGCTGAGCCTTACATAATCTTACACCGTCAATGATCGATGCATGATTCAGGGTATCAGATATGATAGCATCCTCAGGACCTAGTAGTGGTTCAAACACACCGCCATTTGCATCGAAAGCAGCAGCGTATAAAATGGTATCTTCAGTCCCCAAAAAAGCTGAGATCTTTTGTTCCAGTTCTTTATGAATGTCCTGCGTACCGCATATGAATCGTACAGAGGACATGCCAAAACCATGGGTATCGATCGCTTTTTTTGCCGCTTCTATTACTTTTGGATGAGCGGATAGTCCAAGATAATTATTGGCGCAAAAATTAATAACCTCCTCTCCTTTTGAGGTTTTGATGTCGGCCCCCTGCGGAGTGGTGATAATCCTTTCGTTTTTGAATAAACCGGCGGATTTAATGCCTTCCAATTCTTGTTTCAAAAAGGGTTTTATGCTCTCGTACATATTATTCTATTTATGTTGTTTGTTCATTGTTTCCGACAGTGCCTGATAATGCTGCCTACAGTTGGCACAAATATAAAAATTTCCCGATTGGCCAAAAGTAAAAACTTATTTTCTGGAAAAAATGCGGTCTTAACTTCATCGAAGTTAAAAGCGGGAATTACAAAAGGTTCAAAGAACGGGCAACCCCACAAATTTGCCAATTTTTAATGGTCGTTATGTTAATTGCAATTTTATTAATGATAATTATTATTTTCGCGCTCAATAAACCTGAAAATATGAAAAAAATCTTAATTATCGGGGCCTGTGGCCAGCTAGGCTATGAACTAACCACAGCACTCCGCGAGCTCTACGGATACGAAAATGTCATTGCCTCCGACATTAATGCTCCCAAAATGGATTTAGCTGATGATTTTTTTGAGCACCTGGATGTTTTAAACAAAAAGGCCCTGGGCGAGGTGGTAGACAAATATAAAATTGATGAGATCTACAATTTGGCCGCAATCTTATCCGCCATCGGAGAAAAAAATCCAAAATTTGCGTGGAAATTAAACATGGAGGGCTTAATCAACAGCCTTGACATTGCCAGGGAAAAAAAGATCAGCAAAATTTACTGGCCCAGTTCTATTGCCATTTTCGGCCCGGATACGCCGGCCGACATGACGCCTCAAACCACTGTAATGAACCCCAACACCGTTTACGGCATCAGCAAGTTGGCAGGCGAAAGATGGTGTGAGTATTATTTTTTAAAGTACGGTGTAGACATTCGGAGCATCAGATATCCGGGGCTCATTGGCTACAAAGCCCAGCCCGGTGGCGGCACTACTGACTATGCGGTAGATATCTTCTTTAAGGCGTTATCCGGTCAGATTTTTGACTGCTTTTTGCAAAAAGGCACCTTGCTCCCCATGATGTATATGCCCGATGCCATTAAAGCAACCATAGAATTAATGGCGGCGGACAAAAGCAATATTTCTGTAAGATCCAGCTACAACCTGGCCGCTATGAGTTTCGGCCCGGAAGAAATTGCTGAAGCCATAAGCCGTTATATACCTGGTTTTACTATCAATTACAAACCGGATTTTCGGCAATCCATTGCAGAATCATGGCCCAACAGCATTGATGATTCTGTGGCCAGGAATGACTGGGGGTGGCAGCATGAATATGACCTTGGGAAAATGACGAAAGATATATTGGAAAATCTAAAAAGCAGATCCGGTCAGTTTTCTTAACCATCGGGTGAAAACGGTTATTTGTACATTTAAATTGGTGTTTCATCAGGCAGCTATTATCTTTGAAAAAAACGTATTTCCAACATGGCAGACTACCAAAATTTAATACCTGACATCCAAAACGGCATCCTTACGCTCACTATTAATCGACCTGATAAGCTGAACGCATTAAACGCTGCCACTATCAACGAGATAAAAACCGGTATCGAAGATGCCTACGACGATAAGGAAATAAAAGGTATTATCATCACAGGAGCTGGAGAAAAAGCATTTGTGGCAGGAGCGGATATTAAGGAAATAGCGGCGTTAAATGAGGCCTATGGGAGAAAATTTGCGGAGCAAGGCCAGGAAGCTTTCTTTTCCATTGAGAATTGTGCAAAGCCCGTCATCGCTGCTGTAAATGGTTTTGCATTGGGTGGTGGTTGTGAACTGGCCATGGCGTGCCACCTTCGTGTGGCTACCGAAAATGCAAAATTCGGCCAGCCAGAAGTTAATTTAGGGGTTATTCCCGGATATGGTGGTACACAAAGGTTGACACAGTTAATAGGTAAGGGAAAAGCGCTGGAATTAATGATGACCGGCGATATGATCTCAGCACAGGAGGCGCATAAGCTCGGATTAGTAAATCATGTGGTGAGTGATCAAAATGAATTAATTAATAAATGTCATGAAATATTAGGCAAGATTATCGGCAAAGCCCCATTGGCCGTGGGAATGGTAATTAATTGCGTTAATGCTGTTTTCGACCCTGAAGAAAAGGGTTATCAGACCGAAGCCAATAGCTTCTCAAACTGTTGCAAATCGGAGGATTTTAGGGAGGGTACCTCGGCATTCCTCGAAAAAAGAAAACCGGCGTTTAAGGGTGCATAGGCATATGATTAACGGGAGCTGTCTATGAACCCACTAAAAAAACTGGCGGGCCAGACGGCCATTTATGGAATACCGAGTATCCTAGGCAGGTTTCTGAACTATCTGCTGGTTACGCTCCATACGGGGGTCTTGGATACGGCAGAATATGGGATATACAATGATTTGTTTACCTATGTTGCCTTTTGCATCATGATATATTCCTTTGGTATGGAAACCACTTTTTTCAGGTTTGCCAACAAAGGTAATCCCGAAGAGTCCTATCGCAATGCAGGCTCATTTGTTTTTTATTTAAGTACCTTCATTTCAATTAATCTAATTGTATTTTCTTCCGGTATCGCCGCTGTTCTTGGCTATGAAGGAAAAGCTCACTACATCATTTGGATGGCGATCATTTTGTGGATAGATGCGTTGGTAGCCATTCCGTTTGCGCGTTTGAGGTATGAGAATAAACCCATCAGGTTTGCCACTTACAGGCTCCTCAACATACTTTTGGTAATAGCGCTGCAAGTATTTCTTTTAGGTCTTTGCCCCAAAATCCATGAAGGTGCCCTTTTTCCAGCATTAAAGCCTTTGGTAGACCTGTTTTTTCAGCCTGATTATGGGGTAGAATACATCATTATTGCTATTTTGATTGCCAACAGTTTATATGTGGTTTTTCTTTTTAAATCAATTACACAAATTAGTTTTAGGATCAACTGGCAATCATTTAAACCGATGTTTTGGTATGCTTTGCCAATTACAATTACCGGTATTGCAGGTACTACCAATCAAAGTTTGGACATCCTTTTACTGGGTGACCTCCTGCCCGAAGGCTTTTACCCGGGAAAAAGTAGTCAGGATGTTCAAGGCATATATGGTGCCAGCGTAAAGTTAAGTGTATTGATGATTTTAGGAAATCAGGCCTTCCGGTTTGCGGCCGAACCCTTTTTTTTCTCCAAAACCAAAGATAAAAATGCACCGGAATTATTTGCCAAGGTTTTTCGCTACTTTGTGATAGCGGCGGTCATCATTTTCATTGGTGTTAGTATCAACAGGGAATTTATTGCTGTGCAGTTATTGGGAAAACCTGAATTCAGGGAGGCTCTGATGGTTGTTCCCTGGCTATTGATGGGAAAATTGTTTATGGGTGTCTATACAAATTTTGCCATTTGGTTTAAAATCACCGACAAAACTATTTTTGGCACCTACTTTACCTTGGTGGGCGCCGTGATCACAATAGCCGTCAACCTTGTTTTAATCGGAAAAGTAGGTTACATGGCTCCTGCATTTGCCAGTATTTTAGCCTATTTTACAATGGCTTCAATATGCTATTGGTATGGACAAAAATATTTCCCCATACCGTATAACCTCAAAGTTGCCTTCCTTTACCTGGTAGCTGGAATTGCCGCTGTTGTCGCCATTGGTTATCTTCATCTGGAGGATAAGGCCTGGGAGTATGGCGTGAAATTAGCTATCACCTTTCTTATAGTAGGTTTTATCTATTTAATAGAAAGAAAAAAACTTCTCAAGGAAGCCCCGTGAAGTTTAAAGCAATAACAGGCAGCTCTCACCAAACCATATTAAGGTTGCCGCGAATACATAAAATGTGTTGGTTTCATCGTTTTTATTCCTCCTAAGCGCCTTAAAATGGTCATTTTTTTCCCTTTTCGCCTAAAACGTTGTATTTTTACTACATAAATTACCGGTAAAACCGTTATATAAACATGGCCCGGGATTAAGGAAATATTTTGCTTTAATGTCACTTGGGTCAAACTTGCAGAACTATTAGCTTGTTACACGATAGAGAATGTATGATTTTTGTTGGGTTATGAAGAGAAATATATTATTTTGGTTAGATTGAGTTTAATGACTGTTCAGAAAAATATTAGCTTCCTGATTTTGGTGATGGTTTTTGGGATTACCGTTAATACCGCAACGGCGCAAAAATCTAAAAGGGGGGCGTTAAATGATGAAAGAAGGCGGATAGCTTCTGAGAAAAATTTCATAGAAGGGCAAAAATATTTTGTCCTTGAAGACTATACCAAAGCGCTGGGCTACTTCATGCATGCTTTGGAGACGAATCCGGACAACCCTACCATTCATTATAAAATCGGTGAGATCTATTTGAAGAATGAAGAATACCAAAAGGCTGAGGAATTTGCCACCAAGGCCCTGGAATTAAATAAAGAGAATAAATATTATTTTTTGCTGGTCGGCCAAATTTATAACAAACAGTCCCGGTATGCCGAAGCCGCCAAGATTTATGAGGAAATGATCGCCGCCATCCCCTCTTCAAAAGAATACCTCTTTGATCTGGCCTCTATTTACCTTTATGACAATCAACTTGAAAATGCCATTAATACCTATAGCCGGGCAGAAAAACTATTTGGTAAGCTACCGGAAATTACCTATGCAAAACAAAAAGTTTACCTGAAGCAAAATAAACTTGGAAAAGCTATTGAAGAGGGCAAAGAGCTTGTTGACAGTTATCCCGGCGAAGGGTCTTACGTCATTAACCTGGCCCAGATCCTAATTTCCAACAATAGATACGACGAAGCTATTGAGTATCTGGAAGCCATGGATGAAGACGATGCTTCCTATTCCAACAGCCGGTTGTTATTGTCTGATATTTATCGCAAAAACGGTGACAACAAAAAATCCAAAAGCAATCTAAAGATTGTTTTCGAGAACGCCGAATTGAATATTGATACAAAAATTCAATTATTGGCGGGCTTCATGAGTCAGTTACCGGATACGGAAGTAGAAGAGTTTACCCATGAGCTGGCCAGAAAACTCGAGAAATCCCATCCGGATGATGCCAATGCCTATATTATCTATGGGGATTTTTTATTGAAAACCGGTAAAAAAGAGGAAGCTATTAACAAATATTCAAAAGCTTTGGAATTAGATAATTCCAACTTTAATGTGTGGCTCAACATTTTGCAGATAGAGTGGGAATTGAATAAGATGGACGCGTTATTGGCCCATAGTGAAGAGGCGTTGGAAATTTTCCCTAATCAGGCCATTATTTATTTTTACAACGGTACGTCAAAGGTAGTGAAAAAGGAATACGAGCAAGCCACGGAAATTCTTGAGTATGGTAAAAAGCTGGCCAAAAAAGATGACAATTTAACCGGCGCATTTAACGGGCAATTGGGGATGGCTTATAGTGCATTGAAGGAGTACGAAAAATCAGATGCCGCTTTTGATGCTGCCCTGGAACAAGATCCAAACAATTTTGTTATATTAAATAATTACAGCTTTTACCTGGCTGTAAGAAAAGAAAAATTGGAATTAGCCAAGAAGATGTCAACCAGGTTGGTGAAGGAGAATCCCGACGATGCCATGTTTTTAGATACGCATGCATGGGTTTTGTATATGATGAAAGAATACAAAGATGCCCGAAAGTATTTGGAAAAAGCGTTGAAATCCGGCAAGCCTAATGGTAGTATTATTGAGCATTACGGCGATGTATTGTTCCGCCTTGGAGAAAAAGACCGGGCCATCGAACAATGGGAGAAAGCAAAGAAACTGGATGGTAATTCCGAATTTATTGATAAGAAAATTGCTGACCGTAAATTATATGAGTAAAAAACACTACCTGTTACTGCTTTGCCTGGCTTCCCTGTTCTACTCCTGTAAGCGGGAATTAGCCGGCACCAATTCATCCGGGAAAAATAATAAATTGGAAATCAAGGAATTTGAATTTGATTACCTCAGAGGAAAGGCCAAAGTAAATTATCTCGAAGAAAACGAAAGGCAAAATGCCAAAGCCAACATTCGCATGAAAAAAGACAGTGTGATCTGGATTCAATTTTCTGGTGTAGGGGGCATAGAAGGTGGCAGGGTGTTAATTACCAAAGACTCACTAACCATGATCGATCGAATTAACAAGGAATTTCATACATACAGTTATGAAGAGTTGGCAGATAAATACAAATTCGACATTAACTATCATATGATCGAATCGATGATCATAGGCAATATGCCATTTGTCCTGGAGAAAAAGGATAAAGTCAGCCGGCAAAGTGACTTTTTCCTTGTAAAACAAAAATCAACCATTCATTCGATTGAAAATTATATCAGCCGCTCATCACAGCGACTGGAAAAGGTTTCTATTGAACAGGAAGCCACCAGAAATACACTCAATTTACTTTATAAAGACTTTAATCCGGTAAATAAGGTGCCATTTCCCTTTAGCAGTTCAGCAACCCTCAAGTATAACGATAAGAACAGAACCTTATTTACAGAAATTAACCTGGCTTTCAGTAAAGCGGAAATACCTGAAAAGCCACTAAAATTTCCATTTAATATCCCTCAAAAATATGCGCGAAGGTAGGTTATTTGTTGTTATTACACTATTGATCTTAACCTATTCTCAGGTTGTCACCGGCCAAAATGATAACCGGAAAAAACTAGAGAAAGAAAAACAGGAAACACTAAAAAAAATTGCTCAGGCTGAAAAAATACTAGCCCAAACCGAAACGAAAAGAAAAGCCAGCCTTGGCCAGTTAAATGCGCTTTCCGTCCTTATAAAATCCAGGAAAAGCCTCATCCGATCCATTAAAAAAGAGGTGAATTTATTGAACGCGGAGCTACACGAGCTGCAAACCATTGAAAATGCCATGGCCGGTGATTTGAAAACTTTGAAAAAAGAGTATGCCGCCATGTTGTACAGCGCCTCTAAAACGTCTAACAGCTACAATAAATTGGTATTTCTTTTCTCAGTGCAAACGTTTAATGAGTTTTTCATGCGCATGAAATACCTGGAACAATACGGCGAAACGCGCATCAACCAGGTTGAGCAGATAAAAATTGTAAAAGAATCACTTGGGGCTCAAAGGGTAATCATTGAAGAAAAGAAACAGGAAAAGGAAAACGCCTTAAATCTGCAATTAAAAGAAAACCGCAACCTTATCACCCTCCAAAACAAGCAAAGTAAGATCATCCGGTCACTAAGCAGTAAGGAAAAAGAAATCAAAAAAGAACTGGCTGCCCGAAAAAGAGCCGCAAGCCGGCTCGATAAGTTAATCGCAGATATTGTGAAAAAGGAAATTGCCAGGGCTTCAGGTAAGGCTGAGGTAGCTGAGTCGTCTTCATTCGAAGGTAAAAAAACAAAGATGTTATGGCCGGTTCCAGGTTTTATTTCCAATCATTTTGGGCGCCAGGCTCATCAGACATTGAAAGGAATAGTAGTCAACAACAACGGTGTAGATATACAAACCAATAAGGACGAAAAGGTAAAATCTGTGTATTCTGGTAAAGTACTGCGCGTAGCCCTCGTTCCAGGAAATGGTACGGCGGTCATTGTGAAACACGGGGAATACTTTACGGTTTATTCCAAAATGAAAAATGTGTTGGTGAAGACCGGTCAGGATATCGTAGAAGGGGATGTTATTGGTGAAGTCTATACTGACAACAATGGCGTGTCTGAACTGGAATTCCAGGTTTGGAAAAACAACCAGAAACTAGACCCCCAAAGCTGGTTGGCACCGAAATAAGATTTTTGTGCCGTGGTGCCTTGCAGTTGACTCTTTTTACCGCATAGGCACCAGACACGAAGGTATACTTATTTATTTATTATAATTTGCCGCTTCAATAGCTCCCGCCCGGTGTTGATATGGAGAATGTAATTGCCGGGAGAAATGTTCTCCGGTGTCCATCCTATTGTGTGAGCGCCTTTATTTAATGATTTTCTAAGTATTTTATCCATTAATTTTCCGTTCAAATCATATAGCCGGATATTAACTTTCGATCTTTGTTCCAGCTTAAGCCGGATATTAAAATCGCCGGATGACGGGTTTGGAAATACATCGGCTTGCCGGACTGCCGCGGTGATGTCTTTGTTGTGAGAAAGTTTCTTTTTGGTTGTCACTTCTACTACACCATTAGCTCCTTTCTTGCCATATTTCGCAATAGCCGATTCCCCGCGAAGAACATTGACATGGTTGATCTCAGTCGCAGACAAGATCTTTTCCAGCTCCTTCCAGGTCTTTTGAGACTCTTTTCCATCGACAATAAACAAGGCACCTTGCATGACATGATTACTGGTCACTACCAGCTTTGCTTCAGAAGAAACCTTGTCCACCGCCTTTATCTTCACATTTCCCTGTAATTCGATTTTATCATTTTTGGGATCAACCACCGCCATTTCATCGGCAGAAAATTCAAATTTTTGCATTTGTTCTTTTTTAGCTTTTTCCTTCGCCTGTTTTTCCATTAAATGCAAGCGTTTCTCCAGTTCTTTCGCTGATTTTGAAAGTTTGGTATAAATAAGCACCACCCCATTTTTAGCTTCGGGCCCGAACTTTTCGAGTGCCTTTTCTCCTTTTAAAACCTCGACGGAAGCTATATTTTCAACATCCACAGCTTTAAAATCTTTCTCCTCTATTTTTTTACCATCTAAATAATAAATGGGACTGAGGCCATTCTCAGTTCGGATCCGCAATTGTTTTCCCGTAGTATCACCTGGCTGTGTGGGAGCGGTGGCTTTTATACTTTCTTGCAGGAAGGCAGCATCCGATTGCATCTGGTCTGCCAATGGTATGCTGTTTTTTGTCTGCACTTCATCCATGCCACTAACCGGCAGGTTGGCTGTTTGGGAATTGCTATCTGCATTTGGAGTTGCCATGGTTGTCAACGCTTCCTCGGATAGCTTTTGGGGGGTATAAAAGGAAAAGAAACTGACGGCCATAAACAGTATCAGTGTGGCAGCCACCAACCCGTGATTGCGGGGCTTTGGGTCTTTGATATTTAAAATTCTGAATATTCTCATGGTAAGATCTCGTTTTTTGGATTGTATTGACATAGCAAGTTTGGCTTTTAAATGGTTATTGTTTTCGTTTACTGTGGTCAATGCCTGCGCATAGGCTAAAGGCTGATGCGTCAGTTTGACCGTAATTTGGTCACAACGATTTTCCCGTTCCTGTTGTATCATATGAGAAATAAACCAGGTGGTAGGATGATAAAAAAAGATGATTTCGACCAGGGACTGAAATATGTTGATGATATAATCTGCTTTTTTAATATGGATCAGTTCGTGAACTAAAATTAACTCCAGCTGGGCAGTGGGTACTCCTGTCAACATGCCAATGGGCAAAATGATGATTGGTCGCAGGTAGCCAATGGTCATGGGAGCACCTACCATTTCCGACTCCATAAGTTGGGGAAGTTTATTGACGCCCACCAGTGTTGTTAATCCTGTTAATTGCCTTTTCCAAAACCCATCGGTCACTTCCCGGCATCTCCCTTTTAACTGGCGGATATAGATCAACCCACCCAGTAATTTGAAATATAAAAGTACCACGCCACAAAGCCATATACCTGTAATCAGGGAGGTCCGCTGATAAAGAAACTCTTTTAGGGAAAGCAGGAAGGCTACAATGCCATGATCATGCATCAAGGATCCTTCTGCATTGCCGGCTCCCTGATTTTTGAAGAAAACCAATGATAGATTGGACCCCAAAATAGTAGACTGGCCTGATTCCAGTATATGATGTACAAAACTATTGGCAGTGCATACCAACATCATCATCAAGGCCAGTAACGATAGCCTGTAGCGAATAGCAGACGCATTGGATTTTACCAGGCCTAATAAAATAAACAGGATCAACCCAATTAATAAGCCCTGCCACAAGGTGTCAATAATAGTCAGTCCAACAGCCTGGACCACGTCAGATAAAAATGTTTCAAAGTCAGGCATTGTGTTCCCCCTTTTCCATTTTGTCCAATAGTTCTCTCAGCTGCTTAATCTCTTCAGGTGTCGCCTTGCTTTTTCCCAGCGCATGCATGGCAAGATTCATGGCCGACCCTTTAAAAGCAGTATTCAATAATTTATCAAAAAGCGTATTTTGGGTTTCATGCAATTTGATATTGCTGGTATAAAGATGAGACTTACCATCTTTTTTTCTCGATACCAGTCCTTTGTCAAACATGCGTTGGATCTGCTTTAGGGTGGTGGTATAGCCGACATTTTTTTTGCTGGCTATTTCAGCATGGATATCTTTAACCGTTACCGGTTCACGTTCCCATAATACCTGCAAAATCTCCAATTCTCCCTCTGAAGGTTTGTCTTTTTTATTATCCATAATTACTTATTTTAAATCGATATGGTAAATATAAACGACGCTTGTCGTAAATACAAATAAAATACGACTTTTGTCGTAAAAAATCGAAAAAAATTTCAGGGGATTAAGATAAAGGTCAGTACCTCAATACGTTATCCCAGATGATGTCCTCTTAAAAAACTGATTAATTCGCCTATAGCGCTAAAATTATGAAGTTTATCATCATCTTCAAGTCGCCAGATCGGCGCATTGCCATTCGATTCGATAGATAGTTTTAATGTTGACCCGCTTTTAACCACCTCGTAGCCAATTCTTTCAAGGCCACTCTTTGTCCATAAGTAATACTTATCATGGGCTCCTTGCAGGTCAATTTGTCTAATGGATTTGAAATCTGTCTTAAACCTGCCTGACTGTTGGTCAAAAACAAATGCTTCGTGATCGAAAAGATTCTGTATCTCACCCTCGACGATCAGGTCCTCAGGGCAGCCGGTAGTAATTGGCAGACAGCAGGTTGCCAGCCATAATTGATCGGCGGTATGGAAAGCGGAATCAAGATCATGGGTGGATACCAGGATGGCCTTTTTGGTTTCCCAAGCCAGCATTTTTAACAGATGCATAATTTCCAGTCGATTGTTGACATCTAAAAAAGCTGTTGGTTCATCCAAAATCATAATGTCGCTATCCTGTGCCAACGCCCGTGCAATCATCACTTTTTGCAGCTGTCCATCACTTAATGTCGCTATGCTTTCATCCGCTAAATGATTTACGTTAGTGAGGTTTAATGCCCAGTCAATCTTATCATGATCTTCGGCCGACAGCCCTCCACCCCAACCGGTATATGGATAGCGTCCTAAAGCTACCATTTCGCGAACTTTCAGTATCCCGGGTTTTTGGCCACCGGTTAAGACCACACTTATATTTTTGGCCAGGGACTTTTGCCGGATGTGCTGTAGCGAGTGGCCGTCTATGAAGATTTCTCCCGAAAGAGGCGGAATTACCCTTGAAATAGTTTTCAGCAGGGTTGATTTACCAACACCATTCTCTCCCAGCATACAAACCAGGTTTCCTTTTTCCAGCGTTAAGTTGATCCGGTCCAGAATAATCTTTTTTCTCTTGCCATAGAAATAGCCAATTGTCAAATTGCTTATCTCCAGTATACTATGGTGATTACTTTGATCCATCAGGCAAAAGAAACTCTAAAATCTTTTTTCCCCAATACTATCCACAGGACCATGGGCGCTCCGAACAATGATGTTATGGCATTGATTGGTAAAATGTATTGGCTCCCCGGTATCTGGGCTATTGTATCACAAATCAACATAACTATAATTCCCAACATGATCGTTGCAGGAATCAGGTAATGATGGTTGCCACTATTTAACAGGATCCTGGCCATGTGCGGAACAGCTATTCCTATAAAAGCGATGGGGCCGCAAAAGGCGGTTATACTGCCGGCAAGAAGACTGGCAATGATAATAATCATCACACGCACCCGTTTGACTTTCACTCCCATACTTTGCGCATACTCTTCTCCAATCAACAAGGCATTTAAAGGCTTTTTTAACAAAAAAGCCATAACCAATCCAATCATCACCACAGGGATAAACAATACCAGCTCCTCCCAGGTAAGGCCTCCCAGACTTCCGAAGGTCCAGATAACATAGGTTTGAATCTGTTCCTTATCGCTAAAAAACTGTAAAATGCTTACCAGGGCTCCGGCTGTGCTGCCAAAAAGTAATCCTACAATCAACAGCGTCATACTGCTTTTAACACTGGCAGAAACCAGTAAAACCACAAATAATACCAGCCCTGCACCCAGACAGCCCGATAATATTAAAGTCCAATTGCCTACTTGCACAAACCCGGGGAAAATACTTATTAAAAACTGGCTGGCCATCACCAGTAAGGCCACGCCTAAACTGGCCCCTGAAGTTATTCCAAGGACAAAGGGACCTGCCAGTGGATTATTAAACAATGTTTGCATCAGGAGGCCACCGATGGCAAGTCCGGCTCCCACGAGTACAGCGGCAGTAGCTTTTGGCAGCCGAAAGTCAAAAAGAATATTGGCCCAGCTTTCATGAGCGGGTGTCCCGCCACTTAATATTTCTATGATTTGTGTAAATGGGATATCGATAGAACCCAGATAGATATTTAAAACAAATAATACAATCGCCGTGACGGGGAAGATTACAGTTAGATACCAGAAATTTAATTTTTTACTTTTTAGCTTTGACGTGTTCATGGCTTAAGTGTAACTGGCGGTTATCAATCTTCCAGTTTTTGATAAAAGTAAAGCTGGTGCCCGGGCAATAATTGAGGATGCAAGATCTTTATCAGATCTGCTACCACAATATCTGGCCTTAAGAATCCCAGCTCCAAAAACTCATTACCTCCCTCCGGCCCGATTCTGGCATTATAATTATAAACAGCACCGTTTTTAAAGGCATCAAATTTTGCATAGCGGACATCTGCATTTTTAATTTCGCTCAACGAATTAAAAGAGCCAAGGCCAATCCAAAAGTCGGCTTTATGCGCCTTTTCATAAACTGCTTCAAAGCTCAGCTGGCTACTTCCGGAGGAAGGGTCATCAGCCCATAAATAAGTGCCATGAGCATCCGCTAAAAACTTGGCTCCGAAGTTATTTCCACCGGGAACATACCAAATACCCTCATAAACCTTCCCGCTGTAGACGGTAGGCCTGTTTTTAGCACCAGAAGCGAGGGCGACCAAGGAATCATAATTTGAATGAATAATATTAAAAATTGAATCGGCTTTCTTTTCCTGACGGAAAAAAAAGGACGTGAACTTGATCCATTCGGCTCGTCCAAGTGGCGTGCGTTCCATATAGTCTGCACTTATTACCACGGGAACACCAATTTTTTTAATTACCTGGAAATTATCATGTTCATTGCCCATAGCAAAGTCAAGCACCAAATCCGGTTCCAATGCCATCAGCGCTTCAATATTCAAGCCTGCCTCACTGCCAATTTCACGTATATCACCACTGGCAATTTGTTGCCGGATGTTCTCTGAGGAAATATACTTTGTATTGGGAAAACCCACCAGTTTTTCCTCCTCTTCCAAATACTCCAGGGCGGGAAGATGAGAGGTGGAAGTGCAGACAAATTTTTGCACGGGAATTCGAATGACGGTTACTGAATCCGGTAATACCGGCAGCGGATCCCCTTTGTCTACCAACGCATAACTAAACCCCCTTTTAGCCCCTCGCCAAGGCTTATTGACGGTTATCAATTTGTAACCATCCTTGTAAAATATTCTAAATCTTTCGGCAAATTTAATTTCAATCTTATCTTCGGCGGCCGTCTTGCTGGTGGTGTCGGCAATTACCTTGCGCTTATTTTCGTTGCCGCAAGATAAAAAGCATAAACAACAAACCGGCAACCAAAAATGGACCGGCAAATATTTACTCCGCTTTAGCATATATTAAGACTTAATTGAGGAGGCAATGATAATGAAATAATAGTGATTATTAAAAACCCGGGATATTGGTCTAAGCGGCACTTGCCTCTCCCGGCTTCTTGAAACCGGCAATTCATTTGTTTGAAAACCTTCAGGTCAACCATCCAACAACCGTGGGGATTTCTTTAAAATCAATGCTTTTGGTTTTATCAGAACCTGTTTTCCCTTTATAAGGTTTATAAACAAAGCACATACTTTACATGATATCGCAATCACTGTCCGCTGCAAGTTTAAAGATGGCATGGCGCCTACACAAATCGCTCGTCAGCAACCATTACTGACCCACAGTTACTACAGGTCCTTAAACTTTCGGATGCGTAAAATTCCCTGAAGCGCGGCAAAAAATCTTTTTCAATATCTCTAAGGGGAAAGTAGGTATCATGCAGCTTATTGTTACACTTATCACAAAACCACATTAAACCATCTTTCAGGTCACTTCCTTTTCTAACCCTTTCAATAACCAAACCAATTGATCCCTCACCCCTTATAGGCGAATGTGGGATTTTGGCAGGAAGGAGAAACATTTCACCTGCTTTGATCGGCACTTCTACGGCTTTACCTTCTTCCTGGATCTTAACCACAATATCTCCCTCCAGTTGATAAAACAATTCTTCTGTTTCGTTATAATGATAATCCTTTCTGGCGTTTGGCCCACCTACAATCATCACAATATAGTCGCCCGCCTCAGTATACAGATTCTTATTGCCAACTGGCGGTTTGAGGATATCTCTGTTTTCATCTATCCATTTTTGGAGATTAAAGGGTCTTTTTATTGCCATTTTTCGATCTATTTAATCAACAATATTATAGCTATAAATTTATAAAAAATAAATCGAATGTGGTCTGATCCATATCATTATTCAAGCCAAACGGCTATATTCTTTATCATAAAATTAGCATCGTTCAGAGAAGGTCAAAAAAAAACCCTGACGTTTCCGTCAGGGTTTCTCTATTTCTTTATGCGCTTACGATGCGGCTATTTCAGTTGGCTCATCGCTTTCTTTAAGCTGGGCAATCTTAAATGTCTTTTTGCCCTTATTGCCGCAGTAGATACATTTATAATGCTTATCCAGTTCACCCTCTTCATCAGTGGTGGGAGATTTAATGATCTCTTCTCTTACTACCTTATAGGTTTGATAGCTACACTCAGGACATTGTAAAGCATGTAGGTGTCCTGCATACTTTTCAATTTTAGTATAACCCGTTTCTTCGTCAACCCAAACATCGTAGTCTACAGAGAAAACGTTTTCTTCTGCCTGCATACCTTCATCAAGGTAAACATCTTCCTCATCTTCACTTAATAACTTCATAGGTTTCCCTGTTTTAGGAGACTTTCGGGGAGTATATCTCAGTTTCTTCAGGCGCCTTTCGATATAAAATGGATAGTAAAATTTCAAAGAGTTCGAAAAGATAACCCCTACAATAATACTCATACTAATAGTGATGAATATTCTTACAAAGAACCATATGGGTTCTGACTTCACCCACAGGGTATTAGCAAATACAGCCCCAGCAATGATAAAAGCTAATATACCCAACCACAGAATTTTTATTTCCTGTTGGTTAATGTAATCATATTTGCTTTTGAAATCTTTAATAGTAATTAGTTTTACCACATGATATAGCAGGATGATTATTCCGACTCCCAAAAATACTTGTGTTGCTAACACTAAATTTTCGTTCCAAACCGCTAGAAAATCTTGCATATTATTATCCATAGCGCATTATTTTTTTAAGCATTCTAAATTGAAAATAAACTCTTCTTTTATAATTGTGTTGATACATGCTCTCATAATAATTCTCACAAT
Source organism: Cyclobacteriaceae bacterium (assembly GCA_965228415.1). Lineage (GTDB taxonomy): Bacteria > Bacteroidota > Bacteroidia > Cytophagales > Cyclobacteriaceae > Agaribacillus. Next base: position 5,233,311 of record OZ245814.1, on the reverse strand, counting down.
TTGAAATGTAATATTATGATTATTTTAAGATACAATTCAATGAATATTGAATAAAAAAGTACATCGGTTTCAAAATTCAATTTTTGGTAAAAAAACCGGCTATTAACTTATTGAAGGTAAGTTATTTGTCAATCGTCTGCAAGTGATATTTTAATTCTTTTTAGAAGGGAAACAGCTATTTTTCCAGAAATTTTTTAACGATATCGAAAGCCTGGAATTGACTTTCAAACATTCCCATATGGCCTGTACTATTTAGTTCATGAAATTCAATTTTGGGAGATAATTTAGCCTGTTCGCGGCTCACCTCGATCGGTACGGCACCGTCTTCGGATCCCGCTATGAACAAAACAGGTTTGGTAAAAGTACTTATCCACTTCCTGCTATCCTCTCTGTTTTTCATAGCCGATAAATATGCGTTTACAGCTGAAGATTTCAACAACTTGGCCCTTGCTGAAATGGCCTCCAGTTTTTCCTTAATAGGAGGTTGCGATAAATTGGGCGCATAAAATAAATTGTGGAAAAAAGAATCAACAAAGGCATCCATACCGTTTTTATTGATGAAATCAATGGTTTTATCCCGGGTGGATTTTTTAAGTGGGTCGTCTTCGTAGATAGAGGAATGAAATAAGCCTATTTTTTCAATCATTCCCGGATATTTTTTGGCAAAGGCCAATGCCACATAACCGCCGAGGGAATGGCCAATAATAGTACAGACGGTAACCTGTCTCAGGGCAAGCCAGTCTTTAAGCTCATCGGCTATATATTCCAGGGAAAAACTTTTAATCTTCAGAGGGCTGTCACCAAATCCCGGCAAGTCGGGGCATAATACCTGGTGGGTGCCCGACATTTCCCGGCTTAATTCATCCCAAATATGATGGGTCTCACAAAATCCATGAAGCAGTACTACCGCCGGCCCCCGGCCGGATACCTTGCCATAAATGCTTGACATAACTGGTTCAGGTCTTATCTGCCAGGTCGGCTATCAGCATTTGACGCACCGTTTTTGCAATTCCTTCGGGGCCAAATCCACATTCATTGTGTAGCTCAATTTGCTCGCCATGCTCCACCACCCTATCTGGAATCCCCAATCTTTTAACTTTTGCGACATAATTATGTTCGCTCATAAACTCCAATATGGCGCTACCGAATCCGCCTGTCACACAGCCATCTTCTACGGTGACAATATTCTTATACCTGGAGAAAATATCATGTAACAACGCTTCGTCGAGTGGTTTTACAAAGCGCATGTCATAATGACCCGGATAAATACCTTCTTGCGCCAGTTGCTCTGTAACCTGAATGGCATAATTGCCAACGTGACCAATGGTTAATATGGCCAGATCTTCTCCTTCCTTAATAACGCGGCCGGTACCTACTTTAATTTCCTTCATGGGTGTTTGCCAGTTGGGCATAATCCCCTTGCCCCTGGGGTATCTGATGCTGAAGGCACCTTCTCTCGGCAGTTGGGCGGTATACATTAAATTTCTTAATTCCTCTTCATTCATTGGGGCAGAGACCACAATATTTGGAATACAGCGCATATAAGCCAAATCATAGGCCCCATGATGCGTAGGACCATCGGCTCCGGCAAAACCTGCCCTATCCAGGCAAAATACTACGTGAAGGTTTTGAATGCATACATCGTGTATTACCTGGTCATAGCCTCTTTGCATGAAAGTACTATAGATATTGCAAAATGGCACCAGCCCCTGTGTTGCTAATCCCGCCGAAAAGGTCACGGCATGTTGCTCCGCTATGTCGACGTCAAATGCGCGGTCCGGCATTTCTTTCATCATAACGTTCAGTGAGGATCCTGACGGCATGGCCGGCGTAATACCAATGATTTTATCATTTTTCTTCGCCAATTCGACGATGGTATGGCCAAATACCTGCTGATATTTGGGTGCCTGGGCTACGGTTGGAACTTTTTTTCGGATCTCACCGGTCACTTTATCAAATTTGCCCGGGGCATGCCACTTGGTCTGATCCTTTTCAGCCGGTCCGTATCCCTTTCCTTTGACAGTAACACAATGCAATAATTTGGGGCCCGGTATTTTCTTTAGGTCATTAAAAATGTTCACCATGTGGTTGACATCGTGACCATCAATAGGGCCGAAATACCGCAGGTTCAAAGATTCGAAAAGGTTACTGGGCTTGATCAGAAACGACTTGATGGAAGTTTCCACTTTTGAAGCGATTTCCCTGGCACTGGAACCAAATTTGCTCATTTTCCCAAGCAGGTTCCAGACCTCATCCCTGACCTTATTATATGCCTGCGAGGTAGTTATATCTGTTAAATAATCTTTTAAGGCCCCCACGTTGGGATCAATAGACATGCAATTGTCATTGAGGATTATCAAAAGATTAGTATTGGTAACCCCGGCCTGATTCATAGCTTCAAAGGCAATCCCTCCGGTCATAGCGCCATCACCTATAACGGCAATGTGCTGTTTCTCTGCATCGCCTTTGTATTTGGAGGCCACGGCCATACCAAGCGCAGCCGAAATGGATGTGGAGGAGTGGCCAACGCCAAAAGTATCATAATCGCTTTCTTTTCTTTTGGGAAATCCGGAGAGTCCTTTATATAACCTGTTCGTATAAAACTGGTCTTTTCGTCCCGTAAGAATTTTATGCCCATAAGCCTGGTGTCCCACATCCCACACCAACTGATCCACTGGCGTATTAAATACATAATGCAACGCCACCGTCATTTCAACCACACCCAGACTTGCGCCAAAGTGTCCTCCATACACCGAGACATTGTCGATAATAAATTGTCTCAATTCGGAACTTACCTGTACAAGTTGGGATTTATCAAGTTTTCTGAGATCTGCTGGCTTATCAATTGCAGCAAGTAAGGGGCCGGCTTTTATTAACATACAAAATTCTTCTGATGCAAATTTAACAACCTAATGTACGAAAAGTTTAATAACTCTGAAATGTTACCGTAAATTTTCTAAAATCATGCAAAATTACATTTTTTTTTATTTGCAATTACTATTTAGCCTGAGAAGTAATATCTTTGAAGAATTCACAGGATTAATCCTTATTGTTTGACTCTTGAGCTTCGAAATAAAACTACCACTCTTTGAAGGACCATTTGATCTCCTGCTTTTCTTTATTGAAAGGGATGAGCTGGATATTTATGACATTCCGATTGCCAAAATAACCGACGATTTTTTAGATTACCTGAAGCATTTGGAAAAAATGAACATTGAAGTCGCCAGCGAGTTCATTTTAGTTGCCGCCACGCTCATGAAGATAAAGGCCAAAATGCTGCTGCCTAGACCACAGCTCGATGAAGAGGGCAATGAAATTGATCCCAGGGAGGAGCTGGTGAAGCATTTGTTGGAATATAAAAAATACAAATCCGTCATTAATGAGTTGACTACCATGGAAGGCAACCGGCTTTCCCGGGAGAAAAGAGGGAATGTGTTGAAGGAAATCAGAGCACTGTCGGAAATTTCCAATGTAGAGGCAGAATTGCAAAATATCGATCTATATAAACTTCTGAAGGTATTCCAAAAAGTCATGGTTCGGTATGAGTATGAGCAGAAAAAACCCGCTCACGAAGTGGTACAATATCCATATACGGTTGAGAACCAAAAAACATTTTTAATTAACAAACTAACCAAGAAAAAAAAGCTTTCATTTTTGGAGGTGATTGATTTTGAAACCAATAAAATTGCGGTCATTTTTAATTTCCTCGCTATTTTAGAACTACTCCAACTTCGCAAAATCACCATGAGTTTGGGTATTGGATTCAATAATTTCTGGATTGAAATTCTCGAAGAAGCCTTAGTAGAATAAATGGAGCTGGATTCAAAAAAGATATTTAAAACGCTCAATCCCAATAAGGTCTGGATCCCAATTCTATTTGGTATTGCCATTGTATTTTACAGGTTTTATACGGATGATTCCATTACCTACGATAATCTAAACCTGATTTTTAGCGCCAAGACCATTCCTTTCCTACTGGCCATTTTGCTTATACTAGCCAGATTCCTGGGCTACATGTATAGAATCCGGGCGATTTCCAGTGAGGAGCTCTCCTGGGGTAGTTCCTTGTATATCATCATTTTATGGGAATTTGCGTCGGCCGTTACACCCTCTGTAGTTGGGGGGACGGCAGTAGCAGTCTTTATTCTGTTAAAAGAGGGCATCAACCTGGGTAAATCACTGGCTTTTGTAATGTTGACCGCCATTCTTGATAATTTATTTTTTGTGGTAGCCGCCTTCATATCGCTGATCGCTGCCCCCGATGCCATGTTCCCCAGTAACCTTACTACCATTGATGGCCTTGAAGAAAGTAATTTACTATTCGGAGGATTAAAACCCGTATTTTATGTGAGTTACTTGCTGATTATGGTATATACGTTTATCATGTTTTATGCGCTGTTTGTGCGGCCCAGGGCCTTCAAATGGTTTCTACTAAAGGTAACCTCCATCCGGTATTTGAAAAAATGGCGCTACCGCGCCTATGAATATGGCAACGAAATCATATGGGCCTCCGCTAACTTAAGGGGAAAAAGATTAAATTATTGGATAAATATTTCCCTGGTCACGATCTTTATTTGGTCAGTAAGATACCTACAATTAAATCTGTTGATCGAAGCCTATTCCGAAAACTCATTGATGGACCATATCATCATCTATTCCCGGCAGATTATCCTGTGGATAACGATGCTTATTGCACCCACACCTGGCGGAAGTGGGTTTGCGGAGTATTTTTTTGAGGCTTTTTTTGCCAGATACCTACAAGATTACACACTGGTCACCATGGTTTTGTGGCGCATATTGTCCTACTACCCGTTTTTACTTCTAGGTGCTATATTCCTCCCGAGGTGGATTAAAAGAGTATTTTTTAAAAAACAGGGAAAAAAGGACCTACCTTCCGATGATGCTCGTCAAGATGCTTGACGCCGCGGTCCTATGGACTAATACACGCTGAATCGTGCTGTGCTGCTACTATATTTTCAAAAATCGTCGACAGGCTCGATTAATACTGCTCAAGATCTGAAAAGAAGAAACTCCCTTCGATTTTTGCGTTGTCATCAGAGTCGGATCCGTGGACAGCATTGGCTTCAATGGAAGTAGCAAAGAGTTTCCTGATGGTTCCTTCTGCTGCCTCGGCGGGGTTAGTGGCTCCAATTAAGGTTCTGAAATCCGCCACAGCATTATTTTTTTCCAGAATCATAGCCACAATAGGGCCGGAAGACATGTAATCGCACAGATCTTCATAAAATGGCCTCTCTCGATGAACCTCATAAAATTGCCCTGCCCTTTGTTTAGTGAGCCTGGTATATTTCATCGAAACAATTTTAAACCCAGCATTTTCAATCATTTTCGTTATCGCACCAATATTTCCCGCCTCAACAGCATCGGGTTTAATCATGGTAAATGTTCTGTTTTCTGCCATTTTTTTCAATTTCTAGATTTTCAGGGGGCAAAATTATAAGATTATTTAATAAATGTCTTTAATTTCAGGAAAAACATCTTTTACCGCCTGTAGAAAAATTTTAATTTTTGTTTTTGAAATTTTTGTATCACTTTTGCATTTCACAATTTAGGGATACCTCATGGTAATGGGGTGTTTTTTGGTTTATGCAAAACCTCGATGCTTTTAAGGAATTATTGGATTCACCAAAGAAGGTTGCAATTACCACTCACCACAAGCCTGACGCAGATGCTTTGGGCTCTTCTTTAGGATTAGCGGCATTTTTAAAGAAAAAAGGCCATGAGGTCTCTGTTATTACGCCTACAGACTACCCCGTATTTTTGCACTGGATGAAGGGTCATAAGGAGGTTATTATTTATAATCAGCAAAATGAAGCCAATTCACATAAAATCATTTCAGAGGCAGAAGTGATATTTTGCCTTGATTTTTCCAGTTTACATCGTATCAATGAACTGGGTGAAAAGGTAAGGCAATCGTCGGCCGTAAAAGTTTTAATTGATCATCACCTGGACCCTGAAGATTTTGCAGATTTCACCAAATGGTCTACCAAGGCCGCTGCAACAACCGAACTGCTCTATGAGTTAATCGTGGAAATGGGTGAAGAAAATTATATTGATAAAGACATCGCAGAATGTCTTTACGCCGGAATTATGACTGACACAGGGTCATTCAGGCATCCCAATACCACCAAAAATGTTCATCGAATTACTGCGGCTTTAATGGAAAAGGGTGCAGATGTATCTAAAGTAAGCCGTCTGATCTACGATACCAGTTCACTGGAAAAATTAAAACTCATCGGTTATGCTTTAAGTGAAAAACTGGTAGTCTTAAAGGAATACAATACCGCTTATATATCCATTAGTGCGGAAGAATTGTCAAGATTCAACTCAAAAACCGGAGATACCGAGGGCTTAGTTAATTACGGGCTTTCCATTGAAGGAATTGTTTTTGCCGTTGTCATTATCGACAGGAAAGATATTATTAAAATGTCTTTCAGATCAGTAGGTGACTTTTCGGTAAATGAATTTGCCAAAAAACACTTTGGTGGAGGTGGCCACAAAAATGCAGCTGGCGGCAAATCAAATTTGTCCCTGCCAGACACTATTAAACGCTTTGAAGAATTACTTCTTCAATATAAAGAAAAACTAAATCCTCATATTAAAAAACCATATACAACCAATGTTGAGAGCTAAAAATATTATTTGGATGGTTTCGGGACTGATAATTATCAGTCTTGCAGCCTGTGAAAACAAACCGTCAGGAACCCTGGAAGGAGGAATGACTTATGAATTTGTAACGGATGTTGACGGAGAGAAAACTAAAGATGGAGATTATATTACCTTCAACGTTATTTATAAGAACGAAAATGACTCTGTTCTGGGAAGTACTCTGGAAATGGGAACGCCTTTTGTAATGAGGAAGGATTCGTCGTGGGGTTCCACAAAGTCTTTTGAAGATTGTTTTAATCTGATGGACAAAGGAGACAGCGCCATATTTAAAATTCCTGCCAAAGCCTTATTTAAAAATCAATTGCCCCCTGAATTGACGGAGCAAAGTGTTATTACGGTTCAGGCAGGCCTGGAGGATATTCTTACGGAGGAACAATACCGGGAAAAAGTAAGCGAATGGCAAACCATTCAAAGAAAAAAACAAATGGAGTTAACCAGGAAAAGTATCCTGGAGAATGGTAAAGAACTTATAGAAGAACAAGGGAACACTATTGACCAATATCTGGCTGAAAACAACCTGGAGGCACAGACTACAGAAAGCGGCATAAGATACATTATCTCTGAACAGGGTAGCGGTGAAAAGCCGGCAGCAGGCGATATGGTCAAAGTGAATTACACTGGAAAATTACTGGATGGAACTGTATTTGATACCAACGATGAAGCGGCAGCCAAGGCTGCCGGAGTACACGTTGCCAACAGACCTTATCAGCCCTTTACTTTCCAACTGGGGGTAGGCCAGGTTATTTTTGGTTGGGATGAAGGTATCGGCTTGTTGAATGTTGGTTCCAAAGCCACCATTTTTATCCCATCACCGTTGGCTTATGGAGAAAGAGGCGCCGGTGAAAAGATCACACCGAACTCCATTTTAGTATTTGACGTTGAATTACTTGAGTTGATGCAGTAATCAATCCAATTATTATCCAATAAAAAGCAAAGAACTTCGTATTAAGAATATTTGTTAGTAGTAATAGTTATTTCTAAATACTGAAAGACATGAAGACTGGCCGACTTATAAAAAGAAGTTTAATTTTCACCTTTTGCCTGGCGACGCTGGTGGCCTGTTCAGATGATGACGAACCTTTAAACCAGCAGCTACTGACCGATCAAGGCATTATTGAAGACTTTTTGTCAACGAACAATATAACCGCGGAAAAATCGGATCGTGGCTTTTATTTCAGACCACTTGTGACCAATGAAAGCGGAGAAGCTGTGCAGAACAATGATATTGTATCTGTTTACTATAATTTGTCAATATTAAACGGACAGGTCATACACAGTGTAGAAGCACCGGATGACCCGGTCCAAATATTGTTTGGAGGACTGTTGGTCATACCTGCCGGGCTAGAATTGGCGCTGGAAGAAATGAGGGTGGGAGAGACGTATGAATTTTTTATACCTTCTGATTTGTCTTATTCCAATTATTCCTACCAAAGTTTAATTCCGGCGTTAGGAATCACCAGGCTTGAAATCGAGGTAGTTAGAATTGATGACGTGGAATCTCAAAAAGCAACGGAAAAGGATAGAATTTTACAATATCTGGAAGCGCAGGGCCTTCAGGGAGCTGAAGCCAAGGAAGATGGTTTATATTATGTACAAACTGAAGCCGGCACCGGAGATCCTCCGAATAACCGGCAGTTAATTAGTGTTAATTACACAGGAACGCTATTAGACGGGTTTAAATTTGACAGTTCGTTTGACAGAAATGAGCCGTTTAACTTCCAGGTAGGCGCCGGACAGGTCATTCAGGGTTGGGATCTTGGGTTTAAGGATCTTACGGTTGGAGAAAAGGGCTTTCTATTAATTCCTTCTCACCTGGCCTATGGTCCAAATATATACATTACGCCTCCCGTTATTATAGAAGATCTGATCAATCAGGGATCACTGCGTCCCTTTCCTTCCGAAATACCACCATATGCCACCTTGGTTTTTGAAGTGGAAGTTGTTGATTTTCTATAAGGCAATATCAGGCTATCGGACAACGATTGAATTGCCAATCAATACGATCAGTTAAAACTATTGCTGGCTAAAATTATTTTTTCAAAAATTCGTGCATGAACATTTGCTTTGCAACTAACAATCAAAATAAGCTCAAAGAAATCAGATCTCTCATCGGCGAGCGGTTTAACATATTGAGTTTAAGTGATATCGGATGTAACGAAGAGTTGCCCGAAAACCAGGAAACACTGGCGGGGAATTCCCTGGAAAAGGCACAGTACGTGTACGATCATTACAAGGTCAATTGCTTTGCCGACGATACCGGACTTGAGGTTGCCGCTCTTAACGGGGAGCCCGGCGTTTATTCTGCCAGGTATGCCGGAAGTCAAAGAAATAGTGAAGATAACATGCGGCTGTTGCTGGAAAGACTGGCACCTATGGACAATCGCGATGCCCGGTTCAAAACCGTTATCAGTCTGATTATTGAGGGTGAGGTAAATCAATTTGAGGGTAAAGTAGAGGGGCGGATCATTGAGAATCTGAGAGGATTGCAGGGATTTGGCTACGATCCGATATTTGTTCCTGAAAACGCTGACAAGACCTTTGCGGAAATGACCTTGGATGAAAAAAATCGATTATCCCACAGGGCAAAAGCTATTCACCAACTAACCCATTTCCTCAATAACTATAATAGCAGGTAGATCTAAAATGAAATCACGTTATTTAGTGGGTATTACTGGTGGGAGCGGTTCAGGGAAAACCTATTTCTTAAACCAATTAATAAAAAATTTCACCGAAGCGGAACTTTGCCTGTTATCACAGGACAACTACTACAAAGATATCCGTGATCAACCGCTTGATGATAATGGTATTGAGAATTTTGACAGACCTGAATCCATGGATTACACGTCATTTGCCAGGGATATTCAGGCATTGAAGGAGGGTAAAACAGTCGAAAAGCCAGAATATACATTTAATAATCCCAACGCCTCCCCAAAGACCCTCTTCATCAAACCTGCGCCTATCATTATCGTAGAAGGTATTTTTGTCTTCTATTATAAAAAAATTGCCGATGTGCTGGATTTAAAGATATTCATCGAGGCAAAGGAACATGTTAAACTAAAAAGAAGGATCATCAGAGACAACCAGGAACGAGGCTATGACATGGAGGATGTCCTGTATCGTTATGAAAATCACGTAGCTCCTACCTACACCAGGTTTATACAACCCTATAAACATGAATCGGACCTCATCATTCCCAATAATAAAGATATGCAAAATGCCTTGGAGATATTAATAACCTATCTGCGATCAAAAATCTAGCATTACAGTTCCGTTCCTTTATTCCTCATTTTTATAAATTCGCGATAGCGCCTTCTGATGGCGATAATAAAGCCAAGGATCATCACCATGGTGCCTGTCCATAAAACATTGATACCTGGTTTTTGAACAGCTTTTAGCACGATAAAATCCCGTTGTGTGGTTCGTACCTCAAAAGTGAATTCATTGGTCTGGGGATCGATTTTGCTGAAAATCATTTGTATCCCTAATTCCTGCAGCGTTTCCGGCACTCTTCCCAACATTCTCTCACGGATAATATACAACGGTTCTATCGTATACTTTCCTTCATTACTAAAAATACTGATAGAGGCCCTGACCGCAAGATCTGACTCATTCAGGCCAAGCTCAGCTACATTTTCCACCCTTTCCACCTTATCGAGAATAGTGACAAAATCATTTATAAAAAATCGCTGCCCCAGCTTTACCGTATGCGTTTCCGGATCACTCCATTCCACCTGATCTTCGGGGGTGAGGTAGGGCGCATAATTAAGGTGGGTATATAAATCTTTGGTAAGGTATCTCTTGATATCGGGAGAGGATACATTACCCATGCTTTCATTTATCTGCATTCGGGGAAACAGGGAAAAATTTTTACCCCGTTTATCCACATAATCTACCTGAAAATAAATGTTCTCAGGATGGATCTTTACCGTATCCCCTTTATTCGCATAGATCTTCCCGTTTACACTTATATCGTCGAGCGCTATGGCCTTGGTCCTGTCTTCCGTAGGCCCGAGGTCGTTGAAATCTACGTAACCCGGCACTCCCTTTACATCCAGTCTCCTGCCTTTATAAGTAAGGTCGTAGGGCTCCATCTTCTGGGACTGATTTAAAAACAGGACTATATTCTCCAGGTTAAATTCCTCTTCAACGTCAGCGAATATCTTCAAGCCGCTTTTGTTGAGAGAAACCACTTTCGAGTAACCGGTAGAAAACAAAATACCGATCAACATCATGGCGATTCCAATATGGGCGATTGATCCTCCGGCCAGGTTAATATTGCTCTTCAATAGTTTTATTAATATACTGCCATTGGCAATGGCAGAGTAAATGCTGGCAGTTAATAATAAAATGTAACTGAAATCCTTTACCTTGGCTACGACAATTACCAGTCCAGCCAGCACGAGTGTAATGACAAAAGGATAGGTTAAAGCTGCTTTTAGTTTCTCCTTTTCCATTTTCTTCCACCAGAAAAACTGCCCGGTGCCTGAAAAAATTGCCAAAAATATAGCAAACCAGAGCTGTTTACTGGAATAAAAAGATGCAGGATCAGAAGGCGCGGCAATGTTGCCAATACCTCCAAACCACTCAATAATTTCATTGAACACGGGTATGGACGTAGCGACTATCACCTGAAAAGCCATCAAACACAAAGTTGTGGCTCCCATAAAAATCCAAAATTCACGGGAATAGGTAGATACCTCTTTGCCACCGCCAGGAATATCTTTCCAGCGAATAATTATCAGGAACACCGACAATACCATAAAAGCCAACAGGTAAATCAATAACTGTCCCGATAATCCCAAATCAGTAAATGAATGCACCGAAGCATCACCAAGCACACCGCTACGTGTTAAAAAGGTAGAGTATAAAACCAAAATAAAGGTCACTACAATAAGAATGATAGCTGTTTTCAGGGCGGTGGTGCTGTTGCGATAAGCAATCATAGTATGATAGCTGGCGACCAAAGTCAGCCACGGCACCAGGGAGGCATTTTCAACAGGATCCCAGTTCCAGAAACCCTCAAAATTCAACGTTTCATAAGCCCAATAGCCACCCATCAAGATACCTGTACCCAGGGTTACGGCTGAAAAAAGAGACCATGGTAAGGCTGGTCGTATCCATTCGGTATATCTTTTTTTCCATAAACCTGCGATACAGTAGGCAAAAGGGACCAGGGTGGTAGCAAAACCCAAAAACAGTGTGGGGGGATGAATCGCCATCCAGTAATTTTGAAGTAATGGATTAAGCCCGGTACCGTCGGCAGGGACAAAATTAGGATTCAGCCTGAATATTTCATCGTTGTAAAATACATCGCGCAATAATATAAATGGGTCACTGCCTATCTTGAGATTGATCCCTGGAATTACTACCCCCAATATCATGGAGGCAAGAAAGGCCTGAACCAGGGCAAAGATTGTCATCACCGGCGCCTCCCAATACTTGTTGGTAAAGATGATTACCAGACCCAATACCATATCCCAAAATATCCACAGTAAAAAGCTGCCTTCCTGATCCTGCCATAAACTTGAGATCTTGTAGATAACCGGCAAGTTGCGATCAGAGACCTTCCAGGGGTAATGATATTCGTAGTAGTAATTGGCAATTATATGAAAAAGACAATATACCGTAGCGAACACGGCGATAGCATGAACAAAAAAAGACATCCTGGCGAAAACCTGCCATTCCCTGGCCTTTAAAGGATTGTCACTGGAGGCAAAAAAATAGGTTACAGCCGCAAGGATAGAGGAAACAAAAGCAACAATAATCAATAAATGCCCCAGGTTACCTACGAAAGAATGTACCATAATTTATCAGGGTTTTAAAAGATATGGGGTTAAAACAGCCAGATCAATTTGCCTGAATTTGGGTTTCCTCATATTTCGATGGGCATTTTAATAATATCTTATCAGCAACAAAGGTGTCATTATGATAATTTCCTACGACTACCACTTTCTCGGATTTTGTAAAGTCCGTAGGCATTGGTTCTTTGTAAACAACCAATTGTTCCTGCTGGTGGTCATCCACCATAATAAATGAAAAAGACAACCTGTTTTCACCGGGTGTAATGCCGACTATCCGTCCCTGATCGTCTTTCTTTAACTCTCCTACCACGTGCACCATGTTATCGTCTCCGCGCTCTTTCATTTCCATGGCCGTTTTAAAATTTACGTAAGAACTGGCGTCCCCAGCCGTGGATATCACTACCCCTACGGCGATGGCTATTACTATCAATAAGAAAATGTGCGATTTTTTCATCCGTTTATCATAATTTTTATTATCAGATGGAACCTTTGATACTTGTTATAATCATTCCCCTTGCGCCTCCGCAAAGGACTCAGAGATATGCGGTGGCTATTTAATAATTATATCAAGCATACCGGTTTCAATGCATCCTAATTTATTTTCAACAACACATTAAATGACATTTATTGTATTAAATTCGTTAACCCCTAATACGCCTGGAAAGTTTAAACAAATTTAAAGCAAAATGCTTTAAATCCCTCTAATTTCGAAAATTACCTTGGTGCGGTAGGTCTAAATTATTGGCGGTAACAACCAGCACCTTATTTAATCTCGCGTTCCAGCTTTTTTAATTTCCGATCGATTACAATAATATAGGTGAGAATACCGCCCATGACTACTGACAACACCAGGACCACCACGTATATTTTCCCACTTTTTCTCATTTCATCGGCCATTTCCACTTCAAAATTACCATAATCCTCTTCATTGACCTCTATTTTTTGAGCTAAGGTCTGAAGTGAGCATAGCAAAAGTGCTATTAACAGGTATTTTTTCATAGATATTGTTTTTTAATGCTCTCTTTTTAAGTACAAAGCTTTTATCCTTATGCCGAGACTAGCAAGCCATACACCCAGCAACGCCCAGCCAACGACCGCAGGATAAAACACCAACCTCAACTTACTATCCAGGTCGTAGGCATTAAATCCGGGGTTACCCCCTTTACCTGGATGTAATGAATTGTCTGCCAACCTGGGTAAGACAAATATCAATGGAACGAAGGCAGCAAAAGCGAAGATGTTATACACGCCGCTTACCGTACCCCGTTTCTGATCATCTTCGATGGAATTTCTAAGCACGGCATAGGCCAAATAGATCAATACGCCAATCGCCGCCGCATTCAGTTGCGGGTCATTTACCCACCATGCTCCCCAGGTAAACCGGGCCCAAATACTTCCTGTACACAATCCTAAAATACCTAATAATATACCGACGTTGGCAAATTCATTGGCCACAACATCGTGCAGGGAGTTCCGCTTGTTGAGGTATTTAATGGAATAAATGGTTGAGATTAATAACATGGTGACCATGGCAAACCACATTGGCACATGGAAATATAAATTCCGGATAGTTTCGTTGACAATGGCCAGCCTGGGTGCATCAAACAAAAACCCTCCGATAATGGTATAAAAAACCAAAATTACGGTCAAAATTTTCCACCAACTTTGCTTTACGAAGTTCATTAAATAACCCCCAGACCCCTTTAAAAGGGGCGTTTGTTTGTTTGGGCAAATATAAGGAAACCATCCCAAAGATTAATAGCAAATAGGATGATAGTTCCTGAGTATATTAACTACTTCAGACCAGCGTTTGTACAAGGAGATTTATGTCGAGCTTTCCGTCGTTTATCCCACTGATATGGAGGGTTAGCTTCGCCAGATATAAGGAAACAACAGATAAGATACGGCTCCAACAATTACATTGATAGCCAGTAGGGTGATAATTTCGTTATAGCTCTCACTTCTTTCAATGCCATCGATAGCATTTTTCGAAATTTTAATGACCATTAAAATAATAGGCAGTATCACCGGGAAACTTAAAATGGCCATAAGCGTTGTGTTATTGCTGGCTTTGGCAGCGATACTGGACACCATCGTCAATGAGACCGAAAAGCCCAGGGCACCTAAAAACATGCCTACACCAAATAATAACTGATCTTCTACCTTATTTCCCAGCACCAGTGAATAAACCAGATAAGCCAGAATTGTCAGGGAAAACATTAAAAAAACATTGTAAATTGTCTTGGCAACGATGATGCTTTGTGGGCTCACCAGCGTATAGTAATACAATTGCCTCTCTTCTCTTTCCTGCATAAAACTTTTGGCAATGGCACTAACAGCATTAAATAACATGACGATCCAAAAAAGGGCGTTCCAGGTGATGACATTGAGTTGTGACATGTTGACGTTGAAACTCATGTAGCAGATAAAAATAGTACTGCCAACATACAGCAACATACCATTCAGTGCATAGCGCTGCCGCCATTCCAGTATAAACTCTTTTCTAAGCAGTATCCGTATTTCCTTCATTAACACGGTGTAAAGTTAACAGGAAATGGCAATGATGAAAATAAAATAAGCACTGGTGCTCGTTTACGACAAGGATATAACGGTTCTGAGTTTATAACTATATTTAACAACAAAAAGTAAAGCCTCTTTCCAAAAATACGTCATCAAACATTGCAAATGTCAAACCATCGCATCCGCATTAGCCTGCTCCAAATTCAACCCTAAAATGCGGACGAGAAAGGGTTTTTTAAAGTTTAAAAATAACACAAGCACTGGTCCTCGTTTGCAACGAGGATCTAATGGCCCTGAGTTTTTAACTCAATTTTACAACAAAAAGTAAAACCTCCATCCAAAAATACGTTATCAACCATTGCAAATGTCAAACCACGGCATCCGCATTGGCCTGCGCAAAACCAAACCCTAAAATGCGGACGAGAAGGTTTATTGAAAAATAATATACACTGGTCCTCGTTTGCAACGAGGACCCAATGGCTTTGAGTTTTTAACTCAACCTGTAAAATCTATATTGACCAATCCTTTATAACCAGCATAATCTCTTGCCGAACTAAAAAGATAATTTTCCGGTTCTTCGGTTATCATGGAAGTAACTGGGTTTTCATGAACATAATTTAACTTCTGTTCAAAAATCCTGTGATCATCAAGTTCAATGGCATGATTGCCGTCCTGCCAAAATTTGTAGGTTTTTATCCTTTTCAAATATTTTCCAGCATACTCAAATCTATAAAGCATCCAATCTCTACGGCTTTCAGGCTCATTATCTATCAATTTAATAATTGCCTTTGCCGTGAATTTTTTAAAATCTCTCAAGATATCGGAAAGCTTATGATTTTGTTCGGCTTGTCCAATCAAATGCAGGTGATTAGACATAAGGCACCAGGCATAAATTTTAAGGCCCTTGTTTTGGACACAATAGTTTAAGGCATCTACAATTACCAGCTTATGCGAAGATCTGGTAAATACATCCACCCAGTCCACAACGGTTAAGGTCAAAAAATAGGTAGCATTTTGATCGTTAATTCTATATCGATCTCCGGACATGACTTATTACAGTTTAAAAAATAATATAGGCACTGGTCTTCGTTTACAACGAAGATTCAGTGGCCCTGAGTTTCTAACGCTATTTCACAACAAAAAGAAAAACGCCCATCCAAAAATGCGTCATCAAACATTACAAATGTCAAACCATGGCATCCGCATTAGCCTGCACCAATTCAACCCTAAAATGCGGACGAGAGGGGTTTTTTTAAAGTTTAAGAAATAATACAAGCACTGGTCCTCGTTTACAACGAGGATCCAATGGCTTTGAGTTTTTAACTCAATTTTACAACAAAAAGTAAAACCTTCATCCAAAAATACGTTATCAAACATTGCAAATGTCAAACCACGGCATCCGCATTAGCTTGCGCCAAATCCAACCCTAAAATGCGGACGAGAAAGGGTTTTTTAAAGTTTAAAAATAATAGAAGCACTGGTCCTCGTTTGCAACGAGGATCCAATGGCTTTGAGTTTTTAACTCAATTTTACGACAAAAAGTAAAACCTCCATCCAAAAATACGTTATCAAACATTGCAAATGTCAAACCACGGCATCCACATTAGCTTGCGCCAATTCAACCCTAAAATGCTGACAACATGTAAATCTCTTTACCCGGATTTTTTAAGCTGAAAACCCGCTTTTAAGATCCAGGGGCTGCTATAGGGGCTTTCTCCCGGTTCATGTAAAAAGTTGTATAGTACCATAATGCTAGTATTTATTCTGGGATGAACATTAAAAGTTTTACCTGCTCCTATCATCAGTCCTGGTACCCATGCAGAAGTAGATCTGTCTGTATTTTGGTCCAATAATTCCCGATTACTCTGCTCGTAGGTAGCAAAGGCAAAAAAGTCTTTAATAACATCATGCTGGACAAAAGCGTTGAATGCGTACTGATTTTCTGGTAAGGTGGTTTGACCGGCCTCGTAATCCCCAAAGGTCTGGCGGTAGGTTACACCGACACCCATAATAAATTTTTTGTTAAACATGTATCCCACGCTTGGAGAAAAGTCAATAGAAAACGGATCCAGGTTGATCACCTGGAAATTGGCACCTACATACAATCTTTCCTTAAAAGGTTTGCCTCTAAGCGAACTTCTTTTGACAGCTGTGCTTAGGTCATTCGAATTCTCAACCTTGCTATAAATCTTTTTGAGCTTACTCATTTTCTTCTGTATGTTGGCTATTTTATCCTTGTGCTGATCCAGGAATTTGAGGGCTTTTTCTTTTGCCTTTTGTTTACCTTCATTCTTCAAAAACTCCTGATCACCATATTGCACTACCTGTTGCTGATATTTTTCAGGCATCCTTTGTATCTCCTCGACAAGGGCTTTTTGCTGTTGTAACTGCTTCATACCGGCCATGCCTTCACTTTGTCCCATCAATTCCTCCGCTTTTTGCTCCAACTCTTCCTCAGCCATTTTTCGGATCATTACCTGCACACTATCCGGGTTGTTAAGGTAATCTTTGTACTGGTTATAATATTGCTGGTAGGGAGTCGCCTTATTTTTAACCTGGGAGATTTCACCTATAGTGCCATTTAGTTTAGTGTTTAACTTGTTTGTCTCTTCATTTCTGATTTTATCAAGAGATGACAACGGATTTTTATTCATTAGCTTTCCACCTATTTCATCGGCCTTATCAGCCGGAATGTTCAGATTACCCAAACTAGGCAATCGCTTATCGACCTGCGTGGCCGACGAAGGCAATCCAATATCTCCGGCCTTTTTAATAACGTCGTGATCTCTTAGTTGATCAACAGCAGACCGCTTCTTGTCCTCCAGCCTCCTCATCGCAGCGTAGATACTGTCTGACTTAAGTTTTAGTTGTTTACCCAGCGCACGGAGGTATTTGATACTATCTTTGCTGTAGTACTTTCGGTATTTGGCGAGTTTTTTCCCAGGGTCTTTTATTTTTTCGATTTTCTGTTGGTGCTTTTCGGACAATGGGATCCTGAGCTGGGCAGGGGATTGAATAGTGGTCGCTGCTGATAAAGCGAAAATTATGATGTGCTTTGTTAAGAAATTGCCCATGTTTTTTGAAAAATAGGATGTTGAATTATTGGAGATAAAAATAAACAGTACCGGTGACATATCGTGTCACTCTAATCTGTTAACTTGATCATTTCCGGTTTGACCAGTGACTGATCGAATTTCCAATCGGATTAATGCTAATTGCAGAGAAAGATATTGGAATGTTTCGGTTGATTATTGTTTTATTCACCACGGAAAGACGTTTATTTGATCTTTGAGCTGTTACCAAGTCTAACCAATTTATGTAAATAATATTATACATTATTGACTCATAAAATATATAGTCACGAAGCATATGATTTTAGGACACCGATCCAATAATTAATCTTTCTGAATAACAGACATTTAGATGCAAAGCTGGAAATATGATACGTTAATTTTTGTAAAAAAACCAGTTTCCTCCAAAAGTTGGAATAATTGGTTAAGTACAATTTTTAGATTTAATAAAATCTTAATAATTGCTCTTACAATTTCAAAATCTTGTCTGGCGAAAATTTAAAATCCACATTACCATCTGTTCAAAGAATGGTTCATTTCATAAAAAGGCCTTATTTCTTTTTTTAACTTTTAGTTACTCTGGCTATAATATATAAATTTGGTTTTAATAATAAATATAGGTGCCCCAGGTGACATAAAATGTCACCGCCCAAAATTTTTACTCTTTATAAGTATAACTTCTCCTTAGCGGTTCATATTTAATTTCCCTTCCCTGGTTTTTGATCATTTCCAGGTAACGATAAACCTGTCTTTTAGAGACAGCCAGTCTTTCAGCAAGCTCTTCAGGAGGACCAGTAGCTTTCATTTTGATTAGTTGGTCAATTCGATCAATTCGACTCATTATCTCCTGGATTGCCATAGCTGAAAGTTTAAAAACGTTCCCCATCAATGCCCGGTGAAGGCATCAGAAATTAAAAATTTTATTTATACAAAAGATAATGATAAAGTACCAATTTGAAAAATTGATTTTCGTCTGGAAAATGTACCTTTTCATAAAATTGAAATAGCTTAATTTTTGTTGTAAAAAGATAAACAAACAGAAAAAGATTGATTTGGAGTAGTAGACCGGTGGAAATCAGCTTTTTATCTAAACCGTCTTCTTATAAATCAAATGTAAGTTTTCATCCAAAAAAGCACATTTTTAAGCTATATTTTTTTGAATTCAAAGTATTGGAAAATTTAAATAAAATTAAAATTGTCAATTTTTATTCACATATATAATAAGGACGCCAATTTTACGTTGTGATGATTTGTTCGACCAACTTGAACCCGGCACCTTTATCGCATATAACTTAAGGAAAATACACGATGCATTTATTTATAAAGCATAAGTCCCGGAAAGTGTTGATGCAAGTCCTACACCACTCAAGTTTTTCCAAGCGACTTTAAAACTAAATATTATGTAAACCAATAAGAATGAAAAACAACCAAAACCGGGAAGTGTGAGAAGTCTTAAGATCCAACCGAAGAGTCGTCATAATAAATGGGGCACCAGTAAGTAATTGAATTCGGGAAATTCAAAGATTAAATTATCAAAGCCCACCACCCCTGGGATAACCGACAACCACACGGTGATCCTTAACGGCAGCCTGCATAAATATGCTTCGCCCTGTTTTCAAAACAAATAGAAGGGGGTAGAGGATTCTACCCCCAGTGTTATCTTTTTTATTTTGTATGCTACGCCTAGATGAGTTTCAGTCAGTAACCGGCATTACAAATACCTCGTTTCCAAAACAATAAATGGGGCATCCAGCATAAATATGCTTCTTCCTGTTCCCAAAACAAATAGAAGGGGTAGAGGATTCTACCCCCAGCGTCATCTTTTTTATTTTGTATACTACGCTCAGATGGGTGGTCTCATATTTATCTATTTAGCAGACTAAATCCAAAAAATGCAACGACGGACAAACTGAAATATATCAACAGAAATTTTCCATTTTTAAACTCATAATTTCTTAAAATGTACTCGTATCTTTTTCTATAGAAAACCAAAAAATAGTTAATACACATACTAGGTAAAAGTAGAATTATTATTGCCCACAAAGCATTTGTTGCTGTTTCGCTTGAAAAAATTGCTAAATATTGCCTCGTTGCTGAAGCTATGTTGTATCCGGTGAAAAACAAAATTGCACTGAACAATGCCACAATATTAAATGAAAGCATAATGGTCATATAAGAAAAGGTAAATGATTTCCAGTGGCTTGAACCTCCATTCCTAATTCTTTCATAATTAATAACATCAGCCCATAAAGCATAATATAAATTCATAATCTCACTTAGGGTTCAAATTCATTATAAATATCATACGCCAATCTTCCAGCAAAATATACGGCTGCACCAGCTCCAATAACCCAACCAATTGGATTAGATGCTAAAAATATCGCTGCACCAATCGAAGCTGTCCCTATTCCTGCATCAAAATAATCAATGGCCGTTGCAGTTCCGGAAGCTATATTATATGAAGATAGCGCGACGCTTGCCAAAGAAGCCGTAACACCTCCAAATTTAGCAAATTTTAAAAATTTAGCACCATTTTTACCCAAGACCCTGACGATTCTCCATTCTTGCTTACTTGGCTTTAAACTATTAAACGAAATAGGATCTCTTGCTGATTTGAAAGATGTTCTAACTTTGTATTCGGTAAATTCCACTCCAGCAGATATTGTCGTTCCTATCAACCCGAGAAAAATTCCCCAATTAAAACTGGAGGATACCTCCTCACCATTCTGATCAAGAGGAACAAACTCCAAACTGACAGTAATCCCGGCAAGCACTTCAACCGGTTCTCCATTAATAATTTCAATGCTAGATGCCCCAGGGTCACCAGAATCAGTTCGTTTGTAAAAGCCTTTTCGACCATTTCGAATACCAAACGCATCCCGGCTGCCATCGGCATTTATCTTATATAATGTTCCTCCGACATCAGTCAGCCCCATACTTAATCCTAGCAGGTAAGTTGGGCTGCCCCCATGTAATGTCCAATCACTGTATTGGGTCCCGTCGCTCCAGTGATTTCCAGAACCAGGCCCATTAAACCCATCTCCAAATCCACCTCCCAACCCGCTTCCAAAGGTTGGACCAACATTCAATCCACGAGGATCACGAGGATCAGGAGCATTTGGGATCCATCGTCGGGACATCAATCCATTAGGATCATTGAACAAAACAGGACTATTAAATCCATACTGATACGGTGATAATGAAGCCACACTTTCACTCAACGGATCAATGGCATGGAACCTGCCAAGAGCCGGATCATAACGACGGAAAGCGGTATAGTACAACCCTGTATGATCTTCCTTCTCTGCTCCTCCATTGAACAGAAATTTGTTATCGATCCTGCCTGCCCTTTGCCACGAACTGGACATCGACATGCCATAAGGGTAATAATCCTCCACCTGCACCAACGGACTTTCTGTCACCGTTATCGTCAGATCATCAAAGTACACCCAGTCTCTCGCATTACTCTCATTGCTCACATAGACATAGATGTAGCCCGGCTTATCTATCGTAACATTGTTTAAACTTATCTCCTCCTGGCTGCCATTCGCAGCCGAACTGATCGAGGCAAAACCACCCTTCTGATAAACCATGTGCTTATCAAAAACCAGGTAGTTCAAATAAGCTGCAGGCACCGTACTGCCATTCGAACCTCCTAACCCTAGTACTCCAATACCTCCATTAATCGCATCATAAACCAGCTGCTGCGCCTCTGTGCCCCCATTCAACCCGCCAAAGGCAGCTGCGATTGACGTGATCATGGCAGAGAGGGTTAGCTGATTATTGTAGCCATTACCACCCATGTAATGACCCCAGGTCTCCATGTCTACCTTATCTCCAGGCTTCACATCCAGCACAAAGGAAGGACCGGTCGAGGAGGTATTGTTCAGCCTGATGGCTTCGTTGCCGACTGGTGTGTGATTGGCTGCCGCTGAAACCACGCTATTAATATTCCCAAAGTGCTGATCCTCCAAAGTGGCATTCTCTGTTTCCATCGTAGCCACATATTCCGTTTGGGTCGTCTCTGAGCTAACAGTAGCCCTTACATTACCCTGGTGGTCGGTCAGGAAATACTGGTATTCATAACCTGTCACATTACCACTGCCATCACGATTCACCACGACCCTGCCTGCGTCGTGTTGCATAATGTCCAATTGGCCGTCTGTGTAGATCATACCACCGATGTAATCAACCGTTTTTTGAAGCACGTCATTCTCAAAGGCTTTTTCAGTGATCTTGGCCCCTGCTGCCGTGTAGGAGTAGGTCGTTTTTCTCCCATCATTAAACACCACTTCTTCCGGTTGCTCCAACACATTGTAAGTAATGGAGGTAATCCCTTTGTTATCATCTCTGATCAGACGCCCGTTCTGATCATAGCCATACTCATCGCTTGTTTCGGCAAGATCTATGAAGCCTTCATTGTTGGCGGTGATCGCATCATTTACAGCAGCTAATTGATTGCCCGAATAAGTATAGCTTAAGTCATCAATCTGAATCTTAAACCCATCAGATCCCTTTGTCCAACGGTCCATACCGGTGATATTGCCATTCAGGTCATAGGTGATATTGGCCACATCAAACGCGCCTCCCCTCCAAAGCCCACTTTGGGCCTTCACCATATAGTCGGCATCAGTGAGCCTGTCCAGGACATCATAGGTATATGCATAAAGTTTCTCCTTCTCATCATCCGGTTGATGGGCAACCGCCCACCGCTGGGCCGAAATGTTACCATTGTATTTTTGGGTCGTCGTGACCCCCGACAGGGTGTTGTTGTAAAGCAATTCCAATCCAAATAAATCAGCATCAGCTCCACTCTCCCCTTGATCCAATCCCCCATTGTTGATCTTCGTCAACCAACCCCTGATATTATATTGAAAATCCAGCGATTGCAGAAATTCCGTCTCTCCCGGGTTCTTGGCATGAAGATTTTGCTCTGTTAATTGACCTCGTTCATCGTAGTTGAAAGATGACAGTAATATTTTAGGGCCCGCAGGATTGCTCCCTTCCTGTATTTGCTGATACACTTTTTGGGGACGGCCTACATGGTCATATTCATAGTCCTTGAAAGTATAGATCGAGGTTCCGGGGCTCCCATTGTCATCAATATAGTGTGTGTGTTTACTTTCAGCCAGTTCCCCTGAAAAAGTATATAGCATACTCATGCGATCCATGCCGCCGAGGTGGTTCTCCGCAACTACCTGGCTGAGTCTCAGATAGCCATCATAATAAGATACCGATCCTAGCCAATCGGTTTGTCCTACCACCCTGGTCTTGCCACCCGTCGGCAGCCCGTTGACACCCGCAAATTTCTCAAGTGTTTGCCCGGAAATATCATTACTTGCAAAATCAAAAGCACTACCCGAAGCAAAGTAAGCCGATCCTACAAAATCATAATTATCATAGTAGCTTACAGTGAGAATTTCAGCATCCGGAGGGTTGGCAGGAAAGGTAAGATTAAGAGAGTAGCCATGCCCACTACTGGTCCTGTTCTCATATCTGGCATAACTGGCAAGATCAGTCTTTATAGCACTCAGCGATCTGTTGTCGATATAGGTCCCGGTTACGGCCGGTCTGTTAAGTGCATCGTATTTCATATAGGTCCATTGATCGGAGGCTCTTTGTTCTCCATTCTGTGTTAATACCAATCTGTTCCATTCATCATATACATAAAAAATAGGCGCTGCTCCAGGCAGCTTCTTTTCTATTAGCCTTTGCCGTTCATCGTATTTGTATTGATAGGTATATTTAGCAAGGACAGGTGCCAGCACTTCACCTCCCAAAATTTTAGCTACAAAGGTTTTATCAACCGCAGCAGTAAATAAAAATCCAGGTGCCAGTGTAATTGAATAGTCAGGTGATACCGCATGGGTTTCACTTTGTGTTATTGTTTGATTTAAGACTAGGTCGTGATCGTATGAGTTATCTACACTGCCACTATAGTTATCGTTGATCTCCTTGACAAATGTAGGGGGTAATATAAAACGAAGGTTATTAAAATCATCATAGGTATAGTAAGTTTCCAGCCATTGGGTCCCCGGTCCCTGTACTTTTTTTAAGACCTGACGGCCTTTTTCATCCGTGAAGACCTTAACTTGCCTTCCTTCCTCATCAATCGTAACCTGCATAGACAAATCTCCACTAACATAATTACCATCTATATGAAGTGTTCCTGATTTCGATACAAACCACTTATGTATGGTATCGATGGCATCATCATTGATGAGATATTGAAACTCAACGGTATGACTACCTGAAACCTGCCAATCCTGTCCGGGTGCACCTTGTTTCAGGACACGCCTCGCCGGAGAATTATCGAATCTGGTTTCGGAGTATCCATAAATGCCATATTCATTTTGCTGCAAGCTTAACGCATTAGCAATGTAGTTGCCGGTAGTTGCACTAGCATGTGCAAAAGGCAAATAATCCTTGATCTGCCTGCCGAGATCATCATATTCATAATGAAGAATGATATCTTTTTGATTATCAGAGCCCTGTTTTACAACAGATTGTACTGGTCGCGAAAGACCATCAGCATAAACCGTATTAACATTTACCTGACTGACAGGCTTGTTTTTCAGACTCGTCTGTTCCGCCTGCCTGGCGACATAGGTACGTGTATAATTACTTTGAGCGGTAAGTGTTACTTGAACACTGCAAAAAATAATTGCGGTGACAAAAATTTTAAAAAATATAGATTTCATTCTGGTGGGTTCTCTTTAATTTCCTAATAGCCTAGCTGATATTCATGTTCGGTAAGAAGGTTTCGATTATGATCTTTTTGTTGGATAAGCCTTCCAAACCCGTCATACGTGAAGTAGACAGTAATATTGTTAACGCCGGTTTCATCGATCTTCCGGTATTGATTATCGTAGTTGAAAGTAGTCATTAAGGCTATGGGAGGGTGTATTCTTAATTCGTCCATGTAGGCCCCACTGGGATTGAGGGTTACCGAAGTGACATTGGTGAGATCCCATTCATAATATTGCCATTCCGAACTGGAAATTGTTTTTGTAACCCCTGAACCTGAAATCGTACCATTACCTCCGCCACTTTTTCTGGCCCAGAAAGAAACTTTATAGTCTCCCGAAGGAAGGCCTGATTTTGTATACGATGTTGAACGGTACTTCGTACCTGTCTTCGCGGTAACCCCGGAAGTTGTCCCCTCTTCAAAGCTTTCATAAAATACTTTGTCGGCGGCGGTATTGGTTGCACGAGCTACCAGTAAAGTATGATCAGTATTAAACAAGCTGCTGGTAACTATGCCATCGGAACCTGTTATCTCTTTCACCTGCCCATAGTCAGTGTACTGGTTAAATGTTGCTGTGGTATTATAATAGTTACCCGCCTCAAACGTAGCAAGCAAAACCGGATTAGCCAATTCAGCGGCATACGCCACACCAGGATAAACTCTTTTTTTGTTTATATCTGTCTCAGCGGGATTGAGTAAAGTATAATCGGTTTTTGATGCCGCTATGACTTCACCATTCTTTAATCTTATAGTTTCAAGAGGTACTTGAAGCATATTTTTCTGCTGCAAAGCAAGCGTAGCTCCCGTTGCTCCCGAAATATCCAGAGGATACTTGTATCGGCTCTCAAATAGATCGCTATTTTCATCGACATACGTTTCTTTCGTCAATAAATTATGGTTCGTGCCATCGTAGTGATAGCTGGAGGTTGTTTCGACATATTTGGCATCATCGTTACCATCGTAAAATGTATTGGTCATTGATGATATATATTGAAACTTTGTTAAGAACCTGTGAATAACATCATATGAAAACTCTGTTCCCGGAGAGCTGACAAACTTGTCATACTCCTCTCTTAAAACTTCCAGACTTTTGGTAGTCTTATAAGTACCCGGCTTTAACACGTAACTATAGCTTGTTTTCCTTACTTTCCTGTAATCATCCTGACCCGTGCCAAAGCGGGTGTATTCCGTTTGATGTTTTAAAGAGGCATTCTCAATGGAATGCGGGCTATTGGTAATGTGAAAGGCGTATTCAATTTTGCCTAATTGACCAATCTCATTACCTTCATATGCATTACCATTCAGATTAAGATCCTTGCTCTGATTGTACACCGTGACATGGGAGTAAGTCACGTCGCTTCCAATATTTTGCCCAAAAAACCCTCTGTTTTGCTGGATCTCAACTTCTATCCAGCAAAAGTTTGTATTACTGGGATGATGATTAAAGTGTTTATAAGCGGTTTTTTCATTATCCTTGGGATGATAATTGAGCACACCACTTGAGTTGGATCCAAGTCCTACCTCATAGTTTTTGTATTCGTAAAACTGATCAGTTGTTGGTGTGGTTGCAGATGCGGTCTCATAAGTTTTAACCTGCTTAATCCGGATGCCCCCAGCAGTTTCATTCGAGTTTCCCTCCACAAAACGATACTCATTCGATTCGTAAACAAATTCTATTTTGGCTCCTTCAGGATACTTTATACTTTTAAGAGACCAGGCCTCTGACTTATCATTGGGATCCCGGTCTTCTGATGGGCCAACAAATCCATTAAAAAATCCCCAATAGTCCCTGCTATATTTTTTTAATGGGTTGCCATCGTCGGTTGCATTCGGGAGGTAATAGGTAAAGTCGTAAGAAGGAAGCATCACATTACTTCCGTCCTTTTCCACCAGAGAGGTAAGAAAAAGCCGGTTTCTGCTCATCTGAAAATCATAGGTGAATTCAAAACTGCCAAGGACCAAAGCATCCTTGTTTTTAAAAACTATTTCATCCAGTTCCTGACCAAATTGAACATCTGTTCTGTTTGAAGTCGTCAAAAACTCAACGCTTCCAGTGCTTGTTATAATTCTGGATAACACACCTTTCCCCTGGGTCTTAACAGTATTAGTAACTTCTGTATCAACGATTAGATCCGGTGGATCCGTCGGTAAATCCGGTGGATCGGGATTATAGCAATCATCCGATAATTCAGTCTCATTGATGTACCCAAAACTCCTGGTATACTCCTGCGTGCTCGTTGTATACTCTAATACTATTTCCTCAGCATCATCTGCTGAAGTTATTTTAGTAAGATACCAGGACGTAGGCACGTAGACTTCTTCAAAAACCGGATTCCAACCTAATTCCAGGTGATAGTCTACTTTTTCGATACCGTCATTGGTGGTAGCACTGCCAAAAATGTATTTGACCCCCAGGGCATCAATTATTTCCCATTGACCTGAAGTGGCATCCAGCGGATTGCCAACGAACTTGAAATTGTAATCAGGGTAAGTGAAAAAATCTCCGTTATCATCAAAACCTAACTGGCCGGAATACCCCAAAAAGTTGAAATAGTATAGATCAGGCTGAAAATCCACGTCATCACAATAATAAGCGCCATTCAGAAGGTTATAATCATTGGTATTGGTACCAGGTGATAAAGAACTTGGAACCGAACAGGCGGATTAGCAGTTAGCTTTCGATAAAGACCATTGGTGGTAGTTTCGTCAGGAATGCCTTTTACTGACCTGGTGATGACACCACCGGCCTGGAGTGACCAACCCGTCCCAACCCAGGAGGCAACCTGGTCGACTTTGATACCACCACCGTGATAGCTCAATGTAATAGGAACATTCAATTGCCGTCCGGTGGCAGTGCCTAGCGGTATCCCAACGCTTACCATGCCGGAACTCAGATCCACCGGAATATCACCATATTTGCTTAACTCCCCTGCTGTTCCTACTGGTGGCAAAACGTCGGCCTTGAATGGCACGGCGGGGTCTAGCTGGGCCATTAATGCATTGTGTAAAAGAAGTGAAAAAAATAGACCCAGAACTATGGGCTTAAATTTAAACCTCATAACTTGCTTATTTTCCATAACTAAAATGTATTAGGTCATTTGTGTATTGAATGATTGAAATACTTTTCTTGATCCCAACTTGATTTAATCCGGCTCTTCTACCAATTGGCTATTCCCAGCTTCAAGCTTTTTAATCCTTTTCTCCTGCTCAATGACGTAAAGTGTCAATTCCTCAATTTTTTGTAAAAGCTTCGATTCCATCTCTCCCAGGTTTACTCCATTTTCCGCTACTTCTTCAGCAGAAGGAATTTCTGGTAAATGCTTATTGGCTTTGATAAATTCCTCCACCTCGACAAGTGTTGGGAGATCGTAATCATCCTCAAATACGAAGTCTGACCATCCCGTTTCTATTTTAACTTCCTTGGCGCGGATGTTGCCGTTGACTGATAATTTGTAAGAACTGGTTGTATTCGTTCCAATCCCTACATTGCCATTGATTGTGTTAATAATAAATGTGTCCCAATAATCCACATTGGTTTTCCTACGTCCGATACCAAACATATTTGCGCCAAAATTTGCCTCATCATAACCAATGTTTACGCCCAATTCCCCCCCGTCCTGCCGCAGTCGAATTAAAGGATTATCAGATTCATTATTGTTATCTTCATCTGCGGATAGAGTTAGTATGGCATCACCATCATTTTCTGAGGATATATGTAAATTGGATTCTGGTAGCGCTGTACCAATGCCCACTTTACCTCTGTCAAAAACCATGATATTAGGGTAGTCAATCGATAAGTTCTTAAGATCAAATATGTACTTTACCAAATTGACGTCGCTTACGGCTTTTAAGGTCAGTCCGTAACTACTGGAAGACTTAGGCCTTAACTTTAAGAAGTCGCCGGAAAAATTTCCTATAGTACGAATTTCCAGTGGTGCGGTTGGGGCATTGGTATTGATCCCTACTTTTTTCAGGGTATAAGTTTGGTCTGGGTTTGTGCCTGGTACGAATTGGGTGAAACCTGAGGTTGATATTAAAATAGTTACAACGAATACAATTAATTTGTTTCGAATATTTTTCATGGCTCGATTTAGTTTAGTTTGCCTGGACAATTCTTAACAAAGAATACCTGTTAGATAAAAAACAGGTATTACTACTATGAATTGAGAATAAAGGTAATTTGGAAGGGTGACATGAAATGTCACCGTGAAATTTAATTCATTAGAATTTATTCCCAACCTTTTCCTTTAAGATTTCGATTTCCTTTTGCTGATCAATAATATATAATGTCAATTCTTCGATTTTTTGTAAAAGCTTCGATTCCATCTCCCCCAGGTTTACCCCATTTTCCGCTACTTCTTCAGCAGATGGAATTTCGGGTAAATGCTTATTGGTTTTGATAAATTCCTCCACCTCAGCAAGTGTTGGGAGGTCGTAATCGTCCTCAAATACAAAGTCTGACCAGCCCGTTTCTATTTTAACTTCCTTGGCGCGGATGTTGCCGTTGACAGCTAACATGTAACCAGCCAGGTTAAATGTCCCTATACCAGTACTGCCGGTTAAGAAGATGGATCCACCATTAATTTGAGTTTTACTCCAGTCACTTTGATAATTCAGGTGAATAGCACCATCACCTCCATCCACCAAGACCCTTCCCAAGCTTCCGCGCCTAGTGGAATGACCAAACATCATGTCAGCGGCCCTGATATAGGCTTTGGAGTTTTCCATCATATCCAACTTAGTCAGTTGCGAATAGTCAATATCGCCGGTTACAGTTAGTTTGTGTGCTGGACTTGTGGTGCCAATACCAACGTTCCCGTCCTGGGCCAGTTTTAAAATGGTCTGCAATGATTGATCTTGAAACACCAAACCTTGTGAACTCCCATTTACGTGTTGATCATGGATCTTCCAGTTGGTTGTTCTACTCCCACCATTGATACTGCCAAAACGTAAGACATTAAATCCACCGTTTTGATCCAAGCCTATGTAGCTGTCTAAATTATTAGTGACTTCCAGTTTAAATCCAGGATTGTTAGTACCAATACCAACTTTTTTGTCCGTGTAAATTTGGTCCGGGTTTGTACCTGGTACAAATTGGGCAAAGCCTGAAGTTGACATTAAAATAGTTACAACGAATAAAATCAATCCGTTTTGAATATTTTTCATGGTTCGATTTGGTTTAGTTCGTCTGGACAATTCTTAACAAAGAATGCCTGTTAGACAAAAATTAGATACTACTGCTATGAATTGGGAGTAAAGGTAATTTGGAGGAGTGACATGAAATGTCACCTCGAAATTTAATTCATCGGAATTTATTTCCGGCCTTTTCCCAGGCGCCCATCTTTCCCTTTAAGGTTTCGATTTCCTTTTGCTGATCAATGATGTACAATGTCAATTCCTCAATTTTTTGTAAAAGCTTCGATTCCATCTCTCCCAGGTTTACTCCATTTTCCGCCACTTCTTCAGCAGAAGGAATTTCTGGTAAATGCTTATTGGCTTTGATAAATTTCTCCACCTCGGCAAGTGTTGGGAGATCGTAATCATCCTCAAATACGAAGTCTGACCATCCCGTTTCTATTTTAACTTCCTTGGCGCGGATTTTTCCGTTGACGGCTAATTTATAGGCCCCTGGTGTAATAGAGCCAATGCCGACATTGCCATTAGCATCAATCAAAAACCTGGTGGCCGATGTGCTGTAATCCCCAAATTGCATACCGCCGTCATCCAAAATATGCCATTGCCAACTTTTATTGGCTACGCTGTTTTCTAAAACTATAGATGAGGCTCCTGCAGCATTATACGCGCCACTTCCGGAAATTGTCAGTTTATGAGAAGGTGTAATAGTACCAATACCAATGTTGCCATTGGCATCAATTAAAAACCTGGTTGCAGGTGTGTTGATATCGCCAAATTGCATGCCGCCGTCATTTAAAACATGCCATTGCCAACTTTTATTGGCCACGCTGTTTTTTAAAACTATAGATGAGGCTCCTGTAGCATTGTACGCCCCACTTCCGGAAATTGTCAGTTTATGAGAAGGTGTAATAGTACCAATACCAATGTTGCCATTGGCATCAATTAAAAACCTGGTTGCAGGTATGCTATTATCGCCAAATTGCATGCCGCCGTCATCCAAAGCATGCCACTGCCAGCTTTTATTAGCTATACTGTTTTCCAGAATTACGCTAGATGCGGCGGTGTTATTGTAATTGCCCGATCCAGTAATTTTTACCGTTCCGGTAGTGGGATAGCTATTTTGAGCATAACTCCCAAATAAGACTGTTGTAAACACAAAAAAGACGGAAAGGGTGATTTTATTTTTCATGATAGGTTAAGGTTAAGAACAATTTATCTTTAAAAGATGGATATTAATTATGTTATCACTTTTTCATTGTTATTCATGCCCCTTCAGGTCCTCCATTTTCAGATTATTTGGCAACACTCTGATATCATTACCATGAGCTTCTTCAAACAGTCGAATGAAAGGATCAAATTGAATATCTCGGATGAAGTTACCGCTCTTAAGTGACATGAGATGTCACTCTAAAAAAAATATTTGAATGTGGTGTTATTCCCAACTTTAACAGATACCGGGGATGTTCAGGTATATTGAATTTCAAGTTTACCCGGTATTACTAAAAGCCTTTCCCCGGATATTGTAAGAGCAAAACTAATTGTGGATGATTTCAATACCCCGGACGTATTTTGAATTTTTAGATAATCTTGAGGAGATCATTTGAGACAATTCTCTGCCAATATCATCATATTTTGTGCCATACTTAAGTTCCAGGACAATATCATACAAATTAGACTCTGATGATTTAAAGTTTGTATAATGGGGATTGAAAAACTTCATATTAAAGTCTATGGTAATTCTGTACCGCCCGCATTCAGACAAAAAGTATCTCCTTTCATAGGAATTGTAAAGGGCCGGAAACAAGCTGTATAGTTTTGAAGATAATTTGACGTCTTTAATGTTCTGCCGAATTAATTTATTTAGATCATCAATATTTATTGAATCCATATTCACAGAAAAACCCTTCAATTCAAATGAATATTTGTCGCCAACCTCACCAAATTTTTTTTTGACCTCCAGGGTCGGATCTTCTAATTTTGAGAAATCGTCTCCGTACCACCTTAACCTATATTTCTCTCGCCATCCATCCCCGGCGACATTCTGCCTGTAGAAGGTAAGGTTATTGTCGTCAAAATAAATGTTATTAACCGTTCTTCGGGAATAAATTTCTTTAAAAAAGAAATTGTTGGTGAAAACTACATCGTTAATAATATCTTCCGCATCGGCCTTCTCGAAAATAAATTTTCGTTCAAATCTCAGGTTATAAAAGGATGGATCGGAATTTCTATTATCCACTGCTTTTCCCATATTCTTTACCGTACATTTGATCAATTACTTTATTGGATACGGTTTTAACCGGAATCTTATCAATTAATAGTTGAGAACCATTTTCAATCAAATAATCCAGCTCATTATTTAATAACTTCAAATTCGATATTTCAATCCGCCCGGTCCCATATTCAGTTTTTTTCTGAAAGGAGGACAAGCCAAGCCTGGTGCGTTCAATAATCACTCCTGACAATTCTATTTTAGACAGGTCCTTACTGACTATACCAATTTCACCGCCCACAACTTTAACATTTTCGCCTGAAATTTTACTTGATTCCCCGGCACTGATGGCCTTGTCTGCGGGGTTATTAATTACAACGCTTTTTACAAAAATGTCAGAGCCTGAAACATCAATACCATCATTACCAGTATCCAGGAACTCACATGCTTCAATTTCTCCCTTTACAAAGTCGCCATCAAAAGCATCTGACTGCGTATTTTTAAAGGTAGAAGATGCGATGGAAAATTCAGACCTGATGATATTTAAAGCATCTTCACTTCTGTTATTTTCAAATACCGAGTTACTTATTTCAACATTGGTTTCGTGAAAGTTAACCGATCCGGAAAGACTCCAAATATCCGTAGTAGGATTTGAAAGGTTGGTAAAATAACAATAATTCAACCTGGATTTTTCTTTTGAGGAAGAAATAAAAATGCCCGCGCCGGAGCTATCGGAGGAATAAAATCTGATGGGCGAGGTCTTTGTCCCGTTGCATTCAAATGGTGAGTATGAAATGATGGATGCATTGTTGACCAGGTCGAGTTTAAAATCTTTGTCGACAACAACGTTAAAACCAGCAGGAATTATCAAATTCTTGCTTAGCCGATGGTCACCGGAAATAAATTTTATCTGCTTATCCTGCAAATTAACAGTGATGAAATCAAATATCGAGAAATTGGATTTAAATAGGTTTTGGTAGTCAGATATTTTTTCCGACAAATCCTGATTTCTTCCGAATGGTGTCACCCGACCTTTTCTTTTATGGTTAACCCCCAAAATGGCGTAACAGACTCTTAACTTTTTAATGTCATTTGGGAAACGAAATTCTCCTTTTTTATTTTTTTTTGAGACAAAAGCATTCACAAATGAATCTTCCAGTTTGAAATTAATCACTTTACTTTTATTTGGATTAATTGTTCGACCTGAAAGATGTTGATGCAATTTTTTTCCGTCCTCATGTTCCAACCCGAGGATCTCAACCGGAAAAATCGAAAGATTGGTAACATCAATTTTCATTTCTCCGGCATTATGCTCCAACAGACCGGATACTATCACGTCGGACGGATTAATGTTTTTTTTAATAAAATTGCTATTGTAATCTAGAATTGAAAGGTCAAACCCATTTTTAAATTCTCCATTTAAATTAAATGAAATATCGCGAAGCTCTTTTGAATATTGAGTTATTATATCCCCTATAAAATTAGAGCTGCTCACCATTTTCATCTTTTCTAACAGCTTCACTGTATAGACGCTATCTCCTGAAGAGAAAGGGTAGTGATGTATTTTATCTATTTTGGTTCCGGAATTGGAGTCAAAGGAGATGGGTTCAAGTTTATTGGTGATTGGGTTAAAATATATTCTTAAATTATGCCATGTTAATCCATGGGTCCCTCCAAACAAATTGGAAATGGCAACAAAAAGCGTTAGTTTATCTATATCAAAAGCTTCAGAAATTTTGATTTTATTGGTTCGCAAGGCTTCCAGCAAATCTTTAGCAAGGTCAAACTGTTTTGATAGATTTGGATCAGAAAGCACCTTATTTTCGTTATAGACGTTAATGCGCGCACTGGAAACGCTTCGCAATTTGTGATTTGTTCCGGCCTTTGGCTCTATTTTGTATTTTCTCTGTTTAGCACCATCATTCCAAAGGAACGACTCATCAAAGGATAAAATAACACCTTCACGCCTTTTATTATTTTCAATCAAAATTTTATCAAAGGACTCCTCCATTGCCATGATCCCAGCGGCTATTTTTTGTATGGAATCTTTGTGATTCACCACAATTTCAAGGTTAACAAATCCATATCTCAACCCAGCCAAATCATTCGCCTTCATGACTTTATTCACTAACCATTCCCAATGGTAATTTCTAACCCTTGGATGTTGTAAAGAAAATTTCCTCATGCCATCGATCGTATTTTCTCCATCCATAACAACACGGAAAGACCATTTTTTCTTATCAATCAAATGATCGGTCCAATCGCCCTTTAATCTTATTTTGGACTTCATTTTTTGTGATTGATTAATAGAAACTTTAGCGTCAACCAGATCTTTCTCACTGGTTATTAATATCCCATTTTTTAATGCATCTCTTCTTTTCTCCCGGATTTGATCGAAATTTTTTCCATTCATAAGTAAAGAAATGTTATCAAAATCATAGGTTATCTCAACCGGCGAGGTACTTTCAAAATTGCTGATTTTTATGTCATGAGATCTGCCGACAACTTTTTGATATCTCCCGGTACGTATAAATGAAATATTGTCTATTCCAATCCGACCACCCTTATAATTAGCGTGCGCAAGTGGCCTTTTGAAAATATAGTACTTTCTATTTTCAATTTGCAATGAATCGGGCTGCCCAATAAAATCTAATCCCAAAAACGTGGCATTCCCATTTCGAGTAATTATTTCATTCGGATCTTTTAAATGTACATGGAGGAAAAAAAAGTCAGTCTTCTCTCTTTCAACCAAAGAATCGCTATAAACGTAAATAAGGTTCGGAATTAAATCTATTTGATTCAAATAGATAGAAAATACTGTGTCTTGGTGAATCAAATTGATTTTATTATTAATAATTTCCTTATAAGTTTTTTTTGTTGAAATTTCAGTTGGAGCCTCCAAGTCATTGCTGCCTATTATCCCACCAGCCATTGGATTGGTTCGGTTTTTAGCCTGAAAAAGTAATAAAATCAAGATGGAGGCCAGGATCACGAAAATGAATCTGATGCCTTTTTTATGATGGTATGTTTTTTTTATTCTCATGGATACATATTTATCCAATCTTGCAACAGCCTCAGAAGCTTAAATTTCACTATCGATAAAAGTCACGTCAATGTTTTCATCAATATTCAATAGTGAATCATTGATTAATTTAAGCTTATCAAAGGAGGTTACATTCACTAAAAAATTCAAGTTGATTTCATTTTGATTGGTTTTAAGCCTTTTTAAATCCACCTGAATTGAATTAGATGATATTACAGAATTAATTTGACCCACTAAATCGTCTACATTTATTTTACTTCCGCTAACATAAATTATTAAATTTTGGGAAAGCGAACTGTTAAAATTGTTTTTGCTCAACACAACAATCACTAAAGCCAGGATTACAAAACCTATAATAGTAGGTAATAATTGACTGGCCCCCAAGCCTAAACCTATAGAAATAGCTATAAAAAAATATCCAAGTTCCTCGGGTTCTTTTATGGCGGTTCTAAAACGTACAATTGACAAAGCCCCGACAAGGCCCAGAGACAAAGCCAGTGAAGATTTTACAATTGAAATGATGATAAATGTAGTTATACCAACCAGGATTAAAACTTTTGACAGTTGAGATCGATTGGATATTGATTTACCATAATTGGTATAGAGTATGGAAAGAATATAGAGCAGACCGCTGCAAACTAAAATGTATATTAAAAAGCTAACAATCGAAAAGGATTCATCAAAGTCATTAGAAAGTTGGTCCAATAAATTGTCCATATTAATTTAAAATATTATTCATATTTAATTAATAATTCGTTAATATGAGGATTGATGCGAATTAAAGAAAATTATGCGTAAGTTGCGCGGTTTTTCTTGATTTTCTTCCCTTCCGATTAGTTTGGTTAATTCCTGATTCCGCGGTTTAAATAAATACTGCAGGAACTCTCAAATACGTTCAACACAAAAATTATTTCTTTTTCAATATGGGAATTTTGTTTGTATTGTCGGCGCAATAAACATCCCGGAACTGATGATACCAGTCACTTTGGACAGACCGATATCAATTATTTATTTATACCACAAAATCCGTTGGCTCACCAGCATTATCATTTGCTTCATAGGTACCTTGTATAGTATAATCTGATATAGCCACTATTTTGATTTTGTTGATGTTGGCTTAATCACGGTATACCGATTTAAGGAAAGTGGGCATTTTTGAACCTGAAAATTAGCTCCCTGGCTGATCTCCAATTTACATGAACGGTAGCTTAGCTTCTCCCGTCAAATTTAAATGGCCTTCAAAATTTTATATAATATAACGGGTTAAGTAATAAAATTGACAAAATTTGAATATTAAATCCATAGAAGATGTTAAGTTTGCCCATTGATAAAATATCTTATATATAAATAAATTTCACAATAGCGGAAAATTTATTTTGATTTTAAAACTCACTAATTTAGATAAATGTTAACCAACAAATCAATTCTGGTAACCGGTGGAACAGGGTCTTTTGGGAAGAAATTTATTGAAACCATAATAGATCAAAATGTCAAGAGGGTAGTGGTTTACTCCAGGGATGAGCTCAAGCAATTTGAAATGTCTCAAAAATTCCCACACGAAAAATATCCGCAGATTAGATTTTTTATTGGCGATGTTAGAGACGAAGCAAGGCTTAAAAGGGCTTGTGAGAACATAGATACCATCATACATGCCGCAGCACTAAAACAGGTTCCTGCCGCCGAATACAATCCTATGGAATGTATAAAAACCAATGTTCTGGGAGCGGAAAATGTGATTAATGCCGCATTGCAGACGGGGGTATCAGATGTTGTAGCGCTTTCCACAGATAAGGCTGCAGCGCCTATCAATTTATATGGCGCCACAAAATTGTGTTCGGATAAGCTATTTGTAGCAGCTAACAATATCAAGGGAAAAAGGAACATTAAGTTATCAGTTGTAAGGTATGGCAATGTAATGGGATCGCGCGGTTCCGTGATTCCGTTTTTCATGGAAAAAAGAAAAGAAGGAGTGATCCCAATCACTGATGATCAAATGACTCGTTTTAATATTTCCCTGGCCGACGGCGTCAAGATGGTATTACACGCTTTGGAGCACCATTGGGGTGGTGAAATATTCGTTCCCAAAATCCCTTCATACAAAATTTTAGACATCGCTGAGGCCATAGCACCTTCTTGCGAAAAGAGAATCGTAGGCATCCGACCCGGGGAAAAGATACATGAAGAAATGATCACTGCGGCTGATTCTTTTACAACTGTCGATCTTGGTAAATATTATGCAATATTACCACAGGTGCCGAACTGGTCAAAGGAGGAGTACATTGCCCATTTTGGTGCCAAAGAAGTAGAAAAGGGATTTAAATATAATTCCGGGACCAATGATCAATGGGAAACGGTAGAAGGTCTGCGTGCCCTAATCAAAGAACATGTTGATTCGACTTTTGAAGTTTAACAGATGAATAAGGCAATTCCTTATGGAAAACAATTCATAACCGAAGCGGATATTGAGGCAGTAACCAACACCTTAAGATCAGATTATTTAACACAAGGACCAAAAATCCAGGAATTTGAAGAGGCTTTTGCGGACTACGTAGGATCCAGATATGCCGTGGCAGTCGCAAATGGCACCGCAGCCCTGCATCTTGGCGTCATGGCGTTGGGAGTGCCTCAAGATCAAAAGGTGATTACAACACCTATCACCTTTGCGGCTTCTGCAAATTGCGTTAGATATTGCGGCGGAGAGGTTATTTTTTCAGATATTGATCCAGATACTTTTTTGCTGGATCCAAAAGGTGTAAGGTCATTGCTGGAGAACTCAGCTCCCGGCACCTTTGCCGGTATCATTCCGGTAGACTTTGCCGGATTTCCAGTGGACCTTGAAGCTTTTCGCCAACTGGCCGACCAACATGATTTATGGATACTGGAGGATGCGTGCCATGCTCCTGGTGGGTATTTCATCGATCAACAAGGGAATAAACAGCAATGCGGCAATGGCCATTTTTCCGATCTTTCCATTTTTTCCTTTCACCCTGTAAAACATATAGCTGCAGGAGAGGGAGGTATGGTTACTACCAACAATCCTGAGATTTATCAAAAAATAAAATTACTTCGCTCTCATGGCATAACCAAAGAGACGAACGCGATGAATGAAAATCATGGTGGTTGGTACATGGAAATGCAGGCTTTGGGCTATAACTACAGATTAACGGATATTCAGGCTGCATTGGGTTTAAGCCAGTTAAGCAACGCACATAATAATGTTGCCAGACGGCGAGATCTTGCAGACAGGTATGACAAAGCTTTTGCTAATACATCTATTACCACATCCGAAAAAAAAACAAATTTTTTCAACGCTTACCATTTATATGTAATCAAGGCAGACAATCGCCTGGGGCTCTACAATCATTTAAGAGAACACAAAATTTACAGCCAGGTCCATTATATTCCCGTACACACAATGCCCTATTATCAGTCCCTGGGTTGGAAAAAAGGGGATTTCCCAATAGCAGAAAACTATTATTCCAAATGTTTGAGCTTACCACTGTATCCTACACTGACTGACGAAGAGCAAGACTTTGTAATAGAGAAGGTTCTAGAATTTGTACAATGAAACGACTAGCCATTATCCCTGCAAGAGGGGGTAGTAAGAGGATCCCCCGTAAGAATGTTAAAAATTTCTTAGGGAAACCAATTATTCAATACTCAATTGAAGCAGCTATAAATTCAAACCTTTTTACAGAGATAATGGTATCAACTGATGATAAAGAAATAGCTAAAATTGTATCTAATCTCGGGGCAAGTGTTCCATTTTTAAGATCCTCAAAAACCGCTGATGACCATGCTACGTTATCAGACGTTTTGAATGAGGTAATCGACGACTACCATGAAGCCAACAAGAGATTTGATCAAATATGTTGCCTGTTGCCGACTGCTCCTTTTATTACAGCTGATCATTTAGTAAAGGCCTTAACACTAATGGAGGAGAATGGATATCATACTGTGTTTCCGGTAAAAAAATTTTCTTACCCTATTCAGAGGGCTTTAAAGATGGACGATAGCACAGGCAAAGTGGCGATGATCTGGCCGGAAAATTTGAATACCCGTTCACAGGATCTTACCCCAAGCTACCACGATTGCGGACAATTTTACTGGTTGAATACGGCCGGATTTCTAAAAGAAAGAAAACTATTTACAAATAATTCAGGTGTTATTGTATTGCCGGAGATCGAGGTGCAGGATATTGATACCCAGGAAGATTGGAAAAACGCCGAGGCCAAATACCAAATCTTAAACGCCTCCGGTAAATGAGCCGAAACGTCATATTCAGGGCCGATGGCAATAATGAGATCGGATTAGGACACGTCATCCGATGCCTGGCCCTGGCGAATATATTGACATCAGATTTTCATGTTTCCTTTTTAATACAGGAACCGTCACAATCAATTATCGATGAAATAGAAGCCCTTAATTTAACATGGATTGGCTTGAAAAAAAGCGATGATTACCTTGCTGAAGCCAAACACATCACCAATCACATTTGCTCCAAGGATGATATCATTGTTTTAGATGGCTATAATTTTGGCACTCATTATCAAAAGGTGATCAGGAATAAAGGTTGTAAACTGGTTTGTATAGATGATAGTCACGACAAACATTTTTTATGTGACGCGGTGATCAATCATTCGGAAGGTATTAATCCATCTGATTACTCGACAGAAAGCCATACAAAACTGTACTTAGGATTTAAGTTTGCTTTATTGAGGCCCCCGTTTCTCAAAAAGGCAAAAAGCAAAGCTGATCATGCCAAAAAAGCACATACGGTCTTAATTTGCATAGGCGGAGCTGACCCTTTGAATTTGACACAAAAATTTTTAAAAATCTGTAACTCCGTGGATTTGGTGGAAAAAATCTTCGTTGTTACCGGAGGGGCCTATCAATTCAGTGACACACTACAGGCTTTCGCCGGCCCAAGGACTGAATTTTTGAATAATCTCTCAGCAGAAGAAATGGTTTCATACATGGGAAATGCTTTCCTTGGCATTCTGCCTTCAAGCGGCATTTCAATCGAGGCCATCGCTGCCAGACTGCCATTTGCTACCGGGTATTTTGCAAATAATCAAGAGAATATCTATCATGCATTAATCGCTAATAATTTAGCACTTGATCTGGGTAATTTGATTTTGTTCGACGAAGAGGCCATGAAACTAAAAATCACTAACATATTTCACAGTTCTGAAAATTTTGGTCAAATTATAAGAAATCAACAAAAATTCATTGATGGAGAATCAGATAAACGTCTAACTGAAATTTTTAAGTCCCTATGAAGCGATCTTCTCTTAAAATCGGTGTATTGGTTTCTGGCAAGTTAGGAGAAAATTCTCTAAGGTTTCTGCTGGATAACCATTCCATTGAATTCGTTTGTACTGACAAGAATTCCGAGGGCATAATTGATTTATGCAAAAGTAAGAATCTACCGATTTTCATTGGAAATCCTAGAAAAGGTAAAGTTCAACCCTTCATAAAAGACAAAAAAATTGATGTTCTTCTTTCCATTAACTATCTATTTCTGATTGAAGAAGACCTGATAAATTTACCTGAATTTTATGCTATAAACATCCATGGCTCCTTATTGCCAAAATATAGGGGCAGAACACCTCATGTTTGGGCCATTATAAACAACGAGCGTTACACGGGGATTACCGCCCATTTAATTGACAAAGACTGCGATACAGGAGAAATAGTGGCTCAAATTCAAATTGACATCAATGAAGAAGATACCGGGGCCTCAATTTTAAAAAAATACGATGACTTTTATCCGGTAATTTTAAAGGAGATAATTGATAACATTCAATCGGACAGTATATTTCCCAGGAAACAGGATGAAACGCAGGCCACCTACTTTGGGAAAAGAACACCCGAGGATGGGGAAAT
The DNA here is from genome assembly GCA_965228415.1 of Cyclobacteriaceae bacterium. Classification (GTDB taxonomy): domain Bacteria; phylum Bacteroidota; class Bacteroidia; order Cytophagales; family Cyclobacteriaceae; genus Agaribacillus. The sequence continues at coordinate 5,192,207 of OZ245814.1, read as the reverse complement.
TAATTGGGATTGGCAAAGAGAGAGAATAAAAAATTGGATACGGGCGCAGGCCTTTCCCTATCCCGGCGCTTTTACCCACTATGGCGATCAAAAAGTAATTATTGATAGGGTAGTATTTAGTAATTTTGGCTTTGACTTTTCGTTGGAAAACGGGGTTATCATTCAAACCACGCCTGAGGTAATTGTTAAGACACCCAACGGTGCATTGACGCTTAAGGAAATAAGAAACAAAAATCAATATAATTTTGTAGTTGGAAATAAATTTGAAACAAAATGCAAATAGGCAAAAAGGAAGTTGGTGCCGATAGCAGTGTATTTATTATTGCGGAGCTATCGGCCAATCATAATCACAATAAGGATGTCGCCATTAATACTATAAAAGCGGCAAAAAAAACGGGCGCTGATGCCATTAAACTACAAACTTACACCGCTGACACCTTAACCATAGATTGCAATAATAAGTATTTCCAGATTAACCAAGGCACTCTTTGGGATGGATTAACGCTTTATGACCTATACAAGCAAGCCTATACCCCATGGGATTGGCACGAAGAATTATTTGAGGTGGCCAGAGCAGAGGAATTGATATGTTTTTCTTCTCCATTTGATATGACGGCCGTCGATTTTTTAGAACAGCTAAATGTGCCAGCATACAAAATTGCTTCCTTTGAAATACAAGATATCCCTTTGATTAAATATGTGGCTTCAAAGATGAAGCCTGTGATAATCTCGACGGGCATAGCACAATTGTCAGACATAGAATTGGCCGTGGAAACTTGCAGAAGTGTAGGCAATGAACAGATCATTCTTTTGAAATGCACTTCCTCTTACCCCGCCCCAATAGATCTGGCAAATTTGAAAACAATCCCCAATTTACGGGAAACTTTTGGTACTGAGGTTGGATTATCGGATCATACAATGGGAACCACTGTTCCTGTGGTAGCCACTTCTTTGGGGGCAAAAGTGATTGAAAAACATTTCATTTTGGACAAATCGATAGGTGGACCTGACGCTGACTTTTCTCTGGATGTCGAAGAATTTACCAATATGGTCACGGCCGTGAGAGAGGCTGAAAAGGCTTTAGGGAGTGTTTCATATGAATTGTCTGATAAAGTAAAAGCCAACAGAAAATTTGCCCGATCCTTATTTATAACTGAAAATTTAAGCAAAGGAGATTTACTGACTGAACAAAATGTTCGTTCTATCCGACCAGGCTATGGCTTACATCCTAAATATTATCAGCAGGTTTTGGGGAAAAAGGCGCTTGTGAATATTGAAAAGGGCACTCCTTTAAGTTGGAATCTGGTAGAATAACAGATTACATTCTAATTTTTCAAAAGATTGGCTTCAATTTCCTTCTTGAATAAATCTTAATAGTTTCTATATTCTTATTGTCCTTTCAAGGATATCAGCTATTTAGATTTCATTTTTTCTCGCAAATTTTTTGAATTCCAAAAATGATATTATCAAACTGCTAACGAAAGCTCCAATAATAAATCCAGTCAGGAGATAAACTGCAAGTTGGGGACTTACCGGTTTTTGGAAGGATGTAAAACCTTCTACCACCTGGAAATTATTTGCTAATTCTACTTCTCTTTCAAGGTCCAATTTTTTTTCAAATAAAAGAACCAACTGTTCGTAAACACTTACAGGGTCAAATAGTACAAGGTTATTAGATTTATCCCTTATTAAACCTCTAGTCTCAATTCTTCTCTTTAAACTATCAATTTGATCTATTTCTTTTTGTAAAAAATCAATTCTTGCCCGAAGGTTTTCCTTTTTTAGTTTAATCCTTTTTTTAACGAAGACATTTTCCTCTAAAAAAAACATAATGCCTTCCTGCAATTCTGTTAGTAACAGGTTATTCTTGATAATCACCGACAACTGAAATAATCCCGCTTTATCTTTTTCCTTAATTCCATAAATATCGTTAACCGTAATTTCTTCAATTTTGGTAACCTGTTCAATATCCATTGAAATTTTATTGGCAACTTCCCGGTAGTTTCGTTCCTGGATCAATTCGTTGAGATTCTTTACAATTGCTTCCACGCTCCCATAATCAAGAAACCCGGAACTGATTATCATTTGACTTTCGTATGATGGAGATTTGGAAAAATAAAAACTAACAGAACCAGAAATACCAATCAAAATGCATATCACAGTTAACCTAAAATAGGTTTTAAGAAGGAGCAGCAGCTTCAATAACAGTTTCCGAATGTCCACCTCTTCATCTTTTAAAATTTCTAATTCCTTAGTCATATATTTTCAATTTTACGCGGAAATTTAATGAAATAATCAATAAGAAAAAAAATTGCACCCCAATCCAAATACTTCCCAAACCAACCAGGATCATCGTGTGGCCAAAGATAAGCCTTTATCACAAATCGCTTCCTTAAATCCGGTATAAAACCGGCCAAAAGTGCAAACTCAAATTAAGTTTGACTACCTTGTCAATACTGAATCTGCAAATAAAATTCTATATTAGCGCCAAAACATCTAGTCAATAAAATCTTAACAATTTAAATCTTCGGTATGACCCCCATCCTAAAAAACATTCTGAATATCGGATTCAGATTTGGCGGTTTGGGAGCCAGGTTTTTACTCATTCTATTTATAAGTAAAAATTTCAGTGAAAGTTTTTTAGGAGAATATAGTATATTCATTACCACCATAATTTTGTCTTTCTTTATAGTCGGTTTCGACTTTTATTCCTATGCAACCAGGGATGTAGTCAAAAAGACGGCTGATCAAGCATCAATAATAAGAGATCAGTTTATTTTTTATGTTTTTTCATACATTTTATTTCTTCCCTTCTCATTTTTAATCTTCAAGTTTGATGTAATCTCCCAAAATTATTTTCTATACTTTTATTTGATTCTTATTGCAGAACATCTGGGACAGGAGTTTTATAGACTTTTTACCACCCTGCAAAAACCGTTGTTTTCAAACATAATTCTTTTCATCAGAACCGGCTTGTGGGTCATCGTTTTGATTTGCACCCACTATCTGAACATTTTTCTAATTACAAGTTTAAGTGATATCCTCCTGGCCTGGCTCGTTGGAGCGATGATTGCCAATATAATTTCAATTGCCTATTTATTTATTATTTACTCGCACAACTCACTCAGAAGCATAAACTTCCAGTGGATATTAAAAGGATTAAAAGTTTCTTGCTGGTTCTTTTTTGGTACTATGAGTTATAAAATTATAGAATTCTCCAACAGATACATTATTGATCTATATTATTCTAAGACCGAAGTGGGTATATATTCTTTTTTTCATCAGGTAACAAGTTTGATCTCCGTAGTTGTATTTACATTGGTAATTATGATAAATTATCCAAAGCTACTTATCGCATATGACCAATCAAACGAATCTTCATTCAAGACAATTAAATCAAATATGTTCTGGCAAATTCTTAGGTGGTCAACCATTACAGGTGCAGTTATCCTATTGATGTTATTGCCTTTGATTTCTTTTTTAGATAAAGCTGGGTATGAAGAAAATTATCATGTAGGTGTTATTTTGGTTTTGTCCAACATTACTTTAAATATGTCTTTTGTGTGGCATTACGTTTTGTACGCTTTTAGAAAAGATAAATGGATATTTCTGACCACCATTTATGGTGCCATATTGAATTTGTTGTTGAATTTTATATTAATACCTTTGCTTGGAATCTCAGGAGGAGCGGTGGCAATGTTATTCAGCTTTGTTGCAGTGTTGATTATGAAGTACAGATATTCTCTAAATTTATCTTTTGAGACTAAAGTGAATTAATGAATGGTTATAATCGGAAATTGAAAATGCGTTATTATTTGTTAAAAGTGCTGTCTCATTTCTGGTTCAAAGTGTTATTTAGGTGTTTTAAAAAATTCAGTTTGGTATGAAAGATGAAAAAAATATTTTTATTGCAATTACTCCCTATACCTTATTCATTGCTGAAACACTCATCTCACACCGTCAAGAACTAATCGGGAAAGACAATATACTTTTTAATCTACATAATTTACCATGCAATGAAAGTGTATGGTCAAAGGTTTATTCTGCCAAAATTAAGAGAAAAGCATATAATACATGGTTATTAAAATATTTTAATTTCTTGAATGGCGCCATCAAGACCAAATCTTTTTATAACAAAGTCAGGTCACAGGTAGAAGGCGACGATAAATTCAATCTTTATTATGTAGACCTGGGCCATTTTTTTTCTAATCATATTTTTTTTGGCAAAAATGTTAATAAGAGGTTTATAATAGAGGATGGGCTGCTCAATTACTATTACCATCCTTTTGAAGTAGCTGTAGGCAATTTCAAACCTAAAAGTTGGATACTCTCACTCTTTGGTTTTAAATTTAAATCGTTATCACAAGATGTTACGGGGGTTGAGCTGGATTGCGTAAATGCCCAGTACGTTTATTCACCAGATCAATCATATTTCTCTTCAAAATCGGCACAAATTCCATATGAGAAAACATGTTATAACGTGAATCATAGTAATATATTAATTTTGGGCCAGGAGTCATTATCCAAGATTATTGGTATGAAAAAATACCTGGAGACTTTAATGCGTTTACTTGATTTTATTTCAAAAAATGTCAGTTGGGAAGAGAAAACAATTTACTACAAGCCACATCACCACGGAGTAGCCCAACCAACAAAATCCATTGTCGAACGCCAATTTAGAGACTCTTTGCATTACTATGAATCCAAGTTGCCAATAGAAAATTGCATCGAAGAAATATCCCCTGGAATTATTTTTACCTTTCTTTCAACTTCCACGGTAAATCTTAAAAGGCTTGTTCCGGCGGAAGTTGAAATTTATGCGCTTGAAAGCAATGGAAATAAGCAAATAATAGATTTGTTTAATAAATTCAGTATAAAACTGATTACAAGTAATGAGGTCAAAAATTAATTTGAAACGGTTGGAAAAATTGCTGATGCGTATAATTTTTAAGTAATTGAAAAATATATTCCTTAAACCACATTATCTTATATTACTCACTGCAATTGCCAGTTTCTCAGCGTGGGCGTTTCCGGATTTTGGATTTTTAAGAAAGGGGTTTTCAGAAAGCTTTTCAATGCTTTCAATCGGATTTCTTTTTGCTTTGTTTTGGTATTTTATAAGTATAATTGCCTCTTGGATTGGGTTTACATTTGGCAAAAAGATCAAATTAAAACAAGAAAGTTTATTAAAGAAGGTCAACCTCCAGGACAATCTCGCCTATTACGTTCTAACCGTTTTGGCAACCATAGGTACGTTGGCGGCATTTTACAAAATTTACGTTGAGTTAGGAGACATCGGCAGGTTTTTTGAAATAATCAAAAGTGGAAATGCAAATTTTTTTAAAAACATATTGTATGAGAACTATAAGATTGGATTATTAAGCCTGAGATATTTGGCAATCCATGCATGTGCTGTGGCTATTATAAGAAGGGCACTATTTTCAAAAAAAAGATTAATAGATGCCTTAAATGTCGTAAACCTTGTAGTTGTTTCTTTAATTTCCAGCAGACTATCATTTATTATGATGTTACTGGAAGTTGCAGTGATTTGGATAAGTTATAAGGAGATTAGAGTAAAACTCTTAAAATCCATTGTCTTGGGCGTTGCGGTATTCCATATTTTATGCTTTCTGAATTACTCAAGAAACATTAATTTTTATAATGAAAGGGGCCTCGGTTTTTACTCCGGTGGTATTTCGGAAATTATTACCTACCTTGGTGCCCCATTTCAAGGTGCTGTTTCAATAGGTAATAATTATTATACGATAAGGCAAAATCCCATGAGATGGGACAAATACGCTTATATAGAATCCAGCCTAACTACAAATTCTGCATTTTTGTACTTTTTTCGAGATTATGGGTGGTGGTGTTTCTTTTATGTTTTTATCTATCTAATGGCACTCTCATTTGTAAGTGGTATTTTATATAACTTGAAAGGGAATTATCTATACCTATCTTTTGGGACATTAATATATAGTTTTGCAGAATTTTGGAGATTGTTTTGGTTTGGCTCAGGAATCATGATCACTTTGTTTTTAATGCCTTTCATAATCAGTCTTATAGCGATTACTCTCAAATCGTTTCCTATATGGAAAAAATAGTCATAGACACCAGAATGATTGCTGCCTCTGGAATCGGCACCTACCTTCAAAATTTAATTCCTTATGTAGCCAGGGAATTTGATGTTGTATTTTTAATGAACAAGGTTGACCTTTCTTATGCAAGGGAATTAAACCTTCAAAATATTGTGATTTTAAATGAGGGTATTTACTCTATTAAAGAGCAATTTCAGCTCAGAAAAAAAATCCCGCCATGTGACCTTTTTTGGTCTCCTCATTTCAATATTCCGATCTTTCCTATTAATGCCCGGAAAAGAATTGTAACGATTCATGACACCTATCATCTGGCACACCTAAAGCAACTGTCCTGGCCGCAAAAGTTTTATGCAAAAATCTTTTACTCTCTTGCCACAAAATTATCAAGTCGCGTAATTACTGTTTCCAACTTTTCAAAAAGTGAGTTAAAAAAGTATTTAAACGTATCTGATGGGAAAATCAACGTGATTTACAATGGTGTTAACACCAAACTCTTTAGAAAAATTACAGACCGGACGGCACTTGAAAAAGCTAAATTAAAATATGGTCTAACCAATAGATTCATTCTTACAGTTGGAAATATTAAACCACACAAAAATCTGTTGAATCTGGTTAAGGCCTTTCAACATTTGACGCAGTCGACGCAAGAAAATTTTAAACTTGTAATTATTGGAAAAAAGGAGGGGTTTATCAATAATGACCATAAGCTATTGCAAATGATCAATAATGATAACGAGCTTCGAAGCAAGGTAATCTTCACAGGGTATATACCTTCCATGGATTTACCATTAATCTACAATTTAGCCTCGGTATTTGTATTTCCCTCGCTTTATGAGGGTTTTGGACTGCCTCCGCTTGAAGCCTTCGCTTCAGGAACACCCGCAGTAGTTTCCAACAGATCATCCATCCCGGAGGTTTGTGGTGATGGCGCTATATACTTTAATCCGGAGGACCCAATGGATATGGCGGCAAAAATCGAATCTGTTTTGAAAAGTGCAAATGCCTCTCAACCCTCAATTGAAAGAGGTTTTGAACAACTAAACAAATTCAGCTGGGATCTGTCAGCTAAAAAACACGTTAAACTATTCAAGTCCCTAACACAACTGCCCTAATGAACCATTTAATTTGATGAAAGTAAACGCTGAAATAGAATCTCCATATCCCCCGATAGTATTTAGATACTTAATTGCGATTACCTTAATATTTTTGCCTTTTTCGGTACAGCTTTCTAACCTGGCTCTTGCCATTTCTTTTTTGTACTGGCTAATCTCCGGTAACCTGAAAACTAAATTCAAAATATTGCGTGAGCGTCGTGTAACCGTCGCATTATTCATTGGTATCTATTTGATGTATTTGATAGGTTCAATGTATTCCTCTGATTTGAGCAGAGTCATTAAAATTTTGGAGCGAAGCCTTGCAATATTAATTACCCCTTTTATGATTGGTTCTTTTAAATGGAGGAAATCTATGATTTTTACTCCATTAAATGCATTCTTATTAAGCTGCTCCATGATTTCAGTATATGCCATTTTTAAAACCATATATTATTTTAATCAGCATCCCGACGAATATTATCTGGAGTTTGCTCTATGGAAATTGCCGCAACTTGTTCACTTCCATGCACCTTACTTTGCCCTTTACCTGGTGATTGCCAATATCTGTGGATACATGATGTTTTCCTCTGATAATGTAAGTCTAAAGCACAAAAGAGTCTTACTTATATTTCTGGCTTTTAGCAATATTCTACTTTTTTTTATCTCCTCAAGAACTGCTTTATTCGCCAATTGGATGCTAATAATCATTGTTATTGCCCGACATTTTTATCTAAAAAAAAAATATTGGGAGATTCTACTATCTTTTTTGGCAATGGGAATAATATTTATTATTGCCTACTACAACATCCCCTTTTTACACACTAAGATTTCTAATATTTTAAAGGAAGGTTATGGGACCTTCTTCCGATTGCAGGTAGCTGAAATAGTCTTTGAATTATTCAAAGAGGCACCTTTGATCGGCCACGGGATTGGTGATGCATTTCAGGTATTACAGCAAGGATATGTGGATAGAGGATTGCAAAACTATGTTGGATTAAATTCACACAATCAATACCTATTTTTCTTATTATCCTCGGGAGCTATAGGAGCAACATTTTTCCTTTGTATACTTTTCTACTCCTTTAGGCTGGCATTTAAGCAAAAAAACAGAACCTATATGGCAATTTTATTTGTCTTTTGCATATGCTTTTTGACAGAAGAATTGTTATCAAGGCAAAAGGGTATCATGTTATATGCAATTTTTAATTCATTACTTGCTTTTAATGACCAGGACTAAGCCGGTTTGGCATGGAATATGCCCCATTTAAAAAAATATCAGCGGCAAATCTCAATCCCAAAAAAATAATATATTTAGGATTGTATTTTATATATTTGCATGCTGAAAGTTAATAGCTACTATTATTTCTATGCCAAACTGTGTCATTTTCGGAGGAGCTGGTTTTGTTGGAACGCATCTTGCAAAACACTTTTTGAAAACTAAAAAATTTGATCACATTCACATAGCCGATATCCGGAAATCCCCACTACAAAATGACCATAGAATAAGTACTTCCTCTGCAGATGTAAGGGAAAAAATAGACATTCCTTTGGTAGATGAGTCACCAACATGGATTTTCAATTTAGCCGCAATTCATAGAGAACCGGGACATAATGGGGAGGAATACTACGAAACAAATATCAAAGGAGCCCACAATGTTTGTGAATACGCCGAAAATGTAAATTGCCAAAATATTTATTTTACAAGTAGTATCGCCATTTACGGTCCTTGTATCAATCCAACCAGTGAATGTAAACTGCCTATGCCCATTACTCCATATGGCAGTTCCAAATATCCTGCCGAACTTATTCATCAAAATTGGTTAAATCGGGACCATAATCGAAGGTTAGTTATCTCAAGACCAGGTGTAATATACGGTCCCGGAGATCCCGGAAACATTATGAGGATGATCAAAGCTATCAGAAAAGGGTATTTTGCTTTTCCGGGATCAAGAAATATTCATAAATCCTATGCATATATATATGGTTTTATAGATAGCATTGATTTCACGATGGATTCGGCTGAACGACTAATTATTTATAACTACGTTGAAAAACCGACTGAAACCATCGAGGAAGTATCGAATACTGTAAAAAAAGTTTTTAACAGCAAAGCACCAATAGTAAGTGTTCCCGCTCAAATGCTGGTCCCCATTTCCCACATACTTCAAAAATTAATTAAAAATAATAATCCCATTCATCCTGTAAGAGTAAAAAAAGCCGGAACGCCAACTCATATTGTTCCACAAACACTGAGCGACATGGGATTTGCATTTAAATATAATTTCGAAAAGTCCATTAAGCACTGGATGGAAATATGTCCTGAGGATTTTGAATAGGTCTTTAACTTAAAATCGCAATATATGCCCACGCCAAAAATTGCATTAGTCCACGAATGGTTAGTAGATTATTCCGGATCTGAAAGGGTAGTTGAACAGATGTTAAACGAATATCCCGGCTCAGATATATTCAGTTTAGTGGAATTTTTACCTGAAGACTTAAAATGGTTCATTAAAGACAAAAAAGTAAATACCAGCTTTATCCAAAAACTTCCTTTCGCAAAAAAGAAGTATAGAAACTATCTTCCGCTTATGCCGCTTGCAGCAGAGCAATTGGATGTTTCAAATTATGATTTAATTCTTTCGAGTAATCATGCCGTATCAAAAGGGGTTATTACCAACTCTAACCAATTGCACATATGCTATTGCCATTCCCCTATCAGATACGCGTGGGATCTGTATTTTCAATATCTGAAGGAAGCCAAACTAGAAAAAGGGTTAAAAGCCTTACTGGCCAAGATGATCCTTCATTACATTAGAATTTGGGATTATGGTGCTGCCAGGCGTGTAGATCATTTTATAGCCAACTCGCATTATATAGCTAATAGGATAAAAAAAGTCTACCAAAGAGAGTCCACAGTTATCTATCCCCCGGTGGCTGTTAACAATTTTTCAGCAGACCACCCTAAAGAGGAATACTATCTGACTGCTTCTCGAATGGTCCCTTACAAAAAAATCGATCTGATCGTTCAGGCTTTCTCCCAAATGCCAGACAAAAGATTAATTGTTATCGGAGACGGCCCCGATTTTCGAAAAGTGAAGCAGATCGCTGGAAAAAATATAGAGCTTCTTGGTTTTCAGCCATTTAAGGAGTTAAAAAAGTACATGGAAAAAGCAAAAGCCTTTGTTTTTGCTGCAGATGAAGATTTTGGCATTGTTCCTGTTGAAGCCCAAGCCTGCGGAGTGCCCGTTATTGCCTTTGGTAAAGGAGGCGTATTGGAAACGGTAATTGAAAATGAAACTGGTGTCTTTTTCAAAGAACAAAATAGCCAAAGCCTCATTGAAGCCATCAACACCTTTGAAAAGAATATAGATCAATTTGACGCCACGATCATTAGGAGAAACGCCGAAAGATTTTCGCAACTAAAATTCCGGGAAGAGTATTCCGATTTCGTGAATAATAAATACAAGGAATTTAAAAACGCGCCAAAGAATCTTGTCAAAGCCGACATCTACTAACAACCGCATCAGCTTGCCCTCTAAAATATTTTTGAATTTAAGTTATCGGGATTACTATTTTCAGGCCAAGGGTTATTGAGAAATTGGTAAAAGCCGGAATAGAAATATTATACTACTGAAAACCACTATGCCCTTTACGCAGACCTAAACTAAAAATAGCCTCATTACCGGGATCTTTTTGTGTTTCCAGATGGTAGGGGAAACACAGGAAGGCAGAACTTCCTGGACTACAAAGGCATCAGCAGGATTATTCTGGTTAGATAAATCAAAGTAATTTGGAATAGGTAGTGATCCACCGGTCTGGTACCTGACCCTGTGTAGCCAGCTCATAATCTTTGTAATTACATGGCACAATACAATTGCGCTCGTATTGATTGCCGTCGGGATAAGGCACTTCCAACCACCATTTTTCACTAAGCTTGCTTTTGTAAAATACGATAGCCTCAGGATCATCGGGCATGGAAACCACGTATTTAAGATAATCATTGGTTTTAAAGCTAAGCTCACTTTTTCGATTGTAAAAACCCTCGACAAAATACCATAACATCGTAGCGATAACCGCGGCAGTTTTTTTGTTGGTGTCATCAGATTCAGGGTCGTACTCATAAAACCCAGCCGAGCTTAGTTTTTCATTCAAACCGGCATACCAACAAATCTGACAGGCCTCTTCCCCGGTCAATCCAAAGGGTTGGGGGTTATTGACGCCAGGGGCATCCAGTGACTTGATCGCCCCAATGTCAAAACTCATCATATCGGCATCCCTGATAATTGGTTCCATTTCCTTAATATGCTCTCGCAAGTGCCCCAACCTGTAAGCCTCAAAGTAGAGCTTCTCCAGCAATGATATGTGAGCAGGATCAATAAGGTAGCTCTGGTAGCCAAGATGGCTGTAGTTGAACAGAAAATTAGGCTCATGTAACAGGATACCATGTATGTGCCTGGCATTGCTTCCGGCGGCTTCACTGTCATCCATATCGAGTGTGGCATCTACATTCAAAAAGCTTACCAGCTTCTTCATTTCTTCGTAGGCCCTGAACTGCCCGATATCCATATCATGGCTGCCTCCTATCAACAACGGCAGCACATTATTATCAATCAGCATTTCACAGACCTCCCGTATCCTCAAATAGGTTTCATCCAGGGTGATGCCGGCATTGAGATTTCCCAGGTCGATAATCCTGTAAGTCCCACTTCCTTTTTTCAGGCAATATAATTTTTTCCTGATCTGATCAGCAGCCTGCCAATTGTTGGATTTAGCGCCTTTCTTTTCATCGTATTTCGGTAATCCCAGAATGGCTATGTCTGCATTCTTGTATTCGGGCATAGCGTCGTGATTGACTCTAATACTGTGGAAAAACGTATTGTGCCCTGCTATATCGTCAAAAAGCTCCTCATCAAGTGGGGAGAAAAATATTTTCAAATCCATTACTGCAATTTATGAATAGAATTTCAGGACCCAAAATTTTATATAAAGCATTGAAATAATATGCTTTATAACCCGCTTGTGAAAAGCTGTGATATTAAAACAAAAAAAGAGTAAGCTAACTTACTCTTTTCAATATTATAAATACCTTGTTTTGTTCCCGGCTGAGCGCAATAAATGTATTGGATTACTATCCTCCAAAATCATCAAAAGCAACATTTTCATCCGGAACTCCCCAGCTATCGCACATTTTCAACACGGCCTGATTCATTAAAGGGGGTCCGCAAAAGTAGAATTCAATATCTTCTGGAGCCTCGTGTTTACTCAAGTACTTGTCAATCACCGCCTGATGCACAAAGCCTAGGAATCCATCACCTTCCGTATCATCAACATCTTTTTTCTCTACCCAGTTATCTTCCGGCAATGGTTCGGATAAAACCACAAAAAATTTAAAATTCGGAAATTCAGTCTCAATTTTCTTAAAATGATCAAGATAAAACAACTCTCTTCTGGATCGCCCACCGTACCAGTAAGTCACTTTTCTACCGGTCCTCAATGTGTGGAACAGGTGAAAAAGATGAGATCTCATAGGGGCCATTCCCGCACCACCTCCGATGTATAACATTTCCGCATCGGTGTCTTTAATGAAAAATTCACCATATGGGCCTGAAATTGTGACTTTGTCACCTGGTTTTCTCGAGAAAACATAAGAAGAGCAAATTCCGGGATTAACATCCATCCACTTATTATTGGCTCTATCCCATGGTGGAGTAGCAATACGAATATTCAACATGATGATGTTTCCCTCCGCTGGATGATTAGCCATTGAATAGGCACGGAAGATCGTTTCATCATTTTTCATCTTCAAATCCCACAAGCCAAATTTGTCCCACTCAGACTTAAAATCCATAGGATCTCTGCCCAACTCGGGGTGGGAAGTAATATCCATGTCTTTAAAATCAACCTCTACCTTAGGTACATCAATTTGAATGTAGCCGCCCGCTTCAAAATCCAGTGTTTCTCCTTCGGGTAACTTTACTACAAACTCTTTTATGAACGAGGCTACATTGTAATTGGAAACAACCTCGCACTCCCACTTCTTAATACCAAATATTTCCTCTGGTATTTTGATGGTCATATCATTCTTAACCTTCACCTGACACGACAACCGAACCTTTTCCTTTTGTTCGGTCCGACTTAGGTGACCCTCTTCTGTCGGAAGTACCTCACCACCGCCTTCTTCAATAACACATTTGCACATGGCGCATGTTCCACCGCCTCCGCAGGCCGAAGGTAAAAAAATCTTCTGTGCAGATAAGGTAGACAGCAACGTACTGCCGGCCGAAGCTATTATCGGATTTCCACTATCCCCATTCACAGTAATTTTTACATCGCCGGACTGAACCAATTTTGATTGCGCAAACAACAGTATCATCACTAAAAGTAAAATGACAACTGTAAAGGCAATGATGGAGGTTATTACAATTGAACCCATTCTTTATTACTTGTAATTAAAACTTAAGTCTGATTTTCTGCTAGCAAATATATTTATTAATTACCGATTTTGGTGTCTGAAAATATATTTTTTATTACATATTATTAGGTCTTGAACAGCCTGTATCAGATTTACTTAAATAATGACTTCCAGGTGCCTTTCATATAATTATATTTTAGGGTACTCGGCAGGGCTTTCCACCAGAATTTATTCATTTCAACGGCAAAAGACGGTTGCATATAACAATTGATGGTACAACCTTCACATTCGGGTAACCTGCCCTCCAGCGCCACCAGATTTTTAACGGCAGGCGTCTGGTACAACTTATATAGATCCTGGTTGATTGGAAATACTTTTTTTCCTAAATGATAACAAGGCAACACCAGCTCATTTTCAGGAGAGATGACAATGGTGCTGCTAGCCGCCTTACATACGGGGTCATCAACATGATTTCCACCACTTTTTCTGAGCGTAATAAAGGCCTCATTTAAATATACAAGTTTCTTTTTCCCCCACTGCTGCAATGTTCGTAGCGTATCTTCGGAAAGCTTTTCTCCTGTTTGAACTTCATTGTAATCAAATACGGGATTTAAAATAAGCACCAAATTATTGGGCAGGCATATATTTTCATAAATGTGCTTGATTTCATGCACATTTTCTTCGAAAACAGTAAATAAGATATCAGGCCTATCACGCTGATGCAGCGCTATCCTGATTGACTCCATAACAAAATCAAAACAAGCCACCCCGCGGGATCGATCATGTGTGTCTTTATCCGAGGAGTCGAGGGAAAAATGGAGCATATCAACCAGCCCCTTCAGCTGCCTGGCTTTTTTGGGATATAGAAGGCCATTGGTAGTCAAAGTGGTTATAAACCCCATTTTCTTTGCCAATGCCAGAAAGTCGTGAATGTCAGCATGCAGCAAAGGCTCACCACCGGTAAAATCAATAACCTTGACACCAAGCCTTTTAAGGTCTTTTAAGTTATTGGTTAGATCGTCCAGATTCACGTAGGGAGACGGCCTTTCCCAGATATCGCAAAATCCACATTTTGCATTGCACCGATAAGTAACATAATAATTACACAATACCGGGTGGGCAATAATTCGCATGGATCGCTTTGTTTTACTTATTCTGCAGCATCTTGAATAAGGTGGTAAGTCTGTTTTTAAGATCCCGGCGGTCAACTATGAAATCCAGGAATCCATGTTCCAGCAAAAATTCCGCGCTCTGAAAACCTTTCGGAAGATCTTTTCCGATGGTCTCACGGATGATACGCGGCCCTGCAAATCCTATCAGCGCTCCTGGTTCCGCAATGTTAAAATCTCCCAGCATGGCATAGGAAGCCGTCACCCCACCGGTGGTAGGATCTGTCATCAATGAAACATAAGGGATTTTTGCTTCGGAAAGCAAAGCCAGTTTTGCGGAGGTTTTGGCCATTTGCATCAATGAAAAACCAGCCTCCATCATACGTGCGCCTCCCGATTTGGAAATCATAAGGAAGGGGACTTTATTTTCCAAAGAATAGTCAATAGCTCTGGCAATTTTTTCACCTACAACCGAACCCATAGAACCCCCGATAAATGAAAAATCCATACATGCCACCACTACGGGTAATCCATTAATTTTTCCAGTGGCAGCCCGGACGGCATCTTTCAGGCCGGTTTTTTGTTGGGAGGCCTCGATTCTTTTTTGATAGGGCTTGGTATCAGAAAACTTCAGGGGATCATCTGACTCAAGATGAGCATCCAGTTCCTCAAATTCAATATTGTCAAATAGTATTTCAAAATATTCCTGCGACCCAACCCTCACGTGATACCCATCATCGACACAAACATAAGAATTGTTCTTCAACTCACGGGTATGGAAGATCTTTCCGGTTTTGGGTGATTTATACCAAAGACCATCTGGAGATTCCTTTTTGGCTTCAGTAGGGGTTTTTACACCTTTTTCCTTTCTCTTAAACCATGCCATATTTATATCTTATCTTTTAAATTTGGGTTTATCCTAAAAGCGAAACAAATATAATCATAATTCGGAAAGTTATTCAAAAGAGATCCCCTTCTGCAAGCATTACCTGCGAAAATAATCCGAAAGCATACCAAAGCCCTGGTTATCTCCATCAGGTATAGAAAAATGGCGCGCTAAAAGTTAGGTATATCGAGGGTCAGAGCTCCTCGTAGTCCACATATTCTCCTCCTTTATATTTTTTCCCTGTTTGGGGTTTTTTTGGAACTTTATCAATGCTCACATTACCACCTCGTGGTTTTCGTTTTTCTTCAAAAGTGGTTCTTGAAGATTGGCTCCCGTTATCTCCGGAAAACAGGTATAAAAATTTAAACAAAAACCTCCCAAGCCTATAAACAAGATAACCTATGATTGCTATAATAAATATCCCCTTAGTCATCGATTCTCTGATAATTTAAATCTATTCTCTTTTTATCTCTAATAGTATTTTACTATTTACTGAGATATAGGTTACGTTCACTATAAACATTTAAGAAATAATCGTCCATCAGATCCTCGATAAAATAGATAGCTTCACCGGTTGATTTCATTTCAGGCCCCAGTTCTTTATTGACATTGGGGAACTTGTTAAATGAGAAAACAGGAACTTTAATGGCGTATCCATTTTTGGTAGGCTGGAAATCAAAATCCTTAATCTTCTTTTCCCCCAGCATTACTTTGGTAGCAAAGTTCACATAGGGTTCTCCATAAGCCTTACAAATGAAAGGAACTGTTCTTGAAGCCCTTGGGTTGGCTTCTATAATATATACGCGGTCGTCTTTGATAGCAAACTGGATATTAATCAATCCCACTGTTTTTAATGCCAGTGCTATTTTCTTGGTATACTTTTCAATTTGCTGTATGACAAAATCTCCCAGGTTGTAAGGAGGAAGTACCGCATAAGAATCTCCTGAGTGAATACCGGCCGGTTCGATATGCTGCATGATACCGATGATATAAATATCCTCGCCATCACAAATGGCATCTGCCTCGGCCTCGTAGGCCCCTTCCAAAAAGTGATCAAGCAAAACCTTATTTCCAGGTATGTCCTTCAATAAATTAACAACGTGAGATTCCAGTTCCTTTTCATTGATCACAATTTTCATACTTTGCCCTCCCAACACATAGGAAGGCCTCACCAGAAGCGGGAAACCAAGTTTCCTGGAAAGTGAAATGGCGGTATCAGCATCCTCGATGACACCGTACTTAGGGTAAGGAATATCATTGGCTTTGAGCAAGTCTGAGAAGCTTCCACGATCTTCGGCCAAATCAAGCGCCTCAAAGCTGGTCCCAATTACTTTGATGCCGTACCGGTGCAGCTTTTCTGCCAGTTTAAGCGCTGTTTGTCCACCCAACTGCACAATTACTCCTATGGGTTTTTCGTGCATGATAATATCATAGATATGCTCCCAGAATACCGGCTCAAAATATAGTTTATCTGCCACATCAAAATCGGTGGAGACAGTTTCCGGATTACAGTTAATCATAATGGTCTCATACCCGCATTCTCTGGCGGCCAGTACGCCATGCACGCAGCAATAGTCAAACTCTATTCCCTGCCCGATGCGATTTGGCCCGGAGCCTAATACCACAATCTTTTGTTTGTCAGTGGCTATTGATTCATTTTCTTCTTCAAAGGACGAATAGTAATAGGGTGTCTTGGCCTCAAACTCGGCAGCACAGGTATCTACCAGTTTGTATACCCGCTTTATTCCAAGATCAATTCTCTTTTGATACACCTCACTTTCCAATGCTTTAAGCAGATGTGCAATCTGACGGTCGGCATAGCCTTTCTCCTTGGCAACCCGTAGCAGATCGGCAGGAATGGTATCTAAGGTAAATTTCTCAATTTCCGCCTCGAGCACTACCAGTTCCTCAATTTGGTTCAGGAACCACTTATCGATTTTTGAAAGGTCCTGGATGGTACTAAACGGGATTCCTAATTTAAAGGCATCATAGATATGGAAAAGCCTGTTCCAACTGGGATTCTTAAGACTATCAACAATCTGTTCCTGATCGCGCAGTTCTTTCCCATCCGCACCCAGGCCGTTTCTTTTAATCTCTAATGATTGACAGGCTTTTTGCAAAGCCTCCTGGAAATTCCTCCCGATTCCCATCACCTCACCCACCGATTTCATTTGCAACCCAAGATGGCGATCTGATCCCTTGAATTTATCGAAATTCCACCTGGGTATTTTTACGATCACATAGTCCAGGGCTGGCTCAAAATACGCTGAGGTGGTTTTGGTAATCTGGTTACTCAGTTCATCGAGGTTATAACCGATGGCTAACTTAGCGGCGATTTTGGCAATCGGGTAACCCGTTGCCTTAGAGGCTAATGCCGAAGACCTGGAGACCCGTGGATTGATTTCAATGGCAATAATGCTGTCATCTTCAGGATTTACCGCAAATTGAACGTTACAGCCTCCGGCAAATTGCCCAATACCGTTTATCATTTTTATGGCCAGGTTACGCATTTCCTGGTAAACAGTATCAGGCAGCGTCATTGCCGGGGCGACGGTAATGGAGTCACCGGTATGGACTCCCATCGGATCGAAGTTTTCAATGGAACAAATAATGATAACATTGCCATTGTTGTCTCTTATCAACTCAACTTCATACTCTTTCCATCCAAGGATACTACGTTCAACCAGCACCTCGTGAATGGGCGAAGCATGTAAACCACTATTTAATGCCTTTTCAAAATTTTCAGGTTTTTCCACAAAACCACCTCCGGTACCTCCCAGGGTGTATGAAGGTCTGATAACCAGCGGAAAACCAATTTCCTGTGCAATTTCCTTCCCCTGTAAAAATGAGGTAGCTGTCTCTCCCTTGCAAACATTGATGCCTAGCTCATGCATTTTTAACCTGAATTGTTCACGGTTTTCGGTAGTTTCAATGGCATTGATATCCACACCAATAATTTTCACATTAAATTTTTCCCAAATGCCGGCCTTATCACAATCTATGGCCAGATTTAAGGCAGTTTGCCCACCCATAGTAGGTAGCACTGCATCAATTTTGTGCTTTTTAAGAATTTGAATAATATACTTTTTCTCCAAAGGCAACAGATATATATTATCGGCCGTAACCGGATCCGTCATGATGGTGGCGGGATTGCTGTTTATTAGGGTAACCTCAATACCCTCTTCCCGCAATGATCGCGATGCTTGCGAACCTGAATAATCGAATTCACAAGCCTGTCCGATAATGATAGGCCCACTTCCGATAATTAAAACTGATTTGATGGTGTTGTCTTTAGGCATAGTAAGTGAATAATCTGATTTTAGAAGTTAAACTGAACAAAACAAATTGCGCAAAGTTATACTAATTAGAGAATAATCAAAAGCTATTAACGCATATCTTAGCCATAAAAAATTAATTTATTTTATTTCTATATTTTGAGGTTTCAACATTGTCCGGGAATCCTCCTGAATCTCTATTCGGATCATCAACTTTTCATCCCACCGGCAGGACCATATCGGCCGATTAGCAGGTCGGTGTCAATTTATCCGGTATAACAATCTGGGGGAATATTGTACCGTTTGACCGCCGGGCATTAAATTTCTATTAATATCCCACGCTCTGCAAACCCATCATTAATTGTATTAAACAAAGAGAATTTTAGGTCGACAGAATGAATGCTTTACACCGCGGTAATTTCAAAACGCCTTTCCACCTTTCTGATATTAATATTTCGAGTTTCAAGATGAAATAATGTGTCAAAATTGGAAGTATTATCGTTTTGGGATAAATAATAAATTGTACTATTTCAATATCACAAAAAAGATGAAATCCTTATTAAATTGTAAATATTACACCAAAAAGGAATGGGTTCAAAACCATTATTGATTGCCATCGTGGTCTGTTAATTTTGAAGTTACACCAAAACCAACTCCTCATGTATAGGCCATTAATATTTCTATTCTTTCTTCTGCCATCTCTTCAGTCCAATGCACAGGATCAATTTACTGGAAAAGTGGTGGAAGTGATTGATGGAAACACCCTTCTAGTCATTGACAACTATCAGGACACCATAAGTGTCATTTTAAAAAGCATTGATTGTCCGGAGTTAAACCAGGAAATGGGTGGGAAAGCCAAGGCTTTTACCACTGAAAAGTGCCTGGGGTCAGATGTAGTGGTTGAACTATTTGGAAAAGATCGATTTGGTAATGATATAGCCAGCATTACGATCAATAAAACCGACCTAAGCAAATCTCTATTAGAAGCCGGGCTGGCCTGGTTTTACCACAGAAACAAAGGAGATATGACCCTGGTATCCATTGAAAAGAGTTCCCGCGCAAAAAGAATAGGTATTTGGGAAGGAGAAGACCCCGTAGAACCCTGGATATTCCGCAGACAGCAGAGTATGTTGACGCCAAAATTGAGCTATTGATCCATCCATTTTACTTTTATCAAAACTAATCTTATTGCCTTTTTAAACAATTTATTGTCCAATAGATTGTTTATTAAATAAAGTGTGTATGTGTTATGTCAAAAAAAATCTTTCTGGTTTTATTGATCGGATTCATTTGGGTATCGATGGATTCAAATGTCTTCGCCCAATCAAAAAAAACCAAACTTAATAGCAAAAGAGAAGCGCCTGATTCAGATAAATATGAGAACTTACCTTCGTCCAAAAACCCTGGAAACCACGAGGCATCTTACAACAGTAGCAGGCGAAATTTAAAAAAAGGCCACAACAAAAACAGCCTTTCCTATCGGCTGGATAAAAAAGTGGAGGAGTATCATGCAAGAATGCGGGACAACCAAAAGAGGTATAGGAAGATGGCCAGGTTATCCGAAAAACCCCAGTATTCAGACCCTTCCTATTTTGGTCATAAGAGAAAACCCAAAAAAAGGCCTCCTGGCAAGAAAAAACTTTGTAAGGAATGCAGCATTATTCATTAAGACCCTAGGCAGAAACTTTGCGATTTGAACTGCTTCAAGTAACATTATTGGTTGAATAGTTTGACATTTTTGCTAATTTTAATCCGGCATTCTAATATGGAAAACATCAATAATTTTATAGAGCAAACAAATTTGCGCCCGACGCTGATTGACAGGGATATTGATCAGCTGGTTGAAGAAGCCCGAAAATACCATTTCGCAGGCATCTGTGTTCCTCCTTTTTGGGTAAAAAAAGCTAAAAGAGAAATAGGTTCCGATACAATCAGGCTGGTGACCGTTATCGGTTTTCCGCTGGGATATCAAATGTCGGAAACAAAGATAAATGAAATGGAAATTGCCATTGCCAATGGTGCCGATGAACTGGATATGGTCATGAACGTTTCGGCATTTAAAAGTGGCATGCCCTGGGTGAAAATTGAAATAGCCAAATGTGCTCAACTGGCACACGACAATGGGAAGCCCATCAAGATAATCATAGAAACTGCGTATTTGAACAGTGACGAAATGATTACGGCTGCAAAATTATGTCAGGATGCAGGCGCGGACTATGTCAAGACCTCTACCGGGTTCGCCCCCAGCGGCGCAAAAGTAGAGAATGTTAGATTGCTTAGGAGTAATCTGGCCAACGATATGGGAATAAAGGCTTCGGGAGGTATCAAAACGCTGGAAGAGGCTTGTCTTTTGATTGACGCCGGTGCCGACAGGATCGGCACATCAGGAGGTGTTAAGATTATGGAAGAGCTAGCCAGCAAACGCATATGATTGTTCATTATAAGATTAATATAAGAGGTAGAGTCCAGGGTGTGTTTTTCCGAGCATCTACGCTAGAGGTAGCAAAAAGCCTTAATTTATCCGGTATTGTGAAAAATGAACCTGATGGCTCCTTATATATCGAAGTAGAAGGAACCAGGGATCAAATGGAAGGCTTCCTGAAATGGTGTCATAAAGGCCCTCAATTAGCTTCGGTTAAAGAAGTGAGAATTACGCAATCATCATCCCTGCAGCATTATCAGAATTTCAGGATTGTGCGTAATTAAGGGTAGATCCGGACCTGAACACAACAATCAGCGCCCATATCTGATCGGTCCCAATGATTATTTCTGTGATTTCAAAAAAAACCTCCCGCTGTCAACGGGAGGCAGGTGTTTTTTTTTATCGCAAACCGGCTCAAACAACATAGTAGTAGCCGGTTTCCTTGCATGATATCGGGCAACGCCGGGATGCGCCCTGTCAGGCCAACTGAATTTCCTCCCCAATCTTATTGAGGAATTTATATTCGGTAACACCCAGCGATGAATCAGAGGCTAATTTTATCCACTTATGGTACCTGAAAAACCATTTCATTCTCCTCGAGTAAAGACCTTCCTTAAAGTAAGCATATACATAAGGGTGCAAGGCGATACTGATGTTGTGCTCATTTTGCTTTAATAACAGGAAGTCCAGGTGTTTCTCAATTTGATCCGAAACGGCTATAGAGGCAGAAATTTTACCGGTACCATTACAAGTCGGGCATTTTTCTATGGTTTTAATATTCAGCTCCGGTCTAAACCTTTGCCTTGTTATTTGCATCAAGCCAAACTTTGAAAGGGGTAACACCGTAAATTTTGCCCGATCAGACTTCATTTCCTCCTTCACCTTTTGGTAGACTTTCTTTTTGTTTTCGACTTTTTTCATGTCTATAAAGTCAATCACAATAATGCCTCCCATATCGCGAAGCCTGAGCTGTCGTGCAATTTCCTTGGCGGCCTGAAGGTTAACCATTAATGCTGTCGATTCCTGATCACCTTCGGTGTTGGACTTATTGCCGCTGTTGACATCAATAACGTGCAGCGCCTCGGTGTGCTCAATAATCAGATACCCTCCGCCGGGAATACTTACAGATTGCCCGAAGAGGGTCTTCATCTGTTTTTCAATGCCAAAACTTTCAAATAGTTTAGCCTTGCCATTGTATTTTTTGACAATCTTTTCCTTTTCAGGCGCTA
This sequence comes from Cyclobacteriaceae bacterium, assembly GCA_965228415.1. Classification (GTDB taxonomy): domain Bacteria; phylum Bacteroidota; class Bacteroidia; order Cytophagales; family Cyclobacteriaceae; genus Agaribacillus. The sequence goes on along the minus strand of OZ245814.1, from coordinate 5,169,685 downwards.
TCGTCTTGATATATGATTTTACCTCATCATATATTGACTTTTCATCCGTTACTATACTGTCAAAAGACTCATTTAAAACGTCTCTCAGTATAGAGGATGCCTTACTCATCTCCCCAATTATTTTTTCCCTGGGTTTGGCATGTTTTAGCTTTGCAATGCCATCGTCCCATTTTTTTACCAGATTCTTGAGATCTCTGTCGAGTTCTGCAACATCCTTTTTTTGGGCAACTGTTCTAATGATTATGCCAAAATTATCTGGCTTAATCGACGAGATAAGTCGTAATAATCGTTTTCTCTCCTCTCCATCGGTGACTTTTTTGGATATATTAACCGATTTGGAAAAAGGTACCAGTACCATATACCTTCCGGCAATGGACAACTCGCAGGATAATCGCGGCCCTTTTGTAGAAATAGGCTCTTTAACTACTTGGACAAGAATTTGCTGATTTTTGGAAAGAACCTGATTGATTTTACCGAATTTGTCGATATCTGGTTCATTTCTGAAATTTGAAATCTTTTTTGCATGCTTATTTCTGTTAGCTGCCTGTTTCGTAAACTTATTCAGGGATCTAACTTGGGGGCCTAAATCAAGGTAGTGCAAAAAGGCATCTTTTTCGTAGCCGATGTCAATAAATGCAGCATTTAATCCTTGAACAACTTTTTTTACTACTCCCAGGTAAATATCCCCTACTGAAAACTTTGATCCATTTTCGTCATAATGGAACTCAACTAAACTCTTGTCTTTTAATAAGGCTATACGACATCCTTCTTGAGTTGAATTGATTAATAATTCATTACTCAAACCTGTGTTATTTTATTTCTGCTTTTCAGAATAATAATTTAATGATGTGTATAATGGTTTAAAAGAGATAGGATGGACCTATTTCTTTTTGTGCCGATTCTTTCTAAGACGCTTTTTTCTTTTGTGAGTAGCAATCTTATGTCTTTTTCTCTTTTTACCGCAAGGCATAATTTTAATTCTTTTCTTTGCTTATCTAAGCAAATGGTTTAACAATTTTTTTAATCTATTTCTTTTAAATAACTATCAACTGTCGCCAATACGGCAGGATCGTTATCCAATTTTTTCACTTTCTGGAACTGCTCCTTTGCACTGGTTTTATCCCCCATGTTAAAGTAACTGATCCCCAGATAAAAAAGTGCCTGTGAATTCTGAGGGTCTAACGCTGTCAGCTTTTTGAATCTATCCACCGCTTTGTCATACTGCCCTGATTGCATCGATAACGTCCCCAAATTGAAAATAGCCGTTTCATTGTCCGGATCTTTTTCCAATATTTCTCTCAACCGCATAATTCCCTGCATCGGCGCTGAGGTGGTAACCAGCGTCATAGCTACCTTAGCCTCCAAATCAAACCTGTCAGGCTCCAATTCCAACACTTTCTCAAAAAACTCTTTAGCCTTTTCTGCAAAAACCTTTTGCTTTTCTCTATTTGCCGTCAAAGAATAAGCTTTATAGTAACTTTCTCCAGCCTTTTCCCAAGTCTTCATGTTTGGAAAAAACGAAGCGGCAAGCTCCGAATACTGCGCAGCACTGTCCAATCTTTGATAACGACTAAAAAGCTCCGCTAAAGAGTCTGCAAAGATAGCACTTTTTTTATCATCAACACTATTTTTAACTAATTCTCTTAGATTTACTATCTGGTCTATTACATTGGATGGGATGGATGGCGTGTGGTTACTGGCTTCCTCATCACTGTTCCTGGCGCCTTCATTATTTTCAGCCGTATCGGATCCGGCTAAATCGCCTTGATCGTTTTCAACGACAATTTTTGGCAGATTGAATAGTGTTACTACTAAGACTAATGCCGACGTCGCGAATATTATTTTTGTTCTAAGCATAAATTCAAAGCCTTAAAGAATTAAACTTTTAAGGCTTCAAATTTACTACATTATTAACTATTCGAAGTTAATACTTTTTGACTTTTCTTGATTTTTTCTACGAAAACTTTAGAAGGTTTAAAACTTGGTATGAAATGTTCGTCAATTACGATAGCCGTATTTTTCGAAATATTTCTGGCAATTTTCTTCGCTCTTTTTTTGTTGATAAAACTACCAAACCCTCTTACATAGATATTCTCTCCCTCTGCCATAGAACTCTTTACCACACTGAAAAACGCCTCCACCGTCAGCTGAACATCGTCCTTTGGAATACCAGTCTTCTCAGAAATCTGAGTAATTACATCTGCTTTAGTCACCTCTTTTAAATTTAAATTATAAAAAATTCCCTAAAAAAATAAGATCAAATCTATTTGAGCATACAAATTTATATCTTCGCTAAGTATTTTAAAAATGAAGTAATTAAAATCTCACTTTTAAATCACCTTATTTATTACATATTAAACTAACTCCTTGAACCCCAATAAGTTTTTTAGAAAAAGGCTAATTTCGTGGTATTTGCAGAACAAAAGGGATTTACCATGGAGAAATACCAATGATCCTTACATGATTTGGCTATCTGAAATCATTTTGCAGCAGACCAGGGTGTCGCAGGGTTTGCCTTATTTTTTAAATTTTATCGATGAATTTCCCACTGTTTTTGACCTCGCAAAGGCTGAAGAAACAAAGGTTTTAAGGTTATGGCAAGGCCTGGGATATTACTCCCGAGCCCGGAATTTACACGCCTGTGCTCGGGCAATTGTGGAGCAATACGATGGTAAGTTTCCAAACACCTACGACGAGTTGCTGCAATTGAAAGGCGTCGGGAAATATACCGCAGCCGCCATCGCCTCCTTTGCCTTCCGCGAGGTTGTACCGGTGGTAGACGGCAATGTTTACCGGGTACTTTCGAGGGTCTTTGGTGTGTTTGATGACATAGCTTCGGGTCAGGGACAAAAAGTGTTTGCCCGGCTGGCAGCGGATTTGATTGATCGTGACGATCCACATAATTACAATCAGGCCATCATGGAATTCGGCGCCATCCACTGCACACCAACGGCACCTGCCTGCGATAGCTGTATTTTCTCCCGTGATTGCCATGCTAACAAACACAGCCTTCAGCAAAATTTACCAGTAAAAACAAAAAAAGTGAAGGTCAGGTCACGTTTCTTCCACTATTTGGTTTTACAGTTTGAGGAACAAATATTCCTCAGGCAGCGCCAGGGCAACGATATATGGCAGGGTTTATATGATTTCTACCTGATCGAAGAAAACCAACCATTGGATATAGATCAACTTCTGGACTCAAAAAGAGCCGGCTGCTTGAAGGGCCAACATTACCTGGTGGAAAACATCTCCGACCAATACAAGCATGTGTTAACCCATCAACGCATTTTTGCCCGGTTTTTTCATGTAAAACTGGCTGCTCAGCAGTTACCGGATTTGCCAATGACAAATGGTGATTTTCAACTTTATACCAGGGAAGAAATTAACGATTTACCAAAGCCTATTTTGATTGACAATTATTTGAATGAACATATTTTTTAGCTAACTTTAAAATGACAACTTAAATAAAAAAACCAAGAATGGCAGGAGTAAACAAAGTAATACTAGTTGGAAGATTGGGAAAAGACCCTGAGGTAAGACACCTTGAAAGCGGTACGGCTGTAGCCAATTTCACCATGGCTACGACGGAATCGTACCGGGATAGAAATACGGGAGAAAGAAAGGACATAACCGATTGGCATAATATTGTTTTATGGAGAGGATTGGCTGATGTGGCTGAGAAATACCTTAAAAAAGGTAACCTTATCTATGTTGAGGGGAAACTTAAAACAAGATCCTGGGAAGACAAGGACGGAAATACCCGCTATACTACAGAAGTGGTGGGAGACAATATGACTATGTTAGGTGGCAAACCAACGGAAGGCATGGGCGATGGTGACTTCAGACGGGAAGCCAGCATGCCGGCGCAAACAGCCGCAGCAGAAACCAGTAGCCCCGATTTAGCCTCCGCTGATGACGATACCGATGACTTACCGTTTTAGTAACTAACTTTTCTTGTTTTGGGAGACTCAATTGACGACCCCTGGCCGGGGGTTTTACTACTCTTTAATTTCATTTCAAATTCTGTTGCTTTTACAGCGTTGGGAGGAGGGTTAATTTTATTACTTTTACTGATACTCTCAGCAATCATTTCGGGCTCCGAAATAGCATTTTTCTCACTATCCACAGAAGACCTGGACCAATGCCGGGCCAGCAAAAACCCATTGGAAAAGAACCTGGTAGCTCTTTTGGATCAGCCGAAAAAGCTGTTGGCTACCATTTTAATTATGAATAACCTGGTGAATATTGCCTTTGTCATTATCTCTACCCTCATAGCCTGGAAAATATTTGGCAACCAACATCAGGATAATCTGTTAATTCTTGGTTTGACTGCCTTTAACACCTTTGCAATTGTGTTATTCGGTGAAATCATTCCCAAGGTTTATGCTAATCAGAATAATCTTATCTTCGCAAAAAGAACAGCCAGTTTTCTGAAAGCCGCCAATTACTTCTTTTATCCATTGTCCTGGTCTTTGCAAACCATGACGTCCATTATTGAAAAACGTGTTGATAGAAGAGGATATAATTTGTCAATGGATGAGTTGGAACATGCCCTGGAAATTGCCACGGATGAACACACCTCGGAAGAAGAAAAGGAAATTTTGAAAGGCATTGTTAATTTTGGTTCCCTGACAGTAAAGCAGGTGATGCATTCCCGTATGGATATTTCGGCCTTTGATATCGATACAGATTATAACACCCTAATCAAGGAAATTGATAATTTAAGTTTTTCGCGAATTCCCGTTTACCGGGAGACCATCGATAAAATTGAGGGGATCCTGTACGTAAAGGATTTATTGCCACACCTTGAAAAGGGAAACAATTTTAAGTGGCAAAACCTGTTGAGACCCGGATTTTTTATCCCCGAAAGCAAAAAAATTGACGCCCTGCTGAGAAACTTTCAGGAAAAAAGAGTCCATATGGCCATCGTGGTGGATGAATATGGAGGAACGTCGGGTTTAATAACGTTGGAGGATATCATTGAAGAAATTGTAGGAGAGATCAACGACGAATTTGACGATGACGATGTGGCCTACAATAAGCTTGACGATGCCACCTACATTTTTGAAGGCAAAACCTCATTGAATGACTTTTGTAAAATTATTAATGAAGAACCTGCGTTATTTGAAGAGATAAAAGGAGAAAGTGAATCACTGGGGGGGCTTTTGCTGGAATTACATTCAAAACTTCCCCGGATAGGGGATAAGATTAATTTTGATAAATTTGTTTTTACCATCGTTTCGGTCGACTCGAAAAGAATTAAACGGGTAAGGGTGTACATAAATATCCCTACCTAAATTCAGGTATCATAAAATGATTGTAAAGAATTTATTTTCACACCTATTGTTAGGTCTTATTTCACTTGCAATGATGATAAGTTGCGGTGATAACTATGTTCCTAAACCAAAAGGCTTCAATCGCATTGAACTTCCGGCACCTGCTTATCAGCCATTGCCCGATACTTTGCCATATTCCTTCCAATATTCAAAACACGCCAAGTTATTGGACGATTCATCCCAGTTGGCGGAAAGATATTGGATACACCTTTATTATCCCAGGCTGGACGCCAATGTCCAGGTGACCTATAAACCTATTGAAAATAAAAAGGAACGACTGGAAGACTTTTTAGCCGATGCCTATAAACTTACCGCCAAACACCAAATCAAAGCAGATGCCATTGAAGAAAACATACTTAAAACACCTGGAGGACACACGGCAGTAATTCAGGAATTAAGTGGTGAAGTACCCAGTCAATTTCAATTTTTTGTGACTGATTCCACCGATAATTTTATCCGCGGTGCACTGTATTTTAAAACTGCCACTAAAAATGACTCACTGGCCCCGGTTATTGAATACATCAAGACTGACATGATCCACCTGATCAATTCATTCGACTGGCAGCAACTGGATCAGGCTTCCTATCGCAATCAACTAGACGTCTACAGATCGGCCAACAAGTGACTTTATGACGGGGTTTTTTGACACCAAGATCGAATTTCTAAAAGGAGTTGGCCCTCAAAGAGCTGCTTTACTTAACAAAGAACTGAACATTTTCACCTACGCCGACCTTATACAATACTATCCATTTCGTTATGAGGACCGTACCCGGTTTTACAAGATTGCAGAAATAAGAGAAGATATGCCTTTTATCCAGCTAAAAGGTAAAATCAGGTACATGGAGACAGTCGGCTATGCCAGAAAGCAACGGTTGGTAGCCTATTTTGGTGACAATACCGGAGAAATACAACTGGTTTGGTTTAAAGGGCTGCAATGGATACTCAAAAAACTCAGGACCAACATTGACTATGTCGTTTTTGGTAAACCCGGCCGCATTGGACGGAATATCAATATAGCCCATCCGGAAATTGAGGTGCTCACTGAGAAAAACGAGGCAGGTGGCTACCTTCAGCCCGTTTATTCAACCACTGAAACGCTGAAAAATCGCTACGTCGATAGTAAAACCATCTCTAAACTGCAGCGCGCACTGATCGGTATCGCTTTCAGACATATCCATGAAACGCTACCACCAAACCTTGTCAATCAGTATAGCCTTCTTGCCAAAAATATGGCGATAGCCAATATCCACTACCCGGAAAGCCAGCAAATGCTTCAGCAGGCTACTTATCGTTTAAAGTTTGAGGAGTTGTTTTTCATCCAACTCAGATTATTAAAACTTAAACTAACCCGGCAGCAAAAATTTAAGGGAATTGTATTCAGCACTGCCGATCTATTGACAAATTTTTATAACCATCACCTACCGTTCGAATTAACCGCTGCCCAGAAAAGGGTAATCAAGGAAATCTACCGGGATATGCGCTCGGGAAGTCAAATGAACCGGCTATTGCAGGGAGATGTTGGTTCCGGTAAAACGATTGTTGCATTTATATGCATGTTGATAGCCATTGGCAATGGGAGCCAGGCTGCTATCATGGCACCAACGGAAATTCTGGCCAATCAACACTATGGCGGACTAAGGGATTATGCCTCTAAAATGAAGCTTGATATTGCCCTGCTTACGGGCTCTTCCAAAACTGCCGAAAGAAAAGAAATTCACGAAAAATTGTTAAATGGATCTTTGCACATTCTGGTGGGCACCCATGCATTGCTTGAAGATGTTGTGCAATTTGAAAACCTGGGACTGGCGGTTATCGACGAACAACATCGGTTTGGCGTAGCGCAAAGAGCAAAGTTGTGGCGCAAAAATGAATCGACGTACCCGCATATGCTTGTCATGACAGCTACGCCCATTCCCCGTACCCTGGCCATGACGTTGTATGGGGATCTGGATGTATCGGTTATAGATGAACTCCCGGCTGGAAGAAAAGCCATTAAAACCGTGCACCACTATGATGCCAACCGGTTAAAGGTATTTGGGTTCTTAAATCAGCAAATTGAAATGGGCAGGCAGGTATATATGGTATACCCGTTAATTGAAGAGTCCGCAAAAATGGATCTGAAACATCTGGAAGATGGTTATGAGAGTGTCAGCAGAGCCTTCCCGGATTATGCCGTCAGTATCGTCCATGGTAAGATGAAGGCGGATGCCAAGGAATATGAAATGGACCGTTTTGTCAGAGGAGAAACCAAGATTATGGTGGCTACCACCGTCATTGAAGTTGGTGTGAATGTACCAAACGCCACGGTAATGGTGATTGAAAATGCAGAGCGTTTTGGTCTGGCCCAGCTCCACCAGTTGAGAGGTCGCGTGGGAAGAGGTGGCGATCAATCGTATTGCGTCCTGATGACTGATTACAAACTTAGCAAAGAAGCTAAAACCAGAATTAAGACGATGGTAAGTACCACTGATGGATTTGTCATTGCCGATACTGACCTGAAACTGCGTGGACCAGGTGATATTTCAGGGACGCAACAAAGTGGTCTTATGGATCTTTCCATTGCTGACCTTGGCAAAGATGGCCAGATATTACAATTGGCACGGTCGGCCGCAGAAAAAATCCTGGAGGAAGACCCAACCCTGAGCCTGTCAGAAAATAAGAATATTGCCGCTCAGATCGGGCGCCAGAAAAAATCGGTAGTTAACTGGAGCCGCATCAGTTAACCGCTCATCACTTATCCAATCAGTTAAAGCATAATTGTCGTAACTTTTTTGAGAAAATCTGGTTGTAGTCTATTATCTTAATGATCCATTTCATAGCACGACAAACTGACAATAGGGCATATCGGGATTTGAGGCGACGGAAAATAAACTAAATTACAGGCAATAAATCGATGAAAAGGGCTAAAACATTTTTGTTGGGCTTCTTAATAACCGGATTGGCACTCCAAACCATAGCGCAAGAGGACGTAAAAAAATTGCGGAATGAAATCAAATCTGACTATGGGGTAGAGAAACTGTTAAAACTTAATAAGCTGACCGCGATATATCTGAAAAATGATGTTAAAAAAGCTATAAAAAATGGTCGTCAGGCTGTCGACCTTGCTGAAAACATCTTTTCCAGCAGCAATGTATTGCAAAATGACGAACAAAGATTTTTGAAAGTGGAAGCATACAACTTACTGGGAAAAGCATATTTTTTCCAGGAGTCGTACAGCAATGCATTGTCAAATTTCACGGCAGCGAAAAAAGAGGCAAACTTACTGGACCTGCAGGATGAGGAGGAAGAAGCAGCCATTTTTTTGTTCAAACTGGACTCCCTGGAGAGAGCAGGTGTTGATATAAAAGATGGATTCCTCAAAAAGCTGGGCAAGAAAATAAATATTGGAGAAACCATTTCCAACACTTCCAGTGATCTGAATATCAATACGATACTCAAAATTGCCGCCACTTATGAGAAAAAGCAGAATTACGCCAGGGCCATTGAAAATTATAAAAAGGCCATCAATTTATTAAGCAACCGGGGAGAGGCCAGGAGGATAGCCAACCTGCATGTAAAAGTCGCCGACCTGTACAAAAAATCAGGAAACTTTAAAGAATCACTGGCTTATTATCAGCTTAGTATTGAAGAAAATGAAAAGATTGGAGACAGCGCACAGGTCAAAGCCTCTGAAAATGAGTTGGCGGGCTTGTTTGAAAACCTGCAATCTTTGCAACCCAAAACCGAGCCTATTGTCATTGAGTTTGATAGTGCAGAAACAAAACAACTGGATGATTTCAAATTGCAGGCGGAAAACTTTGTGCAATCTAAAGATTATGGAAAAGCCATCGAATATTACAGGCTTTACAGCGATTTAAAGGCAGAACTTGTTGAAGAAAAAAGAAGGAAGGAGATAGACTCTCTGGATCTTCAGAACCAGGCCCAGGAAATCCGGTTATTGCTCCAACAATCAGAGTTAAATGAACTTGCCCTGGTGCAGAAAGAAAATGAGCTTGAAAAGCAGGCAAGGTTTCGCAATAGCCTTATCATAGGGGCGCTGCTACTTTTTACTTTGTTGGTATCTCTTTATTTTCTTTACAAAAACCGCGTTACCTCCCACAAAATCCTGCAAGGCGCCTACACTGACCTTGAAAATACACAGGGTAAATTAATCGACGCGGAACAAAAAATTAAAAGGCTGCTTGGTCAGCAGGTATCCGGCGAAATTGCTGAAACGTTAATAGCCGGTAACCAGGAAAAAGTGGCGGTAGAGCGCAAGTTTGTATGCATTATGTTTCTTGACATCCGTGGCTTTACGCCTTTCGCAGAAACCAAGGAACCTGAGGAGATCATTCAGTATCAAAACCAGGTATTTGGTTTTATGATAGATGTTATTAATAAATACCACGGTAACATCAATCAATTTTTGGGAGACGGCTTTATGGCCACCTTTGGAGCCCCAAAATCCCATGGTAATGATTGTGAAAATGCCTTTAACGCGGCAAAAGAAATCGTGAAAATGGTCAATGAAAAAAGCGCAAACGGCTCAATTCCCACTACCAGAATTGGCATAGGCCTCCACGCCGGCCATGTTGTGGCGGGAAATGTTGGAACAGATCTAAGAAAGCAATATTCAATAACGGGCAATACGGTGATCACCGCCGCCAGAATCGAGCAGTTGAATAAAGAATTTCAATCACAACTCCTGATTTCTGAGACAGTACACCAGGCATTGAACCAGAAAAATGGACAGCGTGATGAAATGATGGAAGTAAACATAAAAGGACGTCAATCACCCATTAAAATCCTCAAAGTTGCCTGACCTCATACTTTACTGGTAATAATATCCTTTTATCACCACCTAAGTGAAGCATTAACGGGCTATGCCAGCACATAAATAACAGCTATTTAATCCGCCTGCTATATTCATACCACCTATCGGTCATTAATTTCATTTCTTCCGGATAATTATCTTCCAGCAGCTTTACAAAATCAGCCCAAAATGAGGTTAACCCCTTTAGGTAGTTCATGGTTTCGTACGACACCAACCTGGAAGAACCGGAGTTAATTTCCTTCAGGAATTTTTTCACAACGTCGTGATCCACGTCTTTGCCAGCCTTCAGATCGATCATGAAAATGATCAAATACACGCTGTTGGCCGTACCATATCCCGGTAACTTTTCCAATGACCGGTCGGCGGCATATAGCGCCTTTTCTTTAAATTCTTTGGCGCCATCCAATTCATATAAATTCATATTCGCCAACGCAATTCTTGCCCAGGTGAGATAGGAGAACTCTACCCGGTCACGGTACAATTCTGCCAGCCTGTTCATATCATTATCCCGCCTCGAGGAATAGACAAATGAGAAAAAGTTATCAATTAAAATTGTCAACAGTTCTTTTTTTGGTGAATTGGCAATCTTTTCAAATCCAGTCACCAATTTTTCAAAAACCATATTGTATTTTTCCTTGCTGGTCCGTGATTCGCCTTTCCCCAACTCCATCGCAGCGTCAATTTCAGCTCTTAATTCTATTTCATCCCGCAACAAGATCACCTCCTTTTGCACCTCATCAATTTCCTCGTGCAACTCTTTTTTTGCAATCCGGTCAACGGTTTCCCTAATAAACCGGTCCGCACCCTTGATTCCAAAAAAACCAAGAAATGCGATAATTACAGAGGTGATGATGCCAAAGTTCTTGAAGGTAGCGCTCATTTCAAAGATCCATTGATCCTTTACCGTTCGATCTATTAGTTTTTCAAAATCATCTTTCCCGATCTTTAAAATTGTTGAATCGGAGGGCACATTAATCGTTATTTGCCCGTTAACCGCCTCCATCTCACTGGTCAAATTATTAAGTCGATAACTATTGAAGACGGTTAATAAAACGGTGATGATCAGCGTGGCAAATATAGCGACGGTGGTGCGGGAAATTTTACTTTCTTTCATGGCTGTGGGGCTTAACGGTCTTAAAGTAATTTGTTAATACTGTTAATGCCGGTTTTTGCCGAAAGTAAACCCTTGTTGTAAAGACTCTGGGTGCATTGAACGCTAACGGGGCTCGACAAAGCGCCAATCCCTATGGCTGGCTGAAAATTGTCCTGGCAATAAAAGACCCCGGTAAGGTCGTACAACTACCTAAGAGGTAACATAAAAAAACCCGGATCGTCCTGATCCGGGTTTTTTATACAAACTTTAAATAATCTATAATTGCAACGATTATACTTTCTTTTTCAAGGTGATCTTGAAAATCTCGTCGTCCTCTTCAGAAGTAATAACCAGTTGATCATCTACCAGTTCCATCTGAACCTTGAAGATATCAGTATAAGTCTCTCCGTCATAATCATCAACATATTCCGTTACCACTGTCAAGGTTTTGGTTGCATCATCATAGGTCCAAACACCCGTTTCAGTATAAATTTCTGTTTCTTCGCTGTATTGTACATCCTGACAAGTTGAATTTTCCCAGTCGAGTTCCTTCTCGTACTCTTCGGATTTTAACTCATATGCCCCGTTATCGGAAAAAGTCAGGTACAAATAGTTGGTTCTGTATGCTGTTGTAACTTCCACTGTTTGGAAAGTTTCACCACACGGCAATGAGGTTTCATAAGTGTCTTCATACAATTCACCAGGTATCTCAATTTCAGTCTGGCCGCCTTCTGTATCCGAGCTGGAAACAAGCTCCCAGGTTTGAGGAGAAAAGAATTCGCTGCCTTTTCCACCAAATTCTATAATTTCGATGCAGATCTCAACGGCATTACTTACCCTGCCATCCTCATCATAAACGCAATAAATAACGCAAAATTCACCGGGTTCCAGATTCTTGGGGATCTCAATTTCTATGACATCGCTTTCAGCAGTTCTTGCATTTTTAAATAACCTGGAATGGCTCTTGCGATTGCCAAATCTTCCTCCGGTATTACCAGTTGTCAAAGGAATGTCAAAATACTCGGCAGAACCCTTAACCTGGAAATAAATCCCAGCCGCAGTTCCTTGATTTACATTTGGATCTAAGTAAAACGAATTACCTGATACAGCGCCAAACTCATCATCTGACTGATCTTCAATAACCGGCGCATTAGGGTCTGTGGATGGCGCAGGTGGGTTACCTTCATTCCTTATGGCATTGTCGATAGTAATCATTTCAGAAACCACATCCGGATCGTCAATATCAATTTTTTCCTCCGCCGCAGGCCCATCATCGTCACCACATGCTATGAAGACGCAAGCGGCTAACAAAATCATTAAATAGCTAATCTTTCTCATGTTCTTTTCCTCTAAATTATTTTTGAATAATGCCAAATATCGCCGTTCAATTAAATGTATGCCAGATGTTTTAGGTAGGTTTGGCTCATATGTAAGAAATGTAAGTGATTGGTATTCTCATGCTTACGGAGAAACTTTAAACATTAGGGATTGAGATCGCAGTGAAAATTGGTTTCGAACAAACGGGTTCTCGACGCATGTTTTAATCACTTGTTTATACACCTGTCCCGTGTTTTACGTTTTTAAATCACAGAAAAAAAGAAAGTCTGTACTACAATCAAATCCGGCGCCTTGTGATGAAAAAATTAAAATTGTAAACGCGTTCCATCCTGCATACCAATAAAAATTGTAAATTACTGCTGTAAAACCACCGGAACTTATGATGAACACTAACGCTAAGATTTTAACGACTACCAGTTTATTCGTTTTTGTATTCATTTTTGGCTGTGCTGAAAAGCCTGCAAATTCTAACACAGCCTCACAACCTTCATCTGAAGTTCAGGAAGAAAACCCTGCCATGGAAGGGTTTAATGTAACCGGCTCAGACGAACAAGCCATTGATATCGCAGATCAGGTGATGAAGGCAATGGGCGGTAGAAAGGCATGGGACGAAGCGCATTATCTTGTATGGGATTTTTTTGGGGGCAGGAGACTGTATTGGGATAAGTGGAATGGAAACGTTAGAATCGAATTTTTAAAAAATGACACCAAAATACTGCTAAATATCCACGATCTGAAGGGCAAGGTCTTTAAAGATGGTCAGGAACTCAGCCATCCTGACTCGTTGAGCCAATATTTAAATCGCGGTAAAAATATTTGGATCAATGATTCCTATTGGCTGGTTATGCCATTCAAACTGAAAGACTCCGGTGTGACCCTGACTTACAGCCGCGAAGATACCCTTGGAAACGGGAAAAAGGCCGATGTTCTCGCCCTTACATTTGAGGAAGTAGGTGTCACCCCACAAAATAAATATGAAGTTTTTGTGGACAAAGAGGATAAGTTGATTAAACAATGGGCCTTCTTCAGGAACGCAGACCAGGACTCCGCCAATTTTATTCGCCCCTGGGATAACTACCAATCCTTTGACGGCTTATTATTATCCGGAAATCGATCAGATAACGGTGGCCCTACCGATGTTCATTTATTAGACTCATTGCCTGCAACGGCGTTTACCTCTTTTGATCCGGTAGATCTCCAATAGCCTGACTGAGTAAATCGTTAAACTTATCAAAACATCATCCGGAAGTAGCTATTCCAGACATATAAGTAATTTTAGTAATGCGCTGCGGCACAGCGGGTATGTCAGCAAAATTCAAATGCTGGCATTACTTATTTCACATCAAATTTTCTTAAAAAAAAGTTAAAATCCGACAACTTATTTTAACGCAATATTAAATGGGCGTTAACGTGCAAGTAATCTTAAAAGGGCATTTTTGAAGAATGGAAAGGCTTAAAGTCCTCATGTCTTCAAGACTGACAGGCATTTTCATAAAAGATTGAAAATCAAAATTTTAAACTGTTAACTCCCATTCATTTATGATCCTTAAGAATACTAAGCTAAACAAACGTCTGACGGTAAGCTTAATTGTTTGTATGCTATTGGTCGGCTTCACGGAGGTAGAAAACCTAAGTCATGCACAACACAAACCCAAACCAGGTAAGCCCAAAGGAGGGCTCAATTTATCCTTGCTTGGAACTTACAAAACTGGCATTTTCGATGAAGGGGCTGCAGAAATCAGTGCCTATGATCCCGGATCAAGTAGATTGTTTGTCACCAACGCGAATGACGGAACCATTGATGTATTGTCCATTATCAACCCGGGGAGCCCTGAAAAACTCTTTTCTATTAACGTCGCTGATTTTGTCACCGATGGAGAAGTCAATAGTGTGGCGGCAAGTGGGGGCATACTGGCAGCAGCAGTTCACTCCCCTGGAGGATTGGGGAAAGCGGTATTTTTTGATACTGATGTCGTAGAGCCGGTACAACCTATGAAAATCGTGGAAGTTGGCTCCCTGCCTGATATGATAACTTTTACCCCTGACGGTTACAAAGTATTGGTCGCCAATGAAGGAGAACCAGCCGATGACGGATCGGTAGACCCCGAGGGAAGTATAAGTATTATAGATTTGCCATCTTTTCTGGTTACTCAGGTTGACTTCAAAGCCTTCAATGGAAAAGAAAATGAATTAAGAAATAAAGGCGTAAGAGTATTCAAGGGAAACCTGGCAGCCAACGATTTGGAGCCGGAATTTATCAGCGTCTCTCCCGACGGAACCACAGCATTCATCACTTTACAGGAAAATAATGCTTTTGCTGTCCTGGACATTAATGGCGCCACTATTAAAGACATTGTACCGCTTGGTTACAAGGACTACAGCAAGGGGCAGCCACGATTAGAAACGATAGCTTTTGATGAGCCCCCTTTGGATAAAGAAAAGAATATTTTGTTTGGCGGTTTGTCAGGCTTATTTTTTGAGGGCTTAAACAAAAAAGGTAATCCTACCTTTGTTACAGTCCCTGACCGTGGCCCTAATGGGAACCCAACACCTGTTACATTTATAAGTGATCCTAACAAGTCTGAAACCGTCAGGCCGTTCTTAATCCCTGATTATCAGGCCCAGGTCATCCGTTTTGAGTGGGATAAAAAACATATCAGGATATTAGAAAGAATTAATCTTACCAGAAATGATGGTGTCACACCTATTACAGGACTACCTAATATCCCGGGCATTGATGAAACACCCGCCACACCTGTAGATGACGGAGGCGATGTGGTCGATAACGCGGGAAATCAATTTAAGCTACTGCCCTATGATGAATTTGGCGCCGACCTGGAAGGAATTGTCATTGACCCAAAAGATCATAGCTACTGGATGGTAGACGAGTACAGGCCCGCTATTTATCACTTTCAGTCCGATGGCCGGTTACTTCAGCGTTTTGTCCCACAAGGAACAGCCGCCCTTGCCCAACCTGCGTTACCTCCAGGCACGTTTGGAAAAGAAACGTTACCAGCCGAATACGCCAACAGGAGGGCAAACAGAGGATTTGAGGCGATGGCACTTGACACTAAAAAGGGAATCTTATATGCATTTATCCAAACGCCACTTGCTAACCCAGACAGAGCCACCTCCGACAATTCAAAAGTAATCAGGATTTTAGGTGTCAATCCTGCCAATGGAGAACCAGTAGCGGAATATGTGTACTTATTGGAAAAGCCAGCCTTCAGAGATGCCAACGTAGACAAAATGGGTGATGCTGTCTATAATCCGGCTAACGGAAAGTTTTTGGTGATAGAAAGGGACTCCCGGGCAGCTAGGATCAACAAAAAAGCCATATTTGAAATTGATCTAAAAGGCGCTACCAATACGCTGGGCATGACGCTACCAGCTACCCTGGAGTCAATGACTCCTGACGAATTGGTGGCAATGGGCATAAATCCAGTACACAAAATGAAGGTTGTCAACCTGCCATCTATCGGATATTTGCCAAGTGACAAGCCGGAAGGGTTAGCCCTGTTGAGAGGTAATGACATGGCGGTGATTAATGATAATGATTTTGGCTTGGAGGGTCCGGAACTGGCCACAACGGCCCTGGGAATTATTGAATTCCAAACTAAAATAAACAACAATGCGCTCGATCCCAGTGACAAGGACGGTGGAATCAATATTCGCAACTGGCCGGTATTTGGAATGTATCAACCGGACGCTATCGCTTCCTATGAAATAGACGGAAATACCTATTATATCACCGCCAATGAGGGTGATGCGCGGGATTATGATTTCTTTTCGGAGGAGGAAAGAATAAAAGACGACAGCTATGTCCTGGATGCAGCTGTTTTTCCGAAAGCCGAAAAAATGAAGTTTGACGGTTATCTGGGCAGGTTAAACATTACACTTGAAAATGGAGACCTGGATAACGACGGTGACTACGACCAGATTTATACCTATGGCGGTCGTTCATTCTCCATTTGGGATGAGTTTGGCAATTTGGTTTTTGATAGTGCAGATGAAATTGAGCAAATAATCGCTCGATTTTTACCGGAAAATTTTAATGCCAACAATGATGACAATGACATTGACAAACGAAGTGACAACAAAGGGCCCGAACCGGAAGGTGTAGCTTATGCCAGGATCAACGGAAAGCACTATGCTTTCATAGGCCTTGAAAGAGTTGGTGGCATCCTGGTCTATGACGTGGGCAAACCCAACCACCCCAGGTTTATAACTTATGTGAACAACAGAGATTTTGAAGCGGACGTAGAATCGGAAGCCGCAGGTGATTTAGGGCCGGAGGGTTTACTTTTTATCCCCGCCGATGAAAGTCCTATTGATATGCCGCTGCTGGTGGTTACCAATGAAGTCAGCGGATCCACTTCAATTTACAAGATCGACGATGGCAGCCAAATTCAAAACACACAGTTCCTGGCGCAAGGAAAGGACCACCAGCTTAAAATATTTCCAAACCCGGTGGCTAACAGGTTGACAGTTACTTTGGCGCCAGGCAGCAAACCTAAAACCGTTAAGATAAAAAACCTCATCAACGAAACACTTTACACCCAAACGTTAAAAGGTGCGGAAGCTTCGCTGGAGATTGATATGGCTCATCTGGCACAAGGCCAGTATGTGCTTGAATTAAATGATGGGTCTGCCATAGTAAAACACAGAATTCTTAAAAAATAATCCCGGCGTGTTTCTGCATCCTGTTAAAAAGGGATAATCCCGAAAAATCCGATTTGATGGTCAGAACCTGATCTGTCAAAAACACTGGCCGCATTATCGAGGCTCCTAAACGCCGGCTCAGGAACATCATACCTGAGCCGGTGTTGGTTTTTATAGTGAGGCAAGCTTCCCGATTACGAAGGTGAAAAGCATTACCCCTGGATTTGAAATGAGTATTAACATCCGCCACTGCTCTTTCGGCACAACTATAGGATTGATAAATATTATGCGCTTTCCTTCACCTTAAAACACATGGCTTCGACAGTCAACTGTTGTATTTTACCAAACCGGTTTGATCTTTATGGCATCTCACCTCTAAAAATTGTAATCTCATAAATAGTGCCTTACGAAAAATATGGTTAAATTGATTTGACAAAGTTCTATTTTCGGTCAAAACTCAAACCACATGTTAAAAAATCTGCTAAAGGTTGCTGTCAGAAATATTGTTAAAGAAAAGTCTTACAGCATCATCAACATTCTTGGCCTCACCATTGGTATCACCTGTAGTATTTTTTTATTGCTTTATATTGTAGATGAGTTAAGCTATGATAAATACCACGAAAATGCTGAAAATGTTTACCGGGTAGTAAGCCATATTAAAGAGCCGGACAATGAATTTACCTGGGCTGTGGCACAAATCCCCATGGCTCCGGCGCTGAAAGAAAAATTTCCCGAGGTGAAGGACGCCGTGCGGTTCTTCGGCACCGGAAGAACCCTTTTTAGGTATGAGGACAAACGTTTTTACGAGGAGGATTTTTATCTCGCCGACTCAACGGTATTCAATATGTTCTCTTATGATTTTATTGAAGGAGATCCTGGGACAGCGTTAGACAGACCCAATACCGTCGTAATTTCATCAGCAATTGCCCGGAAATATTTTGATACCGAAAACGCAATTGGGAAAACCCTGGCATATGAAAACGGCGACCTGTTGGAAGTCACGGGAGTAATTAAAAATGTTCCCAAAAATTCCCATTTCAGTTTTGACGGTTTGATATCAAGAAGCTCAAATCCTGACCGTCAGGGTAGCTGGGGTAATTTTGGGGTGTTTACATATATTCAGCTACCGGAAAACTATAACCCGGAGGATATGCAGCCTAATTTTAAATCCATCCTGGAAGAAAACGTCGTCCCGATTTTTGCATCTATTGGCATCACCATCAATTATGAATTGCAAAAAATCACTGACATCCATCTACACTCTAAAATCCAGGATGAAGCCGAAGGCGGTGGTGATATTTCCTATATCTATATCTTTTCCGCCATCGCTGTTTTTATGATTATCATCGCCTGCATCAATTATATGAATCTAGCCACTGCCAGATCCGTGAGAAGGGCAAAGGAGGTAGGTATCCGAAAAGTAATGGGGTCACAACGAAAGCAATTAATCTATCAATTTCTTAGTGAATCGCTGATTTTGGGTGTGGTCGCCATGCTATTAAGTTTGTTTTTAGTGTTCTTGCTACTGCCTTTCTTTAACGATGTAACCGGTAAATACATCTCGTTTAGCTACATCCTGCAACCCAATATCTTATTGGCTTTAGGCGCAGTTATACTGATTGTCGGAATTTTGGCAGGCAGCTACCCCGCTTTTTACTTGTCGGGATTTAAACCGGTTAGTGTCTTAAAGGGGAAAATATCATCACAGGGCGGCAATGTTGGTTTAAGGAAAACGCTGGTGGTGCTGCAGTTCTGTATTTCTATATTCATGCTTATCTCAACACTGGTTGTTTACGACCAACTAAACTATATGCGCAATAAGGACCTCGGGTTTAACAAGGATAGATTAATCAGAATAGAAATGCCGGGAAGGGACTTGCAAGCTACCTACCCTGCGTTAAGAAATCTGCTGAATAGCAATCCGATGGTTTTGTCAACAGCTAACTCATCCACCTCGCCGGGCAACAATATTGGAAAGGTGATATTTAACGTCGAAACAAATGACGGAGAAATGGTTGAAAGGGGTGTAGATTTTTATGCTGCGGATTATGACTATATACCCACTTTAGGAATGGAATTGGTTGAGGGAAGAAATTTTAGCAGAGAAGTTTTAACCGATACCGCCCAATCCGTTTTAGTAAACGAGTCCATGGTAAAGCGAATGAGCTGGGACCAACCGATTGGAAAAAAGTTTAACCTAAGCAATATCGGACGACCGGAGGTTGTTAAAGTAATTGGGGTATTAAAAGATTATCATCAAAATTCGCTGTACTCCGAAATAGAACCCCTGATTGTGATATTCAGCAAACTTAACTATTTCACATATATAAAAATTGCGGGAGAAAATCTGAAGGAAGCCATCAAATCAGTAGAGCGGGATTGGAAAAAAATCAATCCGGAGAAGCCATTTCAATATTCTTTCCTGGATGAATCATTTGATGAACAATACAAAGCCGATGAAAAACGCGGCCAGATTTTTACAATATTTTCAATTCTGACCATTGTGATTGCCTGTCTGGGTTTGCTGGGCCTGGCTTCTTTTACCACCCAGCAAAGAACCAAGGAAATAGGTATCAGAAAGGTGATGGGGTCCAGTATTCAAAGTATTGTGGTACTTGTCTCCAAAGAGTTTATTATACTGACAGGACTTGCGACATTATTGGCCTTTGCTGGCGCTTATTTCTTCCTTAATAATTGGCTGAAAACTTTTGTTTACCGGATTGAATTATCTGATGAAATCGGCACTTTTTTACTGTCGGCCATCATAGCAATGGGCATTACTCTATTGACGGTAAGTTTTCATTCGCTAAAGGCAGCCAGTATCAATCCGGTCAATTCTTTGCGAAGTGAATGAGTTGGCTTTGGTAATGGCGGCATGACCGGATTGAAAAGATGACAGGGGTGGGAAATTATAAAAGTGTCAGGAAAGTATAGATACCAAGACCCATAAAAATTAACCCGGTAATCTTGTTTACCACCACATTGTCACGCAGTGAAATTTTGAATTTTGACACGATAAAAACCAGGGTCGTCAACAATAAAAAAGTACCGGTAGATATTCCCACAATATAGATCCAGAAGGTTTGTTTGTTAATAGCTACCCAGGCCTGACTTTCAAGATAGGCTGTCACAGCAATCCAAAATGGAATGGCCAATGGGTTAAAAATACTTACCAAAACGCCTTTTTTGAAACCATTCATCAATATTTTTGGTTTGGCTGAGTTGGCGTTCCTGCTCTTGCCGAAGAAATTAATGACACCCAATACCAGCATTGCTGAAGCTGCGACAATCTTAAAATGCAATGTGAAATCCAGCTTGCTTACAAAAAAGAATTGAATACCTACTGCGAAGGTGGCATAAAAAAATTCGACAAGCGCGGCAGCCAGCGCAAAGTAGATAGCCTCTCGTACTTTACCATTTAAAGTCAGTTGAATTACGCTGATATTGATAGTCCCCGGTGGAATAGACCCTACATAACTGAAAAAAAAGGCCACAAGGAAAGTTTGAATAATCACCATATTTAAATCCCGATATTATCAGGCATTTTTCAACTTGTTGTAAGCTCTTAATTTTTTAATCTCCCGGATTCCCTCCCTTAAAGTCATATAGGGCACTCCTGATTTATGATTTTCTTTGCTAATTTTTAACAGGACGTTAAGGTGATGAAAAATATCCCTGTAAGCTGTGAAAATGGAAGTGCCCGGCTGATAAATATGTCCGGGCTCGGAGCCGGCGCCATTCAGTTCCATTATTTTAATCCCCTGTCCTTTGTAGAGGTCCTCAATACTTCGACAACGCATGTCAAACCTGCCGAAATAAAAACCCGGTATGCTTTTGCTTATTTGGTCAAATACCTCGTGAAGCTGATCATTGATTAAATCATTGCCATTGAGAAATGCGGTCCCCCGGCAATGATTACCGATGGATTCCAACTCTTTTTCTTCACCGTATGGCAACACCTGTTCCAATTGATCGCCCCACACCTTTTCCAGGGAACTCAATTGTAACTTTGCCCTGGGATTCATCAACATCAGCTCCTTAATAGTTTTTGTGCCATCTCCTACGACGCTTAGCATTTTCTTCAGTACGATGGAGCTTACTTTTCCTTTGGCCCGGGATGGATAGCGATAATAAAATACCCCCATTTCGATGGGATAGTCAATATAATCCTGGGCCAGGAACGGAACTTTGATCTTGCGAAGATAGTCTTCCAGCTCTTTTTCACTTTGTATCTTTTCCACGAAAGAACCCCTTTCTCCAATGTCAGGTTTCAAAATAAAGGGGTAGTGTATGTTATGTTCATCGAGTGTTGTCAAAAGATGCTTCCTTGAAATATCCGGCTGGCAGTAAATGGTTGTAGGCTTAAGTTCTGGTGGTATGGCATTGAGGATTTTAATTTTTGACTCTCCCAGCATGCCTCCATTTTCGATGGAAGGGTTGGAAGCTGAAAAAAAGAAGACTGCTCTTGCCCTCAGTATCAGCGTGCCCCAAAAAGCAAATACGGGTATATATAATACGTAAAATGGCCAGAATTCCCAGTTAGTCAGTTTTATCAGAAAATTGCTCCTGGTGATTTTCTTCCAAATATTGCCCGATGATTTCCCGGTTGACTGTTTTATCCTGGAGTCAGTATTTGTTATGTCAAGTGAGTCTGGCCCTAATGCCATGGGCAAAAAACCTGGTGATTAATATGGATATGATTAATAGGAATCGTTACCTGTCGACTGGCTCCTGTTATATTTAACAGTAGAATTCGCAACGCCGAAATTAGCCGGAAGACTAACTTGTGGACATATAGCCTGGATCCCAATCTTTATTAGGGCCATATGGTGAATAGCATGTTCAATGTTATAAGCCAGCTCACGATTTAGGTTTGTATCCATTGAACTGCTTAGGTCAGTATCAATACCGTAATCAACCTCAAGCTTAAACTGATAGTTTTCTTTAACTTTTTCTATAAATGTTATGATGCTGTTTAAGCTGGTTAATGCCTGGGACTTGTCTTGTTCTATACTTTTATCGTGATTTCTTTTATCGTAATTAACCACCCCGCTGATATGACCGTCCAATAAGCACTTAAAAAATTCAAGGGTATGGCGTACATGTTGGCCGACAGTAGCGTTATTTAGTGTGCTTACAGGTTTTTTAAAATCGCTCTGACTCATTTGACCAACAACCGCTGCCAACTGCTCCAATACGCCTTTTACAGCATTTTTTAGTTCAATATTAACCATTTAATAATTATTAATATTCAAATAGTTCGCAAATATAAGTAAACTTGGGGCATAAAATGGCGTATGCCTTTTCAATTCTACTATTTTTACGGAAACTTTCAAGGAATAATTATACAAAAAATATCCATGAAAAGTTCAATTAGCTTCCGCTAACACCCCATAAAACGCCCATTTTCAATTTTTTAGTGTTTGTGAAGATTAAAATCATCTTCAAGCTTGTAATCGGGCATACATCACTATCGATCCATTTCTTTACAATTAGGATCATACCATATTTATTAACTACATCCGGCCTTTTAAAGTTGTCCAAACCAACTCCGGTTCAAAACCTTTATTGATCAAATAGCCGGCAATTTTCTTATTTAAGAGATAAATATTTTCAGCTGAAACACTGCCCTGTTTCCTGGCTATTAAGGCATTTAAGGTCTCCTTATATTCCTCCTCATCAATTTCCTCCAATCCTTTTTTAATACAATAATCAGACAGGTTTAACCTTTCCAGGTGAAACTTAATTTTCAATTTACCCCATTTTTTAATTCTGAATTTTCCCGTACTAAAAGTCCTGGCAAAGCGCTCCTCATTGACAAAATTGTCGACAATCAATGAGGTAAGTATCTCTTCTACGTCACTTTGATGAAGTCCCAGGGAATACAGTTTGTCTCTCACCTGCTGTTGGGTCCTTTCCTGGTAGGCGCAATAATTCGCAGCTTTTACCTTGGCTTCTGAGAGAAGGGCCTCATAACTTTTTGTTTCCATGCTTTAACTATAGACTGTGCTACTATGCGGCACCTCTTATTGACTGGGCAAGATTAATCTGAAAGAGGAACCTGAATCGATTTCACTTTCAAAAGTAATTTCTCCCCCTAATTTCTCCGCAGCTTTTCTGGCAATATATAATCCCAAACCATTACCCTGAGATCGCTCCGATGCTCTAAAAAACATGCCGAATATACGTTGATAAAAATTGTTGGCAATCCCAATGCCATTATCTCTAAACTCAAAGACCACGCGGTTACCACTTCCGGTAATGCCCAGCTTTAAAAATGGTTTCTCATTAAGCCTGTTACATCTGAAGTCAATGCCATTTTCAATTAGCCTCTCGCAGATGATTAATAGTAAATTCGCATCAGATACCAATTTCAACCCGTTTTTTATCTCCACACAAAAATCAATATCCAACTCTTTAAACCTTTTACCAAAGATCTTTTTCAGATTTGCGACAATAGCATCAAAATCTATATCTACATGTTCAGCCGCCTGGTTTACAATATTAACTAAAAGTAGTTTTGATAAAACCTCGTTGGCATTATCAGCGGTTTTTTCCAACATATCCAGGTAACTTATCTGGGCATGCCGCTCTTCTTCTATTTTTGCAATTTTCGTTAAGCCCAAAATACTGGCAATAGGACCTCTTAAATCGTGGGAAGCCCTATATATAAATAAATCAAGCTCCTGGTTCGCCTGAATTAAATTCTCATTGGTCCGACGCAGCCTGGCCGTGCGTTCATTCACAGTCTCTTCCAGGCTTGAATTGCTGGCTTTTAATTCCTCATTGGTCTCGGCAATTTTTCTCTGCGCTTCCGCCAATAATTGGTTCTTTTCCAGGATCGCTTTATTGCTGGCTTCAATCTGTTCCTTCTGCTTTTCGATCTCTATAGCTCTTTCCCTGGTTAGCTGTTCAACCGATTGCAATTCTTCATAAGCTTCCTGCAATTCGGCTTTACTTTCAACCAAATTATTATTGGTCTCTTTTAGTTCCTTCAACAGGTCTGAAATCTTTTCATTACTTTCCTCCAGCTTTTTGTTGGCGGCCTGTAAATCACTGTTAGAGGTCTTTTCTTTTTTTAATAATCTTGAAATTCTCTCCTCAAATCTCTGATTCACCCTTCTAAAAAATATGAACCCGCTGGTAAGAAAAACAAATGCGGCCACTGAGGCAAATTTAATGAGAAGTAAACGCCTGTTTTGATATTCTCCATAATCAGTGCCCGGTACAAATAGTCCCTGTATCTCTTCCAGAAATAGCAGGCAAAGTAATATGATACTCAGCCCAAGGCCCATCTTTAATTTGTTTTGGTAATCTATCAAAGTAGCGGGTAGCACCAACATCGCCAATATGGTAAACCTGGGTACTGTAAAAAAAGCTATGTCGCGAAGTTCCGGATGGGTTAGCTGGTCATAGGGAACAATAAAGATCAATGAAATGGGCATTATGACACATAATGACCCCAAAGTTAGTTTGTTGAGTCCTGCTTTATTCAGCAGTGGAATACTGGAAAGATAAAGAATTAATACCGATGTGGTAATGGTGATATAATATCTCTGAAGATAAATAGTTTGAATGACATTAAACAACAGGAAAATCAAGGCAAGGGTGATACTCGCAAGATTGCTGAGTATGATCCTTTTTTTCAAACCATCAGGCATCTCCCACTGTACACCAAAATAAACGATATCAACCCATATTTGATATATTTTTCTGTACATCTAATCCTTCAATTCGATGAAAAGTACCCGCACAAACCAAAAGCTTTTAGGATTCCGAGCCAAAATTCATCTCATCATCCTTATAGATTATTGAGTTTTTACTCCTAAATCTTGTTAAGTTATGAATTTTAACAAAATTTTCCATTGTATTAAAAATATTTATTTATTACTGTTAAAGCAATTGGGGCTTTGTAAAATTCAAATTTCCTTAATTTGATAGAATATGGTGGCTAATTAATAACACACGGCTTCCTGATAGAAATCGCATGATTATAACTTATTGATATACAGACACATAAATCATATATTAAAAAATAATAGTGTCAAAAAAGTGTTATTGTCCTACTAAAAATACAGCATTGCTAAATAGTAGTTTTCCATTGTGCCAAAAAGATCGGAACAGCGGGTTGTCAATCATATAAATAACATTTCCTTCTCCCGAATCTTCTACCCCAAAAACCAACGATTTTTCAATCCTTTTAAGTGCATTGGCCCCTGAAAACCCACTTACAAGGTTATTTTTATCTTCGATAATGCTTACATTCCAGCCATTGGCCAAATAGCTGAAACGTTCCCCACTCCTTTTCAATGTAAAATAATGCTCAGGATAACCAAAACCCAACGGATGGCTGTTGTCTAACCTGGTTTTAAAAACACTGCCAAAGATAGCATCCTTGAGAGCCTCTCTTTCCTGATCTCTGAATTTCCTTATTTTCCGCAGGGGGTCGTTTTCTGATTTAAGCTTGTCCTTTTCCTTGTTACTATTGTATCGTTTCAGCCTAAACTGCTTTTTATCTGCAAAATGAGACAGTGCGTTTTCCATCAATATCAACCTTCCTCCAAATTTTACCCAATTTTTCAACTCCTCTCTTTTGGCATCATCGATCAGGCCCCCATAATTCCCATCAGGAAAAATCAGCACATCATATTTTGACAGATCGACCTCCCCGAAATAGTCCGAATCCAGAACAGTGATAGGAAAATCAATTTGCTGATCAAAAAAATGCCATACTTCTCCAAACGCCAAAGAAGATACACCCCTTCCTGACAGCACCGCCACCTTTGGTACCTGAATATAGCTCACGGTATTTGAACCAAAATCCTTACCCTTACTGACAAATCCCGTTTTAAACACGTGAACGGTTCGATTATGGGTAGCTGCTGTTTCCAGTACCAACTGCCCAAATTCCTTCCCCAGGTTTTCATTGCCTCTCCGGGTAATAATTAAGCTGCCCGCCTGAAAGTTTTCATTGTTTAAATTGAAAGACTCAGAGGCAAACCGTACTTTCACTCCTTTTTGCAGCAGGTGACTCAACCATTTCACGTCCTCGAGGCTATTCCACCGGGCGACATAGGCGTAAGTGTTTTGCTCCGAAGTCGGTATTTTATAGGGGCTTTGCGGGCTTTTTGCTACGGTTGGTATTATCTTTTCTGTTGTAGCATAGGCATGTAATCCAAAACTATAAGGTATCGCCCAGGCCGTAATGTCGTAAGTGACGGAATCACTCAACTTAGGTTCCGGTTCAAACAATGACTTTAACAGTCTGGATTTGGGTTGGTAAGCACTGATAATGAGATCTCCTTTTCCGGTTACGAAGCTTTCCCTTGCATTGCGAATATAACTAAAGCCCTGGTAAGATTTTGATGTTTTCACATGGCCATATCTTATATCGTGACTTTCCAAAAATTGCCGCAGGGCTAATAATTTATCCTTTCCGTTGTTTTCCTTGATTACATAGGTTTTATACCTGGATTTCGGATTGTTGACAGCGTTATCAAAGTATTGTTTAAATTCGTCTACGACTTTTCCCGCATTTTTAGCTGTTACCTCGATGGTAGACAATCCTGTTGTAAAGTGATGCGCAATTCTTTCCTTTAAGGTCAGAGTGTCTCCCTCATTTGTAATAACGCCTAATCCCGCTTCTCCACTTCCTCCCTGTTCATAAGTCATACCAATAGCTCCATTATAGGTAGGGTATGTATCGCCGTAGCTGGGATACAGCAGGTCAAACACTTCTTTTGTAAAGTATAACCACCCATTCCGATCAAAGTATTTGACGTGGTTTTTGCCAATTGTCACCTGAAATTCTCTTTGCCAATCAGTAATAACCTCATGATACGGTTCTGCCGCCGGCGCAAAATAGTAGGGAGAATTTACAGCCTGCTCATGAAAATCGACATGGACATGAGGCATCCATTTGTTGTATTCTTTGATGCGGTATTGAGACTCCTTTTGACTTAACCATGCCCAGTCTCTATTTAAATCGAACAGGTAATGATTTGTTCTGCCACCGATCCATGGTTGATGGTGTTCTTTTGAATTAGGGTCCGGATTATATCGCTGATTACCAAACTGATAATACCAATTCACGTATCGGTCTCTACCATCGGGATTACTACATGGATCCAGAATAACCACCGTATTTTCAAGCCATTGCCTGGTCTCGGGGTTAGAATCATCTGCCAGCGCATACAAAGTGGTCAGGGCTGCCTCGGTACTTACAGATTCATCTCCATGTACATTGTAACTAAGCCATACAATAGCGGTTTTATCATTTCCAGGGTTACCTTGAATCAGGTGGGCCCGGCGGAGATTGTCTTTTCGGATGGTTTCAAGGTTAGCTATATTTTGTTTCGATGAAATAAAGGCGAGCACCAGGGGTCTTTTTTCGTAAGTCTCCCCATAAGATTTAACAATGACATTTGATTTTTCACCGGCGACATAGTTAAAATAATCAACTACCCTGTGATGTCGTGTGAAGGCTGTTCCCAATTCATAACCAAGATATTCATCCGGGGTTTTTAACTGTCCCAAAACGCTGAGATGACCCAGACCTAAAATTAAAACGCATATCCAACCGGGCAACTTCACCTTGATCATGTTTTATATTTTAATAATCAAATCGGAATTTAGACTAATTTTATTTTTTGACCAAACCAAATTATCGCTTAATGCTTTCAATGTACAATTGTGATGGCTATTGCCTATAATAATTTTGAAAGGCTTCGGAAGAAAATAACCTCCCCGTGTTCTTCAGGAAAGAATTATCGCGTATATTTATATCTATAAGTTTAGAGTATTAAGAGGATATGGCTATCGCTACAACAGACTTACTGCAAGATTTTAATTTGCGAAATACAAATCAGAGAGAGGAAATACTGGAGGTGTTTTTAGATCATAATCATGCCTTGTCGCATGCGGACATCGAAAAACAGGTTGGGGACTCTATAGACAGGGTCACTGTCTACCGTACATTAAAGACCTTTTTAAATAAAGGATTGGTACATAAGGTATTGGACGATGTCGGCGCTGTAAAATATGCCTTGTGCAAAAATACCTGCACCACTAACAAGCACCAACACGATCATGTTCATTTTAAATGTGTGAAGTGTGGTGTCACTAACTGCCTTGAAGGTGTGGTAGTACCCAAAATCAACCTGCCGGAAGGATACGAAAAACTGGAATCCAATTTTCTGATGATTGGCATTTGCAAACAATGCAGTCAAACGCCGTTAAGTTAGTATTTCTTCGCTTTCTTCCGTGCCAATTTTCTTACCAGGGCCTTTGCCGGTAGGCAAGGAAACACCTGGTGGCAAGTCCAGCTTTGGTGGTGTAAATATTTCAATCCCACCGTCATCGTTGCCTTCGTTTCCGGAATTAAACCGTCGCTTACGTAAAAGTGTAAATATGAAATACACCAAAATTACGTAGGTAAAACCAAAAAGAATTAAATGAAAGACACTAGTGGTCATTTTGAAAAAATTTATAATATCTTAAACAGTAATTTAACAAATAATTTCATCTTTATCAAGTACAAGGATCAATTACAAAATTGCTTGTTTAGGCTAAACCTTACACCAGAGATTTTGACTATATTTACGTAAGTAATATTTGCATTATATTGTTCTAAATTCAAAGTTAAAGAATTAAGGTCGAATTAGTTAGGATATGATGCGAAAGGTTCAAATTGAGGCAATTGTCATCATAAGGTTAATTGGTTTTTTAAAATTG
The DNA here is from genome assembly GCA_965228415.1 of Cyclobacteriaceae bacterium. GTDB lineage: Bacteria > Bacteroidota > Bacteroidia > Cytophagales > Cyclobacteriaceae > Agaribacillus. The sequence goes on along the minus strand of OZ245814.1, from coordinate 5,140,710 downwards.
TTCATTTGTTAAAAAGATTTTTACAGTTTTCAGCTGCGGCTTTAGACACAGGTTTTGTCATAAAAAATGTTTGCGATCAGCCTTATCTATTTAAGGCCGACAAAAACATACATTGGGTAAAGAATGCGGGGGGCCTGGTTATTTTTTTTAATTAAATGGAAAATGATATTTTTACCCCGCATTTTTAATGGGTGATTTTATCATCAAAATCGAAAACATACTTTACTTACCTAATTAACCAACCCCTAAAGTAATTGACGCGGAAATTTATGCAATTGGGTTTCATATCAAATAACAATGAGACAACGTTATTTATCCTTTTTGGAATAATAATAGTGACCTTTTTGATTATTGATTTAGGTGTTTTAAATAAATCAGCCAAAAAGATCTCTACCAAATCCGCGCTTTATCAAACTATCTTCTGGATTGTCATTTCCGTTTTATTTGGATTCGTTATTTACAAATACGACGGGGGCTCCGAACCAATGCTGGAGTATTTTTCGGCCTATGTCACGGAAAAGGCATTGTCTGTTGATAACATTTTTGTTATTATCCTCATTTTAAAATATTTCCGAATAGACGAAGAATATTATCATAAGATCTTATTCTGGGGAATAATCGGTGCGGTAATTTTTCGGGGCATCTTCATCTTTGCGGGGGTTTTCCTGGTAAGCAAATTGCACTGGATACTGTATATTTTTGGGGCTTTTTTGGTTTATTCAGGCATAAAATTATTTTTTGAAGATGAAGAAGAAGAGTTTAATCCCGAAACCAGTTTCGTTGTAAAATTCGTCAGAAAGCGCTTCAAGATGACTAAAACTCATCACTTTGGCAGATTCTTCGTCAAGACCCAGAAAGGCTTTTTATTCACCCCCTTGTTTTTGGTACTCATTCTGATCGAAACAACCGACCTGATTTTTGCGGTAGACTCCATACCCGCCGCCTTCGCCATAACCAATAGCGAATTCATATTGTACACCTCCAATATATTTGCCGTTTTGGGACTTAGAGCCATGTTCTTCCTGCTGGCTGGTGTTCTCGATAAATTTCATTTGTTGCAGAAAGGACTATCATTTGTATTAATTTTTATCGGGGGCAAGATGTTGCTGGAAATATTTAGTATTGATATCCCAACCGGTGTCTCTTTTACCGTCATCATTGCTACAATTGTATTATCTATTGTGATATCTATTCTAAAACCCGAGACACCAAAAGAAAAAACCGCCTGACCTTTTTAGGCATCACCGGTTAGTTTTTCCCTTGCAGTAAGCGTTTGATCTGCAGTATATGCCTTTGATTGTGCCCGACCACAAACCCAAAAGCATCCGGCAATTTGAATCTTATAATACTACCAATGCCCGATTTTATTCTGATGGTGTTTACATTGACCTGGCTTGCTTTTGACAATTGATCCAGTAATGTTTCATTTAATTGTAAAAACTCTCCAATCACAACCGACTTTCCTTTCGATAAAGCCGTAACGGGTTCAAATCGGGAAAAGGTTTTTACCTTTGATTTAATCTCCTGGTTAGCTGTAGGTGACATTGCTTTGATGGATATTTTGCCCAGAAGGCCACGCTTAAAGTATTTTACCGGCCTGGGGTTTCCAGATAAGGCCTGGGGTAACTTTATCGCTATGATATCTATGTAATGCCGGGTGGCAATATTCATATGCTCTATGCATTCCAGAATACTCCAGCTCCTGCTATCGGATTTATGAGACAACCTGCTTTCGTCCAGATCGGCAACTTCTGTTTTTATAAAAGTCATAATCTCCACTGTATCCGTCGTCAGTTGACTCAAATAAGCGTTTACTTCAATCATAATGTTATTTAATTTTATCAACGCAAAATTAAAGTAAAATCATAGCGCACAACTTGATCTATATCAAGTTTCAGATTTTGACCTTTTTTCTTAAACGGCTAAAGGTTTCAGGGGTCATTGCCAAATAGGAGGCCAGGTATTTTTGTGGAATCAGTTGCAGGCAATGGGGACTCTGGGTCATCAATCTTCGGTATCTCTCCTCGGCAGAATAGGAAAGAATGGCCACTTCCCTTAACCCTTTGCCCAGCAATAGTTTCTCATTAAACAACCTCCCCCATCTTTCAACGCTTTTATACTTGTCAAACATCAGATTCATATCTTCACGGGAAATCGCCAACAACTCTGAATCTACCAGGGCCTGTATATAAAACTGGGTAGGTTTCCCCGTAAGAAAGGAATCATAGCCCCCTGAAAAGTCATTATCATATGTGAACCCAATGCAAATTTCTTCCCCGTCCTTTATGTGATAGGCTCTTAAGACCCCTTTATTTACAAAATAGAAGTATTTCTCCACCATCCCCTTTTTAATCAGGAATTCATTTTTAGGCACCTTTTTGATCTTCCACCTGCTGCTAAAGTCATTCCATGCCTCCGTATCAAAATTTACCATATCGAATAGCACCTTTTGCAGATTTTTCATAAAACCAATCGTTTTGAATTTTACCTAAGAACACTTAAAATTACCTTTAATCTGGGATAAATATGATGAACAAAACCATAAATGTCGCTATAGTCCAGCACAGCCCTGTCTATCTGGATCTGAATAAAAGTCTTAAAAAGTCTCTGGACCTGGTGCAGGAGGCTGCTGACAACGGCGCGGAAATTATTGTATTTGGCGAAACCTGGCTGAGCGGATACCCCGCGTGGCTGGACTACTGTCCTGAAGTAGCACAGTGGAATTATGAGCCGGCCAAGGAGGTGTTTAGTGAATTGTTTCATAACAGTGTACAAATTCCAGGACCTGAAATCCGTCAACTGTGTCAGGCAGCTAAAAATAACAAGGTGGTAATTTGCATGGGGCTCAATGAAACTACCAAAGGTGGCAAAGCCAGCGGAACCATATTCAATACGTTGTTAACAATTAACGAAAAGGGACAGATTGCCAATCATCATCGCAAGCTGATGCCAACTTATACGGAAAAGTTAGTTTACGGTATGGGGGACGGCATGGGATTAAACAGCGTCGAAACTGCATATGGCAGAATCAACGGCTTAATTTGTTGGGAACACTGGATGCCACTGGCCCGGCAGGCAATGCATGACAGCGGTGAACAAATCCACGTAGCTGTCTGGCCTACAGTTCATGAGATGCATCAAATTGCCAGCAGGCAATATGCCTTTGAGGGAAGATGTTTCGTTCTGGCAGCCGGCCAGATCCTGAAGGCGGCCGACCTGCCCCCAAAATTAACATTACCTCCTCCGCTGGAAGGTAATCCCGACAAAATGATCCTGAATGGAGGAAGCTGCGTTATTGGACCCGATGGTAAATATCTCACAGCACCCGTTTTTGATCGGGAAACCATTCTTTTTCAGGAAATCAATCTGAATGAAATCTATAAAGAAAAAATGACACTTGATGTAAGCGGGCATTACCAAAGACCTGACGTATTTACCTTAAGCGTAAACAAACAAAGAAATAGTTAAGCTAAAGATGGCCGTATGCCATAGGGTTACACTTATATTATCGGAGGAGATACCGGGGTTGCTACCGCTTTACTACAGCGGGTAAAAGCTGAAAGTTTAAAGCTTTGCAGCTGTGAGAAGAGGGTAAAATGACCTGTTAGCTCAATATGATCAAGCTATTGAACAGGCTATAAGATCATCAGTTAGGCTAACTGAAGCTCGAAATTTTTAGCCGTTTTTTCTGCCTTTAAAGCCTCCTTGATTTGCCTCATGGCGTTTTGTCTGAATTGCTTATAATTTGAGTCACGCTCAGGAGAATGCTGCAATTCTCTGACATAACACAACACCTGGTCAATTTGATCCAGGTCTAGTGTCTCAAGGGCCTCGTAAATCGACACTTTGAAACTGTTGGTTTCCATAATTTCATTTAGTTTGGCGTTTCTAGCATAATTTACGCACTTTTCCGACGATATGTTATACTTTCGGCCACTGATAACAGAATCATAACGATTTCATAACACGACCGGAGCGGATGCCAGACATTAATAAAATCCCGGAAGTCGCCCTATTCATCAGCTGATTGGCCGGTTTTTTATCCTGCCAATATTACACCCATATAATTTGCCCAAATATTGTTTGAAACCCTTAATCAGACAGAATAATGGCGACATGTCACACCCGCAAAGGCAAAAAATACAATTAAACCGGATATCTCATTGATCTTTCACAACAGATTAAGAGAAGTTATTACATTCGGTGTGCCCCTCCGATAACCCTTGGATTTGACTCCACCTGCCCAATTCCATAACTTAGATTCATAAAGCGGCTTAAACTACTATAGTTTCAAGCGTCAGCTTTGATCGTTTGGAGGAGGATTTATTTTTTGGCTGGAAGAATACCGGTTCTACCGGGCCAAATGCTACCCCTAAAACCCAAAGCCAGGTAACGGTGGCTATAAATGTAGACCTGAATGCCACGGGTAAAATGAAAAGGATTGGTTAATATCTTTCTGTTAATTATCTGTTTTCGTGGCTATAAAATATGAGGAATTTGGTCGACGATGAAAGGGAGCTGATCACGTTTTTTTAAAGTGACAGGAAAAAATACTGAAGTGGCAAATTTAGAAACGAAATATGATAAGGGTAATCCTACCCATTCCGCGAATCATGGTATAGCAACCAACACGCCAGCCGGTCGCATCCCCGGCCAGGCATTGGGTTATGTTTCAGGAACCTCATACCTAAAGCTGTCGCTTTCCACCTTAACGGGAAATAATGAAATTAATGATGTTATACTATAATTATCTAATCAATGACTGCTACGAGAGAAAATGATGGATTGACCTTCTTTTTACAGCAATTCTACAAAAAGTCGAATAAAATTATAGAACTACTACTAGTTTTTTACTTTGCTTTAGGATTGATACTTGCGATTTTTCATAACACCTGGTGGGCCGGCGTTGGCGCCGGTGTGCTGAACCTCGCAATATACTTTATCGCCAGGTTTACTTCTCCAACAAAAAGTTTAAACCAATATCTGGCCAGTGTCAGTCTCGCATTTTTCACCGCGCAGTTTATTTATCAGATGCATGGATTGTTCGAAACACACCTTACAGCTTTCGTAGCCATCATTGCTTTACTTACTTATCGGAATTGGCGTGTTTTTATTCCCTTGACCTCAATCCTGCTGCTCCATCATACCGGCCTTGCCTACCTGCAATATTTAGGGAGTATTGATGAAAGCCAGACTGTTCAAAGGGTATTCATTACGGAATTGCCACATATGGGCCTATCAACTTTTTTGTTGCATATAGGTTTATTTGTCCTGGCGGCTGTATTAGCAGGGTACTATGCTTTTAATCAGGAAAAAGAAAGTAAACGACACGCCATAAACAAAGACTCACTGGAAGCATTTGATAAAAGGATGCAGACAAATATTGAATTTGCCAATCATATCGCCAATGCCAATTTCGAGCTGGATTACGAAATTGCCGAAGACGATGAAATGGGAAATGCCCTTATGAATATGAGAAAAAATCTCATGGAGGGCGCCGAAAGAGAAAGGAATGAAAAATTCATGAATGTCGGTATTGCTGAGATTAGCAACATCATCAGAGACAATAAAACCGGCCTGCAAGATTTGTCATATGAGGTCATCAGTTATTTGGTAAAATACCTGAATGCCAATCAGGGAGGCATGTTTGTAATCAAAGAGGAAGGGAAGGAACGCTATCTCGAATTGCAAGGTTGCTATGCCTTTGAGCGCAAAAAGTTTTTGGAAAAAAAGGTCGCATTAGGCCAGGGATTGGTGGGACAGTGCGTTCTGGAAAAAGAAACCATATATATGACCGAAATTCCTGAAAATTACGTCAACATAACTTCGGGGCTTGGCACATCAGTACCGAGAAATATAGTTATTGTCCCGCTAAAAAATGATCAGGTCATAGAGGGAGTTATTGAAATCGCATCGTTTCATAAAATTGAAAAATACCATGTTCACTTCCTTGAAAAGCTTGGAGAAATCATTGCCGCATCCATTACCAATACAAGAATCAACGACCGTACGCAGGTCCTGTATCAAAATTCTCAGGAGCAGGCAGAGCAGTTGCGCTCCCAGGAGGAAGAAATGAGACAAAATATGGAGGAACTCACCGCCACACAGGAAGAAATGAGAAGAAATGCTTTTGACCTGGAAAGAAGAATGGAGGCCATTCACAAAAATGGCACTACTTTTATCGAATACGATATTTCCGGTAAAATTCTGGATGCAGACGAGTCTTTTTGCCAGCTGGTAAAATATTCATTGGAGGAACTAAAAGGTAAAAACAGCCAGGTATTCATGGATAAAGCTTTCGTCAACAGCGATGAATACAGGGAAATGTGGGAAGGTTTCAAAAAGGGGATAGTTAATACGGGAGAGTATACGCTAATAGCTAAGAACGGCGCTAAAGTAAATGTTGTTGGAAGCTATTCTGTAATACTGGATAACAACAACGAGCCCAGCAAGGTTTTAAACTTTGCCTTTGATATCAGCCATGTCAAAAAACAGTATGAAATGGCGTTGAAAAGGGAAAGCAAACTTAAAGAGGAACTGGAATCTGTTGCGGAAAAGAAACAAGCGTAAGATTCCAAATCCCGCTCATTATCCGACTTTTGCCATGCATCTCTTAGTGCTCAAATTTCAAGATCTTGCAGATCCGGGGCTGCGATGATGCTGAAAAGGCAGGTTTTTGATATATTTATTGTGGATTGGGCCTGATCTCAAGCACCTGGAGGGAATCACTATTTTTCACCGCCAATAGTCCTTTATTCCCTCCGGATAAATTGATCAGTGCCATATCGGTGGTATTTCCATCAATATATAACCCACTTTTAAACGAGGCAACAGTGTTATAACTTCCATTACCATCATTTTTCAAATACATGCCATAACCGGCATCATTACGGGGTGTCTCAACCTCCGAATGATATAAATTTCCGGCAAGTACCAAATCCTCATAACCGTCTTCATTTATATCATCGATGACAATAGCGTTGACCGATGATACCTGTGCCAGGTTATCTAATGGAACCATCGAAAAGCCGCCAATTCCATTATTTTTAAAAATGCACGTAGCAAAAGTATTTGCCTGGTAATGCAGGGACTGCCGAACTTTTTCAATACCATAAACCTCCTCCAAGGTGGCATTACCAAATGCGTTATAAGTGGGAAATTTTTCCTTTATAAATGCCGTTTGCCCGGAAGAACATTCTCTTCCGCGCAATGGGTATAAATGGCCATTGTTATGATAACCAAGTACAATGTCCAGGGACCCATTATCATCAAAATCATGCGCAAATATTTCGAATGGTTCCGTGTGATTAGCCTTGTATTTGTAATTCAGACCAAGGTTACCTGCCACCAGATCAAGATCACCATCCCGGTCAATATCAGCGGCAGCCACGCTATACCACCAACCTGTCATTTGATCCAGTTTGGCTTCTTTGGTAACATCGGAAAAATGCCCGTTAGTATTTTTCAGAACCTTTATTGGCATCCACTCTCCAACGACAACCAGATCTTGCTGCCTGTCGCCGTCGATATCAACCCAGACCGCGTCAGTTACCATACCCATTTTTTTTAGCATAGGTGCAACTTGTTGGGTAACATCAGTGAATTTGATCTCTCCCGAATTACGGTCATTTCTTAGCAGGTAACTGTCACCGGGTAGCGGATATTTCCCTGGCTGTTGCCTACCTCCCACAAACAGATCCTGGTCACCGTCACCATCAAAGTCGGCCACCCTGACCCGGGAGGAACTGCTAAATAGGCTTGGAAGTGCCTTTTTCGCTCTTTGAAAATCACCAGCACCGTTATTGATGTAAAGCCGATCCTGAAGGTATGGAGAACCTTGGTCATATTCATTTCCTCCACTCGCAACATACAAGTCAAGATCGCCATCACCTTCTACATCGAAGAACAGACAACCGGTGTCTTCAAATGCTTTATCGGTAATAAATGCACTATTAGACCCTGTAGCCATAAAATCGCCTGTTTTATTTTGTGTAAATATTACTCCTGGTTTTCCCAAGGCTCCTCCTACAAAAAAATCATCCAAACCATCTGCGTTGACATCTCCGATCGCCACACCGGGTCCGAGGGCAGACATTTTATGTGGCAGGAGGCTTTCCCGCCCAAAATCATCAAATTCATTCTCAATATGCTTATGCCTCAAATGCACATCTCTGGTCAGATCTTTAAATTGAAAGTTTTCAATGTCTCCTTCATTTAATTGAGCGCTGGCGTCTTCATACCTCAGGGTGATGGTATTGTCGGCTCCAATATCACTTAAAGTTTGAAAGCTCCCATCTGGCCAAATAACGGAGAGCTGGTCTAACTGACTGTTATCCCCTAATCCAAAATGCAGTGTTTGTGAAACTGCCGACTGAAATCCTCTGTTCACATAAAGCTCCTGAATCTGTTGATTTTTCCCCTGTGATATCTTAATTCGGCTTCCAATACCCTCCGGATTTGAATCTGATCCCACCAATTTGATTTTTATATAGTGATTTTTGTATAAATCACTCGCATGATTTTCATAGATAAACGCGACATTATCTACGTTATTCATAACAAAGTCTATATCACCATCCAGATCAAAGTCGGCATTGGCTGCACCATTTGAATTTGTTTCAGGCCCTATGGCCTGGGTATTTGGCATCTTTTCAAATTTCAAATTGCCTGCATTCACGTAAAAATAGTTTTGCTTTTTCCTGGATGGCATTACATTAAGAAGATCACTTACGAAACTTTTCTTGTCGGTGATGTCACCGGATTTTAGCGCTTGTTCCCTTTTATTTCTATAGTTGACAAAATCATTATTCCTGAAATCTCTTTTAATCCCGTTTGAGATGAAAAGATCCTTATCGCCGTCATTATCCATATCTACAAACAAAGGAGCCCAGCTCCAGTCCGTACTGGAAATACCAGCAAGTTGAGCTACATCAGAAAACTTCGGAATGTTATCCCGGGAGATCAAACCATTATTTAGCTGTAATGTATTATACATGTATTGATAATGCAGACCAGCATTCACATGCTCGTAAAATCTCTCTGGATCCATGCTACTCATACTGGTTTTGATGCCATAGTTATCCTCGGCCATCATATCGACAACCACAATATCCAACCAACCGTCATTATTGAAATCTGCAATATCATTACCCATTGAAAAATTGGAAATATGCCTGGTCGCTTTTTTTGCTACCTCTGAAAAGGATCCATCTTGCTGATTAATATACAGATGATCCTGGCCTGAAAAATCATTGCTCACATAAATGTCTGGCCATTGGTCATTATTCAAATCACCAAAAGCAAGGCCCAATCCATAGCCAAGCATATTATTGATAATACCAGCTTGTTGGGTCACATCGATAAATTTATTGTTGTCATTACGATATAATCGCTCGCCACGGTAGTTTGATGGTTGATCCTTAAAAATCTCAATTGCATTATCGGGATAGGTATCAATTCCATGGTTTATGAGGAACATATCCAAATCTCCGTCCCGATCATAATCGAAAAACCCCGCCTGCGTCGAAAAGGAAGGGTCATCCAGGCCATAGTCGGCAGCCATTTCCTTAAAATGAGGAATCCCGTTTTTAACACCCTGATTTATCATCAATGCGTTACGTCGGGGCAGATCATCTTTAAAACGACCTGTGCGACACACATAGATATCCAACAACCCATCCCGGTTTATATCCACTACTGTAACACCTGCATCAAATCCTTTCCCACTATCTGCCCCCGATAGATCAGTCACATCTTCAAAGACAAGCGCTTTTTTATTCAGGTATAATCTATTCTTACTTAAGGTCGAAACCAGGTATATGTCTTCCCACCCGTCATTATTGAAATCACCTACAGCCACACCGCTGCCATTATAGAAGTATTCATAAAAAATCCCATTCATTGAATTGGTCTCTTTGAGATCATTCCGAAAAGTAATTTTGGATCTTTGCGGTGAAACGAGTGTAAACAAAGACGGCGGATTGGTATCCATCGAAACCTTTGAATGATCATTGATCTCCTTTTTACCACAACTCATCATCATAAAAACGAAGAAGGCCAACCATAAATCTGGTTGGGATATTATACTCATTTTCATATTAGCTACTCCCACTCGAATCGGTTTAAGATTAAAAAACAACCTTCTCATAAAACACAACAAAGTAAATTACCACTGAATTAGTGGTAATTTACTTAAGTTAGACAGGTAAACCCTGATATTGCAATAGGTTAATTTATGTTTCCTCAATAACCCGGATTTTGTTCTAATTTTGGATTTTTGTCAATTTCAGATTGAGGAATAGGTGCCAGGTAATGTCGCGGAAGAAACGTCCGGTTTTCCGTTTCAATGATCCCAAATCCCGGACCGGAAAGCTCTCCGTTAGGGCCAATTCTGATTCCATGAATCGGTTTATTTAAAACATCCTCGGCAATTCCCCATCGCCTTACGTCAAAAAACCTGTGTTCTTCAAAAGCCAGCTCAACACGTCGCTCATTCCTTATTCTTTCCCTCATCTGGTCCTTGTTCAGGCCAGCGGGGAGCGGTGGCATATTTACCCTTGCTCTTAGCTCATTCATTGCGTTATATACGTTTGCGTCAGGACCTGCATCTTCATTTTGCGCTTCGGCATAGTTTAATAAAACTTCAGCGTACCGCATCACAATCCAATTATTGCTTCCCTGCACGTTAGCGTAATCTTCTTTGGCTTCATCCAAAAACTTTCGCATATAATAGCCGGTTTTGGTGGCATCTCCATTCTTCTCAATACCATCTAACCCCCCAAGTCGGGTTTCAATCGCCCTCTCCCTGAATATGGCGCCCTCGTAAAGTATTGTGGCATAAAATCTAGGATCCCTATTGTCGTAAGGGCTATTTGGATCAAACAACGGCGATTCATCAGGAAGCTGTCCATCGGTCATTTCATAAGCGTCTACAAGTTCCTGTGTAGGGCCGTTTCCACCCCAACCTCCGGTATAACCGATGGGTTGATTAAACAGATGTCCCCAATGCCCAAAATCCGGATCATTGAACTGTTTATCAAAGATTACCTCCTCATTATTATCATTGGCTGCCCAAAATATTCCCTCATAATCGGGAAAAAGTGTATAATTATTTAAATCAATGACAGCCTTACTGGCTGCTGCAGAGGCATTCCATCTTTCCGCATATAACAGCACTCTTCCTTTAAGCGCCAGCGCGGCACCTTTAGTAGCCCTACCCAGGTCAGAAGAGCCGTGCTCCGTTACCAATAGGCCAGCTGCCATATCCAGATCCGCTACGACAAAATCTACTACCTCGTCAAAGCTATTTCTAGGCACCAGAAGGTCATCATCCAAAGACTGCGGCCGATCCAAAAGGGGCACACCTCCGTAATGTCTCATCAGGTCAAAGTAAAAGAACCCTCTTAAAAAATGTACTTCCCCCGTCAGGCGGTTAATGACTTCAGTATTGGCATCTGTAAGATTAACAATATTCTCCATGAAGTCATTGGCCTCTCTGATCACCCTGTAATTATTCGCCCAGGTATTTCCAAACGGATAATTGGTTGCATCAAAATCTCCCCTGTTAAAAGCCTGAAGGCCCGGCCATCCGTAACTATTTTCTGCATCGTCAGTGGCTGCGCCTAACATGGCCCAGCCACGATTAAATCCATCGGGCATAGATCTGTACATATCATTGACCAGCAGTTCTATCAACGCCGGATCTTGCCAGACATCCCCAGAGTTTAACTTGTCCTGGGGTGTAAGGTCAAGAAAGTCGGTGTCACAAGATAGCAGTGTCAGGCTTACAGCCAGGTAAAATATATATGTTAACTTTTTCATGATCTGTTACTTAATTTTTTTACATCTACAATTGTACTGAAACACCAAGTGTGAATGACTTTTGTTGTGGATAGAACCACCCTCTCCCTCTTGGTGCCTCGGGATCAAAAGTGTCCAGATCACTAATGGTAAAGAGGTTCAAACCTGAAACGTACACTCGCAGGCCATTTAATTTGGCTTTGGAAATAACAGCTTCAGGGAAGTTATAACCAATCTCTAAATTCTTTAGACGAACATATGAGGCATCTCTGAGCCAATAGGAAGAGACTAATCTGTTGTTACTATCCTCGGTAAGAATTCTCGGGTAAGTGGCGTCCGGATTATCGGGTGTCCAACGATCCAAATGCTCTTCCAACACCTTTCCACCATTAAAAAAGGCAAATGCGGCTTCCTCCGACAGATAGGTAAAGAAATTATCTGCTCCCTGAAATTGTGCGCTAAAATCAAAGCCTTTATAGCTTGCGCCTAAAGACAGCGCAAAAATAATTTCAGGTGCCGCCTGGCCGCCTACTGCATTGAGAATGCCCAAAGACACCCTGTCATCGCTGTTAATAGTTCCATCTCCATTGATATCTTCATATTTAATATCACCGGGCGCCACTGCGCCCTGGTCAGCATGGGCGTCTATCTCACTTTGTGATTGGAAAAGTCCAAGGGCCTTTAGTCCAAATAACGTACCAATAGGTCGTCCCGTGCGCTTCAGATTATCGGAAACATCGGCGGGTTCATCTACAAAGATGATCTCATTTCTTGCAAACGTATAATTGCCTTTTACCCAATAATCGATACCGGCTATACTATTTTGATAACTCGCTGAGAGTTCGAAACCTTTGTTTTCAACCTCTCCAATATTTTGTCTGGGTAGCGAAGCGCCAAATGTAGTTGGCACTGACAGGTCTCTAAATTCCAGGATGTCCTCTGTATTTTTAATAAAATAATCAAACTCAACGGTCAGCTTACTGTCCCATAATCCTAAATTAAAACCTACATTGGTAGTGGTTGAGGTTTCCCATGTTACGTCCGGGTTCGGTACAACCCCCGGTCGTATAGTTTTTACGGCAGCACCCCCCAAAACATAATCATTTCCAAAATTAAAGGCATTCAGGAATTGGAATTGCGCGATCCTGTCGTTACCCAATTGTCCCCAGGAAGCTCTTAGCTTCAAGTTATCAATGAAGTCCACACCACTTAAGAAAGGTTCTTCAGAGATCCTCCATCCAACAGAAAATGAAGGAAAGAATCCCCAACGGTTCTCACTGGGAAAGTTTTCAGAGGCATCGTATCTGAAGCTGGCCTCAAAGAGGTACTTCGCATCATAACCATAGGTGACCCTTGATAAATATCCGAGCCTTGCGGCCTTGAAAGCCGAGCCACCGGTAGTGCTGCTACCTGCATCACCAAAGTCTAACTGAGGCAGGGCGTCTGAAACCAGATTAAGCCGGCCGGCCTGAAAGCGGTTGCTTTCGTGAATGGCCCTTTCCACACCCAGGAGTCCTGTAATTTCATGTCTTTCGGCAATAGTAGTACTATAGTTCAAAGTTGCATTTAATGTCAGGACAGGATCCGGTATACCAGAACCACTTGGTGCCGGACCGGAGAAAAAGGTTTCATTTACACTGGATTGGCCGACAATGGTCTCGTCAAATTCGTCATTATTCAAGCTGAAAATACTATACCTGTTTTGCACAGATTTAGTAGTTATTTGCGCTCTATCCACAGCGACATAGGCCTTGGCTGTGAGGCCTTTTACAAAAGGGATGTCATATTCTCCTTTCAGGGTAGCAAAGAATATATTTCGTTCGGAAGTTCTTACGCCGCCACTTCTTGCTGCCTCAATAGGATTTCCTCCAAAGGCACCGGGCCCCGGCAACCCGTTAGAATAGTAAGCCACTCCTGTAGGAGGCAGGCGTATCAGTCCGCTAAACAGCGAACTGATTCCGGTAACCGGCTCACTTCTATCTTCTAACCTACCTGATAGATCAATTGAAACCCGGAAATTTGAAGTGACGTCAAAGTCAAGGTTGGACCTAAAGTTATATCGCTCAAAGTTGAGGTTTTTATACAGGCCGTTTTCAAATAGATAGCCCAAAGAGACAAAATATTTAAGCCTGTCAGTTCCTCCTGTCACAGACAGATTGTGTTGTTGCAATGATGCGGATTCAGCCAGCCCTTCGTCTAACCAATCTGTATTGGGATGGGTATCTGGGCTGCTGCCTGATCTGTATTTATCCAGGTCTTCCTGTGTGAATAGCTCGGCTTTTCCTTCATTTCTTTTAGCCTCGTTGAACAAAACAGCATAATTATAACTATCCAGGAACTTTGGCAGGCGGATCGGCTTTTGGGAGGTAAGTTCATAAGAGTACGTAATAGCAGGTTTTCCCGCACTACCTCTTTTTGTAGTTACTAAAATCACCCCATTGGCACCTCTCACCCCGTAGATCGCAGCCGCCGAGGCATCCTTCAAAATAGTAACGCTTTCCACTTCATTTGGATCCAGCTGAGAAAAATCCCTTTGAACGCCATCCACAATAATCAAGGGAGATGAATTTCCGGTGGTACCTACACCCCTTATCAGTAATGTAGCGGCGTTGGCGCCCGGCTGCCCGCTTCTTTGTGTAGCAATGAGACCAGGCAACCTTCCAACCAGGGCATTGGTTAAGTTTGAAACAGAGCTCTGGTTCAATTCCTTGGTATCAACATCAACTATTGCACCGGTAACATTAGCTTTTTTCTGAGTACCATATCCTACAACGACCACCTCGGCCAGCGCCGAAACATCCGGAGACAGGGTAATATCGATCACTTCCCGGCCATTGATCTGAACTTCCTGAGAAATGTAGCCTACATATGAAAACACCAGTATATTGGCATCCCCGGGAACATCTAAGGCATAAGTACCGTCAGCATCGGTAATGGCTCCTTCGGAGGTATTTTTGACAACCACGTTGACTCCGGGCAGAGCCTCTCCGTTTTCGTCAATCACTTTGCCGGATACCCTGACCCTAAAATCTAACGGGCTACCTAAACTTTCAGTGACTGTCTTTTTAGAGCCTTTCTTTTTATTGACATGTATTGTTTCATCAACGCGCTTAAAACTAAGATTTGTATTCTTAGAAAGATAACGCAACAAATCAGCCAAAGATTTATCCACAAAATCGACAGACAAGTTGCTGTTTTTGTTGGTGACACTTTTGTTATAAGCAAAAGAGAAGACTGTTTCATTTGCTATTTCAGCAAAAATCTGTTCTATACTGGCATCTTGCATCTGCAAGGTTAGGAAGATGTCTTCTATGCTCTGTTTTTGAGCGTTGGTTTCATTAGCTAAAATAAAATTATAGAGGATACATTGTAGAACCAACCCGATTAATGCATACTTAGACATAATAAGTATTTGTCGTAAAGGTTTTAATTTCATATTTTTAGGTGTTAGGTGAAAACTTATTTTTCATCAAAGACTAGGTGTCATTATTGTGGTAAAATGTTCGCAAAATGTTTCCCCACAACAAAGCACTGAAACAATTTAAGGCCGGTCATTTTCGAGTGGCCGGCTTTTTCTTTTCTAACTTGTATTCATATTTTCCTTGCTTAAATTTTAGTTACTTTATAATTACTATATTATCATTGATTTCATACTCGAACCCGTATGTAAAACTTATGCCTTCCATGACGGTTTGAAGCGGTTTATTGGTATACATACCTGCAAACCCTTTATCCAATTCTTTCGTGCTTTTGATGATAAATGTCACCCCATACCACCGTTCGAGTGTTTTAACCACTTCTTCAAAATCGGAGTCCTCAAAATAGATCGTCTTGTGTTTCCAACCCAAAATTTTATCGGGATCAAAGTTCGATTTTTCAGTCCGTTTCTTTTCCTTGTGGTAAACGGCCATCTCGTTGGATTCCAGAATCACTTGCCCCTCGGTAGAATTGTATTCAAAATTTCTATTGGTAAGTGACACTTTGCCACTTACCAGGGCTACCTCTATTCTTTCGTCATCCTCGTATGCCTTGATGTTAAAGGATGTTCCCAATACAACGGTACGAATGTCCCCCGCCACAACACTAAATGGCCGGGTCGAATCTTTTTGGATCTCCAGGAAAGCCTCTCCTTCGAGAAAAACTTCTCTTTTGTCGGCTTCAAATTTCTCCGGGTATATAAACTTACTTCCTGAATTCAATTTGATCGTCGAACCATCACTGAGTTGAAAAGCCATTTTTTGCCCATCTGCTGCACGCTTTTCAATATATTTGACGGCTGTCTCTGAAAGGTTCCCTTTTAATTGGAACAATTGGGGGTGTCTCAAAAAATATACCGTGCCTGCAATTGATACCAAGACAAAAATCGCCGCTATTTTATACCATACCCTAATTCGAGATGGGTCGGAGCCTAATTTTCGATCTTGTTCTTTTTTCAAGATCCCGCTTTCAATACCGGCTCTGATTTCAGCCAATCTTACTGCTGGCAATGTATTTTTTTCCAGGTTCAAAGAAAAAATGAAAGCTTTGGCTTCCTCCACTATTGGTTTTTGTTGTGGATTTAATGCCAGCCACTTATCCCAGGTACCATCTCCTTCATCATAAACCCATAAAATGAAAGACTCATCTAATAACAGCCTTTCTAATGTATAACGCTGATCTTTGCTGTTTTTTTTAAAATTAAACATCAATAATTACTAAACACTGTTAAACAAAATGTATCCCTCTCTAACTTATAGATGCAGGAGATGTAATGTTTACCCCAAAATTTTTTGACTTTTTAAAAAAGGGACTTGATGTATACCAATATTGTGAAAAAAATATTGAAAGAAGAGCGAAGCTGATTTAAGGCGCGGGCCAGTAATTTGTAAATTGCTTTCACATTGACTTCTCTGATGCTAGCCACTTCCTGATATGAAAGTCTTTGATAGTACTTTTGAAAAATAGCCTCTCTTTGTGTGGCAGTGAGCTTGGTCAGCGAATGATTCAATTTTTTAATTAGCTCGCGATCACTGGTTTCTTTGATGAGCTGATCTTCGTAGGAAAAAATCAACGGAAATTCAGGAAGCTGATCTATCTCGGTCAATTTTTTCTGGCTGCCCAGCTTCCTTAAGATCCGTCTCTTTAGAGACTTGAATAAATATGCTCTTATATTGCGTACATCACCTAATTGCGATCTTTTTATCCATAGGTCTATAAACAGCTCTTGTATGGCGTCTTCTACCAACGGATGATGGTCAGTAAACCTGCTTCCGTAATCAAAAAGTATCTCCACATATTGAGAATAAATGGTATTAAATGCCTCTTTGCTACCATTCTGAAAATTATTCCAAATATTGAAGTTTGAATCCGCCATGCCGTTAATTTAAGAGTTAGACACTTTATACATGAAATCAAATTCAAAATTGTCAAAGGAGAAGCGTCTCATTCCAATTAAATACAACCCGAATATTTGTCTCGTCAAATGTGGTAATTTCAAATATATTGAAAGAGAAGTATAACATCAAGTTATTGTCATGCTATTTCACGTTTTTGCTCGAGCAAATTTTCCTGATAATAATAAAATCAACATAACCGATTTTTCATTTTATCTGTGCTATTCAGGTTTATAGTATCTGGACAGGCATAGCAACCTTTATTCACGTCGATCCTGTGGCAACCATTAGACGGCCTTAACAAAGCTCTGTTTAAATCCTGGTTTGTTAACGACCGCAGAATATCTGCTCCCGCATTTTGCTTTCTCCCTCTAAAAATTTAGTGTTTCAACCTTGTTCTTAATCTCTGCACCTAAACGGCCCGGGTGAATTTTTAAAAATTATATCAACATTTATCTGAACTCAGGCATAAAAAAAACTGCCCCAAAAGGCAGTTTTTTAATTTTATTGGTGGGCAGTCGAGGTCAAGGCCGCAACCAGCTATTTCTTATCTTCACCTGTTGCTCCGTGGCATTTTCATCGAATGACAAGGCGTGATACTCTTTTTGCTCTGCTTTGAATATTTCGTGGCTCAGGGTCATTTCCTCTTTCTCGCCTGAATCATTGGTTCTCAAAACGGTTACTGAAAACAGGTCTCCCTCCTTCATACCGGCTTTGATCCCGTCAATAAATTGCCTTAACCCTTGAAGTGGAATATCATTTCCATTTACTTTCAACAACAAATCACCGGCCTGATAGCCCATTTTTTTGCCAAAATCATTCATGCCATCGATTCCAGCCACCACAAGTTTCTGGGCTTCCTGGTCATAGCCGAGGCTTATATTTCCGAAGCTAAAGTCTTTATACGATCTTTCAAAGTCATAATTAACACCAACAAGTTTTAATACCTCCTTGTAGGGGAGTACATTGCCATTGATCAGGTAAGTGTCAAAAAATTCTCCCATTTCGGGATAGGTAAGCGCGACAATTTCATTAAAAAGATCTTCATCTTTAAAAGGCGTGTTTTTACCGTATTTTTTGGCCAGGTCCTTCATCAAATCCTGGATGCCGTAAGCGCCGTCTGACAGATGTCGCAATTGTATATCCATCATCATTGCAATTAGTGCTCCCTTTTGATAAACGTTGCCATATTGATCCGGATATTTATGCAGCGTATATTCACTCAAGTCAGTAAATGACAATGTATCATTAAAACTAAAACTGGCAGTTTGCATCTTTTCCCGCATCGTGGACAGAAATTGCTCCTCACTTATCAAATCGTACTTGACCTGCACATGGTGAGCGGAATATTCCGTTACTCCCTCATACATCCAAAGATGTTTGGACATTTGGGGGTCATTAAAATCAAAGTATTGAATTTCTTCAGAATGAATATTCAAAGGTGTGACGATGTGGAAAAACTCGTGTGCTGCCACATCTTTGACAGTTTGACGTAGGTTTTCCTGGGGCACCTCGGGAAAATAATAAAAGGAGGAATATGAATGCTCCAGGGCCCCTTGAATAGGCGCCAATTTTGCCGGATCTTCACAGTAAAAAATAAAGGCGTATTTATCGACCGGCAAACTACCGCCCAAATAACTTTTTTGCGCATTCAAAATCTCGTCGATGTTCTCGGCAATAAATTTTGAAGTAACCATTCCTTTCGGAGAATATACCGATATCAACACCTCTGTTCCTCCTACATCTATCAAAGTCGTATCGGGTTTGTTATACATGATGGGAGAGTCGATTAAAAGATTGTAATCAGATGTAACAAACCTGTCTACCAATTTACCATCCTCTTCGGTTTTAATGTTCTCCTTCTTCAAATTATACTGATACTTAACGCCTGTAGCTTCCGGTATCAGTCCGGTAGAGCCATAAAACTCCTTGGGTCTAATGAAATTAAGTTCAAATTCACTTTCTTTCATGCCCTCAAAATAGCCAAAAATCCCGCCGGTGTTTAATACGAAGTTGGTCTTATCCTCAATATTAGTCCCGGCCATGGGATAGACCTGATTGGCACCCATATCGGCGTCATAGGTGTCGTCCACTTCATAGGTAATTTTTCTAAGTTTTTTGGCCTTGGCAATTTTCCAGGTGTTGTCCCCTTCTCTTACCACTTCCAGTGGTTTCCCCTTTTTATCGAAAGCTTTCAGGTTAGAAACAAACCGCCCGTAATCAGCTTCTTTGTAGGTACCCGGAATTATTTTTGGCAAGTTGAAAATTGCTTCATTTAACCCCAGTTGCTGAATGGTCAGCTCTACAGTCACCTTGTCATCTTTTACTTTGGTCAGGTCTATTGTATAGGTATATTTGTTAACCTTATCTCCATCCGGCAGTGCCCTGGAATAAATACTTATAAAGGCCATCAACAGGGCCCCTAGACATTTATATTTCATTTGGTTGTGGGTTTAGAATGTAATTAGGATCAAATTTATTTTGAAGGGTTAAATGTAGGAGGAATTACCAGGAAAGAAAAGTGTTTTTATATGAGTGGTAAAACTCCCATTTGATTATCATATTACCGTCTCCATCCAAAGAAATAGCCGGGAATTTACAATAGATCCTTATGTTGTATTCCCTCGAAACCGCATTAATTGGGCGTGTGATTCTCTCCCCATTTGGGAGCGATCGATTGACCTTCTTCAGAAACAGGTTCTACGTTATTGTATCGGATCCATTCCTCAGGACGCTCAAAATCCTGCCCGGAGGCCAGTACCAGGGCATCCGGATGGTTCGTCTTTATGTCCTTCCAGTTGGTTTGGGACCACCGTTGTTCATCGAGCACTTTCATAGAGGCTCCGGCCATTTCACCGGAAACCGATTGACCTATTAAGGGCCACCAAAGGCTTTCCGTTTCCCTGTCCCATAATACAAATCCATCCATTCCATCCCAAACCCCGGGATCAAAATAGGTATACCCGCTCAGCGCAAAGGTGAATGTATTTCCCCCCATGGTTCTTTCGTAAATGGCCCCCAGGTCGGCCAGAATGCAATAAGCGGCCATAATAGGTTTACCATTTATTTCATCATTCACTACCTCATGTCTGGTCAGGTCCTTCACCGAATAGGCCTTGGTAACGCCATCCATTTTCACCATCAGAAAACGTGCATTTTCGGCATACAGCGAGTCGGCAGTTGAAACGTCAATAAAATCCGGTGCCAGCAAGGCTGGAAATTTCTCACGACCAATACCATAATGAAATTGCTCATCCTTTAATTGACAATTAGTTATCTCAAAATGCTGGAACTCCTTTTCCCCTCCCCATAAAAACTTCTTGCCCTCTTTTAAAAAGATCTTCCCATTGTCAACGGCCAAGGGTCTTTTGTCAGGTGGCAATACCTTGTTATTTTCAGATGAATCCCCCGTTTCAGACCTGTCTTCTCCCGCCGATCCAGGCTTTTTCCCGCAAGATGTTAACGTGGCCAGCGCCATGCCAAATATTAATAAATAACTAATCTTTCCGGGAAATTGATAATGGAGGTTCATTAGCATTTCATTTAATCGAAGAATTTGGCTTTGCCGTAGTAATTAATAACTGCAACAAACCACGATGGTTTGGATTTCCAATGTTGGTTAATCAAATATAACGCTAACGCCCTCCAAAGACAAAAAGTTTCTGCCAGATACTAAAACCCATTGGTTGAAAAGGCCTCTTCAACTAAACAATCCGTGCCTGGGTTTCTGTTATTATTAATCATGATTTTTAGATTCTGTGTCCCCGGAACAGAAATGGGGCTGGTATAGGTGATGTAGTAGATACTTTTTGACTGCGTTAGTATCTTATCCTGAATTTCCAGGAATACAGCGGCCAGCTTGGACACATCGTTGGCAAAAATATATTTGTTTTCATCTCCGGCAATGTCGATCAAAGTAGACTCGTCCAGGTTGGGGCCATCCAAGGCAGCTACGTAAACCGATTTTTGGCCAAGGGCATTAATGGCATCTTCCACTTTTAACCCGGGATCTGCATTGTGTTTGCCGTCGGTAAATATGATCATGCTACCTTCTTCGATACGGTCGATACCTATGTTGTCCTCCCAGGCACTACTTGCCTCGATAATTGCCCTAAACAGGTTGGTGGAGGCATCAAGCTTGATGTCGGGCAACGAATTGACAGCCGCTATCAGGCTGGCTGTGCTGCTGGTAAACTCCTGAACCAATTTGACCTTGCTGTCAAATGTGTATAAGGCAAATTCCTGGTCAGGTACCTTTGCCTGTATCAGCTCCTTTACGGCCGTTTTGATCTCCGCTATTTTACCTTCCACGCTACTGCTTAGATCCAGCAACAGCACTGTTTTAATAGTAAATGGAATACTGTCGGGATCAATTTTAGTATTGGCCTCCACATCATTTACCTTGTCAATATTATTTTCCAACACCTCGAAGTCGGATTTATCCAGATTTGTTACACCAAAATTCAGACTATCGGTAACCCTGACCAGGACCCGTACCTGGCGATTTTCAGAGATAACATCCACGCCGCCAAAACCTTGCAGCCGGTAGAACTCTCCATCACCCGGTGTTTTATTGAAAGGCAAACCCGGTTGGTCGTCGTCCGAACAACCCTGAAGCATGTAAATGGTAGTAAGAATGAGCAAAAAACAAAGACTTGTAGGTTTTTGGGTTAAATTTCTCGTTAGTTTCATAACCTGTTTTTTTTTACACACACATTTTTGTTACTTTTGTAGTCAACGTGGGGCCTCCTTAACTTATTACCCTAGGGATTAAAAAATCCCAATCAAGTAGTTCTCGAACACCCCTAATTTTACAGTCCCATCTAGGTTACTTTACAAGTAGGTAGTAATTAAGTTATAATGCACCGATATAATTCGATTCAAAATATCAAATTCTCTCAATTTGACAGAAGGGAAACGGAACAGCCTGTCGCTAAACGGTTCGAAAACATGGTGGCCTTACACCCGGAGCGCCTGGCTATAAAAGACAGAAATTCCAGCTACAGCTATGCTGCGTTAAATGAATTTTCCAATCAGATAGCAGCCGTTTTAAACCAAAGAAAAGATCTTGTAAAAGCGCCGGTGGTAATTTTCCTGGACCAGGGATCAAGCTTTATAGCAACCATATTCGGGGTATTAAAATCAGGGAATTATTATGTGCCACTTGATCCGGATTTCCCCTTTGACCGCAACAGTTTAGTGATAAAAGACGCGGGCGCCAGGTTGTTGCTAGCCGATGACAGCACTATGGCACAGGCGGCGGAGCTGGGAGACGGCCAGTTGGAAATCGTCAATATTGATACCATTGATCAGTCAATCAGCAAGCAAAATCCTACGCCGGATACCTCTCCTGATGATCTGGCATATATTATTTATACTTCGGGATCGACCGGTAACCCGAAAGGTATTCCGCAAAACCAAAGGAACCTGCTTCACGGGTGCATGAGGAGGACCAATATACAAAAAATTACTCCTGACGACCGGCTCACTATGCTGTACTCCTGTAGTGTCATGGGATCGGTTTATGGCATATTCGGTGCCTTATTAAACGGAGCCTCTCTATTTCCATACAACATCAAAAAATATGGTCTTGCCGGATTAGAGGAATGGCTGTTAAAGGAGGAAATAACCGTCTATCATTCTGTGTCATCGGTTTTCAGACATTTCATTCCAATCATCAAAGGGAGCACTCTATTTCCATCGATCAGGTTGCTCATATTCGGGGGAGAGCGGGTTCCCTATAAAAATATAACCATGGCCTGGAAGCATTTTAGCGAGCACATGGTAATATTAACCGGGTTGGGCTCTACAGAGACAGGCACGGTTCGATATTTTGTAATTAATTGCGAAACCCAGATAGAGAATCAGATTGTTCCTATCGGATATCCGGTTGAAGACATGGAGGTATTGTTGCTGGATGAAAATGAACAGCCGGTACCGCATGGAGAAATTGGAGAAATTTGCATTAAAAGCAGATATATTGCCAACCAGTATTGGAATTTACCTGAGCTGAGCAAAAAGGTTTTCAAAGTTTTTGAAGACCAGGAAAATCAGATCCTTTACAAAAGCGGAGATTTGGGACTGCTGACAAATGACAATTTATTAATCCATAAGGGCAGAAAAGACAACCAGGTAAAAATTAACGGCTTTAGGATCGAGCTTTCGGAAATCGAATTGGCTTTAATGAAACACGAGGCCGTCAAGGAGGCCGTTGTAGCCATAAAGGAAAACAAAAACCAGGAACCGCAGCTAACCGCATATTTCTGCTCTGAGACCGGCGACAACATACCGGTAATGGACTTGAGGAGCTATTTAAAAGTACAGGTACCGGTTTATATGCTGCCTACTCAATTTGTACAATTGGCTTCATTCCCCACTACCCCCAATGGAAAAATAGATAGAAAAGCGTTGACGTCTCTTGACACTGGTAACTTAAACGGGACGGAAAAAAGTATGGAGGGCCTTACGGACATGGAGGAGCACATATTAAAAATCTGGAGTACGGTCCTGGGTGTTAAAGAGATTAGTATTCATGACAATTTCTTTGAACTTGGGGGTAATTCCCTGCTGGCCGCCAGAATGTTGGCGGAGGTAGAGACCATCAGCCAGAAAAGAATCCCCATGGCTGTTTTGTTTACCCATAATACCATCCGGAAACTTGGTAGTATTGTGTCTTCTATTTCAATGGATAAAAACTGGTCCTCCCTCGTGGCAGTAAATGTTACGGGTAAAAACCAGCCATTTTATTGTATCCACGGGGTAGGTGGCAACATATTAAATTATCAGCCACTGGCTGAATCACTGGGAAACGAACATCCATTTTATGGACTGCAGGCCAAGGGTCTGAATGGCCAGGAAACCCCGTTGTTCACGATCGAGGAAATGGCCACCCATTATATGGAAGAAATAATTGAACACAACCCTGAAGGTCCTTATTTCATTGGCGGCTCTTCCTTTGGGGGCAGGGTGGCTTTTGAACTGGCCAGCCAATTACGACAGAAAGGCAAGGAGGTAGGGCTTGTTGCCCTGCTGGATACCTCGGTCGTATACACACATGAGGATATTGCCCTGGGCGAAAAGCTAATTTCTAATGAGTTAAACAGCTGGCTGAGGAGGGTAAGTTATCATATCAACGATTTTTTTGCGACGGAAAACAGCAAAAAAATCAAATTTATATCTCAAAAAATCAAAACAATTCAACGCCGGCAAAAAAACAAAAACTGGCAAAAGAAATACCAGGAGCATATTAACCAGGAAGGAACAATTCCCCTGCACCTGCAGGATGTCAAACAAGCCTGCTATCAGGCCAGTAAAAAATATAACATGAAACCCTACGATGGCAAAATACATTTGTTCAGGGCCAAAGACAGGGGTTTTATGATTATAAAAGATTATGATCTGGGATGGAGCAAGTTTGCCCTGGGAGGGGTACGGGTGATCGATGTGCCTGGAACCCATACCTCCATCCTTGAAAATCCTCACGTTGAATTTCTCGCCCAACAAATCAAAGCCTGCATAGCCGAATATATTAGCTAAAGATTATATGCTCAAAAACTTTATTTATCTAATTATTTATTTAGTTAAGATAAAAAGAGTATTTTATTGGGATTATTATGTCCCGGTTAAATGAATGTCAAAATATAATCCCCAATAAAATATGAGGCTCACCATAAGAATTCAGCTTTCGGTAATGATGTTTCTCCAGTTTTTTATTTGGGGAACATGGTTCGTAACCATGGGCACCTATCTTTTCAAGATTGGTTTTGACGGGCTGGACGTGGGTCAGGCTTATAGCGCTATCCCGATTGGCGCCATCATTTCTCCTTTTTTTATAGGCATGATCGCAGACAAATATTTTCCGGCTGAAAAAGTGCTGGCTGCCATGCACCTTATCGGAGGGGCGATTTTATATTGGGTTTCTACTATTGTCTCTCCTAATTATTTTTTTTGGGTCCTTTTGCTGTATGCACTTTGTTATATGCCGACACTGGCCCTGGTTAATGCAATTTGTTTTAACCAAATGAAAGACCCGGGAAAGCAATTCCCTTATGTGAGAGTTCTGGGAACTTTGGGATGGATAATAGCCAGCGGCCTGATCAGTAAACTGTATCTCGAGGACACCTCTGTTCCTTTAAAGATGGCTGCGGGCGTATCGGTACTTATGGGACTGTTTTCTTTTAGTCTTCCCAAAACACCACCAAAATCCAAGGGTGAAAAGGTAACCATAGCCAACATATTAGGATTAGAAGCACTAAAATTGATGAAGGAGAAATCTTTCGCCATATTTGTCATCAGCTCTCTGCTGATCTCTATCCCTCTTGCCTTTTACTACAATTTCACCAATGCATTTCTTAATGAAGCGGGTATGGAAACCGCCGCGCTTAAAATGACCCTGGGACAATTGTCAGAGGTGCTGTTTATGTTCTTAATGCCTGTTCTATTTTTGCGCCTGGGTGTGAAGAAAATGTTGCTAATTGGTATGATGGCCTGGGTGGTCCGCTACGGTTTATTTGCTTTTGGAAACAATGAAAGCCTTGTCTTTATGTTTTACATTGGCATTCTTTTACATGGTATATGCTATGATTTCTTTTTTGTCACCGGGCAAATTTATGTGGATAAAAAAGCGCCCAAAGCCATTCAGGCTAGCGCTCAGGGCTTCATTACCCTGGTTACTTATGGTGTGGGGATGTTGATAGGCTCATGGGTTTCGGGCTTTGTAGTGGAATATTATACCTACGGTGAAAGCCATGCCTGGCGATCCATATGGTACGTCCCCGCCATTATGGCGCTTATCGTTTCTCTGTTGTTTTGGCTATTATTTAAAGAAAAAGATAATAAGACATCTCCTGGCCAGGATACGCAGTCTGAATGATGTTTGCTGACAATTAACCGCCAGACCGACGATGACTTGCGGTATTAAAAATATCCAGTCACTGTCTTATGTGGAATATTGCTTCTTGAATGAATCAATATTCTCCTGAGCACCTAATATAATGAGTACATCGCCATGGTTTACGGTTGTTTCGGGATGGGGATTAAACAGAAATCCTTTATTCTTTTCTTTTAATCCGATCACTGTAACGCCCGTATTTTTTCGAATATCCAATTGGGCCAATGATTTTTGGTGATGTTTTTCCTGTAGCTGGTCAAATGAGAATTCGTCTAACACCACATTCTCACCACCTACTCCATTTAACAATTCCAGAAATTCTATCACATAGGGTTTTGCAATTAATTGTGCCATGTGCATTCCGCCCAATGCATCGGGCATTACGACGTGAGTTGCCCCAGCTCTATACAACTTCTTTTCGGAATTTTGATCGGAGGCCCTGGCAATGATTATGATATCATGATTAAGTTCCCTGGCTGTCAGGGCGATAAAAACATTTTCCGCATCGCTGGGCAACGTGGTGATGATCGAAGATGCTTTTTCTATACCCGCATCTTTTAAAACCTCATCCACTGTGGCATCGCCTACAAGGCTTTGAAACTTCCCGTTATTTTTGAAATGTTGCAGCAATTCTTCGTTACTGTCAATCAATACAAATTCGCGTTTTTCCTTAATCAATTGCTCACATGCCTTTGATCCATTGCGGCCATAACCACAAACTATGGTATGATTTCTCAATTGTTTCACTTCTCTTCCCTGTATGAAATTTCTAAATATAACTCTAAGTTCTCCTTCCAATAAATAGGTAGTAAATATGGAAACAACATAGGCAAAAATACCCAGGTTTACAATGATATAGGTCGATGTAAATACTTTACCGGCTCCGGACAGTGGCTCCACCTCTCCATAGCCGACGGTTGAAATGGTAATCACTGACATATAAACGGCATTCACAAACGAATAACCTTCGATAATCATATAACCAACAATACCTATGGCCAGGCTAAGAACCAGCATAAAAAAGGCCCGGACTAACTTTACTAAATTCTTATCCATTGTATTACTACCCTCACATAAGAAAGACCTTTTATTAAATAATAATCCATCTTAAAAATGAGCTGAGTGCGCGCATTAAAATTAAGCTTAAAATTAACAGAATAAATTAAAGTTCACCATTTTATTACCTGTCAAACAAGGGTAGCCGCCATACAAATTTCTACCTGTTTCTTTCCATCGAGGGATAAATAAGGCATTTACCGGTTCCAACCATGTATATTATATCAATAATCTTACCTGCCACCATTAAATAGAGCAGATTTCAACATAAAAACTTTTAAATCAATAACTTGGCAGTATTGGAATTTTGCATATAATTGTGAATTAATTGTCTTATATCTAAATAGAGTAATAACATTTTATGGCTAGAGTAACGATTTTTGGAGCAGGTTATGTAGGCGTGCCAACTGGTGCCCACTTTGCAAGAACTCATAAGGTAACGATTTTTGACCCGGATAATAATAAAGTTGAAAACATTAATAAGGTAATCGACAATAATTCCGATTCCCTGCATATACATGAGAAGGGATTAATCGAATTATTGCAAGAAAACCACGAAAATATTGTTGCCACTACAGATATATCTGTTGCACTCGATCGCCCGGAAATAATTTTTATTGCCGTAGGCACACCTCCTAATGAAAAGGGAAGAGCAAATCTAAAATATGTTTGTGCGGCAGCGGAGCAAATTGCTAAAAACGTTAAAAATGACTGCGTGGTTTTAAACAAAAGCACGGTACCTCCCGGAACCGCGTATTTGGTTAAAGAAATTATTGACAAGCATTTGGTAAATGATGTGAAGATTTCGGTTGGCTCATGCCCGGAGTTTCTGGCCGAAGGTACGGCTGTAGAAGACTTAAGAACACCCGACCGAATTGTTTACGGATGTGATGACACCGAGGCCCTGGATAAGGTAACAGAATTTTTCCTTTACCTCCATGGCAGGTCTACACTTTCACCCATGGCAACGCTTAGTTCTGAAGTGACTAAATATGCCGCCAATGCGCTACTGGCTACAAAAATTTCATTTATGAACTCGTTAGCCATACTGTGTGATTCAGTAGGTGCTAACATCAGGGAAGTCCAGGAAGGTGTTGGTAAAGACACAAGGGTAGGAAGAAAATTTTTAAATGCCAGTATGGGATATGGCGGAAGCTGCTTTCCCAAAGATACCAGCGCAATCGCCGAGTACGGTCAGCTGTTTAGCAGTCCCCTGGAAATTATTGAATCAACTATTTTAGTAAACAATAAAACCATAAAGTATTTCAGCGAAAAGATCATTCATGCCTATGGTGACGACCTGTCAGATAAAAATTTCATTATCTGGGGTATTGGCTTCAAGGCCAGAACAGATGATTTGAGGGAATCGAAACCCGTTCAGGTTGCCAGGGAATTGATGGACCGTGGCGCTCATGTACATATTTACGATACGGTCAAGGGCGCCCTGGAAAATTTCAAGATAGAAAACCCATCCTATGAAGGCAAATACAGCCTATACAAAGAACAATATGAAATGGTCAATGGAAATATCGACGGATTGATTATTGGCAATGAGCACGAAAAATTCAGAAATCCCGATGTTGACAAGCTGGAAAATATGCGAGGCAAACACATTTTTGATGGCAAAAACGTCCTCAACAATCATCTGATCAAAAGCCTCAAAGGAAAAGGGTTTAACTATCGAAGTGTGGGCAAGGATACCGTTGCCAATCCGGTTGATAAAACCAAGTTAATCGATTTTCTCAAAAATGAATATATGGACTAGGTTTCTTGGCCTCGAAATCCAAAATGAGATCCCCTAAAAAAAGGAAAACCGCTCGGATTAGGGGGACTAATCTCGAACGGTCTCTTTCAACCAGCTATGGAAAGAAATTTGTACAAATATATGGTAATAAGGTTAATGTTACAATGATTTAAAGTAAATAATTTTGTAAAATTAAGCCTGATAATGTCTAAGTCCTTGAAAATGAGAAGACTTACTTCACCAAAGATTTAATTGTATTTTTAAGCCCGCGAGTGTTTGAAAGGTAAGCCTTAACCGACCCAACCAATACCTTCGCCTCTATCATTAGGGGGATTCTGTTCTCATCATTGGTCACCCATACCGTCATATTCTCACCGGCAGAAAACATGGTTCCCTCCACCAACATAGGCTTAAATTTGATACATTGGTATGTTTTTTTATCCCTTGTTTTCAATAATTCCTCCCCCAAATATCGAATATATAGGTTATAAATCTCACCGTCAATAATCAGTGAAATCGGGATTTTGTCATCTTTTTTGTACTGGCGATAATCTATGTTTCTGGCCTGATATATCATGGACAATACATCAAATGTACACTGTTGTAGCCGGATGGTATCTTTGGAAAACGGTTTGTCGCTATTTTGGGTAGCCGTATATACTTTCCCTTTTTCGTAGTCGAATTCGTAGGCATTATTTACGGTATATTTTCCCTCTGAGGTATTTCGTTTAAACCTGACAGGTCTCAGGTACTCCATATCTAGAAATGACTCATAGGTATCCCTCACCCTATAGATCCAGTCCCACTTTTTCAGGGAGGTCCCGTAGGCATAAAAATAAAAGACCGGCTGCCCGCCAATCTTCTTTTCCTCTACCTTAAAAATAGCTTCCCCGGCATTTACCCAAATAAATCCCCAGTTATAGGCAACGTTGTATTCTATAATTTCCCCTGCCTGATAAGCCTGGTTTACCTCTGAGCATTGGCCTCTTGCCAAATAGGTGTCTGCTAAAACAAAAAATAAAAATATGAATAGCCTGCAGCAGGACAACATAGTATTCAGGTAAACAGATCTCACCAATAATAATCGCACCTTATCAATTCAACATTTTATTTTCACCTAAAGTTAAATAAAGTCGTATAAAACTGCGATTAAATTAGAAGGATGACCGAGATCTAAATATTAAGAGTTTGCCGGGCCTGTGAAGCTGACCCGTGCGAATATCAGGGTTCTTCACAACGATCTTTTCTTCTGGTATCGGTAATATTAACAATCTTCCATCCCGATACACTTTTAAATAGCTGAAACGCATTAACACCACAGTGGCTGAATTGATCGTCTAGATAAAAGGCATAATGCACCCAGACGGTAGACATATTATCATCTATTTTCACCACCGGATCCCAAATCCTTTCGTCCCAAACTTTGTCGTGAGGTGTTCCTACAGCATTTAAAAACCGTTGCAACGAACCTTCGCGAAAACTGGGAATACCGTTCCTGATTTCAATGCTGGCCATTCTCACACTTCTATCAAACACAGCGCTTACCATGGCGCTGTCTCCCTTTCGCATGCCATCGAAAAGCTGGTTTACAACCTTCAACACCTCCTTGGTTTCATCGGGATTTTCGCCATTTGCAAAATCGTTCCGTGTTGTGTATGTATCTGCGTAGAGCCATGAAGCGCTCAACAGAACGCAGCATAAGGCGGTTATTACTCTTTTCATGTGTTTATAATTTATTTTCATTGGTCACATGGAACCTCACATATTATAATCATTCCTTGCGCCTCCGCTGAAGCTTCGGCGACACGCGGATGGCGAAGGATTCAGCGACACGCGGTGTGTGTCGATTACGCCATGTTCGGTTTCATAGGTATAATATTTATTTTACTGGCTATTTTCAGATCAATATAAATTATTCGCACGCGGCTTGTGAGAAATATTTTATAGCAGGTCATAATATTTTATCAATGGGGAGTGGCTGGTTGCAGACGCCATTGGCCAGCTCGCTAACGAACCTTGTAAACTTCAATCTTTTTTTCAATACCTTTCAGTTCATGACTGCCAATGCCAGTGATGCCACCGTTGTTTTCTTGCAGGCTGGTATAGACTTCTTTTGAGATAACAAACTGTGAGGCTAGTTTTTTGTTGAGCTGCTCCAGGCGCGCGGCGATGATTACAGCAGAGCCACTTATTGAAAATTGCTTTCGTTCATCATTACCGATGTTTCCAGTAACCACCGGGCCGCTATGGATGCCAATTCCTACTTTGGTAAAAGGGATATTCTTTTCTTTTGACATACGCTCCACTTTATCCAATATTTTCAAACCGCATCGATAGGCCTTCTCGCCATGGTCGTCTCGCTCAATCGGGGTGCCAAACGAAGCCATGATGCCGTCACCCAGAATCTGGTTGACAATTCCATTGTGATCGTTGATAATGTTGATAATCGGCTTAAAAACTTTGTTTTGGTACTCAATAATTTCTTGCGGGCTCTTTGACTCTACCAAAGAGGTAAAGTCCCGTATGTCCAGAAACATAATGGAGGCTTCCACCTTTTTTGATTGCTCGGGCTGATTGATGAGCGTTTTTACCACTTCTTTGGATACTTGCTGGCCAAACAGTTTTTCAATACGATTTTTGGCCATTAGGTTGTCAAAGGCACGACGAATGCGATTATTGATTTCCTCCGCGACATACCCGGCACAACACCCTGCAATGATGAATAAAAATCCTTTGGTATAATAAATATTTAAGGGAGCATCCGGAGCCGGGCTTGAATCCATATAATAATATACGTAGTTGGCAATTAATACATATTCCACCGCTGCTACCACACCCATTAAAATGCTAAGGCGATAATCCAGGTGAAGCGCCGATAAAATCAGGAAAACAAAATACATTACGTACACCGGCGAGTCCAGGAATAAATATTGCTGACTATAGTAAATTAACAGGAAAAGCAAGGCACTCAAAAAGGAAATCTCGTCCATCACGTTGATAATCTTGAATATCCTTGGCACGGGCTGATCGTGTTTTAAATATTTTTTTAGGCGCTTAAGAACGGCAAACTCGTAGATCATAAAAACGATGATCCAAATAAACATTACCTTGTAAATATTGACCTCTCCGAAAAGGTCATTGGTAAGGTGTCTGAAAAAAATAAAATTAACCAGCGCCAGCAACAAACTTACCAGTATTACACCTATAGTAAGATAAGTTCTTCGATACTCACTTTTTGCTATCTCCCTATGTAAATCCTGTTCAAATGCTTCTTTTGAGGTACTCACATCTTTTACATTTTGAATTCACTAATCATCGTGATGGCTAAAGCTACAAGCTTGAATTACTTTCGCCCTTCATGGCAAAAGGCCTATTCAACCTACATAAATATATCATTTTATTGCCAGGGTAATTTCGATAATTTTCTGCTATTATTGCAGCAATTTATGGTAAAACACCATATCCATAGACAACAAAATTGAATTGGTCATTCGTCAGATCGCTGCGATACCATCTGTAAAATTCAAGGTTTTTGAAATTTTTAATCGCTCTCCTGTAACCATTTCTGTAAATTGAGGTAACCTATCTAAATTTTACTGAAACCAACTTTATAGTGGATCTGTATTCTGACGAAGAAATAATGGTAAAGGTCAAAAATGACCAACTGGCATTAATGAAGCCATTGTTTGATCGCTATCATGTAAAGCTTTATAATTTCTTTCTTCGTCTGACATTTAATGAAGACGTAAGCAAAGACCTGGTGCAGAATGTTTTTTACAGAATCATCAAATACAGGAAATCCTATAATCCGGAATACAAATTCAAAAGCTGGATTTACCAGTTGGCCAGAAATAATTTTGCGGATCACCTAAAAAAAAATAAGGTAATGTTCTCCGACTTCCAGGAGGTAAATGCACTCACGGTTGAAAGCGAAACAGCCCTGGAGTCATTGGAACTGAAAGAAAAAAAACAGGCACTTTATGAAGCCATGGCACAACTGCCGGAAGATAAAAGAGAGATTTTAGTAATGAGCCGCTTTCAGGGGCTTAAATATGAAGAGATCGGTAAAATTCTGGATTGCTCAGTTGGAGCGGTAAAGGTGAAGGTTCACAGAGCCATCAACCAATTAAAGGAAGTTTATTTTAAAAATAATTAGTCATGGATACATCAGATTTAACCACCATGCTCATTGATTATATCGATGGAAAACTTGACAAGGATCAGACAGTCATCATTTCGCAAAAAATAGAGGAAGATGCTGAGGTTGCCAAAGAATATCATCGACTTAAGGAGGTAATGGGAATCATGCAGTCAAGATTGGTGCAGCAGCCCGATAAGTCATTGGAGATAGGGTTTATGAGTATGCTGGAAGATGAAATAATGGAGTTGGATCATACGCTCGAAGATCTCGAAAAAAGTATCCGCGACAAAAAATCGAGGATCATCGGATTAAACATCTCCGGACCCTGGCAAATAGCCGCTTCCGTGATCCTGGTGATGATCGGTGCCATTATTGGTATGTATGTCATTAGGTCAGGGCACCAGGAGGAAATTTCTTCCCTTAAGAAAGAAATAAATGACACCAAAGCAGCGGTCATCCGGTCTTTGGAGGATCAGTCATCCGCTTCCCAAAGAATTATGGGGGTAAATGCGGCCTTTGAATTGTCAGAAGCCGATGATGAGATCATAGCCGTGTTGGTTGCTACTATGAATAAAGATAATAACATCAATGTAAGGCTGGCAGCTATCGAAGCACTTTATCGGTTTTCCAGCGAGCGTGCGGTAAAAGATGCTTTTATCAAAGCACTCTCCACCGAGAAGGAACCGGTTATCCAGTTAACCCTTATTAACATACTGGTTAATCTTAAAGAAAACAGAGCGATCAATAGCATGCAAAAGATCATAGATGATGCCGAAACTATCAATTCTGTGAAAGATGAGGCGCAACTGGGAATTTTCAAATTATCATAGAAGACAAAGAAGCAATAGGTCAAAAACTCAAAATAAAAGGATCAACATTAAAATTAAAACAATGAAAAAGTTCAAAGTATTAGCAATCATAGCATCGTTCTTATTGATTTATACCGGGTCCGTATCCGGTCAGGAATATAAGCTTGACTTGAGTTCCGGTAAAATTACCATTCAAGAGGTCAATAAAGTGACCATCGAGAGCCACAACGAAAATTTTGTTTTAATCTCCACCGCAGACCATGGACATCGCGACTCAGAAAGAGCCAGGGGATTAAGGCCCATTAACAGCCTGGGTTTGGAAGATAATTCGGGTATTGGCCTCGCGATCAATAAAACCGGTGACGAGGTAGAAATCAATTCAGTCTCCAGGCATCGTAATAGCAGGTATACGATCCTTATTCCAAAGGATGTGGCCATATCTTATCAAAATTCTTCCAATCGCGGCGGTACGTTGCAAATAAAAAATGTACAAAGCGAACTGGACGTCACTGTCAGATTCAATGCCGTCCATCTTGAAAATGTAAGTGGCCCTATGACTATCAATACGGTTCATGGCAAAATTGAGGCGGTGTTTTCACAAGTAAGTCAAAAAAGCCCGATTTCCCTGGTCTCAGCCCATGGATTGATTGACGTCGCATTGCCCTCCGATACCAAGGCCAAATTAAGACTTAGTACGGATCATGGAGAGATATTTTCAGACATGAAAATTGAATATGAGAAATCCGGAGGATTACATAAGATAAGTTCAAGCCACGTAAATGGCAGCCTCAATGGAGGTGGCATTGATATTCGCCTGTCGTCGAATCACGGCAATATCTATTTACGAACCAAGAAATAAAACTGACCAGCACAAGCACCGGGGGCAACCTAATGCCCCTTTTCCAAGAATCCGAGCAAATTTATTAATCGAAAACGTAATACCATGAAAACAAAATTCATCGTATATCTGGGAATACTATGCCTCTATTGCTGTAATATTCAGGCACAAAAGCTTCTTAGCAAAAAGGTCCCTTTCAAGGCAGGACAAAAGATTCAATTTCTGTTTACTTATCCGGAATTAATAAAAATGACATCCTGGGATAAAAACGAAATAGAGATTTCCGCCAAAGTCCGCATCAATAACGGGCGGAATAATGACGCATTCGTACTTGAAGTCAAAGAGGAAGAAGGTATTCTACAAGTCTCCTCTGTTATTAAAGACCTTGATAATCTCCCCAAAATGATGATGATTACAAGAGGGGATACCAAATACTATTTTGATAATGATCAGGACCATGACAAAGCCATGCAGCAATTCAGAGAAGAACATGGTGAAAATGGTTACGGATATTCGACACGCGGAGTCATTAAAGAGATTACCCTTGAAATAAAAGTGCCTGCCAATGCTGCGTTTTCGATCGACGCCAAATTTGGGCTATTGGAATTAACGAATATTACCGCTCCGGTCGAGGCCATATCAAAGTTCGGTGGTATTGACATGACCCTATCACCAAATGCCGGCAAAGATTTTAAACTCAGTACCAAGTTTGGCGAGATAATGACCAACCTGCGCCTGGATATCAAAAAAAATCAAACTTTTGAACCATACAAATGGAACATTGTACAAGGCAAGCTAAACGGAGGGGGTGAAATGTGTCATTTAGAATCAAAATTTGGCAATATCTATTTACGAAAATCCCAATAACCACCATAAAAATGAAAAAGCAGCTTTTTATGTACGCCCTACTTTATTGTTTATATCCATCAACAAACGCGCAGACTTATAAAATTGCTGCGGCATCGTCGGTAAAAGAACTTGAAATAATCATCAGCAATACCCAGCTGGATGTCCGCGGATATGAAGGAAATGAAATACTGATTACCTCCAAGTATCATGCAGAAACTGATGAGAGGGCCGCAGGGCTTACAACTATTTACCAAATGGCCGAAGATAATACCGGTATCGGATTAAACGTGACAGAATCGACTGAAAAAATTACGCTGTTGAAAGTTTCCAGGAGAAAGGAAGGCAGCTTTTTAATCCGGGTGCCCAAAAAACTTCATTTGGTAATTAGTGAAAATGAATGGCAGGGTGAGGAAATTAACATTACCGATATGCCCGGATCTATCAGTGTTCATGCCAATAATTCAGATATTTCATTAAAAAATGTCCAGGGCCCGATTTATGCAAAGACTACCAGCGGGGACATTACCGGTACGTTTTCAGATCATACCAAAATCAGGCAATCCAACATTTCATCAGTTAGTGGCACGATAGATATATCACTACCTGAAGGCCTGGCTGCCAACCTGGATATGAGCAGCATCAGCGGCGAGGTTTATTCTGATTTTGACCTTCAGCTTGAAAAGGCAGATCACCACAAAGGACTGGAAAAAATTGGCGGGGGACGAAAAACAAAGGCAACGATCAATGGCGGGGGAATAAAACTGGTCTTCAGCTCCATCAGCGATGACGTTTACGTGAGAAAAATAGCCAGCAATTGACAATAAAAATTGCAATTAAAATAAAAATTAAAAACTCTTCATTTTTATTTTAACTTTCATTTTGATTTTCATTTTCAACGATTCATCCTGCAGATTATACGATTCAGTAAGTTCATTTTGAAATACTACGCGATTGTGAGCTTATTTGGGGAAAATCGTTATAATCATGGAAGTTTTAATGAAATTTTTTCTTTACCTCCACATTGGATCAGGTATATTAGCACTGGTAGTAGCGCCGCTCGCTATGGTCGTAAGAAAAGGAGGCGATCGACACAAAAGGTGGGGTAGGCTGTACTTTTGGTCAATGACCGTCGTGGTCGCCACCGCATTAATCATCTCCATCTACAAATTCATTCCATTCTTATTGATGATAGCTGTTTTCAGCTACTATTCGGTACTGAGTGGCTACCGCGCCATTTATCATAAGCAATTACATCTTGGGAAAGGTACCACAAAATTAGATTGGGTTGCCCTGGTAATAAATGGTGTATTTAACTTGTGTTTCATCATTTGGGGAGGCTACCAGGCAATTGGCGGCTTCCAGGGATTCTTTGCTTACCTGGCCATAGGGTTTGGATTGGCGGGCTTAAATGCCTCATACGGCAACCTGAAATCATTTGTGTCCGCTCCAAAAGATAAAAACCAGTGGCTGTACAGTCACATTAGTGGTATGATGGCCGGTTATATTGCTACATTGACCGCCTTCTCAGCCACGGTACTTAATTTTATACCAGATCTGGTAGCATGGCTATGGCCTACAGTAATAGGATCACTGTTCATTGGTTACTGGATCAGGCATTATAGAAAGCTACTCTCACAAGGGAAAAAACCAAAAGAAGTATTAATTTTAGATAGTTAGCGCTAAGTTAATCACAAAATGATGATTAACTTAATATCAATAATCTGACGGACCGTCATGTTCAAAAAAAGGACCACGCAAAATATCGTATTAGAAATAGTAATATTTACCATTGTTTCGGTATTAATTGTATTTTTTCTGTGCAGGGAATGTCTAAGCTCTTCCGAGGTATTCTTTAAAAGTATGGCATATAGTCTTGCCGTTTGGATAACGCTATGGCGAGGTAATGCCTATTTATCCTGCTGGCTTGATCTGTGGATCTCCTGGTTCAAATTCCCGGTCAGAAGATTGATTGTGGGCCTGATCGCCATGACGGTTTATACAACACTAATGGTTTACCTCCTGATGCTGGCATTCCAGTGGGTCTTCAACGCCCAATGGCCTCCGGAAGTCATTGTAAGCAACATCAAGTTTTCATTGTTGATCACCTTGATAATTTCGGCTTTTATGCATGCCAGATTCTTTTTGGCCAATTGGAAGAAATCAGAGTTGGATGCGGAAAAAATGAAAAATGAAAGTTTATCTTCCAAATATGAATCCCTCAAAAATCAGGTAAATCCGCATTTTCTTTTCAATTCCTTCAATGCCCTGGTAGATCTCATTTATCACGACCAGGACATGGCAGCGAAATTCGTCAAGCAATTGTCAGTGGTTTATCGCTATGTGCTGGAGCAGCAAGAGAAAGAAGTGGTTCCCCTGGAAGATGAGTTGACTTTTGTTAAATCTTATCTGTTTCTCGAAAAGATTAGATATGGTGATAATTTACAGGTTCATTATTCCGCAGATATTAATGGGCCTTTGACCGTACCGCCTATGTCGATCCAAATGCTGGTAGAAAATGCTATTAAGCACAATATCATCTCTAAAGAAGAACCCCTCACTATCGACATAAGATTGGAGGGAAAAGAATATATTGTCGTTTCCAATAACCTGCAAAAAAAGCAAGTATCTGCCAATAACTCTACGGGCGTAGGATTAAAAAACATTAAAGCCCGATACCAGTTTTTAACCAATAAATTAGTACAAATACTGGAGGAGAAAGATCATTTCACGGTTAAGTTACCATTCCTTCAAATACAGGCAGAATAATTCCATCTTATGAAAATACTAATCATTGAGGATGAGGTTTTGGCGGCTAAAAGATTGGTGTCGTTGTTACATGAATATGATCCGGGATTTGAAATATTGGACACCATTGACGCGGTCAAAAGCGCTGTTAAGTGGTTTTTGAATAACGACACGCCCGACCTGGTATTTATGGATATTCAGTTGGGTGACGGCTTAAGTTTTGAAATTTTTGATTATTGCCAAATCAAGTGCCCGATCATCTTTACCACTGCCTTTGACCATTACGCCATCCGCGCTTTTAAAGTTAACAGTATTGACTATCTTCTGAAACCATTTGATCAGGATGATATCTGCCGGGCATTCGAAAAATTAACAAAAATCAGGGGGGGTAAGATGCCGGCCACACAGGTTACCAAACCGGATATTGAGGAGGTGGTCAAGCTTTTGGGAGGACGCTACAAAACAAGGTTTATCGTGAAAATCGGCGAACATATACACTCCGTACAAGTGAAGGATGCCCTCTTTTTTTCAAGCAGGGAGAAAGCTACTTTTATGCAGACGGATCACAGCAAAAGATACATTATCGATTATTCCCTGGAACAGGTGGCAGATGCGCTGGATCCCGTTGATTTTTTCCGAATTAACAGGAAATATCTTATCCATATCAATGCCATCCAGGATATTGTCAGTTACTCTAACAGCAGGCTAAAAATCAAGTTAAAAGATTGTGATGATCAGCAGGTAATTGTCAGCAGAGACAAGGTGCAGGACTTTAAAAAATGGCTTGATCGTTAATCGAGAACTTTGTGTAATAATCTTTTACTCTGCTTTATTTGTGCATTAAAATTGGCTATGGCAATGGAATAGTTGGCAATACCGAAGCCGAAGCAAACCGTGGCATAAAGGTAGTTGGAATAGCCGATAACAAATAACAAGGTCATCAGGAAGGTTACTACTGACCAAAACCCTAAAAACAGATTGGTACTGAAAAACATCCTGTACTTTAAAAATATTATACAGCCCGCAGAAGTAGGTTCAATTCTTCCGGAAATTAAGGGAAGAAAATTTTCAGGTTGCTTGATAATTTTGGAAATCGTAAACCGATCCTCTTTGAGAATCCCGTTGAAAAGATAGGAGGATGTTTTTTCCTGTGGTGGTATTTGCTCCCCATTGCTTTCCAGTGGCTTAATTACCTTGATCAATCTGCTATTTACCTCCCTGGCATCGTGAGCAAGGACGATAGTCTCAGATCGAAATGGTAAATATTCCATGCTTCAGATTTCCGCAATACAAGATATTTCGACGCTGACATCTTTGGGCAACCGGCTCACTTCTACGGTTTCGCGCGCCGGTGGATCGTTCTGAAAATATTTGCCATAAATTTCATTAACATCGGCAAAGTCGTTCATATCCTTGACAAATATCGAGCATTTGACAACATCATTCAAACTCAGTTTACCGGCATACAGGATGGCCGATATGTTTTTCATAACCTGATGCGTTTGATCTTTAATGTTTCCTTTGACAAGTTCTCCAGTAACCGGATCAATTGGAATTTGCCCTGAAATGTAAAGATTCCTTTTAGTTTTTACCGCCTGGCTATAAGGGCCTATGGGTTCAGGTGCATTTTTCGAATAAACTATGGTTTTGGCCATTTTCAAAATGTTAATTATTGACGTTCATTTTTCGTCCAAATTATAAAATAATGTTTTAACGGGGTCAATAAATTGACAAAAATAATGGCCGGAATTTAAAAAATATAAATCCGGGATTTTTGGGTTAAGATCCCGGCATCTCTATAACTATCAATATTCCTATCAATACTTATCACAGGCATTTGTTTCCAAATAATTTACCTCACCTACCCGCTGCATTCCCACTTATAGAAACTGGTAATCTCCTGTTAATTTCTTGAAAGAATAATAGTAACTATTTTATAAAATATATTAATTTAGCGTTTTTTGCTGGTATGCTATTTAATTCTATTGAGTTTCTCCTGTTCCTGCCATCAGTATTTATACTCTATTGGTTTGTCTTCAGTAAGAATCTCAAACATCAAAACCTCCTCATACTTGTTTGCTCCTATTTTTTTTATGGCTGGTGGGACTACCGGTTTTTGTCACTGATATTTCTTTCGACCGTTGTTGATTATTTTGTTGGCCTGAAAATTCATACACTGGAAAGTAGCGCTAAAAGAAAACTATATCTCTGGATCAGCATTCTATTCAACCTGGGGATCTTAGGTGTTTTTAAATATTACGGCTTCTTTGTCGACTCATGGATAGAACTGCTAGGTTCCCTTGGATATGAAACACAAAGTAAATGGACATTGAATATTATACTTCCGGTTGGTATTTCATTCTATACTTTCCAGACATTATCTTATTCACTGGATATTTTCAAAGGCAAGCTGGCCCCTACTAAAGATTTTATTTCCTTCGCTTCGTTTGTTTCATTTTTCCCGCAATTGGTTGCCGGGCCAATTGAAAGGGCTTCAAATCTTCTTCCGCAGATTTTAGGGAAAAGAGAATTTCAATATGAGGCAGGGTTGCAGGGGTTAAGGTTGATTCTATGGGGAATGTTTAAAAAAGTGGCCATTGCAGATTCTTTGGCCCCAATGGTAGATGACATATTTGGAAACTATCAAAACCTGGGTGGCGGTACTTTATGGCTGGGAATCTTTTATTTCTCATTTCAAATTTATTGTGATTTTAGTGGATATTCCGACATCGCCATTGGAACGTCTAAACTTTTTGGATTTGATTTAATGTCCAATTTTAAGTTTCCTTACTTTTCGCGAAACGTCGGTGAGTTTTGGAGAAGATGGCATATCTCACTTTCAACCTGGTTCAGAGATTATCTATATGTACCATTGGGAGGTTCCAAATTGACAAAATGGATCTCATTAAGGAACATATTCATTATTTTTACCGTGAGCGGGTTTTGGCATGGCGCCAATTGGACGTTTATCTTTTGGGGATTAACACATTCTATTATGTATATCCCGTTTTTCCTCTTAGGGACCAACCGAAAATATTTAACATCGGTCGTGGCTGAAAACAGGTTTTTCCCGTCTCTTCAAGAAATCTATCAAATGGGGACAACCTTCTTCTTTGTTATGATTTCCTGGGTGTTTTTCAGAAGTGAAACTGTCACCGACTCCTTTGCCTATATTCAAAGAATGTTCACAACGTTTGACTTAAACCTGATTTGGAAAAAGGGCGTGCTTTATGTTTTCATAGTGATCCTGATTGAATGGTTCTTGAGAAAGGATGAAAGGACGATTGTTTTAGGGCATCGGCCTGCATGGAATTACCTGTTTCTGCTTGTGCTATTATGTATAAACTTAATGTGTATATTAAATATACATAATAATGATTTTATCTATTTCCAGTTTTAAACATGAAAAAATTTGCTACTTACTTCTTTTCTTTGCTGGTACCGGGTTTAATCTTATTAAATATCGAATACAATGGCTACTCATTGCCATTATTACTCAATAAAGCAAAGGAGGTATTTTTTCTTGTCAATAAAAGCAAAAAGAAACTCGACACCAAAACATTGCTACTTGGTGATTCGGTTTGCAAGCAACTATTTGCCGAGGAAAAAAATGCTACCACTTATTGTCTTTGTGACAACCAGTCCTATGAAATCCCCGGAAATTTTATTTTACTAAAAAACCTGATTGAAGCCAACTCATCATTTAATAAGGTAATTCTACTTATCAACCCTACCACGCTCACCATGAGTCTTAATCAGGAGTATACCTTTAACTATTTTATCAAGCCCTTCGGGAATGACTTAAAGTTACTGGATAAGGAAGAATTAGCTTATATCAATGAAACCTTTCCAAATTACACGACATTTTCCTGGCTTCCGGTTTATAAGCACAGTTTTTCAAATTGGGATATTGGTAACGAAGACTCTTTTGATGATTTTAAAAATTCTACGGTTTCTGCTACTAACATAAAATATCTAAAGAAAATCATAGCGCTATGTGAAAAACACGGCATTGAGTTTCAGGTAAAATCTCCTCCTGCTAAAAAATCGACAAAAGCCTTTGTCGATAAAATCAGGTCGACTTTGAATGAAAGTGATGCAAAGACAAATCGTTTTTTTTCAAGCTATTTCAAATCCATCATCTACTTCGATGATGAATATTTTCAGGATGGTATCCACTTTTCAAAATCCCGGTTTGATAAAAACGATTACCCCGAAATTGACGAATTAATCCGTTAGTATGCCTCCTCAACCACACAAATGGGGGCGAGTTTCATTTTGCCATTATTGCTAAGCAAGGGAAGTAATCCAAGCGATCAGCTTACTCCACGGTAACGGATTTGGCCAGGTTTCTTGGTTGGTCCACGTTACACCCTCTCATGACTGCAATGTGATAAGATAGCAGTTGAAGGGGAATAACCGCTACCATAGGCATCAAAGCTTCATGGGCGGCAGGCACCTCTATCACAAAATCGGCCATCTTCGGAATCAGGACATCCCCTTTGGTAACAATGGCGATGACTCTTCCTTTTCTGGCTTTAACCTCCTGAATATTAGAGACAATTTTGTCGTAAGAGCTATCCCTTGTGGCGATAAATACAACCGGCATTTCCTCATCAATGAGGGCGATCGGTCCGTGCTTCATCTCTGCTGCCGGGTATCCTTCCGCATGGATATATGAAATTTCCTTTAGTTTTAAAGCTCCTTCCAGGGCCACAGGGAAGTTATAGCCGCGACCCAGATAAAGAAAGTTTCTGGCTTCTTTGAAAATTTCTGAAATCTCGACAATCTTGTCATTTAGCTTTAAACAATCCTCGACCTTTGAAGGAATTTGTTCAAGCTCTACCAGCAACTCATGATATTTCCTTTCGGTGATACTTCCTTTTCGGTGCGCCACTCTTAACGCAATCATAGTCAGTACGGTAAGCTGTGCTGTAAACGCCTTGGTACTGGCCACACCGATTTCTGGCCCTGCATGCGTATAGGCACCTTCGTGGGAAACCCTGGCAATAGAAGATCCTACTACATTACAAAGGCCAAATATGATGGCTCCCTTTGATTTGGCCAGCTCCATAGCAGCCAGGGTATCAGCTGTTTCTCCGGACTGAGAAATGGCTACCACGACATCTCCTTCGTTGATGACGGGGTTTCTGTACCTGAATTCAGAAGCGTATTCCACCTCCACAGGAATCCGGCACAGCTCTTCGAATATATACTCTGCCACCAGCGCTGCATGCCAGGAGGTGCCGCAGGCGATCATAATAATTCTTTCCGCGCCTTCCAGTTTATTGGCATACTCCCTGATACCTCCCAAAACAAGATGGCCTGTGGAAGCATTAAGCCTTCCTCTCATACAATCCGCAATAGACTTAGGCTGCTCAAATATTTCCTTCAACATGAAATGCTCGTACCCTCCTTTTTCAATAGCCTCAAGCTCCATGTCCAGTGTTTGTATATAAGGGGTAGTTGGAACGTCCTGGGTGTTTTTTATTTTAAGATTGCCGTCTTTAATAATGGCAATTTCATAATCGTTAACATAAACCACCTCATTGGTATATTCTACGATGGGGGTGGCGTCGGAGGCAAGAAAGAATTCATCCTGACCCAAACCAATGACGAGTGGACTACCTTTACGGGCCGCAATCAGCATATCGGGATCATCCTTCGACATAATTACTATGGCATATGCGCCAACTACCTTGGTAAGTGCCAACCTTACTGCCTCTTCCAAAGAGCAATCATTATTCTCCCGAATATCTTCAATGAAATGAATAAGCACCTCTGAGTCTGTCTCACTGGTAAATTGGTGCCCTTTATTTGCCAGCTCTTGTTTCAGAGAGCTGTAATTTTCAATTATACCATTATGAATGAGTGCCAGACGCCTGGATCCGCTGAAATGTGGGTGGGCGTTTTCATCATTTGGTTCCCCATGGGTAGCCCATCTTGTATGGCCAATACCTATCGTACTGGACAGGTTCTTATCTTCGATGAAAGCTTCCAGGTCGGAAACCTTTCCTTTTTTCTTATATACGTTTA
This sequence comes from Cyclobacteriaceae bacterium, assembly GCA_965228415.1. Taxonomy (GTDB): domain Bacteria; phylum Bacteroidota; class Bacteroidia; order Cytophagales; family Cyclobacteriaceae; genus Agaribacillus. The sequence continues at coordinate 5,096,431 of OZ245814.1, read as the reverse complement.
AGTCCCCATTTAAAAGCGCAATACCAGCACTATCGTAGCCCCGGTATTCAAGCCTTTTCAGACCTTTGATGACAATTGGATGCGCTTGCTTTTTGCCTACGTAAGCAACAATTCCACACATAAAAAAAGATTTTTTGTATAATAACTAGATTTAATTGGTAAATATAGTGATAAATGGGTTAGTTACTATTCAAATGTGGTATAAAATAACCGTAATTTAATATTGGAGGTATCAAATGAAACACGATTGATCGTCGATGAGAATCTGGAAGGTACCAGTAAAAGGTCTTCCGGTTCTGCCAGTAGCTCATCCACAATTCCCGCTTGCACATATAAAGTCACACTGCCTTCAAATTGCCTTTCCGAATCCTGTTCAAAAGGGACTACCAATTCATTGCCAACAGCAAAAGGGGCAGCTGCCTCTTGCTGAACAGCCCGCAATCCGGTTACTGTACCACTACTAAAAGTGATAAAGTTATTGGTCTCATTGGTAATGAAAAAGAACAACGACTCAGGCGGAACAAGTCCATCATCAAATGCTTCAACCCTTTCGAGTACAATGTCTGCCCGGTTAACCTTAATATTATTGGACTTTGCAAATTCCCGGAGGGCATCTAACTTTATTTTGGGATAAAGCGCATTTCCGGCCTGTAGAAAAACTTTATTGTCTATGGGATCAAATTCGGTAAAACGCTCCGTAATGCCTGCTACCGGCGTGCCGGTTCTGTCCGTACTTACATTGGAAAAATAAGAATTGCCATTGAACTGACCACTGACAAATGCATTGAAGGTGAAATTTATTCTTCGGGATACCGTATCTTCCGAGGTAGAATAATACAGGCTCATCACCGTCTCCGGATCTTCTGCATTGGCAGAAAATATCATGGAATTTGCCGGATCCGGAACAAAGGAGAGGCCTTTAAAATATTCATCAAAACCTGCCGAATTCTCGAATGCGTCATCGTTGTTGACAGCAGCATCAAACAGTGTCAAACCAAAATCATCATTCAACCTGGTGGAAAGCCTGAGTGTGTCGGGCCTTGTAGCCCCCACTGAAAAATTCAGTTCACCAATAGACTCATTGTTGAACTGACGCGTATCAAACGTATAATACCTGACGGTATCTACAATTCCTTCAGATAGCTGGTGAATAGAAATGTTTTGCGTTTGCCCCGTTCCGTCGCCATACAAATAAGTTCCGTTAACACTTAAAATCAAGGAATCAAAGGCTACACCATCAGGAAAGCTCGTGGTAAATGAACTTGGCCTTAACTGTGAATAGGCAGTAGCCGTAGTAACCCCAAAAACCGGGTCATCGATCCTACCCATCATGAATTGTCCATTAATTGTCGAGTTAACGGAATCCAGCAGCAGGTTACTTGCTTCCAGGGGAATTTCTATAAACCGGACTTCCAGGTTTTGTAAATCCGGATTAAGGTTTAATCCGATTTCATTAGGATCTTCACAAGAAAATATAAGGGCCAGGATGAAAACAGGCCCCAATCTCTTAGCCAACAAGTTCATTGTATAGATTGAAATAAGAATCCAGAAAATCTTCGTCTTTCTCTATGGTATCTATTTTTTTGTTGCTTTGGAATTCAGCAAATAACTGATCCAAAGTCGCGCTACAATCTTCATCCGATTTGATAACCGCGTCAGCATACTCTGCTCCGATCTTAATAAAACCTGCGTAATCGGCAGATTTCAGATTGGATAACATACTGTCTTCTATATCAATCATTTTTACTTTTTCGATGATATTACCTTCAAATTTATGTTTGAAAGGATTATTGTAAACTGTAAATACCGTTTTGGCATCTTTGAAAACCGGATCATTTTTGAAGGTAGTCTTCAAATACATTGGTATCAGACTGGTCATCCAATCATTGCAATGCACAATACCGGGAGCCCAGCCTAATTTTTTTACGGTTTCCAACACGCCTTTGCAGAAGAAAATAGCCCGCTCATCATTGTCCGGGTGAAAATTATCTTCTTTATCAAAGAAAACGGATTTTCGATGAAAATAGTCTTCGTTATCAATAAAATACACTTGCAACTTAGCGTTAGGTATAGAAGCCACCTTGATAACCAGGGGTTTCTCCTCTTCACCTACTGCTATATTGATTCCCGAAAGTCTTACCACCTCATGTAATCTGTTTTTCCGCTCATTAATTAAGCCGAAACGCGGTACTAAAATTCTAATTTCCATACCTCTTTCTTGCATCGCCTGAGGAAGCTTTCTAACGAAATCGGCCACTTCAGATGTTTGTAAAAATGGATTAATCTCGCTAGCGACATAAAGGATTCTCAATTTTGACATATTTTATGGATTTGATTTCACAAACTAAAAATGGGTGCACAAAATTACAAAAATTATTCCAGTTTTCAAGATATATTACTTCTAAAAACGTAAATTTGCGTGCTTTTTTAACTACATATTCGGTAATTATGGAGGTTTTTAAGGAGATTAACGCGCTTAGACAGGCATTAAATCACAGCCGTAGTAAGTCCTTAAAAATTGGCTTGGTCCCAACCATGGGCGCCCTTCACAACGGGCACGCCAGCCTGATAAACCAATCGATCAACGAAACCGATATTACGGTTTGTAGTCTGTTTGTAAATCCGATTCAGTTTAACAACCCCGATGATTTAAACACCTATCCAAGAGACCTGGAAAAGGATATATATTTTCTCAAAAAATTAGGCTGTCATATTTTGTTTCATCCGTCAACAGCGGAAATGTATCCCCAGCCATCTGTGGTGAAATTCAGTTTCGGTAGCCTGGAGCAATCAATGGAAGGGGCTTTCCGCGAGGGTCATTTTGGCGGGGTAGCCCTGGTAGTCTCCAAACTGCTTAATATTGTCAAACCCGATAAAGCTTATTTCGGACAAAAAGATCTGCAGCAATACATCATTATACAAAAAATAGTACAAGACCTTAACATGGATGTAGACCTGGTATGTGCCCCGATTATCCGGGAAAAAAGCGGACTGGCCATTTCATCCCGAAATGAAAGACTCACCCAACAGCAAAAAGATGTAGCCGCTAATCTATATAAGGCCTTACAACTTGGCCGGGAATTATTGATGAATAATCATGACATTTCGTCAATAAAACGAGAAATTTCACAGTTTTTGTCGCAATGGCCGGATATTTGTCTGGAATATTTTGAAGTTGTTTCCCGAAGCACACTGGAAAAAATAGACAACGCTAAACCTATGGATGATGTCGCTTTATGCATTGCAGCATATGTAGGTTCTGTAAGATTAATTGATAATATAATTTGTCAGAAATAGTTTACCTTTGTGCAAAAGTAAGGGTCAGCAGAATTTCATAAGGAGGGAATAATGCAAATAGAGGTATTTAAATCAAAAATTCACAGAGTAAAGATTACCCAGGCGGAACTGCATTACGTTGGAAGCATTACCATTGATAAAGACCTGATGGAAGCAGCCAATATAGTGGAAGGAGAAAAGGTGCAGATTGTAAATATAAATAACGGGGAAAGACTTGAAACCTATGTCATTGCAGGTGAACGCACCAGTGGAATGATCTGCCTGAACGGACCTGCCGCAAGAAAAGCGCAGGTTGGTGATATCGTGATTATAATTTCCTATGCAACCATGGATTTTGAGGAAGCAAAAAAATTCAAGCCAACGGTAATTTTTCCGGATCAGAATAATCGACTCAATCAATAGACAATTCACATAGGCAGCCGTTGGTCAAATACCTAAAATACCTGATAAGCTTAGTAATTGCCTTTGCAATTTTATGGTATCTGTTTAAAGACGAAGATATCCCAGCCATGCTTCAGCAGGCTAAATCTGCCAATTATTCCTGGATATTACTTTCTATTTCCATGGCGCTTACCAGCCATTGGCTCAGAGCTTACCGGTGGAAGTTATTTGTTAAACCGCTGGGGTTTGAGATATCCGTTTTCCGGTCATTTTTAGCAGTAATGATCGGCTACGTGTCGAACCTCGTGCTACCCAGAATGGGAGAAGTAATTAAGTGCGGCGCTCTGAAAAAAATGGAGAACGTACCTGTATCCAAATCTTTTGGCACAATCATTACCGAGAGGATCATTGATCTGGTTTTCCTGGCTGTGGTATTGGGCCTGACTTTCCTGCTGGAATATGGAAGGCTCAAAAATTATCTCTATAACCTCCTCGGTAATAAATACCAGGAAATGGCAGGAAACCTGGCCATCGGCTACTGGCTTTTGGTCCTTTTGCTTGTCCTGGCAGCTGGCATGGTATGGATGTACAAAAAACGGCAGATGTTCAGAAATCATCCTCTTTATATCAATCTCACCAACTTTACCAAAAATGTATTGGAAGGACTAACCAGTATTAAAAAAATCGATAACCAATGGGGGTTCTGGGGTTCGTCGGTGGCTATTTGGCTCCTTTATTATACGATGAGCTATGTGGTCGTATTTGCCATACCTGAGACCAATGGCCTGTCTCCAATTGCCGGATTAACCATATTGGCCGCAGGTAGTATCGGCATGACAGCACCGGTACAAGGTGGCATGGGCGCCTATCACTTTATGGTAAGCAGTGTGCTGGTATTGTATGGTATAGATCTATCAGATGGAAAATTACTGGCGACCATTATTCACACCTCACAATCTGTCGGGGTCATATTGGTTGGGGTTGCCAGCTTATTTATTTCAGGCACTTTACAAAAAAGAAACCGGCCTGAAGTGGCTATAAACCCTGAATAAAGTCTTCTTGTCACTTTTCTGTGGTCAATACAGGCTATTGTTAATATTGATTGCTGACGATTTGGCAGAAATCAGGGTTGGATTAAATTTTGTAAGTTAAATTGATAGAATTAACGAAATTTTGAATAAATTTTGATTATTGTTGAAATTTAAATATCACTAACTAAAAAACAACAAGATGGCAGGAATTTATATTATTGCTGGCGTTTTTATGCTTATCAGCCTTCTGGTGAGCCAAAGACTAAAAAGCAAATTTAAGAAATATTCCCAGATGCATTTGCAATCGGGGTTAAGTGGAAAGGAAGTAGCAGAGTTAATGCTGGCCGATCATGATATACATGACGTAAAGGTGATATCTACACGGGGACAATTAACCGATCATTATAATCCTCTTACAAAAACGGTAAACTTGAGCGAGGTGGTCTATAGCCAGAGAAATGCCGCCGCCGCAGCGGTAGCAGCACATGAATGTGGTCACGCTGTACAACATGCAACCGCCTATAGTTGGCTAATGATGCGCTCCAAGCTGGTGCCGGTTGTTAGCTTTAGTTCAAGAATTATGCAGTGGATATTGTTAGCAGGCATACTTTTGATACAAAGTTTTCCACAAGTATTATTTATAGGCATCATTATGTTTGCGGCCACAACCTTATTCAGCTTTATCACCTTACCCGTTGAATACGATGCGAGCAAAAGAGCGTTGGCCTGGATAGATGAAAGGAATATTGTTACCTCACAGGAACATAAAGCCGCAGCAGATGCGCTCAAATGGGCTGCAAGGACCTACGTAGTTGCCGCACTCAGCTCATTAGCTACATTGCTCTACTACATCATGATATTTATGGGTAGAAGAGACTGATCCGGCGTGTAACAACTACCGCATAAAGTCAAAATTCATATATTTGCGGAAACCCAATTAAACAACGTAAATATATGAATTTTGATCTTACTGAAGAGCAGCTTGCGGTACGCGACGCCGCACGTGATTTTGCCAATACCGAACTACTTCCCGGAGTTATAGAAAGAGACGAGAAGCAACAATTCCCGGCTGAACAAATAAAAAAGATGGGCGCGCTGGGATTTATGGGTATGATGACCGACCCAAAATACAACGGGGGAGGCATGGATACGGTTGCTTATGTATTGGCTATGGAGGAAATATCAAAGATCGACGCCTCCGCTTCGGTATGTATGTCAGTCAACAACTCACTCGTTTGCTGGGGATTGGAAAAATATGGTACCGAAGAACAAAAGCAAAAATATCTTACCAGCCTGTCAACCGGTGAAAAAATCGGGGCCTTCTGCCTTTCAGAGCCCGAGGCCGGATCGGATGCTACCTCTCAAAGAACCACGGCTGAAGACAAGGGCGACCACTATATTTTAAACGGCACTAAAAACTGGATCACCAACGGCAATTCTGCTTCGGTATACATCGTAATTGCACAAACCAACCCTGAGAAGGGCCACAAAGGTATCAACGCCCTGATTGTTGAAAAAGACACACCTGGCTTTGTGGTAGGGAAAAAAGAGGACAAACTAGGCATCAGAGGGTCGGACACTCACTCTATTATGTTCACTGATGTGAAAGTTCCAAAAGAAAACAGGATAGGGGAAGACGGCTTCGGGTTTAAATTTGCCATGTCAACACTCAACGGCGGACGAATAGGTATTGCAGCACAGGCGCTGGGAATTGCGTCGGGTGCCTATGAGTTGGCCCTAAAGTATTCAAAAGAACGGAAAGCTTTTGGGGTGGAAATAGCAAAACACCAGGCCATACAATTCAAGCTGGCGGATATGGCCACCAAAATAGAAGCTGCCCGACTGTTATGCATGCAGGCTGCATTGCTAAAGGATCAAAAGAAAGACTTTGGGAAGTATAGTGCAATGGCCAAATTATATGCCTCTCAGACTGCTATGGAAGTTACAGTTGAAGCGGTGCAGGTTCACGGTGGCTACGGTTATGTTAAAGAGTATCATGTTGAACGGCTGATGAGGGATGCAAAAATCACTCAGATCTATGAGGGCACCTCTGAAATCCAAAAAATTGTCATCTCAAGAGAACTCTTGAAATAATATAATTTGTAAAAAAAATTATCTTTGGTTTTATTTCTTACACAATTTTTATAATTAGTGTGATTATTTGATTATTCGCAAAAAAGCATTAGATTTGTACAAATATTTTTGTATATAGTTATATTTTTACAGATAATTACTCATATGAAGATCGATGGAAGATTATAATAAGATCATTGAATCACTGGGTGTTCGCTTTATAAAAGCTAAAAATATTAAAATTTTACATCCGCTGACTATCGAAAACTTTTATGACGTTGAGAACACGCTTATCCTGCCTAAAAAAGGTGAAATAAAATTTGGCAAGGACAAGGAAACAGTTAAAGAAGGAGAACTACTATTTATACCCGGTGGTAAAATGGTATCCATTACGTATGGTAGCGGTGAGGCTATGAGGCTCTCCAATGACGATTTCATCAGTAACCGGGAGCGATACTTCCAATCTTTAGCCATGGACCAGGATGACGGCAGCGCAGAGAGTTTTAGTTATGTAACATTTGAGGCCAAAGTGTTTGATTCGGTCAACTTTTTTGCATCTTTGGACATCCCTCCATTCATCATCCAGGATGAAAAGATTACTACCCTTTTAAAAAGTGTTATTCATGAAGACCTTTCTGAAAATGCCGGCAAAGGCAGGGTCGTAAAAATATGCACGGACTATATGGTGGTTGAGATTGTCAGGTACATTTTGAAAAACAGATTGTTTGTAGAACAGCTGGCTACCAACAGTACCTATTTCAAGGACCCGAGATTGATTGACATTTTTGCTTTCATTAAAGAGGAGATCGGTGGCGATTTATCCAACAAGGTGCTGGCCAATGTTGCCAATGTATCGGAGGACTACGTGGGTCAGTATTTTAAAATGCTGACAGGTATTAATCCCCAGGATTACATCGAATACCAGAGAATGGAAAAGGCAGTCACGTTGCTAAGAACCACTAAAAAGAGCATCAGGCAAATCGGCAAGGAAGTAGGTTATAAAGACACCGCCTATTTCTGCAGAAGGTTTAAAATGATGTTTGGAATCCCCGCCGGCAAAATGAGGCGCAGGGAATCACTTATGAACGTTTAGTGATTCATTCATTTCGTTTATCTTGTCTGACACCTCAATAAGCAAGTTGGGCTTTTCTTCAATGCCATTGCCGATTACGATCATATCGGCACCGGCAGAGAGGATATTTTCTGCTTTTTCTCCCGAATTGATACCACCTCCTACGATCAGTGGCGTATTGACGGATTTTCGCACCATGTTGATCATTTTGTTGGAAACAGGCATTTTAGCTCCGCTTCCGGCATCTAAATAGATCAGCTGCAACCCCAACATCTCTCCCGCCATGGCGGTACAGGCGGCTACAGAAGGTTTGTCATGGGGAATAGGATGCGTATTGCTCATATAAGAGACGGTTGTCTGATTACCGGCATTTACCAGAATATAGCCTGTCGGTAAGACCTCCATGGCTAGCTTCTTCAATATCGGCGCCGCCACAACATGCTGTCCTATCAATAATTCCGGATTTCGCCCTGAAATCAGCGATAAAAATAAAATAGCATCTGCACCACTATCAATTTGCATATTGCTCCCGGGGAATAATACCACCGGAATACTTGAATGTTCCTTGATAACGGAGATGATCTGGCTAATGTTGTTGGTAGTAATTAAACTGCCTCCCAGAAAAAAATAATCCACCTTATTTTCCTGGCTCATATTGAGCAGCTTGATCAGGGAAGGGTTATCGGCAACTTTATCCGGATCGATTAAAACTGCAAACGATTTACGCCCTTCTTTTCTTCTGCTACTTAGTTGATGGAGTATCTCCATTTTTATATTCACTTTCTAAACTTTGTAAAAATTGTTGGATTTTTTCTTTGGCAATTTCGATTAAAAATAAGGCAATAGACTCCTTTATCATGCGCACAATGGAGGATTCATTTTTATTGTGGACCGGTGTCAAAGCAACTTTTGGCTCCTCCGTGGATTTTTCGGATTCGTCATCCTTTTCAATAAATACCTTGTAGAAACTGTAACCAACGAATATCACCCCACCAACGACCGCCGCCCCCTTCATCCAACTTTCGGCCTGGCTTTTCAGATCGGAGAACTGTCCTTCCAACGCATGCTGATATTGTGTGTTGGTTTGCATTAATCCCTCCCGGTCCGACAGGGTGCGGTGGGCTCCATTACTGGCGGGACTTTCTTTTCTTTCTTGGGTCTCCTTTTTCATTTGAAATATTTTTTAATTTGATTACTCACAAATTTTTTCAATACTTTTTTGTCCTTCAATAAATAAATCAAGCCAATTAAAAGTAAATAAAAAATAGCTATAATCCCGTGGCCAATAAAGTTACTCGAAAACAAATGATTTAAATAATTGGCTAAGGTAATGCTTGCAAACATGATGGTTGAAAACAACAAAAACAAGGCAATCATAAACATTACCATTTTGGACACCACTTCGGAAAACTCTTCCCTTATGTCCAGTTTAACGATCTCTATCTTTGTTTCAAGAAAGCCAATGAGGTTTTTAATTAATTTTTGCGACCTTGAAATTTCTGCCAAAATTCTAATGTTAGGGTAATAAAACTTTTAATAAAGCTATAAAATAATTACAAGAATCAGGTCAATTAAAGCCAAACTTCTCGACAATACGACGGGCCTAATTGCGGAACTGATAAATCTTTGCGGCCAATTTCCCTTTCTATCCTCCAAACTAACAGCAATTTATAACATAGCCCTGTTTACTTCTACAAAAGTACTTTTTAATACAGGAATGATGCTTATTTAAGAATTAAAATAATTTATTTTGCTAAAAATGATTATTAACCTGCCGGAATAAATATGCAAGTCAAGGTTCAAACCAGTCAAAATGTTTATATACATTACGAACTAGGTAGTCTGGGAGCAAGAATTGGGGCCTATTTAATTGATAGCCTCATCATCATTGCCTATGCCATCGCTGCCGCCATTGGTTTTTTCCGGCTATTCCTCGATGAGAACCTCTGGCTCCTGGCGCTTTTATATTTGCCTGTTATGCTCTACCATCTGGTCAGCGAGTTATTGATGGACGGACAAAGCATCGGTAAAAGGCAATTATCTCTTAAGGTGATTAAATTAGATGGCACGCAGCCAAACCTGGGTAATTATTTATTGCGATGGATTCTCCGTCCCGTAGACTTTCTATTTTATGGTGCCGCAGCTATTTTATGCATTGCCATTGGCGGCAAAGGGCAAAGGTTAGGGGATTTAGCTGCCGGAACCACCGTAATTAATACCAAAAAGAGACCGGTGCTTCCAAACAAAGAAGCCATCAAAGAGAGCATTAATGATCACTATGAACCCAACTTTGCGGGTGTAGACAGATTAAGTGAACAGGATGTACAAATCATCATGGAAGCGTTGATGGCTCACCGCAAAAACGGGGACATAAAACCGGTGATTATACTGGCGGACAAAACCAAAAAACTGCTGGAAATTAAAACGGAGCTGCCACCTGTGAAATTTTTACATATGGTGGTCAAAGATTATAGCCATGTTACCGCCAATGCCTGAGCAACCCCCACAAAACCTTCCCGTATACAGCCGCCAACAGCTTGCGCTTCGCAATGGACAGGACAGAGCAGAAATCTGGGTGGCTTACAAGGGATTGATCTATGACGTTTCAGACTCAAGACTTTGGAAAAATGGTCAGCATTATGAACATTGGGCAGGTCAGGATCTCACCCATGAATTAGCCGATGCCCCACATACTGCCCATGTCTTCGATAAATTTAAGGCAGTTGGTAAAGTTGAATAAATTAAATTCCTTTTGATCATCCCATTAAAGGAATATTTCTATCTTTATTTTCCATTAAAGCTTCAAAATTGATATGATGCTTATAGCAGACAGTGGCTCTTCCAAAACTGATTGGCGTCTCGTAAATCCCGACGGCAGTATTCAACAATATAAGTCCAGGGGCTTCAACCCTTTTTATCAAACCGAGACCGAAATCGGCGATGAAATTGCCATTAACCTGAAGCCACAACTACCAGAAGGAATAACCGATATTTTTTATTATGGCGCCGGTTGTGTAAATCCGGAAAAAAATGATATCGTGAAAAGGGCGTTGGTCAGAAGTTTTTCAGATGCCGTTGTGGTTGTCGAAAATGACATATTGGGTGCCGCCAGGGCACTTTGCCACAGGGAACCGGGGATCGCCTGTATTTTGGGTACTGGCGCCAATTCCTGCCGGTATGACGGGGAAAAGATCATACAAAACATTCGCGGTTATGGTTTCCTGCTGGGTGACGAAGGTAGCGGCTCCCATCTTGGCAAACAGTTGATTATCGCCTATCTTCGAAAGGAGTTACCGGATAAGTTGCAGGCACAGTTTAAAAGTAGATTCCCGCTGAGCGAAGATGAAATCTTAGACCAGATTTACAAAAAGCCTTTTCCCAATCGTTACCTCGCCACGTTCTCAAAGTTCTTGTTCCATCATGTGAAGGAACCGTATGTTTACGAGCTGATCTACAATAGCTTTTCCGTCTTTATGGATAAAAATGTATTAACCTACGAAAATATTGAGCAGTACAAGGTACATTTTGTAGGCTCCGTTGCCTTTTACTACGCCAATATCCTGCGGCAGGTAGCCAACGACAAGGGGGTTGTACTTAAAAATATCCTGGAATCTCCCATTGCCGGATTGACCCTATATCATCAATCAGCCAGGTAGTAAATTTTATAATTATTTAATATTACCATTACTGGAAATGGTCGGAAATGTTTATTTTTAAACAGTGGTCAAAGGAATATTAAATGCATCAGATCGAGCCATTTTATCGTTGGAAAAAATATTATTCCCCGGAAACGGACATCAATTCCCCTTTCTATGGAAAAGAATATAACTACGACTTGTATTCAGAAACCATCTATGGCTACTACATCGATCCCTCCTGGGATTATATGGGCTCAGAAACGCTGTATATAAAAATCCTGTTTGTAGATTATACAAAGCATTTTATCATTATTGAATTTATCGGCGAATGGAACGATGCGCTTCATAATGATATCATGCATTTTAAAAGAAATATCGTCGACCACTTTAATCCGTTGGGCATCAAAAAATACATCCTGATCGGCGAAAATGTTTTAAACTTTCACGGATCCGACGATTGTTATTATGAAGAGTGGTTTGAAGATATTGATGAAGAAATGGACAATGGCTCCATAGGCTGGATTGCCGCTGTAAACTTCAGGGATTTTGTGTTGGAAGAGTGGGGTAATTACAACGTTGACACTTATATCAACGCCGGGGGGAGTTTGCAAATTAACAATTGGCGAACCCTAAATCCCCAACATTTTTTTGGGCTTGTCAACGGGCTGATCAGCCGAAGGATTTCCCTCACCTAGATAACGAACTTCAGCCATCCTGGAAATCAAATAATTTTTCCCGTTTTTTAAATCCCTGCATACCGAGCGGGTCCGGTTATTCTTAAGCTTTTTAAACCTGCGGCCATTAATTTCAAATTGATGACCGATGGCCAGATCCGATAAAAAAACTGGCTGTTGTTGTGTGGCATCATAGTTTCGGAAAGCCCTGGAGAGTAACGGGTCGGTATAGCTTGTGGCCTTAGGGTTAGCCATATATTTTTGTAACGGCCTCAATATATCTTCCGGAAATACGTCGCTATTCATAAGTGGCTTCATTAATTCCTGAAATGCTCTTTTCCACTCCACCCCGTGCGGTAATACCCTCCCACCGTGCTGCTTTCTCACCACCAGGTGAGCGACTTCGTGAACGTAGGTCAAAAGGAAATTATAAACATTTAAATCTCCGTTAACGGTTATCGTATGACTATTTTCAAGTTTGTGATACCGGTAATCGCCCAGCTTTGTCTTTCTTTTCCTGGTGACTTTAAAGTGAAACGGAAATTGACGCCAAAGCACCACGCAATAATCCAGGCTTGGGGCGGGTACGCGTGGTTCCAAAATTCCTTTTATATCATCAGGCATCATACTAAACTAAAACAAATAGCCAATTAATAAAAAAGGGCTGCGTTAATTAACACAGCCCTGCAAATTCATTTTTAATATCGAATTAATTTTCTCCTTCGACTTCTTCTTTAGCTTTTTCGATAGCATCTTCAGCATTTTCAACAGCTTCTTCTACTTCATTTGCCAAAGAATCAGCAGCTTCCTCAACCGTTTTCGCAGCTTCTTCCACAGCGTCTGCCGCTGTTTCCGCTGCTTCGGTAGCAGTTTCTTCAACTGCCTCAGAAGCGTCTTCTGCTTTTTGTTTTGTAGAGTCACAGGCGGTAAACGCCAAGGTGAATCCACTCACTAATAATAACACAAATAATTTTTTCATAATTTTAATGTTTTGGAATAAGCGGGCAAATTTACGGAAAATTTAGAATTTGTGAAAGTTTTTCACTTTTTCCTAAAAAACAAATTAATCGGAACTCCCTCAAAATCAAAGTGTTCTCTCATTTTGTTCTCCAAATAGCGCTTGTATGGCGCTTTTATGTATTGCGGTAAATTACAGAAGTATGCAAAAGAAGGGGTATGCGTAGGTAGCTGTGTCAGATACTTAATTTTGATATATTTACCCTTCACAGCCGGGGGCGGATAACGGTCAATTTCTTTCAACATCAAATTATTTAAAGCGGAAGTAGGTATTTTTTTGACGCGGTTATGGTAAATTTCAATCGCCATCTCAATCGCCTTAAAAATTCGTTGCTTTGTCAGCACCGATGTAAAAATAACAGGCACATAGTGCATCTCGCCAAGTTTCTGTTTTATCTCTTTTAGATGAGTAGCAGCCGTTTGATGATCTTTTTCAATCAAATCCCACTTATTGACCATAATCATCACTCCCTTACTGTATTTATTGGCCAATCCGATGATACTTAAGTCCTGCGCCTCCAGTCCTCTTGTCGCATCAATCATAATGATACAAACGTCCGCGTCCTGCAGGCTTTGAATGGCCCGCAAAACCGAATAGAATTCCAGGTCCTCCTTAACTTTAGATTTTTTTCTGATCCCGGCTGTATCGATCAGTATAAATTCCTTTCCGAACTGATTGTAATGTGAGTTGATAGCATCGCGTGTTGTTCCCGCCACATTAGTAACAATACTTCTTTCCTTGCCCAACAAGGTATTCAGGAATGAGGATTTACCTACATTGGGCCTTCCAAGTATTGCTATTTTCGGGATGCCTTCCTCGGGATCTTCGTCTCCTTTCGTATCAAAATGTTTAATGACTTCATCCAATAATTCACCCGTACCCGACCCATTGGCGGAGGAAATAGGATATACGTCCCCTAATCCCAGTCCATAAAATTCACCGACCATATGTGCCTTCTCTGTTGTATCGGCTTTGTTGGCTACCACCAATACCGGCTTTTTCATACCTCTTACCACCCTGGCAAAATCCTGATCGAGTCCCGTCAAACCGTCATGGCAATCTACCAAAAACAGGATGACCGATGCCTCCTCAAGCGCTTCTCTCACCTGACTTCGGATCGCCTCCTCAAAAACATCGTCGGAACCAGTCACATAGCCACCGGTATCAATGACTGTAAAGTGCTTGTCGGTCCACTCGCCATAACCGTAATGACGGTCGCGTGTGACGCCGCTTTCATTATCCATAATGGCTTTTTTCCCCTCAATCAGGCGATTAAACAAGGTTGATTTGCCCACATTGGGCCTCCCTACGATGGCTACAATATTTCCCATAATTTACTTACTGTTCATATCCGAATCCCCTTAGTTTGGCGGATTTTTTTCGCCAGTCTTCCTCAACTTTTACAAATGTTTCCAAAAACACCTTCTTTTGGAAGAATTTTTCCATGTCCAGCCTTGCCTCTGTACCTACCTTTTTCAAGGCTGCCCCGGCCTTACCAATTATAATTCCTTTTTGGCTTTTTCTTTCCACATATATTTCCGCGCGCATCCGGATAATTTTTTTCTCCTCGCTAAATTCGGAAATTACCACCTGGCTGCTATAGGGCACCTCCTTCTTGTAATGGAGAAAAATTTTCTCACGTACAATTTCAGCGGCAAAAAAACGCTCGGGTTTGTCGGTAATTTCGTCTTTTGGAAAAAAGGGCGGATGCTCGGGTAATCTCGACAGTATTTCCTGAAATACTTCCGGAACGTTGGTACCTTCCAGCGCCGAGATCATCATATATTTTTCAGCCTTGACCAGCTCCCGCCAATACGCTAATTTATCCTCCGCCTGGCTGCCTTTGGCCTGGTCGATCTTATTTAACAAAAAAATCACCGGCACCTGGCTTTGACTGATCTTTTTGAAAATAGGGTCTTCTTCATCCATTTTCTCATAAAGGTCCGTAACAAATAAGATGATATCGGCATCTTCGAGCGAAGCGTTGACAAAACGCATCATGGATTGCTGAAGCTGGTATTGCGGCACCAGGGTGCCGGGTGTATCGGAGTAAACGACCTGGAAATCGTCACCGCTCAAAATGCCCATTATGCGGTGGCGGGTCGTTTGGGCTTTGGAGGTAATAATAGACAGCCTTTCCCCGACCATCGCATTCATGAGCGTGGATTTTCCGACATTCGGCTTACCAATAATACTTACAAAACCAGCTAAATGAGGCTTTTCAGGCATACTTTCAAAAATTAATTCACAAAGGTACTTGATATTTACAAATAAACACCTACTTTTGTACCTCGTTTGAGAAAAGCTCAAATAAATTGTTTATTCAAAAGCGATATTTTACCCAGAAATAAAGATATATCGCGGGGTGGAGCAGTTGGTAGCTCGTCGGGCTCATAACCCGAAGGTCGTAGGTTCGAGTCCTACCCCCGCTACACTGATAATCAGGCAGTTACGATCAAACGTGGCTGCCTTTTTTATTAAGGGTACAGAATAGGTACAGAATCCGGCGAATTTCACCGATAAAATCAGGATTTATTTTTGAAAAACAAATCATTTTTAAATATGTAAATATTCAATGATCAAATGAATTACACACTTTCGTTTTATGCATTGTACAAGTCAATCACTAGCCTTCCAGTGACAGTTTTACCCAGTTTTGTAGTGCTGACAGGTAGAAATGGATCAGGCAAAACGCATCTATTGGAGGCTATAAGAAGCGGAAATGTAAAATCCAACCTTGTTGTTAATGTCAATACTGACGTCTTGATGTTTGACTGGAATAATATAATCCCACGAGATACTGGAATATTCGACCCTCACCAGCATCAAACGCAACGGTCAAACTGGTTCAATGCAATACGCTCCTCCCAAGACAAAATATTACCAAAATTACAGCAACAGGCAATCTCACTTGGAATTCCTCCAGAAAATTGTTCAACACTAAGTAAGATATGTAAACTAGATATTGGCAAGCTGGAAGGACTATTGCCAGATAACAAAACTGCTATTCAAGTAAATCAGCAACTCAGGAATATAATGAAGCAGCTTGGAAAACAGGTTTGCAGTGAAACAATGGCAAATATTGGGGATAATCACATGAAGAAACTGGTTAATGAGGTAGTCAATGAGAATCCTGAACTATTTTTAGAAACATCTGAATCACGTTATTTTGGAAACAAAAAATTGCTTTGGGGCGAGGTGGATGTATTTCAACAGGCCTTCGGGAAATTATTTTCGACCTATAGAGATTTGATTCACCAAAATGATCGGTTGGAAAAATACCAGCCAGGAGATGACAGTGACTTAAAACATCTTAATCCTGAAGAATTCGTAAATGTTTATGGTGAGCCACCATGGGATTTTGTCAATAATATCTTAGCAACATGCAACCTTGACTTTCGTGTGGACTCTCCCCCTCTTCACGAAACTTCTTCTTATGAACCAAGATTGAAGAAAATTTCATCGGATGTGGATATGAGGTTTAGAGACCTTTCTTCTGGTGAAAAAGTTCTTATGTCGTTTGCTTTGTGCCTTTATAATGCAAATGATTTTAGGCAGGAAAAAAGGTTTCCAAAGCTACTTCTGCTGGATGAAGTTGATGCTCCGTTGCATCCATCGATGGTGTTATCCCTGCTGAACACAATTCAAACGGTATTGATAGCCAAGAAAAAAATTTCAGTCATTCTTACAACCCATAGTCCATCAACAGTAGCCCTCGCGCCGGAAGACTCTTTATTTGAGATGAACCCATCTGGCCCTTTAATAGAAAAGTGTAGTAAGAGTAAGGCATTGACAATATTGACAGCCGGTGTCCCAACTTTATCGGTCTCGTTTGATGGCCGTCGACAGGTCTTTGTAGAAAGCAAAACGGATGCTAAACTATATGAAAAGCTTTATCAAACATACAAAGGAGAATTGAATTCCGAGCGTTCTCTTACCTTTATTGAGGTGGGGCACAAAGATAAGTCGGGAGCTGAAGCAAACTCTGGATGTGCCCAAGTAAATAGAATAGTTAATTCAATGGTTGAATATGGCAATAAAAGTGTATTTGGTCTGGTAGACTGGGATGGTAAAGTTGCGGGTTCTGAAAGGATAAAAGTACTTTCCGCCGAAATTAGGGATGGAATTGAATCACTTATGCTTGATCCGGTGCTGATAGCTGCAACATCCATTAAAGAAAATTTATCGTTCAGCAGGCAGAAAGGTTTAATTTCAGAGACAGACTCCTATGTCTCGCTTTCTAGTTGGGACGCCTCTACATGGCAAAAAACGGTAGACCTCGTTCAAGACATGGTTATTGGTTCAGTGCGGCCTGGTTCAGAAAAATTAAATATTACTTATTTAAATGGGATGCAGCTATCTTTGCGTAAAGAATTTCTCCACATGGATGATCATGATCTGGAGAATAAAGTTATGGACGTCTTTGGTTTTATGCGGCCTAAAAACAAGCATGCAGGAGGCTTATTGAATCATATACATGACTCTATATTGTCAGATTACCCGAATTTATTACCCAAAGATTTAATTGATACATTTGAGGGTATATTGAATGAAAATATTTAGCTTGGGACTGCTCGTATCCAAGGCGAGTTTAGATTGGCACGCATAAGTGGATATAGATGGCCACTGTATTATATACATTTTCCCATAAGAAAATCGCTTATGCTAAGAACGCGGATTTTGGGCGATAATATTACATATGAAAAATAAATGTGATAACAAGGAGCTGTACAATACTAATTAGACTGCCCAAGGCTATATTAATTAATCCTCAAAATCTTCAAAAAGTAAATCAAGATCAGTTTTTGTTTTTTCCAGAATGGAATGGAAACAATCGTCACAGTACCGCTTGTAGTTACTAAAGCTACCACCTAGCTGAGAAATTTCATAGCATTCGGCACCCTTCTGTATAGAAGCCTTACAACGCTTACAGGCACATGATTTTTGAACAATACACTTTCTTGGGCTGCCAAGTGAACCTCCGATCAGAGAAGGCGTTCTTCCTCTAGGCTTGTTTTTTTTCATATTCACTTTTTGCTTTTCGAAGTCTACGAGCAATTACCTGGATAATATCATCTACCGAATTAAGGATTTCTTTAAAATCTTCAACTGAACAGTCTTTGCGTTCTTTACCTAGACGCTTGTTAATTTCACGGTTCACCATAGTAAGCGCTGCAATGAAGTTACTCCGTCCGCTAATGCCCAATGAAGTATACTTGTAAGGAATTTCTCTACCTGTCATTTCAAGTTCGACATGGTTCAAGACGATTTTAGCCATCCGTTGGCTCTGTTCATTGACACGTTTCCTTGCTTCCTCCAAAGCACGCTGTGGCTGGATAGAAAAGCTTTCAGCCGCCGGGAGTTTTCTCATTGTCCCTGGTTTAGAATTTTTAACAAACTCCTCGATTTGGCTTGGGTCAAGCCCCAGCAAGGTCATTTTATCACGGAGCTCGTCGATAATCTGTTGATCTTCAATAGAAGTAAAATCTTCTTCCCACAGGCTATCGACAATTTCGTTTCGAACAACCACAGGAGTCTCAGCACCAGTAAGCCGCGTATCACCTGAGCGCACCTGAGCTGGTAATTCGGGATCTTCACCATCTATAACTTTTTTCCAAAAAGCCTCGTCATCTCTTTCAAATTCCTTGAATTCGCTCAGACGCTGATCAAGATTCATCCCCAAATGGGTAACAATATGCCCAAGGTTATCGGGATGGGCTGGATCATTTTGTACTATGACACGCAAAATTCGACCTACAAACTGAATGTAGGGTGCCAAAGATCTAAACGGCCTAAAAATTGCCGCAACGCTTAAGTGCGGGTGATCAAAACCCTCACCCAGCATCATTACTTGTACAATACAATCTAGTGTCCCATTTTTTAAGGCCGCTAAGACATTTTTCTGTTCTTCCGGATCTTGCTGACTATGAATAATTTCGGCTGAATAACCGCGCTCTGAGTACATTGAACGAATATCGCGTGCGTGATTAATAGAACAGGCCACCGCTATTAATTGATGCTGGGTTCCCGATTGCCGAAGCTCTTCAAGTTTTTCAAGACTAGCATCCACAATATGCTTATTACAAAGCGGAGCTAACGCCACTCCTCTACTAAACCAGTCCTCTGCTTTCAGCTTACAAACTTCTTCGAGGGTATATTTACGACCTCGCTCATCTGTAAAACCTAATTCAATTTCTGCCGGTGCAACATAACTAGCCTTTAATCGCTTGATGTAGCCCTTTAGAGTGGCATTTCTGAAAGAATATCTATAAACAAGCTCTCCATCAATTTCCTGACGGTCACTTCGGAAAGGTGTGGCAGTCAAGTGAATTACCTTAGCCTTTGGAAACCTTTCAAGAACTTTTTGCCAACTCTTCGCGGCGCTGTGGTGGGCTTCATCTATGATGATCATGTCAAAGAAATCATCTGGAAACTGTAACAACCATTTATCAACGTTTGTCGCTAACTGTTGGATATTTGTAATGACGAAATGAGATTTTGTGGCAACAGTAATATTACCAGTATCCAAGGTACACGCTAAAGGCCCCGCCACCATCTCCTCATTACCTAAAACACCAGCTTTTCGCCAGAAGCATTTGGGACGATTTGTAATATCCATTGCTTCGTATAGACCATTCTTGATAGTGAGATTTGGTGCAATAACGAGGGTTCTGCCTTCTGCAATTCCAAACGGAAGAATAGATGCCAAACCCGTCTTGCCACATCCTACCGGTATTTGAAGAATTGCTTTGTTCTTTCCTGCACCGAAAAATTCAAACGTACGCATATAGCCTTCTCTTTGAGGATCGCGCAATGATGCGTTCGAATCAATACTAAAATCTAGATTAGTAAAGAAGCTCTCTATCGGTTGATTACCCTTGACCCATAGGTCCAGTTTATTTTTTTCAAAAACCCATTTTTTTCCAAGCTTGTTGGCAGGAATACGGCCCTCACGCGCAAGTGTATAAAGTACCGTTTTTCCGATTCCGATATAAGCAGCAGCTTCCTCAAGAGAAAGCCAATTGCTTGATGAATTTTGTGTTTTTTGTGACTTCATGATATCATTTGATAGCAAATGACAAATATAGTCAATAAAAAAGATTACTCCAAGCCCAAAGGAGCTTTTAAACACCTTTGCTCGCAAATAATCAAAAAATAGTGCAGAATCTACTAAATGCTATAATAAACGATTTGACAATATCACCAGATGCTGATTTCCAAGACCTGAGCTTAGCTGGAAAGCCCACAGACTTTACTGGTATTTCAGCAATTCTTTTTCCCTTTTGGCGTGAATAATCCGGATGACCTCAACGCCTTCGGAAATGGGCCGATAAAATATTACATATTCCCCAAACGGCCAGCCCCTCAAATCAGGCACGTAAATGCTTCTCTCCGTTCCCATCCTTGGGGTTTTCGCCAGCTTATAAAATTCTTTATCCATTTTATCTATAAAGCGATCAGCATTGAGACGGCTTTGCTTTTCAACGGCGATAAAGTACCAGATCTCAAAAAGATCTTCTTCCGCAAGCGGGGTAAGTTTTACAATGGCCATTTAACGCAAGCCTAGATCATCGGCCCGTTTGTGCGCCTTTCTCAAGAACTTATCTTTATCCCAGGTTTGCGAAGGGCCGCTGTCCAGTCCTCGTTTAATCTCCCTTTCAAGCTCAGATAACTTTAGCTCTTTTTCTTCCAGCAATCGAAGCCCCGCCCTGACAACCTCACTGGCGTTATTATACCGGCCACCCTTAAGCTGGCGAGCTATAAATTTCTTCAGATGATCATTTAATGATACGTTCATATGAAAACCTCTTTTTTACAATTATACCGAAAATAACAACAGATAGCAACTATTGCTATAATGTGGGCATGGTATATAAACCACAATTAATCCTTCTTTCTGGGCGTTCTCCTAAATTTGACCTTAAAACTCCACCACCGAAAAAATGAACATTCAAAATCAGCAATATTTTTTCTGGTGGTTACGAATGCTACAAAAAGGCAAACCACCACAACCAAGCACAAAAAGATGATAGGAAAGCTCGTGAAAAAGGAAAAAAGACCATGCATATCGGAGTTGGTCATAAGTTAGCTGTCAAAGTTTGCTTCTTTCACGCGGATACTTTGTAAGCATCCGTCTGAATTTCATGATAAACATTGATTTTGTTATAAAATCACACAAATGTACTGATTATCTTTACAATAGACAACATAGATAGGATATATTTCTTAGGTTTGGAGCTTCTCTGTTTCGATAATTGCAGGATAAGTATAAAAGAGCACATCTGATATCGAATAAACCGAATGGATGCTTTGCTTTAGCCCAATCATTCAGCGTGAGGGTATGCACCCATCAAAAATAACACGCTCTCATACGGGATATTCCAAATCATCATAGATAAACTCTTCCAACTTTTCTTCTGTATTTGATACTGATTCCTTTCCAGATAATCTATGGACAGAGTGAGCGACCATCTCGTCCTCGGGATAGGGTTTGACCATTTCAAGAATTCGCTGTTTTTCAATTGTATCAGCCCCTTTATGTGCAAGCCAATCATCGTACAGCTCCGGTGGTAATATCAAAGGCATTCTTGGCTCTTCCGATGCTGCCGGTTTGTTATGAATTTTGGCCATCATTTCATTAGGCGCACAGGTAACTATAGTGACCGTGGTTTTTGCAATGCCTTCTTTTTCGAAGTTTTTAACCGCCCATAATCCAGCCATGCAAAAAGGCTTTTCGCTTTTCAGTCTAATATAAAAGGGATAGCTCTTTTTCTTTTTTCCACCTCGTGGGCCTGTATATTCAACAGTATAGTTGTCAAAAAAACCATCGACCAATACTAAACACCTGGATTTCATCGCGGCCTTTTTGAATGAGGGCGTTTCAAACATTTTTTCACCGCGCGCATTGAATTTCCGATTGTGGGGTATGGCAAACTTGCCAAGGTCTTTATTCCAAGGTTCATCGGCAATCATCCCCCACTCAATAAATTGGATATCATTGGGTTTCTTATCAGTGATTACCGGAATATCGTATAGGCCATAGGCATTGGCATGAAACGTGGGAGGACGGTTATCCAGTCTTTTTTCCAGATCCCTCAGTTCCTGTTCAAGTCCAGAAAGCTCTTCTTCAGTGGCGCCATGCCACCGAGCGTAGTCCAGTTTTTTTTTGGTCATGAAGACCAAATTATAGCACATTTCTTATTATATTCACTAACGGTTCGGTTATAAGTTACTATAAATAATCGATAATTTCGAGTGTCACCTAAGAAATTTTTCCTTTTTTTCGATATCAACGATGAGGATGATTATTCTGTAGATAATCCTCCTTACAGAAGCGCCGGTTCCGAGGTTGAGGCCAGAAGGATATCTGAAAATTGGGACGGGCCAAATGGATTATGGTTTGAATGTGAACTGGACAAGAACGACAATCCGATCAATATGAAACCCCGGCCTGACATAAAGCTGGAATTCAAAAAGAAAGAAGACAGCACGATTTTTACATTCGTTGAGGGGGATTTGGTCAATGGGTTGGGCTCAATATTGGGCACCTATAGCAAGCAAAGCATTCCAACAGCATTAAACAATATCCGGGCTTACTTCCAGTGCGTACACTTTCAGTATCAGGATGAATTTATCAGCAACAGCGACATAGAAAAACTGATAGCCAATTCCACCGGAAGCCTCTTATTTACCACCAACAACGAAAGTTCCTTCTATGTTTTCAGATCAGAGCTTAACCAACCATCATTTAAATGAAACAGGTTTCCTTTCAATACAAACTGCTGGAATCGGACAAGGGCATTCTTAAAAAGCTTAAACCTGTCAAGCTGCAAGGATTAAAAAATCAGTTCAGCGAAAGACATTCCATAAGCTATGATGATGGGCTTTGGCCGCACGATGGTACTGAAGGCTGGGAAGTTGAGGATCTTATCACAACTAAAGACGCGTTTTTTGATTTATCAACCGAGGAAAGATTAATGTTCATCAGGAAAAATGCTGAGCTAATCTCATGCTGGAAAATAACAGATTGCGGTGATACACACATGACGGAGTGGTTTATTCAATTTGGGCTAACCGTTTTTGTCCTAGTAAAATCAGAAGAAATATTGATAGTCGATACCCCAACCCATGTCGATTATTTTGTCTGGGATATGCCTAGCGAAAACAACCCTTTGCTAAATTTTTTAGTTAAATAATTTCGAACTTTAGTAGTTACTAATTAACTTAGTATAAACTGAACCATTTAGCACCATGAGAACTTACGGCAGTCTGCTGAAGGGAGGCTTTGTGCCTAGAAACTTCACCTGGTTGTACAAGAAGAATAGTGAAGATCCTTATATACAATTTTGTCGCACCAATTATGCAGGTGGCGACAAATCACCGATCTACAAGCCATACAAGCGAAAATGTGAACCTGATACGCTGTATATCCATCCGTATTTTCCGGACAAACCTATAAAGGCGGTGCAGATCATGAAACCGTTTCCCTTTGCCAAAGCAACGTTTTTCTACCACCTTGAACAAGGAATACTTACCCTAAAGGAACATGTAACTTTTACCGAAGCCGATATTTACAAGTACCCAACGTTTTTCAAACCAATTTATAGCTAATGCTACAAGAGAGCGTAAAATCGGTAGAGATTTGGATGGATATCGAATATCAGTCAGGAAATAAAATGCGCAAGAACTTTACGGACGTTCGAACACTGGCAAAATTTTTAAAAGAAAATCCAGGCATAGCCCAAAAGGTAAATTATGTTCGCAAAGAAAATCGAGAAGTGAACTAATTTTCATATCTTAAAATACTTTTTAATCTACCGATCACCTTAATTTTTTAAACTATGAACGACCAGGAAAAACTTCAAAAAGTTGAACTCCGCCTAATCGAGATCGAAACCTTTCTGAACAGCTCGCAATATCTTTATATTATCGCCGGTTTGTTGTTCAGCTATCTTGCTGCCATGACCGGATTTATAATGACCCAATTTTAGACGCCCAAACCGGATTAGAAACCTTGATCAAATGTCTCGGCAGGGGGAGCCATGTATCACAATCAGGCATGTCCTTAGCGAAGAGTTAAAAACAAAAATGAGTGCAATTGTCCGTTTGAACTGGCGTTCGGCCCCGTTACATTAAGGCGGATAATAGTCCGCATTACATGATAAAAGAAGCCTTCGGCATTGTCCTAAGACAAGAAAGGAAAAAACGAAACATTACTCAGATTGAGCTTGCCTATAAAGCTAATCTTGATCGTACAACTGTGTCACTCTACGAAAGGGGTTTGCGTAAGCCCGGTCTGGAAATTATTCTGAAACTTG
Organism: Cyclobacteriaceae bacterium; assembly: GCA_965228415.1. Taxonomy (GTDB): domain Bacteria; phylum Bacteroidota; class Bacteroidia; order Cytophagales; family Cyclobacteriaceae; genus Agaribacillus. Next base: position 5,071,929 of record OZ245814.1, on the reverse strand, counting down.
CCGATGGTCTAGGCATAGAACCTGGCTACCTTGTAGACCAGGTTAAAATCTACCTGTCCAACAAGCAATAACAGAAGGTTCAAATGAAGCTTCGAAAGCGTTTAAGTTCTCAATAAAACGCAAGCAAAAATAGGACAATTGCACTCATTTTCTTATCTTTAAAGAGGTTATTGAAATAGATCTTTGGTTTTTAGTTTTGGGAAGCAAGCCCGCAATAACCCTTTTTTTGTTTATTCAGTAAAATCATCGTTACGCGCTTTCTAGGCTGATGTTTAAAGCTTACATTTACCTTTTGTTCTCTTTGTTGACTTGGGGAAGCTCAAAGACGCAGCCGGTACAAAACCTCTTAACGGAAAGGGAAAACTATCCAGCGGTGACCGCCGAACCCCCAGCCGTAAATTCCGGCCATCATGCGGGTAAAAACAAGCAATGTGAACAGGAAATTCAATCATTGGAAGCATTATTAAAAAAGCAGCAACGCACGTTTACCTGGATAACAGCATGCTTTTTAGTGTTGCTTGCGATGACGGCAGTATGGGTAGGAAGGCTTATTAAACTGCGAAGAAAACAGGCCCCTAACAAAATCGCTTTGATCACCAAAGCGGCGCAAGGTCAGGACGTCCCGGTGACTGAGCAGATGAAAATTTATGACCAGCTTATTTTGCAGATGCTAACAGCGAGGACAGAATACGAAGAGATCAGGTGCAAACTGAAAAATGATTTCGGGCTGGATGATAAGGATTATCCACCGTTGGATCGTGGAACCGCATGAAGATTTGCGACAATTTCGAGCGTTGGCTTTTTTTATTAATTATATTTACGTAAGGCTATTTTGCTTTGTTTGAGTTACTATGCTGTTTGCATAAGATATCCCACAATACCATTCACATTGATGCTGTAAATTGGTTTAAACTCGGCTTGTTCAGCACAATTCAAAAATATTTCCTGCGGCAGCTTGTAAGAATTATTGAAATGAAACTCTTCACCGTCCAAAGTTAAATAATGGGCCAGAAGATGGGACTTAGGGTGCCATTCAACCCGAAATCGGCTTTGATCGTAATCAAAGCTATAAGGCGTATCTCTGTTGATCAAATGCACAAGATTGCGAGCAAAAGCGGCCTGACCCATATACGCTTTTTCAATTTTGTCCTTGTCTTGATTGGTATCAACCGTGATAAAGAAATGCCCACGCTTTATGCCGTCACGAATAATTTTCAAGCGCCGGGTTGTCACCTCAACGGGCGGCCCATCCTGCACAAACCCTTCCTCGTTAAAAAGCGTGCCGCCAAACATAGCGGCAAATGGTATGTAAGACGGCGAAACACTGAAATTTTTAAAAAAATCCAAACATTTTCCACGCAGGGTAGCCTCCGGCCTTGCTTCTCTGGCTGCTTCAAGGGAAGACATGACATACCGACCCTCCTTATCCAGGCTGATAATCTCGGCAACCCGGCTAAACTTCGAAACCAGCGAAAGCTCTTTTGCCTTGAAATGCTCTTTATCTCCCGTCCCAAGACCAATGAGAGAAAGCGGCTCATCTATATAGCGGGTAAGATGGGTTGCGGCTTTTGACGCTATGCGTTTTTCAGCCAGCGCCAAGTAGTATTCAGGATGCGTTTTTAGAAATTCTGCCCACAGACTTATACCGCCGACTTTATCGTGATCTTGCAGGGGATAGGAGTACTCCCAGCGCCCCATGTGACCGGCGCGCTTCCTACTGCGTAAATCTTCAAAATCCTTGATTAACTCTTCATTCATTCATGCGGGACTCTCGAAAGATCCCACACTTTTTGAAATTCATTCCTGAAATAATCAGCAATATCCTCACTTCTGGTCACATGAACAGTGACATTGTTCTTCTGAAAATTTATGAGGCCGGTTCGGTCTCCATAAACATAATAAGAAATTGTGCTAAACGAAGGCGACCATTTATATTCCGCATAATCAGAGGCAATGAAATTATCATCACCCTCTTGAACAATAATTCTAAACCGCGCGCCAGCCTCAATCATCCGGCTCTTATGCGTCTCGGCGTAATCACCCTCCCAATGCAGGAATAAATCCTCTGAGACATTGTTAACAACAACATCCTTTGATCCGGTTTTTACCGTGTAATAAACATCATGAAGGAAATCAACAAATTCACTAGCGCCTTTATACAGTATAACCTGGTCTTCGGGCCTATCCCTAACGCCGTTATAAGCCGTAAATTCAACGCCTAGATTTTCAAAATATTTCTGAAGGATCAGAAGGTTATCTGATGTTAACCCCACCTTTCCCTTCTCAAACAGAGAAATCCTGCCCTGAGTCAAACCTGTGGCTCTGTGTATATCATCTTGACTAACATCCACAAGACCCCGAGCGGCACGCACCTGTTTTGACGTTAAAGCCATTTTTTATAACATCTCCTCTATTAAGAATATGATTTATACCGGAAGTGGTATATTTCCACAATAACTGTTTGACAATTAAGCTCTAGCTAGTATGAATTATACCAGAAGTAGTATATTTTAAATGTATGGGGGAGCTTATGAAAAGAAGACCAAGGCCGTCTGCCGGTACAGATGATATCAAAATTGGGAAATGCATCCGGCAGATTCGCAACGCCAGAGGATTATCTTTGAGCGATGTGGGGCGCCAGATGGATTTAAGTTATCAACAGGTTCAAAAATACGAGCTGGGGCAAAACCGTATATCAGCCGCCAGGCTTAACCAGCTTATGGATATCTTCGAAGTGCCCTGGACATATTTCTTTGATGAAAATCAATCAAGGCTTTTAAGATTTTTCCTGGACTGCGAAGAAACTCAATCCATTGATGATCTATGGCGAGAATTCCCGGATGAGCTGCGCATACATCTCTATGCCCTTGTCTCATTCCTGGGCGAAGCCCTTGAGAAGAACGGATAAAACCAGCCTCCCTGTAAACTACAAAGCGCCCTTTGAGCTTTCAGGGGGCGCTCTTTTTACAAAAAGAAACAGCGACCGTAAAGGCCGCTGTTTTAGTTTTAGTGTGTGGGGGATTTTCGCTTAACTTGGACACAAAAACTTTTCGAAAAACAGTCTTGTTTTAATATTTTTTTCAATTTAATGTAGAAGTTTCAATCGCTTGCACACGCATCAGTTGTGACTACAGAACCATTGGTTGTAAATATATTTGTAAGAATAAGCGGCAGGAGCCTACACCGGTTCTTTCTTTGTGATGGATAAGCTCTTCCCAGATATCATCTGTTATTTCTACATAGTTACTATATGCAGCCATCTAATCTACACCCCTATTAAACTTTGTATCAGAATGAACCAATTGTGCTTCTGAAATCACAAATGGCTTATCACCAAACAAATCCACTACCGATTGCCTAAGCATTTTTTCAAGACGTTCACAACCCCTATCTCCGCTGAATTCAATAATCGATAAATGATTTAAATATAGTGGTTTTAAAATGTGGCACAGATAATGCGCCTTAGCGGACGAGGAAACATCAAGATAATCCTCTACGCTTTCAAATGCCGATAATGCATATGGGTATGATCGATCATAAATAGCCACATCTGGTGTATCATCTTTATCTTTATCAGTCCTTAAAACCACTGTATGAGGCATTCCAAGTTCCGTTAATCTGCCGCAAGAATATAAAGCAGCCAAAAAGTCTTTTTGTTCGCCGGAACTCACGCGGATAACAACGGCTTGCTGTCTAAGCTCGTCTATGATCTCACGAAGTTCATTTCCATTCTTGTCACGAAAATCTTTCACTTCCATACGTACTTGGTTTGCCATTTTACCAGCCATACCAAACATTTCATGCATAATACGATCCCTGTTTAACCTAAATCTTTGGTTTCTTTCTTCTTCGGTGAGGTCGCCATCACAACCATGAAACAAATCAAAATCCATTCTTTGCAAAGTTCCAAGTTGCAGGCTTTTCACTCCGTCCTCGGGCCAAACATGAGGCCGGAATAAGAACATTGTAAATGGCTTGGGTGTTTCATCCCATGAAGCGGGAGTTTGTTTGAAATATTGCTCAAGCTCTTTTTGATAAAGCTCTACACCCTGCTCATTACGCACTACAACATTTAGTACTGCAATGTTCACATCCATCCAGTGCTCAGTAACATTGTAAACAATCTGGTTCATAAAAGCTGCTTGCGCCAAGCTTTTAGGGCATAAGCGATCTAAAAAGTTTATGATAACAAAGGGCTTTTCCACACCCTCGAATTTTCTAAGAACCTGATCTAATCTTGGAGTATCATTCTTTGACCAAGTTGTTGCATCAAAAATGAATATAGACCCATTATCATTCTGAAAATCTGTATTCTGAAATGGAAGTGTATAACCAAATATTTTTTTGTGTTTCCAATAGTAGTTAATTTGCTCAAGATTTTGATAAAACATTTGCCGCACACTGCTTTGTGTTGTGCTAACGGTATCTATTGCCTTACTGATGCGCTCCTTCCCATATGCCTTTTTTATAAATGGCCCTTGCAATTGCTCCTGAACCCAGTTTTCACTGATAAAAATATATGGATCACCTTCTTCTATCGGAGGTGATACTCTATTAGGTTTACCGTCAATAATTTCGGCAATTCTCTCCAAATGAATGACTTTGGGCTGCGTTTCAGAACTAGGTAAAAACCCATCTACTATTGTACCGTCAATAAACCTTAATTGGCCTGTGCCGCGTCGGGATTTTAGATGAAACCGGTTATCTGCATAAAATTTCACTTTCCCAGGAGAAAAATACGTTAGGCCCACAATCGGCAACCATTCGAGATCAAACAATAAATTGGCCTGCAAGATCGCTGGCAATGTCTCATAGAACTTTAAGGCTGAATGTCTTATGGCAATTTTATACACAGGTTCTCAGCTCCCCTTCTGTAGCAAATTTTATCAAACCATTGTTTACAAAGCGTTAACTGAAACGTCTTTGATCATATATATTGGATTTTATTAAAATACTTACCATAATTAATCAGCCTTAAAAGCTTTTTTGCGATAATAATTGTACCAAAGAACAAAAATATATGGGGACAGTTGTATGGCGGCACAGGCGCAGTTATTTCAAAAAGGCGAGCTATCACAAAACTTTGGTAAAAAAGCCGAAAGTTTTGATAAAGCTGTTGAGCGCGTTCATGAAAAAATGAAAGAGTTGCTCAAAACTCTTCATGAGCAAAACATTAAAGGTGTCGAGAACGGCTATCTGAAACTCAACTCCGCCAATGAGATCAAACAGCGCCTGGAAGAGAAAAAGAAGAAAGATCAAGACGGTTTAAGGCGCATAATGAGCAATGCCCTGAATGATCTTCTGGATATAATTGATGAGCATATTGAAAGAGTAAACAACGCAATCAAGACCGTTGATAAACTTGAAGCGCTCTACAGAAAAGGCAGATTAGATTACAATAATCCTGAGCATATCATCCTGCTTCAGCAAGCCGGTATGAGCCAGCAGTACATTGAGACGTACCGTCTGGAAGCATTTAAATATAGAAAAGACGAATTACGGAATGAAAAAGAATATTGGGAAATAAAGAAGCAGGACATACAAAATATTGATCTCAATGCTCCAGGGGCAGCAGAAAAAATACAGGCCATTGAGCAAAGTCTTGAAGTTGAATATGATAATGACACGGCGATTATAAAAGCTAATTCAAATACCCAACAGCGTCAAATTGGTAAAGCACTTGGGCTTGATAAAGAAGATATCGATGAAATTCAGGATATTACCGAGCAGGATTTTGAAGACCTTAATATGTCTTTTGGTGATGATCCCATATCATTTGCCGAAACCGTAAGCCCGGATACAAATATCAAGGCACAAAGCTCAAAAGATGCCTTTGCCAAGGCGGCCAACCCTGATCCTGAAAATTCAGAGCCAAATCCCGATGGGCTTGGTCAGATTAAAATATCCTTTGATAAAAATATGTAGGCGGGATTTATTCGTTTCCTGGTTCGGGTGCTGTTTTGGCGGAAGCTTGTAGATATTCCGAATATTCTTTTGATGCCCATTCTATATCTTCTTTAATTGAACCATCTGGCCAATGGGCTGGGTTGATTTGTTTTGTAACAGGCAAGCCATCGACATAAATAAGATAGCTCTCACTTTTCCCATATTCAAACTTAGGATCAAGCTTGCTCAAAACCATTCCCCGCACCGGCGCACCCCCATCCTTAGCTTCACTTGCCTCAGCCCTTACTTGGTTGGCCAGTTCCTCATTATTCCCCATATAGAAAACAACAATGGCACGTTTCGATAAAGCTGCCGCCTTAATCCGCGCTACCCTGAGTGGATCGTCCCTTAAATCTTTAATGCCAACGCTATATTTAGGATTTTTAATCGTGATTTCCTTGGCGTTGGATTTCAGGGCGCTTTGGTTGCTGGCCAGGGCTTGTGCTTGCACGTCATTGTTATTGGCGACCACCACGGCGAATGTGGTGGCAATGGCCAGTCCTACTGTTTTTAAGCCTTTATTTTTCATGGCTTCAATCCCTGTGTCTATGGATGAAATGATACCACTTTGGGATAGTGGCCCGCAAGCAAACGATTCCATAATATTAAAATTTTAATTAATAGCTCAATCCAAAGGTGAAACATTGTTATTTGTCAATTTCTATATCAGAAAATGCATTAATTAGGTATTTCTAATATGTTTTCGAAGCAACAAACACGTCACCAATGACGCAATTTAAGAAATAAATTTATATTTACGTCACCGGTGACGTAATTTCTTTAAAATTCTATGGTGATTTTCATGCACGATGACACCAAAAAAAGATCAAAGCCGCATCGAGGCTATTGCTAAAAGAATAAAAGAATTAAGGGTCGAGGCGGGATATACCAGCTATGAAAAGTTTGCCGTTGATAACGGGCTTGAGAGAAAACAATATTGGCGCCTGGAAAAAGGCCATAACTTCATGATCACGAGCCTGCTTCGCATTCTTGACATCCACAGCATAAGTTTAGAAGAATTTGCAAAAGGGCTTAAAGTCTAAAGATGCGCTAACATAATCTCACCCTTAACTCATTGCAGCATGGAAGCAGGATCAGAATGCCTATGTAAATGCCCTCCGCTCTGTATATTTTGATCGATAACCTTCCCATAAACCCTTGCAAGGCATACTATAGTAGGAAAATATTCCTTTTCCATTGACCATACAAAAGTAATGCTTTAGCAACCTTTGGATATTAAGAGATAGGAATTAAGTCCTATGATTTGTCGCTTACCAAAGAAGGAAAACTACGAAATGAGTAACAGCTTATACTACGGAGAATTATCAGCAAAAATCGCGTTGGGTCTTGGTCAAAGCCCTGACCAGATCGCACAAATTAATAATGCAATCAATAATGAAGAAAATATAAGGGGTACAGCCATCTACAGAATTTGTGCTGATGCTGCCAGGGTTTTTGATGCCATAGAGGATTTATCAGGAGAATTATTCGTTGATTGGCATAAGGCCGTAGACCTATATGCAGACGAACTTTTAGATCATCTCACAAAAGGTGAAATACCTCACATTATAGATCTTGTTTCAATGGCTTCCGCCAGCATTCAAGGCACACGATCACGGAAAGAAAGTGATCGGCCTGATGGGGGCGGTATTCATTAGGTAAAAGTTCTTTAGGGAGTTCCCCCTCGCGCGGGACAAGACTAAAGCAAGCTGAAAAAACGCGTGCCCACTTTTCCGTACTTCGTTTGTGCAAAGCGGGTGATTCCCCTCAGTCTTTCCAGGTCTTTCCCTTGCTCACGCCCTATTCGCCCACATGGCAACGATTATGTCAAGTGCACATAATTACATGCCAGCGCATAACAAACCCTTTTCCAAAAAGATTTTTAAACCAACCGACAACAAAGGAAAATATCATGTCGAAAACCAAGACTAAAACCAAAACCACTCAAAAAAGCCCTGAAAGCCAAGAGCTGTTTGCCGATACAAACATCACCATGAAATCAGGCCATCTGGTCAGGGATGCTAAAATAGTTTCAGAAGGCAGGTATGCCAAGATAAGAATTGCGACCAACAAGCAATATAAAACCTCCGATGGCGAAATAAAAACCATCACGAACTATTTTAACGCCCTTGTTTCAAGCAATCTCAAAGATGCTTTTGCGATAGCCCAAAACCTTAAAAAAGGTGATTGGGCATATGTGAAGGGTGAAGACATTACAAAGTCTTTCGACACCCCCGAAGGCTACAAGCAAACAGGCTCAACCATCTTTGCCTACAAGGTTGCCTTGAAAAAAGCAAAAGCTGCCGCAGGCAATCAGGATCATCCGGCCCCCGTCATCACTTCATAGAGCAACCAATTGCACCTAGCGGGGAAGCGCCGGCGGCTTCCCCTACTTTTTTAGGAGAAAATATATGTCTGATGTAAAACCGAACGCGGCGCTGCCCAGCAGCCTCACTTCAAACTTTGAAGAAGTCCGGCTTGTTTACCGGAACCGGGTAAAAGCGGCTGACCGGCCAAGTATAAAAAGCGCCGAAGACGCCTATGAAATTTTGCGTAAAAGCTGGGATATGGCGCAAATCACCCTCGTGGAAGAATGCAAAGCTCTGTTTCTGGATCGTCAATTAAAGCTGATGTCCATAGCGCACATTTCCAAAGGCGGCTTTGCAGGAACGATCATCGATCCAAGGGTGGTGTTCTCAATCGCCTTAAAGCGCCGTGCGCACGCGATCATCCTGGCGCATAATCATCCATCCGGAACTTTAGAACCCAGCAGCGCCGACCTCAAATTAACAAAGGAGCTTATGACAGCCGGAAAGGCTCTGCAAATCCCGCTGGCAGATCATCTGATCATTACCCAGGATGATTACTGTTCGATGCACTCCAGCGGATATATGCCTCATGGTTTAACATGAGAGGCAGGATCGATTTTGCCTGCTTGAAGCGGGACATTAACCTTGCCGAGTATGCGGCCTTTATGGGCTATGAGAACGACCGGAAAAAAAGCACCCTCAATTCCATTGTCATGCGTGAGGGTCATACCGATAAGATCATCATATCCAGGCGCGGCGGGGTCTGGGTTTACTTTTCCGTCTATGATGATCGCGACAATGGAAACATTATTGATTTTGTTAAAAACCGCACAGGTAAATCTCTATATGAAATTGGTCGGGGGCTTCATGTTTGGCTTAACGGCAATATCGACCGGCCCAAACCGGGAAGCTATGCGGCGCAGCTCTACGAACAAAAACCTGATCCCCGGCGAATAAAACGGCTGTTCAGCTATTGCAGCCATGCGGCAGGCCACACCTGGCTTAAGAGCAGAGGTATCACGGAAGAGGTTTTAAAATCACCGCGTTTTTACGGCAGGGTCTTTCAGGGTCATTTCAGGAATGCTGTCTTTCCTCACTTCAAGCAGGGCGTTGTTTGCGGCCTCGAACTAAGGAATGAAAACACATATCTTTTTGTCCGAGGAAGTGAAAAAACGCTTTGGCGCTCGAATATCAGAAAAAAAGACGATCACATGATCATCGCGGAAGCCCCTGTTGATGCGATCAGCTATCAAATACTGCATTCATTAAATGCGGCCTTTTACGTGGCCACCGGCGGCGGGATTTCGCGGCAACAGAGTGATATTGTTCGCAAGGCTATTACAGACCTCCTCCGGATCAAAAAAATATCCCTGATTACAGACAATGATAAAAGCGGTGACAAGCTCACAAACAGATTAAGCCGGGTCATTAATGAGGCCGGATATGAAGGCGTATTAACAAGGCATAGCCCTGATATTCGAGGCTTTGACTGGAATGATGTTTTAAAAACTCAGCATGTAAAAAATGAGTTCACCTTCATCTGAAGGCGAACAACTCGTCCGTGATGCATCGCCTGCGATGCATAGAACCCATTATCCAAGCTTACTTCAAAATCGTGGACGCTTAGGCTGTTTGTCAAATAACTTCCGCCGCAAGCCATTGTAAGGCAGGCAAGCTGCCAACAACGCCTAACGGTCTCCCGAGAAGTTTTTTGACAAATCCACGAGTTTTAAACGAGCCGTCACACCGCTAACGCGGTTTTTTTATGTGACGCTCGCCGCTGGGCAAGGGTTCATGCGACAGGGAGATCATTCCCTGCGGTCATTTTAAAGAAAGGAAAATATCATGACCAACAACACACAAAACAAAGACAACGGTAAAAACCCCCGGTGGCGGCTTGTTCAGCAAAAAGCTTACAACAAGATCGGGGCAAACGGCCAGCAAATCCGCAGCACCAAAAATATTGAACTGGCTGTGGGCTGGGATGAAATCGGCAGGGATAGCGGGAGGCCATACATTTCATGGTCAGACAGTGTGACCCCTGTTCTGCCGGATATAGACGGGCGCATCGTCATTCGATCTTTCGAAATCGACTACGACCAAGAAAAGAAAGGCAAGTAACGATTGCACCACAGAGGCCAGTCACACGGCTGGCTTCGATGGTGCAATCATGCGCCCATCAGCCCGAAAGGAAAAACCAATGCAACCATTATCTTTTGAACAACTTGAAAGAAAAGCCCCATCAATTTTTGCCACCCAGCCGTGGGAAGGTATGAGTGATAAATACCGCTTTGTACCTACGGTTAATATTTTGCAAGGTCTGATGGATCAAGGATTTCAACCTGTAAACGCCAACCAGACCAATGTAAGAAACCTTGAAAGAGAACAATATGCACGCCACGTAGTGCGCTTTCGTCATAATGATTTTACGGGCGGGGAGCGTTCAGGGGAGGAAATACCCGAACTTGTCTTGCTCAATTCGCATGATGGCACAAGCTCATACCGTCTTATGCTCGGTATCTTCCGCATGGTTTGCTCTAACGGCTTAATTGTTTCATCTGGTCAAATTGATGAAATCCGTGTCAGGCATAAAGGACATGACGAACTCTTGGAGGATATCATAGACGCATCTTACGAGATTGTCGAAAACGCACCTAAAGCTTTCAATCAAATTGAGCAATGGAAAAACATTGAATTAAGCCCAAGCGATCAAGAGATTTATGCAGAATCCGCTTTTGAATTGCGCGGCTCAAAAATGGAAGTCGAACCCCAAGAGCTGCTTAGATTAAGACGTTTCGCGGATAAAGGAAACGACCTTTGGAAAACTATGAACTGCGTACAAGAAAATCTCATTCGTGGCGGGTATCGCGCCCGTAATGCCAAGAATGAGCGCAAGCGTGTACGGGGTGTTAAATCCGTTGATACCGACACAAAACTAAACCGGGCCTTGTGGCTATTAACTGAAAGAATGGCAGAAGCCAAACAAGCCGCATGATTGCAGCACAGGGTGGCCTGTTATCCCCTCTAGGCCATCCGCTGGTGCAATTGTGTGCCCATCAACCCGAAAGGAAAAACCAATGTCACAAGCAAACCTTATTGAAAACCCTACTCTTCAACAAATCCCCTTAAACAAGCTTGTTGTAGCACCTGAAAATTCACGCAAAACCAATGTTACAGCAAGGCAAAAAGAACTTAAAGCCTCTCTGGAAGCTTACGGCCTGCTCCACCCCCTGCTTGTCCGGCCTGCCGATAAAAAAGGCCAGTATTATGTGGTGGACGGTCAAAGAAGGCTTTTAGCCCTAAAAGCCCTTGTAAAAGACAAAGTTCTAAAATCTACATATTTGGTTAAATGCGAAGAGGTTGATCCTAATATTGCGCAGGAACTTTCTTTAACGGCCAATGTTCAGGCGCAGACCATGCATCCCGCAGATCAATTCGAGGCGTTCTTTGCCATGAGCCAAAATAATATTTCAGTTGGCGATATAGCCGCGCGCTTCGGTGTTTCCGAAAAAACCGTCAAACAACGGCTGAAACTAGCGCAAGTTTCACCAAAGCTTCTGGAGCTATACCGCAAAGGCGAAATGTCCCTCGAACATCTTGAAGCCTTTACCCTAAGCGACGATCATGAAAAACAGGAAACCGTATGGGCGCAATTGCAAAGCTGGCAAAAACACGCGCATCACATCAAGGCCATGCTGACGGAGCAAAAAATAAGTTCCAAAGACAAGCGTATTAAGTTCATCACACTTGAAGCCTATGAAAAGGCTGGCGGTCATTTTGAGCCTGATCTATTTTCAGAAGATATTTACCTCACCGACATTGACCTTGTTGAAAGCCTTGTCACTGATAAAATGATCGAAGCGGCCAAAGCCGTTGAAGCGGAAGGCTGGTCTTTCGTTGAAGTCTCTACCAAACATGAAAGCGAGTTTATTAACCAACATAACCGCATCTGGCCCGAACCTGTCCCGTTAAGCGAAAAAGATGCGGCAAGGCTTGAAATTATCGAAGGCGAAATCAAACATCTTGAAGAGATTTACGGCAATGCAGAAAATCAGGATGAACTTGATCAAAAACTGGACGCTCTTGAAGCCCGGCAGGAACAACTTGTAGAAAAAATGGAAGCCTTCACGCCGGAGCAAAAAGCAAAGGCCGGAGCCTATGTATCATATCATCACGGTGACATTTCCATCACCCGCGGCCTTATTGAAAAACAGGCTTTAACCATTGACCACAAAAAAGAGCCGAAACCAAAAAAGGTCATTTCTGACAAATTACTGGAACGCCTGACAGCTCATAAAACCCTTGCCCTGCAAGACGCCCTAACCAATTCGCCCCAGATAGCTTTTGATTTAATGCTTGCTGAGCTGGTTAAAGAAACATTCCGGGCCTATTTAGGCCGTAGCGCTTCATGCTTTCATTTCAATATGCAATCCGCAAGCTTTCCGCGTGATGATGAAAATCTGAAAAACAGCATTGCATCTGTAAACCGCGAAAAAACCTTAGAGAAATGGGCGGCTATCCTTAAACCCAATGATGAAACTAGCCCTTACGATGTTGTCTCATCCATGAAGACAGATCAGAAAATGCAACTCTTGGCATTTTGCTTTGCAGGCTCTTTAGATGCAATCCAACATCCCAAAGAGTATATTTCTAAAGGCCAGAAAGACATGATCAACGGACTGGCGGATCTTCTCCAGCTGGATATGACGCAATACTGGAAACCCAACGCCAGCCTTTATTTTAATCATATCGCCAAGGACAATATCTTGAATGTGATTAGAGAAGTTAAAGGTTTAGCGGTGGCAGACTCCCTCAAAAAGCTTAAAAAAGGCGATCTCGCCTTAGCTGCTGAAAAACGTCTTAAAGACAGCAATTGGCTTCCCGAACCCTTGCGTATCGGTGTTCATAAACCTGACTTGGTGTAACCCCCCGTAAACCGCATAGCGTCCGCTGATTATACAGCGGACGCCATTGTTTTTCATTCACCAGCCAAATTTTATATGGAGTAACAATCAATGAGGGATCATTTTAACGAGCTTGCCAAAACACTTACGCCACTGGGCCGAAAATATGACCTCGCAAAAGCCTTTAACGATCTACTGACGATAGGCATTTGCAGTTATAACCGAACCAATATTCAAAGCCTCCTGCAAGAAAAAGACGAGGCCAGCGAAGTCCTCTACATGGAAACGATCAAGCCCTATGAACGTGATGATCTGAAAGCCTTCGAAGCCGCTTTGGGCATCCTTAAATTAAATGTATGGGACAATCCTTATTCGGACATTCTCGGCGATTTTTACATGGAGTACATTACCAAAGGACAAAATGGCCAGTATTTTACCCCGGCCCCGGTTTGTGAGGTGATGGCCAAATTACAGCTCGGAAATCTTGAAGACGAAGGAAACAGAATTTTAGACCCGGCCTGCGGATCAGGCCGAATGCTTCTAAGCACAGCAAAGCTATATTACCGCAATTATTTTTTTGCCGCTGACAACAACAATACCTGCGCCAAAATGGCAACACTTAATTTTTTCTTCAATGGGCTGCAAGGGGAAATCGCCTGGATGAACAGTCTGTCTATGGAATGGTACGGCGGCTGGCACATCAATAGAAACGGCCTGGGCATTGTCCCCATAGAGAAAGAACAATCTGAAATCTGGTCAGAAGCACCAAAGCCCAAGCCAGTGAAGTTCGATAACAAGACCACGAAACGATCAGGCCAACCGGCTGAACAACTTTCACTGTTTTAATCAATCACCCACAGAATTACGCCTTACGATAAAGGGATGATTTAGTGACCTACCGGCATTAGATCAATCCTTTTTTCTCTATTATCAGTTTAACATTTTGGTGGATATAGAAGCCTTGTGTCTTATCTATAAAGAATGCAGACCAGTCATAAAATTCATTCATATTTAGTATTGAACAGGGTCAAAATTTCGACCTTAGCTCACAGGTATTATGCATCTCATTTAAACACCCATGGTTATTATTCATAACCCCAGCTACTCTATCAGACATCATGTCTAAGAGGATCAAACCTCTTAGAATGCTGCTTGGTTCAGTGACCCAAATTGCGCCTATTATGCATCAATCAAGAATAGAACAATTACAGAACAAAAGCTTGCTCAAGGAGCCGATTTAGGATTATAATCCTATTCTATCCACAAACTCAAAACACTGCGAGGAATGAAAACGATGATAAAAAAAAGAAACGATAATGAAGGCTCAAAACAAGTCACTCCCCTGGCATTCACAATTGATGTAAAGCGCTATGAACATTTTCTTGAAAACAGTGATTTAAGCGAAGAACAAAAGTGTGAATTTCTGGAAACACTCTGGAATATAATTTGTGAATTGGTTTCACTCGGCTTTGGCGTTCATCCATTGCAAGAGATAGAATCCCAGTGTGGAAAAACCTATGAAAGCGTTGCTGACACTGCACTTTTAACGCCTAATATGCTAGAGTTTGAAGATCAAAAATTCTGCAAAAATTTTAAGGATGTGGCTAAACTGAAAACAGAGCCACAGGGTGAAGGAGACTAAATTGGAACAAACATGTGACATAGAAAAAGAGGAACATCCTCCCCTTGTTTGGACAGCTTTGATCTGTTGTCGTGTTTCGGATAAATCGCAATTGAAGGGCAGTGGTTTGGAATCTCAGGAACACCGTGGCCGCCAATATGCGGATATCAACGGTTATCCTGTGGAAAGAGTTTTTCATGCTGCAAAGTCAGGCGGATTGTCACTTATGCAGCGTCCTGAAATTCAAGAATTACTGGCTCATATAGACGCCAATGCCCATTCCGAGAAACGCTATGTTGTTATATTTGATGACCACAAGCGTTTTGCGAGAGAAGCGGAGTACCATCTTCAACTGCGAAGAATTTTAGGAGAGCGCGGTGTCCGTGTTGAATTTTTGAATTTTAAACCTGAAGAAACACCCGAAGGCAAATTCATGGAACTTATATGTGCTGGACAAGCTCAGTTAGAAAGAGAGCAAAACGCCCGCCAGTCGTATCAAAAAACAAAAGCCCGCCTTGAAAAAGGCTTTTGGACCAGGCGCGCTCCTATCGGATATAGATATGTACAGTCAAAACAGGGTGGCAAGAATTTGGTCCAAGACGAACCAATATCCAGTATTGTGAAAGAAGCCTTGGAAGGCTATGCAAGTGGGCGTTTTGCCACCCAAACAGAAATGAAACGGTTTTTAGAATCCGACCCACGTTATCCCAAAGACTTACCAAGCGGGGAATTGCGTCCTCAAACTGTTGTAAGACTAATGAGCCAAATCTTATATGCAGGATACCTTGAAGCACCGTCTTGGGGTGTTTCTCTGCGCAAAGCCCAACATGAACCTATTATTTCCCTAGAGACTTTTGAGAAGATACAACAGCGGCGTAATGAAAATGCTTATGCACCTACCCGTAAGGATATTCACAAAGACTTTGTTTTGCGTGGCGCGGTATGTTGCAGCTCGTGTAACAGCCCTTTAACTGCTGGTTGGTCGAAGGGAAAATATAAGAAATACCCTTATTACTTTTGCAAGAAAAAAGGCTGCACAAATTATGGTAAGACTATTGCGCGCGCCAAGCTGGAAGGTGAATTTGAAAAACTGTTGAAAGAACTACAGCCTACAAATAGTTTGTCCCAGATTGTTACGGCCATGTTCAAAGACGCATGGAATATACAGAGGGAGAGTACAGCCGCTATCGCAAAAACCTTTAAGCAGGATGCTAAGAAGATTGAAAAAGATATCAACCGGCTTATTGAGCGCATTATGGATACAAACAACCCTAGAGTCATTCAAGCCTATGAAACCAGGATCGATGAACTTGAAAAAAAGAAGCTACTTTGTCAGGAAAAAGAGGGAAAAATTGATATTCAAAGACACAGCTTTGAAGAAATGTTTGAACTCTCTATGAAGATGCTCTCAAACCCTTGTAAGATATGGGCTTCCAACAAATTCAATCTGCAAAGAACAATGCTCAAACTGGTATTTTCTGACCTTTTACAATATGACCGAAACAAGGGGTTTAGAACTCCAAAAACCACCTTACCTTTCAAGGTGTTAAGTGATTTTTTTTGTCACCAAAAAGGTATGGTGCCCTTAGAGAGAGAAACTTTGAACTCTCTCTTAGAAGAACTAATCGATTGGGAAGCGCAACTCAAGCCGCTACATTCGCAAATACATAAAGAATTGGAAGACCGAAATATTGAAAATCCTTCCCAAGCAACAATCCCCACAGGTTACAATCCGCTTTAAAAAATCTTGGATACCAGCGCATTGTAACACCGGCCTTACTGGATAATTGAGAACCCAAGAAGACCTTCGGACAACCATTTACCCAAACTCATATGCATCATGGTCAGACTGTTTCATTTTGGCACCGGATCTTTCAAGCTCAGACCATTCGTCAAAGTCGACAATGCGATTGAAAACATTTTTATTGTGCTCACCTATCGCCTCAGGAATATCTTTTATCAAATTTATCTGCTGCTTTAAACGCTCAAACTTATTGTCTATTTTTTTATTTAAGTTTAACAGAGCGGCTTGTTTACGATTAAGAAATTCAGCCTCATTATTCATATTCGAAATATGAGCATATGAACGCTTTTTTATATCCTCGAGATGCTCGTTAAATTTTTCTTGTATATCAACAACAGACTCTTGATAGCCTCTTATTTTCTCTAGTATTTTGGAAATTTCATCAGCTCTATAAGATTTTAAAGTCTCAGAGTTATAGCGAGTAATCTTGCCCTTAGCAAACCAGAACCTATACGCATTTTTTATTTTGTTGGAATTGGATTTATATTCTAGCTCCTTACACACATCCATTAACGTTGCTCCAGCAGGAAGGCCTAAAATATTTTTGGAAAACTCATTATATAACCTCGGCTTAAAGCGCCCTGCAGGATCTAGCCGCATTAAGTCAATACACTTTAAAGATACTTCTCTAAAAAAACTTGCTGTGGTCGATATGAACTCTGTTCGAGGCTCTATATTTATACTGTCATATAAGTTTTCATAAAAAATTTCTGAGGTGCTGGCTTCCAGATTATCTAAATCGACATCCAAAGCGAGTGTCTTAGACATTTTTTTCGGCTTTACAGGCGCGTATATGCCCTTCCATTTTTTTGATACTTGAAGAATATCCCTTAAGAACTCTTTATAGTTTTCTGTAGATCTCTCAAATTTTCTTGCATCCCAAATTTTATCGGAAATATTATCCCTGAAACTACTTGCAGCCTTATCCAACTTGAATAGCATACCTTGTTTTTTTCGTATTTGGCTTTCCCGTTCTTCTAAATATCGCCCTCTATCAGTCAAGTGTCTTTCCAACGTAACAATTTGATTAAATCTTTTTCTATTAAATGCAATAAAATCTTTCATTTGAGATTCTATTTTATTTGCTTCCTTATCGATAGATGCCGCTGCACGCATAAAAACCTCATGCAGGGATTCCATAGATCTATTTATTATTTTTTTGTTTTTTGTATTTGCTACGGTGGTCTGAAACTGCTCCAAAGCTTCAATATACTGTTTAGGGCTACATGGGGTTGTATGATAGTCTATATATGGGTCAGCTGTTTCTTCAGATGTCAGGGGGTAAATAACTTTATATTCAGGAAAAACGCTTAAGCTGCCGGTATCTGATTTAAAGTCTTCAATTTTAAAGTCTTCAATGTTTATAGCTAATGAGTTAGGCGAAGGCGCCTCTGGCAAAGCTACAGATATTTCAGGAAGGCTAGGAGCAGGCAACGCAAAATATCCGTCGGCCCGCGCCTTAAGCATAGGAATGGTATAAAAAGGAGCACGTTGCTCAACCACCTTTACGACCTGTTTTTGACCATTAATCTTAGCGTCCAGAATTAAAATCTGATTTATTCCTGTCCCTAAAATATCTTCCACCTGAGCCGGATCAAGCTTATTCAATATATGAGGCGTATAGGTAACACTATACATTTCTGTTTCCGACTCAGTTTTCGCCCCACTCTCTCCTTTCATTTCCGTTTTTGTTTCTGTTGAAATTTTCCCTTCCTGAGCCGTTTCGGTTTCAGTCGTACCCTCGCGACTACCTTCATTGCGCGTGGTTCCTGTGCGTTTTGCTACACCATCCCCTTGTGTGTCCGATATGTTATAATTTTTATCCTCTGCACGCAAAAATGCATTTAACCCTGGATCACTCTTACGAAAACCCCAAAAGTTTAAACCCAATGCATTCTTCGGCGATGTCTTAATACCCTCTGATTTGGCTTTGCTCGATTGCTTACTGATTGTTTCGTCTTCTCTTGTTGCCGTAGACCAAGTCTTCTCTCTGCTTATCGCTTTTGAAAGGGAAATTGATTTTTGAATAGCCTCTGCTATCCCCTTAGACGTGTGCTCCACCCAGCCTGTTTGCTCTGCCGTGCCTTTAGAAAAACCATGCGCAACAGTTGGAATGAGTGCAATGCGCTTTCCAAGACGTTCTGCGATGTAACGGGTTGTGATCTCATCTCTCATATCCAACACCTGCGTCACAGCCGCATTTCCCAAAATGGAAGAGGCCACCTTTTCTCCATATACAGCCTCCAATATCCCTTTATCCTGGAACATCGCCCAAATGGTAATACCCTTCTGACCGGCGGTGCGCATACCCAAATCCACACAATCCAATTTTCCCAATTGTGTGAATTCATCCAGCAAGAACAGCACACGATCATTCTGCTCAAACCCAGCCCCACCATCCCCCATATTAGGGCAAGCTGCAAAACTTCTTTCAACCAACAACCGTAACCACGCCGCATGAGCCTGATAATAGGCCGACTCAGGCATAACGACATATACCGTGCTTTTTTTATTGCGCAAATCTTCAAGAAAAAAGGAACTCGTCTTACTAATCGCCACTATGTCCGGATCCTCAAACGAGTCCATGGCAAAGCTGACTGTGCGGTAAATACTGCTTACATCAGTATCGTCGGTGTCATAAAAATAATTCCCAATTTTATTCAGGGTCATACGATACTTACCGCTATCTGTCTTGAATGCCCGCATCAGATTTTGCCATTCTTCCGTTTTATAGGTCGACAAAAGCTTTGCAACATGAACCATATTCCGATCTTCTTCGTATACATCCGGCGAGGTTCGTACATAAATAAGAAGACCTGATAGAAAACCGGCTGGCGTTCTCTCCCAATTCGGGTTTGTTTCCTGCGCCCCCTTTTCACCTTTCAATAAAGATTTCGCAAAAATCCTTGTTTCTGTAAGGAATCCGGCTGCATCAGGATCCAGAGTCTCAAGCAAATTTATAGAGGCTGAAGCTTCACCTGTTTGCCCCATCGGGTCAATCACATGCACATCCTGTTTCAAGACATGACGTCTGAAGTTAACAGTCTCGTTAAAAGTGGCACCGCCAATTTCTACAGAAAAGACCGAGCCTTCATGCGTGAGCAAGTTGGGAATAGCCACACAGGTTCCTTTACCGCTTCGGGTTTTTCCCATAGTAATCATGTGAGAGTCCGTCGGCAGTCTCAGCAATTGATGACCGCGCGCGCCAATGACCCAGCCTTCTTCATTCTCCATCAGCTCACTCGCATCCTCAATCCGAGCAAGACTTGGATCCAGTGGATTCTGGCTGTTCGGGTCAACATTCATTGGAGCATCACTATCGTACATATTAAATTCCTTTGGCTATCTCAGATTTCGCACTGCTCAGTACTCACACATAGAGAAAAATCTGATGTGTCAGACTCATAGCACCCATTATTCCAATCATCCGAATAAAACTTTCCAAGCCCATTATATTCATATTGCTCGTATAAAGTGCCTTCTCCATCAGGTAGCCCATTAACAATTTCTCCTATGTATTTCTGAGGCATGCATTTTTCTTTGCCATTTCTATAATAAGTATAATTGTCACCGTAAACGATCAGGGTACCTTTACCTGTTGCCTTCTTATTGAAAAAACTACGTATATGATCTTTCCATGTGATCGCATAAGGATCTTCCCCTAATAATCTCGGATCATCAGTTATCTTAAACTTGCTATTCAATGCTGGTACGCCAATCAGCAGATATATAAGAAGAGTTGTTTTTATAAAACGTCTCCCCTCGATATCTTGAGGCGTTCTTTTATCGTAAGGATTTTTGTATACACCTATATCCTTATAAGGTTTATAAGGCTCACCGGATTCATTAAAATCACTATCAAGACGGTTGGACATCCACTTTCCTATACAAATTTTTATATTCCAAGAAAGGTACTTAACATATTATCACTCAAGGTACAAATATATTTTTCATCTTCAAAAAAATCTAAATACGCATAACAAATTGATTTAAATATTTTTTTAACCAACCCTTGCCTTTATTTCTTCCAGTTCTTCCATGAAAAAATTCTGAACAGGCGAACCTTCGCTTAACTTTTTATAGAGCTTGTTTGTGAGGTTTTGCATCTCAATATCCAGCTTAGCCACATACAAACGTGCTAAAGCTGCATCCTTTGTGGCTGAGGCATATTTTTATCTCTTTATGGGTAAATACAGCCCTGAGGAGTTTGAACGTCTTATAACGATAGTAAAGATAACCGTTTCGACTGTAGAGCCGATAATTAATAGCATTCATAGTGTGCGATCCGGTGCACCAAAAGGTTAACAACGAATGTCTAGATTTATAAGAAAGCCAAGTTTCCTAATGCTTCAGAGCGAAGCGTAGAGGCGTTGGTTGCGGGGGCAGGATTTGTTCACGATCAACAAAAACGAATAATTTCAGCGGTAGCGTAAATCTCGTAGTTCTGCCCGTATTTAACGCCTCACCTAGCTACCCATGGGTGTGACCGCTTGTAGGACGTGGAAGAGTTTGCTCTACCAGGTCACGATTAATATGCTTGTAAAATTTAGGCCCAAATTTCTTCAAAACAGCTAAATTATTTAGAGCCGCATTGACCTCAGGAAAACCAGGCTTTTCTACTGCGTACATGCCTTCAGGAAAATAGGTTTTGGTAAAGCTTTTGATATTTTCATGCATTGCTTCTCTAAACTCTTGGCTTAGATATTCGCCGGCGGTCATATTATATTCTTCCACCGTCCCAACTTTACCGTTTATAACTTTATCAGGCGTTTTGTAATAGAGTTTACTCACCAATTCAGCAAGAGCATGCTTTCGAGTCAACAACTGCTTTTGATCACTGGCTATGTAGCTTGCCGCTTCAAGACTGCCACCACTATACCAATGATTAAATCCGGCTAAAAAGGCTAAGCTTTGTGCCGCCGCATTGTAGTCGTTGATCAAGTTTCGCATTTCTTTTGAAGGTACCGTAAATTTTGAAATTGCCTTATCTTTGAATTCATCGCGCAATGCCGCATGATGATGAGGGAGTTCATCGACAATTGTATCAATAAACTGTTTTGTTTTTCTTATTTGCAATGTTGCGCCGTTATTTCTAGGCACCGTTTCTTCCCCCCTTGCCAACATCCTATGACTAAAGTAATAGAATGAGCACGTATAATAAGGTACCGCTCGTAGGGCTGATTCCTCAATGATCAATTTTGATATCCTCATCCCTCTTTTAGAATTTCCATCCGTCTTTATGTACCAGTGAGGCGATACTTTGGAACGCCATTTTACAGAGTGATAAAAACCTGATTCATACCCTCTCTCTGTGTAAATTCTGGTAAGAATTGAAGGATTTGGGTGTGTCCTCGATAATTCAACAGGCCGATAGTTCGCTGGACGGTTCATTGGCCCATGTGATTTAAGGTCTATCATTCTGTAACGCTGCGCAAGTGCAATGGGGTTGCACCCTCCCAAAACCGCAAAATGCCCCCAATGTCCAGCACCAGGCCCTCTGGCATATTGGTCAAAATATCCATCATCCGAATAAACAAGTACCGGCTCATTACTTGGAGCACATATGTCTTGCGCAGTGGTCACCTGGTGAATTTCGCGTATTACTTCCTTTGTGATTGGATATGGCAATTTTGAAGCATATATCTGTTCATTTTCCAACAATTTTGCGCTCTCGATATATTCGTCGTAAGCCGCTTCGATAGTTTTTTTTGTTATTTCATCAATCAGTCGAATACACACCTCTTGAAGTTTGTTTATGTCTTCCTGATTGATGACATTCTTAAAGCTCGCATTTATTCCCTTTCCCACCCCATATAGTGCCTTAGCCCCTTTTGAAATTTCTTCTTTAACCTTGCCTTTAGTAATCATTTTATTGCCGCTTGTGGCAAGAATGCTCGCATTTGTAAAAACATTTGCAGCTTCAGCCCACAGAGTGGGATTTTGCAGTTCGGTAAAATCTTTCTTGTTAAAATATCTGTGCTGAATAAACGGAATAAGATTAACCTTATAATTGATCTGTCGTCCCGCAAAACTGCTCGGTGAACTCTCTTTCTCATACCCGTTGATCATATATTTATAGGCTATATCAGAATTCCATAGTTTGACTGAGGAAAGTGAGAACGTAGGCTGCTTGCTAGTTGTGTTGGCAAGATGTTGGATTACTCTAAAATTTTGACTAAGCTTGTCACCTTCTTTTGAACTCTTGTTTTTAGTATCAGTAACAATGTCAACAGCATTTTTTTCCAAGGGCGATATGAACGCCACATAACGCTCTTGTTGATCTTTCAAGTCCATATTTTCTTGGATTTCTCCTAGCCTTTCCATGACCTCCTGATGGTTGAAGTCACCCAGGTCTTTTATGGCCTTATAATACTCTTCCATTTTACTTAGTATAGTCCGCTGGTTTTTTAAAACTTTATCAAGCTTCCCGTTGATTTCATTCAACGTTTGCATGATCTGTATAAAGTACTCCTTCATTTTAGAATCCATTCTTCCCGCGCTTCCAGAAAGTGAACCGAAGGCATTAGCTCCGCCTAAAAATGCGGCTCCAATTTGCCAAGGCCCAGTCGTAGGACTCGCAAGAACAGAACCAACACTCAACCCTACCTGCATGAAGGTATTGACAGTTTTCGCCGTTTTTTCATCAAGAAATCTATTGGCCAAAACTCCAAAAACCTGCATCTGGGCTAAGGTTTCTTTGTGCTCCCTCTCTTTCCTTATTCCTTCATCAAAAGCTTCTTTTTTATTTTGTTGTCTGGCCTGCTCTTTTTCCTCCATATAGTCGACCATTTTTTTATGATATAATTTGGCCGTATCCTTAATATGTTTTTCTAACTCACCCGTTTGTTTCTTTAGCGCTTTTTCAACCATACCTCTCATTTCAGGCTGTAAATTTTTCATACGATCTTCAAGCGGCAAGCCTATATCTACCCCTAGAATATTTTTAACAACTTGCCTGTCTTTTTCGGTATAGGTAAAGCGATCTTTGGACTGTTCAATTATATCAATCGCGTCCTTTTTTAGAATATAACCTAACATATCTTTATTCGCTTTGGTCGGATCGGGCGTATAATCCAGCTTGTCGGGTATCAAAGCTTTAGCCGCTGTCGCCATTAGACCCACAGTACCCGCCGCAAACGCTACTTTAGGCTTTTTTGCTGCTCCCGCAGCAAGAGCGGCACCCGCACTACCCAGCTCAAAATATGTAATTTTTTCCTTTAAATTTTCCGCCCCTTCCGTATTCAAGAATTCTCCAAGCCCTTTAAGCGCTCCCGGAGATAATCGAGGATCATTATCTTTCACAAGCCTTTCGGCGCGCTCCATAATCGTCCTAAATTGATCGGGGGTTTGAGCATTTTTTATTTCCTGCACATACCTTGCTGCAAATATTACTTGCCGTCGTTGATTGGGGGTTAAAGACGGGATTATAGGCCTTTCATCAGGGGGCATTTGCCTAAATTCATTCATGTACCTCTCTTCATCAACAGCGTCGTGATCTATAGCTTCCTTAAGCATAAGAGCTTTATTGACCACTTGTTCATCAGAGCCCTGATCAGGTGTATTTTCATTCGTATAAGAAAAAAGCTCTTGGTAAAGCAATGAAAGTGTCAAGCTAGAGGCAAAGGCTTTTTTAACAAATTCTCTACGGTCTTTCGAGGAATGAGACAATTCATTCTGTGTATCCATAGCTAGCTCCAATAAAGATAGGGTGTTACAAAATTATATAGCTAAACGGCTTTTTATATTAAAAAGTTATAGAAATACAGCCAAAAAACATCCCCATCACTTTCCCATATAGTAGCTAAAAGCCCGGCTAACTATATCACCAGGATCAACCTCAAGGGCGAGGCCAATATAAATTAACATGATCGTCTTGGGAACTTGCTTCCCTGCATCATATCGTTGAAAGGTAACCCGTTCCAAATTTCCCGAAAGCTGGATAACATTTTCCTGTGATAATCCTCGTTCCAACCGAAGCTCCCTTATAACCCTTCCAAAAGCTTGAGCCAATTTTTCAACCGAAACTTCATTTTTTGGTTGTCTTAAATTCTCTAATTTTTTCTGGAACCTCTTTTCTAAATCTGCGTCATTCATAGTTACGCAAAGCTACCCTGGCCAAACGATTTATGTAACATCGATACAGATACTATCTTTTTTGATAATATACATTTTGATATATTCCTGCTTGTTCCTATATTGCCAACATCTTGAAAGAGCTAACGTTTGGAAAGAGGACTTTTGATTTGAGAACATTAGTTGGATTGGTTGTTTATAACCGGTTAATTAATTTCGTTTCCCAAAAGGCGGCCCCAGGGCCGCCTATCTTTTCGCCTGGAGACTTTCAGCTCCAATATGCTGTAATTTGAATTTGTCGCTACAGGAGATTTGGCTGGTTGCAAACAACCCGAGCTTATGCGTAGAGTTTATAGTTTGTGAAATACTAGGGCCTCAATAGTTCAAATCGTTTCATAGTGGGTTCCTGCCTTAGTAGCACCATGGTGAGCAAGAGAGTGATCAGCAAGTGATGCGCTGCCTTAGTTAAATTTCCAGGCCCACAATAATACTAATATGGTTTTTCTCATCTTTAATATTCTTATCATCTTTTGTAAAAGTTAACGACACCTAGAATTTAACATTTAGGCCAAAAATTTTTAATAAACTCAAAGTTTTTCAAAAATTCTCGAACTTCGCAGAATTACATTTTCGATAACAGAACAGATCATTTATTAGTAGGCACTAACCATAAAACAATACACATTGCGTATTTGTCAATAAAGCCTCAATATTTTGATATCCTTCTAATTCAAAAAAAATCAAGGATCTTTTGATTTCAATGGAAAAAATATTATACTTAACCGTAAGGGAGATCCCTCTAACAATTAAAAATGTTAGAGGGATTTTTTTTTGCCCTGTTTTACGGAATTTGTTAACTAAACTTAGAAATTATGAAAGCAAATTTGCTCAATTCTGATCATGAAAGAACACCTATCTGTATTAGTGTCCCACTACCTGATGATTCTAACACACAGGTTGAAAGCCAACATTTAAGTTCATTTTGCAAAGAACCTGATTTAACTTGTATCTCAATTAATGTTGGAAACTTATTGACTACTACTAAATTAAGCCCTCAAAGAAAGAATGAGCAGGAATCAGAGCTATGGGATCTAAAGAAAAAACTAGTGTATGATGTGAAGATTTTTGATTGCAAATCCAATTTACTCCAATCCCAATCCCCTCCGGCGTTGGATTAAATCATGAACCGTCCCATAACTCCATTCTTTACCTTTAAATGAAGGTATGCCAAGTTCATTGAACCTTTTGGCAATTTTGCGTACACTAGTGTACCCTTCATTTCTCACCTTTTCCAAATAAGGTTCCATTTTTTTTGCGAACGCATCAGCCTCATGCTTTTGTATTTGCCCGATATCATGATGGCTACCTAAGCTATTTTGATATTTATTAATTATCAAAGCAAGGGCTTGTGCTAACCCAATTGGATCGCCATTCTGCATTGCTCTAAATGCCATTTTCACTTCTTTAGAAAGCTCAGAAGGAGCTTTGGAGGCTAGATCTTCTCCTAAATCCCGACAGTGCTTTTGAAATAGGTCTTCTGACACCGGAGCTTCCTTCGTGATCGTTCTATTTTGCTGCGTCTGATGGCTATTCTCACTTTTTTTTTGAGCCATTACAATGTTTTTTTACGTAAAAAATTTGTTAACTAAAATATTAACTGATATATTAGTGTATATATTAACTGATATATTACCTAACAAAAATGCTTTCTTTTGTTCAACAAATTAACTAAAAAAACCATTACGAAAACCAAAGCTAAAGCATTTTCGAAGGCTTCAAAATAGTTGATAAAATTTTTACTACATAAAAATTAAAGAAAAATGGAACCTAATACCTACTTTTCAAAATTCGATCCGTTGAAGCTGGTGCTCATTGCCACCATTATCATCCTGGTCAGCTCAGCCTCTTCTCAAATTGTCGGGAACATCGATTTTAGCAGTGGTGAAAACCTTAAAATCATCCCTGAAGAACTCAGCCAGTTATGTAAGATTAGCCATCTAGAAAACAAGCGCCCCCCTGATCAGAGTCTTGCAAGCAATTACGAGGACATTGTTCAGTGCCTCTTCCTCTGGCAATTGTTAATAGAGGCCGGAACAGATGTTTCAGCTCTACGGGACATGGCCCTTGACGCCGCAGCCGTGCATCTGAAGGCCTTATCACCGTCCAGGCGGTTACATGAAATCAAATCAACGATGCGGCAGGAAGTCAGAGCCGAGCTAGTCACCATTGCATCAGCGATTGTCAAAAATCCAGAAGCCACGCTGTATGTTTTTTTGCCCTTGTGCATGGCACGAATGGATCAGTTGAGAGGGCTGGATGATTACCTTGATTATAAACCGCCAACGGAGGAGCTAATACAAAAGGCACGCATGCACGTTAAAGGGCCGGGCTACGATCCGGCCTCGCTGTTCAAACCGATAGAAACCTGGCTGAACCGGCAATCAAAATAAATTTTTCCACTCCAAAAAACCATACTTCAAATGAAAAGACGAAAAAGCAAAGACCCAGCGGCTTTTGAAAAAAAGCCGGGTGGCAGGATGCGCAGGGCATCCATAACCACCCTGAACATCGATGATCTAATCGACAAACCTAAAATCAACAAACTAATTTCTGACCTGGAGCATTCAGCAAAGGATAAGTACAAAAACCTAAGATCTGAGCCGAAAGAGCAGATAAAGGTGGCAACTAAATCCGAATGCCAGCAAGCCCGGCAAGAGGTTTTGGGACATGCCGACAGTGCAAGGCAAGCGATCAAAAACATCAAATCCTCAGCCAATAACCGGTCAGATCAAAAAGACCCATGGCAAAGATCCGAATACTTTGAAATACAGGCTGAGATTGAAAATCTACAGGCCAAAGCACAGCAGGAAGAGCGCCTGATACAGCTTGCCGAGCTGGAAGAGCAAATGAGAATTACAAAAGAAAATATCCAATATTTCACCAACCAAAGAATAGACTATGAAAAAGCGCAGCAACTTTAAAAACCATCTATCGTCCATGAGGAATAACCGCATTTATGTCTCTTCAATTTTGGGTCTGGGCATAGTTGAATTCGCTATAAATTTCCCGGCACTACAAAATCTCGGAGAGCAGATACCAAATTTGTTAATCATTCCGATCGCCCTGCAACTCGTCTTTGCCATACTGATTTGCGCGCATTACTTCGGTAAGCTGATCATAAGCGGAGATAAGGTCGCTTTGAGGTGGATCGTTCTGACCAGCGCCGGATTTTTGGGCGTTGTTATCTTCTTAAGGTTCGGTCTTGGAAATTCGGTAGAGCTTTCTCTTTTGAACGTTGCCATATTCTCATTAAGCGCCTTCCTATCTTACCGAAGGCATTATGACCCGGGGGAAAACATCAGAGGAAATGAACGTCAAGAGCGGCTGGAACTGGCAAGACTATCAAGTGAATATGCGGCGGTTCAGCTTCAGGTCGATACCGAGAATAAAATTATTGATCTGAAATCAGCTCTTATGCCTCTGGAAAAGGCAGGCGAGGAGCAACGCGCCCTAAATGAAGAGTTATCAGCCTGCGATTTGGCCGAACAACAAATTAATCAGACACTGGAAAATTCAATAAGTAAAATTGACAGTATCGAAGCAGCAAGCCTTGCCACAATTGAAAGTGAAGACGAGAGGATAAAAAATGTGGTGCCGGATTTTAAATCCTCTTCCTGGCTATCCAAGGCAAAGTCTGTTTTGTCCAGCAATGGCGCAAATATGCTTCTTGCCGGTTTGATTGTGATGCTGGCCAGTGGATGCATGGATTTAAAAAAGACCGAGGCTTTGGTTGTGTATGATTTAACCATCGATAAAGCAGATAAACCGGCAGCGGCAGACGTGCTTAAACTATTTGAAGACATGGCATATGGCAGGGTTACAATCGCCTCTATAGATAATCGCTCCATGGGTCTTAGGTATCCGGCCAACTTAATGAAGCCGCCGCTTTGGATTTTCCAGACAGGGAATGTTGAGGATACCGACAGAGCCAAGTTTGAAGATGATTTTATAAAGGGCTGGAACGCCTCCTCGACCCCAACGAAGGACTATAAGCAAACGCAAATCTACGGGCCCCTTACGCGGCATTTGCTGCCTCTGGCTAGGAGTGACGCCGATATCAAGATAGCCATATGTTTCACGGATTTTTTTGAGAATTACGATGATATATTCAGCTTTTACGAATACACTGACGATCCTTCCCGAATGCGCAAGGAATATGAACAGATTGCCGGTAAACTGGAAGCTGAATACCCGGATATAAAAAATGTCCCGCTTAACGGTATATCCATTTTAGCTATCCATTTACCGCATGAGGAAAAAGACCGGCTGCATAAAAACGCCCGTGAGTTCTGGGGTTGGTATTTTACGAATAAAGGCGCAACCATTGAGTTTCTTCCCAACATTCCGAACGCCTTACCGATAGCTCAGAATTAAGCGATCTCAAAAGACAAATATCATAGCCATTAATCGGGCCTCTTAGGTGAGGCCCCGATTTTCCTGTTCAAATGTAAAATCACTTTAAAAACACGACCATGATTACCTCACATTCAAATCAAAGTGATATCAAGCCTAAACGGGCAAGACTGCTTGGCGACGCTGCTTTAATTAGGGGTCTAGTAGAAAGCAGGATACCAAAACTGATATTACTGAATACTGGTGAAGCTTTTTACCAAATATGCAGACAGTACGTTAGGGCCAACGGCGTTATTCTATCCTTTGGTATCTCCATAATATTTAGATACCGCCATGGGTCGCTTGTTTCGGGCATTGGGCTAACGGTTTTTTTCCTGAGTATGCTTCTGGTTTTTAACTCCACTCACCTCTGGACGCCAGCACTTACACCTGTGGCTGTTTTTTCCATACCGTTCCTACCCATCTGGAAAAGCGCCGACGATCTTTATCGCCTCGCCTTTGTAGATATCCATAGTCAAAATCTGCTGATTTACGCAGGGCTTTTTACCCTTGCCTCCCTTACTACCACGGTTATGAATTGGCTGGGATACGGAAACAAAAACCTGACAAAGCGAGGGGAAAGCTGGCTGTTTTTTCTGCTTGATAAATTACTATCCAGGCACGTTAAGGTCAGTGAGTTTTTTGTAACCTGCTTTCTTGAAACGGGCATAGCCATTGGGGCCGGTATATATCTATGCACCTACGGCGGCGACCCTTATTTTGGCGCCTTCCTCATCTTAATGGCCGTGAATGAGATTATTCTAGGGCTTACTGAAAAATCCGCGCAAATGCACGCACAAACCATTCTTAATCTATGAAAAGATCACATAGAAGGAATTTTTTCCTATTCATTCAGGGAAATTTCAGGTACAAATATTGGATAAAGCGGAGCGCTTTTTTGAGGCTACCTGCCCTGGCTCTGCTTTATCTTTTTTCATTTCCAGACATAACAGAAAACGCAATGTTAGGCATCCACAAATCCTATAACGGCAAAGCCGCCGTAAAATATTTTAAAGAGGGCTTGTCTAAAGAATCTAAAGAAGGCAATTACTACCTGGACGAAAATGTTAAGGCCGTCTGGGACGGAAAAGCAGCGGCATTATTAGGCCTGCATGGCAAACAGGTCACGCTGGAAGACTTTTCTAATCTTGTGCATAACCGGCATCCGGTCACAGGAGAAAAAATTACCGTGCGCAATGCTGAAGATCGCCGGGCCGGATTTGATTTTACCTTCTCCGCTCCAAAATCAGTATCGGTGCTTCATGCCATCACAAAAGACCCTGCTCTATTAGAAGCGCACCGCACAGCCTATAATAAAGCTATGGAGCAAATTGAAGCTTCAATGTACACTCAGGCCAACTCGCAGCATGAGCGAGGCTTCCAAAAAACCGGTAATTTGATTTTTTGCGCCTTCGATCACCATTTGAGCAGGCCTTGCGAGGTTCAAAAAAACGGTAAGATCCTTCATATCAGTGATCCTCAGATCCACTCCCATCTATACACGCCAAATCTTACCTATAACGCAGCAAAATCGCGGTTTCAGGCTTTGCAGGAATATAACGTTCACAGCAACGCGCCGTATTTTGAAGCGGTTTACCATTCTATACTATCTCATGAGCTAAACCGGGCCGGATATCAGACAACGCGAACCGCCGAACGCTACGAGGTCGCCGGTGTGTCCCGCGCCATCATTGAAAAGTTTTCAAACCGCACCAAAATCATTGAAGACTTCGCCAAAGAAAAAGGTATCACCGATCCTAAAGCCAAAAGCGAACTTTCGATTAAAACAAGACACGCCAAAGCCAACTCTGTTAGCAAGGATAAGCTAGAAGGCTATTGGAAAGAACGCCTTACAAAGGCGGAACTTGAGACCCTTCACAATATCAAAGGCAAGGCCCATGAAATAATCCGGCCTATATCGGCCAAAGAGGCTATAGACCGTTCATTAGAGCATTTTCTTGAACGAAATTCTGTTGCTCAGGAAAAGCGCGTTCTCGCTCACGCTCTTAAGCTGGGATACGGGCAGCTTTTGCCGGAAGATGTAAATAGGGAGCTTGCCAGCCGCGATAATATTCTGCGCTCAGAGGTGGACAGCATCACCCAAATAACCACCCGCGAGATGGTACGCGCCGAAGATAATATGATTGAGCTTGCAACCCGTGGCAAGGGAAAGTTCAAGCCATTAAATCCAGATTACAAAATTAAGCAAGATTTCCTGAATGATCAGCAACGTAAAGCGATCAAGGATATTCTCACCTCAAATGATCAGGTGAGTATATTAAAAGGCTCTGCCGGTGTCGGTAAAACAAGCTTGCTTACCGAGGTTAGAGATGGCGCGTTTGCCGCTACAAAATCCCTTTACAGCGTCGCTCCTTCCTCACAGGCCAGTAAGGTCTTACGGCAAAAAGGCTTTGAAGCCAATACGATTGCCGGACTGCTTCACAATCCCAAACTTCAGGAGAAGCTTCGCAATAATGTTCTTCTGGTCGATGAAGCCGGTATGTGCGGGGTTAAAACCATGTCTGAGCTATTGGCTTTGGCAAAGAGGTACAATACCCGCGTTGTGCTCAGCGGTGATATACGTCAGCACGGCCCTCCCGGTCAATATGGGGACGCCCTTCGAATATTACAGGATAAAGCAGAATTAAAAACAGCAACCGTTCAAAAAATTATGAGGCAAAAACCAAAAGACTACCGCGAAGCGGTGCAAAAACTTGCAGGCGGCAGGACATTGGAAGGCTATCAGGCGTTAAGCAGGATGGGAGCGATTAAAGAAATTCCGGATCATGAGCACCGTCTCAATAAAATTGCGGATGATTACGTCGACTCAATCACCAAAAAAAGAACCGCTCTGATTGTTAGCCCCACCCACATGGAAGGGGCAATGATCAATGAAATCGTGCGGAAGAAATTAAGATCAAAAGGCCGCCTTCAGGGCAAAGACCGAAGTTTCAACACCCTTAAAAATCTGTCATTCACAGATAGCCAAAAGAAAGACCCGGTTAACTACTCAGAGGGTCAGGTTATCCGATATGTTAAAAACCAGGTAGGCTTTAAGGCCGGGTCGCATTACGAGGTTTTGCCTAGTAAAAACCATCAAGGCATATCCGTTCGTGATCTAACTTCAGGGCAAGTGCTCAAACTCCCGCATGACAATCCAGAGCACTATCAGGTCTACCAAAAAACCAAGACCGAAATAGCCAAAGGCGATTTAATCAGGCTGACCAATAATTCAAAGACGCTTCAAAATACCAAAGTCAATAACGGCACAACATACCGGATCGAAGGTTTTACAAAATCCGGTGATCTTATGCTCGGCAATGGCAGAACCCTTTCCAAAGATAATCGGTACATGACACACGGTTACGCGGAAACCAGCCATTCGAGTCAATCGAAGGACGTTAGGGACGTATTTGTTTCGATGTCTGATTTGTCATTCACTGCAACCGACGAGAAAGCCTTTTATGTCTCCGTGTCTCGGGGTACGCATTCGGTTTCTATCTATACCTCAGACAAAGCTGATTTAAAAAACGCTATCATCAAAAGCGGCGAAAGGACGACAGCCCGTGAGGTTGCCGATGATCATCAGCGCCAGTTATTACAGCAAAAACAGCGTCGGCATCACCGAACGCTCAATGAAAAATTAAAAGAACATGGAAGAACCCAGCAGCGACAAAAACAACCTACAAAAGGCATTCCCAAAGAGCCTGGAAGAGACTAGGAGCATCTTTAGGGATGGATATTCAGAAGACCCGGTTTCCTCGTCAATGCAATATTATGCCATTGGCTCGGAAATAGGAATGCACTTTGATCTCATAATGAGAACCGGAAATGAATATAGCATTCCCTATTCTTTACTACCTGTCTTTGTTTTGTCAGGCGGAGGTCAAATAACAATTAAAGCCCATGAACTGCTTATTTCTATCGAAGGCAGAAACCTTCGCCCAAT
Source organism: Cyclobacteriaceae bacterium (assembly GCA_965228415.1). GTDB lineage: Bacteria > Bacteroidota > Bacteroidia > Cytophagales > Cyclobacteriaceae > Agaribacillus. The sequence goes on along the minus strand of OZ245814.1, from coordinate 5,038,871 downwards.
TCGTAATTACTTAAAAGAACAAACACTTCTTTGGCTTAAAGAAAGCCCTAGCGGGAAAGATGACGGGCAAACATCCGTCTTCATCTCAAACATTTTAATTGAAGGAAAAACTGTAAGCCTTAAAGAGGATAATTAAACCCCATGATATATGAAAACATCTGCAAAAGGAAAACACCAAACCCATGATCAGAAAAAAGAAGATCATCTGGCCCCTACCAAAATCCAGCAGGACAACAAACCTGATAAAGACCAAGGCAAGGACGCCAATTTAACGCACAGAGAACTGGAAAGCCGCCTTGATCTTTACAGCCGCATTGGTGGGCAAAAAGATCAATATTTCAAGGTTCAGGCTATAAAGCAAAAATACGGGAAAGAAGTGAAGGAGATTGAGGCCCGCCGGACAAAAGCCGACATTTACTATAGCCACGGCATTCGGCGAGGACTGCCACACGCCCATCACGACACGATCAAATATGACCGTGAGCAAACAGATCAAAAGCTGCGGAATAAAATCACGCAAGAGGCCAAATCATATTACAGCAAAAACAACAGTCTCAGTAAGTCTTTCCAGGACAGTAAGGTGCCAAAAGAAGGAGTGAAGCAGGTCTTTGACAAGGCGCGCGATAAAGGGACTGATAGGGAAAGATAAAGGCATTTTATGGCCGCAAAACATGTGGCGGAATGCAGGTTATCACAATACGCAGGACATAAATTTTAAAACACAAATCATAAGAGCCAATGAATGTCATACATATGGAAGAAAAAGCGTTCTACGAGCTTGTTCAGCAGGTCATAGAGCAATTAGCCGCCAAATACAACGCACCGTTAGATAAGTGGATTGACGGAGAGGAAGCTATGAGAAAGCTAAAAATCAAATCCACCACGACACTGCAAAACTACAGAGATGAGGGAAAAATCAGATTTTCCCAGCCTAGCAAGAAGGTCATTCTTTATGACAGATTTTCAATCGATGAATTTATAGAAAAAAACGCCAAAGACACATTTTAGGATATGGAAGATTTAAAAGTCTCTGAAGACTATAAAAAAGCATATAACCACGCCGATCTGATATGCACTCATTCACCGGATTATTTGAAGGATATCAAAGTTCCTGAAAATTCATCAAAAGAATATGTGAAGGGCTTTCAGGATCGCATTAGGCAATTTGAAAAAGAGCGACAAATTATAAAGAGTTTTTCCCGCGAAAACCTGCGCGAAAAATATGCACCTATTCTAGCTGACCGGCACAAGAGCCAAGACAAGGACATCGAAAAAGAAAAATAATAAACCATCAATAAATTTAGTTATGAACTTTTTTAAACGAACAAAACCAAACAAGGCAATTAATAGCTATGAAGACCTTTTAGACCAAGAACTTTACACTGTACCCGGAACAGAAACAAAAATCACATGGGCTGACGCCGTTGAAGGGACATTAATAACTGGAGCAACAGGAAGCGGAAAGTCATCCGGCCCGGGCCGACACGCCGCATTAGGCATGCTTAAAAGCGGATTTGGATTTTGTGTGTTATGCGCCAAATCTGATGAAAAAGATCGTTGGGTGAAATATGCCAGAGAAACTGGGCGTGAGAACGATCTTGTGATTTTCAATAAAGAAAACGACCTGAAATTTAATTTTCTAAAGTATGAGGTAGAGCGCACTGGTGATGGTGCGGATGAAGTAAATAATGTTGTGAATTTACTCATGAGCCTTAATGAACAAATAAGAATTCATGTAGCTGGTGGGGATGGAAAAGAAGAGCCATTTTGGAATAGCGCGCAGAGGCGTGTTATAAGCCGCGTTATCTTATTTCTCATTCTTGCTGGTGAAGAAGTCACCATTGTCAAAATGCGTAAAGTTATAATAGATGGCTTCAAGCAGAATGAACCTAAGATATATTTTCACCTGAAAAACCTGGTAACAACAAAGGAGGAAATTGATCCTGAAGAGCGAAAAGGTGCGGCCAAAGAACTAAACAATTGGATCGAGAGCAACTATTTTCTGACATTGCTAGAGAGAATATTCAAAAAACAATTTGGCACAATTGAACTTGAAGAAGAAGCTAAAACAAGCACCGAATACTGGATTAAGGAATTCCCAGAGGTTCCTGATAAAACAAAAAGCTCCATCTCAGAAGGCATTTTAGGCATAGTAGAGCCATTCATGAGCAGGGGCATATTGAAAAATCAGTTTTCTTATGCGGTTAGCGAGGAATTACGCCCTGAAAATATTGTTAAGAAGAACAAAATTGTAATTATTGATTTTCCTATCAAGGAATATGGTCTATCTGCCGTATTTGCCGCCACGATATACAAAACATCTTTTCAATCAGCCATGGAGCGGCGAAAAATCGAAGAAGAAACTGACCCGAAACCGGTGGGCTTGTGGATCGATGAGTACCAATCTTACTGTTCGCCTATGACAGATCCGCAGTTCCAAAGCACCGCCCGGAGTTCATGGGTGGCATCAGTATATATTACCCAAAACCTCCAAAACCTGTTCTTTGTTATGGGGGGCAATCAGCCAGTAGCTAGAGCCAAAAGCTTACTAGGCAATTTGAACCTAAAGTACTTTGCCAGCAATGCTTGCTTTGAAACAAATACCTGGGCTTCTCAAATGATTGGACAACATTATGCTGATGATCAAAGGTTGAGCATTAGCAAGGATATGGAGTTAAGCAAGACCAAATCCAGAGTACTTAGGTTCCGCGTTATGCCCGATCATTTCACTACCCTGAAAACAGGCAGGAAAGCCAATAACTACATGGTTGAGGTCATTGTTTTTAAATCCGGCAAGCTTTGGGGCAAAAACAAGGAAAACTACGCCCTGGTCAGCTTTAATCAGAACTAGCGACCAACTCATGTCGATGAGGCTATGAATTTAGCACGCTTTCTAACGCCTCATCGGCTTCTTTATGTATGAAGTTTGCCTGATAGTTGATCGTCGTCTTCAAGTCCGTGTGGCGGTAGAGCTTTTGTAGCATTAAGGGATGGATCTTGTCACCGGCTATATTACCGAAGGAATGACGGGCAATATGGTTCGACAGGTTCTTCTCAATTTTACAGTCTATCGCAATTTGTTTCAGGTACTTGTTTAAAAGCTTCGTAGCATTACGCATTTTCGTAAAGAGGTCTTTTTTGCTTTTGGGATCGGCTTTTTTCAAAAACGGAAAGATGTAGTCATCTTCCGATGAATTATCACTTTCATAGAGCTCTATAATATCTTCAGCCTGTTTAGGCACTTTAAGACTTACAGGCTTTTCATTCTTGTTCATCTGATAGTAAAGCCGTCCGTCCTTAAAATAAGATCTTTTCATCTCAACAACATCTGAAATTCTGACTCCAGCAAAATAATACGCAAAAAGCCAAACATTGCGCGTATGCCAGATTGAAGTGTTTTCTTCCAGATTCAGGGCTTCTATCTTCTGAATTTCCTTCTTGGTCAGACCTATTTTGTTGCCCGATTTGATGTATATCTTTTCGTTTTCTCCGGCAAAAGGGTATTTCTTCCTATCAGTAATGCTTTCTTTAACCGCCAGATTGTAAATCGTGCGAATGAAGATAAGCTGATTTGTGATCGTGCGGGTTGATTGTTCCAGGTAAGCGGCGCAAAAACTCTTGAATTTATTGATAAAGGCTAGATCAATGTCAGCGAAGCTTAAGCTTTTGTCTTTTGAAAAAGCCTTAAGATGATCCTCTATTGTTAGCTCACCTTTTCTTCCCTTGGATATCCTTTCCTTTCGTCTTTCTTTTATTCCCTCTATGGCCTTTTGCTTAGGCAAAGCTGGTGTAAAATTCAAAAACTCCCGAATGTTAAACAAAATCGAAAGCTCAGATTTCGCAACCGAAAACGTGCCTTCCATATTCTTTTGTTTTACTCTCTCGCTCGCCAGCTCAAAGAAAGAAACATGAGCGCCTATACGCCTAACCTTCTTTTTGATTTCTGCGCTTGAATAACTGTCATTGGCCGCTCCGTCTTCCAGCAAGATATCATTGGCCTCGGTTAGTTTTTTCATCAGAAAATTGTTAAGCCGCGCTGAATTGGGGTGTGAGCGCCTGACCTTACCAAGCTCAGCGTTCCAATCTTTTTCCAGCACATGCTGGCCAAGGAACTTATAATTGGTCTTGTAGTTATTGGAAATCCTTAAAGCCAGGGGAGCGGTGCCGTCTTTTTTTTGTTTATTTTTACGCCGGACAATTTTTAAAGTAGCCATAAAATCGTTGTTTATTGACTATAAAGATACAAAAAACAAAGAAAAACGGGTACAGAATAGGTACATAATTTACTGGTTTTATAAGGATTTTTGGTCTCTATCTGGGATGAAAACAGGGCTTAAAAAGCCAAATTAGGACAAATAGCCCAGATGACACCAATAAAGACAAAGCTCATAACCCGAAGGTCGTAGGTTCGAGTCCTACCCCCGCTACATTTAGTCCGAAACGTGAAGTTTTGGACTTTTTTGTTAGTAAACATTTAAAATACTCCTTAATGTGGGCTTAACGTACAATTTTGTTCAAAACTGCCAGCTGAATTAAGGCCACAATTTACGCCACCCTCTTTTGCCACTCATTTAATTTGGAGCATGGAGCGCAACTTTATATAGCTGAACAAAACAGTATTGAAAATTTGGACCGAGAAAAAAATAGGATTGAATCGCGGGCTGAAAATTCATCGGATTCTGGGATTTTCGACAGGTAAAACATACCTTTAAAAGTTAATCCTGACTTGCGGATAAGGCAATAATTCCTAATCTGCGTTTTTGGTCAAGATCATTAGGGGAAACAACCTTCGGAAAAATCTAATACCACAACAAATAACATGTATAGACTCACGCTTTTGCTAATCCTATACCTTTTTTCTCAGCAGTTAATGGCACAGAAACAAGCCAATATATGGCCATTTCGGGATTTCCAACTGGATTTTAACGAAGGTTTCCCGGTGGTAAAATTTGAATTTGCACATCATCTCAACAGGGGTATGGGAATAATGAGTGATAAGGATGGCTCACTACTTTTTTATACTGATGGATATTCGGTCTGGAATAAGAACCATGAGTTAATGCCCAACGGAGCGGATTTAATACCTTCCACAGGAAGCCCTGCTACCCAAGAATCAATAATAATACCTAAACCCGGGTCTGATAATCAATTTTTTATCTTTACTGTAGACCCGTGGAACGGACAGAAAGGTTCAGGGCTTTATTACACTGTTATAGATTTATCCCTTGAAGGAGGATTAGGAGATGTCACCAGTAAGGGGATGAAAGTAGTTGGAAATACCACCAATAAAATCAGTGCAACCATGCACAGCAATGGACAAGACATTTGGTTGTTGACACATCTGCATAATACCAATATCTACTATACTTTTTTAATAACAAAAGATGGGCTTTCGGGGAATCAGGTTTTAAATCAAATTGGAAAGAGCCACGGATTTTGGGACGGACAACTCAAATTTTCTCCTGACGGTAAGAAAGTAGCTTGTAGTCGCGGACATCCCTACGCTGATAAAACCACTTTTGATTTATTTGATTTCGATAACTCAACCGGCATATTATCAAATTCATTAAGTTTTGGACTGCCAGGCAACGGTTATAGCGAAGGAATTGAATTCTCATCAGATGCAAAAAAACTCTATGTGATTCTGGCCGGAAGTGCACTTTACCAATTTGACCTTACAAGTCCGTCTTTTAATGCTATAAACGAATCCAGATTTCGTCTTAATCAGAAATCGTACAATGGCTTGGGGCAAATGCAGCTTGGACCTGATGGTAATATATACATTTCCAAAGCGGGTGGGGGAACATCTTATTTGGGTAGGATTTCAAATGCTAATGCAAAAGACACTGCTGTTCTGACTGAAGAGAACGGGTTATACCTGGAAGGGGGAAGCTCCTTTGTCAGTTTTACCCCTAACTTTATTCAAAATTACTTCTTTGAAACAAGTTTCACTTTCGACAACCGTTGCCAGGCCAAACCCACCACTTTCCAAATTACGAACGACCATCAATTAGACTCGGTTAAATGGTTTTTTGGAGAGGGAAGCACCTCAGCCTTAATAAGCCCGGAATTTACCTTCAAAGAAGCGGGCTCCTATTTGGTTAAATTGGTTACTTATTACCAGGATAGGACCGACACCATTTCCAGAGAAATTACAATTAACCCATTTCCAATTTTGGAATTGGGAAATGATACCACCGTTTGCTTTGGCTCTGAGATCCTGGTAGATGATGTATATGCCTCCTATTCCTGGAATACCAGCGATACTACCCATTCGATAAATGTTGAAAACGAAGGTTGGTATAAACTTACAGTTGAAAATGAATTTGGGTGTTTGTCAACAGACTCCCTATATGTTAGCATTGTAGGGTTGCCACAGATTAATATCGCGGATTCAATTCTTATCGACAAAGGGGATTCGGTCTTGTTAAATCCCGGAGATTTTGAATCGTATTCCTGGAGCACAGGAGAAACCTCTCCGTCTATTTATTTATCGGATAGGGGTTGGTTTTCAGTAGAGGTGGCAAATGAGTTTGGATGCAGATCATCTAAATCCTTTCATATTACCTACAGTGAAGAATATGGTTTTGAACAAAAAAACAAATGGATCAGGTTAAATCCAAAACCATCGGATTTAACTGGTAATGATCTGCAATTTATAAATGACAAAACTGGCTTTATTGTTAACAGCAGACATCTATTGAAAACCGTTGATGGGGGTGATTCATGGCAAGTGGTGATGCCTATTACCTCAGGGAACCGAATAGCATTTAAAAATTCTTTTGGTTATATCATAGGCAATAATGGCGCCGTGTATAAATCGACTCATAATGGCGGGGGTTGGAACAAGGTTAAAACAAGTTTTGGTGATAAGCTAAATGCAATTACTTTAATCCATCAAGATACATTATTGATTACCAGTGACGATAAACTTTTCATATCTAACAATGGTGGGGATTCCTGGATCATACGGGAAATAAAAGATGTTGACATTGAAGACTCCTATTTCACCAGTTCCCTGGTTGGCCACCTGGCTTGTAGAAATGGAATTATACTGAAAACAATAGACGGGGGTGTAAGCTGGTATGTTACAGAAAACTCATTTTCTTTTCCTTCTGACTTCTTTAGAATAACTTTTGTAAACCAAAATTTAGGATTTGCATCACGAGAGCACAGTGAAATATACAAAACCAGTGATGGAGGAGAGACATGGAAAGAAATCAAATCGCCGACCGACGCGGCATTTTCAATGCAATTTCTTAATCCAGAGGTTGGATTTGTTGCCGGAAATCATGGAGCGATTTATAAAACTTTAGATGGTGGGAATACTTGGCAGTGGCTCGGCTTCGACGGAAGAAAATATGGAAACAACCTTTACTCCGTATTTTTTATCAACGAGGATATGGGATATGCGACCGGCGTGAGAGGACGAATTATTAGAACATATGATGGAGGTAAAACCTGGAATGAATACGCGACCACATACACAACAATTTCTCAAATAGAATTGGCATCTGAAAGTACCGTTTACGGCTTGGTTGGCAATAGCATAATTAAAACGACTAATAAAGGAGAAACCTGGTTGGACATGGGTGCCCCATTGCCTGGTGCGAAAACAAAAGAATTGGATTTCATTAATGACAGTATTGGATATGCTATTGTTGGTGGCCAAACTGGTACTTCTGCCAATAGTCAACTGGTTTTCAAAACTTATGATGGTGCCACCACCTGGACAAAAGCACACGAGAGTAGCATCATAGCCCATGAGTATTTAAAAACCATTAGTTTTATCGATGAGAATACAGGTTTTGTAAATACCGGTATAATGCGAAAAACAATAGATGGTGGGAAAACATGGAGAGCCATAGAATCATTTAGCTCTAATCAAATACAATTTCTTGACTCCTTGGTAGGTTATGCCAAAAATGTTGGTAATTATCACAATCGAATCTACAAAACCACCGATGGAGGTGAAACCTGGGAAGTGATTTTTGAAGTCGAAGAAGACATCAAGGCTTTTCATTTTGTTAACAAAACAGTGGGGTATTTAGTTGGAGATCAGGCTTTAATGCATAAAACCACTGATGGAGGAAATAGCTGGCAAAAGCTTGAGATACCATACGGGTGGTACAAGGATGTAAAATTCTATACCAACAATTTTGGGTTTATATCAAATGAATATGGCTATGTTTACAGGACAGAGGATGGTGGAAATACGTGGAAAAGAGAAAAAGAATTGTATGGCACTCCCTCAATTGATCTGTTGGGTCCTACGGTCTATGTATCTGGGAATAATGGTAGCATATTAAGATCTAGCGTAACACTTGACGATCAGATCAATTTTACCCAGCCCCGGGTATCAAATTTGAGAAATTCAAGCGCTACAATTTCTACCACCTTGACCTCAGGTTTAGATGTCACCGCTACGTTTTTTGAATATGGACTCTATAAAGATGAATTCAATCATGTAATAGCATTCGATGAATATTCGGGATATATTTCTAAAACACTTTCTATTGACCTAGAAAACCTTCAAGATTCTACTACCTATTATTGTAGATATAAAGTGGTGAATGAAAATCAGGAAGCAATGAGTCAGACGATGGCATTTACAACCTGGTCTTACAATGATTTAATACATATAGATCCATTAAATATTGAATTGATCACCGATTCATCTGCAACGATCCATTCAAGTGTGGTTTCTTATCTCAACAAAATGGATTTATATATTGATATCGGTATTGAAAGTAACAATTACAGCATTTCAGAAAAAATAGGATCATACGCTACCGAAATTGACGAGGAGATAGTATACACCGTTAACGGACTCCGTTCTTCCACCAAATACTATTGTAGGCTTAAAGTTATTGACGGCGACAAAACCACCCTAAGTGAAGAATCCAGTTTCACAACTGATGAATCAATAGTTTTAGGTATTACGAATAAACTACGTAAGGCTAAAATTTATCCTAATCCAACCGATGGGATTCTTAATATTGAGGGAGTATCGGGCCCCTATGAATCATATGTTTTAAATATTGTCGGACAAAAAATAATTGATAAATATGGACATAGCAATTCGATGGACATTTCAGGTTTAGAATCAGGGACGTATTTTTTAGTGATTGTTAACGGAGATGTAAGGATTGTTAGAAAAATAATAAAACATTAGTGCTAAATCTTAGACTAGACGATTTGCTAAGAGCTATGTTCAGCTTTCGTGAGAACCACCAGGATAAAAAACTTAAGGGAAGTGTACACCATGTATAATGTAAATGACCCAAGTAAACCAAGTAGTCCTTCTTCCGAATAATACTCATGAAAAAACCAGTAGCACGGCCATCGACAAAATAAGTACAAACCCATTAATAACATCCCGAATCCTTGAGAGTTCCACTTTTTAGGGACATATTCTGAAAATTCTAATCTAACCACAAAATACCACATAAAATATAGCAGCAAGCCCAGGAAATAGAGCGGAACATTTAACAGTTCATAATTCGTCCAATGGACACGGTTGCTATCGAAAGTGGCATAAACATTTGCCAGTGTCTCGGTCTAAGTATAAAGCTCATAATTTATTCGATTGCTACTAATTAACTATTTCTTTTCAGATTTTTTTAATCATTGCAGCCAACCTACTGACAACCCTCATTCTCAAAATGATCCAATACCTGTTTAACCACCACACAATCCTTCAAAAATCGGTTAGATAATCCAGAAGGCCCCGCTACAAAAACAGTGTGAGTGCGAAGCGTGAGTATTGAGACCGCTTGAAATTCACACTGTTTTTCCCTCTACACTCGCTCTCAAACTTCACACCGATATGTAATGGCTTTTTGATAGGATTTGTTTGTTTTTACTTGTCCCCAATTCGTCACCCCCATCAACTTGTGAATTCACAAGCTCATCTCTTTAGGATATAATCCATTCGACCCTTCGCCCGAATACAATAGGGGATGAAGAATCTGGTCATTATTTTTTAGTGATTTTTGAACTGATGATTTCGGCCAAAACCAACGCTCGCCTCATTTTAAGGAGTAAGCTATTTACCAATTATCTTCTTTCGATGTTTATTTCCCCAATCTGCCAAGGCTTCAAAGACCGAGTCTAATGTTATACCGTATTCTGTCAATTCATATTCAACTGTAATTGGTGCTGTATCTTTTACGGTACGCGAAACAATTTTATTTTCTTCCAGATATTTCAAGTCCATTGAAAGCACCCTGCCGGTAATCTTAGGGATGTTCCTCTTTATTTCGTTAAATCGCATTTTGCCTCCCAAATAAAGAGCAGTCATTATGATAATCCTCCATCTTCCACTCAAGAGTTCCATGGTGTCCATCACAGGTAGTAACTTTTTCTGAATCTCATTTCTATAGTCTTTCATAAGCGGTATACAATTTTACACTAGTATACAAATATATACTGTTATACTTTTGATACCTAGTATAATTATGTTTGTAGTAGAAATCACAAAACAAGCTACTATGAGTAAAATATTTCTATTTAATGCAACAGGTATGCAAGGAATGGCTATTGCAGAAAAATTAAAAGCAAAAGGACATGCCATAACATCACCGGTAAGATCTGAAGAAAAGCAAGCTCAATTGAATAATATAGGGTATGAAGCTTTTGTATCCGATTTCAGCACAGCTTCTTTAGCGCCGCAAATCAAAAATGCAGATAAGGTAGTACTGCAAATCCCGGCTCAAATTTCGCCTTTACAGATGATAGAGTTTGCCAGAAATGCCATTGAGGCAATCAAACAAGCAGGTACACCTCAAACGGTATTTGTTATAAGCAGCACGCTTCCTGATAATAAAATCGGCAAAAAAAGTGTTGACGCAAGAGTAGAGATGAAGGACTATTGTCTTGAGCATTTGCCAAATACACCTATATTCAGTTCAACGGAATATCTGGAAAACTTCTCAACTGCTTACAGATCTGCAATCGAGGGAGATGGAATAATACCTCAGACCATTCCTCCGAATTACCCGGTGAACTACCTCTCCTGGAAAGATCTTGCTACTTATGTTGAAGCAGCGCTGGATTCTAACAAGTTAGATGGAGGATTATATAGAATAGGGGGAAGTGAAGGTATTAGCGGAAATGAATTAGCCGATAGGCTAGGTTCAATTCTTAAGAAAAAGCTAAACTATGTTCCTATTTCTCATGAACAACTTGCCGGTATTTTGACGCCTATTTTAGGAGAGAGTGTCGCCAGAGATTATGCCGAGTTCTATGAATACCAAGATACCAAAGGGCAACATTTACTTAACCCGGACACAAACGAAATCAGGAATGTTTTGGGTATTGAATTGCCCAATTTTGAGGAATGGGCTCAGCAAGCGTTTCAGTCAAACTGATCTTCAATTCGAATAAGAAACTGACATTTTTTTGTTGGTTAAAAAAAATGGATATGAGTTAAAAACTTCTCAACAAGGAGAGACTATTATAGCTCACAAGCTATGCGCCAAGGTGGGCATAATTCAGCGATACAACACATACTTTTTTCGCATGGTTTTATAATCGCTCAGCGCCGGTTCCCAACTATTCCTTATTTCTTCCTCAGGTACGCCAGCTATGATTTGTTTTTTTAAATCCCTGGTACCGGCCAGTTTGTCAAAGTTGCCCATTTGTCTGCTCAGCGAAAAATCGAAAAACTTCTCTTTGGCAGGATAGGCCTGATACATTTCGCGGAGCCAGTTCAAGTCAATTTTCCCGGAGGCGTGCAATTTTTGCACATCAAAATTCCGCAGATCAAGACCATAACAGGTTGCATTTTGATGCAGCGGCGTTTCACTCATACCGGGAATACTCTTTGGTGTGAAGGAGAATTCATAAATTCCTTTTAGTTCAGGGCTGCCCAGTACGGTAAAAGGCATGTAGGTACCTCTACCCTGGCTCACATAGGTACCTTCAAACAGGCACAATGAAGGATACAGCAGAACAGACTGCTGGGTATTCAGGTTTGGTGACGGAAGCACAGGCAGTTGGTAAATCATATCGTGGGCATAATTCTTTACCGGAATAACCTTGATTCGGCATTGTTGCTTATCGGGAAGCCAGCCCTCACCGTTGATCATTTGCGCAAATTCTCCAATGGTCATTCCGTGTGTGATGGGTATGGGGAATTTACCGATGCCGGATTTTAATTCCATATCCAATACCGGGCCATCGACGTAACCGTTGGGGTTGGGGCGATCAAGAATAAGGAGCTCTTTGTCGTTTTTCGCGCAGGCATCCATGACGTATGAAAGGGTATTGATTATCGTATAAAAGCGGCACCCCACATCCTGTATATCAAAAACCACCAGGTCCAGCTGCGCGAGATCTTCTTTGGATGGCTGTCTTTTTTTACCATATAATGAAATTATCGGTATACCTGTTTGCGGATCTACTTCATCACTTACCTTGGCGCCGTTGCTGGCATTGCCACGAAAACCGTGTTCCGGGCCGAAGATAATTGCGATATCGACTTGATGGGCCAACAGGCTGTCGACACTGGGGCGTTGGCCGATCAGGGAAGTCTGATTGACGACCATTCCGATTTTTTTGTTTTTCAAATAAGGTAGATATTCATCCAACCGATCCGCCCCCGGTACAATCCTTATTTCGGATATAGCCTGGTGGCTTTCGGCGCCAGATCGGTTACAGGCCGTGAGACTAAGTGCCAACAACAATAAAAACAGCATGTGATTGAAAAATTTCATAATGCAAAAATTTTAAACAAAAATATCGGTAATAATTAAATGTCGATTTTTTATATCTACTTTTAATACGAAGTCCAATTTAATGCGAAATTAGTAAATATTGTCAGGTTTATTTTTTTGTGACTTTAAATCTTGCAAGTAGTAGAAAAAGTATTCAACCACACAGAATCAATCCGAAGCATATGAAACACACACTGGCGGAAATTTTAAGCGATGTCCTTTCCAGGGAAATTTCTCCGGACGCTTTGAATGAACAGAGCGACCTGATGACTGATTTAGGCCTGAATTCGTTGGACCTCTTGCAATTTATCGTAAAAATTGAAGAAGCTTTTGATATAGAAATCAACATAGAATCCCTGGATCTGAAATATTTCAACAAGCTTGAATTATTACAGTCTTTTATTCTCGAAATGCAGGGAAACAAGGATGTCATCTAACCCGGGTCCCATAAGTATTTTAACCTCTGCCCTTGGATACGGCGTATATGTGCCGGCTAAAATTGTTCAGAGGCAGTTGGCAGCAATGGGAATACCCTCCAGCTGTTATATTATCGAGGGTTTGCTAAATCAGGATAAAAGGAAGATTTTTCAAGAAACAAAAAGCGCGTTTGCCAGCAACTTTAGATTAGCCCAGTTAGCGACTAAAATGCCGATTGATTATACGCCGGGCCTCGATCCTGCGGCAGTACAGGCTTTGTATCAGGAGTGGGATAGGAAGCAGGTGTCGAATTTCCTCTGTCTTTCCGGCTTGTGGTTTGAGGTATTAAAAGATTATCAAGCGCTATCCGGCCATAAAAATATCCGGTGCTGCCGGATGGATGCCGGGCACGCACCCACCTGGCTCAACAGAAACAACATTTCCATAGGGAAAACTTATTATTTTTTTGACCTTGAAGCCGGCAAGGTCAACTATACACTGAATATACCCTCTTTGAATCCGACAGATTTTATAAACCGGCCAGATAAGTTGCTCATACATGGAGGTGGTTGGGGATTAGGAGATTACACAACAAAAACCCAGGAAGTTACGACCAGGGGATATCAGCGAAAAATTATTTTAAACGACATGTCCGATTACGATCCACACGATAATCGCACCGAGTTTTATGTAAGTGACGCCCGCTGGGATCCGCTGGAAAACAAAGATGACGCTCCGGCATTTCCGCCACTGGCTAAAATCAGGTCCGGCCACGTAAAAGAATATATGCAATTTGCCGATCATCATGTGCCCTTAAAACTAATGAGCGACTGCAAGGCAGTGATTTCAAAACCGGGAGGCATGACACTTCTGGACGCCATTATCACTGCGACCCCCTTCATTTACCTGGAACCGATGGGGCCTAATGAGGCGGGTAATCAGAAATTAATCGACGAATTGAAAATTGGCGCCTCTTTTGAGGCCTGGAAAAAAAATGATTTTAGTTCCGAACTATTGATAAGATTCCATGAGAATATCACTATCTTAAGGAATAATCTTCCCGATTTTGTTTTAACCTTTATTGCCGATTTTTAATATTTGACTCATGCAGCCACAAACTACTCTTTCCTACAGGAGTGAAGCCCTATTACGTTTACAGAAGAAATTAAATATTACAAAGGTTTGTAATACCGAACGAGATAAAGATCCGGCTTATGCTATGGAAATTCCGCAGGAGATTGGACTAAAGCTCTCCAATCGCTGCAACCTCAGATGTACACATTGTTTTCAATGGAATGAAGAAGGCTATCACAATCATTTAGGCAAAGGAGAGCTGGCAAAAGCCGGGGATCTGGACATAGAAATTGTTAAGAGATTACTTGCTGAAACCTCGGAAGTAAAGTCTCACTTATATGTTTGGGGAGGGGAACCAATGATCTACGGCTACTGGGAGGAATTTATCGAATTATTGGCTAATGATCCAAGACAAACTGTAATCTGTACGAATGGGTTACTTATTAAGAGAGAGCTCGATTCCTTGATTCGCATTTCAGACTGCCTTACCATGCTTGTCAGCATCGAAGGATTGGAAGAGATTCATGATAAACTGAGAGGGAAAAACACTTTTTGCAAAATAATTGACAACATTCAGACCTTGATAGACCTGCAAAAAGCTGGAATTTACAAAGGATTTATTTCAGTAGCAGGCGTGTTGAGTGACGACTTGATTCCCGAATTGTTTGAAACCTGTCTCTATTTTGAGGAATTGGGTATCGACACGTTGTATTTTAATTTTCCATGGTTTATCGATCATCAAACGGCCTGTGATATGGACCGATTCTTCAATAATCATTTTAGCTGGATGAATACAGATCAAGGGGCCAAAAACTCGTGGCATTCATTTGACTTTCATTTAAATCCCGCCTTAAGAAATGATCTTCTGGAACAAATGGCCAAAATTAAAGAGAGAAAGTGGGACATACGCATCCGCTTTCAGCCGGATCTGGAGGATTCGGAAATCCAAGGATTTATCGAAGGATCCAATGCACCTTGCGAAAAGCGGTCAAGATGTTTGAGTATATCCAACAGGATTGATTTAATGCCTAACGGAAACGTAGTCCCCTGCAAAAAATTCCCTGAATTTGTAGTAGGCAACATGAAAGGGCAATCACTAAAGTCAGTCTGGCATGGTGAAGATTTCAAAAAGTTCA
This sequence comes from Cyclobacteriaceae bacterium, assembly GCA_965228415.1. Lineage (GTDB taxonomy): Bacteria > Bacteroidota > Bacteroidia > Cytophagales > Cyclobacteriaceae > Agaribacillus. Next base: position 5,023,525 of record OZ245814.1, on the reverse strand, counting down.
GAACCACGCACAATAATACCCTTATGCCTATCTGCTCCAAATGTGAATTGTTATATTCCAACGGCGTGTAGGCAGAACTCCCAAATAATTTATAGCCGGAATTAATTGTATTTCAGCATCAACCATCAGACCTAAAACTAACATGAATATCACTTATAACGGAAATTTCATTCCTGTATTTAACCTGTTGGGGATCAGAAGAGAACACCGGGACTTTGATAATGCTATTTACAGAGACATTGAGGAGTTTATTGCAAAATCCGAAGCCTATGGATACCATGGTATCCTGCTTCCCGAATCCAATGAAGGTCTGCTAAATCCCTGGTTTTTTGCTGATATGGTGTTGCATCAGGTAAAAAAGCTTCATCCATTTATTGCGGTCAACCCGGTATATGCGCACCCGTTTTATACGGCCAAGTATATTGCTAATATTTCTCTTTTCTCCGGAAAACCCTTATATCTGAATTACATCACCGGAACCGGGCTCTTTGATGCCGGGAGTCTGGGCGATACGGAAACGCATGATGCCAAATATCTGAGGTTGCAAGAATACCTGCAAATTGTCAACAGGCTTTTGGGAGAGGATGAAGTAACTTATGAAGGCAAATTTTATCAGATCAAAAACCTGTCACTTCCCCAGCGGCTGGAAGCGCCTTTGTTTCCCAGAAACTTTATTGCTGGTAACTCTGAAGCCGCTTTGGATGTCATCAATAATACCGGTGCAACCCGCCTTGCCATGGCTATGCCGCTGGATGATTTAAAGGCCCTGAACCTCCGGAAAACCTACCAACTGGGATTTCATTTTGGAATCCTCAGCAGGGCTGATGCGGAGGCTGCAACAGCGGCTTTGTCAGCGTATTGCCCGGAAGATCAACAAAAAAAGAGTCTGCAACAATTGACTACCAGGAAATCGGCAGTTATATGGAAAAAAGAGTTATTGGAAAAATCGAAAAATATGGCTGCCGGAACCTACAATTTGACCCCCTTCGCCACCGGATACAGCGACGTACCCTATCTGGTAGGCAGTTACAAGGAGGTGGCTAAAACCATACACGAATTTTTACAGTATGGTCTGGATCTTATGGTGTTGGAAATTCCATTGACCGGAGCAGATGAGTTTTACCACATTGGACAGGTGTTTGCTCATTTGTCTGATTTACAAGAGCAAATTCCGGTCGATATGAAATAGGGGGGGTATCTTTGCAGGACCGCCAGTATCAGGGATAGGTCTATTTGGCGCTGTGTTCCTGGAATATGCTGCTGTGGTTTATCAAATGTTGTGGTGTGCCTTCATCGACCAACCGGCCTTCTCGCAAAATATAAACATAATCGAACTTCTCCAGCAAGTGCAGCCGATGAATACTGGCGATTATGGTTTTCCCCTGCAGCTTATTGAAAACACTGTCAAAAATATCATTTTCAGTTTTCAGGTCCACGCTGCTGGTAGGTTCATCCATCAGCACGATCCGGCTATTTTGCATCATAAGCAATCCACGGGCCAGTGCCAGGCGTTGTTTTTGCCCGCCAGACAGGTTCACTCCTTTTTCTTTCAGGTTTGAATGGATACCATTCGGAAGTGCATTAATTTCTTCAGCTATCCTGGCCAGTTTACAGGCCAGGTCAATATCTTCCCTTTCAAATGGTAATCCCAGGGTAAGATTGTATAGGATGGTATTCTCAAATATTTCAGGTTCCTGTGGAAGAAAGGTTGTCTGGTCCGCGAGAATTTTTAGGTGATCACCAAAGTCTTTACCATCAATTTTGATATCAAGGCTGTAACCACTACCAAACAGTCCCCTGAACAAAGCCAATAAAGTACTCTTTCCGCTTCCGCTTTTCCCTATCAGGGCAATCCTTTGGCCATGATGAATTTTCAGGTTTATCGACTGCAGGTTCCTGACATTTTTACCGTTGACAGCGTTCCCGTGATATGAAAAGTTGATATTTTTGAGGTTAATGGTTTTCCATTCCTTTATCTTGGGTACCACATGTTGTGAAAAAGGTGAGTGTTTTGCTGCTTGCCGAATAACTTCGGCATTTTTTACGTTAGCGCTCTGCTCTAGTATCATTGAAAATAACCAGGCCATATCATTAAATACGCCGGTGAATCTGTTTACATACACAATGAGCGTAACCAGACCGCCAATTAAAAAAGTCTGACCTACCTGGTAGTTTTGATAAACATAACCGACTACGATCGAAATGTAGATCAGTGTTATCAACAGATCTGCCAAAAACCATTTCAATGCGTTTATTTTAACTTTTCTTTTAAAGGCCGGCAGGACCAACATTACCTTTTGTAAAACATTATTTTCCATTTGTTTTTCAATGCGCAGGGAAACCACCGTAATAATGTTGGAGATGCTGTCTAGCAACGATGAAGACACTTCGTTTTCCCGCTCGTTGGTATCTTTCATTGCCTTAAAGTAGGCAGCATCAAATTTGAAAATGACATACATGGCCAGAAATCCCAGCAAAACGCCAATGCTTCCGAAAAGGGGAGAGAAGTAGACCATGGCTATAACAGAAAAAAGAAAATTGCAGATGGCCTTTACATAAAGCCAGTCGTTTTGATAATAGTTTTTCAATGCCTCATAGCCCTTTGTAATCCTGCTGATGGTTGCCCCGCTATGATTGTTGGTGTGCCACTTAAGCGGAAGCCGTATCACGTGGTTGTGGAGTTCGCATAAGTAATTTTTACTTACGTCAAACGCCAAATGACGGCCCATGATCCTGGCCGGGCCATAAAGTGACCACTGCAATAAGTTCAGGCCCAGATAAGCCAGGACATACAGCCATGCATGGTGAATAATGGCGGTGCCCTCCAATTGCAGTTTGTTAATAAACCACCCGTACAACAGCGGATTCACAGTTGCTATGACATTCGCCGCAACGAACATTATGAGTACCACCAGATGTTTGTTGCGCTTGGACCCGGCATAGTAACGAGCGGTCCGGAACATGTGGAGATAAGGGTTAACCATGATCTTTCAGGCAGTTGTCCAGGAAAACCTCCGAAGCTTTTCTTTTCTCATCCAGAAATTGTTGTACCCGGGTATAATCTATAGGTGAAGCAAAAACAGCCTCAAATTTTGTTTCACGATCTATCACCCTGTCTGTCAACTCAGCATTTTTTAAAAAATCCAAACATTTATTTTTGCGATGTTCATTCAGAAATACAGCGAAATTCTTCCCGTATTTGATCGAGAAGAGCAGGCCGTGGTACATACAGGTTATTACAAATTGCGCATTCTTGATGTAACCAAGCCATTCAAAAGGGGAGGCCGACAGGATGTTGGTACCACACCAGGAAAATTTTTTTCCCAGAGAGACCAGCATTAAGCCACGTTCTTTTGCCGTCCGCTGTAATTCTTCAATAACTGCATCTGAAGGAGTTAACGCATCTGAATAAAATAATATATACGGTTCCAGTGTGGTTTCTTTACATTCTTTTTCAAAGTCGTACAAACAAACCGGATCCAAAACGATTTGAGGATCTTTACCGGAGAAAAGCCTGGCAAATTGGTAGGTGTTGGTATCTCTTACACCAAGGCTGTCAAAATTTTTCATTAGTGAATTAATCACTTCAGGATGCTCCTGGTCATAATTGTCTGGTCCCATGCTGGCGGCATAGGCAATGATCTTACGGGCATTTATACCGTAAGAAAAATATACCGGGTCAAACCCTCCCCACTCCCTGGTATAACACCATACCTGGTCGCTTCCCACCAGCACCGTTTGGTATTGAATGGTGTTAAGATCTTCCGAACGATATAATCTTTTGGTTTTTTTAAGCTTTCTGTGATAAATTTTAAACCAGAGCATTTTTAGCAGGATACGAAAGTAGGCACCACTCTTTTTACCATCGACGTTGACCAAATGATGGTATTCATTTTTTTCACTCAATTTGCTTCTGTAGTTGATAAATTCATTATCATAACCCTTTTGTATTAAATACTTGTGTAAAGCGTATGCCTGCAGGTATGCACCATAGTTGTAACATTGAAAAAATGTCAAAATTCCGATCATTATTGTTCAGTTTCTGCCATAAACCTAAAAATATTCATCTCTTTTTGTTCAAAAAAGCCGAGCTTCTAATGTACAGAAAGAATGCCACGGAAAAAAGTGTAAAGCCGGCGATTAAATTTTACCAGATGCACTATCAACATAAGCCGATAAATGTTATTTTTAGTTTTTAGTCCATTGGAAACAGCGACCAGATATGATAAGGGAACCGATTATTTTTGATGCGTTCAGCAGGCAGCAATCTGATTGGATATATCAGCGAGAGTTATTAAAAAAGAAAGCCAAACTGGAGGTCAACCAATATGTCGAAGAATATACCGATCTGTCAATTGCTCATTTCAAAGAAGCTTATGCCTTTCTTTTTCAGCGGCATGAGAGTCTAAGAACAATTTTTACCCTGATAGATGGAAGCGTAAAACAAAAGATACAGCCATTTTCTGCGGAAAAGTTTTATTTATCCTTTCAAGACATTTCGCATTTCGATACGCTGAATCAGGAAAAAGCTATTGAGCAGGCTCAGGACAAAATTGCAATGGATTTTGCCGACCTCACCAGTGGAACACTTGCCCAGGGCTTTCTATTTCAAAGGTCAGCGGGGCGATATACTTTTTTATTTGCCTGCCACCATATTAATTCCGATGCCTTTTCGCTAAGAATTTTCAGCGATGAATTGGAGATGGTTTATGAGGCTTTAAAAGAGGGTTTGTCAATTCCTTTCCCTGCGTTGGAAATGCAATTAAGAGAATATCTGGTGCAGGAACATGAACAGCTAAATGGGCGATATGGGGATAAACTATACGGTTACTGGAACAAAATATTGAGTGAGTATTTATCTCCTGTCGAACATGCCAGGCTTTACAATAATTTTTCACAATCAAACACCGGGCTGGTCCCGGCCAAAGAAGCTGTCGCCAGCGCCAAAGATACCATGGACCTGGCCACGTGGTTGAAGTATACCACCGTATTTGAAGATAAACAGGCATTGTCTGAGGCGGCAGATGCACATGGGGTAAGCCTGCCATCCATTCTGCTGTCGTGTTTTATGCTGAGTGTCCACAAGTGCTTCAGCCTTGAAAAGATGTTGATGATATGTACGGTAAATGGAAGGAACAAATCCGCCACCAGACAAATCATCGGCAATCTGGCGTGCAACGTTTTTATAAAGGGACAAATAAACCCTGATGTGACGCTAAAGGATGTGCTAATGCCCATTTACCTGGGATTTCTACAGTCATGCCGCTATCCAATATTTGACTTTCGCCGCATCGGTCCTTTTGACTTGCGAAGGAAATGTGAGTTTTATTATAATTACCTGGAGTTTGATAAAAATAAAGATATAAGCACTTCTATCGATAATTATCTTCACAAGCCCCATAAAGGATATTACTCTTTTGCGCATACAGTCTGTGAATACAAAAATGGTTTTGCTTTTCGGTACTGTTATCATCATGAGATTTATACCCGGGATATTATTGAGCGCATCGGCCATGTTCATTTGCTGATCTTGCAGGAATTTATTGATAATCCTAACGCCACCATTAAATCTCTTAACCGATTTTTTTAATATGATTAGTATAGTAATTCCCACTTACAATCGAAAATTACTATTGCGTTATACCTTAAAATCTGTGGTAGAGCAAAATTTTGGCAAAAATGATATGGAGGTAATTGTGGTCGACGACGGTTCGGCCGACCTCACCCGCCAGGTGATTGACGAGTTTCGGCCTTATTTGAACCTTAAATATTTTTACCAGGAGGATAAAGGGTATCGGGTGGCGAGTGCCCGGAATCTGGGCATTAAAAAATCTGCGTTCGATATCCTGCTGATGATCGACAGCGGTGTTGTTCTGCATCCTGATGCAGTAGCCTCTCATGTTTCCTTCCACCACAATCAGGAAAAAAATGCAGCGGTGATAGGATTGGTCTACGGTTTTTCTACCCACGATACTGAGTTGAATGTTCCTGTTCATTTACAGAAACTGGATGATATCCCGGGGCTTTTTGATTGGCTGGTAAAAGACGATGAAACAAAAGACATAAGGGAGACAGAGTACAAAACGCATGGTTATCGTATCGATCATCTTCCTGCTCCCTGGGCCTTTTTTTGGACCAATCATGTTTCTATCCATAAGTATTGCCTGGCTGAAGATGAAGATTACTTTGATTTGGTATATGAGCCTAATTATGGCTATGAAGATATTGATCTTGGATACCGGCTTTTTCAGCGGGATATTAAAATTTTCCTGCATATGAATGCAAGATCATTTCATTACCCACATAAGAAAATGGAAAAGTACAGGGAGTTTTTGGACGTGAACAAGCAGGTTTTTCGTGGAAAATATAAAAACAAGGTCACAGAATTATTTGCGGAAGTCGGCACATTTGGATTTAACCAATCTTTGTTAGCGCTGAATCCTTCGGAGTTGAACTGTTTATATTCTACCATTATCAGCTAATTAAACTGTGCATGAACTATACTATTGACATTATTCTTATTTCAGATGCGAATTGCGATGATTTGATGAAACTTACCATGGGAGCGGTACGATCGGCCACTCCTCACCGTGTGATAGTATTAGAGTCAAATCCGAATATTGAATACGAGGGGGCTACTACACTACATCCGGAGGTACCATTTAATTATAACCGTTATCTGAATATTGGCGCAAGATACTGTGAGTCAGATTATATCTTTTTCGGAAATAATGATGTCCTCTTTGAGGAGGGCTGGGACCGGGCCCTGATAGCCGAAATGCGGAAACATAAAATCAGGTCTGCCTCACCTCTCTGTCCGAATACCCACCCCAAGCACTATGAAATAACGCGTAATTCAGGAGTAATCATTGGTTATGAAGTTTACAAATTATTTTGTGGGTGGGCTTTTCTATGGGAAAGATCACTTTATGAACAAATCGGTAAAATGGATGAGAGCTTTACCTTTTGGTGTTCCGATAATGTGGTAGTTGAACAGTTAAAATGCCTGGACGAAAAACATATGCTGGTGACTTCCAGTGTAGTTAATCATATTGGTGGTGGTAGTCGTACACTTATTGGCCTTGAGGATAATCTTTACAGACGATATACCAAAGAGGCGCTGGAGAAATTTAATCAACGTTTTGATCAAAAAATTGTGATGAACGATGAAGACTTTCCTAAAGCCAAATTCTTAAAATAATTTTGACTTGAGCTGGCCAAAAGATTACTGCTGATACAGATTACCGGACAATTTTATCAATGCAGAAAATCATGACTCCAGGAAACGTTTTGCTTAATTACCCTTGCCGGATTTCCCCCGATAATCTGTTTTTCGCCTGTAAAAGGCTTGGTTACCAGTGCGTTTGCGGATACAATATTATTAGCAGGGATGGTTACTCCCTTCAAAATCATCACTCTGCATCCCACCCATACATTGTTACCTATCGTGATTTTGGCAGGTGGATTGATTACTTGCCGGTGCTCATCGGTGATGTTGTGCATATCGGTATCCATCATCAGCATGTCCCATGAAAACGCACAGTCATTTCCAATCTCGATTTCTTTGTGGCAAACAATAGTAGATTCCGAGGGCATATAAAAGTTTTTCCCGATAGACAGATGGCCTTGTTTGCCAACATTTACTTTACATCCATGTCCTATTTTTGCGGCTCCGTGAAAAACGATACTGCCACTTACCTGCCAAATGCTTCGCGATCTTTTTCTGTCAAAAATCCCAATATTCTCAAACCCAATTTGAATAAGGCCCGTCTTTAGGGGTGCTTCAATAGCTACCTGTCCCTCACATTTGGCAAGGTGACAACGTTTGCTAACCCATACCGGTAACAAGATAGCCTGGCGAAAAGGAAAATATTTGAAATTGAAATACAGGGTGTTGAAATTCAGCCGGGAAAAAATGGTAAATATATTCAAAGCTTAAGGTTTTATACCAACTCACGCAGCGCAAGGATTATCTTCAATATCGGCAGCATCAAAGTATCAATTTTTGCAAAAGAAAAAAAGTGGTTATCTGATTATTTTACCGACGGTGTTGCGCTGGATGCTTTCAACCAATTGAATACATTCGGGCAAAAATTCTTTGGGTAGTTTTCGGGCAAGAGAAGTCCGGAGTGCCTTTAACTCCGGAACAGTATTCGCAACCGGTACAATTTCGGCCATCAGCGCCCCATCGGATAAATATACTTTTGATTCAAAAACATCATTGTGGTTGTTGAGATGATATTCAATTTCCAGGGGATTTATTTTGTACCCCTTATATTTGATGAATATTTTTCTCCCCTCAAATTTTACCACCCCTTGTGTCATTTCCATTATATCATGTGTGTGAATGTCAATGAATTGATCCGGCAGATATTGGCACTCCACCAACATTTCTCCCCTGGTTTCATCTGTGCCCTGCTTTTCATTTAACAATTTTACCTGATAAATTGGGAGGATCTTGCCCAGGGAACGCAAGCAAATCCCGGGGTCATAGTTAAAATAATGAATGCTCACTGCCGAAGGAATTTCTGTTATGCCGTATCGAATCGAAAAAGTAGGGCCCGCCATCTTTTGCTCAAATTTGCTGATCAGCTTATGGGTGACACCATCTCCTCCCATGCCTATATGCTTTAATGCCGGCAGTGACAATCGATTTAAGAAAAGCGACATCTGTTGATAAAAGTAGGGAACCCCTTCTATGGCTGTGATCTGATGACCCACCGTTTTGTCGAACAAACACTGAACCGGGCCGATGCTTTCTCTATGGCCAGGCAAAAAAATATGACTTCCCCCGGCAGTATATTCCACTGCGGCACTGAGCCCGTAGGAATGGAATAATGGCACGGTTATTAGGGCTTTTTGGTCGATGGTATATGGCATTAAGCAATTTTCCTGCAGACAGCCAATAGCTCGAAGCCATTGATGGCCGGTGGTACGGACAAGCTGGGCTTTTCCGGTGGTGCCACTGGTAAAAAAGTAAATATTTTTTGACCCCGATCTTTCCCAACTATCCAACTGCAACGATGAGGGCGAGTTTTCAGGCCTGGTATCGATATCGTAACAATTCGAGTCCTGCAACAGGTCAGAAAACACCAGGTCGATCTCCAGTTTCTGGCCTTTGTATCTTAAGTCTTCCAATTCAACCGGCCTTTCCGGAACCAATATTACGTCTACCTCCAGTGCCATACAAGCCCAAAAAGATAATAAAAGTTTTTGCTGATCCTGAAAGTACAAAGCAACACAGGGATGGCCTGGAACAGCAGTATTGGTAGCGATGATATGTATAACTTTCCTTACTACCTTGAAAGCGTCACCGTAGGATAGGGTTTTGCCCTTATAAGTCAAATAGGGCTCCTCCTGATTGCGGGTGACATGATCGTAAAACCAGGCAAACAAAAGGTTGTCAAATGAAGTCTTTGGCTTCATGGGGTTTTTAATTTGGAAAGTAAATGCCTAAAATGCTTCCGGCTGAAAATATTTTCATTTACAAATAAAAAATAATCCGGGCAAACGGTTATATTTCATTTTAATTTTTTCCTGATATAAATCTGGTTATTAAGGCTAACGGATAAAATTAAATGTAACGTAATCCGATTAAGCACAACATCATTATTGGTATTTTCCGTATAATACATTTATCAACTGCGCTGCTCCATGATTAAACACCATCTGATTATTGCCTACCGTGCATTGACCAAGAATTTAAGTTTTTCATTGATCAATATTTTCGGTTTAAGCCTTAGCCTGGCGGTATTCCTGCTTATCTCCCGGTTTGTAAGCTTTGAATTGAGTTATGATGACTTTCACAGCCAGGGAGACCGGATTTACCGGGTAGAAAGCCAGTTTTTCAAAAATAATGAACTTACAGATGATTGGGCTACAAGTTCCACAGGGTATGGTATGGCTATGAAAGATGCATACCCTGAAATACTCGATATGACGAGAATATGGCTGTGGAATAGTGAAAAAGTGGTGCAGTACGAGGATATAAAATATCGCGAGAAAAATGTGGTAGCAGCCGATGCTTCATTTTTTCAAATGTTTTCTTTTCCCCTGTTGCAAGGTGATCCTGTGCATGCCTTGCAAGAACCCAACACGGTAGTAATTTCCGAATCTTACAGAAAAAAGTATTTTGCGAATACTGATCCTATTGGAAAGACGCTTAAACTGAGCGATGTCAGCCGCACTTATATTTGTGAGATTACCGGAGTCTTTCAGGATTTCCCTGTGAATTCCCACCTGCACTATGATATCATTTATTCATGGGCCACTGTTGCCAGTCATTGGAAAGCTATGGATCAGTTCTGGTACAAGCATGCTGCCTATACCTATATCGCGTTATCGTCACCGGCGGGTGTAGATCACATCGAAAAGGATTTCCCTGCTTTGGCGGAAAAATATAAAACACTTGACGCACTAAAAGACCTTACATGGGGTGTAGAGTTAACCCCTATAAAGGATATTCACTTAAGTGCCTGGAAAGGAAAAGAGGTAGAGGTCAAAGGAAGTTATAGGGCTGTCTGGTTTATGAGGGCTATGGCATTGCTGGTCATGATCATCGCCTGGATTAATTATACTAATCTCAGTACCATTAAAAGTATTGAAAGGATAAAAGAGGTGGGTTTGAGAAAAATTGCCGGCGTCGAAAAATCGCGTTTAATACTACAGTTCTTGTTTGAGTCACTGCTGCTAAGCCTGCTGGCAGCGGTTATCTCGGTATTCATAGTGCTTGTGGCTGAATTGTGGCTGGGGGATTACTTGCCTGGTCTTATAATTCCGCTGAATTTTTCGCTTGAATCTGTTTTGATTTTATTGCTGATGTTGGGCGTCGGGATACTTATATCAGGGCTTTATCCCGCCCTGGTGCTTTCTTCTATTAAGCCGGTAGAGGGCTTAAAAGGTGATGTGAAAAATTCCTTAAGGGGGAACCTGCTAAGGAGAACGCTTATAACTTTTCAGCTGACAGGCTCGATGATCCTGATCAGTGTAACTTTTCTGATTTATAAGCAGGTCCAGTTTATGAAAACACATGAAACCGGTATTGCCACAGATCAAACGATAATCATTAATGCGCCGGTCTCGACCAAAAATTATGCTGATGACCTGCTAAGTTTTAAGCATGGTGTCATTCGCAATTCTCAGGTAAAGACATTGACCTATTCCAGTTCAGTGCCCGGGCAGGAGGTAGGAATGTTTCTTTCCAACAAAAGGGTAGGCGAGGATAAAAATAGGCTGTATGAAATGCTCAGGACAGATTACGATTACATTGATACCTACGGTCTGAAAATTTTAAAAGGCCGGAATTTCTCCAGAGACTTTCCAGCCGATGAAACGGCCATTCTGATCAATCAGGAAAGTATGGAAGCATTGGGGTTTGAAAGCGTTGACGAAGCTATGCAAAGGCACGTTTACCTTGAAACCAGCAATAAAAAATTCTCCATTATCGGGGTCCTGGAAAATTTTCACCAAACCTCCCTTGAAAATCCTTTTACCCCAATCATGGTTTTTATTTCGCCTGATTTCAGTTGGATACCATATAAATATGTGTCGATAAAGTTACACGGTAATGATATTTCTGGGGTCATTGCACAGATTGAAGATGTCTGGGAGCAATATTTTCCCCAATCACCTATGGATTATTATTTCCTGGATGAGTTTTTTGGTCGTCAATATGCCAAGGAAGAGTCATACGGAAAGGTGTTTATTTTCTCCTCTTTATTTGCAATTTTTATTTCATGTCTTGGCCTGTTTGGCTTAACCTATTACCTGATTGTTCTGAAGCGCAGGGAAATTGGGATCAGGCGTGTATTGGGTGCCTCTACCGGCAGTCTTCTGGGGCATTTTTCCAGAAATTATGTGTATCTGATCTTAATTTCATTTGTCATAGCCACCCCCATCTCCTATTTGATACTAGAGAATTGGCTGCAAAACTATAATTTCCGGACCGAATTAAACCTGCTGGTATTTTTAACGCCAATGTTTATTTTGATACCCATTATCCTTTTAACCACGGGTTCTGTAACTTTAAAAGAGGTAGTTACCAATCCGATATCCTCTTTGCGACATGAATGAATTCCGGCTATCTATTGATGTTTTTTGGATCCAGGCCTGATAAACACATGAGCGGTGCGTCAGATAAATATGAGATCTCAGTGATTATCCCCACCTACAACCGAAGCCAGTTGCTTCGGTACACGCTCGATTCGTTGTGTCTTCAACAAATAGAACCATGGAGGTTTGAAGTAATTATCAGTGACGACGGCTCATCCGACCATACCCGGGGCATGATAACCAGATATGAGCACATGTTGAATTTAAAATATGTATATCAGGAAGATAGAGGATATCGTGTGGCTTCCGCCAGAAATAATGCAATAATGCGATCGGCAGGCAATGTTTGCTTGTTCATTGACGCCGGGGTAATTCTACATGTAGATTGTGTGGCGGAACACATTCGGTTTCACAGAACAAAAATTTACAGGAAATCGGCTATTGGTTATGTTTATGGATTTGATCATCACCAAAAGTCAAATACTTTATTAAAGGATCTGATTGTTCCTTCCGATCCTGTTTACTCCGTCAGCCAACTGGAAAAATGTCCTCAGTTTCGTGACGTCAGAGACAAACATTACAGGAAATATGATTACAAGATTGAAAATTTACCTGCTCCCTGGTACTATTTCTGGACATGCCATGTATCTGTTGCAACTGAAGATATAGTGAAGATCGGTTTATTTGATGAAGCCTACGATGGCAGGTGGGGTGTTGAAGACAATGACCTCGGCATCCGGTTGTACCAAGACGATGTTCAGATATGTCTTCTGAAAACTGCCCTGTCCATTCATTATCCTCACTTTAAAGATCAGGAGCAGCGGAAAAAGGAAGGTTACCAGAATTTGCTTTACCTTCACCATAAATTTAATATGCTGGAAACCATGCTGTGTGTGGAAAACTATGACAATGGGTTGGTGGATTTAAATGAAATCATCTTAAAATTGTTACAGGATATTCCGTAGATCAAATGCTATTATCTTATGGATTATAACCGTCATAATATGGATATCTCGAACAACAAATGTCTTATTACTACTGGCATGCACCGCTCCGGGACTTCGCTTGGCGCTTCGTTGCTACAGGCAGCAGGGTTATCTATCGGCAATCAACTGCTGGGAGAGACTGTTGGTAATTTAAAAGGACATTTTGAAAATCTGGATTTTCTGGAATTTCACAGAAATGTCCTTGAGGAAAACAAACTTCACCCCGATGGGTGGGATCTGCAAACCGTATTTTATCAAGAACAATACGCAGATATTGCTAAGAAAATTATTGCTGCAAACAGCCATTTATACTGGGGTTGGAAGGATCCGCGGACCACGCTCTTTCTCGATTTCTGGCAGGCTTTATTGCCCAATGCCTGCTATCTGTTTTTTTATCGCGCACCCTGGGAAGTGGTAGATTCTCTTTTCAGAAGACACAGCGATGAAATCTTTGTTAGTCGCCCGGTGCTCGCCCTCAAGACATGGAAGTTTTATAACGAAATCCTGTTGAAATTTTCTTTAAAAAACCCGGACAAATCTTTGCTGATCAATATCGATGACTTTATTTCCAATCCCATAAAAGTATTGGAAATGATAAATACAAAATTTGAATTTAAGCTAAAGACAAAAGTGCCGGAACTTTTTGACAGCAATCATTTTAACCAGGGAAATATAAACCCTAAACACTTGCGAAGCATTGTGGAACACTATTCTGCCGAGGAGTTTGAACTTTTTTGTCAGCTTGAAAAGTTCAACAATTTTTCCGTGCGGTCACAAGCAAATACCTCACCTGTTTCCAATGAAAATATGATGGGACTTATTTACGATCTGTGGTATCATCAATATGATGGCATAAATCATGATGGTGCTAAAACTACAGAGAAACAGCCCTCTCATAGAGCGTGAGTTTTGTTAGTAAAGATGACCGGCACTTTGTCTCATAATACTTTTCAATACATGATTTTAGTAAGAGGTCAATAAAAATTTTTTAATCATACCCGACTTGCCAACAAGTCTCTCCCGTCACATTTTCCAATTGATCCAATACTCGTTTAGCAATAGCACAATCTTCCAAAAATCTTAAAATATGTGTGAACTTGTATTAAATAAATGTTCATGAAATTTAAAATTCCCCCGGGTTTTCCATTACAAAATAACCGGAAAACAAGAGATCCAGCAGTAAGATCATAACAAACTAGTATACCCGCTGTCGCTGTGTTGTCTGGATGGCGGGGTGCCAGGTAAACAGGTCGTTTATTCGACTTTCACCTCCAAAACAGGCGATTCCCCCACATTGATTTTCACCCCGGGTTTCTCCCATTTAAATCCTTGCCTTCCGTCTTTGCCTTCAATAAGTATATTGTAGGTGCCGGGAGTGATGCCTTCATAAACATAGCGACCATTGGCATTGGGGTTAAAGGCAGTGGTGTGATTGTATCTCCCCTTTATGAGAAGAGCAAAGGCTCCATATATAGAAACCTTTCCTGCCATAGGTTTGTCATTTTCCAACATTAAAATCCTCAGGTTTGCTTTGCCACTTTCGGGAGAAGCTTCCCATGCGGCATCCATGTATTTGGCCATTTGTGCCGCCATCTTCTTTTGTTGTTCGGTTTCTGTAGTTTGGGCAAAAGCATAAAGGTGTAGCATAAATCCCAGAAGCAGAAAGGTAAGCTTTTTCATAAGACAAGATTTTTAATAAAAATAGCAGATTAAATAAAGAGAGGCAAACCGTGAAATATTATAAAATTGTCAGGAAACTTTGCGGGTAGGTATTTGTGATCATATCTGCCTTTTGGAGCATAGGATCAACCTAAGAAACATCCAGGTGTTATTAGACCTTAAGTCCGGCAAGACTATTGAGCTCCACATCCATGTGGCCAACACATCTTTGAATTCAATTAAAAATCCTTTAGATTAGGTTATTGCAATTCCAAAACATCCGGAATGGATTCCGGATAGCCATACGCTGGCGCACCTATGAATAACGCAATTCCTAAATGAAAAACTTTGAAGACAGATTAAAAGGCGGACACCCAAATTCATTAGGAAATACGATAGAAGTTGTAGAAGAAGTGTTGACTGAAAATGGACTTTTCAATGAACTTTTCAATTGTTATTTCAGCAATGACGAAATTGTTCGATTGCGAACCTCAAATGCTATGAAACGGATTTGCAAAGCGAAAAAGACCATTTTGGTACCATACATCGAACGATTTCTAACTGAAATTGCCCAAATTGACCAGGCATCCACACAATGGACTTTATCACAGCTTTTCGGAATGCTTGAAAAAGATATGACTGACAAGCAAATCGGGCAGGCAAAAAAAATAATGAAAAACAATCTCGCTAACCATAACGATTGGATTGTGCTAAACCAAACGATGGATACCTTAACAAAATGGACAAAAAAGGATGTGGAACTAAAAGAATGGATTAGACCACATTTAGTAAGGCTAACGTCTGATGACAGGAAATCTGTTTCGGGGCGAGCGAAAAAAATGTTGGATAAAATAAGTAGATGAAAAAAACGTGTACCAACCGTTAAATCCAAAAAGTGGATTATAATGGAAAACGCTCAAATACTTTAAATCTTGGCAGGAACCTGCTCATATTGATGGATTAACATCCTGTCTATCTGAAAATTTTAGAAGAGATGCACGTTTTTAAGTAAATTCAATACCTTGATTGTAGTATTACAGTAATTAATACAGTTATTACCCAATTGGATTAGCCTATGTCTAAAAAAGAAAAGAAAACCATTTCTGCAGAACAACTCGAACTATATGAAAAGTTGGTCAAAAGCATTCCGGAATTAGAAATTAATTCCACATTTGGCTTCCCCTATACCTCTCTTAATGGCCATATGTTTTCATTATTATCAAAAAGTGGATTTGTAGGTATTCGTCTACCTAAACAAGAAAGAGAGGCATTTCTCGAACAATACAATTCAACCATCTATAAGCCGGAACCGGGACCTTTACTTAAGGAATACGTTACCATTCCTAATGATTTATTAGCTGATGTCGAAACGCTTAAAAGTTATCTGTTGGTAAGCTTAGCGTATGTAAAGACTTTGAAACCCAAATCGTCTAAAAAGAAAAAATAAAGGGTTGGTAATAATTAAGCATTCGTGTGGCCGGTAAGCCTAACATGAATACAATGTTGGACGAATTCAGGCGCAGTATATCTTATGGGCAATTCTTTGATTGGTTTGTTTTTTTGTTGTATTGGGGAAGAAGTGTTTTCAACACTTTTCCCAGAGTTTGACAATTTCCAGTACGGATTTGAATATCCGAACGCAATGGAAACACACCGATAAGAGCAGAAGCCACTAATATCAACAAGCCTTGTAGCCTTACCAGAATGGAAATTGAAGATAAGTGGACTCGCAAATTGCCGTTTTAACTTAGATAGAGTTCATTTTACATTTCCCTTTTTTCCCATTGTGATAGCATGTTAGACTCGCATTGATCATGGAATTAAATCATCCAAATCAAAACCGCTCGGTGTATTGATTCGCAAATTATTGTCCTCGTATCTCTTGAAGTATGCGGCTAATTTTTTATATTCTTGATTTTGAGATCCAGCCATCTCATCAATTGACATTTTTTGATTTTGGAGGCTATCAAATTGTTCCTCCTGCTTTATCAAAACACACCTTCCGGCAATGGGATCATTTGCTGACGACACTCCCGTAAAAAGCCCCATTAATACTTTAGGGAATTCACTCTTGCCCACTTTATACACATGATGGAAGGATTTTTTAGACGCTGCTGATATCATGGTGCAAAAAAGACAACCATCTACTAACTTCAATTTTCCCTCGTACTCCCAGTTTGGCCCCTTCAATGTCAAAATAACCTGATTTTCCCTTTTTACCACCCTTACAGGTGATCGAAGCAAAGTACCTGTTTTGCTTCTTTTTCTAACATAGGAATAGTAGGACCCTTCTAGAGATTTAAGTATCGGATCCAAAGGCATTTTAATATGGTCCAGGAAGGTGTTGAAATTTTGATATCCCAAGAACTTGGCCAATTCATCCATTTTATTAGGCGAAAGCCTTATTTCATCATTATCAGATCCAGATTTAATCCTTCCGTAAAGGTTATCATAAAGGTATTTCTGACTGATGGAGCCACCCACCAGATCACTTATTCGTCCAAATCCATGGTGATCAAGTGACTCATTTGTTTCATAAGACAAATGTTCCAATAGATGCCTTATGTCAATTTTTCTATAGTTAACAGGCATAATAACAAGAAGTAAATCTTGTGTAATTAAAGGTAATCTTTCTGCAAATACAAGTACACCGTAGGTATAATAAATCTCATTACTCTTACCAAATTTGTATTGTTGATTGATCATTCATACCGAAGCATTGTTCGCGGAAATGCTTCACTTGCAAGTCTTCACTGACTGGACAGCTAAAGCTCAATTGTGAGAGTGGGTGGAAGCCGTCCAGAAAGTAAGACTCCTCTCACACTAACTGGCTGAGCGCAACTGAGCCAATTGTAACATGTTGATAACTAGTTGTTTGGAATCCATTTGATTTCCAAAACAGGAATCCTCTGGCCTTTTCAGTCTTGCCTCAGCTCATGTCCAACTTAAAAATTCAATAAGATGAAAATTGTAAAGTATATTTCAATATTAACATTAATATTTGGGGCATTTTCATGCAATGAGGAAGAGATAAACCCCCGCTACGGAGGTGGAGACGATGAAGACGAGGATCCGGTGGAAATTCCGCCGCCCCCACCTCCTCCTCCAGGTCCAAATACAATGGTGCTCGATTCACTTAGTATTTAAACCAAAGCAGGTCGGAACAGGTAAAAAACCACTTGAAAGGGTGGTTTTTTCTTATATAAATTTTAATTTCAAAGAATATTTATTTTTTAAGTCATGCGCTGGCTCCCCCTTTTCCTATTAACAAATTTTGCCGTTTTTGCGCAAAAATCGGATAGTGTCATTAAGGTGCTTAAAGACTCACTTATGACAGAGCCGCGCAATCCTGAACTTCTATTCTACTATATTGCTGATGCGCATAAGCAAAATGGAGATGTTGATAGCGCTTCCCATTATTATCACCAGGCTTTACAAGGTTATAAGGAAAAGAATCACCTCGCCGGTGTAGCGGCGATGTACAACAATCTGGGTAATTTTTATTACCATGGGGGCCACATTGACAGTTGTATTTTTTATTACAAAAGCGCTTTAAAATTCTACGAAGATCAAAACGATACCTTGAGCAAAGCTTCAGCGCAACTCAATCTGGGAATTGCATATAAAGAGATAGGCGCATATACCACTGCGCTAGAGCATTTATTGCTTGCCGTAAGAATCCTGGAAAACAAAAAAGAAACCTCAACATTAGGATCATGTTACAATGCTATCGCCAATATTTATTCCCGACAAGATGATTTTGAAAAGGCAATTACTTATCACAAAAGAGCATTGGCCATTAGACGAAGCCTAGCTTCGAGAAAGGAAATAGCTTCCTCCTTAAACAACTTAGGAATAATATATCGAAGACGAGGTAACTATGATAGCGCATTGTTCTATTTGCGTAGATCTTTGACTATTAAGCAAGAAGAACAGAATTCTTCCCGCATCGCCAGCACCATAAATAATATAGGCTTGGTATTATTCAATCTGGAAAAATTATCTGAGGCAAAGGAGCAATTTGAGAACGCTTTTTCAATGAGAGCAAGTAACATAGATCTGGTGGGACAGGCGATAACGCTAAATAATTTGGGGAAAGTACATAATGCCATGGGACAATACCGCAGAGCACTATGGTTTCTTGATTCAGCCTATGTTATCATTAAGGAGGAAGGTTTACTTGAGGAAATGGCTGATAATCTTGCGCTCAGTATTGAAACGAATGAGGCTTTAGGCAATACAAAAGAAGCCCTGAAAATCTCCATGCGACTTATGGAAGTAAAGGACAGCTTGCTGAATCAGGAAAAAGTTGAGAGTCTTGTAGAAATGCAAACCAAATATGAAACTGAAAAAAAAGAGCAGTTTATAGAAGTACTGGAAACTCAGAAAGAACTTCAAGACGCCGAAATCCAATTAAACAGACTTTGGATATCTATCCTTGCGATCGGCGTAATCCTGGTCATAATCGTTGGGTTTTTTATTTATAGCCGGTTCAAATCTGAAAAACGGAACAAGAGAAAAGTAGAAACTTTAATGCAGGAATTGCATCATCGAGTCAAAAATAATCTACAGTTACTTTCAAGTATTTTCAGCCTTCAGTCTCGGGCCATTACCGACAGTGGCGCTCTGGAGGCGGTTAAGAGCGGTGAAAACAGAGTAAATGCCATGGCAATTATTCATCAAAAGCTTTATTCAAAAACTGAAGTTGGTCATATAAACGGCGGAGAATATTTTCATGATCTAATCAGTCAACTAGCAGAGAGTTTTGGTTACGAATTGAATAATGATAACATTATTGTTGAGATTGGTGACTTTGAGATTGATCTTGACCAGGTAATCTCTTTAGGACTGATTGTAAACGAACTTGTAAGCAATTCCTTTAAACATACTTTTTCGGAAGTGTTAAATCCCAAACTATACATTCGAATAAAACAAGCCAAAGAGGATTTGCTGATTGAGATTCAGGATAATGGAAGAGGGTTTAACCGCAAAGACGTCTCCAGTAATTCTATGGGGCTTAATATCATTGAAACATTGAGTAGACAACTGAGGGCCACGATAAAATGGGATATTGACCCTGGAGTTAGGTTTAATTTGCTTATGAAACTAAATTGAGTAAAAATGGACAGAATCAAAGTACTTATTGTAGAAGATGAGTTGTTAGTTGCTCAGGATTTAAAATATACACTTGAGGAGCACCATTTTAATGTAGTCGATATTTTGGATACAGGTGAAGCAGTTTTAAAAAGAATCGGGGATGATACACCGGATCTTATACTTATGGATATTCATTTAGCGGGAGAGCTGGATGGAATCGAAACGGCAAAAAAAATATTAGAGAAAGTAGAAATCCCTATTATTTATTTATCTGATCATGTTGATCAGACAACTTTTGAAAGGGCTAAAAGCACCTTTCCTGCCAATTACCTTTCTAAACCATTTAAGCCAGGGGATGTTCTTCGTTCGCTAGAGTTAGCATTTTTAAATGCATCAACGGTTAAAAAGCCTTCTACCTCAAAACTTTCTGACAGGGTATTTATCAGAACCGACAATAAAAAATCTGAAATGATTTTCTATAAGGATATTCTTTATCTCGAGGCAGCCAGAGCCTATTGCAATATTGTAACTAAAAATAAGACATACATACTTTCCAATAACATGCGAAAGGTTTTTGAGCAGTTTGATAATCCGGATTTTATAAAAATTCAACGCAGTTACATTGTTAATATCAATAGTATTATGGGAATTGAAGGCAACATCATAAAAATGGGAGAAGGGCATTCGGTTCAAATGAGTCCTAAGAATCGAGAAATGATTCTAAACAAACTAAACCTGGTAAAATGACTTTTGGGAAATGGATAATTGATAGTAGGAAATTAATTTGGGTGAAAGACTGGAAGTAAACTAGATTAATACACTAAAAATAATTTATGACCCCCAATTACGAATATGACGTTTTTATCTCCTACGCCGTACAGGATAAGATGTTCGTGACAGAACTTGTGAATCATCTGGAGAAAGCACAAGTGAAAGTGTGGTATTCGGGACAAGAGTTGAGAGTAGGAAGCAGCATTGAAGAAATTATAAAACAAGGTCTGAATAAGTCGAGGTATGGAGTGACCATTTTAAGTAAAAATTATTTTATTAAAGATTGGCCACAAAGGGAATTCCATGCACTTTGGGGTAGAAGCGACTCTTTTATTATTCCAGTGTGGCATAACGTTGATATGGAAGAGGTAAAATCGTTCGACGCATTTCTTGCGGATCGGTGGGCAATAGAATCCCACCGCGGACCTGATTTTGTTGCTCAAAAAATAATAGAGACCATCAGGCAAAAAAAAAGTAACATACAATTGACAACTGCTGCGGCAGGTAATAAAAGGAACAAACTCGTCGCTCGTTCAGGTGGATTTTTGGTTTTGTTGTTAGTAGCAATAGGGGCCTGGTATTTCATGATTAGGGATTTGCCATCAGATAACCTCATCAAGACTACTATTGAAGACCGTATCAATACTTTCCAGAAGAAAATTTATAAGGAGCACCAATTGGAAATGAAAGAACTGGCAGGCGATACCGCTACTATTAATCAAATTAGTGCATATAGCGATCGTTATAATGATTTGAAGGCACATTATAGAAATGAATATTATTTTACTACAGGTTATCATAAGTTTAACTTCAAAAAAAATGTAGAACCGGCGATTGGCAAGGAAATTGACTCGCTCAACCCAGTTAACCTGTATGGCTTTGAAGATCCGGAGATTTATTTAAGCGACATTAAATCCAGTCCATACACGATGAATGTGAAATATGTTTTTATCAATACTCAACCCACTAGTTACGAGATTTTGGATAAAGATAAAGTGGATGACTTTACGTATACTGTAGAAATCCGCTATCAAAATAATCTTAGATACCTTTCAGTGGCCCTTATCTATGAACAAAGTTCAAAAGGAATGAAATATCGACAAACCACTTTTCGAGGATTCTTGCCCAGAGAGACTTATCAATTTAAAAAACAGAATGAAAACTGGGTTTTCGTGGGTTTGGAATGATCAAAACTTCCATCCAGGAAAGCAATTAATAGGCTTAGGAAACAAAAATTCTATGCGCCGAATCCATTTTTTACTTTCCCGAAAATTAAAAATTATGGAAAGAAACGAGATTAAATGCATTGAAAGAAAAGACGGGAATAATTCAGGTGAACGTCCAAGTCACGTTGGGGGAATAAGTGGTGATGGAAAAAATTGGAAACAGACTACGCCAAAAACCATTCGACAAATTGAGGAATACGGAGGGGAATTTTTTGTTACCAGGAACTTTCGGGAGGTAAAAGTGGTGGCAGCAGTAAGTAAAGCTGGGAACAAATACCTTAAAACAGAAGCCGATGGCTACGGACCTAACAATCTCTTGAGTCTACCTGAATGTACTTAATATGCAAAACTTAGTAAAATATTGTCTCGTATTATTCCTGCTGATATCCTGCACCCAAATTCAGACAGCGGCTCAAACCGTTTATATTACCAAAACCGGGAGAAAATATCACAAAAAAACATGCCATTATCTAAAATATAGCCAATATCAGATAACTCTCTCCAAAGCAAAAGAAAGGGGGTACGAAGCCTGCAAGGTTTGTAAGCCCGCAACGAAGACAGTCGGCGCAAAAGTGGTTAATGATAGTACCAAAATTATTGTCCCACCTACCCCTCAAAAGGTTGTGAAAGCCGTTCGATGCACCGCCAAGACCAAGTCAACCGGAAGTCGGTGCAAACGGACGACTAAAAATGCCAACGGCAAGTGTTGGCAGCATCAGTGATTCGGAAAGTGAATAAGGTTGTTGGGAAAACTTAGTTTAAAATCCGGAGTTAAGTTTTTTTATTGTTTCCCTAAATCATGGAAACAATGGAATTTTCTAATCTTTTCACGAACAAAGTTAAAAGGAATGATAACGGTGAAAACACCGCAGAAACTAAGTCCAGCAGACAATATTCTCTTCACAATGGAGAAGAAATTTATAGACTGGTATTAAGAAAAATCGAAGAAGCGCAAACAGCAATTTATATAGCTGCCGCATGGTTTACCGATAGAGATTTGCTTGATGCACTACTTAAAAAATATGATGATCACGTCAATATTGACATAAAAGTAGTTCTGGATAACAATAAAGACAACTTTTACCTGCCATTTAAACAATTAACCGATAATGGAAGTATAGTAAAAATAATTAAGAAAGCTAGTTCATATGGTCGCATGCATAATAAATTCTGCATTATTGACGAAGAAAAACTCATCTCAGGCTCCTACAACTGGAGCAAGAATGCCAGAACCAATAACGATGAAAACATTATTTACACCGAAGATGAACAAACGGTTGCGGAGTTCCTGGACAAATTTAATTCCCTATTAGAAGAGGCAATCAATTTCGATCCTGACAATCTCAATAAAATTGAAGAGGATATCGAAGAATCGCCACCCCTGAGTAAAATAGAAGAAAACATTTCCAACTATGAAAAGTTAGTCACTGAATTAATATATTCCCAGGTACATAGTTATAATGATGAAGAGTTGCATGAACTTGGGAATGAGCGATGCAAATGCTGTGCAGGCGATGCTGAAAATTTACCTCAGGAACTTGACAATGTATACACCAGTTTTTTGAGAGATATCAAAGTTTCAAATGATAAAAAACAACTGATAAAATCAAATTTACATGAACAGTTGGAGCGATCAAAGGGGAGTGTGGATCTCCAATCTCAAAGTGACATCGGTTTACTTGAAAAAGAAAATCGATGTAAGCAAGCAACTATAGATAGTGAAATCAATAATATAAAGCGCGAAATAATTGCCAAAGAAGCTGAAATAGATAATTTGAAGTCCAATAAGCGAAAAGGCTTAGAAACCAAACTTGATGAGAACGAAATCAGAATTAAAGAGGTAATCAGTGATAACTATCGTCCTAAAATTCCTCTTTACACTTTTATCCCCAATTTCATATTCTTAATTCTGGTAAGTGTTTACAGTGTGATTTTTTATTCTTCCGCAGCTTATATTTTAATTTATTCTCAAGACGATGCTAAAGAATCAAAACTCAATGGAGTTATTGCCGGAAGTCCAGAAATTTTTGATGGAAACGCCATTTCCAAAGCCCAAGATAAGGGATTAGTAAGCTTATTTTTTATAATGCTGGTACCAATATTTATTATGGGACTCATATTTGTCATCAACAAGGTGACTGCAAAATGGCAGAGATATTTGTGTTTAATCCTGGCAATTGTATTTATTGACGGCTTTACTGCCTACAAAGTAGCTGAATCAATACATAATATTGAGTATATAAAAGGACAAACTGACGAAGCATGGTATTTTAATATGGTTTGGACCGATACTGATTTTTATCTCATATTGGTTTTCGGCTTATTGGCCCTGCTTACATTTGAATTACTCTTAAGTCATATATTCAAGGTGCTGGATAATCGCAACCAAGACATGAAATACGATAAATCCAGATTGGAAATAGAGCAGCTTAAGGGAAAAAGTGTAGCCATACAAGATGAATTAAATGAGGTCAACCATCAAATTAATTTGAAACTTGCTGAACTTGGCATTCAAAAAGGAAACATAGATACGTTAGAGAAAAAGATCAGTGAGGGCCAGATAGAAATGGAGCAAAAGAAACACGGTATTGTAAGCACCCGGGAACATCAAAAATTAGTATTTGAAAACATTACTAATATCAACCTAACCAAAATAGATAATGAAAATTTCACATTTTCCACCGTATATGTAAAGGATAGAGTCTCGGTATTTATGAGGGGCTGGAAAGATTTTTTGTATGAGCAATTCGCCGTAAAAATAGCGCTTGCTAAATCCCGGGAAGCTGATGAGCAAGTTAAATTGTGGACGCTCAATAACCTTAAACGATTAGCTGTTGATAACTGATGAAAACCTCATTACTAATCATATTTGTTACATTACTCGCCAATTGTTCAACTGTAACATCTTCGACTGAAAATGACAAGAGTGAAAAAGTCAACTATGGTAATAACATAGTTATTCTAAGCGATCTTAGTAACAGGATACTGCGAAAAAAGAGTATTCATGACACGATCATTATTTCTAAAGTCATCGATAAGCTCAAACCACTCATAGAAAAATCGATGGAGCTTAATATATACGATAAATTCAATTTTTACTCAGTTAATCATGTTTCTGTCGATAGGGTTTATAATGAGGATATAGGATTAAATTTTAATATTGATCTAACCGAGTTTAACAAGAATGAACTTGAAATCTCCAATTATTTGTATGGAAGAATTGAACAAGACTATGATGGCGATATTATTGATATAAAAACCTCAATTAACACAGTCTATAATCACAATATGGGCAATGAAATATTAGGAGCAGATATCTGGCATTATTTGAATGATGAACTTGACCACACAATCATTGACACTACTATTGAACGATATTCATTTAAAAAGAAAACTTATACTGCCAGAAAAAAAAATAAAGTGATACTACTAACAGATGGTTACATAGAGGCAGGAAGATATGCCAATGATCCAACCATGTTTGACAAAAAGAACCCAAATCGATCAAAATACCTAAGTGCCAAATTATTAAATCAATTCAGAATTAATTTTAACAATTCATCTTATCAAAGTCCTGTGGAATTTTTTGAGGCGGAGAAATATGGCCTGATACCATTACAAAATCCGTTAATAAATGAAATTGAACTTTTAGTACTTGAAATCGATGATAGGACCATAATAAATGGGGTTACCACAGTTTCACCTCCAGACTCAAAGATTATCAAGTTATTCTGGACTAAATGGCTGAAAGATTCTGGAATGAAGCCCGCCAACTTTCAAATATATGACAGATTTAAAAATGAAAGGGAGTTGGATTTGATTTTGAGTAGTTTTCTGAATCAATAACTTATTAATCTTTCACGATACTTCGGAAACCAGATCTTTTCGTTCGGAAATCTAATTAGCTCCTCTCATAATTAAAAACAATCTTGCCACAGTATAATCAATTTCATTAATCATGGATGAATACTGGGTAAACAACCACGCGAATACTAATCCACATAATGATCACGAAGTTCATAAAGAAGGATGTCCTGTCATGCCAAATGATAAAATACCTCTTGGCTTTCATAATAATTGCGAAAGTGCTTTACAAAAGGCAAGGGAATACTATTCAAGAGTTGATGGATGCGTTCGATGTATCCCTAGGTGTCATAATAGCTAAGCAATGAGGAGATTCTATTTTGTGCTCATTATCCTATTTATCAATCATTTGCTGTCTGCGCAGGAAGCTATCAGTATTTCGGAAGGTACTTTAAAGGTAGGTGGTGTCTCTGAGGAAGTACTATATTTTGGCCTTTCTGAGGGAGATGAATTGGTATTTAGTTTTAAGGAGTTAAAAGGGAAAGCCCTCAAAGAAATTGAAATTATTGAGCTGCCCGGGGCATCTAAGTTTCTTGAGTACAAAAGCAATTCGGTTAAAGATAAGCTTATTCAAATTCAGAATACGGGGGTTTATAAGCTACGCTTAAAAAATTCAGCAATAGGTGCAAGAGTATGTAAATATAAATTAGCACGTACTCCTATGGATCCAAATCAAAAATTTAATACCACTGTCTATTGGGAAGAGAAAAGAGACACTACCCACTATACCGTACAAGAGGACTATTTAGTATCGAAAGACACAGTCGTTGTGGACGTATTAGGTCACAAAGTGGAAAGGGTACATTCGCAAACGGCTACCAATGGCAGGCCTAATAAATCAATGGTGCAAGTAATTTTACCCGAGCAAACGGTTTCCTGGTCATATTATATTGGGGTTGGTGAAGATGCAGAAGCGGTATTTCAACAAGCTGAGGAAAAAGCAATTAAAAGAAGGGGGCAATTGCAGGCTGGAGCTAAATTGGCAGAGGGCTTGGCTTCTGTTGATCCCACCGGTTCTTTTGTGCTGGCTAGCGTGGCACTAAATGGTCTAGCAGAGCTAGGTGTTCCTGATAAAGCCGATAATATTCAGTATTGGTTTGCTGCCGACTATGATAATGCCCAGCTATTTATTCAAGGCCAATCATTTTATCAGTTCGAAAAGGGCAATGGCCCTTTATCCTACAAAAGAATGGAAAGCCCAAAAACCGGTACATTTTATATATGCTTACTCAATGATAATCTCATGGAAGGTCTTGATGTGCATATTAGAATTTCAGCTGTTACGGTAAGAGAAAATTGGGGTAAGAGACCGGTTAGAAAATACAGGGTCAAGACCTGGAAAGTGCCTTATTTAAAAATCAAATAAAAAATTAAGATATGAAGGAAATAATCTGTAAAGCTATTAAAAATAGATTGGTCATTAAATTTACTTATGATAACCAGTTAAGAATTGTTGAACCATTTGCGCTTGGATTCCATAAAGACACCGGCAATTTAGTTCTTAGGTCTTATAGGGTTGGCGGCTACTCAAAGAGTAAACATGAATCACCATGGAGACTTTTTGATACCTCCAAGATTCAAAATCTTGAAATTACGACCATTAACGCTAGTTCGAACAGAGAAAATTATAATCCAAATGACAAAGACATGTCAACAATAGTTTGTAATGTTTAATACATAAAAGTAAATCCATGAAATCATACTTAATTGGATACGACCTTAACAAGTCTGGTCAAGACTACACTAGCTTAATAAAAGAAATCAAACAACTAGGTCTTAGGTGGTATTGCCTTGATAGCACTTGGATAATTAAGTCCAATTCAACGGCAAAGAACATTAGAAATCACTTACAAAAATTTATTGATAGTAATGATGAACTTCTAGTTGCAAAACTAAATAGAGAAGCCGCTTGGACTGGATTTGATGAAAAATGTTCAAAGTGGTTAAATGATAATCTTTAACCTAATGTTAAAATTTAAGTTCTATAAAGGAGAAGTGTTGTACAATAATGTTTTTCATGAATTACTCCCTATCCATTATTCCTTTTTAAATCTACGTTTTTATTATCCCTTGGGACAATGAGTTTTATAGTAAAATTAGCCAAAGGGTTTGTTCGATCAGCGGTTAACCAAATTGGCCGCGATGGAGGAAAAGTAATCAGTAATAAGATTTATAAGAACAGCCACGCGACTCCAATTAGAGTTGCGGTTTCCTCAAACAACAGGAAATCATCTTACTCAACCTCAAGTAAATACTCAATTAACAATCGAGAGGATTTAAAGAAGGCTGGATATAAGGTGGTGCTGCTACAATCAAATGCTTTTCTTTACTTTTTCCTGGCCATTGGAGGAGGAATTTTACCAATTGTAGGGCCGCTTTATTGGTTCTACTTATCATTTAGGAATTTCTTTAAGCGGCATACCAGATTTTATCATATAATACAGAAAACTGTTTACGTTAGAGATAGAAGATACAAAACCGGCCAACGCCCGAATGGTTATGCCAATGTGAAAGAATACTCCAATGTAATAGCCAAACCCGTAATAAGTGAACGAATTGTATTTATTCTCAAAGGATTAATTGCCCTCTCAATTGCGATTTCTTTGGCCAGCTTTCAATATTCAATTTACTCATCTAAGGATGAACCTACTTCCTCGAAAACCGCAACAGTTGCTGTTGGAGTGGTAATGGCCAAACATGGACTTAAAATGCGAACTTCGGCTTTTAGAAATGCAAAAGCGCTAACCTCAATACCATTTAATGAAAGCGTGGAAATTATCTCAATAGATGGGCCGGAAGAAACCATTGGAACAACGACGACCAACTGGATGCAAGTAAAATACAAAGACCAAACTGGGTGGGTTTGGGGAGGGCTTATTAAAACGGAAAAGTAAAAATCTCACTTTTAAACTTGATAATATTAACCTAAGTGAGCTTGATTTAATGAATTGCCCTTGTTATTTTGGGTTTCAATACATCATTAAGGGTCTTGCTCCGTCCAACGCAAAACGAATATTAATTAACGGTAAATCACCGACCGAAATAAATACCACATATTGATAGGATGATAAGCAACCTCGATTTCAAAACAGTTTTTTACACAGTGATGACCTTGCTGAAAGCCATTGTCATAATCATTGGGCTATCTTTGGCTTTGAAGTATTTCATAAATGGTATTAAGGCCAAAGACTCTCGACAAAGAGGTAAGGCCTTCAAATACTTTTTGCAGGCCTGCGGTGTGGTGATTGGCCTAACCGCCTTTGAATTCTTGGCGGCATATATCATTTCCAATGAAGGTGGCTGATTGGCAGCAAATTATCTGTTGGCTGGACTAACAGAAATTTCAGAGTCAATGGAACTTCTAGTCAGAAAAGCTACAAGTACCTAAGGCTTGATAGAAGCACTGGTCAATTAAAAAGCAAGGTAGACGACTATTTCCACAAGCCCTGACCAAAGCCATAACGTCATGATGCTGTTCCCGGGTCAAAATGATCTGTGGATAGATAATGATTTAACCAGGGTGTTTTTAGGTTGTGCCACAGCTTTTATAAAGATTTAAACGATCCATGGACCTGATTAGGGTTTGTTTCAACGATATTCATGAAATATATGGCCAATTTATATGACCGTTTTTGGTGCACCTCCCATGGCTAGCCTATTTGTGTTATACTCGTTAGCAACTATCTTTGAGATATGAGAGCAACAGGCACACGGAATTGACCATCAAAGGTTGAAATTTTTTTGAATCCGACAAAAGAAATACACCAGCATGACACTCACAAGGTGTATAGGTATGAACATATCATCAACAACACCACTATCTGTTAGTAGAAACTCATTATGTCTTTAACCCCCGGTCCGTCAATGGGCAGAATCCATAAAGGAAATCCAACTTACCAAACTACTGAATTTGCAATTTTAACCCGAATTCCAAATTAGCTCTTAAATAATCGTCTTCCTTGCCAGCAGGAAAGGTAAGCTGAAACAGTCTGAGATTGGCGTATAGCAATATGGTATTTTTTAGACTTGGGCTTATTAAACCTAGCGTATACACCCGATAATTATCCTGTACATTTAGTTTTACTGTCGTATTATTTTCGACTATGTTTATGCTATAGTTTATTTCTCCAATCCCGGCAGAAAGCCTTAAATTTTGTCGGAAGACAAATCCTCCCTGAAATTCACTGGTAGTAGATCTCCCTACAACAGCAAGGTTTGTCTCAAAGGTGTTTAAAAAGAACGCCGTAGCATTATCGTTCAGGTAATCCCGGGTATAAAAAAATGACAATGACGTACCTCTATTGGCCTTTTTAAGTTTTTTTACAGATCCTAATCTATAGTTGAGACTCCCTGTTAAATGATAGTTTCTTAGAGAGCTTTTTCCTTCCACATTATATGCTTCATGATTCTCAGCAATGGGAAGAAAGCCCATTCCACCTCCAAGCTTGAGTACAATTCGGTTTCGTTCTGCCATAGCCTCCAGGACTTTCTGCTCTCTTTCTGCCAATTCTCTTTCTCTTTTTTCATGTTCCGCCTTTTTTTGAGCATTATGTAATTCACTCTTTTTAAGGCTCAGTTCTCTTTTTGCCAGTTCGGCTTCCCTGCGTGCAGCCTCAGCCCTCAGCTGAGCGGACTCAGCCTTGTTTTTCCAACTTTCCACATCAGTTTTCTGACGATCCAGTTCCTTTTGTAAAGCAGTAATTTCTTCAGACGAAAATAAACTCCTGCCTTCTTTTTTGATTTCTACTTTCTTTAACCCGGAAATGGGCTTATGAAAACTCATACTAATGATTTTAATATCGTTTGTGGCTTTCTTTGGGTCTACGTTTATGAAAAAATCCAAATCCATACTGTTACTATTAGGTATCGGCTCACCGTTATTAAAGTAGTTCCCCTTTAATTTTCGGGTAACTTTTACTTTACTGAAAAACAGCTTTTCCTTTTGGTTGTAATAGATGTCTCCATTGTTGTTAATCTGTTCAAATCTGATAGAGACCCCCTCGTGGTCTTGATAAAATATTGAAATGTTTTTAAAATATTCTGTCACTATAAAATCGTCAGGTGTTTTATTAGTCGGGTCCAGATCATTTGTAAATATGGCGGTTGGATCAACAATTTCCGGAATCTGGGTTTGAATAATTTTCATTTTCTCATTCGACTCAAGGTAGGTGGCACCTATCATTTCTAAATACCTCGCCAGCGTACTGACCCGCTTTTCAGCTGTTTGATTGATAAATTCAGCGTCTTTCTTACTGAGACTTGGCTGTGCGATGGTAAATACCGGTTTTATAGAAAAACCAAATAATAGAAGTAAGAGCGTAATAGTTTTTAATTTCATAGCAAGCAGTGTTAAGCAAGTTGGACAATAGTTCAATTCATTGATGGTTGTTCTTTAAAGAGAGTATGTTGGAAGTCTGATGGGACGGTTTCAGATCGGTTATTTTCCAACCAGTAGTATCTTGTTCCAACGTCAGTATCCAGCCCTCAAATTCCGTGATATACAATCGCGTCCAGCTGGCGTATTTTAATTTCAATTGACCTGTCCGAACCAGCGTTACAAGTACAGACAGGGGATCAGCGCTGAAATCATCTGATAGATATGAGGTGAAAAGTTTGAAGTTATCAGGACGATCGGTTGTTAACGTGGCAAAATTTAATTCTTCAGCATGTGGAGGAATAAATAATTTCTGACTTTTAGCAAAAAGTGAATCAACAAATGGTGACCAAAAGTCAACTAACTCCCACCAGACCTTATTGCCTGCCATTTGTTTTTGAAGTAACATTTGAGATGTACAGGAGTCACCGATATAAATACCTCTGTATTCAACCTTGGCCAGCATAGCGTCAGTTGTCAATTCAATCCCTTTCAAGGTGACCGACATCCTTGCAGAAATTTGAGATATAAACAGATCAAGGTCACTCTTCGGTACATTGATATTATCCGATAGGAGGCTTTCAATGTTTAATCTTCTCGAATATTCATTATCTAAGTCGGCGTTAAATCGGGCTTTAAATTCAGAAATGCTTAAAATGGCATGCTTAAAATTCTCTATACTTCGGCTATTTTCTGAGATAATTTGAGCTTGTATTTCAACATTAAAACTCAATGAAGAAAGTAGAATTACTAATGTGTGGTATAGGGTTCTTATGTTCATATCGTTTCCTCTACATTTATATCTCCCAACTTCACTTCCATTATTTTTTCCATTTTTTGCCCTGTGAATTTTTCCTTGAGCGTTATCACAACTTGCACATTCTTGATTGTCTTATCTGTGTATTTAAGGCGGCCTTCTCCATCAAAACTTTCAAACAATTGAAATATTTGTGCTACGCCATATAAGTTGCCATCTTTACCTGCCGTGAATTCGGTAATTCGAGCCACTTCATAGAATGTAATTTTAACCCTACTCGCTTCTATACCATATAATCGTTGGAAATAAGTCCTCACTGGTATATTCCTGGTGACTTTCCTGGTTTTTGAAGACACCTGGACGATGCGATCTTCATCGATGAAAAACTTGATGGCACTATCAATTGCATCTTGCCGTTTAGCACTTTCCTGATCTTTATCTCCGATAGTGGAAATGTAGTTGGTCAATAAATGTACCTTTTTGAGTACCAGCCCCTTGAATTTTTCTTCTTCCAGGGATGTCAGGTTACTGGGCCCGTTGAACTTAAGTTCATTAACCTGACCGAACAGCTTAGTTGAATTTATGAAAATTAACATGATGCTAATTCCCTTAATCAAAAGGATATATAAATTGACAGAAGGTCGACTTAACGTTTTATTGAGAGTTGAAGCATTCATGATTATTGGGGCAATTGTTAAAATAATTCATCATTTTGGATGATAATGGAATTAATCTTACCGTTTTGAAGTCTGATCCCTTCCTTTTTAATTTTTATCTGGCTATTGTCCTGGATAATAAATTCATCCAGCCATTGATCAATTGTGGTTGTATTTGTAGACAGGCTTCGGAATTTCTCCAGTACTTTGGCATCAGGTCCGCTGAAGTATTCGTAAATAATTGCTTTCTTTCTCTCTTTTCTATTCGAATAGCTGGTGGAGCTGTAAGTCAGCTGGTTGATCTCTCTCTCCAAATTTTGCACATCAACCTTAGACACTTCCTCTTCATTTGCAGGCTGAGTCGGACCCTGATCTTTTATTGTATTTGAAGGCGGCATGGAGCTTTCACCTGATACGGAAAGCTCTTCTTTCCCTGGTCCACTTATCGCCAATACTATGATAACAACCAGCAGGGCCAAAATGATGGAACCACCCAATATGCCATACATTTTGACCTGATTGCTTATCTTAGCCTGTCTTTTCCGTATTATTAATTCGGCACCGGCCCGTACATCTTGCGCACGAAATGTGTCATTTAGGCTTAATTGTTTCCCCTTTTTTGTGAAAATGTCATGTACGTCATTTCGTGAGATGTTTTCCTGAAGGATCAGTTTATTCAGACCTTTTTGTATTCCGTCATCTAACGAGACTTCTACAGGGTACCTTTCCTTTTTCGAGGGGGCAAGAAAGTAGATAATACAATCCATCATTAGTGAAGTAGTTTTCGATCTCCAAGGAAATCACTGATGTCAAGTTTTTTGTTTTTACTACCGTCAAGCTTTTTCTGCTTCTGACTGAGATTAGTACCCTCACTCCACTTTTTCTCTTCTTCATTAATTAGTTTTTCCAGGCGATTTGCCTCCTCTTCGTCTTCTGCCTTTAAGGCTTTTTGAAACTGCTCTTTTAGCAATTCCAGCCTTTCTGCCTTTGCATTACTTATGGTGTTGTGATTTTTGAGCTCGTTTTCCAGATTAACATTTATTTTGTCTCCCTGGATTTTTCTTTGCTTAATGAGCAATTCTTCCGTCTTGGATATTAATCGCTGCATTGAACTTAGTTTGACTACCAGCCCAAAATCATCCGCGATTTTCTTTGCGGCTTCATAGAATAACTTCTCAATGAGCATGTTAAGTTGTTCGTTTTTCACATTTTGAAAATCGAACTCAAGGTTAGTATCGAAGAAGAGTTTCATATGCCTTCGTAAATTTTTACCGATGGTATTTAGCTCATTCTTGGTATCTCCAAAGTTTTTAGATTGGAAGACTGCCCACCCCTCTTCGTGCACCCTCTCAACATGATATTGGATAATGTATTTGATATTTTGTGAATTGTCTTTCAATTCTAACTCGCCAAATCCAGCCGTCAAATCCCGAAACCGTTGTGTGAGTTTGGTATCCCTTTGCCTGATCGTAAGAGCGGATACCTCAACATTAAATTGATCGCTTAGTCTTTCTTTAATTTGAGTAGAAAGTTCCCATTGGACTGACGATTTATTGGCAATTCCCTCTTCAAATTGCATATAGAATTTTTCAGGTGAAATAGTGTGAATGTATTGTTGCGTTACATTATTGATTACACTTTTAATCTTCTCCAAAAGACGCTCTCCCGGCTTGAGATAATCCCCTAATTTTCCTCCAAAGGAGCTGATTTTACCATGCACGCTTATGCTCAAGCGCACCGGTATACGTGAATCTCTTGTGGCTAATTCCCAGTCTTTATCTTCGCCAAGTGTAATTTCAAAACCTTCTAAAAGCTCCGGTTCATCCAATTGTGGCGTAAGGTGGATGTCAAGGCTCATTCCATTACTATCCGCCCACCCATACATGTGCTCCTTTAGATATTGCTCAAAACTATTATAATTGCTCAGGAAATTTTCGCTTTTGTGGTATGCACAGGTCTCAATCTCGCGCATAATGGCCTTTTCCAAAGCGACGCCTGGGTTTTCGGTTTTTCCAACCAATTCTACCACCAGGTACTCTTCCCCGCGTCTGCATTTTACACGGTAATCGAATGAAAGATTCACCTTACCTCCGGATCTCATATCCTGCAATTCAATACTCCGGCCTTTAACCGTATGATAGTCCGATGTTGAAATCCAGTAATAGGCATAGGAGGATAGAAAGCCTTGCCATGGACGTTTGGTAAATGCCTTTTCAGATTTTAAATCCAGTAAAATCAGTTGTTCAAATTTTTTAGAATAGTCATAACTTAAAGATGGTATTCTTTTGATCATTTTACCCAGTTCGTTATGACCCTGTACTTTATTTTCTTCCTTTTCCATTAGTATGAATTGGATTTATGATTGAACTACTTGGTCCGCTTCCTGACGTAGCTCTTCAAATTGTTTAATTAGGTTTCTGACAAATGTCCTCTGTTCGATATAAGTCTTGTATTTACTTTTATTCTTTTTGAGATAAATGATATAATCGGAGTATAATCCGGGTTGTTGACCTAAGAAGGAGCGTAGCAGTTTGCTAATTGATTTATTTTCATGTTTAGAAATGTAGGTCAAAATGTACTTTACAATTTCTGAATTAGGCTGATCAGCCTCGTTGAGGTCCTGATCCAGCAACACCTGTGACCATAAATTGATCATCCAGGAGATTTCATATAAAATGCTCTTTTGATGTTCCTGGTAATCATGTTGCGTGTAATGTCCTCTTTCCCTACGCCTTAAATCAGCCGCTGGTGTCAATGGATTGAATAACCAATCCAATAAAGTAACAAGCTGACTCTGCCATTTACCCGGAGTATCCAAAAGACTGGCAAATATGGCCAGGGGAACTCTTTTACCCCCCCATTTTTCCCTTTGCTGATGAATGACATTGCCTAGCTGATAAATGCGCCCTTCTGAACCGTCGTCTTTTATAAAGTCTATACTTTCAATCCCATCGCGAAAAACATCAATTGCCACTGCCACAGCTGAATTCTCTAACCAGGAAACATCTTTCATTCCCATTACAGTGGTTTCCGCTGAAGGTCGCCAGTTGCCGACCCGGGAAAGAGTGGCTGTATTTCTTCGGATCAAGTTAACCAGGGCCTGAAAACTTTGTTCTCTCAATTGTTTTCGATGTGACTCAAGAAAGCTTTCCAGAATATCTAAGCTATCTTCCTGATGTTCCTTGTGAAGTGTTGATACCAGGGCAAGGCCTGAAACAGTGAATGTTTCCCTGGATATTTCTTCCTTTAAACAATTGAGGACAAACTCCTTAAGAGAGGCTCTTTTCATTAAGGATGTCAAATAATCAATAACTCTATAAAGAATTAGAAAATATGCATTTGCTGCCTTCTGTTGATCGAGGATAAACCTCTCTTTGTTGGCTTCTCCGTTTTCGAAACTTTTTTGCAAAACCCGGCGGTATTCCTTGTTATGTTCCTGATCAGAACTATTTTTATTCAAATTGATGCCCCCATATATTAATTTGAAATAGATACGACGTATCTCTTCTTCTGAAATGTCCCCAGTTTGTTGCAGGTCATTCAAGCCTGCGAATAGATCATCATAACTTAAGTCTTCATTATCTAGTTTTGACTTGGTCCTGTTAAGATGGCTCTGAATAACCATTGTTTTATTGAGGGCAACGACATAATTTCTTCTCTCCTTTTCCAGATTTACAAGAACTCTGCTTAAAAAAGACTTTACTAACATCTGACGATTATTGGCGGCAATGTGGCTTACCAGAGAGGTGAAATTTTTGATATTGTTATCGTTAAAATCCTGGTCCAACCAATAGTCAGAGTTAATTAAAACTTCCGCTTGTCGCAATTGAAAAAAAGCATAGTGACTATTAAAGTATTCCCGTATTTTATTTCTTATTTGTGAGTCTATGAATCTCACCCTTTCAATAGAAAGATTTGTTCCACTATATTCCAGGGCACAATTTCTAATCACCTTATCACCATCCATTTGCCACTGAACCAATAGGCTTTTTTTAGTAAAAATTTTCTTATTATCCCCTTTAAATGTCAGGGAGTCCTGCCGTTTAAGCAGGAGTGTTAAAATATCATTGAACTCCCCCAAATTAAGATCCCCAAAGAAGGCGGCAACCAGTAATACAAAAGGATTTAGGGAATGCCTTTCGATTAAGTCCTGTACCTCAATATTTAATTCTTCAGACGACGGTAGCTTGTAATCCTTGTCAGCTTTTTCCCTGATTGCCTGGTCTAATCGATTTGTTTTGAGCGCTATAGAAAGTTCTTTGAGAAATGCCCTTTCATCTTTGTGCCATTTCCCTTCTTTTCGCTGTTGTCTGATCTTGGATTCATAATCAGAGGCTTTATCATGCAATGGAAAATATTTAACAAAAAGAGCTGTAGGGAAAAATGAAATGTTCCAGATATCACCAAAATTCCATTTGTTTAAATTGGCCTTATAAAATTGCCACGTTGCAAATCCGCCAAACTTATATATGATTAAGTGATCATTTTTTAACAGGCGATTTCTAAAGTTTTCCGCCCCGTGGCTCTCGTCCATCATAGATTGAAAAAAGGAAAGACTTTCATGAGACTCATAGTCATTTCTATCTGTAATCAATAGAATTTGAGCACCTGAAACTTCATCACTATTGAGAAATCGCTTCTCATAATCTCTTAAAGTAATTTCATCATCAGTTCCCGTCCCTTTTTCAATAGCCAGACTTCGAACCTGTCTGTTTTTGTCTTTATCCAAAGCCATCCTGCATATTACATTGGCATAGTAAGACAGCACACTATAGTCAAGACTATGGATAACAAGTATTCTGTTATCTATCAACAAAGAGTATTTCTCTTCAATTTCATTCCTTTCAAAATCATATGCTATGTCTGAAATAAGTCCGGGATCTTCGAGCTTAGACAATTCTTTTCTTTCCTGATCGAAAAACTTACCGTGACTAAAGATATTATCTCCAACTCGCACGTTAATGTTTGTCAGATGTTCATACCCATCTTCAGACCCCGCTGAATTGAGATCTTCGGCAGGATTTGCTTTGGGGCCGTCTTCTCCTTCTACCCGTGATCCTTCAGGGGTAGTTATTTCGGAGTCTTTGTTATTCTCTAAATCAGGTTGTTTAGTCATCGTCAAGAACTTTTATCAACTATTCCGAAGAATCTTTTTCATTGTTGTTGGAAATATTCCCTTTTCCAAAATGAAGTCCACCATGCTGATCTCCGGTAAATTGGTTCCCACCAAAATTTATATTTACAGTAGGTTTTGCAGACTCTTGTTTTCTTTCTTGATTTTTAACATCCTCCCCGGTAGATATTTTAGGTTCGGAAGGGAAGTATTTATTAATTACTACTTTAGAAAGCTCTCTGTAATCGCCCCGCCATAAATGATATACAGTGTCTTTGGTTAACCCTTCCAGGTCAGCCACATTAACATCTCCTACTTTTATTGGAATAAGGTAATTTTTATCATATTCACGTCGAGCTTTAATAGCGGCAAATTCAACTAATGTATTGCGTTTCACCACGTAATCCTTTGAAATAATAACTATGGCATATTTTGCCTGATGCTCATAGATTTCAGGAAGGATCTCGTTCAACTCTTGCCCGACTGTAACATGATTTTCGTGTTTATAGTAATAGACTTTGAAACCATTGCCCTCAAGAATCGTGGCTAAACCTGAGGCAATGCTAAAATCTTCCTCAGCAAAGGATATGGCCATATCATACTTAAATTTCTCTTTCATTACAGTAGGGATTTTACTTCAAAAATCCACATTTGAAAGAGCAGTGGGAACCCCAGAAGTTAGGATATTTGTATCCTAACTTCCATCTATACCAGGTCGTTATTTTATGTATGAACTCATACCATTCACTGTATATTATTTAATAGGCAATAGGATGCATATTAAACTCCCTTAAAAAAGATGGAGCCATTGTAAACTTAAGAAGGCCCTCATTATTTTGAATACTAAAAGGACATCACACGCTTTCGGGAAATCCTAAAAACTAAGGATAAAAAAGCATCACAAGTGGCGATATAATCCAATTTAAAACAACAGAACTTTGATAAAAAAAATATTGTCATATGAAAGATGAAAAACTAATTCAACAAGACAAAGATCTGGTACGACCTGGAGATGACATACCAGAGAATGAAAACCCCGATCCAGGTGGGGAGCGACCAACAGGCGGTGACCTTCCGGAAGAGGATCCTCCGGATCCGGAAGGTGAAAAACCCGGAAATAAAATTCCTGATGTAAAAGGGCTACAATCAGGTAGCAGGAAATAGGAAAGGAATACTTACTCCTGTTAATTTTAATAAGTTATGTTCGGCAGAATGAAGACAATAGGTTATCTTTCGTAAAGAATAACCTGTTGTCTTTGCTATGGATAAGTTCTCAACCAAAATTATGACATATATAATTCTATTCATCTTAAAGCTCTGTTGTAGTTTTTATTCATCAGGGCAAAATACCACATTGGTGGATAGTCTTCTAAATCAGTTAAAAAATAATATTGAAAAGCCTGATGAGATTGATATTTTAAATGAGCTTGCCTGGCAATTGCGAAAAAGTCATGCTGATAGTGCGGAAGCATTCGCACTTCAGGGAATTACCATATCCAAAAATATAAAAGATCAAAAAAAGGAAGCCACCAGTTTAAATAGACTGGGTGAGATAGAGCGGCTTAGGGGGAACTTCAATCTGTCAATTGATTATTTCCAGGAAGCGCTCAGTATAGAAAGAACGATTGGTCATAAATATGGAATCGCCAGAGCATCAAGTCAGCTTTGTACATTATACAAAAATATCGGTGCCTACAGAAAAGCCTTAGACTATGGAAAAGAAAGTCTTGATCTATTCATTGGACTTGACAAGCCTGCTTCTGTAGCAAGATCCTATCAACGTCTTGCGCTTGTCTACCAGGAAACAGGCGAAACTGACACTGCTATTAAAATGCTTCAGAAAAAGCTAAACGTAGAATCACAATTTTCAGATCAAAAAATTTCAGCCAATACCATAGTTTCTATGGGTTCAGTTTATTATTCCGTGGGTAGTTATGACAGAGCTCTTAAATATTATGAACAAGCAACAAAAATCTGGATTGAAGAAAATGATAATTTAAAGTTAGCCAATGTGTATACCAATATAGGCAATGTATATTTTAAGTTAGAGGAATTAAAACTAGCCGAAGAGTATAATAGAAGAAGTATTTCTTTGAAGGAAAAAAGCAAAAATGTATATGCCACAGCTACCAACTATAACAATTTGGGGCTTATTTACAAAAATAAGGGTATCCATGATGCAGCTACAAAATACTTTCAACAAGGTATTGCTATAAAAGAAAAATCGGGTAGGCTGGGAAGTCTTGCCGTCAGTTATTACAATCTGGCAAATACTTATAAAAGGCAGGGAAGTATTGATTCTGCACTTTATTACTTCCAAAAGGTATTGACATTAAACCCTGAGTCAAGGACATTAGTTATGGAAACTTTTTGGAATCTTTCGGAGATCTATTTCAATAATGGAGAGTACGATAATGCCAATAGGTTTCAGAAAAAATACGGGCTACTTCGGGATAGTTTGGATCTGGTGATGAAAGAAACGCTAAGAACCAAAGATAACTTTGAAGAAGAGCAGCAAAAATCCCAAATTCTGGAGAAAAACCTGAAAATCCAGGAAGCACTTATCGCAAAAAATAATTTATTGATTTATGGACTTACAGGTGGTGTAGTCTTATTGACCGTTTTGTTTTTTTTTGTTTTTAGTAATTACAGACTTAAACAGAAGTCGATCATCTCAGAAAAAAATGTAAGAATAAGTCAACAAAAAATTGATGAACTCCTTAAAAATCATGAACTAAAGGAAATGGGAGCAAGGCTGGAAGTTCAAGACAAAGAACGCAAACGTATTGCTCAGGATCTCCACGATAGGCTGGGCAGCGTACTTTCAATGGCTAAAATTCATTTTAAATCGATAGAGGAAAATATTTCACTCACCCATGAACAACATGTAAATCAGTATCAAATGGGCAACAACCTTTTAGATGAAGCATGTGAGGAAGTGAGGCAAATTGCCCATGATATGGTTTCAGGGGTACTTTATAAATTCGGTTTGATGTCCGCTTTGCAAAGCCTCGAAAAATCAATCAATAAATCTGGCAAGTTGCACATAACCGTACTTGGATTCGGCATGGAAGAAACACGTCTTGCAGATGAAATCGAAATTAGTATATACCGGATTGTACAGGAATTGCTAAGTAATGTGCTGAAACATGCAAAAGCTTCTGAATTAACAATTCAGGTAATTAAGAAAGATAAAAACCTGAATGTGCAGGTTGAGGATAATGGAATAGGATTTAATCAGGATAATACCTTTTCAGGAGGAATTGGCCTTAAAAATGTGCAGGCAAGAATTGAGAATCTGGACGGGGAATTGAATATAGATTCCGGAAAAGGTTCCGGAACAACTATTAATATTGATATACCATTGTAAATTCATTAAGATGATAAAAGTACTGCTGGCTGACGATCATCAAATTGTTCTGGATGGTCTTTCGCTTTTACTTGAAATGGAAAACGATATCCAAAAAGTAGATGGTGTTTTGGACGGACGAATGGTCTTAAAAGTCCTGGAGTATGCAGAAGTGGATGTAGCTGTGATCGACGTTGAAATGCCGGAAATGGATGGTATTGAAACTACCATTGCAATCAAAGAAAGGCATCCGCAGGTAAAGGTTTTGATCCTTACGATGTATAACAAAGAAGACTTCATTGCCAAGCTAATTCAAGCCGGTGCCTCCGGATATATATTGAAAAACAGGGGAAAGGAGGAATTAGTAGATGCAATAAGGAAAGTTGCAAAAGGTGGTGAATATTTCGGAGAAGCGGTTACAAGAGCACTTGTAAATAGTTTGAAAACATCCAAAAAAAAGATTAACAATGATTTAGTGCGATTAACCAAAAGAGAAGAAGAAGTACTCAAATTAATTGCTGATGGGCTAAGCACGCCTCAGATTGCCGAAAAACTATTTATCGCTCATAGTACGGTTGAAACTCACAGAAGAAATCTCATCGATAAAACCGGTGTCGCCAACTCCAAAGCTCTTATAAAATATGCTTATAAAAATGGTTTTATGGATTAGTCTGGTTTGAGATCTGAAATTTTATAAATCCTCAGAACTAAGGAGAAAACACCCTCATAAAAAAGGTTTTAACCCCACAATTATTAAGTAAACTTTGTTTTATGCCGGACGATCTGATGCCCAGGCCACCGGCAAAAGTACGCCTTCATAAATTGAGCAGGCTCACTTCAATAATTGCACAACGAAAACTAGTTAATTCTTATGAGAAGAGCATTAATAATTGGAATCAACGACTATGAATGGGGACCACTAACCGGCTGCATTCCCGATGCGAATAACATGGCAGAAGTATTATCAAGACACTATGATGACTCACCTAACTTTTCCTGCAAAGTGCTTACCTCGGATAAAGGATCAATTACCAGATCCCGTTTGATGAAAAATATCAATGAATTGTTTAAAAAAGAAGGAGACATTGCGCTATTATATTTCTCAGGACATGGGACAGAAGATAACCTGGGTGGTTATCTGGTAACGCAGGATGCCAGAAAGTATGACCAGGGTATATCCGTAAATGATATTATTTCCCTGGCGATCGGGGCAAGGCATATTCGGCAGGTTTTCATTATTCTGGATTGTTGCCATAGCGGCCATTTGGGGAACTTACCAGTCATAAAAGGGGAAACTTCCCTTTTAAGAAAAGGTATTTCCATACTTACAGCCAGCCAACACAATGAATATGCCGTAGAGCGAAATGGCCAGGGACTGTTTACAAAATCAATCCTCGCCGGATTTAACGGTGGGGCAGCCGATATTCTGGGAAATGTAACTGCCGCAAGTCTTTACAATTACACCGATAAAATCCTCGGGCCATGGCAACAACGGCCTACTTTTAAATCCCACATAACCGAAATGACAAGTTTAAGATCTTGTTGCCCCATAATTTCTTTTCCGTTGTTAAGAAAACTTATTGAATATTTTGATCGGGAAGATTATTTATTTTCACTTGACACAAGTTTTGAACCTGGCGCTGCACCAAAAAATCCTGAAAATGAAGGAGTTTTTAAGAATCTCCAAAAATTTGTTTCGGCCGGGATGGTAGAACCTGTTGGTGCCGAGCATATGTATTACGCGGCACTAAATGCTAAATCTTGTCAATTAACGCCTCTTGGTAAGATGTATTGGAACATGGCGAAAAATCAAAGAATATAATCAATCGGTAAATGAGCGATTCTATATTGGAACAATACAAACTTTACGTCGAAATGGCAGACAGGATTAGCGAAAGAAGAATGAATGCCAACAGGTTTTATATGGCGCTTCTTTCGGGGCTACTCATTATGATTTCGTTTGTTGTGAATAAAGACAATATTAATGCGCTGGCAGA
This sequence comes from Cyclobacteriaceae bacterium, assembly GCA_965228415.1. Lineage (GTDB taxonomy): Bacteria > Bacteroidota > Bacteroidia > Cytophagales > Cyclobacteriaceae > Agaribacillus. The sequence continues at coordinate 4,980,625 of OZ245814.1, read as the reverse complement.
ACAACAATTCGTCATTTATCTTGCTACTGGTATTTTAGGAGCTCTTGTTTGTATTGTTTGGTTTATTAATATTAGGTCCTATCGCCAACTCAATACCGCTAAGTTCCAGGTTATCCATGAAATAGAAGAAACACTAAGTTATTCACCTTATAAAACCGAATGGGAAATATTGGGAAAAGGAAGCCGTGCCAGAAGTTACCTGCAACTAACGAGAATTGAGGCATATGTTCCATTAATTTTAATACTTCCCTACCTGACCTTAATAATCTATGCGATCAAAAAGATATTTTAGATTACAGGTTGATGAAATGATTCTTTAATTAGTTCCTACACAATGTTTGAACAGATCAAGGATCGCACCAACAAACTAAAATTAACCGACCATCTCTTACAAGAATCGTGACATTTCACTTTTGGCGTCGTTAGTTTTGCTTGTGATCAACAGCATAAATACTAAAAAGCTTAATAATAGGTTCCGCAATGGATTCGCGGATCATCAACCTCAGGCGGGACGCTTCAAATTCATCGGTCAGGTGTATCCGTTTGTGACCAATTGACTGGCCGCTTACAATCTCCTTCCATTGTCCGTCAATCAACGCCTCGACCGTGTAGGCTCTTATTCTTTCGCCTTTTGTGATATCCTCCTGAATGACAAGTTGGTTGAATTTCTGCTTAGCCGGCAATTTAAGATAAATCCTGGTTCCCTTTCCCGAAGTATTGGCGACCGGATCCGAAAACCGCTTTTTGATCTCGGCACCCAACTCCTTGAGCCTCCTCACATCTGGTTCCGGCATTAACCCATTAGGATCGGGCGTAAGTCCCAAAATCAAAGTTGAATTTCTCCCCACAGACTTATAATACATATCCACCAGATTCTCCAACGGGAAAATATGCGCTTCATCTCCTGGCTCCCAGAACCACTCATGTCGCCCGTTGTAACCGCGTAATGGAGCATCAGACATAGCGGGCACCCAGTATTTTCCATCGGGATCTCCGTGTTTCAGCAACTTAAAACCATCTTTAGCTATATTTTTCCTCGCGCTCTCACCCGCCCCTGTGGCCGGATAAGGGAAGGTTGCCCAGCAGGGATCTCCTACCGTACCATGCTCCGAGCCGCCCCATCTCGCCTCTGCCAGTTGGCCATTGTGATAAAACAGGCAATTTGGTTGGTATCTACGTACGATTGGCAATACATCGGGAGCACCGTTGTCCGGGTGGTCTGCTCCGCCGTCAAACCATATTTCAAATAATTCGCCATAACGGGTGCATATCTCTTCAACCATACCTTCCACCATGCTATTATACCAATGCTGACGATTTTCTCTGAATGTGCCCTCCCCGTTTACTTTAAAATCGTGCACTCCCAAAAAAGAATTCCACCGGATACCCAAATAAATTCCGGGCTTAATACCGTACTTTCTACAGGAATTCACAAAATCACGGACAATATCGCCTTGGCCATCACGCCACTTCAGGGCCTTGAGGGAATATGGGTTAACATCTGACTGATACAAGGCAAAACCTGTTTCGTGGGTAGCTGTAAGAATGGCAAATGTCGCTCCGGCATCTTTGGCTGACTTTATCCACTGGTCTGTATCCAGTTTTTCCGGATTAAAGATCTGATAGTCCGGAACCGGATTGATACGATTTTGCCCCTGCCCATATTTCTTTCCATCAAAAACGTGTAGATCGTAATGAAAGACCACGCCTAATTCAGCTTCCTGCCAGGCCCGTTGTCGCTCATTGGGAACGGGAAATTCAGGATTTTTCAAAGGAATGAAGATACTATACGATTCATCCCCTTTCTTCACAGCTAAACTCAGCACAGCCGGTTTTCCATTCTCTGTGTAAATAAATGGCCGCTCCAGCCTGTCGGGTTTCAATACCGTCCCATCTTTCATTTTCACCTTCTTAGACATTAATACATATTCATTTGCTTTTTTCCAGTCGACTCCATTCGGAGAGGTCACCATTCCAATAAATTCATGCGCGTGAAACACGCCGTAAAAACGATCTCTGCTTTTATCGTACCACATGGATACGTCTTCCGTATCGATGTAATCAATCACTGGTTTTTCCTGCATTTTAAATGGTCCTGATGGAGAATTCGAAACGGCTATCGCCTGATTTCGGATAAACCTTTTTTCATTTGGTTTGTCACCTTTTACTATCAGGTAATATTTGCCGTCTTTTCCCCGGTCAATGGCAGGGTTTACCGTAAGGGTGGTAATCGGTCCTGACGGTTCGATCAATGGTTGATCCATCCGCTTCCAGGGTCCATTGATCGAATTGGAAACTGCCACCCCGGTGCGTTGATTGGGCCGTAGTATATTCCAGTTAGGATGCTTATAACCAGTTTGTGCCGTTTCAATTAATTCTTCCTGCGTAATTGGCTTGTCGCCCATATTAGTTGAGATATAGTACAGATAGTATTTCCCTTCAAAGTATTTGATTTTGGGATTATGAGCGGTAATGGCATCCCAGTGCTCCTGGCCTCTTCCTTTTAACGCAGTTTCTTTAAACTTCCATGGTCCGGATGGGTGCTTCGCGGTGGCATGAGCAACTTCCGAATGGGTCAGCCATCCGGTAAATTTATATTCCTTTTTCCATCTCGAATAAAACAAATGGTATTTGCCGTCCTTCCCTTTCAGGATGGACGTTCCCCAATTATAATAGCCTTCGGTTTTGAAAATATTGTCATCGGTTATTTCAGAGACTTTATCGTATATGTAGAGATCATCCTGTTTTTCCGGCTGAGCGGTGGCGTTTTGAGCTATTAATGATAAACTGAGGATTGCCATCAACAGGATTACATAGCTTTGTAAAGGTTTATTCATGGATACAGATTTTTCTGGTTTTACCAGGATTTATTGATATTGTTAAATGATACTTCTTATCTTAAATGAGCACTTATCATGGAATTACATCGGCATATTACTCATGTTGAAAGACAGGACCAGTGCCCGGCTCATAACTGCTCAATCCGTTCCCGAATGTACTTTGCCCATACCTTATATCCTTCAGGCTTGAGGTGAATACCGTCGTCACTGTAGTAATCCCTATTCAGCGATACATCCCCATTGGTAAAAAGATTTTCTAAATCATTGTAGTGCACATTTTTCACAAACCTGAGACCTGCCAGGGCCTTGTGTATCTTCCGGTATTTTTCCCGGCGCTTCGACGTCCCGGTAAGCCCGGTAGGCAGTAAACCAAAAAAAAGGATCTCCGCTTTGGGAAATTTCTTCTGCAATAATTTCAGATTCTTTTCTAATCCAACTACGATTTCTTCGGCATTGGCAGACTTAAAATTGTTGACACCAATAGTGAGTACCACAAAGTCTGGGTTGCTATGCTCATAATGGCCGTTTTCCAATCGCCACGCCACATGCTGCGTACGATCTCCGGAAATGCCAGCCCCTATCCATTTGAGACCCTGAAAGTGGGTTTCAGCAGCCTGCTGCCCAGGTCTGTGGGTCACCCAGTTACGAGGACCGCCCCACCCTTGAGTGATCGAATTGCCGATGAATAATATATCTATATCCCCATAGGACTGACACAGTGAATCGATCTGCCGGGCCTGATACCACCAGCCTTTGCCTTGTGCCCATCCCGCAGCTGAGCGATATTCTGCGCCCGGGGTCGGAATGGCTGCAAAGTTGGTTTTATGGCCCGTAGCCCTGAGTATAAAGTCAACAATAGGGGCGGGGTTTTCCAGGCTATGGGGGTGGTGGCCTACTCCTTCTTTGTAGATGGTAATGATATTGCCGCCCTGCTTTTTTATTTCTTTTGCAAAAGGACGGGTGTTTTCATCTGCTGGCACTACCTGGTCGGCATCGCCACATACATGTAACATAGGAATACCCGATTTCGCCAGTATGTCAGTCTTGTAGATAGGCCATCCTTTAAACCCGGTTGGAAGTTCATTGGAGGCCAACCCGTAACGTTGTTTTATTTCTTTCCAATTATCAGCGGCTCCTTTTCCCTTTCCAAAGCCACCTGGCCAGCTTCTGCCATCCAGTACCGGTGCATCCGCATAGATACAGGCTACTTTGCCGGGGTTCTCAGCAGCCCAATTATAGATTATTAGTCCTCCTCTGCTCATGCCTTCCAGCACCACTTTGCGGCTGAGGCCTGCCCGGGCCATAATATCATAACACTTATTCCAGCGCTGCACAGCCTCCGGGTTACCATAAAGTGCTCCTACTTCACAATACACAATGTGATAACCCCGCTCGAGCAAGGCAATATCGGCCTGAGGCTCATGGCCGAAAAAACGGGCACGCCATACCCAAGGCTTGTCTGAAAGTACTCTTTTAGGCAGGACTATCTTCAGTTGAAGATCTTCGTACACGAAGTCATACCGGTCGAATCCATAAAAGCCGAGTTTTTCTGCCTGCTTGGGATTTAATTTTTCTTTAAGATTAAATTTATGGGTCTTGTGCATAACCGCCTCATAGGTTCTCCTGGCTATTAGACTGGCTCCGAGAGAGGAGGGATGGATCTTATCGGGCAACAGCCCGGGTTGATCGATCATTAAATGGTAGAGATCAATCACCTCACTATCGGTGTCATAAGCCACTTTTTGGATCAGGGGAATGATTTGCTCCTTTATAACCGGGTTCCAGATACTGGTCGAATCTTCTAAAAAAGAAGGTACTGGCAACAAAAGGATTATTCGGACTTTATTGTCTTTTTGTCGAAAAGAGGAAATGAGGGTTTTGTAATCCACTTCAAACTCATCCAGATGGACCCTGTTTTGTAATTTGCTGTCATTGGTACCTAATTTGATAAATACCATGTCTGCCCGGTAATTCAGTGCATCAGTGTATTCTTTGGTATCCCAATAGGGGTAATCCCCTTTTTTTAACAAGGTTCGACCGCTTACTCCAAAATTTTTTACTTCATAGCTGTGCCCCAGCATGTTTTGCAGTTGTACGGGATAGGCATTATTTTCCCGATTGGCCATACCAGCGCCGTAAGTAATACTGTTACCAACACAGGCTATTTTGATTTTAGACCGGGCAACAGCAGTTAGATCTGACAGGATGAATATAATCATCAAAAACCGAAATACCACTTGCCTATGTTTGCCATACATCATCATAGTATTTTAAGACGCAGATTTCCAGGGCAATAAAACTAATCAGAATTGAATAGCCTGTCTAACACAATTATTGCCATCTCTAACGTTATTATTGCTATCTTTTGTATGCCACCTAAGGTATGGAAAATCTCAATATTTCTATGCGACCAGTAGCTACATGAAGCTTAGCAATTTTCCATTGCCCTTGTTTTATACATCATAAATGTTGGGTGCTAAATTATTTATTTTCCATCTCAAACCTTATTAGATATGCTTCCGGGCCATTGTGAACCATGCTTATGCCCCAGGTTAATCCTTGTCCGACAACTACAGGGTCGGTGAGATCAGGTCTGTAGGCTCCCGGTGCATCCGGGCGTTTGTTTACCGCTGCTCCCAGCTTGTTACTCAGAAAATCAATACCGTCTGCAGCATATTCAATCGAACTGCTGAGAGATGCCAATGCAGCTACTCCGGTACTTTGGGGCCAAATCATTACCTCGTGACTGCCGCCTAATAAAGGTTTGTCATATTTTACAAAAGGACCTTCCGGATTTTTGGAATAGGCTACACCCATACGAGTATGGGCCGGACCACCTTTTCCATGACTTCGGCTTCTCCCTTTATAATAAAGCCAATACAAGCCATTTCTATAAAGCAGTGATGCATCATCCACCCGATAGCTGTCGAATTTTTCCGATTCAACACTCACCTTCAGAATTGGTTCCTCCATCACCCTCACAAAAGGACCGTTGGGAGAATCGGATACAGCGACTCCGATGGCTGTGATGTCGGTGGTGGAATTGTTTTCAAATTCACCTTTCTCATTTTCAGGGGTTGGTTTTACACCCGTGTAGTAGAGGTAGTACTTGCTGTTTGCATAAAGGATATTTGGTGTGAAAGTAGCTTGCGAATCGAAAGTGTCCTTTCTCCCCAAACCCAAAATTTCTCCTTGTTCCTTCCAGGTGTAACCTTTATCGGTAGAAGTAGCATACCAAATGGTTCCCCAATACCCCGGTGAGCGGCCATATACCTTGGTATAATAAACATAGCAGGTGTCGCCAACCATGATAACATCGCTGGGATCACGGCGGGTCACGCCCTTTTCATGGCCAATGCCGGATAGTTTATGGTATTTAAATTCTACTTTAGCATAAGCATCTCTTATTGTTTCTATTTCCTGACCCAGGGAAAAAAAGGAACAAGTTAAAAGAAGCCATAATGATGGAATTAATTTCGGAATATTCATTGCAGCAGTTCTATAGTCTAAGTTTAAAAATCATTAGTAGTTCACAAGCACATATTTTTACCTATATAATAAACAAAATAAAAGGCCATCTCTGGTAAGGCAGATGACCTTTTTGAAAAATTTGACAGTGCTACCAATTCGGGTTTTGTATCAAATTAGGATTGATTATCAATTCTTCTGCAGGCAGTGGATCCAGATAATCCCGTGCGGGGTCAAAAGATCGCTGGCCGGTCGGCTCGACGATCACATTCCCGTTAGCATCTTGTAACGGAGGATCCGGGTATCGCAAACCACTTCCGTCCGGAAGCATGACGGTTTCAAACTCAGTACCGCTAAATTGTGCCCCCATCAGGGCCATAGGCATTTCCACCTCCGCTGTTTTCCACCTGCGAAGATCATCTCTTCTAAAACCTTCATGGGCCAACTCCAAAGTACGTTCACGACGGATCTCAGCCAGCATATCCAGACCATTCGCGGCTATAAAGGCATTGGTAAGATTGGCTACACCAGCCCTTGTCCTCAATAAATTGATAGTTGCATCCAGTTGGGCATCTGTTATATTTCCATTTCGTTCGTATAAGGCTTCGGCATTAATCAACAATATTTCCGCATACCGAAGCATGTGATAGAAAAAAACCGATCCTCCGGTGGCATCGAAATAAAACTCACTGATGTATTTATAGTTATCATACCAGCTTTGATCCCATACGGGAGTGGGGAAATCTGCCCCGGTTCCATCCTGATCAAGCCTGTCTATAGCAAAAGTACCTGGTGGAATGATGGTGGCAATCATTCTCCGATCACGGTTTTGAAATTCATCGGTCATCAATGCCCTCCCCTGGAATAATGGTGATTGCCCTATTGGCAGGCCATCAGTACACAGGTACATATCTGCCAGTTTGCGCGTTGAAGTATTATTCCCATCCCTAACTCCATTTGTAAAGTTATGAAGACTGTTCATGTCATATCTTCTTGCCACTATCTGCTCTTTGGAGTCATTTCCCACCTCCATAAAGAAAAACCGGTATGATTGATCAGGATCAGGCTCGTAATTGAACAATTCATATTCTCCACTGCTTATTACCGCCTGTGAAGCGCTGATCGCTTCATCCAATCTTTCATCGGCATTGCCCGGAGTACTATGATATTTGATCCAGGTACCTTCTAATAAGGCTATCCTGGCTCGTAAAGCATCCGCCGCTCCCCTGGTAATGCGCCCTAATTCCGCATTGGAAAGTTCGCTTTGCAAAGGCAGCAGAGGAGCGATTTCTTTTAGTTCCTGTATCAGGAAATCGACCACAGCTTCCCGGGGTGTACGAGCGTCAAGCAGCGATTCAGAAGCAGGGTCTAAAGCCTCTACATAAAATGAGACATCACCATAGGCCTCTACTAATCGGGAATAGAACAATGCTCTGAACCACCGGGCCTCCGCCACAAAGCGATCATTCTCAAAACCATTAGCAATTGCCCTGTCAATCAGAAAGTTACACCTTCTGATGTCCCGATAGGAATTATCGTAAAAGCTACTGGTGGCAGGCGCCACACGGGTTCCGTTACTAATAGAATTGGGGTTATTGGCAAAGGCTATATCCGAGTCCAGATCTCTTGCATGTGATCCAATACTCGGGTATAGAAGATTTACACCAGTTTCAAAATCCTCAGACCTATTCCACAGACTGCCATCAGACAACAGGTTTTCCGGCGTGAGGTCCAGATCCTGGCACCCGGCAGTTGTCAAAGTGATCAAAAAGATATATATATACTTTTTCATTTTTTTCTGTTTAATATTTTAAAAGGTAACCTGAGCACCTATAGAATAGGTCCTGACAAACGGATAAGCTATCGATCCGGTACCGGCTTCAGGATCAAAGTTTAGTTTCCTTGAAAGTTCCGACTGTATCTCGAATAAATTCTCCCCACTCAAAAACACCCTCGCCTGACTGATACGTATTTTTGACAATACACCGGAAGGAATATTATAGCCTATCTGGACGTTTTTCAATCTGACATAGGCCGCATTCACCTTATTGTTTATGGAAGGACGATAATTGTAGTTGTTCACCTCTGCATTCACACTCAACTCAGGAAATTGTGCGCCTGTATTTTCCGGTGTCCAGGTTTTTCCATAGAAAAATCTTGCTCCTTGAAAAAACCACTGACCTGCGAGAATAGGTGCTGAGAACTGCCCCCCTCTGAACAATGTCCGCTTGCCCACACCCTGAAAAAGTATCCTGAAATCAAAGCTCTTATAATCCCCTCCCAGATCCAGGCTAAAGCTATACTGTGGTCTGATGTTGCCTAGTTCTACCAGATCGCCGGTATCTCCATCGGCAGGATTGCCCAAGGCGCTCAATTCCCCATTGCCATCCACGTCTGCATAACGCACATCGCCAACCCCAATAGCGCCGGGCAATCCTGCGGTGACTGCGGTGGTATAAGCGTCCAATTCTTCCTGATTTTGAATAATACCATCATATTGCCAACCAAAATAAGTGCCTACAGAGTAGCCCACCAAACGATTATTCACTCCTTGTTGCTTTACACCTTCAGACCCTTGTAAGGATATCAATTCATTTTTGTCATTAAACAATGTGCCCGTCACATAATAATTAAAATCACCAATGTTGTCTTTCCAGTTGACCACAACTTCCCATCCTTTGGTTTCCATCTCACCCTGGTTCAGGGCGGGTGCTCCGATACCTAATACCGAAGGCACATCTACAGCTACCAAAAGATCCTCATTACGTTTAAGAAAATAATCGAAAGACAAATTCAGCCTGGTATCCAATACACCAATATCAATACCAAAGTTGGTGGTAGCTACAGTTTCCCATGATCTGTCAAGGCTTACAGCACCAGCTTCAGCATAGGTTTGATTTTCGGTTTGTGTCCCAAACATTCCTCCTGAGGGCAGGCCAAAAATGCGTCCGCCACCGGCATTGATCAACGACAAATAATCATAATGGCCTATTCCCTGCTGATTTCCTGTTTCACCGTAGGAAGCCCTTAATTTCAGGTTATCAAAAATGTCCAGATTTTTGATAAAATCTTCCTCTGAAGCTCTCCATGCCAATAAATATCCGGTGAATAATCCCCATCTTTCATCCGGTGTAAATCTGGAGGAACCATCATAGCGAAAATTAGCCTCTGCAATATATTTATCTTTGTAGGCGTAATTGATCCGACCAAACAAAGAACGCAATGTCCAGGCAAACCCGTCGGAACCTACCCTGGCCTCATCTATATCACCAAGTCCTAATGCAAACAAGTCATTGGTTGGGAAATTTCGGGTTTCAGCCCGGATACGTGCATCCCTACGTTGTTCATGAGAAAATCCAGCCGTCAGGGTAAGGTTGTGCACATCTTCAAACGTTTTATCATAGGTCAAATAACCGGAAAAATTGGCATAGGTTTCTGTTTCATTGATTTCAATCAAACGGTTAGGATTTGTATTCCCCTGAATCCTTACCCCGGGTGTATCATCGATAGTCCATTCATTGATCAGGCGAATGGTGGGCACCTCATTTCTGATTTGTATCGTATTGCGATTGATGCCAACATTGGCGATAGCATTTAATCCATCAATAATCTCGTAGTCTATCTTGGCATTGGATATTAGGCGGGTAGTTTTCCTTTCGGATTCTCCACCTTGCGCCAGTAGATCCAATGGATTAACAAATCCTCTGAATGTATAAAATTCTCCATCGGGTCTCCTGATCGGAGCTAATGTCCAGTTAAGCGGAACCCTACCCAATGCGGTATTAAGCTCTGTGCTAGATGACCGGTCTCCAATTTCAAGCACATTTTGAGTAGTAATGGTCAACTTATCGCCAAGATCAAAGGTATTATTCAATCGTATGTTGTATCTCTCAAAACCATCAAAACGGGTATTAATTACACCGTCTTCATTTAAGTAACCTAATGACAAGCGATAGGTAGAACGCTCTCCTCCCCCTGCAATACTCAGATTATGGTTTTGACGAATGCCAGTTTCAAAGAATTCATCTATAAATTGATTATCGGACTGGTTAAAAACCAACCAGCTGTCCTCCCGCTGTGCACCACCCAGGCTGGTCTGGTTAAAATTGAGTACCTGGTCAGTACCAATAGCGTCGAAAAAAATATCTCCATACAACGGTGCATCGCCATCGTTTACAAAACCTGCGTTCACCACTTCCATGTATTCACGGGTAGTAAATTTCTCTGTCGTATAGGACGGCGAATTTCGGCCATAAGTAAAATTGTAGTTCACTAAAGGCCCTGAGTTTCTCTTTCCTTGTTTTGTAGTGATCAAAATCACCCCATTAGCCGCCTGGTTTCCATAAATAGCAGCCGCACCGTCTTTTACTACTGAAATGCTCTCTATGTCGTCAGGGTTAAGTGTAGAAAAAGTGGATTGAATGCCATCTACCAGAACCAGCGGTGAATTGCCACCATTGATCGAACTTAATCCTCTAAGCTGCAAGTTAAACCCTTCATTTCCCGGTTGGCTTGAAGATTGCGTAACAATAAGCCCGGGTACCGTACCTTGTAAGGCACTGGCCGCATTGGTAACCGGCCTGGCTTCGAAAGCCTTCGCCTCTACGGTGGCGATGGAGCCGGCTAGCGTAGTTCTGTTTTGAACACCATAACCTACAACTACGATCTCTGAAAGGGTTGAAAGATCAGGTGCTAATTGTAAATCGATTACAGATCTGCCTGCAATCTCCACTTCCTCACTAATGTAGCCAACATAAGAAAATATCAATGTTGCCGCATCATCGGGAACGTTTAATGTATAATCTCCTTTATTATCTGTGATGGTTCCAATGGTTGTATTCTTAACCAGCACATTTACCCCAGGCAGTCCTTCACCATTTTCATCAGTCACCCGGCCATTCACAACCCGGTCTTTCACTATTATCTCAAAAACCGCATTCGCCAAATGGCCATTTTCCGTAACGTGGATAATCTCATTAACGCGCTTAAATTTAAGGTTGGTAGCCCGGGCTATTTCCCGCAGCAAATTGGCTAATGAAATGTCCTGTTGTTTAACACTTATCGATTGCTTCTTGTTAATCTCACCCTTTTTATAGGCGAATTGAAAATCTGTGAGTTTTTCAATCTTGGTAAAAACCTCTTTTACATTTGATTCTTTAAGCTCGATCGTTACAAAGATATTCTCCAGACTCCTTTGCCCTTTTGTAGATTCTGCAAAAAGAAAAGGGTAAAAGATCGTCTGTAGCAAAAACCCAATTAAGGTGTACTTTGACATGATCAGTATTTTTTTTAGTATTTTTGTCATCATACTGAAATTTTTGGTAAAACATTTTTTATCAATTTTCGGTAGGTCTTACGCGGTGTTGTCCTGTCATTCCCCAATGAATTTGTGCAGCACCGTGTTTTTTATTGTACTTTATCTATCTCATAGGCATTATTAATTAATGGTTACAACTTTATTCTCAATAGTAAATTCAAAATCAAAAGCGAAAGACAGACCTTGAAGGACTTCCTCCAGCGACTTATTATCATAGGTGGCCGTATAATCTTTCTTACTGGGGATGTGCTTGTTTAATATAAATGTTACCCCGTACCACTTCGCCAATTTATCAATGATCGCCTCCATGTCAGCATTTTCAAAATGAATGATATTGTCTTTCCAGGCTATTTCCTTTAAATAATCATAAGCATGGCTGCTTAGATCTCCTGACCCTTTGTTAAAAACAGCCATTTCTTCCGGGGTAATGGTCAGGGACTTCCTGGCACCAGTCCCTTCCATGTCTTCAACAAATACTTTTCCCGTGACCACGGCTACTTTTATTTCATCTGTTGAAGGATAGGCGTTGATATTAAAACTGGTACCTAATACGGTAGTACTAAATCTGCCGGTATGAATAATGAATGGCTTAGAAGGATCCTTCGCTACCTGAAAAAAGGCTTCTCCAATAAGTGACACCTGCCTCGTCTTTGCTGAAAACACTTCAGGGAAAATTAGTGTGCTGGCTGCGTTTAACCTGATTCTTGTTCCATCTGGCAAGGTGATGGTGGAGTTTCTGCCGGCAGGATTAGCGCGTTCGATCATTTTTATCTCCTGACCGACAGATGATTTTTCGATACCATTGAATTTGGTTAGTGTGTAAAGCCCAATAACGCCAATTACAAATCCTATGAAAATAGCTGCAACCCTGGAAATGGTGAATGGCCTTTTTTTGCGTTGACCAATACGCCTGATTTTCTCGGAAGATGCTATTTTATTATCAATTTCATGCCAAAGAGTTGTTATATTCCTCTCATCAGGTTCTTTTTGATCTATATTAATAGACTGAAGAATTTTTTTCGCCTGCGCTACCGCTGGTCTTTTATCAGGATGCTGTTCAAGCCATTTTTCCCAAAATAACTTACTTTCGGCATCTCCATACTTTATCCATTTCCAGAAACTTAAATCCTGGCAAAAATCTTCTATATCATAGTTTTTAGGGTCCATTTATTAAATTACTTTCAGGTGTTATCAGGAACTTTTGCTTTTCGTTTTAATCATTTTCACATGACAGCAATCCGCAAAAATCACCGGGCCTTTGATATTAAAAAGACAAGCGTTGTATTTTTGTAACCTTTTTTTGAGAACTTTTTTAAAAAAAAGTGAAGTAAGTAATCAGAAGCGGAAATAGTGCAGATGTAAGATGACTCTTCAAAACTTTTAATGCCTTGTACATCAAGTTGCGGGCCGATTGGTAAGAAATATTCATCACTGAGGCAATCTCGTTATAATCTAACTCGCAGTAGTACCGCAAATAGAGCACTTCTCGCTTCTTTTTGGGAAGTTTCGACAAGTATTTAGCGATTTTTATGGTCTGGGCCGTCTCAGTTTCTTCATTGACAATGCGGTGGTCAGGGCTAGGGGCCAGCTCAAAATTGTAATTTTGTATTTCAAAATTCCGATCTATGATAATATTATTACTAGATAGTGCCCGTATGAGCTTTCTTCTAAAGATTACCAACAAATAAGGTTTAATGCGATCCGTTTCGGCCAGGGCGTCCCTTTTTTCCCATAGCGTTAAAAAAACCTCCTGAATGCTGTCTTCAATCTGTTTGTGGTCAGCTGTGAACTTATAACCATATTGGTACAATATTTTCACATATCGCCTGAAAATATAATTCAGGGCATCCTTATGACCGTTTCTCAGTCTATTCCAGACCTCACGATCAGATAGATCATCGCGTCCAAAAAAAATCGTATCCGTTGTCGCACTCAATACAGAATTATTTTTAAACCCGGATAATTAGACTTAATATTTAGGTTCAACAATTTTCGATTATAGGGAATAATCTCTAATTAAGCAATTTAATCTTTGTGAAAGCTTTTCCATGACTATTTGCACCAGGGTAGATTCGTATGGTTGCCTGTTAATTGAATCGGAAGCGGTCTTGCCTTTTAATAATCTATTGCTATTTCAAGCATATCACCTTCCCTTAAATCCACTTCTGCCAGACTAATTCCGCATTTCTGTCCCTGAATGTCAAGCTGTGCGTTTACTTGTTTTCCATTGACATTTATCCTTGCTGATGGTTCCTCTTTCCCATTAAAGTGTAAATTAATTTTGGAAAGTTTGACTGATCCAAACATAACTTTTAGCATATTGATTTGCCTGCCATCAGATCTTTTTTGTGTGAAGGTCCCCCAACCTTCCGCTGCAGAAAAGAAAGATACATGATTATCAGGTTTCCATTTTGGATTGAACCCTATCGCTTTTTTGGAACCGTCATACTCAAAGCCTTGGGCAGCCAATAGCGTCGACCATATAGATAGCGCCCTCCCGTAAAACTGCCCGCATTCATCATCTCCAAAAGGATTGCCACTAAAGCCAAAATTGCCCCAATCCCCGATATAACCGGTACGTAATTTACCATCATATCTTTTAGAACCTGATCTCAGCACCGTCAAAGCATCCTGAATTTGATTGTATTTAAAAAGTGAGGCGCCTATGGTATATTCAAAAGTCGTCCAGATTTCTCCGGAATACCCCGAAGCATAGGGCGTACGATCATTGTTTGGCCACGTGGTTACCACCATACCTGCTTCATGAGGTAAAGCAAATGTTCGATGACCCTGGTTATGGTTATGAAGGTTACTTTTAAAATTGTATTTTACAACAGCCTCAGTGGCTGATTTTATTTTGTAATCGGGGTACATACTTCCGAGGCCAAGTTGGTCTGCCCACCACTGCCCAAGCAGTTGATCAGCATGACAACCATTTTCGTAGTCGGTATTTCGTTTTTCGCCAGGTATTTGGATGAAATATTCCCCATTCCACAATTTCTCACTCTGAAGCTTTGCTGATTTTTCAGCCATGATTTTCCATTCATCGGCTTGTTCCAGGTCTCCGACAATAATTGCCATCTTTTCACTTGCTTTCAAAGCCGCCAAATATAATGAGCTTAAAAACGAAGGATTTCCTGTCATAGAAGCATCGTACGTAGTATGCTTGGAATCGTCTGATAACCATCCATCCCTGTCATCATCGTGTGTATCGATCAAATAATTCATAGCTTTTTTAATAGCTGGGTATTGACGTTTCAACCATGATACATCAGTAGACAAAAGATGTTCTCTATACGCGCCGAGTATGTCTCCGCATTGCCCATCAAAAGCCGGACTTCCAGCAGGTTGCCGGTATGGTATCTGACCATTTTCTTTTATCCCATCAAATGACTGTTCCCTGATGAGTCTGCCCATTTCCGGAAACAATCTGGCGTGGGCTTGTGCGTAATGCCAAACGTGATTGCAATTTCCCGCACAAGATCCGTCACCACCACCGGCACCTTCCCACAGACCAACATAATTATCTTTATCGAAAAAGATTGTGCGGCTCTTCAGTATGGACAACTGATTTCCAATACGTTCAACAAGCCAATAGGGAAAGTTAGTATCATAAAGCGCTCTGCTAAAGGATCTTGAATAGTTGGTCAGACTTTCTTGCTTAGTCTCCAGATAGTGCGTAAGATCTTTAATATTTTTCCAGTGATTAGCATAGTGATTGCCGTTGCCTTCCCAATCCCCTTTACCCCACGCATCCCATTTGTCGGCGTGCCCTCCGTTTTTTCCATTGGGAAAATACCAGATCAAGGCCATTTTAACTACTTTCTTTTCACCTGGCTTGAGTACAAAAGATGTATTCAAAGCGCCCGTCCATGTCTTTCCTTTTTGACTCCTGCCGGTATTTGCTTTCCCTTTGATATTTCCCTTTTTATAAAATGTATTATAGAGATCTTTTTCATTGGTCCAACTGGCAATTCCTTCTGCCATCTTTAAGGTATTGTTGTCACCGAATAGCATCAAAGCCATTTGTCCGAAATGTTCCGCTTCTTCTCCGAGCTCTCCTTCCATATAAAGCACCTTTGAATTGCCTTTTGTATTGACAGAATTTCTATTTCCCCCATACAAAGATGAGCTATTTCCCAAAACGGGATTTCTGGCAATGCTAAGCTCATAATTATTGGCAAATGATACTTCATTATTTACAATAGGTATTTTTGAAAAACCAACTGCATTTTGCTGGGAGGCCAGTATACTTATTTCAAGCGTGCGATCCGAGGGGTTTTCTACGGTAAAACGATAAAAAACTGCGGGGATCCCGGAATCTTTCAAATTTGTAGGTATGAATGGATTATACACTTCCATACTGATCCCGGCGGGAAAATCATCTTTGAAATGGTATGTTAGAAAAGGAAATTCAGCTACCGCCCGGATTGATTTTATTCCCTTAAACAAACCAACATCTTTAGTCTGCAGGGCCTTCACCGCTACCTTATCCTGATCTTTCACACGAATAGCAAAAAAACTGTTGGGAATATAATCGTGGGTCATATTATTGAATATTTGCCAAAAGCGTGGAACAGCATTGCCGTCAAATTGAATGCAACCGGTACCAATACCGCCAACCGGAAATTGAATGGCTGTTAACTGTTCACCTTCATAGATGGTCCTGTTTCCCCTGTTAATTAGTCCCGGTTCAGTGGAAAGTTTAAAATAATCCTTTAGCAGGTCATCTTTGTCGTTGATCACCTCCCGGGTATTCTCCTGCGATCCAAGCTCCCTGGCCACCTGACCGGACGTCCCGTGAATTTCTGATACCAGTACAAAAATTATTAATAGTAACCTCAACACTTTATTCATCGGATAAATCATAATATTAGTTTATTTTCGGATCAACACCTATTTTACCTTTACTTGTTAAACCCTAATACTCACCGTCAATTTATCATTGGGCTCAAGAATTTGTTTATCAAATGAAATATTAAGTCTGTCTTTAACCTGTGATCGGGTACATTTGATTTTTCGGTCATTCAATTTAACCACACAACTTTTAGCCCTTCCAGGAACATTTAATGAAATCTTCTGAAGAGATAGTTTTCCATATTTTAAGGTTAATCCGGCCTCAAATTTGCCTTTTTTAATTTGTTGATAAAAAGTCCCCCATCCCTCCGCCGCTGTAAATGCCGCCTTGAAATCCTTCTGCTGCCACTTGGGGGCAAAAGCTATAAAACCCTTCGGTCCATGGTACTCGAAGCCACATGCCGCCAAATAGACGCCATAACTGGCCATAGCCCTGGCATAATGATCACTGCATTCAATCTCGTTATACGGATTTCGTCTTGAAGGGTGATATCTGTCATGAACGGAACGTGTCAATATTAAGCTTTTTTCCACCAGGTCGCCTCCTTCCCACATCATATGACCAGCTGCCTGGTATTCAAATCCCGACATACACTCGTTAAAGTAGCCATACTGCCAGTGTTTTTCCCAGTCTTCATTCCGTCCCCCTTTTGGCCAGGTACACATAACCAGGCCCGCTTCACCGTCAATGGCATAAGGCCTGCCTGCCAGGTTTACCGGTAAAGACGCCCGATACGGGCCCATATCAGCCACATAATTATGTTTCCACAAGGCATTCAATGATTTTTTTACCATGTCCGCATTGAAAAGCCTGCCCAACCCTACCTGAAAGGCCCAGCCCTGGCCAAAAACCTGATCAATATAACAGCCGTCTCCAATACCTATAGCATTACTGTGCGCGGGATCCTCTTTTTGCACGAAGTAGCCGTATTCTTCTTTAAAAAGGGTTTCTATGTTCTTTTGTCCCTTTTCCAGGATAGTACTGCACACTTTTGCAAATTCTGTATCGTTCATGTCTTTGGCCATTTCACGACCACAGGCAAGGGCGCAAAGGTAGAGTGAGGTGATGACAGGAATGTTACCAAACCACTCCGCATCCAGCGTATTATGCTGTTCTCCAAAGATCATCCCATCTGCCGTTCCATCGGCTTTATCCATTGCGATAAGAAAATTGAGGGCCAGCTTGATGTGATCCCAATTTCTATTCAAATAAGTGTTATCCTTGCTCATTTGATGATCGCGATAAGCCCGCATAATGATTCCCGCCTGCCCGTCAGCCGCATCCCGGTTAGCCACGCCAGCCCGGAAATCTATTTTGCCGGTCTGTTTGTCCATCACCTCAAAATCGGTCAACTCGCGAAGGTTTCGTTCGATCTCCGGGAAGATACGTCCCATCGCCTGAGCATAGTGCCATACATGTGTGCAGGTTCCCGGACAACACCCTACACCTTCCCAGGCCCAGAAACGGCCATCTTCCAATCGATAACATGTTTCAGTAGCCAGGGTCGAGATATTAACAAAGGTGCGGTTTAAGAACCAATGCGGCAAGGTGGAATCTTCATAGAAAGTTTTGACCCAAAGCAAAGTATCTCTGTGCAAGGCATCCAGCTTAGAAACCAGGTCACTCGCTACTGCCGCGGCATCGTCAAATCTGGTTTTATAGTATCTGCCTTTGAACCGGTTACTTAAATCGCTCCATTCCGAAGGATACAAATTGGTAAAGTGCCAACTGATCACGAAAGTTACTACTTTTTCTTCCCCTGCGGCCAGCTTAAAAGTTTTTGCCAGTTTTCCGATGCTCCTCTCTTTCAGTGGGGCAATTAGTTCCTTGTCGGTATTAGCGCTTACTGAAGACATCGGTTGTTTACCCAGGCTATAGTGGCAGTCGGTATCTGCATCAAGAAGTAATAGCGACATACTGCCATGATCTCTTTGTTCACTGGGATTATGAGCCGAATTTTTGTTAATGGCCAATGAAGCCGGGGCATCCAGTGACAGGATGGCATGGCCATCTTTTTTTATAAGCCTGTTTCTAATTTTTGTCTTTATTGGATCCCCTGTGCTTATGTGTACCGCATTTTCAAGCCAGCCTGTCAAGGTACATGAGATTTCTTCGTTGCCTGTGTTCCGAACTGTATAGCGCATTATAGTGGCCGGATAGCTGGAAGAGTCCCACGCCAATGGAACAAACGGAGAGTAGGCCATTAGATCCACTTCAGCCGGGAAGCCGGTTTCCCGATAAGCAACTTCTCCCACCGGATATCGCCCCTTAAAAGTAATCTCTTTAAACCCCTTGTAATCCAGCCGCTTTTCAGTTTCCTCGCCTGCCCGGTTGATCTTAATTTTAAACCCTTGCTCCAGGGGTGAATCGGGCTCAATGGGCACCACATAATTGCTGCCATCCCGGGAGCGGATCCGGCGTCCATTAAATCTGGTGGTTTTTTCAACGACACCATTGTGCTGATTGTTAAAAATTCGCCACAACCACAATTTGCCATCCCCACCCAGATATACTTGCCCGGCAGTTATACCACCGACAGGCATGCCAATATATACCAGGTCCTTCCTTTCATAAATCTCCGGTTTTCCCCTTTCGTACAAAGATTTGATCCATTCGGGGTCCAGATTTTTTTCTTCGGGAATTGCATAGGGAGCACGCTCGTTTTCCCGCGCCTTTCCAATGGAAGGGAATGCCGAAGCCATACCGCCCATTATCACACCCATAGCTTTCATGAAATCCCGGCGTTGAACAGTTGTTAGCTGAGGCTGTTTAGAGTATCCGGTATTTTCAGGGGTGCAACATCCGGTGCCTGGATCACAGTTACCCACATTTTCTTTTTCAATCTTGTTTGCCATTTTGTTTCATTAGTGTGTTTTCCATTATATTTCTTAATGTTTTCTCCGCCGCCGCATCCCAATAACCACACTCCAACTGAAAAAAAACCGAAGTATAGGGAATAGTCTGATCGGTTTTGAGAATAAGGATATTAAACAGTTCCGCAGCTTTATCCAATTCTTTTATGATATCTTCGTGCAATCGGGACGCTACTGATTTTCCCCGTAACATGCGATCGAGTTTTTCTTTATAATTTTCTATTCCTTTGGCATTTTTCTCCTGAACATAAGCTATTTCCTCATCGACAAAGATGTTGGCATCCACATGATCCAAATCACCGATCAAATTGTTGATGAATTCCACCGTTTCCAATTGTCCGGCATCAACAACCATCGTTTGGATGGCAGGATTACTTTGCCTGGGATAGGCGGCATCCGCCACTACGATCCAGTTGCGATGGCCATAGGCCATTAGCGTTTCCCTGACCTGAGATTTCCAGTCATTTTTTTGGAGCTGCCGGGATTCGACTTCAAGCGCATCCGGCTCCTGCCGCAGACTACAACTCACCATGCCTGCAGCCATTAATATTATTAAGTTCCTAAAATACATGTCTGATACCTTACTCTATTATTAATTCAATTTCACCACCTGCTTTCAGGTTTGTCCCCTTCCAATTGATTTCATATTGTCTGTCATTTCGTTTCAATCGTATTGGTATGTTTTTGCCGTTGATATTTAAGCGTACAGATCGTTTTTGTACGTTCTCGGCATACAAGGTGATTTTAGAAAGATTCGCTGATCCGTATTTAAAGGCAATAGTATTGGTTTGTCTCCCTTCTTCTCTTTTCTGAGAAAACGTTCCCCAACCTCCTCCGGTAATAAAGGCAGATCTAAAATTGTCAGGGGTGATCTTAGGATCAAAACCAATGGCACCATCAGGTTCATTTAAAGTAAATCCGGAGGCTGCCACAAAGGCGCCGTAGCTCGACATGGCCCTGGTATAATGATTACCATATTCTATCTCATTGTAAGGATTTCGTTTTTCAGGTGCATAGCGGTCATGAATAGCCCTGATCATAGTCATGCCTTCTTCTATCAAACCTTCTGCGATCATATGGGCAGCGGCCTGATAGGTAAAACCAGTCATACTCTCACTGAAATAACCTACCACCAGCTTTTCCCATTCATTCTGAATTTGTCCCGGCGCCTTGTCGGCCCCTCCTCTTGGAAAGGAGCACATTACGGTCCCCGCCTCACTGGGAAGCGCGTAAAAACGGACATTTTTGATCGTTGCCGTATCTAAATATTTGCCGACGTCTTTATGAAAATTGTATCTGAAAATAGATTTAAGTGCACTTACTGTCTCTTTTTTAGGTAAAACTCTAGGCAATCCGGCCTGAAGTGCCCAGGATTGCCCGAGTACCTGATCGATATGGCATCCAATATTGGAATTGGGAGGAACCGGATGTTTGGGGTCGAGGATATTAATGAAGTATTCTCCATTAAAAAGCTCATCGACCATCCTCTTTTTGCCAAGATCTGCTATTTCGCGGCACTTTCTGGCAAAAGCCTTATCCCCAAGCTCATTGGCCATCACTGCCCCTGCGCGCAGGGTGGCATTATACATACTGCTGATCCATGATATCTTGCCATACCACATCCGGTCCAGCGTGTTGTATTGGATTCCCTCCAATATGCCATCGGGCTTTCCGGATTTTTCTGCGTCATGGGTAATCATGTACTCAATACTTTTTTTGATTTTGGGCCAAAAAGTCTTGAGATAACGGCTATCCGAAGCCGTGGTATATTCGCGATAAGCCCTAAGAATGGTTCCTGCATGTCCGTCAACCGCATAACCTCTGCCATCATGACGCCCCAAGGCACTAAGTTCGCCTCTGTAAGCAATAATCCCATCTTTTTTATAGGAAAGGCCATAATCAACCTGGGTTCTTAACCGGCGCGCCAGGTCGGGGAAAACTCTGCCCAGCGCCTGTTCATAATGAAAAACATGCGTACAGGTGCCATGCCCCAGATAGACGCCCTCCATGGCATAAAATCGCCCTTCATTATCCGGGTCATCGGTGAGATCGTCCAGGCGATAACAGGAGGTGGTCGCCAGGGTACTGGTGTTGATGAAGGTTCTGTCCAGAAACCAGGGAGGTAGTGAGGAGTCATACCAGGTCTTATTCCAAAGTTTTGTAGTGGCCAGGTACTTTTCCCGATTATTCATAATTGTATGTGTTACATCGGACGACGATGTAAACTTTTTGCTATAATAATGTCTCAGCTCCTCTCTGTTCTTCAAATGATGAAAGCCACTTTCTTTTCTATGTACATTGGGGAAGTACCATGAAATGATAAACGTCAGCGTCCTTTTTTCTCCCGGATTCAAAGTAATTTCTTTCCCGATGGCTCCGGTCAGCACATTCCCCAGGTCCATTGTTGCTGAGGTATCTTTTGATGGGCCAACTTCAGGAAGGTTATACGCCATGTCTTTAGAAGCCATTGGTGTGGCCCAGGCTTCATCTCCCTGTAACAAGGTCAAAGACATATTGCCATAGTCTGGCAGGTCCCGGTTGGCCGCTTCAACATCAGATGATAGCTTTAGCTGTAATGTATTTTCTGACCTTATAATTGAATTTTTATGGACTCCCTTCGCACTGGCAGCGGTTTGAAAATTGGCCATGTTTTGTAGCCAACCCAATAGCTCTACCGAAATTGGTATATCCGATTCACTGGTAAGTGTATACTCCATGACTATTGCCGGAAAGTCGGAGGACTCGTGATCTGTAGGTATAAAAGGTGTATAGGCGTTGAGTTCGACTGTAACGGGAAACCCGGGGTCCTGGTAAGTTACTTTTCCGGTTGGATATTCTCCCCGAAAAGTAATGTGACGAAACCCTCCTTTGCGAAGCGGTTTAACACTAGGAGTGATGGTGGTAGGAACCAGTTTTTTGACCCTGACAGCAAAGCCCTGCTCAAAGCTTTTGTCCTGCACCATGGGGTTAAGGTAAAATTTGTCGCCTGGGCCGCCGGGTTGGATGCGTTGGAGATTAAAAATATCCCAATACCAGAGCTGGCCGTCTCCCCCCAGGTAAACCTGGCCGGCCGTAATGCCGCCAATGGGCATCCCCACATATTGCAACTGCGTTTCGGTATATATCTCCGGCTGCTCATCTCGGACTATAGCAGGGTCTGATTGGGCCAGAGATAAACCGGGCGGGATAAAAAAAAGCAAAGCAAAAAATCTATTTAAAACTCCAGTTATCCGTGTTTGAAACAATGACAGAAGACAGGTTAACTTATTTCTCATCGGCTTTTAAATAATATTTGATATTAAACAAAGAGTGACCATTCAGTCACTCTTTGAGGTTATTTTAATAGTTATTGTTTATTACTGCCATCCCGGGTTTTGGGCCAAAGCATCATTTTGCGCAATCTCATTTCTGGGAATGGGAAACAAATAGTGCTTGTTAGGATCAAATTGACGTACACTGGCCGATTCAACAATAAAGAAACCATTGGCATCTACCTCAGGAGTCAAGTCAGACCACCTTGGATCTGTTTCATATTGAGTGCCGGTGTATTTGATCCCCTTGATTGCCTTAGGAAGCTCGATCTCCGCTATTTTCCAACGTCTCAGGTCGTCATATCTAAACCCTTCTGCAAAAAGTTCTACAGTTCTTTCCCTTCTGATTTCCTCTAACATATCCAACCCATTGGTGCTGGCAAAGGCCCCGGTGATCGCCGGCATGCGTACCCGTTGCCTGAGCTTGTTGATAGATTTGTTTAAATCTTCATCAGATATTGAACCGTTAAGCTCATAAGTAGCCTCTGCAAAATTTAACAGCACCTCAGCATATCTGATGACCGCCCAATTATGACCGGCAGGAAACCTTCCAGTGGGTACCAGTTTTTGTATATTGTATCCTGTCTGGGTTCTCAGGCCAATTTCTATTTCATATAAGAACCCCCGGTCTTCACGACCGGGATCTGACCAATCAATCTGCCAAAGATCCTGATTGGCTGCGTGATATCTCTGAAATGGAATCATCAGTGAGGTGGTCATCCTGGGATCTCTGTTTACATATTCATCTCCAACCATGTCATATCCCATAAATAGCGGGGATTTTTCGATAGGAAGTCCGTCGGCACATAAAACTAAATCAACATACGCCTTAGTGGGATTATTGCTTACAATTGGATTAGGAAAAGCTCTATGTGACCTCAATTCCGAATCAAACCTGTTTTCCAGAATAACTTCACGATTGTCAGCTTTTGTATAATTGCCGGGGTTTTGTTGTGTGTTATCTAAAGTAAACATCCAAAAGTAACTTTCTTCTGCCAGATCAGGTTTGTCGAACAGTTCATACCCGCTTCCTTCCATGGCAATCACCTGGTTGGCAGCATCAATGGCCTGCGTCAGCAAATCGTTAACGTTTCCGGCAGTACCATGATACTTTGCCCAGGTACCTTCAAATAAGGCAACCCGCGACTTGAATGCATAGGCGGTACCACTGGTAACTCTACCCAAATCCTGTCCAGAAAGATCGGACGGCAAAGGTAAAACCGCCACGGCCTCATCGAGGTCCCGGAGAATGAAGTTGACCACTTCTTCTCTTGTATTCCTTGCTGCAAACAGCTCCTCACTATTTAAATCCAACACCTTGTCCACAATAGGAACCCCTCCATAGCGTCGCAAGAGACTGAAATAAGCAAAAGCTCTAAAAAATTTAGCCTCTGCCTCGTAAACTGCAATACTACTTTTAATATCTTCCGGCGCTTCAGCTGCTTCCTCCAGCAGGGTATTGTATTTTCTAATGTCCCAGTAGGTATCTCCCCAAAAGTTATCTGTGGGAACTACCTGATGTTGCCCTCGACTGATTGTGTTGCCCCCGGGTTGATAGGTAATATCGCTCCAATCATCCCGACGGAAAGTGAAGGAGGGCAGATCAAAATAAAACTGATTTGCCCAAAGCTTAAAATCTTCTTGCGAAGCAAAAAAGACATTGCTACTAATGCTACTCTTAGGTTCCAGGTCTAAATCTTTCTCACATGAGAAATTCAGCATGCACAACAAAGCAATAAGAACCAAAGGTTTGCTGTTATCTATCATTTTCTTCATCGTAAAATCAATTTTAAAAGGTTAGATCTAAACCAAATGAATAAGATCTGAAAATCGGATTAGTATTACGCTCATAAGACTCGGGGTCAAAATCTCCTCTGATATCGGTAAACTCGTATAGGTCATTGCCGCTAAAATATACCCTAAGACTGCTGATATTGACCCTATCTAGTATTACCTGGGGTATTGTATAACCCAATTGGAAATTTTTGACTCGTAGATAGGTAGCTTTTACCCAATAATACGGAGCTGTTGACGCCTGATAATTGTGGAAGAATATACCACCGTCAGTAATATGCAGGGGATGTAATGCATTAGTGTTATCCGGAGTCCATGTTTGTCCTATGAAATGCTGATATGGATTTTCCCACCATGCCCAACCCGGGGGACGGACTGGATTAGGTAAGTTGAGTTTTCCGACGCCCTGGAGAAATAACCCTATGTCGAAATTTTTCCATTTTGCCGTTAGATTCAATGAGTAGGGAAGCCGAAGTCTGGAATTCCCAATTAAAACCATGTCACCCGACTCAGGATTGCCCGGCTCGTAAAGTACCCCGGGCTCAAAGATGCCATCGCCATCCAGGTCCTTAAATCTCGCCGCGCCAATTCCAATGGACGCCAGATTTCCGGGAATTCCTTGTAGTTGTGTGTATTGATCAAGTTCCTGCTGGTTGTTTATAAAGCCATCAAACTGGGGGCCAAACCAGGAATTAGCGCTATATCCCTCTCTGAAATCATTTAAGCCCTGAGTGACCGTCCGGGCATCTTCAAGGTTTGTTACCTCATTCACATCGTCACTCATCACAAAACTCACAGAATAAGAAAAATTACTTCCTATTTCGTCCTGCCATGAAAGGGCAGCTTCCCAGCCCTTGGTTTTTATCTCACCACCATTTGTTAAAGGGGGAGTAGCCCCTAAAATATCTGGGAAATCCAGGCCTAACAGCACATCTCTTGTAGTCTTATTAAAGTAGTCAAATGATCCCGATAACCTCGCGTCAAGTAATGAGAAATTGATTCCAATATTTTTAACAAGGGTAGTCTCCCATTGTCTTTCCGGAGATGCTAATTCACGACTTTCAAAGGTTGCCTGCTGGCCCACTACCGGACCGTCCGGGTTTCCGAAAAGGTATCCGTTATTGATATTAATAAAGGATTTAAAACGAAAATTTCTCAATGGATCATCGTCGGGAACAGCCACCTGGTTTCCAAGTTCGCCAACTGATACTCTTAGTTTCAGATTGTCAAATATGCCAGATAAACTCTCCATAAAGGCTTCATCTGAAATATTCCAGGCGAAAGACCCTCCCACAAAATTGCCGACCCTGAAGTCTTCAGCGAAACGGGAGGATGCATCTCTTCTATAATTAGCCTCCACGATGTATTTTTCCTTGAAACTGTATGATGCCCTTGCAAATAGGGAATTGATAGCCCAATGGGTGCCAAAATATCCGGCGGTCACTGTTTCGGGATCCCCAAAACCAACTGCCGGTAGCAATTCAGAAACCAAATCAAAACTTGTGGAGCCTCCCGTTTCTCTGTCATACTCTTCGTGTGCCAGGCCTATAGTAACGGAAAAATTATGATCCTGATGAAGCAAATAATCATAACTTCCATACAGGTTGGCAACCCTATGAATATCCCTGTCATAACTATTAAAGGCGGAGGAACGATTGGGATTCAATACACCTGGTGTATCATCTAAATTAAACTGTTGCACAATTCTTTGCATCCCCAGCCTGGTTCCATTGTCCACGTTTATCGAAAAATCCCCATTAAGTTTTAACCCTTCAATGGGTCTGAATTCGGCACCAAATTGAATATTTTGCCGGTAATTAATATCAGTCAGGTCGCCTCCGTCCCTTGTAAAAGCAATAGGGCTTTGGAATCCTCCATAGTTAAGGGGATTACCTCCCGGGGTCAATGGTAAATGATTGGACCAAACACCATTCGCCAATTGTTGCCCAAATCGGTAAGCAGTTGGTTCCTCGATCTCCTGGCGTTCTACTGAAATATTCGTACTCAAGGTAAGATTGTCTCGTACGTCCATAGCATATTTTGCCCTGGCAAAGTATCGCTTGTTACTATTTTTACCATACTTATTTCTTAAAGAGCCTGGCTGATCAATAAAACCCGCTGAAATGAAGTAATTTGATTTCTCAGTATTCCCTGAAACACTAAAATTGTGTGTCTGCATATATCTGCTCCCGCCATATAACTCATCAATCCAATCAACATAATTAGTCGAAATGAAAGGGACATCGCTGAAAGGGCCTTGAATAATCTGGTTGTCATTGATCCGGATCGTACCGTCATCAAACTGTGGTATCAAATACTGATAAGGCCTGAAGCTGGACTGGGCAGCCTCAAAAGCTGCATCATTAAATCTAGCAAAATCTTCCAGGTTAGCGAACTTTGGATGACTGTCGGATAACCTGTTAACCGAAAGGTTGCCAGAATATTTGAAAGTTGGTTTTAGAGACTTCCCACTCTTTGTAGTTACAATTATCACACCTCCGGCTGCCCGGGCGCCATAAATGGCGGCCTGCGCATCTTTCAATACGGTGATAGATTCCACATCCTGAGGGTTAATCTGGTAAAGGGCATCGGCATTTTGTTCGGCTTGAACAATGCCGTCTATGACTACCAGAACGCCAGGTGTGGATCTGGAAGTTACCCCTCTAATCAGCACTTCATTACCTTCTCTTCCAACACGTCCGCCTCCGGACCGGGTAATTACCAACCCTGGGATGGCTCCCTGCAAAGATTGCAAAAGGTTAGTTTGTGGCCGACTTTCAAATTGTTTACTGTCAACTTTGTAAACCGAACCGGTAACCTTCTTTTCATTTTGGGTACCGTAGCCTACCACTACAATCTCTGAAAGCGTCTCAATATCCGGCATTAAAGTAACATTGATTACTGAACGCTCATCAATAATTACTTCTTCGGTGAGAAAACCCACATAAGAAAATACCAAGGTTGTCACGTTATCGGGGACATCAATACTAAAATCACCGTTGAGATCGGTGATGGTGCCAATAACTGTTCCTTTAACAAGTACATTTACACCCGGCAAAGGCTCACCTTCATTGGAAGTAACCTTTCCGGAAACCGGTCTCTCTTCCACTACGAGCTTTTTCCGCTCCGATTTTTTCATTTCCTCCGGCACGGTATCTACGGTGATAATATTATTAATGCGCTTAAACTTGATCCCGGCCTGACTGGCAATAGCAAATAAGGTTGCTCTCATACTGCGGGATTCGTAGTTTAGGCTTATTTCTCTATCGGGCAGGTCTGTCTCGAAATAGGAAAATTTGAATTCGGTTTTCGATTCCAGTTTTGCAAAAACCTCAAATAAGTGAGTTCCCTCAAAACCGATCATTACGTCGATCTCATCCAGCGTCTTAGCTTTTTGAGCAATGCCATTGTGAGCAAACAATATGCTCATAAAGAGGCACTGAAGAAAAACGCCATAGACACAAAACTTTAGACTCATAGCAATCAGTAGTAATAATTTATTCATATCTTTATGATGTTTAATGGAATAATAATTTCATTAGTCTGGGTCCCTAAAATCTTGAATTGTCACATGGCCAATATGATGGATTCTGATTTTAGGGCCTGTTACTTTCATATAGCGGTAGTTGTTTAAGAGCTGTCAAATTGCATATCTTGTTTATTTAGTTTTTAAAGTTGATAGTTACATGATCCCCGTTGATGCGGTATTCAAATTTTTGGGAATAGCTTATAGCCTCCAGAATGTTCTTCAAAGTCTCGTTCTGGAAGGTCCCGGAAAACTGTAAATCTTCCCGGTTTTTGTTCAGGATCTTAAATTTGACCCCATACCATTTTTCCAGCTTATCAATTACCTCTTCGAAGTTCGCTTTCCTGAAATAAAGGATCCCTTCTTTCCAGGCAATTACCATTGCGCTGTCAAACTTTCCCTTTTTTAATGCCTGCTTATCTTTTTTGTAAATCACCTGTTCACCGGGACCCAGGAAAGTTTCTTTGGTTTTTTGATTTTGGTCAAGATCCTCAAATGCCTCTACTTTTACTTTCCCCTCTACCAGGAAAACATTGATTTGTTTTTCATCAGGAAAGGCATTGATATTAAATGAGGTACCCAGGGCCGTAGTGGCGATCTTATTCGTAATAACAATAAATGGCTTTTCCGGATTTTTTTGCACCTCGAAAAAAGCTTCCCCCTTCAGGTAGACCAACCGTTTTTCCCCCTTGAATCCTTTAGGAAATTCAAGACTACTGGCGGCATTTAGGGTGACTTTGGTGCCGTCGGCCAGCGCAATGACACTTTTTACCCCTGGAGGATTTTCACGCTTTATGTATTGCGCCAGGTCCGGGGTATCGACCACATTTTCGCTACCGTAGAACTGATATAGTCCAAAGGAAAGACCCAACACCAACACAATGGATACGGCGATTCCCAGGTGTCTTAACCCTCCTCTGTTCGACTTGGTGCCGCCAATATCGTGAATGTAATGCGGTAAAGCTGATGACGAGGTTTTGGCTATCTCTTTTTTGGGATCCTCTCCTAAAATGTTGTCGACTATACTATCTTCCTCCATGACTTTTGTCAGCGCTTTCCACATTTCCTGATTTTTTCTTTCAGAAAAATTAATCTGATCCCTTTCGACAGACAATACTATTTCTCTCGCCTCTTCTACCAATTTTCTTTTATGCGGATGGCCGTCAGCCCACCGCTTCCAGAAAGTATCTGATGTATAATCGGAGGATAGCACCCACGCTCTAAATGATTTATCCAACACCAAATCCTCGACCCGATAATGCTCATATTTCATATTCAAACCATTCCTTTTAGTTACAGGTCACTAACTATCGATAATTATATAAGTGACTCTGGTATTAACAGAGAATGGGGAGGTCGATTTGTAGCCCTCGAAAAAAAATTATTTTCGGAAAAATTTTAAAATGGTTTTTTTCGCACAAACTGGGCGATTCAAAAGAGAAGAGGTGTCTAAGTCCTCATGTTTTTTCGCAGATTTTGTATGGCTTTGTATACAAACTTGCGGGCAGTTTGATAGTTGATAGACATGATGGAGGTAATTTCAACATAACTTTTTTGCTGAAAATACTTCAAAGAAAGCGCTTGCTTTTGCCTGGGAGGAAGCTTGTCCAACGCTGTACTCAGTAAATTTTCGCGACTGGTTTTTAATGCAGCCTCACTGGCTTGTTCATCTGAAAAGCTGACAACCGGAGGCAACATATCCGCCAATAAAATTTCTTTGATCAATGCCCGTCTCCTGGTTATAACCTTGTTTCTCAACAAAATTCTTCGTAGAGAAACTATTAAATAATATTTTACAGATTCTACATCAGACAAATTTTTCCTATTGCGCCAAAGCCCTAAGAAAAGATCCTGTATACAATCTTCCACCACCTCCGGATCGTAAAAAAACCTGACACCGTGGTGGTATAATATGGGGTTGTATTTCTTAAATATTCTGGCAAAGGCATTTTGATCCCCATTTCTAAATTTATCCCAATCAATGCAGTCATATGGCATTTTTACACCAGAAGCCTGTTTAGCTATTTCCGAACTTTTTTTGGGCTTGTTCAACAATCAAATTTTTCTTAGACAGAATGCTTAAAGTTGTGATCTCAGTCAAGTTTCGTTTATGTGGAAATCTTGAGTAGACTAAATACTTATTAATTGAACCAATATTCTACCCTATATTTGACTGAAAGTGGTAAAATTTTTACATAAATCATTTTTCTATGTTCGGGCCCGGATCAGAGATAAACCCGGCGCCAGGAAAATATTGCTGATCAATCAATAAATATTTTTATATAAAAGCCCCGATCTATAGCCACACTTTGACAGGAAAACGGTTTGAATACAGACCTTCCCAAGAAGGCCTTAACCCGGAAAACCGCGATCCCGGGTTTCGCTGGATTTTAAACCAATTCCGATAAAATAATATTCAGGTACCTTTTTTACCGACATCTGATTTATCTCATTTTTATTTTAATATATCTTAACGGTTAGGTTAAATATTTTAATGGTCGGTTTGTGTACTACTTGACATTTAAAATATTGGTTAAAATTAAATAATAGACGATTTATGGAACGATTTGTGAAAATGCTGGCTATAGGATTGATGGTAGGGAGTATGGCAACCCCTACAGCGACAGCACAGAGTGTTGAAGATTTGATTGAAATTTCACTGGAAGACCTGATGAATATTAAAATCACCAGCGCCTCCAAGAAGGAGGAAAAAGCTTTTGATGCACCATCAGTTATTACGACTATCACTGCCAAGGACATTGAAACCTTTGGTGGATCCAGCCTATACGAAATTCTTGAAAGATCTGCGGGCTTTTATGGTTTGTCCTCATTTGTCTTTAGGAAGAACGCTATTGGACTTAGAGGAGACCTTCCCACGCATATCAACCCACGAATTCTTTTCCTCATCGACGGCCGTCCTTTCAGAGAAAGTGTTTTTGGGGGGCAAAATGTAGGCATACTAACCAGCTTTCCCGTTTTTTCTATAAAGCAGATTGAAATTATTCGCGGTCCCGGTTCAGTGTTGTACGGATCCAATGCTTATGTCGGGGTTGTTAATATTATCACCAAAGAAGCCGTTAAACCCGAATTGAATGTAAGAGGAGGTGGCGGATCCTTCGGAACCGGTACCCTGCAGATTGACGGGGGAACATCAATTGGCGATTTAAAGATAAATGGTGGATTCAACTATTTAAAGTCGACCGGCTGGCGTTTCAGTGATTCTACAAGGACCCGAGGTCCCGAAAGGCAATTTGCAGAAAGTAATTTTGGCGAGGATATTCTAGCGGCCAATCTGCAGTTTAAATATAAGGGTTTTACATTATCCGGGTTTTACGGAGCAAACGACCTGGCTCATATTACACCTGCCACTTCCATTCCCGGCATTTACAAATCAAGAAGAGCGTTTATTGATCTTGGCTACACCGGCGATATAATTCCCGATGTTTATTCCATCAGCGCCAATATCACCTACAATAATATCAATGATAATTTCGACAATGGGTTTTTCAATGATTTAAGCTCAGTAAGAATTCCAACTGCCAATGATTACGTTTTTGAGATAACTAACTTTTTAACGATCAACGAGAAATTCGAGGTTACTGTAGGCGGATCGCTTTATCATCTTTCCGGTGAATGGACTACAAACGATACTTTTATCATAATCCCGTCGTATTCTGATCAATGGTTCCATGGCTATCTGCAAGCAGACTACAAACCCATGGATTGGCTCAAATTGGTATTTGGAGGACAGCTGAATAAAGTTGCCGGTCTGGATGTCAACTTTGTTCCCCGGCTTGCCGCCGTTGCTTCATTTAAATCCGGCCTGGGCGCAAAAATTATGTATGGTCAGGCATTCAGGGCCCCGTATCCTGCGGAAACAGATATATTTACACCACCAACTTTGATTGGAGATCCCGACCTTAAGCCGGAAAATATTTCCACTTTTGAAACTCAGGTGTTTTATGCAAAGGATAAGACCAGTGTGGCCGTTTCCTATTTCAACAGCAAGCAGACAGATCTTGTTACCAGGATACCCAACACCGACCCATCAAGCGGTGCAAGTCTTACCTACACCAATCTGGGAGAACTGAAATCGCAGGGCTTTGAAATTGAAGCAAAATATTCGTTGACAAACACCATTTATCTTGACGGATCCTACGCTTTTCAAACAAATGAAGATGATAGTGGTAACAGAAATGTTACCCGGTTGCCACAGCACATGGTAAAATTAGGAGCTGCAATGGATATCAAAAGCTACCTGAATCTGGGTGTGTTCAATTCCTTTTACTCCAGCCCATTTGATAATGACTCGTCTGTTGAAGGTCTTGATCAGCTCAGCGCATTTAACTGGTTAACGGCCAGATTGGATGTTAAGGTAGATAAATTGGTAAATCTGAAATATCCAAAAATAGGGTTGGTACTTGAAGGTGTAAACCTGCTGGATGAAAAAGTATACAATCCGGAGATTGTATTTAAGAACTACAACGCGGTCCGAAATAAACCCGGACTGGGAATTAATGTCACCGCCTACGTCAAATTCTAAATTGTCAACAGGCAGAAAGATCAACATTGAGATTACAATACTTGCACAAAGGGAAAAGATGAAGATGTCGTATTACCTTTTGTAGCTAATCCGGTGCAATCCAATCAAGCCCGGAAGCTCCAAATAAAAAGGGATCACAGTTGGTGATCCCTTTTTTAATTATAATCTGCTTTCCCTATGCTAGGGCTCCCATATCAGTCTGATAAAGGAACTGACCCTTTCATTTTCTCTGCTGACCGGTACCCCCGCTACGATGCCTATCAAAAGATTTTCGGCAATACCGAGTCGCATTTGCGGTCTTATGGTCATATCAAAGTCATCATTGTCCAGTGTTTTATTGAATTCAACACCTATAAAATTCCTTGTACCGGAGATCATGTAATGAAAACTGGTATTGATATCGTAGGTCGACTGTGTTTTATTGGTCTGAAAGTTCCGCTCGATCATTGGACCTGTGTAAATCAGTGAGTGTATATTGTTCCCCCACCGTTTGGCGATAATAAAAAACGGATTATAAATATTCCCGCTGATAAATGGGTTTCCAAAACTTCTGAAGTCCGAAAGCTCAAATTCATTGATATAGCCTACAGCCATGGAAGTGGCAATCCGTTCATTCACAAAAAAGGACCATTGGGCTGCTACTTTAAGACTATTCAGTTTGTTGGAAGGAATGGAATCTTTTGCTGTTCCGTTTAAAGGAGAATAAAAAGTGAACGGTAATTCCACCTCCAGTCCCAAACGATCTACTGGCGCCCATTCATATTCAACAAGCATTTCATAAGAATCAAAGCTTAAATTGTCGGTTAGCCCCAAACCGAGGTTCCACTCTTTTTCTCCTTTTCTGGCCCCCAGGTCTCTTATAAGGTCAATGTAAAGTGGCTCGGCGTGTAACACCTTACCGGGTTCTTTGTGATCTTCTACCTCCTGAATATAAAGGCTGTCTTTTTTTGCATCGTCAATTTGTGCAATTGCAGAGGTGTATGATACCAACAAAAGGATTGGCATCAAAATATGTTTGATGTTCATTTTGATTTGTTTTTAGTAAATAAATGACTGGGTCCAATGCTATTTTTAGCATCGGTCTGATAAATAACTTTTAAAAACAAATCAGGCTTTTGGCGGAGGGGTATCGAGTCGGCCATATCCCGCGGTCAATCTTTTTGAATAATTGGGATATGCCTGTTTTCCTTTGTTGAAGTTGCTGTCGGCATTGTCATGTTGAGAAAAAAACAATACCACTACATCTATTTTACTGTTTTTTTTCTTGTTGTGATCCTCCGTATCGTGGTCATCATATTCGGCAATAGCATTTTCAAATCCCAATATCTTTTCTAAAAAGAATTCGACGAAACTCTCTTGATCGTTGATAGTGAGGACTTCGGGAATGTAGTCAGGATAAGGATCGGCCGTATCAATACTAATGTTAAGCAGATATAATGCCACCAACCCCCAAAGGACCCTAAAATATACACTATGTCGAATGCTACTTACCATTGGCTAAATTTAGTGCACTTCTGTCATTTATTATATGGTTATCAACCTGCTAAATAAACGCAAATGTTGTTTAAAACTTTTCTTTAACAGCCATTTTGTATGGTTATGTCAATACATTACCTGTTATCAACGATTTTTGAGCGCACCTGGCTACAAATCCTGTTTATCCACAAATGCCGTAACCTGAAAATAACCCTTCAATAACTTTGTGTATTAAAGATTAATTTTAATTTTAAAAATCCGATATTCTTATTTGAAAAAAAGCCTTCGGAAACGGAACCTGGTAATAAAGACTAAAGACCATGCAAGATTACATTGGCGCAGCAGAAAAAAACGGCGTTACACTGTACGGAAAAGGTAAATGCCAATTCTGTGGTGCCAATACCACCAGAGGAATCCATGAATGTGTGGAGATCTTTAGCCTCGGATTTGAATTAATCGACTATTCAAAATCGGAAAATCACTTGTACCGATTTTTAAGTGTTGATGCTCATACCCTTCAACATCCTGAAATACACGGAAGATGGAACAACCATTTTCACCTATTAAGACAACACCTGATTTTTGAATACAACGTTTATTGGCAATATAGCCTGTCACCAAAACTCAGCGAATATTTAAATAAATATAAAGTCGATAAGCAGGATGAGTTTTTACAGCCTCCTGAAATTCTGGAGCGTGGACAAATCACTACTACAGACATCAGGTCAAATTCAAAGAATGGCGCCGAATGCCGGGAAATGATTCAAAGATGGGGGATGGAAGTCTATATATCCTGGAAAGCACACCATGCGTTGATTGATAAAATAGCCAGGGGATTTATCAATAAAAATCAAAACATAAATATTAGATATATAAGAAATCAAACGTGATCGTAATCTGAAAAAAATGAAATGTATCCTATACCTTTGCCCGCTTGTATTTTTATTGGCAAATTGCTCATCGCCAACAAATAACGAAAAGCCCAACATCATATTGATCAGTGTGGACGACATGGGATGGTCGGACCTGGGATGTTATGGAAGCGAAATCAATACCCCAAATATTGACAAGCTGGCTGAAAACGGTATGCGCTTTACCAATTTTTACAACACGGCCAAATGCTTCCCGTCGAGAGCCTGCCTGTTAACAGGTGTCTATGCCCAGGATTGTGGTTATGACCAGACCTTCACTAATCCGATTACAAACGCTGTGACACTCGGTGAAGTGTTACAAAGCGCCGGTTATCTCACCTATTGGGCGGGAAAACATCATGGAAAAGAAAATCCTTATGACCGGGGTTTCCACCATTATTTTGGGTTAAAGGACGGAGCCTTTAACCATTTTAATCCGGGTAAGCAACGGGAGGGAGAACCAAAACCGGCACAGAAAAGAAATAATCGTCAATGGGCCATCGACAGTGTACTATATCAGCCCTATACACCTCCTGAAAAAGACTTTTATTCAACCGATTACTTCACCAACTACGCTCTGAGCTACCTGGAGGAAAGTGCGGAGTCGGATAAGCCATTCTTCTTATACCTGGCTTACACCGCCCCCCATGATCCCCTGATGGCCTGGCCCGAAGACATAGAAAAGTATAAGGGGAAATATGACCTTGGTTATGAACATGTAAGGAAAAAAAGATACGAAAAACAGATACAGCTAGGATTAATCGATAGTACTTTCCGGCTTTCGGAACCAACCCATAATAAGTGGGATAGCTTATCGGATGACCAAAAGGCCTATGAAGCCAAAAAAATGGAAGTATATGCCGCAATGATAGACCGAATAGATCAAAATATCGGCCGGCTTTTAAGACAATTAAATCAATTAGGCTGCGCTGATAATACCATTATCTTATTTGTTTCCGACAATGGAGCATCCGCGGAAGTTGTGAATCTAAAGAACGATGACGACAACGCACCGGTCGGTTCGATGGGCAGGTGGATTTCACTTGGAAAAGATTGGGCCAATGTCTCCAATACACCTTTTAAATTTTATAAAAATTTTAGCTATGAAGGCGGAATCAATACCCCTTTTATCGCCTACTGGCCCAATAAAATTAAGGCAAATACTTTCTCCGGTTATCCCGGTCATTTTATCGATTTCATGGCCACGTTTGTAGACATTACAAAGGTTGAATACCCCCTTACCTATCACGGGCAGGAAATTACGCCGCTTCGGGGTCAAAGCCTGATACCTACATTTGAAAACCCCGGAGCCAAACGGAGCGGACCCCTGTATTGGGAATGGAGAAAAGGCCAGGCCATGAGAATGGATCAATGGAAAATAGTGCGGAAAGACAAAAATGACCCGTGGGATCTATACCACATTGAAAATGATCCGACGGAAACACTCAATCTGGCGCAAAACAATCAGGAGGTGGTACAAGAGCTTGATCGTCTTTTTCAGTCGTGGAAATCGGGATATGAGCAGTAAGGATTGCGGAAAATGATGATATTTTATATTGAAGAAAACACGAAACCATAGATTGAACCCATTAAATTTACCAGAAACGGAATGTACAAATCATCTCCCTATAAAAAAGCCTAATAACATGATGAAACCCGGGACAATTATTGCCAGCCTAATCATTTTATTGATAACCGCAAGTTGCAAAACAGATCAGCAGCAAAACTTAAAACCAAATATCATCCTTATCATGTCAGATGATATGGGCTATTCCGACATTGGATGCTATGGTGGCGTTATCAATACCCCGGTCCTTGACGGGCTTGCCGCAAATGGTTTGAGATTTACACAATTCTACAATACCGCGCGTTGCTGTCCGACCAGGGCATCACTATTGACCGGGCTTTATCAACACCAGGCAGGCATTGGCCATATGATGAGGGATAACGGAACTGATAGCTACCGGGGTGATTTAAGTAATAATGCCGTAACCATCGCGGAGGTACTAAAACAAGCAGGTTATGCAACCTACATGTCAGGGAAATGGCACGTAACACCTTTCAGACCAGCAACAGAAAATCCCTCAAAACACAACTGGCCGTTGCAAAGAGGATTCGACAGGTTCTTTGGTACGATTCACGGTGCCGGAAGTTTTTACGATCCCAACTCGCTCGCCCGCAATAATGAGTTTATCGCTCCTACCGAAGATTTTTATTATACCGACGCTATCTCTGATAATGCCGTCAAATTTATCGAAGAGCACAATGGTGACAAGCCATTTTTTATCTACCTCCCTTACACAGCTGCCCATTGGCCCATGCATGCCAAGCCGGAGGACATTGCCAAATACCATGGCAAATTTGAGGAAGGCTGGGATGTCCTTCGCCAAACAAAGTACAAACAGATGTTAAAAATGGGCTTGATCAAACCACAATGGCAGCTTTCGGAAAAAGACGGCATCCCGGACTGGAAGGATACCGAACTAAAAGGTTGGTATAGTGCCCTTATGGAAGTGTATGCGGCCATGGTCGATTGCATGGACCAGGGTATAGGAAGAGTCATGAATACCCTTGAAAAAAAAGGGATAAAAGATAACACATTGGTTTTCTTTTTACAGGATAACGGGGGCTGTGCTGAGGAATTTGGCTTTAGTGAAACTATCAGGCCCCAGCACAAAGATGTAAACCCACAGGAGATAAAGCCAATGAGCGAGCATGAATTTCAAACTTATATGGTTCCAAAATACACCCGAGACGGCAGACCTGTACGCGTTGGAAAGGGCCTCGAACCCGGTGGTGCCGATACTTACCTGGGGTATGGAAAACCCTGGGCAAATGCCAGCAATACCCCCTTCAGAATGTATAAACACTGGGTACATGAAGGAGGAATAGCTACCCCGCTTATTGTGCATTGGCCGGCCGGTATAAAGGCTAAAAACGAGTTCCGAAATCAACCCGGACACCTGATTGATATTATGGCCACCTGTATTGATGTCGCAGGTGGACAGTACCCCGAAACATTCAACGGACACCCTATCACCCCACTGGAAGGGGTCAGCCTCAAACCGGCTTTTGAAAATCAGGATTTACAAAACCGGGCCATTTTCTGGGAACATGAAGGCAATAAAGCCATAAGGCTTGGAAAGTACAAACTGGTATCGAAATGGGAAAAAGAGTCAGAATACAACTGGGAGTTGTACGATTTGGAAGAGGACCGAAGTGAAATGAACAACCTGATTGAAAAAATGCCGGAGAAGGCAGCTGAGATGGAAATGTTGTGGAAAGATTGGGCGAGGAAGGCCGGCGTTTTAACCTGGAAAAAGTTCCAGCCAATAAAGTAGCACAAATTAAAAATGACAAGTAAATAACAGGAATTATTCCGTTGGCAGTGTTTGGTTTATCAATAAGTTGTAAGCCATTGGAAAAAACAATGCAAGGGGAGTTTGGAAATGCAGGATTATTTGAAATTGAAGAAGTTATTGAGAATTATCCGTTTCATCTCATAAAATATATGAAAGAAAGCACAAAGCGTTAAAACGTTTCAATCAAATAATTAATGGAGTATTCCGAAGTAAATAGATTATCTCGATTAACAGCTATTTTAATTCAATTTCAGGCCAGGAGAATTGTTACAGCTTCTGAATTATCCCAAAAATTTCAAGTTAGTAGAAGGACGATCTACCGGGATATAAAAGCATTGGAGAAAGCAGGTGTCCCTATTTTGACTGAAGAAGGGAAGGGATATGCCCTAATGGAAGGTTATAGAATACCACCCATAATGTTCACCGAACAACAAGCAAACGCCTTGATACTTGCAGAACAGTTGGTATTGAAAAACAAGGATGCTTCATTTGTAAAGGATTATTCGGAAGCAATTGATAAAATCAAATCCATTTTAAGATATACTATCAAAGACAAAGCAAATTTACTCGCTGATAGAACTCAATTTAACGAGATCATAAATCAAGAAAGAAATAGTAACAATTTATCAGATTTGCAGAATGCACTTACCAATTACAACCTTGTCAAGATGCAATACATTAATAAGGAGGGCATTGAAACGAATAGATTGATAGAGCCATTTGCGCTATTGAGCGCGGAAAATTGGTATTTGATTGCATGGTGTCGTTTACGCAAGGAATTTCGATTTTTTCGATTGGACAGAATTCAAAAAATGGAAATTCTATCAGAAAACTTTAAACCTCACAATTTGACTTTACAAGAGTATTTTGACCAATATCATTAATTTTTTTTGAGACCCTTGACATACGGCTGTCACTTGCCAGATATACGTTTGTATCGATTAATCTTTAAATACATAAAAATGACAAACGTAATTAATGCAATGTTTAATCCAACCGATTTTCCCAAGCCCACTCTTATATCGGTCAATGGCGTAGAACTCGAAGTTTTTGAAGCTGGTCAACAAAACGCTGGAAAACCCATTGTGCTCTGTCACGGCTGGCCGGAGCATGCTTTTTCCTGGCGTTATCAGGTGCCGGCCCTTGTAGAAGCAGGCTACCATGTCATCGTCCCAAATCAGCGAGGTTATGGCAACTCATCCCGTCCCACCGAAGTAGTAGACTATGATATTGAACACTTGTCCGGCGATCTGATAGCACTTCTCGATCACTACGGATACGAAAATGCCACCTTTGTCGGTCATGATTGGGGTGCAATGGTCGTTTGGGGACTGACCTTATTGCACCCAAATCGGGTAAACAAAGTGATAAACCTGGCCTTGCCTTATCAAGAGCGCGGAGAAAAACCATGGATCGAGTTCATGGAAGAATTTCTTGGCGGCGACTACTATTTTGTCCACTTTAATCGAAAGCCAGGCGTCGCAGACGCGATTTTAGAAGAAAATACTTCCCGGTTCCTTCGCAATATATTCCGCAAGAATGTGCCTCCCACACCGCCTGAGCCAGGTATGATGATGATAAATCTCGCCAGATCAGAAACACCAATCGGCGAGCCCCTGATGAGTGATAGCGAACTGGCCGTTTTCGTCTCCGCCTTCGAATCAACAGGGTTTACAGGCAGTATAAATTGGTACAGGAATCTTGACCGCAACTGGCACTTATTGGCGGATGTGAACCCAATCATCCAACATCCCGCACTCATGATCTATGGGGATCGGGATCTGATCCCGAAGTCTGAAAAACTAACGGAGTTTGTGCCCAATGTGGAAGTGGTCAGTCTGGATTGCGGTCATTGGATCCAGCAAGAAAAGCCGGAAGAAACAAACCAGGCAATTTTAAAATGGCTGGAACAACAGGATATTACTTAGTTTCAAGTTCGTTTTACTGTTAGGAAGTGAAAATAACTAAACTCCTTTATCATTCTGACCTGGTGTTGAATGATAAAGGAGTTTATTCACGTGGTACGGAGAATATATTTCAATTATCAATAGGTTTATTGAATCTGAATTGCTTATAAAACAAATATTTGTGTCTATTTTTAAATTACTGAAATCAAAAAGACTCTTATGCATAAAAAGGATATTGAAACATTTTGTCCTAAGAGCCGAAGAGATTGGCGAAAATGGTTAGAAAAAAATCATCAGTCAAAACAGGCTGTTTGGCTTGTTTATTATAAGTCATCAACGGAAATTGCTTCTGTTAGTTGGAGCGAAGCAGTTGATGAAGCACTTTGTTTTGGATGGATAGATAGCACTAAAAAGACCATTGATAAAGAAAGGTATATGCAATATTTCAGCAGAAGAAAACCTGATAGCACATGGTCAAAAATAAACAAAGAAAAAGTTGCCAAACTCATCCAAAACGACCTAATGACAAAAGCAGGCTTTGACGGCATAGAAACTGCTAAACAAAATGGGACATGGTTACTAATGGATGATGTTGAAAAATTGATTATACCCGAAGATTTAAGGATTGCATTGAATAAAAATGAAAGTTCAATGGAATTTTTTCAGAGCCAGTCAAAGTCAGTTAAAAAAGCAATGTTGCATTGGGTTGTAATTGCGAAAAGAATTGAAAAAAGAAAGAAGAGAATTGCAGAAATAGCACGATTGGCTGCCAAAGGAATAAGACCAAGTCAATTTAGATAAAAAAACGACTTACAACAAAAGCTAAAACGGCAACAGCGTCTATGCGGGGCTACTGCGTT
Source organism: Cyclobacteriaceae bacterium (assembly GCA_965228415.1). Lineage (GTDB taxonomy): Bacteria > Bacteroidota > Bacteroidia > Cytophagales > Cyclobacteriaceae > Agaribacillus. The sequence continues at coordinate 4,939,579 of OZ245814.1, read as the reverse complement.
TGGCCAGACCGTTTTAGCAAATAAACAAAGCATATTTAATACCGATGAGAATAACACATACTTTAATAGCAGCGTCCTTATTCACACTTATTATCCTTTCATCTTGTAATAACAGAAATAATGAAAAAGGGATTTCTGCAGATGTTATTATTTATGGAGGAACTTCAGCAGGCATATCAGCCGCGATTCAAACGGCAAGACTTGGTAAGTCGGTAATATTAATTGAACCAACTAATCGTCTTGGAGGACTTACTACCGGTGGTCTCGGGCAGACTGACATAGGTAATAAGCAGGTAATTGGAGGTATTTCCCGCGAATTTTATCAAAATATCAGAAGATACTACGAAGATTCTGCCAATTGGGTGTGGCAGGCGAGATCTGAATATAAGGACGGAGGGCAAACACGTACCAATAAAAACGAAGATGCCATGTGGACATTCGAACCTTCAGCTGCGCTAAAAGTTTATCATGACATGATCAAGGGCCTCGACATTCAGGTAATCTATAACCAGCGACTTAACAGAACAACAGGCGTATCAAAAACAGATAACACCATAAAATTCATCGACATGGAATCAGGTAATAAATATTATGGGAAAATGTTTATTGACGCGACTTATGAGGGCGATCTGATAGCGGCTGCAGGAGTAAGTTATACAACTGGAAGAGAAGCTAATGCTCAATATGGCGAGTCATTAAATGGTGTTCAGGCCAACGACACAAGCAGGACGCTATCCGGTGGTTTATCAGCAAACTCACGACATCACAACTTTGTTCCGGGCGTAGATCCCTACGTCGTGCCCGGAGATTCTTCTTCAGGATTACTTCCCGGAATTAATCCAACTGTTAAGGAAGACGGAAGCGCAGACAAACATATTCAGGCATATTGTTTTCGTATGTGTCTGACTGATCACCCCGGTAACAGGATTCCCTTTGAAAAACCTGAGAATTATGATGAATTGAATTATGAATTGTTATTCAGGAATTACGAATCCGGCTATAATAGAATTCCATGGATAAACAGTAAAATGCCCAATAGAAAAACCGATTCAAATAACAGGGATGGTTTTTCTACTGATTTTATCGGACAAAATTATGATTATCCTGAAGCAACCTATGAAGAAAGAGAACGAATAATTCAAAAACACCTTTCATATCAGCAAGGTCTGATGTGGACATTGGCAAATCATCCAAGAATTCCTGAAAAGATCAGGGAGGAGATGTCCGGATGGGGCACATGCAAAGATGAATTTGTCAGGAAAGATGGCTGGCAACAGCAACTCTATATCAGGGAAGCCAGAAGAATGATTAGTGATTTTGTAATGGCCCAAAAACATTGTGAAAGCATTGAGACCGTGCACGATGGTGTTGGAATGGCGGCCTATGGCATGGATTCGCATCATACGCAGCGCTATGTAAATTCAAAGGGCGATGTATCCAACGAAGGAAATGTCGAAGCCCATGTTAAAGCTCCTTACCCCATAAGTTATCGCTCTATTGTACCCAGGAAAGAAGAATGTTCCAATTTACTTGTTCCCATCTGCCTGAGTGCAACACATATAGCATTTGGATCCATTCGCATGGAGCCGGTATTTATGGTTCTTGGCCAAAGTTCAGCTGTTATTGCTTGTTTAGCTATTGAAGAAGATAAAGCGGTTCAAGAGTTAGCATACAATAACATACGAAAAATGTTGATCAAACAAGGACAGATAATAGAATAAAGCTACTTCTACCGCCTTGTATAAAAAGCATTAAAACACTTCCTATACACCAGGACCATAAAAATACAGGGCGCGAGAATCATCTGGATTTTAGTGTTGGGATAGAATTTTTAAAAAAAATGTAAAGAACTTCTCCACACACTAAATCTTCTATCAAAAATTCGACCCGGATCCCCGGAGATTCAGCAAGAGTGTGAGCATACAGCAACAGATATTTGTCACGAAGTTATGTGCTAACCTTTTAATTCTTTTCCTGGGATATGTTCTGACATGCTTTTGCAATCAATATTTCTCTCAATCATTTTTTTGATCCAATGCGAATTTGCATAAATAATATATTATTATAATATTTGTTATCGATACCTTTATTTAAAGTTATCTTATCAATCCAGGTTATTTATCTATTTATAAGGGGCAAATACGACTGGTGGGTGATTCAACTTCAAAGGCGTAGATTTAGGTCGAAGCGGGAAATGGATGATGAATTTTTTAAAAAGCAACTAACATGAGATTCAATAAAAGGAATATTCTCTTTTTTATACTTGGCATCGGATTCGCGATCCAATCCTACGCGCAAACCACACTTGGGAAAATTCATTCCCATGAAAAAGATAAAAATGCTGTCCTTTTTAAGTGTGCCAATGGTGAAATCGTCAAACTAAGTGTCATTGCAGATGACATCATTCGCGTACAGGCAGCTGCCGACGGAAGCCTTGCCAAATCGGCCATGGTAAAATGGGGGTTTGTAAAAAATGATTTCCCGTCTGTGAACTTTGAGCTTTCCGAGGACAATGAGCAATATCAAATCAACACCTCTTCAGTGACCATCAGGATCACGAAACAGCAGTTTGGATTACAGGTATTGGATAAAGCCGGCAACCTCGTACTTCGAAACAATGACAGGTTGGGCCTTCAACCCGGCGGTAAAAATATCCTGAACTTTGACATGCCTGCCGATGAACATTTTTTTGGCTTTGGCTTCATGCGTAAAACGCTGGATGCCAGAGGGCACAAACTCACTTTTAAAAGGGCTTATCGATGGAAAGAGGCAACACTTCCGTTTTTCATGAGTACGCGAGGTTATGCATTTTATTCTAACAATGTATACAATCAGGAATTCGATTTTACCGCCAAATCTACCAACCAATCCAACGATTTCTATTCCATTACTTCCAATGGAGGCCAGATGGATTTCTACATCATTTACGGCCCCGATTTTCCAAGACTGCTCGATCGGTATACGGATTTGACGGGAAAGAGCATGCTGGTACCACGGTGGGCCTTTGGTTTGCAATATCGCCTGCGTTATTACGGGGATCAACAGGAGTTGCTCGGCATCGCCAGGGAATTCAGGGCCAAGGAGATTCCCTGCGACATTGTAGCTTTGGAGCCAGGCTGGGAAGAAAAAGCTTATTCTATGAAGTGGAAATGGAGTCCGGAAAGGTTCCCTGAGCCAAAAAAAATGATCCGGGAGCTGGGCGAGATGGGATTTAAGCTTGACCTATGGGAATCCGGGGTGGCGCCGACAAAGAAAATTACAGACCTAAAAACCCGAAAAAACTGGTATGCCAAAAGAAAAGATATTGTGGACATGGGTGTGCGGATGTTCAAACAGGATGATCCCTACCCCCGATCAATCCTCAGTTCGGAACTGCTTGGCCCTGTACTGGCCAACAATAAGTTGCGGGATGATAATTTGAGTGCCGAGGAGTTAAACAATGTAGCCAATTCTTTATACTCCGAAACACTGTTTAATGAGTTCAGAAGGCAGACAAAAGAAAGGGCGGTGGTGATGTTTCACGCTTACAACGCCTCGGTGGCCTCCCATCGATGGCCCTTCCAGTGGGCAGGAGACTTCCAGGCGGAAAACGGCATGTTAAACGCAAGCCTTTCCGGTCATGCCATGGTCAGCTACGATATCCGGAACCCCTATGCGGCAGGTTGGCACCAGGGTTTTTTTACACCTTTCTCCGTTGTTGACGCGTGGGCATATTATCGCGAACCCTGGCTCTATTCGGAATCTATTGAGCAGAGTCATCGCTTATATGCCTGTCTGCGGTCGAGACTGGTGCCCTACCTCTATTCATCACTTTGGCAATCCAGTAAAACCGGCTTGCCGGTGGAAAGACCCATGGTATTGTACTATCACGACGATCCCATCACACACCAAATGAAATCTCAATTTATGGTAGGTGATTGGTTTTTGCTGGCACTTTCAGATGTGGACGACTCTCCGGCCGGAGAAAAAATAGATTTCTGGACGGGGTTGCAAAAAGGGAACTACGGTCGTATTTACCTTCCTAAGGGGCGATGGATCGATTACTGGAGCGGAGAAGTCAAAAATATTGAAAAAGCACAGTGGGTAAAAGGAGAATGGCCCGAATACCTCGGTGGCTTACTATACGTGAAGGCCGGCGCCATTATCCCCATGGGTCAGGTTAAAAATTACGTCGGCGAAACCAAAGATGAAGTAATAGTACTTGATATATATCCATATAAAACTTCAGAATTTCAACTTTACGAAGATGATGGTATTTCATACAATTACGAAAAAGGAGAATTCGCGCTGACCCCTATTCATTGCGAGCAAACCGATAACCAGGTGAAGATCTCTATCTCAGCCAGAAAAGGCGAATATAACAATATGCCTGAAAAACGAACTTTCCTGGTGAAAATGCATAGTCTTCTTCGTCCTGGCAGCGTCATGGTAGATGGAAGGGAATTAGCATTTCATGAAGATCTGAATACTTTAATTCACGATACAGCACAGAATGGCTGGTCTTACGATGTGGAAAGTAAAAAGGTGATTATCAAGTTAGATAAAGGATGGAAATACGTGGAGAATACCGACGACAAAAATCCCCTCGCCACCATTCCGCTCACAGCGAAAAATGAGCTTATCGAATGGAATGACAGTGACGATACGAAAGAGCGGGATCGCCAAATTGTGGTCCAAATGCCTCAGCGGGCCGTGGTAGCATTTTCTTCCAACATGGATGCCCTGCCGACAGATGGTTATAGCAGGGCAAAAGTTGAAATACAGCTGAAAAATCGTAAGCAATCTGTGGAAAGTATTAAATTGAAAATAGATGGGCCTGGTACTTTTCTTAATGGAAAGTCTGCAATGACTATCAAACCCGCACAACAGGAATCATTTACTGTTATTGCCGGTACCAATCCGGGAATATTAAAAATTTCTGTGGCAGGCGATCGTGTCGAAGCAGGGAGTTTTGTTATCCCCGTCTATGGAAAACCGGTCCGTCTTCAAACCGTAAAGGAAAATACAGTCTTTGTGGCAGATGGTGCAAACAAGCTTAATTTCTCCGTAAAATTATTTGACGATGGTGCCCGGGAAGTTCTCACCGCCGGATCACCGGTAATAGTCACCCTGGAAGGAGAAGCTACCTGTGAAAATGGATTAAACGCCGATTCTATTTATTTTAAAAACGGACGGGCAACTTTTTCAATCCAATCTACTCACAAACCGGGAAAGGTAAAGGTAGCCACCTCCTTCAATGGATTAAAGGGAAATGTTATAGAAACTGCCTCCGAAAAAGGTGAAATGCAGGTTCGGATTAATCCACCTGAAAAAGTAAAATTAGACTCTGACGGCGGGTGGATACCTGACCGGGTTGATGTTTTTGTCAATTTTAAAGCAGCGGGAAAACTGGGTAGGAACATTGAAAACAAGGTAACATTAAACGTTTACAATAAACAAAACGAATTACTTGATTCCTATATACAGGATGCTAAAAAAGGGGAGGTCATATTCAAGGACATCAGCTATTACCGACGACCGGCACAGTGTCTCTTCGAGATCAAAAGCGAAGGATATGAAACCGTGACCCGAAAAGTGTTTGCCAACACCTGGGATGAGGATCCCAACAAACCACAAAAAAAACGACCAAATCACTAGTTAAAAATGGCCAGGAAAAATTATATAAACACAAGAAAATCCATGAATTCAGAACGAAGAGGGACATTGTATCAGGAGGTATATGATTATCTGCTGAAAAAGATTGAAAGTGAATTTCGACCCGGTGATTTATTACCTCCGCAATCAAAGATCGCCGAGGATACGCATACCAGCCTGATTACGGTCAAGCGGGCCATAAAGGAATTGGAGGCGCAGGGCTTCCTGTTCTCAAAAGCTGGAAAGGGCACCATTGTGAAAAAACCTTCCGTGGTAGACAATCACATTGGTGTGTCAAGCTGGACGGATTCAATAGCCGGACAGGGTAAGGTGCCCAGTACAGCCTGGATGACGGTTAAAAAAAGAAAGCCTGCCTCATCTATTGTTAATATGCTCGATTTGAAAGCCCGCGAAAGAACTGTACGCATTGAACGCCTGAGACTGATAGATGATGAGCCAATTTGTTTGATGACGAATGAAATACCCCTGAGACTGGTGCCTGATATTCGCGAAAAGACGATGGACGACGAGTCTTTATATACTTATCTCAAAGATCATTACGGCCTTATACCCGTGTATGCCGATGAGGAGGTGTATGCCAGAACGGCCTCTGATTATGAAATCAAGCAATTGCAATTAAAAACACCATTTGTGCTGGTGGTAGAACGCCTGTCCTGGCTGTCTGATAATGTTCCTTTTGAATTTTCATCCATCATTGCCTCAGCTAGTTCCTATATCTACCGGTCACGGCAAATTAATAAAACGCTGGACCCCGAGGTATTAAAAAACATCATTATAAAAGAAAACTAACCGTTTGGATCATCAACTTTAAAATAATTTTATGGACTTAACATTTCCGGGTCAACTGGATAAAATAAAAGCAGGGCTCCTGGCCCAGGAGCATTTGCTTAAAGAGGTAGCAGGCTTGTATGCGAATGCCATTGAAAGCGGCGGTTTGGTGCATTTGTATGCCAATGGACATTCCCGGCAATCGGTAGAAGAAACTGTTATTCGCATGGGCGCACTTACAGGCTTTCATCCGATTTTAGCGGATGCCATTATCACATTTAATGATGTGGTCGGGCCCAATGGCATCAGGGTTGATCAATTCTATGAAAAAGTGGAAGGCATAGGTGCCATGTTGTTGAAAGAAGTTCAATTCGGACCCAAGGACGTGCTAACAGTCATAACCGCCACCGGCACTACCGCCGCGGCAGTAGACATGGCACTGGAATTTAGCAAGCGCTATCCGAACTTAACGATCGTAGGAATCGCCTCAAAAGTTCAATCTGCAAAAGTGCCGCCAAAACACAGTTCCGGAAAAAATCTCATTCATATTCTCGAAGAAAACCCAAATGGCTATTTCATCGATAACTCCATGCCCTTTGGTGATTTGTCGGTAAAGGTTAATGGTCAAACAGGTACGTACAATGTCTGTCCATTGTCAACCGTTGGCGCTATTTCGGTGATCCAAAGTCTTAATGAGCTCACCATTAAAACATTAGACGAGCGAGGAATCAGGCATCATGTGCTACGGAATATGCATATCGAGAATACGCAGGATAATTATGACGAATGGCTGGATGACCAACGCAAACGGTACGCCCTGGCAACCTATAATCCAAACCGGGTTCAGCCGAAAAGTAATTAATATGAAGGACAAAGTCTTTATCGTCACAGGATCTTCCGGCATTGCCGCAGAAACCATCAAACTCATTCTAATCGAAGGGGGAAAAGTCTACTACGTAGGACGTGACCATGAGCGTTGCAAAGCTTTACAGACCGAGTTGGCCGCAAACAATCTACAGGCAGATTATGTTTCCGGAGATTTGACCAACCCGGAAACGACCACCAGGCTGGTAGGGGCTTGCCTTGATAAATATGGACGTATTGATGGTTTATTCAATGTGGCCGGCATCAGCGGCCGAAGTTTTGGAGATGGTCCTGTTCACGAATGCACCGAAGAGGGTTGGGAAATCACCTTGACCACCAATGTCACCACCCAATACCGGATGTGCCGGGAAGTGGTAAAACAAATGTTAAAACAAGATTGTGACAGCGACGGATTGCGGGGTACCATTTTGAATATGTCGAGCATTTTGGGGATAAGTCCGGAGCCTAAATTTTTCAGTACGATCGGATATGCTGCGGCCAAGGGCGCCATTATAAGTATGAGTAAGTCAATGGCCTCAAGATATGCTGCGGATAAAATAAGGGTTAATGTAGTGGCTCCGGGCCTGGCATTGACACGGATGAGTGAAAGAGCCTCTAAAAACGATCAGATCGTCCAATTCATGAAAACCAAACAGCCATTGGTAGAAGACGTCATGGATGCAAAAGACGTCGCTGCATCCTGTGTCTTTTTATTAAGTAATCAAAGTAAAGTAATCACCGGGGAAGTGCTGAAAATAGATGCGGGGTGGAGTATTTCCGGTTAAAAGAAAACAATGCAAACATTTAACACAAAAGTAAAGGAAGCCGGCAGTTTTGACATCATCGTGGTAGGCGCCGGATCTGCGGGGGCCACGGCAGCCATAGCCGCGGGAAGGGCCGGTGCCAAGACGCTTCTATTGGAACGTTTACCCTTTTTAGGAGGCACCAGTACCGCGGTACTCGACACCTTTTATGGCTATTATACACCTGGTTCCAGGTCCATCAAAGTAGTGGGTGGTATTGCCGATGATGTAGTTAAGGCGCTCGAAGCCTATAATGCCTGTTTTGAGCGGCCCAACACATTTGGTGCAGGCACCGGCGTAACATATCATCCGGAATATTTGAAAGTGGTGTGGGAAGACCTGGCCACAAAAGCAGGTTGCCAGGTACTTTTAAACGCCTGGGTGCAGGATGTCATTAAAGATGGTGACAAGATAACAGGGTTGCTGGTAGCCACAAAAGGAGGATTGCAGATCTTTCACTGTAAGCAGGTCATCGATACCTCCGGCGACGCTGATATCTGCCACCAGGCTGACATGCCATATGAACTCGCCGGAAACATTGACCCGGCACAAACCTTAACCACCACTTTCAAAATGGTTAATGTCGACCTGAAAAAACGTAAATCCATCTCTAAAAAAGAGGTCAACGCCCTGATGGCAAAGGCAAGTGAAACAGGTAAATACAACCTCCCCCGCAAGGAAGGCAGTGATCATATTACTCCCGTGGATCACATGACTGCCACCATCATGACACGGTTGAGCTCCTTTCGCAAAGATGAATCAGGCAACATCATCAATGCATCGAACCCTCAATTACTAAGTGAAGCTGAAATCCAGGGTCGACTGCAGGCTATTGAGTACATTCGGTTTTTAAAGGATTTTGTGCCTGGATATGAGAAAGCTGAACTGTCCACATTTGGTGTTCAGATAGGCGTACGCGAAACGCGGCGGGTAGAGGGCCTGTATCGATTAACAGCCGAAGATGTTTTATCCGCCAAAAAATTTGAGGATCAAATAGGGTTATGCGGAGCACCCATGGAAGATCATCATGAAGGTGCAGACACCGGCTGGAAATATTTACCGGATGGGCAGACCGTCGGAATCCCATACCGAACTTTAATCCCCAGGGACAGTGGTAACGTTTTGGTGGCCGGGCGTTGTTTTTCAGCCAATCACGTAGCGCACAGCAGCGTGCGCTCTATGGCCCAATGCATGGCGATGGGTGAAGCCGCCGGAGTGGCGGCAGCGCTTGCGGTTACGCAAAATTGCCCTCCCGCTGATGTAAACGTCGGAAAATTAAGAAACACTTTGAAAGAGCAGGGAGCAATAATAGACATGCCGGAAGTATAATGTTAACGTTTTTAAATCTTTAATATGGAAGATTATGTCATAGCATGCGATGTTGGAGGCACCAGAATTAAGGCGGGAATAGTCACCGGCGACGGAAAACTTCTGCAGAAAGAGGAGGTTCAGGCGCACGCCCATCTGGGGGCAGAGGCCATGGCCACCGCCTTAAAGGAACTGATAAAAAAAAGAATATCAACACCCCCCGTAGAAGGCCGGTGCCTGGGCATCGGTTTGGGGTTAACCGGGCCTGTAGATCCCAATAAGGGCGTTGTTTTATTGCCAGGTAAATTTAAAGGCCTCGAAGGCTTTCCGTTGGTTCCCATGTTAAGGGAAGCATTTAAACTTCCGGTTTTTGCCGAAAATGATGGGCGGTTGGCGGCTTACGCCGAAAAATATTATGGCGGCGCCCAAAATGTGGATTGGGCAGTGGTTGTCACACTGGGAACAGGTGTAGGATCCGGGGTTATCATCGATGGCAAGATCCCGGTAGACACCCATTTGAATTTTGGAATCCAACTTGGCCACCTCATTATAGACGCTTCCAGCAATAACTACTGCCTTACCGGTAATTACGGCACCGGGGAAACACTTTGCTCTGCTACTGCGCTGGCCAATCAGGTACGAACCGCCATCCAGCGAGGCATCCCTTCATCGCTTTCTGATTTATATTTTGAAAATCCCCTGCGTATTGGTTTTAAGGAAATTGCCGATGCCTGCCGGAAGGGGGATGCACTGTGTTTACGTGAAATGAATACATGGAAGGAACACCTGACCGTACTTTTGGTGAACGCGACACACGCCTATAGTCCACAAAAGATAATCCTGAGCGGCGGCGCCACGCTGGCATCAGACCTTTTCCTGGCCGACGTACAAAAACAGCTTAACGAACGGGTGTTTAGATATCCGAAAAGCGCCGGTGTTCCCATAGAAATATCATCCATAAAAGAATATGCCGGCGTATATGGTGCGGCCGCTATGCTTAAACAAAAAATAAAGGACAATGAAGGAATGGATTAAACTTACCTCGGCTCAAATAAATCAATTGGATCGCAACATCCCGGTCATCGTACCTTTGGGTCTGGTGGAGGCTCATGGTCCACACCTGGCTGTAAGCGTGGATATTGATACGGCAACCTACTTCAGCAGGTCGGCAGCCGAAGCAACCGGCGCTATTCTGGCCCCCTGCCTACCTTATGGCTTCGCCGATGAAATGAGAGAATACCCCGGCACCCTGGGCGTGTCAGCTGAAACGCTCATGTCAATCATCTCTGATCTTTGCACCGGTTTCTGCACACAAGGATTTAAAAAAATCATCTTTATTACCGGGCATGGCGCCAATAAAGGCCCCTGTGAACTGGCCTTTTATCGCATATGGAAAAATTTTCCCGATTTCAAAGGCATCTGCTGGAACTGGTGGTCCGACTGCGGCATCACTGGTATCCACCATGCCGACAAGGGGGAAACAGAGGTGGCGCTGGCAGTGGGAACCCCATCGAATATGGAAAATGTAAAAGATTTTAAAGTAGATAAGCCCTGGTACAAGATCCGGTCCAGGTTTGAGCTCGACCCGGAATCCGGAGGAATCAATGGAAAACCAAGTGAAGCGGACATTGATCATGGAAGGCAGGTAAGAGATAAAGCTGTCAAAGCGCTCATAGCCAAGGTGCAACAAGCCTTTTAAGGCTACCTGCCTTCCGGGGGGCCACATTTGAATGAAAATTAAATAGCAATTATGATGAAAAATAAGAGATTTAAAAACGCAACCACCGGATGTCTTTTTGCCGGCTGCATGCTTCTCTTTCATTGGAATTGCGGGGCCCAGAACCCCCTGAGAATTACCACTCCAATGTCACCGCCGGAATGGGCCTTGCTGGAACGGGAGGTGCTGGATGCCAGTGGCAAAGCCATCGTTAAGTTTTATGACCAATATTTTGATGAGCGTGGATACCTGCTCCACGTAGCAAGATGGGGCGCGCTGGATGGTACTGATGATGCCATAGAAAACTTCAAAAACTGGACTATCCTCCACGCATTGGGCGCATCTGACCAAGTACTTGACCTTTACAAGCAAGGACTGGAAGGGATATACAGACAATACGCCAATGTGACGACTACCGCCACCGACGTCGCTAAAATGGGTTGCTTTTACAGGGAATTTATGCCCATGTCTGATTTTATGCATCAGGCCGAAGGATACCAGGGGCTAATACACCAGGGGTTATCTGATCCCGACAACAACCTGATGCAACGCAGATTTCGAAGATTTGCCGGGTTTTATATGAATGAAGATCCGGACGCCTTGAATTACGATCCAGAAAAAAAGATCATTCGAAGCTTCTGGACCGGCAGCATGGGACCAATGTTGCGGGAAGGAACGGCCTATGACTGGGGAGGTGATTTTACCCGGGGAAAATTTCACCTGTTACACCACTCCGAAGGAAGAACCAAAATGATGGATTACGCGGAACAGTATGAAGGAATAATCCACCACTTTTATTATTTCCCGCAAAGTACCGCCGGTGATCATCCCTTAAACCTCAATGCCACACAACTGGCATTAAACGCCTACATGTTAGATCATGAAAACAAATACAAAGACTGGCTCCTGGAATATGCTGCCGCCTGGAAAAAGAGAGCAGCCGATAATGGTGGAAATTTTCCGTCTAACGTCGGGTTAGATGGGAAAACCGGAACCGGGGTTGCCGATAAGTGGTATCTGGATAAAAAAGCGGAGACCGGTAAATGGTACATGGGCACCTATGGCTGGAACTTTTCTTTCCATCATTGGAAAAAAAGGCACGAACATGAAAACAATGTTTTTTGGGGCATCTGGCCGGGCATGGGCAATGCTTACCTGCTTACTGGTGACCCCAGCTACATTAGTGCCTTACGTACCCAAATGGATAATCTCTATGCGCACAAAAAGAATATAAAAGGAGTGGAGATGATCCCCAGAAATTATGGAATACACATCGACAGAGATCATCCCCTGAAATATGATGTCTTTAATGTAGTCGACGAAAAACTCGATGTACCGGATGGCCAGGGGGTGGAAGGGTGGTACAACTGGATACCTGCCCGGTTTTACATGTCAGAGCTGGTAGACATATACTTATGGTCCATGGATCGCAAGGACAGGGAAAGAATAAAAGGTGTTGAATGGATGGATTTTTTGCAAGGCAACGATCCCGGCTATCCGGTCAGAGCGCTTAGAAATCAACTTGAATTTATCAGGAGTCAGCTGCAAAAAATGCGAAACGATCCAACTACGCCTGATACCCGGCTGGCGGATTGGTCATTAGGTATGAGCCCTGTAGCGGTCAATGACCTGCTGCGATTGACACTTGGTGGAAATCTTACCGGAAGAATTTGGACACTGCATACGCGCGTTAGATATTTTGATCCGGAAAACCGTCGCGCCGGGTTGCCACAAGATGTGGCCGCGCTGGTCACTAAAATGGAGGGAGGTACTACTGGAATAACACTGGTAAACATTAATCCATTGGAACCAAGAAAGGTGGTAGTACAAACCGGCGCATATGGCGAACATGAATGCTTGTGGGTAGAGATTGGCGGTAAAAGGTTTTCAGTCAACAACCATCATTTTACCATAAATCTTGACCCGGGTGCCGGCTCCGAACTTGTTATATCCGCCAACAGATATGCCAATCAACCTACTTTGTCATTCCCATGGTAAACATTGGAATAAACGCGAAAACCAATCTACCATGATTGCACTGATAACACATAATTTTTTAAATGACCGAAAAGCATAAGCATATTAAATCACAAATTTCAATGAAAATCCGAATATTAACCTTTATACTGCTGGGTTTACTGTCTGCCCACGATGGATTGGCACAAAAATCCATGACATTGGCTGGTGCCAATTTTCAATTTTCCGACAGTAGCATCGCCGTATCAACGGGAAAAGTAGCTCGAAAATGGTCATGGACGGGAAACGGCTTTGTTACCATTAGCTACAAAAATACTGCGTCGGGTAAAGAATGGGCAGAGGCTACACATTCCCACACCAGTGACTGGGATCTACCCACCAGGATCGGGCCGGAATCAAGCGCCAGGCTCCTTTCAGTAACATGTGTAAAAACCGACGATGAGCAATTCACCTCAGAACACCTGCTGGTAACCGCCCATATGACGTACAATTTTGGCATCGATGTTAAATATCTGATCCGGGTTTATCCCGATGCTCCGGGGGTCTGGACGGCACTCGAAGTTAAGGCAAACAGTGGATTTTCTACAGAGGGAATACCGGTTGATCTCGCAACCAAAAAGTATTACGGCTCCAATCAACCTGTAAAAATTGCACGCAACGAATTTGTTCCGATAGATTTTTCAAAGAAAAACAAAAGGAGATATTGGGGAATTTACAACAATCCCGGAAACCGTGTTAACACGGATAACATGGTAAAGGATAGAATTGTAAAGGGCTTTCCGATTTTTCAGGATGAACAAAACACCTGGGCCAACGGCGTCGCCGTTGAAGCCGGCACCGATGGTTTCATTGCGGTAAAAGAATCCAATAAAACCGTCAACAAATACGGTCATCAGACAGGTTCCTTTTTCTGCACACCCCGGGGGATAGAAGTGACCGGCTGGGGATTGAAACCGAACGAAATTTCAGGTGAGTTTAAACGTACGTGGGCAACCTGGACCATATTGTACACCGGAGGGGACCCTGAAATGCAACTGGCCCTTAAACGATTCGATCGGATACGCTACCCCGTCAACATTGAAAGGGACATGCACATTTTGATTGATACCTGGGGCAGTGATTGGCAGCATGGGGATTATGATAAAATATACGGACGCGAAAATTCTGAATTTTCGGTCATTGAAAAAGAAATAAAGTCTGCCTCAGACCTGGGCATCGACATTGTTCGTATCGATGACGGTTGGCAGGAAGGAGGAACGAAGAGCAAGAATTCCTGGCACCCTAATACGAAAGTAGGTTATGACGCGAATTGGGCAAAGACCAAAAAGTTATCTGATCAATATAATGTCCGCATTGGCCTGTGGGCGGCAGTTCTTCATATTACACCGGAGGAATTGATAGCTAACCAGGAAAAATTGCAGGTAGCCACGTGGAAGTTTGATTTCGATCAACTGGAAGATCACGATTCCTTTGCCAGAAGGCTACAGGGAATAAGGGAGTTTATAAAGAAATCAGGCTACACCACACAAACCTCCTGGTGCCCGGAATACGACGATCAACGTTACGGATGGTACAGTCCTGTTCGGGAATGCGGCCCCATGTATTTTCAAAACATTCAAAACAACCTGCCGACGCATTTGGCCTACGTACCCTATATTACACTACGTCACCACTGGATGATGGCCAGGTATTACAATCTTAATGACCTGCAATGTCACTGGCAAAACACATCGCGAACCAATCCCAAGTATTCCGATGCTCACCTGCATAGCCAATCTTATGCCGCCATGTCAGCCTTTGTGGGGGCACCTTCCTGTTTTATGCTGACGCAACTACTAAAACCGAAGGAAAGAGATGAGTTAAGAAAGGTCATCGCAACCTACAAAGCCAACCGAAAAGGTATTTTTGAAAGCTATGTTTTTCCTATTGGCGATGAACCGAACAATGCCTCCTGGACTGGTTTTCAACTATGTGATCCGGACAAAAGCGTCGGATATCTGATGATATTCAGGGAACTACATAACCCCGAGGACACCAAAGTATTGTCGCTGAATTTTCTTGCGGATAAGACCGTCAGGTTAATCGATTTGGAACAAGACAATACACAGGCGGAAATCCCAATTGGGAAGGAGGGGAAGGTAACACTGAACATTCCAACCCCGGCCGGATATCGCTTTTTACGCTATGAAGTAATGGATAAATAGCAGATTACGGTGATTCGTTTTTTTGAATTCTTTTATACAAACAACCGGGTCTTAATTTCCCGCTGAATGCAGAGATAACATTTTCACAAACCTATTGATATGAAGCAAAAGTTTAATTACAAATATATCCTCACTATGTCTATGATTTCCGCACTGGGAGGACTTCTCTTTGGCTATGACTGGGTCGTAATAGGAGGTGCCAAGCCATTTTATGAACGTTTTTTCGAAATTACAGACATCCCAATGCTTCAGGGATGGGCAATGGGAAGCGCTCTGGTTGGTTGCATCCTGGGGGCTGCTTTTGCAGGAAAAATTACCGAACGTACCGGCCGAAAAAAGCCATTAGGCCTGGCGGCGCTGTTATTCGTGATTTCGGCCGCAGGCACAGGAGGATTTAGTGATTTTTACTGGTTTATTGTCTTTAGGATTTTAGGTGGCGTTGGCATTGGACTGGCCTCCACCATTTCACCCATGTATATTGCGGAGATATCTCCGTCAATGCATAGAGGACGATTGGTTTCACTTAATCAATTGGCCATCGTCATAGGTATATTAGCTGCCCAGATTATCAATTATCTGATTGCCGATCCCGTACCGGAAAATACATCCGATTTGACGATTGTGAATTCCTGGAACGGACAGATGGCATGGCGGTGGATGTTTTGGGCTGAATTGGTTCCCGCCCTCGCATTTTTCATACTGATTTTTGTGATTCCTGAAAGTCCCAGGTGGCTCTCAAAGAACAATCGTATGGAGGCATCTGTAAAGATCTTATCAAATATTGGAGGAAAAGAATATGCGCAACAAATACAGGAGGAGATCAATGAAACCATAAGGAATGTAAGCAACAAGATGAATATCAGGGAAATCTTCAGTGGTGAAAACAAACGCTTTATCATCAAAGGAATTATCCTTGCATTTCTGGTACAATGGTGTGGTATTAATGTTGTATTTAACTATGCGGAAGAGGTATTTACCAGCGCCGGTTATGGTGTCAGCGATGCATTGTTTTACATCATCCTGACCGGCACCGTAAATCTGGTATTTACCCTGGTGGCATTGAGGGTGGTAGATAAATGGGGCAGGCGCAATCTTTGGTTATTCGGGTCGCTGGGACTTGGCGCTTCTTATGTTTTTATTGGCTTGTTTTATTTCCTGAACCTGGAAGGCATTGTATTAGTTATTTTAGTGGTAGTGGCTATCGCCATCTATGCCACCACGCTGGCGCCTGTCTTTTGGGTGTTGGTATCTGAGATCTTCCCTAACCGTATTCGTGGAATAGCACTTTCGCTGACAACCACCGCCATGTGGACCGCCGCCTTTTTGTTGACCTATACTTTCCCCATTATTAATAAAACCATGGGAACCTATGGCTCTTTCTGGACTTACTGTGGTATATGTATATTGTGCTTTGTATTTGTAAAGTCCAGCATACCGGAAACCAAAAACAAAACTTTGGAAGAAATCGAGAAAATGCTCTGATGTATCAATTGAATGACCCACCGGGCAATGCAGGGATTTTGATTACCTGCTAAAACACCTCAGCGGATAATTCTACCTGCGGTGTCTCCATGCATAAGGCATTGAATGTTATCCAGAGAAACCATATTTGCATCTCCCTCCACCGTATGCTTTAATGCGCAGGCTGCCGTGGCAAACTTCAAAGTCTGGAGGTCATCATCAAAGTTCAACAATCCGTATATCAGTCCGGCGGCATAGGCATCCCCGGTGCCAACCCGGTCAACAATATGGGTCACATCGAGCTGTGGCGTTTCGAAATAATCTTTCCCATTCCACATTTTGCCTTGAATTCTGTTATGAGAAGCACTTAACATTTCCCTGTTTTTATCGATGACCTTCCTTACCCGGGGGCATTTTTTCATTAACTGCTTAGAAGCATCGCCGAAACTGTTTTCATCGTCTTTCAGGTCAACATGGAATATATCACAAATATCTTTCTCACTACCTATGACAATATCACATCCCCGGATTAAATCCGGCATTACTTCATGCTGGGACTTTCCATAATTCCACAAACTGCTCCTGGAGTGGATATCCGCAGATACCGTAATCCCTAACGTATTGGCTACCTCAATGGCCTCAAGGCAACAGGCTGCCGCTCCCGCTGAAATTGCCGGTGTGATGCCGGTCCAGTGAAACCAATCGGCATCCTTCAAAAATAGCTCCCAGTTAACCATCCCCGGTTCAATTTTAGAAAACGCCGAACCGTCCCTTTCGTAAATCACCTGGCTTGGCCTGTGCACAGCCCCTTTTTCCAAAAAGTATTTACCAATAATTTGATCGCCATAGATCACCATAGAGGTATCCAGCCAGTGACGTCTCAAAAATTGAGTGGCTGATCGTCCGATAAGATTATCCGGAAAGCGGGTAACATGGGCTGCGTGAAGTCCCAGGTATGCTAAAGATATGGCCACATTGGCTTCACCACCTCCATAGGCCAACTCAAGGCTGGAGGCTTGCGAAAATTTGGAGTGACCCGGAGGGGAAAGGCGCATCATCACCTCCCCAAAAGTAACTACTTTTTTGTTATCCATTCTTTTTTGAAGATCTTGTGAATCGGAAGGCCAAAGGTATTGAGAAATTTTCTAATGCGTCACATTTAATGTGTAGAATTCTACCTTGGCAAAAGCCCCGCTATCGGAAGATTGAAGATAATTCCCGGCTTTAAAGTAGTTTTCAAATGGCCATTTTTGCATACTTATGTCGTCGTAAACCTTGCTGACACCATTTAATTTAACTTCAAGCCTACCCGGGAAGGCAATGACCTCCAGCGAAAAGGTCCGGTTATTCACCTGTTCTGCGAAATAATGACCTTCATCATCCTTCCAGGCCTTTTTGGGGAGAATGGCTTCCCCCTGACCATGTTCATCTACCAGGATTTTTCTAACCACCCTCACTTTATTGTTTTGAAAATATATTTTCAGGAGCGGTGGTGCATCATTGTCCGAAGTATTAATGGTTTCTTTTTGCTCGTCAGTAAGCCGCCCATGTATTTGCATGACGATGGTGCGATGACCGGAAGAAATTGCCGCTACCTTTAAGCTTCCCTTCATGATTCCGCCATCCTCCATAGACCAGTTGGTGGCATTATCTCCTGCTACCAATTGTTCTCTTAATTCCGTACGTGAATAACGGCTATTTGTGGTAGCGATGCCGGTGTACTGGCAGTAAAAGACCAAAGATCCATCCTCCCCGTCATACATATAAGGGGCAATGGCACTATTGCCGCGATAGGCGGTAAGGTCCACATATTCGTCTGGCTTTCCATCCCTGTTCTCATCAACCGGTAAAGTCAGCTTCCAAGTTGATAAATCGATCGAATGCCCCTTTTTGCCCTGATCGGAAATGGCATCTGTCCGGCAGCCGGCAAGTGCCGTTAAAAGTATTGCCGGAATCAAAATTTGATTCAAATAATCCACTTATTGTCTATGCTTTTATTGACAATGCGCTGAAGCATTTAATCTTTTTCACGCCCCAACCCGGCATCGCTATCTGTGATTTATAATTTTTTAGGAAAAAAGAAGACCCCCATTGATATCTACATTGGCTCCTGTCATAAAGGAGGACTCCGACGAAGCCAGGCAAGCCACTAAATTCGCTACCTCACACGCTTCACCCTCCCGCCTGAGCGGTGTGCCGCCGGCTACTTTTGTTCTTACTTCATCTTTGGTAAAAGTATCGTGAAATGTAGTTGCTATCATACCAGGACAGAGGGCATTTACCCTGATATTTTTAGGTCCCAATTCCTTTGCCATCGCCCTGGTAAAGGTCATTACCGCTCCCTTGGAAGTGGAATAAGCTGATGCTCCGGGACCACCGCCGTCGCGGCCGGCCTGTGACGCAAAGTTCACAATAGAAGCACCTGATTTCATGTGGGGAACAATGGCCTTGGTAGTCAAAAATACAGAATTCAGGTTCAGCCTGATGACGTGATTGAAGAAATCATCATCCATTTCTTCCAATGTTCTTCTGGCTACCAAGCCACCTGCTACGTTCACCAGTATATGGATCTCCGGACCATAGGTTGCCAGGGCTGTAGACAGGACGCTGTCAACATCGTCCTGTTTTGTCATATCTCCCTTTACGGCGATGGCCTCCCCGCCACTGTTCTTTATGAGCGCCAGCGTTTCATCAGCCGCATCTTGATTACCGTAATAATTAACCACCACCTTGGCGCCAAGGGACGCCAGTTTTACCGATACTGCTCTTCCAATATCTCTTCCTCCACCGGTTACTATCGCTACTTTTTCGTTGAGATTCATAATAATATATTTTTAATATTAAACATACTGGATTGATATATCCATTCTAATTATCAGTTTCTACAGGCCCTATTTTCTTGCATAATAAATAAACAGCTATCACGCCCAAGGGCACAAATGTGGCTATGATAACGAAGGCAGGTGTATAGGATTTGGCGGTAATGACGGGTACCAGAAAGTTCATAATAATCACTGATAATACCCCAACCGTTCCCCCCAGACCAGCGAGTGTACCTACCGATTTTCCAGTAAAAAGGTCGCTTGGAATCGTTTGAATATTGCTAATAGCAAATTGAAATCCGAATAATACCATCGCCACGATCAGCACAAATTTCAAGGGCGTATCTGCCAGAAATATCGTGGCTATCAACCCAAAAAACATGATGGCACCGCCAATAGTAATGGTACTTTTCCTGGCCTTATCGACACCAGCCCCCCGCTGTATCATCCGGCCGGCATTCCACCCTCCGGATATACTTCCGACGGCCGCACCCACATAGGGAACCCAGGCAAATAAGCCGATTTGTTTGACATCAAAGCCATAGCGATCTGCTAAATACAAGGGCATCCATCCTACAAAAAGCCACCAGATAGGCTCCAGAAAGAACCGGGAAACCAAAACCGCCCATGATTCAGTATGCGACATTATTTTCTTTAGTGAAAGCGGCTTGTGCCCCTGGGGAGTGTCATCAGCCTCCAGGCGATCGGTGAGAATGTATTCGCGCTCTTTCTCCTCAATCCAGGGATGTTTTTCAGGGCCCGCCTTATTAATGATTATCCAGGGTATAATCCATACAATGCCCAGCAAGCCGACGATAACAAAAGTAATGCGCCAGCCAAAGCCCAAATAAAGCATGGCAATTAAAGGAGGCGCAATCACCGAGCCGATGGATGCTCCCGAATTGAATATCCCCTGCGCCACAGCTCTTTCTTTTATTGGAAACCATTCGGCATTGCTCTTTACAGCGCCTGGCCAGTTGCCGGCTTCTGAAATACCCAACGTCGCTCTGAACAGGCTGAAAGAAAACAGACCACTGGCAATCGCATGTAACGCCGTAGATGCTCCCCACACGGCAATGCAGATGACATAGCTTATCCGCGTGCCAATCTTGTCAAACATGCGACCTGATATGGATTGCCCCAGCGCATAAGCAACCATAAATACATTGAGCATAATGGCGTAATCATAACTATCAAACCCCAACTCTTTTTGAATACTTGGCCACATTACCGACAGAGCGGATCGGTCAATGTAGTTAATAATGGTAGCCAGGCCAATCAGACCAATAATCCACCATCGCAAGCCTTTTAATTTGACAGACATGTTCTAAGCTTTTAAAAAATCCTCCCTCACAGGGCTAAACACATCAATCAGGGTGCCTGCCTGCGTACACAAACATCCGTGAAGCTCATGGGGAGGAATATAAAATGAATCACCTTCTTTTAATGTTTTCTTCTGGTCTCCAACGGTAAGCTCAAAAACCCCGCTTTCAACATAGGTGACCTGAGAGTGATGGTGTTCGTGAAGTTGGCCCACACCTCCGGCTTCAAATTTTACCCTTACCAACATGATTTTTTCATCAAATCCCATCACCTGCCGCCTGACGCCCGGTGCAACTTCCTCCCACTCGACCTGGTCTCCAAAATGAAATACTTGACTTGGCTTTGTTTTTTCCATTGTTTCTTAATTATGATTATGATTTTTAAATAATTGAAATGGTCCTATCCAGTTATATGGTTGATTCTTTATCGTAAGCTGATGGCTGACTTCTTTTGAGGCATTTTCATTGGCCAGGCACAGTACCCACTCCCGGCCATTAATATGACTGAAGCCTATGGCCGTATAGGTGTTATCATGATGTAATAACACTACCCCGGCAATACTGCTGAAGGCATCTTCCGCTATTTCGCTGACCGGATCATAGTGGCCGTGGGCTTCAATAATAGAAACAAACGCCGTATTTTTAACATTGTCTTTTCGGAGGATGATCCCCCCGTCTCTTCTTAAATTGAACGCCGGATCATTGGCGCCGGCGCGCACAAAAAGGAGTCTATCGCCAGGCGTAGCCACTGCAGTAAAAGAATAAAATCTATCATCCAACAACCAGGTTAATGCCACATTATCCTCCCCGATGGTTCCCTCGGCTTCCCTCCACAAATGTTGATAGCCATGACTCGTTCCCAATGCCGCAAGAACTTTTGGCGTCTTATAATCAACATTGGCAGACATCAATTGACCACCAAAGTAATAAGGCAGGTCATATTGCTGTTCACGATTGGTATTTACCCGGAAAATATCTATGATCAGGGGGTTGACAAAATCTTCATCGATCATGACAGCCATGGTTCTGTGCAATAGCGTGCCGGGGTATGCATGGCGGTCCTTGGCACTTACAATTTTTATATTTTCCCCGGTCTCAAAGAAGTAACCGTCAGAATGATGAGCATTCCCTTTTTCAAAATCGCCCTCAAAATGAGATGTTTCGTTCACCACCAACGTATTGTGGGCAACAGACTGTTTAGCCCAGGTGGTATTTTCTTTCAGATATCCTCCTCCATTTTTTTGCGCTATGTTAACGAACCTTGCGAGACCATAGTCTTGTATCACTTCCTTGCCATTGTTATACAGGGAAAAAGACAGCTTATCGAAATGCCCATGACTAAGACCTTGCGCCGTATATTTCATTACCAGGCTCAATTCATCCTCAGCAATACCGGCCCTCAAAATACCAATACCTCCCTGGCGGCCGGCAGATCCGTCACGCAACGCCATCGAGCGTTTAACAAAAGGCCTTGCCTTGCCCGAATGCAGGTCCCTGGCAACAGATAATCCCGTATCATCTAATAATACCTGCCCCTGCTGCCTCGCAATGGACAGCAGGGCAGGGTTATTCCCTCCAAAGTGGTAAGCAATATTTACTGCCGATACCAGTTCCCTTGACAAGTAAGACATCCCCTTTTGCGCATCGTTTAAAGGGAAAAATTCACCGTTTTGATCTGTTAGATTCAACAGGGTGTGCACCGCTTTTATCAGTACACTGTCTTTATAGGCAAAGATCTTAATATCGGGCCTTACATTTTCGATAGCCTCGGCAAAGAGCATAAACGGATACATGGCATATCGTTGGTAGTAAGGACCTTCCGTATAATAGCCGTCCGGAGAAAAAGGACTTTCCAGATTAGCAAAAAACCCAGACCGGGTCTGACCGGGTATTTTTATAAATCCACCATCGTTATCCTTCAGGTCCGGATCAACAGCATCATTCCCAATCCCATAAAGTGCCCTGTCTACCAACTCCCGGTCATTCATCACAAGACCAATCATCCCCACCGCCACATTTCCCCAGGTGCTATGGTTATGAATTCTGTTAAAAAACTGGGGAGATTCAATAGAAAGGAAATCAGCATAGGGTCTGAACAGATCTTTTTCAAGCAGGGTACGCTCCGCCGGTGACAACCAGTCATAAATACAATCGTAGGCCTGGCTGGTATAAACCAGCCAGTTGGCATCATTTAAGCACTGCCAGAATAACTTACCGGTTGCATAAGAACGATTGGTGGGGTGCAACTTCAAAGTGGGATAAAGTTTGGCGTATTTTAGTAAGGCCTCCCGTACATATTCGGCATATTTTTGTTCGCCGGTAATTTGAAAAAGCACACCGGCCTTTTGTAGTATAAAGAAATTCTTTTTATGCCTTTCGTGCGTGTAGCCGCCGGCCAGATCCCTGGGTACCGGTACTTCTATACCATTCGCTATTTCCGAATCTACTTCCTGCCGTGCATTTTTTAAGGAGGCATCAAAAAGCGGGATGTTTCCCAGGTTTGCTTTGATATTTGCCACACCCTGTCTGGTAAGTATTAGCCCGGGGTGATCACCTTCAGCCGCCGTAAGCCTATTACCAAACAAGCCAATCAGCAATAGCCCCGTCCAGGCAATGAATTTAGTATTGATATAACCGGAAAATTTCTTCATTCCTTAATTTTTGATAATACCTATATCCTTGCCGTCATCGGCCTTGCCAATTAAGCCAGAGCCAGCGGCTAACGCAAAGCCGGCTGTGTTTTCAAAATCAGGCTTTAAACCGGTCAGTCCTGACGTATGGTATGCGTCGTCGTTTGCTATAATTTTACCGGACTCATGGAAGTTGCAGTTGGTAATACTGATAATCGGCTCGCCCACGGCCAGGAAAAGCCTGATATTATTGGATTTGTTAAATATGCTGTTCTTGATATGGGCCACCTGAACACCATGCAATCTGATTGCGGCGTCATGTTTATTGCGGGTACCATAGCCCACCTCGTTAAATACGCAATGATTAATGGTCAAAATAGGCCCAAAGGTACTTTCATCCCTACCTCCCCGATATAGATCGAGTACTAACCCCTCTACTTTTGAAAAAGTGCAGTTTTCAATATCGACATTTTCAGCGTTGTAAATACCTATATCGTCCGTTTCTTTGTCCAGCGCCAATACGGAGCCGGTAATGTTGCTGAAAACTGCATTCCTCAGATAGATAGAATCGGCAAAGGTATTTTTGTATATTTTCAATACACTAAAGGAATGGTTAATATCCAGGTTCTTAAACTCACTGTCTTCGATCAGCAGCTTATAATTTTTATTCATGGAATATCTGCTGGTGCTGATCACAGAATTTCCCGGGGCATCAGGTGATTCTGATCCGTCCACAATGATTCCCCGCAACGCCAGGCTGCCGCCATTCTCAATATAAAACAGCGTTGTTTTCTCAAACTTTATAACCGGCCGGGAGGCAGTCCCGGATTTAATTGTCAGCGGATGATGGATTGATAAAGATTTGGTAAGATGATAATCTGCCGAGGCATTTAAAACCAGTACATCCCCCGACGCAGCGCTGCGCACTGCCTCATATAGCGTATTCATTCCGGGTTCCACGGTTATCGTCCTTCCTACACCGAATTTAATGCTTTCATCCACTTTTGGATACCAGGAAACGCCTGTGTTTTCAGGTGTAGCTTGCACAGCCTTTCGATTGGTTCCAGCCTCGCCGGTCTGACCGTGTGGCATCACCAATCCACTGGCATTTTTAACCAGTTTCAACGGCGTTGATTTAATACCGGTAAGTTGGTTAGTGTTGATATCGGGACTGCTGAAGTTTCCCTCGAAATTAATTCCGCTTACATCGTCATAGATCGTGAAGATATCGGCCTTACTTTCATGGTAAAAAACATTATTGGCCACAGAGGTGTTAACCGGTACAGCGCTACGTTCTTCATCGCTGCCGGCACAGAGTTGCACGTGATCGCAATTAATAAAGGTATTGTTGGACGCCACTGATTCTTTCACTTGAAAATACCTGTTTAAGGGGGAGTTAGGGACACCATTCATAATCACCAGGGCCCCGCGGAATCGATAGCCGGTCAGGTTATAGAAGTAATTATTGGTGACGGTTTGCTTCTCGTTAATAATTCTAATGCCTCCGGTATTTACTTTACCATTGCCGAAAAAGAAATTGCCGTCAACTTTGGTTTCATTTCCGTGCCGCATCGTCAATGTTCCACGGCATTCAAAAAAGGTGTTGTCGCGGTAGGTATTTTGACAGGATTTGTTGGAGATAATCTCATGCTCACCATTGCACCGGTCAAAATAATTATTTGCTACGACTGTTCTGGAATTGGTTAAAGAATAGTGGCTGGTACCAATACGCAGTGTTTCGCCGCCGTTGGCGCCCAAATTCGGACGCGGACCAAAATAGTTATGGTCGATTAAATGATTATTTTCACGACTCTCTTCACTATTTAGTCTGACCGCAAGGGTAACACCATGGTTTCGTTTACCGGTCAGGTAATTGTGATCAAAGCGATTGTTCTTCCCATATATAGCGACCCACGTATCGGTTTCAAAACGTTCTGGATTGCTGAAATTATCAATAACACATTCGGAAACTCTGCAATGACTGGCCAGATTTTTTTTGTCTTTTTTAAATGAAATTACCTCATTGGTAGGGGTGAAGCCATTTCGGAATACCAATCCGGAAACTACCAAATGCTCCCCGGCAATCCTCAAATTGGCAGCTCCTTCCAGGAACACCTGGCCTTTTTCCTCAGCGGTGAGCGTTACGGGCTTTTCGGCAGTGCCGTTGGCTTCAAACAGTAATTCTGTGTCGCTCCATACACCATTGGCAAGGCTAATAACATCCCCCGGCTGGGCTGTTTGCACAGCTTTTTCAAATTCCGTAAGGTCATGGACCAGTACCTGATGGCCAGATGGGTGGTCGCAGGCATTTAATAAACAGGCAAAAACAAGTATGATTATTTGGATACGCATCTGGTCTTTCATTTTCTTTAGTTTTTGAAATATTGAATGATTGCTATATCCGATAGCGAATATTCCAGGAGCCGGGGCAAGCTTTAGCAAATAGATTTTTTTAAAAACTGACTTATTATCGACGATATCTTTTCCCATTAACAAGGGTATAAAACGCCCCTGCCCGAAGAGCAGGGGCATATAAAACTTAATTTTTACTTAAAAATCTAGTATCCAGAATTTTGTGTCAATAAGCCCTGGCTAAGGTTTATTTCCCGTTGGGGGATGGGCAACAGCAAATCGGTTTCTGAGAAAGAAAACCCATTGTCTGTTGCAAAGTTCCCTAACACTGTGATTGCCTCTCCAAATCTTATCAGATCAAATAACCGATGATTTTCGAATGCCAGCTCGACCCTTCTTTCAGCCAACAATTCCTGCTTTGTAACATTGGTAACCAGGTCTGTAAGTCCCGCTCTATCCCTAACGGCTTGAAAAGAAGCTAAGGCAGCTGGATCAGAAGTGTCCGTTCCTCCTGCCATAATAGCCTCAACATGCATCAATAAAACATCTGCATATCTTAACACGATCCAGTCATTCCCTGCCAGTACGGGGTTAGAAGAAACAGCTGCGATCCCTAAATCTTCATCGCCGTCAGGTATATATTTCACCACCTGATTGAATTCAGGTTGTGTGGCGTCAATGCGATAGGAATACATGGTTCTATCGCCTCCTAGCACATCCAATGCAGTTGCTGCTTCATCGGTTACGTAATTTACACCAGTAGTTCTTCCAACTGCGTTTAACCACTCCGCTGAGAAGTTTTGGCTGTCGTCCGAATTATCCGGTAAGTATCCGATGGCAAAAATGATTTCATCATTCAGCTCCTGGAAAAATATATCCTGAAAATTAGTCTCTAAAGAATAACCAGCACTCATTACCCCTTCCAATAGACTCCTGGCCTGATCGTAATTATTTCCCCTGGTCAAATACACCTTGGCCAAAAGCGCCTGGGCAGCGGCCTGGGAAGCACGGGATCTATAGGTATTGTCCAAATTGGCAACGGCGGTGGTCAGATCGCTTTCTATCAGATCGTAAATGGTGGATGTGGGCACTCTGGTAAAAGCGGTCTCCTTGTCTAGCGGATTTATCAATCTATCCACCAGGGGTATGTCACCATAAAGTCTGACCAGGTTGAAATAAGCGTAGGCTCTTACAAATTTCGCTTCGCCTTCAAACAATGCAGCTTTTGCCGCGGAGGCCACACCTAAATTTTCCAACACCACGTTGGCCCTGAATATGATATTATAAAAACTTGCATAATAATCGGCGACGATACCATTATTCGGCGTAATATTAAAGTTTTCAAATTCAGCAGCTTCACCTTCAGAGCTTTTCGTTTTGGTATTATCGCTGCGCATTTCAGTTAAATAGAACTCTCGCTGGATTCCATGTAAATCATCGGTATCATTAGAATTTATTCCCTGTATCCCATCGTACATGTTGATCACTCCTGCCTCCAGTTCCGTTTCATCCGAATAGAAATTAAGTGCTGAAATGGCCGATATTGGTGCCGGCTCCAAATAATCCTCACTGCAGGCACAGATTACCATTGCCGGTAACAGTAAAGCTACCTTCCAAATCTGCTTCAATATATTTTTTACTTTCGTTTTCATCGTTCTAAAAGTCTAAGTTAAATCCAATGGTAACTGTTTTTTGAATAGGACTTCCGGCTCTTTGGTATCCCCAGGTAGTTGGACTGGTATTATCGATAGACTCAGGATTGAACCCTGTATAACCGTCCGCCGTCAAATACAACAAATTTTGCCCGGCCGCATATACTCTAGCTCTGGATATGCCAATGTTTTCCAGTAAGCCAGCGGAGAAAGTGTAGCCAATATTAATAGTCCGTAAGGCTATATAAGAGGCATCTTGAATGATATCATCAGTAAATATCTTTTGTTTAATGAATTCCTGATCCGGCGTAATATCCGGATCGAAATCCTGGGAACTATTGAAATGATTAAACAGATATTGATCTCCCATATTTCTTATCTCGGCCCCATGGCTTCCCTGGAACATAAAGCCCAGATCTATATTGCCAAATGTGAAGTTATTGGATACACTCCAAATGAAATCAGGATAGGGGTTTCCGAGTACAGTTTTATCCTCGTCATTGATTATACCATCACCATTCAGATCTTTTACATATACATCCTGTGCCTCAGCTCCAACCGGATGAAATGGATTTTTAATATATTCCAGAGGAATGTCGCGGTCAACTACCCAACCGTAGTACGAGGAAATGGGTAGTCCTTCCAGGTTAATCCATTCCGCGGCCCTTTTTGCGTCTACGCTTTGGATTTGTCCATTGGAATCGGCAAAATCTGTCAACTCATTTTTATTCCTCGAACCAATAACAGTGGTCGACCAGGTGAAATTTTCCCGGTTTATATTATTGCTTCGAAGTTCAATTTCAAATCCCTTATTCTCCACTTCTCCCAAATTCACCAGGGCGTTACCAAAACCTGTGGTTCCGGAGATGGGATTAAACAACAGCAGCTGGTCGCTGGTTCGTTTGTAATAATCAATGGAGCCTGAGAGGACATTGTTGAACAGGATAAAGTCAACGCCCGGATTAATCTCTACAGAACGCTCCCATTTCAAATCCGGATTGGCAATGTTGATTGGGTTGAAGGAGGCGGCAGCCGCTCCTGAAATAACTGCAGTGCCTGCCCCTAATAGCGCTAAATAGGGGTAATTATCTATCAGCACATCGCCTGAGCTCAGTGATGTGGCTCCGCCAAGATTGCTGGTAACGTTAACATTGTAGTTTCCTGTATTTAGACGATCATTTCCGGTCGCTCCATAACTCACTCTGAGCTTCAGGAGGTTGATGGCCTTGTTATCCATTAAAAAGTCTTCGTTGGAAATGTTCCAACCCACAGATACCGCAGGGAAATTTCCATACTTATTGTCCGCACCAAATATTGAACTTCCATCACGTCTTAAACTGACTGATGCCAGAAACTTGTCATTGTAAGCATAGTTCACTCTTCCAAAAAAGGATAACAGCCTTTTTTCCCATTCAAAGGATGTAGCTCGGGCTATGGTGGTGGCATTGCTAATAGATTTTACCAAATCGGAATCGTAACCTGTTCCAACCACCGTGGAGGCATAATTTCTCCATCTTTCGGTTGAGGTTCCCAGTACGGCGTTGAACTCGTGCTTTCCGGATACTTTATTATAGGTCAAAAAGTTTTCCCAAACCAGGTGAATGGCCTCTTCATTGTTGTCATCCAACCTGGTATTAGCCGCACCGTTTCTGTGCGCCTCCACTCCCTGCCATCTGCTTCTTCTGGTACTTTGAGTTGATCCTGAAAACGCCGATTTAAAACTCAGCCCATCGATTATTTCATACTGCCCGTAAATGGTCCCAAAAAGCTTAAATTTTTTATCCAGGCGTTCACGTTCGATAACTTTTGCAGCTGGGTTGGTGTTTGATGTATTACTTATATCAGTACCCCCGGATGCCACTGCCTGCCCCTCAACCAAATCCCAATCATCGAACATCCTCTGTAAGGCATAATCCCCAATTTGAGCGTCCGCATATTTTCCACCATCCCGCAACCTGTTAACAAACTGAATGGTGTTTTCATCCAGGTATAATGGCAGCCATGGCGTTTGCCTCAAAATATCGTGAGTCGATCCGTCGAATCTTCTTCTGTCGGTATAAGAAGGTGCGACACTGACCCCTAGCGTGAATTTATCTGAAACCTTGGTGTTGACCTTGAGACTTAAACTATATCTTTCGAATTCGTCTGTAAGCATGACACCCTCATCCTTCAGGTAACTTCCTGACACATTAAATGTAGTTTTCTCCGTTCCACCCCGGGCGCTTAGGGAATGACTCATAATATTGCCGCCATCAAATATGACATCCTGCCAGTCCCGGTCTACTCCCAACTGCTGTTTCACCAGGGTTCGATCAGACAGGAAACCGTTAAAAGCGAGTTCGGCAGCGGCGGTTTCCGCTAATGAAGAGTAGTACGCATCACTTTGTCTTGCTTCTTTTTGACCGAAAAAGCCATTGTAGCTAAATCGCGTTTTACCTGGTCTACCACTTTTGGTGGTTACCATGATAATTCCATTGCCACCCCTGGATCCATAAATCGCGGCAGAAGCCGCATCCTTTAACACCTCAAATGATTCTATATTATTCATATCAAGGTTACTCAAAAAATCGTTGTCAACCACCAGGCCATCAACGACGATAAGCGGATTGGAAGATCCTGTAACGGACCCCGTTCCCCTTATCCTGATTGTTGGAGGAGCTCCGGCTTCACCGTCAGTGGCCTGAATATTGACCCCTGAAACCTGGCCCACGAGTGCTTCGTCTACCCTGGCCACGGCAATTTGGTCCAAATTTTCGTTGGTCACCTTGGATACGGCTCCGGTCAGGTGAGATTTTTTCTGAGAGCCATAGCCAACTACAACCAATTCCTCCAATTGCTCCAGATCCGGCTGCATGGTAATGTCGATCAGGGTCTGATCACCGACCAGCACTTCCTGATTGATATATCCAACATAGCTAAACACCAAAGTGCTGTTTTCCGGCACCACCAAACTATAATTTCCGTCAGCATTGGTTATAGTTCCACTAGCGGTGCCTTTAATGATAACATTTGCTCCTGGCAAAGGCTCATTTAGTTCAGATAATACTTTACCTGTAACGGTAATATCTTTTTGTAAATCTTGCTGTTGAAAAAAGGATTTCAGACTGCTGCCTGTAACATTTGCCGCCGATTGTATAGTGGGCAGCAGCAGGATAGGTATTACATACAGCCATTTGAAAAATTTCTTTTGTATAGAATTTTTCATAATTTTATAGAGTTTAAATTAAAACAATGGTATACTTTGCCCATTAATAGCAGCTTGTCGGTCACTATTAAAGGCGGAAGGTTTATCTTGATGTCAGCTATTACTCATAGCTGACATTTTTATTATTTCCATCTTTTAGTTGTCATGAATTACCATTAATCCCCAGATCACTTGGAGGTCGGTATTCCAGCACATCTTTTAAATGTGTCCGCATAGCTTGTCCTGCGCCTTCACTATTACCACTTACAATTTCATCAAAGATTTCCTGGTGCTCTTTCATGGATCTTATCGGGCGATCGTCGGCGCATATTTTTAAGGTCTTGGTATAGCTGATCAGATCAGGTACAATGATTAAAAGTAAAGACTTAAGCACAGAATTTTCGCTGGCTTCCGCGATCTTAAGGTGAAACATAAGATCTTCCTCAACAGCCTCTTCGCCGGATTCCACTTTGGCATTGAATGCTTCCAGCGCCTGACTGATTTTTCTTAACTCAGCGTCATTTGCCCTCTCTGCAGCCAATTTGGCCGCATTAATCTCCAAAATCACCCTGGTTTCTACCATTGAATGAAAGTCACTTTGGTTCAGTTGCAACACATCATTAATTAAACCTTCCAAAGCGGTTACCCCCAAGCCAGCTACCAGCGTTCCACTCTGTGGCAAAGTCCTTAAAATGCCGTAAAATTCTAATTTTTGAATGGCCTCTCGCACATAGCCCCTGCCCACGCCAAATTTTTCAGACAGTTTTCGCTCCGAAGGAAGTCTGTCACCAGGTTTTAGCTGTCCCGAACTAATCAGCGCCTTTATTTGACCTATAATCTTGTCACTAGGCTTTTCAATCTTTATCTGCTGCAGGTTTTCAAAAATGTCCATTTTCTTTTTTGTAAATTGGTTAACCAAAAATTGGTAAACCAATATTAAGAAAATATATTTCTCCACGCAAGCATTATTTAAAATATTTCATTTTAAGGGTTGCTTTTTCTGAAAATTTAAAATATTCATAGAATTAGAAGGATCACGATATGAATTTTGTATTTGTTGCCAAGAAATATGTTGACAGGTCAATAATCTGTCAATCGCAAATTTCCGCAACCCCGTTCTTAATAGCTACCGGCATTTGATAAAAGACAGGAAATCCGGATCATCATTTTATCGACATACCGTTAGCCCGTAAAACAGGAAGGAGGCCGATGTCCTACCATTACCGGGTCCCTGCTATGTGATATTTTAAATCGTCGTCGGTTAATAACCCATAATAAAAAGGTGGATAGACCTAAAAAATATTACAGGTAAGATGTATTACAAAGATTAAAACCATTTGTCTCCGCAATCTTGGATAAATTTGGATTCATTTGGTCTGATAAATGCCAATTGTAAAACGCCAGGCAGGTTGTACTTTCATCTCAGAAAGGGCTTAAGGCTATTTAATGAGGCAATGGGTTAATTCGGTTTAAATTATAGGGGTAAAAAGATTAAAACCTGTCGCCGATGCCATGCCTTCCCGGTTTTACAATCACATTGACCAGGCAATGATCAAATGAAATGATTGATGTGGCAAGAGGCTTATTTAAAGGTCTCTCTATTTTCAACGTCTTTTAAATGTATAAGGCGAGCCCACTGGAGAAGCGATTTCTGGTTATTCCGACTAACAACTACAAACTACTCATGCTGTCAAAGCAGGAGTAAAATGGATTAATTGAATTGTAGTATTAATTATATTGAAAATGAAAATAGCGAAGATTGGTGTTGACGATAACTATCCGGCCTACCTACAGCGGAAAATCATATTATCAAATCAGATCGCCCTGGTAATTAGCTTATTGGTGGCGGCCCCTTTTATTGTGATCAGTTTAATACATTTTCCGGAAATTGCCTACTTACCCGCCATCGGAACGGTAGTATGCCTTTCTACGCTGGGTTTTAATTATCTCAGGTTACAGGTAATTGCCAGGATTATCATTGCACTATTGCCGGTATTGCTAACGTCAGCTTATTCCGGTTACGTCAATCACGCCGGAGCGACCGCACTGCCACCGCTTGCCATGCTCTCATTAAGTTTTACCCTGATTATCTTTTTGGTATTTGATGTAAGAGAAAAAGTATACCTCATTTCGTTGAGTGTCATATCCATCGCCGTGCTGCTTTCCATGAACGTGTTTAACGAATGGCTCGAACTGGAAATTGATAATGAAGTGATGGCTACCGGTTACCTGTCCCACGTCACCATTGTTTTGAGTATTGTCGTCGGCGGTGGCTGTATCCTGATCCTGGCCAAGCAGAGTCAGGCCGCCGAAGAAACTGCGCTGGAGCTATTGGAGAAATCAAAAGAGACCAACCAGCAATTGTCCGGTAAAGAAGAGGAGCTAAAGGAGAACCTTAAAAAAATAGAAGAGACCCAATTGGAAGAAAAGAAAAGGCAATGGGCCGGTGAGGGTATTTCGCAGGCTATTAAAATTATGAGAGATTATGAGGACATACAACAGTTATCTGACGATCTTATATCTTTTACGGTTAAATACATGGAGGCCAACCAGGGGGGATTATTTATTCTAAACGAGGATAATCCCGACGATCCCTATTTGGAACTTGTTTCGGCGTATGCATTCGATCGAAAAAAGTTCCTTGAAAAAAGAGTAGAGATTGGGCAAAGTCTGGTGGGACAGGCGTATCTGGAGGGAGATTATATATTACTGACAGAGATTCCTGAAAATTATGTGAACATTACTTCCGGATTAGGACATAGCAATCCAAGATCCGTCTTAATTATGCCAACCACTGTGAACGAGAAGACATTGGGATTGATTGAACTGGCATCTTTCAATGAATTTGAAGAATATCAAATACAATTTTTACAAACCCTGGGTGAAAATATTGCCTCTACGCTTGAAAGTGGCAGAAGCACTATAAGCATGCAAAAACTGCTGGCCGAATCGCAGCAACAGGCAGAAGAAATGAGGGCCCAGGAGGAAGAAATGCGGCAGAACCAGGAGGAATTGCAGGCCACACAGGAGGAATTAGGACGCCAGAAAGGTGAAATGGAAGAGGAAATTGCGCAATTGAAGGAAGCATTGGAAAAATATCAAAACCAGGAAGCTAACGCCACCGGCAGCCAGAAGATAAAGTTTGATGATAATTTAACAGCGAAGGATAACGACGAGAAGACGACAAAAACAAAAAAATAGATTTTAAACAAATGCCGAAATCACCATTCGGTGATTATGAAATCGTCAGGTTACTTTTAAGGATTTCCAGGTCATACCGGCAGACAAGACTTTATCCCCACAAGCTATCATCTGGTGCAAATCCCCCGGATTACATTAGTTTAAACTAAGTCTGAACAGTGCTAAATTTCTTGCAACACTCAAATACAAGCACTATATTTACGTGGAACGTTCGTACTTCATAACCCGGTTTCGGCAATTTTTAAAATCAAATATGGCAAAGTCTCAAGATTCCTTTAACAAACAAGAAAAAGAGAAAAAGCGTCTCAAGAAAAAACAGGAGAAGCAGCAAAGGCGTGAAGAACGTAATGCCAATTCACAAGGGGGTGGGCTTGAAAACATGATGGCCTACGTTGACGAAGATGGTAATATTACTGATACGCCACCGGATCCGGCAAAGAAAAAGGATATTAGTGCTGAAAGCATTGAAATAGGAGTGCCCAAAAAAGAAGAAATCGAAGTTGATCCAATCCGTAAGGGCAGAGTCGATTTTTTTAATGCTTCAAAGGGGTTTGGATTTATCAGAGAACTGGAGACGGAAGAAAAATTCTTTGTTCATGTAAGCAGTTTAACCGAGGAAATAGCCGAAAATGACATGGTTACTTTTGAGGTGGAGCGGGGTCAGAAAGGCATGAATGCCATAAAGGTAAAAAAGGCCTAGTATCCTGAACATCGGAATAGTCAGTCTTGTTTTGAGCTACCAGCCAAAATCATTCGTTGCATATAGCTATTCTCTGCCCCCGGGCATGTAAGCATTGATTCCAAACGCTTGTCATAACACCGCCATACTACTGCCGTAAGCAAACGATGCCTCGAGGCGCCTGATCCTTACAGGTGGTTCAGCCTGCGAATGGGTAAAGAATTACAAACTGCCGTTTACGAGGTGCCTGATTAAAAAATGAGGCTGTCCTTTCAAGACAGCCTCTTACGGTCTTAGTGATGAATGTAAACTTTAACCGTATGGGATTGGCCACCTTCCAAACGCAGTAAATACAGACCGGTATCTATCGTCGCTGTATTGATTTGGATTTGATTATTTTTTATCAACCCGAGATCTATTTGGCGCACTACCCGCCCTGAAAGATCGGTCAAAATCAACGCATTTGACCTGACAGCATCTGGTGTAAAACGTATAGTCAGGCGCTGATCACTTGGGTTAGGGTAAGCTGCAAACTCACTTACCACCGGCCTTAACAGTTCATCTTCCAACACAGGCTCTTTAGTAGTGGTTGCAAAACGGGCACCGGTGGTGCAATTAGTAGCAGGTTCCCCTATGCCGGCAGGTAATGTGTTTGAAGGCGAAACCACTAACTTATCGAGCTCGGTACCTCTTTCGCGGTTGGCGAATGTGATGGTATGACTCCCCGCTGAAAGAAAGAAGGACGAACCGGGTAATTCATTCCAGACAAACTGATCACTTAAAACCATACCTTCCCACCACTCAATCCAGGGCTCGTTATCTATTCTTACCCAAAAAGAGTTATAGGCAATAGTCCGGGCTTTGATGCGGGCGAGCAAATAATAATTGGCGGATTGCACAACCGTAAACGAGTAAACCACCTGGTCATTTGGATCAGCTGGGGGTGCGTCTTTAAAAATCCCCGCCGGATCAGGATAAACGACAAACGATCCTCCTGAAGCGCTAGAGTCGCTACTAACCTGCCAATTGCTGCCAACAATACCACATTCTGCTTCCAGCCACACATCCTGTGCCGGTATTTGGGTTTCATAAGCACCAATATCATAGGCCAGGTTTTGCGGCCGGAGTGTGCCTTCGTAGTCTTCTGTTATCCCTTCCAGGCTTAAATCACTCCCCACATCGACCGCCGGAGATGCAGCCGTGAGCCGGAAATCATTACTATTTATATTAACCAGCCCCAAGGAGACGGTATCATAGGAAAGCAAATTCGTAGTGTCTGTTATCGTAGGCATGGGATTTGGGCTGGAAGGGGAATTCAACCTGGCAACCAAATGACTTTGGGCAGTATTGTTGTAGGCAAGATTGTTAGTAAAGATATTATCCAGCGCGCCGTTACGTGTTTCGAAAACGGTTCCTTCAGTTTCTATGAATGTATTATTAAAAATGGCATATCGTGTATAGCTGAAACCAGTGATGGGTTCGTTACAAAAGATCCCACCGCCAATGACCACATTATTATGGAAGATTACGTCATCACCCATGATAATGACTGCCCCGTCACCGGGCTTCTCTATCCAGTTATTGTAAAATTCACCGGAAGTCCCCTTTCCAATCTGCAACCCCTTCCTTTGGAAGATTTCTGTGGTATCCAACCCTGTTCGTCTAATGATGTTTCTATAGAATTTGACACCTTGCCCACGCCCGATTTGTACGCCATCCCAACCCGTGTCTTCGATCAGGTTATCGTAAACACGAAGATTTTGAAATTCAGCAGCAAGCGGATCGAAATTTGTGTTTCCGATATACATCCCTTCTCCTCCGGTATCATGAATATAGTTATCGTGATAATGCATGTTATCCCGAACAAATCCTCCCATGTTTCCCGGATTGTCATGTATACCGGCAAAGCCCGTATTATAAATTTCCACGTGGGCCACTTCTATGTCTGAAGAATTTCCCTGAATAGCAATCCCCGAGTCTCCGGATTTGGTCTCTATTATTTTGATACCATACGTATGGGCGGCATCCCCATCACCTAGGAGCTTTAAGTGTGTAGCGGTCAACAACTTGATCGCATATCCTGGAGTGTTGGGATCGCCAATAGTTACTGCCCCTCCGCAGTTTTTGAAAATGATAGGGTTCAAAGCTGTTCCGGTCACCCTAATGAATATATGCTTATAATGTCCCGCCATCAGGCAAACTGTATCGCCGGGTGAAACCCCACCGACAATGGAGACTCCAGCATTCGGACTGGGTTGATAAGTCACATCACAACCGCAATTTTGAGCGTAGCCTTGTGAAGCAAACAACACAAGCGTCATGAGATAAATAAAAAAATTTTTCATAAACAGATAATTTTGGTTAAAAAATAGTTTTTGCACTTTGTTATAAGCCTACCCTTACCGGTCATCGAACGGAAAGCTTATTTTTTTAAATGAATGATGCATGTGATTGCTGGCCAGGGCCAAATTCCCTGAAACGAATGTATTATTTTGAGCATCTGATTGACTTCCCCGTTGACGCAAATCCGGAGCGCTTAAATCACTGGTTTACATAAAAACACCAACCTTGTTGGAGGAGACCGGAAGATCTATTGAACGCCATACCTAGCAAAATCCAGCGTCTTCACTCGATAAACTTCTATAGCAGCTGGCAATTAAAAAACACATTCTCTTTATCCGGATTTGGAAATATATGGATAGGTCCATATTTATTGCCAGGGTATTTTAAACCTGCGACAGCGGCAGCAAGAAAATTTCTTAGATTCCATAGTTTTTGTTTTAATCGTTAAAAATGTTTTAATATAATCAGTGAATTTTTCCCTTCCGTCCTGTGCTGTACTGTGCTGGTTGGTCATGACCAAATGTTAAAAGGTATCACCTGTTTTTCATGGGGTTTTACTTTTACCAGCCATACCACCGCATTAGAATGTCGGCAATTCGGTTGTACAAAGACATCTCCAAGGGAAAGAAAAGATAAGCGCTGAAGTGTTAAATTTTTGAGGTAGTCATTGGGATAAAACCATGGGTGCTATCGGGTATTTGCATCAAAACCTATTGCAGTACTTTTACCTGAATTCCTGCTGCCGTCAGGTTCTTGAATCTATCCATGTCGTCAGATACTTTAAGCTCATAGTGCATGGGCACCACCATTTTCGGTTTGATGGCATTCACCATTGCCGCTGCCTCTTCAACATTCATCGTCAGGTTGTCACCTCCTACCGGCACGAGGGCCACATCGGTGTTTTTAATATCGCGCATTGCTGGCAGGTAGTCGGTATCTCCGGCATGATAGATGGCCGTGTGATCATTTAAAGTCAATAGGTACCCAACATTTTCGCTGGATTTTGGGTGGGCTTTAATCCATAAAAAAACAGGTTTTGTATTATAAGCTGCGACTGCCTCACACTTTAAATCTTCCAAGTCAAGTACGTCTCCCGGCTTTACTTTTCTAGGCTTGAAATTATACCTGGCCAGTTTTTTTTCAACTCCCTTTGGACAAACGATAACGGTCTCTGGCTGGGCAATTTTGCGAATATCTTTCAATGACAGGTGATCGGGATGTGCGTGGGTAAGGAATATATAATCGGCCTTGTCGGTGCTGTCAACCTCCACCGGATCTATATAAATTACTTTCTCTCCGGATTTAATCTGAAAACTGGAAGGGAAAAAATCGGCCTTGTTTACTTTGATCGCGCCCCAGGTTGTGATTTTGATGTCTTCATCCAATTCAAGACTTTGGGGAACCGGATTTCGTTTATCACTAACAGTTATTTTTACCATGGTGCAGCCCTGGATTAATATGAATATGAATGGCATATATTGCCAACAGATTTTTTTCATTAATCTTGTAAAAAGAGGTCTAAAACAATTGATCTCCATGCAAAGTTAAAGTCAGGTATCGCTGGTCTCAATGCCGAAGGTCATTGGCATTAATGATTTTGATTACTTTTGGACTATCTCCGTATTTTGCAAATTTGAAGGCTTCTGCAAAATGTAGAAATCCCGGTTCCCATATGGAAGCTCCGGGATTGTCGGTTTTGGAGATTACAGGTAGTTTCTTTCAATTCATTTCAAATAATTCTCCTCCAAAAACCGGTAGAATTCCTCCTCAAAATCCCTCCGCGATTTATTCAGGACCGCCTTGATATCACCGTTTTTTGCAACTAATTGCAACACCTTATCCCAGCCATATTGCTTATCCAGAAAGTCAATTAAAAAATATCCCAGATCATATTTCATCTGGTACGACCTGTCACTTTCAATTTTTTTAAGCGTGGGGTATTTTTTGCTTTGTATATAATCCAGGCCCTTAAGATCTGTCCATAGGCAGCACCCCTTATACATAGCCAGACCTTCCCACAACCAACCCGGCACCCTTGTGCCATCCTTTATGAGGTTTAAGTGAATGCAATGGACAAACTCATGCAGGACGACTTCATTCACATTGATATCTTCACCAGTGGTTTGCCTGGCGACCAGCGGGGAGAGCATTCTTATCTCATTTTTGCTCCATGACCTGCCCATTTGCCAGGCGGGCGCCCCCGGTGTCAGCACCGCATTATGATAGATTTCCTTGTTGGGATATATACGTATAGTCGTGTTACCAATCGTATCTAATTCAAAACTATTCATTAAGCTTTTATAGTTACTTTCCAGTGCCGTTAAAATCCCGTGAATGTAGCTGGTATCTACCGCGCTATAGTGACAGGTAAAATGCGAAGATTTTCTAGTGAACAGCAATTGTGTTTCGGTATCAACAGCGTATTTATCGAGGGCTTCATTCCTTTGACCATATAAATCTGTCGGCCATTCACTTCTGGGTCTGATGACTTTAAATCCCGTAATTTTATCGCCATGGGCGTGAAAGCCTACTGAATAAAGCCCAGCACTGTCAAATTCAAAACCAAAGGTACGACCTTCCTTTAAACTAAGTTTATGATCCTGGTCGCTATCAAAAATGATATAGAGATTATTCTCCCTGATATAAGCCCTGGCTCTGAAAAAAGGTTTACCTGG
Organism: Cyclobacteriaceae bacterium; assembly: GCA_965228415.1. GTDB lineage: Bacteria > Bacteroidota > Bacteroidia > Cytophagales > Cyclobacteriaceae > Agaribacillus. The sequence goes on along the minus strand of OZ245814.1, from coordinate 4,899,962 downwards.
CTTTACGCCTACATCATAATACCCGACGTATTTCCTTAGTGGGTTCCTTGCTAAAGTATCAGTGTCCTGGGCTTTGGCAGTAAGCCAAAATTGCGCACTAAATAAAAGTAAAAATATATATCTCATTTTTTTTTAAGTTTTCCACAAAAGAGATTGTTTTTCCAGTCAATTACGACTCAACGGATAGATTGATACCTCTATTACCGAAATTGAAACCAATGAGATCTGCTACAAACCCGATTGCCTATTTTTATAAGCTGTAGGTGAAACACCCTCCATCTTTAAAAATACCCTGTTGAAGGTAGCTTTTGAATTAAAACCGCATTCATAGGCTATTGCCATCAATTTCAGATGAGCGTATTTTGGGTCATTCATTTTTTTCTTTACTTCTTCTATGCGATAGGAATTAACAAACTCATAAAAATTTTTGTGGAGATGAGTATTTAAGATATAGGAGATTAAATTAGGGTCTGCCGCGGCCTTATCGGCGAAATCCCTGAGATTTAAATGCTCGTTCAGGTATAGTTTTTCGTCATTCATCAACTGCTTTACTTTGGCAATATGACTTTTGATTTCTTTCTCGGATAAATTGGTGTAGCTTTTATTCTCCGAGGGCAAGTCTCTTCGGGTTACGTAAATAAAATTCGTCCTTCTTAATCCCTCCAGCCCTATCCAATAGGTCAGGTAAGTAATGGACAATATCAAACCGTAAATGATAATGACCAGCCCAAGATATTGTAGCTGAAACCTAAAAAGCAATAAAAATATAATTACAACCGGGATCCAAAGCATCCACAAAATCCGGTAATAAGCGATTAGTTTATACAGCCATGCCAGCGTCACCTCTTTCACATTGGAAAAATTTTTCAACACCCATATTTCATGATTTTTAATAATCGCCAATGACCGTTTTAAATAGTAAAAAATAGATATGGCTGCTGAAATATAAATGACAGGTGAAATAATAAAATCAGTAGGTGTATTGTAATAAATCACATCTTGTTTGACGCTGTAAATAATCTGGACCACCTGCAACAACCATTCAATGATTACCGGCACAAAATGCATCAATACTTTCGAAGAAATTTTAAAGCCGTTTTCCGTAAGCGATTTGGTATAGAAAAAAATCAGAGGCCCAATGGCAGTCAGGTAGGAGTAAGGTAGCCATAGCAAAAAGGGGTACATGTTATCCAGGTTCAAATCCAGCAGCATCAGGTTTGTCAGGTGCAGACCGACAATAAATAACGTTATCGCCAATAGCCTGCTGGCAAGAAGATGGCCATCCTTCCGGAAAAACAGCACACCGGATACGATAAAAATTTGCAATATTCCTGAGGCAATTAAAAAATTAACAGGATTTAAATTGAAATAGATTTCTTGGCCGCTCAATTTATCTGGATTTAAACTAAATATTGCTACTAAAATTGAATGGCGCTGATAAAGTTACACCATCAAAAACCAATTTTAAATTGGCCTGCCTGTACCAGCACACTCTTTACCCCCTTTGGGAAGTGGCCTTGTTAGTTTGTCAACTAATAAACAAAAATCCTGCCGATAGAAGAAATATCATACCCATCCATTTCATTGAATCGAAACCTGATTAATTGCGGCAAGCAGAAAATTTAATTTTTTGGGTTTCTTTTGAGGATTTTTTACATTAATAAACAAGTGAGTGGTTGGTATTGAAGATGAAGCAATGAAGCACTCTATTGTTGTGAATTAATGGGTTTGCCTATCATTATTTGCATTCTTCAGGCCATAATAGTAGTGACCGCCGAGTTACTCATACAGGGAAAAGCATTTTGTCAACACCCAAACATCTAAAACCATGAAAACAAAAAGCAGCTGGTTTCTCACATTGCTTTTGATCCTCACCGCCGGTTTTTCACTGCAGGCACAACACAAAATCGACAGTCTCCGGCAGTTATTGCAATCTACACCCGCGGGATCAGATAAGTTTAAATTATATGGTGAAATTTGCTGGCACTATATCAATGAATCACAACTGGAGCTCGCCCATTATTATGCCGACAGCATCCGGTCATCTGCGGAGGCACTCGCGGATGAAGATGGGATCGCCTATGCTCAATTCTACTATGGCGTCATTGCCAGAAAAAAAGGAACGCATGAGAAAGCGCTAAACCACATTAATTCCTATGTTAACCATTATGCAGCTATCGGCGATTCTACCAAAGTAGCACACGGTTTGTTTCAAATAGGAGCTATCAACAGCGACATTGGTAATTATGACCCAAGTCTTTCGGCGCTTTACCGGTCGCTGAAAATATTTGAAACACAAGAGGACCAACCGAGCATGAATTATACACTTAATGTTATTGGATCCGTTTTAAAGTCAGCAAAAAGATACGATGATGCATTGGAGGTATATGAAAGCGTATTGCATACCGACAGCCTTAATTCTGATGTAATGCTGAACATGGGCAACGTATTTGCAGAAACAGATGAATTAGCCACTGCCAAAGTTTACTATCTGAAGGCGCTGAAAATAGATCAGGCCAATAAAAATGATTGGGCCATTGCCTTTGACCTGGAAAATCTGGGCAATTTATTGAGCAGGATGAAGCTTCACGACAGTGCCCTGTTTTATCAAAAAAAGGCCCTGGAAATTCGGGAAACACTTCCTAATAAAAAAGATGAAGCCATTAGCCTTAGCCAGGTTGGCGCAGCCTATACAAGCGTTAAGAACTACCCACTAAGCCTTGAGTTTTTAACACGGGCGCTCAACCTGGCGAAGGAAACAAACACCAGGTACCTGATTCGTGATATTTATGAAAAACTGGCTATTCATTTTTCGGCGCGGAAAAATTTTGAAGAAGCATATGGATATATTAAAAGCTATACTGTTTTAAATGACAGCCTGCTTAATGAAAGGGTCACAAAACAGATCAGCGAGGCCAAGACAAAATATGAAACTGAAAAAAAAGACCAGCAAATCACTTTGCTGGCAAAAGAAAAGGAGTTACAAAAAAAGGAAGCCCAAAGACAGGCAACCTTAAAAAATGCCTTCATTTTTGGCGGCGTGTTAATTGCCTTGCTGGCAGGCCTGCTGGTATATACGCTTCGACAGCGACTGAAAAATCAAAAAGCATTTGCCTCAAAAAATAATGAGATCAAGGAAGCCAATTTCAGGCAACAACTTTCGGAACTGGAGATGAAAGCGTTACAAGCACAGATCAATCCACACTTTATTTTTAATTGCCTGAATTCTATTAACCAAATGATTCTTGAAGGAGAAACTGAACCGGCGTCGATGTACCTGACCAAGTTTTCCAAATTGATCAGGCTGATCCTGGAAAATTCTGAAGCTACGGAAGTGTCGTTGAAGGATGAACTGACCTTGCTTGAATCGTATATCCAACTTGAATCATTGCGATTTAGCGGTGAAATTCAATACAAGATACGGATCAAAGATAACATTGATACGGAAGCTACTTATTTGCCCTCTATGGTATTGCAGCCTTTTGTAGAAAATGCCATTTGGCATGGGTTGAGGCATAAACAGGAACCTGGCGAGGGGATGATCGCTATTTCTATCAACCATGATCAGGATCGATTGCTGTGTGAAATCCAGGACAATGGTGTTGGCCGTGAAAAAGCCCTTGAATTACAGCAAAAATCCGTCTGGAAAAGTAAGTCCCTGGGGTTGAAAATTACCGAGGAACGGCTGAGGTTACTTAGCCGGGAATTACAAAAGCAGCTGATCCGTATTACCGATCTTAAAGATGCTGTCGGGCAATCATTGGGTACGCGGGTAGAGGTGAACATACCTATTTCTTAAATGTTGTTACCATGATCAAAGCTATTATTATCGACGACGAGCATTACGGCAGGCAGGCGCTGAAAGCTGCTTTGGAACAATATGCTCCAGAAGTAGCGTTGCTGTCTGTTTGCGAAAGCCCGGAGCAAGGCCTGGAAGCCATCAGAAGTTTACATCCCGACCTGGTATTTCTGGACATCCAAATGCCTAACATGTCGGGCTTTGACTTATTACAACAACTAGCCCCGATTCATTTTGAAGTGATCTTTGTGACTTCCTATGATCAATACGCCATCAAAGCAATTAGATTTAGCGCGCTTGATTACCTGGTGAAGCCGGTGGATATTGACGATTTGATACAGGCTGTTAACAAGGCAAAAGAGCGAATAGATCAGGGTAATGGGAGTCACCGGTACCAATCAGTACTCAACAACATACATTACAAATCAGGGAAGATCGAGAAGTTGGCGGTGCCCACGTTTGAGGGTATTGATTTTTTTAAGACAGATGATATTATCTACTGTCAGGCCGATGGCAATTATTGCACCATTCATTTGGTAAATCATCAAAAACAGGTAATCTCGAAAAACCTGAAGGAATTTGAAAACCTACTGGCCGGCTCAGGGTTCTGCCGGGTGCACAATTCATTTCTTATCAACCTGCAACACGTTCAAAAATATATCAGGGGAGAAGGTGGTTACGTAATTCTTACCGAAGACCATCACGTCGATATTTCACGAAGACGAAAGGATAATTTTTTGGGTATGCTGGATAGCCTTTAAATAAGAGATCTTTTCCCTCCCAACTATTTGCCCGTTCCCGCCACTCACACACCACGCCCTTCCACTTAATCATTGCAGCTATTAATTATGTCTTTCTGGCGGTAATTTTCCAATCGCATCTTTAAATAATATCAAAAAAACTAAATACTATGCAATTCACCGGAAAATACCTTGGCCTGCTTATCATAGTGGTAGGCGGACTATTTTTAATCAGCGCCTGTGAAAAAGACCTGGACACAGATCCACAGGGAGACCCGAACGATCCTAACAACCCTAACCCTACAACCCCGGTAGATCCCGAAAAAGCCTCGGAATACCTGGTGCTGGATAATGCTACCAAAATTAACGGTAAGCCAGCCCCCTCGCTTGATGGACAAATACAAATGGATGTGGAAGACACCATATTCGTTGTGAAAGGATTTCCTGTAGGCAGCCGGCTCGAGTTCCTCCATGATCCTTCTCAGGACATCAGCGGGTTTTATGTTTATGTAAAAGGCGCCTCCGCCTATTTTGATGTTCCCGAATCGATTGTTGACGGCCAATATGAAGCCAAAGGGGAGGAAGATACCACTTCAGTACTGGTCCTGGACCTTGATCCGACGGTTGATACGGAGGAAGTAAATTATCCATACCATGTTGAAATCGTCATTCAGCCACATGATCCGGCCGGGATGGGCCTTGATAGCATTTCCAGAGTGATCACGGTGGAAGAGCCGATTGACCCCTCGGACAATAGCGGCCTGTGCAATACAATCCTGCGAACTGACGGAACATCTGACAGAATTTGGGAATGGGAATTTTCTGTCAGGGAATATAACGGACAAATATTAAATATACAGGCCCCTGGCCTGGCCGCACGTATTAACCCACAAGGGAGTGGCTGTTGTCGTGATGATGGGGTGAGTGTAACAACCAGTGATAGCCCCGGCTGCGTCCCTCCGCCTAATGGGCCTGCCAATAATTTAACCTGGGTTGTGCTTGAGGTAGATGATTACGTGGTCCTTACCTACGAGCTGGCCTGGTTTTGGGAAAACGGAGAATTTACTATTTTAGGTGAGGAAAATAAGCGCCAGTACGATCGGTCAACTACCAATTTTTGCACCGAAACGGTAGGTTACACACACGACCTAACCGATTATACACACCAAGGCACACACGATTTTGTTGCCGGCAGCGATCACATGAATCTGGATATTACAGATTCGGAGGGCGGCTACAGACCCGCCCGAAGTATGGACCTCATTTATACCTGTAACACACTTATTGTACAGTGGGGGCGGGAGGATAACTGGTCGAAAGTATATAAACTGGCCCAAACGGAAGGCAATGATCCTTTTGATTTCCACAAGTTCTATAAAGCCTGGTTTGATTAATTTGCTCCGGTTTCCTTTTGAACACAGGATAGATATTATTCCCTTTCTTCCTCTGGCTTAAGCACATCTTTCAACTGGTAGAGGAAGAACAATAGATCAAAATAATCATCGTCAGGCAAATGTTCTTTGTCGATAGACAGGGTGACATACCTGATCCATTGACCGATATCTTTAAACAAATCTTTTCTGCTATAAAAACTGTGAATCAATTCATTCATATTATCTACCAATCTATCAGGGCAATCTTGTACAGGTGGCTGGGGTGGAGGCTGCTCAGTTTGGCAAGGCTCTCCTGCTGCCATTAATTGCTCGGCCACATCAGGCTCAAGCTTTGCCGTATGGGTTTTGCCTTTGACCTTGAGCAGCAAATGATAACCATCGCCGCAGGGGTCTTTAGATAATCTGATAATTTTTGCTTTCATGGTTTTTACAAACTTATTGGCGTAATACCTGATTTTTAGATTTTGACAGGTACCGCTGATACCCGCCCTGCAAACAGGCCCAATGCCCGGCCTTTTGCGGGGCTATTGTTTTGCTGCTTGCAAGGATTTATTATGGTTAGCAGTATTAATGGGGAAATGAGCCAGGGCTCATAGAAAACACACTAGCGCAGGTCCTCCGGTCCTGTGCGGGTTAAATGGTACTTGCGAATTCTTAACAGCCCTATCTCGTTGATAAACGCTATCTTTTCGTCATAGTCTTCTTTCACGATCGGGCACAGGACCTGAGGTCATGCGCCAGTAGCTATTAGATCACGCTTGATAAATCCCGATGATCAAATATAATAAAAATATTTAAATTACTAATACTATAGTATTAGTAATTTTGTTTGGTGTATACCTAGTTTAGGTCATGGACGTAAAACAAGCTTTTGGTCGGGTATTAAAAAAAGAAAGAGAGAAAAAGAAAATGACGCAACCTGAGCTTGCAGGGCAATGTGATTTAGATACTCAAACCATCAGCCTTTACGAACGTGGCCAGCGACAACCAACCTTAAACACGCTCCTCAAACTAGCCGACGCATTGGATGTGGAGGCCGAATACCTGGTGACGGAGGTGAAGAAGCATTTAAAAAGTAAATAGTGACTGGGAGATTGGGGTCGCAGGACCGCTTCGCTAAACCTACGACCAGGGAGTTTCAAATGATAATTTTCCAAAAACACCCACCATAACCTGCCGTCATTGCGATGAGCGAGTACGCGAGTGAAGAAGCAATCCCACGGCTAGTACAATCACCCTCAACTAGTTGCCTATCTTGACTTCTGTGGAAGTGCGGTGGCTAAGCAGCGTTCAGCAGCTTTTCGCTAAAGGATCACTTCATAACCCACCCGCCTAGGCCGACGCGTTATTCGTGATGACGCAGTTGATGAAGGTTCTGGCAGTAAAGATCCTCCCTAATCCAACCTCCCATCCAGCCAATGTATAATATTAAGCAGCAACTTGTAATTTTCCTTTGCCACTTTACTGTTCATTCCCACCTTAACTTTATTCTTCCCGGCAAGCTGCGCTGTAAACATCGCTGCCTCACCGGACATGACAACCCTGCCGTTACCAAATTTCATATAGGCGCCTTGCGACCAGCCTTTAATACCATGCTCCCTGGTATCTTTATCAAACTGCCAGGCCTTTTTGGGTAGCTTGTTAGTAAACCTGTCATTAAAGATCAATAACGGTGTAGCCCTCTTAGGCGTTTTAAAAGCCTGCCCGGTAAAGGTGACAACCTCGTTCACGGTTTCATCAGCGTTGCGGCCTTTGGTAACAATGCTTTCGGCAAGGGTGCCGTCTTTAATGGTAAACTTTGATCCAAATCCACTTCCTTTTTCCATAGCAAAGCCATTGGTAAATTCAAACCCAAAAGCAGCAGCTAAATCCCGGGCAGCACCGGCCATGGGCATGTGGTCGGCAATTAAAAACAGACTCCCGCCATTCTCCACCCATGTTTTGACGGTTTCAATTTCGTCCGCTGTAAAAGCGGATGCCGTCGGTAAGGACCAATTGCTAACGTTAATTTTATTTAATGCATTTGATATCACAAGAATACGCCCCACAGCCAGATGAGCTGATTTAAATTCGCCTTTGTACGCTTTCACACTATATCCGTCCCTTTCCAGCACGCTGGCAAAAGTACTGTAGCGGCCATCTTTTGTATGAAAATTGTGATGTCCTTCGTCTATAAAAATTACGGGACCTTCTCCTGGATGGTATTCGGGTTGCTGAATTTCAGGCATATAGGCGGTGTCGGCTATCTGCTGGGCATTTACCCTGCCAGTCCATATCGTGAGTAGTAACGATGCAGTTAGTAATCTTCGAAACATATTAAAATCGATTCCCATAGCTAATTTTTATCGGCTATTTTTATTCTCATTCTTGCTCACTGGAACATGGCGATAATTGATGACATTTGCCTGATACTTTTGCAAAATGGTATGTTGAATTAATGCATTAATGGTCGGATTTTGGGTCGTAGGATCGCTTCGCTAAACCTACGACCAAATTATTATTTATAGTCCGTTTGTCATCAATCCTGGTAAATGGGGTTCAGCCAATCTTCCTTGGGCAGGTACTTGCTGCCACTGGCCCATTTTAAACCATTCATTAAGAGCTTTTGTACTTCAGGCTGATCAAACTCCTCCGGGTTGTGGCCAAGCGCGAGGTAAAAAATCCGGCCTTTGGCAAAGTATTTTTTCCATATCACCGGCATAATAGCTCCTTCGATCCAGTCATCGTGTTTCCCGTTAAAAGTTGTTGTCGCCAGTACTTTTACATTGGGATCTACGTGCATATAATATTGCTCGGTTTTAATATCAAAGTCTTCAAATCCCTGGGTGATCAGATCATTTTTATCCCGGATATTTACAGTGTATTTAATCTGGCCACCTGGATGCGCCACAAATTGCCCTCCTGTCATGTATTGATAGGTTGTGTTTTCCCGGAAGGCATCACAAAAACCACCATGGGTACCGGCAAAACCTACTCCACCTTTCACGGCTTTTACCAAACCTCCTATCTGCTCCTTGTTGATCTTATCCATGGTAATAGATTGTATGATCAAATCAACTGAAGACATAACCGCCTCGTCGGTGTAAATATCCAGGTTATCTGAAATTGTTACCATAGCCCCTTCCTTTTTCAATAGGGCGTTGATTTTCTCCGTAAATTCTTTGGGCTTGTGCCCGGGCCATCCGCCGTAAACCATTAGCACTTTTTTATCTTTCAGCGATGGAAGTTCAGCCGCGTCAACAGCGGCTCTTAAAATGCGTTTCCCAGGATCTTTACTGCTACATGATGCCACCAGTATTCCTACAGAAAAAATTGCCGGAAGAAAAAGTTTGATTGAATACATGATCTTGATTTTGTGGTAAAAGCGATTAAAAATATCGGACCGAATAATATATAAAGCTAAGCATAATTACGATATTTTTCATGAACTCCATTCAAACTAATAGGCGATCCCACTCCTACAGGATCCTATCAAATGCTGAAGTTATACTCCTTTGCCTTACGTTTTAATACGCTTCACCAAATTTTGGTTGTACACACTACTATTACCCCATTATTTTGACCACAACATAAAGCAATTCTAAAAAATAAAAACGATGAAACCGAACATGGCTTAATCGACACACACCGCGTGTCGCTGAGTCCTTCGCCAGAGGCTTCGGCCGCCGGAGAAAGCTTTAGCGGAGGCGCAAGGGAATGATTATAATATGTGAGGTTCCATGTGATCAATTAAAATAAATTATAAACACATGAAAAAACTCATTTTACCTATACTGGGATTGTTACTGGCCGGTGCAGCCTTTGGACAATCATTTCAATCGGAAATGGCCGGTGCCTTAAATCTTCACGAAATAGCAAAGACCCCTGCTGATCAATTAAAGGGCCTGGAAAGTATGGAAGCATTGACCAAAAAATATCCCAATGAATGGCTCCCCAACTTTTGGGCGGCTTACCAATGTACACAAATGAATATGTTAAAAGGAAAAGAAAATTATCCTGCAAGCCTTAATCCGGAGGAACTACTCGATCGATCGGAAAAGTATCTCGGCGCGGCAAGGGACCTGGCCAAAACGGAGATAACCGACCGTCTTAATTCCGATTTCCATGCCCTGCAATCTTTGATTTACGATTTTAGACAAGGTTCAGCCAAGGACAAAGACAGTGCCGCCAAATTAAAAGCCCTGTCGGACAAAGCGCGAAAAAAAGCTTTGGCATTGTCACCGGACAGCCCGGTTATGAAGGTCTTTGTTGCCACCGAAATAGGCCGCAAACCGGAAGCGACCTACGCGGAGCTGGTGGCCGCTATTCAATTAATGAAACAGGCCAAAGAAACTTTTGACACGCAACCGGTGAGGGCGATAACTACCTCCTTTAACCAGGAATGGATCCAGTTCTGGTTACCATGGCTGGATGGAAAGCTTAAGAAAATTATTGTCGGTGATGACAAAACTGCGGCAACTGAAAATTGAAAATAAAATTAGTGTTGTTGTCTTATTAAATGAATAAAGATTTCCGAAGGGCCTTCATCTCTTCGGAAATCGCTATTTTTAAACATCATGCGATTCAAATGGAATAAAACGACCCTTATCATCATTTTTTGGATCTTGTTCATGGTAGTTGACTCCCTGAAGAAAATCGAGTCGCTGACAGCCAATGATGAAACCCTGTGGTTGTATCATTTACCCGGCTACCTTATCTGGATATTGCTGACTTTCCCACTAAATTTCCTTTTTAACTGGTCGGATAAATTATCGCTTTGGAAGCGGTTTCTATTCCTGGCAGGCTCCAGCCTGTTGTTAGGATCAATAAAAGTAATGCTCTCGTGGATACTTTTCTATCTTGGTTTTTGGTTATTGAAAAATCAACCTGTCAAAGGATTCGCGGATTTTCTTTCAGGAATCACCCTATTTTACTTCGTTGAAGCTTTTATAATTTCAGGCGTTGTGCTGATCGTTCTGTTTGTTATCGAGGTTTATAATAAGTACAGGGAGCAAAGCCTTCGAAATGCGGCATTGGAGACACAACTGGCCAAGGCTCAGCTTCAAACTTTAAAAATGCAACTTCGCCCCCATTTTCTTTTTAATGCCAATAATGTCATATCCATGTTGGTCCGAAAAGGAGAAAATGAAAAAGCCATTAATATGATCGCAGGGTTAAGTGATCTTTTACGTATGTCTTTGGAAAGGGAAAATCATCAGTTGATTACGCTGGAGGAAGAATTGGCATTACTTGAGAAATACCTGAACATTGAATCCATGCGATTTGAAGACAGGCTTTTTATACATTACGATATCCCGGAAAGTACCAGACTGGCGATGGTGCCTAATTTCATACTTCAGCCGTTGGTTGAAAATGCTTTTAAGCATGGGATATCAAAAATCCTGGGCAAGGCTGAAATAAAAATAGCAGCCAAAAAAATCAGTGAACGACTGCGAATCCGGGTTTTTAATAGCGGGCCGGCGCTGGAATCCGGCAAACAGTTAAAGCATCATTACGGCATTGGCCTCAGCAATTCCATCAATCGACTCACGCAAATTTACAAAAGTGACGGTAAATTCAGCCTTGTAAATTTGAATAACGGGGTGCAGGCTGAAATTGAAATACCTTTCTATCAAAAATAAAATAAGAAGATGTTAAAGCCAATTCGGGTAGTTGTTATTGACGATGAAAAACAGGCGCGAGAGGGCATTAAACTGTTATTGGAAGCAGTACCTGCCTTCGAATTGGTGGCCACGTGCGAAGATGGTCTGGAAGCTATTGAAAACATATACAAACATCGTCCCGACCTTATTTTTCTCGATATACAAATGCCGGAAATTAATGGATTTGAAGTACTCAACAGTTTGGATAACCATCAGCGGCCTGCGGTGATTTTCACCACAGCTTATGATCAGTTTGCGCTAAAAGCCTTTGAGCACCACGCTATTGATTATTTACTAAAACCCTTTACCAACGAGCGATTTTATGAATCTTTGGAATATGCCAAATCCATTCTACAACTTTCGACTTTCAAAAGGTTTCAGCATAAAATGGAATCTCTGCTCAAAGATTATTTCCAAAACCACCAGCCTCATACCGGTACCTACGTCATCGGGAATCACAAAACTGAAAAGGCTATCTTTTCTAATAAATTAACAATCAAAGCAGATGGCAAAATCCATTTTGTGCCCCTGGAGGAAATTCAATACCTGGAAGGATATGATTCCTATATAAAAATTCATACCGGGGAGAAAACACATATCGTGAAAGAAAGCCTTAAAACCATGGAACAAAAACTTCCCGGGCAAAGCTTTATCCGGGTCCATAAATCTTTTATTGTAAACATGAAATACGTAAAAACCCTGGAACCTTATTTTAACGGGGATTTCTACCTTATCCTTAGCTCCGGAAAACGGCTGAAAGGCAGCCGTAATTTCAGAAAGGGACTGGGGAAATACACATTGTGAGTATTTATAACCAGTGTTTCATCCCCTTCGCCCTCTTTTAGCTATTAGGAATAGCGTTAATATTACTACCAGTATCGAAACCACCACTGCCCAGTAATTGATCTTTCTTGATTCTGCATACATTTCATAATCTTTTAGCAGGAATTTTGTTGGCAGTGGTCGCCAGAAAAGATGGGATCCTGAAACTGAATCCGCATTGGTACGGGTAACCTGCCAGGGCATCTTAATACTATGAATATGGGGAGTGTGGAAAAAACTGGTCATAAAATTTATTCTTTTCTCGTAATCTTTATTGAGCAATGCATAGTCCTTTGTAGCTTGGGGATAAGGCAAAGGTATGTTGAGGCTGTCAGCTACGATTAGAACAATGTTGTCATCTACATCATCCTTCTTGATGAGATCCTTATAAAGCGATTCTTTATGCTTGGCCAGCGTATCTAACCATTGCCTTTCAAGCTTATACGACTCCATCATAGAGGTCAGTATATGATATTGCTCTTCAAAAATGCCACGTGTAGCATATTCGTCACCTATTTTATCATGTAGATATTCACCAAAAAGCTTGTCGGCTTTTGAAATTTCCTTACCTTCCGCCGGAAGACGGTCAATGAAAGCATAGTCCTCCTGTGTAAAGTAATCCTCCTGTGAAACATATTGAAACCGGTCAATGGCGCCATAGGTATCCGAATAGTACAGGTATGTATAAAACCACTTGAATCGCTTTTCAAAAGTTGACTTAATGGTAAACAGCATATCGACAGAAGCGTTTAATTCTTCGTTAGACTCCTGTGCAGAGGAAAAGTGTTTTCGGAAACGGATTATCAGCTTTTTTTTCTTGCCTAATTTCGAGGAGTCATTCTCGGACTTGATGCTGTCAAGCTCAATTTCCCACCCGGATTTTGGGCTGATGCCAAATCGATTCTGATGGATCGCTGATTTGCTGAAATTTTCCAATGTGATGAGCCGGTCAAGCGATCCGTCAGGGTGTACTACGGTTTCAGTTAAAATGTTCTGCTCGTCACAAGATGAGAACAAGCAAATTGCTCCAATAACTATAATCCAATGCTTAACTGTTTTCATATTTTTGTACTAGTTTTTTGAATCTGATTTTGCATTCCTCGCATAAATATTGATAATCTGCTAACCGGCAGCGCCTTATGCAATTATAAAATGACGTGAATGGCGTTTGTCTTTTTTTTTGTCTTAATCTCTCCACCAAACGTCCGGAATCTAAAACTTCCTTTCTTTCGCTCAACGATATCTCACTGTATGATTTGTTATTGCGTGATATACTTTGGGTCATGTTATACTCCGAGACAAAAAAGATGATTAGAAAAAATGACAAGGAAGTTAACGCCAGCCGCAGTGGCACCAAATTGATCCGATCGATCATCTCACTCACCGGCCTCACCTTCCTTTTGGCGGTAGTTCCTATGGAAGACATAATGTTTTGCGTCAACCGGTGGGGATTTGGCGGAAGATCTTTCGATTGGGAGGCTTTTTTAAAAATGGCGCGTTGTTGCTGCATTTGCCTGAATAACAAGGCACATGAATTACATTGAGCCATATGATCCCGCAGCGATCTTTTCTCTTCATCGGTCAACTCATCGTAACCGAAAATTTTTTGTTTTACATTATCGCAATTCATAACAACAATCGTTTTTCTTTTACATCAAAATACTGTTTTAATTTCTCATGCATGGCTTGTCGCGCGTAGTAGAGATTGCTTTTAACATTACCTGGCTTCATGGATAACACTTCACAAACCTCATCGCTTGACAGTCCCTCCAGGTCACGCAATATGAAAACGGCCTGTTGTTTAGGCGTCAGGCTTTGGGCCATTCGCAAGACATATTGCACAAGTTCGCGACCCTCTAACTCCTTGTCGGGCGCTGAATGATCTTTCACCGCATCTATTTCACTGATATCTGCTCTTCTGAACCAGTTTCTACGATGCTTTGACTTCAGATGATCCAGGCAAAGATTGGTGACAATCCGGTAAAGCCATGTGGTCAGTTTAATCCCTGACCTGTATTTGTGAAGATTCTTCCAAAGCCGGATAAAGGCCTCCTGCACGATATCTTCCGCCTCGTCTTTACCTAAGAACCGGCAGGAAACAGAAAACATCATGGATTGGTAGCGCTCCACAAGCATTCTAAATGCGCGGGTATCTCCGTTCTTTGCCTTTGTAATGATTTCCGTTTCAGATAATGATCGCATGTTCATTACTTATACGACAAAAGGAAACCCAGGTCAAATAGCAGCCTTGGAAGGGACGCTGATTTATCAGGTCATGCACTTGCCAAAATGCTGATAAATAATTAAAGTCTTGTCATTTGCCAATATCTTCAACCAGGACACGGAGCATTTCTTTAGCTTCCGCTGCACCTGATATTTTCCAGGCGATGCCACCCTTGTGGGCTTTTATAGAAAGGTCAAATTGAAAAAACGAACAACACTTTTTCTCGGCCAGCATGTAGTCCATCAGTTTCAACAGAAAGTCATCATCATCTGCAAAATAAAATACGTAGCCGTCTTCAGCTTCTGTTATTTTCAGTACCTGGGAAAAAACCTCTTCCTGCAGCTTTGCTTTCCGTTTGGCCAATTCCGGGCCCGTCAACTGACACAGGTACTGGCCGGATGGATTAATCGGGTTGGCGGCCGGATCACCGGTACGTTGATTTTGAGCATATGTCTTGTTCATGATCAGTGGATTTATCAAAATTATACAAATTAGCCAGTTCGTTAATGTTTTCATGATTTTGTATTTTTATAGGAAGATAAGGCATGGAGTATACTCCAATGTCAAGTGTTTTTTTAAAAAAATTAAAAAATGCTGATAGGTGAAATAGCAAAACAAACGGGTTTTTCGAAAGACGCGATCCGATGGTATGAAAAAATCGGATTGATAAAACTGGACAAGAAGGCCCGCTATGATAATAATTATAGAAATTACGGCCAGCAAACCGTTGATCGTCTCCGTTACATCCGACAGATCAAATCATTTGGATTTACATTGAAAGAAATAAAGGAAATATTATGGCTGGAAGAATCTGATGCTTTGAATTGCGGTTCCGTTTCAGCCATCATGGATCCCAAACTTAAGGTTATCGACCAAAAAATTGCCGAATTACAAAACCTTAAATTAAAATTGGTAACTGCCAGGGAAAGCTGTTCCGGAAATTGCAGGGAATTGTTTGCCGGAGAAAAACGTAATAAGTGATTGACCAATTATCCGCACCAAAAGCAAATGAACAAAAATGACAAACTTTCACCTGATCTTATTTTTGTGGGTGCATTTGTATTTCCCGTCCAAACGGCCTGATAAGTTCCGGATCGGACTTATTGTCGATGACGGCATTATTGAAGAGACCGTGAATTTTGCCACAAAGGAGCTGGAAAAGTATTTTCACGCGAAAGTTTATGCCATCAAAGATGTTGACCTGCCGGCTGAATTCAAAAGAGATACTATCAATTTTAGAAAAGTGATTGAATATGTTGATCAAGAATTAACCCCGAAGTATGATAAAAACATCTTTCTCACCAAAAGAGGAATCAGTCCAGGTGATTGGGCCCGGTTTTCGGTCAGAGGGTATGCGACCCTGGGCGGCCGTGTCGCTGTCGCTTCCACACTGGTTGTGAAAAGTGAATCCACGAGTACAAAGCAATATGAAAATCTGTTGGCCAAAGTCCTGATCCATGAAATGGGCCACCTGATTGGCCTGAAGCATTGCCAGGAAAATAACCAATGCGCCATTGTATCAAGCTTGCCAAGTCCACAATATTTTTACAACGCAAAAAAGCAATTTTGTAAACACTGCCTGGAAAAGATCGATAAAACTTTAATTCGAAAGAAATACCACCAGCCAAAGTTTTGATCTTGTTCAGGCTACCAGATATTTTTGATCCCTAGAACACAAGATCAACGATATCAAAGGCGAATTCCACATTAAAGTTTGATTTCTGACCAGCATTAGGCAAATCGAATCGGTTGACAAACCTCACAATAAATTCCGGCTGCAAAAGCCTGAACAGCGGAACATCCAGGCTGATATCAACACCGGCAGACCGCATAAAGACTTTTTCCCGGCCAAACATGGCTTCTGTATGATCATAAAACAAGGTGGCCTTGACCCCGCGAACATAGGCGATGGAGCCAAGGGATAAATCGGGAAAGCCTAAGGGAAATGCATAATTCAGGCTTACACGATAAATGTCATCATAAGCATTTGAATCAAACCGGCCATCCACAAAAATGTCATTATTATAGCCCCTGCTGGGGAAAAAGTTATCCTGAAACCGGTAACTATCCGTTATGTCTTCTTTCTTATAAGACCCAAATGTGAAAAACGAATGGTTTTTGAACAGTCCCGGAAAGTACAACCCCCCATCAACCTGAAATTTACTGCCTTCATTTCGCGTGGTATTGATCGTTTGATCGTACAATATGCTAAGTGTTTGACCAAATCTCGGAGCTACAAACTGTTTGGCGCCTCGTTGAAACCTTTCAAAGCCGTATGCCACTGAAACGGCGCCAAAGTTTTCATTTCTTAAGGGGTTTGTAATTTCATCCTTGAACTGCAGGTCCCGGTACTGGTAGGCACCGCCAAGCTGCATTTTTGTGGTATAGTTTCCGGAAGAAAGATTAAACGGAATCCGAACACCTCCGGAAATAATGTTTTCCCTCCACTTGCCGTTGTACCTTGTATTAGACTCGCTGTAAATCAACTCCGAATTTCTTTCCCCGTGAGAAAACCCAATATCAAATATGGGATATAAGGCACCGTAAGAAAAGGTGCCGGAAGTTTTCCAGCTTTTTTCATTGCTGTTGTATTCAAATCCGGCAGTAGCTTTCGCAGTACTCATAATGTTTTCCGACGTCAGGTTTATACCGTAGTTGGGATTTTCAATTACCGGGTTCCAGCTGTGAAGGTTTATGGGACTTTTCAGAAATGGCCTGAATTTACCAACGACAAAGGTGGTATCCTGAATATCCTCCAATATATTTCCTCCTTCCTGAGCAGTCAGGGATTCAAAATGCCGAAATGAGGCAGGCAGTGCCTTTACATATGCACGCCAACGCCCCGGATCAAGTTCCATTTCCTTTAATTCAAAACCATCGGCCGTAAATTCACTAAATACAAGCCGGCTATTATCAGGTGAAACAGCAGGATCATAAGCACCAAACCTGGTGGAGGTAACTTGATAAAGGGATTTATCCTCTAGACTAAGAGCAAAAATGTTATCAATGCCTGTATAAGCAGCTGAAAAATATACGTAATCCCCTTTGGGAAAAGTTCGGGTAATCAATTGGTGATCAAATTCCGTCAGATCTTCAAAATCGCCATTCTGAATATTGTAGTAACGAATCGCATTTCCATTTTTGTTGGTAACAGTCACGACAACTGCTGATCCGTCCTCCGTCCATTTCGGATAGGAAAAAAAACATTGATCCGGGTTTGGTAAAATATTAATGACCTTGCCGGTTTCCGCATTGATTATAACCAGGTCATGGGTGCCATCTGTTTTCAGCCAGACAGTCACCATCATTTTTCCGTCATAAGATGGCGCCGGTGATACGTATCTGGACTTGGCCGTTATTTTCTTCTTTTTCCCGGTGGCCAAATTATAGGTTTTTATGACCGCATAGTCTTTCAATCCCCACCTTTCATGAAAAGTGTTTTCTGACCATGCCATAAGATTTCCTGCCAAAGACATATTTGTATGATCCTCGGTTATGAAACCGGGAGAAAACATTTTCTGCTCTTCGCCATTTTCATCAATCCTGTAATAGGTCTTGATTTCGTTGAAGGCAGATTTTTCAGCAATGATTGATTGATCGCTTATATAATGCGGGAACCGGTAACTGGTGAATACTTTATGAGGTTTTGCAGACCTTAATGTCGAAGAAGTCAGATCGAGCTGATTTTGTTCAGCCTGCCATATGCTGTCCAGTTCTTTCATGGTGGCTGCATATAATTCCTTCGTTGTAAATCCCGTATATTTTTTCAAACTCCTGCTAAATGGGTAAAATATGCCTTTCCTTTTGTAAGTATCATCCAGCACCTTCAGCCATACATCATTACCAAAATGTTTCCGGGCATAAGACACCATGTAGAATCCCTCCCGGTAAATATTAGGCACAAAATCTCTGTTGGAATTTCTGTTGGCCTTTTCGTAGTCATAATGACGACCGCTTAGACGCAATGCCTTATAGTCTCTGTCAAAATTGGGGGTACGGCCTCTGCCGGCATTTGATAACATGGTTTCCGCGTAGGTCGCATCACCTTCAAAAAACCAGGTAGGTTGGATCATTAACATGGAGACAAACCAGCCCGTTTGCCCTAGTCCAATTCTTAAAAAATCAGCGAACCAACCATGCTTGGCCCTGGCCATTTGTTGATGGTGCCGGTATTCATGGATGGTTAAAAGATCCATCCACTCTACAGGACCGGCAAAAAATAACTGGGAGGGTGTTGTAATCCAATCCGACTTCCAGGGTCCGATAAAAGGTACACCAGCTGGTATGGTCGAGTTACTATGTAAAATGATGGGCACTTTTTGCGCCATCCCACCAACGCTGCCAGACTCCTGCTCGCCAATTGCCATTAACAATGCAGCAATCCGCTGCGCCAGGTGCCCGGCACCCTCGGGAAATATTATAAGCGCGTGGTCGGTATCGATTTTTTGCCATTTCTGGGAAGATGGATCCAACCCAAGAGCGGTTTCTATATTCTCGTTTTGACCATACAGGCCTTTACAAAATATGAACAACATAAAAACCGTCAGCAAAGTTTTGTGTAAGAGGGTTTTGATCATATCAGTTGTGTTTACAATTGAATAGAAGCCAGTTTCAAACAAATACCTGCAATCTGCCGGCTTTCAAAAGCTATCCTGACCTAAAGTGCTGCCAAGCGCTCAAAAGGTTGTATGAGGATGAAAAATATCTGGTGGGAAAAACGATTCAGCAAAAAAGATTTTAGAAAATTTAAATTTTTTTTCAACAACCGGTTAGGTTTTTCAAGTGGGGGTGTACCAAGAGGTAAATAATTCGAAAATATTATATCAAAAAAATTATAAGATCATGAAAACTTTAAAATTTGCATTGTTGATAGCTACTGTAGTATTCGCTTCCTGCTCTAAAAAAGATGAGGAGCCACAACCAGTCGGACCATCGCTTACATATAGCGAGACTAACTTCACCACTGATTTTCACGATGATGGTAATTCAGGCCTTCCAACATTGAACTGGAATGGGGAAGTAGGAAACATTTCTTTGTCAGGATCAACAGAGGGCCTTTATATAGACAGCGATAACGGAACAGTACATTGGAGAAAGAGCCTTCCACTTGGTACAAACACTGTAACAGCAGTCGCTATAAATTCCATTGGTCAGACCACCGTGACCCTGGAAATTGAAAATAAATTTATGGGGGATTTCACCGGTGCATATAATACTGACCCAAACTCCACAGTCGTGACTAAGGACATCACCATAGACTTCAAAGAGGATGGTTCAACTACCTCAACTGTGGCTGGAGGTACCGGAACAGGTGACTGGACCCTTGATGGAAAAACCATTACTACTGTATTAACTTTTGACGGAGGGAGCTCTTTTGTGACATTCCAATTCGACTTGACGTACAATAGCCAAAAAGCAGAGTTAAAAGGGTTTTGGTACAATGGTTCCGAAGCGATTGAAGCCAATATAGGTGGCTATATGGAACTAGATCTGGACTAGGCTATTAAAACGCCGGCTCATAGCAGCCATTCCAAACAATAAAATAATTTCCAATTCTTAATATCATGGAGGCGCCCCCAGGGGCGTCTTTTTTGTATTGTACATTTTTCTTTTTGAGCCGGAATTTAAAAGATCCTTTGGTCAGATCCATTGCGGCATCGAGGCCTTAAAAAATTCATTGGTCCTCTTCGCAATTTTCAAAAATTAAATAGTTTACTTAGCAAAAGTGAAATTAATATATTATATTCATACTTGTTAAGTAAATAATCTGATCATGGTTCAACATTCACTTGGAGAATTTGAAGAATTGGTGTTATTGATGGTAGCTGCTTTGCATGATAAAGCCTACGGTGTTTTAATTCTTGAGAAACTGGAAGAAAAATTAGACAAAAAGCTAAATATAAGTGCCATTCATGTAGCATTGAAGCGCATGGAGAACAAGGGGTTTGTCAAATCAAGCTTTGGTGGGATTACCAATGAACGTGGTGGCAGGAGAAAAAAGTTTTATGTGGTTACGGCACTCGGAAAAAGGATGCTGGATGATCAGTATGCGTTAAGGAATAGTATTTATCAGCTGATCCCTAAAATTTCTTTTGGTTAATGAAACCTGTTCCTCCCAAAAACGCTTTGAAATTCCTGCGCTGGTTTTGCCGGAAAGAGTACCTGGAAGAAATTGAGGGAGATCTGATCGAGTTGTATGAAGACGACTACAAAAAATCTCCAACCAGGGCTAACTGGAAATTTGTCAGGAATGTAATCAAGTTCTTCAGACCTGTGTTTATCAGGTCGTTAAAAAAAAGTTATCACTCAAATCACCAGGCTATCTTCCGCCACAACTTCCTGCTGACTTATCGGACTTTCAAGCGATATAAAACCTCGTTTCTGGTTAATTTGATTGGTTTGTCTACTGGTATGGCCTGCACTCTTTTTATTTATCTATGGGTGGACGATGAGTTGCGTGTCGATAAGTTTTATCAAAAAGATCGCCAGCTTTTCCAGGTGATGGAACACCATGACCGGTCCTACGGTATCTGGACCTCGCCCGCGACTAGTGGACTTATGGCGACGGCGCTGGCCTCGGAAATGCCGGAGGTAGTCTACGCCGCAGCTACTGGTGATCCGGCTGAAAATATTTCTCTTTCAGCGGGCGCGAACCATATCAGAGCAAGGGGGCATTACGTCAGCAAGGATTTTTTCAACGTTTTCTCGTATCATTTTATTCACGGTGACAAATCGCGTATGCTATTGGATAAAAACGCGATTGTAATCTCGGAGGCGCTGGCCATGAAATTATTTAATACAACTGAAAACCTGCTTGGTCAGGTCATAGAATTTGAGCGTGAAAAACAATTCTTTATTTCAGGTATTTATAAAACAGCCCCTCCAAATGCTTCCGACCGGTTTGACTTTGCCTTATCCTATGAGCTTTATGAAGAAATGTATCCAAGCGTCTTAAAATGGGGGAACACAGGTAATCGCGTTTATCTGATTCTAAAAGCTGGTGCCAACACGGAAGCATTCAACCGTAAAATCGCTGATTATATCAAGGTCAAAACAAACAACCGCATTACGTTCCGAAAACCATTTATAAAACGCTATTCCGAAAAATATCTATATGGTAAATATAAGGACGGGGTACAAGCCGGCGGAAGGATAGAATATGTCAGGCTATTTTCTATTATTGCCATTTTTATACTAGTCATTGCCTGTATTAATTTTATGAACCTGTCCACTGCCAAAGCGTCCAGGAGAATAAAGGAAGTGGGCATAAAAAAAGCCGTCGGGGCAGGTCGAAAGTCACTTGTGTTTCAGTACTTAAATGAGTCACTGGCCATGGCCTTTTTATCACTCATATTAGCCATAACCCTCGTTTTTCTTCTATTGCCTCAATTCAATGAAATCACCGGAAAGCAATTGGTTTTAAATTTTAATTATTCTCTTGTTGTGTCTTTGCTGGGAATCACCCTGATTACAGGTCTGATATCCGGTAGTTATCCCGCATTATACCTTTCCGGTTTTAAACCGGCACCCACCCTGAAAGGGAAAATCAATAACACCATAGGGGGATTATGGGTTCGCGAAGGATTGGTGATCTTTCAGTTTGCTATATCGGTAATTTTGATTTTATCGGTTTTGGTGATATACAAGCAAATTGAATTTATACAAACAAAAAACCTGGGTTTTAACAGAGACAATATTATCTCGTTTAAAAGAGAAGGCAAACTTTTGAAGTCCACACCGCTTGAAACCTTCCTTTCTGAAATCAGACGCCGGCCAGGTGTTATCAACGCCTCCAGCATCCGGCATAACCTGGCGGGTCACACATGGGGTGTTGGAGGATTTAACTGGGAAGGAAGAGACCCCGAAGACCAGACCGAATTTGAAGTAATAGCCGTCAACTATGACATGATAGAAACTCTTGGCATAGAAATGCTATCGGGAAGAAGCTTTGCCAGGGAATTTGGCGATGATTGGAAAAACCTCATTTTTAACGAAGCCGCTATTGATCTTATGGGATTAAAAGACCCGGTCGGGAAATCTGTTGATTGGGGTTTCGATGACAGGAAGATCATTGGTGTGGCCAAAAACTTTCATTTCGAATCACTTCACGAAAACATAAAACCGGTCGTCATAGCTTTATGGCAAGGAAGGACAGACAGGTTAATGGTCAGGATCAAAGCCGGAAGAGAACGGGAAACAGTTAAAGATCTCCAGGAATTTTATCAGGCGTTCAATCCGGGCTTTTCCTTTGACTACAAGTTTCTGGACCAGGATTACCAGGTGCAATATGTGGCCGAACAAAGGATCGCCACCTTATCCCGTTACTTTGCCGGACTTGCCATCCTGATATCTTGTCTGGGATTATCCGGCCTCACGATCTTCGATACTCAAAGAAGAATAAAAGAAATTGGCATCAGGAAAATACTGGGCCTAAGTACATTTGGTATTATCCGCCATTTATCAGGCGACTTTACCAAAATGGTGTTAATTGCCATTGTTATTGCATTGCCGCTAAGCTATTTTGTTGCCTCCAATTGGTTAGAAAGCTTTGCCTACCGTATTGATTTAAAATGGTGGTTCTTTGCCGGCGCAGGATCTTTTGCCTTGTTAATTGCCTGGTTTACAGCAGGTATTCAAACGATTAAGGCAGCCCGCGCCAATCCCGCACAATGCCTGAAGCATGAATAAAAATCCAATAGGAGTTTATGATTAGCTTCAGCTAATTACTTGAAGATACGGGTTTCTTCTGAGGGCGCTGTGGATACGCTGGTCTCTCGGGCTTCAGATCCGGGCAAGGAAACTTTGTTGCCACTGGCTTAAAGTTTCTTTACCCGACACAATACCCATAGGTACTTGCTTGTTAATTTGTCTGAGATTTTTTATAACTCTTTGATTTGATTCAAGGGACTATGGTATAACATCTGCCCCATCTGGTCAATACAACTTATTAATTGCTTGTAATCTCACTTAAAATGCTATCCGGTAGATAGCCTTTAATGATCAGACACAGTCTTAACCAATCACTTTTACATTCACCGCATTCAAACCCTTCTTGCCCTGTTCAACATCAAATTGTACTTTATTGTTTTCGTAGATCTCATCTTGCAGGCCAGACTCATGTACAAAGATATCTTCATCTGAATCTGCTACCTGAATAAAACCAAAACCTTTGGCTCTATTAAAAAACTTTACTGTTCCTTCTTTCATAATTTTATTTATTTGTTTTTATTATTCATTATTTTTTTTTGTTCCGGCGGCTCCGATGTGAAATTGCCTTCTTCATCTACATAGACGATCATGTTATCCAGCGAACCCGCGGATGGATCCTTGGTTTTATTTTGTTTTTTCTCAAGTTTTTCCAGTCTCTTCTTTCTCTTGTTATCTGCCTTTTGTTTCTTGATGAAACTATTGTTTGATCTTGCCATAAATTTTTATTAGTTCAAAAATGTAAATACTTTCCCTGTTTGCTTAATTTGATATTCCACTGATCTGTTTAAAATGGGCTTTTTGATCTTTTAACACGGCGATTTTATATGAATTTTTGTTTTCCATTTTGGTGGTGTCAACAGGTCTGAATTAAACATCAACCACATATCTGTTTCTAATGGAAAACGTTTTTCAGGGTTTATTGTATTCAGCTAAAATCAGCGATTATAAAAAGGATTTCTCTTTGGAGGGACACTAATTATGACAGAACTATTTATGCTAAAACTTTCACAAATGTAGGTATAATTATGTTATAGCCTAAGGAATAGCCAATAAACTTTGTTTACTAATAGCAAACAAAAGGACCCAAATGGCTAATTTAAAGCAGCCAGCAGCCTTTCTTGCCAGTAAAACACCTTATCAAACTTCCTTAAAATTCATAGCTCCCCTTTTGCAAAGCTACGCCTCAATTATTCAATCTCCGGCCTGCGTTTTGTCATCGTTAAGTATCACCAAATAATATACAAGAGGTTTTTAGGTAGACAAATGGCAGATTAAGCGATAGCACATCGCATTAAATTAGGTCCGCACAAAATCTATTTTTATCCCCATCACTAAAAAAAGTCAAATGGTTTTTTTGGATATTTCCAACCATTCGGCCAATTCAGGAGTCCAAGAAAATGAACGCTTATTTGAATAACCACCATACCTTTAATGATCCGGCATGGTGGTATTCACTATTTTTTATTTAGGGTATTGATAACTGAAGTATTTATGAAAAACAGAAAAAGAATTTTTAGTGGTAAGCTGGTAGGTCTTGTTGGATTTGTCATCCTGGGTGCACTTTCCCAAAGCTGCATTGACGACGAAGAAACCGATTTTGAGAAGCGCGTGAGGTTAGATCATGAATTAATTACAGAATACCTGGAAAGTAATAATATCCAGGCAGAAAGAAGTGTTAACGATTACTATTTTACCAAAACCAAAGAAAATAGCGCCGGCGCATCGGTAAGGGATGATGATGTTGTATCCTTTTATTATCATATGTCTTTATTGAATGGGAAAAAGGTAGACAGCGCAACGGCGGATAAGAATGGCCCCGTCAAAATTGGATTTAACAAAGACCGGGTAACCTTAATTCCCTCCGGGTTATACTCGGCCATCAGCACCATGAAAGCCGGGGAAATCTATAGATTCTATATTCCTTCTTATTTGGCTTACGGCAACTACGCTTACAAACAACTTATACCTGCCAATTCCTCCCTGATTGTCGATGTGGAACTGGCAAAAATTGAAGATCTCGAAATTCAGGAAAAAATTGAGGAGGACATGATCCTGGCTTACATAGAAGAACAGCAGCTGGAGGATGTGGAAAGTCTTTCCTCAGGATTGTTTTATAAAACGCTTAGTGCAGCTGATGCAAATGCGGCTTCTCCAAAGCAAAATAACAGGATAGATGTATACTATACAGGCAAATACCTGGATGGCGAGGTTTTTGATAAAACCAAATCCGGCACACCCTTCTCATATATCCTTGGTGTGAACTCTACGATCAAAGGATTTGACGAAGCTGTAAAAAAGATGAAAGAGGGAGAGAAAATTATCGCCATCATGCCTTCACATTTGGCTTATGGGGAAAGTTCACGCGTCATCCCAACTCAAATAAAGGATGACCTGGTTGATAAAGAATTAATAACCAATAGTATAGAACCCTATTCTCCGCTGGTTTTTGAAATAGAGTTGGCTGACATTAAATAAATGGTCCTGGCATTTGGTCGTTCCGGCCTGTACTAACGATGTCAGGATGGCTGAACTTGGCCAGTGTCTATTATCAAAGCCAGGTTAAATATTGGGTGTTGCTGAAACGTGTACAGTTCACTTTAGCATCTGCTGTTGGGATTCGTAAAGCTCACCCATACTTCTCAGCTTTATCAGGTAACCGTAAAACAACACAAACGAAAAGCCGGCTACCAAAGCGGCCATGGTTTGTTGGTGTCCCTGCAACCAATTGTAAAAGCCATGCAGGAAGGCAGCAACCATGATACCAAGAATGATTAGCGCCACCACCCTTTCCTTTCGGATTGCCGCTGTGGCTACAAAATAAGCTACGATGCCAGACCAAACGGCATGGCAAAAAACAAGGGAAACCGCCCGAAGCATAACGTTGATCATGGCATCTTTCACCCCGGACTCCAATCCTACTGCCCCATAGTTATTAGCCATGGAAAATGCCCTGTTGACTGCATTTTGTCCGTAGTGTAAATTCTCAAACGCTGCAAAACCCAATCCCGAAAATACGCCAATAGTAATCATGTGTATCGGCTTGATTTTAGATTTAAACAAAAGAACCACCATCAATAAGGGAATGGCTTTCGTTGTTTCTTCCCAAATACCCACTTGGAAAATAAGTCCAATAAGAGAAACAAAAGAATGCTTGCTATCTGAAAGGTTCGTGTAAAAATCAGGTAAAAAAACCCGGTAAATGAAAAGATATAACCAAATGCCAACGACCCCTGTAAAGAACAGCGACGAAATGGGCAGTATCCAACCACCATCGTCATTTATAGCAAATCTCTTTAAGATTACACCCCATACAAAGGCAAAAAACAAAGCAAATAGCGTCAGCTGGGCATTCAACTGATTAACGGTAACGATAAGTAGTGGAACCACCCCCATCAAAGTAACTGCCCAAAAGGCATAATCGCGCAGCAACATCTGGATATTGGATTGATCAATGGGTATGACTTCCTCCTTGAATTTAATCTTCCGTAAGTCATCAAATACGTTTTTAGCCTGCCTCGTACTACTGTACAGGATTTGTTGAGGATTAATCTTTTCTTTGCCCGAACCAGGAGCGGCAGGCGGCACTTGAATGTTATTCGAACAATCCGGGCAGGGCACTTCTTTGCCACCAAAGGAGGCACTTAATTCAATACTATGCTGGCAGGAAGGGCAGTTAAACTTAATGGTTTCCATTTGTCAAATTAGGGTCAATAATGCAGCGGTAATTGCTGCGGGATCGATCGGTTATACTTTTCACCTGTGAAGTGTATTGCGACTGATAATGTAGGAATTTTTATTCAATAAATCAACCAAGTTGTAAAAGAGGCATCGTCCAAACTGCGATACAAAAAGTTTAATGACCTATCAGAATATCAAGATATTGTCATTATGTTACTAATCGCACAACTGCTATATTAAAATTATGAATTGCCCTGCCAATGTTATTAAAAAATGAATTTTAGTATTAAATCTTTTTTACTTAATTTACTCTTTTAATTGCTAACAATTATTGTTGGGATCAATAGGTGGAAAATTAAACCGTAATCACATTATTTGAGGTTACGGGGATGGGTACAAGGAAACGAAATCTCCTCCATTAAAAGTGCCTTTAAATATTTATCTCCGGAAGAAGTTAATCATCTGGTTGGAACCAATTAACTGGTTTTAATGAAAATAGATTCCAGTTGGTTGGGATATCTGTGTTTAACAATGGGAGGCATCGCGGTAAATACACCTAATTTCAATTTAGAATATCTATACTTCAATAAAAATGACCCGAAAATGAAAAGTAATAGCATCGCCATTTGTTTGATACAATTATTGCTAACAACCCAGCTTAGCGTAGCGCAGGAAAAACAAGGTAATATTGTTGAATACTTTGGTAAAGAAAAAGTTGAAGATATTGGCGAAGGCGAAGTGATGCATCTGTTCAAAGAGGGTTTGATTTTGAGGAGAAACGGCAATACATTTGGCTCGGGCACCATACCCAAGAATTCGGTTTTTGCGAGGGTTTTACAAGAAGGATCTACTGGAATTTCCGAAGGAAAGCATGAAGAAACCGACCAGGTGGGTAATAAACTGATTTGGGAAAAGATAGAAACAGGAGAAAAAAATGATTTTCGGGATCCTAAAATCCGAAATGGTTATTTGTACCTGGTGTATCAGGCTCAACATGAAGAAACGGTACTGTTTGATGCTTCGGGTCACACCAATGTCTTAATAAACAGTCTGCCTCACGAGGGAGATTATTATGATTATGGATGGAGCATGATTCCCATTCGGCTGAAAAAAGGGGAAAATGAATTTTTGCTCAAAGGAGGAAGGTTTCCTAACATAAGAGCTCGATTGCTCAAACCCACCAAGCCTGTTCAATTTACTAAAAGGGATATGACACTCCCCGACCTGATTATAGAGGAGAAGTCCCCACCTTTCGCGGCAGTAAGGGTTATAAACGCAAACAACAGCTGGTTCCGGGGAGGAACTATTACTTGCCAAATCGGTGATAGGAAGATTAAAACCAACATTCCTGCCGTTGCTCCCATGACTACTCGTAAAGTTGGGTTTTCAATTCCCACCCCAGCGGGCCTTACAACTGAGGAAAAACTCAAATCAGTTATCTATTTAAAAAACAAGGCGGGAAAAACCCTATCCTCTGATACCTTGGAATTAAATGTAAAATCTAAATATAAGCATCACAAACGCACCTTTATTAGCGAAATAGATGGCAGCGTACAATATTACAGCATCGCACCTTCTTCAGATCCTGGTATCGAAAAGCCAGCGCTTTTCCTTTCGGTTCATGGCGCATCTGTAGAAGCCGTAAATCAGGCAAACGCTTACACGCAAAAGGACTGGGGACATTTAGTGGCTCCCACCAACAGAAGACCTTTTGGTTTTGCCTGGGAGGATTGGGGGCGACTTGACGCATTAGAAGTGCTGTCTCATGCCGAAGGTCTATTAAAAACAGACCCGCAGCGCACCTACCTCACCGGGCATTCGATGGGGGGACATGGCACATGGCATTTGGGTGTCACATATCCTGACAGGTTTGCGGCTATTGCTCCTTGCGCAGGTTACGCCGACCTACACGGCTACAGACAGTCTTTCTTGAAAAGATTAAAGAATATGTCTGATGAAGAGGCCGGAAAAAGAGGCATCAACAAAGCTCAACTCCTGAAGAACATCGAAGCTTCGAAATTAACCAGGATGCCAGAAATATTAATGGACTCATTACTGAAAAGGGCCGGCAATCAGGGTCGTACACTTAAATTAAAGAACAATTATCAACATCATGGTGTGTTTATCTTGCACGGCGAAAAGGATAACGTTGTGCCTGTTTCCTTAGCCCGGGAAATGCGGCAGGAATTAGGCAGTTTTCATCCCGATTTTAGCTATTATGAATACCCGGATGGCACCCATTGGTACGGCAACCACAGTGTGGATTGGGATCCCCTGTTTGATTTCTTTAAAGCCAGAACAATAAAGAACCCCGGAGAAATCAAAAAAATAGAATTCAACACTGCTTCACCAGGCATCTCTCCGGGTTCTCACTTCATAAAAATCATTCAACAGAAGATCCCTTTGGAAATAAGCACATTTAACTTTAAGAGAGAAGGCGGCTTAAACCTGACAACAAAAAACGCCCAAAGAATTGCAATCGATATCGACAAGATGGCTGGCGCCTCTGACACTATTTCAATTGACGGCCAGGAAATTATACTCCCTGCAAGAAAAGGGGTTTTGCATCTAAGCCTGGTAAATGAACAATGGGTGATCACCGACGCGGTGTCATTAAAAGAAAAGGGACCTCATCGCAACGGAGGAATTAAAGATGCATTCAGAAATAGGGTTGTACTGGTTTACGCCACCAAAGGATCTAAAAAAGAAAATGAATGGTATTATAACCGAGCAAAATATGATGCCGAAAAATTTTGGTACCTTGGAAATGGAAGTTTTGAGATAATAAAGGATACAGAATTTTCTTTATCAACCTATAAAGATCGAAACGTTGTTGTTTATGGAAACAGAGACAACAATGCCGCATGGAAAATCCTTTTGAAAAGTTGTCCCATACAAGTTTCCGACAATGAGCTAAGAGTTGGAAGCCGATCACTAAAAGGGGAACAATGGGGGACTTTTTTTATTTACCCGAGACACGACAGTGACATCGCCAGCATAGGCGTTGTAAGCGCTACGGGGGGAAAAGGTATGAAAGCGGCCTATGCAAATGATTATTTGGGAAGGGTTGCGTTCCCTGACATCATCATTTTTGATGAAAACATGGCCAAAACAGGTATTTCAGGAATAAAATGTGGCGGCTTTTTTGGGAATGACTGGTCTGTTGACAATGGTGATATATTATGGAACGATCTTCATTGAAGATTAACGTAAATCCCGGGTTGTTTCAATCTACAAATTTCTCTACTTTAGGATCCGTAAAATTAAAAAATTATTTTCTACCCTAAGACCACTTCAAAATATGAAAAGACTTATCCTGCTGGGCGCCGCTTTGATTTTATGCTCATTGACTTCACAAGCCCAAACTACCAATTGGCGGGGACTGGACCGAAGTCCTTTAGACATGGCATTTTTTCCCGATAATTTTGCCCACGACAGACGGCCGGGCGAAAGCGCTGTGGTAAGGGTCATTTACAGCAGACCTCAAAAAAAAGATCGCGACATCTTCGGATCCAAGGTTCCTTATGGCAAAGTTTGGCGAACCGGTGCCAATGAGGCTGCTGAAATTAAATTTTACAAAAGTGTCACCATTGGCGGAAAAAAACTAAAGGCAGGAACGTATTCATTATTCACCATTCCGGGCGAAAAAGAATGGACGGTCATCATTAATTCCGATCTGGACTATTGGGGTGCCTACAGCTATAAACAGGAAAATGACCTATTGAGAACCACGGTTAAATCAAAAAAGCTTGAAGGTGCAGTGGAAGCTTTTACAATCCAGTTCGCCGGAGATGGTGGAAACAAAGCTGTTATGAAGCTGGCTTGGGACCACACACTGGTGGAGGTACCGATTAGTTTTTAGCCGGGAAGTCTCAAATATCCTTATTCCCTGTCCTGCAAACCCAATCAGGCTCCATCTTTTACTGAAATTCCATGGCTCCTCGGTTTCATTTATATAAACCGGGTTGCCTCGATATTTGATTGCAGGAACACGGTGAAGTACTACAAAGGGCAAATTATGAAGTGGTGATCTTTTGAAGCCAATTTGGTGTCAAATCTCTCTGCTTCCTATCGGGATACGATTAAAAGACAGGTATCCAGGCAAGAAAATTTGTATTCGGAGAAACCGGGGTTCACTGCCAAAACTTTGTCGTAGTATTGCCAGAGTCGCCGGGCTTTTATATCCTTATTTGGGGCAAAGATCTGAAATTCATATCATCAAAAGCTGATGCTCTAAACGATTTGCCTGTTTTCAAAAACCTGGTGGAAGCCCGCCCCATAGCTGGTATAGTTTCGAAATAGCGTTATTGCCATTTTTTTAATTTACGCTCAAATCCATATCTTTGATTTTGACGCAGAAAACAGTAATGTTGAGTTCAAAATGATTTGAATGTACTATCTAGGTAAAACTGTAAACTCCAACAGCTCAGAGTTCAGAGTACTATTCGACAATTACTTTCCAACCTTGTGCTTGTTTGCCAATAGAATTTTGAACGACCGTGATTCGGCCAAGGATATTGTCCAGGATGTATTTGTAAAACTTCTTGGTTCTGATGCGATGTTTGAGAATGAGCAGGCAATTAAGGCCTATCTTTACATTTTGACAAGAAACGGTTGTCTGGATAACATCAAAAAAGGCAAGAACAGGTTTCAATCTCTGGATGGCAAATCATTTTCATATTCCGAGAGTGATTTTTTGGACGATGTAATTCGTGAGGAAACTTTCCGGCTTCTGGATATTGCCATTAAAGAACTTGGTATTCAAAGTCAGCAGATAGTAAAATTGACAATGAACCAATTGAGCAACAAAGAAATAGCGGATGAACTCAGTATTTCTGTGAATACCGTAAAAACGCTGAAATTACGAGCATATAAAAGGCTTAGAGGAATGCTCGGTCATCTACTTCTGATGATGATTTTAAGCAAATTTTAACTCCCTCCATAATTTTTTCACCCGGGGTGTCACCCTCATTATCACTTTTTCAGTTTTAGTAGTGTTTATATCCACGTTGTTCCGATGCTCAACAAAGTAAACAAGCAATTAAATATCGCCAAACTCTTTGTGAAAAAGATGTTTGGGGAAAACTCCCCTTCTGAAACAGAAGAACTTAACGAATGGACTGAAGCTCACAGGAAGGTAGCTGATGATATTTATAACTGGGACAAATTTACTGAACGGCAAATCGACATTTCGCAAATCAATACGGATAAGGAATGGTCTAACTTACAGCATAGGTTAAACAAAGAACGTTCTGATAAAAGGATTGATTTCTGGAAATTTACCAAATACGCAGCTGCTGCCAGTGTTGTCATTGTCTTTGGACTTTACCTCAGTCAATACGAATCCGACGATAAAAAAATTAATGTGGTGACGGTGGAAGCTCCCATTGTGGTGAAAGAAAACCCCAATGGTGTGAAATCCCAGATACTCCTTCCAGATGGTACGCATGTGTGGCTCAACTCCGCAAGTAGCATCTCCTATTTTCAGCGCTTTTCCGATAGTGAGAGATTGATATCACTACGAGGAGAGGCTTATTTCGAAGTGGTAAAAGACAAAAAGCGACCTTTCAGAGTGAAATCAGGGAATACGACGACTACCGCCTTAGGTACTTCCTTCAACATCAATGCCTACGATACCAGCAGCATTCAAATTTCCATAAATACCGGAATAGTTGATGTGACTACCTTAGACAACAACGAGCATATTATCCTGAATCCCGGCGAGCAGGTTTATACGGATAATTCGGGCTTATCTATCAAGAAATTTAGCAGGGAAAGCGTGTTGGCATGGAAAGATGGCACCTTATATTTTGAAAACACCGACTTCGATGAGATGATTGATGTTTTGGAAAAATGGTATGACGTGTCTTTTGAGGTTAAAAACCTGTCAGGAGAAAAAAGAAGTACACTGAAGGTGACAGGAAAATTCAAAAATCAAACATTAGTAAGTGTCCTTAAACTTTTAAGGCATTCCCTAAACTTTGAATATAATGTTGACCAAAATAATGTAACACTAAAATTCTAAAGACCATATGATTTAAAAAAAACTGTAAAAAAACAAAACCCCGACTGCTAGGCAACCGAGGTAAGATTTCCTGAATAGCCACCTGCGAAAATGATTATTCGGGAAAAGTAGCAAAACATACGTTTCACCAAATGCAAATATAATGAAAACAAAACTACTAAGGTTATTAGTAATGACTTTTAAACTATCTACTTATGGGTTAATACTACAATTCTTTTTTATGACGGTGCTGCATGCCCATAATGGAAATGCCCAATACAAAAGCACCAGCGAAATAATAATTAAAAAAAGAATTGTTGATCTCAGCGTGAAAGAGACCTTTGATTTGATAGAAGCAAACTCGGAATTTGAAATGTTCTATCTTGAAAAGGACCTGAATAAACATGTCAAGATCAGTTTAAAGCCAAGCTCACGAAGATCAGTTTACGACATTCTAATGGAAGTATCCAGGCAATCAGGATTGAAATTTAAACAAGTAAATAATGGCATATCCGCCTCTCCAATAAAAAATCAGGATCGAAAAAGGGCTGTTCCGATTATCGAGGTGGTGGAAGAAGTTGAAGTCAGTGGCAAAGTATCTGATGAAAATGGACAAGGACTTCCCGGGGCATCAGTCATTGTGAAAGGCACTTCACGAGGTACTACAACTGATTTGGACGGAAATTATAGGCTTAGCGTTCCCGAAGAGGCGACATTGATTATTTCTTTTGTCGGATATATTACACAGGAAATAGCAATAGCGGGTAGAAGTAAAATAAATGTGCAAATGGAATCTGATTTAGGGCATCTGGAAGAAATTGTAGTCGTTGGTTACGGTACCCAAAAGAAAAAGGATGTTACCGGATCTGTAGTACAAGTTGAATCAGAAGATTTCCTGAAAGGTGCCAACACAAATGCGCTCCAACTTTTGAATGGAAAAGCTTCCGGCGTACATATCAGCCAATCGAGCAATGCCCCTGGCGGAACGGTAGAGATCAAGATAAGGGGAGCAAACTCGGTTAATGGTGGTAATGGGGTGCTGGTAGTAGTAGATGGGCTGCCAAATGGCAATGTTGATGCGCTTGCGCCTGATGACATTGAATCTATTCAGATTCTAAAAGACGCCTCCGCATCTGCTATATATGGCTCCCGGGCAGCCAATGGTGTTGTGCTAATCACAACAAAACAGGGCCGTCAACAAGGCCTGGAAGTATCTTATAATACTTATGTTGGGTTTCAAAACGCCGCTACGCGCATAGATATGTTAAATGGCAGAGAATATATGGAGACGCTTAATGCACTCGACTTTGAATCAGACCCAGCTAATGCTACAGATCCCAATTATCAACCTATATATTCAGATGGAGAAGTAGCCGCCATTGGCGAAGGTTTTAATTGGCAGGATCAAATATTCCGAAATGGTCTCGTTCACAATCACCAACTTTCTCTTTCCGGAGGAAATGAAAATACGACTTACTATGCATCATTGAACTATCTGGATAATAAAGGTGTACTCCGGAACACTGGTGAGACCAGGTATAATGCCAGGTTAAATATGAAAGTGACGCCTATAAAAAAGCTTTCCATAAACTTCAACTTAAATGTCAATCGAACACAAACAGATCTGCTTCCTTTGGGTCGAAGCAGCATAAGTGGGGTCGTGGCCGCAGCTTTAATGTTTGATCCGACTTTGGACGCAGAATTAAATGATCAGGGCAGATTTAAACTCAACCCGTTTATCCAGGTAGAAAATCCGGAATCACTCATTCAAGGATTTGATCAGAATAGGGTCAGAAACGAAATACTTGGAAATGCCAGGATTGAGTACGAAATCCTCAAAGGGCTGAAAATGAACCTTAATCTTGGCACCAGGTTAAATAATACAAAATTTGATTCGTATCAAAACCGGTTAACACAACGGGGAATTGGTTCGGGAGGAATAGCAGAAGTAAGAAATGATGACAGTTCCTATGGTCTTGCCGAATATATACTTTCTTACGAGCGCGAAGTAGGTAAGCACAATTTTAAAGTACAAGGCGGAATTACCTACGAAAAATTCCAAAATAGAAGACTAGAGGGAAAAGCGGAAGGTTTCCTTGCAGATACGAACGGATCCAATTTTTTTGGCGCTGCCAATCCTGAAAGATTCTCTACCGTAACCAATAGATTTGAGCCGGCATTGCGGTCTCAGCTGGGCCGGTTGAATTATTCATATAAAGATAAGTATTTGTTAACTGCCTCCGTAAGAGCCGATGGTACCAGCAAGTTTTCGGACAAAAATAAAACAGCCATATTTCCATCGGCTTCAGTCGGATGGCAAATTGCCGCCGAGCCATTCATGCAGGACCAGGATGTGGTCGGAGATTTAAAATTGAGAGTAGGCTATGGCGAAATCGGCAACCAGGCAATTAATAATTTCGAAACCATTGCCACTTTTGTACCGGGAGGTACGCTTATTAATGGTCAACAAGTCTCGGCAAATGCCGTTCTTGGGGGACAAATATTGAACGGAGCTGTACCAGCTCGTATACCAAATAACAATCTTGTTTGGGAAACTACGAAAGAAATAAACATTGGACTTGATTTTGCCCTTTTTGATTTTAGACTTTCAGGAAGTGTTGAGTACTATGTGAGAAATACTTCAGATCAGCTTTTTAAAAGACCGGTCCCTCGATCTACAGGGTTTGCAAACTTCCGCGAAAACTTTGGCAACGTTCGCAATAAAGGTGTTGATATTAGCCTGAGTAGTAAAAATATAACTAAAAAAGACTTGAAGTGGGAAACGGATCTGGTGCTTTCTTTCTTAGACAATGAAGTTACCGAGGTTCCGGAATTTGTAGGTGGTGAGGTTACAGGAGGAGGCGGTTTTGGTTTTGCCGGAGATTTCTGGGTAGTAAAAGCAGGCGAACCGATGAGTGCTTTTTTTGGCTATCAGATCGACGGTATTTATAGTACTCAGGCTGAGGTGGATGCGGCGAATGCTAAATTCACCGATGGTAGTGCCAGAGCAGGTTTAGGTCATCCTATTGTAAGTGATGTCAACGGAGATGGAACCATAGACCCAAGTGATCGGGTAGTGCTGGGAAAACCATTTGCTGACTTCACTTTTGGGCTTAATAACCGGGTATCTTATAAGAATTTTACGCTCGACCTCTATGTAATAGGAGTACAGGGGATTGATGCCTTTAACAACTTGATTACCGAGTCGTTTTACCCCATTGATCCGGATCGCAATAAACTGGCCCGCTATTACAATAACAGATGGACTCCCCAGAACCCAGGAGCAGAATTTCCATCAATGGTAGAGCCCGGAAGATATCAGGACGGAAGAAAAACGAACAAATGGACTGTTCAGGATGCGTCGTTTATCAGGTTGAAGAATATCACCTTAGGTTATGATGTTCCATTAAACCTCTCAGGGTTTAAATCTGCTAATTTCTTTATTTCATTAGAAAACTATGTTACCATTACTGATTTTGATGGTTTCGATCCTGATGCAAACGCTGCGGGAGACAACAACAGTTCTGCCCGTACGGAAAGAGGCACCTTTGGGGATTACCCGT
The DNA here is from genome assembly GCA_965228415.1 of Cyclobacteriaceae bacterium. Taxonomy (GTDB): domain Bacteria; phylum Bacteroidota; class Bacteroidia; order Cytophagales; family Cyclobacteriaceae; genus Agaribacillus. The sequence continues at coordinate 4,863,387 of OZ245814.1, read as the reverse complement.
TAGCCAAAACTATTCGTATCGGGGCAAGATTCACTCTATAATTGTTAACCTAAAATGGCAAAATCATGAAGAATATTTTATATACATTAGGATTAAGCATGGTTCTAATTTTAGGAACATCATGCGACGACTTCCTTGAGGAAAAGGTGTTTACAGAATTTGATGCTGATGAATTTGTTTCAAGTGAGGAAGGGATACAAGCATTATTGGTTGCTACCTACGGCAGATCAAGTCCTATAATAAGGGAACGGTTTCATACTTTCGCCGCCTATCCGGCGGACGATGAAGTTGAAGCGGGCGGAGGCTATAGAGGAAGAGTGGTGCCCTTTGAGGAATATACGGTTGATGCCGGAAATACAGATTTAACGAATACCTGGAATGAAATATATGAAGCCATCCGAAATGCCAACGCTTTATTGGATCACATCGATGGCGTTACCACACTTCCCGCTGAAACAGTTGCTGCGTTAAAAGCCGAAGCTACTTTTCTACGCGCCTGGAATTATTCGGAGCTTTATGATCTTTGGGGGCCTGTTCCTCTGATTACAAGTACTTTGGATCTGAGTTTTGAGTTTCCCAAGGCATCGGACGAGCAAATGCGGTCTTTTATAGCGTCCGAATATCGGGCGGCCATTGATGCTTTGCCGGTAACTCAAAATGCCAACGGAAAAGCCACGAAGGGTGCAGCCCAGGCAATGCTCGGTCGTTTCCTGATGAATACCCGTCAATGGCAGGACGCAGCAGACGTATTAAATGACGTCATACTGTCCGGAACCTACAGCCTGGTGCCAGATGTAACAACGCTGTTTACGCTTGAAAACGAAGGCAACAGTGAATTGATCTTCGTTTTTGAAAATGAGATCCTGCTATCGCGAAACGCCATACCAGCACATAATTACCCACCGGGTTACCAAACAAATTTTCGAAACTGGGGAGCACAACTACAATTGCAACGGGATTTTGTCGCCACCTATCACCCGGATGATCAGCGAGCCCTTCCCTGGGACCCGAGAGGCGAGTTTGGTCCTCCTACGAAAGGTTGGATTTTGTACGAGTACATCAACAAGGACGGGGAATATGTTGACCTTGTAAATGGCCCTAATCCCGGAAACAGATTTCATCCCAGGGCGTTTAAATATACGCCTACAGAAGATCCGAGTTTGACCGATGGCGATTTTTATGCGAACGATGTGGCTTTTATGAGATATGCGGATGTATTACTACTACGCTCCGAGGCACTTGCCATGATTGCAGGTGCAGCAACCCAAGAAGCCGTTGATTTATTAAATCAGGTCAGGACCAGGGCAGGAGTACCTACTTATACTTTAGCAGACTTTCCCGATTTGGATTCGTTTATTGATGCCATGCTTGACGAACGAGGATGGGAGTTCGTTACTGAAGGGCACAGACGCAGAGATTTGATCCGCCAGGGAAGACTTATTTCAGATGCACAATCCAGAGGAAAAACCAATGCCGCGGCCCATCACGTGCTATTTCCTATTCCTTTGGTTGAAATAGACGCCAACCCATTAATTGAACAAAACGACGGGTATTGAGATAAAGGATTTTTTTCTTAAGATTAGTTATTAATTCCAAGCTGTCATATTTTGATCATGCAAAGTATGGCAGCTTTTTTATTTATAATAAGAAATAGGTATCATCCCGCCAGATAAAGCCAAAAAATGAACGGCACTGGCATCGCATCATATTTCAAAATCCGGATCAACTCACACTACTTCATATTTGTAATCCCCTGGTCAGGCCAGGATCAAATGCAGATCCCCGAATTCGTGCCAATAGTATTGCCCTTCTATCGCAGCGCTGTATGCCTTTTCAATATGCTCAAAACCAGCGAGAGATTGTAACATATGCAAATGAGATGCTTTGGGTTCGTGAAAGCCGGTAAGTAAGCCGTCGGCAATTTTCATGGTATAGTGCTGTTCAATGAACAAAGAGGTATTACCCTGATATGGAAGTACAATACCACCTTCGGTCGACGCACTTTCGATAGCTCTGATGGCCGTAGTGCCAATGGCAATGATTCTCCTTCCCTGACTTTTGGCTGCGTTAATAATAGAAGCTGAGACCGGATTGATTTCCATGTACTCCGGGTAAGGCGTTTCATCTTCCTCCAGGCTCGAAACACCCGTGTGCAACAGAACAGGTGCAAAAATGACCCCCTGTTTTTGAAGCTTTTCAACCAGGGCCGGGGTAAATCCCCTACCGGCCGATGGCATTTCCGCACTTCCGGAAAGAAAAGAAAAAAAAGTCTGGTAATAGGATAACGGGTAACGTTTATCCAATTTATCATACTTTATCGGCAAAGCATGATCTGTCAGGTATGCCTCCAAACCTTGTTTCATAGTTACCTCAGCATGCCATAAGTCCAGCATTTTATGATCTTTATAAAATCGTTTTTTCAAAGTGACAAGTGCCTTATCCGGAAGTTGAAATACCAGTCCATCCTCACCACCTTTCCAACGAATCGTTTTATTTCCAATAATTTCCCTTATCTCAATTAACCACTCATTCGTATTTAATTTATTGCTTAAATGCAACATACCATGACCACCCGAAGGAAGCGATACCGGTATTGCCGAAGGGCGGGTTGCCGAGGTATTTACTACTAAAACATCTCCCGGAAGTAACCACTCATGGATCGCCCTGAATTTCGCATGATTAATCTCCCGGCCATCACATTCCGTAACCAGAAGCCTTACTTCATCTCTCTGTAAGCCCCTGTCTTCACTTGGAAGGGGGCAAGCCAGGTGTCCTGGCAGATTGAATTGAATAATATTTTCTTTGACTAAGTTCATATCGCTTGCTCTTTATGGAAATTACTTGTGTATCTGCCGCCCGGAACTGTATTCTCAATAAGGGTCATGATCGCCGGCACCGCCTGTTCTGATGGAAGTGGGCGGTCGCTTATATCCTCTCCGGGGAAAGCTGCCTGATGCATGTCTGTACGCATGTCTCCGGGGTCAAAAGCATAAAATTGGTATTGAGGGTTTTCTTTTCCCAAAATTGCTGTCATATGATCAAGCCCGGCCTTGCTGCCCCCATAAGCACCCCAGGTCTCATAGGCCTCCACCGCGGCGTCACTACTCACATTTATTATTTTCGCACCCCTCCTAAGGTGCGGGGTTATCTTTTGCAACAGCGAAATCGGGGCAATCATATTGGTATGTAAAACAGTGTGAAGGTCTTCAACCGGGTGATCGAGTAAATTTCTCATAGGTGACATACCCAAAGCAGACGCATTATTTACCACCAAATCCAATTTCCATTGCTCTTTTTCAAGTGTTTCTGCCAGTTGCAACAGATGTATTTCATCTCTGACATCTCCTGATATCGCGATTACATTCGCAAGCCCCGCCATATGGTTTTTCGCCGCAAGCAAACGCTTTGGGTCGCGGGCATTCAAGATTAAGTTCCAACCTTTGCGAGCCAGGCTTTCAGCCAGCGCAAAACCCAGGCCTTTTGAGGCTCCTGTTATTAATGCTGTTTTTTTGTCTTCCATTTTATTTCTTTTAAGTGTTTGTAAGGCAAATATCCGCACCCTGACATTCGTAAAAAACAGACCAATGTCCAGAAAGATACCTGTACCATCGTACAGGTAGGTGGTGAGATTATCTAAAAATTGGGAGTGGTGGACTATAGACCGATCAGCCCACGTTGTATAGCAATATCAACGGCCTCCGTGCGGGTATTGGCGAAAAGTTTGGATAGGATAGATGAAATGTGAAATTTAATGGTGCGTTCACTGATGAAAAGGTGTTCCGCAATTTGCCGGTTAGTATACCCTTTTTTGACAAAGCCCAGCACTTCAAGTTCTCTGGCAGTTAAATGCAAGGATGGGTAATGGAAATCCTTATCTGCGGCCTGCTCTGTTTGATGGCCGGCGGATTCATCCAAAATAAGCGATAGCTGATGTCTTAGCTCTTCTACCTGGCTTAAGGATCCCTTTACACTTTTAACAGCATTGGAAAAGTCTTTTTTTTCCGCAAAGGATTTCAGGTTATTCAGACCTTTCTGCAATTCTTTGACTCTGGGGCTGATTACTCTACCGATTACCTCATGGATAGGACGATCATTACCCGGAGATTCCTGGCCATAGGATGCCTGTGTTCGCGTTCGCTGGATCGCTATGGCAATAAGCTCACTGATTGTATTAAGAATCGACAATTGCTTTTCATCCAATTGTTGAGTCTCTTTACTCAATAAATTCAGAAGCCCTACTTTTTGCCCGTTAGCAGTAATAGGAATGGTGGCGTGGAACTTCAAGTCCATCGTACCGGATTTGATATCTTTGAGGCGGGTACATAGAATCTCACTAATATTGCTGGCCTTTTCAATATCATTGGATAAATATTTTTTAATACAAAAACACCAGCCCGAAAGCCTTTCCGGGTGATTGCTCAACGCCGGTGGCAAGTTATAGGAGGCTGCCAGATAAACCGATCTTACATCTCCCTGAACCAGCCAAATCCATCCCGTTTCAAGATTTAGCAATTCAACCGTTTTCTCCAATGACTTTCTAAGTGCCGAATGCAAGGAAAACTCCTTATTTAAATGACTGGCAATTTCATACAAATGGGAAAAATATTCTTTGTCATCCATCACTAGCAATCAAACGAATAATTGAATTTTTAGTTAGCCTGACACATCGGCCGATATAAATAAATCAAGAATTTCAGCACTTTATAAAAAGCCTGGTGCCCCGCGCCTGACGTGTACCATTAGTGATGCCAAAATTCAAGTGCAAATACCCCTATTAGGCCAAAGAAGTTTCTTTAAATCTTTAATTTTACGCAATAAAATGATATCTTAATAATTAGAAACGACATATTCAATAACCCTCCTACAGTTTTGTGGTGGTCTTTGAAAAAATATTCCCCTACCGGTTTAAATGCCTTAACGCAGGAAAGGCAAAATGCAGGTGATTTTATCATGATGCGTTTATACAACTATATTGGAATAAAAGACAAACATAAAAAACAAGCACTGCCAACCATAATATTATGCTTGATGGCATTCACTTTGTTCCGGTGCGGGAATGAATACTCTGCCTCAGTTCCTAAAACGGTAGATTTTAACTTTGACGTGCGACCAATATTGGTTCAAAAATGTTACCTCTGCCACGGACCGGATCCAAGTAGCCGGGAGGCGGGGCTACGATTGGATACCTTTGAGGGCGCAACAGCGCTGCTGGAAAAAGGCACGCGGGCCATTGTTCCGGGCCATGCTGGAAAAAGCGAACTTGTCCACCGCATTACACACGAAGACCCCGATTTGAGAATGCCCGCTATAGAGTCAAACATGGAACTTAGCGAATATGAGATTGCCGTTCTCAAAAAATGGATCGACCAGGGGGCAGAGTGGAAACCTCACTGGGCATTTATTATGCCCGATAGGGAGGCGTTTCAAAAAGTGAACAATGGGGAGCCGGTTCATCAAATCGACAATTTCATATTGAATAAAATCGAGGAACAGGGATTGAAACCTGCACCTCAGGCCGATAAAAATGCACTGATCCGAAGAGTCTCTTACCTGTTGACAGGACTGCCCCCGACAGCCGAAATGATTAGTCAGTTCATCGCTGACCAAAGTCCGGATGCTTATGAAAAAATTGTAGACTACTATTTAAATTCAAGCGCTTTTGGAGAAAGATGGGCCCGACATTGGATGGATGTTGTCAGGTACGCCGAGACCAAGGGACATGAGTTTGACTACGCTATTCCCGGCGCCTGGAAATATCGCGATTATCTGATCAGGGCATTTAATGAAGACGTGCCATATGATCTGTTGGTAAAGGAACATCTGGCCGGCGATATGATGGATTCTATCCGATGGAACAAGGAAAGCGGATTCAACGAATCCCAGATTGGAACGGCCTTCTACGCTATGGGAGAAGGAACCCACAGTCCCGTAGATATCAGAAAAGATGAGGCCGATCGAATTGACAATATGATCGACGTTACCACCAAAACATTTCAGGCGCTAACCGTATCTTGTGCCAGATGCCACGATCATAAGTTTGATCCTATCCCTACTGCCGACTATTACGCGATGTATGGGGTAATGGAAAGCAGCCGGTTTTCACAAAGACCCGCAAATCTTACCTTCGAAAAAGTTGAAAATATAGCAGAGATAGCCGCGGTTAAGGACGCTTTGAAAAATATGGTTGCCGATCAATGGTTGAAAGAAAGTGCAGCCGTTTCCACAAAAGTCCCGGCTAAAAGGCTCCAAGCTCAGGAAATGGCAAGCGAGGTGGGCTACGAAGTTATGGCAGATTTCAGGAGCGGTGATTTAGATGGCTGGAAAAGTGAAGGTTTTGCCTATGGGCAAAATACAACACTTGGTGAGCTCATATTTGATAAGAAAAATAAGAATCTGCTAAAAATTGCAGATGGAAAAGCATCAAGCCATCAACTGGCCAAGGGTATATACGGCGCCTTAAGATCTCCCAATTTTACGATCGATAAGAATTTTATAGGCATTAAAGCCATGGGTGAAAATGCCACTGTAAGAGTTATCATCGATAATTTTCAGTTGATCCAAAATCCAATTTATGGTGAACTGGATAAGAAGATTAATAGCAAGGCCTGGAAAAACATCAAATTTGACCTTTCTCCATGGAAGGGGCATAAGGCTTACATCGAAATTCTGCCTGGGGCCTTTAAAAAGCATGTATACCAATTGCCGGCAAACGCCTATGTAGATGTGGAATATGTGATAGCCTTTGAGAAGGAGTGGCCAGCATTGAAACATTCCTCCAATGTTGACATGACAAATGTACGGCAGGCCATAGAGGACTGGGCAAACAATAAATGTTCTCCGCAACAGGTCAAAACATTGAATAACCTCCTAAACAAAAAAATACTTAGTGGCCATTTCCCAAAAGCTAATCCATTGCTTGAAAAGAAAAAGCTACTGGTTCAACACCTCGTTGACTCAACCTTTTTCATGGGAATCAGTGAGGGGTTTGGCATTAATAGCCCGGTTTTTAACCGGGGCAATCACAATGATCTGTCAAAAGAGGCCGTCTCCCGTGGATTTCTGTCGGCTATAGCATCTGAAAATGCTCCAGTTGTATCGACCGGAAGTGGCCGAATGGAGTTGGTTGATGCTATTCTTGATCCCGACAATCCATTGACCTCCCGGGTAATGGTAAACCGGATCTGGCATCATTTGTTTGGCAGGGGTATTGTGGAAACGGTGGACAATTTCGGGCTTCAGGGAAAGCTTCCGACCCATCCTCAGTTGCTGGACTACCTGGCCATCAGGTTTCAGGAAGATGAGTGGTCAATTAAAAAAATGATCAAACACATCGCAATGACCAAGGCCTTCAGAAGATCGGTAAGTGCCGGGCCGCAAGCCCGGAAAATTGACCCCGATAATTTATGGTTGTCTCATTTTCCGGTGCGACGGTTAGAGTCAGAAGCAATCAGGGATGGACTGTTGATGGTGGCGGGCAATTTCAATCCCGAAATGTACGGACCGCCGGTACAGGTCCATCTTACTGAGTTTATGCAGGGTAGGGGCCGGCCTGGTACTTCGGGACCCCTTGACGGGGATGGTAAAAGAAGTATTTACCTGGAGGTACGTCGAAATTTTATGCAGCCTATGATGTTGATATTTGACCGGCCTATTCCATTTTCCACTTTTGGAAAAAGAAATGTCACCAACGTCCCCGCGCAATCGCTTATATTAATGAATGATCCTTTTGTGCTGCAGCAGGCGGAGATTATGGCAAAAGATATTATCAGCCAAAATAACATGGATATAGACAAAAGGCTGGAATCTATTTATATCAAGGCATTTGGCAGGGAACCCGGGCAGGCAGAGCTGGAGCAGGCAAAGACCTTTATAAATACTTTAGCCAAATCTCATGATATCAAAGACGATGAGGTATTAGGTAGTCTGGACGTATGGAAAGACTATTGTCATTCAATTTTTAATTTAAAGGAATTTATTTATCTGATCTGATGGGAAATCATAAAATTCACAAACCCATGACCCGCCGGGAAATGCTAGGTATATGCAAAGGAGGCTTTGGCTCATTGGCATTTTTAAGTCTTTTCGGAGGTGTACCCACCGCCTGTAAACAATTAGGCGATCCATCTTCGACGCTTACACAATTGGGACAAATACCTAATTATATGCCGAAGGCAAAGAATGTTATTTTTTTGTATATGGACGGTGGCGTTTCCCAGGTAGACTCATTTGATCCCAAGCCAAGACTCGAGAAAGAGAACGGGGAAGATCCTAACAAAAAATTTAAAGTAGATGCTACGCAATTCGGAAATGTAGGCAAGATCCTAAAAAGCCCATGGAAGTTTAAACAATATGGAGACTGTGGTATGCCGGTAAGTGAATTGTTTCCCCATATAGCTACCTGCGTTGATGATATTGCACTGGTGAGGTCTATGGTCTCCAATTTCCCTGAACATACCAATGCCAACTATTTCCTCCATACCGGTAGCGGGATACAGGGCAGGCCAAGTATGGGCGCCTGGGTTACTTACGGACTGGGCAGCGAGAACAATAACCTGCCGGGCTATGTGGTTTTAGATGGTGGGCTTATTCCTCCGGGAGGATTAGATAATTTCAAAAGCGGCTTCCTTCCGGCCTCTTATCAGGCATCTATTCTCAAAGCAGGCCCGGTACCACTTGCCAATATTACGCCCCGGGAAACAGTGGAAGGACTGCAAAATCAAAAACTGGCATTTATCAAACAAATGGACAACAGCCTGATGGGCAGCCTGGGCCACGCCGATGCCGTGGAGTCAGCCATTTCCAACTACGAACTGGCATACAAAATGCAATCTTCTGTACCGGAGCTAACGGAATTTTCAAGCGAATCAGACGCCACTCAAAAATTGTACGGCATGCAATCCGACGACCCTCACACCAGAAGCTACGGCGCCCAGTGCTTGCTGGCCAGGAGGTTGATAGAAAGAGGGGTAAGGTTTGTGGAAGTCACCTGTCCCAAAGTCAAAGCAGACAGATGGGATCAACACGGCGGACTCAAAGACGGCCACGAAAGAAATGCGCATGCTGTCGATCAACCTATTGCCGGCTTATTAAAAGATCTCAAATCAAGAGGGCTGATGGAGGAGACACTCGTCATCTGGACGGGCGAGTTCGGGCGCACGCCTTTCGCTCAAGGCACCGACGGCCGCGATCATAACCCCTCCGCATTCAGTATGTGGATGGCCGGTGCCGGCGTAAAGGGGGGTACAATTTATGGCAAAACCGATGACTATGGTTACCGGGTGATCGAAAATGAGGTTTCAGTCCATGATATCCATGCTACCATGCTGCATCTTTTAGGTGTTAACCACGAAAGGCTCACATTCCGTTTCGGAGGACGGGACATTCGGTTGACAGACGTCCATGGTCATATAGTTCACGACATACTGGCCTGATATAGTGGTTACTGGTATTTCATGGGGCCTTGTATTTTTTGTGCCGGAAACACGCGCCTTCTCAATGTGTCCAAAATAGAATAAAATACGAACAGGTAATTTTCTCTCATAACTACGATTTCCGGCCGATTTTTATCCCGGAGCATAGTAAGCAATTTTTAAAAAGAATGAAAAACATAGCCATATTGACAGCAGCCACAGCCCTGCTTTTTCAGGTTAATTGGACGGCCATAGCCGCCGACAATAAAATAGTTCACACCGCAGAAGTCTACAAAGAGGTCAATAACACCAAACTTAAGATTGATATTTTCCATGGTGAAGATAACGCAAAAGACACCGACAAAACGGCCATTGTATTCTTTCACGGGGGTGGCTGGGCATTTGGGGAACCCAAAGAATTTTACAGCACCTGTGAGCGATATGCAAAAATGGGAATCGTAACTTTTTCAGTTGCCTACCGGTTATGTACCATAGACGGCCGTACGCCTCACCCTGACATTACCCCCGTGGAATCCTTAATGGATGCTAAATCGGCCATGAGATGGGTGCGAAAAAATGCTGAAAGGTTTGGTATTAATCCTGAAAAGATAGTGGCTGCGGGGCAATCAGTCGGGGGGCATCTGGCGCTCTCCACCTTTATGATAGAGGATCACAACGAGGCAACTGACGACCTGGCTGTCAGTGCAAAGCCAAATGCCCTGCTGATGTTTTCAGGCACCGTTAATACGGTTGAAGCGTGGGCAGATCATTTGCTGGCTGATCGAAGGGAGCAGATATGGAGTATTTCGCCAGCCCATAACATTAATCCCGATGTAAAACTGCCTCCGGTTATCCATTTTCATGGCACGGCGGACGATGTCGTAGCCCTGTGGAAAATCAAATTTTTTATCCGTGATTTAGGTAAACTCGGCGAAGCTTACGAATTGCGTGAATATGAGGGTCGAAAGCATTATTTGGGGGACGGCAATCCAAAGTACTCAAGATACTATGACGATGAAATTCTGCTGGAGGTAGATGCGTTTCTCAGAAAAAACGGATTGCTCGAATGATATAAAGTGGTAACGGTATTCCCGGTTAAAAATGACTTTTTTTTAAATAGAATTATTTATAACTTTTTTGAATGAGTCATCCTGACGTTTTCATTGCTTATGAGCACCCCCGGCCAGATATATTTTCACCTGATAAACTACAGGAGCAATCGGCAGCGGTTACCCTGCCCTATGGCAAATTGGAAGTCAGGCGCTGGTTCTTTGACGGCATCAGTATCAACCACTATAAAAATTATTTTCGGGATAAGTTTTCCTTTGAAAAACAAAATGCAGATCAGATCGTAAGTTTGTCTTTTAATTTAAAAGGTACCTACATCATCCGCCAATCGGGCCACACCTATGCCGTTAAAAGGGGACAGCATAATATTATCCATACCAAAGGATATAGCAATACCTTTGAAAACCAGGAACTGCAAGGCGAGTCTTTTAGTATTGAATGGGAACCTGAAGCCTTCTATCGGCTTGCCAAAGACGGTAATGATACCCTCAAACAATTCCTCCAAAAAATGCAAAAAGATGAGCCGGCCGTACTGTCACCTACCTCTCTGTTTATCCATCCTGATCTCCACACAGCCATTCAATCCATCCTGACCTGCGCCTACTCAGGACATATGAAAAAGTTATTTCTGTTATCAAAATGTGTAGAGATTCTGGTGATGCAGGCTGAAGCTTACCACCCGTCAATGCAAAGGGACAATACCTTTTACAAAAAGAAGGATGATCAGGACCGGCTCCTGTATGCACGCCAAATTTTGCAGGAAAAAATGGAAAACCCGCCCACACTTTCAGAATTAGCAAAAATGATAGGCATTAATGAGTACAAACTTAAACGTGGGTTCAGAGAGCTTTTTGGCGTCACAGTTTTTGGACATTTATCTGATTTTCGGCTGGAAAGGGCTAAACAGGAGCTGCAGGATTCACATAAAAGTATTGGTGAGATTGCCTATCTTCTGGGTTATTATTCCCCCCAGCATTTCGCAAATGCCTTTAGAAAGAAGTTTGGCATTTCCCCCAGCGAATTTCGCAAATAATCACAACGGCTCCTGATCATGCACTTTTTACTCCCTTATTTACACAAACCTGTCAGTAATTACTGTTTTCTTTAACCAAAAAAGCCAAACACATCTTCTAAAAAGAAATATGGATAAACCAATGATCATAGAAGCACAGATCACCATCAACGCCCCAGCCTCAAAAGTCTGGGATGCCTTGGTGAACCCCGGTCAAACTAAAAAATACATGTTCGGCTGCGAGGTGGTTTCAAATTTCAAAACCGGCAGCCCGATATTGTGGAAAGGGTTAATGGAGGACAAAGAAGTCATTTTTGTGAAAGGCCATATTGTAAATATTGAGCCCGAAAAACAATTAATCTACACCACCTTTGACCCCAATGCTGGATGGGAGGATATTCCGGAAAACTACGTAAACGTCACCTACAACCTGACCCATGAAAACGGTCTCACCACACTGTCAGTAACCCATGGCGACTTTGCCACCGTTGTCGAAGGTGAAAAAAGATACAATGACACGATGAGTGGCGGTGGTTGGGATTCGATATTGCAGGCTATCAGAAATTTAGTAGAGTAGGTATAAGTTGTCCAGGAAAAATGGATTTTTTAATCCTGGTCAGTATAACATCTCATGATTACATATAACGGCGGTTATTCTATCCATCAAATAATCCTTCCATCCCGTTAAAACTTTTTAACCGTTTTACATTGTTATCTACTATACACAGGCCGCTGATTAGCGGCTAGGATGCCTGATTTCTTTGGTATCTTCTTTTTAAGTTTGCGATCTTTAGGTATTAAACCTACCCAAACAACCGTTGTATTGCTGTAAATCTTTTTATGAAGAAAAATATACCTGTTGTTTTTATTTCAATCCTGCTGGTTGTTTTAGAAAAACCGCTACTGGCCCAGGAAACTATTCTCAGCTGCACAGACTCTGTTTTTTGCGTTCCGGGCGTAATGGGTGTACCGAGAGCCAAGGGGTTAGTAATCAAAAGAGAAGCCACTTTAAGTTATGGCATTAAATCCAGGGCCGCCGATCCGATCGGCAATGCCAATGCCAAAATCAAAAGTAATAGCCGTTGGCAATTTAAACTGAGGGCACCGGTATTGCTCAAGGAAAGTTTTAAAATTGCTATTGGCCTGGAATACTTCACGGAGGAATTCCGATTCGAAAATGCTGAGAATATTGATTATCCCTTTTATAACAATCTGGATGACCGCAATCTGAATAGTATGAAAGGTGAAATATTCTTTGTCAAATCCACTTTAACCAACAAGTATTTTTTGCTTCGCGTCAGCATAGGGTTAAACGGAGATTATAACCTGGATGAAAACTTCGGGAAAAAGGAATTCCTACGCTATTCTTTCGCCCCCCTGTTTGGATGGAAACAAAATAAATATCTGTCTTACGCAGTGGGACTGGCCTATAGTTACAACTTTGGTAAACGCTCGGTATTCCCGCTGTTTAGTTATAATCATACTTTTAATGATCGTTGGGGTGTAGAATCCATTCTTCCGGTTAAAATGAAGTTACGTTACAACAGTCTGTCGGAAAAAAATTACTTCTATCTTAAAACAGAATTAAACGGTGCCAATTATGGCATTCACCTGGCCGATGTAAACCAGGATCTCACCTATCTTGATAAATCCGAAATCAGATTCTTGCTGGTTTGGGAAAGGGAAATCCACGATTGGTTATGGTTTGGTGTGGAAGCAGGTTATCGAAGTAATATAGATTATGATGTTTCGGATTCCTATGATTTCGATGTTGATCAGATCATTAATAACAATTTAAGAGATTCCTTCATCTGGAACTTCAGCCTGTTCCTGGTACCTCCCAGGAGGTTTCTGGAATAACTGTTACATGGCCAAATCTCCAAAAAACAGATGGCAGATCACAAAGGTAATCACCGACAAAATAATCCCATGCATAAATGTATTAAAGGACTTTCTGTCCAGGTGAAGCCCTAGGTAATAGATATCTCTGCCGATACTTTCATACAACTTTTCCCCACTATTCATTAGTTCATTTAAGCCGTAAGCTATATCCAACATCAGTGCATGGTTATTGGTGTCTTCATAGCCTTCCATTAACATGAAAACACGCTGCTTGAGCCGCTTCTCTACACTATGGACGGTTCGAAGCACGTGGCGGTGGTAGACGATATGATCACCGAAATAGGAAATGAGCTTATGTTTTCTTTCCAGCTTTTCTAGCAAAACCAGCGCGCCATCTGAACTGATTTCACTGGCAGAAAAGTCAACCGATACCCGAGTATTTCCTCGATAAAATGCTATATCTTTGCTGCTCATAGTTGGGTAATACGTCAGGCGTTCTTTTTGTTTATAATTATCTCAAAAATAACTCCTTACCCCCAAATTATCCCCCCTCAGATGAATTTTCAGGGTTAGTAGTTGTATCCAACTGAGTTACGTGGGGGCTAATACATTTATTTGCGTCTTATAGTTATGAAATCCAGAAGAAATTTCCTCAAAAATACCGCGAGCCTGTCGCTGGGAGCATCACTCGTTGGCTGTAGTTCTTCCACAACCCAGGGGCAGAAAAGCAAACCAACCGACTATTCACCTAGTGAACGATTGTTGACATTTAAGCAGATAGTGGAAAAACCGGTATTGCAGACAGGACTGATCTCTTCCCCAACAATTATTGCCTCTGTCGAAATATTTAAAAGTGGAAAGCATTTCTTTACCAAAGTTACATCCAAAGAGGGCGCTACAGGTATTTCCGTGAATAATAAGAAATATATTAAGAGCATTTATGCTCTTATGTATAATCGCGTTATCCCGCACTTTGTAGGTGAAGATGCTCGTAACCTGGACCGGTTGATCGACAAAGTATATATGTCGGCACTCAATTACAAATGGCAAGGCCTTGCTTTTTGGGTGGGCGTGGCATATGTGGAATTGGCCATACTGGATATGTTAGGCAAAGTAGCTCAAAAACCGATCGGTGAGCTATTGGGAGGGCGAGTAAGAGATGACATATCCATCTATTATGCCAGTGGAAACAGGGGTAATACGCCTGAAGAGGAGGCAGAATACCTCCAGGGATTGGTGGAAAAAAGCGGTGCCAAAGCTGTAAAATACCGACTAGGCGCCCGTATGACATATGACGACGCCTCCACGAAAAGAGATAAGGCATTGATTCCGCTAGTACGAAAAACGTTGGGCGACGAGACTACCATTTACACGGATGCCAATGGATCATATGATGTTAAAATGGGCATTGAGATAGGTAAGCTGCTGGAAGAATATCAGACAGCCTTTTATGAAGAGCCTTGCCGTTTTGACCACTACGAAGAGACCAAAGCAGTGGCAGATGGACTTAACATCCCTATTGCAGGTGGTGAGGAAGAAGTGAGCATGCGCCAGTTCATGTGGTTAATGGACCATGAAATCCTCTCCATCGTTCAACCGGACCTTTTATTCTTTGGTGGACTGACCAGATCTATTAAGGTAGCACGCATGGCACAGTCCATCGGCATCGACAGCACACCTCATATTTCAGGTAGCGGCCTGGGCTTCTTGTACATGATGCATTACGCTTCCTGCGTACCTAACATCGGCAAATACCAGGAATTTAAGGGGAACAAAGATAAGGTGCCGGTGACTTCGGCCAACTCATCGCTCCAACCGAAAGAGGGAGTAATCGCCATACCCAAAGAACCAGGACTGGGTGTGGAGTATGAACCAGGCTTCATAGAAAATGCTGTGAAGATCACTACGTTCTGATCTTACCGGAAAACACGCTGCTTGAGCAGCTTCTCTACACTATGGACGGTTGGAAGGGCGTGGCGGTGGTCGACGATATGATCACTGAAACAGGAAATGAGCTTATGTTTTCTTTCCAGCTTTTCTAGCAAAACCAGTGCGCCATCCGAACTGATTTCACCGGCAAAAAAGTCAACCGATACCCGAGTATTTCCTCGATAAAATGCTATATCTTTGCTGCTCATAGTTGAGTATTACGTAAGGCGTTCTTTTTGTTTGTAACTATCTCAAAAATAACTCCTTACACCCAAATTATCCACCCACAGATGAATTTTCAGGGTTAACCGGGCATTGACGTGTTTAAGCTCCTTTATTTGCTGATCGAGACAGAAAATTTTCAAATTATAAATTGAATCGTCTTCATTTTTAAGTTCTTTTTCTGCAAATTCATATACGATTGAAATCAGTTGTTCGCCAGGCGACGATAAATGATGATAAGTATTCATGAACGGTGTAAGTTGATTTTATACAAAAAAACTTAATAGGGATATACCGCTATGTTGTTTAAAATACAACTGTTTATATATTTTTACCGTTACTTGGCCCTTTGTTTACCAAACTTACTAATCCATGCTAACCCATAGATATACGTTTAGTTTTTTGCTCATATTTATCCTGGGTGCTTGCGCTACCCACAAAGCTCACTATGCGGTAGATTACCAACAACAAAACCAGGAAACTACCCAACCGGCGTACTCCATCCTTTTTTTTGGTGGCGCCGATAAAACCCCTGACAACAGCGCTTCCGCATTTACCGGCCTCACACAGCACCTGTCAGCCAGTGAAAACGGGGCTTTAATACTGCTTGGAAACAACGGCGCAAAAAGAGGGCTGCCTGATACCACCGCCACTAATAATAGCCAACGAATAAAAAGACTAATTCAAAACAAGTTAAATGCCATCAAAGGATACAAAGGGGATGTTTTTATCGTTCCCGGAAATCATGACTGGGCAGACGGTGGTAAAAGCGGCTACCGGCGGGTTATCCGTTTAGAAGAATTTGTGGAAAATTATTTGGACAAAGACGTTTTTGTACCCAGCGATGCCTGCCCGGGACCTTATGAAGTGGTCATAAAAGAAGATCTGGTATTCCTGTTTTTGAATACCCAGTGGTGGTTACATGAATGGGAAAAAGGTGGGCCTGAAACCGGATGTGAAATGGAAGATGACCTGGATTTCATTGTACAACTGGATGACGCCATCAAACGCCACATTAACAAAAAGGTGGTGGTAATAGGACACCATCCGATTTATAGCAATGGGCCACATGGTGGTTATTTCCCTGCCTATACTCACTTTATTCCACCCGTTCTTGGCTCTATTTATGCCTGGTACCGGAAAACCCGTGGAGGGTTGCAGGATTTGGCTGATACCAGATATAAAATAATGAGAAGAGGATTGCAAGGTATTTTCGCCCAGCACCCCAACCTGATTTATTTATCTGGCCACGAGCGATCACAGCAATATCATAAAATCAATGAGCAACATTTTATTGTCAGTGGCGCCATAGCCAGGGCCAGCAGAACCAGCCCCGGTAACAATGCCCGCTTTGCTTACGGAAACCCTGGATTTGGAAAGTTAAATCTTTACGACAATGGTGATCTTTATCTTGAATTCTGGACTGTGGAAGCCGGAAAAATGAAATTGAGTTTCAGGGAAAAGCTTTTAAATCACAACTACGATCCAGCCGACGACGATCTGGAACAACGCTATGCGGATCTGGATTACCAGGGACAGACGGTCAACGCCGTAGCGACCACCAAATTGAGCAGTAATCAGAAAAAGCCGGGCCTTATGGGCAAAAATTATCGTGCCGAGTGGGGCACTGAAATTAAAAACGTTCCGGTTTTTGATATTGGAAAGGAAAGAGGCGGGCTTAAAATCTTGAAAAAAGGAGGTGGCCTGCAAACAAAATCGCTTAGAATGGAGGACAAAAACGGCAAGCAATTTGTGTTGCGGTCCATTGAAAAATTTCCTGAAAAAGCCGTTCCTTCAGCCCTAAGAGGAACTATCGCCGCAAAAGTTGTCGCCGACCAGGTTTCGGCCTCCCACCCATATGGTGCCTTTGTTGTACCCAAGCTGGCTAATGCAGCCGGTGTATATCATACCAATCCCAAATTAGTGTATCTACCCGATGATCCACGGCTTGGCATCTACCGGGAAGACTTTGGTGACGGCCTGTACCTGTACGAAGAACGCCCTGCCAAAAACCGTAGCGATGTGGAAAGTTTCGGACGGTCTAAGAAGATCATCAATACACTGGACGTGATCAAAAATATTCAGAAAGATGACGATCACTACGTTGACCAGGACCACGTCTTAAGGTCGCGCCTTTTTGATATCTGGATTGGCGATTGGGACAGGCATGATGATCAGTGGCGCTGGGCCAGCTTCAAGGATGAAAAAGGATTTACCTATTACCGACCCGTTCCGAGAGACAGGGACCAGATATTTTTCTGGTCAGATGGCACCTTGTTGAAAGCAGCCTCACATAAATGGGGACAGCCTAAATTTCAGGGGTTTCACGATAAAATCAGAGATGTCGCCGGTCTGGAATTTAATGCCCGTTACTTTGACCGGACTTTCTTAACCAAACCCACCCTCGAGGACTGGCTCAACATGGCAAAGGACCTGCAGGAAAGATTAAGTGACGAAATAATTGAATCGGCCATTAAGGAATTTCCGGAGGAACTTTATAAGCTCAATGGAGAGACCATCATCAGGAAGCTAAAAGCAAGAAAGCAGGACCTGCAGTTGTATGCCAGGCAATTTTATCTGTTTCTCGCCAAAAATGTAAACGTTGTCGGCAGCAAAAAAGCACAGCTATTTGAGGTAACACATTTGGAGAGTGGAGATACGGAGGTTAAAGTTTACCGTATTAAAGAAAAATCCGGCGAAATAAAATTTCAAACCTACCATCGGGTATTCAAGAAAAACGAGACCAAAGAGATCAGATTGTACGGGCTTGGAGATGATGATCGCTTTACAATTCAGGGCCAATCAAAAAACGCCATAAAGGTGAGGATAATCGGTGGCAAGGGCAAAGACCGGATTGATGATAAATCCAAAGTAGGTAAAGCTAAAACACTCGTCTATGACAAAGTTAAAAACACCGCTATCAGCTCTGAAAATGGTTTAAAAAACAAGACCTCAGATACCAATGAACAGGTGAATGAATATAATCGTTACGAATTTAAGTACGACAAAGTGATCCCGATGATAACCGGCGGGTTTAATCCGGATGATGGGGTCATAATAGGCGGCGGTGCAACGATCATAAAAAATAAATTCAGAAAAGATCCTTTTGGCCTGAAACATGTCATAACGGGATCACTGGCACCAAGATCCGGTTTCTTTTTAATTAAATATAAAGGACATTTTGTGAAGGCCGTCGGAAATATGGACTTGCTGGTGGAAACGGACATTTATCAGCCCAGTTTTGCCGATTTCTTTTACGGCTACGGCAATCAAACAGAATTTGATGAGGACGCCAGGGAGAATGATAAACAATTTTACAGAGCCAGATATAATAACTGGCTGCTGAAAACCGACCTGCAAAAAGTGGTCAATGACATTCATACCTTCAAGTTTGGCGCCATATACAGGCTGGTTGAGATCGAGGAGGACGATAATGACAACGAGCCGGGTAGATTTATTGTCAACTATCCTTCCTTAATTGGCAGAGATGAAACAGATGCATCCCCTTTATTTAACAATCAAAGAAATTACGCCGGCCTTAACTTCGGGTACCACCTGAACTTGAAAAACTCCAATAACTTCCCAACAAAGGGAATCGCATGGAATTTTACCGCAAAGGCCATGACCCAAATAGGAGATGAGGAAAACAATTATCAAAGTCTGGCTTCGGATTTTTCAGCTTACTTTAGCTTTGGGGGATCCCTGAGAACCACACTCGCCCTGCGCGTAGGAGGGCAGGCCAATTTTGGAGATTTTGAATTTTATCAGGCACCCAGGTTAGGCGGGTTTGCTACGCTGAGAGGATACCGGCGCGGCAGATTTGCCGGTGATGAATCCTTCTATCAAAATGCCGAATTAAGGATTCGGTTGCTGGAATATCGAACACCACTTTTCCCGGGCAGTCTGGGTATTACTTTAATTCACGATTTTGGAAGAGTATGGACCGATCAGGAAGATGTATCCCTGATAGATCCAACCAAGGAAGAATGGCACAGGGGTTACGGCGGCGGCATTTGGATCGCACCGCTTGGCCAGTTGGTCATTTCAGCAGACTATACGGTGTCAAACGATGACGAAAAAGGAATATTTGTACGTTTCGGATTCTTTTTCTAGCAAACCAATAATATGATACCGAGAATTATCACCCTGATCCTTCTGCTGCTGACCTGCTCCATGATCGTTACAGGACAGTCTTATAGCGTGGGTGCCGGACTGGCATATGGTGATGATATCAAAGAGCCCGGTATCAATCTAAGGGCATATTACAACCTCGCCAACAATAAAGTATGTTTCGGGCCGGAATTTACCTATTTCAAGAAAAGGACGGAAAGTACACTCAACGAAGATCTTGATATCTCTTTGTTTGAACTCAATTTCAACATACATTATATTTTGGAAGTCACCCATAAATTTGGCATCTACCCCCTTGGTGGGTTGAACTACAGTCAGGAAAATGAAAAATACAGCGATGTAGCAAAAGAGGAGGTTGTCAAAAAATGGGGGCTGAACCTGGGCATGGGCGCCCATTATGCCATTCATAAGTTCGTTGTATTTTTGGAATATGATCACCTGCTAAGCGACTTGAGCCAAAATACATTTATTTTTGGCACATTTTATACATTTGGAAAAAAGCATGAACAACATGAATAGGCCCGATCCCCGCCTTGAGCCGATGATTAGATAGTTGTATTGGTATTTTGCATAATTCCTATTTTATGCCATTGATTAAACGTCATTTATTTCTATATCTAATACTTCATTTTTGGGTTATGTCGGCCTGGTGCCAGATAGACAACCTGAGATTTACCCATTTGTCTGTAGATCAGGGGCTATCACAATCTACCATTCTGAGTCTTGAACAGGACATGATGGGGTTTTTGTGGGTCGGCACTGCCGATGGATTGAATAGATATGACGGCTATGAATTTACCAATATGAGGCGCGATCCGGACATGCCCGGCTCCATCAGCGATAACGAAATAATGGCCATTTTGGATGATCAAAAGGGAAATATCTGGATTGGAAACGCCGCCGGAATCGATTTGCTGAACGTAAAAACAGAAATATGCCGACATTTTTATTTCGATCCCGATTCCACGGGCAGCCTAAGTAACAATTATGTGACCGTAATCTTCAAAGATAGCCACGGTGACATCTGGGTGGGAACAGCCCATGGTTTAAATAAATTTGATAGCAATAATAACACGTTTACCAGGTATTACATCACTTCCACTCACCTGAAAGAGCAAAATGTCATCAGATCCATCAATCAGTTATCGGAAAATAAGTTGCTTATAGGGTCCGGCGAGGGCTTGCATGTATTTGATATCGAAAAAGGCGATTTTACCCGGATTACGGATGATCAACCGTCAAATACCGGTATTAGTACCTACCTGATCAATGCCCTGATAAAGGACAACGATCAAAATTTATGGATTGGCACTAATAGAGGCCTCTTTAAGTATGACTCCAAATTAGAAAAGTATCAGCATTACACTAGTCAAAATAGCAGGCTCAGTAATGATTTCATCCGGTGCGGTTTGCAACGAAAAGATGGCACACTTTGGTTTGGCACTGAAAATGGCTTGAACCAATTTGATCCTGCCATTAACCAATTTTATGAATACCGGTATCAGGCCGGCCAACCACACAGTCTTAGCAATAACAGCATTCATTCCATATTAGAAGATAATGCAGGCAATTTATGGGTGGGAACAGGAAGCGGCTTAAACCGGCTGGATCCATTTTCCTTTCAATTCAATCCCCTATTAGTTCAACCCAATCAACAGAATGATCAGGTTAATAACAAGGTGTGGGCTATTCACGAACATCGTGGCAAACGCTGGATTGGTACGGAAGGCGGCTTGCACATGCTTAACAGCAAGCAGCCGGCTGGCACATATCCTCAAGCCAAAACACCATTGTTTGATAAACTCAATAATGTCATTGTCAGATCCATTGAATCCAATGACCGTGAAATGTGGATAGGAACGGAGGGAGAGGGCCTGGTAACATTTTCGGCCGGTGAGCAGAAGATCATCAGCTACAAAACTATCCAAAATGACTCCACTTCTATCAGTGATAACATCATCCGCACCATCCGCGCTGCCCCCGACAATACGGTATGGATAGGGACCAGTCATGGACTCAATCACTTCCATCCGGTTACCCGGAAATTCCAACGTTTTTATTTTGATAGCAAAGATAATACGTTAAAAATTAACTCTATCCGCGACCTAAGACAGGACGGGGATTTTCTCTGGATTGGAACGGAGGATGGGCTCATTAGATTCGATAAGTTATCCGGAGAAACAACCCATTTTCAACACGTACCAGGTGATCCGGGGACACTAAGCCACAATTTTGTAAGAACCATATTTATAGACCAGGGCGGCGTGTTGTGGGTAGGCACATCTGGTGGGCTTAATAAATTCGACGCCACGAACAATTCTTTTAAATGCTATAAAACAAAAGACGGCCTTCCAAATGATGTAATCTATGGCATTCTGGAAGACAATAACCGGCATCTTTGGATCAGCACCAACATGGGGCTTAGCCACTTTAATCCACGCGATGAAACATTCTTTAATTATGATGTAAGCGATGGGCTCCAGAGCAATGAGTTTAATACCAATGCAGTATTCAAAACCAATGATGGTCAAATGATTTTTGGTGGTATAAGAGGACTCAATATTTTTGATCCTGAAAGCATCAGGCAAAGTAAATTTCAGACCCGTATTCTTTTGACGGAGTTTGAAATACTTAACAAAAAAGCAGATATCGGCGATGACATGCCGCTGCGAAAATCAATTATGATGGCCGACACGGTATTCCTCGATTATAAAGACAATCTTTTCACTTTCCGCTACTCGGCCATTAACTTCATCTCCGCTCCAAAAACAGAATATCAGTACCAGTTGGAGGGATTTGACAAAAACTGGAATTATGTGGGCCAAAGGCGCTATGCCACTTACACCAATATCCCAGGTGGTAAATACAGGTTTAGGGTTAAAAGCAGTTATAATCAAAGGGATTGGAATGAAGGACTTTCCATAGTTATCATTATCAAATCTCCATTTTGGGAAAAGCCATGGTTCAACTGGAGCGCGATTTTGTTGTTGGCATTTCTGTTATTTATGTTTTTCAGAATCAGGACACAAACGATCCGAAACAGAAATGTTAAGCTACAACGACTGGTTGAGGAAAGAACCAAAACACTGAAGGAAAACAAAAAAGCGCTGGAAGAAAGTG
Source organism: Cyclobacteriaceae bacterium (assembly GCA_965228415.1). Taxonomy (GTDB): domain Bacteria; phylum Bacteroidota; class Bacteroidia; order Cytophagales; family Cyclobacteriaceae; genus Agaribacillus. Next base: position 4,840,653 of record OZ245814.1, on the reverse strand, counting down.
AGTCTCTTTTTCGAAACATCTATGAACAAAGCCCCATTGGCATCGCCTATGCCGATAAGCACTCAAAGATTATTATTAAATGCAATCCTCAGTTCTGTAAAATACTAGGCTATACAGAAGCAGAAATCAAAGGAAATCGCATACAGGATTTTGTTTATCATAACGACCTGCCTGAAGCAGAAACAGATAAAGAAAATAGAGCGACGCCCTTTGATGAATCCAAATTTTATTACAGGAAAAAAAGATTAACTGACAAATCGGGAAATACCGTTTACGTAACTGCCGCCGGTACGATGATTACCGATGTTTCCGGTGAAGCAAAATACCAATTGATTATGTTAGATAACATCACTGAGGAACAAAAGGCGCAGGAAAAATTACAAAAAGCCCGGGGCCAACTAATTCAAGCCGATAAAATGGCATCGCTGGGACAATTAACCGCCGGTGTGGCGCACGAGATAAATAACCCTGTGAATTTTATCTTTAACGGTATCAATGGACTGGACAAGAACCTTCAGCAATTTTTAAAAATTGTGGAGGAATATGAACAGCTCAATGGTAATGACAACCTTAAAAATCAACTGGCCGCCATTTTAAAGAAAAAAGAATCGCTCAATTACGACGACCTGAAAAAAGATATCAGGGAAATGATCCCCACGATCAAGGAGGGCGCTGAAAGGGCTGCACAAATCGTTAAAAGTTTACAAACATTTGTCTGGAGCGCCGATGTTGACACGGTTTATGAGGATATTCACAAAGGACTGGAGTCAACCCTATTGCTACTTTCAAATCAGCTGAAGAACCGGATTGTAGTCCGGAAAAATTTTCAGGCAGACAATCCGGTTATGCAATGTTTGCCGGGTCAGCTCAACCAGGTTTTTATGAACATTATTATCAACGCCATACAGGTTTTAAAAGAGCGGGAACAAGGCACTATTGATATTGAAACCATTTCTGATGAAAAGCATATATATATCAGCATAGCTGACAACGGCAAAGGGATCCCTGAAAAGGTCAAAGAAAAAATCTTTGAACCTTTTTATACTACCAAACCCGTAGGACAGGGCACCGGTTTAGGTTTATCAATATCCTACAATATCGTCAGAGAACACGGGGGCACCATCAGCGTAGAAAGTGAGGTCAATAAGGGAACAAAATTCACCATTATAGTGCCAAAAAATAAATAGTTAATAAGCTTTTTGAATGACCGATAAAAAGTATAATGTATTGTATGTAGACGATGAACCCTCTAATCTGAAGGCGTTCAGGGCGACATTTAAATGGGACTTTAATGTATTTCTGGCGGAGTCAGGTTACGAGGGGTTAGAGATCCTGAAACAAAACCAGATTGAGGTGGTAATCGCTGACCAACGGATGCCTGAAATGACAGGATTCGAGTTTTTTAAAGCGTTAATTAAGGATTTCCCGGATCCCACCAGGATTATTCTTACCGGTTATTCTGATATGGGTGTATTAATTAAAGCAATTAATGAATGCGGCATTTATCAATACCTTACCAAACCCTGGAATGAAAATGAGTTAAAACATGTACTCGACCGGGCCTGTGAAAATTACCAGTTAAGGACAGACAATAAAAAACTTATCCGTGACCTGAAAGTCGCCAACGATAAATTAACGGAAGAAAATTTTTATCTGAAGGAAGAAATTAAGCTGGACCATGATTTTAATCATATTGTTACGCAAAGTCCTAAATTCAGGGAGGTCCTGCAAAATGTTGAAAAAGTTGCTAACACCAAAACCAGCGTTTTAATCACCGGCGAATCAGGCACCGGGAAAGAACTTCTGGCACGTGCGCTTCATAATATTAGTAATCGCAGCGAATATCCCCTGATAAAGGTAAATTGTGCTGCCTTACCACGTGAATTAATCGAAAGCGAATTGTTTGGCCATGAGAAAGGTGCATTTACAGGTGCCATAGCCACAAGGAAAGGAAAATTTGAGCTGGCTGATAAAGGCACCATTTTTCTGGATGAAATTGGCGAAATGCCCATCGATCTGCAGACCAAATTATTAAGAGTGTTGCAGGAATCCGAAATACAAAGATTAGGCAGTGAAAAAACCTACCAAATTGATGTACGGGTAATCGCCGCCACAAACCGGCAATTGGACCAGGCCATTGGCAAAGGGGAATTCCGCGATGATCTTTATTACAGGTTAAATGTTTTCCCCATACATATTCCTCCATTAAGGGAGCGGGCAGAGGATATTCCGGTACTGGTAAACTTCTTCTTGCAAAAATATGAACCCATCGTTGGCAAGTCCATTCATAAAATTCCTAAAAAAGTATTAAAAAATCTTACCAGTTATCATTGGCCCGGTAATGTAAGAGAATTAGAAAATATTATCGAGAGATCCATGATCTTAAGTCCGGGCAATACTTTAAAGTTTATGGATCTGGAAAGTAAAAAACCAGCGAACAAAACCGCCGAGAACTTCCTGGCCATGGAGGAAACGGAAAAACAGCATATCCTCAAGGCCCTTGAATTAAGCCGGTGGAAAGTTAGCGGAAAAAATGGCGCTGCCGAACTGCTGAATATGAATCCCAAGACCCTTTTTTTCCGAATGAATAAACTGGGTATAAAAAAGTAATACTTCTGGTATATTAGATATTTTCTGGTATATTAGAAAATTACGATGAAATTTCACTCGTTGAAATTTTCACAAAGCACTGATTATCAAGTTATTATTTGAAAAAATTCTATTGGCACAGCTTTTGGATGGTTGAAAATAAAAAAATCTGTTTTGATCTTTTATTATCATCAATTATCCAGGGAGGAATTTAAAAAGAAAGTTGAGAATCAACAATCCCTTGCTTTATACGAATTTAAAGTGGATTGGTCGGGTGGTAGTTATATTATTGGGCCCATCATCAAGAAACTTGCGGTGGATTACAGCCAATATTTAGATTTTTATCAGATCAATGTGGAGCCAAATTCAGAGTTGGCCAGAGCTTATCAGATCATTAAGTTCCCAACTTTACTCTTGGTTAAAAGAGGTAAAATAGTCAATAAGATTGAAGGCATTATCTCTTCTCAAAAATTAAGTGAAGACATCGAAAAATTAATCCAGAATGATTCAGGTAACTAAAAAAGAACCGACGGTGGTGCACCTCAGGTACAATCCTTTATTTCAGGATCTCACCGCCGCACAATTTGAGTTTATCGCAGAAAATCTCAAATACCAAACGTACAAAAAAGGAGATAGCATTAACTATCTGCAGGACAACATAAGATATACCTACTTTATTATTTCCGGGAAAATAAAGTTATGTGAAATTGACGGTGACGGCAATGAGTTTATCAAAGACCTTTTGAAAGAAAATGATTTTTTCGGTGAGATACTACCTTCCAGGAATCGCTCAAATTTCGAATATGTAGAGGCTATCTCCGACCGTGTCCTCATTTGCAAAATCCCTTCCCGTATCATAAACGATCTGATAAAAGTGAATCCAGATTTTTCGCTGACATTAAATACAGCTCTTTGGCAAAAATATAGAAAAATAGAAAACAGATTTAGAAACATCGCCTACCTCAAAGATGTGAAAAGCCGTCTGATTAATTTTTTTAAAGACTGGGCCATCAGGGAAGGTGAGCAAACGGGAAATTCCATCAAGTTGCAAAACTATCTCACACATAAAGATATTGCCAGCCTGATCTGCAGTACACGGGTTACAGTCACCAACATTCTTAATGAATTACGGGATGCCGGAAATATCAACTATTCGAAGGGGCAAATTGTGATAGTGGATATTGATAAGTTTGAATAAAAATCTTTAGATGTCAGCACGGTTTAGAAAAACTGCCGCAGGCCAATCTCAGGAGTTGTAGAAACTTCTGACAATTTCTGTGCTTCTGTCCATTAACAGATCGTAGGCATTATTAATGGCAAAATCCAGGTCCATGTCCTTGTCTTTTATTGTCAGTAATTTTGATACGCCCAGGTGCCTAAGATCGTTATCTGAAATATCATCATCCTTCGCGCCACATAAAACGCCCACCGGTATTTCATATTTACGCGCCAATGCACCGACACCGGCAACTACTTTTCCCGCCATTGTTTGCCGGTCAAATTTTCCTTCTCCCGTGATGACCAAATCGGCATTTTTCATATAGCGCTCTAATCCCACAATATCCATTACCGTATGGATACCGCTTTTCACGGTGGCATCCAGAAATGCCATAGCCCCGGCTCCCAAACCACCAGCCGCACCACTCCCCTTTTTGGTGGCAATATCTTTGTCTAATTTTTGTCTTACCAGATTCCCAAAGTTCTTTAGGCCATGATCCAATAACTCGATGCTTTGGACATCAGCTCCTTTCTGGGCAGCATAAACCCAGGCAGCGCCTTCGGGGCCAAATAATCCGTTTTCCACGTCACACACTACATGGAAAGCAATATGCCGCCAGTCAACTTTCGCATCTTCCAAATGAAAATCCTCAATTTTTGCCAGGTTTTCGCCGATTGGTCTCAGGGGTTTGTTATTCGTATCTACAAAGGAATACCCTAAAGCATTGGCCATACCAATACCAGCATCATTGGTAGCACTGCCACCTACAAACAGATAAAGTTCCTTTACTCCTCTTTGCAATGCATCCTTGATCAACTGACCGGTGCCGTAGGTGGTCGTGTAAAGACAGTTTCTCTCGGAGGGTGAAAGCAATTCCAGGCCGGATGCAGCTGACATTTCAATATACGCCACATCCTGTCCTATCAAATAGTTAGCTGTGACTGGCCTGAACAACGGATCACAGACTTCAACCGCAACATTTTGTAATGGCATACTGGAGGACAAAACAGATAAAGTCCCCTCGCCACCGTCTGCCAGTGGCACCAGATCTATATTAAAACTATCATTAAACCTGGTTATCCCCATTGAAATTGCCTCACACACCTGGCCGGCGGTGAGTGATCCTTTAAATTTATCCGGAGCGATTAAAATATTTGTCAAGATGTTTTTGGTATTTGATACATAAAAATCTGTGCGATAATTATACGCATAATAACTTAAAGTTACTATGCCGTCGCAACTTTGTTGCAAAAGGCATATATTTGAAGTCTATTTTATTAACGCACTACAAAATTGAGGTTATCTGCTGTCATTAAAAGCTTTCGTAAACCACTTCCCTGGATAGCTATTTGTTCATTGCTATTCACGGATGTCATAGGTCAAATCCCCAAGGCCTGCGACTACGAAGTATCGGGCATCATATTTGACTTAGCCAGCAAACAACCTCTGCCATTTGCTGCTGTACAAATTAAAGGAACTAATATAGGCACAGTGGCTGATGAAGCGGGAATTTTTTCTATAAAAGATTTATGTGAGAACGAATTTGATCTCATTTTTTCTCATGTCGGTTTTAAAAAGCTGACGCACCACCATGATCCGCATCATGCACTAAGCAAAGTATTTTTGGCACCTGAGGACCTTACGTTGGAAAGCGTAATTATCGAAGGGGACGTTGTCGCAGGAGACTTACACTCAAATACCGTTGAGGAATTGTCCAGCCAGGAATTTAAAAAAAACCAATCCGAAAGTCTGGGTGATTTGGCTGCTAACATATCCGGGGTTTCGGTATTGAAAACCGGGCAAAACATTGCCAAACCTATTATTCATGGCTTACATAGCAACCGGGTGCTGATAATTAATGGCGGCGTCAGGCATGAATTTCAGAACTGGGGCACGGAACATGCACCGGAAATTGACCCATCCCTGGCTGAAAATATAAGTGTCATCAAGGGAGCGGCGACCGTAAGGTTTGGTCCGGATGCGTTGGGTGGTGTACTGCTGATCAATCCGCCAAAAATGGAAATGGCAAGTCCCTTACAGGGTGAGATCAGCCTGATTGGCAAAAGCAACGGGCAGACCGGCGAGGGTAGTTTTAAATTACAAAGAGGGTATAGCAAGCTGGCTTTTCTCGCTTCCGGATCGCTGACAAAGCAAGGTGATTTAAAGGCGCCGGATTACGCTTTGACCAATACCGGAAAGTCCGAAAAAAGTATAGCTTTAGGCACAAAGTTTCATGGCAGCCATTTTGACCTGACGGCTTTTTATTCCCGTTTTGACCAGGAATTGGGCATTTTAAGGGGTTCGGTAACCGGGAATTTACGGGACCTCGCCGTAGCCATTGGCGCAAGCATTCCTGAAAATACCGCTGATTTTTCTTACGATATCAACAACCCCAGGCAGACTGTCACGCACGATTTATTTAAGCTGACCGGGGAATTGCATAAGGAAAACCAATCCTTTCTCATCCAATATGGTTTTCAGATCAATCAAAGACGTGAATTTGATATCAGGCGGGGTACTAATAACCAGCTACCTGCCATTGATTTGGAGCTATTCACCCATAGCCTGGACGCGGAGTGGAATCATCCGGGATGGAATGACTGGCAGGGAAGTATTGGCATTCAAACGGTTTATCAGGACAACAACAATTTACCCGGCACAAACACAATTCCCTTTGTTCCCAACTATAATAATAGCAGGCTGGGTATTTACTTAATTGAATCAAAGGTATTCAATGAAAATACGATAGAGTGGGGCGTACGTTATGATTACCAGAGCTTTTCTATTCGAGGCAGAGCGTCCAACAATGATCTGTTTACCAACGATCTGACCTACCAAAATTTCTCAGCAACCGTTGGTTTCAAAAAGGATATTAAGGAGGGTCATGTAGTCAGAACCAATCTGGGAACTGCCTGGAGGCCTCCGAATATCTCTGAAATCTATAGCTTTGGCCGGCACCAATCCGTTTTTGAATACGGACTGTGGCGCTACGAAATCAATGAGGCCAACGAGGTAACAGCTGGTAGGGTGCTTACCGAGCAGGACCGTGAAATACCCTCCGAAGTGGGTATCAAGTGGGTAAGCAGTTATGAAATAAATCAGCAAAAATGGCAGGCAGACCTGACCGGCTACGTGAATTTCATTCAAAACTACCTCTACACCAAACCCGCTGGCATTACCCAAAACATTCGTGGCGCTTTTCCATTTTTTATCTACGACCAAACCAATACCTTGCTGGCTGGCGTAGATTTTAGCAGTAGTTTTAAACATAACGAAAAGTTTGCTTCTTCCTTCAAGGCCAGCTTGCTGTGGGCAAAAGACGTCAGTAACAATGAAAATTTTGTTGGGCTCCCCCCCATTAATCTTGGCTATTTACTTAATTATTCTCCTCAAAATTTCAGTATGTTCTTAAACAATCATATTGATCTTGATCTAAGTTATACTTTTGAGCAATTCCAGGCTCCCCGGGTTATCGGGATAGACGAGTTACTGGCCGCCAAAGAAAACGATGTTAGCTTGTTTGAAAATAACAACGAGGTTTTTGATTTTTTACCGCCGCCCGGAGGATATTTTTTGATGGATGTTTCGTGGAACTTCAAGATTAAAAACATCCCGGGCCTGGGAGGGTCTGTACAAATTCACAATGTGCTCAATCAATCGTACAGAAACTACACCGACCGCTTAAGATACTTTGCCGATGATATCGGCAGAAACCTTATACTTTCCGTTCAATATCAATTTTAAGGAATTTAAAGTGAAAAATTTGCAACATTGTTGCACATGCACTATCATTGCAATAGTGTTGCAAAAAACTAATTGACAAACCAAATGAAAAATTCAAATTATTTTCGAATCCTTTCCGGTTTAATCGTGTTAAGCCTTGCTATTGCCGGCTGCAGTGATGACGACGATCCCCCAGTTGAAAACCCTGAAGAAGTTATCACCGACGTAACTTTGACTTTTACCCCCTCAGGTGGTGGCACGGCAATCACAGCTAGTGCTTCGGATCCGGATGGGGAAGGACCTGACGATCTCAAGGTGGATGGGGACATTACTTTAAATGCAAATACCACCTATACGATGACTATTGAATTGACAAATGATATTGAAAATGAAGATGTCACGGAAGAAATCGAAAGAGAAGATCACGAACATATGTTTTTCTTTGCTTTTACCAATGACCTCTTCGATAGCCCGGCAGGCAACGGGAATGTTGATAATCGCGATGATGCCCTGAACTACAATGATCAAGACGAAAACCAGCTACCAGTGGGGCTGTCTACGTCATGGACTACCGGTGATGCAGCATCCGGAACTTTCCAGGTGATTTTAAAACACCAGCCAAACCTAAAAACTGCCACCTCAGATATTGACGACGGTGAGTCAGAAGTAGACGTTACCTGGGATCTTTCGATTCAGTAAGAATGGCTTATTTTATCTGGCAAGACACTTAAAGAAAATTGTGTGAAAATTGGTTAAGACGGTTTCTAAATACGAAAGTATAACACCGTCTTGACCTGTTATATCGAAAATTACGGGCCTCCATCGTCCTACCTACAAATTCTTTTGGATCCTCAACGATCACCTAAGCAAACAACGCAAGCCTCTCGAATAGGGTTGATGGCACTATTTCAAACTCACCTGGCGCCAGCAACCTTTTCGGAAAAGGCCCGATAAATATTTGGTGCAATCGTGAGCTAGTTGAAATAGATCCTGACCATTTGATCCATTTCAAAAGAATAAACTCTCACAAAAGCGACTACGTATGAACCGTTATCCATTTTTTTGTTGTTTTGTTGTTGTGTTGTAAAGTATAAGCCCAAGGTGCAATAAATTTTACTTGTGGGGAATACTACATTTCAGGCTTTCATTTCCAAAGTAAGAAATGAAACACATTTGCAAATCCGGCTATTTGACTACCATAGAATATGAATATGACGTCGGGAATTTGCATGAACTTTCCATAATAATTGATCGTTGATCCGTCGAAATATTACACTGGTCCGGTACCTCAAAAAATCCTGATTTTAATTTCTGACGAGACAATCAGCCAACCGAAAGGCGCTAACGTTATGAATATAATATTGCAAAAACCCGGGAACTGTTTTTTTTATGACTTTGGAAATCAAGCATTTGTTTATGATCACTGACAGCCTTAATTGAGTATAGGCTAAAAATCCTGAGGAGCGATATCGTTGTTTTGATCAATAAGCGCATTAATTTAAAATCTGTTTGAATACTACCTGCATTTTTTTTCTGGAAGCTGATCAGGTTCAGTGAAACTTACATACTCTTAAATATTTGCCCAATCAAAATAATGTGGCCATTTTTTAAGAAATTCATCCCGTATTAAGCTCCCTCCTTACGCGATATGAGCTACGTGTGCACAAGCATCCATTAACTTTATTCACTAAATTTTTCACGAAATGGCCTTTTGCACAGTCTCTAAATATATCCTGGGAAATGCCAAAATCGACCTGTCAACGATTAAGAGGTTAATGCTCCTTTTCAATGCCAAATTTAGACACCTATATATAATAGGTGCGATACTACGAAATTGCCATAACAAGATGCTTTAAACTTAGCTATAGGCAAAGATGTTCGATCGGTCGTTGTTTTCACCCGCCCCATCCTATAAAATCTGTCTGTTATGGGAATGTTATTCCCAATTTGAGACTAATTATTCCTGTTGAAATTTAAAAAACCGTCCCAAACAATCATAAAAAGCCATTTTTCTACTTGGCACCGGTTTTGGAATGTTGATGGCAAAAGATAAAAAAATGAAACACATCATATACACAAGCACTAGATTAAAAGCAGCCTTCTTCAATGGGTACTTATTTGCTTCCATTGCTTTTTACCTTGGAATAGGTGTGTTGGTTTTTGAACTAATTAAAAACTTCTAAGCATAAAACACAAATGACCATGGATTATCTAACTTTCAATAAACTATCGGATAAGGGGAAATGCTTTCACATTAAAAATAACGGTACTTACCTGGCGACCAGAAAAGAATCGGGTTGCTGGATCAATCTATACTCCATCAATCATTTTTTCGCGGAAGTCTGGTTTCAGCTTGTTGATAACAAGATTGTATTTGTCAATACCCTGGAAGCTTCCAGTGCCATGGATAAATACCTGGAAAAAATCGACATCAGCGATCTGATAGATGCCTAGATCTGGTTCTGCCAAACAATCACACTGGTACAATCGGTATACTTTCCCCTCTGGCACTAATAATGAAGGATATAAATTATTATAATTGGTCCTCTTTCAGTCTGTTCCTAAATTCCTTGCTCTAAACATTCATGCCACCTATGCTAAAACCCATTTATGATTAACATAAAGTGGGCTTCCGGCTAATTTCAAAAGACTCCAACCAGTCAATTCACAAATTAATATCATAAAAAACATTTTCTCTTCACGTTCAATTAACGTTTGAATTCTACATTTGCGGTCCTCACAGTAACTGATAGGAATGGACATTTATAGCGATAAAACGCTTATAAGTAGTATAAAGCAAAATGATCAGAAATGGCATCTGTTTGAAACTGATAATTTGTTTTAGTCAGGATCCGCTTAACGTTCCATTCCAAATTGTATTGATTGCTTTCAGTTTCTTTTAGGCGTTGAAATTCTCTAATGAGTAAGAGCTTAAACTCTGGGCTAATCCAACTACCTAGTTCAAAGGCAATGTCTTTGTGAGCATAAGTTCCCCTATACCTTCCTGCTTTAGCTATAATACCAATGGCATTGGTTCGCTCAATCCACTGTTTTACAGACAAAGTAAACCGATTCACCCCGGCTTCCGACATAATTATACCGAATTCTGTATAATTAAAATTGATGTTATACAACTTTTCCCAGACCCCTAAAAATTCAATCGTATTTTTATTGCTCAACCACCTGGAAACAAGAGCACCTCATCTTTTTGTTTGAGCATATCTGTTAGACTAATATAATCATGTTCATTCTGTTCTAGGAACGCTAGACAATAACCAGTCTTCATTTCCCAACTTTCCAATCCAAAATGACAAAAAATTCCCAAATCGGGAATACTTATCACCGGTTAAGTGCCTAAAACGCCCTGTTCAGCCTGTTTTTTAAATTGTTGTCAAAACTGGCATGGGCTTTGGATAATGATAGGCAAAACAAAAAGTCATTAACAAAAACACTAAAGGAAATGAAAACTAAAGTTGAATTAGAAAAAGAACTGGAAAAACTTAATTATAGATATTCTTCATTGATTGATATTCCCAACAGAAGAGAAATGACACAGGAAGAGGAGGAGGAACTTGAATTGTTGGATATCAGAATAACTGACTTGAAACAAGTATTAAAACAAAAAGTAGCTGCCAGAAGGTTTAAATTTGCTTCGGTAGGAAAAACAATTACCCTGCTAGCTGCTATCATGTTCTCGTTACTAACTGTGTACGCAACTACTTCTGCTTACCAGTTCATGTTAACAGAAACATCCATAGAAAAGCAAGTGATGATGGGCATAACTACCATACTTACGTTCTGCCTGACAGTCGGAGCAACTTATGCTTATTCAAGACAATACAAATTAGAATGGAAATAAAATATTAAAATCTCAATAATAATCACAGCTCGTATCTTAAATCTAAATTCAAAGCACCTTTATGGTGCTTTTCTTTTTTATAAGACGGTGTAAATGTCATTTGGCCTGACAGGTAACTTTTTTTTACAATTTTAAATTTTCATAATCCCGATCATAAAATAATGCAGTGAAATCGGTCCAAAATTCACCGTCCAACGTTACTTTTCAGTACCATCCTCCTGGCGGTGATTATTCTCAATTCGAAAGTGTCATGTCATTCTGAATCCTTTTTCCCACTACGGGAATAAAACGGTCTAAAACCTATCTAAATACATCAAAAACAGCCTTTTATCCAAGAAAATAATTACTGGCACCAGCTTTGAATAAACTTATTCAAACAAATAATTGAAATATGTCCGAAACAGTTTTAGCGATTTTATTGATTATAAGTACTACCGTTTTGGGATTGTTTTGTGGCAACGTATTGGCTTATCTAAGAGAAAAACTATCATGACTAACGTGCAACATATAAAATTCATTTTCACAATAATTACCACTGGAATTTGCCGTTCCTTTGTGCTTTATAAATTTCAGTTTGGTATCAGGAAGTAACAAAGTCTTCCTATTAGACACGCCATACCAAAACCACCCAAGTTTTAATAGTTTATGAGAACCGCAAGCTCAATCTTCCTGTTAATTCTTCTATACCACGTCCAGTCCAGTGCCCAGTCATGGGTTGATGAAATTCCGCTCATCGTATCAGAGGGAAAAGTAACGGTAATTTTCAGCAATTACTTCACAGATCAAAAGCTCTTTAATAACATTAATTTTCAGCGCCAGCAAAAATTTCACCTGGAAGATACTCCCTTTGACACCACCGGTCAATATTCAAAAGCCAAAAAAGAATTAAATCAGTTTTTAAGATTTACCTCTCAGAATATAAATATTATTCCGATCAGAAATGACAGCAGAACAGCCAGCTTTAGAAAAACCTTAAACTACGAAGAGGGTGGTCACATGAACATAGATCCCGCAGAGATCAAGATGTCCCTGATAGATGACTTACTTGAAAAGAATACCAAAAATTCCCTGGACACGTGGTTTGATAACAATAGCCAGGTACTCCAGCTTCCCGGAATCAGCGCTGTGGCAGCCATGAAATTATTAGTTACCTTTGAAGAAAATGGTGATAGGATCGATGTGAAGTGGAAATATGTAAGCAGCTATACTTTGAATACAGTGCCTCAGAACATGGTCAGATCCGGGTCCAACAACCAAATCATCGGACTAAAAAAGCCATAGCCATCCCATTTTATCGCTTCCCAAAGGCACCAGCCAATGGGCCAAACCTTTTCATTCGTCATTTTTTATTATTTGGATATCTTTACGGCGAATTAAAAATCATAAGGCTGTAATATGTCAGAAATTATTCGGCAAATCATCGATACTGCCTCCTCGCTGGACATTTGGGGAATACTAGGATTATTATTTGGACTGCTTGCGGTTTGGTTTCTGATCATTGAAAATATTTGGACCTGGCCAAGTGGTATCGCCTACGTACTGGTTTCATTGGTGGTTTTTTGGGAAGCCCGGCTTTTTGGAGATTTTTTGCTACATGTCTTATACCTGATTCTCAACAGCTATGGGTGGTATTATTGGCTTTACGGAAAAAATAAACAGCAGGAAGTATTGCCAGTTACAAAGAGCTCACCAAAAGAAATGATCGTCACCATGCTACTCACAGCAACCGGTGTTTATATTTTTGGCTATTTTCTGCAACATCTTCCGGATTACATTGAGGATTTGCCGCTTGCAGCACTACCCTATTGGGACGCCACTACCTCTGTTTTAAGCGTTACCGGGATGTGGCTTACGGCCAAAAAAAGAATTGACAGCTGGTATTATTGGTTGATAGTCGATATCCTGGCAACGGGGATCTATTTTTACAAGGAAATTTATTTCTATGCTGTCTTGTACATGGTTTATATTGTAATGGCGGTATTAGGTTATTTAGCATGGAAAAAATCGCTGAACGTACAACACCAGGTGGCCTCATAAAGGTAGCTATTGTTGGCCCTGAATCTACAGGTAAGACCTTCCTCGCCCGGGAGTTGGCCTCTCATTATCAGGTACAGTGGGTGCCTGAATTCGCCCGTGAATACCTCGATAAAACCGATGGTAAATATCAACAATCAGATCTTTTGGAAATCGCCAGGGGCCAGATAAATCTCGAGGACAAAATAGCCGCAAAAAATCCGGGTCCGCTAATCTGCGATACCAATCTGCTAGTAATAAAAATCTGGAGTCAGCACAAATATCAGCATTGTCATCCATGGATATTGGCGGAATGGCAACGCCGGAAATATCATTTACACATTTTATGCAACATTGACTTCGCCTGGGAACAGGATCCGTTGCGAGAACATCCACATTTAAGAACTTATTTTTTCGACCGATACAAGGCGGAATTAATAGCGACAAAAAGCCCCTTCCTCGTTTTAAGCGGGTCTAAAGCGGAAAGACTCAATACAGCCGTTGCTGCCATAAATAATTTGCGATAGAAAATAATTTATCTACCTTTGTGACGATGTACAGGGGTGCCTGATAAATATAATGGCTGAGATTATACCCTCTAACTTGATCCAGGTAATGCTGGCGCATGTAAGTATGTATCTAATACCACCATATCGTATTATCCATTCCTGTCAATCAATTAATAGTTTTTTAAGGGGTGCCAACCACGGCTGAGATTATACCCAAATATTCTTTGGTTTTGAAAAATACCAGGGAATCACCTGATCCAGGTAATGCTGGCGTAGGGAAAGGTAAACTGCTCTAATAGGTTGCCCTATCTTAAAGTATGTTTCACTCAATTAAAAAACTTAATGAAAAAGTTATTTTTATTAGCAGTACTGGGCCTGGGATGGCAGGGAATTTCCCATGCCCAGTTTAACATTACCGGTCAGATTAGTGATGACCAGCATGAAGCATTGGCAGGAGCCAGCATTTGGCTCGAAGCTACCAACAAAGCCACCATTTCCAACCCGGATGGAGGGTTTAAAATTTCAGGAATCAGAAAAGGAGATTATGTCATCAACGTTTCTTTTATTGGTTACGGGTCGTACCGACAACCAATTTCGTTGGATCGGGATATGGCGCTGGAGATCTCACTCCAGCCTGAAGCATTTCTGACCGATGAGGTTATTGTGACAGCCACCAGGGCGTCAGAAAAAACACCTGTCACCTTTACGAATGTCAGCAAAGAGGAAATTCAAAAGCAAAACCTGGGGCAGGACATCCCCTTCTTGCTAAATCAAACCCCTTCCGTAGTGGTTACCTCTGACGCCGGGGCCGGTGTAGGATATACTGGCATTAGAATCCGGGGAAGCGACCCTACCCGTATCAACGTCACGATCAACGGTATCCCCTATAATGATCCGGAATCACAGGGTACTTTTTGGGTCAACCTTCCCGATTTTGCCTCCTCTGTTGATAATATTCAAATCCAAAGAGGTGTGGGGACTTCTACCAATGGCTCAGGTGCGTTTGGAGGTACTATTAATATACAAACCACCACGTATAATCCCGATCCATATGGGAGCATAGACAATTCGTTTGGCTCATTCGATACCCGCAAACACACGGTGATGGCCGGTACTGGGTTAATCAACAACCGATTCACATTTGATGCCCGGCTTTCCCGCATAAGCTCTGACGGCTATATAGACCGCGCCACCGCAGACCTGAAATCCTATTTCGTTTCGGGTGGTTACCATGGCAAATCAACTTTGCTGAAGGTAAATGTATTCTCAGGAAAAGAAGTCACCTATCAGTCATGGTACGGTACCCCGGAATCACGCATTAATGGCAACAGGGAAGAAATGCTGGCATTCGCAGGCAGAAATAGTCTCACCGAATCTCAAACTCAAAACTTGTTAAATTCAGGACGTACCTATAATTTTTACGAATACGAAAATGAGGTAGATAATTATCAACAAGATCATTACCAGTTAATCCTGGCACAGGATATTACCAGCCAATTAAGTCTTAACGCAGCCATTTTTTACACTCACGGAGAAGGTTTTTTTGAACAATTCAGAAATGGAGATGATTTTGAAGATTATGGCCTGGATAATGTAGAAATCGGTGGTGAGGTTATTGAAAGTACAGACCTGATCCGGAGACGGTGGCTGGATAATGATTATTATGGTATTAGCTATTCCCTGGACTTTAATCCTTCGAAAAAGACCAATCTGATTTTAGGAGGAGGCTTTTACACTTATGAAGGAGACCATTTTGGCGAAATAGTCTGGTCTCAATTTGCCAGCAACAGCGCCATTAGACATCGTTATTACGACAATACCGGTGAAAAAGATGATCTTAATGTTTTCTTCAAAGTACATCACCAACTGACGAACCGCTTAAATGTATATGGAGATATGCAGCTCCGCAGGGTGACTTACGCAGTTGAGGGAATAGATAATGATCTTCGGAACCTTTTGGTCGACACGGATTTTAACTTTTTCAATCCAAAGGTTGGGTTTACTTATGATATCAACAAGTCTATTACCAGCTACGCCTCTTTCAGTATAGGCAACCGCGAGCCGACCAGGAACGATTTCATCGATGCACCGGAAGGACGCGTTCCGAAAAATGAAACATTAAGAAATATTGAAGCCGGCGTGAAGAAATCAGGCACCAATTATAGTTTGCAGGCGAATTATTTTTTAATGGATTACAAAAATCAGCTTGTACTAACAGGTGAGCTTAATGATGTAGGGACAGGTATCCGGACCAATGTAGCTAAAAGCTACAGAAGCGGTATAGAATTACTCGCCGGATTTGTGCCATCAAATAAATGGGAGCTTATGGCTAATGTTACTTTTAGCAGAAACAAAATCAGAGACTTCAATGAAATCATTTATGACTATGGCCTGGGATTCGATGAATTTAACCCTATCAACAATAGTTATGAGGATGTTGATATCTCATTTTCTCCTAATATAGTAGGTGGCTCCACGATATCTTATAAACCGACTCAGAATTTATCACTTAGCTTGCTTTCCAAATATGTTGGCAGCCAGTTTCTTGATAACACCGGCAATAAAAACCGGCAGATTGACGCCTACTTTATCAACGACTTCAGGCTTATATATCAGGCCAGGCCAAAGTTCCTGAAATCATTGACTTTCTCATTGCTGGTCAACAACATTTTTGATGTGGCATTTGAGGCAAATGGTTATACCTTTGGTTATATTGGCGGAGGACAAAATGTAAGAGAGAACTTTTACTATCCACAGGCGGGCACTAACTTTTTATTGGGCGCATCATTAAAATTTTAGTGTATGGTTTCCGGGTTGTTTGAAAATACAATTCCATGTTTTCCTGTCCCAGAGTTCCCTTTGAAGATGTCACAGGCATATTTTTGTCTGCCTGGGATCAAGCTGGACCTGGTTTTGAGCAAGTATGTATTTTCAAGTAACCTGGAAATTTAATCTTTTACCGGCTAACAAAAATGAAAAAGTTTCTGCCATTTGCCCAAAAAGATCTCCATCATGATGTAATAGCCATAGATTGTTATGCTAAAAACGCATTTAATCTGTCGCATTGGCGAGGAGCACCCAAAATCGACACTATACATGATGATACAAGTGCGCAGATAACCCTTCATGCGATCGAAAACAAGCTCTCTGAAATAGAAGCCGATTATGTCACCTGCAATCATTTTGACATTGACGGGTTCCTTGGAATCTGGTCAGTCTTCAATCCCGAATTAGCTTTGGAAAACCGGGAATTGATTGCTGAAGCGGCGCTAATTGGAGATTTCAGAGAATTAAATGACGATAAAAATCTGGCACTTGAAGCCATAAAGCTGGTATGCACCATTAATTACCTTGAGCAACACCATTTCTATGCACCCTTTGCTTTCAAAACCAGGGAGGCTCAAACCTGCATTGAAAAGTTTAACTATTTTCTTACCCATTTTTCAGAAAGGTTTTCCAACATTCAGGGATATCAGAAAGAGTGGGAAAAGGAGTTTAACCTTGTTATCAGACACCTGGAGATGTTCGATCAAAATAACGCCAAGGTCTGCACTGAAAATGATCTGCGCCTTCAAATCGTAGAAACAGAGAACCCTCTGCATTATTATGCTTTGTTTGCCAGGTCTTGTGAGTGCGACATGGTTTTATGCCTTTACAACAACAACCGATATGAACTGGAGTGCAAGTACTCCACCTGGGTCGATACCAACAGAAACAGCTACCCGAGAATTGATCTGAATTTTCTGGCTGCTAAATTAAACACTATGGAACGGTCAGGGTTGAAATGGGGAGCCGATCACTTTGCCGATACAGGCCCCATTCTAAGATTGGACAAGGAAAAACTATCAAAGGAAACCCGTTTCGATCACCCTATGAACCGGCCCATTTATTCATCTTCTATCAAACCCGATCTATTTCAACAAACCGTGGTAAATTTTTTCCGTCAGGTTTATAGTGGCATCGCTCCTAAGAAATGGTGGAGCTGGCAGGAGATTGAGCAAATCAATAGCGACCTTCAACCCATTTTGAATAGTAACTAGATTTTCCAGGTATCTGTCTTTCTCCTAAAGTCCGCGCTAATTTTTTGTAACTTTAGCCAGTTGTCAATCAAACAAAATAGCTGCTATGTCTTCGCATCATGTGGTACGAGACCAACAAGAACCAGCCTTGCTAATATTAGATCCTGAAGTTATAAACCGGGATATATTAAAAGGGCTGTTGGAATGGAATCCCACGGTGATCGTGACAGAGGACAGTTGGCAGGAAATTAATGACAATGGTATCAAGGCAGATGTAATCCTACTTGAAGCACCCCGCCCAGTCGAAACATTTAAGGGTGAACCAGGAAGGCAAGCCCATGTCAAAATTTTGCGCTATTCAACGGATAATCCCGCCGTCATTGTTGCACTTAATTCACTTGTTGCAAAAAATTATTTGTCTGTAAACATAGTGGCTGCCGAATCGACGCAAAATGAACTGAAGCGGCTACTGTCACCATTTTTTCATCAGTTGCATATCACTTTTTATCATCAAAATTTTAAGTCTTACTTTGTCCCTAGCGGTAAATTTGAAAAGTGGGCCCGGAAAAAACAGCAATTTTTAATGCGGGATTGGCAGGTGTCAAAAAAAATACGAAGTAAGGGGTTAATTCAAAACCAACAGGCATCACACCTCTCATTTACAGCGATCGATCATGGAAAAATAACTATTGATGCTTATCACCTTCCTTTTTGGCTGACAGAGGAACTTTAACCGCGCTTTGTACCCCTTACGATCCGGTCTTTTTGCTGTAAATCCTTCATAACCGCTATGTTTGTGTATCCTTCCCTTTCCAGCGTAGCTACCACCTCGTCTGCCAGTGCCTCATTAATTTCCAGATAAATCCTGCCACCCTTCTTCAAAGACCCGTAACCTTTTTCAGCAATCGCCTGATAATAGATTAAAGGTTGTTCATCATTCACAAATAAGGCTAAATGTGGCTCAAAATCCAGTACATTTTTTTGCATCATAGCCTTCTCGCTTTCCCGTACATAGGGAGGGTTACTTACTATAATATCTAAAAAAGACGGCAGGTCGTGACTTCCCAGAATATCAAGTTGTTGCCAGCTGATCTCTGCCTTGTGTTTGATTGAATTTTCTTTGGCGCATTGCAAGGCTGCTTCATCAACATCCACACCTGTTATCGTCGCTTCGGACAGTGCCAATTTTAAGCTGATCGCAATACATCCGCTGCCGGTACCGACATCAACCACGTGCAACCCTTGCTGAGAATTCTCTTTGATAATCTTGTCAACCAGCAACTCGGTTTCCGGCCGGGGAATCAAAACCGCAGGACTAACCATAAATTTCCGGCCGTAGAAATCTGCTTCTCCGAGGATATATTGAATGGGTTCATGTTTATTGAGGCGAACAACAACTGATTCAACCTTTTCAAGTTCTGCTTTTGAAAATTCCCGCTGATCATTTACAACCACACCCGTATTGGTTATATCAAAAAAATGCCGGATAATCAGATAAGAGAGGCTTTGACGCTCATAAAGGTCTATCGAAGGATTCAGGCGCCCTAATATCCATTGGTATAAAGCTTTTGGGTACCCATCAATATGCGATATCATATCCAATTCCATTCGGGCAAAATTAATGGATTTCACAGATTATTCTTAATTTTGCCCGCGACTGGCCTGAAAATGGTGTTTGTCAAATTATAAAAGGTCCATCAAATCCCAAGGTGGCAATATCCGTTAAAATACTTTTATAATCTGCTTTTTCGAGATGGAGAAAGATGAATTATACATGCAAAGGGCGCTGGACTTAGCCGCCGCCGGTATGGGAAATGTAAGTCCCAACCCGATGGTGGGCTGCGTTATTGTACATGACGATCGAATCATCGGGGAAGGATGGCACCGGCAACACGGGGAGCCACATGCCGAGGTTCTGGCATTAAATCAGGTCAAGGATAAAAGCCTGTTACCCGATAGCACGCTATATGTTACACTTGAACCATGCTCCCATTATGGCAAAACTCCTCCCTGCGCAGACCGGATTGTCCAAGACAAGGTCGGAAGAGTAGTAATTTGTAACAAAGACTGTAATCCTCTGGTAAGAGGTGAAGGCATTAAAAGGATGATGGATGCCGGAATCCAGGTTGATACCCAGGTGTTGGAAAACAGGGGAAGGCAATTAAACAAAAGGTTTTTTACATTTTTTGAAAAGCAGAGGCCCTACATTATTCTAAAATGGGCACAAACAGCCGATCGGTTTATAGCCAGGAAAAACTATGAATCTAAATGGATAAGCCATGAATTTTCGCGCAAGATGGTACATAAATGGCGCACAGAAGAGGATGCCGTGATGGTGGGAACCAATACCGCCCAATACGACAATCCCAGACTCAACGCCAGAGACTGGATGGGTAAGGATCCTGTCAGAATCGTGATTGATAAAAACCTCAGACTGGACAATGGCTTAAATCTGTTTGATCATAGTCAGCCAACACTCTGCTACAATCTGTCAAAAGATGAAATAAAAGAAAACCTGAAACTCATTAAGCTAGATCCCGAAAATTATTTACAGGATTTGTTTTACGATCTGTATCAAAGAAAAATAATGTCCGTTATGATTGAAGGGGGTAGCCAACTGTTAAACAGCCTTATTGCCCTTGGGCTCTGGGATGAAGCCCGCGTATTTCAATCAACAACTACCTTTGAAGAAGGTATTTGCGCCCCGGCATTGCTTGAAAGCCTGGTGATTGAAAACACGACTTCAGGAGAGGATGCATTAAAAATTTATGAAAACAAGGGGACTAACCCCAAAGATTAGAAAATTTAAGGAAGATGGCTGAAGAACTGATCATATCTACGTCAAAGAACAAAGAGGAAAGGTATCAATCCCTGTTACCTCAAATCAGTGCACTGATTGCGGGAGAAAATGATTTAACTGCCAACGTGGCCAACATAGCAGCGGCTCTTAAATACGGCATGAACTATTTTTGGGTAGGCTTTTATCTGGTAAAAGGCGAGGAGCTGGTATTGGGTCCGTTCCAGGGGCCGGTCGCCTGCACACGGATCGCCAGGGGCAAGGGCGTTTGTGGAAAATCCTTTCAGGATAAGATGACCATAATTGTTGATAATGTGGATGAATTTCCCGGGCACATAGCTTGCAGCTCGGAAACCAAATCAGAAATTGTCGTGCCGGCAATTAAAGATGGAGAGGTGATCTTTGTGCTGGATGTGGATAGTGATCACCTGGCCGATTTTGATGACATTGACAAAAAATACCTGACAGAATTAATAAAACTCGTAACACAAAAATCATAATATACCAAACCCTGGTGCTTTCAACTATTTACACCCTACAAATAAGTCCATTCACCGAAAAATTCGAAAAGCAATACATCGCCCGCCTATCTTGGCGTCAAAAACAATTTTAAACTATAACTAACGCAAGATGGGACTTATTGACTTTATCAAAGGCGCTGGCGCCAAAATTTTTGGGTCGGAACCTTCAGCAGAAGAAAAAGCAGAGAAAAAAGCTGCGGCAGAGGCAAAGGCCGGGGATGCCCTGGAGAACCTGGTCAGAAAGATGCAGATTCCAATAGACAACCTGGATGTAAAATATAGCCAGGGCACGGCTTCAATATTTGGCACAGCGGAAAAACAGGAAATAGCAGAAAAAGCAGTATTGACAGTGGGCAACGTCAATGGCATCAGTCGGGTAGACAATCAAATCGACGTGATCAATGCCGAGCCTGAGGCCGACTATTACACAGTGCAAAAAGGTGACTGGTTATCAAAAATTGCGCAAAAGCATTATGGAGATGCTAAAAAGTATAACATCATTTTCGAAGCCAACAAACCGATGCTCCAGGATCCGGATAAAATCTATCCTGGCCAGGTGCTTAGAATACCGAAACTGGGTTAAATCATGGGTTAAATGATTGGGGGCCTGTCTCAAAAGGCTTGTCGACCAAAGTAAAGCCATTTGTTTGATAGAAGCTCGCGGCGTCTGCGGGACAGCCCCTATAATGTGCCACACGGATCATAGCAAGATTTTAAAAGTCATTGTTTAAGGGGTTTTCCAACCTAAGCAGACAAATAGGTGTCCTTTATTCAAAGTCTAACATTTTAATGGAAATATCTATGAAAAAGGCACTTGTGATTAATTTTTTGATACTGATCGTTTTTTGGGGCTGTAGCCGGGATGATAATGACCTAAATAAATCAATTACATTTGAAACAATAGAAAAAAACTTCTATTCCGGCATATTGGATGAGCAATCTGTTTTGGTTGACGACCCCAATAGCTGGGAAGATCTATGGGATAAAACAGCAGTCTGGACGCCAGATGAACTACCAGATGTAGATTTTACCAAATCAATGGTAATTGCTGTATATATGGGTGAAAAGATCTCAGGTGGTTTTGAAATTGAGATTTCCGAACTTCGGGAATCAGAAGACACTATAGAGGTGGTTTCAAAAATAACTATCCCGGAATCCGGTCAGGGGGTCACAACGGCATTATCCCAACCATTTCATATTATCAAAATTGATAAAACATCTAAAAAGATCATTTTCAGCACCGTCCAATACCAATAACTTCACCTGGTAGGTGCCACACCATTTGAGAATAAGAGGGTGATGTCGCTCCTCCAAAATGGCCTGTGACCTACTTAAAATGGTTAACACCATTAACCAACTGTAATTAAGCATGATAGATGCCGGGATATATCGCCGGCATCTACATCATCAGAAATGCCACCGATGATAATATCAATTATCATCTAAAAATCAATATCTTTATTCATCCGGTCTTTCATTAATACTGACCGGAGCTTTCAAAAAAACGTGGCCCAAAATGAAAAGATATTGTCTTCTCCTGATTTTAATATTCATTTTTTCCTCCTATTGGCAGCTGTTAGCCCAGGTGCCTCCGCAAGCCGATCTCAGGCATTATGATATTATCACTGCGATATCGGCCGAAAGGATTGAGAAAGACGTAAGAAAGCTGGCTGGATTTGGCACCCGAAGTACATTGTCAGATACCATTTCGGAAACGCGTGGCATCGGTGCTGCCAGAAGGTGGATAAAGGCTTCCTTTGATGAGATTTCCAAGAATTGCAATGGTTGTCTGGAGGTGTTTTATCAAAGAAACCTTGTTAAGGGTGACCCGAATACCCGCATAAAAAAGGACACCTGGGTAGTGAATGTCGTCGCCATACAAAGGGGAACGTTATATCCTGATCGATATGTGATCATGAGTGGGGACATAGATTCAAGACCCTCCATCGGCACAGACGGAACAACCGATGCTCCGGGGGCTAACGACAATGCTACAGGCATGGCGGGAACTATGGAAGCAGCCAGAATACTTACCCGGTATAAATTTCCGGGATCTATTGTTTATACCGGATTGTCCGGGGAAGAACAAGGGCTTTTCGGAGGCCGATATATGGCCAAAGTAGCTAAAGAGGAAGGTTGGGATATAGTGGGGGTGCTCAATAATGATATGATTGGCAACATTGAAGGTATTGATGGTGTCATCGACAATACAAGCTTTCGCGTGTTTTCTGAGCCCACGCCAGTAACTGAAAGTGACCGACAAAGACGTGCCAGAAGGTTTTACGGAGGAGAGGTCGATGGTATTTCACGGCAATTGGCCCGCTATGTACACAGAATGACCGCTAGCTATATGACTAACCTCCATGCCAAAATGATTTATCGCCTTGATCGCTTCGGTCGGGGTGGCCACCACCGGCCCTTTAACGATGAGGGTTTTGCCGGGATCAGGATCATGGAGACTCATGAACATTATCACCGCCAGCACCAGGACGTGAGGGAGGAAAACGGTATCAAATACGGCGATGTGATTGAAGGGGTCAACTTTGAATATGCCGCAAAACTAACGGCCGTCAACGCCATTACATTGGCGGCATTGGCCTGGGCACCTACTGCTCCGCGCCGTGTTAACATCGGGGGTGCGGTCCAGGCTTCTACTACCCTGGCCTGGGAGACCGCAGCAGATAACAACCTTGCCGGCTACAAAATATATTGGCGCGATACTACGGCTCCGCAATGGCAACAATCGCGATTTGTTGGGAATGTCAACAAATTTACGCTAGAAAATATTGTCATAGACAACTACTTATTCGGGGTTGCCGCAGTTGGCAAAGATGGCAATGAAAGTGTCGTGAGTTTTCCACAGGGCATCATCAGAAGGCAATAAACCCATATTACCCCTTATCTAACCAACCTCTAACAAAAATATTCTTACTTGCCGGAACTTTTAATTGGTGAAATCTCGTATAAGTACATTATGCACCTCTGAAAATGGCAAGTAAAAAAGACCTGGATTTTACCTACACCACACTTGATCAAATATTTCGCTTGAGTATTGGCGAAACCGGTGATTTCAGTGGTGCCAGATACGAAGGTGATTTTTCTATGACACTGGAGGAAGCGCAGGAAAACAAGTACCGTTTTTTAGTTGATAACCTGCACATTGAACAACATAGCAAGGTACTGGATATGGGCTGTGGCTGGGGTCCGTTTCTGAACTTCCTGAAGCGGAAAAAACAGGTGAACGCCATGGGCCTCACACTTTCTGACGGCCAGGCCGAAGCCTGCCGGAAAAACGGCTTAAATGTATTGGTTAAAGATTGCCGCAAGGTAAGCCCCGAAGACTTTGGGTCATTTGATGCCATTGCCTCCCTGGGCGCCTTTGAGCATTTCTGCTCACTGGAAGATTATCTGGCCGGCAAACAGGAAGAGGTTTATAGCAACTATTTCAGGTCGGTTTATAACTTGTTGCCTGTCGGTGGCCGCTTTTACCTGCAGACCATGACTTTTGGTAAAAATATGCTCCATCACAACGAGATTGATATCAATGCCGATGAAAACTCAGACGCCTACATCCTGGCACTTATGGTCAAGCAATTTCCAGGTTCCTGGTTACCGTACGGGCATGAAATGGTTACCAGGACCGCCGCTCCCTATTTTACTTTGAAAAGCCTTAGCAGTGGGCGCCTGGACTATATTGAAACCATTAAACAGTGGCGAAGAAAATTTAGAAAGTTCAACATCCAAAAGTATTTACTTTACCTTAAGCTTATTCCAAAGTATTTTTCAGACAAAGAATTCCGTCATAAGGTAGCAATTTTCCGTATCAGTCCAAATAAAGTCTGCTTCGAGCGGGAAATTATGGAGCATTACCGCTTTGTATTCGAAAAAGTCTGAATGAGTGGTTTTAATTTTATTTTAACCTGGCAATGACGGTTTTACCGGCCGTGGTCTTTTGATCGATCTTAACAGCCACCTCCGTGTCAACAGGCAAGAAAATATCAACCCTTGATCCAAATTTAATAAAGCCAAATTCACCGCCCTGCGCTAATCTGTCACCTTCTTTTACATAACATTTAATCCTTCTCGCCACCGCTCCGGCGATCTGCCGAAACAATACTTCCAACCCATTCACGGTTTCGACCACCACAGTTGTTCTTTCATTTTCCGTACTCGATTTCGGATGCCAGGCAACCAGGTATTTACCAGCGTGATATTTGAAAAACTTGACTACCCCCGCTACCGGACTGCGGTTTACATGAACATTAACCGGGGACATGAAGATTGATATCTGCTTTCTGCGATCGTTGAAATATTCCGTTTCAACGGTATCTTCAATGACCACCACCTTTCCATCAGCAGGAGCGATGATATGCTTATCATTGACCTCGGTATTAATTCTGGGGCTTCGAAAAAATTGTAAAATCAGCAAATAGAGAATGATACTAACGCCTATTATAATATTTTGCAACGCTGAATAGGCAGGGTACAACCAATATATCAGATAGTTGATTCCGAATAGAATAATTAGCAGAACAAACAAAAGCGTTCGCCCCTCTTTGTGGATTGTCATGATGGCCTGTGAACTTTTTGGTGCAAAGTTAAAAAATTAAGCATTTAATAACCACCACGCCACTTATATGTTTTTGCTACTTTGTCGATGGCGACAATATAGGCAGCTATTCGCATGGAAACATTGTATTCTTTGGAAATTTTGTAGACATTATCGAAAGCATCCTTCATGATCCTGTCCGACCTTCGATTTACCCTTTCGCCAGTCCATTTATAGCCCAGCCTGTTTTGCACCCACTCAAAATAGGAAACGGTAACACCACCGGCATTGGCCAGAATATCGGGCACTACCATAATCCCCTTGTCATTTATGACCTGGTCCGCTTTCGCCGAGGTCGGGCCATTTGCCCCTTCAACAATCAGTTTTACTTTGATCTTATCGGAGTTGGTCATATTAATTACATCTTCTGTAGCTGCCGGTACCAACACATCGGCCTCCAAAGTCAGTAAATCTGCCCCCTCTATTTTTTCAGCTCCTCCGAATTGATCGAGTGTCCCATCATTTTCATTGCGATAGTTAATAGCTTCTTTGATGTTGATGCCGCTTTCATTGTAATACGCTCCCGATAAATCGCTAATGGCCACAATTTTCACACCCCGCTCTTCCAGCAACAGCGAGGCGAAAGACCCCACATTGCCAAAACCTTGTACGGCACAGGTGGCGTGATAAGGATTGATCCGCAACTTCTCCATCGCCGCAAGGGTCGATACCATTACCCCCCTGCCTGTTGCCTCTGATCTGCCAAGAGATCCACCCAGTACAATAGGTTTCCCGGTTACTACCGCATTGGTAGTCATGCCTTTCGCTCTTGAGAATTCATCCATTAACCAGGCCATTTCCCGTGGGCCGGTGCCCATATCCGGTGCCGGGATATCGCGGTCAGGTCCAAAAATCTCACCCAATGCGGAGGTATAGGCTCTCGTGAGCCTTTCAATTTCTCCGGCAGACATAGACCTTGGATTACATTTTATACCACCTTTGGCACCGCCATAAGGAATATCAACAACGGCACATTTCCATGTCATCCATGCTGCCAACGCTTTTACCTCATCAAGATTAACACCCAGGTCATAGCGAACACCCCCTTTGGAGGGTCCCAGAATATTGGAGTGGATTACCCGGTATCCTTCGAATACCTGAATAGATCCGTCATCCATTGTGATAGGCAATGAAACTACCACTTGTTTTGCGGGTGATTTCAACACATTATAAACTTCGTCGTCAAGGCCCAGCGCCTGGGCGGCAATATGAAACCTGGACATCATTGACTCAAAAGGATTTTCCTTGTCCTTTATTGGAGCCGGCTCAATATATCCCATATGTTTTTGCTATCTATAATAGTTCAGAAACTGATTGCTAATTGTTACTTATTCAATATGCAATTTTAGCTTTTTTAACTAAAATACTAACCATATTTTACCAAATTCTGTTCTTAAACTTACGAATAAATCTAAATAAGAATTTTTGTTGTATCACATTTATTACGAGGTAATTATTACATCGCCCCTTTAAGCGCAAACTTTACAATTTTTTTTCAGAAAGCGTGCTTTTTTTAAAAAAATCTTAAAAAAGCGACGATAAATGGCAGTGATAATAGCAATCCGTCAAAACGGTCCAAAAATCCGCCGTGTCCCGGAATGCTGGTTCCGGAGTCTTTTATGTGGATGCTTCTTTTGAAAAGTGACTCTACCAAGTCGCCGTAGGTACCGGCAATGACACTTATTCCGGCAATAATAAACCACTCACCCAGATACAGGTCATGGAAGTAATAAGATATGCCCAATGCAAAAGCACAGGCCAGGATAGCACCGCCAATACTCCCTTCCCAGGATTTCTTGGGCGAGACGCGTTCAAAAAGTTTGGTCTTGCCGAATCTTACACCGGCAAAATATGCTCCGGTATCACTTGCCCAATGCAGCAACAAAGTGCCAATGATGATCTGCCAGCTATAATCGCCTCTCGTAAAAGCTAAAATATTTAACAGGGAAATTGGAATGGCCACATAAATAATTCCCAAAAATGTATAGGCTATATTCGTGAATGGCTTTTTATCGGTCTTTTTGTAAAGCTTTACGAAAAAGATGCTGGAGCTTACCGGAAAGATGAAAAAATAAAAACTCTCATTAAGCAGTTGCTTTTCTATCAAGAAAATTAATGTGTAAATCACCAAACCGCAGAAGGTTCCCCAAAACTTAAGCGGCAACATACCATCCAGCCCAACCAACTTATAAAATTCGAGCTGGGTGAAAAGACAAAGCACAAAAAAGACCCCAAAAAATGCCCACTCACTCAGTACTATACTTGTTACAATCAAAAATGCCCCCACGAAGGCCGTTATTATCCGCTGGGTAAGGTTGTTGAATTTACTCAAATTGGATATCATTCTCAATCAGTTTTATGGCCCATAATACATCGTCGGTTTTCACGTGCACTTCATAATGTCCCAATTGGTAAGCGGTATCTTTTTTGTCGATCACCACCGCCACAATATTATGGTTAGCCAACGTATCCTTGACAATTTCCGCTCGATATATCATCTCGGTGCTATAAACCTTTTGCCAATCGTTCATCCAATTGTTTTATGTTTAAGGAAGAAGTTACGATAGAAATAAACCAAACCTAAAAATAAGACAAAAAGTATTAGTAAAAACGTGAGGGGTAAGGATTCTTCGGTATCCACATCCAGACTGGTAAGATTTTGCTGATATAGATACATCATGATAATCGTAAACCCATTATTAATGAAATGTGCTACCATGGCGGTGCTAAGGCTGCCGGACCAGTAATAAAGATACCCAAAAAGTACGCCCAGTAACATACGGGGCACCAGGCCATAGAATTGCATATGAAAAGCACTAAACAAAAACCCCGCTACCCAAATCGCTACATGAATGTTGCCGGAAATTCGTTTTAATAGGTTTTGCACAAAACCCCTGAATAACAATTCCTCGCCAATGGCTGGAATTACGGCAATAACCACAAACGCCAGAAAAAACTGGCTAAATCCGTTAAACGTAGTCAAAAATTCTGTTTGTGTTTTTGCAGCCTCCTCCAGGGATTTAAGCGTGTTTTCCAAACCGGCCATCGATTCCGGAAACTTAAAATTGGCATTCCACTCAATAAAAATAGAATTCACAAACATAAACGCCAACACGATGAAGGTTAACAAAAAAATCGGTACTGATCCCAGGGAAATACTGTTAAAAAATATATGCAACGGCTTTTTTTCTATGAATCGCAGGTACAGCAATGGAACTACAATAAACCCAATAATAGAGGCAAGGCCCTGAATGATGAAAATGGGCATTTTGGCCTCCTCATTTCCTACCGGGTTGGATAAAACCTCCATGGCTTGCATAAAGTTAAAATCAAAAAATGGCAAAGTGAGTAGTACACCAATGAGAGGCCCAATGGCCTGAAAGCCGGAAAAAGCCAATAACAAAACCACAATTAAGGAAATTAAAGGGCTTCGACCCTCAGATAGACTTATATTATGCTCAATTTTGCCCATATTTGCTTTAAATTTACGTCAAATTTTGAATTTTGGAACTAAATAAATTAAACCGTTCTCAGATTAGGTGAATTTATTTAATGATAAGCATTTAATACATTGGTTAAAATAGGAAATCATACCATTGGCGAATTTCCGCTTTTACTGGCTCCCATGGAGGATGTCAGCGACCCGCCTTTTCGGGCAGTATGCAAGGAAAAGGGCGCTGATATGATGTACACGGAATTCATTTCCGCAGAAGGATTAATTCGCGATGCAGCCAAGAGTGTGCAAAAGCTTGATATTTACGATTATGAACGCCCTATCGGTATCCAGATTTTCGGTGAAAAAATTGAATCGATGCGGGAAGCCGCCGCAATCGCGGAAGCTGCCAGGCCGGAATTAATTGATATCAATTATGGCTGCCCGGTAAAAAAGGTAGCATGCAAAGGAGCAGGGGCTGGAATTCTGCTCGATCTGCCCAAAATGCAAACCATGACAAAGGAAATTGTGGACAGGGTTTCACTTCCGGTCACCGTAAAAACCCGGTTAGGCTGGGACGATAACACGATCAAAATTGTTGAAGTCGCCAAAAGGCTACAGGATGTCGGGGTACAGGCATTGACAATTCATGGGCGTACCAGAAAGCAAATGTATAAGGGTGAGGCCAACTGGACATTTATCGCTGAGGTTAAAAATCATCCTGACATCCATATACCTATTTTTGGCAATGGAGATGTCGACTCCCCTGAAAAAGCCTGGGAATATAAAAATAAATACGGTGTGGATGGTATCATGATAGGGAGGGGCGCTATCGGAAACCCTTGGTTATTTGATCAGATCAAGCATTATTTCAAAACCGGAAAAAAATTAGCAGAACCGGATATAAATGAAAGGGTACAGGTAACCAAAAAACACCTTAATTTTTCAGTGGAATGGAAAGGAGAACGCAAAGGCATATTTGAAATGCGTCGTCATTATACCAACTATTTCCGGGGGATCCCTAATTTCAAGCCCTACCGCACGCGATTAGTAGAATGTGATAACTATGATTTAATCATCGACACACTGGATGAAATTGGTTCAAGGTTTCAGAACGCCTACTCTTTCGCCGAATGATTGGACCTGACAGGCAACCTTCTTCCGGGTCATTTTTATCATGGTTCTTATTAATCATCATTGCACTGATCTGGGGAAGCTCCTTTATCCTTATCAAAAAAGGCCTGGTAAGTTTTGACGCTATGGAGGTCGGTGCCTTAAGAATATTTTCGGCTGGACTTTTTCTATTACCACTGGCCTTATCTAAATTAAAAACCATAAAATCCCGGACCGAATGGCTGGTAGTTTTTGTCGTAGGACTTTGCGGGAGCCTGATCCCAGCCTTTTTATTTGCCCAGGCCCAAACCCAACTTACCAGCTCCGTAACCGGATTGATAAATGCGGTCACACCGCTGATGACGCTGGTGGTGGGGGCGGTATTTTTTAAAAGATCCATCACCAGAAAAAAAGGTATCGGATTGCTGGTTGGATTTATGGGGAGCATGATATTAATAATGGGAGGAACCAGGGGTAATTTGGGTGATTTGAACCTTTACGCACTGTTAGTTATTGCGGCCACCATATGTTATGGCTTTAACTTAAATTTCATTAAAACCTATTTGTCAAAATTACCAGCTGTTAGCATTGCTAGTGTCTCACTGTTGTTGGTGCTGCCCATTTCAGGTTATTACCTGTTTCGCGATGGTCTGTTTTTGGCAAAATTTGAGACCGCGCCCGGCGTGTACTGGTCCCTCACATCCATACTGATTTTAGGTGTTGCAGGAACCGCCATTGCCCTGATTTTATTTAACCGGTTGGTGCATCTGAAAGATCCGGTATTCGCCAGCTCTGTTACTTATTTAATTCCTGCTGTCGCTATTGTGTGGGGCGTGATTGATGGAGAGGTGCTGTTACTGGCCCATTACCTGGGGATCATCATTATCAGTGTAGGGATTTATATTGCTAATTCAGGAAGGTAGATTAAAAAAGTATAACGTCCATCATCCATTTTGAAAAACTTGGCACATCATGAAAAATCTGATCCGGCGCCAGGCTCTTCAAAAGGTCTGGCTCGGCCGTTTCTGCCCAACATGCAGATACAATGGGAATACCAACTTCTCTACAGGCTGCAATATCACTGGGCGCATCCCCTACATAAATAGCCTGTTCCCTATTTATGTCAGACCATTGTTTTAAAACTTGCCTGATTCCTGCGGTTTTTCTTGGACCCAAAGGTGAGCCTGTCTCGATATGCTCAAAGTAGTTGTTGTATTGAAACTTATCTAAGGAAATCTTTGTGCTATGCGCTCCCTTGCCGGTCACCATGGCAATTCTCACGTCATGGGCCTTAAGTGACTCCAACAATGTAGTTATCCCCGAAAAAGGCTCCGGACACATCCAGTGCAAATCATGATAAGCGGCCAGATAACCGGCTATCCCCTTTTCAAATGCGTTGGGTGCAAGCGCTTTTACGGTTCCTTCCTCCGACGGGCCAAAGGTCGCTATAATTTCCTCATCTGACAATGATCGCTCAATCAGCGGTTCAATGGATTCCCGAAATGCCGCAATACACAATGGGAGCGTATCTGCGATAGTTCCATCCAGGTCAAAAATAGCTGCTTTAATTTTCAACATAATGGCAGAATTAAACAAAATTAAAAATAAAGATACCAGGCATTAAAGTGCATTCGACAATCTGAGGGAAGATATCAAAAGATGAACAAAGAATAAAACAAAACGTCATAAGATTAACTATCAAATGATACAGGAAAAACTATATTGAACAACAGCTCCCGGATACTCACAGCCGCAAGGTTTTTTATTTTATTTCCGGGCGCTTCTTTTTTTCCGGATGTTCAGTTTTTAGGATCGGGCTGCGTATATTATGGCTTGAAAATTGTAGAAAATCAAACATTAAATAATATTGACCACCAGCATAATCGCATTGTGTAGTTTATGGATCTCGATTTCAACTGGATAAACTTGCTTATACTTTTTGGTGCCCTGCAGGGCCTGGTTTTTAGTATTATTCTACTATTCAACAAAAAACATCCGGGGGCGATTTACCTGAGCATTTTTATGTTTGTATTGGCCTATAATGGATTAGAAACCTTTAACTGGAGTTCCGGTCTCGGTAATCATATCATCTTCTTTGACCTCTTTCCATTTGTGATGATTTACGCCCTGGGGCCCAGTCTCTATTTATATGTTCATTCACTTCTTTATCCTGAAAAAAGACGCTCTCTGAAAATTGTTTTAGCGTATTATTCGCCACCAATATTTCAATTGATCTTCAGAATTGTCATTATTGGCATTTATCTATTCGTTGTAAATAATGTCTTCTTCACCAAAAACCAGCTGGAGCTTCTGGACGGGATATATTATTCCTATGCTGAGGTAGTCAGCATCATTACTTTCTTTTTCTATCTATACCTGTCCCTGAATTTATTCATAAAAGCGCACGCTTCTCAAGATATACCATCGGTTTCAAAAGAGACACAACAAGAAATTTATAAATGGGTGAAGGCTTTGCTGATATGCATGGTAGTCCTTGGCATAGCCTGGCCGCTAACGGTGATCGCATCACATACGCCCTATTTCCACTATGATGCGAGCTACTATCCAATTGAGCTGGCATTGGTCATTTTTGTTTACTGGATCGCGATTGTAGGTTACTTCCGGGTAAAGATAATTTCCCCCGGAACAACTAAAATGTCTCCGAATTTGATACCAACCTCCACCGCTAAAAAATTAATTATACAATTACGGCAGGCTATGGAAAATGATAAGCTCTACCTTAACCCGACACTAAACCGGCACCTGTTATCAACGCATACCGGAATCAGCGCTAAAACTATTTCAGCCGCGCTGAACCAGCATTCACGGCAAAACTTTAACGATTTTATCAATGACTACCGGGTAAAGGAAGTTTGCAAAAAATTACTATCTCCTGAAACGCAACACCTGACCATTTCAGGCATCGCCCTTGAATCAGGATTTAATTCACAAGCGACCTTTCAGCGCGCCTTTAAAAACACGATGGGCATGTCTCCCAAAGAATACCTTGATACTCAGCTAAAAAATATGAGTTAAGATTTCTCAAATCCGGATTTGAGGAGATTTTGAGCCCGCTACCCAACATTTTTGTGATGAATTAATGAAAAGCAGGGTTTCATTTGTTACACCTGCTCTGTTACCATTTAGCAGGAATGAAAGCGTTATGAATAGACATCGCATCTCAGAACTTTTCCTTTTTATATTATGGTCTCTTAGCTTTTTAAACGCCCAGGGCCAGACAGTCCGGTTAACCGGAAAAATAGTTGATCACCATACCGGGGAAAGTATCCCATTTGCTCACCTGGCTATTGAAACCACCGGTATTGGTGCTATATCGGATTTATATGGTCATTTTAAGCTGGACTTTCCCGAACAATACCAGGCCGGAATGATCCATGTATCCTGCCTAGGATATAAATCGGTGAAGATTGCTCTTGGCCGCTTAGATCGTTCAAAAATTGAAATTCGGCTCAAACAGGATGTTGTACAATTGCAGGAGGTGGTTGTAAAGCCGGAAGACCCCCTGAATTTGCTAAGAGAGGCATTCCGGAGAATTCCTGAAAATTATGACACCACCATGCACACACTTTCCGGGTATTACAAAATGTCGGCGCTTTTGGATGATAAAAATATCAGGTATACGGAAGCATTCATCGATATTTTTAAATTTCCCTATCACGCCTACCGGGAAAACCACACATCCCGGAGCGACTCCATACACCTGCGGGCAGTGAGGATCAAGCCAAATGAAATTAAAGACTGGAAGCTTCATACAATGCTCCCCTGGGAAAAGAGTATCTATCACCTGAGATACCGCGATATTGTAAAAGAATTTTGTTCGGAAAAAAATACCTTCAAGAAGTTTATATCAGGTTACCATTTTGACCTTGAGAAAATGGTATTCATAAACGGACGTAGAACATACAAGATCAGGGTAACACCAAAGAAAAACAAAAGTTACATTCACTGGAATGGCCATATTTTTCTGGATGAAGCAACCAGGGCTTTTGTAAAAGTAGATTTTGTATCGACTCCCAAATTGTTGAAAAAGCTGAAAGCAAAGATCAACTATATACTTGCCTCCAGGCTATACAACGTTAATTATGACGAGGGGGAATGGAAGGAATCTATTAATTTCCGGCTGATTGGAGATAAGTGGTATTTTAAGGAAGTTCATGCCAGCAAACGATTTCTTATCTCCAGCAAAAAAAGGAAAATGGATCGGGTACCGGTTAATGTGAACCTTCATTACAATACTGATTCGGTTGAAAGCAACATAACCATTCCGGATACGGTAGACTTCTTGAGTCCCAATCAGGCTTGGTGGGTCAGAGAAAAACATTTGGCCAATAAGTACGATGAATTTTTTTGGAAAACTTTTGACCGGCGCAAAGGTGCGGTATCGGATAACGAATTTCTTAGTGAAGGGGACACCACAACACGCAAAAAACAAGTTTACAAGTTTACCCGGCTTGATACCTTGCAAGGGGCATTAACCCTATTGCGGACATGCTTTGATGTTGGGTTCTATCATCTGGACGTCGAAGTAGTACCAGATGAAGAGATTATTAAAGGAAGCAGCCTCATCCGATTCAAATTAGTGGATGCAACTGATAAAATACAGATAGATCTTTATTCGGGAATGGCTGTTGACAGCGTTATTTATCTTGGAAAATCATTGAATTTTAAAAGGGAATTTAATGCTGTTTACATTGATTTTCCCACAACCTTACAGAAAGAATCATTGGCTGATATCAAGGTTTATTTCTCAGGTCACCCGGTAGATTTTAATCCGGAAATTCCAATGTACGCTTCTTTTCTCTGGGTAGCAGATAAAAATCGGGATCCCTGGTTGCAGGCCATTTGCCAGGGATATGGTGCCAGTGGATGGTGGCCCAACAAAGATCACCTTTCCGACGAGCCCGACAGCGCCGCCATCAGCGTAACGGTTCCTTCCAATCTTACAGTGGTAGCAAATGGAAGGCTTCAGCGTAAAACCGCCATTGATGGCGACAGGACACGCTTTGACTGGTTTATTTCCTATCCAATTAATAATTATAACCTCACGATCAACGCAGGCAAATATGCACATATCAAAGATAAGTATACGAATGGCACTGATACATTGGACCTGGACTATCATGTCATGCATTATAACCTTGAAACTGCCAGGCAGAAACTGTCCATCGTAAAACCGATGTTGCGAACCTATGAAAAATATTTTGGCCCCTATCCTTTTCTGCGTGACGGATTTAAATTGGTGGAAACACCACATGCCATGGAACACCAAAGTTGTGTGGCGGTGGGCTTTGAATACTTCACACCATCCGATGAAACTAGTGACAAAGCCAAAGCGCCCGATTTTGCCAATGGTGCAGTGGACTTTCAGGTTGTTATACACGAGGTGGCCCACGAGTGGTGGGGCAATAGTGTCAGCTGTACCGACAATGCCGAATTATGGATCCATGAAGCCTTTGCTACCTACGCAGAAGCCCTATTCGTGGAAGATCAATACGGTTATGCCAACGCCCAGGTTTATCTTAACTGGATGAAAAAACTGGTAAAAAACAAGAACCCCATTATTGGAAAATTCAACGTAAACCACATTCATTACAACATCGATGATATGTATTATAAGGGAGCCCTTATGCTTAATACGCTGCGGCATGTAATCAATAATGACAGTCTTTGGTTTGGTATCTTAAAAGGTATACAAACAGCATTTAAATACAAAACGGTTAGCACGGAGCACATTGTCCGGTATATCAATCAAAAAACAGGGGTAGACTACACCAATTTCTTCCATCAATATTTGCGGACCACGAAAATCCCGGTGCTGGAATTGGTCTTTGAAAATACAGCGGGGAAAACCCACTTGTACTATCGCTGGGTAACCGATGTTGAAGATTTTACCATGCCTGTTAAATACACAATTTCCAGTGGTGAACCGGCATTTTTATATCCAGACAATACGTGGCGAAAAGTAGTGCTTGGCAGTGTAAGCCAGGATGAATTTAATGTAAATAAGCATCAGCTCTACATAAATGTTAAGATCATGGATTCCAGGCTGTAGAACGGAATGGCATATGCTTGTTTGGAATGTCTATTTGTCTTTATCTTCATTGCGATTATTCAGGAAAATATAAATTGCAGTTCCTTACACAAAAAGAGCACTGGCTGCCAAACCTTTTTTTATACACATAATGCCAATTTTTATACTTGGCCGTCTTTCAAAGAACCTCTAATTTTACGGGAAAATCAATTAGGTAAAAAACTTAAATTCCGGATAATGAAAGCCATAGGATTCAAACAATCACTTCCGATTACAGAAAAAGAAAGTTTCATTGAATTTGAAACCTCAAAACCGTCGCCGACCGGATATGATTTATTGGTTAAGATATCGGCTATCTCCGTGAATCCGGTCGATTTTAAAATCCGGCAAAGTGCCGCCAAGGACACCGTGCTTGACACTCCCAAAATCATTGGCTGGGACGCCGTAGGTACTGTGGAGGCAGTGGGGGACAAAACTTCAAGATTCAAAATCGGGGATCAGGTGTATTATGCCGGGGATATCACCCGCAGTGGCAGTAATGCGGAGTATCAACTGATAGACGAACGCATCGTGGGCAAAAAGCCTGAAAATCTGACCAAAGCTGAGGCCGCGGCCATACCATTGACGGGACTCACCGCCTGGGAATCCCTTTTCGATAGAATAAAAGTAAATCCCGAAACCGACAAAGGAAAAACAGTGTTGATCCTGGCTGGTGCCGGTGGTGTCGGCTCAATTGCCATACAAATTGCAAAAAAAGTGGCCGGCCTCACGGTAATCGCCAGCGCTTCGCGCCCGGAAACGAAAGACTGGTGTAAACAATTGGGTGCTGACCATATCGTGAACCACCGTGATCTGAAAACGGAACTGGATAAAATAGGCCATCCCGAAGTGGATTATATCCTGGACTTTGTGGATATCAACCGGTACTGGGAAACCATCGCTGAAATCATCAAGCCACAGGGTCACATTGTATCCATTACCGGCAGCAGTGACCCGCTAAACCTCGTATTACTCAAAAGTAAGAGCGTGTCCTTTTCCTGGGAGTTGATGTATACCCGATCTATGTTCACCACTGATGATATAGACAAGCAGCACCATATACTGAATAACATGGCCGATTTGTTAGATGATGGCTCCCTAAAAACCACCCTGACCACCACCCTGGAAGGCTTCACCGTTGAAAACCTCAAACAAGCACATGAAATGCAGGAATCCGGCAAGACCATTGGCAAAACCGTGATCCTGTTTTAGAAACCCGGAAGGGAATTCTTTATGCATGATCCTTCAGGTGTATTATGGCACTTTGGGGAATTTAAGAAATAATTCATAGCCTTCAGAGCCTATAAATTCCACGAACAAACAACAATTTCCAGGCTAAGCTTCCGAGTGGGTATTCTTCGCTTAGCCGATGTGGTCATCTAAAATTATCAGATAAAAATACCAAAGGTTGGGTATTGATTCCTAATGAAATAATGGTAATATGTCATTTCATTAACTGCACACCCAACATGACACAACTAAGTAATAACCTTTTCAATACTACAGCTAGGGGGAAGTATTACACATTCGCTGATTTCCCTTCAATAAAATTATACAAATCTTCAACCGGTTCATCGTGGAGAAATCATTTGCTTTTCGGTGACTACATCAGTATCACAAATCTGGATATTAGTAATAACCGCGTGAAAGCCAGAAGCAGGGGAAATAATGGCTGGGTTAAAATTGATCAAATTCAAAAGCACAGACTTCTTGAGATAAATTTCGTAGACATCGGACAAGGAGATGGCTGCCATATGGTCACTCCCGATGATCAACATATTATCATCGATGCCGGAAAAACGGATAATATGAATAGGTATCTGTCCTGGAGGTTTAACATCTACGATAAAAAAAAGCCGCTTTCTTTTCCGTTTACTATACTAATTAGTCATTCTGACTCCGATCATTACAAAGGTTTTAAATATGTCTTTGAAAACAGTAAAGTACATGTAGATAGAATTTACCATAATGGATTGGTCGAACGGCCCGGAAGATTCCCCCTGGGCAAGATTGAATCTGGCTATATCACCGGGTTGGTCAAGACAACGACTCAAATGAAAAAAATAATAAAAAAGAAAGAAAATCGATCAGGTACACGCTCAATGTACTGCTCTACACTGTTCAAATCATTAAAATATAGTCCGGGGATACAATTCGATTCGTTGTCAGAAAAAGAAAGATATGTCCCTGGATTCGCAAACCAAAACAAAATAGAGAATAAGAGATTCTCACTACACATTCTGGGGCCGGTCACTAAAAAAATAAACGGAAAGGAGGGTTTGAAGACAATCAAAGATCTTGGTAAGGATAAAAACGGGCATTCGGTAATTCTTAAAATTCAATATGACAAGGCAAGAATATTACTGGGGGGAGATGTAAATACCGAATTTGGCAAGATCCTCCACGAGCATTATAAGGATAACTTGGAGGATTTAAGGGTTGATGTTGCCAAGGCATGTCATCATGGTAGCAACCATTTTCATTACCCATTCCTGGAAGCTATTAATGCCGCGGCCACCGTCATCTCTTCAGGGGATGACGAGAGTTACTCTCACCCAAGACCAGACACAATTGGAGCACTGGGAAAGAGTGGATACGGCCAGAAACCATTAGTTTTCTCTACGGAATTGGCAAGGTCCAATAAAGAAATCACATGGGACAAACTTCAAGGTGTAGCCAAGCTTTTCAATAAGCTGAAGACGCTTCGCGAAAAAATTAAGGATCTTTCCGGGAACGGAACAGCTGATGAATTAAATAAACTAAACCGCGCGGTTACAAAAACCAATAAATCCATCAACTCAATATTAACAAAGTACGGTATGATCAATGTAAGAACAGACGGCAGAAAAATGATCATCGCGCAAAAGTTGGAATCTCCTGCAAGCTATGGGAAATGGGATATTCATGAGCTTATTTACTCAAATAAGTCCAAGAGATTTGAGTCTACTAAATAAAAACCCCAGACTAAGCGTGCCTAGGCAAGCCATCCGATCCATTGTTATTGGGAAAGATAAAACCCTTTACTTGGCGTAAAATTTTCTACACGCATATATGTGTTTTGGAAACCGATCAAAGCATTTGAAATGCCAATAATCATTTTTCCCGATAATTGCTAATAACCGGGTTTTCGTAAATGTCCTCCGCATCCTGGAACCAATCTATTCCAAATATCAAAAAATCTCACAAACCATAGCTTAAAATACCATCGTAAACACTGTAAAATCACCTGCCATTCCTTGAACCTGGATGCAATGTTGGTTGATTACTTACCTGGATCCTGGCAGTCAGAATAGCAGGAGCGATCTTCCATTCTCCAAAACTATTAAGTCTGTAATAGCATGTGAATCTGTCAAGAGCATATTGCGCATAAGATGCCGCAAATAATGTCCCGGCCGTAAATCCGTGATAGCTATTGACCAGTATTTTTTCCCCGTTTACCATGGATGTATCTATAGAAAACCTGTCGGGATTTTGTTTTTTAAATTGAACATATTGGTCCATTAAGGCCAGCCGATCCTTATCTTCCATGATCCATTCGAACATCAGGTAGAAGCCTGGTTGCGCGATTTTCAAGTTATAAGAAGTGAGGTCAAATGTCAGCCAACCCTTCTTTATTTTTGATGTTACTACTACACTTTCATGGAGGATATCTTCACCTGGTAAGTTGCTGTTTGCGCTGTCAACTTCAAGAAGCCTCACCCGCACTTTAAATTCTCCAACTGTGTTCTTG
Source organism: Cyclobacteriaceae bacterium (assembly GCA_965228415.1). Classification (GTDB taxonomy): domain Bacteria; phylum Bacteroidota; class Bacteroidia; order Cytophagales; family Cyclobacteriaceae; genus Agaribacillus. Next base: position 4,800,428 of record OZ245814.1, on the reverse strand, counting down.
TGTATTTTCAAAAGCGCTTTTTCAACAAAAACTGGATAAGTCAGATCGGGATAGTAGTTCGGATGTTTGTTTTCAATTAACAGGGCAATTGCACTTCCTGCAGCTATAGAATCCGCATATATTATCCGACCATAGTGATGTCTGTTACCCAACTTAAAATCAACCTCCTTTTCTTTTTTTGTGGAAACAACAACGGGTTTCAGATAGATTACTTTTTCCTGCAGCGATATGGTAAGGCTTTCTTTTCTCGAAATAGAAGAAATAGGAATAGCCTTTCTCTTATAACCCAACGCTGAAAATATTAGCGTATCCTCTAAATGAGCTGTGGAGATGCGAACAACAAAACTTCCGTCATCGTTAGAAATTGTTCCTACGCCAGAATTTAATATTCCAATGTTTACAAATGACACAGGCTTCCCGTTAGCCTGATCTAAAACGTTTCCCCTGATTTTGACCTGGCCGAATGAAGGAATAATTGTTACAATAAGTAGCATCTTCAAGGGTAAGACTTTTTGCACCATGGCAATACAATTTATAAGTCAGCTATAAAGAAATGGTAACCCTTTTTATCTTACAATAATCATACCTTATTAAGTCGAAAAAGGTAGAACGGGGATAATTGGTTCTGTCAGGTCTTCCATAGACTTATTTATGACTCAATTGAAGGTGAGTATCATAAACCTATCAACTCATAGGTCCGGTGGGAACGCTATATGTTTAATGAGAGCTTTCACCAGCAATTACATGTTAGCACGTTGTGCCAACAGCAGTCACTTAGTAGATCGGGATCCGATAGCGTCCATCACCTTGTGTCTAATCTAAGTTGAAGTTCAGTTGTTAGAAATTCCAGTACTTTACTTTTTAAATATCTATAAACAAATACCGGAAATGAGCCAAATATGGAAAAGAGCAACAATGCCATTCCAATTCTTCTAATAAGAAAGTTAAATGAGTTATCTTCTTGCATTATCACTCCTGTTGTTAATCCGTAAGCCATCATTCCATAAATTAAGATTGTAAGCGCTATTCCAATTTCATTCATCTTGGTTCTGAGGAGTACAAAAGTTCCTATGCTATGAGTCGAAAATGTTCCGTAGAATATCGGATAAAATGCTCCAGTTAAATGTGAGTTATATGTCCAGACTATGAATTTATCGTCTTCAACAATCCCCGTTAGCTCGCTCTGATCCTTGAATAGCATAAATTGTTTGAATCTTACCCAGAAATTGTTTGTTCGAGTCAAAGTTAGTTCATTGAGTTTGTCTCGAAAGTGGGAAAGTTCCAGGTCTGTTAGAAATTGCTTCATACTTTTCTACTAACAATGACTTCCCCAAAGCTGAAGCATTGTCTACCTTCTTATGCTACACCTTAACGACAACACTTGCGGCTGCCAGGTCATGAATGGCTCTTCTTTCTCGGTTAAAGTTAATAGTTAAAAAGGAAAGCCAGCCAAAAATCCCTTTTGTCAAAATTCTGATGTAGGCTCTGAATAAATTAATTTTTTGATCAGGATTTTTAATATCGCGTACCCTGATTTTCATTAGTCGTTGTCCTACGGTTGCTGAATATGCCGTTAGTATGGGTTCATATGAAATCGTCATAATAAAAAACACTATTGAAATCCCGGTTGATTCAAGACCTATTTCTTCCTTTACCTGGACAAAGACCGTAACCGCGGCGAGTATTAACAGTCCATCGATTAGCATTGACTGGTAACGCTTCAATATTTGAGGAAAATCATGTTCAACGCCGTCAACAATAATTGGCTCAGGCTCTACAAATTGTAAGGGCTTTTTATCTGCGGTCTCACCATTTTGGAGGGTTAAGAATTGTAGCCTTTTTGACAAGTAGGGTACCAAGCCAAAGTACAAATAATACATGGCAATAATTTTTAATAGGAGAGAATCTGTATCAAACCCCAATAAAAGGCAAAATACGGCGTATAAAATCAGCAAAATTAAGGTCACTAATTTAGCCCATTTATAGCCTATCATAGTCAACCCAATAAATACAAGGAAAAAAATCGTCTTGAAACCCACCCCTATTAACCCAGCTTCTCCAATAATTCCCACCTCATAAGCAAACAATAATTCTGCTATTATAAAGACCATGGTAAATAGGAAATAATGATTTTTTGCTAATCTTCTTTGGTCAAGGTTACTCATAGGATTTTTTGATGGGGTATTATTATCTGGAAAAAATAAATATGATCATCAGTTAAAAAAATAAATATAGCATTAAAATTATTAAGAATTCCCGGCGCCTCAGTTCTTTTGGGAACTGCATTCGCTTTGCTCTTAAAGGCCAGAAGCTCTTTGTATACTAATCAGACTGGCCAAATACCTATCTATGTTGTCAATTCGTCAAATCGAAATTGAGGCGCCTATTCCGGAAAAACATTGAAAAAATCAGGGAATTGGTAATTTAGGCTGATAAAACCTCAAATGACCCACACTGGGAGTAGAATTTTTACACTCACATATCTGTTTTGGAAACCAATCAAAGCATTTGAAATGCGAATAAACAGGTCGGAAAAGCTAAAAGTGCATACACTGAGGCAAACACCAACAATAAATCCCTATTTTTATGGTGAGTGAAATAACCCCACTTAATCAAGACCGTTGTATGGCATTAAATTGAACAAGATGAATAGAATAATAGAAGTCAATCGCCACTTCATAACTTTTGGAATTCCATTTTTCCTTTTCGGAGTTTTAATTCTTTTAATGAAGTCTACTTTTCTGAATACAAGCGATGCCTTGAGTTTTGGCATCTCCATGGACTTATTAATAGTTATTCCACTGGTTTACTTCCTGCTGATACGCAAGACCGAAATTCCAAAAACTACAGTAATCCCGGTAATGATAATTGGACTCATTATTGGCACTTACTTCTTGCCACGGGAAAATCAAATCTATTTGACGCTGTTCAAAACCTGGGGTTTGCCTGTGATAGAGGTTTCGGTATTAACTTTTGTAGTGATAAGGGTACGTAGTGCTATAAAGAAATATAAAGCCTTAAAAAGTTCGACCCCTGACTTTTTTACAGCTTTAAAAGACACTTGCTATGAAATTCTTCCAAAAAACCTTGTATTACCATTTGCAACAGAGATCGCTGTAGTTTATTACGGTTTTGTTAATTGGAAAACAAGAGCACTCAATAAAAATGAATTTTCATATCATAAAAAAAGTGGAACTCCCGCTTTAATGGGGGCGATTATTTTTCTTATCGTCATAGAAACCTTTGTTCTTCACCTTCTAATCGAAAGGTGGAGTATAAATGTCGCCTGGATACTTTCAATCTTAAGTGCTTATACAGCCGTACAATTTTTGGGTTTTGCAAAATCTCTTTCCAGAAGACCAATCTCCCTGAATAATAATAGTTTAACGTTGAGATATGGTATCATGAATGAAGTCGAAATTCAATACTCGGAAATTGATACGGTAGCGCTATCAAAAAAAGATCTTGAAAAAGGTAAATTAACAAAAAGGTTGTCGCTTCTGGGTGAGCTTGAAAGTCACAATGTAATTATCGAATTAAAACATGAAAATACCTTAACCGGACTTTATGGAATCAAAAAGAAATTTAAGGTAATTGGATTTTATATTGACGAACCAAAAGATTTTAAAGAAAAAATAGAAAAGGTATTACAATAATCTAGACCACCCATCATTCCTTAAACCTGTTTTCAATCAATGAAATAAAATTCGACACAGCCGGTTTTTGATTATCCTTGTGATATACCAGGGACAACGTCGCGGTTTCTTCAAACTGTTCCAGTTCAATGAATTGTAGCTTCAGCTCATAGCCTCTTTTTACGCTGGAGGGCACAATGGCATAGCCCAGCCCAATCTCCACCAATCTTAAAATGGAATTGATCTGCGTCGTCTCATGCACGACTTTTGGCGAAAATCCAGCCTGATTACAGATTTTAATAGGGCTGTCCACCAGGCCGGGGCCGCAATCCCTGGCAAAGGCAATGAATGATTCATTGGCTAACGCCCCAAGCACATTTTCCTCACTGGCTTTCAACTTAAAATTTTTGGGCAATACCAAACAAAACTTTTCCCGTAGAATCTCCTTGATAACGACACCTTTGGCCTGCATGGGTGTCCTTACAAATCCGACATCGATCCTGCCGGAACGCACCCCCGTTATTTGATCCTCATTGCTCAACTCCAGCAAAACGGTATTTACGTGGGCATAGACATTTTTCATTTTGAGTAATACGTCAGGAAGGATGCTGTGCATCGTCGCTCCCACGTATCCAATGGTGATTTGTCCCGCCACACCGCGGTCCACCAGTTTTATGCCCTCGCGAATATGTTGTAGCCGATTCAATAAATGATCAACCTCTTTCAATAGATATTTCCCGGGTTCTGTCAACTGCACGTTTCTTTTATTTCGGTGAAATAATTTTACCCCTAGGCTTTCCTCCAGTTGCATGATTTGCCGGCTCAGAGGTGGCTGCGCAATAAATAGCCTTTCCGAGGCTCTTCCAAAATGTAATTCCTCGGCCAGTGTTTTAAAATACTTAAGATGTCTTATTTCCATAATAATACCTAAAAAGTATTAATTGATGATCAATATTGTATTTTGAGTATTAAATATAACAGAATATTTTTGAACTATGTTTCAGTAAAAGATAAACGGGTAATCATATGTATGCATCACTAGCTCAAGACCAGCAACAATGGCAGGCACTGATGGCAGAAGCCAGTCAACTGGCAGCAGAATTTCTAAATACCATTGAAGAAAGAGCAGTAGCCGCAGCCAGCCAATCACTTCCTGCTATCCCCTTGCCTGATGATGGGATTGGTGGCCTGGCAGCTTTAAGAAAATTCAAGGCCCTTCATTACCCCCACCTGTCGGCAAGTGCCGGTCCCCGATACCTGGGATTCGTTACCGGGGGGTCCACGCCTGCGGCCGTCATAGGTGATTGGTTAACCGGTTCTTTTGACCAAAACTTAAGCAATTACGGTGAGTCAGTGGCTCCTGAAATAGAATTACAGACCATTGAGCTTTTAAAGGATCTTTTTCACATACCCAGGGAGTTCACAGGTACTTTTGTTACCGGCGCTACCATGTCCAATTTTGTTGGGTTAGCACAGGGCAGGCAATGGGTAGCAAGACAGTCAGGAACTGACATTGCGACGCAGGGTCTTTACGGGCTGCACCCCATCAAGGTCGTAAGCGCTTGCCCGCATTCCAGCATTTACAAATCTTTATCTATGCTGGGTATGGGGAAAAACCAGTTAATTAATCTCGCAACACTTCCGGAGAGGGAAGCTATTGATATAAACGCGTTAACTGACTTCCTGGAAGAGCAAAAGGGAGAACTCTGTATTGTGGTAGGCAATGCAGGCACTGTAAACACGGTAGATTTTGACGATCTGAAAGCTATAGGATCTTTGAAGGCAAAATACAATTTTTGGTTCCATGTAGATGCTGCTTTCGGTGGGTTTGCCGCATGCGCACCGGCATACCAACATCTTTTGGAGGGCATAGAAATGGCTGATTCCATTACCATAGACGCCCACAAATGGTTAAATGTCCCCTATGATTCGGCTATGCAATTTAGCCGCCATCCTGATATTCAGCTGGAAGTATTTCAAAACAGCGCGGCCTACTTAGGTGAAATTGGGGATAAACCGGATTTTGTACACCTCACACCTGAAAACTCCCGCCGCTTCCGCGCATTGCCGGCCTGGTTTAGCTTGATGGCTTACGGCAGGAAAGGCTACAGGGAAATCGTAGAAAGAGACATTGCCATGGCTGATTTGCTAACCGGGTATATTGAAAAGTCATCCCTATTCAAATTATTGGCGCCTACCAGGCTAAACGTCGTTTGTTTTACCCTGCAAGGCCTTAAGCGCGAAGTCGATCTCAGTTTGGTCCAGCAATTTCTGCAAGCCCTGATGCAAGCAGGCAAAGTCTTTATGACGCAAACCATGTATAAGGGGCAGCCTGGCATCAGGGCCGCCTTCTCTAATTGGCGTACAAACACACAGGATGTGAATATTACCTGGGAAAGCCTGGTGCAAACATGGCATACACTTGGAGAATCGACACCTCCATCCAAATAATAACCTCATCTCTGGTGCGGTTATCTAAAATATCCATCTATAAGTTATTGATTCACCTTTTTTGGCCATAAATAGCAAATTATTGACAAATATTATTTTCAATTAATACAATGCTTGACTAGAAATTCGTTAAAGAATTTGTATTTTCGCCTCAAAGGTATGCGGAAAGATGATATTTTTTTCGAATTTACACCGACCACAATTACGCGCGAATTAATATCGACCAAGGTACCTGAAAGGAGATATAGAACTAAGATTACTGATGAGAGTCAACTACCTTTTTTTTAACCCTTCAAATCTGACTAAAAACTGTAAATTAGCCCAATCGTTTAAAATAAATCGAGATTTGTTATGCAAAATGTTATCAGTGAGGATGCGAATGAGCCAAAGAGGGCTGAAGATCAAAAACAGAAAATCCGATTCACTAAATCTTCAGGCGATCAGTTTTACGCAGAACTAACCAAACGGGTAAATCATTATTTCAAGGACAACAATATCAGCAAGCAGGCCAATGGAGAAATGATTTTTAAGACCATTTTGATATTGGGTGTTTTTGTGATAAGCTATGGGCTTATTATTTCCAACTTATTTTCTGTGTGGGTATTAATCCCGCTGGCCATTATCAATGGCTTCTTCACAGCCCTGATTGGACTGAATATTGCCCACGATGCCATGCATGGCGCTTATTCGAGCAACGAAAAGGTTAACAATGGATTGGCTACGGCTTTTAATATCATCGGAGCCAACGACTTTACCTGGCGAATAAGCCACAACCTCATACACCATACGTTTACCAATATTCCCGACCACGATTCCGATATTGATCAAATTCCAATCATCAGACTTAATCCCAATCAGGATTTATGGAAAATCCATCGATTTCAATACCTGTATACTTTTTTCTTTTATTCACTCACCTCGTTATCCTGGGTATTTATAAAAGACTATGCCTTGTTTTTCGGTCCCAAAATAGCGGCTTACCAAAAACAACCCTTTCCTAAAAAAGAAATTGCCAAGCTATTTGCTTTTAAGGCGATCTATTACACTTTATTTTTGGTTGTACCGATGATTACCATCTCATTGCCCTGGTACGCTATTTTACTTGGCTTCCTGCTGCTTCATGTTGTGGAAGGTTTAACGCTGGCCCTTATTTTCCAGCTGGCACACATTGTTGAAGGAACCGATTTTCCAAGACCCGACCAACAAGGTTCAATGGAAAACTCCTGGGCCGTCCACCAAATGTATACGACAGCCGACTTTGCCAGGAAGAGTCCGTTGGCAAATTTTTTATTCGGTGGGCTTAACTTTCAAATTGAGCATCATCTTTTTCCAAAAATTTGTCATACCCACTATAGAAAGCTATCTCCTATCGTACAAGCCACCGCCAAGGAATATAATTTGCCTTTTATAGAGCATACTACCTTTTTGGGAGCAATCAAATCCCACATGAAGGTTTTAAAACAGCTGGGGGCTGCATAATCAGTAGGTTTTCAATACAGAGGGTATTACCAAATATCGGGCATCTCCAGTTGCGTATCCCAAACCACCGGAAGGCGTTCCCGATAACACTTGTTTATTAATAAAGGGATAAATGGTTGTTATAGGCAAAAATTCATATATTTAACCCCTTTCATAAACCCGCAAAATACCCAACTAATACCCTTATTGGCTATCTACTGTTTTTATGCTATTCACTAAAAATCGAACCCGGTTACTAATTGTAAATCGTATCTTATTGGGCTTACTGGTATTTCCTTTTTGCGGATGCCAGCAGTCAACACCACTGCCAAAGCGCATCCTTCGCTTTCACCAACCCGCCAACCACTTCGAAGAGGCCCTGCCCCTCGGCAACGGGCGTATTGGCGCTATGGTGTACGGCGAAGTCACCACCGAAAAATTCTCGCTGAATGAAGAAACGCTCTGGGCAGGAGGACCAGTTGATGCCTACCAAAACCCAAAAGCTTACGAGCACCTGCCGGCGGTGCGAAAGGCACTTTTTGAGGAAGATTACCCGACCTCCGATCAGCTGGTTAGAAAGATTCAGGGAAAATTCTCCGAATCATATGCGCCGCTGGGGACACTGTATTTGGACTTTCAACACGGATCAGAATCCAGTACTTACCAGCGAACATTAAATTTAAGAAACGCCATTTCACAAGTGAGCTACACCATTGATAATACCACTTACAGCCGGGAAAGCTTCATTTCTTTCCCGGATCAGGTAATGGTGATAAGGCTTAAAGCCGATGGCCCCCAAAAGTTGAATGTCAGCCTGAGAAGTGACAGCAAATTAAAATACCGCTCCGGCGTTTCGGAAAATAATCTTATACTTCAAGGGTTCGCACCGTCGCATGCGGAACCAAATTATCGTGGTGACATGCCCAATGCGGTTGTTTATGATGAGCAAAACAGCATGCGATTTTTGATGATTGGTCACGTGGCGGCCACTGACGGAGAGGTCACTGCTGAAGATAGCGTTCTTCATGTAAGCCATGCCACAGAGGTAAACATTTTGGTATCACTGGCAACCAGTTATAACGGCTTTGACAAAAATCCGGGATTAGAAGGTGTTGACGAGCATGCCAAAGCCAAATCATTGCTTGAGAAAGCAGCAAAATTTTCCTATGAGGAACTAAAAAAACGACATGTCGCCGACTATAGAAGCTATTTTGACCGGGTATCCATTGATCTTGGGCCTCAGGTTAACACAGGCAAATCTACCGCCAGCCGGCTAAAGCAATTTACGAAAACCGCTGATGACAACGATTTAGTGGCACTGTATTACCAATTCTCCAGGTATCTGCTAATCAGTTCTTCACGACCAGGGGGTATCCCTGCCAACCTTCAGGGCATTTGGAATGAGTCGGTAAGGCCTCCATGGAGCAGTAACTTCACAACCAACATTAACGCTGAAATGAATTACTGGCCGGCAGAGGTAGCCAACTTATCCGAAATGCATGAACCGCTGTTGGACTTTATTGAAAACCTGGCTGTCAGCGGTGCAGTTACTGCCAGGACATTTTACGATTGCGGCGGATGGTGCTGCCACCATAACACCGACATTTGGGCAATGACCAATCCGGTAGGTGATTTCGGGCAGGGTCATCCTGTATGGGCTAATTGGAATATGGGAGGTGTATGGTTAAGCACGCATTTGTGGGAACATTTTGCCTTTACAAGAGATACCGTCTTCCTAAAAAACAGGGCTTATCCGCTAATAAAAGGCGCTGCTCAATTTTGTTTGGATTATCTCACCGAAGATCAAAATGGCCATCTCGTTACGGCACCATCTACCTCCCCAGAAAATCTTTACGTAATGCCCAACGGGTACAAGGGCGCCACTTTTTACGGCGCCACCGCTGATATGGCCATGATCAACGAACTGTTTCATAACATTATAAAAGCATCAGAAATTATTGAAACTGATGCCGAATTCATCCATAAAGTAAAGCAAACACAATCAAAATTAGCCCCCTACAAAACGGGAAAAAAAGGTCAGCTACTGGAATGGTATCATGACTGGGACGATGCCGACCCGAAACACAGGCATGTATCTCACTTGTTTGGGTTGTATCCGGGAAGGTCAATTACTATGGCGCAAACACCGGAACTATCAAAGGCATCAAAACGATCCCTAGAGTTGCGCACCAACAACGGAACAGGGTGGTCAATTGCCTGGAAAATAGGGTTGTGGGCAAGATTAAGGGATGGAGCGATGTCGTTCGATGCTATTAAAAAATTGCTCACTTACTACAATACCGACAACAGTACCAACTATCACGGCGGAGGCACATACCCCAATTTATTTTGTGCCCATCCTCCTTTTCAAATTGACGGAAATTTCGGAGCTTTGGCCGGTATCTCCGAAATGTTGCTGCAAAGCCATCACGAAGTAATAGACCTGCTGCCAGCTTTACCCAAGGCCTGGAAAACAGGTAACATTAAGGGCCTGAAAGCGAGAGGCGGATATACCGTCGATATATATTGGAATGACGGAAAGTTGGAAAAAGCCTCCGTAACCCCTGATTACGATGGCCCTTTTGAGGTAAAGTACAAGGATAAAACAATGACGCTGGAAGGTCAGCAGGGAAAAATAACTCAGGTTCGATTTTAAAAGCATTGTTATTTTTCTGACTTCTTCAAAAATATTTTCTTAATTTGACCATATGGGATTATTAGTACTTTTCTTTTCCGTATCGATTATTTTCTCTTTTCTGTGCTCCATTTGGGAAGCGGTAATTTTGAGTGTTACCCCTGCCTATGTCAATAGAAAAGCACAGGAGGGAGGTGCCATCGGTAAATTATTACAAACCTATAAAAAGGATATTGACCGGCCACTTTCCGCCATTCTTACACTCAACACCATTGCTCATACCGTAGGGGCTATTGGTGTAGGGGCTCAGGCGGGAGAGTTTTTTGGTAATAATTATATCAATCTGGGTTTCGTAAACCTGTCTTTTGAATCATTAATTGCAGGTGGTATGACGCTGGCCATTTTGATCTTATCCGAAATAATTCCCAAAACTATCGGCGCAAATATGTGGCAATCGTTGGCGCCTTTTACGGTGAGATCCTTAAAGTGGCTCTTAATAATTTTGGCTCCTTTGGTATGGATCAGCCAGGGTATTACCAAAACCTTAAAGAAAGACAAAAGCCGGAGTGTATTCAGCAAGGCCGATTTTGCCGCTATGGCCACGGTTGGCCTGGAAAGTGGGGCTTTGGATAAAAGTGAATCCGTCATCATCCAGAATTTAATGCGCCTTGAAAACCTGACAGTCAGAGACATCATGACCCCCAGAACAGTAATGGTCATGGCCAGTGAGGACCAGCGACTATTTGACTTCTATCAAAAAAACAAACCTTTGCAACATTCCAGAATTCCTGTCTACCAGGAAAAGCAAGATCATATAACCGGCATGTTTTTAAAGGATGATCTTTTAGGTGAGATGGCGGAAGACCGGCACAATCTGAAACTGGCAGACATTCGAAGGGAAATACTTTTTGTACAGGACGACACTGAATTACCACAGCTGCTGGATATATTTGTCACAAAAAAAGGGCATTTGGCCATTGTAAATGACAGCTATGGAAGTGTCGTTGGCCTGGTTTCCATGGAAGATCTTTTTGAGACTTTGCTGGGATTGGAAATTGTTGATGAATCGGACGAAATAGAAGATCTACAGCGCTATGCGCGAAAAAAATGGGAAGAAAGAGCGAAAAACAAGCCAGCCGGTCGTTAACCGCCGCAACCCAGTTGTCGTTTAAAATCCTCGGGGGCTTCCAATCCACCGAAATCTTCGTCTTCCCAGAAATCCTCTTCAGCCGGTATATCCTCTGCGGGAATGGAATCTGATTTGATGTCTTTTTGATTTTTGCTACCGACTTTGGTAGACGTTTTCTTGGCATTCATTTGTTTATTGTTACATTGGCAGTTTGTCTTTTATGGTACCAGCCTGCCAGATTTATGGATTTAAATATAAAACAATTTTTTTAAGAAGAAATTCCCGTTAATTACAAAACCTTAGTTGTCCATGACCTAATTTTGCGGCCTATGGAATCACCCAAAGCGACTTTTAAGAGAATTATTGAGCAACAGACGGAGATTGCCTCCAGGCTAAAACAGCAATATGCGTTTTGGTCAGGAATCCGTGTAACAGTTTTTCTGGTACTACTGGTCGCCATCGTTTACTTTGCCAACCTCCGCAACATGGAATTGGTAATAACCTTCGTGTTAATTTTTCCGGTTCTGTTTGGCTTGTTGATTAAATATCATAACAAAATTGCCTTTAACAGGGATCATGCCGAAAATCTCAAGCAAATAAATCAGCAGGAGATTCTGCGATTACAAGGCAACCTGAAGTCTCTTGGCAGCGGATCGGAATATACTGACTCCCTCCACCCTTACAACATTGACCTGGATATTTTCGGCAATCATTCGGTATTCCAGCTGCTCAATAGAAGTACCACCTTTGGCGCCAAAACACTTTTGGCTGAATGGTTGTCAGCTCCTGCGCAAAAAAAATGCATTGAAGACCGCCAGGCGGCCATCAGAGAGTTAATACCCAAATTTGAATGGCGCCAGGATTTTCAGGCACATGGCATGCATTTTCAACAGGAGGAGAACAGGATCCGGCCCCTGCTCACCTGGTTGGGTAAGGGGGATATACTGGAAAAGGAAAATTTATACAAGACCTTGTTGTTAACCATGCCATTGATAGCAATGGGCTGCCTGGTTTTGTTCCTGCTTGATTATTCATTTTACCTTTTATTAGCCGCGATTGCCGTCAATGGTATCATTCTGAAAAGCACATTTCTTGCAGCCAAAAACACCACCACTTACACCAGTGAGGGATCGGTTGCGCTAAAGGCCTATAGCCTTCTAATAAAAAAAGTAGAAGATGAAGCCTTTGAGGCGCCGTTACTCCGGAATCTGAAAGATAAATTTGAACACGACCATTTTAAAGCCTCTGTCGAAATCAAAAAATTGCAGCAGATCCTGTACAGCCTTGAAAGCCGCGCCAATACATTTTACTGGCTCCTGAACGTTGTACTTCTGCTTGATGTATTCTGGCTGCTAAAGGCTTCAGCCTGGAAGAGAAAAAATGAAAAATACGCAAAAAAATGGTTTGATACGATCCATGAATTTGAGGCGCTCAATGGCCTTGCTGGATTTGGTTATGCCAACCCCGGTTATACCATGCCCGTCATCACCGATGAAGGCTACCATTTGAGCGGCGTCGGGATGGGACACCCACTGATTATTGGCAAAGAGCGGGTTGTAAATGATTTTAATATGGAAGGCAAAGGAAATGTCATTATCATCACTGGCTCTAATATGTCAGGAAAAAGTACTTTTCTCAGAACAGTTGGCGTTAATGCGGTACTCGCTTTGATGGGAGCCCCGGTATGTGCCAGGGATTTTACCATTTCGGTATGTCAGGTATTTACCAGCATGCGCACACAGGACAATTTGGAAGAAAGCGTTTCCTCTTTTTATGCGGAATTAAAACGTCTTAAGCAATTGCTTGATCTGATTGGCACCACCCATCCGGTATTGTTTATGCTGGATGAAATATTAAAAGGCACCAATTCCCGCGACAGGCACAGTGGTGCGGCTTCCCTCATCAAACAGTTGACGGCATTGGATAGTTTTGGATTTGTCTCTACCCATGACCTGGAATTAGGTGCGCTGTCTGACCATTCCGGCAACATTCAAAATTTTAGTTTCAACAGCCAGATCATTGACGATGAAATCATTTTTGACTACAAGCTTCACCCGGGATTGTGCAAAAGTTTTAATGCCAGCAAACTGATGGAAAAAATGGGCATCAAAACGACTGAAGACTGATTTCTTTAAAAACTTCTGTTTTCTTAAGGCCTTCCATAATATTAATTTTAGATTTGTCGCAAACATTATTTCAATAACCAAAAACGCTTTGAATAAGGTGCATAGATTTTATCAAAATTTTAAATTAGGTGTGCTGGGGGGCGGGCAGCTGGGCAGGATGTTGGTACAATCCGCTATTGATTTTAACCTGGATGTCAACATTATCGACCCGGACGAAAATGCTCCCTGTAAAAATCTGGCAAGTGAATTCAGGGTTGGAAAATTGACAGATTACCAAACTGTTTACCAATTTGGCCAGGCCTGTGACGTACTGACCATAGAAATTGAAAATGTCAACACCGACGCACTCAAACAATTGCAAAAGGAAGGTAAGAAGATCTATCCTCAGCCTGAAGTAATTGAGTTAATCCAGGATAAAAGGAAGCAAAAACAATTCTACCTGGATCGGGATATTCCTACCGCCGACTTCATACTCACTGAAAATCGTCAGGCTGTTCTTGAAAACCGCGACTTCCTTCCGGCCGTGAACAAATTAGGAAAAGAGGGTTATGATGGACGTGGGGTGCAAATATTAAAAGACGAAAACGACCTGGCAAAAGCCTTTGATGCCCCCGGCTTATTGGAAAAACTTATTGATTTTGAAAAAGAAATTTCTGTCATTGTTGCCCGCAACGAAAATGGAGAGATGAAAGCTTTTCCACCGGTAGAGCTGGTATTCAACCCTGTCCACAACCTGGTGGAATACCTCACGGCCCCGGCCGACATATCATCAGAAGTTGCCACACAGGCCGATACTATAGCCAGAAAGGTTATTAACGAACTGGACATGACCGGATTATTGGCGGTTGAAATGTTTGTTACCAGGGAAGGTAACATTCTGGTCAACGAGGTAGCACCCCGTACGCACAACAGCGGGCATCAGACGATAGAAGCCAACATCACTTCACAATTTGAACAACACCTCAGAGCGATATTAAACATGCCGCTGGGGGATACCTCCATGAAAATTCCGTCGGCGATGGTCAACCTGCTGGGAGAAGACGGCCATACCGGTCTGGCTCAATATGAAGGCCTGGAGAAAGTATTGGGTATAAAAGGTGTGCACGTACATTTATATGGAAAAAAATTGACCAAGCCATTTCGAAAAATGGGGCACGTTACTATCGTTGACCAACATACCGAAAGCTTAAAAGAAAAAGTTAAATTTGTTAAAGAGAATTTAAAAGTAATTGCATGACCGCACAAAAAGTAAAGCCGGCAGTAGGCATCATTATGGGAAGTAATTCCGACTTGCCGGTGATGAGCGAAGCAGCCGATGTCCTGGAAGAACTGGCTGTTAATTTTGAAGTCACGATTGTCTCTGCCCATCGGACGCCCCATCGCATGGTAGAATACGCCGAAAAAGCACGCAAAAAAGGATTAAAAGTGATCATCGCCGGCGCCGGCGGCGCGGCACATTTACCGGGAATGGTGGCATCGCTAACAACTTTACCGGTTATCGGGGTTCCCGTAAAAAGCCGCAACTCAATAGACGGGTGGGATTCGGTGCTTTCGATTTTACAAATGCCCGGCGGTGTGCCGGTGGCCACGGTGGCATTGGACGGCGCCAAAAATGCCGGCATCCTGGCTGCACAAATCCTCGGTGCATCAGATAATAAAATTGCAAAAAACCTGCAAAAGTATAAAGACGGGCTAAAGTCTAAAGTGGAAGAAACTGCCTTAAAAATTGAAAAGGAAGGTTATCGGGGAGGTAAAATTGGCTTTTAACAAAAAGCGGTAATATTGACGAGGTTGCGGCAGACCGCTGATTTTAGATTAAATTAATTTTAAAACCCTATCAAATATTTTGATTCCAGCTTTAAATATAATATTATTGCCGCAAATTTGCGCCGAAGCTTCAGCGAAGGAGTCTTCAAACAAAATCATGAGTATACTAACGACCATAACCCATATCACAACAATCACCTCTGGTGCAACTATGGGAATGGTTTGATAAATAGATATAAAAAAATTTAAAATTAAGCCATTCCTCGCCAGGAATGGCTTTTTCATTTAATAAAGAAATAATGAAAATATTAAAGTTTGGTGGTACTTCAGTCGGATCTACCGAAAGCATCCGGCAAGTAGCCAAAATCATTGCTTCCTACCTGGACAAAGGTGATAAAATTGTAGTGGTAAGTAGCGCAATGGGCGGCGTAACCAATCTCTTGTCACAGGCAAGTGAATTGGCAGAAGCTAATGAAGAGAAATACCTCGAAGTAACCCGGCAAATCGAAGCAATTCACGCAGATAGCATCAGACAGTTGCTGGATACGCAATCGCAAAGTAAATCACTGGCTAGCCTGAAAATGACCATCAATGAGTTGGAGGAGATCCTTCATGGTGTATCATTGATCAAAGAACTGTCTGTTCGCACACTGGACCTGGTGCTGAGTTTTGGAGAAAGGCTTTCTGTTCCGTTACTGACAGCCTATTTTCAGCAGGAAAAAATCAATGCTATCCCAGTCGACAGCAGACAGCTGATCTTTACTAACAATGACTTTGGTAAGGCAAGGGTGGATTATTCCCTTACCAACAAGACCATTACCGATTACTTCCAAAATATTAGTTCAACCCCCATTGTAACCGGCTTTATCGCTTCCGGTGAAAACAATGAGACCACCACCCTTGGCAGAGGGGGCTCGGATTTTACGGCCGCAATACTGGGAGCCGCTTTAAATGCCGAGGAAATTGAACTCTGGACCGATGTGGATGGCGTAATGACCACCGACCCAAGAATAGTAAAAAACGCTTTCTCCCTGTCCTATCTGTCTTACATAGAGGCCATGGAGATGTCGCATTTTGGTGCCAAGGTAATTCACCCGCCCAGTTTGCAGCCGGCCTTTAATCAAAAAATACCCCTGAGGATCCGCAATACTTTTAATCCGGCATTCGCGGGTACATTGATCGGCAGTAAGCCAAAAAGTTCCGGAAGACTGATCAAGGGTCTATCTTCCATCAAGCAGGTAACTCTGATCTCGCTGACGGGTCCTGGCATGGTGGGCATCCCCGGGGTATCGTCCAGGTTATTCAGCGCACTCGCCGCAAAAGATATCAGCGTTATCCTCATCACACAGGCCTCTTCCGAACATTCCATTTGTTTCGCCATCGACCCGGCAAATGCCAAGGGTGCTAAAAAGGTCATAAAGAAGGAATTCGAATTTGAAATGGAAAGGGGTAGGATTGATGAGCCGTTAATAGAGCAGGGAAAATCAATCATCGCCATTATTGGTGAGAATATGAGGAATACCCCGGGTATTTCTGGTAAATTATTCAGTGCCCTGGGACGAAACGGCATTAATACCAGCGCTATTGCACAGGGTTCTTCGGAGGTGAATATTTCGGTGGTCATTGATGAAAAAAACCTGTCCAAATCGCTCAATGCAGTACACCAGGCCTTTTTTATATCGGAATCTAAAACGCTGAATATTTTTATGGTTGGTGTGGGTCTGATTGGCGGGACGCTGCTGGAACAAATCCAGGCGCAAGCGGCCTATCTGTTAAATGAGCGACTGCTGGAAATCAATGTCATTGCCCTGTCCAATACCAAAAAAATGATCGTCGACGAGGCGGGTATCGATCTGAAAGACTGGAAGGAAAGGCTGGAAAACGCGACTACTTCGGCAGATTTAAGCTCATTTGTAGATAAGATGGTCGCCATGAACCTGCCCAATAGTATTTTTGTAGATAACACCAGCAATCTTGAAATTACTTCGCTTTACCAGCAGATACTGGCCGCCAGTATTTCCGTGGTAACACCTAATAAATTAGCAAATTCCGGCAAATATCGGGACTACCAGCTATTGCAAAAAGAAGCATTCCTGCATGGTGTCAAATTTTTATATGAGACCAACGTCGGTGCCGGCCTTCCGGTGATCAATACCATGTCGGATCTGAAGTTTAGCGGGGATCAGATCTTAAGGATTGAAGGGGTTTTATCAGGTACACTATCCTATATCTTTAACAATTTTACAGGAGATGCTACTTTCAGCGAGGTGGTGATGGAAGCTAAAAACAGCGGTTTCACGGAGCCGGACCCGAGAGATGATCTGAACGGGATGGACGTTGCCAGGAAAATTCTCATTTTGGCTCGCGAGTCGGGAATCGAGATGGAGCCGGAAGATGTCGAGGTAGAAAACATTCTACCTAAAGCCTGTCTCGAAGCCGCCTCTATCGATTTGTTTTTTGAAGAGTTGGCCAGGAACAATGATCACTTTGAAACACTAAAAACACAAGCTGAGCAATCAAAGAAAAAGTTGAGATTTATTGCGACGTTAGAAGATGGCAAGGCGACCGTAAAACTGACCGCGGTGGACCAGGACCACCCGTTTTTCAGCCTGTCGGGAAGTGACAATATTATTGCATTCACCACCCGCCGGTACTATGACCGCCCATTGGTGATCAAGGGGCCCGGCGCTGGTGCTGAGGTAACGGCCGCAGGTGTCTTTTCCGAAATTATAAGTATCAGCAACTACCTTTACCAGGGCATCAAAAATATTTTACCAAACAATCATGGATAGCATTAAGGTTTTCGCCCCCGCCACCGTCGCCAATGTTACCTGTGGCTTTGATATACTGGGTTTTGCAGTAGAAAACCCGGGCGACGAGATTATTTTAAAAATCTGCGAAAAACCTGGTGTTGTCATCCGGGAAATAAAGGGAGATGAAGGCAGATTAAGCCATGCTGTCGAGGAAAATACCGCTACCATTTCCATCATCAATTACCTGACCCATGTTGAGCGCAACATAGGGTTGGAAGTGTATTTGCATAAGAAAATGCCCTTTGGCAGTGGCCTTGGCTCCAGCGCCGCCAGTTCTGTGGCCGGGGTATTTGCCATAAATCAATTGATGGGACAATTGCTTACCACCGAAGAACTTCTCAAATTTGCCCTGGAAGGTGAGCGGGTAGCCTCTGGTACCGGCCATGCCGACAACGTGGCCCCCTCTTTAATGGGTGGATTTGTGTTAATTCGCAGCTACGATCCTTTGGACGTTATAAAAATAAACACCCCGGAAAACCTCCATGCGGTTATCATTCACCCTGATATCGAGGTGAATACCAAAGACGCCAGAAATATATTGAAGAAAAATGTGCCTATAAAAAGTGCTATCAGACAATGGGGCAATGTAGGGGGGCTGATTGCGGGATTGACGATGAATGATTTTGGCCTGATCAGCCGGTCTATGGAAGATGCTATCATCGAGCCGGTGCGATCTATGTTAATTCCGGGCTTTGATCAGGTCAAGGCCCGGGCGCTGGAAGCAGGGGCACTGGGATGTGGCATTTCCGGCTCCGGACCATCGATGTTTGCTTTAAGCACCGCTGATGGGCCGGCCAGGGAAATAGGGTCGGCCATGAAGGATCAGTTTGCTCAAATTGGCATTGAAAGTGAAATATTCGTTTCAAAGATTAACCAAAAAGGACCTGTAATATTGGATTGACACATGGAATTATACAGCACCAAGCATATTTCGCCCAATGTGAGCCTGAAGGAAGCCGTACTAACCGGGCTGCCTCCCGACAACGGCCTTTATGTGCCGACAAAAATTCCAAAGTTACCGCCGACATTTTTTGACAGCATTGAGGAAAAGGACTTCCGGGAAATTGCTTTTACCGTAGGCTATGAATTACTACAGCATGCCGTCGATAAAAGCGCTCTGGCAGCTATTATCGACGACGCTTTTAATTTTGATACCCCTGTCGTTCCTCTCGAAGATAATATCCATGTCATGGAATTATTTCATGGACCTACGCTGGCATTTAAGGACTACGGCGCGCGGTTTATGTCCCGCTTAATGAAGTATTTTTTGCGTGACACCAACAAAGAAATCAACATTTTAGTGGCTACTTCCGGAGATACTGGAGGCGCCGTAGGGTATGGGTTTTTAGGCGTTGAAGGTATTAATGTCACTATTTTATATCCCAGGGGAAAAGTAAGTGAAGTTCAGGAAAAACAGCTAACTACAATTGGTGGAAATGTAACCACTGTTGAGGTAGATGGCAACTTTGATGATTGCCAGCGCCTAGTAAAAACCGCATTTCTCGACAAGGAACTGAATGTGGCGCTAAATCTGACTTCCGCTAATTCTATCAACATCGCCCGGCTCATCCCGCAATCATTTTATTATTATCAGGCCTACGCCAGGCTAAAAAGATTCGGCCTGCCATTGGTGGTTGCCGTACCAAGCGGTAATTTTGGAAACCTGTGTGGCGGGTTGTTAGCGCAGCAAATGGGTTTACCAATTCATCAATTTATTGCGGCTACCAATATCAACGATGTCGTACCCATATATTTAAAAACAGGAATTTTTCAATCAAAACCTTCCATTGCCACCATTTCCAATGCTATGGATGTGGGCAATCCCAGTAATTTCCCAAGAATACTGGCTTTCATGGGCCGGGATGAGCATGCAGTAAAAAACAAAATTCACGGACTGGCTTTTGATGATGACCAAACCAAAAAGACGATGAAAGAGGTGCATCAGCAATTTGGCTACACCATGTGCCCCCATACGGCGGTCGCCTATATGGGATTAAAAACCTGGTTAAGCAAAAACCCACAACCCGTGACGGGGGTATTACTTTCTACAGCCCATCCGGCTAAATTTATGGATGTGGTAACACCTGCTATTGGTAAAACAGTAAGTTTACCCCCTGCGCTTGCAGAAGCTTATCAAAAACAGAAAGTAGCTGTACCCCTGTCCAACAGATTTGATGATTTAAAAGCCTATCTTTTATCAAAATAGTCAATCTTTGCCGGCATGACCAAATAATGATTTTTCTTTTCGGTAAACGGTTCCTTTAAAAACGGCAATTTTTTTTTGATGTTGATTGGTGATGTTAATCAGGTATAAACCGGTCTTATCCGTTAGGTTAAGCTCCTCTGTCCTAGCTGTTAAAATGTCTCCCTCCCTGGCAGCTGCCGGATAAGATATGGAATTATCCAGCGCTACACTGATTTTTCCATGGGAATTGCTGGCAAAGGCCAACGCGGAATCTGCCAGGGAAAAAGCCACACCGCCATGCAATATGCCAAACCCGTTAAGCATCTCCTTTCTAACCTCCATCCTAAGCACGCAATGGCCGGGGCCGGTTTCAATCAGCTTAATTCCCAACCATTGGCTAAAGTAATCAGTTTCTAACATCCTGGCGACTATTTCAGCCGGAGAATAATTCTTTTCCATCATGGGTAATTACAATTTATATACAACAGAACTAACTGCATAGTCATGTAAAGATCTTTTTTTAGGATCATTGGGAATCGTAAAAATGGAAAGCCACCCAAGCAGTATTTTAATAATCAGGCGAAGCAAAGATTGAAAATAGTTGATCCGACGCTTTGCATCGCTGGCCGACCGTACCCTGATACCGGTTATCCATTGTCCCAGGGTACAAGCTCGAGCCGTAAGTAGTGGTTCGTACAACAAATACATCAAAGCAAAAGTTATACCCCTCGTGGTACCTGAAATATTTGGTACGTAATCAAAAATCAGCGAAAATATATAGGCAATAGTTAAAAGTACCAGTCCATCAATAAATGTGGATTGATATCGTTTGACCAAAGATGGATATTCCAAATGTCCCATTAAAAGAATTTGAAATCAAATATCACGTATTTTCTATTAAAAATCCCGGGAATGATCTGAATAATTGGCCGTGTAGATGAGTGCCGGCTATTGGCTGCTGTCTTTAACCGAAAGATTGGCCAATTGATCGTAATATACCAACAAGGCAATAATGTCTTCCGGTTTTTTGAGTTTCAGGTTGTTTCTTGAAGCATAATCTCTTAATTCCTTCCTGTATTCGTAGGTCAACTGGTACAATAATTTGGTATCGGCGTTGATATAAACGGAACTGTTTTTACGAGAATATTTGGAAACCGCATAGGGCAGGATATTTTGCGTTTGATGATCCATCAAATACAAACTCTCGGTTGGCATGGTGCCAAATGAATCGGTTCGTCGCAACAATGAAATCTCATTGCCATCATACAACACCTCAATAAAAAGTTTCTTTCGATACTGCACATGTTCCATAAAGCTCGACACCGATACAAAACGTCGAAATTCATCTCTGGCAGCATCAAAAAATTCGAAGGATTTTACCTTTAACGGGGAGAGTGTAACTACTTCATCAAATTCTCTTACCTGCAACAATCCTTCCATCCTGGTGAACACATACCGCAACTCAACATCATAAATGTGGTCGTCGATTAGCTCAATTTTTCCATGATACCAGGCATCACTTTTAATCTGGGCAAAAACGCCGGTCTGAATGGTGATGATCAATGCGAAGAGTGTGGCTTTTAGTAGGCTTGTGGGGGACATTCAGTTTGCTTTAATTTTTGAAATCCCCGTCTATATAAAGTGTCAGGGGCTTAAAAACTCAAATGGCTCACCGCTAGAAGCGGCTCGCCATATGAATTAAGGGACTCGGAAAAAATTAAATATCTTTTGGTGATGCTAATGTCTTACTATTTTCCGGATCTTTTATTTCAATAATAATGCAATGTAGACTCAAGTAAGATTTATCTTTCAAAGATTCGGTTTTTCCCAAATTGGGAAATTACTATAAAATATAACTCCAACGACCATAATAATCTATCTATATTGAAATAATACAATTATTTACCACATAAAGAATAATCGTTTATAAGCCTTTTTCAGCGGTTGAAGGAGCTTGTTTAAATACGTAGCGCCTGTTTTGGAGATGGTAAAATTTCATTTAATATACGCTTTGTATTTATCCTGTTTTCCAAATACTTATGAAGGGAAATTCAACGGATAATTAAAAAATTGAAACCAAATTTAAGGTTTGTATTTTCTCAATTTTCAGGACACCCGGGTCGTCATGAGGCGCCTGAGATCGGCTGTTGGCGTCAAAATTGATTTATATAGGCCGTGGAGGACGATTTTGGGACAAAAATTTCAGGGCTTCTATCATATTTGGCATGTAATTAAACATAAGACCTTGTAGCCGAGGTGGGAAAAATTCAAGCTTTTAAGCCAACTTAGTTCATAGAAGAAAGTAAAACAATGCTGACAGCACCGGTAATTTTTGGTCTAAATGCTTACAATTCTACCCAAATATGATCAGATCCGGTGCAGTCCAGTAACTTTAAATCCATTTCAGCGGCCAGGTATTTTAACGTTTGCAATACCTTTTCTTTTTTAGCCGATTGGATTACCAGGATCTTTTCCTCGTCATGAAGCCGTAAATTACCCTTATACAATACCCCTTTCACGGTGCTAGAAGCCCCGCGTAAACCCATTTCCTGAGAGAAACGAGACTTTGTGAGGCTTATATAGGCTACAGGGGGCAATACTTTCCACTTTCCAAATCTCAAACCCAAAAGCCCCCAATACTCCTTATACATTTTTTGTTGAAAATCTATAAGTATGCCATAATGAAGGAATACAATAGACAGACCTGCCGGCAGCAGTATAATTCCCAACAGCGGCCTGATCACCAGGGCGCCGGCCCCAATAAGTATCATCAAAATGCCGCCGAGGACCAGTCCTTCCGGAAAAAATCTTTCCGTTTTCCGTGCGTATATGCTTGTTTTCATTTTATCTGGTTAAACGATAAATCAATAGAGCGGCGCGTTTGGTTAAATCTTCCAATGTCTCCAGGTTCAAATATTCCTCAGGAGAATGCGCTCCACCGCCCATGGCACCCAAACCATCTATACCGTCAACATATGCCGCTACAAATGATATGTCGGCTGCTCCTCTTTTACCTGGATCGTATGGTTTCACCGGTCCTTGTCCAAGATCGATACTTACCTGATTTAATACTTTCAGGACTTCCATATTCCCCGGTGTTGGACCCATAGCGGGATAACTGTCTGTAAACGTAATTTTAGCCTGGGTGTGCGGAAGGTTTTTTTTAACGATCTCCCGCATTTTCCGCCTTGCATTTTCTTTCTGCTCCCGGGATATAAAACGCAAACCGCCGGTAACAACGGCTGATTGCGCCACAACATTTGATTTTCCGAAGGCCGAACCTTTGGAAAACACCGTATCGAAATCTACCAGCGTTCCACCGAGCAGTACGCCTGGATTAAAAGTCAAAAATTCCTCCCCTCTGACCTCCTCATAAAAGCTATTTAAAATTCTTGCCATTTCAAAAATAGCACCGGCGCCAACCTGTTTATTGAAAATGCCGGAAGAATGTGCCATTTTACCCTGGACCTCCAGCTTCCACCCACTTGAGCCACGCCTGGCTACTGTGGCGTAGTCGAAGCCGGAGGCGGTTTCAAATCCTAAAGCGATGTCACTTCGCTTTGCGGCATTGATGATATCCCGCCTGCTGATTTCCAGCGGTTTTCCTGTTCTTTCCTCGTCTCCATGAAAAGCCACAATAACTTGTCTTGATGCTAACGCCCCCACCTGTTGCAAGGCTTTTAAAGCAAACAATGCAATGATATTCCCGCCTTTCATGTCATTGGTGCCGGGGCCGCGGGCAATGGTGTCCTGAGCGATGTACTCCTGAAACGGACTATCCGGCTCAAATACCGTGTCTAAATGTCCTATGAGTAGTAATCGCTTGCCTTTGTTTCCTTTTTTTTCAGCAAACAAATGTCCTGCCCTAAGCATTTCAGGGGGCATATCGATCCATTGGGTTTCAAAGCCGATTTCATCAAAAGCCTGTTTAAAAATCCGCCCTGTGTTTTTTACACCCGCTGTATTCATAGTGCCGCTATTGACATTCACCACCTCCTCCAACAGCCGAAGGGCATCTTTATGATTACGCGCTACTTGTTGAACAATCTTTTTTTCTTTTGGGCTTAATCGCTGTGCATATAAAACCGATGAAATAATTATAAAAAAACCGGTTACGAATAGTTTGAGTTTACTCATGCCAAAGCGTTTGTTTTATACATAAAATATCAATTGACTTTCAGAGATTATATTTCAAATTAAAATACGATAATTCCGCCAATATTAAAACGTAACGCAAAGCGAATTAAAGGCAGCGTGTAGTCGATAAACCAGCCGGGTTTAAAGCCATAATTTATTTCATTAATCACCAACATTTATCCCCAAATTTATGGCATAAGTCTTTCAGAATGTCTATATTAATAGTCACACAAAATCATACGCTTATGGATCAAATTGCATTGGAAAACATCGACTTTTTAGCCGAAAGAAGCATCGAGGACCTGCACTATTCCAGCAGACAATGGTTGTTTAATATTGAATTCTGGAGACAGGAGTTGTCCTTCTTTCAAACATTGCTTGACCAATACGCCGATAAGGCTAATTCTGTCGATCAAAAAAAACAAATCGATCACTTTCAACATCTCATTACCTACTATCAGGGAGAGTTACTTGATGAATATCACCAGAAAGCGCGAAGACATGAAAAATCAATGCGTGCGATGTTAGATGGCAAGCCCTCCAACGTAGATAGTGCCTTTCGGGAAAAACACAATATTTTATTTGATCAGATTGTTTCCTTTGACAATCAATTCAAACAACACAAACTGGACTTTTACGAGTTTATAGCCACGCTACTTAAGTCCTGAAAAGTTGCGGGGGAGGGACTAACCTCCTTTTAAACAGGAATTCCTTTTCTTTTTTATACCCGGCTCATGGGTAGCGCCTAAGAGAACACCGGGTAGGCTGATTATTGACTTAATACAAAATGCTTTAAAAACGCTGCGCAGCGGGAAGTTGTTGCTACTCATTTAGCAACAACCGGGTGTTTTATTCTTCTAAAAGAAGCTATTTTCGCCGGGTTGGTTACCTCCGGACAATAAAAACTAATGTATTTTAAAACCAAATCAAACCCTCTTTACCTGGATCTGCCGGAAGCTGAGTTGGTGTATTATGACCGGTTTTTTGATGATGAAGAAAGCAAAAGGTTGATGCGCGGTTTAATTGATCATATCCATTGGAAGCATGAAGAGATCATTGTTTTTGGGCGCAAGGTGCTTCAGCCACGGCTGACGGCATTCTATGGTGATGCCCATAAATCCTATTCTTATTCCAACATAACACTCCAGCCCCTTCCATGGAACAAAGATTTGAGCTTTATCAGGCGACGCATAGAAAATGTGAGCGGCCATCAGTTTACAAGCGTGCTGCTCAATTACTACCGGGACGGGCAAGACAGTATGGGTTGGCACAGCGATAACGAAAAAGAGCTGGGAACTAATCCTGTTATTGCTTCAGTAAGTTTTGGGGAATCCAGAAAATTTATGCTTAAACACAAGCGGGATAAAAATCTGAAATCATCTATCATTCTAAATAATGGCAGTCTCTTATTGATGGAAGGTCCCACACAGCATCACTGGAATCACCAGATTCCTAAAACCAAAAGCCCTATGGGTGCCAGAATCAATCTTACTTTTAGAAAAATACTATGATCCGTCACGAAGCATTAGGTACCAACGATTTCGCCAGAAGAAAAGTGCTTATACGACTATATAAAGGTGGAAAAATACAGGTAGCGGGTAATCTCAGGTTAAAGATTTACGGAAAATTAACTACCTGTCGCAGCGGAAAAAGAATGAATGTAAGCAACCGGGTCTTTTTTCAAAGTGAGCAAGAGGCTATCGAGGCCGGATTCAGGCCTTGTGCCCATTGTATGAATCGACAATATAAGATTTGGAAAAAAAGGCAGCCCGCACACTGACGGCATCACCTGGTTGCCTTTGAAAAAAATGCCTGCCTGATCAGGCAGGCATTTTTTGCTTTAAATCCTCTGGTTGTTGCCCCAATAACCTTGAAGCTTCCCAACCAATAATCGCTCTTTTTCTGGTAGAACCCCACCGATAGTTCCCGACGGCCCCTATCTTATTGATAACCCTGTGGCAGGGAATTATAAAACCTACCGGATTGGCTCCTATGGCAGTTCCCACTGCACGTGAAGCGCCGGGATTTCCTATTTTCCGGGCAATGGTATCGTAGGATGTCAGGCAACCCGACGGAATTTGCAACAGTGCTTTCCACACCTTCAATTGAAAATTAGTGCCTTTTAGCAACAAGGTGATCTTTGTCTTCGACTGCTCTTCCTGCGGGGTAAATAAATGTTGATGATAAGTATTGGTTACAGTAGGGTCTTGCACAAAATCCGCTGCCTGCCAATTTGCCTTTAATAAGTCCAGGTATTTTTCATCCGGGTAGTCACCAGTAAAATGCAAGGCGCAAATACCCCTATCGGTGACGGCTAACATGTATGGTCCGAAAGGAGATTGATAAAATCCATAATAGATACTTAACCCCTTTCCCTTGTTTTTGTACTCGCCGGGTGTAACGGCTTCAATATTAACGAACAAATCATGTAACCTTGAAGGTCCTGACAGACCGGACCGGAAAGAAGCCTCAAAAATAGACTGACCCCCTGACAATACTTTTTTGGCGTATTCCAGTGTCAAAAACTGGATAAATCTTTTTGGCGTCACTCCGGCCCACTCCTTGAATAACCTCTGAAAATGAAACGGGCTTAGGCAGATATGGTCTGCGATTTCTTCAAGTGTTGGCTGATTTTTATAATTGGTTTCAATATATTTTATCGCCTTTTCTATTCGATAGTAATCAATATTTTCCATGATCAATGCTTTATAATGAACTAACATTGAAACAAAAATACCCCATCGAGTGCAATCAAACTACCCGATTCTTGCGAAGAATCAATTAATTGATTACTTGGTTGCTAGTTATTTAAACGCATTGCCAAACCATTCATTGGCTTTTTCGCCTATCACTGGTATAGGTTTTTCCTGACCATTGATGGCGGCCATAAAGCCCATCACCCAAAGTACCAGCAGGCCAATCCACAATGCCCAAACAAGAATGCCCAGGGGACCGGCAGCAAAGAAAACGATAAATTGTAAAATGTACACGGCAATGGCCAGCAGATGCAATGTCAATGTTTGTCTTAAATGATATGCCCCTATCGAAGACTTGTTACTGCTGTGCATCACAAGGGCAATGATCCAGCCAATCCAGGCCAGATAGCTAATGATAGCAACAGTTTTGCCCTGATCACTACCGGTATTTGTTTGAGGGGTTTGAGGAGTTTGTGAGCTTTCCGGGTTTTCGGAAGTTTCCGGGTTATCCATAATAATGATAGTTATATTAAGTTAAGATGTAAAATATCAAAACATAAAATAACAGATTAATCCCGGATAGTCAATTAAAATATTGCTTATTCCGATCCACAAATCTTTTGGCAGGTCTTTACTTTCATTTTCGCCAGTGGCAGCGAGGCCAATAAGATTGATCATTGCTAATTAAAACGCAAGTTGAACCGACACAACCTCTAAGGCACACTCCCAACCCCCACTGGGGAGATATAATTCCCTATGCGAGCGGAACGGGGATATGTTATGCAACATGCGGGCAAAATCCGTGATGTCCTAAGCCGTGAGTTACTCCTTTAGCTTAAACTCCGGGTTATAAATGATGCCAACCACATTACCCCACGGATCTTTCACCGACGCTACCACGATCTCACCGCCAACATTTGTTGGATTTTCATATTCCGTGGCCCCCAGTTCAATGAATCGCAGGAACTCTTTTTCAATATCATCCACGCCCCAGTAGGACAGTATATTTTCACCTTTGCTGTCAGAGGGTTTATCATCCGGAAACAGCCCCAACTCATAGCCTCCTATATTAAAGCCAACATAAAATACCTCATCAAAATATGGTTGGGTTTGAAATGCTTTTGCATACCATGCTTTCGCTTTTTGAAGATCAGGCACTTTATAAATGGTTGTCCTGAGTCCAAGAATTGTAGTCTCCATTCTGTTTATCATTTAAATTTATATATGTATCTTTATAAAATCAGCATTGTAAACCCCCGAAAATATCGCTGTCAGGGGCATCAGACTTAACTGTAAATTTCGGGGATATACACGGTACTTACCAATAAGATTGTTTAAGAAAAATTTTAAAATACAATCATTCGCAAGGAGGCTGCCCATCAGACAGCCGCGACGAAATTTAGCTAAGTTGTAAACAGCCAGGGGTAACCTTTTGAGGTAGCGGTTGTCTTTGAGCATATGAAACCGAGCATGAGGTAATCGACACACCAGGGAACGATTATAATAGGTGAGGTTCCATGTGACTAATGAAAGTAAATTATAAACACATGAAAGTAATTTTGTTTATTGCCATAACCGTCTTTACCTGTAGCTTGTATGCCCAGAAAGCGAACCGCACCCTTCGCCAAAAAATTGAGTTCGCTCAGGCCGGTTTATTTATACATTCCATCAGTTTACCGGTTAGCGCAAGCAATCATTTTGTCGGGTTAAACAGACTACCCGGAATATCGGCGGGGATAGGGTTGGACATTGGCAGGAATCAAAAAAAGTTGGATGCCAAATATTTGACCACCTTTTCGGCCTATCATCAAAAAAACCTTCACAATGGCTTCGAATTAAATAATATCCTACTCATTCAATATGAGCTATTCCCACGGTTTTACCTGGAAGGAGGTCCTGGTCTTGGTTACCTGCACACATTCGAAGATGCTCCGGTTTACCGGCTTAAAGGCGGCGAATATCGGCAGGTGAGGAGTTGGGGAAGAGCCCAGATCACCAGCTCGATGCTATTGAGAATTTTTGTGCCTGTCACAAAAAGAATGGGTATCGTTACAAATTATCAGTTTCTTTTTCAGTGGCCCTTTGCTACAAAGGCTGGTGTATTTTTCATTCCACACAGCCGGATCAATCTGGGCACAAGAATAAATATTAATTTATCATGAGAAACATTTTTTATTTGTTGTTAGTGGGCAGTTTATTGATGTCCTGTAAAAAGGAGCCTGAATTGCTGATTGAAAACCATCAATGCAATCCCGTGGTTGCCACCACCAATACCCACCCCGAGGAGGGACCCTTGCAGGAACTACTGAACGATTATGTCGCCGGTGGGATCCCTGGCGCGGCAGTTGTGGTAGATTCCAAAACCAAAGGGTTTTTTCTCGGTGTTGCAGGCATGGCAGATATAGCCGCCAAAGTGCCACTCACCTCGTGCCACACCTTCAGAGTAGCCAGTCTGACCAAAACTTTTATGGGCGCAGCCTTTATGCAATTATTGGAAACAGGAGCTATTAATCTTGACGATCAGATCTCGGCCATATTGGATAATGAAGTGCTGGACGACCTGGATAAGTCCGATGAAACCACGATTGGGGAGTTGCTTAACCATACTAGCGGCATCCCCAACTATGATGACAATTCCCGCTTTGTGGCAAGTGTGTTAAATGAACCCGGAAAAACATTAACAGTAGAGGATCGGCTCAATTTCGCCAGGGAATTGGACGGGACCCCCGATTGGGTAATTGAAAAATATGAGCAAATTTATTCAAACACCAACTATGTGCTATTACAGCTGATACTGGAAAAGGTGACGGGAAAGCCTTACGAAACTTATTTATCCGAAAATATTGCCATACCGCTGGGTTTAGGTAAAACAACCTTCAGCACAATCAATGCATTCCCAAACGGACTGAGCTCCGGATATTGTGATATGTATGATAACGGAAAACTGCGGGATGTAAACCTGTTTGACGCGAATCGCTGGTCTGGAGAAGCCAGTGCCATATCCGGCGCTATAGATATCTACACTTTTTTTAATGCCCTGATAACGGGCCAATTAATTTCGCCTCCTGCGTTTGAAAACATGAAAAATAATAGGTACGGATTGCTCATTGAGAAATTTGATGGTATTGAAGGGGTGGGACACGATGGGCAGGGAATTGGTTATTCCAGCGAAATGTGGTATTTCCCCGGAAAAGCGTTAACAATTATTCTTATCGCCAACAAAGGCCGGATAGCCGATGATCAACCATCTATCCGGGATTTCGAAGCACTATTCTTAGACATACTAAGTTTGCATTAGTTGTTGAATTGACCAGCTACTGTGTCGACTTCGGCGTTGGTATCATGAGCGCCTTCACGCTATACCTGCTGTTGATACAACAACGGATGTTACCCCATCATATAATGGAAAGTCAATGCGATGGCATGATGCACTTGCTGGTTTATGATTTTTGTAAGCGATAAAGTCCATTCAACATTATCGGATGTACAGGGAAGCTTCCGGCTTGTTTTAATAGAAATCTCGCTTATAATAAAAAAAGAGCTGTCAGATAATGTCCACTACATACAAACTTTCAGCCAACAGCCGGCCTAGGTCTTCTGATATAGGCAGACTTTTGCAGACAGCTCCTTAAAACCATATTATGATTACCGACGAATTATAAAATAGTAGGCAAATCGCTGACCAGCTGCCAATGGCCGGCATGGTTTTTTATAAGCTGCAGCATCGATACCATCGTCATGTTGGTACCCTTCAATGTTACCCTTACGAGAGCCGTCTTACCATCAATTTGAAGATTTTCAATTTTTACCTCACGCCGGTCCCCGCCAAATTCCTTGGTTCTTATTTTTTTTAAATAGGTGGTTTTATCCATTACTGATACCTCCTTACTACCGAATAATTGATTCATGACAATCCTGAAGTTAGCATCCAGCAACGTGTCCAACCCATCCGCATCCTGTTGATCCCCAAAAGAAGAAAAATTTATAATGACCTGTTTTACCAGCTTTTCTTCCTTAGTAGATTGAGCGTTGCAGGCTGTGGTAAGTAATAAGCTCATAGCAAGTGTTAAAATATTGGTTTTCATGTTACTTTACATTTATATGATTATAATTCTATTTTTATTGAGGTTCGCATGATTGAGTGATGCTGAAAATCATCCTCCAGGCTATAAGCCAGGAGCATTGCGTACGATGTTCCTTCCGTTAAAGTCCTGCCGTAACCGGTCTTTGAGCGCAACGGTAAAGAAAATTTTAAAGAGGTCTTTCCGTTGTGTTCCTCACCAGTCACATTGTCCACTCCGGCCTTACCACCCAAGGTGGTCACGGGTTGATAATTTCCAGGGCTAACGGTATAATACTCGACAACATCCGGCACACCAGCGGTCACATTGCCCATTAACAAATAGGTGCCAGTAATATTTTCCGTTGTATTAAAACCGATAGCAACCCAACCTTCGGTAGGTGCCTGCATCGTAAAGTGAATGCGTTTATTTTTGTACCCCCAACTCACCGTCATGTTGTTTTTGGTTATGGTTTTCATTTGGTCCGGCTTATTATCTTTCAGAGAGACGCCAAACAGAAAGCCACAGACAAGCAGGCTTCTGATCAGTATTTTCAGACTGTTCTTGATAGATTGACTCATTTTATTGATATAATAAATATTGATATATCATTTATTTGGATAAATTTTTTTAAGACATATTTTTTTGAATTCTAAGGAGCATTTCCTTCAAAGATTTGATTTCTTCATTGCTAAAGCCCTCAAGACTTTTTGCCCGGTGTTTGTTCACCAGGGACATATTTTTTGCAATAAACGCATGCCCTTCGGGAGTCAACGTAATTTTGTACTGCCGCCGGTCTTCCGGGGTGGCTTTTCTCTCCAGGTATTGCTTTTTTTCCAGAATATCCAAACTTCGTGTAATTGATGCACCATCCCTACTGGACTTCTCAGCCAGTTCATTTTGCGATAGCCCATTCGCTTCTTCCACAATCTTCAGTAGTACCCATTGATCGATCGTGATATCCCATCCTTTTTTATCGAGTTCACGCTGTGTAAATCGTTTGGCCGTCTTGGATGTTTGGTCTATGAGAAAAAGAATGACTGATTCTAGTCTGTCCATTACATGATATATCAATTATTGATATCACAAATATATGTGAGATTTCCGTAATTACCAAATCCGGCAGGTAGTTTTTAAAAAAGGTGAGGGGTTCAGCGTCTGAATTGTCGTTAAAATAATTGAATGTTTGCCAATATTTGGGGGCACGACTATAATCTACCACAATAAAATAATAATTTTGATCAGACACTATGGTTAAGATGACATGCAAGAAGGTAAATGCGTTTATATTATAAAAACCAGTAAACGACTGTATAAAATAGGAAAGACAAAGGACTTACAGCAGCGAATGACCAGTTATCATACACATTTGCCCTCGGATTTCAGGGTCATCAGGCAATACATGGCCTCCAATATGGATGAACTTGAAGAAGCCCTTCACATTGTTTTCCAACACAGGCGTGTAAGGGGGGAATGGTTCGAACTGTTACCGGATGACCTGACAGTTTGTGATAACATCGGCAGAAATTATGCTTTAAATAAACTGCAAAAACAGAAAAAGCCATACCGGAAAATCGAATTTAGTGATAATCCGCTACTTCAGGTCATGGAGGCCAATGCCAAATATTTAAGTGACTATACGAGAATCGTGCAGGATATTAAAATTGGGTTAAGTACAGACGAGATTGTTGAACTTCACAAAGGTCAGATCAGCAAGACCACGGTACAGACTGTTAGAAAAATTTTGGAGTATCAAACCCCAAATGCTGAATTTTTGAGTCAATGGGTATTTGTTGTGAATGATATGCAGGCGGGATTAAGCATTAATCAAATTATTGAGAAGCACCAGGAAAAGGTGAACCGAAGTACGATTCAAACCATCCGGAGAATTTTAAGAAATCAACTCTA
Source organism: Cyclobacteriaceae bacterium (assembly GCA_965228415.1). Lineage (GTDB taxonomy): Bacteria > Bacteroidota > Bacteroidia > Cytophagales > Cyclobacteriaceae > Agaribacillus. Next base: position 4,767,427 of record OZ245814.1, on the reverse strand, counting down.
CTGATATACATAAGCTCGGGGCCTTATTAGTAGCACACTTTTTATTACTTCTGAAAATCCAGGTACTTTCAGATTTTCAGTCGCCCTGTTTTTGGAAATGACACAAAAAAATACAACTTTTAAAAAAGGTAGTATAATGCCTTAAGCCATATAAAAATTAGCCGCAACCAATATGAACATTAAAATGCTACAAAAGTATATTGCCCAATATTTTTTTCAATTTGGAATATTAACTGGCCTTTGCCTGTATTTGCTGGGAGGGTGCAACAAGCCGACTGAAACCAGTAACAATGCTTATGAGGCCCCTAACGTAATATTGATTATTACCGACGACCAGGGGTATGGAGAAATCGGGGCCCATAATAATCCTGGAATAAAAACACCAAACCTGGATGCGCTTCACGCCAAAAGTGTCCGGTTAACTGATTTCCACGTCAGTCCGACCTGCGCCCCTACCCGGGCGGCACTTATGACAGGCCATTATGCCAATAGAACAGGGGTATGGCATACCATCGCCGGAAGATCCCAAATCAGGCAAAATGAGGTTACCATGGCTGATGTATTTTTACAAAACGGCTATGAGACCGCCATTTTCGGCAAATGGCACCTGGGAGATAATTATCCGTTCCGGCCTCAGGACAAGGGATTCAAAGAAGTATTGATTCATGGCGGTGGCGGCGTGACGCAACAGCCGGATTACTGGGGCAATGATTATTTTGATGATACCTACTTTCACAACAACCAACCCGAAAAATATGAAGGGTATTGTACGGATGTATGGTTTGAAAACGCCATCAAATTTATGGAGACGAAAAAAGACGGGGACAAGCCATTCTTTTGCTATATCGCCTCCAATGCCCCTCATGGGCCTTTTTTTGTTGAGGATAAGTACAGGGAAATCTACCAAAATGACACAAGCATTGTCAGCGCTGCCTTTTACGGAATGATCGATAACATAGATGTTAACATGGGGCGCATGCTGACTTTTCTCAAAGAAAACCAGCTCGAAGAAAACACCGTTGTCATCTTTATGTCAGATAATGGCACGGCTGCCGGGGCCAATATAGATAAGACACAAAAGGTAATTAAAGGTTACAATGCCGGCATGAGAGGAAAGAAAAACAGCGCCTACGAAGGCGGGCACAGGGTGCCTTTTTATATCTATTGGCCAGAGGGAGGATTGGAAGGCGGCGTGGATGTAAATACTCTTGCAGCGCATATTGATGTGCTCCCCACGCTGATAGATATGTTACAGCTTAAGACTGATCAACCTTTAAAATTTGATGGTCAAAGTCTGAAAAATGAATTAAAAGGAAATGGCGAACTGGAAGGGAAGAGAACATTGGTTACCGACTCCCAACGAGAAGAGATGCCTCAAAAATGGAAAAAATCTGCCACTATGAGAGGCAAATGGCGGTTGATCAATGGTAAAGAATTATATAACGTAGCAAGTGACCCCGGTCAGGATCATGACATAGCAAAAGACCATGCTGACATTGTCGCACAGCTGAAAGAGGACTACGAGCAATGGTGGGATGATATAGCTCCTTCCTTCAATGATACACCGCGGATCATCATTGGTACCGAACAGGAACCTACAACACTATTGTATGTTCACGACATGCATTTGGATGAGGATTACAATACTACGCTTCCGTGGAACCAATACCAGACCAGGGAAAACCGCATTAAATCCACGGGCTGGTGGGCGATAGATGTCCCTGAGGCCGGTACATACACAATGACGTTTTACAGGTGGCCACCGCACCTGGATGCGCCGATTACCGCTTCGGTCCCCGCCACTGATGACGTTCCAAATTCCAACGCGCATGGCTACGCAGCAGGTAAGGCACTACCCATTAAAACCGCCACACTCCATATTGGCGATTTCGAGGAAACAAAAACCGTAACTGCCGGCGATACCGGGATCGCATTTGAAGTTGAGCTCTCCGCAGGAAAAAATGATATCAGGGGTTGGTTTACCGACAACACGGAGGAACCATTTGCCCCTAATTATATTCAAATTGAAAAGCAGTAGTTTAAAAACCCGACTTAACGGCATAACCGGGCAGGTTTAGTTAATAACCAACCCCATTGGAATCCCTTAAGCTGCTCCACTGTTATTTTTCACCTGGTAATTACCCGGTGTGAACCGGAATGATTTCATCAGGCGGGTCCAGGTATTGATTTGTGCTATTGCAAGCGTAAGGTAACTGATATCTGCTTTGCTGAAAAAAGCCAGCAGGGGATCAAATATCCTGTCGGGAATGCCACCCTCGTCAAGCCTGGTTAGCACATCGGTAAAATCCAAAACCGCCCGTTCTTTTTCAGTAAAATAGGGTGTTTCTTTCCATACTACGAGGGAAGAAAGTCGCAAATCTGTCTCACCAAGATACTTTAGCTCCTTATGGTGCATATCCACGCAATAGGCACATCCATTGAGCTGCCCCACCCTTAACCTTATTAATTCCAGCAAATGAATTCCGACAGCGGATTGATTGATAAGATTTTCAATTTGCATCAGGTTTTTGAAGATATCTCCCGGAATGTCTTGATAGGTAATCCGTTCCATAATTTTTAGTTTAAAGATTCACAATTATTATGTTTATGATGAATCAAAACTAGCCCTCGAGGGTTTTCCAATAATTAAGATATCTTAAGAAATAAGGGCTTTGATCAGATTTCATTCCAGGGAAGATCAGTGCTGGTTCTAATTTTAAAAACAAATCTTCCCTAATTGTTTTTGCGCAAAGCACTTAGATATTCCGGTGTGATTTCAAGATAGGATGCGATCATATATTGTGGCACCCGTTGTGTTATATCGGGAATTCCTTTTATAAGTGATTCATAGCGCTCTTTACTACCCATTTTCATATAAAACTCATATTTGCGCTGAATGGCCATCAAGGTACGCTCCGTTATGATCCGAAAAAGTCTTTCCAATTTGGGAATGGACACATACAGCGCCTCGAGTTTCTCCCTGCTTATCATGAGGACAGTGGTGTCTTCCAATGCCTGTATAAATTGTTTTGATGGCGTTTTTCTGATAAAGCTTTCAGTGTCGCTTATCCACCAATTTTCGACACCAAACTGTAAAATTTTTTCATTGCCTTTGTCGTCGATATAAAATGAACGGGTTAGCCCACTGGCAATGAATATTTTGGAGGAACAAACATAGCCGGGCCTGAGGAGGTATGCATGCTTTTCAAACGTTTTTAATACCAGTTGGCTGTAAAAATGATCAACTTCCCTTTCCTCAAACGGCACATAGCGGTTGAAATAGTCGCGGATCTGTTCTTTCATGTGATTGACATTTAACCAATAGTACATGTTAAAGCTGAGAAAAACAATCCATAATTTTTTAAATAAACGAACATTCGATTATATTTGTCGCATGCGTATAAAAGATGAGCAGAAAATAGCCAAAGTGAAACAAGCCTGTGTCGATCTCACCTTTGAATTGGGGGTTGAAGGAATTTCTGCCGGAAAGTTGGCGAAAAGATCAAACGTCTCAGCTTCTAATATCTACATCTACTTTAAAAATATGCATGATATGCTCCAAGTCATTAACAAAGAAATTACGTGGAATTACTTCAACAGCATATCGAAGGTATTGGCGCCGGAGAAGACAGTGGAAGAGAATTTTTTTGCATTGTGGGACGCAGCTTATCAATATTGCACCAGGCATCCGAAAGAGTTCATGTTCACCACAAGAATGGTCCATTCGTGTATCGTTGATCATACGGATGAAAGCCATCTTGAACCTTGCCAGGAAACGCTTCCAAAATTCCTTGAAAAGGGCATCCTGAAAAAGCAGATAAAAAAGGTATCTGTCAGAAGTTTTATACACATAGCTTTCACCCCTTTCTACGGCATGCTAAAGGCAAACATTGAAAATGGCGTAATGTCCCTGGATGAAGAAACAAAGGCGTTACTGCGCACAGCTGCGTGGGATGCCATCAGATTATAATTTTTTTGTCATAATTATAAACGAATATTCATTTAATTAAAACTATGAACACATTACTGATTAACGGGCATGAGCGTTTTGGCCCGGCAGAAGGCAAACTAAATTACACCTTCATAAAGACAGCCGAAAAAACGCTGGGTGAAATAGGACATCAGGTAAACACCTTATCGGTGGATTCTGAATACAACCCGGAAGAAGTAGTACAGCAGATTTTTTGGGCTGACGCGGTCATATATCAGACCCCGGTTTACTGGTTCAATGTACCCGGTAAATTTAAAAAATTTATTGATACCGTGTTTAACACGGGCCTCATGCGGTTTTTGAGCTCTGACGGCAGGAATAAGGGCGAAGAGTATGGAGCTACCGGCGTATTAACCAACAAAAAATACATGCTTTCCACCACCTGGAATGCCCCCGAATATATTTTTAACAGTGATAGTGCATTCTTAATGAAAGATAAAAGCGTAGATGACGTATTTCTCTCCTTTCATTTGTCAAACCGGTACATAGGAATGCAACAGTTGCCTACTTTCGGTACGTTCGATATTTATCGCCAGCCAACCATTGAGGAAGATCTCGAAAAATTTAAAAGTCACTTGCACAAATATTTAAGCTAAACGGTCAATAGTATGAAAGGCATTATCATAAAAGCTTACGGAGGGGTGGACGCACTGGTGCCGACCTCAGACTTACCAACTCCTGAATTTGGTAAAAATCAGTTGTTAATCAGGAACTATGCCGCCGGTTTAAATCCTCATGATCTGTACTTAAGGCAAGGATTGTTATCCGCTGTGTTGAATGAGAAACTGCCAATTATTCCCGGTTTGGACATAGCGGGAAAGGTCGTCGCCGTTGGAAGCGACGTCACAACATTGAAGGAAGGGGATCCCGTTTACGGCATGATGGATGCCAGTGAACAATTGTCTCCAAGCGGGTTTGCCAAAACCGGCGCTTATGCAGAATTTTGTGTTACCAGGGAAGATACGCTGTCGATCACCCCTGAAAGTATCTCATTTACAGAGGCCGCCTCTATTCCCTTAGCAACGCTTACAGCCTATCAGGCCATCGTAAAAACAGCTGAAGCTGCAAGCGGCCAAAGCATATTGATCAATGGTGCGTCCGGTGGCGTGGGCAGCATGGCCATTCAAATTGCTCACCAGCTTGGATTGAGGACAATAGCCGTTTGCAGTAAGGAGACAGATAATTTTGTCAGGTCCCTGAATCCCGGTAAGATCATTCATTATGACACAACAGATTTTACATCGCAAAAGGAAAGGTATGACATTATTTTTGATGTAGTAGGAAATAAAAACTTCGCCACCTGCGAATCACATTTAACACCTGACGGTATTTACATATCAAACGTGCCCAACGAGAACACTTTTATGGCGTATCAAAATCCTGAATTGGAAGAAACATATGGGTTCCATAGACGGAATAAGTATAATTGGGTGATTCCAAATGGTAAAGACCTGAAAGCCATAACCCAACTTATCAATCAGGGATCCCTGAAACCGGTGGTCAACCGCGTTTTCGATCTGGAGCACGCCGCCGAGGCACATCATTATGTGGAAAACAATAAGGCAAGAGGTAAAACTGTATTGAACATTAAATAAAGGCTTGGTTCAGGGAGAGGTGTATTTCAGCCACCTCTTTTTGCGGGAAAGTATGTATGCTACATGAGTAATTCGTTCATGTAGCATACATTTTATGTTTTATAATCAATTTTCTAATTGTCAAAATCTCATTCTTAAGAATTTGTTAATTAAACAGCATTGTTATTTATCACAAATAGTTTTATCTAGCTAATTCAAAATTTTTTCACCCAATAATATGAAATACACCCATGCCTTATCAAACCAAAAAAACTTATTTAATCCTTGTAGTGATGATAGTGGTCTCCTGCTATCTTTCGTGCTGTCAACCCAAAAAACCCAAGGAAATTGTCAAAATCGATCAATCCGGAAAACTTAACCCCTGGACCAATCTGGATTGGAACAATGATCCTACGAATTTTCAATTTGTAATTGTTACTGATCGTACTGGCGGCGAGCGGCCCGGTATTTTTGAGCAGGGAGTAGAAAAAGTCAATTTGCTGCAACCTGAATTTGTCATGAGCGTCGGGGATCTGATCCAGGGATATACAGAAGATGTAGACCAGATCAAAAGCCAATGGGAAGAGTTTGATAAATTCGTTTCCCGCCTGGAAATGCCATTCTTCTACGTAGCCGGCAATCACGATATTACCAACCAGGTAATGGAAGACGTCTGGAAGGAACGCTTAGGTGCCACCTATTATCACTTTGTTTATCACGACGTATTATTTCTATGCCTCAACAGTGAAGAGGGATTGGATGCGCATCGCAGTTCTTTCTTCTCCGAGCAACAGCGCGCGTACGTAAAACAAACACTTGCCGCCAATCCGGACGTGCGCTGGACGATGGTTTTTTTACATAAACCTGTCTGGCTGGCTGAAGAGAGATCCGGCGATCGTAAACAGCAAGTTGAACAAAGTGGTTGGAAAGAAATCGAATCGATGCTCCAAGGACGGAAACACACTGTTTTCGCAGGCCATATTCATCGTTACACACACCGGGAACGAAGCAACAGCGATTATATCACGTTGGCTACCACCGGCGGTGGAAGCAAATTGGCAGGTCCCATTTTTGGTCAGTTTGACCATGTACTCTGGGTAACGATGACAGAAGAGGGCCCTGTCATGGCCAATTTAATGTTAGAGGGGATTTGGGATGAAGATTTTAGCCGGGAAGACGTTGAAAAATACTTAAAGATGAACCTGCAGCGTAAAGCCGTGCGCATAGCGTCTCGCCTGGACGATGACAAACCCCTCATCAACGAATCCATTGAAATCCGGCTTGTCAATTCTCATGAAGTGCCGATGTCCGTAACTGTTTCCTTTGATAAAAGTGAACACATCAGCTTCAGTCCGGCAAAAGTAGAGCGGGTAATCCCGCCCAATGCTGTTGAGAAAGTTACTGTACAACTACAGGTAGAAGGCCAACCCGGGCAGGAGACAAAAGACGACACGGAATGGTCAAAACTGTGGGAAGAGCTGGATGAAATGCCCGCACGGTGGGAAATCACCTATGATTTTGAGGATTACGGAAAAATTGCCATCAACGGATCTGCAAGTGTGCTTTAGTAATTACACTATATTTGCTCTCCATTAAACAGTAGCTATCGGAAATCCGTGGTTACCACCACGGGTTTCCTAAAATTTAAAAGTTATCTCCCAAGATAAAGGTTATCCCCTGTTCCTAAATCCGGCAAAACCACATTAATAAAAAACCCGGCAAGAAAACAATCACTTTACCGGGCTTGTCGAAGAATTATTTCTTTCTATGCTTTTAACGCTTAAATACCTTGCCGCTGTTTCTATATCCAAACTCATCCCGGTACCAATCCTGCCGGCTAAACCCATCACTCTGCACCCACTCTCCAAATCTTAAGTGAGCCGAAAGGATTTCAACCTGCTCCGCCGGATAATCAAAACTTTCTGGAATATTCATGGCCCAGGGAAGATTCCCGGTTGATTTATAATAATTCCCATTAACGGGATCAGTATCATCAATGCCCGTCTTGAAATATCTGCTATTGGCAAGGCTGGTGGGCCGATAACCCGGCAAGTGTACCTCTTTCCCACGCTCCCTGTTGACAATCAGAAATGGGTTATAGGGAGCCAATCCGGTATTAGCAATTGGTTGGGGTGTTGTCAGGCTGATGTTTACATTCATCGTATCGGGCGTGACATACTGCCCGGAAAGTTCTGTATTCACAAATTGCTGACCTCCGCCCGGATGTCTTAGTTCATTATAAGCATTGTCAAAAACAATGATAGTGGCCTTATCTTGTCCGGCCTCCGTATTGTTGGCATTTAAGGTGATAAAATTTTCCTGTAGCGAAAGCCCGGTAACATTGGCAACATCTCCCGGCGCGAGGTCCATTTCAAATCCAAAGCCGTTGGCAAAGCCTGCTCCGATCGCCTTGATAATAAACCTGGAATTTACCTCGACCACCTCATTATCAGCATTGGTAATTTGATTGAACTGATAATCGACCACCAGATCGTTGAAGTCATAATCTCCTTTATTTGGCCACAAGTCTTCAAATGCCAGGGTACCAAATGTATTTTCATTCGGGTAGTAATTGTTAAATGCTTTATTTCCATCCTGCGGATAGTCATCAAAGATATCCGTTATCCCATCATTATCGCTATCCTGCTCTTCAGAAGCAACTCTCTCGAAGTTATTGGTCTCAAGCGCCAGGTATTCACTGGCCGTAATATAAAATATGGCGTCATTAAAGTCTTCGTCACTATTGACGTCCCGCTTAAGATCTTCGAAACCTAATAAGATCAGGTTTCTGCCATCATCTTTCAGTAACACGTTATGCTGCCTTAAGGCAGGGTCTGTTTCCGGATTAAAATCGGGATTTGAATAGAAGATATTTTTTCCATCTCCTACTTTTTTCTTTTGGAATCCGTTGGCCACGATAAACCAGCCAATACCGGTACCTGCTCCAAATCTGCCGATTTTTACTTTGTCGCCAGACCGCAACCCGCCACCGCTTTTGTTATAGGAAGTATTGGGAAAAATAACAGTAAGCGCGGTAATGTCAGCGACGCTGGCCGGTGGGTTATTGATATCATAGGTATAAAACCCAAGCACATTTTTGTATCCTGCCCCTTCGTGCACAAAAGTCACCCAAATATCCGTTTCCGCATTCAACTTGAGATCGGTCTCCGTTCCGCTGGCTAGGTACTCCGGGTGGGCAACGGGTACCGGATTCCTTTCTGGTAACGATTGGTTAACATCACTTAAAAACGCCTTATCTATATTATCTGACTCCGCCTCCAGATAGTCAGGTACACCCTTATTGTTGAAAGTGCCTAAAAATGAATAGGTCCTGCTGCTACGGGCGGTGGCATTGCTTCCCGAATCATTGGAATCGACACGCCCCTGTGTCAGGTCTTCTTCATCGTTGATCTCAATTTGTACTTGTCCGTTTTGGACCGGTACTGCTGTAACATCAGGAATTCCTATGTAATCGGTTTGTATAAAAACTTCCTGCAAGTCGGATGGTAACTGTATATCCGATTCGAAAATACCATTTTCATTGGTAATACCCTTAACCAGAACATTCCCGCCCAGGTCGGGATCTTCGTTGTACAAACTGGCCGGAGCCGAGGTATAGATCACCAAAGGAACCTTCGCAAGAGGAGAGTTTTGTAAGGTGACCGCAATACTTATATTGGTCGCCTGGATCGTTTCATACTCAAAATTATCATTAATCGTCAACCCCTCGATCCCTTCGCCGACTTTATCGGTAGGTGTAACGTCCCTGTCACTTACACAGGAAAGCAACAAAAAAATCACTAAAAACCATGTGTAATTTCCCCTTTTCTTATTGCTAAGATATTGCGAAGTGTGCATGCTGTTTTAATTTTTTCGTAAAATTAACAGCAAATACCAGCGCTTTCAATAGAGGTAATTCCGAAAGGGTAAATTAGGAAATCCTCCTAATTTACCCACTGGTACAGATTGTAATTCTCAAAAGTAATGACAGGCCTTAGTACAATTAGCTAACAAAATACAGGCCTGGACCTTCGCCTTTAGGGTCTAAGTCATATTGGCCATTTAAAGTCCCTGAATGATTACCGCACTGGAATCGGTGGCAGTAAGGCGCAGCGCTTTTAGCGCTTTGTAATCTTCAGAATGATACCACGCTTTCGCAAGCGCCTTGCTGGGAAATTCTATCATTACCAGATAAGTGGGTTCCCACGACCCCTCCACTACCTCAGTATCTCCGCCCAGAACCACATATTTTCCCTGGTATTTTTCGACTACCGGAGCCACCTGATTCTTGTACATTTCCAGTTTTTCCGGATCTTTGACTGTTAGGTTATCAAATAAACAATAGGCTGACATTTTACCTCCTTTTTTAGTTTTAACATAATTACAGAAGCAAAATTCAGCGGAAGCCCGGGCTATAAAAATGATCTAGTTCAATAAATTCAGCTGCGCGAAAGTTTCTTTCGTATTCTACTTAGAAATTCAGGCCTTATCCCAAGATAAGAAGCCACAACATATTGTGGGACTCTTTGATCCAATCCCGGATAAGCCTCCAAAAATTCCATATAACGCTGCGCTGCCGGCTTGCTCATCGCGGACATCATTCTCTCCCTCATACTGATATAGGCATTTTGTATAATAATCCTGAAATAACGTTCCATTTTTGGGACTTCAAGATATAGCGTTTCCAACCTCGCCTTACTTATTTGAAGCACTTTACTATTTTCGAGTGACTCGACAAAATAGTCGGAGGGTTTCTGAGTAAGAAAGCTATAAATGTCTCCCGCCCACCAACCCTCGGAGGCCACCTGAGCGACATGTGTTTTACCATTTTTATCAAACGAATACGTGACAAAGCAACCTTGATCAACAAAAGTCGCCTCCCGAAAAATCTCGCCTACCCTGCAAAGATAAGCCTTCTTTTTTAGGGCTTTAGGCTCAAAATATGTCATAAGCTGCGCTGCCTCCTCATCACTAAGGGAGATGTGCTTTGACAAGTGGCTTAATAATAAGTCATGCATTGGCCAGCTATCGTTAAATTCCCAATAACGGTAAGTATATGCCTAGTGCGACTGTTTAGGGAGCATTGTCGTATATACGTTGTTGGGCGTTTTACTCTTTGTTCATACGTTTCACAATTTCTCCGGTTGGCCGTACTGTGAGAAAATCAATTTTAGTTAATCGCCTGAGTAGGTTATCCAGATAAGTGGTACTAACTGGTCCCCACCCTTCTTTATCCAGTCCATGGAGGTTTAAGATAAGCCAGCCTCCTTCACTTGCTAAAAACTTATTTATCTCCTGCTCTACATAGTCATCACAAAAATCAGGGCCATGCCCCCAACAACCCAGACGAAGTGGAAGCTCTTTGACAGGGAAAGCGTTCACCTTAGAATCATTCAACACTAACCATCCACCTGTCCGTATCGCTGACACTTTGGTCATAGCAAAGTCTTCCAATTCAGTGGTAGAAGCATTGTAAGCAAAGTTGTACACAGCTCCTTCAGAAGTGTATCCGGATAGATGCTCCTCAAAATAATTCAGGCATTTCTCAATATTTTCCTTGGCTTTTTCAACTGGAATTTCGGTAAGGTTGAGATGCTCCCAGGTATGCGGCATAATTTCATGTCCTCGTTCTTTTAGTTTATTCCAATCATTGAAATCACCCAGTATGTTTTGCGGAATCCATTTTGGCTCGGTACTAAAGCTTTTCATATGCCCGGTAGCAATGACATTTAAACAGGCATTATAGCCATAATTTTCATGGATCTCCGCGATCCTGTAAAAGGACTTTTTAAATCCATCATCAAAACTCAATGATAAAGCGTGTGTCTTTAAAGGATCAGAAGTAATACCCAACGAACTGAGACTAAAAGTTCCGGTAGCTGCTATCGATGATTTTATAAAGTTTCTACGATCCATAGAAGAATTAATTGAATTTATGATTGAGCCATTTGATAAGCACCTTATCAAAAAGTTGACTTTCTTCCAATTGTGGTGTGTGGCCACTCTTGTCAAAAAGGGTCAACATAAAATCAGGAATGCTCTCATAAGAAGAGCGCCAAAGTGTATGGGGGATCACGTAATCATATTTGCCAAGACCTACAAACATGGGAACGGCTATCGCCTTCGGAGGGTCAAACATATTGTATTCATGAAACACTTTCGTAAAAAGGTGCTGTGTCACTTCTGAATGCACCGTCATATCTTTCCAAAGCCAGGCCGCATCATATTCCGGATCAAACCAATACTGCGGTGACATGTTGTTGTATCTGGCTGAAGCCTCTTCTTGCCCGGTCAGACGATCGAGTTCTTTTACTTTCCCCCAGTTTTTTTCCTGAATTCTTTTTCGTTCAGGTGAGGCAGTAGCCCAAAGTACTGCAGCCTTTTCACTATATGTTACATTGCCCCATTCAGCAGGTGAACCAATTACAATTAGCCCTGAGACTTGATTGCCAAATTTTTTAACATACTCGGTGGCAATAGTACCATGAATACTATGACCCATGATTAGCGGCTTATCCAAACCAAGTGCCTCACGTATTTGCTCCACATCCTTAACAATTGATCCAATAGTCACGTTGGCTAAATCCTCTGCTGCGTAATCATCTGCAAACCATTTCATATCCACAAAATACATTTTCAGATGCTGCCGTAAATTGTCAGAAAAGGTTCTGGGATAATAAATGGATGAACCTATCACCAAGCAGGGTTTGCCTTCCCCTTCAATTACATAATTGAGGAGGCTGCCATCTACTTTTATTGCGCCTGAATTCGACAGGAAATCTTTGTTGTTTGACTGTGCAATAACACAACTGCTCAGGAAGAACGATGATATGTAAAATATTTGAATTTTAACTATTCCCATGTCATAGAAGTATTACGCCCAACACTGTTGTAAAATTAATCACTTATGCTACATTGCCAGGTGTTTTTGTCGTATAAATATTTAATGCCCCTGATACTTCAAACCCCATCTTCGAATAAATCCGCTCACCAGCCTCCGATGCCACCAGCACTGCTTGCCTGCTGGCATTTTCAAAGGCCTCGAATAGCAGTTTATGTGTCATAATTTTTCCCAGGCCCAACCCCCTGTGATCCGGTAACGTTCCAATCATATGCAACCCTGAAATGTTATTACTATCCAAAAATAATAGCCCGCAATTTGAGAAAACACTTTCATGGCCAGCTATAAAAAGCTTTATTTTAGGTGCCATGTTAAGAAGTGGGACAATAACTGTTGGCGCCACTTTATAACCAAAAGACAGGGAGGCAATTCTGGCAAATTCCATGGCTTTTTCTTCCGAGTCTACTTTCTCAATAGTGGAAAAACGATTGGCAGGCTTACTTATTGAAGACAAGTTGATGTGCATGCCCTTCACGGTTGACTTCTGCACAAAATGATGATCCGAAAGTTGTTTTTCCAATGAAGCATCACTGGAAATAGCAATTGACGGAGGTAGTATACCCTTTTCCATACTTTGATACATGCTTTGGAAATCTGTTAATTCTCCGTTTATCTCAAATATGGTATTTGGCCATGATAAACCGGAAGGCATCACATATTGATACCCTTTTTGCTGATGCAATGATCCTGACCTGGCACCTATGAATCTCCATAGTTCAAATAAATTATTAATGATTTTATTATTCATGTGCCAATTTTACCTGGTGGACATAATAGAATATAATTATTGAAACAATTCCCGCGACCGAAAACCCCACAACCAGTGGCATTACAGAACCATTAAAATAGCGGCCAAGCCCTATTGATAAAGGCACTGATATTAAGGTGGACAGTGCCCCGATAATCGCGGCTGCCAACCCGGCAAAACTGCCAAAAGGTTTCATCGCCATGGCGCTTAAATTTCCGATTAAAATACCGTAACAAAAAAGTTGAATAAACAAAAATGTTAAAAGTATCAAAAGTGGCGGATGTCCCTGGTGCCAACCAGTAAGTATGATAAAAGGCATAGAGGTGATGAGGCCAACCCAGATCGCATAACGCGTCAGTTTTTCCATACTGAATCTCACTACCAGCTTTCCGTTGAGGAATGAGGCCAATCCTATACCGAGTGCCAGGGAGGCAAAGTAAAGCGGATAGCGATTGCCAAGTTGGTATTCAATTTCAAATATCGGTTGTGACAGATTAAGATAGGTAATAAAGACGCCTGAATACACTCCTAAAACAACGACACAACCTAACGATTTGCGATTGTTCACTATCTCGCCGATTGCCGCAGCCATGTGTTTTACCGTAAATATTTTTCTGCGCTCCGCAGACAGCGTTTCGGGCATTACATACCGGAACAACAATAAAACCGCCAATCCCAGAAAAATAAAAACGATAAATAATGTGCGCCATGCCGCCAGCATGAGCACAAGCTTCCCCAGGATCGGGGAAAAGATGGGTGTAAGAATGTAGATAACCATGATAAATGACATAGCCCTGGCCATACTATTGCCTGCATAACGATCGCGGACAATTGAAAGGCTGATTACTCTGGGAGCCCCAAGGCCTAATCCCTGTATGATTTGCCCGGCAATAAGGGTAACCAAATCCCCGGACAGATAGGAAACCAAACACCCGGCGATGAACAAGGTTAAGCCAATGTAAATAGTTCGCTTTCTGCCTATACTATCTGAAAGAGGACCATAAAACAATTGGCCAATACCTAAGCCCAGGTATAACAGAGAAATAACCAGTTGAATCTGATTCTGATGCCTCAACTGAAATGCATTAGCCATACTTTGGAAAGCCGGCAACACCATATTGATGGTTATTGAAACCAGCGCCATCAATAAAGCCAAAATTGCAATAAATGATAAAAAACCTATTTCCCGATGCTTCACGATGCAAAAATCGGGGCGATGTGAATGGAATTCCTTAATCTGGATTAAGAAATGAATTCTCTGTCAATTTACAGGCAACTTTCCGGGTATCAGAATCGCAATATCCGGTACCTTCGCATCAATGCTATAGGTAAAGTTTAATAGATTTCTATGATTTTGCGGATGGCGATTACCATATGTTGCCTACTCCTGTAGCTGGTAGGCTACCACTCTGTTGTCAAAAAACGTGGGTACTAACAGTAAGTTCCTATCAATAATAAAATCTATATCAGCCGCATTGATTTTATCATCCCGGGTATCTAAAAGTTGTGTACGCTTCCAATTGGAATCAATGTAAAAAAGCTCCCCACGCCAGCTGGAAGCCAGATAATCTCCATTTCCAACCGGAACAATACCATCGCCATGTCCCAGGCCATCTACCAGGTCAACACTTTCTTTGGTATCAAGATCAAAAGACTTCAGCTGACTGCTGCCGCTGGTGATCATTAGTAATCTACCTGGTTCAACAAAAAGGCCATTTGGCCTGCCAAAGTCATCTTCTAAAAACACCGACACCTGGCCGTCTTTCAATGCAAACACCTTGTTGCTGTCTGACCCCGATATATAAACCACGCCATCGCCAACGGTAATGTCGTTCAGCGTGGGGGTGCCTTCAACCTTGTAGGTATTGACTGCTTGCCCCGTTTCAATATCAAACTCAACCACTTCATCGATATCCGCCACAAAGAGTGAATTACCGATAATGCCCATCCCCTTCGGACCGCTGAGACCGGAAAGCCATTCCAGCTCGATAATATTTCCCTGTAAATCCATTTTAGAAATAAAGCCATTACCATCTTTTTCCCAGGGGTTCATGTTAACATTGGCCACGTAAATCATACCGCGTTCCCGGTCGTATAATACCGATTCAGGTGTTTTTAAAATCGTATCTGAAGCCCAGACCTGTTTTAATGACACTGTTTTGGTTGTCGGCGGCTCGGCTTGCGATTGATCCTTTTCCGTTTCCTGTTTCCCTTGGTTGGAAGAACATGCAAAAATCAGGTATGAGATGGCTATAGCGGTAAAAATTTTCATGGTCAGTTTCTCAGTTAAATGTATGGTTTAAACGGTTGTCAAATAGATATTGGCCGTAAGATATAGATATTTTTTATTAGCATCAATCCAACAGCCTATTTGCCAAAGCTTATTGCTGGTTTGGACATATATTTTTTGTGCTCATTGCACTGGAATAGGCTTAAAAAAATGATACTTTGAAAAGTGCCTCTGACCTGCCGGTCTGAAAGGAAAACCGGTTAACCGACCAAAGGATGGTTATCAATAATACAATCCGTTCCGCAAAATTGACTGGATGGCTTCCTGCTCATGTTTGATCAGCTGCTGCAAATGATCATTCTCCAGGTTACTTTTCACGCCGGCCAAAGTGATATCAAACCCTTTTAAAATCTCCTGGAAAATCAGCGCCACTCTTTCTTTGTGAAAATCGGATGTTATTATCGTTAGTTTTGGGGCTGCGATATTTGAGATAATTTTTTTTATCCTTATGGCATCATCCACTGTATTTTGGGACAGTGCCAATTCCAAAAAATCATCCTTGAAGACACCTCTTTCAATCAGGTATCTTTTTGCATAAACAGCATGTGCCTCGGCAGCCGTATTAAAATGTTCACCCCAGCCCCCGGTGCATAAGACTAATTGACCCTTTGAATAAATACTTGCGCAGTAATCTAACCGGCTTCTGGCAATATTACTTAATTCACCCGTAGGTGAATTTGGAGCGCCTAAAACTACTAATACTTCTTTTTCCATTGAATTTGAGATAAGATGTTTTGTATCGTGTCAATGATTAAATTGGTATCACATAAAAAAGGGATTTTCAATGTTTTTTTACGGCGAGAATTATTCCTGACGACCAGTTCATTTTGACTAAATTAAAATCGTCCCTGTTTTCCAAATATGTGATCAGTCTGTCTACATTTTCCTGATGACCCTCCGGCCAATCCGTCCTGGTTCTCATGTCATCGACAATATAAAAACCACCCACTTTTACCAAATCAAGTGTTTCCTCGATTTTGCTGTATTTTCCCGGCCAGGTATCGGCAAATAATAAATCAAACTTTTCGCCGGTATAGTTTTGAATCCACTCCGCGCCATCTGCACATATGATTTTAACCCGCTTGTCTTTGCCAAAATAATGCATGGCATTATCAATCAGCTTTGGATCATTGTCAACTGTTATAAGTTTGGATTCTGCATCCATGCCATCAATTATCCAGGATAGTGATAAACCTGCTCCCGTTCCCAATTCCAATAAATTGGATTTTGGCTTGGAAGATACAAGGGTTTTTAAGATTGCTCCCGTTCCCAGATCGGAAGGCATGGCAAACCCGATTTCTTTGGCTTTAGCTTCTAATTCAGTGTAAATTATCGGCTTGTCAAAAATTTTTAAATCGTCCATGACGCTGCGTAAACTCAAGATAGAAACAACAGGAATAACTATTATCCAATGTCCGCACAAAACTAATGGATTTTAACCATTTTACGGGGTAAACAATGCCCATAACTTTAAAATATACCTTGCGCCTCAGTGTTGAATGGAGAGGATTTCGCAAGTGGTTTTTGAAAGCTCTTCATCACCATTCATGAGCCACGGAATCGCATTGGTAGCGCGATATTCTTTATTTTAACTGCTCCTGATGCATTTTTTTTAACAGGCTACTGTCAATGTAAAAAGTGCCGAAAGGAACAACACAAGCCACTAATACCATTATCGTTGTTTTTAATTTCCATTGATAACCAACGCTTACTTTTAAGGCATTGACTACAAAAAGAAGAAACAACACACCGTGTGCCGGCCCGATGGCCTTGACCAGGGCGGGGTTATCGTAATAATACTTAATGGGGACTGCGATAAAGACTAATATCAACAACGATACTCCTTCCAGAAAAGCGAGTAATCGCAGGCGTCCGATTTCCGTATAAAGATATTTTTTCATATGCCTCTAAAATAGGGTCTGTTTGCCAATGGAGAAAAGGGCCATGGAATGGCGATGAGTATAAGTATAAGAGCGATGGAAAACCAGATGAGCATGGTGCCAAACTTTTCTTTGTCTACCGTATTTCTCTTTGCTTTGGCCGAGCCAATACTCAACACCGTTACCGCCACCATCATTAAAGCAAAATGTATGACACCAAAAAAAGAAGGTTCCTGCTGATGTACACCCGTACTGAAATTCTTCCACAAATATTTTACTACAGGACTAATGACATACAGGACCGCACCTATAGTAAATTGGATATGGGTAATAGTCGCAGTCCAGTGCCTGATGGCATTATCGGTTTTCGTAAATGGCGAATTGGTGGCGTATCCTCTAAACGCTTTATAAATGGCATAAACCAAACTGATTAACACCAGCCAGCGGAACAAGGAATGAATGGTCAATAACGTAAAATACATCCTGATTTGTTTTTATGCTTGCAAAATTCTGAAGAGATGGTTTTTAATACTAGGATCAATTGGGGATTGATTAGCATATTTCAATCATTTTACGGAATTGCAATGGTGTTACTCCCTCATATTTTTTAAAAAGACGACTGAAATACGATTGATCAAATATGCCAATTTCCGCTGCCACCTCCCTGATGGGAATATCTGTTTGATACAACAGCACTTTTGCCTCCATGACAAGCATCTCATTGATCCATTTGGTAGGTGATTTTCCTGTAATGCGTTTTACCACCTTATTTAAATGATTTGGCGTGATATTTAATAAGGAGGCGTAACCACTGACCTGGTGTATTGTCTTGATTTTGGAGAAAAGCAGTTCCTTGAATCTATTGGTAATCGCCACGGACTGGTCTTTCTTGCTACTTGAAAGTGGTTGGTAAACCCTGGCTATCTCACAAAGCGCAGCAATGAAATAGGGCTGAATGATGTCGATATGCTTCAATCCGTTTACTGCATAATCCGCCAATATTCTTTGCAAAAGATGCCTGACGTAATAAGACGTCTGACTATCCAGGGCAACGTGGCAGTTACCCCAAACCGTCAAAAATTCAAACTCCTTTAACAAATCCTTTTTGCCAAACTTGCCGACGAAGAAATCGTTGTGAAAATTGCATAGATAGCCTTTATTGACATCGGCATTGGAAAATGAAAAAATTTGTCCAGCCGGAACAAACAGGCATTCGTCTTTATAAATCGTAAAGGTCTCACTCCCAATCGTCATAATGGCTTCGCCTTCGGTCAGATAAATGAGCGAATGGGTTGTCGCCCTCGCCGGCGGAACCGGAAGTTTTATCAATTGGATCATCTCCTCCACCCTCACAATAAAAAACTTTCCGTACTCTGATTTTAAAATGGTATCGAGTTCTTGCTCCGGTTTCATAAACCTGTCCCGGAATGTTTCTGTGCTATAGGTTTTGATATTGTTTTTCCCCATCGACAACTTTAATGCCGTTTAACAGCAAGTCTGGTTTTTAATATTGGTGAAAAGCATCAGATACAAATCCCAGTACTACCGGCAGGGACTCACGCCAATAAGTCCAGCTGTGGCGGCCATCCCGAATCCGAAATTCGTGGGGAACTTCCTTCTTGCGCAGAGCAATGTGCACCAGGCTATTTCCCTCATACAAAAAATCGTCGTCTCCACAATCTATAAACCAACGTACTGAGGACAGGTCCTTTTTCGAAAGCTGATCTATCAGGGACAGGGCGTTGTGTTGCTCATAGTATTGATTGATCTGCTGCTTGGTGTAGCTTTCGTTATTTCTTTTTAAACGCGCCTTCAGCTCATCCACCGAAAGCGGGCCTACGTAGGCACTGAGGGGACAGGCTGACGAAAACATTTCAGGGTGATGTAAGGCATACATAAAAGAACCGCCGCCACCCATCGAGAGTCCAGCTACTGCTCTATAGCGCTTTTCGCCTTTGATCCGGTACGTCTGTTCAACGTAGGGAATCAATTCCTCAAAGAAAAAATCTTCATAAAGCCACGTTCCGTTAATGTCGTTGAAATAACCGCGGCGGCCAGTATTGGCGTCCGGCATCACGATGACCATCGGTGTGGCTTTTCCTTCCCGAATGGCTTTATCGGCTATATGCAAAACTTCCCCAAACTGAATCCAACCGGTCTGGTCATCTCCCGAGCCATGAAGCAAGTACAGAACGGGGTAGCTTCTTTCCGAAGCCTCATAGTCAGGAGGCAGATAGACGGCAAATTTCCGCTCACTTTTTAGCAGGTTGCTTTTCATGGAGAGGTTATCATAGACCTTCCCGCCCTGGCCAAAAGCTGAGAAAGATATCAGCAGGCTCAGGTTTAAGAGTAGTAAACGATTCATTTTGCTTTGTATATTTTAATAGTTATGGTGCGGTTACGGTAAAAAGGATTAGAAGCACCGTATAACTCCGCATGCTTTACAAATCTAATGTATTCTTCACGGATACCTGACCATTTAAAGTGACAAAATATGGATAATGATCAAAGGAAGTTGACATCTGGTATTAACAGGACCCCGATAAAAAGCAAACCGGGGAGTCCGGCCTTGCTGCCATCAAAGCATAAAATAGCCCTGGCAACTTTTGCTGCCAGGGCATGCTGAAAATGATGTCAGTCTTTTTCTCTTTTAACGTTGCCAAAAAAGTTGTTGATTACTTTATAGTCTTCATGGTTAATAGGGATAGACAATCTGATCAGGCAGGTACCATACCGTGTGGATCAATGACATACTTCTTGGCGGCGCCCTGGTCAAAATCCTGGTAACCACTGGGGCCATCGTCCAGGCTGATCACTTGTACATTTACCGCATCGGCAATTTTTATTTTGTCGTACAAAATAGCTTGCATCAGATTGCGATTGTATTTCATCACCGGACATTGACCGGTAGTAAAATGATGTGATTTGGCCCAGCCCAGGCCGATACGAATGCTCAGATTACCGATTTTAGCGTTGTCGTCTACGCCACCCGGATCTCCTGTTACATACAAACCTGGAATACCAATTCCTCCGCCGGCGCGGGTAACTTCCATGGCGGCATTTAATACAGTAGCCGGTTGCTCCACTTCGTGGCCGTGACCATGTCCTCTTGCCTCAAATCCCACACAATCTACGGTGCAGTCCACCTCGGGGACACCAACAATGTCAGCAATTTGATCGGCGAGTGAGGCATCTTTTCTTAAATCAACCGTCTCGCACCCAAAACTTCTGGCCTGTGCCAGTCTTTCCGGAATAAGATCACCGACGATCACGACGGCAGCACCAAGCAAATGACACGATGCGGCGCAGGCCAATCCCACCGGTCCGGCTCCGGCTACATAAACAACAGCACCGGGTTTTACACCGGCTGTTACAGCGCCGTGATAGCCTGTCGGCAAGATGTCTGATAAGAGCGTTAAGTCCCTGATTTTTGCCATCGCCTGGTCTTTGTTGGGAAATTTAAGCAGGTTGAAATCCGCATAGGGTACCATCACGTATTCCGCCTGACCACCGATCCATCCGCCCATATCCACATAACCATAGGCGGCGCCAGGCCGCGCTTCGTTTACATTGGTACAAATACCCGTCTGCTGTTCTTTGCAATTTCTACACCGGCCACAGGCGATGTTAAATGGTACGGATACCAGGTCACCCACTTCCAGGTACTCCACATCTCTCCCTTTTTCCAATACCTCGCCGGTAATTTCATGCCCCAGAATCAATCCCTCCGGCGCAGTGGTTCTGCCGCGAACCATGTGTTGATCACTCCCGCAAATATTGGTTGATACAATTCTAAGGATCACGCCGTGGTGGCATTTACGATCCCCCAGCGCCAATTCCGGGAAGGCAATATCCCGCAACTCAACCACGCCGGGTTTAACATAAGCAAGTCCTCTGTTTGAAGCCATAATAAGAAAATTTAATTGTGTGAAAAAAAATCAATTCATTTGTTTTGGGTTTACGATTTCAGACACATCAGATTGCAGAGATTTCCGGGCTTATGCGGCCGGGATATTACAGCCTATGTTCGACCCGAAAATATTTGTACTTTACCTGGTTTACCGTGATCGGATAAAGTAGATAGCCTCTTAATTCTCAATAAATCCCCTGTTTTTCCTTATTAAAATAGTTGAGCAGATGACTTTAGTTTCAAGGATATCATTTTCTTCCTTTTGCCCGGCCATATAATTTTCAAAAAGCTTCCTTTTACCAGGATATTTTTTTATTAACTCCCGACATCTTCTTTCAAGATTTTCATACAGGTAATCATCAGCAGCTTTTATTTCATCTTCCTTCATGACCATTTCATCTACCAGTCGCATGCCAGCCACTTTTATCTGTTGAAGTATTTCCGATTTTTTCCGGATCGAAGGATCGGTGAAATCACTGTCATCTTCAATATAAGCATCATCAATAATAATCATCCCATCCTGGCTCAAACATTTTGAAAGGGTGGTAAGTGTGGCGTTATAATCTCCGAAAACCGGCCCCAGGGCGCCCAGGATAATGATATCGAATTTAGGCAATACCTTGATTCTTACGCGGATGTCATCTGCGATAAACTGGCATAGATGTTCCACACCAAATTCTTCCGCCTTGCGCGTGGCCTCGTCGATAAACGCACCCACACCATCAATACCGAGGCAGGTACACTGAAGTTCCCTGGCCAGCTTTACAGATGCCGCACCCTTTCCGCAGCCAAGATCAAGGATATTAAGGTTGGCATGATCCCTGGCATGTTTTTGGACCAGGCCAACAATTGCTTCTGAGGAAGTGCCCATTTCCCATACATCTTGCAACATATAGGGCAAAAACGAAAATAGTTCACTTTCAGAACCGTCCATGGCCGTGACAACGCTTTCTTCTAAAGTTTTCATAGTCATTACTGATTCGACAGGGTCACATGTTTAAGCTGGTGTGTATCACCCCACCGTTAAAAAGCCATATTACCAACTTTCTTTTCAATTTACTGGATTATCTTCGATTATTCAAGTTCAATATTCCCGATGGCTATATATTTAATGAATTACCAAATCAGATGCATATCTTCAGAAAATAATCCTGTGGAAATTTTTAAAGGTAAATGCGCATTACTGTCTTTAGTACATGGCATCCTCAAAAAAAATCTGAAAAAATTTGTAATTAAAAATATTAATCGTAATATTGCAATGAAACAATAAATGATATGGGTGTAACAAAAACAGATTTGTTTTCAAACGTACAAAATGAGATAGCAATGGCTGCCAAAGCTTTTGCCCACCCTGCCAGAGTGGCTATTATCCAGCACCTGTTGAAATCAAACGCTTGTGTAAATGGCGATTTGGTGCAGGAATTGGGGCTTGCGCAGGCTACGATCAGCCAGCACCTGCGGGAATTAAAAGATATTGGCATCATCCAGGGGACCGTTGAAGGATCAAGCGTTAGCTACTGTATCAATGGACTCCGCTGGGCTGAGATCAAAGATCAGTTTAATGAAATCTTCAATCAATTTGATAATCCCACTTTGAGAAATTGTTGATAAAAAAATTTAATCTACATTATCGTAATATTGCAATAACATAAAGAAAAATGAAACTATCGGAAATTAAACAAGCATTAGGGCAGGTTGATCAGGTAAAATTTCAGTTACCCAATGGTGAGCAGGTGCCTGCACATTTTCACGTCACGGAAATCGGAAACGTAAGCAAACATTTTATTGATTGTGGTGGAACCATCAGAAAAGAGTCCGTCATCAATTTTCAACTGTTTACCGACAGCGATTATGACCACCGGTTGAGTAATCAAAAACTTAAGTCTATCATTGAACTGTCGGAGTCACGACTTGACCTGGAAGATCTGGAAATTGAAGTAGAATATCAGGCGGATACCATTGGCAAATATGGTCTGGCGTTTGACGGACAGCATTTTCAATTGACCACCAAACAAACCGATTGCCTTGCAAAAGATAAATGTGGTATCCCTGTGAAAAAACCTGGAAATAGGTTATCTACGCTAACCGCGGAGCAGAACGGTTCTTGTGAACCTGGCGCGGGTTGTTGTTAAATGATTGTCAAATTTATGCTAAAGAAAGCAATGCCTTTAAACAGTAAAATAACTGAAACAATAAAGCAATTCAATGCTAGTGACATCAATGAAGAAAGACGTGTCGTACTACAGCCATTGATCGCATACATACAAGCCAAGGTATCGGCAGGTGAAAACGTAAACCTTAATTTTATCTGTACACACAATTCGCGCAGAAGCCAACTCTCCCAGATCTGGGCGCAAGCCGCTGCCTACTATTACGGCATAGAGGCAAACTGCTACTCCGGCGGGGTAGAAGTGACCGCGTTCAATGAAAGGGCGGTGGAAGTCGTGAAAAAGGCGGGGTTTAATGTAACAATAAAAGAAAAAAACAATCCAATTTACTTCATTTTTTTCTCTGACGACGCAGAACCCATCAGTACCTTTTCCAAAACCTACGACGATGCCATTAATCCTACCGATAACTTTGCCGCAGTCATGACCTGTTCGCACGCCGATGAAAACTGCCCGTTTATTCCCGGAGCCGAAAGCAGAATACCGGTACGGTATGACGATCCGAAGGCATTTGACGGTACGCCAATGGAAGCTGCCAAATATGAGGAGAGATCCATGCAAATAGGTAACGAAATGTTTTACGCATTCTCTCAGGTGAAGAAATAAAATGGCAGCTAAACAAAAAAAGCTCAGCTTTTTAGATCAATACCTGACGCTTTGGATATTTCTTGCCATGGCTATCGGCATTGGGATTGGTTATTTCTTTTCTTCCGGCACATCATCCATTGATTGGTCCAGTGGCAATGGTACCAACATTCCAATTGCCATCGGTCTGATACTAATGATGTATCCTCCATTGGCAAAAGTAGATTACAAGCTACTTCCCAAAGTATTTATGAATGTCAGAGTCCTTTCCATCTCCTTGATTTTGAATTGGATTATCGGACCGGTACTCATGTTTGTACTGGCCTTGATTTTCTTACAGAATTATCCGGAATACATGGTCGGACTGATTTTAATAGGCTTGGCCAGGTGCATCGCTATGGTGTTGGTGTGGAATGATCTGGCCGATGGAAGCAGCGAGTATGGCGCCGGTTTGGTAGCACTCAACAGTATATTCCAGGTGTTTGGATACAGCTTCTACGCATGGCTATTTATTACAGTTTTACCACCGTATTTTGGATTTGAAGGTACGATCGTCGACATATCCATCGGCGCCATTGCGGAAAGTGTTGCTATCTATCTTGGTGTACCTTTTTTAGCGGGACTTTTGAGTAGGATTATTTTGATTAGGTTAAAAGGTGAAAACTGGTACAAGACCAAATTCATTCCTGCGATTTCACCGATAACACTTATCGCGCTATTATTTACTATCGTTGTTATGTTCTCTTTGAAAGGCGAATTGATAGTGCAAATTCCATTGGATGTGATTAGAATAGCGATTCCACTGTTGATCTATTTCATCCTCATGTTTTTTGTTGGATTTTTTTTCAGCAAGGCTTCGGGAGCAACATATACGCAGAACGTTTCAATTGCGTTTACCGCAGCAGGTAATAATTTCGAATTAGCTATTGCTGTGGCTATTGCCGTTTTTGGTTTAAATTCGGGGCAGGCTTTTGCCGGTGTCATTGGCCCGTTAGTAGAGGTTCCGGCCCTGATATTGTTGGTGAGAGTGGCTTTTTGGCTAAGGAAAAAGTATTATGTATCAAAACACTTATTACCTGATCGCGGTTAGCATCTTACCATAGAATGAGCGACGGACATTGCGGAGAATACTCAATACTTTAATGAATAAATATTCATGAATTTTGCACGATCAAAAAATATATAGGCATGCCGATGGTGATATTGAACGGAAAAGTAACGGCCAAAGCCATAGGTAAAAACAAGCCCGGATTCGCTTTAGGTACTGCAATTTTCATGGCGGCCGGCACGGCGATATAGGAGGCACTCGCCGCTAAGATAGCAAAGATAAAGCGACTCGATATTTCCGATGTCACCATGGAACTAAGTAATGCAAAAAGGCAACCGTTTATCATGGGAATAATAATGGCAAAGGCAAAGGGGAACCACCCCTTTGCCAGCAATGAATTCAATTTTTTACCGCTCACAATACCCATGTCCAGCAGAAACACAGCGAGAAAACCTTTGAAGATATCGTTAGTAAATGGCTTGATACCTTCGGCCTGCTCAGCGCTGGCAAGATAGCCGATCAACAAACTCCCCAGAATGAGCAGCACACTGCCATTGGTGAGCGAATGTTTTAACGCTGTGCGTTTCCTGATGGTTGTTGACTCCTCTTTGGTGAAAATCGAAATCAAAACCAACCCCGCGATAATTGCCGGGGATTCCATTAGTGCCATAATAGCAACCATATGGCCATGTAAAATGTGCCCTTGCGATTCCAGGTAAGATACCGAGGTGACAAATGTTACCGCGCTCACAGAACCATATGCGGCGGCAATTGCACCCGAATCATGAGTGTTTAATCTACGCTTTAAGATAAAAAAAGCAACAACCGGAATAACCAGTGCAGCACAGATCCCAAATAACATTGACCACAAGATCTCGGCATTAATGGTTTCGTGCGACAATTCCTGCCCTCCCTTAAACCCAATAGAGAACAATAAATAGAGAGAAATAAATTTGGAAGAATTCGAAGGTATTTCCAAATCACTTCTCACGCAAACAGCGATAATTCCAAGTATGAAAAAGAGCAGGGCGGGGTTAGTAAGATTGTCAATTAAAAAATCGAAATTCATTTATGTGGTTTGGTATAAAACGACCGTTTCTTGTGCAATTCCAAAGTCTTCTGAGCAGCGATCAACTATGCTACCTCTGACTTGGCCAATAATTCAACAAAAATCTGAGAGTGAATAGAAAGTCTGGTACCGTTGCTTTCGCAATCATCCAAAAGCTTAAGCACTTGTTCTCTTGCCTCACTCAATTCCTTAATACGCTGGATGGAGTTGGCGTTTTTTACACCAAACCGCTCTTCCTCGCTGAAAATTTTGTGATTGTGAAATTTGATTTTTCCGTCTATCAGACAAAGAAGCACCTCTTTGGCCTCAAACGACTCAAAGACGCCTCTGATCAGTTCAAATTGCTTTTGTGAGTTCATA
The DNA here is from genome assembly GCA_965228415.1 of Cyclobacteriaceae bacterium. Lineage (GTDB taxonomy): Bacteria > Bacteroidota > Bacteroidia > Cytophagales > Cyclobacteriaceae > Agaribacillus. The sequence continues at coordinate 4,740,903 of OZ245814.1, read as the reverse complement.
ACTAATATGGTTTTTGATAAGTTTTTAAAATGAAAAGACTAATAACAATGGACACCGAGGCCAAAAAATGCTGGGTCATCACATTGTTTTCCAGGAAAAAAACCAGGGCGGAAGCGCCTAGCGCCACCGCTCCTAGTAGAATATGTAGAATTGATTTTGAAGATATCATGTGCAACAAAGAATTAATTGTGTTTTTACAAAGGTGCGCATTTAAATTCATAAATTTTTATTTATCTTTATTATGTTTTACATAAGAAATATTTATGAATTATACTTTAAACCAACTTCAGATCTTTTTGAGGATCACCGAAACCAAAAGCATCACCAAGGCTGCTGACGAACTGCACCTCACCCAACCGGCCGTCTCGATTCAACTAAAAAACTTCCAGGAACAATTTGATATTCCACTAACCGAGGTGATTGGGAGGAAGATCTATATCACCGACTTTGGAATGGAAATCGCCGAAGCTGCTGAAAACATCCTCAACCAGGTATATGCCATCAGGCATAAAACCCTGGCCTATGAGGGATTACTCACGGGCAAGCTAAAGATCTCTGTGGTTTCTACAGGTAAATATGTCATGCCTTATTTTCTTTCTGATTTTGTCAACGAACACGCCGCCATAGAACTGGCCATGGACGTTACCAACAAAGCGCGGGTCATCGAGAGTCTAAAAAACAATGAGGTGGATTACTCGCTGGTTTCCGTGCTTCCCGATGCACTGGACATTGAGAAATTGGACCTGATGCAGAACAAATTGTTTCTGGTAGGTAATAAGGCTTATCCTACCAAGAAGGCCTTACCTCCAAAAGAGATATTTGCAGAATTGCCGCTTATATTCCGGGAAAAGGGTTCCGGGACCCGGCGAATTATGGAACATTTTATGGCCCAAAATAACATTACCGTCATTAAGAAAATGGAGCTAACTTCCAACGAGGCAGTCAAGCAGGCGGTGTTGGCGGGTTTGGGTTATTCCATTATGCCTTTGATCGGTATCAAAAATGAATTGTTTAAAAAGGACCTTCAAATAGCGCCGGTCAAGGGGCTGCCTATTACCAGTACCTGGTCGTTGATCTGGATGAAGGGCAAGAAACATTCACCGGTTGCCGCCGCATTTCTGGAGTATTTGAGAAATGAAAAATCAAACATCGTAGCGCGAAAGTTTGATTTTTATGAAGAGTACTAGCTCAAGATAAAATTCGCAACAATGACAGATTGACACCATCGAGCAATTGGATTGCTTATTGATAGTACAGTTATTATAGTGCATTCAAATAAATAGTGATGAAGCCTGTCTTCCATCAAATAATCCGCTTTGTAAAAAGAAAAATCTGGACCATCCTGGTGGCTTATATGGTAGGTATACACAATTTTTACAAAGAAGAAGATAAAACACCGGATGACATTGTCATTACTATTGAAGATAACGAATCTCAGGAAGACAGTGCTCCAAAGGACTAATCATCCGGCGCCTGGCCAGGCTTTTTGGATATCACTATTGCCGATGCTATTTAACCAGTCTCAAAATTCTTCCTCCACAAGTTCTTTGTTTAAAGCCGCTCCGGCCATCGTTCCGGCGGCAATGGCCATGGCAAGGGCCCGCATCGGGCTGCTGTTATCGCCACAGGCATAAACGCCTGCCACATTTGTTTTTTGAAAGGCATCTACCTCCAATAAGCCCTGATCATTGAGTTTACATCCCAATTGTTCCGGAATATAACAATGCTGGGCAAAATCCGGATGAGCATATAATGCTGCAACTTCCTGTCTTGACTGATCACTGAATATGACCGCACTGAGATAGCCCTGGTCATGAACAAACTCGGTTATGGTTCTTTCCTCTACCCGGATATTGCGACTGTTTAAAATTTGCGTTTGCTCCGGGGTAAGCATAGATTGACCGTTGGTAAAAATAGTCAGATCATCGGTCAGATTTTTGATCATCTTGCTGAATTCAAAAGCCATCATGCCATTCAGGAGGATGCCGGTTTTTCTTCCTCTTACTTCATATCCATGACAGTAGGGACAATGCAGCACAGAAATCCCCCAGCAGGCCGAAAATCCAGTGATATCAGGCATGATGTCTTTTACACCGGTGGCGAAGATCAGTTTTTTGGCCTTGAAGATAGCGCCCGAATCTGTTTGAATTTCAAATCCATATTCCGTTTTCCTGCCGGTGGCGGCCAATCCTTCATAGTAGTTTACTGTTTCATAGGCCAGTACCTGCTTTTTAGCTATGTCGGCGATCTCCTGCGGTGGTTTGCCATCATGGGTGATGAAGTTATGCGCGTGGGGAGTAGGCTGATTACAACGCTTCCCGCTGTCAATAATTAAAACCTTCCTCAAAGACCGCCCCAAACTCATGGCCGCTGACAGTCCCGAATAGCTCCCGCCAATAATAATTACCTCAAAATTGTTATCTGTCATTTTGTTGATGGTTGATTCCGGCTTCAAATATAGGCAATTTTGATATTATTGCAACAGTGTTGCATTAATAAATTAGCCTGTAGACAATGGAAAAGGAGTGTGAGTGGGGGTAACAAAATTTCGAGGCAAATCCCACATTCCGGCATGCACTTTTATCTCTCCAAATTCCTGATCATGGCAAATGACATACGAGATAATTCATCAGCTTGTACAAAAAAGTTACGGTCAATTAAAATGCTGATAGTCTGATAGGGCTAGTAATATTTCATTGAGTCTGGTCGTCTAATTTTTCCATCTGATTTTCGTTATTTCCAACGACCCAGGTTATATGCCGACCGGACTTTTATTTTCACTTAATTCGGAGAATGCAAGCCGATTTTATTCCCCTCGGTATCAATAAACATTGCAAAGTAACCGTTCTCTTCATCAATAAGTGTTTTAGGAAGGGCAATTTTTCCGCCATTGGTTTCCACTTTGTCCAAGATCACCTGAAGGTTATCCCCTCCATTCAGATAAATAACGACGCCATCTGCGGAAGGTTGGTAGCCTTCTCCTTTGACAATGATGCCAGAAACCATTTGTCCCTCACTTGGAAATAGTCCCATTTGCGTGCCCTGCATATCAATTTCCTCAATCTTAATGCCCAAAATTGACTGATAGAAGGTGACGGCCCTTGAAAATTCTACAGATGGTATTTCAAAAATGGATATAAAACTTTTCATATTATCTGAGATTTGTTTTGGAGTTGCTTCAACTTTTGATACTTGTGAATTAGCGTTGTTTTGATTGGTACAGGTGATTAAGCCAATGGCAAGAAATACACCTGCACTCATTATTGTCTTTTTCATTATTCTCTGTTTAAAATTACAGCGTAAAACTACATTACCTGCAAAGGGTAAAATTGTAAAAATGCGACAGTCTAATCCTTTTTGTATAAAACAGAGGAAAGTAAAAACTTTTGGTCTTCGTAAAATTCTTTCGGGCTTATTCCGGTAAAGTCTTTGAAGTCTTTAATAAAGTGCGACTGGTCAAAATATTCGCTTTCATACCCGACACTTGTCAATTTTTTTTGCTTATCTCCAAGCATACTTTGCAAGCTGGCTTGCAGGCGAATGATCCTGCAAAGTTGTTTCGGGTTTAACCCGACTTTCTTAGAAAATTTTCTTTCCAACTGCCTCCTCTTTTTTTGATTACCTTCTAAAATTTTCTTCACACCAATGCTTCCCTTGGTTTGATATATAGTTTCAACCGTGGATTTAATCAAATCATCTATGTTGACATGCCGTTTTAACACATCAAAAAGAAAATCTTCGATTATCTTAATGCGTTCGAAGGAGTCGTTGGCCTGGTTGATTTTAAGCTCCAGTTCCATGACGCTATTTTCATCAAATATATCTTTCAGCTCGGTATCCTTGTCTGCCAGATCAGCCATAGAGCGATTAATAAAATGAGAAAATCCGCCAGGGAAAAACCGAACCGCAAAACTGTCAACAAATCCCGTTGGCTCCACAAAATAGGGTTTACTTATTTGCCCCAAAATAAATGAGCTGGGTTGAATTACATATTCATCTTCCGTCGTGAAGCGTTTGATATCGTCACCAAGATTAAAAATCATTTCAATGCAACCGTCGGGTAAAATTTGCTGTTTTTCCTTTGGCAATTCTTTTGGTACCCGCAAATGCCAATAACATTTTATGAAAGTTTTTAAATCCGGACTGGGTTCAAAGGTTTTATATTCCATTTAAAAGATTTTTGTCGTTTTGAATATTCTACCACATCTGGATAAACGGACATTTCCGAATACCCGACTTGGAGGTATTAAAATAATACTTTTTTAGGGAAATTGGTATTGATGGCCTGTAGTATCTATTGCTGATTTGGTGAAAATATGGGAAATCCCGCTAGTAATTATTTATCAATTGTGGGGGTGGTGAGGTATTAATCGTTTTTAGGGAGGAAAATTGACTTTTAAAACCAGTGAACTGGAGATTGGAGTGGGAGTGGGAGTGGGAGTGTGGGAGGTTAGCGAAACTGTGTATATAATTGCATGTTACAGTATTCATTTTTTCATCTTTCCAGCCTCCGGATCATGGCGAATAGCATGCGGGATAGTTCATCAGCTTGCCCAAAGAAATCATTGTAAGTTTCGCTGGTAATCATATTTCGATCCTTCAATATTTCTAACCCGGCTACACATTCAAAAACCGATCCTCTAGCTATGATATAAAAATTCTTTTTTGAAGGATTGGTAAAACGACTGGTACCCTCCGCAATATTCAGGATAATACTCATTGAAGCCCGGCCCAGCTGATCCTTCATATAAGGTTTGAAGTCGGATTGATTCAGAATCTGCTCAGAAACATTTGCATGAAAGGCTTTGGCCTTCGAATAGACCTTGAGCTTTTGAAAATCGAACATGAAATAAGCTATTAAATTAATCGACTCCGGAACTCCGATTCAGTGTGAGTTGGAGTGTGAGTATTGAGGGAAAACAGTGTGACCCTGCTCGCACTTCGCGCTCACACTCACACTGTTTTGTGGGTAATACTGGATTCGAACCAGTGACCCCTAGCTTGTCGAGCTAGTGCTCTAAACCAACTGAGCTAATTACCCATTTGCTTAAAGCCCCAAAGCTACAAAAAACAAGCACTTGTTACAATTAATTTTATCGATCCTGTAAAACCTCTACCGGTGGGTCGGGCCAGGCTTCGTTAATTTCGCCTTCTACCAGTCTGTGGAGCTTCATAAAGGCCTCGTGAAGGTCTGTGCCTTTGGCCTGGAGAGGGTCCACGGCTTTGACGAGCGTTTGCCGCAACGCCAGTAGTTGCTCTTTCGATGCGTTGGCAGGCGCCTGGGTCAGGTTTAGCTTCATGAGGGCTTCCTGCTGGTTTTGCTTGGGGTTAAACCAGCCGTTCAGCTCGGAGCACTGGTGGCAGGCGCCGTTTTTGTTGACCAGGGCACAACGGTTGTCAAAGACATCGATCATGGTTTGTCTGGCAAATCTGAGAATGTGTTTTACTGCCGGCACAGTTTTACCAATGATCAAGGCTACTTCCTTCACCTGGAATTCATAGACATCCTTCAGCATCAGTGTCACTTGCTGCTCGAGGGGAATGGTCTTGGAAATACAGGTAAAACAAAAATTTATATGTTCTGAAATATCAAATTCTCCGTGTACGGAGTTCAATGAAGCGTTGTAGAGGAATTCTGATTTGTTACCATTTTCGCAGCACCGCTCCTTTACTTTATCCATGACATCCCCAGACCATCTGGGCCTGTTTCTAAGAAAATCGTAGGCCAGGCGGGTGGCAATCGAAAATACCCAGGTCTTGAGCGATGACTTTTGCTGAAAAGTCGAGATCTTGTCAAAGGCCTTTACAAAAGCATCCTGCGCCAGGTCCTCGGCATCGTTGCGGTCTGCGACCAGTCGATATAGATAGGATTTAAGTTGATCTTTGAACTCCGCAAAGAGTCCATGAAAGGCATTGATATCTCCCTCAAGTGCCCGGTCTAAATCTGTTTTTTTCTCCATTATTTATTTCATTAATAAATATGTTATTACTGTCTTAAAGGTCAATATATTCGTTAAACCCATTTTGAGGTGTCCCGATCGCCTGCATTTGACGCCCTATGAGATGTACGGATAACCCACGCCTACTTCCAGGTAGTTTTTAAGGCTGTCCGCTATAAAATGATCCCAGGCCTGCCGGCAAACGCTAAAACAATTCAGATCAGGGTGCAGTCCCTCATGGACAAATTCTATTTCCGTTTTACCGTGGTATTCATTAAAAAACCAAAAAAGCCTCGTCCCTAACCATTCTGTTTCAATGGCGGTCAGGCCATCGTGCACATGATGGGCCTCGATGCACTCCCAACCAATTTTGTCAAAAGGAACATAGGTACGCACCTTAAATTTCCAGATGGATTTTCCAAAGGTGGTGGTAAAAGTATCGCCAACCTTAAAAACCGGCTGATCTGTTTTACCCCACCATTTTTCAAGACGCATTGTTACGGCATAAAAAGCATCTGCTTTGCTCGTATCTACCAAAACCGCCTGATGATAACTTTTGATTGTTGTATTATTCATTTTCAATTTTGATTTTGTTACGATTCTAAAATTAAATGCCCGTTAATGCCGTATCAACCTGTTTTTTGCGGAACTAGTCTAAGACGTGTCCCCCGGAATGATTCAGCATGGCACCGGTCATAAAGCCTGCCAGATCCGACGCAGCCAGCACGGCAACCTTGGCAGTTTCTGCGCCTGAGGTAAGCCTGCGAAGCGGCACTTTTTCCTCTACCGAACCTTGCATCTGCTCCCTGCTCAATCCTATGTTGGCACCCATGGTTGTAAAGGTGTAGTTAATAGTAGGAGATTCGGTCATCGCCTCTGATCTGATGCCTACCACTCTCACCCCCCCGGGACCCCATTCGTTGGCCAGTGTTCTCACCAGTCCTTCGGTAGCGGCATGTGATGCCGACAACGCAGTGGTCCACGGTGGTGAGATCTTGGAAAGTGTAGAGGTAATTAAGATAATTACGCCTCCGTTTCCCGCGGACATGTGCTTAAATCCCGCCTTTGCCGTAATGAACTGCGTGCCGGTAGCCGTTCTCATAGGGATCAGGAATTGTTCAAGAGAAACATCCATAGCTGGCTTTCCATGGTTATATGCCTCGGGATCCGATCCGCTCAGATTGATGATCACATCGATTTGGTTACCGTCGGCAACAATGGTATTAAGATAGTCATTTACCTCCGCTTCATTTTGCGCATCGACTTTCCGAACGTTGGCAGCACCTGGTATTTCAGCCATGGCCGGCTTATCGATATCCGAAATAAAAACCTTCGCCCCATGTTCTATAAAGGCTTTGGCTACCTGCTTGCCGAGGTTACCACCTGCACCAAAACTACCGCTGTCTTGTTTACTAACAATTGATTTTTCATGTTACTTTTTTTTACTTACAAACATTAGATAATTTAACCGGGCAGTTGCTGTCTTACCCGGTTTTAAACCTCTGACGTTTGAAGCCGGCAAATTGATCATCCCTATTATATTCTGATCCACTTAACCACAATTGATATCATAATAGCGTGATTCAAATTGCCGGTATTTTTACCTATCGGCTCACAAACATTGGGCATACTGGCAGGTCAGGCCCTTTTTTCTTAATCCCGTCAAGTAGTGGCCTTAATGACAAATATTGATAGGATATTTCGCCGATATCTTTATAAGATGTTTTACCGGTTAAAAAATCTTCTCTGCTAAATCCATGGCTATTGAGGGATGATATTTCTTTATTGAATCCGTCAGTCACCAATATATATTCCTTTTCATCTATAGAATTCTTTAATAATTTATGCGCCAGTATAAGGTCTAATCCATGTGGCTTCCGGTATTGCTTGACTTTTGTAAACTCAAATTTTCCCTGATGAATAATAATCTTTAAGGACAGGTCAACGGGCGTGTTTTTGGCTCCACAACTACAGGTACCGGAAGCGTTGTATTGTTTTAAATGATTGTGGAAATTCTCAAACATCCGCCGGGCCTGAACAAGAATCGAGGCGAGCGAGGGCACATGTTCGTATTTATAAAACAAAATAGCGTCTCCTTCGAGCTCTGAAATTTCCAACCCGAGATGATTCGAATCGATCAATACCTCCAGTAATTCAGATATGATGTGATTGCTATGCCTGGGTTCCGCATGCTGAACAAACCTGGTAAACCCGGTAATGTCAGGCATAAATAGCAACGATGGATTTATATCGTTGTAATTCCTGGTAGGTTCGACCTCCTCCTGGGGTCCTGTTATATTTTTGAGTGCTAACATGTGTGTTTCCCTCAAATTTTTGGTCTGTACTATATAGACTGTTTGGCCTTGAAAAAGTGGACATTTATTTCAATTTTTTTTATATCCCTAATTCCATACCGAGGTAAATCCTATCCTGGCCCTTGAATTGACCGATAAAAGTATCCCTGTCTCCATAAATTATTTCTCCCCCCAGCCAAATGCTCAAATTACTTTTCAGCAGATAGTTGACCTTTCCCTGTACAAACCCTTCCCCCCGGTTAATGTTTCTAATGCCGATGAGGTCAATGTCGAGCGTCTCGTTAATAAAGTTCCTGGAGAACAAAAGAGACACGTTGGTTTCAAAATGATCCCTGCCTAAAATGGATGTGTCGTTCGTAATCCAATCGACAAACAGCTGGGCACTCAGGGTAGTATTGGTGATGCCGGAATAGTCAAGCCCCGAAACAGCCATCAGCTGGCCCGATTCCATAACTCCATGGGGGTGGGTAGTATCATTGGTAGCCACGTATTTGTCAAACTGATACCCCGCCTCACCACGCAAAGTAAAGCTTCCAAAGGCATTACTGAATGTAGCTCCCAACAGATGGTTTCTCAGGTAACGCGGTGAAATCGTGAGGATGGGCACGTTGTCGATCAAGGGCGTAGATTGAAAGTTAACAGAAAAATCATCATAGAAGTACAGGTAATTTAACGTCAAATCCCACCCTTTAAAAAAAGTGGATAACCTGAGGCCAACATCCGAATCCTGGATGAATCGGTCGGGCTTGTGCAGGGGCTTTTGACGGATATTCGAAATACCCTCAAAAGCCTGACCGAAAGCATAAGTTCCGGCCGGGTCCGGAAGGTCGTTGTAACTTTGGTCGGGGATCCAGACGAATTGGGCAGATATTCCTTTTATCGGAATATCCGCCTTAAGAGACCACAAGGGAATGCGGGAATCTTCAAATTCGTCTAAGAGGAATTCGCGAAAGTTGAAGGGATTTACCAAATCCATGATCCTCAACCCGTCGGCTTTACCCCACACTATTTGTTGTTTACCTATTGTCAAAAAAGTCTTTTTAATTTTAATGTCAAAGTAAAACTCTCTAAGTTCCGCCTCCAATCGATCCCCCATAATCCAGCGTCGTGAGAGGTCCGATACTTCTACCTGGTTGGGTTTTCCGGGCTCCAACCGATCAGTCACTTCTGTATATATTCGGCTTCGTATTACCCAACGCACGTTTTTAGACAGGTCAATGTTGAATTCAGGCTTAAAAATAAATTCCGTTTTCTGAATTTCCCTGTCTCCAAAAGCGTAAGCCGATTCCCATTCTATGAGCGCGGAAGGGTTGAGCAATGCTCTTAAATTAAAAGGCTTATGGGCGGCCCTGTCCTGCGCAACTAAATTAGAGGTACACGACACGCCCATCAGGATCCCAACTGTCAATCTTAAAAACATATGTCTAACGCCCTCTTAATAATGTCTGTTCGACAAACAGATCATCCTCCAGCTTCGTTTTGTAATCCGAGCCGCTAAAAGTCAAAACAGACCGATGCCCGGTTTTATGATTTACTGCGTTAATTTTCTGTACGGTCCATATGTCATCAATCAAGACAAGCGCTTCGATCTCTGTAGTTTTAAGTGGATTACCATTGATATCCCAATACTCATTTTTCAATGATATCCACGTTTTCGGATCGATGTAGAAATGTACTTTGCTGTGTTTAAGCTCCTTGGCTATCTTATCATTGACGGGAATCGCCTCCACCAAATAACATGTCTTGCCATCTACCTTCTCCTGCTTCAAAGTTTTGAAGGTATAATCTTCACGGCTGATCTTTGTTCCCTTTTTGATATCCTCATAGGTTAGATCCGTGCCTAAAAAATAATCGCCACGGTTGGCAGCTGATATTCTCCTGGTCTTTCTCAACGCCGGCAGATATAGCCATTGATCGTCATCCTTGTCGGCGTCGTGATAGTCGAAAGTGAGAAAGCCGGTTCCCTTTACATTTGTCGGCGACGAAAAAAACAAGACGCTCTTTCTCTGGCCCTCATAGTCTTTGCGATAACTGACCGTTTTTCGCAACTGTTTTTTGCCCCGGCGATCGGTCAGCTCCATGGTAAACTCCTGAGTTACGTAAGGACCCTCATCCCGGGCGTTCACCTTATTGATAATTTCCTTGGCAGATGGCAAGGCTTGTGCTAAAGCCTGGGTTGTCCAGAGACCGATAAGGCCTGCACAGAAAATAAGTTTTATAGTTTTCATATTGATATTTTAAATGTATTGCTTCTATTGATAATGTTGCTATCGGGGAATCTCCATGCGATTCAGGAGGTCTTCTCTTTGTTCGTCGGTCATTTCGCTTTCAATGTGCTTTGTCAGGAATTTTGGCTTGAAGACTTTTATTAATGCCGGCAGCAATGTTACGCTGCCTAGAAAGCTGGTCGCCACACAGGTGGTAATCAGAGCCCCAAAGGTGATAAAAGGCGGTATGCTGCTGATCATATTGCTGCCAAAGCCCAAACTCACGGCGGCTACGTTAAACAGCAACGCCCGGCCCGTAGACGGAAACAATTCTTCAAGTGCCTGGTCCAGTGATTTTTTTTGTTCTTTCACTGCAAAAATCATCCGGTCTATCAGGTGAACCGCAAAGTCAACGGCAACACCTATGGCTATTGCTGCGAACATTGAGGTAGCTGTATTCAAAGTAATCCCCGTAAATCCCATCACGGCATAAAAAACAAAAATCGCGGTAAACACTGGGGTCACGGCAAGCAATCCTGCCACAGAGGATTTGAAGCCCAAAGCTGAAATGGCCCATACCAAAATAAGCGCCAGAATTACGCCGGCAAAATGACCATATCCTACACTTCCCACCCAATAATAAAACACATTCATCCAGCCGGCGATATTGGCTTTTATGGTTCGGTCGTTAAATTCATTTTCGATGTACTGATCCACCGCCTCTATCACAGGCTTTGCCTTGGAGTAATGGCCGTCTTTCAGATTGATACTCACATTGGCCAGTCGATAATCGTAGTCAATATATTGTTCAAAATCTGATGGATCACCGCTGGCTGAATAGAGCAAAAAGTATTGTGCGGTCAAATCCGTGTCATTTGGGAGGGTGTAGGCACCGGGGTTGTTTTCGTTGAGAGATTTATTCATCTGCTTCAGAAGATCTACAATGGAGGTAGTGCCACCGACCTGGGGCTGTTGCTCCAGGTATTTCTGAAGCGCTTCTATTTTTCTGAGCCGGCCGGGATCAAGCAAACCATCGGCTTCGCTCGCCTCCACCATGATATCAAATGAATTGGCGCCATTCATTTTGGCATTGATGAGCCGGTCTGCCTTGTATATGGCAGTGTTGGTATTGAAATTTTCAATGCTGGCCTCATCTACTGTTAAAAAGGGAATACCGATGCCCCCGGCGATAATCATCAGTGCTGCCAGCGCAACAACCACCTTAGGCTTTGTCAGAACCATGCCACCAAGCCTCGACATTATTCTTCCGAAAAAATCCGGATCTACTGTATTATGGGCAGAAGCCAGGCGAAAGGCCTTGCTCATTTTTGGCTTCAGCAACACCAGTATGGCTGGTACCATAAATAAGGAAATCAGCAATGCCATGATCACGCCAATGGAGGAAAATATTCCAACCATTCTCAGCGGAGGAACCGAAGATGTAAAACCCATGGCCAAAAAGCCAAACACATCGGTGACGGAAGTCAGCGTCACAGGCCTCCACATTTCTCCCATGGTTTGGACCACCAGGTTGCGCCGTGGTAAATCGGGATTGGCGGCAAGATTCTCATAATATTGCCCCAATATATGAATAGCATCCGCCACTGAAATAGCTATCAATATCACGGGAATGACATTTGACACCTGGTACATCGGCACACCACTGGCAGCCATTAAACCCATGGCGCCTATCACAGCGCCAAGTATGACAATTACTGACAAATAGAGCCCACGGAATGTGCGATAGGCGGTGATCAATACCAGCACAATTAACAAAAATGCCATGGGGCCCATTTTTTGAGCATCTTTATCAATGTACTCAGCTAAATGAGCTACTACGCCCCCTTCCCCTGCCACGTGTATGGAAGCCTGATTGTCCATGGAGGAAAGCCTCGTCTCGGTAACCTTATCCACGATCGCCTTGATGTCATTATAGGCCTGGGGGCCATATTTATTTTTATCCAGCAACTCGGCCACGATCAAGGTGGTGGAACCATCTGTACTCACAAGATTGCCAACATAGAGCGGGAATTGCATGACGGCTTTCCTCACAGCATCAGCTTCTGACTGCCCGTTAAGTTTTTCTTCCAGAAAAGGCTCTACGATCATGCCGTCCTCGGTGCCGGTAATGTTGTTTTCCGTGGCTAGACTTGTGACCTGATCCGGATCAACGCCTTCTACCCCCTGAATGTTTTCGGTGAGTTCACTAACTACATTTAACAGGTCTGCTGTAAAAACACCGTCTTTGGTGTGACTGGAAACCGCGACTACTATAGGATCGGTAAGCCCAAAAATATCGCGGACTTTGTCCCGGTTTAGCAGTGAATGATGCCCCGGTGGAATATAGGCTTCTATAGAGGTATCAATTTTCATTTTAGGCATCTGACTGGCAATCCCAAAAATCAGCAGCACAAAAGCCAGTATGATAAGCACCGGATAACCGGTAACTCTCCAAAAGAATTTTTCTGCTTTGGTTTTCATATGATTTTCATTCATAGGTTCAAAATTTTAGCAATCATTTTATAAATCGATAAGGTCGTTACCATAGGACCACGACGAAATCTCCAATAATGTCTTAAGTCACTGTTTCCCTGATGAAGGTCACAAGGTTGCACGTTATTTCGAGCAGCCGGGCAACACGCTTCTGTCACCGCAATGAGCCTCCCCGGTGACTATGTAAAAGTTAGACGCACAAGGCCTTCAAAATGATCATACCCATTTTCAGCGGCCCAAAATCCAGAAAGCTTAGGGCATAGAATGGCCGTTAGAAAAAGTTTATTTTTTCTTTCGAATTGACAATCAGTAAGTTATACTTAAGCTAATGCCGGCCCGACCGGACGATGGCAGGAATAATAGCTGATCCTATATTTTTTATCAAAACCCGGGCACCCTTCCCATGTTGTCCGTCATTGGTCTGACGTGACCTGAAAAATGCAAAGGATGCCAGGTCGGCTCAGGAATTGTGCAAAGCCATTCGATTTCCCTCCGTATCGGTAAAAATTGCCATGTATCCTCCTGGTGATTTTGTTTTAGGCATCACCACCTTCCCGCCGGCGGGTTCTACTTTATCCAAAATGACTTGCAGATCATCGCCACCATTCAGGTAGACCATCACACCCTCATTGGACGGTTTGCTGTCCGGACTGGAGCTAATGTGACCACCTACACCTCCCCCTTGGGAAAAGTTAGGAAGCATCCCCATTTTCATATCACCACCCATTTCTGCCACGTGCACCTCACCTCCCAGGATGTTGCTGTAAAACTTGCACGCCCGATCGAAATTTTTGGATGGAATTTCAAACCAGTTAATTGAATTTGCCATAGTATTTTTGTTTTAACCTTTACAATTTGTTTTGATACAAACTTAGTAGCGCCAGCAGGTATTTTAAAATCAATATTTGTTAAAACGTAATAATCATATTATATCATATACTCCAATAATAAGCCAATATTTCGTATTATTATATGATCGTATAGAAAAATCGTAAACTTCATATGCACAAAAAGGGAAATCTGTTCTATTTAATCAAATCCCTGAACCAAACCGAAAAACGGTATTTCCGGATTTTTTGTAGGGCTCAGCAGACAGATTCCAACCACCTCAGGCTATTTGACGCATTGGACAAACAGCCTGTTTTTGATGAGGATCAGATTAAGAAAAAATTTGAAGGTGAGAAATTCATTGAGCAGTTGCATGTCACCAAAAACCACCTGAGAAAACTAATCCTGAAAAGTCTTAGAAATTATCACACCGGGATATCGAAGGAAACCGAGGTAAGAAATCTAATCACAGATGCGGAAATATTGCATAGCAAGGAACTATTTGATCAATGTTACTATGTACTCGAAAAAGCTGAAAAAATAGCCCTGCGTTTTGAGAGTTTTCCGGCACTGATTGACGTCTACGAGGGACAAAGAAAATTATACATATCCAAGTACGGACCCAACAGTCCGCTGTTTAAGGAGGTCGTTAAAAAGCAGGCCGGCGCCATTAAAAAACTTGAAAATTTGAACAGCTATTGGGAGCTGGTCGCGGACGTTTCAGATTTCCGTAGCGGCCCACCGGTAAAAGAAAAGCTGGCTGCCAAAGATTTGATACAAAATCCCGGGTTGGCTGCCTCCCTGCGGGCAAGAATCCTGTATCACCACACTCTTTTCAGCGCCGGGCTGTTACAAAACCGGATACCCCAGGCAGAAAAACACATCAATGTCATCATTGAATTACTGGAGGCCCATCCGGAAAAAATCAAAAATGAGCCCGGCCTTTATACCAGCACGCTGAGCAACAAGATCACGGTGCTTCTGTATGAAAAAAGATGGGAAGAAGCCTTCCCGGTGTTGGAGCTGATCAGAGAGATGCCGGCAAAATACGGGATCTCCAAAGACAGCAAGTTTTCAGTGCGGGCACGGTGCCGCTCGTATAACCTGGAGCTGGAAATTTACAGGGACAAAAAGGACCTGGAGAACGGGATCAGATTGTGCCGGGAGGTAGATCAGTTTATACAGTCTTTCGAAAAAGCTATCCCGGAAGATTATTTTATGCTTTTCTGGAACCAGTTTGCTCAATTTTATTTCCTTCATGGAAATTATACCGAGGCCCTCCTATGGATTAATAAGATCATCGATAGCAAAATCGAGGTGTGGACGCACCTGGCATTCTATGCAAGGCTCCTGCACCTGATGATTCACTTCGATTTAGGCAATGTGATTTTTATAAAATACGCCGTTGAAAGCCATCGCAGGTATTTTAAGAAAATGAAAAGACTCAAACCTTTTGAAAGTTCTTACCTGGCTTTTTTTTCAAAGATCACCAATATTTCCAAATCGGATTATCCGGCGGCATTCAAAAAGTTTTACACTACCCTTTTTGAGGGTGACACACCCCTGGCAAATGCTGATATGCTGGATTATGTGGATATTAAAAGCTGGCTTGAGGAAAAGATGAAGCGGTAATCAAAAAAGCCTGGGCATCCTTTTTACAGCAATTCAAATTTATTACTTTTCCAAACATCTTTTAACTAATCACTGTTCCTTACTGAAAGCCGCCAGACCATTGAAACAGTCATCAAAACCAATTCCTCTTTTACCCGTCCTGACCGTAAACTTTATTGGAATGCTGGGTTACAGCGTAATTTTGCCCTTTTTGGTTTTCCTGGTGAATAGATTTGGGGGCAATGAATTTATTTATGGGGTTTTAGGATCAATTTATCCGGCGTTCCAGTTCTTCGGAGCACCAATTTTAGGAAAATGGTCAGACGTTTTCGGCCGCAAAAAAGTCCTTTTAGTCAGCCAGGCAGGAACATTGCTCGCATGGATTATCTTCCTGCTGGCGCTTTACCTGCCTGACAGATCCCTGCTAAGTGTCGATTCAGCTTCTTTAGGCAGCTTTATCATCACTTTACCCATGGTTTTTCTGTTCGCCGCCCGGGCTTTGGACGGCCTCACTGGAGGCAACGTCTCGGTTGCCAATGCTTATCTTTCAGACATTTCTACAGACAAAAACCGTAAAGCAAATTTTGGCAAAATGGCCATGTCCTCCAGTCTTGGGTTTATCATCGGTCCGGCGATAGCAGGGGTACTGGGGTCTACCATTTATAAAGAGGCCATACCCGTTCTTGCAGCAGCGCTAATATCGGTAGTGGCTATATATCTTATTTGGTTTAAACTTCCGGAGTCCCGGCCCGACCTGGTAAATCCTGACACCAGCCGCTTCAGGATCAGAAAGCTTTTCAGCTTTGAGCAAAAAGAATGTTATAAGATGAAAAAGTGTAACGACACCAGTTTACAGGCAGTTTTTTCTATCAAATACGTTCCTTTCATGCTGCTTATTTATTTTTTAACCTTCCTTGGCTTCAGCTTTTTCTATGCCGCATTCCCCATGCATGCCCTCAAAAATCTGGGATGGAACTCACTGCAACTCGGTATCTTTTTTTCCTTCCTAAGCGGACTGATGATATTGGTCCAGGGCCCGCTGCTTAGCTTTTTGTCCGGGAAATTTTCGGATGCCAGTTTGATCATTACCGGCAGCCTTTTGCTGGTTGTCAACTTTTGCCTGATGGCTGCCGGCAACGCATTATTTATTTATACAGCGGCATTTTTATTTGCTTTGGGCAATGGCCTGATGTGGCCTTCCTATCTTTCGGTGCTTGCCAAATTGGGTGGAGAAAAACAGCAGGGTTCGGTGCAGGGAATTGCCAACAGCGCTGGCAGCCTCGCAAGTATTTTCGGACTTATCTGCGGAGGCTATTTATATGGTGAAACGGGAAGTCTTACATTTTTCTTCACGGCGGCGGTCCTGTTGCTGGTATTGTTTTTATCCTTCCGGATGCCTGTCATTGAGTCGGGAACCGCTACTTCATAGGTTTTAAAACCATTCCGTATCCTTAATAGTCCCGTACTGCCAAAAAAATTCCCGAACAAATCTTTCTCTTCATGTCCCCATTTCAAAAGCTCAAGTGCTATTCTGGAAATAAGCAGTAAAATTTTATAAACATGAAACCGAGCATGACGTAATCGACACACACCGCGTGTCGCTAAAGTTTTAGCGGAGGCGCAAGGGAATGATTATGATAAGCGAGGTTCCATGTGACCAATGAAAATAAATTTTAAACACATGAAAAAAATGATTTTAACAATTGCTATTTCTATCGTGGCCATTCTTGTTGTTGGCATCCTTATCTTCTCTAATGTAAAGAAAGTCTATCCACTGGGCTGGGGGTGGCACAGCAAAGTGCTTCAAAAAGGTGGGGCGGCTATTGGTGGCTATGACCCGGTGGCCTATCTTCAACTGGGAGAGGTTCGAAAAGGAGATCAGCGTTTTAGTTACACGCAAAACGGCGTTACGTGGCTGTTTTCTTCTGCCGGAAACCTGGAAACTTTCAAAACGCAACCTGCCAATTACCAGCCACAGTTTGGTGGTTATTGCGCATTTGCTGTCAGTAAAGGATTCACTGCCGCTACCAATCCGGACGCCTGGCACGTGCAAGATGGCAAGCTTTATTTATTTGCAGACCAAAAAGTTAAGGAGGATTGGATATCGCAAATACCGGAGGGGGTGATCCAAAAATGCCAGAGCAACTGGAAATAATCCGATTCAGGAAAGGGCATCAATGCGGTTTTGAAGAAACGCCTTTTCTTTTTCGGATGCCGTCAGGGATTTGGCTTGCTCAAAATTTGAAATAGCCAGATCCTGCTCTTTGTTTTCGACATATAACTGGCCGAGCGTAGCATATAAAAGATAGTAGTTTTTAAGCTTCTTCTCGGATTTTATCAGCGCCTCAAGCTGCTCAATGCCATATTTGACACCTTTTATTTTGCTGGACACGATAGCCAGGTTTAATTTGATAACTGGTGAGGGTTTTATTTCATACAACCTGGAATACAAATCAAAAATAAATGGCCAGTTGGTTTTCTCGTAGGTTGGCGCATAACAATGCTGTGCCGCAATACTGGCCTCCAAATGATAGGACGTCAGCGTGGATCCCCTGGAGGACTCTGACAAATAGAAGTAGGCTGCTTTGATAAGATCCTGATTCCACAAGCCCCTGTCCTGATTCCGGAACAATACAATGGCGCCTTTATCATCAATCCGGCTTTTAAGCCGCGCCGCATGAAAAAGCATAAGAGACAGCAATGCTGAAACTCTGGTTTCCCCGGGGAAGTGTTGGGCCAATAGCCTGGTAAGTCTTACGGCCTCAAGACAAAAGTCCTTCCTGATCAGTTCATCAGAATGAGAGGCATTATAACCTTCATTAAAAAGCAGGTATAAACTGATGCAAACGGTTTTCAATCTTTCGCTTAGCTCGTCGCCGGTGGGTACGGCTAATACAATGTTTGATTGTCTGATCTCCTTTTTGGCGCGGTAAAGTCTCTTTTTTATAGCTTCTTCATCTGAAAGCAAGGCATAAGCCACCTCTTTTCTGCTAAACCCACCAAGCGTTGTAAGGATCAGGGCAATCTGGCTTTCCCCCGCAATGATGGGATGGCAACAGGCAAAGATCATCCTTAACATGCTGTCCTCTATCTCCCGGTTAAGAAAAATTTCTTCCTGCTCCTGCTCCTCTTCTCTGTCCAGTTTTTCAAAAACACTCTGCTTTATGTTTTCTCTTCTGACATAATTAAGGGCTTTATTTTTGGCTACTTTAAAAATCCAGCCGTGCGGGTTGGGCGGAATGCCGTTATATCCCCAGTTTTTGTAGGCTTCGGCCAGGGTATCCTGGGCAATATCTTCTGCGGTTTCGAGAAAATGAAAACCAAAAGATAAGGTCAAAAAAGAGACCACCTTACCATATTCATTTCGGAAAAGGTGGTCAATTAAATGATCAATGTTGTGGAGATCTTTATCCTGCGGGCACATTCATAACAGGTCTCACAAAAATTTCACAATGTTGTAGCAGGGGACAGGTTTTGGCAATTGCCGTGGCTTCATCAAGGTCCTGCGCCTTGATGATCATGTAGCCGCCAATGATTTCCTTCGGCTCTAAAAAAGGACCATCGGTCAGGACCGTTTCCCGGTCTTTGAGGTGTTTACCTTGGGGAACCAGGGGCTGTCCCGCCACAAATTTATCTTTTTCGACCATTCCTTTAATCCAGGTCATATAGTCCCCCATACGTTTTTGCATTTCAGCGGGTGATGCACTTTGCGAATCATCTCCCTTCATCAGTAACATGAATTCATCCATGATTTTAATTTTTTATTGAAACATTTTACCCACTTAACACATAACTTATTAAAATGGGGACATTGGATTTTGAATATCCGCATTTAATGTCAATTCTTCCAGTATAATCAGGGATAATTTGAAGGTTGGTTTTGTTATGGCATTCCTTCTTCGCTCGTACCCAGCCTATTGCAATAAAATAACTACATGCGGGTTGTTTTACCCGCGGAACGTATTACTTTTTTAAAATTCCGGTTAAAATAGTCACCTGGCTACGGCGGAAAACCAAAGCCAGGTAACTACGCATAATAGAAATGCGCTAATCATGAATGTGCTACCGTAATTATTCAACCACTTCGCCTTTTATACGTAATACAACAGGCCCTTCTTCGGTGTTGGCCGTCACGGTCACCGTTTTGTGAAAAGCCCCAAGCTTGGCGGCGTTGTAGGTAGCCTTAACCATCCCTGTTTTGCCGGGGGCAATACTTTCTTTGGTATAGTCCGTCACCGTGCAGCCGCAGGAACCTTTTACTTTGGTAATCTGCAGAGGAACTTCACCGGTATTAGTAAAACTGAACTCCTTCACCGCAGGTACATTCACAGGGATCTTCCCAAAATTGTGGGTGGTTGCCTCCCAGCTAAATACCGCGCTGGCTATTTTAAATGCCAGGTCATTGATGGTCAGTGACGTCAGGTTTTGTGATAATACCGGAGCCAACAGGGCAACCGACAGGGCGGAAACTAAAATTGTTTTTTTCATCTTAATTAATTTTTATGGTTTAAAAAATAATTTATGATCATAAAAGTGCCTGTTTGCCCTGAGAATCACTGTTAACGGTTATATAACAATTGTTAATGAAATGTTAAAGCCCTTGGTCTTCCCATCAATACCCGATTCAATTTGATAAAAGTTGTTTGCATAAGTTATTTTTAACTTCCAATTATTTTAAATTGCTTTAAATCCCGGACCTTTAAATAATAAAATGTAGAACCAGATGAACTCGGACGTAGCTATTGCCTTAAAAAAGGTCGGATTCGAAGAAAAATTAATAGAAGAAATCATACAATTTGGCCGCCTAAAAAAAGTCAAAGCCCAAAATGTGGTTATCAGCCCGGGCTCAAAAAATGAAGAGGTACCCATCGTGCTATCCGGATTATTGATGGTGATGACAAAAGATGACCAGGGCAACGAATATTTTCTGTACAACCTGGAAGGCGGGGAGACCTGCGCCATGTCCATTACCTGCTGTCTGGAAGGAAAGAAAAATGCTTTTTATGTAATCGCCGAAGAGGACTCCGAACTTTGGATGGTTCCGCTGGGGCATATGGATACCTGGGTGCAAAAATATCTTTCATTTCGGAAATTTGTCTTTGGTTCCTATCAAACCCGTTTTGACGAATTGCTGGCTGCCGTCGACAGCATGGCATTTATGAAAATGGACGAGCGATTGTATAAATACCTGCTGGATAAAAAACAGGCCACGGGCTCCTATGTGATTGCCAAAACCCATCAGCAAATCGCCAATGAATTGAATACATCGCGGGTTGTAGTGTCCCGTTTGCTTAAGAAGTTGGAAAAGGAAGATAAAATTGAGCAAAAACGTAACAGGATTGAAATTCTTTAAGGGACCGGCACTATGTGATGAAACTAATGTTTAATGCTGCTAACAACGCATGAAGGAACTAAAGACCGAAATTAACATCAGCGCCCCAAAAGAGAAGGTGTGGGACCTCCTCACGGATTTTGAGCGTTATCCACGGTGGAATCCATTTATAAAATCGATAAAAGGAACTTTGAAAATCCGGCAAAGACTGGAGGTGCAGGCACAACCGCCCGATTCAGGAGTGTTTAAGTTTAAACCCAGGGTCACTTCCTTTAAACATCAACAGGAATTCAGCTGGCTCGGCAGCCTGTTGATGTACGGGATTTTTGACGGCCACCATATTTTTGAAATCAAAGAAAACAGCGATGGGTCAACCACATTGATACACCGGGAAGAATTCAGCGGTGTATTGGTCCCCTTCATGTGGAAACAGCTAAACACCAAAACCCGCGCCGGATTTGAGTTAATGAATGAAGCGCTAAAAAAACTTGCAGAAAATGAATCGCATTGATCGCCTGACAGCCATACTTGTGCAATTACAAAGCAAACGATTGATTACTGGGCAGGAAATTGCCGACCGGTTTGATATCAGCATTCGTACGGTTTACCGGGATATTCGGGCCCTGGAAGAGGCTGGGGTTCCCATCGGGGCAGAGGCTGGAAAAGGATATTTTATCATGGATGGCTACCACCTGCCACCCGTTATGTTTACCCGTGAGGAAGCAAGTGCCATGTTGCTCAGTGGAAAATTTCTGGAAAAGCAATCCGACAAATCCTTGAAAACCAATTTTGACAACGCACTGCTTAAAGTAAAGGCTGTTTTGAAATTCCAGGAAAAGGACCACATTGAAAGCCTGGAAGAGCATGTGGCGGTTTTGTCAGTTCAAAGACCCACCAATACGGATTTTCCAAATAATTTTTTATCAGAAATTCAAAATGCCATCGTAAGCAAAGAGGTCCTGAAGTTTGACTATTATGCCAGCTATAAAAATGAATTTACCACACGCCAGGCTGAACCATCGGGATTGTGCCATTATGGAGGCCATTGGCATTTGATCGCCTATTGCCGGATGCGAAAGGATTTCAGGGATTTTCGGATTGACCGTATCAGCAAGTTGCGGGGGCAAGGAGAACATTTTTCAAAAGACCGGAAAGCTGATTTCCATAATTTTGTAAAAAAAATGATCCTTGGCTCACCTTTGGAAGAGGTGAAATTACGATTCGATAAAGCTGTAATGGGATATATCGGGGAACAAAAATATTATTATGGCTTTGTGGAGGAAAAGCCTGCCGAAGATGGTGTCATCTGCACTTTTATGACACCTGACATTGGCTACTTTGCGCGTTGGGTGCTTATGTTCGGGGCTGCCGCTACCGTGGTTTCGCCAAATGAATTAAAAGAAGCTGTCTGTTCATTGGTCAAAGAGTTACATAACCACTACCAGTGAAGCTAAAATCAAAAAAGTTTTTCATTAAATTTTCATGCTGACATACTGTTGTCACCTGCCGGTTAGATCTTTGGTGAAATCAAAAAAATGTCAGTAGCATGAATACACTCAAATTAGACTTAATCAAATCACATCCGGCCTATTATAAGGCCAAGCGAACACCGGGTATTGTGGAGTTGGATACCTATAAATATTTAACTATTAGCGGCCAAAGCGCTCCGGATGACCCATTATTCACCGGTGCTATTGAGGCCATTTATCCTGTTGCTTTTGCCATAAAATTTGTTTTTAAGGAAGAGGACCAGGATTTTGTAGTCCCCAAGATGGAAGGCCAATGGTGGGTAGAGGACGAGCGCCCTTTCGAGCAGGTGCCAAGAAACGAGTGGCACTGGAGAATATTAATGAGAATGCCTGAATTTGTAGATACCAATACGGTCGAGATGGTAAAAGAAAAACTGTTGAGGAAGGGGAAAACAGCCAGAATAAATGACGTGGGATTTCGGACACTCAGGGAAGGTAAATGTGTGCAAATGTTGCATATAGGCGCCTATGACGACGAGGAAAAAACCATTCAACAAATACTTCAAAAAATGGAAGAGGAAAACCTCCAGATGAATGGATATCATCACGAAATTTATATTTCAGATCCCATGAGAACTCCCAGCTGGAAGTTGAAAACAATTATCAGATACCCGGTGAAGTAATGGTTTTTACAATAATTTCAGGTTTATCAGGGAAGCACTACATTTAGACTTATAGACAAAATTTTTATGGCTGAAGCACTCAAAGATCAAATGTTCCAAAGGCCCTTTTTTGAAGGGCTCAGTAAAAGCATCAGGAAAGTACACTCTTCATTTTCCACAGAGGATTTTTTTTCCTATTTATATAACAAAGATTGGGAGGACAAATCCTTGAAGGAAAGAATGTATCATGCCTCTCAGTCATTACACAAAACCTTGCCCGATGACTATGAAGCGGCATTGGACATTTTAAGCAAGGTATACCAAAAGTTTGACGGTTTTGATGCCATGATCTTTCCTGATTTTGTGGAGCAATTCGGTCAGGATCATTACAAATTGTCTATTGACGCGCTGGAGCGCTTCACACAATTTTCCAGCGCTGAATTTGCTATCCGTCCGTTTATCCTGAAACATCCGGAAAAAACCATGGCCAAAATGTTATCCTGGTCCAGGCATGACAATCACCATGTCAGGCGCCTTTCTAGTGAAGGCTGCCGGCCCAGGTTGCCCTGGGCCATGGCGCTGCCGCTCTTTAAAAAAGATCCCGGCATGATCTTTCCGATCCTGGACAATTTGAAATCCGACCCCTCCCTGTACGTACGAAAAAGTGTGGCTAATAATCTCAACGACATTACCAAGGATAACCCGGACCGGGTAATTGCCCGGCTGGAAAAATGGCAAACCAATGCCGGAAAAGAAACGCAATGGATCACCAGACACGCCTTGAGGGGTATGCTCAAAGCCGGACATCCCGATGCCCTGAAGCTGCTGGGATATGGATCCGCGAAAGTGTCCCTGGAAAATTTCAAACTGGCGCAGCGGAAAATAGTCATGGGAGAATCATTAACCTTCTCTTTTGAGCTCCACAACGACGGAAAACGATCACAGAATCTGATGGTGGATTTTATTGTTCACTTTGTCAAATCCAACGGTACCACCGCCCCAAAGGTCTTTAAACTAAACACACTCAAGCTGGCACCCGGTGAAACACAGCTGATCAGCAAGTCACATCCCCTCAAAGTGATTACCACCAGAAAATACTATAGTGGCAAGCACAGACTGTCCGTGCAGGTAAATGGCAAGGTACTGGGTGAGCAATCTTTTGATTTAAAAGTATAGCTTTATTTTTGAACAATTACTCGTTGCGTTTTAAACCCTTCTGACGTCATAATAGATAGCAAATAAATACCCGAAGGTACGCCCGATATATCAAATTCATAAGTATTTTTCCCTGGAAAAATGATCGCATCCGAAAGAAGTTCCTTTACCCTAATGCCCCCCATGGTTAATAAGGAAATAGATCCAAACTGTTCCTTATGCAGGCTGAAATGCAAACGCAATTGATCCTGAGCCGGATTGGGGAAAAGGCGCATTTCATCCAAATGCAAAGTTGATCGACATGTTTCAAAGAAGGTACAGGAGCTGCCATTCTCTTTTCTGCTATTAGGCTCCGAAACGATGGATTCATACTCTTGCTTGATTCGTTCTCCAAGATCACTAGGCAGAGCATCAAATAATGACTCAGAAGGTTCAAACCAGAAGATTAGGTCCTTAGACAACAGGTCTGGATAATTTTGTTTTCGTAATTTGACCGGAACAAGCAGATCATGAAGCTTTTCAAAATTTCGCCTGTTGTGCTTGTTCTTGTCCGTCGAGGATCGGCAAGCCCATTTAATATTTTGTCTGCCAACAGTATCTGACACAAAAACTAAATTTAAATCAGGGTCTGGAGCAATAACCTCTTCATCCTTTACATGTATGGATTGCGTGAATTTGTCAATCGTAACCATAAAAAAGCATGTATTATCCCTTTGCTTATAAATGATTTTATCGTTATCAAATTCAAATCCCAGTCGCAAAAGCGTCGCCTTATCGGGCTCTACAAATTGAGTTATACGGATAAGTGATTTTTCCCTAAAACGCACTATCCCTGATCTCCCGGTTCTTTTCTTAATAGCCCGCAAACAACTATAAATAGATTGAAGATGGCGGTATTTAGCAGGTAATGCATTGAAAAAATTGGGTGTTGGGATAAACCACATAATAATATCGGTGTCTGAATTCCCCAAAATACTTGCTTTAATTCTGACAGGGACCAGCGTATCTCTTCTTGCACTGAATACTTCCGGATTTCTATCTACAGCTACACCAGGATAATAAAGAAAATCCGTCATAAATACCGGATAAAAATCGTGTGTTGAATAGTTCTCTTTTTTATTATTTTGATTTGGAGCGTCGCTTAGACTGGCGAATTCGCCATTACCCTCTTCAAATCGATCGTGAAAATAAGCTGTTTGATCCCGGAATCTATTTTTATAATATACACCGGTTTCATTAATCATAAAACCTAATCTAGATAGCTCATCCTTAGATAACAAAACTTCCAATTTGGAGCCGTCTACGATTGTGTCAGATGGCCAGTTACAAGATATTTTATTTTTACTTCCTTGCAGGTTGCTCCATGGCTGTTTGCTATTTTCATTAACTATACCTGATCTGTTTTTAGTTGATTTTTTAATTGGTTGAGGTTCATTAAAGCTATTTGGGCCATCGTCTTCATCACTTCCTACAATTTTTGAGGTTTCACGGTCCGTCAATTGACTTTGTTGAAATGCATCGTCGATAGAAGGTCTTTCATTGTTTACCGAGGAGTCTTTTGGTATCTTTTTATAGTCCGAAGACACTACTTGCTCTTTATTTTCAAATATTTGGAGGGTTTGTTTATCATTGGAATTAAATAGAAAAAATAATGAGGTCGAAAGTGCTATTATGAGTGTTGTCATTGCAAAATAAAATTTAAAAGATTTTGAAAATGGTTTGGTACGAGGTACATCTGATGGAAATCTTTCAATCAACTCATGGATCTTATCCAATTGATAGTTATTAGGCAATTGCTTGAACCGCTCAAAAAACTTGTTAATATCTTGCTCCGAATAGTTCATGCCTGTAATCTTTTTAAATCGATAAAAACAGTAATGCTTTTTTCATTTCTGCTGGTGAATTCAACATCAGCAAAAGTTTCTTTCTACCCCTCTTAAGGCGCAATTTTACACCGGAAAGGGAGCCACCCTGGATCTTCGAGATATCGTCAAGTGACATATCACAGATATGAAACAAAACCAATGTTTCAGCCATCTTAGCCGGTAGCTTGAGCATCTTTTCATGAATGATCTGAAAATCTACCAATGACTCCGGCGTATTGTTTGAATCCGATAGTTGCATGAGTTCCTGTTTATTAAATTCGGCTTTAAATTTTTTCCTTCTGGCTTTCATTTTATTTAAGTTACTGGCAACGCTAAAAAGATATGATTTAAAAGCCGACTTATCCCGCAATTTTTTAAACCCCTCTAGCGCCGTCAGTACCGTGTCCTGCATGAGATCCTCAGCATCCTGGACATTTCCTGAAATTGCCCTGCAGAAACCAAATAATTGATTATGAATTGGATCATATAATTTGATAAATTCCTTTTGTTGATTGTTTTTCACAGATCAAAATTATTCTCGTATACAAGTAAGTTGCATAGCTAGTCACAAAAGTTACATTGACTCTAAAAAATGGAATCCAAAATAAATTGTATGATCATTCCTAAAGAAAATTTGCCGATAATGAAAACGTAAAACGCGCTGGTATTTCCCACCTAAAAAATTTCAACCAGTCTTTTTTTTAACACAGATTTCATAGCACTGGGTTTTTAACTCAATCACTGGCAATGAAACAATAACATACCCTGGCAAGTAATACTTTATAAATTCAGAAAGTTATAAGGTGATGACCGACAAATCAATCCAGCATATCTTCCAGCCGCACCGGCAGGTTTTTCTTTACCCAGGCATCGTAGTCACCATCATAGCCCACCTTACTTTGCAAGGCTTTTGTTTTTCGAAGGATATCCTGGATTACTTCCTCCGGCATAAACTTTTTCCTTTCGATGCGATCAACAATGACATTTAATTGTTGCTGGATGCCAGATTCCGTGCCCCGCAGCCACGCCTGGTAATCATCTTCCTGCCAATTGAGGTGTTCATCCATCAGCGCCAGAGAAACGGACTTGCTATGTTTCTGTGATTCGACAATATTACCTCTTCCCGTGACGGCGTTGCCTAAGGCAAACACGTTGTCATAACCTTCCAGCTGGCAGCAGTCGTCCTCGTTAATTTTGAACACCTGTCCATCAGCGGGAATCCCCTGTATCATCTCCGGAATGCTTCCGATGGAAGAGATAAAAAGGGATGATTTAAACGTTTCACATACACCTGGAATGGGAACAACCTTACCGTCTTTGATTTCATTTTTTTGAAAAGTAACGCCGGTCAAACGATCTTCTTCGATCACGGTGCCTACCGGCGACCAACAGGGTTGGAATTTAAACAGGTACTTTTTAAGGAAATTATCCAATATCTTTTGCCTCACCCCCTGCACTTTGGCCAATTGTTCCGGGGAGGTAACCGGGGCCGATGAAAGTGGCATATCTATAGCCCGGCGACGGTAAAAGAGGGTACAACCTTTTAAACCCAGATCACTGAGGGTAAGGTTATGGGCTTCAAGTACTTTGTTGATACCTCTTTCGAGTTGGAACATGTTGGTTTTGATACCTTTTTTTTCCAGCGCTTTTTGCACGGTTTCTATCATGAGGATTTTCACCACATCCAAAGACGCCAACCCACCGCCAATCACGATAGCGTCATCGGCTATCTCATAGGTAGGGCCTTTATAGGTAGGCTCGTGGTAATGATTGAACCAATAAACGAACGGATTTTGATAGTAAAGTCCCTTATTCACATAATCATCAATTCCATCTACGGGTATTGGCCGGTCGCGCCAGGCGCCGGTAGCCAGCAACACGGCGGTAAAACCCCAGTTTTTTGCTACATCTACAAAATCAATATCTTTTCCCAATTGCACACCGGGAACGAAATGGACATTGGGGTGACCAATTTTTTCATTGATCTTATTTTCTTCCTTATCACGTAACTTTTCATGCCATTTGGGCAAGCCATCTTCTATCTTGCCGTAAGGCAAAATGTTTTGATCAAATACCACCACGCGAAAGCCTCTGTTGGCCAGTTGGTGGGCGGCCTCCGAGCCCGCTACAGCCCCTCCGAAAATAGCAATGAAATGATGACCGGAATTATTGTCCATGGCAAAAAAGATTAAATAGGTTGTTTTCTGTTAGCTGATAAATTACAGTAACTTATCATTATGTGATTTATTGTATTCTAAAAAGCTTGCCGGGAATGGGATAAAGCTACCCCAGATCTACACTCTCACAATTGCCAAAAAAATCCGCCACGCACGATTACAACTACTTCACTTCCCAGGTATTTCCGCTCTGTAACAACTCTTCGACATTACTAAATTTAGCATTTTCTTTGCTCAATTCATATTGTTGCTTTGTCAAATCGTCGTAGGTTGGCGCTTTTACAGCCCGGATAATACCCAAAGCCATAGGAAATTCCGGTGGCTGCATTCTGATGAGCATCATATGCTGGGTAGTATCTTCGTCGTGTGCATCATGGATTAAAATATCATCTTCGGTAATCCCATTCTCGCCGATGGTCACTACCTCCAGTTTAAACCCATTCAATCTTATGCCTTTGTTTTTCTCCTTACCAAAAAGCATGCGCTCTCCATGTTGCAAATGCAGTTGAAAATCGTCTTTGTTTTCTTTGGCGGTAACGGCACCGTGAGTTTTGTCATTGAAAATAACGCAATTCTGCAGTATTTCAATCAGCGATGTACCCTTGTGCTTAGAGGATTCCACAAAGATCTGAGTCATCAGCTTGGGATTTGTATCGATGGTTCTTGCGAAGAAGGTTCCACGAGCCCCCAGTGCCAGCTCTCCCGCACTGAAAGGCCGGTCAATACCTCCCAATGGTGTGGATTTAGTCACTAATCCCAATTTGGAAGTAGGGGACAATTGCCCCTTGGTAAGACCATAGATCTCGTTATTAAACAATAATATGTTAATATCAATGTTTCTTCGCAATGCGTGGATGAAATGATTTCCCCCTATAGCCAGCGAATCGCCATCGCCGGTTATCTGCCAAACGCTTAGATCCGGATTACTCAATTTAACACCGGAAGCAATTGCGGGGGCCCTGCCATGAATGGTATGGAATCCATACGTACTCATATAATAAGGAAAGCGGGCAGCACAGCCAATACCGGATATAAAGGCAAAATCTTCCTTTTTAAGACCCAGTTGAGGCAGGGCATTTTGCATCGCCGATAATATGGCATAATCACCGCAACCAGGACACCACCGAACCAACTGATCGCTGGTAAAATCTTTTTTGGTTAATTGTGGGTTTACGTGAACTGTATCTACTGAATTTGTTGCCATGTTTTCCTCTTTATAAAAGTTCAATTATTTTTTCTTTCAACTCCATCACTGTAAAGGGCAATCCTTGTATCTTATTGAATTGCTCAATTTTTACCTGGGGATATGTACTTCTTAAATAAGCAGCAAACTGCCCCATGTTTAATTCGCATACCAGTACTTTTTCATACTGTTTAAAAATAGCTTCGGTATTTTTCGGTAGCGGGTTCAGGTAATTAAAATGAGCCAGGTCTACTTTTTTCCCGGCACCTTGCAATTGCTTGACGGCGGTCAGCAATGATCCGTAAGTACTGCCCCATCCGACAACCAGTACTTGTCCGGACCCGGCCCCTATTACTTCCTGATCAGGTATAAATTCCGCTACTTTATTTACTTTTTCCTGTCTGACTTTTACCATCAACTCGTGGTTGGCGGGATCGTAGGAAACATTTCCGGTAATATCTTCTTTTTCAAGGCCTCCGATCCTGTGTTCCATTCCTTCAGTTCCCGGAATAGCCCAGTAGCGGGACAATTTGGCTTCATCCCGCACATAGGGATGGAAGTCCTGACCGTTTAATCTCGCATGAGGGATAGTAATTTCAGGCAAATCATTTACCGAAGGTATTTTCCAGGGCTCCGAACCATTGGCCAGGTAACCATCGGACAAAAACATGACTGGTGTCATGTGCTCTACCGTTAATTTGGCCGCCTGATACGCAAATGAAAAGCAATTGGAAGGTGTGCTTGAGGCCACAACAATAATGGGACAATCACTGTTTCTTCCAAACATGGCCAGGTTAAAATCTGCCTGCTCTGTTTTGGTAGGCAACCCTGTAGAAGGCCCCCCTCTTTGTACATCAATGATCACCAGGGGCAATTCCACCATGGCCGCAAGGCCTATAGCTTCTCCTTTCAGGGCAATTCCGGGCCCAGCCGAGGCTGTAACACCTAATTCTCCGGCATAACTTGCACCAATGGCGGAACAAACAGCCGCAATTTCATCCTCTGCCTGAAAAGTAGTTACCCCTAGGTTTTTGTATTTCGATAATTCATGCAAAATATCTGATGCCGGTGTGATCGGATAAGAGCCAAAAAATAATTTTTTGCCCATCTTTTCCGCGGCGGCTATAAAGCCCCACGCAGCGGCCTGGTTACCGGAAATGTGGCGGTATTTTCCCGGCTCGATTTTAGCGGCAGGTACTTTATAATTCGACGGTAAGGCTTCGACAGTTTCAGCATAGTAATACCCGGCCTGCAACGCCTTGGAATTGGCTTCAACCAGCAGGGGTGCTTTCTTGAATTTCGCTTTTAAAAAATCCAGGGTCTGATCCATGGAACGGTCAAATAACCAATAAGCTACACCCAGGGCAAACATGTTTTTACATCTCACCACACTTTTATTGTCCAGGGCAATTCCCTGCAATGATGTTTTCGTTAAAGAAGTAATAGGTGCTTCGATCAGGTTGTAGTCCTGCAGTGAACCATTTTCCAGCGGATTGCCTTCATATCCAGCTCTTTTGAACGTTCTTTCCTCAAAAGAATCAGAGTCAATAATTACATTTCCTCCCTTTCGAACCCATTGCAGATTCGATTTCAACGCGGCGGGGTTCATGGCTACCAATACATCCGCTTCATCGCCGGGCGTAAAAATATCAATCTTGCCAATCTGTACCTGAAATCCTGATACACCTTCTACGGTACCCTGCGGCGCTCTGATCTCAGCAGGGAAATCGGGAAAAGTGGCCAGGTCATTACCCAACAAGGCGGAGGTCAAGGTAAATTGGGACCCGGTTAATTGCATGCCGTCTCCAGAATCTCCTGCGAAACGGATCACGACCTTCTCTAGTTCTTCCGTTTGTTGTTTGCCAGACATTAATATGGTTATTTGGTTAGTTTTAATTTACAATATACTGAAAATACCTCGAATTGGCTTAACAATTGGCTCATCAAAATAATTTCCTTCTGTGAAATTAGTTCATAAAATTCAGAAAACTATCTATTCACCGATCAATTTTGATGAAAATGGCCCACAAATCGAAATTTTGTTCTGTGGTATTTAATTTATCATCACCTTTACAAGGTATCCACCTGCGGGAAAGTAAATTACAACCATTTACAACAATCCCGGGTCTTCCAAAGATAAACACCAACTTTTTCAAACATGAACAGCAATTTGCGCACATTTTTTTTGATTGTCCCTTTAACGGTTCTGACCGTAACTTTTTTTGGGTGTAAAGTAGAAAATCAAACCCCACAGGAAAAATCACCAGGTAGCTCCAAAATCATCATTGATCCCGACAACTGCACCCCGCTTGCCGACCCGGGTTTGATTATAGAAAAGGCGACAGTTGAACAGGACCAGCTAAAATTAACCATACGTTATGGTGGCGGTTGTGGTTCGGTGGAAAATAAACTTCTTACCTGCGGACACTTCATGGAATCCAACCCCGTTCAACTGGCTATTGCTTTGTCACATGAAGACAACGATCCATGTAAAGCCCTGGTTAAAAAACAACTTGACTTCGACCTTTCGCCACTGGCAGATTTATATAACATCAACTACGTGGAGCAGGACAGGGTGATAATTTTAAGACTAAGTGGTTTTGATGAGGCTCTTCGCTACGAGTTTTAAGTCTCTCGCTAGCGGATAAATGTATTTTATTCGTTCTGGAAGGATTTCGGTATATCTTAAAAGTTCCTGGCTTTTATTATCTTTAATGCCTGATGAAATCAGTGAGTGTATCTTTTCTGATACTTATCATAACATGGCATTATTAGCAAGATGAGTTACCGGGAATTTAAACCAAACAGTCAATTTCATGATCTTATTGATTGCTATTGGCGGTCGGAAGCACCGGCGACCGGAACCAGCCGTGTACTTCCCGATGGTTGCGCAGATCTGATTTTTAATTTTGGCGGAACTATTTCGAACGCTACTGATAATGGCATCTCCGTCGCAAAAGAAAGCATTGCCGCTATCGGCATGATGACCACTTTTCGCGATGTAGTGGCTCCTTCGGGGTCAAACTTATTAGGGATTCGTTTTAAGACCGGAGGTCTGAGCCTATTGACCAGGACGCCCATCAGCGAATTTAAAAATACCACTGTTCCGGCCAGTGAAGTAATACCGGAATTGAATGATGCCTTTCTCCAGAAACTGCACGGTATCCCGGCCACCGAAGGCCGAATCGCTGTGATTGAAAAAATGCTATATGCGTTGCTGGCACATTCCAATATAGCCGGCGATCAACTAGTCACTTCTGTCACTGACTTAATTCTCCAATCGCGGGGACAGATCAGCATGAGTGCCGTTGCCGATGCCGCCTGCATAAGCCTACGGCAACTTCAAAGACGCTTTAAGTCAAGGGTTGGAACGAGTTTGAAGGAATATGCAAAAGTCGTCAGGTTTATTAACACTTCCAGGATCATTAAAAATGCCCCCTGTAAAAGCCTGTCGGAGGTTTCTTTCGAGGGAGGCTACTATGATCACGCTCATCTTAATAACGAATTCAAACAATTGGCAGGTGTGACGCCGTCGGCGCTCAAATAATGTCGTTTTTTTACAAAGCACCTGAGAAAAGGATGATCTACTTTTGCATAAAAAAGTAATCATGAAATTAAACAGTCTTACCCCTAATTTAATGGTCAAAAATGTCAATGACACGCTTGACTTTTACTTGAATACACTCGACTTTCAATTGCTGCAAACAGTTCCTGAAGAAGGTTCGTTTGACTGGGCATTTGTTCAAAAAGACGATGTTCTGATCATGTTCCAAAAAGACACCTCCATTCGCGAGGAGTATCCTGAGCTGGAAAATTATGAGCAGGGTGGCGCATTGACAATGTACATCAAAGTGGGAGACCTGCAAAAGTGGTACGAACACATCAAGGACAAGACTAACGTTATCAAGCCAATGAACAAAACATTCTACGGCGCCAACGAGTTTGCCATCCAGGATCCCAATGGGTTTATTTTAACTTTTTCAGATATTCTGACATAAGCAAATTACATAACGGCGAAGCGTGACATTCCGGAGGCGGTGGCGCCTTCGGCCAAAGTGAGGCGATGTTTTTCAAAACCAGGAGACCTGTCTTCCAAAAAAATTGGCGGTCCTATAAAACACGAGCAATAAAATGTTGTCAAATGTCAAAGATTTTTTTGAAGGATCTTTAAATTGCAGGTGTCATAGAAATCAGGTAAAAATCAGAAATTATTGTTAGCCGCGTGGATCAAAATCAATTTAACAACCTACAGCCTTCAACAACCGAATACACAGATCAATCTTACGAGGAGATCACTTTTAGTAATTGTGATTTCTCAAATAGTGATTTTACAGATACTTTATTTGAAAATTGTGAATTTGTCGGTTGCAATTTGAGCAATGTAACTATCGCCAATAGCAAGTTTCAGCAGGTCACCTTTTCCCAATGTAAATTGGTTGGTCTTGATTTTTCAAGCCTCAGTAAAATATTGTTATCGGTCGGCTTTGTGGACAGCAACTTATCGTTTTGCAATTTCTCTGACTTAATGCTGAAAGACACAAAATTTGTTAGTTGCCAGCTCAATACCTGCGATTTTATGGGCTCAAATCTTCAGGGTGCCTTATTTGAAAACAGTAGCCTGGCAGACTCTCAGTTTGAAAACTGCGATTTAAGCGATGCGGATTTCAGAACTGCCAGTGGTTTTTATTTTGATCCGTGGAAAAATAAAGTGGATAAAGCAATGTTTTCGGCCCATGGCGCCTTGAATTTTCTGGCGCCCTTAAACATCATTATTGAATAGTGCTTCGCAGCCATAGCGCTGGCTGATAAATAAGGGGGCATAGTCTGGCAACAAGGGTTATCAGATGATCTACGCTCCTCCATATTCCATTGGCAAAAAGATGTATTTCAGTAGGATTATCTCAAAATAAACCCATTTTTCATTGGGTCATCCGGATCGATGATGAAACTGTGTTGACCTGTAATATGTGCAGTGCCCTCCACCTGGGGAATAACAGCGCGATGCGGTCCAAATTGCACTTCCTCCACAACGGAACCCTTAAAAACGCTACCAGTGATGCTTTCAATGCGCATCGGCACCTCTCCTATTTCATTTCTGGCATGATGAATGGCCATTCTCCCGGAAACACCGGATCCTGTAGGACAACGGTCCACTTCTCCTTCCGCAAATACGCAAACATTTCGGCTATCTGCGGAATCCTGTAGCGGACCATCAATAAAAATTGTACCATATAAAAAACTGAGATCCTCCTCGTATGGATGAATAATACCATCATCTTCAGACATTACAGCCCTCTTGATATCCATGCCCGTTCCAATTATGTCCTGATAGCTGTCGGGTGTGAGGTCAAATTTAAACTGGTTTTTACGCATATCCACATAAGCATAAAAAGCACCCCCATAGGCCAGATCATATATCACGGTGCCCAGGCCAGGAACATTTACCTGACGGTTCAGCCCAACCACAAAGGACGGCACGCAATGAAAGCGAACCCCCTGAACCTGGTTATTTTTTACCTGCGCGTAAGCAGTAATTCTCCCGCAAGGCGCATCGATCTTCAATATGTTATCTCCTTCCTGTACCTCAATCCATTGCATTTCCACGGCGAGGGTGGATATAGCAATGATGGCATGACCACACATGGTACTGTATCCTTCATTATGCATAAAGAGAATACCAAAATCTCCGGAATCGTCATTTGGCGGAAGCAGCAAACAGCCATACATATCGGCGTGACCTCTTGGCTCAAACATCAGGGCTGTCCGTAAATAATCATAATTTTCCTTCACGAACCTCCTCGAGGCAAGTACGTTGTCACCACTGATATCAGGAAACCCATCTACTATTACCCGCAGCGGCTCTCCGCCCGTATGCATATCGATGGTTTTGATCTGTACCCAATCCGGTGGTGGCCCGAAGTGTTTTTCCTGTTGTATCCTTTGATAAGTATTCATTTACCTTTTAAACTTTTCATAATAGTAGCCGGCAGCCACCAGGTCCTCAATGGCATGGCCGACAGATTTGAATAATGTGATTTGTTTCGCAGAATTTCTTCCGGATTTATTTCCACTGCACAAGTCGAACAGGTCTGCCTTTACATCGTTTTCCGTAATCAACCCTTTTTTTATCGGGATTGCTAGTTCACCTGCTTCGTGCAACGCTCCCTGGTAGCTGTCTACAAACAAGGTTGACTTCACGATGGCGTCATCGTCAGCTTCCCGCATATCTGCTTTATAGGCGCCCACCAGATCAAGGTGTTGTCCCGGCCTGAGGCGTGCACCCTGAATTAATGGAGTCTTGGATAAAGTTGCACAGGAAATGATATCCACTTCGCCAATTTTTTCTTCGATGGTTCGAACTGCCTCCACGGTGAAGGGTCGTCCTTTTAGCTGTTCCTGAATTTTGATGGCTTTGTCCATATTTCGACCCCAGACAAATACCTTTTTAATAGGTCGCACGGCCGCATGTGCCAGGATCAGGTTGGAAGACAGCTTGCCGGTACCTACCATCAACAAAGAGGAAGCATCTTTTACCGACAGGTAGCTCGAGGCCAAAGCAGAAGCTGCTGCCGTTCTTTTGGCTGTCAAAGCGCTGGCAGCCAGGATCGCCTTAATCCCGCCCTGCTTCATATCAAAGTAAATATAGACGCCCTGTATGGAAGGCAAATTGTATTGGCTGTTGTTTGGACTGACGGTGACGAGTTTAACACCGGCATCTTCACCGGGATTCCACGCCGGCATTAACAGGAGCGTGGATTTTTCTTGTTCCTCAGGATTAGTCAGTTCATGATGATGCCGGAGGGGCACTTCAATCAGGGACGATGCCATGGCATTTTGAAGGAGGCCTATGATCTCATCAAAATCGGTGCTTGATTCAATAAACTTATCATTAATAAAGGTAATGTTGTCAGGCATCTTTGAAACTATGTTGTTTGCAGGAAAAACGGTATCCCTGAAAGTGCTGGTCTAAAACTTTTGCCTCAACTGACCTTCTGTGACTGCCTTTTTCCTACCGATTATTTCGGTAAGTTACAAAGTTATTGTCAGGGTCATAAAAAATTTGAATCGAAAAAATCCTGCGTTCCCCGCAAACCATTTTAAAGGGAAAACAAAACGCTGATAATTCAATTATTTTGATTGATTGCTATTGCTACCGCTTTATCAGCATGAATAGTTCCCGTATCAAAAGTTGGGATAGTAACATCACTTTCTTTAATAAGCATGGGCAATTCAGTGCAACCAAGAATTACACCTTCTATTCCCGTTAGTTGGGCTTTTTCAATGATTTTGATAATTCTATGCCTTGCAGCTTCGGTAAATTGCCCTTTTAGCAATTCCGTATAGATAATACTATGGATATTGTCTCTGTCTTTCTCATTTGGAGTTATAATTTTTAACTGATAAGTATTTTCAAGCGTTTTCTTATAGAAATCTTTTTCCATAGTGTATTTAGTACCTAATAGGAGTATTTTTTTCAGACCTTTATCCCGGATAGCTTCACCGGTCGCATCGGCTATATGCAAAAATGGAATCGAAAGCTCCTTAGTGATGCTATCGCTTACAATATGAATTAAATTGGTGCATAACACGACCACATCTGCCCCTGCTTTTTCAAGCTGTTTTGCACTTTTTGAAACGATCCCCCCAATGGCCGCCCAATCATTGACAAATGTCAGTTGTTCTATCTCCGCAAAATCTACCGAAGTCATAATAATTTTTGCAGAATGCGATCCTCCCAAAACTTCATTTACTTTAGTATTGATACGCTCATAATACAGACTGGAAGATTTCCAACCCATACCGCCTATGAGTCCAATCGTTTTTGTTTGTTGTTTCATAAGTTTCATATTTAGAAAAAGCGATAGGTAGCTTTTATCAAAAATGTGTTATCAGGTTGCCTGTTGATAATTTGATTGTCAAAACTGCCGTATAAGTCTCCCATTGGTTTTCCATAATCGGTAATACCCTGTGCCCAAACCAAAAATATTTCCGACCCCGGTTTATATTCATATCTCACCACGAGATTTGACCTAAACTGCGCAAAGGAAAAATCAGGTGCCTGAAAATGGTAATCCACAGCAGTATCCAAAGTTTCATCAACAGCATAAGTATCGTTCATTTCATCATAATAGATTTGATCCCTGGTAAACAATGATAATTGCTCACTTTGCGATTTTGCTAACGGATTGCTCATATACCCGAAATCAATATAAATGCCTTTGGAAATATAGGGTTCGGCATAATATTGAATGGATAGGTTTGGGTTAATGGTATAGTTAAGTCTAAATGCTAAACTAAGGGTGTTTTGGTCCAATTTAGACATAATATATCGCTGAGAATCATTAAAGTTAATAGTTTCATTGTATTGTAATCGATGTCTGATCATATTGTATCTTGGTGATAGTGACAGACTCATTTGATTTAAAGGTTGATAAGTAATTTCAAGTCCGTTCTCTAATAAGAAGTAACTATCCTCGTTTCCGGTTTTTGTCCACCCATCCAGGCTAAGCGAAAGTTTTTTTCTTGAATCGGTTCCCAATGCCCACCAAATGCCATATTGTGCTGGTAAGTACATTCTTGGGCCACCTTGCAATAATGATTTTGAATAAATATGTGGTTGATTAAAAAACCCTAAAGTGGCATTCCAATTATTTTGAAATGTCCCATTGGCTTCTACATCCCAATCTATATAATTAAGGTTACCCTCAAAATCCCACTTCACCCAATGCTTATAACCCAATGAAGCTTTTCTGAATATGCCAAAGGGTTTTAGCGAACTATAGGTAATCCCGGTATAGTTTTGAATATCATCTGCCTCGCGCATAAAACCAAGATCGTTCAATTCTAATTCCGGTGAACGCCATGTAATCCCTGTTTCAAACTTAAAATGACCTTGTCCTGCCTTTCCAAATTTGACATCTCCCCCCGTTCCTGTCAGTGAGGTTTTATATGGATTAACCGAGACATGCCCCGCATCTATTCTTTGAAATAAGTGCGGAATAGCGTGTTGTGTTCTTAATATGGCTTTTTCACTTCCTTCTACATGACTCATGACTACATTTACCCCCAAATACCAGGTTCTGCTTTTCCATTGATGCATGAAATCAATCCCTGCCGTGGTGGCCAATTTATGCAAGAAATCAGTATTCTTATCTAAATTTCTAATGGTCGACGTTACAATACCTCCCAAAAAAGTGTTGCGATTATTAAAATCTTTTTGCACTCGCCCTACAAAGTAGTTGGTAAATGGCTCTATGAGCGCTTCTCTTTCATCACCATTAGTATCAATTTTGGCGTATTCGTCAGCAGTCATACTTTCCATTATACCTATGGACCAACCATTCCTGGTTTTCCCACTAAATTTCACAGCTCCTAATATGGTAGTTCGCTCCGGTGAATCAGTATAATTACCTTCTTTCATCTGAACAAATCCCTGTGGATTTCTGCCAATACGTCTGGAATAGAAAAGGTTGTCACTACTAAAAGACCCTCCAATGATAGGATTAGAAAATTGATAGTTAAAAATGTTTTTGTTTTCAACAAAAAATGGCCGTTGTTCTTTGAAGAATAATTGGAATCCATCTAAGGCAATGGCAGCAGGATCTGCTTCCACTTGTCCAAAATCCGGATTTATCGTAAAATCTAAAGTAAGGTCATTTGTAATACCTACTTTTCCATCTATCCCGGCGTTGATAGATGTTATATTTTTATTGCGATAAGGATTATCGGGTTCTTTTTCAAAAGTCTCCAAGGAAGTTACTATGAAGGGTTGAATTTCAAGTTGCTTTTGAGGTTTTATTTCATTTAGACCACTTAGTTGCCCAAATTCACTTATCCAACCGGAAGCATCAATGGGTATACGCTGCCAAACAGATATCTCATCATTTTTAAAATATTTTCTTACAACCTGAAGTCCCCAAACTTGATTTTTTACATTGCCAAAGCGCAGCTGACTTAAGGGAATTTTCATTTCTGCGGTCCAGCCTTCTTTTGTAATTTCACTTTTCACATACCAGATTGGATTCCAGGTTATGTCTTCATTTTTGCCGTTAAGGGTTATTATCTTATCGCCTTTAACGCCTGCGGCTGTCACAGTAAAAGAAAATGCTGAACGTAAGTCGTAGTAACTGTCAAAGATAATTTCAACCCAGTCTCCTTCAAAGCCATCGCGTCTTGACATCCAGTCTGTTATTTTATCCTGTTGTTTGTCAAAATTTTTAATCCCTACATATATATATTTTGAATCGTAGTATATTTTAAAAGAAGTTTGTTCAGTAGGTAAGGCATTTTCAATGGGTTCTCTTTGAATAAAGTTTGATTCCCAGCTGTCATTATTATTCCAGACAACATCATTTAATTTTCCATCTATGACAGGGGTTTCTGTTTCAGAAATTCTTTGTGTATTATATGTTTTTTTTGAGACAGTTTGTTTCTGTTGGGAAAAAGTAAAGTGAGGAATGCAAAATAATATGGCTGGTATAATTATAAGTTTCTCCATGCTTCGATTTCTGTTTTGCTCAAAATTATTGTAGCAAGGAGTGTCATGCCAGGAAACTAATTGAGTGCTTTAATAGCTATAGTTGAAAAATTTTCAACTACAACGATAGCGTATGTGTTGTATCTTTGAATTATGGAATTAAAATATTTTAGACTTATAAAAACAATTGCGGAAGAAGGCAGTCTTGCTAATTCTTCTGAGCGCTTGTTTTTAACACAATCAGCTTTAAGTCATCAATTAAGAGATTTAGAAGAGCGTTTAGGGTTTAAAGTCTTCCATAGAAGCAGAAACAAATGGGAACTGACAGATGAAGGTACCGAACTTTACAAATTGGCCAACAAGCTCTTTAGTTCAATAGACGAAGGCTTTAGCAATATTCAGCAAATAAAAGAAGGTTCTAAAGGTTCTATTAAGCTTAGTGCAGAATGCCAATCATTTTTTCATGCAATTCCGGGGTTCATTCAAAAAATGGGAATCCTTTACCCCGAAATTGATATAGACTTAACATTAGG
The DNA here is from genome assembly GCA_965228415.1 of Cyclobacteriaceae bacterium. Lineage (GTDB taxonomy): Bacteria > Bacteroidota > Bacteroidia > Cytophagales > Cyclobacteriaceae > Agaribacillus. Next base: position 4,700,657 of record OZ245814.1, on the reverse strand, counting down.
AGCTACCCATCAAACAATATCACAGGTCTTGTCTGATGAGATAGATATTGCTATAGTAACTTCAAAACCTGCATCTAAAGAATTGACAGGTATTAAAATATATGAAGATGAGATTTTTGCCGTGATGCATAAGGAGAATGTACTAAATAATTACGATTATCTTGAAGCAAGTCATTTTTCCAGTATCCATCTGCTTATCAATTCGTTTCCTTTAGAAGGTGTTTCTGTCTATGAGCATTTTTTGAAACCCAATAAAATCAATCCCAAAAAGATCTCCGCGATTCCATTTACCGAAATCTCTCTCTCCATGATAGAAGCAAATATGGGAATTATGTGTGCTCCTAAATGGCAATTAAAATCCTTTAAGTTATCGGAGGACATCGTATTTAAACCTGTCAGTCAAAATGGCCTTAAACGAAATCACTATTTAGCTGTAAAAACAGTCAATAGACATAAGAAATATATTCATGATTTTATTTCAAGCTTTGAGGAGGATTTTTTAAATATATAGCTATACTGCCAATAAATTATAAAAATATATTAACCAAATGGCTGGAGAAACTAACATTTCAAACTTAATAAAAGGAATGACTCCAAAACTAAATAAAGGAGAGTATGTGTTTTCTACGGTGCAAGACGTAAGTGGGATTGACCGCAAAGACACTATTTGCGAATTCAAAGAAGAGGAGGGTATAACTATTGTAATAGAAAGAAAAAAAGCAGATGAACTGAATTTAAGTTATGAATATATTGCCTCCTGGATCACCCTTATGATTCATTCATCTCTTGAAGCTGTAGGTTTGACTGCCATATTCTCAGGGGAACTGGCAAAAAACAGTATTAGCTGCAATGTAATAGCTGGAAATTATCATGACCATATTTTCGTTGATAAAAAAGATTCTGTTAAAGCCATTAAAGTATTGACAATGCTTTCGGAAAACTACCGGTAAAAATCGGTGGTTAACTTAAGAAGTGAATAATTTCAACCAGAAGTGTCGGCAAATAACAATACACAAACCAATCCGGTTGTTAGAAAAAACATTTATGATATCACTGAATTATGAAAAATGAATCCAATTTGTCAAACCATTTTCCTGAAAAACTAGTGTTAGAATTTTTTGATAGAGTTTGGCATAAGCCCCATGAATTAGATGCCATTGATGAATTAATGACTGAAGACTACATAATCATTACGGCAGGAAAAAAAATTAAAGGGAGAAATGAATTTAAAAAATGGGTCAGCGAATTTCAAAAGCAACTTCTTGATGCCAAAACTGAGAACGTGGAAATATTCTCTAATGAAAAAAAAGATAAAATAGTTTCGAGATGGGAATGTTCCGGAAAAAATAATGGTCTTTTTGGACTTGAGCCAGACCATCAATTTATTTCCTTTACCGGAATTGCTGTTTGGACGGTAAAAGAAGGTAGACTTGCTGATTGCCATGTGGAAAGAAGTGCCTATGAATTGTATCAAAATCTTATTTCAGGAAAAAAGGGAAATGACTTTATATAATTAAAGTTGAAAACTGCCGATTACAAAGTGCCTTGACCTCAGACTTTAATGGTCGGAAACCCGCCGTTCACAAATATCTCAGCTCCGTGTAAAAAGGAGGCATCGTCCGAAGCAAGGAAGGTGGCCACTTTCGCAATTTCCGAAGACTGTCCGAATCGACCCAAAGGTACCTGGGGCAAAACAAAGTCGGCCATTCCCTGAATCTCCGCCTCGCTCAGGTTAGAGCGGTCAAAATAATTTGTCTGAATTGGTCCTGGACTAATGGCATTAACCCGGATCTGCCTGGATGCCAATTCGGAGGCAAAAGTTTTTACAAATGACTGAACAGCCGCCTTCGCCGCCGAATAAACCGCAGCGTTTTTCGTCCCAATCTCCGTGACGATGGAGGTGTTGAGGATGATCGAACCGCCCCTCTTCATTAAGGGCACAATTTGTTGTACTGTAAACAACGTTCCTTTTACCAGGACATTGAATTGTTCATCAAAATGCGTCTCGTCAATCTGTTCGATCGGCGCGTATTTTCCATAACCTGCATTCACAAATAAAACATCAATCCGGGGAGATATTGCCTTTACCTTATCTCCAAGCTGTTTCAGGTCGTTCATTTTTCCGGCATCAGAAACAACACCGCTGGCTTGTTCGCCAAGCGAAAGAACTGTTTTGTCAATACTCTCCTGGAAGCGACCCGTCACAATAACACTTGCCCCGTTGTCAATAAAATCAATTGCCGTCGCTTTGCCAATACCACTTGTGGCACCTGTGATAAGCGCTACTTTGTTTTTAAGTTTTTGCATCTTTTAAATTTTTTGATGCAAAAATGTGTCACAATAATCGGTTGTAAAATCCGATACTTGCTAAATATCAATTCTTCCGGCATATATTTAATCTGATCTCTGGGGCTTTATGCCATGCCTCCAACTTAATGCATAACGCGAATACCAATTTGTATTTCAATCCGGCGGTCAAGAAAAATCCCTGGCATGCATTTTAAAAACCATAATTAGCATTAATTTTAGTGTGATGCTAAAAAAACCAGGTATCGACTGTCCTATTTTCCTACTTTGACTTTTCGTATCCATAAAGCATGAAATTATGAAAGAATTTTTAATGATATTAAAAGGCAACGGCCTCGCAACTCTTTCTCCGGAGGAAATGCAAAATCTGCTGCAACAATATAAGCAATGGGTTGCAGATCTTGGTGATCAGTATGTAACAGGGCAGCGCCTTGAAAATCACGGTGCATTGCTGGAAAATAAAGATAGCATTGTAACAGATGGTCCCTTCCTGGAACCCAAGGAGATTATCGCCGGCTATTTTCTGATCAGGGCTGAAAATCAGGCGGAGGCCAACAACATTGCCTTAAGTTCTCCATATCTGGGATTGTATACTATTGAGGTAAGGCCCCTGGTTCAACCTTTAATGCATTAAACATTGTTTTGGAGACTCCGGAATCTTCAACAAATCAACTGGTCGACCACCTTTTCAGAAATGAAGCAGGTAAGTTGGTGGCTACGCTTACCAGGATATTTGGCACTATACACATTGATTTGGCAGAAGATATTGTACAGGACACCCTCATCACGGCGCTGCATCATTGGAGTGATGGTAACATTCCCGAAAATCCGGCCGCCTGGATCACACAAGTGGCTAAAAGAAAAGTACTCAACGAATTAAAACGCGCAAAGTCATCCAAAAATCATCTTGCCAACGCTTTAAAACACATAGAAGGCAGTAGCCACATTGAAGAAGTCTTCTTGAGTGAAGAGATAAAAGACAGCCAGTTGAGAATGATTTTTACCTGTTGCCATCCCCAACTGCCGGTGGCTTCTCAGATGGCCCTTACCTTGAAAACCTTGTGCGGTTTTGGTATCTCGGAAATAAGCAAAGCGCTGCTAACCAGGGAAACCACTATCTATAAACGACTGTACCGGGCCAAACAAAAAATCCGTGCACTGGAAATCTCCTTTGAGGTGCCTTCGGGAAAGGATCTGGAAAAACGATTAAATTCTGTCTGCCTGGCATTGTATCTGTTGTTTAACGAGGGATACAATTCTTCCCACAGGCCTGCCGTTATCAGCAAAGACCTGTGCCTGGAAGCGATAAGGCTTACCCAGCTGCTGGTACAATATTTTCAGGATCAACCTAAATTATCTGCTTTGCTAGCGCTAATGTGCCTCCACGCAGCCAGATTTGAGGCGCGAACGGATCATCATGGCGCTATCATCATATTTGAAGACCAGGACAGGTCTCTTTGGAATAAGGAATTGATTTCAAACGGCATGTATTATCTTACAAATGCCTCTGTAGGCAAACAACTCACAGAATACCACCTGGAAGCCGGCATTGCAGCGGAACACTGCCTGTCAAAAAGTTTTGCAGATACCGACTGGAATAGTATCTATCACCAATATGAAAAGCTTTATAAGCTTAAGCAAAATCCTATTGTACTTTTAAATCTCGCTATTATTAAAAGTCAAACGGAAAGCACTGAGTCATCACTCCGGGCCCTCGAAAAGATCGCTGACCACCAACCGTTAAAGGATTATTACCTGTTACCCATGACCAGGGGGATTTTATCTTTAAAGTCCGGCCGCCACGCCAAAGCCAGGGATTTTTTTAAGGAAGCGCTCAAGCTGACCAGGTCACCCCAGGAAATTGCCTTTATTAAATCGAAGTTAAAGCTGTGTGGCAACCCGATTAATCCGGAAGGTACAAGCTGAAATCGGAATGAGCGGACGTGAGGTGAGAAGAAAATGCCCACGTCCACTCACGCCTAAACTTTTTCTACCACGGTTCTCCCACACCTTTCTCACAATAATTTTTCAGACTATTCATAAAGTGTTCCCATCCGTGCCTGGTTTGCTCATAAGGTATTTGTCCTTGCCATTTTGCATCCCAATTGGTGTGCTTAAATGTAAAGTCCGACTGTTCTCCTGCCGGTTTTACAGAGAAATGAAGCACGGTGTCAATCCAGGCGGGGTTCGGATTCTCGACACAGGTCCACACCATTTTTTCACCTGGCTCCAACGTATCCAGGCGAAAACACATCTCGATCTTGTTTTCATCTTTGGTAAATCTCACCTTGGAAATATCACCTGGTTCGCGGGCAATGTCACAATCCATCGACCACCATTTGTTCATGCCGGACTCCGTTGTAAATAATTCATACAGGGCTGCCGGTGTTGTAGAAATCTTAACGTTATGCACAATATCCATTATTCTAAAATTTATAATGATAAAAATGATTTTGTAAACACGACAACCGGGATAAGAAAAATGAGACAGTCCTCCACGAACAAATTTTATTACTGAAAGCCTTTCACAAAAAATTATCGTGTAGGCTGAAGGCAGGGGACAAAATATGCCCTAAAATACTTCATAGCTTCCGCGTGAGTTCCAATATGAGAGAAAGCCTGGCTGTAGTTGGGATTGCTTTCTTGTCATATGGCAAGTTTTTTTACCGCCTATTTGATTTCCTTTGGTGAAAAACAAAAAGTGTTATCATGAAATACGATCAAAATTTATACCCCTTTAAAAATCAATGGATTACAATTAAAAACCATAAAATTCACTATGTAGATGAGGGGGCGGGACAAATCATTCTCTTCAGCCACGCTGCATTGGGATCTTCTTTTATGTACCGGGAATTTATAAAAAGACTGTCCCAAAAATTCCGGTGCATTGCACTCGATTATCCTGGGTTCGGCCTGTCAGAAGCACACGCTGATTACTGCTACGACATTGCCTCCCAAAGCCAGGTGCTGGCGTTATTTATTCAGGCATTGCATTTAAAAAACATAATTTTGCTTGGACATGATACGGGTGGTCCGTCTGCCTTTAAGGTTGCAGTGGATCAACCTGAAATCGTACGGGGCCTGATACTTACCGATACCATTATCTTCCCTGTTAATGAATATCAAAAAGTTGACCGGATGTTGAAAATTGTCGGCAGCCGCATTTTTTCTGAACTCAATGCCTATACGAATCTTTTGGTGCGACTCACTTTCCGCTTTGGTGTCAAGAGCCGAAAACTAACAAAACCCGAATGGCGCCAGTACCTTCAACTTTTTGCCAGCAGGCCACGCAGGCGTCGCATCACACAAATGTTACACAGTTTAAAAGATAATGCGTCGATCATGCAGCACATCAAAAATGGCTTTGAAACGACTATCAACGAAAAGCCATGTCTGCTGATTTACGGAGAGAACGATCCGGTCACCCAACTTGGGATTACTGCCCGTATCCATGCAATAATGCCGCATTCAAAATTATACCTCATTAAAAACGAAGGGCATTTTCCACATGAAGGAAAGCCCCTGGAGATGTGTAAATTAATGGAAGACTGGTTAGGTCAGCTGGCTCCCGAATTGGTCGGGAGCAACACGCATTAACACATTTGGTTAAGGGGGTTTTGGTAGCATTACTACGCTCTGAATTCATCCAGAATTTCGTAGGTATTCAGTTCCCATTTTATTTTACCGGAAGCTACCAGCCCTTCCCAGGCCGCTCCCCAATCTGCAAAATCAGGACTTTGCATACAGGCCTCATGGGCTTCTTTGGTTTCCCATTCAAAATAGGTCAGGGTTTGCAATTGCTCATTTTCCACATGCATTCGAATGGATATCAAACCAGGCTGTTTCTTAAAAATCGGCATTGAATTTTTCGAAATTTCAAAGACTTTATCTTTTACGTCGGCATCAAAAAAGGTTCGTGTTATGACGATGAATTTTTTCATGAATCGTTTTTTACTGATTTTACTTTTAATTAATTTCAACAAAGTTAGCGCGGAAATTAACCGCTTTCAAGTGGTAAATCTGACATATTCAAGCGGCGAATAAGACAAATTCGGTCGGTAGACCAAGCCAAAAACAGGAAGGTATCAGCAGATCTTTCCGTTGGCGGCAACACTATCCGCGATTACTGACATGTTATGAAACCCAATATTTATTTCTATTACAGGTATGAAATATGAAGTAGTGCCACCGCCACCTTCCCTGGCCAGATTTATAAGGTTTTTTTGGATAATGGAAAGCGAGGCTTCCCGTGAAAAACCTTTTATTTACCGGGCAATGGCCGACGGTTGTGCCGAGTTGGTATTTCATTACAGGGGCAGGTTTGTAGAGCTCACCCCATATGGAAGTATTGATCAATCGTATGGATTAATTCACAGTCAAACCAGGCGGATGAGAAGATTTATCACCCACCAGAATTTTGGCATCTTTGGCGTTTATCTGTACCCGTACGCACTTAACCAATTATGTGCGATGCCATCAAGTGTGTTGAGCGATGAAATGCCAGACCTGGCAACTTTATGGGGTGGGGAAGGGGTTGAGCTGACAGAAAAAATGATGTTGGCCGAAAATAACCTGACAAGAATGACCCTGATTACTTCTTTTCTAAATAAAAAGCTGAACGCCCCGGATCATTTCCTCCCTCCGGCCGCCAACGCCATTCAGTATCTGATCCATCAACAGGGAAATGTAAAGGTGACAGAACTGGCCCAGCGGTATTGTTTATCCACCCGGCAATTTGAAAGGAATTTTAAGCTTTTCTCCGGATTTAGTCCTAAGCTTTATGCCAGAATTATACGGTTTCAATCCGCATGTCAGCAATATGGCCTTAAAGATTTATCCCTGACGGATATTGGACTGGCCTGCGGCTATTATGACCAGTCACACTTCATTCACGACTTTAAAGAATTTTCGGGTTATCATCCCAGCACTTACTTTTCCGGAAAAGCCGAGGGTATCGAATATAAAGATGTCTGACAAAATCTTAAAATGTCGGGTTTTTCCAATTTTAAGCTTTCGTTGGGAAATATCTTTGCCTTAAACAAATAACATAACTATGAACATACCTAAGGATCACCAGGTCATAATGCCTTATTTGATTGTCAAAGAAGCAGATAAATTTTTGGATTTTATCAAACAGGTATTTAATGCCAAAGAACTGTCGGTTAACAAAGCTGAAAGCGATGTCATTGTAAACGCCCAGTTTATGATTGGCGACAGCACTATTATGTTTAGCGAAAGTCGCAAGCCATGGCCTGTCGAAAATGCCGGGTTATTTATTTATGTCGCCAATGCCGACGAAACCTTTCAGGAGGCGCTGAAAAACGGGGCCGAGGTGGTGGCAGATTTGGAAAATCACGACTACGGCCGTAGTGGTGGCGTCAGGGATCCATTCGGAAATACCTGGTGGATAACCCAGGCGGAGGAGTAAGCGATAAAATATAACTACAAACCGGCAAAACAGTCGCACAAGTAGATGCAAAAATTAATGAAAATAGTCAAATCCAGTAGTTAAACTTTAACTTTCAGTTTCCGTAAGGAATCAAAAGTATCGCTGTCCGGCACTTTTAAAATATGGGCGGATCACTAATTTTTTACTATGAACGTTAAAGCACACTACGAGCAACACCTGGCTCATTTTTACGAATGGATGTTGGGGGATTTCGATTCATCGCAACAGCAGCAGGAAGCATTTTTCAGAAACAACGACATTTTGCCAAAGCAAAACAAGCGGGCCATTGATTTAGGTGCCGGTCATGGTCTGCAGTCCGTCTCCCTAGCAAAAATAGGATTTGATGTGACGGCTATTGATTTCAATCAGCAATTGCTGGACCAGTTGGCGCATAAAAAGGGTTTGCTGAAGATAAAAACTATTAAGGCGGAAATGCAGGATTTTGACAAAGAGGCGGAAGCTTCAGAGCTGATCGTCTGCATGGGGGATACCATCGCACATTTGGATAGCTTCGATCAATTGCAGGATCTTATCTCAAAGTGCTATCACAACTTGGTTGCTGATGGAACACTGGTGTTTTCCTACAGGGACTACAGCCAACCATTAACCGGGGATCAGCGATTTATACCCGTCCGGGCCGACGAGCATCGCATACTTACCTGTATTCTTGATTATCTCGATGAAAAAGTAACAGTCACCGATCAGCTTTATGAAAAGACAGCTGGTGAATGGGTGTTAAAAGTAAGCAGTTATGAGAAACTGCGAATTCAGCCACAAATGGTTGAAGATTATTTAACAGCAGCCGGCTTCAATATCGTAAAGACGGAAAGCATCAATCGCTTACATTACACTATCGCCAGAAAATAGAAAGTTAAAGGCCATCGCGAGATGACAGGCACAAAAAAGCCGCCTCAAAACAAATTGAGGCGGCTGCTCACATGACATTAATTAGGTTGAGGTGTTAATCTTAGATAAGGTTTTACTTCGGTAAATCCTTTAGGAAATTTCGAGACGGCCTCTTCTGAAGTAATGGATGGAAGAATTACACAATCTTCGCCATTTTTCCAATCTGCAGGTGTCGCCACACTTTCATAGGCAGTTAATTGTAATGAATCAATTACCCGTAAAATCTCATCGAAATTTCTACCGGTAGCGGCCGGATATGTTAAAGTAAGCTTAATCTTTTTATCAGGACCAATGATAAATACAGAGCGAACTGTCATAGAGTCCGCGGCATTGGGATGGATCATTCCATACTTGGTAGATACCTCCCGGTCTTCGTCTGCAATCAATGGAAACTGGACGTTGGTGTTTTGAGTTTCGTTAATATCTTTAATCCAACCTTCGTGCTGGTTTAAAGGATCAACACTCAAAGCCATTACTTTTACATTCCTTTTCTCAAATTCAGGTATTAATTTCGAAGTTCTACCTAACTCAGTAGTACATACCGGTGTAAAATCAGCCGGATGAGAAAACAACAAACCCCAACTATCGCCAAGATAATCGTAAAAATTTAATGTTCCTTTTGTGGTGCTGGCCGTGAAATTTGGCGCAGTGTCTCCTAGTTGTAACGACATAATAGTTTAAATTTTAGTGTTTAGTTAATTTTTTAGCTGAAAGCACTTTCATGCATGCTATTACTTTATTAATCATCGCCTTCTACCCGGCAGATGAATTGCATATTGTTGATTCTGACATTGGTTAACATCACATCCTCCGGCAAGCGTACTCAATTGCTCATTGATGCGACCGGGTAACCGTTCTCCATGGGTTCTCGCGACAAAATGTATCTCGGAACCGATGGGATCCGTTAATCCGGGACCATATAATACCTCTCCGGGTGCCTGATTTTTCTCCACCCTGATTCTGAAGGCTGCCCGGCCAATAGGATCGCTAATGGTGCCGTCCACCCATAATGATGAAACGTTGACCCCCGGTGTTCCTATGGAACCATCGGGATTGACCATCAGTTTTCCGTTACTATCGACAATATCGTCGCTCCCGCACTGGCCATCTGAGCACAACTCAGGGTTTTCAAATATTATCATCCACAAAGTATACACTTCTGATGGATTCAGACCCGGACTGCGAAACTCTCCCATAACACCTCTTTCTTTACGAATAATTCGCGAATAGGCATTTCGTATTTGTGCATCCGTTCCCATTTCATAGACCCTGGAGCGGCTTACTATTCCGCGCCTTCTGCGATCGTGATTCAGATGGCCAATCTCTTCTTCGTTTACGATATTGATCATTGAATCGTTACCCGGAACAATCTCCTCGTCCTGACACCCTTGCAATAAAATCAAGAGTATCAAGGCACAAACTAAAAATTGTTTTCTCATAATATAAAAGTATAAGGTTTAAAAAATGAATTCACCTTACTTAGTAATGAGTGGATACAAAAGGTAAACGTTATGTTCATATTTATTTTATGATTTAATAATTCACCTGCTGTTCATACTTAGAGGCCAAATTCTAAGCGGATCAATCCGCAACAGACCGCGATTTAAATGTCAAGAAATATACGCCATGGCTTCGGGGTAAGAGGGGTATAAAATCGTCTTATGTAGAGGTTGACAGGGATAGCAGTAAACTAAAAGTGCAGATATTTATTTACAAGTGAACAAAAACCTACATCAAGCATTAATATTATTGAATAAATTAATATAATTGACCACAGGTTTCCTGATAGTCCTATTGATCACAAATATGTTTTAACTTAATTAAGGGTCTTTTTTAGTGTGCGGTTTCTTGTTATTATTTTTTCAGCGATTTTAATCGTCAGTTGCAAACCTGAAGCTGATGAACCAGCTATTTCCCTGGCGGCCTATCATATCGAAGATGGTTTTGAACTAGGTGTCGTCGCTTTCGAGCCCTTGATAGAAGCTCCGGTAGCCATTGATTTTGATGAGCAGGGAAGAATTTGGGTCGCTGAAATGATTGGGTATATGCAAGACCTCGAAGGATTAAGTGAGGAATTACCCAACGGTAGAATAACAATTTTGGAGGACCTTGATCATGACGGTGTCATGGACCGCTCCCACGTTTTTTTGGATGGCCTTGTTTTGCCACGTGCTGTAAGGCTGGCCTACGGGGGATTGTTGTATGTCGAGCCCCCCAACCTGTGGTTTGTTGAAATAAATGATTTACAGCCGGGTAAAAAAACCCTGGTCGATTCCACCTATTCTCCTGAAGGCAATGTTGAACATCAGCCAAACGGGCTACTTATTAATATTGATAACTGGATCTACAACGCTAATTCCAATTTCAGATACCGGCTTAAAAATAACCAATGGCTGAAAGAACCGACCACGCACCGGGGACAATGGGGTATTAGTAAGGACAACTTCGGACGACTTTATTATAATAATAACTCGATTTTACTACAAGGTGATCTGGTATTGCCCAATACTTTTATCCAAAACAAAAATTACCGACCCAAATACGGGGTCAATCAATTGTTGACAGAAAATCAGAAGGTATTTCCTTTGCACAGTTCATCCGTTAACCGCGGTTATCTTCCGGGTGTTCTTGATAAGGACAGTATATTGATCGACGCTACCTCGGCATGCGGCCCTCTGATTTACAGAGGCGGTCAATTCGGGGTCGGTTTTGAAGAAGATGCCTTTGTCTGCATCCCGGAAGGAAATCTGATAAAACATTTAAAGCTCCAGCGCAACAACCTGCAAATTTCAGCGATCCCCTCTAAAAATGACACCGAATTTTTGGCTGCTACTGATGAAGCATTCAGGCCGGTTAATCTGAACAATGGCCCTGATGGAAGTCTTTATGTGGTCGACATGCACCGTGGTGTGGTGCAACACAGGGCCTACATGACCAGCTATCTAAAAAAGCATATACAAGAAAAAAAATTAGATACAATAATGGGCATGGGGAGGATTCTAAAAATTAAGAGAAAGAACGACGGCGCCTCCGCGAGCGAGCTTATCAGGTTTGAAAAGAATAACCTCGTATCACTCCTTGCTCACCCTAACGGCTGGGTACGCGATCATGCACAACATAAAATTATTTATCAAAAACACGTCGATAAGATTCCCGAGTTGGTGGCTATGGCCAAGGAAAACAACAACCCCATCGCACAGGTGCATGCGCTTTGGGCTTTGGAGGGCCTGGAAGCCCTGTCGTTTGAGGATTTAAAAGGCATTGCCACCGGTAGCAGCGAGACAATAGTGGTTAATCACTGCCTGCAATTATTAAATACGATGCCTGACGAGCAATATCTCGGGGAAATGGAATCTCTGGCCGGATTATTAACGTCAAAAAACAATGCAGATATAGACCTCCACCTGGTCCAGACGCTGGGATACTGGTCTGAAATTTCTACCAACACGTTTTTTCCTTATTTATCAACCTTGTCGGAACGACACCAGGAAGATCGCGTAATGCAGGAAGCCATTGTTGCCGGACTTGGCGGGTCTGAAACAAGCTACATGGATTTTTTGCAAGCGGGGGGACAAAAAATAGACCCTTTTCTAAACCAAATGTTAACAACAACGCTGACCAATAGACAGAAGGAATGGGTTAATCCGATTTTTACAAAATCCCTGACCACAGAAGATGGAAGAACCCACGGTTTGAAACTGTACCGAAAGATTTGCAGTGCCTGTCACGGTCAGGATGGTGCCGGGATAGAGCAGCTGGCCCCTCCGCTTGATAATTCGGAATATGTTAAAGGACCTGTAGAGAGATTAGGTCTTGTCATTTTACATGGTTTGAAAGGGCCCATTCATGTTAATGGCAAGCAATATAATTTTAACGCGACCATGCCTGGCCTGATCTCCAATGAGCAGATTACAGATAAAGATATTGCCGATATTGTAAACTTCCTTAGAAATGCTTTCTCTGATTCATTTAAGGGCGCCTCGCCCGAAATGATAAAATCTCTCCGGGAAGAAAAGCCAAAGGATTTTATGTTTACAGAAGACGAATTGGCAGATTGGCTGAAGCAAAAGAAAATCAACCCGTGATTGCAGGTACCATCAACCTGTATTCCTCAAAGCACCCGAAATTGCATTGATAGACATCAGCAAGTGTAAAAGCTTCTTCTCGATCTCTTCATTACTTCCACTTTCCCTTGTTTCACGCCAGTCTTTCAACAGGCTTATCTGGCGCTTATGAAGAACATTCAATAAACTGGTTCTAAGCATATTGGAATAGTAATGCTGTTTTCTTCTCTCCTCAATGGGTCGCTCCAGCAAGTCTTGAAAAAATTCGCGGGTTCTTTTCAGTTCGTCCAAAAACAGGTTCAGGAATTTCTCCCTGATCGTATCATTCTCCACCAATGCCGCATAGGAGGTAAGGATCTTTTCATCGGTAGCGGCCAGGCTCGTATCTACGTTCGTTAACACATAGCGAACAAAGGGATCTTCCTGGGTAGATTTTTTAAAGGCCAGGTAATCTTCCTTGTTCTGTTCTTTCAAATCCCTTAAAGCAGAACCCAGGCCATACCAGCTGGTCATATTAAACCTTGCCTGGCCCCATGAAAACACCCATGGAATGGCGCGCAGATCCTGCAGCGTTTTTGCGCCGGACCGGCGTGATGGACGAGAACCGATCCTGCTGGACTCTATCGCATCAATTGGAGTGGCCTGCCTGTAAAACTCAATAAAACCTTCGGTTTTCATCAGGTTCTCATAATATCGCTTGCTCGATGTTGCCAGCCTTTCCAAAATGTTTGATAAAGGATGGTCTTCCCTTGAAGTCATCTGATCGGTCATGGTCCTGGAAAGCGTGCTTGACACCAGTAGTTCAAGGTTGTATTCTGCATTGACGATGTTGGCATATTTCTGGGCAATGGTCTCACCCTGCTCGGTAAGTCTTATGTCGCCATTGAGTCCACCAGTTGGCAAGGCACCGATAAAATAATGGGTCGGCCCCGCACCGCGACTTATGGACCCTCCCTTTCCATGAAAGAAACGTATTTTAACGCCCAATTTACTTCCCATGGCACTTAGCCTGGACTGGGCTTTATAAAGATGCCATTGGCTGGCAAGAATTCCCCCGTCTTTATTACTGTCGCTATAGCCAACCATCACCTGTTGTGTCAAGGCAGGTAATTTCCTGACATGCTGAATATATTTAAGGCTGCGCTGCGTAAAAGGGTGCTCCAAAAATTGTCTCACGGTACCTTCCCCGTTTTCCAGGTCGTCAATGGTTTCCAAAAGTGGGACAACAGGGATAACACAAACTCCGCCTTCTTCTGTTTGCGCTGTAAGTCCCGCTTCTCTTGCCAGTAAATACACCAACAACAGGTCCGACAGACTCCGGGTCATGCTTACGATAAAAGACCCAATGCCCTGATGGCCATATTTGGCTATGTGTTTTTCCACCACCCGATAAGAATCGATCACCGCAGCGGCATTGGATTCAAGTTTTGTTTTTGTATTGGCAAAGGGCCGATTGGACTTCAGTTCCTTATTAATAAATTCCAGTTTTTGAGCCTCATCCCATTCAAACCAGGCCTCACCTCCCAAACCTGCAGCATCCATCAACTGTGCGATGGCCTGATCGTGGAAGTCGCTATTTTGCCGGACATCCAGCTTTGCCAAATGAAAGCCAAACGTTTCGGCAATGCGTATGGCATTGTTCACCTCGTCATAGGCAATGATTTTGGCCCCATATTCCAATACGGCATTTTGCAGGAGTTTCAGGTCGGCAATCAATTCCTCAGCCAGTACATAGGCTCCCTCAAAATCTCTCATCTCGGTAGCATGCCCCCTCTTGGTATCCAGCGGCAATTTATCCATCATAAGATTCACAAATTGACGAAAGGCTTCTCCTTTGTTCCGGCTTACACCAGCTTCTGCTCTTTTTCCCAATTCCCCGATCATTTCTCTTATCCTGTCTTTCATCTGGGCTGGGGCTTCTTCCAGATCCAGCACAAAACTGAGGTGTTTAACCAGGCTAAGTAATTTTCTTCTTACAACTACCAGGGCATTAAGCCGCAATTGATCTAATGTTTCGGCGGTCACTTTGGGTGTAACCAGCGGATGACCATCCCGGTCACCTCCGACCCAGTTACCAAAACTGATGGTTGGGAAAGCGTACTTCTTTTGCAGGATATCCACATCAAAACCAACAAATTTCCAAGCCTGCAACAGCCGGCGGTCCAGTACCGGTATGATCTCCGGAAAAACGTTTACCAGATAATGCAATATGTTTCTTACTTCTGAAGATACATCCGGTTTTTCAATGAATATCTCGCCGGTTTTCCACAGGCGATAAAGTGACTGCTTGACGTTATGGCGAATATTTTGTTGCTCGTTAACGGTATACATAACATTTTCCCGCATCACCAGTAAAAGATATAGTTCGCGATGATGTTCCAGCACCGTCGTTCTCTTGGCTTCAGTGGGATGGGCGGTGAGCACAGGTTCTATCCTTGTCGATGGTAGCATCTCCGCAATTGCCTCCGGACCAATTCCTTTGTCCTTCAATGATTGCAGATTGTTGGCCCATAACCCGTTGATTCCAGCCAGATTCTCATTTTCAATCCTCCTGCGCGACTGCACCGCACCATTAATTTCCACCATATTCAACAAATGAAACACAATGGAATACATTTCAAGATCCTTTCCTGTCAATGTTTGATCGTTCAAATCCTCCAGCTCATTAATCCAGGGGATCCGTTCCGCTATCTCTTTTTCTCCGTTTTCTATCAGTACGTCTCTCAACGCCAATAGTAAATATTCCAGATCCTCGTAGGGTTTTCCTAATGTGTTTTTAACTTCCTGCAGTGCCCGCTTCATTTAAGTCATGCTTTAAGTGAGCGGCTAAATTAAGCACCAGCCACGACAATGAAAAGGTGTAAATAGAATTTACCGTATTTTTAACGAATATTTAATAACGGGAAGCTGAAAAATGCATTCGACGATGTTAAAGTTTAGAATACTTCCTTAAATTTAACCTCAAATTGAGTCTGCTCACCACTAATTATTTTTTAATGAAAGCTATTTCAACCATTGCCGCTTTACTTTTTTTACTTGGCGCCTGTACACAAAAAAGCAAAACCCGGGAAGCAATAAAAGCTCCCAATCCGGAGATAAGGAATGGGGAGATGCCTATTAATTATAATCAATGCGGAGAAGGGGATGTCGCTTTATTATTTGTTCATGGATGGGGCATTGACCAGTCATACTGGAATGGGCAGGTGGATTATTTCTGCAAGGACTATAATGTTATAACAATGGATGTACCCGGCTTTGGACAATCGCCTAAAACACGGGATCAATGGACCATTGAAAATTACGGACAAGACGTCGGGGCGGTAATTGATCAACTGGGGTTGAATCAGGTAATACTCATAGG
Source organism: Cyclobacteriaceae bacterium (assembly GCA_965228415.1). Classification (GTDB taxonomy): domain Bacteria; phylum Bacteroidota; class Bacteroidia; order Cytophagales; family Cyclobacteriaceae; genus Agaribacillus. Next base: position 4,684,570 of record OZ245814.1, on the reverse strand, counting down.
ACACTCTATGGGAGGTGATATCGTTCTGGAAGCTGCATTAAATAATCCAGAAAAGGTAATTGGTATTATCGGCATAGATAATTTTAAGGGGCCAACATTTGAAAAAAGTGAAGAAATGGAAAACTTCTTCAGCGATTTTATCCAATCCTTGCGGGAAAACTACCGGGAAGTAGCCGGCGATTTTGCCAGAAAATACCTGTTTCACCCAAACACCGACTCTTTGATCGTTGAGCGGGTGGTCAGTGACTTTCAAAATTCCGATCCTAATGTGGCTATTGGCAGTATTGAATCCCTTTTTAACTATCCCGAAGCATCGCAACTTCAAAAACTCAACATAAAACTACATTTGATCAACTGTGTGTTTACCCCCATCATGGAAGAAAACCTCCAGGCCACCGGCGTAACATATGAAATTGTAAACATGGAAGAAAGCGGGCACTATCCCATGATAGAAAAGCCTGCCGAATTCAACCAGCTGATGGATGCCACCGTTCAAAAAATCCTCGCCGGGCGAACACATAAGTAAATGCATCTAAATTCAGACCTGGATCACATTCGCCTAAACGGAGAAAAACTTGAAACGTATCCGGGTTCACTATGGAACAACAAAAAATTGCAATGGCTGGACCTGGGTAATAATTGCCTGACACGCTTTGCCGACGAAATTTTTGACCTGTCCCACTTGCAACAACTGTATCTGCATGAAAATCAAATTGGGGATGTGCCCGCTGAAATATCTAATCTTTCAAACCTGGAAATTCTGGACTTAAGTTACAACCGGATCCGAGCATTACCCACGTCTTTGCCTGCCCTGAAAAAATTAAAATACCTGTACATCAGTCATAATCAGTTAAGCCTGGAGGAATCTAAGGAGACCTTGCCCAGCCAACTGGAATATTTAAATCTAACCAATAACTTCATATCGTTTTTGCCCGATATCTTTTTGGGTCTGCAAGCGCTTGTTGAGCTGAGATTATATAATAACCAACTTAAAGAACTCCCGGAATCGATTTATTCGCTGGCCACATTAAGGGAATTGCACCTGGCTAATAACCAGCTTTTTTCTTTAAGTAAAGCGTTGGGCAAGCTAAAACAGCTGACCTATCTGGATCTAAGAAATAATGCGCTCTCGTCTTTACCCACCGCTATTGGGGATCTGACCAATTTAATTTTTTTGGATTTAAGAGGAAATCAATTGAAAGAACTTCCCGAATCCATAGCCGCTTTAAAACAACTCAAAAAGCTGGATCTGAGATGGAACCCTATTAAATATCCTGTACCCTGGCTGGAGCAACTTAAAGAAAACGGGTGCCTCATTCATCTTTGAGATTTAAATGTCCTTTTGCTTGTGTTAAGAGTTATTATTCAGGACATATTCCCTTTGTTCTCTGTTTAAAAAATGGTATTTTAGAATTTTGGGAAATGAAAATTTTTTCTTTTGTCTATTTCACCGCTCAATCCAGTAAGCTTCAAATGCATTGAATTTTTCGCTAAAATTCAACTCGTTGCCAGCCTTTGCCTGGTATTCAGCTATGGCCAGGCACAATCGACATTTGAAAAATTAATTGGGACTCCCGGTACCGACTATGGCTACTTCATCAGAGTGGATGAAAATAACTTATTCCTGGTGGGATTCACCAATGCGGTGGATGTCAATGATTTTTACGTAGCAAAATTAAATACTGATTATACAATAGCCTGGGAAAAAAATTATGGAACGGCAACTGACGATCGAGCCTTCGGTATCATTCGGTTAAATAATGGCAATTTCCTGATTTCCGGCTATAGCAATCGTGGATCCAGTACGCTGGGAATTGAAATCGACGCTAACGGTTCGATTATAAAAAGCGAAGGAATCGGAAGTTTCCATGACAGATTACACAAACTGCTCCCTACCAGTGACGGTGGATATTTGCAATATGGTGAGCTGGAAGGCCTGGTGCCTGGTCATAATCAAATTGCCCTTATAAAATACGATAAGGACATGCTGGCAGTGTGGAATCATTATTACACCTATAATGGTACCGTGGACGCGCTCTCTAATTTTGAGATGTATGGCCGGGATGCGGTCGAAGCAGATGATGGCGGGTTTATGTTACTCGGCAGCTATAGCAACTTTATCAATGCACCGAGCGGCAGAAAAGTCAGGCTGTTCAAGATCTCTGAAAACGGCGATCTGCAATGGGTAAAAGGAATTCATGGCGGCATCATGGACAATGCCACCAGCATAACCAAAACCGCCGATGGCGGATATGTTGTCACGGCGACAACCAATAGTTATACCACTAATGGCACTACCGACCTGATGGTAGCCAAATTCAATGCTACAGGTGAGGTGGAATGGATAAAAACCTATGGTGGAAGCGGCAATGAATCAGCCGGCGAGGTGAAACCATTAACCAACGGAGATTTTGTCATTTGCGGCAGCACAGATAGTTTTGGTCATGGGAGAAATGATGGCTTACTCATAAGTATCAATGAAACAGGTGATCTTAACTGGGCAAGGGCCTATGGTGATATCCACCAGGACCATCTTGTCAAAGTAGACACATTAACAGATGGTTTTATATTGTCGGGAAATTCCGAAGGAACAGCGGGACTGGACACGGATATCTTTTTGATCAAAACAGATTTATCGGGAAATACAGGAGGCTGCACTATGGACATCACGTCATTCGTGGATGAGCGTACCGTAAGTGCCACCAGTTTTAACGGGCTATATGGAAGGGGAAATTTTGGCCTGCTCAGCACCAGGGTAAGTCAAGAGGCCAACATTCATACCCTGGAAAAAATACTGTGTGTGACTTGTCCCCAAGGATCTAAAATGGTGGATAGTATTTGCCACAATCAGGCCATGCCCCTGGATATGAAGAACACCAATGCAACATCCTACCTCTGGCAGGATGGATCTAATGCCCCGACTTATATCGCCAATGAGTCCGGCAATTACTGGGTAGACGTGACGCTACCTGGTTGCCAGTACAGGGATAGCATTAGCCTCATTGCCATTCCACCTTTGCCGACAGGTTTTTTGGGAGAAGACCGCAAACTTTGCGCAGGCCAAAACGTAACGTTAGATATATCTTCCCTGGAGGCCGATAGCTATTTATGGCAAGATGGAAGCACTGATCCGGTTTTTACCATAGCATCTCCGGGTAGCTACACACTTCGTATTTCCAACCGATGTGAAACTGTGGAAGACATGGTAGTTGTTGACCTCATTGAGCCCGATAATGTTTTTGTTCCAAATGTTATGACACCCAATGGCGATAGACATAATGAATATTTTTTGATAGACGATCAGTTGTTGAATTCAACATTAAAAGTATATAATCGCTACGGGAAAATCGTTTATGAAGCCGCAAAGTACCAAAATGACTGGGATGCCAGTGAGGTAAGCAGCGGAGTCTACTACTACAGCCTGATTAATTTTTGTGACGGCGGCGTATTAAATGGCTGGATTAACATCATTAAATAATCTGCCGGGCCAATTCATGCAAAATGAACTTGTTTTATGTTGTCCATTGAAAAATTCCACGCTATTTGAAGTTCTGCCCACCATAGGTTATGCTTTATGGTGGTTTCAGATTAAAATTTCATAACTATTACTTTGACCATATAGGATCAACAAACTAAATTCACCAAATATATTGTACCAGGAAACGATCAGCGATTGCGTTGATACTATTATGCTTGACGATAATTACTATAAAAGTAGAATTTCGGAGCTTAAGAATAAAGGTTACACCTATGCTAAAATCAGGCACTTTCTGAATAACTCGGGCCTGGAAGATGATAAAATTGCCAAAATAATATTTCAAATTGATCAGGAAGAATATCAGACGATAGCGCAACGGCAACAGCAACAGAAATTAATTAAATGGTTGATGTTTGATACCTCCTCCGCTCTAATTGGAATTGTCTACTCCGTTGTCATTCTGATTCAGACCGATCAGATCTCTTCCGTCGATATGGTTGTTTTTATCGCTACGCTGGCTGCTATTTACAAAACCTATATCGATTATCAGCGTGTTAAAATCCAAAACCATCCTATCTCAAAAAGTTTCGCCCTGCTAAAAGATCGGTTGAACAGGTTCAATCGTTCCTAACTATTTGGCATTAAACAGATCAAAACCGGATCTGTAGGCGCTCAAAGTTTTTAATAGTAAAAACACAAATATTCTTTAAACTTTAGGGATAATTTTAGATATTTAGGTCTAAATATATACTAATATTCTCCGGAAAAGAAATGACCATAAAATTCATGGATACTATGCAAAACTTACCACCTGGATATGATTTACTTTTCAATATTCCTAAATAGCAATGGAGAAGGGGAGAGAATTGAATTTAATAAACCGGCACAAAAGCTGCGAACAATTCAGACCATAGTAGAATAAAATGAAAACCTCATAAATAGTTTTAACAATGAAAGATGCCATTTTAGAAATAGATTTTGAAAATCAAGAGACCCCGGAATCCGGCGCTGAGGCGTCAACTTCCCAGCTTAAACCTTATCAATATGATGAAGTATTGAAAAAAGCTATGCTTTACTTCCGTGGTGACGAGTTGGCGGCCAATGTTTGGATCAACAAATACGCTTTAAAGGATTCAAATGGTAATATTTATGAGCTTACGCCAGATGATATGCACAGAAGGATGGCCCGTGAAATTGCCGGCGCAGAAAAAAAATACGGTAATCCCGAAAGTGAGCAAAGCATCTATAATCTCTTTAAGCATTTCAAATACCTTGTCCCGCAAGGTGGCTCGATGGCGGGTATCGGAAACAATTTTCAATTTTCTTCCTTGTCAAATTGTTTTGTTATAGGGAATGAAGCAGATTCTTATGGCGCCATCCTGAAAACCGATGAAGAGCAGGTGCAACTGATGAAAAGAAGAGGCGGCGTAGGACACGATCTGTCCTACATCAGACCAAAAGGCAGCCCGGTGATGAATAGTGCCCTTACAGCTACTGGTATTGTACCATTCATGGAGCGATATTCTAATTCCACCAGAGAGGTAGCGCAAGATGGAAGGCGCGGTGCCCTGATGTTGTCTTTATCCATCAAACATCCTGATGCGGAGGATTTCATCGATGCCAAAATGGATAGTCAAAAAGTCACTGGCGCCAATGTTTCTATCCGTATCGACAAAGAATTCATGGAAGCGGTTCAGCAGGGTTTACCCTATTGGCAGCAATACCCGATAGACTCGGACCATCCTGAAATCCGCACGGAAATTGACGCAGGCAAATTGTGGCAGAAAATTGTCCACAATGGCTGGAAGTCCGCCGAGCCGGGCATCTTATTTTGGGATACAATTATCAAAGAGTCAATCCCGGATTGTTATGGGGATCTCGGATTTAAAACCGCTTCCACCAATCCATGTGGAGAGATCCCACTGTGTCCTTATGACAGTTGCCGGTTACTGGCTATTAATCTGTTTAGCTACGTAAAACACCCATTCACGTCAGCGGCAAATTTCGATTTTGACTTATTTGCCACCCATGTCCGCACCGCTGTACGGGTATTGGATGATATTATTGACCTGGAAATTGAAAAAATTGACAGGATTATTGATAAAATAAATAATGATAAGGAAACACTGGAAATTAAAAGCGTAGAGCTTAAATTATGGGAAAAGGTAAAAGCTAAATGCGTTGAAGGCAGAAGAACAGGTCTCGGCATTACCGGGGAGGGCGATATGCTGGCTGCTTTGGGGCTCAGATACGGCACGCAGGAGGCCACTGATTTTGCGGTAAAAACCCACAAGACGCTGGCTCTGGAAGCTTACCGGTCTTCCGTAATTTTAGCCAGGGAAAGAGGGGCATTCCCGGTTTACGAGTCAGACCGGGAAAATGCAAACCCCTTCATACAGCGTATAAAGCAAAGTGATCCGCTTTTGTATGAAGATATGTTGGCTTACGGACGCAGAAACATCTCCCTGTTAACGATAGCCCCTACCGGTACCACCAGCCTGATGACCCAAACCACATCCGGCATAGAACCGGCATTTATGGTCTCCTATAAAAGGAGAAGAAAAATAAACCCGCAGGACAAGACGGCCAACGAGCATTTTAACGATGAAGTAGGAGATGCCTGGGAGGAATACAACGTATTTCATCACCAGTTTGTCAATTGGATGGAGAAAAATGGATATGACGTTGAGAAAGCTTCCCACCTGGAGCCGCAGCAGCTGGAAAGAATTTTTCAAAAATCTCCCTATTACAAAGCCACAGCCAATGATGTAGATTGGATCAATAAAGTGAAAATGCAAGGGGCCATACAAAATTGGGTCGATCATTCCATTAGTGTCACAGTCAATGTCCCCAACCATGTGCCTGAATCGTTGATCAGTGACCTTTATATTGAAGCGTGGAAAAGTGGTTGTAAAGGCGTAACCGTTTATCGGGATGGTTCTCGCTCAGGGGTACTGGTATCAGATGATGACAGCCAGAAAAGCAATGAAAAGCCCGTCGAAACAACGGCACCTGAAAGACCCCAATCTTTGACGGCCAATGTCATACGGTTTCAAAATAACCATGAGCAATGGATTGCGGTGATAGGCATCCATCAAAAAAAGCCCTACGAAATATTTACGGGCAGATGTGAAGACTCCTTTCCCATTCTGTCTTATGTAAATTCCGGATGGGTATTAAAAAACAAAAATGAGGAGGGGAAAAGCCGGTATGATTTTCAATATGAAGACAAAGACGGCTTCAAGGTAACCATTGAAGGATTATCCCGATGCTTTAATCCGGAATATTGGAATTATGCCAAGCTAATCTCCGGTATGCTGAGACACGGCATGCCCATTCTGGCTTTGCTAAACGTAGTTGCTAATCTTAACCTCGATGACGAATCGCTGAATACCTGGAAAAACGGGGTCGTGCGCGCTTTGGCAAAATACATACCCGACGGAACACAACCCGCCGATAATATTTGTCCGGATTGCAACAATCCGACGCTTGTTTATGAAGAAGGATGTTTAAATTGTAAAAGTTGTGGCCATACTAAATGCTCTTAAACGGGGCAGCAGAAAAACAAACCCCGGTAAATTAATTAACCACTTTTTAAGGTTATACACCATTTTGCTTTAAGTTCGGGGCATAAAATCAGGAAATATAAACGTCAGACACCCACTCTGCATAGCTGGTAAGTGTCTCGCGGAGTTTCATGCTATATAGCGCACAGTGCGGTGGTAATTTGTGTTCGATCCGGCTTACAAAATCACATAACAGGTTTTCGCAAGTAGGTTGATAAGGAACAAACATGATTTTTCCGTTGGTGAAATTCTCCTGAAAGTATCCTTCCTTCAAAACAAGGCTATGATCAAATACATCAATAACATTTGTGTTGACTATCTTCTTTAAATCGGAAAAATCAATGATCATTCCCTCTTTGGAATGATTTTGTTCCTTGCAAATTTTCCCCACAACGGTTATTGCCAAATGGTAGGAGTGTCCATGAATATTTTTACACTTTCCATCGTGATTGGTTAGTGCATGTGCCATTTCAAAAGTAAATTCCTTTGTTAATTTTATCATACCGCCCAAATTTTAATTGCCAGCCGAATGAACCGGTTGTACGAGATCATTTTATTTTCGAAATCAATTCTTTATATCCTCATTATAAAAAGTGCCTTTATTTTCCATTCGTCGCAACGATTGACTGACTATGAGCCAGGCAACATTGACCATATTCCGCAGTTCGCAAAGTTGTGGTGAAAGTTTCGTTAGATCATATAACTTTTCTGTCTCCCAATGAAGTGCTTTAAGGCGTCTCATAGCCCGACGCAATCGTTCGTGAGACCTTACAATACCTGCATAATCGCTCATAATATCTTTTACTTCCGATCTATTACGACAAATTTGAATTTCAGCATTTGGGTTTCCACTGCCTCCCGGCTCCCACTCCGCTATGTTTTCAGGATACGGTAGGTCTTCAATCTCACCGGTTGCATGCTCATGGCATCGGTGACTGAAAACGAGTGCTTCCAGGAGAGAATTGGAGGCCAGGCGATTGGCACCGTGTAATCCCGTCGAGGCCACTTCGCCACAGCAGTATAAATGCTGAATATTGGTATGCCCCCATTCATCGGTTTTCACCCCGCCGCAAAGATAATGGGCCGCCGGAGCAACCGGGATCATGTCCCGGGCTATATCGATGCCGATGGCCTGACATTTCCGGTAAATAGTTGGAAACTCCTTGGCAAAAGCGGCTTTATCCAGATGCCGACAGTCGAGGAAAACACTGCTTCCTCCACCACTTTTTATTTCGGCATCAATAGCCCGGGCTACAATGTCTCTCGAAGCAAGAGAGCCCCTTTCATCAACCGCTTCCATAAATGAACAGCTGTTCTGCGTCTTCAGAATCGCCCCAAACCCCCTTATAGCTTCGGAAATAAGAAAAGGAATCCCCGGCCCGGTTGTATACAGGGCTGTAGGATGAAATTGTACAAATTCCATATGTTCCAGCAAGGCCTTTGCCCGATAGGCCATCGCTATGCCGTCGCCTGTAGCTATCAATGGGTTTGTGCCAAGACGGTATACTTGTCCGATGCCTCCGGATGCCAGTACTGTTATTTTTGCCAGGAAAGTCTTGGTTTTATGCGCCTGAATATCCAGGACGTAGGCGCCAAAACACCTGATATCTTGCCTTCTCCCATCCACCTCTTCTCCTAAATAATGCCGGGTTATCAGGTCTACCGCAAAATGATGCCCTAAAATTTCAACGTTCGGAAAAGATTTAACTTTTTCTAATAAGGTGGTCAGAATTTCCTGCCCGGTGGTATCCTTATGATGAAGTATCCGGCGTGCAGAATGTGCCCCTTCCATTCCAAGCGCAAAACTACCATCCGGTGATTTATCAAATTTAGCTCCCAAACTGATGATTTCCCGTAATCTTTCCGGACCCTCTTTGACCACCATTTCCACAATATCTCTTTTGCAAAGGCCATCACCTGCCCTTAAAGTATCTTCTATGTGTTGCTCGAAGCTATCGCCGACAGCGTCCATGACAACGGCAACGCCACCCTGGGCATAACGGGTATTATTTTCATCGGCACCGGCCTTGGTAATGATGACCACTTTTTTTCCCGGGTGATTACTGGCTGCCCTCCAGGCAAAACTCAACCCGGCAATACCCGAACCTATTACTAAAAAATCACATTGATACATATACTAACACAATTCCAACATCTTCCGGATAGGCTGTAGCGCCTTTAATCTGATATTTTCAGGGACTAAGATCTCCGGCTGTTCATAAGCCATACATAAATAGAGTTTCTCAAGAGAATTCATCTTCATATAACCACACTCACTACAGCTGCATGTATTGTCCTCCAGTGCCGGTGCTGCAATGATCTTTTTATGTGGTATTTTCTTTGACATCTCATGCAAGATGCCCGCTTCTGTGGCCACGATAAATTCTTCAGCGGGATCATTTTTGACATGGGCAATTAGTTTTGCGGTAGAACCGACAAAGCTGGCTGCCTGTAAAATATGACTTTCGGATTCAGGGTGAGCGACGATACGGGCATTGGGATGCCGCTGATACAATGCCAATAACTTATCCATGCTGAAGGCCTCATGAACCAGACAGGCCCCTTGCCACAGGACCATTTCCCTTCCGGTGACCTTGACCAGGTATCGTCCCAGATTAGCATCCGGCGCAAAAATAACGGGCTTATCAGCAGGGATAGAATTAATCACCTTTTCCGCGTTTGAACTGGTACAAACAATATCACTAAAGGCTTTTATCTCTGCGGAACAGTTAATATAAGTAACCACAACGTGATCGGGGTGTTTGGCAATGAATTGTTCAAATTCCTCCGGCTGACACGAATCGGCCAGGGAGCAGCCCGCCTTTAGATCCGGGATTAAAACTTTTTTACCGGGATTGATGATCTTCGCAGTTTCGCCCATAAAATGAACGCCGGCAAAAACGATGACTTCGGCATCCGTATGCGCCGCTTTCTGTGCCAAAGCAAGGCTGTCTCCAACAAAATCAGCAATATCCTGTATTTCAGGTATCTGATAATAGTGCGCCAGTATCACCATCTTTTTTTCTTTCCTCAATTTGTTGATCTCACGTATGAGATCAGTACCAACCGCTATGGGAATATCCAGAAATCCTTTAGATCTTAATTTGTCCAATGCTTTTTCAGTAAGAGTAAAATAGATAGCTCGTAGAAGTTATATAATAATCGCCACTTTCACGTGATCACCTTTTGATGGTTGTAAATAATTTTTTGAATAGTCAAGCTACTGCACCACATCGCCAATCTATCCGCCAATGGATACCATACTTCTGTTTTTGTGAAGAATATTCACGTTTTCAAATGAATGAATACCTCCTCTGGCAGCTTCTTTCTTCCAGATAGTTTCTCTTATTACAGGCGCCAGATCACGCCCCTCTCTATAAGCATTTAACAGGTCTGTTTCATCTTTGGAAAAAAGGCAGTTTTTAATCTTACCATCAGCGGTAAGCCGGATCCTGTTACAGGTATCGCAAAATGGATTTGTCACCGGGCTGATTATACCAAAAGAACCCATGTGGCCTTCCATTTTAAAATTTTTAGCAGTGTCATGTGGTTTGGCAGAAAGTGGTGTGATTATACGTTGTGGAAAGTGTTTTTTTATCTTATCGACGATTTCTTTATAAGATACCTTTTTGTCCCAATGCCATTTATTTCCATCAAAGGGCATAAACTCAATAAATCGAACATGAATAGGGTAGCGTTTTGTCCATAAAACAAAGTCAACAATTTCATCATCATTGATTTTTTTCATGACCACCATGTTTACTTTAACCTTAAAGCCCTGCGCAACCATCATGTGAATATTAGACATAATCCGATCAAAGAAATTCCCCCTGGATATCATGCATTGCTTTTCTTTATTTAAGGAATCCAGACTCACATTGATAGTGGTAATTCTATTTTCCTTCAATACATCTATAAATTTATGGATAAGAATGCCATTGGTGGTGATGGCTAGTTCAACAGGTAATTTTCCAAGCCCGCGGATAATTTCCGCTGCATCCTTTCTGATAAGTGGCTCACCCCCTGTAAGTCTGATTTTTTCTATCCCCAGCTCAGTAAATTTTTTGGCAATTGCCAAGATCTCTTCCTGGCGCATAAATGCCGACTTGTCCCTTAACGGGATCCCTTCTTCAGGCATACAGTAAAAGCATCTCAGGTTGCATCGCTCTGTCAATGAGATCCTGAGATAATCATGCTTTCTTCCAAGCTGATCTGTTATTGCGCAATTACTCATTCGATTGGTTTAATTGTTTTTCAATAACAGAAAATTCCTTGTTATCGATTAATTTCTGAGCGAGGGGGAACAGCGTTTTATCTTCCCGGAAAATATGGAGCCTTAACATTTCAATAAGCTCCCGGCCACTGTTATAGGCCAGATCAAACGTCAATGCCCTGCTGTTAATTTCCGGTAGCCGGGTGGCTAATCCCAGCAAATTAAAAGTAAGTGTGGCCAGCTGTATAAACTTTATGTGATCATCTTCCATAAGATCGACAGCGGTATTCGGATTATTGCCAATACCGTGTTCCCCAGACGCTATCAATTTTTCGTGCAAAAGGGGAAACAGAAACTTTTCTTCCTTTCTGTTATGTGCCAGGATGTTATTGTCAAAAAACTTGAAAAACCCACTGAAGGTGTTCTCCAAATCCCTGGTAAGACTAAACCCATTTTCTTTTAGCTCAACCAGGGCTTTTTCAAAAGTTTCTATTTCTGCGATGGCCGCCTGATGTTCATCCATTAACATTTGTAAACCTCCGGTCATATCATCGTAGGAGATGTCACCTAAGGTATACCTGATATCGTAGGCCTCTGGTGGATCCATGGGAGATATCTCATCTTCCTTTTCCAGGCCCTTCTCAACAAAGCGTTTGATGGGATCCTGCCTGTTCCGTTTTTGGTTATTGCCATCTATTTCTTTATCTGCGATCCGTTCGCCGGTTTTTCTATCAATAATCTTCATACCAAACACCTTTATGTTATCGTATAAATTACAGCAAAGTTAAACTCAGAAAATATGATCCAAATCATAGTCAGAACAATCGCCTGCAGACTTCGCCAAATACTATTCTTTTTTGCGATGATCGTATTTGAAAAATACAGGTTTGATAGCAATCATCGCCCAAGCCCAATTGCTGGTGGCATCTTTACTTCCTCCCTTCAGGGTTTCCAAGCCAAACATGTGGGAATAACCAATATTAAAGTTTATTTCATCATTGATTTTGTGCCCGAATATTAAATCAACTTCAGTGCCCAGATCTCTTATGGCCACAGACGAAAATGACTCTTTAACTTCTTCCGCGGCATAGAACATATGTATATGTGCCTGAGCATTAACTTTTCCATGGTGATATAGTTTTTTTATGATACAAACCGAGATCTTATGGGTTCTTCACGTCGGCTTTGGGGCCTTGATAGTACCACCAGTTTAGGATCAGGCATATCAAATAATATGCTGCAAACCCGTATAAGGCATATTCCGGCGTTCCAGCGGCGATTTGTTGTCCGAAAACTTTAGGAATAATAAAGGCGCCGTAGGCGGCAACTGCGGAAGTCCATCCCAATACCGGGCCGGCCTGTTCTTTACTAAAAATATAAGGAATACTTCTAAAGGTAGAGCCGTTCCCAATACCCGTAGTAAAAAACAAGGCCATAAACCCTATAAAAAATGGCCACCAGTAATTCTCCGGTTGTGGATTACTTTTTGCCTCTTTGATAAAATAAGCCACCGCCAATGTGGCCAGGATCTGAGCGAGTGTGCTAAGGGCAGTTATCTTTGCACCGCTATTCACCTTATCGGAAAGCCAGCCTCCAATGGGTCTTACCAGGGCGCCGATCACCGGACCTAAAAATACCCACATTAAAAAATCAGGTGCATTAGGGTTCACATATTCGGGATTGGAAGGATCGGAATAAACAAATATGTCCTGGCACAACTTTGGGAATGCAGCGGAAAAACCAATAAAAGACCCGAACGTCATGGTATAAATAATGGTCATGATCCAGTTATGCTTGCTGCGAAAAATGGAAAACTGTTTATTTAGGTTGCCCTTTATCGCTGCCGGGGTGGCGTATTTCATCAATGCCAGCGTAAGCAAAATAACCAGGGGCAAAACAAGCCACATGTTGATCTTAATCCACACGAGCAGGTAAGCGCCTAAGGCAGCTGTCACCAAACCTATTGCCACTAAATACAACGTTTTGCCGACCGCGGACAAAGTATCTGGCATGGAAGGTGTTCCTGTCTTTACATTGTTCATCCCGATAAACGCCGCCAGTGTTGAAAGCACCAGTAACGGCACCCAAACCCAACCGGCATTCTGAACTCCCGAAAAAGGCATGGTTGTCACCTCACCGCCTTCAATATTGATGGCGCTAAATAAAAATATACCTACCACCCAGGGAATGATTTTTTGCATGACACCTACTCCCAGGTTGCCAATGCCGGCATTAAGACCTAAGGAAATACCCTGCATTCTCTTCGGAAAAAAGAAGCTGATATTACTCATGGAAGATGCAAAATTACCTCCTCCTAATCCCGACAATACGGCGAAGACGGCAAAAGTCAAATAAGGTGTATTGATATCCCGCAGTGCCAGGGCCACACCAATCACCGGAAAAAGCAGCAACGCCGTCGTAATAAATATTACATTTCTTCCACCTCCAAGCGCGATAAGAAATGAATTGGGGATTCTAAGCGTGGCGCCGGCCAGGCCGGCTATGGCCGGTAATGTATAGTAGAGGGTGTTAATCTCTTTGAGTTTTTGCGTCACCTGCTGAGGACTCATATCCGGTGTGATCATTCCGAAATTATATCCGAACTCCTTTAACTTCGCGGAGATGATACTCCACATAATCCACACGGCAAAGGCCAGCAGCAAAGCCGGAATGGATATCCAGAGGTTGCGCACCGCCACCTTTTTCCCTGATGATTGCCAAAAATCCTTATCTTCCACATGCCAGTCGTAAATGTTTGTTTTATGCATATTATAGCTGAGGAAAAATTAAGACTCAATCTGTTTCATTAGTTCTGGTTGTTTTTTACGCATCATCCTTTGAATGACCTTATTCATCCATATCAGGCATATCGCGGACAGTAGGAACATAAACATCCAGCAGCTGGTCCATAGGCCGGTTCCCTCCAACAAATACCCGAAAATTATGGGGCAAAAGAAGCCGCCTAGTCCGCCGAGTACTCCTACCATACCTCCCACGACACCAACCTCCTGGGCAAAATAATCCGGTATATGTTTATATACTGCCGCTTTGCCAATACCCCAAATGCTACCAATGATAATCACCAAGACAGCAAAGACCCATACGTTTGCCTGGAAGAATATTCTGGTGACACCCTTGGCGAGGAGCTCTTTCTTTTTTACCTTTTGTCCCACTGCAACAACCGGTTCCTGCCAAATCTCTTTACTGGGGAAAATCAACGCTCTTTCATCAGCCTCGTCCAATCTACCTTCCCTGACTATCAATGAGTAGGCCTTTTCATCAACCACAATGGCCTCCTCGGAAATAGCTGTTATAGTGCCATCCTGCTTGGCCATGATTCCTTTTCCCGGTGAGGTGATCTCCATTTTAGGCACGATCAATAAGAAGGATATTACCGTCGAGCTGCCAAGCACCCAGTACATTACCTTTCTGCCACCCCATTTGTCACTCATCCAACCACCCAGGGCCCGTATCACTCCTGACGGGAAACTAAATAGTGCCGCCAGAACCCCGGCAGTCACCAGCGGAAGAAAATAGACATTGACGAAATAAGGCACCAGCCATTGGGAAAATGCCACAAAACACCCAAACACCAGGAAATAATAAAGACCAAACCGCCAAACCCTTATCTTTTGAAGTGGCTTTAATTGATCTTTAATGGTTTTATGACTTGACTGCGGCTTTTTATTGGTGGTAAACAGAAAGAAGATAACGGCCATCAAAACCAAAGCGCCGGCATAAGCCACCGGCACCATTCTCCATCCTTCCAGATCAACGCCGTTGTTTGTGAAATTATTTAATAACGTAGGTCCGAATAAAGTAGTAATCGCCGCGCCGGCATTCCCCGCTCCAAATATTCCCAAGGCAGTACCCTGACGGTTTTTCGGGAACCAGACTGACGTATAGGCTATTCCGATTGAAAAGCTTACACCCGCCAGTCCAAAACCAAAGCTACATAATGCAAAGCCTATAAATGAATCTACCATCGACAATAAAAACATGGGTATGGCACATATAATCAGTAACATTGTCATGATGGGTTTTCCTCCGAACTTATCTGTTAGCATACCTGCCGGAAGCCTGAATACCGAGCCGGCCAGCACCGGGATTCCCATGAGCCAGCCGATCTCGGTGGGTCCCCAATCATAAACCTGATTAGAAGCTAAATAAGTGACTAAAACACCATTTAACATCCATGCGCCAAAGCAAATAATGAAAGCCAATGTGTTCATAAAAAGTATTCGGTTGGCGCCTTTGGGAACTGAAGTATCCATAGTTTACAAGTGATTAGTTAACATGAAGTTTTACACCTCATTGGTTTATAAGCTTCGATTAAGCAGCTCAATCTATCCAAAGACCGGCTTCCGGGTTCAGTTAAATTTCGTGCCTGCATAAAGGTAAAAGGCCCTTTACCAGCAATCAATGATGACGAAAGGATAGGCATATGATGGGGATCATATTTGCTTTAAATATTATGCGGGATATTGCAATGCGATTGAAAAAACCAAGGAAGCGAGATGAATAAGGTCAATGCATACCAAACAATTTTTTGGCTTTCCCAAACAAATGAAGTTGTTCTAATTTCTACTGCGTTTGAGGTCTGAAAGCCTAATATCATCAGGGTTTCATTACTGCCACATTAACTACATGGCAGGGGCTATGACGATTCACGAAGTAAACACTTCGTCGCTGGCAAAAAGGTTCTTATTGTTGCCGGTTTCACTCTACAAAGATCACCCCAACTGGATCAGGCCGCTCGATAAAGATGTGGAAGAAGTGTTTGACACAAATCGCAACCCCTATTTTAGTCATGGTGAATGTAAGCGATGGGTTTTGATTAACGATAATGGTCAAACGATAGGAAGAGTAGCAGCTTTTATTGACAGAAATACGGCTTACAAAAATGATCAACCTACCGGTGGCATAGGCTTCTTTGAGTGCGTCGATGATAAAGCGGCAGCCTTCAAATTACTTCATACCTGTAAAGTTTGGCTGGAAAGCCAGGGCATGGAAGCTATGGATGGCCCTATCAATTTTGGGGAAAGGAACCGGTGGTGGGGACTGCTAATAGAAGGCTGGCAATACGAACCTAATTATTGTATGCCTTACACCCTGGCTTATTACAAGGATATTTTTGAAGCATACGGGTTCAAAGAATATTATAAGCAGTTCACCTACCATAGAAATATTGCAGGCGAACTGGATCAGGCCTTAACCAAGAGAGCGCAGCGTATTAAAAAAAATGCCGCCTATCGCTTTTCTGATATTCAAAACCTGACGTTCGATCAGGTGGTTCATGATTTCAGAATAGTCTATAATCAGGCATGGGTTGGTTACACAGATACCGAAGAAATGACCAGCGAGCAAGTATGGTCTTTATTGTTGGAAATTAAACCCATCATGGACAAACGTCTTATCTGGTTCGGATACTATAAGGATGAGCCTATTGCTTTCGCTGTGATGTTACCCGAGGTCAATCAACTTTTCAAACATATGAATGGCCGGTTTGGGGTGTGGCAAAAACTTAAATTTTTGTGGTTGAAAAAAAGGAGACCTATGCATAAAATACTGGGGGTAGCTTTTGGGGTAATCCCACGGTTTCAAAGGAAAGGTATAGAATCCGCGATTATTAATGCCATCTCCGACATGGCGCATGACCCTCAAAATAAATTTAACTACAAGGAAGTGGAGCATAATTGGGTAGGGGACTTTAACCCGCAAATGATGAAGGTTCATGAACTTATGGGCGGAAAAGTAAAAAAAGTCCATGCCACTTACCGTTTCCTTTTTGATGAGAATAAAGAATTCTCCCGGGCTCAGGTGGTAAACTAATCAGGTTTGACAAAACATCTTGCACTTGCTTAAGGAAGATGATCCTGGTCATAGAATAGGCCACGGCGAGATTTTATCTTTATATTATAAAACGTTATTTATAATTCAAGGGATGGAAGCATTAGACCCAAATACTGTCGAAAGTAGCGAATTGGTAAGTCAAACCTTTGAATATTGGTTTAACGACCATAATCATATCAGGTCACCCTTTCCCGAATATATCCGGGAAAGACTAAAGCGGCAGGCTACGGATCGCTTTTTCCAATGGGCTTCGAAACTAAACACCGATGCGGCTAAAGAAATAAATGAGGTGGTCATCTCAGAAAAATTTGAAGGAATAATATTTGAAACAGCGATTGATCTTGTAAATACTGAAGATGAAAGAATTACTATCTTATATCCATTTTTGCTGCGGAAAGGAGATCGTGTTCAAAGTAACCAAAATGATGAAAAGAGCATTGTAATTGATCGCTCTTTTGAAAAAGACGGAGACCTGTCTTTTTTAAGGGTCAAACTAAAAAAAACACATTCCCTGGAAACATGGGAAACAAGATTCGAGTTGCCGGCCTGAATAGTCTAATGGTGGCATTGTTGCTATCTGCAAATTAATATGGCAGCTCCGATACCAGCCTGTCTTCCTTATAGCGTTGTTTACTGATGACAACCCCTTGCATATTCCAGCGAACACGGATGCCATCAAGTCGATCATTTTTATACCGGCTTTCTGACATTTTATGCCCAAGACTGTCCCAGGTATTCCAGGTTCCTTCTCTTTTGCCATGATCAAATTCCCCTTCCATGGCCTTCCTGCCGTTCTGATAATACCAGGTCCACCTTCCGTGGTTGCGTTCATTTTCAGTTGCCCCTATACGTTTTATCTGGCCATTCTCATAGTACCTGTCCCCACTATTGTCATGGCTGAAATGGATAGCTGCCCATATAACGATAATTAATGCGGTTATTACCTTATGTGGACTGTTGTACCTAAATTTTAACCAAGCCATCGTCCGGTTCTTTTGGTAATCTTAGTTTTATATAGACCTACCTGTTATTTACGGAAATACAGGGCTTACGATTTACCTTTACGGAAAATCTATTGAAGGCTTACTTCATATTAATTGGTATCCATACCCAATATGTTGCAGCAGTTGTTAAATACCTAATAAATCAATTTTTGATTCTCAAAACATGAGAAAAATCACTTTTTTTTATGACCTCCGTCAATGAATTTTTCCCGGAAAACCGCAAGCTTGTACCATACAGTCGTAAGTTACGTCGAAATCAATCAGAGCAATGGGATCAAGAGATCTTAAAATACCTACATCCTGTGCAGATTGCCGGAATACAAGCCGCTTATTTTGCGGATTGACACCGGAGGAACGAGACGAATTATCTGAAAAGAAGAGCAAAAACAACTTTAAAAAAGGACAAGTGGTTTTCTATGAGGGTAATCATCCTCATGGCCTCTATTGCATCTTTGAAGGAAAAGTAAAACTATCAAAACTGGGTGAAGATGGTCGGGAGCAAATTTTAAGATTTGCAGGCAAGGGCGAGCCATTGGGTTATCGCGCCTTGTTAAGCGATGAACCGTATAATGCCTCCGCTACCGCTATGGAAGATTGTCTTGTATGCCATTTATCGAGAGACGCTTTCATGAACGTGTTGTACAACAATAAAAAGCTGTCTCTAAATACCATACGTTTGCTTACCGGGGATTTAAAAGAATCCGAGAAACGACTCATCAACATTTCACAGAAGACAGTGAAAGAAAGGGTAGCGGAAGCGCTTTTATTGCTAAAAAAACGTTTTGGACTTGAAGAAAACGGTCTGACCCTGGCGGTAAGGCTTACCCGTCGGGAAATTGGCGAAATAGCCGGTGTCACCACCGAAACAACGATCCGGGCTTTATCCGATTTTAACAAAGAACAAATCATTGCCCTTGAGGGTAAAAAAATCAATATTGTTGATCTCCCTAAACTTATTCACCTGGCAAATATCGAAAATTGAATTCATTCCATAAGTCTTTAACGCAGGGATCCCGCTAATCTAAGACAACCTTCCATATGATCAAAATCATTTGATATCAGCACTCCCCCCAATATTTTAGGATCAGATTTAATTTCCAGCTATCGTTTGGGTATTCATTGGAATTTTATGGTGACCATGACGACTTCAGATAAGATTTTACGTTTTCTTAAAAAAACCTCCGAAGATTATCAGATATTCAAGGCAAGGGAAGTGATTTTCGAAGAGGTTGAACCATTCAAAGGGTTATTTTATATTGTTGAAGGGAAGGTTAAAATTGTAAAAAAAAGAGGCGACAAAAGTATATTGATCCGGCTTGCTGTACCCCACGACCTTCTTGCCATCACCTCATACCTTGACGGAAAAAACAGTTATGATTTCACAGCCATAGCTATAGAACCTTATTGTAAGGTAGTACATGTTTCAGCCAATGAATTCCATCATATCATGGAAACCAGTTTGGATTTTCACAAAGAGATTATTAAGATATTATGCCACCGTGTTAAACATTTTGAAAAGACAAGCAATACATTTCGTCGCCATCTGGAAAAAGGGTGATTGAAAAAGTGCTTCTATTTGCCCTGGCCTCATTTTGATTAAATGGTTTCTTTTGAAGAGGACGAAATCATATTTACTGAAGGAGCCATATGATTTTGTAAAAAAAAAACCAAAATTTTCGTAAAAGAACTTTCCTTGGGTTTCAATTACCTCCATTGCAAGCTGGAAAAAGCTAAGGGTAACACATAGAAAAACATTTGAAACACTTCAGAATCTTCAATGCCTACTCAATGGTTTCTGGATCGCTTTCCTACGTTATGCTGACTGGTAATTCGTATTGCTTTTCTGTTCCAGTTCCATAATACCAACTGATACCTTCTCCAGAGATAATCTACGGGCGCCACTAAAAAGTGCATAAACCGGGTAAATGGGATAATGGCTATCAGAAAAAAGGCCGAGAAGATATGAATTTGTACCAGCCAGGGCATAGCGCTAACAGCATCAATTTGTGGGTTTAGCGCAAAAATTGATCTTAAATAGGGTGTAAGCGTGCTGGCAAACCAGGAAGATCCCCATCTTACATAAAAAGCAACCCCTAATCCCGATACGATTTGTACGAGTAATATCACATACACCAGCATATCCATAGCATTGGAAACCACCAACACCCGTTTGGATGATAATCTTCGCCAAATGAGCAACAGCAATCCCAACAACACCGAACAACCCGCTACAAAGGCCGTGACCTCTAATATTAACAGCCTTAGGGGCGCCCCATTCCAGGCAATCACGGATCGAGGTAGCAAAAATGCGATCAGATGGCCAAAGAACAACAGTAACAGGCCCCAATGAAAAGGCTGGCTGCCCCAGAATAATTTACGCCCTTCAAGGAACTGCGAGGATAGGGAAGAAACTTTGAAACCTGTATTTCTATATCGGTAAATGCTGCCTATGATAAAAGTGATGGCAGCTACATATGGAAATACGGCAAATACCAGCATATTAATATTACCAACCCCTTCTTCCAAACCAAGTTTGAGAAGATAAATCACGAGGACTGCTATCACCAACATAATGATAAACTGTAAGCCGTGTCCGCGAAAAAAAGAAGTGGAGTGGTTGGCGAGCGAAGCATCAAAAGGGTTTAGCTGGTTATTTACCTTACGGACCAGGGTCATGAGATATATCAGCAAAATCGCAATGATCACAAGCACACCCATCGTCACATAAAATATCGTCCTGAACCCTTTGTTAACAGGGGCCGCTGGTGCCGGGCTTACCGCTAGCGTATCCGTCTGATTCTCCGTTGCAGCTACCGTTTCGGTAGCTGCATCATCAATATAAGTAAGGATCGATCTGATCTCTTCATCACTCATAAAGTCGAATGGCATCATGGCCACTTTATTGTATTCTTCATATATAGCTATTGCCTGCTCATCCCCTTCTTCGATCATCTTTTGAGAATTTTTAATCCAATTAATCAGCCATTCCTCGGTTCTTTTTTGATTGATCCCTTCAAGGCCGGGGCCAACCTTTCTTTCTGTGCCAAGGCTGTGGCAAACCAAACAACTTTGATTAAATAGTTTTTCTCCCACAGACTGCGCATGGCTTTGACGCATATTAAAAATTGCCAAAAGAAGCAGGAGGGCTACCGGGATCAACCACTTGTTATGTCGCATACAAATACAGGTAGTCTCAGCTATTAAATTTTCGTTTTTTGGCTCCATCATTATTGTTTTAATTTTTCTGTTGATAGGTAGGTTGGCGCGCAGGTACCACAATTGGTAAAATATTGTGCACCAAATGAGGGTTTTACTTCAGTAGGCTTATACTTCACACTTTCAAAATCTTTTTCCAGTACAATGAGCAAAGCCTTTAGCACTTCCTGATATACATTGCCATGTTCGGCATTTTCCTCAATAAGCGCGCGATGTTTTTTCCTGAGGATTTTTCTTTTTAAGTCTAATTTAGCCGTGTCAAACTCTTTAAGCATTTTCTTTACGGCGGGGATTAAGATCCTCGTAGCAAATTCATTTAAAAATTCCTCCTCCGGTGTTTTATGCATAAATGATAAAACGTTGGCCAGATTATCCGGCAGTTCTTCCCCGCAGTCATTGTTTATTTTTCGTTGCTCCTGTTTCATGTGGACAAGAAAATCGCCTCTTTTGTAATCTTCGCCAAACAGCACGTAACCCAGATCCAAATAACAAATTGCCTGGATATGAAATGTTCTTGTAAAAATTTCCTCCACTTTGTCCAGGGATTCATTATTGATAAATTCAACAAACCTTTTCATGACTTCTGCGGCCTCCTTGTAATCGGATCGAATCAGTTGCAGGCAGGTATTGGTCTTTTCCCGATAACCTTGGACCGGATACCTGAAAAGTGCTGCAAACGCGTTATAATGTTTTTTGCTTGTCATATTTTTTTCTTATAATCCCCGCGCGGGTCTCATTTTAAAACCAAAGCCCGATTCTCCTTTGGCATCGGCTGTTGCTTCCAGCATTTCTATAGACTCTTCTCTATGCGCTGGCGGGATCACAAATCGTTCTTCAAAAGTCGCCAGAGAAGTTAAGCGGAATATTTCATCTGCCTCTCCGGGTGTTAAGTTCACCTGACCCATAGCCTGGTCGATTTCATCTTTGCTCAGGTCGCCTACTGTTGCTCCTCGCCTGTGGATTTTTACTGCCAATAGTTTTTTGAGCACTTTTCTAACCCCATCCTCGTCACCAGCGGTAAACAACGAAGCCAGATACTTCATGGGCAGCCTCGATTTTTCTATTCCTGCCCATAATGAATCCGAGGTAGATTCATAAACGCCATCTGCATCTACACTTGCCATAGCCGGCAGCATGGGTGGTACATAAAACAAATTCGGAATAGTCCTGAATTCTGGATGCAAGGGTAAGGCAATACCCCACTTTTTCACAAAACTATAAACTGGCGATTTTTGCGCTGCAATGATTGTGGAGTCGGCAATCCCGTTTTTTCGGGCCTTTGAAATAATTGTCGGATCAAACGGATCAACATATATATCCAACTGTTTTTGCACCAACGCATCATCCGGTGCTGCCGCTACGGCCTGGATCTTGTCAGCATCGTAGAGCAATACCCCCAAATAACGGATCCTGCCAACACAGGAATGCATGCAGGCCGGAGCCTGTCCGGATTCAAGCCTGGGATAACAAAGAATGCACTTTTCCGATTTTCCGGTATTCCAGTTATAATAACTCTTTTTGTATGGACAAGCTGTGATACACATCCTCCAGGCCCGGCATCGATCCTGATTGATCAATACGATCCCATCCTCCCCTCTTTTGTACAAAGCGGCTGAGGGGCATGACCCTACGCAGGCTGGATTCAGGCAATGATTACATATCCTGGGCAGATAGTGGAATGTCATACGCTCGAGCTGAAACAAACTCTCCTGCTCTGCGGCTGTAAGATCTTTAAAATTCACATCTTGCCTGGCATAGTCTGGTGAACCTCCCAAATCATCATCCCAATTGGGTCCGGATTGAATTTCGATGGGTTCACCGGTTACCAAAGAGATGGCCCTGGCAGTAGGTTGATCATCACCTTCGGGCGACGTAAATAAATCCTGATACTTGTAAGTCCACGGGATATAATAATCTTCCAACACCGGCATGTGAGGGTTATGGAAAATGTTTTTTAGCCCTTTTAATTTTCCAGCTCCCTTCAAAGCCACGGTATTACCATTTTTCTCCCAACCTCCCTTGTAGGTCTCCTGATCCTCCCATTTAGTGGGATATCCGGTGCCGGGTTTAGTTTCTACATTATTCCACCACATATATTCAGCGCCCTTTCTGTCCGTCCAAATATTTTTACAGGCAATGGAACAGGTGTGGCAGCCAATGCACTTATCCAGATGGAATACCATTGAAATTTGAGATCTTATATCCATATTTTTAATATTTTGATACTATTGATTGATGTGCCTCAGGCCATCAATATTCCAATTTGGTCATTTTGCGAACCAGTACGTGCGTATCCCTGTTTACACCTACCGGGCCCCAGTAGTTAAAATGGTAAGTAAACTGTCCATATCCCCCAACCATTAAATTAGGCTTAAGATGTACTCTTGTAAAACTGTTATGACCGCCCCCCCTTCTCCGGCCTCGTACCTGAGATTTAGGTACGTCATAGGTTCTTTCGGGCGAGTGGTAAACTATGCAAACGCCCTTGGGTATTCTGGCACTCACACAGGCCCTGGTTACATAGACACCGTGGTCATTATAGACCTCTACATAGTCGTTGTCCTGAATACCCAAATCGGCAGCATCCTGCTCATTGATCCAACAGGGTTCCACACCCCGCGATAGCGTCAACATTCGTTGCGTATCCCCGTAGGTTGAGTGGATATGCCATTTGCCATGTGGAGTGAGACAATTTAGCATTCTGGCTTTACCATCATTGACGGTGGTTCTGAGATCCCCATACGCTTCCGGCGTTGGTGACGGCTTGTAGGTTGGTAAATGCTCCCCAAATGCTATGTATCCGTCATGATCCAAATAAAAGTGCTGCCTGCCGGTTAACGTACGCCAGGGGATAAGCCTGTCCACATTATAGGTATAGGCGGCATATGCCCGTCCTTCATTCATTAGCCCGGACCAAAGCGGCGAGGTGTTATACCGCCTTGGTTGGTATTGCAAATCTTTGTAATCAATTTTTACATCCCGGCTACCTTCACCCAGATCGGCCAATACAAGGCCTGTTTTTTCCTCGGCATTCTTGTAGGCCCTGTAATTCAACTTACCATTGGTGAGCGTTGATAACGCCAGGATGCAGTTAATGGCCTCGGTATCTTCTTTCAGGGAAGGATAGATACTGCCATTTAATTTTTGCAAATGCCTTTGGTCCTGCAATAGATCTGCATAAACATCCTCACATAAATAATGATTGCCATGAGCCCCCAATCCGTTTTTGGGAATGTTTGGACCAAGAGCAATAAACTTGTTATATATTTCTTTATAATCCCTTTCAACGAAAGCAATTTTATGCATAGTTTCACCTGGCACAGGTTCACATTCGCCCTTGCCCCAATCCAAAAGTTTTGGCTGCTTTACCTCATCCGCAGAATCATGGGAAAGTGGTAGATTGACCACGTCTTTTACAGATATGGGGAAATGTGTATTTGCCAACTCACTCACTTTTTTAGCAATGGCCTGAAATATCTGCCAATCCGTTTTGGCTTCCCAAACCGGTGGAATTGCTTCGGAAAGAGGGTGTATAAAGGAGTGCATATCCGTACTATTGATATCTGCTTTTTCATACCACGAAGCCGTAGGAAGCACCACATCTGAATACAGGGCCGAGGTATCCATCCTAAAATTGATATCGATCACAAGGTCCATTTTTCCCGTAGGAGCAGATTTTCTATAGACAATATCCTGAACTATTTCCCCGGCTACCTCATCAGCTATTTTGTTAGTATGCGTTCCCAGATAATGATCCAACATGTATTCATGACCTTTCGCCGAAGACATCAATGCATTTCCGCGCCAGATAAACCATACTCTCGGAAAGTTGATTTCCGCATCAGGATCCACCACCGAATGTTCCAGTTCTCCGGATTTAAGTTGATCTACAATGTATTTCCTAATGGCAGCATCATCGGTTGCTCCAGCTTTTTCAGCGTCATTTATAATGTCAAAATTGTTCTTATTGTACTGTGGATAAAAGGGAAGCCAACCATTCCTGACCGACATAACCGTCCAATCCGCCGAATGCATATTGGCAAGCTTGTTTTCCGGTACCGAATTATAATATTTCTGATTGCCGTCGTACCTCCACTGATCCGAGTGAATGTAGTGCCAGATTGGCGCCTGTTGCAGCCTTACAGCTCCCTGCCAATCTTTGCCGGACATGATCGTAGACCACGAATCCATGGGTGCAAGTTTTTCCTGGCCTACATAATGATTCATACCGCCACCGTTCCGGCCATTGCATCCTGTAAGCATTTGCGCCATGATAGAGGCCCGGTACATAAGATTGCCATGAAACCAGTGATTGATGGCGGCACCTACGATCACCATGCATTTACCCTTGGTCATTTCGGCGGTACCGGCCCATTCTCTTGCAAATTGCAATACGGTCTTTTTACCAATTCCCGTGAATATCTCCTGCCATGCTGGTGTATAAGCAGCTTCCTTGTCATCATAGGAAGTAGGATAAGCCCCGGAAAGGCCTCTTCCTACACCATATTGACCCATGGTAAGATCGTAAATAGTTGCTACCGGGATGATGGCACCGCCTACGGTAGTGACATATCTTACCGGAACGCCTCTTAACACTTTTTTATCCAAACCATACTCTACAAATTCGACCGGCAGGATCTCTTCATTTTTTTCAATAAGAGACAACTCCGGATCATATGGTGTATTGTCAGCGCCGTCTTGATATTTCAAGTTCCACCTGCCTTTTTCCTTGTCCCAGCGATGGCCAACCGAACCATTTGGCATTACTAGCGTACCGGTACCGGCATCATAGTTCAGAAATTTCCATTCACCATTTTCTACATTTTCATACTTGGAAATCCTATTGGCCCTCACCAGTTTGCCAGGTGTATATTTTTCCCCTTCTTTGTGTAGCTCCACGAGAAAGGGGCAATCGGTATATCTTTTTACATAATTAATAAAATAGGGTACTGTTTTGTCCACATGGTATTCTTTCAGGATAACGTGGGTAACTGCCATCCAAAATGCACCGTCTGAACCTGCGTGAGCCGGGATCCACTGATCGGCATGCTTTGCCACCATGCTAAAATCCGGTGACATCACTACCGTCTTGCTTCCGTTGTGCCTGGCCTCGGAAAAGAAATGAATGTCTGGGGTTCTGGTCATCCCCAAATTAGCGCCCATCGACACAATAAACTTGGAATTATACCAGTCCGCACTTTCACAAACATCTGTTTGCTCGCCCCAAATTTCAGGAAAGGCATTAGGCAGATCACAATACCAGTCATAAAAGCTGAGATTGACTCCACCCATAAGCTGAAGATACCTCGACCCCGCAGCGTAGCTAAGCATGGACATGGCTGGAATGGGAGAGAAGCCAATCAAACGATCGGGACCATATTTTTTAACCGTATAAATATTGGAGGCCGCGATCAATTCCAGGATCTCGTCCCATTGCAACCTTCTGAATCCACCTTTTCCCCTAGCTTGTTGATAACGTTTTCTTTTCCCGGGATCATTTTGTAAGTTTTCCCAGGCTTTTACAGCATCCCCATTGGCAGCGCTTTTCTCTGCTCTGAAAAGATCGATCAATGCACCTCTCACCAATGGATATTTTACCCTGATGGGACTGTATAAATACCATGAATATGAAATTCCACGCTGACATCCCCGAGGCTCATATGGCGGCAGACCATTCTCCAACAACGGGTAATCCAACTGTTGCATTTCCCAAACCACAATCCCGTCCTTAATATGAATTTGCCAGGAACAACCTCCGGTACAATTTACCCCGTGGGTGCTTCTTACGATTTTATCATACTGCCACCTGTTTCTGTAAAACTCTTCCCATTTTCTGGTACTCGGAGAAATAATGTCTTCAATCCAACTCATATCGTATCAATATTATTTATGAATTAATTAATAGCCTTTATCTGTCTTTCAAAGACGTGATGTTTTACGGATAACTTTTTTCTTTTAAACCAAACTATATAGATCAATATCAACCATATGATCAAGCCTAAAAATCCATAAAGGAAAAAGATCTTATTGCCACTATTTTGCTCCTGTGTATCACTTACTTTATCGGTATACTGCAGGAAGGCTGTCAACTGAAGTATCTCATCGTTGGTAAGTCTGTTATTTTCGTTATAGGAAACCGACATTGCCGGAAAGGGTGGCGCTCCCAATATTCCGGAGATCCCGGCGTCTCCCATCCTCGCATAGACATTGGTGAGGTCCTTAGCCAGCGACCCACCACTTATTACTTCGTTGTTGGTCACATGGTGACAGGAAAGGCAAGAGGGGCCTCCATTTTCAAATGGCTCAGACCCCGTAAATAACATCCGGCCTGCCACCACTTGCTGACTGGAATATTCCTGGGCGTGCCCCGGCAATGAGAGCAGGATGCAGATCATTGCGAGCCATATATGGTCACCATAAATATGGTGTTTTACATTTCTATCTTTTGTCATTGTTTGTCTATTGGGTATGTGGTAAAATTCCTAAATGGGTGACCGCAATAAAATGATGTGGATCATACTGTCCCCTACTTGTGCTCATACTTTGAGAAAGAAAAATCAACACTGTTTTACCCTCATGAATCTTATAAATCACCAATCGGCCGGTAGCGTTGATCCCGATTTTATCAATCAAAAAAATCGAATGGTGTATTTATGCGGTTTTATTTGTAAATTCCTTTTTGATATAAAAACTGGAAGTTTTCAACGTCGGAATCCATGCACAAAATGGTTAAAAAGATATTTTTTACATTGCTCATCTTATCGACTACTCTCCTAAGCGCTAACGGGCAAAAATTGAAATTTGGACTGAAAGGGGGCCTTAATGTTGCTAACCTCGGAGAAGACGCCACGGGCCTGGAGCATCGACTAGGCATTCACGGAGGCGGCTTTGCGTCAGTTCCCATAGTATCGGGTTTTTTGTTACAGCCCGAAATAGTCTATTCCCAGCAAGGCGCCCAGGCTGATTTTGGAGATGATGAGCTTAAATATGACTATCTCAATATTCCCGTCATGGTGAAGTTTATGCTAACCAACCATTTTAACCTACAGGCAGGACCTCAGCTTGGTATATTGTTATCGGCGCAGCAAGAAGTCAACCGGCAAGAGGTAGATATTAAAGACACGCTAAATGCCTCCGATTTTGGTGTGGGCTTTGGACTTGGTTATGAAACCGCTGATAATGTTATCATTGACGTGAGATATAATTGGGGAATTTCTGATACGGAAGATGATGGGAATGATAATTTATCATTTCCAAACAGGGTAATACAGGTATCACTAGGCATTGCTTTTTAGTTTTTTTGGACCTATCATTTTTGAAACAGGCATGATTAGATTATTATTTTTTGCAGCCATTGTTGTTGTTCTTTATTTTGTTATTAAAAAGCTGTTTGTACCTGCGGACTTCGTCCGATGCGGCAGGTGTGAAGGAAAAGGATTTTGGTACGCCGCCAGGGAGAAGGTGACCTGTGATTGGTGTAAGGGGTCTGGAAAATTACCAAGGGAAGACAACGAATAAAATGTATCTCGGCACCAATGCCTGAAAAAGATCCAGGCGATAAGGATCGCAGGTTTTCGCCCTGACAGATTCACGCTCATTTTTTCTTCATCATCCAATTAATGCCTTTATTTGTAATGTCCCGTAAATGAGGTTATTTTTAATCTTATCTATGCATTTCTGATCATGAAAAAAACAGTTTGGTTCCTTTTCGTTTTTTTTGCTATAGGTGTTGGCGTATATCCCATGTTATATTTAATCATCCGGGAAAAGATCGGACTGCTAATGACCAAACCTTCGGAGTTACTGGAGAATCCTCTCTGGAATATCGCATTTTATCAACACATAACCCTGGGGGGCATTAGTTTGATTTGCGGTTGGTCACAGTTCAGTAAAAAACTTAGAGTCAAAAGACTGAATCTGCATCGAAATTTAGGCAAAGTATATATACTGGCCGTTTTACTTGCCGGAGCTGCCGGCCTTTATTTGGCGTTTTACGCCACCGGCGGCATTATTGCGCAGCTTGGATTCGGATGTTTGGCCATCCTATGGCTTTACACCACTGGCAAGGCTTATTATTCGATTCGCCACATGGCCATTGAAGATCACCGGCATTGGATGATCAGAAGTTATGCTTTATGTTTCGCCGCCGTAGCATTGCGGCTATGGCTTCCATTCTTCCAGGCTGTGCTGGGGCTTGAATTTATTTTAGCGTATCGAATTGTCGCCTGGTTATGTTGGGTTCCTAACCTGATCTTTTCAGAGTGGTTGGTACGAAAACATAAGCTGCAAAATGCACTTTGAGGTCCACCCCCATTATTATATGTACCATCTTTGTAAGATAGCTGTCAAATGTCATTATTGCATTTAGTGATTATTGGTTACTTTTAAATTTTGGTTGGCCCATTTATGATTGGGCTCCGATTTTTTATCCATCAACTTGATCAATACGTGGACAGAGCAACATTAGAAGCATTAGAACAGGCCCTGCTTGCATCCCCCGACAACATACTGCTCAGGAAGCAAGTAGCACAGGGGTTTTTCGGACTGGGTGATTACGATAAGGCAAAAGAACATCTCAATCTTATTTTACAGGAAGACCCCAATAAAGCAAGCAAAATATTGCTTGCCAAATGTTATCTAAACCTGGGAAACCATAGTCCGGGTATTATTATTTGTGAGGAATTGTTAAACGAAAATGTTGATACGGAAATACTGCCTACTTATTTACAATTACTAATTAACGATGGACAGCTGGAAGAAGCTATTTCGCAATACCAAAGCTATCAACTAAAGTTCCCCGATTGGAACGATGAGGCCATTGAATCTCAGCTAAAAATTTCACCGCTTGCACCTGCACAGGAACCAGCGTATAACCCGTTTTTGGAGAAACCGGATATTAATTTTGATCATGTCGGTGGTATGGAAAATGTTAAAGACGAGATCAGAATTAAAATTATCCAGCCGCTTACCAACCCGGATTTATTCAAGGCCTATGGTAAAAAGGCAGGAGGGGGTATTTTAATGTATGGTCCTCCCGGTTGCGGTAAAACTTATTTGTCCAAGGCGACGGCAGGAGAAATCGACTCAAAATTTCTTTCCATCGGCATTGAAGAAATCATGGATATGTGGCTGGGTGGCAGCGAAAAAAACCTGCATGAAAAATTTGAAATAGCCAGGAAAAACAGTCCTTGCGTTTTGTTCTTTGACGAAATCGATGCGCTGGGCAGTAAGCGGAATGACCTTAAACAATCGGCCGGGCGAAATGTTATCAATCAATTCCTGAAAGAGCTAGATGGGGTTAATTCCCAAAATGAGGGATTACTGGTTTTGGGTGCCACCAACTCTCCGTGGCATATGGATAGCGCATTTTTGCGGCCAGGCAGATTTGACCGAATCATTTTTGTTCCTCCTCCCGACCAGGAAGCCAGGGAAAAAATACTGAAGCTGCAATTGGCAGATAAGCCGGTTAATGAGATCGACTATCAAAAACTGGCAATCAAAACCAACGAATTCAGTGGTGCCGATATCAAAATGTTGGTTGATCTGACCGTAGAAGATAAGCTGAGAATATCCATGAAATCCGGAAAGGTTGAACCTATCCGTACCAAAGATCTTTTAGGCTTTTGTAAAAAAGTACGTCCAAGTACCAGGGAGTGGTTTAACACGGCCAGAAATTATGCACTTTATTCCAATGTTTCCGGCATTTACGATGACATCAAAGATTATCTAAAGTTATAGTTCATGATTATTGAGCACCTTTCCAAAATTCAATTATTGATTGAAAGAGACAAGCTTGACCTGGCCCAACAACAAATCACAGAGGCGCTGACAAGTTATCCCGATTCTGCCGTATTGTTTGGATTACAAGCAGAGGTTTATCTTAAAAAGAAAGCCTACAAAAAGGCTAAAACCGCAGTAAATACAGGTCTCGGTCTCGATCCGGAAGACGATTATTTATATATGCTCAAATCGCAAATATGGCTGCACCTTGGTTACCACAATGAAGCGTTGAAGGCGGTGGATGAGGCGATCCTTCACAATCCGGAAATAGCTACTTACTACGGTATCAAGGCGGAGATTCTAATGCTCAAAAAGCAATTTGAGGAGGCTGAAAAATATGCTAAAAAAGGACTGGAAGTTGATCCTGAAGATCTGTTGTCCAATAATATATTGTCCATGGCGCAAAATAAACTGGGGCAGTCCGACCAGGCTTATGAACGACTGGAAAACATGCTTATAGACGATCCTGAAAACTCGTTGACCCAGGCCAATACCGGATATCACTTCCTGCAACGCGGTGAGATCAAAAAAGCCAAAGAGCATTTTGCCATTGCCCTGCAGGACGACCCGAATTTCGAATTCGCCAGAAGCGGCATGTTAGAAGCCATCAAGGCTTCCAACTGGCTATACCGTAAATTGTTACTGTTTTCTTTTTGGATAGAGAAACTTGGCTCTAAAAACAAATGGCTATTTTTTATAGGATTGATTGTTGTGGTTAAGCTGATACCGGTATTGTTACCATTTTATTTGGTATTTGTTTTCTGGACCTGGTTTACCGGACCAATCAGCGACGTGATGCTTTATTTCGATCGATACGGCAAATACCTGATGACAGACAGGGTTCGGACACTCACTCAAATCAACATCGGACTGATTAGTCTTTCCCTGGTAAGCGTGGGATTAGGCCTGGGCTTTGACGGCGGATTTTTTGGGTTGGCATTTGGGGCTTTTTTGAGCATTATCCCGGTGTATCAACTTGACTATGATAACAGGCTTCAGAAAAAATTAATTTTGTCAGGGTTTGCCATTTTATTTGTTGGCCTGGGAATTGCCATCGTCGCGGCATCCCTTACTGGCGCCACAACGTTGGCGGGACTCTGGCTGATACTATCACTTTCTGCCGTAGCTTTTACCTGGATTTCCTCGTTTATAAATTAATCGTAAAGTCTCCTTGCCGGTCTTTGTCTCATTTATGCTATTTATCAAAATTAGCCTTTATCACTTCAGTTCCACCAGCTCTTGCCTTTCTCAACCTGATTTTCAGAATAGCTCCTTGTGGCGGAAGGGTAGCGTGATATAAGGCATCGCCATTCCAGATTCTTTCTCTTATCCATTTTTCGCCCTTATAATAACCTTCTTCCACCATCATAAACTCTGCAGCATGATAACCGGAACCGTAAGCCGGCCGGAAACGGAATTTAACATCAAACCCCATCAGTAAAAATTCATCCTTATCCAGTTGACCGATAATGGCCCGGCCGGTTCTTTTATTCCTGTCCTTGTATGTTGGAAACCCATAATTGAAAAGAATATCATAATGATCAAATTTTACCAATTGCTCAGACATTCCGTCTTCCTCGCCCACTGCGACCAGCTTACCGGTTTGCTGAAGTTTCGCAATGGGAATTGTGGCCCGGGAAAGTAGTCTGTAGTTGGCAGCAATGCCATCAAACCGCGAATCCAGCTTTTGCTTATCTCTCAGATCGTGTGGGTCAACGTGAAAAGGGTCAATACCATAGGGGGCCACACCAATAGCGTTGAAGTTACCGATCGCATAAAATTGGAACCGGGCGAAGTTGAGGCCATTGCCCATTTCCGGAATAAAAAGCGGATTGTCATCCCTGTCGTAAACATCGCATAGCTTGTTAAAGACGTGATCGTTTCGGTGGTAAATATCCAGTGCCAGGGTAGCGAGATTGGGGGCTGCTACCTTCCAGACTCCGATCATATTGGAGGTTGGGCCACCACTGGGATACTCGCCGGGCCGTTGAAATGCGTTTTCCCTGATCCATACATTGGCATACATGGGTAAATTGTAAACCGCTTTACCCGCCGCAGCAATGGCATCAATATATTTTGCTATATAGTAAGCATTAAAAGTTTCCGGCGCATCAATGCCAAAAACGTTTTGCCAGGTATCGACTGGCTTGTTTAATCCATTGGCTAGTGCTTCCGGAATATTCTCTGAAAAAAGGCGATTGGCTTCCAGAGAATAATCCCGATCCGTCCACATGGATCCCGGTTCATTTTCGACTTGTACCATGATAACCGTGTGTTTGCTCCCATCAATTTCTTTCAGGTGCTTCATAACTTCCACAAACGCCTTTTTATCAGCTTCCAGGTTTTTTTTTGATACAGCTGAAAGCACATACAACTCTTCTCCGCCACTGTTTTGCATGCGGGGATATTGCGCCGGGTTGTTCAATACCCATGGCGGTGCATATTGCGAGCGACCATTCTTGTAAGTACCGAACCACAGCAGTATTAGTCGCATTCCCTGTTCCCTGGCACTTAAAACCAGATGATCCAGCTCTTTAAAATTAAATTTTCCCGGTTCGGGTTCAATGTTCTGCCAGTAGATCGGCGCTTCGATCGTATTGCAGTGCAACTGTTGTGCCTGTTCCCAGAATTTATCGGTTATTTGTGGCCAGGCACTACTATTCCACAACTGCGCACCGAGCACAATAAAGGGTTTGTTGTCCACGTAAAAAGTGTGCTTGCCACGCTCTTTTTTAATCACCGGCAAGGTTTTTTGTGCTGAAACCGGATAACTTAAAAACAAAGCTGCTACTATCAAAAAATAATTTTTACGGCCATTTGTTATCCGGTTGAAAAGCGGGTTGGGTCTTTTTTTCATTATTATTTTACTTTAAAAATTCCATCAAATCCGGTCCCCATGTAAGCGCCCCATTTTATAGGATCCGAAATGGGAATCCCGGTCTGCAATACATGTATGGTTATGCCGGTCTTGTAGTCCAGGGAAAAAAGATCCACCGGATTGTTTTCATGGGATACGACGATATCAAGCAATTGGTCGTCATCCAAGTCAACCAGCAATGGCGTGGATCCGATATTTGCGCCATTCCAGTTATGTCCAAAAGCCTCAACGGAATGATTGGCAAAATCAAATAGGCTTAAGTCGTTTTTTACAACACCCTGCAGGTAATGGTTGACATGAAATATACCTTCATCGATGCCATCTCCATTGACATCGTAAGCCACAGGACTGCCATAGTGAAAGCTCCCCAGTGAATCAAGTTGTAGCAGTTGCCCATCCTTACCATTGACCGCCAGCTGATAAGATCTTAGCAAATCCGGAAATGAACCGATTCCGAAATTGGTGAAAAAATCAGGAATCAAATCATCATTAAAGTATCCCACTGCTATAGAACAATACGCCTCCGTTCCGGGGAGGGAAAGCTCCCATATTTTATCATGAGACACGCCATCAATAGCGATTATTTTTCCAGCTACTGCGTTGGCAATAATGTCCGGGATTTTATCCTCATTGATATCGGCCAGCACTGGCGGCGCAATAAAACCTTTGCCATTGCCCTCTGCAAGGATTTTTGCATCACTGATAGCGCCTGCCAATACGTCTCCCAGGTCGGTGATGTACAAATTTCCGGATATTCTTTCTCCCCCGGTTCCAAAGATAATCTTTAGACCCCCGTAGGCACTGGTTACCAGGCAAGACATATACGTCTCCTTTCCGTCCGGCATGTAGGATTCTGCAATAAGCTCCCCATTTGCGGAGCTGATAACCATTAACTTTCCCGGAGGCCTGTTGTGATCCCCTGGCAAGGCCTTTACGTAGCCCCCATTCGCCACTAAAATGTCCTTGAGCCCGTCATCATCCACGTCTTCAATAAATTGTGGATTATAAAAATTATATAGTTTGAATGTCGTAAAATCCAGCGAGTCCCCCTGGGGAAAATACTCCCATATGATTTGGCCGGTGCGGCCATTAATAGCCATGAATTCCGCAGAGCGCCCACCTATGAAAACATCCGGAGTGCCATCACCGCTAATATCAAGAAAGGACGGCGAACCAAAGATTTGATCCCTGGCAGGAACCAACCACAATAAGTCACCATTCACGCCATTGAGCGCTATTACTGCCGAATCAGTAGGTTGAAATTCGACTTTACCTGCCCCCAGAACAATATCTTTAACACCATCTCCGGTCAAATCCACAGCTCTTAAAGACGACAATGTCCCCACCTTTTCGATTACCTTTTGCCATGGCATCGGCCGCTGCGGCACCCGGCTTTCTTTCCCGGTACTGCAGGAAAAAAACGCGGCAAAGAACAGGCTTAAACCCGGAACGATTTTTGCAACTTTCATAGGCCGCCATTCTTCCAAAATCATTCCGCTATATCTTCTTTAATACCTGCTAACTCCATCTCCACGATCAAAATTGCATTGGGTTTGATGCCGTATCCGCCGGACTCACCAAATGCCAATGGGGATGGGATGTAAAAACGACCACTACCACCAGGCTTTAAAAGCTTGATACTTTCCTGCCAGCTATCAAACACACCGGCGGTGCCCAGTTTAATTGATTTAGGTCCATCTCCGGAACTGCCAATACCCCCCTCAATTTTTGCGCCGTCGAAATAGGTGACCTCATAAGAAAAAGAAACCGAATCGCCATCGACAGGGGATCTGCCAATACCCGGATGTGTAATGACATATCTAATCCCCGAAGCTGTACTGTCATAAATTTCATCCAGGGATTGAAGGTGGGCTTCAATGTCGGCAATTTGTGCTTGCAATGTCTTGTTTCTAACCCGGTTATATTTTTCTTTTTTCCTGGTCAACGCCTCCTTTTTCCAGCCCGCATACTCCTCGTACGTATAAATGGCTATTACCCTGGTTTCGGCAATAATCATTTCATCCTTTTTTATCGGACCTGGCACTTTAAAGGCCAAATTGTAAAGGGCCGAGGCCGGAAACTGAAAAATAGCACTGTCTCTTAATCCCAACATATAAAACCCTTCGTCGAGCATATTATCAAGTCCTATTTTTTGCTTATAGGGATCGTATCTGACCGGAAAATAGGTCTCTTCCCCGGCAGTACTATAGATGATTGAATCACCCTGCGATTTGATCAAAAGATCTAAAATCAAAAATTCACCCTTTTGTGGTTTTAGGCCCGTTCCTTTTTCAATAAACTTGTATCTTAAACCGGAATCGGTTTGGTCAAATTCCCGATTACAACCAGAAAGAAACAGCCCTATGGTACAGAGCAGTGTCAAAATCGGGAATTTTTGCCTATGGTCTTTCATAAATCGTTACCAGGGCTTTTTCATTGTCTTTGGCTGTTACTTTCTTGACACCGTCGGGCAACGACAGGAAGCGGGAGTTTTGTGATAAGTAGCCGCTGCCGCGATACATTTCCACCTTCCGCACATCCCCATTTTGCATATGCACCTCGTAGGCATTTGCCTGATCTTTTACCCGTAACATGGTAGCCTGAGGATTTGTCAGCTCGAAAACTTTCAAGGGACCGTTGTTCTGCGACGCCAACAACAATACCTGCTGATCGTTTAACACAAGAAAAGATAAAGCTTTTCCGTCGCCAGGCACCTTCAACTGTTGCTTTGCGTAAGTCGATGGCTTAAATCCCCCTTTTCCATCGCCAAGCATTACCAATCCGTTCAGGGCATCATAGTTGCCATCGTTTACAGCCG
Organism: Cyclobacteriaceae bacterium; assembly: GCA_965228415.1. Classification (GTDB taxonomy): domain Bacteria; phylum Bacteroidota; class Bacteroidia; order Cytophagales; family Cyclobacteriaceae; genus Agaribacillus. The sequence goes on along the minus strand of OZ245814.1, from coordinate 4,647,764 downwards.
ACGAGTGAGAATTGCCTGTTAAGATCAGATCCAGAAATTGATCTTCGTTGAGATCAATTGCCTGTATACCGAATATTGGTGCCATTTGTGCCGGCGGGGGTAATGGAATCAATCGGAAAGTACCATCGCCCAGGTTCTCTATAAAAGTGCTTTTAAAAGTAGTGGCCTTAAGCTTATACGCTTTGTGTTGTTGCTGGCCGGTGAGTATATCATCTAATGTTGCACCGGCATAATCCTGGTAAGTGTAAAACTTTTTTCTAAGACTTACAACGCGATTTAGTAATTCGTCCCTTGCGTGAATGGGGTATAACTGATCATGCTCATAACTAAAAATAATAGGCTCCAGGGACTTATTTTCATCCACATCCAAAGCATAGGCAGTGAGTGGCTTATCAATAGATGCCTTGTAGCGGGTGTTTAATCCTAAATTTCCTGCAACGTAATCAGTATCTCCATCATTGTCAAAATCACCCCCCTGCAAGCTATTCCACCACCCGGAATATGAACCAAGACCGGTATTGTGGGTAACATTGATGAAAGTGCCCCCCATATTCTTATAAAACAGCAGGGTGGTCCATTCTCCGGCTACCAGGAGATCTATCAGGCCATCGTCATCGAAATCGGTCCACAAGGCGGTTTTAATCATACCGGCACTCAAAAGATCCTTACAAACCTCACCGGTAACATTGACGAAACTGCCATTGTCATTTCTTAAAATATAGCTTTGCGTTGACAACGGATAATTGCCCGGAAAAAGCCGGCCACCCACAAACAAATCCCAATCGCCATCCCGATCATAATCAGCAGCGACAAGGCAAGAGGAGCTGATGTTGGTAGCACCCGAAAGGTTTTGACCCCGGTCAAAATTACCTTTGCCATCATTCAGATACAATCTGTCAAAGTATTCAAGGGCACCGGCAAAGGACTCCGCTCCTCCACTGGCTGCACAAATATCAAGGTCACCATCCTGGTCTGTATCGATCAGAAGAATCCCCATATCTTCATAGGGTATTGTTTTTTTTATTTCATGTTTACTAAATCTTCCGTTATTGTTTTGGAAATACAAGGTTAATGGTTGTCGTCTGGATCCACCGATTACCAAATCGTCCAAACCGTCACCATTGAGATCCCCGACGGCCAGGCCCGGTCCTTCCCTCGACAACTGATGAGGTAACAACTGATTGTTTTTGAAGTCCACATACGGATTTTCAACATGTACATGGTCGATGTTTTGGTGACTTGGTTTCACAGAGAAAAGCGATTCTTGCTGTGTTTTTTGAGGAGACAGGCCGCCAGTGTTTACCTGGTCAGCCCGGATGTCTATGGTTTGATTAACCGACAAATTCCTAAGCACGTGTACACTGCCATTCATCCATTGTACGCGTAAAGAGTCAACTTTTTCAGCGTTGCCTAAGCCGAAGTGAAGCACCGGCTCTACCGACGACTGAAACCCCCTGTATCGCGAGTGCTGTAGCTGCTGTATCTTACCATCATAATACAACGTAACGCTCTGTCCATCTGCGTCAATACCCAGGCTGTCATTTAGCAGTTTTACCCTTATAAAGTTGTTCGACGAAGAATCTTTAGTGATCGTCGTATTTTCATAAATCAGCAATGGATCATTAATATTACTCACTATGATATCCAGGTCTCCGTCGTTATTCAAATCCGCATAGGCCGCGCCATTGGAAAAGGTGGCCTCCAGTATTCCCCATTCGGGGTTTGCCTTCGTAAAAGTGAGATCACCATTGTTTTTAAATATGTAATTCATCTGTTTGGTTTCACTCATTTTTTTCAAAACCTCCAAAAACCTTCTTCTCTGGATATCTTGTGATCCATTGGCTACGGTATGAACTTTATCGTCCACTTTAACATTGGCCAAATTGACTGTTAAGGAGATATCCAGGTTGGTGATTTCCTTCTTATAGCCATTGGTTACGAACAGATCCTTATAACCATCATTATCAAAATCAGCGAGGAGGGGAGCCCAACTCCAGTCAGTGGCGGCTATTCCGCTAAATCTTCCGATTTCACTAAATGATTGGTTACCATTATTTAATTGCAGGGAGTTTCTGATATAAGCTGGCATAAAGCCGTTATCCAACCGCTTCCTTTCCTTGTCGTAGCTTCCCGCACCGATAAAAAGTTTATGCCTCTCATTGTTTTCGGGAAGCATATCTACTGTTATAATATCGGCATATCCGTCATTATTGATATCTCCAAAATCCGCGCCCATGGAAAAAAAACTGGTATGTTTCATATATTGCGAAAGCTGATCCGAAAAAGAGCCCCGGGTATCATTTATGTAAAGGATATCGTCGTCCAGGTAGTCATTGGAGACATAAATATCGGGATAGTGGTCATTGTTAACATCCAGAATAATTAAGCCCAGCCCATATCCTTCCACCAATATTCCCGCCTGGCTGGTAATATCGGTGAAGGTGCCGTTGCCGTTATTGACAAAAAACTTATCAGCACCCGGTCCGGATCCGTCTTTTATTTTGGGATAGATTATTTCTTTCGCCCATTTGATGTTGCCAAAATTTAGCAGATAGAGGTCAAGATCACCATCCAGGTCATAATCAAAAAAAGCTGCCTGCGTGGTCAAAGACGGGTCAGCTATGCCATAGGCAGATGCCATCTCAGTAAAGGTGTTGTCTTTATTGTTGATGTAAAGCAAGTTGGCGGTATTATTGGCTTTTTCATTGCCAGCAACACATAGATAAATGTCGTCGTAACCGTCCTGGTTAATGTCTGCAATAGCAACTCCGGTGATCCACCTGGCTGTTTCCAAGCCCGCCTGGGAGGTAATATCCTGAAATTGATGATTTCCTTTATTCAGGTAAAGCTTGCTGGAGACCATATTTCCCCCGGCTATAAAGTCCTGAAGGCCGTCGCGATTAATGTCCAGAATTCCAATGCCTCCGCCGTTGTAGATATATTCATAGTCGTAGAGATTATAGTGGTCGTTTTCAAGAATTTCATTGACAAAGGATACCCCTGTCTGCTTGGGGGAAAGGGATTTAAAAAGGGCGGTTTTATGATGTTCCGCCCTTTTTTCACAAGCAGCTAAAAAAATAAGGTATACAAATACTGAAACATAAAAAATTCTCATTCCAATCAAATAGATCCGTTACCGGATTTTATGATTCAATACAATTAGTTAAAGGCCGGATTTTGTTCCAGTTTGGGATTCCTGAGGATTTCATCCGGTGGAATCGGCCAAAATAAATGATCTTCGGTAGGGGAATTGGTCACGGTCCTTAGATAATCTTTATCCCACCGCATCAGATCCACCCACCTGATCACATCTTCTACAAAAAGCTCTCTTCTTCGCTCCTCTCTGATTGCTTGTCTTAATGCTTCCTGTGTTGTGAAATCGGCCGGATCCAAAGGAGCTATGCCTTCGGTTCCCACCGGCGCATCGGCAAACCACTCATTGATAAAACTCTGATCTTCCGCTCTTGCCCTGATCATATTGAGGATATCTATTACCTCTGGTTTATTGCCGGCAAAACTAATTTCATTGAGTGCCTCGGCTTTATTTAATAACAATTCCGAAAGTCTGACAATTACAAAATTCATACTTTCGGCCCCACCATCGTTAAAGCCGGTAGATGGCAGGTATTTATTAGGCTGGAAGGTTCCTTCCCATGGATGAGGGGTATAGGCAAGGTCAAATCTTACATCTTTGCCTGGTGTCTCGCCAATGATATCCGGTTTTTCAAAGATACTTTTGGCATCGTCGCTCCATTCAAAATCGAATCCAAAAAACCAGCCATATATTCCCGATCCAAAAAACCCGGGAGAAAAATCGTTTTGTTGTTCAAAGATGGACTCTGAAGCATTCATTGGATGCTGGAAGATATTTTTCCATACTCCGGTAAACGGATAGATGCCACTATCAATAATCTCATTGGATAGAATCAATGCCTCCTGCCAATCATTCTCTGCCAGCGCCAGTCTTGCCAGATATGCCTTGGCCGCCCATTTGCTCGCCCTGCCTTTTCTGGCATTTGTAGTAGCATCATCGGCATATACTTCCAATACGTCAGGTAAAGTTGCGGCTACATGCTCCAGTTCGGATTTTACAAAACCCAGCACCTCAGCCTTGGGTCTTTTTGCGATAAGTGCCTCATTAATGTCATCCGGAAATTCAGTAGCCAAAGGAACATCTCCCCACCCGGTGTGTAAGTAGTAATAAGCCATTGCCCTGACAAAACGCGCCTCGGCAATGATTTGTGCCTTTCTTTCTGGTGTCGGGTTGAAAACGGCCTCGGAAATATTCTCCACTTCGGCAATCAAAAAATTAGCATTGGCTATGGTCTCATACATGACGCCCCAAAGTTGCAGATTCGCATCGGACGGCAGCATATTAGCCCGATCTTTATAGGTAAAGAAAGCCCCGGAAGGCTGTTTTACATCGTCGGTGGATACCTGCACCAACATCATCAGGTATGAATAGCCATTCTGATTGAAGAATCGGTTGTAGACACCGGTTAAACCAACCTCTGCCGTTGTGGCATCTTTATAAAATTTGGCTGCATTGATCTGCGACTGCGGCTCCTCCTCTAAAAAGTCATCACAAGCTACACTTATAATGCAAACAAAGGCCGTGATGATAGATATCTTATTAAATATTTTCATGATTTCTCCCTATTTAAAAAGTAAGACTTAAACCAACCACATATGATTTTAACTGGGGGTAGGATCCATAATCATATCCCCGTAGCAACCCGCTATTGGCCCCCGAGTTAACGCCGGTAAAATGATCTACCTCCGGATCAAAACCCTTGTAGTTCGTAATGGTCAACAGGTTATTCGATGAGAAATAAACCCTGGCCCTTTTCACATTATATTTATTTAAAAATTCATTGCTAAAATTGTAGCCGACGGTTAAGGTCTTAAGTCGCAAATAGGATCCATCTTCCAGCCATCCGTCGTGGGCCAGGTTAAACTGGTTGTTTTCCCCATCGTAATTGACTCTTGGATAGGCCGTAATATCTCCCGGTTTTTGCCATCTATTATCAAATGCTTCCCTGGTGGTATTGGACCCTATGACGGCGTTGTTGCTGACATTTAAAAGTTCCAATTGCCGGCGGGTCAGGTTGTAGATCTCATTCCCGTAGCTGAATTGAAAGAAAAGATTAAGGTCGAAATTTTTATATGACACATAATTTGTAAACCCTCCGAAAAAATCGGGAAACGGACTTCCGGCGAGTACCAGGTCTTCCTCGTTGATAGCCTCGTCACCGTTCTGATCAACAAGGGACACTACGCCGGTCTCAGGATCTACCAGCTCCTCTCTTTCATACAAATAAAAACTGATTTCTTCGTCGACCCTGGCAATACTAAATCCCCTGAAAGTACTGCCGGCTATCACATCTTCGTCATCCAGCAGCTCCAGAACTTTGTTTTTATTGGTGGAAATATTAAAATTGGTAGACCAATAAAAATCACGCTTTTCAAGGTTTACCGAATTCAGGCTGAATTCCCAACCGCGGTTTTCCATTTTTCCGATGTTATCTATAATACTTAAAAACCCGGTTTGGCGGGGTAATGGAATACCAAATAGTAGATTGTCGGTAGTTTTAATGTAGTAATCCACTGTCAGACTAATTCTATTATTTAACAGCGCGGCATCCATTCCAATATCAAGCTGAGTGGTTTCTTCCCAGCTTAGATCAGGGCTGGCGAGACTTTGGAAGGTTGCTCCTGTTCTGTCTGTATAGTTATTCCCTAATTGCGTACCTCCACCGAAATTCAATAAGGCAAAAGACGCATAATTACCTATAGACTGATTACCTGTTACGCCATAACTTGCTCTTAGTTTCAGATCATCCAACTGGCTTACCGAGGATAAAAAATCTTCGGCCGATAATCTCCAGCCAATGGCGGCCGAGGGAAAGAATCCGAATTTGTTATTTTGACCAAACCTGGAAGAACCATCATACCTGGCATTTAAATTCAATAAGTACTTATCTTTAAAATCGAGGTTTATCCTTGAGAAAAAAGAGGCCAGCGACCAGGCCTGCTTCTCGGAACCAACAATGTCAAAATCAATGCCTGCATTAAGGGTTCTGATAAAATCAGATTCTATTCCTGCTACCAGCACAAAGCTTCTTTCAAAAACGGACCTTTGAACACTTGAGCCTAATAAAACCGAAAGGTCGAGGGACTGGCCTAAAGGAGTGTCATAGGTTAAATAGTTGTCGAAAGTCCAAAGTGTCTGATCAAAGGTCCTTCTCGAAGATTGCCCTTCTCCGTCGGTGCTACCTTCCAGCTGGTTAGGATTAGGAGGGTTAAACCACTCTTCATTCTCACTTCTTATATCGGCGCTAAAACGCGAGGTAAGTAATAATTTGCTGTTGATGCTGATATTGGCGAAAAACGATGGCAAAAGGCGAATCGCCTGATTGTCGATATCTACCGCCTTCGCCTGTCTTACCGGGTTGCCATAGTTGGGTTGCAATGGATCCACGGTGTAAAAACCATTTGGCGCCAATACGGACTCCGCCGGGCTCTTGACCAGGGCTGTGCTCAAGGCAGGTGTGCCATAAATATGATTGTTATTAGACGCGTCGGCTGATTCCGGACTGCCATCATTTTTAACCCTTGCCTGTTGTACAAAAGACGCAAAAAAATTGGTCCCCAGTTTAATGGCCTTGTTGACTTTATGGTCTACATTCGCTCTTAAGCTAAAACGTTCAAACCTGGTGTCAATAATAGTACCTTCCTGGCTTAAGTAACTGCCGCTAACCATATACCCGGTTGTTTTGTTTCCACCTCTTGCCGATAAATTGACATTAAAAATTTTCGCCTTTCTGAATATTTCATCCTGCCAGTCGGTATCTGCTGTTGGGTTTTGAATAAATGTATCTGAAAACGCCGGATCGTCGCCGTTCTGCGCCAATCCTTCATTTACCAATCTGGCAAAATCAGAAGCCCCCAGTAAATCATACCGGCTGGTAACATCAGACAGGCCGGCATAAGCATCGAGCGCTATTTCAGATACCCCTTCGGCACCTCTTTTGGTAGTAATGATGACCACACCATTCGAAGCCCTGGCGCCGTAAATGGCAGTTGCCGCAGCGTCTTTTAAAATCTCGATTGATTTGATATCAGCGGGATTTATCTGGGATATACCATTGATCCTGTTTTCACCCACGTTGACATTAGCCGTTTGTGTGTTGTCAATAGGAATACCGTCAATCACAAACAAGGGATCACTTCCCGAACCAATAGAGGTGGTACCTCTGATCCGCATGGTAATGCCACCACCCGGTTCTCCCGTGTTGTTAATTACCACCACACCAGGGGCCCTGCCCTGAATGGTCTGATCCAAGCCTACCAGAGGCATTTCCTTGATTTCCTTGGCACTAATGGAGGTGATGGCACTGGTGATTTTTCTTTTTGCCTGACTACCATAGCCAACCACAACCACTTCTTCCAAAGCCCTGATGTCCTCCTCCAGAATGACGTTGATCTCAGACCTTTCTTCCACTACTATTTCCTGGGTAGTAAAACCTATAATGCTGAAAACAAGGATGTCTTCGGGCGCTGCCTTGATTTTATAATTGCCATCGGCATCTGTAATGGCAAACTTGTTTTTGTTTTTAATTTTCACCGTCACACCGGGCAAAGCTGCACCGCCATTGCTGTCGGTCACTTTGCCGGTCACGATTACATCTATCAAAACCTTTATCGTTTCCGGCCTTTTACGTTTTGAATCAATTTTTGAAACCGCGATGGAATTATTGATTTGCTTAAAGTGTAATTTGGCTGCCGTTGAGATATCCATAAGATAATTGAAGACGGCAGCATTCATTCCTGAAATATCAATTTTAAGATCCTCATCCAAAATTCTGCGATCGTATTGAAATAAATAATCTGTTTTAGCCTCAATAGCATTAAAAGCTTCTTCAACCGTTACGTTTTTTAAATTGAGATCAATAGCCACATTTCTTACACTCTGATATTTTTGCGCGGTGGTTTCGGCCGCCATCAGCAAGGTGTAAGTAAAAACCTGAACTACAATCCCGTAAATGCTAAATTTTGTCAAGAGTAATAGATAAAAGAGTACCTTTTTTTTCATAATTTTGTTACTAGATGTTATATACAATTAATATCAAATCCGAATTATGCGGGATGGCAGTCCTGCATAATTCTTCTAAGAAGGCCGGGGTTTAACCGGCCTTCTTTATATGGCACTAAGGTGTTTCATAAAATATGAGGTTTATGGTTTTGTCGTTTATGGAATAACTAAATTTCTCACTGTGGCTTAGCGCTTCAAGAATGTTTTCCAGGTTTTCATTGCGGAATTTCCCATCAAAAACCCACACAGGCACGCTTTCGTAGACAAACGTTACGCCATACCACCTTTCTAATATCCTGATGACGGTCTTAAAGTCGGATTGATTAAAAACCAGCAGACCGTCTTTCCAACCAAGCGCCGTATCATTATCAAATACATCTCTTTCCAGAATTTGATCTCCTTCCAAAGAAATGTACTCGCCCTGGTCAAGCAGTATTGCTTCACTGTTGTCATTGTCTTTTAGGATATCGACTTTTACTTTTCCTGTACTAAGTGCTATGTCAATGGTCGCTTCATCGGGGTAGGCCGAAATATTGAAGGAGGTACCCAGGGCGGTCGTCATTGTATGAGCGCTCTTTACCACAAAAGGATGCAAAGAATCATGGGCAACCTGAAAAAAAGCCTCACCTGTCAATTCCATAAATCGAACGGTATCATCAAATGAAGCCGGGAAAATTAGCTTGCTCCCGGCATTTAAGGTCACTTTGGAACCATCGGGAAGGTTAAAAGTAGACTTTGTACCTGCAGGTGTTACCTTTTCAATGATGGAGCGGACCGATACTTTATCTTCGCCACGCTCTACCGAAATAGTTTGTATAATAAAAAAAGAAGCTGCAGCGGCAATGATCATCATGGCAGCTATTTTTAAAAAATAGTTCCATTTAAAACCGCCTTTTCTGCTCAGCTGAATTTCCCGCCACAATTCATCTCTTTTCTCATTGTAATTCACAGATTTCGGTTCCGCATATTTAGTTTCCCAGATTTTTTTTATCTGCATAAAATCTTTAAAATTTTCTGGATCCCGAAGCCAGCTATTTAAAATTTTCCTTTCCGCCTCCGTTGCCTGATCGGCTAACACAGAAGCTATAATACGGTTGATGTCTTTTTTCATAATGCCTTTCGCAAAAAAGTCTTCTTATAGATATAGTGCCTGGAAAAAGCATTTACCCTTAATTTATAGCAGAAATTTTTTCCGGAGAGGAAAAGCTGGTTTGATGAAAAATAAAAACGGTTGGCTAGATCGTCAATAAGGAGGAGGCGATGATTAAATAAAGTGCGCTTAAATCTGTGATTTTGATCCTTTTTTTGCTTTTAACGGTTTGATTATACCCGGATAGATGTGCCCGTAATTCTTTAATAGCAAGGCCCATGTGGCTTTCAATAGTTTTTAAGGATACCTCGAAAATATCTGCTGCCTGCTGATATTTCAATCCGTCATATTTGATCATTTTAAAAATTGCCTTTCTTTTTGGAGGAAGGTTTTCGATTACGTTTGAGACAAATATTTCAAACTCATCATGTAAATAGGCCGTTTCCGGTGAGCCGTGGTTAATAAAATAGTGGGAATCAGCCGCTATTTCAGATAGATAACAATTAAGGCTATTCTTTTGAATATATTTAAAGCACTGGTATTTGATAGACTTATACAGATAACTCTCCACATGTTGAATTTTTGCGACGTTCTTTTTATTTCTTAAAAAGTTAAAAAAGAAATCAGCTACAATGTCTTCTGCCGCCTGGTAGTTTTTCACGTATAGAAAAGCAAATTGCGTCAGCTTGGTATAGAACCTATTGAAAAATTGATCAAAGGCTAACTTTTCATTCCTTGAGATCCCTTCCAAAAGTTCTTTATTTTGCATTCTTCTATCAAATGATTAACAAACATTCAAAGATTACAACCGCCCGAAATCTTTCTTCACACAAGGTAGTGCAACCAAATTAAAAAATAATTTGACAATATCTGTCCTGTACAAACCTGATTTTTAGAAAAAAATTCAAGTTAAAGCCTCAAAATTTGAAAATATTATATTCCGCACCAATTGCAGCAAAGCGCCATGAAGCCACCCATCACCAGGTTGAAAAAAGCAGTTGATTCAATTGACCAGACATTGGTTATTGCCTCAAACTCCTTTGAAGAGCGGCGGCAATAGCTTTGATCACGGATGCTTGAAGATGATATTTTCTTGTTAATATTACACATTCATAAAGCCCTGGGGTTTTTGAGGACCAATGCAACAAATATTCTTGTTTTGTTTAATTTCGATAGGCAAATGAGGCAGGTCCTGCCTGGTGTTATTTGGTCTTTCTTATTTGTTTTGGAATGTTAAATTAACAGTGACGATTTGAGTGTAAATTGTATCTTCAGGCGGCGAAACGTGACCAGGTGTCAATTGGACCACAGCCAAATCGGTAGAGAGTACATGTGACAGTACAAGAGGTTTCATATGAATTTAGCAATTCGATTTTTGATGAAGGAAGTAATATATAGTTTTCAGGTTAAAAGCAAAACGAACGTTTATTATATTGAATATTTCAATGCATACCTATCCCAATAAACTTAAAATAAATGATAAGCATAGGCCTGGCCACGAGTAATGAGGTTGCTCAGTTAACTGAGGACGAACAGGCTTTGATTCCACACTTACGTGATTTAGGAATCATGGCCGAACCGGTGGTTTGGGAAAATAAGCTCCTGGATTTCACAAAATATGACCATATTATTATCCGAAGCTGTTGGAACTATCATCTAAAAATAGGCGCATTTAAGGATTGGCTTTATCAACTGAATCAATTAAAAATTCCCCTGGCCAACCCCTATGACGTTGTTGTGGAAAACACCAACAAGCTTTATTTGCAAAGGCTGTCCAAACAGGGTGTAAATGTGGTACCAACCGCCTGGATTAAGGAAGTAACATCCGAAAAGGTATTGGCGATAATGGCCAAAAGGCAGTGGGCCCGGGCAGTGCTGAAGCCAGTGGTTTCCGCCTCGGCCCACCTCACTTATTTGATCTCTGCAAATCAGCCGCCACCGGCATTAGATAAAATACACAATAGTGTTTTTATGCTTCAGCCATTTTTACCCGAAGTATCACAAAATGGAGAATGGTCATTAATATTTTTTAATAAAGTCTTTAGCCACGCCGTACTGAAACAACCTAAAAGAGGTGACTTCAGGGTGCAGGAAGAATTGGGTGGCACTGCTGTACGGGCTGATCCCGATCCGTCGATCATTCAGCAAGCCCGTGATATACTCGACTTATACAAAGTACCGTTGTTATTCGCCAGGGTTGATGGGATAGTGAGGAAAAATGTTTTTCAACTGATGGAACTGGAGTTAATCGAACCGGAATTGTTTTTGCAAAATGATACGCTTCGACAACGATTCGCCAAAGCCATTAAGAAATATGTTTCATGCTGAGTTGTTTTGCCTGGTTATGCCCGCCAGCAGATTGAAAAATAATTATTTAGCGCCTTATGCTGCTCCATGCCATTTTATAAGCATACTCAAAGCTCTTTTCATCCAATTGCAGGCGGCCTTCCAGGTGCCATTTTCCAATTTCGTTCATCGTCCCTGTCAGCTGAGCCACCAACAGTTTTGTGGGTATCGGGGCAACCAGACCCTGTGATTTTCCTTTATCCAGTAATTCAAAAATTGGTGATAGCCACGTATCAGGCCGATCCATGGTTGTCTGATCAAAAAATTGTGACCCATAATATTGCTCCAAAAATACAAACACCTCAGGTCTGCCAAGGCGATACTGCCAATAGTTTCTCCATACGCGACGAAAGCCTGTCATAAACGGTTCATTCGGATTGTGCCCCCTCAATAGCACGACGTTAGACCGCTTCCGGATCACCTGGTAAAGTTGGCGGATAAGCGCTTCTTTGTTTTTGAAATAGATGTAAACGGTTCCAGTCGCGATACCAGCCTCCCTGGCCACAAGATTCATTTTGACGCCACCAAAACCCGCTTTTAAAATCAGTTTCAGAGCAGCTCTGTAAATCGCATTTAACTTTTTATCATCTCTTGGACGGGCCATGATATAAATTTAGTGAATAAATATTCATTAAAAAACAGGTGGGCCAAAAGACTTTTGATTCAATTTATTTAGCTGTAGTCAGGTTTGAATATAAACCAGATTGGTTTTCTTTCTGACCGACAGTGAGAATCGCGATTCCAGCTTGCTGATATTGGGCACTACTGAAAGTTTTTCCATTACAAATTGATTGTATTTTTCAATATCTTCCAGCAGCACCTGAAGCAAAAAATCTGAATCGCCGGATACATGATGACACTCCATGACCTCATCGAAACTCACAACCCGTTCTACAAAGGCCTCCACGGATTCTTTGGTATGATCCTTAATCGATATATGAATGAAGGCCGTCAGTTTTTTCCCCAGCAAGGTCGGATTGAGAATAGCCACATACCGATCGATGACCCCCGCTTTTTCCAATCGTTTGATACGTTCAAAAATCGGTGTAGTCGAAAGGTTCAGCTTTCCGGCTATTTCTTTAATGGTGCTGCGGGCATCTCTTTGCAAAAGATCCAGTATTTTTAAATCAATGTGATCCAGTTTTACCATAGAAAATTATTCCAAACCTTTATTTATAAGAACAAATAAAAGGAAATTATTTCTTACATTTTTTACTTTTTAGAATATTTTTCTATTGGATTGACATAAAGCAATTTTAATTCTAACATTAGTTGATTATTGAGTATTATTGTATATTGAAATAGCGTTTTTCCCTGTGTCAGAATTTTAATGTCACGGGGTGGCCGTACAGGTTTGCCAGTATCAAAGTCCCTTTAATTATAAACAACATAAAAATGACTTTAAAAACCGCCAACCCCACAGACCCCGGTGCCGCTGATCAGCAAGGAAAACAAGATTTTTTGCCCATAAACGGTACCGATTACATCGAATTATACGTCAGCAATGCAAAGCAGGCCGCTCACTTTTATAAGTCTGCCTTTGGTTTTCAATCATTCGCCTTTGCCGGTTTGGAAACAGGCCTGGATGACCGGGAAAGTTACGTAGTAGTGCAGGATAAAATCCGACTTGTGTTAACCTCACCACTTTACAAGGGTAGTGACATCGGGAAGCATGTTGAGCGTCATGGCGATGGTGTAAAGGTAGTGGCGCTTTGGGTAGATGACGCCACAAAGTCGTACCAGGAAACCGTCAGGCGAGGTGCCACCTCGTACATGGAACCTGTTACCCTGCGGGATGACAATGGAGAAGCTATTCTGTCAGGCGTGCATACTTATGGTGACACCGTACATGTGTTTGTGGAAAGGAAAAATTACAACGGCATTTTTCTCCCGGGATTCAAGCCGTGGGAAAGCGCTTTTGACACAGAGCCGGTCGGTCTCAAATTCGTGGATCATATGGTAGGCAATGTCGGATGGAATGAAATGAACACCTGGGTGGACTTTTATGCCAACGTGATGGGTTTTAAACAAATAGTTTCTTTTGACGACAAGGATATTTCAACAGAGTATACCGCTTTAATGAGTAAGGTGATGAGCAATGGAAACGGCAGAATAAAATTTCCTATCAACGAACCGGCAGAAGGCAAGAAAAAGTCTCAGGTAGAAGAATACCTGGACTTCTATGACGGCCCGGGTGTCCAGCATATCGCCGTGGCCACCGACAACATTATTCATACGGTGGAAGCATTGCAATCCAGGGGAGTAGAATTTTTGCGCGTGCCGGCCACCTATTACGACACAGTGCTCGATAGGGTAGGCAAGATCGATGAAGATATCGCTCCCTTAAAAAAGCTGGGGATCCTGGTAGATCGCGATGATGAAGGATACCTGTTGCAAATATTTACCAAGCCTGTTGGATCAAGGCCTACACTTTTTTTTGAAATCATTCAAAGAAAAGGTGCCTTATCTTTTGGAAAAGGCAATTTCAAAGCTTTATTTGAAGCAATTGAAAGAGAGCAGGCATTGCGGGGGACACTTTGATCCCGGTCTATGCCTCCATCTTTCCCTGGTAAAGTGACTTTTGGTTAAACCATTTAAATAGTTTCAAATGCCCATATATCATACGCTTGGAAAAATTCCACCTAAACGACACACCATTTTCAAAAAGCCAGATGGGAATTTGTATTATGAACAACTCTTTGGTACGGTTGGATTCGATGGGATGGCTTCCCTAATGTATCATATTGAGAGGCCCACCATGGTGAAAACGCTAATCAATTCCGTCGACATTTCGCCAAAAATCGCGGTTCACAAAAACATGTCGGCGAGATTATTAAAGGGAATGGAAGTGAGTCCAAAGGATGATTTTCTGGATAGTCGTGAGCCGATCCTGGTAAATAATGATATACTCATCGGCCTTGCAGCACCGAAAAAATCACTAAGAAATTACTTTTATAAGAATGCCGATGCCGATGAGCTGTTATTTATACATGAAGGATCGGGTACTTTGCGTACTTTGTTAGGCAACATTTCTTTTGAATACGGTGATTATCTGGTTATTCCCCGGGGGATGATTTATCAGATTGATTTCGATACGGAAGACAACAGGCTCTTATACGCGGAGTCATACCACCCGATCTATACGCCTAAAAGATACCGTAACTGGTTCGGGCAATTACTGGAACACGCCCCATTTTGTGAAAGAGACTATAAGTTACCGTCAGACCTGGAGACATATGATGAGAAAGGAGACTTTGTCATTAAGGTTAAAAAGGAAGGGATGCTACACGAAATAATTTATGCAAGCCATCCTTTTGATGTGGTGGGGTGGGATGGCTACAATTATCCCTACGGATTTTCAATTCACAATTTCGAACCCATTACCGGACGTATTCACCAACCACCTCCTGTACACCAGACCTTTGAAACCAGCGCTTTTGTGGTTTGCTCCTTTTGTCCGAGGTTATATGATTACCACCCACAATCTATTCCCGCTCCGTATAACCATTCCAACATTGACTCTGACGAGATGTTGTATTATGTTGATGGGGATTTTATGAGTCGCAATAACATTGAAAAAGGTCACATCACCCTGCATCCCGGCGGCATTCCGCACGGACCCCACCCCGGGGCTTATGAAAGAAGCATCGGTCAAAAAGAAACGCAGGAGCTGGCAGTGATGATTGATACTTTTAAACCCTTAAAAATTACCGAAAACGCGTTGAAACTGGATGATGGGCAATATTTTCAATCCTGGTTGGAGCATTAATTTCGAAACAAACAACAAGATATGGCAACACTAACTTCCTGGGTGGATATAGCCCCGGACTCTGATTTTACGATTCACAACATTCCATTCGGGATTTTTTCAAATGCCGATTACCCTCCCCGCATCGGCGTGGCCATTGGCGACCAGATTCTGGATCTGGCGGCGGTGGCTAAGTTGGGTTGTTTTGATCATTTTAAAATCGATAAAAACGTATTTAACCAGTCGGTTTTAAATGATTTTATTGCTTTGGGAAAACCTGTTACCAAGAAGATCCGAAAAGAAATTCAAAAACTTCTATCGGACAAAAAATCCCCGATAAAGGGAAAATCCGGTATGCTTATTCCCCGGAAAAAAGCAAAAATGCATATGCCGGTGAAGGTTGGCGATTACACTGATTTTTATTCCAGCATAGAGCACGCCACCAATGTTGGGAAAATGTTTCGGGATCCCGAAAATGCCTTGCTGCCAAACTGGAAACACATTCCAGTGGGTTATCATGGCAGGGCCTCCAGTATTGTTATTGACGGAACCCCTATTCACCGGCCCAGGGGACAGGTTTTACCAAAAGGGAAAGAACGTCCGGTATTTCAGGCCTCTAACCGATTGGATTTCGAGTTGGAAATCGGATTTATAATCGGCAAAAACAGCCGATTGGGCACTCCTGTCTCCACCGACAAAGCGGAAGATCATATTTTCGGATTAGTGCTATTTAACGATTGGTCGGCCCGGGACATACAAAAATGGGAATATGTTCCTCTTGGTCCCTTCCTGGGCAAAAATTTCGCTTCAGCCATTTCTCCATGGGTGGTAACACTGGAGGCATTGGAGGAATTTAAAGTGCATGGCCCCAAACAAACGCCCAGGGTGTTACCATATCTGCGATTTGACGGAGCCAAAAACTACGATCTTAATCTTGAAGTAACGATTAAGCCCCAGGGAGGAAAAGAAACCCGGGTCAGCTACTCTAATTTCAAGTATATGTATTGGAACATGTGCCAGCAACTGGCCCATCATACAAGCAACGGGTGCGATGTAAAAATTGGTGACATTATGGCTTCCGGCACGATTAGTGGAAAGGAGAACACATCCTTTGGTTCCATGCTGGAGTTAGCCTGGGCTGGCACCAAACCATTAAACCTCAGTGATGGCAGTACCCGGGTGTTTATCAATGACAATGATACGGTTACACTACGCGGGTATGGTGAAAAAAATGGGGTCAGAGTAGGATTCGGACAAGTAAGCAATAAAATAAAACCGGCCAGGTAATTTTATGAATAAAATTATTACAATTGATCCTGTTAATACAACTGTGCCGCAGTTGCACGGTTATTTAATCTCCGCTGTAGCACCGCGACCTATTGCCTTTGCCAGTACGGTTGATCTGAATGGAAATATTAACTTAAGCCCTTTTAGTTTTTTCAACGTTTTCAGTGCTAATCCGCCGGTGATGATATTTTCTCCTGCCAGAAGAGGCAGGGATAATACTACCAAACATACCTATGAAAATATCAAAGCTGTGCCGGAGACGGTAATTAATATTGTCAATTATGCCATGGTCGAACAGACTTCGCTGGCCAGTACCGAGTACGATCGCGGCACTAACGAATTTCAAAAGGCCGGCTTTACGGAAGTGGCTTCAGAAAAGGTAAAACCTCCCCGCGTAGGTGAGGCGCCAGTGAGCTTTGAATGTACGGTGGACCAGGTAATAGAACTGGGTGACAAGGGTGGGGCCGGTAATTTGATAATTGCCCGCGTCGTATTGCTCCATATTCAGGAAAAATACCTGTCGGCAGATGGTGGACTCGATACCACCAAATTGGATCTTGTAGGAAGAATGGGCGCCAATTGGTATTGCAGAGCCAGCGAAAAGGCACTTTTTGAAATTCCCAAACCACAAGTCAGCAAAGGAATTGGTGTTGATAAACTCCCTGCCACAGTCCGGAACAGCACAGTGCTAACGGGCAACAACCTTGGCAGACTTGGTAATGCGCGCAGCCTGCCGGGTGCTGAAGCAATTGAAAGGGTTAAAGCCATCCCCGAGGTACAGCACCTTCTGAGCCAAACCGATCCGGAACTGAAACAAAAGGGGCTGCACCTACTCGCTAAAAAGTTTCTGGAAGCAGGTGAAACCGATAAAGCCCTGGCGCTTTTGTTAGCAGAATCGTAAACAGATCGGCCAATTTATTTTATGAATTCCACCATTAAGTGACGAAGTAAGAAAATAGCGAATATATCCTTTAATTATTAAGCAGGATTGCAGAATTTTACTTAATCCCTATAATTAGCCGGTATTGTTCGACTATGAGTAATAAAGAAAAATCAGTGTTACGTTGGTGGCAAATTGCTCTGAAGCCAACCATTCTAAAAAGGGCACTCAGAGTGGCACTGCTGGTGGGAACTATTTTGATGGTCATCAACCACGGCGACAAGTTGCTATTTGGCAGTATTGACGGTAAAGATGTGATTAAAATTTGCCTTACTTATATTGTCCCCTATTCGGTGTCCACTTATTCCAGTGTCCTTACCTGGTTTGATGAACATGTTGGCAAATAGATAAAAGTATCACATTAGACCGGTCCTCCTCATCTGTTTATCGCTTTTTCACCGTACGGAAAATTTTGTTTGTGCTGATTTCAATACCTGCGCTCAATTATTCATAAGCGCTCATAACCGTTAAAATGTCAATACCTTCCTTTACAGACAAAATTTCATTAACCGTTAGGATCAATCGCTTTTTATGTTCCTTTAGCCTGCATTTTTTAGGATGTTTCTGGACGTAGGTGAGAATCTTACCGAAGATTGGTGATTTGTAATAGGCTTCATTATCGGAAGGCACCAGATAGCCTTTCAGTTTTTCATTTTTTAGCGCCAATTTTTCAAAGCCTAAATTTTGGGCCAGCCATCTCAGTCGCACGGTTTCCGTAAGATCCTGTACTGAATCAGGCAGGGATCCGAATCGATCAACCACTCCCTCCACAAATTTTTGCAATGCGGTTTCATTTTCGATGCTATCTAATTTGGAATAGAGGTTTAATCGCTCAGAGATATTGGCTACGTAATCCTCCGGTATCAATATTTCCAAATCCGTCTCTACGTTGCAATCCTGTACCAATACCCGTGTACTTTCTGCTAATTCTTTGGCAAACAGATCTTTAAATTCGGTTTCTTTTAATTCCTGGATGGCTTCATCAAGGATTTTGTGGTAGGCGTCAAAGCCAAGATCACTAATAAATCCACTTTGTTCTGCGCCCAGGAGGTTACCCGCGCCCCGAATGTCAAGATCTCTCATGGCAACCTTGAAACCATCACCAAGATCAGAAAATTCCTCCAGGGTGCTCAACCGCTTACGCGCTTCGGAGGTGAGGCCTATGGAAGGAGGGGTCAATAAATAGCAGAAGGCTTTCTTGTTGGATCTCCCCACCCGACCCCTCATCTGGTGTAAATCAGACAAGCCAAACATGTTTGCCTGGTTAATGATGATGGTATTGGCGTTAGGAATGTCCAGACCAGACTCAATGATATTGGTAGAGACCAGAATATCGTATTCTCCGGCAATAAACTTCAGCATTACCCTTTCGAGCCGGGCCCCTTCCATTTGGCCATGCGCAACTCCGATTCGGGCGTCGGGTACCAGCTTCAACACAATGTTAGCCACTTGCTCAATATCTTTTATGCGATTATGCACAAAGAAAACCTGCCCCCCGCGACGTAGCTCAAAGCTAACAGCATCCCTTATAATTATTTCATTGAAAGTATGCAACTCCGTCGTTACCGGCTGACGATTCGGTGGCGGCGTTCCAATAATGCTTAAATCCCTGGCGCCCATCAATGAAAAATGCAGGGTTCTGGGAATTGGTGTGGCCGTCAGGGTTAGAACATCCACATTAACCCGCATTTCTTTGAGTTTTTCCTTTACTTTCACCCCGAATTTTTGTTCTTCATCAATGACCAGTAAACCAAGATCTTTGAAGACAACGTCTTTATTTACTATTCTATGGGTGCCGATCAGGACATCGATTTTTCCTTCCTTTACGCTTTGCAGGATTTCTTTAATATTTTTAGCCGATTTAAAACGGTTGATATACGCCACCTCCACCGGAAAATTACTCAGGCGTTCTTTAAATGTGTGATAATGCTGCATGGCCAATATGGTAGTGGGCACCAATATCGCCACTTGCTTATTGTCGCATACCGCCTTGAAAGTAGCTCTTATGGCTACTTCGGTTTTGCCAAAACCCACATCACCGCATACCAGCCGATCCATCGGATGCTTTAATTCCATATCGCTTTTAACATCTTCTGTGGCCTTAGCCTGATCCGGCGTATCCTCAAACATAAATGATGACTCCAACTCAGCCTGCAAGAAACTATCGCTGGCAAAGCCAAATCCGGCTGCTGCCTTTCTTTTGGCATAGAGCTGAATGAGGTCCTTCGCAATATCCTGAAGTTGTTTTTTGGCTTTTTTCTTTTTATTCTCCCATTCCTGTGAGCCCAGTTTACTCATGGCAGGTGGCGTTCCCTCCTTTCCGCTGTATTTGGAAATTTTATGCAGGGAATGAATGCTCACGTACAGCAGGTCATCATCACGGTATACCAGGCGAATGGCTTCCTGTTCCTTCCCGCTTACATCCACTTTTTCCAATCCGGCAAATCTTCCTACCCCGTAGTCTATATGTACCACGTAATCCCCGGGTGACAAAGACCGCAATTCGCGCAGGGTAATGGCTTTTGATTTAGAGTGCTTGGTCTTTGTTTTGTATCGATGAAAACGATCAAACAGCTGATGGTCTGTGTAGCAGGCAATATTCAAATGCCGATCCACAAAACCCTCACGTAAGCCTATTTGCATGTGCTGATAGTCCAATGTCGGGTCCAGCTCTTCAAAAATGGTCTGTAACCTTTCTATCTGCTGGTAAGATTCGGCAACCATGATATTGGTGATGGTATTGGTCTGATTTTCCTTCAAATCATCAACCAACAATTCAAAGTTTTTGTTAAAAGATGGCTGGGGAATGGCTTCAAACTCAAAATGATGATCACTTTTCTGAAAAACTCTGTTGCCAAATTCTATTTTTACAAAGGGCGAAAGTCCTTTCAGAAAGGTATCTGACGTTTCAAATAGTGCCTCCGGGTTTAAAACTACCCTGGTTTCACCACTTTGTTTCAAAATGGTATCAAAACTTTCCGTCGCCTTTTCAAAGTACTTTTCAAAAGTATGCAGCGTATGCTCAAAGTCCTTGATCCATACCTTGGTGTTTCTCGGCAGATAATCCAGAAATGGCTCCCTGGTCTCCTGGAGCAGCTTGGTTTGTATATTGGGAATGATGTTTATTTCTTTAATTTCCTCCTCCGACAGCTGGCTTACCGGATCAAAGGTTCGAATGCTTTCCACTTCATCGCCAAATAGTTCTATGCGGTAAGGTAAATCATGGGCATAAGAATAAATGTCAATAATTCCACCTCGTACGGCAAATTGACCTGCCTCATAAACAAAATCCGTTTTTTCAAAGTCGTAGGTCAGTAGCAGCTCACTGATAAACGCCGCATCAAAGGAATCGCCGGCCTTCAAAGTAAATGTATTGTTTACCAGCGATTTTTTATTGATCACTTTTTCAGTGAGGGCCTCTGGATAAGTAACAATTAATTCGCCGGTTGCCGCCTTGTGATTGATACGATTGAGTATTTCTGCTCTGACAAGAATATTTGCATTTTCCGTTTCATCAAATAAATATGGCCTGCGATAGGAAGTAGGAAAAAACAAAACCTCTTTATCGCCCATTAGATTCTGTAAATCATTATGAAAGTAAGCAGCAGCTTCCTTATCGGGAATGATAAACAGGTGGTTTTGATGATTGAGCTTGTATAAGGCGGCTGCTACAACGGCATCAAGACTTCCAACCAGCCCTTTTAAAATAATGTGTTTGCTTTCATTCGGCTTAATACATTCACCAATGGTTTGTATCAAACCGTCTTCTTTATATAATTTCAGGAAGTCATTTATCTTCAATGCACTAATATCTAAAGCGTTAGGTCAAACTATTATTCACTTTCGGCAGCTTCATTAACTTATGTAGATTTATTTAAAATAGCTCCTTATGTAGAATTTTAAATTTGAAAATGCAAAACTAACAAATAAGTTCGTTAACTTTATATAGCTCTTTCGGCTATCCTGATTGAAATTTATACGTAAAGAACTATATCACTAAAGGCTCAGAACCGGTAAATATTATTATGCACTCATGATTTGAAAAGACTATGCCAGGCGAAAGCAAAAAAGTAGAACGGAAAAAAAAGTATTCGACCTTCAAGGTCATTGAGAAAATTCATTCTCACAAAATGATTCTTTATCTGGCATTATTCGGAAGTTTTTTGATTTTTGCCTTTATGGCATTTGCCTATGCCGTTGGCAGAATGGAAACCAGTGGTGTAGAGGAAGTACATTTCCCAAAGGCATTTGCAGTCAGTACGGTGGTATTAATGTTTTCCAGCTATTTGGTAAGCAAAGTGCTGCCTTCTTTTGAAAAAGACAATCTTTTGTCCATGAAAGATTATCTGGCCGGTTCTCTTAGTTTGGCTTTAATATTTTCGGTAAGCCAGTTTATAGGGTGGAGTGAGTTGCAACAAGCCGGCTTGTATCTCTCCGAAGCTCCGGCGGTTTCATTTTTAATTGTTATTTCCGCCTTACACTTATTGCATATGACAGTGGGACTGGTTATACTGGTACACTATCTCCTCAAAACCTGGCGACTAATACAGGATCCTGTAAAA
Organism: Cyclobacteriaceae bacterium; assembly: GCA_965228415.1. GTDB lineage: Bacteria > Bacteroidota > Bacteroidia > Cytophagales > Cyclobacteriaceae > Agaribacillus. The sequence continues at coordinate 4,625,696 of OZ245814.1, read as the reverse complement.
AACCTGGTAACCTCAACTAACCCTTATGAGAAAGTAAAGCTTGAAATGTTTACCACCTTTTGGCATTGCATGAACTTTTTCTGGTTATTTATATACTTTTTTTTCCTCTTCACCTTCTAAATTATCGCAACCTTTCAATGACTTTATTAAACCAACCGATGGAGGAAAAAGGTTGTTGGAAAAAAAGCCGTTAAAATCAGGAACAAACTTATTTGCGGTCACATAAAAATCCGGGTTAATTTTGATTTTTATTGTTCAAAAAAATCTTTTAAACAAAAATTTTAAACAGCCTCAAATCAATAGTTAGTCTATTGACGTTTAATTTTTTAAGATTTATTCTTTCAAGTTATACTTTAGGAAATGGATCAAATCGTCCCTTCCAGGCCTTAAAATATAATAGCTGTGGATTTTGTAATTCCCTTATTTTTCCAAATATTGCAGGTTGTGAAGAACTTGTCCATGTGTAATAAATTTTTCCTGTCCTTTGCTGCCTTTCTATTTTTAAGCCCGATGATCATTGCCCAGGAAATTCAATGGGCACGTGAGGTCGAATTTCAGCACAATAACTACGGCACTCAGAATTGGTCGGGAAAGCAGGCCCTTGGTAAGCCAGACGCGCTACCATACGGAAGCACCCATCCAAAAGCCTTTCGCCTGAACTCTTACTCCACCTTTGGAACGCTGATTGTTTCATTCAATAATCCCAGGCGTATTCAACAGATAATTATTTTGGAAAACTTCGGGCCGGGCAGGATTACCGACATTTACTTATATGACGAAACAGGTAAAAAGTTTCAGGTCTACAATACACCGGCCAAAATACTAAAGCTCGATTTCCGCACGTTTTGTCTGCGCCTGCAGAAGACAGACTATAAGGTCAAAAAAGTGGAATTAAGTATAAACACCTCCGTGCAGAAGGGTTGGTGTCAGATCGATGCCATTGGCACTGCAGATTATGACAATCAGCAGTTGCTTCGGGAGGATCTGTTAAAGCTGGGTCTGAAAAATTACGTGGAGGAAAATAGTTTCACTTCGGAGAAAGAGAATCTTGGCTTTAATATTAACAGCCAATACTCCGAAATCAAGCCCATTATTTCTCCCGACGGACAGACCCTTTACTTTTCCAGAAAGAACTACCCGGGAAATATGAATGGCAAGTTTGATGATCAGGATATCTATTATTCCCGATGGGAATATGATGGCTGGAACCTGGCCAAGAATATCGGGCCCCCTTTAAATAACGAATATCCCAATGGGGTCAGTGCGGTCAGCGCCGATGGTAACACGCTACTATTGATAAACCGATACCAACGTTTTGAATCGGGGATGGATCTGAATGGTGTCTCTATATCCAAAAGAACTAAAGCCGGCTGGAGTTTCCCAAGACAGGTTTACATCAAAGGATATTATAACAATAGCCGCTATGCTGACTTTTATTTATCCAGTAACGGCAAAGTGCTGTTGATGGCTATTGAACAAAATGATAGTTATGGGGATCAGGATTTGTACGTTAGCTTTCTGGAAGATGAAAATATCTGGAGCCACCCCGTCAACATTGGCAATATGATAAATACCCATAAGGCAGAATTTTCACCATTCCTTGCCGCTGACGATAAAACACTGTATTTCGCCTCCGAGGGGCACGGCGGATATGGTGGCAGCGATATTTATTATACGCAGCGGACCGACGACACCTGGAAAAATTGGACGAAACCGCAAAACCTCGGCGATAACGTTAATTCTCCCGGTTGGGATGCTTATTATAGTATTCCGGCATCGGGCAACTATGCCTATTTTGTACATGGAAAGGGGACTGCAAAAAACCCAATGAATATTTATCGAATCGCGTTGCCCCAGGAATTGAGACCGGAGCCGGTCGTATTGGTTAAAGGAAAAGTTTTTGATGCCAAAAGCCAAAAACCAATCGTGGCTACTTTTTATCTGGAAAAAAACAACATCGTAGAAAAAATGCCCATCGCCAACACCGGGCCACATGATGGCAGGTACAGCCTGGTAATGCCATTTGACAGTAATCACAGTTATAAAGTCAAAGCGGAAGGATATGAAGCCCAGTTTGTGAAAGTTGATGTTTCCGCTGACAAGACTTACCAGGAAATTGAAAAAGACATCTACATGGAGCGCGTGGTTTACAATCCGGTTGTTAAGTTAAATACTATTTATTTTGAGGAGGGTAAAAATGTTGTTTTACCACAGTCAAGTGATGATTTAAAGGAAGTTATTGAATTAATGGTAGAATCACCTAATTATCTTATTGAGATTTCAGGCCATACTGATAACCGCGGGAGCCTTCATCTCAAGCACCAGCTTTCCCAGTCACGAGCGGCAATGATCCGAAAATTATTGATTAATGCAGGTATTGACCCTACCAGAATTACCACGGCGGCTTATGGCGGTACGCAGCCGGTAGCCAGCAATGAGATTGAATCATCACGCAAGTTTAACCGGCGCGTAGAAGTTAAAATTATTCGTTAATTGGCTTAGACCAAGCTCATTCGGAGCATAAATTTATTAACAAAACAAAAATTTCAGGAAAATTAGGCGTGATATGTATAAATTTGGCAAATAATTTGTTATTTATTAGAAGCATTCATCGCCACAAACGCCGGGAAACTTTCAGTGTATTCCGGCATATTGGGAGATTGAAGCGTTGAATACCAAAGAAACCAGGGACATCGGGCAGAAAAATAAAACTGAAAAAACCGTTTAAAATTTACAGGTAGTGAAGAAAAGCGTAATCAATTTAGGCATATTGTTTATTCTGGTTATCTGTTCCGGTCAGTTGTTGGCACAAACCAGCTATAAACTCAAAACCATCGTCATTGACGCCGGCCATGGAGGCAAGGACCCTGGATGTTCAGGAAAATTTTCTCAGGAAAAGCACGTTGCTTTGGCCGTCTCACTGGAATTGGGCAGGATTATAAAAGAAAATTTACCGGGGGTAAAAGTAATTTATACCCGTAAATCGGATAAGTTTATAGAACTGCACGAAAGAGCCAACATCGCCAATAAAAATAATGCTGATTTATTTATCTCCATTCATTGCAATGCAGGACCGCACTATTTCCGCGGTTCGGAAACCTATGCCATGGGTCTACATAAAACGCAGGGAAACCTGGATGTGGCTATTCGAGAAAACGAATCGATTTTACAGGAAGAAAACTATCTCGATAACTATGAAGGATTTGATCCCAGTAGTACCGAAGGGTATATTTTGTTTTCGCTAATGCAAAATGCTTATTTGGCTAACAGCTTGAATATCGCCAATAAAATAGAGTTACAATTCAAAAACAGAATACACCGACATAGCCGGGGTGTTAAGCAAGCCGGTTTCCTGGTCTTGTGGAAAACCTCGATGCCTAGTATTTTGGTAGAATTAGGTTTTTTGACTAACGAAAAGGAAGAAATATTTTTAAACAATAAAGAGAATCAGGTTTACCTAGCTTCCGGGATCTACCGGGCTATTAAAGTTTACAAACAAGAACTCGAACAAATCGGACAAGAATAGCCGATGCCTGATAGCTCACTTTGTCTGCCGGATATTACCTCCGTTACGCTTTGAATGTCTGAAAAAAGCCTGCACACCTGCTGTAACATTTTCCTCCACTTTACACAATTTTAGATCAGATCTGAAACTTAAAATCTGCCAATAACTCAAAATATTATTATTTGGTGAATTTATATCACTCATGCCTCCTGGCTAAAACAGACCACCGGCTGTAAAAAATGGCCGGTATTTATAATCATTTGGAAATCGCTGGTATTGGGCGATAAAGTTATAACAGTCACGTTATTAGGAATTTACAATATCTAAGAATTCTTTTATGCGAAAACGTTATCAGGGAAGCTAGGAAGTTAGGCAATAAATGGTTTATATTTACCGTTTCTTCTAAATATACAAAAACACTACTTTCCATCTTTCCGATCGTTTAGCGTATTAAAATTACATTTAAACATCATTTATGTAATATAACCACTTTAATATGGCCATTAAATGTTACGATCGGGCCATATCTTTATCAATTTGAATTTAAAATACCAATACAACCAAAATATACTAAGATATGGCTTCACTAAATCCATTTGGCGGGGCGTTAGGAAGACGACAAGCCAGTCATCTTCTCAAACGAGCAACCTTTGGACCAACAAAATTACAAATTGACCAATATACCGGATCTACAGCAGCGCAGATTCTAACACAATTGTTTGCGCCGGTTGCTGACCCCAATCCTCCCAGCGATCCCGCGACCAATCTACCCTGGACTAACCCAAAACCAACTGATCTCAACAGTGAAAATGGTGATTTAATCACTTTTTTCCGTGGTTGGTGGTTGGAGCTCATGCACAGAGAAGGGGTTTCTATTCGTGAAAGAATGACCTTTTTTCTACACACGCACTTTACTACCGGTTTCACCACGGTCAATGACAGTACGGCACTTTATTACCAAAATGCCCTTTTTCGCAGATATGCCACCGGAAACTTCCTTGAGCTCTCGAGAAAAATCTGTATGGATAATGCCATGTTGATTTATCTGGATGGTCGTTTAAATGAAGTGGGGCGACCCAACGAAAACTTTGCACGTGAGTATTTGGAGTTGTACACCATCGGAAAGGGACCCCAGATTGGTCCCGAGGATTACACGAATTATACTGAACAGGATGTGCAGGAGGCCGCCAAAGTACTTTCTGGTTATGTAAACGATGAAGAGTACCTGGAAACAGATCCCGATACAGGGTTGATTACAGGTATTTTGCGCCTGAACGGCAGCAACCTGGCCAATCGCCATGATGCCAGTGTGAAAACTTTCAGCAATGCTTTTGGTGGAACCACCATTCAGCCAAATGCATTAGTAGACGGCATGGCTACCGAAGATGCGGCTTTGGATGAGCTAGACCAGTTGGTTGCCATGATTTTTAACCAGGAAGAAACCGCCAAACATATTTGTCGCAAATTGTATCGGTATTTTGTCTATTATGATATTACCGATGAGATTGAGCAAGATATTATTACCCCTTTAGCAGAAACTTTTCGAAATAACAACTATGAATTTCAACCTGTACTGGAGCAATTGTTGAGTAGCCAACATTTTTTTGATACTGATAATGGCATTGTGACTGACGACAGCCGCGGGGCCATCATCAAATCACCTTTGGACCTGGTTGTTGGTTCAACACGATTTTTTAATGTTGGTATTCCCGATTCGTCATCAGATTTGCAGCAGGCTTTTGATGTTTCCTTCAGAAGTTTATTAGGTAATATGGAAGACCAGGGAATGTCATTTTATGATCCGCCAGAGGTGGCCGGCTATCCGGCCTATCACCAAAATCCGGAATTTAACAGAAACTGGATCTCCAATAATGGTTTAGCCAGAAGATACCAGTTTTCAGATGTTCTGGTTGAAAACGGAGATAACCAGGGGTTTCAGTTGGATATAGTCACATACGTTGACAATGCCTCGCATATTTCCAACCCCGCTGATCCCGATGTATTGGTTCGGGAATTGATAGACGATTTATTTCCCGAAATCATCACCCAGGAAAGGTTTGATTATTTTAAAGACGATGTGCTTTTAGATAATTTATCTGCCGCCAATTGGGCTGGAGAATGGAATAACTATAAAATCTCCGGCGACGACACAGCTGTAAGAATCCAATTAGAGGGCTTACTTCGAGCATTGATGCAGTCACCCGAGTACCAATTGTATTAATTAGTTGTTCCACAAAAAGAAACCAAAATGAAACGAAGAGGATTTATAAAAAAACTATCTATAACCGGCGCTACCCCGTTTATGCTAAATGGATTACCCTTGACGGTGTTGGGCCAGAGCACTTTGAAAACCTTAGCTGCCAGTGGTGCAGATAACGATAAAGTATTGGTACTGATACAATTACATGGCGGAAACGACGGTTTGAATACCATCATCCCTGTGGATCAGTATGGAAATTACATCAATTTGAGACCCAATGTTGCCATTTCAGACAGCGGCAGCCGCGGTTATATCGATCTTGATAACAGCCTGAATGTTCAGGAACAAGTAGGGCTACATCCCGACATGCTGGGTATCAAGGAGTTGTATGATGAAGGTAAAGCAGCCATCGTGCAGGCTGTCGGATACGAAAACCTTAACCAGTCCCATTTTAGAAGTCGGGACATTTGGTGGATGGGCGGCGGCTACGATGACGAGTATTCATCGGGATGGGCCGGTAGATATCTTGATCATTGCTTTCCCGGTTACCCGGACGATTACCCAAGCACTGAGATGCCAGATCCACTGGGCCTGGAAATCGGCAACAATGTTTCGCTGATGTTTCACCGTGAAACAGGTATTCCGGCAGCGATATCGGCGAGAAACCCGAATCAATTTTATGATCTGATCACCAGTGTAGGAGGCTTACCTCCCGAGTCGGTGGCCGATACGCATTATGGCCAGGAACTACAGTGGATCATGGATATAGAAGAAAAATCCAATCAATATGCAGGGCGGCTAAAAGATGTATTTGAAAATGGTATGAACAGTGCCAATGTTACCTATCCGGAAAAATATCCGTTTGATGCCGGTAACCGTTTTTCAAGCAACCCTCTTGCAGGGCAATTACAACTAATTGCCAGGTTGTTAAGCGGTGGCTCCAAAACAAAAATATTTTTAGCAAAAATCGGAGGGTTTGACACCCACGCCGATCAGGTAGTGGCCGGAGACCCGTCGATGGGATCGCATGCCGCCTTGCTTTATCACGTTTCCTCCGCCGTCAAAGCCTTTCAGGATGATCTGAAATTCTTAGGACTGGAAGACCGCGTGGCGACCATGACATTTTCGGAATTTGGAAGGCGCGCAGCCTCCAATGGAAGTTACGGTACCGACCATGGAACCGCGGCGCCTATGTTTGTATTTGGTAAAGGTGTAAGACCCGGTGTTTACGGCACCAATCCGGATTTAGCTGATTTAGACCGGGGAAATTTAAGACACCAATTTGATTATAGGCAAGTTTTTGCCGCTGTATTGCAAGATTGGATGGGAGCCAGTAATGAGGCTTTGGTACAAACGCGCTTCGATCAATATGCGGCCACAAAGGTAGATGTATTTGGAACGTTGATCACCGGTACCAAGGAGGAGTTTTTCAATGATCGCTTTAGATTGGATTCCTGCTATCCAAATCCTGCCAAGGAAAAAACGAATTTTTCTTATTATATAAATAATGCCTCCCATGTACGCCTGAAAATTTATGATACCTCAGGCCAAATGGTAAAAGTAGTTGTAGATGAACATCAAAGTGCAGGTGAACACCATGTTACAGTCGATTTGACGAGATTTAAGGCAGGTGCTTATTTATATAAAATCGATGCCGACAATTTGAAGGCTACCAAACGACTTATCGTACAAAACAGGTAAACTAATAAGTGAGCTGTGGTCTATGCTAACCATACTAAGTGTGCAGACACATGATAGACAAATCCCTTCGCGCATTGGTAAAACACTTTTTTAAAAGGTGCTGTTTCCTTTGCGCGAAGGTCTGAGTACAAGTTACCCCGGGACCGGGAGCCTATTCAATAGATACCACAAACGCCGTTGACCTGTTCAGATCATTTCGTTTTTCAAATACAATGAAGATCCGTATCGCGTCGATAACAATGATTTTTTATAAAACCTTACACATAATGCCTTCGCCGGTTAATTGCTATTTATTCTGTTTAATTAAAGGTTAGATTTGACGTTTATATTACTCATATTTTTTCGCTGATTACTATGGCCAATCGGTTATTTACCATTTTAATTTTGCTGATATTAACTTGGTCTAAGGTTGAGGCCCAGGGCTATAAAAAATTGATAAAGAAAGGTGATAAGTTTTATCAGAGAGGATATTTTGATGAAGCAGCCGAACATTACAAAAGGGCAAGCGATATTATTGGCGGTAACGTAGCAGTAGATTACAGATTGGGTATGGCTTACCTGGAAGGAAGCTTCAAGCATGAAGCGATCACCTATCTCAAAAAAGTATTTGATGAATTTCCGGAATACAATCCTGACCTGGAGTTTTACCTGGCGCAGGCTTATCAGTTTTCCAATAATTTTGAAAAAGCGCTGGATCATTACCTTTCCTTTCGGCCCAAGGCATATGACAAGTTTATTATTGACCAGAATATTAAACAATGCAATATGGGTATTGAATATGTCAATAACCCAAAAGAGGTCAAAATTGAAAACCTGGGATCTGTGGTTAATTCCGAGAGTCATGATTATGCCCCACTAATCTCAGCAGATGAATCTACTTTAATCTTCACATCCAGAAGAAAAGGTTCTACCAATGATCAATTGGCATCCGACAATAACTATTACGAAGATATTTATATCAGCCGGAAATCCGGCGGGCAGTGGACCACCCCTGTAAAATTGGGTGAAAACATCAACACGCCTTACCACGACGCCGCCATAGCCTTTGCACCTGATGGAAAACAGGTGTTTATTTATTATAGCGTCGGCAATGGAGATATTTTCGTATCCAACTTCGACGGTGGCAATTGGTCAAAACCCACACCGCTCAATGCCAACATTAACTCAAAGTATCGTGAACTTTCAGCGTCGTTAACAGCAGACGGCAAAAAATTGTATTTCTCAAGCGATCGCCCCGGAGGACATGGAGGCCTGGATATATATATAAGTGAATTGCAAGACGATGGAAAATGGGGCCCGGCGATAAATGCCGGACCAAAAATCAATACCAAGGAAGATGAAGATGCTCCCTTTATTCATCCGGAAGACAACATGTTATACTTCAGTTCACGCGGTCATTTCGGCATGGGGGGATACGACATATTCAGAAGCCCGTACATAAAAGGGAAATGGGGAAGACCAAGAAACCTTGGTTTTCCAATTAATACCGCGAGAGATGAAATTTATTTTGTAATTGGCGCCAGCAACACAAGAGGGTATTATGCGACGGCAAAAGAAGACGGCCTCGGTGGTAATGACATTTACAGCATTTTGATGGATCAAAGAGATTACGTCGATTTGAAAAAAACCAAAAATGTGGAAGTCGAGGAAAGCAATGAACCTGAAATCGACCTGAAAATAGAGAAAAGCTCCAAAGCTGCACTGGTTATCTTTAGCGGTAGAGTCATTGATGCTAATACGGAAAAACCTATCAAGGCCAAATTGGTATTATCCGATAACAGCAGAAATTTGGTGGTAGCCGTCAAATACACCAATCCTCAAAGCGGCGAATTTGAATTGCAAATCCCCGCCAATAAGAATTATGGTCTGACCGTTGAAAAAGACGGTTACCTGTTCCATTCCAGAAGCTTTAAAAAAAGAGCCATACTGGCTGATAAAAGTATAAGTGCAACGATAAGGTTAAAGCCCGCTGACGTCGGCTCCCGTGTAATTCTGAAAAATATCTTTTTCGATAGCGGTAAATCCGAAATAAAGCCGGAATCCATTTCGGAGCTAGACAGGATATATCAACTACTCAATCGCACCCCCAATCTGAAGGTTCAGATAAATGGTCATACCGATAACGTAGGAGATGATAATTACAATAAGGCCTTGTCGCGAAGAAGATCTAAAGCCGTTGAAAGATATTTAATTAGTTATGGTATTGATCCGAGCAGGTTATCCTCTAAAGGATTTGGGGAGGAAAAACCTTTGGTTTCAAATGATGACGAAATCGGCGGAAGAGAAATAAACCGGCGAACAGAGATTGAAATTATCGGTAACTAGCCGGGCATCGATGACCTTTACCGGTTCGGTTGCTGTTTTTAAGAATTGTAAATAATAGTTATCAAGTAAAGCGAAAACCATTTTATGGTAATACATTGCTATAATATTACAGGAAGAAAATTTAAAAAGGCAACCAAATAAAGGAATATCAGTTAATAATAATTACGAATTCCATTGCTTTTTGACCGTTTAGTTTGTGTGAATTCTTAAATATTATGTAATTTATATAGGGATTGTACTGATTCGTATAAAATGCACATCGTTACTGTTAATAGCTAAGGGACTGCCCGGTTTGAAAAAACCCGCTAGGCAGGGGATTTGATTATATTTATTTTTACTGATGAAGCGTTGATGTTGAAAAAGTTATGAGTAAAGCAGGAAAAGAAAATGTTCTGATTACTAATTTAAATGCCTACAAAAGAAAGTATTATCAGAATCAATTATTAAAAGGTGGCCTGTTTCTGTTTGCATCACTTCTCGGGGCCTATTTAGTTGTCAACTCTCTGGCTTTTATAGCTAATTTTGATACCACCTTACGCGCCATATTATTTTTCTCTTTTATCAGCTTCGGTCTCATTGTAAGTTATAAATGGATCATCGACCCCATCACCCGGCTGTTTTACCTTAAAAAACAGATCAGCGACGAAGAGGCCGCCAGGCAGATTGGCAGCTACTTTCCGGAAATTGAGGATAAGTTGTTAAATACACTCCAGCTACAAAAGATATCAAACGTTAATAGTGATTTAATCGCCGCCAGCATTCGTCATCGAACCGATAAGATTGGGATCATCCCATTTACCCAGGCTATTGACCTGGGCGAAAACAGGAAATATTTAAAGTATGCTGTGGTGCCGGTTATCATCATTTTTATATTGCTATTTTTTGCACCTAGTTTTTTAAAAGACAGTACCACCAAAATCATTAATTACAACAAAGACTACCTGCCTGTCGCCCCTTTCCAATTTGTATTGGGCAATGAAACCCTGAGGGCATTTAAAAATGAGGATTTTACAATTACACTTGACTTTGAAGGAAAAGCCATTCCGGAAAATGCATTTGTGCTATTCAATAACAGAAGAATAAAAATGGAGTCAAGAAATCAGGCAGGATTTGCATACACCTTCAAAAAAATTCAGCACAAGACAAAATTCTCTTTCGAGGCTGCCGGTTTTTATTCGGCCGACTACACCATCGAAGTAGTCAACCGCCCAAACCTGAAAAATTTCAATGTAGTGCTGAATTTTCCCAGATACGTAAAAAGGGATAATCAGACCTTGCAAAATATTGGCAACATCGAAGTCCCCCAGGGTACGCTCATTGAGTGGCATTATACTACCCTGGATGCAGAGAAAATGAAAATAATCTTTGATGAGGAAAAAGCCGAAAACGATCTAGAAATGATTGATAATCAGGTGTTTACGTACAAAAAGAGGCTATTTAAATCCCAGGATTATCAGATAAAGCTACAAAATGAATACAGCGATAATAAAGAAAAGATAAACTACCACATCGAGGTAATTCCAGATCAGTATCCCTCCATAACACTGGATCAATTTAAAGATACTACGTTGTATAGCTATACGGTTTTAGGTGGAAATATTGCCGACGATTATGGCCTTTCTCAATTATCATTATTCTATAAAAAAACCAGTAATGGCAACTCGAAAGAAGCTGACTTTCAGGCTATTAATATTCCCATCAATAAAAACCGGATAAGTCAAAGCTATTATTATCAAATGTTGTTTGATTCTATTGATTTGAATCAAGGTGATAAAGTAGAATATTATTTACAAGTATGGGATAACGATGCGGTCAATGGAAGAAAATCATCTAAAACGGGGACTTACATTTTTAATATTCCCGATAAAAGTCAATTAAAAGAAAGCATCGCCGAGTCGTCTAAAAACGCGGAAAAACAAATCGACGAGACCCTGGAGAAGGCCAACGAACTAAAGGAAAAGCTAAAGGAGGAAGAAGACAGACTAAAAACAGAAAAATCCTTGCAATGGCAGGATGAAAAACGACTGGAAGAAATTTTAAGGAAGAGGGAAGAACTCAATGAAGCCATCAAAAAGCTGCAGGACCTAAACAGGGCGAGCAATCAAAAAAGAGAGCGTTTTTCAGAAAACAGCGAAAAAATTAAAGAAAAAGCGCAGCAGTTGCAAAAACTCATGGATGAGCTATTGGATGAGGAAACCAAGAAGCTTTACGATGAGTTGCAAAAACTGATGCAGGAGAAAACGGACATGAACAAGGTCCAGGATATTCTGGAAAAGCTTAACAATAAAGAAGACAACCTCGAAAAAGAATTGGAAAGAAGCCTGGAGCTATTCAAAAAACTAAAATTTGATTACAAGCTCGAGGAAACTATTAATGAACTAAATGAAAGCGCCGAAGAACAGGAGGAGCTGTCGGAGAAAACTCAGGACAAGTCTAATGACATTGAAGACTTGCAGGAACAACAGCAGGAGCTTAACGAACAATTTGAGGAAACTGAGAAATCGCTGGAAGAATTAAATGAACTGAACCAGGATCGTAAAAACCCTGATGCTATGCAGGATACCTCTGAAGAGCAAAAGGAAATCGATCAGTTGCAAAAGGAGAGCCAGGAGAACCTGGATAATAACAAGAGAAAAAAAGCCGCCAAGTCTCAACAACAATCTGCCCAGAAGATGCAGGAAATGTCACAGAAATTGCAACAAATGCAAAACGGGGCGGAGATGGAAATGATGATGGAGAATTTGGATAATTTAAGAGATATCGTTGATAATCTTGTTAAGTTATCTTTTGATCAGGAAAAGTTAATGATCGACTTCCGTAATGTTAAGCAAAGTGATCCAAGATTCATTCCGCTATCGCAACAACAACTGAAGTTAAAAGATGATTCAAAGATTATAGAAGATAGTCTCCTCGCCCTTTCCGAAAGGGTTTTTCAGATTGCTTCTTTTGTTACCCGGGAACTGGGAGAGATGAGTGACAATATGGATAAAACCATTGAGGCCTTAAGAGAGCGAAAAAAATCGCTGGCCGTGAGCAAGCAGCAATTTACGATGACCTCCATTAATAATTTGGCACTGTTGTTGGATGACGTGTTGCAGCAAATGCAACAACAAATGGCAGATGCTATGGGCAAGCCGCAAAAAGGAAACAATGGAAAAAACATGCCTGGGTTGAGTGAATTACAAAAGCAGTTGAACCAGCAGATCCAGCAGTTGCAGAAAAGTGGTAAGTCTGGCCGGCAGTTATCAGAGGAGTTGGCCAAGTTGGCGGCGGAGCAACAACGATTAAGGCAGGCATTGCAGGAAATGAACGAAAAATATGGCAACAATGGCGAGGAAGGCGGCAAGGAGGGCGGCGGGAATAATGTCAACGATCTGCTCGATAAGATGGAAGAAACAGAGACTGATTTGGTCAATAAGCGATTGAGCACAGAGATGATAGAACGGCAGAGAGAGATACTGACCAGATTGCTGGAAGCGGAAAATGCTTTACGGGAACGGGAGCTGGATGAAAAGCGAGAAGCTGAAAAGGCCAAAGATTACGAGAAAAGATTGCCCAAAGCCTTTGAAGAATACATCAAGTTAAAGGAAAAGGAAATTGAATTATTAAAAACCGTACCTTTGAAACTTAATCCTTACTACAAAAAGGAAGTAAACGAATATTTTAAAAGAATTGAAAAATAAGCACTGTAATTAGTATTGATTGAAAGAATTTGACTAAATTCAAAGCTATTTTGGTATAACCAGGTGCAACGGTTTTGATCAAATTGCAATACATGATTTTAAAAAACTAATGAACTTAATTAAAATAGAGATTCCTTCCCTGGGAGAAAACATCAGGATCATAGAAAGCTTTATAGATAATGCTAAGGAGAAGTATAGCATTGATGATGACATCTATGGCAACATTATGATCGCCGTTACCGAATCCGTCAATAACGCCATAAAGCATGGCAATAAAAATAACAAACACAAAAACGTTTCCCTGTCGTTGATGCTCAACGACAATATCATTAGTTTTGAAGTAAGAGACCAGGGGAAGGGTTTTGATTATAATAACCTACCAGATCCTACAGCCCCGGAAAACCTGGACAAACCTGGCGGAAGAGGCATTTTTCTAATGAAACACCTGTCAGACGAAGTCTCCTTTGAGGACCAGGGAAGAATTGTAAAACTCTCCTTCTACGTTAATTAATGAGATGGATATTAACTTCTTCTATGAAGATATCTCCTTTCGATTAAACCAACCTGAAAATACAAAAAAATGGATAGCGGCAATTGTCCAGGCCGAAGACTACCTTCTTACCGAGCTTAACTACATCTTTTGTTCTGATACCTACCTGCACAAAATAAATCTGGACTTTCTAAACCACGACACCTACACCGATATCATCACCTTTGATCATAATGAAACAGAAAAACAGGAGATTCAGGGAGAGATCTACATCAGCATCGACAGGGTTAAAGAAAATGCCGGCACCTATAAAAAACCTTTCGAGCAGGAACTTCATCGCGTTATTATCCATGGCGTACTGCACCTCTTAGGCTATCAAGACAAATCGGAAGCCGAAAAAAAAGAAATGAGAAAAAAAGAAGAAGCTTGCTTATCTTTGCAAAACCTTAATTAATTCGAACGATGTTCCACGTGGAACATCAGCAGCAAAATGGTCGGTAAGTGTTCCACGTGGAACACCTAAGCAATGAAACCATGTTTATAGAATACGATATTATAGTGGTAGGGGCAGGGCATGCCGGCTGTGAAGCCGCTTATGCGGCAGCTCAGATGGGATCCAGGGTGCTGTTGGCTACCATGAATATGAATACTATCGCACAAATGTCCTGTAATCCCGCCATGGGAGGCGTTGCCAAGGGACAAATTGTGAGAGAGATTGATGCATTGGGAGGTATGTCGGGAATTGTATCTGACAGGTCCATGATCCAATTCCGCATGCTCAATAAGTCCAAAGGTGCCGCTATGTGGAGTCCACGGTCTCAAAATGATCGTATGCTTTTCTCCAATGAATGGCGAATGGCTCTTGAAAATACGCCAAATGTAGATTTCTGGCAGGAAATGATTACCGGCATTATTGTCAAACAAAACCGGGTAGTAGGCGTGGAAACCAGTCTTGGGTTACAAATTAAAGCCAAATCAGTGATTCTCACCAATGGCACTTTTTTAAATGGCCTTATCCATATCGGAGAAAAACAATTTGGTGGAGGTCGCACAGGAGAACGAGCGGCCAAAGGTTTAACAGAACAACTGGTGCAATTAGGGTTTGAATCCGGAAGGATGAAAACCGGCACACCTCCCAGAGTAGATGGACGTTCCCTGGATTATACCAAGATGGAGGAACAAGCCGGAGACCTTAAACCTGGAAAGTTTTCCTACACCAATACACCAAGACTTACCAAACAAAGAAGTTGTTACATCACCTATACCAATACATCTGTTCATGAAATCCTCGAAACAGGCTTTGATAAATCGCCCATGTTCGCCGGAAGAATCAAAGGTATAGGACCCAGGTACTGCCCATCAATTGAGGATAAGATCAACCGCTTTGCCGAAAGAGAGCGACATCAGATCTTTGTCGAACCGGAAGGATGGAATACCGTGGAAATCTATGTCAACGGATTTTCCACCTCATTGCCCGAAAATATACAGTATGAGGCACTCACCAGGATTCCAGGATTTGAACAAGTTAAAATGTTCAGGCCCGGTTATGCCATTGAATACGATTATTTTCCACCTACCCAGTTAAAACTAACGCTGGAAACAAAGGTTATTGACCATTTGTATTTTGCGGGCCAAATCAACGGCACTACCGGTTACGAGGAAGCTGCATGCCAGGGTTTAATGGCCGGCATCAATGCCCATCAAAAGATTAATGAACTGGAACCACTCGTACTAAAAAGGTCAGAAGCCTATATCGGCGTATTAATCGACGATCTGATCAATAAAGGAACGGAAGAACCTTACCGCATGTTTACCTCCAGGGCCGAATTCAGGATATTGCTGCGTCAGGACAATGCCGATGTCAGGTTAACGGAAACAGGTCACAAAATTGGCCTCGCCTCAGATGAAAGGCTCGATAAGGTGATGGATAAGAAAAATGAGACCGCCAGATTGCTTAATGATCTAAAACATAAAAAAGTTACCCCGACGCAAATCAATGAGTCTCTCACCAATCTCCAAACTGCTACTATCAAAGAAAAAGTGGCGGTAGAAAGGCTTTTGAAAAGACCCGAAATCGACATCCATAATCTTACATCCATTGATCCGTCATTAGCAGATTACCTGCATGGATTTGAAGAGGAGGTATTGCAACAAGCGGAAATTCTTGTTAAATATGATAACTACATAGAAAAAGAAAAACAACTGGCAAAGAAAATCGAAGGCCTTGAAGACTATAAAATCAAGCCTGGTTTTGATTATAGCCTGCTTACCTCCCTATCTGCTGAGGCCAGGGAAAAGTTGACTAAAATTCAACCTGAAACCCTTGGACAGGCCGCCAGAATCAGCGGTGTATCCCCAGCTGATATTTCAATTATTTTAGTGTACCTAGGAAAATAATTTAATGCCTGAAAAGTTGCAAGAATGTCCTGTCTGTCAAGGTAAGGATTTTAATAACTATAGAACATGTCGGGACTTTACTGTCTCTCGCGAAACATTTAATATTGTAAATTGTGAAAATTGCCATTTCAAATTTACAAATCCCCGTCCTGCTGAGCATGAATTGATGCAATACTACCAGTCTCCACAATACATTTCTCACAGCAACAAAACCAACAGTTTTATTAACTTTATCTACAAGAATGTCCGAAAAATCACAGTGAAGCAAAAAGCCAAATTGGTCACTAGTTTAACCGAAACAGGCCATTTACTTGATTACGGATGTGGTACAGGAGAATTTCTAAAAGCCTGCCAGGATAAAGGATGGAGCGTTTTAGGCGTAGAACCGGCCTCTCTGGCCAGACAACAGGCTATTAATTTAACACAAGCCGACATCTATGGATCAATTTTTGATATTGAAAAACAGCAACAGTACAATGTTATAACACTGTGGCACGTTTTGGAACATGTACCGCAAATAGATGAAACACTCATGAAAATTAAGCGTCTGCTGAAACCTTCCGGGAAGCTTGTGATTGCAGTACCCAACTATAAATCTTATGACGCCGGGTTATACAAAGAATTTTGGGCGGGATATGACGTGCCAAGACACTTGTATCACTTTGATAAAAAATCCATTTCAGCACTGTTAGCAAAGCACCATCTTAAAGTGGAAACTGTGCTGCCACAAAAACTTGATGCCTATTATGTGAGTTTGTTAAGTGAAAAAAATCAGTCAGCCAACACAAATATGTTAAAAGCTTTTATTACCGGATACCGCTCAAATCACGAAGCCAAAAAAAATAACCTCAATTACTCAAGTTTGATATACATTGTAAGACATGACTAACCATTCGTCCTTCCATTACCTATTAATGCTGCTACCCATACTCGCCTTATCTTGTGCGAGGCCACAGTCACCCACCGGCGGACCCAAGGACGAAGATCCTCCGGAACTGGTGGTAGCCAATCCCCAAAAAGAAACACTGCTGTTTAAGGGTGATGAAATTAGTATGGAATTCAATGAATATATCAAACTTAAGAATATTAAGAATGAATTGACGGTTACTCCTAAAATTAATGAAGACTACGAATTCCAGTACAATAAAAAAACGGTTAAACTAACCAATCTACAACTGGAAGACAGCACTACCTATACATTCAACTTTGGTGGTGCGGTAACCGATATAACTGAAAATAACCCTGCAGAAAATCTTCTCATTATTTTTAGTACCGGAGATTTTCTTGACTCACTGAGTATTAACGGGAGCGTTACCGACATTCTAACCGGCGAACCGGTTGAAAATGCTTTACTTGCCATTTATGATATTAACGATACCCTGGATGTATTTACAGGCAGAGCGCAGTATTCGATCAAAGCCAACAAAGAGGGCCAATTCAATTTTACGAATATTAAAAACGGACAATACAGAATATATGCGGTAGATGATCAAAACAAAAATTTTAAGTGTGAACCGGATAAGGAACCGTTTGGCTTCCTGGGTGATATCATAGACCTTCAACAAAATTACGACAGTCTGAAGCTCTACACCAGAAAGAGAAATTTCAGGCCCTTTAAGCTCACCAACCTCCGCAACTCCGGCAAATATTACGAGGCCAGGTTCAACAAATATGTGATGTCCTATCAGCTTGAGGCAGTAAACGATTCTTTAAGGAGGTTATTCAGCACGCTTACTGATAAAAATGAAGTGCTAAGAATCTATAACAACATCAAAAATTTAGATAGCCTCAAGGTGCATCTCACCGCTTTCGATACTATCAATCAATCCATTGACACTTTGTTCTATTTGAAATTCCAGGAGAGCAAAAGAAAGTCACCTGATTTTAACGTAAACCTACGGCATAGTGAAATCAATACGAGCGCTGTATTTAATGGAAAAATTGCTTTCAACAAACCTGTACTTTATCTTAACACAGACAGTCTGTTATTCCGATACGATAGTACAACTGTACAAAATATTGACAGTTTAACTGACTTGCAATGGAATGACAACCGTACGGAACTCACCATAGAAAAACAGCTTGACCCGGACTTAATAAAAAAGGACACCGCCACTGCCCCCAGACCCGCTAACCAAAGAAGAATTCCCGGTAAAGAAAGTTTTGATGCAAAAAATCCCAACAACAAAGTAACCCTACTCATCCCTGATAATGCATTTATAAGTATTGAAATGGACAGCAGCACCCAAATAACGGAAGAATATAATTTTACCAGCTCTGCCAACCTTGGAATTATCATGGGTGACGTGGTCACGGACTTCCCAGCATTTATCATTCAATTGACCAATACCAACTTTGAAGTACAGGCGGAAATTAGTAATAAAAAGAAATACCAATTCAACGATCTCAAACCGGGTGATTATAAAATAAGGGTATTAATCGACACGAATCAAAATGGCCAGTGGGATCCCGGAAACGTCAGTGACTTTATAGAGCCTGAACCTGTTTATCATCTCAACAAAACGCTGACTCTAAGGCCTAACTGGGAATTAAACGAAATCATTACCATCGAATGATCAGTTAAAAGCATCAGCATACCCTTTTAGTATGACTATTATATTCCACAATTACCTGTTATAATACCTGTGGATAATTAAAACACACCCGTGGATAACAATGGGTATTCTATCCTGAACCCTAAAATGTAAGGAAGCGGTGTTAATTAAAGTGGATATAAAAAAATTATAAACTATCTTATTCACATAAACGTTAATAAAATATAGCGGCTCAAAAATGTGCATAAAGTGATATTGATAGTTAAAACACTCATAATCAGACATTTAAATGTTAATAACTTGTGAGTAAACTAAAAATAATCCCAAATTCATAAACATTTTTAAAAGTCAAACAATAAGGCAAAAATTTATCCACTAATCCACAGCCTAATAGATAATAATAATTTAATTAATATATTATAATATAATATACTAGCAGCGTGAATATGTGCATAAAACGGAAAAAAAACTTACCTACCTTTTTACCTCTGCTTATTACTTCTTTTCTTTTAATATTTGCAACCAATCTGTACGGGCAGGATGATAAAATATTATTGGCCAATGAATATTACAATAGCGGTGAAATGTCGAAGGCCAAGGATATTTATGAAAATTTGGCGCGTCGCGCCAAAAATATCCCTAGAATTCATAACAATTATTTAGAGTTGCTTACCTCAACCGGTGACTTTAAAGGTGCCGAGATATATATAGACCGGGTACTGAAGTTTTATCCCAATTTTGTTAATTACCATATTGATAAAGGTATTATTTACAAGTCAAAAGGAGAGCAGGAAAGAGCCGATAAATATTTTAATAAAATTATTGATCTGGTAAAAAAGGGTGATTTTGATGTCAGGGCTACTGCCCAGTATTTCATGCGAAAAAGAATTTCCGAGTTTGCCATAGAAACTTTTAAGATCGGCCGAAAAAAGGCAAATGATAAATACAAGTATTCCCTGGAGTTGGCCAATGTATACCGGCTGACCAGTAACAAGGATATGATGGTGGAGGAATACATTAATTTTCTCAAGGCCCATCCTGAGAATGTTGAATATGTCAAAAATACTTTTCAAAATATCCTGTCGGAAAAGGAAGAATTAGTAGGGATGCAGGATTATTTGTTTGATAAGTTGCAGGAACAACCTAATGAAGAGATTTACAGTGAATTGCTGATATGGGTCAACCTGCAACTAAAAAATTTTTATCAGGCTTTTATTCAGTCACGCGCATTTGACAAACGTTTTAAAACAGGCGGCAGAAAGACCATGGATGTCGGTATCATCGCTTTCGAAAACAAAGACTATAAAAATACCGTCACCATTTTTGAATATTTGATCAAAGAGTTTCCCAAAAGTGATAACTATGTATTGGCGAAAAAATATTTGATCAAAGCACGGGAAGAAACTGTAAAAAACTCGTTTCCCATCGATACGGTCGAAATAAGAAAATTGATTGTTGATTATGATGCCCTGGTAAATCAGGTGGGTTATAATCCGGTAACACTGGAGGTGATGAGAAGTGAAGCCTTGCTCTATGCCTTTTATCTGGACCAGAAAGAACGCGCCATAGAAATTTTAAACAAAATAATTAAAAGACCCAGGGTTAACTCCAATTTAGTCGCCAAATGTAAGCTCGATTTAGGCGACATATATCTTTTGACAGGTCAGCCCTGGGAGTCAACGCTCTTGTATTCACAGGTGGAAAAATCCAAAAAGGAGCAACCGTTGGGTTATGAGGCAAAATTAAAGAATGCCAAACTTTCTTATTACAGTGGTAATTTTTCGCTGGCGCAGTCTCACCTCGATATATTGAAGCTTGCTACCTCCAGGGAAATATCAAACGATGCCATCCAGCTTAGCCTTTTAATAAAAGACAATACGGTACTGGATACTACCGATCTGGTAATGAAAACCTATGCATCGATTGACTTGTTATTGTTTCAAAACAAAAAACAGGAAGCTATCAATGCTTTGGATAAAATGCTGGATGACCATCCCGGACATAGGATTACGGATGAGATCTACTGGCTAAAAGCAAAAATCTTAATGGAGTTGGGGCAATTTGATCAGGCCATCATCTTGTTAGATAAAATAGTGAATGAATACGCTTATGACATCCTAAGTGACGACGCCTACTTTTTGATGGGCAAAATATATGAAGAACAGCTGACGGACAATCAACATGCCATGGAGATATACCAGGACTTTTTAACTAAATATCCCGGGAGCTTGTTTAGTGCCGAAGCCAGAAAGCGATTTAGAAAATTGCGTGGAGATTTAATCAATTAAAACCCACAGGTTTTAATTGACCATATAGATTGTGCTAAAGTGTTTTTAAATATTCTATCAATGCCTTGCGATCTTTCGGGCTGAGTTTATCTCCAAACGTGTGACCCTGATTGCCATACCCGGGTAAGGTGGTATCATAAACGAATTTACCCGCTGCGTTTTTCTTTTCCTGAAAATTCCATCCTACCTGATCGTAGTTATAATCGTCGGTTTTACCGCTGCGTTCCCAAAAATCGGGTCTTTCCTTACTATTAAGCAGCGCATTTAATGTAGGAATCGACCCGTTGTGTAAATAGGGCGCACTTGCCCAGATTCCGTCCAACGGAGGGGCAATATAACCTTCTACGGGAACATTTTTTGATACAGGATTGGAATTGGCAAACCAACTTTTATTATACCATTGGGAAAATCCCGAATGGTCTTTGGCATACCATGCATACCAGGGATCCGTTTTAATGACCGATAATGCCACTACTTTATTGGGGTAATCTTCTTTTGCATCATAGCTGCCGTGGCAGTCTTTGCAATGTTCCTCAAATACCGCTTTGCCATTGGCAGACAATGGCCTGTCTATTGTGCGAGGGTACTTTGGCGCTTCCAGAGATCTTAACCATGCCAAAACATGAACAAACTCTTGCTGAACTTGCCTGGCCATCGTGCTATCGGGCAACCCGAGCAATACAGATTGCATCAGTAATTTTGTAAAATCGCCACGACCCATAGCATTATAATATAAAGCATGTTTTTTTTTCACATTCCAAAGTGGTGGGACATCGGTGGCAATGGTAAACTTAATGGATTCAAACTGGTTCGTTTTTTTATAAGTAAGATCGACCGGATCGCGATGTTGCACGCAAGCCTCGGCAAGCCTGAATGCCGGATTAACACCATAAACAGGCGTTACGATTTTCGGCGCTAATGCTTTGTAGTAACTTCCGAAATCTTCAAATGCTTTTCTTTCCGGTTTATGCTTATTGTATTTCAGTTTAACCAGGCTATTTAACGCCTTTGATGCTATTTTCTGACTTTTGGTAAAATCGTAAAACGTATCTCCCAAACCATAATATAATTTCCCGTTGAAAGTCGTACCATGACAGGTAAAACAATTTCCGGATACCACCTTTTCTCCATTTGGTGCTTTAAACATGCTGATTTTATAGTTTAGAAAGTAACCAGGCTCTACCTCTACTTCGGTCAGACTGTCACGCATTTTACCCAATTTGTTTTTCAGCATTTTCCATGGCACGCCGCTGCCTATGTATTCCCCGGATTTCATATACTCAAATCCCCTGTCTGCATCTCCCGAAGAGTATTGCGTGCTTTTTGGGATGTTTTTGGTTTTCCAGTCAGTCTTAAGTTGACCCGGCGGTATGTCAAGTTTTGGAGAACATCCAAACCAACAAATGTAGATGAGAGAAAAAATGACAAATGGAAATTTCTTAATCATATGAATAAAAATCATTAATGCCCCGACCAAAAACCGCCATCACCGAGGTTTCTTTGGTATTGTAGATTTTCTATTTGATCAAAAAAGTTAACTGGTAAGTAAAAGTAACGTTTTTTTTTGACAGCTGATCTTTTGACGGCCTATAAGTTAAATTCCTTATAAAAAAGAACATACCCAAAAGGATCAGAGAAAAGACCTGCCTGGAAAATTATTCTTCCCAAGGATACTGTAAACATCAAAGGGGATTGACGCTTTCTTTAATTGGTGGCGATAATGCTGTTGTTTCCAGATGAATTTTGATCTTTCATAAACGTCGAAAAAATGGGGTGGAAGCAGGTTATGTTCTTCGCCTGTTAAAAATAAAATAGCCGCCCAATTCTGAGCGGCTACAATTCTTTGTTTGTGCTGGTGCGCGTTTACGCCGTCCAGGATCCTTCGCTTATGATGCTTCCGCTTTCATAAAATTTCCACGTGCCATCACCACTTACGTTCCAAATCATATGATAAGCCAATTCGCCATCGATAAGGTATTTTACTTCGCCCGAGCCATCGCTTTTAACTATTACTTCGTATTTAAAAGCAGTGTCGACAAAGTCTGCCACAAAAGATACGGTACCATCAGCAGCTGTATTCCAAGTGTAATTGACCAATATGGTACTTTCATCACCTTCCGCAAATATGTTGAAGATCTTCATTGACCCACTCTTGCCGGACTTACTTTCTTCAGCATGAACAAATTTTAAATAGTCGGCAGTGGCGCCCAATTTGTAAAATATTTCAAAAACATAATTATCGCCAGACTCGGAAATCTGATACGTGATTCCGTAACCACCGTCTTCCCACGTATAGACTAAATATTCCTTATTTGTTCTTGCCACCCTTCCGTTTGATGCAGTAACCGGAGTGTTGGTTTTTACGGCATTCGCCGGAGGCAAAAAATTGGCGGTATAAGTTCCCATGCTATTGATCTGCTGAATGTATCCTGCAGCTTGTTGTGCGTAAGTGTTGGATGAGTTTTTCAAGGCAGTAGGAACTTCAATAATCTCCGTTTCATCTGCGAAACTTAGTCGGACATTCTCCAGTGAATCTGCAGGTTTAGCATCGTCATCGTCTGAACATGAAAATACTGCCAGCATGGCCAATCCGCTCAGGAGATAAATTCTTAAATTTCTAGTCATAAAAATTTTATTCATTTGAGTGTAATTTTGTTAGATTTTAGACTTTATTATTATTGCGATTGATTGTAACCTTGCAAAATTAAAAAAGTAAGCTTGATTTCGTTATTATTAAATCGTTATAAATGTACCCATGAAAGTTCTTTCAGGAAATGTCAGTTTTTAGTGGTTTTAGCCAACTTAAAAACATAAAATTTCGAATTGTATTGACTTTCAAAACTATCAACCTATGTCATTGGCGCTAATCACACCTTTTCGAAACGATATTAAAGAATGGAAAGAAGCTATTAATGCTTTGGATCCGGGCATCGAGGTTTTTATATACCCGGAAATACCCCGTTCAAAACAAGTGTTGGCCGCTTTGCTTTGGAATCATCCGGAAAACATATTCACTCAATTTCCACACATTAGGTGGGTTAGTTCGTTGGGTGCAGGGGTTGATCATATCATTTCCGATCAGAATTTGCCGGATGATGTAGTGGTCACCAGAATTGTTGATGATGAACTTGCCATCGAGATGACAAGGTATCTGGTCATGGCGGTATTGTCCTACCAAAAAAACCTGTTCCGGTATATGAATGCCCAGGCCCAAAGAAAATGGGCGCCGCGTGCGGCCAGGAAAGATTTGAAAATTGGCGTCCTTGGCTTAGGTTTCCTTGGCAGCCATGTCGCCAAAGCCTTGTCACAACTCAGTTTTGATGTAAGGGGTTACGCTACTTCGGAAAAAAAGATGAAAGGCGTGACCACTTTTAACGGAGAGCGGCAGTTGCCGGATTTTTTGGCTCCCCTGGATGTTTTGATTAATCTGCTGCCGCTGACACCAAATACAAAAGGGATTTTAGGCATGGATTTATTCCAAAATTTTACCAGGCCGGTTTATTTAATCAACGTTGCCCGGGGAGCGCATGTCATAGAAAACGATCTCCTGGCAGCTTTGGAGAATCGCCAATTGTCCGGTGCGTTGCTGGATGTTTTTGATGTGGAACCTTTGCCGGATAATCATCCGTTTTGGACGCATCCCGATATTACGGTGACACCGCATGTTGCCAGCTGGACTAATCCCGTAGCTGCCGTGACACAATTGGTTGAAAATTACAGGCGGATGTGTTCCGGTCAAAAATTGTTAAATGAGATTCAACGAAACAGTGGGTATTAATAAAATGCCTTTGGTGCTATCAATGACATGAAAAACCTGTTTTCAGCAAATTCCGAAAATTATGAAAGATTTCGTCCCGATTATCCGGAGGCGTTATTCAATTACATATTTCAACATGTCAAAAACTTTGATCAGGCGTGGGATTGTGCCACAGGCAATGGCCAGGCCGCCAAGTACCTGTCTACTGTTTTTGAGCGGGTGGAAGCTTCCGATATAAGTGACGGACAATTGGACAATGCTTATCAAAACGCCAATATCCATTACCGGCAATCCCCCGCCGAGTCTTCGCCTTTTAAAGACAACCAGTTTGACCTTATTACTGTTGCCCAGGCATTTCACTGGTTTAATTTTGAGCGATTTTTTCAGGAGGCAAAAAGAGTACTGAAGCCAGGTGGGGTTTTGGCTGTCTGGACCTACGACTTGCTAAGCGTTGATCAAAGGATCGATGAGGTAATAAGGGATTTTTATCACAATGTGGTTGGCCCGTATTGGGAGCAAGAACGAAAGCATGTCGATCGCCGCTATCGCGACGTGAAATTTCCTTTTAAGCAAGTACAAACCGAAACTTTTTCGATAAAAAAGGAATGGACTCTGCAGCAATTAACCGGTTACATTCAGACCTGGTCCAGTGTTAGTAAATATCAAAAAGATCATCATGAAAATCCGGTAGGGGCATTACACGATCAATTAAAACAGCTTTGGACCCATCGCATTTACAAAATAGCATTTCCTACCACAGTTTTTGTGGCCTTTGATGATCAGTGATTGCTAATTTTACTGATATATCTGTTCCACCAAAGCACCATGGTTTTCCAGAATAATGCGTCTTTTTAATTTCATGGTGGGAGTTAACTCTCCGCTTTCGATACTCCAGGCAACGTTGAGTAATTTAAACTTTTTGATTTTCTCATATTGTGCAAAATGGGTATTGTGCATATCAACCTCTTTTTGGATTTTTTCAATAACCAGGCGATGTTTGATCATTTCATCATCAGAGCTATAATCTATTTGCTTGCGCTCACACCATTCGCGAACGCCTTCAAAGCTTGGAACAATTAATGCGCCCGGAAACTTTTCACCTTCTCCGACAACCATAATCTGCTCAATCATGATGGATTCCTTGAACTTGTTTTCGAGAAGCTGCGGTGCTATATATTTTCCGCCCGAGGTTTTAAATATTTCTTTTTTTCTGTCCGTAATTTTTAAGTACTTGTTTTCAATCATTTCACCGACATCACCTGTATGATACCAGCCGTTTACAATGGCTTTTGCTGTCGCATCGGGTCGGTTATAATAACCTTGCATAACGTTGGGGCCTTTGACAAGGATTTCCCCATCCTCCGCAATTTTTACTTCGACACCATCCAACAAGCAGCCAACACAGCCAATCTTCAAATCATCGATTTGTGAAAAAGAAACTCCGGGAGATGTTTCGGTGGCGCCGTATGCTTCCAGTACCTTAATCCCGGCGGCCCAGAAAACCCTTGAAAGTCGTGGCTGTAGCGCCGCTGCTCCTGATGTTATGTAAACAATGTTGCCACCCAGCGCTTCCCGCCATTTGGCAAATATTAACCGGTTGGCCAATTTTAGTTGAACATTGTACCACCAGCCATGATTTTCATTGGGGTCATATTTCAAGCCAAGTCCAAGTGCCCAGAAAAATAGCTTTTTCTTGATGCCGGAAAGTTGATAACCTTTGGCCACAATTTTATCATAAATTTTCTCCAGCAGGCGTGGCACCGTGGTGAAAGTGTGTGGCTGAATTTCTCTGAGATTATCACCTATCGTTTCCAGGCTTTCGGCATAGTAAATAGCGATACCTGCACGCAGGTAAAAATAAACACCTGCCCTTTCGAAAACATGACAGATGGGTAAAAAACTTAAGGCTTTATAGCCCCGACCTTTGATAGGAGCTATTTTAAGAGCGGCGAGAATATTGGATATAATATTTTGATGGGAAAGCATAACGCCTTTAGGTGTCCCGGTTGTTCCAGATGTATAAATAAGGGTCACTAAATCTTCAGATTTTACCCCATCTTTTATTACCTGCAGTTTTTGTTCATCGCCACCCTCCCCATTTTTCTTGATCTCCGACCAATGTTTAGCATTATCTAACAGATCGAAGGTATATATTTCCTTGACACTAGGTGATTCACGTGCCGCGATCTTGACTTTTCGATACAAGTCATAGTCGGCCACGAAGACCATCTTTACGCCGGCGTCATTAAATATGAATTGAAAGTCGTGAACAGTTATAGTTGGATAAACAGGAACACTTACCGCCCCGATTTGTTGTAGTCCAAAGTCAATAAAATTCCACTCAGGCCTGTTTGGAGAAATAATGGCAACCTTGTCATCCTTGCCAATGCCCATTCTCATCAAACCAAGGCTCACTCTGTTGGTAATGCTTATTAAATCTTTACTGCTGTATTTTACCCACTCTCCGTTTATCTTGCAGGCCAATGCATCATCAATACCGTAATTTTCAGCTCCGAAGGATAAAAGGTCAAACAACCTTTTGATTTGTGTATCATCCATATGTTGAAAGTATAGAGGATTATACTCTCAAGATAAGAACAAATCTATTGAAATAATAATACAAACTTTAGGGAAACAAACATCCCCGGTAAAACAAACCGTTTAAGAAGTGTTGAATATAATTATCCCTGAGCGATCATGGGTACCTCGATTTTAATGTCATCCCAAAGCAACAACATTTTCACATTGCCTTCCCCATCTGTAAAATCGATTGTAAACTGCTCGTGGTTAGTATTATTTGTCTGCCGGGGCACTGTAACCCGTAAAACATCCAGCCCGGGATCGAATGGACTGCCTGATAAACCTGCTCCCCAATAATCGAGTTTCGAATTAAAGACAATAACCCAGTCATTTTCTCCCGGAATAGTGTATATGGAATACCTTCCTGCTTTCAGCGTGCCTTCCCGGAATTCCAGATCTTTGCTAATGCTGATTTCAGTGGCCTCATTTGCGCCGGTCCTCCAGGGTTCTCCATAAACTTCAAGTGCCGAAGATCCCGGCTCTCCAAATAGCAGGCGTCCTTTTTTATAAGGACGACAATAAAAGACATTGATAGCCAGGCCATCTTTATCATAACTTGCCTTGCCTTCCGGGCTATGACGTTTGGTATTAGTCATTGAGTATACGACATATCCTGTAATTAATGCCACTACCACTCCGAGAATTAATAAGATTGGTCTTTTCATACACTGCTTAATTTGATTCGTCCAAATTAATAAAAATTTGCATATTGTTCAGCAGAATAATATTAACGGTTAGAAATTTTATGTAAATGGAAAATCAGATATGAGAAGGCGGCGGCGGGCTGGTTATGGACGCTGTGACTACTGACCTGAAATGATATCATCAACAATTATTCAATCAAAATTTAAGATTCAAAGGCTGGATTTTTACCTTTGCAAAAAATAAAAAACGAATATGACTGTGTCAGGAAATTATGATGTAATTATTATTGGTGCGGGGCCAATAGGGCTGGCTTGTGGCATTGAGGCTAAGAAATCAGGGTTGAGCTATGTGATTATTGATAAAGGTTGCCTGGTAAACTCACTTTATAACTATCCGCTCAACATGACTTTTTTTTCCACTTCTGAGAAGCTGGAAATTGGAGATGTGCCGTTCATTTCTCATGGAGCCAAGCCCAATCGCACCGAAGCACTGGAATATTACAGAAGGGTCGCCTCTTCCTGGCAGCTGCAATTAAAACTATACGAAGAAGTAATCAGTGTGGATCCGTCTGATGCGGGATACCGGATTTCAACCAGTAAAGGATCCTATGATTCAAAGACTATTATTATTGCTACCGGATTTTATGACCTGCCTTATCTCATGCATGTGGAAGGGGAAGAGTTACCTAAGGTAAAACATTACTATGATGAACCACACCCGTATTTTGATCAAAACCTGGCGGTGGTTGGCGCTGCGAACTCTGCCATAGACGTGGCGTTGGAAACTTACCGAAAAGGAGCCCATGTGACGATGGTAATCAGAGAGGACAAGATAAGTGATAGCGTCAAATACTGGGTAAAACCTGACGCCGAAAATCGCATTAAGGAAGGATCCATAAAAGCATACTTTAATTCCAGCATAACAAGTATCAGAGCCGATGAGATTGACATCGAATCACCGGACGGTCATATTACTATTGCAAATGATTTTGTATTGGCAATGACCGGATACAGGCCGAATTTTGAATTATTGGAATCCATCGGTATTGAACTGCAAAAAGACGAAATGCAAACACCCGTATATAACGAAGAAACCAATGAAACCAACGTTAAAAATGTTTATTTGGCCGGCGTCATTTGCGGTGGATTAAAAACAAACAAGTGGTTTATTGAAAATTCCCGGGTACACGCAGAATTAATTGTAAAAGATATCAAAAACAAGTTGTCATAACCTTCCGATTATGGCAAAAGTTTAGCCATCACGTGAGTCCCCGCTTTACCCAGGGGACTCCCAAATTGATTAAATTCCCGCACATTCTTACATTTCACAATTTCGCTCCAAGATTTCATAAATTCCTTTGCCCATCTTTTGCTATCTTCGACACCAAACAACCAGTTTAACCTCGATTTGTGTAGTATTTAAAAAGTAAAGTAGGGTAGCGGTAAGTTAAGGACTCGACGGATGAAAAATTTTAATACTTTTTTTAAACATTTTCTTGGAGGAAGCCCTGTTTGGTTTAAACAGGTATTATTGGCAATTTTAATTGTCAATCCAATATCCCTTTCGGTTTTGGGACCCACCTATACCGGTTGGCTTGTTTTATTTGAGTTTATATTTATCCTCATGATGGCATTAAAATGCTATCCCTTATTACCGGGTGGTCTGTTGGCGATTGAGGTGGTTGCCATGGGGATGGTTTCACCAAACGGGGTTTATCATGAAGTTGAAAATAATTTACAGGTAGTACTATTACTGCTTTTTATGGTGGCCGGCATCTACTTTATGAAAGATCTGCTCACCTATATGTTCACAAAAATTTTAATTGCCATCAAGTCAAAAGTTTTGCTTTCCCTGGTCTTTGCCATCATGGGCGCAGTGCTTTCGGCGTGGTTGGATGCCCTTACGGTGACTGCGGTGATGATTGCGGTGGTGACGACATTTTATAGAATTTACAATGCCACCACCATTGAGGAAAGGGTGCCAGGCTCCAAGCCAATACCTGAAAAAAGAGTGGTGGCGCGAGATGATTTGGAAAACTTTAATGGATTTCTAAGAAACCTGCTCATGCACGGCGTAATTGGTACAGCCCTGGGCGGTGTTGCTACCATGGTGGGCGAACCGCAGAATTTGCTTATAGCAACTGAAATGGGGTGGTCCTTTGCCGATTTTTTCTTAAAAATGGCCAATGTTACACTACCTATTATATTCTTTGGGCTTCTCACTACAGTGTACATAGAGATGCACAGTATCAGCGGATATGGTTACAAACTGCCACCCCAGGTAAGAAAGATCCTGGATCATAATGCCCAGGAAATGGAAGCAAAAATGTCTGGCTATAAAAAATGGGGTATTATCATGCAAGCTATTTGTGCGGTTTGGTTGATTCTGGCCTTGGCCTTTCACCTGGCGGAGGTAGGCTTCATCGGCCTTTCCGTTATTGTGATTCTTTCGGCAACCATGGGCATACAGTCCGAGCATTCCATCGGTGAAGCCTTCAAGGAAGGCACACCATTTTTATCGCTGCTCATTATATTTTTTGTTATTGTTGCCATGATCGAACACAATCATCTTTTTGCCCCGATCATTACCGAGGCGCAGTCGTATCAGGGTATGGGGCAGACGTATTTCTTTTTCATTGCTTCGGCGATGTTATCGGTAATAAGTGACAATGTGTTTGTGGCGTCGGTGTACATCAAACAGGCAGCGGAAGCACTGGCCTCCAATAAGACTCAGCTCGAAGATGTTGCCATGGCTATCAATATAGGAACCAATATTCCATCCATTGCCACACCTAACGGACAGGCAGCTTTGCTATTTTTATTAACAAATAATATTGCCATAAGAATTTCCCTTTCTTATTTCAGAATGATGAAAATGGCATTGCCTTATTTCATCGTACTCACCATGATCGCGTTGCTCTTTTTAGACGTCAAGTGGTTGTGATCAATTATTGAAAATTGCAAATTTGAACTTTTCCCGCAGCGCTGCGTTAATACGTGAAATCTTACGATCCGGAGATTTGAAATTTAAACCAAATTGATTATGGAAAAAGCTACATTTGGAGCGGGATGTTTTTGGTGTGTTGAGGCAGTATTCCAAAGACTCAACGGTGTAACATCCGTGGTATCCGGGTATGCCGGCGGTACGGTTAAGAACCCTACTTACCGTGAAATATGCGGCGGCCGTACCGGTCATGCGGAGGTGGTACAGGTTACCTTTGATCCGGAGATCATAAGCTATGAAGAGCTTTTGGAAGTTTTTTGGAAAACACATGATCCTACCACGCTCAACAGACAAGGGGCTGATGTGGGAACCCAATACCGGTCAGTGATATTTTATCATGACGATCATCAAAAAAAACTGGCGGAACACTACAAAACTAAATTGGATGCATCAGGTATATTCGATAAACCTATCGTCACCGAAATTACAGAATTGCCAACGTTTTTTGAGGCCGAAGAAAATCATCAAAACTATTTTAACGATAATCCCAATCAACCCTATTGCTCGGTAGTCATCGGACCAAAAGTGGAAAAACTTAAAGAGCTGTTTGCCGCCAAACTGAGATAGTTATCAGCCCTTAACTTACTTCGGCCGGTATTTGATAATATTTCTCGCCATTTTACGAAATATGTAACCGTGGAAGGGTAAGACACAATACCAGTAAATGCGGCCTAATAAACCAAGCGGCCGAAAGGTAGCGTTTTGTAAAAGCAGATATTGATCTCCGGTTTCTTTTATTCTGAACTCCAGCCAGGCTTCACCCGGTAATTTCATTTCCGCGTAAAGCAACAAACGTTTGTTAACTTTATTTGCTATCAGTACACGCCAGAAATCGAGGGCGTCACCAGGTCTCAAATCTACAGGGCTTCTTCTTCCCCGCCTCAGCCCCACGCCGCCTACAAGTTTGTCTAAATAACCTCTGACCTTCCACAAAAAATTAGCGTGATACCAGCCCCGGTCTCCGCCAATTTCCCAAATGTTTTGTAACACCCTTTCAACATTGTTGTCAAATGCATATTGACGTTTATCAGTGAAACATCCATGCACCGGAACCTCATTGGCATTTAAAAAATCTTTGTTGAGATCTTTATTGTAAAGCGCGTCTTTCCAGCTCGAAACAATTTCTTTCCGGCTAATTTTCGTAAAGGCCAGTTGCAATGCATCCTGGTACGAGATCAGATCGACCGGAATTATTTTCTGAATAGATTCGTTGCGGCAGACCACCTCATTTTTCATACTGTCTACCAAATTTCTCGAGAGTAGGTACGAGGTGGAGGTTACAAAGTATAGCCATAAGGAAGACAACCTTGGCGATAGGACGGGCACGGTTATAATAAGCCTTTTCAATCCTCTTGCCTTTGCGTATCCCAATAACATTTCCTTATAGGTCAGTATGTCGGGTCCTCCGATATCAAATACTTCGTGAAATGTTTCGCGGTTCAGCAAGGTTTGGTACAAGTATTCGAGCACGTTTCTCACGGAAATGGGTTGACATTTGGTATTCAACCATTTGGGCGCAATCATGACAGGTAATTTTTCCACTAAATCCCTGATAATCTCAAAGGAGGCGCTGCCTGAGCCAATAATTATAGCGGCTCTCAAAACAGTTAATGGAATACCGCTACCGGCGAGAATGGTTTCAACGTTTTTCCTGGAGCTTAAGTGTTCGGAGAGATTGTCATCATTGACGATACCACTTAAATAAATAATTTGACGGGCATCAGACTTGCTAATATAATAAGTGAAATTTTCGGCAGTTTGATTTTCCAATTCGTGAAAGCCTTTATCCTTGGTATCGAGAGAATGCACCATGTAGTAGGCCACGTCGATATTTAATGGCAGTTTTTCAAGACTTTCCCGGTTGGCCAGATCACATTCAAAAATAACCAGGTTGGACAGTGCCTGTTTACTAAGATTGTCAAAATCAAAACGCCTTTGATCACGCACGAGGCACACCACTACGTGCCCTTCATTCAGCAGTATAGGCAATAGCCTTTTGCCGATATAACCCGTAGCCCCTGTCAGTAGAATTGCCGCCATCTTTATTCAATCATATAATAAATTAGTTGCTATTTTCCAGCGCTTTCCGGTACACCTTCAGTACACGCTCTCTGGCAAATTTATGATCAACCATGGGTGCTGCATAGGAGAATTCCTGATATTCAGGCACCCACTTTTTAATGTATTGATGTTTCTGGTCAAATTTTTTGGTTTGAGAATCCGGGTTAAATATCCTGAAGTACGGGGCGGCATCTACCCCGGTACCTGCCGCCCACTGCCAGCCTCCATTGTTGGAAGCTAATTCGTAATCTAATAATTTTTCCGCAAAATAGGCTTCACCCCATCGCCAATCTATCAACAAATGTTTAGTGAGGAAGCTGGCAGTGATCATTCGCACGCGGTTATGCATAAAGCCGGTGCTGTTTAACTCACGCATGCCGGCATCGACTATCGGATATCCGGTCTCCCCCTCACACCATTTGGCAAATTCCTCCGCGTTATTTCTCCACTGAATCCCATCGTACTTTCTGTTAAAATTTTCTTTTTCAACCTGTGGGAAATGCCATAAGATCATTTGATAAAAGTCTCGCCAAATAAGTTCATTTAAATATTTTTCATTAAGTCTTCGGGCAGTTGCTACCAATTGTCGAATGCTGACGGTGCCAAACCGCAGGTGTATGCTGAGTCGGGATGTACCTTTGATCCCCGGAAAATCTCTGTTTTCGTGATACGTTTTGATAATTTTCTCTGACACCTTGTTAGATGGCAATTCGATTTCAGCATGGGAAAAACTGATATCTCTAAGTGGAATAACTTCCTTGTGAGGGATCTGAACCCAGTTACCTGAACTCAATGCGGATGGATAGCTGGTTGGTGGATGCCTACGCAGCAGGCTTTTCCACTTTTTGCTGTAAGGGGTATAAACTTTGTATGGGGTTCCGTCATCTTTTATGACTTCATTTTTTTCAAAAATTACGTGATCTTTTTTGCTGATAAAAGGGATGCCCTGCTCCGCTAACAGTTCATATACCTCGCGGTCTCTTTTTCTGGCATAAGGCTCATAATCGCGATTTGCATAGATCGCCTTAACATTATAATTTTTGATCATCTCCTGCCATATCTTAACGGGCCGGCCATCATAAACCTGGAGGCCGCTACCGACCTCCTTTAACTGGAGATTCAGGTTTTGGATTTCCCGATGGATAAAAGTTA
Organism: Cyclobacteriaceae bacterium; assembly: GCA_965228415.1. Lineage (GTDB taxonomy): Bacteria > Bacteroidota > Bacteroidia > Cytophagales > Cyclobacteriaceae > Agaribacillus. The sequence goes on along the minus strand of OZ245814.1, from coordinate 4,591,354 downwards.
CCCTTGGGTCGGCGCGGTTTTTAAGGTCATCCAGTATATTCCGGTCCAGTATAAATATAGGTAGCACCGGATAGGCGCCATCCAGGGCAAATGTTAATGCGGTATTGTCATGAAATCTTAAATCACGACGGAACCAAAAAACCGAAATCTCGTGGGCTATTAATTTTGCCATCGTCATTAAAACACATCTATTTTAATACGCATCTGTCAATCGTCCTCCGGCAATTTACTTTTTAATTGGCTAATTTTCTCTGCAATCTCCTCTGCCTCCGCAATTTTTTTTGCATATAATTTTAAATCACCTGTACGTTGAATGTCCCTTGCTTCAAGGATCATTTTTGCATATTGCTTATTCAACTTTTTGATCGGATCTTTTTTGAAGAATGAAAACATAGCTGTAAATGTCTTTTCCTTTGAAACCCTTAAAAAGGCTTTTTGTTTGCTGGTTGTCTGATTTACCTTTTTTTCAGTTGACGATAGCTTCATCCCTCAATGCCAGGCTCAGGATTTGAAACTTAACCTATTATCACCGTTGACGTATGAAACAGTACAAATTGTCAACGGCAATGCACATTTAAAAGGTGTTCTAAACAAACTTAACCCACAATACTATTTAATTATTAATTTCGCAAGATAATATTCACTATTCATGAAGTTACCTATCAAAAATATGGTCTGCAACCGCTGTATAGAAGCGGTAACCACATTAATGGAAGAGATGGGCTATTCAATAAGATCGATCCGGCTAGGGGAGGCAGAAATTGAGGGTGACTTGTCAGATGAACAGAAAACCAGCTTGCGGGATGCCCTGAGAGAAAGGGGGTTTGATTTACTGGAAGACAAAAACAGCCAGCTCATTGAACGTATTAAAAATCTGGTGATCGCTTCCATACATGGAGAGGTAAAACCCATAAAAACCAATTATTCCACCTACCTGGAGCAAGAGATTGGAAGAGATTATAGCTTTCTAAGTACATTGTTTTCCGCTATCGAGGGACTTACCATAGAAAAATTCATCATCTTACAGCGCCTGGAGAAGGTGAAAGAATTATTGATTTACGATGAATTAAACCTGAGTGAGATAGCCTACCAACTCCATTACAGTAGTGTGCAACACTTATCCAATCAATTTAAAAAAGCGACCGGCATGTCTCCCTCGGTTTTTAAGAAACGCCAATTAAACCTTCGAAATCCATTGGATAAAGTCGGAGACTAAAATCATATAACTCTTTTCAGTAATTGTGTAAATCTATCTGGCGAATTTTCGGTTAAATTGCATATATACTGTAGTTGAGAAAATGAAGACATTGACGATTAAAACAGATCTGCATTGCCAAAGTTGTGTTGGCAAGATCTCTCCCCACCTGGATAATGATCAATTAATTGAGGATTGGAACGTCGATTTATCCAGTCAAGAGAAAATATTGGAGGTAAAGGGAGAGGGGCTGTCTAAAGATTATGTGCATCATCTGCTGCAAAAAGAAGGCTATGCTGTAACAGATGCAGAAGTAAATGCAAACCAGGCTTTTTGGACAGATGCCCGATTATGGCAAAGGGCTTCGTTTAATACACTTAATTGCCTCATTGGTTGTTCCATCGGAGATTTTGGGATGATCATATATTTACAGGCTTTTTATCCGCAAACACCGATGTTGTGGCAAATGGTTTTGGCGATTGTTGCAGGTTTATGTACATCGATAGCTCTGGAAACTGTCATTTTGAAAAACAGGGAAGGTTTTAGCTGGCAACTGGCGCTAAAAACCGCTTTTGGTATGTCCTTTATTTCCATGGTAGCAATGGAGCTGGCCATGACCGGGACAGACTTTATGATTACGGGAGGCAAGGCGGCATTTGATAATCCTACTTACTGGCTGGCACTGGTACCAGCATTAATTGTCGGATTCTTAACCCCATTGCCCTATAATTATTATAAGTTAAAAAAGTACAATAAAGCCTGTCATTAGTACATCAACCGGCATGGTATAGCTTTTTTTTGTACCTTTAAGTAGACGATGAAAGTTTTTAAGAAAATAGCGAATATACTGCTTGCCTTGTTATTGTTGCTTACAACCAGCGGCATAACGCTGAACAAGCACTACTGCATGGGCAGGTTGAAGAGTATGGCTGTTTTCCACAAGGCGGAATCGTGCATGCCTGAAATGGCTATGGAAGGAGATGAGAAGTCATGCGCGAAAAGCTGTTGCGAAGATGTAAGCGAAGAATTGAAAGTAACGGATTTAAACAAAGTTACTTTTGGTTTTGATTTGTCGCCCACCTGGCATCCTTTTGCTGTGAGCCATCCTCTTACTGTCGATTTTGACTTTATTTCACTAATTATAAGTCGTTCTTCCTACTTAAATTATAAGCCCCCCTTGATTGATCTGGATATACCCATACTGGTTCAATCTTTTCTTCTTTAAGTCATAACATTCTTATACTGCCTTGGGCAGATCAGGGGTGATTTCCCCTTAAATCATTTGTGCATCTAAACACGGCGCGATGTTATGCTTAATCGTATTATTAAATTTTTCTTAGAGAATAAACCTGTTACGGTGCTTTTAACCGTGACGTTGATTGCCTGGGGCGTGTCCGTTGCGCCCTTCAACTGGCAAATCACCGGAATACCAAGAGATCCTGTACCTGTTGATGCCATTCCAAATATTGGTGAAAATCAACAGATCGTATTTACGGAATGGCCGGGGCGTTCACCGCAGGATGTAGACAATCAAATTACCTATCCGTTAACTACGGCGCTGCTTGGAATTCCCGGTGTGAAAACCATTCGGGGTAACTCCATATTTGGGTTATCAAGTATTTACCTCATTTTCGACGACGATGTGGACTTTTACTGGAGCCGGTCGAGAGTCCTTGAGAAACTGAACTCCCTGCCTGTCGGCACCATACCCAATGGCGTCCGGCCGGCGCTTGGTCCGGATGCTACGGCATTGGGACAGGTCTTTTGGTATACCCTGGAAGGAAGGGATAACCAGGGCAATCCAACGGGCGGCTGGGACCCTCAGGAACTTCGCTCTATTCAGGATTATTATGTGAAATACAGTCTTTCTGCTGCTGCCGGTGTTGCCGAGGTGGCATCTATCGGCGGTTACGTAAAGGAATATCAGGTGGATGTTGATCCGGTAGCCATGAAAAGTTATGGCGTGGACATTGCCGCTATCATGAATGCTGTCAAAAAGGCCAACCTGGATGTGGGGGCAAGAACCATAGAATTTAACAGGGCGGAATATCTTGTCAGAGGATTGGGATACATAAAGAACATCCATGATCTGGAGGAGTCGGTAGTTGTAGCCAGGGATAATATCCCTGTTCGAATCAAAGACGTTGCCAGGGTGCAGCTCGGTCCCGCCAGCCGCAGAGGTGGTCTTGATAAAGCTGGTGCCGAGGCCGTTGGTGCGGTGGTGGTGGCCCGGTACGGCTCAAATCCAATGGAGGTAATTGACAATGTCAAGGCCAAAATCAGTGAGATAGCTCCAGGCTTACCCACCAAAACTTTGGCGGATGGTACCATCTCCAAAGTTACTGTCATTCCCTTCTACGACAGGTCAGGACTTATCATGGAAACCCTTGGCACGCTGGAAGAGGCACTGACACTTGAAATCCTGGTGAGTTTGATTGTGGTTATCATTTTGGTACTTAATCTCAGAGCCTCTATCCTGATATCCAGCCTGCTGCCAATTGGTGTGCTCATGACGTTTGTAGCCATGCGCTATCTGGGTGTGGCGGCCAATATTGTGGCGCTATCGGGGATTGCCATAGCCATAGGTGTCATGGTTGATGTGGGCATTGTCTTCACCGAAAATATTGTCAGACATCTGAGAATGCCTGACAATAAAGACAAAAAGGGTCATGAAAAACGGGAGGTTATTTATGAAGCTACGAAAGAGGTTGCTTCTGCCGTGATCACAGCCCTGGCTACAACGGTAGTAAGCTTTCTTCCGGTATTTGCCTTGCAGGCACAGGAAGGAAAGCTTTTTGGCCCACTTGCTTTTACAAAAACATTTGCATTGCTGGCGGCATTGTTTTTTGGTTTAGTAGTGATTCCAGCCTTTGCGCATTCGGTTTTCTCTTTAAATTTTGAAAAAGGAAAATTTAAGAAGGTCTGGAATGCAGCACTGGTGCTTGCGGGTATACCATTACTCCCTGTAGCTATCTGGGCGGGAATAGCGTTGATGGCTATTGGAATAAACAATTTTTTGTCGGAAAAATGGCCTGCTAAATGGGTTAAATGGCCGGACTATATCAATATGGGAATCCTGCTGATCGCCGTTCTATATTTACTTTCCAAGACGTGGTTGCCTTTGGGTGCCGGTCACTCCTGGTTTGCCAACTTTATTTTTGTGGCCTTTGTCATTCTCATCATTTTGCTGATTTTATTAGCTACCGTTAAATATTATTCGCACATGCTTAGCTGGTGCCTGAACCATAAGTGGCCATTTTTAAGCATGCCACTGTTGATTTTAGTATTGGGGTTTTTGTCCTGGCAAGGATTCGATAAAGTGTTCGGGTTTATTGGCAAGGCTGCCGAAACAGTTAATTGGAATGTCAGGCAAACCGGGTTTTGGGCTCATATGGAAAACATTTTTCCCGGTGTGGGGAAAGAGTTTATGCCGCCGCTGGACGAAGGATCTTATCTTCTGATGCCAAGTAACATGCCTCATTCAGGCGTATCTGAAAATATTGAAACTATCCAACTTTTAGACCAGCGCGTTACCGCTATTCCCGAGGTAGACCTCACCGTTGGCAAGTGGGGACGCGTGGCCTCTGCCCTGGATCCCGCTCCCATATCAATGTTTGAAAATACGGTGAACTACAAACCGGAATACGTTTTGGATCAAAATGGCCGGAAGCTACGCTTCAAGATGAGTGATGGGCAGAAATTCTCCTTAAAAAACGGAGAGACATTTGATCCCGAAACGGACAATCTCGCTACCTTCGATACAGGCCAGCTCATTGAAGATCCCAAAGGAAAATACTTCCGGCAATGGCGAAGCCACATTAAATCTCCGGACGACATTTGGAATGAAATTGTTAAAACCACCAATATTCCGGGGATGACCTCTGCGCCCAGACTTCAACCAATCGCCACCCGCCTGATCATGCTTTCAACAGGCATGCGGGCACCGATTGGTATGAAAATTTTTGGTCCGGACCTGGCTACCATCGAGGCGGTAGGATTACAAATGGAAGAACTTCTAAAGCAGGTACCTGGTGTTGAACCTTCCTCCGTTTTTGCCGATCGCGTAGTTGGAAAACCTTACCTGGAAATCAATATCAATAGAAGGGCAATCGCGAGATATGGCCTAAGCATTGAGGATATGCAGACCTATCTGGGTGTTGCTATTGGTGGCAATCAGTTGACGTCAACAGTGGAAGGCCGAGAAAGATACCCTGTGAGGGTCAGGTATGCGAGGGAGTTACGAAATAATCCAAATGATTTGAAAGACATTCTGATTCCAACACCATCGGGAATACAGGTCCCTTTGGAAGAATTGGCACAGATTCAATATGTACGCGGACCGCAACATATAAAAAGTGAACATACATTTCTTGTCAGTTATGTTATCCTGGATAAACTGGATGGCTACGCGGAAGTAGATGTAGTTGAAAACGCCCTGGAATTCCTGTCTGCCAAAATCAAGGATGGGTCGTTTGCATTACCGCCAGGGGTTTCTTACCAGTTTGCCGGAAACTATGAGAACCAGGTAAGAGCTACCAACCGGTTGGCTGTGGTAATACCCATTAGCCTTCTGATCATTTTGATGATCCTATATTTTCAGTTTGGCAAATTGCAACCTGCGCTGATGGTATTCTCCGGGGTTTTTGTAGCCTTTGCAGGAGGATTTATTTTGATATGGCTTTATGGGCAGGGATGGTTTTTGAATTTTACATTGTTTGGAGAAGGGATGCGCGACCTTTTCCATGTCAGTAAGATAAACCTAAGTGTCGCTGTTTGGGTAGGCTTCATTGCCCTGTTTGGTGTGGCCTCTGACAACGGTGTACTCATGACCACCTATCTGAACCAAACATTTCAAAAGCAAATGCCCAATGATACGGATAAAATCAGACATGCCGTATTGCATGCCGGAAGGCTTAGAATAAAACCTGCCATGATGACCACAGCAACCACTATGATTGCGCTTTTGCCCATATTCACCGCTACGGGAAAAGGATCTGACATCATGATACCCATGTCGATACCAATATTTGGTGGTATGGTGGTACAGGTCATTACCGTATTTATTGTACCAGTGCTTTACTGTATGTGGCAGGAATATCAACTTAAAGGAAAAGACAATGAAAAGTAAGATTATATTTATCATATTGTTGCTGTTGGCACGTTGGAGCTGCGGCCAGGATTATCCGGCTTATTACCTTAAGAAGGCCGCTGAGAATAATCCTGGTTTAAAGGCTGAATTCAATCAGTACCTGGCTGCCATGGAACAGATCCCACAGGCGAAAGCCATGCCGGATCCTAAGATAACCTTCGACCTTTTTTTACAGCCAATAGAGACAAGGGTGGGACCGCAGCGGGCTAAATTGGCGGTAAGCCAGGCTTTTCCATGGTTTGGAACGCTGAAAGCCCAGGGAGATATGGCTGCCCAATTGGCAGAAGCCAGGCTTAAAAGCTTTGAAGATAAAAAACTGCAGCTTTTCAAGGAAGTAAAAACCTCGTATACCCAGCTGTACTTTATTTTTACATCAAAATCGCTGATAAAGGAAAACCTGCTGTTACTGCAGTCCTTTAAAGAACTGGCACGCGTAAACTTTGAGAGTGGCCGGACAGGCTTTGTCAATGTACTCAGGGTGGAAATGGAGGAGCAGGAGTTACAGCAGGAGCTGGCTTTCCTGGATGACAGTCAACAGGTGGAATTTGAAAACTTTAAAAATCTGTTGAATGCGCAGCTCGATAAGCTGCCTGAATTCTCCGACACACTCCGGGAAGAGCAGTTAAGTGGTATCAGTGAATCGTTTTACGATAGCATCATTTCAAACAACCGTCAGCTGCAACATTTGCGACTTCAGACAGCAGCCCGGGATAAAGCTGTGGAGGTAGCCGGGCTTATGGGTAAACCGTCCTTTACCTTGGGAATGAGCTTTATCAATATTGGTGAACGCTCGGATGTGGATATTCCGGATAATGGACAGGATGCCTTTCTGCTTCCGCAGTTGGGCCTGAACGTCCCTTTGTACCGTAAGAAATATCGGGCAATGAAACGGCAGGCGGTATTGCAGAAAGAAAGCCTGGAGCATCAGTTGGAAGAAGAATCGAACCGGCTGGCAACAGCGTTACAGGTTTTTATCGCCAGACATTTGGATGCCAGCAGAAGGCTAACACTCTATCAACGGTTACACAATCTGGCCAGGCAATCACTACTACTTTTGCAAACCGAATTCAGCACCGGGAAGACCGGTTTTGAGGAGGTTTTGCGTATGGAAAGAAAGCTTTTAACCTACCAGCTTGAAATCGTGAAGGCCCGGGTGGATGTGAATAAAGCGGTATACAACATTGATTATTTAACAGGACAATGAGCAGATGTGTGAAAATTTCTAAGATAATAAGGTTTACGGCGATTGTTGGTTTATCACCCGACAAGACGCTGGTGGCCGTAAAAGGATCAACACTATGAAAAAGATAAATCTCAAAAAAATTGGAATATATTTAAGCCTGGTTATTGTTGGAGGGCTGTTTGGCTGGCTCATCAACGACTCTTCCCCACCGGAAACACACACATCCTCTCATCAGGGCCATGGGCACAGCACGGTAGCGGAGATATGGACCTGTTCGATGCATCCGCAGATCAGAGAAAAAGAAAAGGGACAATGTCCGATCTGTGGGATGGATTTGGTACCGGTTTCTACACTTCCGGAGACTGTAGGAAATAATGAGATACAAATGACGGAAGCGGCCATGCAGCTGGCAAACATTCAGACGGTTAAAGTATCGGCCGGTGCTTTTACAAAGACAATAAAACTACAGGGTGTAGTAAATCCCGATGAAAGAAGGCTATTTTCGGTTACCGCCCATTTTGATGGCAGGGTCGAGAGATTGTATGCTGACTTTACAGGACAATACATAAAAAAAGGTCAAAAGCTGGCCACCCTGTATTCTCCTGATCTGGTTACAGCACAAAAAGAACTATTTGAGGCGATCAAGCTTAAAGATTCCAATCCGTCCTTTTACCAGGCAGCCATACACAAGCTGGAACTTTGGAAACTTACCGATAGTCAAATCAATAGCATTATTAAAAAAGGCGAACCGCAATTCTATTTTGATGTTTACGCCGATCGTTCCGGAACCATACAGCGTAAAAACATATCGGAAGGTGAACATGTTATGGACGGCATGATCATGTTTGAAATTGCAGACCTCAGTCATGTTTGGGTTCTTTTTGAAGTTTATGAAAATGATTTGCCGTGGATAGCCAAAGGGGACTCAATCTCGTTCCGGATCCCTTCACTTCCCGGCCAACAATTAAAAAGTGTCATCTCCTTCATTGACCCGGTAGCCAGTAAACAAACCCGTACGGTATCCATCAGGGCCGAATTGGCCAACCCGGACAATCAATTAAAACCGGAGATGTTTGTAGAGGGCATTGTACATGCAAAGCTTCGGGGTGCCGATTCCTCATTAATAATTCCAAAATCTGCCGTACTCTGGACAGGTAAACGGGCAATTGTATATATCAAGCAACCCCGGTACGAGCAGCCGACATTTCAATTTCGGGAGATCGAACTGGGAGCGGATGCCGGGGCCTATTACGTGGTACAATCCGGTTTAGTTGAAGGCGAGGAGGTAGCAACCAACGGGGTCTTTAAAATTGATGCCGCCGCCCAGCTCCAGGGTAAGGCCAGTATGATGAATCCGCAGGCTACAAAGACCGCAGAAATTCACAGCCATGGTGCTATGCGACAAACGCCTGCGAAAAAAAATAATCAAGCCGAAGGAAGTGTTTCTAACAACAATTTTGATGTAAAAGATTCTTTCAAAAATCAGCTGAAACATGTCTTTGAAGCGTACCTGCCGGTTAAGGACGCATTGATTGAGAGTGATGTTAAAAAAGCCGGTCAAATGTCACAGGTTTTGATCGAGGCGCTGCGAAAGGTGGATATGAAGCTGGTTAAAGGCACGGCACATCACAGATGGATGCAGGACCTGGAGGTGCTTCAATCTGCGACGGAAATGATTTCGAAAGCGGAGGCGCTTGATGTCGCGAGAATAGCGCTGTCTCAATTGAGCGATCAACTGTACCTTACGCTTGTTGAATTCAAAGTAAAAGACTTGGGAGCATTTCGACAATTTTGTCCGATGGCCTTTGACTTTAAAGGGGCTTATTGGTTGAGCAATTCCGACGAAATTCTAAACCCTTATTTCGGAGATGAGATGTTAACCTGTGGCAATATCGATGAAGTGTTGAAATAGACAACCCGGTTAGAATCATTTTAGCCGACTTTGCCTGGCGGATCATTAAGTCGGCTAAAATCTTTAATTAAATAAAACCGGGTCTTTTGGCATAATGTATTTCATTTAAACTTGATGGCCGGTTTATCTAATCTTTGTAGCCTGTAACAGTAATGCTCAAAACCTCCGTATTAGTAGCCCGATATTCGTTTAATTCCTGTTTGGTCAAATATCGCCGCAAAAAATCATCCGGCAGATAAACAGCTTTTTCTTTCTCTACCTTGATGTCTTTGAAACCAGCGTCTTTGATCACATCAAGATAATTGTCCTTAATCATCGCCCCGGCAACGCAGCCCGCGTATAAATCGATTATAGCCGACATCTCTTTTGTCAATGCTCCGGTAACTACGACATCGGAGATGCTGAAACGTCCCTGTGGTTTTAGAACGCGGTAGATCTCCTTGTAGGTCCTGGCCTTATCTTCAACGAGATTAAGTACGCAGTTGCTGATCACGACATCAATCTGTTTGGATGGTATTGGCATTTCCTCAATGTCCCCAAGAATAAATTCCACATTGTTATAACCTAGCTTAGCCTTATTTTCATTGGCTTTTTCTATCATCGCGTTGGTCATATCAATGCCGATCACCTTACCTTTTTCGCCGACTACTCGCCGGGCGACAAATACATCGTTTCCGGCACCGGAACCAAGGTCTAGTACCGTATCTCCCGATTTTATGAAAGCCGATTCCGTCGGCAGCCCGCAACCCAGCCCATAATCAGCATCGGGATTATATCCCTCCAGTTGGCTGTAATCTTCTGCAAAACTCCCACTGTCTGAATCGGATGGGCTGCAACACGTGGGAGCACACCCACAGCCAGCATCTGATTCCAGGGCGTTGGTATATGTTTCTTTGATGGCTTCTTTAATGTAATTGCTCATAATTTTAAAATTTTTGATTCTACTTAAGAGACGGACGATGTTATAAAAAGACGCAAACCGGTCATGGCAATTATTTTTTGGATGGATGACAATTTGGGGCGCAATGTTCTCTTTTGGAATAGTCGATGATATTGCCGTAGATATCAGCTTCTATCTCGCAACATTGCAGTATCATTTCTTTTAACTTTTTCCTGCCGCGCTGGACCCTTGATTTGGCACCCGAAAAGGAAATATTCAGATTACTGGCGATTTCCTTTTGCTTGATTCCTCTTAATTCACTAAGCAAAATGGCTTCCCGGTATTTATCATCCAATTGATCGATCATGGGCATTATGCAGCCGATAATCTTGTCATTCAGATAGTCCTCATCGGGAGAAGCTATATCAGGCACCTCCGATACAAAAACATTCTTTTTACTGGCGCGATAATGATCAGCGATAACGTTGCGCGTAATGCGACGAACCCATGGCAGCAATTTTTCATGGCTTTTAAGACTGGTAATGTTGGCATGAATCTTTAGGAAAATGTCATGCAACAAATCCTTCCTGGCCTCTGTGTCTTTTACATCTGTCGCCAACATAAATTCCAAATTTTTGTAGACGTCCTTCCAGATGGTATAAATATTTTCCATAATTAAATTCACCCTTTATACTATATAGACGGGGACCATTGGATTAGGACGCAAAAATTTGCGACGCATGATGAAAATTTCTATGTAAAATGACGACGCCCTAATCCTTAGGTTCCCCCGACATACTGGTAGAATATATGCTTTTTATAGGCAGAATTTTTTTTGTTGAATTCTGTAAAAAACTGCCTGGTATAGCCGCCCAGATCCAGGGAAGTAATTTCATCAAGGCCTGCCCAGAAATATTCATCCGCTTCGTCATTCAGGACCACCCTGGAGTCATTTGTTCTGCACAGGAAATCGATAAAAATGAAATGCCTGTCTTCTCGAAATGTTTTGCTATAAATACTTTCCTGCAAGCTAATAAGCTCAATGTCAAAAATGTCCAGTCCGGTTTCTTCCTTGACTTCCCGCCTTAGCGCATCTTCCATTTTTTCTCCCTTCTCAATGTGTCCCCCCGGGATCACATATTTATCGTGCCATTTTGGGGATTTACACAGAAGGATTTTATTGGAGGGGTTGACGATAATGGCCCCTACCGTGGGTTCCGGATATCTGTTCATACCTTTCGTTTAACCGTTTATACAAATTTAAGCAGTTCATTTGACATGAAAAATACCCTTATCCGCCATTGTGCTGACATGGTTATTCATATTTTAGTGTATCTGCAGGGTTTGATAACGCAGCTTTTAGTGTTTGAAAACTTACGGATAAAAAAGCGATTAGAATGACACCCAACCCGGCGAAAAGAAACAGTAAAGGATTGATGTTAATGTGATAAGGAAAGGCGTCCAGCCAGCTGTTCATCACCCACCACGCCAGCGGCCAGGCGATCAGGTTGGCAATAATAACCAATTGCATAAATCCTTTGGAAAGTAGCAACACAATGTTGTAGGCGGTTGAGCCCAGTACCTTTCTGACACCGATTTCCTTGGTTCGTTGAATAGTCATGAAAGAAGCCAGACCGAACAAGCCCAGGCAAGCGACAAAAATGGCCAGTGCGGAAAACAAGCCAAAAACGCGCCCAAACTGGTGATCGCTTTTGTACTGGCGATTGAAAAATTCATCCAGAAAAAAGTATTCAACCGGGTTGCCTGGAAAAATGGTACGCCACGGTTCTTCCAGGCTGCCGAGGATTTGGTGATAGTTGTCGGTTTCAATCTTAAAAGAGAAAAAAGCTCTGGATGGCCATAATCTTAGTGCCAGCGGCGCCACTTTATTTTTAAGCGACATTTGATGATAATTTTCAAGTACGCCGGCAATTTCAAGTGTATCGCCACCCAGCCTTACTTTTTTGCCTATGGCCTCTTCCGGATTCCGGAATTCGAGTGCATCTGCCAGGGCCCTGTTAAGCAGCAGCCTCTGCTGATCGCCTTTGATATTTTGTGTAAGATTTCTGCCTGCTACCAGTTTGAGGTCAAAAGTAGGGATATAATCTTCATCGATGGAAGCATTGTATACAATAATGTCGCTTTCAGGACCTCCCTGTAACCTTTTGATCCCCCGGGTCCAGAAAATCTCATGACCGGGAACATTGGAAGAGGCAGTCAGCTGTTTTATACCCGCTATTTTTAACGCTTCATTTTTGAAAGTCTCAAGATTTTGTGCATAAAGGGAGTCGGTTACACTTGGGCCCTTTAATACCAGGGTCTGGTCAATATTGATGCCCAGATCTCGATTCTGCATAAAACTTAATTGCTGATAAACGATCACGGTGCCGCTAATCAGAAATACAGAAGCCACAAACTGGAAGATCACCAGAGATTGGCGGAGAATACTTCCCTTCGAGGTTACCAGCCTGCCCTTTAGTACCATGATGGGTTTAAATGATGAAAGGATCAGGGCGGGATAAAAACCTGACAACAAGGTGCCGGCAACGAAAAATAATGATAATAACAAGACAAAGTCAGTTTCAAACATAAAACTAACAGGGATATTTCTACCTGCGAGGGTGGCAAAAGATGGCCAGGCAATCCAAACCACGATCAATGCAACTGCGGTTGCCAGCAGATTGATCATAAAAGATTCTGTTAAAAACTGATACATCAGTTGGCCTTGATGTGCACCCATGACTTTCCTGACGCCCACTTCATTGGCTCTTTCAAAAGACTTGGCGGTGGCCAGGTTGATGTAATTTACCCAGGCGATAATAAGTATGAACAAGGCAATGATGGTAAGAAAATAAACGGCATTTCCGTCTCCCTGTTCTTCGGGCATCGACTCCTGCAAGAGGTTTGAATATAAGTGAATATCAAGTAAAGGTTGCAGGATAAATTCCTGCTTGAAATTGCCCTTTTCCCACTTCTCTCCATGCTCTTTTTGTAAATAATCATCCCACTTCGACTGAAGTTCCGTTACATCAGCGGAGGGATCAACCAGGACATAAGTATTAAAATCATACCACTCCCAATTAGTCTCGGAATCATTGTTGGTTTCGTTGTTTAAGGTTTGGTAGGAGAGTAAAACGTTGAATTTAATATGTGAATTATCAGGGACATCTGTAAACACACCGGTTACTTCGGCTTTTCGCTCACCATTAAAGGTGATGTATTTATTCATTGGATCCTCTTCTCCAAACAGTTTTCTGGCAGCGCTTTCGGAGATAACTGCTTTATCGGGACCAAGCAATGCTGTCTCGGCATTGCCGCGGATCAGGTCAAAATCAAATACTTCAAAAACCGTGGGATCAGTAATCTGCATTTTTTCCTCGCGGAAAGTCCTGTTCTGCCCGCCGGCGTCGCGATAGTTAATCGTGCCTGTAAAAGGGAATAACCGGGTAAACTGTTTGACCTCCGGAAAGTTATCTTTTAACCCCGGACCTGCCGCCGGAACGGCAGCAGCTGATTCGACCGTCAGCTTATTGTTCTGATAAACGTTGTATTGTATCCGATAAATATTTTCGGCTTTGCTATGGAAGGTATCAAAACTTTTTTCATATTTCACATATTGTAAAATAAGCAAACTGGCGGCAAGGCCAATAGACAGTCCCAATACGTTGAGAAAGGTAAACGACTTGTGATGCAGAAAATTCCTTAATGCTGAGATGAAATAATTTTTTATCATGGCTGTAGCGGATTCGGAGTTAACCTAAATTTTTGAGATTTTGATTCAGTAATTTATAAATTAATGTCCAGAATTACTTTGGTTAGACCTAATTTTTAATGGGTAATGGACTGCCCTAAAAGCACTGTTTTTATAAAACCAGCATTTGGTAATAATCCGTATAGGTAAATTTGGTTTTTCGGGAGGTTAAACCTAAATTATTAGACAACATGAGATTTAGAGATAAAGAACCCTATGCAAATGTGTATCTGTACAGAAGAATTGTGCAGGCAAAACTTTTTATTGACAAGAATTTTGCAACTCATCTTGACCTTGATAACATAGCCGGGGAGGCTTTTTTTTCAAAGTATCATTTTTTGCGGTTATTTAAAAAGATTTACCACCAAACGCCCCACCAGTATTTAAGGACGGTGAGAATAGAAAAAGCGATGGAACTTTTAGGGAATAACAAATCAGTGACAGAGGTTTGTTTTTTAGTAGGCTTTGAAAGTATAAGCTCATTTAGCGGGCTTTTTAAGCGGTTGGTTGGAATCTCTCCCTCTGCCTATCTTTTACGACAACAGCAAATCAAAGCGCAGGTTTTGAAAACACCGTTGCGTTTTGTCCCAAACTGTTTTGCTGAAAACTACGGCTGGAAACAAAAGAGCAATTTCGAAGAAGTCCCTGAATAAATCATTAACGATATTAACGTCGTTTTTCACGAATTAAATGAGTTAATGATGATTACAAAATTGAAACATGTAAGCGTATTTGTTTTAAATCAGGAAAGCGCCTGTGACTTTTATGTCAATAAACTTGGATTTAAAATTCACACCGATGCTCCGATGGGGCCTGGTCAAAGATGGTTGACGGTTTGCCCTCCAGAGCAGCCATATCTGGAAATTGTCTTGATGGCCATTGAAGAAGGTATGATGTTCAAAAAAGAAGCGGCGACGCAAATGAGAGAAATGGTTAAAAGCGGGACATTTGGCTTTGGCGTTTTTGAATGCAACGATCTGCTCGCAACCTACGAGGAGTTAAAAGCCAAGGGTGTTGAATTTATAAAAGAACCAACCAAAGAATTTTATGCATTTGAAGCTTTGTTTAAGGACGACTCAGGAAATTGGTTTTCGCTAACACAAAAAGAGCCCTCTTAAAACGTAGCCAATCAGGCATTGCCTCAATTTATGGGATGCAGACAAATGATTTGATCAATAAAATGAATGAAAACCTGTGAAAATTGGTTTAACAATTAAAGTTAAACCCTGATTTTCACTGTTATGCAAAAATTTGCTTTGCCGATTATTTTGTGTGTTGTTGGCGGTTTCTTATGTGCTCAGGCTCCTGCACAAATAAATAATCCACGGAAAATTACTTACCGATGGAAAACGAATACCAAAAACCGTATGGTAGCGCTTTCGGAGATTACTGGTGTTGTTCCCAGGAAAACCTTTCCCATCATAGATTTTCCACAGTTTTACGGAAAGACCGGAGGGCTGGCAAATTTTTTTAGGCACGAACCGGTTATAGCTGTTGCCATTAACGGAGAGGCGAAGGCCTACCCACTGAATATGTTGACCATGCACGAAATCGCTAACGACAGTTTGGGCGGAATTCCAATTTTGCCCACTTATTGCCCGCTGTGTAATGCCAGTATTGTGTATGATCGCCGGTTGACTTTTCAGGGACAAACGCATTTACTTGAATTTGAGGTATCGGGCATGTTAAGAAACAGTGATATGATCATGTTTGATCGCCAGACAGAATCGTGGTGGCAGCAACTCATGGGACAATGTATTGTCGGGGACTATACCGGTTCGACGTTAATGGTGATCCCGTCGCTGGTATTAACCGTGGGCGAATTTTTTCAGCGTTACCCAAAAGGTAAAATACTAAGCCCCCGGACCGGTACCTCGGCGGAAGGCCGCTATGGCAATAACCCCTACGTAAATTATGACAATCTAAAGAATTCACCCTATGGCCAGTTCATTCATCCTTCAAAAATCGACAGCAGGCTACCGGCTATGGAGCGCGTCGTTGATATCAGGTCTGGCAAAAAATATAAAATCTATCCTTTTTCAAAAATAAGGGACCGCGGTGTAATTAATGATCGCTTTGAAGGGAAAAATGTGGTTATTTTTTATCAAGCCGGGGCGATATCGGTTTTGGATGCCAAAAACATTTCGCAATCTAAAAAGGTTGGAACCGCTACCGTTTTCGATGCGGAGCTGAAAGGACGCGTGTTGGTTTTTGAAAAGCGCAACAACTATTTTATCGATCAGCAAACAAATTCAAAATGGGATATTACCGGTCTTTGCCGCCAGGGTTCGTTGAAAGGACAGCAATTAAGGATTGAGCCACACAGCAACCATTTTGCATTCGCATGGCTGGCATTTTATCCGGACTCGGAGATATTTCTGAGATAAAGTCACCAGCCTTGCATCCTACCGACCTGATTTGGTTAAATTTTGTATATTGACCGTTAAAAATCTAATTGCTAATAAAAACCTATCATTATGGAATTTGCAAGTATTAATTTTTTGGCTGTTTTAGTATCGGCCATCGCTAGCTTTGCCCTTGGTGCCTTGTGGTACAGTCCTGTTCTTTTTGGTAAGACCTGGCAGCTTGAATTGGGATTTTCCGATGAGGATCTTAAAGGCGCCAATATGGGTAAGATATTCGGATCGAGCTTTGTTTTAATGTTAGTAATGGGCCTGGGCATGGCCATGCTAATTCAAGGCCATTTCGATCAGGAAATTACCTGGCTTTCAGGGTTAAAACATGGTATCTATATCGGGTTGGTTTTTGTAGGAGCCTCTATGGGAATTAACATGTTGTATCAAAGAAAATCCCTGAAACTTTGGTTTATTGATGCTGGCTATCAGATCGTATTTTTAGGAATTATGGGGGCTATTTTGGGCGCCTGGGATTGATCTGTGGTCAAATCGGGTGTATATCCGATGGCGTGCCGGGTGAAATGGCTTGAGATTTGAATTGGGAAGTGTGCCGTATTATTTTCAGAAATAAGATACGACCAGGGCGGTGTTTTAATTCCCTGGGCAAGGCCTTTAAAAGGGGTCAGTGCCCTGCCCGGGGATTATATGAAATCTTAGTGTGTAATAACAGGGTCTAGTTTTTTGGCCTGAGCTACAAAATCTGAAACCTGCTTCGCCGTCGGGAGTTGTCTTACCAGCTTTTTCTTGGTATTTACTTCAACCATTTTAGCATGCAGGTTTTCCGGCTTTCTGTTTCTCAATTCCTTTACAGTATCCACGCCAGATGCTTCCAATAACTCTGAATATTCACTACCAACACCTTTGATCCTGTAAAGATCTGCCATATTCGCCCACTTCAGTAATTGAGAAGCATCAATACCTGATTGCTCTGCAACTGACTTTCTTCCTTTTTTGTCGCAACACATTTTTAATAAACCAGCGACTGACCGCACGCCTGCTTTTTGAAGCTTAGCAGCGTATTTTGGTCCGATTCCTTCAATATCTGAGATTTTTTTTGCCATGTTAACTTGAGATTATTGATTATAAATTGGATAAAATTGTTTGTTCGATTAAAACTTAATTTTGTATTTACTGAGGTATAACTAGGGTTTAATATTAAACCCTGTCGACGGTGCCCGATTTCCGGCAAATTCAGTATTTGATCAAAATTTTTCACCGGCATTGAAAGTTACCGACTAACATCCTTTTGCTTTGGAGATCATTTAACAACCTTCGAGAACCACCGGGTTTCAATAGATTTCTTAGCTTGGCGCGAATTCCGGGGAGTTAAGCGCTGAAGAATCTCTCCGTAGCCATAACCCCGGATTTTGATTAGATGATCGGCGTTGTTCTACTTCCTGAGTAAGTCTCTTATCTCAGTCAGTAAAGCCTCTTCCTTGGTCGGTTCCGGTGGTGCCGGCGGCGCTTCTTCTTCCTTCTTCTTCGCCGCATTCATTCCCTTAATGACCATAAAAATGGCAAAGGCGATAATAATGAAGTCAATGACGGTATTAATAAATGTTCCGTAATTAATACTTACTGCTTCTTTAACTACCTCACTACCCTCTACAACTGCTTCCTGTAAGGTTAAACTTAAACTGGAAAAATCCGCCCCACCGAGCAATATACCAATAGGTGGCATCAAAACATCGGCAACAAAGGACGAAACAATTTTGCCAAACGCGCCGCCAATGACGATGCCTACCGCCATGTCCACCACATTACCTCTCATGGCGAAATCCTTGAACTCTTTGATCATTCCCATAAAAAAGAAATTAATGGTTAACTTATAATGAACACATAACGATTATATCAATCGTTGAACAATATTAATTCTTCCATTTCAAGAAACCATTTATCTTCGATGTTCAAGTAGAAAATCACGGTGAGTGATAAGTGTACAGGGTTAAATGTGTTTTAATCGTTGAGAAGTTATTACCTAATTTTCATGGTACTTTTTAACTATCAATGTAGCGTTGTGACCTCCAAACCCAAAGGTGTTGCTCATGGCGAATTGTATTGGTTTTTCCTGTTTGTTTCCAAGTGTCAGATTCAAGCTGTCATTAATCTCGCTATCCAGATTTTCTACATTGATGGTGGGTGGTACAATATTATTTTTGACTGCCATTACACAGGCAATGGCTTCGATGGCTCCTGCAGCTCCCAGCAAATGACCAGTCATTGATTTAGTGGCGCTGATATTTAGTTGGTGATTACCCGGGCCAAACAATTTTTCCACAGCCTTTAGCTCAGAAACATCGCCCAATCCGGTGGAGGTGGCATGCATGTTAAGATAATCGATGTCCTCTGCTTTGATCTCGGCGTCTTCCAAAGCACTTTCCATACCCAGATAAGCACCTAAACCCTCAGGATGGGTAGCAGTTATGTGATAAGCATCTGCCGACATGCCTCCACCTGCTACTTCGGCGTAGATGGTAGCGCCCCTTTGAATGGCATGGTCGTAGTCCTCTAGAATTAGCGCACCTGCGCCTTCACCCATCACAAAGCCATCTCTATCTGCATCAAAAGGTCTTGAGGCGGTGGCAGGCGATTCATTTCGGGTTGACAGCGCCTTCATGGCATTAAACCCACCGATGCTTGCCTTGGTAATGGCAGCCTCCGAACCACCGGTTATGATCATATCGGCTTTTCCCCATTTAATATAATTAAAAGCATCGATGATAGCGGTAGTAGAGGAGGCGCAGGCAGAAATCGTATTGTAGTTGATGCCTCGCAATCCGTGCTTGATGGAAATTAAACCCGAACTGGTATCACACAATATTTTATGAATGAAAAACGGATTATAGCGAGGGGTTCCATCACCTTCGCCATATTGTAATACCTCGTCTTCAAATGTTCCGATCCCACCGTTTCCACTGGCCCAAATCACACCGATACGATTGCGATTCAATTTGTCGAAATCAGCCTTGCTGTCGTCTATAGCTTCCTGGCAGGCGACCAGGGCGTATTGACAGAATGCATCCATTTTTCTGGCCTCCTTCCGATCCAGGAAGTCAAGTGGATCAAAATTTTTTAATTCGCAGGCAAATTTTGTTTTAAACTTCTCGTAGTCAAATCTGGTAATAAAATCACCTCCGCTTTGGCCATTTTTTAATCCTTGCCAATAGTCTGGTAAATTATTGCCTATGGGTGTCAGTGCACCCATTCCGGTTATAACAACTCTCTTCATATTTCAGTTTAAATTTTGTTCTCACTTAGCATTTAAATCAGCTTTTACCTGCTCGGCCAACCGGTAAAAGTCTTGTTTTCCTGTGATCCTTGCCAGCTGCAGGCCCCCTGCCAGCGTAGCGCAAATCGTTACGGCCCTGGTCCTGGGATCTCCTTTAAATTTAAATTTCCCCAGGGCCTTTCCCTCGGTCAAAATATCCCCCAGCCATTCCAGGATTTTCTCCGCAAAGGATTTCAAATTTACCTGTTCAGTAGCACCAATGGTTAAAAAATCTGAGGCCAGCGATCCGAACAGACAAATCTGATGATCGTTTTCAAGGTTGGAAATGTATATATCCAGGAATGCCTGCAATTTATCCCAGACATCCATTTTTTTGTCACCAGTCTTTTTAATGATCTCGTCAAAACGTATTATATTTTCTTCAATGATCGCGAGCAGCAAGTCCTGCTTACCGTGAAAATGATAATGAATTGCCGCGTTTTTTACGCCAAGGGCTAAGGAGATATCACTATAGCTAAAGGCATTGAGGCCCTTTCCTTTCAACAGCTGCTCGCCTAAACGCAAAATTTTTTGCCTGGTATTTGATGATTTTCCAACCATAATTTAATTGTGCCAGCAAATATACTTACTTATTAGTAAGTAAGCAAATTTATTCCTGAAGCAAACATCTACAGATGAAATAGGGACTTGTTGATTATCCGGAATTTTGTTTTTTAGTTTGCATGTAGCCGGATCGAAAAAAATAATAACCTACAAACAGGGCGCCGAATTCCAATAGATAGTAATTCATTTCCTGAATTTTTTCAATCCAGGTATAAAGTGCGATGGCCGTACCCATTAACATAATGATCGCTCCCGAGATCATTTTTCTTTTAGCATGACCGGTGGACCCGGTCTTTTTTGACATTTTTAACAGGTCATTATCCAGTTGTCGGATAATATACTTAATCGTTGAATCCTCTAATCCCATGGCCGTCAACTCTTCCCGGATAACGGCGAATGATTTGCCTTCGGCAAGGCTTTTTTTGGCCAGGTCAAATGCTTCATCGGTTGACAAGTTATTATTCATAAATTAAAAATAAGGGATTATTCAAATGGACTTTGCTTTTTAAAGAAATATGTTTCGAGGTGTACAAACGAAAAAATTTGCTGTCATCAATCATAAACATTGCTTACAAAGGGACGAGGCGCTCCTTAATCCATCACACTTATCATTTCCAGAATATCTTCCAGGTACTTGCGATCATTGGCCAGTCTGGGGACTTTATTTTGTCCTCCCAGCTTTCCCCGTTTTTTCATCCATTGGTAGAAAGTTCCCTGGGCGACGCTGTGAATAACGGGAGCCTCCAATGCAAGATCTTTGTGTCTTTTGGCATCATAGTCTGAATTAATAGCTCTTAAATTTTCGTCGAGGCAATATCTGAATTTTTCAAGGTCACTGGGGAGTTTACTGAATTCTATGACCCATTCATGACCACCTTTTTGCTGGCCGCTTAAGTAGCGTGGTGCAGCGGTGAAATTATCAATTTCCGCATTGGTCGTAGCGCAGGCATCGGTAATGGCTTTTTCGGCATTTTCAATGATCAATTCCTCGCCAAAGGCATTTATAAAATGCTTTGTGCGTCCTGAGATTTTGATTCGGAAAGGCGATAAGGAGGTAAATTTAATCGTATCACCAATTTTATAACGCCACAACCCTGCGTTGGTAGAGATCACCATTGCATAGTTTTTGCCTATTTCCACCTCTTCCAACCCAATGACTACTTCATTTTCTTTATCTACCTGATCGATCGGAATGAATTCGTAATAAATACCATAGTCAAGCATCAATAGCAATTCATCAGAGTCTGAGCGATCCTGAATTCCAAAGAATCCTTCGGAAGCATTATATGTTTCCAAGTAATTCATATCCTTCGAGGGGATCAGTTTTTCAAACACTTTTCGATAAGGCTTAAAAGATACGGCACCGTGGGCAAACAGCTCCAGGTTAGGCCAGACATCCAGTATATTGTTTTTACCGGTTATCTCCAGAATTCTTTGTAACAACAAAATTGTCCAGGTAGGCACACCGGAAAGGCTGGTCACATTTTCTTTGGAAGTGATTTCAGCCATTTTATCAATTTTTTCTTCCCATTCGTCCATCAGCGCAATGTCGAGTTTAGGCGTTCTGACAAATTGAGCCCATAGTGGCAGGTTTTTCATAATGACTGCAGAAACATCGCCGTAGTGCGAATTGGCGCTTTTATCCAGCTGGTTGAGCTGATGGCTTCCTCCGATAGTCAGGCCTTTTCCGGTAAATAGCTTGGTTTCGGGATTATTATTAAAATAAATGGAAAGCATATCCTTCCCACCTTTAAAATGACAATCATCCAGGGCTTCCTGTGAAACGGGGATAAACTTACTACGGGCGTTGGTGGTGCCGGAGGATTTGGCAAACCATTTTATTTCCGAAGGCCATAATACATTTTGTTCTCCTTTCATGAGTTGTTCAATGTATGGAAACAACTCTTCATAACTTACCACGGGAACCTTGCTTTTGAAAGTCTCTATGTCGGTAATATCTTTAAAATTGTATTGCCGGCCATATTGCGTATTTTTTGCCGTTCTTATTAAATTGTCCAGCACTTCCCGCTGCACCTCCAGGGGATATTTCGTAAACAACTCCACTTCGTGGATGCGTTTTTTCATTACCCAGGTCAATATCGAATTAATCAGCGCCATTATATTATTTCTCCAGAAATGTAGCCTTTAAAAATACCAAAATATGTATTTAAATTTTTCTTTTTAACTCAAAGTTTTTGCCAAGATAAACCCTTCTTACCTGTTCGTCTGCGGCCAACTCCTCGGCAGTGCCTGCTTTCAATAGTTTTCCTTCGAACATCAGATAGGCCCTGTCAGTAATGGACAGGGTTTCATTCACGTTGTGATCGGTAATCAGTATGCCGATATTTTTATCTTTTAGCTTGGCGACAATATGCTGGATTTCTTCAACGGCGATGGGATCCACACCGGCAAATGGTTCGTCCAGCAAAACAAAATTTGGATCTACGGCTAACGCTCTGGCTATTTCCGTTCGCCTTCTTTCGCCTCCGGACAGTACGACGCCCAAATTCTTTCTCACATGACCGAGACTAAACTCTTCCAGGAGTGCTTCCATCTTTTCCTTCTGCTGTGCTTTTGACAGCTTTCGCTGCTCGAGGACTGCCATGATATTTTCTTCTACTGTTAATTTTCTAAATACCGAAGCTTCCTGTGCCAGATAGCCAATTCCTCTTTTTGCCCGCTGATACATAGGAAGTGGCGTTATATTCTCATCATCTAAAAAAATCTCTCCTTCATTGGGCTTAATTAAGCCGACGATCATATAAAACGTGGTGGTTTTACCCGCGCCATTGGGTCCCAGCAATCCGACAATCTCCCCCTGGGCTACTTCAACAGACACGTTGTTTACAACGGTTCTCTTCTTATATATCTTTACTAAACTATTTGCGCTTAACTTTTTCATTCACTGCAATTTTCAAATTATTTCCGCGAAGTATTTTCTCTAATCAAATTTTAGGTCTTTCAAGTACAGCTGCAATGATTTAACCCCAATAAAATCATTTTCTTCGATGGTATAGGCGATCTTGAAACGCATGCCGCTGTTGATTAACTCAAAGTACTCCGCAAATCCGAAGCCAATAATTTCAATTTTGGAAGCTGATCCCTCCTGGCCTGCCAAAAATTTGATATGCTTCTCCTTCATAATTTTAGGCCGGTCCAATGCATATACATTTTCCGAGACAAACACCGGTGTCATATTTTTTGGTCCAAACGGGCTCATTTGCCTGAGAATGTTGAAGAACTTTTGATTGATGGCATCAAAATCGATTATTTGATCAATTTCAACCGTGGGTATCATTTGTTCTTCGGTAATTGTTTTTGCTACCACCTCCTCAAATTTCTTTTCAAATTCGGCAAAATTATCTTCTGAAAGTGTGAGGCCCGCCGCATACATATGTCCGCCAAATTGATCCAGCAGATCGGAACAGGCTGCAATCGCTTCGTAGACATCAAATCCTGTCACAGACCGCGCCGATCCGGTAATTTTGTTATTTGACTCGGTCAGGATAATCGTTGGTTTATAATATTTGTCGATACAGCGGGAAGCTACGATGCCTATCACACCTTTGTGCCAGTCTTTTTTATACAATACAGTTGATTTTGAGTTTTTCCGGGCTTCACTTTCCTCGATCATCGAAAATGCTTCCTGTGTGGTACTGTTATCAAAGTCCCTTCGCTGGGCGTTGTGGTGATTGATTTTGAAGGCGGCTTCATCGGCCTGTTCTTCATGGTTTGTAATCAACAACTCCACTGCCGCTCTGCCATGAGCGATCCGTCCGGCCGCATTAATCCGTGGCCCAATGCTGAATACAACGCTTGAGATGTTAAGCTTTCCCTCCAATCCGGCTACCTTGATAAGGGCTTTTAAGCCCACACTTGGTTTTTTGTTTAGTTTAATTAGTCCTAAGTGAGCCAACACCCGGTTTTCTCCTGTAATGGGAACGATGTCGGAGGCGATGCTTACTGCTACCAGGTCCAGATAGTTATAAAGCGATTTTATATCATAGCCATTTTTAGTGCAAAGCGCCTGTAACAGTTTAAATCCCACACCGCACCCTGATAATTCCTTAAAAGGATACCCGCAATCTGTTTGCTTGGGATCCAATATGGCGACGGCATCGGGGAGGTCTTTACCGGGGCGGTGGTGATCACAAATGATAAAATCGATGCCTTTTGCTTTCGCGTAAGCGACCTTATCCTCTGCCTTTATGCCACAGTCCAGACTAATGATCAAATCGATCCCGTTTTGGTCTGCATAATCAATTCCTTGCAAGGAAACGCCGTATCCCTCAGCATACCTGTCTGGCACATAAAAGTCAATATTCCCGTGATGTGCCCTTAAGAAATCGAAAAAGGTGGCCACGGCAGTCGTACCATCCACATCATAGTCTCCATAGACCAGTATTTTTTGGTTGTTTTTGATAGCCTCATTAATTCTTGCCACAGCCAGGTCCATATCTTTCATCAAGAATGGATCGTGAAGCTGTTCCAGTGAAGGGCGGAAATAAGCCTTTGCCTCATCGAAAGTGCAGATGCCCCGTTGGAGCAATAAGGCTGAAAGGATGGGATTAACATTTATTTTACTCGAAAGCTTTTCAATTTGATCTGCCGGTGGCTGTTCTTTAATATCCCATCTGTTTACCATAATTGCCCAAAATAAAAATAAGAATTAAAACTAACGACTTTTTGTGTGGAAACTTCGAAATTTTTCAAGGTGGGGGCTTCATGCAATATAAAATAATTCAACTTAATTTCAAGGTATATTTTATAACTTTGTCTAAAACGCGCGGGCAATATTGAAGAAAATTAAAGCACTATATAGCAAGTGGAAAGCCTACATTCAGGTCGACCTTTTGATGTACCTGATCATGATTTTGTTCATTCTGATATTGTTTATCTTTTTTTCCTGATTGTCGGTTAATCATTTCCCGGCCTTTCAATTGATTTTTTAGTATTTATCCCCAACTTTTTTAATTTATCTGCGCGGTCGAGTAAATTTCCTTTCCCCGTACCCAATTTCTTCATGGCTTCATCGTAGGCGTCCTGGCCGATTTTCAATGACTTGCCGACCTTTTCCAGGTCTCCCACAAAGGCAAAAAGCTTATCATATAATTTCCCGCTTTCCTCGGCAATTTTCATGGCATTTTTGTTCTGCTTCTCATTTTTCCAGATTGAAGCTACAGTTTTAAGCGTGGCCAGCAGTGTAGTAGGGCTCACTACCACCACCTTCTTCTCCCAGGCAAAACTAAAAAGATCATCTCCCTCGTGACCTA
The DNA here is from genome assembly GCA_965228415.1 of Cyclobacteriaceae bacterium. Lineage (GTDB taxonomy): Bacteria > Bacteroidota > Bacteroidia > Cytophagales > Cyclobacteriaceae > Agaribacillus. The sequence goes on along the minus strand of OZ245814.1, from coordinate 4,565,762 downwards.
TAGCTGTACTAAACGAAGCTTCTATTGGCAAAAATAACAGGACAAAATCAGGAGAGTTGAGTTTATCAATGCTCTGATAATATTTCTCTGCCAAATTTCTGATATGAGCCTTAATGGAATTAACGTGTTGTTTCAAATAGCTGATTTTTTCCTGCTCATCCTGGCTGTTGATGAAGTATTCATACGCCTTTAGCGATACTTTTGAATCCACCACAATATGTTTGTCATCTGGCAGCAGGACTACTACGTCTGGCTTTAAATGTTGTCCCTGGTCGCCGGTCAGCTTCATGGCTTGTCCCTGGGTAAAATATTCTGATCCATTAACCAGGCCTGAGCGTTCCAATACTCTTTCCAATACCACCTCACCCCAGTTTCCCTGAATCTTATTATCTCCTTTCAAAGCTTGCGTCAGGTTGTGGGCCTCTATACTCATTTGCTGATTGAGCTCGGCCAGTGTGGCAATCTCTTTTTTTAGCAAGCTGCTTTCAACCAATTGTTTTTGCTGTGTTTCCTCTACTTTTTTTTCAAAGTGATTAATTTTTTCTTTGAGGGGGTCTAAAATTAAATGGAGCCTTTCGTGGTTAATGCGTGTAAATTGTTGTGAATTTTTGTGCAATACTTCGCCGGCAATTTTTTCAAATTTTTCGGTAAAAACCTGGTGAAGGTTTTCAAATTCCTTTTTTTGAAAATTCAGTTTTTCCTGGAGGTGGAAGATCTCACTCTGAAGTTCTATAACCTTTTTTTCCAGCCCCGTGTTTTCTATTACCTTGTTTTTGTAACCCTGATCCAGCTCCTGAGAGTTTTTTAATAATATCTGATGCCGGTCTTCCAATAAACCATGCTCCTTATCCAGGGCATTATAATCAGTCAGGTGTATAAAATTTTGTCTGAGAATAAATTTATAGAGCAGCCAGGAAATTGTGAGACCGGCCAATATTCCGGAAAATAAATATATCATTTCCATGATCAAGAAATCTTTAAACAAAAAAAGCAGTACTTCAAAAGTACTGCTTTTAAGTCAAATTCAATGTCAGTTTAGTTCACGATTCCTTCGAGGACATCCTTAATAGGAACTCTGACACCGTCTTTGTAGGGAACAATCCAGGCGTCTTTTACGCCCATTTCCCTGATATATTTTTTAAAAGTATCTGCCTCCCAATAGTCGGCAAAGCTGCCCAGGGTATATTTTTGCACACCACCGGCATCCTCTGCAGAGAAGTCGCTATCGGCGTCGTCATATTTTTTAAGATCAATATTTTTGTAGGCCCCGATTTGTACTTTGAAAACCACACCCTTTGCTGATCTGGTTTCTTTGATCTCCTGATTGGCGCTTGCGACATTGTTAGAAGCTTCTTCCCTGGCTGAGGCCAGGTCCGATTTCAGGCGATTAATTTCGGCGTCTTTATCGCCAACCCTGGATTGTAAACTTGAAACCTGCCCTTCCAAGCTGCTCACTTTGCCTTTTAAGGAACTGCTTTCTTCTACTATTCTTTTGAATTCATCTACAGGGAGACTTTTCTGTCTTTTTTTCCACTCCTTTTTCTCTTTCTTAGAGAGCTGCGCATACGCCTGTTGCCCAAATGTAGCACAGAACATTAAACAGATAATCAGAACTAGGTTTTTCATTTTATATAATTTTTTCCACGAATTTCTTTCTTAAGGGCCTAATGTACGAAAATAAGGATAATATTTCCAAATTTTCGGGGATTACAAGTTGTACCGCTAAAGTGAGGTTTAGGGTGTTTTTGATAGTCGTCCGGTCATATTTTCAGGTACTACCCATTGATCAAATTGTTCATTGGTCAATAATTCCAGTGCCAGGGCGGCTTCACGTAATGTTGTACCTTCTTTGTGCGCTTTTTTGGCAATTTTGGCGGCATTCTCATAACCTATATGTGTATTCAGTGCTGTTACCAACATGAGTGACTTTTCCAATTTATCTTTAATCACACTATGATTGGGTTCAATACCAACGGCACAGTGCTTTTCAAAGGATAAACAGGCATCTCCCAGTAGTGTAGCCGATGTCAGCAGATTATATGCCATCATTGGTTTAAAAACATTTAGCTCAAAATGGCCATTCATGCCTCCGATCGAGATAGCGGTGTCGTTGCCAATGACCTGGGCGCAAACCATGGTCAGTGCTTCACATTGTGTGGGATTCACTTTGCCAGGCATAATAGAAGATCCAGGTTCATTTTCAGGGATCAGTATTTCTCCAATGCCAGACCGGGGACCCGATGACAGCATTCTGATATCGTTGGCGATCTTCATGATACTTACAGCCAATTGTTTCAAGGCACCTGAGGTTTCCACAATCGCATCGTGGGCCGCTAGCGCTTCGAACTTATTTTTGGCGCTTATAAATGCGTGTCCCGAAAACTGTGCGATTTTATCGGCGACCATGGGCGCATAACCTTCCGGTGTATTTAAACCTGTACCGACGGCGGTGCCGCCAAGGGCCAACTCCGACAGGTGGGCCAAAGTGTTATCGAGGGCCCTTAATCCATGGTCCAATTGTGAAACATATCCCGAGAACTCGTGACCCAAGGTAAGAGGAGTAGCATCCATAAAGTGTGTACGACCAATTTTCACCACGTCAACAAAGGCTTTTGCCTTGCTGTCGAGCGTATCACGTAAAGTGGTGATCTTGGGAATAGTTTCTTCCACTATTTTGGTGTATGCCGCAATATGCATTGCCGTGGGAAAGGTATCGTTGGAAGACTGTGATTTATTAACGTCGTCATTGGGGTGTATCTTTTTTTGTGGATCGTCCAGTTGACCGCCCAGCAAAACATGGGAGCGATTGGCTACCACCTCATTTACATTCATATTGGATTGGGTGCCCGACCCGGTTTGCCAGATTACCAGGGGAAACTGGTCGTCATGATCTCCCGCTATTATTTCGTCACACACCTTGCTGATCACCTCCGCCTTTTCCTGATCCAACACCCCTAACGCATGGTTGGTCTGGGCGGCCGCCTTTTTGAGGATGGCGAATGCCCTGACTATTTCGATGGGCATTTTCATGTTTTCACCACCGATTTTGAAGTTTTCTTTTGACCGCTGTGTCTGAGCCCCCCAATATTTGTCAGCGGGAACCGGCACATCACCCATGGTATCTTTTTCAATGCGACTATTCATCTGTTTATAGTTTGTTTTTTTAGTCAGATGGAATCATATAATACCTGATACACTCATTACTTTAAGTCATTACAATTCTTTCAGGTATATCGATTTCATCTTTTACGGTTTGACTACGATTTCACAATAAATTCCTTACCGGCAAATTTAGAAAAATAATCGGTGCTATATTTCCAAAGAGGCACAAAATATATTTTTCGCATTGAAATGGGAACTGCCTTTTCCGAAAACAGGATGGAGGGCAGGTGAAAACGACTGAATTTCACGCAAATTTCCGCCAATTTTTTTTTTACAAAATTTAATATTTCATCTACGCCGATGTGATATGTTGGCAAAATATAAAATCTTCATTATCAAAGATTTAATAATCCCTAAATCTATTAGTTCTTTAAACAGTGCCCTAAAAAATTTTTTGAAAATAATTGAAAACCGGCTATTAGCGGCCGTATGCGCCGATAAATGATTGTTTGCCTGGTCTAAAACCCAGATGTGACGGCGCTTTTTGCCAGGGCAGACGGGTCTGAAACTAGATAAAAAGAAGATAAATTACGAATGTAAGAAAAGCCTATAGTTGCATTTCAAATTTCCTTCAAAAGCCCCCATCTTTGAAATGTCATTAAGACAAACAAATAGTTAAAGATTTAAAAGTCAACAACATTTGTTTGCAAAGTTAATAAGGTAATATAGGTTAAATTTAGGGTTAGTTTTTTACAGTTTGAAAGAGGGAGCCATTAGGCTCCTTTTTTCATTTACGCGATTCGGGGAAGTCTGTTGCGAGGCCCTTCGTTTTTTTAATTCCGTCTCTCCTCATGCCTTGCTACACCTAACACCTATAAGCACCGTTGGTGTCATCTCAATAAACCGCTTTTAACGGCCGCTTTGAAACCTGCCTGATTCTGTTAAATATTGTTAAAAATGCCAATTCTCCTCATTATTCCGGCCGGCAAACACCGGATAGCCATTCTTATAAATAATTAATTTTATAGATTTACGTTTTCGAAATATTCATTAAACCGGAAAAATTGATGGAAGAACCAATTATGGCAGGCAGCCAGGACTTGAAAAAAGAGCACCAGGATAAAATCAAAAAGGTATTCGAGGAGGTCGGCAAGGTGGTGGTAGGCCAGGAATACATGATCAATCGTCTACTGGTAGGCTTGTTTACCCAGGGCCATATATTGTTGGAGGGGGTGCCCGGGCTGGCCAAAACACTAACGGTCAATACGCTGGCCAAGGTTTTACATCTTGATTTTCACCGACTTCAATTTACACCGGACCTGTTGCCGGCAGATTTAATTGGCACCATGATCTATAACCAAAAATTGTCACAATTTGAGGTGAAGAAGGGACCAATATTTGCCAATATGATTTTAGCGGATGAGGTCAACCGTTCTCCGGCCAAAGTTCAATCGGCATTGCTTGAGGCAATGCAGGAAAAGCAGGTGACCATTGGAGAGAACACTTACCAGCTGGACAGGCCGTTTTTGGTAATGGCTACTCAGAATCCTGTCGATCAGGAAGGTACTTATCCGTTACCGGAAGCGCAGGTTGACAGGTTTATGCTGAAGGTGCATGTAGATTATCCGTCCAAAGAAGAAGAGCTGGAAGTAATGCGGCGCATGTCGGATATGAGTTTTAATAGTGAGGCCGGCACCATTTTATCCAAAGAAGATATTTTTGCTATCAGACAGGAAATAAACCAGGTGGCCATCTCCGAATCCTTGGAAAAATACATTATCGAGCTGGTATTTGCATCCAGGAAGCCCGCTGATTATGGCATGAGTCATGAGGCAGGTTTTATTCAATTCGGCGCATCTCCCAGGGCGAGCATTAATTTAAATCTGGCGGCCAAAGCCCTTGCTTTTTTTGACGGCCGGGACTATGTATTGCCTGAAGATATTAAAGAAATCGCGCCAGACGTGCTCAATCATAGAATAATACTCAATTATGAGGCGGAAGCGGATGGGATTACTACCCATGACATTATTGAGTCACTTCTTAAAAAAATACCTATTAACGTGTGATTGGTTTAATAACGTTCCTTAAAAAAGTGTTACCAACCACTTGAAGCTAAATTTACGTACGCCATGGATCCGTGGTCTGTAGACCTATTTTTGATATAACTTGATTGTTTTTCCCAGGTTTGCGCCGCTTTTAACCCGGTTTTACAACCTATTATTTTAAGTGATTTCTCAGGACCGGTACAAAAATACCACCATGCTGACACCAAAAAAAAGTGATCGATTCTGAAGTTTCAGAAAAATCAGCTTTAACACTGATGTCCCATCAGATTGGGTCGGATCCTTTTTCGAAGGGTGTTAAATTTATGTTATCTCGAAAATTTGACCTTCATTTAAGCTTAACATATTCTTAACAATTCCGAGACTCCCCATTAATATTCAATCCACAACTTTGTAACGCAATTATTACACTTAAAAACTAAAATCTAAATTTTGGCATGAAAAAATTAACTTACTTATTTGGTCTGTTGGGATTAATGGGCTTAATATTTATATCTTCCTGCGCGGATGACGATGATGGGCCACTTCCCGCTGCCCCGGCCGTCACCAAACCTTCGGATGTAACCGTGCAAGTAGGTCAAAGTGTTGACGTAACTTTTAACATTCAGGCACCGGGAGGCTTTAAGTCTGCATCAGTTACTCCAACCGGAGCTACAGTAAAAAGTTCACCGGCAGCCAGCGCTTTAACCGGTGATGTTGTGGTAACCTATACCGCTGGTTCGACAGCTGGTACAGAAACAATCAACTTTACGGTTACTGACCAAAACGATTTGACCGGATCTACCTCTATGACGGTTACTATCTCTGAAAGCGCCGTACCAGCTATCGCTGACATTCCAGCTACCGCCAACGTTGAAGCTGGCGACAATTTAGGCCCCGTAGCCGCAGCATTGACGGCTGAAGATGGTCTGAAATCGCTTACCATCACTAAAAATGGCGAGGCTTTTGGCGATGTAGTAAACTATACCGGTGAAACATCTGCAACTTACAATTTCAATTATGTGCCTTCTGTTGATGAAGCAGGTAAGGTGATCACTTTTGAGTTCACTGTGGAGGATAGTGACGGACAAACTGCCTCTGTAACACATGAACTGACTGTAGACTTCACCGTTATTACTGACGATGATTTACAAACCGGTACTTACGATTGGGTAAAGACCAAGGCATATTTGTTAGATGGCCTTATCTACGTTGAGTCTGGTGGTGTGTTAAACATTGAAGAAGGTACTATTATCAAGTTCAAGAAAACGCCGACCAATGGAAGCGATAATACCTCTGCGTTGTTTATTACCAAGGGTGCCAAAATAATGGCTGAAGGTACTGCTACCGAACCTATCATATTTACCGCTGAATTAGACGATCTTGAAGGAGGCACCTTATTGCCGACTGACAATGGTCAGTGGGGAGGATTAATTGTACTGGGAGATGCGCCGGCAGAGAAAAAAGGTGCTACTTCAGGTATCCAGATTGAAGGTATTGACTCTGGCGAACCCAGAGGATCCTATGGTGGTGCCACTGCAAATGACAACTCAGGAGTACTTAAATATCTCTCTATTAGATATTCAGGTATCGGCTTTGAGCCTGGTAGCGAATTGCAGGGATTAACCCTTGGCGGTGTTGGTAGTGGTACCGTGATCGACTATATAGACATATTTAGTAGTGCTGACGATGGGATTGAAATATTTGGTGGTACTGTCAATATCAAACACGTTAGTGTTGCCTTTTCTACAGACGACGATTTTGATTTCGATCTAGGCTGGAGAGGAACAGGACAATATCTATTCTCTTTAATGTTGCCTGGAACTTCCAGTGATGCCTACGATCACGCCGGTGAGTGGGACGGTGCTTCTCCCGATGATGCTTCTCTATTCTCGGCACCTAATATTTCAAACTGGACGGCTGTAGGCCCCGGTCAGAATGCTCCTGATGGCGGAAGGGACAGAGCATTGTTGTTGAGGGAAAACTTTGCCGGAAAAGTGATGAACTCTATTTTCGAAGATTTTCCTGGTGTTGCCATCACCGTGGAAGACCTAAAATCAGAGTCAGTTCCTCAAAGCGGCAACTACGACGTTGACGAGACATTGGATGCCTATGCTAATATCGGCACGGCTAACAATGGTTTCCAGTTAGAAATATTGAACAATACCTGGGCCCAGTTTGCGGGTTATGATGATGGTGTAGGTGTTGCTTCTATGGTAAAAGCACATTCTGAAAAAGACGACGATGACAACACCCTTTATAAAGGGGAAACAGCCGATGTAGTAGCAGAACTTACTGACAATACAAATAAAATTGAGGTCAATGCAGTCTTAACCGGTATATCAAGAGAGACTGATGGTGGTCTTGATCCACGGCCATCTGCAGCTGATGGAGATGTTACAGACCCTACTACCTTTGGAATGGAAACTACCAATTACCGGGGTGCATTTGATCCTTCAGCTTCAGACACCTGGTTATCTGGCTGGTCAACGTTGGCTAAATTTGGCTACCTGGCTAATTAGGAAACTAAATAATGTTATTGATAACATTGTGATAACAATATACAGGCTCCGGCACTCATGCCGGAGCTTTTTTTATGATGTAATGAGCTTAACCCTGAGAGAATCAATACATTAATTATTAATGCATTTCACCTTCATATCCTGTCCAAGGCACTGAATTGTGTTTCTAGGCCATCTGTGGAATCGAAACAGCCGCTAATTTCTTAACACAAAGTTCACATTGCATTAATTAACGATTAATATTTCAAAACTAGCTTTGCCGAAATTTCATTTAATAAGAGACATGTTAAAAAAATTTATTTTTACGATTACCCTTCTCCTGGGTTTAATCATAGTGACTTTTGCCCAGGAAGGCTCCGTTTCCGGTAAGATTGTTGACAAAGAAACTGGCGAAGAATTAATAGGAGCAACTGCCTATATCGGAGCAAATGAAAAAGGAGCCGTTACCGATATCTATGGTAACTATCAAATCAAAGGAATCCCTGCCGGCAGTTATACGCTGGAGATATCTTATGTTTCCTATCAAAAACAAATCATTCAAAATGTAGAAGTCAAGGATGGAGAGAATACTGTAATCAATATTTCTCTTTCGCCTGACACTGATCAACTGGAAGAAGTGGTTGTAACCGCCGAGAGAATTGACAACAACGAAGTAGCCTTGCTGTCCCTTCAGAAAAAATCTTTTGCCGTACAGGATGGAATTTCTTCTGAGGAAATTGGGCGATTGGGCGTATCCAATGCTGCGGAATCTGTCAAGCAGGTTACAGGAGCTTCTATCGAGGATGGCAAATACGTAGTGATGAGAGGATTGGGCGACCGCTATTCTGTCACTCAAATGAATGGCGTTGTTTTACCAAGCTCAGATCCATATCGAAACAGCTCAAACATGGATCTTATTCCTTCAAACATGATTGAAAATTTGGTAACGGTTAAAACTTTCACACCAGATCAGCCGGGAAGTTTTACAGGAGGTAAAGTCGATGTGACGACTAAATCCTTGCCGGATGAATTTTATTTCAATGTTGGTTTGACAACTACCTATAATACACAATCTTCGTTGAGAGATGGTTTTTTTACCGACGGCGCCGATGGAGCGTTGGATTGGTTGGGATATGATAATGGAACCCGGGATAGACCAGGTTTGGTCAGACGAACCGATTTAAGAGGTATAGATGACCTGGTGATTGTTGGTAGAAGCCCTGAAAATGTAATTGAAAGAGATCTTGCTGACAGAACGGCCAGATCATTTGATAATCCTTTTACACCCAAACACATAAGTACGCCACTAAATTACGGCTTTAACCTTTCCACAGGTAATAGCTCCGAGGTTTTCGGAAAGCGATTTGGCTATAATTTCGGTGTGGTGTTCAACAAGAATTATAGTTTTTATGATGATGGTACCACGGGATTTTATGAAGATAATAGCGGAAACCTGAGAACCATCCAGAATTTTAATGAAACGCGTAGCCAAATTAATACCAAGATAGGCGGGTTGTTAAGTTTATCGTTGCAATTATCCAACAATCATGAATTGAAATTCACGAGTTTGTATAACCATGATGGAGAGTCTGCTTATCAAAGAAACGTGGGTTTCTGGTTGCAAACCTCTTACGATAGATTCGATACCAGAGGGGTATTGTGGAAAGAAAGGGGATTGTTAAATAACCAGCTTTCCGGTAAACATTATTTCGGTGAAAACACACCTATTAAAATTGATTGGTTGGCGGGATATGTTTTATCCAATCAGCTGGAGCCTGATTCAAGAATATTTGCTTTTGGTGGCAACACACTGGAAAATGGAAACTTAAGCTATATTCTTAACCAATCAGAAATTGGTATTTTGCCTTCTCATTTTTACCGGGATCTGGATGACAGTCAAATCAATGGAAAAATTGACGTTACGGTTGAACTTTCAAAAGAAAATGATAATCAGTTAAAATTTGGTGGTTTCTATTCTAATAAACAAAGAGAGTTCACAGAATATTTTTACAGTCTGATCCAGCAGATTGAAAATAGTTTAAATCCTGACTACTTTAACTTTGGAGAAATTACTAATGATAGTGAATTGGAGCGGTTCTTTTCTCCCACCAATGCGGGCGTAGTAAATAATCCTGAAAGTACAGGTACTGGTAGATATGGCTTTGGAAATATTTATACCGACCTGTCACAGTTGAAAAACTCCTATGACGGTGAAGAAATAATAACGGCCGGATATATAATGGGTGTTTATAATCTTTCATCAAAATTTAAAGTAATTGGGGGTGTCCGGCTAGAAAACACACAGCTAAGCACAGAGAGCAGGGATTTATCGGAGGCCAGAGGAGATATATCGAAGTTAGATATATTGCCGTCACTCAATGGAATTTTGAAGTTGGATGATAACTCCAATTTGAGGGCAGCGGCCAGTCAGACTATCGCCAGGCCTAATATGAGAGAGATCTCTCCTTTTGCTTCAACTGCCACGATAGGCTATCCCATTTTTGTGGGTAACCCGGAGTTGACCAGAACCTTGATACAAAATTTTGATTTGCGTTATGAAATATTTCCAAGAGCAGGAGAGCTTTTTGCCGTAAGCGCTTATTACAAGAACTTTGATAATCCAATCATATTCCAGCTAACCCCCGGAGCAGGTTCGCCGGAAATCAGACCGATAAATTCTGAAAATGCCTTGGTTTTGGGAGCTGAATTTGAATTCCGAAAAAACCTTGATTTCATATCAGAGGCGTTGACAAATTTTAAATTGTCAACCAACTTTAGTTTGATTTATTCAAAAGTGGATAAAGGAGAAGATGAGTTGGAGGTACTTAGAAATGAACAGGCGCAGGGCAGAAGATTAAATATTGATGAAACCAGGCCTTTCCAGGGTCAGTCACCCTATATTATTAATCTTGCATTATCGCATACCAGCGATGAGTTGCAATGGGAAAATACGCTATCATTCAACATTTTCGGTGAGCGATTAGCCTATGTAACCAACGCCCTGGATCCGGATGTATATGAGAAACCAAGACCTTCCCTAAACTTTATTTCATCGAAGCAATTAAATGAGCATCTAAATTTAGGGATCAAGATCAACAATATATTGAATATGGAATACCTCAAAGAGTATGACTTTGAAGGTGATTTCGTATTCGAATCCTTCAGACGAGGAACAAGTTTTAACGTGTCTCTGAGTTATAGTCTTTAACGATTATAACCAGTAAGTAAAAGGGCTCCTACGAGCCCTTTTGCTTTTTTAATCTTCATATTTCAGCGCATCCACCGGATTTGAATTTGCGGCCTTGACAGATTGATAACCTACGGTTATCCAGGCCATCAAAACCGCCAGCCCTCCGCCCCATAAAAAGGGAACAACCGATATGCTGGTTTGGTATGCAAAGTTACCGAGCCAATCTTCCATAAAATACCAGGTAAGGGGACAAGCAATCAAAAAGGCGATAATCACCAGCAATGTGAAGCCCCTGGTTAGCAACATTAGAATTTGGCTGACCGATGCACCCAGCACCTTCCGTATCCCAATTTCCTTGAATCGTTGCTCAGCCGTAAAGGAGGCCAGCCCGAAAAGGCCCAATGCGGCGATAAATATAGCCAGAGCGGAAAAATATTGGATCAGATTGGCCAGGCGATCCTCATTCCCATACTGTTCATTGAGACGATCTTCCACCCAATAATGTGTGAATGGAAAGCCGGGCCTCAGATATGACCACTGCTCCTTTAGATACGCCAGGGTTTCTTCCCGGTGGGCAGGGTTAACTCTCATCGCCATGCTACGCGACCTGCCGCTGGAGATAAAGAATACAATAGGCGCTATGCTCTGATGAAGCGATTCGAAGTGAAAATCTTCCATGATACCGATTACCCTGCCTTCTCTTTGGCGGTATTTAAATGCCTTGCCAACGGCTTCTTTATTGGATTGCCAGCCGATCGCTTTTACGGCGGCTTCATTTAATATAAATGCCTCAGTTGAGTCGCTGGCCAGGTTTACGTCAAAATCTCGTCCGGCCTTAAGCGGAATTTCAAAGGAACTTAGAAAACCATGATCGACATGAACATCCGCAATGCGAAATTGGATTGTTTTCATATCACCATCTACTTCAGCGGCTGCGCCACCGGAATCCAGCAACCTTCCGGACGGAACCCGGGTGGTCATGGTAACGCTGTTGATACCAGGTTGTTGCAGTAACCTCGCTCTGACGGATTCGTATTGGCTGTAAATTTCATCAGTCATGGGAAGCACCAGTAAATTATCTTTATTAAATCCCAAAGCCTTGGTGCGCATATATTGTAATTGATCCTGGATCAGTCCGACACTAATGATTAATCCGGTGGAAATACAAAATTGTATCACGACAAGTATCGAACGAAGATTAAACCCATTTCTGTTTGGTTTTTTGGGTCCCTTTAAAATATTGACAGGCTGGAATTTTGAAAGGAACAATGCCGGATAACTGCCCGCGGCTAATCCCACAAACAGGGTAATTCCCGAGAGTAGATAAAGTATGAATAAACTATCATTTTGCGTGATGGACAATTCCTTCTGCACAAAGTTGTTAAACCAAGGCAACATTAAATAAACGATCATCACCGCCAAGACCAGGCTTATTACGGCAAACAAAATTGACTCTGTCAAAAACTGACGAATAATCGTAGTTCTAAACGCTCCCATCACCTTTCGGAGACCTACCTCTTTGCCTCTTTTTACTGAGCGGGCCGTAGAAAGATTCATGAAATTTATGCAGGCTATCGTAAGGGTTAAAAATGCGATGATCGTAAAAATATAAATGTAGGTAATGTCTCCATTTTCACCGATTTCGGAATCAAGATGGGAGTACAGATGAATGTCGGTAATAGGCCATAAGGTCAGTTCGTTGTATTCCGACGGCTTCGTACCATCACTGCCGGCGTTTAAGTGTGAGTTAAGGAAGTCTCCCAATCGGGCCTGTAATTCCTTGTAGTTGTAACCTTCTGGGAGCAAGAGATAGGTGCTGTAATTATTACTGCCCCAATTGCTCATCAGATTCTCAAGTCCAAAAAAATCTTCCAGTGTTTTGAATGAACATAGAAAGTCCGCCGTAAAATGCGAATTGCGTGGGATATCTTCCATGACCCCTGTCACTTTCATATCCGCCTGATGATTTTCAAAATTGAGCACTTTGCCTATTGGATCCTCATCGCCAAAATATTTTTTTGCGGTTGATTGGGTAATAACCAATGAATTTGGGGCTTTCAGCGCAGTCTTGGGGTCACCCTGGATCATTTTCCAGGAAAAAACATCAAATACATCCTGATCTACAAAATAAAATTGGCGTTGCTGTATCTTTTTTTCCTTGTAACCAATCAGGGCGTTATAATTTAAAAACCTCACGGCATTGAGTACAATGCCTTCAAAATCGTTTTTCAATAAAGGGGCAAATGGAGGGGCAACGTGTCCTAAATGAAGGCTGGTTTCGCCATCGATATTTTTCCAGGCTCTGCTGACTCTTACTATTCGATCCGATTTTTCGTGATATTCATCATAGCTTAATTCATCGTGGACAAATAGAAGTATTAAAATACAAGCCGCCATGCCCGTAGCCAATCCGGCAATATTAATGAAGCTATAAGCCTTTTGACCTAACATATTTCGGACAGCAATTTTAAAATAGTTTTTAAACATGATATCAATGTTTGGTTTAAAGAAAATTAGAAGAGACGTGTATATTTACGTCTTGCTGCTTCAAAGTGATAGGTGTGAGCAAGATCCTAATTTAAAAGAAAAATTAATCGTTTCAAAGTATTGGCATGGAGCTGCTGCGTGATCTGATTTTTATCCTGGCTGTCTTTAATTTTCTCCTGTTGAGTGTAGGGCTTTACAGGCCCTGGATCGTATTGTGGTGGAGACGCCGGCAAAATCGCAGGCAGGTAATTCAGTTGTACGGAATGCTCGGGTTGGTATTGTTGCTGCTGGCCGTTTTATTCAGCCGCTGAGCTATGCCTATTCAATGCGAAATGGATCGGCATCTCTGAAAGCCGGAAATTGGGCGCGTATCTTTTCCAGGTTTTTTTTGGAAAGTATGATTGTTTCTATGCTTTCGCGGTCTTCTGAGAAATACAATTCCTTACCCAGCGGATCGATTACGGCGGAGTGCCCGTTATAGGCAATGTCATTTCCGTCTTTTCCAACTCTGCCCAGGCCGGCAACGTAGCTTAAATTTTCTATGGCCCTTGCTTTCAGCAGTGTATCCCAGGCGTTAATTCTCCTGGCCGGCCAATTGGCAACAAATATTAACAAATCATAGGCATGGCCCTGGCCTTCCTGCCACTGGTTGCGGATCCACACCGGAAACCTCAGATCGTAACAAATCATAGGGCAGATTTTCCACCCTTTGACCTCCACCAATAATTTTTGCCTGCCTGGCGCAAAGTAATGGTGTTCTTCCGCCATTCTAAACAGATGTCTTTTGTCATAGGATTCAAAATTACCATCGGGATGCATCCAAATAAGCCTGTTAAAGTATTGATTGTATTCCTTGACAATCAGACTTCCGGCAATAACTGCCTTTGTTTGGGCCGCCTGTTGTTTCATCCAGCGAAAAGTTTTCATATTCATCATTTCGCCCACCTCATTTGTTGCATTGGTAAATCCAGTGTTGAACATCTCCGGCAACAAGATAATGTCGGGCTTGCCCGGTACTTGCCAGATTTTTTCTTCAAACATGGCCAGGTTGGCATCTGTGTCATGCCAGTGCAAATCGGATTGTATCAGCGTGATGGCTAAATCCTGCATAGTATCTCTGCTCCTTTTTTTAAGGTTTGGTTGTTTTTGCCAAAACAAAATCTCAAATAATGATTGTCGGTCTTGTCCTGATAGAAAACGGAAATGGGGATAGAGGCGACACCAATTTCCTGCGTTAACCATTCTGCCATCTCCCGGTCGGGCCTATTTCCATAATTTTTATAGGAGAACAATTGGAAATAAGTCCCTTTGGAAGTTACCGGCACGAATCGGGATGTTTGCATTTGCTCCAAAAAGTAGTCTCTTTTTTCCTGAAAAAACTTGTCTTGCCCCTCATAATTCTTTTTATCCTCTAAAAAAGTCGCCAGCGCATACTGTATCGGCGTATTGACGCTGAAAGTCAGAAACTGATGTACCTTTCGGATTTCCCTGGTGATCGAAGGCGGCGCCACGCTGTAACCAATTTTCCAGCCGGTGGCGTGAAAGGTTTTTCCAAATGAGTAAACGGCAATACTTCTTTCTCGTAGTCCCGGATGTTTCAAAACACTTTGATGCACCTCGCCATCAAAAATAATATGTTCATAAACCTCATCACTAAGTACATAAATGCCATGCTTTTCCGTGATGCCGGCCAGGGCTGATAAATCATCTTCCAACAGAATAGTACCTGTTGGATTATGGGGTGTGTTAATAATGATTAGTTTAGTGCGCCCCGTTATGTGACGTGCTACCCTGTCCCAGTCAATGGTAAAATCCGGAATGTCCATGGGGATTAGCACAGGCTTTCCTCCATTGAGCCTGATGGCGGGGACATAGGCATCGTAAGCCGGTTCAATGACCAACACCTCATCTCCGGGCTTCACGATTGCAGCAATGGTTGCATAGAGGGCTTCGGTGGCACCGGCGGTGATGGTTATTTCATTTTTCTCATCGACTTCTATGTTATGGGTATGCCTTATTTTTTGGCTGATACTATTTAGTAAATCCGGCACGCCGGCCATTGGTGCATATTGATTATGACCTTTGCCCATGTAATCGGTGACCAGGTTTTGCAGTTCAGCAGAGATTTCAAAGTCAGGGAATCCCTGGGACAGGTTGATGGCTTTGAAATCCAGCGCCATCTTGGACATTACCGTAAAGATGGTGGTTCCTACTTCCGGTAATTTTGAGGAGAAGAGAGATTGTGTTGACAACAGGTTTTAATTTAAACATTGGGTTGAAAACATCGGCGCAAGAGAACCCTGAAAACAGGCTCTCAACCATTATTTTTTCTTGCTAGGAAAAGCCATTCTATATTCTACATTGACGTTGCCTTTGCTGATATTGGTCAATTTGCTTTTCAACAACCTTTTTTTGAACGGGGATAGGTGATCAGTAAATAAGACACCTTCAATATGGTCGTACTCGTGTTGTATTATCCTGGCTTTTACGCCATCAAATACCTCCTCATGCTCTTCCCACTTTTCATCAAAATACCTTATTCTCACCTGTGGTTTACGATTAATCTCCTGCCGGATGTCAGGAATACTCAGACACCCCTCCTCGAAAGGCCATTCCGTACCGTTTTCTTCAATCATGACCGGGTTGATAAAGGTCTTTTTAAAATCCTGCATATCTTCCTCTTCCATCGGCGTTCCGTCTACTACAAATATTCTCAGAGATTTGCCGATTTGGGGTCCGGCCAGACCAACACCATGGGCGTTGTACATGGTTTCAAACATATCATTGACCAATCGCGTGATTTCAATGGACCCCTTTTCAATATCAACGGCCTTTTTCCTTAACACAGGATCCCCGTATGCTACAATAGGATATATCATGTTACACTACCTTGTTCTAAAAACGATTGCAATATAATAGTTGCACTAATTTTATCTATATTTTCTTTGTTCCTTCTTTCCTTTTTTTTCATGCCGCCCTGCAGCATGGTATCAAATGCCATTTTGGAAGTAAATCTCTCATCAACAGTAACGACTTTTTTACCGGGGAATACGCGTTTTAGATGGGTGATGAAGTTTCTGACAGTTTGGGTTAAATCGGTATCTTCGTTGGTTAATTTTTTTGGTAAGCCAATTACAAATAGTGCTATTCCCTCATTTGCATCGTAATCTTTCAGGAATTGTATTAGCTTTTCGGCGTGAATTGTTGTAAGTGGACTGGCGATAATTCTGGCAGGATCTGTCACGGCTATTCCCACCCTTTTAGTGCCATAATCAATTGCAAGAATTCTGGCCATTTGACTAATTGAACATTATTTTGTCCGCCATCCACTTTTTCACGTCACTTTCCAGCTGCATCACTTTGGGGAACAATACATTATTTTCCACATTGGCGTGGATGGTCAATTCCTTGTCAAAATTTTTGAGTTCCGATACTAAAACCCTTACAGGCAGGTCATCGGATTTACGTATTTGATAATTTTGGGTGATTTTTTTGATCCCTTCCATTTCATCGCCATGCAACTCATGTTCCATCGCATACTTTTGGATTGAGTGCTTTTCCATTTGATAATAAATCTGGGACGGATGCATTTCTCCATGCAATGTTTTGCTAAGGCTCAGGATATAATTAAAAAGCGTATCTTCCTCCTCATAAATGTGCTCAATGAAATCCTGCACAAAAAGGGGGAAAACCAATTTTAAATCTTCCACAAAATTGCTGCTGCTGGTATGTTTTTCATCAATGGTCTCCAATAATCTTGCTATGAAGGGAAGTTTTTGTTTGATAAAAATGTAATGTGTATGCTTTAAATACTCAATGATCAACTCAACGGGATAGGAAACGAGTTGAATATTATTTTTGTCATTGTTTTTTTCGATCGACTCGAGGCTTTTAATCACAATGTTGATATCCAACTGTCTTTCTTCGCAAACCTGTTTCAGGGTTTTATTGCAATAGTCGTAAAATTTAATGCCGAAGTAGTACAATACTGAAGCGAAAATAAGATTTTCTCCTACCAGGTCTTCAATTTTTTTATTTACTATTTCCACAATTAACAGATTAGACTAAACAACAAATATAAATAAATTAGTACTATAAAATGACAATTTGTTACCACTTTGGAAAGATTTATATTTCCATCTTACGTTATCGTGATCATATAAAACCCTTTTTACTTAACTGCGTTTTAATTTTATGAAGCAAAAATTGCATTGTATCAATAATTTGTGGACAATTTTATGTAACTTTAGTAGTAGATTTACCTTTTATAAAACGAGAATTAACACCACTTTAGTAAAGTTATTGATTAATTTGTTTTAATAAACCGATTAAGATTGTGAGTGCGCAGAAAAATTCAAGATCAAGTATCAGACTCCCCCTACTTATTTCCATTGCTATTGCCGGCGGCATTCTAATTGGTGCCACTGTTTCAAATAATTCGCCCAAAGGAGTGGCCATTTATAATAATATTCAAAAATTTAAAGAGATCCTGACCTATGTGCAAAGGGACTATGTCGACGAGGTTAATACGGATGAATTAGCGGAATATGCCATTCGGGAGATGTTGGAAAAGCTGGATCCGCATACGGTCTACATCCCCGCGGAAAATGTAGCTGCCGCTAAATCTGAGCTGGAAGGCGGTTTTGATGGGATAGGCATTGAATTTGGGATCTTTAGGGATACATTATATGTAGTTGCTCCAATCAATGGTGGTCCTTCCGAGCAGGTTGGCCTGAGATCAGGTGATAAAATCATTGAAGTTGACGGTGAAAATATTGCCGGTATCGGCATTAATAATTATGATGTTTATAAAAGGCTGAGAGGTCACAAGGGAACAAAGGTCAACGTTAAAATCAAACGCGATCGCGAGGCGGCCTATTTGGATTACACCATTGTAAGAGATAAAATCCCTCAAAACACCGTTGATGTTTCCTACATGATTGATAAGGAAACCGGCTATATTAAATTAAGCAGGTTTGGCACCAATACCTATAACGAATTCAAAACAGCGCTAAAGAAACTGAAAGGGATGGGCATGAAGAAACTGGTGCTTGACTTAAAAGGAAATGGTGGTGGTATTATGCAGCGCGCTATTGAAATAAGTGATGAATTTCTGGACAACAACCAGTTGATTGTTTATACCAAAGGTAAGGACAACCGTTATGATTCTGAAGCCCGGGCCAGGATTAAGGGAATTGCAGAAGATATTCCATTGATCGTGTTGATTGACCAGGGCAGTGCTTCGGCCTCTGAAATTGTCTCAGGCGCTTTGCAGGATAATGACAGAGCCTTAATCGTAGGCAGAAGATCATTCGGGAAAGGTTTGGTACAGGTGCCGATAGATCTAAGCGATGGCTCGGAGTTGCGATTGACAATTTCAAGATATTATACGCCGAGCGGAAGATCTATTCAGAAACCCTATCGCGCCGAAGACAACAATTACGATCAGGAAATATATACCCGCCTGGAAAATGGGGAATTTTTTCATGCCGACAGTGTAAAATTTAATGACTCGCTTACCTACAAAACTTCTGGCGGCAGGATCGTTTATGGTGGCGGAGGGATTATGCCTGATTATTTTGTTCCCATAGATACGGCCTTTAATAGCGCCTTTTTAAGAAGCCTTTATGTCAAAAATCTTTTCAGAGAGTATACCTTAAACTATACCTCTAAAAATGAAGATATGTTTAAAGAGATGTCCCTGGATGAATTCAAACAAAAATTCAATATTTCGGAAGTGATGATCAAGGACTTTATTGCATTGTCAGAGCTTTCCGGAATTACTTTTGATCAGGCGGGTTTTGATACTTCAAAAGCCATTATCCTTTCAAACATCAAAGCACACATAGGAAGGAGAATTTGGGGAGAAGAGGGTTATTACCCCATTATCAATGAACACGACGAAATTTTGGCGAGGGCGATACAGCTTTTTGATAAAGCAAAGGCGCTGTCGCAACATAACTAACCGTGAAGCATTAAAAATATACGCACACAAGCTCTGTAGGTAATGCCCGGTCTTTAGATCGGGCATTTTTATTGAGCGCAAATTCGATGGCCAACAGCCTTTACTAATCTTTAAAAATATCTTAGCTTTAAATTTTAATTAACAAAGAATGAAAAGTGCGAAGTACTGGATTGACCATTTAGATCTTCAAAAACATCCCGAGGGAGGTTTTTTTAAGGAAACCTATCGGAGCGATGAGCAGTTTTCAGGGGGGCACTTGCCTTCCCGTTATCGGGGTGACCGGTGCTTTTCAACCGCTATCTACTTTTTGATTACGGAAAGTGATTGTTCTAAATTCCATCGAATTAAAAGTGACGAAACATGGCATTTTTACGAGGGGCAGCCACTAACCATCTACGTTCTGGGTGAAGAAGATGGCAGGCTGGATCAGTTTCATTTGGGAAGGGATTTGGAAAATGGGCAGCAGATGCAATTGACCATACCAAAAAATTGTTGGTTTGGCGCTAAATTGTCCGTGGATGAGGGTTATGCCCTTATTGGATGTACAGTGGCTCCCGGCTTCGACTTTGCGGACTTTGAACTGGCGGATCGCGAGAAATTGATGACAACATTTCCCCAACACCAGAAAATTATAAACACCTTAACTTGAATATTATTTACGCGCTACAATGAATAAGAAAATAGCAATTATTGGTGGTGGAAATTTAGGAATTGCCATTGCTGAAGGCTTGATAAACAATCAATTTGTCCAGGCTGATAAAATGACAATTACCAGACGGCGGACACATCTGCTGGAGGATCTGAAGGGAAAAGGAGTGAATGTGTTAAAAGACAACAAAGCTGCAGTAAAAGCTGCTGATATCATCGTTCTTGCCATCAAACCTTATCAGATAAATGATGTTTTGGCTGAGATCCAACCGGAACTGGAAAGTGACAGGCACATCCTGATCTCCGTCGTTACCGGATATAGTATCAAGGAAATTAAAAGTGCAGTCGGTGATCATATCAGTGTATTCAGGGCTATGCCCAACACGGCCATTGCCATAGGAGAAGCCATGACGTGCATTGCTACCAACAACGGTTCTGATGACGAAATTAAAATGGTGATCAACATTTTTGATCAGGTAGGTAAAGCCATTTTGATCAACGAGGAATTGATGGAGGCAGCGACGGTTCTGGGTGCCTGTGGCATTGCCTATTCGCTGCGATTTATTCGCGCGGCGACGCAAGGCGGGATTGAAATTGGTTTTGATGCCAAAACAGCCGAGTTGATAGCCTCGCAAACAGTGAAAGGAGCCGCCAATCTTATACTACAGGAAGAAAATCATCCGGAAAAGGAAATTGACAAAGTGACTACCCCCCAGGGTTGTACCATCGTTGGTTTAAATGAGATGGAGCATCAGGGCTTCAGCTCCTCGCTGATACGGGGTATATTGGCTTCATTCAATAAAATCCTTAAGATTCCTCATTGATCATTACCCAAAATTAACACTAATCATAAGTGAAAATTCACAAAAGGAATTTAATTTGCACCAAGTTAAATTGGCTACCCATCAATGAATAAGGATATTCTTAACCTAGTAGAAGCAATTAATAAGGAAATAGGCCAATTTAATTTCGGAGATTCTCCAAAGGAACTGTATGAGCCTATTCGGTATATTATGGACCTGGGGGGTAAACGCATGCGACCGTTGCTGGTGGCTTTAAGCTATCAGTTGTTTAATGACGATGTTCACAAAGTCATGAAGCCAGCCATTGCCGTGGAGGTATTCCACAATTTTACCTTAATGCACGATGATATAATGGATCACGCACCCTTACGTCGGGGGCGGCCAACGGTGCATACACGGTGGAATGATAACATCGCCATCCTTTCCGGAGATGTTATGATGGTGAGGGCCTATGAACTGTTTTTGGAAGTGGAAGATAATCAGTTTAAAATGGTTATCGGCAAATTTAATAAGTGTGCTTCGGAGGTTTGTGAAGGTCAGCAACTGGACATGAATTTCGAGACCCAGGAAATCGTGACGATACCTGAATACCTGGAGATGATCCGGTTGAAAACGGCGGTTTTATTGGGCTTTAGCATGGAGCTCGGTGCGCTCCTGGCCGGGGCGAGAGACGAAGACCAACAGTTAATGAGCGCATTCGGCACCAACATTGGCATAGGATTCCAGTTAAAGGATGACTTGCTTGATGTTTATGCAGACCAATCCAAATTTGGCAAACAGCCTGGGGGGGATATAATAGCCAATAAAAAAACATTTTTGCTTATCAAGGCTTTGGAAAATGCCAGCGGTACCATTAAAAGTGAATTAAATAACTGGCTGCAAAAGCGCGAATTTGATAAGGAAGAAAAAGTGTCGGCGGTAAAAGGCATATATGACCAATTGGGAATCAAAGACCTGACGGAAAACAAAATGAATGAATATTTTCAAATGGGATTTGAAGCGCTGGATCGTCTTAACGTTGACGTGGGGAGAAAGGAAAAATTAATGGCTTTCACAAAATATTTAGTTAACCGAGAAAAATAATTATGTCAACTACCCTCATCATCATAGCTGTTACAGTCGCCTTAAGTATGTATGCCTTCAGCAATCACGAAATTTTTTACAAGTGGATGATGAATCCTTATTCGGTCGCTAACAAAAATCAATACTTTCGGTTTTTGACTTCAGGGTTCATACATTCGGATTATGTGCATCTGGGCTTCAATATGCTTACACTGTATTTTTTTGGTGACCATGTCGAATACTTTTTTGAAATCCAGTCTGCAGGCTTTGGCACGTTGATTTATGTAGTTTTCTATCTGGCAGCCATTGTACTTTCTGAAATTCCAACTTTTCTGAAACATAAAAATAATGTTAACTACAATTCCCTTGGCGCGTCGGGTGGGGTAGCGGCGATTGTCTTCAGTAGCATCATGATTTATCCATCAAATGTGTTATACATATCGATGTTAGTCCCTATTCCCGCTTTTGTATTTGGAATTTTGTACCTGGTCTATTCCTATTATATGAGCAAAAAAGGGAAGGACAACATTAATCATGACGCCCATTTTTACGGCGCGGTATTTGGGATACTGTTTACCCTTGTTGTAGATCCCGGATTGCTATCTGCGTTTTTTGAGGAAATCGGCAATTTTAGTTTGGGTACTTTGATGCCTTAATTCGTATTTCTTCATATCAAAAATAGCGATGATCATCTAAAGAGTGTAGCGAATCTACAGGCCGGTCTATTGAGATTATAATGAAATGAGAAAACCTGACCCTAAGGTCAGGCTGTGGGTTTAGGAAATTGTGATTTTTAGCATTAGTCCATGATAATCAGTTTTTTAGTGAGCTTGCTGCTCCGGGTTTCCAACGTGTAAAAATATATGCCATCGTTTAATTTTGATGTATCAAACTGAATTTCCTGGAATTCCGTTATTTTTCCGTCGGTAATAATTTCTTCAATCAGATTTCCCGAAATATCTGATATGTAAAATCTTACCACGGAATTTGAAGGCGATCGGATCAAAAAATTGACACTTTGTTTGGCGGGGTTAGGATATGCCATCATGATATTATCGGTGTCATCTTCTTTCAGTAAATCAAAGTTATATTTTTCATGATTTGATATTAGCGCATTTGTTACTAGCGAGTAGGCTTCTGTCAGGGCATTGTAATCCAGCCCTGCTGTGACAGGCCCCGAAGTCCTTGCGTTGTTCCCTGAGCCACCTGTAAAATCAAAGTTGTAATTACAGGTCTGAAAGGTGTCTACTTTTGCGCTGAAGACACTACCATTTTTTGCATGAAAACCAGGCAAAAGCATAATGGATTCTTGTGCCTGTGTTTCCACCTGCGAACCGGAGTTTAAGTTATAGACACCGCTGTTCGCGGCAACAATTGTTTCGGCGACATGGATTACCTCACTTTCACCATTATTAACATTTCCATCTAAATAGACTGCATTTTTATTAAACCATGGAACTAAATTTCCATTTACACTTTTCACCATATCCGAAATAATAAAACTGTGCATAACACCGACCTGACCCTGTGTAAATTCCGACCGGCAGGCGCGTAGCGTCATAGAGGACATATAGTTACGGGTGGGTGGTGTCCAGTGTGGGGGGTTATGCCAAGGATCATCCCAATTGTCCTCCCCACCGCCGGTATAGTTACAGTCCTGGGCATTGTCGACCGCCATGTGCGTGTTATTTTCGGAATTGGGTGCCGCCGGCGTATCGCAAAGCGCATCGCCATTTATTTCACATTTTGTGTCCCCGATGGTTGAAACACAGGCTAAACCTTGATCTCTGCCGTGATCGGCAGCTTCCTGATAACAATTGCCGGCATCTCCGTTGAAGGTATTGGAGATCCATTCGCTGAAGGGTCCTCCAAATCTGATATTTTCATGTGTATGGACTAACCCCAGTGTGTGTCCGACCTCATGCATTAAAGTCAATATCATTTCGTTTGCCGGAAAAATTCTGTCAGTGGCTATTACCAATTGGAAAGGAGAGATTGACCAGGGAAAGGTAGCTTTGGCGTTCCAGGTAGAATACGTTTGGTTGTCAACAAAAACCCACTCCAATGCCTGTTCGTTACCATTGAATAAATAAATGGCTGCTAATTCAATATCACTGTCAATGGTGTTGTATTTCGTAGAAAAATGATGCTCAACCTCACACTTAAGATAAAATTGTATCCCGGTGTTTAACTGTAGAAACCGGGTGTTTACCTCATCGAGAAGCTGTAACGCGGTCTGTTCATCAATCGCATCATTAAACCCCATGCCGCCATCGTCATGATATATATTAATTTTGACCGGAATGTGAAATGGGATGTTATCCGGGTTGTAAGTAATGTCGGTTTTAGCGTTTTTATCAATATTGCCTCTTTGGGGCATTGTTATATCAAGCACCTGGTTTAATATGTCGTTATTTCCAAAGTGAGGCAAATATTGGGCAACGTTCTCAGTGGTAACAAAAGAACCACACTCCATATCCTGACCGAGAAGACAAAGTGGATTCATGAAGACCGTCAATACCAATAACTTAAAGTTGATATTTCCCACTTTCGAGTTATTGCAGCATAAAAAATTTGGTAATTTATTTGCCATTTTTCGTCTTAAGCGTATTTAGCTCGGTTTTTAAGGCGTTGATTTCTTTATGTTGACTGATTAAGTGCAAAGTCAGCTCCTCCACTTTTTCCAATAGCTTCATATTCATTTCACTGAGATTAATGCCATTGGTTTCCATTTCCATGGCAGATGGGATTCCGGGAAGGTGTTTGTTTTCCAAAATGTATTTTTCAATAGCTGCAAGACTGGTTAATGTATAATCCTTATCAAATACGTAATCAGGTCCCGGCACATTGAGGTCTACCTTAACCTCTTCCGCATGGATTTTTCCCTTTACTGTTAACTTTGAATCCGGAACGGTGGTACCTATACCAACCCTGCCATTATTCTTTATAATCATCTTGGTGCCGGCAATGAAATTGGCATGTGTCATGGTTTTGGCAAAATTTCCGGTGTTTGGGTGAGTGATAAACATGAATCCATCCTTATTAGGCATCAATATCGCCTGGGCGTCATTGGCACCCACTACTCCCATATGCCATACGTCATCACTTCCCCAGCGAGCATTGTGAGAAAACACAGCTCTGGAATAGGAATTTGCCGCATCTGGCACAAACTGCATAAAGGCACCGGCGTTGACGGTATTGGCAGATCCGGATTTTAAATAACCTGAATTGGCAAATTGGCCGAAGGTTATGGTTGAAATAGCTAAAGTTAGCGTTAAGGTCAATAGCAAATTTTTCATGCGAATTGAATTTTTAGGATTTTTCATGGTTTCATTAAGTTGATTGGTGATCGGCTTTATTTTATGATTATCCTCTCCACGATAACTTTTCCGGAAGATGATAATTTAAGATAATAGATACCCGGACTCATTCCTTTCAAACTGATTTGAATGGATCCGGACGTTATAGTTTCGTAAGTAACCGGGATTTCCCGGTTCCATTTATCAAGCAACCGGATAGAAAACTTTTCAATGTTTTCAAGTTGAACACTTACTGTGTTTTGCATTGGATTTGGATAGATAACCGGGTCTTGGCGCTGTGTTGATTTTAATCCCTGGAAAGTGGGCAAACCCACGTTGCAGTTATTGGCACTGACACAAGGCACTATGCGGGCACAAAATTCTGCGCCGCTGTTAATGGTCGCACCGGGTTGGATGAGGATCTGGCTGCCGGCTATAAACTCAACATTTTGCCCCGAGTTGATGGAAACGGATCCAGAAGCATTTATTTCAAGGCCCTTGGTTGTTTCAGGTACCGGGTTTGTGGTGTAATTTATGATACTGTCACAAGTGCTAACAGAACCGGGTAAACCGTCTGTAACGTCATCGACAAACAATAAATCCGGTCCGTTTGAGGCATTCAATTTATCGTCGAGCGGATAAATCCAAAATTTCATGTTATGAAATATGGGAGAAAATACAGGCAGCGTGATTTCATCCCAATTGCCGTCAGGAGTATCAAAATTATCAATTTCGTGAATTAACTGAATGCGATTAAAATTGCTGGGAACATCAAAAAATGAGGACTCGGGCACCTGTATATTGGCATCGGGTTCTTTGTGCTGAATTCCATCTACCAGGTAAAAATAAATTTTCTTAACGGGTCCGGATGTTTTTAATTTTAACGATATCTCATAGTTTTCACATCTGTCAAGGACACAATCATAGAATATTCCCTCGCCTTCAAGATCTCCATTGCCAGACCAATCGCCCGACCACAGGTGGATTTGGTAGTTACCATTGTCGGTGCAAACTTCAGGGGTACCATGTGACACTTTCCACAAGGTGCTGATACAGTTATCCTGAAGTGTTGCTGTCGGATGTGTAAGGAAACAGTTTGATTCAACATCGCAGGTGGCAGCATCACTGGTGCCGAAATTCTCAAAATCTCCGTCCAGTAGAAATAAGCCCGGTCTTGTTGGGGGAGTGGGTGGGTCGAGACAGGGATCAGGAGCGGCACCTGGGCTCGTGGTTACAAATGACGTTGGATTTGTATTAACAGGGAACTGTGATGAAGGGTTTTCTTCCGGTGCTTGCCCCATGCTCCAAATGGGACACAAAAACATCAGGATAAAAAAATATTTACTTTCCATGTCTTTATCATTTATAGTTTTCCGATATTTCCACTAATTGCGTATACTTTTGACTTGACAATTGATTTTTTTAGTCAATCAAATGCAAATTCAGTGCTTCTGCTCTTTTCCGGTAGCTTCATGATCATGTCACTTAGTTTAACACCTTTACTTCCATTGTTTTGGCAGATGAATATCAGGCTGATGCTGGCTTTCTTACATGATCCTTTCCGTGTTGGTTAAAGCTTGTAAGAGGTTGTTACCGATAAACATATGGTCAGGTGCCGATACATTTTGAATCTGTTTTAACAATAAAGTATAACTTCCGACTGACGAACTTGACTGGTTGTGAAATGACCAAAATGATTCTAAAAGTAAAGCTACAAGACACCGGTGACATATTATGTCACCGGCAGAAAAAAGTAAATTTTTAATGGGAGATTTCGGCACATAAAAATTAAGTGCCATTTGGGGCTAACCGCGGATAAGCCCGTCCATTACCACATGGATAAAAAGTAGTAATTTCTGACGCTAAGATATCGACATAAAAATAACTACAGATTAAGTGATTTTTCACACCTGCATCAAAGCTTCGAAAAAGCTTAAATTATCTTTTTTATCTTTTACAATGAATAGTGGGATTTCACTGTCATAGTTCGCGAGTTGCTCGGTGACGCTTCCCAATAGTACCGTCGCAGCCGAAGTTTTTCCCTTCGCTCCTACAACTATCAGGCTAGCCTCTTCTTTTAAAGCGATAGCATATATTTTATCAGCGGGTCTCTTGTCATCGTCCAGGGTGTAAGTGCTTCGGTGTTTAATACCCTGCAAATTAAAATCACCTATAAATTTCTTAAAGTCGTTTTCAGCATGATGTTTCATGATTTCGGCAAAGTCTTCGTAGCTTTTACCGGTATGGGAATAACCCGAGGGAACGACATAAACATTTTGAAATAAAATTTCTATGTCTTTCAACCTGGCAATATCCAGCGCCCGCTCTAAGGCATAAGCCGATTTTTTGGAGAAGTCAACAGGCACCATGATCCTTGAAATCGTCAACTCACTTTTTTCCGGAACAAACAGGATATTGCATGGAATCAGTCTCACCAGCTTTTGAGGAATTATTCCCGTTCCTGTTAATTTCAATTTACGGCCAACAACGACCAGATCAATATCCTTTTCTTTGGCGTATTCCACAATTTTATGGGTGGGGTTTCCCTCCTTCAAGACAATATTACTGTCGACTTTCAGCTGTTTGTCCAGGCGTGTTTCCAGGCAACTTTCGATTCTTTTGATGATGGTTTCATCAGCCGATGGAACAAGCTCCGGAAATTTCTCCTTGATTTCGGCGGGAATGTCAAGCATTTTGGCGACATGTATAAAATCAATACTTTCTGCTTTTACAATGCCGCTGATCAAATTGGTATAGCTGATAAGCTGCTCATCTATCTCCGATAAATCTAGGCAAACAAGGATTTTTTTTAATGGATACATGGTGGGTTGTTGACAGTTTTGTTGACTACAATTTTCGGTAATAAAATGATATTTTCAAGGTAAACAAGTATAATTCCTGCAAATTCAAAAATAAATTCGACATTGTAGTGATTACTAAATAAATTTGCGAAAATTTGTTGCCTTGCACAGACGGAAATACAAATCTATCGTTAAAGCAGGGCAAGACCACTCTTGGGATGAGGTCATAAGTTTAATATTAGCGTGAATGGCGAAAATCGATCAAAAAGGCCTGAAAGAAGAAGATAAAAAGGCATTAAACAAAAAAAATTTCGCACAATTGTTGGGGATATTCAAATACCTGGTCCCCTATAAATTACCCTTTATTTTAGGAATGCTTTGCTTACTGGCGGGAAGCGGCGTGTTACTTTTATTTCCCTTTCTGATGGGCAAGCTTGTCAACGCGGCAGTTGGTGAAGGTAATTGGTTCACAAACGATATCAATCAAATTACTTTGATGCTTTTCGCAGTGCTGGTAACCCAAAGTATTTTTTCATTTTTCAGAGTGTATCTTTTTGCCCAGGTAAGTGAAAAGGGCATGGCTGACATTCGTCAAAGTCTTTACACCAAATTAATGACCTTGCCCATTCCCTTTTACGACAAAAGCAGAACAGGGGAATTGTTGAGTAGAATTACTTCTGATGTTTCCTTGCTGCAAGACACCTTTTCAACCACGCTGGCAGAATTGGTAAGACAAATCATTACTTTAGTAGGTGCCCTGATATTTATTTTTTGGTCGACGCCAAAGTTAAGTTTATTCATGCTGGCTACCTTTCCGGTAGTCATCCTCGGTGCCATGTTTTTTGGCCGGTTCATTAGAAAACTTTCGAGGCAGACCCAGGATCAGCTGGCAACTGCCAATATAATTGTAGAGGAGACGATGCAGTCTATTCATACAGTGAAAGCCTTTACCAGTGAGCTAACGGAGGTATTAAGGTATCGAAGATCCCTTGACAGCGTCGTGAAAACCGCGCTGAAGACTGCCAAGTACCGGGGGCTCTTTATATCATTTATAATTATTGCGCTTTTTGGCGGAATCGTAGGTGTCATGTGGCGGGGAGCAACCCTGGTGCAGGCGGGCATGGAGGTAGGTGATTTGTTTTCATTCGTCTTATTTACAGCTTTCATTGGTGGCTCTATAGCCGGTTTGGGAAGCATTTATGGTACGGTGCAACGGGCCATGGGAGCCTCGGAAAGGGTTTTGGAAATTATTGGAGAAACCACCGAGCTGGATTTGGATACTACGCTGACACCTTCTATGAAACTTAAAGGCAGTGTAGAATTTAAGGCGGTCGCATTTTCTTACCCCACCAGAAAAGATTTTCCAGTACTGAAACAGATAGATTTTTCGGTGCAGCCCGGAGAGAAAATTGCGCTGGTAGGACACAGCGGAGCGGGGAAGTCTACCATCATCCAGTTATTGATGCGTTTCTATGCTTTAGACAAGGGAGAAATCAGGGTCGATGGAAAAAATATTAATGACTATGATTTGAGGGGATTCAGGTCTAACCTTGGAATTGTTCCCCAGGAAGTTATACTTTTTGGTGGAAGTATCAGAGAAAATATAGGATATGGGAACCCCCTGGCCGGCGATGATGAAATTCTCGAAGCCGCCAGACAGGCCAACGCCCTGGAATTCATCAATTCCTTTCCGGAAAAGCTGGACACACTGGTAGGCGAAAGAGGTATGAAATTATCTGGCGGACAAAAACAACGCGTAGCTATTGCCAGAGCGATTTTAAAAGATCCTAAAATATTAATATTGGATGAAGCTACCAGTTCTCTCGATGCCGAATCCGAAAATTTGGTGCAAACTGCCCTGGACAAATTAATGGAGAATCGGACCACCATTATTATCGCTCATCGCCTGTCTACCATCAGGAAAGTAGACAAGATCTATGTAATCAATGAAGGCAACATCCTGGAATCGGGAACGCATGATGATCTTTCCAAGATCGAAAATGGCCTTTATAATAATCTCGTAAAACTACAGTTCCAGGAGGTGGTTTAAAATGGATTCTTTGGCGCACCTGCCAAGGTGAATTCGGGTCCTTATTGTAAATCTTAACTGACGGAAATCCACTATGAAAACTGGCTTGAAACATACTTGCATACTTTTGGCATTGATCCTACTAGGCAGTTGTCGGACTGAAATCAAAATCGATGAACGCGATCCCCCAAAAAACACTGTGACGCTACCGGAATACCAATCCCCGGTAACTACCTGGAATATTGCATTTTTGATCATTGATGGTGTCTTTAATTCGGAGCTTATGGCACCCTTTGATATTTTTCACCATTCTGTTTTTCATCATGAATTTGGCATGAAAGTTTTTACCGTCGCGCCAACCATGGATGTTGTTACCACTTTTGAAGGGATTAGAATCTTGCCCGATTTCAGCTTTGACAGTCCGGCACTTCCGGACATTGACGTGCTGGTGGTAGCCAGCGCGGAACATAATATGGACAAAGATCTTGAAAATGAAGCTTTGATCTCCTTTGTTAAAACGCAGGGTTCCGGGGCTAAATTTGTCATGTCACTATGTGACGGGGCATTTGTGTTGGCGAAGTCCGGCCTGGTGACCGGAAAAGCCTCCACCACTTTCCCCGGAGACATTGATGCTTACAGGAAGATGTTCCCGGAGCTCACTGTATATGAAGACTATAGTTTTGTGCACCATGATAACCTTATTACCTCGGCCGGAGGGGCTAAGTCTTATGATGCCGCTTTATATTTATGCGAATTGCTATATGGCAAAAAGGTAGCACAGGGTATAGCCAAAGGTCTGGTTATTGATTGGGATTTATCCCTGGTGGATCACCTGATCGTCCAATGATTTTTGAATTTGATCAATCTAAAAAGGGCATTTTCCTGGTTGAGGATCCTGGGTTTCCAGCGCAGCTGCAAACCCTTCTGGCATGGCGGTCTTCACAAATCCGTTGCTAACACTTCCTTTGAAAGCCTCCCCACCGTAGCCGGTGTTATTCATATGTGCCCTGATCCAAACGATGTCATCCTGATTAATGGCAACCGGCCCTCCGGTTCTGGCAAAGGGCTGTTCATTTACATGACTATGCCTCAGAATTCTTCGGTACAATAATGTTTCATCTGCTGAAACTACCTCCCACCAATTGGCATATTGGTTACATCCCTGGTCAGGGCTGCTGACCGTTGTGCTAAAAGTATAGGCACCAGGCTGACCAGACACAGAGACCGCAACAACATCAGCTTTTCCAGATACATTGCCTTTATCAACAGCGTCATTTTTTTCTGAAGAGCATGCCAGCAAAAACAAAAGTGAATAGATAACAGTCATGTTAATTGTTTTACGGGTCGTCACACAAAATAAAGTTTAGTTAATCGCAAAAATAAAAAGGTATTGACGGTTTACATCAATACCTTTTCATAAGCGCTTATTTTATTTTCCTGATTTCTTTTTAAATTGATCAAATTTGGAAGGTGCTTCTGCTCGTGGGAATGTGTTATTCTCAACATTTGTATCTGCAGTTTCCAGATTCGGATCAACCACAATATTGGTAACCTCTTTGTCTTTCAGGAAAACCTTTTTTATCTCATTTTCATTTTTACGCCAGATCTCGGCAGGTATCTTGTCAATTTCCTTGCTGCCGTCGCTGAAGGTCCACTCAATAATCAGGGGTGTCACGAGGCCTCCGGTGTTCTTAAAGGTAAGTTCGTAGAAGTTTTTATCTGCATACCTTTGTCTGATGGCGTTGTCGTCTACGCGGTTTTTGAACTCACCATAATAACGCGGATCCATATCTGTCAGCGCTATTTCTTCAAAACCGTTGCTGAAATCTTTGGCTTGAGCCCCCTGTTTTCTGCCGGAGTTGGCGATTTTCGCATCTGAGATCTTATTTTCCAATGACCGTTTTTCGTTTTTGACCTTGAACCATTTCACATTGTCCAGAGTCACATCCACATGATCGGTGCCATAAAACCAACCTTTCCAGAACCAGTCCAGGTCTACTGCGGAGGCATCTTCCATTGTTCTGAACAAATCGGCCGGGGTCGGGTGCTTAAAAGCCCAACGCTTCGCATATTCCTTAAAAGCATAATCAAATAATTCGGGTCCCATCACGGTTTCCCTTAAAATACTGAGGGCTGTGGCGGGTTTTGCATAGGCGTTGTTTCCAAATTGCAGGATTTGCTCGGAGTTGGTCATAATTGGCCTGATGAAGCTTTTGTCACCTTTCATATAAGGAACAATGTTTTGCGCCGGCCCTCTTTTGGAAGGAAAATTCTCATATTGTTCCTGCTCCGTTCTGTACTGCACAAAGGTGTTAAGACCTTCATCCATCCAGGTCCATTGCCTTTCGTCAGAATTAATGATCATTGGGAAAAAATTATGTCCTACCTCATGGATAATGACACCTATCATACCATGCTTGACCTTATCGGTATATTTGCCCTTTTCGTTGGGCCGCCCAAAATTAAAACAAATCATAGGGTACTCCATACCAATAGAAGCGGCGTGCACTGAAATGGCGACCGGATAGGGGTAATCAATGGTATACTTGGAGTAGGTGATCAGTGTATTAACGACGGCTTTCGTCGATTCCTGTTCCCATAGCGGGTTGCCCTCCTTGGGATAAAAAGACATGGCCAGAGGCTTTTTACCATTAATGTCTACTGCCTGGGCATCCCAGATATACTTTCTGGATGATGCGAAGGCAAAATCCCGCACATTTTCCGCGTGGAAGGTCCAGGTGCTCTTGGTTTTAGCCCTGGTTTTTTCTTTTTTCTTTGCTTCCGCCATGGTAACAATCATGACAGGTTTATCAAACGAAGCCCTCGCTTCTTTCAGGCGCTTTTGTTCTGTGGGCGTTAACACCTGTTCCGGATTTTGCAGGCTTCCGGTAGAAGCCACAATGTGATCTGAGGGAACTGTGATATTTACTTTAAAATCTCCAAAAGTCAAGGCAAACTCTCCAGATCCTAAAAACTGCTTGTTTTGCCAGCCGTTGACATCATCGTACACAGCCATGCGCGGGTACCATTGTGCGATGGTATAGGAATAGTTGCCGTCTTTGGGAAAATACTCATAACCACCCCGGCCGCCGACCAACATCCGGTCGTTGATATTATAAGACCAATCGATGCTGAATGTAAAAGAATCACCAGTTTTCATGGGCTTATTTAAATCGATCCGCATCATTGTTTTATTAATGGTGTAAGACAACCCCTGTCCGTTGTTATCCTTTACAGCGGCAATTTTAAAACCACCATCATAATCAGTATCATTGACACTCTTTTGAAGAAATCGTCCGGGAATAGTGTTATTGGCGGGCAAGCTGGTAGTTTGGGACAAGGCGGTGTTAGAATCCTTGGACCGCACGTTTTGATCTAATTGTACCCACAGGTACTCTAAGACGTCCGGAGAATTATTAAAATAAGTGATTTTTTCACTTCCAGTCAGCACCTGGGTTTCGTCATTGATCTCCACATCAATTTCATAATCTGCTTTTTGTTGCCAATATTCTGATCCGGGCGCCCCGGATCCCGTTCGGTAGGTATTAGGGGTAGGCAGCGTGGTTCCAAGTTGTTCAAATTTTTGTTCATACTTGCCCTGACCCAATACGGCTGATTGCACAAACAAAAAAACTATGGAAAGTAGAGAGATATTTTTCATTTGAGAGGTTGTTTATAATTTACCAAAATTTAGTTTCAATCATCATGGTAATAGCTATTCCCATAATCATTGAGGAGGTTATTAAACTCCATTTATTTTTTGCTACGTTAAATATTTTTATAAAGACAAAGGATATCAGGATATAAATAATCACGATGGCGATTTGTCCTAACTCCAGCCCTACATTAAATGCCAGTAATTGACTTACAATAGAAACATCTTTGCCCAACAGCCCTTTCAGATAATTTGAAAACCCCAGGCCATGGATCAAACCGAAAAATAGCGCATAAGCATAGTTAATTGATATTTTTCGTTTATGCACGGCACTTTCGGGCTTTGTGATATTGCTGATTGCGGTAATAAAAATAGTAACTGGTATTAAAAATTCAATAATTTTTGCATTAATCTGAATGATATTCAAGGTCGACAACACCAAAGTAACCGAATGACCTACTGTAAAAGCGGTAACCAAAATAAGTACATTTTTCCAGTCTTTGGCGGCATATACAGCGCAAAGGGCTACAACAAACAAAATATGATCATACCCTTCAATATCCAGAATGTGCTCAACGCCTAATTGAAAATATAACCAAAATGTAGCCATACAATAATACGAATAGTGATTAGTTTATTAATGTAATGATAACGCATATTTTTGTTTTGGGAAAATAAAATTGTTATTGATGGAAGTATAGTTTTATTTCTGGTATATTGCCCGTTATGAATTTTATTCCATTTGGTTTTTCATCGAATAGAAGAAGGTAATTTATCATGATCAAAATCGCTGCCCTGGGCATTTTATTACTTGGACTGAACGTGGCTCATCCATTCCATGTGAGCGTGTGTGAGATAGATTATAATGATGAGAACAAGGCATTGGAAATCACTCAAAAGATAT
Source organism: Cyclobacteriaceae bacterium (assembly GCA_965228415.1). GTDB lineage: Bacteria > Bacteroidota > Bacteroidia > Cytophagales > Cyclobacteriaceae > Agaribacillus. The sequence goes on along the minus strand of OZ245814.1, from coordinate 4,531,274 downwards.
TCCTGGATGACCTTGAAGCAGGGCTGACCAGGTATTCCGGGGAACATTTCGATATTACCGAAAAAGTGCATGAGCAAAAGGTAAACCGGCTGCTGGAAGTCTATTATCCGGAAAACATGCGGGTAAAGATAAATGGTAAACCCAGATCATTCCGATATTTGGGTTTTGAAATGGAAGCCGATGCCATGTGGTGCTACCTGGAAATAGAAAAAGTAAAAAACCTCAAATCCCTGGAAATAACCAACACCCTGTTGTTTGAAACGTTTGAGGACCAATCAACAATTTTACACATCCAAAAGGATGAAAAAATAAGAAGTTTTAGATTGACCAGCGACGAACCCACCGCGCAGCTACAATTCTGATGATCGCAGTTGCGTTTTTACCTTAATTTCGTTGTGAAGCGTTTTATGTACCGGACAGCGGTCGGCAATTTCAAGTAGTCTTGCCTTTTGCTGTTCATCCAGCGGACCCTCCAATTCAATTTCACGATCGATCTGGTCAATATAGCCGCTAGTGCTTTCACAGGTTGCACAATCTTCGCTGTAAACTTTGCTGTGTTCCAAATGCACCCTGGCACGCTCCAAAGGCCATTTTTTACGTTCGGCATACATTCTAAGGGTCATGCTGGTGCAAGCTCCGAGCGCTGCCAATAAGTATCCGTAGGGCGTAGGCCCCAGATCTTTGCCTCCAACAGCAGCGGGTTCATCAGCCAGGAGGTGATGTCTCCCCGCTTTTATCTGGGTGGTAAAACCGTCCTGTCCGGTTTCCGTTACTACTTGCTTTTCTGTTTCAAGCTCCTCTCCGGCGTCAGGGGTAATATAACGACTGCTCCAGGAAGCGATCAACTGCCCAACATAAATGGAATCCTCCTTATTGGTCAATAAATGATCTGCCCCATCCAGTGAAATAAAGCTCTTGGGATGTCTTGCGGCCTGGTAAATTTCTGCGGCGTTATTAATGGCCACTGTATTATCCTGTGGCGAGTGCAGCACCAGCAGGGCTTTGTTCAGATTTTTTATAATATTCTGCATATTCCTGCCATCCAGGTCATCCAAAAATTGTTTTTTTATTGTAAATGACCTGCCCGCCAAATTGACAATAGCCTCTCCGGATTCTCTTATTTCTTCGAGACTGTTTTTCAATAAATGCTGGACATGAGGAGGGTTTGACGGTGCTCCGACGGTGACCACCGCTTTTACAAAAGATAATTTTGCCGCGGCCTGCAATACAGCCGCTCCGCCCAAAGAATGACCAATGATAATTTGAGGTGGCTGATAATGTTCAGCCAAATAATTGGCTCCCTGAACCAGGTCTTCCACATTGGTAGAGAAATTAGTATCGGAAAACTCTCCTTCACTTTCACCTAATCCGGTGAAATCAAATCGCAATACGGCAATACCGTTATCAGTCAATGCGCGGCTAATATTCGTGACAGCCAACAGATTTTTGTTACAGGTAAAACAATGGGCAAATAAGGCGAATGCCTTTGGCTGCTTGTCCAGTGGTAATTCCAGTTTCGCGGATAACCGGTCGCCTGCCTTATTATCGAATTGAAGTTTTATAGTTTTCATTTTATTAATAGCATACTTTTAAGACAATTGCGGGTCAATCACCAATATTATTGAAAAAGAAACTATTTTTCAATCGGTGTCCCATGTTGTCAGGACAGGCCCGCTTGGTGGAATACGAATTATCATGGCAGTGTGTGGCGTTGGAGCGGTGCTATCGATACAAATGTCATGAGGCTTACAATAGAATTTAAAAAAAACACCCTTCGGGGAACCGTGTTGTATCCGATTGTGTTGATGAGACTAACTATATAGCTTCAAAGCTAATTTTATTGTTTGGGTGAAAAGGGGTTTCATAGAGACCCCTTTTTTCGTGAATGATCCAAAAAAGCCTTCTAAAACCTGTCATTATCTGGCCATTTGTCGCGCAACAAACAAAAGTTGGCCAAACTCTCCCATTTAATTTCGTATAAAAAAATATGAAGATTCCGGTATTAATCTGTGATACTTTCGTGATACTTAACAACTAAATTTGAGTTAAAATGTTTAAGATGAAGAAGGTCCTGGTTATTGAAGATGATCAAAATATAGGTGAACTATTAAACATTCATCTAAACGATAATTTTTTCCATCCCACCATTATAAACAATGGTTATGAGGGTTTTAAAATAGCGTCGGCTGAAAATTTTGACCTTATTATTCTCGACCTGATGCTTCCGGACATGAACGGCCTGGAAATTTGTCGTCAATTGCGGTCAATGAAAAAGCTTACACCTATATTGATGCTGACAGCCAAAAGTGAAGAAATTGACAAGGTGCTTGGCCTGGAATCCGGCGCTGATGATTATCTGACCAAACCCTTTAGCATCCGCGAATTGATTGCCAGGGTTAAGGCTATTTTCAGAAGAATAGAATCATTGAATGATCAATCGGGACGGGATGAGGATCAGCAATTGCAATTTTCCAATCTTTCTATTGATCTTACCAAAAGGACGGTAACCATCAGCGAGCAACGGGTAGAGTTGACGCCCAAGGAATTTGAACTGCTGGTGCTCCTGGCCAAAAATCCTGGCAGGACCTATAGCCGCGCAAGTATTTTAAACAAAGTGTGGGGCTATGAGTTTTCGGGCTATGATCATACCGTAAATTCACACATAAACCGTTTACGCGCAAAAATTGAATCAGATCTTTCCAATCCAAAATTTGTACTGACGTCGTGGGGAGTGGGATACCGCTTTACCGATGATTTAAATTAAACCCTTTTTCACTTATGAAAAATAGAATATTTAGCAGCTTGTATTGGCGTATTTCTGCCGTATTTCTCCTGGTGTTGATTTTGTTATGTGGCATATTTATTTATATCTCGGTGAGATCGGCCAGTAAATATTCTCAGGAAGTGAATCAGAAATTGAATGGTAATATCGCTACACATATTGAAAAAGAGGTGGGCCCTTTTCTGGATAGGGAAATAAGTGAAGAAAAAGTCGGTGACATCATGCACGCCATGATGGCGGTGAATCCAAGTATTGAAGTATACCTGCTCAATACCAAAGGGGATATTCTCAAATATGTGGCGCCCTATAAAAAAGTAAAATTGACCAGGGTTTCTCTCGAACCCATCGTTGATTTTATCGATAACAATGGCGAAGTATTTACATTGGGTGATGACCCTAGAAATCCGGGCAGGCAAAAGGTATTTTCTGCCACGAGGGTGGTCGATGACAATCAACTATTGGGATATGTATATGTTGTGTTAGCCAGCGAAGAGTATGAAACGGCCAGTCAAACATTATTCGATAGCTATATATTGAGATTAGGCGCCTCTTCCATGATCATTGCATTTCTGGCAGCGGTGATTATTGGTCTGCTGGCTATTTGGGTGATTACCAAGAACCTTAATATGGTTATTCAGACTGTTAACAAGTTCAAAAACGGGGACCTTAACGCCCGGATAAATCTGAAATCCCGCGGTGAATTGAGAATGTTGGCTGACACTTTCAATGAGATGGCGGATACTACTGTGAAGAATATAGAAGGATTAAAAGGCCTGGAAAGGCTTAGAAGAGAGCTGCTGGCCAATGTCTCACATGATTTGAGAACTCCTATCACTTCTATCTATGGCTATGCCGAGACCCTGCTTTTGAAAATCAATGAAAACGATTCGGATGAACAGCAACGTTACCTGAACATTATCTTGCAGAATACAGAAAAGCTAAAAAATCTGGTAGATGAATTATTTGAGTTTTCAAAACTGGAGGCCAAGCAGGTGAAACTGAATCCGGAACCATTTTCCATCGTGGAGCTGGTGCAGGACGTGACCGCTAAATACAAAATTCTTGCCGACAAGAAAAACATTGAAATTGCTACCATTTTACCAGATGACCTGCCCCTTATTTATGCCGATATAGCACTGGTGGACCGGGCAATACAGAATCTGGTTGATAATGCTATAAAATATACTAAAGAAGGTGGCAAGATCAGCTTTGAATTCATGAAGGTGGAGAAAGCAATTCAGGTTAACATCAAGGACACAGGCTGCGGTATACCGGAAGATGATCTCCCGCTTATTTTTGACCGATATCACAAGGGTACCAATAACAAGGAAGCAGCACCGGGCTTTGGTCTTGGGCTGGCGATTGTCAAGAAGATCGTTGAACTTCATCACTCAATTATTTCTGTCAAAAGTAAAATAAACGAAGGAACCACCTTTTCTTTTAACCTGCCCTTATATGTTTAAGAAGCATTGATGCCTGTCCGGACTGTTTTCAGGTCGTATAAAAATTTAGGGTTTGCAGCAACTTATTGGCAAAAAATCGGATTTTCAGGCGATTTGTTACTAGTCGAAAGACTCGATAAAATTTCATGGTTTCGTGCTGAAAGAAATTTGAAAACCCAATGCAAATAGAACTATATTCATATTAAATATAATAATATAAATATAACTTTGGTTCTATCTCTCCTTCTGCACAATTAGCAAGTGGCTTAAAATCTTAAAGTTAACTTTTGGATCAGGTTATTTTTTGATATGGATTTTGGGCTTACTTTTTTGAATTTTTGAGGAAACTCATTTTGAAAAATTATGGCAAAGTGGGATGACCTTCCCACTTTGGGAGTGCGAATCCATTGCGGGAAAGCACAAAATTCAAATAATCCTGAAATATTACTTAGCAAGGGAATGCCAAACTTGCTTTCAGAAAACGGTGGGCAAATTATTACCTTTCAATATCAAAAAACTACAGATCTTGAAATTAACATTCGGTTGGTCATATTCCTTATTCCTGATACTTTTGGCCTTTAATTCCTTTGGCCAAAAGCGTACCCTGAAATTCAAAAGCATTACACTGGACGATGGCTTATCTCAAAGTACTATAAATTGTATTTTGCAGGATAGGAAAGGATTCATTTGGATCGGTACCAGGGGCGGATTAAATCGCTATGATGGTACTTCTTTCAAAGTCTTTCTTCATAATCCCTCTGATTCTACATCCATTTCAAACAACATCATTTATTCCTTGTATGAGGACAAGAACGGGTTAATTTGGGTAGGCACACAGGAAGGGCTGAGTGTTTTTGATCATGCCACCAAGGCATTTACCGTCTTCAAAAAAAGTCGATCTCCAAACAAGGGGTTAAGCCATAATACGGTAAAATCCGTTATTGAGGATGCCAATGGCAATTATTGGTTGGGTACCAATGGAGGGGGCCTAAACAAAATTACCCTTAAGCCAGGTCCTGAGCCAATCATCGACAGAGCGCAGTTTACCCATTATTGGCATGAGACAGACAATGATCAAAGCATTAGCAGTAATTATCTTACGGCGCTGGTGGCGGATAAAAATGGTTATCTGTGGATCGGTACCCGCGATAATGGGTTGAACAAGTTTGATCCCAAAAGCGCTACGGCACTTCATTACCTGAAGGAGCAGAATTACAGCATTTCAGATAACAGAATTAATACTTTATATCTTGACCGGCAAGGTGACATTTGGGTGGGTACACAGGAGGGGCTGTCACGGCTTCGCAAAAAATCCGCCGCAAAAGGGTTTTATAAAAATGAAAGGATTTACCGGTATTTTCACCAGGAAAAGCGTCAGAATTCCATCAGTAATAATACCGTTATCAGCATTGTGCAAGGGGCGTCGGGTTTAATATGGATTGGAACTGACGGCGGGGGGCTCAATAAGTTTAACAAGAGGACGGGGGTTTTCACACACTACAAAAATGATGTCAACGATCCAAACTCCATCAAAAACAACAACATTCGATGCATTTATGATGATATCGTGGGCATGCTGTGGGTAGGCACCAATGCCGGGATCAGCCAGCTGGGTAGCCAGCGGAAAAAATTTAAAATTTACCAGCGCGACGGGTTAAGTAACAATACGATTAGCAGCAACTATGTGCAGGCCCTGTACAAGGAGAGAAATGGTATTACCTGGATCGGAACCCTGGACGGTGGCTTGAATCGCTTGAATACCAGAACTGGAAAGGTGACCCAATACACGACCAGCGGTATTTTTGATTCCGGGATTAAAAGGGAATTTAAAAAGCCGGAGCCTGTCAAAAAGAAAAGAAGAAAAAGACGAAGAAAAAAGGCGGAAAAGGAAAAACCTTATGTTCCGCCAAAAAACCTAAGTGACATGCGGGTGCTGGCGATCCATCGCGATGTACGTAACACGCTTTGGGTGGGTACTGGCGGTGGTGGCCTTAACAGGCTTGATTTAAGAACGGAGCGTTTTAAACATTACAAAGCCGACCTCGCTAATCCGGATAGTTTAAGTCATAACACTATCAGAGTAATTTTCGAAGACAGAAGGGGGATTATCTGGCTCGGGACAGAAGGCGGCGGCCTTAATAGATTTGACCGCAGAAGATTCAAAAGGTATGTGAAAGAGCCGGATAATCCGGGTAGTTTAACCAGCAGTGACATCCGTGCCCTGGCACAAGATAAAAATGGAAAACTCTGGATTGGAACCTACGGTGGCGGATTGAACGTATTTGATCCCAAAACTGAAAAGTTTACGGCCTTTTTAAAGCAAAAAGATCAACAGAACAGCTTAAGCAGCAATATCATCTTCTGCCTCCATTTTGATAAGGACGGGATTCTATGGATAGGTACAAGTGAAGGGTTAAATAAATATGACATTGAGAAAAATCAATTCACCCATTATACCATGAACGATGGTTTGCCCAATAATCTGATCTACGGCATACTACATGATGGCAAGGGGAACCTATGGCTAAGTACCAATAAAGGACTGTCGAGATTTAATATCCAAACCGGGAAGTTTAACAACTATGACCGCAAAGACGGTTTGCAAAGCAATGAGTTTATCCCTGGCGCCTATTCCATGAGCAAAAATGGGGAGATGTTATTTGGAGGAATTAACGGTTACAATAGCTTCTTTCCGGCAAGTGTAAAAGATAATCAATATGTGCCTCAGGTGGTGATTACCGACTTTAAATTATTTAACAAGCCGGTTACCTTCCGGACCCCGGAATCGCCTTTGACCAAGGATATTTCGGAGACAACTGAAATTACTTTATCTCATGAACATGCCGTATTTTCATTTGATTTTGTAGCCTTGAATTTTGCCAATGCGGATAAAAATCAATATGCCTACAAAATGGAGAATTTTGATCCTGATTGGAATTACATCGGTAACCGGACATATGCCAATTATACCAATCTGGCACCGGGAGAGTATGTATTCAGGGTAAAGGCTTCCAACAATGATGGTATCTGGAATGAAGAGGGTACGGCTATAAAAATTAAAATTCTGCCCCCTTTATGGGAAACATGGTGGTTCAAAGTCCTGGCCTTTGTCGCCTTTATATTCCTGGGATTTCTGTTATATAAAATAAGGGTGAAAAGGATTGAGTACAAAAAAGAAATGCTGGAAAAAGAGGTGGCTATACGAACAGCGCAGGTGGTGAGCCAGCGCGATGAGTTGGAGAGGAAAAAGAAGGCACTCGAGAAGAAGAAAAAGGAAATCGAGAAGCAAAATTATTTGCTGGGAGAAAAAACAGAGGAAATCCTGGCGCAGAGAAACAACATTGAAGAAAAAAACAAACAGCTGGAAAAAGCCTGGGATGAAGTTTTAAAGGCAAACAATGAGCTGAAAATGGTCAATGTAAACCTGGAAGAAAAGGTAGAAGAGCGAACCGTTAAATTACGCGATGCTATTAAAGAACTGGTAAAATCCAATCAGGAGCTCGACACCTTTCTTTATCGCGCCTCACACGACCTGAAAGGTCCGATTACCCGCTTGCTCGGATTGACACAACTGGCTAAGCTTGACAACAAAAAAAGTAAAGACATTGATTACATTAATATTATTGAATTGTCATCAATTGACATGAACAAAACGCTGAACAAGCTTATCAACATCCATTCTATCAATACCAAACCCGTCAACAATGAGATAGTGGATATTCACGCGCTTTTTGAGCAAATTATGAAGCCGTATAAAAATCAGATCGAGGAATCAAAAATCAAGATTGACCTGAATTTTGACAAAAATTCCAGCTTTGTATGTGATGAAAGCTTACTGAAGATTATCATTGAAAACCTGCTGGAGAATGCGATTACTTTCAAAGGAACCGTAAAACCGAGGGTTATCATCAGCCTTGCCTCCAACGATAAAAGAATTGTGATGAAAATGGAAGATAATGGGTTGGGCATAGATAATGAGTACAAAAGTAAAATCTTCCAGATGTTTTTCCGCGGTTCTGAAATCTCTCAAGGTAATGGACTCGGATTATATCTGGTCAAAAAAGCCATTGATAAACTGGAAGGTAAAATTGAAGTAGACAGCGAAGAGGGGAAATTTACTTCCTTTAGCGTATCCATTCCCAAACGGAAAGCACAGCCCAAAGTACCGGCACACATCGTATAATATCTCCGGATTCCTTTCACTTTCAGCAATTTTATTCCGTTAAGTTAGTAGCATAATTTAAGATAGCCCCTTATCTTTCGCTTTGTAATGGGATTTAACCAAACGGTTTTTTAATATTTAAAATCCATAAAAACGATGAGATATAATATTTTATATGTTGATGACGAACACAACAATATCATTGTTTTTAAAAATGCATTTTTCAGGCATTACAATATATTGACAGCCCAATCGGGTGAAGAAGGCCTGGAAATCATTGGGAATAACGACATTCACCTGGTTATTACCGACCAAAAAATGGCCGGCATGTCGGGTGTTGAGTTTCTTGAAAATGTTGTACAGACTCACCCGGACACGGTACGTATGATTTTGACGGCCTATAGCGATATAGACTTTATCATGCGTGCTATTAATACCTGCGGTATATACCAGTATATTTTGAAACCATGGGATTCGCGGGAATTAAAAATTATTATTGACAATGCCCTCGAAAGCTACCATCTGAAAAGGAACAACGCCCAACTGATTGCCGATTTGAAGAAAGCCAATGATGGACTGGAGGAAAAAGTGAAGGAGCGGACCTCCGAATTGGATGAAAAGAATGAAATGCTAAAAAAGACCAACGAAATAAAGGATAAACTATTTACCATTATTTCACACGACCTGCGGGTCCCAATGGCTTCTTTGAATGTATTGATGGAGGTGCTGGTACAAACGAAGAACAACATTTCACTGGAGGAGTTTAAAAGGTATTCCGGCAAAGTACAGACCTACATACAAAATGTAATGGACCTGCTTGATAACCTGCTCAATTGGTCACTATCCCAGTTGGGGGATAAAAAAATAGAAATTAATGAGTTGGCCTTATTGCCCATCATTGAAAAAAACATCAAGCTGATCCATATCGCCGCCGTCCAAAAAAATATTGATATTCAGGTGGATGATATCAAAGATGACCTGAAGCTTATGGGGGATGCTAATATGTTGAACTTGATTTTTAGAAATCTGTTAAGCAATGCGGTAAAATTTACCCCGGCCGATGGTCGCATCAATTTAACCGTCGAGCGCATAAAGAATTTCGCAAGTATTGGCATTGCCGATACAGGCATCGGTATGTCTGAGGAACAGCTTTCCAAATTATTTGAACCGGGTTATTTTAACACAAATCCCGGAACGGCCCATGAAAAGGGTACCGGGATCGGCTTGAAGCTCTGCAAGGAATTCATTGAAAAACAGGGAGGTAAATTGAAAATTCAAACAGAGGCAAACAAAGGATCTGTTTTTTACTTCACAGTACCTCTGGCAAAATCCAGTTAGCCTTCAGAGACCATTCTGGAACACCCGTATTTTGGGGGACTAACGTCATAAATTGATCCCATTTTGATTGGATTCAAGGGCTATTTTTTTTATATGCGTTAAATAATCGTTACATTTAAAATAACCAAAAATTCTTTTGAGGTGCCAAATGGGTCGGGCTATGAAACATTTCCTTCTTACTTTTATTCTATGTGCGTGGCAAGGAATATCGTGGGCTCAGGAGTCGTATACCTATTTTATAGATGGTTACAGCCTGGGAGTAGTAGAAAGTGCCTGCAGTAAAGTCGGAGATACCAGCAGGGTAGCGCAGTTGAGAGAAAACGCAAAAAAAACCCTCGCCATCAAGAGTTATTCCCAGGCTTTTGAGCTGGCCAAGCAGGCCTGTGATTTATCTACTTCCTTAAATAACAAAATGGGCGTGGCAGAAAGCCTTTTGCTGATGGCGCAGGTTAAGTACCAGCAGGGATTGGGGGCTCCTGAAACGAGTAAAACGCCTTTATACGCACAGTCGCACGACTACTTTTTGGAGTCTTTAAAGGCTTTTGAAAAATTGAAGGCCACAAAAAAAACATCCGAGGTCTGTCTGCAAATTGGACTTTTGTACAAGGAATGGGGGGAGTTTCATGAGAAAGCCATCACCTATTTTAAAAGATCGCTGGAACTGAAAGAAAACCTGAATGACCTGGAAGGCCGCGCCAAAGTGTTGAATGAAATCAGCAACTCCTATACCTTCCTGAAAGACCATGGTGCCGCTGTTTCCTATCAATTGCAATTGCTGGAAATTTATGTTGAACAAAAAAATGACAGGCAGGCGCTCAATGTAAGGAGAAGCATTTCCAGCAGTTACCACGAACTGGAAAAATACGATGAGGCGTTGAATCAGGAACTGAAAATACTGGACCTGAAGAAAAAACTTAGTGATTCAATGGGGGTGGTTAACTCCTATAATAACCTGGGCTACATTCACAAGCATCTGAAAAGGTATAATGATGCCCTCCATTACTTCGATAAATGCCTGACATTGACCCGGAACTATAATGCCAATACCATTCAGGCTTCGTTGATGGAAAAAACGGTGCTGATGAACAAGGGAATTATTTACCGGAACCTGCTGGATTACAAAAACTCCAACAAGAATTTTTATGAAGCGTTATCGATTTGGGTAGCCAAGGGAAAACCGGAAGAAATAGCTAATATCTACAATAAGATTGGCAAGAATTATATGGCTATAGGTGAACTGGAAAGCGCCCGGAATTCATTTCGGCAGGCTTTGAGTACGGCCAAGGATTCGCAAAACAACCAGTTTATTGCTTACATAAACAAAGAACTGTCGGAGATCTATAAAAAGCTTGGCGATGATAAAAATGCACTGGAATGTTATCAGTCCTATGCAAAGGCTAATGACGCCTATCTGATGGAACAAAACAAGCGGCAGGAAGAATTGCTCCAGCAACAATATAAAATCAACATTACCGAAACCGATAAAAAACTGGCCATCGCCGAAAAGGAAATCAAAGAGATTGAGCTGGAAAAAAAGAAAAATGAAAATGCTTTGCTGAGAAGGGAAAGAGAATTGTTCCTTAAAAAGGAGGAGTTACAAAAAGCTTTACTACTTAACGAACAGGCAGATAAGCTTAAAGCCAAACACGAGCTTATCATATTGGAACAGCAATATGAACTTGATAAAAAAGATAAGGACAATAAACTTTTGCAGCAGCAAGACAGTATCAGGTCGCTCGAAGTGGACAAAATAGCTCTTGAGGAAAAACAGAAGGAGCAGGTACTGGCCTTGCTTAAGGAAAAAGCCTATAATCAGCAGTTGATATTGGACGAACAAAGGGCTCGTGAAGGATTATTTAATGGTATTTTTGTCGCCTTGGCTATTATTGTATTTCTGGCTTTGCGTAGTTATCTGGTCAAGAAAAAAGCCAATAAAATATTAGCCCAGCAGAACAGGGAAATTCAAACCCAGCGAGATAAACTTGAGCAAGCCTACTATAACCTGAAGCAGCTGAGTGAAATCGGAAAGAGCATCACGTCCAACCTTTCTATCGGCAGAATTATTGAGACGGTATTCCGCAACGTAAGGCCGCTGATGGATGCGTCTGTTTTTGGGGTTGGCCTTTACAACGAGCTTACCAAATGCCTGGAATTCCCGGGGTTAAAGGAAAAAGGAGAGACCATCATTATGATATCGTACGATATCAAGGATAAAAGACGATTGGCCGTAAAATGTTTTGAAGATAAACAAGCCATTTTTGTCAATGACTTTCAAAATGAGTATCGGCAATATATTGAGAAAATTCCGCCATCGGTAACAGGAGAAAATTCTTCATCCATTATCTATCTTCCGTTGGTGGTGAAGGAGAAAGCAATTGGCGTGATAACCGTGCAGAGCTTTAAAAAGAATGCTTACTCCGAATATCACCTGAATATTTTGCGAAACCTTGCCGTACACACTGCTATTGCCCTGGAAAATGCTTCCAACTATGGTCAAATTAAAGATAAGACTATCAAGCTTGAGAATACTTTAAAGGACCTGAAAGCCGCCCAGGCCCAGCTGATCCAATCTGAGAAAATGGCTTCCCTGGGACAATTGACCGCCGGTATTGCCCATGAAATTAACAATCCGATCAACTTTGTGTATGCAGGTATTGACGGGCTCAATACCTCCCTGGACGCACTGATGGAGATCCTGGATAAATACGAGGAAATTGAAGGCCTGAAAGGCGCACAAAATGTATTGGAGATATTAAATGAGATAAACAGGTTAAAAGAAAACCTGTATTTTGAAGAAACCAAAGAGTCTGTACATGACCTGATCAATGCCATCCGCGATGGAGCGCAACGGACCGCTGAAATAGTAGAGGGGCTGCGAAACTTCTCCAGGATAAATGAGACAGAACTTAAAAAAGTAAATATTCATAAAGGCATAGAGAGTAGCCTGGTATTATTGAATAACAAAATAAACCAGCGTCAAATTACTGTTAACAGGAAATATGATCCCAGCTCACCGGAGATTAATTGTTATCCCGGCCAGCTCAATCAGGTCTTCATGAATTTGATAAGTAATGCCATTGAAGCGATCCATGAGAAAGGTGAAATTAATATCAGATCCAAGAATGTGGAGGATTACATTGTCGTCACCATCAAGGACAATGGTGTCGGTATGAGTAAAGAGGTAATGGATAAAATCTTTGATCCGTTTTTTACCACCAAAGATCTGGGCAAGGGAACAGGACTTGGATTGTCTATTTCATTTGGTATAATCGAAAAACACAAAGGTAAGCTGGAAGTGAAAAGTAAGCCCGACCTTGGCAGTACATTTACTATCTATTTACCCAAGAATCTTGAAAGCAAGAAAAAACTGCGCAAGAAAGCAGTTGCCGCAGTCAATGCCTGAACCGGCATAATCATACATTTCCATTTATTGAAAGGAGCTACTAAACAATAGGCGCACGCTTGAAGGGTTTGCTTTCATCAAACAATTTTCGATACGTGTAGTGCGTCTTAAAAACGCTGCCCCCCACTTGCTCGACTACCCGGATCATTTTTGGATTAAAATCGCCGATCCAGTTCATCTCCAGGTTCTCATAGCGATGATAGTCATCCTGCACCATTTTGGCAGTAGCAATGATCAGGGCACCTTCCACACCTTTGCCCTGATGTTCCGGAACAACACCAAACACAACGCCAAACATCTTATTGCAGGATTTCGTCCACTTGTGATATAGGAATTTTAACTTACCCAACCAATCAAGTTTACCATTAACATACTTAAAAATCTGATTTACCTCCGGCAAAAGTAAAAAGAAAGCAATTGGTTCATCATCGTAGTATCCATACCAGATAATTTTATCATCCATGATTGGCTTTATTTTTTTCATGGCATTTTTAGCCTGCAAGCCGGACATAGCCGCTACGCCCTTGTGGCGAGCCCAGGCTTTATTATAAACCGTCCGAAAATCCTCTGTATATTTTCCCAGGTTATGCTTCTTGAGATGCTCAAACCGATATTTGGGGTCTTTGGCCACTTTTTCTGCTTTCGCGGCAATTTTAGGATGAAAAGGATCCCTGGTCTTTCGCCCGTAAGTGAACTGTTTAAAATAAATCTGAAACCCGTAATCCTCAAAAAACTGTTGATAATAAGGGAAATTGTAGTTGCAACAATAATTCGGCTCAATATCAAAACCGTCAACTAACAGTCCCCACCACCTGTCCCGGTCGCCAAAATTTATAGGACCGTCCATGGCCTCCATTCCTTTTGACGTCAACCAGGATTTGCCGGCATCAAACAACTGGAATGCGGCATCTTTATCGTCGATACATTCAAAAAAACCAATGCCTCCGGTCGGCTGCTCCTCTTTGTTGGCTGTTTTTTTATTAATAAAGGCTGCTACGCGGCCGATCGTTTCCTGCTTCTCATTTTGCAAAATCCATCGAATACATTCGCCGTGACGGAAAAATTTGTTTCTCCCGGGATCAAAAACCTGCTCGATGTCTGTATCCAGTGGTCGGATCCAGGTTTTTTCCCCTTTGTATAAACTGACGGGAAGTTGTAAAAAAGCGCGAGCGGTTTTGCTCTCGGTTACTTCAATTAATTTCATCCTTCACTTGTAAATTTGATCACGAATATAGTAAAATATCATGGGGCAGAGAGAATAAAATTTCAAGTTGGAAAGTAAAATGTAGTTGAATTAAGAGCCCAATTGCACTATCTTGAAAGAAAACCCGAAAACAGAAAGTTTTATGGAAAGTGGAAACCTTTATATTTTCGCTTTGTCATTATAAAAAAGAACATTCAGGATTGCAATCAGGGCAACAGACTATACATAAATACCTGGTACAACGGAGTAAGACAGGTGACCGAAGTGCGCAGAATGAGCTATACAAGCTGTATGTGAATGCTATGTATAATATCTGCAGACGTATGCTGGGTGATCCTGAGGAAGCAAAAGATGTATTACAGGACTCATTTATAGATGCCTTTAGCCGTATAAAGACCTTAAAAAATGAAGTTACCTTTAGTGCCTGGTTAAAGAGAATTGTGATTAACAATTGTATCAATCATTTGAAGAAGAAAAGATTAGTTTTTAATGAGTGGGACGAGACTATTGAAAATCAGGAGGATAATGACAGGTATGACTATGATTTTCAAAAGGAAGAAATTAAAAAAGTATTAAATGCCGTGGATCAGATCTCGGAGGGATGCAAGGTCGTGCTTAATTTGTACATATTTGAGGGCTACGATCATAAGGAAATTGCACAAATATTGAATATATCCGTATCTGCATCGAAAGCGCAGTATAGCAAGGCAAAAGCAAAAATCAGAAAGTTGTTGGCAATATGAAAGAAGATAAGCTTAAAAAATTCGTTGATCAAAACCGTGCCTCCTTCGACCTTTACCAGGAGGACTATGAGGAATTATGGGGTGACATTTCGTCAAAACTAGATAAAAGGCGAAAGAAGGATGGGTTAAAAGTGGTCTGGAAAGTGGCTGCGTCCTTTTTATTGATTCTAACGGTGGGCGTTTTATTTTTGCTGGTAAGCAGGAACAATGCGTTAAACAATCAAGGTGACCAAACGATTTCTGCCGAGCTGGCGGAGGCTGCTTTTTACTATCAAAGCATGATCAATGATAAGTTAGAGATCATTCAGGCCAATAAAAAAGATGTGGGAGAAGAAATATTTAATGACCTGGACGCCCTGGATCAGGCGTATCTTGAATTGCAAAATGACTTAAAGGATAATGCCGATAATGAAGAAGTCATTCAGGCCATGATTCAAAACTATAAAATGAAACTGGAGATACTGCAGGCTATTTTAGATGAGTTAGAAAGGAGTAATCCGGACAATAATGAAGAAGATAAATTGCACAATGAGAAAGTTGCTATATAATATTTGGTTGTGCACCGTGCTATGTTTTCCGGTATTGGAAGTGATGTCACAAAACGCTTCCCAACTATCGAAAACAATTACAGAAGAATACACTGTTAGCAGCGGAGACAACATTGAAGTTAAAAATAAGTACGGTCAGGTGATTGTCAATACCTGGCCGGAAAACAAGGTACAACTGAAAGTGACCATGACGGCCTACGGCAAATCCCAGGCTGCTGCTGAAAAGATCCTCAATAGGGTAAGCTTTGATTTTAACCAGGTAAACAATTATGTAATTCTGGAGACCATCCTGGACCGAAAATCCGGTGTTTTCAAAGAGTTGCTGAATAACATTGGCGATTATTCCAAAACCCTGTTAAGCAAAGATCGGTTGGACGTGGACTATGAATTATATGTCCCGGAAAATGCGGCATTAAAAATTGACAATAAATTTGGCGACGTGTTTTTAGGAGATCTTAAAAATGACTGTAAAATCGACATATCCAATGGCAATTTAAAAGCCAGCGATTTGTCGGGTTCCGCCGATATTAGTATCAGCTTTGGCAATGCCTATTTTAACACCATAGAACGGGGCGAGTTGACATTAAAAGTAGCTGATGTGGAAATTGAGGATGCCAACATATTGAATGTAAGCAGTAGTTCCTCCGATATTATCATTCGCAAGGTGACAAAGGCCAGAATTAATTCCAGAAATGATAAAATCAAGATTAATAAGATCGACCATTTTTCCGGTCGATCCAGCTTTTCAAAAATTGAAGTTACCGAGTTATTGAATCTGACCGATCTGGATATGAATTACGGCCGTCTCGCTGTTTCTGAAATTCATGACGGCTTTACGAGAATACAATTGACCGGTAAATCTACGGACTTTAATTTAAGTTTTGCCAGCTTATCCTACTTCAACGCCTCCCTGACTGCCAGAAAAGATAAACTCGTGTTACCTACACAAATATCAGATGTGGATATTGACTACCTGGAGGACAAAGACAACCTGGTTTCCGTGAACGGTACCATCGGAAATAAGAAAGATAATCCTGGCTCGGTCAATGTAAATGCCCAGAAGGGCGACCTGAAGGTATTTTTCGTCAGAAGCAGTCATTAACTCAAATTATATGGATATGAAAAAAATACTACTCATAGCAGCAATAATGTTTTTCGCAGATCATTGTCTGGCCCAGTATTATCGCAACGCGGTTGGTGTTCGGGCCGGTGGATCTGCCGGGGTTTTCTATAAGAGCTTTCATACAGAATCAATGGCCTATCAGGCACTGCTTTCGGCCAGAAACGGCGGGGCTCAGGCGACGGGTTTGTACACAAGGCACCTTCCCACAAAATTAAGTCATAACCTTTTTTTCTATTATGGAGGAGGGGCGCACGTTGGATTTGAAAGGTATGAAAGCAACCGGAGACGAAGGGTTGAATTTAATACCATTAACAACAATATATTTAATACACAGGTCAATAACTTCAATCCGCCAAAATACTTCAGCATGGGTATCGATGCCATAGTGGGATTGGAATATCGCTTTACGGCGCCCATCACATTAGGATTTGATGTAAAACCCCGCTTTTCCTTTTTGGGCATGAGATTCACCCGCTTTGAATTCTGGGATGCCTCTCTGACATTTTCTTTTTTAATTTAAATACATGGGAACGATGAAGATCAGATACATTATTTTTTTAACAAGCCTGGTCATGTTAGCAGGACCGACGGCGGCGCAGGAATTTGAATATGCAGATAACAACCAGGTTAAAACCCTTCTGGGAGGCGAGGTTAAGGTACGGGGATTTGGGTCGGTGGATCTCAAGGTGTCACAATGGAACAATCAAACCGCACTTTTAGTCGGAGGTCATGGAGGTGTTATCCTGAATAACCAGTTTACCCTGGGCCTGGGTGGTTACGGTATAACTACGCGGGCGAAATTTAAGAGCCTCGATAATCAGGATAACTTGTATCTGGGCGGTGGCTATGGGGGCTTATTAATAGGTTATTCAATTTTTGCCAGGGAAATCTTTCATGTACACTTTCCGATTCTTTTCGGTGGAGGAGGTATCGATGTGCTGGAGGATGAGGACAATATTTTTAGTAATGGCTTTGATAATATTAAGGATTCAACTGGGTTTTTTATCCTGGAACCCGGTGTTGAGATAGAAATCAATGTGGCCAGCTTTTTCAGATTAGCCATAGGCGGGACATATCGATTCATTGAGGGGTCGGACCTGAATGAGATTAGTCAAAGCGATTTAGAGGATTGGAGCACCCACATCTCTTTTAAATTTGGCAAATTTTAGCCGGAATAAATGCCAATAACTTTTAAAATCCATATGCCGGCGGCTCTATGCCATTCATGCGCACATACAAATTAGCCTTGGCCCGGTGATTGGTCAAATGGTCATGAATAAACATATAGACATATTGCTTGGACAATACCCGGGTATCGGAGAGGTTGACAGGCGTTTTAAGGTCCTGACTGGAAATGGCTTTAGCTGACGCGATTAACTGATCAAAAGCTTTCACCAGCATATTTTTGATTTCCTCCTTGGATTTACCCTCGGCAGAAGGTTCCTGAAAGGCCAGCTCTTTTCCCTGTATATGCGTTTCCTCCAGAATGGTGATGGTATAGGCAATATGCACCATTTGCTGCCCAAACGTTTTGCTGATCTCCATTGGTTTATATGTATATTTTTCCTTTGGCATGGCTTCAGCTACCGCCAGCGTAATAGTCTTGGCGGTTTCCAGCACGGGCACATAATTCTTTGCAAAGTCCGTTGCCAGCGGTTTGGAAGCTTTCCCGGCTTTCTTTCCGGGGTCATTGTCGGCCCGGGCCAGGGTGGAAAGAAACAAGATAATTATTAACGGTGTATAAAAAAGTCTCATAGTCTGTTTTGTTTAAATTGGTCGTTGGTAGTTTAGCTGGATTTGTATTACAAATTAGGAAATAATTCTGCAATAAAGGAGATCCCAGGCTCATAATACCAATTTTTGGGGACTAATTTCATCAATTAATTGTGGTGTCGTGGAAGTAAACGGGCGGGAGGGTAATATTTTTAAAAAAAGCTATTGCAAATTACCTGTGGTTACTTAAATTTGCAATCCCTTTAACTGAAACAGTTAGGGGGCATTAAGCGAAAGTAGCTCAGCTGGTAGAGCACGACCTTGCCAAGGTCGGGGTCGCGGGTTCGAGTCCCGTCTTTCGCTCTTTTTTTATTTATGGCTATGAGTAATCATAGTCAATGCCGGGGTGGTGGAATTGGTAGACACGCAAGACTTAAAATCTTGTGGCCCTCGGGCCGTGCGGGTTCAAGTCCCGCCCCTGGTACAAATCAGAATGAGAATCAGAGCGAACGCGAGGAGTCTCATTCTGATTTTCTTCATTCTCGCTCTCCTATTCATTCTGTCCCAGCTATGTTTGATTTTCAAAAGCTTAAGGTGTACAATAAGGCAAAAGCATTCCACAGTAAGACTAAATCCCTAATTGCTGAGCACAATTTTCATCGAATTATTAATGATCAACTTTCAAGAGCTTCATTTAGCATCATTCTTAATAATGCTGAAGGTTCAGGAAGGTTCTCAAAAGCCGACAGAAGGAATTTCTTTGTCATTGCCAGAAGTTCTGTCTTCGAATGTGTGGCTGTTCTTGATGTACTAAATGATGAAAAGTCAATTACGGGGAAGGTGTTCGAAGAATTTCAAGTATTGGCGGATGAATTATCACGGATGCTCTATACCATGATCAAAAACTTAAGCTGATCACCTCCACTGGTCTTAGGATTAGCGAAGCGGTCCTAAGACCAATAGGACACGATAAACCGTTTCAGCTAACAATAAATACTGGCCCATATTCCGCATCGTCGCTAAGAGGAATTTTTATTAAAAAAGGAAACAAGCTTATGCTCAAATGTATCCGGTGAAAGGTAAAATTCTCCCTTTAACTTGACGGCGGATGCTGATACGGTAAGTTTAGTCTCTGCTATGGGGTCTCCCAATAATGCCTCGTACTCATACCCAAAATTATGACACAAAAAAAAGTATGTTCCTTTCATGAAGTTTTGAGGGAAAATCTCCAGTAGCTTTAAAGGTTTGTTTCCTCTGAAAACCAGGTTAACATTGCCTGCACCGTGAGGGCTGATAACGTGTCTTGCACGACTGAAAAGTTTTATTTGTTTTTCAACACTTTCCTGTTCCGGGTCAATTATTGTAAAACCATGTTTTAAAGCCACCGCCTCGATCTCACTCATATTTGACAATCCTCTACCTGAAATTTTGCTCCTGGTAATAAAAAGGCTCAGGTCCTGATCTGCGTTATGGAAATCGTCGACTACTGCTAAAGATCGCTCTGCCAGCCTGGCTAAGTTTCTCCTGTTGTGTTTCATGACTTGAACAAGATAGGTACATTTCTCTATCCTGTAGAATACATCAGGGGGCTGATATATCCAATTACGGCTGAACAGATCAGGCAGCAGATCAAAAAACTGACTTACAAACGCGATCTCTTTCATCTTTTCAGGAACGATTATCGGGATATCTTTCGGAACGCCGAGCTGATCAAGCAACATAAGCCTTCCTACAAATTCATTCAAAAAATGAAAATAATTTTCACATCCTTCATAAAGAACTACGGCTTCTTCAATTTGTACTTTTGATACCTCTTCATATTGCCCGGCCGTGATAGCAGGCAAAAACTCAGGTAAAACGTACCTTCCAAATGGACGGGATTCCGCAATTGTCCGGAAGTCTTCAGTTAATACCCACCCGGACTTTGGCTCAATGATACAGGGGCTCTTAAATGCTATCAAAAATTCCTCATATCCTGTAGATGCCTCCTTTTTAAACAGATCTCTGACATTGTCAGGTAAATGAGCTATAGTCTTTGGGTCAAACTGAACGGCCTGCTGTTTCTTATATTGATAATAAGGGATCAATTCATGGGCTGGTAAAAAATTCATGAAATGGTCGGTTTATACACATCCTCATTGAAGTTTTGTGCTGATTGAAAAAATGTCAAATTCTTTTGATTCCCCTTTACCATTTTTGATTCCCTTTCCTTAAATATAATGGATTTGGATCAGACATGGGATAAACATTGTATCTGATTCTAGTTTGGGAAACCGCTAAAGTTTTAGGGCAAACTTAAAAGTGTTAAAATTCTCTTCAAATCTGGGATAATCAGGTTCGATGTTTGTCCTTCCAGCATTGATTTCGCGCTTTAAAGCATAGCAGCCTAATTATCTATCTTGCTAAAAAGCACCTCGATCTTCTGAAGGTCAAATGGCTTTTCAATATATTCCACCACCTGCTTGTATTGCAGCGATTGTTTTATGTCCTCTTCTCTGTCGGATGTCGAGTACATGACCACACAGGTTTCCTGAAAAGGGCTTTGGGACTGCCAGTCAAGAAATTCAAACCCATTGATGAGCGGCATGTTTATATCCAGTATAATGAGATCCGGGGGAGCATCCGCAGTTTGAAGATAATTAATGGCTTCCTCTCCATTCAGGCAGATATTGATCTCCAATTCTTTGTTGTATCGGCTTAATATAAATTTGGTAAATAAATTTGTCAGGTTATCATCATCTACGAGAAGTATTCTTTTGATTTTGCTCATAGTAAAGCAGTGATTAAGTCAAATAAACCTTGAAGGTTGTTCCCTCATTGGGCTTACTATCCACATGAATTTTACCCCCATGGCTTTCTATTATACTCTTGACAATGTGTAAACCAACACCATCACCCTCTATCGCCAGGTGAAATCGCTGAAATAAGCCAAATAGTTTTGAACCGTAAGCGTTAAGGTCTATGCCCAGGCCATTGTCCTTAACCACCAGACAAACGTACCCTTCACTGATAACAGTAGTGATCTCAATGATAGGGGGCACATTTGGGTTTCTGTATTTTAAAGCATTGGATATTAGATTAATTAGAATATGATGCAAATGTATAGACGGATAAACAATAGTTTCACAATGGCTAAAATCGGTTTTGACGATGGCATTGGTTTCGTTTATCTGAGCCTCAAGATTCTTGAGTACCTCTTCGGTATGCGCTGAAAATGAAACCGTTTCAGGAACAAGCTTCATATTCTTTTTGAGTCTAATTACGTCATTGAGCTTGGCAATTTTTTGCTGCATACTACTCACCGTGCTTTTTATCTTGTCCAGAAGAAAAGTGGTATTTTCATTAACCTCGCCGTTCATCTCAATCATGGTAATGACACTGGAGATATTAACTAACGGGGCCTTCAGATCGTGACTGGCGATATAGGCAAACTGTTCCAATTCCTGGTTTCTCTTTTTCAGCTCACTCACGCGAAGCTTCTCATTTTTTGCCTCTGCAGCGAGCTCCACCAATTTGGTTTTTTCTTCCAGCGTACGTTTCAGGTCTTTCATCATTTGTTGAAATGACTTTGATAAGCTCCCTATTTCATCCCTGCTATCGATAAGCATTTTTTGATCCAGGTTTCCTTGTCCAACGGACTGAGCAAAACTTTTTAATTTAACGATAGGTTTAACAATTGAATTTGCCAGCAAGACTCCCATCACAATGGTGAGAAAAACAGCTAACCCGGTAATAAAAAAAATGAGCTTATTAGAGTAGCGAGCATTTTTTGTCGCCGTTTCCATTCGCTTTTTCAATATGATGTGCTCTTTGTCAATTTCTTCTGCTACCATGGTTAACAGCACTTGCTCCAATGCTTCTATCTCGTTTTTAAGTGTAGCAAGAGATTCTTTTGTTTCGTCATTGTCAACGGCTGTCACCAATTTGGAGCATAGCGAGAGAAATAGTGAGGAGGTCTTTTCAATTTCGCTGTATACTAATTTTTTATCTTCTTCGGGACAATTGAGGCAATCAATCTCCTTTAAGGCGTTTAAGTATTGTGAGAACCTTTCTGATGCCTCCTGCATTTCCATCAATTCCTCATTTGTCTGTTTGGAGGTATCTGAAATGGGTTTATCTTCGGTACCGGACTGCGTAAGTTTTAATAGCACATAGCTAATTGCTTCGGCTTGCATCCTGTTTGCCTGGTCTGAGATTCTGCTTAGTAAAAAAAGCCTGGGAGATGATTCGTTTGATACCACATCGTATGAGGACACAATTAAGCGATTGGAGTGATAACCAACGATACCTACCAATCCGCCGGCCAAAGCTACGATGAGGATGGTGATCATAAGTTTAACTCTTATTCCCATGGTTCCTTAAAATTCACGATTCGCAATCTTTACATAAAAGCGCCTGAAGTAGGATAGCGTTTTTGACAAATGAGGCATCTAATTGAAAAACTCAAAGTAACAAATAATTTACAGATGCCAGACCATAGCAATTCCTGCAAATTTATTGAATAACGGCTAACTATAGCAATACAAAATTTCTTTCACCTGCGTCGTGTCATTTGCTTGAAAAGTCTAAAACCGTATATAACGGTCATCTATCTGATTGATGAAATTTCCAGGCTCATCCCATACTTTTAATTCAATTCCTATAATGAGCTCAAAGCCTGCAATACTTGCGCAACGTATCATATCACTTTAATTTGATGCCAGGCGGCATACCATTATGTATTTAATATGACCTGGGTTTGACACCTGGCTGATATTTCATCCGCTTAAATTAACAAATTCTTAATATAATCAGCATTTCCCGGCGTAATTTCATAGTCAAAATTGAATAGGGCGTGTTTTTTATTATCTTTCCTTTCTTTTAGAATTGTTTTCACACACTACGACAATTGCGGGTACGTTGTTGTCAAAAAAACTGTATGAAGCTCAAAATATATGTACTGATAATATCATCGATTTTAGTTATCAATGGCAAAGCCCAGGATAATAGCAATGTGTACAAAACGGAAACACTGCGCATTGAAAAACTGACCGCTAACACCTTTATGCACATTTCCTATTTGGATACTGAAAGCTATGGAAAGGTCCCTTGCAACGGCATGGTGGTTATTGACAACGACGAGGCAGTTGTTTTTGATACACCGGGAGATGATGCGACATCAATGGAATTAATAACCTGGCTTGAAAAGGAAGCGCATTGCCGGGTAAAAGCAGTAATCATTACACATTTCCATCGCGACTGCCTGGGAGGCATCAAAGAATTCCATAAAAGAGATATTCCCTCCTATGCAAATAAATCTACCATTGATTTGGCAAAATCCGATAACGTGACATTGCCGCAAAATGGATTTGATAATTATCTTGAAATAAAGGTTGGTGATAAGAAAGTTGTCAACGAACACCTAGGTGAAGGACACACAAAAGATAATATCATAAGTTACTTTCCAGGCGAAAAAGTGTTGTTTGGAGGATGTCTGATTAAAGCGAATGGTGCAGGTAAAGGATATTTAGGAGATGCTAACGTTGACGATTGGTCAAAGACGGTGGAAAAAGTAAAAACAAAATACAGCGATGCGACGATAATAATTCCGGGGCATGGAAAAGCGGGCGGACAGGAATTGTTGGATTACACGATTGCCATGTTTAAAATGAATAAAGGAGGCTAAAGGTCATGTTCATCTGGATAAATAATGGATGAGCGAAGATTGCTGAAGGAAATTCGTAAAAAGAAGTTGCTATCACCAGCATTGTAAATGCTTTGTTTAGTTTCTTAATAATCAGGATGAGGTAATAAGATGGTAAGAGTCACTTATCCAGTCCATTAATTGCCTGTCAATGTCCTCTTCTTCATCTATGGATACCACGTGAACAAAACGACGTTTTGAGGTTTGCAAGTATTTCTTAACCGGGGGCACATCTTCAAGGTGATCAAGAAAAAACTCTATATCTAACCAGGCCTTTTTTACTTTAATGGCAAGGAAAGTGCTTTTGGTTTTAAAGAAGATAACATCGGGCAAAACAGCTTCTTCCCGGAATTCTCCTAAACTTTTCACCTTATTTTTAATAATCTGATATAGCTTTTTGAAGTGCGCAGGACGCCTTGCAAAAAAAGATGCTTTGTCAACCAGTTTACAGGAATGTGCCTGACCGGTATTTCGAAAAGTCCGCTGGCATTTAGGGCAGGTCCACATACGTATTAAGATAGTTAAATTGGAAGAAAAAGGAAAAGAAATTGAATCGCAAAGCTTGACCTATAGTATCTGTTTGGTATTAGACCCATTTGGAATCAGCCTTGCATTAGGTGTCAGGATGAGGGTAATAGGTACCTGATTTAAAAAATATTTGGATAAAAATTTGCGTAAGTAATTACTTACGCTTTTATTTGTAAGTGAATGCTTACATATTAAACAAGAAAGTTATGAGAAGAGACGTATTTCAGGCCATAGCAGATCCAACAAGGCGGGATATACTTAATATGATTACGCATCAATCACTTAATTTAAATGCGATAGCGGAGAATTTTGATATGAGCCGGCCGGCAATTTCGCAACATATTAAGTTCTTGCAGGAATGTGGACTTGTAGTCATTAATCAGCAGGGTCGTGAACGATACTGTGAGCTACAGCCAAAAAAATTAATAGAAGTTCAGGACTGGCTGGAGCCATTTAGAGAAATGTGGGAAGGCCGCTTTAATCAACTGGACAGCCTGTTAATGAAAATGAAAAACAAAAAAGACAAGCCATAATGAGCAAAACAAACATTACTACCGATCAAAACAAATTTTACAAACAAATTTAGCGAAGCGTCAGGTGAAACCATTGTAAACTTAATTACCGAGTATGACTCTGAAGATCACCTTCAACAAGTAATCCAAATGGGCATGAAAGAAGGACTGACCGCTGCTTATGAGAATCTCGATAAGGTGTTGGAAAAACTGTAGATCATATGGAAAGCGAATCGAACATTTACAAATCTGACGACAAAAACTTCTCATTACACCTAACCCTTCTGCCGTCAACCGTCATCCTATGTTTGCAAAGAATGAATTAGTTAAAGGTTAACTTGTTAAATGTTTAACCTCGAAAAGGAAGGAGAAAGGTTAAGACTGTTGCTCGTCATTTGTCAGAAAGACTGTTCGCGATGTTAGTCTCTTTCTCCACTACTTGAAACTTGGACAGTTCATTAGGCATCAAGCCTGTATTTAGGATTGATAAGTCACAAAGTAGCTTCCTTTTCAAAGTATTTAACCTATGAATAAAGTTACAGGTATTGACGTGTCCAAAGCAACTTTCGATGTTGCTTTTTATGAGGATGAAAAATGGATACATCTTAAGTTTTCTAATCAGAAAGAAGGTTTTGAAGCTTTTTTAGCGACCCTTAATCCCACAACAACTTGTGTTATGGAAGCTTCAGGGCCTTACTATCTGCCCTTGGCAATGTTTTTAAATGAACATGCTATAAAAGTTAGCGTTGTTAATCCTCTAGTGATAAAACGGTTTTCTCAAATGCGATTGTTTAGGGCCAAAACCGATAAAAAAGATGCTCGTATCATTGCTGAATACGGTATTGCAGAAAGCCCTGTTCTATGGAAGATCACTGATAAATTGATCCTTCAAATGCAGCAGATCCTAAGCACGCTGGAAGGCATCAATAAGCAAAGGAATATGCTGAAAAATCAGTTAGAAGCCTTTGAGAACACCGGTATAATAGAATTACAGGTAAAGTATAGTCTGAGGTCATTGATCCGGAGCCTGGACCGGCAGCAAGAAAGACTGAAAGATCAACTTGATCGGTATGCTGAAGAAAAATATTCCAATACCTTAGAGCTGTTAACCAGTATTCCAGGCATAGGGCGAAAAACAGCCATTATGCTCACTGTGATTACAGATAACTTCACTAGGTTTAAAAGTTATAAATCACTAATTGCCTATGTAGGCTTTAGTCCACGGGTTTATCAATCAGGAACCAGCATCTATGGGAGAGGACATATTTGTAAAATGGGCAAAAGTCAAATCAGAAAGCTTTTATATTTATGCAGTTGGGCAGCTAAACGATCTAATAAGGCATGTATTCAGATGTATGAAAGACTTAAACGGAAGGGCAAACCGGAAAGAGTTATAAAAATAGCCTTGGCTAATAAACTATTAAAACAAGCTTTTGCTGTAGTAACTTCAGGTACGAAGTATTATGAAAATTATACTCCAAAACCTTGCTTTTAAACACAGTTCATCGCGAACAATAGGCTGGCCCTGAGGGTGGGTTGTGAAGCGATCCCTAAGCAGCAAGGCAGGTATTTGGCAAAGGGCGGCAGGGTAAGCCAGGGGATTGTTTCAGAACCTACGCTGTGGCCCTCCCTTTCTTCACAATGACGGGGGATGAATTGTTAGCCAATGGACTTTAATCACTTAATGCAAAAGAAATGAACAAAAGCGAAACTTCCGTCATTAAGAACAGACGTGAACTATCCATTACCCGATTGTTCAACGCTCCCATTGATCTGGTTTGGAGAGCCTGGACCGAGCTGGATCTGATAAAGCAATGGTGGGGACCGAATGGCTTTACAGATACCGTTGATCAGATGAATATGGATAAGTTATCGAAATACCTTTCTACCATCAAATAGTAAAACAACCATTATGAAAATCGCAACAATCATTATTCGCTTACTCCTTGGAGCACTTTTTGTCTTCGCATCAATCACTTACTTTTTTAAGTTGTTTCCTCCGCCGGAATTGACGGGAGACATGAAAACTTTCAATGATGGCCTGAACGCATCTGGTTACTTATTGCCATTAGTCAAAGCCATTGAGTTGATTTGCGGGATGGCATTTATAGTAGGGCGTTTTGTTCCTTTAGCTACCGTTGTCATTTTTTCGATAGTGGTCAATATTGTATGCGTGCATATTTTCCTGGCACCGGAAGGATTGCCGGTGGCATTATTTGTATTTTTAGCAACTTTATTTCTGGCTTACGTAAACAGAGGTTATTATAAGGGTTTGATGGTAAGCAGATAATGTATAGCATAGCTGATAATTCCCGGTGATTTTTTCCAAATTCAGTGACATAGGGTTGTCACAAGGAAGCTTAATTTTGAAATTATGATATGGTCACGGTGAAAAATGACGTATCAACACGTTTTGAAAATTTTTAATGATAAATTACAAACTAACAATAAAACCTAAAACCTCGCCAAAATATGGAAAATGAAACAGCAACTACCGATCAGGCGATATCAACCCCTAAAAGTTCTGTTTGGGAGGCGCTCAAAGACGCTATTCGTGGGACGGATGCCGACTACACGAGTATTGGCCTGAGAAAGGCGATCTTTCTTTTGGCGGTGCCTATGATCCTCGAGCTCGTTATGGAATCCACATTTGCCGTTGTGGATATCTATTTTGTGGGGAAATTAGGTCCTTCGGCCGTAGCCACAGTAGGCCTGACAGAAACCTACTTATTTCTGCTTTATTCAGTGGCGATGGGGCTATCTATGGCCGTTACAGCAATTGTTGCACGAAGGATTGGAGAAAAAAACAAGGAAGAGGCGGCCAAGTCGGCCATTCAGTCCATCTTGCTGGCTATTTTTATTTCAATTCCCTTTGCCCTTGCGGGTATCTTCTTTGCCAAAGAATTGCTGGCGCTGATGGGCGGAGATGAATGGAGCATATCAAATGGCTATCACTATACGCAATGGATGCTGGGAGGCAACGCTATTATTCTGCTGCTCTTTATAATCAATGCGATATTCAGAGGCGCAGGTGATGCGGCAATAGCGATGAGAGTACTCTGGATCGCCAATGGAATCAATATTATCTTAGATCCTTTGCTGATTTTTGGTTGGGGTCCGATCCCTGCCTTCGGCATTGAAGGGGCAGCCATTGCCACAACTACCGGAAGAGGCATTGGCGTTGCTACGCAATTATGGCTACTGGCAAAAGGTGGAAAACACATCAAGGCCAAATTCTCCCAACTAAGGTTGGAGACCAAAATCATGCTCAACATTTTTCGAACTTCCATCGGCGGGATTGGACAAATGATAGTGGCCATGACCTCTTGGATATTTTTGATGCGAATTCTGGCAGATATCGGAAGTGAAGCTGTAGCAGGTGCAACGATTACCATCAGATTGATGATGTTTACCCTTATGCCTGCCTGGGGTTTATCCAATGCGGCCGCTACCCTGGTCGGTCAAAACCTCGGTGCCGGGAATTCCGAACGGGCTGAACAATCGGTCTGGAAGATTGGATTTTACAATATGATCTTTCTGATCGGTGTTTCAATTATTTACTTTTTCTTCAATGAATCGCTGGTAAGCATTTTCACTAATGATCAAAATGTCATCCGGATTGGTGGGGAATGGGTACGAATACTCTCCTACTCCTATTTCATCTACGGGTGGTGGATGGTTTCTGTACAGGCATTTAATGGTTCGGGAGACACCAAAACACCTACATGGATCAACCTGATCTTTTTCTGGCTCATCCAAATTCCTTTGGCCTACCTGCTGGCGTTGCTACTGGACTGGGGCCACTCCGGTGTGTTTTGGGCTGTATTTATTTCAGAGACTTCCGTAGGTTTGTTTACACTGTGGATGTTTACCAGAGGTAGATGGAAGACGGCCACCGTTTAACACCCATAATGACGATTTTCCCGGTTATTGGCTTCGCGAATTCGCAATCAAATTGCGTGTTACCTTGCCAATAACCGGTAATCACCCTTCATCCAACGGTACCGCATAAGAATGCTTAATCTCGCCCATCACAAAGGTACTATGGGCGCTGCCGATATTTTGAATGGAACCAAGTTGATTGATCACGAAATCCTGGTAATGCTTCATGTCTCTTACCAGCACTTTGAGTAAAAAATCATAATCTCCTGAAATATTATAACACTCAGTTACCTCGCGAAGGGATTTAATATCCTGCACAAATTTATTACCTATTTCTTTGGTATGTTCTTTCAATGTAATGTTGCAAAACACAATCAATGATTTATTTAATTTCTCTGCGTCCAGAATAGCAACATACTTTTTTATATACCCTCCTTTTTCCAGCCGCTTAATACGCTCAAAAACAGGAGTTGCTGAAAGGTGTACTTTCTTTGCCACCTCTTTTGTTGTGATATTGGAGTTCTCCTGCAGGAGTTTTAAGATTTTCAAATCAATGCGGTCCAAATGTTCCATAGATAAATTTCCTGTCTAACCGATAAAAAACAACCATTAATAGTTTTATTATCTTATAAATAAACAGAATATAGATTTATATTCCAATTTTATTTTTTTTCAAAGTGTTAAAGTCCATTTATATAATTTTGGAAAGATTTTTAATATTCAATGAAAATACTATAACATGAAAACAAATGTATTGGGCTATCCAAGAATAGGGAGTCAAAGGGAGCTCAAAAAAGCATCTGAAAAATATTGGAAAGGCACTATCGCTTTTGATTCGTTATACGAAACAGGTAAAAGTATCAGGAAACAAAACTGGATGCTACAAAAGGAATTGGGCATAGATCTTATTCCGTCCAATGACTTCTCTTTCTACGATCAGGTGCTGGATATGTCCCTTACTGTTGGGTGTATTCCGGAAAGATATAATGCATTAAAAAATAATAAGGATCAGATCGACCTTTACTTTGCCATGGCACGGGGCATTCAAAGAGATGGTTATGATATCACAGCAATGGAAATGACCAAATGGTTTGATACGAACTATCATTACATTGTGCCGGAATTCGAAAAACATCAGGAATTTTCTCTTTTTTCATCCAAAATTATTGATGAATACCAGGAAGCTTTGGGGCTTGGTATTAAAACGAAGCCGGTAATTATAGGCCCGGTAACCTATCTTTTAATTGGAAAGGAGAAAGAGGAGGGTTTTCATAGAATAGCCTTGTTGGAAAAACTCCTGCCCGTTTATATTGACTTGCTTGAAAAACTTAATGCGCTGGATGTTGAATACGTTCAGTTTGATGAGCCATGCCTGGCATTGAATTTAACACAACAGGAAAGAGACGTCATCTCGCATAGTTATCGCGAAATTGCTGAGCGGTTCCCGAATATAAAAGTAATTCTTACCAATTATTTTGATTGTTATGGGGACAACTTAACAACCGTCCTGTCTTTGCCCGTTGACACTTTGCACCTGGATCTTGTACGCTGTCCTTCACAGTTGGACGACATATTAAATTCAGATAATTTCAATAAAAATATGACGCTGTCTCTGGGTGTCGTGGATGGAAGAAACGTGTGGAAAAATGATTTTGAAAGTACGGTTAAGACAATTGAAAAAGCAATGGCAGTACCCGGCGAAGAAAAAATCTGGATAGCTTCTTCCTGCTCCTTGTTACATTGTCCTTACGATCTGGAGTTGGAAACCGATGAAAAAAGCTTGCCTCCCGAGGTCAGGCAATGGTTGGCATTTGCTAAGCAGAAGGTTGAAGAGATCTCTACACTTAAAAGTATTGCAACGGGCAACACTTCTGCCGACATCATCCAAAAGTTGGAAACAAACCGGACAGCAAACCAAATTCGAAAGGCGTCGCGACACATTCATAACCCTGAAGTGAAATCCAGAATTTCGCAATTGACGGCGACCGATAGCAAAAGAGCCTCCGGTTTTGCTACACGAAAAGCAAGACAAAAAGAAAAGCTGAATTTACCTCAATATCCGACAACCACCATAGGCTCTTTTCCACAAACCAGGGAAGTGAGAAGCTGGAGATCACAATTGAAGAAAAAGAAAATTACAGAAGCTGAGTATGATGATTTGATAAAAAAAGAAACGGAAGAAACCATCCGCTTCCAGGAAGATATCGGGCTTGATGTACTGGTTCACGGTGAATTTGAAAGAAATGATATGGTGGAATACTTCGGGGAAAAACTGGAAGGTTTTGCTTTTACCAACTTTGGCTGGGTGCAGAGTTATGGGAGCAGATGTGTAAAACCTCCGATCATTTTTGGAGATGTCTCAAGAAAAGATCCGATGACCTTAAAATGGTCGTCTTACGCGCAGTCGCTCACAACAAAGCCGGTAAAAGGAATGCTGACGGGACCGGTAACGATCCTGCAATGGTCTTTTGTCAGAAATGATCAACCCCGTTCCATAACCTGTAAGCAGATAGCGTTGGCTATTCGCGATGAGGTGAATGATCTTGAAAAGGCGGGGATTGATGTCATTCAAATTGATGAGCCGGCGATCAGAGAAGGCTTGCCCCTGCGCAGGGAATACTGGAAGGACTACCTGGATTGGGCAGTAGAATCGTTTAGAATTTCGTCCAGCGGCGTAAAGGATACTACGCAGATCCATACCCATATGTGTTATTCCGAATTTAACGACATCATTACCAGTATTGCCGAGTTAGATGCCGATGTAATTACTATTGAAACATCGCGGTCAGAGATGGAATTGTTGAATGCATTTGTCGAGTTTAAATATCCAAACGAAATTGGGCCGGGCGTGTATGATATACACTCCCCCAGGGTGCCGACTGAAGATGAGATGGTGAAATTGCTGATAAAGGCCAGCGAGTTAATTCCCATTGACAATCTCTGGGTAAATCCCGACTGCGGATTGAAAACCAGGGATTGGCCCGAAACCAGGTCTGCGCTTACAAACCTGGTTAATACGGCGAAAAAAATGAGGGCAAAAGCTTTGTCGGATCATCAGGACTAGCGATTCAAATAATCCCGACGTTCCGGGTTAAGTAGCCGTGGCCTTCTTGTCTCAGGCTTAGGTATCAAAGCAGAACCCGGATGCCTTGATACCTTTTGCTATTTTGATTTCGCTGATGAGTGCTTGTTTGCATTAACACGGTAGGAGAAAATGTAATACCCGATGACAAACACCAAAATCCACGACACGGTGATAATAGCGTGTTCGGCCATAGAGATCCGGTATCTTTTGATTAACAGGATATACATGAATATCTGGATAGCGATCACAAATACCCAGTTTACATATCGCCATTTCCCCATTCGTTTCTTTTTTAATTTAGTGATGTTTTTTATTTTTCTTTTTAGGGAAATCCAGGTACCCGTCAGTATGAGGCCTGATATAGCCATGCCGAAAATGAACCAGACAACTTTGGTTATCCACCCACCCCAGTAGCCAAAATGCAGGGGATCTGCAATATCGTTGATCCAGGTAATTGTATTGATGCTTTCAGCTCGCTGCACTTTGATAACCTCGTAATTATAAGGGTTGATATAAACTCTGTTTGCCCTGAAACGTACCAACGGAACTTTGGATAACCCTGTGATGTAAACAGGTCTGCCTTTTTTGGATGGGATAAACAAGTTGCTCACCTCGAGGTGAGGGATTGACTTTTCAGCCAGATTGACGCAGCGGTCATAATCCAGGTGATAGGTAAAGTTTTCAATAGGACTATTTACAAATTGAGTACTATCAAGAGGTGGTGTTTCAACCTTTAGGTAAGGCGATATTTTTGGTAAATCGGCTCTTTCCACAAAGTACCAAATACCTGTTACTGAGATCAGGG
Source organism: Cyclobacteriaceae bacterium (assembly GCA_965228415.1). Taxonomy (GTDB): domain Bacteria; phylum Bacteroidota; class Bacteroidia; order Cytophagales; family Cyclobacteriaceae; genus Agaribacillus. The sequence goes on along the minus strand of OZ245814.1, from coordinate 4,498,321 downwards.
CCATAAACGGGATTGACCACACACCGACCAACCTGTGCAAACTTCGAAAAAAAACGTTGGAACCCTTTCCTGTGGTTAGTACAAATAATTTTTTGTACCACTGTTTGTAGGACACGATGCCTGTAATGAGGGATATGAGCAAAACAAAACCGAAAAATAATACGATGAAGTTGCCGACCTGGAAGGGAATAAAAAGATAATAATGTAAGTCCCTGAAAAACCGCTGAATCGTCAGGTTGGCACTTCCCTGAATCTCTCCGGTATAAGGGTTGGCAAAGACATAGCGGATGACCCCATTAACTTTTGTCATGATAATATCGGTCAGATAGGGTTCCCTGGATCCTGACCAAAATACTATTTCACCATCCGGATAAACCTTTTTGAGGTTGTTCACCACAAGGTTTTTGGAGGCTCGTTGCTGCTGTGGAGTGGCGCGCATTTCCGGATTAAACAACCAATCCAGTTCATGACTAAACACAGCTAATGTACCAGAAAAGCATACTATAAAAAATAGTATGCTTAACTTGATGCCTATCCAGCTATGGATGTCAAATAGCAGTCTTTTTGAAAGAAATGCCATTACTTAATTTTAAAAAGTGTAAGCAACATTAAGCAGGAAATTTCTTGGGGCACCAGGAAATAAGCGAACAAAACTATAGCCGCCAACCCAATGCGTTTTATCAAAGAGGTTATTCATATTTACTGAAAATCTGAATTTGTTAACCTGATAATAAACCGCAGCATCAAATATTGTGTAACTGGGTAATGTGAGCCCTAACACCTCTCCATTTACCTCCCGGAAAGTGTCAAAAGTATTGCGCTCCGTTACAAAATTAGCGCCAAGCGCAAATCCGACACCATCAAGCACACCACTGTCAATGGTATACTTTGCCCAAAAGCCACCCTGATGTTCTGGGGCATTTTCTTTGATGCGACCAATCTCATTTTCATCATCACTTTCGGTAATTTCCGCCTGGTTATAGGCATAGTTGGCAGTAATGCTGAGATTCGGTGTAATTCTTCCTATCAGATCCAACTCTACGCCGGTAGCCCTTTCCTGACCACGTTGTTCCTGCCTGTCAGGGTTCCCCGGATCGTTGGCATTGACGAGTATGTTGTTCTGCTCGATGCGATAAATCGCAACGTTCGCGGATAATTGACTTTTGAAAAACTCACCTTTGCCGCCAACTTCCCACATATTGGCCGAAAGCGGGTCAAACGGGCCGCCGGCGTTCGGATCAAGTAATGCGGAGGCAGACTGAGGCTGAAAACTCTCTGTATATGTTCCGTAAAGATTGATGTTGTCAGTTAGCTCATATACTACCCCAACGCGTGGAAGCAACTTGTCCTGCTTGATCGTTTCTTCATCTGGTAAATCGAAATTTGCTACATCCCTGTAATTTTCCTGTCTTATGGCTAAAAGTACTTTCCACTTGTTAAAGCTGATTTGATCCTGCAGGTAAAATCCATAGGTAAAATACTTTGAAGAAGGAAACGATGATTTTCCATCAAAAATATATTCATGAGGATAAGCCACCACGTAACGTGGATTCTGGAGATCAAAATGTGGTATGTTTGGCACAGGGAGGCTGTTTTCAAATATATAAGCTGCTGCATTGGCCGGGTTGTAATTGGCGGTGCCGCCGTTGGCAGTTCTATATCTTCTGGCGCGGGACTGACCACCGCCAACAGGTTCCACTTGTTGGATATAGTCAATTCCGGCTAACAACTGATGGTGGAGGTTGCCTGTTTGGCCATTAAAAGTAAAATAGGAAGTCAGATTGTCCGATACTCTCTTCCTGACACGATTGATTACCTGCATTTCCATCAGTGTAGGAATTTGATTCCCCAAGCTATCAACCGCGAAGCTATTGGAGGTACGGTGTTCAAACAGATCTTCGTCCCAGGCATATTTCATATAAGATGCGTTGAAGGACACCTTTTGCGAAAATTGATGATTGAGTGAAAGGGTGAAGTATTGGATATTATTGGTATGGTAATCATTGGTTTGCCCGATGGCAAAGGAAGTAGGGGTGGAGCGGAGATCCGTTCCTGCCCTGGCTCCGAAAATTGGTTGACCCCTGTCTAGTTTCCCCTGGAATTGGTTGATGACCAAATCAAAATTAATGCTTGTTTTTTCAGTGGGGAGAAAAGAAATGGAAGGCGCAATTATATAGGATTTATTTTTCTGCAAGTCCCTGTAGGAATCGGCATCTTCGTAACCGAGGTTAAGACGGAATAAGAGATTTTCATTAACATTCACCGGTCCGGTGAAATCAAGGTTGGCCCGAAAAGTGTTGAAGCTTCCTGTGGTGAAACTTATTGCTTTTCTGGACTCATTTAATGGTTTTTTAGTAACATAGTTAATGGTTCCTCCGGGGTTGGCGTTGGCAAACAGCGCTGATGCAGGGCCCTTGATGACTTCCAGGCGTTCTATATTCGCCAATAACATCTGCGGTCCGAATATGGGCACTGAACGGAGACCGTTGACCATTTTTGCCTGCCCGCTATTGTTTCTAAAGCCTCGAAGTGTAAAATCATCGTAAAAGGAAAATTGATTAATCCCGCTCATGTTTTTTACAATATCTGAGGTGCGATAGGCCTGTTGATCGGCGATAATTTCTTTGGTAACGTAGCTGACGGCCTGCGGCACATCCTTTAAAGGAGTGGCGGTTTTGGAAGCGACAAAAGAAACCTCATTTCTATAGGTGGTAGCCTCTCTGCCTATAATTTCAACGGTTTGCAGCAAGGTGGTAGCTTCTTGCAATATGAAATTAAATTCAAAGACCTGATCTTCCCCTGGTTCAATAACGATTTTTTGCTTTTGACTTTTATAACCGATTCCGGATGCTGCCAGGTTGTAGGTACCTGCCGGAACACTGCTAATTTCAAAAACTCCCTGCGCATCTGTGGATGTTCCGAGATTTGTGCCTTCAAGGCCTATGTTGATTCCCTGTAATCCGTTGTTATCGGTATCTGTTATTTTACCTCTAATGGTATTATTGGCTGCATGCTGTGCCAGCAGGTTGGCAGTCATCAGTAAAACAGCAGAAAATAGTAGTAATTTTTTCATCATTGTCTCATTTGTTATTTAGAGTGTTTCTAAATAACAAAAGTAAAGGGCTGGGTCTGGCCCTACAATACCTAATAGGAGTCATTTCAAGTAACTAATGCTAGCTAATTATGCAGATTGGAACCGACTGTTAAAGGGTTGGGGTACTGATATTTGTTAGTAGCTTGGAAAGTAAGAGGGGATTCATTTCAATTTTTTGACATCTGATGCTATCAAATGCCTCAGTTTCTTTGCAATAGTTGGCAATAACTTTTCCATTATGGGAATCCGACACGTTTATTTCCCAAAATGGGAATACCCGGGAAAGTATAAAATAAGATCCATCGTGCTGGTGAATTAATTCGTCGTCCAAAACCATTCAACCATCCAGTCATATTCTCTGTGGCAGATATGTTGTCTTTTAATTCGAAAAAAACATAGAAAAATGAATAAAGTAATAGAATTTAAAAAAGCAGATGGGCAGGTTTATGTGGAGATATATCACGATCCTGTAAACCATATTGTAATGGACGTATGGCATGGTAATTTTGGCACCCAGGAAAATTTCCAGAAGGGAATTCTGAAAGCAATTGAGGTAATAAGAGACCATGGTTGCAGAGCCTGGGTTGGAGACTTACGGGGGATGACAGGTTCTTTTGATTCTTCCAACAACTGGATGTTTGAGACTGCCGTGCCACAGGCAAAACAATATGGGCTTACCCGCGCAGCCATCATTTGGCCTGAGAATGTATTTAGCAAGCTTTCTGCCAAAGATACTATGCAGAAAATAGGTTATCTGGAGCTTCGGGCTTTTGACAAACCGGAGGAAGCCTTTAAATGGATTAAGACAGATATACAACTAGCCTCCTGATAACCGGTAGTCATTGAAACCGGCAAGCTAACCCAAGGGATAGGTGTTAATAACTTTGATCACGCCTCTTATTTCGATCACGCCTCTTTTTTAACACCAATCTACATATACATTTCCAATCTTTAGCGAAGATCAGCCCACTGATTTTCACGCCAGCGGATTTCCGTTTAAATTATCACGTATATGGATGAACTTGCTAACTTTGGGTCCACGTAGAATTTAGTGACTTCAGCAAGTTAATTAAGATACCAGAAGCCAATGAATATCCAGATCAGACCCGTAAAGGAAGGCGATTTTGCCGATATTGTTGAACTGTTTAAGGAGTTTGCCTTATTCGAAAAACGCCCTGAGAAAGTGACAAACTCTGTGGAACAGATGTTAAAGGAAAAAGAATACTTTCATTGTTTTCTGGCTGAAACACCTGAAAATGAAATAGTAGGATACGTCACATACTTTTTTTCATATCATACCTGGACCGGAAAGTCGCTGTTTATGGATGATCTCTATGTAAAAGCAGATTTTCGAAATCAGGGCATTGGAAAAAGATTACTGGATACGGTAATAGGTTATGCAAGACAGGAAAAATGTAACAAAGTTCGGTGGCAGGTATCAAATTGGAATAAGAAAGCCCAGGAATTCTACAAGAAGATAGGCGCCGAAATTGACGACGTCGAACTGAATTGTGATCTACCGTTAAAATGATCTGGCTTTAACAGCGGGAGCGGATGTACATAAGCACTTTTACAAAGTAATTTAGAACCGTTTTTGTCCCGAAAACTCCATAGCTTCTCCCTTACCAAAGCCGAAGCTGATCCCAAATGTTACAAACCGGCCTCTTTGACGACTGTTGCGCAAATAAAAATCGGGTTGTTCTGTTATCGTTTCAAATATGCGGGAGGCGAATACGTCGCGTATGCTTAGATTTAATATGGTTTTTCCTTTTAGGATCTTTTTTCTCAAACCAAAGTCGGCAAATATATTTTCTGAAATTTCTTGTTGAAAGGTTTGATAACGGGATCTGTAATCACCCGATATCTCCATATCAATGTCCAGCGGAAATTTAAATTTCGCCGTTATCCTGGTAGACCACTGGTCTCCGTCAAAATTGAATGAGGTCGCTTCGAAGGTACCATCCCGGCTGAAATGGTTGTAATTAAAGTCGCCACTTACGCTAAGCCATTTAGATGGAATGTATTTTGCGTTGACCTCTACACCTGTTACATTGTTGGTGCCAATATTTTCAGGTCTTGAGATACTGACATTATTTTCAAATCTTGTGACGCGTTCCACCACGTCTTTGGTATACCTGTAATACAGCCCCAAATTCAGTGACACGCTGCCCAGCTCGTGGATGCTGGTGATCTCATACAGATCTGTAAACTCCGGCAGCAGATTGGGATTGCCTGTAAAAATGCTGAAGTTGTTGCGGATGTTGAAGAAAGGATTTAAATCCCACAACCTGGGTCTTCTGATCCGTTTTGAATAACCGGCCTGGATAGATGAATTCCCAGATAACTTATAAGATGCATGAGCACTGGGGAACAGGTTGGAGAAATTTAGATCGTTGCGCTCATTGGTATTTTGCAAAAGCGTTTGTACGTCTGTGTGCTCCCACCTCAAGCCGACCTTCATACCCCATTTATCGTTTTCCAAAGCTGCTGTACTATAAACCGCAAAGACCTTTTGATCGTAATCAAAGATGTTGGTCAGATCCGGATTATTTGTCGGTGCACCATCCAAAAGATCACTTACTGCGAAATCATTGGTCACATCCTTGATTTCATACTGGGCTCCGGTTTCCAGGGTATATTTTTCCAAAAAAGGATGCACATAATCCAGCTTAAAAGTGTATTGCGCCTCAGAAAAATCAGTACGTGTTTGCTGTTGGCTATTGGGATCACTTCCGAGCGTGGTGGTGTTTTCGAAATCCGAGCGCTGGTCTTTTCCGAAAAAATTACCTAAAGCGCTGAATAAAAGTGATTGGTCCTTATTTCTTTCAAAATTCTTTTGGTACTGTAGCTCGTATTGCCATTTGGGATTGGTAGCCTTGGTTATTTCCTGACGCCTGGAACCTCCCGTTTGTCCGCCCCCTGTTTCCAGGAAGCTAAAATCTGTGTCGGAATCCTCGTCTTCTTTTTCGTAAGCAAAATGCCCCGATAAGGTCAGCACGTTGTATTTATTGATGTAGTAGTCCGTACCGAGAATGATGTTAATAAAGGATTCGTTTTTATAACTTTTGCCAAAACTTTCAAGCCTTGTGCCGTTAATAAGATCTTGATTTACAGATTCATTATCACTTGGAAATGTTCTGCGCCCAATACCGAATTGACCAAAAAGATTGAGTTTTTCGGTTCTTTTGTTGACACTAAGGCCAAGGCTGTGATTATTGGGTGTGCCCGTGTTTAGCGTCACCGAACCATTTAATCCGTTTGTATCCTCCTTTTTCAGGACAATGTTGATAATTCCGGTTGTTCCTTCGGCTTCGTATTTGGCAGAAGGAACGGTAATCACTTCAACTTTTTCGATCATGTCGGCGGTAAGTGTTCCAAGGGCATTGCCTTCTTCGCTGGCTATTACGGAAGGCTTTCCATTAATCAGCATCTGCACACCCGTACTGCCGCGCAAGCTAACCTGTCCTTCTATATTGACATTCACCGAGGGAACATTATTTAGTACTTCCAGCGCACTTGCTCCCGTGCTGCTTAAATCTTTTCCCACATTAAAGACACGTTTATCCAGCTTAAATTCAGTTTGTGATCTTTCACCGCGAACCACCATTTCGTCCAATAGCTGCTGGTCTTGTGATAAGATAATTGTTTTTAAATCAATTTTGCCGTTTACAGCAGTGGGGTTTTCAAATTTTCTTTTTGCAAATCCAACGAAGCTTATCTCTATGTAGAAATCCCGGGTGTCGGTTTTGAGCTGGAAATTTCCGTTTTCGCCGGTTGTTGTGCCGGTGATGGTTTTTTTGGTGTAGGTGTCGGCAACTAAAACAGTAGCAAATTCAATAGGTTGCTGGCCCCCTTCTCCGACAACTTTCCCCGTTATCTCTATGGCTGTGTTTTGCGCAAAAGAGCCTGTGTTACTCAAGATCGAAAATAACAGGACGCAAAAATAATGATTGTTGAGCTTCATAATGAAAGACGGGTTTTTAACCTTTAAAACATTGCCCGACACGTGCAAGTGCTATTCTTTTTTCAAAAATACGCAATCACTTTTTTGCGAGCAATAAACTTTCTGCCGGCGTTTAAAATCTATTTTTTCACATAATCTATCCTATGGTCATTCTCAGACTGCCGGATCAATAAAAACCCCGGCTTCAAATCTGATTGCCACAGGAATCAAACGTACCACCAAACAATTCGAAACTAAAACTTTACCATGGGTCAGTCAAATAATATCTTTGAACTCCCGATTTATCGGGTCAACCGCAAAGATTACAGATATCTTTATCAGGTTGCCGGTGGACCGTAGAACCCCGCTGTTTAACGGTTTGGTGTGGGTAAGTGAGAAAAACCGCTTAAATTAGCAGTCAACTAGTGTTATCATGCGTGCAACACAACAAACAAATCGTTGGTCTACCAAAGAGGTTTGGTTTCAGGTCATTCTGATTGCAGTCTTATTTTTGGCCACTGTTTTTGATAAAAGAAAACCGGAGGCAAACCTGTGGGAGTTTGTATTTTTTACAAATTACATATTAGCTGCGCTATTTATTAGTTACCTGTTGCTGCCACGTTATTTTTATAAAAGGAAGTACATACAATTCACGGTCTGGGTTATGGTCCTGCTCATGCTGGTCTGTTTGATTGAGGAATTTTTTCTGGAGAAGCTGTTTTTTCCTGATACCAGAGGCAATTTTTTCCCCGGCATCTTACCCACCCTGCTGGATGTATTACCGGTAATCCTGATCCTGGTGGGCTTCAAATTTGGATTTGATGCCCAGCGAAAACAAAGGGAGCTGGAACGGCTTAATACCGTAGTTGCAGAAAGCAGGCTTCAGTTTTTGAAATCGCAGATAAATCCCCATTTTTTATTTAATAATCTAAATAATTTGTACGCCTATGCACTCGAAAATTCTCCCAAAACACCAGGGATTATCTTAGAATTGTCTTCCTTGCTTCGCTACATGCTTTATGACTGTCAGGAAAGCAGGGTGCCCCTGGAAAAAGAAATACAGTGCCTTCATGATTTTATCCGGTTACAAAAATTGCAAATTGAAGGCCGGGGAGATATAACATTCACCATTTCCGGCAAGCAGGAAGGCCATTTTATTGCACCATTGATTTTGATTGTATTTATTGAAAACTGTTTTAAGCACAGCACAGCCAGTCAAACGAAAGGAATTCGGATTGATATTGCCCTGGAAATAACTGAAGGGCGATTAAAAATGCAGTGTTCCAATACATTTTCATCGAATGCCAACGTGCAGGAATTGTCTAAGGGTATTGGCCTTGACAACGTAAAATCAAGGTTGGCATTGCTGTATCCAAACGCGCATGTTTTAAACATAGACCACAAGGATGATGTATTTAAAGTGGATCTTGAATTAAATCTTATAGAATAAAACGATGGCCACCTCCTGCGTTATCATAGAAGACCAGCGACCCGCTCAAAGAATACTTCAAAAATATATTGAAGACCTCGACATGCTAGAGCTAAAAGGTACTTTTACCGACGCCTTGTCCGTCATGGAATTTTTAAAAAGCAACCAGGTAGATCTGATCTTTCTGGATATTCATTTACCCAAGTTATCCGGAATCGATTTCCTGAATATTCTTTCACCTAAGCCAAAAGTGATTCTTACTACGGCTTATCCGGATTACGCCTTGCAGGGTTATGAACTGGATGTTGTTGACTATTTGTTAAAACCTTTTTCCTTTGACCGTTTTGTCAAGGCAGTATCAAAGGCCATTTATGGTGTGAGTAAGCAAATTAATGCGCCGGAGCCTGCAGCGGAGTCCGGTGATTTATCAGGGGATTTTACCTTTGTAAAGACAGGCACCGATTATAGAAAGATAGAAATCAATGCCATCCGCTTCATTAAATCAAACGGTGATTATACGGAATTATACTTATTAACAGGGAAATACCTGGTTTCCTATTCCTTAAAGTACTGGATAGACCGGTTGAACCCAAAATGGTTTTGTCAAATCCACAAATCCTACCTGGTCAATGTACAGCACATTGCAAAGGTCTCGGGCAACCAGGTGTATGTGGGAGAAGATGTATTGCCAATTGGCCGCACTTATAAGGAAAACTTTTTTAACAATTACCTGGAAGGGCTGGTTTAAAATTTACCTTACATGCAATCGTGTCGGCCAGGACTTTTGGTGAATTCCCGGTATAAACCTTTTGATCTTCTGATTTTAGTTTTGAATAAACATTGATTCCCGTCAACTAAGATGATCCATCTATATGTCAGAAAACAAATTAATTGGGGACTACGCTTTGCCGCTAACCCCAATTAATTTGCTGGCATACTACTTTCATGTTTATTCCGAATCCGCTGCCGTGATCAGGCAAATGGATTTACGTCTGCCGAGGGGCCGTAAACCGAAGGTATTTTTTGATTCAATATTCTGAGATAGGTAGTGAGCTCTCCCCGGTGATGATACCAGTGATTAAGGACGAATGTTCTTATGAAAGAAAATGCAGGCATTTCTGCTATGGGATTTTGGGTTTTATTAAGTTTCCAGTTTTCCTTTAGCCAGGAGGTGTCACCTTTATCTAAAAGTGACCTCACCAATCTGACACTCTCCTCAAATGCGTCGAGTATCTCGTGTTTGCTGCCAGGGATTGGATGCTCGATAATAACCGAAGTTTCTACTTCTCCATCTTTTGCAAACATCAGGTTTCTGCCCGGAATCGTAGCCACATGATAAGCGAGTTGTCCTAAAGGCATGGCTTTCTCATGTGGTTTATAAGTCAATCGATCCTCTGGGATTAGTTCCAATAGATTTTTTGTGGCGGCAAATTCCTGCTCCATTTCCGCTAAAAAGTTTTGTGCACTCATAATTGTATTTAATTGGTTAATGAATGCCTCAAAGATCATGGTTGTGGCGGTAAGGAAACGGTATCAAATGATACACAAGCCAAAAAATTATAATAGCTCTATTTCGGCTCTATGCAAAATCAGTTTGCCACTTAATTCAAATTGCTTTAAAATTCTGGAAATAACCACTCTTGTGGTGCCGAGTTCATTAGCGAGTTGTTGGTGGGAAATTTTGATGCGGGATTTTTCCTGTTTATCTCTTCTGTCCTGCAGGTATTCCATTACCCTTTGGTCAATATGCTCGAAGACAACACTTTCAAAGGTATCAAGCAGTTCATCATATCTGTTTTTGAAAGTGCTGATCACAAAATTATTCCAGGAGGCATACTTTGTCTGCCATGTGGTGATAAATCTGGCAGGGACTGCTAAAATTTCGGTCGACGAAGCGGCGACTGCTTTGGATGGGCTTTGATTATTAAAAAAACAAGCGGATAAAGACATCATGCAAGTCTCGCCCGGCATTACATAATACAGCAATATCTCCCGGTCTTCTTTAGTTTGGAATACCCTGATGGCGCCGGTTAACACAACCGGAAGAATTTTAACGTATTGGCCCTCTCTTACAATAGTATCTCCTTGTTCAAAAGATAGTATTTTACAATTATCCGCAATTTCTTTGCGCAGGGCTGGTTCCGTAACGAAATTTAAATTTTCGAAAATCTTATTTTCCGTGATCATTTTTTTGCAGGCAGCTACCTTGGTACAAAGACAAAATTATAAAAAGCTGTTAGATAGATTGTCCTGGTGCGATGCATCATTATTGTTAGTAAGCTGATTTAAGCCTCAAGACATTCTGAGGTAAACGGCATGGAAAAAGCTTGCGCGCTACCGGTCTTAACGATACTCTAATGGTCAAGGCTTTTGGTTACCAACCTTCATTTAACATACTATACCCGGTGCAATTTATAAGGGTAAATCCCATTGGCATTCCACTGGCATACATAAAGATTTTTGTCATTATCTACACACACATCATGACAATGTTTGAAAATCGGCTTATCCTGTGTCATCATTTCCAATTGGCCGTTTTTTTTGTAAACCGGCTTTGTTCCGCCTGGGTTGGAGACCACTTTATTGTTTTTATCGAGGATAGTCACAAAACCAAGATTCAATTGCATATTAAAGTTTTCCTCAGTCATACCAAAGCAGACACCGGAATACAGATTATCGCCATCGATCACCGCACGGCTGATAAAGGCGCCGGGCAGGTAAATATCCTCCAAAAATTCTCCTTCCAGGCTAAACCGCTTAAAAGTATTTTTTATTCTGGCGGAACAGATCAGCGTTGGATTATTTTCATCCCGGTTGTCGAGTGTTACACCGTGGGCTTGTTTGAATTTGCTTTGTTGCAAAAAGCTGTCGCCACCGAATTTTCTGATAAATTCACCCTTATTATTGTATTGTAATATGAATTGAGCGCCATATCCATCAGCTATGTAGATATCGCCATTAGGTCCTATGGCTGTCTCAGTAGGCCTGAAAGGATTAAATTGCCCATATTGACCGATCGTATGCGGGCTATCAATTTTCAAAATGGTTTTACCGGCCAGCGTAGTTTTTACGACCGATCCGGTGCCAGGGTCAGTAATATATAAAAACTCTTCTCCACCTTCGTTGTGAATAGACAAGCCATGTGCGCTTTTAAACCCAAGTGTCCAGCTATTTAGCAATTTCCCGGATTTATCGTAAATGATAACATTGTTTTTTGGATGATCTGTTACCATAATCAACCTCCCGGAGGCATCCATGACCATTTCATGGCAATTTTTCACCGGTGTTTTTGCCGGATCCAGATCACCCCATGCCCTTTCGACCCTGTATTTGAAATCTCCATGCCCTATCAAATCCTCCTCCAGGCGGGGTCTGTTGATGATGTTAAATCCATAAAATGGGACAGTCAATGCGGCTCCTGCCATTGCCGTGGTTTTCAGAAATTTTCTTTTGGAATTTTTCATTCTTGGACTGATAAAATCAAATATTCATTAAATCAAAATAAAATTGCATGTCTTAATTTGACCACCGTCAAACCGGCATTTTGATCCTGAAACCAGTCAACTCTTTAATAGAAAGCAGCGTTTACTAAATGCTTCCTTTCGACTCATCCGGGTTTTTGGGTTTTGATTGCTGTTTTTTTGGGGATGCCGGTGCCCGTTGCTACCACCTACTTCAGTATTTACAGGCACACTTATCAAAAGAGATCAAAATGACATGCTGCCGGTTTAAAACGGTATTTACAGGATTTCAATTTGACAGCAATTAACCGTAATAACTTAATTTTTTTCTAGAATATCAATTTTGATTTCATGTAATCATGACTTTTCTTTTACCAATCTCAATAAGTTTACAATCTTTTTTTTATCAATTTCCTGCACCGTTTGAATTTTGAGGTGCCTCATTGTTTTACCGTTACCTTCAAAAAGCGCTATCTCTTCTTTGGATAATCCTTTTAAGGAAAAACCCAGGTTGACGTGTGTTTTTAGGGAAACAAAATAGTATTTCCCATGGTCGTAAGCCGGTACTCCCCATTTCATCTCTTCGGAAATATCGGGAAAGGTTTCGAATAAAATCTGTCGAAGTTTTTGACAAATTTCTTTTTGAGGTGATTTTTGTTTGCTTATATAGGCATCAACATTTTTATCCATATACATGGTAGTTTGATCCGGTGTTTGGGAAGTTTTCATTTTTTAACTGGAGGAAGGTACTTTTGATAATTGACGTACCATTAACCGGCAACAGGTTTACCATGTCCCGGTGATTTTTTAATCTGGTTAAAAATGCTGCTTATAAAGGATGATCACAATGAGTGTTGTCAGCAATTAGCATGATTCAACTCAGTCAACCGAGCTTATCTTTTCCCAAAGCCTTCTGACCTCCCCTGCACCTGAGGTACCTGGGGAAGGCCAGAAGGCTTTTTATTCACAATCACTGATTATTGTACAGCATCTATGGCAGACTTGCCACATTTTGGGCTGGTGTAGGCAAACTTAGGCCAGGTATGAAAGTGTTCCTGTCCTGCTTTTGCTCAAAACAGATTAACTGGCCTTTTTGCCGGTAAGCGGAATGGTGCCATTGGAAGAAACAGCTTCTCCGGAAAGGGTCTTTTTATCTGTGACCAGTTGCACTTTTACCTGCTCTCCCTGAATGTATATGTAAAAAGAGATCTTGTTTCCCGAAACCGAAATCTGGTTTGAGGTAAACTTTTGTGCATTAACCAGAACGTGCGCGTTCCACACTTTGTCTTTTTTTTGAATGACGATTTGTCCACTGGCGTATTCAGGAGGTGCACCTTCGGCTTTATAATTCCAGGTTCCGATGAGGTCTTTCTCGCCAGCCGGAAAGGCATGACTCTGTAAAATTAACAATGAAAAAAGGAGGATAAAAAAAACATTTTTTGCTTTCATGATTTTATAATGATTAGTTTTTGAACGTATTCTTATAAAATTACGGGCAATACCGCATTTGTGTGCTTACAGGATTTAATATGGGATAAACCGCCGGTATTAGGGGTAAATGGGACGTTTAAAATTTCATTCTTTCTTCGAAAGATTTTTTATAGCCTGATGAAACGGGGATTGTCATCTCCTGAAGTTGGCGCAGCGCCACATTGTATCCCTTCTGTGTTCTGTTGATAGTCTCCACATTCTGAAGGTTGACCATATAAGATCGGTGTGTCCGGAGAAGATGGGCATGATGGTTTTCGCTTTCCAGCTTTTTCAAATTGGTCCGGATTAATTTTTTCCCCATTTTACCCTGTGTCAGATAATAGACCGCCGTGTAATTATCTTCTGATTTTAAAAAAAGTAAATGATCTCTTTTGATGGTCAGCATAATTTTTCCGTTTTCATCTCTAAATGAAAGTAAATGCTCCTTTACCTCCTGCTGCCGTTGGATGGTATAGCTTTTGAGTTTCTCCTGTTCCTTTTTGACCAATGTAAAAAGCAAAACACTGCTATAGGGAATGATTGAAACCAGCGATGTATATTTGGCGGTCAGGAAAAACTCCCCGACTATTTGCTCATACGATTGCATTTTTTCGCCATATATCAAATACATTACAATCGAAATCAAAAGGATTTCCGAGGTGACAAAAAGCAGGAAACTACCATAGGTGAAAGTCTTTAATCCAAGCAAAGGCCGGAGGACAAATTGACTAAAGATCAATACGATAGCACCGAAAATGCCGTAGCCTGACAAAGCAAAAAAACCAATGACTTTGTTGGCGTAGGGCCATTCATCAGCATTAAACGGCACAAATAGATTCATGAATACAACGACAAAAAGTCCCATAAAAATAATCAAACGCCATTTGTCCTTTGTCTCATCGAGCAAAGGAAACGGTTTTAATAAAAAAGTATTTAAATATGCCATGATGAAGCATTTTAAATATGATTGGGGTTATCGCATGCGCTGCCCAAGACAGTGCTAACAGATTGTAAATTTATTTTTGAATCTTAATATAAAAAAAAATCAAGAGATCATTATGCTTCTGGAATGGCTTTTAACAACTTCATGGCTTAGGAAGGTCAGGAGCCAGCGTCGATTCAAAATGCTGGTTGAACTTAAAGTTGATCAGGGCATATCTCGCCCGGGAATGTGTCAATAGATTTTAAGCGGTGCAGTGATTTTATTTCAGTGAGGCTTCCGGTGATTTTAATAAGTGTGAAAGAGATCCGCCTTTTTAATTGTTAAGCGGAAAGTAACCTGATGATTTTACGCGGGCTTAAAAAAACTGTCTAAAGCCCCTTTTCAAGGCATTGACAAACCAAATCTGTCAGCGCTTCTTTATGGACAGTGTCTTTTTCCGTAACCTTATAGGTACGGGCTTTAACCCCGTCGCCGGCAAGAATATGGAACTTGTCTTGCAGAGAAGCCCCTTCCATAAAGAGGATGGTTACGTGGTTTTTGGCTATGCGATACCCGCAAATATTTTTGTTATTGAAGAAAGCAATACTGCCCCACTTGATGCCTTCCTTTACCCGGCTATCGGCCGACAAAATAGCTTCCCTGATTTCAAGAACTGCCTTTTTTTGAAAGTCGGTAAGTCCGTTAACATAATCTTCAATTTCGGTACTATGATATGCTATCATGATCAGTGGTATTTTTATAGTCATAAATTATTGAAAGCGATAGGCCCATGATCCCTCCGATGATCAAATGAGCCAGTGTATTTAAGATAAATATCGCGTCGAAATCTACTGCCCAGATGGCGCGAATAACCATGGCCTGGGGAAGAAACATCAGTGTGGCCATCATAACACCAAATGCGAATCCACGAATTTTTTGGGTGGCTTTTGCATAGAAGTATGGGAAAAAATATACCATGATGCCAGCATAAACAAGATGATTCAATACCAGAGCGAGGTAATTGATTTCTTCTCTCCTATAGGGTACATAATTAGCCTCGTCTGTGGCAGCATACCAAATGGTTGTCAATATATTGCTTAATAAAAAAGCGACTACAACGGACAATAAGGTTTTTTTGGTGCTCATTCTTTTTTTACCCCAAATGTAATTTTGAGTGCTTACAAAAAATTGACATTTTGCGACAAAATAATATCAAATGTTTTTTGCTGGAAAGTTTATATTAGATATAGCCGGGTTTGTCGAAAGTCAGGGGATGAGCCGGCTAAAAATTATGGAGATGGCTGGTTTTGATGAGGAGATACTTGAAAAAGAAAATGTTCTGGTGGACTACGATTGCATTTCAGGTATTTTCAAACTTATTAAAAACGAATTGAAAGATCCTCGGTTTGGTCTGCACATGGGTGAGCAGATCATGTTAAGTGCCACAAGTTATATTGATCAGCTCATGGACAGTTGCTCCACGGTGCAGGAAGCTTTCGAACATGCGATTACCTACAGCCGGTTAATCAGCGATTCCATGGATTGTTCGTTGGAGATGTTTGATGACAATTTCCGGGTCAACTTTGAATTGAATCCCGACTGGTCCCTTTGTGATGATTATGCTATTATTCAAAACCTTGATCTCGCTTTGATCTGCGCTAAAAATTCCCTCTATAGGCTTACCAGTAAAGAATATTTTCCCGTTGAACTAAACTTTTTTTATCCAAAGCCGCGGAAGACTGCGGAGCATTACAGGTTGTTTAACACCCATTTAAAATTTAACACACCTGTTTCTTCCATCGTCTTTAACAGGCATATCCTTCATAAATCAACCGTTAATCATAACCATGGTCTGCTTGAACAGCTGAAAGATGAAGCCAACAAAATTCTCGGTTCATTGCCCGCAGAGAACCAGTTGATAACCCGGGTTAAAAAATCGATACTTAAGCACATTACCCGAGGATCATCTCATATATCCGATGTGGCGGGTGATCTCTACATGACCACCAGGATGTTACAAAGAAGATTAAAGGCAGAGGGCTTGACGTTTAAACAGATCCAAAATGACATCCGTTTTCAAATAGTCAGAAAAATGAAGCATCATGGTGATTGTAACCTGGATGAAATAGCCTATCTCATCGGCTACGCCGAATCAAGCTCTTTCGCCCGCGCATTCAAGTCCTGGACAGGCTCAAGTCCCGGTAAATATTTTAATACCTCCACACTCCAAACCGGTAAGAAATAAATACGATTTTTCTCACCCCCAAATCCCTCTCCCCCCACACTCCTTTAGATTTACAAAATATAACTAAACAAAGATAATTGTTATTGCAATGTGGGTATGTTGGTAACTTTTAAGTTATCAACATATACATATTAAATTAATTAGATAGTGAATAACTTTAAAGAAGAATGGGGTGAACTTTCCCACACTCCAGGATTAAGGCCTAAAGTGTGTATTAGTCCCCATTCTTCTTAAGAGTTGCCTTCTGAACCAATTAGAATTTTAGGTTAGCAGACCTTCTAAAGGTAGTAGTGCAGGCAACTGATTTTTAATTTTAATACTATAAAGTTATGTATTTTCAATATTTTATTGGCATTGATGTTAGCAAATCTCACCTGGATGTATTCCTTTATCCTACTGGTCAATATCAAAGATTTATTAATCATCAAAAGGGCTTTCGATCAATGATAGATTGGCTTAAAGGCCTGGGATTGTGTTCATATTCAGATGTTTTATTTGGCTTGGAGCATACAGGCCTGTACTCTTTACCTGTCAGTAAGTATTTAAATGCTAAGGGTTATAAATTTACTTTGCTAGGAGGATTACAATTAAAACGTTCTCGAGGAATAGTCCGGGGAAAAAGTGATAAAATGGATGCCCAAGGTATAGCCGAGTACATTTACGAAAAAAAAGAGAAGATAAAGTGCTATGTAATGCCTTCAAAAACCGTTATCGAGCTTAAAAAATTAGTCAATTACAGAAATCGATTGGTTAAGGAACGTGCTGGTATGAAGATGAGCTTACATGAATATCAAGCTTTTTTGACCGACACAAAAAATGCGGTAATGCTACAATCATTGGAAAGAATGATTACACAGTTGACCGAAGAAATCAAACATATACAGGCTGAGATCTCCAGGTTGTTAAAACAGGATAAAACCCTTCAACAGCAATTTGATCTGATCACCAGTATTAAATCCATTGGACCACAAACCGCATTAATGATGATTATCCTAACCCATGGATTCACCCAATTCGATAGTTGGAGAAAGTTTGCTAGTTATGCTGGCACCGCACCATTTCCTAATCAATCCGGAAACAGCAAAGGAAAAACAAAAATCAGCTATATGGCCCATAAACAAATGAAAAGCTTATTGAGTAATTGTGCGGTCTCTGCCATTAAACATAACCCAGAAATAAGAATGTATTACCAAAGAAGAGTAGCTGAAGGAAAACACCCAATGAATGCTAAAAATATCGTCAAAAACAAATTAATAGCAAGAGTGTTTGCCGTAATAAAAAGGCAAACACCCTATGTGGAAACTTTTAAATTTGCAGCCTAAAATTGTACTGATTTAATTGACTTTAACTTAGAATACACACTGAATCCCCTCTTCATTCCGATCTCAATGAATCAACGGGACTGGCCGTCGCCGCTTTTATCGCCTGATAACTTACCGTTAACAAGGTAATGACTAATGCGCCAGTTCCGGCAGCAACAAAGATCCACCAGGAAACGCCGGTTCGGTACTCATAATTCTGCAGCCAGGTTTTCATAATAAAAAAAGCAATTGGGAGGGCAATGAGGCAGGAGACAAAAACCAGTAAAACAAACTCTTTGGACATAAGCTTCCAGAGTTTAAATACCGAGGCGCCCACTACTTTGCGAATACCAATTTCTTTCGTACGTTTTTTAGCCATAAATGCTGCAAGTCCAAGTAATCCAAGGCAACTAATGAGAATGGCAAGAACGGCGAATACGGAGGCCAATTTACCAATACGTACTTCGTGATTGAATTTTCTGGCATATTGCTCATCGGCAAATTTGTAATCAAACGGCAAGCCAGGAGCATATTCTTTAAAGACAGCCGCTATCTTTTCCAGTGCACCCTGTATGCTTTGTCCGGGACTTATTTTTAAAGAGACAATATTCCCGGGCCAATCCAATAAGCGGTAAGCGGCAGGGAGAATAGGTTGATATGGTGATTCGACGATCAGATTATTTACCACACCGAGAATAGTCCAGTCTTTTCCTGCCCATTTTACTATTTCGCCAACGGGATTTTCCAGGCCCATCATCTTTGCTGCTGATTCATTGATCACTAACCCTTTTTGATCGCTGATAATTGCTCTTGAAAAATCCCGCCCGTCTACTATTTCCCAGCCTACCGTCTTACCATATTCGGGTGATACTTCACTAATGTGAAAGTTATCCAAAAAATCCGGATCCTTGCCCCGCCACTCCAGGCCACCGACACCATAGGCATAATTAGCAACCGAACCGTTTGATTCTGTCATTTCCTGGATGGTACCCGAAGTAATCAATTTATTTCGGATCGCGTCAAAATGTTTATGTACATCACCGGTATTCACTTTTAAGTAGATCAACCCGTCCCGGCTATATCCCACGGGGCGATCTTTGGTGTGTTGAATTTGACGATAAACGATAATGGTGCCAACAATTAGCGTAACGGAAACCGTAAATTGTAATACGATCAGTATTTGACGTGGAACGGCCGCAAATCTGCCGGATCGAAAAGTTCCTTTAAGCGCTTTCACTGTTTGAAACGAGGACAAATAGAGGGCAGGATAACTGCCGGCGATGGTGCCTGTGAGTAAAGTAAACCCGATACAGGATATCCAAAACCAGGGGTTTGACAAGGGAATATCCATTTGTTTATCGGCCACCTCATTAAACCACGGTAATGTAAAAATTAATATATTAAAAGCAATTACAAAAGCAACCATGGCTACCAAAAGGGATTCACTGAAGAACTGATGGATCAACTGACCGCGAAAGGAGCCGAGGGCTTTTCGAATGCCAACTTCTTTAGTACGGCTTTCGGCACTGGCTGTGCTGAGATTCATAAAATTGATACAGGCCAATAGCAAGACAAACACACCAATAATGCCAAAAAGCCACACGAATTGGATTTGACCTCCTATATTTTTTCCATCTTTAAAATCTTTATACAAGTGCCATTTACTCATAGGATGCAATGATGTTTCGATCCTTAGGTTTTTATGGGCCTCGCGACGATCATGGATGAGATTTTTAATTTTGTCAGAAACGACATCCATTTTCGCATGTGGCTGCAATTGAACAAAAGTCTGTACCGAACTATATTCCCACGAGTCGGATGAATCTTGAAGCCATTTGTTCAATGATACATATAACGCCCAGGGAGCAATGAAAGTGACGTCGTTGAATTCGGAGTTTTTTGGTAAATCCTCATAAATACCGGTTACCTTTACCTCGTGTTCCAGGTCGATTTTTACTATTTTATATAGAGGATTCTCTTCGCCAAAAAGCTTTTTTGCCAGTGACTCGGAGAGCATGATGGTGTTAAGTTCTCCAAGTCCGGTATGCGTGCCTTTTAACATTTTCAAAGTAAGCATTTCCGGAGCCTCAGGCTGCATGTAGTTACCATTCGCGCTAAAACTAAGGTTGTCATTTGAGATAATATGATCCTCGGTATGTGATGACATGATAGTGTATTTAAAATCATCGCCAAAGCTCTGTTTTAGTTGAGAACCTACCGGCACCGGTATCCATTTGGTACTACCACCTGGCCGGGGAAGTATAAAATGTTGCATCACCCGCGCAATGCGATCATAATTTTCATAACTCCTGTTAAAGGACAATTCATCCTGAATCCACAAACCAATTGCCATAGCTACAGCCATCCCGGAAGCCAGTCCACCAATATTGATCAGCGAATGATTTTTATTTTTGAGGAGATTTCTCCAGCTGATTTTAAGATGAGTTTTTAACATAGGATTTACGTTTAATGACGGGAAGATATGAAAGGGTCGAATGATTCCAGGTCGGAATAGCAGCAGCACATCCAGCATAAAAAGCCATTTTGCTTTTCCGGCGCTTTTTGATTTCAAATGAAAATCAAAACATTCATGAAGATCCCCTTCCACATCTTCCAACAGATCGCGATGGCAAAACCACCTGAGGAGTGAGATAGCTTTTTTGGGGGGGGAAGGCTTGGATTCTTCAGGGTTCATAACACTTTTTTAATCATACCGTGGTTTTGCATTATTTACTCAGACCTCAATGAATCAACAGGACTGGCCATTGCCGCTTTTATTGCCTGATAACTTACCGTTAACAAAGTGATGACGAATGCACCAATTCCTGCTGCAGCAAAAATCCACCAGGAAACACCAGTTCGGTATTCATAATTTTGTAACCAGTTTTTCATAAAGAAAAAAGCAATTGGAAAAGCGATAAGGCAGGAAACCAGGACAAGTGAAATAAACTCTTTGGACATAAGCTTCCAGAGTTTAAATACAGAAGCGCCTGCCACTTTACGAATACCAATTTCTTTGGTGCGTTTTTTTGCCATAAATGAGGCAAGTCCAAATAATCCCAGACAGCTAATGAGAACAGCAAGAACGGCAAATACGGAAGCCAATTGGCCAATACGTACTTCGTGATCAAACTTTTTTGCATATTGCTCATCAGCAAATTTGTAATTGAACGGGAGGCCGGGAGCATATTCTTTGAAGACGGCCTGGATCTTTTCCAGTGCATCTTTTGTGCTTTGTGTAGGATTTATTTTTAGGGATACAAATCCCCCAGGCCAATCAGCCAGGTAGTAAACCGCAGGGTTGGCTGATAAGTATGGGGAATCCACCATCAAATCGTTTATCACACCGAGAATGGTCCAGTCTTTTCCCTGCCATTTTACTATTTCCCCAACCGGATTTTCCAGGCCCATTATATTTGCGGCTGATTCATTGATCACCAACCCCTTTTTATCGCTGGTGATTTCCCTTGAAAAATCCCGCCCGTCCACTATTTCCCAGCCCACGGTTTTTCCATATTCAGGTGATATTTCGTCCATTCGAAAGCTTGCCAAAAAA
Organism: Cyclobacteriaceae bacterium; assembly: GCA_965228415.1. Classification (GTDB taxonomy): domain Bacteria; phylum Bacteroidota; class Bacteroidia; order Cytophagales; family Cyclobacteriaceae; genus Agaribacillus. The sequence goes on along the minus strand of OZ245814.1, from coordinate 4,476,900 downwards.
TCCGGATCCTTGTCCCGCCACTCAAAATCACCAGCACTAAAGGGGTAACCGGTTATCGAACCGTTTGATTCTGTCATTTCCAGGATGATGCCTGATGTGATCAATTTATTTCGGATCGCTTCAAAATGTTTATGTATTTCACCTGTATTAACTTTCAGGTAAATCAATCCGTCTTGGCTATATCCCAGGGAGCGATCTCTAGTATATTGAATTTGACTGTAGACGATAATAGTGCCAATAATAAGTGTAACGGAAACTGTAAATTGCAGTATCACTAATGCCTGGCGCGGAAGGGCCACAAACCTGCCTGATCGAAAAGTTCCTTTAAGCGCTTTCACAGTTTGAAAAGATGACAGATAGAGGGCAGGATAACTGCCTGCTACGGTGCCGGTAAGCAATGTAAACCCAATACATGATATCCAAAACCAGGGGCTTGCCCAGGGGATATCCATTTGTTTATTGGCCATTTCATTAAACCATGGTAACGTAAAAAGCAGCATGCTAAGGGCAATTATAAAGGCAAGTGTTACCACCAAAAGGGATTCACTGAAAAACTGATGGATCAGCTGGCTACGAAAAGAGCCAATGGCTTTGCGGACACCCACTTCTTTGGTGCGACCTTCTGCACGGGCTGTACTCAGATTCATAAAATTGATACATGCCAATAGTAAAACGAATACACCGATGATGCCAAAAAGCCACACAAATTGAATTTGACCTCCTGCGTTTTTTCCATCTTTAAATTCACCATACAAGTGCCATTTACTCATTGGATGAAGCGATGTCCTGGTTCGAAGGTTTTTGCGTTTCGTGCGATGGTCATGTACTATATTTTTTATTTTATTAGAAACAACATCCATTTTCGCCTGGGGTTGTAATTGAACAAAAACCTGTACGAAAGTATACTCCCAGGATTCAAACATTTCTTTCCACCACTGATGTGTGGCCACATACAAATCCCATGGGGCAATAAAAGCAACGTTGTTGAATCCGGAATTTTGGGGTAGATCCTCATAAACACCGATTACCTTTACCTCATGTTTCAAATCAATTTTCACAATTTTATGCATGGGGTCTTGCCCACCAAAAAGCCTTTCCGCCAATGACTGAGAAAGCAAAATAGAATTAAGTTCTTCAAGTCCGGCACGAGTACCGTGCAACATCTTCAATGTCAGCATTTCCGGTGCTTCAGGTTGCATGTAGTTACCATATGCACTAAAGCTCAGATCGTCTTTTGAAATAATGTGATCCTCGGTAAATGAGGATACTATAACATATTCAAAATCATCTCCAAAGCTTTGATCTAATTCAGCGCCCACAGGTACAGGACTCCAGTCGCTGCTGCCAGATTGGTCGGGCAGTATATAATGTTGCATTACCTGGGCAATGCGATCGTAGTTTTCATGATTCTTGTTAAAAGACAATTCATCATAAATCCATAAACCGATTGCCATAGCCACGGCTATGCCGGCAGCCAATCCGCCAATATTAATGAGGGAATAACCCTTGTTTTTAAAAAGCTGTCGCCAGGCGATTTTAAAGTTGTTTTTTAACATAAGGTTAGGGTTTGGTGGAGGAAACAAATTAAAAGACCGGATGATCCCGGGCCGGAAAAGTAAGAGCACATCAAGCATAAAAAGCCATTTTGCTTTTCCGGCGCCTTTTGATTTCAAATGAAAATCAAAACATTCATGAAGATCCCCTTCCACATCTTCCAACAGATCGCGATGGCAAAACCACCTCAGGAATGAGAGGGCACTTTTAGGTGGTGAAAGTTTAGATTCATCCCGGTTCATAGCTTGTCTTTAAAAGTTAAAAGCGGCTTTGGGTATGGCATTCCATAGTTGCCGGCGGTTGTCCATGAGCTCTTCCAGCACTTTTTTACCGAAAGGAGTCACTTTGAAATACCGCTTTCTTTTTCCACCCCTGACTCTGGTGGCTTCTCCCAGCTCGGAAACCAGAAAGCCTTTTTTTTCCAAACGGCTGAGCGTAGTGCGCATGGCGCCAATACTCACCCTACGTTGATTTCGTTTTTCAATTTCACTTTTAATATTGAAACCGTACGCGTTGCCAAAGAGTACTGCTACGGTAAGTAACACAGTTTCCTCAAATTCCCCTAAATGAGCTCTTTTCATATAATAGTCTATTTTGTAGCTAAAATAAACATCAATTTTATGATATCAAAGAATTATCCCGTATGATATTAAATTTTCACCCCGTTGGTGTAAAATTGATGGAGGTCATAATTTTATTTCATTACTTTTGGACGCTAGTTGCACATTGTCTTCCGAGCGCATCATGGATATAAAAACTGAACCGGGTTTCCAGCAAGTATATTTTCAGTACTATGCGGCTTTGTTTAATACCGCTAACAAAATTCTCAACAATCGACAAGTTGCGGAAGATGTAGTACAGGAAGTTTTTCTGAAGCTTTGGGAGATCCGTCATAAGTTGCAGATTTCTTCAAGCCTTCGATCTTATCTTACCCGGGCGGTGTTAAACACATCTTTAAACTACCTCAAAAAAAATAAGAGAATAGTTCAAATAGACGATATAGCCCAAAACAATGCCGCTCAAAATAGTGATAATACAGAATCGCGTGTTGCTTATAATGAGATAGATAAAAAGCTGAATCAGATTATTTCAACACTACCCCCAAAATGTCAGTTGGTGTTTACGCTTAGCCGTTTCGAAGGCATGAGCAACCAGGAGATAGCAGACCATATGGGCATTACAAAAAAGACGGTAGAAAATCAATTAAACAAAGCGCTTTCAAAGTTACGGGAACATCTTAGGCCCTATACAAAACTTCTTACCGACCTTGCCATTCTGATCCTCAGTACCCTTTTTTCTTATGTAGCGTGGGTGTAGCATAACGCTTAATTGTCTTTATAAAAAAGCCATTACAGCCCTTTCAAGGCTACATTTGGCGACAGTTTTAAGAAAATTGAATTGAAATGGATTCAAAAAAACATCTGATAGGGAAGTTTCTCAAAGATGAGATCTCACCACCGGAGCAGGAGGAGCTCGACGCGTGGCTGAACGACAATGAGCACAACCGGGTCGAGTTTAACTTGCTCAAAAAAATATGGGACCGCACCGGCCGGTTAAGAAAAGACCAAACGGTGGAAGTCAATGAAGCCTGGAATCGCTTTGTTGAAATGAGAGATCAAAAAAGATCCAAAACAATACTGATGCCCGGATGGGTCTGGAGAGTGGCAGCGATGTTGGTGATTGGAATCAGTTTATCCTACCTTGTATGGGATCAATGGCAGCGCCCTGATATGGTTCATATAGTGACCCGTGAGCAAAAACGATCCGAAATTTTATTACCGGACGGTACCAGGGTTTGGTTGAACCGGAATAGTAAGTTGACTTATCCCGAAGCATTTACAGGATCAAATCGCGCCGTGCAATTAGAAGGAGAAGCTTTCTTTGAGGTGATGAGAAATGAAGCGCACCCCTTTGTGATCACCGCTTCAGATGTTGCCGTAAGGGTGCTGGGGACCTCCTTTAATGTTAAGTCAGAGATCGGTTTTGCAGAGGTTGTAGTCGCCACCGGCCAAGTTGCCCTTTACGAGTTGGAAAATAAAAAACAGCAGGTGATTTTAAATCCATCTGATAAAGGGATTTTTATGGAGCAGTCGGGGAAGCTGGTCAAAAAACAAAATACAGATCCCAACTTTCTGGCATGGAAAACCGGGAAGCTGGTATTTGAAAACATGGCATTGGGTGACGTGGTCAATACAATATCCGCTGTCTACAACAAAAAAGTTGAACTCAGTAACGCAGAACTTTCAACCTGTCGGATTAACACGGCATTTGATTCTCAGCCGCTGGAGGAAATACTGGAGGAGATCAGCCTTTTACTCGATGTGACTTATAACGCTTATCCCAATAAAATTGTCATTAACGGCAAAGGGTGCGGGGAGGAAGAGTAGCCTCCGAAACCTGGTAGGTCACTTTTATCGATGGTGTGACACGGGCAGTTAATTTCAAAAATATTATTTCAAAATTCAAAGGACAAAAACTTAAATAATATGAAGCAATCATTTTTAGTGCTGACGACTTTGGTATTGATGTTTTCCGGTATTGTTTTCAATGTCTGCGGCCAGGAAGATTTGTTAAAAAAAGTGGTAAGGTTAGAAAAAACACATGGCAAAATTGAAGCGTTGTTGAAAGAAATTGGACAAAAGGGCAATTTTGTCTTTTCATATAGCCCTCACGTGATCCAGGCAGACAAGGAAATTACCCTTTCAACGGCCGAGCAGCCTGTCGGCGCTTTTCTGGAGGAAATCTGTCGGGGTTACACTGTGCAATACTATCAACGGGGCAACAAGATCATTATAGCAAAAAGAAAGAAATCGCTAAATAACCGACAAAAAGCAACACTTAACGGGTATATCAGGGAAGCCGGTTCCGGTGAAGCCCTGATCGGCGCCACCGTACAGGTAAGTGTTGCGGATGGCCGGGATAGCGGTGCGTTGCTTACCGGAGTGGTCACTAATGCCTATGGATTTTATTCCATCACACTTCCTGTGGGCGCATATGAATTGGTTTTTAGCTACATAGGATATGAGTCAGTGGAACAGATGGTTTCTTTAGAAAAAAATACCTCCTTGGAGATAGAACTTAAAGAAGCTACCGGGTTGCTGCAGGAGGTTGTGGTCGAAGCCAGCCCCGAAGAATATGAGGACGAAAATGTGCGATCCACTGATCTGGGTAAAACGCATTTAAACATCCAGGAGATTAAACAGATCCCGGCGTTGATCGGAGAGGTAGATGTGGTCAAGGCCATACAACTCCTGCCTGGTGTTCAGGTGCTGGGAGAGGGATCGACCAACTTCTTTGTCAGAGGTGGTGCTGCCGATCAGAATCTTATTTTGCTGGATGAGGCGCCGGTTTACAACGCTTCCCACTTAATGGGTTTTTTTTCGGTTTTTAATCCCGATGCCATTAAAAACATGCAGTTTTACCGGGGTAGCATTCCGGCGGCTTATGGCGGAAGGTTATCCTCATTACTGGATATTAGAATGAAGGAGGGCAATCTTAAAAATTTTAGTGTATCAGGCGGTATTGGTCTGACCTCCAGCCGCCTGACCGTTGAAGGCCCCATTAAAAAGGAAAAAAGTTCCTTCATCATTTCAGCTCGCAGAACTTATGCCGATCTGTTTCTCAAATTTTCCAGGGACGAATTTACCCGTAATTCCGCGCTTTATTTCTATGACTTGAATGCGAAATTTAATTATAAGATCGATGAAAAAAACAAAATCTATCTGTCGGGATATTTTGGTAGGGATCTCAACAAATTTAAGACCTTGCAATATGTCATAGACTGGGGGAATGCCACAGGGACCATGAGGTGGAATCATCTTTTTAGCGAAAGACTGTTTTCCAATACTACTTTAATTTATAGTCGATACGATTATTTGATTGATCTTTCCAATGAAGGAACACCCTTCAACTGGCGCTCGGAAATTAAAGACCATACATTCAAAATGGATTTTAGTTACTATGCAAATCCGGATAACCTCTTAGGATTTGGATTGAGCACCACCTATCATCGTTTCCGGCCCGGGGAATCAAAGGATGCTGTGAACGGCGGCGTTCCACGAAGCAATGCACTGGAACACGCCGCATACATTAGTAATGAGCAACATGTTGGTGATAAACTATCGCTCGAATACGGGTTGCGGTATTCACTTTTCCAGTTGATTGGGCCGACGAGCGTTATCAGCTATGATGAAAATTACCTGCCTGTGGACAGAGAGGAGTTTAAAAAAGGAGAAATTTATAAAACTTTTCAAGGTTTGGAGCCCAGGGTATCCGCTCGCTATTTGCTCTCGGGAAATAGTGCTGTCAAGCTAAGTTATAATCGGCAACGCCAATACATGCAATTGCTTTCAAACCTGGCTTTGGGATTAAATGCTTTTGACATTTGGTTGCCAAGCAGTACCCAGACCCCTCCACAAACTTCCGGCGCATTTTCGATAGGATATTTTTTGAATCCGGGTAAAAACCAATACGAATTTTCTGTAGAGGGATATTACAAGATTTTGAAAAATCAAATCGACTACAAAGATCATGGCCAATTGATCATGAATCCCTACCTTGAGGGTGAATTGCGCAGGGGCGAAGCCAGGGCTTACGGTGTTGAATTGATGTTGCGGAAAAGAGAAGGCCGCTTTACCGGTTGGCTTAGTTACACTCTATCCAAGGTCAAACGAAAGATACCTGGGATAAACAACGGCCAATACTACCCGGCAAATTACGATCAGCCACATTCATTTTCCCTGGTGGGAAATTACAAGTTATCCAAAAGGTGGGGTGTATCGGCCAATTTTGTCTATGCAACCGGCAGGCCGGTGACACTTCCGGTGGAAACCTTCCGCTATGAAGATTTTATAGTTCCGGTTTATGGCAGTAGAAATTCCGGCAGAATGCCCGATTATCATCGGCTGGATCTGGCGGCCACACTGTATCCAAAGGAGAAACCAAATAGAGTAAATCACAGTTACTGGACTTTTTCACTTTATAATGCTTATTCCAGGTACAATGCGGCGGCGGTTTTCGTGAGCAATGAACTGGAAGACATCGACCTGGTGAAGGACCCTACCAAGTCCGCCTATCACAAACTTTCCATATTCGGAATTGTGCCAAGTATCACATATAATTTCAAATTTTAACAGCAAAATGCCATGAATAGAACCAATGTATATAAGTACCTTTTTCTCATTTTTCTGGGCTTTGCCGCCTGCCTGCAACCATTGGATTGGGAGGAGGCGGAAAATCCGTCCGGAAGGCTGGTGGTGGAAGGGCTGATCACCAGCGAAAGAACGGTACATACCGTCAAACTCACCCGTACTCAGGCTGTAATTGTAGATACTTTGCCGGAAATGGTTTCAGAGGCTCAGGTTATCATCGGGGACGGGGAGCAGGAATTTCATCTACAGGAAACCGCGCCGGGGATTTATCAAACCGATACATTGCAGGGAGAGGTTGGCAAAACTTATCATTTAACGGTTCGGTGGAATGATCAAACTTTTGAGGCTTTTGCTGAAATGGTAAAAGCCCAGCCCGCAGAACCTGTGGCCGTTTTTAAATGGGATGATCGACTACAACTCCCCGAAGGGGTGACGTACTTTCAATTTTTATACCGGGATAATTTTGGCGCTCCTGCACCCTATAGGTATAGGGTATTCAGTGAAATACCGGAAAATGTAGCAGATTATTACCCCCCAGACTGGACCGTTCCGAATTGGATCAAAAGACGGATGGACAGTGGGGATCTGATCACTGCCGACTCTACCTTTTATCTTCATCCCGGCCTGGAGCCCCCGGCTATTTTTGCCTATGGGGAGACCAATGTGTCAGGGGTAACCTACGGGTCAAGGATTGTGGAACTGTTTTATTCTATGACTGACGAGCATTATAACTATGTAAGAGCAGTATTGTCGGAGACAGAATGGAAAGGATTAGGTCCTTTCAGCTATATTTCGGCAGATGTGCCGACGAATCTGACCAATGGTGCCCTGGGTTTTTTTGCAGCGTCGGATGTATTGCGGGTGGAGCAGGTAGTGGAGTAAGGTAGCATTTAATTTCAAGAAAGATCTTCATATGAATGACTGAGCCTTCCGGCACTGCCAGAAAGGAGGAGGATTTAGTTGATTGCTATTGATAGCATATAGGCTTCATCTTTCTTCCTGTTTATTTTCAGCGGTTTCCGGCGGATTATAATTGCTGATGTCAGATTTAATTAAAATCAGAAAAGTAGCTGCCGAGATACCAGCTGAACCAAACATCATGCACATTACCATGATTTGATATCTCGCCGCGATGAAAGGCGAGACACCAGACAATATTTGACCTGTCATCATCCCGGGAAGTGAGACCAGGCCTACGGCGAAAAGAGAATTGGTAATTGGAATAAGCGATGCCTGGAGTGCAATAACGCGGGCTTTTTCGTATGGGATATTTCTACCGGTTTCAGCCTCCAGTCTTTCTCCGGCAAGACTTACGCTATTCATAGCGTTGGCAAAAATCATTCCCGCCAGCGGTATGACATAGCTGGGCAAATACCAGGGTTCCAGATTCAGCGTGCCTTGCGTCACCAGCAACAAGATAAAGCTACCACCGGTGGCAATAGATAGAAAGGATTTTAAATACAATTGCTTCCTGGGAATTTTTAAAGTTCTTAAAGCTATCCAGCTTGAGGAAACAAGCATTATAGCCAGCACGGCAACTACAATCAGGGCGTTGTCACTTTCAAAAATATAGGCTAAAAAATAACCAATTAACAGTAACTGAACAAGCATTCGGGCAATAGCATAAAGCGATGTCTTGTAGCCAAGTTTCCATTTCCACATAATAGCGATCACCGCTGCAACCGGAATGAAAACAAGTGCCAAATGAGCAAAGGATATCGTTTGAATTGAGTCAGCCATCATTCATTGGGATCTGATTTGCGTTTTATTTTCGATTTTTTATAAACACTTGGGGATAATCCCATATGTTTCTTAAAAATACGTGTAAAATGGCTTTGATCTGAAAAACCGGTCAAATAAGCAATTTCTGACAATGAGTACGTTGAGCTTTCGAGTAATTTAATTGCTTTTTCGATCCTCAGTTTTCTTATGTATTCGCCAAATGAAAGACTATCGAAGTATTTTGAAAATTCTCTGGAAAGATATGCCGGATGAACCTGCAGGCTTTGAGAAACCTCTTGCAGGCTCAAGCTGAGATTGGTATCGATCTGATCCTGGATAATCTCTTTTAGCTCCTTTGCCCAAAGGGGTATTCTTTTTTCCGTAGATCTTTGCTTCAGAAATTTTTTATAAACATCAAGCAATAAACTTTCGGTAGGATTCTGGGTATGTTTTTGTTTTTGCAAAAGCCTGGCCCAGGAGTAAAGTGCATCATAAATTATCATTCCCTTTTCCAGAAGTTCCATATCATCCTTGATATTAAATGCCAGACCTGCAGAAATGGCCCACAAGCCTGATGACTGGCTGGCGATATCGTGCCTGTCCGTATCTGCGCCTCTTACAATGTTGGCAATGGTATGAATTCCCGGATCTTCAATTTTATACTTCCAAACAAAATAATCAAATGAACATCGATCTTTGTAATGAGTGAACTCGACGTTGGGGATATCAAAGGGAATAGCATTCAGTGCCTCCGCCTGCGCTAAAACTTCGCCGAAAGGCACAAAATAAAACTGGGCATCTTCATCGATAAATCTTTTTATCAGCCAGGGGCAGGCTATGCGATCTATCTTTGGGCGCTCGCGGGTAATCCATTTCATATCCGAAATATCTGAAAATTTTAAAGAAATAAATTGAACAGAATTTACTTTTTGGAATAAATTTTACCTCTTTATACAAGCTTTTAAATGGCAAGACAAAAGCGCAATTTTAGCATCTGTTGCTATGCCTTGATTTACGGTATACAATACATTTATTTGAAGGGTTTACTTGCTATAGTAAATTTTTTCTGCAATAAACAGTGAAAAAATACAAAAGTCTCACCTGGGTAAGAAAATGCGGGATTAAACATTTTAATCTTCTTGGTTTAACTATATTTTGCAGTTATGAATGGGTCCGTTTCCAATAAGAAAACCTGGAGAAAGAAGATTGGCGATTGGCACAATATAAAAATCGTATTTGCTGCCGTACTTTTACTGCTGTCTGCCCATCTTGGTTTTCTGCTGGCTTTTCCTGTTTCCAAAGTCTCCCCCTTATGGCCACCCACGGGTGTGGCATTTGCCATGCTTATTCTGCTGGGTTTTAGAAGTTGGCCTGGCATTACTATCGGATATCTGATTGTCAACTCTTTGGTATTTTGGAATAATCACATTGACTTTTCGATTCAATCCATTAGCGCCTCTTCATTTATCGCTTTGGGAAGTACATTGGAAGCGGCGCTTGGTTATTGGTTGTTCAAAAAATTTATCAACAGCCATGCCCTCAACCGTGCAAAAAATGTTTTTATCTTTTTGTTTGTGGCGCTTTTAATGTGCCTGGTGGGTGCGGCTATTCACAACCTGAGTTTGGCGGCCTACCAAATTGTTGAAAAGGATAACTTATTGTCACTCATATTCTTGCAATGGATTGGTAATACGGTAAGTGTTTTGGTCATTACACCCTTTATTTTATCGTGGACACAAAAATTCCGATTCACTTTTACCAGGCAGGGAATGTTAGAGGTGCTTGTGTTTCTCGGTGCCTTGGGATTTGTTATATGGCTGCGGGAAATTGATCAAATTGCACCGACTGTTGAAAAGTCGTTGCCGTATGTGATTATTCCTTTTCTGCTTTGGCTGGCCTTTAAATTCAACCTGCAAATCACCACTTCAGGCGTGCTGATCGTTTCTGTATTGGCGATTTATTTTACCATACAAAACCAGGGCCCTTTTGTGCTGGATACAGAATATAATTCTATGCTCATTCTGAGAATATTTATAGCGGTAACGGGTATTTCAGCGATTGTCTTTGGGGCTACGGTTACCGAACGGAGAGAGGCGCAAATAGAATTACAAAAGTTTAATGAAAATCTTGAAGAAAAAGTCACTGAAAGAACCAGGGAGCTTAACGAGGAAATAACCAACAGGAAAAAGTTTGAAGAAAAAATTAAGTTGTCCAACAAAAAACTTAGGAAGGCCAATGTTGAGCTGGACAATTTTGTATACAGTGTTTCCCATGATCTAAGAGCTCCTATCGCCTCTGTACTTGGGCTGGTTAATATTGCAAAAAAAGAAAAAGACCTGCCAGCCATCAAAAAACACCTTGAAATGATTGGCCAAAGCGCGCAAAGACAGGACCTGTTTATTAACGATATTCTGGATTTATCGCGAAATTCAAGGTTGGAATTAAGCAAGGAGGAAATACAATTTGAAAAAGTCATCGAAGAAATCTTTGGACAACTGAAATATAGCGCTACCGGAAAAACGATTAATAGGGAAATCAATGTAGAGCAAACAAAACCATTTACCTGCGATTTGAGAAGGCTTAAGGTGATTTTTAACAACCTTATCTCCAATGCGATACGATATGGAAATGGTAGAAAACCAATGGTCAAAGTGGATGTGGTGGTGTCCAAAAACATGGCAAAAATTGATGTTCAGGACAACGGTATCGGCATTTCCAAAAAACACCTGCCCAAAGTGTTTGAAATGTTTTACCGCGCTACGGATGATAACGCAGGATCGGGTTTAGGTTTATATATCGTAAAGGAAACCATTGATAAATTAAATGGTCAGATACGGATAAGCTCCAAGGAAAATGACGGGACATGTATACACCTGGAGATTCCGGCCGTAAGCTAAGTGGCCATTCCCGCTTTTTAATTTAACTATTGATTTATAACTAACAGCGGTGCCCCGGAAGCTCCTCTTTTAGAGGAAGGAGTTATTGAAAGCTGCCACTTCTGTATCTATCGGAATATTTGAAGTTATCATCGCCAAAGATTAATTTTGTATACCTTTCACGGTGAAAGCAATTTTAATTGAAATAAAAAACGAAGATTTAAGTTTAGTAATTGTTACCAGACCTTAAAATTATGAGTTACCTAACCAAAAGACTTTTATATCTACTTCCTTTATTATGGTTAATGTCGTCTTGTGGAGACGACGATAGTGCTCCTTCAACACTGGAATTAATCCAGGCAAACCCATGGAGGGTGAATAATTACGACTTGAAGGCTTCCTCTTCAGGTATCGCCATTTCCGATGTTCTACTGGCACCTTTTGTGGATGATATTTTGGAACAGGCGCCTTTAAACGGGACAATTACCTTTGAGGCAGATACATTTACGATTGATGATCAGGGCACGTCCATTACCGGCACCTGGAGTCTTTCTGCAGATGAAAAAGAATTGACGATGGTCTTTACCGTTGGCGCCCAAACCTTTACTTTCCAAATTCTGCAAATCACGTCCAATAAATTTGATTTGGCTTATACAGTAACCCAAAATCTTAGTATATCCAATAATACCGTTCCGGTTACACTGGATATTACTGCATTTTTGGTACCGGCATAGGGAATAATTCCCTGCGGCCGCTAAATTTTCCAATCACCACCCGAAGAAGATCCTGAAAATGACAATTCCGGTGGTGGTGGGAACTTACCGGTAAAATAGAGGTTCACCTTCTTCTCCTTGTTCTTCTTCGGGTAGTCTTTTTGACGCCAAGTGCCCCCAAAAGCCCCCGGGTTAGTTCCCGCATCAGCGTTCTTCCCAATTGGCGTACCATTGTGTTTTTGGAGAGGCTTTCAACAAAAGATTCTTCCTTTCCCGCCGAATAGGTGGCTTTGCGTCCCCTGGTTTGATCGCTTAATTTTTTTTGATTTTCTTCTCCGGAAAACTCCTTTAACTTTTTGTTGAGAATTTCATAGGCGCTTTCCCGATCAATCTTTTTATTGTATTCATCAGCAATTTCCGAGGTAGATTGAACTTGTTTTAATTCCTTAGCGGTTAATATTCCCATTCTTGATCTAGGCGCCTGTAGCATGGTACTTACCAGAGGCGTTGGGATCCCTTTTTCATTCAGCACTGTAACCAGTGCCTCACCAATGCCCAGCGTGGTCAATGTTTTGTCCGTTTTATAGTAATCGGATAACGGAAAATTTTCAGCGGCCATTTTTATTTTTTTTCTGTCCCTGGCGGTAAAGGCTCTTAACGCATGTTGCACTTTCAAACCCAGCTGACTTAATACCGCGTCCGGAACGTCGGCCGGCACCTGTGTGCAGAAGAAAATACCGACACCCTTGGAACGGATCAGCTTGATGATACTTTCTATTTGATCCAGCAATGCGTCCGATGCCTCATTGAATATTAAATGAGCCTCATCAATAAAAATCACCAGTTTTGGCTTGTCAGCATCTCCCTGTTCGGGAAAGGTGGCATAGATTTCTGCCAGCAGGCATAACATAAAAGTCGAAAATAATTTTGGGCGATCCTGGATATCCACCAACCGCAGGATAGAGATGATACCTTTTTTGTCCTCTTGTCGCAACAGGTCCTGTACATCAAATGATTTTTCGCCAAAAAATTTTTCGGCGCCCTGTTGTTCGAGCTCAATGATTTTTCTGGTGATGGTACCAACCGACGTAGTGGATATGCTGCCATATTCTTTTTGTATTTCAGCCTTACCTTCATTGGTAATAAACTGCAACATCTTTTTCAGATCCTTTAAATCCAGCAAAGGATAATCGTTATCATCACAATATTTGAATATGAGTGAGATAACACCGGATTGTGTATCATTTAGCTCCAGGATTTTCGAAATCAGCACCGGTCCAAATTCCGAAACGGTAGCCCTCAGTTGTGTGCCTTTTTCATCTGAGATGGTGAGACATTCGATCGGAAAAGAGGCGGCCCGGAAAGGCAGGCCGATCATGGAATGACGCTCATCAATTTTTTTATGGCCGTCGCTGGCCTTGGCCAATCCGCTTAAGTCACCTTTAATGTCCATTAAAAGCACCGGTACGCCATGATCGGATAAGCCCTCGGCCAGTACTTGTAGTGTTTTGGTTTTTCCCGTACCGGTGGCGCCGGCAATCAGGCCGTGACGATTAAATGTCTTTAATGGTGTTTTGACATGCAGCCCGGTTATAACTTCCCCGTCAAGCATGGCCCCTCCTAACGTCAGCGCTGCACCTTTGAATGTATATCCTTTTTCAATTTCTTTCTTAAATTGGGCTAGTTTGTCCATGAAATGATATTGTTCAGATTTAGTTAAGGCCTCAATTTATCAAAAATTTACAGAATAAATAAATTCATTTATAAATTGATTTTTTTGCCAAAGCAAGCACTTTCCCCGGCTATATACCTTCTAACCTTAAGCATATAAGTAGGGGGCTCAAATGCGCTTTGGCCATTATCTCATAAACCCCGAATTTGGATCATACGGACGATATTTTTGGGTTTTGCCATTGAGGGGAGGACCAGTACATTTTTTATTCATCTGATTGGGTGGATTGTTTTTGACGCACATAGGCAGATGGTGAAACACCAAATTGTTCCTTAAAACACTTAGCAAAATAAGAAAGGTTGTTGAACCCTGTCAGGTAGGCGATTTGTGATATATTATCCGCCTTGGCTTCCAACATTTGAGCGGCTCTTTTCAGCCTTTGTACACGTATAAATTCTGAGGTTGAGCAACCGGTAAGCGCTTTAAGCTTACGGTGAAGTTGCATTCTGCTCATACCCACTTCCTTTTGGAAAGTTTCGACATCAAAATCCGAGTTGTCCATATTTTCGTTTATCAGGTCCAGTACTCTTTTGATGAATTGTTCGTCGGCGCTGGTGATGGCAATTTCTCCTGGCTCCAGTGTTATCCGGCTGCTAAAAAGTGCTTTTAGCTTATTCCGCTGGTCGATTAGATTAACAATTCGGATATTGAGTTCCCGGGCATTAAAAGGCTTTGTGAGATAGTCATCAGCACCTGTTTGGAGGCCTGTTATTTTGCTTTCTACATCTGCCCTGGCTGTCAGAAGAATCACAGGAATATGACTGGTTTTTTCGTTTGTCTTTAAGCATTGCAATAAAGTGACGCCATCCATTTTCGGCATCATCACGTCGCTTACTATTAAATCCGGGACATGCTCTTGTGCTGCCTGCAGGCCAGCCACGCCATTTTCGGCTTCCAATATCTTGAATTGTGGCAGGTGTTTGCGGATATAGTTTCTCAGATCTTCATTATCTTCCACAATCAATAAAATTGGAGCATCCTGATTTCCAACGGAGGCTTGCAAGGGGGTAATTGCGTGATCATCTGAGGTTGTCGGGGATTTTTCCTCGCTATTATTGTCGGCTATCGCCTCCCTGGTTTCTTGCACAATTTCTGAATCATCATACTGATCTGAGTGAATGGGAAAACTTACAGTAAATGTGCTGCCTGCCTTTGGTGTACTTTCCACATATATTTGACCGTGATGCAGGGCCGCCAATTCCTTGGTTAGCGCCAGGCCAATACCGGTTCCCTCGTTTTCTCTTGTTTGCGCATCATCAACCTGGTAAAACCGGTCGAAAATACGCTGCAGTTGCTCCCTTGTCATGCCGGGTCCATTGTCCTGAACTGACAGAATAACATTTTTTCCGTCAGTCGAAGCCTTCATCGTAATCTTCCCGCCATCGGGCGTAAATTTGAAGGCATTTGACAACAGGTTATAAATGATTTTTTCTACCTTGTCGGGGTCGAAATAAGCAGGCAGGGATTCCGAAGGAATTTGCATCTCGAAATGGATTCCTCTTTGATCCGCATGAGAATTAAAAGATGAAACGACCGCACTTAAGAATTCATAAATATTTTGTGAGGTTATCTCCAGTTTCAGGCTTCCCGCCTCCAGTTTGGAAAGGTCCAGCAATTGATTAATCAGTCGTTGCAGTCTTTGGGCATTGCGCTGCATGATATCAAAATCCTGTTGATCCTGTGAGGACAGGCTCTGAGAGATTTTATCTTCTAAAATTCCCAGAATTAAAGTCAGCGGGGTTCTGAATTCGTGAGAGATATTGGCGAAGAAACGCGACTTGGTCTGGTCAAGTTCCTGTAATTTTTCTTTTTGAATTTTTAACTGTTTCGCCTGTACGTTTACTTCCTGGGTTCTTTCCGCAACAATTTGCTCAAGTTTTTCTTTTTCTTTGATAAGCTGCCGGGACCGCCACCTGACAATTGCGGCGATAAATCCGATAAAAGCGCACCCATACAAAAGATAAGCCCACCACGTGCTAAACCAGGGAGGAATGATTTCAAAGCTGTAATAGTCTTCGTTGCTGATGGTACCATAAATATTTTTAGCCCTGACTTTGAATGTATACGTTCCCTGGTTCAGGTTGGTGTAATCTTTTTTTGTTTCCAGCGTCCAATCCGACCAATCTTTATCAAACCCTTCCAGTTTATACTGAAATTGATTTAACGCTTCCCGCTCGAAGCTGGTGGCACCGAATTCCAGTCTGAGGGCATTCTGAGCATAACGCAGCGCAGGCACGTATTCACGACCGGCATGTCCCCGGAATATAATGGAATCATTGACCGTATTAACGCTGCGGACAAAAGCGTTAAATTTTCCGAGGGGATTAAAGGGACTATTCAGATCATACTGAATGAGTGTTTCTCCTCCAAACCAGGCGATTCCGTTTTCCAGATAGGTTGTTCTGACTACATTCTTGGTAAATCGCTCTTCGTGAAAATATCGCGGTTTGAATACACCGTCTTTTCCCTTTTGGACCAAAATTCTGGGTGTTTTATTGTCATCTTTTAATTTCGTCCTCATCCAGATAAAACCGTTAGGGTCCTGATTTAATATGGGGAAAACGTTTTTACCGGGAACGCCAAATCTGTCGCCAAATGTCGAATCGGCATGAAAGCGTTCTGTTTTTTCATCAAATTGGTAAACACTGTATTCGCTAAATTCCAGGTCTGTTCTGAAATATTCCACTCCTTCTATCGTATAAATTCTTGCCCAACCTTCAGGCAGTCCGTGTTCTGTGTTGTAACGTATTACTACCGGATTTTCCAAGGCAATGTCAGCTGGTGCGTCAGGTGAAAGCTGTGGAAACTCCACTCTTAAAAGACCCTCAACCAGCGTCCCTAGCCAGAGTTTTCCGTTTTTTGATTCGGAGATGGCCCGAATTTCCTCGTTAATACCCTCGACCTTTCCTTCGTTGACCCAGCTTCCATTGGTAAAATATATTGACGATAGCCCTCCAACCATGCCAACATAAACCCGGTTGGTATCTATTTGCGAGCGAAAAAGTGCGTCTGTGGTGTAACCGTTAATCTTTTTTACTTCGGTCCCCCGAATGTCGTAAACACCGGCGCTGGTTGCCACCAGTAAACTTTGATCTATCGACAAAAGCGCCCAGCTATGGGTACGGATATCCTCGTAGCGATCAAATGAACAGGCATTCTTTTCAGCGCCGTCACACGATAAATAATATACACCCATACTGGTGGCTACGTGTAACTTTCCACGATGCCTGGTTATGGCAAAGACCCGTCCTTCAATGCCTTTTCTCTTATCCCATATGCGATAGGGGGACATTACCTCGACGCGTGAAAGTCCGTTGAAAGTTCCTGCCCATAATCCGTTCTGCTGATCCAGTTCAAGGGACAACACGATGTTATCGCCCAGCCCCTGCTCTTTGGTAATTTGAGAAATGAGCTGTCCCTCTTTGTCTATAAAGACAATCCCGCTTTGAATGGTACCCAGGGCATAAAGACCCGATGGAAGAGGCAATCCCTGGTAAACTCTGCTTTGAGCCAGGTATGGGTTTATTTCGGTGTGAAATTTAGTGGCTTGAATTCCATCGTAGCTGTATAACCCATCCGGTGCAGTACATATCAGGATCCTGTTATTTTCAAACGGCAGCATGGCGTGAATAGACAAGCTGTCAAATTTATGGCCATCCGGCGCCGTATTAATGGAGTCGTTGGCCCATTTTTTCAAACCCTGTCTTCCAATCTGAAAATAGATATTATTGTCAACCTTCCAACCCCTTGAGTTAGCCTTCCCAAGATTTATTGTTTTGAATTGATTGTCTCTCCAAAGAAATAATTTGTTATAAGTATGAAATAGGATCCCATCGTCGGTGCTGAAGGTATTCCAGACATCTGCAAATTCCCGGTCTTCCGGTGGTAAACTATCCTTCAAAGAAACCAGTTGCATTTCCCCTACGGCATCGGGAGCCAGATATCCCAAATCTCCGGATGAGCCGAAGTAAACCCTGTTGTTTTGATCAATGGCCAGGGATCGCATCACCGTTAAACCGGGTAAAGACTTAATGCGCCACGATACGCCATCATACATCATTATGCCGTCACCATTGGCAATATAGATCAGGCCGGTACTATCTTGTACCATATCCCAGTTTTGATAGTGTGCCTGATATACGTCAGAGTTATATTGTTGAATATATGGAATACCTTGTTCCTTGATGTTGGCAAATGGCAGGTAGCTATTTTGTCCAAAGGCAGATTCAGGCACTATAAATCCAACCATTAAAACTATTAAAATTTTAACGGTTGGGTTAATTAGTTCATTCGGACCCAGGTTGGGATTCATTCCTGCAGACTTATATAGTATATAAATTAGGAAAATTGAAGGAAGATCAATAATTTATTGCCCCTTTTTTCCTCACCTGTACTTAATAACAAATGTCAGCTATAGTAACCTGTAGAAATGGTGGTTGGAGATGTTTATGATTTCATGGCAATACCTAACTCATCGAGCTGCCCTTTGTCAATGGCTGAGGGGGAATCGATCATCACGTCTCTTCCGGCGTTGTTTTTTGGAAATGCGATAAAATCCCGGATAGAATCAGAACCGCCAAATAAAGCGCAGAGGCGATCAAATCCAAATGCAATGCCGCCATGAGGAGGGGCTCCGTATTCAAAGGCATCCATTAAAAATCCGAATTGAGCTTTGGCCTCTTCTTCTGAAAAACCTAAATGTTTGAACATTAATTGTTGCATGTCCTTGTCGTGAATTCTGATGGACCCCCCACCTAATTCTACACCGTTGACAACCATATCATACGCGTTGGCCCTTACCTTACCGGGTTCTGTATCCAATAATGGTATATCCTCCTCTTTTGGGGACGTAAAAGGATGATGCATGGCGTGATACCGTCGGGTTTCCTCATCCCATTCTAGCAGCGGGAAGTCAATCACCCAAAGTGGTGCATAGGTATCTTTGTCCTTTAATCCTAGCAGGTCACCCATATGCAGGCGCAGTTCCGACATGGCTTTTCTCGTATGCCCGGCCTCTCCGGAAAGTAACAACAACAAATCACCGGGATTTGCGCCACACTTTGAAGCCCACATCTTCAAATCATCCTGACCATAGAATTTATCCACGGATGATTTAAAACTGCCATCGGCATTGCATTTCACGTAAACCAGCCCCTTAGCGCCGACCTGGGGTTTTTTCACAAATTCTGTGAGTGCATCCAGTTGTTTTCTGGAATAATCGGCGCAGCCTTCGGCATTGATGCCAATTACCAGCTCAGCCTGATCAAAGACATTGAAACCTTTGCCCTGAACCTCTTTGTTGAGTTCAATAAATTTCATATCAAATCTGGTATCAGGCTTGTCGGAGCCATAGCTTCGCATAGCCTCATCATAGGATATGGCAGGGAAATCGTCAAATGTCAATCCTTTTACCTGCTTAAATAAGAAGCGAACCAGTCCTTCGAATGTATTAAAAATGTCTTCAGCTGTTACAAAAGACATTTCGCAATCGATCTGGGTAAATTCGGGCTGGCGGTCGGCGCGCAGATCCTCATCGCGGAAGCATTTTACAATCTGAAAGTAACGATCAAAACCTGATACCATCAAAAGCTGCTTAAAAGTTTGCGGGGATTGCGGTAGCGCGTAGAATTCACCGGGATTCATTCGCGAAGGAACCACAAAATCCCTTGCCCCCTCGGGTGTTGATTTTATCAGCACGGGGGTCTCCACCTCGATAAAGGCTTCCTGATCCAGAAAAGAGCGGGTTAACTGCATTAACCGGTGCCGCAATTCCAGGTTCTTCCGGACAGGGTTTCTTCTTAAATCAAGGTAACGGTATTTCATTCTCAAGTCTTCACCGCCGTCGGTATCATCCTCGATAATGAAAGGAGGCACATTGGCCTTATTTAAAATAACCAGCTCATTGACTTTTACTTCTATTTCTCCGGTAGCCATGTTGTCATTTTTGGCAAAACGCTCCACCACTACACCGGAGGCCTTGATTACAAACTCGCGCCCCAATAACTTGGCATTTTTAATCAGGTCTTCGGCAGTTTCTCCCTCCTGAAAAATAAGCTGTGTCACCCCATAGCGATCTCTTACATCGACCCATACCATTCCACCTTTATCTCTTGTTTTTTGCACCCATCCGCAAAGTGTAACGACTTCATCGACATGTTGAATCCTCAACTCGCCGCAATTGTGTGTTCTTAACATGGTACCTTTTGTTAAAATTTGACCGCAAATTTAACAATAGTTTTATCTTTTGCCTGAATTATTTTGTTAGACATTAAAAATGAATGGGGGTAGTGATTATTTTTGATAGTGTCGGGTACTATCTTACTATGTCATTCGGATCGCCAAGACCTAGCTTTTCCAATACATAGTCCGAGTAATCGTGGATGGCATTTACATAAATAATGTTTTGGTCGCCGGCTTTATCAAAAACCGTTTGTAGCTTATACTCTTTGGCTACCTGTTCGATAGCGTCAAACAAGCGATCCTGTATGGTCTTTAGTATTTCCTTTTTCTTTTGAAAAAATTGTCCCTCAAAGCCAAATACATCTTTTCTATAAGCACTTAGGGAGTCTTCCCTCGCCTTGATTTCTTCCATCCTTTTTGTCTTTTCCTCAAGTGAAAGGAGTACTGCTTCTTCTTGAAATTCATGATACAAGGTGTCGATCTCAAGATATTTAGTCTTAAGTTCCTCCGTCCATGAATCCGACAACAGGGCAATTTCCTTTTGTGCCTTTTGGTAGTCAGGCATTTTGCTCAGAATAAAATCCGTGTCGACATATCCCCATTTGTTTTGCTTGGGCAGGTCTTTTTTTTGGGCCTGGATGTGGTAGGTCAAACCCAAAAGCACTATAAAGAAAAAGCCGGCGAATGGTATTTTTATCATATGACAAATATATAACAAATGAATAACTGATTTAACATAGGATTTATTATTCGCTTTTTTTGGAAAAAATAGTGCCGATTAAGAAACTCCTATTAAAGAAAAGGCGGCGGGCAGTATGAATTGTGTTGCTTTGATAATTCCATTTACATTTTATTACTATTGAAAAGCAAAAAACACTAGCCAGATGATAAACAAAATTGGCAGCAATACTGGGATCGAGTACCTGATGATGTATCCAAAAAAAGAAGGCATTTTGATGCCAATTTGCTCGGCGATGGATTTTACCATAAAATTCGGACCATTACCAATATAGGTCATGGCTCCGAAAAACACTGCCGATACAGCAATGGCTTTGAGATAAAGGATTGAATCGGGGAAGGCTCCGTTGGCAAATTCCACCACGTTGGACATGACCGATATATCACTCCCCTTAGCAGCCATGGCGGCAGTAAGAAAGTTGATATAGGTGGGGGCATTGTCCAGTAATCCTGATAATGATCCGGTACCCCAGTATAGTGTATTATGGGTAATTAATTTTGATCCTTCGGGAGAAGAGGCAAAATTTCCTACTAACTCGATCGCGGGCATCATGGTTCCAAATATACCAATGAACAAAAATGCGACTTCCTTGATCGGCTCGAAGCTAAAATCATTGTCGGCAATGGCCTTTTTGCTGGCAAATTTATAGGAGGCGAAGGCCACCATCAGCCATATTATTTCCTTGAGGTAAGACACTTTGGCGCCGTCATAGTTGATGCTTGGCACCCATTCAAAAATATTTGGATCAAAAAAAATGGCAACCACCACGATACCCAGCCACAAAAAGTTTTTGGTTCCCTCAATACTTACCTTGCCCGAATAGGTGACGGGCCCTTCATCCGGATCTTCCGGCAGATCCTTGTTTTTTTGATCAAAATAGTAAAAGACCAAACACAGTAATAAACATGCCAGGGCCCATGGTAGTATGTTATGTATGATGGTCCATTCAAAAGGCACACCCTTCAAAAACCCCAGAAATAGCGGTGGATCACCAATTGGTGTTAAAGAGCCGCCCACATTACTGATCACAAAAATAAAAAATATGATATGATAAGATCGTATCCTGTTTTTATTCAACCTGACGAATGGTCTTATCAGCAACATCGAGGCCCCGGTAGTGCCGATGATATTGGAGATAACAGCGCCAATAGCCAGTATAGCTACGTTGGCGCGCGGAGTGGCCCTTTTATCAATGTTGATAGAAATCCCTCCGGAGGCAATGTACAAGGCTGATAATAACGAGATAAATGGAACATATTCAATGAGTGCATGCACCGGACCATGGGTGTTGTGGAGGGCGAAAATATAATAGGAGACAACAATGGCGGCGAGTATCACCGATATCTTGGGATAATTTTTGTGCCAGAAATGCTCATAAAACAGGGGACCAGTGGCAATCATTAACAGCAACAGCACAAAGGGGATCACGGTCCATCCAGGGGCGTGAGCATGTTCATCTTCGTCACTTGCAGCCGGATTATCGGCTTTGACCAAGGCACCGGGACTACTTTTGTCAGCGGTTAACGCTTTGGCATTTGTGTTGCCAACAGATGAGTTGTCTGCGTGATTAGCTTCGTTAATGTTAGCATAACTTAATGAATAATTTAAAAGCAACAGGGGTACTACCAACAGGAAAAAAGAAGTGAAAAATTTAGTCATTAAGCCGTCTCTGATTAGGATATACGAAAATAAAGTCAAATGCCTTCAAAAGCAAACCTATATAAAATACTCAAAATGATTCATTTAAAGGCCCTGAATTGTGCAAAATTAACGTTCAATTAATAGAAGGAGCCAGTTAAATTAATTGATTTAGCGCAATTTCAAAGGATGCTTTGGCGATATGAGTCCTTTTTGGATTGGCGTCATAGGCTTTTTGCAGCGCTACTTTAATGGTTTTGGAAGTGTCTGCAAAAATAGCTTCATCAGTTAATTCAATGGATTCACTCATCAAATAAGCGAATACCCGGGCCATGCCGCAGTTGGCGATAAAATCAGGAATCACTGCTACATGGTTGTCTGCAAATTCACCCGTAGGGCCAAAAAAGATTTCGGGATCATCAAAAGGCACATTTGCACCGCATGAAATAACTTCCAGGCGATTATTAATCATTTTGAGCAGTTGATCTTTGGTCACCAGTCTGGAGGCTGCCGCAGGGACAAATATTTCCGCATCCAGATCCCAGAATCTTTCATTCATCTCTTCAAAAGGAATAAGCTTATCAGCCATTAGCTTGTTACCGTTACGGTTCACGTGTAATTTTTTAATGGCTTCCAGTTCCAGGCCCTCCTCGGAAATGATCCCTCCTGATTTGTCAATAACGCCGGCAATTTTCACCCCAAACTTGGCGAGATAGCTGGCCGCGGCGGATCCAACATTTCCCCAACCTTGAATGAGCGCTCTTTTGCCAGAGATGTTATCACCCCATATTTCATAATAATGTCTTACTGCTTCGGCCACGCCAAAACCGGTAATCATGTCGGCAATGGTAAACTTTTTAGAAACCGATGGCGTGTAGTTAGGGTCTTCCATGACTTTCGAGACACCCTGCCTCAGCTGCCCTAGTTTCCGGATTTTCTGGGGCTCCGTGGCTCTAAAATGCCCGTTTACTACACCTTCCTGGGGATGCCATAGCCCATAATTCTCTGTAATTGGAATAACTTCATGTATTTCATCAACATTCAAATCGCCCCCGGTTCCATAATATTTCTTGAGAAGCGGAATAACTGCCTGGTACCATCTTTCCAGAACACCTTCTTTCCTTGGATCATTTGGATCAAAATCAATACCTGATTTGGCGCCACCAATGGGAGGGCCTGATACCGTAAATTTCACTTCCATGGTTTTGGCCAGTGATTCAACTTCCCGCTTATCCAATCCCCTGCGCATCCTGGTACCACCGCCTGCGGCGCCACCTCTTAATGAATTAATTACTACCCAACCTTTAGCATCAGTATCCTGATCATTCCATTCGAAAACAATTTCTGGTCGTTTATTTTCAAATTTTGCTAATAATTCCTTCATAAGTCAACCTTATTTTAGCTGGTAAATCTACAAAATTAATTGAGCATGACAGATAATTATTTTAAGCCAGCTGCGAGGGAATTAGAAATATCCGGTGCGCCGTGGCCTGCGATTTATATTAAATTAGTTGGGGACTTGGGCAACTTTTATCAAGGATAAGCCATTAATACCATGTAAACTTTGTGTATTTTTATTATTTTTGTCATCTTCTAAGAACTGATTTAAGGATAAATGGATGAATTTTGCCATTGATTTGGGTAATACTTCCGTAAAGTGTGGAATATTTGAAGGAAGTGAGTTAATCGAGAAATTAGAAGGTCTGAGTATTGACCAACTTATAGATACCATCAATGGTCGTTTACCTAAAAACGTTATTCTTTCTTCAGTTCATCAGGAAGTTACTGCTATTGCCAATAAGATCGTTGACGAGGTTAACTGTCTGATAATGAGCCATCAGGTGCCAATACCTATTAAAAATGCTTATCTTACCAAAGATACGTTGGGTTTGGATCGCCTGGCCGGGGCGGTTGGGGCCTACAGTTTATTCCCCGATCAGCATAATTTAGTGGTCGATGCCGGAACTTGTATTACCTACGATCTGGTTAGTAAAGAGGGGCAATACGAAGGCGGAGCCATTTCTCCAGGTGTTCATCTGAGATTCAGGTCAATACACGAATTTACGGCCCGTCTCCCGCTGGTGGAAGTAGAGGAAGGGGCACCGTTACTGGGCAGGAGCACAAAAGAATCAATTTTAAGCGGCATTTTGCATGGAACAGCCGCAGAAATTACACAAATGATTCGGATGTATGCAAGTAAATTTGCAGATTTGCGGATTATCATTTGTGGTGGAGATTCTCATTTATTGAAAAGAAATCTTTCGCCGGATGTGACTTTTGTCCCGGATTTAGTGTTAATAGGTTTGAATACAATATTAGGCTATAATGTTGAAGGTATTTAAAGGGCTTGTATTTTCTTTTATTTTTTTGCTGTCATGTAACATTCAATTACATGGGCAAATAAATATTTCACCCTATTCCGTTAATGGTCTGGGCGACTTTAATTCCCCTGCGCTAACGGCTAATATAGCGATGGGAGGTATTGGGGTAAGCAATGGTCAGGGGTGGTATCTCAACAATCTGAATCCCGCATTGCTGACAAAAAATGTCTTTACAGTACTGGAGGCCGGGATGGTTTATGAATCAAGAAGTCTTGAAAACAGTAGCGGTTTATCCCAAACCAACAGTGGAGGCGGCCTCGGTTACTTTGCCATGTCGTTTCCGGTCATGAGTGGGAGATGGACCTCCTCTTTGGGCATAATGCCCTACAGTACAGTCAATTACAATATTCTTTCTCAAAGCGCTGTCGTAGGAAGTGAGGATATTCCCGTCACCTTCAACCTTACCGGCGAAGGAGGCCTGACGCAGGCATACTTTTCCAATGGCCTTAAACTGACCAAAAACCTGTCTTTTGGCATCAAGGCTTCCATATTGTTTGGCTCTATCGTCAAAGAGTCGGTGGCATTACCTGGTAACCAGGATTTTCCCATTAATTTTATCAGCGCTGTAGTTGATAAGACCAGTATTCATGGTTTTACCCTGTCCTCAGGCCTGGCATACAGGCTTGAAATTAAAGATAAGAAGTTTTTGAATCTGGGACTCACCTATGATCTGGAGTCAAAATTGAAAGCCAAACTTTTTAAAACCGGAGAATTAAGATCTCCGAGTAGCATTAATCCAATTTCCACAGACACCCTTATTAACAACTCCAAGGGAGATATCCAACTCCCATCAAGCTTTGCAGCGGGAATTTCTTACGAAATATTATATAAATGGACCATCGGAGCGGATATACATGTGAGCAATTGGTCTGATTATCAAGATATTGAACAAAATAATGAATCACTGGTTGATAACTATGGCATTAATATCGGTACGGAATTCACGCCTGATATTTCTTCTGTAGACAGTTATTTAAAACGGGTGACCTACCGTTTGGGCTTTGATTATCAAAAGACCCCATTTGAGGTTTCTGACCAACAGTTAAATGACTTTGGTATAAATTTTGGAGCTTCTTTCCCGGTAAAAGGATTGTCGACCATGAATTTAGCGTTTAAATATGGTCAAAGAGGAACCACTGATGATAACCTGATAAAGGAGAATTATATCAGAGTTTACTTTGGTATAAGCTTCAACGATCGTTGGTTCCAAAGAAGAGTATTGAACTAAATAAGAAAATACAAAAAAGTTATGAAGATGCGAATTATTTTTACTTTAGTTGTAGCATTTACAATTTCTGGCATTGCTGCTGCTCAAAATGGAGGTAGCGCCTGGAATTGGCCTTCGGATCCGGAAATGGATTCCAAGGCAAAAGCCAAAAATGCACTTTACAACGATAGCAGAAAAATGGGTAATTACAAGGAATCCCTTCCACACCTGATGTGGCTGCTTAAAAACACCCCGGACCTTAACCCGTCTATCTACATCAACGGCGCGAAGATTTATGAAGCAATGGTGGATCTTGAAAAAGACGAGGCTGCTAAAAAGGTATATCAGGATTCTGCGTTGACTATGTATGATCTGCGGATCAAACATTTCGGTAAAGAAGGATATGTACTAAATAGAAAAGCCAGTAAGGCCTACAGATATCAAAGAGGAGATAAATCAAAATATCCGGAATTGATGAAATTGTTTGAAAAGGTATTTGAGCTGAATGGTGCTACTAAAATACTGGATAATAACACAATCGGTTATTTTGATATCGTAAGAAGACATAAACTCAGTGGAGGTGATATCAGCGAAGATAGAATCCTCGAGATCTATGAGCAAATCAATGGCGTGATAGATGAAAAAATCAAAGCTAAGAAGAACGTAAAAAGACTGAATGAATATAAGAGTACCATTGATGGCATGTTGGCAGCCATGGTGAAAATTGATTGCGAGTTTATCGAGAATAAATTAGGCCCTAAATTTGAAGCCGATCCAAGTGATTTAAAATTGGCGAAAAGCATTGTCGGCCATGCCCTGAACTCAAAATGTACTGAGCTTCCGGTAGCGATCAAGGCGGCTGAGGCCGTTTATGAAAATGAACCTGAATATGGAGTGGCGCTGTTAATTGCCTTTAAAAGTAGGGGAAACAAAGATTATGACAAAGCGATCAAATATTTCAAGGAAGCCATCGGCTTGACAGAAGATAATTCCAAAATTGGTCAGGCATATATCGAGGTCGGAAACATTCACCGGCTGAGAGGAAATAAATCCGCAGCCAGAGAAAACTATCGCCATGCGGTAGCGGCTGATCCAAGCAAGAAAGAAGCTTACACCAACATTGGCGACCTTTACTTTGGCAGTTTTGAAACCTGTGCCAAGAAAGTAAGCATGGTGGAAGATCGTGGCGTTTATATGGCGGCTTACAAGATGTACAAATTGGCAGGTAATTCTTCCAGAATGGCTAAGGCAAAGGAACAGTTCCCTTCAGCCGAAGAAATTTTTACCGAGACCAAAGAAATTGGATCTTCCATGAAAGTGGGATGCTGGATCAACGAAACAGTCCAGATAGATAAAAGATAATATTAAATCTTTATAACAGAAGCTGCCTCACAAAACCTAATAATTTAGTGCTTTTGAGGCAGCTTTTTTTATTCATCAATATGTCAGATTTCTTCAAGATAATAGCGTTTTCCCTGTTGGTAGTGGCCTGTGGCGAAAATAATACTATCGAAGAGGAAGATGAATATGATGGACCAATGGTCGAATTCCACGATGTGGAAACGATGGTCAGTGACTCTGCCATCATAAAGCTTAAAATAAAAGGAGCGAAGCAATTAACTTTTCAAAACGGAGACCTGGAATACCCGGAAGGAGTTTATATCGAATTTTACGATGAAAACGCCAAAGTTACCTCTACCATTGCCGCCAACAGGGGATATTACACCAAAGCAGACAACGTATACAAAGTTGAAGAGGATGTAGAAGTTGTTAATTTTCAAAGCGGTGAAAAGCTTAATTCCGAAGAGTTGTTTTGGGACCCTAAAACTGAAAAAGTTCATACTGAGAAATTTGTAAATATAACGACCCAAACCAAAATAATTAAAGGCGTGGGCCTTACCGCCAGTCAGGATTTTTCAGACTATCAAATCGGGAAAATTACAGGTGAGATTTATTTGGAAGATGATTTCTGACGATCTTTGCCGGTTAACGCCGGCTATCTTGATCAAGGTTTGGAAAATTCGATAACATTCTTTGGCAGAAAATTGAGAATTCTGCCTTTTTTGACTTTAATTTAGGTTGAATTAACGCCTTTTTCACCATTATGAAATTGTCTCAAATAGTCCTGCTATCCTTATCCGTGGTACTGATGGTCATTGGGGTGGACCAGACCATGAATTATGGAATTCAAAATTCCTATTTTATATTTATGTTTACGATAGCGGTTTTATTGTATTATTTTTACAAGAAAAGACAGCAGGAAGAGGCGGCAGATGATGAACTTTCGAAAAAAAACAAAAAGTGACATAACCTCCCCCCAGGCTGAATGGAAACCTATTATATCATAATTATCATTACGGCATTAATCTTTTCAGGTATCTTTTCGGGTGTTGAAATTGCCTTCGTGTCGGCTGATAAATTACATATCGAGTTAAAGAGCAAACAGGGGGTTAGCTCGGCCAGGACACTGTCAAACTTTATAAATAATTCTTCCCGTTTTATAGCTACTACCCTGGTTGGCAATACCATTGCGTTGGTAATTTATGGTATATACATGGCTAAATTGCTGGAACCGGTTATCGCCGGTTATTTGCCGCAAAATATCAGTAAAGACATACTGGTACCATTAATACAGACTGTTCTTGCCACCATTATTGTTTTGATTACGGCGGAGTTTACCCCAAAAAGCCTGTTTTTATTAAACCCAAACCGGATGTTAAAACTTTTTGCACCATTGCTAAAGTTGATCTACTGGATCCTGTTCCCGCTGGTTTGGGTGATGATAAATGTATCGAGGTTTATTATTGAAAAAATACTTCGGTTGGAATACTCAGAAGATAAACCGGTATTTGGGTTGATTGATCTTAATAATTATATCAAAAACGTGCTGAATTCAGCTACTAAGGAAGATGATGTAGATGTCAATGCCAAAATTTTTACAAATGCCCTGGAGTTTAAAACGGTCAGAGTTCGGGAATGTATGATTCCCAGAACCGAAATAGCAGCAGTGGAAATAGAAGATTCTATTGAAAACTTAAAATCCGCCTTCGTGGAATCCGGCCATTCAAAAATTTTAGTGTATAAGGATTCGATAGACGATATCATCGGATATTGTCATTCACTCAAATTATTTACCAAACCCGATTCTATTAGTAAAATCCTTACCCCCATTCCCATTGCACCGGAAACCATGATGGCCAATGAACTGATGATTCAACTTATTACTGAACATAAAAGCCTGGCATTGGTAGTTGATGAATTTGGTGGAACTTCAGGTATTGTAAGTATTGAAGACATCATAGAAGAGATATTTGGTGAAATAAAAGATGAGCACGATGACGAGGACCTCGTTGAGCAAAAATTAGATAATCAAACCTACCTTCTTAGTGCCAGACACGAGATAGATTACCTGAATGAGCAATACCAATGGGATATTCCAGAAGGCGATTATGATACTTTAGGGGGGTATATATTGTCCGAAACAGAAAACATCCCCGATGTAAACGAAATTATTGATTTGAATGCATTTACTTTTAAGATAGTCTCCAAGGAAGATACCCATATCGAAACGGTAAAAATTTACATTAAGTCGCCAAATGATGATAATTAATACCTCAAAATTTTGAATTGTACCGAACAACCTATCTATGTTGGCCAAAATTTTGATTTTAACCATTTTACTCATTATTTTTGCCGTCCTTCAATTATAAAATCAATACAATGGCATTAATTAATACGTTAAGGAACAAGATGGGAAAATTTGTGGTTGCGGCAGTGGCAATCGCGATTTTATCGTTCGTTTTGGCCGATCTGCTAGGACCTAATTCCACTTTGTTAGGGGGAAATAGCAACGTTATCGGCGAGGTGGCCAATCAGGAAATAGATGCACAGGAGTATAGCCAAAGAATAGATTTATTAAAGACAAGATATGGCAATCCCGGAGAGAGTCAAATGGTATTTGTGAGAAACGCAGCATGGGATGGTCTGATAGTAGATATAGCCTTTAAATCTGAGTTTGATGCGTTGGGCCTTACGGTAACTAACGATGAGTTGGTTGACATGGTGCAGGGCAGGAATATTGATCCTGGTATCAGACAACAATTTACCAATCCTGAGACTGGTGAATTTAATGTAGATCAGGTTATTACTACGCTAAAGAGTATTGCCAACCTTCCTCCGACTCAGCGAGCACAATGGGAAAACTATGAGCGGGACCTTAAACTCGGAAGGCTCAGAGTGAAGTATGATAATTTGATGGGCCTGTCGGCTTATGTAACCAATGCGGAAGCAGAAGCTAGTTATGAAGCGCAGAATGCTATTGCTGAGGTCAAATATCTGTATATTCCATTTTACACCGTTGGGGACTCGCTGGCTCAGGTGAACGATTCGCAGTTACAGGATTATCTTGACAGTCATGAAGAAGACTTTCAGGTGGAGGAAAGCAAGTCGGCCAGCTATGTAAATTTCGAAATTAAACCTTCTCATGACGATACCATCGCCTTCAATGAGAATATGACGGCGCTAAAAGAGGAATTTCAGCAGGCAAAGGACGATTCTATCTTCGCTAAGATCAATACGGATGGCAACACATTTTTCAATCGATATACGGTGGGTCAATTGCCTGAACTATTAAAATTAAATGCCGATAATCTGATGGCTGGTGATGTGCGGGGGCCTTATTATGAAAGCGGCAGATACAAATTGTATAAGATATCCGAAGAATTGACAGATACCGTTTTTTCGGCAAAGGCGAGACATATATTGTTTAAGGGAGCTGATGACTCTGATGCCGAAAAAGCCAAGGCTAAAAGGGAGGCTCAAAAGGTATTGAGAGAAATAAGAAGCGGAGCGGATTTTGCTGAAAAGGCAAAGGAATTTGGCCAAGATGGTACAGCAGCCAGAGGAGGAGATCTTGGATGGGGAACAGAAGGGAGCACCTGGGTTCCCAAGTTCGAGACGGCCGTTTTTTCCAAAAATGAAGCTGGCCTGATTAACAGGGTGGTTGAAACAGAATTTGGCTATCACATTATTGAAGTAACATCACCTAAGACCAATAGAACCTTTAAAGTAGCCAGCATCGAGCAGGAAATGTTTGCCAGCGAGGCAACGAGAGAGATAGCTTACCGAAAGGCAGATTTGTTTGCCTTTAACTCTGGAAACTATGATGAATTCGTAGAGAATGCCCAAAAGGATACAATACCGGTGCTGACCGCAGACAAAATTGACAAAAATGCCAGAAATATCAATAATCTGCCGGATGCAAGGGAGGTTGTTCGCTGGATGTACAATGACGCCAGCGTAGGGGAAGTCTCTAAAATATTTGAATTGGATGACAGTTATGTAGTGGCTGTGTTGACCGGAGAAACCGAAAAGGGTGTAGCTGACCTGGAGGGTGTGAGAAATGAGGTAACCGTAAAGGTCAAAAATCAATTGAAGGCTGATTACATCATTAATAAGCTGGGAGGAATTGACGGCAGCCTGGATGATGTTGCCGGTGCCTATGGACAAGATGCCAACGTCTATACAAATAGTGATTTGAAGTTGAGCAGCAATTCCTTGCCATCAGTTGGGTTTTCACCAAAGGCAGTAGGTAAAGCTTTTGGGCTGAATCCCGGTGAGACATCTGAACCATTTTCAACGGACAACGGCATAATTATTATGGAACTGGTCAATTTCACTGCAGCGCCGGAAATTGCGGATTATACCACCTATAAAACACAACAAATTCAAACTGCCCAGTCTCGAGTATCTACCAATATCATGGAGGCCGTTAAAAAATTTGCTAATATAGAGGATTACAGATATAAGTTTTATTAGAATTCGCAGTCTATAAAATACGATGGGGAATTGACAACCGGTCAGTGGCTGGTGTCCTTGTTTTAAAACGCCATTCACTTTTTAGGATAAACTGTAATTAATGTCTGATAACAAAGACGATAGTGCTTTTAAACAGCAATTGGATGACCACCACGAATGGCCATCGAAGTATTTATTCAAGTTTATAGTACCCAGTGGGCAGGAGGAGGAGTTTAAGAATATTTTTCCCGAGGAAGTGCTGAAATTCAGGTTTTCAAAAGAAAAAAAATATATAAGTATATCAGCTCATGTGATGATGAATTCCAGCGAGGAGGTAATGGAAATTTATCGAAAAGCCTATAAGATTAAAGGAGTTATATCCCTGTAAATTGGGAAGTGCTGGCTTGGAATATCAATGGTCAGGTGTTACTTGCTTAAACTTTCGCTGATAATCTGCTTAATCTCCTGCTTTACGTCTTCCTTATCGATTCCGTCATAAGGCGCAGTAACGATGGCCTTCAACAAGTCGTTTACGATGTGTGGCTCGAAACCAAGCCTTTTGGCATATTCTGTGGTAATCTCCAATTCTATATCTTCTACCTTTCCATCCAGGTAAATCATATAAACCAGATCATAGACCCACTCTATTGCTTCAAGCTGGTTTTTGGGATCAACAAATTGAATTGACTGCGGGTCCGCTATGACGTCATAGATTTCTTTTTTGCTGAAGTTAAGCTGTACTCCCCATTTGAAAATGCCATCGATAAAATCTTCTTTGGCAGAATCCATATGAATGAAGTGGGCCAGCAGGTTATAATAACTACGGCGCAACGCTTGTAACTCATGGTTGTTTAGTGAAAGGCTCATTTTCCAGGTATTATAAAGGCTCTATTGGCAATTTAATGGATCTGATATTAATAACATATCAAGTTCCCGATAAAATGTTACATACAATCATTATTCAAAAGTTTAGCACTAAAATTGCTACATTTGATATCGATAAGACCTAACCATATGACTAAACTGTTATCCAATACACTGTTAATACTGATCTTAATCGGTTGCACCCAAAAGGAGAACGCCGGGAAAAAAGATAAAAACGAAGACGTTGACGATGTGCCAACGCCAGTGATCAAAGATGAACCCAAAGATCATTCCATTGAAGCGCTCGTTCAGGAATATGAAGATCCCGGTAGGGTGGACTGGCAGAATCCCGATCTTGTAATTGATAAATTGGGCGACTTAGATGATAAGGTAATCGCCGACATTGGTGCCGGATCGGGTTATTTTACTTTTCGACTGATTAATCGTGCCAGCAAAGTGCTTGCTATTGATATTGAAGAGCAATTTTTAGAATTTATTGAAGAAAGAAAATCCGGTCTCAATGAAGAAATAGGAAGGAGGGTCGAAACAAGGCTGGTCTCTCCTGATGATCCCAGTTTAGAGGAAAGTGAGGTGGATGTAGTGTTATTGGTCAATACTTATCTGAATATCGATCCGAGAACACCCTATCTGCGTAAGCTGCGTAAGGGATTAAAACCAAATGGGAAAGTGGTGATTGTTGATTTTAAAACCGGTGATATCCCCACCGGGCCGCCGGATGAGTTGAAAGTCAGCACAGCCATGGCCAAATCAGAGTTAACGCAAGCCGGCTTTGAGCAAATAAGTGTGGATACAATCAGCCTTCGCTATCAGTATATAATCATCGCACAATAAACTTACAACTATGTGGCAAGAGGAAGATAACAAACTAAAAAAAGATTTTCAATTTAAAGACTTCACCGAAGCTTTCGGTTTTATGGCTAAAGTGGCCATTATAGCTGAAAAAATGGATCATCACCCGTATTGGTCTAATGTGTATAACCAGGTTTCTATCCATTTGTCTACCCATGATGCGGGAGATGTGGTTACCGAAAAGGACCATAAACTGGCCGCTGCCATTGATCAGCTGGGTTCCTAGATTTTGTTTTTTGCGATATGACAACTTCCACAACTGCGCTTTATGTAGTGCCGACTCCCATTGGCAACATGGAAGATATTACTTTTAGGGCGGTCAACATTCTTAAAATGGTGGATGTGGTTTTAGCAGAGGATACCAGAAAATCCGGGCTATTGCTTAAGCATCTTAAAATAGATAAACCTTTGCAAAGCTACCATATTTTTAATGAGGGAAAGATTGTTTCCGCCATCGTGGAACGCTTGAAAAAGGGAGAAAAAATGGCACTGATCTCAGATGCAGGTACACCTGCCATATCAGATCCCGGATTTTTATTGGTAAGGACTTGCCTGGAACGCGGTGTGGACATAGAATGTCTGCCCGGCGCCACTGCCTTTGTTCCTGCCTTGGTAAAATCCGGGCTGCCAGCCAACAGTTTTGTTTTTGAAGGATTTTTGCCACACAAAAAGGGAAGAAGCAAAAAACTAAATCAGCTGGCGGATGAATCAAGAACCATGATTTTTTATGAATCACCCCACCGACTACTAAAAACATTGACACAATTTGCCGATGTATTTGGCAAAGACCGGCAGGCTTCCGTATCACGCGAATTGACCAAAATATATGAAGAGACTATCAACGGGACACTGGAGGAATTAACGGAGGTTTTTGCGGACAGGAAAATTAAGGGTGAATTTGTGTTGGTTGTTGCGGGAGAAAAAGGGAAATAGGCCACTAATTCACAAAATGTTCCTGTTGAATGCTTTTAAGCAATTCGATAGTCATAGGCTTATTTACGAAATCTTCAACTTCTTCGTAAGATTTAGCCTTCGCCATATCTTGCTCAACAATAGAGGTGGTAAAGATGATGACTTTGCTGCCAAAAGTATGAGACTTTTGAAACTTTTTATATACTTCCAAAAAATCCCACCCATTCATGACCGGCATTTCGATATCCAGTAGTATCAGATCGGGAAATTCGGCCCCTCTTTCAATCAAATCCTCCAGATAATTGATACCTTTTTGAGATGTATTGAAAAAAACAATATCGGCATCGATCTTACTTAATCTTAGAAGATTCTGTAAAATGAACAAGTTAATGTCCTCATCATCAATAAGTAAAATACTTTTCATCATTTTTTCAACGCCTCCCGGTTTTATAACTATTCTAAGATACGAAAAAAATACAATTATATTTTGTTATTCAAAAATTTTTTGCGTATGACATAATTTTTTCACAGAGTAAACCAATTTCTATTTT
This sequence comes from Cyclobacteriaceae bacterium, assembly GCA_965228415.1. Lineage (GTDB taxonomy): Bacteria > Bacteroidota > Bacteroidia > Cytophagales > Cyclobacteriaceae > Agaribacillus. Next base: position 4,442,015 of record OZ245814.1, on the reverse strand, counting down.
TCGTTGTTTCCTCTATACTACTTCATAAGTTTTAGGTCTAAGTCGAAAGTCGCTCGTGGTAATGTGAGGTAATCGGGCGATTTTCTTTTTTATTCCCATTTGGGTTTGAAGGGCTAAGTTTGAGTTATCATTTAACTCACCGGTTAATGGCATTAACTATGGAAAGGTAACCGGCTGCTCAAAGTTATTTTTTTTTTACCGAAGCACAGGCGTTAAGCTCCGATTTCTTGAAAATGCCGAGGAAAATTGAAAAGCAATTTTTATCATTGCATAAATCAATATTGTCGATTTTTAAGCCGTTATTTGTTTGTTAATACTTATATCATCCAAGTACTGCAAAGGTCAACATATTATTTTTTTTGATAACCTCAGTTCAGATATAATCAAATAAAGCTTGTGTTTATACAAGAAGCGCTGCAAAATAAAAATGAGTTATGCCCAACCTGGAGCAAATTTTAGCCGGATTAAAATCCCTGGTCGAAGATGTTGGCGATTTTATTCGCCAGGAAAGCCGGTCATTTGACAGAAGTAGTATTCAGTTAAAGAGGCTGAACGACTTGGTTTCCTATGTAGATAAAACAGCTGAAAGCATGTTGGTAGAGGGGTTATCAAAATTACTTCCCGAGGCGGGTTTCATCACCGAAGAGGGGACGGCTTCGCATCAGGATGAGGCCTATAAATGGATCGTCGATCCACTTGACGGCACTACCAATTTTGTGCATGGCCTGCCTGTCTATGCCATTAGCATAGCCCTTACATTTCAGGAAGAAATAGTTATTGGTTTAGTATATGAACTAAACCGCAATGAGTGCTTTTATGCGTTGTCAGGAGCGCCAGCCTATTGTAACGATGAAATTATCAAGGTTTCAAATGCAGATAGCTTAAGCGCTGCCTTATTGGCTACGGGTTTTCCCTATCATGATTTTGATCTTATCAAAAAATACCTGGCTATGCTGGATAGCTTTATGCAAAATACTCATGGCCTGCGGAGGCTTGGAAGCGCTGCCGTAGATCTGGCTTACGTTGCCTGCGGAAGATTTGAAGGATTCTTTGAATACAATCTGAAACCCTGGGATGTGGCGGCCGGGGCATTTATTGTGCAGCAGGCGGGGGGTGTGGTTACCGACTTTAAAGGTGGGCGTGATTTTATTTTTGGTAAAGAGATTCTTGCCGCCAATATGGTTCACGGCGAAATGTTAAAGGTAATTCAACAACATTGGTAAATTAAGATACAGGCATGTTTGCGTTTAAATGTTGTTATGCAAAAAATCAATTTTCAATGATGCGTTGGATCGTCTTTCTGGCTGGCCTTCTCATTTTAACCCCTGCCCGGGCCCAATACATTACGCTCTCTCCAGAGGCTACCGTAAGCCTCATAACGCCCGAACCCGGCCAGGAGGCAATATTCACCATTTATGGCCATAGCGCCATTAGAATTAACGATCCCGCGAATAATTTAGATACAGTTTTTGACTATGGCATTTTTGATTTTCGGGACCCCAATTTCAGTTTAAATTTTGCCAAAGGATATTTAAGATATATGGTAGGCGGCAGAAATTTTAGCCGTTTCACGGTTGAATATAAGCGATCAGATCGGACCATTCACGAGCAAATTTTAAATCTTACGCAGGAAGAGAAGCAACGTACTTTTGAATTTCTGGCTAATAACGCATTGCCTGAAAACAGGTATTATTTTTATGACTATTTTTATGATAACTGTGCTACAAAGATCAGGGATGTTTTCCAAAATATTCTGGGGGATAAATTGGTCTTTGATGAATCGTACGTGGTGCCAAAACACAGTTTTAGAGACATGGTAGATTCCTTGTCCATCTATCAGCCATGGGGAGACTTCGGCATTGATATTTGCCTGGGGCTGCCGATGGACAAAAAGATGTCACCATTGGAATACATGTTTCTTCCAGGCTATGTATTCAAGGGGTTTGGCCAGGCGAACATCAGGCGTGGAGAGCAATATGTACCCCTGGTGAAGGAAGCCAGCATCTATTATCAAGGTACTCCTCAAACCCTGGATGTTGGTATTTTTACGCCAAAGTTTGTATTCTGGTCACTTTTTTTTGCCTTGCTGGCGATTACTTTTTTTGGTGTTAAAAACGATAAAGTACATTATAGGATCGATATATTCCTTTTTTCGGTTATGGGGCTTTTAGGCATCTTTTTACTATTGCTCTGGACCGCTACCGACCACCGGGCCGCAGCAAATAACCTTAATTTGTTATGGGCTATTCCTCTACATTTTCCGGCGGCTCTTCTTTTAATTCCCAGGAAAAAAGGTCGCTATTTGGGTAATTATTTTATGATTGTATCCGGCTTAATGGTTTTATTGCTTGTTTGCTGGCCATTGATCCCGCAGGGATATAATGCCGCTTTTTTTCCTATTGTAGCTTCTCTGGGGTTAAGGGCTGGCTACCTTTTCTACAGACTTAAAAAGGCCGGTGATTAAGCCCAGATTCTGGTTCCCTCCGTACAGTTCTTACACATCTCCAATTCACTTCTGGATTTTAGTATAGCGGCCCGGAATTCATGATATGGTTTACTGTGCCAAAGTTCCTTAAAACTTTGCGCTTGGATACTACCCATTTCATGGTGGGCATCTTTGTCAAAGCAGCAGGGGACCACCTTGCCATCCCAGGTAATAACACTGGAATGCCACATTTTCCAGCAGTGATTAAGCAGTTTATTCTTAACTTCATAAGTACCATCTTTCTTCTGTTTATACCTGGCGTAACGATCGATGGTGGGGATCAGCGGTGAGCCATGTTTGTAATCATAGATTTGTGCAGTTTTAAGACCAACCTCGTCGACACCCAGTGCCTTGGCCAGTGCCCTGACTTCCTGGATCTGATGTTCATTGGGCTTGACTACCAGGAATTGAAATATGAGGTGAGGCGTATGGGATTTTAGGTTTTTTTTCCATTTGACCATGTTTTTGGTGCCGGTCAGCACTTTTTCGAGTTTTCCTCCCACGCGATATGATTCATACGTTTCCTGTGTGGTGCCGTCAATTGAAATAATCAACCTGTCAAGTCCTGATTGAACCGTTTTTTTGGCTACATCGTCGGTTAGAAAATGGGCATTGGTAGAGGTGGCGGTATAGATACCTTTTTGTGAGGCATATTTAACCAGATCCAGAAACTGAGGATGAAGAAAAGGCTCGCCCTGAAAATAAAATAACAAATAGGTAAGCGTATCTTTTAATTCGTCAATGGTTTTTTTGAATAATTCCCCCGTTAACATTCCCGTAGGCCTGGTAAAGGACCGTAAGCCGCTGGGGCATTCGGGACAACGGAGGTTGCAGGAAGTGGTAGGCTCAAATGAAATACTAACAGGCAACCCCCAGTGGATCGGCTGGCGGGTTATTTTGGCATAAAGATAACTGGCTACTACCTTTAAGGCATTAACTAATTTTTTAATATCCCATTTACCGAGATAGTTTAAACCGTCCCTAAAATTATTATTCAACCTTAAGCCTTCCTGATACGTTAAGTTTCAAATATATTAAACAATTCAATTAATTATCGGAGAAAGATGGATATCGTTTATATAGTTTATGGCCGTTTTCATCCGGTAATAAATAGCATTAAAAGAATACCTTGAAAAGAAGATGAATTTCATTGAGAAAATTTTTATCTTCAAAATTCATATTGTTTACCATTCACATAACAGAGATTTTATACATGGATCAGGAAGTCAAAGATCAACTATCACAGGAAATTGAGGATTTAAAAAATCAATTAACAGGAGACATGTTCAAGGATATGGATCTTAAGGATAAAATTCATAACCTTGAAATGCAATTAAAAGGTGTAAAACCAATGGATTCGAGTATCGATTGCATTGGATGCGGAAGTTAAAAGCCTGTAATAACATCTCCTAATCGCAGCTGCCGGTTGCGATTTTTTTTGCTTTTTTCAGTACTTCATTGACTTCCGGATCGATCACTTAAAACATCACTTTTGCAAGTGGTGTCTGTGTGATACTAGAAAGCATAGCCTTTGTTTTCAATCAGCTGATCTGCAACTCTTCTGCGCGCTTCTTTCAGGTTCATAGGATCAATTTTGGTGAATCTTTTTAATCCCATCAGCATCACGCGCATTTCATCTCCTTCCGCAAAAGCATATATAGCTTCTTTACCGGCATTCTGGACAATGCTAACCGCATCGTGCAAATAAATTTTTGCTATGTCCACCTGCCTTTGAGCCGCTTCCTCTCCTTTTAGCTGGATGAGTTTTTCCGCCCTTAAAATCGTAGACTCCGCCGCGTAGATTTCTATCAATATATCTGCCAGATTCATCAATATTTCCTGTTCATGGCTTAATTTTTCCATCAATTTCTGAGCGGCTGCTCCAGCCACCATCAATCCGGCTTTTTTCAAATTGTTCAGTACCTTTTTCTCGGCGGCAAAAAGCTCATTATTTTCTTCGGCACCAAAGTCGGGAATGGAAGTCAATTCCTTTTGAACAGCCATGGCCGGGCCCATCAAGTCAAGCTCTCCCTTCATGGCGCGTTTGAGCAGCATATCGATCATCAACATCCGGTTGATTTCATTGGTTCCCTCATAAATTCTTGTAATCCTTGCGTCGCGGAAAGCCCTGGCCATAGGTGCATCTTCGGAGAAGCCCATGCCACCGTATACCTGTACTCCTTCATCCACACAATAAGATAAGACCTCGGAGCCATGCACCTTGCTGATAGAACATTCTATGGCAAATTGGGCAATACCTTTTAATTTGGCCTCATTTTCTTCCATGCTATCAGCGATGAGGGCGGAAATCTTATCGTCAATGTTTTGGCCGGCCCTGTAATTTAATGACTCGGTAGCGAAAGTTTTAATAGCCATGGTTGCCAGTTTATGTTTGATGGCTCCGAATTTTGAAATGGAAATACCAAACTGCTTTCGGTCTATCGCATACTGTGTGCTGAGATTTATGACCTCTTTCATTCCTCCGATGCCGCCGGCACCTAATTTTATCCTGCCGATATTTAAAATATTTACAGCAATCTTAAAGCCGTTTTCGCGTGCCGACAATAAATTCTCAACAGGGACTTTCACGTCATTGAAAAATACCTGGCGCGTCGACGAACCTTTGATCCCAAGCTTGATTTCTTCGTCATTCATCGTAATGCCGTCCCAGGTCCTTTCCACTATAAAGGCCGAAAGCCGCGCATCATCATCTATTTTGGCAAAAACAATCAGACAGTCAGCATAGCCAGCATTAGATATCCACATTTTTTGTCCGTTAAGAATGTAGTGTTTGCCATCGTCTGAAAGTACGGCTCTGCTTTTGCCAGAGTTAGCGTCAGAGCCTGCATCCGGTTCAGTGAGACAATAACAACCGACCCATTCACCGGACGCCAATTTTGGCAAGTATTTTTGTTTTTGTTCTTCAGTACCGTAATACAGGATGGGAAGGGTACCAATGCCCGTGTGGGCACCGTAGGTAGTAGAAAATGAACCGGCAGACCCCAGTATATCCGCGATCAGCAATGATGTATTGAAATTCATTCCCAGACCGCCATAAGCCTCGGGAATAGAAATACCCAGCAAGCCTAATTCACCTGCCTTTTTCAATAAATGCTCTCCCAGCTCATATTCACCTTTCTCCAACCTTTCAATGACCGGTGTTACTTCATGGTCAATAAAATCCTGGGTGGCTTGTGCCATCATTTTTTGTTCTTCGGAGAATTCTTCCGGAATAAATATTTCGCTGGCCTCAGATTCTCTGATTAAAAATTCCCCTCCTTTTATCGCTTCCTTTTTTTCTACTGCATCCATTTTATTAATGTTTTTGACTGTAGATTTCAGTCGTGAATGTTTTTTGATAGATTCTTTGTACTATTTTAATTTAATAATTCATAGATTCCCGCTACGCCTTGCCCTCCCCCGACGCACGCAGTCACCATGCCGTATTTTTGTTTTTTCCTTCTCATCTCATTAAACAACTGAATGGACAACTTGGCACCCGAGCAGCCCAGTGGATGTCCCAGGGCAATAGCCCCGCCATTTGGATTCAGCTTATCCATATCGATATCCAATTCCCGGACCACTGCCAGGGATTGCGTAGCAAAAGCTTCATTTAATTCAATTTGTTCTATATCCTTTAATTTCAGGCCAGCCACCTCTAGCGCTTTGGGCACCGCAGCAACCGGCCCGATACCCATAATTCGAGGATCTACTCCGGCAGCAGTATAGGAGATCATTCTGGCAACAGGCTTAAGGTTTAACTCATTTACCATTTTCTCTGACATTACCATCACAAAAGCCGCGCCGTCGGAGGTTTGTGAGGAGTTGCCGGCCGTGACCTTTCCACCTGCTGCAAAGACGGGTTTTAATTTTGCCAGCACTTCCAGGCTTGTATCTGCCCTGGGCCCTTCGTCAGTATCTACGACAAATTCACGGGATTGCTTTTTGCCATTGGGATCTACATAGGTTTCCTGGACGGTAATTGGCACAATTTCATCTTTAAACTTTCCTTTCTTGATAGCATTAATTGCTTTTTGATGTGATTGGAATGAGAATTCATCAGCATCTTCCCTGGAGATATCAAAATCTTTGGCAACCTGCTCAGCAGTAATACCCATACTGAGATAATATTCAGGGTGATTTTCTGCTATCTTCCAATTCAAAGCAGTTTTATAGCCCATTACCGGTACCATTGACATGGATTCTGTTCCTCCGGCTATGATACAATCTGCCATGCCGGCATGGATCCTGGCTGAGGCAATATTGATAGCTTCCAACCCGGAACCGCAATAGCGATTAATGATCATTCCCGGCACTTCCATAGGTAAAGAGAGCAAAGAGATCATACGACCCATCTGCATTCCCTGCTCCGCCTCGGGCACTGCATTTCCAACAATAAGATCGTCTACCCTGGCCGGGTCGAAGTCTTTGATGGATCCCACCAGGTGTTTAATAACGTCTGCAGCTAAATCATCAGGTCTTGTAAATCTAAATCCCCCTCGTTTGGCTTTTCCTACGGCAGTTCGATATCCTGCGACTATATATGCGTCCATAATTTTAGCTTTTTAATTTCTTTTAGTTAAAGTGATGTAATACAGTACCATTCTAGTTTCTCAGTGGTTTACCTTTAAATAAAATGCTTTGAATTCTTTCCAGGGTTTTCTTTTCTCCTGTTAAACTCAGAAAAGCTTCTCTCTCAAGGTCTAACAAATATTGCTCTGAAACATTTGTCGGGTAGGAAAGGTCGCCTCCGTTCATTACCCATGACAGCTTCTGAGCAATTTTCACGTCGTGCTCTGAAATATAGTTTCCAAATTTCATACCATGAATACCTGCTTCGAACAACGCCAGGCCGGTTTTACCCTGTACTTTAATATCAGATCTGGGAATAGGCGTTGTATATCCTGCTTCATCTAATTTGATAACCGTTTTTTTCGCGTCGGCAATCAGTCGCGCTCTGTTTAATGTAATTTGATCCTGCGGCCTTAAGTAGCCCAACTGCGCAATCTCATGGGCCGATGTTGCTACTTTGGCGGTAGCAATATTCATGAAGTAAGCCTGCAATTGATTTAATTCAGGATCCCCCGGGATATTGGCATCGGATGCCCGTAACACCATTTCCTTGGTGCCGCCACCGGCGGGGATTAATCCAACGCCAACCTCGACCAATCCCATATAAGTTTCGGCATGCGCCTGGATAATATCGGCATGCAGCGATAACTCACAACCACCCCCAAGGGCCAGCCCTGAAGTAGCCACCACTACCGGTACTGGGGAGAACCTTGCTTTCCTCATGGTATTTTGAAATTGGGCAATCATCATATTGATTTCATCCCACTCCTGTTCGCAGGCAAACATAAACAGCATAGCCAGATTGGCGCCGGCAGAAAAGTTCTGTCCTTCGTTGCCTATCACGATTCCGCGAAAGTCTTTTTCAGCAATGCTAAAGACTGTATTTAATCCCTCAACAACCTCAGGACCCATGGAATTCATTTTGCTATGAAACTCCAAATTCAACACACCGTCGCCAATATCAAAAATCGTCGCTCCTTTATTGCCCCAAACCACGTTGTTTTTACGTAAGTTATCCAACAGGATCAACCCTTCGGTTCCCGGCATCACTTTGTATGATCCGGATGAAATGTCATAATATTGTTTTTTCCCATCTTCGTTGCTGAAAAAAGAGGTTATCCCTTTATCGAGCATATCATAAACCCATTGGTTTGGTTTAAGTCCTGCAGCTTCCATTTTTTCCACAGTCTCCTTTACTCCCAACAAATCCCACGTAGCAAACGGGCCTAATTCCCATCCAAATCCGGCGCAAACTGCCTGATCGATATTATATAAGTCATCGGCAATTTCAGGAATGCGAAAAGAGCAATATTTAAACAGGTCGTAGAAGGTCGATCGATAAAATTCACCGGCCTTGTCGTCAAAGTTGACCAGTGTTTTGATTCTTTCCCTGACACTCTCCACATCTTTTACAGCACCCAGTGCTTTGAATTTAGCTTTTGTCCTGGGCCCGTATTCGAAGGTTTTAAGATCTAACTCCAGGATCTCACTTTTCCCTTCATTATTTTTGATCTTTTTAAAATAACCCTGTTTGGTTTTATCCCCCCACCACTTTCTTTCATGTAGCTCAGACACAATCTTTGGTAATTTGAATGTGTTTCTACCCTCATCGTCGGGAAGTCCATTATACAAATTGTTGGCTACGTTAACGGTGGTATCCAATCCCACCACATCCATAGTCCTTAGCGTGGCTGATTTTGGTCGTCCCAGGACTGGTCCGGTCAATTTATCAACCTCCCCAACGGTTAATTCCATTTTTTCTATGGTATGCATCGCCGACATAATAGCATAAATCCCGATCCTGTTGGCAATAAACGCGGGCGTATCCTTACACATTACGGTAGTCTTACCAAGATACAAATCCCCATAATGCATGAGAAAATCAATGATTTCGGGATCGGTTTTAGGAGAAGGGATAATTTCCAATAACCGCAGGTATCTTGGGGGATTGAAAAAGTGTGTGCCGCAGAAGTGCTTCTTGAAATCATCACTCCTTCCTTCAAGCATCAGATTAATCGGAATGCCAGAAGTGTTGGAGGTTATGAGTGTACCCCGTTTCCGATGTTTTTCAACCTGATCGAAAACGATTTTTTTGATTTTTATATTTTCTACCACTACCTCCAGCGTCCAATCGCAGTCCGCGATTTTTTTCATATCGTCCTCAAAATTTCCCAAAGTAACTCTTTTGGCAAAATCCTTATCGTATAGTGGTGCTGGTTTGGATTTGACTGCGTTGGTGAAAGATTCGGTAACAATTCTGTTTCTTACCTTAGGGTCTTTAAGCGTCAGGCCTTTTGCTTTTTCGCCATCATTTAATTCTTTAGGGACAATGTCCAATAGGAGTACTTCAACACCGATATTGGCAAAATGACAGGCGATTCTGGAACCCATAATCCCGGAGCCCAGTACAGCAACCCTTTTGATGCTTCTTTTCATTGTGTGGAAAAATGTTTTGATTTGGTTAAAGTAAATTTCTTTTTTTTATGCTCTTGCAGGTTTTCAGTATTCATTTTGTCGATTACCTTTCCAATATCAGCGATCACATCAAAAAATCCCTTCAATTTTTTGCCTGGTATTGATTCTCTGACTTTTTTATTGAAAAGCTTCACGGTCCTGGCAGATATCTCGCGTTTTTTCTTTCCTTCTTCTGTTAGAAATATTCTTACCGAACGCTTATCCTGAGGGTCTTGTCTTTTGTATATGAGGTTTTTTTCTTCCATAGTCTTAAGCATTCTGGTTAAGCTTCTGGATTCCAGACCTAGCAGCGGCGCAATTTTCGTGGCTGGCGTTCCTTCCTCAAAATCGATATTTAATAGTACAAATCCAATAGAAGTAGTAATATCATGTTGACTTGCCTCCTGGTTGTACATTCTCGAGATGGCATGCCAGATGATTTTGATGTTGTAGTCTACGGTTTCCTCTCTTTTCATTAGTTATTAATATTTACCTTACCTCACGAATAAGATCTCTTTGATATTTAACGTTACCGGCTGCACTTTTAACCTGGGCAAGCAAATTTAATAAAACTTGTTATGCATGCATAACAAACTACGAAAAAATATTACGTGAGACTGAAAATAATTCTAACTGGCGGATAATCAAGTCGATAATACCATTTAAAACTTAAATTTTCGCTCCTTACCAGCTATTTATAAGATATTATTTTGTCCAATCAAAAACGTTTTGGAGGTGGCTGATAAAATACTGATATTTTATTTAAAATATCATAACTTGCCTGGCTATTACAGTCACCAATTCCTATATAGTTTCGATAAGTATATAATGGTGCAGGTGGTATTTTTGTTTTAAAAAAACTGACATGTCAAAAAAAATTAAGTGGGGCATTTTAAGTACAGCCAATATTGGTGTAAAAAAAGTGATTCCCGCCATGCAAAAAGGAACCTATTCGGAGGTAGTGGCCATTGCTTCCAGAAATCATGAAAGCGCTAAAAGAGTAGCCGGTGAATTGAATATTCCCACCGCTTACGGTTCCTATAAGGATTTGCTGGCCGACGAATCTATCGATGCCATCTATAATCCCCTGCCCAATCATCTGCACGTGCCTGTAACCATTGAATGCATGGAGGCCGGCAAACATGTCCTGTGCGAAAAACCTATCGCCCTTAATACCGAAGAATTACGACGACTAATCGCTGTTCGCGAGCAGCACAAGGTGAAAGTAGGCGAAGCTTTTATGGTTCACACCCATCCCCAATGGATCACGGCCAGACAACTGATTAATCAGGGAGAGATTGGTGATTTGAAGTCTATTCACGGGTTTTTCAGCTATTTTAACAATGATGCCAAAAACATAAGAAATATTGCTGAGTATGGCGGGGGGGCTTTATTTGATATTGGATGCTATCCCATACACACATCCAGATTTATCTTTGGCGAAGAGCCAACCGGGGTAATTTCTTTAATTGATTATGATCCCGATTTGAAGGTGGACCGATTGACGTCAGCTATTTTGAAGTTTCCATCGGGACAGGCTAGTTTTACCGCAGCGACACAGCTGCAGCGTTATCAGACTATGCAATTTTTTGGCACAAAGAAAAGCATGGAAATTGAAGTTCCTTTCAACGCACCGGACGATCAACCCTGCAGAATTCTATTGAATGACGGCGATATCATGAAACCTTACACGGCGGTGACTACTATTGAAACCTGCGATCAATACACTGTACAGGGTGATGCCTTTTCCCTGGCGATACTTGAGGATAGGGCGGAACCTGTTCCATTGGAGGATTCTTTGGGTAACACAGCTGTTATTGAAGCCATTTTTAAGTCTGCCAGAACGGGACAGTGGGAGCGTCCAACATCTTAAGGGGATATTTCCAAACACTGGCTGCCCTGCGTGCTTCTTTTGTTGCTGGGTTAAATTTTGTAAATTTATAGGGAGGGGAATTCCAGTCTTGTAGCATAAAAGGTGACTCAGAATTCACAGATGTTGGAAACGGTTACATAGTCTGAGAAATATCATTAAACATTTGAGGGGATTTACAACGCATCAATGTTTAAATAAAAAGTTATGGAATTTAAGACAAGACACACCTGGAAAAACACTATCAAAAAATTTTCTGTCACGCCGGTAAAATATTTTCTTCCTGAATCATTGGAAGACATTGTACAGATCATCGCAGAGGCGGAAGACAAAGGCTTACGGGCAAGGGCCATTGGCTCCGGGCATTCGTTTTCTGACATTGCGCTCTCTGACGGATACCTGGTGGATATGTGCAGGTTAAACGAAGTATGCACCTTGGACAAGGAGATGCTGAAAAAAGGTTGTCATCTGGATAACCTTATTGAAATTCAATCTGGAATCAGCATACATAAACTAAATCGGGACCTCGACGACCGGAATCTTGCCATATTAAATATGGGGGGTGTTGATAATCAAACGATTTCAGGAGCAATTGCTACCGGCACCCATGGCACCGGTATTGACTTACCGGGAATCTCCGGCATGGTAAAATCCATGGTGATGGTGGTGAGCGGTGGGAAAACACTTCGAATCGAACCGACAGATGGTATTACCGATCCAACGCAATATAACCATGAAACCATTGAGCTTGTACAGGATGATGATAAGTTTTACAGTGCTTTGGTAAGTCTTGGTTGTCTGGGAATCATTTACTCCTACATCCTTGAGGTGGAAGATATGTATTGGCTCGAGGAGCAGAGAACCTGTCATCCATGGGAAGAAATCAAACCACAAATTGCTGACAGGTCACTTTTTAATGGAACCAGAGGTGTGCAGGTACAGATTAATCCTTACAAGCTGCCCAAAAAGCAGGATCGCACCTGTATGGTCATGAAGCATATCCTGGTCGAGAAACCGAAAAGAAGGAGTATCGGTCAGGCTACCCGCAATCTGCTCAGTGGCTATCTGGCAAATATTCCTATCGCCTATTATTTTACACTTTTCAACGTTGTATTCAGACCACGAAGTATTCCTAAATTACTGGAAACAGCCTTAAATGGCCAGCACGATAAATCATTTATTAATCGCGCTCACAAGGTTTTGTATCAGGGGGTAGAATTTATCAAATTGCGGGCCTATGATTGTGAATTTGCCTTTGATTTGGCGGAAAATAAGCATTTGGATGCCGTCGAAAGCCTTTTTAAGCTGGTCGCGCAAATGATGGAGGAAGGCCGGCTATACCAGTCAGCCCCGCTCGGTCTTCGTTTTGTCAAAAGATCAAACGCCTATATGACCATGGAATATGGCAGAGATGTTATGTATATGGATACGCCTTTTATGACCAAAACCAAAGGTTCGGATTTAATACTGGATCATTACCAGGACTTATTATTATCCTATGGTGGGATCCCTCACTGGGGTAAAATAAATAACAGGTTAATTGGAAGACCGGAGCTGGTCAGGCAAATGTATCCGAAGTTTAAAGCATGGCAAAAAGTATTTTTGGAGTTCAACGCGAAAGGTACTTTTAGCAATCAATTTTCCGATCGGCTATTATTTGATCAGGTAGAATTACCGTCTTCGATCAAACGCCCTGAAATCACCACTTAAACTTTCACCATTAATTTGCCGGCTTGCCGGACTGGCGGTTTTGGCAAAGAATTTTGAGAATAAAATTTAACTGCTTAATTCAGGTACCGGGTAAATTAATCCGGAATTAAATTTTATATTGAAAATGTACAAAAATCTTGAACATTCTTCGTTAATTTACATTAATTTAAGTGTCACTGTATGAAATTGCACGATGAAAGGAATGGGCTATTTCCCCAAAATTTTCAAAAATAGTAATTTCCAACGTTCTAAAAATAGTTACATTTGCAAATTTAGGTTACCTTTTTTCCATCAATCCATTAAGTATAATTAGATGAGTGAAAATGACGTCATTGCCAGGATAAAGGCAGGAGATGAACGAGAACTTGGGGCTATATATGAAAAGCACCGTCAAGAATTCATTTCCTGGATTATCCGAACCTATGCTTGCACCATAGACGAGGCAAAAGAAGTCTACCAGTTGGCGATCATGATATTTTATGAAAACATAGTTAGCGGGAGATTAACGACTATGACCAGCAGCATAAAATCTTACCTGTTTGCTATAGGTAAAAACAAAGCGCTGGAACAAAAAAAATTCGCCAACAGATTTACTTATAATTTGGATGGAACCATGAATTTAATGAACGAAGACCAGCCAACCGACGAAGTTGAAAAACAGGAAGCTACCCTGAAATTGGTAGAACAATGTCTACATCTTTTGGGGGAGCCATGCAGGGGATTACTGGAACTGTATTATTATCACAAAAAGTCTATGACGGATATTGCAGAAAGTCTTGGATACAAAAATACAGATACCGCTAAGAACCAAAAGTATAAATGCATGAAACGGTTGAAGAAAATCTTTGAGGAAAGAACATTGAATACAGTATAAATTAAATATGAACGAATTGGAAAAAGACATAGCATTATTGGAGCGCTACATTGAGAATGATCTCAATGAAGAGGATAAGGAGATGGTGGAGCAAAGGCTGGCCAATGAGGATAATTTTAAAAAATTGCTAGATCAACTGGGGATTTTGATCAATGGCATACAATATGCTGCAAGGAATAAGGTGATGCAGCAGTTAAGAGATATTGAAGAGCGCCTGCCTGAGGTTCAATGGGAGGAAAGTGTGGAGGAGGAGGCTAAAACGGTTCCTATAGGGAATAGAAACTACTGGTGGTTGGCGGCGGCCAGCGTGGTAGTGTTGATTATAAGCAGTATTTTTATATTCAATCAAAGACCCGCGCCGGAAGAAATCTATAACGCCTATTTTCAGACTTATGATAATGTGATGAATGCCACTACCAGAGGTGAACAAGATGCCAAGACCAATTTTGAGCTGGCCATGCAAGCCTATGATCAGGGGGATTATTCGCTGGCCATTAAGTTGTTTAATGAATTGCCAAGTGTGGAAAAAGATTCCGGTGTTTACCTTTATCTGGGGAATTCCTATTTGGTAGAAAAGAAGGCTGAAAAGGCCATTGAGAGTTTTCAGAAAGCATTAGAAAATCCGGGAAATTTCCAAAACCAATTGCAATGGTATTTGGCTATGGGATACCTGCAGGCAGGAGATATTGACAAGGCGATCGAAGCATTTACGATTGTAAAAAACGGCAACTATTCTAAAAACAAGGATGCCGATAAGATATTAAAAGAACTAACTAAGTAACTTATTATTAATCTTAAATAAATAATGTCATGTCAAATCTAGATAAACCATATGTGGATCCGGAGGACGATGCTGAAGAAGTATTTTTCGGCACCGAAGATGATGAACCTAATGACGAAGAACTTCCACCCAGGGAGGAAGGAGATAACTAATCACAAAAGGCATAAGGTCGGTTTTATTAAAACTGACCTTTTTAATTTCTGCTCATATTCTACCTACCTAGTCTTTTCTATACTTCTTTTTCAGGCTTAATCCCACTATAAAAATCATCATTATTCCCAGAATCCAGTAGAAATAATGGTTTGATGTGGTGGTAATAGCCTTTGACTGCCCAATGGGAACAAAAGCGGCCCAATAGAAGGGATGGGCAGTCAGCTCATCTGCTTTGTTTAGATATTTTAGCTTGGATTCTCTTAAAGATGAATTGATTTTGATTCCCTGGTTTAAATTCCGGTAGAAATCGCTCATCATCCGGGAGGTTATCTGATCGTTTACCTTCCACAGGCTCATAACAATGGAAGGACAGCCGGCATATGCAAAGGCCCGCGCCATGCTGAAGACACCTTCTCCCTTTTTATAGTTTCCCAGTCCTGTTTCACAAGCACTTAAGACGACCATATTGGCATCAAGGTTCAGGTTGTACAGCTCATAGGGATATAATATGCCATCTTCAACCTGATTGGACTTGTCCCTGAAATATAATTTTGCATCAATGCTATCCCCTTTGCTGGCTGCGCCGTGAACGGCAAGATGCAGAATATCAAAACCAGGGGCAAGGCTCTTAAATTGTTGCTCTGTCGCATCCTCCCCTTTGAGAAACCTTCCCCGCATTAATGACTTTATGGCTTCAATCTCTTTGGCGCTTCCCTGAAGATTGCTTAAATGCCCTTCGCCGGTTACTCTGTCTGTTTTCGTTTTAATATCCGAATAACTAAACGCCAACAATTCCGGCGTTTTTTCCTTATTTTTTAAAGTTTTATCAAATAACAGTTCCGTGGAATAAACGTAGCTTATTGCCCAGTCATATATTAGAAAATTAACAGATTTGAAAGTTAATTTTTTGGCGGTACCGTTGTTAGTTACCAATGTTTCAAACGGGAGATAGGCCAATGGCCCATCGGGAATAATCACCAGCTCATCCTGAATTTTCGAGGGGGTATCGAGGACTGATAATAGCTTTTTATATAACCATTGGGCAGAATTTATGGTAGAATCAGTTAAATCAAACTTTGGATTGGTAAGCATTTTTAAATAACCATTAAACCTGCTTATAAACGTTGAATCTATCGATACCTTTTCAAATCGTATAAAATCCCGGTTAATGGCCAATAAATAAATAGCAGAGTCACCCCAAAAATATTCCAGTAATAATTTATCTTTTACCAGTGATTTAACATCGTCAATGGGATAGTTTTTGTGTTTATATTTTATGTTAAAGTATCTGGGAAAGTTAGCTGCCAAAAAATTTGCCAGTGAGTCTTTTCTGGTGTTTGCCTTAAACAATTTTTGATTTAATAAATTGATCCTTTGCGAATCCGATTTGCCGGCCTCACGCTCATTTCTAAGAGAGCGATTTAGGTTTGCTATTTCTGTTTTCAAATCTCTCTCCAATGTTTTCACCGCTTCCGAGACCCCTGCCTGATTTAGCGATTCAACGTTTTCAAGATTTTCAAGCAATAACCGGGATTTGCTTTTCTCCATAAAATTGAAAGCATGTTGGCTAAATATTTCATCATGTGTAATGCTGAATAGTTGATAAGCACACTCCAGGGAATGTTCGTAAATGGATTTATAATCCTTGGCTAAATATAACTTAGAGCTCTCTATACCAAAATTTCCTCTTTCAATAGTTATCAGACTATCGGCCAGTAAAAAAGAATTAATAGCACCTTCAAGCAAGTTGGAGTCCCAGTTATTTTCAGCTGCCATTTCTTTTAAAATTTGTCCCTTGGATTTTAGGGCATCGATAAGATAAAAGTTTGACCCCATTTGTGCCAGAGAGGGGATGGTCATCGGATCCCTTTCATCAAAACCATCTATTCCCGCCACCAAAGCTGCATGCGCGGTAATGAGTGCAGAGTCGAGAAGAGAGGTTTGCTTTAGTAGCTGATTGGCAAGCACGGTCATAGATTTTGCGGTTCTAAAATGCTTTTTGCCATAATATGATTTGGTTTTATTTACATACTTATGAATAAAATAGAACGCAGAATCAAGAACCCCAAGATCCACATAGGCAATTCCAAGTTTATTGTAAGTATCTGCAAGTCCTGCCTGATTTGTGTTAACCTGGTAGGTAAGAAGTGCCTGGCGATAATATTTGATAGCTTCCGAGGGGTTGTTTAGCTGCCTGTATACCGTTCCTAAGTTATTGTAGTAAAGAGAAAGACTATTTAAAGAGGCCAAATCTTCCTTGCCTTTAATTAGCTCAATGGCACGATTGTAGTAAGTTATGGCATTTTCAAATTCCCCTTTCACGTTGGAAATGTTTGCTAATACATTGAAACAACTCTTTCGGACTTCATAATTACCACTATCATATTTGTTGAGAAACCCCAGCGTCTTATTGGCATATAAAAGTGCCTTTTCGTAGTCTTTTTTTCTTCGGTTGGTAACTGCCAGGTTATAATAACAAAAAGAAAAATTTCGGGCCACTGTATCATTGGCATTTTCTCTTATCAATAATTCTCTTGTATAATACTTTTCAGCATTGTAATAATCATTAAGGCGCCACCTATATAAGTTTCCGAGACCGTGGTTGATATCGGCGAGTTTTAGATGGTTTTCATCATATATTTTACTTCTGATGCTTAGGCAACGGGAGTAATGCTTTAAGACACTGTCAGCCTCCTGGGAATAATAAAAATAATCTCCTAATTTTTCCTCTAAGTCGGCTGCAATGCTGTTTTGTTCGCCGAGATGCGTGATGCACTTTCCCAGTGCTTTTTGAAGTAGCGGCTTTGCTTTTTCTCTGTCTTTGGAGTAGTTGTAATTCCTTGCGAGTGCGATGGCTGTCTTTGTGTATCCAATCCAGTTTTCTTCCTTTTCAAACAACGAAAGGGCAGCAAGATAAAATTCTTCGGCGGCCTTACGGCCTTGCATTTTTTGTACGGAGAGCGCTTTCCGCAGGTAAGGGTGACTATAATTGTCAAAGTTGTATTCAGTGACCGAGACGGAGTCCTCATTTGCTGTTGGCGCGTTCAGCCCCACTGTCTGTTGGCTTTGGTTTTGGCAGGCAAAAAAAACAGCGAACGTAGCCAGCAGACAAAGCGTATTATATAATCCCACCCCACGGGCGACAAGATTAGAACCCATCTTAATAAGCATTTTGATATCTCAGGATAAAAATAGAAAGTTCAACAGGAAGATGGAAATTAAGTCGCAGGTAATTAGTAGTTAAATTGTTCGATTTTTTTTATATTGACCACCTGATTTGGCATAAGGGTTACCATATGATCTCATTGCCATTAATATAATCCAAGGATCTCGAATTAACAAGATAACCAAAAGAACTACCAATCTAAATTTATAAATATGGCCAAAGGATTTATACACGACCCCAGGATGAATTCCAGGGAAAAGGAATATGGAATTCTTATCGCGGAGGAGTTGGATGAGTTCGGAAGATGTAAAGAAATTGTTTACTTAAAAAACAACGTTTCACGATCACTCACATTTGGAAGCCCGGTTATTTTCAAAATAGATAAGGATGGTAAGATATCCAGTCCAAGGGGTGAGGCAAAGGCTGCGATCGAAGTAGCCTCCGAGGTGGTTTTAAATGAAGAAGAAATTAATGAACATCCTATAACAAAAAACCTCAATATTTTTGCTAAAGTGCTTTTGGAACTGGATGAAGAGGAATTGGAGCGGTTGACAAAAAGGACAAGCAGCGATGATATTGAAAGAATGCTGAAGAAAGGGATTGACAAATTACTTTGCCCGCCCTGAATACATCGGTTATTAGCTTTTATCTTTGGCAAAAGAAAACGCCGTCACCCACATTGATATATTCAAAGCTAAACTAGGCGCGATTATGCGCTTTTTGTCTTCTTACCAAATAGGTTATTGCAAGTATCAGCAGACAGGCCAGAGAAAACAGCCAGATGGTTCTGGTAGTAATATTTTCGTTATCGAAAATAGGTGTAGTCATATCACCAAGAGGGACAAATGCCGCCCAGGCTGAAGGATGTGCGGTAAGTTCTTCAGATTTATCTATGTAGCTTATTTTTGCATTCCTTAAAGCTTTATCCACCGTAGCCCCTTCCACCAGGAAATTGTAAAAACTACCCATTACCTGTGCGGTGGCGTTATCATTGGCTTTCCAATAGCTCATGATGATGGATTGGCAACCGGCATAGGCAAAACTTCGCGCCATACTGAAAATTCCCTCCCCTTTGAATTGTTTCCCCAATCCGGTTTCACAGGCACTTAGAACTACCAGTTTTGCATTGATGTTGAGGTTTAAAAGTTCATACGAATGTAATATGCCGTCATTGGCAGAGTCCATTTCGTTTTTGAATAAAAGGCTGTTGCTCAACATGCTTTCATTATTGGCAATACCATGTACGGCAAGGTGTAATATATCGAACTGTGAAGCAATGGATTTAAACGCAGATTCTGTGGCCTGGCTTCCCTTGTAATAGGTACCATTTACAAATCTCGCAATATTGTTGATCTCTTTGGAAGAGCCGATTATTTCGTTTTTCTTTTTTTGACTGTTTGATTCGCTGGAATAACTAAATGCCAATAGCCTAGGCTGGGATTTGCCTTGCGTCTTAATCTTGTTTTTTAATAACAGATTGACGGAATAGGCATAGTTAAATTGATAGTCCCTGATAAGATAATCGAGATTTTTGTAGTCGACCTTTTGGTAGTCCGGCAAAGATTGAATAATGGATTCGAACGGTAAGACTGAAAGTTTGCCGTGGGGAACGATAACCAGGTTTTTATTATACCGGTCTGTAGCCAGAATCGGCTTAATCAATAATTCGTGGAGTTGAAAAGCACTTTGACAAAATAACTTGTAATTTGAAGGATCGGAGATATCCAATGAATTGGAAATTTGATCCAGATAAGTGGTTATGGCATCCTCCAATTCCTTTGATTTTTGTATTCTCTTAAAATGTACTGCCTCGTCGGAAATACTCACAACGTAAATATCATTTTTCCCATCGTAGAGTTCTATAATTTTTGTTTTCTGATGTTTTAAAGCTTTTTGAACGTCTTCTATCGATAGTGTTATGCTGTCAAATTTGAGGTCATAGTAATTGGGATATGTCGCCTTTAGTTTTTCGTACAATCTTTCCTGATTTAATGCGGTGGCAAAAACCTGGTTTTGCAACTTATCCAACCGTCTCTGATCTGGATTTTCCTGTTGCTGGAGTTCATTGATGCTTTGCTTGAAATAGGCCATTTCAACTTTTAAGTCCTTTTCCAGTGCTGAAAGTGAGTCGGGAATACCAAATTGCTGTTTGTTTTCATTTTTCATCAAGGACTCGAATAATAGCATGTATTTGCTTTTTTCGATCAATTGAAAGGCGATGTTTTTAAAATTAATCTTTCCGGTCAGTTGGGCTAATAAATAAGCGCAGTCAATACCGTTTTCCATTTGATCCTGAAAGTAGTTTTCTATCAGTACCAATCGCGATTCTTCCGTAATGCTGTTATTTCTTTTCAGGTCAATTATTTTGCTGGCCAATAAATAAGTCTCCAAAGCGGCTTCGAGAAATTTTACCTCGTTACTACTATGATAGCGCCTTTTCAATAGTAACGCCTTTTTAATGATTACGTGGATGAAACTAAAGCCGTAAGCCTGGGTGGAAAATTCGGGGTTTACAAGGACATTACTTTCATTAAAATCCTCCACCAGACTAATCAGGGCATTTTGATAGTGTTGTAAGCCTGCAAGCAATTCGTTGTTGTCCGCATACATATCACCCATATACTCATATATGATGGCGGTCCTGTCATCCTTTGCCCCAAATACTTTCAACCTGATTGCTAAACTTTTATCAAAATATACAAGAGCAGAGTCATACTTTTTTAATTGTGTATAGACCAGGCCCAGACTCATAAAATTTTTTGCGATTTGATCTGATTCCAGCGTGAAATGCAGTTTGTTTATGTTTAAGCCCTGGATAAAATATGACTTGGCTAATTCAAATTGTTTTTGCTGCAGGTAAATAGACCCGATACCATTATAATATTCGGACAGATAGCTATTGTCTTTCCCAAAATTAGCCTTAGAGATTTCGATGGCTTTTTGATAATGATATGTGGCATTCTCATAGTCATTTTTATCATTGTAAGTATTGGCCAGAATGTTGTGACATAAACCTATTCTTTGCTGGTTTTCTACCGGGTGCATCAGTGCTGTTTTCAGTGCTTTCAATCCGTAGTTTATGGCACCTTCTGTATCATCGTTGAGCCTTTTGGCACTGGCTACAGCATAGTAACCTCTGACAAGATCTACATCTGCGCTGTCTAATAACCTGCTTTTAATATCTACCGAACCTTCGTAGTAGCTTTCCGCATTATTGTAATCCGAGAGCCTGTATAGATAGGTGTCTCCAAGCGCCTTCATACTTTGGGCAACCAACAAGTGATTGTTGCCAAGCCTCTTGATTCTGGTATTTAACGCCTTTTGCTGAAAAGGTATGGCAGTATATGGATCGTTTATTCGTTCAAAATAAAGGCCGAGCCAATGTTGCGTCTCTGACATGGCCAGACTGGTCGAATCCAAATGTGTTTTACCTAATGCGAGCGTGTTTTCCAGATTTAAAAACAAACTGTCATTATCACCATGCGTGAAATAATAGCTGGAAATTCTATTCCTGGCCATAATCAGTCCTTCCCAGTTTTTTTCCTTTTCAAATAAAGAGATGGCCGCCTGATAATAAGGTCTTGCAATTTTCCAGCCCTCCTTATCTTTAATTTCATCCGCTTTACTTAGGTAAGGATGACTGAATATTTTTCCGACTTTGCCTGAGGTTTGGGTTATCAATGAATCTGCCTCCTTAGCTTTGGCATTGTCTGTCACGACAGACTTTCCGGAATCACAACCCGTCAGGCATGCGCAAACAACAACGGTCCCAAACAATAACCGGATAACCTGAGGGGAGGTTCGAGTGATCATTAATAGCGTTTTTGATTACCTATAAAATTAAACATATGTACCGGAAGATGGAAATTGCCAGAGACGAATCACGAGTATTTGTCGATAAACGTTCCAAACCCATTCAATACCAGAGCGCCTTTCTGGCCATACCCGGGGGATTATCGATCTCAAAATAATTGTACTTAAACAATCTTTGCACGGGCAAAGTCTATTTGAAAAGAGACAGAGCTCTTAACTTTATAGACGTGGTCAGCCGGGGCCTTGATGTAAAGCAGATGTGGTTGAGATGCGGCGTCAGCTAATGCAACTGTTAAAAGGCAATGATCACCCATAAAATGGGATGCTACCAACTGTCCTTCAAAACCAGACTCCCCTTCGCCAATAAGGGTCACGTTTTCGGCACGAAAAATTATTTTGAGCTGGTCTCCTACCCAGCCTTGTGGTACCGAGGCAAGTTGACCGAGCTCCGACAACCATCCATTTTCGTTTTTGTTGAGGGTTAAGGTATTGATTTTACCAAAGAACTTCCCGACATTTTCATTGGCGGGATTTTGATATATGTCAATGGGACTACCGATTTGCAATACCTTGCCTTGGTGCATCAGCGCTATTTTGTCGGCAGCCAGCAATGCATCAGTGGTATCGTGGGTCACAAAAATAGCCGTTGCCCCTGCTTTTTTGAGTATTTTTTTTACTTCCTCACGCACCTGACTTTTCAATACATTATCCAGATTGCTAAATGGCTCGTCCAGCAGAACAATCTCAGGCCGGGGGGCGAGCGCACGTGCCAGGGCCACCCTTTGCTGTTGCCCCCCCGACAGTTGGTGAGGAAAGCGATTTTCCATTTCTTCCAGGTTTACCAGGGCCAGTAACTCATTTACCCTCCCGGCTTTATCCTGTTTGGTCAACCCGCTTAATCCGAAGGCGACATTGTCAAAAACATTGTAATGAGGAAATAAGGCGTGATTTTGAAAAACCAAACCGACCTTTCTTTTTTCGGGCCTGACAAATGTTTTGTTATCCACTACCACATCATCTCCTATAGCAATAGTACCCTGATCCGGGTAATCCAAACCTGCTATCAACCTTAGCAATGTTGTTTTACCACTACCACTTTCACCCAGCAGTGCCAATATTTCTCCCACTTCCACGTCGAGGGAAATATCGGATATTGCCGGACCTTCCCGCTTAAGGAAGGTTTTGGATAAATGATCAATCTGTAACGCCTTCATAAAGGGAATTTCTTGAAATTAGTTTGCTTAGCATGATAATAGGAATAATACCGGTAAGCACAATTATAAGTGCGGCATTTGCCGATTCGGCTACCATCTCATCACTGGCCAGTTCAAAAGCTTTAGTGGCTAATGTATGGAAGTTGAAAGGCCTTAATATGAGGGTAAGTGGTAATTCTTTCAGTACATCAACAAAAACCAACAATGCACCACTCAACAAGGCCCCTTTCATCAATGGAATGTTGATTTTTACCAGGCATTTGAAAGGGCCAAAACCCAGGGTTCTGGCGGCCTCTGTAAGCTGCCATCCGATTTTCTTAAAACCTTCTTCGGTAGGATTAAAAGCCACCACTAAAAACCTGACCAAATAGGCGAAAATTAACAAAAATAAAGTACCCGATATGATTAATCCCAAGGAATTACCCGTTAGTCTTTCCAGACCTTTGACCAGGAACTTATCGATGGATAAAACCGGGACCATGATGCCTACGGCAATAACAGCACCGGGAATAGCATAACCAATGTTGGCTACTTTGGTTAAGATTGTTGCAAGATATCCGCCATTCAATTTTACAGCATATACTAAAATCAAAGCTACCAACACACTTAGCAATGCGGTAATGCCAGCCACCGAAAAGCTATTTAATATCATCTGCCAAAACTCCGGCCCCAATACAGATCGAAAGGTTTTAAATGACCAAAAACCCAGTTGTAATACCGGCACAATAAACCCGAGTAAAAGCGGTGTTAAACAGACAATGCATACTGCAAACCTCTTGATCCCTTTGAGCTGAAATCTCGCCAGGGAATTTGAAGCGCCTGTTATTTGATCATACTTTCTGCCACCTCTTTGCATTTGTTCCAGGCCCAGAAAAAGCAGCACAAAACCCATTAGCAGCGCCGATAAAAAAATGGCTGACTGTATATCGCCAAGAGAAAACCATGCTCTGAAAATGCCGGTCGTAAATGTGGGTACGCCAAAATATTTAACGGCTCCGTAATCGTTTAATACTTCCATAATTACCAGGCTTACGCCGGCGATGATAGCAGGACGGGAAAGCGGGAGCACTAATTTATAAAATATCTTCCAAGGTGAGCAACCCAGCACTCTCCCGGATTCTATGATGGTGGCGGATTGATTGATAAATGCAGCTCTGGCGGTGGCAAAAACATAGGGATACAATACAAAAGACAACAAAATTACGACCCCGTAGATGTTCATAATATCAAATGTGAACGGTTGGTTTGGAAACCAGCGGCGATATAAAATTTGCACTGGTCCGGCGAAGTCAAAAATTCCCGCATAAGTGTAGGCAATAATATAGGAAGGAATGGCCAGGGGCAGGATGAGTGCCCACTCAAAAAACTTTCTGCCGGGAAACTCACAGGTGCTGACAAACCAGGCGGTCGAAACGCCTGTCAATATGGTTAAGGCCCCAATGCCGATCGTCAGCATCAGGGAGTTAGTCACATAACTGAATAATACTGTATTTTGAATGTGATTCCAGGAATCTCCGGGCCCCTTAAACAAACCAAAAAAAATGGAAAGCAGGGGAATAGCAATAGCCAGGACAATTATTACCAGGTAGATTGTCCATGAGTTAAAACTGATTTTGCTAAAAGCCGGATACCTATTTGAAGCCACAATGAAGTAAATTGCCGGGCATCTTTTGGATCTTGCGTAAAAATGAAAGATCTTTCACCTGCCGGCTGTTTAAACAAGCTGCTATTTCCAGCCGGCTTCATCAAATAACATTACTGCCGCCTGATTATTTTCGCCCAGCACAGATAAGTTTATAGCATCGGTTTTAAATGTTCCCCATGACTCCAAAAGCTCAGCTACTTTTATACCGGGCTTAACCGGATATTCATAGTTAGCCCCGGCAAAAACAGATTGGGCTTTATCGCCAGATAAATATTCAATAAACTTAATAGCATTGGCCTCGTTTGGGGCGTGTTTTGCTACAGCGGCGCCACTAACATTAATATGAGTGCCCCTGCCATCTCCCTGATTGGGAAAGAATACCTTAACCGCTTTGCCAGCAGTTACTTCTTCTTCAACCTTTGAATTCAAAAGTTTCCCGATATAATAAGAGTTGACCACCGCAATATCACCAATGCCCGAAGCAATCGCCTTTACCTGGTCACGATCACTGCCTTTGGGTTCCCTGGCCATATTTTTTACCATACCTTCAGCCCATGCTTTGGCGCCGTCTTCTCCGTTTGCGGCAATAAGTGATGCCAACAGCGACTGGTTATAAATATTACTGGATGATCGAATTAATAATTTGCCCTTCCATTTATCGTCAGTGAGTGATTCATAAGTAGATAAGTCGGTTGCATCCACGCGGTCGGGGGCATAAACGATCACCCTTGCCCGGTACGTAACACCAAACCAATGATCTTCGGGATCCCGGAATTTAGCCGGGATATTGCTGTCTAAAACTGTAGATTTAATGCTTTTAATGAGCCCTTTTTCTTTCGCCCTATGCAGCCTTCCGGCGTCCACTGTTATTAATACATCCGCCGGGGACTTGTCACCTTCCAGCTCCATTTTTTGTATCAACTCATCGGCGCTGGCATTCACCACATTAACTTTTATTCCGGTTTCAGCCGTAAAATCCGCAAAGAGTTGTTTGTCAACGTCGTAATGTCGGTGGGTGTAAACATTTACAATTTGTTCTTCCGGACTTTCTTCCTGGTTCCCGGGTTTTTTACTGCCGCAGGAATACATTAAAAGTCCTATACTGGCAGCTATTAAAATAAACAGCTTATTTTTAAACATTTTCTAATTTTTTGTTCGTGTTGACACAAAAGTAGAAAGTATTTAGAATAAATCTAAATTAATGGAGGTTAATAAATTGATTCGAAATAATTGCGCGGATGTTAGCCTAAATAAGAGAGGTTCTTTCGTAATTGCAAAGATCAAGGAGCAGGTCAACGATGCCGGTTTTATCTTTAAGCTTAAAACCTGAATAATTGAAATTCAACACTTCGCCATTGCTGGAATTGAACTGGATATTGCCCTTGATCCGGTTATTTTGCAGGGAGTTAATTAAAATTTTGTATATGATTAAATCTTTACCGTCACTGTAACAACAATCCAGCTTCCATGTCAAATCCCGATGTTGCTCGATCAGGTAATTTAATAGGTTCACTATGGTGGACTTTTTAATCACGATTGAAGGTGGAAATTTAATAACAATTTTGCTAACAGTGATAGTATCTGTTTTTTTAATTTTAGAATTATTAAACACTAGTAGCTGATTCTAATAATTAAACGTAAAACATCTGATCGTTGTTTTACGAAATATGTTTTTAGAATAGTCAAAATGAATGTTTTAATTAAATTAGATGTATGACCCTGATACAATTAGAATATATTGTTGCTGTCGATACATACCGCCATTTTGCGAAGGCCGCTGAAAAATGTTTTATTACGCAGCCGACCTTGAGTATGCAAATTCAGAAACTGGAAGACTCGCTTGGTGTGATCATCTTCGACCGTAGTAAGCATCCTGTGATGCCCACTGAAATCGGTCAGTCTATTATTAAGCAGGCCCGTATAGTTTTAAATGAGTCAAAAAAAATAAAAGAAATTATTGATGACGAAAAGCAGGAGCTTGTAGGCGAAATAAGGCTTGGCATTATACCAACCTTGTCACCCTACCTGCTACCGCTGTTTATCAATACGTTTATTGAAAAATATCCCAGAGTAGAGATTCAGGTGGAAGAATTTTTGACTTCTCAGATCATAGAGAAATTAAAATACGATCTATTGGACATAGGATTGGTGGTAACTCCGGTGAAGGAGCAGGGGATCATTGAGAAGCCGCTGTTTTATGAAGAATTTTATACTTATGTTTCAAGCCAGCACGCTTTATCAAAAAAACCGGTTTTATCGATGGAGGACATAGATGTTAATGATTTGTGGCTGTTAAATGAGGGCCATTGTTTCAGGGAACAAACGCTTAATTTATGCGGAGCCTATCATGATAAACCTAAAAATGAGCACTTCAGATATGAAAGCGGATCGCTGGAGGCCCTTAGAAAAATTGTAGATCAGAGAAGGGGATTAACACTTTTGCCGGAGCTGGCCACCTATGATCTCACGGTCGAAAACAAGAAAAAACTAAGGCCATTTGTTGCACCGGTGCCGGTCAGAGAGGTAAGTTTGATTATGCACCGCAGCTTTCTCAAACGAAAAATTGTGGAAGCACTTTTTAAGGAAATCATCGATTCATTGCCTCCTGATATGGCTGCCAGAAAGCAGGGCAACGTTATAAAATGGCGCTAATTTCATCCAAACCCCGGAGACTCGGGCATTTTTTCCGTCTCAAAAGTGTTCAATTGTGAGCAATTAATGTCATATATGCGAACATAATTTGTGTTTTTTTTATTATAATCTATTCTAATCCGCTCTATTACAGAAAGTTAGGGGAAATGGTATATTAATTGACGGAAATTATCCAAAGTTGGTAATATGTTTAAAAACTATATTCTTATCGTACTGAGAAATATTGAAAAATATAAGGGGTATAGTTTTATAAATATTTTCGGGTTGTCGTTGGGTCTGACATGTAGCGTATTGCTTTTGCTTTATATAAATTATGAATTCAGCTATGACCGTTATCATCGTCAATCGGAGCAGATATATAGAATAGCAACCAATGCCAATATAAAAGATGATTATTTCAGCCTGGCCACCACACCTGCCCCATTGGGCCCGGTTTTAAAGAAGGAATTCAAAGAGACTATCGCATTTACACGCATTGTGGATATGAAGCGCGAGATGGTGATGGTTGGGGACAATCAGTTTTTTGAAAATGATTTTTATTATGCCGACCCCGGTGTTTTCAAAATGTTTGATTTTCCATTATACTCCGGAGATCCCAATAGCTGTTTGAATCGAAAAGATGCTATTGTGCTTTCCAAATCCCTCGCTGAAAAATATTTTGGTGTCGCTGACGTAGTAGGAAAAACAATTTATTTCGGAGGGAACAGAGAACCTCTGCTGGTGACCGGGGTTTTAAAAGACGTCAAACCCAATTCGCATTTTGTTCCGTCAGCCTTTATTTCTTACCGGCACCTGCCTCAGGAAAGAAGTAAAAATTGGGTAAATTTTAATGACTATACTTACATATTATTTCCTAAAGATTATATTGTTTCTGCGTTTCTTCCAAATCTGGAAATCGTTTACAAAGATTATATGGAAGAACTATTTTATCAATTCAATTCCTCCGCCTCGTTTTTTCTCCAACCGCTCACCGATATTCACCTGTACTCCAAATTACAACCTGAAATAACCATTGGAGGTGATATATCTTATATCTACATTTTTTCCGCCATAGCATTGTTTATGATCATTATAGCCAGTATTAATTATATGAATCTGGCAACGGCACGGTCTGTTAAAAGGGCAAAGGAAGTTGGTTTGAGAAAGGTAGTAGGCTCCTATAAAACGCAGCTTATAAAGCAGTTTATTGTCGAGTCGGTTATATTCACTATCATCGCCATGGTCGTCAGCCTGATTGCCATTAAATATTTGGTGAAGCCTTTTACCAATATATCGGGAAGAGCCATTGACCTTTCGATATTGACTTCTCCCGATATCTTGCTGACACTAGTGGGGGTTGTTTTAATCGTTGGATTGATGGCCGGAAGCTATCCCGCATTTTACCTGTCCAAATTAAAAACGGTGGAGGTTTTAAAAGGGAAATTGTATGGAGGACTGGGCAACCTGTCGTTGAGGAAGATACTGGTTATTACACAATTTGGATTGGCAAGTATCATGTTGATATTTACGTGGGTGGTCTATGATCAGCTGCATTATCTGAATGATAAGGATCTGGGATTTAAAGATCATAACCTGATCAGGGTACCTTTACACAGTGAGTCGCTACGCGCAAAATTTGATAACCTGTCAAAATTATGGGCTACAAATAAAAACATTCAAATTGTTGCTTCCGGAGAATGTACTCCCGGTACCGGAGAGTTTATGCAATCCGGCATTTATCTGGAGTCTTCCCAGGGGCAAATGCAGGAACGGTTGTTGCTAAACTTCAACATTGACCAACATTACCTGGCAAGTCTGGGGATTGAACTGATTGAAGGAAGAAATTTTTCAACCAAATATGTGACGGATTCACTGGATGGGGTGATTGTGAATCAAACCCTGGTGAATAGGATGAATTGGAAAAAACCATTGGGAAAGAGGGTCGAGATCCTGGTGGATAAAGATCTGGGGATCAGAAAAGCACAGGTAGTGGGGGTTATAAGGGATTTCCACGTTCGTTCCCTGCATGAAAAAATTGAACCAATGGTGTTGACTTTTAATACACATAATCAATTTATGTTGGTTAAAATCAGCGGAAGGCAGATGAAAGAGACACTTAACTTTATGCATGAAATATGGGACAAACAAATAGCGGGGATGCCTTTCGACTATAGTTTTGTGGATGAAGATTTGAAAAAATACTATATCGAAGATGAAAGAAAGGGTAAAATTTTTGCGGTATTTTCTGCTGTCACCATCCTGATTGCCTGCCTGGGATTGTTTGGATTGGTATCTTTTACAGCTTCACAACGTAAGAAAGAAATAAGCATCAGAAAAGTTAATGGGGCAACGTTTTCTGATATTATTATTTTGGTGGCGAAGGATTATTTAATTCTTATTGGTATTTCGATATTGATAGCCTGGCCATTTGCATACTATTTTATTAAAAATTGGTTGCAAAACTTTGCGTACAGCGTCAGTATCAAACCGGAGACATTTTTATTAACAGGGGTGGTAACTATTTTTATTACCATTCTCACGATTAGTTTTCATGCCACCAAGGCAGCATTCGCCAATCCTATCAACCCGCTAAAGGTTGAATAGCGTGCTGCCGGCTGATGGATATTTGTAGGACTTAAATTGTGTTAATGCTCATATTATATTATCTTTTACGTTGTTAACCACCTATTATGAGAAATGTATTAAAGCGCCTTTTTCTAATTTTTTCCCTGTGTATCTGTGCTGTTTCTCCATGTTTTTCCCAATCTTATGTCGACCAGGTGCTTGGTTTCAGAATGGACAACGACAAGAAGAAGGTTGAATTTAAATTTGAGAATTATAATAACCTAATTATTATTTCTCTGCTCCTGAATGACGTATTGCCTGTTAAGTTTATTCTTGATTCCGGCGTCAGAACGTCGATACTTACAGAACGATCACTCAGCGATTTTTTGTCTATCAATTACGATAGAAAAATTCCTCTTATTGGCACTGACGGGACCAAGCTGATTGATGCTTATGTGGCCAGCAATGTGACACTGAAACTGCCTGGTGCTACCAGCAAAGGTCAGGGAATGCTGGTACTTGCCGAGGATTATTTGCAACTAAAGAATTACCTGGGTGTAGAGGTGCACGGAATCCTGGGTTATGAATTATTCAGCCGGTTTATTGTTAAAATAAATTACGACAAAACCACTGTTACGCTTTACAATCCAGACTACTACAAACCCAAAAAAAAGCAGGAAGTGTTACCGCTTACCATTGAAGACTCCAAGCCTTATTTATTTGGAAAAGTGAAAGTGGGCAATGGCCAGCGTTTGCCGGCCAAATTGATGATGGATACCGGTGCCAGCCATTCAATTTTACTCGATAAAGAATCACATGATTCGATTAATATCCCTGAAAAAAAGATATTTACTACCTTGGGTAGGGGGCTGGGAGGTAATATTGAAGGCTTTATTGCCAGGGTAGAAAATGTTAACCTGGGCAGTTTTGAATTTGAGGAGGTAATCGGTTCTTTTCCCGTTTCTGAAACATTGGCTGAAATGTTTAAGCCCAATAAAAGACAAGGGACCATCGGGGGAGGTTTGTTATCCAAATTTATAGTAACGATAGACTACTTTAATGAAAAAATTTATCTGAAAAAGGGAAGGAAAATTAAAAAGGGATTTGAATATAATATGAGCGGTATTGAGGTCAAAGCCTTAGGAAACAATTTGAATACCTTTGTAATCAACGAGATCACACCGGATTCCCCGGCGGAAAGAGCGGGCCTGATACCGGGAGATATCATAGATAACCTCAATGGGCATAGCGCCTCTAACATCAAACTGAATGACGTCAATTCTTTTTTCCGGACTAAACCAGGCCGGAAAATCAGTCTTAGTATTGTACGGGACGGCGAAAAGATCAAAAAGAAATTTAAACTTGAAAAGGTAATTTAATATTAAATACCTTTAGCCTGGGTTTTGGATAACCGGATTGACTTAGTGAGCTTTCTCTTATTTTTCTTGTATTTGATATACAAATAGCGTTGTGTTTTCCTGGACTTGATAACGTTGATGATAGCCTTTGATAAACTTTCTCCGGTTATGCCGTCTTTCAGCAAAAAATCGCTTACTCCCGGAACATTAATCTCTTTTTTATAACAACTTTTCAACAAGGTAATAGGAATGTCCTTGGTTCGGTGGTTGCTATTGATTTTGCTTGAGAAATCAGCCAGACTTTTTTTATCTATCGTATCATCAACTAAGATACAACCGGGCTTAAATTTCAGAATTTTCATTAGACTATCCCTGGTTGAGAAGCAAAAATCGGAGATGAATTTTATGCCTTTGAGGTTTTTAAGTTGATTTCTGACGCGGGATAATTCTATAGGGTTATTCCCTATAATTAAAACATTGACGGTGCTTGTAATAGATTTTTCCATTTTCTTTGAGGCCTTCAGCTGCTTTTCTACTACTGAATAGCGATGTATTAATTAAATACAATTATATATTAAAATGTTTATTTTATAACGGCAAATTACTGGAAGTGTTCTACAAATGTGCCTTTTTTTTTAAATATTTCGACTAACACCTGAAAAGTGAAAATGAACCATCGGAAATATGGGTCCAGACAATTTTGGATCACGTTTTTTTCAATGACAACAGGCTTCCTGTCACAATCAATAATGTTCCGGAGATGGAGTATTGTGTCCACTTGAATCCTTCAAAATAACTGGAGATAAACAGTGCTATGATAGGTGCCGTCAAAATGACGTAGGCGGCCTTATCCGGCCCGATATTACCTATCAGTTTTAAATACGCACCGAAAGCTATTACTGACCCGAAAATAGCCAGATAGAGTAGTGACAGCACATAAGGCAGCGACGTGTCGAAGACGAAGCTGCTTCCGGAGATGATCGCAATCGCCAATAAAGCCAGTGCTCCGTAGATCATGCCGTACATATTTGTTTGTATGATTGGCAGTTTTTTTCTTTGATTATAAGCCGATGTAATATTACCCAAAGATGCCAGCATAATACCCAGTAAACAATATAATAGTCCCACAAAATTATCCCCGGAAAAATCCAGGTTTACAAATTCCTCTCTGAAAATCAGTACGATCCCTGTAACACCCAGGATTGCTCCGATAATGGTGAGTACCTTTACCTTGTTTTTAAGAATAATAGCCGCGAAGAAAATATTAAGAAAAATGAGTATGGAAAAGGCGGCAGCTACCAGGCCACTGGTCAGGTATTTTTCGGCCATGTATACAAACAGATAATTAAAGCCGAAAAGAAAGAATCCCTGGAGGGCCATTAACAGATGACTTTGTCTGGAGAATTTTAACTCCAGTTTGAAAACAAGGCAATAAACAAGCAATATTAATCCTGCAATGCCAAACCTGTAACTTACCGATAGCAGCGGGTCTGTCTGACTAAGTTGAAATTTGATAATGAACCAGGTACTTCCCCAAATAGCTGTAGGAATAGTGAAGAGAAAAAAATTATTACCTTTCAATGCAGTTGATTTAATACGAAACTAAATATACGTGGAAAGGGTGAGAAAAGGTTAAAAATGCCGGTCAGTATTTTTATGACATCACCAAAGAA
Organism: Cyclobacteriaceae bacterium; assembly: GCA_965228415.1. Taxonomy (GTDB): domain Bacteria; phylum Bacteroidota; class Bacteroidia; order Cytophagales; family Cyclobacteriaceae; genus Agaribacillus. Next base: position 4,409,051 of record OZ245814.1, on the reverse strand, counting down.
GAAGCCCCGGAGAGACCAGGGCTTACAATCAACCAAAACATAAAACTATCACTTTGGATCCAATATATTATTAATACGCTCCAAAGCGTCTACTAAATGGTTACGTGACATTTGATCAGAAGTTTTGAAAATAGTCGAATTTATTTGACTTTTTAATTATTTCGATACCGGACGACAATAAGAGGAATGTTAAACCAGCTGATATTCGACCCAATAAGCACAGAAAATGCCGAAAACCACGTGATACTCGATTTTGCAATGCGGCGCTGACGGTTCGATTCTTTCGATCCGAATGCCCGGATATTTTCCTGCCACCGGTTAATCAAGATATATTGATATCATCACCCTGAGTACTAACTTTTTACCGGGCCTGTTTTTTATTTTAGACCTTGAAGCATATCCCGGAAATATAGTATTCTTAAAAATGTCAAAGATTATATAAAAAGGGATGATTGCTGACGGGAATTTTGCTTAAATTAACACCATGGGGAATATTCAGCGGTTTCGACTGCTGTGAGTTATATTTAGGGAATATTTCCATCAACGCATGTTCGATTTAATCAAAACATCGTATGAAAGATGTCATTATTGTTGGAGGAGGGTTGGCAGGTCTTGTGAATGCTATCATTATGGCCAGGGCCGGACTGGACGTTATATTGATTGAAAAGAAACAATATCCGTTTCACAGGGTTTGCGGAGAGTATGTTTCCAACGAAGTAGTGCCATTTCTTAAGTCAATTGATGGTTATCCGTCTTCCTTTGATCCTCCTCAGATTCAACGCTTTATGTTATCTTCCGTATCCGGTAAAAAGGTGGAAATGCCACTTGACCTTGGAGGGTTTGGCATCAGCCGGTATAGTCTTGACCACCATCTCTACGAGCTGGCGAAGAAAGCAGGAAGCATATTTCGATTGAATACAGCGGTAGATTATATATCCTATGAGGGAGATCACTTCCAGGTTTGGCTTTCCGGAGGGGGAGAAATTTTAAAATCCAGGGTAGTGGTAGGTGCCTATGGTAAGCGCTCAAAGTTGGATAGTGCTTTAAACCGCTCCTTTATGAAGCAAAGGTCGCCATATCTGGCAGTGAAATACCATCTTAATTATGACATACCCAACGACCTTATTGCCCTTCACAATTTTGAAGGAGGCTACTGCGGCATAAGCAAGGTGGAGGATGAAAAAGTAAATTTGTGCTATTTAAGCCATCGTCGTCAATTGAAAAAATACAAATCCATCAACGATTTACAGCAAAACGTTTTATGCAAGAACCCATTGCTTGCGACCATATTTAATGAGGCCGAATTTTTATTTGAAAAACCATTGGTCATCAATGAAATTTCTTTTGAAAAAAAGAGTGCCGTGGAAAACCATGTGCTGATGTCAGGGGATTCTTCGGGGCTTATCACCCCACTCTGTGGTAATGGTATGGCCATGGCAATTCATTCGGCGAAGGTTTTATCAGATCTGGTAATTCGTTACTTCAAAGGGGAAATCTCCCGCAAAAACCTGGAACAGTTTTATCAAAAGAGATGGAATCAGCTGTTCAGTGCACGGCTATGGGTAGGCCGCAGATCTCAATCGTTATTTGGAACCGGGATTGCTTCTGAGCTAGCCATTTTTACCATGAAGAACTTCAAACCGGTAGCGCGGACAATCATGAAAAATACACATGGGGAGGTATTCTGATCAATATCCTGATTCGAAAATCTGTTTGACGCAAAGGCAGGTTACCCCATTTTTCCCAAAAGTCTTTTATAAAGAAGCTAGTAACCTTCCAGAATGGCATCTGATACGCCGGAGGATTTTAGGAACAGATAAATGAAGAATAGGTTCATACAGGTGGCAGAGATTGTATTTAGCCACATCGTATGCCGGTAATCAGCCATGGTTTCATTCTTAAGAACCCGCCAAAACCAGTAGACAAAGAATAGGACCACCGGCGCCAGGAAAATCATAAAATTGTAGCCGTATTGAATGTTGTAATAAGCATCAAAATAAAATAAAAAGCCTGCGGTAGCTAATGAAAACACAATGCCGGTAAAAATAAAAGTGCCTTTAATTCCTAATAGCCGGCTTAAGGTAAAATCTCCTCTTTTGGCGTCTTCTTCATGTTGATAAACCTGGGTCATCGGATACGACCCCCAAAGAATTGCTGATGAGAGCAGGCTGGCTAAAATAACCTTTGAATTCATCAAATTGTCCAAATGGAAATCATTAAGTCCAACATAAGCCATTAAAAAAGAGAAACTGCCCTGAAAATAGCCGGCAATAAACCAACTTAAGAAAGGGTATTTTTTTATCCTGACCGTGGGATGGCTGTAGGCTTTTGATACCAATCCGTATATGAATAACATCAACACGAAATAAAGGTTAATCATGAGCCCCAGCAAAAGTGCCAGCAGGTCAAATGCCAGGGAGGTCCAGTATAATTGTCGTGATACAGGCGGAGGGTTTTTGATACCCCCGATGCTTTTTTCGTCTTTATCGAAATAGCTGTTATAGGCATTGCTGGCCGGGTACAAAAAAAAATGCAGGGCAAAAAAAACGATTGCGATCCGCTCCGGATCCAGGTTAGGCGTTAAGGCCAAAGCAAATAAAAATACAGGGAGTAGAAAAAAAGAAAACGGAATCCGTAAATGAAGAAAAGTTGATCTTAATATCATTTAAAAAATTGTTTGGGAACAATTTATCAAAAATTTACCTATAATTAATAATTGTTACAGCAGGATAACAATTATAACTATCAGATTTTAAAAAGGGTAGAGCAGGACCAAAAAAAACAAATGGAGGCATGCATTTCGGCTATAGGAACCGCCAATCCGCCATATAAAATTCCGCAGGCAAAAATTGCGGAATTTATGGCTGGGGCTCATGGATTGGATGGAAGCGAAAAGCAACGACTATTTGCTTTGTACAGGGCCACTGGTATTCACAATCGTTATGCCGTAATCCCGGACTATGGAAAACCAGCCGGATCCTATGTGTTTTATCCAAACAGTAAAGGCCTTGAGCCTTTTCCTTCTACCAGTTCGCGATTGGAGTTATACCGGCAAGAGGCGCTGCCTCTTGCCACAGCGGCCGTCCATGATTGTTTAAATCAGATACCGCATACACACCGTCATGATATCACTCATTTGATAACGGTAAGCTGTACCGGAATGTATGCTCCCGGATTGGACATTGACCTGATTAATATCCTGGGCCTGCACCGTGAGATACAGCGTTTCTGTATCAACTTCATGGGTTGTTACGCAGCGTTTAATGCTATTAAGATGGGACGAGCCATATGTCAGGCAGACCCGGACGCCAAGGTGTTGATCGTATGTGTGGAACTTTGTAGCCTTCACTTCCAAAAATCGCCGGTTGAGGATAACCTGTTGGCGAATGCTCTATTTGGAGATGGGGCAGCAGCAGTACTGATAGAAGACATTCCGGACTCAGGTAAGGCAATATCACTTCAGTCGGTCCATTGTGATATAATGCCTGAAGGTGCAGGTGATATGGCCTGGGCTGTCGGAGATTTTGGATTTGAAATGACCTTGTCTGCCAACGTACCGGAAGTGATTAAAACTGGAATTCGTGGATTGATTGCACAACTAAAAGAGAAATTGACCATCCCTATTGATCATTTTGACAAATACGCTATTCATCCGGGTGGAAAAAAAATACTGCAGGTTATTGAAGAGGAGTTGGCTATTGAAAAAAAAGATAACCTTTACGCTCATGAAGTATTGAAAAAGTATGGAAACATGTCAAGCCCAACAATCCTTTATGTTCTAAAATTACTTTTTGATGAAATGTTGGAAAAAAATAGAGGGGAGCATATATTGGCCCTGGCATTCGGTCCGGGGTTAACCCTGGAGAGCATGGTTTTAAAAATTCACCATTAAGGCATCTGTAACCTATGTTGCGTCAAAGATCGGAGAAATTGGAAATTATGGATGATCTGGATTTTTCAGATGGCGTGATTTTTCAAACCTTAAAAGAGTTAAAAATTATCAACCATCGGCTGGGGGGCAATCAGGTGACTATTAAAGGTTTTGGACAGTTATTAAAGCTGTACCGTTCAAATGAGGCCGGTTTGACAGTGGCTGATTTGGGAAGTGGCGGCGGTGATATGATGGTAGAAATTGTTAAGTGGGCGCGCCGTCGGGGACTAAATATGAACTTAACCGGTATTGATGCCAACCAGTCCATTATAGACTATGCCAGAGAGAATACCGCAACATTTTCAGAAATCAGCTATCTTCCCCTTGATGTGTTTTCAGAACAATTTAAAAACCTGGAATATGATATTATCACTTGCACGCTGTTTATGCATCATTTTAAAGATGAGCAGTTGATTCAGTTATTTTCCACTTTGAAATCTCAAGCCAGGATAGGTATTATCATCAACGATTTGCATCGGCATTGGCTGGCTTATTATTCGATAAAGATACTTACCAAATTATTTTCCAGGTCCTATATGGTCAAATATGATGCCCCTTTGTCAGTAGCCAGATCTTTTCGTAGAAACGACTGGCATCGAATCTTCCGGGAGGCAGGCATTACGAACTACACCATTAAATGGCGCTGGGCATTCAGATGGTTGGTCCTTGTCACCCCTAAATAGCTGTAGTCCGGGGACGGTTTTTCTATTCCACCCACTGAACTTTTTCTTTGATGGAGCCCCTTCGTCCTTTCGGCCATGTTTTACCAGGTGTACCAAGGTATAAAAAGCCCATAAACTTGTCCGATGGCCCGAGATCAAAAAATGATTTTGCCTCCGCCATATAAGTGATCCCACCAGTACCCCAATAACAACCTATGCCATAAGCGGTAGCCGTCAAATACATATTTTGTACAGCCATGGCTACAGCGGCTATCTCTTCTACCTCAGGAACGCTTTCCTCCTTGTTGCGGTGCATGCCAATGGAGATGATATGGGAACACAATAATGGTTTTTTGAGTAATTTATCATACTTATTTTCCTGAAATTCACCATTTCCGGTAGCGATCTTTTTGTACATGTTTGCCTGAAAATCAGCTAATAATGAAATGCCTTGGCCTGTGAAGACTTTAAATCGCCAGGGTTCGGTAAACCTGTGGGTAGGTGCCCAGTTAGCATTTTCAAGCATTTTTTCTACAATAAATCTGGGAACTGGCTCACCGGAGTAATTAACCGGAAAAATTGACCGCCTTTCCTGGATCAATTCGTTGACCATTGAAATATCAAACCGCATGTATATTTTATTTTTTATTTAAATCAATTCCACCGTAATATTTCATATCGATGTTTTTGTTGGCTTTTACATAATAAGTGATCTGGCCGGTGTGGTAGGAAAAATGTTCGGTTACATGGATAAGTATGGCCATTCCGGTTTCTTCGAAGCCTTGCACGTGTCTTTTTTTCAATAGGTCGTCTGGCGACAATTGATCCAATACCTCTGCAACCTTCAACATCAAATCGTCCATATCCTTCATTAACTTTTCCGTTGAAATACCTCCTTCTTCATTAAATTCCCTATCTCGTTCCCTGGTGTCGGGAAAATTTCCTAATCCGGCTAAAATCCATTGCGAAACATTACCACATAAATGCAGTACAAGGTTGCCAACGCTCACCGTCTCACGGTTAGGGCGCCGCCAGATCTCTTCTTCGGTCAGTTTTGAAAGACACTTTTTTATGCGGGGAACGGACTCTTCAATAATCCTTCTTTTAGTTTCCCCAACAAGTAAATTTTTGAAATTTTCAGGATAAGCATTCACTGTAAAAATGAGTAAATTATTGTCGATGAATTTATACTGGGTTAATGACTTATTATCACTAATTTAGTCAAAATTAATTATTGATCATGACAATCTTGACCAAGAATATTCCTACCGCTGATATTATCGATGAAGCCCACGAGCGCATAAAACCTTTTGTCCACAAAACACCTGTCATGACCTCTCAAAGCATCGACACCATTTCGGGCGCAAGACTATATTTTAAGTGTGAGAACTTTCAAAAAGTCGGCGCTTTTAAGTTCAGGGGAGCTACAAACGCTGTATTATCATTGCCAGAGGATGAAAGGCAAAAGGGGGTGGCCACCCATTCTTCCGGCAACCACGGCCAGGGACTGGCGATGGCCGCAAAAATGCAGAAAATTCCCGCCTACATTGTCATGCCCGAAAATGCACCACGGGTGAAGAGAATGGCCGTAGAAGGTTCGGGTGCGGAAGTTATAACCTGCAAAAATACCCTTGCATCCAGGGAGGAAACCCTGCTAAAAGTAGTGGAACAGACTGGGGCCATCACTATTCATCCGTTTGACGATTATCGGATCATTGCCGGCCAGGCTACAGCCGCCAAGGAGCTTATAGAAGAGAAGGGAGCGTTTGATGTGATCATGGCCCCGGTAGGTGGTGGTGGGCTCCTGAGTGGTACAGCGCTTGCCTGCCATTATTGGTCGCCGTTAACCACGGTGATTGCCGGTGAGCCGGCAGGGGCCGATGACGCTATTCGATCCATGAAGGCCGGCACCATCATTCCATGCCCCCAACCTTCAACGATCGCCGATGGCTTATTGACGACCTTGTGCGAAAGGACTTTTGGTATCATTAAAGATCATGTCAGCGACATAATTTCTGTAACAGACGATGAAATTATAGCGGCCATGCGCCTTGTTTGGGAAAGAATGAAGATCATTATTGAACCATCTGCTGCAGTACCTATGGCGGCCCTTTTAAAACGCAAGGAGCAATTTAAGGGGAAGAAAATTGGAATTATATTGACCGGTGGCAATGTAGATCTGGATAAACTGCCCTTTCACTAAAACTTACCCGCCGCCCTCCCGGTTATTTATCTCATCTTGCCCATCCACAATTCATCCTGGTGATTCTACGGTTCAGTAAGTGTTTTTTTTAAGCACTCCTTTTTCAAAATACTTTTGAGCCAAACATGGAGTCACTATGAAAAAACCGATACTCTTTCTCTTCTTATTCATCATAAGACCGCATTTGATGGCACAGATCAATGTAGCAGGTTTTGTGACCGATCAAAATGGCGAGCCCATCACAGGTGCTAATGTCTATTTGCAAGATACTTATGATGGCGCCTCCACAGACACCACAGGCTATTTTTCATTTGAAACAACCGAGGAGGGGGATTGGGTATTGGTGGCTACTTTCATTGGCTACAAATCTGAGGAATTACCAATTATTCTGGGTGATGGCTCCTCAAAAATTTATATCAGCTTAAAAGAAGAACTCAATAAGCTCGAGGCGGTTGTAATTTCGGCGGGATCTTTCAGCGCTGGGGAGGAAACGAAAAGGGAGGTATTAAAACCGCTTGATATTGTAACTACGGCAGGATCCTCGGCAGATATTGCCGGTGCTTTAAATACACTTCCTGGCACCCAGGCTGTAGGCGAGGAGGGCAGGTTATTTGTCAGAGGTGGATCGGGTGCTGAAACCAAGACTTATATTGATGGTATGCAAGTATTGAATGCCTACAATGCTACCATCCCCAACACACCTTCCAGAGGAAGATTTTCCCCATTTATGTTCAAAGGGACCAGCTTTAGCACCGGAGGATATTCGGCAGAATACGGGCAGGCGCTTTCTTCTGCCTTGATTTTGAATACCAAGGATATGCCCGTTCAGGAGAGGGTGGATTTTTCGATCATGTCTGTAGGAGTGGATGCTGCGGCAACGAAGATTTGGAATAAATCATCATTTTCCGGCAAAATTCAATATACCAATGTAGCTCCTTATTTTAATTTGGTAAAACAATCCCTGGAACTTGAAAAATCACCTGTGGCTGTTGATGGAAATTTTGCTTTTCGTCAGAAGGTTCGCAAACATGGGATGTTGAAGTTTTACGGGAATTTCAATAAATCTTCAGTTAGCAGCCTTTTGACAGACATTGATAACCCTGAGGTCAAGACTAAATACCGGCTTGATAACCGCTATTACTATTTTAATAGCTCCTATAAAGATGTCCTGAATGATAAATGGAGCCTGAAATCAGGCTTTGCCTTTACCTACAGCAAAGACATCATTGGCGTCGACCAGGGGGATATTGCCGAAAAACAAAATGGCATGCACGCTAAAACTGTATTATCGTACGATGTTTTGGAACAATTGGCCATAAATTTCGGAGGGGAAGTATTTGATAGGCGCTATCAACGCTCTTTACCCAAAGCAGCCGATAACCAGCCCGTGGAGGCAGGTTTTGATGAACAACTGATCGCCGGGTTTGTAGAGGCAGATCTTTACACGTCCAACAGATTTGTAACCAGGGCGGGTACAAGATGGGAATATAATACCCTTTCACAGAAAGCTGCTATTGCTCCACGACTTTCAATGGGTTATAAGACGGGCGACAACAGCCAGATTTCTCTGGCTTACGGGCAGTTCCAACAGACTGCCGAGGACCGTTTTGTTCGGGTGGCCAATAATCTGGAATCGGAAAAAGCAGATCACTACATCCTAAATTATCAATGGCTTTCTGACAAACAAACTTTTAGAGTGGAGGCATATTATAAAGATTACTACGATTTGGTGAAATTTGATGAAGACAAGCCGGATGATCCGGCTGCCTATTTTAATAGCGGCTATGGATACGCGCAAGGCATTGATGTGTTTTGGAGAGATAACAAAACCTTCAAAAATGTCGACTATTGGGTTTCCTATTCTTACCTGGATACTAAAAGGAATTATCATAATTTTACAGGAGAAGCCATGCCTACTTTTGCATCCAATCACAACTTTTCACTGGTTTATAAGCACTTTATAACGGATATAAAATCTCAAATCGGCTGGACCTACAGCTTTGCCAGTGGTCGGCCATATCACAATCCAAATGAGCCGGGTTTTAATGCCGGAAAAACCAGATCTTATCACGATCTGAGTATGAATATCAGCTACCTGTGGAAAAGTAATGTGATTTTTCATGCGTTTGTTACCAATGTTCTGGGCGTAAAGAAAGTCTTCGGCTACGAATATGGTACCCAACACAATGAAGCTGGCCGGTTTAACCGGAGGGCTATCAGACCAATGGCCCCGCGATTCATATTTTTGGGGGTGTTTATCACGCTTTCTAAAAATAAGTCGCTCAATGGTTTGCCCAATTTATAATCCTTTCAAAACCTACTTATAAGACAACTGAAATTTAAAAATTAGAAAAATGAAAAAAATAGCATTATCACTTACCATGGTTGCCCTTATTTTCACGGCTTCGGCTAATGATAAGTATGAAAAGGCAATGTTAAAAAATATTTCCCTGGTTTACGAAGCAAATACCGTAGATGATCACCAACAGGCAATCAATAATTTAACGCGCATTAGCAATGTAGAGAAAAACAAATGGGAGCCTTATTATTATATTACTTACTCATACATTATTATGTCATTTATGGAGCAGGATGCCAGTAAGAAGGACAGCTATATTGATTTGGCACAAGCGGCATTGGACAAGGGCCTTGCCATCGCTCCGGAGGAGTCTGAATTAGTCACATTACAGGGGTTTACGCATACTGCCAGATTGAATGTTGATCCTATGAACAGGGGGGCGCAGTATTCCGGCATGGCGACTAAGGTTTTACGACAGGCCATTAAATTAAATCCTGAGAATCCCAGAGCCCTGTTATTGATGGGTCAGATGATGTATGGGACCGCGCAGTTTATGGGAGGCAGCACGACTGAAGCCTGTGCGATGATCGAAAAGTCTTTAGATAAATTTGAAACCGCCAAACCGTCACATGCTCTTTCGCCGAAATGGGGGAAAGGTCAGGCAACAAATGCATTAAAACAATGTAGCAATTAAGAGGCGCGCCTCAGGCTCCGGTGTATGTGGCTTATCCTTTTGCCGCGCGGCGCCGGAGTCTGAGGTTTTGGCAATGAGATGATTTGATCCCTAGTGCGCTTCCAGCCAGTTTTTTCCGGTACCTACCTCAACCTCAAGAGGAACCTCCAATTCGACGGCATTTTTCATTAATTCCGGAATCTTTTCTTTAAGCAATTCCAGCTCATCGTTATGTGCGTCAAAAACCAGTTCATCGTGTACCTGCAAAATCATTTTAGATTTTAGCTGTTCCGTTTGTAGCCATTGATGGATGTTGATCATGGCGATCTTAATAATATCTGCTGCAGAACCTTGTATAGGTGCGTTAATGGCATTGCGTTCTGCAAAGCCCCTTACGGTCATGTTGCGGGAATTAATATCTCTAAGATATCTTCTGCGGCCTAAAATAGTTTCGGCATAGCCCTTTTCGCGCGCTTCGTTAATAGCGTTGTCCATGTATCGCTTGATAGCTGGAAACTCTTCAAAATAAGCATCTATGATTTCTTTGGCCTCGGTTCTTGAAATTCCTAAATTCTGAGCCAATCCAAAGGCTGAAATGCCGTAAATAATACCAAAATTTACCTCTTTGGCTTTCCTTCTCATGCCGGGTTCCACCTCCTCAAGAGTCACTCTAAAAACCTTGCTGGCGGTAGTAGCATGAATGTCCCGGCCGTTTTTGAAGGCTTCCATCATACTTTCATCCCGGGCAAAAGCGGCGACAATACGGAGCTCGACCTGCGAGTAATCGGCTGAAACCAATGTGTGGTTTTCGTCACCTGGAATAAAAGCTTTTCTTATCTCGCGTCCTTTGGCAGTACGGATCGGAATATTTTGCAAATTAGGATTATTGGAACTTAGTCTTCCCGTGGCTGCCACGGCCTGGCGATAGTCAGTGTGAACCCTGCCATCTTTTGCCACTACCATTTTTGGAAGCGCATCGACATAGGTGGATTTAAGCTTCTGATATTCGCGAAACTCCATGATTTTATTGGCAATCTCGTGCTCTTTGGCAAGCTTTGAAAGTATGTCCTCTCCCGTGGCGTATTGACCGGTCTTGGTCTTCTTCGGCTTTTCAACCAGTTTTAATTTATCAAAAAGTATTTCGCCCAGCTGTTTCGGGCTGGCGATGTTAAATTCAGCTCCGGCGATATCATATATTTCCTTTTCCACCTGGGCGCTGGCATCTCTTAATTCAATGGACATGCTTTCCAGCGTGGGCACATCAATTTTTACACCCTGATATTCCATATCTGCCAATACATTAACCAGGGGTACTTCTACTTCCTCAAACAGCTTTAAAAGATTTTCTTGCAGATCTTTGCTGAGTACGTTTTTCAGTTGCAGGGTAATGTCGGCATCCTCGCCGGCATATTCTACTACCTTTTCCACGGCAACATCCCGCATGTTTCCTTGCTTGCCTCCTTTTTTCCCGATAAGGGTACTGATTGAAACCGGTGAGTAGTTCAAATAATTTTCCGCTAAAACATCCATATTATGGCGCGTCTCAGGGTCAATGAGATAATGAGCAAGCATGGTGTCAAAAAATGGTCCCTGAACCTTAATGTCATAATTTTTCAAAACCTGAATATCGTATTTCAGATTTTGGCCGATTTTCACAATTTTGTTGTTTTCCAATACCTCCCTGAATTCGTCCACGATCTTCTGGGCTTCCTTCTGATCTTCAGGAATTGGTACATAGTAGGCCTCGTGCTGAAAATAGGAAAAGGCGATTCCCACCAATTCAGCTTCAACCGGTTCTATGCTGGTTGTTTCGGTGTCAAAACAAAACTCATCTTGCTTTAGCAAATATTCAATAAGACTCTTGCGTAGGTCCGGGGTATCAATCAAGTGGTAGTCGTGAATAACGCTGTGGATTTCCTTCTTTTCCGGAGGTTGTTCCTCTACTATTTCTTCCGCGGTATCACCGGCATCAAACATCGTCATTTGTCCCTCTTTTTCCGCTTTGGTTTTGGGCTTTTTGTCTTCCTTGTTAAGGACCCTTTTTAGTAAAGTGCGAAATTCAAGTTCCTCGAATAATTTGGTCAGTGCCTCTTCATTGGGCCCACTGTAAACCAGGTCATCCTCCGACAATTCTATCGGAACATCCAGCTTAATGGTTGCCAGCTCTTTCGACATGATCCCTTGTTGTCCAAAGTTGACCACATTTTCTTTTTGTTTTCCTTTCAGGTCATCTGTGTTGGCCAGCAAGTTTTCGATGGTACCGTAGGCCTTTAACAATTTTATAGCTGTCTTGGCACCAATACCGGGTATACCAGGTATATTGTCGACTTTGTCTCCCTGCAGACCCAGCAGGTCTCTCACCTGATCAACTTCATCAATCTCAAACTTTTGCTTTACCTCTTCAATACCCAGAATGTCAACGCCATTGCCCATAAAAGCGGGTTTATACAGATAGATATGTTCGTCTACTAATTGTGCATAGTCTTTGTCCGAGGTCATCATATAAACCTCGAAGCCCTGTTTACTGGCTTTTTTTGCCAGCGTTCCAACGATGTCATCGGCTTCAAATCCATCCATTTCCAAAATAGGGATGCCAAATCCTTCAATAATACGTCGAATGTAAGGCAGGTTGCTGGCGATATCTTCCGGCATTTCCTCCCGGCCGGCTTTGTATTCTGTATATTGTTTATGTCGGAAGGTAGGAGCTGAGGTGTCAAATGCCACACCGATATGCGTAGGTTTTCTCTTTTGTATGACCTCAAACAAGGTATTGGTAAAACCCAGGGATGCTCCCGTGCTTTGACCTTTTGAGTTGATTCTGGGAGTTTTGCTGAAAGCGAAATGAGCGCGATAAATCAATGCCATTGCATCCAGCAGAAAGAGTTTTTTATCAGGTTTGTTCATGCCTTAAAGTTAGAAAAGAAATGGTTAGGCCCCAAGGGTTGAATTTGTTATTCTCAGAACCCGGAATAACAAATTTCTACCGCCCGCCGTGCCAATAAGATAGACGTTGATCGCAATATATTTGCATGTGATGCTACCTGAGGATAGAGCTCAATCCTTTAATATTCTTTTGATCACAGTTGCGCGCTCAGTTATGATTTGCAGCAAATATAACCCTTTAGAATACGCATTTAGCTTCAGAGTCAGCGGCTGATACCTTCTTGCATTGTCACTATTTGGACGTGAATAAACGGTTTTACCATGGATATCGGTTAAGTGAACCGCAGTAATGGCAGGGCCTCCTTCTTGTATCTTAATAGTTACCTCATCTTCTGTGGGGTTGGGAAAGACAGAAATCTTTTTGGCAATTTCATCCTCAATTCCCAGCACCAAGGTAGCTGTACTGGCCTCATCCGATGATGCAGAACGACCGAATAGGTTTCGGGCATAAATTCTGTAATGATAGGTAGTGGCTTCCTCCAGCCCTGTCACGCTATAACTTTCAGCATTGGCACTCGTGACATCTATGATGGCAAAATTTTCATTATCCCCCACAGATTGTTCAATTACATATTCCTCTTCCATAGAAGACAGGTCCGACCAGCTGAGATCTATTTGTTCTTCGGAAATAGCCGTAGCTGCGAGGTTGTTGGGGGCAATCGGTAGCGGAGCAGTTTCAATTTCCTGCGTATAGGCAGATTCTCCAAATTGATTAATAGCTTTTAGTCTGTAGACATAATTGGTTTCAGGAGTCAGGTTCTCGTCATCAAATGATAGTGTATTGGCCGACAAATTTGCAACTTCCATGAAATTTGAGTTGTCCGGTGTTGATCTTTCGAGTACAAAATTATCTTCGTTATTGGAAAGATCCTCCCAGCTAAGTGCAATAATATCGACAGATGTTGGAGCTGCCTGTAAATTATCAGGAGCTTTGGGAGCAGATTGCGCCGTACCTATCTCAAGACCCCATCCATTTAAAGTTCCTCCATCAATGGTGGCATTATCTTCGACGATCAACGTCCACGTCCCCTTGGCATTTTGCCCATCGAAATCACTCAGGTCACCTGTAGGTTGGTATGCCTTACCATCAGAAGGTGGGCACGCGATTGTGGCGTTTAAGGCCTCGTCGTCCAGGGAGAGATCAAAGTCTTCTTCATTGGAACAAATATTGGCAAAAAGCACTACCTCCGTGTCGGCCGGACTTCTTAAGGTGAATTTCAAATCTCCGATAAATGAATGCTGTCCAAGCAGGTTAATCACATTAACATCCGATATAATCATATCATCAACAATCTCAATTTCCAGCGTTGAGGTTATGGAATTTGGCATGCTGCTGTCTATGGTTTTCGGCACATCAGTGCTTTCGAAGGTAAAATAGTTGACTAATGTCGTGGTAAAGCTGTAAACTTCCGAATATTGACCAATCCCACAATTGTTGACACCTTTTACCCTCCAGTAGTAGGAAACATTGCTTTCAAGGCGTTCACTTTCACGATAAAAAGCGTCGTTCAAATCAAAAACACTGTCCACAATATTCGTAAAATCAGCATCAAGGGCTAACTCAAGTGTGTAAGTGTTAATTTGAGGATCATCAACCCAGCTGAAAAATGGCCTTAACGCGATATCTACGTCCTGGTCATTCGGAACAGAAAGTGTCGGGCCAGGAGGTTCGGCACTTAAAATGTTCAAGGTCAAATCGTTTTCCTTGTTTATTGCTCCGCTGGAAGAGACCAGTTCGATCACATACTCGCCTGGTACTGCAGCGGCTGTGTTGCTTAGCGTCAAAGTACCGGTAGTACCGGGTTGCATTGGATTTTCACTAAATGTTGCATCAACTCCGGCAGGCAAATCATCTACGGTCAAATCTATAGGATTACTAAATCCGAGTATGGGCGTGATATCAATAGTGAATACGGCATTGTTTGGGGTGCAAATTTCCGAAAAAAGAGGGTCTACAATGATCGCATAGTCGGGTGCAACAGGTGTTTGTATAGAAAAATTCTCATCACTAATGTCGAAGAAAATATTACCGACAGCCTCAATTTTTAATCTTGCCTGCGTAGTTGGGTTGTCTGGAAATGTAATGGCTTCCAGGCCGTCGTTGTCCAGATTTTCGGCCAATAGGATTGGAAATGTAAGTCCTCCGTCTGTGGACAACCGGATATTCACCTGTTGGGTGTTGATGGGAGGGGTATTGGTATTGGCAACCTCCCAGGAGACGTTGATTGGGATGCCCGATAAAATTGTTTCTCCCTGATTAAGGGAACTCAATTCAAATTGACCTCCGAGATCCACAACATTGATAGTCATATCATCATAATCCACGCCGCCACCTCCACTTTGGTTGTCTCTTACCGTAAGTCTGAAATCCATAGTCCTGGTTATAGCAGGAAGTATTTCTCCCACGGTGGCGGTATTATTTAAAATATCCGAAAGTTGTGGGAACGTTCTGGATGGAGACATCAAAGGCGGGAAGGATCGAAACAAAGGGCCGGAACTGTTTGGATCGTTGGGTGGAGATGCCGGACCCAGATCAAATTGCTCCCAGCAATAGGTAAGTGGGTCACCGTCATCGTCTGTGGCCGAACCCGTAAGAACAAAAGGGGTGTTAACGGGTATAAAATAATCGTCACCCGCATCAGCCGAGGGTGGCGTATTGCCCGTAGCTGTGACATTGGCGCAACTTCCTCCACCGTTGGTAACAAATTCAATGATCTGGTCATAGCTGGCAGTGTGAAAGTAGTCACTGCTATTATTTTGAATATTTTGTGGTGAGCAGATTCCGGCATAAGCCATGATGGTAGTGCCACTGCCAGGTTCATAGGAGGTGATACCTGATCTATTTAGATTATCACAATTGCCGGTGGTGCCATTAAAAGTATGGGTAGCGCCGAACTGATGACCAATTTCATGGGCTACAAAATCAACATCAAAAGGATCACCCACCGGGGTGGCAATTCCGGTAGTACCCTGGGCCTTAAAACTGTCGTCACACACACTCTCCAAGCTCGCCAGTCCACCCGAGGCGGTGCTGAAAACATGGCCAATGTCATAATTAGCAGAACCAATCACATTGTCCAAATTGGTTTGATTTTCGGTTAACAGATCCTCGGTGTCATTATTAGTGTATGGGTCGGTACCCGAATCGGTATAAATAATCTGATCGTTATCACCCACTAAAATCATGCTTATGGCCACTTCCCGCTCGTAGATTCCATTGACCCGGTTCATCGAAGTGACGATTGCGGAAAGACCGTCGACCACGGTACCTCCATGAAAGGCTGTATATTCCCCCGTTGCGGCAACGGCTAGCCTGTAAGTTCTCAGCTCGCTGCCAGAAGGTTTAGCAGCTGCAGCTTTTCTCGCCGCGCCTTTCTGCGAATGCAACTCCTTGTCCTTTAATAATTTAATATCAGATGGTCCCATCCGCAAGGGTGCTTGTTTAATAAAATCTTTTTTATAGTAAGCCAGATACTTAGTGGTATTGTTAACGTAAAGCGGATCGATATAGACGGTATTATCCTCAAGGAATATGATGGCATGAAAACCATCGGGTGTGATATCAAATCTAATCGTAGTGGACGGGTTATTCAGCGCCTGTCCTGCGTATGTTTTGATTTGTGGGTACTTAAATGCCAGCCTATCGTCCATGATGGGCGATTCTGCTACTTTGTATTGACCAAAAGTGCCGTCAGGCAAAGGCAAACGGATAATAGCTCCCTCAAATGGCTGACGTCCCGGCTTGGCTTTCCTGATTTCTTTCACCTGTGTTGTAAATGACTCAAATTGCAGGCTTAGCTTTCGCCCGTTATTTGCGGTGATATGGGATTTCGATACAGCCCTTTGAGAAATTGATGTATCATCTGACCAAAATTGCTCATTCACTGTAACACTTTGACCATAAACATCTGTGCCAGCGGGAAAAAAAGAAACTACAATAAGTACACATAGTGGGAAGAGAAAATTCCCAGAATTGATCATGCCCGGCTTATTCATATAAATTAGTTGAGGTTTGGGACTTGGTCTTAAATATGCTAATTTTTAAGATAAATATTCAATATAGATACAATTAAATATTACATTCGAAACTTGTGGTATAAAGTTTCTATTAGTTGTTTGCCCTGTTTTTAACCGGAGCTTCATAATATTTTTTGTTGCTCAGATCAACCTGGTCTTTGTCGTAACACAGATAAAATTTTTCTTCCCCTTCCAGCGGCCGGATAAACAGCGTTCGTGAAGGGGTGGTAATCATGGCAAATAGACCAGCCGGATTAATATCCAATCTCAGGTTGGTGTTTTTATCATCTATTTTTTTCCCGGAGTAGGATCTTATATTTGGGAATTTTTTAGCCAGATCGGGAGATAAAATGCCTGATTTTTTGACTAAAAATGTGTAAAAATTGCCATCATCCCATGGAAACTGTACTTTGACCTCATCCAATTGGTTTTTGTAAAACCTTATTTCGTCTGACTTATTGTCTTGCTTATCCAATTGGCTTAAGCGGACTTTTATTCTTTTGATATTGAGCGTGAGTGTCTGGTGTTTTTTGGGCAGCGCCTGCGAATTCAATTGTGCTGAAACCGACGCTGAATCAATTAATTCCCAAATTTTGTATTCATCATTTGAAATAACCACCATTTTTGTACCCTCCGCATCGTTTCCAACACGCGTTGATTGACAGCTGGTCAGACTTGCAAAAAGAAAAACGATAAATAAATGCCGGTATTTCACAGGGGTTAAATGGGCTAATATTTAGTCACACATTTTTTATAAATATAGGGAAGTTATCGAAGCAAAATAAATTTACTCGAAATAATAATTATTTTTCAGGAAATTGGGGAAAATAGTAAAATGTTTTTTTGCCACTACTTTGACAATTGTATTTCTTAACTCCTCAATATTTTTTTTCCCGGTTGCAGAGATAAATACAGCTTGTTGATTGGCTTTCCCCATAAAAGATGATTTCAACTGTTGCAGGCTCAGGAGATCGGAATTTTCCTTCATATCATCCGAAGGTTCTAACTTGCTTTGATATTTGTCGATTTTATTGAAAACAAGTATCGTCGGTTTTTCTGCCGCGTTTATTTCCAGCAATGTGTTATTGACAATATCAATTTGTTCCTCGAAGGAGGGATGGGAGATATCCACGACATGGACCAGAATATCGGCTTCGCGTATTTCATCCAGGGTTGATTTAAAACACTCGACCAATGCATGCGGAAGTTTTCGGATAAAGCCTACCGTATCGGTGAGCAAAAAAGGGATTTGATTGATAACAATTTTTCTGACGGTGGAGTCTACGGTAGCAAAAAGCTTATTTTCAGCAAATACATCAGCCTTTGAGAGCGTTCGCATAATAGTCGATTTACCTACATTAGTATAGCCGACCAATGCAACGCGAACCATTTTTCCCCTGGCCTTTCTTTGCGTGGCGCTTTGTTTGTCAATTTTATCCAGCTTTTTCCCCAGCAGGGCAATTTTATCACGGATAATTCTTCTGTCAGTTTCCAGTTCAGTTTCTCCCGGTCCTTTCATGCCAATCCCCCCTTTTTGTTTGGAAAGGTGGGTCCACATATTTGTCAGCCGTGGTAGCAGGTATTGATATTGAGCCAATTCAACCTGTGTTTTGGCCTGGGCGGTTTTGGCTCTTAAAGAAAATATATTGAGTATCAATAAACTCCGGTCAAGAATTTTTACCTCCAATACTTTTTCGAGGTTTCTTACCTGCGAGGGGGTCAAATCATCATCGAAGATAACCATATCCACCTCTTTCGCTTTTACGAAAGCTTTAATTTCCTCTAATTTACCCTTACCTATAAATGTTTTGACATCAGGCCTGTCTAGCTTCTGGGTAAACGTAGCAAGGGTTTTGGCGCCTGAGGTTTCCGCCAGAAAGGCCAATTCGTCAAGATACTCCCTCGCATGTTCTGCGGATTGTTGATAATTAATTAAAGCCACCAGAACAGCCGTCTCTTGTGCCGGTATGGTTGAATAGGTTTTTGTCATATGTGATTGCAAAGTAAATGAAGATTTTGTGCTTTTGTAAATGTGCGCATATAATTATTACATTTGGAGACTTATGAAGGTAGCGATTGTAATAAACACCTCCTGGAATATTTACAATTTTAGATTGGGCCTTGTCAAGGCTTTAATTGAAAGCGGCCATGAGGTAATTGCTATAGCGCCCGAAGATGACTACAGTAGACTATTAGAAGAAAATGGTTGCAAATTTGTCGCTGTATCCATGGACACACAAGGGGTTAATCCTGTTAAAGATCTGAATCTGGTTTATAATTTATGGAAAACTTACCGCAAAATAGCTCCCGACGTAATTTTACAATATACTATCAAGCCTAATATTTACGGATCATTGGCAGCGAGGTTGCTTAAAATCCCCGTAATTAACAATGTTAGCGGGTTGGGTACGGTATTCCTGAAGAAAAACTTACTGTCACGCATCTCTAAATTGCTTTATCGGATAGCCTTTCAATCTCCGGAAAGAGTATTTTTTCAAAATGAAGATGACAGAAAATTATTTTTGAACAACAAACTGGTCAAACCTGGGAAAACAGCCTTGCTTCCGGGTTCCGGAATAAATTTACAGCGGTTTTCACAATTGCCAATGCCTGATTCGGGAGGTTTCAACTTCCTTCTTATTTCCCGGATTATTCAGGACAAAGGCATCAGGGAATTTATAGACGCCATTAGATTGCTCCGGTCGGAAAATGTAAATGCCCGTTTTCAGGTACTTGGCGCTAAAGATCCGAATCATAAGAGAGGTATACCGCTTGTTGAAATTGACCAATGGGTCAGCGACGGTTTGATAGAATATCTGGGCACCACTGATGATGTGCAATCATTTATTTCTCGTGCCCATTGCGTATTGCTACCCTCCTACCGGGAAGGAACTCCCAGGACTTTATTGGAAGCGGCAGCTACGGGGCGACCACTCATTGCAAGCGATGTGCCCGGTTGCCGGGAGGTTGTAAAGCATGGCCATAACGGGCTATTGTGCCAGGTAAAGAGCGCGGAGGATCTTGCCGGTAAAATGAAAACCATGATGGATTTTGAGGATGGAATGTTGATGGAAATGGGAAACAATAGCCGGAAATTGGCGGAAAAAAACTTTGATGAACAAATAGTAATAAATAAATATTGTCAAACCATTAGAAGTTTGGGCAAGAAATCATAATATTCGCAAGTTTATTGTTAGTTACTGTATATGGAATTTAAGCATTACGAAATTGAAGGGGTTGTTGAGGTAATCCCGGATATTTTTGAAGATAGCCGTGGCTTCTTTTTTGAATCTTACCATGAGGAAAAATTTAAAGAGGCCGGCATAGTTGACAGATTTGTGCAATGCAACCAATCATTTTCCCGTAAAGGTGTAATCAGGGGTCTACATTACCAACTGGAGCCTTATGGACAAGCTAAGCTGGTTCAGGTCGTTAAAGGCAAAGCCCTTGATATTGCCGTTGATATTCGTAGGAATTCTCCATCTTTTGGCCGGTATTGTCAATGTCTGCTTACCGAAAGTGAACGCAATATGCTATATATACCCGTTGGTTTTGCTCACGGATTTCTAGCTTTGGAAGATTGTATTTTTCAGTATATGTGTTCCAACTTTTATCATAAGCCCTCCGAAGGGGGAATACTTTGGAATGATCCGGCCATTGGCATTGACTGGAATATTGTTAATCCAATAGTTTCGGAAAAAGATCTTAAATTACAGTCTTTCAACGCCTTCACAAAAGATTACAAATAAATTCATATTTTTGGAAATGATTTCAAATCTAGGTATTAGCATGCGGCTTAAATCTTGGGGAATACTTTTGGGCATTTTATGGTTGCTAAGCTCTTGCGGTTCTTATCGCCAGAATATAATGTTCAAAACCGAAAACGACATATTACCTGATAATGTAGCGGCAGCCGTTTATGAGGCAGAAAAAAACTATATCATCCAAAAAAACGACTACATTAGGGTAGACGTATATACACACGGTGGTGAGAGAATCATCGATCCGGATTTTGAGTTATTGAAAGAAACGGGCCTTCAAACAAACCAAACATTGAACAGACCCAATCCCAATTACCTGATACAACAGGACGGTAACGTCAAATTACCGATGATCGGTATGGTTCATCTGGAAGGATTAAGTTTGCAAAATTCTGATGTTTTCCTTCAGAAGGAGTATTCAAAATATTATGAGGATCCATTCGTAATAACAAGATATGTGAATAAACGTGTAATTGTATTAGGTGCTACTGAGGGACAAGTGATTCCGCTGGAAAATGAAAACACAACTTTATTGGAAGTCCTGGCCCTGTCTGGCGGTCTTAGTAATGATTCAAAAGCGCACAATATCCGGCTTATCAGAGGGCCATTGGACAACCCGCAGGTATACCTGATTGATTTGACAACTGTGGAGGGCATGTCTAAAACCATTAAGAAGATTCTGCCGGGAGATATTATTTATGTGGAGCCGGTTAGGAGACCTCTACCGGAATCGATTAGAGATTTGGCGCCGATTGTCAGCCTTGTTACGAGTGGCGTAGCTTTAATTCTTTCATTAGGTAATTTATAAAAATTGAATGATAAAAATCTAAATATTGAAAATGGCAATAGCTACGGCTATGAATCCAGAGAGGAGAGTAATCCATTAGGTAATATCGACATTGATAAGATACTAAGTGTTCTCAAGAGAAGCTTTCCATGGATAATACTAATTCTGGCTATTACCAATACGCTTGCTTATCTGTACATAAGATGGACACCTGAAGTGTATGAATCCGTGTCGGAGTTGAAGTTAGAGATCGAAAACGAGGCAAGTCTTTTTGGGTTCAATAACTTTCCTGACGCTCAGAATCAAAATTTCAATACCGTCTCCGGAGAAATAGAATTGATAAGATCAAAGCTCTTCTTCAATAAGGTGATTGGTATTTTAGACCTGGACATAAACTATTACTTTTATGGAAATATCCTGGTAAACGAAAGATACAAGAGATCACCTTTTAAGGTTAATTATAACCTGAAAAATACCAGCATGCTGGATAAAAAATTTGACCTGGAAATTATTGATAAGGAAAGGTTCAATCTTATTTATTCTCAGGGTAAAGAACAAATCAATGAGTCTCATCGTTTTGGCGAAAAAATTGAGACAGATGACTTTATTTTCACGATTAATTTAACCAGGTATTTTCAAGAGAGTGAAAGTGAGGGGAAGCACTATTTTACCATTAATAGCGACAGGGCATTAATTAAGTATCTTTCGGAAAACCTGACCGTTGAGCCATTAAATTTAAATGCAAATACCATAAAGATTGCTTTCAAAGACAACAATATGCTAAAAGCAAGAGATTTGGTCAATGCTATTGATACCATCTACCTGAATTATACACAGGAGCAAAAGAAACTGGCCAATAAGAAGCGTATTGAATTTTTAAATGAGCAAATTGAATCAACCATAAAGAAGTTGGAATCTTTTGAAAACTTCTTTGAGAATTTCACCATTAATAACAAGACTACCAGTGTGCAGGGGGACCTGAACAAGACCATAGAATTTATCAATGCAGTCGATTCGCAAAGGTTTATTTTAGAACAGAAAAGGGAAAGAATCAATAATTTACATCAATACGTAATGTCTGATTCCATCATTGAAGTTAACCAGTTGCCAATACTTGAAATACCGAAGGAATTGAAAGACAACATTGATGAATTGAACAAATTGATCATTGATAACAAATTGTTGCGATCTTCCTACAAACCAAATACCCAGGCCTACAGGATCAAGCAACAAAGAATTGATTATTTAAAGGGTGAGGTAACCAATATGATTGAGGTATTCAGGAAAAACTACAATGATGAGCTCAATAGCCTTTACACCCGGAAACTGGAGCTACTTAAAAATTTTGAAAGCCTCCCCTCCAAAGGCACGGAATTCAATAAGAACAAGAGAGCTTTTGACCTGGAAGAGCAGGTATACCTTTCGCTGCAGCAAAAGAAAACAGAATTCGAAATTGCCGAAGCGGGCACCAAACCTGATTTTGTAATCCTTTCCTCCGCCAGTTTGCCGCACGAGCCTATCTATCCCAATCATCTGCTGGTGTATGGGATTGGAGCCGTGGCAGGATTGATATTAAGTTTGCTTTTTATTGGAATTAAATACCTGCTCCACAACAAAATTACCAGCCAGATAGAGTTGGAAAAAATTTCATTGGCGCCTATTTTAGGAGCTATTCCCTACTACAAAGATGCGGATTTGCACCTGTCGAATTTGGTTATTGACAAGAACCCTAAGGCCGGGATTACCGAGGCATTTCGGTCTGTTCGTACCAACATGGAATTTTTAAGGCCAAATCAAAAAAACAGGGTAATTAGTGTTTCCTCCACGATTAGTAGCGAGGGGAAAACCTTTATCTCTATTAATCTGGGAGCGATCATAGCCATGTCAAACCTTCGGGTAATTATCGTGGATATTGATTTAAGAAATCCCAATATTCATCATGCTTTTGATGAGAAAAATACCACCAGAGGCGTCAGTACTATACTTATTAATAAGAACTCAATCGAAGATTGCATCAGAAATACTGACTTGGAAAATCTGGACTTCCTGGCTGCGGGACCTAAGCCGCCCAATCCGGCAGAACTTATTTTAAGCGATGAGTTTGATCGCCTGGTTAGTGATCTTAAAGATCAGTATGATGTGGTAATACTAGATACACCGCCGGTTGGTTTGGTAACGGATGGGATTCTGGTGATGAAAAAGGTCGACCTCCCCATTTTTGTTGTAAGGGCTGACTATTCCAAAAAATCCTTTATCTACAACATAAATCGGTTGGTAAGTGTAAACAATTTTAACAACCTTTCGTTAATTCTTAATTCCATCAAGTCGTCACGCTATCATGGGTACGGTTATGGTTATGGCTATGGTTACGGTTATGGCTATGGATACAAACCAAATTATGGCTACTATGATGAGGACAAAAAAAAGAAGGTGAAAGTCTCCGGATTTGCGAATTTTTTCAGTAGGAACAATTAATGGTATTCAGGTTATTCAAAAAAAAAGTCGCTGCATCAGTTTTACCTTTGACCATCGACGTGCATTCCCACCTATTGCCTGGAATTGACGATGGCGTAGGAAGCTGGGAGGAGTCGTTATCGATTTTAGAGGAACTGATTAATCTGGGGTATCATAAAGTGATTACAACTCCCCACGTATTATCCGATCACTATCCGAACACCCCGGAGATCATATTAGACAAGTTACATGAGCTTAAGAAATTGATCAAAGAGTACAATTTGCCTATTGAGGTAGAAGCTGCAGCGGAGTATTTTTTGGATGAGACCTTTTTGACAAATCTTGAGAACAATGAGAAGCTTCTGACTTTTGGAGATAATTATCTGCTTTTTGAAACTTCCTTTATCAATAAACCTACTTTTTTGATTGAAGCAATCTTTAAAATCAGTTCGCAGGGGTATAAACCTGTGTTAGCTCATCCGGAGAGATACATCTACATGCAAGAGAATCCAAAGTTGGTGGATGAGTTAGTGGAGAGAGAGGTATTTCTTCAATTGAACATTAATTCGTTAACAGGATATTATTCTAAAGGTGCCAGGAAATTCGCAGAAAAACTGATAGACAAAAATTATATTTCATTTTTGGGTAGTGATTGCCATAATGAGCGTCATCTTGCGGTAATTAAGGAAGCGTGCGGCATGAAATACTTTAAGAAAATCACCCAATTAAATCTATTAAACAATACCCTGTAGATGGTTTTAGTAACAGGAGCAAACGGGCTGATTGGAAGTTTTATTTGTAAAACCCTGTTGAAAAATGGCTTTAAAGTCAGGGCCCTGGTCAGGGAGTCTAGTGACTTGCGCCTTTTGACGGAGATTAAAGAAGAGATAGAATGGGTTGAGGCGGATGTATTTGATCTTTTGAAGCTGGAACAGGCCATGCAGGGTGTGGAGGTAATCATCCACAGTGCGGCTATGATTTCATTTCATAAAAAGGATCATGAGATCATGTTGAAGACCAATGTCGAAGGCACGGCCAATATTGTTAATCTTGCCAGCAGGCTGGGGATAAAAAAAATTGTACATGTGAGTTCCGTAGCAGCTTTGGGAAGAACCAAAAATGTGGAAACCATAGACGAAAATAACAAATGGGAGAATTCATCGTACAATACCGGCTATGCCATTTCAAAGTACCTGGCTGAGCTGGAAACCTGGAGAGCACAGGAGGAGGGGTTAAATGTGGTCGTTATTAATCCTTCGATCGTGCTGGGCCCGGGAGATTGGGACAGAGGCAGCACCAGGCTGTTCAAATATGTTTGGGACAATAGAAGGTTTTATACCAAAGGCGCCATGAATTATGTGGATGTGCGGGATGTGGCAGAGGTTGTCGGGCGATTAATAGAAGCAGATATTTCAGGTGAAAGATTTATCCTAAATGCCGGTAACATAAGCTATAAGGATATTTTTGGCCTTATCGCTCAAAGATTTGGAAAACGGGCGCCACATATAGCTGCCAACAAGTT
Source organism: Cyclobacteriaceae bacterium (assembly GCA_965228415.1). Lineage (GTDB taxonomy): Bacteria > Bacteroidota > Bacteroidia > Cytophagales > Cyclobacteriaceae > Agaribacillus. The sequence continues at coordinate 4,383,799 of OZ245814.1, read as the reverse complement.
TTTATTGAATCTCGTAGTATTCTATAGTCAGATCAAATCGTTTTTTACCGGGGATAAACCTTTGGTTAGTCGTGAATCGGCCAACATGGCGGTTTTATCATTTTACTACGATAACAGGAAATTGCAAAACACCCTAAATTTTCGTTTTAGAAGCCTGGAAGATACCCTGGATTGGACTTGCCAATCGCTGCAAGCCAAAACCTGATGGTTTCAAAAGCATAGATCGGCTCAAAATATTTTGCCTAAATTATTAATTATCTCAGGTAATTTTTTATCTTGTTAAAACATTATTGCTCAATTAAATTTTAAATAATGGCAGAGGATTTCAGGAAAAGAAAAGAGGAAAAAGATTTAATAAAAAAATTCGAAGAGCAATTGAGGAATGGAGAAAACATATTCTTTGGTCTTGAAGCGTTCGAGGAGATTATCAGCTACTATATTGAAAATGGCAAGTACAAGAAAGCTTTAAAAGCTTGTGAAATTGCTACCGTACAATATCCGTATTCCATAGAATTAGTTATTGACAGGGCACAGGTGCTATCTAACCTGGAACGCTATGATGATGCCTTGGAAATTCTGGAGAAAGCTGGTTATATAAATCCCAATGATGCTGAGATTAATACATTGAAAGGATCCATTCTTTGCTTGTGCGGTGAATATGAACAGGCTATTGAAATATTTAATGCCGTTTTGCCTTTTGCAGAAGATAAAGATGAGATTTATTATAATATTGGCATGGCCTATCAGTCGGCTGGTCAGTTTAACCAGGCAGCGGATGCTTACAAAAGTGCCATTGAGGAAAACATCAATAATACCAGCGCACTTTATGAATTGGCCTTTTGCCTGGATGTGGCCGGAGAGCTGGAGGATAGCTTATCCTACTATGCGAAATTTATCGACAGCGACCCCTATTCAAGCTATGCCTGGTACAATCAGGGCATTGTACTCAACAAATTGAATAAATTTAAAGAGGCCGTAAATTCATATGAATATGCTATCCTGATAGATCCCGATTTTGCCTCCGCCCATTTTAATCTGGGGAATGCTTTGATGAATCTGGAAGCATATGATAAGGCCTTAAAAGCATTTAAAACCACCCTCAAGCTGGAGGGCCCAAGCCCTGAGGTTTATTGCCATATAGCAAGCAGTTATGAGAAATTGGAACATTATGATTTGGGAATAAAATATTATCGAAAATCTATAAAACTGGACCAGATGAATGACGAGGCCTGGTTCGGAATCGGTTGTTGTTTTGGAAAGCAGGATAAATGGTTTCAAGCCATACATTTTTTAAATAAAGCCTTAAAAATAGATTCTGAGAACTTTATTTACTGGCAAAGTATTGCCGAGGCGGAATATCATGCCGGAAATATTATTTCCAGTCTCGACGCCTACGAGGAGTCCTGTTTGCTTAATCCCGCCAACCTTGATGTTTGGTTAAACTGGTCATTTATTTATTATGAACAAGGCGATAATGAGAAAGCTATCGAGTTGATAATGAGTGGTATCGAGGAGTTGCCAGAGTCCTCTGAGCTGTATTACCGGCTTACAGCGTATTTAATCTCCGCAGGTAAATATAAAGAAGCCTTTCATTATTTGGAAAATGCATTAATTTTGAATTTCGATAATCATAAAGTGTTGTTTGAATTTTTCCCTAGATTAGAAACTCAAAAGGCGCTGTTCAAAATAATTGACCAATATAGAAAATAAAAACCCTGAATGAATTATTCGTTGAAGAATTTACCTGAAAGGACTCAAAAGCCCAGACAGATCGGATTTACTATGGCCATGGATAAGGGATTGAGCCCAAGAGAAGTGGAAGATTTTATAGCTGTAAGTGGAGATTATGTAGATATTGTCAAACTTGGCTGGGCTACTTCTTACGTAACACCCAATCTAAAAGAGAAAATAAAGATATATAAAGAGGCTGGAATTCCTACCTATCTGGGAGGTACATTATTTGAAGCTTTCGTTGTCAGGGATCAATTTGACGACTATCGTAAGGTGTTGGATAAGTTTGGACTAACTTTTGCCGAGGTTTCCGACGGGTCAATAGAACTTGATCATGACGTAAAATGTCATTTTATCAGCAAGCTGTCAGAGCAAGTCACGGTATTGTCTGAGGTTGGATCCAAGGATGCGGAAAAAATTATTCCTCCGTATAAGTGGATCAGGTTGATGCAGGCCGAATTGGATGCAGGAGCATGGAAAGTGATCGGGGAGGCAAGAGAAGGCGGAAACGTAGGCTTATTCCGGGCTACCGGTGAGGTGAGATCTGGATTGGTAGAAGAGATCTTGACCAAAATACCTTTTGAGAAGATAATTTGGGAAGCTCCTCAAAAGGCCCAGCAAGTCTGGTTTATCAAATTGTTAGGGGCCAATGTTAACCTTGGCAATATTGCTCCCAATGAAATTATTCCTCTCGAAACGCTAAGATTAGGACTGAGAGGAGATACTTTTGACTATTTTTTGAACGTTGAAAACATTAAATAACGCTGGCATTCTTTCTATCTCGTACAAAAATAATTTTTAATGACTAGGCTAAAAGATTATATCCTGCTCCTTTTAAAAGGTATAGCAATGGGGGGAGCCGATGTTGTGCCTGGGGTCTCCGGTGGGACTATTGCCTTTATCACTGGTATATATGAGGAATTGTTGAATAGTATTAAATCGGTCGATCTGGAAGCGTTAAAATTGTTGTCTGCATTCAAGTGGAAGGCTTTTTGGGAAAAGATAAACGGTCGGTTTTTAGTTACACTGATCGCTGGAATTGCCTTAAGTCTTTTAACACTATCGAAATTAATAGGATTTCTTCTGGCCAATTACCCCATCCAACTTTGGTCTTTCTTCTTCGGCCTGGTTATTATCTCCAGTATTTTAGTGGCCCGGGAAATAAAAGAATGGAAGATTATCATGGTGTTGGCTTTAATCATCGGCGTAGTCGTCGCTTTTCTTATTACCGAATTTACACCGGCTGAAACGCCTGAAAGTTGGTGGTTTATCTTTATATCGGGTGCCATAGCCATTTGTGCTATGATTTTGCCGGGGATATCAGGTAGCTTTATTCTGCTGATTCTGGGGAAATACACTTTTGTGATTAATGCGGTCAACGAAAGAAATATTCCAATTATTCTGATATTTGGCTTTGGGTGTATTGTTGGTATATTAAGTTTTTCAAGACTATTGTCATGGTTACTTAATAAGTTTCACAACCTTATGGTAGCCTTTCTTTCGGGGTTTATGATTGGATCCTTAAATAAAATATGGCCCTGGAAAGAGACCATCCAAACTTATGTTGACCGGCACGGTGTGGTAAAACCTTTGGTTCAGGAAAACATTTTGCCTACAGCCTATCAGGCGTTGGGGAATGAGCCATTTGTGTTGCAGGCCATTTTATTCGGAGCTCTTGGCATTGGATTGGTGGTGTTCATAGAAAAACTGGCCCATTTAAGAAAATCTTCCAATTAAGTTAAGAATAACCCCCACCAAATGAAGACCTCCCGCACTTTCGGCTTGATTGGACGTTCGCTGAAGCATTCGTTTTCAAAAGGATACTTCAGCAAAAAATTTTCAGATGAGCAAATTACAGGCTGTGCTTATCAGCTATTTGAATTGCCTGATATTGAAGCATTTGAAAAGCTGGTCGCCGATGTACCACTGGCAGGACTAAATGTCACCATTCCCTACAAAGAGGAGGTAATGGCATATTTGCATGGATTGGATGAAAGTGCTGAAAAAGTCGGTGCCGTGAATGTGATAAGATTTGAGCCTGGTCCAAAATTAACAGGATTCAATTCCGATTACTATGGATTTAAAACATCGCTGCTTAATTGGCTTCCTGCTTCCCGTAATTTTAATGCCTTGATTCTGGGGACAGGCGGGGCCAGCAAGGCGGTCTGTGCAGTATTGGAGGATTTGAAAATTCCCTTTACCCTGGTGTCAAGATCCATAAAGGAAGGAAGAGTGACCTACGAATATTTAAACCAAAATCCCCAGGTAGTGGGCGATGCCCACCTGATCATCAACACTACCCCCTTGGGTATGTATCCGTATGTTGACCAATGTCCCGATCTACCTTACCATATGATAAGCGACCATCACTACTTCTATGATCTTATTTATAATCCCGAGACCACCTTGTTTATGGAAAAGGGTATAAATAAAGGTGCCAGGGTTAAAAATGGCCTTGAAATGCTGCACCTCCAGGCGGAAAGGTCCTGGGAGATCTGGAATGAATGCTAAAGTAAAACAGGCAGGTCATTTTGCCTGCCTGTCCGTGTTGATATAAAATCAAGTTGTTTAATAACCAATATTTTGCGAGAGTATCGTGGGGTCATTAACGTTATCGATCTCGCGTTGCGGTATGGGAAATACGCTGTGCCGGGGCTCTACGTTAAACCCTTTCCCATTCATAACTTCCATGAACCTGCCGGTTCTTACCAAATCGAACCATCGATGCCCTTCGCCGGCTAATTCCAATCTTCTTTCCTGCTCTAATGCCAGGCGAAACGCCGCCTGGTCAGGAACCTCCGCTGAAGTTAATGCTCCGAGCCCAGCCCTGGTCCTTACCTGATTCAGCAAATCGAATGCCTCACCATTTGACACATAACCTTCTTCATTAAGAGCCTCTGACAGCATCAGTAATACATCCGCGTAGCGAATAACCGGCCAATCGCTTTCTCCTTGTCCTGCCGGAGCAAAGCCGTATTTCACCAGAATAGTATCGGCTGTTGAGATCGTTGCATCCCAGGTAATATCACGTCTTAAATCCCCTGTTTCATAGGCATCATACACGTCGGGTGTGGCCTTATTATCAGGTTCATTAACATTGGCAAAACCAAAGTTAAATCCATTCCCGTTCTGGCCATCATTGGTCCATCTTACGGCAAAAATGATTTCCTGATTGTATTCATTCGCAACGTCAAATACATCGGCATAATTGGAAAGCAGATTTACTAAAGAAGGACTTTGAGCGGTGACCTTTCTCAAGCTGGTCACTGTCTGAGGAAAATCCCCTGTGGTCAGATAAACCCTTCCCAACAATGCATTGGCGGCGATGTTGGTAGCGCGACCGATATCGTCGCTGTGGGAAGCAGGTAAGAGCGAAGCCGCGGCTGTCAAATCTGAAATGATTTGCGTGTAAACATCGTCAGCATCACTTTGACCCACCTGAAAAGCTTCCTCCGGTGAAACTTCGGTGAGCACCAGCGGAACATCGCCATAAATACGTACCAGATTGAAGTACATCAAACCTCTCAGAAACAAAGCTTCCCCTTTCACCCGATTTTTAAGATTCTCATCAATGGTAGCGTCATCAATTCTGACCAGGATTCCATTGGCGCGAGCTATTCCGTTGTAGGTGTTTTGCCAGGTAGATTGAATGCGCGGATTGGCGGCATTAAGCGAGAACTCATCAAAATCTGTTCTGGTGGTTACAGAGCCTGATAAAACGGGGACAGTGTTATCAGAGCGGATATCACCAAATAATACAATGTCTCCAAATTGCCCACTTGATCTTAAGGAATTATAGGCGGCGTTAATGGCGGCTGTATAGTCATCTTCAGTATTATAAAAACTACTTTGCCCTAACTGTGAGACCGGAGCCAGATCCAGGTTATCATCACATCCCATTGAAGTTAGCCATAAGCAAGCGAATATATAAATTTTAATATTTTTCATGGTTTTAAATTTCTGTTCATTGTCAAACATGGTTATTTTAACAGATCTTAGAAGCCTACTTTTACGCCGACCGTGAATCTTCTGGATAGCGGATAGGAACCGTAATCTTCTCCCGGGTTTAGAGGATCACCACCTTCCAGACTAACTTCCGGGTTGTAGCCGGTATAGTCCGTGATATAGGCCAGGTTAGAGACCGCGCCATAAAGGCGAACTGCATTAAAAGGCAATTTTCGGATCATTTCAGCAGAAAAATTATATCCAAGGGTCACATTTTGTATTCTGATGAACGATCCGTCTTCCAGCCATCTATTTGACTCCCGGTTATTGTTACCGCTAGTTACACGGTTGGCTCGGGGTGTAATGCCGTCACCGGGCTCATTCACCGATTTCCATCGGTTCAAGGCACTTGCAGCCTGGTTTTGATTACCTTCAATATTTGTTAAAAACCTTCCGGCTATATTAAATACCTCATTGCCCTGTACTCCGTCTGCGACAATAGTAAGATCAAAATTTTTATAGGAAAACGTATTGGTAATGCCCCAAACAAAATCGGGCAGGCTGCTGCCGGCGATGGCCCGGTCATTGGCGTTAATTTGTCCGTCGCCATTTACATCCCTGTATTTTACATCACCCGGCCAGGTTCCCCGGGAAATATTCCAGGTAGGACTGTTATCAATTTCTTCCTGGGTTTGAAAAATACCCTCTTGAATAAGTAAGTAGAAAGCGCCCAATTCACCTCCGATCTCAGTAATGTGAGTGCCCCCCCGGGCCCCTCCTGTAATTAACGGATCTCCTTCAGGTCCAAGCTTTAAAACTTCATTGTCATTAAAGTAAATATTAAAGTTTGTGGACCATTTAAAAGCGCCGACAAAATTTCGGGTATTGACTGCAAACTCCCAGCCTTTGTTTCTTATCTCTCCGAGATTTTGTAAGGCTGTAGAAAAGCCGGTAATGGTGGGTATCGGCACGTTGAGTAATAAATCTTCCGTCTTACTGTTGTAATAATCAGCTACCAGGAATATCCGGTCTTCAAGCAAGCCCAATTCAATCCCTATGTCAAATTGTTTGGTTGTTTCCCAGGTTAGGTCATTATTGGCAATGGTAGAAGGGTTTAAACCACTCACACTCGACCCGTTGCCACTTCCCAATACATAGCTTGAAGGTGCCAATAAACCAATGGAGGCATAATTGCCAATGCGATTGTTTCCGCTCACGCCGTAGCTGGCCCGCAATTTCAATTCACTAATGGCAGCAATACCCTGCATAAATGACTCATCGGAAAGGGCCCAGCCCGCAGAAACGGAGGGGAAGGTAGCATATTTGTTGTTTTCACCAAAACGTGAAGAACCATCGCTTCGGACGGTGGCCGTTAGAAAATACTTATTTTTGTAGGTATAATTTATTCTACCAATGAATGATGCAAGCGCCCATTCCTGGATCAGGGTATTAGCGTTCGTGATCAGATTGTTTTCAGAGTTAATAGTACGTACAATGTCATTAGTAAATCCTCTGCCATTGATGGTATTAGATTCCTCTTTATATTCTTGATAACTAAACCCTCCCAACGCGGTAACATTATGATCGCCAAATGCTTTCTGGTAAGTTAGTGTATTTTCCAGTAGCCAGCTTCTTTGAGACAAAGTACGGGTGGAGGCTTCTGTGTCAACGCGATTTCTTTGAATATCGGCCGGATTAAAAACGTCTCTTCGGAAGTAGTTCAGATCGGTGCCTAAAGTAGTCTTAAATGTTAAATTTTCTATCAGGTCAATTTCCGCAAAACCATTGGCAATCGTTCTGAATTGGGTACTGGTAGCATCAAATTTATTGGCCGTTCTTACGGGATTAGGCACACCGCAGCAGTTATAATCCGGTTGAGCGTTAATAAAGTCTTCCTGATCTTCATCGGGGCGCAGAAAGCCAAATCCTATCAGGCTCTGATTGATAACGGCGTTAGAGGCCCAATGCCCTTCCGCATTTACCTCATCATTGATGGCATAACTTGGTGTAAAATTCAAGCCTATCCTTACCCTGTTTGATAGTTTTGCATCCAGGTTGGACCTGAATGAAAACCTTTCAAAGCCCGAGGCGATAACAATACCTTCTTCATTCAGATACCCTCCGGAAATAAAATATTTCAAATTTTCATTTCCGCCTGAGGCTGAAAGTTGGTAGTTCTGCACGGTGGCCGGCCGGAATATTTCGTCCTGCCAGTCAGTATTGATACCTCTAAACTGGCTGTCATTTTGTAGAAAATCAGGCATGGGCAGACCTGGCTCGTTGGTAGCAGCGGCATTGGCATAAGCTTCTTTGGCCAGATCCAAAAAATCGTCTCCATTTAAAACATCTACTTTATTAATGACACTTTGTGTACCAAAAGATGCATCGAAATTGATTTTTGCCTTGCCCTGCTCACCTCTTTTGGTGGTAATGATCACGACACCATTTGAACCCCTGGAGCCGTAAATAGAGGCGGCTGCCGCATCTTTTAGTATTTCTATAGATTCAATATCGTCCGGGTTGATAGAAGAAAGTGGATTAAGACCCTGATCTGAGGCGCCAACATTTGTATTCTCTATGGGGAAACCATCTATGACATATAATGGGTCGTTCCCCGCATTGATAGAACCTGTACCTCTAACGCGAATGGTGATATTACCACCGGGGGCACCAGTAGTTTGTTGAACCCGTACGCCGGCGACTTTGCCTGTTAAAGCCCGGCTGAATCCATCTACGGATACTTCACCCAGGTCCCTGGCCGATACGGAGGCAATGGAACCTGTCACTTCTCTTTTTGTTTGGGTACCATAACCGATAACTACTATTTCTGAAAGTTGTGAGATATCTGGCGTTAGATTAATATCAATGGTCGTTCGACCATCGATATCTGTTTCCTCTGTCAAATAGCCTACAAAAGAAAAGACCAGCGTCGTTGCATTGTCCGGAACACTCAGTTTATAAAATCCGTCCGAGTCAGTAACGGTGCCAATATCAGTTTCCTTTACCAGCACGCTGGCACCTGGCAGCGGCTCTCCGTTTTCATCGCTCACCTTCCCGGAAATCTCAATTTCAAGCACCTCCTGAACAATGCCCGCCGATAAGTTTTTATTATTCTCCAATCTTTTGACATAGATTTTGTCGTTTACCCGCTTGAAGGCAAGTTTTTTAGCCCTGGAAATTTCCCTTAATACATCTCCCAAAGACCTGTTGTTTCCCGTTAGTTGCACATACGCTTCTTCGACGATGGAATTGTTCAGATAAACAAATTTTAAGGATGAGGACTTTTCCAACAAAGTGAATGCTTCGTTGAGTTTGATTTTGCCATCTTTAAGAGATACATAGATCTCTTCAATACTGATATTCTGACTTTTACTGATGTCCGGATTGGCCAGCAGTGCGCAAGTAACCGCACATTGTAAAAACAGACCGAAAAACGAATATTTCACAGCAATCAGAATTTGATGTTGTAACTTTTTTTTCATACTTTCAATTGATTTAATATTTAATTATTATTTCAAATTTTGACCCTGGAATGCTGAGTACCGCAAATATTTCATGCATTCCAGGGTGCTTTAGTTGGATGTTTTAGCTACTGTCGATCTTCATATTCTTTTTATTTTTTTTAGGATTTTATTATTTGCCAGATCATTAAGATCTTTTGATACTGATCCCGTTTTTTGCTAAGATTCAAACCTGATGATCACGGTTTTTTCTCTCATCTCGAAGCTGAATTTATAAGTAAAGCTTAGTCCCTTCAGTATTCTTTCCAGCGGATCATTATGGTATCTCGTATTGATGAGGACATCCGGGTTCGCTCGTCCATGTACCTCAAATTCCACTCCGTACCATCTTTCCAGCCTCACTAAAATTTCCTCAAATCTCTCATTTTCAAACAGCAGGATACCGTCCTTCCACCCAATAACTTTGTCATAATCAAAGTTCGACTTATGCCATACCTGGTTTTTAAGCTTAACATTGGCCATTTCGTCTTTAACAAGTGTGATGGAGTTACGACCAATTCTATCTTTAACCAATACATTTCCCGACGCCACGGCTATCGTAGCCGCGCTGTCGGAAAAAGATTTTACATTAAAGGAAGTCCCAAGCACCGTAGTTTCAATATTTCCGGATACCACGACAAAAGGCTTTTGCTTATTGGCGACTACCTCAAAAAACCCCTCTCCGGTTAGATGTAATTTTCGATCAGCGACATTGAAATCAGTATCATATCGCAGGCTGGATAGCGAATTCAGTTTCACCTTTGAACCGTCTGGCAGGGAAATAGTTATTTTTTCACCGGCTTTCGTCTTTTTTTCGTTCCATGTAGTCGATGAATTAGCCAGCGATACTGTTTTCTCATTGTTTCCTGCAAAAAACCAACCCACCCCCCCAACGGTTAACAGCACAACTATAACGGCTGCTATTTTCTTTGGTGAAAACATTTGAACAGACCGGTAGTCAGCATTCCTATGATTTGAGGGAGGAATTTCCGCATTGAGCTGCGGTTTTAATTTTGCGTAAATTTGATTCCATATATCCTCTTCCTGGTTTTCCATTTGTTGCGGAAGCGGTAAATCCGAATCTGCAAGAAGGTCACCAACCAGCTCGTCTAACATTTGTTTGTTCCCGTCAATGACAATCCAGTTGTGTAATCTGTTTAACTCCTGCCTGGAACAGGTGCCCTGTAAATATTTTATTACTATTTTTTTTATGTGTTCCTGCTCATGGGTTTTCATGTCAAACCGATTTGGATTAATAAATTTTACAGTCTATTCCCCTTTATTAAATAATACAAATGGGGTAAGCTTCCAGCCAACCTTGTGGATGAAATTTTGTGAAGGGGGGATAAAAGAGGCCTGATTTTTAATATGTTTTTAACAAAACAGGCATTAATCTAAAAAAATACTAATTAGCAACAGTGCGAGAGGAACATCCAAATCGGCGTTCATTTTTAAATAATTTTTTATAAAAGTATTCGCTAATTTCAATTGCCTTTCCACCATGGTAATGGAGATTCCCATTTCTCTGGCAATTTGATGTTTAGTAAAGCCCTGGTTTCTTCGCAGATCAAATACCAATTTTCTTTTGGGAGGTAATTTATTGATGGCCTCCTGCGCAAATCTTGATAATTCATTAAATTCGACCACTTCCTCAGTTACCAGACTGCTTGGGTGCCTGCCCTCAGTTATCTCCCTAATGGCCTTGGCAGAGCAGGAGCGCATTACATTAACCAGAGAATTTCTGGCAATGCGGAAAAGATAGGGTTTGTAATCAGCGTTTGGGTTGAGATAATCTTTTTTCTGCCAAAATCGCATAAAAATATCTTGAACAGCGTCTTCAGCATCTTCTTTCGATTTTAAAAAGGAAATAGCAATCGCAAAAATATTTTTCCAGTGCCGGGAATAGACTTCTTTTAAAGCATCTATATCTCCTTGTTTTAGCCTGGAAGTAATTCTTTTATTTATATCGATGCTACTGCTCATTTTCCTGCAAATACGGCCGCGTCTTTATACGAAAATTGTTAAAATAGTTATTAAAAAACAAATCTATCGCATGATGATTTGGTTTTTCATGGCTAAAAACGATGGTAGTAGAATATTTTAACGCAAAGTTGTTATTGGCATAAACGTTCAATTGGAATTATTTATGACCATCGCGAATTGTCAACAGCTTTTTATCAATATCTTCCCGGCTTAACCATTTTCCCCGCACCATAACGCCCTCGTTATTCCTCAGGTGGTCCAGATCCTCCAGGGGATTATTATTTAAAAGTACCAGGTCGGCCTCCGCACCGGTTTGAATGGTTCCGAAAACATCTTCCATTCCAAAAAATATCGCCGGATTGTGGGTCCCCATGACCAGTGCCTCAGCATTCGTTAATCCAGCGTCCTGCATGGCCTGTAATTCATGGTGGATAGAAAACCCTGGGACATTAAATACCTGCGGGGAATCGGACCCCAGCAAAAGGCCTACACCCTCATCGTGTAAGGCTTTGATGATATTTCTTCTGATCTCTATAAACAATGATACTGTTTTTTCATCCAGCTGGTAAAGCCGGTCAAAGTTCTTTTTGGAATTTACCCATTGACCCAGGGTGTTTTTGTCCATGAATTGCATACCTTCCTCTTTTATAATTTCATTGGCATTGACAATACCGGCCCATCTTTCCAGAAGCCGTTGCGTGGGAACTACCCACACACCTGATTCTTTGGTGGCCTTTGCCAGCTCCTCGATTTTGCTTTGATCGGCCAGTGCTGTAAAATTCACCCCAAAAAATCCATTTTCACCGGGATCGACCCCTGCAGATGGAGGTACCAGTCCCTCCAAATACCCATCGACATGGTCAATGGAAGCATACTTTGCTTCAATAGCCCTTCTGATCCCTACATCTACGGATACATGTCCGGAATAAGGAATTCCGACCTCATTGGCTGTTTTAACAATTTGGTCAAAATTGGCTCGCGTGAGGCCGGGGTGGAGCTTCAAAAAATCGTACCCGGCTGATTTTTGAGCCTTTACTTTTTGGGCAGCCTCCTCAAGGCTTTTAACGGTATTACCATTAAGGGAAGGTCCCGAAGTGAAAATTCGAGGTCCCAGGATTTCTCCTTTTTCCACCTTTTCGCGTAGCTCCAAATGGTAAGGCTGACCTAACATACCCCTTATGGTAGTGACGCCATTGGCCAGATACAGGAATAATGTCTCCTCTACTAGCGGAAGCCCGTTACTGATTCCCGGAATATGGGCGTGCATTTCAGCCAATCCCGGCATTAAAAATTTACCATTGGCATCAATAACATCAACGCCATCTTTAAATTTCAATTGGTCTGATTTTCCGATGGCGGTAATTTTTCCATTTTCAATCAATACGTTTTGGCGAGCAATAATCTGGTTTTGGCTAATATCTACCAGATTTACATTATAAAAACCCATGGCATCACCGGATGGGGCGGTATTTATTTCCTGTGAACAGAAATGATAACCTGCCAATGGGAAGAGCAGCAAAAATAATACGGATTTTAGATAGTAAAGATTCATGGCCAGTTTATAATTTTAGGTGATTAATGGTAAATTAGTAAGCATCTTTTTCTTAATCCAGTGTTTTTTGATATTCGGTCAAATAATTTCTGCATTGGAGGATTTTTTTGTTAGGCAAGTCTCATGGCAAAGAGCGCATGAAACAGTTAAAATCTCAAAAAAAATGAAGTTTAAGTTAAATTCTACATTCCAACCAACTGGAGATCAGCCAGCGGCTATTAAGCAATTGGTAGAAGGGATAAATAACCATGAGATGGGTCAGACTTTGCTGGGAGCGACCGGTACCGGGAAGACCTTTACAATCGCTAACCTCATTGCCGGGGTAGAGCGCCCCACCTTGGTTCTTAGTCATAACAAAACGCTGGCGGCTCAATTATACGGTGAGTTTCAGCAGTTTTTTCCCGACAATGCGGTAGAGTATTTTATTTCCTATTATGATTATTATCAACCTGAGGCATTTTTGCCTAATACAAACCTGTATATAGAAAAAGACCTCTCCATTAATGAGGAAATTGAAAAGCTGCGTCTTCGCGCTACCTCTTCTCTTCTTTCGGGCCGGCGGGATATTGTGGTAGTTGCTTCGGTTTCCTGTATATACGGTATCGGTAATCCCGAAGAATTTGGAAAAAATGTAATTACCTTGAAAATTGGAGATGTGGTATCCAGAAATCAGCTGCTTTTCAAGTTTGTGGATATATTGTATAGCCGGACAGATGCTGAATTCAAAAGAGGAACTTTCAGGGTAAAGGGAGATACCGTTGATATTTACCTGGCTTACGCCGACTATGCCTACAGGATTTATTTTTGGGGCGATGAAATTGAAAAAATCCAGATTATTGAACCTAAATCGGGGAAAAAGATTACGGAGGAGGACAGTGTCAATATTTATCCGGCAAACCTTTTTGTCACCGGCAAGGATGTTGTACAAAAGGTTATAGAAGAGATCCAGGATGATCTGGTTTTGCAGGTACAGCATTTTGAAAACGAACGAAGATTTCTGGAAGCCAAGCGGGTAAAGGAGCGAACGGAATTTGACCTGGAGATGATCAGGGAATTGGGATATTGTAGCGGTGTTGAGAATTATTCCCGCTATTTTGACAGGAGATCAGCGGGGGCACGCCCCTTCTGTTTATTAGATTACTTTCCGGATGATTATTTAATGGTGATTGATGAAAGCCATGTCACCGTGCCCCAGGTGAGAGCTATGTGGGGAGGAGACAGGGCTCGAAAAGTTAATTTGGTGGACTACGGGTTCAGGCTTCCCTCGGCGATGGATAATCGGCCGCTTACTTTTAATGAGTTTGAGGACCTGACTAACCAGGTAATTTATGTGAGTGCCACACCAGGTGATTACGAGCTCCGCAAATCGGAGGGTGTGGTGGTTGAGCAAATTATCAGACCGACGGGATTGTTGGATCCTGAGATCGATGTCAGGCCAAGCGCTAATCAAATTGACGACCTGCTTAATGAAATTGACATACGTATTCAGAAAGAGGAAAGGGTATTGGTGACTACCTTAACCAAACGGATGGCAGAGGAACTGGCAAAATTTTTAACAAGGGCAGATATCAAGTGCCGCTACATACATTCTGAGGTGAAGGTTTTGGATCGCGTGGAAATTCTCAGAGAATTAAGGCTTGGAGTTTTTGATGTGCTCGTAGGTGTAAATTTGTTACGGGAAGGGCTGGACCTGCCGGAGGTTTCCCTGGTGGCCATTCTCGATGCCGACAAGGAGGGTTTTCTTCGCAATGTCAAGTCAATGATCCAAACCATTGGTCGGGCGGCCAGAAATGCCAATGGGAAAGTCATTATGTATGCCGATAAAATTACAGAGTCGATGAAGACCGCGATTGATGAAACCAATCGGCGAAGGGTCAGGCAGCAGGAGTACAATGACGAGCATGGTATTGTTCCTGAAACCGTCAAAAAGTCAAAAGAGGCGATCATGCAGCAAACCAAGGTGGCTGACTCCAAAAAGGTGACAAAACAGTATTACGTGGAAGAAGATAACCCATCTGTTGCGGCCGATCCGGTGGTAGCCTATATGGATACCGAAGGCCTGGAAAAAATGATAACCCAAACGCAGAAAAATATGGAAAGTGCCGCCAAAGAATTGGATTTCATTGAAGCGGCGAGGTTGAGGGATGAATTGTTTGAATTGCAAAAATTGCTGAAGGAAAAATCTTAAGATTTTAAATAATATTAAACCTTTGATCCATTAACTTTAAGCCTGTAACCAAAACATATATTTATGATTATTAGAAAACTTTTTCTTCTAACAGCGTTTTTAGTTATCAGTCAATTCACCCAGGGCCAGAGTAAAGGAAGTTTTTTGCTGGGTGTTGGCATGGATCTCTACAGAACAGATAACACAGGTTTTGCAGAAAGGTCGCAGGTAGGGCTTGAAGGCAATTATTTTTTCTCGTCGCAGTTTTCAGGTACAGTTGGCTTTGACTTTTGGTCGGGTCGCCAAACGTTTTTTGTGCTGGGCGGTAGATTTTATCCTGTCGACCCGGTATTCATTAAATTGAAAGGGCTCATAGGAGATAACAGCGATGTTGCTTTGGGCATGGGTTACCAGCGGGGAATAGGGGGAAATTTTAATTTTGAAGGAGGTATGGACTTTTATTTTGATCCCGGAGATCTGGGGATCAGGTTGGGATTGTCCTATCTGTTTTAAGTTGAAAACATTAAAAAAACCTGCATGGCAACAACCATGCAGGTTTTATCTTTATGCTGCAGCCTGTGCTGCGGGGGCCGAATGATTGACAGATTGTAAAACCTCTTCAGTAACATTTTTGCCACCGCCTAAATTCGTAAACAGACTTCCAATCGTGTAGATCGGACCCCAGGGAATACCCCACCATCCGAATAACAAGGAAATCAGCGTATAAGAAAGACCTTTTACACTGGCGTTTTCACCAGACCTGATAAAATAAATATCTGAAGATCTTCTGAAAGTCATGACGATAATCGAAATTGTAAACTGGTAAATTACAAATTTCGCTCCATTTTGCAATTCTTTATTGATTTGGTCAGTGGTTAATCCCTCGACATTTTTAATTTTCATATAATCTGTGTTTGATTGTTCAAGTTCGGTTGTTTTCACCTTATATTTAAATAAGTACTTTTGGATACCTTCCCGGGATTATTGGTAACCACTTTTTGGGTACCTGTGTAATAATAAACCCTAAATACCAGATTTGTATTGGAGGTTGGCTCCTGTCCTTATTTTATCCACCCAATTTGCTGACACTCAATTTTATAGCCTTTTCTGCGTTTAAATTGTTGAAGTTAAACAGTAAAAATGAGTAAGATTATCACGTTAGTGTGTGTTGTAAGCACCGTATTGGCCTATCCTTCCATGGGCCAGAGAAGTGGAAAGTTTTTATTGAGCGGTTATGCCGATTTATATAAAACGGATGTGCAGGAAGCGGGCAAAAAAGCCCAGATTGGCTTGGAACTTAATCATTTTGTCAACAATAATTTTACACTTAGTGGCGGAATAGATTTTTGGACAGGCAGAGGAAATCCAGTGACCTTAGGAGCCCGGTATTATGTGGCAAAAAGGGTTTTTGCCAGAACCAGGGCGATTTTAAAGAAAAACTCAGATGTCAGTTTCGGTGTTGGGTTTTATAAACCCATTAATGATTATTTGCTACTTGAGGGGATAGCTGATTTTTATACTTTAGAAGGAAATGCCGGATTAAGGGCCGGGATTGTTTATATTTTATTTTAATCCTCCCGTTACAAAGCCTGATCGGGTGTTTTTCTGACGATACAAGCCTTAACGGGTTGCCCGAGATGGGTGATTAGGGTTGATTTAATTTTTCGATAGGATTATCCAGGTTGAAAACCAATTATTTATATTCAAACCGTCAAAACTCGGTTCATCAATTTGTCACTGAACCAGGTTTTGACGGTTCGATAGTTGGTTTTATTCAATATTATTTAGCGTCGGCGTATCTTTTTGCCACCGCATCCCAGTCGATAACGTTAAAAAAGGCTGCTATATAATCGGGGCGCCTGTTTTGATAGTTCAGGTAATAAGCGTGTTCCCACACATCCAAACCCAATATTGGCGTTCCGGGGCATTCGGCAATATCCATCAAGGGGTTGTCCTGATTTGGGGTAGAGCATACGCATAGTTCGCCTTGCGCATCAACGCATAACCAGGCCCAGCCAGAGCCAAATCTGGTGGCAGCGGCTTTGGAAAATTCTTCTTTAAACCCATCAAAAGAGCCAAATTTGGCGTCGATAGCAGCAGCCAGGTCACCCGTTGGGCTTCCGCCACCATTGGGAGACATGATGCTCCAGAACAGGCTATGATTATAATGACCACCGCCATTATTTCTTACAGCCCCTGACTGTGAGCTAACACTCTTGAGTATATCTTCGATTGATTTTCCGTCCAGGTCAGTGCCGCTAATGGCATTGTTTAAATTAGTGACATATCCATTGTGATGCTTGCCGTGGTGTATCTCCATCGTTCTTGCATCTATATTAGGTTCTAACGCATCGTGAGCATAGGGTAATGCTGGTAATTCGAATGCCATGATTTATTTTATTTTATAGGTTAAACAAATTTTCGAAAGCACTCAAATATACTAATTAAATTAAAAACCTCGCATGAATATCAGCTGGCGAACAGCAGTTTTAATGATTATTTTTTTTTCTGACTTCCTGAAAAAATGAATCCATCAAATACTTACTTTCCCGGGCCAGTATCCCCTGGACCACCTTGGTTTTGGGATGCAGCAATTGCTTGCCAAATTGATTAAATCCGCGCTTATTGTCGGACGCGCCATACACGATTTTTTCTACCTGTGCCCAGAAGCAGGCACCGGCACACATGACGCATGGTTCGAGTGTTACGTACAGGGTACATTCAGGTAAATATTTGGCGCCGAGATTGTTGAAGGCGGCTGTCAGGGCAATCATTTCCGCATGTGCTGTGGCATCGTTTAACATCTCGGTTTGATTGTAGGCGCGGGCGATAATCCGGTTCTGAGATACGACAACGGCACCTACCGGAATTTCTCCTTTTTCTTTACCGGTTAAAGCCTCTTTCAAAGCTTCTTTCATAAAATATTCGTCGGTATATAAGCTCAGGCCCATAAGTGTTTATTTTATCCGAATACTTCCCATCATTTGGTGTACAATCGGTTGCCAGTATTGCTGATCACGCAAAGGGCAGTTAAAGTTTAATAAAACTGTCTTGCCGTCTTTGATAGTGTATTGAATATAAGTGTACTTTTTTATATCCCTTTGATCCACCAGCGATGCTTTGTTGCCTTTTACCTGTGAGGAGAACTCGAAAATGACAAATCTTCTTTTATTGATTTCCAATGTTTTTTCCTGCAGAAATTTGACCTGGTCGTACAGGCTCAGGATAGAAGATTTATAAAAACTTTTCATGAGCTCCAGGTCCTTTTCTTCCCAGGTAGTGTTGGATTCATTAATACTAAATTCAACCACCCGCTGGTTATTTGTGTAAACAGCGATTGGTTTTTTGGGGGAAATAAATTTTGAGGCAAAATCCTCTTCGGTCATAGGAACAAGGTCCTGTGGCATTGAAATGTTAATTTCTTCCCCTATTTTGGTCTTTACCAAAGCCGATTGCCCTTTGGCTGGTAAAATCGGTATTATTAAAATGAGAATGATGGAAAGTTGTTTCATGACCCGGAGTGATTACACCACCTTAAATTAACTATTTTTTTTATAAACGTCATTATTGACTTTTTCCATCATTATTTCCGGATTTTTTAAAGCGCTGAAGCCAAATTTTTTGTATAAACCATGGGCATCCTTTGTGCCCAGCATGAATCGACTCAACCCCTGTAATTCCGGGTGCTCCATTATTTTTTCCATTAGCCATTTGGACAATCCCTTGCCGCGGTGAGCCTCGAGAACAAAGACGTCGGCCAGATAGGCAAAACGGGCGTGATCGGTAATCACCCTGGCAAAGCCAACCTGCTCCTTTTTATGATAAATTCCAAAACATAAGGCGTTTTCAACACCTTTTGCCACCTTGTCCATAGGGATGCCTTCAGACCAGTAGGAACGGGTCAGATAACCATGTATCACGTCAAGGTCAAGCTTATTCGGGTTGGTAGATAAGGTATATCCGCCTTTGGTGTATTCTACTATCATTGATATAAGCCCCCGGCCATGCAATTGGTCAATCTAATTATTTAATGTATCCTTTTCTTCTTAAAATTGTCTCAATGAATTTAATTTCATTTTCTGTCTTGAATACTTTAAAAGGAAGGTGGATCATTTGTGCCTTTGATACTACCAGCAAAAAATAGTCTTTGCCTTTTTTAGCGCTTTTGATGTTATCCCACTTGATAGGCATGCCCTGCTTGTTATTTAATTTGATGAGGACCTGCTGGCTGGTAATTTCATAACCCAGTTTATCAAATAATACCTTGCTTTGCTCCATTTGTGTAACCCCTGCAAATTGGATAACCCAGAAAAGTAAATAGAGGGCCAGCGCAATCAGCGATCCGATCCACCACCAATTTGACGGGAGGATGAAGGTACCGGCTGCGATAGCGATAGCAATTAAAAAAACCCACCATTGTTCCTTTAAAATATTCGTCAGGGCCATCTTAATATAGGTACCGGTCTCCAGTTTATATTTCTTAGTTTTAACGATCATTATGCTGTAGATTAATCACGAGTCCGCAAATTTATAAACAAAGTTCACAAAATGTAATCTTATTCGGCTACTTTCGATGTAAAAGGCCCGATAAACCTGTTAATGCCGATGCCGTTTAATCCATGGCTTTCAGGCTAATATCCAAACTTTTAATGGAATGGGTTAATGCGCCAACAGAAATGAAATCCACGCCTGTCTCCGCTATTTCGCGAATGGTGGATTCGTTGATCCCGCCCGATGCTTCTGTTTCATACCGGCCGTCAATAATAACGACCGCTTCCGTCATTGTTGACGGAGGCATATTATCCAGCATAATACGATCTACACCGCCTACGCGAATGACTTCATTGACCTCGGCCAGATTTCTTGTCTCAACTTCAATTTTTAAGGTAAGATTGTGCCTGGCTAGATAATCTTTGCAGTGACGAATGGCTTTTTCTATGCCACCGGCAAAGTCAATGTGATTATCTTTAAGGATAATCATATCATACAGGCCAAATCGATGATTTACGCCACCACCGATGACCACGGCCCATTTTTCAAGCATCCGGAGATTGGGAGTGGTTTTTCTGGTATCCAGCAGCTTGGCCTTGGTGCCGGCAATAAGCTGGGTTAAGAAATAAGTATAGGTGGCAATGCCGCTCATTCTTTGCATACAATTCAGCACCAGCCTTTCTGCTTTGAGTATCGATTGCACCCGACCACTTACATATAAGCCGATATCTCCTTTGGCGACACTTTGGCCGTCTTTCATTATTACCTCCACCTGCAAGTCCTGATCGATATAATGAAAAATCATTTCTGCCAATGACAGCCCTGCAATGATACCATTGTCTTTGATAAGTAATCGGGCTTTACTTTCCGCTTCGCGGGGGATACAGGACAATGATGAATGATCACCTTTTCCGACATCCTCTTCCAGGGCGGCCCTGATAAAACCATTTAGTTTTTCTTGGGATAAATACGGTAGATTCACATGGCAAAAATAAAAAAGGCAATGAATTTCTCCATTGCCTTTAATTATTTTCTCTTATATTTTTAATCTCTTGTGAAATCTAAATTATAAATTTTGTGATTCTCATTAAATTTCTTGGATCTTAACACCACTCTGAACGTTCCTCCCTGATGAGAATATTTGCCAATAGCATACTTAAGACCGTCTTTGGAGGCTCCTTTGTGAATGTATTGAAAATCCGAAGGCGGGTATTTCTTGAAGAAATCCTTTAAAACGAATTCCGCCTGTGTTTTACTATACGTGGCCTGATCACCGTCAATTACCAATTCAATTCTGGTATTAAGGTGCTTTACCAATTCTTTTGAACTACCCATTTTAATTGCCGCCCTCACATCATTCAATACGTCTCCCTGGGCTTTTGTGGCAATACTAAGCTGAGAAAAGCCCGAAACCATTAACAAAATGAGTACAAACGCCGAAATTTTGTATTTTTTCATAAGCTTTCATCTAAATACTAAAAAGTATCAGTCCAAAACTATGCCAATAATAAATATTGACCTACTTTTACAAAAGTACATCTTAAGTCCAATTTTATACTGGTACTGAACAAAAATATACTTACAAACGTAATTTTGGCTTATTATATTTGAAAAATTGTAATGAGCCAATAATTTTCTTATTAAATTAATAATTAATAATCAAATCCTAACATTTACAGTATCAATTAGGTAAGAGAAAAATCAGATCATGAATAAAAAAGTGCTTTTAATGATTTTGGATGGATGGGGGATAACCAAGAACCCTGAAGTTTCCGCAATTTCACAAGCAAAAACGCCATTTTATGACACCATTTGGGGAAAGTATCCACACAGTCATTTGCAAGCTTCAGGGTTGGCTGTTGGTTTGCCTGAAGGCCAAATGGGAAATTCAGAAGTAGGCCATATGAATATTGGTGCCGGAAGGGTAGTTTATCAGGATTTGGTGAAAATAAATAAGTCCATAGAGGAAAAAACGCTCGATAATAACGAAACTTTATTGGCTGCTTTGGACTATGCACGCCAAAATGACAGGAACGTGCATTTTATAGGGCTTTTATCGGATGGTGGCGTGCACTCTCATATCAGGCACCTGAAAGGTTTGTGTACTATTGCAGCCAATAACGGTATTAAAAATTTATTTGTTCACCCCTTTACAGATGGCCGTGATACGGATCCGAAGAGCGGATTGGGGTATTTGAAGGATCTTGCGTCTCATATGGAAGGATCTGTCGGGACTATTGCAACCATTACCGGCCGCTATTACGCTATGGATAGGGATAAAAGATGGGAACGTGTCAAATTGGCATACGATGCGATGGTGAAAGGTGAAGGTACAAAGACAACCGACCTGTTTCAGGCTGTTAGCGACAGCTATGATGCAGATATAACAGATGAATTTATCAAACCGATTGTTAATGTAGATGAAAATGGTGCACCAGTTGGGTCTATCAGGCCAGGCGATGTGGTGTTATGCTTTAATTTCAGAACAGACCGTGGAAGGCAAATTACAGCAGCCCTGACGCAAGAGGATTTTCCTGATCAGGCCATGAAAAAGCTGGATTTGTACTATGTGACATTGACTAACTATGATGATACCTTCCAGGGTGTCAAGGTAATTTTTGATAAAGATAATTTAAATAACACCCTGGGTGAAGTGTTGAGCAGGGCTGGGAAAAAACAAATACGAATAGCTGAAACCGAGAAATATCCACATGTCACTTTCTTTTTTTCAGGAGGACGGGAGGAACCTTTTGAAGGCGAAAAGAGACTGTTATGCCCCTCTCCAAAAGTTGCCACCTATGATCTGAAGCCTGAAATGAGTGCGGAGGACATTCGGGATAAAATAGTGCCGGAGCTGGAAAGTAAAGAAGTTGATTTCATTTGCCTCAACTTTGCCAATCCTGATATGGTAGGACATACCGGCGTTTTTGAAGCAGCCGTTAAGGCGTGTGAGACGGTGGACCGGTGTGCTGAAGTTGTCGTGGAAAAGGCGCTGGAAAATGGTTACACTGCCATCATTATTGCCGATCACGGTAATTCGGATATTATGGTAAATCCAGATGGCTCTCCAAATACTGCGCATACGACGGCACTTGTGCCATGCATTTTGGTAGATGATCAATACCATAAGCCAATTAACGATGGCAAGTTGGGAGATTTGGCACCTACGATTCTCACCTTGATGGGCTTGGAGATCCCAAAAGAGATGACCGGGGAAGTTTTATTGAGCGACATCATGGAAACCATCTGACCGGTGGTGGTTAATTCCCTGTTTATCCTTCCAAATGCTCCGGGTACAATCATTTCCTTTGAAAAGATTCCATTAATTCAAAAACCCGAAGTGCGGTTGTTTCGTGAAATGATTTGATAAGACCATTACCCTATGCGCCAGATAAAAAGCAACATTTTATGCTTATTGTTAATTGTGTGGCTAATCAATGCCTGCTCTTTTTCGGCAGGAGTTCAAAATGATAAACCTAAGATCGATGCCTTTTTTGACCTGGAGGGATTGGTTAGTCAGCAAATAGAAAAACTATCTTCATTTAACCCCAGGGTTCGCAAGGAGGCCACTATTAACGGACGGGAGGAGGTACAGGATTTAGATTCTCTGAATTGGAAAAAAGAACTTCATGTGTTTCTAAAGGCCGACATCAATAAACCAAGATTGTTGAATCAATATACCACTGATACCTATCAGAATGAGGCCGGTAACCAGGTTACCAGTTATAAAAACGTAGACAACAAGGCCTCAGGCGTTGCCAAAATGGAGATCGTGAAAGATCCTTCTAATCAACAGCTTTTAAGCATTACCATTGATAGTTATGAATTTAATACCCTGTTTACAGCCAGGGCAGCGTTGAGAATGAATTTTGAGCATCTTGAAAACGAGCTTAAACTAAAAGACTATTCTATAAAGGGCGGTGAAAAAGTGATTATGAAAGATACCATGGAATATACCATTAAAGTTAAAATTAGTCCACCGGAAAGTTAATCGTATATGCTGTCGCTTAGGATTTAATCAACCGGTGAAGATATACAAAATCACCCATCTCAATTTTCAAAAGATAAACTCCTGGCGTAAGTAGTTCATATCCATTCAACTCAATGAGATCCTGAGATCCCTTGACAGATACCCACCTTGTTTCGACCAGAGCGCCGACAGCGTTTAGTAATGTGATCTTTGCCGTTTCCTTAAAATGAGTGAACCCATGAATGGTGATGACACTTTTAAATGGATTGGGGTACACATGGGGGGCTGGGTGCCCGGCAATAACGTCGGTGGTGCCAGTCACAACACACTCGCCTGTATTTTTGTCGTCGATGAACAAACGCGTGACTCGAAGTGAGTCAATCCCGTCGTTTTGACTGCGTATGGTATCTCTGTATATGCCAGGGCTGTTTCTGAATGCTCCCTGTAGAAAAACCTCTTCATGGGGGCAAATATCCTTCCTCAGTGAGGAGTTTATATAAATGTTATCATGTTGCACAATCCTGAATTGCTGGTTTGTAGCGAGGTTTTTAAAGACCTCTCTGTCTCCTCCGGGCCAATTTACAACCATACTATCTATAGTGGTCAAATCGCCCAGGCCGATATGAGATACAGCACTATGGTGGGAGAGGTAACTGCTTCCGGCGGTTATTTCCCGAATCCAGTGCCTGTTTCCGGAAAATATCTGTATAATGCTTCCATATGCATTTTTATTGCTTGATACACCTTCTAAAGAAACCTTGATCCATCTGTTATCCCCCTTACTTTCATTAATGTATACCAAAGATTTTCCTGGATTTCCCTGATCGATCCGGACATTGGCTACGACTAAATCTCTCCAGCCGTCATTGTTAAAGTCTCCATAGGCCATTCCCCTCGCCTTGTTTTTTTCATTAACCTTTTCGGTCACAGATACATCTTCGAAAGCCCCTAACTGAGGGTTGCGAAGATATAGCTTATTTTCCTGCGGATCATAGTGGGATAAAATGGAACCTTTTACCACAAAAAGATCCAGATAACTGTCATTGTTAACATCTATAAAGGCAGTGCCCCAGCTAACGCCAGTACCGTCATTGACATGGTGATCCCCCGATACATTTTTAAACTTCGCTTCCCCAAGACCCTGATAAAGCAAATTGTCGCCGATGTTGGTGATATAATAATCAAAATTTCCGTCCTCATCAAAATCTCCAACGGCAATACCCATACTATTGATTTGCGCGTTCATACCCGAGGGATCGGTAATCTCTTGAAATATTGGTGAGGGGTAATCATTGAGCAATAGTTTATTGGATTGGTAAAAGTCACCAAAATCATTTAACACAAACAGATCTGGATCTCCATCCAAATCAATATCTGAAAATGAGGAGACCAATGTGCATCCCCGCTTTTCGAATGTCAAAGGATTATCAATTTTAGTGAAATGGCCGGTGCCGTCATTTTGATAGAAAAAGTCGGCTTCGGCATTGGTAATATGCTGATCAAAAGGCAAGTCATTGAAAGCCACGTAATTTCCTACATAAATGTCGAGGTCCCCATCCAGGTCATAGTCACTCATGGTAGCCGTACTACTCCAGGCCTTATGGGTAATACCGGCTGGGGTTGACCTGTCTGTGAACATTTTACCCCCCTCGTTTTTTAGTAGATAACAATGGTCATTTTCGGCTGAGGTTATAAAAAGATCGGTAAATCCGTCATTATCCACATCTCCAGCTACTACTCCCATGGTTTTAACGATATTCATGGCGGTGATCTGCATTTTTTTTGTTACGTCTTCAAAGGTGCCGTTACCTAAATTTTCGTACAGCTTGTCGCCGTTTAATCCACCGGTTAAATATATATCCTCGAAACCATCATTGTTGAAATCAAATACAGCCACACCTCCACCCATGACGTTTGGATCATAAGCATAGTGATCAATACCCAAGTCAACGGCTCTCTCGGCGAAGATCTGCCCCTTACTATGCCAATGAGCCAGGATAAGCAGGATAAATGTGAAGTATTTTGCGATGACTGCCATAAATTAAATTCTCAGTATTCTGAATGGGTAATAGTAGTAGTAAACAGATAATCAATATCTGTTTACTACTACCGGGGACACAGATGTCTATTCGTAGCCCGGGTTTTGGGCTAAATTGGTATTTGCTTCAATTTCGCTTTGTGGAATAGGAAGTAACATGTATCTGTCCGGAAATACGTTACTATGGGTAACAACCTCAAAAGGTGTGAAGGTCAGCTGCCCCGGATCAAAAACATGTTCAGGGCCTCCATCCGCAGCCGTTGGCACACCGTCGCGGTCAATCCTGATACCGTGAAATATAGTGTTTCCCAATACGTTAATGGCTTCATTCCACCTGATCAGGTCAAACCAGCGATGATTTTCGAAGACCAACTCAATCCTTCTTTCCTGGCGGATGCGATCTCTCATTTCATCCTTAGATAGTCCCGGCGTGATATCTGGCAATGCCGCCCTTCTGCGGATCCGGTTGATGGCATCTTCCACTTTGGCGCTTGGTCCGTTGGCCTCGTTTTCAGCCTCTGCGTAAATGAGGAGCACTTCGGCAAAACGGATTTCCTGCCAGCTGGTTTTGCCTACACCTTCCGGGGCAAAGCCCAGACTGGGATCGACAAACTTTCTCACAAGATATCCGGTGACAGAAGCATTTCCATCCCGTATAGGCCCCGGGCCTTCGTTAAAAGCATTCCATTCCATATCGATAAAAGGCTCACCCCTTGATGGCGCTACGGCAGAAAACTCGGCACCGTGATAAAATATAGAGGCATAAAACCTTGGATCCCGGCTGTTGTAAGGATCATTGGGGTCATATCCGGAGGCCGGATCGGTAATAGGCAGACCGTTGGCCATTTCAAAATCATCCACAAGCTCCTGGGTGGGATCGGTCTGTCCGCCGTTGTCATTTCGCCACCTTACCGGCCAGTTGCCCCTGTCAAATTGATGTGCCCGATCAGGTGGCA
The DNA here is from genome assembly GCA_965228415.1 of Cyclobacteriaceae bacterium. GTDB lineage: Bacteria > Bacteroidota > Bacteroidia > Cytophagales > Cyclobacteriaceae > Agaribacillus. The sequence goes on along the minus strand of OZ245814.1, from coordinate 4,357,466 downwards.
GCGACAGGATTTCGTGAATAGTTTCAACATTGCCCCCATTGGATACAAACAGCTCGGCATAATTGGCGGTTGCCTCTTCTCCATTTGCCGGGCTGGCGCCAAATAGTTCCAGACCGTCATTGTCTGCACCGGTGATAAGTCGATCGGCCAAAGCAGCTGCATCTTCATATCTTTCGGCAAAAAGCATGGCTCTTGCATTTAACGCGATGGCAGACTGGCGGTTCAGCCCGCCCATAGGTGCTTCCGATTTATTTGGTAACATATCATCAATGGCGTTTAATTCATCAAATACGAATTGATAAACTTCCGCTATCGGTGTACGGGCGGGAAAGACATCATCTTCCAGATTCTGTGCCACTTTGATTAAGGGGACATCGCCGTATCTGCGGGCGAGGTCAAAATAGAACCAGGCTCTTACAAATCGCGCCTGGGCGCTGACTTCTGCTTTGAAGTTCTCCTCGAACGTAGAACCTTCGACACCTGCCAACAATTCGTTAGATTGCCGGATAGCCTGGTAGGCATCGCCCCAGATGTTCAGACCACCCAGATTGGTAGGCCGCAAATTGCCGGTTCTGATGACATCGTTTGAGTCTACCCAACCGCTTTTTGAGCGGGCTTCGTCCGAGATGGATGCCAATAAATAATTATTACCGAAACCATTGCCATTGCCATTGTATTGACCACTTGGCAATTGGCCTATTACATTGTTCAGAAATGCCTGGGTAAGTGCTTCATCGGTAAAAACGGATGTGGAGGCTAACTGGTCAATGGGCTCTCGATCGAGAAAATCGCTATCACAAGCCGTAGTAAGCAGAAAACTAAACAAAAAACAGATTATAATTCTTTTCATTTTCTTCTAATTTTTTTCTTAAAAACCAATATTTACGCCGAATGAAAGGGTGCGGGAAAGGGGGTAAAACAGCGCATTACCGTCATTACCTTCCGGATCACCTATGGTAACATTAGTAAAGGTGACCAGGTTTGAAGCAGAGAAAAACATCTGCAATTCTTCAATTCCAATCGACTCAAAAAAGTCTAAGGTCTCTGTGAAGTCATAGCTGAGCTTGACGTTCCTTAGCCGGAAAAAATTGATTTCCTCGATCCAAAAATCACTTGACTGATCATTGTTAGCGTTGCCATCGGGAAGAATTCTCGGATACCTGCCATCTGTATTGGTAGGACTCCAGGAGTCTTCCAGGACAGCGAAATTGTTACCAACGCCCAGGAGGAATCCCTCCGGCTGGATGCGCCTTGAGTAATCCGAGGCACCCTGGAATTTTGCAGAAAAATTAAAACCTTTATATCCCAACTCAAAGTTGATACCATAGATCAGATTGGGTGTATTGCTGGAGCCAATAACGGATCTGTCATCCTGATTGATCTGACCATCGGGTAACCCGGTCAGGTTGCCTTCGGCATCTCGTCCATTGATGTCCTTATAGCGAATATCACCCGGCGCAAGGGCACCAAACTGTGTTGGCCCGTTATTTATTTCTTCCTGGCTCTGGTATAATCCATCGGAAAGAAATCCAACGCGAACGCCTATTTCTTTGCCTGTCAGGCTGGCGCTTGGTAATACATCTGCCGGTTCGTCAAGGAAAACAATCTCATTTTTGGCGATGGTGACATTGGCGCTCACTTCATAGGCTAATTCCCCAATATTATTGCTGTGCGAAACCAGGGCTTCCCAACCCCAGCTATCTACAATTGCCAGGTTTTCATCAGGCAATGTGGCGCCAAAGGTCTGGGGAACAGATAAGCTTCTGGAGGCGAGAATGTTATCAGTTCTTTTAAAATAATAATCCATTTCAAGCTCCAATTTCCCATCGAGAAAACCGGCCTCAATACCTATATCTGTGGCCTTGGCGGTTTCCCAGGTAATATTAGGATTGGGAATCACCGTAGGTTGTATGCCAAGCTGCAGCGCTCCGTCCTGGATATAACCGCCTCCGAATGCAAATCCTGCCAAAAATTGAAAAGGGTCCACCCGGTCATTGCCAATGATACCCCATGAGGCTCTTGCTTTTAAGTTGCTGATGAAATCAATATTGGACATAAAAGGTTCCTCTGATATCCTCCAGCCGGCGGAAAATGCAGGAAAATATCCTTCTCTTTCGTCACTGGGAAAGGCAAAAGACTGATCTATTCGGAGGTTTGCCTGGAAGAGATATTTATTGCGAAATCCATAGTTGACTCTGGCTACGTAACCTCTTCTGGCTGTCTCCAGGGCTGTACCATTATTTTGGTCGTTTTCTACACTTCCAGCAAAAAATTGCTCAATAACCGGTGAAATAAATCCGTCCCTGAATGCCGTTAGTTGGTCAAAATTAGTTTCTATTTGCTCAAACAATGCCAATGCTGAAATATGATGATCCGCCCAATCTTTTTCGTAATTGAAGCTCAATTGCACAGTCTGTTGCGTTAAGTTGGATCTGGTTTCATCCAACGTCCGGTTGTTATCGCTGATCAATCTGATAAACTCTCCGGTGGCTTCATTTTGTTGATAGGTGGTATAAGGTGTGAAAAATATTCTTGTCCTCGTGTTGGTACGATCATAGGAATATAGCCCACTCGCTTTTAAGCCTTTAATCCAGGGAATATCGTAGGTCAGGCGAATATTGCTCTGGAAAAGATCGTTATCCCTGGTGTTGGTGCCATTCCGGTTCGCATCGCCAAAGGAATTACCGCTGAACCCGTCAAAACCCAGCGAACCGGGGGGCAGGTCTTCAGCACCTGGCCGTCCATCCAGGAATACGGGAAACAATGGGTTGGCCCTAAGTGCATTGGAAAAGATCTCACCATCTCCATCAGCAGATCGCAGGCGATCTTCCAGGCGTCCCGCCAAATCCAGCCCGAATGTGAGCCTGTCCGTCAGCTGCACATCGATGTTAGACCGGATACTATTTTGTTTATAGGTGGCGTTTTCCATGAAGCCCTCCTGATCCAATAATCCATAGGAGAAAAAGTACTTTACGATATCGGTTCCTCCGCTTACTGAAAAATTATATTGCTGCATAGGCGCTGAATTGGTCAGGGTAGACTCCCACCAATCAAAACTTTCCAGTGTGCCGTTTTGTGCGTCTGCCAACCGATCGGCAAAAGGCAATTGGTCCGGTGGCGTGCCTTCATTGGCCAATGCTTCCCGGAAGGACAGCACATATTGATTGGCGTCCATCAGGTCAGGCCTGTCGATTGGCGATTGTCTTGAAACTCTGGTTGAAAAGTTAAAGGAAGGTTTTCCAATCTCCCCTCTTCTCGTAGTGATAAGCAATACCCCATTTGCTGCTCTGGATCCATATACAGCCGTAGAAGCTGCATCCTTAAGTACCGTCACGCTTTCGATCTCATGTGGATTTACCCTTGAAAATGGCCTTACCACACCGTCTACCAGTATCAGCGGGTTGCTGTTTCCGGTAGTGCTTCTACCTCTGATCTGAAATTGCGCCTCATCGAAGCCTGGTTGGCCGCTGGGTTGTATGGAAAGAACACCGGTGACTTTCCCTGCAAGGGCTCCGGATAAGTTAGGCACCGGCGCTACCGTTAAGGCTGCTCCTTCAATAGTTGATAACGCACCGGTTACGTCCTTTTTTTCTTGTGTGCCATATCCAATGACAACCAGTTCCTGTAAAGACAAGACATCCGGGGCAAGGCTTACATCAATGACGCTCCTGCCAGCGATATCTATTTCCTCTGAAACAAAGCCGACATAAGAGAAAACCAGGGTTTGTGTGCCATCTTCCACTTCAATGTTATATCGACCATCGTTGTCAGTAGTGGTTCCCGTGGTGGTGCCTTTTGCGACCACAGTTACACCGGGTAGCGGTAAATTGTCATCAGAGGAGGTCACGGTCCCCTGGATAATAATTGAGGCGACTTCTTCATCGTCTATAATTTCCTCGATGGCCGCAGACATAAAAAGCCGTTTGCTAACCACTATATTTTCATTTACTCGCTTGAATTTTAATTTGTAATCCCGGGAAAGTTTTTCAAGCAGTCCTCTCAATGACTTATTCTCGGTTAGTGTAGACACCCTGGCATTCAGATCCACTCTTGCGTCGTTAAAAGCGAATTCGAAATCAGTGACTTCCGTAATCTTATCAAACACGTTTTTTAAGTTCGTGTTTTTGAATTCCAAAGCTAAAGGGATTTTGCTTATGCTTTTTCGTTGGCTTTTTCCATTTTCAGCAAGCAGGATGCTCAGGAAGAAAAACTGGAAAATAAAGCCGTAAAGCATAATTTTCGACATAATTAAAATTGGTTTTGATAAATGTAATTTCATACTTTTGCATTTACTTTAATTTATTATTTCATTTTATCCGGGTGTGCTGGATTGCCATCATTGCTGCTACGCTTAGTGATGTAATCAACAACAGATCCGGATTGGTCTGGTCGGTTATTTATTTCCAGTAAATAACCGACCTTTTTTTAACTGGTATTTTCTTGTTTCATAGTAGTTATTTTATAGTGACAACTTTGTTTTTAATCTCGAAACTAAATTCCCAGGAGAAGCTGACTGCCTCTAAAACTTCTTTGAGGGTCTGATTTTCAAATTTCCCGGTAAATTTTCCTTCCATGGTCTTTTTCTGATCCCCGACAATAAATTTCACACCGTACCACCGTTCCAGCAGCGTTACCACCTCTTCAAATGATGCCTTTTGGAAATGAATAATTCCTTCCTTCCAGCCAAATATTTCCCTGGATTCCAATCGGGTCTTTTTAAATTCCTGCCGGTCAAAGCGCAGGGTAGCCATTTCATAAGGCAGTAATATATAGCTGAAAGCAGGATGCTTGCCTGATGTTTTTTCATTTACTTTAACTTTTCCTTCCGCCACTGCTATTTTTACCTCATTTTCACCCGGGTAGGCGCTCACGTTGAATGCCGTTCCCAGAACCGTGGTTTCGACATCACCGGATACCACCGTGAATGGACGTCTACTATCTTTCGCCACCTCAAAATAAGCTTCCCCTTTCAGGTAGACGACTCTTTGGGAATCACTGAATTTTTCGGGGAAATAAATGGATGTTTCGGCATTTAGTCTGACGGTAGAACCATCGCTTAATTTTAAGGTTGACTTGATTCCCTTAGGGTTGATCTTTGTGATATAGTTAGCTTGCTGAACCGAGTCACTTACAGTTAGCTTGTTTTGCATGTACTGCCAAAGCAGTGCCCCTGAGATGATCAATACGAGTGCCGTTGCCGCAACAATTTTTTTAGTAAAAGAGGACTTTAACTGGTTCCTGATTTGATACAACAATAATGGCTTTTCGGGTTGATCCTTTAATATGTTCTCAAATATTTCGGCGTATTCTTCATCCAGTAACTCCCCGGTATGTGTATATTTGAAGGATAGGATGATTTGCTTGGCATGAAGCAAGGTTTCCGTTTTTTCCGGGTGACTGGCCAACCATTTGTCCCAAAACTTATTGGATTGCTGATCCGGAGCTTTGACCCATCTTACGAAGAAGTCGTCTTTCAAAAAGTCGTCCACGGAATAATTTTTGTATTTCATGCTTTCACTTTAATTTGTTGTCTGAGTAGTTGTTTCCCATGTAATAAAATGGCCCCTTTGTATATAAAGAGGGTTGAAAAATTCAAGGTGTCCCATTTTTTATATTTTTATTCAAAATTTTTTCCGGGAGACGTAGGTGACTAAATCATGGAATGCGACGGATGAAGCATGCTTCCATAAGAAATAGCAACCCACCAAGAAAACTATCGGTGAACTTTCACAATTTACACCCTGTGAGTTGTGAGGATCTCTTTGATGACCTGCCTAGGAAAGCAGGTGGAAAAGTAGGGAAACCAGTAATATTGTGAGGACCAAAGATATTGAGCGGGTTTTTTTGGTGACATTTTCCCTGATCTCATGTAAGGCCCTGTAAATTAGCTTTCTGGCTGAACTTTTATTTTTCATTTCCATTACATAAGCTATTTCCTGATGGGTTAAGCCGTCGTAATAATAGTGAAGAATGGCTTGCTTTTGTTTTTTTGAGAGTTTTCCAAGTGCGGACTTTATCTGCTTTATTCTCTCCCTGAGATATTCTTCACTGATCAATCGTGATTCCTCCGAAATGCTGATGTCGAATCCCTGTGAGTTGACAATGGAAAGGTCCAGGTACTGGCGTTTTTCCCTTTTAATTCTTTCCATGACCTGCCTGTACATTGCCTTGTATAAATAAGATTTTATAGATAATACATCAGAGGTAAGGTTTCTTCTGTTTTTTTTGAGAGAGATAAAAACATCCTGTATGCAGTCCTTCAGTATTTCCCTTTCTTTTATATATTGAAGACCAAATTTGAAGAGCAGGTTGGCATATTTCATGTATATATAGCCAAAAACTTCATCATCTCCGCTTCTGAACATTTTCCACACCTCCTTGTCTCCTTTCAAATCCAGAGAATTGCGCTTGTCGGGGTTCCATACCGAATTGTATGGGAAAGATAGGTCTGAGTCGTATCGAAAGGCAAGCGGTTCTTTTTTACTTTGCTCAGACATTTGTAGTTGGATTAATTAATGGACATTAAAGTTAAAAATTATTTCAATAATTACAATCAAAGGCCACCTTAATGAAAAATTTGCATTTGACATGCATGCCGGTCAGCATATCTGATTGGCCGGGTATTGCTGTCATGAAAATTCCATGGAGTTCAGGCTTAGGCAAAACCTGCATGCAGGAGGAGCGTTAAATGAGATAGCACATAAACGATATTTATAGACGTGACCATGATATTGAAGGAATTCCCGGATATAAGCTGGTTGAAAAAGCAAATCGCCAGTGGATTCCAGGAGCAAAAAAGCTGGGACAACCGGCCACTACCGGATTCAGGATGGCCTTCGGTAATTTTAAATGTTAAAACCAGGGAAACAGAACGGGTTAATATCAAAGGCCCTTTCTCTATTTTTATGAATGTCAAAGGTTGGAGTGCGATAGGTGTGGATAAAAAAAATATCAAAATCAATGAAAATGCTTATGTATTAACCAACCCGGGACAACACTATAATCTTCTTATTGATGAACCTACGGCTACGGAGACACTTAATATACATTTTGGAGAAAAATTTTACGACGAAGCGCTGCATGTATTAAAAAATGATGATGACTTCCTGCTGGACAATCCCTTTGGGCAACATCTGACGTTTGAACTTCCAGTCAAGTCCTTTTTCAGGGATCATGTCTTCAACCACCTGATCAATATGGTTTTATCCACCGCGTCATCTGGACCTTTAATCAATGATACGGCGCTCTTTGCTTTATTCAAACATGTCTTTGAGGAGTTTCAGGAAGATAATAGAAAGGTTGAAAGCCTGAAATCCCTTAAAAAGTCTACCAGCGAAGAGATCATGAAAAGATTGCTGATTGCCAGAGACTACATTCATGTGCATTATCCATTGCCTATTTCCCTGCAGGAGTTGTCTGCGATCAGCTGTCTGTCCAGGTTTCATTTCTTACGATTGTTTAAACAGGCATTCGGCATTTCTCCATATCAGTACATCAAAAAAATCAGGATTCAGCAAGCGCTTTATTTAATAAGCAAAAATCAATATACCCTGGAGGATATTGCGGCAGCGGTGGGACTGAAAAACGGGAGTTCTCTCAGCCGAATGATTCATCAGTCCCAGGGTGTTTATCCAAGCAGGTTATTCGCGAATTAATGCTCCTGTGAAAAGTTAGCAATTTTGGTCATGTGGCCTTGCATCGGGATTGATTAAATTTGAGAACATTTAATCACCGAATTATGGACTATTTGATGTTATTCTCCCTGTTGTTTATTGTACTTAGCCTGACGTGCCTGTACTTAATATATGCAGGGCTAAATCGTGGATTGAAAAGCTTTGAGGAAAATGCCGGTAAAAGAATCAAACGCCGATTTGTCGGGACGATCGTTATTTGGTTGGCGGTGTTATCCGGACTTTCCCTATCTGGGTTTTTGAATGACTTTTCCAATTTTCCTCCCCGGATGCTTATTGTGTTGGTGATTCCCTTACCCATCATCATTTTTCTATCGTTTTCAAAGACGCTTGCCTCAATCTTGTCTGATGTTCCTCCCCAATGGCTATTTTATATACAATCCTTTAGAATTGTTGTAGAAGTGTTGCTGTGGGGGTTATTTTTAGACAATTTACTCCCGGTGCAAATGACTTTTGAAGGCAGAAACTGGGATGTATTGGTGGGGATTACAGCGCCTGTTTTTGCCTACCTATGTTTCTCAGGTCATAAATACCGGCGACGTCTGGCTATTGTATGGAATGTGTTTGGAATGCTGCTGCTATTAAATATTTTGGTTATTGCCGTGCTATCCATGCCCACCCCTGTAAGGGTTTTTATGAACGAACCTGCCAATGTTATTGTTGCCCGCTTCCCTTTCGTATTGTTGCCCGGTATATTAGTACCGATAGCCTACACCATGCATATTTTTAGCTTAAGGCAACTCCTTATAAAAACCAACTGACACATTTGATAACCCCCGGGTGCGGACCGATTTGATAGTACTGGGGATGAAAAGCAAAAAAATGCAAATTCTCCTTGACTCTGACGTTACGTTATAGTTTAACTTTGCCTTAGTTATCGATAATAATAGTTATGAAAGTATATTCTGTCAAGGAATTATCAAAGCTGGCAAAAGTAAGTGTGAGAACATTGCATCACTACGATCATATTGGATTGTTGCAGCCGGCCCAAAGGTCAGAAAAGGGTTATCGCCTTTACCATCAGGAACAACTGTTGTTGTTGCAACAAATTCTTTTTTACCGGGAGATGGCGATTCCACTGAAAGAAATTGCACAGATTATCAATGATCCGGACTTTGATGTTTTAAAGGCGCTGGAATTTCATAAGGGAGAGATTGCGCGGCAAATTCAGCGGTGGCAACAACTTCTCGTGACTATTGACAAAACGATGTTGGAACTAAAAAACAATAAGGCAATGATTAATGATGAAGCGTTATATCGAGGATTTAAACCTGAAGAAGCAAAACAGGTAAGACAGGAAGCGATGGAAAAGTGGGGACAGGAAGAAATGGAAAATGCCGAACAGCGAATTCGGGAAAAGGGTAATACTGGCTGGAAGAACCATCAGGAAATTGATGAGGAAATCAATCAACTGCTGGCCAGCATGGTAGGGTTTAAACCGGATGACGTTCGGGTTCAAAAGGTTATTTTGCGTCATTTCAGGCAGATGAATTTGTACTATGAGGTAAGCAAAGAAAGGTACCGGGGACTGGGAAAGCTTTATGTCGAGGATGAAAGGTTTACACAGTACTATGAAAAATACAAAGAAGGCCTCGCCAGATTTATCCAGCAGGCTATCGAAGTTTTTTGTGATAACGACCTAAAGGTCATTACGTAATTTAAAAAGATGAAACAATATTTGATATTGATGCAGGGTGGCGTGATCCACAGTGATCAAATGAGCCGGGACGAAAAACATCAGCACTTTAAAGCATGGGGAACGTATTTATCACAGCTGGATGCTACGGGAAAACTCGTTGCGGGATTTCCTCTGGCAAAGGGAGGTGAGGTGCTTAATAAGCGGGGTACAGATAAAGATAGCCTCGATATTAATGGCTACATGGTTTTGAAGGCATCCGATTATGAAGAGGTGGAAAAGCATTTGGTTTCCTGTCCATTTCTGGAGGACAACGATGCCAGTTTTATAATTAAGGAAGTCAAGCCTGATCCGTAGTCATACGAGTGTAAGCAGTGTGGTTTAATTATTAAAATAAAATGGGTATTTTTAAGGGGAGGGCAGTTTATGCGCTCACTGCTGGTCAAAACGAACAGTACATCCCTCTAAAATCCATAAAATGAGTCATCATCACCATCATGGCCACTCTGACTTAAATCACCACCACGGGGGTAATGACAATATAAAAGTTGCCTTTTTCCTGAATTTCCTGTTTACAGTTATTGAAATTATCGGTGGTGTGTTAACCAATAGTGTGGCTATTTTATCCGATGCGTTGCATGACCTGGGAGATACGCTGTCGTTGGGATTGGCGTGGTATTTTCAGAAAATATCAAGCAAGGGCCGTGACAAGATATTTTCTTACGGCTATAAACGCTTTTCTCTCCTGGGAGCCATTATTAATGCCATTATTCTTTTGGCGGGTAGCATCTTTATCTTATTTGAAACCATCCCGCGCCTGATAGCCCCTGAGCCAAGCGATGCCAAAGGTATGATCCTCCTCGCTGTACTGGGAGTTTTGTTTAATGGGGCGGCTATTCTAAGGCTTAAGAGGGGATCTTCGATTAATGAAAAAGTGGTGAGGCTACATTTGATGGAAGATGTCTTAGGCTGGGTAGCAGTATTGATAGGCGCTGTGGTTATGTATTTTTTTGACGTCCCTGTCATTGATCCTATATTATCTTTGCTCATCAGTGCTTTTATTCTGTTTAACGTGACTAAAAGCCTTAAACAAACTTTCCAAATCATCCTTCAGGGTATCCCGGTTAACGCTGATGTAGAGGCTATTAAAAGCTATCTGTTAAATTTGCCGGAAATTGATGATTACCACGATTTTCATATTTGGTCTATGGATGGTGAGTACAATATATTAACGGTACACCTGGTTCTTCATAAAAATTTATCGATGAGCGAGTTAAATGATTTAAAGGTCACCATCAAAAATAACCTGGACAAAAAAGGTGTGCATCACGCCACTATTGAATTTGAAAACAATCAGGAAGAATGCAAATTGATTGATTGTTGAAAGATGGTATAAAACACTAAACTTTACAGTTATGGACAATTTTAATCGCCGAAGATTCCTCCAAAATTCAGCATTGCTAACCTCGGGATTAGTCGGTTTGCCCTTGATTAACAGTGCCAATCCGGGTTTATCTTCTTTCGAAAAGAAAAATATAAATGTTTTTGGTCCCCGGCAGGGGTATACGCCGCAACTTAGCATTTTAGTATCTATGATGGATTGGATGAGGGCCATGGTAATATATTCTGTTAAACGTCTAAGCCAGCGGGAGCTGGATTATCTCCATGACGATAATGCCAACACTATTGGCGCCATGCTAATGCACCTGGCCGCGACCGAAACTTACTATCAGCTTAATACCTTTGAAGCCATGGAATGGGGCACCTGGGGCAATCAGATTGCCGGAAAATGGGATACTGCAATGAACTTAGGCGATAACGCCCGGCATACCATCAAGGGTCATGATATAAAATATTACCTGGATATTTTAAAAGAAACAAGGGAAAAAACATTATCGGGATTCCGTGAGCGGGATGATGATTGGCTGATGGCAGTTGATGAAAAATTTCCCTGGGGCCCCACCAACAACTACTGCAAGTGGTTTCATGTTTGCGAACACGAATCAAATCACAACGGACAAATCAAATGGCTGAAAAGTAGAGTCCCTGCCTGAGTCTCTATCATCCGGGAACTTTATACAGATCTTTGAGGCTATCCCATGAACAAATGGGAGATCCTTAAGCTCTCCTTAAAAAATTGCTGAAGCTCAGGTACTTTTACACGGCCGCGGCTCTTAAAAATAATCATTTCGTCATTTTGACCTTCTACAGAAAATTGTGGATTGTCGGTAAAAAAAGTAAGTTTTTCCCGGTTAAAGAGTTTTCTGATGGCTTCCTCCTCTGGCCCTTTCAATAAATACTGCTGGGAAAATTCCGGATACATGTCGAAATCAATGTCTTTCATCCCAAAAAAATCGCCTATTCTGTGGAATACAGACTCGGGGGTTAAGCTGAAAGCAGGCAAATTCATTAAAGAAGATCTAACATGAACAATCGTATGAAAATGTGTTGTACTATTTTTACCACTTCCGATGCGATAACGATAGTCAAATATTTTAAGTGCCAGATCCTCTGTTTTTCCCGACATTAAATTGGAAATTTTCCGGCTTCTTTCTCCACGGCTAAACGTTTTAAATTTTTCCATCGACGAAAGTAAATCCGGCTGATCCCCTTCCTGATAGGTGAGTTTTAACAATTCAGCTGCCTGGCGCAGATCGGCCTTTCTCTTCTTTTCCATTTTTGAGTTGTAGACCAAAAAAATAATCGGGAGTGCTACGGTGACAACAATTATTAAGACAGATAATGGACTCATCAGGATGCGAGAATTTCAGTTTGTCATTTCTGACAATTTAGGAATATAATGTACAAAATCATAGACAGCCAGTGTTTTCCAACTTTCCCATACCATGTCGGGCAAAGTCGATCAGGAACCGACTGCTTCCAGGGCTGGTAGCATAGGTGCATTTTTGTCTTGGTAGTTTTCCATGCCTTTTAAAATGGTATCAAGCAGGCGAATAGCTTGCGTAATGTGGGGACCTTTATTTAACATAACACATTCCGCCTTGACGGAAGTGGCTGCATCAGTGATTTCGGACCGGGAGGGGATGCCTTTTTTGGCCAGATTTTCGAGTACCTGGGTGGCCCATACTACCGGGACATGAGCAGCATTGCAAACCGCCAGCATTTCATTTTGGATCCTGGCTATATTGTCCCAACCCGTTTCAATGGCAAGGTCTCCTCTGGCAATCATGACGCCAACTTTTTTCAATTTCATGGCCTCCAGAAGAATTTCCGTCAATTGGTTAAACCCTTTTTGGGTTTCAATTTTCAGGATAATTCCTAATTTATCCTGGGCATCTAAACGCCTGATTTCCTCTATCAGTTCGGTGACATCGGAAGGATTGTTAACAAAAGACATGTTTACCACGTCGGCATACCGGGCGACAAATTCCAGATCGATTTTATCTTTTTCGGTCAAACCGCTGATCTTTAAATTGGTCTCCGGTAAATTGATCCCCTTATCGGCTTTTAACTTAGCTCCTGTGTCCTTGGCGTAGGTGATTTCCACAACAAACTTTTCCGGATATACTTCCTGTATTTTTCCAACTATTTTACCATCATCAAAATGAATTTTTTCACCGGGACGTACGAGATTAACGATCTCCGGAAGTGTACAACCAATGTGAGCTTCGGCGAGTAGCCGGCCCTCTTCATCAAAGACGGCGGGGATTCCGGGGGTTGCATGTTTATGAACAATCAATCTGTCGCCGGTTTTAAGCAATAAACTTTGCGTAATAGCGGGCATCTCACCAACTTCAGCCATCTCTTTGGTACCATCAATATGGGCGGTAAATTTGGTGCCGGTGGCTATGTAAGCGGCATCGTAACAATTGGCAATGGCAAAATCCTGTCCGATTTCCTTAATTTTCAAGGCTCTTAATTTGTCGCGGGTATCCCTGAAGGAAATTTTATCATTGACCTTTAGTTTGCTTAACCAATTGGCTGGGACTGGAACAGCGTTAACCGCTGATTCATCCGTAATAGCATGCACCAACAGTATTTGTGCCGGGTTTATTACTTTTCCCCACTCATCTCGTTCCGGCCCAAATTTTTTGACTTTTGGTCCCGGAACAATAGCCCCGGTTCGTATTTTAGGGCCACCCAGGTCCATCGTGATTTTGCATTTCCTTTTAAGCTTTTCATTGGCCCGGTGGACATTTTCTATAATTTTCAACCAAACCTCGGGACTGTCATGGGCGCAGTTGATTCTGGCGCAATTCATGCCGGCAGCAACCATGCTTTGAACTAATTCATAATTATAAGCTGATTCAGTAGGCTGCGTTACCATAATTCTTACCCTACGGCTTTTGGACCGGTAGCCAAACAGGGATTTCGCTTTGGTGGCCAGTATCTTTTGACTTTTTTTGATGGAAAACGGAGCGTTCACGTTTTCAGTGATGTGGGGATCCACCATTTTTTTTAATATGTATTCCAAAGACAGTAGGCTGGCCATGATGTGGGATTCTGCCTTGGCCAAACGTGAAAGACCCAGGTTGCCTAGTTTTTTTTGCAGATCGCGGATGTCGTATTCTCTCAAACTGCGATAGTGGATCAGGTTAGTCGCGCTCAATTGCGAGTTCTTGTGAACATCAAGCAACAGGTGGCTCTGATCACTTTCAGCCTGCTTCAATCGCTGAATGATGTCTTCAATTGATACGATAAGCGATTGAAGTTTCTCGTCTTTAAATTTCATGTTTGCCCTTTTACGTGAGAACTACTATTTGAAAATTAACCAAATTTTAGACGACAATAAGTCTTTAGAAATACTTTTTTGATAAAAGTAACAAAAACTTAATATGGTTGCTTTTGCGATCTGAATACCACAAAAATGTTAAAACCCCGGATTGATCACGAATCAGGCTTCCTGTAGTTTTCTTAAATGGTCACCTAACCGCTCTTTGTATTTTAAGGGAACATCTTTGGCTTTGATAACTCTCTTGAGCAGGGTGATGTTGTCTTTGTCCTTGTTGTAAACAAGATTAAACTCTCTGATAGAAAACCGGTCAGGAGACATGGCAATTCTGGTAAATGTATCTCCGGCTTTTACTTTACCTGGTTTTAACACACGAAAATAAAAGCCACTTCTGCCGCTCGCCAGAAACTTTTTGACCATCTGTTTGTCATCAAATCTTAAATTCAACTTTGAGCATGGCTGGCGGGCCATAGTGACCTGTAACTCTGCCGAACCCGCTTTGAATATATCGCCGAAGTAGACGTTATCTTCCAGGTATTCCGAAATCGATAGATTTTCACCAAACACACCATGCGGAAGGTCTTCCCGTTCCAACAGGGTTTTCCAATAATCATAGTGTTCCACCGGATAAGCATAAACCGCTTTTTCGGTGCCGCCGTGGACCTTGAGATCAGCCTGCATATCTCCCTCTATTCCCAGTGTATGTACTTCCCGCGACTCAAAGACAGGTGTCTTATAAATGGCGGTAGTAGTAACCCGGCCATTTTGATTGATCTCCTTTACCTGCCCGGTATTTAAAGAAATGATTGGCATAATTAAAACAAGTATTAGGATGAAATTATGATACTATTATTTAACTATTATATAAGATCAAGGTTGCAGAAAAAGATGAAAATCATTGAACCCGGTTACCCGTCATTATACTGCGCATCAATAGGAGGGTCTTTGACTTATCAGGATCTGTGGGGTTCTGAAATTTGACTTGTTAAGCGGCATTCACGTGGATTCTGGATATCGGGCCACTATATGCAATCTGAGGACCTAAATAACCAACGTTTTGCCTTGCTTTGGTCCGGTACCGTGTAACCATTATGCATTACTGTTTTGTTAATTTCCGACTGGTAACGCTGTAAGGCCCTATTTGGGGTCACCTGATCGCTTTCTTTCGGGCACCTTCCAATTGGGATCGGTAGAATTTGTCAATCATTGTATGGAATTTTAATGGAATATCCCTAGCTTTACATGCTACAAAATGAAATTCAACATAAAAATATCGGGTTTACAAAGGTTATTGGTACTGATCCTCACCCTGGCTACTTTCCTTGGTGCGGCTTCAACCTACGCTGTTGACGAAGGAAAAACCCATGACACTGAGATAGCTCACGACGACGGAACGAAAGACGATAGCTCCGCCTCCTCGGAAATCAGAATGGTTACTTTTGAGGCTATCATCAACTTTATCCATATAGATCTTCATTTTGAGTCTTATCTGATACAGGAATTAATACAGGTTAGTGAAATAGTACATTTCGGAGATTTCTGCCAACCTGTCTACAATTCGGGATATTTTGACACATTATTCCGTTTTATCATTAGCCCCAACGCTCCTTAGCAAGACTCCATGTCGCATGTCAAAAAACCTATTCGGTTATTCCGAATGGGGTGTTTTATTTCCAAAAATCAATTAAGCTATTAATATCAAAACATTACTCAAATGAGAAACAAGGGTGCAGTAATTATTCTGACGGTGTTGGTGACACTGTTATGTTTATACTACTTATCGTTTACTTTTAAGGCAAGCAGCGTTCAAAAAGACGCCATAGCCTTTGCCACTGACGAAAATGGCGTATTAAATTTCAATAAAAAAAGACAGTACCTGGATTCCATCTGGCATGAGCCTGTTTACAATCTTTTTGGAATCCAGTATACCTATGAAGATGTAAAGAAAAATGAATTGGCACTGGGACTTGATTTACAGGGCGGAATGCATGTGACCCTGGAAGTGACCCCGGATGAAATCATTAAGAGTCTGGCGGGAAATACCAAGGATGAAACATTTCTCCAGGCCCTGGAAGATGCCAAGAAACTGCAGCGCAACAGCCAGGCGGCTTTTTCAGATCTGTTTTATCAGGCCTACGGTGAAATTGGGGGCCAGGACCGGCGACTGGTAGAGATCTTTTCCAATGCCGCCAACCGCGACAGAATTAGCCTCCAGTCTTCAGCCGGGGATGTCCTGGATTTGATCAGAGAGGAAGTTGATGGGGCAATCGACCGGTCATTTAATATTTTAAGAACCCGTGTCGACCAATTTGGAACCTCGCAGCCAAATATTCAAAGAATCCAGGGAACCAATAGAATTCAAATTGAGTTACCCGGCGTGGAGGATGTCGACAGGGTACGAAAGCTACTGCAAGGCGTGGCAAAACTGGAATTTTGGGAAGTGGCGGATTTTCAGGAGTATGCGGCTTCCATCAATGCTGTTAGCGATTTGCTGTTACAGGAAAAACTAGCCAAAACAGATACTTTAAACCTTTCAGATAGCACGGCTGTAACCTCCACTGAAGATGCATTGAATGCATTGGTAGAGGATGCTTCGCCGGAAGATACAACACAAGTAGACGATGAAAACCTTGCAGAGCAATTGGAAGGTTCTGACAGCACCTCCAGCGCTTTGGATTCCCTGGCCAATAGCCAGGTGTCCCCATTACAGGATCTGTTAAGCATTCAGTTTGATCAATCCGGGAAGGCCTACCTATACTGCAATGTAAAAGATACCGCAAGGCTAAACAGGATTTTCGAAAGAGAAGACGTCAAATCCTTAATGCCCCCCAATGTAGTTTTCAGGTGGCAGGTGAAACCCGACTCCCGTCCTGATGATCAGGTTTCGGAACTTTTGGAGCTAAACCCGCTTAGAGTAGGGCGTGGAGGGCAGGCTCCACTGACCGGGGAGGTGATTACCAACGCCTATCAGGGACGAGATGAAGTTAACAGGCCCGCTGTTCATATGGTTATGAACGCCACCGGTGCCAAGAAATGGAAAAGGTTGACCGGTGCCAACGTCAACAGGAGAATTGCTATTGTCCTGGATAACAAGGTGATTTCTGCACCCAATGTATCATCCGAAATTCCAAATGGTCAATCCGTTATCTCAGGTAACTTTACCATCGAGGAGACTGGTGATATGGCGAATTTACTAAAGGCCGGAAAATTACCGGCGCCTACCAGGATAGTATCAGAAGCTATCATAGGACCAACGTTGGGTCAGCAAGCTCAATCTCAGGGTATCACCTCAATCATAGTAGGATTGGCTATAGTGGTTATATTCATGATATTTTACTATGCCAAAGGAGGTCTGGTGGCCAATGCAGCTTTGGTATTTAACATATTTTTCATTTTTGGTATTCTGGCGCAATTCAAAACGGCCCTTACCTTACCTGGTATTGCCGGTATTGTATTGACAATAGGTATGTCGATTGATGCCAACGTACTGATTTTTGAACGTATCAGAGAAGAAATAAAAAATGGCGTTTCATTGCTTAAAGCGATTAGCAACGGTTACCAAAAAGCATTCTGGTCAATTTTTGATGCCAACTTTACAACATTGCTGACTGCCGTTATTCTTGCATTGATCGGAGAAGGACCTGTGAAAGGTTTCGCCGTGACTTTGATCATTGGTATTTTCTGTTCATTCTTCACTGCGGTATTTGTTACAAGATTAATCATGATGTGGCTTTCCAAAAAAGGTGATCAAAGTAAAATATCTTTTGCCACACCATTTTCTAAAGGACTTCTTTCCAATGTCAATTGGGATTTTCTTGGCAAAAGAAAGAAAGCCTACTTAGCCTCAGCTGCCTTCATTGTTATTGGAATGACTGCTTTACTGTTGAAAGGCGGGTTAAACCTAGGGGTGGATTTCAAAGGCGGACGCTCCTATGTAGTGAGCTTTTCGCAGCCGCAGATAGCCTCGCAGGTAGAAACAGCGCTGGTGGACGATTTTGAAAATGCCGGGACCGAGGTTAAATTTTTTGGTACTAGTAATAAACTTAAAATCACCACCAGCTACCTGGTCGATGACGAAGCTACAGATGCAGATAACAAGGTGAGGGACGTTATGATCAAAGGTCTGGAAGCCTATAGCGGCCAGCAGTTTATAAGTGATGACACTAAGGTAGATGATACTCATTTTACCATTCTAAGCTCCGAGAAAGTTGGTGCTACTATTGCTGACGATATCAAGTCGTCTTCCCAAAAGGCGATATTCTTCTCGCTGATTGTGATATTTCTGTATATCCTGATCAGGTTTAGAAAGTGGCAATTTGGTTTAGGCGCAATCGTGGCGCTGTTTCATGATACCCTGGTGGTAATTTCAGCCTTTGCCATCGCCAGGTTATTTGGAATTGCTTATGAGGTAGACCAGGTATTTATTGCTGCCATGTTGACTATTATTGGATATTCGATTAATGATACCGTAGTAGTATTTGATAGAATTCGAGAAACGCTGGGATTAAGAGGGACCTCGCATCTCGAAAAAACTTTTAATCTATCCATTAACAATACTGTCAGCAGAACCCTAATTACTTCGGCGACTACTTTGTTTGTGGTGTTAGTATTATTTTTGTTTGGTGGGGCGGTGTTGAAAGGGTTTTCCTTTGCCTTGCTGGTGGGGATTCTTGCCGGTACATATTCTTCCATATATGTGGCTACGCCGGTGGTGATAGACCTAACCAAAAAATCGTTAGCCAAAGAATCTGTAAAACAAAAAGCTTAAGATGCTTAGTGGTATCTTTAATAAAAAGGGCTGTCAGCACAGCCCTTTTTATTTTATCTGCAAGCAGCCATAATTTTGTTGCAGATGATCCGCGGATCAAATGTTAATAATATCTCCAAAGAAGATCGCATTAAAAAACATTTTATTGGTACCATACCAATAAGCCCTGAAGTTAAGATTATCTGTAAACGAAATAATTTTGCCGGCTCCTAATAAGGCTATATTTACCGCTGCTGTATTTTGAAGTTTTTCAAGATTTTCTTTTGACACATACCCACTCATTAAAGGATTTTGAGTAAACGTTACAGGATTAGCATAGGGGCTGTTAGTGGTTTCCATAAATAAAGTTCCCTTCTTAAAAACAGGCATTATTTCCCGGTTGTATCCATAGGCAAGTGGGTGCGTGAGGTCGAGTTGTGTGGCAAAGATAGCTCCCCCGATTAGCTGGGCGCCCTTATACAAAGAACGATCTGCATAGGGCCTTGGAGGAAGCTTATCGGGTTTTTCAGACACAATGAATTTGATCTTCGTCAGATTTTTGCTTGATAACCAGCGCGTGGCGCTTTGCATGGCAATAATGTTACCACCATTCTGGGTCCAGCTTTTTAGCTTTGCTATATTTCCTGACCCAAGTCTTTGGTAATTGCCGTTTACCAGAATCAGGGTATTGTATTTTTGTAACTTGGTGCTGGAGAGCTTGTCAACAGGGAGCAGAGTCAGGTCCATATCGAACCGATGATCCAACAGATGCCATACTTCGCCGGCGCTGTAGCCATCAATGCCATCCCCAATAATGAGGGCAATTTTGGGAAGGGTAATTCTTTTCATTTTATTGCTACCTAAGTAGTTTCCATTCAGGGAGGAGCCTGAGTTAAAATGATATACCTCCGTCCAGTCATCTCGCTTAATTTCGTCCATAAGCGCATGTATCTGATCCGGAGGTAATGGTTGGTCCTGCAGTGGAATAATAATGGTTCCGTAGTTGTGTTTTTTACCATTGTCATGGGTGAATGGTTCAGTTGCTACCTTGACCCTAAGCCCTGTTTTTAACAATTTATACAACCCCCTGGGCGCAAAATATCCGTTCCAATTAATGCCATACGCATAGGTAGGCTTACTGTTTTTGGCATCGTCTAACATTGCCTCCATGTTCCCCACTTCCCGGCCAAGCAGATTATTGTCGAAATCCTTATTGGTTAACTCTGCATAAGGAAGGTTAAATGCCAGGGGCAGTGTCCAGGAGGAAACATCGTAAAACAGGCTATCCTGAAATGAGGTCCTGATTTCAAACAATGCCTTTATCATCCTGTACTGTGATTGACCCAAGGGAATGATACAACTGTGTTGAGGATCAAAAGTATTTCCATTTTGGGTGACGGACTTTTTTAATTCGTGAACTTTGATCTGATGCCCGCGCAGGATTTCGATCAGGGCGTTTAGTCGGGCAATATCCGATTCGGAGTGAACAACAATAGCTTTTACCGGATCATTGGCAGCCGCTGCCAGGGCGGTTTTGTAAAATTCTCGCTGATGATCCAATAGCTCCTTGCGTAGTTGTTGAGATGATTCCAATGTGGACAGCGTGGTGGTGAATTGGTTTTTGATGGTAAATGGAAATTTCAAGGTCCCATTAACGCTTTCCTGTGCGTGTCCTCTGGAACTTGCCTGCTCAAATAGAATGCCGATCCCACCGTTGATATCGGGATAGGTTGAACCCTTGCCGTAATAGTAGTCGTCAAAACTTTCTTTTGAATAATAAAGAGAACCATTTTGATCCAACGCTTTTTTATGAAATTCAGCAATTTTGCCGGTAAGCGCAAAGGTGTTTTGAGGAGTTAACGGATGGTTGCGCGACGGAACACCCGGCTGAAAAAAGAAAGTAGCATCAGTACCCATTTCATGGTGGTCGGTCAGGATATTTGGCTTCCACTGGTGAAACTTCTTTAGGCGCCCTCTCGATTCCGGATGCTGAAGCAGTAGCCAGTCCCGGTTTAAATCAAACCAGTAGTGATTTGTCCTGCCTTTTGGCCATGGTTCATTTTGCTCATGATTGTTAGGGTCCGCTATCAGGTTCTTGCTTTTGCGACTGTTTACCCACGAAGAAAATCGCATGTTCCCGTCTGGATTAATCATAGGATCTACCAATATCACCGTATTTTTTAGCAGGTCCTCAATGGCTGGTCCCATGGCAGCAGCCAGATGATAAACAGTAAGCAAGGAGGCATTGGTACCGCTTGATTCATTGCCATGAACGCTATAGCCAAGCCATACCACCGATGGCATGTTGGCCGTATTAAGATTCTTCTGCCTTGCCGGGTCGGACAAGGCAAGGTGATTTTTTCTGATAGATTCGATATTTTTGTGATTGTCCGGAGAGGTGATGGTAAGCAACAGCAAAGGCCTGTTCTCATAAGATCTGCCATAGATTTCCAAACTGACCCTGTCCGATACGCTGGCGACGGCCTCCATGTATCTGAGTAGCTGATCGTTATTGACATGCCATTCCCCAACTTCATAGCCAAGCACCTCCTTGGGTGTAGGAATTGACTCATGATATTCGTTAGCTGGTAAATAGTAGGAAAGGTCTGTTTGAGCAAAAATCCTATTGGAAAAGCAAAATGAGACTAACAGGAAAAAAATTAAATGTCTGATCATGGGGTGTTATTTTTTCATTAATAAACATAGTATTTATTTATCATATTTTTAAATCCTGTTAATCACAATGATAGATTTTGGATATTTTAAATTGATTTTTCTATATCATCAAAATTTCCGTAATTGTATAAAGGAATTAGTGAATATTTACCCAATTATTTGATGAAAAGGCTTTTGTGCGTGCTGTCATTATGGCTGTGTTTAACTTTAGTTGGTCAAGCCCAGTCTTCACTATTGAAATCGGGGCCTATGGTTGGATATTCTACAATGAAGGAAGTGCTGTTATGGGTTCAAACCACCAAGTCTTGTCAGGTAAAATTTGCCTATTGGAAGCTTGGAGAGCCCGGTAACAAATTTAGCACCGAAGAGGTAGTTACCCAAAAAGGACAGGCTTATGTGGCCAAGCTTGTGGCCGATGAAATAGAGCCTGGGCAAAAATATGGATATCAATTATACATCAACAGTAAGCTGGTTAAAAGACCCTACCGGCTAACTTTTCAGTCACAACCCCTATGGCAATATCGCACAGATCCACCACCCTTTAAATTCATTGTTGGAAGTTGTACCTACATTAACGAAGCCGCATATGATAGGCCCGGAGATGGCTATGGTGGGGCATATGAAATATTTGGCAGTATCTACAAGGAGGGTGCGGATTTTATGGTATGGACGGGTGATAATACTTATTTGAGAGAGGCGGATTGGAACAGCCGAACGGGTATATACCATCGCTATACACATACCCGTTCGACGAAAGAGATACAGCCTGTTTTGGGGTCTATGCATCATTATGCTATTTGGGACGATCATGACTACGGCCCGAATGATTCGGATCGTTCTTTTTGGAACAAGGAAACTACCACCGAGGCCTTTAAGCTATTTTGGGGTAATCCAAATTACGGTGTTATGGGAATGGGAGGTATTGCAGGCACCTTTTTTTGGAATGACGTTCAATTCTTTTTATTGGACGACCGGTACTTTCGTTCGCCAAAACGTCGTGTGGATGGCAGCCCGCGTACGATACTTGGGACGGAGCAATACCAGTGGTTAATTGACGCATTGAGCTTCAGCAGGGCCAATTTCAAATTTATCGTTATCGGTAGCCAGGTATTGAATACTGCTAAAGCCGGGGAAAATTACGCTAATTACGCTGAGGAAAGACAAAAATTAATTGACGCCATATTTGATTCCAAAGCCGGGGGGGTAATCTTCCTGGATGGTGATCGACACTATACAGAACTAAGCGTGCTTAACGAAGCCGGGCGCTATCCATTGTACGATTTGACGGTCTCTCCTCTAACTGCTGGTGTGTATAATCCAAAAGATGAGAAAAATGACCTGAGAGTTCCTGAGACCCTGGTGGTAGAAAGAAATTATGGCTTATTGGAAATTTCAGGTCCGCGAAAAGACCGTGTTCTTACCATAAAAATTAAAAACAAGGAGGGAAAGTTGCTTTGGGAAAACAAGATCAGGGCGGCAGATCTAAAATAAATAATTAACAATATGATAATTATTATCACGGTGCTGATAAAATGCAGGTATATTAAATTCGCACTAAACCAGTTCGAAGTACGTGTCTTGAAATAGATTGGTAAGGGACATAATTCCCGGGAGTTCCAAAAACAACACGCTTACTAAACTTATATTAACTAAAATCAATCACTCATGAAAAAAATTCTACTTTCTTTAACATGTGGTATACTACTGATTTTATGGGGTAGTAGTACCGCGCATGCACAGACGGGGGCTGTAACAGGAACCGTCCTGGATGGCGACAACCTGGAGGCGCTAATTGGCGCCACAGTGGTGCTTAAAGGAACAACAAAAGGCGCTACTACCGATATCAACGGCAGGTTTACGTTGTCGGCATTAGAGGCTGGCAGACAAAATATTGTCATTTCATATGTGGGTTATGAAAATAAAGAAATGTTTGTCGAGGTAATTGATGGACAGACCGTTGATGTTGGAAACATAACCATTTCAGTAGGGGCGGTAGGACTAAAGGAGGTAGAAGTAATTGCCTCAGTGGCTATCGACCGAAAGACACCGGTAGCGGTGTCAACCATCAAAGGATCGGAAATTGAAGCAAAAATAGGGAACCAGGAATTCCCTGAAATTTTAAGATCGACCCCTTCTGTTTACACCACTAAACAAGGCGGAGGATTTGGGGACTCCCGAATCAATGTAAGAGGGTTTGACCAGCGGAATACTGCGGTACTAATCAATGGTGTACCGGTAAATGATATGGAAAACGGCTGGGTGTTCTGGTCAAACTGGGCGGGATTAAGTGATGTCACCAGCAATATCCAGGTACAAAGAGGACTCAGTGCCTCCAAGTTGGCCATTGCTTCAGTAGGTGGAACCATTAATATTATTACCAATGCCGCTGAGATGAAGAGAGGAAGTAAGGTAGGTTATACGGTTGGAAATGACGGATATAATAAATTCGCCATTTCAACCTCAACCGGTTTAACCGAAAATGGCTGGGCGATCAGCTTACAAGCTACCCATACCAGGGGAAATGGTTATGTTGACGGAACAGAATTCCGGGCATATTCTTATTTTGCTTCCATTGCGAAGATATTCAATGACAGACATTCTATTCATCTCACTGCGCTGGGAGCACCCCAATGGCACAACCAACGGGAAATTGGCCAATTTGATGGCGTCACGCTGAAGACCTTCGATGAAAGAGGTTTGAAATATAATCATTTGTGGGGGACCTTAGATGGTGAGGAGTTTTCCTGGAGAAGAAATTTCTACCACAAACCCAAAGTCTTTATTAATCATTATTGGAATATTTCCCAAAAAACGGAATTGGCTACTACTGCCTATGTATCCTATGGCAGAGGAGGAGGCACCGGGCCAAGAGGACAGCTGAATGGATCATTTGACAGCTCCAGCAAATTTAAGGATGAAAATGGACAGATTCGTTTTGAAGATATCCGGCGCTGGAATCAGGGGCAGAATGTGCCCGATTTTGGCGATCCGAGAGTGACATGGGGTGAACTCAACCCGGGTGTAGATAACAGGCAGGGTTTCTTTGCTGATAAATTTGTAAATACCAGCAGTGAGGGCTTTGTGAGAAGAGCATCTGTTAACTCCCATAACTGGGTAGGCGTAATATCTAATTTAACCCATGAGCTGAACGATAGATTCAATCTTACCGCAGGCATCGATCTTCGACATTACAGGGGAATTCACTACAGGAGAATTGATAACCTGCTTGGTGCAGATGCTTATTTTACCAATGCAAATATCAATTTGGCGGGGCAGTTTATAACGGAAGAAAAAGAAGCTAAAGCCATTGCTGATTTAAAAGATGACGCCGAACTAAATTACCATAATGATGGCGTTGTTCAGTGGATTGGGTTCTTTGGTCAGTTAGAATACAGTGATGGACCCATTTCAGCATTTGTATCATCATCTTTGTCCAATCAGGGATTTAAAAGGATTGATTACTTCAACTATTTAGATGGCGACGACACAGAAGCTGATGGAGATCCCAAACAGGAAACCGATTTTGAAAACTTTCTGGGGGGCAATATTAAAGGAGGGATCAATTATAATCTTGATGAGCGTCATAATGTCTTTGCTAATGCCGGATTTTATAGTAAGCAACCAATTTTTGATAATGTCTATCTGAATTTTTTGAATGAAGTAAATCCTGATGTCGAGAATGAAAGAGTACTGGGCTTTGAATTAGGCTATGGCTATCGATCAAAAATGTTCAGTGCTAACCTTAACTTATACAGGACTACCTGGACCAATCGTTTTTTAAGCCGGGATGTTGAAATAGAAAATCAGGATGGAAGAGCAAATTTGGCTGGAATTGACCAGATCCACACCGGCGTGGAGGTAGATATGACCTTCAGGCCAATTAGCAAACTGACTATTGACGGTATGTTATCGGTGGGAGATTGGACCTATGGCGATAATATATCCGCCGCCGTATTCAATGATGCCAGAGAGAATATTGGTACTTTCACGTTTTACCTCGACGGCGTAAAGGTCGGAGACGCTGCACAGACCACAGCGCGAATTGGCGCAACCTATGAAATATTAAAAGGGCTAAGGTTATTCGGAAGCTGGTATTATGCGGGCAACCTTTATGCAGACTATGATGTAACCACCGATAGAGTTTTTGAAACACCCGGAAATCAGGCGGTGGAGATTCCCTCTTACAATCTCGTGGATGCCGGCCTTTATTATGATTTCAAAATTGGTAAACTGGATGTAACCTGGAGATTAAATGTTAACAATGTATTTGATGAAGAGTACATTTCGGAATTGGATACCAATGAGGTTGGTGAAGATAAATTTAAAGACAATAGAGGTTTTTATGGCTTCGGCACAACCTGGAACTCGGGTCTTAGAGTGAGTTTCTAAAGATAATTTCAATAAACCAGAAAGGGATCAATTAGTTGATCCCTTTTTTTGCGGCTAAATTTTCTTCAAGCGCATTGTATTTATCTATAATCTGTATTTGATCCGATACCAGGGTGATATTCAGTTTGTTTTCTTCCATAAAATTGCTGATTTCCCTGATGTGTTTTTTCATATGTGGTAAAGCGTCCGTGCTAAAGTTTTTCACCTTGATCAGTCGATCTTTGATTTTTAAGAAATAAATGTATTCCACAAAATCATCCATGACATGACTGGAACCGGCTTTATCGCGACTGACAACTACCTTTTCAACTAGTACCGGCTTTCGATAGTAGGGCAAGGCGCCTTCTAAAACAATTTCAAAGATCTGCATTTTTGAAGGAGGACTGTCCATTTTTCGGTTGAGAGAGGTAAAAGCCCTATTGTATTTAAGCTTCTTATCATAAAATTGAAAATACTTTATGTTGCTGGCATGGTGAGTTGTTTTCTTATTTTTGGAGGTGACAATTACATTTTCTTTTTTCTGAATATAATTTACTTCTCCCTTGATGATGCTGTTATCGGCCAATACCAGTACGCCGGGATTCCATCCTGATTCGTAATTGGTCCTCTGTCCCAGTACCATCAGTGGAAGGGAAAAAAATACAAAGCCCAGCCAAAAATTTTTCATAGTCATATTATGATCTACGAGTTAATGTATGGACTTGTTAGGGGGATTTTAGCCGGAGAGGAAATTAATACGTTCGCCGCCATTTCAGGCAAAAATATGATGGAGGAACTATTGCGATCCCGGACTTGAGATTTAGGAGGTAGTGACTTTTGCCGGAATCTCGTAACTATTGGGCGTCAGTGGGATACTAAAGCTGAAAACACTTCCTTCTCCTAATTTGCTTTCAGCCCAGATGGTACCGCGATTTTTCTCTACAAAATCCTTGCATAAGACCAATCCCAGCCCGGTACCTTTTTCGTTAGCCGTGCCGGTGGTGGAATAAGTTTCAAGATCAAATAACTTCGAAAGGATTCTTTCATCAATACCAATACCATTATCCACCACGGAAAATACGCCTTTGCTACCCTCTCTTACCGCTGATAGCTTGATGTGATCTCCTTCAGAGGTAAATTTAATGGCATTCACTACCAGATTCCTGATCACAAGGTTGATCATGTTGGCGTCGGCAAAGGCTTCGAAGTTGTCGGGTATATCAATGACTAACTTCACACCTTTTTTATCCGCTACGGGCTTTAGTAATGCCACATTGTCCTCTGCAATCTTTTTCAGGTTAACAGGTTGTGGCTTACTTTCGATCTTGTACATTTGATTTCTGGCCCAGGTGAGTAGATTTTCCAGAAAATCGGTCGTCATCTCCACTTTTGTTCTCAGATCATCAACCAGCTTATTGGTTTCTTCCTGGCTCAGGGCACCCATGCTGAGTAAATTCAAAAATCCCTGTATCGACTTCAAAGGGCTCCTGAAATCATGCGAAACAATTGTAAACAAATTGTTTTTAATGTGATTTAACTCTTCCAGGTTATTTTTTTGTATGCTGATGGATTGATTTTGATTCACTATTTCCTGATTCAGTCTCGCCAACTCTGTATTTTTCAACTCAATCTCTTTATGCTTCTGGGTCAGTATGTTGTTACTCTTTTGTTTACGGCGATTGTTTTTGTACAGGATGGAAGCGATGATCGCTAAAAATGTTAATACCACCACTAAAACATTCCGCTGCATGGATTGTCTTTGAATTTGTTCCTGTTGAATGATACGATCTTTGTTGAGCGACTCGATTTGAATTTGTTGCTTTTCTATTTCATAGTTCTCTCTAAGATTTTCCAAATCTGCAATTTTCTGAACCTGAATTAAACTGTCATTTAAACTTTGGGTAATTTCAAAAAATTGCAACGCCGGCTCATGGCGGCCCATTTGCTTGTAGGCCTTGTATTGAATTTCGGTGGCTTCCTGGACTATTTTAATCTGGCCTATCTTTTTGCCGATTTCATAAGCTTTTTTGCTGTAAGCTACACTTTTGTGGTAGGCGCCCATTTTGAGATAGATTTCCGCCAGGATATTGTAGGTTTTGGACTCGCGGGCGAGGTTATGGAGCGGTTTATTAATTTTTAACGCTTTTAGGACTACCTTGATGGCATCGTTGAAGAGCCCCTGCTTGTTATAGGTTACACCAAGGTTAAGCAGGCTTGAAACTATACCATCTTTGTTGTCAAGAGCCTCTTTGATTTTTAATGACTTGTTAAAATATTCCAGAGAAGTCTTATAATTTCCTTTGGTCCGGTAAATAACACCGAGATTATTATAGCCATAGGCGAGACCAATACTGTCGTTTAGTGATTCGTTAATTTCAAGGGATTTTTTATAATGCTCGAGGGCCAGGTCAAATTCCCCTTTTTCTTTGTATAACAATCCAAGATTGTTGTAGATAGAAGCTATACCATCCTTATTTTCGAGTTCCTCATATATTTTCAAAGAATGCAGATAGTGTTTTAATGCATCAACAAAATTGCTTTGCTCATAGTAGAGAACGCCGATGATATTGTGAGCCTTGGATATGTTGTTTTGGTTTCCAATGATTTTTTCTCTTGCCAATGCCCTGGTAATATAGGCCATGGCATTGCGATAGTCACCCGTACGGCGCAATAACCTGGCAATTTCTCTTTCAGCGTGAGCCAAATACGTTTCATTTTGAAGCTTTTGAGCCAGTTTTTCAGATTGGTATGCAATAACCAATGAGGTATCAGGATTGTTTTCGTAGTAATGATCTATGCATTTGAGCATTACTTCCAACCGCGCAGTATCATTGGTCGCCTGTTGAAAATCCTGAATTAACTGCTCTATATTCGTCTCTTGTGCCCGGGCATACAAGGCGCAAAACACTAGAACCAACATGTAAAAAATCTTTTTCATCCTTAACCAAACCTTGGAACTTATTACATTTATAGAGCCAACCTTTTACCTATACTTTTCAAATTTTCAGATAAAAATCACTACTATATACAAATATTAGAAGAGTGGTAACCTTAAGGATCATTGACCATCTTATCCATGTATTATTTTTATGATTTTTTGATATGAGTAAGGGAAGGTTTAATAGGAATATTCTAAGATTTGCCAAAAATGGGCTGCAAGATGGCCTTTGGAGAAGGGTTCAATAGCCTGGCATAAAAATTAGATATTCAACGGTTATTTGAACAAAATACAGGTAGTCATTATCATTGTTTTTGATGACCGAATACTACACTAATCAAATAGGCCAGCGGTGGTGCCGGGTGGTATTTTGTTAAGATGGCGGTAAGCCATTTCGGTGGCTTCTCTTCCCCGTGATGTGCGTTTTATATAACCTTCCTGAATCAAAAAGGGTTCGTAGACTTCCTCGATGGTTTCGGCTTCTTCACCACAGGCTGTGGCTATGGTACCTAACCCTACCGGTCCGCCCTTGAATTTATCGATAATGGTTGACAGGATCCTGTTATCCATATCATCCAATCCGTGTTGATCGACATCCAGGGCCTTCAAGGCCAATTCGGCAATATTTTTGGTGATGGTGCCGTCTCCCTTTACCTGTGCAAAATCCCTGGTTCGTCGTAATAAGTTGTTGGCAATACGAGGTGTTCCACGACTTCGGCGGGCTATTTCCTGTGAGGCATCGGGCTTTATTGGCGTAGTTAAAATTTGTGATGACCTTTCGACAATTCCCGAAAGGATATCGGCGCTGTAATATTCCAGCCTGGCATTAATTCCAAATCTAGCGCGAAGTGGAGAAGTGAGTAATCCCGCTCTGGTAGTTGCCCCAATTAATGTGAAAGGATTGAGGCTAATCTGCACCGACCTGGCGTTGGGACCGGAATCTAACATGATGTCGATCTTGTAATCTTCCATTGCTGAATAAAGGTATTCTTCAACAATAGGGTTGAGGCGGTGAATCTCATCGATGAATAAAACATCGTTTTCCTCCAAATTGGTCAATAATCCGGCCAAATCACTTGGCTTGTCCAAAATCGGACCCGAGGATACTTTAATATTGGTATTTAGTTCATTGGCTATTATATGGGATAAGGTGGTTTTACCTAATCCCGGAGGGCCGTGCAGTAAAACGTGATCAAGCGCCTCCTGCCTTTGTTTGGCGGCCAATACGAAAATTTTAATATTTTCAATTATCTTATGCTGGCCGGTAAAGTCATCGAAACTCAGGGGGCGCAATGCTCTTTCTACTTCCCTGTCGGCCGGTGACAATTCGTCAGGATCCCCGCTTAAATAGTCTTCTCGCATGCTTTAGCACATAATAGTTAATGATAGACCAGATTGCACTGGATAACGCTTTACCGCTAATTTAGTGATCTGCGATATAATATTTCATAAATAAGCCTTAAATTGCCTGTAAAGTAGAATAAAATGAATGAAGTTTTTAACATAAAACGAATATTCCCGCTATTGGCAATTCTGACATTGTTGTTTGTATGGCAATGTCGTAAAAAAAATGAGAAACCGGTAAATTTTCATCTCACCGGAACCACTATGGGAAAAATTGGTTATAACGTCAAATATATTGATGAAAAAACAGAGCATAATTACAAGCCTGAAATCGATTCGCTGTTAACTTCTTTTAATCAATCCTTATCTCCCTACATTCCCGATTCAGAGATTTCCAAATTCAATAGTAACACCTTGTTGAAATATGAGAGTGAATTTTTCTGGCCTGTTTTAAGAGAGAGCAAAAAGGTGTTTGAAAATACCGAAGGGGCATTTGATCCTACGATCATGCCTTTGGTAAATGCCTGGGGCTTTGGTCCGCAAAAGCCGGAGCAGCCGGATTCAAGTACCATCCAAGAACTCAAAAAACTGGTGGGATTCAATAATATCTTCTTCGACAGCCTGGCTATATGTAAATTGGAGGAGGATGTGAAACTAGATTTTAGCGCTATCGCCAAAGGTTATGCCGTCGATTTGGTGGTCGATTTCCTTAGTGCCCAGGGTATAGACAATATCTTTGTTGAAATAGGGGGTGAGGTAGCTGCCAAGGGATTTAACACGGCTGAAAATAAGTCATGGACTGTGGGGGTGGAAGACCCTACAAAACCGCTGGATGAAAGAGCACTTTTCACGGCATTTCCCCTCAACAACAGAGCCATTGCTACCTCAGGAAATTACCGCAATTTCCGAATAGTCAATGGAAGAAAGGTCAGTCATACGATCAGTCCATATACGGGTTACCCTGTAGAACATTCCTTGTTAAGTGCTTCCGTATTTAGTGACCGGTGCATCATGGCCGATGCGTATGCTACCGCCTTTATGGTGGTGGGCCTTGAAAAATCAATAGAAATAATCGAAAAAATCCCCAGGCTGGAAGCCTTCCTGATATTCAGTGATAACCAGGGACGGCTGAAAACCTATGTTTCAGAAAGCCTGAAGGGCGAACCTCTTAAATAGTACTCGATTAAATAGTAAATTGATATTTTGAAGCTCATTATTTTTAAAATATCAATTCATTCCCTTATTTGCAGCATCATTGCATAAAGAAAGGTATTATCCGTATGGGCAAAAAAAAGGAATGGTTTGGGGAATGGTTTGATTCTCCCTATTATCATATTCTTTACAAGGATCGGGATAACTTAGAGGCCAGCACTTTCATAGATAATATCTGTACCTATCTGGGTTTTTTGAAAACAGATAAAATTTTGGATCTGGCTTGTGGCAAGGGAAGACATGCGATTTATCTCAACAAAAAGGGTTTTGACGTAACGGGGATAGATTTATCTGAGAAAAACATAGAACATGCCAGCCAATTTAGCAATGCAAAACTAAGCTTCTACATTCATGATATGAGAGAAGTCTTTGCCTATAATCAGTTTGATTACGTTCTGAACGCATTTACCAGCTTTGGTTATTTCGATTCGGCGGAGGAACATAAATTGGCTATCATAGCAGCTGCCAAGGCGCTTAAACCGGGTGGAGCATTGATCATCGACTTTCTGAATACCTATAAGGTTGTCAATCATTTGGTGCCGACGGAAACCAAAAAGGTAGATGGTATTTTATTTAATATAACCAAGGAAATCAGTGATGATGGATATATTATCAAGAAAATCGCTTTCAATCACCAGGGCAGGGAATATTGTTACCGGGAAAAAGTAAAGGCAATAAGGCGGATTGAGTTTTTGGATTTTTTTGGGCAGGCAGGCTTATCTTGCAAAGAATTGTTGGGTGATTATGATCTGAATACTTATCGGAAGGAAGTCTCAGACAGGATGATATTTGTGGTTGAAAAATAAAACAGTATGATTGTTGACATTATAGTGCTCTTTTTTTCGGTATTTCTGACGGGCTTGATACTATTATCAAAACCCTTGAAAGGAATCGCCAATCTAAAGTCTTTTTTGATTTTTGGTGGATCTTATTTGTTTTCTTTAACCATCATTCACCTTTTGCCCGAGGTATTTCATCATGCGGATGAAGACATCACACTTAGTTATTTTGTTTTGCTGGGATTTTTTCTTCAGTTGACACTGGAGCATTTTTCGCGGGGCATAGAGCACGGACATGTACATATCCACAAAGACCCTTCGAGGATTTTATCAAGGCCAATATTTTTGTTAATCTCACTTTCTATTCACGCTTTTCTGGAAGGCACTTTATTGGCACATCCCAATATTGTGGTCCACGAGCATAATTCAAAGGCTTTGTTAATAGGGATTGTTTTACATAAAATCCCCGCGGCAATAGCCCTGTGTTCCGTATTGTTGTCGGTTATGGAAAGCCGTGTTAAGCTAATCATCTATATTCTCATTTTTGCCATAGCTTCACCCCTTGGATTGTTATTGAGCGATTATTTAATTGACATCAATTTTTTATCCAGCCGTTTGTTTTTGATATTATTTGCTGTGGTAAGTGGAAATTTTCTACACATTTCCACAACAATTTTCTTTGAGACCAGCCCTGACCATCACCTTAGTGTTCAAAAGTTGCTGATTAGCATTTTGGGTGCCGCTGTTGCCTTATTGGCAGAGTTTATATTGTGATTGCTTCCCTCAGTACCAAACCAATCCTTGTATAATCGCTGATGATATGAGGTTTAGCGCCAAATTGTCCGATTTGGACCACATAATGATCGACATTGATACAATTAAACCGTCGCATGTAGCGAGGTCACTGGGGCTTGGGACACGGGAGAAACCCGGCGTAGAGGCCTGATTTGATAAAAATCTGAATTTTTTAGAAGTTGGCACGCATATTGTTAAATTAAAAGTGAAGTTAAAACAGCCGGGACTGAATGTCAGGTAGGGACAGTTGAAGGTTAGGTGTAATATATTTATAATCATTGTTCCCGGGTGGAATTTAATTCAATGAAGGAGGTCCGAGATTTAAACTATTTCGGAAATTAGCTTCCTGATAAACTATAGATTTACCAACAGCTACTTTATTGTGTTAATAATCGAGACCGATAAAGAGTCAAAGGTATCAGGCCCGGAGAGCATACGCTCTCCTTTTTTTATTTAATAGAAAATCTTTTTTAAGATTTGCAGAAACCTTTTTGGTGCTAAGAGGGTCTTTATATAAAATCTGGCTAGAGATTTTTACATAAAATACCCATTTAGATAACAAATTGTTAATAATTACGGTAATACATACCAAAAATCGTATTTTTGCGTGATTATAAAAAAATAGGTTATGATCAATATACTCAATAAAAAAGCAGCTAAGAAATTTAGAAAAAGTGACGTTACCATCTTTGACCGATCTTATATCAATAAATTTGATCTTGCATTAAAGAATTTTGAAATCTTTGTCAAAGAGGAAACCGGTAGAAGTTTTAAGAAAAAGTAATCCTTATTCCCCTATTAAATAATTTTTTTAGTCCCATTTTCAGAATAAATTCATCATACCCGATTTTCGAAATCGGGTTGTATCATAAGCAGGCATACTTTTTCCGCTATAATATTTGTTAAGACTGGTTTTGAACAGCTTTCTGATGGCTTCAGCCAGTGGCCCGGTGCCCGTCATTCTTCTGCCCCATTCGCTGTCATTGACCTGTCCGTCATGGATCTGCGAAATTTGATTCCAGACTTTGTTAAACCGGTCGGGAAAGTTTTTCTCCAGCCAGTCTTTAAACAGGTATTGAATAGCGCCGTTTAGCCTTACCATGGTCATGCCCGCTCCTGAAGCGCCGGCCTCCGCCGCCTTTTTCATGATGCTTGGCATCTCATGGTTATTTAGCCCTGGAATAATAGGAGCCACCATGACGCCTACAGGAATTTTTGCCGCTGCTAATTTCTCAATTACCTTAAGCCTTTTGTAGCAGTTTGCGGTACGCGGCTCCAACTTCAGCCTTAACTTTTCATTTAAAGTGGTAATTGAAATACTGACCTTTACAAGATTGTTTTCACTTAATGCCTTCAACAGATCTAAATCCCTTAAAATGAGGCTGTTTTTGGTGATAATCCCAACCGGGTTTTGGTATTTGATCAATACCTGAAGCATTTGCTGTGTTATTTTAAATTTCCTTTCAAGCGGCTGATAACAATCCGTGTTACCGGATAACATAATGGGGAGGGGTTTCCAGGACTTTCTTAAAAGCTCCTTTTCCAATAGCTTCGGCGCATCTGGTTTGACAATGATCTTACTTTCAAAGTCTGTTCCAGCACTGAACCCCCAAAACTCATGGGAGTTTCTGGCATAACAATAAATGCAGCCATGTTCGCAGCCTTGATAAGGATTCATCGAAAGGCTGAAAGCCAGGTCAGGGCTTTTCACCTGATTGACTATTTTTTTAGGATATTCATAATAGACCCTGGTTGATTTATTAAAAGTCATCATTTCAACAATACCTTCAGGATGCTCATGAACGTATTGTTGAACCAGGAACTTGTTTTTGGCATTAAATTGGGCGCCTCTGCCCTTGATGTAATCGCTTTCCATAATTACTAAAATAATTAGTAATTATGGAAAAAGCTAAAAATTTTAGTTTTAATAAAAAAATAATAATTTTTTTTGGTTTTGTGATTTAGTTTAATCCACCCGACTGATTGAGCCGCCGCTGTTGGCACTGACATAAGTTTTATCAGGTTGACCTTTATATCGGATTTTGCCCCCGCTATTGGCCCTTGCGTCGATGCGATTGGTAGCTTGAATCCTGGCGGATCCCGCACTGCTGACAGCTGCAGACACGTCTTCGCAGGCAAGATCGTAAGCTTTTAAACGGCCAGCACTGGATATATCAATGTCTTGATATTTTGCGTTCCCCGCAATCTCCAAACTGCCGGCACTTGATATTTTTATTTCCAGTTCATCTACATTTACATCCAATTGCCCGCTGCCGGCACTGCTGATATCAATTTCCATTTCATCAGATTCAATGGTTCCTTTTGAGTAAACACTGGCGGCTGAATTAATAGAGAGTCCTTTGATTTCTTTATAAGTCAGATAAACCACAACGTCAATATTTCTCCTCCGTCGATCCTGATCCAGTCTGATTTTTAAGGATCTGCCGGAGACGTCTGTCAAAACTTCGTCGGTTCCGATACCTTCCGTTTCTATAATGCAGCTTTCTTTGTCCCCTTTTTCAACATAAACTTTTATGGCTTGTCCTACATTAATTTTGGAAAAAGACGATAATTGCCTTGTTTCTTTGTTTTGAGCACATGCGATGGTAGCAACCAGACAAAAAAGCAGGCTTAAGTGTAGATTTTTGATAAGTTTCATTGTTAGTTTTTCTTTTAATAGATGCGGAAATTTTTCAATAGTTGCATCCGGGTATAAAATGATGTCAATCCACGCCCTAGCTTTTTACTTTAGTCTAAGGCCGGTGCAAGTTTTGCGGCAAATTTCATCGTTGGTGCTCTTCGAATGGTGCCGATCTTTTTAAAGGGTTGTACAGATAATTGCAAAGAATTTATTTTATATTAAAGATTTCACATTTTTTGTAATTTCATCAAGTAATTTTCTAATTTTAAGTACTTAATTTTATCTTTTGATCATCAATAATATTATCAATCATGGCATTAAATATTGGCGATACCGCTCCTTCTTTCTCTTTATATGATACGGACAAAAACCAGGTTCAACTAGCAGATTTTAAAGGCAAAGATCTCGTTATTTTGTTTTTCCCTCTGGCATTTACAAGTGTCTGTACCACAGAGCTTTGTAGCATGAGAGATAATATCGGCGATTATAACGCATTAAACGCTGAGGTGGTGGCTATTTCGATAGACACGCCTTTTACATTGGGAAAATTTAAGGCGGAACAGGATTTAAATTTTCCATTGCTGTCAGATTTTAACAAAGAGGTTTCCAAAGCCTACGGAGCGCAATACGACGAATTCGTTCTCGGCTTGAAAGGAGTAGCCAAAAGATCTGCTTTTGTAGTTGATACGGAAGGTAAAATTAAATATGCTGAAGTATTGGATGATGCTACAAAACTACCGAATTTCGACGCTGTTAAAGCGGCACTGTCCTGACTTGCCCTCTCTGACATGAGGAGCTTTCTTTTTGGCAATTTTTTATCTTAGATGGATATTGTTAACATTTTCGGCGGCATTCTTGTCCTATCCGCAGTTTTTGCGTTTTTGAATAAGCGGTATATCAATTTGCCTACTACCATCAGTTTAATGATTGCAGGCCTGTTTCTGTCGCTTTTGGTTCAGGTTCTGGGTGAGTTTTCACCATCATTCCGCAGCGGCGTACAGAATACTTTGGCAAGATTGGATTTTACGGAATTCCTGCTCGAGTTTCTGCTCAGCTTTTTATTGTTTGCCGGCGCCATGCATACCAATTTGGAGAAGCTAAAGACTTTTAAGTGGCCCATTTTAAGTTTTGCTACCATAGGGGTCTTGATGTCAACTTTTCTTATTGGTGTCTCCCTTTATTACTTACTGCTATTGATAGGAAGCCCGGTTGCCTTTATTTATTGTCTGTTATTTGGGGCCTTGATCTCTCCAACAGATCCAATAGCGGTTTTAGGAATTTTGAAAAAAGCCAAGGCCCCTGAATCGCTGGAGATTAAGATTACCGGAGAGTCATTATTCAACGACGGAGTCGGCGTTGTGATTTTTTTGGTGGTTTTTAAAATTGCTAAGAGTGGGTTGGACCAAATTCATTTTTCAGAGGTAGTTCATCTTTTGGCTATGGAGATATTGGGAGGTGTGGGTCTGGGATTCCTGATTGGTTATCTGGGGTACCGGATGATGAAGTCCATTGATCATTATCAAACTGAGGTATTGATAACATTGGCGGTGGTGATGGGTGGCTATAGCCTGGCCACTTACCTGCATTTTTCCGGACCATTAGCCATGGTAGTAGCTGGGTTACTGATTGGTAATCAGGGTGTCAAACGAGCGATGTCTCCAGTAACACGCGACTATGTCCAAAAATTCTGGGAAATGATCGACGAGATTCTGAATGCTGTTTTATTTGTTTTAATAGGGCTCGAACTTATTCTGATTCCCTTTCAATTTACCTATGTAACTGTCGGACTGATCGTAACGGCCCTTGTTTTAGCAGTGCGATATGTTTCTTTAGCCTTTCCCTCCTATGTATTAAAATTTAAAAAGACCTTTGCGCCCAATGCATTGCCAATTATGACCTGGGGAGGTCTGAGAGGAGGCATATCTATAGCGTTGGCATTGTCTTTACAGCCTGAAATGGAGAAAGAATTTATAGTGGCCATTACCTATACAGTAGTATTATTCTCCTTGATAATACAGGGACTCACCATAGAAAAACTAGTAAAAAAACTCAGTCGTATTTAACTAGATGGTTTTAACATGTTCCCGACAAAAATATATGTAGTCAAGTGCCGGTGGCTCAATATCGTCTGACCTGAGTAGTTGAACAATTTGAGCCCGATGGTGCGTACTGTGATTTGCTACATGTATAATGATGTCAGCCAGCTTCGTTTCAAATGATTGATTCTTGGTGTTTTGATAGGCGATAACTTCCTCAAAGGAGTTCATTGCATAACTCTGAAGAAATTGAATCCAGTCCTCAGAACTTTTATGCGTTAACTCAATAAGGTCCGATAGTCTTTTTGCTTCCCACAATACCTGATTCCCCGAAGGAAGGTTGTTAATCCTCATCAACCAAATATTCTGGGCGACTAAAATATGGTTGTACAGAGTAAGGATCCTTTCTTCCTTGATTTTATTTTTTTGTAAGCATATTAAAAGTTTTTGATTTGCCCAATCGTTGTACTTAAACAACCCTAATAAATAATCTTTCATTAGTTTGTGCGCTTTTTAATTTGAGACTCCCTAAATGTAATAATCCCCAAAGGAATAACCCAGGCTATATCATTCATCAGAACATAAAACAGGAACTTTTTGTTTACCTGTTGATTCACGATTTCAAAATAGAACCAAATTGGGTCAATTATTTTTGATATTAGCCCTATTATTATTAAATACCAATATTTTTTTGGATAAAGTGCACTTATAAAGCATAATAGTGAAAACACAAGGTTGCCGGCACTTGCATATAGAATTGACCTGGCGCTACCATTTCCGGATTCGGTTATCCATTGAAAGAAGGCCTCGGGAAAGTTGTACATAAATAAGCCCCACACCAGTCCATAAACACTTGCCAATAGCAGTATTCCCCGCATCCAAGCAGGTATATTCGGTTGTATTTCTCCCTGCCTAATCTCCATCCGTAATTTTTAACCAAATTAAGCATATAAATTAAATAATTTTATGCTTAATTTTACCGCTCAATTAAAACGGAGTCATATGTTAGCTGAAACTATTATTGCCAGTGGTGCCAACACATTTATTTGGATAGTGGCCATTATTGTCGGTATCGTAGCCGCCCTTGGATTTATTGATAACAGAAACGAGAAGAAAGCATAGTTTGGCGGGGCTTACCGGCAGTATTTCATAAAAATGGTGAGCCTGGCTTAATCTTCCCATGGGTTGGTGGCCCAAACAGTTAATTCGGGTATAAATCCTCTGTTATCCATTTGAAGTGCACTGACAATACTATGGGCGATCTCCTGGCTTCTTAGTTTTTTAATTTCCTCTCCCCTTTCGACTCTATCATCACTATTAAAGGCAGTGGTTACTTCGCTGGGATTAATCAGCATTACCCGCACGTTGAATTTTCGCAGCTCCGCCTGCCAGCATTCTGTCATACCTCTCAGTGCGAACTTTGATGACGCATAGATAGTACCTCTTTCAAATCCTTTCCTGGCAGCCGTCGAGCCTATATTAATGATGTTGCCATATTTTTGACTCTTAAAAATCTCAGCAGCTACCTGCGCCATTAATGCCGCACCAAAAACATTGGTCATGTACACCTCCTGAAAATCTTCTACGGTGATATCGGAAAGCAACGGAAAATGACCAATGCCGGCATTGTTAATGAGGCAATCCAGACCACCTAAATAGCCCATCGCTTCCTCATAGGTCCTTTTGATATCAGATACATTATTTACGTTGGCAACCACCGGGAAGGCACCAATTTCCTTAACCGTTGTTCTTAGCCTCTTTTCATCACGGCCTGTAATTACTACTTTGGCACCCTGATCGATCAATAATTTAGCGGTGGCTTTGCCGATACCCAGACTTCCCCCGGTAATGATTATTCTGCTGTTTTTTATTTTCACGTGATTTTATTTAAATGAATTTTAATTGCAGCAACGTCAACACAATCTACTGCAACAATTATAACGGAAATTATGAAGTCAGGGCTGATAATTACAAAAGAATTGTATCATTTCGCCATCGTCATTGCCAGGTGTGGCTGATAAGGAGTTGAAGACATTTGATTAATCCCGAAATCCTTCTTTTTAACAGGTTTAAATGGGCGATTTCCGTAAGGTTGTAATTATTATTGCCGCAACTGTCCGGAAATTGATGGCCATAAATTGGTTACTTTTTTGGCGAAAGCAAGATATATAAATAGCAGACGCTATAAAAACAATAAAAAAGCGGCAGGCAATAGACCACATGCACCAAAATGGGAGACCGAAATCAAAGAGAACACCTTTTATAATTCTGTACCCAAGCAGTGGAACCAAAACCTCCGGATATATCCCCGAGGTTTTGTTTTTTTGGAACGCTGGTAAATTCTTCCGTCAACAGGCGTGCCTTGTTGTTACAACCAGGACTACTGCCAAGCATTAATCCATAGCCTTGTTAGTAATGAGGAAGCCAACGGGAAACAGGTGGGGATTTTCTTAAAATAAGCTAAAATTAAACATTTCAAATGATTGGGGGATGCGGCAACTACGCAAAGAAAATTGCTACAGCAGGATAATCTCGTTAATGATATCCTTGCCAATTTCCTTTTCAAAAATTTCAATAATCTTAGCTTTGGAGAGGTTGAGCTCATTTTTTAAGGGAGCTGAATTTACCTGAACAAAAAGTTTCTTGTCTTTAATAAACAACTTGGTGGTTCGTACGGCAATAGATTTTCCCATCAACTGTTCCCATGACTCAACCAGTCTTGTTTCATCAAATTTACCTTGTAAACGATAAACATTTAAAAGATCTTTAATTGCCTCGCCTACTGTGTAAGTATTTGATCTTCTTTGATTTGTAGGGTCATTTGTTTTGTGCTTCATATCACCTGGCGTCATGCGATTTGCGGTAAAACGTAGTGAAAGTTAAATATAACCAAAGTCACCGGCATTTTTGCAGTATTGGCACTCATTTGGCCGGTTTCGCCCATATTTTTCCTGCGCTTATACACACGTAATATTCCGGACTATTCCAATCTGCAAATGAGCCTAAAAATTATCAAATTTATGTGATTGAACGCTAAACCTTTACAGGATTTTGGTTAAACACACCCAAACCTTTTTGTTTAATCCTGTCCACAAATCAATTTAATACAATTGGAGACTATGCAAAATACTTACGGTATCGATATGTCGTCTAGCCCAAAAGTTCGGGTAAAACCAATTTATAAAGTCGATGAAATAGCGGAAAAGAAGGCCAATGCGTTTGACGAGGCGCAAGGCATGGTAGAGAGTGGTATTGCAAGGGATAAAACAATTCATTATTTGATCGAAGCGGGTTATTCCCGGGAAGATGCCCAAAAGCAGGTAAGCAGTCTGGAGCTGATAGGAAAAAAGTCAAAAGGCCGAAAAGCCAGGAAGAAAATACTGATAGGTGTACTTTTAGTGATAACAGGATCCATGATGATTGCCGGATCCAATAACATTTTTCCCGTTAGCCTGAGTCTTTTACTGGCGGGCTTGATTATTTTTTATGGTTTTATACAATTTTTTAAGGGGTTTACAACCAAATCCGGTTAGCTATTCCATAGGTTATGAAATGGTGGGGCTGCATAATTAAAATACTATTCAATTCTTTTGATGGTTCCGCTCTCAATGAGAAACAGGTCCATGTCGGATTTTAAACTTTCAAAAATGGCCCTGGTCCTCTCCGGCCTCGCATCTGTCACGAAAATCTGACCAAACTTATGCTCACCCAACATTTGCATTAACTTTTTGATCCGAAAATCATCCAGCTTATCGAAAATATCGTCTAAGAGCAATAGGGGCTTAAAGGCCTTTTGGTCTTTGATGATATCATACTGTGCCAGTTTTAAAGCAATAACAAATGATTTCTGTTGTCCCTGCGAACCAAATTTTTTGAGTGGGTAATCTTCGATTTTGAAAACATAATCGTCCTTATGAATCCCCAGCCCTGTTCTGTGTAGCGCCATATCCCTTTGCAAATTATGACGGAACCGGCTATCAAAATCCGGTTGGGCCAATTCAGAAGTATAGTGAAG
Organism: Cyclobacteriaceae bacterium; assembly: GCA_965228415.1. Classification (GTDB taxonomy): domain Bacteria; phylum Bacteroidota; class Bacteroidia; order Cytophagales; family Cyclobacteriaceae; genus Agaribacillus. The sequence goes on along the minus strand of OZ245814.1, from coordinate 4,315,895 downwards.
AGAAGTGTGCTCTTTCTGCTCACTGAGGTTTTCATAGTGCTGCTCAAATATGGGAATAAATTTTTCGACAAAGCGACTTCTTTCCTGGTATATTTTATGTCCCAGGCCCAAAATGATCTGATCGTAAGGTGCTATCAGGTCCATATCGGGGTTTCCTGATTCGGCAAATTGTTTTAACAAAGAGTTTCTTTGTCTTAACCCATGGTTGTACTGCATCAGATTGCCTAAGTAGGCCGGGTCAATTTGAGAAATGATGGCGTCAAAAAACTTCCTTCTGGCCTCCCCGCCACCTCTGATAATATCAGTGTCATGCGGGTTGATTAGCACTAATGGAAACCTTCCAATATGTTCACTGATCTTTTCGTAAGGTTTTTGGTTCAGCTTCACCACCTTTTTCTGACGGAGTTGCAGACTGCATTGAACCTGGTATTTTTTGGTATTAACACTGAAATTGCCTCTTATCGAGAAATAATCTTTGTCATGTTGAATGTTTTGGTGGTCAACGACGTTAAATGCACTTTTTGTTAATGACAGGTAATGAATGGCATCCAGTAAATTGGTTTTTCCACTGCCGTTTGCACCCACAAAGCAATTAATTTCCTTAGGGAATGCTACTTCCAGGGAAGCGTAGTTTTTAAAGCAGCTTAAACTTATATTTTCGAGGTGCATTAATATCTTTTCGAATGTTTTTATTTAATTTGCAGTTGGGGATAATTATCTGCCCATTTTCAAAAATTTAAACATTAATTCCATGGCGGTAGCGAAATCGAGATCAACCACAAAAACAAAATCTAACGGCAAAGCCAAAACAAATGTAAAATCTAATGAAAACTTTTCAAAAGAGACTTACATAGGGTGGTATGAAAGTATGATGTTAATGAGGAAGTTTGAAGAGAAGGCAGGACAATTATACGGTCAGCAGAAAATCAAAGGGTTTTGTCATCTGTACATTGGCCAGGAGGCATGTGCTGCCGGAGCTGTGTCGGCATTAATTGAAGGTGATAAATACATAACGGCTTACCGGGATCACGCACACCCAATCGCTTTGGGCTCGGATCCGAGAAAAATTATGGCCGAGTTATTCGGTAAAGAAACCGGGATTTCAAAAGGGAAAGGTGGATCCATGCACATGTTCGACAAGGAGCATCATTTTTTCGGAGGCCACGGAATCGTGGGCGGTCAGATCCCATTGGGTGCTGGTATTGCCTTTGCGGAAAAATATAATAAAACCAACAATCTGTGCGTCACCTACATGGGAGACGGAGCGGTGCGGCAGGGCGCTTTTCACGAGGCATTGAACCTGGCCATGACTTATAAGCTGCCCGTGATATTTGTCATAGAGAATAACGGCTACGCAATGGGCACCTCGGTGGAAAGAACCTCCAACGTAACCGAATTATATACCTTGGGCGATGCCTATGATATGCCATCCAAACCTGTCGACGCTATGTCGGTTGAAGCCGTGCACAAAGCGATGGCCGAAGCTGCGGAAAGAGCGCGAAGCGGTGAAGGACCCACTTTATTGGAATTCAGAACGTATCGATACAAAGGACACTCAATGTCTGACCCCGCAAAATATCGAACCAAGGAAGAGGTGGAATCTTATAAGCAAAGAGATCCGATCGAGCAGGTTAGGGCCACCATTTTGAAGAAAAAGCTTGGGACCGAAGAGGACCTTTCCAAAATAGATGAAAAAATAAAGGCTTTGGTAGGTGAATGTGTGAAATTTGCAGAAGAGTCAGAATTCCCGGCTGCCGATGAAGCCTACAAGGATGTCTACGAGCAACACGATTATCCGTTTATAAAAGAATAGCAACACTCCCTTCAAAAATGATGGTCATGCAGAACAAGGGGCTGTCAGGTCTCCTGATAAGCTATTAGACCTCCTTAAATACCAATAACCTCTAAATAATTGGTTTTACATCGCCGCATCAATTCGGCGATTTTCCGATCAAAAAGCCGTCAGGTTATAAAATAGGTTGAAAAAACACTAAGGTATTTTTCAGTAAACCTACGGTATTCAGTCAAAAGACTTCCGGTATTAACATAATTCTTGATACTGTTCCGGGTTTTGTTAATTTTATTTTTTAAATTTGCGACCTAAATTTTTCAAGATGGCGACAAAGAAAAAAATTAAAACTAAACCAGAGAAGAGTTTACTGGAAAGTTCGGAAGAGTTGGCTGAAAAGCTTTCCAGAACTGAGCAGTGGGTGGAAGATAATAAAACACTGGTTTTTTCTATTTTGGGTGCGATCGTTTTAGGAGTTGGTGCTGCACTGTTTTATAGATATTATCTTAACAACCAAAACAGTATTGCCCAAAGTGAAATGTTTCAGGCGCAATACTGGTTTGAAGCCGATAGCCTTGATTTAGCCCTGAATGGTGACGGTAATAACTATGGTTTTCTGGAAGTTATTGACAACTACGGAAAGACCGAAGCGGGAAATTTAGCTAATTTTTACGCGGGAGTGGCCTACATGAAAAAGGGAGAGTTTGACAATGCTATTCTTCACTTAAACGATTTTGAGGCCGACGATAAATTAGTACAGGGCCGTGCCTATGCGTTGATAGGAGATGCTTATATGGAAAAAGAAGAGTATGACAATGCCATAACTTTCTATGGCAAAGCCGCCGCTTATCATCCCAGCGAATATTTTACACCCAAGTATTTGATGAAAGAAGCGCTGGCGTATGAGAAATTGGAAGATTTTGATAATGCCGTTGCGTCCTATGATAAAATTATCACAAAGTATTCCAAATCAGCTGAAATTCAGGATGCGCGAAAACAGAAAGCTCGCATAGCAAGCAAAGCAGCAAAGTAAGCTCTTAAAAAAACTGATAAAGGGGATAAAGCTTTGATGTTTTATCCCTTTTTTTTGCAATAACAGGTAATTGAGATATGGCTACGGATCAAAAAAATTTAAATGAGTATTCCGGTAAAAACCTTATCGACATCTCGGATAAGCAGTTTGCCATTGTAGTTTCTGAATGGAACGAACAGGTAACTTCATCATTGTTTGAAGGTGCCATGGCAACATTATTAAAACATGGTGCAACGCCGGATAACATAATTCGTAAAAATGTCCCTGGCAGTTTTGAACTCACCTTGGGTGCGCAATGGATGGCACAAAAGGCAACCATCGATGCAGTGATATGCATAGGCTGTGTAATACAGGGTGAGACAAGACATTTTGATTTTATCTGCGATGCCGTCGCCCAGGGGATTACCAATGTGGGTTTGAAATTCGACAAACCAGTAATATTTGGTGTATTAACACCGGATAACCAGCAACAGGCTTTGGAAAGAGCAGGTGGCAAACATGGCAATAAGGGAATTGAAGCTGCAATAACTGCCATCAAAATGCTTGGATTTTAACCTTTTTAATTGTTTAACTTGTTATTAACTACCTAAATCATGAAAGTCTTAAAATTCGGAGGAACTTCTGTTGGAAAACCTCAAAGAATGCATCATGTCGCATCCTTGATTATTTCTGATGACACCCCGAAATTGGTTGTTCTTTCAGCAATTTCAGGGACTACTAACACACTGGTAAATATTGATCAGGCGCTGGCTGCAGGTAATGCGGAAATAGCGCAACAGCTTATTGATGATCTTTACCAACATTACCAGCAATTTCTTCAGGAACTTTATCAGGAACCCGATGCACTGCAAAAAGGAAAATCAGTAGTAGATGATCATTTTGGATTGTTAAAGCGATTGCAGCATCAAGACTATCAACCGGACTTTGAAAAAGAAATATTAGCGCAGGGGGAATTACTTTCAACGAAACTATTTACTATTTATCTCAAAGCAAAGGGAGTTGCAGTGAGACTGTTACCCGCCTTGGATTTCATGGCTATTGACGCCAATCAGGAACCGGTTATTGAGGTCATTGAAAAGAAACTGAAAGCTTTGCTGTCAGTTGATGAGGGTTCCGGCTTGTTTATCACACAGGGGTATATCTGCCGAAATCATGAAGGAAGTATTGATAACCTGAAAAGAGGTGGCAGCGATTATTCCGCCAGCCTGATCGGAGCGGCCATAAAAGCGGAAGAGGTGCAGATATGGACCGACATTGATGGCATGCACAACAACGATCCCAGAATTGTGGAAAAAACATTTCCGGTATCCATGTTGTCATTTGACGAGGCTGCCGAGCTGAGTTATTTTGGTGCAAAAATTTTGCATCCGGCGTCCATATGGCCTGCCCAGAAGTTTAATATTCCGGTACGTCTCTTGAATACCATGCAGCCAGAGGCCGCGGGAACTTTTATCAGCCAGGATACCAGCCAGGATGAAATCAAGGCAATAGCGGCCAAAGATGGCATTGTTGCCATAAAAATCAAATCCAGCCGTATGCTCCTGGCCTATGGATTTCTAAGAAAGGTATTTGAAGTATTTGAGAAGTATTGTACCCCAATTGACATGATCACCACCTCTGAGGTGGCCGTTTCACTCACCATCGATGACATCACTAATTTGCAGCCGATCCTCGATGAATTACAGGGATTTGGTAAAGTAGAAGTTGATCGTGACCAGACCATCATTTGTATTGTAGGCGCCCAGGTGGCCGGAAACAGGGGTATTGTAAGAAAGGTTTTTGATTCGATCGACAAGGTACCTATCAGAATGATTTCATTTGGTGGGAGCAAGAATAACATTTCTATATTAATCGACACCAAATTTAAGAAACCGGTATTGGACCGGTTGAATATCGGATTATTTAGTATTGATTTAATCGAATAAGATGACGATGGTATGACAAGCGCTTTCTATCTTTACTGGCAGGAAGTGAAGCAGAAAGCAAATGGTACAATTGATCCGAAGTTCCGGATATTGCAGGATTTGACATGCACATTTCAATGATTGGTTATATTCCTCAACTATTTTTTAACAAGTATTGCTCCTATGAAAATAATTGATCTGTCAAAAACGGTACAGTTTGACAAAAATGACCCATGGTTTATGAGGATTAAACTGAAGAATTTTCCACATAAAAAAAGCCTGTTCCTGATTCGTTACTTCCTCAATTTGCCAAAGTCCTTGTTCCCAAAGAAGTTCCAAGGTTGGGCCGACGATAAAATTGTCAACATGGGGGTACATGCAACCACCCACATTGATGCCCCCTGGCATTACGGCCCTGTAGTGGCTGGAGAAAAAGCCAAAACCATTGATGAAATTCCCCTGGAATGGCTTTTTGCGCCCGGGGTCGTCATTAATGTCTCTCATAAAGAGGATTTTGAAGAAATTACCGTTGACGACATAAAACAAGATCTTGAAAAAACGGGAACGCATATTAATGCCGGAGATATAGTTTTAATAAGAACCGACAGGGATCAACTGGCTGGAAAAGATTATGTAAACAAAGGAATCGGCATGAGCAGGAGTGCTACCATTTGGCTTATTGACCAGGGTGTAAAGGTCATGGGTATCGATCAATGGGGATTTGACCTGCCGTTAAGATACCTGGCCCGGAAAGCCAAGGAAACCCAAAATGCCGAGTTATTCTGGCAGGCCCATTTGGTAGGGTTGGAAAAGGAATATCTTCACATGGAGCAATTAACCAATTTAAAAGCCTTACCTCCCAGCGGATTTAAAGTAGCAGTATTCCCGCTAAAGCTAAAGAATGCTTCGGCCGCACCAGCCAGGGTGGTAGCGATTTTGGAGGATTAGTTCGGCCGTTTTCATTTTGACAAGACAGGGGGTCAACCAATATTCCCATTCCAGCAATTTTACCAGCTTCCAGACCAGCAACAAGCTAAAAACCATTTAAAGCATCATTTAGAACAATTGTGATGTTTGTCGTATAGATAAAACCATAAATTTGTTTTAAAACTCAAAATATTATGAACAAGATTTATCAGTTAACACGGCTTATATCTTTTAAGTCAGCCAGCTCACTATTAGCTCTTTTACTTGTTGTCGCTCCCGGCATTTTCGCCCAGCATATGCCGGGAGAATCGTTTACCATAGATTCTGAATATATGGGTACGGAACGCAAAATACAGGTATCGCTTCCAAAGCAATATAATGAATGGGACTCCTATGATGTACAATACATGTTGGATCCCGTATGGAACATGGAATTGCGCAGGTCATTGTTAGATTTCATGCACAATAATACCATGGCGCCAAGAACCATTCTGGTCGGTATCGTTAGTCCCGACAGGAATGCCGATATGACGCCTACCAAATGGGATAATCTGCCAACATCCGGAAATGCGGACAATTTTATTGACTTTGTGACAAAGGAGGTCAAACCTTTTATTGACAAAAAATACAAAACTTCCGGGCATAACACTTTTGCCGGCCACTCCTTTGGAGGGCTTTGTGTGATGTATGCTTTTTTAAAGTCCTCTGAATATTTTGATTCCTATTTGATCGGAGATCCATCCTTTTGGTACGATGAGCAATTGTTGGTAAAAATGGCAGAAGAAAAACTACCAGAAATTAACTCCGGCAAGGTTGTATTCATTGCCGGTCGTAAGGGCAAAGCCTATGATCGAATGGGTATTGCAGCTATGGAAAAAGTGCTGAAAGAAAAAGCCGATGAAAGCCTGGATTGGAAAGTTGTTGCCTACGAAGATGAAACACACAATAGTGTCATATACAAATTAAACTACGATGGCATCAAATTTATCGCTGAAGATTATAGAAATCGTGCGATTAAGTTTACTCCAAATGAGGGGGAAGTGGTACCGGGGATTCCTTTGTCCATTTTTCTGCCGGGCGCGGATACGGATAATGTCAAATATACGCTGGACGGAACAGAACCTGATTTCAATTCAAAATCATTTATGGATTCGATCAGTATTGATCAGCCAGCCACGTTAAAAATTAAAATTCCACTTAAAAGAGGAAACCTGCTGCCGGCGGTTAAAGGGACCTTTACAAGCGGCCAAAAATTGAAAGGGATTAAAAAAAGTAAAAAATATGCACCGGGTCTGAATTACAAATACTATGAAGCCGAATTAAATAAATTGCCTGATTTTGATACGCTCGAAGTTATTAAACGAGGGGTGATGGACAAGGGGTTGGATTTAGATGCGTTGACCAAAAAGGAAAAGTATGCCTGCGTATTTGAAGGGTTTATCGAGGCCAAAAAAAGTGGCTATCATTACTTTATGGTTTCATCTGATGATGGTCTTAAGTTTTACATTCATGACAAGCTGATGATCAATAACGACTGGCGGCATGCAGCTTTTGATGAGAAATCCACGGTGGTGTATTTAGAGGAGGGCTTACACCCGATCAAATATGAATATTTCCAATATGATGGAAAATCTGAGATTAACCTGTTTTCTTATTTTCCCGGCGAAAAGCCACAGCGAACAGATTTTAGCAGGTTTTGGAGGAAGTTATAGGGTATTCTATTGATATAAAATAAAAAAGAAAACCGGGCGCATGTCTTTGACTACGCCCTTATAAATTTTGCTTTCAGGATATCGCATCGGTGTCCAGCCGGGTTAAACCGACATGATATCTACAATAGAAATTTTTAATTTAGAACAAACTCCAATAACCTCAAATATGAATCGGCCGGTTGTCAGTCGCTGCCAGACAGGCCTCTTTTACAGCCTCCATATAAGTAGGGTGCGCATGGGACATTCTGGCTACATCCTCTGCCGACGCACGATATTCCATGGCGGTAACACCGGCGGCAATCATATCCGCAGCTCTGGCTCCGATAATGTGTACACCTAAAATTTCGTCATTTTCTTTGTCGGCCAATACTTTTACTACACCATCCAGATCCATGCTGGCCCGTGCTCGCGCCAAAGCCCGAAACGGGAAGCTTCCAACCTTATAAGACCGGCCACTTTCTTTCAATTGTTCTTCCGTATAACCCACACCCGCTACCTCCGGCCATGTATACACGACACCTGGTATCAAATTGTAATTGATGTGCGGTTTTTGTCCCGCAAATTGCTCTGCCACAAGAATCCCTTCTTCCTCTGCTTTATGAGCCAGCATAGCTCCCTTGATGACATCTCCAATAGCATAAATGTTATCGACATTGGTCTTTAAATGATCATCTACCTCTATACGACCCGCTTTGTCGGTCTTAATACCCACATTTTCCAGGCCCAGTCCGTCGGTATAAGGCCTTCTTCCTATGGAAATAAGGCAGTAGTCTCCTTTGATATCCAATGATTCGCCTTTTTTATTTTCTGCTGTGACAGTTACTTCCTTCCCTTTGGTAGAAACTGCGGTTACCTTGTGGCTTACTTTTATGTCAAACCCTAGTTTTCTGAGTGATCTTTGCAGCTCTTTACTCATGGTACCATCCATGCCGGGAATTAACCGGTCCAAAAACTCAACTACCGTAATTTTGGAACCCAACCTGGCATATACCGACCCAAGTTCCATGCCGATGACACCACCGCCAACAATGATCATATGCTTGGGTACTTCCTTCAATTCCAGCGCCTCGGTGCTGGTTATGATTCTTTTTTTGTCCAGTTTAATGAAAGGCAGGTTGGCTGGCTTGGAACCGGTTGCGATTATTACCTTGTCGGTCTTTATTTCTTTGACAGCGCCATCACTACCGGTGACCTTAATGGTATTTTTATCGACAAATGAACCCAAACCGTGTAAAACATCAATCTTATTTTTCTTCATCAAAAAATCCACACCGCTACAGGTAGTTTCGACCACTTGTCTTTTTCTTTCGATCATCTGCTTGAGATCGACTTTTGGCTTATTGATGTTAATCCCATGCTCTTTAAAGGTCTTCTCGGCGTTATGAAAATGTTCTGAAGAGTCCAGTAATGCCTTGGAGGGAATGCAGCCTACGTTGAGGCAAGTACCACCCAGGGTATCATATTTTTCGATAATAGCTGTTTTAAAACCTAATTGGGCGCATCGTATGGCTCCTACATAACCTCCGGGTCCCGAACCGATTACGGTCACATCATATTGCATAATATATTTTCCTTAAAGTAAGATTCTTAATTTTCAAGTTATGAGGGATTGTTTGTTCTCAGACACCAAGCATCAACCTCGTCGGATCCTCCAGCAATTGTTTAACGCGAACAAGAAAGCTGACGGACTCTTTGCCATCGATGATACGGTGGTCATATGAAAGTGCCACATACATCATAGGTCGCACTACAATCTCTCCATTTTCTACTACCGGTCTTTCAACAATGTTATGCATACCCAGAATAGCTGACTGGGGGGCGTTGATGATAGGCGTTGACATCATGGATCCAAATACACCACCGTTGGTGATCGTGAAAGTACCGCCGGTCATTTCATCTATGCTCAATTTATTGTCCCTGGCTTTGACAGCTAACCGAATGATTTCGCTTTCAATACCCTGAAAATCCAGTTGCTCAGCATTTCTTACCACCGGTACCACCAATCCACGCGGCGTTGATACAGCTATCGATATGTCGCAATAGTTGTTATATACCACCTCATCACCATCTATCATGCCATTGACAGCCGGCCATTCCTGCAGCGCGGCGCAGCAGGCCTTTGTGAAAAAGGACATAAAACCTAATCCAACCCCATGTTTTTCTTTAAATTGCTCCTTGTATTTTTTTCTTATATCCATGATTGGCTTCATGTTCACTTCGTTGAAAGTGGTGAGCATGGCCGTCTCATTTTTTACTGCCACCAGTCTTCTGGCAATGGTTTTGCGCAGACTGGTCATCTTCTTTCTGGTCTGCTCTCTTGACCCTCCCACTGGGCTTGCAGCTGTTGTTGGCGACCCTGATGAACCTGGCTCTGTACCAGCCGACGTTGATTTTTCTGCTTTTAAAGCATCTTCTTTGGTAATGCGGCCTTCAACACCGCTACCATTCACGTCACCAGGTTGTATGCCTTTTTCAGACAGTATTTTGGCTGCAGCCGGTGATGGATGACCGGATGCATAGGTCGCGGAGTCGGAGGATTTTTCTCCCGCCTGCACTTTGGGTGTCGTCGCAGCAGGGGCTGTTTCAGTGGTGGGAGCGCCCCCCTCAGTCACTTCAATCTTGCAAATCAACTGCCCTATTTCCAGGGTAGTACCTTCCTCAGCTACAATTTGCAAATAACCGGAGGCTTCGGCAGGCAAATCAAAAGTAGCTTTATCTGATTCAATTTCAGCAATGTCTTCATCGATTTCTACGTAGTCACCATTACTTTTTGACCATTTACCGATGGTCACTTCAGTAATAGACTCACCGACCGCTGGTACAACCATTTCTTTTATTTCGCCTGTTTTGGTGGGTTCTCCGCCTGCCGGCGCCGCAGCTGTTGAAGATCCTTCCTCTTTTGCTTCTGTTGAAGCGGAAGCGGCCTGTCCATCAGTATTAATTTCGCAGATAGTAGCGCCAATCTCCAGAACGTCTCCCTCCTGGGCTACGATCTTGAGGATACCCGCAGCCTCTGCCGGAAGTTCCTGCGTGGCTTTGTCGGTTTCAATTTCAGCGATCATTTCATCCATTTCGACATAATCGCCATCTTTTTTTAGCCACTGGGCAATAGTCACTTCGGTGATAGACTCTCCGATGGCCGGTACTTTCATTACTAAAGTCATATTTTTAGATCTGTTTGCGGTCTGTGGTATAGTACTGCTGATGTAAATATTATATTTTAAATGCGGCTTTCACCAGGGCCGTCTGTTCGTCTTTATGTACCTTGTTATATCCGGTGGCAGGAGATGCTGCCGCCTTTCTGGAGATTATTTCCAATGGCACCTCCCTGAATACTCTAAGAATGTAAGACCATGCTCCCATATTTTCCGGTTCCTCCTGTACCCAAAAAACCTTTGCTTTCTTATATTTATTGATTTCTGCCAGTATTTTTTTATGTGGGAATGGACTTAGTTGCTCAATTCTAACCACCGCAACATCCTTACGCTTTGCCTTTTGCTGTTCTTCCAATAAATCATAATAAATTTTACCACAACACAATATCAGCCTTTTCGCCGTTGCTTTAGTGGCATATTCGTCGCCAATCACTTCATCAAAAGTCCCTGATGTAAACGCTTTCATAGGCGAAACAACTTTTGGGTGTCTAAGCAGTGATTTTGGCGATATAATTATCAGGGGCATTCTGAAAGGTAATTGTAATTGCCTTCGCAGCGCGTGGAAAAGATTGGCAGGGGTGGTAATGTTACATATGAACATGTTATTGCCAGCCGCCATTTGCAGATATCTTTCAAATCTTGCACTGGAATGTTCAGGACCTTGTCCTTCATAACCGTGAGGTAGCAGCAGGACCAGGCCATTCATGCGTTGCCACTTGGTGTAGGCACTACTGATAAACTGATCGACAATTACCTGGCAACCATTGGCAAAATCTCCAAATTGTGCTTCCCAGATAACCAGGGCGTGTGGGGTGGCCATAGCATAGCCGTATTCGAAGCCCAGGACGCCGTATTCGGAGAGTAATGAGTTATATATTCTGAATTTTTCCTGCTTCTCACTTATATGATTAAGATTACAGTAAGGCTCATTGGTATTCGCGTCAAATACAAAAGAATGCCGATGGGAAAAAGTGCCCCTTTTTACATCCTGGCCTGACATGCGAACAATTTTATTTTCCAATAACAAGGAGCCATAGGCCAACAGTTCGGCGTCTGCCCAGCTCAATTGTTTTTTGTCGTTAAAATTGGTCTTTCGATCTTTAAATAGCTTCTCTATTTGCCTCAAAGGTTTGAATCCTTCCGGTAAAGTTGTCAGTGCTTTGGCAACGATATCGACCGTTTTTTGGGGGATTTTGGTATTAAATGGCTTATCAAAGTCCGAGGGCTTGGACTTCCTCAATTGTTGCCATTCCTCCTCCACCTTCTGTGGCTTATAGGGAAGCGGGTTTTGCTTTACTTCATTGAGCCGGTCCTGCAGCTGTGCCCTGAACTCTTTGTCCATTTTATTGGCCAGCTCTGCATCGACGTCTCCTCGCTCAATTAGTTTTTTCACATAGATTTCCCTGGGGTTCGGGTGTTTGGCTATGGTGTTATAGAGTTTTGGCTGCGTGAATTTGGGTTCGTCACTTTCGTTATGGCCATGACGACGGTAGCACAGCAAATCAATGAATATATCTTTCCCGAATTCCTGTCTGTATTCTACGGCCAGCGCTGCCGCAAAGGTGACTGCTTCCGGGTCATCTCCGTTAATATGGATTACCGGTGCATCCACAATTTTTGCAACGTCCGTACAATATATACTCGATCTGGCATCATCATAGTCGGTCGTGAAACCCACCTGGTTGTTGATCACCAGATGAATAGTTCCGCCGGTGTTGTAACCGGGAAGTCCCGACATTTGTACCGTTTCATAAACAATCCCCTGGCCGGCAATGGCCGCATCGCCGTGAATTAAAATGGGAATGGCTTTTTTCAGATTGCCGTCAAATTCATCATCGACCTGGGCCCTGGTGTAGCCGAGTACGATCGGATCTACCGCCTCAAGGTGGCTTGGGTTTGGCGCCAGTTTTACATAAACCTTTTTATTGGCTGCGGTATCGATGGTACTGGAATAACCCAGGTGATATTTAACATCACCATCTCCCATGGTGAGATCTAACTTGGTATTACCTTCAAACTCACTGAAAATCTCTTCATAGGTCTTACCCATAATATTAGACAGCACATTTAATCTTCCCCGGTGTGCCATACCAATGACCACCTCCTCAACATCCATTTCAGCAGCCTTGTTGATAATCTTGTCAAGCGCCGGTATGGTGTTTTCTCCGCCTTCAAGCGAAAACCTTTTTTGCCCTAAAAACTTAGTGTGCAAAAAGTTTTCAAATACTACGGCCTCATTCAGCTTGGTGAGAATACGCCTCTTATCTTCCAGGCTGGGCATATAGCCGAAGTAAGATCTTTCAAATTTTTCAATTAACCAGTCCAGGATTTTCTGATCGCGAACGTACATGAACTCAAATCCTATGGCGCCGGTATAAACCTTTTTCAGGGTATCCAGGATTTTTCTGAGAGAAGTTTTCCCAAGGCCTATTTCAGCTCCGATATCAAATTCCTCATCCATGTCTGCTTCTGTCAATCCAAATTCACTGGGGTCAAGCTTTACATTGTGTTTTCTTCTCGGCCTCACAGGATTGGTATCCGACTTCAGATGACCACGGGAACGGTATGCATGTATCAACTCCCTGACATGAGTTTCCCTATGGTCAGTGTCAACAGCCTGATTGACACCATTTTCGCCGTATTTTTCCAATGAAAAATCATAGCCCTCAAAAAACTTTTGCCAGCTTTGATCAACGGAATCGGGATTTTCTTTGTAGGATTTATAAAGCTCATCGATATAAGATCCGTGAGCATTAGCAATGTATGAGTATTTATCCATCTTCCCTAGAAGGTTTATTATCAGCTTTTGTCGCGGACAAAGGTACAAAGTTCGCTGTGATATTAAAAACTGTATATTCGCATAAACAAATATTACATGTGTTTATAAAAATCGGTTTTGGGAATGTATTTTACTTCACCGGTTTTAAACTGGCATTTTTTTCATAACTGTCCAGAAAGGGTTGTATCTTATCGGCAGCAATTTTCTTGGCAATTATTTTTTTCCGCTCGTCGAGCAGATAAATAGTAGGGGTTGTATTGGCGTCATAAACGGTCTTGTAATGCTTGGAGTAAGTGCGCGGTCCATTCACGTTGATCCAATCGCCAATTTCCATCTCTTCAATGTATTTGGTCATTTTGGTCAGGGAGGAATCGGCGCAAACCGCATAGATGTTAACATCCAGTGCAGTATTTTTTTTAAAATCTCTCAGCTTGGGGGTTTCTTTCTTACAAAACCCGCAGTCGGGATCGTAAAAGTAAATGACCGTATACCTGCTCTTAATGGATTCCAGTGCCCGCGGTTTTCCATCTAAATCCTGGATAATGAGATTGGGAGCCAGTTTTCCTATCAGGGAGTTTCTCAATTGGTCGGCCCTCGTTTTCAGGTTTTCCTTTAACTTATCATTGGCCCAATAATCCATTTCTCCGCTGGAAAAATAGGTATCATAAAGCCTGACAAAGATGGCGTCGAGCCCCATGATCTTTGGATTTTGATAATTCAGTGTAAGATTCCATATCAGGTATTTATAGGTTTCCTGGTTTTTTTTGGCTTCTTCAACAAGCGGATTGATGGCCGCCATCAAAGTATCGGGATCCTGTGGAAATAAATTTCCCAAATAGTCTTCGACCTTTTGGCGGTAAATGGGTTGTGGGAATCTTAAGAGCGCATCATTACTTAAATCGAAACCATCCCAAAAGTGCTCTCTGTAGAACTTCAGTACCCTTTGCCGGTCTTGTTGAATTTCTTCCGGCACGATCAGTGCCTGCTGCGCAACAATTAATTTTGCCGCTAGCAACTCAGCATTCTTATCGATCAGCGATTGCTGATATTTTTGTACGAGGCTGTCTATTTCCCTGGCCTTTTCCCTGGCTTGTTGCTTAGCAGAGTTGTTGGCAGTGCTGTCTTTCAGTATTTCGAGATAGGGTTGTACCAAAAGATTATTTTTGTAGATGAATTTCATGTGATCGAAAAACAGCTCATTCTCCGCATCATTCAGACTTTTTAGATGTTGCACATAATCTTTTTGATTTGAGCTGATTTTAAAGCTTTGGTTTTCGCCAATGATAAAATCAAAAAGCCTTGTCTTGTCCAAAACCGTGAAGTAAATACCAGCCGGCAATTTATCTTTACCCTCAAATGAAAATCCTCCGGACTTATCAATGAACGCGGTATCTTTCAAGTAAGTACCTTCACCATAATAATAGCCCAGGTACACTGTGGTATCACGAAGTCCTTCAATCTGAAAATCAATTTTGTAACCTTGCTGCGCAACGGCCAGAACAGGAAATATTAGTACGAATACGGCTAAATAAATTTTCATTTAATGCGATACTTAATTCCGATGTAAATATAACGACAAGCTTATTAAAATTATCTATAAATACCGAAGGCAAATGTCTGCGTAATATATGGCTTCATTATACATAAGCTCCTTATAAAAGATGTCTTGATCCCAAATTAAAACGTTATTTTTGGGTTTTATTAATTTCTTACAGAATTCCCGGTATATTTTTGGGTGAGATGTCAATTAAATTCCAAAAATATTTTACCTTTGCAGACCTTTTAGATGGACGTGTTCCATCGCTTAACTAAATTGTTAAAGAAAAAATGGCCGTAAAAATTAGATTAGCGCGTCGAGGACGCAAAAAGATGGCAATGTACGACGTGGTCGTAGCCGATGCCAGAGCACCACGAGATGGTCGCTTTATTGAAAAACTAGGGACTTATAACCCCAACACCGATCCCGCATCAGTGAACATTGATACAGATAAGGCTTTTAAATGGATCATGGATGGCGCTCAGCCTACTGATACTGTCAGATCAATGTTATCTTACCGCGGCGTAATGTTGAGAAAACATTTGCAGATAGGTGTAAACAAAGGAGCTATTACCCAGGAAACCGCCGATGCCAAATTAGCGGAATGGCTTGAAGCGAAGGAGCAAAAGATTTCTGACAAAGTTGATAGACTTCGAAAGAAACAGGAAGCTGATGACAAAGCCAGATTCGATGCCGAAACCAAGGTAAAAGAAGCAAGGGCTGAAGCGATCAAGAAAAAGCAAGCTGCTGCTGAACCCGAAGAGGCGGCAACAGAGGAAGTAGCTGCTGAAGCTGCGGCAACTGAAGCACCTGCGGAAGAAACCGCCGCTGCGGAGGTAGCTGAAGAAGCAGCCCCTGAAGCCGCGGTTGAGGAATCGCCGGCAGCAGAGCCAACACCGGCAGAAGAACCTGCCCAGGAAGAGGCTGAGCCAAAAGCAGAAACGCCGGCAGAAACCAAATCTGAAGAGGCAGCACCTGAAACAAAGGAAGAAGCCGCTACAGAGGAGCCTGCGGAAGCAAAAGCCGAGGAGACTCCGGAGGTTAAGGCCGAAGAGGCAGCCGAAGCGCCAACAGCCGAGCCTGAGCCGGAAGCCGAAGTGGATGCTCCTGCGGAGGAACCTGCTGAAGCAAAAGCAGAGGAGCCTGCAGCCGAAGAAGCCCCTGAGGCGACGGCGGAAGCTGAAGAAACCAAGTCTGAAGACGAAGCTGCAAAAGAGGAAAGCAAAGAATAAATAAAACGCCATGGATGTTGATCAATGTTATCAACTAGGTCATGTCATTAAGGCCCATGGTGTGAAAGGGGAAGTTGGTATTCTGCTAGATGTGGATGTACCAGCCAACTATAAGAATTTGGAATCGGTTTTTGTTGAAATAAATCAAAAACTGGTTCCTTTTTTTATTAGTAATATATCTATTAAGAACAATAAGGCTGTTGTAAAATTTGAGGATGTTGAGGGAATTGAGCAGGCAGAGGCACTGAAAGGATGTTTATTGTACTTACCATTGGATTTGCTCCCCGAACTAAAAGGCAATCAATTTTATTATCATGAGATAATAAACTTTGAAGTCATTGATGCCAGGCATGGTAAGTTAGGCCCTGTAGCCAACGTCTATGCCCTCCCCAACCAGGATCTTCTAACAGTAAATTACCAGCAAAACGAGGTGTTGATTCCTATTAAAGATGAAATCATCACAGCGGTCGATCGCGATGCCCGAGAAATTCATGTAAATTTGCCAGATGGCTTATTGGATGTTTACATTCAGGAATAATTGATCATGCAGGCTTTAATGCCACTGTCTATCTGTTATTAATGATGAGAATTGATATCATAACTTGTTTACCTAAACTACTGGATAGTCCCTTCGGTGATTCCATTCTGAAAAGGGCTCAAAATAAGAATCTGGTTGAAATACAGGTGCACGATTTGAGGGACTTTGCAAAAAACAAACAAAGACAGGTAGATGACTATGCCTACGGCGGAGGGGCGGGGATGGTACTGATGATTGAACCAATTGCCAATTGTATTGAACACCTTAAATCCGAGAGAAGCTATGATGAGATTATCTATATGAGCCCGGATGGAGATTTACTCAATCAGTCTTTGGCTAACAATTTATCGTTGCGAAAAAACATCATGATTCTTTGCGGACATTATAAAGGGGTTGATGAAAGAGTACGTGAACACTATATCACCCGTGAGATCAGTATTGGAGATTACGTACTTTCCGGAGGCGAATTGGCTGCTGCTGTGCTGGCCGATGCTATCATCAGGTTAATTCCCGGTGTTTTGTCCGATGAGACCTCGGCGTTGACGGATTCCTTTCAGGATGGTTTGGTGGCGCCGCCGGTTTACACCAGGCCCGCAGAATTTAAAGGGATGACGGTGCCGGACGTGTTGCTGTCGGGCCATGAAAAGAAGATAGAGGAGTGGCGCTTTGACCAGGCGGTAAACCGTACTAAAAAACGCAGACCCGGTGCTATTGACGGCTAAAGAAGCTGCGGATTCCTTCCCTCCATGGCCTCCGAAATGCAGGCATGATGGTTGCGGAAAATTATTCGGGATTCGCTAACTATTAATAAAATTATTTCTATATTTGCAGTCCGTTTTTTGATAAAGAAAAATATTAAAAAAGATCATGAGCGAGCTAATTAAGCTAATCGAACAAGAGTACGCTGAAAAAAGAAAAGACCTTCCTGAATTTAAGGCAGGAGACTCGGTAAATGTTCACGTGAGGATTCGCGAAGGGAATAAGGAGAGGATACAGCAATTTCAGGGAACAGTTATTCAAAGGAAGAATGGAAATACCAATGGTGAAACTTTTACCGTGAGAAAGATTTCTAACGGCATTGGAGTGGAAAGGATATTTCCTGTGTTATCTCCTAACATTGAGAAAATTGAAGTGGTAAGAAAGGGTAAGGTTAGAAGAGCTCGGTTATTTTACCTCAGGGGTCGTCAGGGCAAAGCTGCCAGAATTAAAGAGAAATTGTAATATTTCATACAGCAAGATAAAACAAGAGAGCCAACTGGGAAGTTGGCTTTTTTTGTGCATGATGATTTTGATAACAATGCGTGCGATTTAAACGTTGCACTTTAGTAAATAAAGCTTAATTTTTAATTTAGTTGATCGTTTAGGAAATGACTGCCATAAAATTTTATAAATACCAAGGCACGGGAAATGATTTCGTTATGATTGACGACAGGGACGAGCGATTTCCCTATAATCCCACAGAATCTGCCGAATTCGATACCCAGATTATTGCCCGGATTTGCGATCGGAAATTTGGTATAGGTGCTGATGGGTTGATTTTAATACGCCATCATGACCAGTACGATTTTGAAATGATTTATTTCAATGCAGACGGCTCCCAAAGCTTATGTGGTAATGGTAGCAGATGTGCTGTAAGATTTGCCAATTACCTTGGTATTATACAAAATGAAACTTGCTTTCTAGCCATTGACGGTCCTCATGAGGCCTTTATTGAAAAGGATCTAATCCATCTTAAAATGGGGAATGTTGACCGGGTAAAAAAAATGAACGGACATTGGTTTATCGATACAGGATCACCGCATGTCATTAAATTCATTGAGGACCTGGAGGCATTTGATGTCTTTGAAGAAGGGAAAGCCATTCGACATGATCAGGCCTTTGCTCCCCATGGAACCAATGTTAACTTTGTCGAAGCCTGTAGCGTAAACGAGCTATTTGTAAGAACATTTGAAAGAGGGGTCGAAAACGAAACTTTGTCCTGTGGCACCGGTGTTACGGCTGTCAGTTTGGCAGCCAGCTATG
The DNA here is from genome assembly GCA_965228415.1 of Cyclobacteriaceae bacterium. Lineage (GTDB taxonomy): Bacteria > Bacteroidota > Bacteroidia > Cytophagales > Cyclobacteriaceae > Agaribacillus. The sequence goes on along the minus strand of OZ245814.1, from coordinate 4,297,267 downwards.
AAAAATTTACAAGTCCTGTGAAAATAAAAACACTCGGTGGCAGCCTTCAGGTGTCATTTGATAAGATTGACGATCAAAAATTTGAAAATATCTATTTAATCGGACCAGCGGGAATGGTATTTGAAGGTACAATCCAATTATAAATAAAAAGTTGACCAGTTAGGCAAAATTGTGGGTAGGCGGGATTATTAATTGTTCATCTTAACCATTAACTTTAAGTATTCAATCTTGAAAACTCATATAATCATATGTTAGATATAGTAACTAAGGGGATTACGAAAATCTTTGGTAATAAGTCAGAGAAGGACATTAAATCTGTGATGCCTTTGGTCGAAAAGGTGAACAAAGCCTACGAAGCGCTATTTACCATTAGCGATGACGAACTGCGGGCTAAAACCAAAGAAATAAAAGCGGTTATCTCACAGGACCTAAAAGAAATCGATGATGAATTAGCCGCCTTACATCAGCAAATAGAAGACAATCCGGATATTGATATTCATCAAAAGGAAGAAATATTTGATAAGATTGACAAACTGGAAGAAAACAGGAATAAGGAGCTCGAAAAAGTTTTATTAAAAGTATTGCCGGATGCTTTTGCTGTGGTAAAAGAAACAGCCCGTCGATTTAAAGATAACGAAAAGCTGGAAGTGACTGCAGATTTGTTTGATAAGCAAATTGCTGCGGAAAAAAGCAATGTAGAGATCCAGGGAGAAAAGGCCATCTGGCACAACCGATGGATAGCGGCTGGAAATGAAATCGTATGGGACATGTTGCATTATGATGTGCAGATAATCGGAGGTATCATTTTGCACGAAGGAAAAATTGCTGAAATGGCGACGGGTGAAGGTAAAACCCTGGTCGCTACCCTGCCCGCGTTTTTAAATGCCCTGGCACAACGAGGGGTACATGTTGTAACGGTAAATGATTACCTGGCTAAAAGAGACTCGGAGTGGATGGCGCCACTGTTTGAGTTCCATGGTTTGACTATTGACTGTATTGATAAACACGAGCCAAATTCGGAGTCGAGAAGGAAGGCCTATCGGGCCGATATATCCTATGGAACCAATAACGAATTTGGGTTTGATTATCTGAGAGATAATATGGCCCGGGATCCGGAAGAGCTGGTACAAAGAAAACATCACTTTGCCATGGTCGATGAGGTTGATTCCGTACTCATCGATGAAGCCCGTACACCGTTGATTATCTCAGGCCCTGTTCCAAAAGGAGATATCCACGAATTTCATGAACTAAAGCCGAGGATCGCAAAACTGGTGGAAGCTCAGAAAAAGCTGATTTCGCAATATTTGATACAGGCTAAAAAACAGATCGGCGAGGAAGATGAAAAAGAAGGGGGCCTGGCTTTGTTCCGGGCTTTCAGAGGATTGCCTAAATACAAACCACTCATCAAATACCTTAGTGAAACTGGGAAAAAGCAATTGCTGAACAAAACAGAGAACTTTTATCTGCAGGACAATTCTAAAATGATGCCCGAGGCCGATGAGCCGCTATATTTTACAATAGATGAGAAAAATAATACCATCGATCTTACCGAAAAGGGGCTGGATTTAATTACAGGTGAGGGGGAAGATCCGAAGCTGTTTATTCTTCCCGATATTGGTATGGAAATGGGTGCCATCGACAACGACGAGATCCTGGCCGATGAAGAAAAGTTACATAAGAAGGATGAACTGATCAAGGATTATTCAGCAAAAGCCGAGCGCATTCATACCATCAATCAACTGCTGAAAGCATATACACTCTTTGAAAAAGATGTGGAATACATCATTGCTGATGAAAAAGTAAAAATTGTTGATGAGCAAACCGGTCGTGTTATGGATGGCCGGAGATATTCAGATGGCTTGCATCAGGCCATTGAAGCGAAGGAAAATGTAAAGGTAGAGGATGCTACCCAGACCTATGCCACGGTTACCCTGCAAAATTATTTCAGGATGTATCACAAACTTGCCGGTATGACGGGAACAGCGGAGACGGAGGCTGGCGAGTTTTGGGAGATATACAAGCTGGATGTGGTGGTGATCCCAACCAACAAGCCCATTATAAGAGCTGATATGGACGATAAGGTCTACAAAACTGTGCGGGAGAAATTCAATGCCGTGGCCGATGAGATTGTCACCCTGACCAAAGAAGGCCGCCCGATTTTGGTGGGTACTACCTCGGTAGAGATATCAGAGTTAGTCAGCCGGATGTTAAAAATCCGGAACATTGAACATCAAACACTCAATGCCAAGCAACATCAGAAAGAGGCTGATATCGTAGCATTTGCCGGTAAGCCGGGCACTGTGACAATTGCGACCAACATGGCCGGTAGGGGAACTGATATTAAATTAAGTCCTGAATCAAAAGAGGCCGGTGGATTGGCAATCATTGGTACCGAAAGGCATGAGTCAAGAAGAGTAGACAGGCAGCTGAGAGGTAGATCGGGAAGGCAAGGCGATCCTGGATCATCGCAGTTTTTTGTATCCCTTGAAGACAACCTCATGAGGATGTTTATGTCGGAAAGGGTCACTAAGATCATGGATAGGTTAGGCTTGCAGGAAGGAGAGGTGATCCAGCATTCCATGGTTACTAAATCAATTGAAAGAGCACAGAAAAAAGTAGAGGAAAATAACTTTGCCATTAGAAAGCGGCTGCTGGAATACGACGATGTCATGAATTCTCAGCGGGAAGTTATTTATAAAAGGAGGAGAAATGCGCTTTACGGCGAACGATTGCAATTGGATATTCTCAACATGTTGTATGACACCTGCGAAGATATTGTAATCAATGCCAAGGAATCTGAAGATTATGATAGCTTCAAACTAAATTGTCTTGGTATTTTAAGTCTTGATTTTCCGGTTGATTTGGATACCTTCAAAAGCAGCAGTCAGGAAGAACTATCAGAACAACTATACGATGCGTCATTAGCGCATTACCAGGAAAAAAATGCTGGTATCATTAAGCGCTCAGTTCCTATTATTACTGAAATCGAAAAAACCAGAGGTGCCACTATTGAGGATATACTGGTTCCGTTTACCGATGGTAAAAAACAAATAGGTGTAGCCTCAAATTTGAAGAAAAACGTTGCTACGGGATGTCAGGAATTGATCAAATCCATGGAAAAAATGATTACCCTGGCCATTATAGATCAGGCCTGGAAAGAGCATTTAAGGGAAATGGATGATCTAAAACAATCCGTACAAAATGCCGTCTATGAGCAAAAGGATCCCTTGCTGATCTACAAGTTTGAGTCGTTCGAATTGTTTAAGAGGTTTATTGCAAAAGTCAATGAGGATACCGTGGGATTCCTGATGAAAGCGGACATTCCCGTCAGTGAATCAGAAGATGTACGGGAGGCACAATCACAAAAAACCCGTCAGCGGCTCAGGGAAACAAAAGAGGAGTCAAGATCTTTATTAAGCGGCGGAGAGGCACCTAACCGGCCACCTGCCCAACAGCAGGTGACTCCTGCCAAATCCCAGAAAATTGCCGGTAGAAATGAAAAGGTTACGGTACAATACACTGATGGTAGCATAAAGAAAGGTGTCAAATTCAAAACGGTGGAAGATGACATTAGAAATAATAAATGTGTGTTAATTGAAGATTAGTATATATTTACATAGTTTTATGTGTTGTTATTAACAATCAAAGAGGCTTTATGAAAGGATCTGGCTTATTTCTTTTTTTAACGTTAATCATCATTGTATCGGCGTGTACGGCATTTCGTAAAAACCTGGGATCTTCACCAAGACATTCTGAAAACATCGCCGGACTCAGACCCACATATGACAACGAGGATATCCCTGTCCAGGAAAGTGATACGGTGGTAGAAAATAGCAATCCCCAAACCGGATTGGCACCGCAGCAGGATGTTACCGAACAACTAGATGAAATATTAGGAAACATTATCAAAAAGAACGATGATATAGAATTTATCACCGGTTATACCATCCAGGTTTATTCGGGTGCCAGTCGTGAAAATGCCGATATGGTAAAGTCTGAGATTTACAGGCAAATGCCGGATGCCAGGCCAAAACGGGACTATATTTCGCCTAATTTTATAGTAAGGGTGGGAAGCTTTTTAGAGAAAATTGAAGCGCAAAAGACCTATACCAAGTTGAAAGCGCATTTTCCACAAGCGACACTGATTCCGGCCCGTATCCCCAATTCTCTCCCTCCCTCAAAATAGTAGATGGAATTACAGCAGCAAGTCCGGGAATTGGCCAGAGGTATGAAGGATGAATTGATTACAATTCGCCGCCATCTGCATGCCAATCCTGAATTATCATTTCAGGAATTCAATACCATGAACTTCGTGGCCGGAAAGCTAAAGGAATTTGGCATCCAACCACAGGTGGGCGTGGCCGAAACCGGTCTGACGGCCGTGATTGAAGGCAAAAATCCATCCTCCGGAGTTATAGCCTTGCGGGCAGATATGGATGCATTACCGATTCAGGAATGCAACCAGGTACCTTACAAATCACAGGTCGATGGCGTCATGCACGCCTGCGGGCACGACGTGCATACGGCCTCATTACTCGGCGCAGCAAATATATTAACCGCCCTGAGGACGGAATTTGAAGGCACTGTAAAGCTTATTTTTCAACCAGGTGAAGAGAAATCTCCCGGAGGAGCCTCCTTAATGATAAAAGACGGTGCGCTTAAGAATCCTGCACCCACTAAAATTATTGGGCAACATGTGATGCCACTTATTGAGGTAGGGAAAGTAGGTTTTAAAAAGGGGATGTACATGGCCAGTACAGACGAATTGTATGTAACGGTGAAAGGCAAGGGCGGCCATGGTGCTATGCCTGAATTAAACGTTGATCCGGTGTTGATCGCTTCCCACATTATTGTGGCGTTACAACAGATCATTAGCCGCAATGCCAGTCCGAAGGCACCTACGGTTTTATCTTTTGGAAAAGTGATTGCGGAAGGAGCGACTAACGTCATTCCGGGAGAGGTAAAATTGGAAGGAACCTTTCGGGCAATGGATGAAAAATGGCGTGCGGCGGCACATATTAAAATGAAGAAAATGGCCGAAAGCATCGCCGAAGGTATGGGAGGCAGTTGTGAATTTAACATCTTGAAAGGCTATCCATACCTGGAAAATGATCCCCAGCTCACCGAGTTGGCGAAAAATGCTGCGATCAGCTATTTGGGTCCGGACAACGTAGTCGACCTGGACATCTGGATGGGCGGAGAAGACTTTGCCTACTACTCCCAGGAGATTGATGCTTCATTTTACCGCCTGGGTGTTCGCAATGAGGCCAGGGGCATCACCTCGCCCGTGCATACCCCCACCTTTGATATCGACGAAGATGCACTTGAAATAGGCTGTGGGTTAATGGCCTGGATAGCGCTTCAGACATTGACTAATGAGAGCAGCTAACCATTTGCTTCTTTCTGGTCAACAGTGGCATGCATTTTACGAAGTGCGTTTTTCATAATCTTACCGGTGGCGTTTACAGGCAAAGTATCCATGAATTCAATTATTCTGGGGTACTTGTAAGTGGCCAATTGCTCTTTACCCCAATGAACAATCTCCTCCCTGGTGGTCTGTTTACCTGGCTTCAGAACCACACAGGCTTTGATTTCCTCCCCGTGCTGCTCGTCTGGGACGCCGATGACAGCTACCAGGGAAATGTCTTCATGCGTGATCATTACCTCTTCAACCTCCCTTGGGTATACATTGAATCCGCCGCGAATAATCATATCCTTGGTTCGATCGACAATATAAAAATAACCTTCCTCATCCATCACACCAACATCTCCGGAATGCATCCAACCTCCCTTGATAGCCTGTGCTGTGGCTTGCGGGTCATTGTAATAACCTTTCATTACATTATGGCCTCTATACAATATCTGTCCTTTTTCGCCGGGGGGAAGGGGTTTGTTATTTTGGTCGGCAACTATCACATCTACTCCCCACACCGGCGTACCGATAGAACCGACTTTTCGTTTCTTATGCAAGTGATTGAAGGTGACAACCGGCGATCCTTCCGACATGCCATAGCCCTCCAGAATGGGCACTTCATATTTTTTTTCAAAATCTTCTAAAACCTGGACCGGTAAAGAGGCCCCACCTGAGAGGCAAATTCTGAGATTTTCTTTAATGCCATTGTAATCAAGATTTTCGTTATTATAATTTAACAAGCCCCAGTACATAGTGGGAACAGCGCAGAAAATAGTTGCGCGGTATTTCAACATGGCGTCAAGAATGGTTTCGGGGTCAAACCTTGGAATTAAAATACTGGTTTCTCCTGAATAAACCCCGGTGTTTAACTGGCAGGTCATCGCAAAAATATGAAATAGCGGTAATGTGATGATCTGGGTGTCCTGCTGGGTAGACTCTAATAATCTCCTGGTGACGTTGGCATTTAAGAATAGATTATCATGGCTCAATTCGGCGCCCTTGGGTTGCCCGGTGGTGCCAGAGGTATAAATGATAACGGCGGTATCCTGCCCGTTGGTTTGTACTGTACTAAACGTCGTCGGTTGTTGACTGGACAGCTGTCCGTAAGTGACGGTATCGGGAAAGGGAGACGGTGCCTCATTTTTAGCCATTATTGGGATGAATTCCACACAATTAACAGCTTCCTGAAAACCTGCATATCCTTCCTGCCCCATCGGTAATTCCGGAGTCCCTTCAAAACATAAAAAGACTTTGGCGTCGGAATTATTCAACAGATATCTAATTTCATTCCTTTTCAACAATACATTCACCGGCACGACCACAGCGCCGGCCTTCAGTATCCCATAATACAAAATTGGAAAGTGTGGTAAGTTAAGACAACTCAGGGCTATCTTATCGCCAGGCTGTACGCCTTTGGCAACAAGCACATTTGCTGCCTGGTTAGCAGCTTCATTGATTTGTCGATAACTGAACCTGGTGTCATTAAATATAAATGCGTCCTTATCGGGGCAATTGCGGAGATTGTCTTCCAGAATGGTGCATAAATTAAACATAGTCTGGGGGTTTGGCTGATCTGAAACGTAATAAATGTGTTAGAATATAGGAAAAAAAAGCCTGCTTTCAAACCAAAAATCGGAAAATAACCGTGATACCCCCCGTGGAAATTTACCTGTGGCACTTGATTGTGGAGTACCTGGTATCATGGCCGCTAAAGATGCGGGGTGATGGCAGCCTGCCAGATCTTATATCCTTTTTCGTTCATATGCAGATTGTCCTTTAGGAATAAATTTGGAAGTGGCTCACCGTTTTCACCCAACATGGGCGACCAAACATCGATGAAATGGATGCCTGGCTTTTTATCACAATAATCTTTAAGCAGGCTATTTAATTTCACATAACGGTCTTTTAGCGCCCATCGCGAAATACTTGGCTTTGGGGAAATGAAGTAAATCGGAACATCAGGAAGCTGCTTGCGAAGGATTTTGATAAGTTTCTGCGTATCATTTACAATCTGTTCAGGCTTCTTCCCATCATTGATATCATTGTCACCTTCGTAAATAAAAATCTTTTTGGGATGGTACTTTATAATTAAATCTTCAGCGTAAAAGATCAGGTCACTCATTTGAGAACCTCCAAAGCCACGATTGATAAGGTCCACACCCGGAAAATGTTTGTCCAGATGCTTCCATAGCCTGATACTGGAACTTCCCGTGAATAATATCAGCTGTCGGGCCGGCATTTCTTGCGAGTCCATGGTTTTATAATTGTCGACTTCCTGTTGGAATCGGGTTGGATCTTGTCCGAAGACCGTAGAAAAAGCGGATATACATATGAGTAATGCAAAAAATGCAGGTAAATAGGGGTTGTAGATTTTTTTCATTTTTTCGAAAGCAATAATAGAAACAATAGACTACCGTGTAACTATTCCGGCCTGTTGATAAATCTTTTCGATAATTTCCACTGTTTTCAAACCTTCTAAGCCACTGGTAGCGATTTCAGCCTTACCATCCAATGCCTCAATCAGGTTTTTGTATACTTTGTCATGGTTTGACATCGAGCCTTTATATTCACCGTAGTTATTGGGTGGATTACCCTTGGGTAAATTATTAATCTGATAATTTTCAATCTGCTGATATTCCAGTTCGTTGAGGTACTGGCCCCCGACTTTGACGGTCCCTTTTTCTCCAAATACGGTCAGCGAGCCTTCCATATTCTTTTGGTAACTATTCACAGTATAATGAATTGTACCGATGATCCCATTTTCAAATCTCAGGGTAACTACGCCGTTGTCTTCAAAATCTATAGTTTCACGGTGAGCGAAGTTTCCTATCAGGGCGTTAACGTCCCTGATATCTCCCAACATCCAGTATAACAAGTCTATAAAATGACTGAATTGTGTGTACAAGGTTCCCCCGTCCAGGGTTTTACTCCCTTTCCAATCTGATTGCTCGTAATAGTTGAAATTCCTGTTCCAGAAGCAATTCAGTTGTACGCTATATATTTCACCTAGTTTATTTTCGTCAATTGCCTTTTTAATGGCCACTATTGGCGGGTTAAAACGGTTTTGCTTCACGATCACCAACATTTTATTTGCTTTTTCGGCGGCATCGATCATGGATTGACAGTCAGCTACGCTAATGGCCATGGGTTTTTCACATAATACATGGAATCCAGCCTGAAGCGCCATAATCGTGTGGCTGGCGTGAAGACCATTGGGAGTGCATACGGAGATTACATCCACGTCTTTTTCGGCGGCCAGCAGATCCTCTATCTGTTGGTATACATTGGCCTGGTAGGTCTCGGCCAAGGCTGTTGCCCGTTCTGTCTTTATGTCGCATACCGCCTTTAATATACCGACGTTGTTGATGTGTTGCACATGACGGGAGGCGATGCGGCCACATCCGATAACAGCAAACTTCTTTTTACCCATGATATTATCGAAAATAAAAACTTAAAGATATTATTTCTGCTGTAGTTTGTTACACTTAATGATTAAAATCTAAGGATTCGACCATCCTACCTGGCGATCAACTTTATTTTTTTAAAACCATCCGGATAGTTTGATTTCAAAATACCCCCGTATAACAAACCGTTCGGAAAAAACTCAAAAAATATTTCCACAGATTGGGGAATTTTTCCACAATCTGTGGAATGTCAAAATATAATATTTTTTAGATAATACGTTTTAATATAAATTTTGATCATCATTATTTTGATCATAAATATCTTAATTGGCAGTGTCATGGACTTTCGGCTTAAAAAAAACATTAAAAAATTTGAAAGTTAGGAATTTTCTGATGTAAGAAAAACTGCTTCTTTGAATTAATTCTGAGAATTATGACAAAGAACAAACAGAAATTTTTATCATAATCAATTGATTTACAGATATTTAACATCAAATAAGCAAAATTTACCTGATGAAAGAAAATAAAGTTTTTAATTATTTTTTTACAAGATAAAGTACTAGTATTGACTGCTTATTAATTGTACTTTTTAAATATGCCAAAACATCAAAACTTGTTAACGACTTATGTCACCTAATGGAGAAGAAAAAATTAAGCGTGTGATCAGATTTGTTTTATCAGCTGTACTATTTTTTGGATTATTTCAAGATTCATTTGCAACAAATTCAGGCAATTGGTTGACCGTACAATTACTAAACCGAGATCGGGAATTTAACTCATTGGAACTTACCGTTTCATTGAAAATCGAGAGTGAATGGCAGACAAAGAAAATTGTTTGGCCGGCTAATCACCCTCAATCATTTTTGGAAACCGATTTTGATCTTGGTCATCACAAAAGTATTGATGTGCTCAAAATTATATGGCCTTCGGCAGAGGAGCAAATATTAAATGAAGTGGCGGCGAATCAGGTATTGGCCGTGGAAAAACCCAAGTTTCCCCTTCCCCCTAGCAATGTATTTGCACGCGTGGTAAGTCAAAATCAAATAGATTTGATTTGGAAAGACAATTCAGACAACGAAATAGGATTCTCGGTAGAGCGCTCGGAGTATGCAGACCGTGATTTTAAGGAAGTTGGCAGAGTACCGGCAAACAAAAATATTTTTTCTGACAAAACGGTAAAAGAAAACGCTACTTACTACTATCGGGTACGGGCTGTTTCGGAAAATGGACTTAGTATTTTTGATGGCGCTTATCAGAAAACGGAAGAAAACACCGGATTGGTGTTGGAAGATGTCACGCAGCCACTTAGGATGTATCCCAACCCAAGCAGAGATTTCCTTGACGTAAGGGTAAACAATGATGTCATGGGAGACGTTATTGTCAAATTTTTGGATGAGAAGGGAAAGGAATTAAAATCGCTGAAGTTTAGAAAAAACATTACCGACCTAAAAAGAAAGGTAGACATTTCCACGTTGCCCTTTGGAGTTTACATGGTGGAAGTTAGTTTGGTAGGCTACCGCTCCCTTTTCAAAAACAGTTAAAGGAAACTCCTTTAAATATTTCATTTTTATAGCATATATACGTATTAAATAATTGAATAAATTAATTCAAGTGCTTTATATTTGGGCCATATTTATTCGAAGTGTTTGAGATGTATATAAACCATATTTCCAGCTACATTCCGTCAACGAAAATTCCCAATGATTACTTTGAGAATTTAAACGGGTTAAGTGATGAGTGGATCCTGGAACGCACCGGAATTACAGAGCGCCGAAAAGCGGGCCAGCTGGAAAACACGCAGACAATGGGTGTGGAGGCTGTAAAAAGAGGGCTTGAAGATTTACCCTACGATCCCGATGAAATAGACCTGATAGTTGGAGGTACCTATACGCCTTATGATACCATTTTCACCCTGGGACATGCTATCCAAAAGTATCTAAACAAAAGTGATATTCCCGTCTTATCCATATCTACGGCATGTTCAACTTTTATCAATGCCGTAGAGGTAGTTGAAGGCTATTTTGCCTTAAACAAGGCCAGTAAGGCCTTGGTGGTATTGTCCGAACATAACACGTTGTACAGCAAGGATGAGGATCAAAAAGCAGGACATCTTTGGGGAGATGGTGCAGCAGCGGTTTTTATCTCAAAGGAGCAATTGAAAGCCGATGACCTGAAAATTAAGCAGGTTATTACCGGAGGCGCAGGAAATGTCGGAAAGGCATCCGAAAGTGTTTTTTTACGACCGGCACACGAAGGTTTTGAAATGCCACATGGTCGCGATGTATTTGTAAATGCCTGTCAATACATGTCGGGCATTACACAAAGGATCTTGGATGAGAACAACTATAAGATCGCGGATGTTAACTATTTAATACCCCACCAGGCCAATTTAAGAATTACAAAGAAGGTGATGGAAAACTTAAATGTCGACTCGGGGAAAGCCCTTTCAAACATTCAATATTTGGGTAACACCGGTTGCGCTGGCGCAGCCATAGCGATGGATGAAAATAAATCCAAATTCAATAGTGGCGATGTAATTGTAGTTACCGTTTTTGGTGGGGGATATTCCTACGGCGCCATGCTGGTGGAATGCTAGGATGGATCAACTATCAACCGGACTAGTTTAATCCCATATGAGAAATCAACAATTGAAAGTTCTGCTTTTCGTTGATTACAATGTGCTCCGACATGGCCGATTCCTTCATATCAGATCCACCCGGTTTCTCATAAAAGGTATGATCAAGCGAATTGGAGAGTTTAAATGCATTTTCGGGATCTTCTTTGGATTGAATTTTGGTGACCATGGCATCTCCAAGAAGGTCTAACACCAATACGCCTCGCTGTTTTCCTTTCCAATATATAGAAATTCCTAACTTGATAATGAATCTATTCCTTTCACGGGCATTGGGCTCGTTGATGAAAATTTCTGTTGGTTGATAATTTTTTATGTGCCTGATGATTTCATCGTGTTGACCAGGCTGTTTTTGCTGTTTTTTTACATCCATCCGCCCGGCATCATTAATGACCGAAATTATATGACCGAAGCTGTTTTCATAAAGATGTACACCATAATAAATAGCTTTGTGAACCAGCAAAGCCTCCAGGATAGTAACCAGCCTGTTGACCCAAACATCGTAGCTGGAATTATCTTTTGGATCAATCATATCATGGTCTATTGCCCTGAAAATACCGGAAATAGGCGGCACGTTTGATAAAAACTTCAATTCTCTTCCGGCCCCTTCAAGATCGTTGTGAATTTGCAATTTGATCTCCTGCAGGCTCTGCTGGATAAATTGTTCATTGGATTTTGCAAGCAGTTTCTTAAGCTCCGCTTCCTTCCTTTTCATGTCCTCCTGCGTGGCAGCCAACTCCTCCAGATTTTGGCGCATTTCCTCCTCCTGCTCTTTCATTTTTTGTCCCTGCAATTGCGATTCTTCATATAATTGTCGCGTTCTTTGGTTAACGCGGTCGCCACTACTCCAGGCGGCGATGTTTGTGCCTAGCTTTTCCAGGAATTCGAGTTTGTATTGCTCCAAAGCCTTAAAAGATGCCAGCTCAATGACACCCTCCACCACATCATTGTGTATAAGTGGCGTGATAATAATGTTGGTAGGTGGCGCATTGCCAAGCCCGGAGGTAATCTTTACATATTCTTCCGGAATCTCGGTCAGAAAAACAGGTAACTTTTCCAGGTAAGCCTGCCCAACCAACCCTTCACCTAAGGCAATTTTTTTGTGGAGGAATTTCTTTCTTTGAAAGGCATAACAACTGATCAGTTCCAGGTGCTTTTCACCTTTCTCCTCTTTTACCAGATAAAATCCACCCTGAATGGCGCCCATGTATTTTACCAATTCGCTTATTAGCTTATCGTAGATATCTTCACTATTGTCATGGACCCGCAATATTTCACCAAATTTGGCGATTCCTTCAGATTCCCATATACGTAATTTTTCCTGTTCCTGAGCCTTACTTGTTTTTTCAATGTAATCCTTCAGTTCGGCTTCTGAATCTTTTGATGCCAGTTGCTGCTGGCTAAGATCATTTTGCAATTGCTGCAATTGGTGTTCGGAATTTTTGTTTAATCGCAATAAAAAGTAAATCACCGCATAAGCCAGGCACAGTCCCAAAACGAGTATGACCTTTCCTTTTGTATCGTGGCCGACCGGTGATTGTTCTATTATTTCGTAGAAGCTGTTGGTATGATCAAATGATAAAAACCCTGCACCATTTAGAAAAGCTATGAACAAGAGCCATGGCCATTCCGGCAAGTCAAATAAGACTAATGCCAGCAGTGCAAATCCAGTCTGTAGTATAAATAAGCCCGCCAGTGGCTCACCTCCGGCACTTACAACATAACTGTGATAAACCAAAGTTAACGTAGTGGGTATAAGAGCCAATAAAAACCTTGACAGGTAATGTAGCTTCAAATGATTTAAAACCAACACGAATGAACAAAAACCACATCCTATTAGCGGTAAAGTCTTAAAAAAGGCCGGACCCTGCATAAAAATCAGGGTGATAAAAGATAAGGGGATACCCACCAGTAAAGCCATCAAAGTGGCGATCTGGTTACTTAGTCTCACTTTTTTCTGAATGAAATCCGGTAAATTCGGATCATGGCCAATTTGACCAGCCCAAAAGAGCAATTTATTCATACATCCTCCTAGCCCTGGTTATTATTTGCTGGGTGTCTTTTTACAATTATAGACTTCAAAGCTAACCAGGTATCGGGATAATTAATTTTTAAAATTGCTTGCCAACTTTCTGCTGTAACTTTTTGAGTTTAAATGAAAAATTTGATTTAAACTCAAATTTTGTGCTTTGTGTTACAAGGAATATGACACCTTGTAGTTTAATGTATGCCATATCCCATTTTATCTGTTTAAAAAGTACTTATGGCCGCCGCCGTTTAAACATCGCAAATGGTCACACCTTGTTGCAATGAAGCCAGCGGATCCTTGCCTTTTGGAATGAACTCCTGGGCAACGTAGCCTTCAAAACCGGTGGCTTGAATGGCAGTCATAATGGCCTTATAGTTTAACTCCTGGGTTTCGTCAATTTCATTTCTGCCAGGAACGCCTCCCGTATGATAATGGCCAATATAGTTTTTGTATTTTTGGATCGTTGCAATGATATCACCCTCCATTATTTGCATATGATAAATATCGTATAATAATTTGAAGTTGTCAGCTCCTAATTTATCGGCCAGGGCAACACCCCAGGTAGTATGATCGCACTGGTAATCATGGTGGTCTACCTTGCTGTTCAGCAATTCCATGACAATGTTTATATTATATTTTTGAGCTTCTTTTACTATAGGCTCCAGGCCCTTACTACAATTTTCAATGCCCTGCTCATCACCTAATCCATTTCGGTTTCCAGAGAAGCAAATGATATTTTTAAGACCGTGATCTGCGGCTTTTGGAATCAATTCCAGGAAATCCTTTTTCAGTTGCTCGTGGTTTTTAGGATCATTAAAGCCATTTTCAATGCCCAGTGGACTGCCATTGGACATAGCGCAGGTGAGATTATATTTTTGAATGACTGGCCATTGTTCCGGCCCTAATAGCTCTATTGATTTCAGGCCTATTTCCTGAGCTGCTTCACAAAGACTTTCCAGCGGAATACCGCCATAACACCATTGACATACTGAATGATTCATTTTACCACCGGGTTTAAAGGATTTTAAATTTTTAAGATCTCTGGCAAAAGTCTGAGGAGCCAAAGCTACCAGCACCGCCCCGGCCCCTAGATTTTTAAGAGCTGTTTTACGGGATATTTTTCTTGCCATGATTTACAAGCGATTAGATGGACGATTTAATTAACCGTATATTTTACGTGATATAAAGTTATCGATTATTGGCTGAAATAAAAATTAATGCGTCAAATGAAAAACTGTCCAATCGCCCTGGCGTCAGCCGGCTGGCAAACGCAGATCCGTGTTTCAAAAGCCCCGTGCGGTTTTAGCTTTCCGACTGAAAGGATTTATCAGATGGGGTGGATTTTTAAAAAGCTTTGGCAACGCTTTTGAAATCGCGAGCGTCTTGGTAGTAGAAATTTTTTAAAATTGATTTAATCATGAAACATTGTTCTTATGCCCTTCTAACACTCGCTTTGTTTGCATTAGGCTGTGTGGGAGATGATGCCATTCATTTCCCGGAGGGAGAAGTGGAAGGGATGAGGCCTATTTATGCAGATGCGGCAGATCTTCGCGACATTCGGGTTGAGGCACCGAGAGCATTGGAAAGGCCAGGCAAAATATACCGGAAAGATGGCTTTCTTTTCATCAATGAACTGGCAAAGGGAGTGCATGTTATCAACAATATGGATCCCACCTCGCCTGTTCCGCTTGCCTTTATCAGTATCCCCGGAAATGTTGATATTGCTGCGAAAGGAAACGTTTTTTACTTTGATAACATCAATGACCTGGTAGCGGTCAGGGTTACCAATGGCAATCAGATTGAAGTGCTGAAAAGGATTGAAAATGTCCTGGATGGCGGGAGTGAATTTCCCGAAGCGCGTGGCATGTTTTTCGAATGTGTTGATAAAAGTAAAGGAGTGGTTGTCGGCTGGGAAAAGGCTACTATCAGTAATCCAAAGTGTTTTAGATAGTTATGGAAAAAGTATACAATATAATAAACAGATTGGTCGTCATTTTGGCGCTGGTCTTGTGCTGTTTCGCATGTGAGGAAGGTGGCGACTTATTCAGTGCCGAAACCTCCGGCCAGGGCGGGTCATTGGCAAGATTTGCCGTCAGCGGCAATAATCTGTATGTGGTAGATGACAATGATCTGAAATTTTTTGACATTACCGATCCCACTAATCCGGAATCCAAAGGCGATGTTAATATCGGATTTGGAATCGAAACCATTTTCCCTCGTGGCAACAACCTGTTTATTGGTTCCAGAACGGGTATGCACATCTATGATATTTCCACACCTACCAACCCTTCAAAACTAACGGTGTATCAGCACGTAACAGCCTGCGATCCGGTGGTGGTACAGGGTAATTTCGCCTATGTTACCATAAGGGACGGTGTGGACTGCAGATTTGGAGAGAACCTCCTGGATGTGGTAGATATCAGCGACCTGGTTAATCCCCGGGTGGTGGCTTCTTATCCTATGTATAATCCACATGGGCTTAGCATCGACGGATCTTCCCTGTTTGTTTGCGAAGGCGAACAGGGCTTAAGGACCATTGATGCCGGTGATCCACTAAACCTGGTATTTAAGGAGGAGGTGACTGGTTTTCATGGCTATGATGTCATCACCAACAATGGAAATCTGATCGTTATCGGCAATGATGGCCTCTATCAATACGACTATACAAATGCGGATAAAATTACTTTTTTGAGCAAAATTACGGTTCAATAAATTGAAGAATTCTATCAATCGGATAAGGTGGGTTAAGCCAGTAATTATAATGCTGGCACTTGGGGTATTTGCCTCAAAGCCAGGCATGGCACAATACTTTAGCGATACATCTTATTATAAAATACCGGTTCCCCCGCCAAAGGTAATTTTGAAAATTGATCTGTTATCCGTTTTTGATACATACTCTAATTTGCTGATTGACGTGGAATACAGGCTGAAAGATGACCTGTATCTCCAGCACGGTATTGGTTTTATAACCGGCTATAACGATTACGATTTTGACGATGATGATTTTCTCGATAAACCCATTGGGTTCAGGCTTCGCAATGAGCTCAGGTTTTATCTTGATTTCCTCAAGCAGTCCAGGAAGGTCTTTTATCTGGCGCCGGAATTACTCTATGGCTACATTTCCGGAGACGAGGAGGAAGCCGTTGGCGTTAATTGTAATAATGAATGTGATTTTTTCCGGCTTGTTGAGTATACGGGAAGAAGGCAGGAGGCAGCGATCCACCTGAAATTAGGCAGCCAGCGCATTTATAAAGAGAAAGTTGTGCTGGACTATTTTTTTGGTCTTGGCTATAAATATAGGTGGTTTGGTGCCAGCGGTTTGGGGTTGGACGAAAGGGATGATGTCAGCAATGAGGAATTTTATCCGGATTCTGATTTTAGATATAGTTTAACCGCCGGGTTTAAAATTGGACTGGTGATTAAATAAATTTGATGAACACAGCTTCTCAGAAGAAAAACCAACTCCTAGCGACCAATGGCTTTAAATGCCTCCATCAGCGTCTTGCGTTCACCCTTTAACTCTTTTATCTGTTTTTTTAACATTTTATTTTCTACCTGCAGCGTCAGCAGTTTTTCTTTTTGGTCGTCAAGTTTCTTTTGAACCTCAATGGGAATCGCTGACTGGTGATCCCGGGTGTCCCGCCCGGCGTCGGCCAGATCTTTGAGCCAGGGAGATGATTCGCCTGTATAAAGCCAATTGAGATTAATACCTTCCCGATATAAAAATAAAATGTAGGGCGTAGGTATAAACTTTACTTTGCCATTTTCAAACCTGCTAATGTCTTTTTGTTCGAAATGAGATTTTGAGGCCGTTTGTGCCTGAGATAGCCCCAATGTTTTTCGGCAAGATTTGAGCCTGTTGAAAAAATCTTTCATGATCTATCTGTTTACCGTAATACCATCTCCCACATGCCAGCTGTTGTTAATAGTCACCGGCAATTTTCCAAAAGTACCTAGTTTTCCCGATAATATCTCCATCGCAATTTTCCGGGTTATTTCATTGTCCTGGTAATTTAATAAGACAATTTTTGCTTTTTCCACATGTTTTATGGACGACAGGATATAGGGGCTGCGAAAGTTAACCAATAGAACTTTCCGGGTGCTTAATACTTCTTCTATAAACGATCTGGTGTTTTTACCGTAGCCCAATCTGATTCCGGGACGATTGTATAGTTGGTGAAGGGCCAGTAATACATAATCGGTTTTGGCTACCGCCCTTTTCAATTGACGTATCTGTGCTTTGCTGGCGTATCGCGGCAAGGCCATTGGCTTTGCGTTTAAACCGGCTGCCAGGTTTTTAACAAATGATGACGGTTGCCCCGGACCTACGGCGAGCGCGGCAATCGACTTAGGCTCGTGAGACAACCGGAAGAGCAGGCTATCCCTGTTTTCCAGCAAGGTAGCAGATTCGCGGTACAAATCAATGATCAGCGAGTCAAAGCCACTTTTGTTTAAATCATTGTATAAATTATCCAGTTGAATGAAAGGTCGCCGGAAAAGGCCTGTCCAATACTTGGCCAATAGCACTTTTCTACATTTCTCATCTATGTCTTCCTTGGGTATTTGGTGGTTGGCAACCGCCTCCGTAATAGACTGAACAGCCAGTGGCAAATCTTCAACCAGCTCAACGATATCATTGCCTGCTTTCAAAGCCATCACGGCGGCTTTGCCTTTTTCCACGTGGTCGGTAAGTCCTTTCATGTCCATGGCATCGCTTATGACCAACCCTTCAAATCCCATTTGTCCTTTTAATAATTCATTAATGATAAATTCGGACAAAGAAGTGGGACTATGGCTTGTTGAATCCAGTGCCGGAATATTTAAATGTCCCGCCATAATAGAACCGGCACCTTTTTGAATTAACTGGATGAATGGAAATAACTCGATATCCTCCAGCCGGCTGAAGTCGTGATCAATATTTGGCAAGGCCTTGTGTGAATCAATATTTGTGTCGCCATGACCGGGAAAATGCTTCAACGAAGTGAAGATTCTTGACGCTTCCAGACCGGCTATATAATTAAGACCCTTCAGCACCACGTTATATTTATCTTCCCCAAAAGACCTGAAATTAATGACAGGATTAGCAGGGTTGTTGTTAATGTCCACCACCGGCGCCAAATTCCAGTGGATGCCCAACCGTTTAAATTGCTGGCCCATGTCTTCTGACATCACTTTAATAAGGCTGTTATCCTGTATGGCGCCTAAACTCATTTGGTAAGGATAGCTTAAAGTACTGTCTAACCTCATTCCGAGCCCCCATTCTCCGTCTATGGCGATGAAAAGTGGTATTTTAGATAAGGATTGATACCGGTTGGTTAGTTTTGCCTGCCGGACGGGACCTCCCTGAAAAAATATTAGTCCGCCAATTTTATATTCTTCAATGTGCTTTTCGATTTCCGCCTGGTGTTTGGCTCCCTGGTTGGAGAAGGCGCGGATCATCATTAGCTGGCCTATTTTCTCCTCTAATGTCAGGGTATTTAAAACCGAGTCGGCCCAACGATGGTCGGCCGATAAAAAAGCCGGTCTGATCATACTTTGTCGTCGTGCCGGGGCTACGTCATTTTTCCTGGTAGTCGATGGTGAGTCTGTACAGTGACATAAAGCTACCATGACGATTGCACAGCTAGCGATCGTCTTTATTTTTTTGCCTATAGTATGATGGAATTTTATACCCTTCATTTCATCAAAAATGAAATTCGGTCTGAAACTAATCCGGTAGAAATGGTCAGGTTGTCGATAGCGGTAATGCGTTATTGTTGCTTGCAGGAATTTCAATTTTTACTAAAAATAGGAAGTAAAATCAAAAAAAAGCAAAAATCTATTGGTTTTGAGATGTTAAAATCATAAAATTGTATGTATGTAGATATGTAGTACATATTAACATGTGTATAACCTTAACTAAAATCTCACTAAACAGCAAGGTCCAAGCTTGCAGGAAATTATTGAAACTAACTTTAATATTTAGCTTATGAAAAACTTTTTACCGGTTCAAAAACCATTGATAATCCTATTGGTTTTTACCCTATTCGCTATGCTTTTCAATCCTGTCATGGCGCAGCAGCAGGTGAAAGGCAAGGTATCCAGCGCATTGGATGGTATCGGTCTACCCGGTGTTAACATCCTGATTAAAGGAACTACCCAGGGAGCAGTTACTGATGCAGACGGTAATTATGCTATTACAGTGACTAGTGGGAAAGATGTCTTGATCTTTTCTTTTATTGGATATACTTCGGAGGAGGTAATTGTGGGTGATCAGACAATTGTAAATGTCACCATGATTGAAGATTTGGAAACGTTGAAAGAGGTGGTAGTGGTTGGTTATGGCACCACCGACCGGAAGGAACTGGCAGGTGCGGTTGGTTCTATGAATGCCGATAAGATCATGGAAGCCAACAAGGTAAGTCCTCTGCAGGCATTGCAAGGTCAGGTAGCCGGTGTAGATATACAGGCTGCAGGAACAAGCCTGGCGAACCCTTTAATGTAAGGATCAGGGGAGCCAGCACCATTAACAGCAATGAAACTATTGACGGCGCCGGCTTTAGTCCCGGTCAAAATCCATTATTTGTGGTTGATGGTATCTTTGTTAATGACATTTCCTTTTTGAATCCTTCGGATATCGAACGCATGGACGTCTTGAAAGATGCGGCATCAACCTCCATTTATGGTTCACGGGGTTCGAATGGGGTTGTTATCATTTCTACTAAAAGGGGTAAGAAGGGCAGTCGTCTTCGCGTGAATTACGAATCATATTATGGGATAAGACAGGCTTATAACCTGCCCGACATTTTTGAAGGGGCCGATTTCGTTGATTATTTTATCGATGCCGCAGTTGGGGTTCAGCATAGCGGCGGTAATACTGGCTTCACCAGGGACGATGTTGTTTTAAGTGACTTTTTGAGGCCCAATGAAATCGAAAACATCAACAACAATAACTATGTGGATTGGGTTGATCTGATTTTGCAAAATGGTTTTCAAACGAAACATAATCTGAGTGTTTCAGGTGGGACTGATAAAACAGGCTATAATTTTAGTGTAGGCTATATAAAAGATGAAGGGACATTTCCGGGAGAAGACTTGGATCGCTACACGCTTGGCGGTAGTATAGATTCTGATTTAAGTCCCAAATTAAAGCTCTCTTTTAGCAGTTACGCCACTTTTGGTTTACGGGATGAAGGAAGCCGTGAAGGTTTCAGAAGTGCCTACCGACTGAGACCAACCGGCAGTGTATATGAAGATAATGGAGAGCTTAGATTCTTCCCTCTCGAGAGTGAAACATTTATTACCAATCCGCTGTTTGAGGAGGCAAATATAACCAGGGAAACCAAATCTCTGAATTTTATCAGTAATATCTCGCTTACTTATAAGCCGATTGAAAATTTAAGCATTACTTCATCATTTTCTCCAAATATTGATTTTAACCGTTACGGAGAATATCGGGGACTATTTTCGAAGTCAGTAAGTAACCGTCCGAACAGGACCCGGGCTCAGGTAAACCACGGTAACCGGCTGGCCTATACCTGGGATAATGTCATTAATTATAATTTCAACCTGACAGAAGCCCATGCTTTTAAAACAACCTTTGTTTCTTCCACATTCCTGGATAGAGGAGAAAGCTATTCTACACAAACCCGTGATCATAGTACTGATTTGTTCTTGTTCTATAACATCGGTGCCGGTGCGGATATTCGCACCCCAAGCAGTGGTTTGAGTAAGCTTTCATTGCAATCATTCACCGGTAGAATTGGGTACTCTTTTCAAAACAAATATATATTTACCCTTACCGGCCGTTACGACGGCGCCTCTATATTAGCGGAGGGAAACAAATGGGCGTTTTTCCCGTCTGCGGCATTTGCCTGGCGCATTGGAGATGAGGCTTTTATGAAAGGGCAAAATGCATTTTCAGAACTGAAATTACGAGTTAGTTATGGTGAAACTGGCAACAACGGTACAGGCGGCGGCCTGAGACCGCTGGGCTCACAGTCACTGTTAAACAATGGCTTTACCAATTTTGGGGATACACCGATCAGAACTACCGGTTTCCAGAATCTGGCAAACCAGGAATTGGAATGGGAAAGAACTTCCGAGGTCAATTTTGGAATTGACTTTGGTTTGTTGAAAAACAGAATATTTGGTTCGGTGGATTTTTACAACAGGAATTCCGATGGCATTATTTTCGAAAGAAAATTGCCCAGAGTGACAGGCTTCGGGGGTGTGTTTGACAATATAGGAGAAGTGAGGAACAGAGGAGTTGAGCTTTTGATCAATACCGTTAACATTGACAATGGTACGTTTAAATGGACGACTTCTTTAAACTTCACTAAAAACACTAACGAGATTCTTAATCTCATCGATGATGTGGACGAATTGCGTTTTGGTGTGAGAGATGCCGATTTAATCCACCGTGTTGGAGAGGAAATTGGCTCTATTTACTTCTACCAATTTGATGGTATCTGGCAAACCGATGAAGCCGACGAAGCGCTTGGCTTTAACCAGCGCCCTGGACAAGTCAAAGTAAAAGATCTGAACGGAGATGGTCAAATTACAGATGATGACAGAACCATTATCGGAACCGTCAATCCGGATTGGACCGGTGGAATTACCAATACTGTGTCCTATAAAGGCTTTGACTTCACTGTCTTTATAAATACAAGGCAGGGAGCGAAAGAATTCAGCTGGTTTCATCGTTCCCACGGCTGGGATCAGGATGAAAGACCGGCCAGATTTAATGGCCTAGATACTGACTATTGGACGCCGGACAATCCAATTAATGACTGGTGGCAACCTGGCAACGGTGGACCATGGAAAAGAACCCTGTTTTATCACGATGTATCCTTTGTAAAAGTTGGATATATGACATTGGGTTATAATTTTTCTCCAAAAGTCACCGAAAAACTGAAGGTTGGCGGCTTGAGAATTTATTTCACCGCCCAGAATCCATTCATTTTCACCAGTTACGATGGCTGGGATCCCGAAACGGCCAGCCGAAATTCCTGGGGCTCCGCCTACTTATCAAGAACCTTGATAGGTGGTCTCAATGTTAACTTTTAATGCTAAAATTTATACAGATGAAACCGACATGCTTGATATAATTATTAAACTCACACCGCGTGTCGCTGAGTTCTTCGCCAGAGGCTTCGGCCGCCGGAGAAAGCTTTAGCGGAGGCGCATGGGAATGATTATAGCAAGCATCAAAGGTTTCATGTGACCAAAAAAATAAATTATAAACACATGAAAATCTCTAACCTATATATTAAAAAACTCCTCCTCATTATAATCATCCTTGGATTTAGTGGTTGTGATGATTTTTTGGAAGAGGAAAACAGAAGTAACCTTACTGATCAAAACGGGTTTGATGATCCCGAGGTATTTGATCAGCTTGTGGCTAACGGCTACAACAGGTTAAGAAAAGCCGCTTTGGCTTTCCAGTTGGATCAAAAGGGTACTGACATCGTAACCAGGGGTACCATCATAGCCGGTACAGATGAAATCAATGATTATGTCAATTTTTCGACTTCTAATGGTTCGGTATCGGTCCAATGGACAAACTATTATAATGTTATTACTTCCGCAAACCTGGCGATTTCCAGGGTAGGCGACATTCCGGGTCTTACGGAAGCGGAAATATCGAGAGGGCTGGGAGAGGCCAGGTTTTTAAGAGCTTTTTCCTATTTTAATCTGGTGGAACACTTTGGCGATGTGCCATTGGTGCTGGAAGAAATTACCTCTTCGCAGACAGATTTTACGAGGACATCGGAAAGTGAGATATATAATCAAATCATTGAAGATCTGGATGAGGCAATTGCAGCTGTTGACGAAGATCCTTCCCAATATGGGCGCGTCTCCAAGGATGCGGCCCGTCACCTGAAAGCGAAGGTATTGCTAACCAGGGCTTATAAAACCTTTGCCGGATCCAATGATTTTAGCGAAGCTGCGGCTTTGGCAGAAACCGTCATCAGTAATCACCCGCTGGAAAGTGATTTTGCTACCTTACACGATATCAATAACCAAAGAAATCCTGAAGTGATCTTTGCGCTTTTGTTTGGAGCTGACGCACAATTACGTGGTGAAAGTGGCAATAACAGGCATAAACTGTTTCGGTTTTCCTACGATCTTTATCCCGGAATGGTCAGGTCCGAATTGTACAATAACGGTGAGGGGTCAAGTCCTACGCCTTTTTTCTTTACGTTGTTCGAAGATGAAGATGAACGCGAAGCAGGAACCCTGAGAAGAACCTTGTTTGCCCTGGTAGATGCAGAAGGAGGCGCCATCCAGGTAGGGGATACCGCTATCTTTTTCCCTAAAACACCGTGGACAGATGCCCAAAAAGCAGCCGTCGATTATGCGGTAATTAATGAGAGTGATTATTACATTCCCGACGGTATTTCTTCTGTGCACTATCCGATTTTCAATAAGTTTGATGACCCGGCTGCGGTAGTTACGACTGAGTTTGTCAATGCAGGTGGTATCAGAGACGCCATTATTTTCAGATCCGGCGAAACCCGGTTGATAGCAGCAGAAGCTTATTTCGGAGCCGGCGATGCCGGAAGTGCGACGGATCACTTAAATGCCTTAAGAGCCAGAGCAGGGATCACCACGGATTTATTGCCAACCGATGTTACCCTCGATTTTATTTTGGATGAAAGCGCCAGAGAATTGGCCGGCGAGGTGAGTCGATGGATGGATCTGAAACGAACAGGGAAATTAATCGAACGCGTGCTGGCCCACAATCCACACGCACAATTAAATAATGCCATTCAGCCATTTCACATGAGAAGGCCTATACCACAATCAGAAATTGATCTGGTGACCGGGGATGATTTTGAGCAGAATCCGGGATACTGAGGGGAGGTATCAGTGCGGGTTTGAGTGTGAGAGTGAGTGTGGAGATTGTTCTTCATGCTCACTTTTGCTTTTTGCGTTTTTTCAACTCCAAAAATTTTGCAAATTGCCAGCGTCAATTTTTTTTCGAATATTCTACCACTAAAGGATGAAAAAAATAATACCTGGCATCTTTATTTTTTTGGGTGTTTTATTGTTCCAGGCTTGTAGCACCCAAATGAATGAGGCCCCGAAACTTAACCACATTCAAATAATAGGCAGCCATAACAGTTATAAGCAGGCGATCCAGCCGGAACTATGGGAGCAGTTATATACTAAGGATTCATCGCTGGCCATGACATTGCAGTATGAGCACATTGGCCTTACCGGGCAATTGGAACTTGGTTTAAGAAGTCTTGAAATCGATATTTTTCACGACCCCATAGGAGGAAGGTATAAAAAGCCCCTGGGAAATTATTTGTTACAGAGTGGGGGGGTCGATCCTTTGCCTTTTGATGAAGAGAATGAACTTGACAAACCCGGATTGAAAGTTTTTCATGTACAGGACATTGATTTTCGTTCACACCAACTGTTGTTTCGAAATGCATTGCTTGAAATTAAACAGTGGTCGGATCAAAACGACGATCACCTTCCCATCATCATCACTTTAAATGCCAAGGATAGTCCGATAGACCTGCCGGATTTTGTAAAGCCATTGGCATTTTCAAAAACGGCACTTGACAGTATTGATCTGGAAATCAAGGGTGTATTTAACCATGAAGATTTAATTACCCCAGACTATGTCCGCGGGGAATTTGAGGATTTGGAGGAGGCCATTCTAGAGCGAGGTTGGCCGGATTTATCAGCAGTAAGGGGCAGACTTATGTTTGTCCTGGACGAGCGAGGTGACAAGTTGCTTCGTTACATCGAAAACCATCCTTCCCTAAAACACCGCGTTATGTTTACGAATTCACCCGAAAATACACCGGAAGCGGCATTTAGAATTGTTAATGATCCGATTAAAGACCTGGCATACATCAAAACGCTGGTCGCCAAAGGTTATATGGTAAGAACCAGGGCTGACGCCGGCACTTTCGAAGCCCGCCATAATGACTACGCCAGATTTGAAAAAGCCATGGAAAGCGGGGCGCAGGTCATAAGCAGTGATTATTATCTGCCGTCAAAACTGTTTAAATCTGATTATAAGATTTCCTTTGAAGGAGATATTTATGAAAAAATAATCATGGAATAATTCAGAGCAGCATCCGGCCTACGCATATCATCCACTGAGGAGAATTATAGCCGATCATAGTGGGGCGTTAAATGTTCCCTCATGTTTTTTCTGAAATTAGAGGGGGTGCCGGTTTTTAAAGTTTCAATAAGATCAAAATGAGAAATTTTTCCGCTCTCGGGTTTGTGCTCCAGTGTTGATTCTACCTCCATCATATAATTAAAAACGGGCAATAGCATTGACTGAAAGCGTTTTAGTGTATTGTTTCCCGTCATTTCATACAACTTGGAGTGAAACGAAATCTCGTATTTCAACCTGGTTTTCAGTTTATTTGTACCCGGGTCTTTGGCCTCCCGGTTGGCGATGTCTTCCAGGCTTTTAATACTTTCTTCGGTGAGTCTCGCAAAAATCAGATCCGCCATGCCCACCTCCAGCACTAATCTTAGCTCGAAGATATCTTTCATAGACTCTTCACTTAAAATATTAGGGTACAAGACCCGTTCTACTCCGCTTAACAAATCCGGTTCGGAAAGTACCATTCCCTTTCTCTTTTTGGATTCAATCATTCCCAGCATCCTTAGCCTGCTCAATGCCTCCCTGACCACATTGCGACTTACGCCCAGGTATTCTGCAAGTTCAGTTTCCTTTGGCAAGGGGTCTCCTGCCTTTAGGTTGTTATTGTTAAGGTATTCAATTAAATTATTTTCCACCTGGTCTGCAAGTGAAATAGCTTTAACTGGTTTAGGTCGGATATTAGGCTTTTGCACTTTTTAAGATTTTAATGCATTTTTTTGTAAAAATAACAATACTGATATTAATGATTGCCAAAAAAAATCATATATTGCAAATATGTAATTATGTAGTACATATATGGCAATATACGATATAATCGATTACGGAGCAATAGGTAACGGAAAAACTGATGATGCAATGGCCATTCAAAAAGCGGTTGATGCTTGTTTTTCAAATGGGGGGGGAAGGGTCTTAATCCCGGCAGGTCACACGTTTCTCGCCGGCCCTTTTAATTTAAAATCGAATGTTGATTTTCATATTGAACCGGGTGCCAGGTTAGTAGCCAACCCCGATGAAGCGCTGTATACGGAAAGCGCCTTTAAAAAAAATCTCGGGGAGGGCACGATATGGATTGGTGGTAAAAACCTGGAAATGGTTTCCTTTTCAGGTTTTGGTGTAATCGACGGTAACGGAACTGCTTTTATGGGGAGGGAATTGGAAGATGCTTTTGAATTAAAACCAGTCGCAGACAAGGATCCCCGTCCTCATATGATAACACTGGTTAACTGCAAAAATGTTAAATTCCGGGATTTAACTTTTAAAGATGCGGCCTATTGGGGCCTGCATTTGGTCGGTTGTGACAACGTCTCTATTTCTGAAATTTCAATTTACAATAATCTGAAGATTCGTAATAGCGATGGAATTGATCTTGACCACAGCAAGAATATCAGGATAAGCAATTGTCACATTGAATCAGGCGATGACTGCATTTGTTTCAAGAACAGAAGAGAGTATGAGGAATATGGTCCCTGCAGGGATATTACAGTGACCGGTTGCACCATGATTTCAACCTCCTGTGCAGTAAAAATCGGGTCTGAAAATATGGATACTATCCAAAATATAACTTTTAATAACTGCATTATAAAAGACAGTAACCGGGGCATTGGTATTCAACACAGGGATGAAGGGGTGGTATCTGATATCGTGTTTTCCAATATGATTATTGAATGTCGTTTATTTTCGGATGTCTGGTGGGGAAAAGCAGAGCCTATCTACGTAACAGCTTACCCCAGGTCGCCGGAAAACCACAAAGACGGAGGATGGCGATTGCCTGAAGGCGAAATGGAGGGGAAGGTAGGGTATATACGCAATATTACCTTTGGCAACATTCGCTGCAAAAGTGAAAATGGCGTTTTTGTAGGCGGAGAAAACCCTTCGAAAATTTCCAATATTCGTTTTGACGACGTAGATGTTGTTATCGATAAAACTACCTCGTATCAGGGCGGTCTGTATGATTGCCGGCCCTGTGCTGGCGTCAAGATGATATCCAGGCCGACTAATGGTTTTTACCTCAGTAATGCAAACAGCATATTTATTAATGACTGCAGTGTGACCTGGGGCCAAAATAAACCCGACTATTTTGGAAAAGCTATTGAAACTGAAAATGTGATAGATCTGGTCATTGAAAATTTTGAAGGAAAAGATGCTTTTGAGCCCGGGGAGGATGAAATAAAATGGAAAATAAATAGATCCTGATGTTTGGATTGGATATTTCTGACATTGTGGTTATTCTCGTGTATTTCGGAGTAATCATTTACATTGGTATTCGGTCGAGCCTGAAAATCAAAAGGCAGGAAGATTATTTTTTAGGTGGTCGTAAGTTTGGCAAATTGATATCGACTTTTGCCAGCTTTGGTCAGGCCACGTCAGCTGATGGCCCGGCTGGGGTGGCTACCACCACTTTCAATAATGGTGCGAGTGGTATCTGGAGTTCTTTGCTGATGCTATTCGTTACGCCATTGTTTTGGATAACATCGCCCTGGTTAAGAAGGTTACGTGTCATTACGATGGGTGATTTTTACCTGGAAAGGTACGGGTCCAAAAATCTTGCCGCGACCTATGCGTTAGTGGCTTCAATAGGTATGATGGGGCTCTTGTCAGTGGGCTATTTGGCCGTCACAAAAACCGCTATGGCCATGACCCCCAAGGAAGACCATATGCTTGTAGAGGCACAGCTAACCGAAAAGAAATTAGCCCGGGAATTATTTTTGTTGGAAAGCAAGGATGGAAGATATTTGACCCCGGGTGAGAAGAAAAGGCTTGGCGAGCTTCGGCAAATCAATCCTCGAAATCTGTTTTCTTACACCAATGAAAAAGTCTTAATATGGGGCATATGCTTTTTGGTATTGATTTATACATCTCTGGGAGGACTGGAAGCCGCGTTTTATACAGATTTGCTACAAGGTGTATTTATTATTTTACTTTCGGTAATTCTTATCCCGTTTTCCTGGCATCAAATTAATGCTATTTACGGGGGCAGTGGTATGATGCAGGCGCTGGGCCATATGCACGCTAAACTTCCGGAGAGCTTTTTTGAAATATTTGGTTCTCCTATGGTGATTGATTTCACCTGGTACTTTATTTTGGCTGCTGCGCTGGTTTCAGGTATTACGGTCGTTACCCAACCCAACCAACTAGTTACTGCCGGAGCGGCAAAAGATGAATATGCGGCAAGAGTGGGATTTGTCACGGGTACGTTTATGAAGCGGGTAGTGACAATTATGTGGGGAGCGGCTGGTCTGGCAGCCATCCTTTTGTTTGGTGACAGCCTTACAAATTCGGATTTCGTTTGGGGCCATGCCACAAAATCGCTTTTAGGTCCGGTGAAGCTAGGGTTGGTGGGTCTGATGTTGGCCAGTATGATGGCTGCACTTATGTCGACGGCTGACTGCCTGATGATCACAGTTTCGGGATTGGTAGTCCGCAATCTATACCAACCGCTATTTGGGGCAAAAAGTGAAAAACACTATATATGGGTAGGGAGAATCGCCGGTGGCATATTTTTAATAGGCGCCGCCTTGATAACTACCCAGTTTGACAGCATCCTGCAGGTGCTTAAGTTTATATGGGAATTCTTTGTCATATTTGCAGCGGCCTTTTGGCTTGGCCTGAAATGGCGCAGAGCCAATCTACACGGCGCCTGGGCTTCTATTCTGGGTGCGTTTTCGTTGTTCTATTTAATCCCTGTTTTGTTACCGATCATGATTCCTGGTTTACGTACCAGTGAACGGTTACTAAAAAGGGTAAAACCCGCTCCGGTCGAAAGGGTTTATACAGCCAAATCTATAGATATACAGGAGAGAAATGCCGAGATACTGGCGTGGCAATCGATGGATTCGGCACAGCAAAAAACCGTTGAAAAACCCGTAGCGATCGAGGAAGGTGAAAAAATTACCCGCCAGTTTCTCTTGCCTCAAAAATCTATTTTTTGGTCTAAGGACATTAAAACCAATGCCAGTATGCAGCCTTACGGAAGTGGCTATATTTATTTGGAGTTGCTACTGCTTGATGCGCTGGGTATTGACCTGAGCAAAAACCCTTATGCATTCAATGAAACGTTGAGGCTGCTGATCAGACTGCTGTTCCCTTTTGTTTTGCTGATAATTGTGACACTGGCTACTTCATCAAAAACTGTGGTAACACCCGGTCGGTTTTTTATAAAGATGCGTACTCCTGTAGATTCCAGAGGGGGCGAAGCTGATGAAAGTGCACTTGAAAAAAGATATGAGAATCCTGAAAAATCCCGGGATATACTGATTTTTAAAAATTCAAACCTTGAATTTTATAAATGGAAAAGAAAAGATTGGTATGGATTTTTATTGTCCTGGAGCATTGTATTAGTTATATTAGCACTACTCTACACGGTAGTTTCACTAGGGAAATGACACTGATTAAATTCAAATATTATGGAGCATAAAAAATCCAATTTCAACAAAATTGAGGAATTATGGGAAGAGGATCTTTTGAAAAGATATCCTGAAAATTCTCACAAAAAAAAGCAGGAGTATAGAAACTATGATGCCCCTGCCAGAGATACTGTAAAAGACTTTTACTACCTCAACCACATTAATCAGACTTACGAATTTGTTCTTGAAAAAGAGAAAGAATTTTTATCATTTGATAAAAAAGAAATGTCGCTTTGGGAAGCGGTTGATTTTCTGAACACATTGGTAGACGATTCGGATCCCGATATAGACCTTGATCAAACACAGCACTTGCTGCAGACTTCAGAGGCGATCAGAGCCGATGGCCATCCCGACTGGTTTGTACTTACCGGCTTTTTACATGACCTGGGAAAGGTACTTTGTTTATTTGATGAGCCACAATGGGCCGTAGTGGGAGATACCTTCCCGGTAGGTTGCCAATTCTCCGATAAAATCGTTTACCCGGAATTTTTTAAGGAAAATCCTGATAACGACAATGAAAAATACAACTCAAAATATGGAGTCTATGAACCTAATTGCGGCTTGCGGAATGTCCACATGTCCTGGGGTCATGATGAGTATTTATATCATATCATGAAAGATTCCCTCCCTGACGAGGCTTTATATATTATCCGTTACCATTCTTTTTATGCCCAACACCGCGAAAATGCCTACGAGCATCTGATGGATGAATATGATCATGAAATGTTTAAGTGGGTACAGGCATTCAATCCGTATGACCTATATTCCAAGTCGCCGACCCCGCCCAATGCTGAGGAGTTGAAACCATATTACCAGGAATTGGCAACTAAGTATTTGCCGGAGAAGATTAGGTTTTAGGAGATTTTCGGTTACCGACCCACCCCTGGCCCCTCCCGGGAGGGGATTTAATGTGGGCTGGCAAGCATATTTTTTGCTTATTTTATTTAAATCTCATTTTCACGAAACTCCTTCCCTGGGGAAGGTGCCCGAGTGGGAATGCGTAGCTTTGCTGGAATGGCTTGGGCGGGAGGGGTCCGTCGATGTTTGCAAATAATAGGCACCCTAATTTATGTCCGAAAGGGGTTAAGCAGGAAACCCGGTAATTATTTGTTTCATCTTGAAACGACGGTTGTGTTGCTTTGAAACAGTTTAGGCAACATTAATCTTTATTTTTTTTATAACAACCACAAAACCAGTTGTTTAGAGCAGTGGCATAATGTTGGATATCCATAATAAGAATTAATCTTAGTGATAGCGAAAATTTAATGGGTTTGTCTTAGTTGATAAGAGCCCAATACTACGATGCTCAAAAACTATTTTAAAAGTGCCTTACGTATTCTGCTGAAAAACAAATTGTTTTCCATCATTAACATCCTGGGCCTGGCAATTGGTATGGCCGTCAGCTTAATGATATTTCAGTACACGGCTTTCGAATTAAGCTTCGATCGATTTTATAAAGACACTGAAAACATATTTAGAATACAGCACAACACCTATATTGACGGAGAGCTGAGATATCAAAAAGCGCAATCTTTTATCCCATTAGGTGCAACTTTAAAGCGAGAATACCCGGAAGTTCTGGACTATACCACTTTGTTTAAAATAACCGACGAGCTGGATGTAATTATCACTTACACTTCGGAAACGGGGGAGGCTATAAAGTTTTCAGAAAACAATGTTTATCATATCAAAGGCAATTTCCTTAATGTATTCAACTTATCCATTATTGATGGAGATCCCAATATTAAAGTAGTAAAAAAGGGAGAGGTTCTAATTTCTCAATCAGTTGCTAAAAAGTATTTTGGAGATAGTTCTGCACTAAATAAATCCCTTAATCACACCGTACTCAATAATTTAAATAACCCTCCTGGCTATGTGGATTATAAAGTGGTAGGTGTCTTTAAAGATACACCTGACAACTCCCATTTAAAATTTGATTTTCTTTTTGGATGGCTACCGCTGACAGAAGAAAGCAGGGGAGGTGATGGAAATAACTGGCATTGGGATGGTTTTTACAACTACATTCGTTTAAGTAAAGACGCCGATACCAGGTTTCTTGAAGGTAAGTTTCCTGATTTGGTTAATAAATATATGGCTAACAGGTCAAGCCTTAACCACTATTCTGTGTTTTCGCTTCAGCCACTTACCAGTATACATTTGTATTCTAACCTACTTGGTGAGGCTGGCAAAAACGGGAGTATCCTGTCTGTTTCTATTCTTG
Organism: Cyclobacteriaceae bacterium; assembly: GCA_965228415.1. Classification (GTDB taxonomy): domain Bacteria; phylum Bacteroidota; class Bacteroidia; order Cytophagales; family Cyclobacteriaceae; genus Agaribacillus. Next base: position 4,265,041 of record OZ245814.1, on the reverse strand, counting down.
CTATGCTTGGTTTTCTTGTATTGTCCATTGCCTGGGCAAATTACATCAATCTATCCACTGCCAAGGCATTGGAGAGGGCCAAAGAGGTAGGTATAAGAAAATCTGTTGGTTCAACGAAAGCGGGGGTGATGAAACTTTTTCTGGTAGAATCATTAATGGTAAACTTCGTTGCATTATTGTTGGCCGTGACTTTTACACAGTTAATTTCATACGAGTTTTTCCCATTCAACTGGCGGGATGTTTCATTTGGCAAATCCAGCCTGTTGCTCTTTGCTATCGGATACATTTCTTTGATAACGATCGGCTCTTTGCTCTCAGGCATTTGTCCTGCATTAGTTCTTTCGTCTTTTCAACCGACAAGTATTATAAAAAGCCATATCAAAGGCTTTACCAAGAACAACATTGGCTATTTGAGAAAAGCTATGGTAATTTTCCAATTCACTATTTCCATAGCCCTTATCATTGGATCAATAGTAATTTTTAGGCAAGTCAGTTTCATACAGCAAAAGGAATTGGGGATTAACATCGATCAGACCCTTGTTATCAGGACGTTTGAAATGTTTGGACCCCCTGGCACAAATACTGGTTTTCTCAGCCGGCTTCAGGTATTAAAAGAAAAACTTTCGTCCTATCCTGCCATCAAAGGAACTGCCGCATCCCTGGATATTCCTGGCAAAAAACATGCTATGGCCATTCAAAACTTTAGGAAAAGTAGCGATAAGAACAAATCAATCAGCATGTACTACTCGAGGATTGACCCGGATTTTATCGAAATATTTGGTATAGAACTGGTAGCCGGCCGAAATTTTTCAGGTGAAACCTTTTCGGACGATAAGAAAGTAATTATTAACCTGGAAGCATTGCAGGCGCTTGGATTTTTATCACCTGATGAGGCTATTGGCGCCAAAGTTACCTACGGTAGCGGCAGGGTTGGTGGATTGGAGATTATTGGTGTAGTAGATTTCAGAACTACCTCATTTAAGGAGCGGAATTATCCCGTAACCTATCAGGCATTCTATGCTCCGCTTAAATATCTGTCTGTTAAAATCAATACCACCAACCCGGATTACTTTGCTAAGAATATCTCCCTGGTGCAGGAAACCTGGGAAAACATCTTTCCAGACAGGCCTTTTGACTATTTTTTTCTTGACGAATCTTTTAACCGGCAGTACGATTCGGAACAGCAATTTAGCAGACTGTTGAGCTTATTTACCGGGTTGGCCATTTTCATAGCCTGCTTAGGTCTTTATGGGCTTTCGCTATTTAGCGTCAAGCAGAAAACAAAAGAAATCGGTATCAGAAAAGTACTGGGCGCCTCCGTTCAAAGCCTGGTGAAGTTGCTTGCCAAAGACCTTATTAGATTAGTGTTGCTTGCCGGCCTGATCGCTGCGCCGCTGGCTCAAATCCTGTTAAGGTGGTGGCTGCAGAACTATCCTTACAAAATGGCCATTTCTTTATGGATTTTTATCTTTTCTATACTTGGGGTCACCGTAATTGCAGGTTTGATCATTGGAGGACAGGTTTTTAAAGCGGCGTTGACTAACCCGGTAAAGAGTTTAAGGAGCGACTGATGCAAGGCAAACAGGAAATTAAATATCCTCCTATTCCACATCCTGACCAAATATGGTTTTTTTGATTTCCTCAAAACCGAGTACCTTGATAGTTCCCTTGGTTGGAATCATATTTTGCCATACCCAATTATAATGTTCAATAACTTTTTCGGCACTGATATGTGGCCTATCCCCGGTCGTGTGGCCGTCTTTCACTAAAATGATATTATAATCTTTCGCTATAGCCGACTGGACGGTTGCCTCCACACAAAAGTCCGTTGCACAGCCGGTGATGAATAATTCATTTATCTTCAACGCCTTGAGTTTTGCTTCAAGATCGGATTTATAAAAAATATCATTGGCGTATTTTTCAACCAGGGTATCGTTGGGTTTTACCTTTAATGCTGACAATAATTCCCACTCAGTTGTCTTTGGAACAAATTCGTTTTCCCTTGTACCATTGTGCTGAATAAAAATAACCGGACGATCGGCTGCTCTGAATAGACTGGCCAAAGCATTTATCCTGTTTACCGTACCTTCGGTGTCAAATCTTGGCGTTTTGGTTGTAAACGATCCTTTCTGCATGTCAATGATTAAAAGGGCTTTTCGATTTTCCATCAGTTTTTGTTATCTATTATAGCATGCCGCCATCTACCGGTTTACGAACAAATATACTCAGAACTTTATTTTCAATGGCGTTGCTTCATCAGAATGTTAAACCCCATGTTGACCCACCTGACACTCCTGCTCACTCACCAACCCTAAACTCTCTAAGCATAGAAGTTAAATGTTTTATGACAAATCTCACCCAAACAAATGATGAGCCTCATGGTGTTTAAAGGTGGATGAGGGCAATTTTGTGATAGACCGCGTGAGTCCAAAAGAAGCGGTCCAGGTGCTGAGCCTGAATATTGTAGAAAGATTAAATATCAAAAAGAGGGTAATGTGACTAAAGAATCAGATATATTAACAGCTTTAACATGTCTGCAAAGCCGCGTGAATCAACTTATTGCCTTTTTCCGTCAGGAATTAGATTTTTCAGAAATGATATATGAATATTGGTCTGCGAGGGACATCTTAGGTCATTTAACATTTTGGCATGAAAGCTTTTCACGAAATTTATCAGACCTGTCAAATGGCAAAAAACCAAACCCTTTGAAAGAAAAGTTGTCGGAGGTAAATAGAATGAGTGTCGAAACCACTCGTGGTATTGCTGTTGGTGCGCTAATCGACCGGTTATCTACAGCCAAGGATACTATTAACGAACATATTTTTAATACTTCAATTTTAAGTATTCCCTATAAAAAAGGGTCAAGAGATTATTCCCGGCACGAGCACCTGACCGTAGTGGCGGATCATTTTCAAAGACATCTTAAAGATTTACATAAAAAATATAAGCTAAACCATGCCGAGACCAAAAACAAAAGCTGAGTTAACTCAATTGAGCCAGGAAAATTTCAGGAAGCTAAATGACTTTGTTGACGCTTTTTCAGAACCAGAGCTTGTGGCAGAATTTCCGGAAGGAACACTTAATAGGAATATCCGGGATGTGCTTGCACATTTGCATGAGTGGCATCTTATGATGTTGAGCTGGTATGAAGTTGGTATGGATGGAGAAAAGCCTGATATACCGGCGAAGGGATATACCTGGAAAACTTTGCCTGCATTGAATAAGGAAATTTGGGATAGGTACCACACCGTTGATTTAGGCGAAGTACGAAAAATGTTGAATGCGTCATTTGAGACACTTCAAAAGGTGATAGGCAAACATTCGGATGAGGAACTTTTCGAAAAAAAGCGGTATAAATGGACAGGTACTACTTCCCTCGGTGCGTATTTTATTTCGGCTACCTCCAGCCATTATGACTGGGCATATAAACTGATTAAGAAGTGCAAAAAATGAAGAAACCAATTACTCCCGGACCATATATTCCGGAATCTTTACTGCTATTCCTAAAGGGGTTAAAATTATGCTGCATCTTTCACCATTTCTGAAAAGGCAATAAACATCTGGGCTAATCACACCAATAACAGGAATCAAAACTACTTCATAAACCGCTCCCGAAATTGCAGGTTAAATAATCCATAAAGCAAAGCCAGCCCGGTGCCAATGGCCAGGTAAAGACGGTTCTTGAAAATAACATTCAGCCAGATCGTTTCACTCATTTCCCTGGGTTCGATATAGGGGTTTAAAAATATATTCCAGGCATTATATTCCAATACTTCGTAGAAGATCAAAAATATAACACCAAGCATTACCATTGCAATGGCCGTACCGTTACCGCTTTTTATCAGGGTTGACATCATAAAGGAAAGTGCAGCCAGGAAAGTGATCGGAAACAACACCTGCGCGATCATAGCTGGAATTTCGATATGATATAACGCGAAATTGGCCAATAGCGCCAATATGGATAAATTGACAGCTGCCACGATTACAATAATGATGAATCGAACCAGCCAGACTTTGTATCGATAATTGGGTATGCCAAAAATAACTTCCAGCATTTTGGAATCGTCATCATTTTGCAGGCCATAAACTACCGGATAAAAAATCAATAAAACACCCGGGAATACCAAAAACCCATAAATGACGGACTCATCTAAGTTTGGATCTTCAAGCAATGAAATCGTAATAATAAAAGCAAAAAACAAAAACGCGGCAATAAGGAAATAAATGAATTTGTTAGCGAATATAACTTTTATGTTGTATCGGAATAATTTTGCTAACAGACCTAAAAAATTAACCAGTTTAAGATATTTCATGGGATACTTTGCTTTTACTTTTTTCCTTCATTAACCACAAGTAGGCATCTTCCAAATGGGCATTTACCTGGTAAGCGTTTTCATTTGGTTTGTTGGCGGCAAGGCATTTGACTTTTATTCGATCACCTTCTTTCATATGATGTATGATTAGATGTTTATCCTTGATCTCTTCGAATGCGGTTGCATCAACCCAGAACTCCCAAACGACCCCCTCGGCAATTTCGGCCATCGCGGAGGGTGATCCGATGTATTCAATATTACCTTGAATTAATACAGCAACCTGGTTGCAGGAGCTGGCGATGTCTTCAATGATATGGGTGGAGAAGATTACAATTCTTTCCCTGCTCAGCGTTACCAGTAAATTTCTAAACCGTATTCTTTCCAGTGGATCTAAACCCGCCGTGGGTTCATCCACCACCAATATTTTAGGCAGGTGCAGCAGAATTTGAGCAATGCCGATGCGCTGTTTCATGCCGCCTGAAAACGAACCTATTTTTTTGTGTTGGTGGTCCAGCATGTGAACTGCCTCCAGCACATATTGCACCCGCTTTTCCCTTTCACTTTTGTCGATAATGTTTTTTAAAATACCCTGATAGTGGAGGAAGTCATAAGGCGTCATATTTTCGTAACTTCCAAAAGCCTGTGGTAGGTAACCAATTAACCCCTGCAATTCTTCTCTTTTCAAATTGGTATCAAAACCATTGACCCAGACCTTGCCATAGCTTTGATCCAATATGCCGCAAATGATGCGCATCAGGGTAGTTTTACCCGCCCCGTTTGGTCCCAGCAATCCAAACATACCGTGATTGATGGTGAGGTTGACGCTATTAAGAGCTCTGAACGGCTGTTTTTTGGCACCGATAAAGGGGATCATAAACAGAAATTTGTAATAAGCCCTTTTGATTGCGGCAAATCTTCCGGTGATGGCATTGATGTTCAATGTGGCGGATTGGATTTTTTTACCTGCCAGGTAGACCCAAATAGCGACAAACCAGAGTATACCAAAAAGTATGATTAAAACAAGGTTGTCTGCCTGCCTGGCTAAAAACAGCAGGTTAAAAGCAGGCATGCCCCAAAGCCAGCCCAGGTACAGGTAATTAAATAATCTCCTATTTCTGGTTTTACCTTTCATTTGCCTGACTTGCATAAAGGTATTGATAACATGGATCACAAACAGGTAGAGTATTACCATAAAAAACCCTTGCCAGAATAATCCGGACAGAAAAAAATAAATAAAATAAACCAGGAATCCAATCAACGAGATTTGCCAAATAGCCCTTTCTGCCAAAGCGCTGAAAGTTGAGATTTTTTCGCCCCTTTTTTCGTGATTCAATTTCGCAGCTTTCCACTCCCTGGTGAATCGTCCGCTTCTTCCGTATATCTTGGCAAGGTTTTGTATCCGGATGGTCATTTTTTCATCTTTGCCAATAATTTCGCTGTTGGCCTGTTTCAGTGCGGTTAAAATAAAATAGGTAGCACCCGGGATTAAGATGACGGCAGACAGAAGGCACATGATTTGCCATAACATGCCATCGACTTGTTCATAGATCAGGTAGCTTGTTGTTGCAAAAATCAATAGCTGCGCGACTTTTAATATAGTATTCAGATTTTTAAACCACCTTAACGCACTTCCAAGCCCGGCGCTTAATGTAGGTATGTAAACCAGGGTCAAAAATGTACTGAATGCCAACCCTCCCATCACTGTAACTGCAAATGGGACGCCAATGGTGGTGACATACTCAGCCTGCCCCATAGCCATGGGCAACATGGCGACGATGGTGGTAATGGTGGTAATAGAAATGGGTCTGATTCGTGAGATACCAGCCATAATCAGTGCGCGATGTTCTCCGAACCCTTTTTTGCGAAGAATTTTTGCATAATCAATAAGTATAATGCCGTTGTTTACCACTACACCCAGCAATATTAAAAAACCGATCAGGGTATTGGCGTTTAGCAGTGAATTTCCGGTGAAAATTAAACCCAAAAAAGCCCCCACGGCAGCCATCGGGATGGAAAACATAATAACGAACGGCAAATAAAGCGATTCAAAAACAGATGCGAGGATCATGAAAATGATGATGATGGCGGCAAAGATCAAAAAATAAAACTCCTGCAGAAGCGGTTCTTCGTGGATAACCTCTACGGCAATTCCCGAAGGAATATTCATTGCGGCAACAAGCATATCAACTTCCAGTCTGGAATCTTCAAGTAGCGACTCCGAATCGAGCACCTCCTTGATAAAGCTGTATCGAACTTCAATCTGTTTCTCCTGGTTAAGTCTGCGAATGCCACTTATTCCGGTACCAAAAATTACGTTACTGAAACTTTGTAATTCGTAGCTGCCGCCGCCGTCAGAAACTACCGGTAAAGATTTCAGATCCTCCATTGATTTGGCAGTTTCCACCTCAACTTCGGTTTTTATGGTGATGTCATATTCTTCGTTGCCACTTTTAAATTTTGTTCCCGATGCAAATGATTTTTGAAATCCTGTGAGGGAGGAGACAACATTTGGCAAGGTGAGGTTTCGGTCGCTCATTAGTTGCTGGTCGAAGAAAATGTGAGCCTCCGGCCTGTCTCTATTGATATTTACATTGCTGTTTCTGATCGAGGAGATTGCCTTCAAATTAGCGTTGAGATCCCTCGCTATCGTCTTCATTAACTCAAAATCCTGTCCTTTGATAATTACGCTCTCCGTTTTTGTGCCGATGCCCAGCAATTTTTCAAACCCCTCCGCCGGCGATGGTCCTCCACCTCCGGCGCTTGCGCGATTGGCTTGTCTTTCGTCCAGTGTGATGTCTAACTCTGGATATTGACTTCCGATATTTTCCAGCCGTGCCTTAATATCCTGCGCAGTGGCGCCATTTATGGATTCAAAATCCTCAGCCAATTTTACATTCAACGTTGCACTTGACTCATCCAACCTGCTAATGACTTTTTCCTGCTCCTCAATTCGCAACACTTTCTCTTCAATATCCCGTACGATTAAATCAGTGTTTTCCATGGTGGCTCCCTGCGGCATCGTGATGTACATATTGAGGTCTTTTTTCTCTACCTCATTGAGATTGCTCACACTGACGAGGAGACTTAACAGAATGGCAACAAAGAACAGCACAATGCCACCCACAATGGTGGTGGCAGGGTTTCTAAGACAGGTTTTCAGCAGGACAAGATATAATTGGATCAATCGGTTTCTGATAGAAATATTTTTGAAGGAATTGATCTGCAAATGCGGTGATTTTTTAATAGAATTATGCGCCATCATGGGGATTAAAACAAGCGATACCGCCAGCGAAACCAATAAGGTTGAGACAATGGACACACCAATGTGCGTTCCAATTAATTTCACTAAAAAATTTGAGGAGAAGACAAACGGTAAAAATACCGTAATGGTGGTAAGCGTGGCTGCAGTGACCGACCTCCCAACTTCCTTCGTTCCTATCGCTACTGCTTCTCCCGGTGATTTTCTGTTGGCCACGTGCCTGTATATGTTTTCAATCACCACCACGCTATTATCCAACAGCATGCCGATGGCCAATGCCATGCCAATCAACGTCAGGCTATTGACCGAAATATCAAAGGCATAGAACAAATTGAAGGCAGTAAAGACAGAGACCGGAATAGCCAGCGCAAGGGTGAAGATCAGTCGGATCCTTTTGAGAAAGATCCATAGGATAAACACAGCCAATAGCCCACCCACGAGGGCAAGGTTGATAATCTGGCTAATATTTTTTTCCATCAGTTCGGCCTGGTTGAATTGGATGACGACGCTGGCGCCTTTTGGTTCCAGGGATTTATTCAGGGCTTCTATAGCTGTCTTCGTCTGATGGGAAAGTGCAATAATATTCGCCTGTGTATCTTTTGATAACTGAATTGAAACCGCGTCTTTACCGTTAACACGGCTTAGTGACGACTGTTCTTTGACCCCAAAATAGATGTCTGCAACATCTCTTAGCAGTAACGGGCCTTTTTGCGAAACCACCAGATTTTCGAGATTTTTTATATCGTCGATTTCGGCGCTGACATTAACAAAAAGCTTTTGGTTATTATCCTTCACGTGACCAACGAAGGTTTTCTGCCGGGAATTTTTGGATAGTATCGAACTAATGGTATTTGGCGTGATGTCGTTTGCCTCACAGGCATCATTGTCCAGAATTATTTCCACCGTTTTTTCACGCCCTCCGAAAACTTCCACACCTGCAATACCATCAATATCATTTAACTTATTGACAATGTGTTGATCCGTTATATTCCTGACCCGGTCGATCCCTCCTTCACCTAAAACCTGCAGAGACATAAATTGACTGGCAATTTGCTCTGTATCTACCTTCAGGATATGGACAATAAACTCTTCCGGCAACGAGGCTTTCAGCGTTTCAATCTTTTGCTCCAGCTTTATGTAAGCATATTTAATGTTGGTATGCTGCGTGAAACTGATGAAAATCATTCCTTGCCTGCTATTGGCACTTGACTCCACCTTTTCTATGCCTTGCAATGTACTGATGGCTCCTTCCAGCGGTATAATCCCCTGGTTTTCCAGGTACCGGGGATCAACTTCTGTGGTTGTACTGATACGCACTATTAATAGTGGCAGTTCTACGTTGGGAAACAACTCCACCGGTAACTTTTTATAGGAGACATAACCCAGCATGGTTAACCCCAAAAACAGCATGCTGATGAGGGTTTTGCGGTGGATGATGAATTTCATTATTTCCATGTTCCTAATGCCAGACCTGGTAGATCATTTTGTAAAATTTAATTATTGACTTATCTGTGTCGAAGTCCGGTTTGTTAATGCCAGCCACCAATTGTCAATTACCATATAAACACAAGGAATAACCGCCAAAGTAAGCAGTGTGGAGGAAACCAGACCTCCGATGACAGCAAGGGCCATCGGAGAACGTAGCGAAGCGCTTTCTCCAAAGCCGAAGGTAAGGGGCAGTAAAGCCAATATGGTGGTTAAACTAGTCATTATTATCGGGCGAATTCTTTGCTGACCAGCAGCAATGATAGCATCTTTTACAGGCAAACCCTGTCGCTTAAACTGGTTGATGGCATCCACTAATATGATAGAGTCGTTAACAGCAATACCTGTAAGCATGATAATACCTATGTAAGCCATTATATTAAGCGGTTGACCAATCACAAAGAACGTTGCCACGGCACCAACTGCGGCAAGGGGTATGGTCAACAGAATTGTGAATGGATGCACCAGCGATTCAAACTGAGAAGCCAGTACCATGTATACCAATACGATGGAAAGCAATAAGGCAAATCTCAAATTTTTTACGGATTCTCTCCTTTTTAATTCCTCGCCTATGACCGAGATTTTGTAGTCGGCTGGTAAGGGGATAGTCTCCAGGTCGTTTTCCAGTTTGCTTACAATTTGATCGTACGGCAATGCGTCATTGATTTGGGCGCTGACAGTCGCTACCCTGTTTTGATTGCGACGATTGATGGTGTTGGGACTTAATACCGTTTCGATTTTAGCAACCTCGTCAATTCGTAAATCCTTGTCTCCATTTTTTAGGGTTATATTATCGAGTTGGGTAAGCGGTATTTCCGGTATTTTAATAGAGATGTTTTGTGTTTCACCTGCTTTTTCCAACTTGCCGGCATCCTTTCCAGACAGCTGATCTTTTACCTGATTAGTAATACTTTCGGTGGAAATGTTGTGAAATCCAGCGAGGTATTTATCGATTTTTATTTCTATTTGCGGTACCTGTTCATCCAGCGAAGATTTAACGTTGTGCAGATAAACATTGTCCTGCATTCTGGAGGTGACCGTGTCAATTATAGGCTTTATCTCTTCTATGAGTTTACCCCTTACTTCCACAATCAACGGCGCCTCATCAGTACCTACCACTGATTCAAGGGCACTTTCATCATTGGCAAAATTCACAGATAAACCGGGAATATTTTCCAGGTAATCACCCATCACCTGTGTCACCATATTGGTTTTAACGGGGCTATCTTTTTTAAACATTAATTTTAAATTGGCCTTGTGTTCATCTTCGATGTTGCTGCGCTCAAATGCACTGTTATCGTTACTGCCAATATGGCAATAAACTTTTTCCAGGTGATCGGGAAATATTGAAAAAAGCTGATGTTCAATCTGGCTTACGGTATTGCGGGTACGTTCCAGCCGGGTGCCTTCGGGAAGGCTAATATCGATGGATAAACTTCTGGTGTCGGTTCTGGGCATATATTCGCTACCTATGACTGGTAGCAAAAAGTAGGCGCCGGCTACCAGGAAGGCGGCCAGTACAATAAACTTCCACTTATGACTTAGGATATTGCTCAAAATGCGACCGTAGGAATTGAAAGCAAAAGTTTTTTGAGGCACGGCCGTTTGGCGTTCTTTGAAGATCCTGGTGAATAGCATTGGGATTACAAGAATGGCGACTACCAGTGACGAAACCAGTGAAAAAGCGACAGTCCATGCCTGATCTTTAAACAATTCTCCTGAGGCGCCCTGGACATATACGATGGGAAGAAAAACAATAATCGTAGTCAGGGTAGATGCGATTATGGCACCCCCCACTTCTGTGGTGCCCTGGATGGCAGATGCTTTGAGGGTCAAACCGTTTTCCCTGTTTCTAAAAATGCTTTCCATCACTACAATGGCATTATCTACCAGCATGCCGGCTCCCAGGGCGAGCCCTCCTAAAGTCATAACATTTAAACTCAGGTTATTAAAATACATGAGGTTAAAAGTTGCTACAATTGAAACGGGGATAGCAATACTAATAATAACTGTGGTGCCAATGCGTCGAAGAAATACAAACAATATAATAATTGCAAATAACGCACCCAACAAGCCCGACTCCTTCACTTCGTCGATCGCTTCCTGAATGAAGCTGCCCTGGTTTTGAACCACAACAAATTCGTAGCCTACCAATGATTTTTTTAAATCCTCCAGGGCTTTATTTAATTCGTTAACAGCAGTTACAGTGTTGAACTTGGTTTCCTTGTAAATGGAAAGGCCAAGGCTTCTCTTTTGGTTAATCCGCACAATATTGGAGGGCTGGTGATCTTTCATCCGTACCATCGCAATTTCCTTTAACAGGATGGGTATCTTTTCTGAAGGATCTGCGTTTGTGCCCGGAGTAGTTCCCTGCGGCGGTGTCTCTTGCGTCGAGCGGGTCGTATAACCCACCACGATGTTTTCCATGTCTTCCAGTCCCCTGATGATACTGATCCCTTTAATGATGTATTTTTTTCCCAGATCTTCTATTGACCCGCCGGAAACGCTGCGATTATAGCTTTGAATTTTGGTAACGATCTGCTCCACGGTAAGACCATAAGAGGCCAGCAAATAGGGATCGGTTTCAATGACAATTTCCTTTTCCTGCTGGCCGGCGATTTTGACATCTGCCACACCCTCCAATCGGATTAACTCATTTCTGATATAATTCTCTGCAGTCTTTCTGAGCTCGTTGAAATCCTCAATGCCTGGATGATACAATCCCAGGATCATAATAGGGGTGGCATTGGGATCGTACTGGGAAATATTCAATTCATCTATTTCAGTGTTTTGGGTATAGGATGAAAGCGCTTTTTGCAAATCAAGAAATGCTTCATCCATATCCTTTTCCCAGCCGTATTGAACCGCAATACGACCATATCCTGGTTTGCAAATACTACTGACTTCTACAGCGCCGCGTTGTCGAATGGCTAATGATTCAATCCCTTCAACGAATTGTTTCTCCACTTCTTCAGGAGGTCTTTCCCCGACTTTTAACTCGACAAATAGTTTTGGATTATTGAGGTCGGGAAACAATTCAATGCCCAGTTTCTCAAAAGAAATAAATCCAAGCAAAAGAACGCCCATTACCATCATTAATATAGTGGTGGGGAATTTTACAGCGAAGTTTACAATGTTTTTCATAATGGAAAATCAGCTTAAAGACCAGCTGTGAAATCAGCGTATCACACTAACCTTGGATTTGTCTTTTAATGTTTCGAAACCTTTTATTACCAAACGGTCGTTTGTATTAATGCCTTTGACAATCTCAATGAAATCAGGGTTTTCCAAACCCGTGGTGATTTGTCTTTCTCTGGCAATACCGTTTTCCACCACGAACAACACTTTACCATTTTGTTTGGATAGTATAATGTCTTTAGGTATGACGATAGTGCTGTCCTTTTTCTGTACGAGTATCTCGGCCTTTACGAACATGCCCGGACGAATGGTTTGTTGCCGGTTTTTGATTAATAAAATGCTTTGAAATGTTCTTGTATCCGGATTGATCACCGGCGAGATCTGATCAATATTTCCTATCAATGTGTCTTTGTTTACGGTGTAATTCATTACTCTTACCATCTGTCCTTTCTTCACGTCTGGAAGATTTTTTTCAGGCAGTTCAACCTCCAGCAGCAGTTCCTTGTAATTCATGATTTTTACCATTTCCTTTCCCTGCTCCACTTTCACGCCCGGCGTATAATGCGGAAGGGCCACGATGGTCCCGCCGAAAGGTGATCTCACCGAGGTTTTGCCCATTTGTAAGGAAGCATTTTCGTAAGCATATCTGGCATTTATGTATTCGACTTCTGAGTTTTTTAATTCTCTGAGTGTAACACCTCCCTTGTCATATAATGACTTTTGCTTTTCATAGTTATTTTTTGATACCTCCAGGTTAAGTTTTTTGGATTCTATCTGTGCGTTGTTTTCGAATTCCTTATCTTCCAGGCGAATGATTACCTGTCCCTTTTTCACCTTATCTCCCAACGCAAATGATTTGCCGGTTGCCGGATTTTTCAAAAGGTAATAAGCGCCAGCGAGATCTGATTTGAGATATGCCTCCTGCGTTGCATAAACGGTTCCGGTGGTTTGAATAAACATCTCTATGGATTGTGGCTTGATATTGAGTACAGAGACCGGAACCTTGATTTCAGAATCGATATTTGTGTTTTGTTCACCGCAAGCCCCATTCAGGAGCAGGATGACAGGCAACAAAAATGAGATGACATTTACACCGTAAAATTTCATAGGTTATAAGGAGTTTAATTTTTTTGTTCAAGCGGAATATTAAGTATTGACTGTTGTGTTTCAAAATCCCAGAGCGACTGTATTTTTAAATTCAGCAGCTCCAGTTTGTAATTGATCAGTGCATTGGATAATGCAATTTTTTTGTCAGACAGTTGTATTTGAAATTGGTTGAGGTCCATGCTCGTGAGGTCTCCGTTTCGGTATCTTTCAAGATTAATCTCATAGGTTAACTCAGCATTTTCCACATTTTGCCTGGCAATTTCTATTTGTGTTTCGAGGTTTTGCAAGCTTCTGTAGACTTGTCGCATGGTAATGATAATGTCATTTTTTTGATCTGATAAATCTATTTTGCTGACCTCAAGGTCGGCCCTTGATGCATCAAGCCGCGCCTTTTTTTCTCCCCAGTCCCAAAGCGGAATGTTGAAAGAAACGGCTACCCTGGGGTTGTTGGTAGGTGACTCATAGACATTGCCAAATTTTGAGTCATCGCCGAATACGCCCATAGACAACGAGATGTTTCCTTTGAACTCATTTTGAGCATTGGTTCGTATTAATTCGAATTGCGATCTTTCTATACTGATTTCCCTTTGTCTCAATTCCATTCTTTGATCAAGGCCATGTTGAATAGCTTCAGCCAGATCGATTCTATAGGGATTTAAAGTAATGTCAGCCAAAACACTTACCTCCTCAAAGACCGAGATGCCTATCATCACTTTAAAATTGTCCTTTGCATTTTCCAGGGTTACCTGTTGGTTCTGTAATTTCGATTTACTACTAGCCAGATTAAGTTCAGCCTGGTATAATTCCTCTTTGGCGGAGAGCCCGGCCTCTACCTTATTTTTTGTAATGTCATAGCTGGTTTGCTGATTTTCCAGTTCATCCCGGGCAATTTGTAAACTATTCTGTTGTTGATAGACGTCATAAAAACTTTGGGTCACGTTCTTTTCCAGATTCAGGAGTTGCATGGCGTGATTGATCTGAGCGTTTTCCAGGTTCAATTCTAATTCCTTCAGCTGTAACCGCGTACGGTTGTAGGTAAAAATAGGCTGCTCCAATTGCAAGTAAAGATTGTTGCTGTAAGTTTTAGTTCTGACATCCTGAAATTCACTGAAGTTGTCACGGTATCCTAACCTGTTGACAAGTGAAAGGGTCCCATCGGTTTTAGTAATTGGCTGAATGACCGAAAATGTCCCAAATGAATTATAATCTTCACTGGTATTCCAGGTTGAAAAAAATTCATCAAATACACGGCTTCGGCTGAAATCAAAAGGAGTAATCTCCAAAGAGAATTTTGACTTTAGACTGGCATGCTGCGCATCGAGGCTTTTGCGATTACTTTCCAGGTTGAGTACGGATTTCTTTATATCCGGACTGCTTACTTTTGCAATTTCCAGTGCTTTTTCCAGTGTCATTACGGTCTGTCCATGGACAATGGAAGGCACAAAGGAGAAAGCAGTCAATACCAGGCTCAATAATATAATTGCAATTTGGGGATGATTAAATACTCTCATTCTTAATTTTAAAATTTTACTGTTTTACCCATTTGACCGCATCGGCGAATACTGACCTGTTTTCGCTTTCATCACTCAGTGTAACTTTAGCGGGGCCGTTGGAAAAATAGAAACTGCCAATAAAATTCCAGCCTCTATCTGCCTTCGTGATGTCTACTGTAATTTCTTCTTCACCATCGTCATGAGATACATGGTAGCGGTAATTGATGTTTGTACGTTGGCGTTGATTTTGAGAAAAGGCATTGTTCCCGTCTTCACCGCTCAGATAGACATATACATCATAGTAGCCGCCTTCTGCTATGGTCGCCTGCCAGATGGCTAGCTTCTCACCTTTACCAGGGCGGGTGAAATGGGCAGAGCGTATATATTTTCCAAAATACGCAGATCCCGTGGTGGGCCGCCATTGTGTAGCTGATCTGCGCCAAACACCGTAGTACTTTTGATTTCTTTCCCTGCTGTTTTCAAGAATTAATTTTCTAAAATAAGGTTCCTCTATGGGACTGAATGTGCTAAACCCCTGGTCTTCGTTATCGACAATGATTTCTTTAAGGCCGGCGTGATCTTCGTCTTGAATGATAAACTCTCCCCGGCTGGGTTTTGCGCGGGTATTCATTTCAAACTGACCTAAAGATAAGTCAATAACAGAAGGTATGTTCTTAGAGATCATCGTGTTGATGAAAATTCTACGCGGTTTTTCATCCAATAGAAAACTGATTTCCTTTTTTTGTCCTTTAGAGATTAGCGAAGACCCGAGCTGATTATCAAAAGTTACAGGCGGATTTGGGTTGTTGCCTTTGTTGTATTTAAAATCTACTTTTATCATTCCATCTGTAACACCTACGTTCTCTACCATCAATTTCACCTGGTACCGGTTTCGATCACCATCCAGCACCTGGTATTCTCTTAGGCCTGAAACAACAAAAGCGGGCAGATTACCCCGGGAGTAGACGCGCGCTACAATGGGCTCTATGTCAAGGTGAAATCGATCTTCGATAGTAGCTCTTAAGCTGTCATATGGAATTATCTCGTTACCGTGTTGACGGATGAGGTCAAACAGAAAACTCCTGAAAACCTCCTTTCCGATCAGATGCTCAAAATAAGTGAATAAATATTCACCTTTTAATTCAATGACTTTGGAGACTTTGTCAAAATTTTTCTCTGAGGTCAGAATCTCTTCCAGTTCTTTTTCCTGCATCAGGTTATTGCAGTCTTCCGTCAGAGAAATTCCTCTCCAGTTCCGCGACATGTCACGGTCGTACCGATTATCTTGATGAAGATAATTGGCGAGATTTTTATTGAACAGCGGCCATTTCCTACTGCTTACCCCGGTCTGATACCAATAAAGGTTTGGGGAGATACCGTAGTTGGGAACTTCCACATTGCCATCACTGCGCCAATAGTAAGTTGAACTATTTTTTTGCTGTGTCAAAATGGTCTTTACAAAATTGTTGAAAACGTTGGCCTGCTTATCTTTATCATCCATTAATTGATTGTTGCGTTTGGCCTGGCGATTCATCTGTTTAAACTGTCTCCTGAAATCAAGTTCAATGATGGTGCCCCCTTTTTCAGGCAGCAAAACCATTTCCGGCTGTATGTAGGCCTGGTGGTTTTCATAGGTTTTGTTGAAGGCGTAAAATTGAACCGGCGCCTCTACCAGTTGAAATCTTGGGAAAGGGTATTTGATATTTTGATCCAGCTCATAGCCATTCTTTAAATCGCGGATCAATGTTGCCAGTGTATCCTGAACCTGGTCAAAGTATTGGCTGAAGTAATCATTGCCTTTGTGCACAAATAAATTAAAATCCACACTGTCAACAGCGATGCTCTTTTTGTCATAGTCGCCAATCACTAAAGAAATTTGAGGCAAAGGAAATGCGGGTGTAAATTCGTAAATACCCCGGCCTGCCTCGGTTACCTGACCCTGGGATATCGGTAGCAGATCTTCCCTGGTAGTTACCCTTAATTTGAAGTTGGTAAAGTTGCTTTGGCTCGCACCGGAAGTCAGCCGGTTATATCCCGGGCTGGCAGTAGGATACCATAGAGATTCGGCGGTCAGCAGTACATAGTCTTTCTGAAAGAACGCATACCGTTTATCGATTTTGTAAAGAAATAATTCCCAGCTCTTTTTGTATCGTTCGGGAGAGATCCCCAGATAACAGGCGGCCTCATTTGGAAGACCTTCATAATGTATCTCGATCTGTTTTGTTCCCGAAACCGGTATTTCCCGTTGGCTTCTGAATAAAATGAAATGTGATTTCCTGGTAAAACCGACTTCCTGCCCATCGAGTGTCAACTTGTTTATTTTGAGCCCTGGGTTTAAAACCAGAAACAGATCTTGTAATGGCTGTATTTGATTGTTTTGTATTTCCAGTTTGGCCTTGCCCTCTAAGGCATGACCGGAATGTTTGATATCAAGGTAACATGATTTGATCTCTATATTCGGAACATCGGCCATTTCTCCATTCAGCGTTATCATTTCCTGCCGCAACATTTCATTGGTGTTGTGCCGGTTGTAATAATGTGTGATTAAGCCGGCACCTGCCAGAAGAAAAATACTGGCTATCGTAGCGGTTGCCAGCTTATGCACCTTTCTCTGTGGCAATCTGTTCAGGAAGAAAATGGATACAAACAAAAATGAAACAGCCAGGCAAAGAAAGATGACCCGATGCAGTATTAAATTATATAAATTGCTGAAACCTGCGATATCTGAAGATCGCAAAGGCAACTTAAAGGCAATGTAATCGGCGAGGAAATAATATTTATCTCTGAAATAGATTAATATCACCGCGATCAACCCCAATAACAATATGATGCTAACCGCCTGATTTCTAACAATGGTCACCATGAGGAAAGCCAGCGCTGTCGTAAAGACCACATTAGGGAAACTGATCAGTAAGGGATAATATACATAAGCTTTAAAATTGATATCGGCATCTATCGATGTGGCATTGACGATAAGGGCAATGGTCAGTATGACCACGTTTAGCCAGAAAAATAATTTAAACAGTGCCAATGCTTTTCCCAGTACAAAATCGGCATTTGAAATTGGCTTTACATAAAACACCTCGTTGGTATCCAGCTTTTTATTATTTTTGATGATGCCTGTAGCCAGAAAAATTAGCACCGCCACCTGCACCACATTTAAGAAAATCATATTGGCATAAGGTATTCCCGAACTTATTGCGCGCTGGAACCACCGGTTATTGCTGATTGATGAAAAAACACCAATATTAAAAAAGATCAATATAATTATAATGGCAAGCGCAAATATCCTGAAAAACCAATTTCTCCACAAAATTTTGGCTTCGTAGCGGGCAATAATGGCTATGTTCCTAAGGGATGTCATCTAAGTGTATCTATCTTAACGCCACATTCAAATTATTTTCCATAAAGTAAACGTAAGCGTGCTCAAGATTAGGCTCTATGCTAACGGCATCATAATCGGGTACATTTTCCGCCAACACTTGAATTTCCCATTTGCCGAAAGAAGGGATGGTGGATATGACGGCATACTTTTCCTTCAGAGCGGCGAAGCCGGCATCGTCTACTTCCAATTGCCAGACGTGACCTTTCACATTTTCAATAAGTGTCTCCGGCGATCCGTTAAAGGCTACCGAACCCTGATGCAATAATGCCATGTTGTTACAGGTGCTGGAGATATCACCTACAATATGGGTAGACAAAATGATAGCCACATCTTTTTGGCTCAAATCAGAAAGTATGTTTCTGAAACGGATTCTTTCCTCCGGATCAAGACCGGTGGTCGGTTCATCGATAACCAACATTTTGGGCTCGGCAATAAGGGCCTGGGCAATGCCCAATCGCCGCTTCATACCGCCTGAAAGTTTATTGGCCATCCGGTTTCGTACCTCAAACAAGCCGACTTGCTCCAGCATGGCTGATACTGCCTTTGCCCTTTCTTTTTTTCTTTTTTTGCCGGAAAGTCTGGCGGCATAATCCAAAAATTCCCAGGTTTTCAACTTCGAAAAATACGTGAAATCCTGTGGCAGATAACCGAGCAAAGGGCGGATTTTGTTTCGGTGCCTGGTGATGTCAAGACCGTCTATGGTGATTTTTCCACTGGTGTGTTTTTGTAAGGTGACCAGTATCCTCATCAAACTGGATTTACCGGCACCATTAGGTCCCAGCAATCCAAACATACCGCTTTCTATGGTTAAATTCACCTCGCGCAAGGCATGATGACCGTTAGGATAAATCTTTGACAAGGATTCAATCTCAATTTTCATTTTGATCTTGGAGTAAAAAAATGGTTAATGACCCTCTTTATTAGTGTACTATGTAACTAGTACACAACAAACCTACGACATAAGTTCTGTTTTCGCAAATTCTTTCAGATTTTTTTCCATCATAGACTAATTTATCTTGCCATTAATGCGGTTTACAAAAAAATATCAGATAAAAGATAGTGAAATTGTTAGCTGGCTGCCAATCAAATAATGTCAGTGGTAGCAATGTTTGTCGAGAGGAGTTATAGGCTTATTGATGGGAGTTTAATCACCCCACGATTTCAATCCGGTTGCCATCAGGATCCAAAACGACGCTTTCGTAATATCCGTCCCCGGTCCACCGGGGCTCTCCCACAATGGTATACCCGTCGGATCTCAATTTATTGGTGAGTGAGTTGACGTTTTCAGGAGAGCCTGTGGCAAATGCAAAATGAATCAGGCCCAGGAACTGTTTGAAGGTATCATTCCGGTTTTCCGGTATACCGGCCATTTGCATAAGCTCCAATCGCGCCCCGCCTTCGAATCGCAAAAAATAGGAGTAAAATTGATTTTTGCTGTTATGATACCTTTCTCCGGCCACGCCTTGAAAATAGGTCTCATAAAATGATTTCAGCCCTTCCAAATCCCTGGTCCAAATGGCGATGTGTTCAAGTTTCATGGTGTCCGTAATTATAATACTTTGACATTACTGCTTATGAATTTTCCCCTTTCTTCTTCGGATAGATTATTGTCGGTTATTAAAATATCCACCTCTTCAATATCGCATAAAACATAAGTTTCGGCTGTCCCAATCTTGTCGGAAGTTGACAGTGCCACGGTTTGATGAGCACTTTTCATAAATGCTTTTTTTACCGAACCCTCCTCCCTGGTCCTCATGGTAATGCCAGCGCTGTAGTCAATACTGCATACGCCAAGCATAAACATGTCAGCTCTTACCCCGGCGAGGCCCTCAATAACATCAATGCCCATGGTTACCCTGGATTTCCGATCGATCCGGCCGCCTAAAAAATAAGCATCAATACCCGGATGACACATTAATTCGGTCGCTAGTGGAAAGTTGTTGGTGAAAACGGTAATCTCCAGATCGTGTGGCAGGGCTCTCACCAATTCCAGGTTGGTGGTTCCTCCATCTAATAAGATCACCTGGCCGGCTGTAATCAGGCCGGCAGCTTTGGCAGCTATGATTTTTTTATCCTTAATGGCATAATCTTCCCGCTGCGTGTATTCAAAAGGAATCGGGGATTTTGGCAGGGCTCCGCCATGCACTTTTTCCAGTAGACCAATCTCAGAAAGTTCTTTCAGATCCCGCCGGATCGTATCATCCGACACCTGCAAGTCGTCGCAAAGATCCTGGATCAATATCTTTTGCCCGTTGGATAGTTTGTTTAAGATAAATTTTTTCCTCTCATGCTTTAACATTTTGCGTTTTTTTGCGTTAAATTATTTTTTTATTGCATAAATTTAGGTAAAATTAATAAAATATAAAAATAACCGCAAATAATGCGGTTTTAGACAAGATGACAGAAAATAAATATCAAGCTGTAATATTTGATATGGACGGCGTTGTTATTGACTCTCGCCCTGGTATAGAAGATTTCTGGCAACGACTGGCTGCTTCCAAAGGATTTCATATATCCGAAGAGGTAATGGAAGACTATATTCACGGTTGCCCTGTTTGGTTGACCGTTGAAAAAGTATTTCCAATGCTTTCCAAGTCAGAGATAGCAGATCTGATGGCGCTGATTCACGATCAGGAAAGTAAAATGTCTTATAGCCTTGTGGAGGGAATTCGTTCGATGCTGATGAAGCTGAATACCCATGGGATACCTGTGGCGCTGGTAACCAGTGGCTATATCAAAAAAGTTTCGAAGGTATTTGAGGTGCTTGATCTGACCGGTTTTTTTCAGCAGGTTGTTACTGCTGACATGGTAAAATTAGGGAAGCCACACCCTGAGCCCTTTTTGATGGCCGCTGAGAAGCTAGCAGTGGATTCGGAACGGTGTGTGGTTTTTGAGGATTCTATTAGTGGTATTAGTGCGGCGGCCAGTGCCGGTATGTTTCCCATCGGCATCAATAAAGAATCCAGGCAGCAGGCGCTAAAATCCGTAGGAGCCCAATGGGTCGTGCCTGATTTTGAGGCGGTAGATTTCGTGAAAAATGATTCTGATAATTACCTTAGTATATACCGGTCAAACATAGTGGCCTTCTAAATTTAATGCCTTGATACGCAATCTAAACTCCTATTTCTCACATGCACCCAGTCGCGCTGTTGGCCTTCTTTTCGCTATCAATAGCTTCATGTTTGGCAATTGGGCGGCAAGAATTCCCGATGTGAAGGAAAGGCTGCAATTATCCGAAGGGGATCTGGGAATTGCCCTTTTAGGTCTGTCTATCGGGGCAATGATCAGTATGCCATTTATGGGTTGGTTGCTTGGCAGACGCGGCGCCGGACAACTCTCTTATCTTTTTATTATCCTTTATTGTGTGTCAATGGTTGTGCCGGTCATGGCCCCTTCCCTTTTCTGGCTGACGGTTTCACTGGTTGTAGTAGGCATTACCAATGGAGCTACTGATATAGCCATTAACGCGGCAGCGGCAGCGTTGGAAAAAAAGTACAACATTTCTATCATGTCTACCAGTCATGGCATGTGGAGCATGGGCAGCATGATTGGCGCCGGCATTGCCGGGTACATTGCTCAAAAAGAAATTAATCAACCATTACACATGATAGTGGCTGCCAGTGTGATGGTGCTTATTTGTATTTCCCAAACCAGCACACTTTTAAAAATTAAGGATGATCAGGAAACAAGCGAGGGCTTCGTATTGCCGAAAGGTCCTATCATAGGATTGGCCCTGATGACATTTTGCATTTTAATCGCCGAGGGCGCCATCGCCGACTGGAGCGCCGTATTTATCAAAGGGACTAAACTTGGCAACAAAATGCAGGCAGGCCTGGGCTATGCCGGATTTTCACTGGCGATGACGCTGGGCAGGTTTTACGGAGACAGCATTATTCCTAAATATAACAAAAGCAGAATTTTGACTACTTGTGGCATAATCGCCGGTCTCGGGCTGGTCATGACCATTTCATTTGCGACGCCGCTGGCGGCCATTGTGGGATTCACGCTGGCTGGATTTGGGTTTTCACTGATGATCCCCATTTTATTCAGTGCCGCGGCCAAAGTAAAAGGTATTGCCCCCGGAACCGGTATTGCCATGGTGGCGACACTAGGTTATGTTGGTTTTTTAGTAGGGCCTCCCGCCATTGGGTTTATAGCGGAAAAGACAAATTTAAATTACGGACTGGGATTCATTGTTTTACTGACATTTACAGCAGTATTGCTTTCTTCCTTCGTCAAAACCAGGTAGCTCATGTATACGGAATTATTAGGTTATATAGCAGCGATTTGTACTACCGCTGCATTCGTGCCGCAGGTACTTAAAACATATAAAACCAAATCGGCGAAAAGTCTTTCCTTAGGAATGTTTTTACTTTTTACTGCCGGCATTATCTTGTGGCTAATTTACGGTTTTATGATTAATGAATACCCAATCATAGCGGCCAATGTTATCACCTTAATATTGGCTGGCTTATTGATTTATTTTAAATTAACTTACAAAAACTGATGACAGACAAGCACCGGTTCCTGACATTAACCAAACGCATTCAGGCCCTCGCCCAAGCCGGGATCACCTATACAGAAAATCCATACGATATGGAAAGATATCACGAGTTAAGAGATATCAGCGTCGATCTTATGCATTTAATAACACATGAAAAAATAGAAGTCATCAGGGATTTATTTGCCAATCAAACCGGCTATCAAACACCAATGGTGGACATTAGAGCTGTGGTGTTTAAGGATAACAAGATTTTATTGGTAAAGGAATTGATAGATGGATTTTGGTCTTTGCCCGGCGGTTGGGGAGATGTCGGCTACACACCGGGAGAAGTTGCGGTCAAGGAGGTAAAGGAGGAGGCGGGGATCGAAGTCAGGCCTGTCAAGATCCTGGCAGTGATGGATAAAAAATGCCATGACCATCCACCACAGCCGTTTTACGTTTATAAATTGTTTATTTTATGTAAAATTGTACAAGGCAATATTCAAACCGGTATAGAGACGCTGGACGTTGGATTTTTTGCCAGAAATGATATCCCTGATTTATCGGTAGACAGAAATATACCTTCGCAGATAGATTTGATGTTTGAATACCTGCAAAATCCGGAGAAACCAGTTTATTTCGATTAAAAATTTCAGTTTGATTTCACATCGTAGAGATACATTTATTATCTTGGGGTTGTAGTATCTCCAATAATTCGGATAATAATGAAACATCTTAACATAATTCTATTAATAGGTCTGCTAATTTCCTGTTCCGGGGAAAAAAATAATCAAAGTAACAATGATGAACAATCGGCCTCCGAAGCTAAGCAGAGCCTGAAATCAGGAATACTGGGTGAATGGAGTAACACGTCTATGAAGATAATCATTGAAAGCTTGAATAAAACCCACCAGGATAGCGTTGTTGACGTACCGAAAGGTAAATGGGAAGCCATATTAAATATCAAACCAATTAGAACGGTTTTTAAAGAAGATGGCACTTTTACTTCGGAATACAGGAATCTGTCCGATTCCATCGTGTCAGTAAGCACGGGCAGCTGGTCGGCAGATGGCGACACCTTGTCAATGACTTCTGATGGCAACACCGTTAAATATTTTGCTAAAATCACTGATAGTCAGGCGGAGTTTAAAGGCTATGTGGATTGGGATCAGGATGGAGAGCAAGATGATTTGTATACAGGCATACAGAAAAGGCATAAATAACCAGGCCATTACAAAACCATTTCCGCAAAATCAACGTTAATACCGCCATTCACCCGGTAGTAACTTCAACAAACTTTTCCCTGCACCCTGCCATGTTTTGAGGTTTCCGGTGAAAGCACCTAATGCCAATCGTCATGTACTCATTGATGCGTAATCCCTGTCATAACAGGTTTTTGCGAAATTCGTACGAAAACATAGAAACATGGACTTTCAAATCAAGTATGCAAAGTCAGGCCGGTTAAATATCGCCTACCAGGTAATAGGAGAAGGGGAAGAGACGCTGATTGCTATTAATGGCTGGATATCAAATTTGGAGGAGTGCTGGCATTTGCCGGGATTGCCCGAATGGCTGATTGCACTATCGGCTTCCTGCAAATTGATAATTTTCGACAAGCGAGGTACCGGCCTCTCAGATCGTGTGAACGAAACAGAGCCACCTTCCCTGGCCCAGCGAATGGAGGACCTCAAGGCGATCATGACGCAGGAAAAGATTTCACATACACACCTGCTGGGGTTTTCGGAAGGAGGCCCAATGGCCCTGCTTTTCGCAGCGACCTACCCTGAAAAGATCAAATCTTTGATCATTTATGGGAGTTATGCGTGCTGGCGACAAATGCCAGACTATGATATCGGCTTGCCTGCCGAAATTCATGAAAAGTCAATAAAAAAGATTGATGAACATTGGGGCCAGGCTATCGGACTGCATTTAATGGGGCCCAGCGTTTGTCAAAACAAGGTGTACCAGAATGCATGGGCCTCGTTTTTGCGGAAAAGCGCCAGTCCAAATACCGCCATTGCACTTTATAAAATGAACACTGCTATTGACATCCGGACCATCTTACCGAAGATAACGGTTCCGGTGCTGGTGTTACATCGCGCAGCGGATAAACTTATCTCCCCGGCACTGGGGAAACATATTGCCGACAACATTCCCGGGGCGACATGGTTATTGTTGCCGGGGTCGGATCATTTTCCCTGGTTAGGAAATAGTCGTGACATTGTAAACGCTATACACCAGTTCATGGGGTCTGATAAATCGGTTGTCAATGAATATGTCCCATCGGCTACTACCAAGCATGACATGCTGGCTAAAATGGCACTTAAAACTAAAAAACTTACTGAGGAGGATTTGGATAAGTTGTTTGAAATAAAAGCATTTCTTACCAACAACTACCTGCAAAACCCCTCTATCAATGACATCAGCAAAGATTTTGGTATTAATACATTTAAGCTTAAGCTTGGTTTCAAATATCTGTTTAAGCTGCCCGTAAAACAATTTTTGCTGGAATTAAGGTTAAGACACGCCTATCGACTGATTTTAGAAACAGAAAAGTCTGTCGCCGAAGTGGCAGCCATTGCGGGGTACCAGCAAACTGCCAACTTCTCCAAAGCCTTCAGGCAAAAATTTGGTAAAAATCCAAATGCCTTAAGAAGGAGTCAGTTTATCAGTTAAAATATAACTCTTTCAGCAACCGGTGTTTGATGGCCTTTTTCCAGATACCGTAACCTTCTTTGTTGAGATGGGTGCCATCCCACCAAAATAAGTCCGCATTTACCTTACCCTGCTCATCGAAAAAATAAGGAGTACATTGAACATATTCCACTAAATCTGTTTTTAGCGCAAAGCTATGTATCAGGTGATTTGCCCGCATTGCCGTGGGCCATATATCTGAGCGGGACGAGGTGGGAGTAATTGGCAGATAATACAACCTGGTACCAGGAAGGTTTCCTGAGATGATGCGCCATAATTCCTGAAAATCCTGAAAAACCTCGTCTGGAGTTTTGTCATTTTTTCTGCCGGAAATATCATTGGTGCCGGCAAAAAGTACGATGGCCTTCGGTTGATACGGAATAATGATCCGGTTGGCAAAGTGAATGATATCCCTCAGTTTGGCTCCCCCAAACCCTCGCTTGATGATGGGCAAAGGGCTCATATCTTTCTCCAGATTACGCCAGAATCGAATACTTGAGCTACCAATGAATAATACCGGTTCCGAGGGATGCCTTTGCCGCTGGTCTTCTTTCTCAAATTTTTTGATGGTTGATTCCCATACCAGCGGATCGTCACTTTCCAATTTTTCAAATTCGGACGATATCATATAACCGATAATTATTACCCCTAAAATCAGTAGGGTGAACAAGATAACGACCGTTTTAAACACTAACCTTTTCATGTTTTGCTTTTTGCTTTAATGAAAAAAACGGGATCACTTTGTAAGTGCTTTTTTGGTAGTGAATATATTTCGATCCAAAATCACGGATTAAATCCCTTTCCTCAAATTCAATGGCCACATAAACATAGATGGTGATAGAAACCGCAAATAATAAATGGCCCGCCGTCAAATTTGGTGTAATCCAATGTACCATCAGCCAACCTAAATAAATAGGGTGCCGGATAACTTTGTATAGCAGGGGTGTTTTGAACCGATAGTTGAATTCCTTTTTTCCCTTTAGATAATACCAGGCCTGCCGCAGTCCAAACAAATCGAGATGGTCGACCAGAAAAGTAGATGAGAGACAAACCACCCAACCAAGGCCATACAACGCCCAGATCACATTGCCGGCTACGGAAGACTTGAGATTGAAAATAACATAAGGTAAGGGCTCCCAAAACCAGACTAAAAACGCCAGCGTGAGGCTTGTCATTAATACGTAGGTACTTCTTTGAGCTGCCTCCGGAATCCATCTGCTGGTAAGTTTTTTAAACCCTTTCCGGGCCATGCCGCTGTGTTGCAGCATAAATAGAGACAACAGCATAACGTCAATGACCAGGGATAGTGTTATAGAAACCGGCGAGCCGGAGTTGATAGATTTTGGCACGATCAATTCAGCAAAAAATAAAAAATAATAGGCTGTCATGCACAATCCAGCCATATAACAGACTAAAGAATAAATGAGGATCAAATACTTTTTCATTTTAATAAAAGTTATGTTAACCAAATGGCTCAGGTTTTGTAAAAATTTTGGTGGATAAAGCTAAGATTGTGGCTGTAAAAGGTGTTTAGCCAAAAAGCATTTAGAATTATTGAAAAGGTATTACCTTCATTTTAAAATAAACCTGCCGCTTTTACAATGCCTTGGTTTTTGATTAAATTACATCGATCGTTACAAGTTTTCAGACCATGAATGAAATAGAAAAACTGTTACCGCATCGCGGATCATTTCTATTTGTTGATAAGATACTTTCTGTCAGCGAATTGGAAATTGTTGGTACCAAAACATTTGATGGAACCAATTCATTTTTTAGGGGAAGTTTTCCAGACCATCATTATGTGCCCGGAATGATATTAATTGAGTCCATGGCACAGTGTGGTGGCGCCGGGATTCGAAAGCTGGGATTAGCAGAGGGGGTTTTTGCCCTGGTAAGTATCCAGGGGGCAAAATTTTTGAAGGGGGTTAATTACGATACACCAGTCACTTATAAAATTCAAAATTTAAAAATTGGAGAAAAGCTGATAAAACAGGCTGGTGTCATAATCTCTGAGAATGACATCGTCGCCGAAGCCTCCTGGATGTCAATGAAAATGGAGGTGGGACCCTGATTTATCTGATTTTAAATTATATAAACCCAGATAGCCATCCCCGCGTTAACATTACCGTCATTTATTATTCAAAGTTGCTAATTATGTTAAGGACTCTTTTTATCATTTTAATTTCATTTATAATGCAATCGTTGACTATCGAGTACAGCCATGCCCGGAATCAGCAGGAAAAACCATTGCGTGTCGGTGTCATTGGGTTAGTACATGGCCATGTTGGCTGGATATTGGGCCGCGAGGACCGGGGTGATATTGAGATAGTGGGAATCGTAGAGCCCAACCGCTCACTGGCTCAGCGTTATGCCAAGAGCTTCGGGTATAGCATGGACCTGGTTTTCAATACGATGGAAGAGATGATTGAAAAAAAGAAACCTGAAGCTGTAACAGCATTTAACTCAATTTATGGTCATTTGAAGGTGGTGCAGGTATGTGCCCCTAAGGGTATTCACGTCATGGTAGAAAAACCCCTGGCAGTCAGTCTTGAACATGCAGTGGAAATGGAAAAACTGGCAAAACAGCACAACATCCACTTGTTAACAAATTATGAGACCACCTGGTATGGATCCAACCACTATGCCTATCAAATGGTTCATCAGGAAAAGGCTATTGGCAACCTGAGGAAAATTGTAGTCCACGATGGTCATCCGGGACCCAAGGAAATTGGGGTTGGTCAGGAGTTTTTAGAGTGGCTCGTAGACCCGGTTCAAAACGGCGGCGGGGCGCTTACTGACTTTGGTTGCTACGGCGCCAATCTGGTTACCTGGTTGATGGAAGGACAAAAACCTATTTCCGTGACTGCCATCACCCAGCAATTCAAGCCAGAGATTTATCCGAGAGTTGATGATGAGGCTACGATTATTCTCACCTATCCAAAAACCCAGGCGATCATACAGGCTTCCTGGAATTGGCCGGTAAGCAGAAAGGATATTGAAATTTATGGTACCAAAGGTTATATTCAGAACAGGGATAACAAAGATATGCGCATAAGATTAACCGGTCAGGATAAAGAGCAACATCGTGAAGCCCAGCCCCTTTCCAAACCGGTGGATGATCCGTTTGCTTATCTCGTGTCGGTAGTAAGAGGCGCCGCGATTCCCAACTATGACCTGTCGTCACTGGAAAATAACATGTTGGTAATGGAAATACTGGAAGCCGCCAAACTTTCGGCCAGAACAGGGAAAACGATCTTGCTGGAGTAAAATCCACGCAAACGAAATTTTTTTCAATTCCCGCCGGTCAAACCAGAAATTGGCCATTATCTGAAATAAATGCGAAATGATACAACAGGAATTTGTAGATAGCGCCAAAAAAATTTTGGCAGTCGATCAGGAAGTGATCGGGTTAGCAGTTGGGGGTTCCTGGGTGACAAATGAAATCGATGAATTTTCGGATCTTGACCTGATTATTGTAACCAAAAAGAAGATTTCTGACGACAAAAGTAAAATGCTCGACTACGCCACGCGTCTGGGCAACTTTCTCTCAGGTTTTACCGGCGAGCATGTTGGAGAACCAAGACTTCTGATTTGTCTCTACGATAATCCCCTGCTTCATGTGGATATAAAATTTCTGACGCTCGGGGAAATTCCATTACGCGTGGAAACACCTGCGGTATTACTCGACACAGATGGCCAGCTTCAAAAAGCCCTGAATAATTCGGTTGAGAAATTTCCGTACCCCGATTACCAGTGGATCGAGGATCGTTTTTGGACCTGGATACACTACGCACTGCTAAAAATTGGCCGGGGAGAATACCTGGAGGCCTATGATTTTTTTGGTTTCCTGAGAATGGTTGTATTCGGACCTTTGCTTCATATAAAAAATGGCAATTTGCCTCGTGCCGTCCGAAGGGTTGAAACAGACTTAAATGAAGAAGATCTTAATTTCCTGAAAGGGACTATTCCGGGCTACAATCGCAGGGATTTGTTGAAAAGCTTAAGAAATTCAGTAACACTGTATCTGAATTTGAGAGCTTCCGTATTTGACGAAAATATTGTGTTCCATAGAAAGGTCGAGCAAAGGGTCATGGAATATTTTAAGGAAATAGAACAATAGCAGGCATGAAAAGGGCAGCCGGCGCCGTGAGCCACTTCAAGATTTTCAGTTGAAACGGTGATCAGGCATCTACCAATTTGGATAAATAGGTCACATCATTAAATATTTTTTACGACAGTTATGAAACAACCACTCCAAAAACCCTGATATTAATAATTGTCCCTGATGAATGCCAGAATTGGCACCATCGCTTTTTTGGTAACAGACGATCCGAAAGGATAGTTGTTATGCATGAAACTGAAAATTAACCTTTTGCCGCTGGCGGTAATTAAATAGCCGCTTAAACAGTGGTTATTACTTAAAGTTCCGGTTTTGGCAAAAATGTATGTCTTATCGCCGCCATACCAGGAGGCAATCGTACCGTTTACACCGCCGGCCGGCATTAGCTGAAATAATCTGTCTTCGGGAACGGATTGATATATATTCTCCAACAGTTTTACCATGGTTCTGGGCGTAAACAGATTGTATCTTGAGAGCCCCGACCCATCTACCCAGATTGGTCTGTCAGGCATATCGGATAACAAACTATCCTGCAGGTAGGTAATAGTTTTGGATGTATGCAGTGAGTCACTTATCGCCGCACCTACCAACAATAGCAATTGTTCGGCCAGAAAGTTGTCGCTCTCCTGCAACATTATTTTATAAACGCTGTCAACGGGAATGCTGTAGAGCGTTTTACCGGTGGGATCTATGGGTAAGGATTGATGTGTTATATGCCTCCCAAGCGTATCCTGCAGCAAATGAATAAGTGTTGGCGTGGAGTATTTTAATGGGATAATAGTCGTATCACCAGGTAGCTGATCAGGATGAAAGTAGAATCGATTTGAATGCTCTGCTCTCCTGATACCCGGTCGACGGCTATGATCAGCGTGTTTATACCGGACGGAGTCGGTAAACACTTCCGGGCTGACCCTAAGTGTATTAAAAGGAGCGGTATAAAATCTGACGGTATTGCCATACACCGGGAATGAGGCGGTCTCAACCGAGTAATAATAGGGGTAATCATCCCAGGCCCAACCCGGCCCGAATCTTTGGTTGAAATAATTCTGATCGGAAAAAACCAAGACACCTGGCTGGTTTTTTAGAAACTTGAAAATCTTTTCATTTTGATATAAATCCGGATGCAAAAAAGATGGATCTCCGGTACCCCAGAAAATCAACGAGTCTCCTTTATTGACATATTTTAATGCCTGGATGCTGTCTCCAAGATATTTTACGGAGGCGTAAAAGGTAAATAGTTTAGTATTGGAGGCGGGCGTAAAATACTTATCACTATTGATCTCATGGATGACCGTCCCGGACTCGGGGTCGTACAGTGAGAAGCCCATGAAGTATTTGTCAAACACTGGCGATTGCCGGAATTGTTCATGAAGCGCTTTCGACAATTTTTTTGGCCTTACCGATGTGCAGGAGATTGCTAATGACAGCAAAGAGGGTACTATTAAAACAAAATAAAACGGCCTGAATTTTTGCAAGACTATTAAGGGTTAATGATCAATATTTTCCTGGAGGGTTAACGTAAAAGTATCCAAATTTAAACATAACAAATTTCCCATGCCAGCCCGAAGACCATAATGCACACAACCATTGTCAAGTGGGATTTTAAGCTTTCCCGCCGCAATGCTGCCCTCGATCACTTCCATTAAGGCCGGGTCGTGGCCGTGTACCACTTTTTTATCTTTTAGCCATTCATTGTTTGGGATAAAATTTCTTATCCACAACATCGAATCATAGTCTTCAAAAGGGTTGGCCGCCTGAAAATTAAAACCTCCGTGTACCAGATAAAAATGGTCCAGCTCATAATAATAAGGTAATGTGTCGAGGAAGTTAAAATAGTCATCTCTCAGGTGTCCATCATCCAGTAAATCCATGACATTATACTCGAGTGCATGGCGAATGAGCCCGTTGGGGTTGTTCAGGGCGGTATCCAGCAACATTTGTTCGTGATTTCCTCTTAAAGGGAAAATTGTATACCCCTTTTCCCGAAGGTTTGCAATTAGATCCAGCACCCCGGAACTGGAAGGCCCCCGGTCAATGTAATCTCCCAAAAAAAACAACTGATCCGTTTTTTGAAGTTTGACCTTGTCGAGTAGACCCTTTAACGATTTTATACAACCGTGGATGTCGGAAATTACCAGGCGTCGTGCGCCATCCGGTTTGGCGATTTTATAGCTTAGCTGGAAATTCTTTGACATTTTGATTCCTTTTCCCATGGTTTTACCAGCTATAAATTGTTGCCATTCCTAAAGCTTTTAACATAATCTTTGAAAACATTATTCAGCGCATCGGTACCTTCTTCAACCGGCAATATTACGGGAATCTGCAGGTTTTTTTCATACTCTTTTTGATAATTCCTGGCATTTTCTGACGAAATATCCTGGGTGTTAAGGGTAAGCGCCAAAACCTTAGCTCCCAAAGATTCTACCAATTTTATGTTTTGTTCAATAGGTGGGATTCTTAATTTTAAGTCTTCCCATCCACTATAAAATTCCCGGGCCGGACTATGCTGAAGTACAACCCCTCGGCAATTGCCTGAAATGATAAACTCCGAACCACATGGACCACTGGGATTCAACAAAGCGGCCTGCCCTTCCACAAATATGATATCCGGATTTACTTCCTCGTGACAGGTGACGATGGCGTGTTCCAGTTCACCTGAAACAAAATCATTTAAGGTAGCGTCAAAAATAAACCCATAACGCCCTCCCTGTAACCATCCCGTTTGCCCGGTAAATATCATCTCGGAACTTAATCCCGCCTTCCTGGTACTGTCCCTTAAAAAACGTGCTGTGGTTCTTTTGCCCAATGAGCAATCAGTACCTAACACAGCTATTATCGGCGTGTCGACACTATATATTTTGCCACTCCAGAACTTTAACTCGGCAACTGGTTTAGGCTTTCGTACGTCCACCAGCTTAGTGCCATATGTCTGCGCCAACTGAACCAGTTCCGGTCTGTCACCCAGGTACTGGTGGAGACCATTGATAATGGTATAACCTTCTTTTATGGCTTCCACAATGTCATTCATTAAAGCCTTGGGAATGATGCCTCCTTTTGTTGCCACACCAACAATTGCATAGTCCACCCTTTGGGAGATGGTTGCTTTCATAGCGGCAATGGTATCGAAGACGGGGATGTCCCTTTTAATATTGTCGGTAACAACTCCCGCATCCATGCCGGCCGTCTGAGGATCAATTACAGCTAAAATCTCATAACGATCAGTTCCTCTGATTAAGCCATGACTGGTTTTGGCGTAATCTGAATTGAGGAATCCATTTGCTAGTATGATCGCTGTCCCGTCCATAGGAATCAAATTTGTTAAGTCT
This sequence comes from Cyclobacteriaceae bacterium, assembly GCA_965228415.1. GTDB lineage: Bacteria > Bacteroidota > Bacteroidia > Cytophagales > Cyclobacteriaceae > Agaribacillus. Next base: position 4,232,238 of record OZ245814.1, on the reverse strand, counting down.
GATTTTTTCATTGCAAGATAAAGCAAAAGCCTATTTTTACATCATTTGGCAATGAAATTATAAAAACCGGCTGACTTAGGTTACTTTTGAGTTTGGCAAATGATTAATGGGTAGTGAAAAATTTTTACAATAACAAAACTATTGTATGGGCAATTGCCTGTGCCAGCATCATTGGCTTTCAATTTTGCGGTGAAAATGAAAGCCCTGCCAATGACCAGCCTGTTGTTCCCGATTCCGATACGACCGCTACACTTATTAAAAGAGACACTAGTTTTTTGCCGGGAATTCCCCAGGGCCTGGTTGTCAATGAAGCCTTGCAGGAGGCTTCAGGTATCGCTGTGAGCAGAAGTAATCCCAAATTAATCTGGGCTCATAATGACAGCGGTGATTTGCCCAGAATATTTTTAGTTAGTAGTGCGGGTGATGACTTTGGGGAATTCAGACTGGCAAATGCCAAAAATCGTGACTGGGAAGACATTGCCATCGGCCCGGGCCCGCAGGAGGGTAAAAATTACATTTACATAGGTGACATAGGCGACAATATCAGCCAGTACGAGGAAAAGATAATTTATAGGATTGAAGAGCCGGACGTATCATCAACCGACAAAAAGTTTGATGGAGAGATCAAGGCGGTCGAAACCATAAAGCTAAAATTCCCGGATGGCATCAGAGATGCCGAAACCCTAATGATTGATCCGGCCAGTAAAGACCTGTATATAATTTCCAAACGAGAGCCAAAGGTGGCAGTTTATCGGCTGAAATATCCATACGCCACTGATTTGGTTAATGTGCTGGAAAAAATCGGAGAGATGATGTTGACAGGGGTAGTGGGTGGAGATATTTCATCGGATGGCAATGAAGTATTAATCAAGACTTACCAGGCCATATATTATTGGAAGAAAACAGGAGATGAAGATATTGGCACCTTGTTATTAAGCCAACCTGTGAGCTTACCCTATTTCCGCGAACCACAGGGAGAGGCGATAGCCTGGAAATTAGATGGCTCCGGATATTACACACTTAGCGAAGAACCCCGGGGCATTGATGCCAGTATTTATTATTATATGAGACTGTAATATTTTTTGGGTTGATTTGAAAGCAGGATACTATTGTCCGGTTTTTACAATTTTACTCCTCTCCGCAGATAGCTATAAAACCCCTTCCCTTCTTAAGAAAACTATTGATATCTAAATTTCGCAAATGCTGATCTCAACAAAATTGTTAATTTTAACAATCGGTGCGGGCGGTGTTGAAGGTATGAAAGGACGGAGGTAAATTTTATCTCCCTAGTTTTGCCTGGCAGATTAAATAAGAATACCTCTTACAATGCAGGACCGCAGGACCGGGCATTGTTATTTAAATGTATGGCGATCGTAACAGCGCGGAGGTATGGATTGTTAAATGACTTTAAAAAAATAAATTTTCATATGTGCTTACCGCAAAAGCTTCGAAAAATCAATGCGAAAATAGCTATAGCATTGGGCTTTTCATTGATAGTATCGATACTTACAAATTGTTCGCAGGTTGAAAACCGGTATCCCAACATCGTAATTATCTACGCTGATGATATGGGATATGGCGATCTCAATTGCCAGAATCCGGAGTCTAAAATTCCGACCCCAAATCTGGATCAACTCGCTTCGGAGGGCATGCGCTTTACAGATGCCCACAGCTCCTCGGGGATTTGCTCTCCAAGCCGGTTTGCACTGCTGACAGGTACTTATCACTGGCGAAGACAACACGGTATAGTGGGAGCCTTTGGCAAGCCATTTTTCAAAGACTCGGATATTACCCTGCCACAATTATTAAAAGAAAAGAGCTACAATACGGCATGTATCGGGAAATGGCATCTGGGGTGGGACTGGGAATTCAAAAACGAGCCATCCGGGGAGGTAATGCAATGGGGGCGGATGCGAAAGTTTTACCTCGCCAAAGACATAGATTGGAGCAAACCTGTTGCCGGAGGACCATTGGATCGCGGATTTGATTACTACTTTGGTGATGGCACCATCAACTTTCCACCATATGCCTGGGTCGAAAACAATACCTTTCTTCAGGCTCCAACCGCCGAGATGGACGTTAACAATATAGGATTTGACACTAAGGAAGGGCAATGGGAATTTCGCCCGGGGCCAATGGTTGAAGGCTGGAATCCCTATGAAGTACTGCCAACGCTTACAAAAAAAACCGTGGCATGGATTAATGAACGCGATGACAAAAAACCATTTTTTCTTTACTTCGCCCTGCCTTCACCTCATGCACCCATCATACCTAATGACGAGTTTGACGGGAAATCCCAGGCAGGTGGTTATGGTGATTTTATGTTTCAAACCGATTGGGTGATTGGGGAAGTTTTAAAAGCATTAAAAAAGAAAGGTTTAGAGGAAAATACCATCATTATTTTCAGTGCAGACAATGGCCCTGAAAAATATGCTTTTGAAAGAGCGCAGCGGTATGATCACTTTAGTATGGGTAATTTTCGGGGGCTGAAGCGCGATGTGTGGGAAGGGGGGCATCATGTGCCTTTCATTATTAAGTGGCCAGGGCATGTTGAAGCCGGCGCTGTCTCGGAGGAGGTTGTCTCTCAGGTCGATATTATGGCTACCGTAGCAGGCATTATAGGTATGGAACTACCTGAAAATGCGGCTCCAGACAGTTATAATTTGTTGCCGGTAATAAAGGGTGAACCAAGCCAATCACCACTTAGAGAAGCCACAGTACATAATACCTATAAAAACAAATGGGGGCTCAGACAAGGCAAATGGCTTTATATTAACAATTCAACAGGAGAGGAAACAAAGATGCCGGAGTCATTTAAAAAATTGCGAGGCTATACCGATTTTGAGACAAAAGGACTTCTTTTCGATATGGAGAATGACCCAGAGCAACATGTTAATCTCTATGAAAAATATCCTGAAACAATCAGTAAAATGGACGAGTTGCTTCAAAAATATCGCGAGGAGGGTTCCTCGATAAGACAACTCAGATCGGGTTTTAAATAGTATTATTGATCAGTTAAAGATTGTAATTGCATTAACTGATACCAAATCATACCTCCTAATTAACCGGTACAAACCTCCCTTGCTTTCAGATCAGAGAAAGTATGGTGCAGCTTGCCCGACCATTTTTTACCAATGTTGCTAAGAGTATAAAAAAATCTTGGCAAAATGTCCCCACATTCGATTTGAAATTGACATAAGGTTTATAACTCACTCTAAAATAAATAAAAGAATATGGAAGACTTTATGTTATTAATCGAAGGTGATGGTTCCAATAAATCGCCTGAGAAAATGCAGAGGCAATTGCAGGAATACATGGCCTGGATGGAAAAATGGAAGGCGCAGGGTAAATATACGGCAGGTAGTCCTTTCAAAACAGAAGGCAACTATCTGACAAAGGGTAACCCGGTGCGATCGGAGGGAGACTTTCTGGACCCCGTCAAAACAATTGGTGGCTATATTCATATCAAAGCTGAGGATTTATCTAGGGCTACGGAAATAGCACAAGAATGCCCATTAATGGATGGGTGCGGTATCTTTGTAAGACCGTTTCTCAAAATGTGATTTTTTAAGGGTCGTATTGAAAGAACGGCCCTTATTCACTTACCTGGAAAATCGTTATATTAAAGATTATGAATGAATTTATCCTTTTAATAAAAGGCGATGGCAATTTTGAATTCACCAAAGAGGAAATAGCTATTCGCAAAAAAAAATATGAGAAATGGATGGAAGAACAGCTTGATAATGGAAGTTATGTGTGGGGTCAACCTTTGAAACCTGAAGGACTTCATCTACTGAGCAAGCGAGAACTTGTGTCAGACGGGCCCTTCCTGGAGCCAAAGGAAATGATAGGCGGCATTATTATTATCAGGGCCGTCAACTTTGTTGAAGCTAAAAAAATAGCCTTGTCATGTCCCTTGCTCGATGAATTTGAAATATTCTTACGGCCGGCCTCGATGGAAATGTGAATAATTCTAAAAACGATATAGGCAATCTTGTGGACCATTTGTTCCGGAAGGAGTATGGTCGGTTAGTTTCTTATCTGACATACCTCCTGGGCCAGGATATGATGTTGTATGCTGAAGACATAGCACAGGATACCATTGAGGATGCCTTTAAAAGCTGGCGAGATAGAGAAATACCTAAAAACCCATCGGCCTGGCTGTTTTCAGTGGCAAAAAACAAGGCTTTCAATTTTATTAGCCGAAATAAAAAATATACCCATCTGTTAACGGATAAATGGTTGTTCCTCCCCGAAGAAAACACGAAGGAGATACGATTTGAAAGTGAAATAGATGATAGCATGTTGCATATGTTTTTTGCATGTTGTTCTCCCAAAATCAGCTATGATAACCAGATTATTTTGATACTAAACACGCTTTGTGGATTTAGCAGAGTTGAAATATCACGCGCTTTGTTAATAGGAGAAGAGACACTAAAGAAAAGACTATTTAGATTAAAGAAGGAAATTAGAGACAGAAAAATTGAATTTTCAATACCGCAGGGGAATGTTTTGAAGCCGCGATTGCATGCTATCAAAAATACCCTGTACCTATGTTTTAACAATGGGTATAACAGCTATCAGGGCAAGCAGATCATTCAAAAAGACATTTGTCTGGAAGCCATGCGTCTGTGCAAATTAATTGTTAAACATTTTCCTAACGATCCCGAAGGCAAAGCCCTCCTGGCCCTTATGTGTTATCATGTGGCCAGATTCGATGCGCGTACTGATTATCGGGGAGAAATTGTTTTACTGGAAGATCAAGATAGAAGACTATGGGACTCAGAACTAATTGATTTGGGTCATTACTATTTATCTGAAGCCAGTGAAGATGGAGCGGAACTGTCAACCTATCACATCGAAGCAAACATTGCAGCTATTCATTGCAATGCCGGCAGCTTTGGTGAAACTGACTGGAATAGACTTGCTAAGCTCTATACCTGGCTTTATTTATACAAACCTTCTCCGGTGATCAAACTGAATTTAGCAATTGTTGAAAGCAAGATATCGGGATTGACCAGAAGTATTGAAATGCTGAACATGCTTGAAAACGAGGAAAAGGATATTGCAAAATATCATCTGTTTTATGCCATCAGAGGCGATTTTTACCAACAAATAAAGGATTATGAAAAAGCGATTACAGACTTTAATAAGGCCCTGGATCTGGTAGTTTCGGTCAAAGAAAGTTCGTTAATTAAAAATAAATTAAAGGGCGCTTTGGATATGCGCAAATCGTCTGTATATAATTAACCAACCTGTGCTGAATTTTTTTAAAAATTGATAGTCGCGAGAAGTATCAATTATCAAAAGATTTCCCTAACGATTTTTAGGTTGCCTGAAGTGATTAGCCCGAATATTATCTCCGGCAAGTTTCGCTGTTTCGATTATTCGTTTCTTCCTGGTTTCAGCCTTTTTTGCATTGTATATCCATTCCAGGATATTCCGCTTAGAGGATTTTGGAAATGCTTCAAAATGCTTTTCTGCATTGGGTACGCTTTTCAAAGCGATCCGCAAATCGTCGGGGACGACCAACATCTCCACTTTGTCCAGTGCATTCCAGGCACCATTTCGTTTTGCTTCTTCTATTATTGCTAATCCCGGTTCAGCCATTCTGTTTTCAGCCAAAAGCCTTGCCACCTTTTCTTTGTTTACTTTGCTCCAGTTACTTTTAGGGTTTCTTGGAGCAAAGAACTGGTAATAACTTTTGTCGTCGCGGGAATTTGGTTTGCTATCTACCCAACCGAAGCAGAGTGCTTCATCAACCGCTTCCGGATAATAGACACTTGGAATACCGCTTCCCTTTTTATAAATAATGAGCCATACCGGGGTCTTTGAATCATGGTGGTTGGCAAGCCAGTTTCTCCATGCTTTCTGATCTTTGGCATAGAAAGTATTTTCATATGCTTCCATACATGGAAAAATTAAACATTGTGATTATATCGATTTGTTCTGCCAATATAACATTTGAATACATCGATGGTTTGCTCACATGCAGCTCAACTCTTTTTTTGTGGCATTCATTATGTAAAAACCATTGCCAGGGTTTACCTGATCACCAGAAACCAATACCATCTCGCCGTACTTTATTGTGAAAGCATTGGTGCCGGTCGGAAGTCCGCCAGAAGCAAATAAGATGATATTTATTTCTTAATTTACACCTTGTAAGTATTTTGTAAATCAGCTCTCTTGTGAGAAGGAGACAAGGCCTGGAGTAGTTAGGTGTAATGGTTGATAATATCCCCAAATTTTAGTCTGCAATCAAAATGGTTATGATTTCACAATGGGTGGAATGGCAAAGTTTTGAAATTGAAGGAAATAAAAGCGTAATTAAATAATAATGTTGCCCGACAATCCGTATACTTAATTTAAACCTTGGTACAGTTAATGACCGGGTTTGAAAAATACGAATTTTTGAAATTCTCATGATAATAGAACATCGTTCAATAGCGCTATTTGATCTACCGCTTTTTACCTGGATTACGCTCCGAACCCCTACGGAAGAGCCGGTTTCATTGCCTTCGGAGGCATGTTTTGCGTACATCATGGATGGAGACAACCAGTACCTGCTTGAAGAAGAGCATATCAAGGCAGAGCCGGGCAAAGTAATCCTTTCCCTATGCGGAAATACGATGGCTCAAATGCTCCCCAGGCAACGCGAAGGTGATGGAATAGTAAGTTCTATTGTCGTTCATTTCCATCGCGAATTGCTCCTGAAGGTTTATAAAAATACCAAGCCCCCCTACTGGAAGGAGCTGGAAAAGCCCGTTGTAAAATATATCGTGCAGGCCGCCGCTTCTGAATTGGTAAAACAGTACTTTCAGGGCGTAGCCCACCTTTTTGACCATTTGGAGGCAGTGACCAATGATATACTGGTGCTTAAACTGAAAGAAATCATCCTGCTGCTGCTACAAACCAAAGAGTCCGAAAAGATCACCCAAATCATGCGAAGTCTTTTTTCGGAGCGCACATTCACCTTTAAAGAAATTGTAGAAGGCAATATCTGTGAGGCACTTAGCCTTGAACACCTGGCTGCTTTAACCCATCATAGCCTGTCATCTTTCAAAAGAGAATTCAAAAGAATATATGATACTTCGCCGGGAGTTTATATCATGAATCGGCGAACCGAAAAAGTGGCAGACCTTTTAAAGGTATCAGATAAAACAATAAGCAGTATAGGATATGAATGTGGCTTCAGCAGTCCAACCCATTTATCCCGCATCTTTAAAGCCAAATATGGCGTCACACCTTCCGAATATCGTTTGAGCTTCTCAGATAAATAATTGGGCTTTTCGAGAAATATCAGTACCGGGTTTTAGCAGACATTTGCATTGGCAATTGAGCGCGGCAGCTCAGAAAGCTGTTTGTAAAATTCAAAGATTTTGGCAATGAATATTCTAATTTTCAAAACGGACATTGATTGCGAACGGAGGTTTAATTATGTCAACTATTTATTCAAAAATCATCCTCAAATATTTCAATGGACCGTAGACAGCAAAGATATTGACAAAGTGTTAAGAATAGAGTCGGCTGAAAATATAACAGAATCGGATGTGATACAACTTCTACATAGAATTGGAATCTACTGCGAAGAACTATAATGCTTTGATATCAAAAAAAATGAATACTAAAATATGAAAGCAGTTACTTGTATTGCATATGGCCCACCTGAAGTCCTGCAAATCACAGAAGTAGAAAACCCGGTTCCCAAAGACAATGAGGTGCTCGTCAGAATATATGCGACCACAGTAACAGCCGCAGATTTTAGAATGCGCAGCTTTACTATTCCTCCCTCTGTAAGGCTACCGGTTAGATTTGCACTTGGCCTTAGAAAACCTAAAAAACCCATTCTGGGTGTCGAGCTGGCCGGTGAAATTGAATCTGTTGGCAAAGCTGTCACAAGGTTTAAGAAAGGTGATCAGGTTTTTGCCGCTACGCTGAAGGAGTTTGGGGCATATGCAGAATTCAAGTGTTTACCCGAAGACGGAGCTATCGCTATAAAACCCGCTAACATTACCTATGAAGAGGCTGCTGCCCTGCCGATTGGTGCGCGAACAGCCCTTCACTATTTTAGAAAAGCAGATATCAGGGAGGGACAAAAAGTACTTGTTTACGGAGCATCCGGAAGTGTAGGTACTTACGCTGTACAACTTGCCAAACATTTCGGCGCTGAAGTAACCGGCGTTTGTAGCCGCAGGAATTTAGACTTGATAAAATCACTGGGCGCTGATAAAGGGGTTGATTATAACGCTGAAGGTTTTACGAAGGAACTGGAGTTGTATGACATAATTTTTTTAGCAGTAGACAAATGGCCATTCTCAGCCTGCCGTAAATACCTTAAACCGGAGGGCATTTATATAAATATCACGGAGCCGCTCCCTGGCCCTGGAATAATTTGGGCCTCCATAACAAGTCATAAGAAAATAATGATGGCACAAGGCGCCCCTGAAACCGCTGAAGCTTTAATTTATTTAAGAGCCCTTGTGGAGGCTGGTAATCTCAAGCCCGTCATTGACAGGAGTTATTCGCTGGATCAGATAGTGGAGGCGCACCGGTATGTAGATCAGGGACACAAAAAAGGGAATGTAGCGATAACAATCAATCATGGATTATACCGGGGAAGTGACAGGAAGTAAATTGGTCAGATCAGGACTTATGAACCAATAACTTTCATCGGCAAAGGAATAAATAGCCTCTATCTCTTATTTAATTACAATTTTTCGATCTCATTTGAATTTTGTCAGGGGCTTCTGTCACACTCATTAATTTAATGTGTCCAACCACCAAACAAATTAAATACTTTAAAAAATGAGTGAGAAAAATTTTGATGTACAAAGCATTGCTATCAATGCCAACCCTGATCAGGTATTTGAATTTATTGCGGAACCCACCAACGTTCCGAAATGGGCCCTTGGTTTTTCTGCCGTGGATGGCGAAACTGCCATGATGGAGACACCCAATGGAAAAATGAAGATCGGTATGAAAATGTATGCTAATCTGGAGCTTCGAACGGTTGATACCGTTATGACCATGCCGGATGGAAGCATTGGCAAAGCCTTTTCCAGAATTACCGAAAATGACAATGGCAATTCAGCCGTATTTACTTTTGTTTTAATGGCCCCGCCGGTTCCACTGGAGGAGATGGAGGGCACCCTGGAAGAACAAAAGAAGCAATTGAAGGAAGAACTGCAATTTCTAAAGAAAATCATTGAGGATTAGCCCGATGAAAAATTCAATTCCCATAAAACATGGAGCGGTTATTACGGCAGGCCTCATTAATTTTGCGTTAGCGTTTATATGGTACGGACCTTTATTTGGAGAAGCCTGGTCCAAAGGGGCGGAGGTTGTGGACGCTCAAACTCCTCCGCTTTGGGCAACAATCACTAGCTTTGTGATTGGTCTGATATCGTGTTATGGAATCGCTTTTTTGCTGAGGTGGACCCATCAGACCGGCTGGAAAAATGGTGTAAAATCAGGCCTTTTTGTGTCTGCGGTTTTTCTGTTGCAGGTTGTAATTGGTCCATGGCTATTTGCCGGTAGATGGCTGTTATTTGTGGTGAATATGCCTTATTTCGCAATGACAGTGGTCATAGCAGGTGCTATAATTGGCGCATACCAAAAATGAGTTTTATAGATTGGCATGGCACCACTTTAGACATGGTGCCATGCTATTTAAGTAATCGAAAGGAAATGAAGCATACGAAAAATTCGGATATGGATGATAAAACGCTTGTCAGTCAAAGCCTTGCCGGTGATAAAAGAGCCCTGGAAAACCTGATAAAGAAACATCAGACCTGGATATATAACGTAGCTGTTAATCTTACCGGGAGCTCTGAAGATGCACTTGATCTGATGCAGGAAACTTTGATAAAAGTAATTACCAACCTAAGCAAATTTGAACATAAAAGTGCGTTTAGAACTTGGGTGTATCGTATTGTTAAAAATCAATTCTTAAATACAAGACGACAGAAAGCCTATCAACAGACGCTTTCATGGGAGGAATTCGGGTCAGGGCTTGAGGCGATACCTAACGAAGAGCTTTCCGATACTTTGTTAAATAAAGATCTGATTGTAAAAGAGGCCAAATTAAGTTGTATGAAAGGGATGTTACTTTGCTTCACACCTGAACAACGGCTTGTGTACGTGTTGGGAGAATTGTTTGAGGTGCCCGATGCCATAGCGAGTGACATAATGAATATTAGCAGGGCCAATTTTAGAAAAAGGCTCAGCCGGGCGCGGCAACAATTATATAGTTTTATGAATAGTAAGTGCGGATTGGTTAATACGCAAAACCCCTGCAGATGCGCAAGGAAAACGAAGGGCTTTATAAAAAAAGGCTATGTCGATCCTGAGAATCTGCAATTTCAGGTAAAAACAATTGCAAAAATTAATCAGGTGGTTGACGGCAAATTGGAGACCTATGAAAATGAAGGATATAAAGCCTATCGGCAATTATTTCAGGAGCACAACTATCAGGAACCGGAAAATAAATTGGATTCACTCAAAAAACTATTAAACTCCGATTTGGTAAAGAAAATTTTTGAACTATAAACCCCGGCCCACAACCATTCCGTTATTTCAGGTATTTAAAAACTAGCAAATAACCCCGGCTTCCACCTCCTTCACTTGCGATAAAAAGGTCCCCGTTTGGTGCAAAACATATGCCTTCCGGTTGCCTGAAGGTTTTTGGGTTGAGTATGGCCAGGTCTTCCAGTATCCCCTTTTCATTCAAAATGATTAGCATTTTGCCGACGGAGTTAAGTAAATAGATTTTATTGGTTCTGGGATGAACCGCTATGCCTGAAGGTTTAAAATCAGGTGACTTTTTGATTTTAAAGTCATTGGGATGATCAACGATAAACCTGGTAATATCGCTGCGTTTAATAATAATGAAGGGTTTCTCCTCAAATTTTTTTTCATCCAGGTTATAGGCATAAATGGCTTTTCCCTTGCGCTTTTTTTTGTTAATACCGGCTTGTTCTTTACAGGCTATTAGTAGTTGCCTGGAAGCGGGTAAATACCCAAGCCCCTCTACGTCGTTTTTATCGCTAAGAGGTGTGTTGATGATCGTCGATTTGGTTTTTAGCGTATTGGTAGCTGTAGTATCGAAGCTGTATATTTTTCCATTATTCTCTACGATGTAAACTTTTCCGTTAACCAGTTCGATGCCCTCGTAATCGCCACTTTTGGCGAATTTTATGCTATATTGAATTTTTTCGTCACCTAAATGATAAAAATAAGCCCTTCCCAATTCATCCTGTACGCATGCGAGCACACTGTCTTTCACAAAAGATAATCCGGATATCTCTTCCAGATCGTAGTGCAGTTTGATTTTTTTATCGGGATTTTCCAGATCATAACCCAATCGTTGGGTCTGCTTCAAAACGAATTCAGGATCAGGTTTTTCCTCTTTTATCATGTTGCAGCCCATCTGACAGACCAGGAACAATATCACAAAAGTCAATAATTTTAATCTCTGATTTAGCAGATTGGCTAAGGTTATTATACGCATTTCAGTAAGGTGATTAAAAATACAAGTGTCATTAAAAATAGTCAATTAACACATATTCAGGTGTTATATTAACAACAATCTGATGCTTTTTAATGTTATTTCTATAAGGAAATTTATTGCCCCAAAAATATGATCTTCCAAAAGAATAATTTACATTAGTTGATGAAATGAACTGCCAAAACCTGAAGTTTCGGGAAAATAAGTCGAATTGATCCATGATTGTTGCAGAAGAGACAGCACTAACTAAAAATACCAGGGAATATGCGGAGAGCATTTTGGAAAAAGAAATGCCAAGCCATATGTGCTACCATGATACGCAGCACACCAGGGATGTGGTTTCAGCCTGTTATGAAATTGCCAAGGCTATTAACCTTCCCGAAGAGCAGATTGAAACGATTTTATTGGCTGCATGGCTTCATGATACGGGGTATTATAATGGGAAATCGGATCATCATGAAGAGGAAAGTATCAACGTGGCCAGGGAATTTCTTGCCAAGGAAAATGTGGACGCTGAAAGAATTGAGCAGGTAGTGGGGGTCATAGCAGCTACTAAAATGCCGCAGCAGCCTACTAATATTATGGAGGAAGTTATCTGTGATGCCGACCTTTATCACCTGTCTTCCGACAATTACTTTGAGAAATCGGAGCAGCTAAAGAAAGAAATGGTTAAAACCAAAGGGATTGCCGATGACGACGTGGAATGGTATGAAATGAATGTTGCTTTCTTCCAGGAACACACTTATTTTACAACCTATGGAAAAGAGGTTTTGAAGGAAAGGAAAGCACAGAATCTAAAAAAGATCAAGTCGAAGTTAAAAGAATTAAAATCAGACAAGAAATACCTCAAAAACCTGGAAAAAGAGGTAAGAAAATTAAGGGCAAAATTTAGCGAGGAGGCGCAAAGGCCGGTTCGTGGCATAGAAACCATGTTTCGCGTCACGTCCAAAAATCACTTAACACTGAGCGGGATGGCTGATAACAAGGCCAATATCATGATTTCAATTAACTCGATCATTTTGTCTATATTAATGACGGTGCTTACCCGTAAGTTTGATGACTTCCCCAACCTGATCATCCCATCCCTAATACTAACCATCACCAGTCTGTTAACCATTGTTTTTGCCGTACTAGCTACACGTCCTAATGTTTCTACCGGAAAGTTCACCTCCGATGACATTTTAAACAAGCGAACCAATCTGCTGTTCTTCGGAAATTTTCATAGTATGGATCTGGGTGATTATGAATGGGGAATGAAGGAAATGATGAAGGACAAAGAATACCTGTACAGCAGTTTAATAAGAGATATATACTTTTTGGGCATCGTTTTAGGAAGGAAATACAAGCTATTGAGAATGTCCTATACGATCTTTATGTACGGTTTTGTCATTGCCATTATCAGCTTTCTCGCAGCATCTTTTTTCATCAAACCAGCGTGAACGTAAATCACTAAATAAGTGTGGTGCTACAAATTTCAATAAAGAAATTGGATAGCGATATTTAAAAAATCTAATATTATTTTAGGCCTTGCCTTTTTCAGCAATTCTATTCTTAAAATAGTTATAATCCGGGCGATAAGGACGGTTTTTTAACCAGACCTTGTTATGAAATAAAAAAGAATCTATTCGTGGAATAGCCCCTTTTTTTAGCGGGATTTATAGAAAAAATTGCTTTATTTGTAGATTGTTCAGAGGTGATGGAGAATTGAATTCCAGGAGTAGCGCAAAGCAATTCGTAGGCGATGTGAGCAATTAATTAAATCAATTTCCTTTGAAAGGTCGTTATTTATTGTTATTATTCAAGTTAATAATTGGATAAAATCCCGAAATTCTGAGTTGATTTAAATCTTTTTTACTCACAATCGATTGATTTTAAGTCTTTTAGTATATTTATTTTAAATATATTCTTAAATATGTCCTCGAGGCCTTTAGCCAAATTAAATCTTGAACTATCCCAGGTACCTGTATCGTGAGATTTTTTACTTATATATTATGTGTATTGCTTGTCAGCTTTGATCTTTTAGGTCAGAGCGCTAAAGAGTTAAAACACAATCTCCTCGCGGCCAAGGATTCAGCAAAGGTTAACATACTCAACCAACTGGGAGAGTTATATTTGGAAACAAATATCGATTCAGCAATTTATTATTTTAACCAGGCCGGAAAAGTTTCCGAAGAAATCAAATATTTGGTCGGAGCCACCAGCGCAATAGGAGGAAAGGGATTTGCTCAAATGGCCAAAGGTAACAACGATAAGGCGGCTGCATTTTTCAGGCAGGCTTTAAAAAATATCGACAGCCTGAATATCAAATCACAGCATAGGGAAGATTATCTGCTTGGCCTGGCCAGGGCAATTAAGGAGACATCACCTTTGGAGGCTACCAAATTGGGTAAAGATGCGCTGGCAATCTACCAACAAAAAGAAGATAAACTCGGCCAGATTAGTGCATTGTCAAGTCTGGGGCAGATATATCACAGAAGGAAAAACTATCTGACAGCCATAGACCAATATTCAGCGGCGATTGACCTCGCCAGGTCCTTAAATAAAAATAAGCTTATCGGGGAAAACCTGATCCGTGCGGCGGAACTTTTCTATCTACAGGAAAACACCGCCAAGGCCCTTGAATATTATTATCAGGCCATCGATATTGGCGATAACCTGAATGATAAGGATCTGGCCGCAGGTGCCAAGTTAAAGGTGGCTCATATCTACCACGACCAAAGAAAATACCAGCAGGCCATTGGTCTCTACCTGGATGTATTGAAGCATTACAATGCAAAAGGAGATGTGGAAGGACAGATGAATTTGAATTACTTCATTGGACTGTCACACAAAAATAAACGAGACCCGAAAACAGCGCTAATTTATTTTTTTAAGGCCCACAAGTATGCAAAGGATCTTGGGAATAAAAAAATGATGGCCAAGAACTACAATGAAAGAGCCAGGAGCTATTTGAACCTGGGAAAAGTTGCATTGGCCACCAAAAATGCCAATTGGTCCGTAGCACTTTCACAGAAAGAAGGTTTTTTAGAGGAATTGATGTATGTCAACCTGATTTATTCGGATATCAAGGCGGTATCGAAGAAGTATGCGGAGGCGCTTGTATACTATAAAAGATATTCCAGCTATCGTGATAAATTGTTCAAGGAGCAAAAGGACCTGGAAATGATGGCTATGGAAAATGAATTTGAAAGCCGTGGGCGGGAGATTGAAAAACTTTATTTTGAGAAGGAAAAAGCCTCTCAGCTGAAGGTGGCCGAAACAGAAAAGAAAGGCCGAATGGCAGTTGATGAAAAGAATAATGAATTGTTTCAGCTAAATGCCAAAAATGACAAACTAAAAAATAATACTTTGATTGGTAGCATGATTCTGTTGCTGCTATTTTCCCTGGGAACGATTCTGGCTTATAAGAACAAATTGGATGACAACAAGATTTTAATCAATCAAAAGGATGAGATATTAAAGCAAAAGGAAAATTTGCTTAAGAAAAATAAGCGGCTGATCGAATTGAATGAAGAAAAAGATAATCTGGTCAATATGGTTGCTCATGACCTGAGAAGTCCGCTTGATCAGATCAAAGGGCTGGTAAATGTAATTAACATGAATTCGGCGTCCAGGGTTAAAGGTAAGAATCAGGAATATATAGACATGATTTCCTATGCTACCGAAAGAATGAGGAGTTTAATCGGACGTACCTTAAACATCAGAAACATAGATAAGCAGGAGATAGATCCCCAGGATGAGGTCTTTGATGTGTCTAAAGTGGTAGACGAGGTTTTAAACAATTTTGTGGAACTGGCTAACAGGAAAAACCTCACCATTCACAGCGAATTACAAAGAAATGGGTGTGTAGTAAAGGCCGATATCAACTACATGGTGCAAATACTGGAGAATTTGATTTCCAATGCCATTAAATTCTCGCAACGCGGGAAAGGTATACGTGTAAAAGCGGGGAAATACAATAATCTGGTGAGGGTGGAGGTCATAGACCAGGGACCCGGCATCAGAGAAGAAGATATGCCTAAGCTATTTAAGAAATTTCAACGCCTGGCCGCCAGGCCTACCGCTAATGAGGACTCTACCGGTTTGGGGCTGTCTATTGTGAAAAGGTTTGTTGAATCCATGGGTGGAGAGGTCAGGTGTGAAAGCACCTTTGGTGAAGGTGCCAACTTTATTGTAGAGTTCAATAGCCACGATCCGGAGGTTTAGCGTTTAATAAAAAGCCTTAATTTCCCAATTGCCGCCACCATTATCTCCCAAACCCTAGATATCTATTTCAACCACATGTTGCAGCAGATCTTCGAATGTTTCCCTTTTTCTGATGAGGTGGGCCTTGCCATCAAGAATTAACACTTCGGCGGGTCGTAACCGGGAGTTATAATTAGAGGCCATAGAAAAGCCGTAAGCCCCGGCATTTTTGATGGCAATGATGTCGCCTTCTCTTACTTCATTTAGCTTTCTGTCCCATCCAAGCGTATCGGTTTCACAAATATAACCTACCACCGTATACACACGGTTAGTGCCTTTGGGATTACTGATATTTACCATGTCATGGTAAGCATCGTACATCATAGGCCGCAAAAGGTGATTCATGCCTGAATCCACACCTGCAAACACGGTGGCCGGAGTGGTTTTAACAACATTGGTTTTAACCAGTAAAATACCTGACTCACTAACCAGGAACTTGCCTGGTTCAAACCACAGCTCGAGATCGCGACCGTATTCCTTACAAAAACTTTTGTAAGCGGTTTCAATGCTTTTACCAAGTGACTTTAAGTCGGTAGTAACATCGCCTTCCCTGTAGCTGACCTTAAACCCGCTGCCAAAGTCCAGAAATTGCAGGTTTTCGAAATCCTGGGCAATATCAAATACAATTTGTGCTCCTTTCAGAAAAACCTCTGAGTCCAGGATATCAGAACCGGTATGCATATGCAAACCCATGACATTGATGTTATATGTCTGTACGATTCTGAGGATATGTCTTTTTTGGAGAATGGATATACCAAATTTTGAATCAATGTGCCCGGTGGAGATTTTCGCATTTCCTCCCGCCATGATATGCGGATTGAGACGAATGCAGCAGGGAACCGTGTTCCCATAGTGGTTTCCAAACTGTTCCAGCACGGATATATTGTCAATGTTTATCATCAGCCCCATGTCAACAGCCTCCTTTATCTCCTCAAAAGACACGCAGTTGGGAGTAAATAATATTTCGTGAGGTGCGTAGCCTGCCTTGATACCCAGATGAGCCTCATTAATCGATACTGCGTCCATACCAATACCCTCTCTTCTCATTAACTTAAGAATAGATAAATTGGTAAGTGCCTTTGCGGCATATTTAATTTTAAGATTTACACCGGAAAAAGCGCTGGTCAAATATTTTATTTGATGTATGATTTTTTCGCCATCATAAACGTATACAGGCGTACCAAATTGCTCTGCTAATTTTTCCAGGTTAATCCCCTGTATTTGATATTTGTTATTTACCAGCTTCATACTTCTAAAAGTTTTCAATTGATCAGAAACTTGGCAAAAGTATCAAATAGAACCGTTTTATAAAAGAACTATTATGTTTTAAGAATTATCAAATATTTTATTGTTATTTTAAGGCATCGATAGTATGGAAAGCTATTTGTCAACGACAGTCCCAATGTTGCCAGGCGATTTGTAATCGTCAATAAATACCAGTTTATAGCCATATTGGTTAGTTTAGCCGGGCCGTTCCTTGCACTGGTCTAATTTGTAGATATAACATCATTTAATTGAGGTTATATTTGCTTGATTTGAATTACCATTAATCAAAAGAACAACTTTTCTATGATCATGAACACTAGATTTATACTGTTATTAATACCTTTTATTTGTTGGGGTGCTGGCTTATCGGCCCAGGAAAATCCTGACACCACTTACTGGAAAAAAGATTTTAAAGTGGGTCTGAACTTTAACCAGGCTGCTTTTTCTTCCAACTGGAAAGGAGGAGGGGTCAATTCCATCGGGCTAACCGGATTGCTGAACTATAAGGCAAAATATAACAAAGGCCAGCATTCTTGGGATAATGAGATTGATCTGGCCTATGGCATCGTTAAAAATCAGGATCAGAGCAGTAGAAAATCTATCGACCGGATTTTTCTGGATACTAAATACGGCAGAAAATTGGGTGAAAAATGGGAGCTGTTTTCCTCTGCTAATTTACTGACCCAATTTACCAAAGGGTATAACTATGATGTGGAATTTCCCAATGGAGAAGTAAGAGACAGTGTTATTTCCAACCTTTTTGCGCCGGCATTTTTAACCTTTGCCTGGGGGTTTCAATATCAACCAACAGAATACTTCAACATAAGGTTTTCACCACTTACTCCGAGATTTACGTTTGTGACGGATAATGATTTATCCGACCTGGGGGCTTATGGTGTTGATCCGGGTGAAAATTTAAGATCGGAATGGCTAGCATTTCAGGCGTTGGCGGATTTTGATAAAGAGATTGCCAAAAATCTGAATTTAAAGTGGAAATACCTTTTATACATTAATTATGAAAATCTGAGTTTCGATGAATGGGATCACCGGTTGGACCTGATTTTAAATGCAAAAGTCAATAAATTTATGAGCGTCAATCTTGGGGCTATTGTGATTTACGATTTTGATCAGGTTGATGAGGTGCAGTTTAATCAGTTTTTTAACCTTGGCCTGGTCTATGAAGTGAAAAATTATGAAGATTAATTGACGGCAATCCGGGTATCCATGTCCTGATAGTTTATCGGAGAAATGATAAAAGTGTCGGCAAAGCATTGTTAAACATTGTTAAATCAGAACGTATTAAGTGTTAATGGGTTAATTTTGTTACTACTATGAGCAAAACAACTATCCGTTTAATCATTGTTCTGATGAGCGCGGCGCTGTTGGGGTTGGTAGGGTTTCAAATTTATTGGGTGAGCAATGCGCAACGAATCAATAAGGCCAGGTTCAAGCAAGATGTGCACGAGGCGCTGAATCTGGTTGCGCAAAAACTGGAAAAGCAGGAAACTTTTTTGATTGCTCAAAATAATTTTAAAAGCAAGTTCCGCTGGAGTGATCCTCTTGATTTGAGCTCAGACACTATTGAATTTTTTGAAAGCTCTTTTCAAAAAAGAGTGGTCAATCGCAACGATCTGGAAAATGACAGCCTGTCTATTCCCAATCAAACCGTATTAAGTTATCAGTTTGAAGCCAATGACGGTTTTGAAATTATTGCTGAAATTGATGAACAGGCCAATATCAGTGAGGAAACCAATATCAAGGATGGAAACAACGAGGTAAAGGTATTGAGGAAGGAATACAATAATGACAGTGAGATTGGCAAGAACATCAGGCATGATTTCCAAAAGATCGCCAGGAAGGCGGAAATGTTTAATGTGGTTTTAAATGAAATACTATCCGGGAAGAGACAAATTAAAAACCGGATCAATCCACAACGGTTGGATTCTCTTTTAAAGGCAGAATTTACTAATAAAGGCATCACCCTGGCATATGATTTCGGGGTACTTAATGAAAATAGTGAGGAATTTGTTTTTTCCCGAATTGAGGATGATCATTACAAATTGCGGGAGTCTGATTTGAGGACAGCGCTGTTCCCTAATGATGTGGTTGGGGCCTCCAGTCAGGTGTTGGTCAGTTTTCCTAATCAGCAAAAGTTTTTGCTACGTAAAATGGGGCTGACACTCGCCTCATCCATATTGTTAATACTCATCATCATTTTTTGTTTTACCTATGCCATTACTACGATTATAAAACAAAAAAAATTGTCAGAGGTCAAAAACGATTTCATCAATAACATGACCCACGAATTCAAAACCCCGATCTCCACGGTTTCGCTGGCTTGTGAGGCATTGCAGGATAAGGA
The DNA here is from genome assembly GCA_965228415.1 of Cyclobacteriaceae bacterium. Taxonomy (GTDB): domain Bacteria; phylum Bacteroidota; class Bacteroidia; order Cytophagales; family Cyclobacteriaceae; genus Agaribacillus. The sequence continues at coordinate 4,212,859 of OZ245814.1, read as the reverse complement.
TATAAGTGAAAATCAAAGCATTCGTGAACGCTATTTAAATATTATCAAGGTAGAGAACAAGAGATTGGCAGTGCAGGTGGAAAAAGTGCTGCAAATGGCTACCCTGGATAAAGGAGAATTTGACCTTAAAATATCGGATGTGAATGTCAATCGGGTAATCGAGGAGGCAGTTTCAAATATTTACATGCAGGTTGAGAAAAAAGGTGGTTCTGTGGAAAAGGAATTAAAAGCCCGGCAATCAATGATCGAGGCTGATGAGCTCCACTTATCAAACATTATCCGGAATTTGCTCGATAATGCCAATAAATACTCTCCGGTCGAACCCAAGATTACGGTCAAGACAGAGGATAAGCCCAATGGGATCAGCATTAAGATAATTGATAAAGGTATTGGGCTGGCAAAGGAATCCATTCATAAAATTTTCGATAAATTTTACAGGGTTCCTACCGGAAACGTTCATGATTTTAAAGGGTTTGGGTTGGGCCTGGCCTATGTAAAGACCATGGTCGAAGCCCACGGAGGATCCATTAATGTCAAAAGCGAGCTCAATAAAGGCAGTATATTCGAATTATTTTTCCCTAAAAAAAATGCAAAAACAGAAAATACTTTTGGTAGAAGATGACCTTAATCTTGGACAAATATTAAAAGAATACCTGGATATAAAAGGATTTGATACCAAGTTATGTAGGGATGGGGAAGAAGGCTTTAAAGCCTTTGAGAATGATAGTTTTGATCTCTGTATTTTTGACATCATGCTGCCAAAGAAAGATGGCTTTTCCCTGGCGCGGGAGATTAAGGTGGCTGATAAAATCACACCTATCATCTTTTTAACCGCAAAATCTATGAAGCAGGATACTATTGAAGGCTTCAAATTAGGTGCTGATGACTATATCACTAAACCTTTTAGCATGGAGGAATTGTTGTTGCGCATAAAAGCCATACTCAGGCGCTCAGGCAGTAATACGCAAAGCAAACCTGAATTACAGGTTTTTAAAATTGGCGGTTTTACGTTTGACTATGATCTTCACCAACTGACTTTTAACAATGTCACCACCAAGCTGACTTCCAAGGAGGCGGAACTATTAAAACTATTTTGTCTGAATATTAATCAAACCCTGGACAGGAGTACGGCACTGAAAATTATCTGGAGAGATGACAGTTACTTTAACGCGCGAAGTATGGATGTCTACATTACCAAATTGAGAAAATACCTGAAAGAGGACCCCACGCTGGAGATTTTGACAGTCAGAGGTACAGGTTTCAAGCTGGTGGAAAAAACTTCATAAACACACTGGTCGATTGAGATGGTCAACTATCTTAAAGGACTTTGGTAGTCATTATCTTGTCAAAGGTCATTATTAAAAATTCCAACGGCTAGGGTTTGCGGGCGGTATTTGTTATTAAGCCAATTTTTAGCTATATTCAATTGCGCCCTAATGCCACACTTCAGAAATCCACTAACAATGTTCATAAATACTTAAAGGTTTTGCCTTTAGTGACGTACCAGGGCTTGGGCGGGTCTAAGGTGGTTACAAATGCAGTATGCATTTTGTAAGGAGTAAAAGACCAGGTGGATTAAAATTTTTGATAGATTAGCAGCTATATAATTTAATGAGACTGATATGATTAAAATACTACCTTCCATATGGATTATTAAAGGCAAATGTGTCAGAGTTAAACAAGGCGATTTTTCGAATCAAATTGTTTATAACGACAGCCCTTTAGATGTCGCTATGGAATTTGAAGATCATGGCATATCACAAATACATTTGGTTGATTTGGATGGTGCCAGAAGGGGAAGTCCGGTTAATTATGGCGCATTGGAGTCCATAGCGGGATATACCGATCTGGAAATAGATTTTACCGGTGGTATTCACACCGATGGTGATATAAGTAAGGCATTCGAATACGGCGCCAATTACATAACCGCTGCTACGGTGGCAGTATATGATAAAGAGTTGTTTGCCTCCTGGATTGTTTCTTATGGGCGGGAAAATGTAACGCTGGCCGCTGATTCAATAGATAGAAATATCATTATTAAAGGTTGGCAAAAACAAACAACGATAAATATTTTCGACCATGTGCAATACTTTTATGACCGAGGGTTAAAATATTTAAAAACTACTGATATTGACAAAGACGGGTTGTTGACAGGGCCTTCATTTGAATTGTACAAAGAACTAATTGACAGGTTTCCTTCCATCTGCCTTATTGCGAGTGGAGGAGTGCGATCTATTGATGATATGGAAAAGCTACAGGAACTGGGTGTTTGGGGTGTACATTTTGGTAAAGCTTACTATGAAGGGAATATCAAATTAAAAGATATTGAGAAGTTTATGGTGACCAGTTAACTTTACGGTTTCAATGCTATAAAAACAGAAAGCCAAACTTGAAAGTTTGGCTTATTTAATATGTAATAATATTTTTTTTAGTTAATACAGCAATCTGTTAATTACCTTATCGGCCAGGCGTTTTCCATTGCTGATTATCGATGAATTCCCAGGGATGTTAATCGCATTTTTTTCCTTGGAAATACTGAGGATATCCGCAATCTTAAATTTGTACATCAGGTAGAATAAAAAATTGTACGAAATAGTAGATTGAGAAGCGTTGTCTGATTTTTTTACTTTAGGGGGGGTGGTCGTTTTCTTTCCTTCTACCACCTTTTCAGAAGATTTCAGACTATCCGTTTTTAACAAACTTTTCTTTGAGAGTTTACCGGTTTGGCTTTCAGGAGCAGGTGTAACCGGGTTTATTTTTTTTACTTCTTCACTTTTCCCATCAGTTCCGGTATCAACCGCCAGGGCACCACCCACAGAAATAATTACAATTAAAGAAATTGCAAACAGTGCTTTTATGTGATTGAGAAACTTCGCCATGCTGCTATAAAGATACTGAAAAAACACAAAAATGTTTATGTTACTAACGTTAATTATGATAAATGGTTGCAATTTTGTTTAACCTGCCAAAGTTTGGTGATGAAAGCGTATTTTTTTAATAAAAGTGGCGATAGATGTAAATTAACCCATAGTTTTACATCATGGATAATCTGTTAATAAGAAACCCTGTACCGGCGGATCTTCCCGAAATGTATAAGTCTTTCTTAGTGGCATTTTCTGATTATCGGCTTCCGTTTAGACTAACGGAAGTGGCGTTTTACAAGAAATTTGTTGAAAAACTAAGTATTGATTTTAATCTGTCATGTATTGCTTTGGACCAACAGAAAATTGTGGCTTTCATTTTTACAAGTCTCGCTTGCTATGATGGTAAAAGGACAGCTTATAATGGCGGCACCGGGGTAATTCCAACTTTTCGCGGCAGACAACTGACAGCTCGCCTGTATGATGCTATACTTCCGCAATTAAGGAAGCAACATGTTGAGCAATGTGTACTGGAGGTTTTGACAACCAATCTACACGCCATACGTGCCTATGAAAAAATCGGGTTTGAAAAATCACGTTATTTTAATTGTTTTAAATTACTTTCGGCACCAAAGAGAGGAAAAACCTCGATCCCGGGAATAAATATAAGCGAATGCCTTGACCCTGACTGGAATTTATTTAATGCCTGCGATGATGACAACACCTCATTTCTGGATAGTCAATCGTTGTTGAAGAAAAACCTAAAAAATGAAGTTGTGGTAACGGCAGTCTACAATGGAAAAACGATAGCATACGTAATTTATCAAAAAAACGGGCGATTTTCGAGAATTGGGGTCAATCCGGATTTTAGAGGGAAAGGAGTGGGCAGTGCATTGGTAAATTTTGTCTTCCGGGATTGTGATAATAAGGAATTGACAGTGATCAATGTTAACCGGGAAAACGGCGGGATGGTCCGGTTTTTTACAAACCTGGGTTTTATAAACCAGGTGGATCAGTATGAATTAAAATTAGAGCTCTAAATTTAATGTTTGAATCAAAAAGTGAATTTGAATTTTAGCGAATTAGAAAAAATAACCGGAGGGGAAATCCTAACATTTTCCGCCGATATGCCTATAGACAATTTATTAACGGATAGTCGTAAGGTTTCCATTTTGCAAGGGACTTTATTTATTGCCATCAAAGGAGATTTCCATGACGGGCATCACTATATTGACAAGCTTTACCAGGATGGTATCAGGCAGTTTTTGGTAGAAGATGGAAATGATGCCAGGTACCGGGAGTTACAGGGGGCTAACATTATTAAAACACAAAACAGCCTGGAGGCTTTACAAAAAATCACTGCCTATCACCGTTCCCGCTTTAACATTCCCATTGTGGGTATCACCGGGAGTAATGGAAAAACTATTGTTAAGGAGTGGCTCAGCCAGATGCTTTCTGCCAGATTAAGGGTAGTCAAGAGCCCTAAAAGTTATAATTCGCAGCTGGGTGTGCCACTTTCTGTCTGGCAGCTTAGCGATCACCATCAAATCGGTGTTTTTGAGGCTGGAATTTCCAGACCCGGGGAAATGGCCAAAATCGAAATGGTCATGAAACCCACCATTGGTGTTTTCACCAATATTGGTTCTGCCCATGACAAGGGTTTTTCTTCAGAACGTGAGAAAATTAAGGAAAAGGCCCGGCTTTTTGAAAATACACAGGTAGTTATTTATTGTAAGGATCACGAGGCTATTGATCAGGTATTGTCTGCGTCAATGCGTTCCGGACAAAAATTGTTTTCCTGGTCAAAAAGACAATCCGCCGATGTCATCATCAAAGACATTTATGATCACGAGGGTATGAAGGCATTGGAGCTTATCTTTAATGACCGCCATCTGTTTTTCAAAATTCCCTTTCAGGATCCTGCTTCACTGGAAAATATTATAAACTGTATTTGTGTTTGTCTTTATCTCAATTTTAATGAGGCACTTATACAGGAAAGTATTCTGAGTTTAAATCAGGTGTCTATGAGACTGGCGCTGAAGCAGGGAATCAATAGTTGTTATATCATCGATGACACCTATAACAATGATTTTGCCGGGCTTAAGATTGCCCTTGATTTTTTGATGCAGCAAAATCAAAAAAACAAGAAAACCCTGATATTTTCAGATATCCTGGAAGCCGGTGTCGACAAAGAAATATTGTATAAGGATGTCGCAGCCCTTGTTGCCAGTAAATCCTTGGATAGATTCATCGGCATTGGACCGGATCTTATGAATTATGCCGACTTTTTTGGTGGCGATACCGCGTTTTACCCGGACAAATCAGAATTCCTGAAATCTGCCGGCACAGCGAGTTTTAAGGATGAAATCATACTGATAAAGGGGGCCAGAAAATTTGCACTGGAGGAAATTGCAGATTCCCTGCAAAGAAAAATTCACGGTACCGTGATGGAGATCAACCTTGATGCTCTGACACATAACCTGAATTTTTACAGGAATAAGCTTGATGCTTCCACGAAAATATTGGTGATGGTAAAGGCATTTGCCTATGGGTCCGGATTTTTGGAGATCGCCAATTTATTACAATTTCACCGGGTCGATTATTTGGGGGTCGCCTATCCGGATGAAGGTGTTATTCTCAGGCAAAACGGCATAACATTGCCCATAATGGTCATGAATGCGGCGCCGGAAAGTTTTGGAAAGCTGATAGAATTTAACCTGGAGCCCGAAGTGTACAGCCTGAGGATGATGCATTTACTGGCCGACTTTCTAAAAACGAATGGGTTATCCAGTAAAATTCACATTAAGTTGGAAACAGGCATGCATCGCCTGGGCTTTAAACCTCAGGATTTGAAAGATTTGGTGGATGCGTTAAAAAACTGCCCGGAGATCAAAATTGCTTCCATATTCAGCCACCTGGCAGGATCGGAAGATGCCGAACATGACAAATTCTCCCAAAATCAATTTGATCTGTTTGATCAGGGAGCGGCATTTATTGAAAAAGCACTGTCGGTGAAACCATTAAAGCACATTCTTAAATCTTCCGGCATCATTCGATTTCCCGATCGCCACTATGATATGGTACGGCTCGGTATCGGGCTACATGGCATCGGGTACGATCAGGAAGTTCAACAGGAGCTCGAACCGGTAGCCTCTTTGAAAACCACCATTAGCCAAATTATGGATGTGGCTCAAGGTGATACCATTGGCTACGATCGCATGGGGAAAGCGCCCATGCCAAAAAGAATTGCGACCCTCGCCATTGGCTATGCCGACGGCTTCGATCGTCGATTTAGCAATGGTAAAGGTGTTGTTTGGGTAAACGGTAAATTGGCGCCTGTGATTGGTAATATCTGTATGGACATGACGATGATCGATATCACAGGGATCGAAGCTGAGGAGGGGGATCAGGTTGTGATATTTGGCAAGGAGTTACCCCTGCGGGAAATGGCGTCAAAAATTGATACCATTCCCTACGAGATATTAACCAAAGTCAGCGATCGGGTAAAAAGAGTATTTTATATGGAGTAGTCACGGATGGCCGCAAAGAGAATAATTTCACGGTTTTATAGCCATGGTGGAAAATGAAAATGGTTTGCATTGGTTACAGAAACAATTATTCAATTATATTTGTATTTAGGATACACCAAAAACAAAAATGAGTCGAAAGTATTTTCTGCTGGATAAAAATTATCTTTTAAAAGAAGTTCAGGCCGAAAAGAAGGGAGCTTTCCTGCACGCTCTTATTGAAAAAGTCAAAACCGACTATCTGAGGCAATGTAATCCACTGGGGTTAGTAGATGATACGGTTTTGAGTATCCGGGCATATCAAAGTTATGACGTGAAACATCTCGAAGAGTTTTACGATTTATTATCCGGTATTTTCCGCTATCAGATAGGAACCAACCAGTTGGAATTTCTTTTTGATGGAAAGACCCATTATGAAAAATATCTGGAAGATTGGGAAAATTGTTTTCAAAACTGGATAACGGAATTCTGCCAGCAGGATAGGTTCTTAAAAGCCGTATTGGCGGTGACCGTCTTTTATGAAAATGAACATAGTGCTATCCTCGCTGAAAACAGGTTGAAATATTTCATTAGTCATTACTTCGGATTAAAGCTTTATCGCTATAAAGGAATTATGCAGATGCGTGTAGCCTGATGACACAACAGCGACCGATCTAAAACCTGATCATAAAATCCAAACTGAATAAATCATTTTTAACAATCAACTCCGGTTGATTCGACTGATTTGAAACAACATTTAACAGCCCCCTTTGGTAAGTAAAGCCTCCGTAAAGGTTAACATTTGTGGATATCCTGCGCTCTACGCCTATGCCCAACAGGCTGGAAGCTTCCAGATTTCGAAATTTATTCACGTAAAGCTCACTGGTTCTTACCGCCTCCTCATGAATTTTCACTTCCAGATTTGCGCCTACCTGAAAATATAGTCTCGTGTCCAAAGCGATCTCGCTGGTAAGTAACTTTAAGCTTAGCGGCAATAATACGTATTGCAGGTTATATATTTCCTTGGTGCTTGATCCTGTCAAATTGTTTGTCACCTCATAACTAACCCTTTTAGGTGCGTAAAATAAACCCGTGGAGAAATAATAGCTGCCTCCCAGGTACTTGTCAGCAAATACACCTGCAATAAACCTCAGGGCGATTCCGTTATTCGACAGATCAAGACTGTCCGTTTTTGATTCCAGCCTGTTGGCAGATATGGAAGATGATATCCGCAAGCCCAGGCGGGTTTGGGCCACAGTGTAAGAACTGACAAAAAATAGAAGGAAAATTATTATACAATTTTTCATAGTTTTGGTGTTATAAAGGGGCCCTCTTGTGACGCAAAACATCATGATTGTAACGGTCACAAGATAAAATAAATTAATCAATTACAACTACGAATTAAGACTCAAAATATTTTAACAACAAAGTTATGCGCGGAATTTATTGGTTGGTTGAACTAACATTGCTCGCTATTATTCTATTGATTTCCTCTTGTGGCGACAAGCCATGTGGTGAAGATATAAATATCCGGGATATTGAGTTAAATGTTGAAATTGAAAGGCTGGAGGATGAGTTTTTTGCGTTGACAACTGCTGAAGAAGCCTTGACCTTCTTGGATGAAAATCCGGTTTTATCAGAAGCATTTTATCAACGCTCACAATTTCCCCATGATTCCATACTGGTGAACAAATTACTTTCTCTGGCAAGTAGCCCTTATCTGGATACCATGCGCCGTGAAGTAGATACACTTTTTGGTGAATTAACCGATATCCAAGCTTCTTTTGAGGGTGCTTTCAAGCGGATCAAATATTATTATCCGGAATTTCAGCCCCCTAAAATCAAAACAATTATTACCGGGCTGGGAGATGGCAGCGATCTTTATATTTCACCAGAACTGATAATCATTGGCCTGGATTGGTTTTTAGGAGAGGCTGGCAGTTACGCGCCCAATAATGTTCCCCAGTATATTAAACAAAGATTGACGAAGGACTACCTGGTTCCTTCGTGTATCATGTTTTTATCAGATTCATTTAACGCCACAGCGCTGGAAGATAAAACCATGTTAGCGGAAATGCTTTATTTTGGCAAAGCCTATGCTTTTACAAAGGAAATGATGCCTTGCATTTCCGATAGTTTAATTCTGGGTTATAACGGCCAGCAAATCAAAGAAATCAACTTTAACCAGGAACGAATTTGGGGACACTTTGTGGAAGAGTCCCTGCTATACGAAACTAATCACTTTGTGAAGATAAAGTATCTGAATGAGCGACCGAATGTTCCGGAGATTGGCGACAAATGCCCGGGAAGAATAGCCAGGTGGCTCGGGTGGCAGATTATTCAAAATTATCGGAAAAAATCAGCTATTGGTTTTGTCGATTTGATGGCTGCGGAGGATGTGGGAGAAATTTTTACGCAGTCAAAATATAGACCGAATCCTCATTAATTTTTAAATGGTATTCATTGTTAAAAATACTGATTAATTTCTGTACCTGAATTTCCCGGGAGTAATATAATTCAGCCAGGTTACGCGCATTTTTTTGGTACTTTAACAATAAATTTGGGTCTTTAAAAAATGGTTTCAATTTAGCGTATGTTGCTTTAGGGTTATTTGGATCGGCATAAAACCCACATTGATGGTTTTCCACCATTTCTCTGATCCACCCATCTGTATTGGTAATAACCAATTTTCCCGCTGCTAACGCATCGAAATATTTATTGGGACTATTGGTTTCCAGCACCGGTTTTTGATCAAACGAAATATATGCGGCGTCCATGGCGCTCAATAAGTGCCTGATCCCTTCTTTATTTTGAAAAGGTAAAAACTTTAAATTCCGAATATCTCTTTTTTTAGCCTGCTCTTTGATGCTTGGTAAATTACCTCCCTTGCCCACAATCAGGAATGAAACATTATGGTTTGTTTCATTCAGCATTTCCATAAAATCCAGGAAATAATCCAGCTTGTTGACCCTTCCAATCGCGCCAAAGTAGCCGATAATAAATTGATCCTTAAAACCAATTTCCTTTTCCAGCTTTTTGTTTTTCAGGGTTAAGTTGAAGAACTGGCAATCCGACATATTGGGAATCATATAGATAGGCTTATAGGGAACCACCTTTTTAATATGATCTCTGATTCCGGGAGATAATGCTATAATTTTATCCGCTCCCTGATAAATTCTCTTTTCCAGCCTGACAAGCCAATTTTTCAAAAACCAATTTTTAATAACCCCCATTTGTATCGGAGCTTCAGGCCATAAATCCCGCACCTCAAAATAGTAGGGGATTTTCAAATGCTTTTTCAGCCGCAGTGCCAACAGACCTACGGTTAACGGTGTAGATGTCGCATATATAACATCAGCCCTGGATATGGATTTAATTTTTTTATAGGCAAGCAGGTAGAATTTTATAAAGGCGACTATACGCTTTAAAAAGCTAAAGGCGTTCTCGTAGGAAACCGGGAGATAATGTACAATCAATCCATCAATGTCCTTTTTCTCATAAGTGGCCTTGTTGTGGGAGGTAACCATTTCAACGTCATAGCCATACTTGACCAAACCCTGAGCCAGATAGTAAGATCTTATTGCCCCTCCTTCCTGGGGAGTCTTAAAATACTGGTGTATATAAATAATTTTCAATGTATTAACCAAAGTTTATTTCCAACCAATTTCCCAAAATAATTACCGACCATAGAAATAAAGTGTTATCTGCGCTTCCTCGATTGTGGTTCTCGAATTGGTTAATTATCAGCGCTTTTAAATCACTGTCCGTTGCTTCAAAAATAGTACAATTTTCATTCTTTAAAAATTCCAGGAGATGGTTTGCCTTGCCGCTTTTGATCCAGTTGCCAAACGGTAACCCGAACCCCTCTTTTGGTCTATTGACAAATGTTTGTCCGTGATACTTTTTAAGCAGTGCTGCCAGGATCCATTTTCTTCCCGGTCCAACCAGGCGGGTAGCTGGAATTTTGGTTAAATATTGGGTCAGGTCATGTGATAAATAAGGCATCCTCATTTCAAGACCATGTAACATGGTCATTCGGTCATTAATGGTTAAAATATCATTGGTGAGATAACTTTGACGGTCATAGGTTAACGCCCGGCCTAGGTAATATTCAATTTTGTCATCACCTTCAGACATGGGATTCCAGCCAGCAAAGTCCCCGCTTTGATTGGTGGCTTGAAAGGAAACCATATTTTGAAAGGTGTTTATAGGATTTCTATCGATGCTTCTGGCGAATTTTTTGAAAAGCTGAAAATTTTTACGCAAGGGATGGTTGAATCCGGCGGGCAACATCGGTGCTAATCCCTTTATGAAAGGATACAGTTTTTTATAGAGAGGCTGATTTTTTAAAAAGCGGTAATAAGCCAGGTGACGGTTATACCCCCCAAACCATTCATCGGCTCCTGCTCCGGATAATACTACACCTACAGACTGCCGGGCGAGTTCACTTAAAAAGTAAGTAAGTATGGCCGCGCTATCCCCCACCGGCTGATCCATTTTTGATATGAAATCGTGGAAGTTGTCTAAAATTTGAGGGCCAACCTCCAACTCTTCATGAGTCGTTTCAAATTGTTTCGCCGCCAGGCGGGCAAAATGACCGTCTTTTGTGCCGTATGAGCCCTCCTTTGGATTGTGAACGATGGAAAATGTACGGCATTCCCGGGGATAGTGTGTTTTAAGAATGGCCAATAGTAGTGTGGAGTCAATACCTCCACTTAGAAATACGCCAACCGGCACATCGGCCAGCAAATGATTACCTACCGCATCAATTAGCAAATCTTCGGTTTTCTCCAGAATTTCCTCATCACCTCCTGCAAAGTTGCTATCTGTTAGGCTGGCATAACTTGAAATGTGCTTCTGCCCCGACCATATGAGCTGGTGACCGGCCGGGAGCTCATAGATATGCTTAAAAAATGTTGCCGGGGATTGGGCATGACGAAAATTAAGATAATGGTCAATTTGCTCTGCGTTCAATTGCTTTCTGACCAACCCGGATGCCAATATGCCTTTTATTTCTGACGAAACGATAAAATAACTATCATCTTCAAAATAAAAAAATGGCTTCATCCCCGAGGGATCTCTGGCACATATCAGTCGTCTATTCCGCATGTCAACCAATACAAAGGCAAACATACCATGCAGGCTTTTCAATCCATCAACTCCCTTGATAGCCAGCCATTTTAATAAAACTTCGGTGTCGCCGGAAGTGGTAAATCGGCATCCTTGATCTATCAACTGGTTCCTTAGCGCATAATAGTTATAGATTTCGCCATTATATATCAGGTAATACCTTTTTGGATCAAAAGATATTGGCTGATTGGCGCGATCTCCTAAGTCCAGGATTTTAAGTCTGGTATGACCTAAGTATAGGGTTTGATCGCCAAATGGGAGGGTCTTGTATTGATCAAAGTCAGGTCCCCGGTGGCTTAGAGCCCGGTTCATATCCAAAATACTTTGTGTGTCGAGCTGATTTTTTTTATCAATGATAAGATTGATTCCACACATGAAAGGCGGTTGCGATTTCGGCTAGTAATTTTTTTCGTAATAACGGCAAAAGTAGGAGATCTTGCAACTTTCGCACTTGGGCTTTCTTGCCAGGCAGGTATACCTGCCATGCAAAATCAACCAGTGATGCGCTTTGGAAATATGCGCTTCGGGGATGTATTTTACCAGTTGTCTTTCGGTTTCAATAGGCGTTTTAGCATTTTGAGTTACTAAGCCGATTCTTTTGGACACCCTGAATACGTGGGTGTCTACAGCCATCGCAGGTTGGTTGAACACCACCGAAGCGATTACATTTGCGGTTTTGCGACCTACACCGGGAAGTTTTTGTAAATCTTTAATGTCGGAAGGGATCTCGGTGTTAAAATCGTCAACCAACATTTTGGCCATACCTAGCAAATGCTTGGTTTTATTGTTGGGGTAGGAAACACTTTTGATGTATGGAAATAGTTCGTCAAAATTACTGGTGGACAGATGTTCCGGGGTAGGAAAATTTTTAAAAATGGCAGGCGTAACCATATTGATGCGCTTGTCAGTACATTGAGCGCTCAGTATGACTGCAACCAGCAACTCATAGGGGTTGCTATAATTTAACTCCGTTTCCGCATCAGGATTATTTTCTGAAAAATGCGCTAAAAATGTTTTATAGCGCTCCTTTCTTGTCATGTAAAACCTCCCTCAAAATATTGCCGACCGCTATCAACAAACAGAATTTAAATCTTTTGATTTAGAATAATTTAAAATGTTATTGATAACACTTTCAGAAGGTTCTTTTCTGATGTCATTCAACATTTCAGCTGAGTGTTTTACCTCCCGGTATACCTCCAGCAGGTCGTTGTCAATTATAAGTGCATTGGCAATTGCTTCGTTTTCTTCAGGTGATGTCTCATTATAAAAATATCTGATTACATCATTTGGGGTAAATATTTTGATCATAGGCGATATTATATTTATGCATTTTTTTCCTTAAATTAATTAAGGCATAACGCATCCTTCCCAAGGCAGTATTGATGCTTACTCCTGTCGCATCAGCAATTTCTTGAAAACTCATCTGCATGTAATGCCTCATTATTAATACTTCTTTTTGGGTGGCAGGTAACTCCTTTATTAGATTCCTTAACTTTTTGTGCGTTTCCTTCCGTATCTGTTGCGTCTCAAAAGACTCTTCGGAAAACTCCAAGGTATTAAAAACGTTGGTTCCGTCTTCCATGACGATGGTTGGATACCGCTTTGCCTTTCTAAAATGGTCGATAGACAAATTATGAGCTATCCGCATTACCCATGGTAAAAATTTTCCCTCCTCGTTGTATTTACCATTTTTTATAGTATTAACGACTTTAATGAACGTTTCTTGTAAAAGATCTTCAGCAATATACTGATCCTTCACAATTAAATAAATACTCGTAAAAATCCTGGACTTATGCCTCGTCAATAGTAGTTCAAAAGCCTCTTCGTTACCGTTTTTGTATTGTGATATTAATTTGCTATCACTTACTGAATACTTCTTCATTATTTAATCACACATTTAGTTAACGTAGAGGTCTATATCATATTGTGAAGCGATGTTTATGGTTAGAAAAAATTATAAAACAATTACCAAAACTAATAAAACGAGCGAAAGTTCCAAATTAAATGTACCTAATTTTTTGAAAAAGTAAAAATAATAATTGGCCTGTTTCGCATAAAATGATGGATTATTTTGACCATACCCCGATTTCATACATTTACCTAAGCAAAAACAATGCCTTATAAAATTTTGTTTGGTAATAAACCGAATGTATGTTTTTTTGTAGAATCTTATCTTTTAATAATTAGCGATACTGATATTTAAAATTTAACCCACTATATTATCTTTGTTGGATGATGAACGAGGTACTAGCAGTTAAAGAAATTAAGGAATTTGAACAATTAGATCCCAAAAAATATATTGTTATTAAAGGAGCGAGGGTGAATAACCTCAAAAATGTCTCCGTAGCAATACCCAGGTATAAATTTGTTGTTATTACAGGCTTATCAGGTTCGGGTAAGTCGTCATTGGCTTTTGATACATTATTTGCAGAGGGGCAAAGAATGTATGTAGAAAGTTTAAGCTCCTACGCGAGGCAATTTTTAGGCCGTATGGAAAAGCCGGAAGTAGACTATATTAAAGGAGTGTCTCCTGCCATCGCTATCGAACAAAAAGTAAATACCAGGAATCCCAGGTCCACGGTTGGAACGACCACGGAAATTTACGACTACCTGAAATTGCTCTTTGCCAGAATAGGTACTACCTTTTCACCCATCTCAGGTGAAAAAGTTACTAAGGATACGGTCACCAACGTGGTAGAATTTATAAAGACGTTGGAAGAGGGCATTAGGATCATGATATTAAGCCCTTTAAACTTACAGCCTGACCGCACGGCCCAGCAAGAATTAAATATCCTGTTAAGTAAAGGTTATACCCGGCTGGTAATAGACGATGACCTTTATTTTATAGAAGATTTGCAAGAGGATGTTACCACCTTTGAAAAAGCGAAGAAAAAATTTGTCCTCATCGATCGGGCAATAGTTAAAAAGGACGATGAAGAAACCCAGTTCAGGTTAGCGGATTCCGTTCAGACTGCTTTTTTTGAGGGGGACGGAAAATGCCAGATCACGGTCGCAGGAGGTAAAAAAAGGGAATTTTCCGATAAATTTGAGCTTGATGGTCAGCGGTTTGAAATACCCAGCATTAATTTATTCAGTTTCAATAACCCCTATGGCGCCTGCAGGACCTGTGAGGGGTTTGGCAGGGTACTTGGCATTGACCGGGATATGGTCATTCCCGATAAGGGGTTATCGGTTTTTGAAGGGGCAATCGCCCCATGGCGCAGTGAAACCATGAAAAAATGGCTTGATCCACTCATCAACCACGCCATGGATTTTGACTTCCCTATTCACCGTCCTTTTAACGAACTTACCCAGGAACAGGTCGCATTGCTATGGCAAGGCAACAAATATTTCAAGGGGCTGGATGCTTTTTTCAAACATCTTGAATCAAAAACCCATAAAATCCAATATCGCGTCTTGTTGTCGAGATATCGGGGAAGAACGGTGTGTCCCGATTGCCTTGGCAGCCGGCTGCGCAAGGATGCCGCTTACGTCAAGATAAATGGTCATTCCATCATAGACCTGGTGCTGATGCCCATTGAAAGGGTCAGAGAATATTTTACGCAGCTGGAAGTGAGCCCTCACCATCAGCAAATTGCAGATAGAATACTCAAGGAATTAAATAATCGGCTGGACTATATGATCCGGGTCGGACTGGGTTACCTCACGCTTAATCGCCTGACTTCGTCTTTATCCGGCGGGGAATTTCAGCGTATAAAGTTGGCTACTTCATTGGGCAGTGCATTAGTTGGTTCTATGTATATTCTGGATGAGCCAAGTATTGGTTTGCACCCCAGGGATACTACCCGCTTGATAAGTGTATTAAAATCATTAAGAGATCTGGGTAACACGGTAATTGTTGTAGAACATGAAGAAGAGATCATGCGCCAGGCCGACCAAATTATTGATATTGGCCCGGAAGCGGGAAGTGATGGGGGTAGGTTGGTATTTCAGGGGAATGTAGAGGCATTAAAGGGAGCAGACACGTACACCGCCAATTACCTGATGGGCAAGGATATTATCGAAATTCCTAAAGTGAGGAGGAAGTGGCGCGATGCCGTGGAGATCTATGGCGCAAGAGAAAACAACCTCAAAAACATCAATGTAAAAATTCCCTTGGATGTGTTGACGGCCATCACCGGTGTCAGCGGATCTGGTAAATCTACGTTGCTAAAGAAAATTCTTTATCCGGCTATTGGCAAAACACTGGGGACTGTTGGTGACATGTCCGGCCACTATGATAAGCTGGGGGGTGACTATAAAAAAATCAATCGCATAGAGTTTATTGACCAAAACCCCATCGGCAAATCCTCCCGCTCTAATCCTGTAACTTATGTAAAGGCCTATGACGGCATAAGGCAATTATTTGCCGAACAGGCCCTTTCCAAACAACGAGGATACAAACCTGCGTATTTTTCTTTCAACGTGGATGGTGGTCGCTGCGAGACTTGTCAGGGGGAGGGCATTGTAAAAATTGAGATGCAATTTATGGCCGATATCCAGCTAACCTGCGAAAGTTGCAAGGGGAAACGGTTTAAGAATGAAATATTGGAGATCAAGTATCGCGAAAAAGATATCGCAGAAATTTTGGACATGACGGTTGATGAAAGTATTGAATTCTTTCAGGATAAAAGTACAATTCTCAATAAATTATTGCCTTTGCAGGAAGTTGGGATGGGCTATGTGCGGCTGGGACAGTCTTCCAGTTCACTAAGCGGTGGAGAGGCTCAAAGGGTGAAGCTGGCTTCTTATTTAGGCAAAGGAGCCAGCGGCGTTAAAGAACATATATTGTTTATTTTTGATGAGCCAACCACAGGGCTGCATTTTCATGATATCAGAAAGCTGTTAAAAGCCATCAATGCATTGGTTGATCAGGGAAATACAGCCATCATTATTGAACATAATATGGAAGTGGTAAAGTCGGCGGACTGGATCATCGACTTGGGGCCCGAAGGAGGTGAAAACGGGGGTACTGTTGTGTTTTCAGGAACGCCGGAAGAAATGGTAAAAATCGATGAGGGCCATACTTCGAAGTTTTTAAAGGAAAAACTCGGTTAGCATATTCATTCAACCTAAGGCTATCCCGGCCGAAAACCCTAAAAGTTCCTTCCATGATTTTAAAAACCCCGGGCAATTTCTATATTTGGCCTGCAATTTTTACTTAAACCTTGATCCAATGAGAAGAAATATTGTTGCCGGCAACTGGAAAATGAATAATGATTTGCAGGAAGGTCTTAAACTCACCTCTGAAATCCTTAACATGGTGAAGGATGAGGTCAATGATAATGTACATGTTATTTTAGGAGTTCCGTTTGTGCATTTATCCAGCGTGTCAAAACTATTGGAAGGCATTGATAACATTTTTCTCAGTGCTCAGAATTGCAACGAGCATGAATCAGGCGCTTACACCGGCGAAATTTCCGCCGCCATGCTGAAGTCCGTAAATACAGATTACGTAATTTTAGGACATAGTGAAAGAAGAGAATATTTTCATGAGACCAGCCAATTGCTGGCAAAAAAAGTGGATACCGCCCTTGCCAACGGTTTGAACCCGATATTTTGTTGCGGTGAGTCACTCGAAATCAGAGAGGCGGATACACAATTTGAATTTGTCTGTCAACAGTTGACCGATAGCCTGTTTCACCTAAGTCCGGAAGAATTTGGAAAGATCGTCATTGCTTATGAGCCGATATGGGCTATTGGGACCGGAAAAACCGCCACCGCAGACCAGGCTCAGGAAATGCACGAGATCCTGAGAAAACACATTGCCGGAAAATTTGGCGAGGAAATTGCGGATAATTTAAGTATTCTCTACGGGGGAAGCTGCAAGCCAGGCAATGCAAAAGAGATATTTTCCGGTAAGGATGTCGATGGAGGTTTAATTGGCGGCGCTTCTTTGAAGTCCCGGGACTTTGTAGATATCATAAAATCATTTTAGATGGGTTTAAACATCATATGGCTGCCAGTTTACTTATCTGCTTTTTTCTTTGGGAATGAAGCGGCACCCCGGCAGACAGACCCCTGCAATATTTTCGGGGTGGTATATGTTGAACCTAATGAACGAAGGGCCGACTATATAGTCTATGAAGAGAAGACTGAGGCTTTTGCCGATTTAAATGTTTTCAAAGAAGAAAATAAACTATTGGCGGATGATGCCGGACTATGGTATTTTACCGATAAAAGAGATTTAGCCGACTTCACAATTTACATAGCCAGTGATCCGTCTAATGTTCATTTCACTATCTACTATACGGATGTAATTTCCCATGCCGGCTGCGATTAGCCGGTGCAATGCCATTTAGCATGGACTTTCAGGAGATTAAAATTTATTGCCCGGCACAGTTCAATGATATTCTGGTTGCGGAATTTTCTATGCTGGGATTTGATTCATTTGTGGAACATCAGGACGGTTTCTCCGCCTACCTGGAATCGGAAGTGGTTGACCGGGAAGCCATTGATGCCATTGCAGACAAATATAAGCCCGATTTTGTATTGAAATATGAGATCACGCCAATAGCAAAAAAGAATTGGAACCAACAGTGGGAAGATAATTATGAGCCGATATACATAGACCAGCGATGTGTGGTAAGGGCATCGTTTCACCAGCTTTCAAAATCCTATCCCTACGAAATCATCATCAACCCTAAAATGTCTTTCGGCACCGGACACCATGAAACCACCTTTTTGATGCTAAAAAATCAATTGGAGATTAATCATCAGGGCAAGGAGGTATTGGATGTAGGTTGTGGTACCGGCGTCCTGGCCATAATGGCAAAACTACGTGGTGCCCGGGAGATAACTGCCTGCGACATTGATACGTGGAGCATAGAAAACAGTCATGAAAACTTTAGGATTAATGATTGCGAGGAAATTAAAATCCAGCAGGGTGACATAACCGCTATTTCCGGAGAATACGATATCATTGTTGCCAACATTAATCGAAATGTGCTGATGCATGATTTACCTTATTATGCGCAAAGGATGCGTTCGCAGGGGGGCATACTACTGCTTAGTGGCTTTTACCGGGAAGATGAAAATTCATTAAAAGAAAAGGCACGAAATCTTGGGTTTATCATTTCCAAAACTACTCACAAGAACAACTGGTCCTGTCTATTATTTGAGAAATAGTGTAACAATAACTTACATAAGGTTGTAAATGAGTAAATTAAAGGTAATAATCTGTAAAAATTACATTTTTTTGCGTAAATGATCGTTAAGTATTACGAAGTAAAAACCGCCGGAACTAACTTGGTCCGCTGAAAGATGAGTGAATGAAATTTAAGATTATCTGCATATTCGGTTTGCTTTTGATCGCTGGTTATCAAGCATTTTCACAAGTAGGGAAATTTAAAGTCGATACGGCTTTTGCCACACAGGTGACACAAATGATGAACCGTACCAAATCGCCTCAGGCCCAGGAAGTAGGAGCCGCCTTTGAGGGATTATGGAATGGGAATACCTTTTCCACCGATCAGAAGGAAAAATTAATGAAAATTGCTTCCGGTATGTATGCCAAAGGGGTGCCTGCCAGACCGCATTTTGAAAACTTTTTCGCCTCGATCGTTTATGGGGTAAGTAATGAAAGTCTTGGCGGGCAAACACTTACTGGGTTGTTGGAAGTATCGCAGAAAACAGTTGATCAATACGGACCTAAAGAAATTGGAAATTTTTTTCTCAGCCTGAAAACTATTTTTGATCACAGGGCACTCTACTTCTCATCATTTAATAAACTGTATTTTGAAAACACATCCTATAAATTTGATTTTATTGAGCCCCAGGAAATAGTGGAGGAAATAATCCCCGAAGAAACAGAGGTTGAAGCAACAGATCAGGAAGATGATAACTGGTTCAGTGACTGGGATGAAGAAAAAAGCAATGATGATTGGGATACGGATTGGGAAGATACAAGCGAACCGGAGCCCCAGGCTAATAACAACCTCAACCTGCCGCTGTATGAAACACCCCAGCCTGAATTGGAGGGACCGGTAATAACTTTTGAGAGTATTGACCTGATTTTCGTAACTACTTTTGATTCCACCGCTCTGATCAACAGCAGCGGATCGCTTATGTTGAAGGATAATACCTTTGTCGGTACCGGAGGGAAGTTTGACTGGTCGGTGGCAGGCCTTGGATCTGACTCCGTCTATTGCCATTTAGATAGATATAACTTTGATGTTTCCAAACCTAAATTATCGGCGGAGAATGTCAAGATGAGTTATGTAGGAAAACTGGACAAGGCGGTGGCAGGTGTTTTTGATTTTGAAAGCCAGCGTCATGATAGCAAAGAAAAGGCCCGATTTCCAAGGTTTAAATCATATGATAATGATGTCAAGGTAAAATTGGCCAGTGATGATGAATTAATCTACAAAGGCGGATTTTCATTGGAAGGGGGTAAGATATCAAGTTCCTCACTTTATGCCGGCCCGGCTTCTATTGAGGTACGAAATAAAGGACAGCGAATGTTTCGCTCTAAGGCATTGCGCTATTTTATGAGTGATTCGCTGGTAGAAGCGGATGTGGCCTCCATCGTAATTTATCAAAACGGAGATTCAATTGTTCATCCTGCTATCAGAATAAAATACAACTTTCTTAATAAACACCTGGTGGTATTAAAGGATCAGGGGAGGTATAAGTATGCGCCGTTTTTTGCCTCCTATTTTAACATGGATATCACCGCTGATATGATTAAGTGGGATTTAAGTGCAGATAGCCTTGATATATCGATCCTGAATGCGAGGAGTCAGATCCCGGCTTATTTTGAGTCTCAGGAATACTTTAACCCGGACCGATTTGGGGAAATGACAGGCATTTACAAATTTCACCCTTTATTTTTGGTAGTAGGCTATTCTCGCAAAATCAATTCGTCAGAATTCAATGTGGATGATCTCATTAAGTTTTCAAA
The DNA here is from genome assembly GCA_965228415.1 of Cyclobacteriaceae bacterium. GTDB lineage: Bacteria > Bacteroidota > Bacteroidia > Cytophagales > Cyclobacteriaceae > Agaribacillus. The sequence continues at coordinate 4,192,460 of OZ245814.1, read as the reverse complement.
ACAACCGGCAAACGTCGTAAGGCCGGCCATGGAGTTTTTAATGAGTTATCACTTTATCGACTACAGCGTTAGCAGTGGCGAGATCAAGGTGCGACGAAAGGCCTATCATAACGTATTATCTAAAAACCGCAGAAAGGATTTTGACAATCTCCTGATTGCCTCCCGGCTGACTAATAAACCTAATGCCACCTATCATTTGCCGGAAGATGAAATGACAGTGAGAGGTATTGACAAATTTTATATCAGTGAATTGCTGGATGTTTATATTATTCCCAGAGATAAGGAAATTCGACTTAAGAAAAACCGCGATTTTACATTCGACGGGCAGCTGTTTGCCGGAAATTTTGAATACGTAGGCCGGAATTTTACCTTTAAATATGACAGTTTCCTTGTGGATATGCAATCCATCGATTCTGTGCGGTTTTATATACAGGAACAGGATGAGCTGGGCGGTGAAAAAACCCAGCTGGAAAATAAACTGGTGGGAAGCGATTCTGTAGATATGCGGAACGCCATGGCCAAAGGCACCATGAATCGAACTTCCGGAACGCTATTAATTAACAAGCCCAATAATAAATCAGCCAGGAGAGTCTATCCCGGATATCCGTCCTTCAGCGCAACAAGCGGGGCTGTGGTGTATTTTGACGGGGAAGAGATCCTGGGAGGGGCTTACAAGGACCAATCGGTGTACTTTGTCATACCACCTTTCAAAATTGATAGTTTAAGTGAGAGCGATGTGCGATCAGTAGGTTTTGAAGGGACGTTTGTGACCAGTGGGTTGCTACCTGATTTTAAAGAAAAACTAAAGATTATGCCGGACAACTCATTGGGCTTTGAGCACCAGGCACCGATTAGCGGCTATGACATAAAAGGAAACAAAGGAAAATTCTTCAAAACATTAACACTGGATAAGAACGGCTTAAGAGGAAATGGGAAAATTGAATACTTGAGCTCCACCCTGGAGTCTGAGGACTTTGTATTTTATGTGGACTCCATTGTGGCAAAAGGATCAAAAATCACCATGGAAAGCGAAACCATCGGAGAGGCTAATTTTCCTGATGCCTATGTGGAAAACTATAAAATGAGATGGGTGCCTGACAAGGATAGTATGTATATTCATAACATCGACGAACCTATCCAATTATATGAATCGACGGCTTCCTTAAATGGGTTTTTAAATGTTACACCTAAAGGCGTATTGGGCGGTGGGCAACTCCTTACACGGGGATCAGAAGCAATTTCCCAGGAATTAGCTTTTACTTCCAATTTTTATTCAGCGCGCCATGCAAAATTTGAAATCAAATCGAGTAATCCGGAAAAGCCGGCGTTGTCAGGTGAAGACATTCGCCTGCATTTTGATTTGGTCAATAACACCGCAGATATCAGCCCGGAAATAGAGGGGGTGGCCGCCATCAATTTTCCTTATGCCCAAATGAAAACATCCATCACCAACGCCAAGTGGAATCTTGAGGACCGCTCTGTTAAAATGGAAAAGCCGGAAGAGGTTGATATCAACAGCTCTTATTTTTATAGTACCCGGAAGGAGTTAGACTCCCTGGCCTTTAATGCCGCCGCAGCCAGTTATGACATTAACTCGTTGCAACTACATGTTACAGGTATCCCCTTTATCAAGTGGCGGATGCTAAAGTTACCCCGGAAAACAATGAATTGACGGTGCTGGAAAATTCCGAATTGCAACCGTTAGAGAATGCATCACTGGTAATTGACACCCTCAATGGCTATCATAACCTTAGTGATGGCCACATAACTATTATCTCCAGGAATGAGTTTGTCGGAGATGCTACCTACGACCTGGTAGCCGCCGCTGATACTTTTGGTATTAAATTTAACAGCTTTGAACTGGAACCGGCCGGAGATGGCAGAAAAAACAAAAATTTACAAACCGTTTCCAGGGGTACAATCGAGGAAATTGAAAATATACGGGTCTCGCCGGGAATGATTTTTAAGGGGACAGCGACCATGTATGCCACCAAACAGGCACTGGAATTAGATGGCTATGTTAAATTAGATTTGAAAAAAATAAGTGGTTACGATACCTGGATAGAGTATAAATCCATCTCCGACACACAACAGGTAATTATCAATTATGACCAGATCGTTACTAAAGACGGTACCGTGCCCTCTTCAGGTTTACATTTTTCATCGGGCGATTATTCTCTTTACCCTAGCTTTGTAAGTGAACGTCAAAGCCTGGGAGATGAAGACTTTTTCTTACCAAAAGGTATGTTAATGTTTGATGAGGAAATGAATGCCTTTAAGATTGAAGAACCGTCGAAAACCAGTGGAAGTTCTTTTTCAGGCAGGTCTTTTACCTACGATGAAGGGAATGCCAAAATCACTTTTGAAGGCCCTTTGCATTTCCTTTCCCCCAATAGCCAGGTGAAATTGGTGGCAGCGGGTAAAGGAGAGGGAAATATGGATACCAATGAATTTGATTTGAATGCCTTCCTGGTTTTTGATTATAACCTACCCCTTACGGCATTGAATGCCATGGCGCTTGATATTCAGGATTTGATTGAAAGGCTGGGGATCCCGGAGGCCCATGAAGACAAAACCAAATTACTTTATAAGGCCTCGGAAATAATGGGCGAACGGGCAGCAACACTATATGACGAAAAGACGCAAGAAGATTATACCGCACTGGTCTCTCAGTCCAGCGAACTGGTGAAAGCTCTGGCCGTTTCGGACATAGATTTGGTATGGTCAGAGGTTGACAAGGCTTTTTACAATCCACTGGATTCTAAAATTGGCATTTCCAATATCTCCCGCAATGATATCAATGCCCGGGTGGATGGTTTTGTCGAAATCAGAAAAACCGAGAACGGAGATATCATTAATGTATTTTTAAAAATATCATCCAGCTGGTACTATTTAGGGTTTTCAGACAACAGGTTGGTTTTATATTCCAATAATGAAGAATTCAATGACATTATTAAAGATAAAACCAACGTAGCAAAAGCTAAAATCGGCGAGTATGTTTTCATTTTAGGAGAGATGAATGAAGTGCAGAACTTTGTGGATGAGTTCAGAAAAGTGTATTATGATATCGACGAACCGTTTGTCCTGGATCAGCCTACCGAGATGGTCATAGATGACAATCCTATCATGGAGACAACGGAGGAGGAAGAGCCACAGGAAGAAGTATCAGATGATGATGAAGGATTCTAGCAATCTAAAATTGTGACTTTATTTAACTTTTTTTCCCGATGTTACCTTTCCGTTCTGGTAAAAAACCAATTCATTAATACCTGCAATTTTATCGGATAAAAATTCCACTTCAACCTCCACATCCTTTAAGAAAAAACGGTTTTCCTTCACGGCGAATAGCGGAGACTTACGTTGTCCGGATGGCTGCCCCATCAAACGTCCGTCCTCCAGTGTAACGGTAATTGAAAAATCAGGTCTTACTTCATAGATGCCTACATACTTTTGGAGTATGTCAGTGCCTAATTTAATTTCCTGGCGAGGAGCCGGTATCTCATAGGCTTCACCATAAGTAATGGCCAGTAGTCTGTTGGAGATATCAGCCAGGTGGCGGTTGTTGATATTGTTTAATACAACGATGCACACGTCATCCTCCGGTACTCTGGTAATATAAGATGAAAAACCAAATATCCCGCCACTATGAGATACACGGCGTTTATTGAATACAGAATCAATGGTGACACCGTAGCCGTAATTGTTCATATAGGGGGTATATGCTTTTTCAAGCAGGGAATTGGCTATGAGCTTATTGGCCTGGAGCGCATTATGCCATTTGAGTAAATCCCAAACTATCGAATAAATGGCACCTCCTGCGTAGGAAACGGATGAATCCACCACGACGGACTTTTGTTCCAGATTATCATAGCCGGTTGCCTTTTCTTTATGAACCAGCCCCGCAAAATCAAATCCGCTGTCTTTCATTTCCAAAGGGGCGAAAATAAATTTTCGGACTACTTCCTCGTAGGGAGTGTCAGTCACTTTTTCAATAATATAACCTAGCAAGGAATATCCCGAATTGCTGTAAGCCCAATTGGTGCCGGGAGAAAACTGAAGATCTTTATCTTTGAAGAGGGCCAATATTTTTTGCTCACTGGCAGGATTAGTAACCTCGGTGCTCATAAAAGAGGCATCGTTCGTATAGTTAAAAATGCCCGAGGTATGGGTAAGCAAATGTTCGATGGTTATGCTGTCACCTTTGGGAAAATCCGGGTAATATTTGCTCAGTCTGTCTGATAACGAGAGTTGATTGCGTTCCAAAAGTTTTAATATCACGACAGCTGTAAACTGTTTGGTAATCGAACCAATTTGAAAAATAGTATTGCTGTCATTTAACGTTTTGTTTTCCACGTCTTTGAATCCATAGCCCTTTTCCAATAATATCTTGCCATTCTGATAGATCAGCGCGGTTCCATTGAATTTATTTAATCTGGCAAAGGCCTCCAGTAACTCATCCGATTTTTGTGGGATCCCCTGGGAAAATACTAATGATGTTGATCCCGCCAGCAACAAAAAAGTCAGTGTTCTTTTAAGCATATTTCCTGTTTTGTATATGAGAGCTATTTTTTGTGAAAAGGTTGCAGTTTATCAACATTAAAAGCTTCTTATCTATGGTATTCTCCAGGGAGCCTGCCGTAAACCGGAAAGCTATCCGCCGGTCCTATAGTCGAAGCTTAAATTAAACGCACAATTTTACCATAATAAACATTGTCTTACTATATTAACGGCCATGAGTATAAAATACCCACAACTGTCAGTTATCAATTATCCGTCACCAATTATTTACTGTTAAATGGCTAAGGTAAAAACCGCTTTTTTTTGTCAGAATTGTGGCACGCAGTATACAAAGTGGCAGGGGAAATGCTCTGCCTGCAACGAATGGAATTCCATTGTCGAGGAGGTTATTTCCAAAGAAGACAACAACCAGCCTACCTGGCAGACATCCCCTTCGGCAAGTGACCGGACAAGCCATCCGCAGCCCTTGCAACATATAGCTTTTAAAGATGAACAACGGATTGTAACTGGTGATAATGAATTAAACAGAGTATTAGGGGGCGGTATCGTCCCCGGATCGCTAATACTGATCGGAGGCGAGCCGGGAATCGGCAAGTCAACGTTAATGTTGCAACTGGCTGTCAATTTGAAAGCACTTAAGGTTTTATACGTCTCTGGAGAGGAAAGTGAGCAGCAAATAAAGATGAGGGCTGAGCGTATGCAGATGACATCAGAGAATTGTTATGTCCTTACCGAAACTTCCACCCAAAACATATTTAAACAAATAGCGTCACTTAAGCCTGACCTGGTAATTGTTGACTCGATCCAAACTTTACACAGCCAGCATATAGAGGCGACCGCCGGCAGCATTTCACAGGTAAAAAATTGTGCGGCGGAGCTGATGAAATATGCCAAGCAAACAAATACACCTGTATTTCTCATTGGCCACATTACCAAGGACGGCGCCATTGCAGGGCCTAAGATTTTGGAGCATATGGTAGATACGGTCTTGCAGTTTGAAGGGGACAGACATTTGGCTTACAGAATTTTGCGCACTACGAAAAACCGGTTTGGGTCTACCGCTGAGTTAGGCATATATGAAATGTTGGGTCAGGGCCTGCGCGAAGTGAGCAATCCATCGGAGATCCTGATATCTCAAAAGGACCATGACCTGAGCGGAATAGCTATTGGTGCCACGTTGGAGGGCAACAGGCCTTTGCTGATAGAAATTCAGTCATTGGTGAGTATTGCCAATTATGGCACACCTCAGCGGAGTTCTACCGGGTTTGATGCAAAAAGACTTAACATGTTGCTGGCGGTTCTGGAAAAAAGAGGTGGCTTCAGGCTGGGTACACAAGATGTATTTCTCAATATAGCAGGTGGTCTTAAAGTGGAAGATCCTGCCATTGATCTGGCGGTTTGCGTTTCTATTATTTCGTCGATGAATGAAATTCCTGTGCCTGATCATCTCTGCTTTGCCGCAGAAGTGGGGCTTGGAGGAGAAATACGCGCTGTCAATCGCGTTGAAAACAGAATTAGCGAAGCCGAAAAAATGGGCTTTAAAGAGATTTTTATCTCTAAATTTAATGCTAAAGCTGCCGCACAAAAAGGAGGTAACATCACTATCCGGTATTTTAGTAAGCTTGATCAGGTGCTGGCTGCTTTGATGGGCTAGTTAGATGCGTATCAGGTTTCCATGACGCTGGTTGAATCCCTCAATTCCCTGCAGGCCGCCGGTGTGAATGGCTACGATGGTCTGACCTTTTTTGAAGAAACCATCCTTCAGCAATTCATAAATGCCATACATCATTTTCCCTGTGTAGATTGGATCCAACGGAACCTGGTGTAAATCCCAAAAGTGGTTAATGAAATCAATCAATTCAGGTTTGAATCTGGCATAACCCCCAAAATGAAAGTGCGTGTTAATATCCCAGTTTTGGTATTTATGGCCATTAAAACCCAGGAGCAGCTTTTCGACATCCTTTTTCAAAAACTCCCCTTTCAGGGATGAGAATCCCAGAATTTTAGTGGTTGCCATACCACCAATGCCGCTAATAATGCCGGCGATGGTGCCTCCTGTACCACAGCTACAGCAAATGTAATCCGGCCGCCATTTTAAATCTGCCACTATTTCGGTACAACCTTTTATCGCCAGATTATTAGTGCCTCCTTCGGGAATAATGTAGCTGGCGGCATCTGCTATTCCCAACATTTTTATGAGCGCCTTGTCTGATTGGTGACGGTAACTGTATCTGTCCACATAACGCAACTGCATACCAAACATATTTTGAGTTTTGTCAAGCGTGGGATTCATAGGGTGGGTTTCCTCACCGCGTATAATTCCAATTGTTTGGAAATGGTGTTCATATCCGGCTGCTGCCACGGCCAATATATGATTTGAATAAGCGCCTCCAAAAGTAATGAGCTGTCTGGCATTTGACTTCTTTGCCTGCTCAAGATTGTATTTTAGTTTTCGGAACTTATTTCCGGAGACAAACCGGTGAAGCAGGTCCTCTCTTTTAATATACAGTTCAACACCACTGGACAGTGTAATATCATCCTCAATTTTTTGAGTAGGAATATTATCGTCGCCGATATAGGATGACCCTGCTAGGTTGACCTTTTTAATTGCTTTAAATTTTGGATAATTACTACTGCAAATATAATGGCACCACCGAGAATTACCCGGTTTTCAAGTTTTTCACCAATAAAAATCACCGCTAAAATAATGGCATATACCGGCTGCAGACTTGAGATGATGCTGGCAGTGCTGGCTGAGTAATGTTTCAGGCCTCGAAGAAACAACATATGGCCCAGGGCAGTAGTAAAAAGACCCAACAGGAACAGATATATCAGATTTTGTGTGGAAATTGGTTCCAGGTAATAAAAACCCGGTGGTATGAGAAAAAAAAGCGCTACCACCAACTGGTAAAATAATAAGCTTGTTCCGGGATATACGGTCACATATTTTTTGCTCATCAGGTTGCGGCATGCGTACATAATGGAAGAAATGATGCCGAATAATACCCCAAGCGTAATGTTATTGTTAAGATCGGGGCTCGGCACGATGAGGACGATACCGCCAATTACAATGACTGATAAGACGATGTTTAATTTGTCAATCTTTGTTTTAAAAAAAAGCGGCTCCAGCAAGGTGGTAACAACCGGAAAGGTGAACAAAGATATTACCGCCACAGCAACGGTGGAGATTTGAATACTATAAAAATAGGTTAACCAATGCCCGGCGAGAAAAAAACCGCTAAGTATAAAAAACCGCTTGTCACGACGGAAATTTACCTGTAAACTCTCCCTGAAAAATTTAATAAGCAAAAGCAAAAAGAACAGGCCGATAATACACCGGAACAATATAATAACAGGGACTGCTAATGAAATGGACTTCACTAAAACACCCGAAGTAGAAATAAATAAAGTGGCCAGGTTTATTTCCAGTAAAGCCCTTAATTGATGATTCATTTTTTAATAATACAAAGATTAATTAAAACCTGGTTCAGGTTAGAGGGTTTTTGTCGGAAATTAAAAGGAATGCATTTTAGGGCCACCGGTAGGGGGTAGTGCACCGGCACCGCGATACGTCATTGTCTATATTATAAGATGGAGGTCTTTAGCCGTAGTATTTGCAGGAATTCACTCTTTCCAAAAGGCAGTTCGAAGTTAAAGAGCGTCATATGCTCTTAAAAAAACCATTTTTTTCTACAGTGACATCTCGTGTCACCCTTAGGTGCTAGCTTTAATCCAGGCATTAGTATTGGATCATTTTGTGCCGCAATTCAGATGAGCGCTTTGTGGTCTATCCCTTGCTGCTTAGCTATTTAAGTCGGGGCAAAAAGATTCAAGACTATTGCTTCTATTGATGAAGAATTGTCAAACATTCAAAAATCATATATAATGAAGACGCCAGTATCATATGGATTGCAAACTGCCTTTTTCGTTCGGGGAACGAAACACATTTACTTGTTTTTCTACTTTTCTCTTATACTTATAAGTATAGTTTTAAGTCCCGCCTTACAGGCTCAGGGGCCCACGGCTGTTGAATTTAGAGCTACCGTTTATCCACCGGTAGGTACCGCTGCGGAATTGAGTAAATATGGAGATGTGCCCGTAAGCTTGAGTTCCGGAACCCCTAATATTGGGATCCCGCTTGGTGCTGCGCAAGGTCGTCAACTAAATGTTCCTATAACCTTGAGTTACTATGCTGCAGGGATAAAAGTGGGCCAGGTGGCGTCATGGGTTGGCACCGGATGGAATTTACAAGCCGGGGGAGTCATTACCCGGGTGATCAAAGGATTACCCGATGAAACGGCAACCGATGGCTTGTATAGAAAGCTTACAGCTAATCCTCCCGTTCCGGTGCCCTTCAAACAGAGCCTTGACCCCTCAGTTCAGGCTGATTATGATTTAATAAACGGAACCTATCACAGTGACGGTGTCGATGTGCAACCGGATCTTTTTTACTTCAGTTTTATGGGGCGGTCCGGTAAATTGGGCTATGATGAGGATGGCACATTTTACACCTTCCCGGAGTTTGATTTTAAATTTGTAGTCAATCCTCTGTCAGCCGGTTCAACAAAGTGGGAGATTATTGATGTTAGCGGAACCAGATTCATTTTTGGATCAGACAATGGAACCGATGGTATTGAACATGTTGATTATTTTATTAACAATGGCGCAAACCCTCCTTTCACCAATTCAAGTATTCCCACAGCCTGGTATCTTACTCAAATTATTTCAGCTGATGGAAAGGATATTATTGACCTACAGTATACTACGAGTACTGTTGGATATACGCGTCCTTTCGGGTATATCGATGAGGTACTGACAACCACTGATTGTGGAAACCCGAGTATTATCAGTGACACAGAGGTAACAGGTACAGTTACCTCATCCGGCAAGGGGGTCCTGTCGAAAATAATAAGTGATTTAGGGACGGTAGAATTCATAACTACCTCTACCAGGGAAGATGTAGCTACCGGGAGTGAATTACAAAGAATAGAATTTAAAGATACCGGTAATAACAAGATCCGAAGTGTTGAATTTACCTATGATACACAAATGAGCCGCAAGCGATTTTTTCTTACTTCGTTGACAGAAAAAGATGCTGCGGCCAATAGTTTGCCCTCCTATGATTTTACTTATTACCTTCCAAACCCTACCGATGACAATAACCTCTCTAAATCATACCACCGCGATTATTGGGGGTTTTTTAACGGGTTTAACTCAGTTAACCGGGAGGCGAGTAATACCCACGGAAAAGTTTGGTCATTAAAGAGCATTAAATATCCGTCGGGGGGGAAAACAGAATTTGACTACGAGGCGCATTCCTATAGGGAAGGTATTTTCAACTTGCTTGCCGGAGGTATAAGAGTAAAAAATATCAAAACATTTGCCACTCCCAGTGCGACGGAACCGGTGGATGAAAAGATTTATCAGTACACGGATTTTCAAAATACGAATGAATCAAGTGGGCAGGTAAAGTCCAAACCCTGGCTAAGTGAGAACATTAGTTACAAACATTTTAATGGAGGTGCCGGGCCTTCCAATTATTGCGCGGTAGACGTCGAAATCCGTCAGAATATGGGCTTTTTTGGTCAAAGTACCTCAGGTAGTACTGATTACACCCATGTTACAGTATTTAAGGGCAATGATGATACCAATCAGGATGGAAACATCTCAAGTACGGAGCGAGGCTCACTTGGAAAAACCGAGTATGAGTTTTATCACGAGTCCACTGATCCCGGAATAGAAAACGGGGTACTGAAAAAAAGAAAGGACTATATAAGAACAGGCAGCGGTGCCAGTGATTATCAAATAGCCACAGAGGTGGTATATGATTATGAGCTTCAAGCTGGGTCTACCAAGAGCATCATGGGTTTGGAGGTGGAAAGACTGGAATTTGCCAGGTTAAATGGAGAAACCACAGAATTTGATTGGAACAACTATGACGAATTCCTGACCAAAAATCAATACCTCACTAAAGTCACCAATAAAATTTATGATGAAGGCGATATCAGCAGGTTCGTAGAAACCGCTACCAGTTATTTCTACGAAGGCAGTGATCACCACATGCTGACCCGGGAAGAATATACCGATCAAAATGGCGACATCTATAAAACAATTTATAAGTATCCATCCGACTATACAAGTGCCACCGGGGGGTTATTGGCATTGCAACAAAAACATATACTCGATGCCCGAGTTGAAACGATAAATTTAAAAAGTGGTCGTGTGGTATCTGCTTCAAAAACCGATTTTAGTATAGTAAATCCGGCAGAAACAGATATAAACAAAAAAAGGGTTTATCCCAGTGTGTCTTATGCCGCTGAATTGGCCAGTCCGGTTTTGCTTGCTACGTTTGAGGCAGGTAACTATTACAGTACCGCTGTAACATTTAACCTGTATACCGACCACGGGCAGCTGAAAGAATCAACTGGTTTTGAGGGTATTAAGTCCAGCAATATATTTAATACGGATGACATTTTACTAATTGCCAGGGTCACCAATGCGCCGGCGAATAAAACATTTTATACCAGCTTTGAGGAGGGTACGACTTCAGGGGTTACTGCGAAGACAGGTACAAAGTACCGCTCAACATCGTATACAAAATCGAGCCTTCCTTCGGGGGACTATAAAGTTTCCTTCTGGGCCAGAAAAAGCGGTGGCGGCAATGGCACGATTTCAGGTTCAGGGGCTACAAAAACAATCTCCAGCTCGGAATGGCAATATTATGAATGGAACCTCACCAATGTCACTTCGGTAACCCTCAATCCCAGTGGGGCCTACCTGGACGAGTTAAGAATACATCCTCCAACTGCCTTAATGACTACTTTCAACTATGATAATCAATACCGGAAGATCGATGAAACCGGCGCCAATAATATAACTGTCTACTTCACGTATGACGGGTTTGGAAGACTTATCCAGCAAAAAGACTATAAAGGCAATCTGCTCACCGAACTTGAATATCAACTAGGCTATTAGGAAATTAAAAAGAACCCACCACCATGAAATCTATATTTTTTAAAATCTTTATCACTGCGATCGTTTTGTGTAGTGTACAGGCAAGAGTCCTGGCTCAAAGTAACTATACCAGAACCTATGTAGCCAGGCAGGAAGAGCAAACCAGTCTGAAAAATAAGTCTGTTAGCCAGGTAAATGTCAATACCGTTTATACTGACGGACTCATGCGATCCGTGCAATCTGTTGCTAAACAAGGATCCAGCAACCAAAAAGATGTCATCATGCATTATGAGTACGACCAGTTTGGAAGGCGGGTAAAAAGCTATTTGCCATTTGCTCACGGAAGTGCGGTGAGTGGGAATTATGTTTCTGGCGCTTTGACTCTTCAGCAAAATGAGTATGGAAACTACGGTTTTTCGGAAAGTGTTCCGGAAGATTCACCATTAAATCGTATTTCAAAACAAGGAGCACCAGGTGCCGATTGGCAGGCGTCCGGTTCTCATACCATCGAATTCCATTACGAAGTAAATAATGCGTCCAGTGAAACCGTGCATAAATGGTTCGTTTCGGATGGGGGAATTTTGTATGTCGATGAAGACTATGCCACCGGTGATTTGACGATTCAAAAAGTGACTGATGAAGAGGGTAGGCAAGTCAAAAACTTTAGTGACGAGCAAGGCAGACAAATACTAAAAAAAGTTGAAGGTCCAGGCGGGCAGTGGCTGGAGACTTATTATGTGTATGATGACTTTGACCTGCTGAGGTTTATTTTACCCCCTTCTTTTGTAAAGCAGTTCAATGACAATTACGGGGGTACGGTGGGCGGCTCTTTGGACCAGGATATAAATTTAAACCAAACAATAACACAAAGCGAGACCCATGTGGTTACACCTGACTATTCAATTACTTTGGCACCGGGATTTTTATTTACTGCCGCAGTTGATAAAACATTTGTGGCTAAAGTATTAGGCGGGGATATTTCACAGGACTTGTTATCTCAGCTGGCCTATCAGTACAAATATGATGAACGGCAAAGGCTAATAGAAAAGAAGCTGCCCGGCGCGGCATCTATTTTTTATGTGTATGATGAATGGAACAGGTTGGTGTTAACGCAGAATGGAGAACAAAGAGCCTCTGATCAATGGACTTATATGAAATACGATGCGCTTAACAGACCGGTCGTGACCGGAACTTATACTGATAACAGATCGCTGAGTGCCATAAAGACTGATCTTGCCAGTTATGCCAGATATGAGGACAGGACCAGTAGTGGGCATGGCTACTCTCTTAATCTTACTTTTCCTGCCAACCCTCCGGATGCTGAAATTCTTAGCGTCAGCTATTATGATAATTATGATTTTGTAGGAGCTGCTTACTTTGCCTCAGGTAGTGCTTTTGATTTTGTAAACAATGATATTTCCGGGCAAACACTTGAGAAATTTGAGGGTGTCAATGGGCTGCCGACAGGTGGCAAGACCAGGGTGGTAGGACAAACCGATTGGTTAAGATCAGTATCTTATTATGATGGTTACCTGAGACCCAGCCAGGTTGTTGCAGAAAACCACCTTGGCGGCATGGATCGTATGAGTATGCTATATACTTTTTCAGGGGAACTGGCTGAAACTAAACACACACACTATATTGATGACAACGGCAGCCCCGGAACCTCGATCTATACTTTCAAGGAATATGAATATGACCATGTAGGCCGTCCTGAAAAAGTGTATCAGCAAATACAGGAAGGGAGCAACCCTGCGGGCCCTAAAATATTACTGTCATCATTTAACTACGATGAGCGAGGTCAGTTAACAGAGCAAAATCTTCATGCCAAGAACCCGGGAGAGACGGAATTTCTCCAATCGCTGGATTTTCAATATAATATCAGGGGTTGGTTGACGAAGATCAACAATGGGGGATTGGACCAGGGGGAGAGTGGTGCTGATGCTGATTTATTTGGTTTGGAATTGCTTTACAACAACACCCTGTCAGGAGTAACGACCACTCAAAAATACAATGGTAACATTTCAGCTCAACGCTGGACTGTTGCCCATCAACCGGATGATGAGAAGGAGAAACTTTATGCATATACCTATGATGCACTGGATAGGTTGACCGGAGCGGATTATAAAGTCAAAAACCTTAGTACCTGGAGTTCAGGGACAGGTGCGTTTGATGTGGCCAACATCACCTATGACCTGAATGGTAATATCACCGGTATGGACCGTTGGGCAAAAGGGGCCGATGGCACCCGGACCCAAATTGATGATTTAAGCTATACTTATTCGGGTAATCAATTAGCTGCTGTAAATGATGCGATCACCGCAAACAATGAAGGCTTTATAGACCTTGCAGAGACAAGCGATGAATATGGCTATGATCAGAATGGACGTCTGATCAGAGATGATAACAAAGGGATTACCTCCATTACTTACAATGTGTTGGAACAACCGGAAGAAGTGCTGTTTGGCGATGGGAGAAAAACGACCTACACCTACACGGCAGCAGGAGCAAAGATCACAGAAAAAGCCTTTGAGAATGACGTGCTTCAAAAAACTATTGATTATATTGGTGGTATGATCTACACAGACGGCCAGCTGGACATCATGCAACACGACGCAGGCAGGGTTGTGATAAACCGAGATGGTAGCGGTAGTGTGACAGGTTATGAATACCAATATTTCTTGGTGGACCATCAGGGTAATGTAAGGGCAACAGTAAGCTCGGAGACGACCCAAACGGAATATGTGGCTACCATGGAAACAGAGAATGCCACGGTGGAGGATCAGCACTTTGGGAATATTAATAGCGTGGTTTCAGTGGCAGCCAATCACACACCAGGCGGCAATGAAGCCATCAGGTTGAACAATACTTCATCGGCAGGCCCTTCTTTTGTGCTGGATGTGAAGCCTGGGGATAAAGTAGACATGGAGACCTGGGGTCATTACATGGGAGGTAGTGGCTACAATAATCAGCTAACCCTCTCTGCCATGATCACCTCAATAGCTGCTGCCTTTGGCGGATTGAATGGGGGTACGGAGGCTCAGCAGCTGGTTTATGATGCGATTAATGGTGGTATTGGAGTACTAGGGTTAGGAGGTTCGAATGGCAGTACGGTGCCAGCAGCTTATTTGAACTACCTGGTTTTTGATAAGCACATGGTTTATCAGAAGGGTGGTTTTGCCTCGATCAGCTCGGCTGCGAATGGCAGCCAGGAGGAGATAAGTCTAAGCAATGTTACGATAGATAAGCCGGGTTACATTTATGTTTATGTGAGTAATGAGAGTAATGCGAGTGATTGGGTGTATTTTGATGATCTGACGATAACGGTGACAGAAAGTCCGTTGGTGCAGGTAGAAGATTATTACCCCTATGGTATGTCGATGTCCAGTTCGTGGCAAAGGGCAGGCAGAAAAGATAACAAGTTTCTTTTCAATGGAGGAGCTGAGAAGGAAGAGCATACAGGATTATACTATACCACTTTCCGTCGTTATGACCCAGCCCTAGGCAGATTCCATGCCATTGATCCATTGAGTGAAAGTTTTGCTTCCATTACGCCTTATCAGTATGGGAATAACAGTCCGATTCTTTTCAATGATCCGGATGGTCTTCAATCACTTCCTAACAATATGAGGGAGGAGGATTTTGACTTTTGGGGGAAGCGGCTATCGGGGGATTATCACAATGGCAACCTCTATGCCAGATTGTATTACAATGGTCGTAATGGTCCTGGGTCAGGAGATCATTGGAGTGATAGAATTAGAGATATAACAGGGAACCTGGCGTTCATGAGCACTAAAGCATTTCGGGGATTTTATGGACTTAATGACGCGTTCGGAGGCACGAATTTTAGGCGTGCGGCTACATTAGCTATTGAACTAGCCGGGCCAGAAAACATCTTTTTTTGGAATCCTTATGCTGGCAGGGAGGTCAACCAGATGGCAGATGGCAACGGCGGTGGAGCCATTACCTATAAAGGTGATTTTGTAAGTTTGGAGGAGATTCAAGAGTTTTATAGTCAAAATGGCGGTAATATAGAAGATTGGGTTAGTGGTGCAATGTGGACTACCAATACTGCAGTAGGAGCACTCTCTACGTACACCGTTTATTCAGGAGGTTACTACAAATGGAATGAGGGGTGGCATAAATATAAAACTACCACTGCATGGAGATGGCAAAAAAGTCGTTGGAATAATTTTGGCGCCAAAGCAAGAAGAGCTCAACAAATTAAAAGTGTTTCAGGAGCTCGAACTTTGGCGGGTAAATTAACCAAAGCTGGAGGCATACTAATAGCCGCTGATATTGCCCTATCAGGAGAATTAAAACCGTCTCATGCAATCAATGCCGCACTTTTAGCCGGGTCAACTACGGGGATTGGGGCAGTTTTCGCAGGAGCTTATTTCTTAGCCGATTTTGGAACGATGGGTGTTAATTATTTGATGACAGGGGAAGCAACAGGAATAGGTGATTGGATCGATTCTCAAGTAGGTACAATTGAAATTTATGATGGACTCTATTGAATATCCGATATTTAACTTAAGTTATCCCACATGGGATATTGATACGTTGGGCGATTTTTTCTTATATAATGATCGCTATAAATCAAATGAAGATTTCTTTGATACTTATTACTTGAATCAAGATTTTATTGATTGTCAAGGAAATACATATAGAATAATTGGTAAGTCATTAATAGAGTCAAAGTTTAGAATTTTTAGATCAAAGACTTATAAAATACAATTTGAAAGATTGGATAAAAAAGTTGTATTAAAGGAACTTAAAAGAATGCTAAAAGAAAAAACTTCACAAATAGAGAGCGATGCTGCTAGGAGTGAAATTCTCAACCAAATTGAGAAAAGTGAATCAATTAAGGAGCTTTTGAACGGATTTTAAAAAAAATTGAAAGGTAAAGTGCAAAGCCCCAGCTAAGTGTAGAATACAAAAAAATAGCTCTGGGTATAGAATTTTCTATACCCACCTATTTTCCCGGAGACCAAACGAAGCATATGTATGCTGGCTGCCATCCTAGGACGTTATAATTAGGTTATACCAAAACACTATGCTTCTGATAACTTAAGTCATGAATTTTATGAGGCTAATTATTTTCTGGAATTAAGATTGTAGTTAGAACAAAATTACAAACTAACTGAATTAAAAGCATTGGTTGGCGTTGGATAAGCACAGGACCGGAGGACCTGCGCTAGTGAGTAATTTTTATTATGAACTTCAAAAGCTTTAGCTAATGGAAAACTTCTTCTCAAAACAAATGGCTTCGAAAGATAACAATGAATTACAAGGCATTATTTTAAAAAAAGAGTCTTTTGATGAAGAAGCGGTCCTCGCGGCGATTTGGGAATTAGATAAACGAGGCCAATCTGATGACTGTACCGAGCTAGTGAAAAATAGGCTTTTGGCAAAATTGGAAGCGCGAAAGCAGAAAAAGGAAGGGCCATCTATTTCTAAGTTTGTTGTTTTTTTGGTTTCGTTTCTGGTAGCTACTCTTTTTGGAGCAATTCTAATGTCTGTCAATTTATTTAACGAGAAGAAAACGAAAGGGATTCCGGTAGTTATTGGATTTGCAATAATTTATACCCTGATTAGTATAGTAGTGTTTGACTTTTTTGCCTATCAATTTGGGGTAGTAATTATTGTTAATGCTCTTGGGGCAGCAATAATAAGTGAGTTTTTTTGGAAAAAATATTTTCAGGATAAGGCTGGTGAGGATAACCCCCAATAGTTGTCTGATAATTTTGCTAGGCAAATCCTCCAGCTTGGTGTAGAATACAAAACAAAAAATAGCCCTGGGTGTAGAATCCTGTCATAGCCATTAGGTTAAGGGATTTAATCTTCACCCCCTACTAGGCATAGAATACAAAGTAAAAAAGGTAGCACTGTGTATAGAATTCTCTATACACACCTATTTTCCTGGAGACTAAACGAAGCATATGTATGCTGGCTGCCATTCTGGAACGTTGTTATTAGGTTATACCAAAACACTACGCACCTAAAAACTTAAGCTATGAATTTTTTGAAGCTAATTAATTTCATGAATAAAGATTGCAGTTAGGACAAGATTATAAACTAGCTGAATTAAAGGCTTTGGTTGACATTGACCCCAGCTAAGTGTAGAATACAAAAAAATAGCTCTGGGTATAGAATTTTCTATACCCACCTATTTTCCCGGAGACCAAACGAAGCATATGTATGCTGGCTGCCATCCTAGGACGTTATAATTAGGTTATACCAAAACACTATGCTTCTGATAACTTAAGTCATGAATTTTATGAGGCTAATTATTTTCTGGAATTAAGATTGTAGTTAGAACAAAATTACAAACTAACTGAATTAAAAGCATTGGTTGACATTGACCTAATATAAGCGTGTAGAATACACCCCTAGCGTAGGTCCTCCGGTCCTGTGCTTTCGTGGCAGTAACGAATTTGTTTAGTAAAAAATGCTTTAGAAAAACATAAGGTGAGTACAAAATACAGATTTTCAGATAATGAAATCCCTCACTTTGTCACTTTAACTTTGGTTGAATGGATTGATTTGTTTAGTAGGGAGCGGCACAAAGAAATAATCATTGACAATTTAAACTATTGCATTAAAAACAAGGGTTTAATCGTATATGCCTATGTCATTATGCCTAATCATATGCATATGATAGTTAAGTCAGAAGGAATGCAAGCATTGGCGGAACTAATACGAGATTTTAAAAGATATACAGCGAAGATACTTTACGAGAAGCTAAAGTCAGATCATAAGGAAAGCCGGAGAGGTTGGTTGATGAGGATTATCGAGGAAGAAGCACAAAAAAGTTCTTCGAACAAAAAGTTTAAAGTTTGGCGACATGAGAATCATCCGGTAGTTTTGGAGACCAATGCCATGATCGAAGATCGGCTGCATTATATCCATAATAATCCGGTAAGGTCTGGGATATGTTTCAGTGCAGCGGATTATAAATATTCCAGCGCCTGTCAATACAGTGGGGAGATTGGACCGTTGGCGCTATCTTTTATGGATTAGGTATTAGTAGCATTGGTTGGCGTTGGATAAGCACAGGACCGGAGGACCTGCGCTAGTGATTAGTAGTAACTTTGCTCAGACTGGAGCAGCAGTTTTAAAAGTTGCTGCACCTGCCTTAACTGTTGCAGCTGTAGGTACCAATCTTTGTGAAATAGCAAAAGACGGAACTCTTACTTGGGGAGATGCTTTTGTAGCAACAAATACTGCGCTTCAAATTGCTTTTCCGGTTTACGGGGTAATATATGGAGTTGCCGATGTAGGAGCGTCTTATCTCTTTGGGCAGAGTATTACAAGCTATACGAAAAATGCTATCGATTCAAATACGAGTGGTTCAATTAAAATATTCTAGTTATGTGGGTAATGGATGTTCTTTTTTATCATTTCTTGCAGCTTAAGATATACAGGTCTCTTTATTGGTCTGTGATGTTTTTGATTATCATTCAACTTATAATGCTGCTACCTTTAGCCATTATTTTGTTGAGAGTAAATTATGGCTGCGAAGGGTTGGAAAAGATGGATTCCTCAATAAAAGGGATTATAGCTATTTTTTGTATTGCTTTTTTAGGGTTGAATTTTAGATACTACTCATCGAGTAGGGTTAGGAAACTTCGACAGAAATTTGCCAACCAATCAAAAAGTCTGATATGGATCAAAACTGTTTTGGCTACCCTGCTTTTTTTAACTTCAATAATATTAAGTGATGATATCTTAGGGATGTTTATGGAAATTCCTGAATGTTGAGTTCTTTAACCCCAGCAAGGTAGAATACAAAATAAAAAAGATAGCTTTGGGTATAGAATGCTTTCGTGGCAGTAACGAATTTATTTAGTAAAAAATGCTTTAGAAAAACATAGGGTGAGTACAAAATACAGATTTTCAGATAATGAAATCCCTCATTTTGTCACTTTAACTTTGGTTGAATGGATTGATTTGTTTAGTAGGGAGCGGTACAAAGAAATAATCATTGACAATTTAAATTATTGCATTAAAAATAAGGGTTTAATCGTATATGCCTATGTCATTATGCCTAATCATATGCATATGATAGTTAAGTCATGGGGTATGCAATCATTGGCGGAACTAATACGAGATTTTAAAAGATATACAGCGAAGATACTTTACGAGAAGCTAAAGTCAGATCACAAGGAAAGCCGGAGAGGTTGGTTGATGAGGATTATCGAGGAAGAAGCACAAAAAAGTTCTCCGAACAAAAAGTTTAAAGTTTGGCGACATGAGAATCATCCGGTAGTTTTGGAGACCAATGCCATGATCGAAGATCGGCTGCATTATATCCATAATAATCCGGTAAGGTCTGGGATATGTTTCAGTACAGCGGATTATAAATATTCCAGCGCCTGTCAATATAGTGGGAGATTGGACCGTTGGCGCTATCTTTTGTAGATTAGGTATTAGTAGCATTGGTTGGCGTTGGATAAGCACAGGACCGGAGGACCTGCGCTAGTGAGGCTCTTTCTTCTTTGAAAACAAGCACCAATTCTCTTTGCAAGCTTATTTAAAGAAAAGCTCTTTTTCCCATGGGCTGCCGTTGTATTCCCATTCATTGCCACACGCTCGGGCAAACTTTAAAATTTTTTATTTTACTACTATTTTGAATAAATCTTTAATGAATCAATGAGAAAAAAGCAATCAAAAATAAGTTAAAGAAAAATACTTGATCTAAAGATGAAAATCAAATGATTTAACCCACCTATTTTTCCGGTGCCCAAACGAAGCATATGTATGCTGGCTGCCATCCTGAAACGTTATTATTAGGTTATACCAAAACACCACGTACCTGACAACTTAAGCTATGAATTTTCTGAGGCTAATAACTTTCATGAATAATGTTGTATTTTAAGGCTGAACTATGAAAGTCAAGGATTGTATTCAGGACAAAATTATAAATCAAATGGATTAAAGCAGTTGGTTGACTTTGATCTGATATAAAGGTGTAGAGAATTCTACACCTAGGCCGGGTGATGATAACAAGGTTTTTAGAGAAAATGCTACAACTACTATTGGTTTGTATAACGAATAAGTTTTGATATGCTATGTCAGATATAATAGAAATTATAGAACATATTGAAAGAAGTTTTAATATTCGAATTGATAATGATGACGCTGAAAATCTAGTGACTGTTGATGCTATTAATAAGCACGTGCTGAGCAAAGTAAAAGGACAAGAGGGAGAAAAGTGTTTGACTCAAGTCACTTTTCATAGGCTTAAAGAATTGTTCATTCAAGTAGACATAGATATTCCTTCTGACATAGACATACAGATGAATGAGCTTATTCCATACCAAGTCCGCAATCAAAAGTATTCCGAATTTATTGAGCACTATTACGATTGGTATTTCCCTGCATTAGAGTTTAGTATTATGCAGTGGATAAAAGGGAAAGGATTAAAAAGGTTTAAAAGAGATCAAACTCTAAGGGAATTTACAGAACAAATGCTTGCTCTTAACTTTTTTAAAATAAGTGATAAGGCTGGATGCTTTACTTCAGAGGAGGTTTTAAGATCTGTAAAACATATAATTTCATACCAGCTGGGTATTAATGTTTCTGAGATTAATTCTAACCACAGTCTGACGACAGATTTGAAAGCCGATTAACTGCTTTGCTTGAAGAGTGTTTTCCAGGAACGGTATAATTAGGTTATACCAGAACATTATGCTCCCGACTACTTAAGCCAGGGACCCGATAATACAGTTTGAATATCATTTACGAATCGGCAGGTCTCTTTAGCTTCCACCGCTGATGAGACCATAACCAACCGGCCGGATCCCGGGCGATGGCCTTTTCCGTTTCACGGGCATAGTTTTCAATAATGTTGAAACGGCCTTTTTCATATGGAGGAAGTCCTATGTTAATAAGTTTTACCTCGTATTTCCCACGGCTGATATATTTAATGTGCATAAAAAAGGCTGGATAGCCGGCCAGTCTGGAGATTTGTTGGGCGCCAAGATAAAAAGCTGTTGGTTGGTTTAAAAAATTGGTCCAGTGCTTTGGCGCATCTTGTGTAGGCGATTGGTCGGCAACAATTCCCAGTGCTTTTAAGCGGTCCTTCTGACGCATAATTTCCAGTAATGCGCTACTTTTTTCTATGGGATTGCCGCCAAATCTCGATCGGGTATCCAACATTAATTTATCAAAGGCCTTGTTGCTAAGCCGCTGATAAACGGCATCAATAGGAAAAGGTAGCTGTAAACAACCGGCTAACAAACCCCACTCCCAGTTAAACTGGTGGGAGGCCAGTACAACCACCGATTGATTTTTATTTCTAAATGGCTCCAAAACCTCCACATTGGTGAATCTGACCCGGCTGTTTAACGCCTCTGCACTGATGGTTATTCCCTTTAGTACCTCTACCGAAAAGTCGGAAAATCTTTTATAAAATTCCCTGGCGATATTTCTGATCTCCTGATCGGATTTTTCCGGGAAAGCATTTCTTAAGTTGGTATAAACAGTCTTTTTTCGATAGCCGGCAATATAAAAAGTGATAAAATAAACTAGATTTGAAAGTACATAAAGAATATTTAGCGGAATTCTTGATAATAGCTTTAGAAATACCATTGATTTTGTTATATAAAGGCAAAAATAAAGCAAATATTGTTAACTATTAACAGCAATGATGTTTTCCATGGCTTTTGGAAAATTAATCTTCCGAAATGAAAAATTAAGATAAACAGGTTGATACTTAAATGGATACGGAGCAAATAAATAACGAAGGGGAGGAATTGTTTGAACACCATAATCTGGTTGTTGACCCGGGTCAGGAACCACTGCGTATTGACAAATTTTTATTGGATAGATTGCCCAATGTGACCCGAAATAAAATTCAGGATGGAATTAAAAATAAATTTGTTGTCGTCAATGACCTTGAAGTAAAAGCAAATTATAAAGTTAGGCCCGGAGATATCATTCGGATTATGTTACCCAAGCCACCCCGTGATACGGAGGTGTTGCCGGAAAACATTCCGCTGAACATTGCCTACGAAGATACCGCCATTTTAGTGGTTAACAAGCCGGCCGGCATGGTGGTTCATCCCGCTTACAACAATTGGACAGGCACCCTGGTCAACGCCTTAACCTATCATTTTCAGAATTTGCCCACCATGGAGGCCAATGAAGGCAGACCGGGGCTGGTACATCGTATTGACAAAGATACATCGGGCCTGCTGGTTATTGCCAAGACCGAGAAAGCCATGACCAGCCTGGCCCGGCAATTTTTCGACCATTCCATCGAACGAACCTACTATGCCTTAATATGGGGTGAACCAAAGGAGGATTCGGGAACCATAACCGTTAACCTGGGGAGAGATTTTAAAGACCGGAGAGTGACGGCGGCATTCCCGGAAGGGGATTTCGGCAGAAAAGCGATTACGCACTACAAGGTCATCAAATCGCTGCGTTATGTTTCATTGATCCAATGCAATTTGGAAACAGGGCGTACCCATCAAATCAGAGCGCATATGAAATATATGGGCCATCCTTTATTTAATGACGCTACTTACGGTGGAGATAAAATTTTAAAAGGAACACGTTTCAGTAAGTATAAGGCTTTTGTCCAGAATTGTTTTAAAATGATGCCAAGGCAGGCTTTGCATGCCAAATCCCTGGGATTTATCCACCCTGAGACCGGAGAGCACGTGCAATTTGCGTCAGACCTGCCCGATGATTTCAAGAGCGTTCTCGACAAATGGGAAAATTATGTGCAATACGCCGACTAGTCTGACGGCTGCAAAGCTGTAAGCTAAAAAGTAATTCCACGAAATACCCATTTATTAATGCAAATACACATCAAAGATTACCTCCTTTATTTCACCAAAATAACCACCCCGGATGATCACCTTGCCCCACAGGATTGCTGTTTCAGCTTAAATTGGCGGGAATGATGATTAAAATTTAAAATAATTCTTAAGCTTGTATTATTCCGATTATTTTTATTGTTATTTAAATAATTAATATAGTTAAAATTAGGTAAACCATTGTGAAGTATTCACAGTTAAAGTATATCGGGGCTATTTCGAATAAAGCGGGCTAAAAAGAAATGATCTCTCACGGTGGGCACTTTTTTAGTCGAAAGTTCCGGTTTTGGATCAAAAAAAGCCAAAAATCATTAGCAGAATAAATTTTTGGACCGGTTTTTGAAATTTATACGTTAAACTATATAGAAGGCGACCCAAAGTTAGGCTATTTTTTTAACTAAATTTTATAGTGGGATTATGAAAGAACGATTACGGCAGAAAGCCAGATTACTCAGCGATTATTTTACAACCAACATATTTCTTTTAGGCATCGTGATTGCCGCCGCATGGCCCCTGTTATTGTGGACGGTACCTTACTTTAGCAAATGGAACTGGCCTGTATTAGGAACTTCTTATGCCGGTTATGTAATTGCCTTCGCATTCTTTGTGTTTCTTTTGTTATACGTGGTAAAAAGGATAAAAATGCTGATCTATGGATTTGTCATATTGCTTTTCCTGAGCCTGGGTATCAGTACCATGTATGGGCAATACGGTTATAAGGATTTGATGAAGGATTATTTTGGATTGGTAGGTGATTTACAAAATCAATCTCAGTTGGTATCGGTTATGTCCTCTGACCGCGAACCTTTTATCAATGCTATCAAATTAAGGGAATTGATCAATGAAACCAGCGTTACGACCAGAAACTTTGCGGTGAAGGCTGCCACCAAACATTTTCAGGATAAAATAGATAAACCCAGTCAAAGAAAACTTATTCAATACCTGTCAGTATTTAAGGAAATAAATTCCAAGTGGGTTTACGTGGCAGATCCCGAGGGCGAAGAATATTTTGCTTCACCCAATGAAACCATAGCGCACTTTGCCGTTGACGGGAAATTTAATGGTGATTGTGATGATCACGCGATACTAATGGCGGCAAGCTTAAAGTTTGTAGGAGCCAAAGTGCGATTGGTAAGAACCGCAACCCATGTGTATCCTGAATTGAAAATTACCGACAAGACCGAGCTCGACAAAATGGTTGACCTGATAAGAAAAGTCGTCTTTAAGCAGGAAGCTTACAGCAACAGTATTTTTTATCACACAGACCCGGAGGGAGATATCTGGTTAAACTTTGACTATACCAACAGTTATCCGGGGGGACGATTTCTGGACAATGATATCGTAGGTATCCTGGAGTTTTAATATTTTTTTTAAAATAATCAAATGGCATGTTGTTTGAGGTAATCTGGGAAAGATAAACTTCACTACATCATGAAAAACTACCTTCCCTCCCAGTTTTTAGTATTGCCTGTATTAATACTTTTTCAAGGTTGCGCTTCTACCACTTACTATCAGGATGATATGCAGTATTTTACTGAGATTCCACTAAAAAATCAAAAACAGGATAGTGTCCGTATATATTTCCCCGATGATTTAAAACCCGAACGACGACCGTACATTGAGGCTGGATTGATCAGGCTTTCTGTCAGGGGTCATTTGAAAACCCGGCAACTGGTGGGGCAGTTGAGAACAAAGGCCCGGTCGCTTGGATTAGATGCCGTCATAGACACCAGAAGACTTGAACATGGTTCCCGGGGCGCCAATATTGGAGAGGCATTGGTTATGGGTGTTGCAGAAGGTACGGTAAACAGTGTGCTTGGCATGGAGAGCGAAGGGTCTTCGTCCGTAGACAGCTATGAAACCTACAGCCATTCCGGCCTGGAAGGCATTGGTATAAAGTATGTAGACAATATCTATAACATCGAAAGGTCGGTCAAATCTGAAAAAGTTTATCTCGCAGACAAACCTGATGAGTTGATATACCATAAACAGTTTTTTTTGAATGGCGAGACTAAATCTATTGATTATGATGATGATAAGGCTATCTCTATTCATGATAATGTTGTTGAAGCCAATAGTTTATACCATCTCATCAATCAGCAGGCAAATTGGAAGTATCGTCTATACGATAACCGGCTTTTCAAAAGGGACTATCATAAAACTAACGATTGGATTGTCAAATCCTGCAAATTCATTTACGATAGCAGGGTGCCAAACTCAATGAAGAAAATTGTGGTGAGATATCCGGGCCAGGAGAAAAAGGAAGTGATCCGGTTATACAAGAAGTGGGGTTTGGTAATACGTAAAGAGATCTTTAAGCAGGGAGTTTTGTCCTACAAGGAAAAACTAATTTATGATAATGAAAACAGGTTGGTAGAAAGAAAGATATTTAAAATAAAGGATGAAACGGAAAGTTTGTGGCTAAATGTCAAATACGGTTATTACGAGAACAGCGAGCTCAAGAGCTACCTGAGCAAGCACGA
Organism: Cyclobacteriaceae bacterium; assembly: GCA_965228415.1. Classification (GTDB taxonomy): domain Bacteria; phylum Bacteroidota; class Bacteroidia; order Cytophagales; family Cyclobacteriaceae; genus Agaribacillus. Next base: position 4,166,674 of record OZ245814.1, on the reverse strand, counting down.
TAAGCCCTAAAGTGTAAACAGGCATCTTATAACTTTTTAGCTTTTTCCCAGTATTCGTCCATTTCGGCCAACGTCATGTCGGCGATATTCCTGCCATCCTGCTGAGATGCGGTTTCTAGGAAGTTAAAGCGCTTGATGAATTTTTTATTGGTTCGTTCCAGCGCCTCCTCAGGGTTGATACCAATAAAACGGGCATAGTTAATCAGGGAAAACAACAAATCACCAAATTCGCCCTGAGCCTTTTGGTGGTTTAGTGCGCGGCCATACTCAACGTTGTGTTCTGCTTTAAATTCACTCATTTCCTCTTCTACTTTTTCCCAAACCTGTTCCTTTTTCTCCCAGTCAAACCCTACCCCCCTGGCCTTTTCCTGAATGCGCATAGCCTTAACCATAGCCGGCAACGAAGCGGGGACGCCTCCCAACACAGACTTGTTGCCTTTTTCCTGCAATTTGATTTTCTCCCAATTTTGCTTGACCGCTTCTTCATCATCCGCTACCACATCGCCATAAATATGGGGATGCCTTCTGATCAATTTTTCAGAGACGGCATTTAAAACATCCGCCATATCAAAACTGTCGGTTTCCGAGGCGATGCGGGCGTAAAAGATCATGTGTAACGTAATGTCGCCAAGTTCCTTTTTTATCTCTTCCAGGTCGTTTTCGATGATAGCGTCAGACAATTCATAAGTTTCCTCGATCGTGAGATGTCTCAGACTTTCCATGGTTTGTTTTTTATCCCATGGGCAGTTTTCCCTCAACTCATCCATAATGGTTAAAAGCCTGTCGAAGGCTTCCAGCTTTGCCTTTCTGTTTTTATCCTTTTTTACCCTGATTTTAGTCATATTCGTAGCAGAAACTTTTAGCTTTAACTATGTGTTGTTATTGCAATTGTGTAAATTTGCATAAATAAATTTAGTTATGACAACGGTTTTACTAGGAATAGGATTTCTTGCTTTGTTTTTTATTCTAATGTCCGTCAGGTTGATTTTTTTGAAGAACGGTGAATTTAAGGGGACCTGTGCTTCACAAAGCCCATTTTTGCAAAAGGAAGGCGGAACCTGCGGCTATTGCGGTAAAAACTTAGCCGCCGGCGAGGAGTGTGGCAACCCCGATTCGGAAGTAAATAAAGTCATGTCAAAATTTTAAAGTATCTGTAACCCACCGTATTTATTAATGATAAATATTTTATTTACTTTTGTTCCCGGTCAAATAAATATTTTATCTAGTGTCTTTAATTAAGTCTATTTCAGGAATCAGAGGAACTATCGGCGGGCATGCCGGTGATTCGCTCACCCCTTTGGATATTGTAAAATTTACCGCGGCCTTCGGAAGTTGGGTAGTGCAGGGTACAGGTGTCCGGAAAATAGTAATTGGCAGAGATGCCCGCCCTTCGGGTGATATGGTAACCAGACTGGTGGTTGGTACTTTACAAGGACTTGGTATAGATGTAATTGACCTCGGCCTGTCTACCACACCTACGGTAGAAATTGCGGTGCCTCTTGAAGAGGCTGGCGGCGGAATAATCCTTACTGCCAGTCATAATCCCGTGCAATGGAATGCTTTAAAGTTATTAAATAACAAAGGAGAGTTTATATCGGCTGCGGATGGGGCTGAGGTACTTGACCTGGCGGCCAAGGAGGCATTTGAGTTTGCTACCGTAAATAAATTAGGGGCATATACCAAAGACGACACCTATATTGATAAACATATAGAAATGATTCTGAACCTTCCGCTGGTTGACGTGGAGGCCATCAGAAAAAGCAATTTTTCAGTAGCGGTAGATGCGGTGAATTCCACTGGTGGGATTGTGGTTCCGAAACTGTTGAAAGCCCTTGGTGTTAGTGAAGTTAAAGAGATATATTGTGAACCCAACGGGCAGTTTCCTCATAACCCCGAACCATTGCCTGAGAACCTTACCCACATCTGTGCCGAAATGGAAAAAGGCAACCATGATTTGGGCATTGTAGTCGATCCCGATGTCGACAGGCTGGCCCTGATCAACAACGATGGCACACCTTTTGGAGAAGAATATACCTTAGTGGCAGTGGCGGATTATGTATTGAGCAATAACCTGGGCAATACTGTTTCAAACCTTTCTTCTACCCGGGCACTTAGGGACGTGACTGAAAAGCACGGGGCCCAGTATACAGCTGCCGCCGTAGGTGAGGTCAATGTAGTGGAGGCCATGAAGGCAAATGATGCTGTAATTGGTGGGGAAGGCAATGGCGGCATCATATATCCCGAGTTACACTACGGAAGAGATGCCCTGGTTGGCATCGCCCTGTTTTTAACCCATTTAGCCAGGTTTGGTAAATCAATTACACATCTCAGAGGTGTTTATCCCAATTACCAGATTTCTAAAAATAAAATCGAACTGACCCCCGATATCGATGTTGATAACGTGTTGAACCAGGTAAAGGAAAAATATGTCAGGCAGCCTGTTAATACCATTGACGGTGTAAAAATTGAATTTGATAAGGAATGGGTACACCTGCGAAAATCCAATACCGAGCCAATAATCAGAATCTACGCGGAGTCATCACTCCTGGCTACGGCAGACAATCTGGCCAACAAGATTATTTCTGATATCAAAGAAATAATTACTACGAAAGTGGAATAACCCAATTAATGACCCAACAACATATAATTCAGAAAAATGAGAATCTATTTGGACAATGCTGCCACGACTCCGGTTGATGAGCAAGTATTTGAGGCAATGAAGCCTTATTTGACCAATGTTTTTGGTAATCCTTCTTCAATTCATACCCATGGGAGAGAGGTTAAGGCTGCTATTGAAAAAAGTCGCAAAACAATAGCAGATTTGCTAAATGCCACACCTTCCGAAATATTTTTCACATCGGGGGGTACCGAAGCTGATAATACGGCTATCCGGTGCTCGGTAGAGGCTTTGGGGATTAAGCACTGCATCACTTCACGAATTGAACACCATGCCGTAATGCACACGATGGAACATCTCCAGCAGCTGGGTAAGATCAAGTTGAGCTACGTTAACCTTTCGGAAGATGGCCACATAGATTATGATCACCTTGAAGCCTTATTAAAAAAGGAAAATAAATCCCTGGTATCACTAATGCATGCCAACAATGAGATCGCTAACCTTACTGACATTAACAAAATCGGTGAATTATGTCAGGAATATGGCGCCGTTTTTCATTCAGACACTGTACAGAGTATGGGGCACTATGTTCACGACGTGCGGCAGCTTAAATTGCATTGTATGGTAGGTTCTGCTCATAAATTTCATGGGCCAAAGGGGATAGGTTTTTTATATATTAATCATGATCATAAGATAAGTCCTTTCATCCACGGCGGCGCGCAGGAGCGAAATATGAGGGGAGGTACGGAAAATGTTAGTGGCATTATTGGATTGGCAAAGGCGCTTGAGATGGCCTATGAAAATATGGAAGCCCACCATAGCTATATTCAGGGCCTTAAAACCAGAATGATAACTTCATTGAAGGAAGTAATCCCGGATGTTGGCTTCAATGGCGATTGTGCCAACCCCGATAAAAGTCTCTATACGGTTTTAAATGTATGTCTGCCGGAATCGGATGATAACGAAATGTTATTGTTTAACCTGGATATCAATAAAATCAGCGCCTCCGGTGGCAGTGCCTGCTCCAGCGGCAGTAATGTGGGATCCCATGTTCTTTCCGCTTTGAAAACAGATCCCAACAGGGGAGCCATAAGGTTTTCATTCAGCAAATTTAATACGGCCAAAGAAATCGATTACACGGTTGAAAAACTAGCAGAATTTTACAAGGTAAATGTTTGACCCTGCGATTCCAAAGGCCGACGGTCGTATGGGATTCAACCTGGTTTTATGGGAGATAGGGATTCACGCTGTCTTAACTAGGAGCTGACCACTTCTTCCTTGGCTTGCAACACCAGAGACTTAAGACATTCAACCCATATGGGGTGATCGTTGAGGCTTTCTACTAATTGCCAGTGTTCGCCGCCTTCTTCGAGGAATACTTCCTTAAATTCATCACCTACTTCAATGGTGGTTTCCAGGCAATCGGCAATGAAGGCAGGTGAAAAGGCCAATACCCTTTTTTTCCCTTCCTTCGGCAATTTTTGAATTATATCGTCTGTGTAGGGTTGTATCCATGGATCTTTCCCTAATCTGGATTGAAAGGCTACCGTATACTGACTTTCGACCAATCCCAGTTTCTGAGCTAATAGTCTGGAGGTATGAAAGCATTGCGCCCGATAGCAAAATTGATTTTTTTTGTGGTAAGTGTTACAACAGGCTCCCAAACGGCAATAATTATCCACGGATCCTTTTTTGATTTGTCTCTCCGGGATGCCGTGGTAGCTAAATATTACATGATCGTATTCGGACTGATCGAGATACTTTTTGCCCAAAGTGGCAAAGGCCTCTATAAAGAGGTCGTTGGTCAGGAAGTTGTTTATAAATTTAAGCGAAGGGATAACCTGCCATTCCCTGGTTATTTCCATCACCTTGTCGATTACCGAACCGGTTGTAGCCGAGGCATATTGAGGGAAAAGTGGAATGATGATAATTTCACTTACCTGTTGGCTCATCAGTGCGTTGAGTGCGCTTTCGATACTTGGGCTTTGATAACGCATAGCCAATGCCACGACATGTTGATCACCAAGTGTTTCTTGCAACAGGTTTTTTACATCCTCACCGTAAAACATTAAAGGAGACCCGCGTTCCTCCCATAATTGTTGATAGATCTTAGCAGATTTTGGTGCCCTGAATGGCGCAATAATCAGATTAACCAACATCCAGCGTGAAATAAACGGAATGTCAATGACCCTTTTGTCCATCAAAAATTCTCTCAGATACTTTCTTACATCCTTGGTGCCAGGACTGTCCGGAGTCCCTAAATTGACCAATAAAACACCTGTTTTGCCTGCTGTATTCTTCATTATTTGAGGATAATGTTCTTCAAAAGTATTCTTTTTTATCATTAATCAGATGCAAGATTAGACAAAATAATTTAGTATTTTGTTCGTGTTCGGGATCGATTTTTTTTTGATTGTTGTTAAATTGAAAAAGTTAAATAAAAATTAAAAGAAAAGTTAATATGGCTAAAGCAATTTGGAACGGAGTTGTCCTCGCTGAAAGTGATGATGTAGTCGTTGTTGAAGGGAATAAATATTTTCCACCTGAATCAATTAATAAAGATTATTTTAAAGAAACTGACACCCATACCACTTGCCCCTGGAAAGGGCTGGCAAGCTATTATAGCATCGAGGTGAATGGAGATGTTAACGAAGACGCGGCCTGGTATTACCCGGAGACTAAACATGCCGCCAAGCAAATTGAAAATTATGTGGCTTTCTGGAAGGGCGTAGAAGTAACCGATTAGCCGAAAGCCAGGTACTTCCGATATATTTAAAGAGGCTATATCAAAAAATCAATGTATCATCCATTGGTATGGTGCCACGATCCTGCTTTATAGTTATATACCTGAAAAGGGTATACTTTAGACAGCCGGCACTCAGTTTTTGATATGGCCTCTTCTGTTGAGATATTGACTGATGTTACCTAAATCCGCCCTGCATCATTTGAGCAAGATCCTTCCTTTTCATGTGGCTGGGAATAGTAAATAAACTTTCGTTGATAGCCTTTTTTTCTACACTATCAATGATGGTGTCACTAATGGCTCTCCCGGCACTGAAAGCGGTTATTTTAACCGGTACGCCTGCATTAAATGCCGGATTATCTCCCGAAAGCGCCATGAAGCTACTGGCATCGCCGCCCATGCCGAATTGATTACTAAAATCTGCCAGGTGCTTTCTGAAAAATTCCATCATGCTCTTCATCACCGCAAAATCTGACTGTGAAACACCAAGCGCCCCATACGAGGCAATATATAATTCACTTACCTTGGTACCGTTTTGCAATGCGGAATATTTGCTGCTATTCCAACCATTGATGGTTTTAGATCCTCCTTTTTCATAAGATGTAGTCACTTTTTTACCACTGCCGGGAAAGTTTTTATCCATCATCTTTTTTTGCTCCTCCGTCATGTTGGCTCGCATTTTTTCCATCATCTCCTTCACTCCTGCCAGTTGCTGTTTAATTACGGCCATTTCTTTTTCGTCCAACACAATATATTCCTGGGCATTCAAAAACAAGATCATCTCATTTTTAGTGCTATTGAAAATAATAGTAGTGGATTTTCCGTCCGACTCTTCCTGCTTGATCATAAGCTTTTGACTCGTCATATACATGGTGCTGGTACCAGATTTTGTTTTTTCTCCAGAGCTACCATTAAATAAATAATTGGTAGTTTTTACTACTACACCGTTTCCGGCAAAAGATTTTACGGATAGTCCAAAACTTATAAAAAATATAAATGCAATCTTTGAAAAGAAGGTTAGATATTTCATTATATATTAATTTTAGTATTATTATAATTAGTTAAAGATAGATAAAATCATAATTTAAATCACTTAACTACAATTTTTTATTCCTACAACCGATGTTAACATTTGATGAAAAGAAAATAACTTCACCAACCCTGGTGATAGATCAAAGGGTGTGCCAAAGAAACATCCGAAATATGTTAAAAAGGACCCGGGAACACGGTGTAAAACTGCGCCCTCACTTTAAAACACATCAGTCGGCCCTGGTTGGCAACTGGCATAAGGCGTTAGGGATTACCTCGATCACCGTTTCCTCTCTGAACATGGCGCTATATTTTGCAAAACATGGCTGGAAAGACATTACTGTAGCCTTCCCGTTGAATATCCGGGAGATGCATAAGGTGAATCAGCTGGCTTCCGGGATTAAATTAAATGTTCTTATCGAGTCGATTGAACAGCTTGAAGCCCTTGAAAGTACTTTAAAATTTCCGGTGGGATTGTTCATGAAGATTGATGCCGGAAGTCATCGCACCGGAGTGGCGGTGGAAAATATACCGTTCATGGGCACGTTGATCAACAAGATCAAAAGCATGGATAAGGCGAGTTTCAAAGGGTTTCTGACCCATGCCGGCCACTCTTACAAAGCCACCTCAAAAGCAGAGGTACTGGCCGTTCATCAGGAAACCACGACTAAAATGGCTAACCTGAAGTCCCACTTTAGCGCCATAGTCCCCGACATCATTGTTTCTGTGGGCGATACACCAACGGCAAGCCTGGCAGACAGTTTTGAACACGTGGATGAGATCCGGCCCGGCAATTTTGTTTATTACGACCTGATGCAAAAAAATATCGGTTCCTGCCAATGGGGAGACATTGCCGTAGCCGTGGCCTGCCCTGTAGTTGCCAGGCATGAAACAAGAAATGAAATCGTGGTTTACGGGGGTGCTGTACATTTTTCTAAAGAAAGTCTGACAGACAATGACCGTCGACAGTATTTTGGTGTGGTAGTTCCCATGGGGCCGGAAGGTTGGGGGGAGCCCTTGCCAGGATGTTATATGGCATCGCTTTCGCAGGAGCATGGGATTGTTAAAATGAACCCCGCCCATTTTGACAAATTTCATATAGGCGACCTTTTATACATTTTACCGGTACATTCCTGCCTGACGGTGGATATTATTCCTGATATAATGACACTTGAAGGGGAAGTTGTAGACAGTGTGAAAGCTTCCGGTATGGATATATATTCTGATAAAACCGGGATAACTGATTAATGGATAACAGCCTTCTTTTAGGCGCTAATTCCACTCGTGTAAAAGATTTTTCATATACTTGCATTGCAATCCATAATTTTTGATATTTAGTACCCATGAGGATTATTATCGCTGGAGCAGGAGAGGTTGGTTTTCACATTGCCAAACTTCTCGCCTACGAGGAACAGGACATTATTCTTATTGATAGGGATAAAGAAAAACTGGATTACGTTAGCAGCCATTTAGACGTAGCCACCATCAAGGGGAGCTCCACCTCATTGAAAGTATTGCAGGAGGCGATGGTTCAAAAGGCAGATTTGGTAATATCGGCCACTTCCACCGAAGAAACCAACATTGCCACCGCCATCATTGCCAAAAATTTGGGGGCGAAACGGACAGTTGCCAGGATTGAAAACATCGAATACCTGCATAAAAAAGATATTCTTGATCTAAAGACTATTGGTATAGATGAGATCATCTCACCGGAATCGCTGGCTGCCAAGGAAATCGACCGTTTACTGAAAGAGGCCGCGCTAACGGATACTTTCGATTTTAGTAGTGGCATGCTTTCCATGATTGGACTGTCTATTCAGGAAGATAGTGTGCTCCACAATAAAACTATCGCGGAGGCGTCTTCTCTTGACCCATATCAAAATTTTGTCACAGTGGCTATTTTAAGGAATAATGAAACCATTATTCCAAGGGGCAATAACCAGTTTCGCAAAGATGATCACGCTTATTTTATTGTTTGCCCCGACGTAATCGACAAGCTTATCAACCTGACCGGTAATGAGAGTTTTCAGATCAAAAATGTTATGATCCTTGGAGGGAGCAAGGTGGGCATCAATGCAGCCAAGCGCCTGAGTAAGAAGTACAATGTAAAACTGGTGGAACGCGACAAAGACAAAGCCTTTGAGCTGGCAGACCAGCTAAAGCAGACATTGGTGATTAACGGCGATGGCCGCGACATTGAGCTTCTGGAAGAAGAAGGAATCGAAGAAATGGATGCCTTTGTAGCGGTGACAGGAAATTCGGAAACCAATATCATTTCCTGCCTGGTAGCTAAAAAGCATGGTGTGAGAAAGACTATCTCTCTGGTAGAAAACATCGATTACATCCAGATATCACAAGATATTGGCGTCGACACCATGATCAATAAAAAGCTGATAGCGGCTAATTTCATTTTCAGGTATATTCGAAAAGGTCAGGTTTTATCCCTGACCAGCATCCACGGTGTAGATGCGGAAGTATTGGAATTTGAGGTGCAGGAGAATTCGAAAATAACCAGGCACGAATTGAAAGACCTGAATTTTCCGGCTGCTGCGGTTATCGGAGGTGTGATACGCAGAGGAGAGGGCTACGTTACGTTGGGTAACTTTCAGTTTAAGCCCAAAGACCGGGTGGTTGTATTGGCAAGACCAAATTGTATTCGAAAAGTGGAGTCATATTTTAATTAACTGCTACACCATACCATGACTGGCCTCTCTGATTTTCACGGATACCTAATATTTACTCAGCTGGATTATGAAATTTAACTTCGGCATTATCATTCACATTTTAGGTATCCTGTTGATGATATCCGGGGGGTTTATGTTTTTGTGCTTTCCGTTTTCGATATTTTTCTGGGAGGGTGATTGGATCAATATGCTCATTGCCTGCGCCATTACGGTATTGGCAGGATTTCTGGCCTGGCGGCGCACAAAAAACAATAAGAATCGCGAGTTAAAAAAGCGTGACGGTTATCTGATCGTGTCCTTTGGCTGGCTGATCATGTCTATTTTTGGAACCTTGCCCTATCTTTTGACGGGCACGATTCCCAACTTCACAGATGCCTTCTTTGAAACCATATCAGGCTTTACCACCACCGGAGCCTCCATAATTACTGATATCGAGTCAGTACCTAAGGCCGTATTGCTGTGGAGAAGTTTAACGCAATGGATTGGTGGCATGGGTATCATTGTTTTAACGGTGGCCATTCTTCCGATTTTAGGGATTGGCGGCATGCAGCTCTTTGTGGCCGAGGCGCCCGGGATATCGCCCGACAAGCTGCAACCGAGGATTAAGGAAACTGCCAAGCGGCTGTGGCTGCTTTATGTGGGATTAACCGTAGCAGAGACTATTTTGCTGATGCTGGGGGGATTAAGTTTTTTTGATGCACTGAATCACGGATTAACCACGATGGCCACCGGCGGATTTTCCACTAAAAATTCCAGTGTGGCCGAGTTTTCCCCCTATTTGCAATATGTTATTATCGGCTTTATGTTTCTGGCCGGTACTAATTTTACCCTAACCTATTTTTCGTTGAAAGGAGATTTTAAGAAGGTTTGGAGGAATGAGGAGTTCAGAAAATACGTGGGGATAATCTTTTTTGTGACACTGGCAACCGCTATTTCTATTTATATAGTCACCGATCATGATATAGAAAAATCTATCCGCGATGCCTTGTTTCAGGTGATAGGGATTACCACTACTACCGGGTTTGTCTCAGCAGACTACACCAGCTGGACGCCATTTTTGACCGTATTGTTTTTCTTGTTGATGTTTGTAGGAGGCATGGCGGGATCAACCGCGGGAGGGGTGAAAATCGTTCGTCATATCATCCTTTTTAAAAACAGCCTGCTGGAATTAAAAAGACAAGTGCATCCTGCCGCGGTATTACCGGTGAGGTTGAACAGAAAGGCAGTCAATCAGGAGATCACCTACAACATCCTGGCCTTTATCATGATATATATGTTCATATTTGGAATAGGTATTGTTGTGATGTCTTTGCTGGGCGTGGATTTTATTACCTCTCTGGGCTCCGTGGCTACTTCCATTGGCAATATTGGTCCTGGCTTAGGAGATGTGGGACCTGTGAATAATTTTGCCGGCCTGCCCTCGGCCGCCAAATGGTTTTTAGCGTTTCTGATGTTGTTGGGCCGGTTGGAACTGTTTACCTTCCTGATGTTATTTACCCCATATTTTTGGAGAAGGTATTAAGGCACATGCTTATTCCCCGCAATTTTTTTTATATTCAGGAAGGCAAATAGAATTTTTGTGCATCATCAATGAAAATCACTTCTAAAAAAAGCGAGAAAGAAGAAAAGGACCCGGATTGGGCGCCATGGCGAAAAAAATTACACGAAATAATCTTTGAACACCATACCTATTGGGGGAGAAAATTTGATGTCCTGTTGCTGTGGGCTATTTTATTGAGCATCATTGCTGTTATGCTTGAGAGTGTGGAGGATATAAGGCTTGAATATGGGGAAGAACTGCGGATTGTCGAATGGGTATTTACCATTGCTTTTACCCTGGAATACATAGCCAGGATTCTCTCGGTTAAAAAACCCAAATACTATATTACCAGCTTTTATGGAATAATAGATTTGCTGGCATTTTTACCTACCTATCTTAGTATTTTTTTAGCAGGAGGGCAATACCTGATGGTGATTCGCACCATTCGGCTGTTAAGAGTGTTTAGAATATTAAAATTGGCCAGGTTTCTGGGTGAGAGCAGGTTACTAAAAAATGCGCTAAAGGCAAGCAGGTATAAAATCACTGTTTTCTTTGGGGCTGTTTTAATCCTGGTGATAGTAATGGGAACCCTGATGTACCTGGTAGAAGGACCTGAAAATGGATTTAATAGTATTCCGCTGAGTGTTTACTGGGCCATCGTAACACTGACAACCGTTGGCTATGGAGATATTGCTCCTCAAACCGTAAGCGGCAAGGCATTGGCCTCCATTATCATGCTCCTCGGTTATGCCATCATTGCCGTGCCTACGGGAATTGTGACCTCTGAAATTACCCAGGCTTCCCGGGAAAGGAAAAAGAATAATGTTTGCGACCATTGTTCAGCCGAAGGCCACGATATCGATGCCAAATATTGCCGGAATTGCGGGGCAAAATTTGATGATGAAATGTTCACATAGTCATGCGAAACTTTGAAACTATCCCAAAAAATCTGTTAACCTTCTAGTCCTCGTTTTATACTCCCTAGTCCTCGTTTGTAACGAGGATTCTCTGGCTTTGAGTTTTCAACTCAATTTATTTTAATGAAACATTCCTAACATTTAATGATACACCCAGGCATTACAAATACCAAACCATGGCATCTGCATTAACCCTTCACACAAGGCCTCTAAACTGTGACGATAAGTTAAGATTTCGCATTACTCACCTACCTTGACACCACCTCCAAATTATTTAAAAGTTCTAGACAAAATGTAAAGTAAAGTTTCTTTCCCTCGCCTTATGACCAATCACCTGAAAATCATAGCCATCTTTAAAGGGAAATTTTTCCTTAAAAGGCGCATGATTTTATTTAATGACTTTTTGTTGTCTATGTTTTCCTTTTCAGTAGAAAATAACAATACATCGTTGTAGTAAATGAAAATTTGATAAGATTTCATGATAGTATGATTAAGTTTAAAAAATAGTAAGTGCGTCTATTTGACACACTATTTCTGATAAAAAAATACCCTAATGGGTTTTGCTATTAATCAAACAAATATAATAAAATGTGACACAATGACACAGTATAGGGAAGAAATTTTTTTATTTTAATTTTACTTTAATATCCTCAATAACTTCTCCACCGTACATTTTAATCAGACTTATTTTGCCATCTATAGTCAGGGTATTCTCCTTATACCTTTGTTTATATTTTCGAATTTTGCTACGCTCAGTTTGTGAGAGAGACAAATAATATTTGCGATCGTCAAATAAAATTTCGAGTGCTTTGTCAAGGGAATAAACCGCCATGGGCCAAATATATTAATCTTTCTTCTTACGGCAATATCAATAAAGATAATCATTACCCCAAACCTAATGCACCACCTCCCGTCTTTGCGAGGAAAGGGAGGGCGAGTGTGGTTGGTTCCGAAGCAATCCCCAAGCCAGCCGCACCACCCTTAGCTGGGAGCGAGCCTCGCGTCCAGGGGATCGCTTCATAACCCACCCGCTGGGCCGGCGCCTTATTTCGCGAAGACGATGGGTTTGCGAAGGTTGGGTGGTATCGGTATTGATGTTGATAATGGTATTTCCTCAAACCCAATCTACCACCTCCCGTCTTTGCGAGGAAAGGGAGGGCGAGTGTGGTTGGTTCCGAAGCAATCCCCAGGCCAGCCGCACCACCCTTAGCTGGGAGCGTGCCTCGCATCCATGGGATCGCTTCATAACCCGCCCGCTGGGCCGGCGCTTTATTTCGCGAAGACGATGGTTTGGGAGAGTTGAGTGGTATCGGTATTGATGTTGATAATGGTATTTCCTCGAACCTAATGCACCACCTCCGTCTTTGCGAGGAAAGGGAGGGCGAGTGTGGTTGGTTCCGAAGCAATCCCCAGGCCAGCCGCACCACCCTTAGCTGGGAGCGTGCCTCGCATCCATGGGATCGCTTCATAACCCGCCCGCTGGGCCGGCGCTTTATTTCGCGAAGACGATGGTTTGGGAGAGTTGAGTGGTATCGGTATTGATGTTGATAATGGTATTTCCTCGAACCTAATGCACCACCTCCGTCTTTGCGAGGAAAGGGAAGGCCTGTGATGTTGGTTCCGAAGCAATCCCCAGGCCAGCCGCACCACCCTTTGCCGGTAGCGTGCTTCGCACCTAAGGGATCGCTTTATAACCTGCCGCCCGGCCGACCCTCTATTTCTCGAAGACAGTGGTTTTGACCGGGTTTGGCGGAAAATTTCATCCAGTAAATATCAACCCAAATCGTCCCTTTCTCAACTCAAGCCGCCATGATATCAATTACTGCCCTTAAGTTGGTTACCTGATCCGTAAGTTATTATCAACATTAAAAACCAACCCAACGAATTTTTTAAACTAAATGAAGATTTTTATGTACTCCTTCGTCATTCCATTAGTATGGATATTTATAGTTTGTTGCCGGGAAGATACTTCCTCAATGCCGCAGGGTCAGCAACCTGATCTGCCCGTGGCAACAGTCACCCAACTTACCGCCCATACGGCCCTGCTCCGGTGGGAAAAAGTTGCTAATCAAGACGTAACCTATGCCGTATGGCTAAACGGAAAGGAAATACATACCGACGTTAAAGAAACGGAAGTCACGTTAAAGGCACTCAATCCCGACAGTACTTATGCAGGCGAAATACGGGCTACTGATGGCGAAGGGGGTACCTGGAAAATTCCGGTGAGCAATTTTAGGATCAATTATCCTGGCCAGATACATTGGGGATATAATCCGGTAGGGTTTGGCGAAGGTTTCGGCCAGCTGGTCGTTCGAGCTTCCGATGGTGGATACCTGGTGGTTAATGAACTAGTGGCGGCAAGTGACCGGGTCGTTCTAAAAAATTGTATTACCAGGTTTGATGCCGATGGAAATTTGCAATGGAAAACTTCACTGGGAGGAAAGATCCGTTCTGTCATTACTACCTGCGATCAGGGTTATGCACTGGCTGGCAACACCCAGCCGCCCGGGGGCCATGCTATGAATGTTGATGTGTGGATCCTGAAATTAGACGCCGCTGGCCGCCCACAATGGAGAACTAGCCTCGGTGGCACTGACACTGATTACGCCTCATACATTTTTCAGGCTTCGGATGGCGGATATGTAGTGGGTGGCAGCTCAAATCTGGCTAGCGGAGACGTCTTGGACAAGGAAGGCGATGGCGATTATTGGATCGTAAGGTTGGATTCGCTTGGAAAACTGCTTAATGAACATAATCTGGGAGGAGCTGGGGTGGCCTTTGTCCGTTCGGTCAGTGAAGCCGCAGGGCAGAGGCATTTGACAGAAGTAGAAAACTGGCGGAGTGGGAGGTGATGCTTATCAGGATAACATGTGTTGTTTTTAAAGAAGAGATGAATGCACATCTTGGGAAGGTGTTAACAGAAGAGGTTTGCCGGAGGTTGTTTGACAGGGCACGCGTTTCCGTTTCACTCAAACGCGCGCCATAAAGGGGAGTGGGAGGTGATGCCTCCCACAGTTACCGTTGTATTACTTCCTTAGTTTAGGCTTTAGCAAGCATACCGGCACTATCTTTGCGGGAAATAACTTTATGAAAAAGATAGGCATATCCATGCTCTGCTTGACATTGTGCAGTATTTGTTATGCACAAAATGGATTTGAAACTGGCTTTATTATAACGCTCAGTGGTGATACAGTGCATGGGGTGCTGAGGGATAGAAAAGAAGCCACTTTCCTGAAGCTTTACAAAAAAGTTCGGTTCAGGCCAGACGGCAAGAGGGCGATAAAAAAATATGATGCTAGCCAAATAAGAGCTTATGCCATAGGGGATCAAATGTTTGAGAGTGTAAACGAGAGTGCTTTGCATCAGGATATTGTTCTTTTCAATCGTCGGCTACCTTCAAATAATTCAAATGATCGGGTTTTTCTAAAGGTAATTGTCAATGGCGTTGCCTCCTATTACCAAAAAGAATGGGTGGACCAGGACTCGGGTGTCCTGGAGGTCGTTGATTATATTAAAAAAGCGCATAACCCAAAATTTGTTAGGGCCACTCAAGGCATTCTGGGACTTAAAAAGAGAAGGCTGTCTGCCTATTTTAGCGATTGCCCACCACTCCAATTGAAAATTAAAAATAAAGAAATAGTTACAAGCCTTGAGGTAGTCCGATTCTACAATGATTGGTTTTTACACGAACATGATAGCACCCTTTATAAAAACAATTGATCTCCTTGTTCCTTGCCACAAGCATCAACGCTGCTATAATTAAATTGTTTTTCTCCCAACGCCCATCCCGACCTTGAAAATACCTTCAACTGCCTTTAATACTAAAGCACTTTGTAAATAAGAAAGATATGCTTAGCTTGTAAATTATGAGACGCAAGTTAAAATTGAAAAAAATATATTTCATCCTTTCCTCTTTTATTGCTTTCGCTGCTTGTAAGCAAACTGCCGAGGTTAAGGAAATGGAACAAGACCTGGTTATCGACCAGACAGCTAAGAACCGGGTGGATTCAACCCTCCAATCTTTCATTACCGATGATGTAGTAGTAGGTGCATCAGCTTTGATCTTTGAAAAAGGTAAGGAGGTTTACTTTAACGCTTATGGTTATGCCGACAGGGAAGCCGAGATCCCCATGGACAGGAGTACGATTGTAACGATCTATTCGATGACCAAACCCATTACAGGAACAGCCCTTATGACCTTATATGAAAAAGGAGCTTTTCAATTGGAAGATTCTTTATCTGCATATGCACCTGAGTTTACAGATATGCAAGTGGTTACAGGTCTGGATGAGTCAGGGGAAATGATTCTGGATCCCGCCGACCGCGCCATCACCATCGCTGATATCACAAGGCATACTGCGGGATTTTCCAATCGTTCTGATCTTGGTTTGGATAAAAAAACAGGGGAAGCAGATCTCCTGAACCTGGAGAATACCTTAACAGACATGGCTACCAGGCTAAGTAAGATACCACTTGGGTATCATCCCGGTCAGCGGTGGGAATATGGTATTTCGGTAGATGTACAGGCTTATCTGGTAGAGAAACTGTCGGGCAAACCTTTTCATGAATATGTGAAAGAGGTAGTATTGGATCCTTTGGGAATGAGTGAGACCGGGTATTTTGTACCGGAAGGAAAAAGGGAGCGTGTGGCTGCGCTCTATTTCAAAGCAGACAGCAGTAATAGCCTGAACAGGGTCCCTGATGAACGGGTACACACCATAAATTTTAACGACTGGCCCATGAAGCCCGGAGGATGGGGTCTGAAGGCGACTATTGACGATTACATGAAATTTGCGCAAATGTTGGTCAATGAAGGAACCTATAACGGCGCCACCATTCTCAAACCGGAGACTGTCAAGCTCATGGCCACTAATCATTTACCGGCGGTTGAGGACAGCCTTTGGCTTCCTGGCAAAGGCAGGGTAGGATTTGGAATTGATTTTGCAGTGCGGACAGCACCACCAAAGACTACAGAGGAAATGAATGGTGCGGTTGGAGAGTTCTTCTGGGATGGTGCAGCAAGCACCTTGTTTTGGGTGGATCCGGAGAATGACTTGACCGCAGTCCTTTTTGTTCAGAAATTTCCTTTCGATGGAGCTGTTCATAAGAAATTCAGGGATGCGGTTTACGGTCCATTCAGACCGGAGAACTTGTAGAGGATTTAGAGAACCAGCAGGTTTGTATTTGTTGTCAGATTTTCATTCAGATTTATGTTCTTCCAGGTGTAACAACGGCACATTCGTTTGTGATCCACCTCCTTGAAAATGAGCTGGATCTTAAGCACATGCAGTTTCTTTTAGAACATAGCTTGGGTAAAAGGATGGAAATCTACACGTCTAACCAGCTTATATTTGAATTCAAGGAAATATCTTTTAGTTTAGGTAATCATAATTCAAAAATATCCGGGATCAGTTCCGGATAGCCATACGTTACCAATTATCTCCGGAATTCATAAGCAACCCGGTTATTACTTCCGGGTGGCCCCAAAACAGAGACATGAAATACATCTCCATCAACCTCTACCGTAAAATGCTCGATTGCGCCATCGCAGAAGGCATGAGCCGGGATGATTTCAAGAACCTCCCTACCCCTATTGATGCCATTGAAAACATCCAGGCGGTACCAGCCGACCACTTTTTTGAATTGCACGAGATCCTCGATGAAAAATTAGGACCTGGTTTTTCGGTAAGAGTTGGTCAGCAAATGAAAATTGAAGACTATGGTGTACTTGGATTATCGTGGAGAACCTGTTCATGGGCCGGTGAGATATTTGATCGAAGTGAACGCTACTTTAAACTACTATCCAACACGTATGTCTTTAAAGTTGAAAAAGAAAATGACCTTTCGCATGTGTACTTATTGAGAGAACCACACAGAAGAGGCCTGGAATTGTCCAATGAAGCCACCATATCTGCTACAGTTGTAGTACTGAGAGCTATGACTGAAACAGATATCTCACCGGTACAGGTAACATTCAAGCACAATCCACCGACAGATTTAACCAGCTATAACGACGCCTTCAAATGCCCTGTTTTATTTAATCAAAATAAGTACACAATTACCTACAAGACCTCGGACCTGGCGTTGAGAACCGCAAAAGCTGATGTCAGTATCAACCAATTCTTACTCGAAAGAGTAGATGAAGAAACAAAGGGACTCGAAATAAGCGCCAATAAGATTGCGAGAGATATTGAGGTGTTGATAAAAAATGCGTTGCCTAGTGGAATTCCAAGTATTGCCCAGATAGGAGATCATATGGGCATGAGTAACCGCACATTAACCAGGAGACTATCGGAGGCTGGCATTACTTTTCGTGATCTGATAAAGAAAACCCAGGAAGAAGTCTCAAAAAATCTGCTTAAAAACTCCTCCCGGAGCGTCGCTGAAATCGCTTTTGAAACCGGCTTCTCAGAGCAAAGTGCCTTTAACCGTGCATTTAAGCGTTGGACGGGTCTATCCCCTGTCGCATTTCGAAAAATCTAATGCTTTTAGACGATTTGGCTTAAAGTGTCAAGACATTGGCGGGAAGTGTCAAGCATGAGGCAGTTCTAATCTTCAATTTTACATCTGTATTCAAGCAAGAAGTAAAATGAAAAAGAGACTGATTACGATTGAGTGGTCTGGAATACTTACAGTAGCATTTGAGATACCAAATACAAAATGCGACGTCAACCACTGCAAGCAAAATCCTTTCAGGGTATTCAATGAAAAGAACTTGGTGAAGCGGGCGCTCAGGACCTGCAAGATGGTCATTGTGGAGCTATTCCATGCCAATGAGAAATATCCAACCCAGGGGAATGGCTTTTCACATCAGAAATATTATAATCATGGACATATCATTTAAATCATTCATCCTGTTCGGATCGGTAATCCTTACAGGTCTTTCCGCAGGCTTGTTCTATGCCTGGTCGGTATCGGTGATCCCCGGAACTAAGGGCGTGGCTGATTTAACTTACCTCAAAACGATGCAATCTATCAACAGGGCAATTTTGAATCCGGCCTTTTTCCTGGTCTTTTTTGGAAGTATCGTTTTGCTAAGTATTTCAAGTATTTATGAATTCCATGCCAATAAGTGGGTTTTTACGCTGATGCTGGCAGCATCCATCACTTATTTGATCGGAACGGTTGGTGTAACGGCATTAGGAAATGTACCCTTAAATGATCAATTGGAGGTATTAAAAATAGCGGAGGCCAAAGTTGATAAAATCTCAGAATTCAGAAAATACTACGAATCCAACTGGAACCGATTGCACCTGATCCGGACGGTATTTGCCGTACTCTCATTCCTGTTGGCCGTACTGGCGCTCTTTATTCAGGCAAAAAAATTCTAAAAAACCCAACGTATTTAAACTCAAATTATACATAAAAATGAAACACAACATCTTAGTAATCGGAGGTACCGGTAAGACTGGTCGCCGAGTAGTTGAAGGACTAACGCAACGCGGACACAATGTTAGGGTCGGAACAAGGAAAAACAACCCTGCTTTTGATTGGAATGACCCTTCCACCTACGCAGAAGCGCTTAAAGGGATGGACCGCGCCTACATCGTCTATTACCCTGACCTGGCAGTACCGGGAGCCAGAGATGCAATCACCGCTCTTACTGAAGCAGCACTTAAGGAGGGGTTAGAAAAAGTGGTTTTACTTTCAGGAAAAGGAGAAACTGAGGCAGAAGCGTGTGAACAAATCGTTGCTAACTCCGGCCTGAACTTCACAATTGTGAGAGCATCGTGGTTCAATCAAAACTTTAGTGAAGGCGCTTTCTTAGATTTTATATTAGCCGGACATGTGGCCCTTCCAATGCCCGAGGCTGAAATACCATTTGTGGATGCAGACGACATTGCCGATGTGGTAACCAAAGTGTTAGTGGACGATACTTTCAATGGAGAGACTATAACAGTAACCGGACCAAGAAAAATGACTTTTGGAGAAGTAGCGGATACCATGGCCAAAGGAATTGGCAGGGACATCCGATACCAACCGATTTCAATCGATGAGTTCAAAAAAGGAATGAAAGCAGCAGGTCTGCCGGACTCATATGTATGGCTCTTTGGATATTTGTTCAAAGAGGTATTAGGAAATGCTGATAACCAGGTAGTATCTAATGATGTCGAAAGCGTATTAGGAAGACCGGCAACAGATTTTAAGGAATTTGTTGAAAAGACCGTAGAGACAGGAGTCTGGAACCATCCTGTTTCTCAAAGTATATAATCACTAAGGACTACTGGCACGAGTAGTCCTTATTCACTTCTCAACGACTTCACAGGGTTGATTAAGGCGGCGGAAATAGACTGATAACTGACCGTCAAAAGGCCGATCAATAAGGCCAGGAAGCCGGAAACCACAAAAATCAACAGGTTTTGCCAGGAAAGTAAATCTATGCGGTATTGAAAATCACTCAACCAGCTCATCACCGCAAAGTAGGCCAGCGGCCATGCGAGGGATGTCGCCATAACGATGAGTAGAACAAATTCTTTTGACAGCAGCATCACAATTTGATAGACACTTGAGCCCATTACTTTGCGTACACCAATCTCTTTTCTACGCTGCTCGGTGGTATGGGCCGAAAGGCCAAACAATCCAAGACAAGCAATAAAAATAGCAAGCCATGTAAAATTGGCCATTAAAAGAGAGAAGTTTTCATCACTGCGGTACAGGTTATCAAATTCCTGGTCAAAAAATTTATAATCAAACGGATAGTCGGCATAAATTCGATTCCATTCTTCTTCTATTTTATCCATGGCCCCGGGAATATCACCTTTCAGGCGGAGGGAAAGATTGTTGTTGGCGCCGGGATTAAAGAACATAATCAGGGGTTCAATCTGGTGACGCATCGAAGCGAAATGGAAGTCTTTGATCACGCCTATAATGGTGCGCTCTGAGTCGTTCCCAAAAATTAATTTTTTACCAATAGCATTCTCCCAACCTACCTGGGATACCAGGGCTTCATTGACAACAATTCCCTCCTGCTGATCCGTACCGGATTCCGGCGAATAAAATCTTCCGGCCACCATCTCCAAACCCATAACTTTCAAATAGTTTTCATCAAATGAAAGCGCACTTACAATCCAATTCTGCTCCTCCTCCGACGCTCCTTCCGGGGTGATACCGGTACGCCCGAACGTCCTGCCAGGCATATTGGAAGAAGTACTTGCCGCTTCCACGGCGTCGTATTCCTGTAAGCGGTCCCTGAGCGTGATCATGTTTTCAGTCATCGCGGGATCATTCATAGCGAAGGTTACTACCTGCTCTTTGTTAAAGCCTAAGCTTTTGTTTTTTATAAACTTTATTTGGCGATCAATAAATAAGGTGCCAATAATCATGGTGATGGAAGCTGCAAATTGGGCTACAACCAGCATCTTTCGCAATGCCACGCCGCGTTTACCTGTCTGAAATTTCCCCCTTAAAATAGCCACCGCTTCAAACCGCGAAAGCACAAACGCCGGGTAAAGTCCCGCCAGCAAACCAATAATAAGGGTGGCTGCCACAATTGTCAGATAAATATCCGGGTTGTTAAAAATAAAATCATATATGCTGGTCTGGATGCCAAGATTGATTTTAGGTGCAACGATCAATACCAATAAAACTGCTATCAACGCGGAAATGATACTTATCAACAACGACTCCCCCAGGTGTTGCTTGATCAGGTCATAACGAAAGGCACCCAACACCTTTCTGACCCCTACTTCCCGGGCCCTGGCGGAAGACTGCGCTGTAGACAAATTCATAAAATTAAATGCCGCAATGAGCAGCACAAACAGTGCGACTGCCGATAGTGAATAGACATAGGCAATATCTCCTTTGTTTTCATTGTAGCCGTCAAACAGAATGCCTGAAGATTTAAGATGAATGCTCTTTAACGGCTGAAGTTGTGGGATCCAAAATTCCGGTGCTTCATTTTTTAAGGCAAGGTCTTTCAGCTTAGCTTCTACCAAACTCTCCGAAGAAGCTTCATTCAGCTCGGCATAGCCAACCATACCTAGTCCCTGCCACGAATCTAAATATTGTGCCAGGCTTGAGTCTGCCTGGGTGGGATACAACGATAAAAGCAGATCAAGTTTAAGGTGGCTATGATGAGTATTGTCCTCCATCAAGCCCACTACCTCCCAATCCTGCTCATTGATCGAAATTACACTCCCTACTGCCTTGTCACCTTTAAATATTTTCTCAGCCATGGATTCGGTTAGAATGGCCTTTCGCGGGTGATTAAATGTTTGAGCAGCCTGTGGATCGCGCAGTTTATAGTCAAACATTTCAAAAAAAGTACTTTCTACCGACTTTGCATTTTCCGTATAAACAAATTTATCGCCAATTTCCACCCTCAACCTACCCTGATTGAGCATCCTCGTGGTATTCAGGATCTCCGGTATTTCCTCCTTGGCTGCAGCTGGCATACGGGGTTCGGTAATACCGACACTGTTGCTGGTCACACCCAGTGCCTCATCGATGGTATAAAAGCGAAATATCCTGTCCGCTTTACTATGGAAACTATCATAGCTCAATTCATTTTTGATATAAATATATATGATAAGGCAACAAGCCATCCCAATGGCCAGCCCTGAAACGTTGATCGCGGTGGATATCTTACTTTTCTGTAAAGCTCGTAAAGCGGTGATCAAATAATTTTTAAGCATGATATGATAGATTAAGGCTGCCGAAAAAATACAAACCAAATAGTTTTTATGATAGCTGTTTTACACCAACGGGAAAACAATTTTATATTCAAGCTAAATAAATATTCGGAATGGAACAAGAATAACTGTCACTGCAAACGTCAAACCCTGTGGCAGTGGCTCAAACGATTGCTTTACCACAACAGATTTATCTGGCTTTAATTGTAAGGCCACGGAAATCAACACACCATATCGATATAAATTTCACTAAAAATTCTTTAGATTAGTTAGCCCGACTTTTTAGGCAATACGAAAAAAACAGTTTGAAAAAATATGAAACCAACAACTAGCAATGTAATGGAATTCATAAAATCAATCCAAAATGAAACCAGACAAAAAGATGGGCTGGTAGTTATGGAAATGATGAATAAAATTACCAAAATAGATCCTGTAAAATGGGGACCTTCCATAATTGGATTCGGGAGTTATGTACATAAATACGAAAGTGGGCGTGAAACAAAGTTGCCTTTGGCTTCTTTTTCACCAAGGAAGCAGCATTTGGTGTTTTATGTATTAAATGGCTTTGAAAATCAGGAGGCATTATTAAATGATTTAGGCAAACACAAAACGGGCAATATATGTCTGTACGTCAATAAACTTTCCGACGTGAATCTCGAAATTTTGGAAAAGAT
This sequence comes from Cyclobacteriaceae bacterium, assembly GCA_965228415.1. Lineage (GTDB taxonomy): Bacteria > Bacteroidota > Bacteroidia > Cytophagales > Cyclobacteriaceae > Agaribacillus. The sequence continues at coordinate 4,143,839 of OZ245814.1, read as the reverse complement.
TATTACTGCTGCTTACAACAAGAATAAAAGATATGCCAAGTAATAATGCTTACTAATCCATCACCCTCTCGGTCCTAAGACCTGACCTGGGTGTAGAATTCTCTACATCCTTCTACCGGTTTTGGGAATCAGTCGAGGCATTTGAATGCCGGCAACCAGATACGGCGACGAATTAAATATGCAACGGCATGCGATTGCATGAAATGGAAATGCGTCCCTAATCCAAACTAAGTGTATACCGCGTGCTCCTTCCTCCACCTTTTGGAATAAAGATATGCAAAGCCACTAATTCTTGTAAATCGCGTGTGGCTGTTGCTTTGGAGGTTTTAGCGATAGCACCATATTTCCGGGCGCTCATACCACCTTTAAACCCTTCGGGGCCTTCCTGCAGCATACAGCGGATCACTTCAATTACGAGCATTGAACGGATTATTTTAATTATTCGGCTCATTTTTCCCGCATATTTGAGCCGAATAATGATGCTATTCGGCTCAACACAACTCCGCGCAAGCTTAGCATACAACATAATAAAGTAACCCTGGGTGTAGAATTCTCTACACCTTTCTATTTGTTTTGGAAATCAGACGAGGCATTTAAATGCCGGCAACCAGATACGAAGACGAATTAAATACGCAATGACACCCGTTTGAGCGAAACAGAAACCAGCTATCTGATCCCCTCATCCATTCGTCGGTTGCCAATCACTAAAATCCGGTAATTTCAGGCATTTCAATATCAACCCAAAGCAGGCTTTCCTCAATTCAAACCGGCATGGCACCAATTGCCTGTTTTAAGTCGGTTACCTGATTAGTAAGTTATTATCAACATTAAAAACCAATCTCAAAAATTTTAAAGCTAAATGAAGATTTTTAAGCTCTTATTCATCGTTTTTATGGCACTGGTATTGACAACCGGTTGCCGGGAAGAAGCTACCTTCGAGCCTCAGGATCCACAGTCTGAAGGGCCCGCGGCAACTGTAACTCAGGTTACAGGTAATACAGCCCTGCTTAAATGGGATAAAATTACGGAAAGAGATGTGGCCTACTCAGTATGGCTAAATGGAAAAGAAATATACACCAATCTCAAAGAAACAGAGATTATGCTGGAGGGGCTCAATCCGGGCCACAAATATACAGGCAAGATATTGGCTGTTGATAGCGAAGGATATATCCTGGTAATTCCAATAGGCGGTTTCGGACTCACTTATTTTGGCGCCATTGATTGGGAGACCAACCTCGGAGGAAATGGTGGGGACTATGGCCAGTCAGTTGTTCAGGATCCCGGAGGAGGATATTGGGTAGCTGGTTCCACCTGGGAAGATCCGGAAGGCGGAGGACTCATGGATTGGATGATTGCAAGACTGGATGATTCCGGAAACTTAGAGTCAGACGCTCTTTTTGGTGGCGCCGGGTTTGATCATGCCTACCAAATCGAACAAACTGCCGGTGGCGGATATATCGTGGGCGGCAATTCGGAGCCCCCCGGAGGAGGTGCGGATGATGTGGATTCATGGATTATCAGGTTGGGTTCTACCGGAAAGATGGTATGGGATACCCAGCTCGATGGACTCGAGGCAGATTACTTCCGGTCTGTCACCCAATCCGTTGATGGCGGATACCTCGTGGCCGCTGAATTTATAACGGAAACCATGCGAATAACTAATCCAAACCGGGTGGTTAAATTAGATGCCAATGGAAACCAGCAATGGCAGGTTTCACTGAGTGGTAAGATCCGTTCGGTCATTGCTACACCCGAAAAGGGTTATGCCATTGCTGGCAATACCGTGGCGCCGGAAGGCGATCCCTGGAATACGGATGTGTGGATTGTTAAATTAAATGCATCCGGGAATCCCCAGTGGAGCACCATCCTTGGAGGATCGGGCGCCGACTATGCTTATGATATTTTTCAAACTTCCGACGGCGGATATATCGCGGCCGGCAGCTCCAACTCGGCTGATGGAGATGTGGGTGGCAATAATGGCGGCAATGACTATTGGATTATTAAGTTAGATGCTTTGGGAAATTTGGAGTGGGAAACCAACCTCGGTGGATCCAATTCAGATGTAGCCCGCTCTGTCATCGAAGATTCTGACGGCAGATACGTGGTGGTCGGCAGTTCGAGCTCCTTCAATGGTGATGTTGGCGGCAATCACGGTGGCAGCGATTATTGGATTGTGAGGTTGGATGCGTCCGGAAACCTGCTCAACGAGCATAACCTCGGAGGATCCGGAACGGATCGCGCCCGATCAGTCATTGAAGCCCACGACGGGGGATATGTGATAGCAGGAGAATCGTATTCCTCCGATGGAGATGTAGGCGGCAATAATGGCGATAGTGACTATTGGGTAGTAAAATTAAATTAACCTCCATCGGGAATTAAAGAATAGCAATCGATTAAGTGGTAATTTTTATGGAAAATATAGGTTCAGCCCATTTGGGTTGTATTGGTTTATCTGATTTTAATGGGCTGGGCCTATGACATTGTATATGCATTTAATACCCCAAAATATCCAGCATTACCTCATGGCCTTGTTCCTTCGAAAAAAGCCTACTCGTTATTTCTCCTTTATTATTTTTATTAATGATTATGTGTTTGGGAGAAGGAATAAGGCAATGCTGGATACCCCCGTAACCACCCAGCGCTTCCTGATAGGCGCCGGTATGAAAAAAACCAATGTAAAGGGGTTCGCTGTTGGTGATTTTGGGCAAGAAAACTTCTGAAGAATGCGCTTCGGAATTGTAATAATCCATGCTGTCGCAGGTAAGTCCCCCGATGTTGACCTTATGATAGGTTTCACGCCATTTGTTGATAGGCAACAAAATGTATTTTTGGTTTAACCCCCAGGAATCGGGCAAGTGGGTGATGAAGGAGCCATCGATCATGTACCAAAGTTCTTTTTCGTTTTGCAACTTCTGATTGAGAACAGAATAAAGCAATCCACCGCTTTCTCCAACCGTATAACTTCCAAATTCTGTTAATATGTCCGGAACCGGCACATGATTTTTATCGCAGATCCACTTGATGTTTTCGACGATCTGGTTGACCATGTATTCAAAATCAAATTCAAATTGAAGGGATAATTTGATTGGAAAACCACCGCCGATATCAATAGTATCCAATTCGGGACAAATCTTTTTTAGCTCGCAGTACTTGTGTACAAACCGGCTCAATTCACTCCAGTAGTAGGCGGTATCCTTAATACCCGTACTTATGAAGTAATGCAATAATTTTAATTTGGCCTTGGGGTTTGGCGCGATGTTGTTTTGGTAAAAGTCAACAACGTCATTGTATCGGATACCCAACCGCGATGTATAGAATTCAAAATTTGGTTCTTCATCCGATGCCAGCCGCAAACCAAGCTGAAAGGGTTTATTAACCTTTTCACTATAAGAAGACAACTCCTTCATGTTGTCCAATACAGGGATGCAGTTTTTAAAGTTATCATTAAGCAAATCAATGATATTTTCTACGTATTTGGGCTTCTTGAAACCATTGCAAATCAGGTAGGTACTTTTCTTTACATGCCCCGATTGTTGTAACTTTTGGATAATGGGAATATCGAAGGCAGAGGATGTCTCAATGTGAATGTCATTCTTTAGCGCCTCCTTGAGTACAAAGGAAAAATGAGAAGATTTGGTACAATAGCTAAAAATGTATTTGCCATTGTATTTATATTTTTTCATTGCGGATTCAAAAAGCTTTTTTGCCTTTTGAATGTTTTCGCTAATCTTTGGCAAATAAGTGAATTTCAGGGGGGTGCCGTATTTTTCAATAATATCAAACATGGCAACATCATGAAAAAACAGTTGATTTTTTTTAACCTTAAACTCTCCGGTCGGAAAATCAAAGGTTTGTTCAATCAGATCTTTATAACTTTTCATCATAATAAAAACCACTTAAACAAAAGCATCTCCTGCTTTTTCAGTTACCCGTTTAGAAGTAAAATATATTCGGGAAAAGTATCAAAATTTAGCATGCAATTATGCGACAATTTTAAGTAGAAATCAATCTTGCGCTCCCAATTTATTTTTGCGGTGATAGAAATAAAATCAACTGGATACCATAAATATGCTGCCAATTATTAAATTTGACCACCCTTTGAAAGTACTACAATTGTATGCTGAAAATTTCTATAAACAACGAAACCTCAACCCTAAAATCAGTGGTATTGGGAGTGGCTGATCAATTTGGCGGAACTCCCACTTTAGAAGCCGCTTACGACCCGAAATCAAAAGAACATATTCGCAATGGAAAATTCCCGGTCGAGGAAGATATGATTTTGGAAATGACCGGCTTTGCCAGGATCCTGGAAAGGCATGGCGTCGAAGTTTATCGCCCCAGCCTGGTAAAGGACTGCAATCAGATTTTTAGCCGCGACATTGGATTTGTGATAGGCGACAAATTTGTCAGGCCCAACATTCTGGAAAAACGTGTCAGGGAGCTCGAAGGAATACAATATATCACAGATCAAATCAACCCCGATCAAGTGTTAAAAGCACCTGACGATACCCGTATGGAAGGCGGTGACGTAATGCCATGGAATGATCTGTTATTTGTCGGATATTCAAATGATGAAGATTTCAGGAAGTATGAAGTGGCCAGGACCAATAAAGCCGGCGTCGATTATCTGCGCGCGCAATTCCCAAACTGTGAGGTCAAGGCTTTTGAACTCAATAAGTCAGACGTTGACCCCAAAGAAAATGCCCTGCACCTGGATTGTTGCTTTCAGCCTATCGGAACCAATCAGGCGATCATCTACCGGGGCGGTTTCAAAAAGGCAGAGGACTACCAGTTTTTGGTCCGCTATTTTGGAAAAGAACGCATCATTGAAGTTGATCGCGAGGAGATGTACGCCATGAATTCCAATGTATTTTCAATTTCACCGGAGGTAATCGTTTCCGAAAAAAGTTTCGTTCGCCTGAACACCATACTCAGGGAAAGAGGATTTCAGGTAGAGGAAACACGGTATGCGGAAATAGCGAAGATGGAAGGGCTGTTGCGATGCTCCACCCTGCCATTATTAAGAGAATAAACAAAATAACCCAGCATGTCCGAGCAAATAACTTCTACTTTGCTAATGATCAGACCCGTGCAGTTCAGGTTTAATGAACAAACGGCGGTCAATAACTACTATCAAAAAAAAACCGGTGAGGTAAGTTCCCGGGAAATTTCTGAAAAGGCCCGGGAGGAATTTGATAATTTTGTAACCCGGTTAAGACAACATGGAATTGAGGTGGTAGTCATTGAGGATACCGCAGTTTCAGATACGCCCGATTCCATATTTCCCAACAACTGGATCTCTTTTCACCGGGATGGCAGAGTGGCCATATATCCGATGTGTGCCGAAAACCGGAGATTGGAGAGAAGGGAGGATATTTTGGCAATTTTACGTGACAGCCATTCCTTTTCCTGGACAGCCAGGGAGGATCTTACCTTCTTCGAGCGGGAACATAAATTTTTGGAAGGTACCGGCAGCATGATTCTTGACCGGACTAATAAGCTGGCCTACGCCGCCCGTTCTATCCGTACCGACGAAAAAGTGCTGAGAGAATTTTGCGAAAGATTCGATTACCAGCCGGTACTATTTACTGCTTACCAAAGTGTGGATGGAAAACGCTTGCCTATTTACCATACCAATGTCATGATGTGTGTGGCTGATGAATTTGCCATTTTGTGTGCCGATAGTATCGATGACAAAAAGGAAAAGGCGCTGGTCATTGATACACTAAAAAAAACCGGGAAAGAAGTAATTTTTATCAGCGAACAGCAAAAAGCGCATTTTGCTGGCAATATGTTACAGGTAATAAATCCCCGGGGTGAAAAATTCCTGATTATGTCTTCCGCCGCCCTTCATTCCCTGGACTCGCAGCAAATAAATTCCATACATAATTTTTGCGCCATTATCCATAGTCCGCTGGATACCATAGAGACCCTTGGAGGTGGCAGCGCCCGTTGCATGATGGCTGAGATATTCCTTCCGAGAAAAATTTTTTAAGGGATCAACTGAGCAAAACCGTAACCCTTAAATTAGCAATTACCACAATCACTATAATAAATATTCTTAATTAGTATTAAATTGTTTTTTGTATATTGGTGGCATGCATAGGCTCAAAACAGACCCTATATTTTTCATTTATTTGTATATTATAGGTGTTTTGGATAAAATATGAACCTAATTTTAAATAAAAAACGAAAAAATATCTAAACAAGGGTAAAACGCAAAAGTTAGACAATAAGTGTTAATCTTAAAAATGTCCAATATAATATACGTACTGTATACGTTTATTTTTGGATGTTGAATTATTTTCAATAAATTGGTTTTTATTCTGTGAACAAACTTTGCTACTTTTTGTCTAACCTTTATTGAAATGAATGAATTTGCCACCATTGATATCGTAGTTTTTGTCAGTTACTGTCTTTTGATTGTCAGCTTGGGACTTTGGGTTTCCAGAGATAAGAAGGGACATCAAAAAAATGCTGAAGATTATTTTCTGGCCAGTAAGTCGTTGCCCTGGTGGGCTATTGGTGCGTCTTTGATTGCTGCCAATATTTCGGCAGAGCAGTTTATCGGTATGTCCGGCTCCGGATTTGCCATAGGACTTGCTATTGCCTCCTATGAGTGGATGGCAGCCCTTACCTTACTGATTGTCGGCAAATACTTTCTGCCAATATTTATTGAGAAAAAACTCTACACCATCCCGGAATTCGTGGAAAAGAGGTATAGTACCAATTTGAAAACCATCCTGGCGGTATTTTGGATAGGGCTTTTTGTTTTTGTAAACCTGACGTCAGTCCTGTACCTGGGCGCTAAGGCGCTGGATACCATTGTAGGCAATGGCGATGGAAGCATTTTGATCACAAGTATTATCGGATTGGCGCTTTTTGCCGCCGCCTATTCGCTTTGGGGCGGCCTTTCGGCAGTAGCCTGGACGGATGTTGTACAGGTGGTGCTCCTGGTTTTCGGAGGATTTATTACCACTTATATTGCTTTAGATCAATTGACACCGGAGGGAGGCTTTTTTCGTGGATTAAGCCATTTGGCGGACGTTGTTCCGGAAAAATTTTCCATGATTTTATCTAAAGGAGAAATTATCACGCCCAATGGAGAGGATGCATGGCTGGATTTACCAGGCTTGGGTGTGTTGATAGGAGGACTTTGGGTAGCCAATCTTTACTACTGGGGCTTTAATCAATATATCATTCAAAGAACCCTGGCAGCCAAGAGTTTAAAAGAATCGCAAAAGGGGATCGCATTTGCCGCATTTCTAAAGTTATTAATTCCCCTGATCGTGGTGGTTCCCGGTATCATTGCCTATGTGATGAATGTAGATGCCAATGGCGTGCTGAACAGCGCTTCGGTAGATCCGACCTTTATAAATCCCGAAGACGGCGAAATTGTGAATGACAATGCAGCGCCGTGGTTAATTAAAAGTTTTGTGCCGGCGGGATTAAAAGGATTAGTGCTGGCCGCGCTGGCCGCAGCCATTGTCTCTTCGCTGGCATCCATGCTCAATTCTACCGCCACGATATTTACCATGGACATCTACAGGCCTTATTTTAATAAAAATGCCACTGATAAGCAAACTGTGACCGTTGGACGTATAACAGCTGCCGTGGCTTTGGTTATTGCCGTCTCCATTGCTCCTTTGTTGCGCAATTTGGGACAGGCCTTTCAGTTTATTCAAGAATATACCGGGGTAGTAAGCCCCGGAATTTTAGCTGTTTTTATTACCGGATTGTTTTGGAAAAGAGCCACCAATAATGCCGCTATCTGGGGTGTGATTTGCTCGATTCCGATCGCTATGTATTTTAAAATTGCACCGGAAGGATGGTCTGACGCGGCCATATTCCTGGACCTGCCTTTCATTGATCAAATGTTGTATACCAGTTTGCTGTCAATTGCTATTATTCTGGTTATCAGTCATATTGAGGGCAACGGACGCGATGATGAAAAAGCAATCCCATTGTCAAGAAAATTATTTGAAACGCCGCCCGCATTCAATATCAGTGCAGTCATCATTATGATATTGCTGGTATTTCTTTACGCATTTTTCTGGTAGTAAAGACGGGAGGAAAAATGAAATTTGTTAGTATTAATCGATGTTTGTCAAAAAGGTTGAAAAAAAGTTCAAGAGCTTATTTAGCACGACCCCGGAATTTTTCAGGTCTCCAGGAAGGATTAACCTTATCGGCGAACATACCGATTACAATAACGGATATGTCCTGCCCGCCGCGGTGGACCGTCAAATGGTATTTGCGGTGGCTAAAAATCAAAGTGACATAGGGCGGGTACACAGTTTAAATTTAGAACAGTCTTTTGAGTTTAATGTTGATGGTTTTGAAGAATCGCCAATTTCCTGGGCCAATTACGTCCTGGGTGTAGTTAATGAACTAAGAAAAGACGGACTAATCATCGGTGGATTTGATTGCGTTTTTGGCGGAGATATTCCAATGGGTGCGGGAATGGCCTCATCGGTGGCTATTCAGTGTGGTGTTGGCTATTTTTTAAATCATCTTTTTGAGTTGGGCCTGTCCCGCCTGGAAATTGCCCAATACGCTTTGAAAGCGGAAAATGAATATGTTGGTATCCCCGGTAGCATACCTGCCCATTTCACCAATATGTTTGGAAAAACCAATCACTTTGTCAAGTTGGATTGCCAGTCACTGGATCACGAATTTATTGAAATGAACCGGCCTAATTACCGGATTATCCTTTTTGATTCGCAGGTAAAAAATAGCCAGATGGACGTGCACCTCAGCCGGCGCAAAAAAGAATGTGAAGAAGGCGTTGCTGTCATTAAAAAATATTTCCCGGAAGTCGATAGTCTGAGAGATTGTCAGTCTGACATGCTATTAAAGTGTAAAGATGAATTGGGGCCGATTTTATATCGACGCTGTGATTTTGTTGTCAGGGAAAATCAACGGGTCATAGAAGGAAGCGAAGATATTTTGAAAAACAGAATGGAGGCCTTTGGACAAAAAATGTTCGATTCCCATTTGGGATTAAAAAATGATTACGAGGTAAGCTGCGATCCGTTGGATTTCCTGGTGAATGAGGTGACCAAATATAAGAGCGTGTTAGGGGCGCGTATGACAGGGCCGGGTTTTGGAGGATGTACGATAAACCTGGTAAAGGATTATGATCGTGAGGAGTTCATCAGTGAGATTCAAAGACGTTACAAAAAATATTTCCGGAAAGATTTATTGGTGTACAAGGTCAAAATTGCCAAAGGCACCGGCCAGGTTGTTTGACACCGGCTAACCCCATTCCGTATGGAAAATACCTTGTTGATCTGTCCGCTCATAAGTGTGCGAACCAAAGTAATCACGTTGGGCCTGCACCAGGTTAAGTGGTAATTTTTCGCTTTTGAAAGCATCAAAGTAAGACAGCGAGGCACCCAGGCAAGAAACGGGAATAGCAGTGTCGATAGCCAGTTTCAATACACTCCTCAGGCTTTGGTGTGATGAATTCAGTATTTCGGCAAATGTTTCGTCCAACAATAAATTTTTTAAAGCCGGTGTTTTTTCGTAAGCCTTTCGGACATATTCGAGCAAGGAAGCCCTGATAATACAGCCCCCGCGCCAAATACGTGCGACAGCGCCGATATTCAGTTCATAATTATATTCCAGCGAAGCGGCAGATAGCTGAGCCAGGCCTTGTGCATAAGTGATGATAAAAGCGAAATAAAGCCCCTTCTCCAGTCTGTCGGCCCAATGCTCGTCAGCGATTAATTCAGATTTTTCCCCGTCAAAAACTTTGCTAGCTTGCGTTCGTTGCTCTTTCAATGCCGAAATTCCCCGCATGGTAACGGCGGCATCAATGGTGGGTACCGGCATGCCAAGATCCATAGCGTTCTGAGACGTCCACTTTCCAGTCCCTTTCTGCCTGGCTTTGTCCAGAATTTTGTCCACCAGATCTTCTCCGGTAAGCGGGTCCTTTTGTTTAAAGATATCAGCCGTAATTTCTACCAGAAATGATTTAAGCCTTCCCTGGCTCCATTTCCGGAAAGTTTGTCCTATGGTTTCGTTACTTAAGCCCAGACCTCTCTTCATGACATCATATGTCTCGGCGATTAGCTGCATTAATCCATACTCTATACCATTGTGTACCATCTTCACATAGTTGCCGGCCGAGGTATTACCCATGTGTGCGACACATGGCTCCTCATCTACCTTAGCCGCGACAGCCCTAAAGATAGGTTCTATCAGGGCATAACCCTCCTTAGGCCCCCCCGGCATAATACTTGGGCCAAACCTTGCCCCCTCGGCTCCTCCGGAAACACCAACACCCATAAAATGGACCCCTTTATCGGCTAAATACGCTATTCGTCTATTGGTGTCCGGGAAGAATGAATTGCCACCGTCAATAATTAGATCCCCCTTATCCACCAGCGGTAAAAGATCGTCTATTACGGCATCCACTATTTTACCGGCAGGTACCAGTAACATGATTTTTCGGGGTGACTTCAACGCTTTTACAAATACCTCCTTGGAAACGGTACCTTTCACTTGCTTGCCGGTTCCCTCGGCAGTTAATGCATCCACCTTTTGAGCGTCAGTATCCAGGCCAATGGCGCTGTATCCGTGATCGGCAACGTTTAGAATAAAATTTCTGCCCATCACACCTAGCCCAACCATGCCAAAATCAAAATTTTCGTCCATCTTAGTACTTGTTAAAGGTTGTTATGATCTGTGGTCCGTGAGTAATCGCCCGTAAAAGTAAAAAATTAAAGCTGATTACGTAACTTTTAATGAGAGATAAAACGTTGAACATCTTTGAAAAAGTGGTGTACAACATGAAATTTAAAAGAAAGATTTGCGGTATTTAACGAAAAAAAAGGCCAGATAAAGTATTTTGCGCTGGCGCTTGAAATCTGATGGTTCCTTTCAGGTCCGGGAATATTTGATTGCAAGTAACGTACATTAGAATTTTTTAAGTGAATGGATCCAAGAAAAATACTGGTATTAGGCATCGGAAATGCACAAGCCGACCTTTTAAAATGGTGCAAAGAGCAAGGATTGGAAGTGCACGCCTGCAGCTACACAAAAATGGGCAGGGGAATGCGTGATGTTGACCATTTTGCGCTGATTGACATTAAAGACACTGGGAAAATCCTGCACTATGTAAATGACCATGAAATTGATTTTATTTATTCTATCGGGTCAGATATTGCAATGCCCACCATTGCCCGGGTAGCCGGAGATTCAGATTTGTTTAGTTTCATTAATTTTAATACTGCCAATATTTGTCAGAATAAAGTCCGGCTGAGAGAAGCGCTTGGCACTGATTTCAAATACAATATTCCATTCCGGAGGGCGACAGATGTTGCCGGATTTTCCAGTTGGGATATTTACCCGGCTATTATTAAGCCTGTCGATAGCCAGGGCCAGCGGGGGATCTATGAGGTAGACTCCTTTGAAGCAGTACAACGCCATTTTGATAAGTCTTCATCATTTTCTTCCAATGGTGAAGTAATTATCGAAAAATATTTATCGGGTGACGAAATCTCAATTAATGCCTATGTTTTTGACAATGGAGTAAAATTTTTCTACGTATCAGATCGGGTCAGTTATTCCGAGTATCCCGGAGGCATTATCAAAGAACATTTGTATCCCTCAAAATATGCTCACCTGGAAAAAGATCTGAAAGTCCTGGTTGCCGAAACGGTGCACAAACTCGATATCAGCAACGGTCCGGTCTACTTTCAAATTTGCATTGTTAACGAAGTGCCCTATATCATTGAGGTCACTCCCCGCTTTGACGGTTGCCATATGTGGCGGCTGATTAAAATGACAAAAGGTATCGACTTGCTGGAGATTGCCATGACACATTTGTTGACAGGCAAAATTAACCCAAGCTTCTTTTTGACATCGGAGAGTAGTACGAATAGCATTTACAGGCTTAAATTCCTGGCCCAACCACCTCAGTCCAAGATAAAGTACCCTGCCGACCTGTTGGCTTCCGGTCAATTGTATTGTGAGTATTATTACGAAGAGGGAGATGTAGTTCCTGAAATGAATGGCTATATTGAAAAAACCGGCTATTATATTGACCGTATAGAACCTTAAGCTTAAAGGTTTTCGACATTGGTTACCGGAGGGTGGACCAAAAGATTGCCCTTATTATTGATAAATAATTGATGGCTTGGTAAAAAAATTAAAATTCATTGTGTAATTTTTAGCTATCAACTGATGACCATATCTTACCGTGATGAATGGAATGAAAAAAACTGATCCTCATATTATAGTAATCTTCGGTGGATCCGGAGATTTAACAATTAGAAAGCTGATCCCGGCACTATTTAATTTGCACTGCAGGGGATTTTTACCATCGTGTTTTGCCATCCTGGGTTTGGGAAGAACCCCACATACAGATGAGTCGTACCGGGAAAAGGCAGTGGTCGGAAATCCTCACCTGCTAAAAAATGAAAATGCCGATGATAAAAATATAAAAGACTTTGGAGGCCATATCTACTATCACACGATGAACTCCCAAAGTGATTCGGATTATGAAAGTTTAAATGACAGGATTAAAGATATTAATGAACAATGTTCGACCGAAGAAAATTATGTCTTTTATCTTTCCACACCCCCAAGTCTTTACCAAAGCATTGCCAGCGGTTTGGCTAAAGTAGCGCTGAATCAGGAAGACCGTGGCTGGAAACGTCTGATTGTAGAAAAACCTTTTGGCTATGACCTGAAATCAGCCAACGCATTAAATGCTCATTTGTTGAATTGCTTTGAAGAAGATCAGATTTACCGCATTGATCATTATCTGGGAAAAGAAACGGTGCAAAACGTATTGGTTACCCGCTTTGCCAACAGCACATTTGAGCCGATATGGAATCGTAACTACATTCACCACGTTGAAATTACCGCCGCCGAAAGTGTGGGTGTTGAGAAAAGGGGTGGCTATTACGAGTCTTCGGGTGCCCTGCGCGACATGGTTCAAAATCACCTGCTCCAATTAGTCGCGTTGGTGGCTATGGAACCACCCAATCTTTCCAGCGCTGCGGCTATCAGGGATGAGAAGTTAAAATTGTTTCAATCGTTACGTCCGCTAACCGTTGAAGAGATAAGAAATCATGTGATAAGAGGCCAATACGTAGGATCGAGAATCAATGGTGAGTCTTTTCCGGGTTACCGGGAGGAAGAAGGCGTAAAATCAGACTCGAAAACCGAAACCTATGCGGCCTTAAAATTTTATATTGATAACTGGCGCTGGGCAGATGTTCCGTTTTATATCCGTACGGGCAAGAAGCTGCCGACACGTGTCACGGAAATTGTAGTACATTTTAAGCCAACACCTCACCGGCTGTTTACCTACACCAATGATCACGTGAATGCAGGCAATACGCTGGTAATAAGAATCCAGCCCAATGAGGGCATATTGTTAAAGTTCGGAGTGAAAATTCCGGGGGAAGGCTTCAGAGTTACCAATACAAACATGGATTTTCATTACAGCAAGCTGGCAGAATCGTATTTGCCCGACGCGTACGAAAGACTGTTGCTGGACTGTATTCAGGGAGATGCCACCTTATATTCGAGAGGTGATTCCGTGGAGGCCGCCTGGACATTTATCAACCCCATCCTCAACGCCTGGCAGGAGTTTGATGATATCAAAGTGTTTGGATACCCGGTAGGTACCTGGGGTCCTGAGCACGCGGACCAATTGATCGAAGGTAAGAATTTTACCTGGCGGTATCCGTGTAAAAATCTGGCCGGAGACGGCGCTTATTGTGAATTGTAATCGTATGAAACAGGAAGTTGCATTGGAAATTTTTGAAGATCCTCCGGCGCTGGCATCGGGTTTTGCCTCGTGGTTTTATGATTTTGTGAGCACCCGGCCTAAAACAAACGTGGCTTTATCGGGAGGAAGTACCCCAAAATTATTTTTCCAGGTTTTAAGCAATGAATATAAAGACCGGATTGATTGGTCGGGGATACAGCTCTTTTGGGGCGATGAGCGTTGTGTTCCGCCCGATCACCAGGACAGCAATTTCTTAATGACAAGCAAGAACCTGTTTGATCACATCAGCATTCCCTCAAAAAATGTGCACAGGATACTTGGAGAGTCAGACCCGGAAAAGGAGGCACAGAGGTATGGTCAGGTGTTGGGTGAGGTTTTATCTCATCGGGATTCTTTGCCGGTATTTGATCTGATCATTTTAGGCCTGGGAAGCGATGGGCATACAGCTTCCATTTTTCCGGACCAGATGCACCTGTTGCAGGGTGCCGGTTATTGCGAGGTAGCCACTCATCCTGACAGTGGCCAACGAAGAATCACCTTGACCGGAAAGGTTATCAACCAGGCTGATAATATTTGCTTTCTGGTAGCTGGCGCAGGTAAATCGGAGGTTGTCGGCGAAATTTTAAATAAGACTGGGAACTGGGAAAAGTATCCGGCCTCTTATGTTCATGGCGGTGGAGACTCGATTCATTGGTTTTTAGATCGAGAGGCAGCCAGTATTTTTAGGAAAGAGAAAAATTGACCAGGCACGGTGCGAATTAAGTAATTCAAAATCAGATGCAACTTTAAAAATTTAAGTTATGGAAAGAAGAACCATGCTTAAACAAATTGCTGGCTTGAGTTTCTTAGGCTTAGGCCTTGATCATCGCCTGAATTTCATGGATAACATAAGAACACGTCGAATCCCTGGACATAATGAAAGCCTGCCGGTGGTAGGACTGGGAACCTGGCAAACTTTTGACGTAGGCAACTCCCGGGAGGAGAGAAGTCCACAGCGTGAAGTATTGAAAGCGCTGATAGGCAAGGGTGGGCGCGTTGTCGATTCTTCACCGATGTATGGCCGGTCTGAAAGAGTGGTGGGTGACCTGGCCGCAGATCTGGGCATTGTCGACGAGTTATTCATGGCCACTAAAGTCTGGACTGGCGGTAAACAGGCAGGCATTGATCAAATGGAACAATCAATGCAGCGTATGCATAAATCCCCGATGGACCTGATGCAAATTCATAATTTAGTTGATTGGAAAACTCACATGCCGACATTGACAGGCTGGAAAGAAAAAGGGAAGATACGTTACATTGGGATCACGCACTATATGGAAAGCGCCTATAGTGATATGGAACAGATCATGAAAAATTATCCCATTGATTTTATTCAGCTAAATTATGCTATAACCTATAGGGCGGCAGAAAACAGCATATTGCCGTTGGCCAGGGACAAAGGAATTGCCGTTTTGATCAACAGGCCCTATCAGGGAGGTTCACTTTTTAGAAAAACCAGGGGCCATCACCTTCCTGACTGGGCCGCGTCTTTTGATTGCAATAGTTGGGGGCAGTTTTTTCTGAAATATATCCTGTCTAACAAGGCAGTGACCTGCGTTATTCCGGGTACTTCCAAACCACATCATATGATAGATAATCTTGGCGCAGGGCTTGGGGAGTTGCCGGATGAATTGACACGAAAAAAGATGGTCCGGTTCATTGATAATCTTTAGTCGCAGGAAATCATTTAATTTTTCTTTTCCAGACAGGGCTCCGGCCTGAAATTTCCAGGATAATAATCTTATGTTAGGTTTCCTGGTCGGCATTTGGCAGGATATTGGTCATTTTCAGGTTTTTGTAAAAACGACCCATAAAATACAAGTATTTATGTAAGTACTTACATATATTTTTATTATATTCACTTATCATTTGATAGCCAAACTAAGCAAAGGTCTTAAGCCATGTTAAAACTATTGAATTTGATGGGCACTTACTTTTACCCGTTGCTCCTGGTCTTACCCAAAAAACGGAACCCTAAAATTACCTTCAATTCAAACTGACCGAACTATGATTGAAATAATAGGCATTAAGGAAAGAATTGTTAATTACCTGAATGATAGTGGGTTTGATTTTCGGCAAATAAACCACCCTCCGGCTACCGGCCCGCAGGCTTATTATCAGGTGCTGGGAATGAAGTATGGGCAACAAGTGAAGGCATTGCTGATAAAACATATTAGCGATCGTGGTGAAGGATTTGCAATCATCGCCATTCAGGCCCGGAAAAAGCCGGACCTTACCCTGATAGCCAGAAAGATAGGTGTAAATCATGTTATTCCGGTTACCGGAGATCAGTTGAAAGAAGTGACCGGATGCAATGCAGTGGAATTGCCTCCGGTAGGCAAACCATTTGGATTGTTTTTATTGATGGATAAGGACTTACTGGAACAGGACCTGATTTATTTCACAGTGGGAGGGCTCGCATTTTCCGTAGCCATGGTACCGCAGGACTTGCTTCGGCTGGAACGGCCGATACTGTTTTAATCGGATCAGCCGGTATAAGGAAACAGGTTCTTAACAAAGGATTTACAGCACACTAAATGATTCTAGTTATGAAAGATTTTTATGAAGAAATAGGCAAACTGGCGCTGGGCAGCCGGTTGCGCCGTTTAAGTGAAAATATTTTGTCAGAGGCCAAGGATATCTACGGTGATTATGGTATTGATCTGGAGCCAAGGTGGTTTCCTATATTTTATTTGTTGTCTCATGAAGACAGTTTGGCTGTAACAGATATAGCCGGCCGGATAAACCATACGCATGCATCAGTGAGCCAGATGATAAAAGAAATGAAAAATCGCGGATTAATCGTTACGGAAAAAGATCAATTCGATGGCAGGAAGTCAATGATATCGCTGTCAGCGACGGGGAAAGGCAAAATTGATAAGATGAACCAGCTTTATCCGGATGTAACCAAGGCTGTAGAAAATCTCCTGGTGGAGACTAACCATGACGTTTGGGAGGCCATCAACGAGCTGGAATATACCCTGAGCAGGAAGAATCTCCAGACCAGGGTAAAAGAGGTAAGAAAAGGGCGCGAATCGGAAAAGGTTAAGATCATAGCCTACCGGCCGGAACACAAGCCATTTTTTAAATCACTTAATTATCAGTGGATCAATAAACACTTTGAGGTAGAACAGGCCGATATCAGATCCCTGGAACACCCCGACGAAGATATACTCCAAAAAGGAGGGCGGATTTTTATGGCAACCTACGGAGACACCATTGTTGGTACCGTCGCCATGAAAAAACTTAATGCAGACACCTATGAGTTAGCTAAAATGGCTGTAGTGGAGGAAGCGAGGGGAAGAAGCATTGGATGGCTATTAGGTAAAAAAGTCATTGATGAAGCCAAAGCCCTTGGCGCCAGCAGGGTTTATATTGAAAGCAATACCAGGCTAAAACCCGCTATCAACCTGTACCACAAGCTGGGTTTCAAGAAAATAAAGGGTCCTGAATCTCCCTACGCCCGTTGTAATATTCAATTGGAGCTGGCAGTTTAGGCCGTTGTTCTGACTTGTAAATTTTACGGATTGGATTTGTAGAAATACTGGTTAAGACAGCTCAAAATGAGGTGTTTATCCGGTCGAATATGCAGTGGTCTTTTGCTTTTATGTTATTTTTTAATTAAAATGTATAAGCAATATAAACTGTGAGAAATAAAAACCATGCAACAATCTAACCTTACGTTGCAGAAGTCTCGATTTGGTCACACATCGCGACAGGATTTGTGGTGGGTGCAACCATTTTTAGTATTTCTGGCCCTCTCTTCATTCATCGTATACGCCACTTGGGCGGCGTTCCAGGGGGAGTATTATGCCTATGGATCTTATCTGTCCCCTTTCTATTCCCCGGAATTATTTGGCGATTCGCCTCATAGCTGGTTTGGTCCAAAACCGGGATGGTGGCCAGGGTTTTTGCCATTTTCGCCTGCATTACTTATCCTGTGGGCACCTGGAGGGATGCGTTTTACCTGTTACTATTATCGCGGAGCTTATTACAAAGCCTTTTGGGCCGATCCACCTTCCTGCGCCGTTGGCGAGCCCCGGAAACGATATTGGGGAGAGAATTCCCTGCCATTGATCATGCAAAACATCCATCGCTACTTTCTTTACCTGGCTGTTATATTTGTAGTTGTACTTTATTATGATGCCTGGAAAGCCTTGTGGTTTACCGATGCGACTACCGGGCAGCAATCTTTTGGCTTAGGTGTGGGTTCCCTGGTTTTACTTACCAACGCCACGTTATTGGGGGGATATACTTTTGGTTGCCATTCCATGCGCCACCTGATTGGAGGTTTCAAGGATCGCCTATCCGGCAAACCCGTTCAACAAAAGGCCTATAACTGTGTTACCTGCCTCAACAAAAGGCATAATCGATGGGCCTGGTTTAGCTTATTTGGCGTTGCGTTCGCCGATTTATACGTCCGTATGTGTGCTATGGGTATCTGGACAGATTGGAGGATTTTCTGATGGACAGATACGAAAAACACGAACATGACGTGCTAATAATTGGTACGGGCGGCGCCGGACTCAGGGCTGCCATCGAGGCTTCTGCAGCCGGTGTTTCTGTAGGCGTGGTTTGCAGGTCGCTGCTTGGTAAAGCGCATACGGTCATGGCCGAGGGAGGCGTGGCCGCTTCATTGGCCAATGTCGATGAAAGAGACGGCTGGAAGGTTCATTTTGCCGATACCATGCGCGGCGGTCAATATCTTAATAACTGGCGCATGGCAGAATTACACGCCAGAGAATCCCCCGATCGTGTTCGGGAACTGGAAGCCTGGGGAGCACTATTTGATCGTACGAAAGACGGTCGCATCCTACAACGCAATTTTGGCGGACACAAATATCCCCGTCTTGCCCACGTAGGCGATCGCACGGGCCTGGAAATGATTCGAACATTACAGGATCACGGCATACATCAGGGATTATCAATTTACCAGGAGTGTACTGTTACCTCCCTTATAAAGAACGGGGACAGGGTTATTGGTGCTTTTGGTTATGATCGTGAAAAAGGAAGGTTCAAGGTGTTTCAGGCTAAGGCCGTTGTGCTATCCACAGGAGGCATGGGTCGTATCTACAAAATTACCAGCAATAGTTGGGACTGTACCGGCAGCGGCATCTCTTTGGCTTATCATGCCGGTGCCGAATTGATTGATATGGAATTTGTTCAATTCCATCCCACGGGCATGGTCTGGCCCCCCAGCGTGCGAGGTTTGCTGATTACCGAAGGAGTAAGAGGAGAAGGTGGTGTTTTGCGTAACAGCGAAAACAGCCGCTTTATGTTTAACGATATCCCCGAACTTTATCGCAATCAAACCAGTGATAATGAGGACGAAGGTTGGCGGTATACACAAGGCGACAGAGAGGCAAAAAGGCCACCTGAATTGCTCACGAGGGACCATGTGGCCCGTTGCATTGTGCGCGAGGTAAAAGAAGGAAGAGGAAGCCCCCATGGAGGTGTTTTTCTGGATATTGCCTGGATAAAGGATAAAATCCCCAATGCTGCCGCCCACATCAAAAGGAAGCTGCCCAGTATGTACCACCAGTTTAAGGAATTGGCCAATATTGATATCACCAGGGAACCTATGGAAGTAGGACCGACTACCCACTATATTATGGGAGGTATTCGCGTAGATGCCGATACCCAAATGACCAGCATTAACGGACTTTTTGCAGCCGGTGAATGTGCCGCGGGACTACACGGCGCCAATCGCCTTGGTGGGAACTCCTTATCAGACCTGTTGGTTTTTGGCAAGCGTGCCGGAGAATACGCCGCCGGCTTTGCCGGGGAACATGAAATGGTTCAGGTGGAGGAGCATCAGGTTGACGCCCTGGCGGCAGAAGCGCTGGCGCCTTTTGAAAAAGGTCCTGAGAATCCATTCCAGATTCAGGGCGATCTTCAGGTAATGATGCAGGATCTGGTAGGAATTATCCGTTCAGAATCAGGGCTTTCGAAAGCGCTGGAGGGAATTGGTACGCTGTGGGAAAGAGCCAAAAATGCAGGCTCGGGAGGCAATCGTAGCTATAATCCGGGTTGGCATACCGCGCTGGAATTAAAGCATATGCTTACCGTGGCGGAAGCCATTACCAGGGCTGCCAGGGAAAGGCAGGAGAGCCGTGGCGGACATTACCGGGAAGATTATACCGGAAAAAGCGAAGCATTCGGGCAAGTAAACATCACCGTGCAAAAGCAGGAGAACGGAGCCATGAATGTGGAACAAATACCAATCAAACCCATTCGCGATGATCTTATGCAAACTATTGAAGCAATGAAATAATGGCAACTGTAACATTTAACATATGGCGTGGCGATATTGACGGCGGCAAATTGGAGTCTTACAATACTGAAATTTCGGAAGGTATGGTTGTATTGGACGCCGTACATCAAATTCAGGCCGAGCACGCCAACGATCTGGCTGTCCGTTGGAATTGCAAGGCCGGGAAATGTGGTTCTTGCTCCGCTGAAATTAACGGCCGGCCCAAGCTGATGTGCATGACGCGTATGAGCGACATGCCCACCGACAAGCCGGTTAAGGTTGAGCCAATGAAGGCTTTTCCCCTGATAAAAGATTTGGTAACAGATGTCAGTTGGAATTATCGGGTTAAACAAAAGATTAAAAAGTTTAAACCGCGTCCACCCGATCACGAAGACGGTACCTGGAGAATGTTTCAGGACGATATTGACAGGGTGCAGGAATTTCGCAAGTGTATAGAATGCTTCCTCTGCCAGGATGTGTGCCATGTACTTCGTGAACATCAATTGCATGAAGGGTTCATAGGGCCCAGACAGATGGTTTTTAATGCAGCCCTGGAGATGCACCCCCTTGACATGGAGGATCGGCTGAAAAACCTGAAAGAAGAAGGTGGCATAGGCTTCTGCAACATCACAAAATGTTGTACAACCGTGTGTCCCGAGAGTATTACCATTACCGATAATGCTATCATCCCCTTAAAGGAAAGGGTGGCCGATCGGTTCTACGATCCTCTCAAAAAGCTTTTTCGTTTATTTAAAAAAAATGAGAAATGATGGCAACACAACCCCAGAAAACACACAACCCTCAAAACTTTGAGCTAAAACCACTTTCAAAGGAAGGTTTGGGATCGGCTCTGGAAAAAGCCGGAAAGTACCGGCTGCTCAATGAGCCGATGTTGGCTGAAAGCATTTGCCTGGATATATTGAGTGTAGATCCCGATAATGAACCGGCAACCATAGAGCTTTTGCTGGCCTTGACAGATCAGTTTTCACCGGGGTCCACCAGAACCGCGAAGCGTGCCCTGGAGCTGGCTAAAAGCTTCAGCAGTGAATACCTTCAACATTACTACTCCGGAATTATTCATGAACGACAGGGAACTGTCGCCTTGAAATCTAACGTGCCGGGATGTGAGTTTGATGCCTATGAATGGTACGTCGAGGCAATGGAGCTTTATGAAAAATCGGAGGCGGTTATGCCTTCCGGTAAGGAAGATCCCCTGTTACGCTGGAATACCTGTGCCCGTATTATTAATGATCATAACCTTGTTCCAAGGCCTCCTGATGATGGTGTGCAGCTGCTGGAATAGTATTTCAACTGCCTTTGGCTTCCAGCCCGGCTCTTTAATTGTTCAGATTCGGTACCCCTGCCGCCCACAACAGGGTGACTCTGGCTTTCTCATACTGTGTCCTCAGTTTTAAAAGTTTTGACTGGGCCTGCAATAGTTTATCCTGTTGGAAATTGATTCTGAACAGGTCACTTTCTCCGTTTTGGAGGTTAAATAGTTCCGCCTGAAGCAATCGCTGGTAGTTGTCAGTAGCCAGTCTCTGTTGCTGGATAATAGCAGAGGTATTGGTTAATTGTACATAGGAGGATCTTATTTCAGTCAATATCTCCTTTTGTCGAAGACTTAATTCATATTGCGTTTCCAGGATATTGATATTGGTTTTTTGAAGCTTGGCCCTTTCTTTTCGCAATAATAAAGGAAAACCAAAGCTGACACCGAATTTGTAATTATCATTAAAGGTCAGCTCCGAAGAGGCTCCTTCACGGCTAAAGGGCTGATCAATGAGATTGTAGTTTAAGTCAATTTGAGGTTTGAGATTTTCCCTGTTCAATTGGTTTTTTACAACCAGCTGTTCAATTTTGGTACCCAACTTCATCAAATCGGGATGGTTAACCTTTGCCAGCTCAAGCAGTGTCTCCAGGTCTTGCTGATTGGGAATAACCAATATGGAGTCTGCCGGGACCGGGCCGGCGTTCTGACTTAACTCTAGTGGGGTTTCATCCTCTCCCCACAGATGATTTGATAATATCAACCCGCTCCTTATAAAGTTAATGGTTGCTTCCTGTGCTTCTATGCGCCGGTTTTGGAGGGTTATCTGTGCCTGTACGGTATCTACCACAGCAGCCTCGCCAAACTGATAATTTAATTTGACCCGATCAAAAATTTGCTGCGCTATGTTTATACTCCTTTGTAATAACAGGAAGTTGTAGAAATCAAAATACCAATTCCAATAGTCTTTGCTTGCCTGCAATAATATTTTGTTGATCATTTTGACTTGTTCCGCTTCCAGAATATCACTAAACAACACAGCCTGTTTTACCGTTGCCCTCCTGTTGTCGATGATTAGCCCTTTGCCCAAAGGGATGCTGATTCCCGTAGTGACCTGCAAATTATTATTACTATTTGGGATGGAGCTTTCCGGGTTCAGATAAATGCCCCTGTTGCGATCTACACTTATTTTGGGATCTATCGGAAACCAAACCGGCACCTTCAGGGAAGTATTCATAATATTATAATACTCGTCATCTTTGAAATTTTTAACATCCCAGCTAGCTTCCAGTTTTGGGTCAAAAGCCCCCCTTGCCAGTCTTATTTCCTGGCGTGCGGTCTCTTCCAGCAAATTAGCTTGCTTGACTACAGGATGATAGGCAAAGATGATCCCGTATAAATCTTCAATGCTGAAGACTTTAACCGTATCGGGAAGCACCAGTATATCATTCAGTGGAAAAGCATCCAGATCCTGGGATTGTATTGGTTTTGAATGAAAAAGCAGAGCACCGGCCAGGACCAAAATTGTAAGTCCTTTCGTCATGACTTTTCCTCCTTTTCTGTCGGGGCCGGTTTTTTTGCGGGCTCTTCGTACAGGCTTGGAGGGAAGCCGTTTAATTGCCGCCATATCTCATACCAGATGGGAACATTTTCCAGCATTACCCATCCCTTGGTTCCCGAACCGACCCGCAACTGTGACGGCCATGGTTCGTCATAGGGATCCGGTGTCACCAGCATCCGGAATTCACCGCCAGTACTATTTATATAGTCAATTACTTTTACAGTTCCCCCAAAAGTTCCAACCGATGCACTGGGCCATCCTGAAAACTGAAGCGCGGGCCAGCCGTCAAACAGTATTCTTACCTTTCTCCCTTTTGAAATTAATGGGACATCCATAGCCTTAACGTACATTTCAACCGCGATTTCCGGTGCAGCGGGCATGATTGTGGCAACGGCTTCGCCTTCTTTGATGGTTTCTCCCAGTCCGGCCTTTATAGCCTTCACCATGAAGCCGCTCTGAGGCGCAATCACCTGATATTGCTGATTCCTTATTTCCATATTGGCATATTCATTCCTTATTTTGGCCAAACTACCCTCTGCATCAAATAGTTCTGCGAGGGTTGCGTTTAAATCTGATCTGGCCTTGCTGATTTTATCAGCATACTCGGCCTTTACACCGGTGATTTGAATCCTGGTATTGATCAGTTCGGCTTTTGACTCCAGAAACTTATTTTCAGCAGAAATTTTCTTCATCTTACTTTCCTGAAGTTTTGATTCTATGTCCTGGAATTTGGTCAATGCAATATTCCCCACCTCGTAGAGCTTCTTGTTCCGTTCATATTGATTGCCGAAGTTTGAATAACGGATTTTTTCAGCTTCAAAGTCTACGCTATCACTAACCAGCTTGAGCTGAGCCTGAAGCAATTTATTCCGGGTCTGTTCCATTTTCACCTCGACAGCTTCTTCGAGCGCAGTGATCTGATCCTGTAAGGCGTCCGCTTTTTTCCTTTTTGATTCGATACTGCTTTTTTTCGCATGGATTTGCTCATCGAGGCGCAGGAGCAGCTCAGGGTCAAAATACTTATCTTTTATTTCTGATAGTATTAGAATAGTATCTCCCTTCTCCACAAATTGCCCTTCCTTTACCTTCCAGTTAGCGATCCTCCCTGCAATGGCCGATTCAATATTTTGTGGTCTGTCCTGAGGCGTAAAAGCGGTGACCTTACCCGTGCCCCTCACATTTTGCTGCCATGGTAGAAAGAGAAACAGGAAAAAGAGAAATCCCACGATAAGTAGGGCCCTGGCCAGTATTCTGCCTGCCCCCGGAGTTCTTAACGTACGAAGGACGTAGTACTTGTCCTCGTTAATATTTTCGCCTAATGTCCTTTTGGATATGTTCAACATGGTTTTAAGGATCTTGCCCAAATAAGTTTATATCAATTTTTGCTCTAGTAGTGCTTCGTAGGAGTCACGCGCCTTTATAGTCCCGTTTTCCATCACGATTACATTATCGCAGGCCGCCATAATAACAGGGTCATTGGATATGGCCAGGAGTGTCCAGGAATGATCTTTTCCAGCTAAAAGATGGATAAGCTCCAATTTGTCTGATTTTGTGAATGAGACAAAAAAATCATTTAAAATTAGCAATCGGGGGTTCTTTGCCAGACACCGCGCTAAGATAAACCGGTTGATAAACGAACTGGAGTAGCCCTTACCCCCGCTGACAATGTGTGTATCGAGGCCATCCGGCAGTTGGTTAATGGTCTCATCGAGCCCTACCGCCTTGATAGATGATATGGCCAGCTGAGGGGTGGCGTGGGGTTTCCCTACCAGAATGTTTTCCAGAATTGTTCCGTCAAAAATGTCTTCCTGCGACACATTTTTGCCAATCTGATCCCGTAAATTACTTAAATCCAGGTCCCGCAGAGAAACGCCATTAATAGTAATGATTCCTTCATAGTCATAATGAAGTCCCGACAGGGTGTTTACAAGGGAAGTTTTCCCGGATCCGCTGCCCCCGGCAATACAAACTTTCTCGCCGGGCCTGATCTTCAGGTTAATATCTTCCAACGCGTAATCGGCGGCATTGGGGAATTTATATTTCAGATTTTGCACGTCTATTGAAAATCCTTTGCCATTGCTGCCGCGGGATATATTGATACCGCCGCTTTTTTCTAATGGGATGTCTGTAACATGGGCGATTTTATCGACGGCAGTCAATAAATCATAAACTACATCCATATATAAAATAATCTTTTCAACGGAACCGAGAATCAGGATGATGATCACCTCCGAAGCGACAAACTGCCCCAGGGTAATTTCCCTTTGGATAACCAAAACTGTTCCTATAATCAATAAGCCACCGGTGATGATTGCCTTGAAAAGGATTACATGCATGTATTGGGTAATTAACACCCTAAAATGTGCCTTTCTGTTTTTCAGGTAGTTATTGATATTATGTTCAGTCCTTTTTATAGGTAAGGTGGTATTTCCGGATATTTTAAAAGAGTTGATCGTTCTCGCCAGTTCTTCAAGCCAGTAGACCACCTTATATTTAAATTTGGACTCCTTGATGGATGTCCTGAGGCCCTTTGGTCCGGTCAGGTAAAATATTAACGTAAGGGTTCCAAGGAGTAGCACACCGAAGAAAACGAAAAAAGGATGGTAGAACGACAGCAGGATTAATCCAAAAAGGATCTGCATGGATGCGGCTGTCAGATCTATTAATAGTTTGGGAAGCCCTTTTTGTAAAGTCAGCACATCAAAAAATCTGTTCATTAGTTCCGGCGCATATTGGTTGATGATGGCTTCAACCTTAATTCTTGGAACTCTAAAAGCAAATTCGAGTGCTGCCTTTGTAAAAATTCGTCTTTGCAGGTATTCCACGATCGTAATTTGCATTACCTGTAATGCGCCGGCAGCCAACACGCCCACAATAACCAAGGAGATCAAGATGTAAACCGAGCTAACCACGACGCCGCCTGATACCAACTCGATGGTAGCCTGTATCCCAAGTGGAAGTGTAAGTCCAATGAGGCCGATAAAGATAGCGTAAATGAAAATGTTGACAATATCCCTTTTTTCTTCAGACAAAAGCCTGAATAGTCTTTTCATCGGGGTGAAAGGGGTGCCCTTTTCTTCATCTTCGGGATCATCACTTACCAGACTCTTATATGAAAACGCACCCAGAAATATTACTTCCTTATTGCTATCGGTAAGTAATATATTAAAATCTTCCTGGGTAAAATCAACAGGGGGATCATCCAGGTCCGGTCGCAGACAGACTACCTTTTGCTTGTGCCGGTATAAGATTGCCGGATGAAGCTCGTTGTCAGCCCTCATGAAAACTACTACCGGTAAAGCTATATCATCGAGAAAGGTCGGAAACTCTTCCAGGGGCAAAGAGTTCTCCAGGAAAATCACATGGGCGTTGTTACCGATTTCAATCAGATCTCTCTTGAATTCAACCACCTCATCCAGTGCATAGTCGCGGGTTGATAAATATTTATCCGTTAGCATAAAATCGCTATGTTCCTGACCCAAAAGCTGTGAAACCTCCCGAATAATTTGTGTGATATTATTACTGTTCATCTTGGACTTGTTGATAGTTTGGATGTGTCCTTAAATTTCAATAGGGGATGTTAAAATTGGAGATGTCTACTTTGTGTATTTGAACATTCTGATACATACAAATATAAAGTTTTGCCATATTTAATAATAGTAATACTATCCATTACGATATTATTACTTTATTTGTTGCATTTTTATTTTTTTATTTCGAATAAATATTTCAGTGCTTGCTGGCGTTTTCTTTTTATTGTGGGGGATACTTATCAACCATCTTTTCAAAACATCTTACTCCCATACATTTTGTAAGTTCAGGGAAGTACAATGGCCTATTGCTTTTAGCTGGTCTCTCCTAAGACAACAAACTGGATTAGATGCCAATTTAAGTTTATTTGGGTTTGCTTTATTTTATAACGGTCTGAATATGTTAACTGTGTAAGGTTTAGCGGCGAATAGGCTTTTTAAATGACCAATATTTTCTGTCTTTTGACCTTAAAATTTATAAACTCGCTATGGGAATATCGAAACCATTTGTTTTGATAAGTGCTAATAGGGATGAGGTTACGGAGAGTTTTATATCGTTTTTTATCAATTTTCATAAATCAGGGTTGTAGTGAGCCGTGGCATGGGACGGTTTATTCTTTTTCCGGTAAGTTACTTTTATTTTTTTTTATTATTGGAACCACTTTGGTAGTTAAGGGTCAAGACTGTAATGTTAGCTTTCCAAATTCATCCTCGCTAAGTTATAGTACTACCTGTAATCTACCGACAATTCCTAACCTTACCCTGGGAAATACTGTGTTTATGGGTGATGGTGATACTTTTACCTTTGATTCACCTGCTACCATTACAATTGAAGGCGATCTTATAATAAATGGTGGAGGGAGTGGTAAAATAGTTATTCCGGAGGGGGTTACAGTAAATGTTGGTGGTAATGTTTACTTATATCAAAAAAACAATCGGTGCAACAGTGCGAATGCCTGCACCTTTGAAGTTCAAGTGAATGGTACCCTAACCGTTAGTAACAGTTTTGAAAACCACCTCATGACCCTCATGTGGTCAGGAACCGGAAATGTAGCTATAAATAACCTTCTTGAAAATACCGTCGATGGATGTATGGAATGTAGTGACGATACCTGTCCCGCTTTCCCGACTGGTGCTGGTTGTCAGGACAATGGAACGGACTGTGGTGGTAACGATTTCTGTGTGGATGGAAACTATGGCAATAATGTACCGTTGTTACCGGATGTTACCCCTCCGGTCATATCTGACTGTCCGGTTAATCAATCTGTTAGTATTACAGGATCTAACTGTGAAGAAATAATCAGTTGGATCCCACCGATAGCATCTGACAATATTGGTGTAAGTTCCTTTGATAGCGATTTCCAGCCGGGAGATGCATTCCCGCTGGGAACGACTACTATTACCTATACGGCTTCGGATGCCCGAGGTAACGTATCGACTTGTAGCTTTGATGTGGCGGTCAATGACGATATTGCTCCGTTGATCACGGGTTGTCCGGACAATATTATAGCCGATTTGTCAGTGTCCAATTGTGAGGCAAGCGTTGATTGGACGGCTCCTATAGTTTCAGATAATTGTAATATAAGTTCTTTTGTAAGTAACCATAATCCGGGAGATGCATTTCCTGTAGGAACGACTACCATTACCTATACAGCCACGGATGTCGCTGGTAACGTGTCGACTTGCAGCTTTGATGTCACAGTCAATGACGATATTGCTCCGGTTATTGAACAATGTTCCCCGGAGATATACATTTTAAATTTTGATAATGTACTTGGATTGGCTACGGTTTCATGGGATATTCCAGTGGCTACAGACAATTGTGAAAATGTTTCTTTAACAGGGACACATATTCCCGGTGGCGATTTTTCTATAGGTAAGACAACAGTTACCTACACGGCTGAAGACGCAAGTGGAAATATCACTGCCTGTGATTTTGAAGTGGATGTGACAGGCAATGGTGTCCCCGCTGGCCAACCCAAATTCGTTCGGGTACAAGCTGGCCAACCCACAGAGGTTTGCCTTGAAGTTACAGATCCGGAAGAAGATCCTCTGACACTGAAAGAAGTAAACTATTCTTCCACCAACGCTCGAATTGACTTGAACCATAACGCCAATGGTTTATGCTTTACCTATACCTCGCAGGAGGATTTTGAAGGTGTTGAAAAATTTTCTGTCATTATTTGTGATGACCAGGTTCCTGCCGCCAGTACGCAGGTGGAGGTGGAGCTGGAGGTATTTATAGATAAGACATTAACAATTTATAAGGCTTTCACGCCAGACAATGATGACATTAACGATCAATGGCAAATTAAAAATATTGAGTATTATCCCAACAATAAGGTGGTTGTTTTTGACCGGTGGGGAAGTGTAGTTTATAGTACCGAAGGTTATAATAATCAAAGTGTTGTTTGGGATGGCTCGTCAAATCAAGGAATCTTTTCAGGGCAGAGACTGGCTCACCCGGGAACCTATTTCTACGTCATTGATTTGGGTGATGGAACGCCGGTAAGAAAGGGTTTTGTAGAATTGGTAAAATAGGCTATGGGCATTTTGCCATGATCATGGCTGATCACCTTTATAATTATCTTCTATCCATCGGAGCAATTCAGTTAGCATAATGACCAATAACGTGTTTTAGAATATTTATGGAGGCTTTCATAGGATTCCTGATAGCAACAATTATAGGTGGTATAACCTATGATCGTTAAATCGGCAGGATCGAAATGTTTATATGCCTGGATAAAGCAAGTGTGTAAGATTTCACCTTGAATGGGCTTTTAATATGGCCTGGTTTTTTCGTTTTTGAATTTAAATAATTATAAACGGTTAATGGAAAAAATCGGAACTATATGTTCTGATAATTGTAATTAGGGATGAAATTTTTAAGCTATCTATGTTGTTTTTGTCCGTTCCAGAAAAAACATAGCTCATTTTTGCCTGCAAACGGCATTTTTTATTTTTTTTCCAGGACGACACTTTTCCTTTTTTTCACTGTCGGGGCCATGCTTACCGTCTATGGCCAGAACTGTGAAGTAGATTTTATAGGTTCATCTTCTCAAAACTATAGTGGCGCCTGCGCTGCAGCTACCATTGACAGGCTTGAACTGGGAAACACCGACTACATAGGTGATAATGACGTTTTTACATTTGATTCACCGGCTAACATTACCATTACTGAAGATCTGATGATTAATGCTGAGGGAAATGGTAAAATAATTATTCCGGCTGGTGTCACTGTCAATGTGGGTCGTCATATTAAGTTTATCCCCCGGGATGGCGGATGTGAAAATGGCAACGCCTGTACTTTTGAAATAATCGTTAATGGCACACTTAATGGCGCCGTTGATTTGGAAAACTCCCTGGAAACCCTGGTGTGGTCTGGAACAGGGACTGTGAGTATAACCAACCATTTCGAAAATATGACTTCCGGTTGTATGAAATGCAGTGATGGCAGCTGCCCCGCCTTCCCTACAGGAGTTGGATGCCAGGACAATGGTAATAATTGCGGGGGAGCCGATTTTTGTGCGGATAGCTACGGTAATTCCACGCCTACGCAAAATGACGTCACACCTCCTGTTATTTCCAACTGTCCTGTTAACCAGGAAGTAAATATGACCGGTTCTGATTGCAACGAAACGGTCAGTTGGACACCCCCTAATGCCACCGACAATGTCGGTGTCATTTCCTTTGGCAGCAATTTCAATTCCGGAGATGAATTTCCGCTGGGTACTACGGCTGTGACTTATACCGCCAGAGATGCGGCAGGTAATTCGTCTAATTGCAGTTTTAATGTAACAGTGAATGATAAAATTCTTCCTGTTATTTCCAATTGTCCTGCTGACATCGCAGTAACCATAACCGGAAGTAATTGCGAGGAGATTGTCAGCTGGACCGCTCCATCGGCTTCGGATAATTGTAGCATCAAATCATTTGTTAGCAGCCATAATCCGGGAGATGCCTTTTCACATGGTGTTACCACCGTCACTTACAGGGCTATCGATGACTCCGATAATGCCATCGAATGTAGTTTTGATGTAACCGTAAATGACAATATATCGCCCGTTATTACCAATTGTCCTGCCGACATCGTAATGGATCTTTCAGGAGCTGATTGCAATGAGAGCGTTAACTGGACGCTGCCTGTGGCGACGGATAACTGCAAGGTAAACACTTTTGTCAGCAGCCATAATCCCGGGGATGAGTTTCCATTGGGCTCGACAACGGTCACTTACACTGCCACCGATCAGGCGGGGAACACTGCTGTCTGTGACTTTGATGTAACGATTAATGACAACACCTCTCCGGTTATAACAGATTGTCCCGCTGATCTGGTAGTCAACTTGACCGGGTCTGACTGCGAGGTGGCTGTGAGCTGGAGCCCACCGTCTGCCTCCGATAATTGCAGTGTGAGCACTTTTAGCAGCAGCCATGACCCCGGCGACAGATTTTCACCGGGAACCACTGTTGTTTCATATACCGCTCAAGATCCTTCGGGGAACGAAACAGTATGTAGTTTTAATGTTACCGTTGAAGATCACATCGCCCCGGTTATTGAACAATGCTCCCCCACACTGATTATCTCTGATTACGACAATGTGCTGGAGGAGGCTATCGTTTCGTGGGACGTACCGACGGCATCGGATAATTGTGAACCTGCAACCCTGCTTGGTACACACAATCCCGGAGATAGTTTCCCCAAAGGGACTACCACCGTTTCCTATACTGCCCGGGATGCCAGCGGAAACACTACCAGTTGCAGCTTTGATGTGGAAGTGACCGGCAATGGGGTCCCTGTGGTACAACCTAAAGCGGTGATAACTGAGGATGCCATACCAGTTAAGGTTTGTCTGGAGGCCACTGACCCTGACGACGATCCTTTGGTATTGAAAGCGGTGAATTACGTTTCAACCAACGGTGAAGTGGTGTGGGAGAATGACGATAGCAGCTTATGCTTTACCTATACCTCCAATGAGAAATATGAGGGTATTGAAACATTTCCCGTTCTTGTCTGCGATAACCAGGTACCGGCGGCCTGTACGGAGATAGCAGTGAAAATTGAAGTATTTATCGACAAGGAACCAGTCATTTATAAAGCTTTTACGCCAGACAATGATAACATTAATGACAAGTGGATGATTGAAAACATAGAGTACTATCCTGACAACAAAGTAATGATCTTTGATCGATGGGGTAGCCTGGTTTACAGCGCTACCGGCTATGACAATGAAGGCGTAATTTGGGATGGCTCGTCTAACCAGGGCGTTTTTTCCAAAGGGAAGCTGGTCCCGTCGGGCACTTATTATTTTGTCATCGACCTGGGAAACGGACAAACCATAAGAAAAGGATTTCTGGAATTGGTGCAATAAGATGAATTTTATTAAAAACCATATCGATACATGGAAAAAAATAAGCGGCCTGGTCGTCGCCTTGGCGGTTGTGCCCTGCTGTGCCACACTTGCACAACAATTGGGACAATTCACCCAGTACCGATCCAACGGGTTGGTGATAAACCCGGCCTATGCCGGCGCTGACAGAGTACTGAGCCTAACATTTGTGAACAGAAGCCAATGGTCGGGGATAGACGGCGCGCCGGCTACTCAGACCTTTTCGGGCCATTCGCTGTTTAAAAAAGAGCACTTTGGTTTAGGCATGATCATCATTAATGATAAAATAGGCATTCACAGTAACCTGAATGCCCTGGGAGTGTATTCATACCGGCTGAGATTTAATAAAGATACTTACCTTTCAATGGGTATTCAGCTGGGGATGAATCGCAAAAGATCTGATTACGGCTCCCTGGCTACGCAAACCCAGGTGCCCAATGATCCAAAATTAAGTAGCCTGGATGTTACCCAGACTTCCTTCGAATTTGGAACAGGTATTTATATTAAAAGCCCCAAGTTTGAAGTGGGACTATCTGTTCCGAAATTGTTTCCAGGAAAATCGGCATATAGTGATTCGATAACGCTCGAATTAAATCGGTCTCACTATTTTTTGCTGGCCAGATACCTGTCAAGGTTAAGTCATAACATGGAAATTCAACCGGGCCTGCTGGTAAAACACTTACCCGGATTGCCGTTATCTGTGGATTTGAATATGGATTTAATTTTTAAAAAGGTGATTTTGATGGGATTGTCTTACAGGTCTTACGGCTCCCTCAATTCCATACTACAAGCTAAAATTACCCCGCAGCTCAGATTTGGTTATTCCTTTGATTATCCTATGGCAAAAAACGCTGTGCTGGATGGCAGTTCTCACGAACTGATGGTCAACTATATTTTTAAATTTTCTAAACACCGAATTTCAGGATCAAGATGATTGTCTCAAGAAAATTTTCAGGTCAAAATTAATGAATCGCAAGGCATTACATATCGCAATACTGGTTTTAGTGGGTTGTTTACCTGCTATAAGCGGCATTTGTCAGGAAAGTATTTTCACTGCCTTAAAAAGTAATTTGAAAAGGGGGGATGAATATTTTCAGGAAGGCAGATATGCTTATGCCCTTGAGTTGTACCTGGCAAAGGAAAAAACCAACAAAGCCACTGATGACATAAGCCTGAAAATTGCCCGTACTTACTATAAGCTAAAAGACAATGAAAACGCGGTCAACTGGTACAAGGATTATCTCCTGGGCCATACTTCTTTACCCGCTACGGACAGCTATGACTACGCCGAAGCCCTGAGTAGTCTTGGAAAGTACGAAGCAGCTATTGAACAGTACAAAAAATACCTGAAAAAGAACCCGAAAGACAACAGGGTTACCCGGAAAATATGGCAGCTTAGCAACGTAAAATACTTATATGAAGATTCTGTTTACTATTCCGTAAAGCCGCTAAATCTCAATTCTGAATATGGTGAATTTGGTGCCAGGTACTTTGGGAACGATCTGGTATTTGTATCCAATCGCAAGGCATCGGGCAGTATTGCTAAAATGGATGGCGCCAATGACATCTCTTTTCAGGCTTTATATGTCGCTGAGGTTCGAAATGATTCTATCGAAGGAACATTCGGCTTTTCACTGGGCAAACCAAAGCCATTCTTCAAAGGCCCGGCGCCCAGGTTCCATCGGGAAATGTGCGCATTTTTCCCGGAAGGGGATAAAATGATCTATACAAAAAGTGCCCGGGGGAAAGGCAAAAGTGGTAATCTGCAACTTTTTATAGCTGAGAAAAAAGATGGCGCCTGGAAAGATGATCAACCTTTTGCCCATAATAAGGCCCACTATTCGATCTGTCATCCCGCGCTTAGTTTGGATGGTAAAACCTTATTCTTTGCTTCTGACATGCCAGGAGGTAAAGGGGGCAAGGATTTGTACAGGTGCTCACTGGTAAACGGCGAATGGACCGAGCCTGAGAATTTAGGTGATAAAATCAATACGGAAGGAGATGAGTCTTTCCCGTATTTTCATGGAAGTGGCGTACTGTACTTTGCCTCAACCGGTCATGGTGGCCTGGGTGGTTTGGATATATTCAAGGTTGCCATCCATGGAAATAAAGTTGAAGCAGTAGAAAATGCGGGATACCCCATTAACACTTCATTTGACGATTTTGCCATTGTTTTAAATGAGGAAGGGAGTGGCGGATTTTTATCATCCAACCGAAACACTGGCAAGTTTAATGACGATATCTTTGCCTTGAAAATTGACTTACAGACTTACCCGTTAACGATCAGCGGTGTATTAAAATATAAAACCATTGGCTGGCAGGATTCTTCCAGACTAGTGCCACTGCCCCATGCTAAGCTTCACTTAATAGATAACTACAAAAATGAAACGGTTTTTACAACCACCACGGACGCATCAGGCCGCTTTACGCTTAACATTCCTTATTCAAGTCAATATAAAATAAAAGTTTTTGAAAAGGATATAGGCCATAAAGTGGTAAGCCTGGAAATTCCAAAAAGCAGGAAAATGTATACCAACCACGAAATTGTTATCGTGAACGACCGCCTTAATCAGTCGGGGGTGAAACAGCCTGAATCTACCGGATTTAAAAGGGGCGGTACCGAAGAAACAAACAATAAATTGAATGACAATCAAGTAGAGGGAGAAAATGAAAATTGATGATAAAAATATTATCAAATGGCTTATAGTTTTAATACTGTGGCCGGGAACCAACGATCTGGCTCTTGCGCAAAGTAAGACTATGATTCAAGTGAAAACTTATGATATGCAACTCGGCATCATGCCAGACCTGGAAGTTGCCATCGATGGGGAGGATTTCTTTGCGACAGACAATCAGGGTTCTGCCTTTGTCGAAGTGCAGGAAAATCACCTGCCTCCTAAAGTGATCAAAGTAAAAAGTAAGGAGCTGGAGGCCGAGTCCTGGAATTACAGCCGGGGGGTTCTGGAGATTATCATCCGGAAAAGGCGTTATCAGATTATTACAGCAAGCGTGAAAAACACGAATAATGAACCGTTAAGGGGCCTGGAGGTTTCCTTAAACATTGCCAATCCTGTAAAGGCGGTTACCGATGCTAATGGTGCGTTTCAGATGGCGGTACCTGTGGAGCAGGATTTAAATGCTAAAAACCTGTTTTCAATAAAGGGACACGATATTAAAAAAAGACAATTCCAGGGGACAAAGGGCACTTTTCTGGTGACAAATCTGGTGACAAAGGTTGGTAAGGCGCCAGTCAAAGCCGTTACTGAACAGGTCCGTGAAGAGGTGTCTGAGGGTTTTAGTGTTAGTGATCTTGATTCAGTCGCATCGTTAACGGCGTTTTACACTTCCATTAAAAATCTTGATATGCGGCAGCTGGATGACGAGGTGAAGCGACAGATAGATCTAAAGTTCAGCCAATTAATTGAGCAACTGAAAGACTCCCTAAATCAAAGCGCTTCCAATACGCTGGTAGGGAAAATAACAGACTCCTCTCTTGTAAAGGATGATGTTATCTTTTTGATTGACCAGGCTTTGAAAGAGGAGCAAAACCTGGAGGATGTGAGAAGGGAATTTGATGAAAAAATAAAAGTGATCAACAAGAAACTAAGCGAGGGAGGCAAGAATCTCAATGATGCGGACAGAAAGAAAGTTTTGAGTGATTTGGAGAGACTGGAAAAAATATTGAAATCAAATGAACAAAAATTCCTTCAGAACCAGGCTACCTATAAAGCCATTCTAAGCTCCCTGAAAAACAGCTTGCTCAATATCAAGGAATTGGAAGATCAGCTCACTATGAGCGAACAGCAAAGGCTGGAAGAACAGCAGGCGTTCCAGCGGAAAATATTCATCGTTTTTTTGATGGTCATCGGACTGGGTCTTTTGATGTTACTGTCAATTTATTTGGCCAGGAAGTTCAAGAAGCAGAAAAATGAACTGGCCAAAGCCAATACTGAAGTTAAAAGGATCAATCAGCATCTGGAAGAGTTGGTTTCTCAAAAAACCGAATCTCTTGAAAAGGCAAACAAGGAATTAGACACCTTTCTTTATAAATCTTCCCATGATCTCAAACGGCCATTAACTTCCATCATCGGGCTTTCTAATATCGCCAAGCTTACGTTGGAAGCCAAGTCATGGGAACTGTTTGAAAAAGCTTCTCAAACAGCCATTAACATGGATAAAATGCTTCAGAAGCTGATGATGGTCAGTGAGATTAACCACCCTTCGGGTTACGCAAATATAGATATGCATGAGCAAATACAGAAAGTTCGTGATTATTTTGATGACTACATTAAAGAGTACAAAATTTCAATTGATACAGATGTTTGTGAAAAGGGCTTCTTTAATTCATTTCCATGTTTGGTGGAGATCGTCTTAAAAAATCTGGTAGAAAATGCACTGTTTTACAGTACACGGAAAACACAGGACAAGCCTGAAGTTGGTATCAAGGTTCACCGGGAAAACGGCCATATGATCATAAATGTGCAGGATAACGGAATTGGTATTAAACCCGAAGTTCAACCCAGGATATGGGAAATGTTTTATGTAGGGGATGAAAATTCGCGGGGCAACGGGTTGGGACTCTACATTGCCCAAAAAGCTGCCGGTGTGCTGAACGGAACCATTTCCTTAACCACAGAAGAGAATTCATTTACTGAATTTAAAGTGATTTTACCCGATTTGCAGCAAGCGGATGATGCTAATGTTGCCTAGTGTTTAGCGGGTTTGCTGCCTAAGTCAGACCCTTAAAACTCCAGACGGTACTGGCAATAAGCGATTCAAATAATCAAACTATTTTCACCAATTTTGTGCTATTGTCTGGTATTTTACAATTTATTTTTTAAAGTTGGAGGTTAATAATATTTTAACCTAAATCACATCGGTAAATTGACTAACTATAAATCAGAGCTGGTGGGAGTTTTTGGCCATCCGGTAGCAGAAAACCCCACAATTGTTATGCAGGAGGCCGCTTTCAGGGACCTTGAACTTGACTGGCGGTATTTGACCATCGAAGTAAAACCGGATCAGCTGAAAGATGCTGTCAAAGGCCTCAGAGCCCTTAACATGAAGGGGATCAATTTGACAATTCCCCATAAAATCGAGGTGATGCAGTATTTGGATGAAATAGCACCTGATGCAGCGCTTATCGGAGCTGTCAATACAGTTCGCAGGGAGGGGGATAAGCTTATTGGTGAAAACACCGATGGCAAGGGCTTTGTGCGATCACTACAGGAAGCATCCATTAACCCCGATGGTAAAAGTATCGTGATACTGGGCGCCGGAGGTGCAGCTCGGGCGATTGCGGTAGAAATGGCGCTGGCTGGCGCATCGGCCATCACGGTGGTTAATCGTTCGGTGGAGAAAGGCGAGACACTGGCGGAATTAATTGATCAAAAAACATCGGCCAGCGCCAAATTCGTTGCCTGGAACAAAGCCTACCAGGTTCCTGATGGCACAGACATCCTGGTGAATGCTACCTCCATAGGATTATTTCCTCACGTAGAAGCATTTCCGGACATTGATTATGATCACCTGACGGCAGATACTATTGTCTGTGATGTTATACCTAATCCGCCGGATACGATTTTTTTACAAGAAGCCAGGAAGAAAGGGTGTCAGACAATTAATGGATTGGGAATGCTGGTTTATCAGGGCACTATTGGTTTTAAAATGTGGACCGGGACTGAAGCATCTGCCGATGTTATGAAAGCCGCCCTGACCAGGGCTTTTGGAGCGTAAAATTGCTTTTACTTATAAATTGTAAAGAAAATATTTATAAAATTCCCGGAAACAGATCCAGGTAATCCTAAAATTAACTAAACGCCAACCAACAGTATGAGATATTGTTTTTACTACGTAGCCATGATAGCTGTGATATTTACCAGTTGTCAGCAATCCAGCCAAAACGCCAATCAAGACGAGCCGGAAGCAGCACAGGCTGAAGCTGCCCCGGAAGCTATCGCTCATTCCTTTTTTGTGGCGGGCCCGCAGTTTACCGGTATTATCGATGAGCAGAATGAGGTTATTTGGGACGCAGGCAGGAAATCTGCACGGGACGGGTATGTACTTCCCAATGGCAATGTACTGATTTGTTGGTCTGATACAGTAAAGGAGTTTACCCGGGAGAAAGAGGTTGTTTTCACCTACGTACGTGATGAATCCAATCGGGAGCTTGGAACAGCGGTCCGATTGGAGAATGGCGTGACCATGATTACCGAGCTTGGAAATAATCCCAGAATCATAGAAGTTAATAAAGACGGAGAAATACTTCACCAGATACCCTTACAAC
This sequence comes from Cyclobacteriaceae bacterium, assembly GCA_965228415.1. Lineage (GTDB taxonomy): Bacteria > Bacteroidota > Bacteroidia > Cytophagales > Cyclobacteriaceae > Agaribacillus. The sequence continues at coordinate 4,105,763 of OZ245814.1, read as the reverse complement.
CGGAAACAGACAACGCCCATATGCAAACACGGATGGCGAGGAAACTTCCCAACGGCAACTACCTGGTACCTCACTTGCTGGCTTTTGCCGTGAAAGAGTATAACCCGGAAGGAGAAATAGTAAAAACTTTTACGACAGACCGGCCTGAGCTTGGCGGAAGAGAGGCAGAAAACTGGCCATTCACCGCCATCAGGTTGGCCAACGGCAACACGGTCATCAACCTGACTCATGGCAACAAAACCATTGAAGTGGATCCGGAAGGAGCGATTGTCTGGAAAATGTCCAACGACGACGTGGAAGGCGACCCGTTTGCAGATCCTTGTGGTGCCCAGCGATTAAGTAACGGCAATACCGTCATTGCCAGCTATGGTACCAAAGGAGATATCAAACTTTTTGAAGTAACACCACAAAAAGAAATTGTATGGACCTACGAAGGTCCCCATAAAGTGCATCACTTTCAGATCCTTACCACCAACGGCAAGGCTCTGGAGGGTGTGCCTTTGAAATAATATAATTGCTTTAAGACGCAGGTAACTTGTTGATACCAATGCGGGTAACATTCATTTACTGCCAGGAATGTAATCAATTAAAATTATCAACAGGATTGCGTTCCAACTCAAAGGCGGAAGGCATTGCCGAGGCATTCCGCGGACCAGGATAAACTCATTTTTGCGGTATTTTTAATAAGGCGATATTTTTTGCAAAAATAGTATTGGTAAAGGTGAATTCTTTGTTAGAAAGCCAATCATTATTTTGATACATTTATCATCAGGCTTTACTGAATTCCAGGGCAACGCAAGTGAGGATATCGCCATTTTCTCTATGATGGCCTTACCATTCACCTTAATCTGCAAGGGTAGTTTTCATTCATATAATTCTTTGCCCGGTGAATTTGGTAATCTGTTGCCAAAGAAATGACAAGGCTTTGAGGATTGGTTATGAAAGATCCGATCAAGAGAAAAAATGACAAGGAACTTTGGGTCTCTTTCAAAAAAGGAGATAATCAGGCCATTTCTTTAATCTATGAAAATTATTACCTCAGGCTCTATAAATATGGCATAAAACTTTCCCTGGATCCGGAATTAACAAAGGATTGTATCCATGAAATGTTCTGTACCCTTTGGGAAAAAAAATCCTCACTGCCTGAAGTTGCCTTTGTGAATTCATACCTGCACGAATACCTTAGAAGATCCTTGTATACCCAGCTAAAAAGGAAAAGTAAAAGAAATAATACTTCTCCTCAGGCTGACTTTCAGACTGAACTGATTTTTTCTTTTGAGGAAGAACTTATTCATAGTGAGTCGCTGAGAGAGGATCAGAGAAAGTTACAAGCCGCTATGCAAAAACTCACCAACAGGCAAAGGGAAGTAGTAAAATTGAAATACTTTGAAGGGTTGGATTATGAAGAAATAGTAAAACTGACCTCGCTAAAATATAAGTCGGTCCGCAACATAATGCACGAAGCCATGAAAGCCTTAAAGCAATCCATGGCCATCATCGTTTTTCTTCTTTTTAACTAGCGTCAAATCTTCTGGTGATATAAATCCGTCCATTTGCCCCCACTTCGGAAAATTTCCAGCCGGTATTTTTCAGACATATAGCTTTCTGACCTGGGTAGTGGTGAGAAAAATTAAAAAAAACCGGGACAAACTTCCATCAAATTATACACACTAATAAACAGATCGAAGTGAAAGAAAATTTTTCCGAAATATCAGATTTGATTAGTAATGAGTCATTCAGGGAATTTGTATTAAATTCCGGTGCTGACAATCGAACTTACTGGGAACGATGGATAAAAGATCATCCGGAAAAATTGAAAAGTGTCCAGCTGGCCATGGATTTTATTCGCACACAATATGCGGAGCAAATTGATTTGGAGCCCGAGGAAATTGATATTGAGCTGGAAAGATTCGCCAGCTATATGAAGGAAAATGCGGGCCGGACAAAATTCAACGATAGCAATTCGGGAAGATCAATTGTACCCGTGTATTTAAAAAGGATGATGGTTGCCGCGTCCTTTTTATTGATACCTGCCTCGCTAATCTATGTGTATATCTCTCAAAAATCTTTTCAGGAAACATCCTCTACCGAGCACGTGGTTACATACGTTGAAAAGAAAACGCTAAAAGGCATAAAAACCACCCTCAAACTGCCTGATGGATCTATTGCAAAGCTGAATGCCGATAGTAAATTAACTTTTCCGGAGAGCTTTCCATCAACTATTCGGGAAGTGACCCTGGAGGGGGAGGCTTTCTTCGAAATTAAAAAAGATTCACTAAGACCGTTCATTGTAAAAACAGGCGACCTGAGCACCAGCGTGTTGGGTACTTCCTTTAACGTAAAGGCCTATGCAGGTGATGTCGTGGAAGTAGCGCTTGTTACGGGAAAGGTTAAAGTCTTTGCAAACTCATCAGTTACTGAAGACGTGCATCTATTGCCAACCGAGATGGCAGTATACCACCAAAATAATCGAAGCATTGAAAAAACAGTGTTTAATCCAATTGAGAAACTGGCCTGGAGAGAAAATACGCTCTATTTCAATAACAGCAGCTTTGAAGATATAATAAAAACGCTGGAGCGGTGGTATGGGATTGACTTTATTGTCAAACGCCAACATAAAATTGAGGAACGTTTTACTGGAAATTATAAAAATGCGTCATTGAAGTCAGTATTGAAAGGGATGAGCTTTTCGCTTGATTTCGAATTTGAGATACAAGACAAGACGGTAATTATCAAATAAATGAAAAAATCATGAACGATACGAGTTAAAAAAAGCTAGTTGATCTTGTCAACTAGCTCAGGTATTCACTTTAGAAAATCGTGTTTCACTGTTTGGCCACAGAATTGGTTTTCTAAAGTGTCAAAATTTGATGAAAATAATTTATCACCAAACTGTACAAAGATATGAAGTTAAAACTTTTACGACAAGTTTACATCGTGGCTAAATATTCATTTTACGGTATCCTGCTTCAGTGTTTGTTTGGCACCATGCTGATCGCAAGCAGCGGTTACGGGCAACAGACAAGTTGGGAAGATATTTATGTCTCGGTTGATTTTAAAAATACAACTTTAAAAGAAGCGCTAACGGAACTTGAAAACATCACCGATTTCAGCTTTGCCTATCCACAAAGTATTGCCAGGAATCCCAGGCGATTCTCTTTAAATTTTTCGAATGAATCGTTGGCCAATTTGCTTAGGCAGGTTTCACAGGCCACTGAGCTCAGCTTCAGAAGAGTGAATAATATCATTCACGTGGCAAAAAAGAAAAATGGAATTTCACTGATCAGGGAGATCACAACATTTGACAGAGAAATATCCGGTAAAGTAACGGATGAAAACGGGGATGGTTTACCAGGGGTCAATGTTTTAATAAAAGAAACTGATATTGGCACCATCACCGATATGGATGGAAACTATAAATTGTCTATTCCGGATGACGCACAGGTTTTGGTATTTTCTTATGTAGGATATATTTCCGAAGAAGTAGAAATCGCCGGAAGATCTGTGGTAGATCTGTCGCTTACGCCAGACATTGCGGCCCTTTCCGAGATAGTAGTCATAGGTTACGGCACGCAACAGAAAAAGGATGTTACCGGATCCATCGCCTCTGTAGAGGCGAGTCAAATTGCATCAAGGCCAATCACCTCTGTAGAGGAAGCCATACAAGGCCTTATACCCGGACTAAATATTGCACAGCGAGCCACCTCTCCTGGTGAACTGGGCACCGTATCAATCAGAGGACTCGGGTCTATTACAGCGGGAACGCAACCGCTGTGGGTAATAGATGGGTTTCCTACAGATCAAAGAAATGCACAGGCCATTAATCCTGCTGATATTCAATCCGTTGACGTATTAAAAGATGCTTCTTCCACAGCGATTTATGGCTCCAGAGGGGCTAATGGGGTAATTATTATTACGACAAAATCAGGAAAAGAGGGAAGGTCTAATTTGAACTTAACAGTGACCAGCGGCGTCGCAAGTGTACCGGAAGGTGCTCGTTTTGAGGTGTTGAATGCGGAAGAATATGTTCAATTTCATACTGAAAAAAACGGCGGGACAGTTCCGGATTTCATTGCTGACAATTGGGATGGTCAAACGGATACCGATTGGCAGGACCTGATTTTTCAAAGCGGATCGTTTCAAAACTATGCCTTGTCTGCTTCCGGGGGAGGTGGAAAAGTAAACTACCTGTTATCCGGCAATTACATCGATCAACAGGGCGTGATCAAAGGAGAAGGTCATAAAAAATATTCTGCCAGAGCGAAGATTGATTTCAGACCTTCGGAAAGGATTACCGTTGGGTTAAATCTTGCACCAAATTTAACCACTATCAAGAGAAATAGCCCAGGCACCGATGATGTCGACTGGTCATCATTGTATGCGCAGGCTGTTTTGTTAGCGCCAATATTACCGGTAAACAGGCCCGATGGTACATATTCAATGAACTCCGATTTACCGGGATCTCTTCCGGTCGGCAATCCATTGGAAACAATGCAAAATTATGACTTTGACCGTACCTTATTCCGATTGTTAGGGGGCGTAAATGTAAGTGTTGAAGTAATTCAGGGTTTAAGCCTGAAATCATCCATATCTACCAATATTGCAAGTGATAAAAGCGAAACATACTACTTGCCAACGGTTGGACAGACGGTGCCAATTCAGTTATCCCCGGTTTCTTCTATCAATACCAGCCAGCGTCAGGAAATTGGTTGGCTGAATGAAAATACGATCAACTATAAAAGAGAGTGGGGTGATCATTCCTTTGATGTGCTGGCAGGATTTACCCTTCAGAAAAATAATGTTGAAAATGTAGGTGCCAGTGTTTCGGAATTACAGGTGCCAGGCGTAAGAAATGTAAATATTGGCAATTCAGATAACCTTAATGGCTCAAACTCCAAAACGGGCAATTCGCTGGTTTCTTACCTTGGCCGGATTAACTATGGGTTAAAAGGCAAATATTTATTGACGGCTACGGTAAGGACCGATGGTAGTTCGAGGTTTGGAGCTAACAACAGATATGAAACATTTGGTTCTTTTGCCTTCGGATGGAGGTTTTCCGAGGAGTCCTTTTTTAAAGGATTGGATTTTCTTAGTAATGGAAAATTGAGGGTATCCTACGGGACTACAGGAAGCAATGCCATTCCTAATTTTTCTGCGAGAGCTGATCTGGGAACTGTACGTCATTCCTTTGGCGATGATGCTATTTTTGGCACAAGGTTGGGAAATCCGGGTAACCCGAGTTTGACCTGGGAAACATCCGAGCAATTGGATATTGGGCTGGATGCAGATTTTGCTGGTAATCGTCTGAATCTCATAATTGACTATTTTAATAATGAAACTACAAGCCTTTTGCTGACGAAGGGCATCGTCCCATCTTCGGGGTATTCTTCGTTCTTAACCAATATTGGCAGCATGAGAAACAAAGGGGTGGAATTGACCTTAAATGCCAAAGTAATTGAAACATCTGATTGGGAACTGTCTATTGGTGGCAATGTGACTTACAATGATCAGGAAATTCTTGATTTAGGAGGGGATGATGAAATACAAAATTTCTTTGGAGCGCTAAGAAGGGTCGTAGGAGGGGAATTACAGCAAATACGAGGTCCCAAAGTTATAGGGGTTGCAAGACCAGGTGATGACCAAACCGGCCAGCCATTTACCACTCCGGGAGCACTGATATATGAGGACGTGGATGGTGATGGTGTCATCGGGAACTTTTTAAGCCCGGATGGCCAGTTGATTGGGGATACCAATGTTGACTGGATATATGGCATTACAGCCAACTTAAAATACAAAAACTTTACGCTAAGTGCCTTGCTTAACGGGCAGGCCGGAGCATTTGTTTATGACTTTTTCCTGATTCAGGTAGGTGCGGCTTTTCGGCAAACCAACCTGTCGAAAGAATTTTGGTATGACGGAAGGTATGTGTCGGAATCCAATCCGGGTGACGGGAAAACCCCTGCAGCCAACGGGTTCGATACAGCGGTTGGCGCTGTTTCAAGCCATGGTGTTCAAAAAACGGATTATCTGAGAATAAGAAATGTTACACTTACCTATAATTTACCAGGTCCATTGCTGAATAAATTAGGGTTGTCTAATGGTAGGGTTTTTACCTCCGTTGAGAATCTTTACACTTTCACTGACTTTATTGGCGGTAACCCTGAAGCACGCCGTGCCTCGGCCGGAGGACCGGCGCTGATAGGCGGTTCTCAGATTGCCTCGGTAACCGATGGCAGAGAACTTGGTTTAAACAGTCCTCCGGGCCTTCCCTTACCCCGGACCTGGACATTGGGAATAAGTGTAAACTTTTAGTTAAATGAGCAATAAAATGAAAAAATATAGATTCAAAAATTTTATTAAGCCAGGATTGTTGAAATTCCAGATCAATATGTTCCTGGTAATTGTGATGATAGTTTTGCCGGCCTGTGACGATTTTATTGATGTCGCCCCCGAAGGCAGCATTGACGCCGATGCGTTCTTTTCAAATCCGGATGAACTGGTTTTCGCCTTGAACGGTGTTTATGCTTCGCAAAGGGGCATATATGGTAACCTCAATTATTTTAACCTGATTGAGGCGAGATCCGATAATGCCGGGCAGGATCAATCAGATCAAAAAGAAAGGGTAGAAACAGATACCTTTGAGGAAACTCCCGGCAATTTGCTGATGGTAAACATCTGGACTCAGAATTATATTCTTATTAACAATGCCAATACCATTATAGCGAGAGCACCTGAAGTTCCTGCCGGTTCTGATGCTGAACAGACATTGATAAACAGAGTGGTGGGAGAAGCCAAATTCCTAAGAGCCATGTCCTACTTTACGCTGGTCAATATGTTTGGTGATCTTCCTTTGAGAACGGAACCTACGGTCGATTTTGACAATGCTGTTCTCCCCAGGAGCTCAGAGGCAGATGTATATGCATTTATTGTTTCAGATTTGACGGAAGCCGCCAATGTACTACCGGATAGTTATTCGGGGGGAGCGTTTAATGAGGTTGGCAGGGCAACCCGGTTTGCTGCGTTAGCTTTATTAGGTAAAGTCCAGCTGCAAAATGGCAATGGCGCCGCGGCATCTTCAGCCCTGCAGAATGTAATTGGACAATTTTCTTTGCTTGGTAATTATGCAGACATTCATGCTGCCGGTAATAATAACACGGCAGAGGCTATATTTGAAGTGAGCTTTAACCCGACAAATCAAACGGGCCTCGGCTTTAATAATGCGTTGATTCCTTCCAGTGAAGCAAGTCGCCTTGGTATTGTTGCAGGTGGTAACGGAGGTAACTTACCTACTTTTCCCACAAACGATGTACAAACCATTTATGAAGTTGCTGATTTAAGATCGGCTGCTTCATTTACCCCTTATGCCGGAGGTAATGCTACTCATTACATCAGTAAATATATTGATTTGGATGCAGCCGGCGATGGTAGTGATATTAATTTGGTGCTGCTGCGATATGCGGATGTTTTGTTGATGAAGGCCGAGGCCGATGGGGAAAGCGATGCCTCCTACGAATTGATCAACCAGGTCAGAAGAAGGGCATTTGGTCAGGATCCCGGAACACCTGACGCCGCCATTGATATTGATGCCGCTACGCCAGGCACTTTTTTGGAAAAGGTAATGCTGGAAAGAAGGAGAGAGTTTGTTTTTGAAAATCAAAGGTGGCTGGACTTAAAAAGATTACCTGACACCGATGTTTTAACAATTCTCAACAATCATTTGTCTGCAGAATATACCGGTGTACCGTTGGTGGTTGCCAATCGTTTGATTTACCCGATCCCTCAGCAGGAAATTGATATTTCCGGAGGATTGGTTCAACAAAATCCCAATTAACAATTAATCTAACCTTAGAGTCCGGCAAAGCCGGACTTCTATCTTTTTAAACAATTACTCAAAGCTTTAAGGAGCCAAATAATGAGATCATTTAAATATATAGCTTTATCTTATCTAATTTTTGTTATATCAACAAGCACTACCTTCGCTCAGCGTTGGAATGAAGGATGGCCTGTATTAAAAACCTATGAGGGAAAATATCTGGATGAAGTAGCGATGCCTTTGGGTGGCATTGGTACCGGAACAGTATCCGTCGGAGGCCGGGGAGATTTGAGGGACTGGGAATTGATGAATCGCGGAGCCTTGGGTTATTTGCCCGCCTTCAAACTGGTAGCCCCAACCATTTCCAACGGGCCATTTTTTGCTTTATATTATAAACAGCAAAACAAAGAAGGCGCCGTAAAAGTGTTGGAGGGCCCGGTGCCGATCAATGAGTACTATGGAGACTGGGGCGCAGATGCGGTCAATTCCGGTTTCCCACGCTTTGAAACAACTCATTTTGCGGCCGCTTATCCCCTGGCACAAATTAGTTTTGAACACAAAGATGTACCCGTGGCGGTGCGGCTGGAAGCATTTAATCCACTTGTGATGGGTGATGCCGATAAAAGCGGTATCCCGGTGGCAATACTTCGATATGTATTGACCAACAATACCAATCAACCCATAGAAACTTCCGTAGTGGGTATGGTGCCAAATTACATAGGGGTTGACGGTTGGTCGGGTAAACCCAAAGGCAATTATAACGAATATAGAGAAGCCGAAGAGCTTAAAGGGCTTTATATGTATTCCGATGGTGTAAATAAACAGAATGTGAATTGGGGGACAATGGCCCTGACAACCTTAGCGGATAAAGAAGTAACTTACCGCACATCCTGGGCAAAGCTTGGTTGGAACTGGACATTTCGTGAATTTTGGGATGATTTTATTGCAGATGGAACGCTGACCGACCATCCGGAAAAGATTAAGAACGAGAATAGAGATTCCACGGAGTTTATCGGGGACGACCTGGGCAGCAAGTCTGCCAAGATAAAAACCCCGCCTGCCACCCTTGCGGTTAAACAAACGTTGCAGCCCGGAGAATCAAAACGGGTGACCTTCCTTTTAACATGGCATTTTCCCAACCGAAGAGCCTGGGATCACGGAACACACCACGCAGGCAATTACGGAGGTGATACCATTGTGGGCAATTATTATACAACACTTTATAAAGACGCCTGGGAAGTAGCCGAAAAAACAGCAGCTGAACTAAGGAATTTAGAGACCGAGACCGTAGGTTTTGTAAAAGCTTTAGCAGACAGTGACATTCCCCAAGTTTTGAAAGAAGCCGGACTCTTTAATCTTAACAATCTGAGAAGTCAAACCGTATTTCGAACAAAGGATGGCTTGCCTTTCGGATTTGAAGGAACCGGCAGTATAAAAGGAACTAAAATAGGAGCGAGTAAATCCTCAGGTTGGGGTTTTGGTACCTGCTTCCATGTGTGGAACTACGAGTCGACCATTCCCTTTCTTTTCGGTGACCTGTCAACCAAATTCCGGGAAGTAGAATTTATGCACGCCACCAATGAGGATGGTGCACAGAGCCACAGAGTAGCACTACCTATCGAAAAAGGCAGGAACTTTAAACACTGGGCAGCCGATGGTCAGATGGGTACTTTGATTAAAGTTTACAGGGACTGGCAATTATCAGGAGATGATGCCAAACTCAGGGAAATGTGGCCCAACATTAAAAAAGCCATGGCATTTGCCTGGACCGGAATATGGGATACTGACAAGGACGGGGTGATGGAAGGAAGCCAGCATAATACAATGGATATCAACTATGTCGGTCCCAATCCGCAGATGGCGGCCTGGTATTTGGGGGCGCTGAAAGCCTCGGAACAAATGGCAGCCCACCTGGGCGATAAGGCATTTGCCAGAGAATGCAAGGATCTGTATTTAAGGGGACGTAAATGGGTAGATGCCAACATTTTTAACGGCGAATACTATGAACATCATATACCGGAAGGCGCCAGCAAAGTGGCTCAGTTAGGGAAAGGATGCCTTGTGGACCAGTTGGTGGGTCAATACCTGTCTCATACCACTGGTTTGGGGTACGTTTTGGATAAAGACAATATACAAACCACGTTGAAAAGCATTATGAAATACAACTATGTTGATAATTTTAATGAACATTTCAACACATTCAGAAGCTTTGGTCTTGGCGATGAAGCCGGCTTAATCATGGCTTCATATCCCAAAGGCGATTTGCTGGATTTCCCATTCCCATATTATACCGAGATCATGACAGGATTTGAATATAGTACGGCTGCCCACATGATCTACGAAGGTCAGGTGGAGGCCGGTTTGAAAATATTTAAAGCCATTCGCCACAGGTATGACGGACATAAGAGAAATCCTTTTAACGAAGGAGAATATGGCCATCGTTATGCCCGTGCTATGGCTGCATGGGCAGGCATATTGGCCTATACCGGATTTCAATATTCTGCCGTGAACAAAACAATGAATTTCAATGCCCAAAACGGCAAATACTTCTGGTCAAATGGCTATCAATATGGCACTCTATCGGTGAGTAATTCAGACCCAGGTAAAACGGTGATACTCACACCGGAGAATGGAGATTTAATGCTGAGATCATTCACTTTGAATGGTTTTGGCAAGGTTCGCTTCAGAAAAGGGAAAATATTTAAAAAAGATGAGCAGGTTCGGTTTACTGTCACTGCCAATGACACCGGGGCCGGATTACCTGCTCATGCCAGATTAAAATAGGAGAGCGTAGGGTAATAATTGCAGAGGCAAAAGCGATTTGTTATCCTTCACTTGATTATTTGAAAGCATTATATTGGGAGCAAAGTGTATTCAGATGCTTTTGATGCTGTTGTAACAGTCAAACCTTTTCCACACCACCGATAGGCCTGACCTCCAAACGACCCCCTAATTCGAGATCAAACAGGGGGTTGGCCCTGGCGATTTGGGTGGCATCTTCCATACTTTCGGCGAGAATGTGAAAATAACCTGCTACTGATTCTTTGGTTTCCACAAAAGGGCCATCTGTAGTTACTCCTTTTTTTCCGGTAATCCGTCTGCCCGAATTTGCCAGCGGCTGAGCAGACTTTAGTTTTCCTTTATGGTCCAAATCCTCCAGATAAGCCATAACCCGGTTCAGGTGCTTTTGCTTTTCTGCTGGCGTCAGGCTTTCCAGATGATCGCCATCCGGGAAAGCCAGAATCATGTATTCTTTCATAGGTATAAAATTTGTTTTGAGCATACTTGCCTCCCTTTACACACTTGCCTGGTTCTGGCCGGGCAAAAGGCAGAAGCATTCGGTGTTTTATGAGCGCCAGGGGGATGTGCCGGTTACCGGGCTAAAATTGCTATGAATCAAAGTTTTAAGCCAACCCTCCTGGAACATCCCCCTTTCAAGCATCGTCTACCTGCTTTATTTTTAATCAGAAGCGTGATCGCTGCTATTCAAAATTGGTAAAAAAAAGTTGTAATCCACCTAATTTTCAACAACCTGCCTCAGGTTTTCCAGCGTTTGTTGATAATATCCGTCAATCATAGGCACCATTTCTTTTTCAGTTGATGGGTCGAGCAACTGAAATTCCACACGCCATATGATCTGCGTATTTTTACCATTCCCCAATACCTGAAAGGTACCCCTTGAGTCTTTGATCGGTAAAGGCACCTGGGTTTGCGTATAACTGAAAATGCGTTTTTCATTAGAGTGTTCTGTGATAACCTCTTTAATTTCATGGCCATCTGCCGTAGTGCAGGTACGGTTGTTATTGTCTATTGCTACTGAAATAATTCCCGGGATCCATTTACTGCATGCGCCCAGGTCCCCTACAATAGCCCACACGCTATCGGCAGGGGCATTGATTTTAAAATCGTAATTTAAATTTGTCATCTTAGATTTTGTTTTGTTTTCTGCATTTGTTTTTTGTGCGCTGGCCTGGAATATACCGGATAGTACAAGTATCAGGCTCAGTGCCATGGATTGAATTTTACTCATGATTACTATCAATTATTATTTGCCTTTCAGACAAATGGCGAAAGAAAACATGGACAGAAATCGTAAAGAATCAGGAGATTTTTGAAGTGCAGAAATCTAACCGGCTGGTAATCAGAGATTTTTCGGCCTTTATATTGGTAAGGTTTTGCGCTTTGATCAATAGTTTTTCAGCCTTTTTGTATTGCTTCTGTTTCATTGACAAATCGCTAAGTACCACGTAATAAAGGTAATAGTCACTAAGAGAAGTCTTTATCTCTTCCCGTTCCAGGAGGCTGATGGCCTCTGAAACCTTGTTTATATGGCCGAGCGCAACAGCTTTGTTTAGCAATACAACCGGAGATGGGTCTATTTTTTGAAGGTAATTGTAAAGGGTCACTATTTTACCCCAGTCGGTCTTTTCTGAAGTTTCTGCGCTGGCGTGGCAGGCTGAGATTGCCGCTTGTAAATGGTAGGTGCTAACTTCCTCCTCGTCTACAATTTTACTTAAATGGTAAAAGCCCAAGGCGATATGTTCGTGATTCCATTGAGACCGGTCCTGATCGGCAAGCAGCACAATTTCTTTGTTTTTGTTTAAACGAGCTTCAAATCTTGAAAAGTTGAAATACATCAACCCGAGTAAAGCATGCGTTTTTGGCTTGTTACCTACAGAACAACTTGCCAGAAAGTTAGCCAGTCGTATTCCTTCTTCACACAATTCCTGGCGTATCAGGCGATCTCCACCGGAGGCGTTGTATCCTTCATTGTAAATCAGATAGATGGTTTGAAGAATTGAATCCAGCCGTTCTTCAAGTGCACTGTCAGGTGGCAGCGCGAAGGACACGCCGGCATGGCGCATGGTGGTTCTTGCCCTGGTCAATCGTTTGGTTATGGTTTCTTTTTTAGTCAGGAATGCCCTGGTGATTTCGTCAATACTGAAGCCACATAGCGTTTTCAAAATAAGTGCCACCTGCGATTCCTGTAGTAATAACGGGTCGCAGCAGGCAAACATCATTTTTAATTGCTCATCTTTGATGGAAGCCGTGTTGAAAAGTTCCTCCAGGTTGATTTCGCTGGTGGCTGGGGAAGGTTGAGTAGCCTGATAACGCTTCTTGTATTTTTCTCTTTTCAGTATGTTGTAGGCCTGATTTTTTGCCACTTTATAAAGCCAGCCGGAAGGGTTGTCGGGAATGCCTTTAGCTTTCCAGTGTTGCAACGCTTTCAGCAAAGTATCCTGCACGATATCTTCCGCCAGCTCCAGGTTCTCAGTACCAAATAAACCCACCAGCACCGCCATGAGCGTGCCGTACTCGTGACGAAAATGACGATCAACCAGGCTGTCGATATTGCTTTTATCCGGATTTGTTTTCAAAGGTTTAAACTATATTTTTGATTTGCCAGAAGGCTTTACAAATCAAAATAAAGGAAATAAACCCGGATTATAACACTTTTGGGTCACTGATGTGTGTAGGCCGGTTGTAAATTGAAGCGGTGTATAATCAGCCGGATAAAACTTCGAAAACAGTGTCATCAACGTCTCAACACCTTAAAAGCGATATCTCTTCCTTCTTTTTGCAAAATGGCGAGGTTGATCCAGGCCATGGCAAACTGCTCTATTAAAACGACCTTGTCTTCGCCCCCAAAATCATAACAAGCCTCAAACCCCGCATCGGAAGCCAGCTGCCTTACTGCCTCTTTGGCTTTCAGGCTGCCGGCCGCCATAAACATGTCTATCCCCTTTCCATGGTAAACCGGGTTTGCCATGTTTTCGAAGCCGGTGGTGTTAAAACCTTTGATCACATCGGCGCCGGTTAATGCCTTCATGGCGTGATAGCCTGTTTCATAGGGAGCTGGTTTATCAAAGACGGCGTTGGTAGCGTCTATAACTATTTTATTTTCCATATTTCCTAATTCCCGCGCTGCCGGCACGATGGCAGCTACGGGAAGGGCGATCAACAGGACGGCCGCTTTGTCCGCGGCCGCTTTTACAGTGCAAACCGTTACATTCCCGACCCCCGACCATTGCTTATCGTCAGCCGGGTTTTTTACACCCAGATAAACTTCATGACCGGCAGTTGCCCAATTTCTGGCGAGTGCGCCACCAACATTGCCAGCTCCTATTATGGCGATTTTCATGATAATATCAGTTGAATTTGTAAATGCTTTTAATTTCAGATTTATGGTGGACTATGCCTCCAGGGTTTCGATAATTAACTCAGCAGTTTTGGCACCGGACATTTGCTGCTGTCCCGTGATTAAATTGCCATCCCTGACTGCAAAACTTTCCCAGGCACCGGCTTTTTTAAAGTTAGCTCCAAGCTTTGTAAGCTCATCTTCGATCCTCCAGGGCATGACCGTTTTACCGACAGCTTCGTCTGCCGCGTCTTCCTCCGGATTGCTGAAGCCGGTAACTGTTTTACCGTTTATCAACGCACCATTTTTGACATAACGAAGGACAGCCGTACCATGGCAAAGCGCGGCGGTGGTTTTTCCGCTTTCGTAAAATCGGGAAAAAAACGAGTGCAGGTTTTTTGCCTTGTCGAAGGTAAACATAGGCGACTGGCCTCCTGCTATCAGCAAAGCGTCATAATCTTCTACATTGAGATCCGATACCGAAGGTGTATTTTCCAGTAATTCCAGGAATTCGGCATCGTTCAAATAAGTTTTACTCAGTTCATCCCATGCAGAATAACTACCCTCAGGCCTTGGATCGCTGTCGTTATCCCATTCTACCTTGCCGCCATCCGGACTGGCAATGGTGATTTCATATCCTTGATGCTTAAAGGCTTCGAAGGGGTGGGTGAGCTCAGAGACCCAAAAGCCTACAGGCCAGCCAAGATTAGTATTAACACTTGGATTTGCTACTACAATTAATATTTTTTTTGACATATCAACTTGGTTTTATTTACTGATCGAATTTACGGAAGGTACCATCCTAAGTTATTATACTTACATTTTTGTTCTATACTTACTTTTTAGTAAGTTTGGCTATAAATACAGTTTAGCCCTATTTTTTTAGCTGAAAGATTAAGATTGAAATAGATGCCCGATTTTAAATACAATGGAAAAATATACTATAACCCGGTAGAGTTTGCTATGGACCAGATAGGAGGTACCTGGAAAATGCCTATTCTGTGGAGGCTGCAAAAAAGGATTTTCCGTTTTAGTGAGCTGAGAAAAGATATTCCCCATATCTCGGACAAGATGCTCACCACACAACTTCGGGAATTAGAGGCGGACGGCTTTATTCACCGCAAGGTATATGCGGTAGTACCTCCGAAAGTGGAGTACTCTATCACCGAAAAAGGGAAAAGGGCTGTGCCTATTATAGAGACCATCAGGCAATACGGGTTGGACCTCATAGCGGAGGCAGGGATTGCTCTCTGAATTCATGAATCCACATTGATTTTGAATTTTCCCCCAACCATATCTAATTGTTGGCTTTGGGAATTGCCTTGATGCGTCTTAGGCAGTGGACTGGCTTGTTTCACCTGGATTAATGGCCTCGTTCCTTCCATAAGGCAATGATCTTATGCTCTCTTTCTTCGCTGATCCCAAATGGATTGGCTTCCTCAATAAATCTTTTATTGACAAATGAGTTATAGGCAGACTGAATGGTATCTTCGAAATTGGAAAACCGAAGCCCATTTTGTATGGCTTTCACATGGCTTATCTGGTAAAAGCCTGGTTCCGGATCAGTCTTTAATGGGATCCAGAATGGAATGTCAATAAATGGTTCCAGCCGGATGTGATTTAATAAGAAGTCCGGATCCATCCAGAGAATTTTGGTATCACTTTTTATGGATTTTTTGACTTTCAGCAACATATCTTTATACCCAAGTTTTTTACGGGGTCCGATAACGTTAAAATATCCCATCACCCTGTTTTCAAGGCATCGTGTTATATATTGCCCAAGGTCTCTTACATCAATGAACTGAACCGGATCATTTGAGTCGGGCGCCAGGATTTCCTGCCGGTTTATCATTCGGTTTATGAGATCTGATGAAAATGGTCCCGGGTCTCTTTCGCCAATGATCGCTCCCGGGCGGAACGTGGTGAAGCTATCTGGAAAATGCTTTTCCACAACCCTTTCACATAACACCTTATTAGCATTATAATTACCTTCCTCGTAGCCTTGGCTGGTTCTGAGCCGGGCATTTTCGTTTATTCCAATACCCTTATAATCTGCATATACGGCTATACTTGAGACAAACAGGTAATGATCTGTTTTGTGCTTTAAAGCGCCAATGGCCTCCTCGATCATTCGGGGGTTTTGAGGCCAAACGTCAATCACCGCATCCCAATTAGATGGATAGGCCTGCAAATTTTCATAACCTGATGGCCCCAAAGTGCGATCTCCCTTTATCTTCCTGATCTTGGGGAAAAGATGTGGGTTAGTGATTCCTCTATTGAAAAGCGTGACCTGATGGCCCTTTTCGATCAACCCATTTACCACTGCGGGGCCTACAAAATTAGTACCACCAAGCACTAATACATTTAATTTTGATTTCTTTGAAGGGGTGTGGCTTAAAAAAGGGATGGTAAGCAGGGAAGCTCCAAGAGCGCTGCTATTTTTTATAAACGTTCTCCTTTTCATGACACTTTACTTTAGGTTGTTTTTTTAAATTAACTTTTTGAGGCGCTTTGTACAACGGTCTATTTACGTAGAGATATCTGCCTGGTATATTGGATAAGAGAAAGTTAATCAATGACATAAGTACTGCAATATATGTGGATAATACTCTTTTAATGGCATTTTGTACTTATTTCGAATGAAACAAGGGAGGAATTTTGTATATTCTGATTTGAAAATGATCATCTAAATTGAGTTTGCGAAAGATTAGAGGGCACATCATATTTTGGCTGCTATATATTAGCTTCACAGTGGCTATTTATTATGTCAAAGAGCCTTCTTTTATGCTTCATCTCATTTATGAGTTGGCTTCATTACCAGCCAAGCTTTTTATAGTATATTTTACCCTTTATTTTATTTTGCCAAAATATCTGCTCCGTAAAAAGTACGGCCTGGCTACCCTGCTCTTCCTTGCCGTTCTGGTGATGGCTGTTTGGTTACTGCAGTTATCAGTATCGGCAATTGTGTATCCTATTTATTACCCGGAAGTAGCCGTAACGTTTGTCCCCAATAACTTGGAGAAGTTGGTATCTCCGCTACTGGATCTTATCATTGTTTCGTCTCTGGCGGTAGTAATTAAACTCTTGAGAGATAGGGAACTACAGGAGCGCAGGCGCCTGCAATTGGAAAAGGTAAATGTTCAAAATAAATTGCAATTGTTAAAGTCGCAGCTACACCCGCATTTTCTCTTTAATACTTTGAATGGTTTGTATGCTTGTACAATGGAGAATCCGGCGGAAGCATCAAGAATAGTGATCAGGCTATCGGATTTGCTACGCTTTATTATCTATGAGGGAGATCAACCACTTGTACCGTTAAAAGATGAATTGAATGCGCTGGAAAACTATGTAGAATTGGAGAAAATCAGGTATGGGGAAAAAATGCAGGCAAAATGGGCTATTGCCGGTGAAACCGGTACCAAAAAAATAGTGCCATTGCTTATGCTTCCATTTGTGGAGAATGCCTTCAAACATGGCCCTGCAAAAGTAGGTGGTAATTCCTGGATAAGCTGCGATATTGACATTGGAGAAGAACATCTTGTAATGAAACTTGTCAATTCCAAAAAGCAGGAGGAGCAACCGAAAAACCCCTATGGTATTGGTTTAAGTAATGTTCGGCAACGATTAAAGCATAACTATGAAGATAACTATGAGTTGACCATTGACGATCAACCTGCACAGTTTTTAGTATTTCTTAAAATTCCCCTGACAGTCTTATGAAATGTGTGATTATTGACGATGAACCGTTGGCCATTCGCGTATTGTCCCGGCATATTAAAAAAACGAAAGGCCTGGAATTGATAAAGTCTTTTGAAAATGCGTTTGAAGCCCTTTATTATATTCAAACCAAGGCTACCGATCTGATTTTTTTGGATATTCAAATGCCAGGTGTAAATGGGTTGCAATTTATCAAAATTCTGAAGTACCCACCAAAGATCATTATTACAAGTGCCTACAAAGAATACGCATTGGAAGCCTTGAAGACAGGCGTCATTGATTACCTGTTGAAGCCAATAGCCTATGATCGTTTTTTGGATGCGGTTAGCAAGGCAATACAGCAGGAACCGGTCATTATTAATACGCAGGTTGGAGAAAAGGAAAGAGGAGACAGCTTTGTATTTGTAAAGGAAAAGGCTCATTATGTGAAGATCGCAGAACGTGATATGCTTTTTTTACGTGGTGACAGAAATTATTGTGTCCTGCAATTAGTGGATCGGGAAATAATTTTAACGGGTAATTTGGCTTACTATGTTTCCAGGTTATCAAGAGAAAAATTCAGGAGGATTCATAAGTCATACCTGGTACTTCTTAGCCGCATTGAAAAGTACAATGCGGAGTCTGTTTGGATAAATAACTTCGAAATACTGATTGGCCGTACCTATAAGCAGTCTTTAATGAGTTATCTGGAGAAAAAAAGGCTGTAATAAAAGTTTAGATTGCTATAATTTGAGTATTTATATGGATCGTTTTAATGGTTATCTGACCGGCCTGCACGATATCCATAGGCAATAGACCGAGGCCCCCCTGACCAGGCACCGTAGTAGCGATATCCAATAGGTGAATGAGGATTAAAATCTGAGTAACCCCTACCAATCTCATAGTAACCTCCTCCCCGGTATCCAAAACCGCCAATTTCGTTATCGCTTTGAGGCCAATCTTCGTTGGTAGCATTTCCAAAATGTAGTTTTCCATCACCGTGACTTCCCCGAAACCCTCTCCCTATTGGATTGCCTATGGTAATCACCCGTTCCCAGAGACTTCCACTCAGATCCATAACCCAATAATAAGATGCTCCGAAAATGGGCCTGGTTTCATTGGTAAGTTTGTTTTCATTATAGCCGTTTTTTGTTGTGATTTCTGCATTTGTCGCAACATATCTTTCCAATAAATCATAATTATTTGTTCCCCAGACAAATTCGGCTGGAATTGGCTTCGAAGGACCTCGTGCTGCTTTTTCATATTCCAGTTCTGTAATAGGCCTTAGCGCTGCCCAATCACTGTAGGCCAAGGCGTCCGAAAAGCTTAGGTAATTCATTGGCCGGCCAGGACTTTCAGCTACGTATTTTCCGTTTTCGAGTCTTATACCGCCACGGTTATTATAGTAATTTCTTCCACCTAAGGGCGAGCGGGTATAAGTCCAGCTGTCTGGCAGATTATTTAAAAAAGAGGCATATTGACCCTGCGTCAATTCATATTTCATGAGGTAAAATGCGGCATATCCTTTTGGAAAACCAGCGGGGACCGGGCCCTTTTGATCTCCATTGTAAAGGGAGTTCTCACTCTGGTAATAGAGCGTATTGTCCTCAGGCGCTACCGGAATTGCATCTTCAGATGATATGGTTATCAGGCCTTTCGATTCACCATTTGCATCACTTTTGAAGAACGCAGCCCTCTTGACCGCCGCTTTGTCCGGACTTCCCAATGTATAAGGACCTGCGGGGATGTAAACCATCTCCAGGCCATGGACAGTCAGTCCATTTAAACGATTTCTGTTGACCTTCTGGTTTGCAGTGTCAATGAGTATTTGCAGTTTATAATCAATATCTCCTCGATATGGTTTCGATGTATATATGAAAAACCCCAGGCTATCATTTGTGACCTTTAAGATAGGAGAGGATTGGTCGCCGGATCTGTTTTGAAGGATCCGATGTCCTGCCGGCAATAACTTAACGTGATTATTCCAGTATTCCCCAAACTTCATAAATACCCATACAGCGTCGTAATTTCTTTTATTGTTCCAGGAATTTTTCCATTTGATATCAAATATGACGCTAACAGGGGTAGCCAATACATCACCCCGATCCACCGTGCGTACGTTTTGGATAATAAGATCCGAAGCCATTAAATAGCAAGGAAAAATCAGGCCGGCTATTATAGCAGAAATATAAATTTTTTTCATGTTGTGAAGGCTTAAGTGCTGATTTATTTCAAATTACTTACAATTGCCCAAAATTGAAACCGGATTGAATGATAATTAACCACGCACCTTTCCAAACCCCCAGGAATGGGTTATCAATAAAATAATTGATTATTTTAGTTTAAAAAAGTATCACAAGCATATGAGAAATGGAATTTTTATTGCGGTCATGTTATCAGCTTTATTTAGTTGTGATTTACGTGAAAAGGAGGCTACAAGCGCACATGTCCAATCGGCGGATACGCTAATAGTAAAATTGGGCATAGCAGATGATCGAATTTCAAAAGAATGGCAAGGCGCCATTGCCCGCAGAATGAACCATCAGATGCTTGATTCCATGGTCAGGCTTAGCAGGCCGGTCACCAATGAGGAGCAGAAATGGATAAGATTGATTGAATCCAAGGCCGGTAGGTGGAATGAATTCAGGGATTCTCTGGCAGTACCCTTTCAAGGGATAGGCATGAGTGATACAATTTATACCCTATTGGGTTATCAGGGTGTTGATGATGGATTTACATATAAATTTCAGACAGTTTGTTTTGATGTAACGGCCCTGCACCGCGCATATGGTTCAGCCGACTTGCCGGTAAACGATAACAGAATAGACAGATTGTTTGCGCATGAATATACGCACCTGATCCACAAAGTGTGGGCAGATAAGGAAAACCTGCGACTGGCTTCTTATCGGGACAGTATCCTCTGGGAGTGTTTGTACGAAGGTATAGGCATGTATCGGTCCCTGTCGGCCAGGTGGTTTCCCTTAAACGACTCCTTGCCTGTGATTACGAACGATGCCCTGCATCGGCTTTATCCTATTTTTACAGAAAGATTGACCGCTATTGAGAATAGCGCTAACCTGACAATGACTGAAAAAATCAGATTACACTCCAATCTTTCAAGAGGCGCCGTGGCTAATAAATGGGGAGCGTTGCCGGTAGCAATTTGGTTAGCTTTGGAGGCGGAAGGAGACGACACAAAACTGATTCCATGGATACAAAAGGGACCGGAAGGAGTTATTCAGCTGGCCAGAAAATATTTGGATGAAGAAAACAGGAGGAGGTTCGAGGCGATTTTTTCTGAATAATAGCTCTGGCAAATTACACATTATATTATAACGACGCTCTGAACTTTTGGACATTCATGCAAATTGAAAACCTGCCTTTAGACGTATATTATCAGCCAGCACTTCAAATTGATGGCAAATTGGCACAAAGGCGTCCCGCGATTCTATATACCCAGGTGGTTTGACACTACATTGATCCTGCGGAAAATGACTATTCATATAGTTGCATATTGAACTAAATATGATATCTTTGCAATTGATATGGAAATTGTACTTAAAAATGCGCTGGGCTACATCATTCGGAATGTCTCCCTGTTATTGATGAATCGTATTAATCAGAACTTTCTGAGTGAAGGCTTTGACATTACCGCTGAACAGCTCCGGATACTCGTCGCTTTATGGGATCAGGATGAGCAGAGCCAGATAGCGTTGGGAGAAAGTGTTGGAAAGTACAAGACCAGCGTCACAAAACTGATTGATGGCCTCGAAAAGCGTAATTTGATCATTCGGGTGCCAAGTAAAAATGATCGCAGATCAAATACGATCAAACTGACCAAACTCGGCATTAATATTCGGAGTAAACTGGTACCTATTATCGAAAAAACCCTGAAGGAAGCCCAACAGGGAATTTCTCCGGATGAACTGGCGACTTGTAAAAAGGTGTTGCTGGCTATTGGAGAAAACCTGAAAGGCACCGCCCCCACTGCAACATAACTTTTTATTTTTCGTAATAGTCCACTATAGGACTAAATATTAATGAACTAAATTATGATACTTTTATTATTCGACAATGGCCAAAGAGTAGTGATGACCGTCATGGCCTCGCTGATGACGATCGTTTCATTAAATGGCCAGACCGGAAACGGACCTCCGCTGCGACTGGAACAGGTCATCGCCGAAGTATTGGCCCATCATCCGGCCCTTGATCAATCGTCGGGCAGAGTCAAACTAGCCAAAGCACAAATCGGCAAAATCAAGAGTCGCCAGTATCCGCAAGTTTTAGCGCAGGGTTCTTATGTTTATTTGAATGAAGTATCAACCATTGACCTTCCTATGGGAGATCAGCTTGTCAGTCAAAAGATATTCCAGGAAGACAATTGGGATTTTGAGCTCACGGCGCAGTATACCGCACTTGATTTTGGCAGGCGTAATACCGCCGTTAAAATGGCGCGCCAACAACAACAGCTTGCGGCTAATGTTGTGGGCCAAATCGAGCAACAGCTTTCTCTGGCAGCCATAAAGGTTTTTTACAGCATACTTTTTACCCAAGAGGCCATAAAAGTGCAAGATGAACAACTCGCCTCTCTTCAAAGGGATCTGCTGCGCACAGAAAGCCTTATCAGAAATGAATCGGCCACTTCATTTGATTTGCTCACCACGCAGGTACGTATTTCCAACACAGAAAACCAAAAGATACACCTCGAAAGTCAACGGAAGACTTACCTGATTGCTTTAAACAAATTGATGGGTAAAAAAGAGCATCCTTTCCCCTCCTTGGAAGGTAGTTTTGATTTCGAACATCAGGTTTTAGATAAGAAGGGATTATTCCAAAAGGCGTTGGCGCAAAGAAAAGAATATGCTATAGCAAAAAAAGAGGAGCGGTTAACGGAGCTTCAATACAACCTTGCCTTAAAAAATCACATGCCTGTTCTAAACCTGGGCCTTAAAGGAGGGTTTCGGAACGGATATCTCCCCGACCTGGCGGAAACCCGTGGTAATTATACTGGCCTTGCTATGTTAAGTGTTCCCATCTTCCAGGGTTTCAAGACATCATTTGACAAGCAGGCAGCAAAAATCCAGCGACAAATAGCCTCATCAAAAAGTGAGGAGGTAAGGAATGAAATCTATGCAGAAGTAAGTGAACACGTCACTAATCTGGTGTCCAATTACATCCAACTGGAAAATACGCAATTACTGGTAGCACAGGCAACGGAGGCTGCCAACCAGGCCCGGAAAAGATATGAAAATGAACTGATCACCAATCTGGATTTATTAGATGCGGAGCTAGCGGTAGCCCAGGCGCGCCTTGCCTTGCTGGAAGTTAAGTTTCAATGTGTTCTTAATACCTATCAGCTTAGATGGGCACTGGGCGAAAATTTACAATAATAACAACTAAAAAAATAAGTATATAAAATGTCCAAGATCATGCAAAACGATGGCATAAACGGACCGGAAGGTCAAAAAAAGAAGATCCGTAAGATCATTAACTTCAGCATTTTGATCTTATTGATCCTTGCCGGTGGTGTATACAGTGTAAACTGGATTAACCACCAACGGCAATATGCATCTACCGACAATGCGCAGTTGGAAGGCCACATTTACCTTGTCAACCCTCGTGTTGGAGGGCAAGTAGACCAGGTGTTGATAGATGATAACCAGCAGGTTAGAAAAGGTGATATACTGGTGACGCTGGACAAAAGTGATTTTGAAGTATTACATGCCCAGGCAAATGCGGGACTTTTACAGGCCAAAGCGGAGCTCGCATCGGTAGCGGCGAACGTTCAGGCAGTAAAAGCAAAGGTGGATGCCGCCTATGCCGGGATAGCATTGGTCAGGGCCCAACAGGCTCAGGTGAATACAGATATGAATCGGCTGACCAGCTTGCGCAAAGACGATGTGGTTCCTCAATCACAACTGGACAACATTGTTACCAGTTCCAAAGTCACCCGGGCTCAGTTGGACGCGGCCATACAACAGCACAAGGCAGCCGAAAGCCAATACACAGCCGCCAAAAGTAAATATCAAAGTGTACAGGCAGCCGTGGAGGCGGCACAAATACAGGTACAAAATGCTGCATTGAAGCTGTCCTATGCCACCATTCGGGCGCCTTATGATGGTATTATATCACGTAAAAACGTGGAAGTAGGGCAGGTGGTACGTCCGGGTCAACCGTTAATGGCGGTAACCGACTACTCCAGGATCTGGGTGGTTGCTAATTTTAAGGAGGTACAGATTGGAGCAATAGAAAAAGGTCAAACGGTTCAGATCGGTGTAGACGCTTATCCCGGAATGGTACTGGAAGGAAAAGTGTCCTCCATTGCCGCCGCAACAGGGGCTAAATTTGCTTTGCTACCTCCCGATAATGCCACTGGGAATTTTACCAAAGTTACCCAAAGAGTGCCGGTGAAGATTGAACTCAATCCCCGTAATACAGATCAACCCACGTTGCGGCCGGGTATGAATGTGACTGCCAGGGTCCGCGTTTCATCCAAACCAGGGGAATATCACGATGATTGATGATACACCACTTGATGGGAGCTTAGCAATAAAGCCACAGTTAATAGTCACCAGTGAACGGCCGGAAGGGATAATGAGCAGGAAGGCGAAAGCCGTAGTTATGATAACCCTGGTACTTGGCGCTGCCATGGACGTAATGGTGGCAACTTTGCCCAACGTGGCGCTGGGAGCCATGACAGGAGATTTGCATGCCTCTGTGGACGAAGCCGCCTGGTTGAACATTGCCTATTTTATGGCGAGACTTTCCTTTTTACTTTTATCCATAAAGCTCACACACCAATTGGGAGCCAGAAGATTATTGCTGTTTGCGGTAGCGCTGTTCGCCACTGGATGTTTGATATGTGGGTTTACCGTGAATTATTATCCGTTTGTATTTGGAAGAGTCCTTCAGGGTGCAGGTGGTGCCGCTTTTTATGCTACTGCGCAAGCGATATTATTTAGGGTCTTCCCCCGATCAAGGCAAGGGTCCATTCAGGCCCTTTTCAGCCTGGCGGTAGTCCTTGGTCCCAACGCCTTGCCCGCCTTTAGTGGGTGGATGACTTATGATTACGCGTGGCAGTATGTATTTATTATTGCCGGAATAATTAGTGTGCTTCTGCTGCTGCTAACTCAATACCTTTCTTACGATGTTTTTCCGCCAAGGAAGGGCATGAAGACCAATTGGATCGATCTTTTACTATTGACCATCGCCATTTGCTGTTTGCAGTACGCAATGGAGGAGGGGCCGCGTTATGATTGGTTTGAGGAACCTAAAATTGGATGGCTGCTGGGGGTAGCCGTTATCTTACTGGTTATATTCCTGGTAAGAAATGCCTTTGCCGTAGCCGCCCGGTCGATAGATTTCAGGATTTTAAAAATACCTTCTTTTGCCCTGGGTTTTCTGGTAAGCTTTGTTTCGGGATTTGCCCTTTTCGGTAGTGGATTGCTGGTGCCGCGTTTTGTGCAACTGGTGCTACGTTATCATTCCGCAGACGTTGGATATACCCTCTATCCCAGCAGTCTCTCCATTTTGGTAGGGCTGGCTATAAGTGCTATTGTCATAGATACTAAAAAGATCAACCCGTTTGCCTCTGTGGCAACAGGCGTGATTTTGGTAATTACCTCCATGATCCTGGTTTCGGACGTTACTTTAATTTCAGGATTCCAGGATTTAAATCCACCTATGATGATCAGGGGGCTGGGCCTTGGTTTGTTGTTTGTCCCGATTATCTTCATCACCTTTTCAGAATTGAAAGGCGATCAATTGGTGAATGGTGCAGCCCTCTTTAATTTTGGCCGACAGTTTGGCGGAACCATCGCCATGGCCTTTCTGCCGACTTACCTCGAACGTCAGATGAACTATCACCGACACAACCTCACCAGCTACCTGGACGAAGGTAACAACCTGTTAAATGAGCGACTTTTTAGCGTTACCAATGGTCTTATATTCAGGGGATACCCTCCGGAAGAGGCGCCGGATGCGGCGCTGGGTATACTCGATATCACGGTAAATGTGCAGTCGGCAGTGCTGGCATTTGACAATGCATTCATGGCCATAGCCCTTGCCTTTATTGGCGCAGCGCCGGTGATTATCACGGTTAAACTATGGTTGCAGCGTTGGGAAAAGAAGCGATAGTATGAGAGCTTTTGCGTCCAGAGTTACCGGTAACAAAGTCATGCTAAATAAGTCAGTATTTCACAGCGGGTATGCAAGTCATGAAAAACACAAATAACTGATTTACAGTAAGTTTACAAAAGAGACTTTTTTTTGAAATTGAAAAAAGCGGAATTGATTGCCTGCCGTGAGGTATTTTACTACTTTTGCAGCGCTGATTAGTTGAATAGTGATGCTATATCAACAGGATCAAGGTTTTCCGGGATTTTCTCGATAGGAGAAAAGGTAGACTGAGAGCATCAAAACTTACTGGCCCCGTAGTTCAATGGATAGAATAGAAGTTTCCTAAACTTTAGATGCAAGTTCGATTCTTGCCGGGGCTACAAAAACAGTGTGAGTGTGGCGTGTGAGTATTGAGAACACTTAAAATTCACACTGTTTTTCCCTCACTACTCACCCTCAAACTCACACTTTTCGTTTTTAGTTGAACCAGTATTCCGTATAGCCGTACATTACGATCAATTGTTCAGCTCGAATGAATTTATCAAATATTAGCAAGAAAGACTTATTAACATATGGCAACTATTAATGCCTTAGACTTTACAGTGAAGATTGATGAGCTTCAAAAAACTCAGTTTGTGGAAAAAACTTATTCTGACGAACTGTCATCAAATCAAGTACTTTTAGAAATTGATAAATTTTCATTCACCTCTAATAACATCACCTATGGTGTGGTAGGAGAGAAAATGAACTATTGGAAATTTTTTCCAACGCAATCTGGTTACGGAATTATTCCAGCCTGGGGATTTGCCAATGTTGTCATTTCCAACCATCCGGATGTACAAGTAGGTCAGCGATTTTATGGATATTACCCCATGAGCTCTCACTTATTGGTTACCATCAACAATGTTAGCAGTAAAGGTTTTGTGGATAATGCTAAACACCGGCAAGCGCTTCCACCAATCTATAATTTTTATACTAATACAGAACAAGACCCGACATTCACGCTGGAAACTGAGAAGTTAATTTCCATCTTTCGTCCTTTATTTATCACTTCCTATTTGATTGATGATTATTTAGCAGAACAGCATTTCTATAACACCTCTCAAATACTAATTACGAGTGCCTCCAGTAAAACAGCTCAAGCATTAGCCTGCCTATTAGCACTTCGTAAAAAAGAAAATGCCTTGGATTTGAATCTTTTAGGACTTACGTCAAAAAAGAATATAGAATTTGTAAGGCACTTAGGCTGGTATGATCAAATCATAAGCTATGATTCAATTGCTCGATTGAATTCTAACCAAAAATTTGTTGTGATAGACTTTACAGGCAACCATAACCTGCAATTCCAGTTACAAAAATTATTGAACAACAATCTGGTATATAATTGTCTGGTCGGAATTGTGGATTGGCAAAATCTGAAAGGTGAAAATCCACTACCTAAAAAAGGAGAATTTTTCTTTGCCCCTGCACATGCAGAAAAACGACAAAAAGAATGGGGTTTAGCAAAATTTCAACAAAATATCGGGGTAGCCTGGCAACAATTTATAGACGCTATCCAATCAACGATTTCGATTAAAGAACATATTGGAGTTCATGAATTAGAACAATTGTATTCGGATATGTTAAACGGAAAAATGGACCCTAAGAATGGCAATATTGTAATCTTGAACAGGTGAATAAAAGATCATAATCGTGTAGACGGCCGTGAGCTAAGGCTCACGGCGTACCTCTCACACCACCGTACATACCCTTCTCGCGTACGGCGGTTCACTGAATCTAGGATTGTGTTTTCAAATAATATGAAAACATCCCTTGATAGCTTTTCCTTCCGAGTCTAGCCAAGGTGATAGTCGTACCGCGTATAGGACTTTCACCCTCTGAAATAAATTGATATCTTTAATAAGAGATGCCCATGCCGGGCAGACAAAAGGCGTAAAAATATTAAGTCGCCAGGCGTTAAAAAACAAGAAGTTGTCCTGGTTTGAAGATTTCAATTGACATCTGTGAAAAGAGTATTGCGGAATAACAATTTTCAATGAAACAGGATAACAGTTTTGCTCAAAATACAAGCAAATAACATCTCGCAAAATGATGAGTTCTAAAGCTATCACCTATCGGGGAAATTCCGGTTGGCTACAACTTTGGCAGCCGCACAAAAAAGGCCGGCTGCTGCTAATCAATAGTTTTAGGCCATGGTTCAATTTTTAAAAATAGCGATGAAATGAAACAATTTCTTTTATTGCTGAAAGGCAAAACGGAGCTCGATTATTCTCCTGAGGAGCTTCAAAAGCGACTGGAAGAGTACAGAAAATGGGTGCAAACAATTCAGGAGCATTATCTTTCTGACAACAGGCTGGAAAGAGACGGGGCACACATTAGCGGCAAAGGACAAATAAAAACCGATGGCCCATTTTTAGAATCAAAGGAAATAATTGCAGGATTCATAATTATTCAAGCTATTGATTTGGAAAAAGCCGTTGTAATAGCCGAGTCTTCCCCTTTACTCAAATATTTTGAGATTTTTGTAAGACCCATGGTTATGAAAGAGAAATTTTGACTAATCTAAATCAACATACCAATAAGCTCACCGAACACTTCTTCCGGCACAGTTATGCCAAAACCGTAGCCATTTTGGTTCGATACTTTGGGCTGGATCAGGTGGAAATGGCAGAAGATATTGTTCAGGACACATTGATAGAGGCCATGGAAAAATGGAGTATTCACGCCATACCCGACAATCCTGAAGGTTGGATCATGGATGTAGCCAAAAAAAAGACCATCAATCTTATTAGGAGAAACCAACTTTTTCAGACAAAAATAGCCCCCAGGCTCAACACGCCCGTTTCCTATGCCGATACTATTGTTTCGGACAGCACGCTTCGTATGATTTTCGCGTGCTGTCATCCTGCTTTACCCATAGAATCCCAAATATCCCTCGCACTCAAAACGCTATGCGGACTTAGTGTATCGGAAATAGCGCGGGCCCTTTTGACCACTGAAGGCAATATTAATAAGCGATTGTACCGCGCAAAAAAGAAGTTCAGGGAAGAAGAAATTGAATATAGTATTCCAATCAAGACGGAATTGAACGACCGGTTGGACAGTGTTTGCAAGACTTTGTATGTGCTTTTTAACGAAGGCTATTACGCGCCTCATCACAAGGACGTATTACGAATTGATCTGTGCTACGATGCCGTACGCCTACTTAAAGATGTAGAAACTACTTTTGCTGATTCTGCCAAAGTCAATAGTTTGTTATCACTTATGTTGTTTTCTCTGGCTCGATTTGAAAGTCGCCTCGATCAAGATGACTCACTGATTTGCCTTCAGGACCAAAACAGGAAATTGTGGGATCAGGAACTCATTGCCCAGGGTATGGATTATCTCTCAAGAGCCATTCAAACAGCAGAAGTCAACCCTTATCAATTGCAAGCCGGAATTGCCGCCGAACATTGCTTATCCAAAGATTTTGAGTCGACCAACTGGCAGAGTATATATCAGCAATACACACTATTGGAGTCTTTAAATTCAACCTTTTTGGTAAAAATGAATAAACAGATTTCCTATTACTTCATGGGCCGGAGAGAGGAGGCTTTAACGGCTTTGCAGGGTTTGAAAAAATTACCGGACTTTACAGAAACCGTATCCTATTACCTCACGCTTGGTACATTATATCTATTATCCAGGGAGAAGGAAAAGGCCTCCGGTTACCTGGCAAAAGCCTTTTCCTTAACCCAAAGTGAAAAAGAAAAAGAGATTATTCAACGCCGGGTAGATTCCATTAACTCAATGTAGTTTTTTAATCCATTTACGTATTGGTGCGGTGCTTTTTTAAATTGAGGTTTGATCATAATGGCATTCATTATCCTTCCAAGCACACCATATTTCATTTGGTAGGAAAGTGTAAAATTTACTTTAGTCTGATTTCCTGACTTTTCTAATTCCAGCTGACCAGTCATAAAGTGACATGGCGGCAGCATTTTACCACCCACTACGTCGGCTGTAAAAGATACTCCCTCCTCCCAGGCGGTAATCTCTTCTTCCATAGCTCCCATAGGAAGTAAGTCACAATGCCGTCTTGCTCCCAGTCCGGTTGTCTCATTAGTGTTAACAGAATATTTGACCAATGGGTGAAAAGCAGCAATATTTCCAAACTCTTTCAACACATTCCAAACGTTCTCCTTGGAAGCATTGATTATGGTCGAGGCGGTTAATTGCGTTGCCCTATTTTTCTTATTTTTCATGGATTTGTTATTAAAAATGATAACCAACATGCATCGTTCCGAATGGTCCGAATCCCGCAGCTTTGAATTCCTCTCCACCCACTATTATTTGTTCTTTAACCAGATATTCATACCTAATGCCAAGAAATGGATTTAAGTAAAGATCCGTTTTCTTGAATGGATACCATCGATAGCCGACTCTGGGGATAATGTTGTGACTCATTACTTCTTTGGTTTCATTATCTCCGGTAACCTGATTGTTGAAAAATAAATTGATCAGTCCGATATAATAGCCCTTTCTCTCCGGTTTCATAAAATAGTCAACCGCAAAGCCACCACCTAAAGCGATTTTTGAATCAAACTTTTTGTCTTTATTGTGCGGGTTTAAAAGGTCATTCACCCAGTTCGGAAAATCAGCAGATACGCCATTGAGAAACAGGGACCAATGTTTAATTCTTTCAGGCTCTATTACCACAGATAAGGTTTTTGCACCAAACACGGTGGTCATCGGATCAGTTTCTACAGCAAGCCAGGACTGATTTTTCTGCCCACTTGATTGAACGGAGATCCCGGCAAAAAGAAATAGAATAAAATATTTTATCATTATTTTTTCTATTATGTCAATTGGCGATAAGGAAATAGGACACTCAATCAAAACACAAAAAAGCCGGTAGCTAATTAAGCTGACGGCCCCTATTCATGTCCAATATATTGGCGGGAGATAAAAACAGTGTAAGTGTGGCGTGTGAGTATTGAGAGTACCTCAAATCCCATAGCGCGCGTTTGAGTGAAACGGAAACGCGTGCTCGCCAATCAAGTTACACTCCACCAAACGCGCGATATAGTAGTAGTTTTTGTTTTATTCTATCTGTTGAATTTTCAAATGTACCTCACGGACAGAGTTGGCAAACCTCTCATCGCCGTACTCTTCATTATTTAAAGAAATTATTTCAATCTCATTAATTCCCATAATAGCAAAAACAGTTTTCAGGTAGGTTGTTTGATAGTTCATGTGCTCATTTTCTTCCCCTTCATCGTAGCCACTATCCCCTCTGCTGGAAAGTATGTACATTTTTTTTCTTTGTAAAAGACCCAGATAATGCCCGTCCGGTTTTCCGGATTTAAATCTCCAGGTTTCATTTATTCTCATGATTTGATCGATATAAGCCTTCAATGAGCTCGGAATAGACCAATTGTACATGGGAACGCCTAAAACATAAATATTGGCATCCTTCAGTTCTTTTATCAGTTCATCACTCAATTCCAAAGCTTTTTTATCCTTGTCTGTTCTATCAACTTTGTTCTTAAATGCGGCCGCAATCCAATCTTCGGAAATATGTGGGATACAACCTCTCCCTACCTCTCTGTAGATAAAAGAGTCATCAGGATATTTTGACTTCCAGTTTTCAAGAAATAATGTCGTTAGTTTTCTGCTCCGGGATTTTTCAGCCCTGGGGCTAGCATTAATAATCAATACTTTATTCATAATTAAACTATTTTCAACAAAAGTATTTTCCGGCTTTTCCACTTTCATTGATGTAGTTTAAGAAATAAATGCTATCTATCCTGAGCTCTAATTCGACTTAAAAATTCCGGTGTGATTCCCAAATAGGAGGCAATCAGGTATTGAGGAACACGTTGGGTTATTTTAGGATATTGCGAGACAAAGTCTTTATATCTCTCTTCGGCTGTTAAACTATTTAGTGAAATAATTCTCCATTGTATCGCCGAGATGTAGCTCTCAAGAATGATCCTGAAATATCTTTCCATTTTAGGTATTTCATTCAAAAGTTTACTGAAAGATTGAAAATCGATTTGAAGCAAAATAGTGTCTTCCAGTGCCTGTATGTTATAGCGTGATTTTGTCTGATTGGCAAAACTATCCAAATCCGTTGCCCACCAGTGCTCTATGGCAAAGAACAAGATTTCTTCATTGCCTGTTTTGGTGTTTAGATAAAAAGCTTTCAGGCTTCCTTTGACTACATAACTGTCATATTTACAGCGTTGACCGTTTCGAAAGAGAAAATCATTTTTTTTAAGTTGGATTACTTTCCAGTATGACCGGAATTTTTCGATTTCATCTTCACTAACTGAAATCTTGTTTTGTATATCTTTTAATAGGCTACTAAACATTTGGAGTTGCAATTATTATCAACATTTTCGGTATTGACCACTACGTCCGATGCCTGTACTATATTTTTTAAATCTAAGGTTTAGGAATTTTGTAAAGATACTAACTAATGGTTGCAAACTGATCAAGCTACCCTTGAAGACACCAAATATACTCGGCGAATCCCAACGGATAAAGTTCGATATTGATCCCCTTGCCGCTGCAAAACAGTGTGAGTGAACAGTGTGAGTTTTGAGAGTTCACGCGTTCACACTGTTTTCCCTCAATACTCGCACTCAAACTCACATTTATCATTTTAAAAGCCGGCACTCTTGCTTTATTATTTACTCCTCTACATCCACCTATTGTTTTGGAAACCAAACCAGGCATTTGGAATGCCGGCTACCAACCTAAATCGGTCAATAATGTCTTTTTTTTAATGTTTCGAGTGTTACTTTATAAGCTCGGAAGACGATCTTTACAGCGATACTGGGAACCATACCTAAGTTGATGCATTGATTGACGTTGAGCTGATATGAGGGTGTAGTTTAAGCTACACCCAGGAAAGTCAAACACCGTTGCTCTTGCTTAAACTGTTGCCAACGATTTTACTTCAGAGGACTGGTTAACCCCGGAGCCAAAATACAACTGCTTTCCAGCGTTATCGTTCTACTTTTTCCGGACACATGATGCCTCCAGAAAAACCGCCTGCCATTTCCCTTCGGTGTAATTACCTACTCTTAAAACGTATTCATCCGTATTAACCAATTCCCAGCCATCTGTGAGTATCATTTTGTCTTCTCCTGCCCCATAGGCATAGGAATAATATATGTTTGAACCTTCGAAAAACAATTCCCCCTCGGTCACCTGACCAAACACATCAAATTCCCAAAATTTTCCTTCCTCTACCATGCGAATCCCACTGTTGCGAACGCCCCATTCATAGCTGGTTGATGAGACATTTCCGTACGTCAGGGTGTGTATTACCTTGCCGGGAATATCCCAGGTGTAGGTAATTTCTTGCTTAAACGGATTTTCGTTTGACCATTTGCCGTCACACTTCCAGGTAGATGAGGTTAGAGCATTAATGGGATTAGCATTTGAAGGAACGGTTTGTGCATTGGTTGCCCAGGCAAATACGGAGAAACAGATTAGAAAGAGGTATTTTCTTAGGAAATATTTCATATTGTTTTTTTAATGCAAAGAAAAAAAGGGTTTATCAATTAAAATTGGATAAATTTTACCCCTCTTCAGCCATGTAGTTGTCATACCCGGATCGTTTGCGAAGGTATTCTTTAGGCGTTGTGCCGGCATAATGTCGAAACTCCCTGATGCAATGTGACTGGTCGAAATAGCCACATTCAAAAGCAAGGGTAGTAAGGTTTGAGGGGGTCGCTCCCTGGCTTAGCAAACCGATAAATTTCTGAAACCGTTTGAGTCGAATAAATTCTTTTGGTGTGATGCCAATCAATTTCTTGAATTGTTGAATGAGACTTTTTTGAGAAAGGCCAACTTCATCGACCAACTGTTGCACAGTGATTTGTTCCATATAACGACGATCCAGAGCCTCGAAAAATCTAAGCCATTGCCATCGGTTTTCATCCCATTGGAGTTGCTTTTCGAAGAAAGCCGTGATCCGTTTAATACGCATATCCAATTCAGATAGATTCCGCAAATCGCTCCACAACAATTGAATTTCTTCCCCAAACAATTCCTCAGCCTGGGATACCGTATTGGTGAGGTTAGCCATGGAGTCTCCCAATATTGGAAAGGCAAAGGCGTTTTTGACTGTTATTACAAACATCTCTACCCCTTTTCCGCTGTCAAAGCGCATTGGCTGTGTGCGATTTCCTGAGAACCAATGTCTGCGAAAAGTTTTTGCAACCCGGTTTTGATCATCATATGTGTTTTGGGGTAAATCATTCAACTCCAGAATCAGGTATGCGTTAGCATCAGGGAAAAACCGATCAATGGGATGTGCCGGTTCAAAATCGCGGTAATATACGATTTCGGAAATGATCCGACCCAGGTCACCGGAGATTGTGATTTGTTTGAAAACCATAGAATACTAAAAACAATCTAACACTATTTTTGACAAGTGCCCAAAAATTACGAGGTTCAGCGAAAATAGGTCAAATACCCCGAAGATGGAAATACAGAGGGGCACGAACCAGTGTCTCCCCTAACCACACGTAATGTTCCGTTCGCCTGTAATTGAAAATAGAAATACCCTCCTGATTGTAGCTCATAACAATGTTCAGTAGTCACCTCTTCAGGGTCGGCATGGGTGGCAACCCCCACCGGAATTCGATATACCTGGGATTCTGTTCCCCGTACTATCTTCACGGTCCCATTGAGTGCTGTTGCTATCAACAGGGGGGAAAACTGGGTCTGGCCGTAATATGGCGTTGAGAAAACTTCCTCGGTATCGAACCACGGTCCTGCAAGGGTCCCGGCTTTGCCGCGAGGACCCCTACATTCAAGGGGTTGATTTACAGGCTTTGGGCCAAACAAAGCGTACATTTGATTTCTTAAACTTTCCGGGTAATAGTCATAGGGACAACTGGAAAATTTGAAGGTTTCAACAGGGTGGAAGCGGTCATTCTTCAGAAAGGTTTGCGGTCTTTCACCGTGATAGACACCAAAATCAAAACTTTTAGCCTGTGTTGTTCCGGAGGTTGTTCCCAATAGTTCGCCGGCCGCAAATTGCAGCAGCGTGGGCGCCTGTCCTTCGAACATGCTGATACCTTCATTTGTGGCCAGATTCCTGATCGAAGCAATTGGGTTTGTTATATGGCCAAATCGCAAAACTACCTCGCAACTTGCCCGGAACATCAGCCCGTAATCAGAGCCATCGTCGGTAACATTTACCAAATCCATATCCACAGGGGCATATAACGGCACTTCGGAAATCCCGGGCTTGATGAACACATAGGTGTGTGCCGAATAATTATGGAAAGCTTGTAGCTCTCCTAAGGGTTCAATGTGTTCAATGGATTCCAAATTTGTAAAGGAGGCCGTGAACGTCACATTTGGGTTGGAGCCTGTTTCACACGCCGATAGGGGTGGTGGCCCATCGCCATTGTCACTGCCGCAGGCAAGTAAGAAAATGCTAACAACAAAAATTGAGACATACCTGATTTTTTTAACTCGTCCACCTCGTTTCATAATTTGGTTAGTTTTTGGCCACAAATAAATTCTGCTTATTCATAAACCTATGTATCCTTTTGTTGTCTGCTTTTCTGTAAAAGTTAACAAATTTTTTGTTACCCTTGAATATCAGGATGTATAAATAGTTCAAATTCCCGTTGTTGCCACCCACACCACAAGCATACATATTGTAGCCTATAAAGAATGTATTCGTTGCGTTAAACCTTAGTTGCAAGTTAAGGATGCTCTTGTCATAGCGGCCCTGCGGTTTAATAGCCTAAAACCGTGAGCTAACATCATAGTAAAAATTCTATTGGATTGTTATGAACTCTCCAAGCCACATTTAAAAAGACTAGTATACTTTTCAAATCTGGAAAGAAAAGGTTCGATATTGATCTCCTCGCCGCTGCAAAAACAGTGTGAGTATTGAACATTATCACCCTGTTTTTGCTTTGGCAATTAGATAATAAACTTTAGAGATGGAATTATGCACCTTATCAAGGGGCCTGAGATTATCAGGCCCTCATTTCCATCACCATCCAAATCGGCGAATTTCGTATCCACAACACTGACATTTCATTTTGGACATGCAATGAATATTTCCTCGCATATGCCTAAGCCCATGAACAGGTACGGATTTTCATAGTTCTAATTGAATTTATTTTTTAGTGATTTTCATCGTCCAGCGACCACGGATTCCATGTAATCTTCCTCCCTGAGAATCATCAAACCCTTCATCAAACTGAAAATCCAGGGTCATTACAGAATTTTCATCAACCGCTACTGAAATGATCAAACCATCATTCCTTGTAAATTGATCAAGTTCATCGTTGATAATAAATGATCCGGATGTGGGCCAGGGCATAATTTCAATTTGAATTTGATCACTATTGGTGCTAAAAGTCAAGTCGCTGTTAATAACGATTTCGAAGTCTGCCAAAAGGCTGGTTATATTCTGGTTATCCAAGATGATCTGACTGTTTCCGTCTACAGTCCACGCACCGGTTATGTCTGCGATAAATTCATCTCTGTCAGTCGGACTATTGTCATCTTCACATGAAAAAAGTGAAATCAGAAAAATTACCAGGAGTGTGTATTTAGTCAATATTTTCATTTTATAATTCTTTGGTAGGTTCAATAATTAATTTTTGATGATTACTTTATAGGTTGACAGGATCTTTCCTTTGGTAATTACAGAAATCAAATAGACGCCGTCTTCAGCACCGATGTTAATTAGTTCATTGCTCAAATTTCGATACTTGTATTGTCTTATTGTTGCCCCAGAAAGTGTCGATACCAGAAGTTCAGCATTCTTGACCGGCTCGGCTAATACAATTTTAATTTTCCCGGAAGATACTGTGGGGTAGACCATGACAGAGCTGTTGTTGTGTTCATCTAAGTCAAGGCCAAGTATCAAATCGGCAATAATACAGTCTGAGACGACAGTGCAGTTTTGATTTGATATCTCCACTGCGTAACTCCCTGACCTGGGAGCTGTGAGTTGGCGCATGGTTTCTCCGAAAATGGGCTCACCATTATTGTCACAGTCCAGCCATTGATAGGTAAGTCCCGGGGTTTGGTCTTCAGCGAATAGCACAATGCCGTTTGCTTCAATGTCATCGCTGGGTTGCTCGTGAATAGTCAGGCTCAAATTAACCAGACTGTCACACCCTTGTGCAGTCATGAAATTACCAATGTAGTTTCTGGAGGTAGTAATCGTCTGTCCATTAAATTCATATGCTCCACAAGCCGATTCGGCAATGTCAATTGAAAAACTTGGATTAATGGTAAGGTTCAAGGTAACCAAACTATCACAGCCCATGGTATTGATAAAGGTGGCATTGTATATACCGGAGGTAGTTAGTGTTGTCCCATCAAAATCATAGCTGTCACATTCCACGATGTCCGTCATTATATCGTCAACAGTGCAATTTGAAGGTGTTATGTTTTTGTAAATTCTGGTTTGATCGGTTCCGCTATGACCGGTGATAACCATGTCGTTTTTGCCATTGCCGTCAATATCGCCCAGTGCAATGGACATTTCCCCGAGGCTATGCAGCGGCATCGCATCTATAAAATTTCCTGAACCATCATTGGTGTAGAGCTTGGTTTTTCGGTCAAAAACGCCATTTACATAGCCACCCACAAAAAGATCCTGATCACCATCGTCGTCGTAGTCCAGGAATTCTGCATCTCCAAGAAAAAAGGCCTTGAGGTCATGTGTCACGGCAGTGAAACTACCGGTACCGTCATTGGTGTATAACCAGGCAGTTGAGGTGGAGGTATGTGTATTGACAAGGTCTACCTCATTTCCGGTTATGTAGAAGTCCATGTCATTGTCGCCATCGATGTCCTCAATGGCGATCATGCTATCGTCAACCCCGGTAAAGCTTGTGGAAGTATTCTCAGTAAAGTTTCCTGAGCCATTGTTCATATAAACCTTGATCGCTCTTGTGGCATCAGAACCTGATAGAATAATATCTTGTGTGCCATTCCCATCTAAATCCGCAAAATTTGCAGTCCCATCGGCCAGCCCGGGAAAGGCTTCAGAGGATTCGGAAAATGTTGCGGCACCATCGTTCAGGTAAAGTTTGGTTGACTGAGAAGAACTGTTACCTCCCGCAATTAATACATCTAAATGATTATCACCATTTACATCAGCCACATCCACAGCAGGATTGAATACCGATGCTATTGTGGTAGCAGTAGCGACCAGTACACCCGTCTGATCATTGAGATATAACGTGGTGTTAGCGGTTAGGCCATCTGTTTGCCCTCCAACCAGCAAGTCCATCCAGCCATCTTCATTAAAATCAGCAAACACAATGGACTGGGCCCTGCTACTCACCGGGGTAAATGTCTGACGCGAATCTTCTGTGAATGCGCCGTTTCCATCATTAAGGTATAATATAGCCTGGTTATCGACAAAGTTCGAACCGGAATTACTGTTGTTACTACTGCCTGTAATGAAAAGATCCAGGTCACCATCGTTGTCAATATCTGCCAAGGTATTAGCCGCATTATTGACTCCTAAAAGGTTGTTTAGTTCATTTTTACTAAAAGAGCCGCTTCCATCATTGATGTAAACTGCATTGTCAAATCTTTCGTATATCCCGCTCTGAAAGAGACCTGACATGACAACGTCAGAATCACCATCACCGTCAAGGTCTACAAGTTCCAGGTCACCGGCGCTCTGTCCATTGTCAATCTGGGAGGAAGGTGTAAAGCTAGCTGCTCCGTTATTAAAAAAGATCTGTGTCTGGTTATTCCCGGTAAGAACAAAGTCGATATCCAAGTCGCCATCCAGATCTTTGAAACTCACATTATCACTTTCAACGTCGCTACTTTGGAATGAATAACTTCCCTGATCAGTAAGATTACCCGCACCATCGTTAATAAACAAATGAGCATAGTCTCCGGGCGATTGTGTTCCGGCAATAAACACGTCCAAATGTGTGTCCCCATTAACGTCGGCAACGTCTACGGTGGCAAAGTTCAAATCAATAAATGGTGTAGAAGCAGCCGCGGTGAAATTACCTGCTCCATCATTGAAGAAAAGACCATCAGGAGTTCCGGCCAATACCAGATCAGGATAGGTATCGCCGTTGAGGTCAGCAAATTTGCCAGCATCGATTTTGTCTGTGGGAAAGGGTGTTCCCGGAACGATCGTGAAGGAACCGGAACCATCATTGGTATATACTACCGGACTGTTTGCAAGTATCAGGACATCCAGGTCGGAATCTCCGTCTATGTCAGCAAACTCCGTTCTGAAGTTACCTCCCAGGTTGTGATCAGTCTTTTCGGAAAAATTGCCAGCGCCATCATTTAGGTACACTTTCATAAATTCTGTGGGGAGCCACCATTGAAGAGGGTCACCATTAATTTCTCCTCCTATGACAAGATCCTGATCACCATCCCCATCAATATCGGCAAAACTCGGGTATCCCCGAAGATCTTCTATTCCGTGATTTTCTACTCTTGTAAAGTTACCGGTGCCATCATTGATATAAAGTTCTGTGCTGGAAACAGAAAAAAGGGAAATTTCACCTGGTCGGGCTCCTGCCGAGACCATATCCTGATCGCCATCTCCATCAATGTCCGCAAAGGCCATCTCAAAAGTGAATTTTTCAAAGTCGGTATGTAAATTGCCTGCATCAGGTAACACCAACTCATAGGGTTGGGATTGAGTGTAGGCAGTTATCACTGATACAATATTTATCAGCAAAATGAATTTTAGTCTTTTTAGTAGTATCATATTTTTGGTATTAATTATTTGCTTATAGCCATGTTTGGCATAAATTTTTATTCGGGGGGTCAGTCTTTAGTCGTGGGTTAGTCTTTCACCTGGTTGGTAAGGGACTCGACAAAAAATGTCAATGATAACTCAGTTGTCCCTTATATTTCATATCCTAAAAATCGAATCTTACTTCGGGTCAGGCATAGGTTACCTTCCTCTTTCCAAAGATTCAGGATACGACTTGAGTGGTTTATTGTCGATGCTGCGAATTAGGAAAAAAATTAGAATAATAAGCAAAATTAAGCTCGGACAATTGGTGGACATGAATTTTAACTTTCTGATTATCAATCAGATAAAATTTTTCCTAAAAATTCATCTTTTGGCAGAATAATTTAAATTTGGCTATCGATAACCATCAGGGTTTTTACTTTATACCATTTACTATGATCGATTGTATAAAAAAGATTCTCGCCCTTATCTTCATTTTACTTGTTGCAAGCCTAGGATATGTATCAGGCCAGGATACCGGGAAAATAGAACCGGATTCCATTTATAAACAACTGGCCCCATTAAAGGACCAAAACCCTGATAGTCTATTGATAGTTCTAAAGCCATTAATAACAGAATTGAGATCACTCGATTTAAAAGTACAAGAAGCGCGTTTTCGATTATTGGAAGTTTATGCCATGATCAATTTGAGCAACCTCAAAGGAGCCATGGATGAAATTTATTCGAACCGAAAATTATATGATGAATGGATTCCACTATCAGAAGATGCTGAGAAAGATAGGTTAATAGTGATCAGGGGTCTTACTCATAGCCAGGAGGCCAGCATCTTGCACGAGATGGGTAAATATGAAGAGTCAATCAAGCATGAAAAATTAGCAAAAGAAGCAATTATTGCTGCTCAAAGGGATACTATTAAAGCACAGAGGCAAATAATTTCTCTTAACGGAAATTTGGCGGTCAGCTACTACTACCTCGGAAGGGAAAGGGAAGCAATCTCAACCTTTTATGAGAACATTAAAATTTTACAGAAAATAAATAAGCCAAGGGAAGTAAGTGGTGCCTTCTACAATATTGGTGTAATGGAGCTGAATCTTGGTAACCTACGAGAGGCACTGAATAATTATCTCAAGGCTCTGGAGATTTCTGAAACACATAAATTTAGCAACCAGGCGGCAATAATTAGTGCTATTTGCCATGTATATCGTGAATTGGATGATTTTGAAACAGCCATTTCGTATGCTCGAAAGGCCGTAACGATTTCGGATAGTTTCGGAGACAAATTGCAAAAGGCCTTTAGCATGACAGATCTGGCGGATAACTTCAAAGAAGTTGATAAAATCGACTCAGCGTTATTCTATTACCAGGAGGCTCTTTTGATTGTTGCAGAGGTGGGCCCCCTTGATGACCAGGCTTATGTCCTGGAAAGGATCAGCACTTTACATATTGACCAAAAAGAATACAATAAGGCACTTTTAACTTTAGAAAGAGGATTCAAAGTAATTCAGGGAGAAAAATTACCAGAAGAAGAACTTCTATTGTCCATTGCAAAGGCGAGGTGTCTTTATGCGCTTGATCAAACCCAAAAAGCAGTGAAGGTGGTTGCAAGGGTTACCAATATGGCAGAAAAAACTGACAAGATCAGATTCAAGCAGGACGGGTACAAAATTGCTCATGAAGTCTACAGTGCGTTAGGAAATTATCCATTGGCATATGATAACCTTTTTAAGTATGCAGCCTATACAGATAGCGTAAGACAAAAAGAAAAGGTACTTGAAATTGCCAGGAAAGAATATGATTACCAATTAAAGCATGAAACTGAACAATTAGCCCTTGAACAGGAAAAACAAGAAGTGATTCACGAACAGGAACTGAAGCAGGAAAGAATGATACAATATGGGGCATTTGGCGCGACGGGATTTGTGGTGATCATTTTATTGATATTATTCAGATCGTTTCAAGAGAAAAAAAAGAACAATCGGGCACTTAAATATCGAAATGAGATAATAGAAATAAAAAATGAGGAACTCCTTGATAAGAATGCAGAGATATCTGATTTAAGAGAAAAAGAGAAGGCACTGGCAGAGGAAACCCTGGCAATGAAGGAAAGAGAACTTACGACGGTTACCATGCTATCTCACGAAAAGAATTCAATCTTACAAAGTTTGGAAGAACATATAGGATCTCTATCAAAAAAGGTAGATGAACGTGTAATCCCTGACTTGCAAGAAATTAAGAAGATCATTAAAGCGAATCTAAGCGAGGAAAGCTGGTCCGAATTTACATTGCAATTTGAAAAGGTGCATCCAAGATTTTTCAGCATATTAAAAACTAAATTTCCGTCACTTACCCATTATGATTTAAGACTGTGTGCTTTCCTCAGGGTGGGTATGGGCAATAAAGAAATTGCACGGGTTTCAGCCATTTCAGCAGACAGTGTTAAAAAAAGTATATATCGATTGAAGAAGAAGATGGATTTGGATGCTGAGCAGGATTTGAGGGAATTTTTCCTGAAATTATAATTGCAATTTATGTTGGAAACCTGGACTGGAAGCCTCTTCATAAGTGCTTCCCCGAATCTCGTGAACTTTCAGAGGAAGGTCTGATATTGATTTTACTAACAACATGCTGATGATCAGAATTTTAACATAAAAATTGACTGGTTTTTATGTATTGATAAAACACAAAAGTTCGATTCGTGCCAGTATGAAATTGGTTCTTTGATTAAGGCTGAAACAGCTGAATGTCAATTATGTGTTTTGAGTGGTGATCAGTCAACCCCTCATCCAGGATTTAAAAACCGGCACCCTGGCTTTACTGATAAGAACAGTTTCCGGGGTAGGTGGCGCGATCTTCAGAGACAGCCGTCCATTAAAGAAAAACTCCATTTCCCGGATCGCTTTACGATTTACAATGTACTGGCGGTTGGCCCTGAAAAATTGATTAGTTTCCAATGATTCTTCCAGTTCATCCAGTGTATGATCGATAGGATATAATTGATTTTGATGACTGCGACCGCGAACCAGACCCTCCTGAATATAGAAATAGGCAATGTCCCTGGCCGAAACCGGAATTAATTTATCCCTCAAATGAACCAGGAAAGTGGTGGCTTTTTGCTCTGACCTGATACTACCCAGGATCTTGTCCACCACCTCAATCTCTACATTTCTTTTACTCAGCTTTTCATATTTTTTCAGGCTGAAAATAAGGTCCTCTTCTTTGATAGGTTTAAGTAAGTAATCAATACTATTCACCTTGAATGCTTCAATAGCATACTCATCAAAAGCGGTGGTAAAAATGACGGGAAAATTAATTTCTGCTTCTTTGAAGATCTCGAAGGACAAACCGTCTTCCAATTGAATGTCAAAGAAGGCAAGATCAGGATGTTTATTGGAGGAGAGCCACTCCAGACTCTTCTTAACACCCGGTAAGATAGCCAGAATGTTAATGTCAGCGTCGATCTCCTTTAACATTAGCCGGAGGTTTTCTGCCGCAGTTAACTCGTCCTCAATGATGATCAGGTTCAGCTTCATAATAAAGGAAGTTTAACTTGGAAATAATGCTCATTTCTTTCAATTTCAATATTATCCCCTGCAATGAGGTCATATCTTTTCGACAGGTTGGCTAATCCGATTCCGTACCGTTTGGTGACTTGGGTCCTTAATTGAAGATCATTCTGAACTATGAGTTTTTGATCATTGGAAACGATACTTACATTAAGGGGTTTAGACTGGCTAACCAGGTTATGCTTGACGGCATTTTCTACTAACAATTGCAGGGCAAATTGGGGTAATCTTTTGTCCAGGTGAACATCTTTCACCTCCGTTTTAACCCTCAGAGCATCCCCAAACCGAACCTTCATCATAAACAGGTACGAATCCAAAAAACGGAGCTCCTCTCTCAGCGTTACAGCTTTTTGCTTTTGATTGTCAAGCGTATACCGGAAGGTTTCCGAGAGACTGTTAACGAATTTAATGGCCTCGCGGGAATTGGTCCGGATCAGGCCGGTTAATGAGTTGAGCGCATTAAACAGAAAGTGGGGGTCGATTTGTGATTTTAACATCGCCAACTCCGTTTCCACTTTTTCTTTATTAAGGGTGAGGATGTGGATTTTGTCAGACCTTGATTTAATCACGAGATTGTAGACATAAACCACGATCATCACCACAAAGTCGG
The DNA here is from genome assembly GCA_965228415.1 of Cyclobacteriaceae bacterium. Taxonomy (GTDB): domain Bacteria; phylum Bacteroidota; class Bacteroidia; order Cytophagales; family Cyclobacteriaceae; genus Agaribacillus. The sequence goes on along the minus strand of OZ245814.1, from coordinate 4,062,095 downwards.
CCCCCAAATGTCTGAAAAGGTATAGTGTGAGGTACACTCTTCTGGGTTCCAACTGGAAGAGCCTTGAGGTTATTCCGAAGAGTAATACGGTAAAAATTAAGACCAGTAAAATATTGCTTGCTAAATCCAGGCTGACCTTAAGCCAATCTTTCTTAATCCTGAAAAGCTTATCCTTCCAGTGAAAATTGTATTGAAAGAGAAACAATGAGACCAGAAAGATAGCGATCGCCATATATAGTAAGCGGGTATGGGCCTTACCCTCAGGCACAAATTTTTCAAGGTCAAATTGTAATTCCTGAAAGAGTGATATCCACGGCAACACAAAAAATAATGTGATTAATAAGGAAACACTTATCGATATTTTGGTTCTGGTACTCACTGCTTACGCTATAATAACCCGATCGGCAAAGGCTTTTTCACCTCCGGTGAACTTTACGATGTACATGCCTCGTACTGCCCCTGTTTGTTAAGGTCGATTTTTAAAAAGGCTTCGTTGAAAGTCTTTCCTTTAAAATAAATTCTTTTTCCGTACATATCAAATACTTCCGGATTTCCTCCATTAGAGGGCATATTCGGTGTTGTCCTGCCAACACTGGAAGGATTGGGAGCCTCATATCTTTTCACCTTTGAAAAGCCTCACTATGGGTGTTATCAATACCTTGACAGGATTGTGACCTACAAAACCAGTAGTGACACCGTATTCGACCTTTTCCTGCTCCGGCACATAAGTCCCGAATATTCTGTCAAAAAGGATCAACGTACCTCCATAATTCTTGTCGACGTATCGCTTATTAGAAGCGTGATGTACCCGGTGTGCTGACGGTGTATTAAATAGCCATCCTTCTAAAAAGGGCAGCTTTCCTACAATTTGGGTGTGGAGGAATATTTGGTAAAACAAGCTGAAAGCTAATGATCCAATCACTACCGTTGGGGGAAACCCAATGAACACCAGCGGAACATAGAATATAATACTGGTAAATTTTCCCAGCCAATGCAGCCTTCCGGCCGTCGATATATTCAGCCAGGGACTTGAGTGGTGTGTGTGATGCAAGGCCCAGAGAAATGAGATCTCGTGGCTCAAACGATGATACCAATAGTAAACCAATTCCGATAATAGAAAAGTCATGATTACCGTAAATACATTGATTGGTATTTCAAACAGCCTGATGGGTTCCACCAAACTAAAAAGCCAGGCTCCCCAGGCTAGCGAGAGTGGTTTAATCAGTCTTCCTCCCAAAATGATGGTAAAATTGGAGAGAGAGTCCTTCCAGTTGTAAATGTCCTTCTTTTTATATATTGACCACAGAATTTCGATGACCATGGCAGCGACATATATTCCTAAAAAAATTCCTAAAGTTTCCATTTTTTTCTTTTAATGTTCACAATCTAATTGGCCGAAAAGCCAGGTAGATATTTGGTGAGACCTTTTAGCCGTTCCCATTTTTTCGCTTTTCCTTAAATTCTTCTTTCATTTCGGCCTGGAATTCCTGGTAGGTCTCATATTGTTGATCGTCCAACACCGCTTTCATTTCCTTGTCCCTGGTTTTACTCAGGTTTTTCCATTCCCTGTACTTGGCGAAACGGGTTTTGTTTGACTCCCTTAACTCACCCAATCCCTCGAAATAAATCATGTTGATCTCCTCCACTTTTCCGGATTGCTTTTCGGTAAGGTTCAATCGCTCCTGGTAGGCCTCATATCTGGCCCTGGCTTCGGCTTTCTCTTCTTCGGTTAATCTTGATCCTGTTTGTGCGTTGACGTTACTTGTCATTACTATTACTGCGAGTAGCAATAAAATTTTTAAGGTATTTTTCATTTCTTTTCGATTTAAAGTGATTTTCTTGTTTTGTGAATTTAACGTTGGTCATTCCTGTTCTTCCCTGAAATCATGGTGGAGCTGAAACTTCGACCATTAATGCTGACAATTCAGGGTGTGAATTTCTGGGCGTATTCGTTACCCCTCATCGGGAAACCGTAGGGCGACCTCCAGGATCTTGCCGGCCCTAAGGATTTTAAGGTTAAAGACCTTCCTTTCGTCATCCTCCATGAAGAAGATTGACCTGATCAGCTCAACGACGCTGTCTTCGGAAATAATCGATATTTCGTTTACCTCCAGAATGATATCACCACCAATAGTTAAGGTCTGTCCTTTAAGATTTAATGGCACATTACCTCCTTTGAGATCCGCCATAAAAGCCGGAGATAATGCTACCACGCTTTGGATTAAAATACCGCCAGGCTGAGGGACATTGAGTAATCGGGCTAGTTCCTTATCTACCAGAACACCATTAATACCAGTCCATCTTCGATCGCTGTCTATCACCAGTTGACGGGTGATATTGCTGGTGGCGGCAAATCCAATTCCATCAAAGCCACCTGACTCTGTCAGGATGTGACTCACCAGACCAATAACTTCTCCGTCCATGTTAAACATGGGACCTCCTGAGTTGCCCTGATTGATAGCGGCGTCGGTTTGGAAAAACTCGGCAAATGTAAACCCGGCCATCCGGGATTGTTCCAGGCTGATCCCGCTGATGATGCCCCTGGAAAGAGAATATTCCAGTCCGTATGGCGCTCCTATTACAAAAATATCATCCCCTACATCAACCAAATCAGAATCACCCAGTTTGGCCACCGGATAGGAGCCGTGGTAATAAACCAATTTAATAAGTGCCACATCGGCTACCGTGGCAAGACGTGCAATTTTGGCGGGAAATGTCTCGCCGTTGTGAAATGTCACCCGGATATTTTCGGCGTTGTTTACTACGTGAGCAGCTGTAAGGATATCTCCCTGCTCCGAGATCAGTACACCGGATCCCTGTGATCCCAGGTAACTGACATGACCGTCACTGTCTTCTACCTTTTCATCTGTTTCTATCACAACTACGCTGGGGCTTACTTTTTTGTAGAGTTCGCTTAATGATTGACCAAATAGGAAATTTGGAACTGATAGGACTGTTACAATGATCAAATACTTCATAGTGTCTGAATATTTTTTGAAATGACAGGACCAGACGGCTGGTAATGCGTCTGGTCTTTATAATGGCTGGTCTAAGAATCAGGATGTTTTGTTAATTTCTCCGGTTCTCATATTGAGCGTGTAAGTCCCCCCATTGGTGAATACTACCTCGGTCGCCTCCGGATCGCTAAAATTAATGGTGCCTTGAAACTGCTGACCATCAGTATCAATCTGACGTCCTGATAATTCGAATTGGGAGGAACCTCCCACCAAATCACCTGATGATTTATCAACCTTCAGGTCGGTAAAGCTCAGGTCGACGGTAATGAATGCCGAGGGTAATTCGTCGGTCTTGGAATCTCTGTCGGAACTCCGCTCATAAACGCCACTTAGATTGTAAGAGGGCTCGGAATTATCAATATCCGTTACGGTCCAGATACCGGAAATGTCAGAATCAATATCAGATCGCAAAGTGGTGAGCTGTTGTTCCGCTACGAATGAATAACTCACAGAACCACCCTCTGTATCGCAGATATATGTGTACGTCTCCGTAAAATCGTAGCTATATGAAATAGTCCCATCGGAAGAAGTATCGTTGAGAATACCCGAATCTTGGGTTTGACTCCCACACGACAAATTATCTGCTACCTCTTCACTAAACCGGATAGCATTGGATGAAAATCCATAAGTGTTTACTGATAATATCACCGCGACAAATTCTGCAGCATCTTCCTCGTTCACGACAAATACTACCGGTTCCTGGTCATCATCGCTACAGGAGGAAAACAGAACAGCACTCGAGATCAGTGCTAAAAGCATTAGCTTAAATTTCAACTTCATGTTTCTTGCTATTTTTTTCATCTTTCAAAACTTTTATCCAAAACTACGTGGCGTATAAGACAACCTTTTTGAATAATCTTGTGAAGCTGAATAATCGAAGGGTGAAGTTCCTATGGAAGGTGTTGAAATTAATTGTCAAAGACTAATACTGTTTCATTCTTTGGATATAATAAACAGTGTTATTTCTTTATTCTTATTTGAACAGCCAGTAATTGGTCTTTTCGAGATAGTTGATTCTATCCGGCTCTACGTTCGAGTCCTACCCCCGCTACCAAAAGGGATCACAAGCTGTGATCTCTTTCTTTTGCGCTTTGGCCATTATTGCGTTTATGTATTGTTCGTAGCAGTTATTTCTTTGTTTCCAAAGTTTCATCCAATCTTTCAAAAGCATCAATTGTACCTTCCTTGAATCCGTATTTTAAGCTGGCCTCTAAATCCTCAAGATTCAGATAAGTGGTGAAATGCTCTATAAAGGTTCTGCCATTTTTTTCCTCAAATACAATTCTGAATTCGGATTGCGGAATATCTTTGTTCAACATTGCGTTCTCGTCTGCAAAACATTCAGTACCAGAAAACTCTTTATGTAATTGAATATTTGTATAGTTCATTATGCTCCAATGTTCTTCTCCCTCCGGACCTCTAACCATGTAATGACGAAAACCGCCTTCCTTAAATTTCATTGATTTTGTTTGGCAAACCCAACCTTTTGAAGCCCACCATTTATCAAGAATATTCGCATTTGTCCAGGCATCCCAAACTGATGGAAGTGAAGCAGCAAACTCTCTTTTTACCGTAATCGTTTTGGTTTTCTTGTCTACAGAAAAATCAAAAAATAAGCTTTTTTTCATTTTTTATCATTCTTGCTGTTAAGTAATATTTCATCCAGTTGAGCAAATCTATTTTCCCAAATTGTTTGGAATTCTTTTAACCATTGATCAACTTCTTTCATTTTTGTAATGTTAACTTCATAATGGATTTCTCTTCCCCTTTGATGAGACTTAACCAGTTCACATTCTGTTAATACTTTAATATGCTTGGAAATAGTGGGTCTTGCAGAATCGAAATGAGTGGCAATGACCCCTGCAGTCATCGATTGTGAAGCTAATAACAACATGATTGCCCTTCTTGTTGGATCTGAAATTGCTTGAAAAACATCTCGTCTTAAATTCATTATGAAGTCATTTGGCTACAAATATAAATGAAGTCAAGTGGCTACACAAATTTTTTTAGATACTTTTTTATTTTTAGGGTGTGTAATATTAGATGGGAGGGTTTATATGATTACTGCCAACTTGTTATTAAACCAAAAAGAACGCAAGCAACCTTCTTCCAATTTTCCAAGCTGTTTAGGAGCTGAATCGTTAATTGACAATCCTTGGAAAAAGAATTCAAAAATATACAGACCGATTCCGTATAGCTATACATTAGCTTCCATTTTAGGCAATCGCTGATTCCAATAAAATCAAAGCCTTTGCTAACTAATTGCATAATATTTGTAATCCCGTGATATACTTTGAAAGCGTAATTTTTTGATTGAAGATGTAATTTAAGTCGCTTCAGACGATGATAAATCATCAAAAAGTTATGTGGCTGGTAGGGTAAGGGGGCCCGAACGGTATTACCTAGAAACAATCTTCTTCGATTATGAAACAGCGTCTAAACAAACTCAAATCTAAATTACTAAGAATTTCGATATTTGGTTCAGTCATAATTTTAGTTTCCGTCCTCTTATCCTGCTCGGAAGATGGGGAGGTTGACGAAATAGAACAGGAGGAAATAGGATCAACCGAGAACCAGTTAAGCGAGATACAGTTCACCGATGAGGAAATGAGTGTATTCAATGGTATATTGAGTTTAAGGCAAAGAATGTTCAACTATGCTAAGCTGGCAATTCCTCAGTATTTTGAGGAGAGTAGCGGCTCATTGCCAGGTCAGGACAACACACCAGATAATAACCCAGTCACTGATGAGGGAGCTACCCTCGGAAGGGTATTGTTTTATGATGTGAACTTATCTGCAAACAACACCATTTCTTGCTCATCCTGTCATCAACAAGATAAAGGTTTTTCAGATCCTGCCAGGCTTAGTGTCGGATTGAATGGAGAAACTACCAAACGCCACTCTATGACACTTATCAATAGTAGATGGTATGAAAAACGAGGGTTTTTCTGGGATGAGCGAGCACGTTCACTGGAAGATCAAGTTTTGATACCTATACAAGACCATATAGAGATGGGATTGGAACTTTCTGAATTAGTTACTAAACTTGAAAGATTGGAATACTACGATGTGCTTTTTAATAAGGCTTTTGGGACTACAGAAATAAATCCAGATCGAATTTCAAAAGCTCTTTCCCAATTTACAAGGTCTATCGTTTCTTACAACTCTAAGTTCAACAAAGCCGTTCGCGCTGACAATCTGGATGAGGTGCCTGAAACCGATATGGTCTCAATGTCTACGCTTACTGAACAAGAAAATATCGGATTGGATATCTTCTACAATTTTGCGACATGCGGATATTGTCATATGGGGCCTGCTCACGTAGCTGACAGTATGAAAAACAATGGCTTGGATTTGGTATATGCTGACAAAGGGAAAGCAGCGTGGTCGGGAAACTCAAAGGATAATGCCCTGTTTAAACCTCCTTCCCTTGCAAATATCGCCTTGACAGCTCCCTATATGCATGATGGACGGTTTGAAACCCTAATGGATGTAGTAAATCATTACAGTGATAATATTAAAGCTCACCCTAATTTAAATTTTAGGTTGACAACGGAAGATATTGATGGAACTGTAGGTGGTACTCCACTTAGGTTGGAGCTGGATCAAGAGCAAAAAGAGGCCTTGGTAGCATTTTTAAAAACCTTTACAGACGAAGTAATATCAACGGATGAGAAATACAGTGATCCATTCATCAGGTAGCAAAATCATAAAGATCGAAACAGGAAACTAACAAACGACAAGCTCAAAGGACAAACTGAGCAATAAGCCATCAAGCCATAGCAGAAAACATCAATATACTTTGTAAATCCGCGATGAAAAAGTTCGATATTGATCCCCTCGCCTCTACTTAAGCTCCAATCGCGGTGACTCAGTACCTTTCCAAATTTAAGGCTACATCATAGGTTTCTACATCTGTAAAACCATATATGATTAATTCATGGTTAGCCGGAAATTTAATGAAGTTGCTTATAGACTATTTCCACTCTTCTATTTAGTCGATGGTGATCTTCGGCTTTTGCTCCTCTTGCTGTCGGTTTTGTTTCTCCATAATAGAATATCTTCAGCTTTGAAATATCTAATTTATTTTCGAACAGGTATTTTTTTACAGCTTCAGACCTTCTTCCGGACAAGTCATAGTTGTAATTTTCATTCCCTCGTTCATCGGTATGACCATGTAACTCTACTTTAAGATCAATTCTGCTGCTGATTATTTTCAAAACTTCCTTTAGTGTATTTTTGGACTCAGCGGTCAGTACATCGCTATCAAAATCAAAATACACAATTTGCGGAGCCGGTAGCGACTTGGTGTCTGAAGCGGTAATCACTGCCGGGACATTTTCCGGTCTTTTGCCTTCAACAACCTGATCGGTAATTATTTCTTCTTCCGCAGGTTCTTTCTGCTGCTCTTCAATCATGCTCACCTTTGATAGATAGATATCACACATACCTCCGTCTCTGTTGCTGCTGAAGTAAGCTGTTCCATCATCTCCTATGATAAAATAAGCATCGAAGAATTCCGAGTTGATCTGTCCTCCCAGGTTCTTTGGCTTGCTCCAGTTAGTCCAGCTATCGTCCAGTCTCTTTGCAGAAAAAATATCTGCATTGCCGGACCCTTCAAACCCGGTGCTGGAAAAATATAATGTTTGTTTATCTGAGGATAGAAATGGTGAAATCTCATATCCTGCTGAATTCACGATTCCCCCTAAATGTTGAGGCTTGCTCCACTCACCTCCTTTATTAATCGTTACGTATAGATCCTCTTCCCCTAATGATTCTTCCCCCATCATGCTGATGATCAGCACCTGTTCATCCGGTGTCAGGTAAAAACCATAATGATCATTAGGCACCTGAACCCTGACCGGTAGTTCTTTCTTTTCGCGCCATTGTTTCTTGCCCTCTCCTTTGCTCACGACTACCAGCCCTAATTCCCTTCTCGCCGGAGAGGTATAATTATTGATCAGGTACAGCTTATCCGCCTCCTTGTTTAATCCCAGGACTGCGTTGTTATCCCGGTCATTGAGCACTTTCAGATTCTTCGCCCTGGTCCACTGCTGCCCCGATTGCTCGGTGTACCAGATGTCTTGTCCGGCGTGCTGACCACCTATATTTTTCTTGTAAAAAGCCCGGGTGAAATACAATCGTTCACCATCCCCTGTGATCCTTGGGTTGATCTCTTCAGCTTCTGTGTTAACCGTACTGTCAAGCCTAATCGCCTCGGTAAATTCAAGTCTTTGAGCCTCCAGTGATAAATGCCCTGACATAAGAATTAGTATTTTTAATGTTATATATCTCATCATCTTACCAAATAAGGGTATAACTACCATGGTTAAAGAGTCTCAGTCCCAACGTAATCTCGTGACTTCCGTTATTGAAATTCTCAAAGTCAGAGTTTTTATATTCATAAGCATAGCCAAAGTTGATCTTATCGCTGAAGGCAAGCCCTAACATCCACACAAAGGTTTGATCATTTCTGTAGGATGTGCCAATCCACAGGTTTTGATTGTACCTAGCTCTCAAACCCGCCTCAAAAAAAAAGGGTTGGTTGCCTTGTATTCTCAGGAAAGTATTTGGGATCAGCTCCCATTTTTTCCCCGCAAAAAAACGATAACCTCCCAAAAGGTGATGTCTGGTACCTGCTCCTTCACTGTTGACCCGTTCGTTGCCGGAAAGGAGTGTTCTGCTCATCTGCATCATACCATAACTGAAATAGTACCTGGCTGAATAAATACCCAAACTAAAATTCAGATTAAAATAGGAGTTAGACGCCCCATTGTTGATATAAGAAAGGTAGGTGGCATCATTGATCTCATCCACCACTGTAATCTCATCCAGATCAATTTTGTTATTCAGCAAGCCACCCGAAAGACCCATACTCAAATAAGTTTGCTTAATCACGGGCACATGCACTGCCAGACTCGGCATAATTTCAAGCTCTGTAAATGGTCCTTTTTCATCTATTAAAATATATCCTCCGGCTCCCAGCTTTACCCCGGGTTTATTAGCAGGACCTTTGTGGTATTGCCGGTTTGTGCTGCCTCTCAGTGAATTTCGTTTGTATGGATTACCTTTATTCACTCTGATCGGACTGTAGGCACTCAAAAAAACCGTATTGGGTGCGTTATTAAAGCCGGCCCACTGCTTTCTGTATCCCGTTCGAATATCCAGGTAATCATTTGCCCCGGTAAACGCAGGGCTAAATGCCGGCAGATTTTGAAAGTATTGCCCAAGCAAAGCCCTTCCCTGACCGTAGGAGTGGGTGATGCCAGTGAGCAAAACCAATACTAAAAAATATAGTTTTTTCATCATTAACTGTTATTTCCTATCTGTAATTTCTTTCTTGTTTCATTTATTTCAGGATAGTTACAAACCCCTTGTATCTGCGATTGCCATTAAGGTCTATGATGTAGTAATAGGTATCCTGAGGCAAGTCTTTGCCTTTATAAGTACCATTCCAGGGTTCGTTGTAGCCAACCGAACTAAATACTTCGCTCCCTTCCCTGTTGAGGATTGAAACTCTTGCATTGGGATGAAGCCTGATGTTATCGATAATCCAGGTATCGTTTACGCCATCCCCATTGGGAGTAAAGGCGGTTTTGATCACCAATTCCAGCGCCGGATTGGCCTCCAGTGTAATTACAAAACTTTCTTCGATGAAATCGCCTGATCCATCTGTAGTTCTCAACCTTATGGTTCTTGTTTCGCCTTTTTCAAAATCCAGCGGAGCATTAGTCAACAAATCATCGCCGGAAATAGTAAAAGCTTCATTGTCGGTATCTCCTGGCCCGCTTACCAAACTATAAGTATGCGTATCTTCCACATCTGCATCTGTTGTGGTTAATGTTCCGACTTCAAAGCCTACTGTCACATCTTCTCTTATACTTTGATTTGACAAATTCAAGGCGGTTGGTACATCATTCACCGCGTTGACGGTGATAGTTACATGTTCGGTGGAACTAAGCACCCCATCGGAAACTATTACCTCAAGTATTGTCACGCCGAATTGATTTGCCTTCGGTGTCAGGGTAAGTACTCGATTCGATCCATTTCCGCCAACGGTTATTCCGGACCCATCAAATACAGTGTTGTGATCAATATTAAAACTGAATTGTAAGTCAGCTAAATCAGTATCCGGATCGGCCACAGTGAAATTGATGGTCCCCTGACTATCTTCGTCAAAAGCGGTGTTTGTCAATCCTGAAATTGAGGGACGTTCATTAGCATCCATTACGTTGATCAATACATTTTCAACCAAGCTGGTATTAACACCATCACTTACAGCAATCCCCAAAGTATAGCTTGCAGTAGCTTCGTAATTCAGCCATGTATTATCAATAATACTTAATTGGCCACTTCCTGCATCAATTCCGAATATGTTATCATCATTTCCACTAAGGATCATCCAACCCTGAAAAGTAGTGACGGCATCAACGTCAGTTGCCGTCACAGTGCCAACGGAAGAGGCATTTGTCAGATTTTCAGGAATATTAAAAGATTGTCCCGCCGTAACTACAGGAGTATTGTCATCATTGATGACAGTCACTAAAGCTCCATCACTTATATCTATAACCAATGTTGTAGCTCCCAAAGATGACTGGTTTACTGACAGCCTTTCGTCTACTTCCACTTTACCATCGGTGGTCGGGCTCACTGTAAATGTTTGAGTCTCGCCGGCAGACCCAACAAAAGTTAAGGTCTGACCGATAACTGCTGAATAATCTCCATCCGCTGTAGTGGCAGTACCATCGGTCGTGCTTACATCTACAGTAAAGCCTCCCTGTACCGCATTGTCCAGTGTGGTAGTTACCGTGATCGGTCCGTCATCTTCGTTTCCGCTAATATCTGCTATGGTGACCGAGGCGTTGTCATTGTTAATAATTGTATAGGTATGAGTGGTATTAGCTCCTAAAATTGCATTAGAGGGAGACAACAATGTAACAACCACGGTTTCATCGGTTTCTAAAATGGCATCATCGGCGATATTGGCTATTGTGATGTTTTTATTCACTTCTCCGGGGCTGAAGGTTAATGTGCCCGCTGCCAAGATGTAGTCTGTGCCGGCCGTCGCATCACCCGAAACAGCGTATTCTACCGTTACGGTAAGGGTGCTGGCTACTGAAATATCTGCCTGCAAATTCGCCGTGTTTACTGATTCTGCGTCGCTGGAAGCAGCCGTACTGAACTGCACTGAGGGAATATCATCATCTGTGATGGTAACCGTTTGCTGTTGAGTCCCGTTCTCTGACCCATTAGTTACCCCAGCAATATCAATGATAATTGTCTCATTAGCTTCCGGGACCATGTCATCGATGGCGGTTATGCCAGTCATCGCATTGGCCGACGAGGTGCCAGCCGGGATGGTGATGCTGGTACTGACTGAGTTATTGTAGTCAGTCCCATTGATGGCAGTGCCTGTGTAGTCAAGCGTGACTGTCACATCCCGTCCTGAAACCGCGGAGAGCGTCGCTGTTATATCGGATGTTCCGGCAGCTTCTAAAATTGAGTTCGAACCAACCGTTAGGGTAACAGTCGGCGGGTCGTCATCATCCGTGATTTTACTGGTTACTTCCTGTGTCCCCATTTCTGAGCCATTGGCCACAGAGATAATTTCTATCGTAATGTTTTCCTCGTCCTCCTCATCCTTTGTGTCCTGCACCGCTGTCAATGTAGCTGTTCCGGTCAGGTCCCCTGCGTTAATAACAATAGTGGATGCCACTAAGGTAAAGTCATCGGTTAAAGTCGCTGTACTGCCCGCTTTTATTCCCAGGGTAACGGTAACATTTTCAGTACTAGCCGCTGACAATGTAGCCGTCAGGGTATTGGTGCCGGATGCTTCTGCCATTGTTGCGTTGGACTGAGACAGGGTGACATTTGGATGAGGCGTTGCAAAAGTTTCAACAGCGCCATAACTTGTTCCGGCGAAATTTATGGCATAGGCTTTAAAAGAATAATCTACACCGGTAGTAAGGCCGCTGATTAACGCACTATATGATCCGGTTGTGGTCGTTGAATGCGCTACCTTAACCACCCCTGAGCCGCCGATTTCTGGATCGTTGTTTACACCAGACGGGGCATATACAATTCCTCTTTCTGTTATGGCTACCCCACCATCTGCCACGATATCACCACCCAGAGTAGCTGATGTAGTTGTTATGGATGTTGCGGGTGTCGTAGTTAAGGTGGCTGGAACCGCATAAACATACATCCGTACCTGACCGGCATCGGTGGCGCTGCCATCATTATACAATGCACCAATGGCAACTATTGAACCATCAGAACTTAAACCTACACCAATACCAGCATGATCACCTGCTAGTTCACCATCAATATCTACCCCTTGTTGTACCCAGTCACTGCCGTTCCATTGAAACACACGCACATGACCCGAAGCACTGCCATTGCCATCATTTCGGGGTGCGCCGACAGCAAGCGTAAAACCATCAGAACTTAAAGCTACGGACCTGCCTGATCGGTCGTCTGCTGCTTCACCATCAATATCTGCGCCTTGTTGTACCCAGTCACTGCCGTTCCATCGATAAACCCGCACATGGCCTGAATTGATACCGTTTCCATCGTTACGACGTTTTCCTATCGCAAGCGTGGTGCCATCTGCACTCATATGTAAAGATGAGAATTCATCATTTACCGCTTCGCCGTCAATATCTGCACCTTGTTGTACCCAGGCACTGCCATCCCATTGATACACACGCACATGGCCTGAATTGTACCCATTTCCATCATTGCCACTTGCACCTATGGCCACTCTGGATCCATCTGCACTTAAACTTACCGAATGGCCAGAATTATCGTTTGCCGCTTCACCATCAATATCTGCACCTTTTTGAACCCAGGCACTGCCATCCCATTGATACACACGCACATGGCCTGCATTAATACCATTTCCATCATTTCCCAATGCACCAATGGCAACTATTGAACCATCTGCGCTTAAACTTACACTATTACCAGAATTATCAAATGGCGCTTCACCATCGATATCCGCACCTTTTTGAACCCATGCACCGCCGTTCCATTGATATACACGTACATGACCGGCATTGACCCCTCCATCATCATTGAAACGTGCCCCACTGGCAAGCGTGGATCCATCGGCGCTCAAACTTATGGCAAGGCCTGAATAGTCACCAACTGCTTCACCATCAATATCTGCACCTTGTTGCACCCAGGCGCTACCATTCCATTGATATACACGTACGTGACCAGCATGCAGGGCAGTCCATACCCCAATGGCAACCTGAGAACCAGTTGAATTCATACTTACCACATAGCCCGACCTGTCGTTCGCCGATTCACCATCTATATCAGCACCACGCTGTACCCATTGTGCGTGTAAGGGAACAGACCCAATACATAAAAAAGCAAGTGTAATTGTGGACCGAAAGACTCGTTGAATAGCATTTTTTAACATATTAATTACTATTTCGTTAACAATGAGGTTAAAGTCATTGTTAGAGTCAGTTTGTCCTGTTTGTGCAGGCAGTTTTGGTCATTTTTGCAGGAAGCGCGAGCATCCCGCTAATATTGAGTGCTACTATCGCATTGTTGTAAAAATGACGAAACCGGCTACAAAGGTGCAGGATTTATAATGTTGAATTCCTGTCAATCTTTGTCGAAAACCAGCTATTTGGGTTGCAGACTTTATATTTTGCGTGGTTAATCTTACCTTGTGCAGAAAAAAGCACCGTTCCAGATGACCCAGGTTTTAACCGTTTCATTGCTTTTCATAGGTGCCCTGTTTGCCCCGGACAAGGTGCCTGAAGACGTACTTTCCATAGCCGTCCATCAAGGCGATATTTCGTCAGCGGCGCTCCCGGAAAGTATTAATTGGACAAGGCTGGAAGAATTTGGTCCGATGGATAATACCACAAACGTTTATTGGCTGCGGTTAACCTTTCATGGGTCGGAACATGGCACCGATGACCCCATGCGGCAAGGCGTATTGCTGCTATCGCTTTTCTTCGACAAGGTAGCGTCTTTCAAAAACCCTGGAGCCAAACAGGCTATCTCAGTAACAGGAAAGATGGTTGACTACAAGGACCGATCCATTGCCAAGGGATTTTACAAAAATGCCATTCCCCTTCACTTTGATGACAGTAATACGTGCTACATAAAATTGACATGTTACCGGTCTGAAACCCTTATTAACCGTTCCCTGACAGACCTGGAGTATCTCTCCCTGGCCGGGTTTGAAAAGCGTTATACCCAGATCCAGGTTTTGTTTGTGCTTATCACCGGAATGGAAGTACTGCTGATCCTGATTTTTCTGTACATGACTTACCTGAATCGATCCGGGGAAAACATTTTTTACGTATTGCTGATCCTGACGGGGGTGCTCGTTTCCATCATTCATTTCCAGGTTTTTGACCAATTGCTGGGGCTAAGCCCTTCTGCTCTTTCCATTTTGGAATTTTCCAGCATGGTCATAATGATTTATAGTTTTTCGGCTTTTAGCGCCTATTACCTGCGGTTAAAGGAACATGCAGTTTTATGGCACAGAGCGATGATTTTTCCTTACATCGTTGTGGTTATTCCGCTGTACATATATACTGATCATCTGTATCTCATTCCCGCTGTACAGGTCTATTTTTTTATAACGATAAGCAGCATTGTGATTGGTTTAATCAGGTCTTATAAAAAATATGCACACAGGGTACACGTATTTCTGCTGGCGCTTGGAAATAATTTTTTGATGGCTGTTGCCACAATTATGGCCTTAAAAGATATCCTTCCGCATCATTTTTTGACAGTCAGCTTCATGTATCTCAGTTTTGTTTTAAGAGATATCATTTTTGTCATTGATCTTGTAAAGGAATTTTTTAATAATAAAACAAGTATGAAATTAAAAGAAGTAGAGGTCGGCCGGCTTCAAAAAGAGAAAGAAGAACTGAAGAAAATTGAAAGGTCGAAAACTACTTTTTTCAACAATATTTCCCATGAACTCAGAACACCACTTACCCTGCTTCTGGCCCCTCTGAAAAATGTACTGACCCATGAAAAACTTCCCGGGGATCTGAAGCAGGAGCTGGATATGTCTATGAAAAATGGCACCTATCTACTGCAACTGGTCAATGAAATGTTGGACCTGTCTAAGCTAAACAATGGGGAGCTAAGTATCCTGAAGAAAAAGCGGGCAGTGGTTCCCATTTTATCGGGGATAATCGAGTCTTTCAAGAAGTATGCCCGTGAAAAGGGACAGACCATCTACCTGACCTTTCCATCTGATAAAATATCAATAGATATTGACCAGGTAATGTTTGAAAAGATCATTATCAATTTGCTGTCCAATGCTATAAAATACAGCCCACCCGGAAAGGACGTACAAGTCAAAGTGAAAGAGTATAGGCAGACGGTCACCATTTCGGTAGAGGACGCCGGAATTGGGATCTCCGAAAGGGATATCGGTAAGATATTTGACCGGTATTATCAGGTAGATGCCGATAGCGCTGTAGGCGGAACAGGACTTGGGCTGTCTATTGTAAAAGAATTCATGGAGATGCATGGAGGCAAGGTGGAGGTTAAAAGTGAAATGGGTAAGGGATCGGTGTTTACGCTAACTTTTAATATGACACCGGAGAACGGAAAGCCGGAAAAGGATGTCGCCTCTCAGGCCATCAATTCACTCAAGTCGGTAGACCCCGCTAAACCATTATTGTTGCTGGTAGAAGACAATCGTGATATGAGACAGTATCTGGATCATCATATGACTGAGTATAATATATTTGAAGCTACTAATGGCCGGGAAGCTTTAGACCTGTTAAAATCTATTCCCCGTCCGGACCTCATTCTTACCGACTACATGATGCCGGTGATGGATGGTGCCGTATTTATACAAAAACTGAAGCAAGATGAAGTCTTCTCTATGATCCCGGTAATTTTCCTTACCGCCCGCACGCTTCAGCGGGACAAGGTAGAGATATTGAACCTTGGCGTAGATGATTATATCATTAAGCCATTTGATATGCAAGAGCTCAAGTTGCGGATCAATATTTCATTAAAAAATTCGCGGAACAAAAATAAAAGTACTTCCTTCGATGTCGATGAGTTTCCCCTTTCCGAAATGGCGCAGTTTAAAAAAGACCTGGACTCTTATATCATTCAAAATATCCAAAACCAAAAGCTAAGTGTACTGGATTTGGCTTATCATTTTACTATAAGCGAAACCAGCGTAAGGCGTAGAATAAAAACAGTAACCGGGCAAACCCCGGCTGCTTATATCAGAGAGATTCGCCTGCAACTGGCAAAACGCAAGATTGAATTCAAAGAGCGGTCCAGCATTAGTGAGATTGCCCATGAACTGGGGATGAGCAACTTATCACACTTTACGCAGGCCTTTAAAAAGAGGTTTGGGAAACTGCCTTCGGAGTATTTTGAGAAGTTCTATTGAAGCCTAAGGTCAGCTTGCTGTGGAAACCCGTAGTTCCAGGCCTAAGCCGCCGGAGGACTGGCAACAACTTAACCCTTAACATAACAAGCTATACCACTTTCGATCGTAAGATTGGGGAAATCTACCCTCATGTTGCCAATTCCAATATGAATTCAATTAAAAATCCATTAGATTAGAATACCATAACTCGAACATTTGCAGAACCCGTTTTGCATAGCCATGTGTTGTGGCCAATGCCGTGAGAAAAATATTAACTTTTAAGAAGTCATTAAATCTCAATAAAATGAAAACCAAAATTATTCTCTTAATCCTTGGTACCGTTGCCTTCCTTACCAACTGCCAGCAGTCTACATCAACAGATAATTCGAAAATTAAAAAGGGCATGATCAAAGTGACGATACTATATCCGAACGATAACGGGAAAACATTTGATATGGACTACTATTCCAATAAGCACATGCCCATGGTGGCCAGTTTATTAGGTGATTCATTAAGGCTGTTAACAATTGACAAGGGAATAGCCGGCAGAACGCCCGATGAACCAATTCCATATTTGGCTATAGGCTATTTATACTTTGACAAGCTTTCAGCCTATCAAAATTCTTTTGGACCACATGCGGAAAAGATCATTGGTGATATCCCGAACTATACCAATATTCAGCCGGTTCTTCAAATTAGTGAGGTGCTCCGATGACGGCGCAAAGATCAGTAGTGTAGAGACTAACTAAAGGATCTTTTAGGCCTTTTCGAAACTCTAAAAGTGAAATTGGAAGCATAAATAAAATGCCCCTGCCCTAAAGTCCGCATCATTAATTCATTAACAGGCGGCAATTATGTGCTGAACATGTTTGAATTTTATAACTTTGTGTTATGAATTCACTTGAGAGTTTAGAGGAGTTTTATAAGCACAAACTTAATTGGGTACCGGATAGTGTTCATAAAGAGATTGGGCACTTCAATGTATTCAGGCTAGCACCTTTTGTGGGCTCGAAGGCAAAACCAGTTCCCTATAGCAGAAGAGACTATTTTAAAATAAGCCTTATCAGGGGGAATAACAAGGTGCACTACGCTGACAAAGTAGTAGAAATAAAAGAAAGGGCTTTATTATTTGCCAACCCTCAGGTGCCTTACAACTGGGAAGAAATTGATAAAGTGCAATCCGGTTACTTCTGCGTGTTTACCGAATCATTTTTTCATCGGTTTGGAAATCTTAATGATTATGCGCTTTTCCAGCCCCATGGAACACCTGTATTTGAGCTATCAGAAAATCAGGCAGACGAAATAAGTGTAATCTATGAGCGGATGTTTGATGAAATCAATTCTGAGTATGCCCACAAATACGATATACTACGAACGCTGGTATTTGAATTGATCCATAAAGCGATGAAACTCCACCCCTCTGACAATCTCGACAAAAAAGAAACCGACGCCACCCATAGGATAACAGCTATGTTTATGGAGCTTTTGGAAAGGCAATTTCCCATAGACGATACGCGTCAACGATTAAACCTTCGCACACCGGCAGCCTTTGCAGATCAATTGGCTATACATGTTAACCACTTAAACAGGGCGTTAAAAAAGACTACGGAGAAGTCTACATCCAGGATTATTCAAGAACGTATTCTCCAGGAAGCCAAGATATTACTCAGACATAGTGCATGGAATATTTCCGAAATTTCATATGCGCTGGGCTTTAACGAAGTGACCCATTTCAATAAATTTTTTAAGCAACAACTATCTCTTACTCCTTCTTCTTTTAGAAATGTTTGATTTTGATAAGTTTTAATTTGGATAGTATAATTAGAAGATAAGCTTCAAAACCATCTTTGAATCATAATTAAAAGCTAAAAATTATGATTACAAAGAAAGTATGGTTTGTAACCGGAGCCTCGAAGGGCCTCGGTCTCACACTGGTAAAAAAACTGCTGGCAAGCAACTATCATGTCGCGGCAACTTCACGTAATGCAGCATCTCTAATTAATGAAATAGGGGCCGCTTCTGAGACATTTCTCCCGCTGGAGATGGACGTAACTAATGACAACAATGTCAAAGAAATAATTGCCAAAACAATCAATCATTTTGGAGCCATCGATGTGGTTGTCAACAATGCTGGTTTCGGTCAGATCGGAACCTTAGAAGAACTGAGTGATAAAGAAGTCAAAAACAGTTTCGATGTAAATGTTTTCGGCTCTCTGAATGTCATTCGTCACGCGACCCCCTTTTTACGTAAACAAGCGTCCGGCCACATTTTTAACATCTCCTCGATAGGAGGCTATGTTGGTAACTTCCCGGGATTTGGATTGTATTGTGCCACCAAGTTTGCTGTGGCCGGATTTACTGAAGCGTTAGCTGAAGAGATGAATGGATTTGGTGTGAAAGTGACCCTGGTTTATCCGGGATATTTTCGGACCAATTTCCTTTCAAAAGGCTCTGTAAAGACCCCGGCTAACCCTATCACAGCTTATGAGTCAGCAAGGGAAGCAGAACAAGCTCATTTGAATCAAATTGACGGTAACCAACCTAACGATCCCGAAAAGGCGGCTGAAGTGCTTATCCAGGTAAGTGAGCAGGAAGCACCGCTTGTGCATTTATTCTTGGGTAAAGATGCCTACCACTATGCCGGGGCGAAGATCGAAAGAATTCAATCAGAAATGTCAAGCAATCAGCAATTGGGTACATCAACTGAACTTGTCCCGAATCAATTAACCAATTAAACCTTAAATCAAAATAAACAACAATCCTGATTATCGGAGCCGGATCAGGAATGGATCTACCCTTAGCCTGCATCGTCAAGATTCGGGCTTTTTTGTTTTATACTACATTGTTACCCGGTATTTAGAAAGTTATTGTTTGTTTCTTAATGTCATTAGATTATTAAACTTTAGTTAAAGGATCTGTGAATTTTTTTTCAAAACAATCCTTTATTTGCCGTTCCATTGTAAAGGTTGCATCTGTATTCCTGTGCTTGATGCTTCCAATGGTGAGGTCTATATCGTATTCAGTACGCCAATTTTGATGATTTTCCGCAAGTTGCTTCACCGCATCCATCATATAATAAATTTCGTTATCGGTGTGGGTAGGATGAACCGACAATCTTATCCAGCCCGGTTTTGTCGAACTATCCCCTTTGTCTATCCGGTCGGTGATTTTTTTTGAATTTTCCCTGTCAACATTAAGCAAATAATGGCCATATGTCCCGGCACATGAGCAGCCTCCCCTGGTCTGAATGCCAAACCGGTCATTCAATAGCTTTACACCTAAGTTATGATTGAGATTGTCAATATAGAATGAAATAATTCCGAGTCTTTCCTTATGCATATCACCAAGAATATGAAGATTAGGAATAGTATTCAAGAAGTCCCACATCATGTCTAAAATTTCCTCCTCCCGCTTTCTAATATTTTTTATCCCCATTTCTTCCTTTAATCGAATGCACATTGCCGCTTTGATGGTCTGAATAAAAGCTGGGGTACCACCGTCTTCACGCGCCTCTATATCATCGCAGTATTTTTGCTCTCCCCAGGGATTTGTCCAGTCAACAGTACCTCCCCCCGGGTTGTCCGGTACGGTATTAGCATAAAGTTTTTTATTGAAAATTAAGATTCCCGTAGCACCGGGACCTCCAAGGAATTTATGCGGCGAAAAATAAACGGCATCAAGAAAACGTCCCTTGCCGTCATCGGCGTGCATATTGATTGAAACATAGGGGGCCGAACACGCAAAATCAACAAAGCAAAGGCCGTTGTATTGATGAATTAATTCGGCAATTTCCATATAGGGAGTTATAATTCCCGTAACATTGGAACACGAGGTTATCGCGGCAATCTTGACTTTTCGATCATTGTATTGCCGGATGGTTTTTTCAAAATTTTCTGTAGAAACCAATCCTTTTTCATCCGGTGGAACGATGACCACATCAGCGATTGTTTCGTTCCAACTGATATGGTTGGAATGATGCTCCATATGGGTAACAAATACTATTGGTTTTTCTTCCCGGCTGAGATGAATGGAATCTTCAAACGACTCATGTATTTTAAGGCCCAATATCCTTTGCAATTTATTAACTACGCCTGTCATCCCGGCACCGGACGAAATGAGTATATCATTTTTGCCAGCGCCCACATGTGCCTTAATTATTTTCCGGGCTTCGTGGTAGGCAAGGGTCATTTTAGACCCTGTATAATTGGTGTCGGTGTGGGTATTGGCAACAAAAGGAAGCACTTCCTTGAGCATTCGCCTTTCAATAGGCAAATACATTCTTCCACTCGCCGTCCAATCTGCATAAACCAACTTAATAGCATCATGTACCGATGTTTTAATTCTATGATTTTGACCTATAATTCCCTGGCGGTATTTTGAAAAGTAATGCTCCATGATAAATGTGTCAAAAAGGCCATTTGGGAGAATTGTTTCCGTATTATGGTTCATAATATTTTGAGTTTGATAGTGGTGTTTCACACCGTTATTTATTATTAATTGGGTTTTTAAGTGTATAATTTGACACCGGATACACGATTTGTACTAACCGCCGTCATGACAATTACCACTCATTTATTTATTGAAGGGAGAATCAGATAAGTGTAAATAATGCACCCCACGCAGAAGTCAAACAGAGAATCTAAAATGGCCAGAAACATCCAAAAACCAGCAATAGCCAGCGAAGCCAATTCTAAATCCAAATAGAACAAAACGATGGACATTATGCCGCATAACATGCCCAACCTGGCCGCGAAAATTTTTTTAGCCAGACCGGTTTTTTTAGCATCCCAATTAAAAAAACGGCTGATTCTTGAAGCCATCATGCTCAGGAGACTATACTTTGCGAGGAAAACAGCCCGAATTAAAGTATCTGTAGTTGCAAATATCATGTAAGCAGGATGCCTGGTATAAATAAAGGCCGCCATAAAAATCACCGATATAAAAACGGTAACCCGACTTTCGTTTTTATCAATTTTTTCTTTTGAAACCGGACAAATTATTGAGTTCATTACACTTTAAATTATTTTTATATGAGATGTTAAAACAAGGCTAACCTTCTGACTAAATAAACAAGCTGAAAAGAATTGCCCAGGCAATAGCTATCAGCCATTCCAGTAATCTGTTTTTTGGGTCGTAAAGGGCACCTGGCGTTGGATCATTGATTCGAGCCCTGATTCCCCTAAGACTTTTTTGATTGCGCTTTTCTGTATTCATGACTAGATATTTTGATTTCGAAATGGTACTCAACCCTGCCACTGCTCTTTTTTGGGTTGAGGATTTTTTACAATAAGCAGCAGTATTAATGCTAAGTTTAGGGTGCAATGATTGTCTTCACAGTTTTTACCAGGGTTCGATGATCCTTTTGAGGTCATCCTGGGACCGTAGTTTACATTTTGATGGTGCTCAAACTTTTATTTTAAATATTTATCAAACCACTTAAATAATTCGTTAAACACTTCTTCACGATATTCTTTTAGAGAATGGCTCCCTTTTTCAAATTTTATTAACCTGTATGGAATCTTGTGTTTGGTGAATTCCTTGGCAAGATCCAATGTAAAATCCGGAAGCAATGATTGGTCCTCTTCACCTTGCAGCAGAAGAATGGGTATATTTTTGGGCAGTTCATTCACCCAATAGATTACCGATCTTCTCTTTAAGACTTCTGCCTTATTCACATTGTAATTCGGTATAAATTCCGACCACCATTCATCCAGCAATGGACGATCCAAAATAGTCCTGGTCAGATTTGTGGAGGGGGCTCCAAGGGCAATGACTTTAATCCTATTGGTTTTCTTGACCGTTAAAAAAGTGGTCATACCTCCCCGGCTCCAGCCAAACATACCCAACCTGGATATTTCGACATTTGGTTGTGACTCCAACAACGGAATGAGGTTAAGAACATCATTGATATCATTGCCGCCATATTCTTCCTGCCCCTCGCCACCGCCATTTCCACGGTACTGACTCGCCGCAATAGCATATCCATGATGTGCCAGTCTGGTAAGTTCCCCTAACCCTATGGAAGCCATTGGATGTGTAAGTGAACCGTGTTCAAGGCTTCCTCCTCTGTTATAAATTATGGCGGGATATTTTCCAGGCGTCTTTGGTTGGAGCAAAAAGCCTTTTACCCTTAAACTATCGCTCCAATAGGTCATTCCAAAAACCTGTACTTTATCAAAGTACTTAAATCGACGCTTAAGTAATTTTACACTATCTCTTGACTCGGTAACCTTTATATATTGTATCAGCTCCCCAAAATTCTTCAATTCAACCCTTTCAATAATTTTTCCATTGGATTGAGAAAAAGCCTGGATAGCTATAACAAGCAAAAAAAGAGTCATCAAAAATTTAAACATTGTTGGATAATTTTGCCAAAAAGAAAATGAAAGCTATGATCTGGGATTAAACCTGTTCCGTCCTCTTCGATTTTAGGATGTTGCGATTCAAACAGTAATGTGGCAAATTTAAACTGCGATGATTTCAGGGGATATTAAACAGGTAACCAAAAAGGTTATATTGGTAAAGTTCTCCTTTCAACATTCATAAGTAAAAACCAATTATATCAACCAGGTAACAAATGATGAAAATCAGGTAACACTACTCAAAAAACCCTGTAAAACAAATAATTATGATATGGTGTCGTCTTCAAAATTCGATATCTTGCGAATGGCGATTTATTTTCACATTTAAAACCGATCATAGATTGTGAAAACAATTGGTTTATTAATGCAATGCCTTCTATTCAGCTTTTTTTGTTCCGCGCAGCAAAATGTTGATAGCCTTACCCATGCCCTCAGGCAGGCCTCAGGGAATCAACGGGTAGACATCTACAACAAATTGTCTTCCATATACCTAAGAAAAAACCCTAAAAACGCACTGGAGAGTGCTGAAAAAGCGCTCTTGCAAAGCCAAAACCTTAATTATCTATCCGGAAAAGCCAGGGCATTGCTCAACATGGCCAAGGCTCATACACAACTCAGTAATTATGAAGAAGCTTTGGGTTATTATAACGACGCTTTACAATTGTTTGAAGCGATAAATGAACCTGGAGAAGCTGCCAGGGCCTATGGAAGTCGAGGTGGCATGTTCATACGAAAATCTGAATATGAAAAGGCCCGGGATGATTTTAATAAGAGCCTGGCAATATATCAGGAGGTTGGAGACCAAAAAGGATTGATTAACGCTAACAGTAATTTTGGCGTGCTCTATGAATACCGGGGAAGATACCGGGAGTCACTGGTGTATTTTTTGAAGGGTCTTGAAATAAGTAAGGGATTGCCGGAAGGCAAGGACCCGCAGACCATGAATTTATTTGTCAATCTGGGCATAATCTATGGTCATTTACAATTATTCGACAGGGCCCTGGAATACTATCTTAAGGGATTGGCGATGGCAGATGACCTGAATGACAACCTGGCTCAAGCCAATGTTAACAATGGTATTGGCATAATTTATAACGAACAGGGCAAAAATAAGGATGCTATTTCCCACTATGAAAAAAGCCTTGCGCTCTATAAGAAAATGGGAATAAAAATGCGAATCGGACTGGTAATGAACAATATTGCCGTTGCCTATACCGACATGGAGGACTTTGAAAACGCCTTAAAATTTCACTATCAGAGCTTACCTATTCAGGAGGAGGAAGGAAATTCAAGTGATATTGTACAATCCTTAAGAAATATAGGAGAAGTATATCAGCTGAAAGGCGACTTCAATAAGGCCATTGATTTTTATCAAAGAGCGCTTAGAACCGATAGCTCAGATGGGAATCAGGGGGTCGCGTATCGTAAATTAGGCGAGGTTTATACACACTTAAAAGCATATGACACTGCGGAGCTGTATTTAAAAAAGGCATTGGTCCTTGAGGATGCCATGGATAGCAAAACCGGGCAAATGCAGGTTTATAAGGCGTTATCTGTCCTTTTTGAATCAATGGGAGTCCATGCCACTTCACTTTTCTATTATAAAAGATTTACAGAGGTCAAAGACAGTTTGCTGGCTCGGCGGGAAAACGATCAGTTTAAAGAGCTTCAGACTATTTATGAAACTGAGCTTAAAGAGCAACAGTTGGTGACAAAGCAACAAGAGCTCGATATTCTGCAACAGCAAAAGAAAATAGATTTATTCTGGAGGAACGTATTTTTGATTGGGTTTATCCTTTTGGGGATCGGGATCATTTTTGTCTACAAATACCTTCGCCTGAGAAATGAAAGAAAGCAAAATCTTTTGACAGTACAGACAGAGCTTAATGATCAACTGACGCAAATCGATCAAATGAAGTCGCAATTCTTTGCCAATATTTCCCATGAGTTCCGAACGCCCCTTACCTTGATATTGGGTCCGATCGATGAACTGATCCAAGCAACACATGAGGAAAAAGCCATACACAGGTTACAGCTAATGAAAAGCAATGCCCAAAGATTACAGAAGCTTATCAACCAGATGCTGGATTTGTCAAAAGTTGATATGGGAAAACTGGAATTAATGGCGTCTCAACAAGATATCATAGCGCTTTCAAAAGGGATATTTTTTTCTTTTCAATCACTATCCAAAAAGAATCAGATAGCACAAAAATTCGACTGTCCCGAGGAACAAATCTTTCTGTTTTTCGACCAGGAAAAAATGGAACAGATCTTAATGAACCTGCTTTCCAATGCCTTTAAGTTTACCGGGGAAATGGGAGAGGTCTCCATGAGCTTGAAACGCATTGAAAGTAAACACAGGCCGGGCGTGGAAATAACCATTAAAGATACAGGGGTTGGCATTGCCAAAGATCACCTGCCATATATATTTGATCGTTTTTTTCAGGTGAGTAAAGCCGATATCAAAGAACACGAAGGTACCGGGATAGGGTTGGCACTTACCAGAGAATTGACTCTGTTACATAAGGGAACTATTGAAGTCGAGAGTGAAATCGGGGAAGGTACTTCTTTTCGTTTATGGTTTCCATCGGGCAAAGAACATCTTTCCGAAAATCAAATCGTTTCGATACGAACGGCGCCAATAAAAAGAGAATACGATGACAATGAGCAAGACCTTCAAAGTACGGTGTACGCAAAGGACCGTAATCCTGATAGCCCGGAACCTGGCGAGGGTAAGCCACTGATACTAATCGTAGAAGATCATAAGGATCTGAGGAAATATATTAAAGATGGTTTTGGCAACGATTATAATATTATCGAGGCTTCAAATGGTCAGGAAGGGGTGGAAATGGCATTAGGGGAGATCCCCGATCTTATCATAAGTGATGTCATGATGCCAAAAATGGACGGGTATAATCTGTGCAAAGTACTTAAAACCAATATTAAAACCAGCCATATACCTATTATTTTATTGACTGCGAAAACGGAAGAAAAACATAAGATCCAGGGGTTGGAAAACGAAGCAGACGATTACCTTGTCAAACCTTTTAATACAAAGGAACTTGGCGTAAGAGTGAAAAATCTGATCCTGACCAGAAAAAAACTTCAGTCACTATTTAAGACCAGTGTTATCGTAAGTCCCAAAGAAGTTGAAGTAAATTCTATGGAGGAGGTCTTCTTGCAAAAGCTGATGGATTACATGGAAGAAAACGTTAGTAACGAGACCTTCGGTGTTGAACAACTTAGTGGGATGATGGCAATGAGCAGAGTGCATCTTCACAGAAAAATGCAAGCCATCATGAATTGTACCCCTA
Organism: Cyclobacteriaceae bacterium; assembly: GCA_965228415.1. Lineage (GTDB taxonomy): Bacteria > Bacteroidota > Bacteroidia > Cytophagales > Cyclobacteriaceae > Agaribacillus. The sequence goes on along the minus strand of OZ245814.1, from coordinate 4,036,018 downwards.
GTTCGTTCATTCAAAGATTTAGGTTGGAGCGAGCCAAGGATTTACTGGGAAAAAACGCAGGTACCATTGCTGAGATATCCTATGCCGTAGGTTTCTCAAGCCCAACCTACTTCACAAAATGTTTTAAGGAATATTATGGTTGTACGCCGAAAGAACATAAATTAAATGAAAAACTGTGAAATCATTTTGTAATAGATTTGGCGGTTTTGGGTTTGAACACTAATTATATAAACATTGAAATCAATGTTTAATACACAAAAAATAGAACGGTTTTTAGATGCCAACAAACATATCGGCATTCTCTTACTCAGAATTTTTGTCGGTGGCCGCCTATGCTACGGGGCGATAGATAATGTGTTAAGTTGGGAGAGAATGATTGAGTTTTCCAATTTTTTAAAAGCGAACGACTTTCTCTTTCCGACAATTAGTGCAGTTGTTTCGGTTTATGTACAATTTATTGGGGCTATGCTTATATTGCTTGGATTCAAAATAAGATTTGCTTCTTTTCTGCTTATAATCAATTTTTTAGTGGCACTGATATTTGTACATTTTCCGGCAAATGACTCAGTCGAAGGCATGACGCCTGCATTGGCCATGTTATTTGGGTGCCTTGCTTTATTATTTACCGGGGCAGAGAAAATTTCCCTGGAAAACTATCTTAGCTCAAAATAGCGGAGAAAGAAGTTCGCGACAATTCCTTCTCCACCTACCTTATCTGACAATTCCTATTTCAGCTCCAGGGCTTTGGTATTGTTGTATTGGTCTCCTCTTATTCTTTTGAAAGTATCAACCATTTCCTCCAGCTTTTCCTTGTTGGTATCCGCCAGATTATTTTGCTGACCTATATCCTCTGAAAGGTGATACAGCTGGTATTCATTCGAATTACCCAGTTCAATATTTACCATTTTGTTTTTTGCAGGCCCCTTGTATGGCGGAATAAGAATCCAGTCGCCTTTTCTCAGTGCTGTTCTGGTAGTCGCTTCCAGGATCAGCTCCTCCCGCCCCTGCTGGCTGTTTCCCATCAGCACATCCAGCATATTCTTGCTGTCCTGACTTTTTTCGGTACTATTGGCAAGTGCGGCCAGTGAGGCAAAAATGTCTATCTGCGATATGATTGCCTCTGAAACAGCGGGCTGAATTTTACCCTTCCAATAGGCAATAAAAGGAACTCTTGTGCCCGCCTCAAATAAACTGTATTTTCCTCCTCTCAGTGGACCTGAGGGGGTATGATTTCCCACCTTCTCAACGGCGTCATCGTAGTAACCGTCATTTAAAACCGGTCCGTTGTCACTCGACAATACGATCAGGGTATTCTCCAGCAATCCCTGTTCTTCCAGTGTTTTAGTCAATTCCCCAATGCACCAGTCGGCTTCGACAATGACATCGCCCCTCGGCCCCATGCCGGAACTTCCGACGAATCGCTCGTGAGGTGTTCTGGGAACGTGAGGTTGTTGCAGTGCATAATATAAAAAGAACGGTTCAGCCTTATGCTCAATAATGTATTGCTGGGCACGGACAAGAAATGTATCCGCCATGTTTTCATCAACCCATTTGGCCGACTCGCCACCCTTCATAAATCCGATCCTTGGTATGCCGTTTACGATACTGTTGTTATGTCCATGGTGCCATTTCATTTTCAGCATTTCGGGATTTTCTTTTCCTGTGGGCTCCCCTTCAAAATTTTTCTGGTAATTTATCTCGATCGGATCATCGGGATCCAGACCAGTGACAAATCCATCTTCAATGTAGACGGTGGGCACACGATCCTGGGTAGCTGCCATAATATAAGCATAATCAAAGCCCACTTCGTTGGGACCCGGAGCAATGTGTTCATTCCAATTTACATTTCCGCTGCCTAGTCCAAGATGCCACTTACCGACAATACCGGTGTGATAGCCTTCTGCTCTCAACATTTTGGGGACTGTCATTCGGGCCGTGTCAATGATTAGCGGCGCCGTTCCCGGAAGGATTTTGGCCCGCTCATTGCGCCATGGATAAACCCCGGTGAGCAACGCATAGCGACTTGGCGAACATGTCGCCGATGATGCGTAACCATTGGTAAATCTGACACCTCCGTTGGCGAGTTTATCGATGTTGGGAGTTTTTAACTCGGTGGATCCGTAGGCACCCACATCCCCGTAGCCTAAATCGTCGGCGTAAATAATAATGATATTGGGTTTTGCTGTTTCCTCTTTTGCTTCTTCTTTTGCTTCTTCCGGTTGAGAACAACCCGCTATTGTTAAAGTAAAAATTATCGCAAGAAAACTTCCGTATAGGTGCTTTGTCGACATAGCATTCATTTAATTGTTGTTATAATTTTCCAGTTATTAATTCCCCCCATTTTGATTTTCCCCAAACAACCGGAGGATTAAAGTTATTTGATTCCCGTTTAAAAATATGAATTAATTCATCTGCTTTTGACAAAAATTTCAAAGAAATATTTATCAATTCTTTGGTTGTCGCACTTTCATGGTCAATGCCAAACTGATCAAACCCCAGGCTATTCATCATAAGAAAAATGACGGCTTGTTGATAAATACTAAAAAGCAGAAAGAAGATTTGGTCATAAAAATATCATTGATTAAGCGCCTGTTCCAGTTCATTTTTGAATTTTGCCATGTGAACCCTGGGGTCATCATATTTTTCTCCATATTCGATAATAGATTTGGCAAGTTCCGAGATAACGTCTTTATATTTTGGATTCTCGAAATGATTTTTTAGTTCGTGCGGATCCTCAGTCAGATCAAAAAGCCAGGGTTTGTCTTTTGGAGAGAAAACGAGTTTATACCGGTCTGTTACAGCGGCAAGCCAGTTGATATCCGGTTTATTGTCTCTACTTCCTGTGCCTCTGAGAAAGATTACATCCTTCCATTCGGGGGCAGCGGCGCCTGAGACAAACAATTCCGAGGCATCCCTTCCCTGCTCCTTGTCAGCCGTAGGCACGTCCATGAGGCTTAATATCGTCGGTAGGAAGTCCACGGTACTAAGAGCCTGATTAATTATCAGTCCTTCCTTAACTTTCCCCGGATAATGAAGTAAAAACGGGATTTTAGCCGAAGCCTCCAAAGGATTGCCTTTGTTGTCTTTCCCATGCTCCCCACAAAGATCGCCGTGATCTGAAGTAAATACAATAATGGTATTTTCAAGCTGTCCCGTTTGCCTGAGGGCATCAAGTATTTTCCCGACGTTATCATCGAGGCATTTGACCATCCCAAAATACCGGGCCATTTGGTGGCTATTGATAGTCTTTTTGCTCACCTCGGCCCATTCCGGGAGCCCTACAGTATCCTTAAAAGCGGTTTTTGGTTTTTGAAAATCCAAATGATCAAACATAGTGTCATACGGAGCTCTTACCGTGTTGGGTCCGTGCGGGTCCGGGTAGCTGACCATAAAACAAAACGGGTTGTCTCGTTTTTTTGTAATAAAATCGATGGTTTTATAGGTGAGAAAATCAGTGGTGAAGTTGCGTTCGTCGGCGTTTTTTATACTGTAATCCGGTTGATCATTGTTCCCTCTGCTGGCAACTCTGGGACCCAGCTCTGTATCTTCGAGTTGTTTCCAATGGCCCCGGTTAAACATATACCTGTTGTCGCTAAAGCCGAATTTTCGTGCCGGTGCCCACTGTGGCTTGCCTGTTCCGTCCAGGTGCCACTTGCCGGCATAACCATTTTCATATCCTTGTTTGCGCAGTAATTCGGCAAAAGTCACGATCTCGTCGTCCATTGGAATATCGTTGGTTACTACCGGGGTATTTTGTGGATATCGACCAGACATAAGGGATGCCCTGGAAGGGGAACAAACAGGTGTGGCTGCATAATAGCTTGTGCATAAGGCGCCGTTGTCGGCAATAAAATCGATATTTGGCGTCTCCACTTCAATATTTTTACCCCATACAAAACCCAGGTCGCCGGAAAGGGTTTTCCGGTAACAGCCAAGCGTGCGGAAATTGTGCTCATCGGTTTGGATAATGAGCAGATTGGGTCTGTCTTTTTGTACCTGCCTTTTTTTGCAGGCGCTGGAAAATATCAGTATACAGAAAAAAATGACAATGTGTCGGTGATTAATATAAGTCATATACTATTTGAATGTAATCAATTTTAAAAAATAGTCAATCTGAATTTAACAATCCCGATTGACTATTTGAACATACTTCAATTTTATTCTCCCGCAACAGAGAACCCTTCCGGATTTTGAACAAGTTTACTGGTCGATATGGCCTGGAAAGGTATCGGAGCGATATACTGGGCTTTGGTAGGTTGTCTCACCAATGTCACATTTTCATTGGGATCCCTCTTTGCCGTTATTTCTTCAAGAGTTTCAGACCGTATCAGATCGAACCATCGCTTGTACTCGCCGGCAAGTTCCCATCCTTTTTCATCGAGGATCTCATTCACCGTTGCGGTTGAGACATCTGTAGCGCCATCGGGACTCAGATAAGGCAATCCCATGGCCCTGCGTTTTACCTGGTTTAGCGCTTCTATCGATTCAGGTGTTTCTCCGATTCTGGCCTGGGCCTCTGCATAGATCAACAATACTTCCGCATACCTGATGACTTCAAAGGCCCGGTAACCTGCCGTGCGATTACCTACGGTCAGATTTTCGGAAACAGCAAACTTTTTATACATCGGATGTTGCCGTTGCGATTGTTCCCAGGGGATAGTCGGCGGATCCTTGGTAAAAATTTTACCAGCGGCTACACCTCTCTGTGGAATGTCTGTATAGAACGTGGCATCCTTTCTGGGACCCTCCGGAAAATCATTGAAAAACTGAAGCTCCGGATACATATCGGACCAGCCCCGCGCTTCGTGAAAACTTGTGCCGGCAGGCCATCCGTTTTGCAGATTTTCCACTTCTGAAAACTGAATCGAAAAGACGGATTCTCCGCTGTTCTGTCCGCTTAGCAGCCATAATTCATCGATGGGCATCAATTCAAAATAATTCAGGTCTATCACTTCCTTCGCCTTTTGGGCGGCAAGCGTTAGTTTTGAGTTGTCTTTTACTGGCCACCCGGCCCAGGTAAGATACAGATCGGCAAGTAACGTTTTTGCCGCAGCCAATGATACTTGCCCCACAGACTTCACAGCATCGGGAGATGGTAAATTTTCTTCGGCGATCAACAAATCGCTTTCAATATGCCCGTAGTTTTGCAAGACCGTTGCGCGCTGTTCTTCTCCTGTTGGCACATCACCATCTAATAAAATTGGCATATTGCCATGGGTACGTACCAAATTAAAGTAAGCCAGGGCCCGTAAAAACCTCGCTTCTCCATCGGCTGTTTGGACGATGTCTTCCGGTGCCGTAGATGTTTTGAGCCCTTCAATCAGTGTGTTGGAATAATAGATTACCTTCCAGTAGGCATCCCAGCCTCTTGGCAGCCAGTTGATATCCGAACTTTCCCCACTTCCATAATCAAACCGGTCAAATACCCTTAAAGGAGCTTTATTTCCAGCCCACCAGGTGGTCCTGTCGTCAGCGCCGTAAGTAGGTACCCCGGCGGCATGTGGATGTTGGTACGCCTCAAGCATACCCCGGTAAATTGGCGCCAATGCGGCAGTAATGTCTCCTTCGCCGCTCAGGTTCTCAATCGAAAGTACACCGCTTACATCTTCCTCCAAATCGGCACAAGCATGACTTACAAATGCAAGTACAATTATCAGAACAATTTTAGGTATGTATTTAATTATTTTTTTCATGTCTAATAGAGGTTAATAATTGAATCAAAACATAAATTTCAATCCTACGGAATAGGAGCGATTGATTGGATAGGCATTTAGATCAATACCTAAATCGACATCTGAGCTTCCGGACGCAGTAGCCTCCGGATCAAATCCTGTATAGTCGGTTATGATAAACAGGTTTTCAGCGCTGGCATAAATTCGTAAAGACTCAATAAAATTGTTCCCGGGAAAGTCAAAATTATAGCCAAGGGTAATGTTCTTCATGGATACGAATGACCCGTCTTCAATAAACTGCGAAGACAAAAATTCCGTCCCGTCCCTGCCCGATGGAATTTCGCTGGGGTTGTCTGCTGTCCACCGGTTGTTGTAGTCCGCATGCACTGCGTGGAATTGTGCAGCACCTAATCCCATCATTCTCATCCTGGTAAAGTTGTAGATATCGTTGCCATGAGATCCAAGTAATAAGAAATTCAGATCAAATTTTTTCCATGATACCGTCCAGTTCCAACCCCAGGTAAAATCGGGATTCCCGTCACCAACAGTAACAATATCATCTGAAGTGATCAGTGTATCTCCGTTGATATCTTTATACCTCGCCTGGCCGGGTACTTTTCCGTACCGGGCCGCTTCATCTTCTTCCCCCAGCTGATAGACACCTTCAAAAACGTAACCTCTGAATGTGCTGATCGGCTTTCCTAACTGAACTGCCGTAGGGTTTACCGGGAAAGTGTTGGTCTGGTAAACCTGGCCCAACTCCATCAATTCTATGTCATCGACCAGGGCGAGTACCTTGTTATTGTTTTTTGAAACGCTTAATATTGAACTGACATGCCAGTCATCGGTATCTAAGATAGTGGCACCAAGCCTGAGATCGAATCCTTTGTTTTCAACCTCACCCACATTTTGCGTAACCACCGTCGGGCCAACATAAGAAGGCAAGACGCGGTCCAGCAGCAAATCGGTAGTTTTCTTCCGGTAGAGGTCCAGTGAGAGTGTCAGTTTGGAATCCCACAGGCCAATATCAAATCCGATATTTCCCTGGGTGGTTGTTTCCCATGTTAAGTTAGGATTTGCAAGCCTGTCAGAAGGTGCCACGCCTATGGTTGAAGCTTCTCCCTCGAAAGGATAATTTACATTGGTATCAATTATTGGAATAGCTCTCCTGGTCAATGGCTCTATCGCCTGACTGCCTATTTGGCCAAAGCTAACTCGTAGTTTCAAATCGTCGATTATTTCTATGCCCCTGATAAAAGCTTCGTCGGAGATTCTATAGGCAAAAGAACCTGATGGAAAATATCCCCATCTGCTGTTTTCCGCAAACTTACTGGAGGCATCTGCTCTTATAGATGCTGTAAACAGAAACTTGTCAAAAAGGGAATAATTTACTCTTCCCAGGAAGGATTGTAAACTTTCGCTCACAGGATTATTGGTGCCATTGGGATAGGCTTTGCTGGTTGTTCTTTGAATAGCGCCCAATCCCAGATTTTTATAAGTGGTATTATCGGAGAAAAATCCGCTGGCCTCTGCTTCTGTTCCCTGTGCTTTTACAAATTGCTGCTCGTGAATGGCATCGATCTGCAACCTGTGATTCGAATTTTTATTCCAGGTATAGGTCAACCGGTTGGTATTTTGCAACCTGGTTATACCCTGGTTAAACACTTTGGCTGCACCTATCTGGTTTACAAGGATAGATGTATAACTGTTATTATTCCTGTCCAATCGCTCCAGTCCACCTGAAATATTAAGTTCCAGATTATCGAGGAAGTTGTACTTGAAATATCCGTTGGCGATGATCTGATGGTTAAAGTTTTCCCTGACATTGTTTTCCGGGGCAACCAGCTGATTTATTGCACCATTGCCAACCCCGGGTTTCAGTGGCACAAAGTTATAATCTCCGGCTTCATTAAATGCCGGTGTTGTAGGATCCCATGTCAATCCCTGGTATAGGTTGGCCCGCACACCTGTTTCTTCCTCACGGCTGAAATAAGCATTTAATCCTACTCCTATTTTCTTCGATAGCGTAGCGTTGATATTTGTGCGGACCGAATACCTTTTATAGTTCTGGTTTCGCAAAGTACCGTCCGCATTGTACAAATTGCCGGATACGAAGTAATTTATGGCATCTGACCCACCACTTACCGATAACTGCAAATTGGAAAAGGGAGCTTCGCGAAAAAAACGTTCGTGCCAGTCTTCACCGCCACCGTTTCTTAACGCGGCAATTTCATCCGACGTATAAAACTCGGTTCCTTCGGCAAAGTTCACACCTTCGGCAAATTCCGCCGGCGTCATCACCGGTAGTTTCTGGGTCACTTTAGAAACACCATAGAATGTCTCTACCTCTATTTTAGCTGGCCCTTGACGCCCACTTTTTGTAGTGATCAACACCACGCCATTTGCCCCCCTGGAACCGTAAATGGCAGTAGCCGAGGCATCTTTCAGCACCTCCATGGAGGCGATGTCGTTGACATTGATGGAATTCATATCACCGACCACCAGTCCGTCTATCACGTACAAAGGGGCGTTATTTCCACTAATGGAATTTGCTCCCCTAATTCTGATCTTGAAACCGGCTCCCGGCGCCCCGCTTGTCTGTGTTACTGTAACACCTGCGGCCCGCCCCTGCAAAGCCTGGTCTATTCGTGTGATTGGCTGCACCTGATAGTCATCTGCAGATACTGAGGTGAGTGAACCGGTCAGGTCGGATTTTTTCATAGTTCCGTAACCGACTACCACGATTTCCTCAAGGGAAGTAATGTCAGGAGACATTACCATGTTGATCAATGTCCGGTTTCCCACAATGACTTCCTCCTGGAGGTATCCTACTGAACTGAATACCAATACAGCTGATTCTCCGGGAACCTCAAGTGCGTAGGTCCCGTCGACATCTGTCACCGTACCAGTGGAGGTGCCCTGCACAATTACGTTGACACCTGGCAATCCGGCGTTATCCTCCGAGGATGTCACCGTACCGGTAATCTGAATATGCTGCGCTTGCACCTCAAATGTCAAACACAGGATTAATATACTTATTAAGTAACTATTCTTCATATTTGTATTTTTTAGGTAAAACATAAGTGTAGTTTATGATATCAGAATGATGGTGATAATTGCGTATTTCAGGCACCTAAGTTTTATGCGCTATATATAGATAAGGAAGAGTGACAGACAAACAATAATCGCGACAACTACTATCAACTGGAAAATGAGTTTGCTTTTTGCAGATTGGACCCTTCTCATCAATTTACTTTTTAAAATCAATGTATTAAGAAGGTTGGTGAATAACCTGAAACGGCATTCCAATAAAGCAGGACATATGGTGCAACATCCGGATCAGGATGTGCCAAAAAGACCGGACAAATGTTGCAAAAGCATCTCTATTTCAATGAGAGGGCTGGTTTTTCTGGTTTTCAATATAAGCTTTTGGTGTTACTCCGAATTGCTTTTTGAAGCAATCCCGGAAATAATCCACGTCGGAAATACCCACCATAAATCGGACTTCCGATACGCGGATCTTGTTTGTTCTAAGGAGCTGCGCGGCATGATCCATCCTGATCTTTCTTAAAAATTCCGTCGGGCTCAGGTTTGTCAGGGCTTTGATCTTGCGATAAAAATTGGTTCTGCTCATGCCGATTTCCCTGGCAATTTTGTCAACGGTAAGATCGCTGTTTCCAATGTTTTCCGAAATATAATCCAGTGCTTTTTGTATTAACTTTTCATCGACAGAAGTCAATGAAATTTCTGCCGGAATTATGGATCCAGTTTGACTAAACCGTTCCTTCAGGAGTTTTCGCTGCTGTATCAGATTTTGTGATCTCAATCTCAAATCCTCAACATTGAACGGTTTTACGATGTAATCGTCGGCACCAGTCTCTAGTCCTTCATACTTAAATGTCACAGCGGTTCTTGCCGTCAACAATATCACAGGTATATGACTTGTAGCAATATCGGATTTAACTTTTCTGCAAAACTCGATACCGTCCATGGCAGGCATCATGATATCACTGATGACCAGGTCTGGTATTTTTTCCCTTGCCAGCCTTAGTCCGTCCCATCCGTTGGCAGCTTCAAGGGTATTGTATTGATCCTTGAACAGATCTACTACAAGGGCCCTGACTTCATTGTTGTCTTCGACGATAAGAATCGATTCTTTACCCGGGTCGTCGACAATCTCTAAATGGTTGGATGGATCGACGGTTGATACATCCTGTGACATGCTGGCAGCCGGCTTTTTGTAATTTGAGATGTCTTCGCTGCTTTTGTAATTCCTGAGAATTTCATCCTTTGTAAAGTGTTTCTTTCCGGATTTTAATGAAATGGTAAAACTGGTGAATCCATTCATACCGTTTTTATCATACTTGCTCTCTACAAAAATTTCCCCTTTGTGGAGGTCGACCATATTTTTCACGATCTCAAGGCCGACACCACTTGAATGTCCGTCGGCAGGATCCTCTTTAACGGAGTAAAACCGGTTGAAAATATGATCTATTTGGTCTCCCGGGATTCCATGCCCGGTATTTTCAATGCTGATAAAAGCTGACTTCGACGCTTTTTCAGTAGTATTTTCTGTGCCAGTACTGGAATCAGCGATTCCAATGTGTACAGATATTTTACCATATTCCGATGTATACTTGATGGCATTTGAAAGTAAGTTAAATAGTATGATCTCAAACTTATCTCGGTCAAACCAAACGTTTATGGTTTCCTGGTTAGAGATTACCTCAAATTCAATATTCCGGTCGTGGGCTAGCTCGCGAAATGACAGGGAGATCTCTTTGATGAATTGCGCAATATTTCCTTTGGCTACCTGAAGTTGCATATGACCGGTCTCCAGTTTCCGGAGGTCCAGTAGTTGATTAATCAGTTGAAGCATCCGTTCGCCGTTTCTGAGCATAAGCATCAGCTGATTCTTGACTTTCAAATTGCCAAAATTTGATTTTATAATTCTTTCCAGAGGAGCCAGAATCAGCGTCAGCGGTGTTCTTAGTTCATGGGAGATATCTGTAAAAAATTTAACTCTTTTTTGATTGAATTCTTTCTCCTGCTCCCTTTGCAGGTGTTCAAACTTTAGGTTTTGATTCAGCCGTTCCCATTTTCTGGATATGATAAAAAAAATGTAAAGCAGTGAAAGTATCAAAATGAAGTAAATAAAGTAGGCCAGCGGCGTGCCCCAATAAGGTGGCGCCACGTTTAACAAAATAGAAGTATAGTTTTCGGAAAAACTTTCAGGATCGCTGGAAGCCCTGATTTTTAATTCATAATCGCCGGCTTTTAATTCCGTAAAGTTAATTGTATTTGAATTTCCCAGGTCCTGCCAGGATTCATGTATTCCGGATAATTGGTACTGATACCAGGTGTTGTCGGGATTGATAAAGTTTGGGGCGATAAATTGTACAGCAAAGCTCGACTGGTCGTAAGTGAGCGGCAAACTTTTTAAGGAAGCAACGTTTAAATACTGATTTTCTTTATCTGATGTCAACTCAAGGGACTTCCCGTTGACTAGAATATCCAGGATCGCGACGGAGGGATGAAACACAATATTCTCCACCTCCTCCGGCTTAAAGGCAATATAACCATCATCACCCCCAAAATACAACGTCCCGTCTGAACCTCTGCATGCCGCCGACCTGAAGAATTGTTGTGGTGGGAAACCTTCCTGAATGCCATATCTTTCCACATGATTTACCCTGTCGCGGATATTATCGGAGGCATCTATTTTTAAGAGATAAGCGCTTACACTGGTCCAGATATTTCCGTCGTTATCGCCGGTTATTGAATAAAAGCTACTTTCCGCCAGCCCTTCCTCTGTGGAAATTTTTCTTATTTGAAATGAATTGACATCCATTATAAACAGGCCTTGCCCAAAGGTTGCAATCCACAAAAGATCATTTTCATCTAAAAAAAGGTCATTGATTACCGTCCCCTCTATTGCCTTTGCAGCTTTGTAAAAGGCATCATCTGTTAAATACCTCTTTGTTTTATTGTCAAATCCGGTCAACCCATTATCTCCTCCGGACCATATGATGTCTTTGGCAGGATCATAAACCAGGGTGTTTACGCCACCCTCAATAATTGCCAGTTTTTTGTTTTCCGGATAATAGTGGATAATACTGTCTCTGTTTGCATCGTACATTAATAAATACCCGGGACCGGGAATTTTACTAATACCTATCCATCGGTGTGTACCGATCCAGATGTTGCCTGCCTTGTCTTTACACAAATCGAGGACACCATAAAAATTCAACCTTCCTCTTGGTCCCGGTGTGTCGTCAACATTGAAAAAGGATCGCGATGTGGGATCATAAATACTTAAACCAAATTGGGTGGCAATAAATTTTCTGCCTTGGTTGTCTTCGATGGTACTTTTTACGTTGTCGCTTTTAAGGCTATTGGGATCTTTATTTCTCCTCAATACACTATAGGTTTTATCTGATCCGCTTAATACATTTAAGCCTCCATATTCTGTCCCTATCCACAGATCCTTATTACTATCTTCAAAAATGGATGAAACAATGTTGAAGCTTAATGAATATTTGTTTTGATATATGTTTGTATGATGCCTGATCAACTGGCTTCTGGTATCAAAATAATTGACGCCTCCGGAATAGGTTCCTATCCAGATGATCCCATCCTCTCCCTGATAGATGTCCCTGATGGAATTATGCGAAATGCTACCGGGGTTTTGCCTTTCATAAAATAAATGTTGCGAAGAGAAATTATTCTGATCAATCACGGATAATCCCCAGGTGGTTCCCGCCCAAATCTTGCCTGCATCAAATTTGTATAGGCAATTGACCTTATTATGCGGGATAAAACCATCCCGCGTATTGAGATCCGTAAATTTTTCTTTCACCGGATCGTAAATAATAAGGCCAGCATCCAGGTCCAGGGTTCCAAACCAAATACGGCCGGCTTCGTCGGAATTAATGCTGATAACATTTGTTTCGTGCTGATATTTTAAATCCGTGTCAATTTCAATTTCGATGAGGTTTTCGTTTTTATACAGCAACAATCCCTGTTTGCCACCTATCCAGATGCCTCCATCATCAGCCTTGTGTATTGCCTCAACGGTTTCAGTAATTATATTCTTTACACCCGCTTTAAGATAAGGGTCAAACCGCTCACTTTTTAAATTATATCTGAACAGCCCCTGCGAAGTCCCCAGCCAAATATGATGTTGATCCTGAATTATACTCTTGATCTCCAGGTCCTCGATACCTTTGCCTTCCACGTCCGGCACAGGTACGGCATGAAAACTGTCGTGATGGTAATCGTAGTAATAAAGCCCCTGACCAGTGCCAACCCATAATCCCGAATCACTTGTGCAGAGCAGGGCATGGACTAAGTTATTCCCCAAAGAATATGGGTCATCCTTGTCAAACCTGTATGTTCTTATTTGTTTCCCATCAAAGCGGTTGAGTCCATCCATTGTCCCAAACCACATAAATCCCTGCCTGTCTTGTGTTATACTCAATACCGTAAAATTGGAAAGGCCGTCAACAGTCGAAAGATGTCGGAATGTGATCTGTTGGTCTTGTGAAGCAACTGCGGAATAGATGCAAAGAAATGTTACTGTAAGCGATAAAAACTTTGATATGGTACCCTTTTGCAGATTCATCCTCCGTATTTATACTTCACCGAACATTTAACTTTGGAAATAACCTCCTTTAGATATCATCTTTACATAAAAACCGTTTTTGTCGTCGCTCACAGCCTTTCTGAGGAAGGTGACTGCAAGCGACAGCAAGGCGTCTCAAATTTGTAAAAACTTCGCGGCTTTTCGTACTCAAATCTTTGTTCCTGCCTCTGAATGAAAGGTTTTTGAGTATTGATTAGCAACTCACGTTAAAATAAAAGATAGTCAGGATTTTTGAATTTACCAAAATCACGTCACGCAACGGGGCAGGCTGGAAATTTTTCGACATGCCGGACCAGGCTTATTCAGCTGGCAAACATTCGGGGTTTATTTCCCTTTTTCCGCTAACTGGCAGGTATATAAGCATCCAGCAACAGTAGAACCCGTTGCTGGTGCCCTGGTTTTTTGTAGGAAGATATTCGGGCATGAAAACTTTTATATTGCCATGACAGAAAGTACCACTAACTTTTACGGCAATTGTTTTAACGTTTTATACCCCATGGAAATATCTGAATTTAAAGCGTTGGCTATACTTTATTAGGAACGACATATTCGCCACGATAATTTCTTGTAAGCATCTGATCAGCTTCGGAATCATTCACAAACGTCTCGGAACTTGGATTAAATGTTAAAACGCGTTCTAATCTGTAGGCAATATTTCCCAGATGAGCTAATCCTGAAGAAAGATGGGCGGTTTCTACGGGCCCATTAAGTATAGTTTTGTCGTGTTTGCGAACAGCATCGATAAAATTGGCGAAGTGTCCATCGGTACCACCGGCTCCTCTGGCCATACCCGTTCCTGAATCGCCCCCATCATCTCCCGATTTGCCAGGCTCTCTATTTTTACCCAAATAGGTCTTGTACTTATTGTAGCCGTCTACAACCAGTATGCCTTTATCGCCATAAAAAATATTGCCGACCGTGGTGCCTTCTTCGGTGTTTGTACACCAGGGGCGCACTTCAAACTGTATGATCTTATCCTCTTCCGGGTATTTGTAAATAGAAGTAAGCACTTCCGGAACCTCTTTGCAGTCATCCCAAAGGAATTTTCCTCCCATGGAAGTGATTTTTGTCGGAAGTCCAACATCTAACCCCCACATACACAGGTCGGTTTCGTGTATTCCCTGGTTACCGACATCACCATTTCCATAATCCCAATGCCAGTGCCAGTTATAATGCACCAGATTTTTTGTGAAAGGACGCATTGGAGCGGGGCCGGTCCACAGGTCGTAATCAATGCCCTCTGGTACTGGGGAGAATCCCTGATCTCCGATATCAGCTCTCCATCGGAAAACAAGGCCACGTGCCATATATACCCTGCCAATGTATCCATCCCGCATTAATTGTATCGCCTCGTTAATCGCAGGCGAACTCCGCAATTGCACGCCGTGCTGGACAATGCGATCATATTTTTGGGCGGCCTCAACCATTTTGCGGCCCTCCCAAATATTATGGGAACCCGGCTTCTCGACATAAACGTCTTTGCCGGCCTGACAAGCCCATATGACAGAAAGAGCATGCCAATGGTTTGGCGATGCAATACTTACAACATCAATATCTTTATTGTCCATCACCCGGCGAAGATCTTGCTCAAGCGCTACGTCTTTTTTGTAGGTTGTTTTGAAACTCTTCTGACGTTCCTTCAGAATATTCATATCCGGGTCGCATAATATGGTGACTTGAACATTCTTCTGATTCATCAGACTTTCGATATGATTTTTTCCACGCCCGTTAACACCTAAAACAGCGGCGTTTATGCGGTCATTTGCACCAAAAACCTTTGATGGAATGATTGTTGGCGCTACAATTGCCGCCGATCCGGCAACTGTAGTTTTTTTGATAAAAGATCTTCTTGTTAGTTCCATGGTCTGTATAGTTAGCTTAGCGTTTAATTAATTTAGTATTGGTCAAATTTGAATGCTATATCTATTTTCAGCTATTTGAGTTTCAGTCCGGATATTTGCCTGTTTGATCAATACTGTCAGCCTATATTGTGTTTACTATCAATTTAATAGAAAGGACTACACCCAATGTAAAGAAATTAACAATTTAAGGGTTTATTTTTTGTGTTGCCAGATTATAAACAAATCATTGATAATTACACCCGCCAAAAATGCTGAGCAAAGGGATTATTGCCATTGATTACCCAAGTTACTTCCATTGATTGAATAACTGACCATATGGATGGTTATAACTAACCTGCATCATTTTTCCGATCATGCGTCTAAGGCAACGAATAAAACAATAAATCAATGAGCAATATAGATAATTTACCCGTAGCTATAATTGGGGGTGGCCCGGTGGGACTGGCTGCTGCCGCCCATTTAGCGAGAAGAAAGATGCCTTTCCAATTGTTCGAGGCAGGAGGCACCGTCGGTGAGAATTTCTTATCCTGGGGGCATGTTAGTGTTTTCTCTCCCTGGAGATATAACATAGACAAGGCAGCTGAAGCATTGCTTCTTCAGACAGATTGGGTCGCACCTGAAAAAGATGGCTTGCCAACAGGCAATGAAATGGTAGAGAAATACTTCAGGCCGTTATCCAAACATCCTTTGATTGAACGAAGTATTCATTTAAACACCAAAGTAATATCCGTAGGCCGAAAGGGGATAGATAAAATGAAGACATGGGGCCGTGAAGAATTACCCTTTGCCATCAAGTTAAAAGAGAATGGAACTATCAAATACTATGAGGCCCGGGCGGTCATTGATTCTTCAGGGACATGGAACCAGCCCAACCCAATTGGATCAGGAGGTGTACATGCAGAAGGTGAGGAAGCGCTGAAGGATCATATTTTCTACGGTATTCCGAATGTGAAGAACGGAGCACTGGACAGGTACAAAAACAAGAATGTGATGGTAGTTGGCGGTGGACACTCTGCCATCAATGCCCTGTTGGACCTTGCTGATGTTCAACAAGATTACCCGGACACCAAACTTAATTGGGTACTGCGAAAAGAAAATCTTGAATTGGTATATGGAGGCAAAGAAGATGATGCACTGGAAGCAAGAGGAGCGCTGGGTGTCCGAATCGAGAAATTGGTGGACAGTGGGAAGCTCAACGTTTATACTCCCTTCCGGATTTTAAAACTAAGCCGGAAGGGAAATGCTATCAATGTCGAAGGAGAATTGAAAGGAGAAGAAACCACTATTCACGATATTGATGAGATCATTGGCAACACCGGATCAAGACCTGATCTGGATATTATCAGGGAGATCAGGACAGATTTGGATGCATCATTGGAATCTGTCTTTGACCTGGCAGCGTTGATAGACCCCAATGTCCATAGTTGTGGTACAGTCAGGCCTCATGGAGAAAAGGAATTGAGACATCCTGAAAAGGACTTCTACATCGTAGGTTCAAAAAGCTATGGTCGTGCTCCCACATTCCTGATGGCTACCGGATACGAACAGGTTCGTTCAATAGTTGCCTATCTGGACGGAGATAAAGAGGCAGCCGCAAGCGTAGAACTGGATCTGCCGCAAACCGGAGTATGCAGCTCTAATCTTGGTGAGGCCGGTGGTGCCGCATGCTGCGGTCCATCAAAAGTCGTAGCAGTTGGTGTTGAAGCGGAAGTGGCAGCTGGTGGTGGATGTTGCAGTTAACTACTTCATCTTTTAAGGATTCAGTAACAAATGAAAACAGAAAAGGGAAAAGGAGCAGGTGTTGTTTAGTAGGGGTATTCCGATTATAAAAACGAAAAGCCTCCCTTTTAGGGGGGCTTTATTGTCCAGCGGCGTTATGGCATTTGCGGGTCTTGGGGATGCACTGCTTTATCCTTTGTTACCGATATATGGGGAAAGCCTGGGTTTTTCGGGTTTCTTTATAGGTGTTCTTCTGGCTGTAAACCGTTTTGTCAGAGTACTTGCCAATACACCGATAGCCAATTTAGTGAATACGCTGGGCATGAAGATGGTTTTGGTTGTGTCTTCCACCCTGGCAGTTTTGACTACTTTGTTTTATGGCCTTGGCCTCGGCGCCATTAGCTTTTTGATTGCCAGGATGGTATGGGGGTTGAGTTATTCAGGTCTTAAAATAGTAAGCCTCAATTATGCTGCCGCTGCCAGGGATAAATCAGGTCTTGCTTTTGGTTTTTCAAAAGGAATAAAAACGGTGGGTGCCTTTTTCTCCCTTTATGTCGGACCAATCTTTGTTGATAGCCTGGGTATTGAAAATGGTTTATTCATGGTTGCTCTAATAAGTTCAGTTGGCATAGTGCTGGCCCTGATGCTACCTTACAGAGATACCCGGCCGAAAGGCGCAAAGGTTGAAACAAAAAAAACCTTTTCCCCCAGTCCGATCAACCTGTTGGTTTTCATCCATTCCATTGCCATAGACGGAATCGTAGTCGTCGTGCTGTCGAGCCTTTTGCGTGGCGATAACCCGGATTCAGGTCAATTGCTCATTACTGTTTCTTTCTACCTGTTATTGAAGCGATTGTTTGTACTGGTTTTCTCTTTTGTGGGTGGCTTTCTTACACTAAGAATACCTGCCATTAAGTTGTTCAACCTTTCGGTCGCGCTTTGTATTTCCGGCACATTACTGATTGCATTGGGCTATACAGTCATTGGAATAGTCTTGTCGTTCCTTTTTAATACTTTTATTGTTACATTTTCACCCTTGATTGCCCTGCAAAGGCAATCGGGCAATGAGAACTCGTTGCAGGCCATTTCAGGAATAAGTACCTGGTGGGATCTTGGAGCTGCCGTTGGAGCTTTTGTCGGAATTTACTTAATTGAGCTTACAGGGCCGTTATATTTATTTTTGATCCTGGCGTTTCTGATGATGGTGTTATATTTAAATTTTATCACACAAAATGCAAGAACAAATAGAACAATTATATAATCCTCTTTTCTTATATGTAAGAAAAAGAATCAACAATAAGGAGGATGCCGAAGACATTACTCAGGAGGTGTTTTACAAACTGTCCAAATCAGGTAATGAAGAAGTAAACAATCTCAAAAGTTGGGTATATACCATCGCCAAAAATACTATTACCGATTACTACCGAAAGCACAAAGTCCATACTGAGGATGTAGATAACAATTCAATTTTTGAAAAGGAAAATGAGGAAAGTGCTGTAAAGGAGTTAAGTAGTTGCATTACATCTTACGTAAATCTGCTGCCTGAAGAATACCGTTTAGTCATGACACTCTCAGAGCTTGAAAATATCCCTCAGAAAGAAATAGCCAAAAGGCTTGAAATGAACTATGTTACAGTCCGTTCAAAGATTCAAAGAGGGCGGAAAAAGTTAAAGGATATGTTTTCAAGCTGCTGTAAAATCATACAAGGTGGTAAGGGTAGCATTCTGGAATACCTGCCCAACAAAGGTTATGACGATTGTGCTGATTGCCAATGAGGAAAATTTGAAATTTTCACGACAATTGGCTTGTGAAGTTTTATAGCGGGCAGGCCGTCCGAAAATTAATACCGCGATTTTTTTCATGGAAAATAATGACAGCCCGCCGCATCATTTTTAGGTGGGTTCGTCTTGGTAGGTGAAAGAATCAAAAAAACACTTAATTATTTAGATCATGAAAACAAGAAAATTAAATACTGAGGAAACTGTACAAGTACAATCAGGAGGTGGGTGCTGCGGCCCTACCCGAGAAGTCAAAGAAACAGCACAGGCTGTATCTTGCTGCGCTCCTGCCAACGTCGTAGAAGAAAAACCTCAGGCAGCTGGATGTTGTTAGTAAAAAAATCATTATTCAGGTTTAAACGAGGCCCCGGATTTCAGGGGCCTTTTGTTTATATAGAATTTTGTGGTGAAGAGATAGATTCTGGCAAAGTGTGATTGCACGTTTGTCAGATTAAGAAGTAATTTGAAAGTTGATACCCCAAACAAATAAATCAAGAAAGACAATGAATCAATTCGATATAGTAAATAAAGCTGTGCCGCATAACTTCGCCAGAGAAGACCCGAAGATGCTCCTAAACATGTTTGGGTCAAATGACCTGGCTTCATTCTGGCTTGCTGATATGGATTTTAAAATAGCTGAACCTATACTCAAAGAATTTCAGAGACTGGTTGACCGGGGTGTTTTTGCCTATGAATTCGCTTCTGGTGATGTTTTTAACGCCATTGTGGATTGGAACAAGAAAAGACATCAATTATCTCTGGACAACAAATCATTTATTCAGATTTCCGGAGTTCTCACCGGCATTGCCTTACTGGTCAGGGAACTCACTCAACCCGGGGATGGCATACTAATCCAGATGCCGGTATACCATCAATTTGCAAGGATCATCAAGTCAGCCGACAGAAAGGTAATTACAAACCCACTTAAAATAGTCGATGAGCACTATCAAATGGATTTTGATAACCTGGAAGTACAGCTTCAATCGGAAAATGTCAGGATCATATTGATCTGTAATCCTCATAATCCGGTAGGTCGGGTCTGGAAAAAGAATGAATTGCAACAATTGGCGGAGCTTGCAGACAAATATGGTTTGAGCATCATCAGTGATGAGATCCATTCCGATATTATTTATCCGGGACACCGGTTCAATAGCATTGCCTCTTTGGGAGCGTCCAGGCATATAGCGCTGCTCGGCTCACCGGCAAAAACCTTCGGAATGCAAAGCATTTCCAATGGCTACTTGTACATTACGGATGAAGCATTAAGAAACCAAATCAAAGGTACGGTTGACTCCATGTACCTGGGTCATGGCAATGCCTTTACTACTTTTGGTACTATTGCAGCTTTTAAGTATGGTGGGCCTTGGTTGGATGACCTGATTTCATATCTTAGTGATACCATATCGTGGATACAGGAATATTTACAAAATGAACTTCCGATGGTAAAAATGTTTCCCGTGGAGGGAACTTACCAGGTATGGCTGGACTTTAGTGAATTGGATTTAACCGCTGACGAATTGAAGACAATAGTTGTTAACAAAGCCAAATTGGCATTAACCCCCGGCAATTGGTTTGATAGAAACGGTGCCCGGTTTATGAGGATGAATATTGCTTCTCCAAGATCCAGGATCCAGTCTGCCTTTAAACAGCTAAACTTAGCCATTAATGAAAGTATATGATTCTGTTATCATTGGAGGCGGCCAGGCCGGATTATCTGTTGCCTATTTTTTCAGACGTTACCAGATTGATTACTTGATTTTAGATGATCAACAGGAGGCCGGAGGATCCTGGTTAAACACCTGGGATAGTCTTCAACTCTTTTCACCGGTACCCTATAGCTCTTTATCAGGCTGGATGATGCCGCAAGGTGAAAAGCAGTACCCGGGCAAAGATGAGTTCATCGAATATATAAAAGCCTATGAAAAACGTTATGAATTTCCAATTCACAGGCCGGTCTCAGTAAATACGGCAAGCAGAGAGGGCGGTCTTTTTGTAATTGAGACCAACAGGGGAACTTACAAGAGTAAAACCCTGGTAAGTGCAACGGGGAGTTTGGCAAATCCTTTTATTCCGGCATACCCAAATGCCGACCAGTTTAAGGGTAGACAGCTTCATTCTTCTGAATACAGAAGGCCGGATAAATTCGAGGACCAGAAAGTAATAATTGTCGGTGGTGGGAATTCGGGTGCACAAATCCTGGCAGAGGTTTCCAAGGTTGCAGATACGCAATGGGTGACGTTGGAGGACCCCAGGTTCCTGCCCGACCATGTGGATGGCCGCTATCTGTTTCAGGAGGCTACCAATAAATTCCTGAATAAAAAACCTAAAAATGATGTCAAATTCTCGCTAGGTGACATTGTGATGTTGGACAGCGTTAAGGAAGCGCTTAAACGGGGCGTTCTTCAAGCGCGAAGACCCTTTGAATCATTTTATGATAAAGGGGTTATTTGGCCTGATGGGGAACCGGAAGCGTTTGATGCTGTTATTTGGTGCACCGGCTTTAAGTCGAACTTAAAGCATCTGACCCCCCTGGGCGTTATTGAGAATAACCGCATTGCCACAAAATATACAC
Organism: Cyclobacteriaceae bacterium; assembly: GCA_965228415.1. GTDB lineage: Bacteria > Bacteroidota > Bacteroidia > Cytophagales > Cyclobacteriaceae > Agaribacillus. The sequence goes on along the minus strand of OZ245814.1, from coordinate 4,014,770 downwards.
GATCCCAAAAGGAGCCAAACCTGTGGTTGGTGGGCTATGGAAGCTGGACGGGTTTTGCTTCATCAACTATCTACGGCGTAGGAAAAACAGCAAAAAATACAGCGTTTGAGATCAATCAGACATTGAATGAAAATGCGTAATCCGGTTAACCGGGGAGACTGAGAACTCATCGATAAAAGCCGGGGAACTTCTAATCACCTATTATAATGATTTTGCGGTTGGCACACTTTGGTTTGCCTCTTATTGTGTGCCTAATCTGTAAGTTTTTTTACAAAAAAATAGGTGCTTTTCTGCATCATTTTGAAAGTTGCTCGTCTATTAGGCAAAAAAATAACTAACAAAGTGAATTCGAAGAAAATGAAACCAGAATTGAAAAATGTACTACTTGGCATATTGATAATGACCGGCATGGTAATAAGTACTGACTTAATGGCTCAGTCTTCTTGCGCTCAAAGTGGAGAAGATAAGGTTGCATGTGCCAAAGGGCAAAAAGCAGATGTTGCATCAACCCCGGGTTGTTCACCTTCGGCTTGTCGCGGCGCTAAGACAAAATTTGGCGAAGCTAAGGTAATTAGCACTTTAAGGTTAGATCTTATTGCGCTAAAGGCCGATATGGAGAAATCTTCCAAGCCGGCTTTTGATCCCAGGTCTTACGATATTCATGATATCATTGGTGAAACCGATGAGGAAAGTTTAGCAATAATGGTAAGGGAAGTGAAATTGATTGAGACTGTGTTTACAGAAAAACTAAATCATCAATTCTCAGATTTTACATTGCCAAAAAGCAAGGCGAAACAGGTCAAGTACCTGTCCGTTCGAATCCAGGATCTTCAAAAACTTCTTTGAGCCGAATTGATTTATCTGTTTAAAAGCAATTGAATCCTCAATGAAAGTTGGGGATTCTTTTATTAATACCCACTTTAATTTTAATGGTACGAAAAATAATCAGTCTGTCAATAGCCATAAGCTTCACCGTGTTAATGGTAACGGGGGTATTGTCTTACTTTCAGGCTTATTCCCGCACGATAGCGACGATCCATACAGTTTTTGGGTTCCTGTTTACGCTTGGCGCCTTGTTTCATTTGAGGTATAATTTCAAGTCAATTAAAATGTATAGCAACAGTCGTTTGCTATTCATAGTGCTGTTAACTGGCGTTGCTTTTTTTCTGAGTGCTTATTTCCAAAAAGCACCCTTCAAAAACATGATGGATTTCGGGGCAAGGCTGAAGGCGGGCGAGGGGAAAGTGCTGGACGCCTCATCATATGAAATCGTCGAGGTTAATACTGAAAACGATATTCGGTTAACCATTGATCTATTAAGGGGCGAGCATTACTGGCATCCGCAAATTGCTATCTGGACAGAAGATACGGCAGGAAATTATTTACAAACACTTTTTGTCACTCAGGCAACCGCAAAAGGCTTATTCTTTGGAGGGCGCAGTAAGGAAAACTTTAAGGAGTTTGATACGGAAAAAGATGCTAATGGCGAATACCGGAGAGTGGATGCACTACCGGTTTGGTCACACAAAAGAGGAGTTCAGTATGATGATGGAATGTACGTTCCGACCATTGACGATCCACTTCCCGATGGCATAAGTGGTGCCACATTAAGTAATAATTTCCACATGAGCACTTCCTCGGATCATACTTCGAAGTTTAATTTGAGGATTGAGATCAATGTAGCCTTTGATGACAATGAATACTACTCTGAATTTGACTTTCCGGATGATGAAGTATTCCATAGCGGTACCGGACAGCTTGGCCAGCCCTCCATCGTATTTGAGGCATCGGTGGATATGAGCGATAACAAAGACTATTACCTGATGGAATTGGTTGGTCATGGACATCATTCGGGCCAAACGGGAGGGTTATCCAGCGATTTATCCACACTGACCACTGCCCTTGACATTGTAGAGCGGATAGTGGTTGGCGTAAAGTGAATGAAATAGAGGCTGACCCAATTTTATTTTAGATTACTTTAAGCCTTTGGTGAAATGTCCTCAATGTCCCGGTCTGAGCTATTTAAGCTATGAAAGATCATGACCTTCGTCTAGCTCGTAAAGATGAGATTTTATGGTTAAGCGCATTGATTAAATTTGTTATTATTGTTATCTTTTGAAAAGAATTTGAATACTTCCCGGGTTGCCAGGATTGTAGATTTTGGGGATCAAACCTTAATAACTTCTAACCAGTTCCATCACTATCATGAAAAGCCCATCGCCTATTCAAAACTTTTGGCTGCTCTGCACATTGATGCTTTCTGCCAGCTGCTCTCCAAAACTGACTTCCGATTGGACGCGTCAGGAATATCAGGATCGATCTTTCACAAAAATTGCCGTGGTAGCAATTCACGAAAACCTGACAGTAAGAACTAAATTTGAAAGTACTGCGGTAGAGCGTTTTAAAAGAGAGGGGATTAATGCGGTTGAAGGAATTACTTTTTTCCCTCCTAAAATGACTGAGGCGCAAAAGCAGCCGGGAAACCTTATAAAAATCATAGAAGAAAACGATCTTGACGGCGTCATTACCATGAGCCTTGTCAGTTCCGAAGAAGGAACCCGCTACCGGCCCGGCGAGGATTATATTGTTCCGGCCGGATACAGCCGTTTTGGCAAATATTATGTTCAGCGCTATGCGAGAATTCAGGCACCCGGTTATTATGAACCTACCAAATCCTACCTCGTTGAGGCCATTCTTTACGATCTCAAAGGAGAGTTGTACAAGGGAAAGGAAACCCTGGTATGGAGTGGTCAATCTTCCCTGGTGGACCCCTCTTCAGTGGAATCTGCTGCCAACAGTTTCACTAAGAAGATGGTGAGGCATATGGTTGACAAGCAAATTATAAAAATGAAGTAATTAGCGTAATTCAACCTGTTAATTTGTGGCAATTGCAGGTAGCCTCCTCCCGGCATCGTCTTATCCAATGAATATTGCGGTTTGACCATTAGGTAAGCCCAAAGAAATATTTACATGTGGGCAATACAGATATGAATTTTATCAAAAATCCTTTAGATTAAAGTTTTTAAAATAAATAAGTCACAGTGTGGCATACGCCGAATTTTTAACGGCTATTTTACAGGTTCTACCCTCATTGGAAAGGGACACTTCAAGGTACCCATGAAAAGAACAGTTTATATATCGACCATCATAATTATTGGACATTTTTGTTTGGCAAGTTCCTGCTCGGACGGGTCAAAAGTATATCGTGAAAATGCAACGACAGATAATATGACTAAGGAACACAATCCGGTAGTTTATTTTGAAATTCCTGTAACAGATATAGATAGGGCCATGAATTTTTATACATCTGTTTTTGGCTTTACTTTTGAAAGAGAAGTAATTGACAAAAATGAAATGGCATTGTTCCCTTTTGTAGAGGAGAGCCTGGGAATTTCAGGAGCCCTGGCAAAGGGGGAAATTTATAAGCCAACAAAAGATGGGGTTGTCATTTATTTCAAAACAGAAAATATTGATAAGACCTTAAAATTAGTGACAGAAAATGGTGCACAAATCCTTTATCCAAAAACCTCAAATGGAGATTTGGGTGATGTGGCAGAATTTGAAGACAGCGAAGGAAATCGGATTGCATTATATCAATCGATACCATGACGTAGAAAAAACGCTGGTGATAAAACGCGAGGTGACTGTCCCCATTTTAAAATGTGAGTCGTCGTTAGGACGAACTTTAAAAATTTATCAAAATGAAAGAATTTGCATTAATTTTCAGATTAAATGACATGTCCGATTTCAAACCTTCGCCGGAACAAATGCAGGAGCGAATGAATTGGTTAAGCGGTATTGCAGCCCAAAACAAACTGGCGGATAAAGGAAATACACTTTTACCTTCTCCCGATAGTGCCAAGACCGTAAGACCTGATAACGTAGTAACCGATGGGCCTTACACCGAAATCAAAGAGTTTATTGCCGGTTATATCATAGTAAAAGTTGAAACGATTGAAGAGGCAGTAGAAATTGCCAAAGCCAACCCGATTTTCAAAATCGGTGGAAATATCGAGGTGCGTGAGATTTTAAAACGTGACTGATGCAGGAAGGTCTGCCGGCACATAATGAACTTTTACCGCACTTATTCAGACAGGAATATGCAAAAATGACGGCCGTATTATGCCGTCATTTTGGTTTAAAGCACATTGAGATTGCCGAAGACATTGCCAGTGAAACATTCCTGAAAGCGTCCGAACACTGGGCAATCAACGGAATACCCAATAACCCGACCGCCTGGCTTTATACGGTAGCAAAAAATAAAACCAAGGATTATTTTAAGCATATTGCCGTTTTTGAAACACAAATCAAACAGGCTATAAAATCCAGCGGAATTGATTCAGAAGAGGGCTTTGAATTTAGCCACCAACACCTGGCGGATAGCCAGCTGGCCATGATTTTTGCAGTTTGCAATCCGACCAATTCAACCGAAAGTCAAGTTTGTCTGGCACTTCAGATCCTTTGCGGCTTTAGCGTAGAAGAAATCACCAACGCCTTTCTGACAAAAACCGAAACTATTAAAAAACGTTTACACAGGGCCCGAACGAATCTTCGCAACGACGATTTTCAAATCAAAGCTTTGAGTGAAACGGAAATCAGGGCAAGATTGGATACTGTGTTGAAAACTTTGTATTTATTATTTAATGAGGGCTATTTTTCCAAGACAAATAATCAGTTAATCAGAAAAGAGCTGTGTTCGGAAGCTGTCAGGCTGGCTTTGTTTCTGACAGAAAACCCACTAACCAATATCCCACAAACCAATGCTTTACTCGCTTTAATGTGTTTTCAAAGTTCGCGGCTGGAAGCGAGAACAAACGATAAAGGTGAAACCATTCTTTTTGACGAACAGGACAAAACCTTGTGGGACCAATCGTTGATTGAAAAAGGCAATTATTATTTTGTGAATGCCTGTAATGGGAACGAATTGTCAAAATATCATTTAGAGGCGGGGATCGCTTATTGGCACACAACACCGACAGACGAGAACAAATGGCAACATATTTTGGAATTATACAATCAACTTATCCTGATGGAATATTCGCCGGTAACAGCCATGAACAGAACATTTGCTTTTGCCAAAGTTCACGGATGCGAAAAAGCTATTCCCGAAGCAGAAAAATTAAACCTGACTGAAAGCAATTACTATCACGAATTGTTAGGTTATTTGTATGCAGACAACGATATTGACAAGGCAATTGACCATTATAAACAAGCCATTACACTGACAAAATCCAAGACTGAAAAACAAACCCTGACCAGGGAAATTGAAAGACTGAATAAAAAGAAAAGCAGTCGATAGCAACTTGTAAACCCAAAGGCAAATGAATTGAATCATCAATAGGGCTTCGCGAAGCTTGGAACTGTCAGTGTTCGCTGATCCTTTTCACCATAGGCCGTTGTCGGCCGCAATTAGAATAATGATACCGGAAATTCAAAATACGATAGCGAAACTCACCAATTTTGCAGCGTTGGAAATCGCTGAACTACTTGAAATAGGAACGATTAAAACCTATGAGCCCACGGCTTATTTTTTGAGGGCAGGTCAAATTCCAACTAAATTTGGATTTGTTATTAGCGGGCTTTTCAGATACGTTTATGTGTCAGAACAGGGGAAAGAATTTACCAAAGTTTTTATGCCGGAAAAAAGCTTTGTCAGTTCATATTCTGCCATGATCTCAAAAAAGCCTTCTCATTTTTTTATTGAATCCCTGGAGTTTTCCAGGGTGCTGGCCATCGCCTATGAGGACTGGGAAAAGTTGAGAAGGATAAACCCAAAATGGAACTTATTACTCATAAAATTATTGGAAAAGGGGTATGCTATAAAAGAAAAAAGAGAAAGAGAGTTTTTGTTGTTGGACAGCGAAGCCAGGTATAAAATTTTTCTGGAAGAATTTCCGGATTTGGAAAAGAGAGTCAGGCAATTTATGATTGCTTCCTACCTTGGAATAACGCCTGTTGCGCTAAGCCGAATAAGAAAAAAAATCAGTGGATAAACCTATGTTAATGCAATTGCGTTCGCGGCTGAATAGCTTTGGGGACATTTAAAATTGTAAAAGGATGAAAAAATTAATTCCGCCAATGCTGTTTTTAATCTGTATTGTTTTCATGATAGCCATAAAATCAATCGTTATTTTCAAAGTAATTATTCCCCAACCTTTCAATTACGTTGGGATCGTGCCGGTAGTCGCGGGCGCATTGATGATGATGGTGGTCAGCAAGGTATTTAACCAGTTAAATACGGAAATTCATACATTCAGGCAACCTAAAAAACTTGTAACCACCGGATTGTTTAAAATTAGCAGAAACCCCATCTATCTTGGCTTTACGATAATGCTGGTGGGTGTTTGGGTGCTTTTGGGTACACTCTTGCCTATCATTGGATGTTTGGTTTTTATTGTGATAGCTGACCTTTGGTATATTCCTTACGAAGAACGGACGATGGAGCAAATATTTGGTAACGAATACCTGGCTTATAAAACAAAAGTCAGACGTTGGCTATAAAAACCAGGCCAACGAAATATAAAAAAGTGGCGATACTAATCCCTAATCTAAGTGAGGTTTACCGGTAACAAGTCAGCGGTCAGAGATCCTTAATTTTTATCCCGGTCTTTGGAAGCCATTTCCAGCCAATCCTGCATTTTCACTACTGCCAATCCCTCATCCTACAAGGTCATCTGAATTGTCTGCCGGACAATCGTCTATCCATCACATTGGGAACGCAATAATGACACTATTTCCAAATCCGTCACGGAAAAGTTGGAAACAAATTTTAATTTTTGTTAATTTGAAATATAGAGCAGAGCAAAGCAGAGCAGATTAAATTTACAAAATAATAATTTTGGTCAAAGAAAAATTAAGTGTAAAAGAGGAGAGCGCCGTTCCCAAATACATTCAGATTGTAAATGGCGTGAAGGAAATGATTCGCAGTGAAGGCCTGTCAATTGGTGATCCATTGCCGGCGATCCGGGAAATCTGCCTGCAGCATAACCTGGCGCAGGAGACAGTTATCAAGGCATACAACGAATTAAAGGAACTTGGCATCATCCGGTCTGAGCTACGCAAGGGATACTTTGTCGCCAATGATAAAGTGGGGCACACCAAAAATGTATTCTTACTTTTTGATGAACTTTCGGAGTACAAAAAAATACTGTACAATACATTGCTGCAAGGTCTGGATAAAAAAGTGGCCAATGTAGATGTTTACTTCCACCACTGTAATATCGAAGTGTTTGAAGCCTTGATTCTCAATAACATCGATCGCTACAACGTGTTTGTGATTATGCCCTTCAATCATACCAAGGTTTCCTCGGTGCTGGCAAAGCTAAAAGGCAGGAATGTACTTGCGCTGGATAGAAAAGAATATTTCCCGACAGATTTCGGCAATTACATTGTACAGAATTTTGATGAAGCGGTTTATGATTGTTTGCAATTGGCTAGAGACCGTATCCGTAACTATAAAAAATTCACCCTTGTATTTTCCGATACTAAACTTATCGCTTCCAATGCCGCCAAGGCTCCGCGCGAAATTAAGGAAGGGTTTAGCCGCTTTTGCAAAGAAAATGGCATAACACATGAAATCGTGTCCGGCGTCGATAAGGTAAATAACGGCGAGGCATTTTTTGTGATCGATGACCTGGATATGGTAGAAATTATCACGCTAGCCAGGGATGCCGGCCTCAAACTGGGAAAAGACTGTGGGCTTATTTCTTATAATGATTCACCCATAAAGCGGGTGGTAGCTGACGGTATTACGGTAATATCAACAGACTTTGAGCAACTTGGCCGCAAAGCCGTTTCATATATACTCGATGGTCCTCAGGAAGTAAAAGAAGAGGTGAAAACAAAACTGATTATGAGGGATTCACTCTAATAGATAACCGGGTAAATGATGGATGATTGCTACATAAAATTTGTGATATCGAGGACTGAACCCCAACTGCCCCGGCTAATATTTGATCCTACAAAAAATTCAGATTGCCGGTCGTACCTGATGAAAATCCTAAACATATGAAGCTTGACAGTAAATGCTGTATCATCACTGGAGCCGGAGACGGTATAGGCCGGGGAGTTGCGCTTGCCTTTGCTAAAGAGGGTGCTGCCATCGCCATCTGCGATATCAATAATGATACATTGGAGGCTACGCACCGGCTGGTAGAAAAAACCGGTTCAAAAACTTTTTCAAGGGCCATTGACATTCGCGACGCCAGTGCCATCGCGGGGTTTGTGAGTGATGCTGCCGGCTCATTGGGGAGGGTTGATGTGCTGGTAAATAATGCAGCTGTGATGCCGGGTACCAGACTGGAAACACTAAGCGAGGAAACTATTGATCACGTTTTAGCTGTCAATTTAAAAGCGCCGATCCTATTTACAAGGCAGGTATTTCCCGAGATGAAAAAATCCGGAGGAGGGGCTATTATTCATATGTCCAGTGTAACAGGTCATAACGGGTTTCCCGAGGTAGCTATTTATGGTGCCACCAAAGGTGGACTTATGGCCCTGGCCCGTGGCCATGCGATGGAACTGGCGCCATACAACATCAGGGTAAACTCCGTGTCACCGGGGACGGTAGATTCCCCAATGCTTCATCGGTTTGTGGAAGAAAATGCAGATGACCCAGCCTTTGCCCTTCGCGAATTTGATCGAATACATCCGCGAGGAACCATAGCATCAATCCGGGAAATTGCCAATGTGTGTGTATTTCTTGCCAGCGACGATTCTGCCAATATCACAGCGACGGATATCAGGTGTGACGGCGGCTATTGTGTACAAGGGGTTCAACCAAAATGAAAAATTTATGACCATGAAAATCACAGGACTAAAAACACTCGTGGTTAATGCGCAAATGCGAAATTGGGTTTTTGTGAAAGTAGAGACCAGTCAACCCGGTGTTTTCGGCTGGGGAGAAGCCTCCCTTGAGTGGAAAACCAGGGCGGTAGTAGGTGCGATAGAAGACTTTGAGGCCATGCTTATTGGAGAAAACCCGTTAAACATCGAGCATCTTTATCAAAAAATGTATCGTCAGTCGTTTTGGGCGCTGGGCGTGATTGGCATGTCGGCCATCTCAGCCATAGAGCAGGCACTCTGGGACATAAAAGGAAAAGAGCTGGGTGTGCCGGTGTACCATCTGCTAGGCGGGAAGGTAAGAGACCGGGTACGAATGTATACCCACCTGGGTGGAGGCGATATGAAAGCGGTGTACGAAACTTTCTCCGTAGAACCCCTCATTGCTTTAGCCCATGATGTGATTGATAAAGGGTATACCGCCTTAAAAGTTGTGTTTGTTCCCTATTCAAAAACTATTGAAGGCAGAGGGAAAGTCACACAATTTGCCAGCATGTTCGGACAACTTCGCGAGGCGGTTGGCCCCGACATCGACATTATGGTGGACTTCCATGGACGTACCACCCCTGCCATGGCCATTCAATACATCAATGCTATCGAAGAGTTTCACCCCTTTTTTTGCGAAGAACCGGTAAGGCCCGAAAATATCGACAATATCAAAATGGTAACCAACCACACCAAGGTGCCAATTGCAACAGGCGAAAGGCATGTTTCCATCTATCATTTCAAGGAGATTTTTGAGAAAAATGCGGTACATGTAATTCAGCCTGACTTATGTCATTGCGGAGGGCTTTGGGCCGCGAGAAAAATTGCCGCGATGGCAGAAGTATACAATATGGGTGTGGCGCCACATAATCCCCTGGGACCTGTGGCCAATGCCGTGGCGCTTCATTTTGCCTTATCTACGCCTAACTTTTTGATTCAGGAGGATATGCTGACAGATGTGCCCTGGCGATGGGATGTAGTGGAAACTGACATATCCTCGGCGAAGGGCTTTTGGGCGGTGCCAACCAAACCTGGCCTGGGCATTGATATCAATGAACAGGAAGCCAAAAAACACCCTTTCAAACAAGAAATAATGCATTCAAATACAATCAGAGACGATGACAATGCCATATTGGATTGGTAATGAATCAAGACCGCAATTAAACCATTCGAGATAAATGAAAAGTATAGAAGCGCAACTGGCCTATCCGATCAAAGCAATTGTAGGTGAAGGCAGCCTCTGGGACCACGCTAACCAATGTCTGCTCTGGGTAGACATTCTTGATCATAAAATATTTTCTTTTGATCCAAAAACCGGCCGTAATTCAGGGTTTGATCTGGGACAGGATATTGGTACCATCGTGTTGACCGAATCGGGGCTATGGGCTTACGCAGATCAAAATGGCATAGGATTTCTGGATCCCGAAACCGGAAACCGCACTGAAGGTTCAAAACCTGAACAGGCGAACCCGCACATACGCTTTAATGATGGAAAATGTGATCCCCGGGGAACGTTTTGGGCAGGTACGATGGCTTACGACTGCCGGGAAGGCGCCGGTGTTTTATATGAATTTGACGCTTCAGGTGTGGTAAAGGAAAAGATCACCAACACTACCATCTCCAATGGCCTGGTGTGGAACAGCAATGGCACAAAGTTTTACTTCATAGACTCCATGACCTACGAAGTGCACTGCTATGATTATGATTTAAAAACCGGAAACATTCAAAATAAAGAGGTTGTCGCCTGCATCGATAAAGCAATGGGGCTACCCGACGGGATGGCCATCGATGCAGAGGATTTTTTATGGGTAGCATTATTTGATGGAAGCAAAGTGGTAAGAATAAACCCGCAAAACGGGGAGATAGTCTTTCAAGTCGTATTACCGGTACCCAAGGTCACTTCCTGTGCGTTTGGCGGGCCTGATTTAGATGAATTATACATCACCACCGCGTGCTACCTGATGGATGCCGATCAATTAGACCAGTATCCTCTGTCAGGTTCCTTATTTAAGGTCAAGCTGCCTTACAAGGGTGTTTTACCATATAAAATGAATGATCTAAACACTAACTCATGATATCAGGAAAAAGCTTAATCGCCGGGACGTGGGTCGACGGGTCCGGAACACCATTTTCATCTTACAACCCGGCCACTGATGAAAAACTAAGTGACTTTAAGGGAGTAGGCCTGTCTCAAATTGATGAGGCAGTGTATGGGGCCTGCGAAGCCTACAAGATTTACAAATCATTTGGATTTGAACAAAGAGCTGCATTTATCGATGAAATCGCCAGTGAAATTGAAGCCCTTGGCGACCAGTTGTTAGAAACCTGCCATAAAGAGACCGGGCTGGGCATTCCTCGACTCACTGGTGAACGCGGACGAACCTGTGGCCAATTGCGGGCGTTTGCAGCACTTATAAGAGATGGCAACTGGCAGCAGGCAAGGATCGATACGGCCATACCCGACCGCAAGCCGATACCCAAACCAGATCTCCGCAGGGTATTGCAGCCAATTGGGCCTGTTGCGGTTTTTTCTGCCTCTAACTTTCCTCTGGCATTTTCGACTTTGGGAGGAGATACGGCCTCCGCCCTGGCCGCAGGCAATCCGGTCGTAGTGAAAGGTCACCCCAGCCATCCCGCTACCTCTGAATTGTGTGCGATGGCCATAACCAATGCCATTAAAAAACATAACCTGCCAGCCGGGGTTTTTAGCCTGCTTCAGGGTGGAGACCCGGAAGTGAGCACCAATCTTGTAAAACATCCGAAATTGGAGGCAGTAGGGTTTACCGGAAGCTCCCACGTTGGAAGGATATTGTTTGATGCCGGCGCCTCCAGACCAAGACCCATACCGGTTTATGCAGAGATGGGCAGTACCAATCCCGTATTTATATTGCCCAAGGCACTGGAAAATCGGGGAAACGAAATTGCTACCGGCCTGGCCAATTCTATCACCCTGGGAGCAGGTCAGTTTTGTACAAAGCCCGGACTGATCTTTATGCTAAAAACACCGGATCAGGAGGCTTTTAAGCAAGCACTTGTAGCAGCAATCGGGAAAATCCAGATTGGCAACTTGCTCAATGCCGGTATTACTTCAGGATATAAGGAAAAAATCAACAACTATGCCAACAAGGCTGCACTGACCACCTTGGCAGGTACTGATATGGCCAGCGGCACCTTGTTTGCCGTAAAGGCTACCGATTTCAATGCCAATCCGGATTTGGAGGAGGAAGTCTTTGGTCCCGCGGCTTTGCTTATAGAATGTGATAGTCGGGAGGAAATGATGCAGGCAATCAATCAATTAGGAGGCCATTTAACCGGTACCATCCACACCTATGAGGATACGGAGGCAGGACCCATTAAGGTAGCGCTCGAGGAAAAAGTCGGCCGGATTATTTTCAATGGATTCCCTACAGGGGTGGAGGTGTGTCCCTCTATGCATCACGGCGGGCCATATCCTTCTGCCACATTTGCGGCTGCCACCTCGGTAGGTACGGCGGCCATTGAGCGATTTTGCAAGGTAGTGTGTTACCAGGATGCTCCTCAAACTCATTTACCCCAGGCCTTGAAAAACGAAAATCCAATGGGCATTAGTCGCCTGGTCAATGGGGAATTTACCACTGATAAAATTATCGTATGAAAACCAGGCAGCTTGATATCAATGAAATAGTTCCCCAACAGGGAAAAACAGGGACGTGGGTTGGGTGTTGCCAGGTGCCAGACCGTCTGGCATACAAAGGGGTGGCCGGGCCACATGTGGTGCTGGTGAAAAACGAGGCTGTTTATGACCTTTCAGAACATTTTGACACTACGAGCCAGTTAATAAATACCCCGGATCCCGTTCAGGTCATTGAGGGTCTCTCAGACCTCCCATTATTAGGGGCCTTGTCCGGGATTCTTCAAAACTCAGTTTTTGCTGATCGGGATCAAACCATCCCATATTTCCTATCGCCCAACGACATGCAGGCAATAAAGGCCTGTGGTGTTACTTTTATCCAAAGCTTATTGGAAAGGGTGATCGAAGAAAAAGCAAAAGGAGATTTGAGAAAAGCCGCGGAAATTAGAAAAGTGGTCACCGATAAAATTGGTACGGATTTGCATCATGTAGAACCCGGCTCAGCCCATGCCATGAAATTAAAGGCGGAGTTGCAGGAACAGGGAGTGTGGTCGCAATACCTGGAAGTAGGCATTGGGAAAGACGCTGAGATTTTTACCAAGGGTCAGCCATTCTCCGCCGTGGGCTTTGGGGCCGAAATAGGTGTACTGGAAGACTCTAGCTGGAATAATCCGGAGCCGGAAGTGGTCCTGGCCGTATCAGATCGTGGACAAATTGTAGGTGCAACGCTGGGCAACGATGTTAATTTACGGGATTATGAAGGGCGCAGCGCCTTGCTGCTGGGGGAGGCGAAAGATCAGAACGGATCTTGTGCCGTTGGACCCCTGTTTCGTCTTTTTGATGAGACTTTCAACCTTGATGATGTCAAAAATGAAGTGATTAATTTAAGCATCCAGGGTCAGGATGGGTTTTTGTTGGATGCTTCTTCCCGCATGGACAAAATCAGCCGGGCGCCTGAAAGTCTTGTGGCACAAGCCATTGGCCCTAACCACCAATATCCGGATGGCCTCGTACTTTTCTGCGGAACAATGTTTGCCCCTACCAAAGACCGGGATAACCCCGGTCACGGGTTTACACATAAGATTGGTGATCAGGTGGTGATATATTCCGCTCACCTTGGCAGGCAAGTCAATTGGGTAAATCATTGCCACAAGCTACCCAAATGGGAATTTGGCATTGGCGCCTTTGTTAATTTTATATTGGAAAGGAGCATAAGGTGAGTTTTCAAATAGAGAGCAAATCAATGGATGGCCTGGAAGTGGTGGAAATTAAAAACCTTCAAACCGGCGAATATGTTAACATGATTCCCGGATATGGCGGGGCCATCAATGAGGTAGTTTTAAAAAAGAATAACGACCTGCATTCAATTCACAAAGCAGCTAAAAGCCTCGAGGCGTTTAATGCCGTATCTATTCCATTGTATGCCGGAACATTTCTGGCGCCATTTCCCAACCGGGTGGCCAACGGTCGTTATGAATTTGGTGGTGACACTTACTTCCTGGACCACACCGACCCCGGACTGCCAAATGCCCTGCATGGTTTTTTGTATAATGCACCCTTTACTGTGTCAGTGCTTGACCAGAAAGCGGGACAGGTGGTGTTAGAGTGCTCCTTTGGCGGTGATGCCGGCTATCCATTTAAAGTTTTTTTCAGGAATACCTATCAATTATCAGCGAATGAATTGTGTATTAGATCGTATGTCCGCAATGAGTCGGGAACAGCAATACCCTTTGGAATGGGCTGGCATCCCTATATTGCAACGGGCACACCTGTAGACAAGCTGCAACTCAAAATTCCCGGGGTAAAGACCTTTGAACAAGACGACCATTACATCCCAATCGGCACTATAAAAAAAAACCTGAAATTCCGGGAGTATGCGGCTATCTCCGATGATTTTATGAATGATTGTTATGAGCTGGACAAGCCGGGCCGCACCAGCCTCTATGATCCCGACAGGGATATAGAAATATTCATTGACCAGCAAATGGGACCAGGGGGCTATAATTATTGTATGTATTTCACCCCGCCAGGCAGGGATTGTTTGGCAGTAGAGCCTATGACCGCTGCGCCCGATGCATTCAATAATAGGCAGGGGCTTATTACCCTGGCTGAAGGTAAGGAGCTGGAGTTGGCATTTAGCCTGGGAATAGGTAAGGAATAAAAACGATAAATGTGAATTTGAAAAGCCATTGGCATGGTATAAAATAACAAAAACTTATGCAATCAAATCTGATCTACGTTATCCGGGTATCCCTGGTCGCTACCTTAGGCGGGCTGTTGTTTGGTTATGATACAGCAGTTATTGCAGGGGCCATAGGATATCTCCGGATACATTTTGAGCTTTCGCCTGAATTAGTTGGCTGGGCAGCATCATGTGCTCTTTTGGGTTGTGTATTTGGCGCTTTGTTGTCCGGCGTGTTAAGCGATCGGCTGGGAAGAAAGAATGTACTTTTACTGGCTGCGGTCTTTTTTCTTATCTCGGCCCTTGGTACTGCCCTGCCAAAAACCTTTTCACAGTTTATATTATTCAGGATACTGGGTGGTATTGGCGTAGGTGCTGCCGCCATGGCCAGCCCCATGTATATTGCTGAACTTAGCCCTGCCAGGTACAGAGGTAGCCTCGTATCTCTGAACCAACTGGCCATCATCGCCGGCATGCTGATCGTTTATTTTGCCAATTACTTTATCGCCGGTTATGGCACAGGACTTGACGAGTCGATGGGCGTGGCGGAAGGCTCGGTCCATAGCTGGAATGTGCTGCATGGATGGCGTTGGATGTTTGGCTCGGAAGCCATTCCGGCATTGCTGCTACTGGTATTACTGTTTTTTGTGCCCGACAGCCCCCGGTGGCTTTTAAAGCGTAACGGGGAGAAAAAGGCTATGGCCATTATCAGCCTGGTAGAAGGGACCGGTAATGCCGAAATGAAGATACGGGAAATTAAGGAATCACTTTCTGAAGAATCGGCTACGTTGGATCAACTGGTTAAGCCAGGGCTGAGAATGGCCCTTATGGTAGGGCTGGGCCTGGCCTTTTTTCAACAAAGTACCGGTATTAATGTCATTCTGTATTTTGCTCCCGAAATTCTAAAAAGTATCGCAAAGCAAGGAATGGATGTAGCCTTGCTACAGACTATCATCATAGGGGCGGTAAACCTGGCGTTTACTATCGTTGGCATATTAGCTGTTGACAAGGTGGGAAGAAGGCCCTTGATGCTTTGGGGATATGCAGGCATGGGCATTTCATTACTAACACTGGGTGTTGGTGCTACATTGCAATTGCAGGGGGTAGGCACTTTACTATTTATACTTTGCTATGTGGCCTGTTTTGCATTTTCCGTGGGGCCGGTAACCTGGGTTATCCTGGCTGAAATTTTCCCTACCAAAATGAGAGGTAGAGCCATGGCTATTGCCACCATATTTTTATGGCTGACCAATTTTATGGTTTCACAGACATTTCCCATGATGGATGGCAATGCCTGGTTAGTCAACACCTTCAATCATGGCTTTCCCTTTATCATCTACGGCATCTTTTGCGGAGCCGCCTTATTTTTTGTGTGGCGCTATGTACCTGAAACGAAAAACAAATCTCTGGAGTCGATAAGGGAAATTTGGAAAGTGTCGCCGTTGTCTGACAAGAATGGATTAGCCAACCTAACCAAAACACCTCATGGCAATTGAGATATGTTTAAAACGGTCTATAAGCGGGTAGCGGTTTCCATAGGATCCCGATACCTGGAAACTAAATATAGTATGAACAATTTTGAAATAGCTTTAATATAAAACGGTTAAAACCATGAAAAGCGTTATTCTGGGAAACAAGATTTTTACAGCCTCCGGTCTGCTGTTTTTGGCGTTGATGTCTTGCACTATGTCTTTTGCTCAAAAGGGTAAAGATCCGTCCAAAATGTCTTTTAAAGGTTTTCTATGGCCCAATCAAACGCCTGGAGAATGTCCTTTTGCCCAATCGCAAGAGATAAATGGGATTTACTTTACGGGAAAGAACAGTGACTATTATTGCGGCGATACTTTTTACCCGTCATGGGCATCCGATGGTAACCTCTATTCTCCTTTTACCGATGGAACCACCGATGGTATTAACAGTTACTCTGCCGACCCATCCTCGACTACGGGTAATGTTGTTATGACAGGTGATGATCCCCTGGATCTTGAAATTAAAAATACATCTGGAACCCAGATCGCCAGAGCCTATCCTTATGGCGGACGCTACCCCTGCGGCAGCCTTTTGTATAATGGTGTCTGGTATTATGGCACTTATTTGCTGGGCATTACTGCTAACACCATTGATGATGGTTATCGTTATGGATGGCCAATATTAGGCCCAATGCCCGGGTTCAGAATTTCAAAAGACTATGGAAAAACCTGGACGCCTTCTCCCTTAACTACAGAGAAGCCGCTTTTCCCTGAACCGAGGGAGCTGTTTGGTGCAGTAAAAATGGGGGCTCCTCACTTTGTTGATTTTGGCAAAAACATGGAACACGCTCCGGATGGGAAAGCTTATATGGTTTGTATGGGAGCGGAAGATGACGATCCGATGCCACGATTCGGCAATCTGAGTTGGGTCTCCGCCGATCAGGTTTATCTGACCAGGGTTACGCCGACGGTCGAAAACATCAATGATATTAAAGCATATGAGTTTTTTGCCGGTCACGACGCCAATGGTGAACCTATTTGGACAAACGACTTTGAGAAGATTAAACCCTTACTCGATTGGAATAATCATATGGGATGTGTAACTGTCACCTATAATGCGCCATTGAAGAAGTATTTTATGTGTGTAACGGACGGCTGGCGTACACGGTCAAATATGGATTCTTATATCCTGGAAGCCGACAAAATTACTGGCCCCTGGAAAATGGTAACATACATGCAGGAATTTGGCACACAGGCGTATTTTCTGAATTTCCCATCAAAATTTATCAGTGACGATGGAAAAACCATGTGGCTTTGCTATTCGGGCAATTATGGTGAGCATAAAAAACTGCCCCGGAATCCACCAAATGGCAGGTATGGTCTGTGTCTTTATGAAGTTAGATTGCTGGGAGATGATAAACAGCAGTTTCAGGTAAGTCAGGCCTGGAGTGATCCGAAAAATGTGGCACCTAAAGCCACCATCTCCGCAAGTTCGCAGTCGGCCGGCTCGTCAGCGGATTACTTAATTAACGGCAAGGTATGTCAGCCTGAGCAAGGCATTAGCGATCACTGGGCCTCCGAAAGTAAAGATGGAGCAGCATGGGTAAAATTAGCATGGGATACACCACAGATTATTCGATCGCTGCGCTTATTTAATTGTTTAAATAAAAAGGATATTGAGAAATTTGGCTACGTTGAATTTAGTAATGGACGTAAAATTCCCATCAGGGTCCCGCTTCCGAACACGGCGTTGGATGGGCTTGACATTAGTTGGGGTAATAAGGAAAAGGTAGATTGGGTTAAAATAGTATTTGATCAGGTAAAGCCTGGAAATACCAGTTTTAGTTTATCCGAAATAGCAATTTTTGGTGAAGCAGTGAAAGGCTTGGATTCGGAAAAGTAGTACCAATTTGACTTAGGAATTTATCCGAAACGGCCGGCTGTGAGAAGCCTGGCTTTTTCCCAGGCGATCTACCAATCAGATTGGCTCTACAAGCAGTCTGTCACAAACCGTCCTGCTCAACGTTTCAGCTTGATGGTTGTGATAGTTAACGACCATGCTACCATCGTATGACTCCGAAGATAACACGTGCAGTTCATGCCCCAATGAAAGTTCACGGCTGTTGAGAAATGCCAGAAAATCAGCGGAAGAATGCATCAAAGCAGCTAATTTGACCTTGTCACCCGGTTTGCAATTACTCAGGCTTTGATAAGTCTGAACTTCTACGGTACCTTCCTTATCGGGAATCGGTGAACCGTGAGGGTCTACGCGCGGATAGCCAAGTAATTCATCCATTCGTTCAAAAAAAACGGGGGAATCAATATGCTCCACCTGCTCGGCGATATCGTGGACCTCTTCCCAGCCAAAACCCATTTTGTCCACCAGGTACATTTCGGTCAACCTGTGTTTTCGCAATACCAAAGCAGCGGCTTTCCTTCCCTTTTCCGTAAGCTTAAGGGGTTTATATTTTTCATAAATAACCAGTCCCTGCTTTTTAAGATTTTTCACCATGCTGTTGACCGTGGGCTTACTTACCTGTAGGAGGGCACTGAGTTCTGAAATATTGGCTTCCGCCTTATCATTGGATAAATGAAACAGTGCTTTCAGGTAATTTTCTTCTGTCGGAGATCTCACTGATTTTTTCTTGTAAAGGTAAAAAAAAGATTGAAATAAATTTGTTAGATTAATCTAACTTATTAATTTTACGTATCTAATTATTAAAGATGGTTTGTTTAAAATTTATTTTATGATTCGCTTAATCTTACTAACTGCATTTGCTTGTTTTTACGGTAATCTACTATTGGCTCAATCCGGAAGTATTTCAGGAAAAGTAACTTCAGAAGGGATAGCACTGGAATTCGTTAATATAGGCTTAGTGGGTACCTCATTGGGCAATGCCACTGATGCCGACGGAGCCTACCACATCAGGAACATTCCTGCCGGAGAATACACGCTGGTGGTGTCACTTATCGGTTATGAGCCCATAAAAAAGAAAGTGTCGCTTTCAACCGGGGAGTCCAGGGTTATCAATTTTCAAATGGTGGAAGCGGCCGGATCACTCGATGAGGTAGTGGTCACCGCCACGATGAAGGAGGTTTCCAAGCTGGACAGTCCTATTCCGGTAGAGGTTTATAATCAGACTTTCTTTAAGACCAATCCCGCACCATCAATTTTCGAATCGCTTCAAAATGTGAATGGCGTGCGTCCGCAGCTCAACTGCAATGTTTGCAATACCGGAGACATCCATATTAACGGGCTGGAAGGGCCCTATACCATGGTTTTAATCGATGGTATGCCTATTGTCAGCGGTCTGTCCACCGTTTACGGGTTGACCGGAATACCACAGTCACTCATTGAACGCGTAGAGATTGTGAAGGGACCGGCTTCTACCCTTTACGGTTCTGAAGCAGTTGGAGGTCTTGTTAATATTATCACCAAGCAGCCTTCTTCAGCGCCGCTGGCTTCTGTAGACATCTTTGCCACAGGCTGGGGTGAAATCAACACAGATTTGGGGTTGAAATATAAATTGGGTAATAAAGTACAGGCTTTGCTGGGTGTCAACTACTTTAACTATCAAAATCCAATTGATAAAAATAATGACGGTTTTACCGATCTCACCTTGCAAGACCGCATTTCTGTTTTTAACAAAATTAGTTTTGAGCGAAAGGAAAACAGAACATTCTCTATTGCCGGGCGCTATGTATATGAAGATCGTTGGGGCGGGGATATGAACTGGTCCAGAGAATTTCGCGGAGGAAATGAGGTTTATGGGGAGAGTATTTATACCAAACGATGGGAGACTTTTGGCGTTTACCAGTTACCGGTGAAAGAAATAATCAACTTTCAGTTCAGTGCCAACGGCCACAAGCAAAACTCAGTGTACGGCGACAGTTGGTATATCGCCGATCAATACATTGGCTTTGGGCAACTCACCTGGAACAAGTACTATGGGAAGCACGATCTGCTGGTAGGGGCAGCCTACCGGTATACCTATTATGATGATAATACACCAGCCACCCGCAGCGGTGATGGTCTCGATAATAAGCCATCCATAACACAATTGCCCGGCGCTTTCCTGCAAGATCAGATCAGCCTCAACGAAACGAATAAGTTACTCCTCGGCGTTCGTTATGATTTTAACAGTATCCATGGCGGCATTCTTACACCCCGGATCAATTACAAGTGGAATTCTCCTGATAAGAAGAACATATTTCGGGTAAGTGTAGGCAATGGCTATCGGGTAGCTAACGTATTTACCGAAGATCACGCAGCCCTCACCGGCGCCCGCGAAGTGGTGTTTGATGGTGAACTTCAACCGGAAACCTCCTGGAATGCCAACATTAATTTTGTCAAAAAACTTTATACCGCAGGTGGTACCTTCATCGGGCTGGATGCTTCTGCATTCTACACCTACTTTACCAATCGTATTTTACCGGATTATGAAACGGACCCCAATAAGATTATTTACAGCAATCTCAATGGTTCTTCGGTTTCTCAAGGGGTTTCCCTAAATACGGATATATCGTGGCAAAGTGGTCTGAAAGCACTGGTTGGTGTGACGGTCATGGATGTGTCGGTGAAGGAAAACGGAGAAAGATTTCGTCAGTTACTCACAGAATCGGTACAAACCGTATGGACGCTGAGTTATACCTTCAAACACCTTAACCTGACAGTTGACTATACCGGCAACTTGTACGGACCTATGCGATTGCCTCTTTTAGGTGAGCTGGACGACCGGGCAGAATATTCACCGTGGTGGAGCGTTCAAAATATTCAGCTGACCAAACGGTTTGGAACACAATGGGAAATATACGGGGGTATTAAAAACCTGCTGAATTTTACACCTGCGGCAAACAGTATCGCACGGCCATTTGATCCCTTTGATGAGAACGTGGTTTTCGACGCTGATGGCCAGGTCATACCAACGGCCGAAAACCCCAATGCACTTACTTTTGATCCCTCCTATGTATATGCGGCCAACCAGGGCATCAGGGCATTTCTGGGACTTCGATATACTTTGCAATCCCTTATCAGATGAACAGATTGATACTATTGATGTTACTGATGCCGGCATTGGGCTTTCAACAGGCATTCGGCCAGCTCAAAACCTTCCAATTCGAGCAGCTGGATAGTCTCCAGCATGAAAATGAAAGGCTGGTAGCCGTTTTTATTCATACCGATTGGTGCAAATACTGTGCAGCTATGGAAAATACCACATTCACCAATAAAAAGGTAGCGGCTTTATTAAATGATAAATATTATTTTATTGATTTGAATGCTGAGGAAAAGCGGAACATTGAAATAGGGGGACATATATTTAGCTATAAACCCTCGGGCAACAATACCGGCATTCACGAATTGGCGGAACAACTCGGCACGGTTGACAATAAAGTATCTTATCCTACACTCTGTTTCCTGAATGCCAGGAATGAAATCGTCTTTCAATATAATCAGTTTATGTCTGCCTCCGATCTGACACATGTCTTGAACAAACTATCTGACAGTTATCGATAGTCAGGCTTCGACTTCAGCCCGGTTCCAGAATGCAATCTTGCGATCTCTTGTCGGTTTGGAATAACAAGGTTCTATTTTTTCCAAGCTGTTGTTATTCTGGCTATTTTGGCAAGAATATATTTTGGTCTTTTGACCCTTGCGCTTAGCCATAGCCAAGGGAAGTAAGGCTAAATTGTATACAAATACTTCTAATACGGGAAAGAAATTTAAATACACAGCTAATGTAATTATGGAATGCATTAAAAATCTATTACATTAATATGGATGTTAAATGCATAAAAGCCAAGACCCAAACCAAGCAATAGCTTAGATATTAGACCCCAAAAAAAATCTAAATAGGATCAATAGCTTATGAAACCTTTTACGCTATCAATATTTCTACTTGTCGGTTTAACTGTAAATGGTCAAAATTCAGTTAAAGTATATGCTCCAAAAGAATTGTGTGAAGATTATTTGATCTTAAGGAAAGCTTTGGAAACCACTTACCCCAGCCTATATAGGTTTATCGATAGCTTAACTATTACAAAGTATTTAGATGATCGGTTTAAGTTACTGGACCGATCCATGACAGAGCTTGAATTCTACAAAATTATCGCACTTATTTGTGCAAAAGCAAATGACGAACATGTCATACCAACCCCCTCCAAAAATTATTATCAATCATTGCGAGAATCGAATCATTATTTTCCATTTTCATTGAAAATTATTGATAGAAGATTTTATGTATTTAAGAGGGCGTCATTAAACGACAAAATACCAATTGGTGCAGAAATCCTTTCCATTAATGGACATTCTATCGAAGAAATCCTGAATATCCTACTGCCTACTATTCCATCTGATGGCTACATACAAACCTTTAATATTCGTCATCTTGAAGATTATTGTATGACACAAAATGAAAACCTTTTTGATTTAAACTATCCTATTTTTGTTGAAGAGGTTGATTCATTTAGAATTGAATTTATCCCTCCGGCATTTAAATCTAGGAAGCAGGTACTAACAGTGGCGGGACTTGATTTTAATAATTATAAAACATTCTACGACAGCAGACGACCATATAAAGCACCTCTGGAATTTAAGTATTTGAAAGATAGCATAGCTTATCTGAAAATACATTCGTTCCATAAATTTCATCGAGATGATTTTAGACAAGACTTTATTAGCTTATATGATAGTATTTTCAGCGAGTTAAAGCAGCGAAGGACTAAAAGTTTAATCCTCGATTTAAGAAATAACGAGGGAGGAGACGGAACCGGTGAAAAATTGATTACATACCTTTTAACCAAACCATATATCCATCTCTCATTTATTGAGGAAAAGTTTGTTGGGTATCCTCCGGTGGTTGATTATTTGGAAAATGGAAAAGGCTTATTTTTTATCGATTCGATTGTGTATAGAACTAATGCAGGAATGTATAGATTAAAAAAAGAATTCTATAGCTATGTCCCACTTTTGGATGAGCAAAAACCAAATAAAAACAATTACACAGGGAAGCTATATTTATTGATCAATGGCGCTTCGGGATCTATGGCAACTGTCGTTGCCAGCTTTCTTAAAGGCAATAGAGAGATTACAGTTATTGGGGAAGAAAGCGGAGGAACAGTAGAGGGGCATACCGGAGCGTCTTACGCTTTTTTAATATTGCCGAATAGTAAAATACGGGTAATGATCCCGTTGACAAAAAAAGTTCATAATCTCGATTTTGTTAAAGGAAGAGGTGTCCTGCCCCATTATAATGTCAGCCCCAAAATTGAAGATATATTAAATGAGGTAGACACTGAACTGAATTTTACACTTGACTTAATTTCGAAAAAAAATGAATAGTACCTAAATGAGAACGATCGCCAAGATCGGTAATACCATATCAAGGAGTTGAGCAATTTGCCGCAATTGTTCATAGAATAGAAAGCCTGAATTCGGAAGGGTCTCGACAAAGTAGATTGGTAGGAGGTCGGATCTTTGTACCTAAGACAGTCATGAATGCAGGGGTTATCGTTATTATTATTGATCTGGAAGTAAACTTCAGCATTTCTACCGTTCGTCCAAATAATCATCCTACTGATAAATATGAATGGAAGTATACTGTATTAAAGTTGAATGCGATATATTTCTTTAACTAATTCCTGCAATTTTGTAGGTGGTGATTTAGCTTCAATTTGACCTGAGAAATTGTGATATCGGCCATGAAACATTTCAAATACTCGGAAAGTCCGCTATTATTAATAAATTTAAAAAACGCCGTGACCGGTAGGTGATAGAAGGCAAGGGGCTATTCATTCCCTGCGTTTTTGTTGATGCCATTTGGAAAATTAAGAAACAGCCAATGATTTCAAAAAAACTAATTACCTTAATTACAAGTATTGTTTTAAGTAATTTCATTTGTGCCGCACAAGAGCAGTTTTTATACAAACAGCTTGATACGACAAAATTATTCCTGGAAGTATATTATCCCCAACAACTTGATTCCTCAAAAGCTTATCCAGCCATGGTTTTCTTTTTTGGCGGCGGCTGGAAGGGAGGAAATAGGCATCATTTCCTAAATCATGCGAAATATTTTTCCAAAAGAGGGATTGTTTGTTTTCTTGCGGATTATCGAACTGAAACCAGGCATAAGACAACACCCTTTGAATCATTGAAGGATGCCAAATCTGCCATTAGATTTATCAGGAAGCATGCTTCAGATTTTAATATTGACGAAACTAAAGTTATCGCTTCCGGTGGCTCGGCCGGTGGACATCTTGCCTCGGCAACTGCATTTATCAAAGGCTATAATGACCCTACCGATGATTTGTCTTTAAGTTGTATCCCAAATGCATTGGTACTTTTCAATCCGGTTATTGATAATGGCCCCGGCGGTTATGGTTTTGAGAGGATTAGCGATGAATACAAAAATTTTTCACCACTTCATAATTTAAATAAAGGAGCGCCACCAACCATTATCTTTCTTGGAACAGAGGATGTTTTAGTACCTGTCGAAACTGCCGAATATTATAAAAAAGTAATGGAAAAAGTTGGAAGTAGATGTGAACTAAGATTATATGAAGGAGAAGGCCATGGATTCTTCAACTATAGGAATTTTGAATATTATAAGAAAACCGTTTCAGAAGCTGATAAGTTTTTACAATCACTGGGATATTTAAAAGGTGCCACAGGTATAGAAATTGACTGATAACTATTGGTAAAAACCTTAAAGTGTATTTTATACTGAAAATTTAGGAGCACTGACATAGGTGCCACATGAACAATATAGTTGAAATTGGCTGTCAACTAAATTCTTTTCCCGCCCCACTGGTTTCTAATAATAAAAAACAATGGCCATAGATTTGCCAGCTTCAAATTTGGGCTCGATGGTGTATCTTTTTGTGGCTTCCGATGCTTTTTCCATCACGATCAAACTTTCAATGTCCTCGGAAATGAAAGTATTATCCGATGCCGGATATAATTTAAAAATGCCCACACCACTCTCCAATACATATCCGGCGGGCTGCTTTCTGATGGTCATCTTCCCCAGAAATTTATGTTTATAGGTTCCCAGGTACCGATCCATTGACTGGTGGTAGGAGGTTGTGAAAACTTTTACAGGGGGCAAATAAGGGTCTAACCTTGGCCTTGTGTCGATCTTTTCTACGCGAGTTCGCGCATTGAGTACCAGTGATACCAGTTCATGGATATGATCTTCGGATACCCCTTTATTTTCGTAAGTATTTACCCTGTGTACAATCACCATGTCGCTTTCCGGAAGGACAATGATCTTATGGCCGCCAGCCCCGCTGGCATTGTACATTTTTTGATGATTAACGGTTGACACCCACCATAGGAAACCGTACCCACCTCTGACACTAAATTCACGAAGGTCGGTTGTGACGGGTTGGGTACTTTGTTCAATCCAATCCGGTGATATTAACTGTTGGTCGTTCCACCTTCCTTTTTGAAGGTATAGCTGACCAAATCTTGCCATGTCTCTGGCCGACATTCTAAACAAATAAGCCGGATGCGTTGATTTTTCTGCTTCCAACCGGTAGTAGCCATCTGAAGGTTGAAAATCTTCCATACCCAGGGGTTTCGCAATCTCTTCATAAAAGGCTTCAAAAAACTTTTTGCCGGTTTGTTGCTCGTAAATAGTAAGCAGTACATTAAAGTCCCAATTGTTATAATACCAAAATGTGCCCGGATCGTGACTTCCCCGTTCCGGCAGGTTTTTGATCATTCCCCTGGTTGCATAGGCAGATGGATGAAAAACGCCCGACCGCGCTGAAAGCAGGTCTTTGAGTGTGGCTTTCCTTTCCAGATCTGTCAGTTGGCCTATATCATTAATACCCAACGCTTCAAGTGTTTGATCAAGGCGCATGGTCCCATTTTCAATAGCGATACCGATCATAGCATTCATAATGCTCTTTCGAATAGAATGAAGCATGAACTTTCTGGTATTCTCGCCATGGGAGAAAAGAATATGGCCTCGAAAAACCACGAGAAACGACGCGGTTTGGCTGCTATCTATTTTTTTTCGCAGTTGGTCCAATGCGTTAGCAGAAAATCCAGTTTCGGTTACGTCGGTGTATTGTTGCCAGTCTTTATCTTTAAAATTCGATTGAGCACAGGCATTCACAGTATATAAAGTGCCAAGACAAAGTAATATTGATCGAAGATTTTTAAGTCGCGTGATAATCATAGTGTCTGATTTTTTGGTATGTACAGTCTGCTCCCATTAGCCCGGTCAATTAGGCCTGACTTGAGAAGATCTATAAGGGATTGATAAATTAAGTGAGCTTTTAACTGGCTTCTTTTGACTTGAAAACGGCGTAGTAAATAATCAAACTGATTCCAGCCATTGAAAAGATAGCTGCGGGATATATTCCCGGATTGTCAATATCCACGAGTAAATATTCATCAACTAAAACGGCGATTAGAAAGCCCAGCCCGGTACCGACCATGGTCATTCCCACTTTTACGGCATTAAGAAAAAACCGGTCTTTTATATATTCATTGGGATCCAGCCCCTTTTCTATTAAGGCAAGTTTTTCCTTACTTCGGTTAGTGGAGATGACGTAAATAAGTGACACAACCAATATCACGGCAGTTAAAAATATCAATGGGAACGCTATAAGTGTCATAATAAATATTTCCGGTTTTAGAATGTTTATTGTGCTGTCAATAATATTGACGGGTGCCTTAATGCCATCGGTTACAATTCATTAAATTTTATGGGGTTGTAACTAACAAAAGGTCGCCGCTCGTCTATGTATATATATGACTGACTTTCGGGATCATATTTCAGCCATTAAAAAAAATGGGTCATCCACTCACTTTCAAAGCCTGATCCAATTATTTGAGCACAAAGTGTTTACCATGTGCTTTCGAATAATAGGCAATCGCGAAGAGGCGGAGGAGGCCTCCCAGGATGTTTTTCTTAAGTGTTACAGAAACCTTCACAATCTAAAGGATGAATCGAAATTCCCGCAATGGTTGATGAAAATAGCTTATTTGAGGGCAATAGATTATGTAAGAAAGAAAAAAGTCATTCAGGTAGGGTTTGATGAGGTAAAGGAAATACCCGGAGATGTAAATAATACCAGGGCCGGAGATTTGGACGAGTCGGAAATATTGGAACAGTCCTTGCAGCTATTGCCGCCCCAATCCCGGGCTATCATTAACCTTTATTATCAGGAAGACATGCCTGTCAAGGAAATTGCCGCTTTGCTGGATTTATCAGAAAGTAATGTGAAAATTCAACTTCATAGATCCAGGATCGAAATGCGAGGCATATTGGCATTAAAACTAAATGTGAAGCCTAATGAATAGCTATAAAATGGAACACCTCACAGATGAACAGATCTCCGGATTATTGTATGATTCGAACAAACAGAATTCAGAAGAAACCGATCACATTAAAGTGTGTGAATCCTGTCAGTTGCGATATAACCAGGCGCTGATCATGCATGAGCAGTTAAAATCACTCGAGTACAAGCGCCCGTCCATGCGTTTTGCTAAAAGCATTGTTGAACTTGTCGAACAAAGCAAGAAATTGGACAAGGTAAGTCTGTTTTGGACACGGGTTATTAGTGGAGGATTGCTGGTGGCGACTTCCATGGCTTTGGTCATAATGGTTTATTGGTATGCGTCAATCTTTGAAGAAAGCGATAGTTCCTGGTTGGCAATTCATCAATGGAATGTTGCTTTTCTTGTCATGGCGGCATGTTTCTGGTTATTGTACCTTTTTGATTATTGGTTGGGAAGGAAGCGGAGGAAACAGGTATGAGCATGTTTTCCGTGATAAAATTACACTGCACTAAAGAATCGGCGCCGGATATTCAATAACATCCGGCCCAATTATCTCCCGAGCATTTTATCTATTCAAAAAAAAGCATATATTTACAGACCGACTAGTCAGTCTGTAAATATATTTAACAATGAAAGACAAAAAGAGCAGGGTAATCGAAGTAGCCACCAGGCTTTTTGCCGAACAGGGTTTCGACAAGACCTCCGTCGATAATATTTGTGAGGCTGCCAGCGTATCAAAGGGATTGGTATATCACCATTTCAATTCGAAGGATGAAATTTTACAGGAGATATTTGCCCAAACCACCAAAGGTATGTTGGAGATGAACAAGTCAGTAACCAACGAACTGCCCGGAAATCAATTAGTAAAGCTGATTGAGAGCATATTTTCCCAACTGGAGCATGACAAATTATTCTTTCAACTGAACCTGAACCTCATGTTTCAGCCCTCAACCAGGAGGCTGTTGAGTCATCAGATAAAGGAGCGGTCGGCTGCGTTGTTGGATTCTGTTAAAAAAATTTTCGATGGCATTGATCCGGATCAAAGTATCAAACTAAGTTTCATGTTTATTGCAGAAATTGACGGTATATCTCTTGATTACTTATCGGTATATGAAAACTATCCACTTAAAGAGTTAAAAGAACATCTAATCAACAAGTATAAAAATATTTAGAAAATACCTAAAGCTGGTAAAACATATGATAAGAAAATACAAGGAGAATGAGATCCCTGAATTGATCAGTATTTGGGAAATGTCAGCTGCCATTGCCCACCCCTTTTTGGATGATGATTTTAATGCCAAGGTGAAAAAAGCCATGACCGAAATTTACTTACCCAACTCAGATACCTGGGTTTATGAAGTATCCGGTAGGGTTGTTGGATTTATTTCTATGGTGAACAATGAAATAGGGGGCTTATTTGTGCATCCGGACTACCATTCAAAGGGCATTGGAACGTCGTTGGTTCATCATATGAGTCAATTTCATGAGACATTGGAGGTGGAGGTCTTTGACAAAAATGACATTGGCAAGCCATTTTATAAGAAGCATAACTTTTCGGTGATCAAGGCATATATTCAGGAAGATACCAACCAAAAAGTATTGCGAATGAAAAGAGACAAAACTTAAGCGAGGCGATTTACATTTAAAGATCCTGGCAAAGATGGGAATCCTGTATATCACTATTGATCTGCCACGGCTTTCTCAAAATCCTCATAAAGGGTCAGCAACTCCTTTTCATTCCCAATGTAGGCCGTGAGCCAAATCTCAAAGCCCTTTCTGTATGCTAATCCTTCTTCCCCTTTTTGGAAGAAAGGGGGGCCGTAAACGATCGGATAAATGATTGATGCCTGCTCATTTATTTCCCGGTGTTTCTCGTCAATTTTTGATAAAAGATGGATGGTTTGGACATTTAAAAGTCGAAGGCTGTTGTTATTAAGGGAAATCTGCCAGTTAGTGGAATAAATTTCCGCCAAGCCTACGCCGTCAGCTTTTGCGGCAAGATCAAAAATACTGTACATCTCTTCCTCTCTATAATGCCGAAGCGTATCCGACAGCTGTATTAAACGCCGGCGGTTAGTTTCGATACCTTCTATATTTTTTTGGAATTCCTTGGACAAGGACGATAAAGTGGCTTCAAGCAACTTTCTGTCCTGGTAATTTTCCCGCAAATTATTTAGGAACAAAGCTATAAGAATCCCAAACACCACCGGGATCATATCCAAACCGATCTTGCCTAAAATCGTTTTGAAGTTTTTTTTCTTTTTAGGATTCTTTTCGGATGTGGGAAGATCTATAACTTCACCTGTATTTGTTGGCGCTTTTTGACCCATGGTAAAAATGTTAAAGCAGGATTATTTAAGTAATAAAAAACAAAATCTAAATGCTTTACATGAGATATATCCGCTTATGTAATTCATAAGTGTCTCTGCGAATGCTTTAAGCTGTGAATGATCCCGGTAACAAATCAACATAGGGTATGAGGGTCTGCATTTCTTCACCTTCAACCTTGTTATATTATCGATTTTACCCACCCTTTCCTATATCGATCATTTTGGTGACGCCAACGAAATGATCGTTTATACGTTCTCCAGAGTTCTCGCAAGCCTTGGAAGCTTTCTCAATGGTATTAGCAAAATTTCTCCAATCCTTATATGCAAACACTTCCTGCAATTCACGCGCACTCCAACATTCAAGGCCATCAAGGTTATAACATGCTTCTTCAAATTTGGAGAACAATTCAGATATTAATTCTTTCTTCATGTTTTAAAGCCAGCCACTTACCAAATGAATACCAACATCTCAATATATGTAATCCCTTTTCAAACTTTCCTAACCCCTATGACAACATACAAGTGGTAATTATAAACTTAGATAATCTGTCTGTGAAACAAAAGTAATTTTATAAGAATGAAGTTAATCAAGTAACCACAATAGATTCTTTCGCCTGACATTTGAGCAGGATTAACACGACAAAGGAAGGTTTAAAATAAAAAGCCAATATATTATCATATGGAACGGGATTATTTTTTACCCATTAGAATTATCAATTCGATAAATATTTCTAAGAGTTTTTCAAGCTGCGTCGGGGAATACTAAAATACTTTTTAGATCTGCAATAATAAGGTTCGATATTGATCCCCTTATCCCTGCAAGGCAACTTTGCAAATGTGCCAACAGTATTTTCCGCTGCTGGCACGTCTGTGCTTTTAGAGAATATTAAATCTCACCCTGTAATCAGTATTTGAGAATCAACCTGTTTTCCGTCATTAGCAACCATTAAGACCTTTTGTCCCGGCATAACATCCACCAATCCTGCCACTGATACTGATCCCTCGGCAGTACTTCGGCAGCCTCGAATGGGCTGACCGTTGTCACGTAGAAAAAGAATGTCGGCATCCGGCAAAGTTTTGATCTTGGGTATGCTGCATGCGATTGGCCTGCCGGTGTTGGAGATGGCGTCCGATACGAAATTGCCGCCGCGATAGCGGTCGGAAGGCGCGTCGATAAGATTCCGTATCTTGAATTCGATCTTTTGTTTGTTGTCGCGGGGATCGAACATCATTTCTAAAAAATTCCAATAGAAGGGTCCGATTTCTTTCCTGAGCATGACGTTATCATATTTCTGATGATAAAGTGCAATGGCCTCTAGTTCTCTTCCGTCAAAATCTTTCATCAAGGGGCCAAATCCATCGACTACTTCGCGGCCGCCACTTCTGCCTATTGGCCCGAAAGAACATTCATAAAGATTATGCCCGGTATTTTTGATAATGCTACCATTATGCACATCCCCGTACACCGTAACTATGCCGTCGCGGCTCCCGAGCAGTTCCAGTATTCTATCTGCGCCGGCACCGACCCAGCCGGCATAATCGGCAGCTACCCGGTCCCGGGCATTAAATGATCCCAGTTGCTCCGCTCGCTTTCCCCAATAGGTGCCTTTCCAAATGGTATGCAGCGCATTGATTCCGGTAAGACAAATAACCGGCGATGTATCGGTTCGAATATTTTCCTGAAGCCATGCAAATTGCTCCTCACCCAGAAGGCTTCTGGTGGGATCGGTCCGGTCATAAAGGTTTTCTTTATGACCCCAACCCTCATCGTCCCAAATGTTGGTGTCTTGGGAGCTTCTCCACAAACGGGAGTCCATAATCATCAACGTAAAGTCTTTATTGGGCATTTTCCATTTACGCCAACGCTTTGGGTTGTCTTTGCCTGATGGGTTTTCTTTTCCGGTCATCAGATGGCTGACGATCTGAAAATTGCGGATCATGTAGCCGGGATCCTGTCCCAGATCTTTATGATTTCTGATAGCTATCTGCTCCGGTCCTTTAACATCATCCATACCGTGGTCATGGTCTCCGGGATTAAGTATATTCCAATGGCGCATCATTTGCCACCGGCTTGTAGGTCCGCAAATTGAAGTGGTAACAACTTTATAGGCATCGTCGGTACTTGGTGGATAGAGTAGCAACTCCATGTACCAGATATCATCCTCCCACAGCATTACCTGAAAATTATAGTCCTCGAGATGTTTGTAGGCACCGTAAGTAGGTTGATCGTGTACGTAAAAACCCTCCCAACGTTTACTTCCGGGCAATTTGGGACCTCCTCCGCTGATGGCATGACAGCTCAGCCCACATAGTTTGTAAGGGGCTTTTAGTTGCGGCAGGCGGCCGACATATCTTCCGTCTGAGGGTATATCACCAACCATCCCGGTTCCGGGCCCTGCTCCATCAGTACCAACCCTGGGATCCGTAGTCACATCTTCATTGTCCTTCCAGATGGTATAATACATCGTCTTTTCCGAGGGATTGTAAGGAAGTATAACATCAATAATCGCGGTATTTCTTCTGAAATCATTGCTGATTATCGAGCCACTTCCGGCGGGTTTAATCGATTGCCAGCCTTGCGAAGGCTTAGGTTCACCACTAATCCGTATTTCCGCTTTTTCACCATCGTTGCGAAATATGGCTATAAAGCGGACCTTCCATTTTCCATTTTCCTGTTGCAGTGTGTCGCCTAAAGCATAGCAACTATGGCATTCATTAATCAGCGCATTTAATGCCTGGTTTTTCCCGTGCTCAATTTGTATATCATTTATGGAGAAATCCAAAAGTCCACGTCCGGCAATTCCCGGGTATCCGTCAGTCCTTTGTATTTCGTCAATAAAACTTTTGACCTCATATTGATTAATATCATTCAAAGTCAATCGTGCGGTTACATCACTTCCTTTTCTACGTTGCTTTACCTTTAGCTCAATTTTAAATTTGTCTCCTTTTTTAATCGGTTTTATCTTGACGCTTCCTCCCTTATCGGCCGTTTCCAGTGACCAGTTTGCATGTCTTGCTATACTAAATGTATTATCATCTTTTATGACAGCCATCCAGCTGGCGTTCTTATTGGGGTAAAAACTTTCGAACTGCGTTTTACCGCCAAAGGCAATTCCTGCCACACCATTACCTTTTTGAAACATAAGCCAATCTGCCCCCTCACCTGATTGCGACGAATCAGGAGTCAGCGTGTGTATGCTGCCAGATACGGCGATAGCATAGTCTCCGGTAAGTTTCCAGTTTCTGTTCCAGATTATTCCCAATGGCAGTGAGGGATCATATGCTACCTCCATTACGCCGGTTTCTTTACCTTTTATCTGGTGGGTCTCATAGTGATATGGAAAACCGGTTTGGCGCGCCCGGTCACCTACATTTTTTAATCGGCGTCTAAGGGAATTGTTTTTTATTTGCCAGTAGCCGGGATTTAAGCTTTCCCACGAACTTCCATGATAAAGACTGTCAGGCCTTTGAAAGTCATCCAATTTTATCGTTTTTGCATTTGAAGATTTAGCGCCAAATCCAGGTAATGAAGGCATGATGGCTGCTGTTCCTGTTGTTATAGAGGCCTTTTTAACAAACTCTCTTCTATTAATAAAGCTATCATTTGAACGATCGGTATGCTGTTCCATAAAGCGGGAATAATTATTCTATTTCAAGGATTTATTTTAAAATATTAAAAAAGAAGAGGCATTTCACTACCTCTTCTTAATCACGGGTATTTCTTAATATTACAATAAGTTTATCTTACTCTCCAGCCCATCCCGGATTTTGGACCAGGTTGGTATTCAATTCAGTTTGTGCGTCGGGAATAGGAAAAAGTAGCATGAAATCCTCGACGTTTTTGCCTTGAGCCCTCAGATTTGTTAAAAATCTATTGGTCCTTTTCAGATCCCAGGCCCTTTGCCCCTCAAATGCCAGCTCAAACCTTCGTTCCTCCCAAACTGCCGTTTTGAAATCTTCCTGTGATAATCCAGATAAATCAGGCAGGTCGGTTGCAACACCATTTCTGGCCCTTTCGCGTATTCGGTTGATCCAGGTATACTTTTCGTTATTACCAGGTTCGACTTCGTTCAACGCTTCGGCGGCGATTAGCAATATATCTGCGTACCTGATTACCGTAAAGTTAATGCCGGATTGTAACTCTGCTGCCCTGTCATCAAATTTGCTGATATAATAAGGGAAACTCCCGCCGTAGACTTCATCCATTGTGATGGTACCGGTGACGCCGTCAATATGTTCATATTGATCGGCCAGTGTTACGGATCTGCGGTAGGAGGCAGGGTTATCTGCGATAAATTCTGCAGATGGCGCATAACTTCCGGGAACCACCGTACCTGCCCAGAATGATTTGCCGAAGGGCCCTGATGGAGCCCTTGGCCCAAACAGTCCCGGAACAATATTGTTTCTTTCACCACTTAAATATTGAATTTGAAAAATGTGTTCTATGCCATTATCATTTTCAGAGCTGAAGATATCTGCATAGTCATCAAAAAGATCATATCTGCCGGAATTGATCACATTCCTGGCATGGGTCAGGGCATTGGCATAGTCTCCTTTGTACAAATGTATTCTTGCCAGCAAGGCATTGGCCACGTCGCCGTTAATTCGCCCGGGATCATTTGTAGCGGGGAGCTCAGCGGCAGCCGCACTCAGATCACGGATAACCAAATTGTAAATCTCATCTTCGGTAGCCCTTGGTGCATTCACGTTATCAAACCCCTGTGTTGGGTTTTCATATAGCGGCACACCACCCATTGCACGCACCAAATGAAAATAAAACAATGCTCTCAATGCTTTGGCCTCAGCAATCAGGTCTGCTTTACGGTCAGTGTCAAACTCAATGTTCTCCGTATAAAATATCACTTCATTGGCGCGGTTAATTCCCTGAAAACCATTAGACCAAATGCCACCGGTAACATCACTGTTATAGGTGAATTCATCCCATGTAAAATTATCCGGTACTATAGGTGATACAACCATATCATCAGCATTCATTTCTCCATACAATAAGGCATTACTCCCATAAAAGCCATATATGTTACTGTAAGCGCCAAACAAGCCCGCCAGCGCATCGCTTTCAGACTGATAAAAACTGTTTATACTGATATTACTTGGTGGATCTTCAACCAGCACATCTTCGCAAGCTCCAAGGAAGATTGCGGGTGCCAGCAATAAAATTTTTATTATATCTCTCATTGTATTATTCTTTTCAATTTGTATTTAAAAACCTAATTTGACGCCAAATCTGATACTTTTGGCTGCAGGGTAAGCACCGTTATCTACGCCTAATTGCACATTCTGGCTTTGGTAAAGATCTACCTCGGGATCAAATCCGGTGTAATTGGTAATGGTAATAAGGTTATCACCTGCCACATAGATCTGGGCATTTCGGAGCCACTCCTTTCCAAGCGAGCTGACCGGCAGATTGTATGAAAGGTTAATGGTCTTTACCCTTAAATATGAGCCGTCCAGGACATCTCTGTCACTAAAGTTTTTCCATTCACCGGCGTTTGTCAAAGGCGTTTCAATGGTGTTGCCCGTACCAGGCCCTTGCCATCGCTCATCAAAAACCTGCTGGTAGACATTGTGCTTTTGCGGTTGGGCTAATAAACCGATGCGATTCAGGTCGGCGATTTCATTGCCATAGCTTCCATTGATAAAAATGCTCAGTCCGAAATTTTTATACGTGAAATCATTGGCAATGCCGAATATGAAATCTGGATTTGGGTCTCCAACGATCTCCCTGTCATCATCATTTCGATTAAATCCATCCCCGTTCAGGTCTTCATATCTGACCAATCCGGGTCGATTGATTCCTCCGACGGTATTACCGGCTTCGATAATTTCTTCTTCTGTCTGCCATATTCCTCCAAAACGATACCCGTAAAATAAACCAAGAGGCTTGCCGGGTATGGCAATAGAACGGCCATGAGCAGACTCTCCTCTTCCAATACCAAAGATTAATCTTTCGGTACCTTCAGGCAGAGACACCAGCTTATTTCTGTTAATGGACACGTTAAAGTTCGCGTTCCATTGAAGCTCGCCAAAAGCATTATTAAAGCCCAGGCTAAATTCGAATCCCTTGTTCTCTACTTCTCCGATATTCTGGATGCTATTGCCATATCCCGATTGGTTGGGAATGGATACATTTAGTAAAAGATCGCTGGTTCTCTTGATATAATAATCAACTGAGAAATTGATTTTTCCATCCAATAGCTCCATATCAACGCCGGCATTAAACTGTGAAGTCTTCTCCCACTTCAGGTCCGGATTGGGTATTCTGTTAGGTACCAGTCCAATCACCGGTGCTCCCCCGATAATTGGTCTTGTGGAATTGTAAAGTGCCAGGGATGCATAGGAACCTATATTTTGGTTACCTGTTAACCCATAGCTGGTTCTCAATTTTAAATCACTAAATATTCCGGCATTCTGCATGAAGCTTTCATCACCAATCCTCCAGGCCAGCGCAGCAGAGGGAAAGACGCCCCACTTATTATCATCCCCAAATTTTGATGAACCATCTCTTCTCAATGTACCTGTGAAGATATATCTATCCTTAAATATGTAGTTTACCCTTCCGATATAAGATAATAGGCCGGTCTCTGTCGATCCACTGCCAGACGGCCTTGGGTTGGCACCGACCCCCAGATTGTTGAATTCAAGCTTATCGGTAAAGAACTCATCGGAACGGCTAAAAACATTTTCGGTCTGACGGGTTTGTACGGTATAACCGGCCAGTGCTGTCAACCGATGATCTGTTCCAAATGCTTTCTTATACGTCAAAGTATATTCCGCCAACCAGTTAACGCTTTGGACGGTGCCCACTGAGGCAATACCAAGGTTGGGTAAAGCCTGCGTTTCGGCTGTGGATGGAATATATACATTGCGTTTGGAATTAATAATGTCGGCACCGAAATTGCCTCTGAAAGTAAGGCCCTCTAATACCTCAATATCGACAAACGCATTGCTCAGTATACGATTGGTGTAGGCAATATCTGTTCTTGTTTCCGCTATCGAAACAGGGTTTTCAAGTATTTTTACCGTTTCATCATGGTTGTGCACAAAGTTACCGTCTGCATCTCTTACCGGAATAACCGGTGTAGTAGCGAGGGCATTCCACAAAGGACTGTCGTGCTGGAAACCAGACCCGTCAGATGGTACAGCATCATTAACTGACCGGTTTGCATTAAGGTTAAACCCAAGATTAATCCGGTCGCTGACCCTTTGATCCAGGTTAAACTTTATGCCGGCCCGTTTAAAGTTCGATTCTATAATAATCCCGTCCTGATCCAGGTAGCTTCCCGATAACAGATATTTGGTATTTTCAGTGCCACCTGAAATGGACAGGTTATAGGTATGGGTGAGTGCCGTCCTGAAAATAACATCCTGCCAATCGGTGCCTTCTCCCAGTTCTTCGGGAAGGGGTTTGTTGACACCATCGTAAATGAGGGGCTGCCCGTTATTTACGGCCCATTCATTGGTCAGAATGGCCAGTTCTTCCGCATTGGCCAGGTCCAGCTTTTTTCTGACTTTGGCCACATTTACCGAGTAATCAAAGTTAATGCTGGCCTTGCCATGTTTTCCCCTTTTGGTGGTAATGATCACCACACCATTGGCACCACGGGCACCATATATGGCGGTAGCTGATGCATCTTTTAAAACCTCAATCGAAGCGATTTCATTTGGACTGATAGAGGATAAAGGATCGGCTGCGCGCGCATTATTGCCTGCTCCCTGGGGCGTAAAATTGATATTGTCGATGGGAAAACCATCGATCACATACAGCGGTTCACTTGAAGCATTGATGGAGTTGGTGCCCCTTACCCGGATCCGGATACCTCCGCCAGGTGCATTTGAAGCGGCCCGGATGTCAACGCCTGCAACCCTTCCCTGCAGCGACTGCACAAAAGTATTCGCAGGTGTTTTTTGTATTTCTTCACCGGTAACCGAAGTAACAGCCCCGGTGAGATCTTTTCTTTGGACCGTGCCGTAGCCAACGACTACAACTTCCGAAAGCGTCTCTACATCGGGAACCAACTGTACATCGACCACGTCTCTGCCGTTAATCTCAACTTCTTCCGTTAAATATCCTACGTATGAAAAGATCAATATACCAGCCTCGCCGGGGATACTTAATTTATAATTGCCATCGATGTCTGTGACGGTGCCGATATTTGATTCTTTGGCAAGGACGTTTGCGCCGGGAAGCCCGACGCCATTTTCATCTGTGACCTTGCCGGAAATGGTTTTTTCATCGACAATCGGGTTTCTCAAAACTTCTACAATTGATTCGCCCTCCTTTTTGTTTACATAAATGATCTCATTTACCCGCTTGAATCCCAGGTTTGCTTCCTTGGAGATATTTCGAAGCAAATTGGCCAATGACGTATATTGCCTATCAAAATTTAATCTTTTCCTCGGGTTTAAAATTCTTTGCTTATAGGCAAATTCAAAGTCAGTCAGTGTTTCTAATTTTTTGAAGGTTTCTCTAATACTTAGATTATCCAGTTCAACTGTGATGTGGATCTCTTCAATGCTCTTTTTTTGTGCTTTAGTAGAATTGGCAAGTACAAAAGAATAAAGTATGCATTGTATCAATATGCCAAAAATCGCGTATTTGGACATAATCAAAATTTTTTTTAGTAGTTTTAGTACCATAATTAAAAAGGTTTTTGGTAAGAAATAATTATCAGGAACCCGTACCTCATGCATGCTTACAAGGCATTCCCCAATGAACTTCAAGCTGCATGGGGTACTTTATCCGAAAAATAGTTTGATTGGTTAGCTCGTATTTTTATAGGTCATAGGCTATATTAATTTAGGGTGACAGTTTTATCATTTATTTCAAATTCGAAATCAAAGGCAAAACTCAGGCCTTTTAATATTTCAGTTAGTGGTTTATTCTCATAAGTAATGGTAAAATCCTTGTCCAGGTTCAGGGGACGAGTTACCACAAAGGTGACACCATACCATCTTTCCAGCGTCGTGATAATTTCATTAATGTCAGCGCGGTTGAAATGAATAATCCCTTTTGTCCACGCGAAAACTTCATTCGGATCAAATTCCTGCTTTGTGGCCAATTGGTTGGAGATATCGAAAGAGGCCATTTGATTTCGGGTAACGGTATGCTGAAAAGTAGTTGAGAGGCTGTTTTCATTTTCCACTTTTACTTTCCCTTCTGCCACCGCCACATCAATCTTGTTTTCGTCCGGATAGGCTTTGACGTTGAATGCTGTTCCGAGCACGGTGGTTTTAACCTTGCCGGTTTTGACCACAAAAGGCCTGGAAGGATCTCTTGTCACTTCAAAATATGCTTCACCACGCAGATGAATTAAACGTAGTGAGTCTGAGAATTTTTCAGCGTACCTGATATCTGATCCCGCGTTAAGGTGAACCTTGGTGCCATCGTCGAGCCAGGTTATAATTTTCTGGCCAACCGGACTTTTTTTACTCACAAAAACCGAGGTGATGGTAGGTGGTTTGCGCGCTGGTTTGAGTTCCATCAGCGTGAAGACTGATCCGAGAACGAGGACGACCACCGCGGCTATTTTTAACGCTCTGGATAAAATAGTGTCATTAAATGATGGTTTTTTCAGAGACTTCTGGCGACTCTTTTTCAGTATGCCTTCAAACATTTCCAAATAATCCTGTTCGCTCAGCTTCGGGTCGTGTTTGTAGCCAAGATCGGCAATCATATTTCGGGCATGCATTACTTCCTCCCTTTTTTCAGGATGTTTTCCCATCCACATCTTCCAAAACTTTTCCGATTGCTCATCCGGATCTTTTACCCAACGGATAAAATATTCATCCTTAATAAAATCTATGGTGTTGTAGTGCTCGTAATTCATCGCATCTTCAAAATGTCTGTAAGATTTTGGTTTACCCTCTAATAATAAAGAGGGGTGCCAAAATCAAATCCTCCCATTTTGAAAGAATTTTAGAAAGAAATTTATGAAATCATGAAAAAATGATGAGTTTGCAGGTAGTCAACTCATTATGTTTATTAGCGGCAACAGTGATATAATTATATTTTTCCGAATGGAGTCCAAACCTCTTCGTACAAGTTTTGTAACCGAATTCTGATTTTTGAGATTCATCAGGTCCGCAATTTCCTGTTGCGAAAATCCGTCGTAATAAAACAATAAAATAGCCTGTTTCTGGCGCTTTGATAAATGCTTTAATTCTTCATTTACCTTAATGACTTTCTGGCGATAGGCTTCTGCGTCTATCATTTTTGATTCGTTTGAGATCTCGATCTCAAAGCCATCCAAATTATCTAATACAGGATGTTCAAGCAGATATTTACGTTCTGTCCGTATCTTTTCAATAATCGCCCGGTAAAGTGATTTGTAGAGATATGATTTTATAGAGTTGATTTTTCCAAGTCCTGTATTATTGCGTTTTATCAGGGTTAAAAAAACGTCCTGAATACAATCTTTTACAATTTCCTTGTTAGAGGAGATTTGGCTTCCGAATCTAAACAGATCGTGGACATGCTGGTTATAGACGTATCCCAATACAGATTCATCGCCCTTTTCCAGACCACTTAGTACTTCTTTGTGTGTTAATTTTTTCGAAGGAAGTGCCGCTTTTTTTAGTTCTTCTTTGGGAGAGATAACTAATTTTGAAAGTGCTTTCATTGTAGCTTTTTGGCTATTAAAGATTTACAACCTCCCTTTAATACACTTGGTTGAACGTTCCTGAAAAGCCCAATTCAGCCGAATGATCAAACGTCCGGGATTTAATCCTGATGGCAAATTAGGTATTATTATCAATATATTGATCAAAAAACTTTAATAAAAAAGCCATGCATGCTACTTCCAAATCACGCTGGCACTACCGCAAACGTAAAGAAACTGTTGCTACTATTCCCACTTGCTTCGAGAGTTACACTTGTTTTTTCGAAGGTTTTAAATAGGTAATTTTCCGGGTAGGGTATTTTTAAAAGGGTCCTGAAAATGGTAGCTTAAAGAAATTGGAATGATGAAGATCACTCTAAAACCTGATTTCTGGCAATATCTTTTCAATTCGTTGTATGTAGCTTTAGTGATTGTGACTAGTTGGTATACTACATCATCACGCTTACTTGTATTAACCTGAATAATTTAAACTCCAGATCAATGACAGTCTCCAATTATCAATACATCCGAACAAGATTCTGTGCCTGTATATTTATATCCCTGCTATTTACCTTTGCAAACATCACTTTTGTGAAGGGCCAAGAAGTTGGAAACCAAAGTATGGTGATCATTAAAATACCGGGAATGAATGATGCCCAATACAATGACATTTTATCGGGGATTGCCAAAGATAACCAGTTTACATTTGAATATGCCTGCAAACAATCTAATATCATTATCGTCAAGTATTATCATAAGCATGAGCAAAAAGCGGATGTTAGGGTTGCTGCAACATCCAGCTTCAGAAAATGGGCTCAAATACCAAAATTGGAATTGATATACGTGGATTTTAAGCAAGGGCTTTCCAGTAAATGTTAAGAGAAATTCTGGGGTTGTATCCTTTCTCGCAGTGCTGAAAATAATCAGCTTCAATTTTGACATATCTTTAAAATTCAAAACTGTTTTTTTACATTTGCAGTGCTTTGAAAACTTTATAATACATATCTGAATCCCAACTCTGGGAAAATACGCTAAGTCATCGGTAAGAAAACCGTTGATTCTTGTTTCTGTGCGTACATTTTTAGCAAATAAAATTTCATATATCTCTAATAAAGGGATTGTCAATTAAAACAAAATAAAATGAAAATTACAGATATATTATTAAAGTCTGAGAAGCCAACCATTTATGAAAAAGGAACATCCTTTATGTGGACCGACCCACACATTTCCAAACAATTATTGAGTATTCACCTTGACCCTGATGTTGACCTTGCCAGCAGAAAGAGAATAAATATCTTGATTACAATTGAATGGATTTTAGGTTTATATACCAAATTGAATAAATTGAGTATTCTTGATCTAGGTTGTGGTCCAGGTATTTATTCTGAGATTTTTGCCCAAAAGGGTCATAAAGTTACTGGTGTGGATATTTCAAAAAACGCTATTGACTATGCCCGCAATTCGGCCCAAACAAAAGAACTAGACATAATGTATATCAATGCCAGTTACCTGGAACTTGAATTACAAAAGGAGAAGTACGATTTAGTGCTGCTCATATATGCCGACTTTGGTGTACTACTTCCACAAGAAAGAATAAATCTTCTACAAAAGGCTCATGAAAGCTTGAAACCAAATGGAAAACTTATATTTGATGTGCTAAAAGATAACAACATTGAGCAGAAAAAAATATCGAAAAATTGGGAAGTGTGCGATCGTGGTTTTTGGAAAAACACACCCTATTTGGCGCTTTCAGAATCATTTGTATATGAAGAACAAAAGATAATATTGTATCAGCACAACATAATTGATTCTAATGAAAACATTGAAACATATCGTTTTTGGACGCATTTTTTCAATCAGGAAGATTTAGAACTGTTATTAAAAGAGGCCGGTTTTAATAACATCATGCATAGAGATGATATTTTACCTGAAGATGGTCTTTGGAATGGTGACAATGTAATTTTTACTGTTGCATCTAAAAGTTAAGGAGGACAATGTGCCGGCAACAGTATTTTCCGCTGCCGGCACGTTTGTGTTTTTTAGAGAATATTGATTCTCAGCGTGTAGTTAATATTTGAGAGTCAACTTATTTGCCATCATTGGCAACCATTAAAACCTTCTGTCCTGGCATAACATCGACCAGTCCATTC
Organism: Cyclobacteriaceae bacterium; assembly: GCA_965228415.1. Taxonomy (GTDB): domain Bacteria; phylum Bacteroidota; class Bacteroidia; order Cytophagales; family Cyclobacteriaceae; genus Agaribacillus. Next base: position 3,972,291 of record OZ245814.1, on the reverse strand, counting down.
ACTGGCGCTGATCCTTCGGCAGCCTCGAATGGGCTGACCGTTGTCGTGTAGAAAAAGAATGTCAGCATCCAGCAAAGTTTTAATCCTGGGAATGCTGCAGGCGTAAGGCCTGCCGGCGTTGGAGATGGAATCCGAGACGAAATTCCCACCACGATTGCGATCTGAAGGCGCATCAATAAGGTTTCGTATCTTGCATTCAATCTTTTGATTGTCGTCGTGGGGATCAAACATCTTTTTCAAAAAATTTCAATAGCCGAGCCTGTCTTCTTTCTTGAGCTTAACGTTATCATATTTCTGATGATAAAGCGCAGATACTACCGCAATTGTAACAAAACGATCGCTATATAGGTATCTGTTTTTAATGTGGGATTGCCCACCCAAAATATCAATTTTATCAGTAGCTCTTGAATGCAGTAACGGCATTTATTTTGTTTAGAACTTCTTCAAACTACTATAGAAGTCAGCAATTATTTTATCTTTTTCAAAGTTTTCCCAAAGGACAATTTTTCGAGCGTTATCGGGTTGTTCTACCCAATTTTCATCAATCATTACCGGGCAGGAAATAGTTGATGATTCTGCCCATTTCGGGTTTTTGACTATGGCTACTGCGGCCATATCAAAAAGCGCTCTTGAGGGTGGGTCGCCATGATAATCGATATGGGTAAAAAGGTTTACCGAGTAGTCACCAAAGTTGTCGAATTTACCGCCGTGCCTGCCAATGATTGGATCGGTAATTTTCGGACCCATACCCGGCATGTTTTCGTTCACTTCTTGTTGGGTAACCCTGACAGCATCTGTTCCGGAAGGTTTTCCATAACGAACAGTAACCATTTCGAATTCAATATTCGTTTTCAGGACATAATTCATCGATTCAATATCATTTACCAGATTATATTCTCCGGGCTCAGGATAATTGGCTCCTAACCAAACCAAACGAATGTGCCCTGCAATTGATGGATCTTTTTTTAAAGCAAGCGCCAAATTGGTGAGTTTACCAACGGCTATTACTATCAGTTTATCCCGTTTATGTTTTTTTGCTTCGGATATTATAAAATTCACTGCCTTGAATCCATCAAAATACGGATTGCTCAAGTCACCCTCGATTTCAGTAAATGATTTATCGGCTCCTTTTAACAATGGTATTTCATTATTTACTTGAAAAAGTGTCATTATTCGTTTGGCTTCATCAAAATGCTTGTCGATATCATCACCACTTCTGGTGGCATTCACGGTTATCGCTTTTATGTCGAAAAAATCCCTGTTGGCAAACAGGTATGCCATGGCATGCTGGTCATCCAGTTCATTATTCGTATCAGTATCGAAGATAACCGGCAACTTCTTTTTTGATGGCGCTATCCGGCTCTTCAGGTTGGCCGAAGCGCAGGAGGAGGCTGAAAATCCTAAAAACAATAATATAAACGCTAATATTCTCATCTTTATCATAAGTTAGATTGTGCTAAGTGCCAGGTACAATGTTTAAATCAATAACGGGAATGTACTATAGATCTTTTATCAGATCTACAGCTATCCAAACCGTCATTTGGGAAGTTGACACTTGTCTGGCTTTACGATGCGGTCCCGGCACTTGCCGGACTCGCACCCATTGGAAGATTCAAATTAATGAGTTACATTGATTATTCAAAGCACATAATTTATGTGAGTGATGCGGACCGTTGCCGGGGTCTGGTTTGCGGATCGCATGTGGCCCGCCATTACTGCGGTTTTCCGTGTAGGCTTGGGTGAATTTTAAGGGGAGGGTTACAGTGTCTATGAATTGAGCCGGCTTTTGTCTTTAAACGCAATTCCAATCTGAGGTTTTACAGTTTTAGAACAAAGTATATATATCATTCGGTCATAAACCTTAATTATGCTGATGTGATTGCTTTAAAATATGTCGATCAAAAATATCTCTCAATATGAAATACCATTTGATTTTCGTCTTATTCATGCTGCCAATATTTTTTCACGCCACGCCGGAATTAAAAGCTCAGGGGCGTCAGGAAATCCCTTTTAATGATCATTGGATCTTCCGGGGGCAATCGGTTTCGGGGTTATCAGTTAACGATACGGTTTCATTACCCCATTCCTGGAATAAATCTGATGCCCAGGAAGGGATGCAATACTACAGGGGTATTGGAAAATATCAAAAAAGTTTTGATGGACAGGAATCATGGCGTAATCGAAGAGTTTTTATTCGATTTGAAGGTGTGAATATTACGGCCACTTTGACTTTAAACGGGCAGGAACTGGGGACACACAAAGGAGGTTACGCTGCTTTTTGTTTTGAGATAACCGATCATCTGTTGCTGGGGCAAAAAAATACCATAGAGGTTACAGTTAGCAATGAGGCCAACCTGGAGGTTATTCCATTGGTTGGAGATTTTAATAATTATGGGGGGATATATCGACCCGTAAGTGTAATTGTTACTGACCCTATTTGTATTACCCCGCTGGATTTTGCATCGCCGGGTGTTTATATCAGGCAACAGCATGTCAGTAAAGAAAGTGCAGATGTAGAAGTGTTGACGAAAATATCGAATAAAACCAGTACAGATGCCGAAGTTGAATATAAATCATCCATTATCGATGCTTCCGGCAACGAGGTTGACAGCCGGCAAAGCAAAAATTTAATTCCAATCGGTGATACTGCATTAATCCATCAGTTCAAGATTAAAAGTCCACATTTGTGGAATGGGAAAAAAAATCCATACCTATACCTTGTAAGGATTGAAATTCTTAAAAATGGCGCAGTCATTGATTCAAAAACCGAACCATTAGGCTTACGGTTTTTCCATATTGATGCCAATGAAGGATTTTTCCTGAATGGGGAACCGATTGATCTGCGAGGCGTGAGCCGCCATCAGGATCGTAAGGATAAAGGTTCAGCCATTTCAGATGCTGATCATCGTGAAGATATGGATCTCATGCTTGAAATGGGGATCAATGCCTTGCGATTGGCACACTACCAACATGCAGAAATCGTCTATGATATGACAGATGAAAAGGGTGTGGTAGTATGGGCAGAACTACCCTGGGTGGGAATACCCGGCGGTTTTATGCCGGGTTCCAACGGGTATGAAAATACTGAGGCATTTCATACAAATGCCAAACAACAGCTCTATGAATTAATCCGGCAAAATTTCAATCATCCTTCCATACTGATGTGGAGCATTTTCAATGAAATTCAAAACCCCGAAGGTGCGGAGCCCATACCATTTGTGGAAGAATTGAATGCTATCGTTAAAAAAGAAGATCCGGACAGGATCTCTGTGGGTGCAAGCATGCTCAGTCCTCAGGAACACCCGGATATACACAGTATTACCGACGCCATTGCCTGGAACAGATACTTCGGCTGGTATTATAAGGAGCCAAAAGATATGGGGTTATTCCTTGACCAACTGCATCAGGATTTCCCTGAATACAAGATTGGAATTAGTGAGTATGGTGCCGGAGGTAGTGTTTATCAGCATTCCGATGAGTTAAAGCCTCCAAATCCCATGGGATCGCCTCATCCTGAAGAATGGCAATCATATTATCATGAAGAAAACCTGAAAATATTTGATGATCGCGCTTTTGTCTGGGGAACTTTTGTGTGGAATATGTTTGATTTTGGATCCCATTTCCGAAAAGAAGGGGACCATTATGGCATCAATGATAAGGGCATGGTTACCTATGACCGAAAGATAAAAAAAGATGCCTTCTATTTTTATAAGGCCAACTGGTCGGACGAACCCGTACTTCACATAACATCATCCAGGTATATATTTAGAGAGAAGGCGGAGACCCGGGTTAAAGTATACACCAACTTAAACGATGTATCTTTGACAGTGAACGGTGTAGAGTTCCCAAATAAGTCCCCGGAAAAAGGCATCATTGTTTGGGAGGGAATTAAACTTAAAAATGGCAATAACGGGATTATTGTTCGTGGGACTAAATCCGGACAAACCTTCACCGATGACTGTGTGTTTGTGCTCGAAAATCCCTATGGCGGGATAAATTTATTCCTGAAAATATTCGATTTTATGATGATTGCCCACAAGGTGGTCATTGGGGGGTTGATCGCCGCATTGTTGGTTTGGCTATTTGGAATTAGAAAAGTTCGGAGAGGTCCCAAATGGAAGAAAATAACGCTGTGGATAGTATTTATCCTGTTGGTAGCGGTATCACTCCTTATACTTGGAGCGAAATTTTTTATTTCGAATATGATGGGAGGTTAGGTAGTTTTTAATAACGTGAGACCCACGATTTACTGCTTGGATCCGGAATCATGGCCCGGTTGAAGTCCCCATTTTAATTAATGATTGGCCTAATATCAAAAATCCGGCGGATATAAAGACCATCAAATCAGCAGTTAATATAAAAAGAAATGACACATCGTATCTTATCACAAGCGGCTCAAAGATTATTGGCGACAAAAACTGACCCAGGAACAGGCAGGTAGTGAGTGTGCCAATATTTCTGCCTCTGAGTTCATGAGGGCTGAGCTCCATTATCCAGAGGTTGGTATTGGCCATTAGCAAACCGATGCCCAGTCCGGCAATAAACATGGCCAAAAATATGATAAAAAGTGAGTGGGTGATACCGGTAAAAAAATATCCTATGGCCATCAATAAAAACGCGATAGCGTAGATATATGGAAAGTGAACACGTCCTTTCAATCGGGGGTAAAACAGGGAAGAAATAACCATTCCCAAGGCGTTGATCGCCAGGGCGGCCCCTAATAATGTGTTCTTGTCAATGCCAATTTCATAAAGCAAAAATGGGAGTTGCGTAGGAACAACATAAAACAGGATCATCAGAATAAAGGCATTGATGAAAATGAGTCGAATAAGAAGGTTCGATTCTCCGGTTACATGCTTATTTACAGGTGAGCCTGATTGTGGCTCATTTAAACTCCTTGCGACCAGCGGGATGAGTGCCAAAGCCACAAAGTAAATAAGAAATGGCAGTCGCCAGCTGATGCCTGCCAGTACCCCACCAAGAATCAAAAACACGCCCCCGGAAAATCCAATAAAGGCTGTCTGAAACCCAATAAAATCCTTGCGGTCATCCCCTTTGAAATAATCTCCAATCAGGGTAAAGGTGATGGTCATGGTGATGCCAATGGCAATGCCAAGCAATGCGCGGCCCATGAGGATGTAATAGATATTATTGAGATAAAATCCAGATATTCCGCTTAAAGTATAGAGCACCAGGCCAATGTACAGTAATTTTAATCTTCCATGCCTGTCAATATACCTACCCACGATGCCGGCGGAGATAGCTACGAATAAAGTGGGTAAACTTACCACTAGTTTTGATAATAAATCAGCATTTGGCGTTTGTCGGAAGAATGCCGCAATTGTGGGAATTGAAGGAGCAATGATGGCGGCTGCCATAATGGTAAGCGTGCTTAAAAAAAGTAAAACAAGCTTTGATAAACTAATCCTGGTCATCGACAATTGTATTCATTGCTCCTCAATTTTTTTAGCATTCCTTAGTTGGGAAAATGCCTTATATACCAATGGTTTGATTATATTCCATTTTGGTGAATTGATCTCTCAAGATTTCTGGGTACGGCTTTATTTGTATATTTTACCTGATTGCAACCATTTGGCACATGCTGTGCCAAGCTTATCGATCGCTATTTTTTCATACTTTTGAGACTCGGCTTCGGTCAATATGTCGCGCCATCTTCCATTAGTGCCTTTATGGATAAAAGTTTTGGCACCACCATCCCAGAATGCTCCTCCAAGAGGTACGCTTTCTACTGCATTGGCTTTCATATAGTCAAAACTGCAATGGTCAACAATGGCGGGCCATTTGGATTCGTCGATAGGTATATCCAGAAAAGCGGCTATGCTTCTGATTTCACCTTCCATGTCGCGCTTGAGGTTTTCAAAATGAACCAACATCACGTTGGGCATGTCCCGGAAGGACCACCATGAGCTGATGTTTTCCCAAAGAGACCACCACGGGTAGCCATCTTTTTCCAACCAGTCATGAAAATATTGCCGGATATCTTCTAGGGGTTTTTCGATTGGCGGCCCGACGCGCCCGGGTGTTTCATTGAGTGCTGCATACCAATTTTCGTTGGCGGTCATGTGATGATGGTGGAGGCTCCATAATACGTCTCGCCCATCTCGCCCAATGTAGATGTACTTTGCTTTCGGTGAAAAGACCAGGCTATCCAGGGGTAAGTGTGTTTTGAGAAACCGACGGTGTTCCTGGGCCTCCACTGCTGGCAGTTTAATATCTTTTGGCGGTACCCTAAGATCCATCCACGGGGACATTTCAGCTACCGGCAGCCCTTCTTTTCCGTTAAACAGGAGTTGTGCGATAATCTGTTGCATCCAGGTAGTACCTGATTTTGCATAGGTAGCTATGATAATATCATCATCGCGAAATTTAAAGTCGTTCCAAATGGTGGAGTCAAAGTGATGACTGTGCATTTCCCGGCTCTTTATTGGCCATTTAGTGGGTGATTCCATTGATTCAGGTCTTGATTCCATAATTGAAGTTGGTTATTTGAAAGGTGATTTAATTACCGGATAAAGTGGTTTTAGCTGACATTGCTTCAATCAATTGCCTTGCTTCTGTTAAATCCTGTGTTGTGAAACCCTCGGTAAACCAGTTGTATACATCAGAAACAAGCTTCAATGCCTCGGAATTTTTTCCTTGCGTACTCCACAACCTTGCCATACTCGTAGCAGCACGCAATTCAAGGGATTTGGCATGCTGTTTTTTGGCAATCTGTATGCTCTTTTTATAATATTTTTCTATTTCCTTGGTGCGTTCTTCTCCGTGCCTGGCCAACAGAAATTCACCTTTCAGGCGATAAATCTCCGAAAGGAAATATCGATCACCGGATTTTTTTATGAAGTCTTCGGCCTGTGAGATGGCCTGAACGCCCCGATCGAAATTCCCGATATAAAGGAACCCGGAGATTATGTTATGCATGTGCAGATGAATACCGGCCATTATATTGTGCTCAACTCGCCATTTTAGAGATTCGTGCATGGCTTGCAACCCTTTTTCAACATCATCCATTTGCACCAGAACATAGCCGAGGAAATTCTTTGATTCATTGGCAAACATGGTGATACCATACTCGTCGCAAAGCGTTTTACATTTTTCCCCATACACCGCCCCCTTCTCAAAATCACCCACAAGACAGGCCACATTCGAACTAAGAAAGTTGCAAAGCACCTGGCCATAAGGTTGCTTCATTTTATTTGCTTTCAACAAGGCCATTTTGGCCCGCTCTCGTGCCTGGTCGGGATAGCCGAGACAAAATATCACATGACTGCTCTGGATTAAACTAAAAACACCCGGATCCGCGCCGGTGAAATAGTTCCTGGAACTATTCCCGTTTGATCCAGATAGTACAATGGCCTTTTCAAAAGATTCCAGGCTTTGTTGATAGGAGCCGGCATAAATGGAAGATTGCCCGATGAGGCGATGGCCTTCTATTATCAGATCGTGGATTTGAAGCTTTTCAGCAATCTCAAGTGCTTCTGTAGCATGCTGTAATGCTTTGTCGGGATTGCCTGTAAATAACTGGTAAGTAATTACCCCCCTCAATGCCTCAAAAAGGCTCGTGGCATCTTCTTGCGCTTCAGCCAATTCCTTCATTCTGCAGCTGGCTTTGAAAGCAGGTATGGAAACCCAACCTTTGGTTATCATGAGTAAGGGTACCTGAACAGACAGGGCTTTCAGCTCAAGTTTAGAGCGTGCATCTCCGGTTGCCATTTGATAGATCAGGCTTAAACCCCGCTCTAAAAAGTTGTGTGCTTCATCATAAGCCAGAAGTTGTTTTGCCCTTTCCCCCGCTTTAATCCAGTGGGCACTGGCTTCCTCCGGGCTTCCGGCTTTTTCGAATTGATAAGCCAGCATCTCAGGTTTATTTTCAGCTGTATCGGGAAAATTGTTAGTCAGATCATTGGCGATGCGCAGGTGATAATTCTTCCTTTGGCTTTTCAATAAAGATTCATAGGCGGCATCTCTGATCAGCGCATGCCTGAATCTAAAAGTTGTATGGGGACGAATACCAAGTTCCAGCAGGATTTCGGATTCAACCAATTGACTGAGACAGGCTTGCAGGGCATTTGCCTCCATGCGGGAGGCTATGTTAATCAGTTCGTAGCTAAACTCACGACCAATGACGGCCCCTATCTGTGCCACCTCTTTGGTATCGGACATACGATCCAGTCGGGCTATCAGGGAATCGTGCAGACTCGAAGGGATTTGAAGGGATGATAACGGCCCTGTAAGTTCATAGTGATCTTCGTGTTCTTTTACCATCTCAGAGCCCAGCACCATTTTGGTCAGTTCCTCGGTAAAAAGTGGCACGCCATCTGTCTTTTGTATGATCTGATCCCTTAAATCTTGCGGTAATAGTTTACCGCCGGCAACGTTTGAGATGATCTCTTCAACGGCACTGCCGGGCAGGTTGGTCAGTGGCAACGGAATTATATGCGGCTGGATTGGCCAGGGGGGATCAAACTCCGGCCTGAAACTCAAAATAGTCAGGATATTGTATACCGGAGGTCGATTGATGAGATGTTCAATGACTTCAAGAGTATAGGGATCTGCCCAGTGCAAATCTTCAAAAATCACCAATAAATTTTGTTTAACCGCCCGTCCCAGAAACATCTTGAGAAAAGCTTTAGTTAGCTTTTCTTTTTGTTGATCTATACCAAAAGGAGTGGGTTGATAGTTGCTGCCCTCCAACGAAATGCCCATAATTTGAGCAAAGAGCGGTACCATCCCCTCTAAAGATAATCCCTGTTGCAGCAGAAACCCTTCAAGACGCTTGATTTGCTCATTAGCGGGTTCATTCCCCTCAAATTGCAGGGCAACTTCTTTAATTGCCTGAACAAATGCGTAATAAGGGGTACGTTTATGATAGGGAGAGCATTGATGGTTCATCAGCCAGGTGTTTGAATCTGACGCTACATGTACAATCACCTGCTGCAACACACGCGATTTCCCAATGCCGGCCTCACCGCTTAGCATAATGGTCCTGGAGCTGCCATGCCCGGCTGCTTCCCAAAATTCCAACAAACGATTTATCTCTTTTTCCCTTCCCACTATAGGTGTTTGATCCATTTGTGCCTGATTGGCTTCAAAACGGCTTCGCGCTGTGTTTTCACCCATTACCTGGTAGATCTCAATAGGGTAGGAAATTCCTTTGACCGCCTGGGCGCCTTTATTATCACAAGAGAAATATCGTTGTATAAGCTTATAAGTATCGGCGCTGATGATAACGGTGTCGGGCGCGGCAAGCCCTTCCAGTCTCGCCGCGATATTAGGGGTTGCTCCGAGGGCGAGTTGTTGGGCTTGGCCGGTACCTCCCATATCACCTACTACCACATGTCCGGTGTGGATTCCAATTCGAACCGAAATACCTGAATGATTAGATTCCTTAAGGTGCTTATTGAATTTTTGTACTGCCTCCAAAATGCCTAATCCCGAGCTTACGGCACGATGTGCATCGTTTTCGTGCGCTGTAGGATAACCGAAGTAAACCAAAATACCATCACCCAGATATTGCGCGACGTGTCCTTCATAACGGGCCACAACCTTTTCACACACTTTCTGATATTCGGTAATTAACACACGTAAATCTTCCGGATCCAATTCATCGGACAACGCGGTAGATCCCACCAGATCACAAAACAATACCGTTAGATGTCTTCTCTCAGCTTCTATTTTTTCCCGACGCTGGTGCACCCTGGCAGGTTGAGATAAGCCGGCAGCCTGTTTCCCCAGCGGTAATCCGCAATTGCCACAATACTTAAATCCCGGCGGGTTCTCAAACCCGCAGGACGAACATGACAGTTGTTGTGAGGTACCGCAGTTACCGCAAAACTTTATCCCGTCGGGATTCTCAAAATGACAGTTTGAGCAGATCATAATAAGGTCAATTTTCAAGAAACCTTGTATTAAAGGCTATTGGAAATAGTGTTTTTGGCGTGACCTGTGATTGATTTTCCATATACAAGAAGCCAACCCCCCCGAGCTCCCGGCATCATTGTATTCTTGCCTGTAGACAATCCTTTCCGGAGGAAGAAATTGCGCCATAAAAAAGAACGAAAACCCCCGTTTCATGTAGTAATTAGTTGGTTTTATTCTAAAATACAGGTCAATCTCCGGATTGTAAAAGGGCTTGGGATGAAGGCCTGCATTTTTTGTCCGAATGCGCTGTTTTATTTACCGGCGATATCTGGCAAAACCTTAATCTGTTAATCAAAGGTGTAAAGTTTTACCAGTTGGCTAATTGGTACAACCTTATAGCATGAGTTATTATGGATTGTAAGATTAAAATCTCCACTCAAAATTTGTAATTTCATATTTGATAACAACCACGAATGAACAATTTTGATGAAAGGATCTGTTCAGAAGATTGTTTTTATAGGTATATTTTCATTGGTAGGTACTCTTATGTGCCGGGGGCAGATTGTTGATCTGGAAAGAGAGAATCCCTACAAAAAAGTATTTGTGGAAACGGATGATTTTGATGCCTCGTATTTAAGCGTCCTTGAGGCGTCGTGGCATAAGGTGAACAATGACACAATCAGGCTATCCATGCTCAATGACCTGGCCTATTACTGGCATACGCGTAATTTAAACACTTCGCTTGCCTTTACTAAAAAAGGGCTGGCATTATCAGCTTCTAAAAATAATTTACTATGGGAAGGCAGGTTTCAGATTACCCAGGGGGCTACTTTGCTGCGAATGGAAAAATTAGATAGTGCTTTTATGGTGCTTAAAGATGCGGAAAGCAAAGTGAGGGAGGAAGATCTCGCCTTTTTAAATACGCAGCTGGGATATATTTTCGAACGTAGGGGCGAATTGGACAGAGCAGCCGATTATGCCTTGGAATCATTGCGATTGGGAGAAAAATTTAGCGATAAAAAGGCCATTGCTCTGGCCTACAGCGACCTTAGTAATATTTTTTGGAAGCAATCGAAGTTTGAAAAAGGGTTGGAATACGGATTGAAGTCAATCGACATTTTTGAGGAGCGTGGCATCAAAGACCTGGATTACGACTTTACGCTTTATGTGGTGGGTAATAATTACCAGAATCTTCAAAAGCACAAAGCGGCCCTGGATTATTACAATCGCGCCATTGCAATAGGAGAGCAATATGGTTTCTATAATAATTTGAGCGATGTATATATTGCTTTGGTTGATCTAAATGCGCATTTAAAACAATTTGATGAGGCAGCGGCCGATGGCATTCGCGCTGTTAAATATGCCGAACTTTTAGAAAACGACTTTATGATCATGCGTTCGTGGTTATCCATAGGGAAACTTCAAAACCTGGAAGGAAAAAGCGAGGAGGCCATAAAAAGTCTGCAAAAATGCATTGAAGTTGCGACCAAGGATTTTGGAGATGAGTATTATCTAAGCCAGGCTTATGAAGCTTTGGGATTTGCCTTTGCGGCAACCCAGGCATATGAAGAAGCTTATCAGGCATTTATTGAATATGACAAACTGAAAAATAGCATTTTTACCGCTGAAGCGGACCAGCGGATCTCTCTGCTTCAAACCGAGTTTGATGTCGCACTCAAAGAAAGTACCATCAAATTGCAGGAAACGGAATTGGCACAACAAAGCACCAGGCAGACAATTATCCTTATCATTGCCGGCTTTTTATTGTTATTTATATTGGTACTATACAGAAATTATAAAAACAATAAGGAAAAAAATGCACTGTTGGAAAAGCAAAACCAGGAGAAGGAGTTTTTATTGAAAGAGATCCATCACCGGGTAAAAAACAACCTGGAAATTGTTTCCGGTTTATTGGCCCTGCAATCAGCCCAATTGAAAGATGACAACGCCATAAATGTGATGCAGGAGAGTCAAAACAGAGTGCAATCTATGAGTATGATTCATCAGAAGTTGTATCAGGGAACTAATCTTTCAACCATTGAAATGAAGGATTACTTTAACAACCTTGGAACACATGTGCTGGATTCGTTTGGTATGGTGCAACAGGTCGACATTGTTTACGAAATGGCGGCCCTGGAGTTGGATGTAGATACAGCTATTCCCCTGGGACTGATTGTTAATGAGCTCCTGACAAATGCGCTGAAATATGCTTTTCCCGATAACAGGAAGGGGGAGGTAAAGCTAGCCCTCGAACAAAAAACCGATGAACTACTGTATCTCGAAATCTCGGATAATGGCATTGGGCAAAACATAAATAAAGCGGCAGCAGGGACTGGCTTTGGTATGCAGTTGGTCAATTTATTATGTCAACAACTACAAGGAAAAATGAGCCGTCTCCGGCAAAAGGGTACCTCAATATCCTTTGAGTTTAGAATAGAACCTCATAGCCATTAAATTGTATGCAAACGTTTAAGTAATTCTTCTTTGTATGTTTTACTTATGGGGATTGTCTTTTTTGCCACAATTACGTGGGTGTTCCCTACTTCATCAATTTGGGAAACATTTACTATGAATGAGCGGTGTATCCGTATGAAATGCTTCTCCGGCAGCTTTTCATCGAGGTCTTTTAGGGTTAATACCAATAAATAGTTTTTGTCCTTGGAATAGATACGGCAATAGTTACGCTCTGCCTCAACATAATGAATATTGCTGATTATAATTTTTACCATTTTTTCGTGATGCCTCACGAAAATAGAGTCACTTAACTTATAAGGGGAGCTTCCTATGTTTTTCGCACTACTCTTTGTGTCATCACTTTCGGCAATTCGACTTAATGTAAGCTCTATCGCACGTTGTAAGTCAAGTTTTTTAAATGGTTTGGAAATGAACGCGTATGGCCTCGTAGATTTGGCGCGGTTAAAATGTGCTTCGTCTGCATTGGCGGTGATATAAATGACAGGGGTATCGTACTCCTGTTGTATCTGACGTGCGGTTTCGATTCCATCGAGTTTCCCTTTAAGGCGGATGTCCATCAGAATTACATCCGGCCTATTTTCCCTTACAAATAGCAATGCTTCCTCGCCCCGGGGAATGATCCCAATCACTTCATAACCCAGTTTTGTTAGTTGTAAAGAGATATTTGCCCAATGATCATTTCATCTTCGATGATAAGAATTTTTGTTGGTGACGCTTTCATGAAATAAACAGGACATCTGCTGTTATGTAAAACAAAAAGTCGCGATTTTTAGTTTGATTAAATCAAACTAAACAAGCCCCGGAATAAAAAAACGGGGTACTCATGATCTGGCCTTATATGCGTTTAGGGTTATGCCTGATCCTGAAACAAATTTATTTAAACAATGATACTTCATCCACAGTTTTCCAGTGATTAATAGATGGTTGTTAACGTTTAATTTCCCATATATGTATGGCTTTCAATCCCCTTGTTTGTAATTTGCATTACATTTTTGGGGATAAAGAGTTTAAATATTTCCAATAAAAGTAGCTGCAATGATAAAAAATTCCAATTGGAAGCTCATAAATCACGATATGTAGGTGAGTCGTGACCTTTTGCCTTTCACGAGCCGGTATTATTTGCTTAAAATAGAAGAGGTTGTTATTCTCTCAAAAATGTACGTCCACCGGAAATTAGTTTTCCACCAAAGAGTTGGAAATCGTAGGCGAAGGAACCCTGTTCATTGTTTACTATCAATGTGTTTTCGATTACTGTATAGGTACCTTCACTGTTGTTGCCGCCAATATTTGATGCGCTGCTTTGATAATTTCCACGCTGATCGCTGGTGGCCGATACATGCGACGAACTACGCCAGTTATAATGGCCGGTACCATCAAAATAAACAGTTTCCTCGTAGGAATGCGACCAGGAGCCGCTTCTGGCAATGCTGGGTGAATTGGCACCACTGTAATAGGTCCAGGTTCCCGCCAATGCGGCGACGGCCTGTTGATTTTCAACCGGTTCTCCCAATCTGACGGTAGGTACCATGTCCTCCAGCATTTTGCGGGATATGTCAATGTTTTCGGGTCTGGAGAGCACAAGCATTCCCAGGCTGGTTGTATTTTCGCCAAACACGGTTATGCCGTACGATTTCTGTCTTTCGTGGGTAGCTTTGTTGATAAAATCGGCGGCGCCTACAATTACCCTTTTCCCGGCCATTGTCTGCTCATTCAAATGCTCCGTAGGTTGGACTTGCAGGTTGAGTGCGCCAGCCAGGTTGACAATATCATTGGTAATGCCCTGAAGTGTTTGGTTTAAGGCCGGTGCGATAAATAGGGCCGAACCCATTCCCTGGTGCATGTACATTTTCAACCGGCCCTCTGTACGGTAGAGCGTCCAGTCTTCAGGCACGGTATATGATATATTCCACCCATTTGCATGTTGCGCTTTCGCTTGAAATGATGCACTGTTCCAATTCCATGGCATCGTAGTAAGGAGTATAAAAAATGTTAAAAATATGGTAGCTTTCATGTTCGTGTTTTAAAATACAGGATCAATTTTATTAGTACTTTACTTATCCTCCGCTACATACCGTGTAATCGGAATGTCCCGGAGGGATGCAACAATGGGTTCCCGGCTGGACGGTGACATCTTCGGTCAGGAAAGACAGGCATCCCGTAACCTGGAATTCTTCACAGACGGTCCCTTCTATGTGGGGGCAATTTATAACGTTATAATCACCCGGCAAGAGTAAAGTGCCTTCTCCGGAACAATCCATTCTGGATGCTTGCCTCATAACCCCCAGGATAATGCTATTGTATTCTTTAAAATCAGGACTGTCGTCAGGTCCTGAGAAATTCACGGACGTTGCTATCGGCCTGCCTTCTTCATCACGTTCACGTCCGTACAAAACGCCACTGATGGTATAATGGAATTTAGATGGTGAAGTATTGATCTGGTTTCTTTCCAGGACCGTTTGATACACGGTTAATTCACTGTATAGCGCTCGATCTTCGGAAATAGCGTATAACTGTTTATGGTAATACGTGGCATTTGCGCCTACCGCAAGACAATCGGTCGTGGGCTCTTCACCAGGATCTTCGCATTCCAGGTCTTCACCACATAATGCCCCATCAAATACTGTATAATTGTTCCCAAGTGCTGCTCCCAAATGTTCGCCATCTTCACCATTAGAGGAATTACCGGAACCTCCTTTTCCCGGTGAAGGTTCCACAGGCAGCACACAATTACCACCTAATCCGGCCGGATTTCCATCCCCTCCGTTACCAGGTTTACCGTAGAGGACAGCCCAAGTATCCCCTCCATTACCACCGTATCCCATGATAACATTTCCCAGGACGCTTCCGCCATCACCACCAATAGCGGTGGCTGAGCCATTGCCTCCGCCATCTCCTCCGGGGCAGCCTTCACAATCGGAATATCCTTTACCACCATCACCACTAACCACGCCAAAAGCGCTGGATAGGAAGATTAGATCACTGCCCTGTAATTCGGGCAAAGTTTCCCTCGATTGATCACTGTTACCTCCTTCACCTGCAAAACCAAGGTATGCCATCACATCTTGCTGAATATCACCGCCATTTCCGCCTTGTCCAACAACGCTACCTCCAATACTGCCATCCAGGTAAATGTCTCCGTTTTCGTCCAAACCCCCATCCCAGCCTGAAAAGCCCCACACCGAGTATTCACCGCCATTTCCTGCCTGGACTTCGGTTAAAGGTATTGGTGAGCCAAACACATCACCTCCATGTCCACCGTAGCCATTTACCAGTGGCATTGGTTTACCTATCTCAATGCTATTTCCAAAGGCTGAGCTGAATTCAACGAATCCTCCATATCCTCCCAGCACGGCTCCTTCACCGCCGTCACCACCGTGAAATAATATCTTCACCAAATTACTGTATTCTATGTCTACTCCAGCGTTCTTCCAGCTTACGTGCCCTCCATGCCCCCCTTCGCCTCCATAAATATAATCGGGTTGGTTTTCCATATCCTGAGGGGAAGGAAGGCCAACAATTTCCTGTGCGTCAATGATTAATTTACCGGAATTTCCGCCCAAACCGCCCCTGACTTCCACAATACCTGCCTCGCCATTGATCAGGTTTGGGATTATTTCAACGCCGGCGCCATTTCCGCCGTTACCCAACACAAAAACCTCGTCTCTAAACCTGACCACCGTGTCACCCAGGTCGGGCAGTAATATTTTACCCTGGGGAGCATTAAGAATAATCAGCCCGCCATTGCCACCCCCTTTGCCTTCATATGGTCCTGAGTAGTTTGACAAACTTTCAGCGGCGGCATGTTGTCCCCTACCTGAAAATATAGTGGCACCTTTTCTTAGAATAATGTTACCATTTTGAGCGGTGACAGTCCGTGAGAAACCGTCGTCAGCTTTTTCAGCGGCGGTTCGGAGACTTATTCTTCCCGATTTATCGCCGTTGACCTTGGGCTGGTCTAAATGGGTAATTTTGCCACCAATAACAATATCACCATTGGATGAGGTGAGGGTGAAATCGCCGTCACATACGATGTCACCATCGATCCTCATACCATTATCAGCAACGATCTCGTAGCCGGGGGGATAGGTTTTTGTTTCGCTTTCGGGCAAAATATATTCCTCTATCAAAAGTTTTGTCCCGGTATCGATACCTGCTGGTATATCTTTATCGCCCTCTTTTTGGCATGCAGCTATTACAGCGGCAATAACAAGCAGCTTCCAGGCAAGAGATTTCTTAATTCCCGGCAGGAGAACTATAGATGTTACCCGGGCTATATCAATGTTTGATGACCATTTCATAGGTTTGCCTTGTGAATTTTCTAATTAGTGCTTTTAACTCAACCTTTTCCAATGATTTCAGGGAAGGTGCTTCACAACTCCACATCTGGCAAAGCATTTTTAAAGCGCTATTTTTTTTTATAATCGTAACTAATGCATTAGTAACCTGAATTGTTAAAAGGTAAACCTGATTTTACATTGTTAAATTAAATGCAATCCGGGAGGTTGAAAATGGGTATGTGAATTCGCTATACCCACATATCGTAAAAAGAGGGATGCAAATGGAAAAGTTGCTGTCACTCAAACTGTTGCCATCATCGGTTGGCAGCTAATGCTGGTTTTTACAGCTGGATGCTTATTGATTTTCAGGCGCCTGAACCTTTTTTAAAAGCCATGCAATTTTAGCTTTTTGTGCTGTCATTCGGTCTTTCCGGTAAGTATTGGCCCACAAATTTGTTTTCCATACCGTTACCCCATCCCGAGCCATGATCACTTGTCATAGAAGACAAGGCGTTTCCTCCGATCTTGTGATCACCATAACACAGCAATGAAAGAACAGTGGCCGGCCTTAAATGTTTGCTTGCCCAGGTCAATGGGGTATCTCCATTCGCATCCCGCTTCTCCTTATCTGCTCCGTGTTTTAACAACAGTTCAATGGTCTTGTAGTCTGCATAAGCTGCCGCCCGGTGCAGTGGTGTTTCTCCGCACGTTTTGACATCTCTCATAAATGAACCTGTTTCCAAATGGGCAGTAGTTGCCAGGTTAACATCAGCTCCACATTCGAGTAGAAGGCGGACGACATGTTGATAATATGGACGACCAGCTTTACAAAGAGCACAATGCAATGGGGATTCGCTATTGCTTGGATGCTGATAATTGACATCCGCTCCTCTATTAATAAGAAAATCACAAGTACGCCAGTGTCCGAAAAAAGCGGCATCACACAGGTCGTTATTCAGATTTAGCGACTTTATATCCAACCCTTCTTTTTCCACTAATTTTAAAGCGGTTACATCATCGTAAAAAATGAGCCATTGAAACAGGCTTGGTTCATCTGATGTTATCAGTTCCTGCCAATTCGGAAGGGAAAGCAAGTCAAGTACTGCATCAGTTCTTCCGCTTGCTATTCGCATAAATATTTTTTGATGATTCATATCGATTCAGTTTGTCAGTTAGGTTGGGCACAACTTTTTGAAATGCGCAACAGGGCATGCATTTCAGTTATATTTTTATGAATCTAACGGATTTTTTATCCTTTTGAAAATATTGATGCTTTTGGCAACCAGGTAAAGAAATAGCCGCTGATTGCTCTCCGGCTATTTTATACCATTGAACTTTATAAGGTATATTTTTATTCGGATTTTACCGGAGCACTAATCACCCCCAAATATCTCCCCATCCAATAGGGAAGCAAAAAAGTATCCCCTGCACTGAGCTCACTATTCCTGTCGCCGGCATCGAGTTTGAATAAATTTCGGTTATGTTTTAATTCCGGCCGTTCATCGGGGGGTAAAATTTCTTTGGTAATCTGCCCCCAAAAGTTTTTTTTCATCAATTCAATGTCTTTTCGATGGCTGTTTTCTACGGCGAATTGTATCATGTCCAGCGGCCATTCCTTCAAGGTCCATACGGATCCCTCCAGGTCAAATTCCCTGGCGCCGGTCATGGCATAACAAAAGTTCCAAAGGGGATTTTTCTCGGGGCGCTCCCATTTCCAATGATCTTTAATAGCGCTTTTATACTGTTCTTTCAGGTCGTCGTTAAACGCATCCGGGAACAGCGACCAATAGGCGAGGAAGTACATTTCGTCATCGGAGTGATTCCATTCTTCCGAAAGCATTTTACTCCATCTATCAGCATCCGCCGGCGCCGGTCCGATTTCACTGAACGGCCGCATAAGGTTTTCCAGGTAGCCGTGTTTATCTATTAATTCAAAAGCTTTCTCTTTGAATATTTCCTTCCCGGTGTGTTTATAGGCACTTTGTAAAAAAGCGATCATGTTGGACGAATAGACCTTGCGATCACCGATCATTTTGTCAAAACGATTTACGTACTCCGGCCCCCACCGTCCCCAAAGGGAAGGTTTACCGTTTTTATCCACCAGGTTAAAGTCGTTTTCGACGATATAGGTCATGAGGTCATCCAATATTTTCACCGCTCTTTGTTTCCATGCCGGGTCATCGATGTACGCGGCGATTAAGGTCATGGCAAATACCTGCCCTACGGTTTGGTCACTGCTTGCTGAGGCTCGCCAGTCCCAATCTTCGTTAGCGTGATACCAGCTTGTCACATTATTGTAACCCGGATACCAATAATTTTCCACATAGGTTCTGTATTCTTTGCGAAATTCCTGGTAGCCTCGCCTTTCAAAAGTTCGCCCAAAAAGCCCCTTTACATCGTTTATGGTATGAAACCTTTCCAATGCCTCAAATGACTCATAACAATTTTGTTTTGCCTCCGCAGAACCTGTAGCCAGGTACCTGAAAAGCTGGCTGCCCAGGTACATGGCGGTCCATAAATTGTCACTATCGGCTTTTCTCAGGTGGTTGGTGGACAGATCGTGATTGGTTAACTGGGTCACATTGGCGTTGATTCCATATCGAACATGTCTTTTCCTGACCTGATCCTCAAAAACCATGGCTTTGTCTTCCAGTGTCATTTTCTTAAAACATATTTGTCCAAGTCCGCGATCGGTCAGTATAAGCACTGAATTGTCGGGGCCCTCGTTGATGTCTTCGACATGATTACCAGGCAACCAACGCGCCCCGTGATAATAGTTAAATTTACCATCCTCCCGAAGCATAAAAGCTCCTTTAGTGGATCCAAACCATAGTTTTCCGTTAATTTCTTTTAATGTGGTTAGTTCTGTCCATGGTAACTGACGATAAAGCGGTGTTTTCCGATTGCCCTTGAAATCCAGCGTGAAATACCCTTCATTGGTGCCAATGGCCAGGTGTTGATTAGTTTTGGAAATTTCAAAACAAGTAAATTTATTTCCTGTAAGGATCGGTGTCAGCTTTTTTTCCTCAACTGAAAATGAGAAAACGGACTTTTCGCCAAGAATAAAAAACAGGTTTCGGGTTTTGTCATATTTTATTGACAGGATGTTGTCATCGTCTACCTGTTCTGTCCACAATTGTCGGGAATCCTTTTGGTAAACAAGCGTTGTGCCGTCGGTGATCATGAAATCAAAATGCTTTCCGGCACAAAAAATTTTCGCTGGCGGCAACTTGTGTTTTGACAACAATTTTCCGGCCCAGGCATTGCTCAAAACCGCTTTATTATCCAGGTATACAAACTGATCCCGAAAGGTGATCAGGTCTGCTATTTTTAGGTCGGCCATAGCCACATAGTTGTTGTCGGGTGTCAGGCTACCAGGGTGTTGGAAATGTCCATTGTGCGCCTGGAACAATTGACTGGAAGCTAAAACCTGAATGATACCATTTCGGTCCGCCGCTACTTTCTGAGGCTGAAAGGTGGAGTCTGCAAATTTATACTTAATAGCATAATCCTGTAGATAGGGAACATCCAGGTATACAGGCTGCCCATTTTTTGTAGCCTCCTGTTGTTTTGTGCAACCTGCCACAGTAGTTATACCGACGATTATGCAGATCCATTTGATATATTTCATACTCATTTTTTAATAAGCCAGACATCGGATATTCTCGAATAATTTCTCCATCTCATATGTGACTCCTCGGGCCGGTCAAAGGAGACGGTAATTTTACCGTCTCCCACAAGGCTTCTTGGAACAATAAATTCTTTAAATGTTTCCAGCGCTTTATCATATTTTATTGGCTCTAATCGTTGCCCGTCAACCCTTAATAATGCTTCTCCCGAACCTGTAATACGAATGAGGTAGCGACCATTTGGGTCGAGGTTTTCATATTCCAAAACCGGGTCATTTTGATATACCAAGGAGGAAAGACGCCACCGGCTATACCCTGAATCCCACCAGCCGAAATCTACAGCATCGTACACTGTTGTTGTCACATGAGGACTGTTGGCAATGTTGGAAATGTCATCATAATAACTATCCTTGCCTGGGTTTTCCCAGGTTCGGATTAATTCCAATCGCTCTTTTTTCTCCTTGTCGGTGCCCATGGCGCTAATCTTTTTAAACTCATCTTCATACCACCAGCGGTTGTTTAGCGGATGGTTGACAAAATCCAGTATACATCCCCTTTGTGCGTTGCTTGCCTGGTATAATTCAACACTTGTTTGCAGGCCGATTATTTTGAACAGGTCATCGGCGTATTTTTTTATGCGTTTATGAACATGCTGACTGATGGGTTTTGAAACGCCCTCGCTGATTTTTTCAAGCGATGCTTTCATAGCTGTTTCTATACCCAATTCATCGACCCTTTCCAGAATTTTGTTGGCCTTTCTTTCAAGGTCTTTTTCATGCAGCAATCTTCGACGGATGTAGGTGTCATAATTTGCTCTCATCACGAGGAGAAGCCATCTCCAGTTTTTGGCGAGCCCGGCGTATTTTTTTTCCAGGTCATTCCAATAAGCGAAGGTGGTCTCGACACTTCCATTGGCTTTCAACGGTCCGAGCCAGTTCTTTTCCAAAGCCAAGATGCCGTCGGCCATCGCCTGGTCATCCCTGGAGCCGAAAAAGAAATGGCAATACTCGGCCAGGATATCGCGCACCTGCTTTTCAGGATCCCAGCCACGTTGGCTCCATATGATCTTGTTGACATCGTCGTGGCAGCCGTCGGAATAGCTGACAAATCCATCGGTGAACCGGGCATAATCCTTGTGTATCTTTGCATAATATTCCGGCTGCGGATTAATGCCTTCCCGTCCGATCGTCAGGGCGAACGCCTGATCGAAATTAAGAGCGGGATAATCGCATCTTACATTATGGGTAATATCCGGATAGTGCCGGTGCTTATACTGTTTTGGCAAACGAAAACGGGTCTCGGCTATGGGCGGACTACTTGGGCCGGAAACAACGCCCCGCAGCCAGGTGGGTTTTTCATCATTGAGGTATTTGTAAAAGTAATCGATCTGTTCTTCACTAAAACCCTGCAGGGAGATCCATATACCTGCATCGGGATGATACTTTGTTAGGTTTGCGTATAATTCTTTAAGGAAAGGCATTACTTCTCTGGGGTGGTTGTGCCCGGGATCGCCACCTGGGAAAAAGACATCATTTAACCTGGGGGTGTCTCTGTAGAAGTTGTTGTGTTTTTGAATTTCTTTTTCCCTAAGCACCTTGTCTGAAAGATCAATGGTTGCAGGAGTCCAGACCCAATAATTCAGGTCGTAGGCTTCGCATATTTTGCTTATTTCAATATTCATTTGTTGACGGGATACACCCATATGTACACTTTCGTCACCTTTACCGCCAAGAGGAATATTCTCTATGGAATTGGTGCCGAAGATCATCAATTCCCTGATGTATTGTTCATATTGTGCCACACTCCAGGCGTCATAAGAATTAGCCGTGTTTCTGTAACCGATCTGATGGCCACGAATAGGATAGGCAGGTGCTGAGGATACATCAAAAGGCGCAGTGATGGAAATCCTGTTTTTACCCATATCAGCATTTCGCAGTAGTGCGCCGATGCCAAATAGTACCCCTCTTTTATCGGCGCCGATGACCCAGCAAATATGCTCATTCCCAATCTTTTGGTACAAGAGGTGGAATCCTTCAGGATCCAATCCGGTAGTAGCATTATTCTTTATTTGCGGAATGTCCCTGCCCAATAATTGCTTTGAACTTTCCAGGCATAATGCAATGGTGGTTTTGCTCAAATCCCATTGGCTTTTTTGCTTAATCCTGGTAGATGTCCTTTTTTCAATTTCTTCCTGCAACACTTTGATACAGGTTCCACTTACCGGGGCAGGGATATCCTGTGAAATGAGGATGTTTGCCCGGGCAAGATTGATTTCTTGTGCCGGAACACGTAGGCAATAGATAAATATCATTAACAACGCCATCCAAAGGCGTCGTTTAAAACTTGTATGAGTCATTTTTTTCCAGCGTAAATTGATCAAAACTCCTGTAATGGCAGTGAATCAGTGTTTCCCGTTTGTTAAGCGTGTCCCTTTATAATAACCAACCCTCTTACATGTATCCGATGGCGGCTTGTTTCCCGGCTTATTGACCTGAAGGTTTTAAAAGCCATTTTAAGTAGCCGATTCGGCAATAGCAAAACGGCTAAAATTTTTAGTCGACATTGCATAGTGTATTACTACACTTCCACGTAGATGAAAGCGCAAGCGTATCAAAATTATGCCATCGAAACGAGGGTTATTTCATTTATTTTGCCTTTAATACATTAAAAATTGACAAAAACAAATATCTCAGGAACCGGCTTTGCAAAACACTAGTGTCTATGGCAAACAGCGCTATAACCAGGATAGGAAAGAATATGGCGGTGACGTAAGAGGGGACCCTTAAACTTTCAATAGGCCAAACTGAAGATGAAAACGATACTATCTACATTAATACCCCATTTTTAGCTTCAATTGGTGCCGGCAGATCTGTTTCTCCCAGCATTTGCTTTAGATCAATCTCAATGGTCCGGCACAGCGATAACATGGGAACATCGTTGCCCAATCCTTCGAAAGGATTTTCCGAGTAGTCTCCAACCAGCTCCATCATTACAAAAACCCAACCGATAAGGATCGTAAAGGGGATGGAGAGCCAGGCGCCAAAATCCCCGAGTTTAGCAAACTCGGAAACCATGCCCAGAGGCAGTAGAAAAATGAAAATACCGACGAAAATAAGGCTCATGCTACCATACTGCCTGGGAAATGGGAATTTCTTGATACGTTCACATTGGCCCTGAAAAGTATAGAAATCGTTGAGGACCTTTTGCAGCTCCATATGTCTGAAATCATCAATAAGATCCAGCCTTCTGAGCTCCTTCAAATCTTGTGATTGCTGGTCAATGATCTGGGTGGCCGTATTTTGATAATCAATTAGCCTTTCATATTCATCCTGGGGTAAAAACTCCCTTAATTCCTTTTCGGTGATTTCATCATTGGTCAGCCCAATTCCAAATCGCTTCATCCTTTTCTCAGTGACTCTTTTGACATGTTTTCCCTGATTTATGTGTTCCCATGGCGTGGGGATCAGTAACTGGCTTCTTAGCGTGTATAACCAACCGATGTGCCGGTAAATCAATTTTTGGTGCCAGTGCCCAAGTTCGGCTTCACTTTTATCTTCCATAGTGAACTGATTGCTGACGTAGGCCCTGGTATTGGCACCCCACATTCTGCTGCTATTCACAATAGCTCCCCATATTTTCCTGGCTTCCCACAGCCTGTCATAGGAGCTATTGTTTTTAAAACCCACATAGAATGCAACGGCTATACCTATTACCGATAAAGGAAGCCATGGAATGTTGATCCAGCCAAGCGGTGTTAGCTCTAAAATAGTGGTGGCAAAAGTCGCCCACACAGTCAGCCATATGATATGACCGCCCGAGAACCGTAGGACGCCCTTTAGATTAAAGTTTTTATAAATATACATGTTGTCTTAAGCTATATCTCTACAATATACATATTTTCAGAATGAAGAAAAGAAGTTGGCCAATGGACTTTATTTACGCAAGCGGGTTGTAAGGGGTCTTTATCCTTCGTTAATTGTCGACAGCCTGTTTTGACGGTCCAAGGCATTTTGTACCTATTTTTTATCGTGATTGATGTATTGGCAGTATTGATAAGTTGTAAAATTGACCGTTTAGCCACCTTGTCCGTGTTCAAGATTTTTATATAAATAATGAGCTATCACAAAGGTCGATAGTAGAAAGATGATTAAAAAAACAAACACCCATTTCAGTTTTTTGGGATGTGGTTTCCCCAGGATGTTCCCTCCAACATATAATGACAATAACATGAACAATAAACTAATGACCATGTATACGGGATAAACCTTTTCATAGACACTGTCCAACTCAGTACGATGTCCGTCGGGGAATCCGATTAAAGACCATTTCCTATAATATAGGCATATCATTACAAAAGCAACCCCTGCCAGCAGGAACGATGGTAGACTTCTCCTCAAACGGCTCTTATCATTGACATGATCCTTCATTTGATACAGTTTTCACACAACAATCTAGTGAAAATAAATGAATAGCGGTTTAAGCTATACATTAAACCGCTATTACTTCCCGATTGTGGTTGGTGACCTTCTCAAAGTTTTTCAATAACCAATCGTGAATCGCTTTTTAATAAATCTGGCCTCCTCTGCTTCATTGAGTATGCCGATGGCAAAATCTTCCATGGAGATAGCACTTTCTCCATTTTCATTTAGCAATAGGTTGTCTTCACCAATTCTGAATTGATCGGTCCTTTCCCCTTCAAAAATATAAGCTGACGGGGATACATTGGTCCAATTAAGTGCCGTTTCATGGTAATAGACACTTTCCAGGGTTTTACGGTGGGCTGCCGCAATGCTCCTGTATGCTTCCGGAAAATCCGGCGTATCGATTAATTGTGTATTTTCATTCACCCTTAAACTTCCCGCCCCACCTACGGCAATCAATCTGACATCTGCGTTTTTGCAGGCGTTGACCAATGACCTGCTAGCTTCCAAAAGTATATCATGGTTATCGGCCGGTGGCGCATAGGCGCTTATCACCACGTCATTTCCTTTAAAGAGATTGGATAAAGTCTCCGTGTCAAAGATGTCTGCTGAATGTATGGTTACCTTTTCAGCACCAGCCAGCTCAAAGTATGACACCGGCTTTGATGTGATGAGCGATATTTCATGATTTCTTCGCGCAGCCTCATTTAAGATTCTTTTGCCGATACTTCCACCGGCACCTAAAATTGTGATTTTCATAATTATTTATTTTTAATGGTTTGTATATTCTTTTTGTCCTTAGAGTGATGTCATTTGAATAACCTTTATACTGTTATTATTTTTATTACAGTTTAGTGCAAAAAAAATCAAAACTGATTTTTGAATGTTTCTAACGTCTGTTTTTGCAATGCCACAATAACCGCCTTGTCGATGGTTTCTAAAATGTCTCCCAATTTTTCATTGATCTGTCGTCCTACCCTGCACGCCGGATTGGGCGTGTTCTTGGAAAATGACAGCACGTTACCTTCGCCTTTCGCCAATTTAAAAATGTCTGCAAGGTAAATCTCACTGGCTTTCTTTCGTAGTCTTACACCACCGTTCTTACCCTCTTTACTTTCAATCAATCCACCTGACTTAAGATTGGCAATTTCTTTTCTGACCAAAGCGGGATTAATATTTAAACTACCCGCAATGTGTGTTGAGGTGTGCCAATCATCTTTGTCAAGAGCCAACAACGTCATAATGTGTAGTGATATGGCAAATCTACTTTTTATCAATTGCGTCGAATTAAACTGTATTTATTATTATTACAGTTAAAAATTAAAAAGGTTTCACATAAATGAAATTAAATTTCCCGGCTTAACAATTATGGCGAGTGGATGGGCTGGCACTTTTCTGTGGAAACGTGCGGGCAATGAGCATAGGTGGCATTTATTTTATTCTTACAATTTTTGCGGTTGTGATGAGCCTGTTATCTACAATAATGCGGCACATATATATTCCGGATGGGACCACCCTTCCATTTTGATCTTTTCCTTCCCAGTACAGGGACTTTGATCTTTCATATAAGCGGTATTGTTTCACCAGTTTTCCCTGGGGTGTAACAATTTCAAGTCTCGCGTGTGTGTTGATCGGTTGAGCTAGAAGAATTTCTACCCCTTCTGTGCTTGGGTTGGGAAATACCTTGAGCATATTTTCTTTATCAGAGGCTATACCACTTATCAGAACAGTTTGGAAGTCCTGATGGTCCAGGTTTTTCCGTACATTTGTAAATTCCATTTGCCCGGGGTCAAATTGGAGGTTGTCTTTCATCGCGGTAACAGTACCGGACCATCCCGCCGGGACCTGTGCCTGATAAACGCCTTTTTGATCCGTGAAGATTTTATCGGGAAAGCCTGATAATTCCACTCCTTCTATAGGCTCATTTGAAGTATTTAAGACAGTTCCTGAAATTATATAATTGCCAATATAAGTAGCCACAAAATCCTGATCAGACAGGTCGATTGTTATATTGCTTATTATAATTTGGGATGGCTGAAAAATATAGTTAGCCAATACTGGCGTAACAGTACCACCCCATTCCGGTAGTACGCTTACCTCAAAATTTCCTGAAGTATCGGCTATGACTGAAGTTGGAAATCCCTTAAACTCGACCCCTGCCACCGGTTTTCCATTGTCGTCTTTTGCGGATCCACTTATGGTTAGGCCGTTCACAATGCTATAATTAACCGCCTGAAGGCTGGTTCTGTAATAATTGGTCTTCTCTGATACAATATAGGTAATGCTACCGGAGTAACTGCTGTCCGCATAAGTCGGTCGCACAAAAGCGGTGCTGTCGTGCACTTCTACTGAAAATTTTGGGAGTGAAGTCGCTGTCCAAACAAGATTTTTGTGAGCCACATAGTCTTCGTCGACATATTGATTTAAGTTCAAGGTGGCAAACCCAGGTGTGCCCTTTAATATTACCTGTTCGGGGATGGTGCCGATATGGGGGGACATATTTGGCATGATCGCCTTCGCGATGAATTGAATTTGCTGCTGGTGCAGGCCGCCCTCTTCATCTTTTACTTCCAGCGTGACGGTAACGATAGTATCCTGATTGGCGAGCACCGTGGCATCCAGGGTAATCCCGTCAGGCTGCGGAGTAAGTACCATATTTACCTTATCTGTCACTTTCCCCGTGAGAGGATCAGCCTCTGCAATTTGATAGTCCAGATACCTGGTGGGCGTTAAATCATCCGAAACAAAATACTTCAGATATGTTTTGGAAACAAATGGATAAAATGCGTTACAACCGCTTGTACCAGGTGTACAGGGTAGCTCAATATCCTGATAGACATTCATGTAAATAGGTGGGACATTGATTTGTGGTATCTCGTTTTCCGGCGGTAATATGGTAATTGTAGCGTTGGTAGTTGTTAAGTTTCCATTTTCATCGGTCACGCTTACGGTTACGGTATCGGTACCTGTCCATACCGGATCTTTTGGGTGAATCAGCCGTTTGTTTTTTAGTGGTGAAATCAGGTCTTTTTCCAGCTTGAAATGGTCAGTTTCTTCAGGCCAACTGAAATTCAGTGCTTCAACAGGGGTATAATCATCTTTAACATCAGCTATTATACCGGGTATATTGCCCTGTCTGAAAACCAAATCTTTAATGGTTATCAAAGGTGGCAGATCCTTTCCAATTACTCGCACTTTGTGGCTTTGCAAGCCGATATCGGGCAGGTCGGGATGTGTTACTATGCAATAGTATATACCTCCGTCCCCGACAGGGTCAAAGGCCGGCAATATCAACTTTTCCTGTTCGGAAACTTTAACGGGCGATCCGCCGCCCGCCAGTCCTGGCAGCCGGTACCATGCAAATTTAGTGCCGGTGACTGGTGCATAGTTATCTATGGATAAATTGAAATCTATGCCGGCGGCCGGGTAAAATGTTCTATAGGTTCCGATCTTTTTTTGAGGCTGAAATTCTATATAAGTGTTATTGTTGCCATCAAAATCCTTATATCGTTCTATAATGTCTTTAAAAGTGAAACGGTTGTTTTTGATGTAAAGCCGCTCGGGAATTTTTCCGGCCTTTATAGCCAATTTGCCTGACAGCTCATTTTCTTCCAGGAACAACCTCAGTCCGATGATATTGAAGAGTGCTTCGGGTATTTCCCCTTTCATTTGGTTACGTTCGCCATATATAAATCGCAACGCAGGCAGACCTACAAGACTCACCGGGAATTCCGTTAACTGATTGTCTGAAAACCGGATTTGTCTTAGCTTGGCCAGTTGGTTCATACTGGCCGGAAGCTTTGTTAACTGATTGCGGGTCAGGTCCAGGCTAGTTAAATTTTGCAAATCGCCTAATGCCACTGGCAATAGGTTAAGCTTGTTATTTGCCAGCTTCAGGTCGTCTAACTTGAGTAATTGGGTAATAGCATCAGGTAAACTGGTCAGGGCTGCACCATCTGCACTCAGGATTTCCAGGTTGGTAAGTTGGCTGATTTGTGAGGGTATGGTAGTAATGCTGGTGTAACCGATATCCAGCCTGGTTAGAGTTGTCAGCGAAAAAATAGTCGATGGCACCTGCTTTAGCATTTTGTTAGAGGAAACACTGATTACCTCCAGATTGCTCAAACCACTTAGGTCGGGCAAATCGGTTAATCGATTATTGGTGAGAAACAATTCCTTAAGTTCGGTGAGGTTATTCAGCTCGGTAGGGATATCTTCTAATTTATTATGTACTAACCCCAATGACTCCAGACTTTTAAAATCGCCAATTTCCTTTGGCACATATTTAAGGCTTAATAAAGCAAATGCTAAATGCTTCAGTGAGTCCAGAGATTGCAGTGTACTGATTGCTATAGGCAAACTATCGGTTTCGAAAGGGATTGTAAGCTGATCTCCCCGAATACTTATACGGACAACTCTTCCATTAACAGGGTGTAATGATACACCTCTCCATCCGCTTACCCACTGATCTGTATCCCATAGCTGTGGCCAGCCTTCCTGCATCAGCTCTTTCTGAAATTGTAGCAATAACAATGAGTCCTGTACATTGGCCTTTAGCTGTGCGCTGGAAGGGTTTGTAATTCCTATGGTCAACGCTGTGATACAACAAAACTGAACCAATGACCACTTTAACATTTTCTCCTGTATTGCATGCATGCTTATTGATGCTTACCACTCATTTATTGTAACCCCGTTCAAGATTGGATTGCCGGTTAAATAAATGTAATGTTTTAACAAGCTGGTACTACCGATTTTTGATGTAGTATCAGTCCGGTCGGAGCCGTACGATTGCTATTGATTTAGCCAAAAGTCCTATCTTAATTTAATTTTTTTTTAAATCCAAAAGAGTTAGTTGAGCTTGATTTACAGATAAAGCGGTGATTGATAAACCACCGCTTTTTACATCGCGATATCTGCGATTAGTTTACGATCAATTTTTTCATCTTTATGTTTTTTCCATCACGGACACGTATGATGTATAAGCCACTTTCCGGAAAATTATCTTTATTGATTGTGTATGATTCAGGTAGTTTCTCCTTATGGTAGATAGCTTTTCCGCCCAACGTTTTAAAAATTTGTAATAACGGCTGTTCAAATCCGCTGGTTTCTATCCTGATGTTGCCGTTTGAAACCGGATTAGGAGAAATAGTAAAAAAAACACCTGGCTGATGACCTGCTTTGTCTGAAAATGATGCTGTGCTGGCGGCGGGTATCCCTGGCTCAGGGCAACTTGTAATCCTTATGTCATCAATTATGATAGGTTTTTCAGCAGTAGTTACAAACTCAACAACATCATCTACTCCCGCGTTGAGATCAGTTGCGGCGATGGTAATGGCCTGGTTAACGGCACTGAAATATGAGGCAACTACCAGGCCGTTTACTTTTATATCAAGTGCACCATTACCATTTGTCCCAGCCTTCTTACAAATGGCTGAGATGGAGGATATACCATTGGGAATTGTGGCGCTTAAGATGCCGGTTCCGTTTTTATCTAATCGGATGGTATTTGGATCACCGGCTGTTATTTCATCCCCTGTCAGGCCTTTTGAATAAGTCCATTCAATATTGTTTACACCAATAAAGCTATTATAAGTGTACCGGGAACTTAAATTAGTATTATCAAATGTTTCTGTGAAGAACATGCCGCAAGCAGCTGCTGCTTGCGTTATAGTAAGTGTTTTATTTGAAATACCCGTTCCTGTGAAAACAACACTTCCTGTTCTACTGCTTGTAGAAGTATTTTCTGAAATGCTAATAGTAACAAAACCATCACCGGTACCACTGCCTGGACTTACTGTTATCCAGGGTTGATCGTCGGAGAGGGACCAGTCCACATTAGCCACTACATTGATCGTTGTATCTCCTGAAGGATGTTCAAAATCGATGGCTGTAGCAGAAATATTCAGGTAATCGGCGCTGGTTGTAGTAAACTCAAGAGCGCCAAGATCAATTGGCCCGATACGTTCGTTGCCCTCCTTGTCATAAAAAACGGGAACTGCCGCCCCTGCATCGATGGCGGCGCTACCGGCAGAAAGATGTGCAAAATCGGGGGAGTTATCGTTCAAAGAAGCGAAATCAGGGTTATTATGGGTCACCCCGGCAGGGTCGTTGTAATTGCCACCAATAGTACGATAATGAATATTATTGGATATTATTGAACCGGAGCTGGTGCCTCCGAACATATTGCTATTGCTTTGATCGCCGTAATAAATATTATTTTTGCACTCAATGGTTGAATTATTAACCCCTAAACTTATGGCAAAAAAGCCGGAGGCAGCTGCACCATTATCCAAATTGATAATAGTATTGTTGTAAACCCAGATATTTGAAATTGGGATCGCATTATCATTACCTTCAATTATAATTGCCCTGGCTTTCTTTGAGATGACATTATTCCTGACAGCCACGTCTGATGCCCATCGGAATTTTAAGCCACTAAAATCAGGACTAAAGTCGGAATTGGGAAAGGGGCTGGGAGCAATGTAATTACCTTCGAAAAGAACATATTTTATCGGGTCACCTCCCTGCAAATCATTGACCCATCCACCTTGTACCTGTCTATCAACTTTATTGTTTACCATTACTACATGATTGGTGGGGACATGGTTGTCTTTTCCATTATAGCGAATGGCGAATGCTGTTTTGGCTATTTCTGTTTCGAAGTCGCAATTCGCAATGTACAGTTTTGAGCCACTTACTGCTCTGATACCATGCTCGGATTTAGGAAAATTAAGATTTCTTATTTTTACCCCGATAATAGCGACCTTTTCGAACTGTTGACAAAACATGCCATAAGGTCCAAAGTCATGAAAATAACCATTCCATATAACATTGTTGGTTCCTCTGTTATGCTCAATAGCAGCACCACCCCTTGCTTCTGATATCTCCAGGTCGTATGCCAGGTTATTTGATCCTCCAAACCTTATAGCGGTATTGGCTTGATTGGGCATTTTTAAGTGAAAACCCATCAAACGTATATTACTCTCATTGTCAATGATGATTCCTCCGCGGGATGTAGCAGTAATCTCAAGGATAGCTTTTTCTCCCGTGCCATAGGTGCCTACGGCGATATCATTTTTGTCAAAATTAATAGCAGAAGATTCCTCAATCCTATGTCCATTTTTTAATAGGATACGATCGCCTGATGAGGCCCGTCTTAAACCTTCGCTTAATGTCAGGAGTGGTGATGCTTCTGTTGTACCGGTATTAGTGTCATTGCCGTCAGCGGCTACATAATAAGTGGTTTGGTTAAAGCTGGTAACAGTGATGGTAATATTCTTTGAGGCCGTGATGCCGTTCGCGTCTTTGACGGTCACATTAACTGTATAAACTCCCGGCCGTTCGAAAACATGTGAGGTGAAAAACCCTTTTGTGCTTTCCCATTTCCCGTTTGGGTCCGTATCGGTAATATCAAAATGCCAGGCAAAATTTGCCAGAACATAATTGTTATTGTCACCTAATCCCGTAGTACCGGTGGCATCAAAGGTGACATGCAAAGGTGCAACACCGCTGGTTTGACTGGTCTCTATATTTATATCAATTGCAGCAGAGACGCAGGTGATATGTAAAAAATAGACGACAAATATTAAGGCCTTTTTCACCCATTCTTTGGAATTCATACCTTCAATATTGTGCGCTTTAATAAGGGGATCATAGAATCCCAAAAAATAAAAAATAAACTTTGAATGTACTTTCATAATTAATGTATTTAAGTGAATATGTATAGTTTTTTGTTTGTTGATTCCTAAAGCACTGCCTGGTAAATAGCTGGATATATTGGAGAGGCTATCTAAAAGACTACCCTTACAATTAATCTTACTACATATAGTTAACCTATGAATTGACGGCTGGCGCCAATAATTTGATCATTCCTACCTACCCAAAATGTCCGAAGCAATTCTTGGCGATTAGTATGACCATAAGAGAACGCTCCCTCTATTGCCTTAGATTAATCCAGGCAGATTTTTTATTTCTGAAATTTTTCATCGATCCCGGAAAAACACCTGATACTATGGTTGTCGTTTATAGCGGTGGCACAATGTAATAATCCTTTTTTTTATTATGGTTTGTTCTTGCATTATAGTAATAATGATAAAATACAGTCTTTTTTGGCTATAATACAGATGGTTACTTAATCAAAAATTTTTCATTTTTAGGAACAGTGAATAACCTGAAAAAGCCATCGATACTGCCATGCTGAATCCAGACGATTTTTCTGCCGATGATAAAATAGTTGTAATGCTTGGTTGCTTTGATACCAAGGGTGAAGACTTTGGCTACCTTCGAACATGCCTGTTGCGCCGGGGCGTGAAAGTCATATCTATTAACACTGGTGTGCTGGGCACCACAAGCGATTTCCCGGTAGATTTTGAAGCGGCAGAAGTGGCCGGGGCTGCCGGAGCGGAGTTAACAGAACTTCGCGCTAAAGGCGACCGGGGACAGGCTATTCAGAAAATGGGCGAAGGCGCGGCACGCATCATTAAAAAACTGTTGTCGCAGGGAAAGATAAACGGCGCTATAAGTATGGGCGGAGGTGGAGGTACTTATATTGCTTTATCGGCGATGCAGGGAATTCCATTTGGCATACCAAAGCTTTGTTTGAGTACGCTGGCCACCAAAGACCTGTCTCACCATATTGGCAGTAAAGATATTACTTTGATGCCGTCCGTGGTTGATGTGGCAGGACTCAATAGTATTAGCAGAACATTGATAAACCAGGCCTCAGGAGCTATTTGCGGTATGATCAATTCCGATATCAAAGATCGACACAAAACATCGGGCAGTATTGCCATCAGTATATTTGGTAATACCACTGCCTGTGTTGACAAATGTGTCGAAATATTAAGGGGCAAGGCTTATGATGTACTTACCTTTCATGCCGTAGGAGTTGGAGGTAAAACCATGGAGTCCTTAATCCTGGAAGGTTGCTTTGATGCTGTTTTAGACATTACCACCACCGAGTTGGCAGATGATTTATGTGATGGCATATGTAGCGCCGGGCCGGATCGCCTTACGGCAGCCGCTCAAATGGGTATCCCGCAGGTAGTGGTGCCCGGTTGCCTCGATATGGTAAATTTTGGTGCAATGGACACGGTACCGGAACGATACAGGTCCAGGCAGCTGTATTCCTGGGCACCCGACGTGACCCTGATGCGCACCAACCTGGATGAAAACAGAATTTTAGGACAGCGATTCGCAGAAAAACTAAACCAGTCAAAAGGGAAAGTAGTCATGCTTCTGCCGCTTGGAGGGATATCAAAAATAAGCGGTGAAGGGGAAGTATTTCATAACCCTGATTTGGATCAAGCCCTGTTTACATCCATAAAGAAACATGCGGAAAAGTCAATTAAGATCATAGAGGTGGACGTCAATATCAATGATTCCCTGTTTGCCGAGAAAGCGGTTCATCAGCTTTTAGAAATAATGGGCAAATAGGTAGCGAAGTTTACATTTTCCAAATATACTATGGGTGGAAAATTCTCTTATTGCCATGTTTTTGTGATTAAAATGATATTATTTTCATCAAAAACGACATTGAAATGGTATAATACAGTCAGAATTAGCAACAAAACAGAAAGATATTAATAAAATTCTTTCGGTATTTTGTATAAATACTTTGGGAAAAGCCGGTTGACAGGCCGCAGATCATAGTAGACCGGGTATACACAGAAGCTAAGATTTTAGGACAGAATTATTAGATAAATAAAAACCATCTAAACTTAATACGACAATGCCAAATCCATGGACGGGGAAAGGAAACCCTTATACAAAACAGGAAGTCAGAGACCGATTGAAGGCGACACTAGATAAAAATGAGGCGATCATAGCGGCAGGTGCAGGCACTGGTATCAGCGCTAAATTTATTGAGAAAGGAGGAGCAGATCTCATTATTATTTATAATTCCGGCCGTTTCAGAATGAGTGGGCACGGCTCCACCGCAGGTATGATGGCTTATGGAGATGCCAATGCCGTCGCCATGGAGATAGGTGAATTCGAGGTGTTGCCGGTAGTGGAGGAAGTACCGGTAATCTGCGGTGTTCACGGCACTGATCCCCGTAGAAGAATGTGGCACTTTCTGGGACAGGTAAAAGATATGGGCTTTTCCGGCGTGAACAATTTCCCAACGCATGCCATTGTCGACGGGCATTTTAGAAATGTCCTGGAGGAAACCGGTATGAGTTTCCAAAAGGAGGTTGATATGGTAGGCCTGGCTACAAAAATGGATCTGTTTTCTGTGGTATATGTAGCCAAGCCCGAAGAAGCCGTTCAGATGGCAGATGTTGGGGCAGATGCTATCATCGCGCATGTCGGAACAACCGTTGGCGGTTCCATTGGTGTGCAGAGCGCTACCTGTTCCATGGATGATGCTATTGAACGAACCCAAGCCATCATCGATGCGGTTAAAAAATCCAACCCGGATACGTTTTTTCTGGCGCATGGTGGCCCGGTTAATACACCGGAAGATGTAAGAATTATTTTGGATAAGACTGATGCACATGGATTTGTCGGCGCCTCTTCGCTTGAAAGAATGGGTGTTGAGCAATCACTGACAGATTTAACCAGAAAGTTTAAATCACTGACCCTGTCTTAGCAGTAGCCAATGACTAAATACTGGAAATTCGTCAAAAATGAAGATACTGTCAAAGAGCAGGTATTGGGCAGAAATCATCACTGGCATTACAACGCTGAGGTAAGCAGGCAGGCCGACACTTATCTTGTAAAAGTGGTCATTCCAAAGGGAGGTATGCACAATTTTCACCGGCACCCGGAGATGCATGAGATACTTTATATTTTAAAAGGAACAGCGGAGCAGTGGGTTGAGGATGAAAAGCAGCTCCTGGGACCAGGTGATTCGGTTTATATCAACCGAAATGTGGTGCATGCCACTTTTAACGCCGGGAGCGATGAATTAGAGTTTTTGGCTATACTGGCTCCCGCTGGCGGAGGCAAGGTAGCAACTATCGACGAATATGAGAACTTACCCTATGCTCAATATCGATAAGATTAGATATTGAACTATAGGTCAATTGATGAATTTTCACCGACACTAATTAAACAGATCGATTGTCTGTAGCGGCAACATGGTAATAATTAGTGATTTTAAACCCTGGACATATGTATAAATCTACTGGCAGCTTATCATCATTGCTCTTTATATTGACACTTTTCATGGCATGCTCTGCTAAAAAAGAGCCATTGCCACCGCTGACTTATACAGGTGAAGAACCAAGAATTCAAAACCCGCTGAGCCCCGAAGCTTCTCAAAAGCATATTCAGGTACCTGAAGGCTTTGAGACCATTTTATATGCATCGGAACCGGAGATCATTAATCCAATCGCTTTTACCTGGGATGAGCGGGGAAGATTGTGGGTGGTTCAGTCCATGGATTACCCGCACGAATTACACAATGATGTGGGGGGCGACCGGATTACTATCTGCGAGGATACCAATGGAGATGGCAGGGCCGATAAGTTTACCGACTATGCCACCGAACAAAGTTTATCTACTGGCATCGCGGTTGTAAAAGGCGGGGTGATTGTAGCCCAGGCGCCGGAAATGGTTTTTCTGAAAGACACTGATGGCGATGACAAAATGGATGAACGCGAGGTGCTTTTTGATGGTTTCGGTACCTGGGATACGCATGCTGGACCCTCCAGCCTGCGCTATGGACCGGATAATTTAATCTGGGGCGCAGTCGGATACTCCGGCTTCGAAAATCGATTCGAAGGGAAAGACGTCAACTTTACCAGGGGGGTGTATCGCTTCACAAAAGATGGCAGCTATTTTGAACCGGTAGGGCAATTCAATAACAATACCTGGGGGTTGGGAATAACAGAAGAATTTGAGGTGTTTGGTTCCACCGCCAATAATAACCATTGCTGCTATGTAGGTATTCCTTTAAGATATTATGACTATCTGAATAAATTACCTGCCTGGGCCATTAATGCTGATTTTATACAAGGGCATTACGAAATTTCTCCCGTCGACACCATACCATTGCAGCAGGTAGATGTTCGTGGGGGCTACACCGCGGCAGCCGGCGCCAATTTTTATACGGCAAAAAACTACCCGGAGGCATACAGAAACCAAATGTATGTAAATGAACCTACCGGCCACCTTGTTCACATTGCCAGGATTGTGGAGGATGGGGCAGGTTATAAGGAGGTAGATGGCGGAAATATTTTCGCCAGTACCGATGCCTGGACATCACCGGTATTTTCAGAAACAGGTCCCGACGGGAATCTTTGGGTGGCAGATTGGTATAATCCGGTTATCCAGCACAATCCGGATAAAAGAGGAATGGAAAACCAAATATGGAATGATGACAAAGGAGAAGGCAACGCCCATATCAACCCTCACAGAGACAAGGGCCATGGGCGGATCTATATTATCAGACATGAAGATGGTGAAAAATCGGATATCACGGAAATCGACCCGGACGATAATGAAGCGCTGATGGCCGGATTAAAAAGTGATAACATGTTTTGGCGCATGACGGCTCAGCGCCTGATTGTTGAAGGTAAAAAAGAGGGGTTGATCCCAAAATTAACTGAACTGGCTGAAAGTGATCAGGCAACAGATGGTGTGAATAGTGCGAGGGTCCATGCGCTGTGGGCGTTGAAGGGTTTGGGCGCCACAGATGTATTAAACAAAGGAATTGTAGAAAACTCGCTTTCCGGTAATTCAAGGGCAGTAAAAAGAACGGCCCTGGCGCTCCTGCCGGAATCTGAAGCGGGAAGTACCCTGTTGGTAAACTCTGCTCTACTGGAAGATGCTGATTTACATGTCCGATTGGCCGCTATACTGCGGGCCGGTGAACTTCCTGAAACCGATGGCTTGTCCAAAGCAATTAAAACCATCTCGGAAGACCCGGTCAATACCTCGGATAAGTGGTTAAGTGCCGCCTTAAAAGTATATTATCGGGAGCCAAATTATCAGGTAGTTGATCCCAGAACGGTTGACATGGTGATCCCCTCGGCCGAAGGGGAGGACGTCGTTTGGCGATACACCGAAAGCAAACCTGAAGACAACTGGTATGCAGTTGCTTTCGACGATGCCACCTGGTCTAAGGGAAGTTCACTCTTTGGTGGTGAAAAAGCATCAGCTGCAAAA
Source organism: Cyclobacteriaceae bacterium (assembly GCA_965228415.1). Taxonomy (GTDB): domain Bacteria; phylum Bacteroidota; class Bacteroidia; order Cytophagales; family Cyclobacteriaceae; genus Agaribacillus. The sequence goes on along the minus strand of OZ245814.1, from coordinate 3,934,497 downwards.
ACCAAATGGTCCAAATCCGATATCTGGATGAGAAGAGTAGTAGACCTGGACCAGCTTATCAAGCAGCCGGTACTCAAAGTTACCCACGATGATAATTATTCGGTTTATGTCAATGGTCAATTGCTACTAGCTGAAAACGGTGTAAGCGAACCATACAAATATATTAAACTGGCTCCCGAGCTGGGAAAACTGTTTAAGAAAGGAAAGAACACCATTGCCGTCCATTGCCATGATACCGGCGGGGAGCGGTACATTGATGTTGGTATTGGTAAAGTGACCAGGCTTAAAGCCGATGTGGTATTTACTTTGAATACGGTTAGCCAGAAAATGGCCTATGATAAAAAAATACTGTATGCTACGACGGGTCAAACTGTTGAAATTGTTTTGACCAATAAGGATCAAATGCCCCATAACCTGGTGGTTATTCAGGCGGGCAGCCTTGAGACATTTGGGAAAATGGTAGATAGTTTTCTGCAAACCCCGGATGCCGCGAAGTCAGGCTACGTCCCTGATTCCCGGTATGTATTGGGAACTACCAAAATGCTGGATCCGGGAGAAGTGGGCTCGGTAGTGTTTGAAGTTCCCGAAAAGCCTGGCCGTTATCCGTTCCTGTGTACCTTTCCCGGGCACTGGCGTATGATGCAGGGCGTAATTATAGTCAATGCTCCCGGCACCTACATATCTGAGGATCCGGATGCTTTGAAGGTATCTATGATGGGTGGTGGTGGTTCCCATGATTTCCTCAATCATTTTGGGGTGTTAGATGGGAAAATACTGAGTAGTCGTGGAAAAGTTTCTGTTACCTACACGGAGCAGTCCCGGCAATTAGGAGAATGGCTGGAAGCTACAGATGTGCTCTACCTCTGTAACAATAAACCCATCGATGTGGAAACGCGCAAAATCCTGATGTCCAGGGTCAACCAGGGAATGGGCATGCTGATCTACCATCCCAGTACCTGGTACAACTGGAAAGACTGGCCGGCCTATAATAAACAACTGGTAGGTGGTGGATCTCAATCACATGAGAAATTCCAGGAATTTGAAGTGCGGGTTGTGAAACCCAACCACCCGATCATGAAGTCTGTACCGTCGAAATTCAGGATTGTGGATGAGCTTTATCGCTGGGAAAAAGACCCGGAAGCGGCCGATATTGAAGTATTGGCCATTGGCAAGGGTTTGGAATCAGGGGAAGAATTTCCTGTGGTATGGACCGTAAAACACCCCAACGCCAGTATCGTGTGCAATACGCTGGGGCATGACGAAAAAGCACACAACCTGCCGGCCTACCGGCAGATACTGAAAAACAGTTTGGAATGGATTGGTAACAAATAAGTGTTAAGCACATCTACCTGATTCTGCTGTAGGCCTTCTTATACTTTAAAGGGCTTGTTCCTGTAATTTCCTTGAATTTTCTATTAAAGTTTGACAAGGTTTTATAGCCACATTCATAGGCTATTTGTACAATGGAGCCCTCTTTGTCCAACAGCAATTTGCAGGCCAGGCTGATGCGTAATTCCGCCACAAAATCCGAAAAAGTTTTATTAGCCCTGGCCTTAAAATACCTGCTGAATGCAGTTGGAGAAAGGTTTGCCAGGGAGGCTACTGCTTCCAGCCGGATATCGTCTTTATAATTATTTAATATGTAGGAGTGGATTTTACGCATCCGTTCCGAATCCGAGTCACTGACAGTGTTCAGGTAGCCTTCTTTATTGATATATTTTACATCTTCAGATGCTGCCAGTATGTTTAGGATTTGCAGTAGGGATAAAACACCGTCAAAACGTTCCTGCTGCAACATCTTTTTCATTATTTCACCCACAGTATCCCTGGTTTTTCCCGAAATCTCCAGCCCCCTGTCCGCCTGTTTAATAAGCTCGCGGATGCTGGTCATTTCGTCCTTATTTAAAAAGGCCTCCTGCATAAAATCCGCGGAAAAATAGATAACAATACAATGGGTTTTCAATCCCAGATTCTGAAAATACTGCTCGTCATTTCTCCAAACATGTGGTACGTTTGATCCTGTAAATACCATGTCGCCGCTTTCAAAGTGGCTGATGTTGTCTCCAACAAACCGGGTGCCCGTCCCTTCCAACACAATTACCAACTGGTATTCGGAATGGAAATGCCATTCCGGATCAAAATATGGCTCAATAAGTTCGTGAATAAGAAAGGTCTTTGAATGTGGTATAGGAGACTTACGTATTGCGTGCTTCATTATGCCACTAAATTATCTCATCAGATTTTAATATAAACAATAATGGAAATAAAGCCGTCAAAAATAGCTGGAATCTGTTGGTAACGTTAATTATAGGGCCCTTCTTCCAAAAGTATTTCTGTGGTTGGTTGGTACTGACGCAGGGCTTCGATTACCTCCGCCGAAATTGGCGTGTCGAATAAGTATACTTTTTTCAGGGCTGGAAATTTAATAAGCTGCAATACCGACGCATCGTTAATTTCTGTAAATGATAAGTTTAATACTTCAAGCTGCGGTAGCTGTTGAAGATAAACCAATCCCGACCCATCCAAATCTGTTTTTTGCAGATATAGTTTTCTCAGATTGGTCATATTGCCAATAAAATATAAGTCATCGTCGGTTATATCGCTGGTTACCAGTGATACTTTGGTGAAAACGGGGAAATAGGGTTGCAACGCCTTTAGTTGTTCATCGGTGAAGGTGGCGGGAGGAAATTTCATAGATAAGGTAAAAAAATTACCGGATGTCTCCAGGTCTTCTGCAATGGAAACCTGTAATTTTTCCGCTAGCGCACCAAGTTGCTTTTTCAGCTTTTCCTTTTCCCCCTTCAGATAAAGAAGCTGGCGACTCAGGCGGGCCGACTCCGGTAAGTAATCTCTGATAACCGGCGCCATTTCCGAATTTTGCTGCAAATTTTTTACTTTCAGTGCGGTGGAAGCACCGGACGTTATCCAGAATTTTAAGATGGCTATTTCATGGTCCGTTAAAGGTTTTTTCCCTTCTGGGGGCATATGATCCTCATGGTCGGTGGGCAGGCTTACCCTGTTGAAAAGTTCGCTTTGTTCCGGTTCTTCTATGTTAATACCTGGCTGTCCGCTTTCTCCTCCCTTTAACAAGGTTTGATAAGAGGTCATTAAATAACCTCCTTTCATTTTATGTTCATTGTGGCAGCTAATACATTTTGTGGCAAAAAAAGGTACAATAAGATCCTCGTAGACCAACATCTCATCTACCGGCTTCAAAGCTTTTTCATCCGGGCCAAAAATGGCAGAAAGGTGGGCTATAAGATAATCCTGGCCATGAGTTAGGGATCCGCCTAAATGGCTGGCATGGACAATTACCAGATTGGTTAACAATAAACAAGTTAAGTACCATCTACGAAACCGCCCCGCTGTTATTTGATATAAGAAAAATAAAAAGGTCGTGATCAACACGCCAAGGCCAGCACATATACCGGCGCGGAAGTGATCCATTAGCAGGTTACCCGAATATTCACCGGAAGCATATAACAAATACCCCGCTAAAACTACGGCTATACAGGACAGGGATGCAGCTAACAGCACCAGGGCGATGGCACGGCTGGGTTCCTTCAGAAACCGGGTCCAGCCCAGAATTTCAAAAATCAACGCCAGGGGTATTAGCACAATGGGGAAGTGTAAAAGCAGCGGGTGGAGCCGGCCGATGAATAGCAAGGATGAAGACAGGGAATCGGCAGGAGGCAGGAAGAGCAATAGTATCATGCCCACAGCCGGAAGGAGCAAAATCAGCCCGACAATTGTGATTTTGCGGCTATTGCTTAAATTGTTTCCCGGAAATTTTGTCAATGAAAATGCCAATTGGATATTAGAAACCTGTTAAAAAGTATATCGTAAAACCAGCGAAAAAGATATCACCATTAAAGGGAAATTTCTGATAATGTACCCGTACTGTCACCGAACCTGTCCAAACTCACATCCATATTTTTTAACATGGTAAGATAAAGGTTTGCCAGTGGTGTATTCTTGGCAAACTGAATGTTTTGCCCGGTCTTTAGTTTTCCTCCTCCTTTCCCCGCCAAAAGAACGGGTAAGTTATAAGGAGAGTGTCTGTTGCCATCTCTAAGCCCGGAAGCAAACATGATCATGGAATTATCAAGTAAAGTTCTGTCGCCTTCTTTGATCGATTGCAGTTTCTTCAGGAAATAGGCATATTGTTCAATATGCCAATAATTGATCCTGGCATATTGCTCCATTTTTTCCTGATTGTTCATATGATGGGAGATAGAATGGTGATTCCCGGAAACGCCGTTCAGGAAGGAAAAATTTCTATTACTGACCGAATTTCCAAACATAAAAGTGGAAACCCTGGAGGCGTCGCTCCACATGGCCAGTGCCATGATATCAAGCATCAGGTGTGTTTTCTCCGTCACATCAACCCCCCCGTACATCTCGACGTACTCGTCTATCCGTTGCCCGACCCTGGTCAATTCCTTTTTGATATCTTCGGTGATGTTGGCTTCAAATTTTTCTTTGTTTTCCTGGTTTACTATTCTTTTTTCTACCGAGCGAATAGATTCCAGGTATTCTTCCAGCTTATCCTGGTCTGACCGCCCCAGGTTGTTTTTAAGATTTCTGGCGTCATCCATCACCAGATCGAGGATACTTTTTTTCCAGTGGTCTTCCTTTACTTTTCTGCCGGGCACGTAATTTTTGAATAGCCGGTCGAAGGCCAGCCTCGGGTCAATCTCTTTTGACAGTGGTTGGGTTGGCGTCTTCCAGGAGATGCTGGAGGCATACAATCTCGTATAACCCACATTTGTGTCAACACCGGTTTTTATACGGTCAAGGCCATACTCAAGTGATGGGAACAGGGTTTGATGGCCGATGTGATTGGCCATTATCTGGTCGACAGAAATACCGCCGCTATTGATATTATCACCAATCGTTTTTTGAATAGGCATACAGGTCAAAATGTTGGCGGTTCGCGCATAATGACCATCGGCATCTTCAACGGTTGAGTTCCGGTTCATCAATTCTCCCAGGATGAGGAGTTCCTGCTTCACGTCCCGGAGAGGTTCCAGCAGCGGGGACAGGTCAAAGTCCGGACCAAATTTTTCAGGTGTCCACTTATCAGGATGCACACCATTAGGCATGAAGAGAAAAGCAGCTCTTACCGGGGATGATGCCTTTTCATAAACAGGTGTTCCCGGAAGAGACATTGCTTCAAGGTATGGAAGCGCTATACCAGCGCCTATTCCCTTTAGCATCTTTCTTCTGGATATGTGCCATTTCTTTTTCATATCTCAAAGGTTTTTTTTCGAAAATCATTGATTTTAAACCTGAATGGATAACTCTTTACCAACGCGATGATAAATTTTTCCGTGTGAAAATCATTTTCCAGCAAACATGATTCAAGTGCTCTCAAAGCCGGCTCATCTGTAAACAGAACCGATCTTCCCAGTGCGTAAGAAAGCATTTTGACCGCAATGTTTCTGGCAAATGCCTCTTTTTCCTCCCTCAGGATGATCTTCAAATCGGCGGGGCCGTTAAAAGTTTTTCCATTCGTTAGCTTCCCTGAAGCATCAATCAATACATGGCCGTAGCTTTTCCGCCACCGGCCAATGGCGTCAAAATTTTCTAAACCCAACCCCAATGGATCCATTTTCTCATGGCATGATTGACAGGCAGGTTTTGAGCGATGGATTTCCAGGAGTGCCCTGAGGCCCAAATCCTGGTGCGCCGCTTCATCTTCCGGAAGCTCACCCGCATCGGGTGGCGGTGGTGGTGGCGGTTTACCAAGGATTTCCTCCAGCACCCATTTGCCTCTTAGCACCGGACTTGTTCTGGTGGGCAAAGACGTTACGGTTAGAACACCGCCCATGCCAAGTACACCACCTCTGGCATGGTCATCGAGCCATACCTTGCGCATGGTGTCACCCTTCACTGATGAAATGCCATAATGTTCGGCCAATTCCTGATTCAGAAAAGTATAATCGCTATCGATCAGTTCCAGAAAGTTGCGACGTTCTGTCAACACGTGATAGAAGTAGGTAACGACTTCCTCGTACATTGATTTCCTCAGGGTGGGTGTAAATTCAGGAAATTTTTCCGGGTCAGCCAGCGGCTTGGGTAATTTCAACTTATCAACCGTTAACCATTGACTGGAAAATGTTTCTGCGTACCGCTTTGCTTTTGGGTCCCGCAACATTCTTTTTACCTGCTGCTCCAGCACCAGTGTGTCGTGAAGCTTCTCCTGGTATGCCAAAAGAAATAACTCATCGTCAGGTATGCTGGACCACAAAAAATAGGAAAGCCGCGAAGCCAGTTCAAAATCGCTCAATGGAAGGGGAGTTGACCGCTCACTTTCTTCCTCTATCCGATACAGGAAATTAGGAGAGATAAGTATAGCTTTTAAGGTTTCGGCAATGCTCTCGTTAAAACGCCGGGGATTGGGTATTTCCACTTTTTTTCGATAGACACTGGAAAAAAGCGCTGTCAGTTTTTGTTTTTCTTCATTTTTCAGAAAACGGCGAAAGGCCTTGGAAGCAACAGGTGTGATCACATCAGAAGCGGCAAGTTCCGGAGGGTTGGCAGGCTGATATGATTGAAAGAACAGGGATTTAACCCAGTCAGTAAATCTTTGCCACCAGGTAATTTTATAATCTACAGGAACAATCTTTTTCCATAATAAAGGATCCTGATATAAACGCTCAATGATTATTTCTGCCGCCTCGTAATACCTCTCCAGCTTCAATGGCGTCATGAACAGGGCACGTGCCTGGTTATCAAAACCGCCGCCGCCGGAACCGTCGGAGGGGAAATATGTGTGAGCTTCAAATGCTACACCAAACAGGTCCTGGATGGTATATTGATACTCCAGGTGACTTAATCGCCTGACCACCACGTGTCCCGGATTTTGTCCTTTCAGCGAATTTTGAAGAATATTGTCAATCCCTTCTGCCAGCAGCTTGTAATCTTCCTCAGACAACGGAGGTTTTGTATCGGGGGGCATCTGCCGGGTTTTTATCTGGTCTACTACCTTAAGCCACAACTGGCCATCCCGGATAATACTTCCCGCCTCCGGGTATCTTTCAAGGTTTACGCCGCCCTTTGATTTGCCGGTCCGGTGGCATTCGTAGCATTTTTGTTTTAGTAAAGGACGGATGATATTGGCGAAATCCTCCTTGTCCCCCGCGGTGACCCCCAGGTAAAGGATGCTGAAAAACACAGAGAAAATGCTACCCTTTAACACGATACTTGGTTTTAAGAAGAATGTTTAACCCGTATCGCCATTGCTGCACACCGGAGTTTGTGCTCCAACAAAAAGTAGATAACGGGTTCACCTATTTTACCTAAAGATAAGATATTTTCTCCTCAAAAAGATGCGTTAAACGGTTTAAAAAGCGGAAATAAGTTAATTAAAGTTATTTATTGGCGTGGAGTTGATGACGCTATGGGTATTTTTGGCGTGACGTGTTAGAAGAGAACCGGAACCCCTGATGCCGGGGCTCCGGTCCTTCGGTTTAGTAATTACATGCCTTTCCTTCATCAGCCTGTGCCTGATACCGGCTGATGTGTTTACAATCTTTGCATGCGGAATGTCCGGATCAATTTGCCGGATCCCATATTCCAGCTGCCACAGTTTCCCTGGCATATTCGGAAAAATCTTTGGCTTTCCTTCCCAGTACTTTTTCTATGTCATCGGTTACACTGGAATTCCTGCCGTCTAAGACTTCCGTAAAAAGGTAATCGATTAACCATAGGAAATCTTCGGGAATGTGATGTTCTCTGAGCATATTTTTATACTCATCGATAGAAAGTGGTGTAAATTTAATATCCCTGCCGGTCGCCTTTGCAATTTCAGCGATGATTTGCTTAAATGTCAATAGTCGCGGCCCTGTTAATTCGTAAATTTTCCCGGCGTGCTGATCTTCCAGAAGTGACGCCACCACTACATCTGCAATGTCGTCTGTATCGACGAATGGTTCAGGCATCTCACCTCTGGGGAGTGCTACCTGGCCGGCCAGGATAGGGTCCAGCAAAAAGCTCTCACTAAAATTTTGATTAAACCAGCTGGCGCGGACAATGGTCCAGTCGACGCCGGCATCCATCACTATTTGTTCACAAACCTGAGCCTCTTTTTCTCCCCTTCCTGAAAGCAAGACCATTTTTTGTACCCCTTTTTTGACAGCGAGGGAGGTAAATGCCTGGATAGCCTCCGAAGCGCCGGGAACGGCCAGGTCAGGTTGAAAGGTGATGTAAACAGCATTTATTCCCTCTAGTGCATCGTTCCAGGTTTCCCGGTTTTCCCAATCGAATGGTGGCTTTTCACTTCTTGAGCCAATGCGCACCTCTTTTCCTGGCCCAGCTAATTTTTCGGCTACTCTGCGACCGGTTTTGCCGGTTCCTCCAAGTACTAAAATCTTTTTTTCTTTCATCTGTTTATAATTTATTTTTAAGGTCAGATGGAACCTCGCACATTTATAATCATTGCCCTGCGCCTCCGCTAAGGCTCTGGCGATACGCGGTGTGTGTCGATTATGTTATGCTCGGTTTCATGATTATTTTTTCAAATAATGGTTATTTAATAAGTATCCTAATGACTTCCCGCTGCCGTTTTGTATAATTTTAATTAGTAGTTAGCAATACAAAACTGGGACTTTTCGGACCGGTCGGTTTGTTCCAAAAGGATTAAGATTTGTTTGAGACGGATTACTTTTTTATTTCACTGGGGCGAAAGCCGAATTTTTTAAGAAAGGCGCTTGAAAAAGAACTTAAGCTTTCATATCCCACATACCAGGCAGCTTCCTGGATGCTGATATCACCGGAACTCAACAGTTCATGCGCTTTTTTAAGGCGTTCATTTTGCAGGTATTTATACACGGGCACTCCAAATAGTTCCTTGAAGTTTTTTTTGAGTTTGTAATCATTGAGTCCGATTAGCTTCGAGAGTTCGTTCAGGGAGGGTGGGGTATCAATATTTTCTGAAAGTATTTCCCTGGCCTGATACAGTTTTTCACGGTCCTGTTTTTTGATGCCGTTGCCACTGCCATTGTTTTCAACATTGGAGAGCAACGCAAAAAAATGAGAAAGCAATTCGGTCACCTGGCTTTTTAAGAACATCATTCTGGTGGTACCTTGGTATTGGTTATTAAAAATTTTATCAACAGCATTTTGCATATCATGCGTCATATAAAAATTAGGGCCTTCAACAAAATCATCCTTGGGGTGGATAAGCTCGTACAAATGTTTGGTGAATATCTGGTTTTCCTGCTCCGGTAATTTATGCAGATTTTTGATCATGGAAATAATGCATATGCATTGCAATGGTTTCTCGGGAGATATTTTATGGACAAAATCCACCTTGTCATTGGCAGAAAAGGAAATGGCTATTCCCTGGGTATTGTTGAATGTCCTTTTTTTGTCCTTATATCGAATGTTTAATTCATCATTCCCGGAACCATAAAAGGCAAAGCCGATAACCTGATCCTCAAAGTCACACTTTTCAATGATGGTCTCTTCAACACTTGATTGCTCAATCAAGACCATAAAGTTGTTTATTTCTATAATGTCCCTTGTCATTACTCAAATGCTTATGGAAGTCTGATATTTTTCTCTTTGCCCAACAGTTTTTGGACCAGCTTTTTTATGTTTTTTTGCAGAGTTTCTTCGGTTTTAATGGAATTCAGGTATTTAAGAATGCTCTTTTTTCCGGACGGAGTCAACCTGTTAAAATCTTCCAGTGTCTTGGAGGTTTCAAGTTGTTGCAATAAGGCACCAGGCATGGGATATTCTTTTTCTATCACCTGAAAATCCTGTTCGATGACAAAGGAGGCCGTTTCACCAACATGAACCTTTCCGCCTTTAAGCATCGGTATATTGACATATAATCTGTATGGAGCATTTTTTACCGGAACCAGTGTTTTTGTGAAATCATAACCATTGATCGTTCCTTTTACCTTAATATAGCCTTTCTTTGGCTGCATATTTTCTGTGATTGTTTTTGGGACGTCAACGCAGGTGTTAATGCCCACTTTATAAATTTTGGCCCTGAAATCAACTTTCATTAAAAATAAATTTTTTTAGTTAGTCATAACTCTGGTTGTTTCTCCTTCGCCTAGGACACATCTGATGTGTTTGTCACCCTATTTTTGGATATCGATCACTGTATTTGATAGCTGCACTTTACCTTTTACGAGTTTAGTAAATTTTTTGATACTTCTGGATATGATCAGAAGTAACAATCGGCGTTCAATAAGACGGCTGATTGCTGAGCAAATCAATGATATGCTGTTTGTGACCTGCTACCCCATGATTGGCTGCAATACTGCCTCAGTTCAAGAGGTTAAAAACTTTTCAAAAACTATTCTTGTTAATGCCACGTTAAATATCGGGCAATAGTATTCTGCAATCCCTGACCTTTTGAATTTTTATGGTTATTTGCTCTCTATATGATTAGATTTATTGTAGATTCCCATTTAATAATAAGTTAAATAAGTCTTTCATGCCTGTTCGTTTTCCAAGATAAAACCCGATAATAAATCTTATACCAATGAGTTTCAAGAAGTTAAAGTTTGTAAAACCTGAAGAATCCGATTTTTCGGCTACACTTAAAGAACGGGTTAATCATTATTTTAGCACCAATAATTTGAGCAGGCATGGCAATGCCAGTATGGTGCTTAAGACCATGCTGATGTTGGTCATGTTTTTAGCGCCCTTGGTTATTCTGAACACAGGAATAGTGGGTAGTAAATTACTTTTATTTGGACTTTATATATGCAGTGGCATAGGCATGGCAGGCGTGGGTATGGCGGTTATGCATGATGCAAATCATGGGTCTTACTCAAAAAATCGCAACGTCAACAAGTACCTGGGATATACCATGAATCTTATTGGAGCAAATGCCAATGTCTGGAAAATCCAGCATAATGTGCTCCACCACACCTATACCAATATAGATGGATTGGACGATGACATTAACGCACCCCTTTTTTTAAGGTTTTCTCCAAATGCAAAAAGGTATTGGGTGCACAAGTTTCAACATTTTTATGTTTGGATATTCTATGGGTTATCTACCATCTCGTGGATTACAACCAAGGATTACATTAGAATAAATCGCTACCGGAAGATGGGATTTTTTAAAAAGGGAAACGAATTCAGAAGAGAGCTTTTCAAATTAACAGGGTGGAAACTTTTTTATTATTCATTTGCGATAGTTTTACCGTTAATAATGATACCTATTGCCTGGTGGATCGTGCTACTGGCTTTTTGCGCTATGCACTTTGTCACAGGTTTTATTACCAGCATAATATTTCAGGTAGCTCATGTAATACCTACCACAAAATTTCCTGCAACCGGGGAAAGTGATTTAATTGACAATGACTGGTTTATACATCAATTGGAAACTACCTGTAACTATTCACCGAAAAGTAAATTTTTTTCATGGTTAATCGGCGGGCTGAACTTTCAAATTGAACACCATTTATTCCCCAACATTTGTCATGTTCATTATCGTAAGTTATCCAAAATCGTAAAAAAAACAGCAAAGGAATACAACCTCCCATACCTCACGCATAAAACATTTGCCTCCGCTATCCTGGGCCATATTAAAATGCTTTATCAATTGGGGAGACCACAGCTAGTATAAGCAGGATTAACGTCGGTGCGGGTACCCTTCAAACTGATCTGCCATTCAATTTGTGTGGCTATGCCGGTTTTAGATTATCATGGGACTGTTATTTAGCTCTTAATATCCGATTAGCCTTCAGAATAAGGGAAGCATGTTGCAGCATTTCTCTGAATTCTTCAAATTCAGGTTTTGTAAAACTGAACTGGATATCCGGGTGACAGGTATTAACGACAATATGATCAAGACCATCGGGAAATCTCATGGCTGCCATTTCGAAATCTATTTGATTAAATAAACGGCTAAATGATGCGAATTCTCTGGGGTTAAAACCTACCAGCAGATTTTTATAATACAGTCCTATGCGTCGGCATCCGGTGCATTGAGAAATATTAAAATGCTTCTCATTGATAATCATTTCAGGGTTACAGCACATGTTTTTAATTTTTTGGTAATTCTTTTTTTAACAAGCTCATTTTTGTAAGGATTAATCCTCTTAGATATGGACAATTGGATTCTTCAACAATGCACTTGAGCTTTGACTGATCCGGATATTCCCTATCCAACTCAATGAGCAACTGATTTAGGATTTGGTCGTAGTCGATGCCGTTCATGGTTTTAAAGCGTTTGCACTTTTTAAGGGCCCGGAACTTTGGCGGGCAGAATTGGCCGGCGGTTAAGTCCTTGCCATTATTTAGATTAATTCTAAATAACTATACAAATATCGATTTCCTAAGGAAACTTATCAATCCCAATCAATAGGTAAATTACATCACTATCCATAGCGATGCGGGGAGACTTATTATTCAAATAATGCGTGTGATATTTTGTTTGCTGTGGTAAGATAGACCTGGACCTGTTAAGGCTATTGCCCCTACTATTTAGTCAAGGCAGGGGGACAGGTCCCGGGTCATCTATATCTGATGGCGGAATAAGAGCACATTTGTGCTGAGGTGCCTGCTATCAATGATCTTTTAAAAGCTGGTTCAGCTCTCGCATGGTGATGGTCTCATTATAGACACCCGCACCCACCTGGTATGGGAGGCCTTTGACCGATACTACGTAACTAATCTTGCGCGAAGGCTTGCCACCGCCTGGCTTTGGCCAGATGTATTCGACCCATGCACCTTCAGGCCGCTGAGCCATATTACATAATGCCCGGCCGTACTGCTTGCCGTTGTAATCAGTGTGCTGCTTGATATCGCCACCTTCACGTTCGGGGAAGGCAGCGTTGGCCATTACCAAATCCGCATCACAGTTGACCACAAAAATGTAGGTGTCCTTCCATGTAAATTCAGAATTACTGTCTCGTAGAATCTTCAGACCGTCGTCACCCTGATCGGCCAGAAGTGCAGCGGCTTTGCGTACTTTTAAAATGACCTCAAGTGGCGTGGCCTTTTCATTTTGTATGTTATGTTTTGATCCGGCATATCCAAACAGACCAATTGCCAGTGTTATTGTTAATAGTTGTTTCACTTGGATAATAGTTTAATATAATGCTTAATACAGTCATTCAACAGGCATATTGTATCAGGATCTCTTGTTGTATGACATTACCGGTTCTTAGTAAGTGCAACTACCGAAAGGTAAACTCAGGTTGTGTATTATTGTATCAAGGGCTGCTTAAAAGGTTGAAATTTTGAGTTATTATTTTAACAGATCTCCACGCATTCAGCGTGTTTTTTATGGGCAGCGCTTTTTTATTTAGATCCTCTCAATTCGATTTCCATGGCGCGCTGGTAAAAATCTTCGAATTTTGCTTTATTATATTTTGCCCTCATAGCGCTTAATACATCGTGCAGGCCCAGGTTGGTCCAATCCCATAGCAGGGTATCAAAATTATACTTAAGCATTTGTTTTTGCACCTCATTTCTGATTTTAATAATTTCTTTTTTTGAGATCCCGTTTTCCATTAGCAGCGCTGTTATCCTCTCCTCGGTTTCCCTTGTGTATTCAGTGTCGAGGTAAGGCTCCAGCAGCCAATCCCAGTTTCGAGTTGCTTTGTAGGTTTTTAATTTATGCAACTTTGCAAACTCCCGGAGCGCCTCATAATTTTCACGGGAGATAAAAATGACTTCACCCTTTATTCTGACCTGCGGAGGATATGCTTCATAACATATGGCGGTAATATCATGAGCACTTAGCGTTTTTTCGGGATAAACGCTGGATGGCTCAAACGGATAATTTTTTATTAAAATTTGCTCTTTTAATATTTTTGATTCACCGATTCCACAAATTAATTTTTTCATTTTATCCCTGTTTCAAAAATTGCTTATTACCAATAGGTGAATTTAGAAAAAATCAAAATGATATGACGATTTTATGATTGTATGGGTTGGCAAACATTGTTTTTATACGGGTATTAAACGCCATCTCCCACCGGTTTGAAATAACAATTAAATATGTAAATTTAATCAAATGTTATGTTGTTTTCATGCACATGGTTGACTTTTACCCATCGCACTCATAAGATGGAAATAATTTAAAGTGCTGCACGTGTGCGATATGTAAAAAGGGAGATAAAATATGAGTCTGATAGAAATTAGGCGTGTGGAAAATTCGGATTTTGAAAAGATTTATGAATTTATTTGTGCGTTGGAAAATGAAACCTTTGAAAAAGAACAACAAAGACAGATACTGGCGCAAAACCTGGCCAATGTCCATAATGTATACCTGATTGCTATCTTTGAAGGGGAGGCAGTTGGGTTTCTAAGTTGTCATGTCCAGAATTTGCTCCACCATAACGGGCTGGTAGGTGAAATTCAGGAAATGTTCACCAAAGCTGAAAAACGAGGATTGGGAATCGGCCGAAAACTGGTAGATAAACTCAAGGCGATTGCAAGAGACCGCCATGTCATTCAGCTGGAGGTTACCTCCAATATTGTCAGGGCGTTTGCTCATGGCTTTTATGAAAAGCAACATTTTAAGAATACGCATAAAAAGTTCGTATATAAGTTGTCTGAATGACGGATAGCCATAATTTCGTGGATAAAACAATGCTTATGGCTCCCTGGTTTTTATGTGGAGCACCACATAGGTCATTAAGACCGAACCTTAAACTTTAAAAATACCTGGTTTTAAGATGGATAACCTTTCACCATCACATTACACAAATATCGTCATACACGTCATTGCCGGCTCCATTGCCCTGATACTGGGGGTTTTGGCACTTACCACAATAAAGGGCGGGAAAAAACACACAAGGGTGGGAAAGCTGTTTCTCTTTTTTCTAACGGTGGTGATTCTAACGGGCCTGATAGGGGTTTTTGTGTTTGGCAGAAACATCTTTCTGTTGGTTATCACCGTGCTAAGCGGTTATTTTGGGTTTTCGGGGTACCGGACTTTACAAACTAAATCGAACCGGCCGAAGGTAATTGATATCTCGGTTGCGGTAATTGCTCTCATCACTGTTTTTTATTTCCTGTATTATTTCAAGTCCATTGGAATGATCTGGTCGCCAATAATTATATATAGTACCGTTGGGACTTTGTTGCTGGTGGTAGCCTATGATTTCATTCGTTACCTCCTTCCTGAAAAGAGCTACAAAAACTTATGGCTATACGAACATATTTTTAAGATGATTGGTGCATTTTCGGCTTTGTTATCGGCATTCACCGGTACAGTATTCAAAGACTACCAACCCTACAGTCAATTTTTGCCCTCGGTTTTCGGAACGCTATTACAAATTGGATTTATTGTTTATTATTACGGAAAAGGAAGTCCCGGCAAACTAAAAACATAATACAGCGGGGCAATAAGAAGTAGATAGCAATTACTAACACTGGCCATGGAATTAAAATCCGTAAGATACGATGTCAATTTATCAAGGGGCTATTCCGGAGATGAGATGCACAAAATTATAGAAAAGGTCTCTCAAGACCTCGATGTCTACATCTCGCACATTGGATCTTATTCCAGAAAGAAGTATCCAAACTCAATACATTGGCACTTTAAAGAGAAACCAAAAGAAAAAGGATGTCTTGACGCCACCTTCTGGGAAGAAGGCAATGAGTTTTGGATTGTTGCGCGAAATTACGAACCGGATTGGGTCAAGCGGAAGGCCAGGGAGATGCAAATGAAACTGCGTGAAGTGTTGCAATAAAGATACCAACACGGATATAACCCGGGAAAATTTGAAAGTTCAGCATATATCACCTTTAGCATGGTCTGAACCAGACTTTATAATAAATAAAAGAAACAGCGAAGATGAAAAAAATAAACAGATTGATGACGAATATTTGCTCCGATAATCTTGTCCGGAGTAAAACATTTTATACGAAGCTTTTTGACTTTGAGGTGAATTATGATAGTGATTGGTTTGTTCATTTAATTTCTAAAAACAGTCAACTGGAACTGGGCATAATTGACAGGGCAAATGATATGGTCCCCAAGGATTTCCAGCATAAACCGGCGGGGTTTTACGTGACAGTGGTGGTGGACAACGCGGATGAAGTCTTTGAGATAGCTAAAACTGAAAATTTCGAAGTGGTGGGTGAGCCGGCAGATACTTTTTATGGACAAAGAAGATTATTGCTCAAAGATCCCGATGGCACTTTGGTAGATGTATCTTCGCCCATTCCGGGTTTTAGTTTTTGATAACTAAATCCATTATATGAGAAACATAGTGGTTCTTTTGGCGCTGTTAATAACGTCCTGCTCACCTCGTCGGGAGGCTGATCATGTATTTGATCACTTCCATCAGGAGAAGCCAAAGGAAATACCTCAAATATTCGCGCCAAATGTGGTTTCCGTCCAGGGAAGATTTGAGATGGGTTTTACCATATCCCCGGACTGGAAAAGCATGGCTTTTGGTGTGGCACATGAATCGGATCCATCAGCCACCTGCATTTACCTGATGAATTTTAACAATGGAAAATGGAGTAGTCCGGATAAAACTTTCTTGCCGGATAACATCAATACATTTTTCCCTATGTTTGATCCAACCGGAAAGGAATTTTATTTCGTCAAATCAATAGAGAATTTGGAGACGGATATATGGGTGGCCAGCCGTTTGAAAAATGCGATCACTAATCCCCGGCCATTGAATTCAATAATTAACTCTGAATCCAGGGAGGCCGGGCATGGTAAATCAAAAAGCGGATCATTTTATTTTACTTCTAACCGCGATGACAAACACCAATGTTGCGGTGACATTTTTCTATCCGAATTTGACGAAGCCGGCTACTTATCGGCGAACAGGGTGGAGGCGCTAAACTCCGGTGCCGACGAGGAAAGCTTGTTTCTTTCACCCGATGAGGACTTCATAATAATTCAGTCGTGGCAACAAGCTTACCATTCAAAACATGACCTTTACATAAGCTACAAGTCAAAAAATGATTTATGGACAAAGCCTGAAAGATTAGATACCGTAATAAACGGTAAAGAAATTGAGCAGCGTCCTTTTGTATCACCTGACAACGAGTATTTGTTTTTTAGCAGGATGCGCGTTGTCAGGGAGAATGGTGAGGAGATTTACGAGTCAGACATTTATTGGGTGAGTACGCGATCTGTTTTTAGACCCTATCCTTATAATGTTGTGTCAATGCCTGAAGTATCTTTCAATAAACCATTTGAAATTCAATTGCCGGACGACCTGTTTAGAGATGTTAATGGTGCAATAGTTTCGTATGGTGTCTCTCTTGGGTATGAGGACAAATTGCCGGAATGGATAAATTTCGATGAAAAAAAATTATTGTTAACCGGCATATGGGAAAGTGACGTATCACAGGATGTTATCATAACCGCCAGTGATGATGATGGCAACAAAGGCATTGTTAAGATACCGGTGGCCGTCAAAAACAATTGACCATTTTATTGTGTACTTTTTACCTGCTCGGGCAATTCCGTTTTCTCAACCCTCGATTTTTCTTTGGAATCATTATCCGGGATTTGATCCTCAGGATGGGATTGCAACGACTCGATGGTAGCTAAATATTCTTTTTCCTTTCGGGTCATTTCCTCATGCGTGGCCTGCAATTCTTCCATGTTTTGTTTCATTTCTTCTTCCTGTGCCTGCATTTGCGTAGAATTTTGCTTAGCCTCTTCCAACAATTTTTGAGTAACCTCATTGGTTTTTACCGTAGACACCGTTGCGGCAATACTCTCAGCCAGCTTTTCAATAAATTCTATCTCAAATGGCTCAAAAACTTTAAATGAAGCCAACTCTAGTACCCCGTAAATTTTCTCATTGTTTTTTAGTGGTATGATGAATATGGAATTAGGGTTGGCGGCTCCCAGGCCTGACCTGATACGCACATAGTTTTCGGGAATTTCTTTTAAAAATATTTCTTTTTCTTCGAGCCAGGCCTGACCGGCCAAACCTTCACCAGGCTTGATCTTCATTTCAAGATATTTTTTTCGTTCCCAGGCATAACATCCTTTCATTTCCAAAAAACGGTCTTCTTCCAATTCGTCATTGACAATAAATATCGCGCCCTGGTTGGCGTCCAGGTATTTTACCAACTTTGACAGTATTTTATCGCACATTTCTTCCAGTGCATGACTGTTGTTCCTGAGGATCTCAATAAACTCACTGAAGCCTTCTGTAGCCCATTTTCTTTTTTCATCCTCCCTGGAAACTTTTTCCAGGTTGTCTTTCATAGTCACCAATGCATTACCCAGGACATCTTCATCGCTCAATGGGGTAAAAGACGATTCAAAATTGCCGTTCCCAATGTCATCGGCAAAAACTGCCGTGTCCTTCATGCTCTTTGCCAGCCTTGTCACGTAGTTAGCCATTTCTCCCACCTCTTTGGTTTGATAACTTTCAATGTGCTCGGGGATGATACCCTGCCCCATTTTCCTGATGGTGGTTTTAAGTCCCTCAATGGGTTTTACAATACCGTTATAAAGTATAAATGTGATGATCACAGACAGGGCTACGGTAGTTAAAAATATGATAAGCAAATTGATAATGATCCCGTTTACCAATGCATCATAAGCATCGGCAACCTTCGCCTGTGTTTCAACCAGGTTGGCCATTTCATCGATACTGTTCATCTGATTGTATAATAATTCCTGTGACCCGTTTCCCGAGTAGGTACCTAAAACACTATCTATTTTAGCCAGGCTGGTTAACGATTCTTCATAGTTTGCCAGCGCATCCAACACTTGATCTGCTTCCTCCTGGTTGCTGATATGGTTTTCCAAAATTCTTGAAAACTGGTAGGTCATATACTTGACGTTATTGACTATCTCAGTATCGCCGGTTAATCTATAGTCTTTTACCAGTAGCTTCAGGTTCAATAATACCTCGTTATTTTCTCCAAAGTCAAACCGGGTTATCTCATTTAAAGCTTTGTCAAAGTCCCCAATTACTCCAAACCCTTCATTTCCTCTGGTTTTTAATTTGTTCCTGAAATCACTGAAAAGACTGTCGAAAATAATAACTTCTTCCCGAAGTTGATCCAGCTCTTCGTGGTTGGCGAAACCCGCGTTGGTCAAAGCTAATTCAGTGCGATCAATGGTTTCATTGAAGGACTCAAGTGCGTTATTGTATTGAATTAACTGAGTACTCTTGCCTGTTTGAAAGAATTCGTCATTGCTTCGATCCCTTAAAATAAACTGGTTTGTGAATCCGGTCAGATCGTTTACAGCCACCTGGAGGTTTTTGAAATCCTCTTTAAGTGAGCCCCTGTTTAATTTTCTTACCTGGCGGAGCGCAAGGAATTCAACCAATCCCATCACCACAACCAGAAAAGTGAAGGCAGAAATAACCTTAAATCTAATGGAGTTCCATTTCGATTGGAATACAGACTTCTTTTCAGACATATCCTTTTCTTTAACTTTTGTCACTTGATCAAATGCTCATTAAATACTTCATACGCTTTTTTTGATTGCTCCGATAGCTCATTGCCGGCGAGTACCAACTCCTTTAAAAATTGGAGCTTGAACAACCCTTCAGGTACGTCATAGATTTTATTGTCATATAGGTCCAGTTTTTTGATCGCCCTCATATTTTGTATGGTTTCCGGCAGGCGAGTTATTTTGTTTTCGGCCAGGTCCAGTACTTCCAGTTGTTCCAGGTTGGTGATTGTTTCCGGAAGGGAGACTATATTGTTGTCGGCCAGGTGTAATTCTTTTAACCCCGACAATCCATTAATGCCTGAGGGAACTGTGGAAAGTTGGTTTTTATTTAAATTGAGAATCGTTAGGTTTTCAAGTGTAAGCAATGTTTCAGGCAACTCACTGATGTTATTACCTTCCAATACCAGTTCGCGCAGGTTCTTTAATTCGCCGATTTCTGAGGGTATCATTTTCAATTGATTATTTCCCAGGTTTAATACCCTTAAATTTTTCAGCTGACCGATCTGGCTGCTTAAGTTAGTAAGAGCTCTGTTCCGAAGAATTAAAACCTCAGCATTTTCAGCGTATGCCAGCGCTTCATCCAAATCATCAAAATAGATCTGATCACTTTTAGCCGATTCCATCCATGACCAGCTAAATCCTACACCACCCAGGATGAGTAGCGTGAAAGTAAAGGCGAGGATGAAGATTTTTTTCTTTTCCATGGATTTTTTGATTACAACTTTCGAACTTGATTAATGCATTTTTCCACCTTTCACTTCGGGTTTAATCGAGAAGGATCTGAGAATGGTAAACCCAATTCTTATATCCCCATCAAAGAAGTCTCCATTTGTAGCGGTTATAAACTCTTTTTCTATCATTCCCAGGGCGTTGTTTAAATGCACCTGAAATATGTGACCACCCACGACCACATCCATACCTATGGCCAGGGGATCACAAAGCTTTGTTGCTTCACCTTTATTAAATACATAATGATAATCTGCTGTCAAATGAATACGCTTACTCACTTTTAACCTTCCGCCGATACCCAGCGCAACAATATTGTTGTCCTCCTGTGAAGAAGTTACCGTGTTCCTGTGAATAAGGGTAGGGGTTAACTGCAATGAGAATTTTTTAGAAAATTGCCTGCTGACCAGCAGCTGGTAGCTGTACACGAGGTGGTCGATAAATCGGCTGTTTTCGTCTAAAGAATTACTATTTCGCACATCCACTGAAGAAAAGGCAATACTGGTGAATCCAACGATCGAAACGGGTGTTTGAGATACGCCACCAGTCGATTGTGTAAGCATTCGGTACTTGATAAAAGCATCGTAATTTTTGCCGACTGAACTCCTTCCTAATCCCGCGGTTAGCTTGTTGTTAAAGCCATATTCCAACCCTATTCGCATCGCACCAAAATCGAGCCCGAACAAGTTGAATGCACCCTGATTAAGATTCCCAAAACGGTGGGAAATCAGCAGGTTTAACCTGCCCGAACTTAGCGTGTTGGTGGATTGTGTATTGATAATGTAAGAGCTATTGAAAGCTGAGGTGATCAGTGTTTTTTCCTCTTCCTCGTCATCAAAATTTAAATCGGATGAGGATTGCGAAAGTGCGGGAAATGACATACATAACCCTATCCAGGATGAAATAATAAAGTTTTTCATGGCCTAATTAGTTAATGTCAATGAAATATCAGCTTCAAACTCTTCCGCCACTTTCAACACCACCAGTCTTGGGATTTTAATGTCGAAGTCGGAGAGAAAGATTTTCAACTTCGAGTTGACGGTCAGCGTCTCTCCGTCGACTTTTATCACTGCCGGGACTTTTAATTGCTTGGTAACACCATGCATGGAAAAATCACCTATAGCCGTAATATTATAAGTGCCGTTTTTACTTAGATCTACATCGTTAATGATTTTTCCTTTGAAGTCAGCATTGGGGTATTTATCGGTTTCCCAATACATCTCCTCGGCATCTTTTTTTTGCAAATCTCCCTGGGAGAAGGCAAACTGATTAAGGTTTTGCCTGAAATTAAATTCCTTTGAGCCAATATCTATTTTAGCTTTAAGCGTTTTACTACTGGCGGTGATAGTTTCTTTTGGCGCCTTACCTGATAACTTGATATCGCCATTTTTGCCGCTAAACACCTGGGCATTGATATTGCAGGCATAAGCAACAGCTAACATTATAAACAGAACACTTCTCATCATTTTATTCATTTTTGTCAGACAATAATTTTTGGATTAATTGTTCAGACCGCCTTCATCGATCCATTGTATGATTAGCTTTTTTTCACAATAGTTTAACTGCTTAGGTCCTTCGGTAAAAGCTGGTGGCATCTGGCTGGTCGCAATTACCGTTTCCAGTAAACCATTATCTACTTTTTCCTTCAACTGATTGAAATCTGTGAAATCACCATTTTCAAATCCATTGACATGACATGCCGGTAAGGTACAGGTGCTCCTTATTATGGGGGCTACCTCCAAACTGTAACTTATCGCCTGATCCGTGTGATCTGTTTCACACATCTCATATTCCCTTACCTCGCTGATACAGGCCGTTAACAACAGGCATGTAAATATTTGATATTTGGCGATTTTTATGGCTTTTCTAAATTTCATCACAAAATCTTAGCGGTTACAAGTTTCCACCGGGTCTTAAGCCACTAGGCACCGACGCAGGTTCCGATTTGTCATAGCTGTCATCAGTAAGCGCTTCCATGAAGGCTATGATATCCGATATTTCTTTTTTGTTCAGATTTAATGGCTTGATTTTCGGATCTATTGCCGTTATTTCGGTATTTTCAGATATTCCATTGTTATAGTATTCCATCATTTCTTCCAGGGTCTGATGCGCGCCATTGTGCATATAGGGAGCGGTTAGCGTTACATTGCGCAGTGTTGGCGTACGAAACTTTCTTTGCTCATTTACCCCTAAATCAACCCCTACTTTATCATTATCTCTTATACCCAAATTATAATAATTGTAATCCGAAAACATCGGTCCGGCGTGACAGTTAGCACAATTGCCTTTGTTAAAGAACAACAACAAGCCGTTTTTCTGATCCTCTGACAATGCATTTTTATCACCGTTGACAAATTGGTCATAGGGGCTATTTCGACTGATAATAGTCCGCTCAAAAGCAGCAATTGCCTTTCCTATATTTTCTTCATTTACACTACTGATATCTCCTCCAAAAGCTGCCTGGAACATCGTCACATATGCCGGAATGTTTTGCAATCGGTTTACCAGGCTGTCAAAGGTTAATGCCTCTTCATATCCGTTTCCTCTCATTTCATTATAAGACGTCGGTGGCCCCAGACTTTGAAATTCAAGACTTTTTCTTCGCCCGTCCCAAAAGGTGGGGGCATTTAATGGATTGTATACCTGATGGTAACTCAGAAGCCCGTTGTAGGCTGCATTGATTATCGTGGGCGCATTGCGGCCTACCCTGGGAATTCTTTCCTTGGCACCTTCGGTTCTTACGTTGCCAAGACCATTGCCTCCTACGCCGATTGATACATCAAGGCCATCGGCATAACCATACCGTGGGTGATGACAGGAAACGCATGCTACATCTTTTTCCCCTGAAAGAATCGGATCCCAGAAAAGCATTTTTCCCAAAATGACCTTGTCAGGGTTGGAAAGGTTGTTAATCGGGTCTGTTACCGGGGGCAAAGTTTCAAGATTCAGCAGGGCTGCCTGGTCATTGGGTGTCTCGTATTGAGAGTGACAGGCCGATAGAAAGAAACTAAAAACCACCAGTGAAAACCATGATTGTGAACCAAAAATATGCGTTTGTATCATTTCTTCTTGCTATGAATTAAAAGACGTATAAATCATCGCCGTATCTAATAGGGTAGCAATACAATTCACACATTTCGCTCTCATAGCTGAAGTAATAGGCAAAAATGTTGAAATAACGGTTGGGATACAATTTAAGATGAATGGAATTATTGGGAGTGTACTTTATGGTAAAATTTGGTGAAATCAGCGATTTCGGCGGAATTCGGGTTTTTTCGGGTGGGGTGTCAAATTATTCCGGTGAAATGCGAATGTTTTGGGTGGGAACAGATAAGGTTTCACAGAAAAACCCGCGTAAAACGTGAAAAAGGGAGTAATTTTACAATTAAAAAATAAGTTTTTAGGCTATTTGATGATTAACTGACCACAAAAACCGCATTGACTGCCCGTTCCATACTGGTTTTATCTGTCTGAATGACCATGGTTGCATTTTCGGTAGATTATTTGCCTTGGAAACAGGCAATTTGGGCTATTATGTGAATTTTTGAAAGTATTTGTCGCGTCTTAAGGATAGCGGGAGCCATCTAATGAAGCCGGAACTAAAAAAGTGACCCGGTGTGCCAAACCCCTCTACCCGGGCACACCCAAGCCACCAATTTAATGTGTGATTTATTCCTTTGTATTAACCTTATTTATATACAATTAACCCTTGAATAAATTAACCTTTATATACTTTTACCCCGACCAGCTTTTGAATGAAAAGATTGTAAGACTTCAGGTAGTCCAGGGTGAATAGAAAGGAGAAAATGCTCAGGCTCGTCAGTACCAGTAGCACCAAACCAGTATTCACCAGGTCCCTGACGGGGGCTCCGGCTCCAACTTCTCCAAACAAAATGATGGAAACGTAAGAGGCCAGATAGAAAAATATAAAGGTTGAGACCAGGGCTATTATTATTTCAGTTTTCTTTTTCATGATCGTAATTTTTATTGTACGCTTCGGTTTCATTAACGGGGTTCCGGATGGTTTGTCTTAAAAATTTCCTGCTAAAAGGTATCATCTTAAAAGGTAAGACTTGTTACGTTATAAAAGTCTGTGAATCAGTAACTTAAAAATATTTGTTTCACGCGCTATTTTCTAGCTTCCAGGACGGAATTCAACAACTACTAAACAAAGTTGCTTTTTGGAGGATTTTTAATCGCTCCTAAAATAAGCGCGTGAAGTTTTTTATATTGTACTATCTTTGATTGCAACCCCGGAAGGCAGCGCTCAGATAAATATTCTTTCTGTTACAATACTATGGTCACAGTTCTGGCAATCGGTGCAATACAGTCTTTGTTTTTTTCATTGTTACTGATGAATAAAAAAGGCAAGACTTTGGCAGATAAGATTTTGACAATCTGGCTGTTGGTAGTATTTGTACAAATTGCCGCGAATTACCTGGAATTTGCCGGCTATTATGATAAGTTTCCACATTTGGTAGGCTCGACCTCCTCATTGATATTTCTTTACGGGCCGCTGTTATATTTTTATGTGAAGACCAGCATTTCGCCCCAGGAGCGTTTCCGGCCCAGGTATTTGTTTCACTTCATACCTTTTCTGTTGTATAACACATTATTACTCCCCTTTTATCTCTTGAAATCTTCAGAAAAGCTGATTTATTATAATGAGGTCATTAAAGGCGACTCCAGTGCTATTTTATCGCTGGCACTCATATGCAAAACAATCACATTGCCGGCCTATTTGATTTGGGTTTTTATCTTGTTGAGAGCGCATCAAAAGGAGGTGCAAAAATACTTTTCAGATACAGAAAATGTCGATCTCAAATGGCTGAAGTTCCTTGTTGGAAGTCTGTTTATACTTTCATTAGTTGTATTGTTGGCAACCACCATGAAACTTGGAATGAAGATTACACTTGAGACGGAGTCTTATATCTTTGCTGCAGCTAGTATCTGGGTATTTGCATTGGGTTATTATGGGTTGAAACAAACCCCAATTTTCACCAGCATTCCCAGCAAGATCGAAACTTCAGGCGTAGATAAACCAAGAATTCGATACGAAAAAAATAAGCTCACAGAGGCTGATGCGATTCGTTTTAAAGATTTATTGATTGATTATATGGAAAAAGAGAAGCCTTTCCTGCAGCATAAAGTGACGCTACAGGAGGTTGCTTCCGCGCTCCAAATTCCCACCCATCATTTATCCCAGGTTTTAAACGATAAGATAAATCAAAACTTCTTTGATTTTATTAATAGCTACAGGATAAAAACGCTGAAAGGAAAATTAAATGATCCGGCGAATAAGCACCTTACCATTCTGGGGATCGCCCTTGATTCCGGATTCAATTCCAAGGCCTCTTTTAACAGGGTTTTCAAGAAACATACCGGCCATACACCATCTGAATACTTAAAAATGAACAAATGATGTAGTAATTGATTATCAGGAATAGGGCTTCCATGAAAATTGTTTTTAGTATAAGAAATTTCATTTTTGGGAGGGAAAGACATTTTTTGAGGTGACCTCTTAAATCTTCCCCACAAAAAGCCCTCCTAACGCAGTATTTATTTTTGAGGTTCTTAGCCAGAGCTTATTTAAATCTTGTTTCTGCCTACCCTTTTGCAAGTTTCACCAAAACCAATATAAATTATTTTTGGCTGCGCTCGGCCTGGGCTCTTTTAAATCTCCTCAGAGATAAGATTTTCCCCAGATAATATACGGTGAGCTTCGTGCACAGCTTAGCCTTCATTTCTTTTCCTTAGATGAAAAGAAACGAAGCAAAGAAAAATCAAGCCAAAATTATCCTTCCACCCACCTGCCACCGCCGGCCCGGAATTTTGGCGGGCCTACCCGCTTCAGGAAAGACAGACCAAAAAGTCTTTTGATAACTAGCTTTAAAGCATTTACCCAAGATACCCAAAAAATAATATTAACCGGATTAAGCGTGAGAGACTGGAAAGCCATTGGTACTTTTAAGGTGTTGGTTTCTATATTAACTTTCCAGAAAACCTCTTAGCAGCGAACTTTCACCTTTGTTACTTTTTTCTCCATAGGGAGCCAGCGCTTTTACAAGTTTCCGGAAGGGCATGGATTGCAACCAGACTTTTCCCTCACCGCTGAGTGTGGCTAAAAATATACCTTCACCGCCAAAGAGCATTGATTTTAACCCGCCGGATCTTTGTACATCGAAACGCAGTGTTGGTTCAAAGGCCACCACACATCCGGTATCCACCCGCAGGACTTCGCCTTTGAGTTCTTTTTCAATGATAGTGCCCCCGGCGTGTACAAATGCCATGCCGTCCCCCTGAATTTTTTCAAGAATAAACCCTTCACCTCCCACCAATCCAGAGCCCAGCTTCCGGTTAAAAAAAATGGATAATTTGGTCCCCAGGGCGGCACATAAAAACCCGTCCTTTTGGACAATAAGTTCCTGATATCTTAATTGGCTGAGATCCAACGGAATGACGGTCCCCGGGTAAGGGGCTGAAAAAGCGACTTTACGCTTTTGGCGGCCATGGTTGGAAAAGTGCGTCATAAATATTGACTCTCCGGTTAACAGGCGGGTTCCGGCCTTAACCAGCTTGCCAAAAAAGCCCTGGTTAGGATCGGATCCGTCTCCCATTTTTGTTTGGTATTCAATATCCTGGTCCATGTATAACATGGCGCCGGCTTCCGCTATTACTGTCTCACCAGGATCCAGTTCTACTTCTACCACCTGGATGTCTTCGCCAATAATACGGTAGTCAATTTCGTGTGATCGCATTGGATAAATAATGGACTAATATGAGTTAATAGGTGAATTTATGAATGATCACCTTCTGTGTTATCGTCATTTTTTGCAGCGATTTTTTTTTCTTTCACAAAGTCCAGGTCTTCGCGATCCCTCAACTTTTTATCATCAACGCTCCGATTCAAAAAATCATTTATTTTATCGATATTAAAGGTGCTTTTAATTTCTCCAAAAGAGTCAATTTTTATGTCAAAACCTTCCAGCTCAGGATTTACCCTGGGCTTTTCCCTTCTTTCTTTTTTTTTCTTTTTAGCCATCAGCTTACTTTTATTCGGTCATTTAAATGATTTATGGCAAATTCGATTCTGGCAATGGTTTCATTTTTACCAATGATTTCCATAATTTCCATTAAATCCGGACCAGAGCCCAGTCCGGTAATGGCTAATCGAACCGCAGGCATTACCCTGCCAAAGCCTACTTCATTCTTCTCAATCACTTGTTGAAACAGTTCCTTAATCGGCTCGGATGTAAAATCATGCAATCCTTCAAGGGCCGATTTAAAGTCCAAAAGAACGCGGACTGATTCCTGTGTCCACTTCTTTTTAACGGTTTTTTCGTCAAAAGTTTGCGGTGAATTAAACAGATATGTCGTCTTTGATACAATTTCATGGGGAAACGTGACTCTGTCTTTCATTAAATGGACCAGTTTTGCGGTTGGTTGCGAAAAGTCCGGGGCGGATTTTTTCAGATCCGGAGTAATGATATCGGCGATTTCCTCATCAGTCATCATTTTAAGGTATTGTTGATTAAACCATTGTGCCTTTTCAATGTCAAACTTGGTGCCTGCCTTACCAACTCTTGCAAGACTAAAACCCTTGATAAGTGCCTCCATGTTAAATATTTCCTGCTCTGTACCTGGATTCCAACCCAGGAGTGCCAGAAAGTTGACAAGCGCGGAGGACAAATACCCTTCTTCCCTGAAACCTGTCGATTCTTCTTCGGCTTCTTTCCATGACAAAGGAAATATTGGGAAACCTCCTTTCTGGGCATCTCTTTTGGAAAGCTTACCACTGCCCGTAGGCTTTAGGATCAGCGGTAAATGGGCAAACCGCGGCATTACCTCTTCCCAGCCCAAATATTGATAAAGTAGCACGTGGAGCGGTGCTGATGGCAGCCATTCCTCTCCTCTGATAATATGGGTGATTTCCATGAGATGGTCATCAACAATATTGGCCAGGTGATAGGTAGGCATGCCGTCGGATTTTAGAATGACCTTGTCATCAATGGTAGAAGAGTGCACCATAATCCAACCGCGGATCATATCATTGAAGCGGATTTCCTCCTTTTTTGGCACTTTGAGCCGGATCACATATGGCTCGCCTGCTGCGATTCTTGTCTGTACCTCGTCTGCGCTTAAAGTCAGCGAGTTCTTCATGTTGCTTCGGGTAATGGCATTGTAGGTAGGATTGGCCACCTTGGCCGCCTTTAACCTTTCCCGCAAAGCATTGATCTCCTCATCTGTATCGAAAGCATAATAGGCCTTATCCTCCTGAACCAGTTGCAAAGCGTACTTTTGATAGATATCTTTCCGCTCGGATTGTCGATAGGGTCCAAAGGGACCTCCCTGATCCGGGCCTTCGTCAATTTCAATGCCGCACCAATCCAGGGCATTTTTAATATAGGTCTCTGCACCTGCTACAAACCTGTTTTGGTCGGTATCTTCTATCCGAAGAATCATCTTACCTCCCTGATTTCTCGCAAACAGGTAATTAAACAACGCAGTTCTTACGCCGCCAATGTGTAAACCGCCCGTTGGGCTGGGGGCAAAGCGAACTCTGACTTCCTGACTCATTGATGTATAAATTTTGAAAACCCTGCAAAGCTACAAAAACTTGTGTAAGGATAATAAAATTGGCAGCCTATGTCAATGAGGACAACGGTCTATAAAGGTCAATCCATGCTGTTAAGGTCCCAATTATAAGGAAGGTATTTGATGCGGGCGTCGGCATTGATCTCAACCGAAGTATATGGCTGAAGAAAGTTAATAAGGCTGGTTTTTTTCGTAAAATCTCCTTTAAACCATTTAAATATTTTCGAAAGCTCCAACTCATTTTCGGAGACCAGATTTCTTTTGAGGTCGTTAATAAAGTCTACCGCCTGCTCGTCTAGTTGCTCCTCCAGTTTGGACGCCATATAAGCTTCATTTCTTAATTTTGGGCACGAAAAGGAGGCACAGACAATGGCAAAGTGAATTCTGGGTTCTTCAAATTTTGTTCTTAAGATCTTATGCTCAATTTCGTCCAGACTGGTTTCAATGCCTCCGATCTTAAAAAACTTTTTATGCCATATTGTATTTATCCCGGGGACGTAGAAGGTGGGATGCAGGTCGGTAATACTTTTCAAAGGATAGTTGTCTAATATTAATTCTATCGTAAAAGCATTATAGGCATTGATCCAGTAGGCCAACTTCTCCTCCTGTGTCCAGGAACTTTCATGGGGAGGATTATCACTTAGAATCTGCAAATAGGTTTTTAATGTTTTTCGGTCTTTTTGCCAGTCTTTGTAATTTACCCAGCCCTCTTTTGAAACGTATTTTTTTAAAAGTGTGTCCCATATCTGGTGATCGGCGGCATTGCTATCAGATGCTGGCGGATCGTACGACCCGCAACTCGCCAGGGAAATGAGACATAAAATCGATATATAGAAATATTTAACCATTACGCTTACAACCAATGAATTAAAACGAATATGATTTTCATCTCCAAATAATTTAATCCCGAAATGATTAGTTCCCGTTGAGCAATGAAAATACCAAAACTTTATCAGATTAGACTTGCATCATAAATCTGATACTTTCGCTCAATCTATGTTTAATCCTATTTTAGCCGGAAATATTATCATTTATTAATTTCATTGGTAATTCTAATAGGGAAAATTTATTTGATTGGTTATCAGTTTTTTGTAATTAAATAGCATAAGTCTTTTGTTGAATTATTTAATCCTTCGTTACGGTTTATCGGTAAAAATAATTATATTAACTACTTGCCGTTAAAACGGTTTCTTTTTATTTACAAGGATTGAGTCACCAAATTTGCCTATGAAATATGAACAGATACCAAAAAAAGGGTTAGAGGGGTTATCCACCCACTGGCACGAAGATTTACCAGCCGCCTTTCATTTGGAAAGTAGTAGTAACGCAATTCGGGTTTTTAAATACCTGAGACCTGCCGGTTCTTCTGAGTCCATGAAAATGCACCACTTCAGCAAGCAACCGGTACGAAGGTTAAAAATTAAATCATCTCCCCTTCCAGATTATGTAAAAAAAGATGAATAAATTACTGGCTTTTTGATTTAATTATTTTAATACCTAACAATTATCTTAGCACCGAACAATATATATGGAGAAATACTGGCAACTTTTAATTTTTGGGGGAGGATTTTTTATAGTTACCATCGCTTCTTTAAGGATATCCCGGATTTTTTTAAAATTTAAGCTACCATTAATCACCGGATTGCTTTTTATGGGCATTGTTTCCGGCCCATTTTTCATCAACCTGATTCCTGCCGAGTCGGTCAAAAACCTGGGATTCATCAATGATTTTTCACTGGCTTACATCGCCTTTGCAGCCGGCTCAGAATTATATCTAAAGGAATTAAAACACCGGTTTAAAAGCATTGTCTGGATTACTTTTGGGCAATTGGTTATCACCTTTGCCATGGGAAGTGTGGCCATTTATCTTTTGGCGGAATACATCCCGTTTATGCAGGATATGACTATGCAGAGCCAGATAGCCGTGGCACTTTTGGCAGCTACGATATTTGTGGCGCGTTCGCCTTCCTCAGCCATTGCCGTAATTAATGAAATGAGGGCAAAGGGCCCTTTTACTCAGACTGCACTGGGGGTAACGGTATTAAAGGATGTTTTGGTGATTGTGTTGTTTGCCATTTGCTTTGCCTTTGGCGATGCCCTGATTACCGGTGAGGAATTAAAACTTGGCTTTATCTTTTTGTTGCTGGCCGAGCTGGCATTTTCTTTTGGAATCGGCTTTCTGGTCGGCAAGCTGCTGGCAACTATTTTGTCCTTAAAAACAGAGGCCTATGTCAAAACAGCACTAATAATGCTGACCGGATATGGTGTTTATCTGATGGTGAGAGGTATCAAGGATTTAAGCCTCGAATATTTGTCATTTGAGATCTACCTTGAACCATTGGTAATCTGTATCATCGGCAGTTTTGTGGTTACGAACTTCACCACTTACAGGTTAGAGTTTTCCAAGATTCTTAACAGGATCAGCCACCTCGTATATGCCGCTTTTTTTATCCTGGCCGGAGCGTCGCTGTCGATTAACATATTATCTGATGTCTGGGAGATTGCACTGGCCCTCTTTACTATCCGGATAATTGCTATGGTAATAGGTTCTTTAATTGGAGGGAGCCTCGGAGGAGACCCCTTTAGGTTTAACAGTATTGGCTGGATGCCTTATGTAACCCAGGCTGGAGTAAGCCTCGGCCTTGCTACCATTATAGCGGCGAAATACCCTGAGTGGGGGAACGAATTTGCGGCGGTGATGATTGCGGTGATAGTACTTAATCAGATCGTTGGCCCGCCCCTGTTTAAGTGGTCAATAAATAAAATAGGCGAAGGACACCAGCGGGCTGGCAATCAGGAGTTTGATGGCATCAGGGATGCAATCATCTTCGGATTGGAAAATAAATCCATTACGCTGGCCAGGCAGCTAAAAAAGCATGGTTGGGAGGTAAAAATTGCCACCAAGAAAAAAGACCTTAATGAATTGAATGCCCCGGATCTGGATATTCACTATATCCCCCAAAAGGTAGATCTTAACACTTTGGAAGAATTGGATGCTAAATTATCCGAAGCTATCGTGTTATTGTTGACAGATGAAGAGAATTACCAGATTTGCGAACTTGTCTACGAAAAAATCGGAACCAGGGATGTAGTGGTACGCTTGAATGATCGCCGTAATTTTGACCGTTTTCATGAGCTGGGCGCCAAGGTCGTTGATCCGTCGACGGCTATTGTCAACCTTTTATTCGACTTCGTCAGATCTCCGCAAGCTACTTCCCTGTTGCTGGGAATGGAAAAAGATCAGGGCACCATAGACCTGGAGGTCCTGGATCCAAGCCTTCATGGCACAGCACTTCGGGATCTGCGCTTACCAGCAGATATTATTATCCTTTCTGTTACCCGCAGCGGCCAGATGATTATTTCGCATGGATATACCAGGTTAAGAATGGGAGATATTGTTTCTATGGTGGGTTCCAACGAGAGCCTGGAAAATGTGACGGTCAGGTTTGATAAGTAATCTGCTGTTTTCAGATTTTCTGTCCGCATTTAATGCCGTCCGTTTATTTTTCTGAACGGCTTTTTGGTTATATTTGCGGCTATGGCAAATGATGGTAAAGAAAACTTATTGAAGAAAATCATCTCCCACGCTAAGGAGTATGGTTTTGTATTTCCCTCCAGTGAAATCTATGATGGCTTAAGCGCGGTTTATGACTACGGGCAGAATGGTGTGGGGTTAAAAAACAATATTAAAGCGTATTGGTGGAAATCAATGGTACAGCTGCATGAAAATATTGTTGGTATAGACGCCGCTATATTTATGCACCCAACTACCTGGAAAGCTTCCGGTCACGTAGATGCATTTAATGATCCGCTGATTGATAATAAAGATTCCAAAAAAAGATACCGGGCCGATGTCCTGATAGAAGACCATATTGCCAA
Source organism: Cyclobacteriaceae bacterium (assembly GCA_965228415.1). Classification (GTDB taxonomy): domain Bacteria; phylum Bacteroidota; class Bacteroidia; order Cytophagales; family Cyclobacteriaceae; genus Agaribacillus. Next base: position 3,901,913 of record OZ245814.1, on the reverse strand, counting down.
GATCGAAAATAAGATTAAAAAGGAAGTAACCAAGGCCGCCAAACGCTTTGGCGATGATTTTGATGAGGAGCAATTCAGAAGTACCAATCCTCGGGTATTACAAAATCAGGAAAAGATCGATACCATTAACCAAAGGTTTAAGGCCAGCATTGAAAACGAAGATTTTGGCGATCTGAAAGCGTTGATCCAGGAACTGGAAATTGCCGACCCGGTTTCAGGATCCAAAAACTGGACCGATGTGCGCCAGTTCAATCTGATGTTTTCCACCGAACTGGGCTCTCTGGCAGAAGGAGCAAATAAAATTTACCTCCGTCCGGAAACGGCTCAGGGAATATTTGTTAATTTTTTAAACGTGCAAAAGACGGGCCGTATGAAAATCCCGTTTGGCATTGCCCAAATCGGTAAAGCGTTTAGAAATGAGATAATAGCCCGCCAGTTCATTTTCAGGATGAGGGAATTTGAGCAGATGGAAATGCAATTTTTTGTCAAACCCGGTGAAGAATTAACGTGGTATGAATCCTGGAAGAAAAAAAGACTGGAATGGCATAAGGCTCTGGGCTTTGATGAATCAAATTACAGATTCCACGATCATCTTAACCTTGCCCATTACGCCAATGCCGCCTGCGATATAGAGTTCAATTTTCCTATGGGCTTCAAGGAATTGGAGGGGATTCATTCCAGAACCGATTTTGACCTCAAAGCCCATGAAGAATATTCAGGTAAAAAATTACAATTTTTTGACCCGCAGGAAAATCAAAGTTATGTCCCCTATGTCATCGAAACTTCTATCGGCCTGGATCGGATGTTTTTAGCGGTGCTGTCTTCAGCTTACACAGAAGAAACGCTGGCTGACGGTAGCGAAAGAACAGTATTGAAGCTTCCCCCAATACTGGCACCTGTTAAGGTGGCAATTTTACCTCTTGTGAACAAAGATGGCCTGCCGGAAAAATCAAGGGAAATTCTTGACCTTTTAAAATATGATTACAACTGCCAGTACGATTTCAAAGATGCCATTGGCAGACGATATCGCCGGCAGGATGCTATTGGTACCCCGCTTTGTGTTACTGTGGATGCCCAAACCCTGGTGGATGACACGGTCACTTTGCGCCATCGGGACTCCATGGAGCAGGAAAGAGTGGCTATTGGCGACCTGAATAGCAGAATTAATGAGCTGGTTGCTTTCAGTCGGATATTCAGGCAATTACCAGCCTGATTTGCCTTATTTATGGTATAATCTCTTCCATAATAATACATTTCTGAAAAAAATATCGAATCCGGAGGTTATCTTTTGGCTTTGAAAAGTATATATATTACCAGGTTTACTATACCCGTTTAAGTCTTGTTAACATATATATCCGTAATCGCCCCAATTTTTATCCTCTTAGTGCTTTCCCTAAGCATTGCCAAAGACATATTTTATTTCCTCCGACCTTTACCATGTGAGTACCGAAAAATTTTAGAAAATTACTTTCTTTACTACCAACGACTGAGCCCCGAAAAAAAGCTGGATTTTGAAAGACGGGTCAATCGCTTTATACGTTTGAAACATTTTATCCCCAGAAATCTGGAAAAAATATCTGATGAGATGAAGGTACTGGTATCGGCATCAGCAGTACAACTCACCTTTGGTCTCAATGAAATCTATCTGACACACTTCGACCGGATTTTAATTTATCCGAATTCTTACTACTCTACGGTGAACCGGCGATATCATAAAGGAGAAGTTAATCCACGATGGGGTACCATCGCCTTATCATGGAAAGATTTTTTGGAAGGTTTTGAACATCCGACAAGCGCCATCAATCTGGGGCTTCACGAAATGGCCCATGCCTTGCATCTGGAGGATAAAATCGTTAACAGAAGCCGCAGTTTTTTGAATGAAAAATTGCTGGATGCCTATAAAGAACTATCCACCAAAACCATCGAAAAAATCAGAAATGATGAGGATAACTTTTTCCGCAAATATGCCGGGCAGAACGAGGAAGAGTTTTTTGCGGTTTCAGTGGAAACATTTTTTGAAAAACCCGAAGAATTTCTGGCGAATCACCCAAAACTATACCATATCATGGCAGGGCTGTTACAGCAAGATCCCCTGGAAGTATATATGAGCGTTGCCGCGTAATTCATTTTTTCCGGCATACGGCGATAGCGATGAAAATGGTAATAAAAATTAAAATATCAATGAAAATTGGAATACGGGGATAGTGATTTTACTTTGATTTTTTTCTTTAAGCAGTGGAATGAAAGATAAGATTTACGATTTCGAAGATCGGTTAGTGCATTTTGCCGGTGAAACGATTTTATTTTGTCAAAGTTTGTCAGATGATAGCACAGGAAGATATTTTTCAGACCAGATATTACGCTCATCAAGTGGAGCAGCTCTCAATTTTGGAGAGGCTCTGGGAACTACTATAACCAGAGATTTTATCCATAAAATGATAATTGTGCTCAAAGAACTCAAGGAAACCAGGGTTTCCCTTAAGATACTTGAATACGTAAACTACGGAGATGGTCCGCACAGAAATGATTTACTTGAAGAAAGTGATGAGCTGTCAGCGATAAGCGCAAAAATGATACTTAATAAAAAAAGACAATCAAAAAACCGGGAAAAATAAAATCACAACCGCTGTTTATCAATTTTCATTGACATTTTAATTTTAATTTTTATTTCCGTCAAACGTCAACGGCGTCCATCATTAGTTCTCTCCTGGAGCCCTGCTGTTGTTCATTGATAAAATAAAATCAAAATACAAGTAATTTTATCCCAATTCCCCTTAATTTTAATTTTCATTTATATTTTAATTTTAGTTTTCTTAATACTTTCATTTTTATCCAGGATAATTTGATGGATTGGTTAAAGTTACTTTCGCCCAACCGCTTTGGTCAGAAAAAGCCGGTGGAGGGCAAAGGGAATGAGTTAAGGAGTGCGTTCGAACAGGATTTTGACAGGGTGATATTTTCCCATCCTTTCAGAAGATTACAGGACAAGACGCAGGTTTTTCCATTGCCGGAACACGATTTTGTACATACCCGTCTTACCCACAGCCTGGAGGTTTCCAGTGTGGGCAAGAGCCTGGGAAGAAAGGCAGGAGAGATTATCTTGCAGAGACATCCCGAGTTAGCCAAACAAAACCTGAGTCAATTTGATTTTGGTGCCATTGCCTCGGCTGCCTCGCTAGCCCATGATTTGGGTAACCCTCCGTTTGGTCATGCCGGGGAAGATGCTATTAGTGACTTTTTCAGGTACAATCCTGCCGGTATAAAGTTAGAGGAGCGCGTCAGTAGTAAAGAATGGGCAGATCTTTGTAATTTTGAGGGCAATGCTCAGGGTTTCAGAATTTTAAATAAAGGATCCTATCAAGGCCTGAGCCTGACCATGGCTACCCTGGCAACATTCACAAAATATCCTCGGGAGTCTTTGATTCAGCACCGGGATGAAAACCGTAAAAGCCATCGGAAATATGGGTTTTTTCAAAGCGAGAAACTATTGTTTCAGCAGCTTGCAGAAGAGGTAGGGCTTATCCAGATCGGACCGGGTGAGGATTTGAGCTGGTCACGACACCCGCTGGCATTTTTGGTGGAGGCTGCGGATGATATTTGTTATAGTATTATCGACCTCGAAGACGGTTGCCGCCTGGGGCTTGTTGATTATAATCAGACTAAAGAGCTTTTAGCCGCAATTTTGGGATCAAAATTCGATGAGGGCAAGTTGAATCGGATTGATAACATCAATGAAAGAATCAGTTTATTGAGGGCAATCGCTATCGGCGTTTTAATCGACCAGTGTGTGGAAGTCTTTGAAGCCAATGAGTCCGCCATGCTTACCGGGAGTTTTGACCGGGCGCTTACAGATCTTATTCCTGCAAGAAATGTGTTAAAAGAAATCTCGGCTCTGTCATTGGAACGCATTTACCGGGCGAGGATTGTACTGGAAACAGAGGCTGCGGGATTCGAAGTAATCAACGGGTTGTTGGAAAGTTTTCTTCCGGCGGCTTTCAGCGTTCAATTTGAAAAAGAAAGTTGCACAAGACGTGATAAAAGCATTGCAAGATTGTTACCGGGGGAAGTTTTTTCATTCCCGGAAGGACAAGCTGGCCAGGAATATGCCTTAATTATGAATATCATTGATTTCATATCGGGAATGACCGATTCCTTCGCAATAAGTTTATACCGAAAAATAAAGGGAATTGCCTTACCATCCGGTTTCCCAACTAATTTTTAATAAGTAACAAATAATTTGCGGGTATTTACTATCTTTAATTCTATGGGAATAACATTCGTTGAACCTTTCCGGTTATGGCTCTATCGATTCTTGGCAAAATTATTGTTGATTCCTTTCATACGTATTAACCCTACATTAATTAATAAGAATAGCCCTCTTATAAAGATGAAAAATGATTACATTTGTGCCTTCGTTTGAGAATGTGGACCCAGATCGCGCATATTATCATTAAATACAGGCTGTACCTCCTTATCCTTTTGGCTTTGGTTACAGCCTTCATGGCTCATAAGTCACGGGAAATTGAGTGGTCATTTGATTTTGCGAAAACCGTTCCTGAACATGATCCAGACATGGTTTACTTTGAGCAATTCAAAGAGACTTTTGGAGAGGATGGAAATATTTTTGCTATCGGAATCCTGGATAGCGCCATTTACCAGCTACAAAATTTTCAAAGATATAAATACCTGAGCGATGAACTGGCTACATTACCGGGCGTCAACGATGTCCTGTCGTTGCCAGGGATACAATATCTGGTCAGGAACAAGGCGGAGAAGAAATTCGACATGCAATTATTCTTCAATCCGTTTCCAGAAGATCAGTCAACGTTGGATAGCCTCTTAAACAAAGCCAATGACTTAAGATATTATAGTGGCCAGATCATTAATCAGAATAATGGCGCAACGATTATACTGGTTTCCATCAATCGTGAAGTGCTTAATTCCGAAAGGCGACAGGTGTTGATTGAGGATGTAATTGATCTTGGAGATGCTTTTACAGAGACTACAGGCATTGAGTTGCATTATGCGGGGTTACCGTTCGTGAGATCAACGGTGGCAGGAAAGGTACGGGAGGAATTAAACATGTTTTTGATTCTGTCGGTTGTCGTCACCGGTTGCATTATGCTGTTATTTTTCAGATCGTGGGATGCGGTAGTTTTTCCATTGATCATTATCGGTGTAATCGTGATTTGCTCCATGGGAACCATTGCCCTGTTTGGTTTTAAAATCACTTTACTGACCGGGCTGATTCCTCCTATCATTGTGGTTATTGGGATTCCAAATAGTATATATTTATTGAATAAATATCACCAGGAATACAGCGTCCATGGCAATAAAATGAAGGCGTTAAACCGGGTGGTAAGAAAAATAGGATTGGTTACGCTTATCACCAATTTTACCACCGCCATCGGTTTTATCGTTCTGGGATTCACGGATATTAAAATACTGCGGGAATTTGGTATCGTGGCGGGGATAAATATATTTGCCACCTTTTTTGTCAGCATTATCCTGATACCGGCAGTTTTTTCCTATTTGCCACCCCCCAGCAAGCGTCAGTTAAAACATTTGGGCTTTAAGCCCCTCGACTCGATCCTTAGTCTGCTCGACTGGCTTGTCCACAATTACCGTTCCCTTGTCTATACCGTTACCGCGGTGATTGTCAGCTTGTCGTTGTATGGTCTTTACAAACTGGACTCCGTATCCTACCTGGTAGATGATATTCCGGAAGAAAGTAAAATCAAAAAAGACCTGATTTTTTTCGAAGATAATTTTAGTGGCATTATGCCGATGGAAGTGATAGTGGATACCGGCAAGAAAAAAGGGGTGATGCGATTAAACAATTTGAAAAAGGTCGCCGAGCTGGAGGAATTCCTGGGTAGCCTGGACCATATTTCCTATCCGGTTTCCATTGTTAGTTTTGTCAAGGCAGCCAAACAGGCATTTTATAATAACAACCCCAAATTTTACCAATTACCCAATAACCAGGAGCGGAGCTTTATTTTTTCCTATTTAAGTGATGAAACCGACAATTCCGGTCTGCTGAAATCTTTTGTAGATTCTACCGGACAACGTATGCGTGTTTCTCTGAAAGTGGCTGATATAGGCTCCCAAAAAATGGACTCATTGGTTGATCTGGTCATTCAGCCGAGAATAGATGAGATTTTTAAAACGGGGAAAACGGAAGTGAAGGTCACGGGCACCACACCTTTGTTTATTAAAGGGAATCGGTTTTTGATAGAAAACCTGAGGGTAAGTTTGTTTTTGGCCTTTCTTATTATTGCCGTCATCATGGGCATTTTGTTCAGGGATTTCAGAATCATAATCATTTCCCTGATCCCTAATGTTATTCCTTTGATCATTACCGGGGGCCTGATGGGCTATTTTGACATACCACTTAAGCCGAGTACCGCTTTAATATTCAGTATAGCTTTTGGAATATCTGTGGATGATTCCATACATTTCCTGGCCAAATACCGGCAGGAGCTTTTTTCCAACAATTTCTTTGTGCCTATTGCCATTACCAAAAGTATACGGGAAACAGGCGCCAGCATGATCTATACCTCTATTGTTTTGTTTGCCGGCTTTGTCATATTTTCAGGGTCAGATTTCGGAGGTACCATCGCCCTGGGTGTCTTGACTTCGACCACACTGCTTATAGCTATGTTTACCAATCTGACGGTTCTGCCATCATTGTTGCTAACATTCGATGACGGAAAACGTAGAAAAGATACGCACCCGCTTATTGAACAGTATGAGAAGTTTTATGAGGAGGATGATGATGAGGAAATTGACTTATCATTAATCAGGGTTAGCACCAATAACGGAAATGCAGACGTGAAACAGCTACAGGACACTGAAAAGAGGGATAATTAGCTTTAACACTCCAAACCATCAGAATATCCGGGAATCTAACAGGATATTGCGATTTCTTTGTAAATTTGCGGCTTCGTCTTTTGGTTGATTCCAAGGGTGAAGGAAAGAAGAATCTGTACAATTAAGCGGATTTAAAAAAGGAAAATTTTAAGCGCTGTGAAATACATAGAATATAAAGATCTTGACCTTGTCAATATGGCTGGTGAGATTCTTTCCGAATGGAAAAAAAGGGACATATTCAATAAATCCATAGAGAGTAGGGAAGGAAACGAGACTTTTACATTTTATGAGGGACCTCCCTCAGCCAACGGTACCCCTGGCATTCATCACGTGATGGCCCGGGCGCTCAAAGATATTTTTTGTCGCTATAAAACCTTAAAGGGTTTTCAGGTTAAAAGAAAAGGAGGTTGGGATACGCATGGACTACCTGTTGAAATTAAGGTGGAAAAGGAGTTAGGCATTACCAAGGATGATATCGGGAAAAAGATAAGCATAGAAGAATATAATCAGAAGTGTAAGGAAGCGGTTATGAAGTTCAAGGATGAATGGGACGAACTGACCGAAAGGATCGGATATTGGGTAGATCTTGATAATCCTTATATCACCTTTGATAGAGACTATATGGAGTCGCTATGGTATCTGCTTAAGTCGTTTTACGATAAAGGGTTGTTGTATAAAGGCTATACTATCCAGCCTTACTCACCGGCGGCAGGTACGGGCTTGAGTTCGCATGAACTGAACCAGCCGGGCTGCTATAAGATGGTAAAGGATACCTCCATTACGGCGCAATTCAAAATAAAAAATACTGAAAACGACTATTTTTTAGCCTGGACAACAACGCCGTGGACTTTGCCAGCTAACAGTGCTTTGGCTGTTGGCAAAAATATTGATTATGTCAAGGTCCGAACCTTTAACCCTTATACCTATGAGCCGATAAACGTCATTCTGGCGCAAGACAGGGTGGGGAGTTATTTTGGTACGGATTCCGCAGATTTAAAAATTGAAGACTATCAGGCCGGAGATAAATTGATACCTTATGAGGTAACAGAAAGTTATAAGGGGAGTGATCTGGTTGGTATGACTTATGAGCAGCTTTTGCCATACGTACCATTGCCACATCCCGCATTTACAGTGGTGATGGCCGACTATGTTACCACAGAAGATGGTACGGGTATTGTCCACATATCCAAGACCTTTGGTGCAGATGACTTCCGGGTTTCCGTACAGAACAACATTCCCGGTGTGATGGTAAAAGACGATTTGGGTAATGATGTACCGATCGTGGATAAAAAAGGTAGGTTTGTTAAAGAAATTACGGATTTTGCCGGAATGTATGTCAAAAATTATGGAGGCAAAGATGAATCGGATCCGGCATATAAATCCACAGATGTTTTAATTGCCATCAAGTTAAAGGAGGAAAACAAGGCATTTAGAGTTGAAAAATACGAGCACTCCTATCCGCACTGCTGGCGGACTGACAAGCCGGTGCTTTATTATCCATTGGATTCGTGGTTTATCAAAACCACTGCATATAAAGACCGTTTAGTCAATCTCAACAAGACCATTAACTGGAAACCGGCTTCTACCGGAACAGGGAGGTTTGGCAACTGGCTGGAGAACCTGGTGGATTGGAACTTAAGCCGATCAAGGTTTTGGGGAACACCTTTACCGATTTGGAGAACGAAAGATCAAAAGGAGGAAAAGTGCATCGGGTCCATGGAAGAGTTGAGGGCTGAAGTGGAAAAATCTGTTGAGGCAGGGTTCATGGAAGCCCCAATCGGAGAGGATTTTGACCTGCACAGACCCTACGTTGATAATGTAGTGCTGAAAAGTGATTCAGGAAAACAAATGTTTAGAGAAGAGGCGCTAATTGATGTGTGGTTTGATTCGGGTGCTATGCCATTTGCACAATGGCACTATCCTTTTGAGAATAAAGACATTTTTGAAAAAAGCTTTCCGGCCGACTATATTACGGAAGGAGTGGATCAGACTCGTGGGTGGTTTTTTACATTGCATGCCATTGCCGGGATGTTAAACGATAGTGTGGCGTTCAAAAATGTGATTGCCAATGGATTGGTACTCGATAAGCATGGGAATAAAATGTCTAAACGCCTTGGTAATACGGTCGATCCGTTCAAAACCCTGGAAACGTTTGGCCCCGACGCAACGCGTTGGTACATGATTGCCAATGCGAACCCATGGGATAACCTAAAGTTTAACCCGGAAGGCATCAAGGAGGTACAAAGAAGATTTTTCGGGACCCTGCACAATACCTATTCATTTTTTGCGCTTTATGCAAATTTAGACCAGTTTACTTTTGAGGATGACGAAATACCATTGACCGAAAGACCGGAAAGTGACCGGTGGATTATCTCAAAACTGAATAGCCTCGTGCTGGCAGTTGACGAGTACCTGGCCGACTATGAACCTACCAAGGCCTGCAGGGCAATCCAGGATTTTGTGATAGATGATTTGAGTAACTGGTACGTTCGGCTCAACAGGAAAAGGTTTTGGGTCGGAGATTATACGGAAGATAAAAAAGCTGCTTATCAGACTTTGTATACCTGCCTGGTTACAGTGGCAAAACTGGCGAGTCCCGTGGCGCCGTTTTATACGGAAAGACTATTTATGGACTTAAACAATACTACCGGCAAAGAACAATTGGAATCGGTGCACCTGGGTTACTTCCCTGAGGCGAAACCGGCTTTGATTGACAAGAGTTTGGAGAAAAAGATGAAATTGTCGCAAAGTATCTCTTCCCTCGTCCATTCTTTGCGGAAGAAGGAGAAAATTAAAGTGCGGCAGCCATTGGCAAGGGTACTGATACCAGTATTGGATCCTGAAATCAAAGAAATGATTCACGAGGTGGAGGATCTGATTAAAACAGAAGTGAATGTTAAAAGCGTTGAATATATTGACGATACGGCCGGTGTAATTGTGAAGAAAATAAAACCTAATTTTAGGGAATTGGGCAAAAAATATGGATCGAAGGTCAAGCACATCGCCGCGGCTATCAATGAGTTTGGACAGGACGAAATAGGAATTTTAGAAAAAGGTAGCCAGCTGGAAATTCATATCGAAGAGGAAACTGTCTATCTCAATATTGATGACGTGGAAATATTGTCGGAAGATATACCAGGCTGGCTGGTGGCAAGTGAGGGCAGCTTGACAGTAGCCCTTGACGTCAGTATTACGGAAGATTTAAGAAAAGAAGGCATTGCCAGAGATCTTGTAAACCGCGTGCAAAATTTAAGAAAGGACATGGGGCTGGAGGTGCAGGATAAAATAATGATTAGCATCGGCAAGAATGAGGCTATGATTAATGATGCTTTGCTAGACAATAAAGGATATATTTGTCGTGAGACGCAAGCCTTGAGTCTTGATATTAAGGAGAACTTGTCAGATGGCAAATTGCTGGAGATGGATGAGTTAAAATTGTTAGTTAGGATTGATGTTTAATTTTTAGGTAAAAGAATCAAAGTGAAGTACTATAAATATTATCTGCTGAGTTTAGTAGTTATAATTTTGGACCAGGCGGTCAAGCTAATCATTCATTTCAATATGGAGTTGGGTGAAGAAATACTCGTATTTGATGATTGGTTCAAAATACACTATACTGAGAACCCGGGTATGGCCTTCGGTATTCAAATAGAATGGCAGTACGGGAAATTTTTACTTACCTTTTTTAGATTATTTGCCATGGCGGCAATAGGCTACTACATTTTGGTTTTGGCGAGAAAACAGGTTCATCAAGGTTTGATATGGTGTGTGGCGCTGATCCTGGCAGGTGCTATTGGCAACGTTATTGACAGTACCTTCTATGGGGTTTTCCTGAATAATGCGCCGGCAGATGCCACCACACCCTGGTTTCATGGCAAGGTAGTGGACATGTTTTATCTTGACATCTGGTCGGGATTTGTCGCCGACTGGGTACCTATTTGGGGGGGGAAACACCTGTTTTTATGGCCCATTTTTAATATCGCAGATGCATCTATTTTTGTAGGAGTAGCCATCATTCTCATTATGCAAAAACGTTTTTTTGCCGAAGACAAAAAGAAAGAAATGCCTGAAACAACGGAGATAGAATCAACAGCGAATGATGAATCTATTGAAACCGAAATCAAACCAACCGAATAAAAATCAGCCGTATTTCTCATTTTGACTTACACTTTAATTCACCTCGATTAGTGATTTGATTTCCAATGAGGTAATGGAAATCATACATTAGAACACTTCATTTAATACAAGAAAATATTAGAAAAATCATCTTTTTCTGCTGCTTTTTTGTTATCTTTAAGATTCAAATTTTTTTAAACCCTACTTATTAACTGATTATGACAGGTTTTTTTGAGTACCAATATTTGAATTACAAAAAACAGCATTTGAAAAATTTAGTAGCTATAGCTTACGCAGATGGCAAATTGCACCCTTCAGAAAGAAGCTTATTGTATACAGTTGGGGAGAAGTACGGACTGAAAGGTTGGCAGATCGCAAAGATCATAGAAAATCAGGCGCCATTGGAAGTTAAAGTGCCGGAAGATCTAAATCAGCGCCTGGATCAGATTTATGACCTGGTTAAAATGATGCTGGCAGATGATATCATTGAGAAAAGTGAAATGAGATTATGTGAGCATGTAACCGTTAATTATGGATTTAAAAAGGAGTTGATTAAGACGATACTATTGTTAATAAACAAAGGTAAGTCAAGCCTGAAGGATTGGAATTTGTTTAAAAAGCAGGCTATAGCCAATTTTCAGGCAAAGGCCGCATAAGTTTATTAATCAGATAAAAGCAAATATCCATCGGTTCAATTTTAGTCATTTTGGCGTTTATCGTGCATTCGCAGTGAGATCTTAAGATTTTTCATTAAATTCTCCTGTAAATACACGCATAAATATGATTCGGATATTGCTAAGAATAGTATTAAAAAATTTGCCCTGGGTACTATTACTGACAGTGGTAGTATGGGTTTTAATTACAGGGAAATTGCCATTTTACCGGAGCCATGCCGGGGAAAATACCGAAGTTAAGCACGACGTTGTATTGCAAAAATTGGTGTCTCTGGGAAAACTTGAGTTGATAAAATATCAGTTTAAGGAAATAACAGAGGTTAAAAACACCAGTCAATGGAAAATATTTTTTCACAGTTATAGCCCCGACATGAAGGCCGCGCTCATTACATCCGGTGAGGCGGTAGGGTGTATGGACCTCACTAAAATAATGGCCCAGGATGTTGTTTTATCAACCGATTCTTTAGTTATTAGTTTACCTCCACCCGAACTTTGTTACTATAAAATTGACCTTGAGAATTCACGAATATATGATTTGGAAACAGGTTATTTGGCAACCGATGAAGAAGAAAGGGCATTTGTGGAAGAGGTTTATAAAAGCGCTGAAATACAAATTAAGAATGCCGCTTTGGATTCGGGCATCCTGCTGCAAACCCAATCCAATGCCAGGCAATTTCTGATACCATTTTTGGAAGAGGTATCGGGGAGAAAGGTAAGATTAAACTTTAAGTTATCAGATGAGGGCCGGCCGGCGCTATAACAGTTAAAGACGAAGAATCAAGCCCCATGTTTTGAAAAATGTTATTATCATAGGTGCCAGTTCCGGAATTGGCCGGGCTTTGGCCATACGTTTGCTAAAATCAAACTGCAAGGTTTTTATCACCGGCAGAAGGAAAGCGTTGTTGGAAGAGATACAAAATGAATTTCCTGATCGTTGTCTGATAAAATCTTTTGACATTAACGAAGAGTTAAAGATTAAGGAACACTTCGATGAAATGGTCGGGACGTTAGAGACTGTCGATTTAATTATTGCCAATGCTGGATACGGAGAGATCAATAAAAATCTTGTTTGGGAATCGGAAAGAGGCATTATTCAAACCAATGTTTTGGGAATAGCTCGCATATATCAGCTGACCTATACATTGTTTGTCAAGCAGGGATATGGGCATTTGGTGGGGATTTCTTCCATTGCTGCTATTCGTGGCAATCGACATGCGCCGGCTTATAGTGCGACTAAGGCATTCCAGGCAAATTATCTGGAAGGATTAAGGGCCAATTTTAAACATTTAAACAAACCTATCTACGTTACCGATATCCAGCCGGGATTTGTAAAAACAAAGATGGCTCGCGGTTCCGGGTTGTTTTGGGTGGCAGCATTAGATACAGCAGCCGATCAAATAATAAAGGCCATTGACCGTAAAAAATCAATAGCCTTTATTACCAGGAGATGGCGGTTGATTGCCTGGTTGATGAAGTGGTTGCCGCGTTGGATCTACGACAAGATCTAAAACCATTCAGGCTTCACCAGTCTCAATTGTTCTCACTTTATTTAAAAAAGTTTCCCAATATCTTGCCGGTGATGTTTCCCAAACCGCCCTTTTGATTGGTATTGCCGCCGAGCATGCCGAACACATCTGTCAAATCAAAAGAAGAATCCTTATCGGCGCTTCCTGCTAATCCGGATAAAAGACCACCAATAGCCCCGGCGTCAAAACCGCTGCTTGATTGCTTTTGCTTCCCCAGGTAACCCATGACCATAGGCGCAGCGATTTCCAGCAGTTTTCCCACCGCTCCGGCACTAATGCCACTTTGCTGACCTATTTTGTTTTCCACCTCACCGCGGTTTCCACCCAATAAATGACCCAGGATACCTGCTCCAGGGCCATCGTCAGATTTGGTAATAAATCCGGCTACATCATCCAGGATGCTGCCGTCGTGATCTCTATCTAAAGCGCTTAAAAACGAGTTGGCCCCGCTTTCAGTCTGCGTATTACTGGCCATGGCACCCAAAAGGGTAGGCATGATGCCTTGAAGTGCATTGGCGGTCTGTGATTTATCTATTCCAGCTTTATTACCCATCGCCTCTAACTCCTGATCGCCAAATTGTGACATAAGTTCTTGCAAAATGTTACTCATAATTCTTATTTTTGGATTAAATTTTTATTCAGCTATTATTTAATTTTAAAGAAAATAATCCCTCCAATGATATTTATTCGATAAAAGTGATTAAAACCTCTGTGATCAACGGATAATTTCCTTTAGTCGGATCGACCTCATCTGGCTATTTAATGATTCTTATCGGGGGTACTCATCATTCTACAAAATGATAATTAAGACGCTGCTGGTCAAAATAACACTGCCCGGCCAGATATCACTATTGTTAAATTAAAATTCGAATAGATATGTCATCATTAAAATTTTATAAAGAATATAAGAACGACCAAAGACTTAGAGACCAGTTTTTTGAATTTACACCTAAAGCCTTGTATGGCGCCGATTTCAAACAATGGTATCTGAAAGGAGCATGGAGTAATTATTACAGGCCTTACTCTCTCAGTGATGGTCAACAACTTGTGGCTAATGTTTCTTTTTCTACCATGGAATTATATTTAAATGATAATCCACGCAAAGGAATACAGTTGGCTACAGTAGGTACCCTGCCGGAATATCGAAACCAGGGCCTCAGCAGGCAATTAATGGAAGCTGTATTGGAGGTGTGTGATGCGGAAGCGGAATTGGTGTTTCTGTTTGCCAATGAGTCTGTGTTGGATTTTTATCCGAAATTTGGATTTGAGGCTGTTCGGGAGTGTTTGTTCCAGACCGATATTTTGAGCATTGAATCGTCACCTTGTGCACGGCAATTGGATTTAAACAACAAAAAGGACTTTGAACTCCTTACAAGAATGGCGCGGAACAGAATGCCACTGACCAAAGTTTTTGGAGCTCACAATTACGATCATATACTGCTGTGGCATTTAATTTATTATTATGGCGAATGCGTTTGGTATCTTGAAGAAAACAATCTGATATTTATTGCGGAAGCCGATGGAAATACGTGGCATTTGTTTGATATTCTAAGCACTGATCCGTATTCTTTCAAAGCGGTGTTGCCAAGTATTTTGCCTCGAGGTATTGATCGCATGGTTTGCCATTTTACACCCGATCTGCTGGATATGGATTTTCGGATTTTTGCGTGTGAGATGGAGTCGCCATTATTTGTCAGGGGAGATTTCCCGCTGCAGGATCTGACCTTTAAATTTCCCGCGCTTGCACAAACCTGAATTCACAGTTTAATAGTATTTAATTCCCAGGCGTCAGGCTGGGAATTAAATATATCATCCAATTTTTATTTCTACAGTGGATAGCAAAGCGAAAATTACCGTCCAATTTTCTAAAATGATATGGCTAATAGTTAATAGCCTGTTGTTGGTTCAATGTGCCGTTGACAATAAAAAAATAATTGACCCGGATCAACCGCAATTTGATACTACCGATCCCTCCGAGCTATTTTTTAAAAATGTGAGAGCATTATACTATGATAAGGAGGAAAATCAAGCTGGCAAGCTGGAGATATTCAGGATCAAACGCAATGCGGCAAGTGTGGATTCCACGGCATTAAATGTGGTGATAGTTTTAAACTGGCGCCTTGATCAGGCCTATGTTTTAATCGAGTCTGACGGGCTGCTGGCTGGAGAACGGGTGGTTACCCTGGTTTGGGAGGATGAGCAGGAGGGAGACCGAGGAAGTGCAGCATTTGACCTAAACGATAAAAATTCACAATTTACCCTGGCCAGCACCATATATGGATATATTTTGAAGAGGTACAATCTATACTATCTTGAAAATGGCAAAAAAAGACCTCTCTTAGCCTCTAAGGAAGCCAGGGAAGCTTTCAGGATCACCATGTTTGATTTTTATAATCTGGTGGAATTATTGTAGGGTAGATGCTGATGAATTGAAAAAACCGATTGGAGTGCTTTATTTAGATCCCTCCTGAATCACAGACAATTTCTTTCTTCCGATGAATGTGCTGAAGTCTTTTGCGACAATTGTTGAGGATTTTAATAAGATCCCGGGAAGTGATTATTTCCCGGTTTTTCTCCAACATTCTTAGAAATGCTTCTGCCAAATGATTTTCGTGGGTGCTTTTTTCAGCCATGACTTCCGGATATGCCATATACCTTGTAAGCAAGTCAATACCGGCAGTTTCCATATAAAAAATAATACCTCCAACGGTTATTTTTGAACTTTCTTTTTGCATAACTGTACTGTTCATTTCTAATTAGCGGGGTATAAAAGCATTAACCCCTGGTTCTCCCTTTTAAACGGATATGAAAAGTGTCACGGATACATAATTAAGGATACCTGGGGTAGACAAAACCGGCTATTTGGTAAGCAATAGGTATACAAACCATAAAATTTACCCAATTCAATGGCAATCTTTCATTTTCAACATAAAATGCAGGAATAAAAAAAGGAGCCTGAGCTCCTGTAAAAAATTGAAATTCTTATTTATCCCAGATCCTGATGGCCATTATCCGGCCACCGAAATGTAATCTGTCTTGGTGCCGTTGTGATTTCCGTTAAGTTTCTTGCCGTTATTATGTGCTTCGGGTCCGTTGCCTAACTTTAATGCCTTCACTTTTTCGCCCACGTTGCACTTACCGTTAAAGGAGGCGCCCTCATCCATGATCAACTTGTCAGTAGTGATATCACCGTGAATTTTAGCGCTGGCTCTTAGAATTAAAATGTCAGTAACCTCTATATCCCCTTTTATTTCACCGCTGATTTCGGCTCTCTCGGCATGAATATTTCCTTCAATAATGGATTCCGGTCCGGCTACAACTTTTGCCTTGGCATTGATGGTCCCAATTATCCTACCGTCGACCCGAATGTTCTCCGATGAGTCAATTGTACCTGTAAAGGTGCTTCCCTTGCCAAATAAGCTACTTTCCTGGTGCCTTTCCTGTGTTTGTTTATCTTCCTTCTTATTACTGAACATAATGCTTCTGTTGTTAATTGGTTTAAAATAAATGATGTCGGGAAGGGCTAGTTGGTAGTTATGTATACTTGAAAGTAATAATTGGTAAGCGGATTTAACAAAAAAAACGGGCATCATGTAAGTAAAAAAATGTTTTTAAACTTAAATGAGGTATGGAAGTTAACACCGTGAAAAGTGCCGGGATCGAAGTCAGGAGTAATCAGGACCTACCTTGATTTTCCGTGGGCGGTTACAACAATTGTCCTTGCGCCTCCAAAATCCCTATGTTCACATAGATAAATGCCCTGCCAGGTACCCAGGTTCATTTTGCCCCGGCTTATCGGGATATTTAAGGAACTGCCCAGCAGTGCGGCCTTTATATGGGCGGGCATGTCATCCGGGCCTTCAAAAGTATGTTGATAGTAAGGCGCGTTTTCCGGTACCATTTTATTGAAGTGACTCTCAAAATCCACCCTGACCGTTGGATCGGCGTTTTCATTGATGGCAAGGCTGGCTGAAGTATGCTTAATAAAGACGTTTAACATACCCGTTTCAAGTGTTTGTAAAGGTTTGAAGTCTTGTTCGATAAGATGGGTAATCAAATGAAAGCCGCGTTGGTAAGGGGGAAGTTTAATTTCTTTTTGATAGTATTCCATGGTTTAATCGTTTTCGATTCTTTCATAAGCCCCTAAATCCGGATCGGCATCTCTCGGGTTACCATCCAGGTCGAGCAACAAGCTGCTGGGCCCACCGGCGTCTTTTGCCGGAGAAAGTGTATCAAGGCGATAATTAAAGTTGGCGGGATCGATGAATTTGGGATTTTCATTTAGAAGGTTATTGTTAATATCCAGCTCCAAATTGGTTTTGAGGATTGAATTGGCGATGATTAATACACTGTTGGTCTCCCCACTCAGATCAAAGACCAATTCTTCTTCCAGGTTCCCCCAAACGATGGAATTGTCAAGATTAACAAATAAATCACTTACCAATGTTCGGTTATTTTGGTTAAAATTATCCGTAAAGGCAAAAGATGGATTTTGGCGAAAGAAGTCAGTTTCACTATTGGCAAAGGTACAATGAATATAGGTATGGTAACCGCCGCCGAAATTTCCGGTCATAAACTCTGCGCAGTTATCGATTAGCACGTTAGTGGCATACACATCTGCACCAATGGTAAGGATGCCGCTGGCGGACATGTTTTCGATAATTGTATTATTAACAATAATTTCCGGCAACGTATCATTGTCAAATGTGTCCAGGTTGAGCCCTACGGCGGCATTCCGGATCGAAGCAAAATTAATATTATTACCTGCGCTACCGGGAAGAAATATAATCCCGCCCCACTGTCCTGGTGCATTGATAAAATCCTCATCAAGCCTGGAATTGCTGAATAATACCGGGCTGTCGGCCTCGCCCTCGACAAGCAGCCGGCCTTTGACGAAAACAAATGAATTGTTATCCGAGAATACTCTGACGCCTTTTTTTACTGTCAATGTACAAAGCGTATCGATCAGCACTGAGTTGCTGATGACATAAGGTTTGTTAGAATCCCAGACTTCATTACAGGCGAGAATGGAGTCATTCAAAAAATTTGCATCCTGCCCATAACTGATCAGCTTCACATGCTGTGAAATATTGTTGGTATTAAAGACAATCGAGTCTTTCACCAAAAAAGGTAAATCCTCCTCCTGCGGGTCGATCATTACCTGGATTAAAACCAGCAAACTGTCGTTGCCTAATAAAATTTCGTCCTGAAATTGATCGTCGGGAACGCCATCCACAAAAATGGTATAAGGAGAGCTACTGCCCGTAGCCAGGTTGATGGTACTGATCCTGACAGCATTTTTGTTCGGATTTCCAACAATCAGTCGCTTGGTAACACTACCTACCGCTGTAAAGATAGTGTCGAAAATAACTGTATCCGTTGAAAATGTGAGTGGCTGGATATTACCGGAATCAATTTTTTCGTCTTCCGGCGTGCAGGAGATAAACACAACAAATGCAACCAGTAAGCCTTGAACAATATTTTTCAAAAGAAATCAGTAATTAATGGCCTTCCTTCATTTTTTCAGCATTGTCGGCAATTCTTAACTTTTCAATAAAATCGCCGACATCACCATCCATGATCGCTGGTAAATTATGTACTGAGTAAGCAATTCTATGATCTGTGACTCTTCCCTGCGGGTAATTATAAGTACGTATTTTATCCGAACGGTCGCCGCTTCCCACCATTGATCTTCTTTGTGCCCCGACTTCTTCATTATGTTTTTGAAGTTCAATGTTGTAGATCCTGGATTTTAGTTCTCTCAAAGCTTTTTCAAAATTTTTGATTTGAGATTTCTGATCCTGGCACTGCACTACTATACCTGTTGGCGCATGGGTTAACCTCACCGCCGAATAAGTTGTATTAACAGATTGCCCCCCTGGTCCCGAGGAACAATAGGTGTCTTTTCTGACATCATTCATATCAATTTCTACCTCTACGTCATCCATTTCCGGTAATACGGCTACGCTGGCTGCAGAGGTATGCACTCTTCCCTGGGTTTCGGTAGCTGGCACGCGCTGCACGCGATGCACGCCGGATTCAAATTTAAGCAGACCGTAAACCTCCTCTCCGCTAACAGTACTAACGATTTTATTATAACCTCCGGCCGTACCCTCTGTCAAATCGCTCACCACCATGCGCCACCCCTGTTTTTCAGCAAAACGTTGATACATACGAAATAAGTCCCCTGCAAATATGGCTGCCTCATCACCTCCGGCTCCCGCCCTGATCTCTAAAATGGCATTTTTGCCATCATTAGGATCTTTGGGGATCAATAGTTGCTTTAACTCCTCCTCCAATTGCTCCTTCTTTAATGATAACTCATCCAACTCAGTCTTGGCCAATTCTTTGAATTCGGGGTCTTTTTCTGTATTCAGCAATTCTCTGGAGCTTTCAATATTGGCTAAAACGTTTCTATAGTCATCATACTTAACGACAATTTTCTGAAGATCCTTGTATTCCTTGTTTAACTTAGAATATACTTTCATGTCAGCCATGGTTTCAGGTTGCACCAAAAGCTGCCCTACTTCTTCAAATCGTCCTTTGATTTCTTCTAGTCTGTCAGTCATATAATATGGTATTAGCCTTCCAAAGTTAATGAATGAGTATTTAATTATCTAGGTTTTACAAGCTACTTTAGACAACGTTGCCTCCTTTCCCGGGGCAACGCCATGTACAGAAAAGTTAACGGGGGAAAGTCATTATAATTATTTTAAGGGTAACCTTGACGCTTAAAAATCCGCTGCGCCTTCTCAAGTTACTAGCTTTTAGGGGGTAATAGGGTTATAAATTAACAATTTCTTAAAGTATTTTCTCTTAAAGCATTAGTGTAGTATTTCTTTAAATATTGAATGATTTTGGATTTACCTAAGTATTACATTTGTTGATATATGGTGCAATAAATCGTAATAACCGTAACTATTAAATATTTTTAAAACATATGCGAGGAAAAGTTTTGTGGCAATTGGTGTTTTTATTGACTATTGCAGTGCAGGCGAAGGGGCAGGACATACACAAATTTCATTCTATTTTCATTTACAACTTCAGTAAATTTATTCAATGGCCGACAGAATACAAAAAGGGGGATTTTGTCATTGGAGTTTTAGGGGACTCTCCGGTGACCCAGCATTTAAAGACCATGGCGGTCAGTAAAAAGGTGGGCAATCAAAGTTTTTCAATTATTAATTACAACACCCCCGGTGATATCGGCAAATGTCATATCCTTTATATTCCTACAGCATATAGTAAATGGTTAGAAGAATGTAAGACCAGCTTAGGGGGAAATTCGACACTTATCATAACAGATAAACCTGGTCTTGGGAAAGATGGTAGTGGTATCAACTTTCTCATAGTAAACGGTAAGCCAAAATTTGAATTAAATAAATCAGCAGCCGAAGAAAGAAGACTGAAAGTGTCAACTGAGCTGGCAAAACTTGCCATTATGATATAATTTTTTGTCTAAGGTGTAATTGTAATTATGAAAAAAAAGAGGTTTAGCATTGGAAACAAAATAATATTGGGGTTTTTCTCCCTGATAATTATTTTCACAGTAATAGCAACCATTGTGGTGATTACCAATAGTAAGAACAACCAACTTATTGAGCAATCTTCCACTAACATCAGGCCTTCGGTAAGTGCCTTGCAGGAATTTAAGCACCTGGTTACACAATCAAAAATGTTGGTAACCAACTGGGTGTATTTACAAAGTAATGACACGGATAAAAAAGCTTTAAAAGATCTGCACAATGTTGGATATCCTAATCTTAAGGAAAAATTGAGCGGATTAAAACTGGACTGGGAAATAGATACTTTACAGCAGGAAATGGACTCAATATTTATGGAGTTCGAAGCTTTGCTCAAGACCGAGCAGGACAATGTCATGAGTCAACTGGTGACATTTGATCATTACGAAGACCCCTTTATCAAATTGACCGCTGCGGAGACGATCGAAAGTGAGGTATTGCCCCGATCCGCGTCGATTATGAAAAGTTTAGGCAAAATTAACGACATTATTGTTCAAACAGATCAGGAGCAACAATTGACCATTAGGGCCGAATCCGATAACCTGACCAAAATGGCTGTAATATCTGCAGTGATTGTTATTTTTGTCGGTTTGATTGGCGGATTCTTATTGGCCAGATCTATTACCAAACCCATTAATTATATCAAAGACATCATAGTTAAGCTGGGAGAAGGCGACTTGCCGGAAGATCAGTCCAGGAAATTTAATAACGACGAAATCGGAGAAATGGCGGAGGCTGTCGAGAATCTGGTGAATGGTCTTAAATCCACTTCCAGCTTTGCCGAAAATATTGGAAAAGGTAATTACGATGCAGAATTTGCACCTTTAAGTGAAAAAGATGTGTTGGGTAATTCACTAATTGAAATGCGTGATAACCTGAAGTCAGTGGCAGAGGAAGACAAGCGAAGAAACTGGTCTACCAGCGGTTTGGCGACATTTGGTGAAATTTTGCGGAAGAATAATGATAATATTGAAAAGCTGTCGGATGACATCATCACCAATCTGGTAAAATACTTGAATTGCAACCAGGGAGGCTTATACATTATAAACCAGGAAAATGAGGAAGAACCTTGCCTGGAGCTAAAAGCTTGCTACGCCTGGGATAAGAAAAAGTACCTGGAGCAAAGAGTACTTATCGGAGAAGGTTTAACAGGTCAGTGTTGGCTGGAAAAGGACACCGTCTACTTAACAGAAGTGCCGGATGACTACATTACCATCACCTCCGGACTGGGAGAATCCAACCCCACCAGTATTCTGATTGTACCTTTAAAAATAAATGATGATGTATTTGGTGTAATGGAAATCGCTTCTTTCAATGAATTTGAGCCTTATGAGATAGAATTCGTAGAAAAAATAGCTGAGAGTATAGCCTCTACGGTATCTTCCGTTAAAATTAATGAGAAGACCCAGCGCTTGCTGGAAGAGTCTACGGAGATGACGGAACAAATGAGATCTCAGGAGGAAGAAATGAGACAAAATATGGAAGAGCTTCAGGCTACACAGGAAGAAATGCAACGTAGCCAGTCCGAAAGCCAGGGGATATTAAATGCCATTAATAGCTCATTGGCCTCCGTGGAATTCAAACCTAACGGAGAAATCGTTGATGCCAATGAGCAGTTTCTGAGTATATTTGGGTTTGCGCTGGAAGAAATCAGAGGTAAAAACCACTCAGTATTACTTCCTCCCGATGAAAGAAATGCGGCAGAAACCGGAGAATTTTGGGACGCACTAACGCAGGGACAGGTTAAATCCGGTGAATTTGAGCGGGTGAAAAGGGATGGCTCCAGCATTTGGATTAGGAGTAATTATTCTCCTGTGAAAAATTCACATGGGGAAGTTACCAAGGTGTTGGCTTTATCCTTCGACCTTTCAGATTACAAGAAATAGACATAATAAATTAGTTTTAAAACACGGCTCTGACTGTTTAAGTCAGGGCTTTTTTTTTGAATCTCCTGGCGCAAATATAAATTTAGCCGTAACTATGCAACAGCGTTTTGATTTAACAATCAGCAAATAATCAGTCGCTTATTTTTGAGGCCATGTACCTCAGGATTAATATAACTTCAGACTTAACCTAATCGGCGTTTTCATGAATAAAATTTTAATGTTTTTACTGTTATTTGGTTTAATCGGGTGTAATACAGAAGGAAATAGAGGGGTGGATAGAGAAAAAATCAAACAGGAAATGAATGACAGACAGATTAAAAGGGTTTCTGAGCCGGCTCTTATGGATGCAGCTTTTCGAACCGGGGAAAAATTGGTGTCTGTGGCTGAAGGTGTCCTGTTAGAGAAACTTAAGAATTTACCTGAAACCAATCAATTGGATTCCGCTGTCGATCAGGCTAGTCATCAGGATTATGAAAAATTGATAATGGCATTAATAGATTCTTTGAACCATCAAGCCAGTCACCGGATAAGCCTGATCGGTTTGGGCCTGGAAAAGGTTCATCCTGATACCTCAGCGATTGAAAAACAATTGTTGGATGCCTACCAATACAATGTGGAGCATCAAATTCCATTGGAAGATAACGTGCAGAAATCCGGAACAGACTACCTCTTATTTACCAGGGCAATTACTTCCGAAATGGACATTTGCTCCCTGATCTTAACTAAAAATACGTCATCAGATCATCTTGATAAGTTAGACAGCCGGCAGAGCGGCTTTTGCGGTATCTGGAGTATTAAACTATCAAAAAAGAATATTATTAAATCGCTGTAGATTAAATTGTCATTTTGGGGAAGCGTACCTGAAACAATCAATAGTGTGGTCGTTAACCATACCGATGGCTTGCATGTAGGCATAAATAATAGTGCTGCCTACAAATTTAAAACCGCGCTTTTTTAATTCCTTGCTTATCAAATCTGATTCTTTGGTAGTAGCCGGGACATCATCAACACTTTTCCAGTGATTGATTATCGGCGTTCCGTCAACGAAAGACCAAAGGAAGCTATCAAAAGAGCCAAATTCTTCCTGGATCTTTATAAAGGCCTTCGCGTTGGTAACAGCCGCCCTGATCTTCAGCTCATTCCTTATAATGGAGGTATCACCCTTTAGTTTTAAAATGTCGGATTCAGTTAATGCTGCTACTTTTTGAACGTCAAAATTGTGAAAGGCTTTGTGATATCCCTCTCTTTTTTGTAAGACCGTAATCCAGCTTAATCCTGCCTGGGCCCCTTCCAGAATTAAAAATTCAAAAAGCACCTTGTCGTCATGAACGGGGACTCCCCATTCATTATCGTGATACTTAACGTACAGTTCATTTTTGGGATCAACCCAGGCGCATCTTTTCATTTCAGGTATTTTATGGTTTTAATGTACATAACTGCCTCCATTAATGTCAATGGTACATCCGGTGGCATGATCAGCCAGACCACTCACTAACAAAGTGACCATAGGGGCAATATCATCCGGTGCTGTTAGCTTATTTAAGGCAATATCATTCAGCACAATTTCTTCTCCGTATAAATCAGTAAATTTCCGGGCCATATCAGTTTTGGTGAATCCGGGAGCGATGTTAAATGCTTTGATTCCGAATTGGCCATAGCCGCGGGCGATAGACCGGGTTACGGAAACCAGACCGCCTTTTGAGGCCGCATAAGCCAGGAATTCGGGGTTATCTCCCCGGAAGGCTGCTCTGGAGGTAATGTTTACAATTCTTCCCTCTCCTTTTGTAAGAAAATGTTCTGTCGCTTTTTTGCAAAGCAAGGCAGCGGCGCTCAGATTAACCGTAAGGGTGGTATGCCACGCTTTTAACCAAAGAGGATCATTTTTGTCAATAGCAGCAGGCATTGCGATGCCTGCATTGTTTATCAACCCATCCAGGCTTTTGTAGTAATCGAGCACCTTTTCAAACAATTGAATGGTCTCTTTCTCAACTGCCAGATCCGCCTGGAATGTCCTGGAATCATTGCCAATTGCGGCGGCAAGCGCTTTTGCCGCCTTGATTTGTCGATTATAATGAATGGCTACTGTGGCGCCGGCATTGCCCAGGGCCCTGGTAATGGCGCTGCCTATACCCCTGGAAGCACCGGTTACTAAAATTATTTTGCCTGTTAAATCAATTTGCATGATGGCTTTTGAGCGAAGATAATGTAATGTAAAATTTAAAACTAAATATTTAATATCCGGTGAACATGGTCATAATTGGCAAAAATCTTTATTTATCGGCCAAATTTGATTATACCAAAATAAAATTGTACAATTTAAATAAAAGGAGCGATTAAATAGTTATTTGATTATCCTTTACAAAGGTAAGGTTGCTTATGATTTGAGGAAGACAATTACTATTTATCCTGGTATTTTTGATTTTATTCAACGTACAAAATTTGATTTGGGGAACAATGTTTGGAAGGTTAGAGAAGTTTTTTAAGTCGATATTCCTGGTATTTTTATTCTTTGTCACTTCGGGAATTGGTGTTTCAGCACAAACTGGGGGTGCTAATGACTATGCTTTTTTTCTCTACAATTTTGCCCGCTATTCCGAAGTTACCGTTGAAGGGGATCAATTTACTTTTGTCATCGTAGGAAATAACGCCGTAGCCAATAATCTGAGACAGATTGGTGAGGGCAAGAAAATTAAAGGTAAAACTATCCTTGTGCAGGAATATGACGCCTTAGATGAGCTCGGAATGCCACATATCGTATTTGTAGCATCTTCTGAGGGCGACAACCTCTCAAAAATATTAGAAATGACTAAAGATAAATCGGTTATAGTGATTACTGAGAAGTCTAACAAGTCAAATTTTGATCAATGTGTTAACTGTGAGACGATATAATGCAAAAAAAGGATCGTATTATAAATTATATATATAGCAATGTTTATCATGAAAGGTTTTAGATTTTTTAAAATTGTTGTGGTTTTTTTATGTGTGCTCGCTTTGAACAATCAAAGAGCACAAGCTCAAACGGATATCAATAGTGCATATTCGCTTTTTCTTTACAATTTTGCCAAGTACTCACAGTGGCCTGATAATAGTTCAGGGGACTTTAAAATAACCGTCCTTGGGAATTCCAAAGTATATCAGGAACTACAAAAAATCAGTACTTCCAAAAAAATAAACGGGCGAAATATTGTGGTATCAAAAGCCATGAGTGTTGGAGATATTGGTGAGTCCGATTTGTTATTTATCTCCCTGGGGAAAAGCAGTGAAATTTCCTCAATCATGGAAACCACTACCGGAAAACCCATTATGGTGGTTGCTGAGAAAAAAGGATTGTATGAAAAAGGTGCGTGCATTAGTTTTTATGTCGGTGATGACAGCAAGCTAAGATTTCAAATAAATGATCAGGAATTATCCAACAGGAATTTGAAAATGGCACAAAGTCTGAAAGGCATGGCCTTTAAGGGATAAGATCAGATTTAACTACTTACTTAGGTTTGGGTGGAGAGGATATATCTAGATAAAGAATTATTTATATCCTTTCAATAACATTTGTTTGAGCGGATCGTTTTCAACATAATTAAAATTACTGCTATGAGAGCTAAATGTTATTGTCTAATATATTTTTTAATCTTTTTATACACTGGTGCCTATGCCCAGGTAGGTAGTCAGTTCCCTGATTTAGAGGGAGAAACGTTGCTAAATAAGCAGGTATTCATTCCTGCTGATACCAGGGAAAAATATACATTGCTTGGGATGGCATACTCCAAAAAGTCAGAAGAAGACCTCAAGACTTGGTTCAATCCCATCTATCAGAAATTTATCTATAAACCTAAAAATCCCGGACTGTTTTACACGGAATATGATGTGAACGTATATTTTGTACCCATGTTTACGGGGGTAAAAAAGGCGGCCTACGGGAAGGTGATGAAAAAGATGAAAAGCAAGACGGATCCTAAACTGGTACCTCACGTTATGTTTTACAAGGGCGAATTGAAGAAATATAAAGAGACCCTGGATTTTGAACGAAAGGATGTTCCTTATTTCTTCGTTCTTGATAAAACAGGTAAAATCGTTTTTGCTACTTCAGGATCATATAGCGAAGATAAATTAGATGAAATAGAAGAACTGCTTGAGGAGTAAGGGATGTTACTTCAGATTCAAAATATGGTTTAAGTCTTTCTCGCTAAGTTTTAATATGCCGGATGCCGGAAGTCTTGCTGTTAGTTTCCTCCAGTTTTCATCTTTCTTAAACACAGCTAAAAGCATGTCACTGGCGGTTTGAATATCTCCATTGTTTAACAGCGTAATGGCATGCCAGTATTTCATTTCGAGATTATCCGGAAACATTTCTTCCGCTTTTTGATATTCCAAAGATGCCAATGGCATATCATTTTTTTCAACAGCCAGATCTCCGTTATTCATATGTTCATAGGCCCGGTAAACCTTTAATAATCGTTCTAATTCCGTGAGTGGGTCCTTGCTATCATCCACCCTCAGGTCAATGAGCCTTTCATCCCACGGCTTATTTTCGCTAACGCCTTTTACCACTAAAATGGATGCTGATTGTTGCCCTCTGATATCCCCACCAGCTGCCTGGGCACCTTTCATGGCTTGTAATACCCTTTCTGCAAGAGGCAGGGAGTCTGCAGCCTCATATGCCAGTGCCATCTTTGGCCAAACCTGATCGTTGAGCATCATATTGGCCTGAACAGAGAAATCCTCGCCAATGATATGCCCTGCAAACTTAATACATAAATCCCCGGTATGAGTCGCAATTTGACCGTGCTTGTCCAATATTGAAACTTGTCTTACTGCTTTTCCGGCATCGGTACTCAAAAGTGTTTCCAGCGCCTCCTGGGGTGTTTTACCTTCTTTTAACAATGCTAATCCTCTAATGCCAAAAGATTTGTTTACAAAAGACTGGGTGGCGATAACGCCTACACCGGCTTCTCCCCATGAAACAACAGTGCCTACTGAGAACCAATGACTTTGAACACCGACTGCCATGTCGCCGGTAACAGGGTCTCTGGCTACGATAGAATAAGTATGAGCCAATGGGTTTTCTTGTTTAAATGATTGAGCATGAGTCACTTCCGAGAATATGAAAATGACAAAAATTCCAAATAATGTGAATTGTGTATACATGATTATGAAATTTAGCGTTAGTTTATCGGTAGGGTTTTCCCGGCCATCGATTGTATAATCATTAAAAATAGATTAAATATTTTTTATTGCATAGACTATACTTAAGGTTACTTTTTATTTCAAAAATAATTAAGACAAAGTGAAAATAATTGACACCCGTTGAATTTTGGCACGCTTTTGGTCTTAACACTAAAAAAAATGATTACGACGATGGAAAAATTAAAAAAGGGCGATCTTGTAAAATTGATTATCGGTAGCAAGAAAATGAAAATAAGCTCGATATATGGCCGGGGATTGGTGGAATGCGAAACCAACAATAAAAACGGTCAACTAAAAAAATATTATTTCCGACCTGAGTCTTTGGTCCTGTGTCATTAATAATCTCAATACGTTAAATTTTGCAACGGTCGCAACAACGATTAGCGAGCATAATACGATCAATACCGTGTCAGACATTGCCGAGAACATTTTTTATTTCATTGAGTTTTAACAGGGCTTCCACTGGAGATATGGTATTTATATCCAATAGGTTCATCAATTTTTGCACTTCCTTAAACTTCGGATCAGCTTCAAATAAGTTTAGCTGAAATTCATTTTTAGGTAATTCTTCTAATTTTTTCTTTTGACGTGTGCTTATTTTATCTTTTTCAAGATGATGCATTATTTCACTGGCCCTGATCACGACAGGGTTGGGCATTCCCGCCATTTGGGCTACGTGAATACCAAAACTGTGTTCACTACCGCCTTTCTTAAGCTTTCTCATGAAGATGACTTTATCCCCTACTTCCTTGACGGAAACATTGTAATTTTTAACTCGGTCCAGGTCATTAGTCAGTTGATTTAATTCGTGATAATGGGTGGCAAATAAGGTCTTTACTTTAAATTTTTGGTGATTATGAAGATATTCAACGATTGACCAGGCAATGGACACCCCATCATACGTACTGGTGCCGCGACCTATTTCATCCATGAGAACCAGGCTATTTTCACTCAGGTTGTTCAGAATACTGGCTGTCTCGGTCATCTCTACCATAAAAGTTGACTCTCCCTTGGAAAGATTGTCAGAAGCCCCAACCCGGGTAAAAACTTTATCGACAATTCCGATCGAAGCGCTTTTGGCCGGGACAAAGGAACCCATTTGAGCCATTAAAACAATTAAGGCGGTCTGTCGTAAAAGTGCTGACTTACCGGCCATATTTGGCCCGGTAATGATCATTATTTGCTGTGTTTCATGGTCGAGAAATACGTCATTGGGAATATAGGATTCGCCGACAGGTAGCTGTCTTTCAATAACAGGGTGCCTGCCCTCTTTGATGTTGAGTACCTTGGAGTCATTGATTTCAGGCTGGCAATATTTATGTTTTAATGCCACACTGGCAAAGGAGGTTAAACAATCGGTTTTGGCAATAATTTTTGCATTTTGCTGAATCTGACCAATAAAATCATTGGCGTGGACAACCAACTGGTGATAAATTCTTTGTTCAATCGCTCCTAACTTATCCTCTGCATTTAATATTTTCTCTTCATATTCCTTTAATTCCTCGGTGATATATCTTTCTGCATTAACCAATGTTTGTTTCCTGATCCAGTTTTCAGGTACTTTATCTTTGTGGGCATTGGTAACTTCCAGATAGTAGCCAAAAACCTTGTTATAGGCGATTTTAAGTGAGGGGATGCCGGTGGCCTTACTTTCCCTTTGTTGAATTTGTATCAGGTAATCCTTTCCCGAAAAAGCAATTTCCCGCAGCTGATCCAACTCTTCGTCAATACCCTCCTTGATGAGATTGCCCTGGTTGATTAAAAGCGGAGGATCGTCTTTTAATTCAGCTTCAATTTTTTGTAGTAAAAAATCACAAGGGTTCAATTGATCAGCCAGTTTTAATAATGGTTCGACACCCGAAGTTGACAGCAATTTTTTGATAGGATCAATATATGACAGCGCTTTTTTTAATTGAACCATTTCCCTTGGATTGATCCTACGGGTGGCCAATTTCGATACAAGCCTTTCCAGATCACCAATGTTTTTAAAAATCTGTGATATTTCCGTCTGCAGGTGCTGGTTTTTTACAATAGCCGCTACCGCCTGATGTCGTTCTTCTATGGCTACTTTTTCCTTCAAGGGAAGTATCATCCACTTTTTCAACAGCCTGGACCCCATGGGTGTCTGGGTTTGGTCCATGATATTGATCAGAGGGATCCCGCCCTCCTGTTGAGGATAAACCAACTCGAGGTTTCTGATAGTAAACTTATCCAGCCAAACGTAGATTTCCTCTTCGATTCTGGAAATTGAAGAAATATGCTTGGTCTCCTTGTGTTCGGTTTCATTCAGATAATGAATAATTGCGCCGGCGGCAATAATACCCTCGGTGAGGTTTTCTATTCCAAATCCTTTCAGAGAAGGTGTGGAGAAATGATCGGTTAGTTTTTCATAGGTGTAATCGTAACTATAAACCCACTCATCGAGGCAGTAGGTGTTGAATTTATCCTGAAAAAGCGTGTTGAATTCGTGCCGATTGGCTTTGCTGAAGATAATTTCGTTGGGCTTAAAACTTTGGAGCAGATTATCTACATATTTCTGATTGCCCCTGGCCGTTAAAAATTCTCCTGTTGACAGATCAAGAAAGGCAATGCCATAAACATCCTTGTTGAAAAAAATCGATGCGAGGTAGTTATTGTGATTTTTTTCCAGCACATTATCATTTAAAGAAAGGCCCGGTGTCACCAATTCTGTGACACCTCTTTTCACAATACCTTTGGTTGCTTTTGGATCTTCCAACTGGTCACAAATGGCCACCCTGTTGCCTGCTCTCACCAGTTTAGGCAGATAGGTATCTAAAGCATGATGTGGAAAACCAGCCAATTCGATGTGCGAAGCCGCGCCGTTGGCACGCTTGGTTAAAACGATCTCCAGTACCTTACTTGCCTTCACCGCATCTTCACCAAAAGTTTCATAAAAATCGCCTACCCTAAACAATAGCAATGCCCCCGGATGCTTGGCTTTGATGACATTGTATTGTTTCATTAAGGGGGTTTCTTTTACAGATTTGGTTTTGGTATCTGCCATTGAATGTGTTAATGATTTAAGATTAATTTGTCAGTTCAGCATTTTGTAAATTATCTTTGCTCCCGGCCCATATTGTTAATATGAGAAAACTGAAGAACGAAGAGCTTAACAGAATTTCTGTTGAAGCATTCAAAAATAAGAAAAAAATTCCGTTAGTTGTTGTACTGGATAATGTCAGAAGTATGAACAATGTTGGCTCGGCATTTCGGACCGCAGATGCTTTCTGTGTGGAAAAAATATTCCTATGCGGCATTACGGCGACACCCCCTCATCGGGACATTAATAAAACAGCCCTGGGAGCTACAGATTCGGTCGATTGGGAATATGCAGAGGACGCTTCGGCATTGATTAAGCAACTAAAATCGCAGGACTACACGATCGTATCGGTGGAACAGGTGGAAGGTGGCCTGATGTTACAACAGTTTCAGCCGGATGTTAGTAAAAAATACGTTTTTATCTTCGGAAATGAGGTCTTTGGGGTAGGAGATGAGGTGGTGAACCTTTCAGATATTTGCCTTGAAATTCCACAGTTTGGGACCAAGCATTCCTTGAACGTTTCAGTTAGCATTGGCGTAATGATCTGGGATTTTTATGCAAAAACCCAGTTAAAATGAGGTGAGTTTCACGGGTCAACTGATTGTTTCAGGAATTGAATCAATATGTCTTAAAGTTCTCTGGCTTCAAAGAAATAAAATCGTCATGCGTGCAGGCCACACTCCGTTTTTGCATTGTCAAACCACCGGCCTTCTCTTCCCTTTCCTTTTTGCGTACAGTGAGTACATCCAATAGAATCATAGCCGTGGGCCACGAGCGGATGTGCCGGGAGTTCATAGATAGTCATATACAGGCTTACCTCTGCCGCTGTCATATCAATGATCGGGTGAAACTTGATGATATCTTCCTTAAAATCAACAACAGGTGTATGGCGTCTGTTTGCATTTTGATAAGCCAAAAGCCCGGATACCCAGATATCAAAATCAGGCTTTAAATCGTTGATGGGATCTACCTTGTTAATGAAGCAGCATAAATCATGGTTAAACCTCCAGCTTTGATTTTCCCTGGTAAACTTCTGCCTGTTTTCACGGGCTACTGTATCAACCACATTAAGTTTAAGCTTTTCAATCAACTGTTTTTTATAGTCATGTGTTTCCCGAAAAAGAAAGCCGGTATCTATAAAATGTATAGGGTGATTTGGTTTGACCTGACTTATCATATGCAATAACACTACCGATGTACTTCCAAACGACGAAGTCACCAGGATCTTAGCGTTATCATGCTCCTTAAATAGCTTTTCCAGCCGTTGCCTGGAGGTCAATGCGCTATAATTATCTTTGTGCAATAGCTTATTCATGATATTAATATTTCGCGTTGTTGTTAAATGGCTCCAATGCTTTCACCTTTTCATAAAAATACTCATGAGTACCAACAGCTTCTCCAATGACGACCAACGCAGGTGTGGGTAACCGATGTAATCGTTGTTTGGCTAACAAAGTCGCCGCAGTACCAAATATGACATTGCCATCTTCGAGAGACCCCTTTGAAATCAATGCCGCGGGAAGATTGCCTCGGCCCAATTTTTTATAAACTGCGGTGATTTGTTCCAGCTTATTCAAACCCATCAGGAATACAGCAGTGGCATTGGATTGAGCAGCCAGGTGTACGTCCTTCGAAAGCGAACCATTTTTTGTGGTGGCTGTCACCACCCAAAAACTCTCGTTGACACCTCTTCGGGTCAAAGGGATGCCGTATAAGCCTGGTAAATTAACACTGGAAATTCCGAGGATGCTGGTACATTCAATACCAAACGTCTCCGCGTATTCCAACTCTTCCTTGCCATGTGCAAATACGAAGGGATCCCCACCTTTAAGCCTTACCACGTGGTTTCCGCGTAGCGCATATGCGACAATTAGTTCATTGATTTCCTCCTGATTAAAAGCGTGTTTCCCCGCCCTTTTCCCAACATATATTTTTTCGGCACCTGGTCTGGCGTATTCCAGCAAATCAGGGTGTACCAGGGCATCATATAAAATGACATCAGCATTCTTAACAGCCTTCATGCCCTTGATACTGATTAATTCCGGATCTCCGGGACCGGCGCCTACTAACGTTAATTTACCTTTCATCATTATGCTTTGTAAAAGTTATCAACTACTAATTTTCCTTTTTGAGAGGTATCCTCTGCCACCTGTCTGGCGCGATATGCTTTAACACCTTGCAAGAACTCTTCTGCCTGCTCCACATATGTTGTCGCAAAATCACTTTCCGGTTTGTTTTCGTTAATTTGTAATACCAGGGTTTCAAATTTTCCTTCCAGGGCAAATTTATTGGTACTTACAAAATGGTCGTCAAAATCTTTGAGGATACGTATGTGTGTGTTACAGCTCACATCTTCACTCAACAATAATCCCTTGGCGCCTATTACCAGGGTATTGTAGGCATTGTATATCGCGCGGGCATACTCGTTACGATCCAACTCCTTCCTGGCGATAGACAGTTTTTCGCTAGCGTCATCGATGATGGTTCCTATAACATCGTAACTTACACCGGCACATTCACCAACACCGATAGCGGGCACAAAGTTATCTGTAGCTCCCCAGTCGATGTAATCTGATTGGATAAATTGGTCCGGATCAATTAGATGCTTGAGCAAGTCAAAGAAATATATTTTTCCATATCGTCTATAGTAGCTATTGAAGTATTCCCCAGGTAATGCATTTTCCTTATAATCGTCTAAGATGATTCTCAGCGCCTGTGGTGCCTTTTTTGAAGGTAATTTAGCAACCTTGTCTCCCACAGATCCCTGTCCTTCGGGATCAACACCCCCGCCAAGTAATACGACCAGTGCAGGAACTACCAGCTTCCCGTTTTTTATAGAACTTCCATGAAATCCAATATTGGCGGCCATATGCTGACCGCAAGAGTTCATACAACCACTGATTTTAATCTGTATGTCCGCATCGAAGATTAAGTCTTTATATTCTTCTTTGATGATCTCTTCAAGCACCTCGGCTACGCCTGTACTGTTACTTACTCCAAGGTTACAGGTATCTGTACCGGGGCAAGCTGTGATATCGGCAATGGTACCGAAGCCATATTCCGCCAGCCCAAGCGCATTTAATTCATTAAATACCACAGGCAATGCCTTTGTTTCAACGTATTTGAGCAGGAAGCCCTGATTAACTGTGATGCGTAAATCATCACCGGCATATTTTTTTATAATGGCCGATAATTTCCGGGCTCTTTCAGCGTCGATATTACCATTAGACAGTTTAATCTGTACGCCATGAAATCCTTTTTGCTTTTGCTCAAACACGTTGGAGGCAAGCCAGTCCTGGTATTTCTCTTCATCCGCTACTGTGACTTCCGGATAATCTTGTTTTGGAGGTAATACCAGTTCCGGCACCAGTGTTCTGTCGATAGGATAGGACTGGTGTGGAATTGCTTTACGCTCTTTTTCTACAAGTTCCATGAATTTTTCAAACCCTAATCCACGTTTTTCATCGATTAAGAATTTCATCCTGGCCTTAAACCTTTTTTCTCGTTCTCCATAGCGATCAAAAACTCTGATCGCCGCTTCAGTGAACGGAATAATTTGATCTTCCGGTAAAAACTCAAAAGCTGTTTTTGCTACAATCGACTGTGCGCCAAGGCCGCCACCTATCAATGTTTTAAACCCTCTTACTTCCTTGCCATTTTCTGTTTTGACCACTGGAATAAATCCAAAGTCGTGAAAGTAGGCGAAGGCGGAATCCTTGCTACTGGAAGAAAAAGCAATTTTTATTTTTCTTCCCATGTCCTGGCAAATTGGATTTCTCAGGAAATATCTAAAAGTGGCCTCGGCATAAGCGGTAATGTCAAATGGCTCGTCGGGATCAATTCCTGCCAGGGCAGAGCCGGTTACATTTCGTACCGTATTACCACAAGCTTCTCTAGCCGTTACGCCAACTTCTTCCAGTTCAGTCCAAATGGCTGGACTGTCGTCAAGCTTTACATAATGCAACTGAATATTCTGGCGGGTGGTGGTATGCAGATTGCCATTGGTATATTTTTCCGATACATCGGCAATGCGAATGAGTTGATCGCTGGTCAGCCGGCCATAAGGTATTTTGGTACGAAACATTTGTACGCCCACCTGTCTCTGCCCGTAAACACCCCTGGTGAGCCTATAGGCCTTGAATTTATCTTCATCAATCTCACCGTTATGAAAACGGCCGATCTTTTCCACTAATTCCCGAATATCTTCTTTAGCTTCGGTTGAAATTTTGTCACTTAATTTTGATTCCATTTTATTGACTATTTAATATTTTGATTACGCTACATAAAAAAAGCCTTCCGGCATCAGCAGGAAGGCTTTTTATTTCTGGTTAAGCTTATATAAAACTACAGAAACCCCCTGCTGATACAGTTTCGACAACAACAAAAACAGACCATCATACAGAAGTTGATCATACAAAGGGGCCTTATATTATATCTTTTTGTTTTCACGATTTACTTTGACGCATTTAGTGCATTTACAATGTCTTCCAATATATCATTTACATTTTCCAGGCCCACTGAAATGCGGATTAGCCCGGGTGATATGCCAACAGCCTGCCTATCTTCCTCCGAAAGTTTCGAGTGTGTAGTAGAAGTAGGATGGGTGGCTATCGTTCTGGAGTCTCCCAGGTTGGCAGTAAATGACAACATATTTAAATTATTCAAAAACCTTTTCCCTCTCTCCAAGCCACCTTTTACGATAAACGTGATTAATCCACCACCATATTTCATCTGCTTTTTAGCCAGCTCATATTGAGGGTGTGATTTAAGAAATGGATATTTAACTGATTCCAACTCCTCATGTCCTTCCAGATATTCGGCTATTTTCATAGCATTCTCGCAATGTTTTGACATCCTTAGCGGTAAGGTTTCCAGGCTTTTTGAAAGCAGCCAGCCGTTAAAGGGGGATAAAGAGGGTCCTGTATGACGAATAAAGAACCTTACTTTGTCAATCAGATCCTGCCTGCCAAGAATGGCACCACCGATGGTTCTGCCCTGGCCATCAATAAACTTGGTGGCCGAATGTGTAATCAGGTGTGCGCCAAATTTTGATGGCTGTTGCAGGATTGGCGTTGCAAAGCAGTTATCAATGTTTAAAATAAGTCCATGTTTTTCTGCTAGTTGCCCTAACCATTCGAGATCTATCAGGTCCAATCCCGGATTGGAAGGTGTCTCGGCAAAAATCATTTTTGTATTGGGTTTGATTTTTGCTTCCCAATCTGATGGATTATTGATGTCTGCATAGGTATGCTCGATGCCCCACTTTGGAAATATTTGTGTGAAAATCTGATGTGTAGAACCAAAAATCGACCGGGAGGACAATACATGATCTCCCGATTCCAGCAATGCCGCCATACTGGAAAACATAGCTGCCATACCGGATGAGGTGGGAACACCATCAGGGGTTTCCTCCAGTAAGCAAAGTTTTTCGATAAATTCCGAGTTATTAGGATTTGAAAACCGGGTATAAATGTTGCCGTCGATCTCGTCGGCAAACAGTGCCCTGGCCTGCTCGGCATCTTCAAAAGTAAAACTCGAAGTCATATAGATCGGCGCAGAGTGCTCTCTGTACGATGCTTTCCCGTTTTGTGTCCTAATGGCTTGGGTCTCTATATGTTTGAATTCACTCATATTTTGTGCTATCGGCTCGTCTTTGTTTTATTTAGTTAAGATGTAAGCTTTCTTTTTTTGCCAACAACTCTTCCTCGTTTTCCGGGTGCTCAGGGTCTTCCACACAGCAGTCAACCGGGCAAACGGCTGCACATTGGGGCTCTTCATGAAAGCCGGTACATTCCGTACATTTCCCGCTTACGATGAAATAGAAATCTTCAGATATGGGTTCCTGGTCTTGCTGGGCATCGACAATGTTTCCCTCACCGTCCTCAATTTCTGTCAACCCGTTTCCTTCTCCCCATTTCCAATTCACACCACCTTCGTAGATGGCTGTATTCGGGCACTCCGGTTCGCAAGCTCCGCAGTTAATACATTCATCTGTTATCATTAATGCCATATGTTTTTTTATTTTTAAGTGGCTCCGGATTTGACTCCGTTTCCTGGTTATTCTGAAAATAATTTGATTTTAAATAGAATTGGGCCTCCCTAAGATCGGTTTAACTTAGGTATTTATCTTCCTGAAAGATAAATTGGAGATGGCTTAACAACAACAGCAACAACAGCACTCAAACATGTATTTGTTTACCAAGTTGGAAACAGTTGAGGTGCTCAAAAATGAGGTTCTTTCGGTTGTTAGAAGATTTGCACTATTTTTCATATTTTCATTAATTTATATTCTCCCGCCTGTCGGGATCAGGAATTAGCACCTTCTATCATTTCAATATTTTTTGATATGGTTGCTAGCGCTTCACAGAGCCTGTCTCTCCGCGCTTCTTTATAAATCAATTACAGATATAATTGACTTGAAAGTTCAAAGGTAATAGGTTATTATTATGTTTCCAAACGGATTTCAAATTACTTAAGTTTAGTTTTTTTAAAAAATAGTTAAATAAGGGTAGAAATACCCTGCATTTCAGCATAAGTTTCATACCCCGGATGGACAGGTAAATCTATAATAAAGACCCTGGCCGTATTTTCAACATCACTTGAAATTTGTGTTTCTCCCTTTATCAAAACAAAATCATCCTGCTTCAGGATATTCCCGTTTATTTTTAATGCCCCTTCAATAACGTACAATCCCTGAACATTTTCGCGATTCAATTCAATTGAATGTAGACCTGCATTAAAATTGATTTCTTTGATACTATCCACCTGTGCGTCCATGGTTAAAGGAGCGCCCTCCCCTTTTAACAGGCGGGTAGTATAACCACCATGATCAGCTTCCGGAAAGCTTCCGGACCCGTAATCATCATAGCTTGCTGGTTTGGATAGTGTTTTCTTCAGATTGGGGTCTACCCAAATCTGGAAGATATGAGCGCCTGGTAAAAACCTTTCTGCATGTGTAATACCCTTGCCTGATCTGATAATCTGAACATCACCCTTACCAAGCCTTTTCCAACCACGTAACTGGGAATCATAATGTTCGATTTCCCCTTTGAGCACAAAAGACATAATTTCAAAACCCTGGTGTGGATGTTCCCCAATTAACCCTCCCTGATCTGACCAGGCGTGAGCCCAATAAAATAAAGAGGAAAAAGGGCGCAAACTACCGCCTTCCTGCGGGAAGCCGAGGGGCTTGTTCTCTTTAATGGCACCGGCGGCAAATTCGCCGGAGGCCTGCTCATTTTTGGTATAGATAGTAAGTGCCATGCTTAGCTTAACGCAACATAAATTTAAATGTTGCAACATGTATTTTGATCTTCCAAAACCATTCGGCCTATGTACTGCGATACCAACCCTTAGCTTTCGCCAAGGTCTTTGTCGGGCTTGCAATAAAGAAGTTGAGTACTTCAGTTTTCATGTGGCCTGGACCGGATATCTTTTTTTTGCCACAAGAGACTTTCTTCCTGCAATAAGTTTTCCAATAAATTCAAATCGGACTGGTTATTTAAGTCTATCAATGAAGGTTGACCGGCATCAATCCATGCCGTATACCAAAAATCCGCTACCATTTTAATGGAAGCTCTTAGCTGGCGTTCCACCATTCCGCTCAATTTCTTCTCATAGGCATAACTAAATGTCTGGGAGTATACGCTTATGGTTTTTCCATTTCTTTCCTCAAAACTATACTTTTTATCATCGGGGATCGATTCATTCAGTAGCTTCTCAAAAAGGAGCACAGAGTCGACGGCATTATGGGCATTCTTTACCGCTTCCCAGGCAGTTTTTTGCGGGTTGGGCAGGTAGGTTGCTTTACCGATTAAGAAATCATAGCCGTTTGCAGAAAGTTCGGGAATTCTCGACTCCCAAAAACCGTGAATACCGTGTTGGTTTGTTAGTTGTCCATTGTAATTGCTGGTTGTATGTAACGGTACGTTGGCGTCGCCGATGTAGTGTCCCAAATCAGCTGAGAGTTTTAAAATCT
Source organism: Cyclobacteriaceae bacterium (assembly GCA_965228415.1). Lineage (GTDB taxonomy): Bacteria > Bacteroidota > Bacteroidia > Cytophagales > Cyclobacteriaceae > Agaribacillus. The sequence goes on along the minus strand of OZ245814.1, from coordinate 3,863,095 downwards.
TCCTGAAGTCTTTTTCAGCAAAAGCACGCGTGAGCTGGTACTGAGTACGCACTATCTGCCAGGGAACAATCCCCCTGCTTAGTAATGTATCCAGGGTAAATTTTTCAACGGCTGCTTTCCAATAGAAAGCCATTTGGTCCAAAGTATCCGCAGGGTAGTGATCCAGATCAATATAATGCTTTGGTGCCTCACCCTTAACTGCATACCTTCTTTTGTCGGGATCCACAGCGTGGTCTACCAAAAAATTGATGTTTGGTTTATAAAAAATGATCATTTCCGGAGGAAGACTGAATACAGCGTGGCGATTGATCAATTTGTGAGCATAAAACCCCCATAATGATTTGTTAGGGTCCCGGTTATTTGAAAATAATCCTGTGGCAAAGGCAAAAAAGGGGAATAACAATAGCAAAAATAAAGTTGATCTGTTCATCGATGAGTTGATGTCCTGGTTAAGAAAATGAGGGGGGAGTTATTAAATATAGGTAAGAAAAGAGGTTGAACGAAATAAATTTTAAAAATCAAAGGGAGCTTTTGTAATTTATATAATTAGTATTAAATTTGCGTTCTCGAAAAAATGAAGGGTATAATATGGCGAATCATAAATCTGCATTAAAAAGAATCAGGGCTAACAATGCCAAGCGATTAAGAAATAGATATCAACACAAGACTACCAGAACTTTTATCAAAAAATTAAGGGAAACTACCGACAAGGTAGAAGCGCAGGAGTTGTTTAAAAAAGTTTCCGGTATGTTGGATAAATTGGCAAAGAGAAATATCATTCACAAAAACAAAGCTGCCAATAATAAGTCAAAACTTGCAAGCTACGTCAACAGCCTGTAAGAAATATACACAAAGAAATTTCCTGCCTTATGTTGAAAAAACATAAGGCATTTTTTATTTTAGGGTAAACATTTTTTTATGTCTCCTGAGAGGAGCAACTTTATTTTTTAAACTAATTATGAAAAATACCTCCTACCAAACCCGTGATCAATTCCATATTCGCAATTGGGCGGAAGAAGACCGGCCCCGCGAGAAACTGCTTAATAAAGGAAAATCTACATTGACCGATGCTGAGCTTTTAGGTATTTTAATTCGTACCGGCACTAAATCACTGAATGCTGTGGATTTGGCAAAGCGCGTCCTGAATGAATTTAATCAGGATTTGAATGTACTGGCTACGCTGGATGCAAAGGAACTGGAAAGGATCAGAGGCATCGGTAAAGCCAAGGCAATTGCCATTGTTACCGCATTTGAATTAGGGCGACGAAGAAATGAAATTGTGCCCGACCGTAAATTTAAGATCACTTCCTCCTCAGATGTTTACAAGTTGATGAGACCTGTTTTGCTGGACCAGCCCACCGAATATTTTTGGGTTATCCTGTTAAACCGGGCCAACAAGGTTATTAAGAAATTACCAATTAGCATGGGTGGCGTTTCCGGTACAATAGCCGATCCCAAAGTCATATTTAAGAATGCGTTGGACAGTCTTGCCAGCGGCATTATCCTGGTACATAATCATCCATCGGGTACTTTAAAGCCAAGTGAGGCAGATATTCGATTGACCCGGCAACTAAAATCATCCGGAAAAATGCTGGAAATACCAGTGCTGGATCATCTGATTTTTACAGATGAGAGTTATTTTAGTTTTACAGACGAGGGCATATTATAAAACGATATCCGATTGCTGCGTTTTGGTGGCATTTTCCTTTATTTTTGTATGAAGGATAAAATCAATAAGAATGAAAAATACTCGAATTCTGTCAATTACCGCTGGTCTGGTGGTAGTTGGGAGTATTATTTATACCTTTTCCGGCGACAGTAATGTCATGCCATACGTGGAGCGAATTCAAAAAGAAAGGGCAGACAAGGATACCTACCTGCTTAGCTCGAAGGAATCTCCTTTAAGCGAAGAAGATAAACGGAATTTTCAGGGTTTAAGCTATTATCCGGTTGACGAACTATTTAAAGTTAAGGCCAGCCTCGAGCTTATGCCAGGCAGGGAAATAGTAACTATGCCAACTTCCGACGGGAAAGAGAAGCAGTATAGAAAATTTGCCAACGCCCGTTTTGAACTGAAAGGTAAAATGCTGCAGCTGGTAGTGTATGAACCATTACAAAAACTGGATGACCTCTTATTTCTCCCTTTTGCCGACGGCACCAGCGCTTTGGAGACCTACGGCGCCGGAAGGTATTTAGACTTTGAAGTGCCAGATGGCAACGAGCTAATCATAGACTTTAATTTGGCCTATAATCCCTATTGCGCTTATAGTGACAAGTACAGTTGTCCATTGCCCCCTAAAGAAAATTTCCTGTCGGTGGCAATAGAGGCTGGCGAAAAAAACTATTTGAAAAATTAATCTGCCTGCTGATCAAGTCACTTAAATTTATAATTTTACTTTTTATTTCATGACCAAGCCGGTCTGTTAAACATTTTGTCAAAAAAATATGGGTTTAAAAGCCCAGGTCAGCAGGAGGTGAGCAGATACATTGTTGTGTGACATTGGCTAATAGATAAAGATAGTGCTGTTGTTACATAGCCGCTGACAAATAAATTATAAACACATGAAAATCTCTTTAAATTGGCTTAAAGAATATATCGATATTCAGGATAACCCCGAAGCATTAGCCGAAATACTCACACAAACAGGATTGGAAGTTGAGGGAATTGAAAAATTTGATCTGGTGGAAGGTGGCCTGGAAGGAATTGTGATCGGGCGTGTGTTAACCTGTGAAAAACATGCTAATGCCGACAAGTTAAAAGTCACCACGGTAGATATCGGTGAGCCGGAGCCATCGCAAATTGTCTGTGGAGCACCTAATGTGGCTGCTGGACAGCTGGTGGTGGTAGCAAAGGTGGGAGCGACCTTGTATCCCAACGGTGGTGACCCGTTCAAAATTAAAAAAACAAAGATCCGCGGTGAATTGTCGCTTGGGATGATTTGCGCAGAAGACGAAATTGGATTAGGCGATTCGCACGAAGGGATCATGGTTTTAGAAACGGATTTGAAACCCGGTACGCCGGCCAGCCAATATTTTGACCTGGCGCCTGACCATATCATAGAAATAGGGTTGACGCCTAACCGCGGAGATGCTATTTCGCATATTGGTGTAGCCAGAGATCTTAAGGCCGTTTTCGAAAAAGCCGTGAAATGGCCTTCAGTAGATCATTTTAAGGTGGATAACCATGAACGTCCAATTGCGGTGGAAGTTGAAAATGCAGAGGCCTGTCCCAGGTATTCCGGAATTACCCTTTCGAATATCGAGGTAAAGCCTTCGCCTGAATGGCTACAAAACCGGCTGAAGGCGATTGGACTTGTACCTATTAATGCCGTGGTTGATGTTACCAACTTTGTATGTCATGAAATGGGTCAACCACTACACGCATTCGATGCCAATCAAATAAAAGGGGAGAAGGTAATTGTCAAAACCCTTCCCGAAGGCACAAAATTTATAACACTCGATGAAAAAGAAAGAAAACTTGACGCTGAAGATCTGATGATCTGTAACGAGGAAGAAGGCATGTGCATCGCAGGAGTATTCGGTGGCATTAAATCCGGCGTTACCGATAACACCAATAGCATTTTTATCGAAGCGGCATGTTTTTCACCTGACTATGTCAGAAAGACCTCCATGAGGCACACTTTAAAAACTGATGCGTCATTTCGGTTTGAGCGTGGTACGGATCCTCGAATCACGGTGTATGCTATAAAAAGAGCGGCATTGCTCATCAAAGAAATTTGTGGTGGAGAAATATCTTCGGAGATGGTAGACATTTATCCCAACCCTGTGGAAGATACAGCCATAAATGTTAAATATAGTCATATAGACAGGTTGATAGGTAAAGTGCTGGAAAGATCTGTTATTACCGGCATCCTGCAAAATCTGGATATAGGTATACAAAACGAAGACGAGCAAGGTTTTGTGGCGATGGTACCCCCTTACCGTGTAGACGTTAAAAGGGAAGCGGATATTATTGAGGAAATACTGCGTATCTATGGATTTAATAACGTAGCGCTCCCGGATCATATCAGCACCGATTATTTATCGGACTTTCCGCTTATTGACAGGGAACAGACCCAATTCAGAGCCTCGGAGCTGCTGGCGGCCATGGGCTTCAATGAAATTATCACCAATTCCCTGACTAAACCCAACTATGCCCGCGAATCAGCATTTATTGATGACACTAAAGCCGTGGCGATCTTAAACAAGTTAAGCGAAGATCTGGGTGTTCTTAGGCAGGATATGGTCTTTACCGGTTTGGAATCCATAGCTCATAATATCAATAGAAGACAAAAGAACCTGAAATTTTTTGAATTTGGGAAACGTTATTTCAAAAAGGAAAATGGATACGGAGAGAAGGCTGGCTTAAGTATTTTAATGACCGGTAGCCTGGAGGATGAAAATTGGATTAATAAAGCACGCCAGTTAGAATTTTATGATCTTTCGTCAGTGGTTGCAAAAATTTTAAATAAATTTAGCATTGCAAATACCACAAATAAGCCAATATATGGTGGATTATTTGTTTTTGGTCAACAAATTTCTTTAAATGGGAAGGAAATAGTAGCTTTTGGAAAGCTTTCAACAGAAACTACCAGCCAGGTGGGCATCCAGGAAGAGGTCTGGCATGCGATATTTGATTGGGAATATCTGCTGAAGCAAAGTGTAAAAAGTATTGGATTTCACCAAATATCTAAATTCCCGGAGGTGAGAAGGGATTTATCGCTGGTTTTAGATAAGAGGATTGAGTTTGATGAAATCAGAAGGATAGCTGAGAAAAGTGAAAATAAATTATTGAGGGATATCAGTGTATTTGATGTGTATGAAGGAGATAGTGTTGGTAAGGATAAAAAGGCTTACGCTATTAAGTTTATCTTGCAGGATCAATACAAAACATTAACCGATAAAACCATTGACAAGACCATGGACCGGTTAATGAAATCCTTTGAAAAAGAACTAGGAGCAATTATTAGAAAATAAATGAACCGCGAAATATTAAATTCAGAATTCCAGGCACTGGAAAGAAGAGTAAAACTTTTGTTAAGCGAACATAAGGCGCTCAAAGATGAAATTCAATTTCTTAAAGATGAAAATAATCAACTCAAGGTTTCTGTAAGGTCTAAGGACGATCATTTAAATAATTTTCAAAATAAGATTAAAATTAGTAAACTTGTAGGAAGCATGGCAGTTGAGAATGAGGATACTGCTGAGTTGAAGCAAATGATAAATAACTATATTAAAGAAATTGATAAATGCATCGCTCATTTGAGTGAATAGATGTTCTCCTATGACGGAGCTTTCAATTAGAATTAAAATTGGGGACAGGGAGTATCCAATGAAGGTACACCCAAGTGACGAGGCGAGGATAAGAATGGCTGGTAAAGTCATTAACGAGAAAATTAAAACTTATAGAGATCAATTTGGAATAGATGATAAACAAGATCTGTTAGCAATGGTTGCTTTTGATTGTCTAATAGAAAAATTACAGATAGAGGAAAATAATAATAGTGTAGACGACAACGTGGTTAATAAGATTAAAAGTCTTAATGACTTGATTTCCAGAACTTTATAAACATTTCACTCCTTCCCCCTAAACCCACTTTGCAATACTTAGTCTGACTCATCCTGCCGGCTGGTTTATTAGTGTAAACTTAAATTGATACGCATGGATGAGACAATCATTTACCTGATCGTAGGGGTAGCAGCATTATTGATTGGAATTGTTATTGGACGCATATTGCTGAAAAAAGCCTTTGGCCAGGAAGAAAAAAAAGCAGCGGAAAAGGCGGAATTGTTGATGAAAGAAGCCAAGATTTCTGCTGAAAATATCAAAAAGAATAAAATTCTGGAGGCCAAGGAGAAATTCTTAAAGTTGAAGGCTGAGTTTGAAGAAGAAGCCAACCGGAAAAAAAATCAGATCATTAGTAATGAGAACAAGCTAAAACAGCGCGAGCAGAACTTTTCCAAGCAAATGGAGGGCCTGAAGCGCAAAGAGGCAGAATTCGAAAGTTCTACTGAAAACCTGAATGCTCAGATAGAAATTATCAACAAGCGAAAGGAGGAAATGGAAAAGGTAAAAAAGCAACAAATCAGTATGCTTGAGAAGATTTCCAACCTTACCGCAGACGAAGCCAGGGACCAGCTGGTAGAAACACTGAAGGAGGAGGCACAAACAAAAGCTTCTTCTCACATAAAGGAAATTATGGAAGAGGCGCGATTGTCTGCCACCAAGGAAGCTAAAAAAATCGTGATCCAGACGATTCAACGCACCGCTACTGAACACGCCATAGAAAACTGCGTCTCCGTATTTAACATAGAAAGTGACGACATCAAAGGAAAAATAATTGGCAGGGAAGGGCGAAACATCCGCGCTCTGGAGTCTGCCACGGGTGTTGAGATTATTGTAGATGATACACCGGAAGCAATTATCATATCTGGTTTTGACCCGGTGAGAAGAGAAGTTGCCCGCCTGGCCTTGCATCGGCTGGTGACGGATGGCCGGATTCACCCGGCCAGGATAGAAGAAGTTGTGGCTAAAACCACCAAAAATATTGAGGAGGAAATCGTTGAGTTAGGAGAAAGAACAGTCATTGACCTGGGGATTCATGGATTACACCCGGAGTTGATTAAGCTTGTAGGGAGGATGAGATTCAGGTCGTCTTATGGCCAAAATTTGCTGCACCATTCCAAAGAAGTAGCCAAACTATGTTCGGCCATGGCCGCCGAATTGGGATTGAATGCCAAGCTTGCCAAAAGAGCGGGGCTTTTGCATGATATCGGCAAAGTGTGGCCCGAGGAGCAGGAACTTCCTCACGCTATTTTGGGAATGGAATTAGCTAAAAAATACAAGGAACACGGAGACGTGTGTAATGCCATAGGGGCTCACCATGATGAAATCGAAATGACCACCTTAATCTCGCCAATTGTGCAGGCCTGTGATGCCATATCCGGGTCAAGACCCGGAGCGCGAAGAGAGGTGATGGATTCTTATATCAAGCGGTTGAAGGAATTGGAAAATCTGGCCCTTGGCTTCGATGGTGTTAACAAGTGCTATGCTATACAGGCCGGCAGGGAATTAAGGGTGTTGGTAGATGCCGAAAATGTTTCAGATGAACAGGCCGGTATGTTGTCATTTGATATATCGCAAAAAATCGAAAAAGACATGCAATATCCCGGGCAGATTAAGATCACAGTAATCAGGGAGATGAGAGCAGTTAATTTTGCCAAATAGTTTTTTAATTGACAATTGATAGTTGATAATGGATAACTAAGCACTAAAGTTATCTGCTAACCATTTTCAATTATCAATTGTCCACTGTCAATTGCCGACTACCTCTTTACCCAATACCTTTGCCATCGTTTCGCCGATGTCAGCCGGAGATTCCACTACGTGAACGCCACATTCTCTCATAATTCTCATTTTGGCTTCTGCGGTATCATCTGCGCCACCAATAATAGCGCCAGCATGTCCCATTCTACGGCCGGGAGGGGCTGTTTGTCCGGCAATAAATCCAACCACGGGCTTTGTAGCATTTTCCTTTACCCATTGTGCCGCCTCAGATTCCATGCTGCCGCCAATTTCTCCTATCATAATGATGCCCTCGGTCTCCGGGTCTTCCATGAGTAGTTGTACTGCCTCTTTGGTGGTGGTTCCGATGATTGGATCGCCGCCAATTCCTATACAGGTTGATTGCCCCAGGCCAACTTTGGTTATCTGATCTACGGCCTCGTACGTTAAGGTGCCCGATCTGGAAACTATGCCAATGGTGCCTTTTCTATGAATAAATCCAGGCATAATACCAACCTTGGCCTCATCAGGTGTAATGACACCCGGACAGTTAGGTCCGACCATCCTCACATCCTTATCGCTGAGGTATTCCTTGACCATGATCATATCTTTGGTAGGAATTCCTTCCGTAATGGTGATAATAACTTTGATGCCGGCGTCAGCCGCTTCCATGATGGCATCGGCCGCAAAAGCCGGGGGTACGAAAATAACTGAAACATCTGCCTTGGCCTCTACTACAGCCTGGCGAACTGTATTGAATACGGGTAATCCAAGATGGGTTTGTCCGCCCTTTCCAGGGGTAACACCGCCTACTACATTGGTGCCATATGCTATCATTTGCTCAGCATGAAACGTACCTTCTGAGCCGGTAAACCCTTGTACAATTATTTTCGAATCTTTATTTACTAGAACACTCATTTTGGACAAATTAAAATTTGGACAAAAATAGGATATTTGGTGGCATTAGCAAAACCTGATTACAAAGAAGGTTGCCTGACCAGATAATAATTCAAAGAAGATGGTTTTACTGTCGCATTTAAACAAGGATAAAACATTTCTTAAATCATTTCGTTTATTTCTAAATAATATTTTAATACATAAGTTTCTTAGGTATATTTGTCTATGTATAATAAAGAATTAATAAAGGGTACTTTACAAACCATTATATTGAAGTTGCTTTCAGAAAAAGAGAAAATGTATGGTTATGAAATCACCCAGCATGTCAGGGAGATTACGGAGGGCAAAATCATTTTGACCGAAGGGGCTCTGTATCCCAGCTTACACAAACTGGAGGCGGAAGGATTTTTGATAACTGAAAAAGTTAAGATCGGAAAACGGGTGCGCAAGTACTATTCGCTGACGACAAAAGGTAGCTCAAGTGCGGAGTTGAAAGTAAATGAGCTGGTAGATTTTTTTAAAACTATGAAACAAATTATTACCCCTAAACTGTCGGCTAACTCATGAGATCGCTGGAAGAAAAACAAATCGAATTAATAGAGACTGTTGTCCGCCGAAAGGGCATCAGTAATAAAGATGTGCTTGCCGAGATTGTGGACCATGTATCTTGTGCCGTTGAACAGAAGCTATTGGAAGGTTTGGATTTCCAGGCCTCCCTGGACGAGGTGGTGGAAAGTTTTGGTGAAAATGGCATAAACTTTATTCAGCGGGAAAATACCGGCTTGTTAAAAGCTAAAAGGAAAAAACAGCTATGGGTTTCGGCACCGTTAGTAGCGACACTGATGCTGATAGCCGTGGTGGTTAATGCCAATGGACGTCCGAACAAGCGCCCCTATCAGGCAAACCTGGTGGGTGTTAACGAATCATTTAGCGAGAATATCAGCGGATTTTTGTATGATGTTACCGGTAAATTAGATATTTATGCAACTGCAAATGGAAAAGTGGAGAAAATTATTCCCGCTTCAAAGACAGGCGAAACGAAATATACAATTATTCTTAAGCATAAAAATGGTTATAAAACGATTTATGCCAATCTGCAAATTGTAAATGTTAGCAAGGGGCAATATGTTGAAAAAGCAAAAAAATTAGGAGAGATTTATTCTGCGGAAGAGGGGAATCGGGTATTTTTTGCTTACAAGATATTGAATTCAGGTATTCCGGTTGATCCCCGAAGCTATTATTGGTAATTATTATTTTTAAATTATGATTCTGGATAAACTTAAGAAAAAAGAGAAAGAAGCCAGCGAAGACACACCTAAAAAGAAGAAAAGTGTTGCCAGAGAATGGCTTGACGCATTGGTCTTTGCCGTTATTGCCGCTTCTTTTGTGCGTTGGCTGATATTCACTCCGTATACAATACCCACTTCCTCCATGGAAAAATCATTGCTGGTAGGTGATTTTTTAATAGTCAGCAAATTACACTATGGCCCCAAAACGCCGAAAACTCCTTTGCAAATGCCCCTTACCAGCAATTATATCTGGGGTACCAAAATCCCATCCTACCTGACCTGGATCCAGCTACCGGTTTTCCGGTTACCGGGCTTTTCAGAGGTTAAAAATAATGATGTGGTCGTATTTCACTATCCGGGAGAATTACAGTTTCCCTCCGATCAACGAACACCTTATATTAAAAGATGCATTGGAATTCCGGGCGACAGCTTGAAAATTGATGGCAAGGTAATTTACATAAACAACAAACCTTTCCCGGTACCACCTGATATGCAAACAAGCTTTTTGATTGAAACCAAAGGGGCCGTAAAAGATCGCGTGTTTTTCAGTCATAATATTACTGATTTTTACAAAACCCGAAATGGATACCTGGTACAAACAGATTATGAAACAGCGGAAAAACTAAAAAATTTGAGTTTTATCACCAAGGTTACCGAGGAAAAATACAAGGCGGGTCAAAGTGAACCCGAGGTTTTTCCGGAATCACCGCTGTATCCCTGGAACAGAGATTTCTTTGGTTCAGTGGCCATTCCAGGGCGAGGCGATAAAATAACCATTAATAAAGAAACCCTGGCTATCTATGATGATGTGATCCTAAGCTATGAGGGCAATGATGACGTCGAAATCAAAGATGGAAAATTATATATAGACGGGCAGGAGGTAACAGAGTATACCTTTAAGCTGGACTATTACTTTATGATGGGCGATAATCGTCACAATTCACTGGATTCCAGGTATTGGGGATTTGTGCCTTCAGACCATATTATTGGAAAGGCTGTTTTTACCTGGTGGTCTGTTGATAAAAATGAAAGCTGGATTAATGTTGCTGACAAAATCCGCTGGCACAAGATTTTTAAATCCATTAATTAACCGGATATTAAAAATTCATTTTAGTAACCTGGTTCTCGTGACAAATTCCGGCTGCGACGCGGCGCAGAGAAAGGCTGCTATTTGTCATGTTTTTTGAAATGTGTTCGTAACTGTCCGAATGTTGTCATGATACCGGACGATTTTTTAAGAGGAGATGAACGGGATATTATCTTAAGTTACTGATTTTCAGTAAAATAGATTTTTTGGCATACCATTGGATTTCGATTTGAGTATAATTTATTTTTCAAATCAAAACAATAGGTTATGAAATTGCTACAAAAATCACACAACAACAAATCAATTTTCACACTATTTATGGCGGTCTGTATTTTGGTTGCCACCGCCGCAACAGCAGATGCCAATAACGAAAAAATCATTTCCAAGGCCAGGGCTGCTGTGGAAAAAGCCAGTCTTGACGACTGGGAAACCTATGCCAAATCTGCTGAAATTTGTATTGTAAGAAACATCAATATGAAGGAGGCGTCAAAATGGTTGGACCACTCCTTGTCTGTTAAACAGACAACTTACAACCTGCAGGTAAAAGGTGATTATTATTTAAAAAACAAGCTGCCCATTAAGGCCATGGAGCAATACCTGAAGGCTATTGATGTAGGGAAGAAGAAAGACTTTAATTTTGATACTTCACAATTACAAAGTAGGATTGACAAAGCTCGAAAATTACAAAAGAAGCTAACGTAATTTTCAAATTTTGGGTAAGTGTAAGGCTCCATCAAATGGAGCCTTTTTTATATCAGCCGGGTAAATTACAACTTTGATTTATACGGTTATCACGGGAGACGTCGTTCTAAACTTAAAATAGCAGATATGAATGGCTTACAACGCTTTTTTTGGATTTGTTCCGGTTCCAGCATTGAAATCCTGAAAAGATGTCCTTCGGATGCCAACAAATACATTGGCATAGGTGCTACTATATTTTTCACCGGATTACTGGCGGCTGTTTCGGCTGCCTATGCCTTAAACACGGTCTTCAATAGTTTGGTGGTATCAATCCTCTTTGGTTTGCTATGGGGAGCTACTATTTTTAATCTTGACCGGTATATTGTATCCAGTATGAAAAAAAATGATAACCGCTGGAAGGAATTTTTAATGGCTGTTCCCCGGTTGATATTGGCTATATTAATTGCTGTTGTCATCTCAAAACCCCTTGAACTTAAAATCTTTGAATCCGAAATAGCGGCCGAGCTAGTCTTAATGGAACAAAAGGTTTTCAAAGAGCAGGAAGATTTATTGGTTAATCGATTTGAATCCGGGAAGGTCCAGCTGGATCAGCAAATTAATGGACTAAAGCAGGAAATTGCCGAAAAAACGAAACAACGAGATGCACTGGCAGCCATTGCGCAGCAGGAAGCTGATGGCACCGGAGGCTCCATGCGCCGTAACCTGGGACCGATTTACAGGGCCAAAAAGGCGGATGCCGACAGGGCGAATGAGGAATTAAATGAGCTGGTCCAAAAAAATCAAGCACTCATTGATCAATACTATCGGGAAAAAGCGGAGATAGATGCCACCATCGACACGGAAATAAGTGCTATGGGCCGTCAACGGTTAAGCGGCATGGCAGCCAGAATAGATGCCCTGAGTAATCTTACCAAGAAAAGCGAGGCCATTTATTGGGCCAACTTATTCATAATTTTTCTGTTTGTGGCGATTGAGACCGCTCCTATTTTTGTCAAACTAATTTCCGACAAAGGCCCCTATGACGACCGGCTGGAATCACACGAGCATACCTATCATGTGCATAATAAAGAAAGAATTAACAACCTCAATCAGCAACTTAAAGAAAATGTCAATCTTTTCAACAACCAAAGCGATAATAATATTGATGAGCAGGTATCAGTCAAAAATGAGTTGAGAGAAAAGATTCTAAAAGCCCAGTCCGAAGTGGCCAATGAGCAAATTGACCATTGGAAAGGGGAGGAAATTTCACGGCTAAAAAATGGACATAGCTCAAAACCTCATCCCGATGTTTCTTCTGATAAGGCAAAAGAGTAAATTTGTACTAGGTTTTAATGGGATAATGTACTTTATTTAAAGTTCCTAAAAGATAAGTATCAACCAACTGAAAGGAAAAACCAGCCAAAAACTATCACCGACGATTTAATGTTGTTATGCAATGTTATCTGCTTTTTGAGCGATGACATCAAAGCTTAATTAATCTGTGCATAATTATGTTAAGGAGAACTAACGGTGTTTTTCTTGTTTTCCACATTTTGATGGTTCTTTTTATTAGCGGATCATTGCTGCTATCTATAAGATCCGAGCAAGTGGAAGGATTTATTGAAAGCATCACCGGAGAAAATGGCCTATTTGAAATAGGCGTTTTTTTCATATTATTAATGATCTCCACATTCGCTATGATGACTTCTTTCAGCAATCAAAGCGATAAAATATTTACCAGGGCAAGAAGACATTTTATATCGTTTATTGCGATATGTTTTTATTTCATGGCCATGCAGGAAATAAGATGGGGCCAGCTGCTGGCCAGTAAAAATAATGCCGACCAGGCCGGGAATCTGAAAGGCGTTGTTGACCTTAGCGGCTTCCTGGATGTCGAACTGGTAAATGCCGTTGCTCACTGGGCAGTACTCCTGGGCTTTATAGTGCTGCCACTTGTCATTTATTACAAGCCAGGGCTTTTCAGGCAGAATCCTTCCATCAAGGGAAAAGCCACTATTTATGTGCCCTCATTGCATAATATTCTTATGTTCTCATTTGCCTGCAGTCTGCAAACTTTGGTAAATCCGGTGACAAGGTTTGATTTTATCATTTGGTTATTGATTTTTTTAAGTATAACATGGCTGATGGTTTTGAGGAGGCAACTCAGGTCAGTTGCTGTGATATTTCATTTATGCCTTTTAGGGATTTGCTGGCTATTGCTTGCCATAAATTTTCAAAAAATTCCGATCACACAACATCACTTTTACCTTTGGAAGCTGGTAGGGGCGTACGCTATTTTTTATTGGTTATATAACTGGACCGTCTCTCTAAAGGATCGGGTAAATCTCAAGTTGCCTGGTTAGCCGGTATCATTCCATGAAAGTTCGCCATTAATCTCCGGTTATATTCTTTATATTTGTGGAGAAATTTAAATTGAGAGAAATGGCACTAACCCCTTCAAATATGCTGCCGCTTGGCACTGAAGCCCCGGATTTTTCGTTGCCGGATGTTGTATCCGGCGGAAATGTTTCCTTATCCGAACTGGACTCCGAGGTAGCAACGGTGATTATGTTTATTTGTAATCATTGTCCTTATGTCATTCATATCCAGGAAGAATTGTTAAACGTAGTGAAGGATTACCAGCCTAAAGGAGTGAAATTTGCAGCCATCAGTGCCAATGACATTGAAAACTATCCTCAGGATTCTCCCGAAAAAATGAAATTGCTTGCAGAGGAACTGGGATTTACATTTCCTTATCTATACGATGAATCGCAGGCTATAGCCAAAGCGTACGATGCTGCCTGTACCCCTGATTTTTACGCTTTTGACAAGGACCGCAAGTTGGTTTATCGAGGGCGGTTGGATGAATCGACCCCCGGAAACAAAAAACCTTTAACTGGTAAAGACCTGAGAGCTGCCTTGGATCATATGCTGGGAGGCGAATTGGTGAGCGAAGAACAGTTTCCCAGTATGGGTTGTAATATTAAATGGAAATAGCCGGAGGACTTAATCTTTCAAAAAATCAGTATTTCAGGTACGGATGACACTCAATAAATTTTGAGTAGTTTTTGCTTTATCAAAACCGATTTTAATTGCTGCACCTTTTCTTTCAATCGATAGTCATCAATTAAATACAAAGATTGGGATTTGAACGTTCGGCGACATAATTTTTCATTTTCATCCAACCAGGCGCATTCGACCGTTTTTTGACCCATAATACCGGATACAATCATTATCTTTTTGTTCATAATTGCATGAACAGCGTCTCCTACTTTTATTCTTTTCATCCATTAAACTTAAAATAGCAAACAACAAGCCTCGAGGCACCATTACTTGCCTTGTTGCCAAAAAATTCTTCAATAATTATTTCTCAGGTAATTAATTATTTAATTTCTTAATCTTAATTGTAAATGGCAAGATAAATTTCAAGTTTTACTGTCATATCTGCTAAAAAACAAACTATTTTCCAGGCGGAAATCCATGAACATATTTTTAATATTTTCCAAAATTGATTAAACTTGTTCATACAACATTAAAAAAATCCTTAATCTTTACTTGCATGGGGCTGCTATTTTAAGCAGCCCTATTTTATACATATTCGGCAGGGGCTTAACAATTTTTTGGAATGGCAACACTGATTCAGAAAATAATACGTTTATTTTGTTGTATCTTTTATGAAGAATTATCGTTAATTTTGCATATTAACGCAGACTGATGAGTGATTTTATTAAACACGAATGTGGGATTGCATTACTGAGACTACGCAAGCCACTTTCCTTCTACTTTGACAAGTACGGACCTTCCTTCGCTGTCAACAAACTATATCTCTTAATGGAAAAGCAACATAACCGGGGACAAGATGGCGCCGGCGTTGCGAACATAAAAATTGGTTTGAAACCCGGGAACAGGTATATCAGCCGGTACAGATCTGTGGATCAAAAGCCAATATCGGATATCTTTGATAAGATCAGCAAGAAGTATAAAAAAGCCAAAAAAGAGGGAGGCGACAATTTTTACAATGCGGATTGGATGAAAAAAAATTGTGCTTTTTCCGGCGAGCTGTGGTTAGGACATCTTAGGTATGGAACACATGGCAAAAACTCCGTTGAAAATTGTCATCCGATATTGCGACAAAACAATTGGCGCAGCAGGAATTTGGTGGTGGCCGGTAATTTTAACATGACGAATGTGGATGAATTGATTAAGAAATTAATCAGCCTCGGTCAGCATCCAAAGGAAAAAATTGATACCGTAACGGTAATGGAGAAAATCGGTCATTTTCTGGATGAAGAAAATCAATTGATTTTCAATAAATATAAGGGGGCAAAAAGCAATCAGGAAATAACCGATATCATTGAAAATGAATTGGACCTGCAGACAATTCTCAGGAGGTCCTGTAAGGATTTCGACGGCGGTTATGCCATGGCTGGTTTGCTTGGACATGGAGCGGCCTTTGTTGCAAGAGATCCCGCGGGTATCAGACCGGCTTATTACTATGCCGATGACGAAGTTATTGTGGTAACCTCCGAAAAGCCCGCTATAAAAACAGCATTTAATGTTGAATACAATGAAATAAAGGAGATTGAACCGGGCCATGCCCTAATAATCAATAAGGATGGAAGTTTTGGTGAGCATCAGTTCATTGACAAGCTGGAGAAAAAATCCTGTAGCTTTGAAAGGATCTATTTTTCCCGTGGTACTGATCCTGATATTTATTACGAAAGAAAAAAACTTGGCAAGCTGCTGATTCCCAATATATTAAGAAGTATTAATTTTGACCTGAAAAATACCGTATTTAGTTATATCCCGAATACAGCTGAAACAGCTTTCCTGGGCATGATTGAAGGCCTGGAAGATTACCTTGTCAACAAAAGAAAAGATATCATCCTGGATCAAAAACCGCACCCTGATTCCCTGGAGGAAATATTATCGTTCAAACCAAGGGTGGAAAAAATTGTGATCAAGGACGCCAAGCTGCGAACCTTTATCACCGACGATAATCTCCGCGATGACCTGGTAGCTCACGTATACGACACTACCTATGGCGTTATTAACAAGGGTAAAGACAACCTCGTAGTTATTGACGATTCGATTGTCAGGGGCACTACACTCGAAAAAAGTATTTTAAAAATGCTGGACCGTGTTGAGCCCAGGCGAATAATAATAGTTTCCTCAGCCCCGCAAATCCGGTTTCCCGATTGCTATGGCATCGATATGTCACGAATGAAGGATTTTGTGGCTTTCAGGGCGGCCATTGAGTTGTTGAAAGAAAACAACATGGAGGATTTGCTGGAGGAAGTTTACCACAAGTGTGTTGCCTCTCAGGGAGATATCAGAGTGACAAACTACGTAAAGGAACTCTACGAGCCATTCACTTATGACCAGGTTTCAGATAAAATTGCCGAGATTATAACGCCGGAAGGTATAAATTCAGAGGTAAAGATTATTTATCAGACCGTCGATAATTTACACAAGGCCTGCCCTCATCACCTGGGTGACTGGTACTTCACCGGCGACTTCCCAACAGAAGGAGGTAATAAGGTAGTTAATAAGGCATTTATGAATTACATGGAAGGAAAATTGATAAGGGCTTATTGAAAACCGGCAGCCCGAAATAAAAAAAGGCGAGAAAAGATAACCCGCCCCTGTCATTGTGTTTTTTTAAACCGCAAAGCTTTCACCGCAGCCACAGGTTCTCGAAGCATTGGGATTGATGAATTGAAAACCTTTACCGTTCAGCCCATCAGAAAAATCAAGCGTGGTGCCCAACAAATAAAGCAGGCTTTTTTTATCCACCATTATTTTTATCCCCTTATCCTCAAATATTTCGTCGTTATCTTTGGTTTCACTGTCAAAAGATAAATCGTACATCAGGCCTGAACAACCACCACCCTGTACAGAAACTCTGATGTGATGATTTTGTGAGTGTCCTTCTTGCTTTCTCAAATTTACTATCCGGTCCTTCGCTTTATCAGTAACGCTTATCATAATTTTATTTGTTAAATCTCCGAATGATTGAGTCGCACCAGCCGAAGATTATATTTACTTCTATTTGGTATATCAATTTATCCAACACACCTGTCTGGTATGGAATTATAAAGATGGAAGCTCTTTTTGCCACCAATACTAAATTATATGATTAAACCTTGGTGACAATTAAAAAGTTTCGGGATCTTTGCAAAATTAGTCAAATATTGATACAAATTTAATCAAAATATGTTGAAAATCGAACATATTGGTATTGCCGTGAAATCTCTGAAAAATAGCAATGAATTGTTTTACAAACTTTTCGGCAAAGCACATTACAAAATTGAGGAGGTTTTATCCGAGGGCGTAAATACCTCATTTTTTGAGTTTCAGGACACCAAAATTGAGCTTCTTGAGGCTACCAGTGAGGATAGTCCCATTGCGAAATTTATCGATAGAAAAGGAGAAGGGATCCATCACATTGCCTTTGAGGTGGCTGATATTACCGCAGAAATGTCCCGGCTCAAAGATTTGGGTTTTGAGATTTTAAATGAAACACCAAAAAAGGGAGCAGATAATAAACTCGTTTGCTTTTTACACCCGAAAAGTACCAATGGCGTGCTCATAGAGCTGTGCCAGGAAATCAGGGATTAGAATTTGGTGGAATTTCGTTTGTTTTTGGTGGTTCCGGGCTGTTTTGGGTATTGAACGGAATTGTATTTTTTATACTTCCTTTTGCCCTCAGCGGTCTGATACTGGGATTTTACGCAGGAAAAGAAAAGGAAACCCGTCATCAGAATAAAAATACCAAACCCAATATGTTTAGCTAGGATCTTTTTCATAATTAAGTTGATTTGGCTGATTAAATCTCAAAAAAGTTATAGTCAAGGTCCAAGATAATGCACATAGCCTTCAATTGCTGTAAAATATTTAACTTCACATTACATTTGTATTTTCCTGGTGATCTTGGATGAATACATAATAACTACATAAGTCAATGGAAAAAGACGTGAAAAAGACGGATATAGGAAATCTGGGCGAGTTTGGCCTTATTGAAAGAATAAAGAAAAGCACCGTGACCAGAAACCCCGGAACTAAAAAGGGCATTGGCGATGATGCCGCGGTGATAGATACCGGGCGTAATTTAATGGTGGTCTCCAGCGATATACTGGTAGAAGACATCCATTTTGATCTGTCTTTTATGCCTTTAAAACACCTGGGCTATAAATCAGCAGTGGTTAATATCTCTGACATTGCGGCCATGAATGCCATTCCCAGGCAGCTGACCGTCAACCTGGCTTTGAGCAATCGCTTTTCAGTCGAAGCCATTGATGAATTTTACAGGGGGATTTCATCGGCTTGTGAAAATTACCAGGTGGATTTGGTAGGCGGCGATAC
The DNA here is from genome assembly GCA_965228415.1 of Cyclobacteriaceae bacterium. GTDB lineage: Bacteria > Bacteroidota > Bacteroidia > Cytophagales > Cyclobacteriaceae > Agaribacillus. The sequence continues at coordinate 3,844,491 of OZ245814.1, read as the reverse complement.
ATCGTCTTCCACCTCCGGATTGATTATCTCAATTACCGCATTGGGAGAAGTGACACAAGAGGAGGTGACTTACAGAAGTGGGGCTAAAGAAAATGATATTATTTGCGTAACCGGTGATCTGGGAGCCTCTTACCTGGGACTTCAGGTGTTGAAACGCGAGAAAGCCGTTTACCTGGCCAATCCGGATATGCAACCGGAATTAGGTGATTTTGATTACCTGGTGAAAAGGCATCTTAAACCCGAAGCGAGGACAGACATTGTTCACGAGTTAAAAGAGGCCGGGATAAAACCTACTTCCATGATTGATATTTCAGATGGGCTGGCCTCCGAGTTGCTGCATATTGCCAAAGAATCCGGCTATGGACTCAATATTCATAGTGATAAGCTGCCGATAGATGATTTATCATTTAAAACCGCCGAGGAATTAAACCTGGACCCTACTACCTGTGCCTTAAATGGCGGAGAGGATTATGAGTTACTTTTTACAGTCGATCAAAATGATTATGAAAAGATTAAATATTTACCTGATATCACGTTGATCGGCTACATAACAGGTAAGGGTGGGGATGCCAGGCTTGTCACAAATACCGGCGATGCCATTCCTTTAAAAGCCCAGGGGTGGCAACATTTTTAGGTTGCTGCCAGGTATCAGCTATTGCTCAATCTTCGGGATAGGGTATATAAACAAAGTTGGTAAAATCCTTATCGATCACAAAGAGGCAACAAAATTCATCGGGATTTTTGTAGTTGGATATAAATTTCTCGGTCAGATCCTCGGCAATAAGCTTTCTTTGTATAAACTCATCGAGATAGGTAGTATAATAGTTCCATTCCAATGCCAGTTCCCTTTTATCAATTAACAATTGTCCCACGGGAATTTCGACTTTGGAAATAGGAAAAATCGGATAGTCGGAAAAGCCGCGTTTGCGAATCTGATAGGCTGCTTCTTTCAGGGTTTCCGATACTACCGCGAAATCTTTGGATATAGTTCCAAGGTATTTTCCGTTTAATTCCGGGTCATTAAACATAGGAGATAACTTTGGTTATTGTGGCGCAAATTTATATAGATCTTGCCAATTATTTGTAGAAGGGTAAGTAAAATCACATTTTGATATATTTGCCTCACTCGAAAACGGACAACAGCCTGTTCATTTCTCATCATTTTCTCTACATTGATGGGAAATAGCTGGAAAACCCTTCCTAACTTTCAAAAAGATAAAAAAATAGAAGATCATCAAGGTTAATACTGATAACGAAAAAGTCCTAAAAAACCAGGGTAATAAGAATAAACTACATTCGCACCTACACCATCCGTTTTTAGGGTCCGTGCTAATGCACTGGTTATCCCACGCGGAAGCATATCACTTCGATTTTGCAGGGCGATATGTCAGCTTGCGCCATACGAATTCCAGCGGCCCTTGCTTGAATCGGCTGAGCCATAAACGTCCAAATGCCCACTGTGCTGCCAAAATTCCGAACGCTATCAAAGGAATGTATGCAAAAGGCACTTCGCACATCAACGCAAATCCGTAACCAAAAAACAATAGCACTGCCGTCACATTCTGAAATATGTAGTTCGTCAATGCCATGCGTCCAAGAAGCGCGAGATTCCGGAACATAAACTTCGCCCGGCCAGATGCCCAGATATAAATCAATAGCATGGAAATTCCCAGGGCCAAACAAGTGGAGCCGACGTGGTAGATTACACCTTGAATGAGGCCTATCTCGCTCAACGCGAAGGGTGTCCCAATCGCACCTTTGATCAAAGCATAACCAAGAGAAGCAATCAAGCCAATAATGCCTATCCAAATGGCGCCGGTTGGTACTGATATGTCGTTGTTTCGAATTTTTGGCAACCAGTGCCGCGCGAGCAACAGGCCAATTAAGAATAGCCCCAGCACCTGGAAATAACGACCCGACATCAAGTAGCTCATAGGTCGTGGTATCGCCTGCAAGACGTTAACTGAGAACACCTCCAGCACAGCGTCAGAAGTTCGCATCTCCAGAAGGGACCGGTCCGTAAACCCCCATTTCGTTTTCAAGCCAGACGAAAAGCGACGCATAGATCCCCAGAACGAAGCCTCTTGTGTCAAATACAGTAGCCCATGAATGAGTAACGGGATCAACAACAAAGCTACAATCCAGCGAAGTAGGGTCCGATCTGAGAGATTCAGGAACATGGGCAACAACATACCCAGCAAGCTGTAGAGCGTCAGGATGTCTCCGTTCCAGACCAGATACATGTGTAACAAACCGATGCAACACAGTACAATCATGCGTCTGAACCAAAAGGCGGAGAAATTCGAATCTGCGGTACGGAAGCGGTCCACCTGGAGTGCAAAGCCAACACCAAAAAGGATGGAGAATATCCCGTAAAACTTGCCTTCAACAAACCAGTCAATAAAAAATAATACGGTGCGATCCAATATCGGCAGCAAGACGATTTCCTCAGGGCTATAGGTGTTGTACCCCATGAAGCTATAAAGATTTGCAAGCAATATTCCAAAAAGCGCAAATCCTCGCAGTGCGTCCAACACCTGCAGTCGCTCCGATCCGATGGTTGGCTTTATGCCTGACATGGTAGTTCCCTAATGACCGGTTGGTAACTTATTATTATCATTGGATTGTCCTCTTTATTTGATTTGAAGGCCCAACGTTTCAAAAAAGCTTTTGTAGGCCAGGTTCAATCACTTAACTCAAAAGTATCTTTTCACTAAAATGGAAAACCATCTTGAATTTATACAACAATAGGAACTATCGTCAATATATGCAACAATGTTGCATAAATACTTTTTCTTTCGCCTGAAGCCTTGTAAAAACATAGTAAAAACGGATAGGGGGTTTAGGGGAAAATCAATTAACCCAATTAAATTACCGGTCAGGCCTATCCAGAAATTTAGGAAGATCACGACTGCCATGAAGAACCCTTACAATTCTTATTCGATCACTCAGAACGCGATAAAAGATAATGTGTGCAGCTTTTGGGAAACTTCTCAGGCCAGCCTTGATCTCATCACGTTTCTTACCAAGTTCATCGTTATGTAGTAATTGCTCAAAGAAATCCTCGAATTCCGAAACGTATTTTACAGCCTGATCAAGTCCAAATTCAATCTCTGTATAGTCAAATATTGCATCAATATCCTGGTCGGCCTCGACTGATAGTTCATAGAACCTTTTGGATTTGGGCATTTACCTGGCTTTGCGCTTATCTTTGATGATATCTTTGATTTGCCGTTTACTGGTTGTCCCGTCCCAGCCTTTTGCAATTTCAGCCTTTAGCTCTTCAATGATTTTATCACGGTATACTTGGTGCAACCTCAAAGCATCACGTACAACCTCACTGGCATTTTGAAAATCACCTGATTTAACCTGCGAAGCTATATATTTTTCCTGTTTTTCTGTGAAGCTAATATTCATGGCTATAATCCTTGGTTATACATACAATTATAGCAAATTTATCCATATTTAGCAAATATAGACATTGAAGCCTTGCGCTAATTTGAGGATAATGTTAAAAGCAAAATTGATTGGAATTTTTATATTGGTCCTTGTTGGAATTACGCCGTTTAAAGCACATTACTATTCATCTCTAAGCGAGTTTATTGGGTTTGCGATTATCACTTTAATTATTCTTGAAATAGTTGTGATTGCTGTAATTGAAAACATAAGCAGTACTGCGCCTGCAAAAAACCACCACTTGAGATCAACCCGGTAAGCGAATTGGCTCAGCCACCCATTTATAAGCAAAGCAGACGCACCGACCCCTAGTATGGTCGCAACAGAAATTGGTACTACAAAGTCTTTGGAAATAGCCTTGACAATGGAAGCGGTCGATGCTCCAAGCATCTTTCTTATTCCCATTTCCTTTGACTTTCTTTCTGTAACGAAACTTACCAGACCAAAAAGCCCAAGACATGATATGAAAATGGCAAGACCTGCCGCATACTTGGCAAGCACCGTAGTTTTCTTTTCTGTGGCGTACATTTCCCTTTGATCATCATCATGAAATGTATATTCAAAGGAGAATCCCGGGTTGAATTTGGAATAAAGTTTTTGGATCTTAGGTAGCGTTTCATTTATTCGTTTTGGCTGAATTCTTAAGGCCAGTTTCATTGACCACCCATTGTTCAAAAGAAAGAATGTTGGTTTGATCTGTTCATGAAGCGATTGAAAATGGAAGTCATCGGTTACCCCAATGATTTCGTATTCGCTTTCACCTACGGAGAATTTCTTTCCCAGGGAGCTTTCAATTCCAATCAGGTCTTTAGTTGCTTTGTTGATAACAACTTTTGTTCTTTCATTACTAAATTCTTTTGAAAAGAAACGGCCCTCCAGCAGTTCGATATCCAACAATTCCAGCATGTCATACCCGACATTCCCCCACTCAAACCATACTTCCTGTTCCGGATCTTTACCCTCCCAGGTGATATTTGCGCCGGACTTTTGTGCACCGAACAATGCGTGGGAGATTCCTGATGCTTTTACAACTCCGGGTATTCTTCTGGCTTCCGAAAGAAATGCCTGCTGTTTATCTCCACTCATTCCTTTCGTTTCAAAATTTATAATGAATTCATTTTTGTAGCCAAGATCCTTGTTTTGTATGAATTGCATTTGTTGATAAATAACTAAGACAGCAACAATCAATATTAAGGAAATACCAAACTGAAATACAACTAATCCTTTTCTTAGCCATTGATCGCCGGATGAAGCAAAAAAAGGACCTTTCAGAACCCGAATTGGATTGAATCTCGAAAGATAGAGTGCCGGATAGCTGCCTGATAACAATCCTGTTATGAAAATTATACTTAGAAAAGCCAGTATTGATCTAGGGTCCAGGGTTGGTTGAATGGCTTGTCCCAAAAGTCTTTGAATTAGAGGAAAAACGAAAAATAGCATACCAAGTGCTGTTAAACCTGCCATTAAACTTATCATACAGGACTCCGTCAGATATTGGAATATAAGCGACTTTCTCAATGCCCCCATTGTTTTTCTTACACCTATTTCCTTTGTTCTTAAGGCTGCCCTGGCGGTGGATAAATTCATAAAATTGATGCATGCAATAATCAGGATTAAAATAGCAATGACAATAAAGAGCCTTATAAGCTCGATTCTTCCTCCAATTGGTTTACCGTTTTCATATTCACTATTTAAATAGTAATCGGCATACGCGATAACAAAATACGGATCTCCATGAAAATCAGGATAATTAGCTCTTGTATGCTGGTGAATTTTCTGATTTACTGTTTCAGCACTGGCCCCATCTGTTAATTTCATGAAAGTGCGACTAACCCGATTTCCTCTGGCAATTCGATCTTGAAATCGCTTTTCAAAAATATTGAATGACAAAACATAATCAAATTGAGCTGAGGAGTTGCCGGGAACATCTTTATATACGCCCGTGACTACTACGGACTCTTCGAGGCTATACCATCGCCATTCCAATGTTTTTCCAACAACATCTGTACTGTTAAAGAGTCTTAAGGCGGTTTTTTCCGAGAGTGCTATCGCATTAGGTTCATTGAATATGGTAGCCGGATTACCATATGTAAGAGGATAAGTGAATAATTCGAAGAAGCTTTCTGTAGCAAATTCACCTTGCGTGGAATACACTTCTTCTTCTACAATCAGACTTGATTCAAGCGTCCCCCAAGCGCTGTTTACAATAAATTCGATCTCCGGAATAGATGACTCCAACTCTCTGGCAAACCTTGGGGAGGTGTTTAACAAGGTAATGCTGCCTCCATTGTCTGAAACCAATCTGTAAATGCGTTCGCTATCGTTATGGAAACGGTCCACATTTAATTCATGGTTTACCCATAGATAAATGAAGAGAACGGTGACAAGCCCACCAACTAGCCCTAAATAATTGACGAAGAATGAAATTTTATGACGTTTGAAACCTCTGAACGAAACTATAATATTGTGTTTTAGCATATTATTTTGCTTTAGTTTTTGTCCGCCAAAGACCGGTTTTATAATCTTTGGTCTCAAAAGTTTTAATACATCAAGCCAAAGCAACCATTTGGCTGGTTTATTTTGAGTAATTCTTTTTTCAAATCGCTCCAACAGATCGCCTTCTATTTCTTCCAAATAGTCTTGATTGCAGAATAATCTTAAGAGCTTTAGAGGGCCCTTTAATGGAATTTTATTCATCAACTGTTATTCTATTGGTTCCGGAGGAATGATTTAATAGTCTGAGAATTGATTGGAATACTTAATCACAGTGTTTTGTTAAGCCTCAAATTTGGAAGGGCATTCCAAAGACCCATTCGTTGTTCCTTGGTCTCCTCGAGAATTGTAATACCCGCTGAGGTCAGATGATAATACCTTCTTCTTCTTCCCCCACGTACGGCTGTAGCTTCTCCGAATCTGGAATCCAGATAGCCCTTTTGTTCAAGCCTTTTCAAAACAGTTTGAAGTGCCCCAATACTTACCGGTCTATTTAATCTGTTTTCAATCTCCTCTATGATGGCAAATCCATATGCCTTTCCTTCTAAAATACCGACAGTTAGCATTACTATTTCTTCGAATTCTCCTAGATGATATTTACCCATTGTTTTTTATCTACCTTAAATGTAGTACAAATAAAATTCAATTACTACATTTAAGGTAATAATTTTACATTATACCTGTTCATGATGAATAGCGTGGTGAGGATAAAAATCCTGTAAACTATAACATATCCTGGGGAACCAACGGAGCGAATTTCTTGTATTTCTATTTTATTGATTACATTTGGTTAGTAGATAGAAAGAAATTGAACCGGATAGATTATAACACACCTATTGCCACACTTCAGCAGCTTCTCGAAGCAAAAGGATGGATAGGTGAGGAGCAAATTGTCGCGGTTGAAAAAGCCGGAGAGGGTAATATGAATATGGTCATGAAGGTAGATACTGACCGGCGGAGTTTTATCCTAAAGCAATCCCGCCCGTATGTCTTTAAATACCCGAATGTAGCTGCACCGGAAGCCCGGACACTGACCGAGTATCGGTTTTTTAATGAGATTAAAAGTACTTCTTTGGTACGCCAGGTGCCGACGATCCTACAATTTGATGCAAAGGATTATCTGATGATGATGGATTACGTCCGCAATGCGAAGGACATGATTTTTCTATATGAAAGACAGGAAGTTCCTCTGGAGTCTTTCAATTCCTTGATGGAAAGCCTGAATATTCTTCACGGATCATCACCTGTCGATTACCCCTCCAATATTGAGCTAAGAGAACTCAATCATCAACATATTTTCCATTTACCTTTTTCAGAAGAGGATGGATTTGCTTTGGATACCATCCAGCATGGGTTACAATCACTCGCAGAACCCTTTAAAACTGACGCTGCTCTTAAGCAGAAAGTAAAGGAGTTAGGAGCACGCTATCTGGCGCCAGGAAACGTCTTGTTGCACGGCGATTACTATCCGGGCAGTTGGATGCAAACCGATGAACAGATCTACATCATCGATGCGGAATTCAGTCATCATGGCTTTTGCGAATTTGACTTAGGGGTAATGGCCGGGCATCTGATCATGGTTACATCTGATACCTCATATCTTGACAGGGTGCTGAAGGCCTATGCACATGAGTGTGAGGAGCAGCGGGTTTTACAGATGGCAGGAACAGAAATAATCAGGCGGTTAATTGGATTGGCTCAGCTTCCTCTTATCCGTACCCTTGAGGAGAAAAGCCAACTATTAGATGTGGCAAAGAAGCTGTTACTTTCTTAGTATGAAAATATTATTGGGCATATTGGCACTGATTACCTTATTACAAGGTTGCTCCGGTCCGGCAGGTCAGGAGGCATCTGATAATGCCATTACGCTCCCGGTTCCCAAACGTACCCCATTCAATAAGCACCTGGATTTGGACGTAAGTACTTATCGTGACAAAGTACTAGGCGCTTTGGTCGGCTCGGCCATTGGTGACGCCATGGGGGCATCTACTGAAATGTGGAACCGGGTCGATATTCAAAGAGAATATGGGTACATCACAGGTCTGACACCCGTCAACCTTTCACGACAAGCAGAAGGTCCCTGGGGCAATTTGCTGGACTCAGGTGCTACTACCGATGATACCCGGTGGAAGTATTTCCTGGGTAAATACTTTGCGAAGCATTCCGGCAACCTGAATGTTGATCATTTTGCTCAAATGATAGTCGACTATTATCAAACCGAGGTGAGCGGTCTGGCGGACCCACACTTAGCCTCTTCACCGGATCTACTGGATAACCGAATACAACGAATCGATTGGATGAAGGAATGGGCACGTGTGGCGCTGGCGTACAAGAAGGGAGGAATTGAATTCGAAAGGGCAAAAAACCGTTTCTATGGAGGTGAAATGAGCTGTGCTGGTATGCTTTACACCCCAATGTTTGGGCTGATTGCCCCACATGCGGACTCAGCCTATAGATTGGGTTATGACCATGCCTTATTTGATATCGGATACGCCAAGGACATTTCTGGAATGGTATCTGCCTTTACACACCTGGCTATGCAGGAGGACAGTATAACCCTCGTATTACAACAGGGCATGCTCATAGACCCATTTGGCTATACTGACAGTCGGTTGGTAGGTCGGTTGTTGCAGAATATTATGGATGAATCACGCGGAATAGTCCAGGAGGCCTGGAAAATACCCGAAGCGGATACTGCGAAAGTGGTGAAACTATTACAAGGATATCCTGGCAGTAAGTACGAGTGGTTACAGCAAGATTACATTTATACAGAGTTGGCTAAGAAGCAAAGAGCCATAGCCTTTCATGCCGGGGAAATCTTTCAAATCCTGAATACCGCATTGCTTTTTGGGCAGGGAGACTTTGAAAAAACAATGGTGTTTATGGTGAATTATGGTCGGGACAATGATACCGTAGCCGCCGTAGCGGGTATGATCTTGGGGGCACAACTAGGGTTCAAGAACTTACCTGATGCCCTCAAGGAGGCGGTCATGCGCACGAATAAGGAGGTATTGGGAATAGACCTTGAGTCCCTGGCCAATGAGGTGGTTGCTGCGGCCGATAACAAACAACCTTAATAAGGCCATGTCAGCCTTGGAGTAAGTTTGCTGATAGTCTTATATTACCGTAAAAACTTGTAGCTTCTCCACCTGCAAATAGGTATTTTACCTGGTGCTTGTTGTGATTCAGAAAGATTTTCGATGCCTTTAGCCAAATCCATAGAACTTTTCTCTGTCAACAAATGAAAGAGTCCTTAGATATGAAATGGCATCTCTAATACTTTTCATTTTATTGATCTAAATTTATTACGCAGAATACCTGGCTGGTTTTGTTATTAAATAAGATCTTGTTTGTGGTACGCCAGGTGATTAGCCAGTCTTTCCAGGTTTTGTTTAAGGCCTATATCAGCCTTGAATGCGTTGATTGCTTCTTCCATGGTTGGTACGGAACCGAAAATCACCTGCCACTTTATTTCTGTCTGTTCTCCTTTGCCGGTCAAATTGATAATAATCTCAAACTCTTGTACGCCATTGTTTACAATAACCATTCGTTCATTAGTAATTAGTTCTTTATAGGTATGGTCATTTTCAAAGTCAGTACCATCTGGTCCGTGCATGGTGAATTGCCATTTTCCTCCAACCCTAACATCCATGTTATGAATGGTATTGGTAAAGCCCTCCGGACCCCACCATTCCTTGATGTATTCAGGAGTTGTGAGGACTTTCCAGAGTAGTTCGACAGGTGCATCAAACACTCTGGTCATGCTTAGTGATCTTTTGCTGATATCTTCCATTTTTATTTCTTACCCTTTTTCATAATGAAGAACTACAATTCCACAATCGAAAGTTTCACTTGATTTTAGCTTAAGATTGGTACGTTGTTTAAATATTGGTAACCCTGAGCCTAGTGCGGCTGAATTAACGAAAAGATGGTATTCATCAATTAGGTTGTCTTTACACCATCCGCAGCGTCCTTCACTACCACCATTTGAGGTTGGTTTATCCCAATAGTGGTCAATTTCATCCTGGTTTTCACAAGAAATAACAATGGAAACAGCCTCATTAAATTTCAAGTCATTTCTTCCGTTGAGTCCCATAAACCTTTGACCGTTTAATTCAAAGTTCACGACCATTCCCGTGTCGTTTATGATTTTTGAATTTGGAAATATTGAAGTATAAAAATTAGCTGCTTCTCTGGCTTGATTATCAAACCACAGGCAAGGGTGTATTGAATTTGCCATAACTTTTTATATTATCGTGTTTTTTGCTTGTCAGATTAAGGGTTTACTTGTTTCATTTTGATTGATTCAAATCCTTCAATACAGCATCTAGGTTTTCAAATGCCATACTTAGTCCTTCTTTCATGCCCATTTGTATGATTTGTTGCAGGTGTTCCTCAGAGGCATATTTCGTTACAATAAGTACAGTTGTTACTTTGGAGTTTTCTTCAAACCTGTTATTGAACCGACCTATAGGAAAGTCTTTATTAATATTTCCTTCTTCATCACCAAAAGCATCTTCCCCGGAAAAGCTTATATGTGTGGAAATAGTTTTATATTTTGTAATACACCAATGCTCTTCTCCCTCTGGCCCTACCATCGCATAAACCCGCTGCCCGCCTTCCTTAAAATCCATTGATTTTGTAACCGATTTCCAGGGCTTTGGTGCCCACCATTGGTCTAATAATTCAGCTTCTGTCCATGCGCTCCAAACAAGGTCGAGAGGTGCGTTAAATTTTCGGGTTACAGTAAGTTCGCTACCTTTTGATTTAAATTTTGTTTCGTTCATTGTTTATTATTTTTTGTTTCTGGATTTTGACCTGATGTCTTTTAAAAACATGTGCAATTATTCGAGGTAAGTTTCCTGCAATTGGCAGAAAAGCGCTAACTATCTGGCTTTCGCAATTCAATAATGTACGTAGTGATTGCCTTCACCTTTGCATCTTTTACACTGGTGAATGCAAAAAATTCGGAAAAGGCAAAGACCTGTCCACTTTCCAATTTAAATGTGCCATGTACAGCGCCATCTCTACCATGCGTTACTATTGTAGTAAGCTCAAGTTTGTTTATTCTGGTGTCACTGATTTCAATCAAAGTGCTTAGAACATTGCTTTTACCCTGCTTAATCCTATCTCCCACAATATTCCAAGTCACATTATCGGTGATGATTTCTGAAACCCTGGCAACATCCACACTGGCTAAGGCAATGCTTAACTGTCTGATCAATTCCATTTTGGGGGCATTTCCGCAATCGGGTTTACAGGTTATTTTCATATTCCTATCTCCTTTTTTTAGGTTTTGTCCCGTTCATTATTTCTTGTTTGATTTGATGTCTTCCAGGAGCATATCCAATTGCTTAAAGCGGCCTTCCCACATTCGGCGGAATGGCGCTAACCAATCTGAAACCTCATTGAGCTTATTCAGCTCCAGGCTACAGTAGCGTTCCCGTCCTTGTTTTTCAATCGCTATCACTCCACACTCCTGAAGGTATTTTACATGTAGTGAAACCGCCTGCCTGGTCATATCAAACTGATCGGCCAGGGTGCTAACATTTCGGGACTCCTTAGTCAGGGACATCAGTATATCTCTGCGGGTAGGGTCTGCAATGGCTTGAAATACGTCTCTTCTCATAAATTATATTTGATATGCAAGTAATTACTTGCTAATATAAGCGCAAGTTTTCACTTGCGCAAATAGTTTAAGTAATTTTCCATCTAACTAATTAGAATTTCCCTCCTACTTTCTCAACACCAACAAAACAATGTTTTCCACGTGATAGGTTTGTTTGGCTAAAAAACGTTCATTACAGTCTGTATAGGCTGTTTTTCATTGGGATCGGTATTTCGCGGACAAAGAACGGACAAAAACATGTTCATTTCTCAGTTTTTTCCTATTCCCAATGAGAAAATGATGGGAAATGCTTCCCATTTCTTAAAAAACTAGAAAAATGATGAAAAAATATCAGGACGACCAACCGATCACGAGTGAAATGCATTGAAATTTAAAAGAATCGATTTACATAATGATTAACCTTATCCGTTACAGCCTTAGAATATTATTTAAATATCGTTTATACACTGGTTTCAGCCTGATGGGACTAAGTGTGGCAATTTCTTCCTTGTGGTTTATTGCCAGCTACGTTGGGGACTTTTATCACTACGATGCCTTTCATACTAATTCCGATAGGATTTATAGGATAACTATGGAAGTTGCGGCAGGAGGCAATACAGATCATTATGCTACCACAGGCAGGCCTCCTGGAGATCTACTGCATAAAAATTATACAGGTATCAAGGCCTATGCAAAAATGAGTTTTTATGATCCTGTTGTGAAGGTCAATGACGAAGTTTTAAAGGAGATAGGTTTCTTTAGCGTAAACCCTGAAGTACTTGACATTTTCTCATTTAAGTTTTTGACAGGTAATAAAACAACTTGTTTTTCATTGCCAAATTCCATTTTGTTATCCAGGCGTTTGGCAGAAAAGTATTTCGACGATGTTTACGTGGTCGGCGAGCAAATTACAGTAGATGAAAAACAATTTATTGTAAGTGGGGTTTTTGAAGATTGGCCTAAGAATTCGCATCTCAACGTGCAAGCGCTATCTTATTCAGAAGAATTCTCAGCGAATTATGAGGCACAGGATTGGTTTGATTTAGAACAATACAACTATGTGTTGCTAGATCCATCAAAAACAGAGATGGATTTAAAGAGCATATTGGATCAATTCACCGCACTGCACATTGAACCCATTTTGAGTGGTTCGGGAATTGACGTGACACTTCATGCCCAGCCTCTTGATGGCCTGTTTTTTGCCGATGGTCTGATTAATGATACGCCAAAAGGGAATTTGATATACGCTCGTGCACTGTCTTTGGCCGGACTTCTGGTTTTTGTTATTGCCGGTTTGAATTACATTAATTTATTACTGAGCCGATCAACACAGCGTGATAGGGAAGTTCGATTGAAAAAGACTCTTGGTGCAACCCCAAAACAACTTCTTATTCAAAACGGGATAGAGTCTTTCATCATGACTTTACTTGTTTTTATTGTTTCTTTGATCCTGGTGCTCTGTTTTAACACGAATTACACAGATTATACTGGTTATCAAGCTTTATCTCTGACTGGCAATAGTTGGCTTCCTTTAGGCCTGATTTTGACTATTTTCGTATTTGGACTCCTGGGTACGAGTTATTCCGGAGGGTATCTTACCTTTTCAAATCGGCTAATTCAAAGCAAGGGGAAAGCAGTTGGCCTATTCAAAAAGGCAATCCTTGGCTTTCAATTTGTGGTGGCCGCTGTGATTCTGGCAGTTGTGCTAACCATGGAAAAACAAATCGACTTCATGAAAAACAAGGACCTGGGTTTTTCAAAGGAGCATGTAGTTATAATCGCCTTACCAGATCAGGAAGAATTTAAGGATCAGCGTGATCAATTTAGAGAACAGGTTAAAACATACTCGACTGTCAAAAACGCATCTCTAATAGCAAGCGGCGCCTTGCCCGGAGAGGATAATGGAAAAGAAGTATTTGAAGTAATGGTTGATGGGAGCAGAGAAGAAAGGGTCTATGCCATTTATGGAATTGATGAAAACTACTGTGATTTGCTGAACATACAATTTGCCACTGGACGAAATTTTAGGGCAAATAGTATAAACGATCTAAACAATGCCGTAATTATCAATGAAGCATTGGCTAAATCGTTGAATTGGAGCAATCCTTTGGGAAAAATCATTTGGTGTTACGGTGTAAAAAGAGAGGTAATTGGCGTTGTTAAAAATTTTCACAATAAGTCCCTCCATAATTTAATTGAGCCCATAGTGTTTCTATATAATTCAAATTATTCTGCAAACTTGCTGATAAAAACGTCCGTATCGGATTTAAGTTCAATCCAGTCTGCGTGGAATGAATTTTTTCCCGATACACCACTATTACTAAGCTATTTTGATCTCTTCATTGATAAGATGTACAGCGCGGAAGATCAATTGATTCGACTTCTTGGTTTCTTTACTATTGTTTCTTTAATGTTAGGTTATATGGGGCTTTTCGCTGTTTTTTCACTTCAAATATTGCAAGCCAGAAAGGAAATGAGTATCCGCAGAATACTGGGAGCCGGTGCGATCAACTTGTTAAAATCCACAACGAAGAGTTATATGTTGATTGTCTTGTTGGCGATTGGGCTCGCAATTCCGGTAGCCTGGCTACTCCTGAGGAGTTGGCTGGACGGGTTCAGTTATCGGATACAATTAGATCCGGTTATATTTATCCTTTCCGCGTGCCTCATACTACTCGGGAGTCTTTGCGCAATGGCTTATCATGTTCATAAAATTTTGAATGTCAATCCGGTTGATTCGTTGAGGGATAAGTAAAGTTTTACCTGTTTATCAATTTCTCAACTCCAACAAACAGACGCACTCCACATGAGATGTTTGCGAGGCTTAAAACCGGCCATTATTGCACGTATAGAGTATTTTTGCTTTGTTTTTGATTTTCTGCGAACAAGATTCTGACAAAAGCATTATTCCCAATAGAGTTGACCGAATGGAACCTGTTTTGGATCGATCGGACAGCTATAGGAATGTCCAGGTGACCTCCCGTACCGGTATAGTCCAAGACCTGTACGACATTGGGGGATATCGATGTGATTTTGTATTGGAGGTCACCAGCGGTGAATTCTTTCCCTACATTTTGGCCATAACCGGTAAGGCTCACCAATACCATAAAGATGGCACACATTATTAGTTGTATTGGTTTTTTCATGGTCCTTTTAGATAGATATCTAGGTGCATGGCTAAAATTGAAACATGTTTTGTCGTTGGGTTAGTGCTGGAGAATTAAGGGCAGAAAGCCATTGGCTTTCTGCCCCATTCATCTAGCTTTTCAACCGCCTTCGCGCACAAACATTAAGGGGTTGATAAAAATTAGCTACTACTATCATTAAGTAATAAGTAAAAATAGCGATAGAGGGTGCGGATGGACTGTGCGAAAAGTGTTAAAATCTATGCGAAAACGTCTAATGAGTGATTCGAGACCGGTTTCCTCGATTGAGTCCCTTCCAGGACTGAAGAATTTGCATTTTCCCATTGAATGATTTCCTTAATCCAACTTCCATGTATTAGATTCGTTGTGTCACTGCTGATTTGGATGATCTTTTGGAAAGGTTTTTTCATCTTAATGCTGATTTAATTGTTATAAAAGAATAGTCACGCTACCCCTGTATTTATGCGGTCCGTTTTGGATCAGATATAAGTAGGAGCCGGCGGGCAGTCTACTGCCACGAGCGGTGCCATCCCAGGGACGGGTATATCCATTATCTGAACTAAAAATGATGGTGCCGTGCCGATCGTAGATCCTGACGGATGCATCCTCGGAAAGATTATCGATGATCCAGGCATCATTTGCACCGTCACCATTAGGGGTAAAAGCCGTAGGGATCATAAGGGAGAAGGACGGCACGCCGGCGGAACATGCTATTTTTCGGTCCACGGCAACAATGATCTGTGTAGCCGCCAGATTGGGCAGAAGACTGTGGGTACCTATGGCCACATTGGCCGGCACATCTATGGTGATATCATCACAGAGTGTGGGTACAATGGTGGCGGAATATATCGATCCGCTACCTGTAAAATCGGTCACCGTGGCATTGGTAACTTGAATATCCCGTAACTCAAAACCTGTAACTTCGTGATCAAATGTAATGTTTATCGTAGATGGCTCCAGATTATCAACACTTTGTATGGCATGAATGGTTGGCTGGGGAGGGGGATTGCCATTCGATATGGATTTGAAGCCATCCCACCCATTATCTTCATAAGCTTGTATCCTGCCTGTGGGCACCACAAGGACTATTTGGTGACGGTTTGCATTGGCAAAGGCAGTTGCATCGAGCGCTGGTGGGTTATTGGCCCCTACGGTCACCAAGCCAAGATCCGGGTTGTTGTAAAAGGCGTGGAACCCAATACTATCCACATTGGCCGGTATGGTAACTACTGTCAATTGGTTATCCATAAAAGCCTTTTGCCAGATACCGGTGACACTAACAGGAATCTCGACATTGGCCAGTTGCTTGTTTTGGAAAGCACCTTCCCCGATAGTGGTCACCGTGTAGGTGTTCGTGCCATGATCCACCGTTTCGGGGATGGTGACCTCTGTGGCCGTACCGGTATAGTCCACCACCATTACTTCGGTTCGAGAGGTAATTGCGTATCTGATATCGTCAACAGTAAAGATCCCGAAGCTGATGGACCTGAACCCGTCCCACCCATGATCTAAGTAGACTTGTATACTGGTATCGCTCATGGGCACCACAAGGTCTATTTGGTCACGGTATGCATTTGAGAAGGCATTCTCATTAAGGGATGGGGGATCGATGGGCTTCACCGTCACCAGGCGAAGGTCTGGATTGTCCTGAAAGGCAAACAACTCTATAGCTTTCACACTGTCAGATATGGTCACCTCTGTCAATTGGTTGGAGGCATAGGTCCACCTTCTAATCCTCTTCACATTGCCCGGTGTGGTTACGCTGGTCAATTGGTTCTGTGCAAAAGCATACTCCCCGATATCGGTCACGCTGTCGGGTATCTTAAAGCTGGTCAATTGGTTGTCCCTAAAAGCAGACCCCCCGATTTTGGTGACACGTTCGGGTATCTCAATACTGGTCAATTTGTTCTTGCCAAAAGCATACTCCCCGATATAGGTCACAGCATCGGGTATCTCAACACTGGTCAATTGGTTATCATAAAAAGCACTGACCGCAATACTGTCTACCGTATTGGGTATGAGAACACTAGTCCATCTCTTCCCCTTAAAAGTTTCGTACCCAATAGAGGTGACCGTATACGTCTTGTCAAGCTCGCTGTTTGCGAGGTAATCGATTTCTGAGGGAATTTCCAGGGTATCAACTCTAGGACCGCGATAGTCCAGGAGACTTACTTCATTGGGGATTAGCGATGTGACTTCCCAAAGCCAGCCTCCTTCACCGAGATGTAGCCGCCCTTTGAGCGAAAAGACCTCCCTGAAACCCGTCCACCCTGCATCTATATAAGCTTGCTCCCTGCCCTCGGGCACTATCAGGTCTATTTGGTTACGGTATGGATACTCAAAGGCAGCTGAATCGAGCGCCGGTGGCTCATCGGACATCATTATCATATGGTTAATTTTCCGTACATAAAAGGCCTTTTCCCCAATACTTTTCACACTTTCCGGTATGATAACCGTTAGCAGGGCGCGTTCCGTAGATACAAAAGCACTATCGCCTATAGCGGTCACAGGGTAGGTGTTTCCATCAATATCCACCTCTGAGGGAATGATTAAATTATGGCCCACACCAATATGGGTAATCAACGTTGCTTCGTTTCGGGAGTCAATAATTCCGTATTTAACTTTATCAACGGTAGTGATTCCGGAGGTGATGGTCCCGAACTCTGAGACCGTCCAGCCTGCATCTTTATAAGCCTGGATTTCATCAAAGGGCACCACAAGATCCATTCCGCCAATGTTACTGAGCCAATAGCCTGCGAGTTCAAAGGCTCTTCCTTGAAGTGCTGTGGGTGGATTACGCTCGACCGTCACCTTGGGAAGGTTTTGGTTGCGGTAAAAGCCCTGGAAATCAATATATTCCACATTGGCGGGTATGGTCAACTCTAGTAGATCGTTTAAGGCAAAGGTCCACCGCTCAATTCTGGTGACACCACTTGGTATGTTCACCTCGACCAAGCCGCTAGTTCCAAATGCCCGCTGCCCGAGATGGGTCACACTATTGGGTATCTCAACACTGTCCAATTTGTTTACAAAACCTCTTTCTCCAAAAAAAGCATCTTCTCTGATATGGGTCACATTACTCTGATCGGGATCGGAGAAGCTCAACTTGGTCAATTGCTTATTAAAAAAAGCTCTATAGCCAATAGCAGTCACCGTGTAGGTGTTCGTGCCATGATCCACCGTTTTGGGGATGGTCACCTCTGTTCCGGAATTGGTATCATAGTCTGCGATCTCAACTTCGTTTTGAGAGATAGCCGTAATTGCGTACGTGATGCCTTCAACGGTAAAGGTGCCGGGGCCGATGGAGCTGAACGGGCCCCACCCGTTATAAGCTTGCGACGTGCCTGCGGGCACTAAAAGACCTATTTGACCACGGCCCGAATTTTGAAAGACATCTGCACCGAGCTGTGGGGGATTTGACCTTCTTACAATCACGGTCTTCAGGTCCGGGTTATTTTGAAAAGCTCTGTCTCCAATACTGTTGACATCAAAGGGTATGACCACCTCGGTCAATTTGTTGTTCTGAAAAGCTTCATCCCCAATACTGGTCACCGTGTGGGGGATATAAACACCGGGCAATTCGGCATCAAGAAAAGCCTTTTGCCTGATACTGGTCACCGTGTAATCGATACCTTGGTTGTTAACCTTTGAGGGGATAGTCACCTCCTCTTTTGCGACACCGCTATATTCTACGACCTCTACTTTGCCTGCAAGAAACCATAAAGTGTCATCTGGATTAATCCAATGGCCAGTGGTAATTTCGTATCTGATGTCATCAACGGTAAATTGTTCCCCTACATTTTGGCCATATGTGGTAAGGCTCGCCCATACCATAAAGATGGCAGGCATTATTAATTTTAATTGTTTTTTCATGTTCATGGTCTTTTTCTGGATTGATAATAAGAGCATATTTTAAAATTGAAGTTTCTCATAATCGTAGCTTCGGTTTTCGCCTCCTTTTGATAACCGCATGAGAAAACAGCCTTTTTTAATGATACCTACTCTGCTGAGGGTACCGGTGGCATGTTTTCTCGTTAGGTCATTACCGGTGAATTAAGGACAAAAAGCCAATATCTTTGCGCCTCACCCACCTAACTTTTCAACCGTCTTCCATGCTCCAATTAGGGGGCTGAAAAAATCAGATAGCTATAACAATATTAATTAGAGTAGTACAAAGTTGGCAAAGGAGGGGCGAATGAGCTGTGCGAAAACCGTTAAAATCTATGCGGGAAACGGCAGATGATTGATTCGAGACTGGTTTTCCTTGATTGAGTCCCTTCCGGGACGGGATTATTGCCGGAACCTTCAATGCCTTTGTTGGTCTTTTGACCAACAACCTTTCATGCTTGTCGGTGACAACACCAACAAGGGCGGGAAAAATTTTATAACGTCATTGGTAGGAGTGGTCTTTCTGAACTTGTTTCAGAGATGCGCTTGAAGATTGGGATTCATTTACCAACGCTGGCCTTGCTGCTGTATCCTTTCCGGAAGAGACGCCAATGGCGTAGACTTCTGCTCTTTAATTATTTTTAGGCACAAGGCACAAGGCACAAGGCACAACCCCGGATGTCCGGGATTGTGCCAGTGAGTGGTTCGAACCTTTAAGGTTTTTTTCATCGTAATGCTGATTTAATTGCTATAAAAGAATAGTCACGCTACCCCTGTATTTATGCGATCCGTTTTGGATCAGATATAAGTATGATCCGGCGGGCAGTGAATGGCCACGAGCGGTGCCATCCCAGGGACGGGTATATCCATTATCTGAACTAAAAATGATGGTGCCGTGCCGATCGTAGATCCTGACCGATGCATCTTCGGAAAGATTATCGATGATCCAGGCATCATTTGCACCGTCACCATTAGGGGTAAAAGCCGTAGGGATCATAAGGGAGAAGGACGGCACGCCGGCGGAACATGCTATTTTTCGGTCCACGGCAACAATGATCTGTGTAGCCGCCAGATTGGGCAGAAGACTGTGGGTGCCCATGGCCACATTGGCCGGCACATCTATGGTGATATCATCACAGAGTGTGGGTACAATGGTGGCGGAATATATCGATCCGCTACCTGTAAAATTGGTCACCGTGGCATTGGTAACTTGAATATCCCGTAACTCAAAACCTGTAACTTCGTCATCAAATGTAATGTTTATCATAGATGGCTCCAGGTTATCAACACTTTGTATGGCATGAATGGTAGGCTGGGGAGGGGGATTGCCATTCGATATGGATTTGAAGCCGTCCCACCCATTATCTTCATAAGCTTGTATCCTGCCTGTGGGCACCACAAGGACTATTTGGTGACGGTTTGCATTGGCAAAGGCAGTTGCATCGAGCGCTGGTGGGTTATTGGCCCCTACGGTCACCAAGCCAAGGTCCGGGTTGTTGTAAAAGGCGTGGAACCCAATACTATCCACATTGGCCGGTATGGTAACTACTGTCAATTGGTTATCCATAAAAGCCTTTTGCCAGATACTGGTGACACTAACAGGCATCTCGACATTGGCCAGTTGCTTGTTTTGGAAAGCACCTTCCCCGATAGTGGTCACCGTGTAGGTGTTCGTGCCATGATCCACCGTTTCGGGGATGGTGACCTCTGTGGCCGTACCGGTATAGTCCACCACCATTACTTCGGTTCGAGAGGTAATTGCGTATCTGATATCGTCAACAGTAAAGATCCCGAAGCTGATGGACCTGAACCCGTCCCACCCATGATCTAAGTAGACTTGTATACTGGTATCGCTCATGGGCACCACAAGGTCTATTTGGTCACGGTATGCATTTGAGAAGGCATTCTCATTAAGGGATGGGGGATCGATGGGCTTTACCGTCACCAGGCGAAGGTCCGGATTGTCCTGAAAGGCAAACAACTCTATAGCTTTCACACTGTCAGATATGGTCACCTCTGTCAATTGGTTGGAGGCATAGGTCCACCTTCTAATCCTCTTCACATTGCCCGGTGTGGTTACGCTGGTCAATTGGTTCTGTGCAAAAGCATACTCCCCGATATCGGTCACACTGTCAGATATGGTCACCTCTGTCAATTGGTTGTCCCTGAAAGCAGCTCCCCCGATTTCGGTGACACGTTCGGGTATCTCAATACTGGTCAATTTGTTCTTGCCAAAAGCATACTCCCCGATATAGGTCACACTAGTAGGAATCTCAACACTGGTCAATTTGTTATCATGAAAAGCACTGACCGCAATACTGTCCACCGTATTGGGTATGAGAACACTGTTCAATCTCTTCCCCTTAAAAGCTTCGTACCCAATAGAGGTGACCGTATACGTCTTGTCAAGCTCGCTGTTTGCGAGGTATTCGATTTCTGAGGCAATTTCCACGTGAACACTTCCATAAAGGCGATAATCCACCAGACTTACTTCATTGGGGAATAGCGATGTGACTTCCCAAAGCCATTCATCACTCAGATGTAGCCGCCCTTTGAGCGAAAAGATGTCCCTGAAACCCGTCCACCCTGCATCTTTATACACTTGCTCCATCTTCTCGGGCACTATCAGGTCTATTTCGTTACGGTGTGGATACTCAAAGGCAGCTGAATCGAGCGCCGGTGGATCGTTGGACACCATTGTCAGCCGGTCAAGGATCGGTGCATCATAAAAGGCTTGGAACCCAATACTTTTCACACTCTCCGGTATGATAACCGTTTTGACGGTCGAAGCTAGAAAAGCACTATCGCCTATAGCGGTCACCGGGATCGGGAGGGAGTACCCGTCAATATCCACCGTTGGAGGAATGATTAAATTAAAGGGTGAGCGAACACCGATAATCAACGTTGCTTCGAGTGTAGAGCCAACAATTCCGTATTTAACTTTATCAACGGTAGTGATTCCGGAAGTGATGGTCACAAAACCTAAGTCTTTCCTCCATCCTGCATCTTTATAATCTTGGACTTTACCAAAGGGTACCACAAGGTCCATTTTTCGAAAGCTAGGGCCGCTTGGAGTATCAAAAGCTGTTTCATCAATTCTTGGTGGGGGATTGCGCTCGGACCTCACAATGGGAATGTTTTCGAGTCCATAAAAGGCCTGGGGCCCAATATGTTCCACATTGGCCGGTATGGTCAGCTCTTTTAGAACGTTTCCGGCAAAGCCCCACCTCCTGATATGGGTGACACTGTTCGGTATGTCCACCTCGGTCAAGTTGTTGCTGTTAAAGGCCCCCAGTCCGATAATGGTCACTGTGTTGGGTATGGAGACACGGGTCAGTCCCTTTTCGAAAAAAGGTCGAATAATACCATGGTGAAAAGTATCGGTATTCTCACCAATGGCGGTCACCGTGTAGGTGTTCGTGCCATGAGCCACCGTTGGGGGGATGGTCACCTCTTTTGCGGCACCGGTATAGTTCACGATCTTAACTTCAGCTGGAGCGGTAGAGGTAATTTCGTATCTGATGTAATCAACGTTAAATTGATCTCCCACATTATTTTGGCTATAAGCAGTAAGGCTCGTTAAAAAGATCAATAACAATATTAATTTTAATTGTTTTTTCATGTTCATGGTCTTTTCTGGATTGATAATAAAAGCATATTTTAAAATTGAAGTTTCTCATAATCGTAGCTTCGGTTTTCGCATTCCTTTGATCACCATACGGGAACAGCCTTTTTTAATGATACCTACTCTGCTGAGGGTAACGATGGCATGTTTTCTCGTTGGGTCATTACCGGGGAATTAAGGACAGAAAGCCAATGTCTTTGCGTCCCACCCACCTAACTTTTCAACCGCCTTCCATGCTCCAATTAAGGGGTTGAAAAAATTAGATAGCTATAACAATATTAATTGAAGTAGTACAAAGTTGGCGAAGGAGGGGCGAATGAGTTGTGCGAAAACCGTTAAAATCTATGCTAGAAACGGCAGATGAGTGATTCGAGGCTGATTTTCCTTAATTGAGTCCCTTCCGGGACGGAAGAATACGCATTTTCATGAATGAAGCCCGCCCCGCCTTCGGACGGATAAATATTTATTTCCCCATTGAATATGGGACCCGTCCTGAAATAGGTTGAAAAGCCAAATTCTCAATTCTGACCACACCCCATGGTATGTTCACACTAGTCAATTTGTTGTTCTGAAAAGATTGACTTCCAATATTTTGCACACCATTATGGATTCGAAGCCCGTCCAGCCGTTATCCAAATATGCTTGTGTCTTGCCACTGGGAACGATCAGATCTATTTGGCTACGGTTTGAAAAGGTATTATCGGTAATAATGGCTGGTATGGTAGCAACACCCTGTGCCATCACTGTATTGATCGGATTGTTTGCAAAGGCCATTCCGTTAATGTTAGCAACACCATCTGAAATTGTTATACTGGTTAACTGGTTAGACTGAAAAGCGCCAAAGCCAATATCGGTGACATTAGTTCCCAACGTTAAACTGCTCAATTGATTATTGAAAAAAGCCTGCTGCCCGATACTGATCACACCATCGGGTATAACAACACTGGTCAATTGGTGATTAACAAAAGCTTCGTTGCCAATAGCGGTCACCGTGTAAGTGTTCGCGCCATGAGCCACCGTTGGGGGGATGGTCACCTCTTTTGCGGCACCGGTATAGCCCACGACCTCAACTTGAGGAGGAGTTAAAGAAGTAATTTTATATTTGTAGCCGTCAATATCAAATTGGTCATTTACATTTTGGCCATAACCGGTAAGGCTCGCCAATACCATAACGATTGCAGACATTATCATTAATTTTTAAAATTTTTAATGGTTTTTTCATGTTCTTGTTCTGGATGGATAATAAGCGCATAGTTAAAATTGAAGTTTCTCCTAATCGTAGCTTCGGTTTTCGCCTCCCTTTGATCACCACATGAGAAAACAGTCTTTTTTAATGGCACCCACTCCGCTGAGGGTAACATGTTTTCTCGTTGGGTCATTGCCGGGTAATTAAGGACAGAAAGCCATTGGCTTTCTGTCCTATCCATCTTTCTTTTCAACCGCCTTTACGCTCCTAAATTAAGGGGATG
Source organism: Cyclobacteriaceae bacterium (assembly GCA_965228415.1). Classification (GTDB taxonomy): domain Bacteria; phylum Bacteroidota; class Bacteroidia; order Cytophagales; family Cyclobacteriaceae; genus Agaribacillus. Next base: position 3,820,806 of record OZ245814.1, on the reverse strand, counting down.
AAAAGATAAGACCAATCACTATGTAAGGGACAAACTTAGTGAAGAAGAGGCCGAATGGACTGTGCGAAAACCGTTAAAATCAATGCGAGAAATGGCAAATAAGGTATTGAAGGGTGTGGTAAGAAGGGTTTCGATCGCAAAACATTTGCGACTGAGCGGGTAAATAGGGAGACCCTGAAATAAATTCAATAAATAGTGGTCAGCCTGAACCTGCCTGCGGTGCGGCAGGCAAGGCGCGTTTCAGGGTCAATCATTATGCCAGGACCTTAGAGATCAAAACAAAAACAGAAGTGGCGTGTGTGAAACACCAGCCAGGGCTATAATAGCGGTGGTTGTTTTTCCAAAGCGATTTCAGCAATTGCTTTAAGCGCTATCGTGTAGTTATCTAAGGCTGAAAGCTTTTCATTTCTGAGTCGGGTAGCTTCCTGGGCTTGATATTCTTTAAATCGCTCATTTGATGTTTTTCGCATAGAGATTTAATCTATGCACTCCTATCTTTAATCGACATCAAAGATAGGAGTGCAAGGTCTCAATAGTAAAGGATACAGGGATCTCCAGTGCTCATTTTGTTAATGAGCCAGGTGACGAGATTCAATGGGAAGTTCCGGAAAACCAGAACCTTGTGAGAGAAAAAATTATTTCAACAATTAATATAGTTTAAAATGCCTAAAATCTATGTGGACGAAAATGTCTATACCGCCGCTAAAAAGCGTATGAGGGATATTTTTAATACTTTTCCAAAGTTGTATTTGGCCTTTAGTGGCGGAAAGGACAGCACGGTCATGTTGCATTTGGCCCTGGAAATAGCCGAGTCTGAAAACCGATTACCGCTGGATGTATTGTTTATTGATCTGGAGGGGCAATATGATACCACGATAAAGCATATTGAAGAAGTTGCCCTTAATTCCAAAAAAATTAACCTGCACTGGATCTGCCTTCCTTTGAATCTTCGAAATTCGGTCAGTGTTTTTCAGCCTCATTGGCGCTGTTGGGACCCGGAACAATCAAAAATGTGGGTTCGCCCTATGCCCCAACATGCACAGGTTGTGTCTGATGTTAAGCATTATCCTTTTTTCCGCTTTGGGATGGAGTTTGAGGATTTTGTGTATGAATGGGGCAAATGGTTTGCCGATGGTGAATTGTGCACCTGCTTGTTGGGGATTCGGTCCGATGAAAGTTTAAACAGGTTCTTTTCAGTAACAACCAACGGTTGGCTCGGAAAAAATTGGATGAGCAGATCTTCCGCAAACCTGGTCTTTTCCTATCCCATCTATGATTGGCGAGTCGAAGATATCTGGCGCTATGTAGGGAAACAAAAATTGACGTACAACAAACTATACGATTATTTTTATTTATGTGGAATGTCCATTCATAAAATGCGCATTTGTCAACCCTACGGGGATGATCAACGACAGAGTTTGATTTATTATCACATGATCGAGCCAGAAACCTGGAATAAGATATTGGCACGGGTTCATGGCGTTAATTTTGGAGCTGTTTACAGCAAAACAGCTGTTCTTGGTCGAATCAAGGTGGTCTTGCCGGAGGGGCTGACATGGAAAAAATATACGCATATCCTGTTGCGGTCTATGCCGGAAATCACCAGAAACCATTATGAGGATAAAATCAAAACCTTTCTCAACTGGTGGGAAAGCAATGGTTTTCCTTTCGAACTCGTTCCCGATCAGGCCAACTTAAAATTGGAAAACGCTGGAAAGATCCCATCCTGGAGAAGAATATGTAAGTGCATCATAAAAAATGATTGGTGGTGCCGCAGTCTGGGATTTACCCAGACCAAGAAAACCTATGAAACCTTATACGCAAAAAAATAGCTTAATGAACCAAAGTATAAAACAGGATATCCTGAACATTATTCGTGAAACCGATGCCATATCCGTAGAAAAGAAGGCCGCGCTGATGTACGAGGTAATAAATGCGTTCGATCTTTACAAAGAACCTGTTTCGAAAGTGTTATGGGTGCCCATAAACGCTATTTCGCCAAATTCCTATAATCCCAATAAGATGGCCATTCCGGAAAAACGGTTGTTGCTCCGTTCTATGCTCGATCATGGGATCACCCAACCTCTGGTTGTTTGCGCCGAAAAGGAACAAAGCTATATTTTGATAGACGGTTACCACCGATTGAGTCTTATCAAAAAAGACAAGGAGTTACGGGAGAGGTTAAACGATAAAGTCCCTGTGGTTACCTTGGACCTTCCCAATAGTGAACAGATAGTAGCCACGATTAGGCACAACAGGGCCCGGGGGCGGCATCAGATTGAGGAAATAAGTGAGGTGGTAAAAACACTGGCTTCCGACGGGTGGACTTCCGCAAGAATCATGGAGGCTTTGGGTATGGATGCAGATGAAGTACTAAGGCTAAAACAGTTCAAAGGGTTGGGGGAAATGTTCAAAGATGAGGATTATTCATCATCGTGGAAGTGAGTGATGATAGTTGATGTTCTTGATGAATGGGATTCATTTACCAACGCTGGCCTTGCTGCTGTATTCTTTCCCGAAGGAACGCCAATGGCGTAGACTTGTGCTCTTCAATTATTTTTAGGCACAAGGCACAACCCCGGATGTCCGGGATTGTGCCAGTGGGTGGTTCGAACCTAACCATTAAGGGAGGTTTTTTTCATCTTAATGCTGATTTAACTGTTATAAAAGAATAGTCACGCTACCCCTGTATGTATGCGATTCGTTTTGGATCAGATATAAGTAGGATCCGGCGGGCAGTGAACTTCCACGAGAGGTGCCATCCCAGGGACGGGTATATCCATCATCGGAACTAAAAATGATGGTGCCGTGTCGATCGTAGATCCTGACGGATGCATTTTCGGAAAGATTATCGATGATCCAGCGATCATTTGCACCGTCGCCATTAGGGGTAAAAGCCGTAGGGATCGACGGTGCGAAATCACAATTCCCAGTCACTTCCACGGCCACCCTTGCGCTTGCCGGAAAATTGGTGAAATTGGGCATATCTATTGCCTTTAAAGGGACATCAATGGTAATCGCGCCATCACAAGATCTTGGTGTGATCTCCACGGTATATATAGAACCGCTGCCCGTAAAATAGCTCGCCATGGCATTGCCAAGATCAATGTCATCCATCGTAAAATCTCTCACGTCCAGATCAAACCGAAAGGTGACCGTAAAATTCGATAAATTATCTATCAGTGCCGGCGCGTCTATTGTAACCCCGACCCCTTCCTTGATGGACCTGAACCCTGTCCACCCGGCATCTTCATAGTCGGCCTTGATCTTTCCGGAAGGGGAGGCCATGGGAACGATCACATCTATTTGGTCACGGTCCGCGCTTGTAAAGGTGCTTACTTCGATCGATGGGGGATCAAAGGGCTTTGACACCACTAAGGCAAGGTCTGGATTGTTGGTAAAAGCGTCAGCACCAATACTGGTTACACTTTCGGGAACCTCCACACTGGTCAATTGGTTGCCCTGAAAAGCACTATTCCCAATACCGGTCACGCTGGTCGGTATGCTGACCTCGGTCAAACTGTTGAGCGCAAAGGCCCGATGACCAATTGTCTCAACACTTTCAGGCATGTCCACACTGATCAGGGCGTTCTCGGAAAAAGCACCCTCCCCGATAATTGTCACGTTGTTCGGTATGGTGACACTGCTCAAGGCGTTGTTTGAAAAAGCATATGCCTCGATACTTTCCACACCATCGGGAATGGCCACATGCTCCAAACGGTTGCCCGAAAAAGCGGATTCCCCGATACCGGTAACGCTTTCAGGAATGGTCACACTGGTCAATTGGTTGTCCTGAAAAGCACTTTCCCCGATACTTTCCACACCATCCGGTATGGTAAGGGCGCCGATCAAATCTCGTTCAACAAAAGCGTTCCCACCAATTTGGGTAACTTTAAACTCATGCCCCGCATGTTCTACGGGGTCAAATATTTCCAAAAGTCTATGATCGTCGTCTTCATTATTTATTACCGTAACCGTGTTGGTGGGGCCGAATGCGGTTACTTGATATTTGATAACGGCGGTGGTGGCATCGCGCTCAACCGTAAAGGTATCGTCAATAGCTACTTTTGCTTTGACGGATTTAAACTTAAAGTCGTCCCAAGCCGGCACATAATTGTCGAATGCGTTCCGGGGAACGATCACATCTATTTTGTCACGGTCTGCAAAGGTGCTTTCTTCGATTGACGGGGGATCGGTGGGCCCTAATTCCACTGTGGCAAGGTCTGGGTTGCCAGCAAAAGCATTGGCACCGATACTGGTAACGCTATCGGGAATGGTCACACTGGTCAATTGGTTGTCCTGAAAAGCACTGGCCTCAATATCGATAACCGTATATTCAACTGCTGTTTCCCCAGAATTTTCAAAGGGTCCTTTCTCGAGTCTTTCTACCTTCACGGGTATGGTAAGGTCTCCTGTATTTTCATTGTCCGTTATGGTGACCGTGTTGGGGTTGAATTCCGTTATTTTATAGGTGATACCTTCAATTTCAAAGATCTCTCCGATGTCTCCTTCTTCCTTGATGGATTTAAAACCATGATCCGCCCAACCACCTCCGGATAAGTATCTATGTCTGTTTCTACCGGGAGGTTCACTTCTGGGAACGATCACATCTATTAGGTGGCGACGATCTGTACGGTAAACGGTAGTCTCAGTATTGAATATATAATCAAAGGCTTCATTCTGGAGTGGGATAGGATTAGGGTTCTTCATCACAACTGTGAAAAGCTCTAGGTTGTTGGCAAAAACAGTTTTCTTGATATTGGTAATATTCCTGGGAATGGTCACACTCTTCAGGTTGTTGTTAAAAAAAACACCGATATCAAGCTCGGTAAAGTCTTGGCTTTCAGGGATGGTCACACTGGTCAATTTGTTGTTCGAAAAAGCACCACCTTTGATCTCGATCACACTGTTGGGAATTTCGAGATGTCCTGTTAATCCGCTGTTCCTGAAAGCACTTGCTCCAATGGTGGTCACACTATTCGGTATGACGACCTCAGTGAATTGGTTGTTATCAAAAGCAAACCGCCCAATACTGGTAACGCTTTCGGGAATCTCTACACTAGTTAATTGGTCGTCCTGAAAAGCAAACTCCTCAATAGCGGTAACGACATAGGACAGTCCAAAGAACGCCGTATCGGGTATGGTCAAGGTCGAGCCCGCGGCGATCCTTCCGGTCACCGTCACTGTTCTGGGACCAGTGTCTGAGGAGGCTGTTATTACATATTCTAAACCATTGGTCGTAAAGGAATAGCCAGGGCCTCTTTCTTCCTCAATGGTTCTGAAATCTGCCCAGTGGTCGCGGTTCTTATAAACATCTGCCGCACCCTTGGGAACGATCAGATTTATTTGGTTATGATTCAATATTGGCGTACTCTCAACCAATGAAAAGGTACGGGCCTCAATCGTTGGAGGATCAGTAGCGTTCTCTACCCCCACTCTAGTTAACCTCCTGTTTCTGTTAAAAACAGTATTCCCCATACTGGTCACACTACCTGGTATGGTCACCTGCCTAATGTCGTTATCCCTAAAAGCACTGCCCCCAATAGTCTCAACCTTTTGACCAAGGGTAATCTGTGTCAAACGATTTGCCCCAAAAGCGCCGCCTCCAATATCGGTCACACTGTTCGGTATGGTCACACTGGTCAATTGGTTGCTCTGAAAAGCTTGATGCTCAATAGTGATCACACTGTTGGGTATGGTCACACTGGTCAATCCGTTGTTCTTAAAAGCACCATTCCCAATATGGGTAACGGGATAGTCAGAGCCCTCATGAGTTATGGTTCCGGGAATGTTTACACTGGAGCGACCGATATAACCCGTGATCCTTACCGTGTTGGAACCAGCTGTTACTTCTTCATATGCGAAATTTTCCTTGATGGATTTAAAGTCCCGCCAGTAGTCTGTACCTTTATATGCTTCTACCTTGCCCAAAGGCACTATCAGGTCGATTTGACTTCTGTCATCAAATGCACTTGGATCAAGAACTGGAGGAATGGAGTCCTCTGCCACCACTGTTTTAAGGTCCGGGTTGTCGATAAAAGCATTGGCGCCAATACCGATAATGCTTTCGGGGATGATCACACGGGTCAATTGTTCGTTTTCAAAAGCTTTGCTCCCGATACGGGTAACCTTAAAGTCATTAGACTTATAGGTTACGATGCCAGGTAGGGCAAGGTCTTTTTTAGTAATTGAATTGTCCGTTATGGTGACCGTGTTGGGATTGCCCAGTGCCGTTACTTCATAGGTGATACGATCGACTGTAAAGCTATCACCTACTTGTTGCCCATAGCCAGTAAGGCCTACCAATACATAGACGGTGCATGCTATTAATTGTAGTTGTTTTTTCATGGTTTTTTTAGATATAAATAGGAGTATGGTTAAAATTGAATCATGATCGTAGCTGCTATTATTGCTGGGGAATTAAGGACAGAAAGCCAATGTCTTTCCGCCCCAGCCACCTAACTTTTCAACCGCCTTCCATGATCCAATTAAGGGGTTGAAAAAATTAGATAGCTATCAACAATATTAATTGGAGTAGTACAAAGTTAGCGAAGGAGGGGCGAATGAGCTGTGCGAAAACCGTTAAAATCTATGTGAGAAACGGCAGATGAGTGATTCCAGGCTGATTTTCCTTAATTGAGTCCCTTCCGGGACGGGATTATTGTCGGAACCTTCAATGCCTTTGTTGGTCTTTTGACCAACAACCTTTCATGCTTGTCGGTGACAACACCAACAAGGGCAGTAAAAATTTTATAACGTCATTGAGACCTAACATTTTGGCTTCCAAACCGCACAAATTGAGATGACTTTTATCGTCCGCATTTGAGGGTAGGTTGTGGGCTGGATAATGCGGATGAGATGGTTAGGCATTTGCAATGCCCGGAAGCGTAATTGTAGGTTTATATCGATTATTTTAGTGTAATTGGCTGACAAGCTCAAGGCCATAGAAGCGTGAAATTGGTTTCAAGTTTTTAGTCTTAGTCCTACGTCATTGGTAGGAGTGGCTTTTCTGAACTTGTTTCAGAATCTTTCTTACAACTAAAGAAAAATGCGAATAAGACCCTGAAATAAATTCAGGGTGACTGAACAATAAATAGTAGTCACCCTGGACCTGCCTGCGGTAGGCAAGGTTCGTTTCAGGGTCTATCGTAATAAGTGAACCTTCGGTTTCTTCACCTTTGGTTGGTGTTGTCACCAACAAACAGGTAATCTAAGATAACCGATGAACTCCAGGCACCTCTATCTCCTTTAGCTTGTAAACTTCATTCGTATTTTCGGTTGATCTGTTGGTGAGAACACACAACAGAGGCGGAGTGGAGTGTGTGAAAACACTAACGAGGGCTAAAGTTAGCGCTAACGTCTAACCAGGTTCCTTTTGTCGAATGTAATAAAATTTACAAAAGGTTATGAGCAACTCTTAACTGCAAAAAGAAATTATTCTGATTCTAGTTTAGCAAAGCCGACGGTCTTTCTATAAACGTGCGGAGAAACCCCAACTTTCTTTTTAAAGAATCGACTAAAATAAAACTCATCATCATAGCCTAAAATAGCGGCTATTTGTTTCACCGGCTTAGCGGTCAAATAAAGTTCTCGTTTAGCTTCTATAATGATCCTATTGGAAATTAAGGATGTAGGTGTTTGATTAAGATACTTTTTTGAAATACCCGCTAGTGTTTTAGCGCTAACACATAGCACATCAGCATATTCCTGAGCAGAGTGTAACTTAGAATAATTACTCTCAATCGCATCTACTAAATTTTGTAAAACCTCTGATTTGGAATCTGAAATCTGCGGAACAATTTCTTGATCAAATTGTCTTTTTTGTCTGACAGCCTCTATTAAAAGTACCTTTAAAAAAGCTACCAACACTTCATGTTGAGCGATAGAGTCCTTATCCATCTCTCTTGAAATCTGATCGATCAAATTATAAAACAGGGCTCCTTCGGCAATTTGAAAATAGGGAAGCCCATGGAAATTATTAAAAAGAATTCCTTCAGTTTCAATTTCATTTTGATGACGATAGGTACAAAAAAAATCGGGATGGAAGTTCAATAAATGTCCGGAACATTCTTCTATGGAAGTAATCATAAAAGGTTGATATGGTGCTAAGCAAATCATCTGATTTCCTTGAAGTTCATACCTGGAAAAATCTACCGCTAGATGGTAAGCTCCTCCTTTTAGAAGAATGATGGAATAATAATTTTTTCGCTGCAAATGGTCAAACTGACTTAAGTTGTCGAACTTTTCTAATCTAAAAGCCAGCTCCCCATTTTGTTTGTCGATAATAATTTTAGCCATTGTAAATTATTGCAAGCGTAATTTACTTATTCCAATTCAAAAATAAAACGAAAGGAGTGTTAGACACTCCCTTCTAAAAATCAACAATTATTTTGAAGCTAAAATATCTATTTTTTGAATGGCCGAAGCTTCAAAATCTTCAAGTATGACCGATGCATTTTCCATTAATGCCGTTGCCACTTTTCCTGTTAAATGTGCATTTCTTCCCCCGTCATCCGAAAAAGTATCAAAAATGGCGTAAGTGTTTGCATTGATCTTGAGTGCGTACCACGACAAGGTAGCCGGTTCGTCTCCTACCAATGCCTTACCGGCTTGTAAGAAATCTTCTACCTCCCCGGTCTTGCCTTCCTTCGCTTTCATAATCACTAACAAACCATTGTTTTGGTTACCGGATTTATGGTTGCTTGCGATTAAATCAATTGTTTTGATGTCTCTACTTGCATCAAAGTCATCTAAGAGCTCTCCTGCATTGGCTAAAAGGGCTTTGGCTACCTCTCCTTTTAAATGCGCCTGTCTGCCTTCTTCTGCTTCAAAGGTGTCATAAATCCCATAGGTTCTTTCGTTTATCTGAAAGGCAAACCAGGATTCTGTTTTGGGTTCTGCATGTACTAATGGCAATCCACCAAGAAGAAAGTCCTTAACGGCTTGTTCCTTGCCTGGTTTTGTGCCCATAGTTACTAATAATCCAATTTTTTCATTTTTCGCGTTTTTCATTGTGTTACTTTTTTAGTTTGTGAATGTGATTGATTTGCTATGCCTGGAACTAAAACCAGGCTTCTTAATTTGATTAGGTTTTTAATTTTCATTGATTCTTGTTTGGTGAATTACAATGCAAATTTGAGGAAAAACGAAAGCCCAGGGAATGGATATACGATACCAAAGCATGGACAATTTTCGGGACATGATTTCCGAAGCGCTGCGCGCATAACAAGGTGTGCAACTAATTGCCCTGGAATTCCCTAATAACCGAATAAGGACAAGCGTTAAGAGGGATCAAGCGGAAAATTTGGGGGATCAGTAATCGAGGTGAAGGTATCTTCTATTTTTTCTTTAAAGGTTTTCATCCCGAGTTTTGCTCACAATCCTCGACGCTCCCGGACATCCGGGATTGCCCCGTGAGTGATTTGGATCTTTAAGGTTTCGAACGCAAAACATTTGCGACCGGGCGGGTAAATGAGGAGACCCTGAAATAAATTCAGGGTCCAGGTTAAATAACTAATGACCAATAGGTTGTTCCATGGGTAAGCCGCGACTATTTATGTTTCAAGCGTATGATAGCAAGGCTTCATTTCCTGAAATCAAACAAACCCAGCTCTTGTAGATCCCACATAATATTGAGAGGAGATGACACACGTAGATACAGCTCTCCCAACGGTTGCGAATCATGACCGGAAATGACTACGACCTTTATACTCCCATTTTCATATGCGTAGAGCATGATCGTGGTATACGTATATGAACTCAATTCTCTTTTTTTCAGGATCACCGTGGGATTATCTATCCAGTTGGCTCTTTCATGATGGATGCCACGAGTTGATAACTCATTGGCGAATTGACGTATCAGGTCATAATCAGGTCCTATTTCAACATCTCTCCTTGACATACCTAACTCTATAGATCGACGCGTTTACCTTCGTTCAGCATTTTTAACGACCTCTTACCTGGGGCATATGTACCGTGCGTTAGGCTAAAACCGAAGATTCTAAGTTCATTTCATATCCTAAGTCTTCCTAAGGAGATCGAAGAAAAGACCAGAAGTCAAGAATGGTCACAATCCTTTTTTGGGAGAGGATAGCGTGGTAAGCAGCGCCCATAAAAAGACACATATAAACACGCTTACTTTCATACTCACTTCTGCCGTTGACAATATGACCTGTCTTTCGGACTCAAAATAACCCATCATGGCTAAGAATTCTCTAAACCACTCAGTAGATATGAACAATAACATACAACTAAAAACAAAAGCCAACGAGAGGCAGACCAGTGCTGAAAATGATAGCATAAACTTAGTCATTGATCACCTCCTTTCTTTTTTTACAGGTACCCAAACCATCACTTAGGGCTATAAAATTCTGTACACTATCAAAGAAATAAAATTGTGGATCAATCTGGCGTTGAATCGTTATCCACGCATTAAATGGGGTTGCATAGGATATTATTGCATTTTGTGAATTCATTTTGGTTATGGGTTTTCTTGAATCATTTAATAGTATTATTCCCTAATTAAGCTTCTTACCTAATTAAGTTTTGGTAAATTTTGTTTCATGAGCCTTGACATGACTTTAAAACCAGGAGAACCCGGATTTAAAGTCATGTTGAGATTATGTAAATGGTCCTTACTATGTGATTATTGACCGTACTCCAGGGGATGATGTGTAATGATCAAAGCCGATTGTACTCTGCAACAGCTCTTACAAACACATCCGAAAATCCCCGAGCGCGCAACTTTCGCATGTTTCGTATTGCTTCTTTTTTCGTATCGAATTTGCGGAGGTAGTAGCGATCAAGTCCGTCCAGCCCACTGCTCATTCTCACGGTTTGGTTACTAAACTTTGCCATATAGGCCTCGTTGGGCGGAATGCCCCTGTTTGTTGCCACGATCTGCACCGTATATCCGCTTATTTTCATATTATCTGTTAATTCTGAAGGGTCGATAAGAATGGTTCTTTTATCATGGATCGTTTTTGCAGACTTCAGGAAGAACTCCTGAAGTAACACGCCCCACTCGAGCATTTTTTCCGCCAGTTTGAGGTTATTGCTTTCGATGGATTGGATCGCCTTCAAATTGGCAGGGTTGACCAGTGTATCCAAATCCAGGTATGTACTGGCGTTTTTAGCGATCAGCGACAAGACTGCTGGCCTGGGGTCCGGGACCCCTCCAAAGTCATGATTTGACCTTTGTCCATCAGGCAGGGATTGAATAGGAGAGGCGTTCCTCTGTATCGTCTGAACGTGTGCTGAATTTTTTAAGCTCAACTGCTGATTCGAACGGCCATAGGTAAAGCGTTTTTGCAAGTTGTGTATGTACGGGATATAGTTTTCATTCACCGTTACCAGGCGATCCTTCAGACTTCCCATAGGACCGTTCGCATTTTGCATCATCAAGTCCTTTACCAGGTAATCTTTCATTACCAGGTTAATGGAATCGGCGAATGCCAATGAGTGTCGAACTCTGGATAGAAGGCCGTTTTCTGTGTTGTTATTCTCAATCGTCTGCTTGATTTGGTTGAGGTTCCTTTTCCAGTCGTTATAAATGCTTTGAAGCAAGTGGTTATTTTCGTTCAATTGCCGGATCAAACCTGCGGTAAAACGACCGGCATCGTGAAGTTGAATTTTAAGTTGGGCATTCTGATCAAAAAGGTTGCTGACCGCCTTTTTTAACCGCGCATTGGCAGCTAGCAGACCTAGTATTTCCAGGTCATGCGTCGAACCATAGGAACTGATCATGAGCCTCGTGGCTCTGATTCTGCTTGCCAGGTCGCTGGCCAGCTCATGACACGCGGCCTGGGTCGTATGGATAATGTTTTGCTGCGAAACGCTCTCTTTTCTGAGCTGAGTGAGGATATTAGGGCCTTCTGTGCCTCTAACTAGCCGAACCGTATGTTTATTTATGATACGGTCAGCGGTATTTATCACATCCAGATCGGTGTTCACTTTCGAATGACTCACGATCAGGTTTAGGAAAAGTGCGTCCTGAAAAAGACCGAAGCTTGCCAATCTCAACAGATAGGATGCATCTTCCTTGATCACTTCGTCAAGCCGATCTGAATTGAGTGCCAGGGTATTTAATACCTGGAACACAGAGTCGTTAGGGACGATCAGAGTATCAGTCGACTGGTTTTTGAGCGTAATGCTTATTTGGGTGCTGTGGATATCCAGTGAACCGTTGCGCCCCTCAGAGGTATAGTAGGATTGGCCAGATGGATAGGTAGAAAAGTAAGCATCAAATCCTTCGGTATTGATCAGATCCCCAACATTGGTAACTGGGGACCACTTTTCCCAGGAAGATTCGTTGAGTCTTTCTGTCATAAAAATATCAAAACCGCCCACTCCTTCGTGTCCGTTGGAAGAAAAGAACAAAACCTTTTTGTCATGTGTGAGAAAAGGGGAGATATCAGACCCCGGTGAATTGATGTTTTGATCTAAATGAATAGGACCCTCCCAGGCATTATTTTCTTTATAGTACAGGTGGAGATCTTCCTTACCATACGAGACAGCGCTTGCTTTGGAATAGATGATCACATCCTGCTCCGGACTGATATAGTAGGAGCGCAGATCTCCCTGAACCTGAATCTCAAACGGAAAGTCGACAGGGGCTGTCCATTTATCATTGACCCTATAGGTCAAAGCGATGCCATGCGTTCTTGTGGTAGCCCTACTGGCGTATGAGTTGAGTAGGAAGAGTGAATTGCTTCCGTTGGTGCCAATGACTGCATTGTTCAGCTCTGAGTTGAGTTTCTTCAGGTTGACGGCCTCTTTCCACCGGCCTAATTCATCTTTATCTGTAAACCAAATGTCCTGCCCTGCATTTTGCCCACCAATATTTTGTTCGTAAAACGAGCGCACAAAATATAATCTGTTACCATCGGGGGACAATATTGGCAACAACTCTTCTGCCGGTGTGTTGACCATTTCAGTGAGCGCTTTCGGATATTCTTTCATAACGATTCGCTGCGCCCTATTGACAAAAGGAATGCATGTGAGTGTAAGAAAAAGTATTAGATAGTATTTCATATTTCTGTCATATTATTAGTTGTTTTAAGAAAAGCCGATTACCACATCGGTACGTATTTGCCATGATTGAAAAGTCTCAATCCAATGACAATCTCATGACCGCCTAAATTGGGGAGGGACGAGTTTGCTGCTGCCCATTCAAATGAATATCCGAGGTCCAACAGGTCATTCACCGTAAAGCCAAGCATGGAAACAAAATACTGGTTGGTCCGATACGAAATACCGATATATGCATTTCGCTGATACCTGATACGTGTGCCCATGTCGAGCAAGAGTTTCTGCTGGTCTGTTTTTCTGGCGTGGAAATTGGGTATGACCTCAAATTGTGAATCCAGCGCGTAGCTATAACCTCCGATGATGTGGTGGGCGATTTGCCTGTCATGAACGGCTCGATCATCGCGAGATGGGTACAAGTTCATCAGTGCATAGCTAAAGTAGAATTGGTCCGAGTAGGCGGATAATCCAAAGAGGAGTTTTAAACTGTTTCGTTGGAATCCACTAGCCAGGTAGTCGTTATATGTATGATCATTCGGATCGCGTACGGTCAGGTAATCCACATCCAGTCTTGTATGGTTGAGTCCGCCTGATACCCCCAGGGATAGATTGATATCCTTATGGATGTTTACATGCACTGCTGTAGAAATCAGCCCTTCAGTCTGTTTGAATCCACCTACCTGGTCATTGATCACATATCCACCCAAACCGATCTTTACGGGCTTTTCAACATATGGACTAGGGTCATTGACCTGGTGCGAATTGTGTTTATAAGCGTTTCCTCCGGGCCTTATCGTTCCATTGGCCGAAAAAAACTGTGTCTTCGGTGCCTCTTCTACGTCTGCCCATTGATTTCTGGCTCCCGTTTTGATGTCAAGAAAGTTGTTGGCTCCGGTTAACCCGGGGGCAAACGCAGGCATGATCTTAAAATATTGTCCGATAAAGACATTGTTTTGCCCCAACACCAGATGGGATAGAAGCAACAAGAGGAGAGAAAATAACGGTTTTTTCATCTAAATACTGATTTAATTGTTATAAAAGAATAGTTGCGGTACCCTTGTATTTATCCGGTCCATTTTGGATCAGATATAAGTAGGATCTGGCGGGCAGTACTTACCAGTCCAAAAAGGGGTACTCCTATGTTTATCAATTGTAGTAATTCCATCATGATATTAATGTGAAGATTTACGCTGCTAAAAAAGTGCTGAAATATGTTAAAATGAGCACTTATAAAAGCCGTAGATTCTGATCCATATCGTTGTAAAGAAGTCCGACGAAGAATAAGCTAGACAGCCCGGTAACTAAGCGAATGAAGATAAAAAGGTCCGCATTGATGATACCCGTAATTGATACTGCTGTTATTAATACCCTGTGGATCGATAAATACATCATAATTTCATTTCTTGGCATAATTGGTTTTTCCTTCTCGTCAGGCTTTTCGGTTTTCGCCCCCGTTGGTCACCGCACGGGAACATTTTTTTACATTAAAAAAAACATGGTTATCGAAAACTTTTATTGAATACAATAATAGCGAAGGAGGGGGCGAATGGAATTTGCGAAAAGCGTCAAAAAGCATGCTAAAAGACACGTGTATATGCGAAAAAAGTCAAAACGTATGTGAAATATTCCAGAAGGTATAATTTGAAGTCATAACCAAGAAGCTAGCTGTGTGATTTCAAAATAATTTCAAGTCGATCAACGCTATAATTTTTTGTCTTACACTATCTATTTCCCCGTCTTTTTATGGCTTCCCGGGGTTCGGGAAGAAGCCTGGCAGGTTGAACAGCTTCGTCTAGGAGTTGAGAAAACTGGAAAGAGATACGTATCGGATAAAAACGCTGCTAAAGACGAGATTTCCCTATCTCTACAGTGAACTTTGGGGGAGGACTACCATGAAAACGATTGCCCGTAAAGCGTTGAGACTTTCTACCGGACTGTCTTACCACTTGGGTATGGGCTCTGGCCATGAGGTTTATTATCCCCTCCTCTTATATGGCGATCGCAGCTATCTATCTCAAGATGAGGAACAACAAACTATTGCTAATGGAAAGCGAATGCTCGATCTCTACAAGGACGTCGTCCCGCAGGAGCGTGAAGAGCCAATCGCTCGCAGGCAAACCGTATTTGATATCGAACGAGTAGAGACTATCCATTGATGTATTTTTTGAAAGTCAAGCTGTCAGTCTATTAGAGAAAGTGTTTTCATTGATATGGACATTAGCAATCGCATCAGTCAGAGGCATGGTTCGGTATTCCAGATCAACGGCCGTCAAATATCTCAGCGTCGGTATTATTTATCCATCTGTCCAGAATCGCTGAATAGTTGGTGGAAATCCAGGCCTGAACGACTGAACATCCAATTCATATCTGTTACGTTACTTACATCCCAGTTGCCAATCTTCTGATTGAATGAAATAGCTCTATGGAACATAAATTCCATGTTTGTTACCCTATTAACATCCCAATCACCTATATTCTGATTGAATGCATAAGCTCCATTGAACATAAAAGACATGTTTGTTACCTTACCTACATTCCAACTCCCTATATCCTGATTAAATGAAATGGCAAAGGCAAACATCCATTTCATATCTGTTACATTACTTACATCCCAGCCACTAATGTCTTCATTGAATGCATAAGCTCCATTGAACATAAAAGACATATTTATCGTGTTGCTTACATCCCAGTCATTTATGTTTTGATTGAATGAGGTCGCATACCAGAACATCCCGGACATGTTTGCTACGTTACTTACATCCCAGCTGCCTATGTTTTGATTGAATGAAGTGGCACTTTCGAACATAAAAGACATATTTGTCACTCCAGACAGGTCGGGTGCATCTGTTGCGAGGATCTCCAGGTTGCTGCAACCGGCAAAGGCCCGCTCCATACTTGTCCACCGGATATCTCCCCACTGTTCCACGGTTCGTATCTTGTCTCCCCCGGATCTGCCATTGAAAAAAATATGAGGAAAAACTCCTCTAATTGTTACGGTGTAGATGCCTGGGGATGCATAGCGGTGAGTAGCGTCTCCGCTCAGGTCGCTGTCTATACTGCCATCACCCCAGTCCACTCTGTAATGGTAAGGGCCACTGCCGCTATTGGTGGGGATGGTAATTTCTTCGTTGTACGCTGTTGTCTTCCAAGTGGTGATAAAAGATCCCCGGATGTTACCTGCCTTTGAATGGTCAATTTCAAGGTCGTCTCTGTTGATATGGATGTTTTGATTCTTTTGGACTACATCTAACTTGTTAGTTTCGTTCAACAGAATCCGATTTTCACGTTCATATAAATAAATAGGTTTGGTTATATGAAATGTTATCATTACTATGTCTCTATTTTGACCTGGGTAAAGATGGGGAGCAGGGAGTAAAACATCTATGTGAAAAACATTAATGTCTGTGCGAAAAGGACCAAATGAATGATTCGCGATTATGTCTGTGCACCCTGCATTCATCAGAAATTCAACTCTTGGCGATCACTACGGGATATGCTGGCTTGCTTTTGTGAAAATCGTTGATCGCATCGGGAATGGGCCTTAAAGATCCTAAAGCTGCCATTTTCGGTATTTGCTTTTCGGCCTATTTTTTTTAAACTCTTTAACTTTTTAAGAAGGTATGGTAGCGGTTGGGCCAGCACAATTGTGAAGGTACATCCCATAACCATCGCGTAGAATTGACTTTCATATTTTCGGCAAATCGTCATAGAATGGGTGAGGGCACTATGTGATAAGTGTCAAAATATATGTCAAAACCATCATTCTTTGCATAACGCCGGTTAAGCTTGGTTAGAAATTATAAAATATGAAATAATTTAGGAGACTAGTTGTTAATGTATTTACTATGACCCTAAAACCTGTCCGCCTTATTTTGTGTCTGATCTTGGTTAACGTACTGATGTTCTGTGGTTTCTCCGGATTTGGCCAGGGATTCGATCATCGATCCGATCGGTTGGACAGTCTTTTACAGGAAGTGAATAAACCTGAAAAAGATACGAACCGTGTAAAGGCGATGCTTAAGGTAGGGTTTTGGTATCTTGAGAAGGGGTCCGCTCAAGCCAAAACGTTTGCTAATAAGGCACTGGATCTTTCTACTGAATTATCGTACTTCCTTGGAATGGGGAATAGCTACCAATTATTGGGTCATATGCATCGTGGGACTCAGCCGGACTCAGCCATTTTATATCACCTTGAATCTCTACGAAATTATCAAGCGATCGGACATGTAGCGCGCAGCAGTGATACCCACTGGAACATAGCCGATATTTATTTAGAGTTGGGTGATTTTGAGTCGGCTAAAAAACATATACTCCTATTCAGCGAGCTTGCCGAAAGCCTGAATAATTACATATATAAGTACCGTGCTAAAAATGGAATGGGTGTCTATTATACCGAACTAGGATCCGCTCTTCAAAAAGAAGATTCGCTGCAGGCACTGGAGAATTTCAGGAAAGCCATACCTTTTCTTCAGGAGGCGGAGCACTATGCAGATAGTATCCCTAACGACAGCGAGCTTTACAAAACCTATGTTTATGGCAACCTTGCCTTCGTAAAGACGGCATTTGAAGAATTTGACGAAGCGCTTGGGTATGCGCTACAGATGCTTAAGACCTACGAGTACTATGGCTATGAGATCTATTATCCTAAAACCTATGCACAGATTGCAGATATCTACCTAAAGATGGGGAACTACCAGCAGGCCATTACCTATGCTACCCAGTCGCTGGAATGGAGTAAGGAACTGGATGATCTCCATGCCATGCGTGAGTTAAATGAAATATTGTACAAGGCGCATAAGGCCATAGGCGACTATGAAGCAGCCGTTCGTTTCGGGCAGCGGATGTTTGACATTTCCAGGAAGATCTTCACCAAAGAACGGGAAGAACAGATCGCTCGCGCACAAACCAAGTTTGATACCGAACAGATAGAAAAGGAAAACGAGTTGTTGAAAAAAGAAGCAGAAATAGCAGAAAGCAGCATAAAAAGACAACGGATTTATGTTGTGCTTGCTTTGAGCTTATTGGGGTTGATTATGGTCATTACCATACTTGTTTATCGAAACCTGTTGAATAAAAAGTGCTTTGTCAAAAAAATCCAGGACCTTGAAATAGCCAAAACCCGATGGTTTACCAATATCGCACATGAGCTGCGCACTCCTCTTACGTTGATTTTGGGACCGATCAGCCAAATGATCAATCGCCGGATCCCGGCGGATTCAATGATGACTGAGCTGAAAATGGTCCACAAAAACAGTAAACACCTGGTCAGTCGGGTCAATGAGATTCTGGACGTTTCTCGTATGGAATCCGGAGAACTTGTGTTAGACTGTCAACCAGAGGACCTTACTGTGCTGGTGAGACAGACTATGGATTCCTTTCGGCCCATGGCCAGACAGAAAAGTATCTTATTGAAATTTTCTTATAACACCAGTCTAATGGTCAGTATTGATCGATCTAAGATCAGTGCGATTCTCAATAATTTGCTATCTAATGCTTTAAAATTTACTCCTTCAGGGGGAGTCGTGAGTGTTGACCTGGACTATGACCAGGACCAGGACCCTAACGCTTCTGTGCATATCAAAATAAGAGATACGGGGATAGGGATTCCAGCACAAGACTTACCCTACATTTTTGATCGTTTTTACCAGGTTTCCCATGCTCAGCGACCGCAAAGTGGTGGATCCGGTGTAGGGTTGGCTCTAGCTCAAGAATTGGCCAGACTTCACGGAGGGTCTATCTCGGTGTCCAGTCTGGAAAATCATGGGAGTGTTTTTGAGCTTTCACTTCCTAAAAGCCTGATCACGAAAACGGATTCTTATTCCTCGTTCCAATCTTATGTAATAGAACATACAAATGAGCCGGCCTTAAAATCTGAGAAAAATAAAACATCTGACAAACCTTCCATATTGCTTGTAGAAGATCACCCTGAAATGAGGCAATACATTGGCAAGCTCCTTGGGAATCACTACCAGGTGGTAGAGGCCATCAACGGGCAGCAGGCGTTGGAAATCATCAAGGAACGAACTCCTGACCTGATTATCTCCGATGTAATGATGCCGGTGATGGGAGGACTCACCTTTGCTAAAAAACTAAAGGAAGACCCTAAGTATAAGCTTACTCCGTTTATTGCCTTAACGGCTCATGCCAATGAACGGGATAAACTCACAGCCTATCGGACGGGAGTAGATGATTATATGGTGAAGCCATTTAATGCTGAGGAGCTTATTGTACGCATCCAAAACCTGCTGAACAACACATCGGAGCGGAAAAAAGCCACACCAGAATCGTTGGCCATTACAGAAATAGACAAGCAGATGCCACTTACCCATGAAGAGAAGCTGATAGAGGAGTTGGAAAAAATGGTGAGGGAACATTTATCTGAGAGCTATTCTATTAGCTTACTGGCTACCCATGCAGCGATGAGTGAGAGTAGTTTGAATCGTTTTTTGAAGAAAATAACAGGGTTAACTCCCGGCCAGTTTATCCGAGATATACGGTTACAGGAAGCCATTTTTTTATTGGAAAGCCAGAAATATAAAACAATCTCCGAAGTGGTGTATGCTGTGGGGTTTGAGGATGCGTCCAGTTTTACCCGGCTATTTAAGAAACGATTTGGTAAGTGCCCATCGACTTATATGGAAAGTATCCCGAAGTGAAACACTGCGAAGAGGGGCGTATCTATTTTGTGCTGATACTAATGCTACATTTTTGATAATATTAATTGAATTGAACTGATTGGGTGAAAGGAAAATTGTCCATGCCTTCGCGCCAAAGATCCATTCCACAGACCATCGATCTTCCAGAACATTGCATTGTAACGAAATTTAAGAAGATGATACAAAGCAAGATTCTAACTACCGATACCACGTTAGCGTTGGGACAGAAGAAGACTATGCAAAAATCGCTGGTCATTACTAAAAGGCAGTACGTGCCGCTTACTTATCAAGAGAAGCTGATAGGGAAGTTAGAAAAAATGGTCAGGGAACATCTATCGGAGCATCTTACGATAGACTCACTGGCCACTCAAGTAGCTATGAGTAAGAGTAGCCTATACCGTTTTTTAAAGAAAATGACAGGATCAACCCCGGGCCGGTTTATCCGGGATATCCGGTTACAGGAGGCTGTATTTTTACTGCAAAGTCAACAGTATCAGACGATCTCTGAAGTGGTATATGCTGTAGGATTTGAAGATCCGGCCAGTTTTACCCGGCTATTTAAAAAACAGTTTGGTAAGAGCCCTTCTACTTATGTGAAAAGCGTATCCCGCCGAAATACAGAAGGGAAGGGTTCTGGATGAAGGGAAAATTGCCCATACCTTCTCGCCAAAGATCCATTCCACAGACCATCGATCTTCCAGAATATTGCATTGTAACAAAATTTAAAAAGATGACACAAAGCAAGATTCTAACCACCACAGCAATCTTAGTTGTACTTTCAGGATTTTCAAATCCAATTTTTTCATTTTCGCGTTTTTCATTATGCTACTTTTCTCATTAGACGTTTCTCACATAGATTTTAACGATTTTCGCACAGTCCATTCGACCCCTTCTTTGTTACCTTTGTCATTATACAATTGCCTAATTTTTTTTAACCAGTGCATGAAGGCGAAAGTTGGGTGAATGGGGCAGAAAGCATTGGCTTTCTGCCCTTAATTCCCCAGCGATGACCCAACGAGAAAACATGTCACTGTTACCCTCAGCGGAGTAAGTATCATTATAAAGAGACCGTTCCCGTATGGTGATCAGCGGGAGGAGAAAACCGAAGCTACGATCATGAGAAACTTCAATTTTAGCCATGCTGCTATTTATCTATCTAAAAAGACAAAGACTATGAAAAAACAAGTGCAGTTACAATTCATATGGGTATTCTTTTTTGGTGCAATTGGCTTTGGCGTTCGTGGCCAGGTACAGATAGGCGGTGACTTCGAAGGCGAGGCGGCGTTCAATTGGTCAGGACATAGTGTTAGCCTGTCGTCCGACGGCAGCGTGCTGGCCATGGGGGCTCCCTTTAACGATGGAAACAGTGATAATTCAGGCCATGTACGGGTGTATGAAAAAGTTATGGATGCCCTATCCCCGGGTGGTTTTAAGTGGGAACAGGTAGGCGGTGATATCGATGGCCAGACGGTGAACGATCTGTCAGGATATAGTGTGAGCCTGTCTTCTGACGGCAGCGTGCTGGCCATAGGGGCCTCTGGGGTCTTTCCATTCACAGGTCATGTACGTGTGTATGAAAGGGATGGTACCGCTGACCTTGGTTGGAGACAGGTGGGCGATGATATCGAAGGCGAGGCGGCGGGCGATCGGTCAGGACATAGTGTGAGCCTGTCTTCTGACGGCAGTGTGCTGGCCATAGGAGCTCCGTGGAGCGATGGAAACGGTGATTTTTCAGGCCATGTACGGGTGTATGAAAAAGTTGTGGATGCCCTATCTCCGTGCGGTTTTAAGTGGGAACAGATAGGCGGTGCTATCTATGGCGAGGCGGCGGGCGATGTGTCAGGACGTAGTGTTAGCCTGTCGTCCGACGGCAGCGTGCTGGCCATAGGGGCTCCCTTTAACGATGGAAACGGTGATAATTCAGGCCATGTGCGCGTGTACAAAAGGGATGATGCCGCTCCCCTTGGTTGGAGGCAGGTGGGCGGTGCTATCTATGGCGAGGCGGCGGGCGATGTGTCAGGACGTAGTGTTAGCCTGTCGTCCGACGGCAGCGTGCTGGCCATAGGGGCTCCGTTAAACAATGTAAACGGTGATAATTCAGGCCATGTACGCGTGTATGAAAGGGATGGTACCGTTGCCCTTGGTTGGAGACAGGTGGGCGGTGCTATCTATGGCGAGGCGGCGGGCGATGTGTCGGGACGTAGTGTTAGCCTGTCGTCCGACGGTAGCGTGCTGGCCATAGGGGCTCCGTTAAACAATGTAAACGGTGATAATTCAGGCCATGTACGCGTGTACAAAAGGGATGATGCCGCTCTCCTTGGTTGGAGGCAGGTGGGCGGTGCCATCTATGGCGAGGCGGCGGGCGATGAGTTAGGAAGTAGCGTGAGCCTGTCCTCTGACGGTAGCGTGCTGGCCATAGGGGCTCCGTTAAACGATATAAACGGTTTCAATTCAGGCCATGTACGCGTGTACAATATAAGCGCAAGTGGTGTTTCGCCCCGGTTGGAGTAAATGCCGGGGCTCCCTTTGAGGTTACCTTTACCTTCGATATGGCCGTCACGGGCTTTATGGTAAGCGATATCAACGTTTCCAATGCCCCTCTAGGCGTAGTTTAAAAAAAGATAGCACTGGGCGTAGAATTTTCTACGTCCTTATATCATTTTGGAAACGATACCAGGCATTTGAATGCTGACTTCTTACCGAAATGGTTCAAAAATGACTATCCCCATGCCCTGGAATTTCAAGTGATAATTAATATGTTCCCTATTTCAAAAACATCATTTTTTAAACTTTCATATTTATCATGGGAACGGCCTATCAGATTAGAGATCAGGAACAGTCGTATTTTTTAACGTTTCAGGTAGTGGGTTGGGTGGATGTATTTTCAAGACGGTTGTATAAGG
Organism: Cyclobacteriaceae bacterium; assembly: GCA_965228415.1. Taxonomy (GTDB): domain Bacteria; phylum Bacteroidota; class Bacteroidia; order Cytophagales; family Cyclobacteriaceae; genus Agaribacillus. Next base: position 3,798,221 of record OZ245814.1, on the reverse strand, counting down.
ATATAATACTAGAAAGCTTCCAGTATTGTAGGGAGTCGAAGGGTTTGAAGCTATATGCTTAAGTGATTATGACCAATCATGTGCATGCAATAATGCGTAGTGAGTTAGGAGATTTATCTGGATTAGTACGGGATTTTAAAAGATATACAAGCAAAAGGATATTAGATACCATAAAAATATGTAAAGGAGAAAGCCTGCGTGAGTGGATGGAGATGATATTAAAGTATCATGCAAAGTACAATAAAAGAGTATCCGAACTTCAGCTATGGACACACGAGAACCATGCGGTAGAACTTGATGCAAATGAGCTATTTGATGCCAGGATGCACTATATTCACGAAAATCCTGTGAGATCAGGCTGTGTTGAAAGACCTGAGGATTATCTTTACAGCAGTGCCCGGAATTATGCGCAAATGGATGCATTGATTGACGTTGATTTGATATGAAGGTGTAGTTTAAACTACACCTAGAGGGGCGTCAAAATGCAGCTACCCTGTCACTGGGCCTAATCGTGGTATATGTTGGAATTCTGGGCAATGCAAGCCAGGCGGTTTTCCGTCAACAACGAATAACCAAATGCCTATCGGTGCTTTAATTTGTAATATTTAGGCTTGGCACAAAGTCTACAATGGAAAAAGCAGAAAAAAAGTCAATCCAATGTAGGTACCTTTATTCACAATGATATTAGAAAAAGTCTCATCATTTACCGTCAAAAGGTAATCCCACTCCGCTATCGAACCAACTCCAAAGCTAAACACTAAAGAAGATCCGTAGTGCCATCCTTTTCTACTTTGTCTTTCTGTTCCTACTCCAAACATTAATGTCGGTTTTAAAAAGTCATTTAATCTAATGGTAGTTTCCTGTTCAAAATTGCTACCATTGAAGATATCATTATTGCTAGTTGCAGACCCTACAGTAACATCAGTTTTACTGGCATAAAATATCCAACTTATGCCAGCAATTCCATAAAATGATAGTTGGTTGGAATTAGCAAATTGATAATTTATGAGTGTTGGAATTTCTCCTATTCCAAATGTGGATGTCCACCTGTTTTGATCCCTCCATTTCTGATTCGCTTGATAATGCGGGGTGAATACAATTGAATAACCCATACGTGAAATATTCAAGCCTGTCTCAAAGAACCAGCGGTTAGATACCAATTTTCTAATAGTAACACCACCTGATAAGGAAGGAAGTGAAGAAATGTTTATGCTTGGATGTATAAATCCACTTTGAGAGAAAATTGAAAAACCAATAATGGGTTTAATATTGGCGCCAAGCAGCAATCGATTTGTTGGGTATAACTCTTTTTCCTGAGATAGCCCGATGAAAGAAACAAGGAGAAGGTACAGGAGTAGCAGTTTTTTCATATATATTAGTATTAACCACTTGTCAAAGTGGCTTAAATGAGATATTCCTGTGAAGGAATATCCCCAATGAGTCTATTCTATAAGTACTTTTCTTATCAACGTCCTTTTATTTGTTATTAGTTTTAGGAAGTATACTTTATTTGGTTTGAGACCTTTTAATTCATGCACAATATTTAAAGGTTTATTCGATATTATTTTCCCATCAAAAACTTCCTGAACAGGATTTCCATCAGTATCATATAGAATAACAGTGGCTTGTGAGCTCTCCTTCAATTTAATTTGAATATTAAGCTCTTTAGATACTGGATTAGGATAATTAGTGAAATCAAAAATTTCATTGAAAACCATTGGCTCTCTGATTGTGATAGATTGATCGATTTTGTTAATCTTGAATTTGTCCGAAATCCCATAGCCTAGATTTCCAGCATCGCTTCCAATATTGACGACCAAATTATCCATGTCTATTCCTTCTGGAACAGGAATCACTAATTGATCCATGTTTAAATTTACTATTGTACGATCTGTTTTGCTTTCGGAGTTGAAAGTGAATTGATCGGAGGCAAAATTGCTGTTCATAATCAATTTACCATTGTTCAAAAGCGCTTTCGCTGACCATAACAATTTTTCACGATATTCGGAATCAGCTATAGAACCCTCATTAAATTCTTCGGGTTGATTGGTTAACGATATAGTGAAGGCCAGAAAATCATTTATGATATCACCTGATGCCATATTAAAATGACCTTTTATGTTTTTCAAAATTATGACTCTATTGGTGTAATCAAATATGGGTTCTTCGGATTCTAGCCCAACTGAACCCTTGGAACCTTTCTGAGTTTCAACAATTGGTGAGTAAGATAGATAGGAAGGTTGTAAAAGGTTGTTTTCTCCACCACAAATCCCAGCAAATTGTGGTACGAAAGTACCCATTTCATATACAACAGCTTCAAAAGGGGGTTGGTTTATAACCCTCCTCGTTCTCCAGGCGCTTGCTGTCATTCCTCCATCATTAAACGGATCGGCAAAAGCCCTTGCATCGAAAGTCTCACAACCTTTATCAGTATCACCCTTCAACCAAAAAACAGCACCACAGTATTTCAAATGTGCGTGACCTTTATATTTTTTTCGATACCATCTACATTTACTCCTCACTTTGATCCAGGCATCTGCAAAAACGATTTCTGGTCCAGTAAAAAGTAAGATTAACAATAAAGTTGTAATTCGTGATAGCTTTTTCATAGCAGCAAAATTTTATTATTATTTAAAACAAAAAATGAAATTTCTATTTATTTGTATAACAAAAAAAGACTTCTAAGACCACTTAAAACTGCCTCAAATTCCTGCCCCTATCCCAATTGTAAGACATTTAATATAGATTCCGCTTGTATTGCAATTGCTTATATTCATTTCGTTAAGATTTTAAGATTTTGGAATTAGAAAAAGTCAATGTCCTTGCTCAAGAACATTGACTGCCAATGATCAGAATGATCACAAAAATTACAGCGATAATGCCCCAAATATTGTTTTCTTTTTTCCTTCTGTAGAATCTTCTTCTGCCTACTTTTTCGTATTTAGCCATGTTTATTTTGATTTAATTTTTAATTGATTATTCGAGTGCCGTAACTGTATAGTGTAATTCACTTTGCGCTCGTACTTGTACGGCATCCTCTTCCCCGGTCAACTTCTGAGTGTATTCATAGTCTTCTCCATAAGTAATGGTAAGGGTAGAGGGAATGAAACTCGTTCCTCCCAGCTCTGTGAAGCTGATTTGGAAGTCTAAGGTTTCCACCACGCCAATTTCAAAAAAAAACAACCCGAAATCCGAAGGATTTTGTCCACTTACCGAGATCACCTCAATCGGAATTTCGTTTTTTTCATTTGGTTCCACCTCAAAATCAATCTCCAAATGTGTTGTTACATTGGCAGCCAAAGGACTACCCGCCATAGGTGTGGCATAGAGAATCTCATTGCTTTCACTTACTAAGGCAAATGCTGTTACCTTGTAAGCGCCTGGTAGAAGGGAAATGTTTTTTATAAACACCCGCCCATCAAACGGATATACCTCAATAGAGGCGTTGGTATACTCAGTAGCAACACTATCGCTTTTGGTGATGGTCACAATCGCCTGGGTCACCTGACTAATGGAAGAAGTCGATGCCTGACGGCTACTTTCTGTTGCACTGATAGAGAAAACTACTTCCTGTGGACTACCTTCGTCCATGGCCTCATTCTCACGACATCCTAATAAAGAAAGGGTCAAAATGAATGCTGTGGTAAAGGCAATGCCGCATCTTGAAAATCCCACCCTCAATATTCTCAAGGGCAGGGAACTAAAAATGCTAGTTGTAATCATTCTTGTTAAGAAATAAATTTTTGTCCTACTCATAAGGCTTTTCGGTATACGCCTCCCATCGTTTAACCATATGGGAATGGTTTTGGGATTTAAATAGGATTATTAATGCCTTTTGCGTTTCGATTTATAGCAGTCAAGTTGAGAATTAATCAACTCAATAAATGTGTAGATTCTGTCAAATCATATGCTAAAACCGTTAAATGATTATTGTTTTAAAAATCTAGAGGGAAATTATGAGTTGCATTGAGAGTAGATTAATTAAGTCTCTGTAAGTAATCTTAAAGCCTATTTTACATTATCCTCAATTTCAACCTAGGATCGCCTATGGAATGCAATAACCCAAATCAAGAGATTCATCACTGAAAAAGCGTTTGGGTTTGGCTATGATGGAGCCATAGTACTTATGGTGTAGAGCTATGATCAAATAGATAAAATTTTACGTAAACCTAACTTTGGATTTACCTTTTTCAGGCATAATAAATCATGCCAAGACTGCCTTGTATGAAGAGGAACATGATCTCTCTTGGAGCTGGGAACCGCGCTTGTGTAATTGGTCAAACCATTGTTCTTTACAACCTTGGCATTTTCATTGAAGGCAACAAGATTGCCTTGTGCCTTCGCACCGAACACGCTAGCGGCGACAATAGTTAATCCTAATGCTGTTTGCTTCAATGCATTCAACTGGCGCAGGTCTTCCAGTCCTGTGCCAATCGTGAAAGAAGGTGTAAGGAAAAGGGAGTGGTTATCAACAGGATAAATCCATTATTATTTCGCCTATACTATTTAATTCGCACAGGACCGGAAGACCTGCGCGAGTGTGAGGTAGATTCGGACAAAAATATGTTGAGAAATACCAAAAAATGTTGGGAAACGATGAGAAAGAATAGGAAAGGATGAGAAATAAAAAAGCCCTTAACACTCAACTGGCAGGTCTTCCAGTCCTTCAACTGGCGCATTCTATGATAAAATCAACAAAACTTAACTGTATTTTGTAAAGATTAATATTTAGCTACCTGTATGTAAGGAGTAGCTCTGTTAACAGTTGCAAAGACGCGTGCGATCAATTTGTTTCTTACCGCATTTAAGACAGCCATTTTGTTTTTGCCCTGTTTAACTTTTCGTTCAAAATAAGCTTTAAGCTCTCGATCATGACGAATAGCATTGAGTGCTCCCATACTGAGCAAAGCCTTAGCTTTTTTGTTGGCCAGGTGGTTCACTTTGCTTTTACCCCTGATAGTTTTTCCTGATGAATATTCGAAGGGAGCAATCCCAGAATAGCAAGCAAATTGCCTGGCAGTTTTAAATGCATTAAACCCTCTTGTAGTGATGATCAGATAAATGGCAATTTGAGGTCCTATGCCTGGCACGGATTGACATAACTCAAAGCAATCTTTTAGCTTGGGAGCAGCACTGATCAGATCAATCATTTGTTTATCAATGCTATCTATTTGCTTTTGAATTTTGTTGATAACCTGCTCAGTGGATCTGTGAATGGGGCTGTATAAATCTTTGCTAATGAACTGGTTCATTTCTTTGACAGGCACAGCAACCACTTTTTTAGCCTTTACCAACCGCTCCCTATGGCCAAAGAGCAACTTTAGTTTCATGATAAGCTTTTCAGGTAATATGGTCACTGATAGCTCATTTTGAAAAAGGAAGCCATATCTGGCTATGGTTCTTGCGTCTGCCTTGTCATTCTTTCCACGTTGGATGCCCATTGATTTTTTAATTTGCGCAGCGGCAATTAAAGTGTAAGCTATTTTATTCTCGGACAGAAAACTACAAACTGGAAAAGTATAAATACCAGTATGCTCCAAGCAAACCAGTACTTGTTGCTTTTCGCCCAATAATTCAAGGATTTGTTGAAAGCCCTGATCTGCATTTTTAACCCTGAAAAAGGTGGGTTGTGATTCTGAATAAAGACAAATGTCAAGGTGACTCTTAGACACATCAATGCCCATAACTTTTAAATACTTTTTCATAACTTTATATGATTTCATTAATGCCTTGTAATAGGTCTGAAAACCTAATATTCTATTTAATGCAAATCTATAAGACAGCAGAGGACTGATGCGCCAGATAAGTCGTAATCTTAGCAGGTCACTATAGTTCACCTCTGCTGTTTTGATTCGTGAATAAATATAAATATTTCCAGGCAGGTAAATATAAAGGCAGGTCTTCCAGTCCTGTGCCAATCGTGAAAGAAGGTGTAAGGAAAAGGGAGTGGTTATCAACAGAATAAATCCATTATTATTTCGCCTATACTATTTAATTCGCACAGGACCGGAGGACCTGCGCGAGTGTGAGAAAGAATAGGAAAGGATGAGAAATAAAAAAGCCCTCAAAATGCTATTTAAGCTATTTTTCCTATATTTTATGAGAAATTTCCTACCTGAGTTCCAAGAGAACAACACTTTCCACATGATAAGTCTGAGGAAACATATCAACAGGTTGTACTTTAGTAACCTGATACTTAGCACTCAACAGCGCCACATCCCTGGCCTGGGTGGCAGGGTTGCAGCTAACATAAACGATCCTGGTCGGTGCTACCTTCAATAACATGTCGATGACATCCTGGTGCATGCCTGCCCTTGGGGGGTCGGTGATGACTACATCCGGCCTGGCATGTTTTGTGACGAATTCATCATTCAGCAAATCTTTGATATCGCCGGCATAAAATTCAGCATTATTTATACCGTTGATGGCAGCGTTTGTTTTGGCGTCTTCGATGGCTTCGGCTACGTATTCCAATCCAACGACTTTACTGGCATGTGCCGCGACGTAATTGGCAATAGTACCGGTACCGGTATATAAATCGTATACTACCTCATTGCCGCTTAGCCCGGCATATTGCCTGGCAATATTGTAGAGCTCCAGCGCCTGACTGGAGTTTGTCTGAAAAAATGATTTAGGACCTATCCGGAATTTAAGGTCTTCCATTTTCTCTGTTACATAGGGTTTCCCGGAGAAGAGGATGACATCCAGATCCTGGTAGGTTTCATTTCTTTTCTCGTTAATGACGTATTGCAGAGAGGTGATTTCAGGAAACTGTTGTTCCAAATGCGCCAGCAGCGCCTGAATGTTATCTTCTTCACGCCTGGCAAATTGTATAATCACCATCACCTCTTGCTGATTTGAGGTGCGAATGATCAGGTTTCGCAACAATCCGCGATGTTTTATCAGGTCGTAGAATTCCATATTTTGCGCTTTGGCAAATTTCAGCGTTGCCAGCCTGATTTTATCGGAGATTTTATCCTGCAGATAGCAATGGTTTATATCGATGATTTTATCAAACCTTCCCGGCATGTGAAAACCCAGGCCATTTTTATCAATCGGTGTTTCGGCCTTGATTTCCTCACTGGTGAGCCATCTTTTATTTGAAAAGGTAAATTCGAGCTTATTGCGATAACGCTGTATTTCGTTGGCAGGTAGTATAGGCTGTATTTCCGGCAGGTCCACTTTGGCAATTCTTTCCAGGTTATCAATTACCTGCTGTCTTTTATAGTGCAACTGGGTTTCATAATCGATATGTTGCCATTTACAGCCACCGCAGAGCCCAAAGTGTTCGCAAAATGGCTCGGTTCTGTGCGAAGAATAGTTTTGAAAATTAACGGGAACACCGGTTAAAAAGCTTTTTCTTTTTTTAGTAATTCTGATATCGGCCACGTCTCCGGGCGCAACATTGCTTACAAAAATCACCTGATTTTCATACCGTCCAACACATTTTCCCTCGGCCGCCATACTTTCTATTTGAATCCCCTTGATTACGGTATTTTTTAATTTTCTTCCCATGAAAAATTTAATTATTTCAAAATTTCATAACATACCAGAGCACAAAAAAAAGAATTTATGCGTATATTCATAAATGAATTTTTCTGTAAAAACCTACCTTTTTACCTTCCTTTGTCTCTTTTTCTCAGGAAAAGTCATTGGTACCCACATAGTTGGAGGTGAATTTGAAATGGTTCACCGAAGTGGTTACAACTACGATATTAATTTAGTGCTTTATTTTGATGATGTAAATGGGGAGCCATCCATATTACAACGGGAAAACAGTCTTACTGCTTATATATATAGCAAACGTGACGATCGCTTTATTCGCACGGTTACATTAGTCAAAACTTCCACCACGTTTGTACCCTATACCAACATTGATTGTACTATTGAGTCCTTAAGAACCAGAAGGCTGTTTTATACCACCAGTGTCTTTTTATCGCCTAATGTATTTAACGAGTCTGAAGGCTATTATCTGGTTTGGGAAAGGTGTTGCAGGAATAATACAATCGATAACATCGTTTTGGTTTCTCCCAACACCGTCGGACAGACCTTTTATCTTGAGTTTCCCCCTGTGGTAGACGAAGAGGGGGATCCGTTTGTCAACTCTTCTCCTGTCCTGTTTCCGCCATTGAGTGATTATGCATGTGTAGGGCAGTTTTATTATGTTGATTTTGCGGGAAGTGACGCTGACGGGGACTCCATCGTTTACTCTATGATCAATCCGTTAAATAGTTCCACTATAGCGCCGGTTCCGACGCCCACGCCGGCTCCCCACGAAGATGTTCCGTGGGTAAGTGGTGTGGATATTGACAACCAGATACCCGGCACACCCTCCTTAAATGTGTCGCCTACCGGCCTGTTGACCGTAACCCCGTCGATGGCAGGCTTGTTTGTTTTTGCGGTCAGAGCGGAAGAATACAGGAATGGGAAAAAGATCGGTGAGGTCAGAAGAGATTTTCAGATGTTGGTAATTGATTGCCCCAACCCCGGCAGTCCGCCTGAAATATTTGCCAGAATTAAGGGCCAGACCGATCTCTATAAAGATGGGTCCATTATTACTTTTACCAGTGACGATTCGCCAAAATGTATGGAGTTATTTGTCCAGGATGCCGATGCGCCTGAAGCGCTGACCATTCGGGCACGGCCGGTGAATTTTTCTGCCAATGTTTCAGGGATTTTATCTTTGAACAGCGGTTTTTTGGTCAATGAGGATGATACCCTGAAAACAGAGGTATGCTTCCCGGATTGTCCCTACTCGGAAAATAAGCCGATGTATATTGATCTGATTGCCTACGATGATGCCTGTAGCCTTCCGTTATCCGACACTGTCAGAATTGGGGTGATTATTCAACCTCCTCCCAATACCGATCCGGAGATTGTGAACCCCGCAGCTGAAAGTGTCACGGAGCAGGTCCGGGAGGGTGAAGTTTATGTTTTACCCATAGAGGGAATTGACGGTGACAATGACCTGATGTCGGTCACAGCTGTCACACATGACGGGTTTAATATGGCTGACTTTGGTATGAGCATCAAAACCACGCTGAGTGAACCTGGGAAGCTGGAAGCGGAGTTTATGTGGGAAACGGGCTGCGATGTTTATGATTTTACCCAGCGAACGGAGTTTGACCTTTGGGTGATTGTCGACGACCTGGATGACTGCCTGCAGAGTAATGGTGATACGTTAAACCTTTCACTTTCAGTGAAATTGCCAACCAATAACGACCCGGTAGTATCTACAGATTTGCCTAACAACACCTTTTTTGCTCACATAGGTGAAACCCTGGATTTTAATGTATTTGCCAAAGATATTGATGATGACTTTGTTACCTTGCGCGTAGAGCCTGATGGTTTTCCCATGGAATTTTATCAAATAAAATTTGATGGCGCCGAGGGTTTTACCAATGTCGTTTCGCCGTTTTTGTGGGACCTGGACTGCGATCTGATTGACCTTGAATTTAAGAATGAGTTTAATTTTTATTTCATTGCCACCGATCAGGATAAATGCAAATTCCCCAATGCCGATACCCTGCAGGTTAGCGTGGTAATACTTCCACCGGAAAATGAACATCCTGAGATAAGTTTTAGCGAAGTAGTAAGTCAACCTTTAATATTTAAGGTAGGTGAGCAGGTTAGCTTAAACGTCATTGGTACCGACCTGGATAATGATTCCGTCTTCATAGATTTGCTGGACAGGGAGAAATATGAGAATCTCAATTACACATTTGAGGCGGCGAAAGGGCTTGGAAAAGTAAGTTCCCTGTTTACCTGGGTTCCTTCCTGTTCGGATATAACTGCGATCGCCGAACCTCCCAGCCTTGTTCAGGAACAAGATGAATTTTTTACTTTTGCATTTGTTGTATGGGACAACTATTGCATTAATCCCCAATATGATACCATAAAGGTTGAAATAGGTGTGGAGGATATCTTCGTCGATGACACTGAGTTTATTCCGCCAAATGTATTCACACCTAACCGGGATGGTTACAATGACTCTTTTACGGTGCCTAATCTTCCCAAGGACAATTGCGACAATCAATTCCTGGAGATCTCCATTTACAACAGGCATGGCAATCTAATGTTTAGAGATGACGATCGAGGTTTTGAATGGGATGGTGATGGTGCCTCTGTTGGCGTCTACTACTATTTTCTAAGGTTTACAAATGCGGAATATAAAGGAACCATTTCCGTGTTGCATTGATCCTAAAATTCAGGAGGGCACGCTTAAAACCCTACGCCGATCCTAAAACCATTTTGTATTTTCCTGCCCGACAGGAAACCCAGGTAATAATCTACCCTGAATACCTTGAATATGTGTTCCAGGCCTATCCCGAATTCCAGATAATTAGGCACCTCTGAAGTCTTGAGATAATTTAGTGAAGACACAGCCTGGACCCTTGTTTTCCTTAGCAGTGGAAGTTTATTGATTATAAATCCGTTGAAATGGTGTTCGTAATGTGCTTTGAAAAAATTATTGTTGGTACTATAAAGATAATAATCCAATAATTGGAAATTACCCGGTTCAAATGAAGAGAAACTGGTTTGATTTCCATTAAAATGTTTGAAGTCCATAAAATAGGTCTTGTCATTTTGGATGAATGTACCGCCGCTTATCCGGTAATTGCCCGATCCAAACAAGCCAAAATTCAGGCGGTCATCTACCGATAGTTGAAGCAGATCATATTTAACATCGCTCCCGAGTACCTCGTCAATGGCCTTTCTGTAGTTAATAGTTACCGTTGGATATTTCGAACCCAAATTTACTTTCCTGTTTGGACGGCTGATATATTTTTGGGCAAAACGCAGCCGTAGGTCAAATCCTATAATGAGAGCCTGATGGTCCGGAAATGAAGTGTCGCCTAATAGCGTATTGACCGGAGCGTTGGGTGTGAAGATCTTATCATCCTGATCCCGGAAGGTATAGCTCGTGGTATTAAACAACTGTTTTCTATCTTCATATGCCATCATCGTTGTTAATAATACGCCATTCCACAACTCACTGCGATGACGAAATCTGACAAAGGCTTTCTCATAAACCTTCATGAAATTTTTCTCTTCCACCAGCGTGGTATAACTATTGATTAAAGGGCTGATGGGTGTGGCAGGATCAAACTGATAAATGTATTTGCCAGCCTTGACACTGATATAGGAAAACTTTTTGGGGCGGTAATAATAAAAACCTTCAATTTGGCCATAGAAATCCTTACTTGAAAAACCATAGCGAATATCCGGCGTGATTCTGAAAAACTGGTTGTTTTCGTAGTGCTTGGTATAGCTTAAATTTAAGTTGGTGACCAGGCCTTCCACGGTGTTGAATTGAAAGGCGCTTATCACAGGATTGATGGTAAAATAATGTTTCTTAAATGAGTTGCTATGCGTATATCCTGCCAACATAATACCACCTACAGAAAGTTCGTTACTCTTGCGATCTATAGAGTCCTTATATGGTTTGGATTCCTTGATGATTGATAAACTGTCCTTTACATGATAGTCTTTGATTTCGGTATGAGTGAGTGGTATAGGCCTGATTTTTTGCCAGTAGAGACTATCTCGTTTATTGGCACCATCGCTAACCGACATAATCTCATTGGTGAAGTATTTTTTTTCGTGTTCCTTTTCAATATGGTAATTGGAATGGATGGAAATGAAATATCCGCTACCCTTAAAACCAAACACTTTGAATTGAAATTTAAACCGCTGCGATAGCAACATCCATCGGTCATTTTCTACCGGTGCATAAACCTGGTTAATACGCAGACTATCCACAAACTCTATCTGGTTGGCTTTTGTTAGCAACAAATCAATACTATGGATTCTCCATGAATCTTCATTGATATAAATTAAACCACTAAACACCGGGTCGTTTTTGCGAATAGGGATGACCCTTATTTTGTTGACCAGCTGGTTGCCATCCATAAAGGTCCCCTCTAATTGATATTTGTAAAAAATAAGTGCGTTAGTGGCAATGGGAGAAACAAAACCTCGTTCGCTGATCCCCTCGACGTCGAGAATGTTATCATAAAAACTGAACATCATCTCAGAAGCCTGATTAAAGCTAAAAGCATTATTACTGCCGCTTACCTTAGACGAGATCATAGTCTCCTTGATTTTATCAGGCTGCTTAAAACTAAACTCAGATACAGACTCTGAAAGATACACAATGCCGGTATCGATGGTCACGTTAAATCCAAATATCTTTTCCGGCCTTTCATCGAGTCTTTGAAGCCCTTTGATATATACTTTACAGTCATAACCGGATACTTCTTTTTGATAATATTTTCTCTTTTTAATGGCTTTTCTTATAATAGCGTAAGCCGGATCCTCACTTTGTGCATTGACCACAACTTCCTTTAACGCGGTTACCTCCGTTGCCATATTGACATTTAATTCAATATCTTCCGATCCTACAGTAACTGCCCTCACTGTCTTTTTATAACCGACAAATTGAAATACTAATTCATAATTACCCGGGCTTACCTCCAGCGAGTAATTTCCTTCAGCGTTTGTAGTAGTGCCAATCGAAGTATTTTTCAGGTACAGGGTGGCGAAAGGTAGTCCCTGATTATCTTCATCCATTACCTTCCCAAAAATCTTTGCGGCGGAAGCCCGATTGGTAATCAGGCAAAATAATATCAACGTAATGCTAAAATAAGAAAGCAGCGTAAATGTTTTTTTCATTTATAAACGTTGGTAATTGATGTTTGAACTGTGTTAAACCGTGAAATACTTTATTGTTCCTTTCCATAAAAAGTGCCACCCAATACTATTAAAACACATTGGTAGCCTACAGTATTTTAATATCAGCAATATATTTTCTATTGATGCGAATTTTAACCGATAAGTTGCCTGTGCGAAAATAGAAGATTTCAAAATTACGACAATTATTAATTCAACGGATGGTATTGCCAAATGGTGCTATAATAAATTATTTTCTATTTTTACAGCCGCATTTATGATCGTAAAAAATGAAAGATAAAATAGTTGTTATCACTGGGGGTTCATCTGGTATTGGCAAGGCATTGGCTTTCCAGTTTGGCAAGCAGGGTGCTAAGATATTGATTACCGGGCGCAATCAATCTGCGTTGGATGCTACCCGGGCATCTTTGCAATCATCAGGTATCGAAGTAGCAAGCTTTCAGGCGGATGTAAGCAAGGAAGAGGACAATAAAGCCATGGCCGCGTATGCTGTTGAGCAATGGGGTACCATAGATATTTTGATCAATAATGCCGGAATATCAATGAGAGCCCTTTTTGAAGATGTAGACCTTGATGTGATAAAAAAAGTTATGGACATTAACTTTTATGGTGCCTTATATGCAACCAAGTATTGCCTGCCCCACATTATAAAAAGTAAAGGGTCTGTAGTAGGTGTATCTTCTATTGCCGGCTATCGCGGCTTGCCGGCCCGTGTAGGATATTCCGCATCTAAATTTGCCTTACAGGGATTCCTTGAGTCGTTGAGAACAGAAATGCTGAAGAAAGGCGTGCATATTTTGACGGCGTGCCCGGGATTCACCACTTCCAATATTAGAAAAGTGGCGCTCACAAAAGACGGCAGCATGCAGGGAGAATCCCCACGGGATGAAAGCAAAGAAATGTCTGCCGAGGAATGTGCCTTGTTGATTTATAAAGCCACGAAAAAACGGAAAAAGTTTTTGCTGCTAACCACACAAGGCAAATTTGTGGTGTGGATGAATAAGTTTTTTCCGGGCTTCATGGATAAATTGGTTTACAACGCCCTCGCAAAAGAAGCGGATTCTCCGTTCAAATAAAGCCGTTATATCAATTACCCCGTGAATTTTTAATGAAGTGTGGCAATGTTATTTTCGCGGATAAAGGCTTTATCACCCTGCCACTCAATTTCTACCCATACATCCTTTTTGTCCAATACCTTTACCCTATGTCCTTTATCCACAATATTAACCAAATCTGCACCGGATGAAGGGGCATCCATCAAATAGGCATCTGCCTGCACGATGATACCTTTATTGTACTTGTCTGAAAAATTGATATGAAAGAAGAATATTGCCAATACAAATGTCAATAAAATCCCGGTGGCAACAGGCCTGCTGCTATGCCGTCGCTTTTGTCTGAAAATAATCCCAAAAAAAAGCAAGGCAAGGGCCGATAAAAAGTAGGTAATATAGTTGTTGTACTTCCTGTAAAGCATCATGAAAAATTCCCAGTCCGAATATTCATAACCCGTAAGATCATGATTTCTGGCCAACTCTTCCATTTTTTTCAGAACCCTTTTATCGGTGGTTTGTAAATAGTACAGATTTAGATAATACAATGCTTTACTATAATCCTTTAATCCCTCTTTTATAAAGGCCATCTTGAGTAACATTTGTGGGGAGGACTGTTTCCGGGATTCCAGCAGCTCCTCATAAATCACAAAAGACTCGGTGAATTTACTTTCTGCAAATAAAGAATCGGCCATCTTAAGACTGGAAGACCCTGTCTGCGCAGACGCCAGGATTGATCCAAAAACAAAATTTACCAGAAAAAAAAGCCTGAATGAAATAACGGGCATTATACTTAACTAAAAATTTTATCTACCACCGCGAAATTAAGTAAATCGGTGATGAACTTACAAAGATTTAACTTTAATTAACAAAGCGGATGGCAGCAAGTCCCAGGTTTGGCCTGACATTTTAAAAGGGCAGGCTGAAGGGTGTATGCAGGAATGGAGTAACCCCGGGGATTTAGAGGAGGGAATGTAAAGTCCCAGGAAGAATTTCCCAAGATTTTTCATATCTATTTAATTGATTATTAATGAGTTATGTGCAAATCAGCGAGACGGATTGAATTATAATACCAAATTTGTAATTATTTTTTTGCATTTTAATCAATTGGGATTAATTTTGCACTCGCAATTACAGGAAACGCCTGTGAAGGCGTGCTAATCAACATGAATTTTTGATGCTCTTTAGCCTTGTTTTAGCTAGGGAGGAGATCCATCTGAATTACCTGGATATGGCCTGTAAGATTAGGGTTTATCCGGAACGTAAAGATTTATTTGATTCGATAGCTCAGCTGGTAGAGCATCTCCCTTTTAAGGAGAGGGTCCTGGGTTCGAGCCCCAGTCGAATCACATTCCAAAACATCTAAAAAGCCTCAAAATGAGGCTTTTTTTATTTTCTCCCTAATATAGCTTAGGTCAACTTTCGTATAGTCAACTCAAATTACATATTAGGGAAAGTTATTGGTGTTTGAACTTGATTTGAGGTATTCCAAAGGCCTTCAAACCATTTTCTTCATTGCCTGGCCAATGCTATTTTGAGAACCGCATTTCCATTGATTTTTTGGAAGTATGCTCCAATACCAAAATAATACTGATTTCTTTTTCCGCGATTAGTCTTGTTGTCATAGTGCAATCCGTCCGTTGTTTATTAAACTAGTATTTTAGAGATGTATCAGGCTATCTGTAAGCCCTGATATCTAGCCTGCATAGGTTTTGTCCATTACAGGCACGTATAGATATCGATAATTGCCACAGGTGTGAGTCAGCCTTGCTACATTCCAGGCTGGAATCCCATGAATCGTTGTTCCCTCCTTGGATCAAAAAAGAGCTAGATGCTCCTTGCTAAGTGAGTCTATGCTTCTTATTCTGATGTCCTTAAAAAATATTTCGGCCGCTTCACTTTGTAGCTGGATTTTTCCTTCTGTCATGGCAACATTCGTGCTATCTTCTTCCACATACCTGGAATTCTTGAGGATCATGACCACTTCACCATTTACAACATGAAGGCTTTTGTTTTCAAAACAATATAGGTCAAGTGTATTCCATTCATCCATTGGGTTTTCATGGTTGCCACTTCTTCGACAGTACCCCCCATAAGGGCTGTTCATGGCTATTGTAATAAAATCCTGAGATTTATGCGCTAAAGGATCAAGGATTGACTCTGGCTTGTAGGCTCTGATATCAATAGCGGAGTTGGCCTGACTCCAGAAGTCGCCGGTGTGTCCCTCCATGATTTGAAATTCCTGGGACAGCATCCATGACCTCCAAAACTCGGCACCCAGTGGACCAATGGAATGATACAGGATGCCCGAATCCATGAGCTTATCTTTTCTTATCGCCCATTTCTTTTGACCCCACTTATACTTTAGTTGGAAGTGGTAGTTCCTAAACTCTTCCTTGGTGACTAAGCAGCCGTAATACTTACCACTCACCTTGATCAAGGTTTCATCCCCTTCCTGAACGGTGGTGAAAACGTTATAGCCATGTTGGTTTAAACCAATCGGCTCAATTAATTCTCCCTGCTTGTTCTTTGGTTCAGATCCATTGTACCCTACCTGATGTTGGTAGCTTAAGTATTTGTCCCATTTTGACAGATTGGGATCAATTAATTGATCCCAGTCATATTTTCCCAGTTCTACTGAATTTCCTTCATTTTTAACCTCAGAGCAAGAAACCTGAAGAATAAAAAGTGAAAGGATAGCTAAACTGTACCTGATGTATTTAGCTATTGCTAGACCCATTTTTTAGATTATTTCTTTTTACCTGGGCCCGCACTCTCACCTCTCCCCAAAGTATGCGTATGTCTTTTACCCTGAAACCTCCTAATATGCTGATAATCATAGCTTACGTATTTATGAGTAAGTCCCCATTCGAATATGGCAAAAGGCTCTTCCGTATCCAGAGATCGGTTGAGACCGATAGCATGAGGAGGCGTTTTAATACTTGCTATTATTTTGAAGTTAATGCCATCAGGTGACCACTGAATGGTATTTTTCTCCGGGCCATCCGTAGTTATCAATGAGGCAACTCCACCTTTGTGCGGCCACACACATATCTCGTGTCCGCTGTTAGAGATCGGGTTGAAATCAGACTTGACATATGGCCCAAGTGGATTGTCTGCAATCGCGACACCATGGCGAATCTGGCGTCCCCCCCAAGTGACTTGCTCGCCCATTTGTTCGCCTTTGTAGAAGAGGTAGAACTTCCCGTTAAAAGGCAATATGCATGGATCATGTACTTTATGACTGTCAAAGTCGCCCTTCTTCTCCACCATAAATCTATTTTGTGTCTCACCTATCCATATTCCATTGTCGGCGGGGCTTAATACAGGCTCTTTTGATTTTGTCCAGGGACCGTGGGGAGAGTCTGACCATGCCATTCCTACTTGATTTTTCACACGAACATTGTAGGGAGATTTTACAGTTTGATAACTTAGGTAGTACTTTCCTTCCCAAACCATAATTTCCGTTGTAAAGACAGACCGATCATCGTATGATCCTTTAGGCCCTCTGGGTACTGCTATACCTTCTTCTTTCCATGTCCAGCCATCGTCTGAGGTAGCATACCAGATATCGCAGCGATCCCACGGAAAGACCTTGTCTTTGTCAACGTCACCAGCAAACCCTTGAGTTGGTCCAACACTCTTACTGTACCATACGAAATATTTCCCATCAATCTGAATTACGGCACTAGGATCTCGTCTTACAACGCCTTCTTCATAGGCTAAGTCTCCCTTCAGGTCATGTACGGTAAACTGGCCGAACCACTCATTTGTCAAATTAGGGTCCCATTTAAGTGCGCGTCTTGAAGCCTCGCTCAATTTATCGGCATTTGTAATGCCAAGGAAGTCCATCTGCTCAGGGGTAGGTTTAACCTCAACCTCTTTATCACAATCACAGGGTTGGGTCTGGGCTTGTGTGCGTGAGAAAATAACTAAGCTTGCCAGTGTAAGAAGTAAAAATGATTTCATAGTTTAATTTGTTTTAAATCAAAACTTGCGTCCTTGACTTTCATGCCACTTGATTATTAATCTTCTTGGTGTTTTTCTAATTATCCATTAATTCGAATTATCGGACAATGGGTACTCAGAGGAATTGAGTAATCAAATTATTTTTTAGTTCTTAGGTTAAACTAAAGTTTCGTAAGACAATCTTAGCGAATTTTTGGATCAGGAAAGTTGACTGTTCAGAACTTAAAGCCGAATGTTCAGTTTTTGTTGAGTGCTTTGGAATCCATAATTGACGTGATTCATGCAACATTTGTAATATGAGTTGCAAGAGCGACTACTACACAAGTATCATTATTTAATTAAATGAATCACAACATGAGAAAAACTACATTTTTCACAGGGGTTATTATGAGATCAGATATTTCTCACAGAAACAAAGAGAGCAACACTTGGTCGAGCCTCATCTGTGGATGCTGTTTCTTCGCAATGTTCACCCTCGTAGGAACAGGCTTAAGCTATGCTCAGAAGGCGGATTCGAAGGCTACCAATAAGGAAAACACACAGGCAAGGGTCACGGGGATCAGATACATCTGCGTGCATGTGCTTGAACTTGAGAAAACCTTAAAGCTCTACCGGGAGATCCTGGGTTTTAAAATGCATGCTGCAGAGGTGTTTCACGGTCCTGGACTTGAAGGTATGTTGGTAATGAAGTTGAAAGCGAATGACTTGATGCTCACTCTTTCACTAACCGCACCGGAAAATTGGGATCAGGTAGGCCCAATTGGGAATACCAACCACAACCACTTTATGCTTAGGGTCAATGATATTACGACGATTGGGGACAAGTTGAAAGAAGAAGGGTATGAGTTGGAAAATAACAACTATGCCCGTGATAAATACACATTTTTCACGGGACCAAACGGGGAGATCGTTGGTCTATCTGAATATGATTGATAGAAGCAATCTCATCTGTTTTGATAATGGTTTGTTGTCGATGCAGATGGCCAGGAATTATCACATTTTTCCAGACAAATTATGAAAATGAATATTATTCGAAGTAAAAAAGAAAACAACATCGCGTCGAAAACTGTTTGGAGATGCTGTTTGCTTGTAATGATCGTTATGTTAGGAACAAATTACAGTTCGGCTCAGCGTGAAGGTTCGAGGGAAGAAACAGGATCTAAGGCGCGGGTTATTGGCTTAGCAAGCTTTAGTGTACAGGTACTTGATCTTGAGGGAACGGTGAAACTTTACCGTGAGATTCTTGGTTTCAAATTGAGTGATAAAGATGTTCTCAACAGTTCTGTGCATGAAGGAATGCTAGTCTTGAAGGTCAATACGGATGACTTGACGGTTAGTTTGTCGCCCACTGCAAAGGAGTATATTGACACTATTGGGCCGATAGGAAATACCAACCACAACCACTTCATGCTTACGGTCAATGACATTGGTCCGATCGGGGATAAGTTGAAGGAAGAGGGGTATGAGCTGGAAAATGAGAACTACGCTCGCGATAAATACACATTTTTCACAGGACCAAACGGAGAGATCATTGGCCTTTCTGCATGGGATTAATTTGATAGGGTTTTCTCTGATGAGATTTGCCTGGTCAATGCTATTTTGAGAACGGTATTTCCTTTGATTTTTTGTTTTTGCTATTGCCGGGTAAAAGTGACTTTATATTCTTTTCCGAATTGTTCGGATGTGATAATTACTAAGTAAACACCATCGGAAACTATATCCCCGGTGTCTTTTTCACCTTTCCAGGATATTTCATAGCCCCCGGGCGCCTGCCTTTGCCGGGCGACCAGGTTTCGAACATGCCTTCCATTAATAGTCAGGATTTTTAAACTGACATTAGAGTCCTTTAAGAGATTATATCTTATGAAGATTTTATTACTTCCGGTTTTCTGATATGCATAGAAATCCGAAATATTCTCTGGTAATTTATTCAATGCAAGTGGCAGAATACCATAGACGTCGTTTACTGTTCCAATAATGGCGTTGGCAATAGCGGAACCTGTAAAAGTCCACGAAAGTTCCTGCCTCGAGAGGAGCTGAAACTGGCCTCCGTCATCCCAAACGATGGTTGCCAATTTTCTTTCCGCTGCTCCACGTGCATAATAGGAGGCATGCTCAACGCGATCATCGTGATTGCTTCGGTCTATGGCTCCCCATTCCCCTAAAATCACAGCCTGATCATTTGCAATGAAGTGGTCGTGAATTCTATCTAATTCAGCGTCTAAAGCGGCTTTATCTGCCGCAGAGCCCCAATTGCCCGTTCCGTCTTCTTTAAGGGTAAATTCAAATGGGAAGTATGTGTGCAACGATACAATAATTTTAGGATCATCATTTGGTATAATATGCTGACTTAAAGAACCTGGTTGTGTATTGGCAGCATAGGTGGGTATCATAAGAAATCTTTCTGCATTGTTTCCCCCCGTAGCCCTGATAGCATCTACACATGCCTGATTATATCCATTGACCATTTCTCTACCCTCATCGTTTCCCACCCACTCAACAGGGCTGTCTTTGATGCGTGGTTCATTCATGGTTTCAAAAATCAGATAATCGTTGTAGTCTTTAAATCGATTTGCTATTTGCGTCCAAACCTTTTTAAGCCGATCGCTTATTTCACTTTCTTTGTCGTAGACAGGTACTATCCAGTCATCATGATGCGTATTGAGGATCGCATACATACCGTTATCCAAAACATGTTTCACGATAGCTTCCACCGCATCAAGATATTCTTTTTCAATGGTATAGTCGGGTCCGGGTCCCATATGAAATTCCCAGGTCGCAGGAATACGGACGGTTTTAAAGCCTCTTTGCTCAACCGTGGCTATGATTTCTTTACTCGGCAAGGGGTTCCCCCAAAATGTTTTGTCACGGTTGGTGACATCAAAGCTATTTCCCAGATTCCATCCCGCTACCATATCTCTTGTCAGCTCGAGCGCAGTGATATCTCTGATATCGTTTTGGGTGGTTTGGGCAAAAGAAGGTAAGCAGGCTGAGAGCAAAAAAAATAACCCTGATAGAGACACTATAGAAAATATTAATGTAGTGCTATAGCGAATCAAATGCTGATTTTTCTTCCTTCCGGGATGAAGCGTTTGCATTATCGTTTCTTTTGATGAAAGCGCTGAGAGTTTTTGATCCAGGTCAAACCGCATATATAACAAATATAATCAAACGTACCCAAATGTTAATAGCGATATTGATCGATCTCGGTTTTGCCTGCATTTTTTGAAAACGATAAAGAAGAACCAAGTCTGGCAGTATTTGATGTTCCGGGAGTAAACAAAAACCGCTGCCGAACCAGCCTTCATAATGGTGTAAAAACCTGGCTTAAAGCCTCAAAAGAACAATAAATTGGGTTGTGATGATACAACCGGGGGTTACCATTTCCTGTTTACCGGCGTTGATGAGGGAAGAGAATACACTTCATTATTGTTATCATTTATTCTTTAAATACTATGATTGCTGTTGACATGTCACCGCATTCCTCGCGTTTAAGTGACACATCAACAGCAAACCCCAACCTATCAGGCGGGTAAATTAATATCCCGGATTCTGAGGAAATTCAGCATCCGGATTTCCATCAATGACAGATTGAGGAATTGGTAAATACCTGTCACGCTCAGCTACCACCGCTGAAACCTGAGGGTTCATGGCTTGTGTTCTTTCAAAAAACTTATCTGTCCTGGCCAGCACAAGTCTTCTATACGTTTCACCATACAACTCACGGGCCCTTTCGTCCAAAATGAAATCCATAGTAACGTCACCAGCAGCAATTGGGGCGGCATTCGATCTGACCCTTATCACATTGATCGTGGTTGCCGCTGCTCCATTGTTTCCTGCTCTATGTTGGGCCTCTGCTAACAAAAGATAGGTCTCCGCGAGACGGTATTGCGCGCGGTCCTTATCCATTGGCAAATAGGTTGCGCTACTACCTCTACCCTGTGCCCCAAAATCAAATTTGGTGATAGCGGGGAACAAATCAATATCCACACGTTGCTGATACAGCGGATCAGCGGGGTCCAGCTCAATCAAATCACCCAGGGCTTTGCCTGCAGGCAAGGCATCCGGATTGTTGTAATACCAATCTCTTCTAAGGTTGATATTGTCATTTCTCATATCACCGTCTTCGTACAGATTTAAATAACCCTCTGTCGGACCTATCCTACCAATACCTCTTCCTCCCAGTGAATCAGCCAGCAATAAGCCAGTAACCCTTTGATAAAACGGAACCAAAAGTCGTCTTGACCAGTCTCCATTGGCCCAGCCTTCTCCGCCCAGACTAACTGAATGTCCTCCTATCCCTTGATATACATTCCTTATTGTCCAAATTGTTTCCAAATTTCCATGTTGATAGGCAACATTACCTTCAAGGAACAGGTCATGAAAAACATTACCTTTTGGATCGGCAGCCTCAGGTCCAAACCTTTCAGTCATGAGTTGATGGGGGCCGTCGATCACTTCCTGAGCAGCATTAGCGGCTGAGGTAAAATCCTCCAGTGCCAAATACACTTCCGCCAATAAATGCAAGGCCACGTATCTCGTCAGTTTTCCTATCTCGGTACTGCCTGGGTCTGATGGTAAATTTGCTGCTGCAAAAATCAGATCATCTCTAACTTGTTCAAGTACCTGAACTCTTGGTGTTCTGGTATAATCCAATTTAGGTTCAGTACTGAATTCCGTTACTAATGGAACGTCGTTGAATAAACCTTGCAGTAAATTATGGTAATAAGCACGAAAAAACCTTCCTTCTGCTAAATAAAGGTTTTTATCCGATTCATTCGCCCAATCAACATCAGGATTTTCTGTCCTTTCAATGATAAGATTCGCCCAGGCGATCCCTTCATAGCTAAAATCCCACCAATTCTTAGATGGTGTAAAAGTAGAGTTCAAGCTTGCACCGTAAGTGGTAAGCGCGCGATTAGCAGGGTGAGTTAATCCACCACGATAAAGATCAGTGCCCGTTGTCATGGTACCGAAACGAGCTGCCTGCCGTCTTTCCCTTCTTACTTTTTCGTATAAAGCGGTTGTTGCCGTTTCAAATCCTGAAGAATTGGAGTATAGGTTATCAGGCGAAAAAAAGTCTTTTGGAACTTCATCCAATTTATCATCGTTGCAGGCTATCGAACCAAAAATAAGACTGCAGATTAATATTATTCTATTTATATTTTTCATTTGTCTACTATTTTATGATAACGTCTTTTAAAAACCGACATTGATACCGAAAATGATTGATTTAAAGGAAGGGTAGATATCATCACCATCAATCCTTGAAGTGCCTTCGCTCTCAGGATCAAAACCGGACCAGTCAGTTATCGTTATAAGGTTATTACCCGTTATATAAACGCCCAGGCTGGATAGTCCTACCTTTGACGCCAGGTCCTGATCAAAACTATATCCAAGCGTAATGTTCCTTAACCTGATAAAGCTGCGATCCTCAAAATATTCTGTGTCGGCAACACCATAATCTACACGGGGCGAGGTTGCGTTAGAATTATCGGAATTCCAATAATTTACATCAGCAATGTTACTTCGGCCTGGTAGATAAGATATAGGATCAAGTACAGCATTGTTTATTAAAACGCCCTGTACAGTATACCAAAACATTGACAATGTCAGACCTTTGTAAGCTAAAGTATTATTAAGTCCTAAGGTGTAATCGGGGCTTACAGATCCCTGTATTTGTCTGTCTCCACTATCCAGTACACCATTGCCATTGATATCCTTGAAGCGTCTGTCTCCCAATACCGCATCTGGCATATGAGAAGCATCGATCTCCGCCTGTGTATTAAAAATTCCGTCTGCAACAAAATTGAAATTGGCATCAATATCTTCGCCTATAAACCATCCGTTTAATACGTCATCAGTTTCTCTGTCAAAAAGCTGAACGATTTTATTGGTATTTTTGAAGAAATTGACGCCAATATTCCATGAGAAGTCTCCTTTTTCTATCGGTGTTCCATTGATACTGATCTCAACTCCTTTGTTTGAAGTTTCTCCTACATTCTGAAGTATTGAGGTAAAACCCTGGGTAGAATTGAGCAAACGATTCAATAAAAGCCCATCTGACCTACTGTTGTAATATTCTAAACTTCCTGAAAGTTTACCTTCCAGCATGGTATAATCAATTCCAATGTTAAAAGTTTTTGTTTGCTCCCAACCAAGAGCAGGGTTTCCAAGAATGGTAGGTGCAAAACCATTGGCAGGACCATCAAAGTGATAGGTAAAAACATCCAAACCGTTATCTGGATTAATTGAAGTTAGCGTTTGGAACGGGTCAACGGCCTGGTTTCCGTTTACACCGTAAGAGGCCCTTAGTTTAAGAAAATTGATCCATTGGTTATTTTGCAAAAAGCCTTCGTCTGAAAGGGTCCACCCTAAAGCTACAGAAGGAAATACACCATACTTTTCACCGGCACCAAACCCTGAATACCCATCTCTCCTTACGGTGTACGTTAAAAAGTATTTTCCTTTATAGTCATAATTAATCCGGGCCATTTGTGAAATGATATTCCACTCTGAAAAAGGCGAAGAAGCTAAAATAGACGCCCCGGTACCCACTCCAAATTGTGCAAGGTTGTCGTTGACAAAGGTAGTTGAACTCACCAGTGTTTGATCATTGCTATATTCCTGGGAGCTATAAAGGCCTGTGAACCCTATGTGATGATCTCCGAACTCACGATCAAAGTTTATGATGTTTTCAATGGTGGTGTTGATAATAGTACCATTAAACCTGCTCGCAAATCCACCGGTATCGAAACCAGTGGTAGTTTCTATGCCATTATACCTGTCTCTTGCTTCTCTTTCTTCACTTCTTCCGAAATTGAATTTATAAGACAGCCCCTCTATAAACGGCAATTGTACCTCTGCAAAAAGGTTATTCACCAGTTTTCTTCTGATCCGGTCATCAGTAGTTTCCAGGTCGCCCAATGGGTTTCTAATAAACGACTCCTCAGGAACTAAATTGAAACTGTATGACCCATCCTCATCAAACGGCGTTCCAAGTGGACTACCCATAATCACAAAACTCATCCTGATATCGCTCTGATCCCCAAAGTCTTCATTGGTCATCTGATTGGTTGTTCCGATTTTCAGCCAATCATTGATCTCATAGGTTCCGTTGAACCTGAATGATGTACGGGCATATTCGTCACCAAGCACGATCCCTTCCTGGTCTAAATGACCAAGCCCCAAATAGTATTTGAACTTTTCGCCTCCTCCCGAAATTCCCAAGGAATGATTGTGCTGTACTGCTCTTCGGGTTGCCAGGTCCTGCCAATCAGTTATACGGTTGTTGTCATAATTAGCTTGCTCTGAAGGGTGCAAAGTTCCCGCGTGTGTTCTGAGTTCGAGATATTGATCTGCATCTAATACATCAACTTTTTTGAGCATGGAATTAAACCCAACACTTCCACTATAATTTATGGTAGGCTTACCTGATGATCCCAATTTTGTAGTGATCAGCACAACCCCATTTGAGCCTCTGGATCCGTAGATTGCCGTGGAAGATGCATCTTTCAATACATTGATGGTTTCTATATCATTCGGATTGATGGTTGCTATGCTACCATCATAAGGAAGTCCATCAAGAATGATCAGGGGGTCATTACTTGCGGTTATTGAGTTTTTGCCTCTGATCAGAATATTCGGACCTTCACCGGCCCTGAAATCAGAATTTGAAATGGTTAGTCCCGCAACGCGTCCCTGAATTTGATTCATCACATTAGGGTCTGGCAGGTTTTTTATTTCCTCCGATGAAACAGACGAAACTGCCCCGGTTAAATCGCTTTTCTTTTGGGTACCATATCCCACCACTACAATTTCCTCAAGCTCGCCTATGTCGGCGACCATTTGAACATCGATTACGCTTTTGTTGTCCACTGGTATTTCCTGTGCTTTATAACCAATGAAACTAAAGGTGAGAATAGCACCTTCGGAAACGGTCAGTCTATATTTTCCCTCACTGTCTGCGGTGGTACCATTTGTGGTGCCCTTTTCGATGATGGAGGCACCGGGAAGTCCCTGCCCATTTTCATCGGTAACGGTACCAGATATCGTCACTGCCAGAATTTCGATCTCCAGCGGTCTGCTATTTAATGCCCGTCTGGGAAGTTTGTTTACGTTGATGTTTTTATTCACTTGCTTGAACTTCAACCGGGCTTCTTTTGAGAGATCGATCAAAATATCTGCAACCGTCACATTTTTATAGTTTTTACTGATTAATTTCTTACTACTTAAATCTGCTTTGCTATAGTTAAATGTAAAATTGCTTTTAGATTCAATGGCATCAAATACCTCCAGGAGTGAAGTATTCTCCAACTTCATCGTTATGTATACCTCCTTAATACTTTTCACCTTTTGGGCATCAGTATCGTGTGCCCATAGCATATTCAATAGCATACACTGAACTAAAACGCCGTAGAAAGAGTATTTCATTACTGATATTGTTATTCGTAAAGGTTTAAAATACATATCTTTGTATGGTTTTATTGATTAATAAATTAATAAGGCTGCGTTGTTATAGGCCTATCCATTCCCCAATGTTTAAGCGCCTAAACAACGAATTGGAGCAATGCCGCAACTATTACGGCATTGCTTTATTTACTTACTTACTTTAAACTATCTTGCTATTCTCATAGGCATGCTTAGTTTTTGTTAAACATTATTTTCACATTTTTCTTATCGATTGAATAATCAAAGTCCAGCGAATATGACATGCTTTTCAAAGCGTTTTCAAGGGATTCATTATCGAATTTTCCTGTGTAAGACTTAATGAATGATTCGCCGGCATCTGTTTCAAACTTCACCCCATACCACAGTTCCAGTCTTTTGATCACTTCATTGAAAGAGGCATCCTCGAAGTACAGAATACCCTCTTTCCACAGAAAGTCTTTTTTATAGTCAAACTCGGTTATTTTAAATTGCTGACTCTTTGATAAATAGGTGATTGCATCACCTGGTTTTAAGGTTTGATCTTTTACCGTGCCTTTAATATTGGTAGACACCTTTACCTTTCCGGTTGCCAATGATATTTTAATGTTATCGGGGTCGTACGAATTAATGTCGAATGAAGTACCCAACGCGGTTGTGGTCGTGTTGCCGGCCTGAACAGAAAAAGGCCGTAAATGATCTTCTGCCACCTCAAAAAATGCCTCCCCCTTTAGTTTCACCATTCTATGCTCTTTGTCAAAAGTCTCCGGATAGCTCACCGAACTGTTTGAGTTCAAAACGATCGTAGAGCCATCTTTCAATTTTATAGTCAGCTTTTGACCCTGTTCTGTGGATTTGGTAATCGTAGAAGCAGCCAGAACCAGCTTTGGAGGCTGGTCTTCCTTAAAATTTTTGAAGAGGAAAAAAGTGGCAACAAGGATGACCGCAATGGAAGCTGCATATTTGAATACCCTAAATTGTATAACCTTACGTTTTTTATCTTCCTTCAAAGAAAAGTTACTCATTGATTGCTCAACATACATCTGAGCAATTTCATCTTTTAACTTTTCCCAAAGAGGAACAGATTCCAATTCGGCAGAAAAATCATTACCACCAGTTTTTTGCCAATATTTATCAAAGATTTTCTGTAAGGATTGTTCTGCATCTTCAGCTTTAATCCAGGCCAGGATTTCTTTCTTCTCGGTTTCAGTGCAATTACCCTCCAGGATTTTTTTGAGAATGGCTTCATTCATTTGCATTGGACATACTATTAATATTAGGCATATGGGAAAAGGCTAGTTTCTCAGTCAAACCTTCACCTTATTATTTCCCGATTTAATAATAGGTTGCCACAACGCAATTGAATTACTCACTTCATTTTGAAAAAAAAAAGTAAAATTAGTTTAAGGTTAGCAGGCTTATTTTGCAAACTATCTGGTTATCAGTACTTAATCATCCAAAATTAAATAAGGCCGGAAGCGAGCAATAGGAGTGAGAGGCCAATGTCAATTCCTTCCCTCTGCATGAACTTCCTAATAGATATGATTGCCCGGTAGATGTGATTTTCAACAGTTCTTTTAGACACGTCGAGCCTTTTGGCAATTTCATCATTGCTTAAACCCTTCTGTCTGCTCATGATAAAGACCTGTTTTCTAATGGGGGATAACTGGTTGATACCCTCTTCTGCGAATCGCTTGATATCTGTGTAGATCACTTCATCTTCGGTGACATTACTTCTGTTACTTTTTGTGTTTTTGACGTAATCCCGATGAATGATATTATAAGCTCTTCTTCGAATTTTTTTAAAGACCAGTCTTTTGGTAATTGTGATAAGTAAGGCATTTATGGACAGGGTTTCGTCAAGTGTAGTCCGGTTTTTCCAAATGTTCAAGAATACTTCCTGGACTATTCCTTCGGAATCTTCCCGGGACATACCCATGTTTCTGGAAACATTATAGATTTTCCTGTGGTAAAGATCGAAAAGCTTTTGGAACAAATTTATATCACCAGACCTTATAGACTTAATAATATTTACTTCCTCCGAACTCATACTTTTTTATTCAACTTGAAGATACCATTTTTATCCAAACAACGTAAACAAAAATTCGCGCATCTCGCTTTCAACCACTGAAATCGGTCATAAATGATTTTGTTATTCCCCATTTTTGATCTAGATTTAAATAAAATATAAAACAATGTTTCATTATATGAAACATTGTCAATTAAAGGCAGATTCCACAGTTATTCTGAATTTGAAGCCTGGAAAGCAATTAGCTACGTTGGATATCCGAAAAGAATCAAATGAAAGCACTTAACGGATCAATAAAAAAAACGTTTACCATCCTGGAGCACTTCACACCCCAAAAATCGGAGTGGGGTGTTACCGAGCTGGCGAAGGTACTTGGCGCCAATAAGAGTACCGTATACCGTTTTTTATCTGACCTGCAGCAGCTCGGTATACTTCGGCAGGATCCGGCATCCGAGAAGTATAGCCTGGGCTTAAAGCTCTTTGAGCTTGGCAACAGGGTTCATATTCAATCGGCTTTTGTCGAGAAAACCCACCCGGAATTAGCTAAGGTAGCACTGGAGATTACAGAAACGGTGCACCTTGCCATATTGAAAAGCAACCAGGTTTTTTACGTAGACAAGGTGGAAAGTCCTCAGGGTTTGAAAATGAGTAACCACATCGGAACCTACGGTCCCGCCCACGCTACGAGTCTGGGTAAGGTATTGTTAGCATTCACCTTGCCGGAGCTTGACAATTTTCGGGTAAACAATATTTTGGCAGATACAACTTTACAAGCTTACACCGAGCATACAATTACCGATTCTGAAAGTCTCTTAAAAGAATTGGATCGGGTGAGAAGTCAGGGGTATGCCATAGACAGGGAAGAATTTGAAATAGGGCTGATTTGTGTGGCTGTACCCATTTTTAACAGGCAAAACGAGATAGTTGCCAGCCTGAGTGCGTCAGGTCCTGCCAACCGTTTTAAGGAGGAGGAGGTAGAAAACTACGTAGCCATTTTAAGGTCCGGTGCCGCCGCCATTCAACATAATATTGGATTTTTTAAATTATAAAACTGACCATGTCAAAGAAATATTCCACCATACATTACCACAGCTACCTGAAATTAGACAAAATTCTTGAGGCCCAGCAGCTCCGCAGCGCCGAACTGGGGGAACCGGCGCATGAGGAGATGTTATTCATTATTATTCATCAGGCTTACGAGCTTTGGTTCAAACAAATTATTCATGAGTTGCAATCCATTCTCAAAATGTTCCGGGAAGACAGTGTCGACGAACGTAACATCGGAACCGCGGTGGCACGGTTGGGAAGGATAAGTGAGATTTTAAAACTGGCTGTACAGCAGATCAGGATAATGGAAACCATGACGCCGCTTGATTTCCTTGATTTCAGGGGTTACCTGTTTCCGGCTTCCGGTTTTCAAAGCTTTCAATTCAGAATGGTTGAGGTGATGCTGGGGCTATCGGAACAGGAAAGGCTGACTTACGGCAGCGGCCATTATGCCTCGGTATTCCCCGAAGAACAACAACAGGTACTGGCTGACATTTACCGGTCAGGTACGTTGTTTGATGCCGTGGAGAGCTGGCTGGAGCGGACGCCTTTTATCAATTACGGGGAATTTGATTTCCTGAAGCAATATGAGCAGGCTGTTCGGCAAATGATAGAAAAAGAGCAGGAGGCTATTAAGGTATCGATATACCTTACCGAAAAGGAAAAGATAATGCGATTGGCTATGCTTGGAAATACAGATACTTATTTTCAATCGGTCTTAAGTAAAGATGCACATGCCGCCCTGAAGGCCGAGGGCAAATTGAGGTTGTCTTACGATGCCACGGTTGCGGCTTTATTTATTAATCTGTACCGTGATGAGCCGATTTTGCATTTGCCGTTCCGGCTATTGGTTAACCTGATGGATATTGACGAGTTATTGACTTCCTGGAGACAACGACACGCCCAGATGGTTTTGCGTATGCTGGGAAGGAAAATAGGGACTGGCGGATCCTCGGGTCACGAATACCTGCAGGCAACTGCGGCGAAACACCATATCTTTACCGACTTACATAGTGTTTCCACCCTGCTTATACCTCGTTCTGCACTGCCGGCTTTACCTGAAAGTTTAATGAAGCAGTTAAGTTTCTATTTTACTCAAAATTAGACGATCGAAAAGATGCTTCAAAAAGTATTGAATTACATAGGAGGAGAATTCAGAGAACCAAACAGCGGTGCCTACCTGGACGTGTTTAATCCCGCAAAGGGTGAGATCTATGCCCAGGCGCCGGATTCTGATGAATCTGATATAACCGATGCGGTGGAAGCGGCACAAAAAGCACTTCCGGAATGGTCAGCTACCAGCATCGAACAACGTTACGATTACCTGATAAGCATTTCAAAACGCATCACCGAAAATTTGCAGGAATTGGCCCTGGCAGAGTCAGTTGATTGTGGGAAACCGCTTTGGCTTGCGCAATCGGTAGATATTCCCCGTGCGTCCAGCAATTTCCGGTATTTTGCTACAGCCATTATGCAATTTGCCTCGGAGTCACATGAGATGGCCGGCAAGGCAATCAATTATACACTGCGGCAACCATTGGGTGTGGTTGGGTGTATTTCTCCCTGGAATTTACCGCTTTACCTGTTTACATGGAAGATCGCACCGGCCCTGGCCGCCGGTAACACTGTCGTTGCCAAACCGTCGGAGATAACACCAATGACGGCCTATTTACTTTCAAAACTGTGTGCTGAGGCGGGCTTACCGGCAGGGGTTTTAAATGTGGTGCATGGTTTGGGGCACAAGACTGGCACTGCCATCAGCAGCCATCCGGACATCAAAGCCATTTCTTTTACAGGCAGTACAAAGGTCGGGGCCGATATTGCCAGCAAGGCGGCGCCGTTGTTTAAAAAGCTTTCGCTGGAGATGGGCGGCAAGAATCCAAATATTATCTTCGCAGATTGTAACTATGAGAAGGCACTGGACACCACTGTCAGGTCATCTTTCAGCAATCAGGGACAAATATGTTTATGTGGATCCAGGATATTTGTGGAAAGACCTGTTTTCGATAAATTCAGATCAGATTTTATCGACCGAACCCGGGACTTGAAAATTGGGGATCCGTTAGAGGACACAACAAGTATTGGCGCAGTAGTTTCAAAGCAGCATTTTGATAAAATATTGTCTTACATCGCCCTTGCAAAGACCGAAGGTGGAACAATAAGCTGTGGCGGTAATGCGGTCCGACCGCAGGGCTTTGAAAATGGCTGGTACATGGAGCCTACTGTCATTGAAGGGCTTAGCCATGACTGTCGCACCAATCAGGAGGAGATTTTTGGACCGGTTGTGACCATTACACCTTTCGACAAAGAGGCTGAGGTACTTACCTATGCCAATCAAAGCAGCTATGGCCTGTCTGCCACAATCTGGACAGAAAACCTGAGTAGAGCCCATCAGCTGGCGGCAAAACTGGCGTCGGGCATTGTATGGGTGAATACCTGGATGTTAAGAGACCTGAGAACACCCTTCGGAGGCGTAAAGAACTCTGGCGTAGGCCGCGAGGGTGGGTATGAAGCACTAAGATTTTTCACGGAGGCAAAAAATGTTTGCATAGAATATTAGTGAACTCATAAAATTGGTAAAATGACAAACGTATTGTGTAGTATAAGTTTCAAAAAATAGAATAATGAATACCCTTAGAGTCAACGGCCATTCCCATTTACTCCCTTATCCGGAGGAGATTCCGGCATTCATGAAAAAAAAGGAGATATTCTGGGTTGATCCTGACAGGAAATTTATGCATCAAAAAGACTGGAAACGACCGGTTACTGACTCCAGTTTTTTTCTGAACGAAAAATTGGAATGGATGGAACACAGCAAAATCGACCATGCTGTGGTATTAAACCTGTCTCAATTGTACGGCAATGGATTAAGCTGGGGAGATATGAAGCAGGCCCTGCGTTTTCAGAATGATTTTAACGGCAGAATTCAGCGCGATTATCCAAGCAAATTTACCTGTGGCTTTGTGGTTCATGCCGGGTTTACGCAAGGCGCGTTGTGGGAAATTGAGCGTTGCGTTGAAACGCTGGATTTAAAAGTCCTTTGTCTTCCGACACATTATATGGATACAATCGGAAGTTGGAGAGGAATATTCAATGAGGAAACCGAGCCCATCATGGAGCTGGCCAATCAGTATAAGCTGGCCATAGAAATCCATCCTTACGATGGCGAAAAGTTTATCCTTCTGGAGAACGTGGCATGGAGATTCCATCTGATTTGGATGCTGGCACAATGTGCAGATGCTTACCACTTTTACACCCTGAACGGGTATTATGAAAAGTACCCTAACATCAGGGTTTGTTTTGCCCATGGTGGCCAGCTCAACCATGTAAACATAGGAAGGCGGGTACAGGGCTTTGATGGCCGCCCCGATTTGTTTGAAGGAAAACAACGACCACGAAAGGCAATAGGACATCCAAATATCTATTTTGATACCCTGGTACATGACACTTACTCGCTGGAGCTAATGATCAAACGCCAGAAAGGTACGGACCAAATTCTAATGGGACTCGATGATCCTTATCCCTTGGGGGAAATGCAAAGTGATCAGCAATCCTCCTTTCCGGGAAAGTTATTAGACCTGGCTGAAAAGGAGGAGATTATCACCGCAAAACAACATAAGGAAATCTGGTACGACAATGTGATCAGATGGTTGTGCGGGGATAACAGCGAGGAATTTCTAAACAGAATTAAACAATAACAACAATTGTCAGCATTCATGGAAAAGACCTTAAGTGAAGCAATCAGCCTGGATGAGCAAGATCCCCTGAGGGATTATCGGGATCGTTTCTACCTTCCAAGGCAGGCAAATGGCAAGCCGTACATCTATCTCTGTGGGAACTCCCTGGGCCTTCAGCCTAAAAGCGCTGAACAATACATAAAACAGGAGTTGGAGGACTGGAGAAATTTGGGGGTTAAAGGGCATACCGAAGCCAGAAACCCCTGGATGCCTTATCATGAATTCCTGACTGGTAAAATGGCGAACATTGTTGGTGCCAAGCCCATTGAGGTGGGTGTGATGAATTCACTGACTACCAACCTTCACCTGCTAATGGCCTCTTTTTATCGCCCTACAAATGACAGGTATAAAATTCTGATAGAATCCGATGCTTTCCCCTCAGACAAATATGCCGTGGAGTCCCAGCTAAAATATCATGGTTTTGAAAATGGCTTGCTGGAACTTGCGCCCAGGCCGGGAGAAGCCCTTATTCGATACGAAGACATTGAAGCCACTATCAACCGGGAAGGTGAGCAAATAGCTTTAATCCTGCTGGGTTGTCCCAACTACTATACAGGCCAGGTATTTGACATGAAACGTATAACCGAACTGGGCCATAAACAAGGCTGCACCGTGGGATTTGACCTGGCCCATGGCGCCGGAAATCTCCTGCTGGATCTCCATGAGACAGCCATCGATTTTGCGGTGTGGTGTACTTACAAATATTTAAATGGTGGTCCGGGTAGTGTAGCCGGTTGCTTTGTTCATGAGAAACACGCCTATCAGTTTGACTTGCCCAGGTTAACTGGCTGGTGGGGTCATAATAAAGCCACCCGGTTTAACATGAGAAACAATTTTGACCCGCTTCCCGGTGCGGAAGGATGGCAATTAAGCAATCCTCCGATATTGTCACTTGCAGCCATTTTGGCCTCGCTCGATATTTTTGAGGAGGTAGGGATGGAATCGCTCCGGGAAAAGTCAGTTAAACTTACAGGCTACCTGGAACATCTGATGCATCAGATACACGATGGCAGGATCCGGGTTATCACCCCGGCAAATCCTGCGGAACGCGGATGTCAACTTTCCATCCGGGTCACGGAAAGAGGTCGATCATTCTTTGAGGAGATTTCAAGAGACGGGGTTATTGCCGATTGGCGGGAACCTGACGTAATACGCGTAGCGCCCGTTCCATTATACAACTCCTTCGAGGATGTTTTTGATTTTGTCAATATCCTGAAAAATCGCCTCAAATGAAAAGAAAACTTATTCCATCGATAAATTAAATTATGGCAAAAACTACAAACGACAGGATATTAATTATTGGAGCAGGCCTTTGCGGTACCTTGTTGGCCATACGGATGGCACAAAGAGGATATGAAGTAGCACTGCATGAACGGCTGCCTGACATGCGAACCACCGAGGTGGCCGGTGGGCGATCCATCAACCTGGCATTGTCAGATAGAGGACTACAGGCATTGGCATCAGCGGGCTTAAAGGAGCAGATTCTAAAAGCGTGTATTCCCATGCATGGCCGCATGATACACGGTGTTGATGGTGATTTGCGTTTGTCAAAATATAGCGGCCGCGAGGGGGAGTATATCAATTCTGTCTCCAGGGGAGGATTAAATATGACCTTGCTGGATAAAGCGGAATCTTTTAATAATTTGACCCTTACTTTTCAATCAAAATGCAGTCATGTTGAACTGGATAACGGCGTGGCCTTTTTTCAAAATAAAGCAGGGGAGACTGAGCGTGTAGAAGCCGACGTAGTTATCGGTACCGATGGGGCGGGTTCTGCGGTTCGGAGAAGTATGATGGACAGAACACCCGATTTGTTGTTTAATTATTCCCAGGATTTTCTTCGAACGGGCTACAAAGAGCTTTGTATTCCTCCGGGGAATGAGGGCGGTCACCGTATTGAGAAAAATGCACTTCATATCTGGCCAAGGGGCGCGTTTATGACCATCGCTCTGCCTAATTTAGATGGTAGTTTTACAGTTACTATGTTTCACCCGTTTGAAGGAGAAGCGGGGTTTAACACTCTCAATTCCAGCGACCGGCTTAATGCCTTTTTCGAGCAACATTATCCCGATCTTCTGGTACATCTGCCGACATTGACCGAGGATTATTTCAATCATCCCGTCGGCGTGCTGGGGACTATAAAATGTTACCCCTGGCAGGCTTTCGGCAAAGCCCTGTTGCTGGGTGATGCCGCCCATGCAATTGTGCCGTTTTACGGACAGGGCATGAATGCTTCCTTTGAAGATGTGAGGGTATTTGATGAAACGGTGGAACGTTTTGAAGGGGACTGGGAAAAAATATTTAAGGTTTTTCAGGACGAACGGGTAGGCAATACAAATGCTATTGCGGATCTTGCCGTTGATAACTTTCAGGAAATGCGCGATAAAGTCGATGATATTCCGTTTATCAGAAAGCGACAGCTGGAAATGCAGCTGGAACGAACCTATAAAGACTATTATTCCAAATACTCATTGGTCACTTTTAAGCCCGGACTGCCTTATGAGGAGGCTATGAAGATAGGGAGAATGCAGGATGATTTTCTTTTAAAGATATGCGCTGAAAGTGATGTAGAGGATATATCACTGGAGAAGGTTTACCAGGAACTCAAAAATATGCAAAGATAGATTGGTGCCTGTGTCAGGTACCTGGTGCAGAATTAACACATTAAAATATCAAAAAATTGAAAAGTAAAGTTCTCAGAGATAAAGCCCAGCCGTTGGGTAACTATCCTCACCTGAAACAGGCAGGAGATTTCATTTACATATCGGGAACCAGCAGCCGAAGGCCGGATAATACCCATGTCGGTGCGACGCAGGATGAAAACGGTATCTGGCATCTGGACATCCGGCTACAGACCGAGGCAGTAATCAGCAACATAGAGGCGCTACTTTCAACAATGGATGCCGGCCTGTCAGACATCGTTGATATTACTACTTTTTTGGTTGACATGAAAGATTTTAAAGCCTATAATGAGGTTTATAGTCAGTTTTTTGATCATACCGGCCCGGCGAGAACCACCGTAGCCGTCCATCAACTCCCCCATCCCAATTTATTGATTGAAATCAAGGCAATTGCCTATAAAAAAGAGCGCACAGACCCGAAAACCAGGTAGTTTTATATACATCTAAATTTACCCTATCGTCCGCATTTTAGCGCTGCCCGGGCGTAAGCCTAATGCAGATGCCCTGGATTGGAATTTGTAATTCACCGCAATAGTCTATAATAGTAACCAACCTACAATGTAATCACTGCATTTTTTTTAAGCAATTATTTTAATACATAGATTAATATACTATATTTGTCTATGTATTTAATTGTCTATTATCCATCATGTATTCAAAAGAACTTATCCGAGGCACCATCACACCGATTATCCTGAAGTTGTTATATCCGGATCATAAAATGTATGGTTACGAGATTTGCCAGAAGGTGAAAGAATTGACCAATGAAGACCTAATGATCAGGGAAGGATCACTCTATCCGGCCTTGCACAAGCTTCTCGATAAAGGATTGATTTGTGTTGAAGAGGTAATGATTGGAAAAAGGCCGAGGCGCTATTATCAACTTACAAAGCAGGGAAAGGCTGAAGCGGCAGAAAAGACGGAGGAGTTTGGTAAGTTTCTTAATACGATGCAATTGTTCTTAAAAAAATCAGGTAATTGATTATGACATTTCTTCAAGACAAAGAAGTTGAATTTATTAGAGATGATCTCAGGAAAAAAGGGATTAGAATGCCCGGACTGGACCATGATCTGTTGGATCATTTGCTTTGCAGCGTGGAGCATTATTCAGGTGCCGGTTATTCTTTTTTAGAAGCTTATCAGTTGGCTCTCAAAGATCTCAACGAGGATCGGGAAACCAAAGACATTCAGTGGGAAACTGCCCGGACGCTGAATCAGGGGAAAAGTATAGTAAAAAACCTGCTGGTATATGGGGCTTTTATTGGGCTTCTCATTGGCGTTTTTAGTGTGTTTACCAATGGTATAAATCCCGCCTTAATTCTTATTTGTATTTCATTGGCCATTTTCTTTATCTACCACAGCGTCTTTTTTAGGCGAAAGCATAAGAGTGAGCAAAGTAATTTAATCCTGTTTTCAGCGATAACCCTTTTACCCGTAATTGGTAATATTATATTCCTGGCGGAGGAATTTCCTCAATTTAAATTGATAGGAACGCCTGGATGGAGCTTTCTGATTATTTTCATGGCTGTTCCGGTATATTACCGAGGCGTGAGGAAGATTTTATCTGAGCAGAGCACGCTCATCAGATTTCTGATCCATACCCTCCAATTTGTTTCTCTGGTCAGTTTGATTTGGGTGCCGCTTGCTTTATGTATCAAATTATTTCGTCCGGATGCATTGGTCACCTTTTTCCTTGATGACCTCCTGGTATTGTCCCTAAGTAGTTTTCTCCTTTCAATTGGCTTGCAAAGACTATCTTTTTTTTGGTCCTATTTAAGAAGAGCATAATAAACAGTATCATGAAAAGCAACTACATTGTTGAGACCAGAAATCTGGGTTTTTCATATGGCAGACGACCAATTCTGAAGGATATCAACCTAAAGGTGCCCGAAAACACCATTTTCGGATTTCTTGGTCAAAATGGGGCAGGGAAAAGTACCACGATCAAGATCCTCCTGGGTTTGATCAATGGTTTTGAAGGCACTGTTTTTTTGTTTGGAAAGGAGTTTACAACAAACCGTACCCAAATACTTGGCAAGGTTGGGGCGCTCATCGATTTTCCCAGCTTTTACGAACACCTGTCCGCCAGAAAGAACCTGCAGGTACTCGCAAGTTTAATGGGCTTGAAAGATGATCGCGTTGACCAGGTCCTTGAGATGGTGGGGCTTGACCATTCGGATGAAAGAAAAACAAAAACTTACTCAGTCGGCATGAAACAGCGATTGGGATTGGCTATTGCCTTACTGAATGATCCCAGGCTTTTAATCCTTGATGAACCGGCGAACGGGCTGGATCCAAAGGGGATCATTGAATTAAGAAACTTGTTATTAGTACTGCAAAAAGACCTCGGAAAAACTATTTTCATATCTTCCCACATCCTGGATGAACTTGAAAAAGTTGCGACGAACATAGCTATTATCCACGATGGGGAGCTTCGGTTTGACGGGACAAAAGAAGCATTGATCAGGAATACCGGCAGCCTTGAGCAGTCTTTTCTCAACCTTACCAGCCAGGCAATATGAATACTTTTTTTGCTCATCTTACAGGTGGTCTAAGGTCTGAATTTCTTAAACACCAGGGTACATTTGTACTTCGGTTTATTTTGCTGGTTCCGGTAATCGCGGCGGCTATAACATTCTTTCTGACAATGCCGAGCACTCATAATCGCGCGGATGTACCTGCGCGATGGTATATTGTCTTTAACTACCAGCCTTACCTTCACATCTTTGTATTTTTGCAAATTTTGTTTGTCAGTTATGTAAATTATCAGGAGCATAAATATAATACCTGGAAAAACCTATTTGTTTTGCCAAGCCCCAAATGGGTTGTATTTGTCTCTAAAGCCATGTTTGCCTATGGCATTCTGGCCATAAATGTTTTGTTATTCTTATTCCTGGTGCTATTGAGTTTGTATATCCTCGGGATTCTAAAACCTGAACTGGGTTTTCAATATGCCGATTATCGATATGAGGCTTTTGTGCCCACGGTAAAACTTTTTCTGGCTTCTACCGGTGTATTTGCCATCATGTACTGGATAAGCCATCATTTCAAGGCAATCCTGCCTTCAATTATAGCGGGGTTGGCCGGATATGCTTCGGCCTTTGCCCTGTTTTTGTATACGAGCCGGAGAGAATATACAGGATTCCCATATTCAGAACTGCATCCATTTAATTTCTCCGGTTACGCCTTTAATTCATTCGGTACCGGCAATCATTCCTTGCATATGGAACAAGTATATGGTGGCCTGCTGGGTGGGGTTTTCATTTTGCTAATTCATTATCTGGTAAGCCTGAAAAAAAATTTAGCTTAGAAATGAGGCCATCATTGTCATCCTCCTTGTGGCTGCTGTTCTTTTTTATTATTACTGTCTCCTGCGGACAGGAAGATTTTGATCGTGGAAATTATAAATATCAGGTAGCCAGCTGGCAGGGTACTAATGTATTTACGGATAGATACCGGGGCGCCATTAAAAAATCCAGAAACCTAATCATAGAAGCCAATCGCCATGAAGGATTACCCGGGGCACAGATAGCGGTGGCTATCGACGGCAAGATCTGCTGGTCTGAGAATTTTGGATTCGCAGATATTTCGCGGGGCGCGACTGTGAAGACCAATACATTATTTAGAATTGCCAGTGTTTCCAAAGTACTTACAGCGGCGGCTGTTGCCAGACTTATTGAGGAAGGAAAGTTAAACCTTGATACGCCGATCATTAATTATCTACCCGAACTTCCCGAACATTATGCACCAATAACCACCAGACATCTCGTAAGCCACCAATCCGGGATCAGGCATTATTATGGCGCCGATAAATCGTCAAAAACGACTCATTATGACAATGTAAACGATGCATTGCCACTTTTTGTAAAGGCCCCTTTATCATTTGAACCTGGTATGCAATGCAGCTATTCCTCCTATGGGTGGGCTGTTGTCAGCGCTATTGTTCAACGTATATCCGGCCAACCGTTTTTACAATATATGCATGAGGAAATCTGGAATCCGATGGGCATGAAGCATACATTTGGCGAAATACCTGCTACCAGAGTTAACGATGTCAGCAGGTTTTACTTTAAAACCTCGATTGATGATAGCTGGGAAGAAACGCCCAAAGAAGATCTTAGCTTTAACTGGGGTGGCCTGGGCCTGTCATCGAACGCCAACGACCTGGTGCTATTTGGAAATGAACTGCTTAATGGGAAGTTTTTCACAAAAAATACAATTGATCAGCTGTTCACCCAACAATTAACAAAAGCAAACGATACAACCGGCTTTAGTATCGGATTCATGCTTTATGATACCATAAACGGACAAAATATAGTTGGACATAGCGGATTCAGACCAACCGGCAGGGCTTATCTGATGCTTTTTCCGAAATCAAACATAGTAATTGCTTTCTGTTCAAATGCCGGCTTTATTAATTTTGCAGATGAGAATATCGTAGCCATCGCCAATATTTTTTTGAGAGAAAAAAGCAAGGAGCATTACTTCGTGTTTAACCGTAGCTTCAACAAAGTATGGAAAGGCTTATGGCAAATTTCACTTGAAAAAGATGACAAACAATACGAAAATGCTTATTTCAATTTTTACGAAGATCAAAAGGAGCTGAAAGGAATAATTTTAACTGACGACTCGGCACCAAGACACCTTGAAGTAATTAGTTTAAGCGCCGATTCAATTCAGCTTTTAGCCACCTTGCGTTCTCACACTGCTGTCATTAAACTGGGATTAAAAGAAAAGGAATTATCGGGGAAGCACTTTTTCTATAAGCCGTTAACAAGCCTTCGCAAAAAAAAGCTAAGGGTCAAAGAACCGGAAAGAAGTAGAATGCTTGAACCGAAGAATTTGCAAGCCGGGAAAAAGATCCATTGAAATTCCCTGTAAATATCTGTTTGCTTCTGATTATCCCCATCGTCCGCATTTTAGCGCTGCCTGGGCGTAAGCCTAATGCGGATGTTTTGGATTGGAATTTGCAATTCCCGGTAACCGCCTCTTTTCAATGTGCTTATCCACCCAGGCTTCGAAATTTTTTCTCGGTTTATTCAATAATCCCCATCGTCCGCATTTTACCGCTGCCCGGGTGTAAGCCCAATGCGGATGCCCTGGATTGGAATTTGCAGTTCCCGGTAACCGCCTCTTTTCAATGTGCTTATCCACCCAGGCTTCGAAATTTTTTCTCGGTTTATTCAATAATCCCCATCGTCCGCATTTTAGCGCTGCCCGGGTGTAAGCCTAATGCGGATGCTTTGGATTGGAATTTGCAATTCCCGGTAACCGCCTCTTTTCAATATGCTTACCCACCCAGGCTTCAAAATTTTTCCCCCGGTTCACTCATCAATCACGATGGCAAATTAATAAAGGGTAGTTTCATATACGCTCAAATTTATTATATTAAGCTTCATGACTTCACGAAATAATGAATGTAATTGAAAATCGACAGAATTTGGGATAAAATAATTTTCAACATAAAAAATATAGTAACCATGTCTGACGAAACTGGTAGGCCAAAAATACCCCTCGAATCAAGAAGAAAATTTATGAGAGCCACGAGCCTACTGGGCTTTGTTCCGATTTTTCCGGGGCCTTTTTCTGTGTTTTCAAACCATACAAAAACTGAGCGAATTGAGCATATGAAATCTACTGACTTTACCGACCCCCAGCCCAGTGTTATTGGGCAATACGGTTCCTGGGCGGCTACTTTAGCCAACAACCCACCAAAACTGTCTTTTAGAAATAGCCATTGGGATAACGTGGAGGCATGGCGGAAAGCAGCGCAACCGAAAACTTTGGAGTTAATGTCTGCTCCGGAGATAGCAGTCACACCTGAGGCCACTTTAAAGGCTCAATATACCTTTGATGGACTGGATATCGAAGAACTTAGCTGGCAACTTCCTTATGGGAGGCCTACAGAGGCTATTTTGTTAAAACCTCAGGGAGCGAAAAATCCGTTACCCGCCATACTTGGTCTTCATGACCATAGCGGGAACAAGTATTTCGGAAGACGGAAAATAACCCGTACCTCCCAGGATTCCCATCCTTTAATGGCCAAACATCAGGAGGACTATTACGGAGATTTGGCGTGGGCTAATGAAATGGCAAAACGTGGCTATGTAGTGTTGGTGCACGATGCGTTTGCTTTTGCCAGTCGAAGGATACTTTATCAGGATGTCTCTGAGATTGCCTGGGGCGACCTTAAAATAACTGATCACACAGATGAAAATCCTGAAGATCCTGAAAATATTGCCAGATACAACACCTGGGCCGCCTATCATGAATCTGAAATGGCTAAGTCTCTTTTTTGCGCCGGTACCACCTGGCCAGGCGTTTTTTACGCCGAAGACAAAATAGCCCTGGATATACTCAGCACCCGCAGCGATGTGGATGCCGGGAGGATAGGTTGTGCCGGATTATCGGGTGGCGGCCTGCGAACTGTGTATCTGGGAGGTATGGATGCCAGGATAAAATGTGCCATCTGTGTAGGTTTCATGTCTACCTGGCGGGATTTTCTGCTTTACAAATCTTATACGCACACGTGGATGACCTATACCCCATTGTTACCAAATTATCTCGATTTTCCAGAGATATTGGGCTTGCGGGTACCGCTTCCAACCATGGTCCTGAATAGCAATGAGGATTCACTTTTTACCTTGTCAGAGATGAAGCAGGCCGATAAGATCCTTCGGGAAATTTATAGCAAAGCTAATGCTGGTGATCGTTATAAAAGTGGCTTTTATCCCGGTGGCCATAAATTCGATGAGCAAATGCAAAAAGATGCTGCTGGCTGGTTTGACAAATGGCTCCAAAAATAATCTGGCAAAAATTTGCCGGGTATTATTGACAGGTGACGGCTGATACCATTAATTCACGGTAATTTACAAATTTATATGGTACACGTTTTACGTCCTTTTGGACATTATTTCTAGTTAAGGACTTGCATTTTTGTCAAAATCTAAAAAAATCCTCTGATTATATACCGTAAACTTGGGGAATTATTAGGTAATACTTTTAGTTATATAGTAAGTAATTTAGAAATAATTTATATTTTCATGGTAGAGAACGCACTCTGTCCTTTATATTCCACGGTATATACTCGCCGTTATGACTTTGCCAAATGGGGTTGATGCTTTTAAGAAATATTAAAAATGGAGATGTTGAGGCATTCAATGAACTATATAATCTTTATAGCATAAAGCTGTTAAACTTTTCATTGATGTATCTCAATTCCAGGGAGGAAGCTGAGGAAGTTGTCCAGGATGTTTTTTGCAAAATCTGGCAAAATCGACACAAGCTGGATGAGCGATATTCCTTAAATGGTTATATTTTCAGAATCACCAAGAATCAGGTCTTAAATAAATTAAGGAAAAGAGTCCATGAGCCTTCCAGCTTCGTTTCCATCAATAAATGTAACATCCATCAAAATAAAACTGAGAACGACATCTTGCTTCACGAAATGGAGCAATTGCTCGAAGAGGCCATAGAAGCCCTCCCTCCAAAAAGACAATTAATTTTTAAACTTAGTCGCCAAAAAGGGCTCTCAAATCAAGAAATTGCCGATCATTTGGATATTTCAGTCAATACGGTGGAAGGTCAAATGAGAAAGGCCATTAAATACCTCCGGAGCTACATCGAGATCATCAATTTGTCCCTGATTTTTGTCTTGATGTAAATAATTTTCAGACGCAGTAACGGTTAGCTCAAATTTTTGTGTATTAATTAATGTAGTCAAAAGCGCATTATTGATATACTAAAATGAATAAACTTCTTATAAGAAAATTTTTTAAGAAACAATGTAATGAAGAAGAGCTTCAGCAGGTTTATACCTGGCTCAATGACCCCAAGAATAACGAAGAGGTCACAGCGCTGCTAAAAAACAGTTGGCACCGGGCGTCTGACAGAAAGATGCAGGAGGATACTGATATGGAAAAATTGAGAAGCCAGATCCTTGAGAAGCTTGATCTTACTGAAAACTACCAGGAGGTTTATGAGGAGGAATTTTCTTCCCGTGGAACGGAAAAGCCTGTTTTTGAGACGAATCCCCTTTCGCCTGATAACAATGATTTTAAGCATCCGGCGGCACGTGTATTTAAACCAAAAATGGGATTTAGCTGGTTGAGAGTAGCGGCCGTCATTATAATTCTCGAAATAGCGGCCTTTGCCGCTTATCATTATCTGGGTAATGCGCAAGAGACCATAACACCTGCTTATACGGTAAAAACGACCCTGGATGGCCAGAAATACACGCTTTTTCTG
Organism: Cyclobacteriaceae bacterium; assembly: GCA_965228415.1. Lineage (GTDB taxonomy): Bacteria > Bacteroidota > Bacteroidia > Cytophagales > Cyclobacteriaceae > Agaribacillus. Next base: position 3,754,342 of record OZ245814.1, on the reverse strand, counting down.
AAAGATGGCTCCAAGGTAATTTTGAATTCAAATAGCTCACTCAAGTATAGTGATGATTACGGGGAAACGTCAAGAGACCTGCTGCTGGAAGGGGAAGCCTTTTTTGAAGTGGCAGAAGACCCGGAAAAACCTTTTAGGGTAACAGCGAATAATATTACTACCGTTGCCCTGGGAACTTCCTTTAACATAATGGCTAACCCACAGACCAATATGTTCAGGGCGTCGCTAGCCACCGGTAAGGTTAAAATATGGCATGAAAGTGAAAAAGATGGTGCCCATGTGTTGGTTCCCGGAGAGGAATTGGTGTTTGCCGGCGAGCCGGAAGGGTTTAATAAGACACTTTTCGACTTCAAGGAAAGGCTATCGTGGAAAGACGGTATCATCTATTTTCACGAAAGTGATCTCTTTGAGGCCGTAGAGGTACTTGAAAAGTGGTATGGTGTTGAATTCGAGGTGCTTAACCCCGAGAAAGCGGATACAGACTATAACAATATCAATGGAGAATTCAAAAACGAGAGCCTGTCCAATGTACTGAAGGTCATGAGCTTTGCGAAAGGCTTTACCTATAGTATTACGGGTAAGAAGGTGGTGATTAAGCTTTGAAATTATGTGGCTGAAAAATTTGTTATATGAATGCTTGATGGTCTTACCACCCTGGAGGGAGTAGTAAACAAATCTTAAATAAACATTTCAAAATCAAAATAACCCTAGATGAAAAAAATTGATACAAGCTAATACAGAAAACCCCCGGTAATAAAGTATCACCAGGGGTCCATTATGCTCTTACTTTAGATTCGAATAAGCTTAAGGTCCAATTTAATATTATTCAAAAAGCAAGAGCACTCCATTTTTATGAAAACTGAAGTTTCACAAAAACATATAAATATATGAAATATAAATTTATACAACTTATTAAAATGGCGTCAAAGTACTCATGTTATGTTTTATTGCTGCAATGCGCCTTTATGTCAGTTGTAGCAGCTTCTGATGTTACCGCTCAGTACAAGAGCGTCAGGGAAGTTAAATTGGACGACTCATTTAAGGGTCTGACATTGGTACAGGCCTTTGAGAAAATAGAGGCCAAAACCGATTTTAAATTTTACTACCATGGCGATGATTTGAATAAATTGAGAAAGCTCAATATTACCGCGAAGGATGATCAAACGGTAGCTGATATTCTTACCGAAATCTCAAAATTATCGAAATTAAAATTTAAGCAGGTTAATAATCAGATCGGTGTTTTCAGAATGTCAGGCATTCGAAAATTACGGACCAGTCAACCAATAGAGATCCTGCGTACCGTGCGAGGTAAGGTAACCGATGAAAGCGGAGCGGGTTTGCCTGGCGTTAACGTGTTGATTAAAGGATCAACGGTTGGTTCAGTAACTGATGTTGATGGAAATTTTTCCATTGAAATTCCTGAAGAAACCACCACACTGGTTTTCTCATATATTGGGTATTTTTCTGAAGAACAGGAAGTTCCTGCCGGTCAGACCACTGTCGACGTAACGTTACTTCCAAATATTACCGAGCTTCAGGAAGTAGTAGTTACCGCATTTGGTATTGAAAAAGAAACCAAGCGTCTTGGTTATTCAGTTACCGAGATAGCTGGTAAGGAAGTTACAGAAACCCGGGAACCGGTGTTTATCAATGCGCTGGCTGGTAAAATAGCCGGTGTGGCCATTCAATCTGCCAACAACGGCCTGGCGGGTTCGACCAGGGTAATTATTCGTGGAAATGCCTCATTTAACAATAATCAACCGTTGTATGTAATTGACGGTGTTCCGATAGACAATACCCTGCAGGGTGAAGCCGGTACATTCGGTGGTGTCGACAGAGGTGATGGACTGATTTCCATTAATCCCGATGATATCGAGTCTATGTCAGTTCTAAAAGGCCCTGCGGCCGGCGCTTTGTATGGTAACCGTGCGCAAAACGGAGTGGTGCTGATTACTACCAAAAAAGGTAGAAGCGGCAAGGGTGTTGGCGTTGAATTTAATAGCAATACCGTTTTTGAAAAAGTCAGATCTTACACCGAAGATGATCTCCAAACCACCTATGGTGGAGGTTTCGGCGGCAATCTTTTTGGCGACCAGGCAACGGGTAGTAGTGTTAACAACGGCTGGTCTTGGGGTGCGAGAATCGATACTACAGATACTTATGTAGATTTTGACGGTATCGAAAAACCATATGAACTCAATACAATTAACGACAATTTTGACCGGTTTTTTGAAACCGGATTAAGTACCACTAATTCCCTGGCTGTTTCCGGGGGAAATGAAAATAGTACTTACCGGCTCTCATTAAGTCAGACACACACGGAATCTCCATTCCCCAACAGCGCTAATCTTGACAGATACAACATATCCCTACGGGCTACCTCCAAGTTTGGCGAAAAGCTGTCAACCGATGTTAAGATTGATTTGTCGAGAACCGATGCTGAAAACCGACAATTGCTCCAGGGAGATGGCAGAGGGGCTTTCGGATTAACGTTTTTCAGACTTACCAACACTACCAACGTTCTTGATTTAGATCAAAGAGACGATAACGGTAATTTCATATTTGCCGGTAGTGGTACACCAAATCCATGGTTTGCTGCTGAAAGAGTGGGCCAGGGCGACATCAGAAATAGGATCAACGGTTTTTTGAGTGTAAAATATGATTTTACCGATTGGCTGGCACTACAGGTAAGAGGTGGTCTGGACAGGTCAAATATTGATGAATTTTTTGGCGTGAGACCAAACCCCAATGCTGATGGCGGCGGTAATTACAGCGAATCGAGAACTGTTGTGGAGGAGGCTAATGTTGACTTCCTGCTGTTGCTTGATAAAGATCTTTCGGAGTCGTTTAACCTGTCAGGTACTTTTGGAGGAAATCACAGAAGTGCTAAATTTAATCGTACCTCTATTTCAGGAAGAGACTTCGTCGATCCCAGTTTACTTAGCCTTAGTAATCTAAAAGTAAGAAATCTTCCGGGCTTCAATCGTACCATCAGGGAAGTAAATTCATTTTTTGGCGCTTTGCAGCTCGGTTATAAAAACTATTTATTTCTTGAAGCAACTGCCAGAAATGACTGGTCATCTTCTCTGACCTCTATCAGGCCGGGGTCATCGGATAACAGCCTGTTCTATCCTTCGGTTAGTGTAAGCTTTGCGTTTACCGATGCTTTTGATATTGGCTCCAATATCTTATCATTCGGAAAAATACGTGCTTCATGGGCAGAGGTAGGTAGTGATGCAGATCCTCATCGAACTGAACTTACGTTTACACTTACTCCGGAAACAAATGGCCTTTCAGGTGCCCAGATCAACGGAGGCAGCTTACCGCCAACCACTATCAGACCTGAGGAGACCGACGGTATAGAAGCTGGTTTGGATTTGAGATTTCTGGAAAATCGTATAGGATTGGATGTAGCCGTCTACAGACAAGAAACAAGAGATTTTCTTTTGTCGCAAAGTATTTCGAGATCCACCGGATTCACCGGAGCGTTTTTGAACGCGGGATCTATGGTGAACAAAGGAATTGAAGTTTTACTCACCGGAACACCGGTTGAGGCGAAAAGGCCGGGAGGATTTAGCTGGAACGTGGCAGTAAATTGGGCCAAGAACAGAAATGAAGTGACAGACCTGAATCCTGAGCTGGAAGAGTCCGGTGTATCACACGGTAACCTTATTAGATCTAAAGTAGGTTATCCCTTTGCTTCTATTTTTGGCACGCCTTTGAGAAGAGATCAAAATGGAAACATTGTTTACAGAGTTATCCAGGACGATATAGCCGGCGAGACGGTCGACAGGGTCGTGCCTGATGAGGGTAGCTACATATTCGGACCGAACGGAGAGATCCAGACCGATGAAAATGGAAATGCTATTATAGAAAATGAGGTATTCCTCGGAAGTCCCAACCCGGACTGGATAGGAGGTATAACCAATACTTTCACTTATAAAGGATTTACGCTTAATACCGTCATCGATGCACAATGGGGAGGTAAAGTATTCTCTAGTAGTTACCGTATGGCATCACTACTGGGTATCACCAAGGCCACTGAAAGAGGACGACAAACCGATGAGTATATTCCCGACGGCGTGATAAATACCGGTACATTGGAGAACCCTAATTTTGTAACTAACAATGTTCCTTTTAGCCCTGAAAATACCTACATCAATGGTAACCCCGGGTTGTTGATTGATGAGTTATTTGTATTTGACAACTCATTTGTAAAATTCCGTCAGTTAAGTCTGGGTTACACATTTTCCAAAAGTATGCTGGAAAGTACCCCTTTTCAGTCAGCCACGCTTTCGTTTGTTGCAAGGAATTTATTCTTTATTACCAAGAAGGTACCGTTGGTTGATCCGGATTCAAGTACAACAGTGGGCAATGGGTTTGGCTTTGAGCAATTCTCGCTCCCAGCCAGTCTGACGCTAGGATTTAACTTGAATATCAGACTTTGATGAAAGGTGTTTTTAATTTAAATGATTTTGCAATGAAAAAATTTATAAATATAAAATTGTTCTTTGTAGTATTAATAGCCTTGGGTGTAGTCTCTTCATGTGATGATGGTTTTGATGAATTGAACCTGGATCCCGATGCTGTTACCAGTGTTACGCCAGGTCAGCTTTTTTCCAAAGCGTTGATAAGCAGCTCAAGAGTTGATATGGAACCCAGAACCAATTATTTCCATGCCTTTATGCAATATGGGTTTTCAGGATTTTGGTCGGGCACCAACTACAATATCAGTGACGGTATTGTTTCCCGTTACTTTAATGGTATGTATACAAGCCCCATTAAGAATATAGTATTTCTTATTGAGGAATTTAAAGAGGATACCGTAGCCGTTAATACGGTTGCCGCTGCCAGAATCTGGAAGGCCTTCCTGTTTCAGAAGGTGACAGATGTTTATGGAGATATCCCTTACTTTGAGTCGGGCAGGTCGCTTGAAACCAGGGATTTTACGCCTACTTATGATAGCCAGGAGGCCATTTACACGGATCTCATCAAGGAGCTCAGAGAGGCCAAAGCCGCCTTTGACCCGGACAAAGATGGTGTGCGAGGTGATCAGTTTTATTCCGGAGATATTGAAAAATGGCAGAAACTGGCCAACTCCCTGCTGCTACGTATTGGCATGAGAATATTGAAAGTCGACGCTACGCAGGCGCAAAGTCTTATTAATGAGGCGTTGTCAGGTGTCGGTGTTATGGCCAATAATGATGATATGCCAATACTCCGGCACACGGACAATGAACCGAATGCTTTTGAATTTACCCTGGGCGATCAGCACTTTTTTGTGCATAAAACCCTGGTTAATCATATGAAAGTTAAAGGAGATCCGAGACTTAATATCTACGCGGCGGTTCACAATGAAGCCAGAGGCCAGGTTACTTCTACAGATACTACCGAGTACGTAGGATGGAGCTTCGATGCCGATGATCCGGATGAAACCGCCAGGGTGACATTCAGTACCTATCGAAACCAGGAAACGCCTTTTTTCCATTTCAACTATGCTCAGGTAGAGTTTTTGTTGGCTGAAGCAGCGGTAAGAGGGCTTATTGGCGATGATCCGGCTGCACACTATGAAGCGGGGATAAGAGCGCATATGGAGTCGCTTAGCCGGCTACCAACAAGCCCTACGGTGACCGAACAAGAGATTACAGATTACCTGATGGCTAATCCATTGGATGATCCGGGTGATCCCTCAGACGATACCGACGAGGCGCAAATAGATAAAATAGCCACTGAATTTTGGGTGTCTGCCTTCCTGTTTGATGCAGATGAAGCATGGAATAACTGGAAAAGGACAGGATTTCCCGATTTAACACCTAATCCTAATACGCTCGATCAGGCTGTTAACAGTGATTCACCTGGCAGGATACCCAGGAAACTTCCTTATCCACAGGCCGAATTTGTCAGCAATGCAGATAATGTAAGAGCAGTGCTGCCAAATTATGGAAATGCCAATGATTTCAATACAGCGGCAAGAGTATGGTGGGATGTGGATTAGTAATTTAACCATCGAATGTTTAAAAGCTTATCAAAGATAAATTGTAATAACAGGGGCCACATTTTGTGGCCCCCTCTAACAACATGGTCGGATATTGCTAAACTTAATTTATCAATTTTTTATGCATTCATATTTTTTATCCCGGCCATTTTTTTTTCTTCCCAGACATTAGCGCAGGATAATCAGAAACTTTTTACCCTTCTCAATAGCGGCCAAACCAATATTACTTTTGAAAATACTGTGTCAGATGAAAGAGAGCACAATATTTTTCTCTATGAAAATTACTACAGTGGTGGCGGCGTAGGAATCGGAGACTTTAACCGTGATGGCTTAGCCGATATTTATTTTACGGGCAACCTTGTGGGCGACCGGCTATACATCAACCAGGGAGCATTGCAATTTAAAGATATTACCACCTCAGCCGGTATTAAAGACAATGGTGCCTGGTCCTCCGGTGTTGCCGTTGCCGATGTAAATGGTGACGGATGGCAGGATATATACGTCTGCAATGAAATGTACGACAATGCGCCCGAGCTGCGGAAAAATAAATTATATATTAATAATGGGGATCTGACGTTTACCGAAAGCGCTGAAAAATACGGTGTCGCCAATGCTGAAAGGTCGAGGCAAGCTGTTTTTTTTGATTATGACGGGGACCGGGATCTTGATCTTTTTCTGCTCAACTCGCCACCAGAACCGGGGAAATATTCCGGTAAATCGTGGGATAATCTCATGATCGAAAAGTATAGTCCAAGATTATATCAGAACACGGGTGAAGGTTTTGTAGATGTGAGTGAGAAAGCAGGCGTTTTAAAGGCTGGCTTTCCCAATAGCGCATCCTCGGGCGACTTTAATGGTGACGGCTGGCCAGACCTTTATGTGGCGAATGATTTCAGAGCACCTGACTTTCTGTACCTGAACAATGGCGACGGTACCTTTACAAACGTTATTGATCAGGCCGCCGGGCACATCTCAAATTTTAGCATGGGTGTCGATGCAGCTGATATCAATAACGATGGGTTATTGGATATTTTCGTGCTTGATATGGCGGCGGAAGACAATTACCGGTCCAAGGCCAATATGAGCGGCATGAATCCGCAGGCATTTTGGCAGGTGGTCAACGAAGGTGGCCATTTTCAGTATATGTTTAACACCCTGCAACTTAACCAGGGGGACAATCACTTCAGCGATATTGCTCAGATCAGTGGTGTTTCGTCTACCGATTGGAGCTGGTCAAACCTTATTGCCGATCTGGACAACGACGGCCACAAAGATATTTTTGTCACCAATGGTATCATGAGAGAAATCAGAAATACCGATGCCTTCCTTAGAATACCGGCGTACGTGAAGGCAGTGGCCAATGATTTTCGCAGAAAAAATCCCGGTGTGAGGGGGTTAAATATTTGGGATGTGGTGAACCTGGATAGTGTTCTGGCACTTTTGCCTTCGCAAAAGCTGTCCAACTATGCCTTTAAAAATGAGGGCGATCTGACGTTCACAAAAAAGAGTGAAGACTGGGGTTTAGATCAACAAACATTTTCAAATGGTTCGGCTTTTGCTGATCTCGACAACGATGGAGACCTTGATCTCGTCGTCAATAACACCAACGATCCCGCTTTCATTTATAGAAACAATGCGGAGAAGTTGACGGCTAATAACTTCCTGCGGATTGAACTGGTGGATGATAATCACAGCGTTATAGGCACAAAATTAAAAATTGAGCATAAAACAAACCAGCAGTTTTTTGAGATAGCCAATGCCAGAGGCATGTTCTCTAACTCGGAACAAATAGCACATTTTGGCCTCGGAAAGGATAATAAGGTAGATAAAATAACAATCACCTGGCCCGATCAGACGGTAACCATTAAAAACAATATCAAGGCAAACCAATTAATAAGTATCACCAAAAAGGGCCGTTCACACGCCGGATCGGCGCTGGCCCAAAAGAAACAACGATTATTTCAAAATTATACCCATAAGGCAGGGATCAAATTCAGACATCGTGAAAATGAGTTTGACGACTTTGCAAAACAAATATTGCTGCCTCATAAGATGTCTCAGTTTGGCCCTGGCCTGGCCGTCGCCGATGTTGATGACAACGGTCTGGATGATGTTTTTGTGGGAGGTGCCTCCGGCTTTGCCGGAGCGCTGTATTTACAATATCCGGATCGGAAATTTATTAAAATGGCGGATGTCCCATGGGAGCATGACAAAGCCTGCGAAGATGTGGATGCCCTGTTTTTTGATATGGACGGAGATGGTGATCAGGATTTATACGTGGTTAGCGGCGGTAATGAATTCGTACCAGGGGATGGGCGTTATCAGGATCGGCTATATATCAATACCGGTAAAACATTCGAAAAATCAGAGGGTATTTTGCCAGCCATAGTCGAGAGCGGATCAAAAGTAATTCCCGGTGATTACGACAATGACGGAGATATTGACTTATTTTTAGGAGGCAGATTAACACCACATTCCTATCCGCTACCAGCTTCAAGCCATCTACTTAATAATAACAACGGCAAGTTCCATGATGTTACCGCAGAGATCGCTGCGGAATTGGCCGGGATCGGCATGGTCACCGATGCTATCTGGACAGATTTTGATGTTGATGGGTTACTGGATCTCATTGTGGTTGGGGAATGGATGCCTATTAGCTTTTTTAAAAATGTGAACGGCAGCTTTCAAAACGTAACCAGGGACCTGGGATTCGAAGAAATGACTGGCTGGTGGTTTGATATAGCCAGGGGAGATTTCGATGGGGATGGCGATGATGACTATATTGTCGGGAATTTGGGGACCAACTCCAAATACAAAGCCAGCAAAGACGAGCCTTTTCAGGTGCATTACGATGACTTTGATCATAACGGGTCAAAAGATATTGTGTTAAGCTATTATAATTTTGGCAACCTTTATCCGGTGCGTGGTAAATCCTGTTCTTCCCAGCAGATCCCGCAATTGCGTAAAAAATTCAAAACCTACGATTTATTTGCGTCTTCTGACCTTAACAGCATTTATGGCGCTGAAAATCTCGATAAGGCATTACACTATTCCGTAAAAACTTTTGCCAGTGTTTTTATTGAAAATCTGGGTGGAAAATTTAAGCTTTCAAAGCTTCCCAACGAGGCCCAGTTGTCGACCATCAACGATGTGGTGATCGACGACTTCGATAGTGACGGAAACCTGGACGCATTGCTGGCGGGTAATTTTTATGGATCGGAAGTTGAAACACCCAGAAATGATGCAAGTGTCGGTCTTTTAATGCGCGGAGACGGGAAGAATAATTTTGAAGCCGTTTCGCCTGCTAATAGTGGTTTTTATGCGCCATATGATGTAAAAAACATGGAAGTGATGCACGCAGGCAAAGATAAAATGATATTATTGGGAATAAACAATGATGACCTGCAGATATTTAAAGTTTTAAAAATCAAGAATCTTTAATAGCTTTATTCAAGATAGAGGGGAAAGTATTTTTTTTTGATACATGTTACTGCCTAAGACTTCTTCAGGAGTCCCCAGGGCGGATAAAGCAAAGACAGCTTTGTCCGCCGCTTTTGAGGGCTAATAAAATGTTCACACTCATCACCATCCCGAAAAACTGTACATTTTCGATCTTACATAGTTCATATACGCACAATCTGTCATCGTAAAAAAGGTTTCAATCGGTGTCTGAGTGCATTTTTGCAGGTGGCATTAATTTTGTTGCTATTTTTTCGTCATTTACGAAACAAATAAAAATGAAAGGAACAAACCTGGGTGAATTTCAGGAAATAGTCTTGCTGGCGGTAGGTATATTATATAATAATGCTTACGGACTTTTGATTAAAGATGAGATCAAAAAGCAAACCGGCCGAAAGGTAACATTAAGTACAGTCCACGCTGCTTTGCATCGCTTGGAAGATAAGGGTTTTTTAACTTCCAGGCTTGGGGGAGCTACCAAAGAGAGAGGGGGGCGTCCCAAGCGATTATTTCAGGTCACAGCTTATGGCAAACGAGCCTTGGAAGAAAGTAGGGCCTTACGTAACGGCATGTGGGATCTGGTGCCAAAAATAGCGTGGGATCATATGGCTTAAAATATGATAATGTATTACGATAGATTTCAAAGTATTTACAATGGTAAATAAACAACCTTCTCCGCCCAAAATCGCAGTTCGTCTTTTGCAATGGTTTTGCCGCGCTGATCTGCTGGATGAAATTCAGGGTGACTTGTATGAACAGTTTCAGCGACAGGTGGTAAAACATGGTTTACGGAATGCTAAATGGCACTATTTAATCAATGTGATAAGCTTCATTCGTCCTTTTGCACTAAAGAAAACACGAAATAACTCTACAAAACCAACGATTATGTTCCGACACAACCTGCTTTTGACCTACCGAAATTTTAAACGTTTTAAGAGCTCTTTTTTTATCAATCTGATAGGGCTATCAACCGGTTTAGCTACCGCATTCCTGATTTACTTGTGGGTGAACGATGAATTGCATTTTGATAAATTCCATAAGAAAGATAGCCAACTGTTTCAAATTATGACTAATCACGTTAATGGGAATGAAGTAGTTACCCTTGGTGATAGCCCCGGACTGCTGGAGGAGGCAATGAATACAGCAATGCCGGAGGTTGACTACGCGACGAGTTCCTCCCGAATTGAAAATGATTTTACGTTGTCGGTCAACGACAATCGTTTTAATGCAGCCGGGCATTTTGTCAGCAGGAATTATTTCAACACATTCTCCTATGACCTTGTTCAGGGGGATAAAGACCTGGTATTAACTGATAAAAACGCCATAGTGATGTCTGAACAGATGGCCGTAAACCTGTTCGGTACAACAGAAAACATTTTAGGCAAAATAGTGGAATGGCAGTCTCCATATTTGGGCAGAAAACCAACATCCGTGAAATTAACAGGCATCTTTAAAGACTTGCCGGTTAACTCCTCCGATCAGTTTGACTTTGTCTTGTCCTACGATTTTTACAAAGATTTACGGGGTGAGAGCATCCATTGGGGGAATCATAACGCAATTACGTACCTGGTCCTTCGGGAAGGTACCGATGTGGATCAATTCAATGAAAAAATTGCCCGTTTTGCCAGGGAGAAAATAAAAAATCCCAACTATACTTTGTTTGTTCAGCGTTATTCGGAAAAATATCTTTATGGTAGATATGCAAATGGTAAAGTTGCAGGGGGAAGAATAGAATATGTCAGGCTGTTTTCCATTATCGCTCTCTTTATATTGATCATGGCATGTATCAATTTTATGAATCTATCTACCGCCAAATCAGCCAGAAGGATAAAAGAAGTGGGCATCAAAAAAGCCGTGGGCGCAGGGCGGAAGTCGTTGATATTTCAGTACCTCGGAGAGTCTGTGATGATATCTTTTTTATCCCTGATGATGGCCTTTTTGGCAATTATACTTTTCCTTCCCCAGTTCAATGAAATAACCGGGAAACATCTAACGCTTGATTTTACCCCCAGCATGTTATTATCTGTTTTGGGCATTACTTTAGCGACTGGTCTTTTGGCCGGAAGCTATCCCGCCTTATACCTTTCCGCATTTCGTCCGGCATTGGTATTGAAGGGAAAAGTTGGTGGAGCGGTAGGTGAGTTCTGGGCGCGAAAAGGATTGGTGGTATTCCAGTTAACATTGTCCGTGATATTGACTGTATCAGTGTTGGTTATATTCCAACAAGTGACATTTATACAAACAAAACATTTGGGTTACAACAAAGACAACATCATCTATTTTAAAAATGAGGGGAGAGCAGCGGAAAATTTGGAAACCTTTCTGTCAGAGGTCACCGATATTCCGGGTGTGCTGCATGCTTCAGGAATGTGGGGTAGTGTTGTTGGGATGCCCGCTTTTACAACGGGTTGGTTTGATTGGGAAGGCAGAAATCACGAGGAGATCGTGCGATTTGAACATTTAGGGATTTATTATGATATGATTGAAATGCTTGACATTGAAATGAAGGAGGGAAGAGCATTCTCTCCCGAGTTTAATACCGACAGTGCCAAGATAATATTTAATGAGGCCGGGATTAAGATTATGGGACTCCAGGATCCGGTTGGAAAAGTATTTAATCTCTGGGGTAAGAAAATGGAGATCGTAGGTGTCGTTAAAGATTTTCATTTCAAATCGCTTCATGAAAATGTGAAACCTTTGTTTTTGAGGTTAATAACCCCTGAAGACGCGGAGAAAACTATGATTAAAATTGAAGCTGGTTCGGAGAAAGAAACCCTGGAACGGATTCAGGAATTTTACAAAGCCTATAACCCCGGGTATCCGTTTGAGTACCGGTTTCTGGATGAGGAATACCAGGCGCAGTACGAAGCTGAAAAGCGGGTAGCTACTTTATCACGGTATTTTGCAGGTTTTGCTATGCTTATATCATGCCTTGGCCTGTTTGGACTTTCTGCTTTTACAGCCGAAAGAAGATTGAAGGAAATTGGTATCCGAAAAATATTGGGAGCCGGGTTTTTGGGTATTATTTATCTTTTATCAAGAGACTTTACAAGAATGGTTTTAACAGCTATTGTCATCGCCTTACCTCTAAGTTACCTCTTGACTAAAAACTGGTTGGATAATTTTGCTTATCGCATAGCCCTTGAATGGTGGTTTTTTGTCGGAGCTGGTTTTTTGGCATTATTGATTACCTGGTTGACGGTAGGAATACAAACGGTGAAAGCCGCAAAAATAAACCCCTCCGAATGTTTGAAGGATGAATAAATAAATGGACAAAAATAAAAATCAAACCGTGAATAGCCCCCCTTCCCCACCTAAATTGGCGGATCGCCTTTTGCAATGGTTTTGCCGCGCTGATCTGCTGGATGAAATTCAGGGTGACTTGTATGAACAGTTTCAGCGACAGGTGGTAAAACATGGTTTACGGAATGCCAAATGGCACTATTTAATCAATGTGATAAGCTTCATTCGTCCTTTTGCACTAAAGAAAACACGAAATAACTCTACAAAACCAACGATTATGTTTTATCATAACTTACTCCTGACTTTTCGAAATTTCAGGCGGTTCAAAACGTCTTTTTTTATCAACTTGATCGGTTTATCATCTGGCTTAGCCTGCGCTTTGATGATTTATCTGTGGGTGAATGATGAGTTGAGCATAGATAAGTTTCATGAGCACAATGATCGATTGTATCAGGTATTTGAGCACATGCAACAATCCGGAGGGTCCATCTGGACTATACAAATCACATCGGGGCCTATGGCTGAAGCCCTGGCGGAAGAGATGCCAGAAGTGGAGCTTGCGGTGACTACCACATACCTTAGCGGTCACACCCTCTCTGTAAGTAAAACTGACATTAAGGCGATGGGATTGTACGCGAGTGACGATTACTTTAAACTATTCTCCTACGAACTTACACAGGGGAATGAAAACCAGGTTTTATCCGACAAAAAATCTATTGTTATATCAGAAAGTTTAGCAACTAAGTTGTTTGGCACAACCGAAGATGTAGTCGGTGAAACAGTGGAATGGAGGCATGAAAAGCCCTACCGGGTTTCAGGGGTATTCAAGGATATCCCTCCAGCTTCTACCATTCGACCCGACTTTGTACTGACTTACAAAGCGTTCCAAGACGACAATGGATGGGTGACAAAATGGAATAATATTATGCCCCGGGCGTATTTGCTTCTCAGAGAGGGTACCGACATAAGTCAATTTAACCATCAGATCGCTGATTTCATAAAAACTAAAACTAACGGTGAAGAATTTCATCGTACTCAATTTGTCTCTCTTTACTCAGATAGATACCTCTACAACCATTATGAAAATGGGATACAAGCTGGAGGCCGCATAGAATACGTCAGGTTATTTTCCATCATTGCGATATTTATTTTACTTATCGCCTGTATTAACTTTATGAATCTGTCTACGGCCAGGGCATCCCGAAGAATTAAGGAAGTAGGCATCAAAAAAGCGATAGGCGCCAGTCGTACCACATTAATCTATCAATACTTAAGTGAATCCCTGCTTATGACATTTCTATCGCTTTTAGTTGCGCTGTTGTTAGTGACATTATTTCTGCCGCAGTTTAATGTCATTACTGGAAAACAGCTAGGCTTGCATTTGAATGCTAACCTGATATTATCGCTGCTTGGTATTGTATTATTTACAGCGCTGATTGCCGGTAGCTACCCTGCCTTGTACCTTTCAGGGTTCAATCCGGCTACAGTACTGAAAGGTAAACTGACTAGCATGGTTGGCCAGGTATGGGCCCGGAAGGGGTTGGTCGTGTTTCAATTTGTGCTGTCAATTATCCTGATCGTATCGGTTTGGGTGATATATCAGCAGATTAGGTTTGTGCAAACGCAAAACCTGGGGTACGAAAAAGACAATATCATACTTTTTAAGAAAGAAGGCCTCTTACGGGAAGAAGGAAAACTGGAAACCTTTATTGCGCAATTGAAGAATATGCCAGGCATCATCAATGCCTCCAGTAGCCGACACGATATGACCGGTTATCATACCTCCACTGGGTCGGTAGTATGGTCTGGGAAAGATCCAAACGATAGAACGGCATTTGAGCAAGTCGGCGTCAACTACGGCCTGATCGAAACACTAGGCATTGAAATGCAGGCCGGCCGGGCGTTTTCCAAAGACTTTGTTGCGGATACGGCTAAGATCATTTTCAATAAATCTGCCATTAACTTTATGGGCCTTACGGATCCAATAGGCAAAACTGTGACGTTGGATGGAGTTGAAAAGGTAATTATCGGTGTCACTAAAGATTTTCACGTCGCATCTTTGCGGGAAGAGATAAAGCCGCTTTTCTTTTACCTGGCTTCCCAGGCAACCAGCAAGATCATGGTCAGGGTTGAAACCGGAAAAGAACAGGAAGTAATCGATAACCTCCAACAATTTTATCAAACCTTTAACCCTGGCTTTGTATTGAACTACCGATTCATGGATGAAGATTATCAGGCAATGTATGAGTCGGAAAAACGGGTAGCAACTTTATCGCAATACTTCGCAGGTTTTGCTATCGTGATATCTTGTCTCGGCCTGTTCGGTTTGGCTGCCTTTACTGCCGAAAGAAGGCTCAAAGAAATCGGTATCCGAAAAATACTGGGCTCCAGCGTTTTTGGTATCATTTATCTTTTGTCTAGTGATTTTACTAAAATGGTATTAATAGCGATTGCCATTGCGTTGCCGCTAAGCTATTGGCTAACTAATAATTGGCTGGGTGAATTTGCATATAGAATCGATTTGAAGTGGTGGATCTTTGTGGGCGCAGGTCTTATCGCATTATTTATCGCCTGGTTAACTGTAGGAATACAAACGGTGAAAGCTGCAAAAATAAACCCCTCCGAATGTTTGAAGGATGAATAAACAATTTATTATATTGTTACTATAATAAGTTGTAAAAACCTGATTGCTAATTTCCGGCTGACTCATGTCTTCGCCATAACCTATCACTATGAGACGCAGAACCTTCATCAAAAATACCGGGCTCGCCATTTCGGCCTTGCCGCTTTACAGTGCCACCTTTCAAAATCAAACTTATAAAGTTGCATTAATTGGCTGTGGGTGGTGGGGAATGAACATTCTCAGAGAAGCCATAGCACACGGACAGTGCCGGGTTGTGGGACTTTGTGATGTGGACCAAAAATCAATGGAGGCAGCGAAAGAGGAGGTAGCGCGATTAAACGGAAACAAGCCAAAAATATATGGGGATTACCGTGAATTGATTACCCGTGAAAAACCCGATATTGCCATTGTAGCCACGCCGGATCACTGGCACGCACTTCCGGCGATCATGGCTATCAAAAACGGCGCCCATGTATATATCGAAAAACCCATTGGCCACACGATCGGGGAAGGGCAAGCCGTTTTGAAGGCGGCAAGGACTTACGGCAGAAAGGTGCAGGTTGGCACCCACAGGAGATTGTCATCGCACAATATCTCCGCCATGGAATTCCTGCGTTCAGGAAAGGCAGGCAAAATTGTCCAGGTAAAAGCTTTTGTCAACTATCAACAGGGCCCTGGCATTTCCACACCCGATTCTGATCCTCCCGAAGGTTTGGATTGGAACATGTGGCTCGGACCGGCACCCGAACGAAATTATAATCCCCGGATCCACCCGAAAGGATTCCGTCAATATTTGGATTTTGCCAATGGTACCATGGCCGACTGGGGGATCCATTGGTTTGATCAGGTATTGTGGTGGTCAGAGGAAAAATCTCCAAAACACATTTATTCCTATGGCAACAGATATATCAAACAGGATGGTTCGGATGCGCCCGACACACAATTAGCCATCTTTCAGTTTGAATCCTTTACGCTCGAATGGGAACATAAACTGTGCACCGGCAACCTGAATGAAGCACATAACGTCGGGTGCTATTTTTATGGTACCGAAGGTACGCTGCACCTGGGCTGGCTTGATGGCTGGACTTTCTACCCTAAAGGAAAAAGTAAAAGTACCATGACGGTAAAACCCGTACTACATGATCCGGACCACCAGAATATAAAAGAATGCTGGGCCGACTTTATCCAGGCGATAGCCAAGGATAACCTACCTGTTTGTGATATTGAGACCGGTCATCTGGCCAGCAATATAAGTTTGTTAGGCATGATTTCATACAAATTGGGAAGGAGCATCGTATGGGACGGCGAACGTGAAATAATACCTGATGATCCCGAAGCCAATAAATTACTAACCCGGCAATATCGGGGAGCGTGGGAGTACCCGAAGTAGACTAAAAACCTTCTGATAAACCTTGACCTGTTAAATTGGTTTGAAATATAACGTCAAAGGACGTCCATTTGCCGTAACAGTTACCCTATAATTTTTCACGGACCGGGTTGGTTTGATTCTTATCACTTTTCAGGCAGGCAATTTTCCTTTATGCCGTAAATCGGTGTATAACCAGCGTTGATTCCCGTCCGACCCCTCGATCTGATGAGCTTTTATTTTGTAAAGAATTAATAAATAACTAATTTGAAGTACCATACTTTACTAATTTAAAATTTACAGCACCTAAAAAGCGCCTGTTTTTAAGAAATTAGCGATGGGAAAATTTGTTCTCAATGATAATACTACCCCTATCAGTACCGAGGTTGCCTCGCCAAAGCAACACGTTGAAAGTGGGTATTTTGAAAATTTAGAGGACGCAGTCATTTGGGATAAGTTTAGAGCGGGCGACAAATCGGCATTTATTTTTATTTACAAAAGTTATTTTCAAAGCCTGCGTCAATACGGATATCATTTTGCTGGCGGAATACAACTGGTAGAAGATGCCATCCAGGACCTTTTCATTGATTTAAATCGAAATCACCAGCGGCTCTCTGCTACCAATAGCATCAAATTCTACCTTTACAAATCCCTCAGGAGGCGGCTGATTTACTACCTGGAAAAGCAAAAGAAAACGATGCGGGTTGCCAGAGCAGCGGAAGATCTTACCTTCAAAATCAGCCTTTCGGTAGAGCAATTTATCATTAACCGCCAGATCGAAAGTGAGCGAAGAAAAAAACTGGATCAGGCGCTCAAAAACCTGACAGCACACCAGCGGGAGGCTATTTATTACTTCTATTATGAAAACATGACCTATGCCGAAATAAAGGAATTCATGGATTTCAAAAATATTAACTCGGCCAGAAACCTCATCTACAGGGCCATAGATTCGCTAAAAAGCGCTTTGATATAAGTTTTTAAAATTTTTTTGGCAATTAGTGATGGAGTTTTGAGTTTTCTCTCCTTATACTCATGAACACTGTGAGGAATTAACCAATCTCTATGAGAGAAAAGTATATCAATGTAGAGGATTTTTTGGCTGACGAGGAATTCAAAAAATGGGTGATTAAGCCCACCCCCCAGGCCCAGCAATATTGGTCGGCATGGCTAAAGAGCAATCCCGATAAAAGGGAAGTTTTATTCCTCGCCAAAGAGATCATCGAGAGCATAGAGTTTGAAAAGATCCCCCGGGACGTTGATGCCAGCGATAAAGTACTTGACAATATATTAAAGGAAAACAAAAGTAAGTCCCTTTTGGGATATAGTGAAAAACGTCCTTCCTCGGTTCGTCTGAATGTATTTAAATTTGCCGCTTCAGCTGTATTGGCTATGGTGCTAGGCTATTTGCTGCTCCACAAAAAAGAACCGGCTGAGGTGCCCCAGATTGTTGAGGCAAAGCCCATTATTAAGGAAAATCCAAAGGGAAGGAAGTCGACGATTGTTTTGCCTGATAACTCAGTGGTCTGGCTGAATGCTGACAGTAAGATAGAGATCCCAAGAAAGTTTTCAGACACCGTTAGGATAGTAAAATTAAGTGGAGAAGCATTTTTTGATGTAGAAAAAGATCCCGACCGGCCATTTATCGTGTTGACACATGATGTGGAGGTAACCGCATTAGGTACGGCCTTTAACGTCAAAGCTTTTGAGGAAGACAGACACATAGAAGTAGCGTTGACCGAGGGCAGGGTTAAGGTGGAACACACTAAAGGAATTGCTACCGAAGAAGCAGAAGCAGAATTTTTTCTTGACCCCTTACAATCTATCCGTTTTTCTAAAATAGATAACTCCATTGACCGCGGGTTTTTTGATTTACGGGAGGTGATAGGATGGAAGGAAGGATTTATTTTTTTCAAAGATGCTTCCTTTGAAGAGGTCATTCACAAACTCGAAAGATGGTATAATGTGGAGTTTGTAGTAGTCAACCGGCACAAAATTGATGAATGGAAATACAGCAGTCAATTTCACAACGAAAACCTGGAAAATGTCTTGAAAAGCATCAGCTTCGTCAAAGAATTTAAATTCAAAATAGAAAATAATACAGTGACGATAGTCTTTTAAAAATTGTAACCCAGTAACCTATGATATTTGACACTTCCTGACAAAAAGAAAGCCAGCAATAGAATTACTGGCTTCGATTTCCCCTTGGTAATTTCAAAGTGTTTGCAGACACCTTGAGCCAAGTGAAAATATGTTGAACTAAATCATTTCAAAGATATGAAATTAAAACTATTACAAGAAATCATTATGTTTTCCAAATATGTTGCATATGGTGTTCTAATACAGATTTTCTTTCTGAATATCCTTATTGCAGCAGACCTTAATGCCCAGAAGGTGAAGAGCGTGAAGACACTTCGTGCAGAGCTTACACAAAAAGCCATGCCGCTCAAATCCATTTTCAGGGAAATTGAGAAAGAAACGGGGCTTATTTTCTCTTATGATGAAAATGAGCTGGGCAGAAAACTCGGTAAGGAGGTCATCCTGAAAGAAAGAAACGCGACTGTGGCTATGATCCTGACTGATATTTCCAGACAGGAAAACCTGAAGTTTAAGCAGGTAAACCGGAATATAAGTGTTAAGAAAATCCCCAAAAGGGAAACCGATGAAAACCCGTCCATCGAAGTATTAATTAACGAAATCCTGGTACGGGGCAAAATTACCGGTGAGAATAATGAACCGTTACCCGGCGTGAATGTACTTGTTAAGGGCTCCTCCCTGGGTACGGTGGCCGATGTCAATGGTGAATATCAAATTAACGTGCCCGGTGAGAATTCAATACTGGTTTTTTCTTTTATCGGTTATGAGCCGATAGAAGAAATTGTCGGGCAAAGAACAGTTATTGATGTTAGCCTGAAGATTGATACCAAGGCCCTGGAGGAGGTGGTTGTTGTGGGATATGGAACGGTCAAAAAGAGCGATCTCACGGGTTCTGTAGCCTCTATTAAAGGAGAATCTGTAAAGGAATTCCCGGTGACTTCCGTCGACCAGGCTATTCAATCACGGGCTCCTGGGGTACAGGTTACGCAGGCCTCTTCTGCGCCCGGCGGAGGTGTTTCCGTCAGAATTAGGGGATCTAACTCGATTAACAGCGGCAGTGAACCCCTTTATGTTATCGATGGATTCCCCATTTATCCCAACAACGGTGTATACGGAACTGACGACGCCGATAGCGGTATCAATGGCAGTCGCAGACCCGGTAATGTCCTGGCTTCAATCAACCCTAACGATATAGAGTCCATTGAAATTCTAAAAGATGCCTCTGGCACCGCTATTTACGGGTCCAGGGGATCTAACGGCGTGGTGCTCATCACTACCAAAAGAGGAAAATCGGGTGAAAGTAGGATCGATTATGATGGTTCGGTCTCTTTCCAAAGTATTGCCAATAAAATTGATCGCCTGAACGGACGAGAATTTGCTACTTATCTAAACACGTTGGAGGAAAGTCAGGGCGGTGCGCCGATTTATACTCCAGCAGAGATCGATGCCATTGGAGAAGGTACTGACTGGCTGGATGAAATTTTGCAGACCGGGATGATTCACAATCATCAACTGAGCTTTTCCGGCGGCAGTGAAAAGACGCGTTACGCGCTTATCGGTAATTTTCACCAAAATGAGGGGATCATCAAAGAAACGGATTTCAGGAGATTTGGCATTAGGCTCAACCTGGATAACCAGGTGCTCAATGATCGGCTAACGATCAGCTCCAGCTGGTCTTTTAACCGAACCACCTCTAATAATGCACCTACCGATAGAGGTGGGCCGGGAGGAATTATTATCACAGCTTTGGGGCTTGATCCAACCATCCCAGTCAGGAATGCCGATGGAGAATTTAACCTGGCTTCCTACGACGGCCGCTTCTTTATTAACCCGGTGCAGGAGTTAAACTTTGTGACAGACCAGGATTTTACGAACCGGGTGCTGGGCAATACCGGTTTTACTTTTAAACTCCTGGAAGGATTGAATTTCAAAACCAGTATTGGCGCTGATTTATTGAATGCAAACAGGATTACATTCTTTCCTGTAAATAATACCAGGTTAGGTAGGGAAAGGGAAGGAGAAATCACCAATGCTTCCAGGAATTCGGCTAACATATTAAATGAAAATATACTGTCTTTCAACAAGCAGCTTCATCCGGATCACTTCATCGACGTGGTAGCCGGTTATACATTTCAGAAAGAAGTCAATCGGTTTAGTATTGCTTCTACCAGGGGTATACCCGCTGCTACACCCGACCAGGCAACACTTCAGGGCGGTGCCAATGTACAAATACCAAATTCCAACCGGCGGGAATGGATCCTTAAATCTTATCTGGGCAGGGTTAACTACAATTTTAAAGAGCGCTACCTCTTCACTTTTACTTTTCGTAGAGACGGATCTTCAAGATTTGGAGAGGAAAATAAGTGGGCAAACTTTCCTTCTTTTGCCCTGGGCTGGAGGATTATTGAAGAAGACTTTTTTCAAAGCTCCGGATTATCAAACACCATCAGTGATTTAAAATTGCGAACAAGCTGGGGAATTACCGGTAACTCGGAACTCCCGGTTTTCAACTCACTTCCAAACCTTAATGAATATAACTATGTCTTTGGGGGTCAGCTGATACTGGGTCTGGCGGATGAAAGGCTCGGCAATTCTGATCTGAAGTGGGAAACTACCAAAATGTTTAACGTCGGCCTCGATATTTCACTCCTGGAAAACCGGTTGACTTTAAATGCGGATTATTTCTTTAATAAGACAGAGGACCTCTTGCTAAAAGTTTCCATTCCGCCGAGTCTCGGCTTTGAGGAGGTGTTGAAAAACTCAGGTTCATTGGAGAACAAAGGGTTTGAGCTTGGTTTGAATTATGTGGTCCTGGACAGGCAGGATTTAAAATGGGATGTTTCCGGAAATGTCTCCGTACTTAGAAATAAAATTACCGATCTTGGTAGCAGCACACCTTTCTTTTCAAATTCTACCAGCGGACACCTTGGTGTAGACGGTAGCTGGGTGGAGGCAGGTAACCCGATAGGCGTTTGGAGAGGATATAAATACACCGGTATATTCCAAAGCCAGGAAGAAATTGATACCAACCCTTCCCGATCCGGTGACAAACCTGGCTATCCAAGATACCAGGATACAGACGGTAACGGCGAGATTACTCCGGATGATTTTGTCATCCTGGGAGATCCGAACCCTGATTTTACTTGGGGGCTGAATTCAACTTTAAGGTATAAAAACTTTGATTTCAGTTTCTTTTTCAGAGGTGTTCATGGCAATGAAGTAAGAAATCTACAGGCTTCCGAATTGGGCGATGGTGTGCAAAAGATCAACCAGCTATCAAATATCCTCACCGATTCCTGGACACCAGGTAACACAGGTGCCTCACGTGCGATTATTGATGCTAACAGGGATTTTGCCAATTCTTACAGGGATTCCGACTTCTTTATTGAAGACGGTTCTTTTATCAGGCTGCAAAATGTTTTAATTGGATATTCTTTACCTACCAACTCAACATTTATCCGCAATGCCAGAGTTTATATCAGTGCTCAAAATCCTTTTGTAATCACCGACTATTCCGGATTTGATCCTGAAGTCAATAACCAGGGGCAGGCTAACCTGAACAGAGCTGACGACTACGATGCCTATCCCAGAGCCAGAATCTTTACAGTAGGCGTGAATTTGGGCCTTTAATAAAAAATAAAATACGTAAACTATGAATACGATAGTAAATAATATTTCAAAGCTCGTGTTGGTATGTATTTTAATAATGCCAATGGGGTGTGAGGATTTAGAGGAAAATCCTGATTTCATAACCCAGGATAACTTTTTTACAACTGCTGAACAACTGGTGCAGGGTGTGAATGCCGTTTACGACGGACTGGGCGAAGGCCGTGATTGGTTTAATCACTTTTATAATAGATATGTGTTTGAATGCCGCGTTGGTTATCAGGTAGGATGGGAAAAAGGTCCCCTTGATTTTCAAAACGGTAATGTGGATCCGGGAGATGCTTATATCTCAACCTATTGGAGGATTTCCTATGAGAATATTAACCGGGCGAATTCCGTTATCGAAAAGGCAGATGAATTGACGGCCGCCGGTACGCCCAACACCGCTCTTATTGAGCGCGTGAAGGCGGAGGCCATGTTTCTGAGGGCTTTTTATTACTATAACCTGGTTAGGTATTTTGATAACGTTCCGGTAACGACCCAAAGAACGATAAGTGATCAGGATCTACCCTCCAATGAAAACGGCAAACAAGTGGCGTTGGAGCTAGTACAAAATGATCTTACCGCCGCCGCAGGCGTATTACCGGATGTTTATGAAGGAGCAGATGTAGGAAGAGCTACCAGCTGGGCAGCCAAGGCATTGCTGGTAAAAGCATATCTGCAAGATGAAAAATGGACACAGGCATTAACAACAGCAGATGATATTATCGTGAATGCTAATATTAGTCTCTTTGATGACTTCAGTCATAATTTTGACGTGGCTCATGAAAACTCCGGCGAGCGGATTTTTGAAGCCCAGGTCTCTGCATCGGCTAACTCCGCTGAATTTACTAATCATCATGCTCACTTTGTTCCCGGCGATCTTCCCAACAGTGAAGGCGGTGTGGGTTGGCACTGGCTGAATGGAACCCAGGAATTTAGAAAAAGCTATGATGACGATGACAAACGTATTCCTGCCACATTTATTGGTGAATATACTACTACCCGTCTTGGTGAAAATGCGGCCGGTGAATTGCCCAAGGTAACATGGAGCCCCGATGCTGCTTATGATCTTAGCAGGTTTGGTGGCATGGTCCGTGCCGATGTCGACCCGGACGATACCGGCAACCTGATATTTGGAACAGCCTGGACGGCGAAATGGGTGGAAGCCGTTGATAATTTTAACAATACGGAAAGAAATGTGGTCTATCTCAGATATGCCGATGTATTGCTGGGACATTCTGAAGCAGCCAATGAAAGTGGCACCGGAGACCCGCTTTTCGGTATTAACCTCGTCAGAGATAGAGCAGGCTTGGCACCGTTGGCTGGTTTAAATCAATCAGACCTGAGAGATGCCATTGTGAATGAAAGAGTTCAGGAATTTGCTTTTGAACAGGAAACCTACCCGGAACTGAAAAGAAAAAGCACTTTCGGTGGGTCACCGGATTACCTGGGTGATTTCATTAATAGTTTCATTTCCACCTACAATGTCGACAGGCAGCTATCAGCCAAAGATTATGTATTACCGATTCCTCAAAACGAAATTTTGGGAAATCCTAATGTGCAGCAAAATGAACCATATAGATAAAATGAAATGAGGATAAAACCTATTCTTATTATATTGAATGGCTGACAATTAAAAACCTGCTACCAGCAGGTTTTTAATTTTTCTATGAAGATGTAGCTTACTGCTTAGTTTTTTGAACCTTTTATGACGCTTACCACCTATGCTAATAGCCGTGACTCGTAAATGCACCATATGCTTAATTTTCATCATACCATTTTTGTTGGCTAATTGTCATACAAGCCACGAAAATACACCGCAGGAGTCGGCTTCATTATTGCGTCTGCTATCCCCTGAGCATACCCGCGTTAGTTTTAGCAATACAATCACAGAAGATGATACCTTCAATATGGTGGATCATATGTATGTATATAACGGTGGGGGTGTGGCTATTGTGGATATAAATAATGATGGTTTGCCGGATATCTATTTTACCGGTAACATGGTTCCGGACAGGCTTTACTTAAATAGGGGGAATTTACAATTTGAAGATATCACCAAAGAAAGCGGGATTGTGAATCGCGGCTGGTCAACCGGTGTCACCGCTGTCGATATCAATCATGACGGGTGGCTTGACTTCTACGTTTGCCAATCCGGCAACAATCCTCCCGGAAAAAGAAAAAACCACCTATGGATAAATAACGGAGATCTCACATTTTCAGATCAGGCAGAAAGCTATGGTTTAGCCGATGAAAGCTATTCCACCCAGGCAGCGTTTTTTGATTACGATAAAGACGGTGATTTAGACCTCTATTTATTAAATCATACCAACGAGGTCAGGAATCCCAACAAGGTTGGTACGATTATCAATGATGGCACCGGGCCGGCCAATGACCGTTTATATCGAAATAACGGGGATCTTACTTTTTCAGATGTTACAAAGTCGGCGGGAATACTGTTTGATGGTTTTGGCCTGGGCATTGGCATCAGCGACTTTAACAACGACGGATGGGAAGATGTATATGTTAGCAATGATTTTATCGCCAATGATTTCCTTTACATAAATAATCAGGATGGTACTTTTTCTGAAAGCGTACATCTTTATTTTAAACATCTCAGCCAGTTTGGTATGGGCAACGATCTCTCGGATTTTAACAACGATGGCCTGATAGACGTAGTGACCCTGGACATGTTGCCTCCGGATAATTATCATTTCAAAAAAATGGCCGGACCACTAAATTACAATCTATTTGAATATACTTTGGAACAGGGATACATGCCCCAATACATGAGGAACACCCTGCAGTACAACAGTGGTGCCATAAAAAATGGACATCCCGTGTACTGTGAAATCAGCCAGTTATCTGGCATACATGCCACAGACTGGAGCTGGGCACCGCTTTGGGCTGATCTTGACAATGACGGATGGAAAGATCTATTGATAACCAATGGCTACCTGAGAGATATCACCGATTTGGATTTTGTCAATTATACTGCGACCCTGTCGGGAAAACTCAATCCCGACAGTATTGATGCAATTATCAAACAAAAAGCCAAAGAAATGCCGTTGCTCAAAGTATCTAATTTTCTTTTTCAAAATAACCGGGACCTCACTTTTAATGATGTATCGGCATCCTGGGGGTTTGACGAGCCGTCTCTTTCCAATGGCCTCACCTATGGCGATCTCGATCTTGACGGTGATCTGGATGTGGTGATCAATAATATCAATGCACCGGCCTTTATTTATGAGAATCTCGCAAATGAGCGGCTGCAACATCATTATCTTCAACTGACTTTGCGGGGAGACTCATTAAACCCCTCGGCTATTGGTGCCGCGGCCACGTTGTATGCTTCAGGGCAAATGCAGCTAAAAAGAATAGCGCCAAGCCGGGGATACCAGTCATCTGTTGATATTCCGCTGCATTTTGGTCTCGGAGACGCAGAAATTGTGGATAGCATTCGCATTCTTTGGCCCGACGGCGCTGTACAATGGAGATACCAGGTAAAAAGTGACCAGGTATTGATTATTGACAAAAAGGTCACACCTCCATCTCCCGACAAGACAATAATGCCAAAACCGACCCTGTTGACTGAAGCCAGTCAGTCTTTGGTTTCAGACTATAAACATGTTGATAAATTCTATAACGATTTCAGCCGGCAGTTTTTATTGCCCCACAAACACTCTCAGCAAGGACCGGGTATCGCTGTTGGTGATATCAATGGCGATGGCCTGGATGATTTTTTTGTAGGAGGCGGTTATCAGTATGCCGGAAGGTTTTTTATACAAACCGCCGATAACAGCTTCAGGATTGCCCCATTGACCTCTGATGAGGATAAGTATGAAGAAGACACCGGGGTTTTGTTTTTTGATGCAGACAATGATCATGATAATGACCTTTATGTAGTGGGTGGCAGCAATGAATTTTTACCGAATTCCGAATATTATCGCGACCGGTTGTATTTTAACGATGGTCAGGGAAATTTTACGTTGGCGTCGGATGCTTTGCCGGATTTGCATTCCTCCGGTTCCTGCGTCAGGGCTTCGGACTTTGATCAGGACGGTGATTTGGATCTGTTTGTCGGTGGCCGGCTATCTCCACTGGCCTATCCCTTTCCGGGAACAAGCAAGTTACTGATAAATGAAGAGGGTAAATTTACCGATCAAACGGATGTGCTGGCTAAGGGATTAAGGGAGATAGGCATGGTGACTGATGCTATCTGGACTGATTTTGACAATGATTTTGATACCGACCTGCTGGTAGTCGGGGAGTTTATGCCTATTCAGTTTTTTAGGAATAACAATGGAAAACTCGAAAATGTAACCACTGAAACCGGCCTTCCACCAACCAACGGCTGGTGGAACAGTGTTGCGGGAACCGATTTTGATAATGATGGCGACACTGATTACATCATCGGAAATCTGGGACTCAACAGTAAATACAGGGCCTCGCCTGAGCAACCAATTAACGTATATGCTGCCGATTATGATCAGAACGGATTCATAGATCCGATCCTTACCTACTTTGTGGATGACGTTGAATATCCGGTCCATGCCAGGGATGATTTGTTACGTCAGGTGCCACATTTTAAAAAGAAGTTTGCAAGTTACGCCGCCTATGCGAAAGCCGATATTTCAGATGTTTTATCAAAAGAACAAATGGCCAATGCACTTTCTTTGAAAGCTTACCAATTAGCTTCATGCTATCTTGAGAACCTGGGGCAAGGTCGTTTTGCCATTAGCCGGTTGCCGATCCCGGCGCAGTTTTCCACCATTTTTGGAATTGGTATCCGGGATTTTAATCTGGATGGTTTTCAGGATGTGTTGTTAACGGGTAATAACTACAGTACCGAAGTGTTGATTGGCCGTTATGACGCCTCCATCGGGCTGTTGATGATCGGTGATGGAACCGGAAAATTTAAGCCTCTGGGCCCGGATAAAAGTGGCCTTATGGTAGATGGCGATGTAAAGGGATCCGCCGTGGTTATGACCGGGAAGGAACTGACCCATATATTTTCGCAAAATTCGGAAGATCTGAAAACTTACCGGAAAGATAGCAAACCTGCAAATCTGATGAAGATTCCTAAAGATGCATTAAAAGCTAAAATAGTCTTGCAGGACGGTTCGGAGCGTATCCATGAATTCTATTACGGCTCATCCTATTTATCGCAAAGTTCCCGGTTTTTGGAATTGACCGGTAAGGAAAAACAGGTTATTATCTACAATTTCAAAGGAGATGAAATAAACCTGGATGCGATGGCTTCACATCAATAAAACCCGAAGAACAGTATAAGATCGCATTCGGGTTTGGTCAGACCATTTTCCGGTTGCTGTAGGTGGCTTTGTCAATATCCCTTACATCCATCGAAATGATGGGAACGTCAGGGAAGGAGGTTTTTAGTTTTCTTATTACCTGCGTAGAAAGATCTTTCTTTTGTATTGTGCTTCTGCCGCCCATGATATGTGCGATGATATGGATAAAATCATCGTTGGTATTACCAACTGTAAAAAGGGTAAACGGATTGATACGAACCTTTATATCTCCCTTGGCAAAAAGGCCTGTAGCATCCGCAGTGTCATGCACTTCCCTGATTATTTCTTCGGCGGGCTTCAGGTTTAATATATTCTCTGAGCAATCTATAATAAAGTGTGGCATAATTTCTGATTTATTTGTGGCTGTTTTGAAGTCATCCGAAAAGGTTTACGGCAAAACTCCGGTGCTAATTTAATTTGGTTTCATCGAATTGACAACTTTCTTATCACAGCTGTTTAGCTGCAATGTCGATCTCTTACCTGCATAACCGGCAGAAAAAAATCACTAATTTTATAAGGTTTAAATCAAAGCCTTGTTGATTATGAAAAACGTTCATGGAATTAAAGTTTATCGCCTGGCCAATGAAGCGTTTCCAAAACGGTTTTTCAATATAGATAGCATGGAAGCTATTTATGAACGTGCAAATGGGAAAACCAACAGACCGCATCGACATGACTTCTATACGATCGTCTGGGTAGGAAAAGGCGAAGGCAGACACCTCATTGATTTTAACAGCTATCCCATTGGTGATAACCAGGTGTTTTTTGTCAGCCCCGGACAGGTACATCAGATAGATACTGCCAGGAAGCCAAAGGGTTACATCATCACCTTCTCCAGTGATTTTTTGGTCAAAAGTAATATATCAACGGAATTTATTACCAATATTAATTTGTTCAAGCCGTATAGCGAATCTCCACCGTTGGTGCTTACTTCCGACATCGTTGCCAGGATAAAAGCTATCATGAAAGAAATGCAGGAGTTTTTTAACACCGACGAAAGTTTTAAGTATGAGGCGCTGGGGGCTTTGATGAAACTCTTTCTCATTCATTGCAACAAGGTATGTAACCTTGAAAGGCCAAAGGAGATGGATGAGGTATCGCCGATTTTGCAAGATTTCAGGCAATTGGTCGAAATACACTTCCGACAATGGCATAAAGTGAAAGAATACGCAGAATTACTGTTTGTTACCCCCAAGCATCTTAATGCGGTCATCAAAGGTACCATTGGCTGCACCGCCAAGGAATATATACTTGATCGTATTTCCATGGAAGCAAAACGAATGTTATTGTATTCGACCAATTCGGCAAAGCAGATTGCCGCCGAGCTTGGGTTTAAAGAACCACTACACTTCAGCGCATTTTTCAAAAAATGTACAGGTCTGTCACCAACTGAATTTAGAAACGGCACAACCGAATAAAGATCAAACGCCTTATGGTAGTTCACCTGAACGGAACGGCAAGCTCTTAAAGCACATTTTCCAACATTTTCATATCTGAACCAGCCATTTTTATATGGCTCCGGGCCACGGCAATACGTATTTTAAGGTATAAGCAGATCATTAAATACAAAATGGATGGACATTAACCATCCTTTAAATAAGGAGAAAAAAATGAAAACAATATTGCATCAGTCAAATACCAGGGGGCATGCCAATCATGGCTGGTTGGATTCCCATCACTCTTTTAGCTTCGGCGGTTATCATAATCCTGAGAGAATGAACTTTGGGGTATTACGCGTTCTGAATGACGATGTAGTTGCCCAGGGAATGGGATTTGGTAAACACCGGCATGATAATATGGAAATTATCTCCATTCCGTTATTTGGCGATTTGGAACACCGGGATAGCGTAGGGAATAGCACTGTGATCAAAGAAGGAGATGTACAGGTAATGAGTGCGGGAACAGGCATATATCATAGTGAGTACAATAAAAACCAGGATAAGGAGGTCCGGTTTTTACAGATCTGGTTATTTCCAAATCAGAAGAATGTTCAGCCGCGCTATGATCAGATATCTATTGAAAACCTTAAAAGGAAGAACCAGTTTTATCAGGTTCTGAGTCCCGATCCGGATGATGACGGTGTGTGGGTATACCAGGATGCCTGGTTTCATCTGGGCGACTTTGACAAGGGAGTAGCAACTACCTATCATTTAAAAAGAAAAGGGAATGGCGTTTATGTGTTTGTACTGGAAGGGGAAGCGACCGTTAATGGTGAAGCATTGCAGCGGCGGGATGGCCTCGGCATTTGGGATACGGAACAGCTGAGTATCACTACCGGTAGCAAAACAAAAATCTTGCTGATGGATGTGCCGATGAGTTAAATATAATTAAAGCAAAGCCCAGTCTTTTGAAGACTGGACTTTGTTTTTTAAATCGTTATGGCGTTGAATAACACCTTTGGGCTCTATTAGATTTAGATTGATGGTTGATAATAACGGATACTACCCTGCCCGCTTCAAAAATGTTACAGCCTGGCCACCTTGATATTCCGAAAACTAATGGACATTTCATTTTTAGGATGCAATTGTAAACCTATCGGTCCTTTTTCAATGGCGTTGTCGGAAGTGTAGGTCATAACCTTTTGTTCATTAAGCCAGACCGTGTAAACGCTTCCTTTTGCCTGAACTTTCATTGTGTTCCAGTCATCGTGTTTCAATAGTTCTTTCACACCTTCTGCTTCCACAGGATAGCCTTTCCCGGGAATATAGGGCGAGCAAGTCATGTCGCGTTTTAACGACCCGGAAATACCTATCTGGATCTGCTGCTTGTCGGTCCGTAAAAATATGCCGGAATCAACCGTACCCTCGCCAAACCTGAAGTCGGCCTCGACAATAAAGTTTTCATACGCTTTTTCCGTCCACAAAATAGATCCTTTTCTTTCGGGGCCGCTTTTTGCAGAAAGCACACCATTTTCCGCTTTCCACCAAATGTTGTTATCTGGCTCAACCCAGCCCCGGAAACTTTTTCCGTCAAAGATTTTTTTCATTTTAACATTTTGGGCCTGTACCAAAAGACCCGACATGGTGAACAATATGGTTAATGCCAGTAACTTAGATCTCATTTGTATAGAATTTAAGGTTAAAAAAGGTGTTTAGTTTTATTCGAAACGTAATCTACAAAGTAAGCGTCACTATATCCAGTCTTTTCCACCGATTTCAAAGAAATGTGAAATAAAAACATTTAAGATAAGCTTCTTTCAAAAAAAGTCTGGAGCTTATAGGTTTTATGAAATGGAACCTATACATTTTGCCAGTGATAAAAAGGTATTTTAGGAAGATGGTGAATTGATTCACTTTTTTGCAGTCTGGCATTTGAAGCTTAAATATTATAGGTATAAATACTTTTCATTTGTAGGTATTTACGCTATATTTTAATAGGTATTTATACTATTCACTTTCTAAAAACCATCTCAGATCAAATACGCCAATGGAAATTTTTAGGAACAAAATTACATAGGCCAAGCAATCATATTAACGGCTGAATTTTAGAGGATGAAATTTCACCTGTTGACCATATTATTAAGTGCTGTTCCAATGATCTAAACCAGCAGATTTGATCTGATAGTTGGAGTTTTAAACAGTACTTAAAATTAGCTATGAAGAGTTTGCTGGATTGATAAAATAAGTAAGTAACAGTCAATTTTTGAAGGATTAAGTATATGCTTCCCGTTAGGATAACCTTTTTGGTCTGCCTATCTTTTTTCCAGGTATTATTAAAAATGTCTATAGGCAATAAAGATATTGAAGTTTTGCAGATGAGATATTTAGTGAAATTTTTGATTTTACATTTTGAGAATTTACGAAAGTGACTTATTTCATTACTAAGTATTTATACCTATTCCCTTAAATTGACCGGGAATAAATCAAAAACGTGTTTCAGGTAAAACTACTTTCCAAATCAGGTAGATGTTTTTTGCCTATTTAAATTGGACAATTTTAATATCTGGCGTAGATAGATATCATTGCCGTTGCATCTCCCTGCGCATCCTTAGGAGACTGGCTTGGGCGATGAAAACTGCCATTTTTTGGCTTGTAGACCTATATTTTGTAAGATGTTATAAAGAAAAATGGATTAAAGTATTTGATTTTCGATGGAATAATGGATAAAAAAAATCTGGTTTTTTTCCTGGCTACCGGCTTTAATATCACCCATTTCGGTTGATAAGCGCATTGTTTGATCATTGACAAAAGATCACAAGTTCAACAATGATAATCAGACAAATAAAAATTTGATTTTTTAAAAACATTACATCAATTTTTTTCCGGGTCACATTGGAGAGACTAGTGTCTGTGATAATAAATACATTTGAAGTATCGAATACGTTTTAAATTAGTTTCGCAAGAAAAGCATTCCCGGCGCCGGGAGCTTACGTTGGCCTTGATATTTCAAGGTCTGACTGCCGGAGAAACCCTCAGATTTGGATCCGGAAAAATGAGTGTGTGATGGACGCAATAAGGTGTAACAACAAAAGTCTTAATAAATCAAAGCCTTTATTCAGGCACTAAGAAAGTTTAAAGTCTTCAAAGTTACTGGTAAAAACTTACAGGTAATTAGGCTAGGCATAGCTAGCTGATTTGCACTGGAGTAGATAACAGTATTATTGACTGCTTATTTATGAAAATTTACATGGAGATTATTGTACCAATGAGTAATTGGTTCAATCAATTCAACATTAAAAACATTAGAAAATAAAAATAGAACTAAGATGGCACTAGGAAAAAATGGAGCTTCTACCACGACTTCTGCAAAGAAGTCAAATGGCAGTGCGACAAGCAACGGCAAGTCGATCAATGGTAAGCCGGAGAACGGAAAGGCAAGTAGCTTAGAAACCGCCGTTATGAATGGCTGGGCAGTTATAGAATTTGAACCTGATGGCACCATAATATCAGCCAATGATAATTTTATGAGCGCTATGGGGTATGGTAAAGGAGATAAGATTGAAGGGTTGCATCACAAAATATTTTGTGATGACGTGTTTGTTGAATCACAGGAATATCTAAATTTTTGGAAAGATCTGGCAAACGGCGTCGAAAAATCCGGGGAATTTAAGCGCCTGCGCAAAGACGGTAGTCCGGTATGGATAAATGCTTCCTATGCACCGGTTAAAGACACAAATGGTACCGTAAAAAGAGTAGTCAAAATAGCCGCTGACATTACGGATATGGTACAGGCACGTCAGATGGGCGAACACATGCATGCTGCAGTAAATACAGGTTGGGCATCCATAGAATTTAAACCGGATGGTACGATAATAACAGCTAATGAAAATTTTGTCAAAGCGCTGGGTTATAATAGTGAGCAGGAAATAGTAGGAAAGCACCACCGGATTTTCTGTGAAAGTGAGTATGCTTCTTCTGCCGAGTACAAAATGTTTTGGGAAGAATTAGCCAGGGGGTTGGTCCGTGCGGGTGAATTTAAGCGGCTTACACAGGATGGTAAGGAAGTATGGATCAACGCTTCCTACACACCAATAAAAGATGAAAGTGGTAAAGTGGTAAAAGTCATTAAAATCGCAGCTGATATCACAGATATGGTGGAGGCACGTCAGAGGGGCGAACACCTGCAGTCGGCAGTAAATACAGGTTGGGCATCCATAGAATTTAAACCGGATGGTACGATACTTACCGCTAATGAAAATTTTGTCAAAGCGCTGGGTTATAATAGCGAGCAGGAAATAGTAGGAAAGCACCACCGGATTTTCTGTGAAAGTGAGTATGCTTCCTCTGCCGAGTACAAAATGTTCTGGGAAGAATTAGCCAGGGGGCTGGTCCGTGCGGGAGAATTTAAGCGGCTTACACAGGATGGTGAGGAAGTATGGATCAACGCTTCCTACACGCCGATAAAAGATGAAAGCGGCAAAGTGGTAAAGGTCATTAAAATCGCTGCTGATATCACTGAAATGGTAGCAGGGCGAGTAAAAGGTGAAAATAGTCAGGCGGCAATCGATACAGGCTGGGCATATATAGAGTTTGAACCCGATGGCACCATTATATCGGCCAACAATAATTTTGTCAGTGCGATGGGCTACAACAGTGAGTCAGATTTTCAAGGGCAGCACCACCGGATTTTCTGTGATACATCTTATGCTGCCAGTGTTGAGTATTCTAAATTCTGGAAGGATCTGGGCAACGGTGTTGCGCAAAACGGGGAGTATTCCCGTGTCAAAAAGGATGGGCAGCCGGTGTGGTTGCAAGCGGCTTACACACCGATAAAAGATGTCGATGGTAAAGTTACCAGGGTGATTAAAATAGCGGCAGATATTTCGAAAGTAAAATTCCCGGTATTGAGCGTAAACGAAATAATAAACGAAATGGCACAGGGTAACCTGACCAGGAAGTTTGATATGGCAGCTGAAGGGTATGTAAAAGAAATGGGAGATGCCCTGAACGAGGCATTGGAAAATCTTAATAGCCTGCTTGGTACCATTGATGACAGTGCGCTTCAGGTGGCCAATGCTGCTGACAGTATGATGGATAGAAGCAAGAATATGAAGAACAACACCAATGAAGTAGCTTCAGCGATATCACAAATGTCCAAAGGTGCTCAGGATCAGGCTGCAAAAACAGATGAATCTTCAAAACTTGCTGAAGAAGTTATGAAATCGTCCGCTGAAATGGAGAAAAAGGCCAATCTTATCAACAAGGCTGCCGAAAGTGGGAAAAAGAGCTCTGAAAGCGGTTTGAAAATCATCAAAAACCTGGTAGAGAACATGGAAGGAATCGGATCTTCCGCCAATCTGACCTCGGACTCCATCAAAGTATTAACCGAGCGTGCCGATGAAATTGCCAGAACGTTAAATGTAATAACCGATATAGCTGCTCAAACCAACTTGTTGGCGCTAAATGCTGCTATAGAAGCGGCCAGAGCCGGTGAGGCTGGAAGAGGGTTTGCCGTAGTGGCCGAAGAAATCAGGAAGCTGGCCGAAGATTCCCGCAAATCAGCGGTGGACATAGAAAAGATCATTGGCGATGTGCAAAAAGATACACAATCGGCCAGCAAAGCCATCGAAACCATGGAAAGCAGTGTCAAGCAAGGTAGTACAGCTTCCACTGAAGCCGAAACTATCTTCCAGGAAATTGCCAGCTCGAGTGACGAAACATTTACCTATTCTCAGGAGATCCAGGAAGCTTCCGGTGGTCAGAAACAATCTATCGATAAGGTGGTGAAAAATATTGAACAGATTGTAGTTGTGGCAGAAGAGACGGCAGCGGGAACGCAGGAAGTAGCCAGCAGCTCACAGGAATTGGATGCCGGAATGGAAGATATCTCAGAGTCTAGCACCCAATTGGCTTCTATTGCCACTGAACTCCAATCCGGAGTTAATCAATTTAAGCTTAAAAAGGACTAGTTTATTTAAAAAGTTTGGAGAAATGTCAGATAACACGAGTTTAAATATGGATGAGCTAAATGAAACCAAGGAGCAGTCGCTGGAAACACAACAATTGATTGTATTTCGGCAGGGCACCGAGGAGTATGGTCTTCATATCGATCAGATCAAAGAAGTGGTGCTTACCCCGAATATTACCAAAATGCCACAAACCCCTAACTATGTAAAAGGAGTGGCTAATATTAGAGGTAACATTATCGGCATTATTGATCTGGAAGAAAAGTTTGGCATTAAAGAAGCTACTACCACGGCTCAGGCCAATAAGGAGAATAATTATACACTGGTAGTGGAAAGTGATGAATTCAAAGTGGGGATATTGGTCACTGAAGTGCCCAATACCCTTTCGGTTAGCTCGGCCGATATGGAGCACTCGGTAAATATTGTCCATGATAATAATGTGAATTCAGAATATATCCAGGCCATCGTAAAGCTCAAAGACAGGCTGATTATTCTGATCGATATTTTCAAGGTGTTGAATGAGCAGGAATTGGAAACAGTAACTTCCAACACGGTTAGTGCGGGCTAAATTTCGCAATGGCAGATATGTGTTGAATATTGGTGAAACCGCGGTTTCATCATCCCCGGGTGAAATTATATGTTATGGTCTGGGGTCATGTCTGGGGGTATTTCTATATGATCGATTTCAAAAAGTCGGTGCCGGAGCACATGTTATGCTTCCCGGGAGTAATCAACGGCCAAAAAGCGATGAAATGCTCCAAACCATTATTAGCGAAATGTTGGACAGGAATTGCCATCCCCTGACGATAAGAGCCAGGCTGGTAGGGGGTGCCAATATTGTGAATGTGCTGCGTTATGACATTGGTCAGCGCAATATTGATTACGTAAGGAAGGCGTTAAAAAAAAGCGGAATAATGATCCTGGCAGAAGATATCGGCGGTGTGGAAAGCCGGACCGCAAGACTGGAGATTGAGAGTGGCACATTGTCCGTTAACAACTCAAAAAAAAATTATTATACCATTTAACAATAAAATTCAATGAGCAAGAAAGTCTTAATAGTGGATGATTCTCTTTATATGAGGACTTTAATCAAGGATGCATTGACTGAAAAAGGATTTAATGTTGTCGGTGAGGCAGCTAATGGGGAAGAGGCTATTGACCTTGCCTTCGAGTTGATTCCCGACATCATCACCCTTGATAATATTCTTCCCGATATGATCGGTACCGATATTTTGAAAGTGTTTAAAGAAGAAGGCCTGCCCTCTAAAGTTATCATGATAAGTGCAGTGGGTCAGGATTCGGTCATTAATGAAGGCTTAAGTCTGGGTGCGCTCGACTATATAGTCAAGCCGTTCACTTCAGAAAAGTTAGTCACAGCGCTGGCAAAGACCTAATGGGTTTGACTTGTGGGGAAAATTAAAACACTTTTAATCGAAGACTCCGTTTTTATGCGTCTGTTGATATCCGACTTGTTAACGTCAGATCCTGAAATTGAACTGGTGGGTACCGCCAAAAACGGTAAGGAAGGGGTTGAAAAGGTGCAGCATTTGCAGCCCGATGTGGTCGTCACCGATATGATTATGCCTGACTATGATGGCTTGTACGCGGTGAAAAGCATCATGAAAAAATCGCCCGTGCCGATTATTCTGCTGAGCTCGCTCGATAGGGCCAACACAGAGGTATTTGATGCACTTAACGCTGGGGCATTTGATTTTGTCGACAAGCCGCAGACAAAAAATGCAGATGACTTTAAAGTGGTATTGACCAAATTAAAGGAGAGGATTAAAGCGGCAAACGGGTTGAATTCCAGGGTGTTGGGTAAGCAGGTTGAAAAGACCAACCATCATTTTCATTCATTTGGAAGCATATTACAATACGACGTTTTGGTAATTGGAACTTCCACCGGAGGGCCCAATGCCATAGAATCCATTTTAACACAATTACCCGGAAATCTCGCTATCCCGGTTATCATAGTCCAACATATGCCACATCGATTTTTGGAATCCTACACCAGACGGCTTGCTGCACTTTCCCCTTTGGAAGTGAAATTGGCGAAGCGAGGTGAAAAATTGGCGCCTGGGATAATATATATAGCGCCCGGAGATGGCAATATGATGGTTAAGGCCAACATGGAGGGTAAGCCGAGTTTCCGTTATAGCAGAAAGGTATACAGGCAGTTTAACGATCCATCCGTGGACTGTATGTTTGAGTCTGTTGCCGGTGTTTATGGATCCAAAGCCATTGGTGTAATACTTACCGGCATGGGCAAAGATGGCAGTCAGGGTTTGTTACAAATTAAGAAAAGTGGAGGGCTTACAATCGCACAAGGACCTAAATCATGTGTAGTCAATGGTATGCCAGATGCGGCTGTTAAAATAGGAGCGGCCGATTACGTAGTGGAACTGGCTGAGATCCCCGGGTTTATAATGAGTTGTTTTTGAACGAAATCAAATATTTACTAAACAGTTTGACGCATGAAGTCAAAAGATCAGGAATACAAAGAAATTTTTCTGGCCGAAGCGCTCGAAAATCATGAAGAGCTTAACCGGTTGTTGACGCTGCTTGAAAAAAAATCCGGCGATACAAAATCGGTGAATGCTATATTCCGTATTACACATACCCTTAAAGGAAATGCCGCAGGGATGGGATTTCAGAATGTAGCCGATTTTGCTCATGTGTTGGAAGATTTTTTCGGCGAAGTAAGAGATGGAAATCTGGCTTTGGATGACGCCATTTTCACCAATCTTTTTAAGGCTGTTGACGTGTTAGGGGCATTGATAAATGCGATTAAAGATGACGGCAAAGTACAATTCAGAGGTATAAAAACCAAACTGGAGGTGCTGCTGAAA
This sequence comes from Cyclobacteriaceae bacterium, assembly GCA_965228415.1. Taxonomy (GTDB): domain Bacteria; phylum Bacteroidota; class Bacteroidia; order Cytophagales; family Cyclobacteriaceae; genus Agaribacillus. The sequence continues at coordinate 3,716,408 of OZ245814.1, read as the reverse complement.
TCAGTGCGACAGGAAGCTGCATCCGCAAAAACGAGTGATAAGCCCACCGAAAATAAGACAGCCGTATCAGCTGCCAGGCCCAAGCGAAAAGCGGCTAAGAAAGTCAGCAAAGCCAAACCACCCGCTAGTGATACAAAAAGTGAAAAAAAACCGGAACCCGACAACAACGGCGAAGTGGTTGAAGAGAGAGAAGGTGTACCGGAGGCCGGAGATGCCAAAATGACATTTTCGGACCTCGTACAGGTACCGGTGCGTAAGCTGGACAATTTGCTCAACCTCGTGGGAGAACTGGTGATTGAAAGAGATCGCATTATAGCGGTCAACGCAGGGAATATGGATTCCAATGAATATGCAAGGCTAAACCGGGTATCCTCCGACTTGCAATATTCGGTGATGGATGTGCGACTGGTGCAGGTCGGGTTTCTCTTTAATAAATTTCACAGAGTAGCCAGGGATGCCGCCAGCCTGGAGGGGAAAAAAGTATCCCTTGATTTGAAAGGGACAGACACTGAAATAGATAGGAATATCCTGCAGATCATCAGTGATTCTTTAATCCACCTGATAAGGAATGCCGTGGGGCACGGCATAGAAACACCCGGGGAGCGGAAGAAAGCGGGGAAATCCGAAGAAGGCAGGATAGTCCTCAGCGCTTTCAGCGAAAGTGATGCGGTTATCATTGAAATTAAAGATGACGGCAAAGGTATTGATGCGGCTGCGGTAAGAGATAAAGCCATTAAGAAAGGCCTTATTTCAGCGGAAGATGCCAGGCAAATGTCTGACAATGACGCAATCCTGATGATTTTTGAGCCAGGGTTCAGTACTATGGATCAGGTTACTTCCATATCCGGCCGGGGCGTAGGTATGGATGTTGTTAAAAAAGCCCTGGATTCCATAGGAGGTAATGTCTCCGTTCATGCCGAATTGGGTAAAGGAACTACCTTTTCTCTTCGGCTTCCTTCTTCTATGGCAGTAAAGGGAACCTTACTGTTTGAATTGGGGACGGAAACATATGCTATCCCCTTGGCCTATACTGAGGCGGTGGTGTCGTTATATAAGCCGGACCTTCACAAGGTAAGCAATGGGCTTGTGGCTACTTATTTGGATAAAACTATTTCTGTGGTCTTTCTCAAAGATCTGTTTGCTTTGAAAAACTGGGAATCAGTTTACCAGGACAAAGTGCTCCATCGCAGTTTTGATGACCTGGATCCTCAAAAAAAGCTTGATATCATCATTGTCTCCTACAATGGTCGTACTATTGGTTTTGTGGTAGATAAGCTTTTGCAGCAGAAGGAAATAGTAGAAAAACCACTCATGAAACCCATGGACAAGGTAAAGATTATTAGTGGCGTCACCATTATGGGTAACGGTCATGTTTGTCTTGTTTTCAATGTTGCCGCTATTTGCAATATGATTTTTACCAAAAATTTTTCCAGTAAAAATATGATGTCTTACCAATAATGTTTGAAAATAGATGGAACCGATAGGTATTAAAGAAAAAAAATTAATAGAGGAAATTATTAATACGGGATACCGGCAGGCTGCTACTTCCTTTTCTGTGCTGACCGGTCAAAATATCAGAACTGAGAACACCGGTTTTGATATCTGCACGGATCATGATTACCTGATTGATAATTTTGATCATTTAAAAAATCTGACCATTGTGCAGACAGATGTTGTCGGACAGCTGGGTGGATCGAGCTACCTGATATTTAATGAGGAGGAAAAGCGGGTAGTTTCTAACATGAGCCTGGCCGCGTTTGGAGGTTCAACGTCCATTGATGAATCGGCGATACTGAAGGAAATTGATAATATTATATCCGCTTCGGTCATCACGGAGCTGTCAAATACGCTTAATGTAAATATATATGGCGATGTGCCACATCTCTTTGAAACGGATGATATCAAAGAATTTTATAGTGCCATGAAGGAGGGGAATGGTGATTATTATTTACTGGCGCGTTCCAATTTTATTTTTGAAAATCACTTGATGATCTCTCCCATTTTTATCTGGAAAATGGACAAGAAGTTTTTGTCGATGATCAACGCTTAAGCCATCATATTATAAAATCATAACCGATGAAAATTGAGATTACAAACGAAGAATTGAATTCACTGACGGCAGCGATCAGAAAAAGACACGGCATAGATTTTACTTGCTATGAACCCAAATCTTTGACAAGAAGGGTCGTCAGAGCGCTTTCTGTGTTTAATCTCAATTCAATCCATGAACTTTGGGTAAAAATTCTTCGGGATGGTGACTTTATAAGTCTGTTCATCAATGAACTGTCCGTGGGATTAACAGCTATGTTCCGGGATCCCAGATTCTGGATAAAACTAAAAGAGATCCTGCCGGAAGTAATTTCGGAAAATGGCCGGATTAACGTATGGCATGCCGGATGTTCAAGCGGTGAAGAAGTTTATACTTTCAACATTATTCTGCGGGAACTGGCGCTGGAAGAAAAGGTGAGATCTTACGCCACAGATATGAGTACCGCCGCCGTTGAGCAGGCCAAAAAAGGTATTTATCACATCCTTAAGCTTGACGAATACGAGCATAATTACGGCAATTTCAAAAAAAATAATAGCTCCCTAAGTCAATATTATGAAAGAAAAGGCAAATATGGGCATATGGATACAAAGCTGATCGACAACGTAATTTTCGAAATCAGCAACCTCATTACCAATACAAATGATGGAAAATATGATATTATCTTTTGCCGGAATGTAATGATTTATTTTGACGCGGGAGCCAAGCAATTGGTACTGGACAAATTTTATGAAAACCTCAGGCCCGGAGGATTATTAATTATTGGTTTTTTCGATTCACTGGTGCCGGTTATTAACAAATCAAAGTTTGAATTTTACGATCTCGATAATAAAATTTTCAGAAAAATACCTTAAACATATTGTTATGAATGAATATACCAAACGCAAATTGAACCTGCTGATCCATCTCGCCAAAATAGATGGTAAATTTCACAAGGCAGAAAAGGCATTGCTGGAAGAATTTGTCGTTGAAGAAGGGTTTAATGTCAATGACTTTAGAATTCTTGTGGCGGCCGGCGATCAGACATATGATGTGGACTTGATTGATGATAAAAAAGAAATGCTTTTCCTGGCGATTAAACTGATGAAGGCGGATCATATAATTGACAAGAGAGAACTTGAATTCTGCAAGGATATTGCCACTAAACTTGGTTACGATCCAGCGGCAGTTGAGGCATATGCCAATCGGGAATTAGACAGGGAATCTTTTGATAAGGCTGTTGATCAGTGGCTATTGGAAGCTTCCTAGTGGTGAGGCTATCTAATCCTAAAAAAGGCGTTTCAGAACGTAGGGTGATGTAAAATACTATTTGATTTAAGTGGTGTGGAAGGTTAGTTTTTTACCTTGTCTCTGAGCCATTTGTGGTGGGCTCGGGCCCGTTAATATTTTATTTTAAAAATTCGGAAGAGAGAATATATGGCACTGAAGTAATGAAAAGAATTCGTAAAATAGAAGATAATTTGTTGGTTTTGCTTTTGGCAAGTGCCATCCTTTCCCTATTGGCAGCAGTGATTGTGCCTTTGGTCGTTAAGGTGGGTTTGGCCTACGTCATTTCGGTAATAGCTCTCTTAAATGCTGTAATCTTCGTCATTTTATTTGGTGCTATTCGCAGACGTTTTCAATTGATATTGGATGCAATGCGGGCTTTGGAGGAGAAAAATCTGGACAATGCACGATTTAATAAAAAGGAAGGCTTACCGGGCCGCATTATCGAAAAGCTCCTGTTAATCGACCATAAAAATGATGAAGCTGCTGAATTGATTGCTAAAATCGGAGAGGGACAGGAAATAGGGGAATTTCAACACTTGCAGGAACATGACAATATCAGGACGGCGCTGGTAGAAATGCGCGATAAAATAAACAGTTATAACGATCAGGAAAGCACAAGAAAATGGATAGCGGAAGGAGTGGCCCGCTTCAGCGAAATTCTAAGGCAGCGTTATGAGCAGGAATCCGAAATGGGATTTGATGTTATCAGCAATCTCGTGCGCTATGTTGACTGTAATCAGGGTGGTTTTTTTATAGTCAACAAGGAGGAGGAAAACGGATCATACCTGGAATTACTAGCCAGCTATGCCTATGATGGAAGAAAGTTTCAGGAAAAGAAAGTATTTTCCGGACAGGGCTTGCTGGGTCAGTCCATGCTTGAGAAACAGACTGTTTATATGACCAGGGTTCCCGACAGCTATGTAAACATCACCTCGGGACTGGGTGAGGCTACCCCTAGAAACCTTATCATTGTCCCCTTACTGTTTAATGAAGAATTTTGTGGTGCCATTGAATTGGCATCCTTCAATATATTGAAAGATTACCAGGTCGAATTTTTAGAAAAAGTAGCAGAAAACATTGCCGCTTACGTTGTTTCGGTTAAAACAAATGCCAATACGCAAAGCCTGCTTCAGCAATCTCAGATTTTAACGGAAGAATTAAGGTCAAGAGAGGAGGAAATGAAACAGAATCTGGAGGAGCTCACAGCTGCCCAGGAAGAGATGGAAAGAAAACAGACCGAATTGGATGGTATTTTTAATGCTATCAATGCCACAATGGGCATGGCGGAGTTTGATATGAACGGGAAGATACTGGCCGTCAATGAAAGCTTATTGCATATTTACGGACGGACTCAAAAAGAAGTGGTTGGCCAGTATCAGGATGTGCTTTTAGATGGGCAAACCCAATATGACGAGATTTGCAGTAATCTTAAGGAAGACAAATCAAACTCCATGGACCTGCGGATTCATACAAAATCGGGTGACGAGATTTGGATCAACACTTCTTTTACGGCCATAAAAGATAAAGAAAACAGGGTTGGAAAAGTCTTAATGCTGGCACAGAACATCACCGCGAGAAAACAGGTAGAAAAGGACTTTGAACAGCTGTCACTGGTGGCAGACAATACCGACAATTCAGTACTGGTCACAGACGGAAAGGGATATATAGAATTTGTGAACGCCGGGTTTTCCAGGCTTACCGGTTATGAATTGAATGAGGTCATCGGCAAAAAGCCAGGTTCGTTTTTGCAGGGACCCGACACCGATCCTGAAACGGCCAAAAGAATAAGCATGCGGCTCAGAAAGGCGGAGCCGATTTATGAGGAGATTCTCAATTACAAAAAAGATGGAACGTCTTATTGGGTATCCCTTATGATTAATCCGATTTTTGATGAGGAGCATAAGGTGGAAAAATTCATTTCCATTCAGGCAGATATTACTGAAACAAAGATTAAATCGCTGGACTACGCCTATCAATTAGAGGCAATCAGCCGGTCAAATGCCGTCATTGAATTTAATAAAGACGGGGTGGTGGAAGCGGTTAATGAAAATTTTCTAAACATCTTCGGATATAAAAAAGAAGAAATAGTAGGTCAGCACCATGCCATTTTTGTGGATGAAAAAACCAAACTTTCCGAAGCCTATGAAAAGCACTGGAAAAAGTTGAAAAATGGAGAGCATCTGGAAGGCGAATTTAAAAGAGTAGACAAAAATGGTCAGGAAATATGGCTAAAGGGTATCTATAATCCTGTTTTTGATATTCAGAACAAACTTTCTAAAATTATAAAGTTTGCCGTGGACATTACCCGGGAAAAGGAATTGCAAATGGCAGCACAAGAGCAGGGCTTTTTGCTGAAAAATCAATTGGATACTATTAACAAAACGTTAGCCAGTATTGAGTTTGACATGGATGGTGTTATTCGGGATGCCAATGAAATATTCCTTAGCGTTACTGGCTATGAGAAAAAAGAGCTTGTCGGAAAGGCCTACACGCAGCTAATACCGCAGTCGGAATTAGATAAGCCACAAACACAAATTATGTGGCACAACCTCAGGGAAGGCCAGTTCTTCACCGGGGAGTTTAAAAAGGTAGATAAATCGGGCAAAGAGCTATGGCTTCTGGGCACTTACAATCCTATTCTGGATCAGCATGGTAAGCTACAGATGATTGTTATGTTTGCTCAGTTTATTACCAAGGAAAAAGAAAAGCAATTGGACCTTAGGGGCACTGTCAATGCGTTGAAACAGTCATTGCCGGTAATGGAACTCAATGGCGATGGTACCTTTAAAAGTGCCAATGAGTTATTCCTTAACTACTTTGGGTACAAAAGGTTGGAATTGAGAAATGCCAGATTTGATTTATTTCTAAATGGAGATGCCAATGGGCACAAAATCAAAACAGTCTTCAAGAAGTTGGAAGGAGAAGAATGTGTACAGGAGAATCTAAAATTGGTTAGTAAGAAAGGAAGGTACGGACGATTTAAAACAACATTTTATCCCATTAAAAACCTGGAAAACAAACTTTGCAAGATTGTGGTGATTTTAGTGGAAGAAAACGGGAATTAAAATCGCTCATTTGGCAATTTATTGAGACGATAATTTGCGGGTGTTATGTTAATTATAAAATGATGGTTAACTTAACACTAATATAAAACCGGGACTACATTGATTTGAACTTTTGAAACTTATCAATGTCAACCCCTCCCAAACAAGGGCAGCAATTTGTAATTCAATAATGTATTTTATTGATAAAACCCGGGTGATCCAGAGTGCCCGGGTTTTTTGTGTTCCAATAGATCACATTTCCTGGAAGTGGCCTACATAATAAAGAAAGATGTCAATTTAGGGCAGTAAATTCTATTGTGGTCTGCGCTTGTGTATTAAAGTTTAAGGTTATTGAAAGCGCTGATTTAAAGATGAAAAAATGAATACTGTTTTGACCGCTCAGGTAAGTGGTGGCATTGTTCATGAGATGTTTACAGGAATTATTAGTTAAATATTTTCAGAACCCGATGAAAATATTGATTTTATTGCTTGGTACTATTACCTAAAGCTACTAGGTGGTTTCACATAATAGTCAAGCTTTAAAGCATATGGAATTTAATTATATAAGTAATTTTGAATCAGGTAATTGAATATAACCTTGTGCTTTGATTATCAACAATTTTAATTCGCTCAAAAGTATTATTCCCAACAGTGCGGATTGAACCTATAATATGCATTTAAAATCAGGTTTTAGTGCTTAATCCCAGATCTGATAAGGCCGAAAACGATTTGATTTAAGCTTGAAGTAAATCAAAAAATAAATATGACCAATTTTCCGTGTTCAACCTTAGCTTTGCAGACCAACGTCGATTATCTATCAGTAAAAACACCTAAAATTCAACAACCTGGTAATTCCAATTGAAATTTAAATACCTGGAAACATTACCCTCATTCTGTCCAAAGTTTTATTGGAAAGGTTAACTGCCACCATCATCCATAAATTTGCCATAAAGATTGTGACCGGGAGGATTTACAAAAACACGCTATTCACAAGTTTTTAATGGTACTTAAACTTAATTATCTATACAGAGGATGCTGTTGTAAACCTGAAAAAGAATGTGTTCATAGCCGGCTGGATCATAAATTTTGAATGATGAAAATACAGGTGTCTAGGGCATAGTAAGTCTAACAAAAGAAACCTGGATACCAAGGCTTTTATTGCCAAAAAACAACTATAAATACCCATCATGGATATACTGTTAATATGAAATTAATTGTAGTGAAGCCGATAATTGCATTGTTTGCTTAAGTATCCATGAATGTTATGTAGATAAATAAAACAACTAATTATTAACAAAAAATAGAATTAAGATGGCTCTAGCAAAAAACGGAGAATCTGCTCACGAATCTGTCAAGAAATCCAATGGTAGTACAAATGGTAATGGTAAGCTGACTAATACCCAAGCAAACAGTATTGAAGCTGCGGTGACCAACGGTTGGGCACTTATAGAATTTGAACCCGATGGTACCATACTTTCAGCTAATGATAACTTTATGAGTACCATGGGATATGGAAAAAAAGACAAGATCCAAGGTTTACATCACAAGATCTTTTGTGACGATAAGTATGCCGAGTCTGAAGAATACAAAGATTTTTGGTATGAACTGGGGAACGGTGACCACAAATCGGGGGAATTCAGGCGGGTATCTAAAGACGGTAGTAATATTTGGCTCAATGCTTCTTACACCCCAGTCAAAGATAAAACCGGAAAAGTAGTGAAGGTGATAAAAATCGCCTCGGATATCACAGACATGGTAGCCGCGAGGTTGATGGGGGAGCACGTAAAAGCAGCAGTGGATACCGGCTGGGCATCTATAGAATTTAAACCTGATGGGACGATCCTGGCTGCCAATGAAAACTTTGTAAAAGCACTTGGTTATGACCGCGAACAGGAGATAGTCGGTCAGCATCACAGGATATTTTGTGAACCTGAATATGCTCAAAGTATGGAGTATAAGAAATTTTGGGAGAGCCTGGCTGGTGGGGAAAAGCAGGCCGGCGAGTTCAAACGTGTCACACGCGATGGAAATGATGTTTGGATCAATGCCTCTTATACCCCGATTAAAGATGAAAAGGGGGATGTGGTAAAAGTAATAAAAATCGCGTCAGATATCACGGATATGATTGCTGCCAGACTAACTGGAGAAAACATTCAGACCGCGGTAAATACCGGCTGGGCGTCGATAGAATTTAAGCCAGACGGGACCATTTTGGCTGCCAATGAAAACTTTGTGAAAACACTGGGTTATGATCGTGAACAGGAGATAGTCGGCCAGCATCACAGGATATTTTGTGAACCTGAATATGCTCAAAGCCTGGAGTACAAGCGGTTTTGGGAAAGCCTTGCCAACGGAGAATTGCAAGCCGGTGAGTTCAAGCGCGTCACACGTGACGGAAATGATGTTTGGATCAATGCCTCTTATACCCCGGTTAAAGATGAAAATGGTCATGTGATTAAAGTGATAAAAATCGCGTCAAATATCACGGATATGATTGCTGCCAGACTAAAAGGAGAAAACGTACAGGCGGCGGTGAATAGTGGTTGGGCCTATATAGAATTTAACCCGGACGGTACCATTATCACGGCGAACGACAATTTTGTAAATGCCATGGGCTACAATAGTGAGGCTGACATACGGGGGCAGCATCATCGAATTTTCTGTGATGCCTCCTATGCGTCAAGTGCTGAGTACTCGAAATTCTGGAAAGACCTGGCCAGTGGTGTTATTCAAAATGGTGAATATTCCAGAGTTAGAAAAGACGGCCAACCCGTGTGGTTACAAGCAGCTTATACACCGATAAAAGATGAATACGGTAAGGTAACAAGTGTCATAAAAATTGCCGCAGATATATCAAAAGTGAAGTTTCCTGTACTTGGTGTGAATGAGATAATATCCCAAATGGCCCAGGGCGATTTAACCCAAAAGTTCGATATGACCGCGGAAGGTTATGTAAAGGAAATGGGAGAAGCGCTGAACGAAGCCACTGATAACCTTAACAGTTTGCTCAGTTCTATTGACGACAGTGCGGCGCAGGTAGCCAATTCTGCTGAAAGTATGATGGACAGAAGCAACAATATGAAAAATAATACCAGGGAGGTGGCTTCAGCCATTTCGCAGATGTCTAAGGGGGCGCAGGATCAGGCGGCAAAAACCGATGAATCTTCAAAACTGGCAGAGGAAGTTATGAAATCGTCCGTTGAAATGGAGAAAAAGGCGGATTTAATCAATAAAGCAGCTGAGAATGGCAAAAAGAGCTCGGAAAGCGGATTAAAAATTATTAAAAATCTCGTAGAGAACATGCAGGGAATAGGATCCTCGGCTAATCTTACTTCGGATTCCATTAAAGTATTAACAGAACGAGCTGATGAAATTGCCAGAACATTAAACGTAATCACCGATATTGCTGCCCAAACTAACTTATTAGCGTTAAACGCTGCCATAGAAGCGGCCAGGGCCGGAGAGGCAGGCAGGGGTTTTGCCGTAGTTGCGGAAGAAATAAGAAAGTTGGCTGAAGATTCGCGTAAATCAGCCGTGGATATTGAAAAAATCATAGGTGACGTACAAAAAGATACGCAAGCTGCCAGTAAAGCCATAGAAACGATGGAAGGCAGTGTGAAGCAAGGTAACTCTGCTTCTGTGGAGGCAGAAACCATCTTTCAGGAAATAGCGGCTACCAGTGATGAAACATTTACCTATTCACAGGAAATTCAGGAAGCCTCCGGTGGTCAAAAGCAATCCATTGATAAAGTGGTAAAAAATATAGAGCAGATAGTGGTAGTTGCCGAAGAAACCGCTGCGGGTACCCAACAGGTGGCCAGCAGCTCCCAGGAACTTGATAATGGGATGACAGACATTTCTACTGCAAGTACCCAATTGACATCCATTGCTTCGGAACTTCAGGCAGGTGTCAATCAGTTCAAACTCAGAAAGAAATAAGCAAATCCTAAAACTTCAGAGAAATGTCGGATAACATTGATTTAAACATAGACAAGCTCAAAGAAACTGAGGAACAATCTTCAGAGACGCAGCAACTAATTGTGTTTCGCCAGGGGCAGGAAGAATACGGTCTTCACATCGATCAGATCAAAGAAGTGGTACTTACGCCGAACATCACAAATATGCCACAAACACCTAATTATGTGAAAGGAGTGGCAAACATAAGAGGTAACGTCATAGGTATTATTGATCTGGAGGAAAAGTTTGGCCTAAAACAGGCGAAGTCTACCGAGGAAACAAACCGGGAAAGTAACTACACCTTGGTGGTGGAAAGTGACGAATTCAAGGTAGGTATATTGGTAACGGAAGTGCCTAATACGCTTTCTGTGAGATCAGCTGAGATAGAGTATTCGGTAAATATTGTTCATAGTAGCGACGTAAATGCAGATTATATTCAGGGGGTCGTAAAGCTCGAAAGTAGACTGATCATACTAATTGACATTTTTAAGGTGCTTAATGAACAAGAACTGGAGACAGTAAATCCAACCAATGCAGGCGCAAGCTAGATCTGACTACAGGCGTTATGCACTTAATATTGGAGAAACTGTAGTAAGCAAACCTCCGGGCGAAATTGTTTGTTACGGATTGGGATCATGCCTGGGTTTATTTCTTTACGACAAATTCCGGAAAGTAGGAGCCGGAGCTCATATCTGGCTTCCGGGCAATGGTAAAGAATGCGAAAGTGATGAAATGCTTGAGGTTATTCTAAAGGGAATGTTGGACCAGGGATGCTTCCAGGAAACAATAAGGGCTAGACTGGTAGGTGGTGCAAAGATAATGAATTTGCCTAGTGGTCGTATTGGTCAACGCAATATTGAGTATGTAAAGAAAGAATTAAGGAAAAGAGGGATAATAATCTGTGGTGAAGATACCGGGGGTGCTCATAGCCGAACGGCGAGAATGGATATTGAAAGTGGCACATTATCCGTCAATGATTCAAAAAGAAATTTTTATACTATTTAACAAATAAATTCGATGAACAAAAATGTCTTAATTGTAGATGATTCTCTGTATATGCGTACTTTAATTAAGGATGCATTGACTGAAAATGGATTCCAGGTTGTCGGTGAAGCGGCCAGCGGGGAGGAGGCCATTGATATGGCGTTTGAATTGACACCAGATATTATTACGCTGGATAATATCCTTCCCGATATGATTGGTACTGATATCCTGAAGGTGTTCAAGGAAGAAGGATTGACCTCCAATGTCATTATGATAAGCGCTGTGGGTCAGGATTCAGTGATTAGTGAAGGGCTTAGCCTGGGCGCGCTTGACTATATAGTCAAACCGTTTACATCAGAGAAGCTCTTGTCAGCATTGGCAAAGATATAAAGGGTTGGTCCGGTGGCAAAGATCAAAACACTTTTAATCGAAGACTCCGGTCTTATGCGTATTATGATATCAGATTCATTACGGTCTGATCCTGAAATTGCGCTTGTCGGCACTGCCAGCAATGGCAAGGATGGTTTCCAAAAAGTTCGGACCTTGCGCCCCGATGTAGTGGTGACCGATATGGTAATGCCGGAATATGACGGCCTGTATGCGGTGAAAAATATCATGGAGAAGTTACCCACACCGGTCATTCTGCTTAGTTCCCTTGATAAAGCTAATCCCGAGATATTCGATGCACTGAATGCCGGTGCTTTCGACTTTGTAGATAAACCAAGGACCAAAGATCCCGATGATTTTAAAGCCAATCTGGTTAAACTAAAGGAAAGGATCAGAGCTGCTGCAGGATTGGATTCGACGGTGCTGGGCAAACGGGTTGATAAGACTAATCATCACTTTCACTCGTTTGGAAATATTCTTCATTATGAGGTTTTGGTAATCGGAGCCTCCACCGGAGGACCTAGTGCTATAGAATCCATTTTAACGCAATTGCCCGGGAACCTGGCGATCCCGGTGGTAATTATTCAGCACATGCCTGAGCGTTTCCTGGAATCTTTTGCAGAGCGTCTTTCAAAAATATTGCCCTTGAAAGTCAGATTGGCCAAGCGTAATGAACGGTTAGAACCTGGGATAATTTATATAGTTCCCGGAGATGGAAACATGATGATCAAGTCCGATGACCATGGTAAACCAAGTTTTAGGTACACCAAAAAAGTTTATCAGGAATTCAATAGCCCTTCAATTGATTGCATGTTTGAATCCATTGCTGGGTTTTATGGTTCCAAAGCCATTGGGGTGATACTTACCGGCATGGGTAAAGACGGCAGCCGGGGGCTGTTACAAATAAAGAAAAAAGGAGGAGTCACAATAGCCCAGGATGGGGGATCATGTGTGGTAAATGGTATGCCGCAAGCCTCTGTTGATATTGGTGCTGTAGATTATGTAGTACAGCTTAAAGAAATGTCGGGGTTTATTGTGAGCTGTTTTTAAAGGAAGTCAAATGTTTATAAAAAAATTTGATACATGAAGTCGAAAGACCACGAATATAGAGAGATCTTTTTGGCCGAAGCCCTGGAAAACCACGAGGAGCTCAATCGCCTGTTGACCGTATTGGAGAAAAAGGCCGGGGATACAAAGTCCATAAACGCCATATTTCGTATTACACATACGCTTAAGGGAAATGCGGCGGGTATGGGGTTTAAAAATGTAGCCGATTTTGCACACGTTCTGGAAGATCTTTTTGGAGAAGTAAGGGAAGGAAAACTATCATTGGATAGCGAGATATTTACCAGTCTTTTTAAAGCAATAGACGTGCTTGGGGCCTTGATAAATGCGGTGAAGGACAATAGTAAAGTTTCGTTCAGGGGAGTGAAAACCAAATTGGAGGTATTGCTGAAAACAGTTCGGCAAGAAGCTGAGCAGAAGGCGCCGGCTGATAAACCCACCGAAGATTCCGCGCCGCAGTCGGCCGTCAAATCCAAGAGCGCCGTCACTTCCAAGAGTAGCAAAAAGAAAAAAACGACACCGGTAGGGAAAGGAAGGGATAAGGAAGTGTCTCCTGGAAATGCAATCGCTAATAATAAGCCGGCAGAGAGAGAAAAGGATGCCCCTAAAGAATCGGCAGCGGAAAAAGTTGGCGATGGGGAAGAAAACCCCGTGCAGTCAGATGATACCAAAATCACATTCTCAGACCTGGTTCAGGTACCGGTTCGTAAACTGGATAATCTGCTTAACCTGGTAGGAGAATTGGTAATCGAACGAGATCGCATGATATCAGCCAATTCGGAATGGATGGATGCCAATGAATATACCCGACTAAACCGGATATCTTCGGATCTGCAATATTCGGTGATGGATGTGCGGCTGGTACAGGTCGGATTTCTTTTTAACAAGTTTCATAGGGTGGTAAGAGATGCAGCCAGCCTGGAAAAGAAAAAAGTAACGCTCCATCTGGAAGGCACCGAAACAGAAATTGACCGAAATATTTTACAGATCATTAGCGATTCTTTAATCCACCTAATAAGAAATGCGGTAGGGCACGGCATGGAAACGCCCGCGGAACGGCGGAAAGCCGGTAAACCTGAAGAGGGCTGTGTCAGGCTTAGTGCCTTTAGCGAAAGTGATGCTGTAATCATTGAAATTCAGGATGACGGCAGGGGCATCGACGCCAAAAAGGTAAGGGAAAAGGCCATCGGGAAGGGACTTATTTCACCGGAGGATGCGATGCAAATGGCCGATAACGATATCATCCTGATGATTTTTGAGCCCGGATTCAGTACCATGGATCAAATTACTTCCATATCGGGACGTGGGGTAGGTATGGATGTGGTTAAAAAAGCCTTGGATTCTATAGGTGGTAATGTGGCTGTGAGGACTGAGCAAGGTAAAGGGTCTACCTTCTCCCTTCGTTTGCCCTCGTCTATGGCTGTGAAAGGAACCCTGCTATTTGAATTGAATAAGGAAACATACGCCATACCATTGTCTTACACCGAAGCGGTTGTGTCACTTTATAAACCTGACTTACATAAGGTGAGCAATGGCCTGATGGCAACTTACCTTGGCAACACTATTTCTGTGGTCTTTATGAAGGACCTCTTTGCATTAAACGCAGGCGAGTCCGTCTATCATAAGAAAGTGCTTCACAGAAGTTATGATAATCTACATCCGGAGAAAAAACTTGACATTGTAATCGTTTCATATAATGACCGGACGATTGGTTTTGTGGTTGATAAACTTTTGCAGCAAAAAGAAATTGTGGAAAAACCACTTATGAGGCCAATGGATAAAGTGAAGATGATAAGCGGTGTGACCATAATGGGTAATGGCCACGTTTGTCTTGTTTTCAATGTGGCGGCTATTTGCAATATGGTCTTTAATAAAAACTTCTCCGGTAAAAATGTTATGTCTCACCAATAATTTTAAAAATACATGCAACCGATAGGTGTAAACGAAAAAAAAATAATAGAGGAAATTATCAATTTAGGGTATCAGCGTGCAGCTAATTCCTTTTCTTCGCTAACAGGTCAAAATATAACTACGGAAAACACAGATTTTGATCTTTGTACGGATCATGACCATCTTGTCAAAAACTTTGATCATATAAAAGATCTGACGGTAGTGCAGACTGATGTAATAGGCCAATTGAGTGGGGCCAGTTATCTCATCTTCAACAATGAGGAGAAAAAAGCCATCTCCCAAATGAGCCTGGCGGCGTTTGGTAGTTCGGCTTCCATTGAAGAGTCTGCCGTTCTGAAAGAAATTGATAATATTATTTCTGCCTCGGTGATAACGGAACTTTCAAATGCGCTTAATGTTAATATGTACGGAGATGTACCTCAACTCTTTAATGTAGATGACATCCAGGACTTTCTTCACACGATGAAAGAAGGAAGCAAGGGTTACTACTTTTTAGCGCGTTCTAATTTTGTTTTTGAGGGTCATATCATGATCTCGCCAATCTTTATGTGGAAGATAGATAAAAAATTCTTGTCCTTAGTGTCCAAGACTACATCATAAATCCCAGCCTATGAAAATTGAAATTTCTGATGAGGAGTTGAACTCTCTGACAGTAGCTATCCGACAGCGGCATGGGATAGACTTTGTCTGTTATGAACCCAAGTCTTTGAAGAGAAGAATTATAAGGGCCTTGTCGATATTTGACCTTGGCTCCATTCACGATTTGTGGGTAAAAATCCTTTGTGAAAAGGGATTCGTGACTTTGTTTGTCAATGAAATGTCCGTAGGATTAACAGCCATGTTCAGAGATCCGAAGTTCTGGGTAAAGATGAAAACAATGTTGTCGGAAATGATCAATGACAAAGGTAATTTGGATGTATGGCATGCAGGCTGTTCAAGCGGAGAAGAGGTGTACACCCTTAACATTATTCTGCGGGAGTTAGCCCTGCAGGAAAAAGTAAGATCCTATGCCACTGATATGAATTCGGTTGCCCTGGAGGAGGCGAAAAATGGTACATATCATCTGCTTAAGTTGGATGAATACACGCAAAATTACAATAAATATAATGGTAACAGTTCGTTCAGTGAGTATTATAAGGAAAACGACAAATATGGGTATATGGACCCTGCATTAATTCAGCATGTGAATTTTGAAATAAATAACCTTATTACCGACACCAATGACCAACAATATGATATTGTGTTTTGCAGGAATGTGATGATTTATTTCGACATGGGCGCCAAAAAACTGGTATTGGACAAGTTTTATAAAAATTTAAAACCAGGGGGTTTTTTGGTTATTGGTTTTTTTGACTCACTGGTTCCGGTGATTGATAAGTCAAGATTTGAATTTTACGATCTCGATAATAAAATTTTCAGGAAAATATCTTAAAGGTTATGATAGACTATAATAACAAACAAAAACTAAATTTATTGATCCATTTGGCTAAAGTTGATGGCAAATTCCATAAAGCTGAAAAGGCCTTACTTCGCGAGTTCGTCGATCAGGAAGGTTTTGACGCGGAGGATTTTCGGCTGTTAGAGACAGCTGAGGAGGAAATTGGTGATTTCCATTTAATTGATGATAAGAAAGAGATGTTATTCCTGGCGCTCAAGCTTATACACGCTGATGAGGTAATTGATAAGAAGGAAGTTACATTTTGTAAGGAAATCGCAGCAAAGCTCGGATACAATTCAGCAGCTATTGATCAATACGCATACAGGGAATTAAATAGAGAAACCTTTGATAAAACTATTGACGATTGGCTTTTGTGAGCCTGTTGTCTAAAGAAGCACATCACTTATTTCAGAATAAGACTATAGTCCGAACCAATGACTGAACCGGCCAGCAATTGATTTTTTGGGTAAAAATAGTCAAGGACACAGACTTAAAATTGACGATGAGGTCATGAAAAAAATTTCTAAATCAAAAGATTATTTGTTGACCATACTTTTGGCAGGTGCCATCATTTCTTTGTCGGGAGGTGTGATTAGTCTGTGGATGGTGGCAGGAAGGCTGGCCTATGTGATCCTTATGACCTGTGCATTGAATGCAATAATGTTAATGTTGCTATATATAATGATAGGCAATCGCTATTTATTCGTTCTAAAGGCCATTGAAGCTTTGGATGACAAAGCTCTGAATAATAACGAATTTAAAAACAAGAAGGGGTTTCCGGGCCTGGTGATTCAAAAGCTTACATCATTTGAGAACAAGATCAACGAGGCTACCGAATTGATCACCAGAATTGGAGAAGGCGAGGAAATAGGAGAGCTAACGTATTTGCAGGAAAAAGATGCTATCAAAATTGCCCTGGCTAATATGCATGATAAAATCACCCAATATAATAACCAGGAACAAAAAAGGAAATGGATAGTAGAAGGGGTAGCACTGTTTGGCGAAATTCTTAGAAAAAAACATGACAGTGAGACTGAATTGGGATTTGATATTATCACCAACCTCGTACGTTACACGGATTGCAATCAAGGAGGGTTTTTTATAATCAATAAAGATGCAGAGAACACACCTTATTTGGATTTGGTGGCCAGCTATGCCTATGATCAAAGAAAATATGATGAAAAGAAAATATATCCGGGGCAGGGATTGCTGGGACAATCCATGAAAGAAGAACAGACGATTTATATGACCAAAGTCCCCAACAATTATGTACATATTACCTCCGGGTTGGGAGAAACTACCGCGCAAAGTCTTATCATTGTTCCGTTGCTGTTGAATGACGAGTATTGCGGAGCCATCGAATTGGCATCTTTTAACAGGCTGCAAGAACATCAGATTGAATTTCTGGAAAAAGTAGCTGAAAACATTGCCTCCTACGTCGCCTCGGCTAAAGTGAACGTCAATACGCAGGAGCTACTTCAAAAATCTCAGACCTTAACCGAGGAATTAAAGTCGCGGGAAGAAGAAATGAGACAAAATCTGGAGGAGCTCACTGCCGCTCAGCACGAGATGGAGATAAAACAAACTGAATTGGATGGAATTTTTAATGCCATCGATGCAACCATGGGGATGGCTGAATTTAGCCTTGATGGAATGATATTGGCTTTAAATGAGAGTTTATTGGATGTTTATGGCCTCTCACAGAAAGAGGTATCAGGGAAAAGTCAAGACGTTCTTTTAGGAAAACAAACAAAATATCAGGAGATCTGTGATATACTAATGGAAAAAAATTCCACGGCTATGGATCTTCAAGTGCCATTAAAATCTGGTGAAGAGGCTTGGATAAATGCTTCCTTTACAGCTGTCAGAGACAAAGATAACGCTGTTTACAAGGTCTTAATGCTGGCGCAAGATGTAACGGAAAAAAAGCTGGTGGAAAAAGAGGTTGAACGGCTGTCGCTGGTAGCCGATAATACTGATAATTCAGTAATAATCACCGATAGTCAGGGACGAATAGAATTTGTTAATGACGGGTTTACCAGGATGACAGGTTACGAGTCGAATAGTGTAATAGGTAAAAAACCAGGCTCGTTTTTACAGGGACCCAATACTAATCCGGAGACAATTAAAAGTATTGGTAAGCAACTGAAACAAGCAGTACCCATCTACGAAGAGATCCTCAACTACAACAAGGCAGGTGAATCCTATTGGATATCGCTTACTATCAACCCGGTTTTTGACAATCATAACAATGTCGTGAAATTTATTTCTATCCAGGCGGATATTACCGATACAAAAATCAAGTCATTGGATTATGCCTATAAGCTGGAAGCCATTGGCAGATCAAATGCGATTATTGAATTTGGTAAAAGTGGGGTGGTAGAGGAGGTGAATCAAAATTTTTTGGACCTTTTGGGGTATAAAAAAGAGGAAATAATAGGACAACATCGCACTATTTTGGTTGACAAAGAAACTGAGCTTTCTGATACCTACAAAAAACACTGGGAAAGATTAGAAAGAGGTGAGTATGTAGATGGCGAATTTAAGAGGTTAAACAAAATGGGTAAAGAAATATGGATAAGAGGTGTTTACAATCCTGTATTCGATCTCCAGAACAAACTTTTGAAAATCATCATGTTCGCGGTTGACCTTACCCAGGAGAAAAAGCTACAGCTAGCTGCACAGAGGCAGGAACTTTTGATAAAAAATCAATTGGATACTATTAACAAGACACTGGCAAGTGTTGAGTTCGACATTGATGGTACTGTGCAGGATGCCAATCAAATCTTTCTATCTATTGCCGGGTATGAAAAAAAGGAAATTATTGGAAAGCCATATACCCAATTGATACCTCCGTCAGAATTGGATAAACCCCAGGCGCACATTATGTGGCAAAATCTTAAGGAAGGGCAATTTTTTATGGGAGAATTCAAAATTTTGGCGAAATCCGGTAAAGAGTTATGGTTATCCGGAACTTATAATCCCATTATGGATCACAGCGGCAAGCCCATAAAGGTTATCATGTTTGCCCAGTTTACTACTCAGGAAAAGGAAAAACAACTGGATCTTAAACGAACGGCGAATGTGCTGAAAAAATCGCTTTTGGTGATGGAATTAAATGCTACCGGTACTTTTAAAAATGCAAATGAACTTTTTCTTAACCATTTCGGATACAAAAGATTGGAATTGAGAAATACCACTTTCGACTTATTTCTTAATGGAAATGCTAAAAATGCCGATCTGAATAAGGTTTTCGAACAATTACTGAAAGATGAGTTTGTAGAAAAAAATTTAAAATTAGTTAATAAGGCGGGAGAGTCCACATTGTTCAAATCAACCTTTTTCCCCATCAAAAACCTGGAAGATAAAATCTCCAAGATCATAGTGATTTTGGTTGAAGAAAAATAAAGATCAGTTATTTCGAAATTTAAGTAGCTATGGTTAGCTAATGAAAACCTGAGAACGCCATTGATTTTTGAAATTAATTGAAACGGGAAAATTCATTGTAAGTCATTTACCATGCTTTCAATGAATTTTCACTAAGACCGCAGGATCCCCTGTAAAAGCTAAAATAAAATGTGTATCAGGAAAAAATTTAGTTTTAGCCAGGGTATTAAACACTTTTAACCCTTACTCTTGCGAAGCCGTGTTTTTAAATATAAATGCGAATTGTTCTGCCACCGTGCCATCAGGGCCCAGATCAGGGCCATAGGTTTTTCCATCCATATGGTAAGTGCCGACAATATGCCATTCAAAATTATCGGTTAACGGACAAGCCTCCATGGTGCCCATCATGGATAGTGACCCACCTGGTGATATGATAGCAATAGAAGCTGAACCATTGGCCGAGGCCACAAAATAATTATCTGATCCATTGCCTTTGCCAGCTGCGCCAATACCGTCGAGTCCCAACATAGCCTGGCTCGGATCCATTCCAGGGGCGTCGAAGGTAACATTCCAAATGGTATAAACACCATTGGGAATCAACCCATTTAAAGCCAAATCTACTTTGACGCTGCCCCCCATACAATTTACGGTTACATTGCCTGTAACCTGACTAAATTCACCCCAGTTAAGATGTCTGCCGTCAGGCGCTTTAATGGGATTATGATTGCGTGCTTCATAAAGCAATTGATCCCTGGATACAGGCATTTGCTTGTCCGCGGTTTCCACAAAAAAGGGTACGGCAATAATGTCACTTGACGTGGTACCGGGGTTGGTGCCGGCGGCTTCGTCGTCATTATTGCAGCTGGTGCACCCTATGATAATTACCAATAAAATGGTGACAATTTTCAAAAATCCGGTTTGATTTTCTTTTAGTGTTTTCATGGTTTTTTAATCAGTTAATTATTGTAAACATTTTCTATGATCTGTGGTTGTAGTTTCGAACCTTGACCGACCTTAATGTTTCCCCGTAAGAAATTATTACCGTAGCAGGATTTTTTTTTAAAAGTAAGGGATGCCTGTGTAGGCAAAAGGATGAGGTGTCCACCATTGGTTGTCAATGGCTGTTTTGATGTTTCGATAGGTTACTATCTGCCTGTTTTCTCATTAAAGCTACAAGTTTGCTGATAATATGAACAAAGGGAATGTCCTTTTGCAAGCCGGATTGAGGCAAGACATTTTACAAACCATTGAAATTCCTTCTAGCCAAAAACGAAAAAAGTATGGAATCAACAATTACCCCATCCTTCAAGCTAAACAATGCCGCTGTCAATGGCTCCCCGGATTGGAGTTATCTGCTTAAAAATGGTAATGATTTATATCAAACTGTCATCACGATTTACGATGTGTCAAATGACCTTTTCGTTTTTGTAAGCCAATCGGCTGCAAAAATTCTTGGATATGAACCCGACCACTTCAGCCAGTTTAAAGCAATGGACTGGATATCCCTGATCCACAGTGGTGAGCGGTCATTGATGTCAGCGATATTGCGCAACAACACTTCTCAGATGAATGGGAAAAATACGTCGTTTCAGTATCGTTTGCGCCATCAAAAAGGTCATTGGGTCTACGTGAATCACGAACAAAATTTTGTAGAATATGAGACAGGGCCGTGGGTGGTAAGTCTTATCATTGATATTACAGAAAAGGAGAGATTTAACGAATACCTATACAGGATCAAATGTGGCGAGCAACAATACATCAACGGTGATTTGCCTGTTAACAATCATCCGAATCGATTGGGTATTTCGGAAAGAGAGTTAGAAGTAATCAGGTTGATCGGATCAGGGTTTTCGTCAAAGGAGATTGCTGATAAATTGTTTATAAGCAGTCACACAGCCATCACCCATCGAAAAAATCTGATCAAAAAATTTAAAGTCAGAAATACAGCCCAGCTCATAAAAGAAGCCGCCCGGCGTATGTTGCTCAACTGATCGTACCAGCTATATCGGTTACTTTTTACAAATAAATGCCAGGTTGGTTTTTTTTGATATGCCCAATGGAAGCTTGAATTGAAGATTGTAATCGGCCAGATCTTTGACTTCTACCGTTTCGAAGAATTGTGAAAACAGTGCCACTACATCCATGCCATAGTCCCTGTAATGACCGTTAAAGCGCAGGTCTTTAAACGGGATTGTTTTTTGTCGATGCCAGTTTCCCGGAATGGTGAAGATAGCGAGACCTGTTTTCTTAAGGATTCTGGCTACTTCGGATACAGCACTGGCATCTTCAGGTACATGTTCAATCACATGATTGCAAAGTGCCATATCATAGCTTTCCGAAGGAAAACTCAAAGCCTGAATATCTTCTTTTGGAAAAGTAACATCCTCAAGAAAAAAATCGGTGGTCTGATAATTTGATGATAAGCCCTCAAATATTTGATAAAAAACAGGTTCCGGAGCGAAATGGATAACTTTTGGTTGCTCGAGCGTCCCTAAAACTTCCTCGTACAAGATCTTCAGACCCCGGTGTCTCGGCCTCGAATTACAGGTAGGACACACAGAATACCATTTTATTCTCAGCCGGTTGGACAGGTGGACGAAGTAGGCGTGGTCACGCCTGCATAAATTGCAATAAAATCTGGGCGTCTTTTTTTGTTGATTGATTAAGTTGGAACTGTCGGCAATTAGTCCGTTTGCTATTCCTCTGAATTCTCTTTGTTTCAAACGGGAATAGGTTTTGGAGAGTATTTTCCTTACAGTGGTTTTCGGAAAAGCCTGAAATGCTCCCGGATTTACTTCTGTAGTTGTCGACATTAATTTTCTAATTAAACCTGGATAAAATTGGCAACTTTATATTACCCGAAATAGATAACTAAACTGCGCTAACGGGACTTGAAATTTATCCTTAAAATAATAACAATTTGTGAATTAGTTTATTACCTGAAAAGAATATTTAGCGATTATTTGCGAAGGGATTATTTTTCCGGGGATGCAAATGTTTTTTTGAAGGTGAATGCAGTGGGGCTTTCACCAGTGTTGTGCAGATCTTTTAATCTTAGCCTGGCCTCCTGCACGGTCGGAATATGCCCTTTTTTAATCCACCACAGTACCATGTGAGCTGAGGAAGGCCTTTCAAACCACAGGTGACTTTTTTTTAGAAAATCTATGTGCTCTGATTTGTATACAAACGCTTTCAAGTTTTCCAGGGTTTCCCATACCGACATATTGACAATGATCAAAGGATCGTCAAAAGCTTTAATGCCGGTGGCATTACCTGAGTCATCTTTCAGGCGCCACACAAAACCTTTACTATCTTCTGCCAAAGCATTAATTTTGTCCAGATTATCAGCAAATTCAGCAACTTCAGGGTGATCAATAGGATAGCGTAATTTGCCGATGTTCAATTGAGCCAGGTGATACATTGATAAAGAAAATGATTAAATTAGGTCAGGTAAAGTAAAAGCACTTTTACGTGCAAAACAAGTAGTTACTTTTTGCTCCCATAGGAACTAAAATGTATAATTTATGAGAATGGATCCAAATCAGCGATGTGCCGTTATAGAAACTTTAAAAGTTTTTTCCGCCAAGTGGAAACCTTGTATTCTTAGTTATTTGTTTTCAGAAAGTAAAAGGTATGGGGAACTTCAGCGTTTGATCCCCAATATCAGCAGAAAGATGCTGACCCAGCATTTAAAGGAGTTATGTGCCGATGGATTAATTGAACGAAAACCCTTTCCAACCATTCCTCCTAAGGTGGAATATGTGATCTCTGAAAAAGGTAAAAGTTTGCAACCTGTATTTAAGGTACTGAACACATGGGGTGTTAATAATCTGGATAATGTATGTTCAACAGAGGAAATGATAGCTACCTAAAATCTCACTTACCAGGGTCTTTCCTTTTTGCTAATTCGTCAGAAAACCCGGAAGCTAAAATTCCTGTGGGAAGTGCAAAAAGACCGATGCCGGATATGGCAATCAAACCACCCAGAATTCTACCTAAGGTCGTAATGGGATAAATGTCTCCATAACCGACAGATGTCAGGGTAATTACCGCCCACCACATCGATTTTGGAATACTGGTAAACACCTCCGGCTGCGCTTGCCTTTCCGCATAAAACATCAGGGTTGAAAATACGATCAGTAAAGACACACTAAAAAGCAAAGTGACAAAAAGCTCTTCTTTTTTATTTAGCAATATCTTTCTGATAAGGTATAATGCCGAAGTGTATCTGGCTATTTTTAACAGCCTGAATATTCTGAACAACCTGAAAATCCTGATGAACCTGAGGTCAACACCAACGAAGGGCAGATAAAATGGTAAAACTGCCAATAAATCAATAAGTGCCATCGGGGTCAAGGACCATTTAAGCCTGCCGGTAACCGGATTTTTATAAGCCTCCATTTCTGTGCAGGTCCATAACCTGATGAGGTACTCCAAAGTAAATATGACGACGGAAAATATTTCGAATCTTTTAAATGCAGGCTGAAACCTGGCGTTTATCTCGGGTACGGACTCAACAATTACCGCCAGGACATTGAGCAGAATCAAAGTGATTATAACCACATCGAAAGTGAAGTTTGGATCTTTTCGAGAGTCCGAGGGATAAACAATTTTATAAAATCTTTTTTTTAAGCTGACCATAGACACTTTATGGAAAATTCCGATAACAGCAGGATGTTCAAATAGTCCCACCATAATAAAAATAGCCATTTAATACCTCAATTTGAAAGGGGTGTAACAACTGGCGGGTACATTTTGTCAAATACTGTTGTATAGAATACATAAAGTGCCTTTCACCCTGGTAGCATCGCGCAAATGTCGGTAGTTTACTGGTTATTTTATGATTAGGGAATAGCCATCGGAGATCTTTTGCACTTCGTTCCACTTTTTTGTCTGGTAATTTTTTAGATTTGAACTACTTAAATTGCAGACTTCAATTTTATACCTATTTGTTATATGAAACGCTTTTTCACCTGCCTTATACTTTCTATTCTATTTATGCAAGAGACAACAGCCCAAAATAGCGATGCCCGGGATCCGGATCTGCCTTACTATCAAATTCCGGAATATCCTGATACGTATACCGCCGGCAACGTGAGCGCCAGAATGATTGATGCATTGGGCTTCAGATATTACTGGGCAACCGAAGGTCTAAGAGAAGAAGATTTAAAGTTTAAGCCGAGTGAAATGGCAAGAACCACCAAAGAGACGTTGGATCACATTTATGGGCTATCCCGGCTGATTGTTAACGCTCCGGACCGTAAGCCCAATGATGGGTCGAGAGAAAAATCCGAATTGACTTTTCAACAGCTAAGGGAAAAAACATTGCAGAATTTCAAAAGGGCGAGTGATCTCCTTAAATCCGATAACGGGAAGGATATGGAGAAAAATAAAATCGTTTATAAAAGGGATGAAAACACGACGGAATATCCGTTTTGGAACCTTATTAACGGGCCAATTGCCGATGCCATCTGGCATGTAGGGCAAGTGGTCTCTTTCCGAAGGTCCTCGGGTAATCCACTGAATCCGAAAGTCAGTGTTTTTAATGGTAAGTTAAGAAAATAAAGAAAAATCGCTGAATTAGTTGATGTAGCGTACCGGTTGCGTCCAGGCAACTTCATATTCCCCTTCTACATTTGGGTTTTCTTTTAACTTGGTCGAAATGACTTTCGCCCTTACAAATTGATGTTCTTCGGTTAGCATAAACTCTCCTGTATTGCCGGATTCTTTTTTCAGGATGCCTGCTCCGTTTTCGTTATTGGTGGCGCCTATGAATTGTATTTCGTATTCAATGCCAGCTTCCGGTGCTACCTCAATGGTTAATTTATGATGGGAATAGTCGATATCTTTTAGTACCACCCCGGTAGAAGCGTAAAAATCTCCGCGCTCCATGGCATTTACTAAAGAATCGGCTTGTAAGACTTTGGCTGATACCATTACCCAGCCCCGGCCGGCGTTACTGTATTCAATGCCAAACTGATGATAGCTGTGGCTGTCGTCAGTGGCAATTCCATAAATCAACGGTTGATTGTTTTTAAAATAAGCCAGGTTAATGACATCCCACATTTCCTCGGTGGAGATATGTGCCGAATCACCTAAATTATGCACATGAGGATGTCCGTTATATACTTCAAAAAATCGTTCCCCTTTTAAACCAATAATATCCTGGGCGGAAACCCCATAATGAAAATTGGGGTGATTAATATGCGGAAGTATAGGAACGCCGGTTTTTTCCCGTTGTTCCCAGACAGCATCTATGTTATTCTGCATCACCTCGGTTACATTCGCTCCGCCTTTCGGGGTAATTAAGTGTTGAATGTTGCTGGCATTGATATGGATAGGTTTATCGCCAAAGCTGGTGGTGATTTCTTCACCTTGCAGGATATGGAATTTCTCTGCTTCCTCAAACAAGGGCACGTATTCTTCAAAAGTTTTAAGCTTTACACTAATGCCTGAAGAATCTTCCTTATAAACTACCCAATCTTCTCCGTATTTTTCAAGATATTTTTTGAATCCTTTTTCCCGAATGATACTGGTTGATATATTCTTCCATTTCTCTCCTTCGGCCAGGATGTTATGATCCGACAGGGCTACAAAATGGTAGCCATTGGATTTGTACCAGTCCATGATCATTTCCGGAAACTCATCCCCGTCACTCCAGTAGGAATGGGTATGTAGATTGCCTTTGTACCAGCGCTTGATCTCCTTTTTGCTGCTGCAGGCAGTATTAAGAAGGATAGTGATTAAAAAGAGAGTAACAAACCGACTTGTTTTCATTTCCCGGGAGGTTTTGATTTATTTTGGGTGACACTTTAATCAAAGCAAAAATAAATATAATCAATTTAACGAGCTTTGCAGCCATTTCTTTGCGGATTTAAAGTACAGATAACATTGGATCCCCGTTGCTATTACATGATTAAGGCAATAATTGTCACCTCAACCCAAGGCGCCAATACCGTCTGCGGTTAATGTCAACGAAGCCATAAAATACCCCTTAATGCCGTTGAAGACGGAGTCCCTGGCCTGTTGCCAAAAAGCGTTTATAGGTGTGGTATTACAGGAGATCATTTTTGTGAAAACAGGCTCCTGGGCAGATGTCATAAATTTAAGCTTCCATGAAGAAAATTTGAAATCGTCATGGGTTACCGTGGATTTAACACATTCAAAACCATCCCTAAAATGTCATAATTTTTGACATTTACAGGATAATTAAAATGCAATGTCGATTTATTCGACTTTATGCCTCTATCCCAAACGATAACCTACTGAAACAAAGGTGAATAAAACACATGTTATGAACCATTGCGAATTTTCATAATAACGATCACCAAATACGTTAATTTGCCGCCATAGTAAATTTAAATTTTATCAAATCAAATCAATCATGGGAATTGGAAAAAGATTAAAATGCAACATACTATTAGTTTGCATATCTCTATTATTAATCAGCTATGAAGGGGTAGCACAAAAATTTTACCTCAAAGCCGGTGGAGGCTACAAATTACAGGCAGGCAAAACCAGGTTTATTGATGCAGATCCTAACGGACTCACCAGCATCGTTCCTTCTCTGGATATAAATGTGAACAGCAGCGGTTTAGCAACAATTGAAGATATTAGCGGCACCTTCGGAGGCGGTCTGGAGCTAGACCTTACCGGCGGTTATATTATCAACAATTACCTGGCGGTAGAGTTAGGGATTGTTTATTTAAAGGGGGATGAAAAAACGATAGGTAAATATCAGGATGCCATTTCCTCAGAAGAGGCTACAGGCTATTTAAATGGTGTGCTGTTAAGCCCCTCATTGGTGGTAGATCCCGGATTTTCCGGTATTAATCCCTACGTAAGAGCTGGGTTGGTATTAACAGCCACGGGTAAACTATATGTGGATACTTCAGTCGATGTACCCGGTGGAGGAGGCCCTGGCACAGATATCAGGGTAGCCGCACAGACAGTGGTGGAGCCCAATTTTAGTATAGGCTATGCCGGTGCTATTGGCGCCTTGTTTCCGATCAATGAAAAAATCAGCTTATTCGGTGAATTGGAATTCAGAAATTTTACAATCGATGCAAAGGAAGGAGAAATTGAAGAATTCAGCACAGTAGCTATTTCGGGCGGTACTTCCAACCCTGTTCCCGGACAGCAATTGGAAAACCTTCCTGTTTCTTCTAAACAATTCATTTTTTCAGATTCTTACCAGGCATCAGTGATTACTGAACCACCAACAAATGAGCCCAGAACGGTTCCTGTTCAATACGTGAATGCAGGCAGCATGGGGCTTAACTTTGGTGTTCACGTGAAATTTTAAGATACATCAATCCATTTTTTAAACTAGTAATTAAATGGCCGTTCGACCAGTTTGGATGGCCATTTTCTTTTGCCAGCTTCGCGATCAGGCCCACGATCAATTTTGTCAAATAACTACATTCCCTTGTTGATCCGATAGATCCCGGACCCTGGTCTTTAAGTTAAACTGACCTGGCTCTTTCCCCCATCTCAAGACCCGCTAGTTTTATGTTTTACCGGCGGTGCATTGTTTGTTCACTCACCGCTACCCGTCCGCGATTTGTGGCTGTCTTATATTGCCAAATCATCCTGCGGTATATCATTAATTTGTTTTGAATCTGTTATATTTGGTCATATAAGAATTTTTTCATAATTGAGATTTCAATCGGACATATTAAATGTATTTAGTAGGATACGATATTGGCAGTTCTTCCATTAAAGCCGCGCTGGTGGCCATCGATACCAAAGAGGTGATTGCTGTCGTTCAGCACCCCGAGGTGGAAATGGAAATTACGGCAGTAGAAATGGGGTGGGCTGAACAAGATCCGGAAACCTGGTGGGAGCATCTGTGTACTGCCACAAAAAAACTTTTAGCCGGAAATAATCAGGTCAGGCCTGAGGACATAAAAGGAATAGGCATTGCCTATCAGATGCACGGTTTAGTGGTGGTTGACAAAAACAAAAATGTGCTGAGGCCTTCCATTATCTGGTGTGATAGTCGTGCTGTTGAAATTGGCGACAAGGCTTTTCAGACATTGGGAGAGGATCCATGTTTACAAACACTTTTAAACTCCCCGGGAAACTTTACGGCCTCGAAACTAAAGTGGGTAAAGGAGCACGAGCCGGAGTTGTATGCCCGGATTGATAAGTTTATGCTTCCCGGTGATTTCATCGCCATGAAAATGACCGACCGGATTTTAACCACCATGTCGGGCCTGTCTGAGGGGATTATGTGGGATTTTACCAGCAACAAGCCGGCCTCATTTTTATTTGACCATTATGGCATTTCGGAAGATATGATCCCCGAATTGGTACCCACTTGTGGTCAACAGGGTGAATTGACAGAAGTTGCCGCTGCCGCGCTGGGGCTGAAACCAGGCACCCCCGTTACGTATCGCGCCGGAGATCAGCCCAACAACGCTATGTGTCTTAATGTACTTGAACCTGGCGAAATTGCTGCCACCGGTGGCACCTCCGGAGTGGTTTATGGTATAACTGATGAGCCTGCCTATGATCCGGCGTCAAGGGTAAATGCCTTTGTACATGTTAACCACCAAGTAGAAAAAGCCAGAATTGGCATATTACTTTGCATTAATGGAGCGGGTATTGCCTACAGCTGGATAAAAAAACATATAGCCGACCGGGATGTTACCTACGAAGATCTGGAAAAAATGGCGCAAAGTATCCCCGTCGGTGCTGACGGCCTGCACATTATTCCATTCGGTAATGGTGCGGAAAGAATTCTGGGCAATAAAAACGTCGGGGCCCAATTTATTAATCTTAATTTCAACAGACATAAACAAGCCCATATGGTGAGGGCTTCACTGGAAGGCATTGCTTTTTCATTTATTTATGGGATTGACATACTTAAGGAAATGGGACTAAATATTCAATTGATCAGGGTAGGTAATGATAACTTATTCCAGTCCACAGTTTTTTCCCAAACAATTGCGAGTTTGCTGGATTGTAACATTGAGGTAGTGGATGCTACAGGCGCTGTGGGAGCCGCCAAAGCGGCTGGCATAGCGACTGGCCATTATCGCGATCTCAGGGAAGCCAATTCCGGCTTGAAAGTGGTAAATTGCTTTCAACCTGGCACAGGCCAAAGTATGTATAATGACGCCTATCAGGTTTGGAAAAATGATTTAGAAAATATATTAAAATAACCTATATAAAGACAATATGAGCAGTAGCAACAATTCAACTGAGACATTGCCAGTAACCATTGGTGAGAAGGAATATTTTAAAGGAATAGATAAAATATCCTATGAGGGAAATAAGTCTGACAATCCATTTGCCTTTAAATATTATGATGAAAATAAATTAATAGCCGGAAAAACCATGAAAGATCACTTCAGGTTTGCCGTAGCTTATTGGCATACATTCTGCGGTACAGGTGCAGATCCATTTGGATTGCCAACTAAAAATTTTCCATGGTTACAGGCTGATGATCCTATTCAACAAGCCAGGGATAAAATGGATGCGGCCTTCGAATTTATCACCAAATTATCGGTTCCCTATTATTGTTTTCACGATTTTGATCTGATTGAGGAAGGAGCAACTTTAAGCGAGTCCGGGAAGAGATTGGAGATAATTTCGGACTATGCCCTGGAAAAACAAAAAGCATCCGGCGTTAAGCTGCTTTGGGGTACGGCCAATCTTTTTTCTAATCCCAGGTACATGAACGGAGCAGTTACGAATCCTGACTTTGACGTTGTTGCCTACGCCGGCGCCCAGGTCAAAAACGCCATTGATGCTACGATTAAATTAGGTGGGGAAAATTATGTTTTCTGGGGTGGAAGAGAAGGTTATATGTCTTTACTTAACACTGATATGAAAAAGGAACTGGATCATTTTGCGACCTTTTTACATATGGTGAAGGACTATGCCAGAAAACAGGGATTTAAGGGTAACTTTTTTATTGAGCCTAAGCCGATGGAACCGTCAAAACACCAATATGATTTTGATGCTGCCACAGTGATTGGCTTCCTGAGGCAATATGATCTGATGGACGATTTTAAGTTAAACCTTGAGGTCAATCACGCTACGCTGGCACAGCATACTTTTGCCCATGAATTGCAGGTTGCCGCTGATGCAGGCATGCTGGGAAGCATGGATGCCAACCGGGGAGATTATCAGAACGGCTGGGATACAGATCAGTTTCCAAATAACATTTATGAATTGGTCGAAACATTGCTGGTATTTTTAGAAGCCGGTGGATTGCGTGGTGGCGGTGTTAACTTCGATGCCAAGACCAGAAGGAATTCGACGGATCTTGATGACCTGTTCCACGCCCATATCGGTGGTATAGATGCCTTTGCAAGAGCTTTGATCATTGCCAATAAGATCCTGGAAAAATCTGGTTACAGTGATCTGAAGGAAACCCGCTATAGCTCGTTTAAAACGGATAATGGTAAATCATTTGAAGATGGAAACATGACGCTGGAAGCCCTGGCTGCGATTGGCCATGACAACGGCGAGCCTGCCATGAGAAGCGGCAAACAGGAATTATTTGAGAATATTATCAATCAATATTTATAAAGTCAATAATAACAAGGATCGTTAGGCAACGTGTGAAGATGGATAGCCTTTGACTTTGTACCTGGGTTATTTTCCCAATGATTTCATGCAGGTGTCTGGCGTTTCCCGGGATATTACGGTAGATCAGGTAAGCTGCGGCCCAGCACTTCTTTATCTACCGCGGTGTCCGGTAAAAAATAAGTAGCCAGACCTGTCCTTAGCCTGGTTTAAATAATTATAGCATTACAACACTAATAAGGAAATATCCTTGAAACCACCCAGCCTGTCAACAGGAGAAAAAAACAAAAAACGTCTGTTTAAACTGGCGTTACTTTTTTTGATTTTATCAGGGCTGGCGACAATTTTATTTACCCCGGTCGATGATACGCCATTTCAGGATACCGGATTTTATCAGCAAACAATGGCTAATCTGGATAGTATCGGAAAGGTCATTGATAGTGGTCCCGGCGGGGAGGTAAGCGTGGGTTGGGGCCAGGCTAATATTGCACCGCCAACGCCGGTAAGGCTTACCGGCAATCGCCGGAAACCTTATGAGTCAATTTATGACTCTGTTTTTGTAAGAAGCTTTATTTTTTCCAATAACCGGCATAAAATTGCTCTCATCAGTTATGATCTGTGGATTATACATCCGCATTTGGCCGCGGAGATTACGAAGAGGATCAATACCTCGGATCTGGGAATAACCGGGATCTATTTTACCGCCAGCCACACCCATTCAAGCATCGGAGGTTGGGCCAAAGGTTTATTGGGAAAGCTGGTTGTAGGGGGCAATGATAAAAACACAGTAGATTATCTGGGACAAATGACCTTGAAGTCCCTGCGTCAGGCAGATGCAAATACCCGGGCATCCAGGATTGGTTTTGGATCGGCGTTTACCAGGTATATGGTTCGAAATCGTTTAAGTGATACCGGGCGGGTAGATAACAAGATAAGGTTATTAAAAATCCAACATAAAAATGGGGAACAGGCCATATTTACTACTTTTTCGGCGCATTCTGTATACATGGATAAAAATATCAATGGCCTGTCTGCCGATTACCCGGGTCCGTTTCTAGCCTTTCTTACCGGAATAGACTCTGTCAAATTTGCTTCATTTGCCGCGGGGGCCATGGGCAGCCACACCCCTATCAGGGAAGGTCCTTTTGTTTATGAAAAGATGCTGCAATACAGTAAAGATCTGGCAAGCTACGTGGCGGATTCTGAGGATGAAGTGGCTATGGATTCTACCGCTGTGCTTAAATTCGCACAATGGCCGATCTCCCTGAGGTCACCCCATTTTCGAATAACGGATCGATGGCGGGTAAGGCCCTGGTTATTTCATTGGGTACTGGGTAAAGAACCCACCTATATTACTTGCCTCAGGGTCGGCAACACGGTGCTCCTAGGTTTACCCGTAGAGCTTTCCGGGGAGTTTTATCCCGAGTTTGCGGCGGTCTGTGAGAAAAAAGGTATTTCCTTAATGATTACTTCATTCAATGGTAACTACCTGGGTTATGTAAATCCGGAACGATATTATAATACCATTCACAAACCCGAAACCAGGGAAATGAATTGGTCTGGCCCCCAATCGGGAGAATATATGGTAGCCTTAATCCAGGAGATATTAGCAATTATTTAACGGGCCTGTTTTCATTCGTAGTCAAAAGCCTGCCAGTGACTTCTTATCTTTGAAAATCACTAATTTGCAAATTGTATTGAACAAGTGCGGTAAGTCTGTGTTCCTTCCTGTTTGGCAAATCGATCATTTTGAGCGGTAAAGACAACCGGATTTGGGACAACGGAGAAATTTTCAAATCAAATACAGGGGCTATGGAAGTTTGGGAGAGGATACCGTTTTCTGCAAAATTTTCATTATTAATGACTTCTTCATACTCATAGGCCAGGGCAATCTCAAGGCCCGGAATAAATGAATGTTTGATATAGTCGTCACTCCCAACATATTTTTTGTTGATAATAAATAACTTGCTAAGCGTCGCCGAAAACCCGCTGTATACTGCTGAAGCTGTGTTCTCAGCCGGATTGGCCCGGCGCTCGCTGTAATTGTAGTTGACGTGCAACCCGGCTTTTTGTGAAAATGAAAAGGAAGCGCCTCCCGAAAGATTAAATCCTTTTACATGATGAAAGTTATCAATAAAACCATTGCCGTCCGCGTCCACCTTATCTCCGCCGATGATCTCAAATAAGAGGGCACTGGCACTTCCCTGTAAGGTTAGCTGAGAACGGTTAAATTCCTGGTAAATATCCTCGATAATGGCATTTCTGTAAATGCTTATAAATTTTTTCATTTCGGTGGCCTTCACCTGTTCATTGTTCATGCTAACAATATTTTGATGAAGCGCCTGGTATTTTTTGGCAACTTTATTGTAAATAGCATCCATCCTGGCGTTGCGAGGCTTCCATTTAAAGCCGGTACCCAAATAGCTAATATTGTCCTTTAGTCCTGCCTTAATAGCCATGTCAAAGGTATTTAACTTATAGGATTTTAATTGAAATGGTGCAATAACCACACTTTGTTCTTCCAGGCTGATGGAAGCTGTAACCAGCTGAGAGGCTGTGATGTTGACCATGCTAAAGATAGCAGGTTCGGGGTTTATGGCGTTGGTGGTTGGTATTTTGTTATGGTGAAATTCTTCAATTCCAGGTAAAACAAACTCACTTGTATCGACTTGATCCTGCTTATTTTGAGCTTTTCCCCAATGGATGGGAAAATGAAGCAAAAATAAAGCTCCGAAGATAAAAATAGTGACGGCTCGCATGTAAAAAAAATTATATTTTTTCTTAATTAAGTTAATTTATTATCAAATGAGCTGCAATTTAACAAGATCGAAATTAAATTTCTTTCTTATCAGAAATAATACTTACATCAATTAAACTTAAAATATTCCGGGATTAACAGAATTAGTCTCCATTAACTTACAGGAGTGGTTATTTTGATCAATAAACATAGTTTAAATCAGTGGGTAAGTAGGTAATATTCTTAGATTTATCTATCTTTCCCACCTTTAACTTTTTAAATTATTGTAGCAGCCATACAATTATATCGTTAATCAGTTTCAATGAAAGAGGCGGCCTTTGTCAAACAAAATTTACAGACATGGGAGGCATTTGAGAAGGTGATACAGGATACCTCCAAAGCTGACCCTGACCAGTTGGCTGATTTGTTTATCCGCGTAACCAACGATCTGGCTTTTTCAAGAACGCAATACCCGGAAAGTCAGATCACTATCTACTTAAACAGCCTGGCATCCAAAATTCATCATGCTATCTATCGAAATAAAAAGGAAAAGACCAGCCGGTTTATAACCTTTTGGACGCAGGAGTTGCCAATGATTCACTTTGAGGCGCGCAAGCAATTTTTTTATGCTTTCGTTTTTTTTGTGGTGCCGGCGCTTATCGGGGCGCTGTCTGCTCATTATGATCAAACTTTTGCCCGCTTGATATTGGGTGACGGTTATATCAATACAACTTTAGAAAACATTGAAAGAGGGGAGCCAATGGGCATCTACAGCAATATGGATCGAACCACTATGTTTTTGGTAATACTAATCAATAATGTAAAGGTAATGCTGAAAACCTTTGCTTTTGGCCTGCTTTTTTCCGTAGGTGCGGTTATGATTTTGTTCTATAATGGTGTAATGGTTGGCGTTTTTCAATATTTTTTCTACCTGAAGGGGTTATTCTGGATTTCATTTCTGACCATTTGGACCCATGGAACACTGGAAATTTCGGCTATCATTCTGGCAGGTGGCGCAGGATTAACGGTTGGTAATAGCATTTTATTTCCCGGTACTTATTCCCGTTTTCAATCATTCAAAATCGGGGTTAAGAAGGGATTAAAGATTATCGTAGGCTTAATTCCGGTAATCGCTCTGGCAGCGCTGCTCGAAGGGTTTGTGACCAGAATAACCGATTGGCACTGGAGTTTTAAAGCTATAATCATTGCTGTGTCCGCAGCTTTTGTTTTGTATTATTATATTATATACCCTATTAGATTCAGAAAGAATGTCACAGAGTAAACCCATCACCATTAGAAAAACAAGGGATTTTGGGGAGAAGCTAAATGCCACCATCGAATTCATAAGAGCTAATTTTAAAGCGTTGTTTCGTAGCATTATTTTTATAGGCGGCCCGCTCATGCTTATTACCAGTGTATTAATGGGTTTCTACCAGAACAATGTTATGTGGCTGACGAGCAGGACAACCGTACCCTTTGATGGTTCTGAAGATTTTCTGACAGATGTCGTGGCGGTCTCTCTTCTAGCCATGTTTTTCAGCATACTTACCTTTGCCCTGGTGGTGACTATTATTAATGAATATGTGGTTATCTACATGGAAGAGCAGCGCAATGATATTGAGCCGATCGAGGTATGGCAGCGGGTGAAAAAGGATTATCTGATGGTACTGCTCTCAAGTATTGGATATACCGTTGTGGTAATGGTAGGGACTGTCTTTTTTATTATTCCGGGCTTTTACCTGTTTGTTACGCTTTCTTTGATCTACATAGTTCAGATTACCGAGCGTATAGGATTTTTTAGTGCATTTACCAGATGTATTAGTATCATCAGTGGCAAGTGGTGGAGTACATTTGGGATCAATCTCGTGTGTTGGTTCATCTGGGGGGTATTGGTATATGCTTTATTGATTCCCTACTATATTGTAACATTTGCCGAGATGTTCCACAACATTGCCGACGGTGGACAACCGGCTGTCTTTAATGAGCCATCTGCCATTACAAAAGTGCTTACGGTGGTGTTTTCAGCTGTTTACATGGTAGGGAGCTATATTGTAATGATGATTCCGGTCATAGGTGTCGCTT
The DNA here is from genome assembly GCA_965228415.1 of Cyclobacteriaceae bacterium. GTDB lineage: Bacteria > Bacteroidota > Bacteroidia > Cytophagales > Cyclobacteriaceae > Agaribacillus. The sequence continues at coordinate 3,680,559 of OZ245814.1, read as the reverse complement.
TTCAATACTTTAATCTCGTTGAGCGAAAAGAGTCTACCGGGCTAATGCAAAAAATTGATTCTTTTGGAACGCAGGAGTCTAACACCGATAGTGAAGAGGAGCATGAGGAATATTAGTATTTACCTTTTCATAATATTTCTGTTTCACTCGGAACTGACACTAGGTTGGCAACATGCAGATCTTACGCCTGATACCAAAGCCCTGCAACAAGATAGCACCCAGGTGAAAGTCCGGGTTTTTTCCAATCAAAAAATCCAGGAGTTTCAAGACGATAGCGATTTTAACTACGGCAGGGCACCTAAATTGAAGTCTAATTTATGGCAGCGACTTCTTTATTGGATTCTGGATAAACTAGGGAATATATTTCAGTTTCAGGGGGTGGATGATATGTGGGCCAAAATTGTATTTTATATCATCATTGCCGGAATAATAATCTATGCTATTTTAAAATTGGCGAAGGTAGATATCAGTAAAGTGTTTTACAAATTATCAGATCAGGGCAATCTTGATTTTAACGTTAGTGATGAAGATATTCATCAAATGGATTTTGAGGCGCTTATAGAAGAAGCCATTAATCAGAAGGAGTATAAGAAAGCCATACGCTTGTATTATCTCTATGCACTGAAGAAACTGGCGGATCGGGATTTGATCAGTTGGAAACCGGGTAAAACCAATCATGAGTATCAACAGGAGCTTCGGTCCGTAGAGATCCGGCCTTCATTTGGGGACTTAAGCTACTACTTTGAATATGCCTGGTACGGGGACTTCCCCATTAACGAAAATATGTTTGCCCAGGCAAAGGCCATATTTAGAGATTTTAAGACAATTTTGGACAAAGCGTAAGTTTCAGGGGAGTTTTCATGAAAAAAGATCTGAAATACTACATGATATTATTGCTTGCTTTTTTAGCTTTCATTCTTTACGAGTTAAATAAACCGAAAGCGCTAAGCTGGCAAGTCTCTTTATCTAAATCGGATAAGAATCCCTATGGTACCTATATATTGAGTAAATTACTGCCGGATTTGTTGAAGCAAAAACAGGTTGCCTCTGCCAACAAAACAATTTATGAATTAGCCGATGAAGGAGAGGTTAAAAATTTATTGATCCTTTGCCAAAGGTTTAATCCCGATGATCCTGACTTGCATGCATTGTTTGACATGTTAGATGATGGCGCCAACATCCTCATTGCTGCATCGTCATTTTATGGAAAGTTCAGAGATACTTTAAATTTGGAAATAGACAATGTCATTCTGAATGATTCATTGCTTAATTTTGGTTTATCTCGCCTGGGGGCTTTTGAGGATTCCATTTCTATGCATTTTGTGAACCCCGCCCTTGGTAAGCACAATTATTATTACAAGAAAAGAACCGCTGCCGAATATTTTTCATCAATAGACACGCTTCACAGCCGGGTCATTGCTGAAAACACCGAGGGATATCCGGTGGTAACTACCACCCCCTGGAGCAATGGAAATATTATATTGTCAACTATACCACTCAGCTTTACAAACTATTATATGTTGTGGAATCAAAATCATGAATTTGTTTCCAACATATTGTCTTATTTCCCGGAAGAGGAGGTAGTCTGGACAGAATATTACCAGGTTGGCAGACAGGAGTCAAGCTCGCCGCTAAGATTTGTTTTGAGCCATGAGTCTTTGAAATGGGCTTATTATATTACCCTTTTTACCCTGTTGTTTTTTGTGTTTTTTGAAATGAAAAGAAAACAAAGGATCATACCCATCATCAAACCACCGGAAAACACTACGCTTGAATTTGCGGAGACGGTAGGTAATCTTTACTTTAATCATGGTGATCACCGCAACCTGGCTGAAAAGAAGATTTTGTTTTTTAAAGAACAGTTAAGATCAAAATATTATATGCAAACCGGGGTACTGGATGAAGGTTTTTACGTGGAGTTAAGTAACAAGACAGGGAAGGACCTGGAAGCTGTCAAAAGTTTGTTTCGGCATATTGCTGAAATTGAGTCAAAAAAGCAAATCAGTAAAACAGAACTCTTTAATTTAAGTGAAGAGTTGGACGAATTTTTTAAAAATTAGAAATTAATGGAAAACAACGAACAATTTACCAACAGAATTGACCTGTCTAAGCTGAAAGAGAGTGTCGGCACCATCAAAAGTGAAATAGCGAAGGTGATCGTAGGGCAGGATAAAATGATCGAGCTGTTGCTGACGGCTATCCTGGCTGACGGTCATGTATTGCTGGAAGGTGTCCCCGGAGTGGCTAAGACGCTGACAGCAAAGCTGATGGCAAGAATTATTGACGTTGATTTTTCCAGAATTCAGTTTACACCTGATCTAATGCCCTCCGATATATTGGGTACCTCGGTTTTCAATTTAAAGACTTCTGAGTTTGAATTTAAGAGGGGACCAATATTTACCAATATTGTGCTGATTGACGAGATTAACAGGGCCCCCGCAAAAACGCAGGCGGCGCTTTTCGAGGTAATGGAAGAGCGACAGGTATCTATTGACGGTCAGAAATTTGTAATGGAACCACCCTTCATCACAATTGCGACACAAAATCCTATAGACCAGGAGGGTACTTACCGGCTTCCAGAGGCCCAGCTCGACAGGTTTTTATTCAAAATATCTGTGGGTTATCCGAGTTTGGATGAAGAAATTCTCATCATTGAAGGAGAGCACGGCCGAAAACATGATCCGCTTGCAGATGTAAAGACGATACTGGGCGCGCAGGAAATCGCCGAATACAGGGAAAAGGTGGCATCGTTGCATGTAGATAATCACCTTATGAAATATATTGCACAAATTGTGCATGAAACCCGGCAAAACAAGTCGTTATTTTTGGGAGCATCTCCCAGAGCCTCACTCGGAATCCTGGGAGCGGCCAAGGCCCTGGCGGCCATTAATGGACGGGATTTTGTAGTCCCCGAGGATATCAAAGAGGTTGCACTTCCGGTGCTGGGTCACCGCATATTGCTGACACCGGAAAAGGAAATGGAAGGATTGGGTACCGTCCAGGTTATTGAACAAATAATTGATAAAATCGAAGTGCCGAGATAAGTGAAAATCATCAAATCCTTATATCTCAAAAACCGGCTGTTTGTGGCTATTGGCCTGGTGATTTTATTATTTATCATCGGCTTTGAGTTTGCGACGCTGATACCCGTGGCCAAATTTTTATTAATGGTAGTGCTCGCGGTTTTTTTGGTAGATTTATTATTACTGTTTGGGGTCAAAAAAGGGATTTACGGTCGTAGAGTATGCCCAGACAAGCTTTCCAATGGCGATGAAAATCAACTGCAGATTTATTTGGAGAATTACTACAATTTTAGCGTATATGCATCCGTCATTGATGAACTTCCGGCACAGTTTCAGAAGAGGGACCTGCATTTTGACCTGACCGTTAAAGGTCGGGAAACCAAAATACTCAATTACCATTTAAGGCCGGTTAAGCGTGGCGAATATACATTTGGTGCGGTAAATGTTTTTGTATCCGGAGCCCTTGGGCTGATAGCCAGGAGGTTCAAATTCTCGCAAGACACGACAGTTCCTGTTTATCCATCGTTTATACAAATGCGGAAGTATGAGCTACTGGCGATTTCCAATAATCTTAAGGAATTTGGGATTAAAAAAATCAGAAAAATCGGGCATAGCATGGAGTTTGAACATATCAAAGAATATGTGGTGGGTGATGATTTTCGCACTGTCAACTGGAAGGCAACCGCCCGGCGCGGGGCCCTTATGGTAAATAATTACCAGGACGAAAAGTCACAACAGGTTTTCTGCCTTATTGACAAAGGCAGGGTTATGAAAATGCCTTTTGAAGGGATGACATTGCTGGATTATGCCATCAATGCCTCACTGGCTATGTCGAGCGTTGCAATCAAAAAAGATGACAAGGCCGGTTTGATAACTTTTCAGCACAAAATTAATACCATTGTACCAGCCAGTAAAAGGGGAATCCAAATGCACAATATCATGGAGACCTTATACAATCAGAAAACCGGGTACAAAGAATCTGATTATTCCATTTTATACAATACCATTAAATACAAAATCAAACAAAGAAGCCTGCTAATACTCTTTACCAATTTCGAAACCCTCTCTTCTATTGAGCGGCAAATGCCTTATTTGAGGAAGATATCAAGAGAGCATTTGCTCGTGGTCATCTTTTTTGAAAATACTACGTTGAGGTCTCTGACAGAGACTAAACCTAAAAATGTAGAAGAAGTTTATCGTAAAACCATCGCCGAAAAATTCACCTTCGATAAAAAACTAATAGTAAAAGAATTAAGGAAACATGGAATTCAGACTGTTTTAACAGATCCCGAAAACCTGACGGTGAACACCATCAACAAATACCTGGAGCTCAAAGCCCGGGGACTTATTTAGTAGGCTTTTCGAGGTTATATTCGTAGCCATTACATTTTCCTTTCAAAAATACTTGTTATATTGAATTGTTAAACATTCGACACCGGCGGATGGATTAAAAACAATCAACCTAACCTACTAATGAGAAATTTTTATTCCCTGATTGCATTCCTGTTAGTCTTTTTATGTATTAGCTGCAAAGATGCCGAGCATCAGGTCGCAGATATGGTGATAAAAAATGGCAATATCTATACCGTCGATGAAGCTGCTCCAAAGGCCGAGGCAGTGGCAGTAGTGGGAGGGGCTATCGCAGCTGTGGGAAAGAACGCTACCATAGATCCCTGGATTGGTGAACATACCGAGGTGATAGATTTGCAGGGAAAAACCATGACCCCGGGTCTTATAGAAGGCCATGGGCACTTTCTGGGTATGGGACGATCCAAGTTAAACCTTGATTTATTAGCCGTAACCAGCTATGAACAACTGGTTGAAAAAGTGGAGGAAGCTGTAACGGAAGCTTTACCAGGTGAGTGGATCCTTGGGAGAGGTTGGCATCAAAGTAAGTGGGACAGTATTTCAGGACCGGTAGAAAAGGGGTTTCAAACCCATCAAATGCTCAGCGCGGTATCTCCTGACAATCCGGTGTTTTTAAGCCATGCCAGCGGGCACGCCGGATTCGCCAATGCAAAGGCTATGGAAATTGCGGGTGTCGGGTTATTGGCCAGGGAGAGTTTGTCGAAAGAAGATACACATGGTGGGGAAATTATCAGAGACAAAGAGGGGAATCCAACCGGCATATTTAATGAAACATCCATGGCATTAATTACGAAGCACATTCCTACCGATGACCCGGCCATGGATAGGAAGGCGATGGAACTGGCCATACAGGAGTGCCTGGAAAACGGTGTCACCAGTTTTCAGGATGCGGGCGCCTTGGCAAATCAAATAAAACTGGCAAAGGATTTTCTACAGGAAGAACAGTTAAGTATAAGGCTATGGATGATGTTGTCCAGTAATGACACCACCTTGTTAAATGACTGGTATGCCAAAGGTCCGGAAATAGGACTGGGCAATGATTTCCTGACTATCCGGGCTATTAAGATTCATGCTGATGGAGCACTCGGGTCCAGGGGTGCCTGGTTATTGGAGGAGTATGAAGATCGCCCGGCGCATTTTGGTCACGAAACCAAGCCCATGGCATTTGTGTATAATGTAGCAAAAAAAGGGCTGAAATATGGTTTCCAGGTGTGTACTCATGCCATAGGAGATCGTACCAACCGTGAAGTGCTGAACATGTATGAAAAAGCATTTAAGGAAAATCCCGAAGCCGCCAAAGATGCGCGGTTTAGAATTGAACATGCGCAACATTTAAGCCTGGAGGATATTCCAAGATTTGGTCAGCTGGGGGTAATTCCAGCCATGCAAGCTATACATATGTCATCAGACCGTCCGTGGGCCATCGATCGTTTGGGTGAAAAAAGAATTGTGGATGGCGCCTACGTTTGGCAGAAATTACTACAGTCGGGTGCCATTATCGTCAATGGTAGCGATGTGCCGGTAGAACCTATCAATCCGATAGCATCATTTTATGCAAGCGTCAGCAGGAAAACTTTGATGGGTGAACCGGAAGGAGGCTATGAACCGGAACAGAAGATGACAAGGGAGCAGGCCCTGAGATCCTATACCCTGCATGCCGCCTACGGTGCCTTTGAGGAAAACATCAAAGGATCCATAGAAGTTGGAAAGTTCGCTGACTTCACGGTGTATTCGCAGGACCTCATGCAAGTGAAGGAAGACGAGATCCTGAATACCAGGGTTGATATGACGATTGTCAATGGGAAGGTTGAATATATAAGAGATTAAATAATGATTTAAATATCACTTTTTGTAGAAAGTTGTGTAGACTAATTCCACAGTTTGCGCCCCCAATCCCCATTGGGAAGGCAAATTTTTTATACCCATTTTCTATAAAATTTTCCAAAACCCCCGAAATCAGGCTTAAATCGCGGTTTTTCTGATTTTTTTATTTTTTGGCACATTATTTACACTAGAGAGGACAAACCAAAAGTAACAATTGGAGATTATTATGAAAAAGTATCTTATTATCTTACTAATTGGTGCAGGCACATTCGCGTGTACTAACAAAGAAATGGAGCAAAAGATCGCTCAGCTAACCGAGGAAAACCAGAAGTTGCTGGCTGAATCTACTGATAAAGATTCATCTATTGCTTCGTTCATGGATTCTTTCAATGACATCGAAAAGAATCTGGCCGAAATCAGAGCAAGAGAAAATAATATTGCCATTACGAATAGTGACAATAAACTAACCGAAGAAGATATCAAAAAGAAAATTTCCGAAGATATCGCGGCAATTAATGAATTGATGGCTCAAAACAAAGAGACCATCGCCTCTCTTGACAAGCAGCTTAAAAGATCTTATGGCAGCAATTCTAAATTGAAAAAAGCCATGGAAACACTCAAAGCTGAATTGACCGCACAAATTGAAGAAAAAGATCAACAAATCGCATTGCTTAAGCAAGACCTTGAAGAAAAGAACTTCAGCATTGCCGAGCTAAATGCAACAATTGACACGCTTTCTATCGAAAATGCCAATCAGGCACAAATTATCGGAGAAAAAGTGACTGAGATCAACACCGCATACTATACTGTTAGCACTAAAAAAGAATTACTAAGTGAAAACGTGGTGTCTAAGGAAGGTGGTTTCTTAGGGATTGGTAAGACAAATTCCTTGAAGGATGGCTTTAACAGGGATGCTTTCAGCAAGATTGACATCACTGAAGTCAAGTCTTTCCCAATCAATGGAAAAAAAGTGGAGTTGGTAACTAACCATCCTGAAGACTCTTACACTTTTGAAAAAGTTGACGATAAGAATGTAGAAAGCTTAGTGATACTGGATCCTGAGAAGTTTTGGAATTCTTCGAAGTATCTGGTAGTAATGGTGGATTAACCCCAATCTCCATCCATATATAGATTCTCGCCACGAGAATCCACCAGAAGCCAGTTTTCACCTGCTGGCTTCTTTTTTTTTGCTTCTTTTTTAAAAGAATGCACTCCTTTCCGCTTTTATAAATTTCCATCGACCCGGCAACGATTACGCGGAACTTTTTCTTTTATAGATCCTTGTTACAAGTAATTTTTTTAAAAAATACCGCTCATTATTAATTTCGAGATTTAAGGCTTGAAAAAAAAGATTGAATTCCGGGAGCTTGTTGGATTCAATATTGACCGTCAGTTTAAAAAAAGCAAACATGAATTTTACCAAAGGCAATTGCCACCAATAATTTTTTGAGCTTTTTGCCAATACAAAGTCGGTGAACAGCCATAGCCCTCCTGACTGCAGGCGGTTATTCAGTGATTTCATCAAAATAGCAAGCCGATGTTCTGAGAATTGATCCAGGAAGAAATTGGTGATAATGACATCATATTTTTCTTCTCCGTCTAAATTTGAAGCATCACCCTCTACAAAGCGAACTTGTGCCACCATGTTTTGATTCAATTTTTGTTTGGCAAGAGCGATCATTTTCGATGATTTTTCAAGATAAACAATTTGGATGTGTGGGTTATTTTTTAATAGTTGCAGCAAAACATGGCCTGTGCCGCCGCCAATAAGGCAGATTTTAGCCCGTTTGGGTAAAAGGTGCAGGAAGTGAAGTTTTGCGCGTAAGAGACTTTTTCCAAACACCAACCGGGCAAGGAAATCGTAATAAGGAGCCAGTTTATTGTATTCGTTGATGATCACCAACCTATCACCAGGATCGGATATAAAAATATGGCATCTCCATAGATCCGGTATCGTTCTCTTTTACTAAAGTAATCTTTTTTATAAGCGATGATCGCCAGGGTGATGCTCATGGCAAGAATGATCAATTGATAGATAATACCATACCGGCCTGAAGCGGTAATCAGGGCGTAGACCGGATATAGGCTTGACAGGATTAATAGCACCCAAATAATAGACATCGTAAGCTTTGGGCCCGCAAATTGGACAAAGGAGGTATGTCCGTCCTTTTTGTCGATACTTTCTTCAATCACCGCAAATAGTAATAGATTTATCAATGCCAGGCCAAGATATTGCCCGTATAATATCCATAAATCTATGTTTATGGCCCCCTTATAAATACTGAGAGGCACTAAAAAAATTCCCGAAACATAGATAATGGCTACAAGAAATTCCTTGTGTATGGAAGGTCTGATCCCGATTAATTTTAATAGCAGGAAATGGGTAAATATGACCACCAGCAAAATGGCACCCCAAAATACCGTTTTACCGGGCAAAAAAGCCAGGGAAATCAAACCAATAGAGCAGGCCATGATAAAAAGGTATACCAGTGGCCTGAAATATTTCTTGTGGTAGAAATGTCGAAGAGAATGAGGTTTATGCTTGATGTGGTAGGCATCAATTAAATGATCTGCTGTGTAAATTAACCAGACGCAAATAGCCAGCGTGAAAAGAGGTGCTATTTTAATTTGTACGCCAATATAGTTTGCAATGAATATAGCGCTTATACAGGCCCCCATTACTATATCCACACTTAAAATTCTCAGATACCGATATATTTTGATCAAGACTCCCAATACTAAAGCGTTTTGAAGAACTTTAGATACAAAAAAAGCTCATTATAATTAATGAGCTTTAATAAATATAATTAAAATTTTTATTAATTGCTGGCCAATGCCTCTGCACCTCCGACAATTTCAAGTATTTCTTTTGTAATTGCGGCCTGCCTGGTTCGGTTATAAGTTAACCTTAATTCCTTCAATAACTCACTGGCATTTTCGGTAGCTTTGTCCATTGCCGTCATTCTGGAGCCTTGCTCGGAAGCATTTGATTCCAGGAGTGCTTTATAAAACTGAACCTTTAAAGATTTTGGTATCAGTTCTTCAATGATAATCTCCTTGGAAGGCTCAAAGATATAGTCAACGTTAGTAACATTGGTCTCCTTTTCCTCTTCGGCAGGGGGTGCTATTGGCAGGAATTGCTCTTTTCTCAGTATTTGCGTGGCTACATTTTTGAACTCGTTATATACCAGCTCTACTGCATCAAACTCTCCGCTCTTATAACCGTCCATGGCCATTTCTGCTGCTTTTCTTACCTCATCAAAATTCAAATGCCCAAAAAGTGTAACATAATCCTCGATAATTGGGTAATTCCTCTTTTTAAAGTAATCAAGCCCCTTTTTACCAATAGGCAATATAAAGACGTTACCATTGTTATTTTGGTCCTGGTACTTTTCTTTAGTTAAGCTCAACGCGGTCTTACAGATATTACTGTTAAAGGCCCCACACAATCCCCGGTCGGATGTAATAACTACCAAAAGTACCTTTTTTACAGGCCTGACATCAGCGTATTCATTAACCGCATCGTCTTCAACACCAGAGGAAACATTGGATAGGATTACCGATAACTTGTTGGCATAGGGCCGCATCTGAATGATCCGATCTTGCGCCCGCCGCAACTTGGCTGCGGCCACCATTTTCATTGCCTTGGTAATCTGCTGGGTAGAAATTACAGATTTAATCCTATTTTTTACTTCCTTTAAATTCGCCATTTCAGAGATTCAGGATAAATTTAATTTTCGTATTTCTTGGCTAGATCAACTGCCACTTTCTTGAGTGCATCAGTCACATCGCTATCCAGCTTACCGGATCTGAGTGATGTCAGGAGATCTTCGTTTTGTGCTTCCAACAATGCCAATAACTCATTTTCGTATTCTTTCACCCTATTGATAGGCACGTTGTCAAGCAAGCCATTGGTAGATGCGTAGATAATTGCCACCTGGTTTTCAACCGGAACCGGACTATACTGGCCCTGTTTTAGAATTTCAAGGTTCCTTTTTCCTCTTTCAATCGTCAATTTGGTAGCTGCATCGAGATCTGAACCAAATTTTGCAAAGGCCTCCAGCTCTCTGAATTGCGCCTGATCCAACTTCAAGGTACCAGCTACTTTTTTCATTGATTTAATTTGTGCCGAGCCACCTACCCTGGAAACGGAGATACCCACATTGATAGCAGGTCTGATTCCGGAGTTGAAGAGGTTGGTTTCAAGGAATATCTGACCGTCGGTAATGGAAATTACGTTGGTTGGAATATAGGCAGACACATCGCCGGCCTGTGTTTCGATAATCGGTAAAGCCGTTAATGACCCTCCTCCTTTAACCAGACCTTTTATTGAATCAGGCAGGTCATTCATGTTGGCGGCAATTTCATCACTTTCATTAATTTTTGCTGCTCTTTCCAACAGTCTTGAATGCAGATAGAATACATCGCCGGGATAGGCCTCACGTCCGGGAGGTCTTCTTAACAGCAGTGATACCTCACGGTAGGCTACTGCTTGTTTTGAAAGATCATCATAAACAACAAGCGCCGGCCGACCTGTGTCCCTGAAGTACTCTCCGATGGCGGCACCTGTAAATGGAGCAAAGAATTGCATCGGAGCCGGGTCAGAGGCACTGGCGGCTACTACGATGGTATAATCCATGGCGCCACCCTTTTCCAGTGCAGAAACCACACCTGCCACGGTGGAAGCTTTTTGGCCTATCGCCACGTAAATACAGAAGACAGGCTCACCTTTTTCGTGAAATTCTTTCTGATTAATGATGGTATCTATAGCTACCGCACTTTTTCCTGTTTGGCGATCGCCGATAATTAGCTCTCTTTGGCCACGGCCAATGGGAATCATTGAATCGATTGCCTTGATACCGGTTTGCAACGGTTCATTAACCGGCTGCCGGTAGATTACACCAGGTGCTTTTCTTTCCAATGGCATGTCATAAAGATCACCGCTTACAGGACCCTTGCCGTCGATAGGTTCACCAAGGGTGTTAACTACCCTTCCCAATAAACCGTCACCAACGTTGATGGAAGCAATTTGACCTGTTCTTTTAACGGTGTCTCCTTCCTTTATTTCCTGGGAGTCTCCAAGCAATACGGCTCCTACATTATCCTCCTCCAGATTGAGTACCAATGCTTTAAGTCCATTTTCAAACTCCAGTAATTCACCGGATTGAGCCTGGGAAAGTCCGTAAATACGCGCTACACCATCCCCTACCTGCAGTACGGTGCCTACTTCCTCCAGCTCAGCTTCTGTTCTATAATTTGATAACTGTTCCCTCAGTATCGCTGAAACTTCATCGGGTCTTACTTCTGCCATTATATTTAAATTTTTGTGTGCCTATAACTTTAAAAGCCTTCGTATTGATATCAAAAGGCTGCTATGTATGGGTTGTGACTAAATTTTAAACTTAATTCTTTTAGTTTTCCTGATAGACTATCATCTACTTGCCTGTCGCCCAGTTTCAGGATATATCCTCCTAAAATGCCCTTATCAATAATTTCTTTCAAATCCACTTTTTTCCCTGTCATGTCCTCCACAGCCTGGATGAATTCATTTCTCAATTCCTCGGTAAGTGGAAAGGTGGTTGTAACCTGGGCACTTTCGACGCCTTTGTAAATATTGTATTGAAGAAGGAATTGTCTGGAAATTGATGGAAGATAACTCTCTCTTTGCTTCGATGTGATGAGTTTGAAGATGGATAAACTTAAATGATGAAATTTTTTGGAAAAAATCTCATCCAGAATTTTCAGTTTTTTGCTGTGATTGATAATTGGATTTTTAAGCATTAAATGAAAATCCCAGTTGCTGTTACAAACATCGAAGAAGGTCTGCATGTCTTTATGCACTTCCTCCACAAAGCCCTTTTCTATTGACAAATCCAACAATGACTTGGCATACCTGGAAGCAACTTTGAAATCAGACATTGGCTATTTACTTAATTAATTATTATTTAAATCTTTGATAAACTCATTGACCAATGACTTTTGGGCTTTGTCGTCTTCAAGATTTTTTCTTAATAGTTTCTCTGCAATTTCGATAGAAAGTGACGCTACCTGGCTTTTAATATCGGCCAGGGCTGCCTTCTTTTCGTTGTTGATGGCATTTTTGGCATCTTCCAGCATTTTGGCACTTATTTTTCCTGCCTCATCTCTGGCGTCGTCTTTCAGCTTGTTACCGGCTGCAGTGGCCTCTTTCAGTATTTTATCTCTTTCAAGTCTTGCCTCAGCCAAAAGCTTTTCATTTTCAGCCTTAAGATTTTCCATTTCGCTTTTCGCTTTTTCAGCGGCGCTAAGTGCATCTTCGATGGAGGTCTCTCTTTCCTTAAGGGCACCTAAAATTGGCTTCCAGGCAAATTTTCCTAAAATCAACAATACCGCCAGGAAAGTGACTGTTTGCCAGAATATTAACCCAAAACCAGGAGTTATTAAATCCATTTTTATTATCTAGTTTTCTGTATCAACAATAATTTGATAATTATACAAACCACAACCTAATGTTGTGGTTTGTATAAAATGCTTCTCAATTTTATTAAGCAGCTTTTAGAGATATTAACAGCGCAATTACAGCACCAAAAAGGGCAATTACCTCAATAAGAGCAGCAATTACCAACATAGCGGTCTGAATTTTTCCTGAAGCTTCAGGTTGTCTTGCCATGGCCTCCATAGCAGAACCTCCAATTTTACCAATCCCGATTCCAGCGCCTATTGCAGCCAGACCGGCACCGATAGCAGCTCCCATCCACGCAATGCCAATATCCAATAATAATGTACTTAACATAATTTGAATTATTTATTAATTAAACATATAATGTTCTGTCCTTTAATGATGTTCTTCTACAGCCATGCCTATATACATGGATGAAAACAATGTGAATACGTAAGCCTGAATAGTCGCCACCAGAATTTCTATCATATTAATAAAAGTGACTACCAGCGTACTGGCAAAGCCAACGATTACACTATGAAAGATAAAAGCCAAAGCTATCAAGCTCAGGATTACAATATGACCGGCGGTAATGGCTACGAAAAGTCGAAGCATCAGCGAAAATGGCTTTGAAAATATGCCAATGATTTCTACCGGTATAATGATCGGCTTAAGTGCCAATGGTACACCCGGAGGATTGAAAATGTGCCCCCAGTAATTTTTATTAGCACTAAATAAAGTGGCAATCAGAGTAAAAACAGCCAATACCATGGTTACAGCAATATTTCCTGTCAGGTTAGCAGCCCCCGGCAGCAATCCAATAATGTTACCGATCCAGATGAAAAAGAACAAGGTTAACATGTAAGGCAGATAACGCTCATACTTTGGACCAATATTTGGCTTTACGATTTCATCTCTGACATAAATGATAATGGGCTCAAAAAACGATTGGATCCCTTTTGGCGCCTTGCCGGCATTTTTCCGGTAGCCTTTCGCCACTGAAAGAAATATAAAAATCATGATCAGTGAACCCATTAACAGGGCAGCTACGTTTTTGGTAATGGAGAAATCATAAAATTGATGACCATCCTCGGAGGCTAAGTGTCCATGATCCAGCTTATACCCCCCGAAACTGCTTTCACCATGATGAAAGTTGCCGGAGGAAAATATTTTTAATCCGTTTTTGTTCGAATAAACGATCACCGGTAAGGGTAAAGTAACATGGGTATCGCCGATATCAAAAAAATGCCACTCGTAAGCATCGGTAACGTGATGCATAATCATTTCACCTGGGTTAAATGCCTCTTCTGCATCATCACTGGCATATGCGGAACCCACGGGTGAAAGGCTCAATAAATTAGTTAATAAAACACTGATTATCAATAATTTATGAAGGGGAAATCTTTTCTTTTTATTCATATTCAACGCTTACGGCTTCAAATTAGGCCGCAAGTTACTTAATATGGAATAAATTTCAAACCCTAAGTAAAACAAATAAACTACCAAAAAATTGGTAACAAATACATGCTGGTTTTCCGGGTCATTTCTTAGAAAAAAATAGGCGGAAATGACGCAGGCGATTAGTCTGATGACCACAGCAGACAGATTGATAATTACCGCACTTTTGGCATCTTTATTTTTGAAAGCCAAACTGATCAAAAAGTAGGTGAAAAGGAAGATCGCGTAAAAAAAGGCCAATAAAAATTCAATATTATGGTAGATAGATTGAGGGTGAAACCAGTGAACCACATAAATGGCCAATGACACAACCAGGGTAAAAAGGGTTAGTCTAAGATAAGGCGGGGTTACGCTATGGGTATTCACTATTTTGGTAATTTTTTGATCAGATATACCATGGACCCGAAAAAAGACAGGAAAATCAGCGATATGGTAAACCATGGATTTTCGTTGCCCACCCAGTGATCTAACTTTTGGCCAATAAAAAAACCGAGTAACAAGGAAACCAGTAATTGAAATCCAAGTCCGGAATACCTGGCATAGTTTTTAAGCTGGTTTGCCCTTCTTTTGTCGGGCTTGTGGGCTCTATGTTTTTTTTCGGAAGATGGCAATGATCAGTGTTTAGGAAGAAGATTTTTACTAAGACCAATCTAATTCAAAGAAATTTTCGTCCCTTGCCGGAATTTCCGCCGATATTGAACTTCAGGGCGAATAATTCAAAAATGACAAATATTAAATAGATTATAAAGTAATTGATGGCAAATATTTTTAGGTTGATGATATTCATATACACCGCGTAGCCTAATATGATCATGGCAATCAACAGCCTGATGGTAATGATTAATAAATAATTGGTTCTGAATTTTTTTGGCGTTTCCTTAAGTGCCAGGTAGGTAAGTCCTGTGGTAGACAAAGAAAGAAAGAAGAGAAAAAAAAATATGACCCAAATATGCTGGTGTAGGTAACTGTTGAAGGGCGAAAACCGAATGATACTTATTAACAAGGCAACTATACACGCGTACAAAGATAATTGCCTTAATGGCCTGGATTCCAAATTCAAATTATTAGCTCCCGAAAAAACTTGATTAAAGCATACATTGGGCTAACGGCAGGCATCGTTACGATTAGGGTTATCTGAATTGTTAACAAATTGCCCGGGCCAATAATCCAAACACACTTTTTTTGAAGTTAAACGGTACGGGCTTTTTCAGGTTCTTTAAATGATTGTTTATTGTGAACTTCAGTGGCTTGTTCCAGGCCTTTGCGAGTGGATTGACCACCGCCCATTTTGCAGCCACCGTTAAATTGAGAACCTGATTCTACAATGAGCCGTTGTGTGATAATATCGCCCTTGATAACAGATGTGTGCTTGAGAATCAGATTGTCTGATACATTGACCTTTCCCGTAACAGACCCCTCAATCTCGGCATTCTGGGCATTAATGTTGCCAATAACCACAGAAGATTTACCTAAAACTATTTTTGATTTTGTTTTGATGTTTCCCTCAACCTTTCCCTCGATTCTCAGATTTCCGTGTGTCTCTATATCACCATAAAGGACAGTGCCTTTCCCGATGGTATTGCTGGAGCTTGTAATCTCCGCTTCGACTTTTTTTTCTTCCTTGTTAGTAAACATATTGTCTTTGTTAGAATGATACGAAATCTTCCGGATTAACGGGATTGCCGTTGTACCATATTTCGAAATGTAAATGAGGAGCCGAACTAAGGTTTCCGGTATTTCCCATAATTGAAATTATTTCACCTGCTGTAACAAAATTACCAACTTTTTTTAACAATGCCGAATTATGCTTGTATATCGATATAAGATTGCTGCTGTGTTGTATGGCAATGACGTATCCATCATCGAGGTTATTGTCGGCCATAATGACTGTTCCATTGGCAATAGATTTTACCGGTTCGTTTTTCTTTGCCACGATATCTGTACCAAAATGATCTTCCTTGGCGTTGTAGGGTGAGGAAATTACAGCCCCCTCCACGGGATCAAAAAAGAACATCTCCTGTAATTCGATATCCCGGATTTTATTGTTGCTGATCAACTCAAGCCCCGAAGCTTCAAAATCCTTGCGAAATTGAGAATCTGCGGGAGCAATCTGACTTAAATCAATTTCCTTGTTAAGATCTTTAAACGAAACGTCGTTGTTCAGACTATCTCTTTGAATAGTGGGAGCAACCGCCTCCCCGCTGACCATGCTCTGTATGTTTTTTATTAGCAACTCTTTTTTATCGACCTGATCAGACAGGGAGTCTACTTTTTGCGACAGGGAGAACAGTTTTTTATTCATCTCCATTTCCGTATGTCTCGGATCAAGCCATTGTGATAGAATAGTGCTTACCAGATACAGACTGATTACCATAAAAATTATGAACACGGAAAAAATAAAAACTATTACCTTAGCATAAGTAAAGCTGAAAGTGGACTTTTCTGCAAAGTTTTCTTCGTTCCGTATTATTAATAAGTATCTGTTAGACAGCCAATTAGACAGTGTTTTTTTCGGAGCCAAGGTTGCTAAATAGTTAATTAAAGATCAAAAATATATAATTATTTATCTATTAGATTAAAAAATATTGTATTATTTCACAATTTTTAACGTTTGAAAGGAGTAAAAAAGTTAATTAGCTTGGATCGCTCAAACCATCACTTATTTATAATTTTGCTTGGTTTCGGCTTTTTTTTTGCCGGATGTTCTGCCGAAAAAAACAATGCCATCAGCAAGGCCTACCACAGCACCACTGCCAGGTTTAATCCCTACTTCATCGCCAACGAGCATATCAAAGAAGTAGAGGCCACACTGGAAGAACAACACGATAATAATTACAACAAGGTACTTAAAATTTACCCGTCAATTGACTCCACTACTATTGAAGGGCTGAAGCCTCAGCTAGAAGATGCGCTTAAGAAATGTTCCAAAGCGATAGATTGGCATAAAAACAGCAATATGGTGGAGCCCAGCTACATCCTCCTTGGTCGGTCATTGTATTATTTAGGAGAATTTGAAAAATCGGTAATGGCCTACAAGATTGTCAATAAAAACATTTCCGGTAAAAACAAAAATAAGAGTAATAAGTCACAGGATGTCAGACATGAGGCTTTAATTCACCTGATTCGTACTTATACCGATTACAATGAAGATAATAATGCCATTGCCGTGGCAGATTTTTTGAGAAAAGAACGGCTGAGTAAACAGAATAAAAAGAGGCTTTTCCTCAATAAGGCTTATCTCTATCAAAAGAGAGATGAAATGGATAGCATGGTCAATAATTTGGTAAAGGCGGCCCCATTAATGAAGAAATCGGAAGGAAAAGCGAAGATTTACTTTATCATCGGGCAAATATATCAGTCATTGGGCTTTGATGCTGAAGCGCATAGCAACTACACCAAATGTATTAAATACAATCCTGATTATGAGCTGTTCTTTTACGCCAGATTAAACCGGGCCCAGGTATTTGAACTATCAAAGACAACTGACCTGAAAAAGATCCGGAAATTTTATCAAAAGTTGTTGAAAGATACCAAAAACACAGAATTCAAGGATAAAATATATTATGACATGGCGGAATTTGAGATGAAGCAGGACAATCTCGACAAGGCCATTGAACATTACAAATCTTCCGTAGCCTCCAGTGTCAATAATAATCGCCAAAAAGGGTATTCCTACTGGCGACTGGGCCAGATCAATTACGAAAGGTTGAAAAATTTTGAGTTGGCCAAGCTATATTATGATAGCACTGTACAGGTTATGCCCAAAGACGAAGAGAGCTATGAAGCCATTGCTGAAAGACAACAGGTGCTGGAAGAATTTGTAAAGCAGCTTAACACCATACATTTGCAGGATAGCCTTCTTACCCTGGCCGGTATGGATTCCATGTCGTTAAGCGCCTATCTCGATGAGGTCATCAAAAAAGAGGAGGCGCTTTTGGCCGAACAAAAGTTGGAAGAGGAGAAAAGAAATAAGCGAAACGCCCGCAGTTTTGGGTCCGATTTTGCTGAAAAAAACAATGCTTTTACCTCGGGAAGGGTAGAAGATGGGGATAAAACCTCTTCCTGGTATTTTTACAACAACTCAGCCCGGGCCCAGGGGCAGAATGAGTTTCGCCGAAGGTGGGGAACACGCCCATTGGAAGATGATTGGCGAAGGGCCAATAAAGAGTCAGTCTTGGCAGACACCCAGGCACCAGTGGGGCAGGTAGACGCCGAAGGTGTGGAACAAAAGCAGGAAGAGGTAGATCCGGCAGAAGCCAGGTTGGAAAGAAAAAAGACATTGTATAGTTCAATCCCCTTTTCCGAACAGGCAAAAGCCGAAGCCAATCAGATGCTGGAGGATGCCTTTTATAACCTGGGTAATATTTACAATTTTAATCTACTTGAAAAATCCAATGCCTTAAATACTTTTGATACACTTTTAGTCAGATACCCAACCTCAGAATATAAGCCGGAAGTATTGTATCAAATGTACCTTATCAATAAAAATATGGACGGTGGGCTTTATGAACAATATAAGACCCGGATATTGGAAGAATTTCCAAATTCTATTTATGCCAGGATCCTTATCAATCCCAATTACCAGGAGGAAAGCAAGATTGCCAGTGAAAAACTGAAAAAGGTTTACAAGGAGGCCTATGCCTACTTCTCCAATGGGAACTATGAGACGGCAACGCAGATTATTAATCAGGGGAAAGAAGGCTCCGAGGAAAATGATTTTTCGGATAATGTCAGACTCCTGGAGATTCTGATTCTTGGAAAGACCGACGACGTCTACCGCTACCAGTCCGCACTGACGGAATTTCCCAAGAATTATCCCGAAAGTGAAATGAAAGCCTATGCAGAGGAATTATTGAATAGTTCTCAAAACCTGTTAAATGAGGTGAAGTCGGCCAAAGCCGTAAAATTTATCCGGGATTTTGACCAAAACCACTCATTTGTACTGGTTTATAATTTTGAGACATACGGCGAGAATGAGTTGCCAACGAGAATAGAAGATTTCATCAATAACCACTTTCCCGATAAAGAATTGAACTTTGCCCAGCTGATATTAACCGGTTCCAAATCTTTGATAGTGGTGAATCAATTTGAAACACGTGAGGATGCTTTAACATTTTTTAACTTATTCAATGGCGAGAATACCCCCCTAAAAGGTTTAAATACGCTGGATTTTAGTAATTTTGTAATTACTAAAGATAATTTCGACATCTTTTATCAAACAAAGGATATTGATAATTACTTATCCTTTTTTGAGCAGCATTACAACTAGAACAACTAGATTATGCCAAAGAAGAAGACAACCAAAAAGAACACAGGTAAAAATATATATCAAAAAATCATCAAAGGACTTTGGATAGCCTTTGCTGCAGGCATTTTGATGGTGCCGCTTTATGTGCTTTCCGTCAGGGGCAATTGGTTTAATCTTTATGGCGGCATGCCCAGTCTGAAAGAATTGGATAATCCGCAGGACGAACTTTCCTCTGAGCTTTACTCAGCAGATGGTGTTTTGCTGGGAAAATATTTTCGCCCTAACAGTAATCGTACACCCGTCGATTACGTTGACCTGTCGAAAGCCTTGAGAGAGTCGCTTCTGGCGGCCGAAGATATCAGATTCCGGGATCACTCGGGCATAGATCTGAAATCAGTGCTCAGAGCAGCCAGCGGTGTTTTAAGTTTCAGAAGGCTGGGTGGAGGTAGTACCCTGTCGCAACAATTGGCTAAGAATTTATTTGATACCCGTGGTATAGAAGACCCGGGTAAATATAGAGGTGTCCTGAATTCCAGCGATAGAGGTGTAGTAAGCCTGGCGATCATCAAAACCAAAGAATGGATTTTATCGGTCATCCTCGAATCCAAATATACCAAAGAGGAAATCATGGCTAAATACCTGAATACTATTCCTCTTGGTTATAGCTCTTTTGGTATTAAAGTAGCTGCCAAGACTTATTTCAATACCACACCCGATAGCCTTACAATTCCTCAGGCGGCAGTTTTGGTTGGGTTGGCCAATGGCCCGTCAAGATATAATCCAAGGAGACATCCTGAAAGGGCTCTAAAGAAACGGAACAGGATTATCAGGCAGATGGAGAAATATGAATACATTACTAAAGAAGAATCAGACTCCTTGCAAAAGCTGGATTTGGTGCTGAATTTTAATGTGGACAATCAAAACGTTGGTCCGGCGCCCTATTTCAGGAAGGTGGCGGGAAACTTCCTGAGAAGATGGGCCAAGGAAAATAACCAGGATCTGTATGAAGGCGGGTTAAGGATTTATACCACCATTGACAGTAAGATGCAAACTTATGCAGAAGAATCGGTCAATGAACATATGAGTGAATTGCAAAAACGGTTTGAAGAACACTGGAAAGGCCGCAATCCGTGGATTGATGAGAACTGGCATGAAATTAAAGGATTTATTCAGGATCAATCAAAGCTTACAGACCACTACCGAAAATTGGTGGGAAAATATGGCAGGGGAGCTGACTCAGTCGATATCATGATGAACCTGAAAAGGCCTATGAAGATCTTTACGTGGGAGAAGGAAATCGATACGGTCATGAGTTCCATCGATTCATTAAAGCATTACAAACGATTTTTGCAAACAGGATTTATGGCCATGGACCCCCACTCGGGATATATTAAAGCCTGGGTTGGCGGTATTAATCACAAACATTTCAAGTGGGATCATGTCAAGCAGGGTAGGCGGCAGCCGGGTTCAACGTTTAAACCCTTCGTTTATGCTACTGCCATTGAATATGGGTATTCCCCTTGTATGGAAGTACACAATGTACCTGTTACTTTTTCCTTGCCGGGGCAGGACCCTCCGACCTATACACCCAAAAACTCAACCCATGAGTACGACGGGCAAATTATGACGATACGCGAAGCCCTGGCCAGATCCATCAATCAAATTACGGCCTTCCTTATGAGGCGTGTCAAGCCTGAAAATGTAGTACAAAAGGCAAAGGCTATGGGTATAAAAAGCCCGTTGGATCCGGTTCCTGCCTTGTGCCTTGGTGTAAGCCCGGTGTCAGTCTATGAAATGGTAGGCGCCTACAGCACTTTTGCGAATGAGGGTATTTGGACCGAACCTATTTTTATTACCAGGATAGAGGATAAAAACGGCAATGTTCTTTACGATCCAACCCCTACTACTGTACAGGCGCTCAGCGAAGAAAATGCTTATGTAATGCTACATATGTTGCAGGGAGGAACACAGGTGGAAGGAGGCACAGGTATGGGCCTGGGGCGCGACCTGATCTATGATAATGAAATTGGTGCTAAAACAGGAACCACCCAAAATGCATCTGATGGATGGTTTATGGGAGTTACCAGGGACCTGGTGGCCGGAGCCTGGGTTGGTGCCTCAAACCAGAGCATCCATTTTAGAAATTGGGCTGACGGACAAGGAGGCAGAACCGCCCTGCCCATTTACAGAAATTTTATGACCAAGGTTTATGCTGACGAGGAACTAGGCTATGAAAAAGGGCCATTCAAAAGACCTGCTAAGAGATTGCCTGTAGAACTGGATTGCAATAAATACAAGGGCTTGACTTCCAATCCCGCGGATAGTTTGAATATTCTCCAGGACTCACTGGAGGTATTTGAAGAAAACGATATTTTCTAAAAATCCGGTTTTACATTTTTGTTGATCTTACCCGATAAAATCAGTGCTGGTTTTGTTAATTTAGCAAAAGCATAAATTAGTGTGTTGCTAAGAATTAGCACGTCGTCAAACCCCTTTCATGGAGCTAAGCAAATACAATAAGGAATCACTGGCCAAACTGCCTAATCAGCCTGGCATCTATAAATTTTTTAACCGGGAAAATACCCTTATTTATGTTGGCAAGGCAAAAGACATCAAAAAAAGAGTAAGCAGTTATTTTAGCAAATCCCTGCTTGACCGAAAGACTGTAAGAATGGTGTCTGAAATTGCTGCCGCAGAATATGCTATTGTCAATTCGGAGTTTGATGCCTTCTTACTGGAAAACAACCTGATCAAAACCAACTTGCCGAAGTACAACATCAGGTTGAAGGACGATAAAACCTTCCCCTATCTCTGTGTGGCCGATGAGAGGTTTCCCAGGATTTATTCCACCCGGAGGGTGATCCCAAAGGCCGGGCAGTATTTTGGCCCATATGCCAGTGTTAAAGCGATGAAAAGCGTTCTGGGATTAATCCGTGGACTTTACACTATTCGTACCTGCAGCTTAAATTTATCGAAGGAAAACATTGACAAAGGGAAGTTTAAGGTTTGCCTGGAATACCATATTGGCAATTGTAAGGGACCATGTGAAAATTTACAGGGTGAAGAAGAATATAATCGGGACATTGGCCAGGCAGTACATATTTTGAAGGGAAACCTGGGCCTTGTCAGGAATTATTTTAAGGACGAAATGCAAAAGGCCGCTGAGGAAATGGCTTATGAAAGAGCCCAACTGATGAAGGACAAGCTCCAGCTGCTGGAAAAGTTTCAGGCAAAATCCCTGGTAGTTAACCAAAAACTGACGGATGTAGATGTGTTTACGGTCGTTAGCGATAATAAAACGGCCTATGTGAACTATTTGAAAATAATTCACGGCACTATCACCGTAACCGACACTGTTGAGATAAAGAAGAAACTTAATGAGGCGGACGAAGATATACTGGCTATGATCATCATTGATCAACGCGGTAAATATAAAAGTACCTCTGCCGAAATCTTTGCCAATGTGCCTGTAGACCTGCCTTTGGATAATGTGGTGGTAACCTTACCAAAAATCGGGGATAAGAGAAAATTGATTGACCTGTCCTTAAAAAACATCATGTTCTATAAAAAGGAAAAGCTTAGCGAGTCGCGGGTCGGTCAAAAACAACCAAACAAGGTATTGGAAATCCTGATGGAAGACCTGCAATTAAAGCAATTACCAAACCATATAGAATGTTTTGACAATTCAAATATCCAGGGGACTAACCCTGTGGCTTCTATGGTATGTTTTAAAAATGGCAAACCTTCCAAAAAGGATTATCGCAAATACCATATTAAGACCGTAGTGGGCCCGGACGACTTTGCTTCCATGTATGAAATTAATCACCGAAGATACAAAAGACTTTTGGAGGAAAAGGCGCCCTTACCTGATCTGATCGTTATTGATGGGGGCAAAGGGCAATTGAACGCGGCCTGCGATGCCTTAAAGGATCTGAGTTTATACGGAAAAATTCCCGTGATCGGCATTGCCAAACGCCTGGAGGAAATTTATTATCCCGAAGACCCCTATCCATTGCATATTGACAAAAAATCTCCCTCCCTTAGTCTCCTGCAAAAAATCAGAGACGAGGCGCATCGCTTTGCCATTACATTCCACCGGAACTTAAGAAGTAAAAACAGTTTGCTATCGGAGTTGGAAAGCATTAAGGGAGTCGGTGAGAAAACAGTGGATAAACTACTTTCAAGCTTTCGGTCGGTAAAAAGAATCCGGGAGGCCACCCATGCTGAATTGACAGCCGTGATCGGAAAAGACAAGGCCTGGGTCGTCAGAGATCATTTTAATAAAGGATCATAGCATAGTGTGTCATTGCTACCGGCGATTAAGGCTTTAAAACAACAGTAATAAAAAAAACCTCTAGGTGTTTCAATAATTATTTTGTTAGTTAAGATTTTGATTTTCTCTTGCAGGTAAGGGAAAAATGAATTTATCTCTTATTTTAGAACGAATAAAATAAATCCTCAGAAATTCGTGTCTGATAAAAGCGTCCGTAAGTTAGCTGCCATTATGTTTACCGACATGATAGGGTATACTGCTTTGATGCAGGAAGATGAAAAATTTGCTAAAAGCAATCGCGACAGGCACCGAAAGGTTTTGAACCAGGCCATTGGTATTCATGCCGGGCAAACCATTCAATACTACGGCGATGGTACCCTTAGTATTTTTAACAGTGCAATAGAGGCAGTGAAGTGTGCCATAGAAATTCAGACATCGTTACAAAAAGAACCAAAAGTACCGCTGAGAATTGGTATTCATACAGGTGATATTGTTTACGACGGCGAGGGAATTTATGGTGATGGCGTGAATATTGCCTCCCGTGTAGAGTCTTTGTCGGTAGCGGGAAGTGTCATGATCTCCGGAAAAGTATTTGACGAGATCAAGAATCACAGGGAATTGAAAGCCCGGACGATGGGAGAGTTTCAGTTAAAAAATGTGAGAAGGCCTATCGAGGTTTTCGCTATAACCAATGAAGGAATATGCGTTCCCAGAAGGGAGGAGATGAAGGGAAAGGTAAAAGAAAAAATTGAAAGCATTGCAGTGATGCCCTTTGTCAATGTAAGCACTGATCCTGAGAATGAGTACTTCAGCGATGGTATTACCGAAGAATTGATTAATGCCTTAACACGGGTGGATGGTTTGCAGGTGACTTCCAGAACTTCATCATTTTCTTTCAAAGGGAAAAACCAGGATGTTCGCGAAATAGGCCAGCAGCTGAATGTTCATTCTATTTTGGAAGGCAGTGTACGAAAAGCGGGAAAGAAAGTACGTATTTCAGCACAGCTGGTCAACGCGGCAGATGGCTATCATGTCTGGTCCAAGAGCTATAACAGGGATTTGGAGGATATTTTTGAATTACAAGATGAAATTGCCCGGAAAATAGCCAACAGCCTGAGAAAGAAATTGACAAAGGCCGAAAGCCATGCGCCTATCGTTACCCCTGCTACTGACAATATTGAGGCCTACAATTATTACTTAAAGGGGTTATATCACAGTAACAGGTGGACCCCTGCAGATACGCAGAACGCTATTCAATATTTTCAAAAATCCATTGAGGAAGAACCTGAATTTTCTTTGCCTTACAGCAGTATGGCCAGTAGTTATGGCCTGCTGGGGACGACCGGTACCATGAGTGCCGATGAAGCATTTATGCGCGTGAAAAAATTGTTAAAGAAGGCGCTTGAGTTGGATCCGGGCAATGCAGACGCTTATGTCGGGAAGGCCGGCAGCCAATTCTTCTACGATTGGGATTGGGAGGGAGGCCGGGAAAACCTTAAAAAGGCTATGAACATCAACCCCAACGCTCCCAATGTCAGGATCATGAACTGCCTGTATTACCTGGTTAAGGGAGATTTTGCGGAGGCCCTGGATGAAATGCTCGAGGCTATCAAAGTAGACCCCCTTTCGACACATACCAACCGTACCCTGGCTGACGTCTACTATTTCGCGGAAGAATATGATAAGGCTATTGAAATCTATGATAAAATCCTGGCCCTGGATCCTACCTTTAAACCAGCCCAGGAATTCAAAGGCTGGGCATATTTGCAAAAAGGAGACTTTAGCCGGGCCATTACGATTTTTAAAAACCTCGGTAGAAAGACAACACATGCTATAAAACCCGATACACAATTGGGTTACGCATATGCATTGGCCGGAGATAGAGAGGAAGCGTTAAAATATTTGGAGGCGCTGCAGAAAAGAGCCGAGAAGGAAGAAAGTGTTTCCCTGAGTGTGGATTTTGCTACGCTTTATGCCGGGCTGGAAGACCTGGATAATGCCTTTCTTTATTTGGAGAAATGCTACCTGGAAAAAATTGGTGCCCTGGTGTTTCTCAAATCCAGTCCTATCTGGAAACCTTTGAAAAAAGATCCCCGGTTTTTGAAACTGGTGAAGAAAATTGGCCTTTGACAATATCGGCAACAAATCAGAATAACTTTGTTCCTTTCCGGCTTTTTTTCATCTTTGATGCGGCTTTAAGATTCTTTGGATTGAAAATTACGATCATTATTCCAACCTATAATGAAGAGGGGTTTATTGAAAATCTGCTCCGGTATTTAAATGGTTTGGATGCTCGTGGGTTATTACAGGAAATTATAGTAGTAGATGGAAACAGTACCGATCAAACAGTTGCTCAGGCCAAACTGGCCGGAGCTGTTGTACTATCATCGGGCATAAGGTCCAGGGCTGCTCAATTGAACCTTGGCGCTGAGATGGCTGCCGGAGATGTTTATTATTTTCTACATGCCGACTCTTTTCCACCAGAAAGCCTTTTTGAGGATCTCCGCAACACCATTGAAGCAGGTTTTGAAGCGGGCTGCTACCGGCTTTCCTTTGATAAGCGCCATTGGTTTCTTAGGTTAAATGCGTGGTTTTCGAGGTTTGATTGTGATGCATTTCGATTTGGTGATCAAAGTTTGTTTGTTACGAAAAAGGCTTTCCACAAAATAGGAGGTTATGATCAAAAGCTGACAATGTTAGAGGATAATGAGATCATTACCCGGCTCAAAAAAAAGGTTAAGTTCAGACTGGTAAATAAAAAGGTAATTACCTCTGCCAGAAAATATATGACGTGTGGCGTATTCCGATTGCAGTTCAGCTATTATTTACTCTACCTGCTCTACAAACTGGGAGGGACACAGCAGTTTTTATTGAAAACTTATCGGGTTTTGCTGGGTAAATCCTGGTAATGTCAGGTTAAGTTTTCACTTATTTCCAGGACATCTTTATTCAGATGTTGCCACATACCTTGTCTGATACGATTATTTTCAAATATCTGGCTGGCAGCATTTTAGAGGCAATCTTCTGATTATTTCATCGCTTTAAGCTAAAGATTTAGACATTAATCTAATAATTTAGTTGTATATCTAATTTATTAGTTATATATTTAAAAAGTTAAATTCAAATCGGAGCTTATGAAACAATTAACCAGGGCTGAGGAAGGCATTATGCAAATTCTTTGGAAAATTGAAAAAGGATTTTTAGCCGACATCATGAAAGAGATGCCCGAGCCAAAGCCTGCCAGCAGCACCCTTTCCACGTTCATCAAAATATTGGAGAAAAAGGGATTTGTAAATCACAACACCTATGGTAAAATCCATGAATATTTTCCCCTGGTTACCAAAGAGCAGTACGCTAAAAGCCATGTGAAAGGATTGCTGGAAAAATACTTTTCCAATTCTTACGAAAAAATGGTTTCGTTTCTTTCCAAAAGTGAAGATTTAAGTATTACTGAAATCGAAAACATTATCGCCGTATTTCAGGATCAGGTGAACAAAAGAAAGGACAAAGAGCATGAATGAATTTGGACTGTACTTATTAAAGTCGGGAATAGGAATAATAGTTTCCTATGGGTTTTATTGGTTGCTGCTGAAACAGGAAACATTTTTTGTTTTAAACAGGGCTTATTTACTGGTGGCGCTGTTGGTTTCATTTATTTTTCCATTGATAAGCCTGCCGGTGGATATGCCGGTTCAAAATTACCTGAGCACAAACTTACCGGGCCTTGTAGTCGCCAAAAGCGCTCCGGTTGCGGTTGATTATCGGACCATGGATTTTTGGGATGTAGCCCAGTTAGTCTATTTATCGGGAGCCACATTTTTTCTGATCAGGTTTTTGTGGCAGGTGATTCAGATAGTGGTCAAATTCTACAAACTACCAAAGACTTTTTACAAGGGATTTGTGACCATTTTAATGGAAGAAGGCAAATCCCCCGGGTCTTTTTTTCATATCCTTTTTCTGACCACTCAAGACCTGAACAGCCATCATATCGACACGATTGTTGCCCATGAGCATTATCACAAATCGCAATTCCATTCCCTGGATAGGTTGTTGATTGAAATGTTGGTTATTGTTCAATGGTTCAATCCATTTATATGGTGCTACAAAAACACATTACTGGCACAGCACGAATATGCCGCCGATCGGAAAATGATCAGACAGGGGGAGGATAAGTTCCAATACCAAAGCTTGCTTTTTGAAAAAGTTGCGGGTATCAGTGTGAACAATTTTATGAGCTATTTTAATAATTCACTTCTCAAAACACGTATAAAAATGATGAATAAAAATGAATCAGGTCGATGGGCAAATGTCAAATATCTTTTCGCACTATCCTTATTGATGCTATTGGCTGCAGGATTGTTCCCCAATCAGCATGTTTTTGCCCAGCAGGGTGGTGAGAGCCATGGTCAGGTAGACGAAATGCCAGTCTATCCGGGAGGGCAAGGTGCTATGTATGAGTTTATCAGAAAAACAGTTAAGTATCCCAAATCCTCCAGGTATAGCAAGGCTGAGGGGGAAATTTTTGTGAGTTTTGTAGTGGACCAAAACGGAGACGTAACCAATGTTGAGGTTAGTGAGGACCAATACAAACAAAATGTTATTTCCACCATTGTTGTAGTTGGCTACTTGAATCAAAATGAGACCTTTCAAGCTACGGAAAAAGATATGCAATCTCTTGAAGATGAGGTAAAATCCGTAGTTAGCAGACTTGACAGGTTCACGCCCGGTAAAAAGGACGGAAGAAATGTAGAGGTAAAAATTACGATTCCCTTTAGATTTAGAATAGGATAAAATGAATCAGTGACATTGACTTACCTGGAAGACAACCTGTCAAAAGCTTGTTTAGCTTTCTGGATAAAGCCATGCTTGTTTTATACAATTTTCTCACTAACTTTGTCAACGTGATACAGCAAAATATTATATCTCCAATCATGCTTGCAGTTGTTATTATTAGCAACGAATGACAGGGGAGGTATATAAAAATATAAACGAGATGCCATCCCCATAAGGATGGCATTTTTTATTATTAACAAAATGAAAAGATTGAACAACATTATCATTACCGTCATACTTCCTGTCATTATTATGATGCAGTGAAAGTGAGATGGTATTTTAATTTTATATAAAAGCCCTTCTCATCCCGGAAGGGCTTTTTTTTACACATAACGACAACAATGATGAAAAAGAAGGTAAGAATCACCATTACGGCCGACCCTGACCCAGGCTTTTTGCCCAGGCTTTTGCTCGTATTTTCCAGGAGAAAACTCTCCTTGTCCAGGTTTTATTTCGAAGGGCCGGCGATGAGCAACAAACTCCATTGCCAGTTGGAACTGAAGTTATCCGAGGCCGTCCTGACAAAGATCATCAGACAGGTTGAGAACATATTGGGTGTCAGAAGTGTGATTTTCGATATTATTCCTTCAAAGGACAAAGTCGATTTTCAATATAGCGGCATACGGGAAAAAGATTATGGCATCATCAATTAACTTAAGTCAAATGACCATTACAAAATCTACTTACTTTCCATCTTTGGCAAATATTCAAACCGCAGCCAATAAATTGTGCGGCATTGTACAACAAACGCCATTGGTAGAAAACCTTAATTTATCTAATAATTTTGGAGCGAATATTTTGTTAAAGCGTGAAGACTTGCAAATTATCAGGTCCTACAAGATACGAGGGGCCTATAACAAAATAGCTTCCTTGCCTGCGTCCGTTACCGGCAATGGTATTGTATGTGCCAGTGCCGGTAATCACGCACAGGGTGTGGCCTACGCCTGCGACAAGCTCAGCATCAGGGGAATGATTGTCATGCCGGCGCCAACGCCAAGGCAAAAAATCGAACAGGTAAAAATGTTTGGCAAAAGTAACGTAGAGATTATTTTGTCCGGAGATACTTTTGATGATGCCAAGCAAACTGCCGTATCATTGGGAGTTTCCAAAAAAATTCCCTTCATCCATCCTTTCGATGACGAAAAAGTGATCGAGGGGCAGGCAACGGTCGGTCTTGAAATCCTGGATCAATGGCAGGGAGAAATTGATTACCTCTTTGTTCCTGTTGGGGGTGGTGGATTGAGTGCCGGTGTGGGCGCCGTATTTAAAGCCTTATCACCTCAAACCAGGATTATTGGTGTAGAGCCGCAGGGTGCGCCGTCAATGTCTATCTCCCTACAAAATAACCGCAATACCACATTGGAGGAGATAGATAAGTTTGTCGACGGGGCGGCCGTAAAGAGGGTTGGCGAACTGAATTTCCAGATTTGCCGGGATGTATTGCACGATATGCTGACAGTCAGTGAAGGGAAAGTTTGTGAGACGATTTTAGATTTATATAATAGTGAGGCCATTGTGGCAGAGCCAGCCGGTGCGCTGGCTATTGCGGCTTTGAGTGAGTATGCAGATCAGATTAAAGGCAAGACCGTTGCATGTATTGTCAGCGGAAGCAATAACGATATCACCAGGACTGAAGAAATAAAGGAACGCGCCCTTTTGTACGGTGGTTTAAAGCATTATTTTATTGTTCGGTTTCCACAAAGAGCCGGGGCATTAAAAGAATTTGTAGCGGAGGTGTTAGGACCTGACGATGACATTACCCACTTTGAATATACAAAAAAGAACTCCCGCGAAAAGGGAACGGCTGTTGTTGGCATTGAATTAAAATCAAAAGCCGATTTTCCCGTCTTGCTGGAGAAAATGAAAGAGAGAAATTTTTACGGAGATTACATAAATGACAGTCCTGATTTACTGAACTTGTTGATTTAATTAAAAGAACATGCCAAGACCGGTAAGGTTTCGCTGGCTGTGATAAAGCTTAACCCTAACCCGATGTCTTAACTTTGTATTTTCCCGGGGTCGGGAACGACAGAACAATTTTTCCATGTTATTTGAACATTAATAGCCTTAGTCAACGTGTTATTCCATAAATAGTATTATATTTTATGCTCGTAATAAATCTAATGCAATGAAAAAAGTGTTTTGGAGCATAGGTCTTATCGCTCTGGTGGTCATGTCTTGCAACAGTGGAAGAGAGAAAGGTGGCGACCAAGGGGAGGAAAGTCTGCTGAAGGTCAAAGAGGTGATTACGCGTCATTATACTTTTAAGATGATCGGGGGGGAGCCTAAAAAAGATAGCATCAAAGAATGTTTTTCCTGTAACCAGGGTATTGAATATAACAAAGAAGGCCGTGAGTTGGTGCTGAGGTTTTACAAGGCTGATCTTGACTCGATATACGGCTACGAAATTTACAAATACGATGATTGGGGACAGAAAATTGGCTCGGATTATTATGAGAACGACAGTGTGGTCACGTCGAATGTTTACGAACTTGATTCTTTGGGAAACATAAAAATAAGCAAAGCCATAGATAAAAAGACCGGCAAAATGCTTTATGGATACCAATACCGCTACGATGAGCGGGGCAATCTGTTTGAGGCCGGTAATCTCAACGCGGATGGGGAGGTTTATGAGTATTACCGCTATGCCCACAATGAATTCGGAATTGTTACTACCGAGGAAATTGTAGACCTGGAAGGCAACCCGACTTTTGAAATAAAATATGAATACTACCCTGAACCCGACAGCACCTGGGTGGATCAGATCACCTACCATAATGGTAAATTAAGCGAAATCAGGCATAGAGATTTTTTATATTTTAATTGATTGCCTCAAGTGTTTCACACTAGGGGAAATGGGATCCCGGTCATACGGGGATAAGATATCGCTACTTGTCAAGCTTGAATTTAACCCTTACCCTTACTTTTTGTTTTATGAGAGAATCACCCTTTTGAGCCGGCTGCCAGTCAGGCCCCTGCTTTATCAGGCGGATAACCTCTTCATCACAGCCGTAACCGAGACTCCTTTTTATTTCAAAGTCCGATAGCCTTCCGTTGGACTGTACAAAAAAGGTCACCTTCACCTTGCCTTCAATTTTATTGTTAACTGCGTCAGCCGGGTACTGCAGATTGTCTTTGAGGTAGCGTCTGTAACCCGAATTTCCTCCTTCAGGCTGAGCGCTGATGACAGGGACGAAATTTTCATTTTCCTCATCATCCTGATAGGCGACCACTACCACCTCGCTTAGCGCCATTTCATTAGATTCAAGCTCTACGTCTATTTTTTCCTGTTCCGCCAAAACAACCTCTTCAGTTTCGTAGCCAACAAAACTATAGCGAAGAATGGAGTCGGATTCATTTACAGGTAAAGTGTAGTTTCCGTTAATATCCGTGTATACACCTTTGGTGGTTCCTTTGACAGATAAGGCAACACCCGGCAATCCCCGCCCGTCTTCCGCAGAAACGACCTGGCCGGATATGGATCTCCCCGCATTTCTTGTTTTGTTAACCCCACCCAATGCCTCTTTTTTCTTTGCTTGAGACATTTTTTTGGGAGCTGTGGCGGAAAGTGTTTCCGACCGCCTGGCTGCGACGGGTTCCTCAGCTAATTCTTCTTCGGTATCGGACACAGGCACCGGCTGTTCAAACGCAATACTTTCGCCGGCATCGTCAGCCTCGATTTCATCGGCGAATAATTGGTCGTCGGCATCATCACGAGCTCTTTGGCTATCATTTACAGCCACCAGGTTATTTTCTTTGTCGGTGATGGTTTTTGTTTCTGCGGCTCGGCTATTTTCCAGCGGTTGGACCACAGGTTTTTGCTGAGCCCTGGATTCAGACTCTATTGCTGCGACCCCCTCCCCCTGCTCCAAAATAGTATCTTCAATAACCCTGAATGATGATTCGTCAGGCTTCATCATGTCTTTTTGTATATCTTTTTCCGGTGTAGCGGATTTTTCCAGGGCGATTGGTCCCTGAGATTTGGAGGAAGGGTTTAGCCAATCGGTATTGTTAAATAATAAATAGGAAGCTGTCAGCAGCATCACTATCGCAGCAGCAATATTCCACGGTCTTTGATATATGGGGATGGTTTTTGTCTTTTTCTCACTGGTGCGATTATCAATTTGCCTGTTTAAATCCAGGGTGATAGCTTCCAGGTGGTCGGGATCCTGCATTGTTTCAATGCCTTCCAATGCTTCAGCGGCAAAAGGATCCTCAAGTAATAACTTTTCTACCTGATGCATCTCCTGGTCAGTCAAGCGCCCCTCATGATACTTTTTTAAAATATCTGCGGTAAGCTTGTTAAACTTTTGACTATCACTATTTAATAATGGATCCTTCATAGTTTCTCCATGTGAATTTTCAGGTTTCTTCTGCCATTTTGAATATAACTTTTTACTTTCTTAAGTTCAAATCCGGTAATAGCTACTATTTCCTTATAACACTTCTCCTCCAAATAAAACAGCTCGATACACTGCTTTTGTGCCGCTGGCAGCGATAAAATGGCTGCCTTTAAATTCTCCAGATCCTTTTCCAGGACCTTCTCATTATTATGATGCAGATGATAGGTGAATTCCACATTTTTTTCCAGGTTAATTTCCTGAATGTCTTTGTGATGCCTGTTTTTTTGGGATCTCAGCCACATCAGGCAATGGTTTTTTGTAAGCACATGCAGCCAGCTTTTAAAGTTATGTACTTCGTGTTCCCTTAAACTAACGCACAGTTTTTCAAAAATTTGCATTACAGCATCCTTACTGTCATCCTCGTCTTTTAAATATTTCACGCAAACCGCAAAAACCAGCCCTGTATATCGTTGATAGAGCTTGCCTAGCTGGGCCATATCACCATGCTGCTGGTAAATTTTAACCAGTTCATCATCGCTAGGATGATCCGTTTTATGGTCTTTTTTGCCTCTTTTAAAAAACATTTATCGACAAGCTGTGCTGTTAAAATAAAAAAAGTTGCTCACAATTTATGGAATAATGACAAACTAAGCATCCTGAAAATAAAAACCTTTTCAATAATGAAAAAATACATAATAATTCTGACTGCTTTCACGCTGACGACCGTCATCGGATTAAAGAGCCTGCCAGGCAGCGCCCAGTCCAAAACAATTACTGGTATCGTTTATGATAAACATGACAATGCCCCTTTGGGTGGAGTAAATGTGCTGGTTAAGGGCACGACTTCAGGTACCGTTACCGATGTCAATGGAAAGTATGAAATAAATGTTCCCGGGCACAAAAGTGTGCTTCAGTTTTCTTTCATAGGATACATAACGAAGGAAATAGTGGTAAAGGAGCAGGTCAACATAGACGTATTTTTGGAAGTGGATGCCACGGAGTTGTCTGAGGTAGTTGTTACCGGGTATAGCCAGAGGCGAGTAACCAAAAGTATGGCTTACACCGAGTCCACCGTAAGGAAAAGGGGTAAAAAGAATAAAGCAGCCCCTGCTTATGCGCCGGTTTATGATCAGCTGCGTAGCTATGAGGTAGATGATGTTGAAATATATCAACGTCATAATACAGAAGAATACGAGGCTATACATGAAAATATATTCCTTCAGCCTACCACGAATCCACTATCAACTTTTTCCATCGATGTCGATGCCGCTTCTTACAGTAACTTAAGAAGATTCCTGAATAATGGTCAAAAGCCTCCGGTTGATGCCGTGCGCATTGAAGAAATGGTAAATTACTTTCATTATGATTATGTTCAACCGGATGGTGAAGACCCTTTTTCAATAACTACCGAAATTGGCGTAACCCCATGGAATGAAAAACATCAGCTGGTACACATCGGTCTTCAGGGGAAAAAGATCCCTACCGACAATTTGCCGCCTTCCAACCTTGTTTTTCTTATCGATGTATCCGGATCGATGAGTGCCGCCAACAAGCTGCCGTTGCTGAAATCATCCTTTAAGATGCTGACAAAGCAATTGCGTGAGCAGGACAGGGTGGCTATTGTGGTTTATGCCGGTGCGGCTGGTACAGTTCTTCCTTCCACCCCTGGCAATAGGAAGGAGAAAATTATAAGTGCGCTTGATAACCTGGAAGCCGGTGGGTCAACCGCAGGCGGCGCAGGTATAAAGCTGGCCTATAAAATAGCGAAGGAAAATTTTCGCGAAGGCGGCAACAACAGAGTGATTTTAGCCACGGACGGAGATTTCAATATCGGCGCATCCAGCAATGCGGAAATGGAGCGATTGATAGAGGAAAAAAGAAAAGACAATATTTTCCTGACGGTGTTGGGATTTGGCATGGGCAATTATAAAGATTCTAAAATGGAAACCATCGCCGATAAGGGAAATGGAAATTATGCCTATATCGACAATATTCAGGAAGCCAGAAAGGTACTGGTCAACGAATTTGGAGGCACCCTGTTTACGATTGCCAAAGATGTAAAGCTACAAGTTGAGTTTAATCCGGCCAGGGTACAGGCCTATCGCCTGATAGGATATGAAAATCGAAAATTGAATAAGGAAGATTTTAACAATGATAAAAAAGATGCCGGTGATTTGGGATCAGGGCATACGGTGACAGCGTTGTATGAGATTATACCCGCAGGTGTGGATAGTAAAGGATTTATTCAGCCTGTTGATGAACTGAAGTATCAAAAAAACACGGAGGTACGGAAGGCTACGAAGTCTGATGAGATTCTAACTTTGAAATTGAGATATAAAAAGCCGGAAGGTACCACTAGCAAGCTGTTGGTGAAAACCTTAAAAGGTGATGCGGTGCCAGTGGCGCAAACCTCCGATAATTTCAGATTCTCCGCCGCCGTTGCAGCATTCGGAATGATCCTGAGAGAATCCGAATTCAAAAGCAACGCCAATCTGGGGCAGGTGGTAGCGCTGGCCAAATCAGCAAAAGGAAAGGATGAGGAGGGTTATCGAGCCGAGTTTATTAAGATGGTAAAATCAACTGACTTTCTGGTCAGCAAGTAAAAAGGCTTTGGAGTTGTTGAGTGCTTTAAAGCCGGCCCCGGCAAGTGTGCTGTTACCTGTCGGGGCTTTTTTATTCGTTCCCTTTAAAAATCCACATCGAAGATGTCCTGTAGGCCCTTTTAAATCCACATTTTCGATAAAATTTAACGGCCTGATTGTTTGCTACCAGAATTTGCTGATGAAACCCACCATATTTTTCCTGGAACTTTTCCATAATCATTCGGCCAATGCCCCGACCATGGTACTGCGGATGAACCAACAGGTGTGGATAATAAACAACCAGACTCCCATCTGACAGTGAATTCCCCAATCCCACCAGGGTGTCGTCGTCCCAGGCTGTTACAACAGCGTGAGAATTAGCCAGGGCCGGCATCAATTGTCCTGGTTTTTCTCCGGAAGACCACTTGTTGGCTTTGTAGAGATTGATCACCTGTGTGGGATCAAGAATTTTATCTTCTTTGAGATGGATAGTCATAGGTCCTAATCAAATTCCATTTTATATGTCGAAGTCAAAAATAGGATTTATTGGGGGAATAAAAATCGCAGGGGAAATAAAACTGTCATAGATAGCTTGTGGATAGTTGCTAACCAGGCATGCCGGGCCAATGCAAAACCTGCCTTGTCCACCTGCACATTCGCGCTGGATGAAAATTTCAATAGTTCAAAGATATTGATTTTTCGGTTCAGGTGTCGTAGGTTCTTACCACTGCTGGTACGCCTATTACCTTTCTGGTAAGATTCACACCTGTTAGCATTTTTATAAAAATTTAAACATATTTTTGTGTAAAATAAATATATAAGACGCCGGGTATTTTTGAAAAACTAAAATTTGAGGGAGCATAATTTTTGACACTGAATATCAATCTTTTCGATTAAAACCAGGAAGATTATTGGCCTGTTGGCTGGCAAATTGTTAACTTTTCGTTAGTTTTAGGTGAAATATTGGTGAATAGATAAAACAATAAGGTTCCATCTATTGAAGAAGCCTACCTCAAATACGGACCAAAAAATACTAATAAAGAAACTGGCAGCCGGAAATATTCAAGCCTTTCAGGAGATATTTTATATATACGAGAAACAACTCAAGTACTATGCTTTCCGGCTGACCAAATCAAAGTTCATTGCAGAGGAGATAGTACAGGAAGTATTTATTAAAATCTGGGAAAACAGGCGCAACATAAATCCTGATCTTTCTTTTCAGGCCTACCTGTACCGGATGGTCCGTAACAGGGCATTTAACTATTTACGGGACTCTGTGCAGCACGAAGATTTGGCGCAGGGATTGTGGCAGGACATCCTGAGGGCACGAGATCAAACGGATGACAACATTATTGCGGCGGACTACGAAAATCTCATTCATAAAATTCTTCAGGAATTACCCTCGCAGAAAAGGCTGATTTACATGATGTCCCGATTCGAAGGTAAAAGTAATCCCGAAATTGCAGCGCAATTAGGCATTTCCGTCAAAACGGTAGAAAATCATCTTTGGAAAACCCTCCGGATTATTAAAGCGCAGCTTAGCCTTCATCTTAATATCACCTGGTTATTGGTGCCGGCGATGCTATTTTTTTTACCCTGAATCAGCCAACCCGTTATCATTTCCGGTTTCCCAGCCTGGCAAAAATTTACAATTAATAAAGGCTTTTTTGAGGCGAGAACGGGCTTTTTAAAAAAAAATGCATTTTCCGTTGGGAGTTATATATGAATTTTGTGTAGTACTTGTAACGGATAGGACAAAGATTCTGTAGAATTGAAAATGAGAGATCGAGAGGAAATAGCATTAATATTTGAAAAGTTTCTGGAGGGCACCTGTACAAGAGAGGAATTTGACCTCTTAAAGGAATATTTAAAAAAGCCTGAGGCGGAAACAAATATTAAAAAACTGATGGATGAAGATGGCGAGCTAATCCAACATTATGATACTTTGAAGAGGGATGCCGACAACAAAGAATCGAAATTGTTATTTGACAAAATTTTACAGGCTGTAGGTGAACGAGAAGCTGTGGCCTCTGACCATACCTGGCAAAGAAAATCG
The DNA here is from genome assembly GCA_965228415.1 of Cyclobacteriaceae bacterium. Classification (GTDB taxonomy): domain Bacteria; phylum Bacteroidota; class Bacteroidia; order Cytophagales; family Cyclobacteriaceae; genus Agaribacillus. The sequence continues at coordinate 3,643,133 of OZ245814.1, read as the reverse complement.
AGAGGGATCCGGCAGTATGTACTAGCGTCGTTGTTAGTATTTGCTATGGTGGGGTCCTTGATCACTTATATGGTAAATGGACCGTCAAATAAGGAATCGGCCTGGATGGTAAAGGAGACCCTTCCGGGGCAAAAATCGACAATTACACTGATGGATGGGTCGACGGTACTTTTGAATTCCGGAAGCAAGCTCATTTATCCAAAACTATTTAGTAGTACCAGGGAGGTAACTTTAGAGGGAGAAGCCTTCTTTATGGTATCCAGAAATGAGCAAAAGCCTTTTATCATAAAATCCGGAGAGCTTACGACTACCGTCCTGGGCACTTCGTTTAATATTAAGGCTTTTCAAAATGAAAATATAGAAGTGACCGTAGCGACCGGCAAGGTGAAGGTTTCACATGATAATGAGGAGGCGGCCAGGCAAGCGGGACAAAGTGCTGAACTTGTGCTAACACCAAACCAACAGGCTACTTACAATATTGCCGACAACCGTCTTAATAAGGAGCAAATAAATGCCGAGCGTCACCTGGCCTGGAGAGAAGGAGTGTTGAAATTTGACCACCTGAGGTTTGAAGAGGCGGTAAAAATGCTTGAAAGATGGTATGGCGTTAGTATCACGCTGGAAAACAGGCAAATAGGAGATTGTATCATCATAGGTGAATTTCAGAATCAAAGCCTGCACAAGGTTCTTCGAGCGGTAGAGCTGGCCCTGGGGATCGACTATGAGTTTAGTTCCGATGGTGTGGTGATTAGTGGGGAAGGTTGCGTATTGTAAAATGAAAATAGACTGTGGTAATGATAAAGCATTACGCAGAAATAAGTTGCCAAATAAAGGGATATAACTAAAAAATTGTTATTTAAGCAAGATCTTAATATAAATAAAAAAGGCCAGGCCTAATCCAAGTGTTGTAGCAAATGTTTAAGCCGGCCCCGGATCTAATAAAACCAAAGTCTTATTAAACTAATTATAAAAGTATGAATAAAAATTTACAAAGAGAAATTACCCCATTTTCCAGAAGCTTCCAGGTCAGATTCCTGATTGCTGATACTTTCAAACTGTTTTTGCTGTAGTCTTTAGGCTAATATATGATATGTTTTGTCCTCTTTCGGGATTCGGACGGGCTATATATAAATTTTAAATGATGAGAAATAAAAAACATGTAATGCTCCTGGCGATCTTCCTGTGTAGCTGGGTGATGGTAAACGCTCAAATGTTGAGACCAGCCAGCTGGAGTTACTCAGTTTCTGATAATGAGGTGAAAATTGGCTGCGAAATCGAGCTGATTTTCAAAGTGAAAATGGAAGATACCTGGCACCTGTACGCTAATAATCAGGATTATGATATTGGCCCTTTGCCCACGGAAATTCACTTTGAGCCCCATGAAAGCTATCAAATAGTTGGCGAATTGAAGCCCGTCGGGAAGTTAATAGCTGAGTATGATACCCTCTGGGAAGAGACCGTGCGTTACTTCGAACACGAGGCAGAGTTTCGCCAAAAGGTTAAAATATTAACGGAAAACCCTGTGATCAAAGGAAACTATACATATCAGGTCTGCACAACAGTTGACGGTCGATGCGTGCCAGGCGATGAGGACTTTGTTTTCACAGGGATCGTTGTGAAACACAAGTCGCAACGTAAGGTGAAAAGCAGGGATGCGAAAAGCGGCGCGGAGGAAGGAAGCGCTTGCACGAATTTATCCAAAGAAAGATTGGGCGATTTTTCAGGCGAATAACATCATTCACCGGTTCCGGCACACGGTAACGGAGGATATACAAAGTCAATGGGATCCAGCTGGATGCTAATAGTGAATATCAGATCCCAAAAGCATTAACTCAAATAGATAGAATTAGTTGTAGAAATAAGAAGGGGATAAGGAGCGGTTATCTATCAAACGGATAGGTGCTACTCTTCATAACGGTTCAGTTTAGGTTAAACTCCTTATTCCCCTTTCTTGGTATTTGGTAGTAGCGACATTTTGAGTATGGTCCTTAATCAGGTCCATATGAGTTAAAAAATAAGTGACAATGCCATAAAATCAAACCGGGCTTATGGCTCATTGAATAAAGGCAACGCATACAAGCTTTCGGGAGGGGACTTTTCCTGAGGTCTGCATTCCCTTTAAGGGTTAGAGGGAAGTTGCAACGCAAGGCAAAGCAAAAGACAACACCACACGGGAAGGCCCCTCTTTGATTGCTGACGGTATGAAGATAATTTATGTATGTGGTTGATATTCAGAAAATTACATATTTAATGAATAAAGAAATAAACAGAAACAAGTTGTAGAAAAAAGGGAATAAGGAGCGGTTATCTAATTAGGCAGGAATTCCTATTAACTTAGCGTTCATTTTAAGTTAAACTCCTTATTACCCTTTTTTCCAACAAAAACGCCGATAGGCGGAGATACAAAACAAAAGGGAATAAGGAGTAGTTATAGATGATTAGGCAGTAACTTCTTCATAACATTCAGTTTAAGGTTAAGCTCCTTATTGCCCTTTTATGCTTTATGTAAAGTGCAGATAACTTGGCGGTTGTCATTTGAGGGAATAATGGAAGATCCATTGCGAATGCGCTAACCAATTTATTGATGTACTATGGCTATATGGAAAAGTAATTGATTACCATATTTTATAACTGGCTTATTAAAATAGTGATAGTAAAGCAAATAACAGACCGGCAGCATCCATGGTTAAAACTGCGCAAAGCGCTGAAACCCTATGAGTACCGTTGGAGTGATTGGCTGCGAAGTGATGCCTGTTTTCTCTCCGGTAGGGAGGAACAAATAATCGGTTATTTATTTGCTTTCAAGGGAGACGTCTTTTGCGCATCCAGGATGTTGAAACTGTCGCAGGTAGATTATTTGTTATACTTAAAGCAATTAATCAGAAAGCTGGAAGGCAATCAAAGTACCTACCTGGCATGGTTGCATGAGGCTGCTGACCGGGAAGGTGTAAAGAAAATCAAAGAAGTTAGGCATGGAAAGAAAAGAAGGGAATAGGGAGGTATTATCAATTATACGATCGGTGACTGCTCGTACCAATTAAGTTAAGTTAAACTCCCTATTACCCTTTTTTTAAAGTATGAAAGGCTGACGACATCTCTCAAAACAAACGAATAGAAAAGTGAATAAAGATACGGCCATTGGGCATTAGGATATTTGGTCCCCATAAGCTATGAGATATTTTGTTTTGCTTTTCGAAAACTAATTTGAAAATAAGATGGATATTTACATCGGAGACAACACTGTTAAAAGAGCCATGATAATAGATGACTGTGAGATAGATCGTTTTCTCGCTCAAAAAATTATTATCTTGTGCGATTTTGCAGGTCATATCCTAACCATGAACAGTGCCCACGAGGCATTGAAATACCTTAATAATAATCTTGACGAAGATAAATTACCTGAAATCATTTTTCTGGATATAAGCATGCCCAATATGGACGGTTTTGCTTTTTTGGACCATTATGCCCAATGTGATCAAAAAGTTAAAAATCATTGCAAGATAGTGGCATTAACAAGCTCCACCCATCCGAGGGACCTTCAGGCATTGCAAAGTGATCCTTACGTGATTCGTTATCTTGCCAAACCGTTGACGCCGGAAAACCTGATGACCATTTACCAGCAAATAAATTAAGATTTTAAAACAAGATGAATACGTCTCAAAAATTTAACATAAAACCGCCGTAAAGCATGGACACCGCTATGGGACGATTCCAGGGTATGATTTAATGGCAGATAACAAAATAACGCGATGCTGAACCCGAGTTACCAATTTGATATCTTGGGGAAAAATCGCGCCGGATAGCTATCGCCAAATTTTGTTTACAATTGCATAGGGAAGCTTTAGTACGGATAATTCGATTATCTAAGACAACACTACAAGCTTCTTGTACTTCCTATAGAATAAGCGTTAGGTAGCACCGTGCTCGAGACATCGAACATGATATTAACGTTTTTATTGAATTTCGACGTTTTTTCAACAATATTTTTTGAAAATTAACATTTATTTAGTGTTAGCTTAACCAGGTTAATTTGTAATTAATGATAAAATCATTTAGTTTTATAAGACCAGAATTTTTAGCATCGTTAAAGTAATAGAATTTGTTCACCCGTAAAATAGAACGGAGGCATTTTAAATTATTTTTAATTTGGGAAACATTGATTTTAATAGAATCTGTTATCTGCCGACTTTTTGCAAGGTCATTTAATGGCTTTGCAATGGGGAGAGGTTTGGTAATTTTTGATTAAGTGCTGTAAGACCCAGATAATTTGTTTAGGGAGGAATGAAGGTATTTAAACCATTTTCCAAATATCAATAGTATTTGAGTGTTAAAATGAAAAACATAAAATCTATTAATAATGAAAGAATTAACTGTTTATTTAGCAACTGACCAGAATTTGGCGCCGAATGCATCCAATGGCAATCATATTGAACTGGAGTTGGTGAGCGATAAAAAGTTCTCCAATTATATGAAAGCGATGGGCAAGTTTGAACCGAAACAGGTATCCACCGATTTATCTTCGGATGCTTCCAGGATGACAATAGACAAAGAAAATTTATTCAATTTAATTGATAACGCTCCGGACGATTTGAAGGTAGTGCTTCTGGTTACCAACGATCCCGGGAAATCCAAGATCACACATGATCCAAAATGGAACGATTACCTGATTTGCAACATTAACACTGATGACATACAAAAACTGGTCAGGCAATTGACTAACAGGTCCGGAGCAAAAACTTCCGCCGGCCCTGGCGAAACACAGGATGGGTCCAAGGAAAACGAAAAAAAGCTATCTGAAAAATTTGAATTGACCGAAACGGAAATCGAAATATTGAGGTTGATCTGTGAAGAAAAAACATCAGAAGAAATCGCAGATAAAATTTGCCTGGGGAGAAGGACTATTGAACACTACCGAAGTAGAATATTAAGCAAGACCAATTCCCGCAGCCCCATTGGCCTGGTGAAGTTTGCGATTAAAAACAAATTGTTTGTGGATCTTTAGCCTTTATCGTTCATTCACGTTGATGAACTTTTGCTCTAACCAGCTTTTGATATCGAGGTAGTCTAAAATACCTGGTGTGATGAGGGTTTTATCCTTTTCAAATAAATCGTGATAAAACTTCCCTAAGTATACAGGATAATCTCCGGGGGCCACATGACTGAGTTTGGCGAAGTGCCTCAGACATAACTTTTCAAAGGGGGAGACGCCGGTTTTTTTTCTAAGGAAGCGGCGGTAGCTATCAATGGAATAACGCAGAAAAATTACATTTCCCAATTCAAAATGAATAATCAGCTGCAGAAGCCGCGCGTAACGCTGTAAGTCCAGTCTGGCGTCACTTTTAATCTGCATGATTCTATTGACCCAAACCAGGGCGGCCGCATAGTCTTTTGCCATAAATTCAATGTTTGCAAATTGATTCCAGAAAAGGATGAAATAATTGTCCGGAACCGATTTTTCATATTTTTCCAAAAACGACCTGATGGTGACCATTAAGGCTTTGCCTTTGCTTAAATCTTTTTGATCCCTGTATAACTCAAGTTCGATGTTGTAAGTTCGCAGTAAAGTTCGCAGCCGCAATTTGTTGGCCTTTTTAATGCCGAATTCATCGGGAACCGCCCTTATCTTTTCGATAATAGGGATCACTTCGTCGTAGCGATGATGGAGGATCAGAAAAGTGACTTTGTTATTTAGAGAGTTGAGGTAAGGGCCAGGATCATCTTTGATGTGATGCGGATGCGCTTCAATTAAGGTGATGAGGTTTTCAAGGCTTTCTTCTGCAAGTTGGTTGTTGCTGCCCATAACCCCCTGACCGTACAACAAATGGTAGAAAAGTATTTTGGCCCGAAGAGCCAGCGGCTTGCCGGCTGTTTTTAATAAGGATGATTTATGAAATTTTTTGGCCTCGGTGCCAGGTTGATTAAACTGTGAGAGATTGGTGGTCATGGACCAGTATTGCTGTATGGATTGCAGTTTCCTTAACCCGTCTGCGGCAAGATCATCAATTTCTTGCAACCTGGCTGGGTTGGCACCGAATCTGGCCAGGTATAGCTTGCGTTTCCAATTTAATATCTCAGTTAATAAGGCAAATTTTTCATAGCTAATAGCTAATTTCTGAGCTTTTTCTATGGTGTAATAACACTGATCAAACAACTCCTTGGAGAAAAGAATTTCTATGTCCCTGATCAGGTCTGCCAACTCGGCAGTTTTGGAGATTTTATGATGATAATTGCGGAGGCTTTTTAAAATTAATTGAGAAAGATAAATTTTGGTCACATGCAATTGCCTGATGAAAACCTGCCGGGAAAAGATCTGTCTTAACTTTTTTTCATCGTATACCTCCTGTTTGTCTATCGCTTCAAATAGTTTGATATAGTTGGATTCTACGTTTATAGTGTTGCAAAAAAGCTTAAAATAGCGCTTTTCACTTTGATTCAGTGACTTGATTAAAAAAAATAGATTACCTTTTTTATTCATTAGAAGCCTACGTTTTTTACTAAAAATAGCTAAAAAAATATTTAAAACAGTTTCTAAATTCATTAAAATCAGTATTTAAAAACCTACGTTTTAGAAATATTTGATTTTTTCCTGGCCAGGTGACCTCGTATTTTGGTAGCATCAAAATGAATGTTTAATCCTAAAACGCAATAATCATGGCAAACTCAATTAACTGGTTTGAAATACCCGCAAAAAATTTCGAAAGAGCCTGCAAATTTTACGGCTCTGTATTGGGAGGAGAATTACACGAAATGCAGATGGATAAGCTCAGACTTGGCTTTTTACCCAACTGGAACCAGCAGGAAGGTGGTGTTGGAGGTGCAGTGGTCAGTGGTGAGGGTTATGAACCAACCGAAAAAGGGTCTATTGTTTATTTAAATGGCGGAGAGGATCTTGCTGGCCCGCTGGAAAAAGTAGAAGCCGCTGGCGGCAAGGTGGTGATGCCCAAAACTTCCATAGGTGAGAATGGATTTGTTGCCCACTTTATTGATTCAGAGGGTAATCGTGTCGCTTTTCACTCTATGAAATAAACTGCTGCATGTGAATTTTGGCATAAGCAAAATATAACTTGAATAAATAAAATTGGCGGTGCCCGATTACCTTCACATAAGCTTTACCCGGGCCCGCCTTTTTTAATGCTACGCGAATTCTCATTTTAATTTTAATTCTCATTTTAATTTTTATACTCAATAACATGGGATACCTGACAAAAGACTTCGTAAAATTCTTTAAGGAACTTGAAAAGAATAATAATAAGGATTGGTTTGATGCCAACCGAAAAAGATATGAGGCTTCCGTGAAAAAGCCTTTTGCACAACTTATAGATGAAATGATCGGTCGAATCAATCACGTAGCGCCGGAAATAGCTATTCAGGCCAAAGACGCCATTTTGCGCATAAACCGGGATATCCGATTTTCTCCTGATAAAACCCCTTATAATACGCACTATGGTGCCATCATTTCTACCACGGGGAGAAAAGACAAAAGTATTCCCGGTATCTACTTCAGGTTTTCTGCTAAAGGAATTGAAATTTACGGTGGGGCACATGGTGTAGATAAAGTCCAGCTGCAAAAGATCCGAACTTATATAGCCAATCACCTGAATCAATTTCAAAAGGCGATTAGCCACAAGGATTTCAAAGAAGCTTTCGGTGAAATTATGGGGGAAAAACATCAAAGGATACCCAAAGAATTCCAGCCTATCAGTACAAAACAACCGTTAATTGCCAACAAACAATTTTATTATGGTACCGAATTGCCGGCCAAACACATCACGGATGAAGAACTTCCCGAGACGCTGATGCATTACTGGCACGCCGGCCAGCCGGTAAAGGATTTTTTAATTAAAGCCATGCAATAAGTTTTCACCGATAATAAGTAAATTGGAATATGACTTTTGAAGCTTTTAAATCTTATTGTTTAAGTAAAAAAGGTGCTGAAGAAACCTATCCTTTTGGGGATCATGCTGTCTGGTTTAAATTGGCAGGGAAGGCTTTTGCATGGACCTTCACCAAACCGTTTACCTATGGCGATGAAACAGGAGAGCCATTTAAATTTGTTAACCTGAAATGTGACCCGGAAAAGGCCCTGGAGCTAAGAGCCAGTTTTGAGGCCGTTCAGCCCGGCTGGCACCAGAATAAGAAACATTGGAATTCTGTGTTTATGGATGGCTCCCTGGCCGATAAGCAGCTTAAGGAGATTATTGATCATAGCTATGAAATTGTTTTGGCCGGTCTTCCTAAAAAGCAACGGGTGGCTATTGAAAACCATTAATTCAATACGATGGAAGAATCTGAAATTTTGTTTAATACCATTACGGATGAATTGACCGGCCAACACACGGCTGTAGCCGCTGGTAAAATGATGTCATCGCCGGGTATTAAGTACAGGAATAAAGTTTTTGCATTTTATTACAATGATCAGATGGTTTTCCGGTTAGGGAAGGAGTTTGATCCCGAGGCCCTGGGTATTACCCAATTCGGTTATTTAAGTCCCTTCAAAAACAAACCCCCTATGAAAGGATGGATAGAAGTACCATTTATATATCACCAAAAATGGCGTGATCTGGCAGCGCTGGCCCTGGACAAGATTGAAAAGGAAATACGATAGGCGCTAAATAGAGCACTTATAGGTGGCTACTTTCTGTAAATTTTTAAAGACATTTTCCTGTTTCTGAACCTTTAGCTGATGCTGGCAATAAGGGGTGTGATAGCGATGAGCTGTTAGGAAGTCCAAATTTTTCGTGTACCAGGATTGGTCGGTGATTTTGGTTTTATATACGTATTCCCATTCCTTTTTTAATGAGGCCAGTTTTTTAAAATAGTCGGCAGTAGCCAGGTGATACAAATCGGCATCTCTGATAATGTTTTCAAGGAGGTTGGTGGGCTGGTAATTGATTTTGGTAGCGTCTATGCAGCGACGGACCATTTTGATCTTTTCACCGGGATATTTTTGCGATTTTAAAAAGGTGGTGGCGATCTGTTTACTTACCTTTTCGTGCCCCTTGTAGGTTTCCACAAAACCAGTGTCGTGAAACCACGCCGCCAGTATTAGAATCTCCTTTTCATCATCGGTAAGGTGACAACTGTCTATGAGGTGACAACTATCCGCTATTTTCACAACCGAATCTACTACTTCAACAGTGTGATGCAGATTGTGATAGGTTAAATAAGCAGGAAGTTTTTTGAGCAGTTTCCTTACGTAATCTTCCGTTGCTGCTATGATTTCCTTCTTCATAATTCAACTGAATATATGAAACTTAAAATTTAAAGGCAAAATCCATACTGACTAAATTGGCATCAAGCCCGTCGGACCTCGCATAATTTGCATATCTTAAATCAATGCTTTTTAGCTGTGTAATCCTGTTTTTCTTTTTAGCAAAAAGCCCTCTAAACCTAGTAACGCCATATAGTGGTGAATAGCGTATTCCCAGCCCAATTTTGTGACTGGCAAACCCGGACAGATCAAAATCGGAGGTATAGAACAAGGCCGTTTCCAAATGTTCGTCAAAGGGTTGGAAATAATCTGCTGCGGTCTGCGTATGATAGCGATACAACGGATAGAAGGTGAAAGCCGCCGAGGCTTTAATAGGCAACTCAATACTAAAGGTATTGGCGGTGATGCCAAAGTCGTCATAATAATACCGATAAAAGAGACGGGCTATGATAAGGTCACTGAGATAGTAGTTTAATCTTACGCCAACTGGTATTTTAAATCTATGATCAGGCAACCGTTCTATCGTGGCATTGTCATTATTCTGAAAGAATACACGATGAAATGGCGTCGACAGCAGTCCGGATTGATATACGAGATCAGTAGAAATAGAGGTCTGTAGTTTCCGGTTAATAACCTGTGAATAGGTCATGGAAAAATTATAAGATCGTCGGCGATCCTCATTCAGCAAATCGTCGGCATTTCTTAATTCTACAGGATAAATAAGGGTCCATCTGTCAAAATACACCTTCCCCGTAAAACGAAGTTCCCGGTTTTCATCTTTGGAAAGTTTTGTCCAGCCTATTCCCGCCGATAGGGAATTATAGTCATATTCTGTGGAAACACCTCCAATGAAACTTAGATAGGTATTTTTAACACTATTTTTTACTGTGTAGGTAGCATTTAAATAAATCCTGGCATCTTGTCCTGAGGCGGATGACACATTAAAATCAATATTATCTGTACTGGCAGAGGAGTAGATATCTACCCCGGTATATATATTCAGCACCTTATTAGTATCGAGAGGAATGTTGATGATAAAGGCCGGGGCAATATTATCGAGCTTTTGTGTGCCTCTGCCCCCGGTTACGGCTGCATGGTCTCCATCCTGCTCATAGTAATTCAATAAAAAATTAATTTCTGTATCATCCAGTTCCTTTTTAGGGAAGGACTGCTCTTGCCGCCCCTGGCTGGGACCTTGCTGCGCAGCGCAAAACACGGGCAAGCAGATGAGTATAGGTATCCACTTTATTTTCAGGGCTAATTGCATCCGCATCCTCCCCCGGTTTTACCACCATTTCCGCCTGAGGCTCCCTCCCGGTAGGCTTCAATATTTGATTCATATACCTCAATTTTTCGAGCTTCTAATGCCATGTTTTCGTCATAGAGGTAAACTTTTTGATATGCAGCTACAGATACGCAGCCCGCTTGCGCGGTTAAAAGCAATGCCAGGATAATCAGGTTTAATTTTCTCATTCCCTTCTCAGTTTAAAGTCGTAATCCGCCTCTTGATTTTTATAATAATTTAAATGCAGGTTTTTGGTGGTTATCATCTCGTCGGTATCAGTAATCAATAAACCTTCGATACCTTTTAACTGATCGATCAGGTGTAATCCGTTTTCCTTTCCCAAAACAAAAACACTGGTGGCCAGCGCATCGGCCAGCTCTGCGTCGGTGCAGATAATGGTCACGCTTTTCAATCCTTTGGCAGGCATACCTGTTCGCGGGTCGATAATGTGTGCATACCGTTGCCCATCAATTATTACATACTTTTCGTAGTTGCCCGAAGTAACTACCGCCATATCACTGACATCAAGCCATGATATCATTTTAGTTTTATCTTTGGGGTCGGCAATACCAATCCGCCAGCTTTTATTGTTATCTCTTTGGCCCCAGGTGATGAGATCGCCTCCGGCGTTGACAACACCGTTTTCAATGCCGTGGTTTTGCATGACAGCTTTTGCCCTATTGGCGGCATAACCTTTTCCGATGGCCCCAAAACCTATTTTCATGCCTTTTTCTTTGAGGAAAATGGTGACATTGCCAGGATCCAAAATCACATTTTGGTAGTTAATACTGGACACAGATTGTGCAATGTCCCCTTTGGCGGGTAAGGATTGTACAGAGCCGTCAAATTTCCAGATTTTATCCATGGAGGCATAAGAGATGTCAAAGGCGCCCTGGGTTAGTTCAGATATTTTCTTGCTTCTTTTGACCAGGTCATATAATTCTTTATCAACCACAACAGGCGCTAAACCAGCAGCATCATTAACCTTTGAGGTTTGAGATTGCAGGTCCCAGGAAGAAATAAGCTTTTCAATGCGCCTAACCTCTTTGATACCGGCCTCAATGCCGGCCAAAGCGCTGGTGCTGTCCCTGGCCACTGCCGTAAACTCAAACCTCGAACCCATCAGCAGTAAAACCTTTTTATAATGTCTTTGATAGTCCTGGGCAAGATTTGGGGATGAAAGAAAAAAACACCCCATTAGCAATATCCACCTCTCCACGTTCATTACTTTTCTGCCAATAGGGTGTTCAAATGTGTGATGTAGTCTTCAGGCCCTCCTTCGCGGTACCCGGTTTTGCCTTTGACAGTACCTTCGGAATCAATTAGTACCACTAATGGAAAAGATCCTTCACGGTTAAATTTTTCTGCCAATGCCTCATTGTGCTCAACCTGTTGTTCGGAAAGCCGGTTTTTTTTGTAGCGCGGGAAATCTGCCAGCACAAGGATCAGATTTTTATCCGCATAGGAAACAAACTTTTCGGTTTCAAAAACCTCCCTGGTCAATAAGATGCACGGTTTACACCAGTCCGAGCCTGCGAAACTTATTAAAATAGGTTTCCCGGTTTTTGCTGCCAATTCTTTTGCCTCACTAATATTATAAAACCAGGACGGAGGTTTTGATGTTGAATCCACACTTGCGTAAGCAATGGTCATGATACTTATTAACAATAAGCTTATGAATAAGCTGCTTACTATCTTCAATGGGCTAATCCTCATATTTTTAATTTGCCTAACTTAATCACAACACGCAGAACACTTTAAAAAGGTTGGTTGGGGGCAGAAATATTTTATGCTGAACCAACCATTTGATCGTTTTGTGCGTGTTGACTCTATAACTAACGCCTAATATATTCATTTTGCATACGCTGGAACAGGCTGAACTTTATAAATTACTTGATGGTTGCAAAAAAGGAGACCGTCATTGTCAGGATAAGCTGTATAGCCAGTATTACAGCTATTCCATGAGCATTTGCCTCAGATATTCCAAGGACAGGAATGAGGCTATAGAAATTTTGAATGATGGGTTTTTCAAAATACTTACCAACCTTGATAAATATACCAAGGGCCTGTCCTTCAAAGCCTGGTTACGAAAAGTAATGATCAATACGGCCATTGATTATTACCGGCGCAATGACAAGCATTGGCAAACAGTAGACATCTCTTTTGCAAAAGATGAGGGGCAGAATATCGAGCTGATTGATGCTATTTCCGAAAAGGAGATTATCGCTTTAATCCAGTTGCTTCCGGCTTCTTACCGCATTGTTTTCAACCTGTTTGTCATTGAAGGTTACAAACACGAGGAAATTGCCGAAAAGCTGAATATAAGTGTGGGTACCTCAAAGTCAAACTTGTCGGTAGCGCGCAGCAAATTGAAGAGGACACTGGCAACATGGCACAAGGAAAATTATAAGGACCATGGATGATAACAAATTTGATCAAAGAATACGGGAAAAGGTAGCGGAGTATCGTGACTATGGGATTGACTCCGGTGCGCTGGAAGGATTACATCAACGCCTGACAGGCGTAACTTACGCTTTGCCCTGGTACAAAAACCTGAAAAATATAGGCTGGATAGCGGCTTCGGTGATATTAGTTTCTTTTCTCAATTTTAGCTTGTATTCCTACATTCATGGGTCGGACAGCCAGGAACTGCTCGATGAATTGGCCCGGCTTAGACATGATCAACAGAAGCTGTATGAATTACAAAACCAGCTAAGTAATAAAGAAAACCGGCTGATTGATACAGTTTATGTCTATAAAGAAAAAGTCATAAATACAGCCAACTCCGCTCGGGACCCGGAGGCACTGATAGCTGCTATGAATAAAAAGGAGCTAAATGATTTAATTCAAAAATATAATTTGGGAGAGGAAAACAGTGGTAAAAACGCCCTCCCCGGTGATCAGCTATACATGGCCAATCTGGATGACGCCCCCCCGGAAGTCAGATCTTACCTTGCGCGTAATGGGATATTTGTTTTTGAAGATGGAAAAAAAGTCCCTGTCAAAATCGAAAACCTGCCCTATCAGCATGGGCCTGGATCACTACGGAAAAAAGGTTATTATTTGGCTTCAAATGATTGGCAGCCATTTTTTAATATTGGGGTTAGTGGTGATGGGCAAGAGAAAAAAGAAGTAGCCGGTAATACTAAGAAAACCAAGGATGTTGTGCTCCCTTCCAGACTTTTACGGGTGCTGGAAAAAAACGAAATGAATGGGGTGGGCTTTCGCTGGGGACCCGAGCTGACGCTGCTCAGGTCAGCTTATGACATTGGCCATGGTGAGGGGCTACAGCCGAGTTTAGGTGTTTTAGCGGAACTGGTGATGTCTCCGAGTTTAAGGCTGGAAAGTGGATTTAAATATACCAAATTAGAGTTTGGCCTGGGCGATTCTGAGATAGCGGCACAAAGTGAAGAGACCCTAAACACATTTCCCGCACTCAATCGTGATATTGGCGAGCTGCAAGATATTGAGGTGTCATCAGATATCATCAGCGTTCCTCTGAATCTGAAATATTTTTATCCGCTCACCAAAAGGAAGAAGATGTTTGTCAGTGTAGGTTACACCCCCATGTTGTATTTGTCTCAGAAATTTGAATATAGCTATCTCGCTGATATTGGCAACGATATCGAGGAAGATGATTTCAGTACCGCCATTACATCTACCAAAAGAATAGATAACCCCGAGCTATACGCAGGTACCTTCAATACCAGCCTTGGGTTGGAGTCGCAACTAAAAAAAGATCTGTATTTTCAGACAGCGCTTTTTTATCAAAAGGGTATTACTGAAATGGGTGTTGAAGGAAGAAATGTAGAACTATTTGGATTGCGTACGTCTTTATGGTTTAAGGTCAGATAATCGTCACTCTACAAAAAGCACTTGGGACGACCCCGCTATGACGCTGGATTTTGTTAACGAAATGTTAAATATCTGCTAATTTTGACCAGTTTCTCGTATTTTTAATGATATGAGTAGGTACAGGATACGGCTGGTAATAATTTTGGCCACTTTTTCATTAGTGGGGATCACGTTAACGCAGATGTTTTGGGTGAGAAAGGCTTTCGACTTGCGGGAAAAGCAATTCAATAACAGCATGAATATTGCCCTAAAAGGTGTCGCAGATGAAATCAACCGCTGCAATAACCTGCCGCCATCTATCCAAAACCCGGTGGAACAGCTTTCGACCAATTACTATACAGTCAGAGTCAATAACTTTATTGACCCCTACCAACTGGAAGAATTTTTAAAAAATGAATTTAAAAACCGGGAAATCGCCAAGGACTTTGAATATGGTATATATGATTGCAGCAATGAAAAGATGGTATATGGCGATTATGTAAATCTGGAGAGTAAAAATCCCAACCAAAAGCAGGCGACGAGGTTTCCGAAATTGGACAATGACAGTTATTATTTTGGGGTGTATTTTCCCACCAAAGATACCGGCTTATTAGCCCAGATGGGCATCTGGACCTTTTCCTCGCTGGTAATGCTCATTGTCATTGTCTTTTTTGCCTACACACTTTTTGTAATTCTAAAGCAGAGAAGGCTCTCTGCCATACAAAAAGAATTTGTCAATAACATGACCCACGAGTTTAAAACACCTATTTCTACCATTGCTATCTCTGCAGAGGTGCTCAAAAACCCGTCAATTATCAAAGACCCGGAAAGACTTCAAAACTATGCCTCCATCATTCGGGAAGAGAGTGTAAGACTTAAAAATCAGGTGGAAAGGGTGTTACAGATGGCTACTGTTGACAAGGAAAAAGTAAATCTGAAAATTGAGAAAGTCAACCTGCACGATATCATTTCTCAGACTATTCAAAGCCTGAAGCTATCTGTCGAAAATAGTGCAGGGAATATATCCTGTGACCTTCAGGCACGCCACACCTGCATCGAGGCCGATAAGCTCCATGTTACCAATATACTTTATAATCTGCTAGACAATGCCCTGAAATACTGTAAGGTGGTGCCAAGGATCAGAATTATCACAGAGGACATCGCCCGTGGGATCGTCATTAAAATAGTTGACAACGGTATAGGGATCAGCATGGAAAATCAGAAGAACATATTCAAGCGGTTTTTCAGGGTTTCAACCGGCAATATTCATGATGTAAAAGGGTTTGGCCTGGGATTAAATTATGTAAGAGAGATCGTAATGGCCCACCGGGGAGAAATCAACGTGCATAGCTCGATCGGTCAGGGAAGTACTTTTAGCATATTCTTACCCCATGAAAATCACACAAAAAAAAGGTAAAAAAATTTTATTGGTTGAAGACGACACCAACCTGGGATATGTAATTAAAGACAATCTTGAGGTGGCGGGCTTTGAAGTAGTCTGGTGTGAAAACGGCGAGGAGGGCCTCCGGTATTTCTTTGATCACGGATGTGATCTCTGTGTACTGGATGTGATGCTACCTAAGATGGATGGTTTTACCATGGCACGTGAAATTAGAAAAACCGATGAAGTCACCCCTATTATTTTCCTGACCGCCAAGGCCATGAAAGAAGATAAAATCAATGGATTTACGCTTGGGGGTGATGACTATATAACCAAGCCTTTTAGCATTGAAGAGCTGATATTACGCATCGAGGTCTTTTTGAAAAGAGCCGACAAAAAGCCGGCCACGGCGCCGCTGACTCAATTAGGGCAATATAAATTTGATTATCAAAACCTAAGATTGTCCTGCAATGACTGGGAAAAAAAACTTACCCAGAAAGAAGCGGACATTCTCAGAATTTTTTGTCAGCGGAAGGGTCAGATTGTCCGTAGGGAAGATATATTGAAAGATATTTGGGGTGATGATGACTATTTTTTAGGCAGGAGCCTGGATGTGTTTATTTCTAAATTAAGAAAATACCTGCAGGAAGACCAAAGCCTTTCCATCACCAATTTTCATGGCGTAGGGTTTAAGCTGGAAATAAAAGATTAATTTTTGTAGCCCAAAAACAAGGCCGGCAAAGCGTTCAATTTCCTTATTATTTTAAAAAGCCTAAATTTGCGGTTTTTGCAACAACATTTATCCCGTATTCTAATGAATGAAGTAAAAATAGGTTTAATAAAGGAAGGCAAAATTCCCACCGACCGCCGCGTGCCCATGATACCCGAACAAGCCAGGGAAATCCATGAGTTACATCCCAGTGTTACGGTGTTTTGTGAGAAGAGTAATATTCGCTGTTTTAAGGATGAGGAGTATGAGCAACATGGTATCACCCTGACCGATAATGTGTCCGGGTGTGACGTACTGCTTGGTGTAAAAGAGGTACCCATAAGTGAGCTGATTCCCGACAAGACTTATTTCTTTTTTTCTCACACGATTAAAAAGCAGGAGTACAACCGCAACCTGCTACAAGCCATTGTGCAAAAAAAAATTACCCTGATTGATTACGAGTGTCTTACTGATTTATCGGGCCGGCGTCTTATTGCTTTTGGCCGATATGCCGGAATTGTGGGCGCATACAACGGTATTTTAACCTATGGAAAACGGTATAATTTATTTAACCTGAAAAGAGCTAAGGACTGCTTTGACCTGGAAGAATTAAAAAAGGAATGTGACAAGGTAAAGCTGCCCAAAATCAAAATTGTCCTGACCGGGGGAGGCCGTGTTACCAAAGGTGCGATGGAAGTACTCAATGGTATGGACATCAGAAGGGTGAGCCCGGCAGCGTTTCTTGAAGAAAGATTTGACGGCCCGGTGTACACCCAGCTCAATGCCCGGGATTATAACACTCACAAAGAAGGCAAGCCCTTTAACCGCGCTGAATTCTACAAAGATCCGGTAAATTATGACCCGGGATTTTTGCCTTTTACCAGGGTCGCCGACATGCTAATTGCCGGCGCTTACTGGGATCCCCGTGCTCCGGTACTCTTCACAAGGGAAGATATATTAAAAAAGGATTTTGAAATCAAAGTAATAGCGGATATTACCTGCGACATTGAAGGATCAATTCCTTCCACCAAAAAGCCGGCAACCATTGACGATCCCATTTACGACTATAATCCCAGCGAAGATAAGGTAGAACCCGCACTAAGTGACGAAGCAAACATTACGGTCATGGCAGTCGATAACTTACCTGGAGAATTACCCAGAGATGCCTCCCGCGATTTTGGCTTTGAGCTGGTCAATCATGTTTTACCCAATTTGCTTTACGAAGACAAAGACGAGATTATAAAACGGGCTACGATTGTCGAAAAAGGGAAAATTACCGAGAGGTACGGCTATTTACAGGATTTTGTGGACGGAAAGTAATCTGAAGAAAGTCAGGCCAATTTATTTTCCTCGCAGGGAATGTTGTATATAAACAATCTCTATGAAATTAGGGAAATCATTGATTCAATTTATTCTTAGGGGTAAGCATTGAGAGCATAGTACCTTCGATCATTTATTAAGAATGCCCACAAAAATTTAATAAGCTACTTCATTATTGGAGTGGCTTTTTTTTATTTTGCCTTATGGCAATTAAAACGCTGACATCTGAAAGGCTAAAGCTGATATCGTTCGAACAGGCTTCTACCGAGACCTGGTTTCGCTTAATTAACAACAAGGAGGTGGCGCAGACCACACTTTCATTGCCACACCCATGTACCATGAAAGAGGCTAAATTATGGCGGCAGCAGGAGATAGATAAGATCAGACAGCAACAAATACTGCGTTGGTCTGTAAGCATAAAAAATAACGATTGCATTATAGGGAGTGTAAAACTTTCCTTAAACCGTCGATTTAATTCTGCTGAAATCGGTTATTGGCTCGGGAGGGAGTACTGGGGCAGTGGCTACGCCGGTGAGGCCGCTTCGAAGGTTCTTAATTATGCTTTTGAAGTGCTGAAACTGAACAGGGTTGAGGCCTATGCAATGGTAAGGAATAAAGCTTCGTCCAAAATCCTGCTGAAGCTGGGAATGGTAAAAGAGGGATTACACCGCCAATTGGTCCTGCGATGGGGGGAATACATAGATGTGGAATCATACGCCATTCTTTTTGACGACTGGAGAAAATAGTTGCCGCAACCGATGTATGTGAGCCGGTTATTTTCAAAAAAAATCCTTTTCTGATTCAACAGAAAAGGATCTTAAAATATCTTTTAGCTTATAGCTAACCGTTCATTGAGATCAAAAATTCCTCGTTGCTTCTGGTGCCGCGCATTCTTTCCAACAGGAATTCCATGGCTTCGTTGGAGTTCATATCCGACATGAACTTCCTCAGTATCCAAACCCTGGATAACTCTTCCTTGTCCATCAGCAGATCTTCCCTTCTAGTACCTGAAGCCGGAACATCAATAGCAGGATAAACTCTTTTGTTGGATAGTTTTCTATCCAGCTGCAGTTCCATATTACCGGTGCCTTTAAATTCTTCAAAGATAACCTCATCCATTTTAGAACCGGTTTCGATCAATGCCGTAGCTATGATGGTCAGTGATCCGCCGTTTTCTACATTTCTGGCTGCGCCGAAAAATCTTTTTGGCTTGTGCAAAGCGTTGGCATCCACACCACCGGATAGAATTTTACCGGAGGAGGGTACAACGGTGTTATAGGCCCGGGCCAACCTGGTGATGGAGTCGAGCAGTATGATCACATCATGACCACTTTCAACCATCCTTTTGGCTTTCTCCAGCACGATGCTCGATACTTTCACATGGCGTTCTGCCTGCTCGTCAAAGGTAGATGAAATTACCTCGGCATTTACACTTCTGGCCATGTCGGTTACTTCTTCCGGTCTTTCATCGATCAAAAGTATAATCAGGTAACACTCCGGATGATTTTCAGAAATAGCATTGGCAATTTGTTTCAGCAAGACAGTTTTACCAGTCTTTGGCTGTGCTACAATCATACCCCGCTGCCCTTTTCCGATAGGAGCAAAAAGGTCGAGAATTCGCGTAGAGTATTTATCCGGTTTGGTACTTAGGTTTAGCTTTTCCTCCGGAAACAATGGAGTAAGATATTCAAAAGGTACCCGGTCCCTGATTTCATCTGTTGTTTTGCCGTTAACATTTTCTACTCTTAACAATGCAAAGTACTTTTCCCCTTCTTTGGGAGGTCTTATCTGACCTTTGACCATGTCTCCGGTTTTTAGGCCAAATAATTTTATTTGTGAAGGAGACACGTATATGTCGTCGGGACTGGCCAGATAGTTGTAGTCTGAAGATCTAAGAAATCCATAACCATCCTGCATGATTTCCAGCACACCTTCATTGGCGATAATGCCATCAAATTCTTTTAAAATACTGCCCGAGTTCTTTTTATTTCGATTCCCGTCATTCCGGTCTCTTTTCTGAGGTCGGTCACCACCTTGATCTGCCGGCGAAGGTTTTTCAGTATCGCCCGCCTGGTCGGTTGTTTTTTCGGTTGTCTTTTCTGCGGTTTTTTCCGGTTCTGATTTCCCTGACACTTCCGGAGAACTACCTGATCCGGCTGCATCTTCTGTAGTAGAAGGGGAATCAAATGATGTAACGCTGGCATCTATTTCCAGGTCAAAACTGCCTAGTAATTCCTCGGCGCTGATGTTTTCTTTAGCTGCTGGTTTTTCCTCGGCAACATCGTTTTCAGTTTTTACATTTTCCCTTTGGACCCTGGTACGTTTTTTTGTTTTAGCAGAATCCGAAGGTTTGTTGGTATTTTTATTTTTTGCCGGTTTATCGGCTTTCTTTGGTTTCTCTGATACTTTTTCAAGCAACTCATTTTCCGGCGTCACCGCTTGCTGGTCAAGAATTTTATAGATCAACTCACTTTTTGGCAGTCTCTTAAAGTTTTTAACCCCTAACTTTTCGGCTATTTCTTTCAGTTCAGAAAGAAGCCTCACATTTAATTCTTCAATGTTATACATGTTGTGTAGATAAAAATGCCCAGGTACACCTGGAATCGGTTTGATTTTAAAAAGATGATATAATGATTATAGAATATGTCGAATTTGATAGAAGAGAAACAAACTCGTGATATATTGTGTGTTTCTATTATTATGCAATAATATACTAAGTGTCAATAATTGTCAAGTATTAAAATAAATTAATTCATTCATTAAATTAAAATCATTTTCTTTGCGCAAGTAAATTTTAAAAGAAAATGTTATTAATTGCTGATATACTCGAGAATAAGGAAAGAATACTTCAGGGTTTGCACAAGCGTGGTTTAGATAGCCCCGAAGAAGTTATAGAAAAGGTTTTGAATCTGGATACACAAAGGAAAGAAACGAAAACCAATCTGGATCGAACCCTGGCCGAGTCGAACGGTATATCCAAACAAATTGGTCAACTCATGAGGCAGGGCGAACATGAGAAAGCCGAGGCAATTAAGAAGAAGACCGCTGAGTTAAGGACATCCGGTAAGGAATTGCAGCATCAACTTTCAGCTATAGAAAGCGAGCTAAAGACATTGTTATATCAGATCCCCAATGTGCCGCACCAGAGCGTTCCGGAAGGAAGTCGGGCGGAAGATAACGCAGTACTTGAGGAATGTGAACGGTTACCTGTACTTTCTGAAAATAAAAAACCTCACTGGGACCTGATCAAGACTTATGATATCATTGATTTTGATCTTGGAAATAAGGTTACCGGGGCAGGCTTTCCGGTCTATAAAGGTAAGGGCGCCAGATTGCAAAGAGCGCTGATTAACTTCTTTTTGGATGAAGCTATCAAGGCCGGTTATGCCGAAATACAGCCACCGATCGTCATTAATGAAGCATCCGGCTATGGTACAGGACAGCTGCCTGATAAAGAGGGGCAAATGTATCACGTTCAAAACGAAGATTTTTACCTGATTCCTACTGCCGAAGTACCGATTACCAATTTGTACAGGGAAGTAATATTAAGTGAGGAGGATCTGCCGGTGAAGCATGTCGGTTATACGCCCTGTTTTAGAAGAGAGGCAGGATCCTGGGGAGCGCACGTCAGGGGCTTAAATAGGTTGCACCAATTTGATAAGGTGGAGATTGTTCAAATTGCCCTGCCCTCAAAGTCCTATGAAGTATTGGAAGAAATGCTTCAGCACGTTGTGGGGCTATTAAAAAAACTGGAATTGCCCTACAGGATATTAAATTTGTGTGGCGGAGATCTTGGTTTTACCGCTGCGCTGACCTATGACCTGGAGGTTTACTCAGCTGCTCAGGAGCAATGGCTGGAGGTTAGCTCAGTCAGTAATTTTGAAACATATCAGGCCAATCGCTTAAAACTTCGATACAAAAACGACGGTAAAAAGACGACCTTGTTACACACCTTGAATGGAAGCGCCCTGGCCTTGCCAAGAATTATGGCGGCTATTCTTGAGAATAACCAGGAAGAAGGAGGCATTAAAATTCCTGAAGTATTATGGGAATATACAGGGTTTAAAGAGATATAGCTGGATTTTTTAGATACTGATAAGCGCTTACCTGAAGCGCTGTCGGGTTTATTGAAAAATAAAACGGACTTTTTATATTTACTTAATGAACAACCAAACGAACCTGGAAAATGAAATACACTTATTTTTTCTTATTACTGTTAATCTTAACCGGTGCCTGCATGGAGCGACCTGCGGAAAATATTGCTAAAGTTTCAGTTTATCCTGAGACGAAAAAGGTAGACAGTGTGGATACCTATTTTGGTGTGGAGGTCAAGGATCCCTACCGGTGGCTGGAAGATGATCTTTCCGATGAGACAGCCTCGTGGGTGAAAGGGCAAAATGATGTAACATTTAACTATCTGAGCAATATTCCTTTTCGCGACAAAATCAAAACCAGGCTGGAGGAATTGTGGAACTATGAAAAAGTTTATGCACCGGTTAAACACGGTGACTACTATTATTTCTATAAAAATGACGGCTTGCAGAATCAAAATGTCCTGTATAGAAAAAAGGACCTGAAAGGGGAAGCTACGCTGTTTGTTGATCCCAATAAATTTGCGGAAGACGGCACCATCTCCATGTCGGGAACAAGTTTTACAAAGGACGGTTCAATGGTAGGCATCCTGCTTTCGGAAGGCGGATCGGATTGGCGAAAGGCAATCGTGCTAAATACAGAATCGATGGCGATGGTAGGCGATACCCTGGTTGATTTGAAATTTACAGGGATTTCCTGGGTGGGAAACCATGGGTTCTTTTACAGTAGTTACGATAAGCCAACTGAAGGGAGTGAGTTATCGGCTAAAACCCAGTATCACAAGTTATATTATCACACTTTAGGAAAGCCTCAATCTGAGGATCAGCTGATTTTTGGCGGAGCGTCTCAACCCA
Organism: Cyclobacteriaceae bacterium; assembly: GCA_965228415.1. Lineage (GTDB taxonomy): Bacteria > Bacteroidota > Bacteroidia > Cytophagales > Cyclobacteriaceae > Agaribacillus. Next base: position 3,620,447 of record OZ245814.1, on the reverse strand, counting down.
GGCGTTATATTTCCGGGAATGTTACGGAGGATCAAAAATATTTAATTATCGCTGCCGCTCAAAGTACCTCAGGTAACGAATTGTATGTAAAGGACCTAAGTAGTCCGGACAGCGAGATCGTAGCAGTGGTAAATAACTTTGACAATGATTACCAGGTTATTGGCAATGAGGGATCTACGCTATTCATCCAAACCAATCTGGACGCGCCGAATAAGAAGGTGATGGCAGTCGATGCCGCGAATCCGGCACCGGACCAATGGCGCACACTTATTCCCGAAACAGAAAATGTGCTATCTGCCAACACGGGAGGAGGCAAACTATTTGCCAGCTATATGATTGATGCTAAAACAAGCGTAAAGCAACTTGATTTACAAGGGCAATTGGAAAGAGAGATCGAATTACCAGGAATTGGGAGTGCCTACGGCTTTGGTGCCCGCAGAGAAGACAGTATCTTGTATTATACTTTTACTTCGTTTACTTATCCTTCGTCAATTTTTAAGTATGATATTAACAAGGGGAGTTCGGAACTATATGAAAAACCCGATGTGAAATTCAACCCGGATGATTATGAAACCACGCAGGTTTTTTACGAAAGTAAAGATGGTACCAAAATACCCATGTTTCTTGTGTACAAGAAGGGTATTGAATTAAATGGTCAAAATCCAACTTATTTGTATGGCTATGGCGGTTTTAACATCAGCCTGACACCCGGATTCAGTATTGCCAGAACGGTGTGGTTGGAAAACGGAGGTATTTACGCGCAAGCCAACCTCAGAGGTGGTGGCGAATATGGCAAAGCATGGCATTTGGCAGGAACAAAAATGAACAAACAAAACGTGTTTGACGATTTTATAGCCGCCGCCGAATATCTGATTAGCAATGAGTATACCAGCCCGGAATATTTAGCCATTGCCGGTGGTTCTAACGGTGGACTATTAGTCGGGGCTACAATGACCCAAAGACCCGATTTAGTTAAAGTGGCGTTTCCGGCAGTTGGGGTCTTGGACATGTTACGTTATCATAAATTTACAGCCGGCGCCGGATGGGCTTATGACTACGGCACAGCCGATGATTCCAAAGAGATGATGGAGTACTTGTTAAAGTATTCTCCACTTCACGCTTTAAAATCCGGCACTAATTATCCAGCCACTTTAATAACAACAGGAGATCATGACGACAGGGTTGTGCCTGCCCATTCATTTAAGTTTGCGGCCACTTTACAGGAAAAACACCAGGGAGATAACCCGGTATTGATCCGCGTGGATACCGATGCCGGCCATGGAGCCGGAACCCCCACCACTAAAATCATTGATCGGATCTCAGATCTTTATGCCTTTGCCTGGTACAATATGGGTTTGTGGCCTTATAAGGATGAGTTATGAAAATGATGGTTATGCATTTAGTCACAAAAAATTGGACAGGCATGGTGATGAGGGTATTGGATCGCATGAATCGGTGGGGTATCAATTGATTTTGAAGGCCGTTTTATTTTAAATTATGAATATTAGAAAAGGAGTCAGGGAAGATTTACCACAGGTACTGGATTTGATTCAGGAGCTGGCCAATTATGAAAAGGCGCCAGATGAAGTAGATAATACCCTGGAAAAAATGGAAGAGGACGGGTTTGGCGATTCTCCCGTCTTCGGACTTTATGTAGCCGAGGTTGAAGGCAAAATTGTGGGCATATCCATTTACTACTATCGTTACTCAACCTGGAAAGGGAAATGCCTGTACCTGGAGGACCTTGTAGTTAAAGAGTCTTATCGCGGATCTGGGATTGGCAAAAAACTCTTTGATGTTACTGTAGCGGTAGCGCTTGAAACAAACTGCCAACTACTGAATTGGCAGGTCCTTGACTGGAATGAACCCGCTATAAATTTTTATAAAAAACTGGATACACAATTCGACGGGGAATGGATCAATTGCAGACTAACCAGGGAGCAAATGGTCAATTATCCGGCGACATGGTCAGAGCCGGTAAGTTTTTAGTTGCAAATCCCGCTGAGATTTTATGGCACACTGGTGTCGCCGGGCCACAAGTGTTTTTTGCAATTCCGGCTAAGGGTTAATGCTCACGATCTCAGTCCACTGATTCCAGCACAGTGCGGAAAGCTACGTGTTTATCCTTAAATTTCTGTAGGTGGTCATCTCTAAGCCTGGTAGCAAAATTGGCAAGGTAGTGGTCAATTTCACGCATGGACTGGGCAAAAAATTGAATCGAGTAGGTGGTGCCACCATTTTGTACCTCTTCAATAAGCTTATAGAATCGATGATCTATAAATTGCCCGGTTGCCAATACATCGGGGATATGCTTTGTTTTCATCCACGTGATCCATTCCTCTCTCACGTCGTCATCAATATTAACAGTCACATTATATAAAATCATATCTAAGGGATCTTACCGTTTTCTTGTTCCTCAATTTAGAATAATATCTTTAAAACTTAACAACAATTGTTATATTGTTCTTTTTAAATTTAATGTCGGATGCGGTCTGAAAAGAATTTTAAATTCCGATCAATCAAAAAGATCAATAAAGTGTTAGAACCTAAGGAAAAGATAGTTTCTCTTTCTACTGGTTCAATTAAATCCGCGACCTATCAGCGTCCCCGACACATGGAGAGGCACTGATTTTGCGGAATAAAATGATGGGATGATAGGGTTAATGTAAATTTAAAAAATTGGAGCAATACAAATCTACCATGCATAAGAAAGTTGTTGTCATTGGCGCGGGTTTTGCCGGACTTGCCGCAGCTACCTCACTTGCCTATGAGGGCTACGATGTCACAATCCTTGAAAAAAATGGCAGTCCCGGAGGAAGAGCCAGAAGTTTTAAGGCTGAAGGTTTTACCTTTGACATGGGACCAAGCTGGTATTGGATGCCCGATGTCTTTGAAAATTATTTTCAAAAGTTCGGCCGTTCAACCGCTGATTACTATGATCTGGTCAGGTTGGACCCGTCTTATTCGGTGATTTTTGGAGATGATGACTTTGTGGACATTCCTGCTAATCTCGACGAATTAGGGGCGCTGTTTGAAAGCTTTGAAGCAGGGAGCTACAAAAAGCTACTGCAATTCCTTAAAGAAGCAGGATATAAATACCAGGTGGGAATTAATCAACTGGTATATAAACCAAGCCGATCCATATTTGAATTTTTAAGCCTTCAGCTTTTGCTGGATATATTGAAATGTGATGTTTTTGTTTCCATCCATAAGCATATACGAAAATTTTTCAAAAACAAAAAACTAATTGAGTTGATGGAGTTTCCCGTATTATTCCTGGGAGCTTTGCCGGAAAATACGCCGGCTTTATATAGCTTAATGAACTATGCTGATATCAAACTGGGAACATGGTATCCAAAGGGGGGAATGTTCAAAATTGTAGAGGGAATGGTAGCATTGGCACAATCTCTTGGCGTAACGATAAAATATAACCAGGAAGTAAAAGAAATTGTGGTGAACAACAAAAGTGCCAGCAGTGTGGTGACAGCTGATCAGGAATTTCCTGCCGATGTGGTTATTGGTGGCGCGGACTACCATCACGTGGAGTCGGCACTACTTCCGGAAGCTTTCAGAACCTACGACGAAAACTATTGGGACGGCAGGGTGATGGCCCCGTCGTGTCTTATTTACTATCTGGGTATCAACAAGCGATTAAAAAATCTTCGTCACCACAACCTGTTTTTTGATGAAGATTTCGGACCTCATGCCGTTGAAATTTACGAGACAAAAAAATGGCCTGAAAAACCTTTATTTTATGTCTCCGCTCCCAGTATTACCGACCCGTCGGTGGCCCCGGAGGGACATGAAAATTTATTTATTTTAATACCGGTTGCAACCGGATTGGAGGATCAGGTATCTATCAGAGAAAGATATTACCAACTGGTCATGGAGCGACTTGAAAGATTGACAAAACAAAACATCCGTGATGCTGTTATCTACAAAAAGAGTTTTGCTCATAACGATTTTATCAGGGACTACAATGCTTATAAGGGAAATGGATACGGATTGGCAAACACATTAAGGCAAACAGCTATTTTAAAGCCGTCATTGAAAAGCAAAAAAGTAAATAATTTATATTATACAGGTCAATTAACGGTCCCGGGCCCTGGCGTGCCACCATCTATTATTTCAGGCCAGGTTGTCGCCGGGGAGGTATTAAAAGAATTCGGTAATAAAAGGTGAAACTGACATATTTAATGTAATCATTCCTTTTGCATGTTTAGTAATTATTGCAGACATTGAGGGTTCCACCTGACCAAAAAAAGTTAAAAATAATAGATGAATTACTTATTTTTATATTAAGAGCCCAAGCGAGAAATGAAACTTTATGACGAAACCACTTTCAAGTGCAGTAAGCTGATTACCCAACATTACAGTACTTCTTTTACGCTGGGTATAAAAACTTTGCACAAGAAATATCATTTTCCCATTTATGCTATATATGGTTTTGTGCGTTATGCCGATGAAATAGTTGATACTTTTCACGAGCATGACAAAAAGCAGCTGCTGGAGGATTTTAAAAAAGACACCTACAAAGCCCTGGAAACAGGCATAAGCCTTAATCCGGTATTACATTCATTCCAGGTTACCGTTAAGAAATACCATATTGATTACGAACTAATCGATGCCTTCCTGCATAGCATGGAAATGGATCTGTATTTTCAGACCTATAATGAAAATAAATATGATGAATACATTTACGGTTCTGCCGAAGTAGTGGGCTTGATGTGCTTGCGGGTATTTTGTGAAGGAGATGACCAATTATACCAAAAGCTGAAGGCTCCTGCACGCAGGCTGGGAGCGGCATTCCAAAAGGTGAATTTTCTACGGGATATGAAGAGTGATTTCCAGGAGAGAGGCAGGACTTATTTCCCAAATGTTGATTTCAAACATTTTAATAAAAAAACAAAGATTGCCATAGAAGAAGATATATCCAGAGATTTTGATGCTGCCTATGACGGCATTCTGGGATTGCCCAAAGGTGCCAGCATGGGGGTCTACCTGGCGTATATCTATTATTTAAAGTTGTTTAAAAAAATTAGGGATTGCCCGGCTTCCAAAATAATGCAGGAGCGGGTTAGAATTCCGGATAACAAAAAAATTGCATTACTAATTCAGACCTATTTTAAACATAGATTTAAGCATATATAATGAAACTGCAATACACATATTGCGCAATCGTGATCTTGAAATTACAATCTAGAAAAATCGGGTATGTATAATCTGAAAGTGAGTATAGATGACAATTCCGGCTTTTGCTTTGGTGTAGTGTATGCCATTGAAATGGCTGAGGAAATCCTGAATGAAGAAGGACATTTGTATTGTCTGGGTGATATTGTTCACAATGACGAAGAGGTCAGGCGCCTGGAAGAAAAAGGATTGAAAATAATCAATCATGCAGAGTTGGGAAACATCCGGGATGGAAAGGTTTTGATCAGGGCTCACGGGGAGCCACCTTCTACTTATCAGTTGGCGATTGATAACAACCTCGAATTAATTGATGCCTCTTGCCCGGTAGTATTAAAATTGCAAAACAGGATCAAGAATGCTTATGATAAAGATGAATTGATTTATATCTACGGAAAACACGGGCATGCAGAGGTGATTGGATTACTGGGGCAAACGGGCAACAAAGCCATTGTATTTCAGGATATCAAAGAATTGAACCTGGAAGCATTACCCAAAAAGATCACCTTGTATAGCCAAACCACCAAAAGTACTGACAATTTCTATGAGATAAAGAAAACCCTGGAAGAAGCGGGAATAGAGGTTGTCGCCAATGATACGATTTGCAGACAGGTATCCAACAGAGATAAAGAGTTGAGAGAGTTTGCCAACAAGTTTGATAAAATTATCTTTGTATCCGGTACGAAATCTTCCAATGGAAAGGTTTTATATAATGTTTGTAAAAATACCAACCCAAATACTTATTTCATTTCCAGGTCAGAGGAAATTGACAAATCATGGTTTTCTCAAAATGATAAAGTAGGTATTTGCGGTGCTACATCAACGCCTATGTGGTTAATGGAGGCAGTGAAAAATGAATTGCTAACTTATTAATTAAGAAGATCTTAAATGTTAGTCTATATTTTATTGGCAGTGGGCACCTTCTTTTTTATGGAGGGTGTAGCCTGGTTTACCCACAAATACATCATGCACGGGATCTTGTGGAGCTGGCACAAATCGCATCATACAGTTCACAACGATACGCTGGAAAAGAATGATCTATTTGCTGTTGTATTTAGCATTCCCGCCATATTGTTAATCCTTTTGGGAACAGTTAGTGAGCAATTTTATTTTGCCCTGTACATAGGTATCGGCATAACAGGCTATGGCATCTTTTATTTTGTTTTCCATGACGTGATTGTGCACCGTAGAATTAAGATCAACTACAAGGCAAAAAACCGATACATGAAAAGGATCATGCGAGCTCATTACATCCATCATGAAAAACATACCAAAGAAGATTGTGAAGCATTTGGGTTCCTGTACGCCCCCAAAAAGTATGACAGACGTCTTGGTAGCTAATTAGCATTTCTTTTTTTGTAATTAAGCCCTTAATTTGTCAGTGGCAGTAATAATTAAAAGCCGGTGCCGGAAATAAGATTATTGCCGGCGTAAAATGCTATAGTAGTCTTAATGATGTATATAACCCGCTTCAGTGACTTCCAGCCGTGAAGGAAGATGCGGTGAAACGTCAAAACCTATGAGCTGCAAACAATAACTATAAATAATGGAAGAGAAAATAATGACCTTGCACCCGGAAGGCAAAGCCGGTGTAAATATTCTGAAAAGGCGTTACGATCAGGTAAAAGAAGCAATTCTGATGATTTTAGATGAAAATGGTGGGGAACTGACCTTCAAGGAAATGAGCGAAATTGCCCAGGATGTGTTAAAAGGAAATTTTGACGGCAAAATTTTGTGGTACGTCGTTACAGTCAAATTGGATCTTGAAGCGAGAGGGATTATAAAAAGAGTCCCTAAAACCAGTCCGCACCGCATCAGGAGGGCGGGCGCGTAAGTAAAATTTTTTTATACATACCTATGTCAAAACTGAAGGTTTCGCTAATTGGTTCAGGGAATGTTGCCTGGCATTTGGCGCCGGAATTGGATAATGTTGGCTACACAGTCCGGGAAGTCTACAGCCGTAATTTTAAGAATGCACAAAGCTTAATTGATCGCCTTTATCAGGCAGAGCAAAAAACAGATCTTGATTTTTCAGAAAGTGTTTCTGACATTTTTATAGTGGCTGTTTCCGACGATATCATTGAACAGGTTATCAAGGAGATAGTAGTGCCCGAAGATGCCATTCTTGTTCACACATCAGGAAGTAAATCCATAGACACCCTGGGTTATGCTTCAACGCCTAATATTGGTGTTTTTTACCCACTGCAGACTTTCAGTAAACATCAAAAAATAAATTTCAGGGATATTCCTATTTGTATTGAAGCAGAAAACAGATACACCTGGAAGATATTAAAAGCGATGGCCGGTCAAATCAGTGCCAGGGTTTATAAAATTAATTCAGAGGCGCGACAGACTTTGCATATAGCCGCAGTATTTGCCTGCAATTTCACCACCCACCTTTTAACCGTTGCCGACGAGATCCTTCAAAAAAATGGTCTTGACTTTGAGATCTTAAAGCCGCTGATTGTGGAGACTGTCAATAAATCGCTGGAAATAGGACCACAACAGGCACTGACGGGGCCGGCAAGACGGGGGGATCTGAAAATACTTGATCAACACATGAAGGCGTTGAAAGGGCACAAGACCTACACCAAAATTTACAAACTAATCACCCAGAATATTCTTGATACCTATCTTCAGTAAGCAGTTTTTTAATTATTCCGGAGCAAACCAAAATCGCCAAATATATGTTATAACCCATATATAAAATTTTAATAATGGAAAAGCCTGAAATACCCCAAAAAGTTCCTATTGTCGAGGATGTGAAAACCGGCACCTATTATTGGTGTGCCTGTGGAAGGAGCACCAATCAACCTTTCTGCGACGGGTCACACAACGGCACTTCATTTACGCCGGTAAGAGTTGAGATCGAGGAAGACAAAAAAGTTGCCTGGTGTACCTGCAAGCATACCTGTAATCAACCCTTTTGCGACGGCACCCACAAGAAAATATAATATTGGTGGTTAGATTTAATTGATTTCCGGGGAGTTATTCAAACTTAAGCCACAGTATCGGAAAACCTCTCTTACCCACGGTCGTAATGCTGGCGGGGAGGCCTTAATAAATTATGCCATTAAGTTTTTAATAGATAATTCTTTTACAGATTTTTGTAATTAATCAGGCTTTATCATAAAATCATGGTACCGTGGCAAATAATAAACCCGTAAATTTTTCATTTTCCGGTTTTCTTAAATTAATACGGTTTCCTAACCTGGCAATTATAGCTTTAACGCAATATTTTACCGCCATATTCCTCATTCATGCCGGTCATCAGTGGGCGTCGATCCTTTCAGATTATAAACTGCTTGCCATATCCATATCCACAGTGCTCATAGCGGCGGCAGGATATATTATCAATGATTATTACGACGTTAAAATAGATTTTGTAAATAAGCCGGAGAGGGTGGTAGTTGATAAATTGTTGAAGCGAAGGGTGGTCATGGCAGCTCATTCGGTCCTGAACTTTAGCGGTATTGCCATCGGATTTTTCCTGACGTTAAAAATAGTGTTAATCAACTTTTTGTCCGCCTTATTATTGTGGCTTTATTCCAATCACCTCAAAAGACTTCCTTTTGTTGGCAATCTCGCAGTGGCTTTTCTGACCGGCGTTGCGTTGATGGTAGTTGTTATTTATTATCAGAAAAATGTTTTCCTGGTTTTGGTCTATGCCATTTTTGCGTTTTCAATCACTTTGATCAGAGAGATTATAAAAGATATTGAAGATGTTAAAGGTGATACCGTTTTTGGCTGCAAAACCTTGCCCGTTATTTGGGGAATACGGAAAACGAAAATGATAATTTATTTGCTTTCTACTGTTTTTACGGCTCTTTTATTTTATCTTGCGTCCGTTTTGAATAATCCCACATTAATCATCTTTTTTACAGTACTGATTATTCCTTTGTCTTATTTTGTATACCGGCTGGTTATCGCAGATACGAAAAAGGATTTTTCATATTTGAGCGCCTACTGTAAAATTTTAATGCTATCCGGAATATTAAGTATGGCTTTTTTTTCATCTTAACTTATATTTGTGGCCCAAAAACCTGGCAATTTGAAAGTTACCAATCAAAACATTGCAATATTCGCATCCGGAAGCGGCAGTAACGCCGAAGCATTTTTTAAATACTTTGGAGGTAATAAAAATATCAATATTTGTCTTTTATTAACGAATAATAAACATGCCTTTGCCATTCAACGCGCCGAGAAATTCGGAATTCCCAGCGTTACATTCAACCGGCATGAATTCTACGAAACAGACGGAGTCCTCAACATATTGAAAAAACACGATATCAGCTTTATTGTCCTGGCCGGTTTTTTATGGAAGATCCCATTAAATTTAATTGACAGCTATCACCGAAGAATGGTCAACATACACCCGGCTTTGTTACCCAAATTTGGCGGAAAAGGGATGTATGGAATGCATGTGCACGAAGCCGTCGTCAATGCCGGTGAAAAGGAAAGTGGTATCACCATTCACTATGTCACCGAAAACTATGATGAGGGTGAAATAATATTTCAGGAGAAGTGTGATGTGGCAAGTTCCGACTCACCGGAGATGGTAGCCCGGAATGTGCAGAAACTAGAGCACAAATTTTACCCGGAAGTAGTTGAAAAATGTTTGTCTGCCCTTAAATAAATACAAGTATATAGGCCTTGTAATGTATTGAACAATAAATGCTTAAAAAAGATATAAAAGTTTATAGTTTTGCACTTTAATATTAAGTTTAACATGTCCTCGAGAATAAAAATAAAATCTGCGCTAATATCGGTTTACTACAAAAACAATCTGGAATCTATCATTCAACTGCTTAAAGATCATAATGTTGAAATTTATTCTACCGGAGGCACGCAAAAATTTATCGAGGACCAGGGGGCCACTGTGACGCCGGTAGAAGATGTTACCGGCTACCCATCTATCCTGGGAGGCAGGGTTAAGACTTTACACCCGAAAGTATTTGGCGGAATTTTATCCAGAAGGGAGCACGAGCAGGATTTGACTGATACGCAACAATATGAAATTCCTGCTATTGATCTGGTGATCGTGGATTTATATCCATTTGAAGAAACCGTATTGTCCGGAGCAACCGAAAGTGAAATAATTGAAAAGATCGATATTGGTGGTATTTCTCTGATCAGGGCGGCGGCGAAAAACTTTAAAGATGTAACCATCATTTCTTCCAAAGATCAATATGCATCATTGGAAAGTATATTAAAAGAAAAGGAGGGTTGCACCGATCTTGAAGACCGGAAACTATTGGCTGCGCAGGCTTTTGATGTTTCCTCTCATTACGATTCACTGATATTTAATTACTTTAACCAGGAAGGGGCCGTAGAATCATTTAAATACAGCGAGCAAAAACAGCAGGTATTGAGATATGGTGAAAACCCACACCAGCAGGGAATCTTTCACGGTGATTTGCAGGGAATGTTTGACCAGTTGAATGGTAAGGCATTGTCTTATAACAACCTGGTAGATGTGGATGCGGCAGTTTGCCTTATGGCAGAATTTGACGGAGATATTGCTTTTGCCATCCTCAAGCATACCAACGCATGTGGTGTTGCCACAGGTGCCAGCGTCAAGGAAGCTTATTTGAAAGCCTTCGCTGCAGACACGGTATCAGCCTTTGGTGGCGTATTGGTAACCAATGCAGAAGTTGATGAAGCCGCGGCAGAGGAGTTGAATAAATTATTTTTTGAAGTATTGATAGCGCCATCTTATACGGAACAGGCACTGCATATTTTGAAAAGCAAGAAAAACAGGATATTACTGGTCCAGAAAACCGGAATTGACGCAAAAAAGCAATTTAAAAGCTTACTAAACGGCGTCATTGAACAGGACAGGGACTTGAAAACTGACTCTATAGAAGATTTCAAAGTGGTGACAGACCGGGTTACCAACGCCGAGGAGAATGAGACATTGGTTTTTGCCAGTAAAATTGCAAAACATACCAAGTCAAATACCATTGTACTGGCGAAAAAAGGACAACTATTGTCAAGTGGCGTGGGGCAGACCTCACGGGTGGATGCACTTAAGCAGGCGATCGAAAAGGCAAAACATTTTGGATTTGAATTGCAGGGGGCGGTAATGGCTTCAGACGCATTTTTCCCATTTCCGGATTGCGTTGAGATAGCGCAAAAGGAGGGGATTGAAATTGTGATACAACCTGGTGGTTCTATCAAAGATCAGGCGTCGATTGATTACTGCAAAGCCCATAATATGAGCATGGTGTTCACAGGAACCCGACACTTTAAACACTAGCGTTTTTTGGATAAATGAATATCCATAATAAATTGTATATTTATAAGATAACAACCTAATATAAAGAGGATTATAAATTAATATGGGATTATTTGATTTTCTGTCAAGTGATATTGCGATCGATTTAGGTACTGCTAATACCTTGATAATTAATAAAGATAAGATTGTGGTTGATGAACCTTCCATCATAGCTGTGGACAAAACCAACAACAAGGTGTTGGCTATCGGCAGGGAGGCAATGCAGATGCATGAGAAAACACATGAAAATATCAAAACCATCAGGCCTTTGAAAGATGGTGTGATTGCGGATTTCTATGCCGCGGAGCAAATGATCAGAGGCATGATAAAGATGATTGACAAAAACAACAGAAGATTTTTGCCCACATCCCACCGTATGGTGATTTGCATCCCTTCGGGAATTACTGAAGTAGAAAAAAGGGCCGTGCGTGACTCAGCAGAACATGCGGGTGCCAAGGAAGTATACATGATTCAGGAGCCACTAGCAGCAGCCATTGGCATTGGTATAGACATTGAAAGGCCGTTTGGTTCGATGGTAGTGGATATCGGTGGAGGAACTACCGAGATTGCGGTGATAGCCTTATCCGGAATCGTTTGTGATCAATCCATTCGCGTGGCCGGAGACTCATTCAATAAAGATATCCTCGACTATATGCGACGGCAGCATAATCTGCTGATTGGCGAGCGTTCGGCTGAAAAGGTAAAGATAGAAGTGGGCTCAGCCCTGACCGAGCTGGATGAAGCTCCCGAACCATTTGAGATACGAGGTAGGGACTTAATGACAGGAATTCCAAAAGTAATTAAAATAGACTACTCTGAAATAGCCTTTGCGATAGATAAATCTGTTTCGAAAATAGAAGAAGCGGTATTAAAAGCACTAGAAATTTCTCCACCTGAACTTTCTGCGGATATTTATGACAACGGTATCCACCTGACCGGAGGAGGAGCGTTGTTGAGAGGGTTGGATAAAAGGTTGGCTTTGAAAACCAAGTTACCCATACACGTTGCTGAAGATCCGCTGAGAGCGGTGGTAAGAGGAACAGGTACTGCCTTGAAAAATATAAATGATTTCAAAGCAGTATTGATGACATAGAAATGTCAGATGCGAAGTTTATTTTTATTTTTATTTAAATATCGGACTTTTTTCGTTTTTGTATTATTACAAATTCTTTGTTCCTGGCTTATAATCAGCAACAACCAGTACCAGAGTGCCGCATTTTTTACCTCGTCAAACCGGATGGCAGCGTCTATCATGACGACTACTGATAATGTAAGCGATTATTTTAATTTAAGTGCACAAAATAAAAAACTGGCGGACGAGAATGCGAGATTGAAAATGCTACTGAATCAAAAACAGCAAATATCAGGTTACTTCCTGAAAAAAAGGGTGACCGATACGGCAGTGTTAAAACAATTCAACTATTTACCGGCTAAGGTGGTCAAGAATTCTGTCAACTGGTCCAATAATTATATCACGATCAACAAGGGTTCTACCGATGGCATAAAAAAAGGAATGGGTGTGGTTAGCCACAATGGTATCGTCGGGATTGTAAAATCTACGTCACGCCACTTTTCCACCATCACGTCGCTGTTGCATAGCAATATATTCATCAGCTCGGTGATTGCCCGGACCGGTGATCTGTGCTCTACCACGTGGGACGGGCGGGATCCCTTTGAGGCGAGTTTAAGATTTGTCCCACGCCACCTTCAGCTGCAATTTGGCGATACTATCGTCACTTCGGGTTATAATTCCATTTTTGATGCGGGCACTTTGATTGGCACTGTGAAAGAAACAGGTATTGAGGAAAACGCCACATTTTATGATGTTAAAATTGACCTGGCTACTGATTTCAACAGCCTGTCTTACGTTTATGTGATCGAAAACTACCTAAAGGCGGAAAAGGATTCGCTGGAACAAAATTTGGCACCTTAAAAATGGACAATAGGAATTTAGTCATACAATCAGTTTTCTTTATCATCTACATTGCATTGCAGGTGATATTCATGAGAAATGTGGTGTTGTTTGATAAAGCCTTTTGTTTTGTTTACCTGGCCTTCCTGTTGTTGATCCCGCTGGAAGCAGGAGCCCTGTTTATAATGTTCCTGGGGTTCACCACCGGTTTAATTACCGATATCTTTTATGATTCGCTGGGAATTCACGCATCATCTTGTGTGATTATTATGTTCTTGCGACCTTATTTAGTAAATTTATTAACACCAAGAGGTGGCTATGATGCAGGTCTTGTACCCACCCTCAGAGTTATGGGATGGGAATGGTTTAGTATTTATGCCTTTACCCTGATATTTATTCATCACCTGGCGCTGTTTTATATTGAGGCCAGCGGTTTTGGCATGTTCTTCTTTACCTTTTCAAAAGCATTTTTCAGCAGTATCCTTACGTTTACTGTGATAATTATTATTCAATATTTATTTTATGCACCCCGGAGAAGCTTATGAATAATAACTCAAAATATATCATTCAATTTGCCATCATATTGGTTTCTCTGATTTTTACAGGGAGACTTTTTTCGATCCAGATACTGGACAAAAATTATAAACTGGCGGCCGAAGATAATGCCATGAGACCGATCATAGAATATCCCTACAGAGGAGTTATCTATGACAGAAATGGAAAACTGATGGTTCACAACACGCCGGTATACGACCTGATGGTGATTCCTAAAGAAGTAAAAATTAAGGATACGTTGGCATTTTGCCAAATGGTCGGGATCACAAAAAAAGAATTTGAAGACAGGCTGAAAACCCTGAAAAAGCAGCATCGTTATGCTTTACCCTCCGTATTGGTAAAACAAATCCCCAGTGAGGAGTTTGCAAAAATTCAATCTCTCCTGTTGGATTATCCCGGGTTTAACATCGTGGCCAGGACCGTCAGAGGTTATCCTTACGGTAGTCTTGCCAACGCCCTGGGTTATATGCGCGAAATAGACCAGAAAGGCCTGGACCGAGATACCGCCAACTATTACAAAAAAGGAGATTATATAGGTATCAGCGGCGTTGAGGCAAGCTATGAAGAACCTTTAAGGGGTAAAAGGGGTGTTCAATATAAAATGGTGAATGCAATTGGTGTTGTAAAAGGATCCTTTAATAATGGAACCTTTGATACCCTGTCAATTCCGGGTCAGAACCTTCACGCGTCAATCGATATAACGTTACAAAACTATGCGGAGAAGTTGCTGGATGGTAAAAGGGGAAGTGTTGTGGCTATTGAGCCCGCTACAGGAGAAATATTATCGATCGTATCCAGACCTTCCTACGATCCTAATATTTTGTCCGGAAGAGACCTAAGTAAAAATTATCGAACGCTAACGCAGGATACACTTAAACCGCTGTTCAACCGACCGATCATGGCGACCTATCCGCCCGGATCGATCTTTAAGACCCTTCAGGCGCTCATAGCGTTACAGGAAGGCGTTATCACACCTGGTGAACAGATCTATTGTGATGGCCTGCTGATCGGAGATCATGCACCACCTGGTTATTACAATGTTCACAGGGGAATCAAGTATTCCTCCAACAACTACTTTTTTAAGGTCTTCAGGCGTATCATCAACCAGAAAAAACACGAGAATACTTTCATAGATGCCAGGATTGGATTGACCAACTGGAGAAAATATGTAGCGGGATTTGGACTGGGACACAAGCTGGGTGTAGACATACCCAACGAAAAAGGAGGGCATATTCCGGATACAAGTTATTATGACCGGTTTTATGGTAAAAACAGATGGAAGTTTTCCAATATTTATTCCCTGAGCATTGGGCAGGGAGAAATGCTTATGACGCCGATACAGATGGCTAACCTGGCAGCAATATTAGCCAATAGAGGATATTACTATACGCCACATATCATCAAGGGAGTGGCGGATGAAAATCAGCCATTGCCGGAATATAGGAAAAAACATTTTTCCGGTATCGATTCATCTTACTTTTCGCCGGTAATTGATGCGATGCAGGAAGCTTTGGCCGGAACAGCGGGAAGAGCCATCATCAGAGACATAGAAATTTGTGGTAAGACTGGGACGGCTGAAAATCCGCATGGGGAAGATCATTCGGTCTTTATGGCTTTTGCTCCCAAAAAGGATCCCAAAATAGCTATTGCGGTATATGTAGAAAATGCCGGCTGGGGAGGCAGGGCTGCAGCCAGTACAGCCAGTTTAATGATTGAAAAATACATCAGGGGAGAAATCACCCGGCCATGGCTGGAAGATTATGTGTTACAAGGAAAATTTATTTACTAAGTGAGAAGGCAGGATCTTTTAATAAATAAAGTTGACTGGCTGGTAACAGTAATTTATGGCATTCTGGTGTTACTGGGATGGCTAAACATTTATGCTGCCTCCTACAATCCGGATGTGAGTACGCAGTTAACGGATATTAACTCGGGCTCCGGCCGACAACTCTTATGGATTGGAATCTGCTTGATCACTATCATGTTTATTCTAGTGATTGATTTCAAAGTCTACAACTCCACTGCCTATTTTATTTATGGTTTCTTTATGTTGTTGCTAATTGGTGTGCTGTTTACCACATCGGTAAACGGGGCTAGCTCCTGGTTTCCGATTGGCAGCTTTAAGTTTCAACCTTCTGAATTAACCAAATTTGCTACCACGCTTACCCTGGCCAAGTATTTCAACGATCACAACCCGAGGTTTGATAAGGTTAAATCACTTGGCATAATTCTGCTGATTATTGGGGCACCGATGATATTGA
This sequence comes from Cyclobacteriaceae bacterium, assembly GCA_965228415.1. GTDB lineage: Bacteria > Bacteroidota > Bacteroidia > Cytophagales > Cyclobacteriaceae > Agaribacillus. Next base: position 3,604,255 of record OZ245814.1, on the reverse strand, counting down.
TATTACTTCAGCCGGATGCGGGTACGGCCTTGATCTTTTCCTGTTTTGTGTTGGTTTTATATCGTGAGGGATTGAATCCAATCATTTTGATTATTGGGCTGATGGCGATAACCTTGGTGGTTTTAACTTTGCTGGTCGAAAATGATTGGTTTTTGGTAGGAGGGATTGTCTTGATAACCGCTGCAATTGTTATTTTCTGGGGGAAAAACCTGAAAACACAACGCCTTATGGTGCTTCTTGGCACAGCCACGTTGATCATTGGCATTATTTTCAGTGTGGATTATTTGGTAAATGAGGTCTTACCCCCCCATCAACAGAAAAGAATAATGGTATTGTTCAATCCGGGCTCAGATCCGTTGGGAGTAGAATACAATGTTACCCAATCCAAAATTGCTATTGGTTCCGGCGGATGGCTTGGCAAAGGTTATTTAAAGGGAACCCAAACAAGTGGAAGATATGTACCGAAGCAAAGTACTGACTTTATATTTAGTACAATCGGAGAAGAACATGGTTGGCTCGGAAGCCTGGTCCTGATCGTTTTATTCAGTACATTATTCTTAAGATTATTAATTATTTCGGAGAGACAAAAGTCAAGATTTGCCCGCGTTTATGGTTACTCAGTGGTAAGTATTTTGTTTTCCCACTTTATGATTAATATTGGTATGAGTATTGGCCTCTTTCCGGTGATTGGGATACCTTTACCGTTTTTTAGTTATGGGGGCTCTTCACTGTGGTCTTTTACTATTTTGATTTTTGTTCTCCTGAAAATAGATGCTCACAGAATGCAGGTATTTACCCGGTAGCGGAAAACACAACTTTCCAAAACTAAAAAAGCACAGATTAATATAACCTGTGCCGTATTCCAAGTAATAAAATTTCTCAACTAAGCTTCTGCTGCCTCAACAGAAACAAAAGAACGGTTATTTCTTCCTTTCTTAAAGATCACAGTACCATCTTTTAAGGCAAACAACGTGTGATCCTTACCCATGCCCACATTTTCACCGGGGTGATGCTTGGTTCCTCTTTGTCTTACAAGAATATTACCAGCTATCGCCTTCTGACCACCGTAAATCTTCACGCCTAAGCGTTTACTTTCCGATTCTCTTCCGTTCTTAGAGCTACCCGCTCCTTTTTTATGTGCCATTTTAAAATGATTTTATGATATTTTCTCAATTAATACCTTTGTAAATTGCTGTCTGTGACCATTTTTTACTTTGTATCCTTTCCGTCTCTTCTTCTTGAATACAATCACTTTGTCACCTTTAACGTGCTCAAGAACCTTACCTGAAACCTTGGCTCCTTTTATGGTAGGTGAACCGATTTTAACTTTTCCATTGTCATCGGTCAGTAGCACCTTATCAAAATCTACGGAAGCGCCAGCCTCGCTGTCCATCAAAGGAGCATAAACGAACTGATCTTTTGTTACCTTGAACTGCTTTCCTGCTATATCAACAATTGCGTACATCTATTGGAATAAATTATTTTGTCAATTGAAAAATGGTTTGCAAAGATATGGTATTTAAGGTATAAATCAAATCGTTAATATTTAAAAAATTAGAGTAATGAGAAAATAAATTTTTTTTTAAAAAAAATAACCCTTTTTTTGGGGAAGTAATTATCAAGTGTTCATTGCATAAATGGTATTTAAATCCATGTAAATCAATAGGTTAAATAGTATTTTTACATTTTTTAATGTTCAAATTTTTAGGCGGGGCATCTTTGATTTTTAGTTGTGATTTTATCATATTTGTGAAAGTTATCTTCGAAAAAATAGCCCATCTTACAGGCAACTGCTAAAGGTAACTGATCGACAACACAGGGAAGTTTGTATAGTTAAGGGATAAATCCAATAAAATCGACTTTTTCGTTACTATTAATGATAATGCGAAGTGACTGGTAATTTCTGTGAGTTATTTATAGGATCAACAAAAAAATAATATTAATGAATAATAAAGGCGCCGTTACAGAACCTATCTTAGAAGAGAATAAGAATAGGTTTGTTTTATTCCCTATTGAGCACGATGACATCTGGCAATTTTATAAAAAAGCCGAGGCAAGTTTTTGGACTGCGGAGGAAATTGATCTTAGCCAGGATTTGAAGGATTGGGAAAACCTTAATGACGGCGAGCGACATTTTATTTCTCATGTACTGGCATTCTTTGCAGCCAGTGATGGTATTGTTAATGAAAACCTGGCCGAGCACTTTGTTGCCGAAGTACAATATACCGAAGCCAAGTTTTTTTATGGATTTCAAATTGCTATCGAAAACATTCATTCCGAGACTTATTCCCTTTTGATTGATACCTATGTAAAAGATACCAATCAAAAAGATAAACTTTTTAATGCCATCGAGACAATGGATTGTGTTAAGAAGAAAGCAGATTGGGCTTTGAGATGGATTGATGAAGGATCATTCCAGGAAAGATTGATCGCATTTGCTGCTGTAGAAGGAATTTTCTTTTCGGGAAGCTTTTGTTCAATTTTCTGGCTGAAGAAAAGAGGATTAATGCCAGGATTGAGTTTTTCCAATGAATTAATTTCACGAGACGAAGGGCTGCACTGTGATTTTGCCTGCCTGTTATATAACAATCATGTCACCAATAAACTAGGTGAGGAAAAAATCGTTGAAATAATCAAAGACGCTGTAGAAATCGAGAAGGAATTTGTCACTGATGCCTTGCCGGTTAAGTTGATAGGCATGAATGCAGATCTAATGTGTCAGTATATTGAATTTGTAGCCGATCGGTTATTAGCCGAGCTGGGTTGCACTAAAATTTATGGCGCTACCAACCCATTTGATTTTATGGAAATGATTTCCTTGCAAGGCAAAACCAACTTCTTTGAAAAACGTGTCGGAGAATACCAGAAAGCAGGCGTAATGCAGAAAGAGGAGAATAAATCCAAATTCTCATTAGACGAAGATTTCTAGTCTGTATCAAAAAAAATTGTTAACCCCATTAAATCCCCTGATAAATGTTAGTAGTTAAAAGAGACGGTAGACGTGAGTCAGTCAAATTTGACAAGGTAACGGCGAGAATTGAAAAACTGTGTTATGGTTTGGATATGAGCTATGTAGAACCGGTTGAAATTGCCAAAAAGGTAATTAACGGAATCTATGATGGCGTCACCACCGTTGAACTTGATAATTTGGCTGCAGAGACGGCGGCTACAATGACTACGCAGCATCCTGATTTTGCCAAATTAGCTGCCAGAATAGCCATTTCCAACCTCCATAGAGTGACCAGTAAATCTTTTTCAAATACGATGAAAAGGCTTTACACATACGTAGATCCAAGAACAGGAGAAAACGCACCGTTGATCTCCAAGGAAGCTTATGGTGTCATAAAGAAAAATGCTGCACTACTGGATTCCACCATCATCTATGATCGTGACTTCAGTTATGACTATTTCGGGTTTAAAACCCTGGAAAGGTCTTATCTTATGAAAATTGATGGTAAAGTAGTGGAAAGACCGCAGCATATGTTGATGAGAGTGGCTGTTGGTATTCATATGGAGGATATTGAAGAAGTGGTTAAAACCTATAATCTTTTATCAGGGAAGTGGTTTACCCATGCAACGCCAACATTGTTTAACGCTGGCACGCCTAAGCCGCAATTATCATCGTGCTTTTTGTTAACGATGAAGGAAGATAGTATTGATGGTATTTACGATACATTAAAACAAACGGCTAAGATATCCCAGTCTGCAGGTGGCATAGGTTTAAGCATTCATAATGTCAGGGCGACAGGATCTTATATCAAGGGTACCGGGGGTGTATCCAATGGTATTGTGCCGATGTTGAGAAATTTTGATATGACTGCCCGGTATGTAGATCAGGGAGGTGGTAAGAGAAAAGGGAGCTTTGCCATTTATCTTGAACCATGGCATGATGATATTTTTGCTTTCCTGGATTTAAGAAAAAATCACGGTAAGGAAGAGTTAAGAGCCAGAGATCTCTTTTACGCACTTTGGATCCCGGATCTTTTTATGAAAAGGGTGGAAAATAATGAAATGTGGTCTTTATTCTGCCCCAACGAAGCGCCTGGCCTGGCCGATTGTTACGGGGAAGATTTTGAGAAATTATACACTAAATACGAAAAAGAAGAACGTTATAGAAAACAGGTAAAAGCACAGGATCTTTGGTTTGAAATTTTAGAGGCTCAGATTGAAACCGGTACACCATATATGTTGTACAAAGACGCAGCCAACAAAAAGTCCAATCAAAAGAATTTGGGAACAATTAAGTCGAGTAATCTGTGCACTGAAATTATTGAATATACATCCCCTGATGAGGTAGCTGTGTGTAATCTTGCTTCCATTGCGCTGCCAAAGTTTGTGACCGAAGACGGCAAATTCGATCATCAGAAATTATATGAGATTTCCTACGTAGTCACTAAGAATCTTAACAAAGTGATTGATGTTAATTATTACCCGGTACCTGAAGCCAGGAACTCAAATATGCGACATCGCCCGGTTGGCATTGGCGTCCAGGGATTAGCGGATACTTTTATAAAGTTGAGAATGCCGTTTGATTCGAAAGAGGCCCGGGGATTAAATGAAGATATTTTTGAAACGATCTATTTTGCCGCCATGACAGCCTCCAAGGACCTGGCTGAAGTTGAAGGTAAATATGAAACATTTAAAGGCTCACCGGTTTCCAAAGGGATTTTCCAGTTTGACATGTGGGGTATCACGCCTAAGTCCGGCCGTTGGGATTGGGAGAGCTTAAAAAGAGAAGTTAAAAAACACGGTGTTAGAAACTCTTTGTTGGTAGCGCCGATGCCTACGGCTTCTACTTCACAAATTCTTGGAAACAACGAATGTTTTGAGCCATATACTTCCAACATTTATACCAGGAGAACCCTATCCGGAGAGTTTATTGTAGTAAATAAACATTTAATGAAGGATCTGATCGAACTAGGCTTGTGGAATGATGCCATGAAAAACCGGCTAATTGCTGCCAACGGATCAGTTCAGAATATTCCGGAAATCCCGCAAAATATTAAAGATCTTTATAAAACAGTTTGGGAGATATCCCAAAAGGCTATTATTGATATGTCTGCCGATAGGGGAGCCTATATTTGCCAATCACAAAGTATGAACGTGCATATCCAGGATCCAAACTTTGGTAAATTAACCTCTATGCATTTTTATGCCTGGAAACGAGGGCTGAAAACCGGCTTGTATTACTTAAGATCCAAAGCCGCTACCGATGCTATCAAGTTTACTGTGGATAAAAATGCTGCCCAAAACCCACAACAGGAGGCAGCGGATACACAAAGTCAGCAGATGCAACAAAAACAAGCTGATATGGCTTGCTCACTGGATAATCCCGATGAATGCGAAGCCTGTGGTAGTTAAAATTGCAGATATATATAATAGCGATCCGGTGTCGGTTTGATTTAAAAAGAAGCGCCGAAGTATTTCCGGCTTGTTCATGGCGAACTCATTTTGGAAATAAGCAAAAAAATTGCCATTGTAATTATTGACAAAAAGCTCTGATCATCAAAATCAGGGCTTTTTTTGATGATCTTGTAGTAATTGGTTTATTTTAGTAATTACCAATCAGCAGTATTTTGAAGGTGAAACTATCCATCAAACAAGGTGATATTAACGATCTCGATGTTATAAAAGACATCGCTGTTACGACATTCAAGGAAACGTTTGCCGCGGAAAATACGGTAGAAGACATGAATGAATATATTGAAAAGTCCTTGAGTCATAAACAAATAGAAAGGGAACTTTTAAATGCACATTCTACGTTTTACCTGGCTTATTGGGAAAACAAATTAGTCGGTTATTTGAAAGTTAACCTGACGCCGGCTCAGACAGATATTAATGATAAGGAGTCGCTCGAGTTAGAAAGAATTTATATATTAAAAGAATTTCAGGGAAGGGGATTTGGCCCTCAGCTGCTGGAAAAAGCTATCGGGATTGCCAATGAACATAATCTAAAGTATATATGGTTAGGGGTATGGGAGAAAAACGCCCGGGCTATTCACGTATATGAAAAAAGAGGATTTGTGAAATTTAAGGCCCATACCTTTTGGGTGGGAAAGGACAAGCAAACGGATGATTTAATGCGACTGGAATTAACATAGTGTAGCCATGACCGGCTCTTACTACCAAAGCCGGATGGTTGTGGTCATTGGTAATACTGATACGTTAAACATGATGATCAAAGTAGTTAAAACCAACCTGGAAGATATAAGTGAGATACTGACACTGGAAAGTATTCCGGAAAATCGACAATTTATCTTTCCATATTCCCGCGAAAGACATTTACAAGTAATTGAAAGTCACAATGAATTTCACTTTAGTATTTTTGACCGATCCGGAGTCCTGGTGGGATTTATTGTACTCGCAGTAACTGAGCGGGAACACGAAAGCCTGGAATTCAGAAGAATAGTTATTGGTGATAAGGGAAAAGGTTATGGCAGGGCTGCGATCAGATGGGTAAAAACGTTTTGTTTTAAGCAAAACAGCTATCACAGGTTATGGTTGGATGTACTCAGCGAAAACCATCGGGCCTTCCAATTATATAAAAGTGAAGGTTTTGAACAGGAGGGCATTATCAGGGAATGTATTAAAACTGTGAACGGATGGAAAAGCTTAATTTTGATGTCTATTATTAAAGGCAGGTGATATCACTAAAAGTTAATAATGCCACAAGGCGATAAACGCTGCCCGGATTTCTTTTATATTTTAATAGGGTACCCGAAAATTCTTGCATTTAAAATCAGGAAAAGTAGTAACTTAAATTAATCAAACGCTGAAGGTGAAACTTTCAGGATTCCTGCACATGAATATATCTATCAACTACACATCAAAAACAACATAAAGATGACTACAGTAAACGTATATTTAACTTTCAATGGAAACTGCGAAGAGGCCTTTAATTTCTATAAATCTGTGTTTGGTGGAGAGTTTCCCTATGTCGGAAGATTTGAAGAAATGCCTCATCAAGATGACATGCCACCCGTGTCGGATGCTGACAAAAACAAAATTATGCACATTTCGCTGCCTATAAGCAAAGAGACCGTATTGATGGGAAGTGATACCGGCGGAGAATGGGCTTCCAATTACAAAGTAGGAAACAACTTTTCCATTTCCATTAATACGGATACAACGGAGGAAGCAGACCGGATTTTTGCCGAGCTCTCCAGTGGTGGACAGGTTACGATGCCTATGGATAAAACCTTTTGGGGGTCCTATTTCGGCATGTTTACCGACAAGTTCGGAATCAATTGGATGATAAGTGTTGATTTAAATCCACAGTAGATGCAAAGGAAATGAAGTTTAAATTGTCAGATAATATTGAGACGGGCCGATTAGCATTAGGTTGACATCAGGTATGAATAAGCGGGAATACATCGTAAGAGATGCTCACCCTTCAGAATTCAGGGAAGTTGGAGCATTAATGGTGAAGGTATATTCACAATTGAAGGGGTTCCCCAAACAAAATGAACAACCCAATTATTACAAAATGCTGGCTAACATTGGAAGCCTTACCGAAAAGCCGGAAACAAAATTATTAGTGGCCTTATCTCCCGAAGGGAAAATAGATGGCGGGGTAGTTTATTTTGATGATATGCAATATTATGGTTCTGGTGGAACGGCCACCAGGGAGAAAAATGCCGCGGGCTTTAGGTTGTTAGCCGTAGACTCCCTGGCAAGGGGAAAAGGTATTGGTAAGCTATTAACAGAAGCATGTATTCAAAGAGCGAAGGACAAAAATCAGGTTCAAGTCATTATTCATTCAACAAAAGCCATGCAGGTAGCATGGAAAATGTATGAGAATATGGGATTCAAAAGATCTGAAGATTTGGATTTTATGCAGGGAGAGCTTCCCGTCTTTGGGTTTAGGTTGCTGTTATGAAATAAAGACAATAGTTATTGAAAATTAATTTGAATTGGCTGCAGCTCCGGAATAAGATACTAAGACATTGGCCTGATTTAACCAATATAAGCCCTGTGAGTCATGCCTGTCAAAAACTGTCAACATTCCATAAAATATTGACAAGTAAATGGAACAACTAAGACAGGCAATAAAACAAATGATTTCAATTTCAGAAGACGAAATGGAAGGTTTCCTGAAAGACTGTTTTGTCAGGGTTTTTAAAAGAAAAGAGTCATTAAGTATCCCAAACTTAATTCCCAATGAGATCTTTTTCATTAACACCGGAATTATTAGACTTATCATAAATGATAAAGACGGAACGGAACACACCACGCATTTTGCTTTGGAAAATCAATTCATAGCTGACTATTCAAGTTTTATGCAGAAGCAGCCATCTTTATATACCCTTCAGGCTATTGAAGAAACACAGGTAGTGGTGATGCCTCGATCCACCATTGATTGGGGATATCAGCACCTTCGCGAAGGTGATAAAATGGGGCGGATTATCGCCGAGTTTTATTTCATTTACCAGGACAATCGAATTAAAAACCTCTATGCGCGGACTCCAAAAGAAAGGTACGATTCTATAACCGAAGTATTCCCTAATATCCACAACCGGGTACCACAACATATGATTGCCTCCTATCTTGGTATTACGCCAGTGCATCTTAGCAGGCTAAAAAAATCTAATCCCTAGAAAGTATAAACATTTGTTATCGTTTGTAAGCACTGGTGAGGCTTAACTTTGCTATTAGTGAAACTTCGTGCTAGAGGTGAGTGCCTGAAAATTATGCATTTAAGAAGGAAAAGCTTCCTATACAAAATCTGATAGATCTCATTACTTTATGAAACGCTCGAATAAAGAAAAAGAAAGGCTAAGGAACAAATATGGACCCTGGGCTATTGTAACAGGAGCATCATCTGGCATTGGCTTTGAACTTGCTTCAAGATTAGCGGAGTCCGGTTTGAATTTGATAATTAACGGAAGGCGATTAGATAGATTGCACGAAGTCAAAAAAGAGCTCACCGGCCAATATGATGTTCAAATAAAGGTGATTGCCTGCGACATGTCGGATGCCCGCGGGGTGATTACTATTATAGAAGAAGCCAAAACCGAAGACATAGGATTACTGGTGGTTTCAGCGGGATATGGAACATCAGGCTCCTTTCTTAAAACTTCGATTGACGAAGAGATTAATATGTTGAAAGTGAATTGTGAGGCTTTATTGAGTTTGACACATTATTACAGCCGGCAATTTGCCATGAAAAAGAGAGGAGGAATAATATTAATGAGCTCTATGGTATCATTCCAGGGAGTGCCATTTTCCGCTAATTACGCGGCAACGAAAGCATACGTGCAATCCCTGGCAGAAGCATTGGCAATGGAACTAAAGCCACATGGTGTGGATGTGTTGGCAGCCGCTCCGGGGCCGGTGGAAAGTGGGTTTGGCAAACGTGCCAATATGAAAATGGGCATGTCTTTAACCCCATCTCAGGTAGGATTACCGATACTTAAGGCATTGGGGCGAAAGACTACTGTTTTACCCGGTAAGCTCACCAAATTGCTCGTCTATTCCTTAAGAACCGTTCCCAGGTGGGGTAAAATCAGGATCATGAAGTTGGTAATGGGTGGTATGACAAAACATCAAATAAGCTAAAAAACATCTATCATGCGACTGTAGACAATCGCAATTGATTACTAAAGCTGCGGCTACCAAAGACCAGAGAACGTTTTCCCATTTTGAAAAGGCATTTAAAAATGGGTTGTGTGACATTAAATCTATCAAACCTGGGGTTTGTCATTTTCAATTTTTTATCTTAGCACAACAAAAGAGTAACTTCTTTCGGTTGAATTAATTACCTACACAATTCCTCAAAGAAAAGTGAGAGGGATCTGAATACCTCGCCAATGGGGCCACCGAATTCCAGAAACCAAAAAGAGAGATTTATACCAATGGAGTAAACAGTTTTATAAGTAATGAGCAACATTAAACTATTTCAGGATAAAAAAATAAGAGCGCAATATAACAAGCAGGAGGAGAAGTGGTACTTTGCAGTGGTTGATGTAATTGAGGTACTAACTGAAAGTGTAAAACCTAGAGATTATTGGTATAGACTTAAAAAAAGAGAAAAAACCAATGGAATTGACTTGTCGACAATTTGTCGACAACTGAAATTACCGTCAACAGATGGAAAAAAATATACCATAGATTGTGCCAGTACTGAAGGCCTTTTACGAATTATCCAGTCAATACCGTCGCCAAAAGCTGAACCATTCAAGAGGTGGTTGGCAAAAGTAGGCTATGAAAGGCTGGAAGAAATAGAGAATCCGGAATTAGCTTCAAAAAGGGCAAAAGAGATTTATAAAGCTAAAGGCTACCCGGAGGATTGGATTGAAAAAAGGATGCGCAGCATTGCCATTCGCGAGGAGCTGACTGAACTGATGAATGGAGGGAGCTGGGTATTAAAGAACAGGTGGAATATGCTATTTCAACAGGGGAGATTTCAAAAGCCACATTCGGTGTCACACCTGCTCAATACAAAGCGGTAAAAGGTTTGAAAAAAGAGAATTTGAGAGATCACATGACGGATCTGGAATTGATTTTTTCCATGTTAGGAGAAGCTTCTACTACTGAAATTGTCAGGACAAAAGATACACAGAGGTTTAAAGAAAATAAAGAAGCAGCTAATGAGGGAGGAAAGATTGCCGGAAATGCACGAAAAGAGTTGGAAACAAAAACAGGTAAGAAAATCGTTTCCGGCGAGAATTATCTGCCGGCAGATAAAAAGAAATTAAGTGACAAATAAGATTTGATTAACACAATATGAAACATTACTTTTCCCTCACTATTTTAATCATCCTTTCTTCATGTGTCGATAATAAAAATGCCCGTATCGAAGATAAGCCGGAAGCCATTAAAGAAAAACAAATAACAAAACCTGAATTTCAGGCCATTATTGATTCCGCTAAAGTTGAGGGTTCTGTGTTAATTTATGACTTTCAGGAAGATGTTCATTATTCCAACAATTTCGAATGGGCCAATAAAGGAAATTTGCCGGCATCTACATTCAAGATAGTCAACTCAATCATTGCGCTTGAAACCGGTGTGGTGAAGGATGACAGCACCCTGTTTAAGTGGGATGGGAAAAACCGGAGAATGAAGGCCTGGGAACAAGATCTGATCTTCAGGGATGCCTTTCACGTTTCTTGTGTTCCCTGTTATCAGGAAGTAGCCAGAAGTATTGGAGAAAAAAGAATGAATGAATACCTGGTAAAGCTGGATTATGGCAATATGCAGGTGGATTCAAGTAATATTGATATTTTCTGGCTGGAAGGGAATTCCCGTATTAATCAATTTCAGCAAATCGATTTTTTGAAAAGATTTTACAAATCCGAACTTCCTATTGCTGAAAGAACTGATAAGATAATGAAAAGATTGATGGTGATTGAGGATAATGAGTACTACCGGTTGATTGGCAAAACGGGTTGGTCCATTAGAAATGGGAACAATAATGGTTGGTTTGTCGGTTACGTTCAAACAAGCGGGAAAGTGTACTTTTTTGCTACAAACATTGAACCTGAGGAGCAATTTAATATGGAGCTGTTTTCGATGATAAGGAAGGAAATTACCAGCAAGGCGTTAAAACAAATGGGTATTATAAAATAAGATAGCTAACCTGGCTATCGCAGAAAACAAATAAGTAAATAGGTGAAAAACAGAGGTCAATAACGTTTTTTCACCTCAGTAAATCAAAACAGGAGTTGTTGTTGGGATTTTGAAGAGAACCCCCTTCAAACTAAACATCATTTTTAATTAATTGTAAGCCTGCTGTAAAGGAGGAACAAACAATCATTTTTAGGTTTTCATTAACAATTTCATCAAAATTACTTACCTTACTAGACAAAATATTTAAATTAATAGCTAAATCGTCTGTATTTTATTGAGTTGATGCCGTTGCTGTAGCAGATAACTTGGTTGATTTAAGGTCAATAGTAATATTCATTTTGCTTAAAAAAAGTAAAGATATTAACACTCTAATTCATGGGATATGTTTCCATGATGATCAGAACTCGCTTGCGGAGCTCGTTAACTATTTTTATCCCAGATTGTATCGAATTGCCTATGCGGTCCTGAAAGATAAAATGCTTGCCGAGGAAGTAATCAATGATGTGTTTTTCAGACTTTGGCAGATGAGAAACCGATGTATGGAGATTAATGATATTAATAAATACCTCTGCACCTCTGTTAAGAACAACGCCATTGTTCTACTAAAAAAGGAGATCAAAAGTAAACCAAACAATTCAGAATCAATTGACAGCGCTTTTAAACATAGAAAAGAAATTGCTTTATTGTCAAATTCACCTGAAAAACAATATTTGACCAAAGAACTGAAGAAACGTATTGAGTTAGCCATACTAAATTTACCGGAAAGGTGTAGAAAGGTTTTTGAACTTGTAAAACTTGATGGGCTTTCCTACAAAGAAGCTGCCTCAGAACTTTCAGTAAAGCCTAAAACAGTGGAGAACCAGCTGTCCATAGCGCTAAAAAAGATGCACACGGAGTTGAAACCCTATCTTCAGGAGCAAAATGATCATTACTTCGAAAAAACAATTGCTCTTTTCCTGATTTCTTTTACCCTCTCCATATAATTTTTTTTGTCCTTTGGGGGTTTTCCTGGATTTTCTATTCGTAGAGAATAAGAACCCTGAATTGACATGCATAACGATACGCTCTACGACCTATTCGCGCGTTACCTTGTTGGTAAAGCTGATCAAGATGATATTGAAAAACTTCAAAAATGGCTTGATGCCAGTGAGGAAAACAAAACTTTTTTTCAAAGCATTACAACCTTTTGGGACACTGAGTCCCGTTACTTCAAAAAAGATTCCGAGAAATTAGCTCAAAAGTTAGCGAAGAGAATCGAGGAGTCTGATGAGAAACATCATGAGCGATTTATAGAGTCCGGTCATCCAGCTCGTTCTGGATCGAATAGGATTTCAATTTTTTCTCCAAAAATAGCAGCGGCCATAGCCCTGTTTATAATTGCCGGTGCTGCCGTAATCTTTTCAGGTTATTTTAATAAGTTTATCAATTTCACAGAAACAGATGATAGTGCGACATATATTGAGCGCATTACCAAACCTGGTGAAAAACTGAATGTAAAATTACCTGATGGAAGCCTCGTAAAGCTTAATAGCAGTAGTAAACTGATTTTTCCGGATAAATTTTCCGACGAGCAAAGAAAAATAACATTAATCGGCGAAGCATTTTTCGAAGTGACTAAGGATCCGGAAAGACCTTTTAATATTAAATCTGGAGGTATTTCAACCACCGTACTTGGCACAACTTTTAACATCAGGGCGTTTCCGGACGAAAAGGACATCACAGTTGCTGTAGTTAGCGGAAGAGTAGCAGTTGAATCCTTAAACCAAAATTCTGAAACTATATTATTGGAGCCTGATGAAATGGCTATTTATTCTAAAGAAAATAACCAGACCGTTAAAAGCAATTTTGACTATATGGAAGCTGTGGCCTGGAAGGATGGCATTATTTACTTCAAAGATGCTAATATTTATGAAATTCTGGACACCCTGGAAGAGTGGTATGGTGTTTCCTTTAAAATTAATCGCAAGCTGAATCGAAAAAAAGGCTTTACGGTTAGTCACAAGGACAAATCACTCGAAACTATACTCAAAGGGTTAAGCTTTTCTTACGGCTTTCAATTCGAAATGGAAGGTAAAACTATAAATATAAATTGATGTACTATGATTCACAATGATACCGGATAGACACCTGGTTGTTTCAGGTTGAATAGATAACCTCATGCTGCCAAGCATAGCATTGGGGAATGACATCTCAGCAGTCATGAGGTTAATGTTCTCGATAAATTTCTTTACCAAAAACAATTAAAGTTATGAGATTAAAATTACTAAAAAAAGTTTTAATTATGTCCAAATTCGCAGTTTTTGGCGTATTTATTCAATGCATTCTCTATTCTTTGGTGCTTGCAAATCCAGGGAAAGCGCAAAAAACAAGCATTGAAGACATTCAAATTTCTGTGGCATTTGAAAATGAGAGTATTAAAAAAGCATTTCAAAAAATCGAAAAGTTAACGGATTTTGAATTTGCATACCATAAGTTGATCATCGATCCGAATAAGAGATTGCACATCAAAGAAATGAATATCTCTTTGGCGAATTTGCTTCGCAATATCTCACGTAATACAAACCTGGGATTTAAGCGGGTGAATCAAATCATCTATGTAAACAGGAGGGAGACAAGATCGAAGGTTGAAGTTTCGGAGCAAATAGTATCCGAAGAAAAAACAATAACCGGAAAGGTAACTGACGATACCGGTAATGTACTGCCAGGGGTAAGTATCATAATAAAAGATACCGGAAGAGGAACGGTAACAGATGTACAAGGTAACTACAAAATAAGTGTTCCGGATGATAATACTATTCTTCAATTTTCTTATATAGGCTATGCGCCGCAGGAAATTGTGGTAGGATCACAGAGTGTAATAGATGTTCAGATGAAGTGGGATTTGGCCCAATTGGAAGAGATTGTGGTAACGGGATATACTTCCCAATCCAAAAGGAGTATTACCGGGGCGGTGGTAACAGTAGATAATGATGAACTTGCCAAGAATCCTGCCACCAGCGTCGAACAACAATTGCAGGGTAAGATTTCCGGCGTAGATATCATCTCATCGGGTGCCCCCGGAGGAGGCTCACAGGTTAGAGTTCGGGGATTGAACAATTTTGGGGCAAGAGATCCTTTGTACATTATTGATGGAGCTCCATCCGGAGCGGGATTAAACGAGATAAATCCCGATGATATCGAGTCTATTTCTGTCTTAAAGGATGGCTCTGCAGCCTCTATTTATGGAGCTCGTGCGGCTAATGGCGTGGTACTGATTACTACGAAAAGAGGAGAAAAAGGACAAAAAGCCAAGGTTTCCTACAATAATTTTCTTGCTATTGACATAGATCCTGGACGCGTTGATGTGCTTAATGCGCAACAATGGGGTGAAATGGAGTTTCAAGGACAAAGAGCAGCTGTCAGAGGAACCAATGGGGAAGCTACTTTTGTACCCAGTCACCCATCCTATGGTAACAGCCAGAATCCCGTCATTCCCGAATTTTTGAATGGAGATCCTTCTTTACCTTATGATCCTGTTACTAACCGTATAATGAGGTCAGCAGATACCGACTGGTACGATGCATTGACTCAAGCCGGCTTTAGTCAGAGTCATAGCTTAAGCATCATTGGAGGAGGATCTAATAGCAGATATGGCGTATCATTTGGTTATTTGGATAGAGAAGGAACCCGGATAGAAACGGATTTTCAGCGATATAGCGCAAGATTAAATGCCGAATTTTTCATTTTGGATGATCGGGTAAGAGTGGGAGAGAATATTACCATAGCCTATTCCGAGCAAAATGGTAACAATGGGATAACCGGAATCGCCAGAGAGGCTTATCATCCTCTTATTCCCAGAAGGGATGAAGGCGGAAATTTTGGTGGAACGCTCAACGGAATTTTAGGGTTAGGAACTAATTTCATTAATCCCGAAGCTGCTCAAATAAGACTAAGCAATGCCATAAACAGGAGGTTACGGGTATTTGGAAATGCTTATTTGGAGGCGGATATTATACCTGATTTGACTATCAAATCAAGTATTGCTATTGACTACATTCAAAATAATAATACAAGGTTCAACCCCGAGAATGTTGAAGGCGGAAATCCGGGAAATTCTTTAAATGAATTCTCCGGATTTGGGACAAGTCTTACCTGGACCAACACTTTGAACTATTCAAAAGATATTGGTGATCATACTGTATCTGTCTTTGCAGGAACAGAAGCCATCGAGTTGGTAAACAGGAGTATTAGTTTCAATGGTACTGATTTCTTTACCGAAGATTTGGACTTTGTTTCCGTATCGACCTCGGCCATGACTAATAATCTGACGGGGGGAGGTACTCAAAGAAACCTGGCTTCTATATTCGGCAAGATTGATTATTCATATAAGAATAAATATTTAGTTAATGCTACCATGCGCCGGGACGGATCATCTGCTCTGGGGCCTAACAATCGATTCGATGTATTTCCGGCGGTAGGTATTGGATGGGTGGTATCTGATGAAATCTTTTTAAAAGGAAATGGTTTTATTAATCTTCTTAAAATCAGGGCTGGTTGGGGCGCTGTTGGCAACCAGAACAGCTTAACAAACTTCGGGTTTGTTTCCAATTTTTCCCAGGCGCCCAATTTTGTTTCTACCGGCTATGATATAAATGCAACCAACGGTAACGATCCGGCAAACGGAATAGCTTTACTGAGCAGGGGAAATCCGGATTTGGTTTGGGAAAGTTCTGAAACACTCAATATTGGCCTGGATTTTTCAGTGCTCGATGATAAAATATCCGGCTCCGTAGAATGGTATGATAAGAGGACCAAGGATCTTCTTATACAACCACCTATTCCTATTGCAGCAGGGGTTGCAGCACCACCATTTGTGAACCTGGGAGAAATACAGAATACAGGAGTAGATGTGAGCTTATCTTACAATGGCCAGGTAGGAGCGTTTAATATAGGGGTTACCGGAATTGTAACTACTTATAAGAATGAAGTACTTGATATCGATGGAAATGCTGAATCTTTTCTTCAAGGTCCGGGAGGAAATCCGAACATTGCGCCGGCCCGTACGGCTGTTGGCAAGGAAATAGGAGCCTTTTATGGGCGCATTGTTGATGGGGTGATACAGGAGGGGCCCGATGCCGGTAATTTTGATTTCCGTGACCTGAATGATGATGGGGTGATCGACTTTAATGATCAGGATTTCATTGGTAGCCCGCATCCCGATTTTACTTATAGTCTGAATTTAACAGCCGGGTATAAAAATTTTGATTTTACGGCCTTCTTCCGGGGATCCCAGGGCAATGAAATCTGGCAGTGGAATAAAATTATCACTGACTTCCAGTTCAGAGAGGGCTTCAATCGCAGCACCAGGGTATTGAATGCCTGGAGACCCGATAATCCTACCAATGAATTGGCTGAATTTAATCTGAATACCGCAAATGATAATTTACAAGCATCCAGTTATTATGTGGAAGATGGCTCATATTTTAAGCTGCAAACCCTACAATTAGGATACACTTTTCCCAAGGTTGCCAATTTGGAAAGAGTGAGAATATATCTCCAGGGACAGAATGTATTTACCGTAACGGACTATTCCGGCATTGATCCTGAAATTGGTGAGAATGGAGGGTTGGAATTAGGGGTAGATAGAGGTGGCGTATACATAGTTCCTCGCACCTTTTTGTTGGGTCTTAACATCACGCTTTAATTCTATATTAAATTCCAGAAGAAATGAGAAAACGAAAAAATTTATTCAAAACGATTACCCTGATCTTTGTGGTATCTATATATACGCTGAGTTGTTCAGATGACTATGTCGAAATTAATCCGACCGGATCCCTGAACCCTAATGTTCTTAACAACCTGGAAGGACTTGATGCATTACTGCTGGCGGCATACGGTGGCTTAGATGGGCTGACCGGTGGTGTGACCGGTTTGGGATGGCAGAATGATCATACTAACTGGTTGTATGGAGAGGTTGCTTCAGACAATGCTTTAAAAGGCTCTTCCATTGGCGATCAGCCTGATATGAATCTTATTGAGCAGGGAGAGATGTCTCCTGCCAGTCCGTACATGGATGCGCTGTGGGGCTCTATCTATGAGGGAGTTTCACGAGCCAATACCGTACTTCAGGTGCTAGCCGATACGGAAGGTTTAAGTGATGCAGATAGGAACCGGATAGAGGGTGAAGCCCGTTTTTTAAGAGCTCATTATTTTCACTACGGAAGAAGGTATTTTGACAGAATTCCATTTATTGATGAAAATGTGACTGATTTCCGTGTTTCGAATGACCGTGACATTTTTTCCGATATTGAAGCGGATTACCAGGCGGCTATAACAAAGCTTCCGCTGGATCCAACCCAGGTAGGGAGAGCACACATCTCCGCCGCCCAGGCTTCGTTGGCGAAGCTGTATTTGGATGAAGGTAATTTTGCTGCAGCCAAACCTTTGCTCGATGCCATCATTAGTAGCGGCAGATACCGCTTATTTGATAATTATAACGACAACTTTGTAACTACCAATGAACAGGCTATCACCGATACGGAATTCATATTTCAAATTCAGGCACTCAATCGCCAGGAATTAAATGGAAGGTTGGTAAACGGTATCGCGCAGTTGCACGGGTGCTGTGGCTTCCTGCAGCCATCGCAAAATCTGGTCAATGCCCATAAGACAGATGTTAATGGGCTGCCATTACTGGATACATTTAATGATGTGGACCTGGCAAATGATCAGGGTATCGCTACTTCGGAACCATTTACCCCAGCAGCAGACAACCTGGATCCCAGGCTGGACTATACAGTAGCCAGAAGAGGGATTCCATTCCTCGATTTTGAAATTAATTTGCTGGCCGGAGATGCTAATTTATTCCCTGGGCAGGACTTTGTAGTAGATCAGGTTACCTATGGTCCTTACAGAGCTAAAAAGTTTCTACCGGATAAGACGGAAGTGGATGGAGGATCTTTCCTGGGGGTTTCTAATGTGAACTATAGCATACACCGGTATGCAGATATTCTTCTATTAAGGGCCGAGGTGGCCGTGGAGGAAAATGACCTCACTACTGCCCTTGATTTGGTGAATATGGTGCGTAACCGGGCTAAGAACAGCGGGATAATCCGGTTCCAGGATGGAACACCTGCGGCAAACTACCTGATAGAACCATATGCTAACTTTCCGGATCAGGCATTTGCCCAGAAAGCAGTACGTTTTGAGAGGAGGTTGGAATTGGCCCTTGAAGGACATCGGTGGTATGATCTGGTACGCTGGGGGATAGCTGAAGCAACGATGCTGGAATATTTCAGAACAGAGGGTCGGCCACTATTGGATGCATTTGGAACCTTTACATCCAACTACATGCCAATTCCGGCCAGTCAGATCGATATAACGAGGGATGATAATGGTAATCCTACACTGGTTCAAAACCCGGATTATTAGCAACTGGTAAATAACTAAAATAATGAGAAAAGTCGATATGTAGCGGTCAACTTTTCTTTATCCGAAAGTTTTTATTTAATCTTTTAGTCTGAAAATCCCGCTTTGGTATGGGCTTTTCAGGCTAAAAGTTTGGAGAAATGATCCCCTCAAAAATCAATTTTTTATGAAAAAAAGAACTTACCTATCTCTGTTGGCCAGTCTGTTGTTATTGCTGATATACGGTTGTGATAGTACAAATGAAGGACGTCTTTTCATCCAAAAAAAACCTTCGGAAACAGGATTATTCTTTCAAAACAACCTTGATGAGCGTGCGGATTTCAATATTTTAAATTACCTGTATTATTACAATGGTGGCGGCGTGGGCATTGGTGATTTCAACAACGATGGACTTCAGGACATTTATTTTACAGCTAATCTCGAAGCTAACAAATTGTATATTAACCAGGGAGGGCTTCGATTTAAGGACATATCAGACGCGGCCGGGGTGATGGGAAAAGCAGACTGGTCCACGGGAGTAAGTATTGTCGATGTAAATGCAGATGGGTGGTTAGACATTTATATCTGTGGCTTGAGCGGGCTTGAGGGAAGAAAAAGCGCAAATGAGCTGTTTATAAATAATGGCCCGTCACCTTCAACCGGTCAAATTACATTTACCGAATCTGCTAAGAAATATGGCCTGGATATATCTTCCTTTTCCACCCAAGCTGCATTTTTTGATTATGATAATGATGGTGACCTTGATATGTACTTGCTTAATCATGCCTTTCATTCGGTGAATTCATATGCGCCCAGGAAAGTAATGCTGACACGCGCCGATGAGGTTATGGGTGATAAACTCTTTAGAAACGAGCTCAGCAATGGGCAGGAACGCTTTGTGGAAGTTACCTCCGCCTCAGGCATATTGAGTACAGCCATAGGTTTCGGTCTGGGAATTGGTTGTGCTGACATCGATCGGGACGGATGGACGGATATTTATGTTTCCAATGACTTTCATGAAAATGACTACCTGTTGATGAATCAACGTGACGGAACATTTTCCGAAGAATTGTCCAATTGGATAGGTCATACCAGTAAATATTCTATGGGCAATGATATAGCTGATTATAACAATGATGGACTTGTAGATATAGTCACGGTGGATATGCTGCCGCATCAGCCGGAAATATTGCAAAAATCCATGGCCGAAGACCATTACGATCTTCGCGATATTATTCTAAAAAACGGCTATCATCCGCAGCTATCCAGAAATTGTTTGCAATTGAATATGGGTGGAAAGTTTTCTGAAATCGCCTCGTTTGCAAGTATTGAGGCCAGCGACTGGAGCTGGGCACCTTTGCTGGCCGATCTCGACAATGACGGTTTGAAAGATTTGTACATCTCAAATGGTATATTCCGCAGGCCCAATGATCTGGACTATCTCAATTATACTTCACAAAAAGCCATTCAACTGGTAATGGGCTCAAAAACAGAAGCCATTAGCCGTAAACTCATAGAGGCGATGCCTCAAAACCCGATTTCCAATATTGCCTTTAAAAACTCCGGAGAATTAGCTTTTTTAAATGAAACGAAAAGGTGGGGGTTAGATGTTCCCTCTCATTCCAATGGTGCTGCATATGCCGATTTAGATAATGATGGGGATTTGGACCTTGTATTGAATAACATCAACGAATATGCTTTACTTTTTGAAAATACTGCCAACCAACGACCTTCGGACAGAGGATCTTATCTGCAAATTAGTTTTGAAGGTAATAATTTGAATACTACGGGAGTAGGGGCAAAAGCTATTATCAAACACCAGGGCAAAACTTACTATCAGGAACAAATGCCAGTCAGGGGTTTTATGTCTTCCATGAGCCACACTGTCCATTTTGGGCTTGGCGAGCTGGCAAAATTAGATTCTGTCTGGATCGTATGGCCGGGAGGTTCATATCAATTGCTTGAAAATGTCTCGGTAAATCAGATGCTGGAAGTCAGACAGCGTGATGCCTCAGGAAATTACTATAAGGTCATATTGGATAAGACAGAAAAGGTCAGACCATTTAAGGAGGTAGAGGAAACTATATTGGACTATAAACACGAGGAAAACGTTTTTCACGATGTACACCGGGAGTATTTGATACCGAGGCATATTTCCACCGAAGGGCCGGGTATGGCTATTGGAGATATTAATAATGATGGTCTGGACGATGTTTTTTTTACCAATGCTCAACAGCGATCAGCAGGCATGTTTGTGCAGCGAAGCGATGGGAGTTTTGTTTCTGTAAACAAAGCGTTGTTTGCGCAAGATAGCCTCTACGAAGGAGTTGATGCGGCTTTCTTTGATGCTGACAATGACAATGACCTTGACTTGTTTGTGGTTTCTGCAGGTAATGATTATAGAGAGGGGGAAGCGCCTTTATTGGATCGCTTATACATTAATAATGGAAAAGGAGATTTTGCCAAAGCCCGACATGCCATCCCAAAGTTACATACTAACACGTCCTGCGTTAAACCAGAAGACTATGACAAGGATGGCGATATAGATCTTTTTGTTGCGGGAAGGGTAATAGCTGGCAATTACGGCATATCACCAAAAAGTTATTTGTTGCAAAATAACGGGCAGGGAAGTTTCGCAATGGCCGATGTCCCCCGTGAGCTTTCTGAGGCCGGTATGGTCACGGATGCTGTTTGGGTGGACGTGGATAATAATGGATGGCAGGATTTGGTGGTGGTAGGAGAATGGATGCCTATTGCGATTTACCTTAATAGTAATGGTATTTTATCATTATCATCAGATTTTTTACCTGAAAATATAAATGGTTGGTGGAATTGTGTGATAGCTGACGATTTTGATGCAGATGGAGATATGGATCTGGTAGCTGGCAATGTTGGGCGAAATACGAAATTGAAGGCCTCTGTTAATGAACCTGTACGCCTATACATAAAGGACTTTGACAACAATGGCAGCATTGATCCGGTCATGACTTGCTACGTGCAGGGAAAAGAGTATCCCTTTGCGACCAGGGATGTACTCACCAAACAACTTACATTTCTAAAAAAGAAATTCACCAGTTATCGTGCTTATGCTGGAACAACAATAAACAAACTATTTACGCCGGAACAATTGAAAGAGACTATCATCAGGGAAGCTGTTGAGTTCCGGTCTATGTATTTTGAAAATGAAGGAAATGGTAAATTCAAACCCGTTCCTCTGCCTGCCGAGGCAAATTTCTCACCAATAATGAATATGGTCTCCCTGGATGTTGATGAAGATGGGCTCAAAGATATAGTTGTCGGGGGAAATTTTTATGGTTTTACACCTGGCATGGGTATACAGGATGCAAACTATGGTCTTCTGCTAATGAATAAAGGTGGCAATGAGTTCAAACCTTTAAGTCATGTTCAAAGCGGATTAATGATCGAAGGACAGGTAAGGGATATGGATCTAATCACATTGTCCAATGGTGGCATGGCGCTTATAGTAGCACGAAACAATGAACCTGCCATGTTATTTAGAATGGAAAAAAAGGGATCCCGCTTGAATAAGTCAGGAATGATCCAACACGAAAATAGCAAATTACCAAAGGTTGGAAGTTAAAAGTTTAACACACTAACCGAATAAAAAAAGATAAAATGAGAAATAGAACGAAAAACCTTTTATTGATAGTATTAATTTTTAGTAGCATTCAAGCCGTATTGTTGTGTCGGGCAACAGCCCAGGAACTTTACACTACGCCATCAAAAAACACCGTCACAAGATGGATAAGCCCCGAAAACCCTGATGGTGAAAAAGGAAAGGCCGGATTAACCAATAAAGGAGCGAAGGGAAATGCCTTTTACATTGTTCAACCCGGAGAGACCAAAAATATATTGGATATTAAAGGAGCTGGTATTATTCAGCGTATGTGGATGAGTGGTACCATTGCAAAGAATCCGGAACAGCGCAGGGCGGTTGTCATCAACATGTATTGGGATGGGGCCGGGAAACCCGCAGTTTCTGCCCCCATTGGGGACTTTTTTGGTAATGCGCTGGGTGTGATGAAACCTTTTGACAGCGAACTGTTCTCTAACCCCGAAGGCCGCTCTTTTAACTTTACCATTCCTATGCCCTATAGAAATGGTGCAAAGATCGAAATTGTAAATGAGTCGTCTTCCCAGGTGTTATTCTGGTATGATATCAATGTACAACAAATGGAAAGTATACCGGGAGATGCTATGTATTTTCATGCACATTGGAGGCGTGATCTGAAAACTAAGCTTGGTCAGGATTTTACATTACTTCCTAAAGTAGAAGGGACAGGCCGATTTTTAGGGACCCATATAGGTGTAATTGGTGACAAAAAATACCTGGGTACCTGGTTTGGTGAGGGTGAAGTTAAAGTTTATCTTGACGGGGATACCGACAACCCGTCACTCATGGGAACCGGAACCGAAGATTACATAGGAACGGGTTGGGGGCAAGGAGTGTTTTATGGACAACGATTCGGTTCATTGGTATCGGATGAGGAACTTGATCTTTATTCATTTTATCGGTATCACACTGCCGATGCGGTGTATTTCCAGCAAGATTGTAAGGTCACCATACAACAAATGGGAAGTGCCAATAGGGAACTGTTAAGGAAAATGATCAACAGTGGCGTTGAAGTTATTCCGGTTTGGCAGTTACAAACCCATGGACAGTCAGCTACTAATGGACAGGGCAAACCAATGGAGCATATCCGGTTGCTTGATATGGACAATCCTCCCGATGTCCTCAGCGACGATTTTCTTGATGGGCTAGCTACAAATTACTACCGTAGCGATGATGTGTCTGCTACAACTTATTTTTACCTCCATAAACCGGAAAGCAATCTCCCGGCCCTCGCACCTGTAAAAATGCGCTTGAAAGATATGAAAGAAAAAGTATGGGATAAATTGAAATAATCGATTCGTTGTCAATTTCAAAATCGACTATTTTAGCGCATTTGAGCTGATTTGAGAATGATAAGGATAGGTATTGGATTATAATCCGAAGCTTCAAACATGTGACGCTCTAGACATCACCATTTTTAATCAGGTTCAATAGGTCGTCTACTTCAATATTGTTCCCCTGTAAGGTATGTTGGGCCTGCTCGTAATAGGCCCTCCTTACTTTTAGCTTATTGTCAAGTTCCCCGGCTAATTCATGGTGTTTAATATTACTAAAAAGCGGTCTTTCATCAATCCCACTCGCTGTCATCCTGTTAGCAATAATGTGGGGATCGACATCGATGAATATGCTGATTCCGTTTTCATTGATGTAGGCCATGTTATCAAAAAAGCAGGGAGCTCCCCCTCCTGTCGCCATAACAAACTCCTGGTACACCTGGTTGACACCTTGCAGCGCTTTTCTTTCCTTTATTCTGAAATAATCCTCTCCAAATTTGGAAAAGATCTCCGGAATGTTCAACGCTTCATTTTCGATAATTACATCATCCAGGTCGATAAAGGGTAGTTCCAGGGATTCCGCCAGCTGTTTGCCCAGCGAAGATTTGCCGGAGCCAGGCATGCCAATCAAAAAAATCTTCATAAGTTACCGGGTTAATCTTAGTATATCAGCTGCGTCGGGCACATCATTGTAATGCCATTTCCCTCTCACTATGCCATTATCCAACAGTATAATGCCGGGGTTTGACCTGATGATGGTTTTCAGGACGGTAGCGTCGGCAAAGTAATAGGGGATGGCCAGTTGCACTTCATGCCGGAAAGTTTCGAAAGTTTGGCCGTCAGAGGCGGTAAAGGCCACAGGCTCAACCACGCCGTTTTTCAACCCGGCGATTAATTGATTAATGTCCTGAAAGCTTTTGACATCAGATTTCCGAACGTCATAGGAAATAATGATCAGCTTGATACCTTCGAAACTTGCTTGCGTAAAATCCCCCTCATCATTCCAAATGTTGTAATCCGTAATTTTTGGCGCTGCTTCCGGATTGAGTAAAATCATGTCTTTATATTCGTAGCCACCCGTCGTTGGATACTGATCAAATTTATGCTCTTGCCCATCCTTGGTCATGATGTACTGATAGCGTAGCTTTTCCGACGGCTCCATTGATTTTGCCAAATCCGCGCCTATCTTATAGGCTCTGAAATCAACGAATGGCAAGTGATTAATGGCATAGATGGCCAGGAAGGTATTTAACGCAAAGGTGGCCACCACCACGATGGTTCCCGTCCTGTCAGGTAATAAAGCTTTAAATTTTTGCCAATAAATAAACAAAATTCCAATCAATACAATTAATACCAGATCTTTGGAAAAGGATTCCCACGGTGTGAGTTTAATGGCATCTCCAAAACAGCCACAATCGGTCACTTTATTAAATTTAGCAGAGTAAAAAGTCAGGAACGTAAAAAATACAATAATTACCAGCAATACACGTGTAGTTAGTCGCATACGGTAATTTATTAATACCGCAATGCCCAGCACTACTTCAAGGACGCTAAGAAACACAGCAAAAATTAAGGCATAAGGGACTAAAACGTGAAAAAATCCGGCAATATCCGTAGCAAAAACTTCAAAATACTCCTGCATCTTAATAGCGGTACCGATAGGGTCGTTTACCTTAATAATTCCGGAAACGATGAAAAGTAATCCCACTATCCAGCGTGCTGCATGAATGATAATCTTCATTTTTTTGGCATTTCAAATTCAAAAATTATTAACACATCCTGTCGTGTATACTTTGTTTCAAACGGCCGGTCAGCTATTTATTTTACGGCTCGGTATCGGTCATGCCTAATTTGATCA
The DNA here is from genome assembly GCA_965228415.1 of Cyclobacteriaceae bacterium. Lineage (GTDB taxonomy): Bacteria > Bacteroidota > Bacteroidia > Cytophagales > Cyclobacteriaceae > Agaribacillus. The sequence continues at coordinate 3,578,535 of OZ245814.1, read as the reverse complement.
GGGCAAAAACTGCGTAATTGATGATATCCTGATAGTTAGCCTTTACACCTTCGGATATGAGAGTTATACCCTCGTTGTCTTCAATTTGTTTTACCCTCAGCAATTTCATTAATATAATATCTGTGATAGAGCTCACACGCATTTCTCTCCATGCCTCACCATAATCATGATTTTTGTTTTGAAGTAATTCAAGGTTTTCATTGATGGCGTTGTCATAAAAAGGCTCCAATTCTTCATAGGTGATCTCCATTCTTTGATCATCCCTTAAACCGAGTTGGATAATAGCAATGACGCAATAGTTGATAATACCTAAAAACTCGTCAGTGACATCTTCGGGAACCTTCTGAGCGCCTTTCTCCTGAATAGACCTGATCCGTTGGGCTTTTATGAATATCTGATCCGTAATAGAAGATACCCTTAAAATCCGCCAGGCTGTACCGTAGTCCTTGGTCTTTTTGGCGAAAATGTCCTTGCAGGCTGCTATTACATGTTTATATTCGTCGATAGTTTTATTTATCAATTTTTTAAAATTATTTATTCAAATCATTAATTTCACTTCGCGCAATGCGAATTTAAATTTTTGAATTTAAACAACACCAATAATTTATAAATTAATTGTGACAAATGTCCCGGTATTTGCGTTATTATAAATGATGGGCAATTGCTACCGGACTAAACAATGAACAATACGGTTTTTTACAAGAAAAAGACCTGGAATCTCAACGGAGACATTCGCAGGCTGGATCGACCACTGGTGATGGGCATTATTAATACAACACCCGATTCATTCTATAATGGCAGTCGGCAGGTTACTGAAATTCAGGTGTTGTCCCGGGTTGAGACCATGATTAGGGAAGGGGTGGATATCATCGACATCGGGGGATATTCTTCCCGGCCGGGAGCAGGCGATGTATCCGTTGGCGATGAGTTAAAGCGCGTTATACCGGCTATTCAGGCCATAGCAAAGAATTTTCCGGACACTATTTTATCTGTCGATACATTCAGGGCCGAAGTAGCGAAGGCAGTTGTTAACGAGGGTGCCAACATAATAAATGATATTTCCGGGGGAGCGGGGGACACAAACATGTTTGCCACAGTGGCCGAGATGGGAGTGCCCTATATTTTGATGCATATGCGCGGCGAGCCGCATAATATGCATCAATTGACCCAATACGAAGATTTAGTGGCAGACATTGTCAACTATTTCCAGGAGCGCCTGGAGCTGCTTAAAAACCTGGGCGTAAATGACGTAATTTTAGACCCTGGATTCGGGTTTGCAAAAACTCTTGACCAAAATTATGAATTACTCAAAAAATTAAATTATTTTAACATATTAAACCTGCCTATTTTGGTTGGGATATCCAGAAAATCAATGATTTATAAAAAACTGGGATGTTCAGCGGAAGAAGCCTTGAATGGTACCAGTGTTTTACATAGCATTGCCCTTATGCAGGGTGCAACGATTCTCAGGGCCCATGATGTTAAGGAAGCAAAGGAAGCGATTTTATTATTTCAGGAAGTTTTTAAGTGATATTATTATTTGACATAGGGTTTCTAGATGTTAGCTGGGTAGATATTATTGACATATCCCTGGTAAGTATCCTGATGTATCAGGTGTACAAGTTGATGCGTGGAAGTGTGGCCCTAACTATCTTTCTCGGCTTCCTGTCTTTATATCTGATCTACCTTGTAGTAGGGGCTGCCGGAATGGAACTGGTAACTACCATTTTGAATCAGTTCATGGAGGTTGGAGTGATTGCAGCGATCATTCTGTTCCAACAGGAAATCCGTAAGTTTTTGTTGCTGATTGGAAAAACCACCGATTTGAACAGGGAATATCTGTTTAAAGGATTTTTAGGTATAAGAAACGGCACCAGCAAGAAGGGTTTTCAGGTAAATCCAATTGTTGAAGCCGTTAAAGCTATGGGTGGATCAAATACCGGGGCGCTTATCGTATTGTCTAAAGACTCGGAGTTGAAGTTTTATGTTGAGTCCGGAGATGCTATTAATGCCAAGGTATCTAAAAGATTACTATTAGCCATTTTTAACAAATTTAGCCCCTTGCACGATGGCGCCGTGATTATTCACCAGGGCGTTATTAAGGCCGCAAGATGTATATTGCCGGTAACAGAACGGGATGACCTCCCCGCTAATTTGGGATTAAGACATCGGGCGGCGATTGGTATGTCGGAGGTGACCGGTGCGATGGTTATCATTGTTTCTGAAGAAACCGGTGAGATGTCGGTGGTCATAGAAAGGGAGTTATTTAAAAACCTTTCTTCTCAGGAGCTAAGGAAAAAGATTAACGACTACCTATTCGAAAATCAGGCGGAGAAGAAAGAAAAGAAGAAAAAGAACAAGGACAAAGCTGAGAAAACCATCACTGAGTTGATTGCCGATAGCGACAACTAACCCGGCCCCCCCCGGACACGGTCATACAATTGTAATATATCCTCCAAAAGTAAAACCTCATTCCATTATAAGAACGATTTCCCAAAATGGGAAATATCTTTCACTAAAAACGCCGTTCCCGGGCAATAAAGGCCTTTTTTGAGTTTGGCGAAGGTTTTGAAAAGAGATTGGCATACTGATTAACTTAGAAATGAAAAACAGTAAACCAATTAATAACATTCAAGACTTAATCAATGCGGTGCTGGACAGCAACAAATTTAAATATATGATATTGCTCTCTATAGCTTACCTCATTTCCCTTACCTTAACCGCCCAGGATATTACCGGAAGTCACCTAACACATTATACTACTAATAATCCCGAAATAAAGGTAGCTGGCAACATTGATCAGCCACTACTACAACCTTTATCATTGAAAGTACAAATAAACCCTCCTTACCATCAAAATCTTTCAGACTATGCAGGAGTTGCAATAGATCTGTTGAGCGCTAATAACGAACATATAATGACCGGTGTGCTGGATAAAAAAGGACAGGCGAGGTTTGAAGTTCTGACATCACTTTCATTGGAAAATGTCAGTGTCTATTGTGCGACAACTAATGATAAACTTACTATTGAAAACCCTCACGGTGCTGTCATCGGATTTTTGATATCGGCCCTGAATACAACAAAAGATATTTAAGGTACCGTAATGGTGTTTTAGTTTAGTTAGTTGGTTTTTTGGTTAAAATGGTCTCTGCTGAAGCTTGGGCCATTTTTTTATGCCTTATAGATTTTAAAACGCAGGCAACAACTATCAATTCTGACAATTATCATTATTTTTGAAAAAACTACCCGTTAAATCATGCTTAGAAGGCCCAGAAGAAATAGAAAGTCAGCTGTAATCAGATCAATGGTAGCAGAAACCAGCTTGTCTGTAAGTGATCTGATATTTCCTTTGTTTTTAATTGAAGGGAGTAACAAGCAAATTGAGGTAAGTTCAATGCCGGGGATTTTTCGTTACAGCCAGGATAAGCTACTTTCTGAAATCGAGGCCTGTCTAAAGCTGGGGATCAATACCTTCGCACCATTTCCTGCCATTGAAGATGGAAAGAAAGATAAACTTGCTTCGGAAAGCCACAATCCCGATGGTCTGTATTTACAGGCGATAGCTGCGATAAAAAAGGAGTTTCCCGAGATATGCCTGTTGACAGACGTGGCTATGGATCCTTATAGCTCCGATGGGCATGACGGTATCGTGCGCGATGGAGAAATCCTAAATGACGAGACACTGGAGGTATTGGGAAAAATGGCTTTGGCACAGGCACAGGCAGGTACGGATATTATTGGTCCTTCCGACATGATGGATGGCAGGGTTGGATATTTGAGAAACATTTTGGATAGCAATGGATTTCCCGGGGTATCCATTATGTCATATACCGCCAAATATGCCAGCGCCTTTTACGGACCGTTTCGCGATGCCCTGGATTCAGCGCCAAAAGCCGGAGATAAGAAGACTTACCAAATGGATCCTGCCAATCAGCAGGAGGCTTTGGTGGAGGCAGAACTGGATGTCGAGGAAGGAGCAGATTTTTTGATGGTAAAACCGGCATTGTCATACCTGGATATCATCAAGCTGTTAAATGATCACTATGATTTGCCTATTGCTGCTTATAATGTGAGTGGCGAATATGCCATGATTAAGGCCGCCGCCCAAAAAGGCTGGATAGATGGGGAAAATACCATGTTGGAAGTTTTGTTAAGTATTAAAAGAGCGGGGGCAAAAATTATTTTGTCCTATTTTGCGAAGGAATTTGCCATTACTTTGCAGACCTGATCTTTGAAAGCTGCTCCTGCCAATCAAATAAATCATCTTCCCGCTCTAACATTAATATGGAAGATTGAGGAACAATAAAAAATTTCTCGCCTTTGTATTGTAATTCGTAAGCGCCTTTTTGCAAAAAAATAGCTAGATCTCCCTCTTTTGCTTGCAATGGAAGATACTTCACCTTTTCACCCTGTTCTTTCCACAACTCGTCTTCATCGTTTGGGATAGGAATCGGGTATCCCGGGCCGGTTTTCATCACATATCCGGATTGTACTTTTTCTTTTTCCTGCACGCCTGCCGGAAGGTAAAGACCACTGGAAGTTTTTTCACTTAACTTTTTAGGCTTTATCAACACGCGGTCCCCGACGATAATAATATTTTTTAAGGTGTTTTTTGCCGTCAATTCCATTTTTTTTGATTTCTAATCTAAACTACAATTTTTTTCACAAAGTTTTTCTTCTACCCCGTCTTAACCGAAACTGTGCCAATTTTGAAATGCTGACAGAAAGTCATTGTACATACCTTTGGATATCTCCGGGCAGAAGTTGGGAGCTACCAGGCTGGCTATATGAAACGATGGACCATCAATGGTGATCTGGGCGAATTACCTAATTATTAAATACACCTGAATCAAAGATTAGCAGCGTTTTGGTGATTTTGCCCGCTTTTACCTCAAACCATTGCGACATGAGTGTGCTGATGCCGGGCTTGGCAAACCGGTAAATCAGGCAGGCCCCATGCTCGTCTTCCCATGACCGTAATATTTCGTATTTAAATTCAGCAGGGGGGTCGGTTTTTAAGGAATTGATGTATGCCTCTGCGGTGTTAAAAGTATAAAACGGTCCCTCAAAGACGAATGAGTCCGCCAGTAAAGGCCGCAGCTTATCCAGGTCCTTTTCATAAAAAACGGTATCCATATATTGTAATGCCAGCTTTGTAGGATTCATTATTTTTTTGTTTTGTAAACGATAATTGATGGTTATTTATCAGCCAATATCCTTTTTAATCCCTCCTGATATTTATCGAATTGTCCCAGGTTGTTGTGATTGCCATGGGGGATACTGATCATTTCTACTTTTTTCCCCTCCAGGGATTCATACAACTTTTTGGCAGATGCATAAGATACTATTTCATCCTGCAAACCATGAAAGATGTAAATGGGATAGGCCACCTGTTGCAGATGTTTGTGTGAGGGCAGCGGATAGCGATTGAGGAGATGGATGGGAAGAAATGGAAAGTAGGACCTGGCAATGTGGCTAAGACTATAAAAGGGAGTTTCGAGAATTAAAAGTTTTGCCTGTACCTGCGATGCCAGGTAGGTAGCAATGCCGGTACCCAGTGAGCGTCCGTAAATGATGATATCTTTCGTGTCATAATGCTGTTTTAGATAGTTATAACACAGCAGCGCATCGCTAAACAGGGCAGACTGACTTAATTTGCCGGTGCTCTTTCCGTAGCCGCGGTAATCCGGCATGAGCAGGTCATAGCCCAGGTCATTAAATTCTTTTCCCAGCTGCCCCCAGCCCGCCAGGTTTCCAGCATTGCCATGAAAATATAAAATAACGCCCCTGGGCTGCGGTTGGGGCGTAAAAAAGTGCAAGGCATGGATCCGTCCGTTATCCAATTCATTGTTTTCCAGAAAAACTTCCTTGTGGTTTTGGAAGACAAATTGATAATTGGCCGGCAGCTTCTGAGAAAGAAAGATGATGTTTTCCTGCAGCAGGTATAAAAGCAGGCATAGCGCAAGGTAAAGCAGTGCTACTCCGATAACAAATTTCAACAGGAAACTCATAGGCAGCCAAAAGTTGTCGGGATCCTGAATAATCTAAACATCTTCGTTTTCACCTTCCTCCAAAGATAACGGGTCGGTGTCTGGTAACTCCAGGGCATCCACCGACTGAATCGCGTTGCCCGCAATTCCCTTGATCGTACTGTACATATAATTGGTATTTAACAGGACTTTCTCTATCTGAGTTTCCCTTCTTTTCCAATGCCCCTGGATGGATCTTCTTTCTTTCTCCAGATCCTGCTTCATTTGAGTGAAACCTTCCACAATACCTTCAATCTGAAGTCTGAATTCATTACTGGTCAGGAAGTCATATAGCATGGTCATTTTATCTCCCTTGTTTTCCTGGACTACCAGTGCATTGCTGATTTGGATAATTGATTCTCTTAATACAAAGCACAATCCTTTGAATTCTTCAAAAGTACAAATCCAGATACCCTCTTTCAATCCCATGCGATCCATATCTTCGGGCATGGTATCAGTTACCAATACCCCGATATTGGCACCTCTATCGCGAATGTCATTTTTAAACTTTTCAATCCAGGTTTTTTGAAAATCTTTGGTGCGCTTACTCTCATAGTAGATGGTGCCACAATTTTGTTTTTCGCGGGTGTTTACCGTTTGCATGCAATCCGCTCCACGAACGCCCTTTTTTATTTCAGAAATAGTATCAAGAGGAAATTTGTTCATCAGCCATTCTTCAATGGCCAGTTCCTGCACCTCTCCCTGCATCTGCATGGAACCTTGCTCTACCTTTCTTTGCATTTCTTCGAGGTGTTTCCGCTGGTCTTCCAGCTTCTTTTCGTATTCCTTGAATTTCAATTCGTTCTTTTCGGTTTCTTTTTTCCGGATTTCCTCGGTAAGCTCATCTCTTTTTTTGCTAAGCTCCCTTTGTACACTGAGCTCCAATTCCGCCTGTTCCTCTTTCAACTGCCGCTCTTTTTTAAGCAAGTCGAGTTCCTTTTGTTTTAGTGCCGAATTTTCCTGTTTTTTTTGTTCATTTTCTTCCTGAAGCATTTTGATTTGCTGCTGAAACTCGCTGGCAGTTTCTTCTTTCAGCCTTAATTTTTCTTCCTGTAGCTTTTTTACCAGCCGCTCCTGGAAGATTTCATTTTCCCTCAGCTTTTTCTTTTCAAATGCCTCCCGCTCATTGGCCAGTGCCTGTTTTTGCTGATTGAATGCCGCTGCCTGGTCTATTAATTTTTTTTCGTATTCTTTTTTGATCCGCTCCTCGGCCTGGTTAAAAAAAGCGTCTTCCACAGGAAATTCAAAGTGGCAATTAGGGCAGTTGATAATGTTTTTGTGATTACTCATGGATTGATTTTTAAGGCAATGATTGCTTAAACAAATCTAGTTGAATTTGATAAAGTTAATTTTATTCTTCCTATAATTTTAAAACCCGGTTAACAATTTTAGGGTTCATCACACCTTTCGGGGAATTGGATGTAACATAAACTATAGGCGGAATGCAAGTAATTTTTAGAAGTATTCTTCCTTTTTTATGAAACATTAAAATGGGATTTTGACCCCAAACCGTAAATTATCTCGTTATTATAACAGTAATCTTTAAAAAAAGCTGTGACTTTTTTAAGCCCGGAGCATTATAAGGTTAAATAGTTAAAGTAATCGCCTTTGAACAGTAATTACCATATCAGCGACGAACAAATACTTCAGGAACAAACCTGGGTAGAGGCGACACAGAAGAATCCTGAGAAATTTGACAAGCTATATGACCGGTATTTCGAAGGCATCTTTAGCTTTGTTTTCCGCAGGACAGATGATGAAGGAGTGGCGGCAGATATTACTTCCCAGACCTTTTTGGCAGCCCTGCAAAATATTAAAAAATATAAATTCAAAGGGCTACCTTTTTCTGCCTGGCTTTATAAGATAGCTGCCAATCAGGTTAACAAATACTACCGCACTACCAAGAAAAATGTGATTTTCAGTCTGGAGGAGTCTTTGATAGGAAAATTGATGGTGGAGACAGATGAGAGTACAAATGAGGAACAGGTTTCTTTGCTGGTAGCCTATTTAAAACAATTGCCTACGGAGGATGTGATGGTATTGGAACTACGGTTTTTTGAAGAAAAAAGCTTTAAAGAAATTGCCTATATCCTTGAAATTACCGAAAGTGGTGCCAAGATGAGGACATACAGGGCTGTGAACAAGTTAAAAAAAATTTTTGACGCTAATTTGATGAGGTATGAAAAGGCATGATATCAGATTGAGAAAACAGGAGTTTAGCGCCAGCCGCATCAGGCAATACAAAGACTATAAACAACTGATGCGCCAACATCAACGCAGCAGCCGTTATAAAACCATGACACAATCTGCGGTAGCCGTGGTGTTATTGATTTTTGTTACCGGCTTCATTTATTATGCCACTTCGAGTCGCTTCGTGGAAAAGCAGGTAGCTGAGGGGCCAGGCTTTAAAAAGGAAATGAATATTGAGAATGGACAGGCCCAACCAATAGCGTTTAAAAATGAAGTAGTAAATGTAATTGGTGAGGAAGCGTCACCAGCAGGTGGCCTGGAGCAATACGAAAACTATTTAAAGGAGCATTTGCAATATCCTTTAGCTGCAAGAAAAGGAAATATATCAGGTAAAGTATTAGTGCAGTTTTTAGTCAACCGTGACAGCAGTCTCAGCGACTTCAGGGTTTTGCACAGCCTTGGCAGCGGCTGTGATGAAGAAGCCATCCGGCTTATCAAAGAGGGACCTGCCTGGGTGCCAGCCTTAGTAAACGGAATACCGGAAGAAGGTGGCATGATTGTCCCGGTTAATTTTGAACTGGAAAATAATTAATAGACCCTTATTATATAGCTTTTGATGGCGTAAATAAAAGATTTATCCCAATCAATCGCACAGATCCGAACAAGGTTATGGCCATACTAAAGTTCACCTGAATCTTTTTAGAACTTTAAACAAAAATTATCATGGAAGTTAAGAAAAAACGAAAGGCTGATGTCTATCGCGGCCGAAGTATGTATTTGAACCTGGGATTGGTTGTGGCCCTTTTATTTGCCATTAGTGCCTTTCAATGGCGCTTTTATGAGGATGGTGACCTCGTGGTTTTAGGCTCATTGGACAATAGCGAGGAAGAACTATTGATTATTCCACCAACCGTACACCCGCCTCCAAAACCTAAAATTCAGCAGCCAAAAATAATAGAGGTAGAGGACGATGTGGTAATTGAGGAATTGGACATTAATCTTGATATGGAAATAGATGAAGACGAAATCGTAGAAGTCGTCATTTATGACGACCCCGAAGAGGAGGAAGAAGCGGATATTATTTGGGAAGGGATAATTGAAAAGCAACCGGCCCCGGTAGGAGGCATGGCAGCATTCCAGCAATTTTTAAAGAAAAATCTGAAGTACCCCAGCCAGGCCCGTCGTCTCGGTGTTGAAGGAAAAGTCTTTGTACAATTTGTTGTAGACAAAGATGGTAGTTTAAATGATATCAAAGTGGTTAAAGGTATCGGCGCCGGTTGTGATAAAGAGGCAGTCAGGGTCTTGGAAAAGCATCCCAAATGGTCTCCGGGTGAACAACGTGGCAGACCCGTTAAGGTCCGAATGATAATACCAATCTTCTTCCGGCTGGGATAGGTCCCCCAGGGGATATTTTACCAAAGGTCAAAATGGTGGAGCATGGTTGGTGCTCCACCTTCTCCCTATCTCTATCGTCCGCATTTGAGGGCAGGAAGTGGGGATGGCTAATGCGGATGTCATGGTTTGGCATTTGTAATGCGAGGATACGTTCTTGAGAAACATGGTTTTTTATAATAGAGCAATTGAGTTAAAAACTCGGAACCATAGAATCCTCGTTGCAAACGAGGACTAGCGATTAGGGCTTAATTAATTGTCTTTATCGTCCGCATTTGAGGACAGGAAGTGGGGATAGCTAATGCGGATGTTATGGTTTGGCATTTGTAATGCAAGGATACGTTCTTAAGAAACATGGTTTTTTATAATAGAGCAATTGAGTTAAAAACTCGGAACCACAGAATCCTCGTTGCAAACGAGGACTAGTGATTAAACAAAAATGTCTTTATCGTCCGCATTTGGGGGCAGGAAGTGGGGATAGCTAATGCGGATGTTATGGTTTGGCATTTGTAATGCCCGGGTACATTCTTGAGAAACATGGTTTTTATAATAGAGCAATTGAGTTAAAAACTCGGAACCATAGAATCCTCGTTGCAAACGAGGACTAGTGATTGAAGCTTAAACAAAAACAACAACAAATGAAACATAACCCTAAAGGAAGTCGCCCTCAGCTTAGCACCGGGAGCATGGCCGATATTGCCTTTTTATTATTGATATTTTTCCTGATTACAACAACCATCGATTCGGAAAAAGGATTATTGATGCGGTTGCCGCCGAAATTGGATCGGCCGATTAATATGGAAATTCATGAAAGGAACCTTTTTAATATTTTGCTGAACAGCCAGGATCAGATCATGGTGGAAGGCAAGTTAAGGAGCGATATTTCAGGACTCAGAAGTGATGTCATCACCTTTGTTCTCAATAAAGGAAAGGACAAAAGCTCATCCGATAGCCCTGAGAAAGCTGTGGTATCTATAAAAACAAACCGGGGCACCACCTATAAGCAGTATATAAAGATACTCGACGAAGTTCAGGCTGCCTATTTTGAGATATATGCGGAAAGAGCAGGCCTTTCCCCGGATGCTTTTAGGGCCCTGGATCAAAGAGATCCTAAACAAAGGGCACTTTACTTAAAGGCGAGGAAGGGTATTCCCATGAATATCTCCATTGCCAAACCTTCAAACTAAAACAAATAAGTGATGAGTAAATTTAAGATTAGCAGTAGTACATCGGAGGAGATTCCTACATCGGCACTGCCGGATATTATTTTTATGTTGTTATTCTTTTTTATGGTTACTACGATTGTCAGGCCCCATGAAATTATGGTAGAGCAGCATATTCCCAAAGCCACCCAGCTGAGGAAGATCGAGAAAAAATCGCTGATAGCACATTTTAATATCGGCGCTCCCAAAAATACACATCAATACGGCAGTGAGCCTAAAATCCAGTACAACGACGTTTTTATCGAAACCCGGCAAATCCCCCAACAGGTGGAAGAAGCCCGGGCCAGGTTGAGTGAGCCGGAAAAAGACAAACTGACCATTTCCCTGAAAATCGATGAAGAAGTAAAAATGGGTATTGTCAGCGATGTGGAGACGCAGTTGAAGGAGGTAAATGCCTTAAAGGTGATTTATAATACATTGAAGGATAGTTGAAAAATGTTATTACTTCCATTACTAGGTTCAGTCTTTGACTGAAGCTAGCCATGTGGGAAGTTTTTAACTTCCGTGAACCCAAAGCAAGTTGTAATCTTACCTCATTTTAGACATTCAGTTTAAAACTGAAGCCAGTGTGGGGAAGAGTTGTTACCCACCGTCCAATCAGCTAACTTTAAAGAAAACAATTGCTATGGTAAACAGTACTGCTGAATTCAGATTAAAAAATCAATATGACCAACTTCTTCACCTGATTGGTGGGTTGGATGATGGTTTTATTTCTAACCGGCATCGACCTGAAAAGTGGTCAATCAAAGAAAATTTAGCGCATTTGGGAAGATACCAGGAGATTTTCCTGGAACGGGTCGACCGTATTTTGGTTGAAAACCAGCCGGCATTTGGCAGGTACAAGGCCGAAAATGACCCTGAATTTGCCAACTGGAAAGTGTTGGAAACATCGTTGATCACAGACAAGACCATCCGTTGCAGGGCTGAAATCGTTGCGAAGCTCGAAGGACTGCGTTCCGATTCCCTGGAAAGACAAGGCTGCCACCCCAAACTGGGATTGATGACTATTTCCGGGTGGACCGAGTTTTTTCTTTTGCATGAAAGTCATCATATTTATACTGTTTTTTGGTTGGTAAATGAATTTAAAAACACATGAACGGAAGAAACAGAAAGGATATTAAACCAGGCCTGCTGGTAAAAATAGTGCAAAAACAAGATCAGCGATCGGGGGATTTAACGGAGGGAGTGGTCAGGACGATCCTTACCAACTCACCAACGCATCCGCATGGTATCAAGGTCAGGCTGGAGACCGGAGAGGTGGGCAGGGTGAAAGAGATTTTAGAAGATGAATGAGGTGTGAAAGCAGTCACCTGTTAACCGATCTTATCAATCAAATCTGTAATTTTCTTTTTCATGTTTCGGAAAAACTTTTTCCTTTCTTTTTCCGAAACCTCACTGATCAACGTTGATTTTCTCAAAATTTGTTGGATGTGCTGATAGGTATGCTCACAAAAATTGGGATTGCCGGTGCTCAGGATATTGAATAAATTATGACTGATAAAGGCAAGCTCTTGCCCGTCCATTTTAAAAAAGATCGTGTTGTCGGAAATAGTCACCTCATTGTAATACAGATTAAACGCTCCACCTTCTTTGGTGGCATTACTTTCAAAATGAAATTTGTTGCCCAGGCCGGCTTGTGTTTGAATATGCTTAAGCATCGTTTTCATTAACTCACAGAGTAAAAGTGCCTCTTCCTCCGCTTTAAAAAAGCCGCATTCCCAACAGTATTCGATTTGCCGGAGGGTGATATTGATGGTTTCATTGCTCCAGATTTCAACACTGGGTGTCTTCATGTAGGATGTCCAGATTTTTTTTGCAGGTGAAATTATTTCATCCGGGGCTTCGGCCAACAGAAATTGTTTATCGTCATATTCCGGATACTCCAGGATCATTTTCATCCAGAAATAAGATTTGAAATAAGTCAGCTCGGGAAATTGGAAATAATGAAAAAAAGGGATGTCTTTGGCAGCAAAAAACAGTTCTTTACGCTCAAACTTATTGATCAGGTCCAGCTGGCTTTGCACATATTGCAGATAGTCATAGTAATGAAAATTATCGTGATCGACGGAATTGTATTGAAAATGAACGCCGTTAGAGCTCAGGTTAAAGATAGCATCCATGGATAGCTGGTAAGTATCGCAAAGTTTGGCAGCTTCATTCAGGTCCAGAATTTTTTCACCCCGAATGCGTCTATAAGCACTGTCATTACTGACACAAAGGACTTCGGCAACTTGATCAACCAGTGATTGATGACTTGGTATTTTGTGCTTGATCAATTCAAAAAAATAAGCCTGAAAAGAAGGCGACTGGTCCATTTTATCCTTAAAAATATTGGTAATCGGTTTTTAATTTAAGTGAATATTGCAAAAGTTAAAAATGGATTTGCAAATATTGCAAAATTTGCCGTTCACCTAGTCAGATCGTGCCATGCCCTGGTACTAATTGCCAAATCCCGTTTTACCGGTGCAAAAATCAGTAATACTTCCCTGTTGGCCACCCGTATTTCCAATTACATAACCAAATTAAATCTTAATAAAATGAAAAAGTTGATTGTAATAATATTCGTTTTTGTATTGAGTACATCGTTCGCGCAGGATATGGATCCGCATAAAACTGAGCCGGATATGAAATCGGTAAAAACCAAGGCACTTAAAATGGAATTCTTTGCACCATTAACCGGGAATTTTACCCTGGGTTACGAAAGCTATGTAAAAGAAGGCATATCCTGGGAAGCAAAATTTGGCATCATCGGTGCCGGTAAAAACATAGAAAACCAGAAAGGTGTTTTTGCCCGCATAGGACCGAAGTTCAAAATCAGACCCGATTATATAATGAAGGGTATGGTTAGCGCTCACCCGCTGAGAGGGGCCTACATAAAACCGGAACTGGTCATTAACCATTTTAAAAGAGATGGTAGCTATGGCTATCCGGGCTATGAGACTACTGAGGAGAGCCATTCCGGAGGAGCCATTTTAATTAATTACGGTAAACAATTTGTACTTGGCAACAAGATAACCCTTGACTGGAGTATTGGCTTAGGGTATGGATTTGGAAACGATGGTGACGGTGGGTTTCGATACGGCTTTGCCTCCGGTGGTAGTGACCTACCTATCGCAGGCTCAGCTGGATTTACCCTGGGAATTTTGTTATAAAATGCCCGGAATTAATTGGATAGTTCAGGTTGGACAAGTGGTTGGCCAACCTGAATTATTATCTTCCGGATTTAAACTATACAGCGCGTTTGTGGGTCTTGCTAATAATTCAAAGGCCTTAAACTAATTTGATGATTTTCACGTTTTTGATTAGTATATTGGATGGAAGTTCTCAATACCCGAACTTTCTTTTTTGTGTAATGTATTGTGACATTATGGTGAAATTATTTATCTGTCCGCTAGTACCTTAGATACATGAATTTTATGAGGGACTTATATTTATCAATTGTAATTTTTTGCATTTCTTTACCTTGTTGGGGACAAACTTCCGGTGAGTATTATGAGCGGGGAATCAAACATTTTTATAAGAACAAGGATTACAAAGCTGCTTTAACTGCCTTTTCCAGGGTCATTGACATCGATCCAAAGTTTTATGCTGCCTATACCAATCGCGGGAAAGTTAAATACAAGCTAAGAGATTTTTATGGTGCTAAAAAGGATTTTGATAAAGCGGTGGAGCTGCGACCTCAAAGTTTTGATGTATATATTGCCCGGGCAGACTTTCATGCGGGGATTAAAAAATTCGATGAGGCCTATCAAGATTACACAAAGGCGCTGTCATTAAATCCAAGTTCTGTAGAGATATTTACGAAAAGAGCACAACTCGCTCATTTATTAAGAGATTATAATAGCGGGATCAAGGATATGGATTCTGCCATTGCTATTGCACCTGGCGATCACAGACTATATGCCATGCGGGCGTACATCAAATCCAATGCCTATGATCCAAGTACCGACACCGGTATCAGTTGGTTCAAGGACGCAGTAGCAGACCTGGACTCGGCCATTGTTCTTAATCCGGGAAATGCCGGCTATTATGACCAACGCGGTACCGTCAAGTTTGAAATAGGGCAAAATCTAAATGCACTTACAGACTTTGATAAATCCATAGAATTGGACGCAAAGAATCCGGAAGCCTACAATAATCGGGGATTGGTAAAAATGAAGATAGAAGATTACAAAGCGGCTAATGCAGATTTCACTGAAGCGATAAATCTATCTCCCGACAAAGAATACTACTTCAGAAACCGCGGATTGACCCGGTTCAATGCAGGTCGTTATAAAATAGCCATCACCGACTACACCAAATCGATTGAACTGATAAACAGCCAGGAGGGTGCACCGGTTGATGGGGTTAATTTTAAATTGACCAATGCTCATCTGATGAGAGGCATGTCTTATGTAGCCATCAAAAACAACTACGAGGGTTGCAAGGATTTTTACCGTGCACTCGAACTAGGCGAAACCAAAGCCAAAAACTATCTGAGAAAATATTGCAATAACCAGTAAAACAAGGGAATGATAATCGGCTGGCAAGTGCACAAGGCACATAGTTTCCGGTGTCGCGTTGTATCTTTCTGCCAGGATTTCAATATTGGTTTAAAGCCCGTCTGAACTTTCGTTTAAAAAAAACTTCTGAAAATTTGTAATTACGAAAGGATTCGTATATACTTGTAAGTACGAATAAGTTCGTAATAAATTACAGATATGAAATTACCAAAACCCACCGACAGTGAATTGGCCATATTGCAGGTACTTTGGCAGCAGGGGCCTAGTACGGTAAAGGTTATTCACGAGGCCTTATCAAAAACCCGTGATATTGGTTATACCACTGCACTCAAATTGATGCAGATCATGCATGGGAAGGGCTTATTGACCAGGGAGCGATTGGGAAAAACACACGTGTACCAACCGGCAATATCACAGGAAAAAACGCAAAAACAATTGCTTAATAAATTGATGGATACCGCATTTCAGGGCTCTGCCATGAACCTGATTATGCAGGCGCTTGGTAATCAAAAGGCAACCTCAGAGGAACTAACTCAAATAAAATCATTTATAGAAAAACTGGAAGGAGGTCAAAATGAAAACACTCAATGAAATCTTCTCAACAACTTTTACCGACGCACTGGGTTGGACGCTTTTCCACTCACTATGGCAGGGAGCGCTGATCGCTTTTGCTTTGTATATTTTCCTGATGATATTCAGGAAAACCCGGGCCAATATTAAATATTTTGTGTCTTTAAGTGCATTAATTTCAATTTTTGTGATAGCCGTGATCACTTTTATTTATCAGCTCACTGTGGATAAGCCTGTGACTGATGGTGCTGAGATATCACTGTATCATTTGGGTCCTATTCTTTCAGTCCCAACCACACCTGTGGCAGCTGACAATTCATCAGGCTTTACGGTAGCAGGAATTTTCGCTGCCATTCAATCCCAGATGCCATTGTTGCTGCTGGGATGGCTTTTAGGTGTATTCATTGCAGCCATTAAACTGACAGGTGGTTATTTTTACATGAAAAGAAAAATCGGGAAGGCTTTAACCAATTGTCCGGAGACATTAAAGGGGTTACTGCCCAAGCTGACCGGGCAATTGGACCTTCGCAAGGTTGTCCGGATCTGTGAGGTGCCGTTTTTGAAGACGCCAGCCATTTTTGGCCACCTGAAGCCTGTTATTTTGATCCCAATAGGCCTGGTCAGTCATCTTTCACCACAACAGGTGGAAATGGTAATTTTACATGAGATCGCCCACATCAAGCGGAATGATTTCTTGGCTAATATAATTCAGTCGGTCCTGGAGGTGATTTTTTTCTTCAATCCGGCCGTATGGTGGATATCACGTGAAATACGACAGGAAAGAGAAAACTGCTGTGATGATCTGATCATCCAGGCACAAGGACAGCCTGTACAATATATCAAAACGCTGGCAGCCGTTAACCATTTTAATACTTCAGGTTTTAAGTTACTGCCCGGTTTTTTTGGTAGTGGCAGGGGACAATTATTAAAAAGAATGCAACGGTTAGTGGGTAAGGGAACAAGCAGTTATTCTCCTCAGATGTACAAAATAGTTGCTTTGTTGCTCCTCCTGCTGTCATTTTTATACTTTGGATGGGTGCATAAAAACCAGTCGACCAGAGATCAAAATAAGGTTGCGGATGTTTCCGCTAAAACGCTTTATTCGCGGTTTAATCTGTTGGCCCCCGAATCTTCCAATGTTATACTTCAGGTCGAAGCCGATACACTTAAAAAGGAAAAGATCAGGGTACAGGAAGCCAAAATCAAGGCGCAGGAGGCCAGGATTAAAGCGTTGGAAGCCAAGATCGAAGCAATGGAAGCCAAGGAAAATGCAAGAGAGGCAGCACGTAACGATTGGACCTCTGAACATTTTCGGGAAGGTTTGAGAGAACAGCTCGATATGACACTTGATCTGAAGGACCGCCTTAAATTTAAGCTGGATGAAATGGATTTTGACTGGATGAAAGATATGGAAACAATGTTTAATGATACCTTAATTAAGGAGTTTAAGCACCTGGACCATTTCGACCATTTGGAGGATCATGTTGCCATGAAATCTGAAATTCGAGAGCAACTAAAAGCCATCAATGAGCAAATAATGGAAGGCATGAAGGAATTCAGGAATTCCCGATTTGAGGATTTTACCATGGATATGGAGTCGTTCAAAGAAAGACTTCATTTGAGGCAGTTGGATATGCAGCACATCCAGCGGGAGATGGATGAAGCTATGGACAGGGTCAAGGAGGAGTTGCACATATTTAAAGAAAACCTGGGACACTTCAGGGAAAAGCTATTGCAATCTTTAATCGAAGACGGCATTATTGATAAAGACTTCGAGGAAGTTAAGATAACACAGAAGAATGGTACCATCATCGTCAACGGTGAAAAGCTTTCTGACAAGTTATCCAAAAAATACAAGGCCTTTATAGAGGCAGAAATGGGTAAAAACTATCTGAATAATAACAAATTCAGCCTTGAATTTGACAGGGACTGGGATTAATCAATCCCTCCCGAAAAATTAGATATATCGCGCCTTTATTTAGCTGGAATCTATAAAAGTGCGTAAAGGTTATTTAGGCTGCCGGTTTGCGTAAGACTCAGCTTTTAATCCTGGTGGATCTCCTGAATATTTGTTAGGATCGGGAAAGTTCTTATCTCACAAACATCCGTCATTACTTTTTATACCGATTCCAGATATTGATTTTAATAGAAGGGGGCAAAAGTTTCTGATATTCATCCAGAAAAATATCGGGTATGGGATTGCCATAAACATCAAGATACTTCAGGTTTGGCATTTTTCCCATGGATATCGGCAGCACCTGAAGCTTGTTTTGATTTAAATAAAGGTATTCAAGGCTTCGTATTTCATAAATTTCCTCGGGAATGTTATTGATTTCGTTGTTTTCCAGGTGCAGTTCCCTTAGCTGATCAAATTTAACAAGAACATCCATGCTCCGTGCGAGGTCCAGCGTGCTATCATCATTCAGATATAAAATCCGCAGGTTGTGTAATTTGGTAAGCTCCTGTGGTATAGTCTCCAGTGGGTTACCCGACAGGTCCAGCACTTCCAGATGCTCAAAAAATTGAATGAATGCAGGGACTTCCTGCAAATTGTCATATTTGAGATCAAGGACTTTCAGGCTGGCTATCTGGCTTATAACAGGTAATACCTGTTCAAAGTCCAGCTGCGGAAGGTTTGCCAGATGAATGGTATTCAGCGTGTTCAAGGCACTCATAGATTCCGGCACTTTTCTGATGTTTGTTCCTGATATATCCAGGTACATAAGTTTTGCTAACATGGATATCTCCTCAGGTAAGTTTGCCAGCCGGTTTCCCGACAGATCAAGAAATCGCAGATTTTTAAATTGAAAGATAACCTCAGGAAATTCTTCAAGCCCCCTATCTTTCAGGTCGAGCCATTCCACATCATCCGGAGCTTTCAAGGCCTGCTCAAGGTTACTGAATTTTTTAGGCAACTGGGCCCAGGCGTCATTTTCAACCAGGTTAATGACTAAAAGCAGCGCCAGGCAGGAACCGATGAAATTGCCTGGGAGCGGTCTGTTTTTAACTTGCTTTTTCACGACGTAATTTTTTTTGAATGACCTTCAGAATAAAATATCCTTATAGATTTCACGTGGTATTTTTCCTTTAACTGTGTTGCAAACGCCAACGCCGCATGCTCGTTAGTAAATACTTGGAAATGATTAAGCTTAGCGCAAAGAGCCACCGCCTCTGTCTGAGGCCTGACAAGTATAGGGATATATTTGTCAGGCCATGGGTCTTCTATTATCACTATCCAAATCATGGTTATGGATCTTTTGTTCAATACTTCCCTGACTCCACCTTGGAATAGTACGGTTGGCTTTTCAGCCATGTATTAAACGCTTCTCTTTCCTGAATTGAAAGGTAACCCAGACACTTCCTGTATTCCTTATTCAGCAAATGACGATCAAAGCTCATTTTTTGGATTAGTATTTTGGCATAATTTAGAAAACTGCTCATTTCACACATTTTAAGTTAATTACCCTCAATTTCATTCATAAGCAATGGGGAATTCCCGTTAGTGATGATGACCTTTGAATTAGGTGACTCGGAGAGTCTTTTGAAGGCCTCAATAGTTTGCCATTGTAGTATTTCCTTATTTAGTCCCTCAGAAATGACCATTTGTGCATCGCGGGTACCCTTTGCCTCTACCAATTTACGCTGAGCTTCCAGTCGCTCCCTTTGCAACAAAAATTCCATGCGTTGTGCGTCTTGCTCTGCTTCCAGCTTTTCCTCTACCGCCCGGGCGAGCCCCTGAGGTAGCTGGATCGTTTTCAACAATACCGCCTCTATTTCAAAACCCCGGTCGTTTAACAGGTGTGACATTTGCTTTGTAATTTCTTTTTCAATGGTTGACCGTTGTGCGGTGTGCATGTCTTTGGCAAAAAAACGGGAGCACACATCAGCCGAAGCCGACCGGAACACGCTGGTGATAACTACTTCTTCATACTCAGGGCCAATGTTTTCTATGATACTGGAGGCCTTTTCCTGTTTGATACGATAAAGAATAGATATGATAGCCCCTACATTTAATCCTTCTTTTGAAGGTAAATTGGACGTTATTTCAAGGTTAACCGTGCGAACGGGAAGTTTAATGACTTTTGTTAAAAAAGGATTATAGGCTACGACACCAGGTTGGATAGTTTTATCATTTAACTTTCCCAATTTGCGTTTCACACCTACCTCACCTTGTCTTACTACTGTGCAGCCGGAGGTGATTATTAATTGGATCAGCAATATTAAAATGATGTATTTTTTCATAGTATTGTGGTTTAAGTTGGAACGGTTAGGGTGTTAGGTTGGGCGGAGGAGTGGCGAAATACCTGCTGTTATTTTTTTCCACCCTTTTTCTATCCATGAAGTTTTTAACAAACTCAGGATCTATTACCAGGGCCCTTTGCAGGTCATTCCTCGCTTCCTGATATTTATTGATCATCAGATAAGCCCTGGACCTGTGCAAATAAGCCGCTGCTAAATTTGGATTTTCTTCAATTGCTTTAGAAAAAAAGAAGATGGCCTGATTGAAATCCCATTGTGCTGCATAAGCTTCACCGGTGCGGATCCAATCGTTAGATGGGTTTGAAAACCCTTTGGAAACTGAAAACGATATAACAATTAATAGCAATACATTTTTATATAAGTGCATAACTTAATTAGTTGATAGTATTACTATTATAAACGAAAAAAAACATTATTGGTTTCGTTTTTTGCTCTGTTTTTAAGCAAAGTCACAAAACCGACATAACCCGTAATCTGCGTTCAAAATAAGATCTACTGGGGCAGGGTTCTTCTCCTTAAAATCCCCCCTTTTACATCCCTGACACCGTGGATAACCACAAAGGCTTCCGGGTCGGCATCATCAACTATTCTGTTCACCTTCAGCAACTCCAGCCTGGTGACCACAGTGTACAGTATGTCAATTTTTTTTGGTGTGCTATCCTTGCCTCCATATCCTCCTTCTCCATGGAGAATGGTCACGCCGGTATTCATTTCATTGATGATAGCTGTTTTTATGTCGGCGCTATATTTAGAGATAATGGTAAGTCCCAGGTACTCTTCAATGCCCTGAATGATAAAATCCATAGTTTTCGAAGCTACAAAATAAGCTAGCATGGAATACAAGGCGGCCTCAGTTCCCAGAAGCCATACGGACGCACCGAAAATAAGCACGTTGATGATAATAATGATATCTCCCATTGAAATGTTCAGTCTTCTGCTGAAAAACAGCGCCAGGATTTCAGTGCCATCAATCACACACCCACCTCTTACGCTTAGTCCAATGCCGGCTCCCAGGAAAAATCCGCCAAACACTGATGCCAGCAGCAGATCTTCAGTTATGATTGGAAATCTGATTAGCGCCAGGACAAGCGATAAGGCTGATACGGCAAGGGCTGTCTTAATGACAAACTTGCGGCTCATTTGCAGGTAGCCTATCGTAATAAAGGGGATGTTTATAACCAGGATTACATAAGAGATATCAAGTACGGTGGTCTCCGCAATCAACAGGGATATGCCGGTAGCCCCGCCGTCGATAAAGTTGTTTGGTAGCAGGAAGCTTTTAAGCCCAAATCCTGCAGAAAATACGCCTGCAATGATCCAAAGTAGTTCAACGATGGTTCTTTTAATAAGGGGTTGATGCTCTTTTTTGACCATAATAAAAAAACCAGACGATTAGGCCTGGTCCTTTTTTGTGCTATGTGATTTGTTAATTGCCGGCATCTATTCGCCTTGTCCCAGTGAAAATCCTCGCTTGCCATCAAATTCATAAAGGTTTTCTGTTTTTATAACATCGAAACCATGACTATTCAATTTGGATAATAAGGCAACTGCCTGCTCATAATTAATCTCCTGATAGATGGGTTCTTCGCGGCCAATGCTGGCCTTTGTGGACACAAACCGGCATCTCCAGTGGTCTGTACAGAATGTTTCCGGAAGACCGTCGGGATAAACCTTTACGCCCCTGTTGGTAATCATTTTGAGCTTCATATTGTAAATTCCCATGGTATCCAGGGCTTTTCCAAGCTTGTTCGCGTCTTTTTCCGGCCAGTCCAGGAAAACGTCTATGCCCACTAATTTTTTCGGAGTAGACTTTCTGGAATATTCGGGGATTGTAATTTGCCCTTCTCCATTGCTTAAGGCACTTTTCTTAAGGTTTTCGGGTATGGACCCTAATCTGGCTATTACCTGATCCGCAAAGTCATCTGTAGACACCTTTTTGGTACTTCGTCCCTGGGTAAAAATATCCGTGGTGTGATAACCATGCTCAATAGTGGCCAGCCAGGCATTTTTAACACGATCGGCTACTGTTTGCTGACCGATGTGGGCCAGCATCATTACGGCTGCATTGATGAGGCCGGAGGGATTGGCCAGGTTAAGACCGGCTATGTCAGGTGCAGAGCCATGGATCGCTTCGAACATGGCTACTTCAGTTCCTATATTTGCAGATCCCGCCATTCCTACTGAGCCTACAATTTCGGCAGCTACGTCCGAAATGATGTCTCCGTACAAATTGGAGGTCACAATTACGTCGTAGTCCTCTGGTCGGCTTGCCAACCGCGCAGTCGCGATGTCGATGATCTGAACCTCTTTTTTGATGTCAGGATATTCCGCGCCTATTTCATCAAATACTTTGTGAAAGAGGCCATCGGTTAATTTCATGATGTTGTCTTTGACCATGCAGGTCACCTTGTTTCGATCGTAAGCGCGGGCATATTCGAAGGCATATCGAACTATTCTTTCGCAACCGGGCCTGGTGATTAATTTCAGGCACTGCACTACATCCTCTGTTTGCTGATGCTCAATGCCCGCGTAGAGATCTTCCTCATTTTCGCGGATCACAACCACATCCATTTCCGGAAAGTGCGTCTGCACAAAAGGAAATAATGACATGACGGGCCTCACATTGGCGAAAAGTCCGAGTGATTTTCTAAGCGTGACATTCAGGCTTTTATATCCTTTACCTTGCGGTGTTGTGATCGGACTTTTTAAAATAACTTTGTTTTTCCTTATTACATCCCACGCATCGGCGGTGATTCCGGATGAGTTTCCAGATAAATAAACAGCGTTTCCAACATCGATAAATTCCGGCTTGATCCTGGCTCCTGCGGCGTCCAATATTTTTAAGGTGGCATCCATTATTTCAGGACCTATTCCGTCTCCTCTGGCTACGGCTATTTTTACAGCTTTCTCTTCACTTACATTTGATGAGTGGGATTGGATTGATGGACTTTTCATTAGCTTTACATTTATGAACGATAGTAATACTATTATGCTCAACGCAAAGAATGAGAAAAGGTTCAGGATTCTAAGCCAGTTTTTTTTACAAAGTTGACAGGCACGCTCGATTATTGTTGTGGCTCTAAAAATTGCACAACCTCCCGGGTACTACAGGAGTGGTTTTAAGGTCAATAGTATGTGGTGAAATTAAGCTTAAGGCTGAGCCGTCATTTAAAGTCCCGGATTACCTCATCTATTTACCGGAAAGTCATTTAGACCCGGGCCTGAATTTTGTGCACTGCCAGCGTTTATGGTTATGCCTGCTTTTTGAAGCTTAAAAGTGTCTTCTCAATAATATCACAACATTCATGAAGTTGTTCTTCGGTTAAGATCAGGGGTGGCGCAAAGCGAATAATATTGCCATGTGTTGGCTTGGCCAGCAGGCCGTTGTTTTTCAAAGACATGCAGATATCCCATGCCGTTGAGCTATCTGGTGTATCATTAATTTCAATGGCGTTAAGCAGTCCTTTTCCTCTCACCGTCTTTACAATAGCTACCTTATCAATGATTTGGGTCATTCTGGCTCTGAAAATTGCGCCTAGCTTAAAGGCGTTTTCTGCCAGCTTTTCATCTTTTACTACTTCCAAAGCGGTGATGGCTACTTTACATCCCAGCGGATTACCCCCAAAAGTACTTCCATGCTGTCCGGGTTTAATCACCTCCATGATGCGGTTGTCGGCCAACACGGCAGATACCGGATAAACACCGCCTGAAATAGCTTTCCCCAGGATCAAAATGTCCGGCTTCACGCCTTCATAATCGCAGGCCAGCAACTTACCCGTTCTGGCGATACCTGTTTGAATTTCGTCACCTATAAATAAGACGTTGTGTTTCTGGCACAGCGCATAAGTACTTTTGAGGAAGCCATCATCGGGTACAAAAACCCCCGCTTCACCCTGAATCGGCTCAACTAAAACCCCGACGATATTTTCTTCCTGTAATGCGGCAGCCAGGGCTTCAACATCGTTGTAGGGAACCTTGACAAAGCCCGGAGTATAAGGTCCATAGTTGTTTTTAGCATCGGGATCACTGGAAAAAGAGACAATAGTGGTGGTGCGACCGTGAAAATTATTTTCAAATACAATAATCTTTGCGCTATTTTCAGGAACCCCCTTTTTTTCATAGCCCCATTTTCTACATAGTTTGATGGCTGTTTCCACTCCCTCGGCACCGGTATTCATGGGAAGTACCTTGTCATAGCCAAAATACTCAGTGATATACTTTTCATATACACCAAGCACATCATTGTAAAATGCCCTGGAAGTCAGCGTGAGTGTGTTGGCCTGGTCTTGCAGTGTTTTGACAATACGCGGGTGGCAATGTCCCTGGTTTACCGCGCTGTACGACGATAAAAAATCATAATATCTTTTACCCTCTACATCCCAGACATAGACACCCTCTCCCTTAGATAATACCACAGGCAGGGGATGATAATTATGAGCTCCATACCGCTCCTCCAATTGAATGGCTTCACTACTGGAAGATAATGTTGATATCATTTTTTTTGGGTTTACTAAAAACAATCGAATACAAATTTACTAAAATAAGCACTGATTCTGAAAAGATTAATTAGCAGATAACCTCAAAAAGCAGCTGTTTTATCAAAATACTTTCTATTTTGCGGGCCTATTAAATTTAAAGCAGGATTTAAGGTTCAAAAAATATTTATGAAAGATTTCGCAGTAATTTTTGATATGGATGGGGTTTTGGTCGATAGCAATCCCTACCATAAAAAAGCACTCATTCAATTTTGCCAATCGCATGGATACAACCTGACCGAGGAGGAGCTAAAGGCTCGCATTTATGGCCGCACAAATAAGGATTGGATCACAAATTTGTTTAACGGAGAAGTAACCAACGAGGAATTGAAGCAATATGCCGATGAGAAGGAGGCGCTTTTCAGGCAGTTATACGATGGGTTTGTTGAGCCGGTAACCGGGCTCGAAACATTTCTTGAGCTGCTTGAAAGTCACGACATTACCAGGGCCATAGCTACTTCTGCTCCCCGGGCCAATGTAGACTTTACATTACAACAAATTGACATGGAAAAATTCTTCACCACCATTTTGGATGATTCCTATGTTGCACATGGTAAGCCTGACCCCGAAATTTACTTAAAAACAGCCAGTGCCATCCACTACGACCCGGAAAACTGTGTGGTGATTGAAGACTCATTGTCAGGAGTAATGTCCGCCAAACAGGCGGGCGCGAAGGTAATTGGTATTACCACCACCCATAACAAAGATGAATTGAAAACCACCGATTTGGTGATTGATGATTTTACGGCACTGAATATTGAGATCATTGCGTCGCTATTTTAGGAATTGGAAATGCGACATATCTGAAGTAATTTTATTATTAACAGGATGGTTTACCGGTTCACGCCATCATATAAACATCTCGCCGGTTGTGGCATAAAAATACAGGTTAATGTAAATTTCATGTCGGGTACAGCTGGATTTGTTAAATTTGTGAAGTGGAAGATTCGGTGATTTGAAGCAACAAAACCGGCACTTATTTGGCACCTGCTATGAATTCCCGGATCCGGCACATTTAGAATATTGGCCATCGGCTGATAAACAAGACAAATACATGTTATTTGAAAATCAACAAATTGAAATTCGTGAATTGCCATCAACCGAGGGTTTGGATTTCCAAAAACTTGATGTAAGATACTTAACGATCAAAACCATTAATCATTTGGTTTTCTTTGTAATTGTTATGTTGTCAGTGGGATTTTTCATATTGCTGGAAAATGACTTCGTATGGACCCCGGTCCTCATGATTTTTATAAGTGTCTGGGGACTGATCTACGTGATAACGTTATTATACATGAGAAAGGAATTCCTGCTGAAAGGATATGTGTTGCGCAAGCGTGATATTGTTTATCGGAAAGGATGGCTTTGGACCAGCATTGTTGTAGTACCATTTAATCGTATCCAACATTGTGAACTTAGCCAGGGGCCTTTGGAAAAAAGCTATAAGCTGGCCAAACTAAATATATTTACCGCCGGTGGCCAAAGTAGCGATTTGAAATTACCCGGGCTAAAAAAAGATGAGGCAGCAAGTATTAAGGAGTTTCTCGTAAATCAGATTAATGAACACAATTACGCCTGACCCGGATTTTTCCCTTCCCAGTCGTCAGTCCAGGGCGGCTATCGTGATTTTTGTTTTAAAATTTATCAACAACACTTTTCGAAAAGGCTGGGCAGCGCTGGTGCCGATTTTTATAGCGCTAAGAAAATTTTCCCTGGAAGACTGGCAAATTTATCTGCTGGCCACCGTCATTGTATTAATTTATATCTCATTTTCATACCTTTCTTATCAGCGATTTTATTATTATATAATGGGAGATGAGATCATTATTGAGGAAGGTGTTTTATATCGAACCAAAACAAGCCTGCCTTTTGATAAGATTCAGACCGTCAATTTTAAGCAAAACATTTTGCAACAGGTCCTGGGTGTATTGACTTTGCAAATTGATTCCGCAGGTTCCAGTAAACAGGAGATCAGCCTGGAAGCGCTAAAAGAAAACAGGGCCAAGCAATTCCGCGATTATATTCTAGATAGAAAAGAGAACATCGAACCCTCAGGCAATCCGGAAATGCAAATACCGGAATCGGGCAGTGAGGGGGAAGAGGATGTCAATGAAAAAAGAAAGGAAAAGATCCTCCTGCATCTGAAACCTGCCGATCTGATAAAAATAGGTATTTCCCAGAACCATTTAAGATCAATAGCCATATTTGGAGCTTTTGTCTGGAACACCTATGCCCAGTTGAAAGAGCAGCTGGATTTTGACGAGGATGAAAAGATTGATCAGCTAACAGGTATTATTGGCAACGAATGGTGGGGACGGTTAGGTTTAATAATTGGGGTGGCATTGTTTCTTTCACTAATTGTGTCATTGGCCATTACTTTTTTCCGGAATTTTAACTTTCGGTTGACCGAAACCAGTGACGGTATCAAAAAACGATATGGATTGATGGAAAGGCATGAGCAATCGACCACGTTAAGAAAAATTCAAAGCATTTCATGGGGGGACAATCTGATAAAAAAAATATTTGGATTGTTTGTCTTTCGCATGTACCCGGCTGCCAGCAATGAGCTGAGCAGAAAAAAGACCATTAGTGTACCGGGCAGCTATCAAAAACATGTCAACGCACTAATCAACCTCATTTTCGGTGATCAGGAAGCCGTTGAATATTCCTGCCATCGAATGAGTAAATTTTTTATTCAACGAAGTACTTTGTTGTTTGGCTTGCTTCCGGCTGTTTTACTTGCAGTCGTTACTTACTTTTTCCTCGGGTCTTATAGCTTACTTTTTCTGCTCTGGTTTCCTTTTGTATTTGCAGCCATTATTGTCTATTACAAAAAATGGATGCTTTACGTTTCCGAAGACATTGTCAGAATTCAATACGGGGTGTTTTCTCACCAAAACAAAATGATCAGACTCAACAAGGTGCAGGCTGTCAGGTTAAGCCAAAGTCCATTTCAAAAAAGAAGAAATCTGGCAGCCCTTGATCTCTATTCAGCAGGCAGGAACTTTTCTTTCAGCTATATTAGCTATGAGCTGGCCCTGCAACTCCAGAATTATGTTTTGTATAAAGTGGAGAGCAGTACGGACAAATGGATGTGACAAAATTATTTTAAGTCGTAGGGGATGTTTAATGCCAGAAGACCCGGGAAATTTGTTAAATTTGTAATTCCTCTTTAGAAGAAGGGTTCAATGATTGTTTTATTTATAATATTTTCATTGAGCCACAAAAAAAATAATGCTAATACTGGTAAAAAATGTAAAAGGTTCCGATATTTGCGAACTCTTTAGAAAAAGAAGAAAAATAAAGCATTATGGCTAGACTTTGTCAAATATCCGGAAAGAGACCTTTAAGTGGAAACAATGTTTCTCACTCTCATAATAAAACCAGGAGAAAATTTTACCCTAACCTGCATAAGAAGCGCTTTTATATTCCAGAGGAAGATAAATGGATAACATTAAAAGTATCAAGTGCAGCGTTAAGAACGATCAATAAAAATGGTATTACCAGCGTCTTAAGAAAAGCCAGAAAGCAAGGCAATATTTTAGTTTAAGCGAGGTACCAGATAATAAATATTTATTCTAACCAAAATGGCAAAAAAAGGTAATAGAGTTCAGGTAATTCTTGAGTGCACCGAGCACAAAAAGTCCGGTATGCCGGGTACTTCCAGGTATATCACGACTAAAAACAGGAAGAATACCACCGAGAGGCTGGAGTTGAAGAAATACAATCCCGTTCTCAAAAAACATACTGTTCACAAAGAAATTAAATAACCATGGCCAAGAAAGTCGTTGCAACGCTTCAGAAGAAAGAAACCAAAAATTTCGCCAAAGTCATTAAGGCGGTTAAGTCACCTGAAACTGGCGCCTATTCTTTCAAAGAAGAAATGGTTCCTGTTGAAATGGTCAAGGAGGTTTTGGCTTCTGCTAAATAGGCAGCAAAATATTCAATAAAGAAGTGAAAGTCCCTCCCTGGGACTTTTTTAGTTTGCGTTTTAGGCAATTTTGTTTCTGTAATTATTTTCAACCCTCAAACTCCCTTCCCTACATGGCACTTTTCGGGCTTTTTGATAAAAAGAAAAATAAAGAATCGTTAGACAAAGGTCTTGAGAAGACCAAGCATTCTTTTTTGTCGAAAATAAGTAAGGCAGTGGTAGGGAAGTCCAAGGTCGATGAGGAGGTGCTGGACGAGCTGGAAGAGATCCTTATTACCTCAGATGTAGGGGTGGATACCATGCTAAAGATCATCGAAAGAATTGAAACCAGGGTGGCCAGGGATAAATACCTTAATGCCAGTGAGCTGGATGTGATCCTGAAGGAAGAAATAGCCGAACTCTTGCAGGAAAACAATACCGAGGATTTACAAGACTTCAACCTTCCGGAGGACCAGAAGCCCCATGTGATTATGGTAGTTGGTGTCAATGGTGTTGGAAAGACAACTACTATTGGCAAATTAGCAGCTCAATTTAAGGCCAGAGATAAGCAAGTAATCCTTGGAGCTGCCGATACCTTCAGGGCGGCAGCGGTAGATCAGCTAAAGCTGTGGGGTGAAAGAGTGGAAGTGCCGGTGGTGGCGCACGGCATGAACACGGATCCGGCCTCGGTGGCCTATGATACGGTAAAAGCCGGTGTGGAGCAAAAAGCCGACGTTGTTATTATAGATACAGCCGGCCGATTACATACCAAGGTGAACTTAATGAATGAGCTTTCGAAAATAAAAAGAGTGATACAGAAGTTTATTCCCGAAGCGCCTCATGAAGTTTTGCTGGTGTTAGATGGTAGTACCGGACAAAACGCCATTGTTCAGGCCGATGCCTTTACACAAGCTACCGATGTCACCGCCATGGCTATTACAAAATTAGATGGTACCGCAAAGGGCGGCGTGGTGATAGGTATTTCTGACAAATTTAAAATTCCGGTAAAATATATTGGTGTCGGCGAAAAAGTAGAGGATCTACAGGTATTTAATAAGCGCTTGTTTGTAGATTCCCTGTTTAGCAAAAACTAAGCTGCACTCAACTTAATCTCCCCAAACGCGTTAGTTAGCATTAAAATGATATCGCTAATGCGTAGAACATTCATCGTACTGCTGCTGGCAGGCTTCCTGTTTATTATTGATTATTATGTTTACCAGGCTGTGCAGGTTGCTTTTAGCAATTTTCCCATTACCATAAAGCAAGGTGTTTTTGGTCTGTACTGGGCCCTGACAGGAGGCGTGATCCTTGGGCTGTTGATTTACTATTTCGGCAATGTTGATCGTCTTCCCGCCGGGTTCAGAACGTACGTGTTAGTTGGTATTGCCACTAATTTTATAACCAAAACATTTGTGATGGCCTTCCTCTTCCTTGAAGATGTACAAAGAGGTATTCGATGGGCCTATTTGCAGATTAGCCAGCTTTTTCAGGAAGATCCGTCCATTTCTGAGGAGGTGGTTGTACCCCGCTCCCCGTTACTATCAAAGATAGCGCTGGCAACCGGGAGCGTTCCTGTGATAGCCATCACCTGGGGAATTGTCAGCGGAGCGCACGATTACAGGGTCAGAAGAAAGACCATTACCTTGCCCAACCTTCCCAAATCCTTTGACGGGCTGAGAATTGCCCAGCTTTCGGATATCCATTCGGGAAGCTTTCGCAATAAAATAGCGGTAAAGGGAGGAGTGGAAATGGTTAATCGGGAAAAACCTGATATAACCTTTTTTACAGGGGACCTGGTCAATAACCAGGCTACGGAGATGAGAGACTACGTGAACGTATTCGATAAAGTCAGTGCCCCTCTTGGTGTCTTTAGTATTTTAGGAAATCATGACTACGGGGATTATGTGCGGTGGGCCAGTCCTGAAAAGAAAGCTGCCAACCTGGAATCCCTGAAGGCAGTGCACCGGCAGCTGGGATGGAATCTGCTGTTAAATGAAAATCATATGATCAGTGAAAATGGAGAGCTATTGGCAATTTTGGGTATTGAGAACTGGGGGGCACGGGGGTTTTCAAAATATGGGAAATTGGCAGAGGCTCACCGGGATACACAGAAAGCATCTACCAAATTGTTGCTATCTCACGACCCCAGCCATTGGTCTGCAGAGGTTTTAAAGGATTTTCAGGACATAGATATAACTTTTGCCGGCCATACCCATGGTATGCAATTTGGCGTTGAAATCGGCCCGGTAAAGTGGAGCCCGGCTCAGTATATGTACAAGGAATGGGCAGGTTTATATGAAAACAAGGGACAGTTTCTTTATGTCAATCGAGGATTTGGGTATCTGGGTTATCCTGGTAGAATCGGAATCCCTCCCGAAATTACCATTATTGAACTGAAAAGGTCGGCACAACCTAAGGCCTCCGTGGTTAAGGCTATGGCATAAAGCCTGTTAGATATCAAAGAAATAGACCTTTCTTTCCCCTGTATCCAGATCCACTACTACCACTTCAAATGTGGTAATCCCCGATTTAATATAAGGCTCTATGAAGAGATTAAAGGGAGCATTTTCCCCCTCAAGAGAAAAATCCTTGCGAAGCAAAACATTTTGCGTTAACCTATCCAGTAATAAAGCCCTTAGTGAGGCATTGTCTTTGAAATCCAGTGATAGCGTGATCCAGGACTTTGACAGCCTATCTTGCTGCATGGTGACCTTTTTTTCGCCAAGTAAATAGCTATTTTCCCGATTACTTAATCCGACCACTTTATAATGGTAAGTCCCCCGTTGTTTTAAGGTATCCCAATGAACGTAATCTGATCTGGAGGTACCATAGCTATTTCTTTCATGGGTTATGGTGGCGATCAGTGACGATTTATGGTGACCACTTTTTCTTCTGTAGATTTCATAGAGATAGATCTCATTGGCAATTTCTTCGGGGTGAGTCCAGTCAATTTTTACCCTATTTTCCGCCATGGTCAGTTTGAAATTCGCTTCGTGATTAGCGTGTTGTCCCGGGATTCCTTTGGGGCGGGCTCCGATGTCTATTTGAAATTGGCAATAATCATGCAAATAACCATCTATATTCACCAGGTAGGGTTGATGGGGTGTCAGCGAGTCTAATTGAATGAATATATCATCCTGGCTTGCCAGGGAAACACAGGTCAAAATATTATAGGTGGCAGGTTGGCACGGTATCCCCTGTAGCACCACAATTTGCACGCCCCGGTCGTCTCTGCAGTCCTGATTTGTAATGTTGATGTAAAGTTTTTCTTTGACCCCGGCATTGAAAAAAAACCATTGATCATTATGGTATTGAATGCATTTACCGGTCAGCTGTTGATCTACGCAGGCCCATTGTACTGTGCAATCACTTGTATTTGAAGTGAATGGTGCACCGTCTATGTTTAGCGCGATGCGATTCTCTATATCATTGTTAGTCACCTGAGCGGATAATTTTCCTGTTTGTATGAAAAACAGGAAGGCCAGGGCAAACGCAAAAAGTTTAAAAACCTGCGGCTTGTAAATATTATTCTTTACCGGCATTTAAAATATATTATTTGATGCTTTTAACAAAGAATTTCCCTATACCGTCAGCCAATCAATCATATTTAAAACTGGTGGGACCATAAAAAATTGTATCTATACATGCACCGCACCTTTAAAAATATGAAATAAGTGATGGTACGCCTGGAATGGTAGTAAACAAGTAGGTCAGAAGGGAGAGATAATCTCCGGCCAGTGACGTCATTGCTTTGATTTCAACCAGTTATAGAATTGAATCTGTGCCCGTATCTTTCTGGCCCCGGGGGCTCTTTTAATGGTCAGGTGTTTGTGATTTTTATCTAGTTTTCTGGCTTTTACATTGTCCTTTAACTGTAGGTTTATTAGTTGCATCAGCTCTTTCCTGATGGCAGGATCGTATATCGGGAAACCTACTTCGATACGTCGGTAAAGGTTTCGTTTCATCCAGTCGGCAGATGAAAGATACATATTGTTTTCTCCTCCGTGTCTAAAAATAAAAATACGGGCATGTTCCAGGTACATATCTACAAGGCGATAGACTTCGATATTCTCACTAACTCCGGTTACGTTTGGTACCAGGCAGCAAATACCCCGTGTAATTAGCTTTACATCAACGCCGGCCTGGCTGGCTTCATAGAGCTTGCGGATCATCACCTGATCCTCCAGGTTATTCAGCTTAATAATGATTTGGGCATCCTCGCCATTGCGCGCAAATTCGATTTCCCGATCAATCATTTCCAGGAAGCGCTCCTGAAGGTTGAATTGCGATACCAGAATGTGATCAAACCCCTTGACTTTTTTCTGCTTCTGCAGGTAATTAAATACCTGGTCGAGCTCAGATACCATTTCTTCGTGACAGGTGAGCAATCCGTGGTCAGCATAAATACTGGCAGTACTTTCATTGAAGTTGCCGGTACCAAAAAAAGCATAATCTTTTAATCCTTTTTTGCTCTTTCTTTTAACCAGGGCCACTTTGGCATGTACTTTTAAGCCGGGAATGCTGTAGATAATATCAATCCCGGCTTTCTGCATTTTTTTGGCCCAGCGGATATTATTTTCTTCGTCAAACCGCGCCTTTAACTCCACAAATACGGTTACTTTTTTGCCATTGTTAACGGCGCTAATTAAGGCATTGGCAATGACAGAATTGGCGGCAATACGGTATAGGGTAACTTTTATCTCCTCCACCTCAGGATCAATTGCCGCCTCATTAAAAAAGCGTAATACATAGTCGTACGACTGATAAGGGAAGTGTAAAATTACGTCCTTTTTGCTGATAGTTTCGAAAATGGACTGTCCCTGGTCCAGGACGGTCTTTTTCACAGGTAATTGTTTAGGGTATTCCAGCCGTGGCTTAAGCGGGTTTGGAAGTTTCATAAAATCATTCAGGTTATGATATTTGCCACCGGGTACCAGTTCGTCTTCACTCAGGCCAAACGCATCCACCATTTGTTGTAACAACTCATCATTCATTTCCTGATCATATAAAAACCTTGAAGGGGGACCAATATTTCTTTTATCGAGTTGCCCGGATATTTTTTCTACCAAATCACCGGAATATTCATCCTCAATGTTTAAATCCGCACTTTTGTTAAGTTTGATGCAATGGCAGGCCAATATCTTATGGTGTGGAAAAATGAGATGAAGATTGGATTTTACAATATCATCAAGCAGCACATAGTGATGGCCGGTGGATGCTGTAGTTATCTTAAAAAAACGAGAGAGATGATCAGAAGGAATATTAACGTAGGCAAAACAGGACTCCTCTTCGTCCATGGCCTGCAGTTGAAGGGCCAAATAAATTCCCCGGTTGTTCAGGAATGGGGCCTGTTTGTTTTTCCGGTGCAAAAAGTAAGGTTGCAAATAGGCGAGTACCCTGCTCCTGAAGTAATGTTCAGTCTCCGCTAAAAACTCATCCGGTATCGGTTCCTCTACGTAAACGAAAATTTTATTGGCCTTTAATCCCGTCAATAATTCATTTCGGAAAATATGACCAAACTCATCCAATTGCCGGTTTACTTTTTCATGTATATCCTTCAATATGGTTTTTGGGTTTACCGGAAGATTCTTCTTTACCTTCTTCTTGCCCAGTTTGTTAAGGCTTTGCCAAGAGGCAACCCTTACCCGGAAGAACTCATCAAGGTTTGAGGAATAGATAGATAAAAATTTGATTCTTTCATAAAGCGATACTGTGGGGTCTTTGGCTTCCTGAAGTACACGATAATTAAATATCAACCAGCTGAGATCCCTGTCAAAAAAAGGTTTGATGTCTTCCATGTTATGTTTTTAATACGGGAATAATTTATATCAATTATTCTTTAATAAAAAGTGTCTTCACAAAATGATAACATTTTATTAACCTTTATGTTGCAACATAAGTTGCCAAAAATCAGGAAAGGATAATGTGTTTTTTGCACGTAAACAATGGAGGCAGGGGTAGTTAAAATACTTACCTCAAATGGCAATATTCAGCCAGTTTTGGTCGATTTTGGAGGTAACTAAAATCCCACAATTTGGGGGGTTACATATTTTGATTTAATTTTTGACATTTATAATGTGTATTGTGATTGTTTTTTGCCTTCTCTAAAAAGTAGAATTTTTGGGGAAGGCTTTTTGTTGCCCTGTCGGTAAATATTTTACTTTTTTTGTGTCACCATCAGTGTGTAGGATGCGATGGCTCCGCCATTTTTAACCCTCTCAAAAGATGATTTTATGACTGTATCTGGATGATAATTTAGAACGGTAATATTTAGGGGAGGCTATAAAATAAGAGGTTCAGCCACTCCTAGCTGAACCCCAAAGGTCAAAAACTCAAAATAAATAGGATCAATGAAATTTTAATCCTCAACAACAATATGCAATATAAAACATATTTTTCTAAAATAAAATAGCAAGTTCCATCCGAAGCGGATAAAATCATCCATTTGACCTGATAAGCACATCTTTTCGGAGAAATATTTCACCCGCACTTTTCTTGGTACTCCCTTTTTTGGTCAAAAAGTCAGGTATTACAATGCTCCTTGAATGATGGTTTCAACAACGCCAGGGTCCAGTAAAGTAGAGGTATCTCCCAGGTTTGAAGTATCCTTTTCGGCTATTTTTCTCAGTATCCTTCTCATTATTTTCCCCGACCTGGTTTTAGGTAATCCACTTACAAACTGAATTTTTTCAGGTTTGGCGATAGGTCCGATGGTTTTTGCCACCAGGGCTATAATTTCCTGGCGGAGGGCCTCTTCGCTGTCAGGTGTATGATAGCAGGTGACATATGCATAAACGGCATGTCCTTTCACATCATGAGGAAAGCCTACAACCGCCGTTTCACAAACCTCTTTATGCTCGTCAATGACATTTTCAATTTCTGCGGTGCCTAAATTGTGACCGGATACTATGATAACATCATCGACCCTACCGGTAATTCTGTAATACCCATCTTCATCTTTTTTACATCCATCGCCGGTAAAATATTTATTTTCAAAAGCTGAAAAATAAGTATTCCTAAACCGTTCGTGATCACCGTATATGGTCCGGGCCATGGAGGGCCAGGGGAATTTTATACATAACCGGCCTTCGACACCATTGTCGGTAAGCTCCTGCCCGTTTTCATTCATTACAGCAGGTTGTATACCAGGCATAGGCAAAGTCGCGTAGGTCGGCTTTGTAGGTGTAATTCCGGCAATGGGAGAAATCATGAATCCACCGGTCTCGGTTTGCCACCAGGTGTCGATAATGGGGCATTTACCTTTTCCAATATGGTCGTCATACCAATGCCACGCTTCTTCATTGATAGGTTCCCCGACTGTACCCAATACTCTTAAACTGGATAAATCGTATTTTTCCACATAGCTGATATCCGCCTTTTCCAGTGCCCTGATGGCAGTAGGTGCGGTGTAGAAAATGTTAACGGCATGTTTTTCAACAACCTGCCAAAACCTGCCCATATCGGGATAGGATGGCACTCCTTCAAACATCATGCTGGTAGCACCTGCGGCTAACGGCCCATAAACGATGTACGAATGTCCGGTGATCCATCCAATATCTGCTGTACACCAATAAACTTCACCTTCTTTGTATTGGAAGGCATTTTTGAAAGTGTAGGTTGTATAGATCATGTAGCCCCCGCAGGTATGTACCATACCTTTCGGTTTCCCGGTTGAACCTGATGTATATAAAATAAACAACATATCCTCGGCATCCATGATTTCGGCTTCGCAAAAGGTATCAGCCTTGGCTACTTCCTCATGCCACCAAAGGTCACGGTTTGGTTGCATGGTAACGGCTTCTCCTGTACGTTTAAGGACAATACTTTTTTCTACACAGGGGCAATCCAGCAAGGCCTCATCTACTATAGCCTTCAGTGCCAGTGTTTTACCACCCCTGAAGCCTCCGTCAGAGGTCAATACCAGCTTGCAGGAAGCATCGTTGATACGATCAGCCAGCGACGAGGATGAAAACCCGGCAAACACTACCGAATGTACCGCGCCGATTCTGGCACAAGCCAATAAGGCAATACATAATTCCGGCACCATGGGCATGTAAATACATACGCGATCGCCTTTGGTAATACCGTTGTTTTTCAGAACATTAGCGAATTGACAGACTTTATCAAACAATTCCTGATAGGTTAGCCTGACCACGGTCTCGTTGGGGTCATTTGGTTCCCAGACAATAGCGGTTTGATGGGCGCGCTCCGGTAAATGTCGATCCAAACAGTTAACGGTTATATTTAATTTACCTCCTTGAAACCATTTAACTTCGGGTTTTGTAAAGTCCCATTCCAAAACTGAATCCCACTTTTTGTTCCAGGTAAACGCTTCTGCGACATCACCCCAAAATTTTTCGGGATTGTCGACACTTTCCTGATAGGTGTCCAGGTAGGACTGAAAATCTTTAATGTTAGTAAGCATAGTAATTAAAACTCTTTTGGATCAAAAACAAAGTCAAAAAATTAAAGTTAGCAGGTTCTATCAATTTTCCCAATACCGGAATAGGGTAAAAAAAGGAATAAATGAGGTTGCCGGGTAAAATATCGGATTACTTTGTTTGTAAAATTTAGTTTTTAATTGCCCCGAAAATTCTTACCTTGTGGTCATAATCGCACATTTATTCAGCAGCTTACTAATAATATTTTGATTATGGATATATATTGGTGAGCTGTTTTTATTTATAGTAACTCATTCGCCAGATTTGCTAATTCCGATCGTTCTCCCTTTTCAAGGGTAATATGCGCATATAACGGATGATCCTGAATTCTGTCAATTAAATAAGAAAGGCCATTACTTTGAGAATCAAGATAGGGGGTATCAATTTGATAGATGTCGCCTGTAAAGATAATCTTGGTGTTGTCTCCGGCCCTGGTCACGATGGTTTTTACCTCGTGGGGTGTCAAATTTTGCGCTTCATCAACGATAAAGCAGATATTTGATAAACTTCTGCCCCGGATATAAGCCAGCGGTGTAATTACCAGCTTTTCATTATTGACCATTTCAGTAAGCCGGGAGGCTTCTTTGTCATTTTCGCCAAATTGATTTTGAATCAATTTGAGATTATCCCATAATGGCTCCATATAGGGATTTAGCTTGGATTTGATATCTCCCGGAAGAAAACCAATATCCTTATTGCTTAGCGGCACGATGGGCCTGGCCAGATATATTTGTTTAAAGGACCTTCTTTGTTCCAGGGCCCCTGCCAGCGCCAGCAAGGTTTTACCGGTTCCGGCCACACCTCTGATGGTAACCAATCGCACCTCCGGGTTTAGGATAGCATGCAAGGCAAAAGTTTGTTCGGCATTTCTGGGCTTGATACCGTAGGCAGTCTTTTTCTCTACTTTTTCAATATTTTGACTAATGGGATTGTAGTAGGCCAACACCGAATTTTTGGTGCTTTTCAAAATATAATACTTGTTGGCAGCGAATTCAATGTCATTTTTGACTTTTTCCCGGCTAAAAAAGTTTTTTTCATACAGCTCATTAATCAATCCAACCTTAATTTTATCCAGGGTGGTTTTGCCGCTGTACAGGCTGTTGACATTTTTTATTTTGCCGGTTTCATAGTCTTCGGCATGTAAATTTAACGCCTTAGCCTTAAGCCTTAGATTGATATCTTTGGTAACCAGGATGATTTTCCTTTCCTTTATTTCCTGTTGCAACTTCAGCGCCGCATTCAGAATTTTATGGTCTGCATTTTCCTGGTCAAAAACTTCTTCTGCATCAACCTTGCTATCCGAGGTCATGAGAACCTTAAATTTACCCTTGGTTTTTCCGTTCAGGGGAATCCAATGATCCAGCATGTGATCGGAAGAAAGTTGATCAATCATTCTGATAAACTCCCGGGCTTCGAAGTTTTTCGTGTCATTTCCCTTTTTGAAATGATCCAGTTCCTCTAAGACGGTAATAGGGATGCCAACGTCGTGTTCATCAAAATTCATTATGGCATCGTGGGAATATAAAATTACGGAAGTATCCAGTACAAATATCTTCTTGTTTTTGACGGTAGGCATATGAAACTTCTTATTCAAAAAACCAATTCACTACATTGCCTGGTCCTTAAAATTAGCTAGGTTTGGCAGTGGGACAAATATAAGGTGAATTGAAATATAAACGATTAATTTTTACGGTAATTTAGCAGTAAATATGTCTTCAGTTTCCCGGATATCGATGCTGAGAACATTTGCCAAAACCAGTTTCACAAGTGTTCTGGAAGCCAATGACCGCGATAACCCGGCGATTTGCTGAAACTTCAGAAGGGTGATGTATCCGTGCGCTTCCAAATGCTCCATTAGAATTTTTTCTTTTTTACCAAACCTGAAATGAATCCCTTTTTCCCCGTTGTTTTTTCTTTTTAAAATTTCCCTGATTTCTTTACTGGCTTTTACTGTTTTATCCTGCACCCGGACGTAGGCCCTTCCCCAGGATTGCTTTTGGTCTTCTATCACATAGTGAGGTTTGTTTTCACTTTCCCGGATGTCATAACTTATAATGGATTTTTTTGCATTTAGAGGAATTACCTTTAAGGTGAAATTAATTTTTGGTTTAATAAACTTTTGTATGGCCTCATTGACGACATATTGTTCTTCATTGACACATTTTAATCCCGTAAGGCTGCCATTATCATCCACACCTATCAACAATTTCCCTCCTTTTGTATTGGCAAATGCGACGATTTCCTTGATTATTTTTTCCGGGTGGGCCGCTTTCCTTTTAAATTCCAGGGTTTCGTTTTCACCTGATTTAACCAGATGCCTTAATTCGTGGATATTCATCTTTTCAAAAAATAACGTCTTTTAACTAACCAGAGATATCCTCATGGATGTGTTGGGGAGGATTAAATGATGTGGCATTTAATCCGGATCTTCCTCACAAATATCTTAAAATTTGTCATAAATTGTTTGATATCCGCGGTGTAAAATACGATTAATAGTTATCTATATCGTCTTCATCTTCCGGATCCGGAATAGAAAACATACTGCTGAGCAAATCCTTAAACTTGGTACCCTGCGTCAATGGTTTTTTGCTCAAGAGGCTATACTCTGATAAACCGTGCAGGGCAAATTCCATTAAAAAAATTTTATGGCTATGATTATCTTTTCCATGATACTGATCCACCAGCTTTTTTAATCCTGGGACACTTGTCAGCTGGGTTTCGTAATCCTTGTTGTTGGCGTCGTTGAGGATGTCAACCTCATTGCCATCGCTAAACCACGAGGTAATGGCAGCATAAGGATTCTTATCTTTGTGTTTTCTGAATGTCTCCGGGTTGGGAAACAAGTCTGTAAATTTGCTGCGGATAGCTTTTCCCACCAGGTTATTGGCGACAATAGCCGGCCCTTCCTGCTCGCCCTCATAAACCAGCTCTACCTTTCCGGTAATAGCGGGTATGGCGCCAATAAAGTCAGAAATTCTGATATAGGTCTCTTTTTCATTATTGATCAATGTTCGTCTTTCAGCGGCACTCACCAGGTTTTCGTAAGCCGAAATGGTCAACCGTGCCGAGACGCCACTTTTTGCATCGACATATTCGCTTTCTCTGGCTTCAAAGGCTATTTGCTCCACCAAATCCTTGGCTAACTCATTGATTTTTACTTTTTTAGATTGTTCTTCTTTAATGTCTGCCTCCTGCGCTGTAATTTTTTTGCCGACTTCAATGTTCTTTGGATAATGGGTAATTATCTGACTATCTATTCGGTCCTTTAGTGGCGTAACAATACTGCCTCTGTTGGTATAGTCCTCGGGATTGGCGGTGAATACAAACTGGATATCGAGGGGAAGTCTTAATTTAAAGCCTCGTATTTGAATATCCCCTTCCTGAAGAATATTAAACAGGGCAACCTGAATTCTGGCTTGCAGATCGGGTAATTCATTGATAACAAAAATACCGCGATTTGATCGTGGTATCAGTCCGTAGTGGATCACGCGCTCATCTGAATAGGGTAGTTTAAGAGATGCCGCCTTGATTGGGTCTACATCACCGATCAGGTCAGCGACTGAAACGTCTGGTGTGGCCAGTTTTTCCGTATATCGGTTTTCTCTATGTTCCCAGACGATTGGTGTATCACTACCATGTTCGGCAATCAGATTCAGGGCAAACTTGGAGATTGGTTTAAGCGGATCGTCAGCCAGGTCTGCTCCTGCCACCACCGGTATGTACTCATCCAACAGGTCTACCATCATTCTTGCCAACCGGGTCTTTGCCTGTCCCCTGAGTCCCAGCAGGTTGATATTGTGCATGGATAATATGGCTCTTTGCAGATCGGGAATGACGGTCTCTTCATAACCCCATATTCCCTCAAATATTTCTTCCTTTCCGCGAAGCCTGGCAATCAGGTTGTCTCTCAACTCTTGTTTTATCGACCTTGGCTGATACCCGGCCGCCTTAAGTTCCCCCAATGTTTTTATGCGTAATAGCTTATCAGGCGAAATATCCTGGTAATTCATATATCTTCTAATGTTAAAAAATTAAATATTTTTCCTTCGGTTTCTTTTGTAGTCTTCAAACACTAAATCTCCCAGGCCTTGTAATCCGCTATAATAGGCATTTCCATTATTAGCCTGAGTAAATTCTTTAACGAATTCTTTTAGATAGGGATCTGTGGCAATCATAAATGTCGTTACGGGAATTGATAGTTTTCTACATTGAATCGCCAGGTTGAGGGTTTTCTTAAGAATTTTGCTGTCCAATCCAAAACTGTTTTTATAATATTTTATTCCTTGTTTAAGGCAGGTGGGTTTGCCATCGGTAATCATAAAGATTTGCTTGTTGGTATTTTTTCTCCTTCTCAAGATATCCATCGCCAGCTCCAATCCCGCTACAGTATTGGTATGATAAGGCCCCACTTGCAGGTAGGGTAGGTCTTTTATCTTTATTTGCCAGGCGTCATTGCCAAACACGATAATGTCCAGTGTATCTTTTGGATACCTGGTGGTGATCAATTCGGCCAGGGCCATGGCAACTTTTTTCGCTGGCGTGATGCGATCTTCCCCATACAAAATCATGGAATGTGAAATATCAATCATTAACACGGTAGAAGTTTGTGTTTTGAATTCATTTTCTACCACCTCCAGGTCTTCTTCGGTAAGCATGAAGTCTGAAAGCCCATGGTTGATATGCGCATTTTTGATAGAGTCTGTGATAGAGATCTGCTGAATTGAGTCGCCAAATTGAAAGTTTCTTCGATCGGTACTCTTTTCATCTCCCAATCCGCTATGTTGCGTTCTGTGATTGCCCCTGCTGGCTTTTTTTAGTTTTCCAAAGATCTCTTCCAGCGCATTTTTTCTAATTTTTTGCTCGCTTTTTGCGGTCAACTTAAAGGTTCCCTTACCATTTTCTTCCGTCACATACCCTTTGTCTTTCAGATCTTTGATAAAATCGCCAATGCCATAGTTTTCATCAGT
The DNA here is from genome assembly GCA_965228415.1 of Cyclobacteriaceae bacterium. GTDB lineage: Bacteria > Bacteroidota > Bacteroidia > Cytophagales > Cyclobacteriaceae > Agaribacillus. The sequence continues at coordinate 3,536,516 of OZ245814.1, read as the reverse complement.
CAGATTGTATTGTTTGTCCAGGTTGGTTAACCATTGCAATGCCTCGCCTACGTCTCCGGAGGTAACCAACATGATTTGCATGAAAATATTCAGTAACTCATCAAAATTGTTAGCCTTTTTCTTTTCCGGAATGTACTCTTTAAATCGATATCCAATCATAGCTTACTGCTTGAAATTATTTTACTGGTGTAACGAAAAATAACCTCTAAAAATTCTTTTTCCCAGCGATCAATCCAACCTGCCATTAAAATTTAGAACTATGCATATGTACCAAAAACCGGCGAATTGCGTTTATTGTTTGAAGCTTTTTGATAATTTTGCAAGAACTAATTAAAGTATAAAATATTTAACTATGAAGAAAGTAGTTTCTTTTTTATTTGCGTCTTTGTTATTTATAGTGACCAGTTGTTCATACAAGACTTGTGCAACTTACACGAAGGCTCCCCTTGAAAAACAGCAAAAGGAGGTTAAAAAAGACGCGAACAGTTAAAATTTTCCTTAACATATTATTACAGGAAAAATGTTGATCGGTGATGAAAAATGCCTTTTAAAAGGTGTTTTTTGTCATCTTAACAGGTTTACGGTACTTTCATAGGTGAAGTTTTCCGGATCGGGAAATTGATATAAAAACCCTAGTTCCCCAGCTATTTTATCCCCTTTAACAATTTTATAATTCCCTTCCACCATCTGGCTAAACACTGGCTTTGCGATGTTCAATACTTTGGCATTTTTAAGAAATACAGCTTCCCTGGCAGGATGCAATGGAGATACTATATTATAGATCTTCCCCCATGCCTGCTTTTCGATAACCGTCACAATGCTCCTGACCGCATCATCTCTATGTAAATAATTTACCGGGAATTTGCTGTTGTGAATTTCCTTTTTCTTCAAAAAATATTTCACAGGAATTCGATCATAACCAAATAAACCGCCTAGTCTTAATATAGTCAATTTATTGCCAAAGGCGTTTTTTAGTAATTTTTCAATGTCCAGTAATGGATGTTCATGTTCTGGAAAATTGCCTGTAAGGCTGTTTTCATCATGACTTTGACCGTTTGCAGGATACACAGAAGTTGAGCTTGTATAAATGACTTTGCCTTTAAAATTTTTGGCCACCTCAATGATTTTGGCAGTTTGGCTTATGCCGTGTTCAGCGCCTAGTTTTCGGATTTTTGGAGGTAGCGAAATAATGAGTAGGTCGCACTGAAAAAAATTCCCAACGGCTGATTTCTCCGGCGTTTGAGTGGTATCAATTGTCAATTGGAATGGCGTAATACCTGCCTTCTGCAAGGTTGCCATTTTGCCGGCGTTAGTGGTGGAGCCATTCACCTTGTATCCTGTGGCTATTAATTCTTTAGCCAGAGGGTAACCCAACCAGCCGCAACCTAATATACTTATGGTGTTGATTTTAGTCATAATATATGAACGGGTCGTCTAAGAAGTTATATCCGGACCGGGCTCATTTAATATAATCACTATCCTTTCTTCCAGCAGCTAAATTATTTATAAGCGAGGCGATTGCCTTATTCCCGGTAAAAACATGGCACCTTGGCCTGGAACACCAGCTGTGGCAACTTTAAATTTATACCAATGTATAAATGAGCTTTTAGAGGACTACAAAATTTTGCTTCTGCCTATTTGGAGCCCTGCTTCGGCATAGATCGGAAAATATAATCCCACAATGGTGAAGAGACACCAAATGCCCGCTCGTGATCTTTGTAGTGATGGATACCATGATGGATCCAAAGGACCTTAAAAATGTTCTTGGGAGGCTGGTAGGCATGTACTACATAATGGACCCCTAAATAAGCGCAATATCCAACAAGGAAGCCTGGCAGAAAGCCATACACGGCATTTCCCATGATCAGTCTGAAAAGAAAGAATAATACAACGGAAATAGAAGCACTCATAATCGGAGGCATGGCTAATCGGTCTTTATCCTTTGGAAATTCGTGATGAACACCGTGTACCGCATATTGAAATTTTTCCTTGGTAGGGGTAGAAGGTATCATGTGGAAAAGATAGCGATGAACCAAATATTCTATCAGGCTAAAAATAATCATGCCGGTAAAGAATAAACCGATTAAAGGCAATACGGTAATTAGCCCGTTACTCAAACCCCAATATATAATCCCAATCGCAGCCAGCGTCAAAATAGTGATGGGAACCATAATATGCGTTCTCGAGAGTCTTTCGATAATTGGGTTCCGGAACATGTGTTTGGTGCCACTGTTATTTGGTTTGATTGTTTTCTGCGCTGTTTGACTCATTTTATGCTTTCAATAAATTTAAAATGACATGCAAATCTAATTCATAAACTACAAAATTGATAAATTAATACAAAAAAAATCATGACTTTAATCATTATACGATGCCGTTTTTAGAGTCATCTTGATTTTTCCAGAATTTTTTTGTTTTGATCAACGATTTCCTGATAGTAGTCTTCGTACCTGGGTAAAACGGCTGTTACATCAAAATCTTTTGCGCGTTCCAGCGCATTGGCTTTAAAAGTTGATAAATTTTTCTCATCCAAAATGTGTAGCGCGTTTTTGGTCATATCTTCAACATCTCCGGGAGTGCTTAAAAAGCCGGTAACACCGTTTACATTTAATTCCGGTAATCCACCGGCGTTGGTAGAAATGATCGGAACCTGGCATGCCATTGCTTCCAGGGCCGCCAGACCGAAGCTTTCCTTTTCCGAAGGCATTACAAACAAATCCGCTACTGATAATACTTCTTCAACGGCATCCAGTTTTCCCAAAAACCTGGTATTGTCATAGATATCCAGTTCCCGGCAGAGGTTTTCGATATTGGTTCTTTCCGGCCCATCGCCTACCAATAATAGTTTGGCTGGCATTTTTCTTTGAATATGGCAAAATATTTTAATGACATCATCCACTCTTTTCACCTTCCTGAAATTGGAAGTATGCACAATCAATTTTTCCCCGTGGGGACAAATGGCTTTTTTAAAGTGATCCTTTTTTTGCCTTTTAAACCGATCCAAATCAATAAAATTTGGAATTACCGCTATTTCCTTGGTCACATCAAAGTGTTGATAGGTATCGTTTTTTAGATCTTCAGACACCGCGGTGACCCCGTCGGACTGGTTGATGCTAAAGGTGACAACAGGCTCGTAAGACGGATCCTTGCCCACCAAAGTAATATCTGTGCCGTGAAGTGTGGTTATTACCGGAATGTCGAGGTTTTGTGTATTAAGTATCTGCTTGGCCATATAAGCTGCCGAAGCATGGGGAATGGCATAATGGACGTGCAGGAGCTCCAGGTGTTCATGTTTTACAACATCTACCATTTTACTTGCCAGCGCCAGTTCGTAAGGCGGATATTGAAACAGCGGATAAGTTCTGATGTCTACCTCGTGATAAAACAGGTTTTCGTTGAAAAAATCCAATCTGGTTGGCTGGGAGTAGGTGATGAAGTGGATTTTATGCCCGTTTTTAGCTAAGGCTTTTCCTAATTCGGTGGCCACTACACCACTACCACCAAAAGTAGGGTAACATACTATTCCTATTTTCATCTCCGATTTTATAATTCGTCGTTTGATCCGGGCCATAATATCATAAAATCTGGAATTTCAATGTCTGCCATTTTACATCCTACAATATTATTTTACGATGGCCTGGTATATAATATCTTGAATTCTTGTACGAATATTTTTTTGGATAAGTTTAAAATTATTGGCGGAAGGATAAATTCGGTTGCTTAGGAATATGTATATAAGATCATTTACGGGATCAACCCAGGCCGCGGTTCCGGTGAATCCGGTGTGGCCGTAGGTGGCGGGGGAGGTTAGCAGGGAAGTGGGCCCGTTGTCGTCCTCTAATTCCGGCTTGTCCCAACCTAAACCTCGCCTGTTATCTTTTATCTGACGTTTTGTGAATCGATTAATGGTTCCTGACTGAAAGTATTGTGTTCCGCCGTAAATCCCATCCTGCAGGTTCATTTGCAGCAGCTTGGCAATATCATTGGCATTGCCAAATACACCTGCGTGACCTGCTATACCGCCAATCATTGCGGCCGCCGGATCGTGTACGGTGCCATGAATCAGCGAGTTACGGAAATAATTGTCATATTCTGTAGGAGCAATGATTCTTCTGTTCAACTTTTTCAACGGTTGGTAGCTCAAAAAATTCATCCCCAGCGGTTGGTAGAAATTTTGCACCAGGAATTCGTCCATTTTCTGGTTTAATAACTTTTCTGCCAACCGGTGCAAAATGAAAAAGCCTAAATCACTGTATTTGTAATCGTATTTATCCCTGTATTTTTTTAAAGGCCGCAGATCGGAAGATTTTATCCAATGCCAAACGGAATCCTGGAGGCTGTGCAATCCGTAGATTTCAGGGGTAATTTCTATTTCATACGGCGGACTGCCTGCACTGTTGTAAATTTCCTTTTTTAACCCCTGCTCATCCACTGTCTTTACCCAGAAAGGAATAAATGTCAACAACCCGGCCTGGTGCATCAAAATGTCTTTGATAACCATGTCCTCTTTATTGGTTCCTTTTAGATCGTGTAGATAGTGAGAGGCTTTCTGGTTAACGTCAAGCAATCCCTGGTCATATAAAAACATGATAGATTGCAAAGTAGCGACTACCTTGGTCAGCGAGGCCAGGTCGTATATAATTTCATTGGTAACTTCCTGCTGCTTTTCATAGGTTAAATAACCATATGATTTCTCATAAACCACCGCACCGTTTTTCGCTACTAAAATCTGGCAGCCGGGCGTCGCTTTATCCGTAATGGCCTCTTCGGCAATGATATCAATTCGTTTCAAAACCTCTGAATCCAATCCTACATCTTCCGGAAGGGAATAGCCCAGTCTGCCAAGTGGCTTGGTCTCTACCCCGAGATGAACACTCATCTCTTCTGAGGCGGTAACCGGCAAATGGCCGCGTGACGCCAGCGCACCAAAAATGATCTGTGGAGCAATTTTGTAACTGTACTTATTTTCTTCATAGGTACAAATTACATGTCCCATTTCATCAAAAAAACCCAGACTGTAGGGATTACCAAATACCACTACGATTACCTCAGTGACTTTCTGCAGCCTGTTGAGGAAGTTGAGATAAACCTCATTGGTACCGTAATTTTTTCTTGCAGAATTAAAAATATCATGAACACCTACTACCACGGTCTTGTAGTTTTTCAGTCGATGGAATAGTTGATCGTATTTATCGATATCCCGCTCCCGGCTTGAAATATGGTGGTGTTTAAAATTGACGTATTTGCCCAGGGTTTTTTGGAATAGGTTATTGGGCTTACTACCAATACTCAGCGAAGCAAAGGATTGTGTCTCCAGGTTGCGGATTGGCAAAATACCGCTTACATTTTTTGCGATGGTAACCGACTTTTCGTAGAGCTTCTGATTCAATAGATCGGCCATTGGCGTGTTAAGCCTGTCAAGAATATAGCGATGATCCAGGGGGGTGAACTGGTTTAGCCCGGCCCGGTACTTGGCCCACAGAATTTTTTTGACACTGGCTTCGATCCTTTGCCAGGAAATGGTGCCATTTTCAATATTTTTCAGAATAGCTGCTATACTTTCAGGGACATCCTCGGGAAATAACAACATGTCATTGCCAGCTTTGACGGCCATGAGATTGACCTCTGTTGGTGGAAAATACCGCGTGACAGCCCTCATGTTCAAGGCATCGGTAAATATTAACCCTTTAAATTGCATGGATTCCCTCAATAATCCGGTAACCAGTTTTTTAGAAAGGGTAGAAGGGAGGTTTTTGGTAGAGTCAATGGCCGGAATGTGCATGTGGGCGATCATTGTACTCATTAAGCCCTGGTCCATTAATGATTTAAAAGGATAGAGCTCCATCTGATGTAACCGCCGGAGATCATGATTAATTACCGGTAACGAATAGTGTGAATCTTTGTCCGTATCTCCATGACCAGGAAAATGCTTGGCATTGGCAATGATCCCGTTGTCCTGCAATCCTTGCATAAAAGCCTTTCCCTTTTCTGCTACTTCCATTTTATCCTCGCCGAATGAGCGGAGACCAATCACGGGATTGTTTGGGTTACTGTTAATATCCAGTACGGGTGCGAAGTTTACATGGACACCAATTAATTTGCATTGCCTGGCGATTTCTGCCCCTAAATTGTAAATGTATTGTTCATTTTTAATCGCGCCCAGCGTCATCTGTTTTGGAAAAGCAATGGTGCTGTCCAGGCGCATGGCCAGACCATATTCGAGGTCCATGCCAATCAATAATGGCGTAGGGGCGGCCTTTTGGTAACGATTGACGAGGTTTATTTGCCGTCCGGGCCCGCCTTGCATAAAAAGCAACCCACCTATGTTGTATTCTTTAATAAGGGCTTCCAGCTTTTGATAATGGGACTCGTTTAGGTTGGAGTAGGCGGCAACCATAAACATTTGAGCAATTTTCTGTTTGTCTGATAAGTTGTTATAGACGCTATCCACCCATCTTTCACCGGAAATATTGTCTGCATTTCCCCCATTAGTTTGAGCGTTGAGGGTGATGTTTGTACCAACCAGGAGGACAAGTAATATAAAAACTTTTTTAATCATATGGCCGTTACCAGTTTATGATAAGATAAAAATAAAATTTATTTTTGTAACGTAGTGATTCGTTTAATCATATGAAACAATCATCAATTTTACCCTGGTAGGTTCAATAAATATGCCAGATTAAAAATTAATGGCGTGTTTCATCATACCGACCATACAGCACAAAACTCTAAACTGATGAAATTTCCTCAATTTATCCGTGTTCCCAAGTATAAAAGATTTCATATCACCCCTCGCTATTACGATCCCATCAAGGAGGATATTGAAATGCGAACGGAGAAAATCAAAAACGAATTAAGCAACTCGAAATTAGGAAATTATCAGTCATATATTCGTGGTTCTTTTGAAAGAAAAGTTACGCGTGAATCTAATACGGGATTTTTAAGGTTAATAATTTTTTTAGGAATTATCGGTGCGCTGGGCGGTTATGTTTATTTCGGTAAAGACTTTTTGTATATTTTCTTTCTCTTAATTCCGGTTTATGTATATTTCAGAATGAAAAAGGGGATGAAACGAAGGTAATAATTTATGTCAGATATCATTCAACTGCTTCCGGATTCAATAGCCAATCAAATCGCCGCCGGGGAGGTGGTACAACGCCCTGCCTCGGTATTGAAAGAATTGTTGGAAAACGCAATCGATGCGGGAAGCAGTGATATAAAAGTGATTGTTAAAGATGCCGGCAAGTCGATGGTTCAGGTTATCGACAATGGCAAAGGAATGTCAGAAAATGACGCCAGAATGTGCTTTGAAAGGCACGCGACTTCAAAAATAAGGAAGTCAGAAGACCTATTTTCTATCAAGACAATGGGGTTTAGAGGTGAGGCCATGGCTTCCATTGCAGCAGTCGGACAGGTTGAGCTGAAAACCAGGGCAGCGGAAGATGAATTAGGTGTCTCGTTGCAAATAGATGGCTCTACGTTAAAGAAACAGGAGCCGGTTTCCTGCCAGGTTGGTACATCGGTATGTGTTAAAAACTTATTTTTTAACGTGCCGGCGCGGAGAAATTTTTTGAAATCAAACCCGGTGGAGTTAAGGCACCTATTGGATGAATTTGTAAGGGTATCATTGGCCAATACGGATACTGCTTTTCAGTTGACGCAAAATGATTTGGAAGTGTATCATTTACCGGCCAGTAAATTAAGCCAACGGATTGTTAATTTATTTGGAAAAAATTACCGCCAGCAACTGGTAGCATGCGAGGAAGAAACAACAGATATTAGAGTTACCGGCTATATTGGCAAACCCGAATTTGCCAAGAAGACACGGGGAGAGCAGTTTTTCTTTGTAAATAACCGGTATATCAGAAACAATTATCTAAATCACGCCGTGAGTACGGCTTTTGAAGGATTGTTGCAGGAGAAAACCTATCCGTTTTATGTGCTATTCATTGAAATCGACCCAAAGCGGATCGATATTAATGTTCATCCCACCAAAACTGAGATAAAGTTTGACGATGAACGGACGATGTATGCTATCATTCGTTCAGTTGTTAAACAGGCCCTTGGAACACATAATATCACGCCGGCCCTGGATTTTGATCAGGATACTAATTTTCAAAATAAAACATCCAAAACGCTTACCTATGACAACGTTTTGGGATCGGATTATAACTTCAAGCAGTACAAAGAGGCATCAAAGGAAAGCTCAAACCTAGCTCATTGGGAAAAGCTGTATCCCCAACCAAAAGAAAATAAGGAATTTAACCTTGAGGCAGACGAGCTTCCGTCAAAAGAGGTCACACTTACCTTTGAAAGCGCTGCTAATCAATTGGACCTTTCCATTGACCCGGAAGAGCAAATAGTGCAGCGTGATTCCGGACAGGGAATTATGCAAATCCACGGGCGCTATATTTTGACACAGGTCAAGTCTGGTATTATTCTAATCAATCAGGAAACTGCCCATGAAAGAATACTTTACGAAAAATACATTGATGCTGTAGAAAAAAAATGTGGTACCTCGCAGCAATACCTTTTTCCTCAAACCATTGAATTAAGTCCCTCGGATTTTATATTGGTAATGGAATTGGAGCAGGAAATTAAATCTCTGGGTTTTGATTTTAATGTATTTGGAAAAAACAGTATCGTCATTAATGGTGGCCCCGCTGAAGTAAGCAATGGCAATGAAAAAGCGTTGTTTGAAGGGTTTATCGAGCAGTTTAAGAAAAACAAAAATGATTTATCTTTAGGAACGGCGGAAAACATGGCCAGGTCCATCGCCAGGCGTTCCTGTATTAAATCAGGTCAAAAATTAAATGCTGATGAAATGAGCGCCCTGATTGACCAGTTGTTTGCCTGCAAAAACCCAAATTATGCTCCTGCTGGACAATTAACGTTTTCTGTAGTAAGTTTGGAGAGCATAGCTAACTTTTTTCGTAAATAAAATTTATATATATGTTTGGAAGGTTGACTCCTATGGTGAAAAATTTACTTATCATTAATGTAGGAGTACATTTGTTAAGTTGGATATTGAAAATTGATGTGAGCGAGCTGTTTTCATTTTATGGATTCCATTCACCCAAATTTGAACCTTACCAACTATTTACTTATATGTTTCTGCATGCAAATTTTTCACATTTGCTTTTTAATATGATCGGGTTGATCGTTTTTGGCCCGTTACTGGAAAATTTTTGGAATAGCAGTAGATTCCTGCAATATTATTTGATCACAGGTATTGGCGCAGGGATATTATATGCAGCCGTTAATTGGGTAGAGTTTAACGGCACATCCCAGGATGCAGACGACTTTATTGAACAGCCCACCCCTGAAGGTTTTTTAAGCTTTCTCAGGGATCATTTTCCCGGGTATCGCGGAAGTGCCGGATTGGTGAATCTGGCTGAAAATTTTGATGAAAAGCCTGATTCCGAGCAACTAAAGGAAATTGCTGTGACACAAGTGAGAGACTTGACAACCTTAATCAGAGACAGTGGGATGTTGGGAGCTTCCGGCGCTATTTTTGGCCTGTTAATGGCTGCCGGATTATTGTTTCCAAATACCCAGGTGATGCTTTTAATCCCTCCTATTCCTATTAAGATCAAATACATGGCCCTTATCCTGGGCGGCATGGCCATCTTTGGCGCTTTACACCGAACACCCGGAGATAATGTGGCGCATTATGCACATCTGGGAGGTATGCTCGTGGGAATTATCATCATCAAAATTTGGAATAAAGACAGGACAAAGTTTTATTAAGCAAGAGGAGATTTAGACATGTTTAAGAGTATTGCGGACGATTTTCGATATGCGTGGAACAGACCAAATAACGGTTTGCAAAGAATTATTATAATAAATGCACTGGTATTCATTATAGTTAATCTTGTCCAGCTTTTCGCGAGCCAATCCACCGCAAGTTTTATTATCCAAAATATTATTTTACCAACAAAATTTGACGAGGTAATTTTAAAACCCTGGACGTTGGTGACATCCTTTTATACCCATGAAGGATTTGGGCATATATTTTGGAATATGATATTTTTCTATTGGTTTGGCAAGTTGATTTTTGAATATCTCGGGAATACCAAGCTCATTAACCTCTATATTCTTGGTGGTCTGGCGGGAAGTATTTCCGTCCTGATCCTTTTTAACCTGGTGCCAAAATTTGCCGAATTAAGTGGTGGCTATGCACTCGGCGCCTCGGCCGCCGTATTTGCGGTCTCCACTGCTGCTGCTACCTTGCTACCTGATTTTTCTTTTCACTTGTTTTTTATCGGACCGGTTAAAATCAAATACATCGTTGGTATCCAGATTTTTTTAGCGTTAATCGGATTAAAAGGACATAATGTGGGCGGTGAGGTAGCCCATTTAGCAGGAGCGTTTATAGGATATTTTTACATTTCCCAAATGCAAAAGGGCAGGGATTTGGGAGCATGGCTTAATTCGTTGGGTACATTTTTCAAAAGCTTTTTTGTAAAACAGTCCAATATAAAGGTGAGCTACAAACGTAAAAGCGGGAAAAAGGCATCTAAAAAGTCATCGCCAAAAGGGAAAAGCGCAGCCTCACAGGATGAAATTGATGCTATTCTTGATAAAATCAACGCTTCCGGTTATGAAAGCCTGACCAAAGAGGAAAAACAAAAACTCTTCAACGCAGGAGAGAATTGATTTTTTTATTGCCGATCCAGGCGATCAGGCATTTAGTCTTATGCTAAAATTCTCCACCTTGCTTCCCATTAAAATCTAATTGTAGTTTCTAGCTCACTTTACGGTATTCAGCCTATTTTACCATCTCATTTTCCCAGGTGGCGCAACCTTTTTTAGCCTCCGGCTGACTAAGCATAATAAACTGCTTTTTTACCATTGAAAACGAGGAGCATGTTTGCTGGCACGCTCGTTTCACTGTTGAATTTTTTTAAAGATGCGGAAAATAGCAATTATTATCGGGGCAGGCCCGGCGGGTTTAACCTGCGCTTTGGAGTTATTACGGAAAACAGATATTAAGCCCGTGATCCTGGAGAAAAGTTCGCTTATCGGAGGGATATCCAGAACTGAAAATTATAAAGGAAACAAAATTGACATTGGAGGGCATCGCTTTTTCTCCAAATCAGACGTCGTGATGGATTGGTGGCAGGATATCCTCGCCATTGAACAAACCCCCGTTTCACCTTTAACAATTACCTACCACCGGAAAAAAAAGGAAATTGATGTAAAGGCCGGGAGTAATGGATCTACCACATCGAATGATAAGGTAATGTTGGTTAGAGACCGGCTTTCCAGAATATATTTTTCCCGCAAATTTTACAAGTATCCCCTGATGATAGATTTTACTTTCTTCAGGAACATGGGTATTTTACGTATGACCAAAATCGTGGTCAGCTACTTTCGCGCTGTCCTGTATCCCAGAAAAGAGGAAAGATCCATGGAGGATTTTTTGGTGAATAGATTCGGCAACGAACTTTATACCACTTTTTTCAAAGATTACACACAAAAGGTATGGGGTTTACCCTGTTCTAAAATCAGTGCGGAATGGGGAAGGCAAAGAATAAAAGGGCTATCGCTTAAAAAAGTATTGACACAGGGGCTTAAGAATCTGTTGACAGCTAAAGGTAAAGGTGCTACTATCCAACAGAAACCGGTAGAGACTTCATTGATCGAACGCTTTCTTTATCCAAAGCTAGGCCCCGGTCAAATGTGGGAGACCGTAGCCGAAATGATTGTTGAAAAAGGCGGTGAAATTCATTTAAACCAGGAGGTATTTGCTATTTCACAAAATGATGCAAAATCCATAACGGAAGTAAAAACGACCAATATGGCAAAGGCTGTTCACCAATCTTTTAAAGGAGACTATTTCTTCTCCACCATGCCCGTCAAAGATCTTTTTCGCAGTTTGGATGCGAAAAAAATACCTGAAGAAATTTTGCAAATTACGGAAGGACTGGTTTACAGGGATTTTATCACTGTGGGGATCCTGGTGCATAACCAGGATGGAAAGTACAACCATTTGAAGGACAATTGGATCTACATTCAGGAAAAAGATGTCAGGTTGGGCAGGCTGCAAATATTCAATAACTGGAGTCCCCATATGGTTGCTGATCGTTCAAAGCTCTGGTTGGGGCTGGAATATTTTTGTAATGAGGGTGACGATCTGTGGCGTTTAAGTGATGCGGATTTGATTAAATACGGTATTTTCGAATTGCATAAGATCAAAATTATCGATGAAAGAGATGCCGGTGATGGTACGGTTATCAGAGAGCCAAAAGCATATCCGGCCTATTTTGGAACTTACCAGGACATGCCCAGGGTGGTGAATTACATTTCCCAGTATGAAAATTTGTTTTTGCTAGGTAGAAATGGTATGCACAAGTATAATAATCAGGATCACTCCATGTTGACGGCCATAGTGGCGGTCGATAACCTGGCAAAAGGGATATCTGATAAATCGAATATCTGGGAGGTAAATACAGAAGAGGCTTACCACGAAGAAAAGGGTATATAGTGAAAGAGAGAAAGAAGATAATTTTTTTGCTATTGATTATGCTGGCCTTCTCCGGGATTATCTTTTTGCAGATTTTTAAAAAGGATATCGCGGTTTTGGGTGATAACGCCACCTATTATCTGCTGGCATTATCTATCAATCAGGGCGATGGATACAGTAATTTGCTGGAAGCCGGAAAACCGGCGACCAATAGCTTCCCACCAGGTTATCCTTTGCTGATGGCGGTTATTATGTTTTTTAATAAAGGGGTGTTTATACAAAAAATAGCCAATTTGTTCTTTTTATCGGGGGCTGTCATTTTCCTTTTTTTTATTGCGAGAAAATTTGTAACAAGTTTACAGGCATTTTTCATCAGCGTACTATGTGTAACTAATTTTTATTTGCTGAGAATAAGTACGTTGATGATGAGTGAGGCTTCCTATGTCTTTTTTTCTATGCTTACCATCTGGCTGGTAATGACAGAAACAAAAAAGAGTCCTTTTAAAAGTCTTTCATTCTATGCCATCGTTTTTTCCGTTTGTTTTCTGTGGCATATCCGGACGCAAGGCCTGGCGCTGATGATTGCTATACTTTTGTTTTACCTGCTGAAGAGGCAATGGTCCTACGCCGCTTTTTTCTCACTCCTGTCAACACTATGCTCCCTGCCATGGTTGTTAAGAAACCGGGCGCTTGACTTGTCGGGTTCCAGGTATTTAAATCAGATTATGGTAAAAAACCAATGGCGGCCCGAGGAGGGGAGTATTGGATTACAGGAGCTGGTTTATCGTTTCTTTGAAACCTGGAAGATGTTGTTTGTAAAGGCCATACCTGATTCTTTGTTCAATTTTATTACCTATCAACAAAATCATCATTATAGTCTGCAGCTGTGGGTAGTAGCATTGATTATTCTTGCTATTACAGGAGCCGGGTTTATGATGAAAATGAAAAACTATGCCTTCTTATTCCTGGCTTATACAATGCTGAGCGTATCAATTATTGGCTTGTGGAGTGCAGCGAGTTATAATAGATACGTGGTCATCATTATTCCGATATTGCTGTTGGGATTTTATAACGGGTTAGTTTATTTGATGGAATTGGCCATTAAAAGACTGAATCTTCATCCCCGTATATTGCTTGCCGTATTTATAATATCTTGCATAGCCCAGATTCCTAAAATAAAGGCGTTGAAAGTGGAGAACAGCAAAAAACTGTCGGCCAATTTCAGTAATTACTTTCAGTTGGGAACATTCATCCGGGAAAAGCATCCGCAGGGAAATGTGGTGGTTAGCTCCCGAAAACCTTCGTTATTTTATTTGTATGCCCGGTCTTATGGATGTAAATATCCATATACAGCCAAGCCTCATGATATGCTTCAGGGATTGGTTGACAGGAATGTGGATTATGTGGTAGTAGAACAACTTGGTTACATTTCCACGGAGAAATATCTAATTCCTACGATAAAAGCCTATCCTCAATTTTTTGGGGGTGTGAAGGCGCTCAAAAACCCTAATACCTATTTGTTTCGGTTTAGAAAAAGGAAAGCTGCTGCCTATTTGTCCAAGAAATGAACTGATAAGGACCGTCGGGCCCGATAAAAAGTAAACAGGGCCTGGAAATTGCTGCAACCGATATGAAATGGCGGCAGTAATGTACCCTGGCCCTGTTTTTCTGCTGCTGGTTAGCCTTAGCAGCTATTGCGGTGATTCTGTTTATCAGACCTTCTGGCCCTCGTGTTGCGGTCGCAGTTTTCTTACCTGCGCTCCGGCCTGCCACATTTCAGAATTATGGATTTCTCCAAGCTCCTGTTCCAGCTTTTCACGATAATCTGGCTGGCTGTTAGTATCGATTGACCTTTTGGCTTCTTCACCGGAAGCTACCTTTTCGTACAATTCTTCGAACACAGGTTCGACGGCTTCGCGGAACTTATGACGCCAATCCAGGGCACCTCTTTGGGCGGTAGTTGAACAGTTGGCATACATCCAGTCCATGCCATTTTCCCCTACCAGTAAGATTAAACTTTCTGTTAACTCTTCTACGGTTTCATTAAAAGCCTCACTGGGCGAGTGTCCTTTTCTTCTTAACAGCGCATATTGAGCTTCCAGGATTCCGGCCAAAGCACCCATCAAAGTACCTCGCTCACCTGTCAGGTCACTAAATACCTCTTTTTTAAAATCCGTTTCAAATAAATATCCCGAACCAACACCAATACCCAATGCAAGTACCCTGTCTTTGGCCTTGCCTGTGTAATCCTGGTAAATGGCATAACTTGAGTTAAGTCCCTGACCGGCAAGAAACTTTCTTCTTAAACTGGTTCCCGATCCTTTGGGAGCAACCAATATGACATCTACGTTATCCGGTGGTATAATGCCGGTCTGATCGTTGAAGGTGATACCAAACCCATGAGAGAAATAAAGGGCCTTACCTTCAGTTAAGTATTTTTTAATAGTTGGCCAGGCTGATATTTGTCCAGCGTCGGATAATAAAAACTGGATAATTGTAGCCTTTTCGCAAGCCTCTTCTATTGGAAACAGATCTACGCCGGGAACCCATCCGTCCGCTACGGCTCTATCCCAGGATTTGGAAGGTTGCCTTTGACCAACAATAACATTAAATCCATTGTCTTTCAGGTTTAATGATTGCCCGGGACCCTGTACACCATAACCGATGATGGCAATGGTCTCATCTTTCAGGATTTCCAAAGCTTTTTCTAACGGGAATTCTTCCCGGGTTGCTACTTCTTCGGTTACGCCTCCGAAATTTAATTGTGCCATTTTAATAATTATTTATTGATTTTTATTTTACTTGCTTCTTCCAGTTCCTTTAGGAACGTGGTGGTTTCTCTTTTTGATTTTGAAATAGCAATTCGTCCTGATCTGACGAATTCCAATACACCAAATGGTTTGAGCTTTTCAAACATTTCGTGCGTTTCGTGCATGTGGCCGGTTTTTTCGATGACGATATAATCTGATTCGATCACCAAAATCCTGGCGCCATTATTTCTAACAAGACTCTCAACTTTATTACCGTTCATAATGTGCTTGGTCTGGACTTTATAAAGTGCGAGTTCCTGATAATGAATTTCTTCCTGATCATACACGAAAGCTCCAAGCACTTCTACCAGCTTACGGATTTGCTTAACAATTTTTTCCGCAACCTCTTTGCTACACTTAACGAGTATGGTATATCTGCTTACCCCTTCAACTTCTGTGATGGAGACATTAATTGACTCTATGTTTACTTTTCTACGGGTAAACACAATGGTGACACCATTGAGGAGACCACTTTTGTTTTCGGTCAACACAGAGATGGTAAACAATTTTTCCTGGTTGCTCTCAGCAGCCACCGAGCCATTGACAGTGCTGCTATTTACAGCCGTTTGATCGTTTTTTTTGTCCTGCATAACTTTACTCTAGTCTAATTTCTGTAACACAAGCGCCCGATGGAACCATGGGGAAAACATTTTCTTCTTTTTCAACCACTACTTCCATAAAGTAAGGTCCCTGGTGCGCTAACATCTCATCGATGGTCTCGCTTAGTTTTTTCCGTTCGGTTACCTTTTTGGCAGTAATATCATATCCTGATACGATGGTGGTGAAATCCGGATTAACCATTTCAGTAGATGAATATCGCTTTTCAAAAAAGAGCTGCTGCCACTGTCGTACCATACCCAGGAAATTATTATTTAGTACCACGATTTTTACGGGCACCTTGTGTTGGAAGATTGATCCTAACTCCTGTAGCGTCATTTGAAATCCTCCGTCGCCGATGATAGCGATTACCTCTCTATCCGGAGCGCCCAGTTTAGCCCCAAAAGCAGCTGGCAGCGCAAATCCCATGGTGCCTAGTCCTCCGGATGTTACATTGCTTTTGCCAGATCTGAATTTATAATACCTGGAAGTGCTCATTTGATGCTGACCTACATCGGTAACAATAACGGCTTCTCCTTTGGTTTTTTCGGAGATCAGGTGGATTACCTCGCCCATTTTCATAGCGCCTTCACCTGGATGTATATGGTTATTAATAACTTTTTCTGTCTCAAGTTTATCACAATCCCTGAATTTGGCCAGCCAGTCAGGGAAGGTTCTTGCGTTTACTTTTTCCGTCAGCAGTGCCAGCGCCTCTTTGGCGTCTGCATTTACAGCCACATCGGTCTTTATATTTTTGTCAATTTCCGATGGGTCTATTTCAATGTGCAGTACCTTGGCCTGCTTTGCATAAGTACTTAGATCGCCTGTAACGCGGTCGTCAAACCGCATGCCGACGGCGATCAGCACATCGCATTCGTTGGTTAATATATTTGCGCCATAGTTGCCGTGCATTCCCAGGTACCCCACATAAAGTTCATGGTCGGGAGGGAATGCCGAAAGGCCCAGCAAGGTGGAAGCAACCGGGATCCCTGATTTTTCCACAAATGTTTTTAATTCCTTTTCCGCCTCACTCAGGATCACGCCCTGGCCAATCAACATATATGGCCTTTCGGCCTGGTTGATCAGGTCTGCCGCCGCCTGAATGTGATCGTGGTTTATTTTAGGAACCGGATGATAACTGCGAATATTTTCGCATTTTTTGTATTTAAATTCACATTCGGCAAATTGTGCATCTTTCGTAATATCAATTAAAACCGGCCCCGGCCTTCCTGAGTGGGCGATGTAAAATGCTTTTGCAATTACCTCGGGAATTTCCTCTACAGTGGTCACCTGATAATTCCATTTGGTGACAGGCATAGAGATACCTATCACATCGGTTTCCTGGAATGCGTCTGTACCTAATAAGTGAGAAGCGACCTGTCCGGTAATACATACCAAAGGGGTAGAATCAATTTTGGCGTCGGCGATGCCTGTGATTAAATTGGTAGCTCCAGGACCGGATGTTGCCATGCAAACACCCACTCTTCCTGAGACCCTGGCAAAACCTTGTGCGGCGTGTACGGCACCTTGTTCGTGCCTTACTAATATGTGGTTTAACTCCTCCCGATATTGATAGAGCGCATCATAAATTGGCATGATAGCGCCGCCGGGATAGCCAAAGATTACATCCACACCCTCACAAAGTAACGACAATATAACCGCCTCGGCACCGGTCACTTTTTGGTTGTTGTTAACTTTTTCCTGGATCTCTTTTGCTAATAATGTCTCCATTTTATTGGTCAGTTATGCATCCCAGGGATGCTGGTGATACTGATTTTGCATATTTATATAATATTCCTCTTGTAAATTTCAAAGGGGGTTGTTGCCAGGCGTTTTTTCTGTCCTGTATTTCTTCATCGCTTAAGTCAGCTTCAAGGATGTTATTCACGGCGTCGATCGTAATTTTGTCTCCATCTTTCAGCAGGCCGATCAAGCCACCCACCCGGGCTTCAGGAGTTATATGGCCTACCACGAAGCCTCGGGTACCTCCTGAAAACCTTCCGTCGGTGATCAGTGCTACATCGTTGCCTAAGCCCGCACCCATGATCAGGGAGGTGGGTTTCAGCATTTCAGGCATGCCGGGACCACCCTGTGGCCCCTCATATCTGATCACTACCACGTCTCCTTTTTGGATCTTTCCTTCACTGATGGCGTCATTAGCGGCGTACTCACCATCGAATACGCGTGCCGAACCAGTGAATTTTTCACCTTCCTTACCAGTTATTTTAGCGACAGACCCTTGTTCTGCAAGGTTGCCATATAATATTTGTAAATGACCACTGGGCTTGATAGGGGTATCCAGTGGAAGAATCACCTTTTGATCATCCGGCAGGTCAGGTGCTGAAGCGAGGTTTTCTTCCAGGGTTTTCCCAGTTACCGTAAGGCAACCTTTATGGAGATACCCATGCTTCAATAAATATTTCATAACAGCGGGAATGCCTCCGATCTCATGTACATTTTCCATAAGATACTTGCCACTTGGCTTGAGATCTCCCAGATAAGGGGTTTTATCACTGATTTTTTGGATTTCATCAATGGTCAAATCTATTTCAAATGCACTGGCAATGGCAAGCATGTGTAATACGGCATTGGTAGATCCTCCAAGCACCATGACCATGGTCAGCGCGTTTTCAATGGACTTCTTAGTAACAATGTCTCTGGGCTTAATATCTTTTTCTATCAGATTTTTGATGGCCTTGCCGGCTTCTCTACACTCGTCCTGCTTTTCCTTGCCGACTGCCGGATTAGAGGCGGAGAAGGGAAGGCTGATACCCATGGCCTCAATGGCTGTGGCCATGGTATTTGCCGTATACATACCACCGCAAGCTCCAGCACCTGGGCAGGCATTTTTTATAACCCCGCGAAAATCTTCATTTTCCAGTCTTCCGGCAATTTTTTCACCCAGGGCTTCAAAGGCAGAAACGATGTCTAATTTTTTGTCCTTATAACATCCCGAGGCAATGGTACCACCATAAACCAGGATAGCGGGTCTGTTAAGCCGTCCGATGGCCATCATGGCACCCGGCATGTTTTTATCACAACCGACAACTGTGACCAGGCTATCGTATGACTGAGCATTTATAACGGTTTCGATGGAGTCAGCAATGATATCCCTGGAAGGCAGCGAAAAACGCATCCCGGGCGTACCCATAGAAATGCCATCACTTACACCAATAGTATTAAATATCAAACCGACCAGATCCACACTTTGCGTTCCTTCTTTCACGACAGTTGCCAGTTGGTTGAGATGCATGTTACAAGGGTTACCTTCATAACCGGTACTGGCGATACCCACCTGAGGCTTTTTCAGGTCTTCGGTAGTCAGCCCGGCTGCATACAACATTGCCTGAGCAGCAGGTTGGCTTTCATCCTGGGTAACAGTCTTGCTATACTTATTGGTTTCCGTTAAAGAATCAGTCATTACAGTTGCTATTTAGTTATTTTTTATACCAAATTGAAGTTTTGAATTTCTTTGTTCATAACCCGTTGCCGGTACATTAAGAACAGGCTGTAGCCGATTGTATCCTCCCACTCGAGCTTAAATCTTTTACCGTCAATGGATCTGATACCTGATACTTCGGTAGCTGTTCCCGTGAAAAACGCAGCGTCTGCCTGATGTAAATCAGTAGGTTTGAAAAGTTTTTCTTCTACTTTATACCCCAGTTCCAGCGCATAATCGATAATGATCGCTCTGGTTATTCCGGGTAAAATATTGCCTTTCGGTGGCGTATATAATATCTCGTTCTTCTCATAGAAGAAATTAGCACCGGGCGCCTGTGCGATATAATCATCGGCATCCAGCAACAAAGCTTCATCAAAACCTTTGGCCCTGGCCGCCGCGCTGGCCAGGATAGCGCTGGTATATTGCCCGACCAACTTGGAATCTATGTGGCAGGATAATGGATTTGGCCTCCTGTAATCTGAGATCTCAACATCCAGCTGTGAGTTGCGATGATATTTTTCCCATTCCCAGGCCGCCATCATAAAGTTCACCTGTCGCGAAGGATGAAGCGCCATATTTTGCCCCCCATAAACCAACGGCCGGATGTAGGCGTCGTTGAGGTTATTTTTTTTGAGTAATTGATAACTTAACTCCACCAGCTGTGATACGCTGTATGGAATATTCAACCGAAGTTTTTTTGATGACTCCAGTAATCTTTCGAAATGTTTCCCCGCTTTAAATATATGGGGGCCATCCGGAGTAGCATAAGATCTTAGCCCTTCAAAAACCCCGTAACCGTAATGCAACGTCTGACTGAATAAGTCAACTTTGGCATCTTTTGCCTTCACCCATTCTCCATTGAGGTAAATAACAGTATTTTCGTGATAATACATTATTTTTTTATTTACATGAGCCTATTAAAAAAGCCTTTCTTTTGGATAAGAAAGGCTTAATTTTTTTTTATATAATTAGTTCCTATCCGTCCTTAGTACTGGTAAGGTTGACGACTGATACAATAAGGACGATATAATTACTATAATTCAACATTCAACTTAAGATAAAAAAAGCGCCAATTTTGTTTGAGAATGGCGCTTTAAACATTTTACTTTTTTAGTATACCATTCTCTATCCTTGGGTCCAGACAAGGACTTTGCTCAAAAGATAGACAAGGACATACTTAATAACCATATGTTTAATAATTAAGAATCTAATGACAAATATATTACTATTAAAAATTAATACAAAACAAACTATTATTTTATTACTTCAATATTTTTTGGAATATTATTAAAGTATGAGATGATTTTGTAAGAACATTATTAATATTTTCTTTTTAAAATCAAATTATTGTCATTTTCTCAAAAATAATAGCTATTAGGCTACACAAATTACGAATTTTAAAATAAGCTATTCGGCCGGTTACTTTTTTTGCAGGTAATTTTAACAAATAACGACGTTCAGGTTTATGATGTCTAAAACGTTTTTTTTAAGATTTGATGCATTTCTCCTTAAAATTAACTGCTATCCCATTTATTATTATGGTGAGTGAAGACGTGGTGGGTTGGCAAGCCCGGCTTATACTTACTGGTTTTTGTTAGCCAGTTGTCCGCAGGCAGCGTCAATATCTTTTCCCCGACTTCTTCTCACGTTGACGTTAACCCCTTTATTTTGCAAAAAATCAGCAAATATTTCCAGTTTGTCTTGTTTGGTATTAATGAAATCCGCCTCTGCAATGGGGTTGTATTCAATGATGTTTACCTTGCTAGGCACATATTTGGTAAATTGAAATAATTCCCTGGCGTCTTCAAGGTTGTCGTTAAAGTCGTTGAATACGATATATTCGAAGGTGATGCGATTCCGGGTTTGTTGGAAATAGTGCTGTAATGCCTCCTTCAGTGCCTCCAGAGAATTGCTTTCATTGATAGGCATGATTTGATTACGCTTGCTGTCATTGGCAGCGTGGAGTGATAATGCCAGGTTAAACTTCACCTTGTCATCTCCTAGTTTTTTAATCATTTTGGCAATCCCGGCTGTGGAAACGGTAATTCTTTTCGGAGACATTCCCAACCCGTTTTCTGCGGTAATATGATCGATTGACCGTATGACGTTTTGGTAGTTGAGCAATGGTTCGCCCATTCCCATATAAACGATGTTGGTTAAGGGCGCCTGGTAATGCTGTTCGGCCTGATTTTTAATATGTACCACCTGGTCGTAAATTTCGCCGGCGTCGAGGTTTCTTTTTCGGTCCATATAACCGGTGGCACAAAACTTACAACTCAATGAACACCCCACCTGGGATGAGATGCATGCGGTCATCCGGTTGCTGGCAGGTATTAAAACGCCTTCAATCAGATGGTCGTCATGCAGTTTAAACGCCGATTTAATAGTTTGATCACCGCTGATTTGCAGCTGGTCAACCCGCACGTGGTTGATCGTGAAATGATCATTAAGCAACCGGCGCATCTCCAGGGATAGGTTTGACATTTCGTCAAAGCTTTTCGCGGATTTTTTCCATAGCCACTCCTTAATCTGCTTCGCGCGAAAAGGCTTTTCACCACGGCTGACCAAAAATTCCGTTAATTGCTCATCCCCTATTTTTCTGATATCCTCCTTGATCCCGATTGTGCTCATGATGCAAAGTTAGCAATAAAAGTGCAACATTTAAGTGGACTATATGTTGGTCGTGGCCATGGAATGGCGTCTTTATTTGGATATTTTCAAGCTAAAGGGCGATGATACAAAATTTTATGGTTGACAAAGGGCGCTTTTGGCCTAAATCAAATCACGCGAAATACAAAGGATAAGATTTGTTATGTGGACGCAATTGGTTATCTTTTCGCCCTGAAACGTAAACATAAATTAAGCGTTGATTTTTAATGTTTTAAACCGGGTTGCCAGGTTCATTGATCAGGTTAATGAATGGATAGGCCGTAAGATTGCATGGCTCACGAGTTTGTTGGTTTTAATTATCTTTGGAGATGTGGTTATGCGTTATTTTTTCAATACCAGCAGTGCTGGTGTCTTTGAGTTAGAGTGGCACCTTTTTGCTGCTATTTTTTTGTTGGGAGCGGCTTATACCCTAAAGCATGACAAACATGTCAGGGTAGATGTGTTTTATGCACGGCTTAATAAAAAGCAGCAGGCCTGGATAAATTTAATAGGTTCTTTGCTTTTTTTATTTCCGTTTTGCATTGTGGTGATTAGTTCCTCTTATAAATTTGTTGAAAACTCTTTTTATTTCCGGGAGTCTTCACCTGATCCCGGCGGTCTTCCGGCAAGGTTTATCATTAAATCCACAATTACCATAGGTTTTTTTTTACTGTTGATGCAAGGACTATCCCTGGTTTTTAAGTGTATCATCACCATTTTCAATTCATCAAATACCACCAAACCCTAGTCAATTGGCAGAAACACTGGCAATCATATTGTTTGCATTAATTTTTATTTTAATTCTTGTTGGTTTCCCTATAGCATTTACCTTGGGAGGCATATCGGTATTGTTTGGCCTGGTGGTCTTCGGCCCGGATTTTTTTTATCTGCTATCGCTGCGAATCTATGGTACCATGTCTAATTTTGTATTGGTAGCGGTTCCTTTATTCATCTATATGGGGATGATGCTGGAAAAATCCGGGCTGGCGGAAAGCTTGCTGGATACCATGTCTCTGCTTCTTGGCAGACTCAAAGGGGGACTGGCCATTTCTGTTGTAATCGTTGGTGCTATGCTGGCAGCGTCTACCGGTATTGTAGGCGCCACGGTGATTACTATGGGGCTAATCAGCCTGCCTACGATGTTAAAAAGGGGTTATAGTGTAGAATTGGCTACAGGAACCATTGCTTCTTCAGGGACACTTGGGCAGATCATACCACCATCGGTGGTATTGGTATTGTTGGGAAGTGTACTTAATGTATCAGTGGGGGAGTTGTTCACAGCAGCATTAATCCCCGGGATAATCCTGGTAAGTCTCTATTTGTTATATATCATTATCAAATCCACGCTCAACCCAGCCAGTGCGCCACCCCTTTCCAGTGAAGAAATCAGCAAATTTCGCGAAAAGGGTATGCTAAAAAGAATCCTGGGTGCGTTCATTCTGCCATTTGTGCTCATTTTAGCCGTATTAGGGTCTATATTTGCCGGAATTGCTTCCCCGACAGAGGCCGCCGCAGTTGGGGCAATGGGTGCCACGCTTTTAACGATTATTCAGGGGAAGTTTAGTTATAAAAACTTAAAGGAGGTAATGCGGGAAACCACGCATCTGACCACTATGGTGTTTATCATTTTTGTTGGAGCTACTGCATTTTCGCTTGTGTTTAGGGGTCTGGGAGGAGACCGGTTTTTAGCAGAAACCATCGTCCAGGCCGACTTAAGTCCTAACGCCTTTATAACCATGGTTATGTTGGCTGTGTTTGTGGCGGGCTTCTTTATAGACTTCATTGAAATTATTTTTATCATTGTTCCCGTGGTGGCGCCAATATTTTCAGCGTTGGGCGTTGATTTGGTTTGGATAGGTATATTGCTGGCAGTAAACCTCCAGACCTCGTTTTTGACACCGCCTTTTGGGTTTTCACTTTTTTACCTTAAAGGAGTAGCCCCACCCGAGGTAAAAACCGGTCAATTATATCGTGGCATAGTGCCGTTTATTATTATTCAGTTGCTTTTCCTGGGGCTGATTATCGTATTTCCTGAAATTGTAAGCTGGTTGCCGGAGGTTTTGGAGGATTGATCTTTTGTGGCCTTTTGCCTGTGTTTGTATAGGAAATGCCTGCGCTTGATTTAACAATGAAGCCAGGGTAAGAATAAAAAAACCCGCGGCAGCGGGTTTAGAAAAATGATCAAAAATTCAGGTGTTAATTAATTATTGGTGGAGGGTGGTTGAACACCCAGTTTCGCAAGTACCAAATTGGAAACGTCATACTCTTCTTTAGCGTATAACAGCACATCCAACCCACCAGTACTCGAATTAAGTATGTGTGTGAAATTGTTTTCTTCGGCAACTTTTTGAATAGCTACCCTAATCTCTTCTAACAAAGGCTCCAGTAGTTTTTGCTGTTTATCGGCAAAGGATGTCTGTGCGTCCTGCTGAAATTGTCGCAAGGAGGCTTCAAGCGATTGCAGTTCCCTTTCCTTATCTTTTTTTATCAATTCCGTCATTGTATTGGCAGTTTGCTGATAGGCGGCAAATTTTTCCTGAAATGTCTTTTCCTTGGCTTTCATTTGTGCACTCAGCTGATCATTATAATCAGACAATTCCTTTTGGATTTCTTTGGCAGCTGGTAGCAGGCTTAAGATATATTCTGTACTGGTGAAACCAATTTTTGGCGCTCCGGTTTGGGCGCTGGCGTTAACACCTATAAACAAAACAGCTATGAAAGCATACATTATCCTATTTTTCATAATCTCTTTGATTTAATTGTAATTAAACTCCAGGCTACTTATAACAATTAAAATGCCTGATTTTAAAAACTGGTTGCCTCAGGGTAAAAAAAATGATTGGTTTCATCTCAAAAAGTGTATTAAACTACTGATAATCAATTGTTTTATAATTTTAAAAAAAATTGTATCCAAAAGAGAAAAACCTTGACTGATAACCATTTTTATCAACTTCATACTGTGGTTTTCTCCCCTTTGTTGCTCAAGCCGGCTTCAGTATTTATTGGCAATAATGGCCATCAAACTACAGGTGATGTTGCTTTAGCAGGTACAAAATTGGTTAGGTAAGCACCTGGTTGTAAAATGTTCTTTCGCTGATTTTTGACCAGTTGTTAATGCCCTTTCGGAATTGGTGATAATGCTCGTATACTTTTTTGCTTTGAGCATCTTCTTCGATTAGTTCGGTGATGGTTTCTTCAGTGAATTTTCGCAATGCCTGTAACACCTCGTCAGGAAATGCTTTAAGTTGCACATTTTCTTCACTGATCAGTTTTTGCAGGTAAGCATTATTTTTCGCGTCAAATGCCGCTACCATCCACACGGTGGAACGCATGGCTGCGGACCTTACTATAGCCTGTAAATCGGAGGGAAGTGCAGCAAATTTTTCCTTGTTAACGATTAACTCCAATACCGGCCCGGGTTCGTGCCAACCGGGATAATAATAGTATTTTGCCACCCTGTAAAAGCCCATTAGGTAGTCGTGATACGGCCCGATCCATTCCGTGGCGTCAATCACACCTCTTTCCAGGTTGGTATAAATTTCACCACCGGCTACGGTAATCGCAGTACCACCGGCCTTGTTTAGTACTTTTCCGCCTAATCCGGGAATTCTCATTTTCAATCCGCCAAGATCGCCGATACTATTGATTTCCTTGTTAAACCAACCGCCCATTTGCACGCCGGTATTGCCACACACCATCGGGGTGAGGTTAAAAGGAGCGTACAGTTCCTCCCACAGCCGGTCCCCTCCGCCTGAAATAATCCAGGAATTCATTTGTTGATAATTCATGCCAAATGGCACCGCTGCAAAAAACTGAGCTGCCGCTGCTTTTCCGGCCCAGTAATAGGCCGCACCGTGTCCCATTTCCACAGCCCCGCTGCTAACGGCTTCAAAACTTTCCAGTGGAGGTACCAGCTCTCCACCGCCGTATACGGTGATTTTCAACCGCCCGCCGGACATTTCTTCAATCCATTTTGCCAGCAAATTGCACCCCTCGCCAATGACGGGAAAGTTGGGAGGCCAGGTGGTGACCATTTTCCATTGGTAAGTGTTGTTGAAATTGATATTGGGGGTAACTATAGGGTTCTTCTTTTTTTCGGGCTGACAGGCAGCGGCAATGCCTGTGGCGCCTAAAAGCGCCGAGGTACTTTTTCTTAAAAACCTTCGCCTTTTTAATCCTTTCATTAAGAAAAATAAATTTATAATTTTGAATTCCGAATTTAAGAAGATTATCTACCAGTGAAAAATATATTTTTATGACGGCATTATATCCTTTAAAATTCAACCCAATATACAAGGACAAGATTTGGGGAGGAAACAAAATTAAGACGGTATTGGGAAAGGATTATGGTGATTTGCCTAACTGTGGCGAAACATGGGAGATATCGGGTGTGGAAGGAAATATTTCCATTGTGGCTGAAGGGCCATTAGCTGGCAGATCTTTGGTAGAATTGATAGATAGCTACAAAGGGACACTGCTGGGTGACAAAATCTACCAACGATACGGCCGTGAATTCCCCTTGCTAATAAAATTTATTGATGCCAATGACGACTTGTCTATTCAGGTACATCCCGACGATGCATTAGCCAGGACGCGTCATGATTCTTTTGGAAAGACGGAAATGTGGTATGTTTTCCAGGCGGACGAGGGAGCCTCGTTGATCTCAGGGTTTAATCAGGAAACCAATAAACAGTCCTTTATGGAAAAATTTGATAAAGGACGGCTGATGGACATTCTGAACCGGGAACAGGTAAAAGCCGGCGATGTGTTTTTTATTCCGGCCGGAAGAGTTCACACGATTGGTAAAGGCCTGTTGCTTGCTGAGATCCAACAAACTTCTGACGTTACTTATCGTATATATGACTTTGATAGGGTAGACGCCGCGGGTCAGCAGCGGGAGTTACATGTAACCGAGGCGCTGGATGCCATGGATTATGGTTATTATGACAACTACAAGGAGTCTTATAATGAAGAGGTTAATAAACCGGTTGAACTGGTCACCTGTGACTATTTTACAACAAATAAATTAGACATAGATCAGAGGATAGATAGAAAATATGATCATCTTGATTCATTTATTATCTATATTTGCTTCGAAGGAACATTTGTTCTGGACTATATTGATGGAAAAATGCGTGTGAAGAAAGGAGATGCTATTTTGTTGCCAGCTAATTTGAAAGAGGTTAAATTGATCCCCGAAGAAAGGTGCAAAATGCTGGAGTCTTATATTGACCAATGAACTTAATACTTAACAGGAAGGTGACGTTTAGGGATCTGGGCCTGGTTGATTATCAAAAGGGCTGGGATTACCAGGAAGAATTATTCCGGAATGTGGTAGCGGTTAAAATATCTAACAGGAAGGTTGCGGAAGACCTCCAGCAACCAACGCCCAATTATTTGCTGTTTTGTGAACACCCCCATGTCTATACTTTAGGTAAAAGCGGCGATGCAAAAAACCTGCTTTTACAGGAAAAAGCCCTGGAAGGTGCCAATGCCAGGTTTTACAGGATCAACCGCGGTGGTGATATTACCTATCACGGTCCGGGCCAGATTGTAGGTTACCCAATTCTGGACCTGGATAATTTTTTTACCGACATTCACAAGTATCTGAGGTTACTGGAAGAGGCGGTAATCAACACACTGGCGGAGTTTGAGGTAAAGGGAGGTAGAATTAATGGGCTGACAGGGGTTTGGATTGATTTTGACAACCGAAAGTCAGCCAGAAAAATATGCGCTTTAGGTGTTAGATCGAGCAGATGGGTGACAATGCATGGGTTTGCCTTTAATGTGAATACGAACCTTGAATATTTTAATAATATCGTGCCATGTGGTATAGCCGACAAAGACGTCACCTCTTTGGCGCGTGAACTTGGCTATGAGCCGGATGTGGTGGTTGTTAAAAAAACGTTGCTTAAGCACCTGGTAAAATTATTTGATATGGAAATAGTCACCCAAGATGCAAAGATGGTTTGATTTAAAAGCTATGAAACCGACATGATTATTTTAATCATCCAGGGTTCCATCTGACCTTAAAAATAAATTATAAAAGGATGAAAAAAGATATACCACATTTGCCGGTCACAGGTGTCAAGCTGGCAATAGCCAGAAAGAACGGTGAAAACCAGGAAGCTCAGTGGCATGTTTACATCATCAACAATAACCAGGTGGACCTTGACAACCTGCTCATCACATCAAAGGGCTACAGTAATAAAAACGTCAAAGATGGTGAACAGCAGAAAACTTCAGTGCTGCGGCATATGATCGAAAAGCTAAAAGCCGGCAGCTATGCGGTGATTGAACCCATCGATCCTGCCCTGTTTAAACTGTTCAATGAGTTTTGGGTGAGTTACTATATCGGCAAGGATATCTACGATAAAAAATTCGTATTCGTGCCGGAGAGTGTTATGGAAAAGAATTTAATACCGATATCAGAAATAGGCCTGGACGGAGTGCTCCATTCTTAAGAGGGAACATCTCAATTTTTTCCTGGCTACGATTTTTTAAACTTTATATTTATGAATGAGAAAGACAATTTAAGCCAACTGCTTTTTATTGATATAGAAACAGTGGCACAATGCGAAGACTATTTACAATTGGACCATTCGAGTCAGTTATTCTGGCAAAAGAAAGCTGCCAATTTTAAAAATGAGTCAGGACTCAATGTGAGAGAGATATACGAACAAAGGGCAGGTATTTACGCAGAGTTCGGTAAAATTGTCTCCATTGGCCTGGGTTACTTTAAGTTTGATGAGGAGGAAAATTTAACTTTTCGTGTTAAAGCAATCACTAATGACGATGAGTTGTTAATTTTGCGGGAATTTACCGATCTGTTGAGATGTAAATTTGATCAGGAAAAGTTAATATTTTGCGCTCATAATGGAAAAGAATTTGATTTTCCATATTTGTGTAGAAGAATGATCGTCAACCGTATTGCCATTCCCGAAGCACTATCGCTGAGGGGTAAAAAACCATGGGAGGTAAAACATCTTGATACCATGGATATGTGGAAGTTCGGAGACCGTAAGCAATATACCTCATTGGACTTGCTGGCGAATATTCTGGGGGTTGCGTCAAGTAAAGACGATATCACCGGAAGCGACGTCAACACAGTTTATTATAGAGATAAAAATTTAAATAGAATAGCTGCTTATTGCAAAAAGGACGTGGTGGTCACTGCACAGGTTTATTTGGCCTTGCAGCATATGCCGTTACTGTCAAATAACGATATAGTCATGGTATGACACCGCGTGGCAATAGCAGGTTTCTTAACAATAACTAATGACAAAAAGAAAGATTAAAACAAAGAAGTCGGGTAAGGGAATAAATGAAAATATTTTAAAGGATCAAATTTTGGATCTTTTAAACAGCAATGTTTCAACGACTTACTCGGTACGGCAATTAGCCAAGATTTTACAAATAAGAGGAAAAAAATACAAGGATAAAATGCTGGAGCTCCTGCTTAAAATGGAAGAGCAAAATGAGATCCGGGCCATTAGAAATAAGTTCAAAAGCAACCATAAACCACCATCATTTATTGGTACGGTTGACTATGTTAATCCGAGAACGGCATTTATTCTGAGCGATGGATTCACACAGGATCCAAGGGTGAAAATCGATGATTTGCAATATGCACTGGACGGAGATACCGTTGAGTTTGTTTTGCTAAGCAAACCCGGGAAAAACCCCAGAGCGAGGGTGGAGCGTATTGTGGCAAGAAAAAGAAATACTTTTGTAGGTAGAATTGAAATATCAACCAGGTATGCCTTTGTAATTGCCGACAATAAGAGAATGCACTATGATATTTTTATTAAGAATGGTGCGATTAACGGTGCCAGGCACAACGACAAAGTAATCGTGGAAATTACCGAGTGGCCCGGTTGGGAAAAGAATCCGGAAGGAAAGATCATCAAAGTGCTGGGAAAAGCCGGAGAGAATAATGCGGAAATCCATTCGATCATGGCAGAATTTGGATTGCCATTTGGCTTTTCGGACCAGGTCGAATCAGCGGCACAAAAGATTTCCGAAAAAATATCTGCCGCTGAAATCGGGAAAAGAAAAGACTTTCGCAAGATACCTACCTTTACTATCGACCCCGCTGATGCCAAGGATTTTGATGATGCTTTATCGTTTAAAAAGTTAAAGGGAGGGCATTACGAAGTCGGCATACACATAGCAGACGTGACCCATTATGTAAAACAGGAGGATATGCTGGACAGAGAAGCATTTGAAAGGGCTACTTCTGTGTATTTAGTAGATCGGACTATACCCATGTTGCCTGAAAGGTTATCTAACGGCCTGTGCTCGTTAAGACCGAATGAAGACAAACTTACATTTTCGGCCATTTTTGAATTGAATGAAAATGCTCAAATAATCAAAGAATGGTTTGGAAGGACTATTATTCATTCGGACAGAAGATTTACTTATGAGGAAGCACAGGAGGTGATAGAAACCAGGGAAGGTGATTTTAAAGAGGAAGTGAATATCCTCAATGAACTTGCCGGAAAGCTCAGGAATGAGCGTTATGGAAAAGGTGCGATAAATTTTGAAACAACCGAAGTGAAATTTGACCTGGATAAGCAGGGCCGGCCGGTAGGTATCATTCCGAAAGTCAGGAAAGATGCGCATAAGATGATTGAAGAGTTTATGTTGCTGGCTAATAAACGCGTGGCTAATTTCATTTATCACCTGGATAAAGACAGAGATAAATACCCATTTGTTTACAGAACCCACGATAACCCGGACCCTGAAAAATTAACCACATTCAGCGTATTTGCCAGGAAATTTGGCCATCAATTACAGCTGAAAGAAACCGGCGTATCCAATTCTCTGAATCACCTTATGGGAGAGATTGAAGGGAAACCCGAACAAAATGTTTTGCAAACACTGGCCATCAGAACCATGGCTAAAGCTAAATATACCACCGAGGCGAAAGGCCATTTTGGTTTGGCTTTTGATCATTATGCTCATTTTACTTCTCCTATCAGGCGCTATCCTGATGTAATGGTCCATCGACTGTTGCAACATTACCTATTAAAGGGAAAACCTGCTGATCGCGATGAATATGAAAGGAAATGCGAACATTCCTCCGAAATGGAGAAGAGAGCGGCGGACGCGGAGCGCGCTTCCATCAAATATAAACAGGTGGAGTTTATGCAGAATGCGGAGGATAAAACATACAACGGCATTGTCTCAGGTGTCACTGAATGGGGTGTATACGTGGAAATTGTTGAAACCAAGTGTGAGGGGATGGTAAAAATTTCCGACATAGAGGACGATTTTTATGAATATGATGAAAGGAATTTTTGCATAGTAGGGGTGAGAAATAAAAAAACAATTACGCTGGGCGATACCGTTAGGGTTATTGTGAAAAGTACAGATATTGACAGGAGAACCATTGATCTTCTTTTCGTATAATGACATAAATCAATTTTAATTTTCATCAAGCATGAATCATAGGTTTATCAGTATTGCAGCCTGTTTATTGTTGATCATGTTTTCATCCTGTCAGCAATCAATAAAAGAAAAGTTACCGGAAACAGTCTTTCCTGAAAAATTTGATGAACAGCAGCCGGTGGTTTCACTTTTAGGCAGGGAATTGACTCCTCCTGATTTACCGGAGGCTGAAGCTGCAACAGGCGACTCGTTGCTTAGGATAGCAAAGACCTACTTTGATGAAGAACCGGCGAATGAGGAAAATGTTATCAGGTATGGTCAGAGATTGGCTTATTTCTATAAATTTTATGCAGCAATCAATGTCTATTCGACCGGATTGGGTTTCTTTCCGGAATCCATTCAACTGTTGCGTCGTCGTGGATATCAGTTTATTGTCGTCAGAAAATTTGATCTGGCTGTAGCTGATTTGGCGAAAGCGGCAAAGTTAGCCGAAAACAGTTCACTTCCGGAAGGAGCTGATGGCTTGCCCAATCATATCGATAAACCCCCTGGCAACAACCATTTCAATATCCAGTATCATTTGGGATTAGCCTATTATCTACAGGGCAACTATCAAAAAGCAAGGCATAGCTATGAAAACTGCCTGAGATATGCCAATAATGATGACTTGATAATTGCCACCGTCAACTGGCTATATATGACTTACCAACATCTCAAAGAGCGGGAAAAAGCAAGTCAATTGCTAAAAATAGTTCATCAGGATATGCGAATCACCGAAAATGATACCTATTATAAAAGATTAATGGTATATAAAGGATTGCTATCAGCCGATTCCCTGACTACCTGGTCCGGAAGTACCGGGGAAGATGTAAAGCAGCCCACTGCTGCCGAGGGTTATGGGTTGGGACATTGGCATTTGATGAATGGTGACAAGAAAACGGCGATGGAGGTTTTCAGGCAGGTAGTTGAGGGGGAGTTGTGGCCATCCTTTGATTACATGGCTGCGGAGGCCGTCTTGGCGATGGAAGCCGCAGATTGAAGTTGACTGGTTACCGGTTATGTTGTTTGTAACCAAGTAACCAGTACCA
Source organism: Cyclobacteriaceae bacterium (assembly GCA_965228415.1). Taxonomy (GTDB): domain Bacteria; phylum Bacteroidota; class Bacteroidia; order Cytophagales; family Cyclobacteriaceae; genus Agaribacillus. The sequence goes on along the minus strand of OZ245814.1, from coordinate 3,504,068 downwards.
TTTCAGTTTCCTCCATCTTTCCTGATATAAACATCGCCGTTATAGGTCTTAATAGTAATCTCAGGTCCGCCACCATTAATTTTACCTTTAACCCATTCATTGATTTTCACTTTGTAGACTCCCGATTTATTGTCGGTACTTGTTTCCGGCCTGGAGGGTTCCAGCTGCATCTCAAATCCGGAAAAGATTTCTCCCATGGCACTTTTCATTTTGAAGTTTGCCTTGGTTCCTTGTGGTAAGGTAAGGTCCACTGCACCATTGTAAGTATTATAAGACATGGGAATGCCGGCAGTTACCTGGTTATAGGCAATCTTAATATCTCCATTAAACGTATTTGCCAGTGCTAACCCTGAAATGTTTCCCAGGGTTATATCGCCATTATGGTTGGTAGCCACTACTTCGCCAATAATATTATCGACGAAGATATCGCCATCGTTGTGGGTTTTGGCGTTGATATCAAAATCCCGGGGAACTTCAATCTCCAAATTGACCCCTCTGCTAAAGGAGTTGGATTTTACAATGACCGTATTTTCATGTTCACTACCTTCCAGGTTGATCGTATTCGCCGGGATTTTGACAAGCCCGTCCTGTCTGTCACTTTTAGAGACAGATTTTTCCCTGGACTGATAATTAATCACTACGCTTTTGCTACTGGATCCGGTTATCTTAATAGAACCACTCATAATACCTACCTTAAGTGTTCCCCTTTTGCCGGGCTCACTTAATGGAATTTCCAGTTTTCCATTCTCCTGCGCGAAAGCACCAATGGTACCGGCGAGGAAAAACAAGGTTAGCAGAAAATCTTTTACTTTTTTCATGATTGAATTTTTAATTAATATTTGAGTTGACCTTTGGGGTATTTATTGTTCTTTGATATATACATTGCCATTAAAAGTTTCAAAATCGAGTTGTACACCACCACCTCTTATTTTTATTTCCGACTTATCTCCCACTTTGTAGGTAGTGCCATTTGGGCCTTTCGTATTTCGTACCATCACCGGCTGGTGTTCCCACTCTTTAATATTAGTAAAGAGCTCCCCGTTGAAACTTTTAAAACTTAAATCGGCAGACAGATTTTTTATATAGTGTGCATTGATGTTGCCATTGAGTGAATAAAAACGGGAAGACTTTTCCGGGTTTTTGAGGTAGTGAAGGTTAACATGTCCATTGATAGTATGAGCGCGAACCTGCCCGATAATGTTGTTTAAAGTAATCGAACCATTAATATTATTGGCGAAAATGGCCTGCTCGATTTTATCCACACTGATATCGCCGTTGTTTACAGTAGAAACCACCACTTGCGCGTTGGCAGGGACGGCAACGTCAAAGTCAAATTGAAATTGAGGATCGTCTTGATGACAGTCATCCCAGTCATAGCGCCACGCGCGGTGCCCGCCTTTTTTGTATTCAAATGTAGGACAGGCCCCTTCGATATAGATAATTACACTGTCTCCTCTTTGCAAATGGCCGACCTGCAAAGATTTGCCCATCTCAAGGGCTTCTTTGGTTTTTGCAGTAATAGTTTTTTCAGCCTTGAGTATTATTTCTTTTGCATCATGTCCATGAATATTGATGCTTCCATTTATATTGGCCAGGTAAAATATTTTGGTTTTGGCCTCTGTGGGAAACTGGTAACTTTTGGTGATTTGGGTTTTTTCTGTTTGAGAAAAAACTTCGCTGCCGGTCAAAAAATTAATGACAAGTAGCAATAAAAGCATCGGTTTAGAGATATTTTTCATTTTCCTGAGTTTTTGAATGCGTCCTTTTTAAATAAGTATGTCTATACTCTCCTGAATTTTGTCTTTGATTTCTTCGGGTGTATTTCCACTTTTTAGCAGATCCTTTAGTGGGCCCACAGATCTTTTTTCTTGTAATTCCACCATGGTCTCGGCCAGGGCCATTTGTACCAAAGGTGATTCCTGGTGGCTGATAGCCATTATTAAACCCTCTCTTACCCGTGGATCTGCCGCATAGGTAATCAAGGCTTCAAGGCTGGCCAGGCGAACATTATCGTTGTCATCCTGATTGAGCGTGTTTAGCAGGGCTTCAATTACATTGGTATTGATTTCTTTCAGATCCTGACTGATGGATACTGCTTTCAAACGTTCTACCGGCGATTTTTGAGCCAGCAGGGTTAACATCATGTTTGTTTGCAGTTCCTTGATCTGATCATATTGACGGGTGATTTCCGCCGTGTGGCTTTTCTGGTAACTGAACCAATAGCCGGCAAAAAAAACAACTAACACCAGCAGCGAAGCCATGGCTGTTCTGGCGGCTGTATGGGTTGGCCATATGTGTTGAAAATAGTCAGAAATATTTTTAAGCGCATTAACAAGCGAAAATCTCGGAGGCCGGGTTTTGTAAGCCATTAGCATGTCCTGAAATTTCTCATCCATACTTGCAGCGGGCGCGGGTGCCTCGTATTTGTTTAATTGTGTCCATGTATTTTGAACTTCAATTAATTCCCTGGCAAGTTCCTGGTTTTCACTGGCAGCTTTCAGCAGAGCCAACTTTTCATCATCAGTAAGCTCATTTTTCAAAAAATCCATCAGAAGCTGCGTGTAATCGTTTTTTTCTGTGTTATCCAATGCCATAATTACCCTCCTTTTCCATTTTGTTAAATGATGTCTGTAATTCTTTTATAATGCGATGTAGCCTTACTTTCAAAGCACCGGCACTACAGTTGAGTATATCGGCTATTTCCTCATATTTCAGGCCCTGGTATTTACTTAATATCAGGAGCTCTCTTTTTTCCTCACTGAGTTGGCCGATGGCTCTTCGGAGCAGAATTCTATCCTGATATTCGATCAGAAGTTCTTCCTGATTTTGCTCTTTTTCAATGGTTGTTTCATATTTGGCCATATCTTCGGAAAAGCTAAACCGTTTGTTTTTTCTGTACTGGTCCGCAAATACATTCCTGGATAAATGGTAGATCCATGTTTTGAAGCTGCCTTCTCCTTTGTAGGTGTGCCTGTACTTCAGCATTCTGAAAAATACATTTTGGACCATATCCTCGCTTATAGAACTTTTGCCGCACATTTTAAAGAAAAATCCGTATAGCTGCTGATGATACCGCTGATACAGCAATCCCATTTTATCCAAATCTCCGGACTTGACTTTTAACATCAATGCGTTATCTGAAAGTGACTCCAAAGGCCTTAGCAGTTTTGATTTTAATCTGGTAACCCACCATTGTGGAAATGGTTACAGGTACCGGCGTTTTTTTCTAAAATTTAAATAAATAAATGGGTTCGGTAATCATTAATTTTTTTTCTTCAAAACATTTTTATCAAATTTGCGGGTGTTTTTGATTTACCCCACCCATATCGAAAGTTAAATGGAAGAATTGCTGACCATAAGTGCTCTTGTAAGCTTTTTGTCGTTGACGATGATGGAAGTTGTACTTGGCATAGACAACATTATTTTTATCTCCATCCTTACCGGCCGGTTGCCGGAAGGGCAGCAGGAGCGTGCCAGAACCATCGGCCTGGTATTGGCATTGTTGATGAGAATTGCTTTGTTGTTGGCAATTAGTTGGTTGATCGGATTGAATAAAGCCCTTTTTACGGTAGCTGAATTCGATGTTACGGGCAGAGATATTATTCTTCTACTCGGGGGGCTGTTTCTTATCTATAAAAGTACCGTTGAAATTCACGGGAAGTTGGAAGGAAATGAGGAGGATAGCAAAAATATCAAAATGCTAACAATGCGGACGGCTATTTTACAAATTGTTTTGCTGGATATAGTGTTTTCATTTGACTCTATCCTTACTGCTATAGGCCTGGTGAAGGAAATTGAAATAATGATTGCCGCCGTTATAGTTTCCATGGCTATTATGTTGTTGGCCGCAAAAAAAATAAGTGATTTCATTAACGCTCATCCGACCGTAAAAATGTTGGCATTGTCATTTTTATTGATGATTGGGGTCCTGTTAATTGTAGATGCCTTTCATTATCACGTGCCTAAGGGTTATGTTTATTTTGCCATATTCTTTTCACTTGGTGTGGAGTTCCTGAATATAAAAGCAAGGAAATCCGGAACGGAAAAACCGGTTCATCTAAAACAAAAATATTCCGATTCCAAGGCGAAAATCTGATAAATAGGTAAGCGGTTAATGTGAAAATTAAACCAAATTTCCTTTTATAAACCTCAAAATCATCCCTTTTTTCTTCTTTTAACCCATTAATTCTTAGTTGAATATTTTAAAAATCACCAACTTTGCGTTAGAATATTTGAGATTTTGAGAGATTTTAGACGCCTGCGCGCCGCGCAAAGTTGGCAGGTACAGTTGGCAATCCACGATTTTTGACTTAACAGGCGTTTTTTTTGTCCGGATTTAGGGGTTTAAAAAAACACTCATTATAGGTGATAACAAAATGTTGGGATCTGCGTGACACCTAATAGGTCATCAAAACTCAACGACATGTTAAAAACTCAACTACTTACCATTGCCCTGCTATGGGCTACCCAAAATTTATATGTCCACTCCCAAACTTATTCTTATCGTTTTATCGACGACAAACAGGTTGCCGAAGTTCCTATGAAATTGATCAATAACCTGCCGGTTATTGAAGTTACTATTAACAAGCAAAAAAAGCTCAATTTTATTCTGGATACCGGGATGCGTACCACCATTGTTTTCAGCAAAAGATATGTGAAGGGCCTGGACTATAAGCTGGGCAGGGAAATTGAATTTGCCGGAGTAGGTAATGGTGGATTGGTCAGGGGACGAATTGCATCAGATGTCACTGTCAATATAGGCAATATAGAAGGGGATGGGCTTTCCTTATTGATTCTTGGTGAAAATCAGGGCATAAAAAAATCATTCAAAGACTTAGGTATACATGGCATTATTGGCTATGAACTATTTGCCAGGTTTGTAGTGGAGATCGATTATTACAATAAGATGATAAGTTTCTGCGAGCATGGATATTTTGATTTTGAAGATGTCTATGAACAAATGCCGCTGCTGATACATGACACCAAGCCACACATATATGCCGCCCTGAAATTAAATGGTAAAGATAAAGATTGTGTCCGGTTGATGTTGGATACCGGCTCGAGTACTACCATGTTATTAGGTGGTAATTACAAGTCAGAAGACCATCTTGCCAAAAACAAAACTATAGCGGTGGGACTGTCTGGCAAAATCAGCGGTTCGATTGTGAATCTGCAGGAGTTTGAAATCAAGTCCTTTAAGATGAAAAATATACCGGCATTGATGGTGGCCAATTCTGATTTTATGGCAAACAACCGTGCCAACGAAAGAATCGGAAGTTTAGGCGGAGGGATGTTTTTGGCTTATGCCATCGTGTTTGATTATGCCCGTTCCCATTTTTACATTAAAAGACAACATCCTTCTAATAGCAGAATCGTTGTGAGTTTGTAATGATTGGCAAAGGTGAAAGGTATTTTTCATAGCCTGGGTCACCAATTTAACGGATTGTCAAAAGTAAAGACTAATCCGGTTATATGCCGGATAATAAGGTGTTTTCCCTGACGGCAAATTCATTTTTACTCCCTTAATTTCTCCCAATTTATTTTATATTTGCCAAATAAACACTTGTTTAAATATGGTTAATGAAGGACGGTTAATCCTGACAGAAAAGCAGGTTTTGCAAAAAATAAGGAGAATAGCCTTTGAGATATATGAAAATAACTTCTCCGAAAAACAAATCTGGATTGCCGGCATTCATGACCAGGGATACATTTTTGCCCAGCTTCTAAGCCGGGAGATTCAGTCCATTTCTACGCTAAAAGTGCATCTGATAAAAGTTAGTATTAACAAAAGTGACCCTGAACATAGTGAGGTCGTGCTGGATACAGAAAAGCCTGCCATACGTGGGAAATGCCTCATATTGGCCGATGACGTTTTAAATACCGGCAAAACGTTGGCTTACAGTCTCAAATCATTCTTAAATCAAGGGATGAAAAAGATTGAAACTGCTGTTTTGGTTAATCGGAAACATAGTCTTTTCCCTATTTCTGCCTCCTACACCGGCTATGAGTTGAGTACCACCCTTACGGAGCATGTCCAGGTCATTTTAACAGCTGATTCAAAAGGTGTTTTTTTGGTTGACTGATGGTAGCCCTTACAAGCTATAACCTAAGAGACCTAATAAGCAAAAAAACCTGAATAAATGTCCATACATAAATCGGAGATAAAAAAAATCACCACCCATCAACTTCAGGAGATGAAGGTAAGGGGGGAAAAAATATCTATGTTAACTGCCTATGACTATTCGATGGCAGGCATTGTTGACAAGGCAGGCATTGATGTCATTTTAGTAGGTGATTCGGCATCTAATGTAATGGCAGGCCATGAAACGACTTTGCCAATAACACTCGATCAGATGATCTACCATGCCACGTCGGTGGTGAAGGCTGTAGATCGGGCCCTGGTAGTGGTAGATATACCATTTGGATCCTACCAGGGGAACTCTTCAGAAGCGCTGAGATCGGCGATCAGAATCATGAAAGAAGCGGGAGCTCATGCTATTAAGATGGAGGGCGGTGAGGAGATCAAAGATTCAGTAACCAGGATTTTAAGTGCCGGCGTGCCGGTAATGGGGCATCTGGGACTCACACCGCAGTCAATATTTAAGTTTGGTACTTATACCGTCAGGGCTAAGGAAGAGGCGGAAGCGGAAAAACTGATCAAAGACGCCAAATTGCTGGAATCCTTTGGGTGCTTTTCCATAGTATTGGAAAAAATTCCGGCCAGCCTTGCCAGCAAGGTAGCAAAGGAAGTGGCCATTCCCATTATTGGTATTGGCGCCGGTCCCGATGTGGATGGTCAGGTATTGGTGGTTCACGACATGCTGGGGATTACACATGAATTTAAACCCCGGTTTTTGCGGCAATATGCTGATTTAAATGCCGTCATATCGGGAGCGGTTACCAATTATATCAAGGACGTCAAGGCCAGTGACTTTCCCAATGAGAAAGAATCATATAAATAGCCCCACCCGTAACGCTTGCTTTTAAGCAAGCAGAAGGCCACAAAGATAAAGACCTGATTCTATATTACCACACATACCCACCTGAAGGCGGTGGCCACGCACCAAATATGCGCCGAAGCAGGATAACCTCTGCTAAGTGATAGGATAAATGTGAAGCCATAGATTGTATGACATCGTATTTTGAGGGGTAGTAAGTTTTATCGCGTGTGAGATCACCGTCTGCTCTCATAATAGTGATTGCCGAGTTGATGCCCTTTAGCAGTTTCTCTACTTCCCTTTCCAAATCCTGCTGACTTTCTGCATTAAGATTATCTTCCCAGCCCTCTACCCAACTGGCATCTCCTTCAACTTCCATGCCCTGGATTCTGGCCAGGAATTTATCCTGCCAATAGTTGATATGTTTGAGCAGTTGCCATATGGTATAAGGTGTATTCAGGATTTTGCGACCGGTAATATCAAGTTTGAGACCTTCCAATGCATTTTGAGCGCTGAGGTGAGCCCGCTTGCCAACCAGTGCCCCTTCAAGGATTGAATGCAATGTTTCAGTATTATTTGGATTGTTGTTCAGGGTTTCCATAATAGTCGGTGGTTACCAATAATTGAATTATGATCTTATTAAGTTACATTTTTTTGCGATTTCGAAACAAATTTGTATGCAGAAAAGCCCATGGATATTAATCGTTGGTACTGCAATTTTTCAGGGTCTTTCTGACCCGATCAATGGCTATGATTTCAGATTTACCACCCCATACATTATACACATAGGTCACAACCTCTGCAATTTCCAGTTCAGTCATTTCTTTATTGCCCGGCATGTTGTGATTGTAGTCTTTTCCGTTGACAATGATTTCTCCGGAAATTCCGTTTTTGACCAGACAGATGGTTCTGTCTACGTCATCTTTTAAAAAATCCGAATCTTTTAAAGGTGGTATTAGCCTTCCCAGACCGGTACCGTCTTTTTGATGGCAATTGCTACAGTTTTCCAGGTAAAGCCTCTGGCCTTCGATAAGATAATGCTTAAGACGGATCTTATCTCTTCGCGCTGTGGGCTCATTTTGACCTTCTGACTTTACTTCGTATTTTTTATTTCCACATCCACCAATGCTTAAAACAACCGGTAAAAGGAATAGAAGAAAAAAATTAACCTGGTTTGCCTTGCGTGCATCCATGCTGATTTCAATTAAGGCTTTTGATATTCGGCCATTAATTTGGGTATATCCTCCATGAGCAGATCTACTTTTTCCTCTTTGGTACCATCGTAAACGCCCCGGATTCTTCTTTCTTTATCCACCAAAATAAACGCACCACTATGAATGTAGCCGCCCGGGGCATCTGGACTTTCATCGGCGGTGACCATATAGCCATTTAGGCCGATATCGTAAATATCCTCTTTTTCGCCGGTCACAAAAAACCATTTTCCTGATTCTTCTACCCCAAGCCTTTCGGAGTAATCCTTTAAAACCCCTACAGAATCTCTTTTGGGATCAATAGTATGTGATAGCAGGGCAAACCCCGGATTGTCATGGAACTTTTCATATACACGCAACATCTGCGTTTTCATGGCCGGGCAAATATCCGGACACGAGGTGAAGAAAAAATCGGCTACATATATTTTGTCGTCGAAAGTATGGTGCGTGACACTGTTACTATCCTGGTCTATGAAGCTAAAGTCCGGAATGGTATGATACACCGTATCAATCACTTTTTTTCCGTCTTTCACCCGGTCAACCAGGTTCATATGTCCCAAAATAGGCAGGCTTTTACTTTCTTCTTTCAGATCACAGGAGAACAAAATGTTCAGCGATATAATCGCCAGGAAAATAAGGTTGTACGTTTTCATTTTACCAGATTAACAGTAACTAATTGACAAGTATTTAATTATTTTCGGAATTCCGTTGTCTTAATTTTTTGTAAGCTTTGATGGCGATCATCAGCAGGATACTTAATCCAATTAAACCTACAACGCCCCAAATCATATTTAAGGCATCCCTCAATATTACTAGAAATACGATACTAAATAAAAAAAGTGTCGCTACCTCATTCCAAATGCGCAACTGGGTGGAGGTAAATCGATATAGATTCTTTTGTAATTGCCTGTGAATCAGATAAGATAGAAAATGGTAAACATATAATCCTAACAATAGAATTAATTTGAAAATCAACCATTTTGGAATATTTCCGAAATATTGATGAAGTAAACTTAAACCGAAAATCAGAGTTAATATGGCTGATGGCCAGGTAATTATTTGCCATAACCTGGCTGACATGATTTTATATTGATTTGTCAGGATCGACCTTTCAGGCCCTTCCTTCTCCAGGGCCTCAGCGTGGTAGATGAAAAGTCTGACATTGTAAAACAAGCCTGCAAACCAGGTGACTACAAAAATTATGTGCAAAGCTTTCAAATACAAGTATAACATAGCCGCCATTTATGATGGGCAAATTTAAGGATCAATCAGAAAATGACGTTAATTATCGTAACTTTATTTACCGGGTGTAATTATTTGAATATTGAAAGCTGCTGGTATGAGAACTTATTTTCAATTTATGGAGTTGACCATTAGAATTTGCTAATATTTTATGCTCTTGTAGCTAAAGATTTGAAATAGAGCATACAAATGGTTACATTTAAATTTATCCAAAAAAGAGTCAAGTCAATTGTTAGCTATGAACGAACGGAGTAATTTATGGTTTTTTGAAGATGTGGACCTTTACGAAGTGTTATGTCCTCATAAAGTGGCAGGAATGAAAGATAATCATACTTTCGTTGATTTTAAGAAAGATGAATTCATTTATTTCCCTGACCAACCTTCAGATCATGTTTATTTAATAGCCGATGGCAGAATTAAAATAGGAGCCTATACCGAGGATGGCCGGGAAAATATAAAAACTATACTATCTAAAGGCGAGATGTTTGGGGAGCTGGCCCTGGTTGGCGAAGAAAAACGTTCTGACTTTGCCCTGGCTATGGACAATGAAACCAGGGTTTGCCCTATGAGCATTGATGATATGCAAATGCTGATGGCAGAGAATAAACCACTTAGCCTGAAGATTTTTAAGCTAATAGGTTTCAGGATTAAAAAATTGGAAAGACGCATCGAGTCACTGGTTTTTAAAGACGCAAAATCGAGGATTATTGATTTCCTGAAAGATCTTGCCTACGAAAAGGGGAAAAAGGTGGGTTTTGAGACATTGATCAAAAATAACTTCACCCACCAGGATATCGCCAATCTTACCGGCACCTCCCGCCAAACTGTAACCACAATTCTGAATGAGCTAAAAGAACAAAATGTGATCAATTTTGACCGCCGGAGGATCCTGATCAGGGATTTAAAAAGCCTTTAACACGGCCAGGGTAAATGCCTTGATCACAGGCCCCTGGCTTTGAGAACTTCCTTAAGACTTTGCAGGTCCTGCTCATTATCAATATCATTCAAAACTTCCAAAAGATAATGGCTAAGGTTTAAATGTCTTATGTCATTGAGGGTTTCCCGCAATACTTTATCCGTGCTCCACGACTTATCGAAAAACAGGGGTTTGTGCAGCTGATTCATACCCAAAAAATAATAACCGCCATCCTGAGCGGGACCTATTACTACATCGTGTTTTTTCAGCTTTAGGAAAGCCTGCGTCAACAGTTCCGGAGTGATATCAGGACAATCACTTCCAATGATACCCACAGATCGATATCCTGCTTCAAACCCACTTTTAAAGGCGTGAAACATCTTTTCTCCCAGATCATGTCCCTCTTGCAAGGCCTTGTGGAAAAGATGATTGCTCCAAAGGTCTGAATGATCTATATAACCGGAGTAATAAACTACTTTAACCATAGGAAGGTTTTGAATACTATCCTTGGTTTTTTGCAACAGCATCCGATAGATCTCCAGTGCCTCCGCTGGTCCGATAGTGGCGGCCAAACGGGTTTTTACTTTTCCCAACTCCGGGTTTTTGACAAATACTATTAGCAATTCGCTACTCATATACTTTTATTCCTTTCTGCAACCATTTCGACCAGGCTTTATCGTAAGTATGGACTGAGTCGGTGGCTATGCCCTGAAGATTAACGACAGGATGGTCCTGGTTTTTCCATTGAAATATGCCACCGTATAAGTTATGAACATCCTTAAAACCCATATCCAGTAGTTTTTCTCCGATTCGCTCACTTCTGTAACCCACTGAACAGTAAACTATTATTTTAGCATCTTTTGAGAGGCTTTCAATTTTCCCGGTATCCAGGTTATCGTAACCCACACAGGTTGAATTAGGTAGGTGACTTACCGCATATTCTCCCGGAGATCGGGTATCCAGCAATATCACATTTTCCCGATGTTGAATTAATTGATGGAGGTCCTCGGGATTAATTAAAGGGACTGTTTTTTTATATATATCATTTAACAGCTTATCGTAGGAAGACTGGGCAAAAGCAGCAGAAGACATGGCAAACCAAAGGGAAACGGGTGTCAATAATATTTTTGCTAAGTGAAACATTGGCGTCAGATGACTTTTTTGTTTAACACGCTTTATCATTGGATGGTTCAGGATTTACTGGTATTATCCTCGAAAATGCGGATTAGTTCGTTGGCCGCTTTCAATGGTAAAATATCACCGTTTTTGACCTGGTTGATTATTTTTTGCGACTCCTTTTTAATCATTTTATGATCGAAAAAACGGGTTTTTAAATATTGGTCGATATAAGCATACATCCAGGAAAGATTTTGCTGACTCCTTTTCTCCTGCCAGTAACCATTTTTTTTCACCACCTGCTGATAATCATTAATTATTTGCCAAATATCGTTCACGCCCTTATTTTCGAGAGCCGAACAGGTGACCACTTTAGCGGCCCAACCGGATTCGGCTACTGGAAAGAGGTGCAGCGCGTTTTGATAGGCGACTTTTGCCTTTTTTGCTGCCTGTATATTGTCTCCGTCAGCTTTCGTAATTGCAATGCCATCAGCCATTTCCATAATGCCTTTTTTAATACCCTGTAATTCATCCCCGGCGCCGGCCAGCATGAGTAATAAAAAGAAATCAACCATATCGTGCACGGCAATTTCCGATTGTCCCACGCCGACTGTTTCAATAATGATAACATCATAACCTGCAGCCTCGCAGAGCAGCAATGTTTCTCTGGTTTTGTTGGCCACACCTCCCAGCGACGATCCCGCCGAGGAGGGTCTGATGAATGCGTTGTTACTCTTTGACAGCGTGTCCATCCTGGTTTTGTCTCCTAATATGCTTCCACCGGACTTTTTACTACTGGGGTCAATTGCCAGCACGGCAAGCTTGTGTCCGTCTTCTACCAGGAAGCTACCAAAACTTTCGATAAAGGTACTTTTTCCAACACCGGGTACACCGGTAATGCCGATTCTGATAGAATTTCCGGTGTATGGCATAATTTTTTCAATAATCTGCCGGGCAAGTTGATTGTCCTCAGGCAGTTGACTTTCAATCAGTGTAATGGCCCTGCTGAGCAGAACACGGTCACCATCGAGGATCCCGTCAACGCATTCATTTACTGTTGGGCGGGTTTTCCGGCTATAATTCATGAATACTACTTTGACACCTGGCCATGTTCAATATTGATTTTAGAGAAAATGAAGCGTCCATACATATCTTCATTAGTTCAGTGCGGTATTAACTTTTTCCCATAACTTAACCTGCCATTGCACGTAACCGGTGGTGAGGTGATTACCTTTGACATCGTGCACTTTTACCTCACATGTCGCTACAACCGAGTCCTGATTTTGCAGGGGATCAAGGATGTTGTCTGTCACCCATTTTTCCGGTAACGAGTAGCTTGCTACCGCATCCATTTTTCCCTGGAAATGATAATCTATTTGCAGGTTTTTGAGGATAATCCGGTATTTGGAAGTGTCCAGCTCATTGAGGAGCATTAATCCGGTGGAGAACTCCGAGACTGTCGCCAGTGCGCAGGCATGCAACCCCTTGATATGATTTAAGTTGACTTTTTTATAAGGCAAGGAAACTTTAATAGCCCTTTCATTGATCTCAATAATTTTAAAAGCATGTGGCCTGTTAAAAGGTATCAGCCGGCTGAGTGCAAAATTGAGCATTTTCAAATAGAATTTCGAAGTTTTAGCCTTCGCAATTAAAGCATTTGCTTTAAACATCTCTTATAATGATTTTATTTTGTAATTAGCAATTTAATAATCTTCAACTTCAGATGTTAAGTTTTTGGGAAAAACGTTCGCTTACAGGTTATAATTACATTGTTGTTGGTGGTGGCATTGTGGGACTTTCAGCAGCTATCTCGATCAGGGAAAGATGTCCTGAAGCAAAGATCTTGGTACTGGAAAGAGGAGTGTTCCCTTCCGGTGCGAGTACTAAAAATGCCGGATTTGCCTGTTTTGGCAGTTTAACGGAATTGATGTACGATATTAAAAATATGGGCGAGGATCAAACCCTGGCCCTGGTCAGGGAAAGGTGGCTGGGCCTGCAGCAACTGAGCGCCAGGCTGGGGGAAGAAAACATTGACTATCGAAATCACGGCGGCTATGAACTACTCTGTGAAAATGAGCTGGAAGCTTTGGGGTCATTGCGAGAGATCAACAAAATGCTGGCTCCCCTTTTTGAGTCGGATGTTTTTACAGAGCGGAAGGATTTCATTGCTTCATTTGGGTTTAACAAACAGGTAATCAAAAGTATAATATACAATCCTTTTGAAGGCCAGATAGATACAGGCAAAATGATGGCATCGCTCATGGCCTTTGCCCGCAATGCCGGCATTGATCTATTGACCGGTGCAGAGGTGATTTCCTTTGAGGAAAAATCAAATGGTGTGGAGATTCAGGTTAAAAACCTGCAAAACCTGGAACCAATTTGCTTTCACTCAGACTATGCAGCGATCTGTACCAATGCATTTGCGAAAAACCTGCTTCCCGACGTGAAGCTAAATCCCGGGCGTGGTCAGGTTCTAATTACATCACCTATTAAAGGGTTACCGTTCAAAGGAGTTTTTCATTTTGATCAGGGCTACTATTACTTCAGGAACCTGGGAGAGCAGATTATATTTGGTGGCGGGCGTAATCTTGACTTTCAGGGAGAAACATCTGAGGAATTTGGGATTACCAGGCCAATTATGGATAACCTGCTTCAAAAACTGAGAGAAATTATTATTCCCACCAAAGATTTTGTCATTGAGCATCAGTGGTCAGGCATCATGGCTTTTGGGGAGAATAAAATGCCTTTATTGGAAAAAATCTCCGATAGAGTAGTAGTGGGGGTACGCCTGGGAGGAATGGGTGTCGCCATCGGAAGCCGGTTGGGAGAGCATATTTGTGAATTGATTGTTCCAACATAATCAATAAAATTTATAATTTAGCTATTTGATCAAACGCAAGGAAATACCGAATGACTCCAAAAACCCGAAATCCCATCCTACTAGAGTCTCTTATCCCTATTATTATATTAATTATTTTTTTAAGCATTAATGTATGGATATTTCAAGATGATTCATCCTATGGGGCAAATCAGGTAGCGCTAATAATTGCAGCAGCTGTAGCCGGACTAATCGCCATGAGATTGGGACATACCTGGAAATCAATCCTGGAAGGCATTGTGAACAGTATTAGTTCAGCCATGTCGGCCATGCTAATTTTATTGATCATCGGCGCGTTGGCCGGGACCTGGATGATAAGCGGTATTGTGCCGGCCATGATTTATTTTGGTCTTGAAGTACTCAGCCCAACTATATTTTTGTTTGCGGCTTGCATTGTAAGCGCAGTCGTTTCCATTGCCACGGGAAGCTCGTGGACTACCGCTGCCACCATTGGCGTGGCGTTAATGGGTATAGGCGGCGCCATGGGCATATCAGAGGGAGTAGTGGCAGGTGCTATCATATCAGGCGCCTATTTTGGAGATAAGATGTCGCCATTATCCGATACCACCAACCTGGCTCCGGCGATGGCTGGTACCGAATTATTTACACATATCCGTTATATGTTTTATACAACGGGCCCGTCTATTGCTATTTCTTTGTTGATTTTTTTGATATGGGGATTTACCCTTGATGCCGATGCCGGCGTAGGTGATGTGGCCGTGGTACAATCTGCTATCAGCAGTAAGTTCAACATTAATCTATGGCTTTTTCTGGTGCCACTGGCTGTGGTAGTGATGATAATTAAAAAAATACCTGCTATTCCCGCTTTACTGCTGGGGTCACTGCTGGGAGCACTTTTTGCTTTGATTTTTCAACCTGATATTGTGATGTCGATTACGGGAAGTAGTGAGTTTTCCGGTAAATCAGCCTACGAAGGTATTATGATGTCGGTTTATGGCGATATAAGTATCGTTACAGGAAATGAAAGTGTGGATGAACTGTTATCATCCAGTGGTATGAAAGGAATGTTAAATACTATTTGGCTTATTATTACTGCAATGATTTTTGGCGGTGTCATGGAGCGGGCAGGATTTTTAAAGAGAATTGCCGATGCTATCATCGGGTTTGCCAATTCCGTGGGTTCCCTGGTAGCTTCTACCGCTGCCACCTGCTTTGTATTCAATGTCACAGCTTCTGATCAGTATATTGCCATTGTTGTGCCCGGAAGGATGTACTCACAAACGTATCGCGACAGGGGGCTGGCTCCTGAAAACCTCAGCAGAACGCTGGAGGACTCCGGCACGGTTACCTCTGTTTTAGTACCCTGGAATACTTGCGGGGCCTATCAGTCCGGCGTTTTGGGCGTAGCCACCCTTACCTACTTACCGTTTTGCTTTTTTAATATCATCAGCCCGTTTATGACTATATTATTTGCCTACCTGAACATTAAAATTCGAAAGTTGGACGAAAAACCGGAAGAGAAAGTAATGGCTTGATTTTATGCTAAACAATTATATTACCAAAGAAGAGATTAATCAATTACCTATAGGTCAATTCGAAGGAGAGGTAGTAGTAATCGATAAGTTAGACCAAGTGAGTGCTGCGATGCAGGAGATAGGCTCGCATGAGTTGATTGGATTTGATACCGAAACCAAACCGTCTTTCCAGAAGGGAAAATTAAACCAGGTTTCTCTGGCACAGTTTGCCGTTCCGGGAAAGGCGTTTTTATTCCGGGTCAAAAAAATTGGCTTAACAGATGAAATGGTCGCATTATTTACCAACCCCCACATTAAGAAAATTGGATTGGCCATCAGGGATGATATCAAAGATTTGCAAAAACTGAAACCTTTTGAACCGGAAGGGTTTGTGGAGCTTAGTGATGTGACCAGGGAACTGGGTATTGTGAATGCCGGCGCCAGAGGCCTGGCCGGGCTTTTGCTGAATATCAGAATTTCAAAAGCCCAGCAAACTTCAAACTGGGAAAATGCTGTTTTAACGAGAAAACAAATAAAGTATGCCGCTACAGATGCATGGGTTTGCCTGGAAATATACCGGAAATTAATGTTGAAAGGTTATGTGAAATGATCTAGAGATGGCTTTCAACACTTGCTTGTTCTGCTGGTTAGGTTGATTATTTGACCGTTCCGGATTTTTGTAATTGGGATAAGACCTCATCGCGAAGTTTTTCCCGCACCGACAGTACCAATTTACACTGTAAATGAAACTCCTGCTCCAAAATTGCCAGATCATAAGTCTTGACAATTTTCATGATGCTATTCAAAGAAGCATAGTCAAAATCTACTCTAACGTTAAACGTAACTACTTTTTCAATGATTTTGTTCTCCGCAATGGCTTCGGCAGCAGCGGTTTTGTAGGCATTGATCAATCCGCTAACACCTAATTTAGTTCCACCAAAATAACGTACCACCACTATTAGCAAATCGCTAAGGTTTTTGGCTTTAATCTGCCCAAGTATGGGGTCTCCGGCAGAATGACCTGGCTCCCCGTCATCATTAGCCCTGAAGATCTTTTTGTCCCTCCCAAGCATGTAGGCATAACAATGATGTCGGGCATCGTGATATTTTTTTTTGATAACCTCCAATTTTTTGCGAACGTCTTCCACACTATTTACAGGAAAAGCAAAGGCCAGGAATTTGCTCCCTTTTTCTTTATAAGTCCCACTGGACTCATGCGCTATCGATAAGTAGGTGTCGCTTGCCATGTTAAAAACCGGAATGGATTTCCTGGTATGAAACCAGATAAATAGAAATTATGGCTACAATTACCCCAAGAATATTCAGTTTCAGAACTTTTTCTTTGAATAAAATGATCGCAGCCAGGATTGAGAATACAATAATACCAGTGTTTAATATAGGAAAAAGTAAAGCACCATCATTGCTGAAAGCCGTCAGTGCCTTTAATATGAAATAAACGGAAAAATAATTTGGAATACCCAAATACAGGCCTCCCAAAAGGCTTTTGAATTGAAACTTTTCGTTTTTTACCAGTAAGAACAAAAGCCCGGCTATACCCGCAGTGAAAAATATGATCACCGGAAATACAGTCAGGTGTCCGGCCGGTATTAACCTTGAATTGGCATAGTTGATAATTGTATCGATCGTTCCCTGTAAGATAAATATTAATGCTGGGAGTAGTAATAATTGGGCACCCTGGCCAACAGAACCTTTTTTAGTACCCTGCTTTAACGATCCTAAAACCACGGCGATAATAGCCAGTGCAATGCCGAGATAATTGAAAATATCGAATTGCTTCGATTGAAAATCAAAAATAAATAAAGTGAATATAACCGGTATTATCAGCGACATGCGAGAAGCTACCGAGGCAACGGTGACTCCTAATTTTTGCGTAGTCGTGGCTATAGCATAAAAAGTAATAATAAAAATTAAACCCAGAAAAATGGCCACCGGAAACCATTTGGCCGCCATAATTTCACCCATGTTCAATCCGCCGTAACCCCCGTATATAAATCCTACAATAGCGCAAACAAAATAATTGATAACCACCGCCTGCAAGGTGGGGATTTTCAAACTTTTGTAAGACCGGAAAGCGATAAAGATCCAGACATTTAATAAAATACTGATTACCAGGTAAATCATTTCTGTTTTACATTTGGTCAAAATTATGAAAATGCACTAAATAAAATAGTGGCAGATTTTTTTAATTGGCATTCGCTTTTATTTTTGTATTTCATGTGTGCTTATGGGAAAACCTGCCATTATTGACCTCAAACATTTAAACGTAAACCAGGGAAATATTACCGTCGCCGAAGATCGTGAGCATTTGCCGTTTAAGTTAAATAGGGTCTATTGGCTCACTGATATTTCAGAAGGACAAGTCAGGGGTAACAATGCTTCGCTGGTAGGGCAGCGGGTAATAGCCTGCCTTCATGGCCACATTACAGTAACCTTGGAAGATGTCAAGGGAAATCATTATCACTATGAGCTCAGCGATCCACACCATGGATTATACATTCCAAGTTTGCACTGGACCAAAATTAAATTTATAGAAAGTAGTATATTGGTTTGCCTTGCGTCCAATCGATTTGAGGAATCTGATTATATCAGAAGCCATCAGGAGTTTTTAGCATTACCTCATGATTGATGAAGTTTGAAGACAGATATGCGGTTGTATGTAATCAGCAGGTTACCGGATTTAGCCGGGAATTCGATCCCTGCCTGTATAACACACCGGAATTTATAGCGCTTAAGGAAGGATATAATCCGGTAAATTGCTATTTATTGGATAACAAAGAAAAATGCATTTTGATCAGTATCACTTTTCTTTGCCATGATCTCATAGCCATCAGTCTTCCAAAGGCACCTTTTGGAGGCATCAGCTACCGGCAGGTGTCCATTCGCTTACTCAGGCATTTTATTAAAAATGTAATTCGCTATTTTATATCTGAAAATTTCAGGAAGATTATTATCAAGAGCCCCGCCGACTTCTTTAACCCATCACAAAATGCCATGGTCGCCAACTGTCTGGCTAATGAGGGATTTAGGGTCAGCAATTTTGATATTAACCATCATTTAGACATTGATCCAATCGGGTTTTCTGAGAAAATTCACAAAATGGAAGTGCGAAAGTTGAGAAAATCAATCACCCATGAACTTGACTTTGAAGCTGTACCGATCAGCTCAATGTCCGAGGTTTATAATTTTATCAGAACATGCCGGGATGAAAAAAAAGTGCCGATAAATATTACCTTTGATGAATTGCGCCGGGCCACTGAAAAATTTCCTCAAAACTACAAATTTTTCACCGCGGTATCCGAAGGAACCATTGTGGCAGCTACCATCGCAGTTTTGGTGCGTGAGAATGTTTTATATAATTATTTACCGGCGTCTTTAACAGCTTATAATAAGTTAAGTCCAATGGTTTTTTTGTTAAGTGAGCTATATAAATATTGCCAGCTGACGAAGGTAAAAATTCTGGATTTAGGAATTTCTACGATTGACAACAAGCCACAGGAAAGTCTGATTTTATTTAAGGAGCGGGTAGGCGGCAAGGCAACGTTAAAGCTGACTTTTCAGTTAAACCTGGTTTGACTAGGTAGAAGTAGATATCTGAGTATATGATTAAAATATTCCCAACCGACAATTTATCAATGCCATGCCCTTTGTGTGGGACTCAGGTAAAGGGGGACTCAGATTACTTATTTCTAGGCATGTATTTTTTAGTCAGGCAACGCTGTCCATCCTGTAAGGAAAGCTACTTACAGACTTTGCCGATAGGTCATGCCCGGGAATTTCCCTTATCTCTTTCAGAGGACGGCGGTAAGATGATCAATGAAAATCACGTGCCTTCGTGGTGGGGAGATCCATTGCTCGACATGTTCAAAGACAAGAAGCAGACAGAACTTCCCATATCCAAAAAAGTATTACGCAAAGCCAACCGTGTTGTATTGCTGAATTGCCTGGATGACTGCTACGGGCATGTGTTTTGGAAGCTGTTGAATGCCGACAGACATCTTAAACAGCCATATATTGGGTTGATTCTGATAATTCCATCATCATTTATGTGGCTTGTTCCGGAAGGGGTAGCGGAGCTTTGGGTTGTCGATACACCTTTGCATCGGTTAAGTATGGCTATTGAGAATCTGGATGCTTTTTTAAAGGAGGAGATTAAAAGGTTTGATGAAGTTTATTTGAGTAAGGCCTACGTCCATCTTGACCATACGCAGGTTGACATTTCGAAATTCATTAAAACAAAACGCTTTGATTTAAACGAGTTTGAAAAAAGGCGTCCGCAGATAACCTTTATTATGAGGGAGGATCGGTTTTGGTTAGCTAATCAGTTTGATGAATTTCTTTATAAAGCATGTATCAAGTTTAAATGGCTGTCAAGGTTTAAAAGTTATTTTATTTTCAAACAGAACAGGCTTTTTAACCGCACTGCCAATACCCTCAAGGAAAAAATACCAGATAGCAACATAATCGCTACCGGCCTGGGGGTCAGCGGTAGGTTAAATAAAAATATTGTTGATCGGAGGGTTGAACAAATAGATTTGGAGATGGAAAAAAAATGGTGTGATATTTATGCACAAAGCCATATCGTTTTTGGCGTTCATGGCTCTAATATGATCATTCCGACAAGTCTGGCCGCCGGGTTTGTTAATATTTTGCCCCACTACAAAATTGATAATATTTCGGAAGATATTGCATTTTCGTCTAATACAAGGTATACCCTGTTCCTGGGAAGGCATTTAGCTGCATTTTCCAGGCCGGGCTTGGTGGTCAGGCATATGATAAGCATGATAAAGTTATTTCCCCAGGTAAAAAACAACATGAATCCGCCGACCTCCAAAAACGGTTAGTTGTCCTGTTTTATATATAATTTTATTTTGGATTGAAAATAGATTTATGAGTAGTCCCCTGGTAACGGTAATTTGTTTGTGTTATAATCATAGGAGATTTCTGGCGGCCTCCATTCAATCAGTTATAAATCAAACCTACTCAAACCTGGAAATAATCATTGTAGATGATGCCAGTACCGATGGAAGCCAGGAATTAATAGATCAATTTAAAAATGAAGACAGGGTGAAACTTGTAATGTTACCTGATAACCTGGGTAACTGTGCTGCTTTTAATCGCGGGTTAGCGCTGGCTCACGGGAAGTATATAATCGATCTTGCCACAGACGATGTACTGATGCCAGATCGGATTGAAAAACAGGTAAACTTGTTTGAAACGCTTGAAAAAGAGGTAGGAGTTATATTTTCCAATGCGGAATACATTGATGCCGAGGGACGTCATTTAAGATGGCACTATCCTGTTGACAAGCATAAAAAAGTAAAGCGGGCCGTGCCACAAGGCGATATTTTTAGCCATCTTTTAGCCAGATATTTTATTTCTCCCCCTTCGATGATGATTAGGAAAGCCGTATTTAACAGGCTTGGTGGTTATGACGGAAACCTGGCGTATGAAGACTTTGATTTTTGGGTAAGGTCTTCAAGGCACTACCAATATATTTACCAGGATCTTATTTTAACAAAGGTAAGGAAGGTGAAAAACTCGTTGTCTTCCGGCTGGTATGTACCCGGAGACCCACAATTACACTCCACCTATCTTGTATGTAAAAAGGCGAAGGAACTAATTGGCAATGACGGCGAAAAAGACGCTTTGCTTAAAAGGGTGAGATATGAAATAAGGCAGGCGGTATTTTCAGAGAATTTTGCAGAGGCCACCAGGTTTTTCTCTTTATTAAAAGAACTTAACCGAGTGAAGGGAGGGTATGCGCTTTTGGAATGGTTAAACAACAGCCGGCTTAAACTTTCCTGGCTTAGAAAACTATACCTTCGGATAAGGTACTAAATATAACCTATGAATCCTTCCGCCAAAGCCTGATCTCCAGCGATATTCTGGTCGTGTCTTTATTGAGGTTGACGGCTCCCCCATGTATTAAATATGGAGAGAAAACCAAAACCTCATTTTCTGCCGGATTCGGCCTGACGATGTTGAGCGCTCTTTTTGTCCCTGTTAGTCCCGGTACGTTGAATTTGACTTTATTAACAATGGCACCTTTGGAGGTTCTTTCCGTAAGTTCCTCGGTCCAATGATGGCTTTCCGGTACGATGGTCAATGAGGAAAGATGATTACTGCCAACCAACGGCACATACAAATTAATAGCATTTCGATTTTCATCTTGCCAGACATCGCGATGCAACGGGTTGTGATCAGTGGTGAGCGGGCGGATAATTCTCAAATGAAAAACTTCCTGCCTGGTAAAAGGGTTTTTAATTTTTAAGGGTATTTGGCAGATTTCTGAAATTCTTTTTTCTATCAAGCTAATGTCAATTGGGAAGTCTGCATTTTGAATGAGCTTGGTTTGGTCGATAACCCTAAGATGTTGCTGGTAGTTTTCACCTATCAGACGGTGATACTGTGAAAGATTAAAATTATTATCAGCCGGGAGCCCAACATTTCTCATATACGCAAGTACCAGCGATTTTATACCTTCCAGCATGTGCTGAAACTGGTCGGTTGATAAAAAGGGTTTGACGGCATAGCCGATGTGAGCAAATTCGGTGTTTTTTGTTAAGTCATCGTCTGTCGACAAGAGATTGACGGGCGCCCCATAGGCCCGGTCTCCTTCAATATCGAGCTCGATGTTTTGTCCATTCAGGTGTAGGATCATGGTTTAGCGTCGGTTGTCTTCATTGTGGTACATACTAAAGTAACTATCATACCTTGTTTGCGCAATGTCTCCGTTTTCAAGCGACTGAAGGATCAGACAACCAGGTTCGTGAATATGGTGGCAATTGTGGAATTTGCATTTTCCCAAAAGATCTCTCATTTCAGGGAAATAATGGCTTAATTCCTGTTGGTCAATTTCCGATAGTCCAAGCTCCTTGATACCGGGAGTGTCTATCAGATAAGTTCCTGGCCCCGCTTCGAACATTTCAGCGAAAGTGGTTGTATGAATACCTTTATTGGCAAAGTTTGAGACATCGCCCGTTTTTTGATCTAGGTCAGGAATAATTTTATTAAGCAAAGAAGATTTGCCTACCCCAGAATGTCCTGCCAGAAGAGAGGTTTTCCCTTTTGTGATACTAAAAAAAGAGTCCATGCCCGTATCTTCCAGGACCGAGATTAGGTGCGGGCGGTAACCAATTGTTTGATAAAGCGCCATAATTTTCATTACCTCTCTTTCTTCCTCGTCACTAAGCAGGTCACACTTGTTAAATAAGATAATTACCGGAATGCGAAATGACTCCGCCGTTACCAAAAACCTGTCAATAAATCCAAGAGAAGTTTTTGGATAACTATAGGTGACCATCAGTATGGCTTGATCGATGTTGGCAGCCAAAATGTGGCTTTGCTTTGATTTTTGGGTCGCCTTTCTAACGATATAGTTGTTTCTGGGTAAAATTTTCGTTATTACCCCGGTATTTTCAGGATTATCTTCCAGGTAAAATTGTACGCTATCACCCACAGCAATCGGATTACTCGTTTTCATGCCCTTGAGTTTGATCTTTCCTCGCAATCTACATTTATGGTGGTTATTATTGTTATCCACCACCTCATACCATAAACCGGTTGATTTGAAAACCTTACCTTCCATCCATCAACAGATTTTGACAGTGATCAAGGATCTTTTGAGTAGCGCCAACATTTTGCTTGATGTAGTCAAAGTTGGCAGTTCGCGTTCTGGACCAAACCGACGGTTGGTTGTATAGTTTATCGAAGATTGCTGAAAGCTCAGAAGTATCGGCGATGGCGAATGCTCCCTGTAGTTCGATCAGGTCTCTGGCTTCCTGAAATTTAGTATAACTTTTGTTTCCAAAAAATATTGGTAATCCAAAAGTAGCTGCCTCGAGAATGTTGTGCAGGCCTTTCCCAAAACCTCCCCCAATGTAGGCAAATTCTCCAAACTGATAAAGAGAAGACAACATGCCTACGTTGTCAATGATCAACACCTGGTAATGGCTACCATCGCCATTATTAAGAGAAGAAAAGCGGATGGCAGGATGCTGTAATTCATTTTCAACGGATTTAATATCCGAGTCCCTGATTTCGTGTGGGGCGATGATGAATTTCACTTCTTTGTTTTTATTGATGATGGGGATCAGCACCTCCATATCCTCCGGCCAACTGCTGCCAATCACCATTAACTTATTGTCTCCTTTGAAATCAGCTACTTTTTCAATAGTATTTACCTGCTGGCATATTTTCCACACCCGGTCAAAGCGGGTGTCGCCGGCGATGGAAGCTTGTTTGATATTTATTTTTTTTAATAACTGCAGAGAGGTATCATTCTGAACGAATATATGGTTTATATTGCGTAATATGTCCCTGTAAAACCCGCCCCATGGTTTGAAAAACAGCTGGTCGGCCCGAAAAATGGTTGAGAAGGATATAACGGGTATCTGCTGCTTTTTCAGTTCCAGTATATAGTTGTGCCAAAATTCATATTTTACAAAAAAGGCAATACTGGGCCGGGTAATTTGGATAAACCGGCGGGCATTGCGCCGTGTATCTAATGGAAGGTAATAAATAAAATCTGCGCCCTGATAGTTTTTTCTGACCTCATAGCCCGAGGGTGAGAAGAAAGTTAACAGAATCTTGTAGTCGGGCATTTGTTCTTTTAGCGCTTCTATAACCGGTCGTCCCTGCTCGAATTCTCCCAACGACGCGCAGTGAAACCAGGCTACCTGCATTTTATGATCCATAAAAGTATCCGATAGGTCAGCGAACAAATTTTTCCGTCCCGCTACAAAGTGTTTGGCTTTTGTGTTAAACAGCGAAGCCAATCGTATTGCTAACCCATAGGTTTGAATAAGGAAATTATAGAAAAGTAACTTCATCTATTACTTTGTTTTTGCCCACAAAAATAAAAAACCCCCTGCAAAACAGGAGGTTTAATTCACAAAATCGGTTAATTATGTTTTCCGAATGCGTTTGGCGCCCGGGTAGAACTAATTGTTGGATAAATAGTTAGCAATACCTTCTCGTGTGGCCAGCATCGCATCTTCTCCTTTTTGCCAGTTGGCGGGACAAACTTCTCCGTGTGCTTCCACGTGATGTAGGGAGTCAATTAATCGGATCATTTCATCAATATTTCTGCCTAGAGGAAGGTCGTTAATAGTTTCATGTCTTACGACACCCTTTTTATCAATTAAAAAAGTTCCACGAAAGGCGATAGCTGCTCCCTGAAATGTTAATAAGTCTTCATCATTGTATTGCCAATCTCCGGCCAAAACGCCATAGTTAGTGGCGATGGTCTTTGTGGTATCCGCTACCAAAGGATAGGTTACCCCTTCAATTCCGCCTTTGGTTTTTGGTGTTGTCAACCAGGCAAGATGCGTTTCCTCGGTATCGGTCGAGATCCCTACTACTGCAACATTTCTTTTTTCAAATTCTTCAAGTTTTGATTGAAAAGATATGATTTCTGTCGGGCAAACAAAGGTGAAATCTTTAGGATAAAAGAAAAATATAACTTCCTTCTTACCAATATATTGCTCCAATGAGAAATCCTCTACGATTTGGTTCCCATTTACCACGGCCGGAGCTTTAAATAATGGGGCCTTTTTTCCTACAAGTGACATTTTTTTCTATGCGATTTTAATGTTTGAATTGTTAAAAACAGCTGCAAAAGTGAGTAATCTTTATGAACTTTCATAGAAGGTTGTCATACATTTTTCTCAATTAAATAAACCGGCCCGGGGAGGCTGCCCTTCATCAAATAAGTGCCTATTATAACGCCTTCCAGGTTTTGATTTCTATAAATCTGAAAAACAGATAGTTATGTTTATAACTGAAAGAAAAAGTGCTTTACAGCCGATAGATAGGCCCTAATTCAAACAAATGTAAGATTAGCAGATAAAGGCAATGAAGATTCTTCCGCATAATAGGCACATTTGTATTTAGGAAAATTTGTGAAATAAAAATATGGGATTAGAATTACGAATTAAGTTGAGAATATTATTGAAGCTGTTGCTATTTGCCGCTACGCTATTGTTTTTGGTTAACAACCAGGCGAAGGCACAGGATGAGTTTGATGTTTTATTAGAGGGAGGAACAGCAGATGCTGAGAAATATCTTGGCAAATATATTGAACCCATTTTTAAAGGTGTAGGATTTGGCCTTGCTAACGGATGGTATAACACGGCAAAAACACACAAGGTAATGGGGGTTGATCTTACCATCACCGCCAATTTGGCGATGGTTCCGGATAAAGATCAAACATTTAAATTTGTCAGCAGCGATTTTGAAAGACTTCAACTGGAAAGTGGTAGCCTGAGTGCTGATTTACCGACAGTAGCCGGACCAAAAACAACTGAAAATATTGAAATTGTGGTTATTGATGATAATGATATACCAACCGGTACCACCATTTCGAGACAAGCACCTTCAGGGTTGGACTTAAAAGAAGAGGTAGGGCACAATTTTGTGCCGGTTCCTATGGCGCATTTGGGGATTGGATTGCCTAAAGATACTGATTTGAAATTACGATGGGCGCCAACGGTTGATGTGGACGATTTCGAGGGGAAAATATTTGGCTTTGGTATATTACACAATGTAAAACAATGGATCCCAGGCTTGAAAGAGTCGCCATTTCACCTTTCAGGTTTTGTAGGATATACTAAAATTGAAGCGAGCTATGACCTTACTTCCTCCGACCTTAATAATGGAACAAATGATCAGGTTTCCAATTACAAAGTAAAATCGCTGACCATTCAGGGTATCATTTCGAAGGATCTGATTGCCAAAAAACTGTTTGAATTTACTGTCTATGGTTCTTTAGGATATAACAGTGCGAGTTCCGAACTACAACTATTGGGTACTTACGAGTTAGATCAATCTGTCAATACCTTGAACGACCCGGTCGATTTATCATTTTCTAATTCAGGTGTCAGAGGGAGTGCGGGTTTGAGAATGAAACTACTGGCCTTTCTGACACTTCACGCAGATTACACTTTACAGGAGTACAATACATTAACTGCCGGTGTCGGGATCAACGTAAGATAGACAATACAAAGATATTCCATTTCACAGCCCAGGGAAAAGTGTTTCACGACAACTCCCTGGGCTTTTTACGTTCTGGCGGTTTCCCTTTGGCGAAGAGTCATATCAACGTCAGCCGTTTGCTGCATTGGCCGTACCATTTTAGTTGAGGAAAGATATTGGATGGTAAAAGATTTTGCCAGAGGTGTTGGAAGTATCTTATCAATCTGCTGTCGATCCAATAATTTTAGAGAAGCCAACGCTTTGTCTACATAAAAAATTCCCTGGCAATGCTGGCCCTCTTTATCTTAAATCTTGAAAAGGATAAAAAAGAAAAACCTTCTCTTTAAAGAAGGTTTTCCGGAAAAATGTTAAACAGGTGTATGAATAAAATAAAATGTGTGTGTGTTATGTACCTATATATACTACACACAAAGCATAGGTAACCTCCCCATGCATTTTTTTTTAAATTTTTTTAAACACTTTGGTTTTTGATGCGCTGGACCTTGTTAAGCGGAGATTTCTGGTTGCCGTCGTTAGTGATGATTAAATCTACTGCTCCTTTTTGTGCTGGAGAGCTGGTTTGATTTTTTTCCGCATAGCCTGCTAAAATGATAATTGCCAACGCTACAATTTTGGTCAGAAATTTTATTGAATCCCTATTAATATTCATGAACCAAACTTAATACTTTTTAAATTAAATATAATACTTTGATTATCAGTAATACAAATATCTAACTTTCAAGTAATATGAGAATGTTAATTTAAATAAAAATATTGGATATGTAGTATTCCATTACTTTTTTTAAAAAAATATTTTTCAATGATTTGCAAACCGGGTTTAATCTAATCTATAAATTCAAAAACATCCCTAAATCAACATTTTTCTGAAAACCCGTTGGCAGGGCAAAGTTCAAATGCCCGTAATTTTCCATGTAAGGAGCGTCGCCATTATTGAATTTTAACATTCTGACAATTAAATATTTAGAGAAATGATATGGTTTGGGGAAAAAAAGCAGATAATTTTCCCTGAAAAGGAGAAACTTAAAGATTTTGTTTAATTTTCAATCGGTTATTTTTCATGTGAAAATTGTAAGAAGTGATTAAGATTATATTTGTATGCCTTGGAAACATTTGCCGCTCACCATTGGCAGAAGGTATTTTTAAACAACAGGTGGCGAGTTTAAAACTGGATGATAAGATAGTGTGTGATTCGGCAGGTACTTCCAACTATCATATCGGAGAAGATCCCGACCATCGAACAATGCTTAATGCCCGTAACAACGGGTTGCAGTTAAATCATAAAGGACAGCAATTTAAAACGAAACACTTCGACCAGTATGATTACATATTGGCGATGGATCAAAGTAACTACGACGACATTGCTTTGCTACAGACACCGGGCAACCCGAAAGATTATGAACTGTTAAAAATGAGACAGTTCGATCACGAAGGAAAAGGTCTGGATGTCCCGGATCCCTATTATGGGGGAGCGCGGGGGTTTCAGGAAGTTTACGATATCTTATACCGCTCAAATGAAAACTTTCTTAACTACTTAATTGAAAAACACAATTTAATATCCTGATTTAAGTTTTGCATCATCAATATCAAAACTTTAGTAAAGTGCTGGAGCAGGTACTTGGTACTGCAGTAAAGGTAGAGGCCATCAGGCCTTTGTCAGGTGGGTGTATCAATAACGCGCTGTTAGTGAAAACAAAACAGGGTCCTTTTTTTGTTAAATGTAACCGAAAGGAAAAGTACGATATGTTTTTGGCAGAGTATAAAGGACTTTCCCTGCTCGGCAGGCACAGCCAATTTATTATACCAACGGTGCTGGGCTGCGAGGTAGATGAAGATAACAGCTATTTGATATTGGAATTTATTGAGAATACGCCGCAAGCCGGAAACTACTGGGAGATGATGGGCAGGCAATTGGCAGAACTGCATTACAACCACGCCGATTTGTTCGGGTTATCACATCATAACTATATTGGTTCCCTTTTTCAGGACAATAGTAAAAAAGAACATTGGAACGACTTTTTTATCGAGAACAGGTTAGAGGCCCAATTGCAACTGGCAATAAGCAACGGGTTGGTAGATAAAAAATTTGTGACAACATTCAGAAAGGTCTATGCCAGATGCAGGGACTTGTTTCCGACCGTCAAACCTTCCTTAATACATGGTGACCTATGGAGTGGCAATATCATGGCAGGGCCTGGCGGTATGCCATGCCTGATTGATCCGGCTGTATATTATGGGCATCCGGAAATAGAAATTGCTTTTACGAAGTTGTTTGGTGGTTTTGATTCAGCATTCTATGAAAGCTACCGGGAAAATTACCCGGTGGAAGCCGGGTTTGATCAGCGTATGGATCTGTATAACCTCTATCCGCTATTGGTGCACCTGAATTTGTTTGGCGCCTCCTATTTAAGTGGGATAAAGCGTATCGTGCGCAGATTCCTGTAGTGACCTTAAATCATATATTTCCAATGCTGGTCTTCTACTACAATCTGGAAGGTATGCTTTGTTTTTTGTTCTAGCAGGATTTCTTTGCCTTCGGAGAATTTGTCAAGTGTCTCCTGGTCATAATTTTTCACGGTTGTCAAAGATAGCCCTGTGTGATGTTGAACTTCAAAATCATTTTTCAAAGATGCTATTAACTCAGAAATTTTTTCCACATGGTTATCGATACAAATCGAAAAGGAAATAGCAGAATTTTGCATCATATTGATTTTAATGTTTAACTGGTCCAATAGGTGAAAAATGATGCTCAGATTGTTTTCGTTGATAAATGTAAAGTCCTTGACCTTAAAAGTTACCAGGCTTTGATTCGGTTTAAATATAATGGAAGGAACACTTTCGATAGTTTCATTTGCATTAATAGAGGTGCCTGATTTAGATGGTTGCTCAAATGATTTGACCAATAATGGAATGTTGGCATTAGCCAGGGGTTTGATAGTTTTGGGGTGAATGACGGAAGCTCCATAGTAGGTCATTTCTGCTGCCTCGTGATAATTGAGGTTTTCGAATTTAACAGCTTTTTGAATAATTTTTGGATCGGCGTTGAGGATGCCGGGTACATCCTTCCAGATAGTTACCGATTGCGCCTTCAGGCATGAACCGATAATGGCTGCGGTAAAGTCGGAGCCTTCCCGGCCCAGTGTTGTGTATGCGCCATCGGGCGTGCCTCCGATAAATCCCTGGGTTAATAAAATATGATCTTGTAACATGGGTTTAAGCGCACCGTTTATATTGTTTTCGGTTGCCTCCCAGTTAATTTTTGCTTCCCTGAAACTAAAATCCGTAATAATAAAATCTTTGGCATTTATCCATTTGGCCTTCATTGCTTTTTGATGCATCGCGGCGTGAATAATTCGGGACGAAAGCCTTTCGCCATAGGAAACAACGCTGTCGTAAAAGGCTGCCTTTGCCACTGGGGGAGGAGGGTTGTCCAGGTTCTTTTCCATTTCAACTCCCAATTGGTTGATTGTTTCAAAGATCCCGTTGCCCTGGTCATTGAGAAGTTTTAAGGCTATATCGTGATGATAGGCTAGTAACTGATCGAGCTGCTTTTTATATGGCTGTCTTTTCAATGCCAGATGATATAAATCTTCCAGGGCATTGGTGGTTTTTCCCATCGCCGATACCACCACTACCAAACTTTCAGGCTGGCGGTCCTCAACGATTTTAATCATATTATTCACCGCTTCTGCGCTCTTGATTGAGGCGCCGCCAAACTTATAAACCTTCATCAATTTATCAAATTAATCATTAATTTATCAATGCCGGAAGTTTACAACTTTTTCTTATTAAATGTAAATTTCCTGATAAATTCATTTTCAACAAACGTTTTAAATGCTACTTTTGGCAAATAAGTATAGAATTAATAAAAAGTTCAAAAGTTTTCATGGAAGATTCCAGGATTGCCTTACCTATGGGGACGGCGCTCGACAGATTCATTAAAATAAAGCAAGACGATTTTCAGTATGCCTCGGGAGAGCTTTCACAATTGTTGCGGGATATTGCCCTGGCTGGGAAAGTAGTTAACCGGGAGATGAACAAAGCCGGCCTGATAAATATTATCGGATCAATTGGCACGCAGAATGTGCAGGGAGAAGATCAGCAAAAATTAGACGTGTTAGCCAATATTCGGTTCGTACGAGCTTTTACCAAAGGACAGGAAGTCTGCGCTATTATATCCGAGGAAGACGATGAAGTGATAGAGATTGATAATCACAAAAAATACATCGTAGCTATAGATCCGCTTGACGGTTCGTCAAATATAGATGTTAATGTTTCGGTGGGCACCATTTTTTCTATTTACAGGAGGATCTCTCCGATCGGCAGTGCAGTGGAGGAGAAAGACTATTTACAAAAAGGCATTGAGCAGGTGGCCGCCGGTTATATCCTCTATGGGTCTTCCACCATGTTGGTTTACACTACGGGCCATGGTGTCAACGGGTTTACGTACGATCCGTCGTTGGGGGAATACTTACTGTCGCACCAAAATATGACCATTCCTGAAAATGGCAGTATTTACTCTATTAATGAGGGCTCAAGCCTTAGTTTTGATGATGGGGTCAAAAAATATATCAGCTACTGCCGTGAAAATAATTACTCGGGCCGTTACATTGGTTCATTGGTCGCCGATTTTCATAGAAATCTGCTGAAGGGAGGAATTTATATCTATCCTGCCACCAATAAGAATCCCAACGGAAAATTACGGCTGCTTTACGAGTGCAATGCTTTGGCGTTTATAGTAGAACAAGCGGGCGGAAAAGCCATGGATGGCAAAAAGAGAATCCTGGAAATTCAACCTACTTCCATGCATCAACGTGTACCGTTTTTTGTCGGCTCCGAGAATATGGTAAACAAAGCAGTATTTTTCAATCAGAATAGTTAATTATACCTGCTGACTTATAACCTGGTTATTGGTCGGCAAGAAAATTACTTTTAAATACAGCTGCCAAAACCGGCCGGTACTAACTATCCTTTTTGCTTTCCGTCAGCAGGTCGGGCGCATACTTATACAATATTTTATACCAGGACACCAGCTTCTTAATATCGGAAACATACACTCTTTCCTCATCATATTCGGGTAGGATATGGCGGATAAAAGACTTTAACTCCTCGGGTGATGCATTGCTTTCCAGGCCCGGGTCTCCCTCAAATTCCTCGTTGATCTTTTGAAAAATATCTTTCAGAGGGGTGGACCCCTCCTCAGTAGTGGTATAAATGGATATTTCATCCAGCACCGAAACCCGATGATGGGTGCCTGCTACCAATTTGGCTTTCTTGTCGTCCAAAGATTCCAGGATTACGCCGGTTCTTGTTGGCTTTAAGATCTTGTACAACCCGCCCTTGCCCGATACGGCAGCAATTTCATTTAAGTCCATATGTGTTTTAATCAAATATTTTTAGTTCGTTGTATAATTATCGTTAATATTGGCGATAAAGCCAAGAATTTCATTTTGTCCAGCCTTATTGACAGCAGAGCTTAAAAAATATTCAGGCATTTCCTCCCAGTACGTTAATAATTGCTTTTTAAACTTGCTTACAGATTGTTGTACTTTATTAGTTTTGACTTTGTCAATTTTAGTAAAAACCAATACCAGTGGAATACCTTCCCCGCCCAGCCAGTTAATGAAATTTATGTCGATGGCCTGTGGGTCGATCCTTGTGTCGATTAGTACAAAAACACATTGTAAATTCTCTCTTCGCCGTAAATAATCCCGGACCATTTTTTCCCATTTTACCCGTTCGGTCTTGCTTACTTTAGCCCACCCGTAACCCGGTAAGTCAACCAGGTACCATAAATTGTCAATCAGGAAGTGGTTGATCAGTTGGGTTTTGCCCGGCTTGGATGAAATTTTTGCCAATTTTTTATTGCCGACCAGCATGTTGATCAAGGAAGATTTCCCCACATTTGACCTTCCGATAAAAGCATATTCCGGTTTATCGCTCCTGGGACACCTTTTATAATCTGTATTGCTGCAGATAAATACCGCTTCTTTAATTTTCATACCAGAAATGCTAACAGTGGTGTAAAGTATAAAAAATGCAAAAAATATGATTAATAATAGTAGTGTAATATGTGATCAAAATTAGCACATTTATTCACTAACATAAATTCTAAATTAGCATTAGTTAAAATTTTAGATGTGACAGTCATATACTCTTTGAGTAATTAAGACTCGGGTTTTTAAGGGTGAATAATTGATTTAATTGTTTTTAGTTGGTGACGTGAAGCCACCATATTAATATAACAATCGCTCACAATACATGACCTTAACCTGAATTGGTGTATACGTAACCACTAAGTTGCAATTTAGGAGAATTAAATAATAATCAGTAATGGCAAAAAAAAATTTAAAACAATTTTTTGCATTTGCTTTTGTATTGGGATTCCACTTTGGGCTGATGGCCCAGGATGGGGATAAGGAATTGGCTAAACAAGTCGTTGAAATCGCCGATGAGATTTATTTTGAACAGAAGGCGGTGGTGATCGCCAATGAACAATACGTGATGGCGGCGAACATGGACCCGGATAATATCAAAGCAAATTATATGGCCGGAAAGACTTATATTGAGTCCATCAACAGGGACAGGTCAGCAAAGTACTTTCTACGTGCCTATGAAATAGACCCTGAATATAGATTTGACTTACTTTATTATGTGGGCAAGGGATACCAATACGGTATGGAATTTGACAAAGCCCTTGAATATTATAATAAATATAAAGAGAAGATTAAGAAAGAAAAGAATTACCGGGGCAAAGATGTTGTTCCTTTGAGCGAAGTAGAAAGAAATATCTACGAGTGCGAAAACGGTAAAGAATTCACCGCCAACCCAGCCAACTTTTCCATTGTAAATATTGGGAAAAAAATTAATTCCGACTTAATGGATTACGGACCTGTATTAAATTCCGATGAAAATATTCTGATTTTTACGTCTAGAAGAAAAGAGGGTAATGTCAACGAAGATGTGGCAGACGATAACTTTTCTTATGAAGATATTTACATATCTAAAAAAGAAAACGGTAAGTGGGGGAAAGCGCAAAATTTAGGAGAGCAGATTAATACATTGTACCATGAATCCAGCTTGTCTCTAAATGCTGATGGTAGCCAATTATATATATATAGGAGTGAGAACGGTGGGGATATATACATAAGTAAATTGAACGAAGATGGCACTTACTCCGAGTCTGAACCGCTCAGTGAAAACATTAACTCCAGTTTTTCGGAAAATTCAATTTCCGAATCTCCTGATGGTCAGACACTTTTCTTTTCAAGCGACAGGCCAGGAGGATTGGGCGGGCTTGATATATATTATAGTGTCAAGGAAAAAAACGGAAAGTGGAGCAGGGCCAAAAATGTAGGCGCCGTGATAAATACCGAATATGACGATGATTCACCCTTTATACATTATGATGGTAAAACGCTTTATTTCAGTACCAAGGGAAGAAAAGGAATGGGAGGCTACGACATATTTAAGTCCGAATACGATAGTGTGGGGCAGGAGTGGTCTGAGCCGGTGAATTTGGGTTATCCCATCAATACACCTGATAATGATGTGTTTTTTGTATCTACCAAGGATGGAAAAAGAGGATACTATGCCTCTGTCAGGGAAGATGGATATGGTTATAATGATATTTATGAGGTTACCATCCCTGATTTGGTAGATGATGACGAGCTTTTGGCCAGCAAGGAAGCCGATGTGGAGGAAGAGCCGGATCAACCAAAAGAACAGGAAGTAAAGCAGGTCGAAGAAAAACCTGTGTTGCAGCCTGTGACTTTGCTGGTAAGGGTCGAGGATGACAATACGGCTGAAACTTTAAATGCAAAAGTAAGTCTCACGGGTGTTGGAGATAATATAATTATCCCTGTTAGAATAGATGGTGACAATCACTTTATTTTCACGGTGACATCTCCCGAACCCAAAGATTTCATGTTGACCGCTGAAATGGATGGGTACTTGTTTAAATCTTACAAGATCACCATACCTGGAGCCACCGAAAAGGCGAGGGAAATTAAAAGAAAAATTGAACTGAATCCGCTATCTGTCGGCGTAAGCTCGGTTCTGAGAAATATATATTTCGACTTTGACAAAGACAGCTTTACCCAGCAGTCTTATGTTGAGCTAAATAAGCTTGAAAAGTTATTATCCTCCAATCCTGGTGTTAAGGTGTTGATAGCAGGTCATACGGACAGGATCGGTACTATTGTCTACAATAAAGACCTGTCTCAACGTCGTGCCGAGGCGGTGGTCAAGTGGCTTAAGAAAAAAGGTATTGATCCACGCCGGCTGGAGGCGAAGGGTTTTGGAAAAACCAGGCCTTTGGCCAGTAATGATGACGAATCGGAGGGAAGAGAGTTAAACAGACGGGTAGAGTTTAGTGTCACCAGCAAAAAATAACCGACGGCATTTTAAGCGCATTTTAAAATAAATCAAAGGAGGCTGCTTCATAAGAAAGATCAGCCTTTTTTATTATTGTATTAAATAAAGGATGATTTTATAATTCCTTATTTAATTGTTGCTATTTTTACGGTCCGTAAAAATACTTTAAGCCTATGGCGGTTTTACCCTATAAAGAAGAGCAACTTGGAAAAAAAGAGCAAGTTGCCAAGATGTTTGATAATATCAGCAGGCGTTACGACTTGCTTAATCATGTACTTAGCTTTGGCGTCGATATTATCTGGAGAAAAAAGGCTATCAAGATGCTAAAGCCGGAACAGCCCAAATTAATATTGGATATAGCTACCGGGACCGGGGATTTCGCTATAGAAGCGTTAGCCTTAAACCCTGAAAAAGTCATTGGGGTAGATATTTCCGAAGGTATGTTGGCAGTAGGGAGGCGGAAAATGGCAAAAATGGGATTGACCGATAAAATTGAATTACAACTTGGCGATTCTGAAAAGCTTTTGTTTTCTGATAATAAGTTTGATGCTATTATCGTTTCATTTGGTGTGAGGAACTTCGAGAATCTGGAAAAAGGATTGGAGGACATGTATAGGGTTCTAAAACCTGGAGGTACTACCGTTATAGTAGAATTTTCAAAACCCACCGTGTTTCCCTTCAGGCAGTTATATAATTTTTACTTCAAGTATATTTTGCCTTTGATCGGTAAGATTATTTCAAAAGACAATGCGGCCTACTCTTATCTTCCGGAATCAGTTCAGGCATTTCCCTATGGGGATAAATTTTTGGAAATATTCAATAAAGCAGGTTTTAAAAATACAATATGCAGACCTTTGACCTTCGGGATAAGTTCAATTTATGTTGGCAAAAAGTAGTTATTGCGGTTGTTGTCATTGTTGCAATATCCGGCAATGCTGTTTATGGGCAGTTGGAAGGAGAAGTCAACTTACCCAATTCCGATAATAAAAAGATCAAATACGGATTTTCCATTGGGGTTTTTAATTCCAATTTTAAATTGAAGTATGATGACGTTTTTGTCACCCCAGCTTTTGATAGCGTACAATCTATTAACCCTGTTAACAAGTTTGGGTTTTCCCTGGGCTTAATTGCCAATTTTAAACTCGCACAATATCTCGACTTCAGAATTACTCCCAAAGTGGGGTTTTATCAGAACACGATAGAAATTGTATATACAGACCCTACCCGTGAAACGTTTGCCGCCAACACCGACCTGAGCAGGGTTGAGATTCCCTTGCTATTAAAATACAAATCGGCCAGGAGAGGTAACACCAGAATGTACCTGATAGGAGGTGTCACGCCGGCTATACGAGTTTCAGGCAGCAAAAACGAGGAAGAGCTGGTGGACAGAATAATCGTGGAAGATCAGTCTTTGTCAATTGAATTTGGTTTTGGTTTGGATTTGTACTACCCATTGTTTAGATTTTCGCCGGAAATAAGATTTTCCCGAGGTATTAACAATATGTTGAGTGCCAATGACATCGCCAACACAGAAGGTGTCCAAAGACTTACGCTAAACTCGGTTACTTTGTATTTACAATTCGGAGACTAAATTATGACAAAAATTGCCCTGATTACCGGTGCTACCAGCGGCATCGGAAAAGCCTGTGCCAACCTTCTGGCATCCCATCACTACAACCTGATTATTTGTGGACGCCGCCAGGAAAAATTGGATGAACTTAAAAGAAAATTGGAATCTCAGGTTGAGGTACTGACTTTATCATTTGATGTGAGAGACAGGAAGGTAGTGACAGAAACTTTGCAATCCCTGCCTGATTCGTGGAAACAAATTGACGTACTCATTAATAATGCGGGTAATGCTCACGGATTAAGCCCCATTCAACAAGGTGACATGGATGACTGGGATGCCATGATCGATATCAATGTGAAGGGGCTTTTGTACGTGTCCAGGTCTGTCATTCCCGCGATGGTGGCACGCAAACAAGGGCATGTCATCAATATTGGCTCTATTGCGGGTAAAGAGGCCTATGCCGGAGGAAATGTATATTGTGCTTCTAAATTTGCTGTAGATGCCCTTAATAAAAGTATGCTGATAGATTTAAATGGTTTGGGGATAAAGGTGACAGCCGTTAACCCGGGGTTAGTGGAAACGGAATTCTCGGAAGTCCGGTTTAAAGGCGATAAAGAAAAAGCAAAAAATGTATACCGGGGAATGGAACCTCTAAGGGCCGAGGATGTTGCGGAGACGGTCTTATTTGTAATTAGCAGACCTCAGCATGTCAACATCAGCGATATGACTATTTTTCCAACCGCCCAGGCGGCAGCTACCACGGTTGCCAGAAGTGAATAATGGCTAGTCTGAGCCCGCACTGATTTTTAGCAACGTCTTGCGATCAATGACATGCAGGCCTTCAAATACAAGGATGGTAGGATTGATGCTCAGATCCTCGATATGTTGGTTTTGCTCATTTAGTTGCTGCTGTTTGATATAGGGATCCATATCACCATATACGATGAAGATTTCTATTGACTTTAATTTACGGCGTGCAAGTTCAACATTCAAATCCGGCGGAATTACGCCGGCCCACAGCACCAGCCGGTGGAAATAGAGATCTTCCTGATTGGCCCACCGGGAAGCAGTTGCCACTCCCTGCGAAAATCCCAGCAAGGTTATGTGTAAATCTTTTCGGCTGCCAATGGTATCTGTGTATACGGCATTGAGATAGTTGATATAATTTTCAATATCTGTTAACCGATCCTCTTTAGTCATCCAGGTAGCACCAACGAGCCCTACAAATCCATTTAAATAGAACCTTGATAATCCTTCCGGTGCGATGATACAATGCTTGCTGTCATTTAATACCTCAAAATTTTTTATGAAACTTTCAGCTAATTGCCCATAGCCATGGCAAACGAACCAGACATGTTTTGTTTCTTCATTAATTGTTCCCAACTGACGATAGCGGGCCTTAAACTGGAAATTTAAGTGGACTTCATTCATGTCCTTAAAATAAATAAAAAAAGCAGCCTTTTGCTGAAAGACTGCTTATATCTTATTTATTTTTTTAGCTATCGCTTAAAACCCAATACGGCTCCACCGCAGTGGTTTGTCGAACCCTTAAAGGTAAATTGTATGTAGTAGATTCCCGTAGCATTACAGGGGTAACCAATAGCGCTGTAGAGCTTGCCATTAGCATCGCTTGAGGACACTAATTTTCTGGAGGAGTCGTAAAGACTCACTACGATCCCGTCAGTTTCGGCGCCACCACTACAAATATTTATAAAATATTGTGTTCCTTTTGCGAACACATATGAATATTCAACTTTTGATTTGCTGCCACCTTCTCCATCGATGGAGTAACTTTTTACAAAATTGAATCCCTCCTTTAATTTAGGAATGCAAGCTTCTGCAAATTCATCAGCATCACATTGAGCAAAAACGGACGGAGCTACCAGGGTAAGTAGCGATAAAAAGCTTATGGCAAAAATGATCTTTTTCATAAAGAGCTTTCGATTAATTTATTATATTATTTCTAATGGCGGCTGTGATACTGGTAATATCCGCTACGTTTTGATCGGTAATGTTGATACTACTTGTGCTGTTATCAACAATCATTAATACCCCGTCTACTTCTTCAAATGTAGACTCAGCATAGGTAGTTGTAATTTCAATCTGATCAAACACCTGTTGCAAATCCTTTAGTTTGCTGCCGAGTTCCTTCATATTTGGATTGCTTTCATAAAGCGACAGCAACAATTGTATTTGCTCAAGTATGATCTTTTGCTCACCGATTTTGTCTTTCAGCACCACGTTATCAGGATTCTTTTGATATACCTGACAAGTGATGTGCAAGGCTTCCAGCCATCCACCGGTCAATAATAATATACTTAAATTTGATCTTTTCTGATCTTGAAGATAAGTATTGATTCTGTTAAAATTCTTGGTTGTTATCAGTAGCAATGAATCGAGGTTATTGCTATTGGTTGCTAGTTTTCTAATGGTATTGAAATCAAAAAATTGACCAATATTCAAGCCGTCTGCCAGATCCCTGATTGATCCGATATAACCCAATGCATCCTGATTCTCCTTATAAATATTGGTATAGCCTAAATCGGTACCATAAATACCCAGGTTAAGCGCTTTGCTATAATTGTTGTTATAGTTTGAAACTTTGTCATCAGAATTTAAGATGCTGTAGTCGTAAGCAGAACCTGACTCTTTTAGTAAAACCGAAATTTCCAATGGTGATGGAATCTGTTGGATGATATCGGCAATGACATCCTCCGATATTTCTGGTGTCTCCACAGCTATTGAATCGACACTGTCTAGAATGGCTTGCTCCTCGGCGTTTTTATTCGGCCCGCATGCGTACAAAAAAAGTACGGCCAAACTGAAGCATAATTTTCTCATAAGAATGATTTTATTTGTTGCAAATTTATAACTTCCACTATTTTAATCAGGTGAAGTTTCATTTATTTCTTACACCAATTATAATTTTTTAATTATACCCAAAAAAATTCTCATTTACCTGATTTTGAGCCTTTTACAAAGCTGATTTTTCCTAAATATCTGAACATTTTTCTGAATGATTCAAAGTAAAGCGTCACGTACAAAAGCACCACCATCAGCCAGATTACGCCTATATTAAAATGATAGGTATCGAACAGCTGACCTAAGAAATATTTTTTAGGGGCATAAAAATGTGTGCGATAATCCAATCCATGATCAGGAGAATCCGGTATGTGATAAATGGGATCTATTTGTTGCAAAAATTCACCATTGTATTCAAGAATCCGATTTTCAGTATTTATGTTTCTTACCAGCTCGGATAAACTTTCATTATGGTAGATATTCTTAAACTCATTCAGATTGTAGTCTGTTTTTTCCTCCCTCAACCTGATTTCATGTGTCTTTCTCTTTTCAGCCTGGTTAAACTGGTCAAGGTTGGCATCGCGAATTTTCTGAACATACTGGGTGATCTTTTTTCCGGTCTCTTTATTGTAGCGATCGATGGTCAGGTCGTTTTCAATGTCGATTTCCTTGATGGGTGTTGTGACCGACTCTTTGGCCAACTCATTTCTTAAAATCTTTAAAGCGTATTGTACCTGGCTTTTGATGGAGTCGCTTTCTTTATTTATGTTGTCGTTGACGTATCTGGTTTTTTCATCAATTTTCTTAAGCAGATAGCTGACTTTGAAATCTGCCTGCTTTTCTTGCATCTCATGACGATACAAAGGTTTTTCATAATCATTATTTATGAACTGATCGACAGCAATAGCTTCAAATGCCCAGCGGGAAGCCATCATATCGGCTACAATAGGTGTTTTTCCCTTGGTGCTGATGGTATTATTAAGTTTATCAAAACTGAATAATAAACCACTCAGTATCATTTGAGGAATAAGCAGTATGGGGATTAATATGTAGACATTGATCGCCGATTTAAAAGTTGACGACGCGTTTAAGCCCAATACATTTGCAAAACAGGATACTGAGAACAGTACCATCCAATAGCTGATGGTCATGCCTTTGATTTCCAGGATAAATTGGCCGATCAGTACAAACGTCAATGTTTGTATGGCCGATAAGGTGAATAGTATGATTAGTTTTGAAAACAAATAACTATTCCAGCTAAGATTTAAAAATGACTCTCGTTTTAATATTTTACGGTCTTTGATAATTTCTTCTGCACTAACGGAAAGTCCCATAAATAAGGCTACCACGATACTCATCATGATAAAAGCGGGAACGTTGTCATTAAATCTGAACATATAACTCTGACCATCACCCGTATTAAGGTATTTGATAAGAAAGGAAAGTATTAATGCCAGGAAAGGAGCCTCTAAAAAATTAATTAATAGGTATTGTCTGTTACTCAATTTTGAGAGAAAATCTCTTTTAGTAAAGACAAAAATCTGCTTTAATTTTGAAGGAATGTTTAACGACTTTGGTGGGGTTTCGTCGATATCCTGTATTTTCTTAAACTCAAAATTCTCTTTGAATAGTTCATTCCACTGTTGTGGATTTACTTTTCTTTTATTGGTAAACTGTCCGTATTCATCGACTACGTTTGACTCGATAATATTGAAGATCTGTTCGGGATTTACGTTGCTACAGGTGGGACATTGTCCTTTTTGACTATCTACCTGTTTCGATGCACGCTTGAAATAAGTAACCGCCTCAATGGGGTTATCATAAAAGATCGGATAGCCACCGGTATCCAGTATAAACATTTTGTCAAACATTTTATAAATGTCTGACGATGGTTGATGGATAACCACGAAAATCAGTTTCCCTTTAAGTGTAAGCTCTTTCAGCAGGTCGATGACGTTTTCAGAATCCCTGGAGGAAAGTCCGGACGTGGGTTCATCCACAAACATGACTGCGGGTTCCCTGATTAATTCCAGGGCAATGTTCAACCTTTTTCTTTGCCCGCCGCTAATGGTCTTATCAAGTACACTGCCAACTTTGAGATCTTTTCTTTGTTCCAGTCCCAGGTTTTCCAGCACTTCAATTACCTTGGCGTGCAGATCGTCATGGCTGAGATTGTCGAAACAAAGCTTGGCATTATAATAAAGGTTTTCATAAACCGTCAGTTCTTCGATCAGCAAGTCATCCTGGGCGATATAACCGATCACGCCATTAATTTTATCGGATTCACTGTGAATATTGATGCCATTGATGAGAATTTCTCCACCAGAGGGTTTTTCTATGCCCGCCAGCACATTTAACAAAGTTGTTTTCCCGGCTCCGCTGGCGCCCATAATGCCAATGAGCTTACCCGGTCCCTCTGAAATATTTACATCCCTCAAACCCAGCTCTCCGTTTGGAAATTTGAAGAACAGGTGGTTTACATTAAAGGAAATATTATTTGTTGTGTAATCAGATCTAAAGTGCCGTATGAGATCACTATAGTAAAGTGCTGATCCAAGCGGTGTCTTGATGGTACTTCCCTGGGAGAACAGGTAAGACTGGCCATTTTTCATGATGAAACCATTCAAATTGATTTCATCCTTCCCCAGGTATTTCATAAAATACATTTCCACACTTTCCACCCTGATAAATATGATCTCTCCATCAACTTCGGTTGGAATGTATTTAGAGGCAGAATCACCTCCCGGTGGATTTCCGCTCAGTATCAGAATTTCCTCATTATTGAGCTCGGTGCTGGATTCCTTTAAAACAAAATCCTGAATAAGTTCATATTCCGACTTTTCGAATTTGAAAACGTCGGCAACGGTGTTGATAATTTCTCTTCTTCTTTCGCTGAAATTTCTATCGGAAGCAACCAGTTCCAGGATTTTGACAAGAACAACAATTTTTTGCTTTTGCGATAACGTTTTGTTTATCTTTTTACAAAGTCCTAAAATTCTTACAGAATCTTTTACAGAGGTCAATTTGCTTTTTCTTCCCTCGCCTTCCGCTTTTGAATTTTTATTGTCTCCTATATACTCATCGTACAGTTCAATGTATTCCTTTACAGAATCCCTATCCAGCTCCTGTTCAAAGAATTGAATCACAAAATCTCTTTCTGTGACC
Source organism: Cyclobacteriaceae bacterium (assembly GCA_965228415.1). Classification (GTDB taxonomy): domain Bacteria; phylum Bacteroidota; class Bacteroidia; order Cytophagales; family Cyclobacteriaceae; genus Agaribacillus. The sequence continues at coordinate 3,461,366 of OZ245814.1, read as the reverse complement.
GTAACGCCTTCATCCTGTTTAGTAATGATGGCGAACAACTGCGTTAAGGCTTTTAATATTTCTTCACTCATATTTTTATATCAAAATGGCTTTTACAAAGCACAGCATACCTGTTAGTTAAAGGTGCAATTCCTATAACCGGCAATAAAAACTGGCAAATAAGTTGATAGGGTTAAAAGCTCTTAAATAACTGTTAAAGAGAAAGGGTTATGCTTAATATGTTTTAAATTCAAACGGGATTTCAACCAGCTCGGAAAATTCTTCGCCTGCCTCTTCCATATCTTCATCATCTTCGTGGAAATACCACAGCACAGAAGTACCATCTATATCCTCAAGAGCAGACAATACATCCAGAATTAATTTTGACGAAGCCGTGTTGAAATATTCTAATTTAAAAACGAATTCTGTCTTATCATTGGGGCTTTGTGAGTAACCCTTAATCCAATCTAAGATAGGCTCGTAAAACTCTGCAGTATCTTCAGGTAACGATCTCCCGGAGATTTCAAAAATGCCGTTCCCCTGGTCCAATATGATTTTGGGAGTATCTTCAGTTCCTTCAAGGTTTAAAATTTCCATATTATTAAATAATTTTAAGTCTAATTGATCAATAACTTTAAAAAACTATGCTTGTCCAGAAATAGTGGATTTCAAAGAGAAAAATGAATATTTATCATTCATTTGCTCAAAAGCATAGTCGAGGCTGTTTCCTGATTTTCGTGCCATATCCACGAAACCAAGACCGGCTCCTCCTTTCTCAGAAATTTCCGTCCCCTTTATAATTTCTTTATAAAGTTGTTTTAAACCATCTTTGTCCAGACCATTGATCTTGTCAAGCCTTCCCTTAACTTTGTCAACATTTTCATTTTTAATCGGATTACCCGTTGTAATAATGTAATCAGTATTACTTTTTCCAATCATAAAAATCGCTGAAGGCTGGTCGCTATCATGGTCATCCACCTCGTCACTGTGTTTGACTATATTTTGCAGACATTCTACCATCACATTAAACACTTTACGTTTAATATTTGATTCTTCACCCATTGAGTCCATATTCCTTTCGGCCATGGACAATACTGACTTGGTAATCTCCTGAGTGAACTCACCTTCATAGATCAAGATCAGATTGTTAGCGAGCATCGTTTTATGCAAGTCATATATATACTTCATAAGACATTTTTAATTATATATCACAAAATTTATTAAGTAAATAATCTTGATTTTCCTTTCAAGTTTCAATATTAGAAAAATTTAATTAATTCTAGAATTTTATTCCTATCATCAATACGTCATCTGTTTGTTTTGTATCACCTTTCCACTTTTCCCAATCCGATTCCATACCATCCTGGATTTGTTTGATACTTTTTTTATGGTTTTTTTGAATTAATTCCCTGGTTCGTTTGGGCCCGTATTTTCTGTTTTCCGGTCCACCGAACTGATCGGGGTAGCCGTCGGAGCAAAAGTATATGGAGTCACCCTTGTTTACTTTTATTTTAGTAGTAGCAAAGTTAGTTTGATTCCTGTACATACCTCCTCCAATCGCAAATTTGTTGCCTTTTATTTCAACCATTTCACCTTTTTCCATAAAGTAGAGTGAACGGTGAGCTCCGGCATATTCTACCTCGCTCTTTTTGAGATTAACTTTACAGAACGCGATGTCCATGCCATCTTTTGATCTGGAATCATCTCTGTCCTGACGTAAGGTTTTGGTCACACCGTCATCCAACAGGTCAAGGATTTTACCCGGATCGGTAACATTTCTACTTCTTACAATATCATTTAACAGAAAATATCCTATTAAAGATATCAGAGCACCCGGAACGCCGTGTCCTGTACAATCAACAGCGGCGATATAAACATCTTCACCCACCTGCATAAACCATGGGAAATCACCACTTACCACATCCTTCGGCTTATAGAATATGAAGGACTCTTTAAATACCTGGTTAATAATAGCGGTGTTAGGTAATATGGCACCCTGAATACGCTTGGCGTAGTTAATACTATCATTAATCTTCTTGTTTTTTGATTGAATTTCCACTTCAATCATTTTCCGTTCCGTAATATCATGTGATACTACCAGCACCGATTCTATTTTTTCCTGCTCGTCATATTCGGGAATGGCATTTACCTGCATAATTCTTTCGCCCATTACCGAAGGAAATTCCATTTCCATAGAGACCTTGGATTTTTGCTTGGTAACATCTTTTAGAATATTGGTCCATTGCTCGGTGATGGAATTGTTTAACTCCAATGTTTCTACCTGTTTGTTTAGAAACTGTTCCGCTTTACCCCCGACGTAGGATTCGATAACGGGATTGATATAAGAAATCGACCCGTTTCCTTCCAGCCTGGTAATCAGATCCGGTGAATTTTCAGAAAGCGCCTGCATTTTACTTCTCATCCTTTGCTCCTCTTCAGCTCTTCGTCTTTCTGTAATGTCTCTTGAATTAACAATGATCCCCTGGATAGCCGGATCCGACAACTTATTGGTTCCAGTGGCTTCCAGCCATATATATTCTCCGTCTTTTGTTTTGTATTTATACTGAATGGTGACCTGATTGAACGGGTTGTCTAATAATTGCTTGAACATTTTGTGAAAATGTTCTACCCCTTCTTTATGTATATTTTTGAGGTCTTTTTGCCCAATCATATCCACCTGCGAATAACCGAGGATGTTCTCTACCGACGGACTGATGTAACGGATGTTCTCATCTTCTTCATAAATGGTAATCACCTCAGAAGCATTTTCCAGTAAGAGCTGCATACGCTTTTGCGTACGGTTTACCTCTTCGATCTGATCTTCGAGTCTTTGGTTGGTATTCCTCAACTCGTCCTGGGTTGCTGCCATTTCCTCAGCATTTTGTCGCAATTCTCCTTGTTGAATCTGGAGTTCCTTACTCATTTTTTGAGAATCCTCAAGAAGGTTTCTGGTCCTTTCATTGACCCTGATATTGAAGATTGTTCTGGCAATAATAACGCTAATTTCTTCTACAAATTTGACATGGGTAGAACTGAATTTGTTAAACCCGGCGAATTCCAGCACGCCATATACCTGGTCATTGGTTATCAATGGTACGATGAGTATGGCCTCAGGTCTTTGATCTCCCAGGATACCCGAGGTAACGGAAACATAATCATAAGGTATTTCTGTTCTCAGGATAGTGGCCTGTTCAATGGCTGACTGGCCTACCAGCCCTTCGGCGAATTTAAAACTTGCCTTCAGGTTTTTCTTCTTATTGTAGGCATAGCTGGCAGTCATTTCGATGAAGACATTGTCTTCGTTTTCATTGTTAGTCACATAAAATGCGCCCTGAATAGCGTCAATCTTATCGGTGATGTAGGCTACCACCTCGTCTCCCAGGGCAACCAGATCATTATGTTGCCGGAGTATTTCACCAATTTCTGCTACGCCGGTAACGATCCAGTTTCTTTCGGTATCTCTTTTTTCAGCATTCTGAATACTATCGCGCATATTGATCAGGGCATTTCCCAGGTTATCCTGATCACTCAACGGTTCAAAATCTGCGTCAAAATCACCGTCACCAATTTTATAGGCAAAATTAGCTGTTCTTTTTAAAGACTGTACCAGATCATCTGTGATTTCAGCCATTTGTCCTATTTCGTCGTTGCTGAATTTGGTTACCCTATCGGGAAGCGCTCCCTCACTTATTTTGACTAGTGTAGCTTTTAAAGTGAGGATAGGATTAATAAGCATTTTGGAAAACATAATGCCGACTACCAGTGCCAATAGTAAAATGGCTATCCCCGATATCAGAAAGTTGATAAAAATGCCGGCACTTAAACCATGAATTTCGTCTTTGTCCATTTTTACGATCAGGCCCCACTGCGGCAGTGAAATATGTCTCCAGGCAGACAGGGTACTTACTCCCCTATAGTCTTCACTGTATTTTATGCCGCTGTCCCCATCGGTTGCCAGCGCTACAGGATGGTCGCTTTTATTGGTTTCAAGTGCCAAAGTGAGTACGGCATTTTCTTTCAGTCTCAGTGGACTTAGATTGTAATATTTTTGATCTTCAAATTGTTTGACCAACTGAATTTCCCCTGTCAGGCCAAGCCCGGTGGTGTCTTTTGCCAGGTTGTATAAGGAGCTCATGTTTATTTTAAACATCAGCAACCCTCCCAGGGCTCCGGAGCCATCTTTTAAAGGTGCGCCCGCTAAAAGATAATGACTATTGTTTTCAGGAAATACCCTTGAAAAATGAACTTCGCTTTTTGACTTATTAATGGTACCACCTACGTTGTCGTAAAACGCGTCACCAACACCTTTTTTAGGATCGGTGGAAAACAGAATATTTCCATCTTTGTTGAGGAGATAAAGACTTTCGTAGGTCGATTTTTTTACCAGGGAGGGGAGCTCACCAGCCAAATTTTGGGTGACGATCTTGGTAATGCTATCAGAGGCAATTCCCTCGAAGCTATTTAATAATCCCAGGTTTTCCTTGAGCACATTGTGATTTTGAAAAGAGTGTGTCTCTGAGCTTATCTGTTGGAAGAAAAATGAAAATTCCTTCACCTTCATGTCGGCAAGCGTATTCAGGATCTCAACAGATCTGGTCTCGACGGCATTTTTACTTAGATTATAGTTGACCAAGCTCACGGCAACTATGGCGAGTAAAACCAGACTTACCAGTAAGCCCGTAATTTTACTTCCTATATTAATGTTTTTAAACATAAGTCAATTATCTTATACCCATTTTCATTTAACCTGATCCCCTGGCTCAACTGCGGGGGATTTCTCTTTAGTTGTTTTGCTTTTCTTTTCAGCCGGTTTTGCCATGGTTTTTTCCGCGGCGAGGCTAAATACCTGTTCGAGGTAGGCTATATCTCCTTTTCTAAAAGCCTTGAAGGAGGCAATTTCGACCACACCGATAATATTATTTCCTTTTTTCAAAGGGACAATCAATAAATTGTTGGGAGAAGTATTGCCCAGGCCTGAGATTACCTTAATGTACCCGGCGGGAACCTCCTTAATATTTACCAACTTCCCTTCTTTCGCCACCTGGCCGGCCAGGCCTTCTCCAAATTCATACCTGATGACTTCGCTTTCAGGTTTATGGTAGGCGTAGGCCGCTATCAATTCAATATACTTAATATTCTTTTCCTTAGTCACCACATATAAAGCGCCTTGCACCGCTTCAATGTGATTGCAGATTTTGTTCAATACATTATTGAGCTTTTGCTTATTATCTTCTTTTTCTGCCAGTATCAGATTGATTTGGTCCAAATCTACTCCCTGGAATATATCTTCTACCTCTGCCTCATTTTCGACCATTTCGGGTTTTTCTTCTTCAACCTCCTGGTTATTGGATATGTTAATACTCTCGATCCTGTCGGTTTTTTGACTGAGCAGCAGGCTGATTATAGCCAGAAGGCCCAACATTAACGCTACGGCCGTAACTATATTTATCTCATTAAGAATTGGGTTTATCCCCTCTAACTCTTTCAGGTCTATAACATTCGCCCTGTAGATTAGGCTGTCTGGCAATTGGTATAGCATCCAGGCTGTTATGAGTATACCGCCCACAAAGAGGAAAGTAAATATTGTTCCGAGTCGTTTAACTGACACCTTCATACTATTTATAGTTTTTGTCTAACTCAATTAAAAATTCAATAATTTCCGTCACCTTTAAAACATGGTCAATGGTTGTGGCTTGCAATGCAGATTCCGGCATGGTCTTAATCATGCATTCATCGGGATCCTGAACTATCGTAAGCCCCCCGTTATCTTTAATGGCTTTCATACCCAATGCCCCATCTTTGTTAGCGCCGGATAATAATATGCCAATTAGTCTTTTTTTATAACTATATGCCGCCGTTTCCAGGGTAATGTCTATGGATGGCCTGGAGTTATTAACCATTTCCTCAGTGCTTAGGGAGAAACTGTTTCCTAACTCTACACATAAATGATAATTTGACGGCGCTAAATACACTTTTCCTTTTTTTAGTTTTTCTTTATCATAGGGTTCAGTTACGGGTTTGGTACTTTTGATCGACAAAGCTTCCACAAATCCGTTTCTCACATGTTTTAATCGATGCAGGCACATAATTATGGGTAATTCAAAGCTATCAGGGATACTGGATAAAATCTTTGTAATTCCCTGAAAGCTCCCAGCGGAACCTCCCAATACGATGGCCCTGTAAGTATTGTCTAATTTATATTTGCTCATTCCTAAATCGCCAACTACTTTACAATACTTAATCCCTGATCTTTTTATAGATCTTTTCTTCATTGTTTACCACAATGAATTTATTGGCTATTTCACACCAAATAAGTGACTCTTTGGATCCAATTATCAGATATCCATATTTAAACAGGCTTTCGTGCAGTTTTTTAAGAACTTCATTCTGTAAATTTTGATTGAAGTAAATCATAACATTCCGGCAAAGCACCAAATCGAATTTGTTGAAAATTCCACCCCGGACCAGATCGTGCTTCCTGAACGAGACGTTTTCAATCAATGTCGGATCTAAAACCGCAACCCCGTTTTCTTCTTTATAATATTTTGATAATGTTTCAGAGCCTTGAAATCGGATATAGTTTTTTTCATTCAATTCCATGTTTTTGATAGGAATGGTTGCTTTTTTTGCCTTGTCCAAAATAGAATTATCTAAATCGGTAGCAATTAGCTTTACCTTTCCCTCTATTCCCATCTCCCGGAGCAAAATAGCCATGGAGAAAACTTCCTCTCCCGAAGAGCACCCGGCATGCCACACGTTCACACTCTGGTGATTCAATAATATATTGGGAATGATGTGATCTCTGACTTCCCTCCAGAAAGAAGGATCTCTAAACATTTCCGTCACGTTCACTGTGATTTCATTTACCACCTCTTCCACAAAAGCCGGCCTGGCATTGATTTTTTCAATCAAGCCATTCACTGATGAAAAGTTGTAAAGATCTAATATTCTATTGACGCGCCTTCTGAAAGAAGACATCGCATAATTTGTAAAATCATAACCGTGGTTATCTTTTACCAGCTGGGTTAATCTTTTTAAATCCGTAATTTCAATGTTATGCATTATCCAGTTTCCGTAATAATTAATGGACCACAAACCCTCTATTTAATTCAAAACATATTTTTTCAATAGTTTTGAAATCTTATTCTAAAAAACCGATCTAGCCAAAATATCTTACAGTGTTGATTGTTACTTTCCTTATTTAGCGACTAGTATTTTCTATCAAGTAATAAACCTCTCTTTTAAATTCCACCTGCTCGTTGTTAAGCACTAAAGAAGATTTATATGCAATCGGTTCTTTTTTCATTTCGGTTGAAAGTTATTATTGACGTGATTGACAAACAATCATAAACATCTTGTTTTATTACATCAGTAAAACATTAAGGATTGTAATTCCTTTTTTGCTGATCTGGTCAATGTTTGTCAGGAGGAAATGACGGTGTTGTTACACTTTAAGATAACTACCTTGTACTTGAACCACAGGTGGCGATGCCTGATTTCATTGACGCCGATGAAAGGCTAAGGCTCATTCAGGATAAATCGTTTTTGGAAAACTTGATAGGTAGAAGACTGTCAGTTCCTTTTATAATATAGATGTTTTTATCGGGTGCAAATATCAAAACCTGAATGGGGGTCTTGCTTTTGGTTTCGTATTCGCTCATGACCTGGCGGCAACTTCCACAGGGGGAGGCTGGAAGAAATTCTCCGGTATTGTTTTTTCGGGCCACGATGGCTATTCGCTCTACCGGGTATGCGGGGTATTGAGTGGCTGCCGAAAATAAAGCAACGCGTTCCGCACATAGTCCTGCCGGATACACTGCGTTTTCCTGGTTATTGCCGGTGACGATAATATTATTATTTAATAGCGCTGCGGCTCCTACATGAAAGTTAGAGTATGGGGCATAGGCACCGATACTGCTTTCCTTGGCTTTGAGGATAAGTCTTTGCCACTGCTGATCCAAATCATCCATGGATTCTGCAACTTCAATGTTAATTTTTAACTGCAGGATTTTAGCCATGGTAAAAAGATTTGGGTAACTAAATTTAACACTATTTTATTTCTCCCAAATATTTTGTGGCAAAAAACTAAATAGCATAATTTGCGCCTCAAATTAAATAATGAAATGAAGAGAATTTTACTATTGGGAGCCGGGAGGTCATCGACTTCTCTGATTAAATACCTCATTAAAAAAGTAGGGGTTTATAATTGGGAACTGGTAGTAGGGGATTATGACCAGCGTCTTGCGCAGGAAAAGTTGCCCTCCAGGCCCGGCTTGAAAGGAATCCATTTTGATGTTTTCAATGAAAGCCAAAAAGATAAGGAAATAAGTGAGGCCGATATTGTGATTTCCATGCTCCCGGCCTCATTCCATATTCATGTTGCAAAAAGCTGTTTGAAGTTTGGCAAAAACCTGATTACCGCCTCCTACGTGTCCGATGATTTTAAAGAACTGGAGACTGCGGTAAAACAGAAGGGGCTATTATTTTTGATGGAATGCGGACTTGATCCGGGGATTGACCATATGTCAGCGATGAAGGTGATCAACAATATCAGGGAAGAGGGCCATCAACTGGTAAATTTCGAAACCTTTACGGGCGGTCTCATTGCGCCGGAGTCGGAAGGTAATAATCCCTGGAAATACAAGTTCACCTGGAATCCCAGAAATGTGGTGATGGCCGGGAACGGAACGGTGAAATTTATTCAGCAAGGTAGACTGAAGTATATTCCCTATCACCGCCTATTTAGAAGAACCGAAATTGTCGAAATCCCCGGATATGGTCTTTTTGAAGGGTATGCCAACAGGGATTCGCTGAAATACCTTAAAGTTTACGGTTTGGAAAATATCAGAACGCTTTACCGCGGTACTTTTCGCCGCCCGGGTTACTGCCGTGCATGGGACGTTTTTGTGCAATTGGGCGCCACGGATGATAGCTATAAAATGGATGGGGTGGAAAACATGACCCATCGGCAATTTATCAACTCTTTCTTGTCTTACAACCCACAGGATTCCGTAGAATTAAAGCTGGCCCATTATCTGAGTCTCGACCTGGAAGGGGAGGAAATGTTTAAGTTGAGATGGCTTGGGTTGTTTGATGATGAAGTAATCGGCCTAACGGAAGGAACACCAGCTCAAATTCTGGAACATATACTTAAAAAGAAATGGACCATTCTCCCCGATGACAAGGACATGATTGTCATGTGGCATAAATTTGATTTCATGGATGGCGACCACCTGCGTAAAATTCATTCGTATATGGTGGCCAAAGGAATAAATTCAGAAGATACCGCCATGGCTAAAACAGTTGGCTTACCATTGGGTATTGCAGCGGAGCTGATACTTAATAATAAAATAAGTGTTACCGGCATAAAAATCCCTATTACAAAGGAAATCTATGATCCTATATTAAAGGTATTGGAGGAGGAAGGGATAAAGGTAGTTGAAAAGGAAATGACATGCTGAAGTAAACCGATGTGCACATGAAAGACCATCGTATGTGGGTTACGGATCAAATGGGAAATAAGATTGATGTTCCAGCAAACCCCAAACGCATAATTTCTCTGGTGCCGTCGCAAACCGAATTGTTATTTGAACTTGGACTGGAAAAAGCCTTGGCAGGTGTTACCAAATTTTGCATACACCCCGGTCCGCTGGTTCGGACGAAGATTAAAGTTGGCGGTACCAAGCGGTTCCATTTCGATCGTATTGCACAGCTGGCTCCCGATTTGATAATCGGTAATAAAGAGGAAAATTATCGCGAAGGGATTGAAAAGTTAAAGCGGTTGTATCCGGTGTGGATGAGCGATATCAGCAACCTGGAAGATAATCGAATGATGATAACCGCAGTTGGACAAATCTGTAACCGGTCATCCCAGGCTCATCGAATAACAGATCACATAGACAAACTGCTTAATAATTTTGAGCCGGTTACCAATAAAAGCGTACTTTACTTTATCTGGAGGAAACCCTATATGGCTGTGGGAGCAGGGACATACATTCATGAGATCTTAAATCTCTGTGGTTTTAACAACGTACTGCATAATTACACCCGGTATCCCGAACTTAGTGCCGATCAAATTAAGGCTCACAATCCGGAGGTGATACTTTTATCGTCGGAGCCCTATCCATTCAAGGCGCAGCATATGGCGGAATTTGAAACGCTGTGTCCCGACGCAAAAATTTTAATGGTAGATGGAGAAATGTTTTCATGGTTTGGAAGCAGGTTGATAAAAGCCATACCATATTTTCAGGAATTAAAAATATTACTAAATTAATCGACTGTGCCAGAAACTGAAAATAGCTAAAACAAGTGAGAAAAGATTGATTTAGTTTAACTGTTTCCAGGTCGTTTTTTTGATCGTACTTAGCGTGTTCTTCCATATCCTGCGACCTGAAATTTTATTATAGTCCCGCTGCCTTATCTTTAATGTACTTTAGTTTATTCCGGTCTAGCGTTGGCAATTAAGTTACCAGGTTCATACAAGTTTTTCAATTCCTTGAAAAGAATTTAATAATAAAATTCTAAGTGACTTAATATGTCACTGTACGGTTTTATCTTGGTAATAAATTGTTGGTTATTAGGTTGATCGCATACAAGTAGAAGTCCAGCTGAAAAGAAAAGTTTTTATAGGATCTTTTTTTACACTTCGGTCATTTCCTTTTTAAGGTCACAGGAAAGGAACTAAGTGCACTCGGGTAAAGAAAAAATTTCTGGAAGTGGAGGTCGCAATAGCATTACGACGCCATCTTCAATTCCAGATACTACACCGGCGAACGGGCAAAAACAAAAAGCTATCAAGACAATCATAAAAGTATTTTTCTATTAATCAATTCATAACATAATGAGAAATATCACCAGATACACTTTACTAATAATTATTGCTATAGGTTTAATGTATTCAACCTACGCGCAATCGATCAGGAAACCATGGAGAGAAATGACCTCTGCCGAGCAAACAGATTTTGTTGCGGCGGTTAATGGCCTAAATGGAAGCGTCCCTCAAACGCTGGCGAGTGAACATAGTAGATTGGCTGCTCTTTCTCCTGTTAATGAGCATATTCATAATTCCAATATCTTTCTTCCCTGGCATAGGGTTTTTATTCTTTATCTGGAGGACAAGTTAAAGGAAGTAAATCCAAATGTATCGTTACCGTATTGGGACTGGACAGATGATTGGGCACCCTCTTCACCATTATTCGCAGATAATAGTAGTGGCAGCACAGGGCTTTTCGGCTTCGACATAGATGGAAACGTTTGGACAAATCCATCAACAAATGCCAAATATACCCGTAATTTTAATACATTCGAACCCCAACCAACCCAGACCCAGCTCAACAATATTGTTGACTTAATAGTTTTTACCACCCACCGGTCTAATCTTGAAACAGGCCCTCACAATACAGGACATAGATTTGTTGGAGGTTCAATGGCTACCATGTTTTCACCATCCGATCCTATATTCTTTCTTCATCATAGTATGGTTGACAAAGTATGGAATGATTGGGTGGAGCAGCAATGGAATGGCGGGACCCTTGATTTTAGCGATGATTCGGACCCTCAATTAAATATGCTTACCTTCATTGGATATCAGGGTAGCACGGACGCGGGGAATGTGGTGAGAGTAAATCCGAATGATTGGATAGACTCAAGGGATAGCAAAGTTTGGTATGCTGAAAATGGTGAGGTTTCCTTAAATAATTATACTGTTTCCAATACAGAAAACTACAGATATAGTAATACAATAATAATGGAAAATGATTTTCTGACGGCCTCTGGTACTACGTGCAACGTCTTGTCAGCTTCAAGTATTCTTCTCAAGCCAGGTTTTAATGCCATAAATGGAAGTACATTTCATGCGCAGATTAATAGCAATTCGTTTAATCAGTCTACGGCCACCGCAAGGTTGGCGTCATTATCAGAAAGAACAAACCTGGATCATCAATTGCAGGCTTCGCTAAAAGCATCTGAAGTACTTAAATATTCTGGCCGGTTCAACGTATATGGGATTAAGGCTAAACCTGATATTTCTTCGGAATTACATAATATTACTGTTTATCCCAATCCATCAGTTGGGCAATTAATGATTCAATCAACCGCCGGCATCAATTCCATAGATATCTATGATATCTTAGGGAAAAAAATGAAAATTTCGATAATAAAATTATCGAAGCAACAATATAGAATAAGGCTGAAAACACCTAATAAGGGATATTACATTATGCAAATCACCATGGACGACGGAAGTATCAGGAATCAAAAATTTACCATAGAATGATTTTTTAGTAATTTTGCTACAAAAATATGTTGTTTTTATTCCGGTTAATGTTGTTTATAATGAGTAGCAACTATACTGGTTCAATCATTTGCCCAACACCCCCAAAATATGATAAGGCCATTCAACTGGAGGTTGGTAACAGATGGGTTTATGAAGTGATCGAAACCAATCTTGCTACCGGCAAAACTATAAAGTTGGAGAACGAGATTATAAGTGTACTTGATACTGTTTCATCCCTCAATAATGACAAAAAGGGATATATTATGGCTTCAAGTCAGAATTATTTTTTTAAAAGAATAGTTACAGACTCCGCCGGGTATTTAATTGATCTTAATTCCGGGTACATCATGTTCTCTGGCATTCAGCTTGAAGAAACACTGTATGAAAATAATGATCAGCATATTGGAATGACAAGCATTGATAGCGTGATAAGTGTCCCGGTAGGCACATTTAACACAGCCAACTATCAAATGAAATGGAAACATTCTCAAAAAACAATCAATCACTTTTATGCAAATAAAATTGGTTTGATCAAGCAGGTGTATCTTTCGAAGAACCTTAAAAAAGAACATAATTTATTGAATTATTCGCTATCCAAATCGGATTAATCGTTTTAAATGACACGGCCAACGGGCAGATAGAGCCTGGTTAGTTTACATTGTGAATAGGATCCAAAAAATGTAAAAGAATCAATTTTCCATTTCAACTTTAAAACCTGCCATGGACATGTGTGACCAGAACCCGGGGTAGGACTTTTCTACCACAACCGGATCTTCTATGGTCACATTTCCCAGTGTCGCCAATGGTGCCAGGGCCATAGCCATCCGATGATCTTCATAGGTTTCAAATGTTAAGTTTTCATATTCCTTGCTGCTTGCGCCGGGTATGAGTTGCCATTCACCAGGTGCCGGCTCCGTCAGTTGCGCGCCAATTTTGGCTAATTCATTTTGCAAAGCTGCAATGCGGTCTGTTTCTTTTATTCTCAGACTTTCCAAACCTCTGAATGTGCCGCCAATACCTTTGGCAGCGCAGGTAACAGCTACCGTTTGCGCCAGGTCCGGGCAATGGCTGAAATCAATGTTGACATGGTTTTTATGTTCTTTCTTCGAAAGTACTATCCCGTCTTCCTCGAATTGACCCGATACCCCAAGTTGATCCATTATTGCTACAATAGCCTTGTCGCCCTGCAACGACTTTTCCCTGAGGTTTAAAAGTTTAATTTCAGCCTTTTCGGCCAGCGCCACCATAGCAAACCAATAACTTGCGCCGGACCAATCTGATTCAATGGTATAATCCAGCGCTTTATATGCTTGCGGTTCTATCTGGATGGTATTCCCTTGCCAGTCATACTTGATACCATAATGAGCCATTAAAGATAGTGTCATTTCAATATAGGGTTTGCTCATTATTTTTCCGGTCAGATGAATCTTTAGCCCGGATGGTAATACAGGGCTGATCATCAGCAAGGCCGAAATATACTGGCTGCTAACATCTCCTCTGATTTCCAATGCCGTCGATTTTTGGCCGGGAAAAGGTTTCAAAAGGATGGGCGGATAACCAGGCTTACCCAAATATTCGATTTCAGCACCCAGGACTTTTAAGGCATCTACCAGGATTTTTACCGGACGTTGTTGCATTCGCTCGGTGCCCGTCAATGTCACTTTACTTTGAGAAATGGCATGATAGGCAATGAGAAACCGCATGGTAGTGCCAGCATCCAGCACATCCAATATTTCTTCCTCGCTGGAGAGCAAACGCTGCATGGTACGGGTATCCCGGGCGTCTGATAAGTTGCCGATGGTGGCTTGGGGTTTGCTGAAGGCATTGAGTATTAAAACCCGATTACTCTCGCTTTTGGAAGATGAAAGAGGTATATCCAGGTTATTTAAATGATTTGTGTGAGATATTTTGCAACTTTTATGTGTTTTCAAACGTCTAATTAATTAATATTATACAAAGATTAAGTTTAATAATACAAAGATTTTCTATAACACCGGAAATAACAGTTTTGGTGTTAAATTTTTAAATAATAAAAGTATGAAAAGCTCAGGTAAAATTTTACTGACATTTCTCGGAGGGGCTGCCGCCGGAGCTTTAGCAGGGATGCTATTTGCTCCGGAAAGTGGAAAAAAAACGAGGCAGTCGTTGACGAAAAAGGCACGTGATTTAAGAAAAAATCTGGAAGATGAGGTGAAAGTCTCCATGTCAAAATCTAAGGGGTTTACTTTTTATTAAGACAAATTTAAGGTAAGCGCTGCCCGATGATCTTTAATCCTTTCGATGTCAATTTTTTTTTATTACCGGCGTAGAGCTCTGGATGATTAATAGTCATATTAGTTATTGCAGGTTCAGCTATTGATGATGTTTTGGCAATAGTTGGTTGTATTGCACCAAAGCATCGTGAATCTCCTTTTGCTCTAACGGAATATCATAGTTGGCCTTTCCGATTTCTTCCAGTAAAGAACATTTTATATTTAATCCCTGGTTTTTTTTGTCCTGTAAGGCCAAACGGCTTATCTCCGCGATGTCATTGATATCAATCGAAGCCGGTTCATATAAATCAACCAGGTAATTAGTGATTTGGGTACATTCCTTTTCCGGCATCCCGCTCTTCCATTTTGAAAGTTGGGCTTCTGCTATCATCCCAACGGCAATAGCCTCACCATGCAATAAATGTTTCCCGGGTTTGTTGAGGTAGAAGCTTTCCACGGCATGACCAATAGTGTGGCCGAAGTTAAGTATTTTTCTCAAGCCCTTTTCCAAGGGGTCTTCCGCAACAATTTCTTGTTTGACGCGGGTGGAATGAGCGATTATATCATACCACGATTGCTCTTTCAATGGCGTTTTAATTAAATTAGTCCACCCTGCCTTATCCCTGATCAGGTTGTGTTTTATCACTTCCGCGAAGCCGGATCTTAACTCTTTATATGGCAAGGTATTGAGAAAATGACCATAGATGATTACTTTTTGGGGTGACTGAAACAATCCGATATGATTTTTGAATCCCTGGTAATCTATGCCCAGCTTACCTCCAATACTTGCGTCAACCTGGGCCAGTAGGGTAGTGGGGAGATTGATAAACTCAATGCCCCTTTTGTAAGTTGCCGCGCAAAACCCTCCCATGTCTCCGATTACACCACCGCCCAGATTAATAAGCAATGACTTTCTATCAAATCTGGCTTCGGTAAGCTGATGCCAGATATTCGCACAAGTGTCTAATGTTTTCTTGTCCTCTCCACTTTCAATTTCCAAAATGATATGTGGTGGCAGTGCATCTTTAACCAGGTCATAACAATGAGCCCTGGTATTTTCATCCACTAAAACGCCAACATAGGAATAGTTTTTATCATCAAAATACGCGTTTAACGATTCTCTTAAATTCCTTGTAATTACTACCTCACCAGGTGTCATAAATTTCCTTTTTCAATAAATTGGTTTTTTTATATTTGCAACGGATAAATACAACATATGAAAGCAACTAAACCTGTTTCATTTGAAGATACCTCCGTGGCATTTTCTTCCAAATCAAATTACCGCCTTTTTAAGATGTATCTGCTATTTGGCGGCATGCACTTCAATAAGTTGGTAAAAATAGCTAATAATTTGATTAGTTTTTTTTTCAAAATCAATTTCCCTGTCAAGCCGCTTATTAAATATACCGTCTTTGAGCACTTTTGTGGAGGAGAAACCATTCTCGAAAGCGAGAAAACCATCCGGGAGCTGGCTAAGTTTAATATTGGAGCTATTCTGGATTATTCCGTGGAAGGGGAAAAGACCGAGCAGGGCTTTGACAAAACCGCCAAAGAGATAATCCGGACGATCAAAAAATCCAGGGACTCAGATGATATCCCTTTTTGTGTTTTTAAGCCTACCGGCATTGCCTCAGCCGATTTGCTCACAAAGATTCAAAGCGGTGCCAAATTGACCGAACAGGAGTGCCAATCTTTTCAGATGGCAAAAACACGTGTCGAAAATATTTGTCATGAAGCCCACCGGTGCAACACCAGAATATTAATTGACGGGGAAGAATCCTGGATGCAGAACACGATTGATAAACTGGCATATGAGATGATGGTTAAGTTTAATCGCGAAAAGGTGGTCGTGTATAATACCTTTCAAATGTATCGAACCGACATGTTGGATAACTTAAAATCCGCATTTTCGATGGTGGCGGACCAGGGTTCACTTTTAGGCGCAAAGTTAGTGCGGGGAGCCTACATGGAAAAGGAAAGAGATCGGGCGGCGGAGATGGGGTACGTAAGTCCGATACAACCGGATAAGGCATCTTCTGATCGGGATTTTAACCTGGCGCTGAAGTTTTGTGTGGACAATTATGACGCCATAGGCTTGTGTTCAGGAACACATAATGAATATAGCAACCTGTACCTGACTCAGTTGATGGAGGAAAAAAAAATTGATCCGGCAGACCAGATTATATTTTTCGCCCAGTTATACGGTATGAGTGACAATATTTCATTTAACTTATCCAAGTCCGGATACAATGTGGTGAAGTATGTTCCATACGGCCCGGTACAGGCGGTACTTCCTTATCTGTTCCGAAGATCCCAGGAAAACTCATCGGTGGCCGGTCAAAGTAGCAGGGAGTTTGCCTATATAAAAAGGGAAATAAAACGACGACTCGGAATATCACAGGCAAAGCAACCTGCTTAGCATAAAAATAAAAATGTGAAGCCATTTTGGCGACTTCACATTTTTTGTCTTTCTTCTTAGTGTTGGTGATAAACCTTGGCCACTATTTTCCAGCCACTATCAAACTTCAATAAGGAAAGATAATCCGTGTAAACTTTTTTCCCGTTCCTGGAAAGTTCTATTTTGGCTGAGGCCGAACCACCGGTTACATCTATTGCCGCAAAATTGTGTTCCCACTTGTTTTTAGCCGGATCAAAACCATCGTCAGCCTTCCGTTTTCTGACACTCTCTACCCAACTTTTTATAGGGTATTTTTCTATGGATTCTCCTTTCGCGGAAAATATGGCAAAATCAGGGTGAAAACCGGCGGCCATGGCATCGGGATTCAACGCATTAAATGCCCCGTTGATATAGGCTTTTTCAATGAGATCTTTCACTTCCTTTTCTGCTAAGGCAGCATTGTGGTAATGTTTAAAGGCAAAGAGTGGGATCAGCATAAAGCTGATAACAATAAGAACGTGCTTGGTTTTCATTGGATTAGGGGTTGAGTTAATGTTTAGCTTGAATATTCAGTATGAACGTAAATATTCAATAACAGGTTAAATACCGCTACTTTTTCAGGATTAAAAACTCAACCCGCCGGTTCAGGGAACGTCCTTTTTCAGATTCGTTGCTGGCCACAGGTGCGCCGCGGCCGTAGCCTTTGAAGAAAATTCTCGTTTTTCCAATGCCTTTTTTTACGAGGTAATCTACTACGGCCTCAGCCCTTTTCCGGGATAGTGTCTCATTGTATTCATCGGATCCAATAATGTCCGTATGGCCTTCAATACGAATTTCCATGTCCTGATTTTCCTGTAGCAGATTGAACAGTTTATTTAATTCAAAAAAGGATTCTGCCAGGAGCGTCGCTTTGTCAAATTCAAAATAGATATTATTTAGCTGGACTTTGTCACCAACGGAGATGGTTCCAAAATATTCATCATTCAGGGGCTTTCTACGTACAATTGCCGGCTCGGTTTGAACATCAGTATTGAGGCTATCTACTGCGATTACCTTTACCTCATCTATATAATAATAGGCGATTTTTGGTAGGAATTTTTTGCGGAATATATTGTTTAATTTGGCTGACTTATTCTTTTTTACTTTCGTTCGTTCATCGTTATCAAAATTTCCTATGGTCAGAACGTTTTCGCCACCCTTGGCTTTAAAAGTTCCCGAGATTTTGGTCCAGGTTTTGTTATCCGCAATCACCTGATTTCTATCGCGCCGAACCTGTGGTTTGAAATACTCAAATTGAATTTTTGGCCATGTCAGTTCAGGGGTTTCCACTGTCAGTAACAACCCTAAATTGGCAATAGCATAATCGCAATCTTCCACCAGACTTACATGAAATTCAGCATAATATGTCTTTCCTTCTTCCAGCGGGTAGGTTAAATAAGTTTGTATAAACTCGCGATGATTATTGGACAGCTCCCAGTTTTCTTCTTCCTCCGCTTCTACCGTTAAATAGGCAATCAGGCCGGCATATGCCTGGCCACTTTTTGCGTATTGATGTCCGAAAGCATTATTGGGAATTCCCATTCTGTGAGGACTCGAACAGGAGTGAAAATAATCGGGGGAAGGATGATTTGTACCGAATGGTAACCAATAATCGCAAAATGTCAGTTCGTCCAGCCCGACCGGGCAGGCGCTGGCACTTTCAAAGCTGCCATTGCGTACTAAATTTTGGGCGTTTATGTCAAAATTTAAAATGATAAATAGAATTCCGAGTCCTAAAAACCATTTAAGCTTGTACATAAAAAGATTATATAAGGTGTTTTTTACTAATTATTAAATTTAATTAATCAAGAATATAATAAATATTATATAAATAATTAAATTATTACTACCTATATATACTGGTTTCCGGCATTAGGTAAACATTTTTTTCAAATTTAATGATGAAATTTTCTGTTCAACATACATGGTCGGTTTTTTTAATGGCGTTTGTGGCCTTAGGAGCATGTAATCGTTCGCACGAAGTTGAGCAAATCCAGAAGCTGATTGATAAAAATCTGGCATTGGGGCCCCGGACAGATACTACCTTATTGGGTATTAAATTCGGAGATTCCCGTGTGGGATATCAAAAGAAGATGGATAGTCTTTATCAGGCCGGTATTATTCGTTCCTTGATCCCGGATTCACTGATGTCTGGCGGACTGGATTTTACACACTACCGATACTATTATATCTTTGAAAACCAGGGAGCCATGAAGGATATAAAATGGATTTTTTCTCCGGTTTTTGAGCACAACAGATTGATGGCACTAAGCCTGATAACATCGTCCATTCTCGATAAACCCCTGGGAAATAGACCTTTGGATCCAGGAAAAGGGATTCTAAAAAACATCATTGACACTTCCGAAGAAGTTATGGCAGATGCCGACATTACATATCGTTTGACAAGGGCCTATTTAAGTGACCTGTACGGATCGCCGGAATTTGTTTCCGAAAACGGCGACGATAGTTATTGGTTCAAGGGTAATTGTGTGATTAGCATTGCCAATACTGCCACCACAATTCGGATTTTATTTAAAAATTCGGAGTCAAAATAGGATTATTTCTTACTGCAAAATTACGGGTAAAAATTTCGTAAAAGAATTTGTAATAATTCCTGTCGAAAGCTTGAATTTGGGGTAGGAAAATTGTAATATTCATAGCCAATGGGGATTGGAGTAGTCTTTGGTCACAATCAAGTTTTCTAAGAATCTTTCAATTTTATACAAATGTTACCTGGGAAGGAAATGCTCCGGTTTTGGCTAATATTTATAGAAATAATATTGCATATTCGAATTCTGATCTTAAAAGAGTTAAATCTTTAATAATTTGATCAGTCGTGTTAGTCACAATTGTTAATAAAAACAAGTTATAAGATGAGTTTCAAGATAGGAGATGCTGTTAGATTAAAATCAGGTGGGCCGACTATGATTGTAAATTCAATCAAGGGAGACATAGTTAAATGTAATTGGATCGGCGTTAATCGTCAATCGTCAATCTGTATCCATTTTTTGGAGATTTTCAAACCCAAAAATAACACGGTCAGTCAAGCCAACAAGATTAGCGCCTGATACAATAATACTTTTTAATATCTAACAGCTATATTTTAAACCTCTCATTAAGGATTAGTTAAAGTCTGGTATATCACTAAATTACTTCGGGCATCTGATTAGTGATATTATAAATTACTAAGTAAATAGTCAGTCATCATCCGATACAGGTGGGTGCGTGTATTTTTTCCCTTTCTAATGCCATGTGCCCTGTCGGGATAGTAAAATGATTGAAATTGCTTACCTGCCGATATCAATGCGTTCTGCAAGTTAACCGCATTTTGAAAATGAACATTGTCATCTCCCGTTCCATGTATTAATAAAAAGTTACCTTCCAGTTTTGCTGCGTGTGTAATGGGAGAATTGTCGTCATACCCGGCAGGATTATCCTGCGGTTTTTGTAAATATCTTTCTGTATAAATAGTGTCATAATATCTCCAGGTGGTTACCGGAGATACCGCGATGGCGGTCTTGAAATAAGGGGCACCTTTAAACAATACCAGGGAGGAGATATAGCCTCCGTAACTCCAACCCCAGATTCCGATTCTTTCGGCATCAATAAATTGCAGGTTGCCAAGGTATTTGGCGGCTTCAATATAGTCTTCGGTTTCATATTTGCCCAACTGCTTGTAGGTGATTTTTTGGAAGTCCACGCCGCGCGAGCCCGTACCTCTGGAGTCGATTACCGCAACGATATATCCGAGCTGTGTCAACATCTGATGCCAGTAAAAGTGGGCTCCAGCCCAACCGTTTGTTACATTTTGTGATCCAGGGCCACTATATTGATAGATTAAAACAGGATATTGCTTTTCTTCCTGAAAATCATTTGGTTTCAGCAGATAACCTTCCAGTGTGGTCTCATCATTGGTTTTGAATGAAAAATAGTCCTTTTTACTGAGGTTTAATGAGGCAATGGTTTCCTTTAGTTTTTCATTGGACTCCAGCACCCTGATCATTTTGTTATTTCTGGTGCGGAACAATTTGACGTTTACCGGCGTATTGGCGTTGTGGTGATAGTTTATGTAATAACTAAAATCAGTACTCATATTGACGCTGTTAATACCTGGTTGATCCGAAAGTTTAGTTTTTTTACTGCCTTTTAAATCTATTTTGTAAAGTTGCCGCTCCAGCGGCGACGTTTCGGCGGACAGATAATAAATGGGTTTTGAACGTTGACTTTCATCAATGCCGATAAATGTCTTTACCTCCCAGTTTCCACTCGTAAGTTGCCGCACCAGTTTACCTTCCATCGTATAAAGGTAAAGATGTTTAAAACCCGATTTTTCCCCTGAAATAATAAAATGTTTCCCATCATTGAGATAGGTCAGATCATCAGCTTCATCAATATCCACGTAAGTGGAGTATGACTGCGTAAACGCCAAAGAAGATTCTCCAGTCGAACCGTTTACATGTAAAATATCAAATTTGTTTTGCAGGCGGTTTAGCCTGATAACCGATAGCAGGTCTTTGGTTTTTGTCCATTTGATTCTGGGAATGTAAATGTCCCATTCCTCTCCTATATCGGCATCGACGATTTTTTGGGTGGTGAGATCAAATATATGGATGGTTACGATGGCATTACGTTCTCCCGCTTTGGGGTATTTGTAACGATAATCTTCCGGGTAAAGGGCGCCATCCTTCCATTTTTGCATATTATATTCCTTTACATGACTTTCGTCAAAAGTATAAAATGCCAGTTTTCCCCCAGCCGGGGACCAGGAAAATGCCTTGGTTAAACTCAGTTCCTCCTCGTAAACCCAATCGCTGCTTCCGTTGATGATCTTTTGAGCTTCTCCGGTATCGGTGACCTGGACTTCACTCATATCACTGAGGTTAACATAGTAAAGGTTATTCTTTCTGGTAAAGGCTACCTTAGACCCGTCTGGAGAAAAAGTGGCGTAGGCCTGACGCCCATTTTTGGAAAGTAAAGTCAGGCTTTTGGTACTTACATCATAAATGTAAAAATCGGCTGTGTAGGACCTTCTGTAAATAGCTTGTCTGTCAGTCGTGATAAGTATTTTACCCTCATCTGCGCTAAATTGATAACCATTGATTCTTTTTTGATTATCCAATGAGGCTCCGTCAAAGATAACACCCTCGGTTTCGCCTGTGATAATATTGAATTTCAAGATGCGATTGTCTATAAGCGAGGTATAATATTGGCCGTCATTCATCCAGTTTATGCCACCAATTGATCTTTGTCTGAAAGTCCCTTTTTCTGTAAAGTCTTCAATAGTGATTTTTTGTTGGCCGTACCCGGTCGTCACCAGCAAAAGGAATACGGCGGGCAAATATTTTTTTAGGGTAGCGAGTTTCATATTGTAAATTTTTAAAGTAAATATAAGCAGTTGGAGACTTTTCAGGTGATTCAAGAGAAGAAATAATTTACTCCCGGCCAATCGGGGTTTCACCGGGACAAAAATGCATCTGATGGTTGTTATGATTATTGTAAGGATATTTTATTTGAAGAGGCTTAAATTTTCTTTGTTGAAAAATCTTACGATATTCAGGTTAACAAAATACATGGGTATTGCAGGTCTTCCAGTTTTTATTTGGGTTCGTTGTATTAATTAAAGGTGCCGACTTCTTAGTTCGGGGTTCGACCTCTTTGGGCAAAAAGTTTGGGATGTCTGATCTGGTCATTGGATTGACGATTGTTTCTTTTGGCACTTCCATGCCCGAGCTTTTGGTGAATGTGCTATCCAGCATTAACGGAAGTTCAGATATTGCCATTGGTAATGTTATGGGTAGCAACATTGCTAATATTCTGCTGATATTGGGGATTTCAGCGGCAATATATCCCTTGGCAATTACCCGAAATACATATTTTATAGAGATTCCCTTTTCACTTACTGCTACTTTACTCGTTGGTTTTTTAGCAAATGCCACGCTTTCCGGAGAAAAAGGGCCACTTTTAATTAGCTCAGTGGATGGGCTGGTGCTGCTGTTCTTTTTTTTTCTTTTCCTGGGCTATGTGTTTATCTCAAGCAGGGAAAGTAAAGAGAAAAGGTTTGAGAAAGAATATAAGGCCATTGCCATAGGCAAATCTATAGGCTACCTGTTAATCGGTATACTGGGCTTGTATTTTGGGGGAAACTGGGTGGTAGAAGGCGCCATATATTTTGCGGAGCAATTTCATGTTAGCGAGTCCCTAATTGGTCTGACCGTTGTATCAATTGGCACCTCTTTGCCCGAGCTGGTGACCTCTGCACTGGCATCATTTAAGAAAAATAGCGATATAGCTGTTGGAAATGTGGTGGGCTCAAACATATTTAACATGTTATGGATTCTTGGTGTCAGCGCGGTAGTGAAGCCGCTTACTTTTAATACCATCAGCAATATCGATATTATGATGATCGTCGGGGCAAGCAGTTTGCTCTTATTGGCAGTTGTGATAGGCAAGACCCCGAAAATCAGCAAATGGGAAGGTTACGTTTTCATCTCGATCTACATTGTTTATATTTATTTCCTTATTGAAAGAGGGTAATTGGAAAGGTATCCCAACAATGTTGAAAAGCTAACCTTTAGGTTACATATTTAGTGACCAATCATAAGGATAATAATCCAGTTGGTAGTTATCGGGAATTTTGTTGGTTTTATAAGTATTAATAAAGCTGATAACGGATTGACCATTCTGGGTAAAATCTTTCATGTACCATTTAAAAATCATAGATACATTCACTTTATTTGAATTGTTATTTACCCTGATGAAGCCGCTGTCATTTAGGGCAGTTTTAGTTCTTGCGTTTATTTGCTCTTGCAATTTATCCGGGAAATAGGCAAAGTTGGCAAGCTTGGGACAGCCCTTGGCCGCACACGCCAGAACGAAATGGAATTTTGGATCTTTATAATTGCGTAGCAGTTTGATGATTTCCAAGGCATTTAAAGTAATCATCTCTCCAGCCACCTTGTGCTTGACTTTATCAAAAAAACCACTTTGATCCAAAGCGGACTTTAAAGGATAATACTTGGCCACCTGATAAATAACAATCATGTTGTAAGCATTGATATAGAAAGCTATCTTTTCATTGTCTGAAGCACTGCTTAAATCCATATCCCCGATTTGTTTATAAATAGGCTCTACGTCCTTGAGGGATTTATTAATCTTGTCGTAGCTTACGCTTCCATCCTTGGTGTATTTCCCTAAAAATGAATCAACCTGCCTGTAAAACTGGTTCAAATCTTGTCCTTGAGCAGATAATAATCCGAGACTTAAGAGAATTGTAAAAACTTTTTTCATGATTTGAAAATTTTAATTGTTTTGTGTCGTCTTAATTTGAAAGTAAAGTTCACCCGCCACTTTTGCAAAACTATTTTATGCCGGTTTTAAATATCAAAAAGGGTTAGGATGGTAAAGGTCAATTTAATATTTTGACCAGCAAATAAATAGTAGGCAATCAATTTTATTTGTATTATGCTTGTTTACGGGAAGAAAACCCTACCAGTTTGGACAAACAGGCTGTTATGTCATCCTCTTGACAATTATACTACTTAGTGAAACCAATTATTACTTACAGAAGTTTTAAGCAAGTAATATGAAGCATATCATCATCATCGGAAATGGGATATCCGGCATTACGGCCGCCCGGCACATCAGAAAACTAAGCGATCACAAAATAACCGTTATCTCTGCTGAAACAGATTATTTTTTTTCAAGGACAGCCTTAATGTATATCTACATGGGCCATATGAAATTCGAAAATACCAAACCATATGAGGATTGGTTTTGGAAAAAAAATAAAATTGACCTGGTGCGGGCCTTTGTTTCAGATATCCGTACCGTGAATAAGGAACTGGTTTTGGATAACGGGTCGACATTAAGTTATGACAGCCTTATCCTGGCTGTAGGTTCAAAACCCAATAAATTTGGCTGGCCGGGGCAAGATCTCAAAGGAGTTCAGGGTTTATACAGCTTTCAGGACTTGCAATCGATGGAGGAGTATACGGCAGGGATTGAAAAAGCAGTGGTTGTAGGCGGTGGACTGATAGGGGTCGAAATGACGGAAATGCTATTATCCAGAAATATTCCGGTGAGTTTTCTGGTAAGGGAGGAAAGCTTTTGGAATGTTGTTTTGCCAAAGGAAGAGTCTCAGATGATTAACCGCCACGTGTTGGAGCATCATGTTGATTTGCGGCTTGCTACCGAGCTTAAGGAGATATTGCCTGATGAAAATGGCAGGGCCCGATCAGTGGTTACCGATCAGGGCGAAGAAATTCCTTGCCAGTTCGTAGGACTGACAGCCGGTGTAAGTCCCAATATTGATTTTCTCAAAAACTCAGGTATAGAAACCCAAAGAGGTATCATGGTAGATCGTTTTCTGGCTACCAGTGAACCCGATGTATATGCCATCGGTGATTGCGCCCAGTTTAGAGAGCCGCTGCTTAACCGCAGGCCGATAGAACAAGTTTGGTATACCGGAAGAATGATGGGAGAAGTGGTGGCTCACACGATCTGCAAGGAAAAGACGGCCTATAAGCCAGGCATCTGGTTCAATTCCGCCAAATTCTTTGATATCGAGTATCAGACTTACGGCCATGTTTGGGCGCAATTAAAGGAAAATGAATCACAATTTTACTGGGAACATCAGGATGGTAAAAAATGTGTGAAGTTTGTTTTTGATAAGGAATCCAGGGTGCTTTTAGGTGTAAATACCTTTGGGATAAGATTGAGGCATGAGGTTATGGATGAATGGTTAAGGAATAAAAAGACGGTTGAATTTGTCCTTCAAAACCTTAAAAAGGCAAACTTCGACCCTGAATTTTTTAAAAGACACGAACGGGAAATTGTGGATTCGTTCAACAAGCAAAATAGCGAAGCCAATTTAAACCTGGTGAATTAATTGAAATACAAATGAAATTTATAAAAACGATTGGATTACTCCTTTTTTTAGTTGGATTTGGCATTTTTAATGCCACGTTTTTTCTTGCCAGCTATCAATTAAGTGAAGACATTATCAACCAGCAGATACCTGATGATACAAAGAACGCTTTATTTAAAGCCGGGGCTTCAGGCTTGATAGAACAACCGGTTTCCTCTAACTTCACCTTCGTCAATCGTATCACAACAGTTTTTGAAGAGATTAACCGGGAAGCTTTAGAAAATTATGCCATTAAGGAGAGTGAAATAGACAGGATTATTACCGGTGCTCAAAGCGATAACGGATACAATTTTCAGATCAAGGAACTGTCCAAAATCTATTCGGAAGATGATCCTATCCTGCAATTTAAGTTGAAAGCTTTTAGCGATTATGGCAGCTGGCTTGATGGTCGTACCTTTAATGATGAGGCGGATTTCAGGAGTAATCTGCAAAATGTAGCCGATAATATAAAAACCTATGGTATCATTAATCAAAAAGGCTTTGATAAATATACCATCAAAAATCTGCAATACTCCCTTACAAAAGCAGCAAGCAACGGAC
Organism: Cyclobacteriaceae bacterium; assembly: GCA_965228415.1. Lineage (GTDB taxonomy): Bacteria > Bacteroidota > Bacteroidia > Cytophagales > Cyclobacteriaceae > Agaribacillus. The sequence goes on along the minus strand of OZ245814.1, from coordinate 3,434,958 downwards.
CTGTCAGTGATAATCCGGCTAACTTTCTCTGGTTGACATATATATTGTGCATCATTGGGGCCATGATGTATATTTTACCCAAGATCAAGGATGGCCCTCCCGGCATCAAGAACAATAGAATTTTTCACAGTGCCATGAAAAATGTTGGATGGTTGGGGATATTAACTGGCACGTATCTGATTTTATTTTACATTTTTCTTTATTTCTATCCCGAATATATGACAAACTGGATCATCATGGTAGATCCGGTGAGCATGTTCCTGAAGGGTAGTGAGGCCGGCCGGTTTTTCTTGTACGGATTTATTTATACCCTTTGTATTCTGGTGATGGGCGTTCGTATGCTGATCAAATACAGGCATAGCAGGTACCAAATGGTCAGGACGGCCTCTGTGATGTTTTTTCAGACAGCCTTTGCCTTTCTGATTCCCGAAATACTGCTAAGACTAAACCAACCCTACTTCGATTTTAAAAATATATGGCCACTTGACTACGATTTTTTCTTTGACAACGAACTCAGTACACTGGTTAATAATGGCGGCTTAGGTGTATTTATGTTGGTTTGGGGGATAGCCCTGGTTTTGGTAGCGGTACCGGTATTTGTCTATTTCTTTGGAAAAAGGTGGTATTGTTCATGGGTATGCGGATGTGGTGGATTGGCTGAAACCCTCGGAGACCCTTATCGTCAGCTCTCCAACAAATCATTAAAAGCGTGGCGCGTGGAAAGGGTACTCATTCATTCGGTGCTTGGTTTTGCCGTTTTAATGACCATTGGTGTATTATATACTTATTTTACAGGAGCAGGATCCCTGTTGGGCGTTAGCACCTATAAAGTAAGAGAAGTATACGGAGCCTGGATTGGAGCCGGCTTTGCCGGTGTAGTGGGTACCGGGTTCTATCCATTCATGGGCAATCGCGTGTGGTGTCGTTTTGGATGCCCGTTGGCGGCATATCTTGGTTTTGTGCAAAGATTTAAATCCCGATTCAGAATTACTACCAATGGCGGACAATGCATTTCCTGTGGAAATTGCTCGACCTATTGCGAAATGGGTATAGACGTAAGATGGTATGCTCAAAGGGGTCAAAACATTGTCAGATCGTCCTGTGTTGGCTGTGGCGTTTGCTCATCCGTGTGCCCCAGAGGTGTATTAAATCTGGAAAACAAAGACGAAAAAGGAAGATTTGGTAGCCCCATCCTGATTGGAAATGATAGTTTTGAGGTTCAATCCTGATCCAGGCATATCAATTAGGTGACCTCGGGGCACTTAAAAATACCCATCTCTTCGAATATTAATATTTCTTGCAAAATAGTACAAGATTAAGGTTATGGTCTAAAATTGACGGTCCCGTTGATATTTCGATTTTATATTTCACCAAAATCCACTAGTTGAGCACTTTTATAGATAATGGTGTAAAGCTAAGTTGGCTATGGGGCAAAAATGAAAGATATCAACAGATCATTCTTCAAGCGTACTGTAAACCGCATCATGCTGGCGGTTTTTAGCTGCATTATATTGCTGGCCGGATTCTTCATTTATGATATTTATAAAAAGAACATTGGTAATGCCGAAGCGAAAGTTCTGGCACAACTCACCACAATCACCAACTCAATTAGCCTTCAGCTGGATCCGGAAGCGATCACCTACCTGGTAAATCAATACCCTGACAAGGATGATATAAAAACAAATAATCAGGATTCTGTGTATGGCAAATTGCATCGCCACCTGGCAGATCAGGCGAACATAAATCAATTGGAGAGCCCTCTTTATCTGTTAGTATTCAACGACCAGGCAAATAGGTTTGAGTTTATTGTCACCAGCGCTGAGAATCCCTACTTTCGACATCCATTTAGCCAATTTCCGGAGGTATTAAAAGAAAAATTTCATGTTGGCGGATCAATTACTGATTACGAGACAGAAAATGGCCGTTGGCTTTCAGCTTTTGCCCCAATCAAGGGACATCATGGTGAAACCATAGCGGTAATCCAGGCAGACCGTGAGTTTAACTCGTTTATTGCAGAGGCTAAGGGAATACTATTTAAAAACGTAATGGTTGCGCTCGGCGTCATCATGATACTGAGCCTTGCCTTATTTAAATATATGCAGATCTCGCTGGGGCGGGAAATGAAAATACGCAAAATTTTGCTTAATAAGAATCGGGAAATTATTGGCCAGAATGAAGAGATCCGCGCTCAGCATGAAGAAATCATCGCGCAAAATGAAAAAATATCAGAAAACAACGTGGAGCTTGAAAAGAGTAAAAAAATCATTGAGGAAAAAAACGCCTTATTGGAAAATACTAACAAACTGCTGGACCAGCGCGTGAAGGATCGCACAAAGGCACTCGAGGAGTCAATGGACAATCTGGATAACTTTTTATATCGCTCATACCACGACATTTTAGGGCCTATTGCTACGCTGAAAGGATTATGTGAGTTATCAAAACTGGAAAATGTTGATGAAACCGCCCTTTCTTATTTTGAAAAGATTGATAACTCGGTTGACAATTTAAAACAATCGATTAAGAAGGTTAATGCCGTGTATGAAATAAAAAACAGACATTTTATTGCCGAGAAAATAAACCTTGGATCTCTTGTCGGACAGATAATAGATAAGCAAAAATATCTTTTTCAGGTATCATCAACTCCTTTGACTAATCATATACCCTCCGACTGTTGTGTCAATACGGATTTATTTTTTTTAGATTTGCTGCTGAGCGATATTGTCAGAAACATTGTCGTTTTTGCACAGCGCAACGAGATTGAACCCATAAGTTTGAATGCCAGGGATTGTACAAATGGTGAGGTAATACTGCAAATTCACGATCCGGGCTTTAAGGAAATATTTCTTAACGCTTACTTTCGTATTCATGAAAAAGATGCTATTTCAGTTAATCATGACCTTTACATCTTTCACAACGCACTTAAAAAATTAGGATGCAGGATTATCAACTACCATGATGAGCGGGAAGGACAAACCATGGAACTAATGATTCCAAACCTGAGCAATAACAAAAGCGACACCGCCAATCAGGATATCGCGGGGAATAATTCGTAAACTGTCATGTATTGGACATTACGTTTTCTTTGATTAAGAATCATTCTTTAAATTTCATTAATTGGATACCTTTGCATCACTGTGAAGCATATAGTTAAGGTAATAATCCCTGCATTTAATGAGCAAAATTCAGTTGGCAAGGTAATTAGGGATATTCCCAAAGATCTGGTAGAAGAAGTAATTGTAGTCAACAACGCCTCCACAGATGATACGGAAATCAATGCCAAACGTGAAGGGGCCACGGTTTTACGTGAATCCAGACAGGGTTATGGCTTCGCCTGTTTAAAAGGGATTGAATATGTCTCGTCAAATTTGAACGAAATACCAGATATTATTGTATTTATTGATGCTGACTACTCAGATTATCCTGAAGAATTGGCAAAGTTAATTAAACCTATAGTAACAGATAATATGGACCTGGTTATCGGATCCCGTACCCTTGGAAATAGAGAAAAAGGTGCTATGACTTTTCCACAAATTTTTGGAAATTGGTTAGCAACAAACCTGTTACTTTTATTTTACAGGGTAAAATTCACAGATCTCGGGCCATTTAGGGCGATAAAATATGAGCGTTTAATAGCGCTTGACATGCAGGACACTACTTATGGCTGGACTGTGGAAATGCAATTAAAAGCTGCCAAAAAGAAATTGAATTGTGTCGAAGTACCGGTAACGTACAGAAAGCGAATTGGCTTTTCCAAAATTTCCGGAACGGTGAAAGGTACTTTTATGGCTGGCTACAAAATTTTATGGACAATCTTTAAATATATATAGCCTACGAAGATTATGGAATTAGCAGTAGTCATTTTGTACTCGTCGGCCTTGTTATTAATTTTCTTATTTAGTTTGGGACAACTTAATTTAAGCCTGCACTATCGCCGGGCCAAGCAAAAAGAAAATAGCAATAAAAACAATCATAAACTGCCCGACCAGTTGCCTCACGTGACGGTGCAATTACCCATTTATAATGAGTTGTATGTGATAGACAGGCTGATAGAGGCCATTGCTTCTCTTGAATATCCCAAGGAAAAGCTGGAGATCCAGGTGTTAGACGATTCTACTGACGAAACAGTTCAAGCCATTGCCCGCAAAGTTGTGGATGTCCGGAAAAAAGGGATTGATATTCATCACATCCGACGACCGGACAGAGAAGGTTTCAAGGCTGGTGCTTTAAAATATGGCCTCGAAATAGCAAAAGGGAGTCTGATAGCCATATTTGATGCTGATTTCATTCCACAACAAGATTTCCTGATTAACACCGTGCCACATTTCACAGATGAAGGGGTAGGCGTGGTGCAGACGAGGTGGGGTCACCTTAACAAAAATTATTCGCTGTTAACAAAACTACAGGCGTTTGGATTGGATGCTCATTTTTCGGTGGAACAAACCGGCAGGAGCGAAGCGGGGAGTTTTATCAATTTTAATGGTACTGCCGGTGTATGGCGGAAAAAGTGTATAGAAGATGCAGGAGGGTGGTCACCTGATACATTGACCGAAGATCTCGATCTGAGTTATCGCGCTCAGCTGAAAGGATGGAAATTCAAGTACATGGAGGATGTTGAGGCGCCCGCTGAGTTGCCAGTGCTCATGTCAGCCATTAAATCTCAGCAGTACCGGTGGAACAAAGGGGCTGCAGAAACTGCCAAGAAGAATTTGGGAAAAGTACTCCGATCAGGTATTGGCCTGGAAAATAAAATTCATGCTGTTTTTCACTTATTCAACAGTTCCATTTTTGTTTGCCTGTTGCTGGCCGCAATTTTGAGTATTCCAATGCTGTACATTAAATTTCTAAACGCTAACTACAACATTCTATTTGATGTCGGCAGTATATTTTTGCTAGGGTTTTTCTCCATTGGATATTTTTATTGGATAGCTGCCAAAAGAATGGAGCCGATCGGGACCGGGCGTTATTTCCTTAAAACGTTTCCATTTTTTTTAATCGTGTCCATGGGACTTTCATTGCACAATGCCTTTGCGGTTTTGGAAGGGTTATTTGGGTACAAAACACCTTTTGTGAGGACACCAAAATTTAACGTTACAGATAGCAATAAAAAATGGCACCATAATATTTATATCAAAAATAAGATTAACCTTGTTACCATTGTAGAAGGTATTTTAAGCATTTATTTTATATTTGGTATAGCATTTGGCATTCATCTGCAGGACTTCGGATTGATTTTGTTTCACCTGATGCTTGCCGCAGGCTTTGGCAGTGTTTTTTATTATTCGGTGAAGCCGGCCTTTTATGAGCAACCCATTTAAAAATACAAATTCCTATCTCTCTTATCCGGTATTAATTATTTCATTTCTTGGCTACATTTACATAGCCTATTTTCTGGAGCGCACCTCCACTCCGGAACTGGTGATAACATACACCATTTTATTTGCGTCCTATATCGCACTGCTTGTCATGCCAAAGGCGTCGCAAAATGTTGACTTTTTTTCCAATATCTCATTACTGATTCGTTGCTCGTTACTTTTTTCATTACCCAATCTTTCAGATGATTTTTATCGATTTATTTGGGATGGGAGATTACTTAATGAGGGTATTAATCCATTTACCCATTTACCGTCATACTACCTGGATCACCCAACCCAGGCGCCCCCGGGAATTAACGAAGAGCTATATGTTAAACTAAATTCTCCCGATTATTTTACGATATACCCTCCTGTCAATCAATTTTTATTCTGGCTAGCCACCTACCTCAGCCCTCAATCTATTTTGGGGTCGGTTATAGTGATTCGCATGGCCATATTACTGGCAGAGGTCGGCAATGTAGCGATCATCAGGAGGCTACTGGCCATTTATCAACTGCCACAAAAAAACGTATTGATTTATGCACTTAATCCATTGGCCATACTGGAACTAACCGGGAATCTGCATTTTGAGGGCTTGGTTATATTTTTTGTGTTGGGGGCGATTTATTTATTGCACAAAAAAAAATTGCCTTATGCAGCTGTTTCCTTTGCATTGGCTATCGGTACCAAGCTAATTCCTGTTATCTTTTTACCAGTGCTTTTCAGCAGGCTTTCTGTAAAAAAGACGATCATTTTTTACGTGATCACAGGAGCTGTTACCCTGCTTTTATTTCTTCCATTGCTAAATGCGGAATTTGTGGAAGGGATGAGCAGTAGTTTTTCATTATATTTTAAAAAATTTGAATTTAACGCAGGTGTTTATTATTTGTTAAGAGCATACGGTTACCATCTGGAGGGTTACAACATTATCGGGATGGCCGGTAGTTTTTTGGCGCTTGCAACTTTTGTTATAATCATTCACTATGCCTTCTATGAATCTGTAACGAAGCATCATATACTACCTTTTACTTTTCTGTGGATACTTGTGATTTACCTCTCCCTGACTACCACGCTACATCCATGGTATATCATTCCTTTGGTGGCCTACGGCTTGTTTACAAATTATCGATTTCCCGTCATTTGGTCATTGTTAATTTTCCTTACTTACATCAGCTATAGCACCGGGGGATTTAAGGAAAACCTCCATATTGTCGCGGTCGAATACGTTGTGCTACTGGCATTTTTATGCTGGGAATTAAGCGGAAATGGCCGGCAAAAGTGGAATTTGCGAGGTAAAAATTAGCAGGCAATTCTTTCGGATGAACCGCCAATATGTTCAATTATCAAGATTTCAATGGGATTGATAAATAGAATTGCAATAATACCTTGAAACCTTACCAATGAAGTTAATGACAGGTTCGATTCATCTTAATCGCTGACTGTAAACAATTCTCAGGGCAAAATCAGCGTATTTTGCCTGCATACCCTATTTTTGACACTATAGTATTTTCCGACCCATCAGGGAAATACCTATAGTATCATCCCTTGAGATACATCATTTTTGACCGGTTTTATGGCAATCCGGCAACTAATTGTCACCCAATTAATATTTCATTACCCGCTTTAATTTTTGCGCCAAAATAGGATTGATTCAGGCCATTTATTCAGATAATTTGTGTCCTCATTTTGTAACAATTAAACATTTAGGTAGATGGGACGAACCAGTATTTTTTTTATTTTACTAAGTATTTTTTGGTTGGCAGGCCATGCCGGTTTATCAAGGGATTTGAATTGGTATGAGGGTACGGTAATTTTTGTGAATCAAACTCAAAAAACAGGCGAATTGCACTTGAACATGGATCTGGGCTTACTACTGATTAAGGAATCAGGTGGTATAAAGACCTTCCCGGCTTTTAAAGTGAAGTATGTAGAACTTTATGATGACAAGTTGGCGAAGATGCGGTCTTTTATTTCATTGCCCTACAAGTCTACCCGCTTTAATCAAGCCTCAAATTTGTTCGAGGTTGTTTTACAAGGCGAACTCTTCGTGCTAAGAAAACAACAAAACACTTTTGATGTGATTGTGGAAACAAGTATTACTGGTCAGTATGCCAACCCGAATCCATTTGATAAAGAACATTACGTTTATTATCTGTACGATGGCCTCCAATTGACCAAGTTAAGACATCTGAATAAAAAGAGATTGTCCTCCCTGGTCGAAAAGTATGGCTTTGAAGTAGACAGCTATGCCAAGCGGAAAAGGATTAATTACAAGGATACCTTTGGCCGCATTCAGGTGATCGCCTACTATAATGCCATATCGCAGTGTAAAAAAGAAGGTGATTGCTAAAACGCCTTTGGGAAAATTGCCTTCTCATGATCTGGCAAATCTTCAGGCGTTAATCCCAGATTTAAGAAACTAAACCCCCAAATATTTCAATAAATTCGGTTATATTGTCATGTTTGTCATGAATAAATCCAATTTTCATGACAAATTTTCATGTTATGTGATCACTTTTGGTAGTGGTTCATTATTTGATGTGTTGTTTTTGACTATTTAATGAAATAACAACGCACATGAACTTTAACAATTATACCATAAAGTCGCAGGAAGCCATTCAGCAAGCCGCCGAACTAGCGGGGTCATTAGGACAGCAGGTGATTGAAACAGGCCATTTGTTGAAGGCTTTGCTTTTATCAGATGAAAATGTGATTTCATTTTTGATAAAAAAGTTGAATGTCAATGCCGATCAGCTAAACAACAGGCTGGAGGAAATTATCAATACCTATCCTAAGGTAAGCGGTCAGCAGCCGTATTTATCTAATGAAGCGCATGCAGCACTTACCAAAGCCAACCAGTTGCTTAAGGAGTTTAAGGATGAGTATGTGGCTATTGAGCATATCCTGTTGGGATTAATGGCCGGTAAGGATAAGACGGCTACGATGCTGAAAGACCTGGGATTCAAGGAAAAAGAATTAAAGATGGCTATTAAAGAATTAAGAGGAGGAAACACTGTGAAAGACCAGAATGCAGAATCAAAATACAAATCCCTGGAACGCTATTCCAAAAATTTAAATGAGCTGGCTAAAGCCGGTAAAATTGATCCGGTAATCGGCCGGGATGAGGAAATCAGAAGAGTCTTGCAAATTTTATCACGACGCACCAAGAATAATCCCATGTTGATAGGCGAACCAGGTGTAGGAAAAACGGCTATTGTGGAGGGTATGGCGCAAAGGATTATCGACGGTGATGTACCGGAAAACCTTAAAACCAAAACCATTATCTCGCTAGACATGGGGCTGCTGGTGGCGGGGGCCAAGTACAAGGGAGAATTTGAGGAGCGGCTCAAGGCAGTGATAAAAGAGGTAACGGATTCCGATGGGGAAATCATCTTGTTTATTGATGAAATTCATACCCTTATTGGTGCAGGGGCCGGAGGAGAAGGAGCCATGGACGCCGCGAACTTGCTAAAACCGGCACTGGCAAGGGGAGAGTTACATGCCATTGGCGCTACGACCTTAAAGGAATATCAAAAGTATATTGAAAAAGATAAAGCGCTGGAACGACGGTTTCAAACCGTAAATGTAGGCGAGCCGGATGTACAGGATGCTATTTCTATTCTGAGAGGTGTCAAGGAAAAGTATGAACTGCATCATGGGGTACAAATCAAAGATGGGGCAGTGATTGCAGCTGTAGAGCTGTCCAACCGTTACATATCTGATCGACATTTGCCCGATAAGGCGATTGACCTGATGGACGAGGCGGCATCAAAATTAAGGATAGAAATTGATTCTCTGCCACAGGAATTAGATGAGTTGCAACGTAAAATCATGCAATTGGAAATTGAAAGAGAGGCCATCAGAAGAGAAAAGGATAAAGAAAAGGAAAGCAGGCTTTCCAAGGAAATTGCGGAATTATCAGAGCAGCGAAATGACTTAAAAGCCCAATGGGAAAACGAAAAAGAAGTGATCCAGGGAATTCAGCAGGAAAAGGAAAATATTGACAGGCTAAAGATGGAGGCCGAACAGTCGGAAAGGAACGGAGATTTTGGAAGGGTAGCGGAGATCAGGTATGGTAAACTGTTGGAAAGTGAGAATAAACTGGAACAGTTGAAAGCCAAGATGATGGAAATGCAGGGAGAAAGCTCGCTCATCAAGGAAATAGTTGATGCGGAGGATATCGCCGAGGTGGTGGGCAAATGGACCGGCATTCCGGTTTCAAAGATGTTACAAAGTGACCGGGAGAAATTACTAAACCTTGAGAAGGAACTAGGAAAGCGTGTTGCCGGGCAGGAGGAAGCTATTCATGCCCTGTCAGATGCGGTCAGAAGAAGCAGGGCCGGTTTACAGGATCCCAAAAGACCAATCGGATCCTTCATTTTTCTCGGAACCACCGGAGTGGGTAAGACGGAGCTGGCCAAGTCACTGGCTGAATTCCTGTTTAATGACGAGAATGCGATGGTTAGAATTGATATGTCCGAATACCAGGAGAGACATGCGGTGAGCAGATTGATAGGAGCCCCTCCGGGATACGTCGGATACGATGAGGGAGGTCAGTTGACGGAAGCGGTACGCAGAAAGCCTTATTCTGTCATATTACTGGACGAAATAGAAAAGGCACACCCGGATGTTTTCAACATCCTGCTTCAGGTGCTTGATGACGGGCGTCTGACAGACAACAAGGGACGGGTAGCTAATTTTAAAAATACCATTATCATCATGACGACCAATATCGGTTCTCATATTATTCAGGAAAACTTTGATAAGCTGAATGACAGTAATGTAGATGTGATCCTGGAAGAAACAAAGAGACAGGTTTTCGAATTGTTGAAGAAGTCGGTAAGGCCGGAGTTCCTCAATAGAATTGATGAAACAATTATGTTCAGACCATTGTCCAAGGCCGATGTGAGAAAAATAGTAGGCATTCAGTTTAAGCTTGTCCAAAGCAGGTTGAAAGAGGGCGGTGTAACGGTCGATGCCAGTGAAGATGTCTTAAATTACCTGGCCGACATTGGCTTTGACCCTCAATTTGGAGCCAGGCCGTTAAAGCGGGTATTGCAAAAGGTAATTTTAAATGAATTATCGCGTGAGATCCTGGCCGGAAATATTCACCAGGATTCCGTCGTAGGCATAACGCTGGGAGAGGACAAGAAAATAGTATTTGAGAATATGGATCAGGTGGAGTTGAAATGATAAGTGTTTAAGTTTATAAGGTTGATATAGTTGAAGTTAATTTTTTGCCGGAGCGCCCGCTCCGGCATTTTTCTTTTAATCTTTTCTCAATTGGCAGATAACCTGGTTTTATTAATTTTTTGTATCTTGTTTTTTTACTACGACGCTTATTAAGAAGAATTATAAATAAATTAAATATGGTATGCATGCAGACTATATTTTGATATATTCTTTTAAATTTGGCAAAACAATTGGCAGTATGGTTGGCAATCCGGGAATTTTGGAATGGGCAAGAAAAAAGCCCGGCTCTTTTGAGCGGGCTTTGACGTGGTGCTGAGTGGGCTCGAACCACCGACTCACGGATTTTCAGTCCGATGCTCTACCAACTGAGCTACAGCACCTCCGAAGTGGGTGCAAAACTAAATAATTTTGCTATTGCTACAAAAATTTTCATAATTATTTTTTAAAATTGATTGGAAGCTTAATAAACAACATAAAATGCAGTATATATCGCAGGTTGCTTTTGTCTTAACTCTAATTTTGGCCGGCTATTTTCTAAGTAAAAGAATCAGACAAATTCGTAAGAATATCCTAATGGGCAAAGACATCGATCGGTCGGGCAATGCCTCGGATCGATGGAAAACCATGCTGCTGGTTGCTTTTGGCCAGAAGAAAATGTTTAAAAATATCATCCCGGCTTTTTTGCACTTGCTGATTTACATAGGCTTCCTGCTCATCAATCTGGAGGTATTGGAATTCATACTGGACGGTTTGCTTGGCACCCACCGGCTGTTTGCTCCTTTTCTGGGAGATTTTTATACGGTTATCATTAACTTTTTTGAAGTTCTGGTAGTTGGGGTAATGTTTTCATGTATCGTTTTTTTGATCCGCAGAAATGTGATGAAAGTTAGCAGGTTTTCGGGGCTGGAAATGACCTCATGGCCAAAGCTGGATGCCAATCTGATTTTGATTATTGAGATTATTCTGATGCTGGCCATTCTCACCATGAATGCCAGTGATCAGATTTTACAGACCCGCGGAGATCAGCATTATGTAGCTACCGGTACTTTTTTCTTTAGTGCTTTTTTAATGCCGCTGTTTCAGGGGTTGAGCGATGGTGCCCTGGTATTGGTGGAGAGATTTGCCTGGTGGTTTCATATAATAGGTATTTTCGCGTTTGCGGTATATGTGACCTATTCCAAGCACTTGCATATTTTTATGGCTTTTCCCAATACATGGTATTCAAATCTGGAAGCGCCGGGAAAGATAGAAAACATGCCTGTGGTCACTACTGAAGTAAAAACCATGCTCGGGATGCCGGCCGAAGATGGTGCAGCCGCACCTGCCAATCCGGAGGAGATCGGCCGGTTTGGTGCCAAAGACGTTAATGACTTGAATTGGGTAAACCTGATGAATGCCTATGCCTGCACCGAATGTGGCAGGTGCACCAGTAATTGTCCGGCCAACCTCACTGGCAAAAAGCTATCGCCAAGAAAGATTATGATGGATACCAGAGACAGGTTGGAAGAGGTGGGACAAAGCCTTACCACGGGGGGTAAAGGACTGGAGGATGGCAAATCATTATTGGGAGATTATATCACCCAGGAGGAAATCAATGCCTGCACTTCCTGTAATGCCTGCGTAGAGGCCTGCCCTGTAAATATTGATCCGCTTTCAATCATACTGCAATTAAGGAGATATACGGCCATGGAAGAGTCCGGCTCACCGGCATCGTGGAATGCTATGTTTTCCAATATTGAAACAAGTTTTTCACCCTGGAAGTTTGCGCCGTCTGACCGTTTTAACTGGTCGGAAGATTTGAAACAAGAGCCTCCTTCAGCTTAACCATCATTTAAATCAATTCTTAAACACTTAAAATCTAAATAAATATATGAGCGAGTCTACTTATCAGGTACCAACCATGGCAGATATGTTGGCCAAAGGAGAGGCACCGGAAATTCTGTTTTGGGTTGGGTGTGCAGGTTCCTATGACGACAGGTATAAGCAGGTAACCAAATCCTTTGTCAAAATATTGAACAAGGTAGGCATCAGCTTTGCCGTTTTAGGCCCTGAAGAAACCTGTACCGGAGACCCCGCCAGGCGCGCTGGTAATGAATTTCTCTTTCAGATGCAGGCTATGGCTAATATTCAGGTTTTAAATGGTTACGAAGTAAAGAAAATTGTCACGGCTTGCCCACATTGTTTTAACACGCTGAAAAATGAATATCCCGAATTAGGAGGTAATTATGAGGTTATACATCATTCCACATTTTTGCAGCAATTAATTGACCAGGGTAAAGTTACCCTAAAAGGTGGAGGAAATTTTAAGGGGAAGAAGATCACCTATCATGATTCATGTTATTTGGGCAGAGCCAATAATATTTATGAAGCGCCTCGTCAGGTATTGCAGGCATTAGATGCAGCGTTGGTGGAAATGAAACGATGCCGTACCACAGGACTTTGCTGTGGAGCCGGAGGGGCTCAAATGTTTAAGGATGCCGAGGCCGGCAGGAAAGAAGTTAATATTGAACGCACCGAGGAGGCCCTGGCTACCGGCGCTGATATCATCGCTGCCGCCTGCCCCTTCTGCATGACCATGATGTCAGATGGTGTTAAAAGCAAGGAGAAGGAGGAAAGCGTAAAGGTGTTGGACCTGGCTGAGTTGATTGCCAAATCGGAAGGGTTGTAGGTAGTCAATCACTTGCATTTCCGGGAAACTTGCCTGTATTTTTTGCGTTAAAACAGGAAAAGTGTAAAGAGAAATTTCTGAATAATTTGCCTTAAAATAGTTGGCAAAATCCTAAATTTGAAGAACATTGAGAATATGCACCTCGCCCGGCCATAAGTGTGAATGCGAAATTCAGGCGTTGGTAAATGGAAAGTATGGCCCGGGAGATGCCTTTGACTAAAAAGATATGTTTGTAGCCTTTAAAGAGATGCCAGGAGATTCACGGGTTTGGATTTATCAGGCAGACAAAACTTTGACAACCCAGCAGGTGAAGCTTGTTGAAGAAAACATCAGAAGATTTTTGGAGCAGTGGTCGGCCCATGGAAAAGATTTAAAATGCTCTGGTACCCTGTTGCATCACCGGTTTTTGATAATTTCCGTAGACGAAAAACATCATGGTGCCTCCGGATGCTCCATTGACAGTTCCGTACATTTTATTACCGAATTGGGTCAACATCTGGGAGTAAACTGGTTTGATCGCTCTAAGATAGCCTTCATAGTAAACAGTGAGGTTTTTATTGAAAACCAAAAAGACTTAAAACATAAAATTGCCGAAGGTGCGATTAATGGTGATACCCTGACCTTTAATAACCTGGTAACCAATATTGAAGAATTTGAAAAAAATTGGGTTATACCCGCCAAAGATTCGTGGTTGGGTCGTTTTTTTAATTAATGAAACATGCAATTTTTCACCACAATTTCTGTAGTAACTAATTCGTTGTGTTAAAAGAGCAATAGGGTGAATAAGGCAATTTTAAATAATTGCCTGAAATTGCTAAATTTAAGTTATCCATAAAAGATTTGACCATATGATGAATAGACTGTTTTGCTTATGTATAATCTTCTCTTTGATTGTAAGCTTTCCATCAATAGGACAAAGTAAAAAATCCTTAAAGAAGGGTAACAAAAAGTATAAAAAAGGGGAGTATGAGTTAGCTATTGGGATTTATGAGAAGGCATTGGATAAAGGCGGTAACACCGGAGCCTCTAATTTCCAGATTGCAGAGTCATATCGCCTGTCACACAGGATAAAAAAGGCAGCACCTTACTATAAGGCTGCCATTGACCAGAATTATAATGATGAAAGAGCCAAAGTCTTTTATGCATTTGCATTAAAAGCCAATGAAGCATACAAAGAAGCAGAGGCCGTTTTATCCAGTTATCTGGATGTGGCAACAGTTGATTCCTTAAGAACGCTCGCCGAAAATGAATACAATAATTTAAGGAATCTGAGCGAAATTAAGGAGAAAAACAGTTATTACCGCGTCAAGAATTTGGAAGCTATCAATACCGAAAACGCCGAGTACTCACCTGTCTACATCGCCAGCGAATTGTATTTTACCTCTTCAAGAGGAGGGGGAAAAATGTACAAGGCTACAGGCACTTCCTTCACCGATATCTATAAAGTGAAAACCAAGGGTGCCAAAGTTGATTTGAATTCGGTGGAAATGCTTAACAACCTTGTGAATACCCCTAAAGTAAATGATGGGTGCGTCACTTTCTCCAGAGATGGTAGAACCATGATTTTTGCCAAGGGAAACAGCGGCCGGAAAAGAGGGACTTCGGAGGTGAATTTATATAGTACGCGCTACCGGAAAGGAGAGTGGACAGAACCGAAAATGCTTCGGATCAGTACACCCGGTACCTGGGACTCCACACCTGCCCTCAGTCGCGATGGCCGTACCCTTTATTTTGCATCATATAATCGCAAAGACGGTTATGGCGGTGTTGATATTTACCAGGCAAAGCTGGATGGTCGTGGCAGATGGGGTAATGTGAGGAATATGGGCCCCAGTATCAACACACCAGGGGATGAAATGTTTCCGTATGTAGCCAATGACGGCAAATTATATTTTGCCTCCTCCGGTCACCCCGGATTAGGTGGGTTGGATATTTTTGCAGCTGAAAGGAAAGATGGCAAGATCAGTGTAGTCAACCTGGGCAGCCCCATAAATTCTGTGGATGATGATTTTGGTTTAAATTTGTACAAGCAAAATCTCGGCTTTTTCTCTTCCAATCGCGCAGGAGGTAAAGGCGATGATGATATTTACACCTTTGTCAATGACGATCCTAACCTGAAAGTGGTCAACTACTTCCTGGCTGGAACGACCGTAACGGAAGATGATGAAGGCAATGAAACTATCCTGGCCAATACAAAGGTGCAATTGATAGGAAGCAACGGAGATCTCCTTGAAGAAACCACAACCAGTACCGCCGGTACTTTTCAATTTCGGGTGTATGAAGGTGAGAACTATGTGCTGATCGGAGAAAAAGCAGATTATTTCACTACCCGCGGTGACTTTTCCATGATCGGAAAAAGTATTCCCCAGGAAGAATTGGTAAAAATGGTCACCAATAAATCCTTCGAGACCAAATTGAAGCTAGACAAACTTATTGTCGACAAGCCCATCGTGCTGGAAAACATATTATACGATTTGAACAAGTGGGACATCAGGGATGATGCGGCCATAGAATTGGATAAGTTGGTTAACGTCCTGCAGGATAATCCTGAAATCCGTATTGAATTGAGTTCTCATACTGATAGTATCAGTTCTGATGAATATAACCTTAGACTATCCCAACGCAGGGCGCAGTCAGCGGTAGATTATATCATTGCAGCAGGCATTGATCGGGCGAGACTCGTGGCTAAAGGCTACGGTGAGTCGCGGCCAATTGCCCGAAATACTAACCCTGATGGTACCGATAATCCCGAAGGTCGTCAGAAAAACAGGCGTACCGAATTTAAAATAATCAGTATCGACAAAGTAAAAAAACTTAATAAAGACGGCGCGGACGATGGCGTACTTGAAGAAGATGACATCGATTTTGATGAGGAGTTCGATGAAGGGAATTGAGGGAATTAAGAAATTTCCAAAAAAAAGCAATCCCGCTTAAAAGACCCTCGCATTTTCTTATTTTTGCCGAATAGTTTTTATTAATCGTCCATCATGCAAGACCGATACATGCAACGGGGGGTTTCTGCCTCCAAAGAAGATGTTCACAACGCCATTAAAAACATCGACAAGGGACTTTTTCCAAATGCTTTTTGCAAAATAGTACCGGATTACCTGGCAGCTGATCCGGATTATTGCAATATAATGCACGCCGATGGAGCGGGTACCAAATCCTCACTGGCCTATTTATATTGGAAAGAAACCGGAGACCTTTCTGTGTGGAAAGGTGTGGCGCAGGATGCCATTATCATGAATGTGGATGATTTGATCTGTGTAGGCGCCCTGGATCATATGTTATTGTCTTCAACGATAGGACGCAATAAAAACAAGATTCCCGGTGAAGTGATTGCCGCGCTGATCAATGGCACGGAAGAGGTTTTGGCAATGCTGCGAGACCATGGCGTAAATATCATCAGCACGGGAGGAGAAACTGCAGATGTAGGGGATTTGGTAAGAACGGTAATCGTGGATAGTACCGTCATGGCCAGGGCCAGACGTGATCATATTATTGAAAACCATATTCAACCAGGAGACGTTATCGTGGGGCTGGCTTCCTATGGCCAGGCAAAATATGAAGAAGAATACAATGGTGGCATGGGAAGCAATGGCCTGACTTCGGCCCGACATGATGTATTCAATAAGTATTTAGCACAAAAATATCCTGAAAGTTTCGACGAGGCGGTACCTCAGGACTTGGTATATAGCGGCAAATATCAGCTGACAGATAAGGTGGAAGGCGTCCCGCTGGATATTGGGAAGTTGGTGTTATCACCCACCAGAACCTATGCTCCTGTTATGCAGGAGATTTTTAAGACACATAGAAAGAACATTCATGGCATCATTCATTGCAGTGGTGGTGCTCAAACAAAGGTGTTACATTTTTTAGAGAAAAATCATGTGATCAAAGATAACTTGTTTCCCATCCCTCCGCTGTTTCGCATTATCCGGGAAGAAAGTGGTACGGACTGGAAAGAAATGTATAAAGTATTCAATATGGGTCATCGCATGGAGATATACCTGGATGAAACATATGCTGAAGATCTATTGGCCATCAGTAGTTCCTTTGGCGTAGAAGCCCGGGTTATTGGAAGAGTGGAAGAATCCGAAAGGAAGCAATTAACGATTAAAAGTGAGTTTGGTGAATTTGAATATTAGTAAGCAACGGAAAAATTCAGATAGATGGTAATAAATATTGATGCTAAGTTGGCAGAACTTGATTTGACGCTTCCCAATCCATCTACCCCGGGAGGATCGTATGTGTCTGTTAATGTGAGAGGCAATATTGCCTATGTAGCCATCCAGTTTCCCATCTTGAACGAACAATTTCTTTATCTGGGTAAACTCGGAGATGAGGTAACCACAGAACAGGGATATAAAGCCATGCAACTTTGCGCTCTGAACGTGCTATCTCAAATTAATGCCAAAGTTGGATTCGATAAGATTGAAGGACTGAATCATATCGATGCTTACTTCCAGCCAGGGATTAATTGGGATGATTCTCCATTGGTTGTAAATGGTGCTTCTGAACTTTTTGTCAATGTACTTGATGAGGCAGGCAAGCATTCCAGAGCTATTTTTGGCGTTGAAAAATTACCCAGGAATTTCAGTGTAGGCCTGACAGCCACATTTACATTAATCAACAACGCGGATGACCGGTAAAGAGGGGTAATGTTAACCAACGATGTTATAGGGTGGTGAGCACTTGAGAAAGTTATTCAAATATGTGAAAAGAATAATTGCCGGCGTATTACTGGTTATTATTGCTTACCTGCTCACAGCAGCCATCTTATCCATCATTCCCACCAATCCAGACTCCGTAAACTGCCTTGAAAAGAAGGAGATATTTGTTACTACCAATGGTATCCACCTGGCATTAATCCTTCCGGTGGAACTCATCAACCAAAGATTCAGGACGGCATTGAAAATACCCCCGGGAATAAATTTTGTTTCTTTTGGATGGGGGGATAGGGCGTTTTATCTCAATACACCGGAATGGACCGATCTGAAAATACAAACAGCGGTAAAAGCCTTGTTTCTAAAAAGTGAAACCGCTTTGCATGTTACCAATCATAAAGTACCCGACGCTTCATGGAAAGCCGTTGCCATATGCCCCTCCCAGATTGAAAGTTTAAATCAGTTTATCAGAAATTCATTTAAGACAGACGAGACGTCAATGCTGTTGGAAATTGAAGGTGCCGGATATGGAAAAAATGATAAATTTTATGAAGCCATTGGTAATTACACCTGCATTTACACTTGCAACAATTGGGTAAATGAAGGTTTAAAAAGAACTAAAATCAAAACATCTGTATGGTCACCATTTGACCAGGGCGTTTTATACCATCTTGGCCGTTAAAATCAGATCAGTTGCGTCTTCATAAAATAATGTTGTAACTATTGTTTAAATTTTTAGTAAACTTTATTGACTGCATTTCATATATCTCTTTATGATTGTTGAACATAAAAGGCTGGATTTATATAAAAAAATGCTTTTTGAAAAAGCGGTCATCATACCTCCTTTTAAAAAGCAAAACCCTATGCCTAATGAAGCGTGTTTTCTTTATATCGTGGAAGGAGAGTACAATTCAATCTCCGAAACACAGCAATTGAAAATAGTTTCCCAGGAGGCAATGTTGATGAAATGTGGTAATTATCTTTCTCAGTTTCTCAGATCTGCCAGATCCGAAAAATATGAAGCTATTGCGGTACATTTCTATCCTGAGGTTTTACAAAAAATTTACAAAAACGATATCCCCGAATTTTTAAAACATCCCCAAAAAATTGACCCTAACATTAACATGTCAAAATTTGAAGGTGGTCAGTTGCTGAAAAAATACATAGAAAGCATCGCTTTTTATTTTGAAAATCCCGCATTGGTGGATGAAGAATTACTGACGTTAAAACTCAAGGAATTGATTCTTTTGTTGGTTAAAACAAAAAATGCGCCGGTGGTACAGCAAATTCTTTCCGGATTGTTTTCTCCAAATCAATATAGCTTTAAAGAGATCGTGGAGGCCCATTGCTATTCCAATATCACCATAAAAGAGCTTGCCCAGCTTACTAATCTGAGTGTATCTTCCTTCAAACGTCAGTTCAAGAGGATATATGCGGATAGCCCCGCCAATTATCTGAAAAATAAAAAGATAGCAAGAGCCGCCCGGCTATTGTCGGTTTCGGAACAAAGGATAAGTGATATTGCCTATGATTGCGGGTTTAGTGACATTGCCCATTTTTCCAAAACCTTCAAAAAAACTTATGACATGAGTCCCTCCAATTACCGGCTGAGCCAAATGAACAAAACTTTGACCTGATACTCAAAAGGAATTTTCTGCTGCTGTTTCATTTTTGAAGTATTAAAAATTTAAAACACAAAAAAAATGAAAAAGTCAGAGCAAAAGATTTCAGAAAAAATTAGTGCCACACCGGAAGCCGCATGGAAAGTGATCGGCGGGGTCAGCGGTGTAGATAAGTGGCTGGCGCCTATGATTACTTCCTGTCGCGTGGAGGGAGACAAGCGTATTTGTGGTACCGAAGGTGGGGAGTTTGAGGAAGATATCCTGCTGGTGGACCATGAAAATCACGTGTTTAAATACGCGATCCCGAAGCAACACATGATGCCGGTAGAGAATATCCTGGGTACCATGCGGGTGCTGCCGGCTGACGATAACCAGTCCGTGGTTGAGTGGCAATGGACGTTTGATGTGCTGGAAGAAGATGAAAACCAGGCCAAAGAAATGTTTGCAGGAATAGGAACACAGGGAATTAAGGGCATCGAAAACTACATCGCTGCCGGATAATTGCGCCACCAGTCAGGTCGATCCTGGTTACATTAGTATCAAAACACTTTCTGGTCGAAAGCTAAAAAACCCATGAACTGACATGGGTTTTTATTTTTTCTCTTTCCTAAAAACCTTATATTAAGTGGCCATTGAGCCATTTAAGGAAACCTGAGAAGTTATCAAATGCATCACGTTAAACCTTCCAAGGCAGGAAAGACGGTGCGAAACATCACCCGAAGGCTGCTATTTAACCTGGTATTTTGGTGCCTGGTGTTTATTTTTATTCTTGCCGTCAGATACTACGACATTGGAAAAATAGCTTTTATTAACCTTCCTGTGCACATTCCGAGCTCCAGAATAATTATTAATGGATTAATCCTGGGGCTTTCCATTGGCTTTTTTTACACGTTGGTAGAAAGCTGGTTGGAGTCTCAACAACTGTATTACCATTCCCTGGGTATGATTATCCTGCTGAGGACTTCATACCTTTTTTTAGTATCAGGAGTGGTGTTGAGCATTGTTGCATTCCTCAATTACCTCATGGATGTAAAACAGGATAATATCAATGAATTGGTAACAAATCCGTTAACTTATATTTTTAGTGCGACGGTGCGTTTTTTGTTGATAGGTGCGCTGGTGGGTAATTTCATTCTTTCTATTTTTCACACCCTCCGGGCAAAAATTGGATCACAGGATTTCAATAACCTTTTGACCGGTAAATACCGCGAACCAAAGGTAGAAAACCGGGCCTTTATGTTTTTGGATTTAAAGTCTTCTACCACCATTGCCGAGGAACTGGGACATAGACTTTACAGCCAGTTGATCAGGGATTGCTTTCGGGATCTTTCTTCTTCTTTGATTAAAACCAAAGCACAGGTTTATCAGTATGTAGGTGACGAAGCTGTTTTATCATGGACCCTGGAAAATGCGCTGGAGGAGGAAAATTGTATCAATGCCTATTTTCACTTTAAAGAAGAATTAGCGCAGAAAAAAGAATATTATCAACAAACTTATGGCTTACAACCGGTCTTCAAAGCGGGTGTAAATATTGGCCTTGTGACAGTGGTTGAAGTGGGTGTTTTGAAAAGAACTATCGTTTACCACAGCGATGTACTTAATACTGCCGCCAGAATACAATCCTTGTGCAATCAATATCAAAAGTTGTTGCTGGTATCTGAAGCAATTAAAAACCAAATAGGAGAAGAAAAGTTCTCATTTGAATTACTAGGAGATGTTTTACTCAAGGGGAAAACTAAAAATGTTAAGATATATGCCGTTGAACAGGTTTGATTTGGATTAATTGGGTATACCAGCTGAAGCCCCGATTTTTTAAACTGAGGTAAAAGTGAGAAAGGTGGTTAACCTTCCTCACTGGTAATAAACAATGTCCAACCAAAGACTAATTATTCCTTAATTCAAGACGGGATTTAAATTAACCCCGCCGTCGATGACATATTCGCTTCCGGTAATGAAGGAAGAATCATCGGAGGCCAGGAAGGTAATTAGTTTTGCAACGTCCTCAGATTCACCAAATCTTTTTAGCGGAACCCGATCCTGCATAGCGCCTCCAAATTCGTTTATGGTAGTTTCGTCCATTCCGATTTTACCAAAAATCGGTGTGTTAACCGGACCAGGACACACGGCGTTGACCCTGATTTTCTTTGGTGCCAATTCAAAAGCTGCAGTGCGTGTTAACGAATTTAAAGCTGCTTTGCTGGCCGCATAGACTGCCGTATTAGGCATGCCGGTATAAGCATTGATAGAAGACAGGTTAATGACCGATGCGCCCTCATTTAGGATCGGAAGGAACTTTTGCAGGGTGAAGAATGCCCCCTTAAAATTAATGTTCATATTATAATCAAACTGTTCCTCTGTCAGCACTTCATAAGGGGCAAAAGACGCGACACCGGCATTAATGAATAAAATGTCCACTTTTCCAAATTGTGCTTTGACCTGGTCAACCAAGGTGTCAATGTCTGATAGTTTGGCTTGATCGGCAACAATGCCGGTGGCGCCCAGTTGTTCTGCCGCCTGATTCACGGCCTCCTCTTTTCGGCCGGTGATAACAACCTGCGCTCCATGGTCAATCAAATCTTTGGCTGATGCATATCCGATACCGCTATTGCCGCCGGTAACTACGGCTACTTTTTCGTTTAATTTTGTCATTTTTGGTTTGGTTTTAGAATGTACGTTCCAATATTTATAATAATGGAACGAGTGTTCCAAATTAAGGTTGCAGATATTCAGATTTTTAAAAAAAGTTTTTATCAAAGTGCCTGATAATTTGTATTATTGACGGCCATGTCAGATGCAATGGAATCCACCTGGGAACGAAGCAATCAAATTTATCCTGTCAACAAAGCGTTGGCACAACAGCTATTTGATCCGTTATTCCCGCAAAAAAAAATCACCGGTATAACCTATTTATCGGGGGGGCTTAGAAATACCAACTACCAGGTTTCGGTGGATGGTTATAAAACACCTTTTGTATTGAGGATCTACGCCGATGAACATGAAAGTTGTAAAAAAGAACTGGCTGTATACAAACTGTTAAAAGATGTTGTCCCGTTACCAAAGACTTACTATACCTCCACAACTCGGGACATCATTGATCGAAGCTTCAGCATTCTTGGATTCCTGGAAGGAACCACCCTGGCAAATATGATTAAAAGCGGCCGGCAGCCCGGAGCGGAAATTGCATTGGAAATTGGTGGTCTTTTGGGAATAATCCACAGTCACCGATTCGAAAAAACCGGTTTTTTAAATGAAAACCTCGAAGTTAGTGAGGAACTAGGCCCCATTCGTGAATGGATGGAAAAATATGTTTTGCAGCCGGTAAGTACTGACAAGGTTCAGCGGAAATTGCCGCCGGGCCTGACGGAAAAATTGAAAATATTTGTTCGTAAAGAACAGGCAATTTTATCGGATAAACCTCCCCTGGTTTTAAGTCACGGTGATTTTAAACCAACAAATATTTTAATATCCCGGCATAAAATAACCGGAATTTTGGATTGGGAATTCGCCTTCGCAGGCCCTTATTATTTTGATCTGGGACAAATTTTAAGATACGATGAGGACCTTCCCCATAATTTTGAAAGCCACTTGATTGCTGGCTACCGGCAAAATATTGACTTTGCCATACCGGAGCATTGGAAAAAAATGGCTAAAGTAATTGATCTGATCAACTTAATAGGATTTTTAGAAGACAGCCAAAACAGGCCGGAGATGCAGAAACAAGTAGTGAGATTGATTAGTAAAACGATTGATTTTGATGGTTAAAGTGATTTGTTTAAACTTCAACAAATCCTGGTAAAAAGCCGGGCGATCACCCTCATATGTATCAACCTAAGCCATAAGAAAATCGTCATTCATCTTGTAAACTCGCCACCGGGTCAGAGGTTGCCGCTCTGATCGATTGCCCGCTGATTGTCAGAATGGCGATAGCTAAAATCAGGAAGCCGGGAATTGCGTATAGCCACCATTCTAAGCTGATCTTGTAGGCAAATGCCTTCAACCAGGAGTTCAGAAAGTAGTGAACAATAGGGACGGCAAGTGCGAAACTTAAAGCGATGAGTTTAATATAGTCCCGCCAAAGTAATAGCACAATACCACTCACAGAGGCTCCCAATACTTTTCGTATCCCTATTTCCTTAGTTCGACGTGATGCCGTAAATGAAGCAATGCCATATAATCCAAAACAGCTGATCAATAAACTGGCGATGGTAAAGCCAATGATCATGCGAAAAAAATAGGTGTCTTCCTTGTGCCTGGTGAGTAGCTCATCCTCTATTAGTTTGTAATCAAATATTTCGTTGGGGAATACCTGTTCCCATTCATGAATCACCAGTGGCAGGACCTCGTTTAATTCGGTATTTGAAATATCGATCAGCAGACAGTTCTTATTTTTGCGATAGGAAATAATATAAGGCTGGACTTCTTTTTTTAGCGATACATTGTTGAAATCATTAACCACACCTACAATATACTCCCGGGAACCTGGAATAGTCTGACCAATAGGGTTTTCTATGTCAAAATACCTGACCAATGTTTCGTTGACCAGCCTGCCCAGGGAATCCTGAGGGTTGACATTTTTCCCTTTCAGAATTGTTAACTGCAATGTTTCAACCAGGTCTTCATCACCTGACAATAAAAACGGTGCATAAAATTTTTGATCCCCTAAATCATACCTCACTTTCCAATTTCCGGATATGGGATTACCATTGGTGATGGTGGCTTTTGATATTTGAGGATAATTTAAAAGTTTCTGCTTTAAAACACCTAGTCGGGCAGTCTTGTCATCCGATATTTGCAGTTGCATCAGGTGCTTGTTGAATCCCAAAGGTTTGTTTCTGATATATTGCATTTGTTGAATGACAACATAGGCGAAAACCATCAGTCCTACTGAAATAAAAAACTGAATCGTGAACATAAACCGGCTGGCTTTTACCTTACTGGCCAATTTATCATTGATGAGCCGGATGGGATTGAGCTTCCAGGTAAAAATGACAAGGTAAACGGTAATCAGAAGCCCTAAAAATAAAATACTTCCGAAGATTGCCAGCAATACTTTGGCATAGGTGAGGTAAGAGAAACTTAACTGTGTGTTGAACGACATATTGAAAAACGGCAACAAATAGTAGGTCAGTGCCAAGGAGAGTAAAATCGAGGCCATTACATAAATACCCACTTCCACGCCGATGGAAATAGTCATGTTGGTTTTTGTCGCTCCAAACACTCTTTTTACACCGATTTCCTTCCTCCTGCCCAACAGGCCCACCACATACAGGTTAATGAAGTTAAAACCGGCCGTACAGGACAGCAATATTACTACCAACCAACTGATGATAATTATCTGACGGTTGCGATGTAGATCATATGGTTGTGGATTAGACGCATTGTAGTAAGTTGATCGGAGTGGCTCCAGTTCGTACTGCGATTTTCCCAAACCGACCAGGCTTGGCATGTCTCTGCTTTGGTTGATTTTAGCTGCCAAAGATTTTGGATCAGCATGTTTATCTAACATCACGAAAATGGAGCCTCCGTGTGATTGCTCACGGCTGGAAACCACTGCATCAAACTTAAGCTGCGTATTCTCAGGGAAATTTTCAATTACAGCCGTTACTTTGAAAGTCTTTGTTTCCTTTTCATTATTTAATTCGACTGTGTTACCGACATAGGGTGGGGTTCCAAAAAGCTTTTTTGCCAGTGCTTCCCGGAGTACGATACCGTCGGTGGTAATGGCTTTGTCCCTGTTGCCCTCCGAGATTGGAAAATCAAATAACTCAAAAAAAGTTGGATCTGCAGCCAATATCATTTGGTTTTTAATAAGCGCATTTTCCGAGCTCAGGAAGCTGCCTTTCCGGTCTAAAGCTTCAACTTTACATACTTTGCTTACTTCGGGAAAGTGATCCAATAAAAACTGGCTGGCACTTCTGGTAATGAATCTGATTTTTTTCCCTTCCTCAAATGGGTCATCACTGAACAGCCGATAAATACGCGCTTGCTTTTCGTGGAATGAATCTGTATTTGACTCGTATGAGATGAAAGCGATCAGGATGTTCGAAAAGGAAAAGGAAATGGTAAGACTCAAAATAATAATAAAGGCATTCTGCTTTGTTCTTAATAAGTTTCTGATGGCTGTTTTGATGACAAATGGGAACATGATTTTCTGGATTTTAGGCCTGTCGCTACGCTGAATTTCAATGGGTCAAATGGAGCGCTTTCTTAATTAATTTCGTATTGTCAATGCAATAAAAGCAATATTCAGAGAATTCCAACCTTTTTATACCAACAATTTCTGTCATGTCTTTGTAGTATGGATTTTGAGTGTTGGCATGGCATGAGTATGGGCCTGATGGAGGTGGCAAATTTTTATCTTACAGACCATGATATTTTCGTGATAAACACTTTATAAATCGTTTAGAATTTCGTGATACTCCTGTGATAGTTAAAAGGCTTTTTTGCATACAACAAAAAATCTAAACGAGCATGAAAAAACTATTGGTAATTTTAATTTTGACTACCACCCTATTTGGCGCGTGTAGTGATGATGATGAAGGAACGCCTCCACCTGAGGTGAATATCGACGATATTGTAATGGCTATCCTGGATACATTACCCAATTTGACGGGCAATTTTGAAACGTATCCCTTAAATTCGGTAGCGGACCCCAACATTAATGGGAAAGCTGTATTTGCTGAAAGAAGTGACAACTATAGCTATGTGATTATTTCTTTGGATGGTACACCATCAGGGGGAAGCCACCCGGCGCACATTCATAATGGTATGGCTCCGGGGCCTGGCGATATTGCCATCAGCTTGCAAAATGTTGATGGTACCACTGGTATTAGTATGACTGAAGTAATCACAGACGATGCCGGAGCCAATGTGAGTTACGGAGCGTTGACAAGTTTTGATGGATACTTAAATGTTCACCTGAGCGATGCCGAGCTGGAAACGTTGGTAGCTCAGGGAAATATCGGGACCAATGCAGGTATTGTGCCATTTACTGTGACTATTGAAAATGTAGGCCGTGCTTTTGATTTCTTTCAAAGCGGTATATTTAATACGCCGGTTGGTGCCACCGTGCCAGGCCCGGTATTGCCAGGCTCGGGAGACACTTACCAGTTTTCATTTTATGCAGGACCAAGTGTATTACCTGGTACTGAGACTAAGCTCTCTTTTCTTACCATGCTGGTTGCGTCGAATGACCTTTTTCTTGCGCCTCTTGGTACCGGAATCGATTTATACGATGTAGATGGTAACCCGATCAGTGGTGATATAACGGACCAGGTATTTCTATGGGATGCGGGAACGGAATTAAACAGAGCTCCCGGAAGCGACGACCAACCTGGGCCAGGCAATATGCCTCCGGGATCCGGTACGGAAGAATCTGCTAACATTCAGTTGTTGGACGAGGTAGGTGGTGTAATTCCTGTCGTAACCACCGATGATGCCGACATGGAAGTAACGATTGATTATCCCGCTGTCAGCGACCTGGTGCGTGTTTCAATTGCCAATGATGGTGTACTCTTTACCGTAACCATTGAGAATTTATCGGCTGGTACGGCCGTAGAAACGCCGCTATCACCAGGAGGTTATTTGGTCCACACCTCGGATAATCCAATATTTACCAATAGTGAACCTGAAAGAGGGAACGGTATGGAGCAGATAGCAGAAGATGGGGATCCCAGTGTTTTCAATGACTTTCTCATTGCCAATACTGGTGTGACCGTTCCCCTTTCTCCTGGTGTTTGGGCACTGCATGCGGATGGCGTTAGGGCTTTGTTTGACTCGGGCTCTCCCGATCGTGGAGAAGGGTTGGTAGCCATTGCTGAAGATGGCGATCCATCAGCGTTAGCCGCCGCTCTGGCCGCCAATACCGATGTGATAAGCAGTGCTGTAATCAACACCCCTGATGGCGCTGATGCTCCGGGGCCGATCGGACCGGGAGGCTCTTACTCATTTACGGTTTTTGCCAAACCCGGATATAACTTGTCATTCGCCATTATGTTTATCCAAAGTAATGATTGGTTTTACACCTTTAGCCAGGGAGGACTGCCGCTCTTTAGCAATGGTTCACCTATTAATGGCGATATAACAAATTCAGTGTTACTCTACGATGTTGGAAGTGAGGTAGATCAATTCCCAGGGGCCGGTTTAGATCAGGCCATAAGACAAAGTGGGGCGGATACAGGTGCTGATGATGAAAATAATGTGTTAAGAAGACTGAACTTTAATGATACAGACCCGTTTGAAATTCCTCCAATCAATCAGGTAGTTAGAGTCACAGTCACACCTATTAATTAATTATTTATTCCTTTGCTAAAAAACCCAGGCGTTTATCGTTTGGGTTTTTTGCCTTTGGGCTTATTGGGATTTCACAAGGATTGGCGTGGCGGTTGGTGGGTAGTGATTTTTTTATAATTCTTCCATAAAACCAGGCCGGAAATAAAGGTCAGTGAGGCCATAATTGCGTAGGCATAAATGATGTTGGTGTCCCTGGAGAAGAATTGCAATGAAAAAATCATGACGAAAATACCTCTCATGATGATGTTAAGCAGACTGAAAATGCTATTGACCCTGCCAATGACCTGATTGGGGATGTGATTGAATAAATAGGATACCCGTAGTACCCGGGTTCCCGCATTGGTAAAACCAATGGTCAGCCCCACCAGAAAATAATAAGGCACAGACTTAACCACCATGCATAAAGCGAGAATAATGGTTGTAAGCAACATCAGGGTAATGATGGCTTTGGTTTTGGTGATGTGCTGTGTTAGTCGGCTAATAAAAATACCCGCGCTCAGGGCACCCAATCCATATAACACCTCCATCGTCCCAAATACCTGGCCACCGGCTCTCAGATAGTTGGTAATATACATTGGCATGACTGCAAATAAACTTACCAGCATAATGACAAAGATCGAGTGGCTGAAAAAACCAAACAGCAATATAATTGGGTTTTCAATCAGAAACCGAAAACCGGTTTTCAACCTGTCAATTAATTTTCCTTTTTCTACTTCAAATTTTTTGTCTGGTATGTATTTGATAAAAGCAATGAGTATCACGGAAATGAAGTAGGTGGCTGCATCAAGCGTGAAGATCTCATGGATTTTCCAGGATTCAATGACAAAATGGAATTCTCCCAACAACCACCATTTTCCCTGGTAGTCTACACCTTCCAACAATACCACCGCTAAAGCTCCTGCCAGCACGTTGGTAGCTTGCCCCACAATTTCGATATAGGATGTGACTTTCGTATAATAGGCAGGTGGGGTGATTTCCTGGGCAAAAGCATATAAATTGGGGTAGTGCATGCGATAACCAAATACGGTGGTGGCAAATACCAGGATCACAAGACCGGTCGGCAACGCGCCATTTTGCCAACCTACTATGGCTACAAAGATTAAAATCAACCCTTCCGCTAAGTTGGTCCCCAGGAAGAGGCCTTTTCTCGCAAAACGGTCCACCATAGCCCCGGCATATAAGCCCCAGAAAACTGTCGCAAAAGTAACAAAGCCAAAAATGAGGTTAAACTGGGAAGAAAGATCCTGCCTTGCAAAATACCAGGGAATCGCCAACATAGATACCCCTTGAGCGAATCCGGAGATTGCATTAGCAGAAAACAAAAGAATCAGAGCCTGGCGATTTTTCAATTCATAAAATTTAGAAGGCCAAATTTACTAAATGAAGGATTGGCATTACACGCATTTGTACAAAAAGAAAAAATTCCCCATACATATTTTTTCTTGAGCAATAATGCACTTAATTGCCGGTAATTATTAAATTGAGAGCCGCAAGAACTTATTTTTTATTGCTTAATTTTTTAAAAGGCCATTGAAAAATTTCCCAACCGGAATTCGATTCAAATATCCCTGGAGGAAATATCAGCAAAGGGTGCTGGATGAATTGGAAGAACATCTACAGGATGACCACCTTCATGTGGTTGCGCCACCGGGCTCCGGGAAAACAGTGCTGGGGTTAGAGGTAGTATTAAGGTTAAATGAACCAACCTTAATTCTGGTGCCAACCATTGCCATAAGAAATCAGTGGATACAACGTTTCTGCGATTTGTTTTTACAGTCCGATCGCGCACCGTCCTGGATTTCAAGAAATATTAAGCACCCTGCATTTTTGACGGTTTCCACTTATCAGGGAGTGCATGCAGCCATTAATTCCACAGATGAGGATGAGGGCTTATCAGATCTAACCATAGAGGCCTTGCAAAAACATGGCGTTAAAACCATTGTGGTAGATGAAGCGCATCACCTGCAGCGTGAATGGTGGAAGTCAATTACCTGTGTAAAAAATGCCTTAAATGCCCGTATTGTAGGTTTGACTGCCACACCACCCTACGATGTTTCTCATCAGGAGTGGTTAAGATATATCGAGCTAAACGGCCCTGTGGATACAGAGATAACAGTACCCGAATTGGTGGCAGAAGGTGATCTTTGTCCTCACCAGGATTTTGTTCACATCTCCTATCCAACCCCTAGGGAATTCAGAAAGATTATTGAATTCCGGCACCAGATTAACCGCTTGGCAGAGGAAATAAAGCAGGATAAAACCATTCTTGATTTTGTGGTTAATCATCCTGTATTTGTTGATCCCCAGGCAAATTTAAGCTGGATATATGAAGAAGTTGCCTGTTATTCGGCCCTGTTGATTTTCCTGAATCACCATCAGCTAAAAATTTCCAAAGCGCATTTGGAGGTCATAGGTAATAAAAACAAACAGCTGCCGGCGCTGGATTTTGAGTGGCTTGAGACACTATTAGTCTTTTATCTTTTCGGCGATAAACATACTTCTGATCTTTTCCTGGACCATCGGAAAGATCTTATGGTCAAACTTCGGCAGATTGGTGCACTGGAAAAAGGGCGGGTAAGTTTTCGAAACAATCCCCGCATCAGCCAGTCCTTAAAATCAAGTATTGCCAAGCTCCAGAGTATTGTTGAGATTGCCGATTTTGAATTTAAAAATTTAAAAAAGGAACTACGCATGGTGATCTTGTGTGATTTTATTCGTAAAGAACACCTATCGCCAGATCTGGAAATAAATAAAATCGGGGTGGTGCCAATTTTTGAGAAGCTAAGAAGAGCCAACCCGGACATGCGTTTGGGAGTATTAACCGGGTCGCTGATAATCATTCCCGAAGTCTCGTTGCCTGTTTTTAGGGAGCAGGCCTCCCATCTGGATGTATCAGCTATAGAAACTACCGTATTGGCTTATGATAGCAACTATCTGATCTTAAAATTGACAACAGCCATCAAACACGATGTGGTCCACATAGTGACCAGCGTATTTCAGCAGGGAGCTATTGACGTATTAATAGGC
The DNA here is from genome assembly GCA_965228415.1 of Cyclobacteriaceae bacterium. Taxonomy (GTDB): domain Bacteria; phylum Bacteroidota; class Bacteroidia; order Cytophagales; family Cyclobacteriaceae; genus Agaribacillus. The sequence goes on along the minus strand of OZ245814.1, from coordinate 3,404,138 downwards.
ACCAAGTCTTTGCTGGGAGAAGGATGGGATGCTCCGGCTATCAACTCGCTTATACTGGCCAGCTACATTGGCTCATTTGTATTATCCAATCAGATGAGAGGAAGGGCTATCAGAGCTAAAAACAACGCCCCTGAAAAAACCGGCAATATCTGGCATCTGGCCTGCGCCGATACCACGGTGCCTGACGGAGGGGAAGATCTGGCGCTCCTAAGCCGGCGCTTCAGAGCATTTGTTGGCATAGCTGTAGTAGGCGGATTAGGGATTGAAAACGGGGTAAGAAGACTGAACTTCCCGGCCATATTTAGCGATGAAACCATCGGGCACTACAATCAAACCATGTTTGAAGAGGCCGCCAAAAGAAGCGAGTTACATGAAAGATGGCAGCTGGCGTTGAAGGAAGGGGTGAAACTGATAGAGGAAATAAAAATACCTTTTAAGGGAAAGAAGGATTATCAAAAAGTAAAGAAACTATACTTGAATAAAACCATTGCCTTTGCATTTGTGGAGTTAGTTACCGGAATGCTGACTTTTTCGGAAGGAATACTGCAATCGTTTTTAAAGTCCATACGAGGCCTTGATTCCTGGGAAAAGATCTACTGGTGGCTGTTTTCAATAGGGGTGACGATGATGATTTATTTCGGGCGTCAAATTATTTATACCTTACGGCTGTATTTTAAATACCGGGACATTGCCAAAGACATAAAGAATATTGGTACGGCGCTCCTGTATTCTCTGATAGAAAACAAATTAATAAACGCCAGTGTGGAAGAACTGCAGGTAGTTACTTCATCCAATGAATCCGGTGCAGTATTCTGTTATTTGAGTGGTGGCTCAACTTATAGCAAGTCTGTATTCATTCAATCTATCCAGGAAATTGTGGATCCTATTGAGAATCCCCGGTATTTGATTATCAGAAAAAGCAGATTGTTTGGCATTATTAATCAAAAGGATTTTCATGCTGTACCTGAGGTATTGGGAAGAAAGAAAGAAATGGCGCTATCGTTGCAAAAGCATTGGAAAGCAAGGGTAGGATCCTGCAAAATAATTTTCACCAGGAATGCAGAAGGCAGAAAACTTATATTAAGATCCCGTATTAATTCCCTGTCCTCCGAATTTCAGGAGACCTCCGAAAGGGTGAATGTATGGAAATAAATTGTTGGGTAAACCGCCGGAAGATAGCCCCTTATTTCCCTTCAAACCTGGCTTTTCGCCTTTCAACAAAAGATTGAACCCCCTCCCTGGCATCATCGGATTGCATTAATCGCATCAGTGTGGGATACAAATCATTTTTAGCCGCTTCGAAACCTTCGCTCTTTGCTTTTCTGGCATTCAATAGCGTGGCTTGTACGGCCAATGGTGCCTGGGCCGCAATTGTTTTAGCTATTTCCAGCGCCTTTTGAAACGGATTTTCAGCGATTTCCTGGATCAAACCGATCCTTCTGGCTTCCTTGGCGTCGAATAAGTCGCCTGTCAGCAGGTAGCGCATAGCATTGCCCCACCCACATCGTTCTACAAAACGGATGGTGGCTCCTCCAAATGGGAAAATCCCTCTCTTAATTTCAATTTGCCCGAATTGGCAGTCCCCGGCGGCGATGCAAATGTCATTGGCTAAAATGAGTTCAATGGCAATGGTCAGGCAATATCCCTGCACGGCAGTAACAACGGGTTTGGAACGTTTGGCTCCAAACAATTGCAATGGATCCAGGCCGCCGGCCGGAAATAAATTTTCTCCGTTTTGTACTTTTGGCCCCACCTCGTTTAACTCGAGTCCCGCAGTGAAATTTTTTCCGTTGGCATATACCAACCCGCAGCGAAGCGCCGGGTCTTCTTCCAGTTGACCATAGGCCGTCGACAGGCTTTTTAACATGTCGGAGGTGAAAGCATTCATCTTTTCAGGGCGATTGAGACCAATGAGTAAGATGTTTTCCTGTTTTTTTATGTCGATTAAGCTCATACTTTCTTTATATACCACTAAAAATATGGAATTTATCAATAAGACGTATCTATGCTGCCTGCATCAGGTAAGTTGTGACGCTGGTTTTTGAAGTTTTTATTCTATAAAAGGGGTTGAGATCCAAAATTAACGAAAAGATGCTATCACCACCTGACTATATTAATGTATTAAAATAAGTTAAATGCCACTTTGAATAGCTGCATTTATTTGCAATATTCACCGTTTAGTGTAACTGGCATTTATTAACTTTTCCAATTTCGAGATCACGTTGTACATCAAGATCCATTATTTCATAGCACTTTCTTTATTTTTAGTTGGCACTGTTGCAGGACAGGATGTCAAAAATAATAAGGGTTATTTCTTCCTGGAACCCGAATTGATGTTTGGCAAGGTAGTGGCCAATTATTCCCAATTCCCGGAGTCCGATAGCCGGAAAAGCTTTAGTTTAAACATCGGGCGTTTAAAAGCGATCCCTAACCTTCAATGGACGCATTATTATAGCTACCCCACTACCGGCATAGGGTTTTCTTATTCCGGTTTTTCTAACCGGGAGGTACTGGGAAATGAAATAAGTATCATTCCTTATTTACTGGTAAACCTGTCGAAAAAACGGTTCAAATCATGGTACTTAAAATTTGGTTTGGGGGCTTCCCACTTTACCAAATATTATCATGGCACTGAAAACCCTACCAACGAGGTGATAGGATCGAAGTTTACCTGGGCATTTCAGGCTTTTCTTTATCGAAGTCTGTTTGTCACGGAAAAGATGCATGTAAAACTTGGCGCGGGCTATTGGCACAGTTCAAACGGGCACACTACTTTGCCAAATTTCGGCATGAATTCGATGATGGTGACCCTGGCCACGCAGTTTTTCACACAACCTGTAAACCGGGGATTTTATGAGGATAATCATTTTCAAATCGATAAAACAAAACACTATTTTTTGAACTTCCGCACTGGCCTGGGAGTTCATGAATTGGGAGGAGCCAGAGGCCCGACGGAAGGACCCAAGAAAAATGTTTATACCATTGCTTTTGGTGGTGCCATGCTTTTGAAAAATCATTTCAAGATTAACACAGGTTTTACATACCGGTTTTATCAACATTATTATGATCAGATCACAGACAATAATTTGAGTGAGTTTTCAGACCATCCTGTTTGGAATGCTTCAAATATCGGCTTTTACCTGGGTGTCGAATGGTTGATAGGGCATGTCGGTATGGAGGTATCCGGTGGATTAAACATTTATAAGCCGTTTTTTGAAGAGCATTTCCGGGAATTTGATGTAAGTGAAAACGATACCGAATATTGGTTGAAACAGCTGTTTTCCACGCGCCTTGGATTGAATTTTTATTTGCTTAACACTAATAAATTACCCGAAAACAACGTTTTCATTGGAGCACATATCAATGCCAATTTTGGACAGGCAGATTTTTCCGAGATAAGCCTTGGTTTTGTTCGCATGATAAAATAACGTTTAGGCAATTCGTTTAACTGGCTGGTGGATTCATGAAAAATACTTTAATGATCTTGGTTGTACTGATGTTCCATCTCCAAATATGGGCGCAGTCTGTGGACCATTACTTTGACAGTCTGAGGGGTGTATACCACGGTAAAGTTTTATTTGAGAAATTTCAACAATATAAAAAATCGCCCGGGCTGATTGCCGGACTCCAAAACGAGATAGCTTTATTTCCGAATGATACCGTACAGCAAATTGCCGGCATCGCTATATTTCGCAATCTTTATGGGTACAAATGGGTAGAAGATAAAAAGCTGGAAAAATGGATCAATGCTATTGCAAAAAAAGCTTTGCATCCCGATATCAGGACATTGGCTGAGGAAACCAGAACCTATCTGGTAGATGGCATCGTCGGGCAGCAATTGACCCCCATTACTTTGCCAAATTACCAGGGAGAAGCGATCAGCGCTAATAAATTTACAGCAAAATATCTGATAATTGATCTCTGGGCTACCTGGTGTGGGCCGTGTGTACAGGAGATGAAGCGGATCCCGGGGCTTAAGAAAAAATATGATAACCTGGAGTTTTATAGCATTTCATTTGACAATGAATTTCGGCAGATGCAAAAGTTTGTTAGCAAAAAAGGCTATGACTGGCCTATTGTTTATGCCGGCAAGGACCACCCGCTCTGGGAATATTTTCGTGTTAGTGCCTTGCCCAATTATTTCCTTGTCAGTCCGGAAGGAAAAATTCTGGCCAATACCATTCATGAGTTGGATGCTATGATCGCTAAATATGTAAAAAGTAAATAAGCCCGCACGATAGGTGCAACAGACAAGACGGGAAAAGATCAATCCAACCATTTCCGCTGAGCCTATTCCGCTAACAAATTAGCCGGTTTCAATGACGCTGATGGGTCGACCAATTTTGAGGTATCTACCTTTTTACCTTCCCTGATAAATTTTGTGCCGATCACATAGGCTTTGGCACTATTCACGGCATCCACAGCCAGCAATTCATCATCTTTGAAATACCATACTGAGAATTTGGTGTCCTCACCGGCTTCTTTACGTACTAAGATCCTATTATATCCCTCGGATAAACCGACCATCTGTAGTTTTACATCATATTGGTCAGACCAAAACCATGGGATGGTGTCATAAGTTGTTTCTTTGCCGGCAATAGCAGCGGCGGCCACCTTTGCCTGGTCAACGGCATTTTGAACGGATTCCAGTCTGATAAACCTATTGTAATGCGGATTGTGGTGAAATGTACAGTCTCCAATCGCATAAATATCTTCGTCGCTGGTCTCTGCTTTGTCATTTACTTTGATGCCGTTTTCAACTGCTAAACCAGCCGCGACAGCTAACGACGTGTTTACACGAATACCTGCGCCAACCACAATAATATCGGCATTAAAGCGTGAATCGTCGGAGCATATAATTGTATTTAATCCATTTTCAGTTTCGATAGAAACTACGTTCTTGTCAGCGAATATCTCAACGCCATGTTGTGTGTGAAGATTCGTGAAGAATTGGGAAATTTCCGGTGCGGTAACACGAGACAATACACGCTCTTCCCGCTCAAGTACCGTTACTGCTGCACCAAGCTTTTTTAAGGAAGCGGCGGTTTCCAGGCCGATATAGCCTCCACCAATAACTATTACGCGCTTACTTTCACTGGCATTCATGGCCTTACGAATATTTGTCACATCCTCAGCCGTCCGCAATGAGAAGAGGTTGCTGGCAGTATCAATACCGGGAATGGGTGGTATAATAGGGCTTGCCCCGGTAGCCAGTACCAGTTTATCATAGACCTGCGCGCTGCCATCATTTAAATGCACCTTTTTGTCCGCTCGATTAATGGATTCCGCCCAAACACCCAAGCGTAGAGAGATACCTTCCTTTTGGTAACTATCCGCTGACTTCAACAAATTTTGTGTTATACCACCGTCGCTGGCGAGATATGCCTTTGATAGGGGGGGGCGATGGTAGGGGAGTGTGGCATCTGCATCGATGAGCACGATATCACCTTCCCAACCCTCAGTGCGTAAGGCAAAGGCGAAGTTTACGCCCGCGTGACTCGCACCAATAATAACACAAACTTTATTGTTCGGATTTTCAGACATTGGGGATTTGATTTTAGCTTGCAGGATCTTAGTTAGCGACCTGCAATACAACGCCATCCAACAAATCACTTACCGGTATCTGGCAGCTCAAACGGCTGTACTCGCTTACATTATCGTCCAGCTCAAGCATGTCACTTTCGATTTCGCTTGCAGGGCTGATTTTTTCAAAATATTCCGGATCAACATGTACGTGACAGGTAGCGCAGGAGCATACGCCACCACAGTCGCCGTCGATGCCTGTAATGTTGTTTTGTTTAGCCAGTTCCATCACAGAACCGTCGTTACCTTCTACCGTGATGTTTTCACCGTTGCGTGTAATAAATGTAATCTTAGCCATGATTAATTTCTTTGTTATTGATGCCTGATTAATTTGTGCTGAATAAGGCCATGGAACCACCGGTCAGGCAGGGTACGGTCCCCAAAACCAATTTACTGAAAAATCAAATTTCATTGCGGGTAGCCTCTAATTTTTAGCGTTGAATTTAACTTTAATGCTATGGTAGCCTACCTTGCGTTGGAATTCTTCCCAGTCTTCAATATTTTCTTCATAATCTAAAATATCGATAGAACTTACTCTTTCAGCCAGAATACCCAGCAATATTCTTAGTATTTGGCGGGCATGCGTGGCTCCAAGGCATTTGTGGATACCAAAACCAAAGCCAACATGCGGGTTGATTTTACGGTCCAGGTCTATCTCGTTGGGGTTATTGAAAGCAGCGGCGTCTCTGTTAGCGGATGCCCAGCATAAAGAAACGCGTGTGTTGGCTTTTACGGCATGTTCGCAAACTTCGGTATCTTTTGTGGCGACTCTTCCCATATGGGTGAGCGGCGAAAAGTAACGAATTAATTCTTCCACCGCCCTGGTTGCAATTTCCGGTTCGTTGCGTAACCGGGCAAGCGACTCGGGGTGGTCGGCCAGGTAAGCTATGGAATTAGTCACGGCATTGATCACCGTATCCCGGCCGCCTGCAAAAGTTAGAATCATCACGCCTTTTACCTCTTCCTTCGTCATCTTCCGGCCTTCGATTTCCGACGCCAGCAGTACCGAATACAAATCATCGCCTGGATTTTCAATGGCGCGATCAATCTGTTCATCGATGTAATCGTAAAGTATAGCCGCTTTTTTCCCATCAACCGGACTATCTTCACTCCTGAATACGTGAGTACCCCAGGAAATCCAGGTTTCGGATTCCTCATAGGGAATATTAAGCAATAAAGTGAGGGCTCTTGATTGTAGCTTTAAGGAGAAATCTTCCACAACCTCTACGCAGTCCCTGTTCAGCGTTTCATCCACAATCTCATTGATTATTTTGGCCAGCTTTTCCCGATACTCCTCTTCGTCCGGTCGTTTAAACCAGGCTTCTACCAATGCCCGGTAATCCGTATGCATCGGAGGATCGACTTCAAAGGGTATCTGACGGGTATCGCGAATGCTTACCTCTGACGGCACAACGATCCGGCCAGGCGCAGCGCCAGATTGGAATGTTTTCCAATCCTTTGCCGTCTTTCTCACATCCTTAAGACGCAAAAGCATGGTTACGGCATCGTCCTGATCGTTTACATGTCCGTGCCCTTTTTCTAATCGCGCATGCTCGAATGGATCTGGTAGGTCACTTTTTTTCATTTTCTTATGTTTTCCTGAGTTGACTCCTTAGAACCGAACTTTCACATGGCTGGAATTAAAGCGAGATAGCATGATGAGGTTCGGGTTGGTTAAATCTTAAATACAAAAGACAGGACATTCTGAAATTAAAACCTCCTTTATTTTGATAATTTTATTGCCTATTTTGTTATCTATTTACAATTAATGGCATTTTAAGTGACAAAAAAGAGAAGTTTTTAGCCAAATTGGATTTTGAAACCCTCTCAAATGTGAAAAATAGATACGCTTATTTGGGCAACTCCCATGTTATGTGGCAGGTTTTCAATTTGCCTGGCAATTTAACCCCTCTTTGCTCGCGACCAGCAGCCTTTATCCAGTAACAGCACTGGTTCCCACCCAACTAACTTGTATATTAGTATGATTCGTACTATCTTAATAGTTCGAATCGTACTAATTATGCGTATTACTCCTATTGACTACACCATCCTGGGCCTTCTTCAGCAGCAGCCAAGAACGGGCTATGGCATTAGAAAAATTTTTGAAACTACGGCACTGGGTAATTTCAGCAGCAGTCCGGGCACTGTTTACCCCGCTATCAGAAAATTAAAAAAGCTGGGGTTTATCATTGATGAGGATAGGCGCGGCAGGGGAAGTACCATGAAAATTACCGGCGCCGGTGTTACTGCACTGAAAGCGTGGTTATTGCTTCCTGTCAAAAAAGAGGATATTACCAGGAGTGCCAATTTATTGATTCTGCGATTTGCCTTTATGGATGACTTGATAGACATGACGAGCCGTGTAGGATTTCTGGAAGGCTTTGTGCATCAGATTACTATGTATTTGGAGGAATTAAATATATTCTATCAGAAGAATGCAGATACTCTGCCTGTACAGGGGCGCATTGCGTTCGAGCATGGATTAATGCAATACCAGGCACATTTAAAATGGGGAATACATGCATTGAAAACGCTAAAAGTTAAAGGTTATGAAAACTAACGACATTATTAAAATAATGCTTATTGCTTTATTGGGAACATTTATTGCTTTCGGAATTGATGGGATTAACGAAGATATCAGGGCATCAAGCCACTATTCCTGGCAATTTTTATCCAACCTGCTGATTGTCGCGGTTTTGTTCCTTTATACTGTAAAAAGCAGCTATAGCAATAGGTTATTATGGTTTTATCTTTGGACGATACTTTTTGTTATAGGACATTTCAGTATTTTGGTGGAGGCCTTGATTTTTAATATAACTTCGCACAACCAAACGTTCACGGCACTGGTCTGGGGATTATTTAGTTCCGGAATACTAAGCTATTTGCTGTATCATTTTTTAGGGAGAGATAAGATAAACCAACCAGAACCTGTTGCCTTAGCTCGCCGGTCAGCGGGGCAATGGGTGGTTAAAATCCTGTTGGGTAATGTTACCTATTTTCTATTTTATTTTGCGGCCGGTATGACCCTTAGCCTTGTTTACCCTCAATTAATGGATTTTTATGGGGATAAAATACCACCCTTGCATCAGATTATTATTACCAACTTGTGCTTCAGAGGATTTATATTTGTAGGGATAGCAATTTTAATAGATCATACCTTCCTGGGTTCAACGCGCTATAAGGGGGTCTTGACCGGTCTTATTTTTGCCGTCATAGGTGGCATTGCACCATTGCTAGTACCCAATGATTTGATGCCCCAAAATATCAGGATAGCGCATGGCTTTGAGGTTGGTATTTCCAACTTTCTTTACGGTTGGATTTTGCAGTATCTTCTGGCCAGAAAAAAACAGGCATTAAGTGCATGATTACAGCTTATACATCTTTTAATGAGAATGCCAGCTTCCACCTTCGAAAATTTAATTTTGATGGTGTCACAGATTTCCTTGGCCTGACCGAATATTTCAGACCAAAACAGGACCTGTTGTATATACCTAAAAACACAGTGAGTATTGTGCTGGCCGGAGAAAAGCTGATGTACTGTCGCGGGAGGCTTATCAATATGTTGCCTGGCGATTTGCTGTTTCTACCGGCTGGAACTTATCTGTTTTCCAAGATTGGCCGGAGTCAAACCCGTTTTAAAAGCGCTAATATTTGCCTGGATGAAACATTTGTTGAGCCGGTCCCAAACCCACGGTTAGGATTAAAACCGAGATTATCAGCTTTAAACAATGATTTTCCCCTGACCAGGGCATTGATCAACGTTAAGACCAACGAGTTGCGGGGGCAGATAAGTTATGAGGAGGCCCGGCCTGTCATAAAGGAGTTAAATGATCGCTTTGACCTAGCCGGTGAAGACACCGGAGACAGGCTGGTATTTAAGTCAAAAATACATCGGAACTTACTGTCACTGGGGAGCCTGCCCGAATTTGCAGAGGCCTGCAACATGAGCCTGGCCACTTTTAAGCGTCATTTCACTTTGATTTTCGGAGAGTCTCCTAAAAAGTGGCTGGTAAACCGGCGATTGGAATTGGCAGATTATTATTTAATGACGCAAAAGCTTTTGGTAAAAGAGGTATGCTATTTAACCGGATTCAATAACGTATCGTATTTTGTACAAAAGTATAAGCAGCGCTTTGGGTATTTGCCGGGAAAATGGAAAAAATGAGCTATATTCAACATTCCAGGAACCTGTAGTGGGCTAACTTCGCCAGTAAATCAAATTTAAATCACCATGAGTAATTACGAAGCATTTGCCAGCGATTGGATCGAGGCCTGGAATAGCCATGATATTGAAAAGATCATGGAGCATTACGCACAGGAGATTGATTTTGTCTCTCCATTTGTGGCCAAACTGTTAGATAACCCGGCGGGGCAAATTCAGAGCCTGCATCATTTGAGAGGTTACTTTCTAAAAGGCCTGGAGGCATACCCTTCGCTGTATTTTGATTTAATGCATGTATTGCCAGGAGTCAAAAGCACGACTCTGATTTATAAAAGTGTAAACAACCTGCTGGCAGCTGAATACATGGAAATGAATGGATCGGGGAAAATCAAGCGGGTGCGGGCCCATTACAAACCACTATCATAAACCACTAAATTTTGGATGCCAAATCAATAATCATTACCATTTTCTTTTATGTAAAAAAAGGGCAGGAAGAAAAGTTTCTCGAATATGAGAAAAGGGTGCTGCCCTTACTGGAAAATTATGGCGGTGAGATCGTATTCCGCTGGAGGCCTGGAAACACCGAATATACCTACTGGCGTGATGAGACACCTTTTGAAGTACATATGTTGTCTTTTGGCTCTGAAAAGGGATTGTCGAATTATCTTAAAGATGAAAACAGAATAAAAAATGCACATCTGTTTCAGGAATCTATACTAAAAACTGTTTTATTTGAGGGGTCTCTTAAAAACAGCTTTTAACCCAATGAATAAGATCATAACTTATAAAGGCGTCGTCTATAATTGGCAATGTGATTTCAACAATCATATGAATGTTCAATTTTATATGGCCAAGTATGATGAGGCTACCTGGCAATTCTTCGGACAGCTGGGTATCACAGCTTCCTACCTGAGGTCCAGCAACAAGGGCATGGTTGCTGTTGAACAGCAACTGAAGTATTATCACGAATTATTGGCCGGAGACCTGGTTACCATCCACACTGTGCTCGAAGATTTTAAATCCAGGGCTATCATTTTCCATCATAAAATGTATAACCCCGAGGCAGAATTATTAGTTGCCGAGGGAAGAATGGTCGGTGTTCATATCGATAAATCCGAAAGAAAGTCCGTATCCATGCCCGACCAAATACTTGATAACCTGAAAAGGTTAAAAGAACAGCAGGATTGATTATATTAGTTTCACAGATTTTGGTGTAATTATTAATGAGGCTTTTTTGGCTCTGATGTATGACGGCACAACTTCACGAAGACTTAGTTAACAGGCATTTATCTTTTTTAGGGAAAGATCTGCTGGTAGAAATTTTAAACCATGCCACGTTAAAACAGGTGCCTGCCGACACTGAAATACTCAGGCAGGGACAATACGTGAAGGTAATTCCGTTGGTATTGAAGGGACTGGTTAAGGTATTTACAAGATACGGGGAAAAGGAATTGCTGCTGTACTATATCCAGGCCGATGAAAGTTGCATTATGTCCTTTGCCGCGGCCCTTCAAAATAACCCCAGTGAGGTATTTGCGGCTACTGAAGAGGATTCCACGGTGCTACTGTTGCCAACTACCCTGATACCGGGGTGGATCAGACAATACCCTTCTCTGAATAATCTTTTTTACCACCAGTACAACCAACGCTATAGCGATCTGTTATCCACTATTAACCACCTGCTTTTTGATAAGCTAGACAAGCGTATTCTTGATTATTTATCTGCAAAGGCCACTGTGTCGCGGCAAAAGATTGTCCCTGTCACCCACCGTCAAATAGCAAATGACCTGGGTACTGCCCGGGAGGTGATCAGCCGTATTATCAAAAAGCTGGAGACGGACAAGCTGTTGCTTCAGCACCCCCAGGGTATAGAAATTCTGTAGGTGGTGACATTAGTCACTGCCATTGATTTTTGGATCCCCTAATTTTGAATAAAAACCAGGTAATAAGTTGAAAATCAAGATCATTAAATTCATGGCGGTTTGTCTGATATGTCTGGGTTTAGTGGTAGCTGCTGTTTTACTGGTGCAATATTTAATTTAATCAAAATCTGGTATTATGAAAAAAAATATGGGAAATGCGGACCGTATTATCCGGGTGATAATCGCTGCTATCATAGCTTTATTATTCTTCACAAATGTTATTACCGGCACGGTAGGTATTATTTTACTGGTCCTGGCGGGGGTATTTTTATTGACAAGCCTCATTAGTTTTTGTCCCCTGTACGCTCCGTTTGGGATAAGCAGTTGTGCTTTAAAAGATAAATCATAGGGGCTCAAAAAATTAGAAAAAGATAAGCAGCAGGCAGGATGTAAATCTCGCCTGCTGCTGTTTTTTATTGAAAGGATGATAGTGCCCTTTCCAAAATCGTGTCTTTCCCGGTCAGCAAATCGTTTTCAGTGATTTCCACCCTCACATCGGGAGCAATGCCATCTTCTATGAAAAAACCGTCTGGTAAATAACTAATGGATGTGGAAAAATTAAAAAACCAGCCATTAGGCAATTCCCAACCGACCGGAGCGCCACCGCCACCCCCGGTTTGGTCTCCCATAACCGTTACATGAGGAAAAGCTTTTAGGGTGGCGGTAAAGAAATTAGCGGCGCTATAGGTTTTTCTGTTGGTCAGCAGTACAACCGGTTGGTGAAACCTGGGGTATTCACTTGTTGGCGCAATAAAAGCCTGGTCAGCCTCGGTAAGGTCGTTTTTCCCGGGCCCGTTTTTGTATTTGGTAGTATAGATATGGCGTTTTTTATCAGCAATTCTTTTCGCAAACCTGAATCCATTCGCAGGATCGCCTCCCTCGTTATTTCTAATGTCAATAACGATGCCTTTTAATCCTTTAAATCGTTGAATGACAAAGTCCAGGTCCTCATTTCGGATCGGATTTACAAATGAGCCGTAACGGATGTATCCTATGGAGTCGATAATGGTATTGACCAAAGAACCGGTGATTTTATAATCTCCCAGATAATTCTTTTCCAGCAGCTGGAAATTAAAATTTTCAGGATAATTTTTATAAAAACCATCGTAGAATGAAATGTCAAATTCCGATCTCAGATTAACGTGGCCGTCTCTGAGTGTATTAAGCGCTGTTTCCATTAGTTGAAACAAAGCCTGATCACTCATGTCCGCCCGCACCTGTGGCCGATAAACATTTCGAATGGAATCCCAGTCAATTCTCTTGTAGTCAAAATACACATATTTATCATTCATGGTGGACCACATAATGTCGAAATTAGTAACCGGATCATTGGTTGGATCATCCTCAAAAAACGGGTCTTCACAAGCAGTAATAGCCCAGATTACGGTTAGTGTATAAATTATATTTTTCATGATTACTTGTCGATCTGTAAGTTTGATTAAAAATTAAATAAAAGTGCCAAAGCGATATCATGTGAAGCATTTCTCGCCTTGAGCTTGTTATTCAGGGAATAATACTCCCATCCATAGGAAAGTCTGACCATGTTGCCGGCTCTGATGGGATAGGTTAGCGAAATTTGGCTGTTGATGCTGGTGAATTTTCCCGGCAGGAGCCAGTCGCTGTCCCTCAATCGTTCTTCAAGCCAGTCATTTTCCGGGTCGATGTAATTGTAAATGTTTAGATAATTAGGCCTGATAACATGCGTAACCACGGGGAGATCCAATTGATAAGACAGGGTCATTTTTCTACCAAACAGACTGATATCCCTTTCCAACGCCGATGACAGTGACAGGCCATTGGTAAAAATAAAGGTAATAAAGCCGGTGTCAAGTTGTTCGTTAAGTCGCACATTTGAGTGAGACTTAAGTTTTCCGCCAACATACCATCGAAAACGCTGATTCGCAATATTTTTCACAAACCTTAAGTAGCTGTATTGCATGTCAATCCGGAAATAATCCCCGCGCATTGGCCGCAGATCAGTGCCATTTTTTGCCTGGATAGATCCCAACGTAAAGTTGAGCGAAAACTCGCTGAAAAATTTTTCTTTCCGTTTCAACATGCCAAATCCCGGAGCTATCATGCCACCGAAATAGGTCACCGGGGACATATGCTGGTCTCTGAGCTGAAGCCGTTTTGAGGTAAGCGAGGATATTAAATAACGTTGTTTTTCAGGCGTGTTTTTATTGTCGGCATTGTCAGCGCTTTGCTGGGCAAAACTATTTACGGTAATGAGAATTACCAAACCCAGGCAATAAAGCTGTTTTTCAAAGTGCACATTTATAATTTTCATATTAAAATAGTTTGAGTTAATCAATGGAATTTCTCTGAATCGAGGACATAGTTATCCTGTTCAGCGCTTATAAGCTTAATGATGTAGATTAGAGGTAATAACTAAAATGCGGCTACTAAAAGGCCAGTCCCATGCCTACGCTGACGGTCACATCGATACCGGATCCATTATCGGTATAGGGTACAATGACCTGCTCAAGACCGATATCAAAGTCGAAGTAACCCTTACCACCGATCCTTCTTTGAATACCATAAAGTAATTTAACTGAAATGCCGGATTCGCCACCCCAGGAGTTGTACCTCAGATTGGGCTCCACCCCCAAATAGTTGGCTGAAAAATTATTGGCGCTCCTGCCTTTTAAAATGCGGCTGTTAAGATTATAATAATAGCGTATTCCTCCGCTCAGGTTATAATCTGTTAATCTGCGACGGATGGCCAGTAGTTTTGCCCGGGCGAACCAGGACCAATCCCGGCGGTATTTTTGTTCATAAGTAACTCTCAATACATCGCTGGCCAGCTTTTCCGTCTCCTCATTACCACCACGTGACAAAGCGTAAAAGAAAGGTGCCAGTAGATCTATTTTTAATAAGGTTAATTTTTCTTCATCAGCCCTGATAATGCGATTGTAAGCGTCCAGGAGGGTAGCGAAGCTGTCTTCTTCTACTTCCTCTTCCGAGCTTTCTATGGTCACCCGCTCATTCTCCTGCGCCCATAGGTTGATCACAAAAAGGTTGAATATTATGATTATTATTAGTCTTTTGCTCATTTTGCTATGATATTTCCGAATGATGTTATTAAACTGATGGAATTTCCTCTGGAAAGCGGTTCGTATACAAAGGACTTATTGTCGCGGCTGTGGGACCTGAAATATTGTCGATATTGGTCCGGTACCAGGACATCTCCAAATTTTGATTTTAATGAAAAATTAAATTGCTGGTAATCGGGATTCTCTAAAGTAATATCTGCCTTGGAAGCGACGATATCCAGCGATTTTATGTCTTTGGCGGTTCCAATGTAAACATCTCCCAGGGTCGAATTTAACTTCACGTCCCCGGCAATGTCGTCCAGGTTTATTTTGGTATGATTGGCATTTACTTTGAGATGCCCGTCAACATTTCTGACAATCAGATCTCCAAAATAGCTATGAATTTGTATGGCAGCATTTAAATTTTCAAGCCTGATTTTGCCATACTTTACATTCATATCTACCACGCCGGATAAATTATGGATTTCGACATCTCCATACTGGTTGGTAAGTGTCATCTTACATCCCCTGGGAACAGTAATTTCATAAGAAGCCACCTGAATAGATTGTAACTTGGACACACCCTGGGGGATGACCAGGTAATTTTTCAAATGAATGATTTCTTTTTTCTTTTCTAAAATATACCGTTGATAGTCAAGCTCTTTTTCTGCCACGCTTTTGGACGGGCTTTTGGAAATTAATTTCAAGACAACCTTCACCTCATTTCTGTTCCAGGTATTTACGCGGATATCCGATTTTTGTCCGTCCACCTGCAAGCTGGTTGAAGAGGAAGCCACAAAGCTTTTCTCCACAATTTTGGTAAGTACCTGTAGCTTAGTCTGACCCATGGTGCTGAGCAATGATCCTTGTACGATTGCCGTGGTCAGGATGATTCTATATATCAAATTTTTAGTCTGCATTAACTTAATAAATACTGAATTAACTTTTTACCCACTTCCGTTTTCTCTTTTTCGACCCTTACCAGGTAGTCCATTAAGCGAACCTGTTCCTGGTGTGCCGCTATTTCTGCCATCAGCGTTTGTTTGACGGTATCAAGCTCCTTGTATTGAGAAAGCAGTCCCTTGAATTCATCATTATCACACTTTAGCTCAATTTGCAGGCAGTTAGCCTCCACAAACGCCAATACCTCGTCTTCCTGTTCAAAGGAGGATAATAACGTGTTTATATTGTCTGTAGGTGGAACGATTTCTTCCGAATAGGTAATGATTCCATTCGTGTCTTTTTGAGTAGTATCTCTGTTCAGCCAAAAGCTTATTGACATTACCAACAGTATCATGGCAGCTATTCCCGACAGCTGGTACCAGCGATTGAAAACAAGTTTATTGCTTTTTTTACCAGTTTCTACACGATCTATGATATTGTCAAATAGATTATCCGGTGATTGGTGCTGAGGCAATGCATTCACCGCGTCTTTTAGTATGTGAGGATTAAGATCTTCACTTTCTGTCATCTCTTCCATCTGGTCAAGCGATTCGGTGATCTTGTCCCATATATCCGGTGCTTCCACTAAGTTTTTCCGAACATTTTCACATGCTTTTTCAAAATGCTCCAGCCCCTCAGCGTCGATTTCATCCAGCTGCCGGCTTATATTAAGCCAGGTGGCCTTCGGCGCTTTTCTGTCGCTCAGGGAGGCAATGGCCTGTTTTAGGATATGTCGATTTTTCTCCTGCATGTTGCGATTAATTAATACATCAGTTCTTTTAGTAACTTTTGAAGCATTCTTTTGCTATGATATAGTTGTGACTTGGAGGTGCCTGGCGAAATTTGTAACATCTCTGCCACCTCATCATGTTTGTATCCTTCTACTTCTATCAGAAGGAATACATTTTTATATCCCTGCGGCAACTGGCGAATAGCTTTTTCCAGGTATTCCCCGGTCAGATTCTCGTCCCAGGAGATAACTTTAGGCTCCTGGGTGGTGCTCAAATCATCAAGTGACTTCATTGGTACCACTTTTCGCTGCTTTTTGATGGCTGCCCTGATCATAATGACTTTGATCCAGGCTCCCAGAGATGAATTTCCCTGAAACTGATGCACACTTTTAAAGGTTTGTATAAACCCTTCCTGCAATGCATCAGCAGCCTCATCTTCATCGCCCAGCATACGAAAGATCGTTGTATACATACTGTCTTTGTACCGGTCATATAATGATTTTTGTGCTAGCCTGTCATTTTTTCGACAACCTTCGACTATTTGCCATTCCTGAGGATCGATTTGGTAACTCAAGTTTTTCAATTGATTTTAATCCTATAATCTACTGCATTTACCCTAAAGTGCCAGAAACCAAAAGGATGGTTGTATGGGCAACCCTTTTTTTTGCAACTTTTTTCAACCTTTTCAAGGTACAGTTTTTAGGCAACCCATCCAATTGACTGGTATTGCGTATACTTCTATAACCTTTTTTTAATGGCACAACATTTTAACACAGGCGAACTTAAATGAAAAATTCTATGCCATTGGCCGTTATGATAACCTTCCTTTTGGTTTTTTCCTGCAGGCAGAAAATTAAAAACGAAGAATCCGAAAATTACCGGGCAGACAGTCTTAAGCAAGCCGCGACTGTAGCGGCGGATAAGATGGTCGCTGAAACATCCGGAATAATCAAGACGGAATCTGCCACACAGGACTCTATAAGCATTTCAGTTGAGAAAGACTTGTTTGGTACTTTTTTTGGCGGAAGGGCAACATTTTTTATAGTGAATGAGCCAAAAAATTTGATTCATGGCGCTAAAATAAAGCATGTTACATTCTGCTATTTAGATGGAGCGCTGAGCAGGTCTAAATATGTGTTGGAAGATGACATATCGGAAAAACTGATAGAGACCTATGGCTCCTTTCGCATAAAAGGCTATGATGCAGCGGATCGAAAGATCATAGCGGATAGATTGGTAATGGTTGATTATGGACAGGGGAAGGAATTAAATCATGATCTCCACAATTTTGAGCTCTCCTGGGCAGTTGGTGAGGGCCTCATTAAAGTTCGTGTCAACCGGGATACTGTTGATCAGTCATATGAATACATAGAACAACTTGCCGATTATAAATTGCTTTTTAAAGGCATAGAATATGGTAGTTTATAAAAGAAATCAAAGGGATCACCGTATATGGGAAGGATATTGCTATTATGGAAAAGTCACAGTCATTCTGAATCCTGTGGCATAAGGCATGAAATTAACACGTGTTTTTGAATGGAAGGGTGGAAAACCATTGGCGGCAGCCTTTTTTTCTTGATATCTTTTCTCCACCGTACGCACCGTTAAATAGGTTAATCCCATACTCACTACTACGTCGGAAAGCCAATGTGCCTGATTAAAGGACCTGGCGAAACCGGTGGCGATACCGATACCATAAAGAAATATCCTGGCGGGTTTGAAATTTATCTGGCGAGCCAGCGCAGCAGTAATAGTCATGGATGAAACTGCATGCCCCGAAGGAAAGGAATGAAAAGCGGGATCATTGCTGAATGGCTTAAAAACATTATAACGCAGCCCCGAGGCCGGCCTGGCGCGGCCCGTGGCAGCTTTCGAAATGGTTTGCATCAGTGCGGTAGAGGCCAGGCTACCAAAAATAACCACGCCGGCGTCTCTGATAGTTTCATTGTTCAAGAGCAATCCAGTACCGTATATTACTGAAAAGCCCACAATAGCCGGACCTGGTTTGCCAGTGATATCAGCAAATTTTTCCAAATTTTCCCGGCGCCTCGGATTGTTGTTGTCCAATGCCCAATCATTAAACGGTTCATCCAGAAATGAGATTAATACAGCACCACCCAAAAACCCGGCTACCTTTAAAAAATCTTTACCTTTCCATCTGGCAGGACTTTTCAGCACATGTAGAAATCCATCCCCCATATAATAAGCATCCGTCTTAAAATGGTTCCAGGTGTTATCTTTATCCTGCTGACCATAGGACGACAAATGGAAGAGCAGATAAATAAGCGGCAGAACAGCAAGGGACTTCAACGATTTACGCTTCAACGTATAGATTTCTAATGACACATCGAAAATAGGGTATTTTTTTGTTCTTCCGTCTTTTGCCTAAATTAAATTTTGATTAAAAGACCTTGGTATCAACAAACAATCAGCGCTGCCAATTTGATAGTCTATGGCCAATCCGGCATGGCTGCCTCCAAAGGTCCGTTATTCCAGAAGGTATAAAATTGATCGTTACAATTTTTGCCGGAAAAGTTGTAGGCTTCCTGAAAGTGACGTCCCCAGTTGGGCCTGCTGCCATCTATGTCGTTTATTTGGTATTCCTCAGCCAAATCCCAGGAGCTGAAGACCTTTCCATTTTTCATCTCAAGCTTTGTGTCGGCACAAAGTGCGGCAATACAGCGGCCGACAAAAAAGGGAGTTTCCGAGGCAATGAAGTTGGGATCTTTTTCCGCACCTTGCTGCCAGTTATCGGCTGTCACTCCGAAATGATCCAGCATGGCCTCTGACCTGAGAAATCCGGGTGTAACCGCCACAGCGCTGATGCCCTTTTTTTTCAGTTCTTTGGCCATAATAAAAGCTATGCGGATGATGCTTGTTTTAACAAGGTCATAAAACAAATTTCCTCTGTAACCATAATGGTCGCCATCGGTTATTTCTATAACCACACCTGTGTTGTCCTGTATCAGTGGCAGGGCATGTTTGCTGGTGATAAGATGAGAATAAATAGCCCTTTGGATCATTGTGTAACCCTTTTCAAGATCCAACTCCCAAAATCGCTTCCCCCACTCGGTCAAATGATCACCACCCCACACATCATTCACAAGAATATCGAGTTTGCCGTGATCTCTTTTTATACGTTCCATCAACCTGCTTACTTCCTCTTCCTCGGTGTGGTCTACTTTTACGGCGATTCCTTTACCTCCCCACTGGTCGACCAACTGGGCAGATTCTTCAATGTTTTCGGGTCTGTTCATGGAAGAGGGGTTATTTTTGGTACTTCTTCCGGTACAATAAACAGTGGCACCCGCTTCACCCAGCATGCAGGCGATGCCCCTGCCCGCTCCGCGGGTGGCGCCGGCCACGAGGGCAATTTTATCTCTCAACGGTTTCATTTTTAAAAAAATTTCTCAGTGAATTATGTAGGAAAGTTACTATAAATTATTCAGGGTTTTTTTAATCCTCCGGATTTATTGACGGCATATTTTGAAAGTTGGAAACAGCCAGAGGATCTACCTGAGATTACCGGGAGACTGGCTGTAATTAATGGCGAATCCGGACGGTTATGCAAGGCATTAATTATAGGTAGCATGTAGCAATAATGATTTGGGTTACTTTCTTAAGGCAGATAATTATGATAGTTTTATGCTAATTATGGTAAAAAAAATAATAGCGTTTTATGCCTTATAAGCCAGGTGGAGTAATTGCCTCCGGGGACCCGCTGACTTCCCAGGCAGGATATGAGATCCTTAAAACTGGTGGTAATGCCTATGATGCCGCCATTGGAGCTACATTAATGAGTTTTGTTGCGGGGTCGACCATTACCTCTGCCGGGGGAGGAGGATTTATGCTGGCTATGCCTTATCAAAAACGGGCGACTTTGTTTGATTTTTTTACCCAGACACCAAGGCATAAAGACACAAAAGAGCAGTTAGATTTTTACCCGGTGACGCTGAATTTTGGCGATTCGACACAAACGTTTCATATTGGCCTGGCTTCCGTTGCGGTCCCCGGGAACTTTGCCGGGTTGTTTCACGTGCACAGGAAATTGGGTAAGATCCCCTTTAGGGAGATCGCTACACCCGCTATCGAAGCTGCCAAAAATGGTGTTACCGTTACACCCTACATCCACAATAATATTCATTTGGTATCGCCGGTAATTAATGCCTGTAAAACTGCAAGAGGCATTTATCTGCCCGACGGTAAGGCATTGGCAATAGGTGAAAAATATGCATTGCCGTATTTCAGCGATCTTTTGGAATATATGGCCGATAATGGTGTCAGAGAATTTTATGAGGGAGAGGTAGCTCAAAGAATTATCAAAGATTCCGCGGATTTGGGTGGATACCTGACCATGGAGGACTTCAGGAACTTCGAAGTATATGAGCGAAAGCCATTGTCGCTGAACTATCGCGGGTTTGAAATTTTAACCAATCCACCGCCGAGCGCCGGGGGGGCGCTGATTGCTTTTATGCTCAAATTGTTGGAGCAGGTGCGCCTGTCGGATTTTGATTATGGAAGCCCCGGACATCTTGAAAGCCTGGTGAAGGTAATGTTACTTTCAAATCGCGCCAGGGCTGACAAATTAGACGGGCATGGCTACAAAGATGATGTGTTTGAGCAATTCCTTTCCGATGATCACCTCCGGCTATTTGGTGACGAATTATTGAAAAACAAAAGAACACCAGGTAATACGACCCACGTTACAGTTATTGATAATGAATATAACATTGCTACCGTTACTACTTCCTTTGGTGAAGGATCAGGGTACACAGTACCGGAAACTAATATAATGTTAAATAATATGCTTGGAGAAGAAGACCTTAACCCCAAGGGATTTCATCGCTGGACGGAAAATCAACGCATCACCTCCATGATGTCTCCAACGATTGTTCTTGACCGGCAAAAACCATTTTTAGCGATGGGAAGTGGCGGCGCTAATCGTATCAGAACAGCGATTACGCAAGTGATTTCCAATTTGATTGACTTTTCCTTGCCTTTGACAGAAGCTGTCAACAACAGCCGCATTCATTGCGAAAACGATACGATCGATATTGAGCCTGGTATTGATCCGTCCGTTATTGATTCAATGGCAGATTTGAGCGGGATCAAAAAAGTTTATTTTGAGCGTAAAAGCATGTATTTTGGTGGTGTGCATTGCGTAAAAATTGACGACAACGGCAGGCTTGTCGGGGCAGGTGATCAAAGAAGAGAAGGAGCAGTTTTAAGTTGTTGAAAAATAGAGACTTGGTAAACTTGGTGAAGGCGCAAACAATTCATATTTTAATAGCTCAATTTCATAACCTTTTTATAGCAACCAAAACCAACTAATAAATCATGGAAAATCTGGAAAAATACTCAAATGTAGCCATGGATCTCATCATCAGCTATGGCCCCAAATTAGCAGGCGCCATTTTGGTATTAATTGTCGGTCTGTGGGTGATTAAATTCCTTACCAAAATGGTCAATCATCGGATGGAAAAAATATCCATGGATGAATCGCTCAGACCTTTTTTTAAGAGTTTGATCGGAATTTTATTGAAAGTATTACTGGTAATCAGTGTACTGGGCATGCTTGGCATTGAAATGACCTCATTTATTGCCATATTAGGTGCAGCCGGCCTTGCCGTTGGCATGGCCCTTTCAGGGACCCTTCAGAATTTTGCCGGAGGTGTCATGATTTTGATTTTCAAACCTTTTAAGGTGGGGGATGTCATTGATGCCAAGGGTTATCTCGGTGCGGTTAATCAAATTCAGATTTTCAATACCATTCTCAAAACACCCGATAACAAAACGATTATTATTCCCAATGGTGGGCTATCTACCGATTCGCTGATTAATTACAGCACCGAGGATACCCGCCGGGTAGACTGGACATTTGGCATTGGTTATGGCGATAGATATGACCAGGCAAAAAGGGTATTGTCAGAGCTTATCAACAATGATCCCCAGATTTTAAAAGAACCGGAACCATTTATTGCGCTTTCCGAATTAGCTGACAGTTCGGTCAACATTGTGGTTCGCACATGGGTCAAATCCGAGGATTATTGGAACGTCTATTTTCGTATGAATGAGGAAGTATATACGAGATTTGAGCAGGAAGGGCTTAACATACCTTATCCACAAATGGATGTACATGTGCACAAGCAATAATTGATGCTTTTAATAAGTGGGTGATCGTGAGAGCGGTCTTTCAATACCCGTTGAACTCGTGGTTAAACAGAGCTGTATTAAAACATTTGGATAAGTAAAATAGACTGGCTTTTCATGGCTTAAGATGCCAACTTATACTGTTTGCATCTCAATTAACTTACTGTATAGCCCGCTAACAGCCAATAACTCTTCATGTGATCCTCTTTCCACAATTTTTCCTTCCTTGACTACCAGGATTTCATCTGCGTGCTGGATGGTACTCAGCCGGTGAGCAATGACAACGGAGGTGCGATTCTGCATCAGGTTGCCCAGCGCATTTTGTACCAGTTTTTCGGACTCGGAATCCAGGGCAGAAGTGGCTTCATCCAAAATCAGAATGGGTGGATTTTTAAAAACGGCGCGGGCAATACTCAACCGTTGTCTTTGGCCGCCGGACATTTTTAGTCCACGTTCTCCTACCATCGTTTGATATCCATGCTCCATTTTAGTGATAAACTCATGGGCATTGGCGATTTTTGCTGCTTTGATGACAGCCTCCTCGTCAGCATTTTCGATACCAAAGGCGATGTTATTTAAGACGGTATCATTAAAAAGAATAGACTCCTGGGTGACAATACCCATCATTTTTCGCAGGGATTCGACTTTTATATCTTTGATGTTTTTACCATCCAATAAGATTTCTCCCTGGTCCGGATCGTAAAAACGGGGAATCAGATCGGCAATTGTTGATTTACCACCACCTGAAGGCCCCACCAACGCAATGGTTTTTCCTTTTTCAATGTCGAAGTTAATGTCAGCCAAAACCTGTTTATCCTGATCATAGGCGAACGACACTGATTTGAAGGCAATATTTTGATTGAATTCCTTTACATCAATAGCACTTTTAACATCTTTAATGAGCGGCTCGGTATCTAGAATAGAGAATATTCTTTCTGCGGAGGCGTTGCCTTTTTGTATGGCTGAAATGGCCTTTGATATTTCTTTGGCCGGGGTCAGCACCTGGCTGAAAATGATTAAATACCCAATAAAGTTGGCCCCGTCCATTGATCCACCAAATATCAGGTGACCTCCGAAAAGCAGGATACCTGAGATGGTAATGATGCCAAAAAATTCCGAGAGCGGGGAGGCCAGTTCGAACCTTTTAGCCATTGACACATTAATACCCGCATAGATACGGTCCTCTTCCTTAAATTTTTTCAGCATATAATTACCGGCAGTAAAAGCCTTGATAACCCTCATGCCCGACAAACTTTCTTCCACCACGTTTAAGATCCTGCCGATGGACTCCTGGTTTAATATGGCCGCCTTTTTTAATCTTTTGGCAATACCTGAAATGATTCCACCCGCAACTGGCAATATTAACATAGACAGGAGGGTGAGTTTCCACTGCATGGAAAACAGTATGCCAAAGTACACAATAATAGTCACAGGCTCCTTAAACACCACCTGTATGACGTACATGGCAGATCTTTCCACCTCCTGCACGTCATTGGTAATCCTGGAAATGGTGTCTCCCTTTCTTTCATTGGTAAAAAAGACCATGTCCAGGTGGTTGATTTTTTCATAGATGGCATCTCTTAGTTTCCTTACCAGCCTCGCACGGATCACGGCCGACATCACCGCGGACAGATATTTGAAGAGATTGCCCAGAAAGTTTACAGTAATCAATACACCACATACAAACAAAAGCGAAGTTAGCTTATCCTTGTCTTTGGTGAAGTCCAAAAAATAATAGTAAAACAAATTTTCAATATAGGTTACTGACCACTCAAATGATGGCAGGTGCTGATACTGCGCCAGCTTTTCAGCATCCAGCTGATCAAATATCACCTGCAAAAAAGGAATGATCAGTGCCAGGCTCCCCACACCAAAAATTATCCCAAAAAACGTATATACAATGTATTGAGGTACAGATGCCCTAAAGGGACGGGCAAATTGAAATATTCTTGATATTAACTTCATAAAAATCTTGAATCGGCCCGCAATTTAGCTATTTTCTTAATATCCATAGCCATTTGGCCAATAATACATAACGGCTTGCAATCGTCAGGGTTATTAGAACTCCAGATCCCTCGGAGCGATGTTCCAGCGAACAGCCAGAGTTCCTACAACACTGTTAAAGTCTCTTTCATCGAGGCCGCTATCCAGCTGTCTGACGATCCCCTTTAAGTCAATGAAAAAATTGTGTTTTAACTGAAAGCTGGCAGTAAAGTCGCCATACAGGACCTGTGTATCGATGCCCTGCCCCAGTTCATTGCCAAAATCATCCAGGGGTGCTCCATTTTCGTTGAGTCTTTCACTACTGCTTTTGCGGATATCACTTCCAAAATTTGAAACCGTATTAATGTCGGCTCCATAATTGGTGTAGATGAGCTTGCCAACCAATGATAACTTATGGAACGGTTGAAAACGGGCAACACCTATATACTCCTTAAAGTTAGCGCCATAGGGATGTGCCAACGGCAGGTTGTAGTGAGAATGATTGGTCCTTTCTGTAAAATGGGAATAAGTATATGGCCGGCTGATGTTTGTTTCAGCTTGCAGATCCAGGTTTTGAAGGCCAAAGGCGTCAATATACTTCACGCCTAGCTGATAGCCAAACTTGTTGGCCCACCATCCGTTACCGGCGGTTACATTATCCAGCTTGAATTCATCGAGTACGATTTGGCCATAGACCGAAAACCTGCTTAAGAAGTTCCATTTAAAGTCAGCACCCAGGATAGCATTGTCAGGACTGCCTTCATTTTGTTCGATGGCCCTGAAAAATATGATGGGATTTAGATAACCGGGGTTAAAAGGTACGGTCACACGGTTAGGGTCATTACTGCCAAAATTTACAATTTCGAATAATCCCAGGTTCAGATTATCACCAATGTTGATGCTGAGATGGTGGTAGGCCAGAAATTTATTTGGAAAACGGCTATCGGAACGAGACCCTCCCGCTGAAGCCCTGGCGTTGCCTTTCATTTCCGCCGTCAGGCTTGTATACCTGATCTTCCACACTTTCACCTGTATTTTTAAGTAGCTGTAGGCATTGGCAAAATCAGAAAGGATCATCGATCGATGCCCATTGCCCGCCAGGTTTTTATCGAATCCGAGTTGTAGGTTTACATGTTCAGTAGCATTAAAACTGACGTAACCTCTCGCGGTAAAAAAATCATACCCATCATCATTGAATCTTTTCCAAAAACCCTCACTGGGGATTGCAAACCGCTGATAAACAGTGTCCGCGATCCATGCTCTGGCATATTGGGGGTAATTGGCCTGGTTTTCACCAAGGAAGGTATAAAACCCGATCTTTTTATCTATCATGCCTCGGATCTCCCCACCACGTGTGTTGATAAAGGGAGTTACCTCCTCATCCTTGTCAAAACCGGCTGCCAGATGCAGTACGGGATTAACATGGAGATCGAAACTTTCTGTATTTACATGGTAGAGGTCAGATTTTTTCTTATACAGCTTTTTCAGAAATGGGTTCTTACTTTCATTTTGAGCATATTCCGACCATTCCCAGTTGTCGTTTGCCAGATATATAAGGTTATCTTTATCGGTGGTGCTGTAGTACCTGGCTTCCTCACCTGTCAGCAAGCTATCGACAAACGATGCGATAGATTTACGCTGGTAGGGTTTCATGGAACTATGGAAGGCGCCCGATAGTTTGCCACTTTTTATTTCATACCGGTCTAAGAGATGATAGTAGCTCTTGTTCAAAGGGGCATTGGCGCTTTGGCCATAAAGCTTAGAGAAAGAAACTATGAATAATGAAATTAGGATAATGTGCTGTTTCATAGATATTTGATATGCCGGTGCAAAATATTAAATACCCGGCTAAAATGAGGAAAAATGTATAAAATATATTATTTAAATTGCACTTTAAGCTTACATTAAAGCAGGGGCATCAATAAAATTGTTTGATTTAAAGGCTTTGGGCTTCAAATGGCGATGCAATATCACCGGAAACACAATATTTTAACAATAGTAACGCGCAAACCCTTGTTTAATTAGAATAAGTGCTTTAAATTTGTGCCACTTTTGAAAAGACTTGTAAATATTCAATTTAATACAATGAAAAAAGGCATTCATCCGGAATATAAAGAAGTGGTTTTTATGGATACCTCAAGTGATTATAAGTTTTTGACTAAATCTACTATGAGTTCCAAAGAAACTATTAAGTGGGAAGATGGCAATGAGTACCCGCTGATAAAGGTGGAAGTGAGCTCAGCCTCCCATCCGTTCTATACCGGTAAAAAGATCTTTTTGGATACTGCTGGTAGGGTTGAAAAATTCAACAGGAGATACAAAAAGAAAGATTAGAAACCCGGCAAAAAAATTACGAAACCCCGCAATATCTTATTGCGGGGTTTTTTGTTTTACCGTCAAATGGAAAATTAGGGACAGAAAAGGGTGCCTGTTTTTAAAACAGGCACCTTCTACACTAACAAATGACTTTCCATTAGTCTGTTGGGAGACCATTTGCTTGTTTATAACCACTAAAAAATAGGTTAGCAACGGCAGTTTCCCGGATTGGAATGTTGTGAGGATTTGTCTTAATACTATAAACCCAAAAAAAAATATCCCAATACCCGAGTCTTAATGATTATAACATGATTTGGTAACCCGCGTTAGCAAGAAATTTATAATCTTGTAAAAAGCAATCTTAAAATGCGAATCGCCGGGTGCCAATTTTTCGCCCCGCAGAAATTTATGTGTGAATTTGATTCTATTTTAAATATCAAATTTCAATTCTTCCAGACTTTTATATTTTTGTGCCATGAATATTGTTTTGTATGATCATCCGGAAACCAGGGAGTCATTATTGCCGCTGACCTTTACAAGACCAGTAGGAAAAATCTTAATAGGATTGCAAACCTTAGAAAGTAAATGGCAGCATTTTATGGAAGCAGAGCGGATTTCTTTTTTAACCGCGCCCTATCTCCGTCATAAATTCCCATTACATTCCGAAGCGCAAAATTTATTGATCAACGCGGCGATTTGTCCGGATCGGAGTCTTGCGAACCGTATTCGCAATCTTAAGGAAAACCAATGCCTTGTGGCCGGCGATGTTTTCATAGCCGGCCATTGTTCGTTACAGGCGATGGTTTCAATCGAGGATAAAGGACTTGATATGGGAACCTTTGACCCGGTTGATTATGACCAGGCCCTTCCCACAGTAATTGATGCTACCTGGAAAATTTTTGCTAATAATGCGGCACAGATCCGGGCGGACTTTGAGATTTTAACCGGTAATCGGACGTCTTTTGGCATTGAAGATAAACACACCGTTGTTTACAACCCTGACAACGTGTTTGTGGAGGAAGGTGTTAATATCAAGGCAGCTATCATCAATGCGGAGACAGGCCCTGTTTATATAGGTAAGAATTGCCAGATCCATGAGGGTGCCAAGATAAAAGGACCTTTTGGGATTTTGGAAGGCTCAAACCTCAATATGGGTGCGAAGATTAGAAATGGCTCTACGGTAGGGCCTTCTTGTAAAGTGGGTGGTGAGGTAAATAATGCAGTTATATTTGGGCATAGTAATAAAGGCCATGAAGGTTTTTTGGGAAATTCTGTTGTAGGTGAGTGGTGTAATTTCGGTGCCGATAGCAATAATTCAAACATGAAAAATAACTATGGTACCGTCAGACTATGGAATTACCATCATCAGGCCATGACAGATACCGGGCTGCAGTTTTGTGGATTGATTATGGGAGATCACTCCAAGTGCGGGATCAATACCATGTTTAACACCGGAACAGTAGTCGGCGTCTCAGCCAATATTTTTGGTGGAGGATTTCCCAGGAATTTTGTTCCTTCATTTTCCTGGGGAGGTGCTGAAGAGATCACCACTTACCGGTTGCCCAAAGCCCTTGAGGTAGCTGGAAAGGTATTGGAAAGGAGAGATGTAGGACTGGATGACCAGGAAAAGGCTATTCTGGAAAGCATTTTTGAACAAACTACCAGGTTCAGGGACTGGGAATAATTCATTCAAAAACCATGTTAACTCGTATTTAATGCTATTTGCTGAAATAAAGGGATTAGAAGAAGTTAAAAAAAAGCTGATTGATGCGGTTAACAGCAATCATGTGGCCCATGCACAATTGTTTCTGGGAAAAGAAGGGAGTCCCAACCTGCCCATGGCCCTGGCCTACGCTACCTATTTAAATTGCACCGATAGACAACCCACCGATGCTTGCGGGAAATGTGCTTCCTGCATCAAGATGAATAAGTATATTCACCCGGATTTTCATTTTGCCTTTCCCGTAAGCAGCACTAAAAACATTGCCTCCAAAGATGCCCATAGCACTAATTTTTTAAAAGATTGGAGAAAGTTCCTGCTGGAAAACCCATATGGATCTGCGGTAGACTGGAGCGTATTTTTTGGCGGTGAAAACAAGCAGTTAAACATTTCCAAAGAAGAGAGCCGGCACATTATCCGAGGGCTGTCATTAAAGGCATTTGAAGCTGCCTATAAAATTATGTTGATCTGGCTACCGGAGTATATGCATATTTCATCAGCCAATGCAATTCTTAAAATATTAGAAGAACCACCGGCCAAAACTTTGTTTCTGTTGGTTTCCAATGACTCGGAAAAACTGTTGACAACGATATTGTCCAGAACCCAGATTCTGAAAATCAGGGCGTTTTCAGATGCTGAGCTAAAGACAATGCTTATAAATGATTACCAGCTTGAAGATAAAAAAGCCGGCCAGATCGCTCATTTATCTGAGGGAAACCTGAATAAGGCCAGGCACTTGGTAACGGAGGTGGAGGATGATAACCAGCTGATGTTCCGCGATTGGATGCGATTGTGTTTTACCAATGACTACTCGAAGATGGTAGAATGGGCAGACGTATTTCAAAAAATGAGTAAGGAAGCGCAAAAGGGCCTGATTCAATATGGTTTACAAATGATGCGGGAGACCCTGGTACTTGGCCTCCAAAACGATAGCATTATGCGTCTGCAGGGAGAGGAATTGTCCTTTGTCCAGAATTTTGAAAAGGTAATGAACCTGGGAAAAACTGAAAAAATTACAGCTCGATTAAATGAAAGCTATTTCCATTTGGAAAGAAATGCGAATCCTAGAATAATGTTTTTAGATTTGTCGTTGGTAATTGCAAAAATATTGAGGAGTTAGACTGACCATTGATAGCGAAAAATGGCAACCAAATATTAACAATGAAAATTCGTATCGGAACCAGAGGTAGTAAGTTAGCCCTATGGCAGGCCAATCACGTTGCCAGCCTGTTGGCAGAAAACGGGGTTGAAACTGAAATAGTGACCATTAGTACCAAGGGCGATAAAATTCTCAATGTTTCCATCGCTAAAATTGGGAGCAAAGGCGTTTTTACCGAAGAAATTGAAACCGCGCTGGCAAATGGAGAGATAGATATCGCTGTACATAGTGCGAAAGATATGCCTTCCACGTTACCTCCCGGTTTTGTGTTGATCGCCTTTACCAAACGCGAGCTGCCAAATGATGTTTTGATTAGCCATTTGCCCGAATTGGATTGGAAAAAATCACAAGACGAGATAATAGTAGGGACATCGTCTACCAGGCGTAAGGCCTTATTAAAACATTTTTATCCTCATGTGAAGACTGTTGAAATCCGGGGGAATCTGCAGACAAGGATAAAAAAAATGCAGCATGGCGACTGTCATGCCCTGTTGCTGGCTTATGCCGGCGTCAATCGAATGGGATACAATCATATGATAGGGCATAAATTTTCACTGGAGCAATTTGTTCCGGCAGTAGGCCAGGGAAGTATTGCCATAGAAATTCATCAACAGCTGTCTGAGGATAAAGTAGATTTGGTAAGGAAGGCGGTAAATGATCAGACTACCGAAATACTATTAAAAGCGGAAAGAAGTTATTTAGAAAGACTGCAGGGAGGATGCAGTATTCCAGCTTTTGCACTGGCTGAGTTGGATGCGGACCGGCTTCAATTAACCGCTGGAATTATCAGCCTGGACGGTCAAAAAATGATCAAATTACAACAGTCCGATAAATTGGAAAATGCATTAACTTTAGGCGCGCGATTGGGTGACACCATATTATCCAGGGGCGGGGCTGCTATTTTGAAAGAAATTAAGGAAAAACCATAAAATCAATTTAGAATGAATAAAAAACTAAAATATTTATTGCTTGGTTGTTTTGTTGTTTTAGGAAACTCTTGCGCCAACAATAAGGATTATCTTGTGACCATACAGACTAAATTTGGTGACATGAAAGTGATATTATTTGACGAGACCCCAAAACATAAAAATAATTTCATTAAGTTAGCTGAGTCCGGAAGGTATGACAGCACTGTTTTTCACCGCGTCATAAAAGGATTTATGGTACAGGGTGGAGATATTGATGCCAAAGAGAAAAACAGTCCTTCAAAGGAAACCGTGCCAGCTGAGTTTGTTCCTGAATATTACCATAAAAAAGGTGCGTTGGCAGCAGCCCGGCAGTCAGATCAGGTAAATCCTGAAAAGGCCTCGAGTTGGTGTCAGTTTTATATTGTACATGGCGATAAATTTTCTAAAGAAGAGCTGGCTGTAGATCAAAACAAATTCAGCGCTAACTTCAGGAAATATATCGATTTGGAAAAGTGTGCGCCTTTGAAAGAAGAAATATTAAATCTGTACAATGCCGGGGATATGAAGGCATATCAGAAAAAGGTATTTTCGCTTGTTCCGGAAATTGAAGCGGAGTTTAATGTCGTCTTAACAAAATCCTATCCGGCAGAGCGGTTGCGGGATTACAGCAGCATTGGCGGTGCTCCGCACCTGGATGATCAATACACGGTATTTGGCATGGTGGTGGATGGCCTTGAAGTCGTTGACTCGATTGCTGTTCAGCGGACCAACATGGCAGATAAACCAGTGGAAGATGTGGTAATGAAGGTGACTGTTGAGGAAGTAAACAAAAAGAAGATCACTAAGGAATATGGGTATCAATATCCTGAAAATTAAGATTTTATAATACTGATATGCTTAATATAATTGGCAAACACGCACTCAAATCGCTGTGTAATCGATTATATTAAGCCTCAAAGATGCCATCTGAACGAAAGAAATTACCAACGCATGAAACCGAGCATAACTTAATCGACACATACCGTGTGTCGTTGAAGCTTTAGCGGAGGCGCAGGGCAATGATTATAATATGCGAGGTTCCATCTGACCTTAAAAATAAATTATAAACAGATGAAAATACTGTTAACAGGTTCCAATGGTTTGTTGGGGCAAAAATTAGTTGAACTGATAGCCCCAATGAGTGATTTTGAGCTTGTGGCTACTTCAAGGGGGAAAAATAGATTATCCGATAGTGATCTGTCTTATCACTATCAAAGTCTTGATATTACCAGCAAGCAGCAGGTCATGGATACGGTTGCCACCCACCGCCCCGATGCCATCATTCATACGGCGGCTATGACCAATGTGGATCAATGCCAAACGGAGCAAGCACAATGCCAGCAATTAAATGTCGACGCCGTAGACTATTTGATCGAGGCTGCCCGCCTTCACAAAGCTTTCCTGCTCCATCTTTCTACCGACTTCATATTTGATGGTAGCTTCGGGCCGCTGGATGAAGAAGCGACGCCTAATCCCATCAGTGTGTATGGGCAAAGTAAACTTGATGCAGAGAATCTGTTGCTAAATAGCGATGTCGAATGGGCCATCGCCAGAACAGTATTGGTTTATGGCCTGGCGCAGGATATGAGCAGGTCCAATATTATTTTATGGGTTAAAAACAGCCTGGAAAATCAGCAGCCTATCAAGGTTGTCAATGATCAGTGGAGAACACCTACGCTGGCAGAAGATCTTGCGATGGGCTGTTTTCTGATTGTGAAAAACCGCGCCAAAGGTATTTTTAATATTGCCGGAAAGGACATGCTTACGCCCTATGAAATGGCTTTAAAAACGGCTGAATATTTTAACCTGGATACGTCTTCAATGACCATGGCTGATTCAAGCAATTTCAGCCAGCCGGCAAGAAGACCTCCGAAGACCGGGTTGACCATCGACAAGGCAAGAAAAATATTGGGTTATGAGCCTCGCTCTTTTGAGGAAGGAATTGCGATTTTGGCGGCACAAATGGAAGCGCGTCAATAGTAACAGGTCAGTTATATTATTTATCAGGTACAAAACTCCTGCCGGGAACCGAAACAGTTGTTTTACTCGATATCTGGATTATTTTTTCTTCGTTCGGCTTTTATAGCCAGTGATAAAAAAAATACAAATCCACCAACCACAATTCCCAGAATTACCACCATGCCTAAAATAGCTGAGATGCTCATGACTTATTCTTTACAAATTTTATAAATAAATACTTGTTAATGATAATGCCAAGTACCAGCACCAATATCCATTGCGTTACAATACTGGCATTACTATATGTATCCATAATATTCCATCGCCCGTTCTCATCAAACCATGGATAATCACTATAACCTCTCGACATCCACCAGTAGATGAGCATTAGTCCTAAAAATACATTAAAAACCATGGTAGCCCGGAAGTAAAAATCAGGGACCCTAAAGTCTGAATCTTTATCAATAAATTCTTTCTTGAATACCAGCAGGCCATTTTTTATAGCCGCAAAAATAAAAAACAATCCACTGATAATCAGGCCTATACCCCAAACCCAATCCTGGTTATTAAAAAAATCGAGATACCACGCCGAAGGGAGACCAAAAATAATGGTAAATAAGCCGGCCCGCAATGCCGCTGACTTCCTTGCCAACCCTAAATCTGCAAGGTTTTTAATAAAAAGTTCGATCATTGGTAGCAAAGAGCTAAAAGCTGCCAGGAAGAATGCCAGGAAAAAAACTATAGACAGCAGGTAGCCGCCTGGAATGCCGGCAAAAAGTTCTGGTATAATGGAAAACATCAATGATTGATTGCCGGTCTGAAGGTATTCAATGGCCTGGCCTTCCGATGGAGATAGTGCGAATACGGCGGGTAGTACCGCCATAGCCGCCATTAGCGATGCGGTATTGTTACCGAAGGCACCTATGAAAGTATTCAAAGTCACATCTTCCCGTTTTCTGGAATATGAGGATATGGTCATCATCAAACCCCAGCCGGCCCCCGTTGACCAGGCGGATTGCGACAATGCTTCTATCCAGATTTTCGGATCGGAAAACAGCGCCACATTGATTGAAAACATGTACTCCAATCCCCGCTTGCCATTTTCCATGTTCAGGGCAAGTATGGTAATGATGATCAAAAGCGCAAATAAGCTCGGGATTAAAATTTTGTTTGCGCGCTCCAGTCCCTTTTGAATTCCTTTTACCAATAAGATACTTCCTGCAACTACAACCAGAATACACAATGTAACTGTAATTATATTACCGTTTGAAATATCAGCCCAGTGTGATGCCAGATAATCCGGTGTCTGATCTAAGACTGACGCCAGCCCCGGGGCCCCGGTCATTTCAAGATAAGCATGCTTCAGAGAGAATCCCAGGTATTGCAATCCCCAGCTTGTGACCACGGAGTAGTAAAAGCAAATGCCAAGCGTACAGACGGTTATAAAAAAGCCAACCCATGTATAAGACTTACCCAGCGCTTCGCCGAAAGTGCCAATGACACCTTTTTGGTATTTTTTGCCCAGGGAAAATTCAGCCAGTAAAATTGGGATGGACCATATGAGAAGAAACAGGATCCACAATAAAATGAAGGAACCACCATACTGTCCCGCCAATCGTGGAAATCTCCATAGGTTACCGGCGCCAATGGCCATGCCAAGCGACGCTAAAATTAATCCCCAGCGGCTGCTAAACGCTTCCTGTTTAATCATCCGGTAATAGTTTGGTTAGCTAATTTTCTAAGCTATGATAATTATTTGGAAAAATAAAATTATCCCGGAGATTGGCTATAGAAGCACCCTGATATTTAATTGTCGCAATAAATTCTGTCATAAACCTTACTGTCGTAAACCTGCCGCCAGATCCGCCTGCCTGTTTTGTCGTAATAAACGACTACATACAGATCCGCTTCCTTTACAAATTTTTCACAGAAATATAGATAGACATCATCCCCGCCGATTATTTGCAGATCATCAAAGGTAGGAGGGATGATCATCCCTGATTTATTACTTAAAACCCCATATCCCTTTTCGCCGAGCATAATAGCTGTTGTCTCGGTAGTATCACCTGTTATTTGCAAGCTGGTGATGTTTTCAATTTTATATTCATTATCATAAATATCATATATGCCCCAGTAATTGTCTTTGTAAACCAGTGCCAGACTATCATTCCAGAAATTAATTTTTTCGAAAATGAAAGGGGTTTGTGCTTTGTTCTCATGATCTATAAGTCCTTTTTTGTCTGCTTTACTGGCGATCAGCAGACTTTTGTTATAACCGGAAAGTGCCGATTGATATGCCGGTCGTATGGTGAATTCCCCGGAGGGATCAAATAATCCGAATTTATTGGAGCGCAGCAGAGAGTAGGTGCCATTTTTTGGTTTGCCGATAGCATCGTAGTAAGCGGGAAGTAGTGTTTTGCCATCTTTGTTCATAATCCCTCTTTTATCATTTTTTTCAATGATAAAGTGGCTGCCGTACAATGAATTAATTTGCGTATTGGTCAGGCCTTTGATTTTGTCGCCTAGCGTATTATAGACCGTTGTTGTTTTTTTCCTGGTATCAAAAACCAATACATATTCACTGCTGTCGGGCAGGTTGTCGCCGGCATTGGCCTGGATAAGTTGAAAACTTTGATTTTCCTTTAATTTAATTTCCTTGCCGTTGGACAGGTAAATCAGACCTTCGCCATCTTTGACAAGATAGATGGTATTTTTACTCAAAAATTGAAGGCTGTCAAATGCAAAGTCAGTATCGGAAGCATGGACGAAATTGAAAAGTGCCCAGCGCCGTTCCTTTTTTAAGGCTACCCACTCATCATTCAATTGATATTTGTCATATGGCGCGGTAAATGTGGGCTTCAGTTGGTCACTGTAATTTAAGAAAGTATCTGGTTTCACCACATACCATCCCCCGGGTCTGTCATAAATTTTTTGTTGTGACAAAGGGATGACTACTTCCAGTTTGCTGTTAATCAAACACTCTTCAGCGCCACGTATGCCGATTATATAGTGTTGATTGACTACCTGATAGTCATCATAAATGTGGTCAAGATGAAAATTATTAGCTTTCAGCAATGCTGTCAGCATATGCTTGTTGGTAATGGCAATCTTATCCTCCTTAGTAAATATATAGTAATCGCCATCTCCGGTCACATCCTGAAATTGGGGTGTAAACAACACACGACCAGATAGGGTGCAAAGCCCAAGAAGGCCGTTTTTCTCAACGGCCAGGTATTGATCCGAGATCAACGTTACGTTATCCCATTCCATGGGAAGGACCTCCCAGCCTGACCGGTGAATAACACCGCATTTTCCGCGACCGGTGATTTTCAGGAAACCAAAACCAATAGGTTCCGCTGTTTCAAAGCGGCCTTCATATATCTTTTTACCTGTTTTAGTAATAACCGTTTTATGGGAGGGGTAGCGAATGATCACAAAATCTTCTTTAACCCCTTCACAATAATAGCTTTCTTCGATATTGCTGTCCAGTGCCAGTCCGTCCCACAATTTTCCGGCCTGATCAATGAACTTATATTGCTGATTTTCCAATATTGGAAATAGCGTGGATCCATGAATAGAGACTATATTCTTTAAGGAGTCAGTCAATGGGATGTTAGAAAATTTTGCTAAAAAATCCATAGACGTCCCTTCTGCATCGTAGTGGTAGTATAAGTAATCCAGCGCCTTTTTAATCCATTTGCTATCTGGATATTGTTGAATAAAATCTTCGTAGGATGTCTTTTCATTGTCGGCGGTGATCATTTCAAAAATATGCTTTTCAATCATCGTCCGATATGGGGTCTGAGGAAAATCCGACAGAAATTGTTGATAGCGCCGGAGCGAGCCTTCTTTGGTTTTTTCAGCAAATAACAATTGATGGTAGTTGTCTTCCGCTTTCTTGAATTCCTGTGCACCGGGGTATTTATCCATAAACTTCTTGTAGGATTGGTACGTGTTAGTGTTTTTGGCTTCCAGGTAGGCTACCTTGTTTCTCAGTATTTTAGCTTCGGCGACTTGTAAGGCGGTAGCGTGTTTTTCAAGAAAAAGGTTGTATCGGACTTCTTTATTAATAGCTACGGATTGTTGAAAGGCCAGGCTGTCAATCTTCCTTTTTTGGAATTGAAGCGTGACGTCGCTAATCTCAATTCTATTGAGCCTTTCGATTTCTTTTGAGTCAGCTATGGCATAGTGGTCCAGCGCCTTAAGAATCAACAGGTAGCTGGAATCAAGGCTGTAACGAGGAAAAGAATCTGTCAGATACAATAGAGAGTGCACGTAATAGGCACCTGGGTTGATACTGTCTTTTTCGATGGATTTTTTGAAGGTTTGCTCGGCTTTCAGGTAATCCTTTTTTTCGAGCAGATTGAGCGCTCTTTTGGAGTTTTGGGCAAAAACACCTTCAAACAAACTAAAAAAAATTAAAACCAAAAATAGCGGACTTCTTCTCATGTTATAACCCCTAAATTCCAACCGGCAAATATTACATTATCTAATAATTTTTAAAACTAAGCAAAAACCGGCAAATGGGTTGCCAGCAATTGGTAATAGTTTAATCTTGAATTGTCATCGATGGAAAAAATTGCCATCAATAGATTTGCTTAAATTAAATGAATAAATGGAAATTTCCCCGTTAATAATCAGACCATATATCACATTTCCACGGTGGGTGTAAAAAGTTTTAATCGTTTGAACCTTATATAATAGCGTCTCTCTTGATATGGTTATAAAATGAGCAATCACCAGGTACCTACAACCGGGAAGTAGATTATTTCGTTATTATTTAAGGCCGAGTAACAGACTAAATCAATCATTTCATAGAATTTACCCCAATATGGTGTATAGTTTTAGTATGCTATTTATCGTACTATTAAAGTTAATTTAAACCTCAACAACAAAAATAATGGAAAACAAAATTACTAGGATAGTCATTGTTGAAGATAATGAAGTGGTCAAGGATGGATTTGCATTGCTGTTGAATAGTATTGAAGAATATCATGTAGTAAACAGTTATGTGAAATGTGAGGATGCACTAAAAAATCTGAAAAATGATCAGCCCGACATTATCCTGATGGATTTAGAGTTGCCGGGTATGCATGGCATTGAAGGCATCCAGCGTATTAAAAAAGAAATTCCAGATTTAAATATTATTGTAATTACCGTTCACGAAGATAGTGAATTGGTGTTTCAGGCGCTTTGCGCTGGCGCTTCAGGTTATATTACAAAAACCGCCAATTATTCCAGTCTGCTGGAAGCAATCAACGAAATTAAAGCAGGTGGCGCTCCCATGAGTTCCAGAATTGCGCGTATGGTCGTTGAGTCTTTTCAAAAAAATCAGGATTCTCCACTCACCAAAAGAGAGACAGAAGTATTGGAGTTACTTTCAAAAGGGAAAAGTTACTCCATCATTTCTGAGGAATTATTTATCCACAAGGAAACTGTAAAATCTCACATCAAAAACATTTACTTTAAGCTGCAGGTGCATAGCAAGGCGGAGGCGATTGAAAAGGCACTGAAAGAGAAACTCATTTAAAAATTGGCAATTTGTAAACGGTGAAAATGGGAAAAATCCGGTGACACAAAAGCATATACAAAACGAGGTTTAATCTCGTTTTTTTTTCATATTAACTTTTTTTTATTTTCAGGCGAAAAAATCGGGAATTGCCGTCAATCATAGTAACGAAATTTACGTTAACCCATATTTATCACCATTCTTGCTATAATCAGACAGTTTATGGATTAATTTTTGATTTTACCCCGTAAATTGTACTAACTAATTTATCCCCCAAAACGCTAAAATCTCATTTAGCGGATGAAAATAACATGCCTTTTAGCGCCTAAAATCCCCTATTTAGGATAGTGTAATTTTATTTTATTTATAAAGACCTTTGGTAGTGAAAATAGCTATTTGGGATAATTCAAAGATCAACCAAGAGTTCCTATACTATTTAATATTTCAACAACTAAACTAAAATTCTATGCAGTTAAATTTACGAAAATCGTTTACCCTTTTTTGGGTGATGGTATTTTATGTATTGATCACATCAGCACAGGAAAGAGTGGTGAGTGGAAAAGTAACTGACGCGGGCGACGAGTCGGGATTACCCGGGGTAAATGTTCTCCTTAAAGGAACTACTACCGGGGCAGTAACAGACATTGATGGTAATTATACAATTTCCATATCCTCTGAGGGAGGGGTATTGATATTCTCATCTATTGGTTTTGTTTCACAGGAAATTAACATTGGCAGTCAGTCTATAATCAACGTAAACCTGGCACCCAACCTAACGGAACTCTCAGAGGTCGTAGTGACAGCTCTGGGAATTGAAAGAAATAGCAAATCCCTGGGCTATCATGTTCAGGAGATTAATGCTGATGCCATTGAAAACAAAGCTACCCCAGATGTAGTGAGAGCCCTGAACGGAAAAATTGCAGGTGTTCAAATTACCGGATCAAATGGAGCGCCCGGTTCTTCTACCAAAATTGTCATTCGTGGCAATAGCACGACAAGAAATAATGAACCGCTTTTCGTGGTTGACGGTGTGCCTTATGATAACTCATTGGATCAGAATGATAACACGCTAGTGCAGGGAGCGACTATCTCAAACCGTATCGTAGACCTTGATCCAAATAACGTAGAGTCCATCACCGTACTTAAAGGTGGGGCAGCGGCTGCGCTTTATGGTTCCAGGGCTGCAAATGGTGCTATTATTGTCACAACAAAAACAGGTGGATCCCAGGCCGGGACTGCTAAAGGCCTTGAAGTATCACTAAATAGCAGCTACACCGTTCAAGAGGTTTCCAAGCTGCCTGATTACCAGAATACCTATGGTCAGGGTGCTGACGGTATTTTCAATAATGGTTTTTTTGGTACCTGGGGGCCTGCATTTGACTCTGAGGTAAATGAGGTTACAGACCACTTTGGCAACAGAGTACCCTTCCAGGCCTATCCAAACAACGTGGAAGATTTCTACGAGACCGGAGCACTGGTGGAAAATTCATTACTGGTGCGCACCGGCAATGAAGACTACAACTTTTCTATCAGCTACGCCAGGACTGATAACGAAGGTATTTTCCCAGCTTCGGACTACAATAAAAATGTTTTCTCAGCTGGCGGAAGTGTGAAATTGAACAATGGCTTTACGGCCTCCGGAAATTTAACTTATACTAATTCCGATCAGACTGGTATACAATCCGGTGGTGGCGGCGTTAGTGATGGTTCTGTGCACAGAGTCCTGTGGTATGTACCAAGAAGCTATGATCTGTCCGGATATCCTTATATTGATCCGGTTACACTTCGCAGTAGCTATTATCGAACCAGTGTTTTAAATCCCAGGTGGGTATCGGAAGAAAATCCATTTTTCAGCGATTTGAGCAGGGTGAATGGATTTTTAAAGCTTAATTATGAAATTACCTCATGGCTCACTGCCAGTTATCAAATAGGTTTCAATACTTATAGTGACCGAAGAAAAACTATTTATGCAGCCGGTAATCCTATAGACCCGCTGGGTCGTATTATTGCTGATGATATTACCTTTACGGAATATGAATCTAATTTCCTGTTGACATTCGCCAAGGAACTAAATCAGGATATTAACCTCAGAGCCATTGTCGGGCATAACGTTAACTCCAGGTCGGGTGAGCACCAGCAAATTCTGGGATCAGGTATCATTGTACCACGGATTTACCAGCTGGATAATACGCAAAACCTGCTAAAAGGAGGTTTCCCTCTGGGCGGAGATGAATTCCAAAGAAGACTCTGGGGAGTTTTTGCGGATGTCCAATTGTCCTATCAGAACAAGGCATATTTGAATGTCACCGGGCGAAACGACTGGTCGTCAACGTTGCCTGATGGAAATAATTCTTTTTTCTATCCTTCCGTAAGTGGTTCCGTGCATTTGTCTGAATTTTTCGAGATGCCTTCACAATACGTGTCCTTCCTTAAAGTGAGAGCGGCCTGGGCAAGGGTAGGAAATGATGCTACACCTTTTACCACCCAAACCACTTTTGAGGCAAATAGGGATATTGGCACCGGTGCTTTGGACGGTTTGAATTGGCCCATTAACGGTGTCAGTAGTATCACTGTTGGAAACACGCAGGGAAGTCAGGATCTACAACCGGAATTTACTAATGAAGTCGAAGTCGGGTTAGATGTAGGACTCTGGAATGATCGGATTAACCTGAGCGCTACCTGGTATAAAAGAAACACTACAGATCTGATTACTAATGTAACCCTCCCCGCAACCAGTGGATTTTTGGGGCAGATTATCAATGCCGGAGAAATTGAAAACAGAGGCTGGGAGCTTACCCTGGATGCTACGCCGGTAAGTTTGGGAAATGGATTTAGCTGGAACGTGCTTGCCAATTTCACCAGAAATCGAAATGAAGTAATTTCTCTGGCCCAGGATCAGGAGCAAATTGATTTATTGGGTTCAAGATTCTTTTCCAGAGGTCAGGTACTTAGAGTGGGAGAGCCCTTCGGACTAATTGAAGGTATCGCCTGGTTGCGTGATGACGAAGGAAATCTTTTGATCAATCAGGCTGATGGTTTACCTATTGCTGATCCTAACGTGTCAATTATTGGGGATCCTAATCCCGACTTTTTGCTGGGAGTTACCAATACTTTAAGTTTTAAGGGCGTAACGCTTGGATTCTTAGTCGACGCCAGAGTCGGCGGCGAAATGTATATTGGTACCATTAGAAGTATGAGAGCAAGAGGTGTGTTGGGAGAAACAGGAGCAGATAGAAACCAATCTTATCTTGTGCCTGGCGTTTTGGCAGATGCTCAGCTTCAGCCCGTCGTGGACGAATCAGGCCAGAAGGTTCAAAACAATATTTTTGTAGATGCCAACTCTTACTTTTTCGATGGACCTGTTGGTACTTCCGCCGGTGTTGATGAGACCGGTATATTCGACGTTACTACCATAAGGTTGAGAGAAGTGTCATTGAGCTACAGCCTGCCTAAAAGCTTATTTCAAAATACACCTATTGGCTCTGCCAGAGTCAGCTTAATTGGCAGGAATTTATGGTTCACAACACCCAACCTGCCAGACGGCGCAGGCACTGACCCCGAGGCAAGTGGATTAGCGGCAGCCAATCAAACGGCTTTGATCACTAATTATATTCCTACAACAAAAAGTTACGGAATAAACATCAACGTGACCTTTTAATTAACACAAATGACGATTCAGATGAAAATATTTAAATATATAAAAATCAGTGTATTGATGGTGGCAGTATTGTTGGCTACCAGCTGTGGTGATGATTTTTTGGATGTCAATACAGACCCCAATTTTCCTGCTGATGCTACTTCAGATTTCTTGCTGCCAGCAGCCCAGGCCCAATATACCTTTGCTTTTGCAGGTGTGCTTAACCGGATCACCGGCACCCTTAGCAAGCAGATTGTAAATACCAGATATGACCGATGGGATATTGGCAGAACTGATGTAGGTAACTCATGGCGCTTTGATCTTTTTGGCGGAGCCCTCAAGGATCTGGAGACAGTAATCGAAAAAGAAACGGAAGCTCAAAACTGGGATTTTGTAGCCATTTCAAAGTTGCAGAAAGCTTACATTTTCAGCGTAATGACAGATCTGTGGGGTGATCTTCCTTTTTCAGAATTTAGTAAGGAAACATTTCCAAGCTATCAGGATGATGCAGAGGTTTACTCTTTACTTTATGCTTTAATTGATGAGGCTTTAGCTGATTTCGATAGAGATGGCGACAACACTTTTAAGCCTGGTAATACTGACATGATTTATGGTGGAGACGTTGATATGTGGAGAAAAATGGGTAATTCACTGAAGCTGAAACTCTATAACCAAACCAGAATGGTGAATGAGGCAGAGTCTGCTACTCAAATTAATCAACTCATTGCACAAGGGAATTTGATTTCCAGCAATGATGAAAACTTTGACTTTGATTATAATAACTCTCAGTCTCCTGAAAATCGCCATCCAAACTATGTAGCTGATTATCCTAAAAACAGCCGTGAGAATTATATGTCATCGGTTTTCAATACATTGTTGAATAATCTTGCGGATCCCAGGATCCCGTATTATCTGGAAAACCAAAATTCAGGCGATACCTTCGAAGGATTAGTAAATGGGTCCATGTCTACCGCAGGTAACGATGATCTTACACGAACTGTCTGGGGCGTATTTCCTGTTGGTGGTAGATTTGGAGGAACAGGACCTGTTAATGGTGCTTCCGGTACGGGTGATATTCCATACAGAATGCTAACCAGTTATATGGTGCAGTTCATCATTGCGGAAGCTGAGTTGACATTAAATAATGATCCGGCCGCCAGTGAGGCAGCTTTCAGACTGGGCATGGAGGAAGCTTTTGATGAAGTAAATTCTTTACCAAATATTCCTGCCATTGATGCAGCTGATGTTACTGCCTATATAGATGCTCAAATTGCTGCATTTAATGCTGCAGCAAATAGCGACGAGCAGCTCGATCTTATCATTACGCAAAAATACATTTCACTATTTGGCAATGGCATTGAGGCGTTTACCGATTTTCGCCGCACAGGATACCCTTCCGCGCCACAGATTGATCAAATTAACGATCCGCTTGGCGAAGGTGTATTTCCCCGGAGGTTACCTTATGACGTAGACGAATTCCAGGGACCTAATCCCCCGGATGAGGAAATCTTGCTGCAAACACCCGTGTTCTGGGATGTGAATTAATGATGTCATTTTAAATTATGAAAACAATGAATAAACTATATAATATCATAGCCATCGTTGCGCTGTTAGT
This sequence comes from Cyclobacteriaceae bacterium, assembly GCA_965228415.1. Taxonomy (GTDB): domain Bacteria; phylum Bacteroidota; class Bacteroidia; order Cytophagales; family Cyclobacteriaceae; genus Agaribacillus. Next base: position 3,360,768 of record OZ245814.1, on the reverse strand, counting down.
AGCCGTTACAAGCTGCGATGACGAGGAACTGTTTAAAACTGTTGTAGCTCCGGACACGGAGATAAAGTTCAACTTCTTTGACGCTGACGGTAATCCCTCTGCCAGGGGTACTAATGCCTGGAGGATTGACAATCCGATATTGACAGATAATAATGCTACCGATGCCGATTTAAATTTCACCTTCATCAGTGAATTCGTTTTGCCCTCGGGTATTACGATCGATAGTGTCATTGTACAATACCAATCTGATTTTGTCTTTGCCAGTGGCGGTTCCGGTCCCCAGGGATGGGTGAATTGGGAAACCATCACCAATGCCGATAACCGGCTCGATGGCAACAGATTAACCTATACCTTTAACATACAAGCGCTTAATGTTGGTTATTGGGGTGGCGCCGGCGCGGTTTTAACCACAGGCTGTTGTGGAATTGTTAAAGATAGTAACAACGGACGAGTGCAGATATTTTTGTCAGATGGAAGAGACTTTATTTCTTCTAAAGTGGTCTTCTGGTATGCAGTAGTACCCGGAGATCCGGAATAATATAAGACATAGATAATATATATGATACAGCCTCTCACCTGGACTTAAGGTGAGGGGCTTTTTTTTTCTAACCTCATTGCGATTTTTTGGTCACCAACATAATTCCCCTCGCCAATTACTGACGATATCCTGCTATCAGGACCTTCCACAATAGTTTCACCAAGACACATAAGAGGCTGAAAATTTTTCCCTGGAGCATCAGCTAAGGCTCAAATTATTTGTAACCCAATGATTTTTATAGAGTTAGCCTTTTATGGCAATTGCTTTAGAAAAATGTTTCTCTTTGAATGTATTTACAATCCCTCATTTTTGAGATCATAAATCATATCACGACAAAAAATAGACCTTCTATATTTCAGATATCGGTCTTTTATTAGTTAAAGGTTGAAAGGTGTAAAAAATAAAAAAACCTTACATCAATTTTTCTTCTATTTATACCGTAAAATACGTTAGTCCATTAAAGGGGTGCTTTAAAATCTGCATTTATGAGCAAAATACGCCTATTTTGCTCATTAATCGGTATATATATCCCCCAATTAAAAACAAATATTTTAAAAAATATAACGTAAAATAGGTTATTAATCTTTATTTTTGGGCAAATCTCAAGGAATTGGCATAAAATACCCCCCAAATAGGGTAGTATATTTTTAGTTTAATTCTAAGGAGATTTGTTAAATAGGTATAAAATATCACCCTTTATTGCAAAATAAGGATTGCCAAATGATATTTCTTCCTACCAGTAAACACATTATCAAATACAAATTATTCAAATTCTATGAAACAAAATTTACGGAACGTTTTCATGGTTTTGATGGCTTTATTGTGGTGTATCAACATAACCCAAGCTCAAGACCGAATTGTAACAGGAAAGGTAACGGAATTCTCAGATGGCTCGGCTTTGCCGGGAGTGAATGTTCTGTTACAAGGAACTAACACAGGTGTCGTTAGCGACATTGACGGTAACTATTCTATCGCTATACCAGCCGATGGAAAAGGAATTTTGATTTATTCATTTATTGGCTATTTGACACAAGAGGTTTCAATTAACAATCGGACAATCATCGATGTAGTGTTGAAACCTGATGTTAAGCAACTTTCCGAGGTTGTTGTCACAGCTATTGGTATTGAACAAAATAAGCGTACACTCGGATATGCGGTCCAAAATGTCGACGCGAGTGAAATCGTCAAGGCAAGAGAGACAAATATTGTGAATTCGCTGGCCGGAAAAGTTGCCGGTGTTCAAATCAATTCCTCAGGAGGCCAGGCCGGTTCTTCCTCGCGTATTATCATCAGGGGTAATACCTCGCTTGATAACAGTAACCAGCCGTTATTCATCATCGACGGTATTCCAATCGATAACCGTCAGACCAATGCGACCCCCAATACAGTGGAAAGTAACCTTTTTAATGGTAACGGTTCAAACCGGGCCATTGACATAGATCCCAATAACATTGCGGACGTGACAGTACTGAAAGGAGCCGCAGCTACAGCACTATATGGTGTGAGAGGTGGAAATGGTGTGATCATCATTACCACCAAAACAGGGGCAAGAAATAATAAAAACAGACCCACTATTTCCATAGGAACAACCTTTGGTATTGACAAACCAATTGTTCGGGGATATCAGGATCAATATCTTCAGGGGACTGACGGCAACTACCGAAACGGATTACCCCGTGGGTTTGGTGGCTACAGAAGCCCGGATCCTGTAACTAACCCTAATGGCTTTACAGCGACACAGGGTTCCACCTCCTGGGGACCTCATATTGATGAAGTGGACCAAATTACGTTGGACTCTATCGGCAGACCCCAAATTTATGACCCAAGAGAGGAATTTTATCGCAATGCCAAGACCTGGGAAAGCAACATTTCTTTAAGTGGCGGCTCTGAATCATTGACCTACCTGCTGTCATTTAGCAATTTGGATCAGGAAGGTATTGTTCCTTCAAACGAATTTGAACGGAAAAATTTCCTGGCAAAAATCGATGCCAAGTTATCTGATAAGTTGACCTATACAGGTTCAATAAATTATACCAACAGTTTTAACCAAAGGCTGACAGAGGGTAATGGACAGAGAAGTTTCCTCTTTGCCCTGAATTTCTGGCCGATTAGTCATGATATTAATAACTTCCGGACAGAAGATGGTACTTATTATTCTTACCATCCTTCGGCATTTAACAATCCTTTTTGGCTGGCTGAAAATAATGCCCGGCTTAGCACTACCAACCGGTACATTGTCAATCAATTTGTTTCCTACCAGCTAACACCCTGGTTGACTATCAGCAACCGGTTTGGCCTGGATACCTATCACGACCTTCAGGAAGACGAAGTGAATATCGGAACCAGGGGTACCACCGCCGGACGGATGTTTTCCGCCGATGTTAATAACCTGGAAATTAACAATGACCTGATTGTGGCAATTAACCGTGACTTTAGTGATAAGCTTAATTTCAATGCGATAGTTGGGCACAACGTTAATACAAGGAGATATAAAAATGACCTTATCAGGGGTTTGACCTTAAATATACCCGGGTTTTATGATATCAGTAATGCCAGCACGCAGCAGGCCTTTGAATTTGATGAAGAAATCCGTTCTTATAGCGTATTTGGACAGGTTACCCTGGATTATGACAACATGTTGTTCCTGAATGTGACAGGAAGAAATGACTGGTCATCAACATTACCCGATGGAAATAATTCTTTTTTCTATCCTTCCGTATCTGTAGGTTTTGTATTCACAGATCTACTTAATCTGGAAAATAGCAAGGGCTTCCCTTATGGAAAAATAAGAGCTTCCTGGGCACAGGCAGGAAATACGGCACCAGTGTATCAAACTATTCAAACCTTTGGGCAATTGGATCCGGGAGATGGAACCAGAGGGCTCATCACAGTTCCTACACAGGGACAAAATGCCTTTGAACAGAGTAATTTGAGAGCCAATAATACCCTGAAACACGAGTTGGTGACAGAGTATGAGGTGGGCGCCGACTTGCGGTTTTTGCAAGGAAGAGTGGGTGTAGATTTTGCTTACTACTATAAAATAAGTAATGATCAGATCGTAGAAGCTCCCGTAGCGCCTTCATCAGGATTTGAATCTTCGGTAGAAAATGTCGGAGAAGTAAAAAATGTCGGCTATGAATTGACATTAACCGGTGAACCAATTAAAACAACCAGCGGATTGAGCTGGACTATTCAGGGAAACTTCGCCAAAAATACAACGACTGTTGAAGAATTGACCGAAGGTGTTGAATCTATATTTTTGTTTGGTTTCACAAGCCCGCAGATCAGGGCAGATGTTGATAATGGTTATGGTGTAATTTGGGGATCAAAATTCCTGAGAAATGACAATAATCAGATAGTCATAGGTGCTGATGGAATACCGGTTGTTGATAACGCGTTGGGTGCCGTTGGTAATGTGCAGCCCGACTGGACCGCAGGACTTCGTAATACTATCAGTTTTAAAGGACTTACCTTGTCTGCATTAATCGATGTGCGAAAAGGTGGCGATATTTTGAATTTTGATCAATTCTATACCACGTTTTACGGAACAGCTGAAATTACCGAAGATCGCGGATCAGAATTTATTTGGGACGGGGTTATCGACAATGGAGATGGTACTTTCAGACCAAACGACATAACTATCACAAAAGATCAAGACTATTATCAGGGCTTTTTCAGCAGTGTTACAGAGAATTTTATTGAAGACGCAGGTTTTATAAAACTTAGAGAATTGAGTTTATCTTATGCTTTACCGTCAAGTATTCTTTCCAAGACACCTTTCGAATCGGTGAATGTTTCTGTTATAGGAAGAAACCTATGGATTGAAAGTGATTTCTCCTACTTTGATCCGGAAGGAAGTTTGGGAGGTAATACTAACGGACAAGGATTTTATCATCAGGTTACACCCGGGACTCAAAGCGTGTCTTTTGGGATCAATGTAACGCTTTAATTATCTGAGTTTTTAAAATTAGAGACAATGAAAAAAATATTTAAATATAAACTGACCATAGCATTTAGCATCATGTTGTTGATCTCAACATCTTGCAATGACTTTTTGGATGTCAACACCGATCCGAATAACCCGGTGGCTGTATCTGAACCGCTTTTACTTACGGGTGTAATTGTTAACTTTTCTTATGAGGTGTTGGGAGGTTACCCTGTCAGGGTAACCAATACCTGGGCGCAACAGACTGCCTACAATGCCGTGTTGCCTCACTATGGTGTCTACGATGTTGATGAGAACGACGTAAACAATACCTGGACGTTTTTTTCATATACAGATGTGATGCAAAATGCTAAGATTCTGGCAGAGCAGGCAACTGAAAATGAATTGTATGATTATTCGGCTATTGCTAAAATTATTTGGGCCTGGAATATGAGCATTATCACGGATCTTTTCGGAAATGTACCGTTTACGGAAGCATTGGATTTTGATAACTTTCCGCAACCGAGGTATGATACGCAGGAAACGGTGTATGCCGGTATCCAAACACTGCTGGACGAAGCTATTGCTGAGATTGACAGAACAGACGGAAGCGCGACTTTTGTGGTAGGATCTGACGATTTCGTATACGGTGGTGATATGGCTAAATGGAGAAAGTTAGCCAATGTTTTGAAAGCCAGATTTCATATGAGATTAACCTATGCTCCGGGCAAGACCGCCAGCGCTCAGGCTGATTTGGCACTAGCTGCCCTGGCTCAGGGATTTACAGATAATACCGATAACGCGCAGTATGCCTATCAGAATTCACCAGGGGCCGAAAATCCATGGTTCCAATATGCTATCGATGGCAAATGGAACACTTCAACGCAGATAAGCGCCAGTTATGTAGATCTATTAACAACCCTGGATGATCCCAGGCTATTTGCCCAGGCGGGGTATGCTGATTCAGCTTTCATCGGTCATCCAAATGGAGCTCCGGCAGATATTGATGTATCGGCCATTGGTGAGTATTATAGCGCAGCGGACGCACCTTTGCAATGGCTTAATTTTGCTGAAGCAAAATTTCTGGAAGCCGAAGCACAGATGATAAAGGGAGACAAACCCGCAGCACAGGCCGCTTACCAGGCCGGTATGCAGGCCTCATTTGATGAATTGAGCGCAGAAATAGCCACAAAAGCAGCCAATCCCGTGGATACCTCTGGATTGTCCTCTGATATTGCTGCATACATGACAGCGCAGGAAACCCTGGATGCTTCGGATCAGGTGGCTTACAGCCAAATAATGATACAAAAATATATTGCTAATTTCCTGATGTTTGAGACATTCAATGACTGGAGAAGAACAGGTTATCCCGCCCTTTCGGTAGCCCAGAATGCAATTCTTGCCGGAATGACCGAACCTGCAAGAAGGTTCCCTTATCCATCGGCAGAACTGAATTATAATTCCAGTAACGTAAATGCGGAAGGAATCCCTATTGGCAATAGTGCGGTGACAGGAAGGGTATGGTGGAACAGTACACCCGATGCTTGTACATTATGTAACAATTAATATGAATTAAATACGGTTATTTTTTAAAACCGGTACTTAATTTTTAGATAAAACTTTAAATAGCTGACCCTCAGAATATGGGTCAAATTTAAGAAGCCTCAATGTAATCATTGGGGCTTCTTCGATTATGGAGACCTGATGCATGGGTATTGTTTGACCCGGATGGGATCTTACGACGTGCCAGGACTGTCATTTATTCGGAATTGGATAGTACATATACGAACAGTGTTGTATTGTTTTCGGACATTTCGATAAGTTAATTTCTATTTAAGTTACTCATAATCAAATATTTAACCTTTCGGCATATAAATTGAAAAATGAAGCTAACGAACTAAAATGTGAACTATGAAGACCCGTACTATTTTCAAATCCGTCGTATTTCTTGGTTTATCAATGGTTTTTTTACCACCCGCTATGGCCCAGGAGGTAATGAAAGTGACCATGGAAGAATGTATTGACATAGCCCTGAAAAATAATATTGATTTACAGAGGGCCAGAAATACTTCTTTAATTGCTTCATCAAACAAGAGACAGGCCCTGTTAAATTTTCTGCCTTCCCTGCAAGCAAGGATAAACTATGATGTTTTCACGGGAACATTTTTCGATAATAACACAGCCACCCAGGTGACAGAAGTAACCAATAGTTCAAGGCCTAACGTCAGTTCAAATCTTACGGTATTTAATGGTTTTAAAAATCACTATAACAAACGACAGAGAGAAAATGAATTTAACGCTTCCACTCATGCTGTCGAGGGTGCCAAGCAAAACGTCAGAACCAATGTGATAGGGTTGTATTTAAATGTGGCCGCTGACAGGGAAAACGTAAAGATCTCTGAAAATCGCCTGGACTTACTGAGTCAGCAATTGGAGCGGGAAGAAAAAAGGGAGAAAGCAGGCGTAGGAAAAATCGAAGAAGTTTATAATTTGAAATCGCAGGTGGCTAATGAAAAGCTTACTTTGATCACTATGCAGAACACCTTCGAAAGAGACAAGCTGTTGCTGATCCAGGCATTGCAGTTGGATAACAACCAGGATATTGAAATTGCTGATTTACAAATTTCAGATGACGGGTTGGAAAAGAATATAGATCCCTATCCTAATGTGATTGATAAAGCCATCCAGTTTTCACCAAACCTAAAGAGTGCCACCTATAGTTTGGTAGCTTCTAAAAATGCTGTGAAGGTAGCCGGTGCCGATCGTTACCCCACAATCTCATTATATGGCGAGATAGGTTCCCGTTATTCTTCAAATGGCGCAACCAATCCCGCAACCGGGGACCTGGACCCCAATGCGAGTTTCTTTGATCAGCTTGACTTTAACCAATTTGAATATGCGATTATCTCCCTTAATATCCCCATATTTACGAGGGGAGTTACCAGCAATAGAGTTCAGGTGGCAAAAATAAATATGCTGAATGCCGAACTGGACATGAAACAGGCCGAAATGGATCTTGCCAATGCCGTTCAACAGGCCTATCTTGATTTAGTGGCTGCACAAAGTACTTATGAAGCTGCCAAAGAAAACCTGGTTGCCCTGGAACAGTCGTTTAAATTTATGCAAGCCAGATACACTTCCGGTAATTCTGATTTTTACACATATCTTGAAAGCCTCAATAATAAAAACAGGGCAGAACTGGAGTTGATTAACGCTAAGTACAGTATTGCATTAAGAAGGAAGATTATTAATATCCTGCAAGGTCTGGAGTAATATTATTCCTGCCATCAACATGATACTCCCAGCACAAAATGTTTCACCGGGATACCTGGTAAATGTCAATCGCACGTGGCCCGATTAAAAATGCTTTATCCTTAACGAGTAAAACATTTTGATAGTCTTTATCCGAATTGATGGCAACAGACCTTTCCTGCAGGTTATAAAGGTGGATAAAATTGATTGTATTATCTGACAGGTAATACAACTCATCCTTTAGGAAATTAAAGTAACCCAATCCCTTAACAGGGAGCTTCTTCATAAAATTACCCAGATTATCAAAAACCAATATACCACCATTGGCATCATTGATAAAAACCTGTTGCTGATACGCCTTGATAAAATTCAACTGATTGTCAGCATCGAGGACATAATTATTTAACGAAGCATTTATGAGTATTTGATCAGTTGTGTTGTCAAATTTGATCAGATTGAGGTTCTCGTTGTCGACAAGCCAAAGATTGTTGTCTTCTGACAATGTTAATAGCATGGAGAACCCAATGTTTTCCCTGCTGATTTGATAGTTGGGCGAGGCATTTAAAAACCTGTCGAGGAACAAATATTCCTGGAAGTCGGCATAAAAAATAAGTGTTCTGAGAGCGGGCCAGGCCTCAATCAAGGTGATAACTCCCGGCTTATCGGGGGAATAGGTGTTTGCTATATTTCCGTTGTGATTATATTTAATAACATCGCCTATGTCATTAGCACAATATATAAACCCATTTCTGTCTTTTGATATGGCAGTGGGTTGTGTGATAGGTATGCTTTTTTCCCACTGAAGTGTGATTGATTGTCCGCAGGCCTGAAGAGCGGCCAGGTACATCAAACCAAAAAGAGGCAATATTTTAATCAGAATTTTCAACAAAAGATTTTAACGCCAAATTTACACCGTCAAATACCGCATAAGTATTATGGTTAATCCACTCTCCAAGGTTAATATAGCGACTGTTTTTACTTACTTCCATATCCAGGGGTAGATGCCGGTGTCCAAATATATAATAGTCGTGGTGTTTTATTTTTTCCTGTTCCCGGCTAAAGGTTAGTAGCCACTCGTTCTCTCCCAGATTAACCTCTTCTTTCCGCTGATTACTGATACGGCTTTTGCCTGACCAGTAGTTGGCAATGCCAATGCCCAGGTTAGGATGAAGGCGGGCAAATGCCCATTGACAGAGTTTATTATTAAAAATCTTTTTTAAGATCTTATAGACAAAATCCCCTGGTCCTAGGCCATCGCCATGGCCTAGGAAGAAATGTTTATCATTAATACGGAATGATTGTGGATCCCGAATGACAGGTATGTTTAATTCTTTGGGAAAATAATCGAAAAGCCACATGTCATGGTTACCGGTAAAAAAGGTGATCGCAATCCCGGCGTCGCTGATTTCTGCCAGTTTACCCTGAAACCTGATAAAACCTTTTGGTATCGCCTGTTTATATTCAAACCAAAAGTCAAACATATCTCCCAGCAGATAGATGGCAAAAGCGTCCTGTTTGATAGCATCCAGCCAACTGACTACTTTCCTTTCAGTAGTAAGCTGTTGCTCCCGGCTGCCAGCCCCCAGGTGAAAATCCGATGCAAAATATATTTTTTTGTTAGGTGGAAGATTCTCTATGGATGGGATCATTTAACCTGGCTTATAGAAAATGAAGGTGGCTGTGATAAATTTTTCTAAAATAAAAAAAGATCAGGAAAAGAAAAATTTCCTGATCTCTCTCCCTTATCATAGGTGTTTGATTATTCAGTACCTTTTTCTTTGGAACCAATCGGACTTTCTTCTTCCGTAGAGGAGGATGCATCCTTTGAATCTGGCGGGAGATTTTCAGAGCTCTCGTTATCATCGGCATTTTCCTCTTCAGCGGTATTTTTGGCACTATGCTCATCCACGCCATTGGATTTCTCCTTTTTTGTAAAAGCTTCGTACGTAGTCTCCTTGGCAAAAGGCCTTTTTCCAATGAGCCTTTCCAAATCACTTTGGAATATGATTTCCTTGTCCAGTAGCTCCTTCGCCAGAATTTCTAATTCTTCTACCTTTTCTTTAAGCAGTTTTTTGGTTCTTTCGTATACCTTTGAGATCAGACTTTGAACCTCCCTGTCGATGGTTTCAGCAGTAGCTTCTGAATATGGCTTATTAAAGCTGTAATCTGATTGTTTAGAGTCATAGAATGAAACATTGCCCAACTTGTCATTCATACCGTAAATGGTTACGATACTGTAAGCCATTTTGGTAACCCTTTCCAAATCACTTAAGGCCCCGGTAGAAATTTTGTCAAAGATAATTTCCTCTGCCGCTCTCCCTCCGAGTGTCATACACATTTCATCCATCAACTGTTCGGTTTGGTAGAGGAATTGTTCTTTAGGAAGGTATTGTGCGTAACCTAAAGCGGCCACTCCTCTGGGTACGATGCTTACTTTTACCAATGGGTCTGCATGTTCGAGGAACCAGCCTGCCACCGCATGGCCGGCTTCGTGGTAAGCGACAATTCTCTTCTCTTCCGGAGAAATAATTTTGTTTTTCTTTTCCAGTCCGCCGATGACCCGGTCAATTGCGTCCTGAAAGTCTTCCATATCCACCTGCTTTTTGTTTTTTCTGGCAGCTATTAAGGCTGCTTCATTGCATACGTTGGCTATTTCTGCGCCTGCAAATCCAGGAGTCTGGGCGGCAAGTTTTTTGGGATCCAGGTCTTTATCTAATTTGATAGGTTTTAAATGCACCTTAAAAATAGCCTCTCTTCCTACAATATCCGGTTTGTCAATACTGATCTGCCGGTCGAATCTCCCTGGGCGAAGCAGTGCCTGGTCGAGCACATCCGGACGGTTGGTCGCCGCCAAAATGATGACGCCGGAGTCAGTGGAGAATCCATCCATTTCAACCAACAGCGAGTTTAATGTGTTTTCTCTCTCATCATTTGAGCCAGGTACCTGGCCTCTTCCCCTTGACCTTCCGATGGCATCGACCTCATCAATAAATACAATGCAAGGCGCTTTCTCCTTGGCTTGTTTAAAAAGGTCCCGCACCCTGGCCGCTCCCACGCCAACAAACATTTCCACGAAATCAGATCCTGACAAGCTGAAAAAGGGTACGGCAGCTTCGCCGGCAACAGCCTTGGCCAGTAATGTTTTACCTGTACCCGGAGGGCCTACCAACAATGCTCCTTTAGGAATTTTCCCTCCCAACTTGGTAAATTTGGAGGGTGTTTTCAGGAACTCAACTATTTCTTTAACTTCTTCTTTCGCCTCATCCAGGCCGGCCACATTGTCGAATGTGATCTTTACCTTATTCTCAGCATCAAATAACGCTGCCCTGGATTTGCCAATATTAAATATTTGACCGCCAGGACCTCCGGAGCCTGTCATTCTTCTCATCAGAAACCAGAATCCAAATAATATCAGAAACAGGATACCCCAACTTGCAAAAAATTGCCAAAAATCCTGCCGGTCCTCAATCCCGTAATTCATCCTTTCCTCTTCCGGGATGGTTTTCATAAATTCATCCCACTTCTCATCAAATTTATCAGGGGTCGTAATTTTAAAATAATAATGAGGGCCTTCTGATAATGGGAAATAACTGTTATTTTCTACCTCCTTGTATCTTTCGCTGCTCAGTGCTTCTTCTTTAAGTGTGACTTCTACCTTATCCTGGTTTTTAATCAATATGACGTCTTTTACGTCCCCGCGCTCCATGATCTTTTTAAAGTCGCTGAAGAATATTTTCTTAGCACTGTTTTTATTTAAATATGTTATCCCAAAGATTAAGGCAATCAGTGTAACAATGATCCATACCTGATAATTCTGCCTTTGAGGATTCTTAGGGAGAATATTTTTCTTTTTATCCGCCATTACAAATAACTTGGTTCAATTCTATACTAATTAATATCTAACGATTATGCAAACACATGGTTCTGTGTACGTCAGGACTCGGATGATATGCGATTAACGACAGCATCACCCCATAAGTCTTCTAAACTATAAAATTCTCTAATATCTTTTTTAAATATGTGTGCAACCACGTCAACGAAGTCTATCAAAATCCATTCCTTATTTTGATACCCTTCTTTGTGCCAGGGTTCTTGCTGAAGGTTTTTATAAACCAGTTCTTCCACTGAATCTGAGATAGAATCTACTTGGGTATCGGAATTGCCGGTACAAATAACAAAATAGGAAGCAACTGCGTTTTTTACCCCATTTAAGTCCAATACAACTACATCTTCTGCCTTTTTTTCTGTCATCCCCTCTACGACAATTTCACATAATTTCGTTGAACCCATATAAATTTTTCTTTCTTCCTTCCCTTGTTTATATTGCCCACAAATCTACTAAAAAATACTTGCATAAAATTCTAACTGACACATTATTTATCGGCAAGAGGGTAATTTATATGCCAATTTGTCATTCAACTAACGATGTCGCCATTGAAATGGTAGAAAATGGCGACTATTTGGATGGCACCCTTGTAACCACCGATACGCAGGTAAAAGGAAGGGGACAGAGAGGCAATAATTGGGAAAGTGAAAAGAAAAAAAACCTAACGTTTTCAGTAATTATCAAGCCTGGATTTTTACCGCTTAGCCAACAATTTTTATTAAATATCTTTACCTCGCTGGCGGTGGTTGACACCTTGACACCTTATGTAGGCTCCGGACTTAAAATTAAATGGCCTAACGATATCTATCACGAAAACCAGAAAATGGGAGGTATTCTCATTGAAAATACAGTAAAGGGAACACAGCTGTATGCCGCTGTCATTGGCATTGGCCTCAATATAAATCAACTGGATTTTAAGGTAGACAACGCCACCTCTCTTTCAAGTATATGCGAAAGGTTTTTTGATTTGAAACAATTATTGAATGCATTGGTTTTAAATATGGAAAAAAGATATTTTCAGCTGAAAAACGGAAAATATGATGCACTTCGACACGATTATATGAAATCATTGTTTTGGTATAATCAATTGAGATGGTTTAAAGCGGATCGCGTCTTCCAGGCAAAAATAATTGGCATTGATGAAACCGGAAAATTGCAGCTGATGGAAAACCTGCAAACGAGATCTTATGATTTAAAGGAAATTACTTATTTGATAAAGCAAGATGTTGTATGAGCGGGTATCCGTCGGTGCATTTGAAAATGGGGGGATTCATGAATCTTGTTCTCTGAGTGCTTCTTATTCTTAGCGCAATACAGGGTCTGGACCAGTTGACAATAAGTTTGAAGAATTCCCTTAATTGGATTAAATTTACAAAAAATGAAACATTAAAGTAATGATTGATACCGATTTAAAATACAAAGTGAAGGATATTTCCCTGGCTACATGGGGAAGGAAAGAAATTGAACTAGCTGAAGCAGAAATGCCGGGTCTTATGTCATTAAGAGCCGAATTTGGCGCTTCAAAACCATTAAAAGGAGCGCGAATCGCCGGCTGCTTGCATATGACTGTACAGACCGCGGTTTTGATTGAGACACTTATTGAGCTTGGAGCCCAGGTGAGCTGGTCTTCCTGCAACATTTTTTCTACCCAGGATCATGCCGCCGCAGCTATTGCAAACGCCGGTATACCTGTTTACGCATGGAAGGGAATGAATGAAGAAGAGTTCGATTGGTGTATTGAGCAAACACTTTTTGCCTTTGAAGGTGGACAACCACTAAATATGATATTAGACGATGGTGGCGACTTAACCAATATGGTATTGGATAAATATTCTGAGTTGGTGGCTGGTATCAAAGGATTATCTGAGGAAACTACCACCGGTGTTCACAGACTACAACAGAGAGAAGAAAATGGCTCTTTGCCTTTACCTGCTATCAACGTAAATGACTCTGTTACCAAATCAAAATTTGACAATAAATACGGTTGTAAAGAGTCGCTGGTAGATGCTATTAGAAGAGCTACGGATGTCATGATGGCTGGTAAAGTCGCGGTAGTGGCGGGATATGGTGATGTAGGAAAGGGCTCGGCTGCTTCACTACGGGGTGCCGGAGCCAGGGTTATTATTACGGAGATTGATCCCATTTGTGCCTTACAGGCTGCCATGGATGGATTTGAGGTGAAGAAAATGGATAGCGCCGTAGAGGAAGTAGATATTGTAGTTACCGCCACCGGGAATAAAGACATTGTTACCGGAGCTCATTTCTCGAAAATGAAGGATAAAACCATTGTTTGTAACATTGGTCACTTTGATAATGAAATTGATGTCAAGTGGTTAAATGAAAATGCCACAAAGGAAGAAATTAAACCTCAGGTCGATAAATATACTTTATCCAATGGCAATGACGTCCTGCTGTTGGCAGAGGGAAGACTCGTAAATTTAGGCTGTGCTACAGGCCATCCCTCTTTTGTGATGTCAAACTCCTTTACAAACCAAACGCTTGCGCAGATTGAGTTATGGACAAATACGGATAAGTATGAAAATAAGGTCTATACCCTGCCCAAACATCTTGACGAAAAGGTAGCCAGACTCCACCTGGCCAAAATCGGGGTAGAGCTCGATGAAATGTCAGAAGAACAGGCGGCATATATAGGGGTTAAAAAAGAAGGACCGTACAAACCTGATTATTACAGATATTAGACCAACTTCATCTTATTGCTTTCCGGGGTAGAGCACTTACGTGATCTTATTGTTTTACCAATTAGGAATTAACGAATGCCGGTATCTCCGGAAAGCAATTCAGGTGGACAAAGACAAGGGCTTTAAGTTTCATCATAGCGCATCGGTAAAAGCAAATGCCAGGCACTTAAAAGGAGGGTGGTTGGTATATCTTTTATTGTAACCGAAATTCCGGGCTCATCCACTTGATTTAAAATAGGGCTGATTTTTTTAGAGAAAAAAAGTAAATCTGAATGTCACTACTGGAAAAAATAACCTATCTGGTGCTGTTAATTATATTGTTGGTCGGTATCTATTTTGATTTTAGCGACCAGGCTTTTTTTGAAAACAGTTATGCCAGGGAAGATGGCATATTGGAGAATACTACGGCCATAATGTTGTTTTTGGGAGGTGCTTTAATGTTTTATCGGTTCCTGAGATTGGGTAGGAAAAGAAGTGGCTGGTTTAAGTTTGTCACCTTGGGAGTTGCGTTTGCACTTTTGTTTGTAGCCGGAGAGGAGATCTCCTGGGGCCAGCGGCTGTTTGATGTGGAGTCAACAGAATTTTTCCTGGAAAACAACGTACAGGAGGAAACAAATTTTCATAACCTGGAGGTCGGGGGTGTAAAATTGAATAAGCTGATATTTGGGCAAATACTTACCGTATTCATACTGGTTTACTTAATCGTATTTCCAATTCTCTTTAAAAGGTGGAAAAAATTTGGTACGCTGGTACATAAATTCGCTGTTCCTATACCTAAAACACATCATGCCATTGCTTACCTGGTTTGCCTGGCGTTGTTATTTTTCATTTCGTCGGGCAAAAAGTGGGAACTTCAGGAGTTGGTCCTGAGCTTTGTCTTCTTTTTTATATTGTGGAAACCCCTCAATAACATATATCAGGATTGAAGAAAAACACTATCGTTGTTTTATCAATAACGCAAGCATTAATTAAGGGAATTATTATTTTTGCACTAATCATTAGATAAATATCTGTCTTGGAGAAGACAAAATGTTATTTTTTTGGACTTTCCATGCCAAAAATCAGAACGTTGTCGTGAAATTATCGTCCTGTAGGAAAAACCTATTTTAATTAGACGATTTTTCACCCTGATTAGGTTAAACATTGATTTAGGGAGGTAATCGCAAACTTCAATGTTATCCTGTGGCTGATATATGTCAGATATGAGTATTCGAAATTATTCCATAAAGCAAAAAGAGGAGGTCTTTGAGCGTGAATTTTTACCTCATATCAACTCAATGTATAATTTTGCGTTTCGGCTTACTTTTGAAGAGGATGATGCAAAAGATTTGGTGCAGGACACCTATTTGAAAGCATTTAGATTCATTGATTCTTTTGAACAAGGAACTAATGCCAAGGCATGGTTGTTTCGGATATTAAAAAATAGTTTTATAAATGACTTTAGGAAGAAAAGTAAACAGCCTTCAAAGGTAGATTACAATGAGGTAGAGTCATATTATAATTCGGAGGATGTTGATGAAACGATCACCACGGATTTAAGGGTTGAAACCGTCCAACATATGATTGGCGATGAAATAACCAACGCCTTAAATGCGTTGGATGTTGATTTCAGAACTGTCATTATCCTTTGTGATCTGGAGGGATTTACATACGAGGAAATGGCTAAAATATTGGATATCCCTATTGGAACGGTAAGATCGAGATTGCACCGGGCCAGAAATCTGCTGAAAGACAAACTGAGGAGATATGCCAATAAAATGGGATATAAATAATTAAAATAGGTTAAAAATGGGAAGACTTTCCGGAGCTTGGCTTAAGAGCAAATTGAAGTTTTTGAAAAACATGAATTGCCCTGACCAGGCAAGATGTTTTGAAATTCTGCAACTTGTACTTGACGAGGAAGCGGATGAGGCACAGAGAGAGCGTTTTGAACTGCAAATTAAAAATTGCATGCCATGTTATAAAAGGTATAATTTGGATGTAGCGATCAAAGACGTGCTAAAAAATAAAATTGAAGTCAAATCTGTGCCGGAAGATTTAGTGGATTCCATTAAATTTAAGATCAAAAACGCGACTTAGGCTACATGTCAAAAGGAAAAGTTATTATTTTTTCGGCACCTTCAGGTTCTGGAAAAACTACCATTGTACAATATTTAGTAAAGGAAAATCCATGCCTGGGTTTTTCTATTTCCGCCAGTACCAGAGATAAAAGAGGAAGAACGGAAGAAGATGGAAAGGACTATTATTTCCTGACCCCTGAAGAATTCAAAAGGAAAATCGACGAGGATGAATTTGTGGAGTGGGAGGAAGTTTATCCCGGCAATTTTTACGGAACGCTTAAATCAGAAATACAACGGATCTGGGATGAGGGCAAACACGTGATTTTTGACGTGGACGTAAAAGGTGGGGTAAATTTGAAAAAGCATTTTAAGGATAGAGCCCTGGCAATTTTCGTAAAGGTGCCCTCTTTAGAGATCCTGAAAACCAGACTTACCGATAGAAAGACAGATTCGGAAAGCAGTATTTCCCAGCGCTTGTTCAAAGCAAAATTTGAAATGACCTTTGAAAATGAATTCGACACCGTTCTTTTAAATGAAACTCTTAAAGATTCCTGCGAAGAAGCGCAAAGACTGGTGAAGAATTTCATTAATGAAGAATAATTTATTTATTTAGGGCACCTCAAGGTAAATCAAAATGAAAATCGGACTTTTCTTTGGGTCGTTTAATCCTATACATATGGGCCATATGATTATTGCTAATATCATGGCCGAACATACCGACCTGCAGGAAGTGTGGTTTGTGGTTTCTCCGCAGAATCCTCTAAAAAGCAGCAAGTCATTGATACATGAACACGATCGTTATGCCATGGTGGAGCAGGCTGTTAATGATAATTACCACCTGAGGGTGACAGATATAGAATTTCGGATGCCCAAACCAAGTTATACCGTTGATACTTTGGCCTACCTAACCGACACATACCCCGACCACGAATTCAAATTGATCATTGGTGAGGATAATCTGAAAACTTTTCCGAAATGGAAAAACCATCAGGTTATTTTAAATGAATACGGGTTATACGTTTACCCTCGTCCGGGATCGGCATTTTCGGAAATCAGGGAACATCCTAATGTGCAACTTGTACCCGCCCCATTGCTGGACATCTCGGCCACTTTTATCAGAAAATGTCTGAAAGAGAATAAATCGATTAAATATATGGTGCCGGAGCCGGTAGAAATATTTATAAAATCACATAAGCTGTTTGTGTGATTTTATATCGTCATTATTTCCTCCTCTTTTTTGGTTAGCAATTCCTCAATCTTAGCTGTATAGGAGTCTGTTAATTTTTGTACTTCCCCTTCGGCCTTTTTGATCATATCTTCAGAAGCGCCTTCTTTCTGTAGCTTTTTCAAATGATCGTTAGCGTCTTTTCTGGCGTTTCGAACACTTATCTTGCCATTTTCGGCCTCGGTTCTTGCATGTTTCACCAATATCTTTCTTCTGTCTTCGGTCAGCGGTGGAATGTTGATACGGATTAACTCTCCATCGTTTTGGGGATTTAAACCTAGATCACTGTTGATAATAGATCTTTCAATTTCAGAAATGATGCTTTTTTCCCATGGCTTTACAACAATAGTCCTGGCGTCCGGCGTGTTGATGGAGGCTACCTGGCTGATAGGAGTCGGGTTACCATAATACTCTACCTTAAGATCATCCAACATGTTCGGCATCGCCTTGCCGGCCCGTAATTTCTGAAGACCTACCTTTGTGTGATCAATGGATTTTGCCATTAACTCTTTTGCATGATCCAGATAAAATTGAATGTCTTCTTCCATGATTGTAAAATTTTAATTGATTAAAGTTCCTGCCCGTTTCCCCTGGGCTATATCCAATAAATTGCCATTTTTATTCATGTCAAAAACTATGATGGGCAGCTTGTTTTCCTGACAAAGTGTAAAGGCCGTCATATCCATGATGTTTAACCCTTTTTCATAGGCCTCTTGAAACGTAAGAGAAGAGTACCTGGTGGCTTGCGGGTCTTTTTCGGGATCTGCTGAATAAACACCATCGACCCTGGTGCCTTTCAATACCACATCAGCATTTATCTCAATGGCCCGAAGACTGGCCGCAGAGTCTGTGGTGAAATATGGGTTGCCTGTTCCGGCCCCGAATATAACGATACGACCTTTTTCCAAATGCCTTACCGCTCTTCTTTTGATGAAAGGCTCACATACCTGCTCCATATTTATACCGGACATAAGTCGTGTAAACAATCCCGCTTTTTCCAGGGCACTTTGTAGCGCCATGCCATTAACAACCGTGGCCAACATTCCCATATAGTCACCTTGTACCCGGTCTATTCCCGATTCTTCGGCCTGTACACCTCTAAAGATGTTCCCGCCGCCAACAACAATGGCTATTTCAATGCCCAGATTTTTGGTGGCTTTGATTTCGTTGGTATATTGTTCCAGTCTTTTTGGATCAATGCCGAATTGCTGGTTGCCCATCAATGCTTCTCCACTAAGTTTTAATAGTATGCGTTTGTACATTTTTAATTTTTCTATCCGGGCAAATATAATTGCTTTAAGATAATATTAAAATAAATTATAACCATTGTTGGTAATATTCAATGAGGTCAGATAATTACCAAATGTGCAGTTTCAAAACCTTAAAACTGTACGAGAATACTGTTCTTGTCAACGCTATCACCTATGCCAACATTAATCTTTTTAACTATCCCTTCGCCCGGTGATTTTATGATATTTTCCATCTTCATCGCCTCAAGAATCATGATGGGTTCATCTCTTTTTACTTCCTGCCCTTCCTCAATGTGAATGTTCAATATCAACCCTGGCATGGGGGCTTTAATTTCCAGCAACTGATTGGCACTATTTTGATCCATGCCTAATTTCTCCAACAATAAATCAAACTTATCTTTTAATTTTAGATTAAATTTGTGCCCGTCGATTTTAAGAGTAACTTGCTTTTCCTCTCTGTTCGTATGGATAATCTCAGCAATATGTGATTTGTTATCCTTGATGATGTGGAAATAGTTTTTCTTAATTTCCACCAGATCCCATTCAAAAGGCTGGTCATCGATCAATATTACATTGTCACTGGAATTAACGGTATAGGTAGTATTGGTTTTGTTTGAATCGGAATTATTTATAATATTAACCTGATACATATAGTTTATTTAAAACCATAAATATAGTTTAAATTGTGACAAATTATTTTAAACTTTAATATGATTTGCCAGTTTAATGCTCGTCGCATATGGTTGAAAGATAATCTTGAACTATAATTTATATTGATGAACAAGAATATTTTCTTAGTACTCCTCGTCATTGCCGGGTCAGGCGCTTGTAAGGTGATGGAAAATACGGCAGTCAACGATGCGAAATCAAACACCACTATCGATTCCGTGCAAACCAAAACGCTTGTAGAAACAGATAGCGTCACAGAAATAATCCATAATGATTTGGTTACTTATCGGGGCTCAAATGAACGGTTGCATGATTTGATCCATACCAAACTTGAGGTAAAATTTGATTGGGCCAACCAGCAACTAATGGGTTTGGCCACGCTTCAATTGAAACCTTATTTCTACAAGCAAGATGAATTAATACTTGACGCCAAGGGATTCGATATAAGGTCGGTATCACTGGTTGAAGGAGCAAATAAGAGCGCGCTGAATTATGAATATGACGGGTGGCAAATGACCATTGACCTTGACCGCGAATATACGTCGGAAGAGCATTTTTTTATTGAGATCGACTATGTGGCGAAGCCAACAACGTTGCCGCAACAAGGATCAGCAGCCATTGAGTCAAGTCAGGGATTGTACTTTATCAATCCGCTGGCAAACGAAAAAGAAAAACCACAGCAAATTTGGACACAGGGAGAAACGGAAGCTAATTCGGCCTGGTTTCCTACCATTGATTCCCCCAATGAAAAAACTACCCAGGAGTTGTTTATAACGGTTGATAATAAATATACAACATTGTCTAACGGTAACCTTGTATACTCGTTGATGAACGATGATGAAACCAGGACTGATTACTGGAAACTTGACCAGCCTCATGCTCCTTACCTTGCCATGATGGCCGTTGGCGAATTTACAAAAGTTGAAGACAGCTGGGAAGTTCCCGGAGGAGAAGAAATCGAGGTAAATTACTACCTGGAAGATAATTACTCGGATTATGCCGATGACATATTTGGTAACACACCGGAAATGTTGACTTATTTTAGCCAGTTGCTTAATTACCCCTATCCCTGGCCCAAGTATTCACAGATAATCGTACGGGATTTTGTGTCGGGGGCCATGGAGAATACGACCGCCTCGGTTTTTATGGAAGACCTGCTGGTAACGGATAAAGAGCTGTTGGATTTCCAGTGGGATGATATTATTGCTCATGAGCTTTTCCATCATTGGTTTGGAAATCTGGTCACTTGCGAGTCGTGGTCAAATTTGGCCCTTAATGAAGCCTTTGCTACTTATGGGGAATATTTATGGTATGAATATAAATATGGAGAAGAGGAAGCTGACTATCATCAGTGGAAATCCCGACAATCTTATTTCGAAGAAGCGAAAGAAAAGCAGGTCGACCTGATCCGATTTACCTATGAGGATAAAGAAGACATGTTTGATAACCATTCGTATGATAAAGGAGGCTTAGTCTTACACATGCTAAGAGAATACGTTGGGGGAAAAGCCTTTTTTAAAGCGCTTGAATTGTATTTAAAGGCCAACGAGTTCGGTACCGCAGAGGTCCATGACCTCAGGAAGGCCTTTGAAGAGGTATCGGGAGAAGATTTAAATTGGTTTTTTAACCAGTGGTTTTTAGCCGCGGGACATCCAAAATTGGAAATCAGCCATAGTCAGCAAGATGGCCTGCTTACGATTGAGGTCAGGCAAACGCAGGATTTGGGAAAAACACCGGTCTTTAATTTACCAGTCACCCTGGGAATCTGGGTAAACGAAGAGAAAAACTGGGAATATCCTGTTGAAATAAACGCCAACTATGAAAAGTTTGAATTTGAAATCGAAGATACAGTGCAACTCGTTTTATTTGATACCGAGCAACAATTACTGGCAGAGGTCCGGCATGAGAAGTCAATAGACGAGTTGATATTTCAATATTATCATGGAGGAAAGTTACTGGCAAGATACAACGCGCTGGAAAAGCTGGGGGAGGTAGCGTTTGATAATCCCGATAATCATCACCTTTTAAGCGAAGTATTTCTTAGTGCCTTAAACGATCCTTTTTGGGGATTGCGTGAGTTGGCTGCCGATTTTTTTAATGAATATGAGGGAGAACATTTAAAGGATGTTGAGGAAGGCCTGATTAACCTGGCTCAAAATGATGAAAAGCCCCAGGTCCGGGCCAGCGCCATTGCATCCATGGTTTCCATAGACGCCGACAAACATAAATTGATCGTTCAAAAGGCCTTGAAAGATCCTTCCTATACGGTTAAAGGAGCTGCCATACTTGGGTTTTCACTATCTAATGATCCAAACAAATCCAGAATCCTTAATGACTACAAGGATTCCTTAAATACACATATTGTGTTGGCGCTGGCTGACTATTATGTAACCGATAAACAGTATGAACACAACCAGTGGTTTCTGGACCGCCTGAATGAAGCGAAAACGGAAGACCTGTTTTACCTGATACAATATTATGGTCTATACATCAGTGAGGCTCCTGAATCGGTAACCGCGGCAGCTATTCCCGCTCTGGCCGACGTAGCGAAAAATAATGAAAATGAGTACATCAGGCTGGCGGCTTTTCAATCACTCAATCTACTGCCTGAAGGCGATTCTTTAAAGGCCGTCAGGGAAGAGATCAAGGCGGTTGAAAAAAGTGAGGAACTGTTAAATTTCTATCAACAAATAGAAGGCAAAAATTGAAGTAAAATGCTATTGCTTTTAATGAATGGATACCTGAACAAAAATGGCCTCCGGCATATGTGGAAGATGCTGCTTTAGCACTTTGACTTGGCATGGATTTTTACAAAAAATTATGTCAAAAACAGCCAGCTAAAAAATATTGTATCTTTTTAGGGCAAAAGTTTGAATAAAATAAAAAAGCATATAATTTTGCACTTCCCAAATCTAAGAGGGTTGTAAAATCATGCTTTTATAAGGGAAAGTTCTTGAAATATTGTAGGGGGGATACCAAAGCGGCCAACTGGGACGGACTGTAAATCCGTTGTCTTATGACTTCGCAGGTTCGAATCCTGCTCCCCCCACGTCTTTTGGGTGGCTGACCCTTGGTACAAATCAATATTTTACTTGATGAAATGAATAAGCGGGAGTAGCTCAGTTGGTAGAGCGACAGCCTTCCAAGCTGTAGGTCGCGGGTTCGAACCTCGTCTCCCGCTCTGCTAATGTAAATGGCCTTTGGTGACGTTAGTAAAGTCTGGGAACCATCACTTGAACTAATTGGATCCATTTTTGGTCCTGGACTATTTCGGCCGATGTAGCTCAGGGGTAGAGTGCTTCCTTGGTAAGGAAGAGGTCACGGGTTCAAATCCCGTCATTGGCTCAACAGCAGGTTGTTTCAATCGTGAGGTTGCAACATCCGGAAAAATTGAGGAGCAGTACAATCCACAGCGGTAAATGATGAGGTATTGTACGCTCATTCGTATGATCCGCCAGCGGATTGCAAATTATTAAGTGGAGACACTGTTATTTTAGAATAAGAATTAAAATTTTAACTAAACTTTAGGATTTTCAAACATGGCTAAAGAAACCTTTGATCGTTCGAAACCACACGTTAATATTGGTACAATTGGTCACGTTGACCACGGTAAAACAACGTTGACCGCCGCTATTTCGAAGGTGTTGTCAGAAAAAGGTCTGGCACAAGCAAGAGATTTCTCTTCAATTGACAATGCACCCGAAGAAAAAGAAAGAGGTATAACTATTAATACTTCACACGTTGAATATGAAACAGCCAACCGGCACTATGCTCACGTTGACTGCCCCGGTCACGCTGACTATGTGAAAAACATGGTAACTGGAGCAGCGCAGATGGACGGAGCAATTATCGTTGTGGCTGCAACCGACGGACCAATGCCTCAAACAAGAGAACATATATTATTGTCTCGTCAGGTAGGTGTACCTGCCTTGGTGGTATTTATGAATAAAGTGGACTTGGTCGACGATCCTGAATTATTGGAGCTGGTAGAAATGGAAATCAGAGAATTACTTTCTGCTTATGATTTCCCTGGTGATGACATCCCTGTTATTCAAGGATCTGCTCTTGGTGCGCTAAACGGTGAAGGACAGTGGGTAGAAAAAGTGGAAGAATTGATGGCGGCTGTTGATAGCTATATTCCCCTTCCGGAAAGATTGGTGGATCTTGACTTCCTGATGCCTGTTGAAGATGTCTTCTCTATCACAGGTCGGGGTACAGTAGCCACCGGAAGGATCGAAAGAGGAGTAATTAACTCAGGAGATCCTGTCGATATCCTTGGTATGGGTGCTGAAAACCTTAAATCCACAGTTACCGGTGTAGAGATGTTTAGAAAAATCTTGGACCGCGGAGAAGCAGGTGACAATGTCGGATTATTATTAAGAGGTATTGAAAAAACCGAAATCAAAAGGGGAATGGTTATCTGTAAACCAGGTTCCGTAACTCCTCATAAGAAATTTAAAGCGGAGGTTTATGTATTGTCAAAAGAAGAAGGTGGAAGACATACTCCTTTTTTCAACAAGTACAGACCCCAGTTCTATTTCAGAACAACCGATGTTACCGGAGAAATCATGTTGCCTCAGAATGTTGAGATGGTAATGCCTGGCGATAACGTATCTATCGAGGTTGAGTTAATCAACAAAATTGCGATGGAAAAAGGCCTGAGATTTGCCATTAGAGAAGGCGGTAGAACAGTAGGTTCCGGTCAGGTTACCGAAATAGTAGAATAACACTATTGAGTTACATAAAAAAACCACACGCGTTTCTGAAAAAAAAATCCGAAACGCGTTTGTGTTGTACCATAAAATGTAATACCTTTGCACACCCATTTTGTGATGGGTATACGGGTGTAGCTCAATTGGTAGAGTAGCGGTCTCCAAAACCGTTGGTTGTGGGTTCGAGTCCTACCACCCGTGCAATTTTTAAAATCGTAGTAAAACCAATGTCGAAACTAGTATCATTTGTGAAAGATTCTTATGTGGAAATGACCACGAAAGTTTCATGGCCAAAATTCGGGGAATTGCAAAATAGCTCGATTTTGGTGCTGGTGGCATCGGTAATATTTGCACTGGTGATAGCGGCAATGGATTATGTGTTCCAGAACGTGTTGGAGTGGTTTTATCAATCATTTTAATTATATAGATACTATCGAGAATGAGTGAGCTAAACTGGTATGTTGTAAGAGTGGTAAGTGGTCAGGAAAAAAAGGCCAAAACTTATCTTGAATCTGAGATTGCCAGGCAGAAACTGGAAGACTATGTCCCTCAAATATTAATACCTTCAGAAAAGGTGTATGAGATGAGAAATGGTAAGAAGCGGGTGAGAGAGAGAAACTTTTTTCCAGGTTACATGATCATCTCTGCGGATTTGTCTCACGGAGAGGCTTCTCATATTATTACCAGTATTCCCGGCATCATCGGTTTTCTCGGATCGAATGCCGCCGGTGGTGCTTCCAAGGTACCTGTGCCTTTGCGACAATCAGAAATTAACCGCATACTGGGCAAGGTAGATGAGGTAGAAGAATTTGACGAAAAACTCGATACACCATATATAGTAGGAGAATCCGTAAAGGTTATGGATGGTCCGTTTAGTGGATTTACCGGAACAGTGGAGGAAGTTTTTGAAGAGCGGAAGAAGCTTAATGTGATGGTTAAGATCTTTGGTAGAAATACGCCGGTGGAATTGAATTATATGCAGGTAGAAAAACAAGAATAGCAAAATGGCTAAAGAAATAGACGGTTATCTGAAATTACAAATCAGAGGTGGTGTGGCAAACCCTTCGCCTCCAGTGGGTCCGGCTCTCGGTAGTAAAGGACTCAATATTATGGAGTTTTGTAAGCAGTTCAATGCAAGAACACAGGACAAGCAAGGACAGTTATTGCCGGTACTGGTTACAATTTATAAGGATAAATCCTTTGACTTTGTCGTTAAAACACCCCCTGCTCCTGTTTTATTGCTGGAAGCCGCCAAGCTTAAAAAAGGGTCGGCCGAGTCTAATAGAATTAAGGCGGGATCTGTTACCTGGGATCAGGTTAGAAAAATTGCTGAGACTAAAATGGTTGACTTAAATGCCTTTAAAGTAGAATCAGCCATGAAAATGGTGGCGGGAACAGCAAGAAGTATGGGCATTAAAGTATCTGGCCCGGCACCCTGGGATAATTAAAATCATTGAAGATGGCTAAGTTAACAAAAAAGCAAAAAGAGGTAGCAGCTAAATATGATGCTACAAAAGAATATTCCCTGGACGAGGCTTCCAAATTGGTAAAGGACATCACTTTTACAAAGTTTGATGCTTCAGTTGATCTCGACGTACGCTTGGGTGTTGACCCAAGAAAAGCGGATCAAATGGTCAGAGGCGTAGTGGCACTGCCCCATGGAACGGGAAAAGAAACCAGGGTATTGGTTTTATGCTCACCGGACAAGGAACAAGAGGCCAAAGATGCAGGAGCAGATTATGTTGGATTGGATGACTACGTGCAAAAAATAGAAGGAGGTTGGACAGAAGTTGATGTGATCATCACCATGCCGACAGTAATGGCCAAGGTCGGTAAGTTGGGCAGGGTATTGGGACCAAGAGGTTTGATGCCTAATCCTAAATCCGGAACAGTTACTTTGGAAGTAGGCAAAGCTGTTAAAGAGGTAAAGTCAGGTAAGATTGATTTTAAAGTGGATAAATTTGGAATTATTCATGCCAGTATAGGAAAAGCTTCCTTTGACGCACAAAAAATTGTGGATAATGCCACGGAAGTAATCCAAACTATTTCAAAACTAAAACCGGCCTCAGCAAAGGGCACTTATTTTAAGAGCATTAATATCTCTAGTACCATGAGCCCGGGCGTAAAAATTGATACAAACACTATAGCGGGTATATAATCATGACGAAGGAAGAAAAAATAAACGTTGTAGCTGAATTAACCGAAAAGTTTAAAGCTAACAGTAATTTTTATTTAACTGATGCCTCCGGCTTTACCGTTGCTCAGGTAAATGATTTTAGAAGACTATGTTTTGAGAAAGGGGTAGAGTATCGTGTGTATAAAAATACCATGATAAAAAAGGCCCTGGAAAACATGGAAGCTGATTTCTCTTCGTTGGATGATGCTTTAAAAGGATTTTCCGGAGTTATCTTTTCCGAAGAGGTCGCGAATTTGCCAGCTAAGGTTATCAAAGAATTTCGTAAGAAACAAGGTGGGGAAAAACCCGCATTAAAGGCTGCTTCCATAAATACAGATATTTTTATCGGCGAGGAATCCTTAAATACCCTCAGTGATCTTAAATCCAAAACAGAGCTTATTGGGGAGGTGATTTCACTGTTACAATCTCCAGCAAAAAATGTTATTTCTGCACTGCAAAGTGGTGGAAATACTTTGTCAGGATTGGTAAAAGCAATATCTGAAAAAGAGAATTAATTTGAACAAAAATTTTGAACTACTTTAAATAATTATAAAAATGGCAGACGTTAAAGCACTAGGAGATCAACTTGTTGAGCTAACAGTAAAAGAGGTCAATGAATTGGCTGAGTACCTAAAAGAAACACACGGTATTGAACCGGCTGCAGCAGCAGTAGCAGTAGCAGCACCATCCGGTGGTGATGGCAGTGGCGGCGGAGCTGAAGAAAAATCAGAGTTCGACGTGGTACTTAATGCAGCAGGAGGCGCTAAATTGGCCGTAGTAAAACTGGTTAAAGAGTTGACAGGATTAGGTCTGAAAGAGGCCAAGGAAATCGTTGACTCAGCCCCTAAAGCTATCAAGGAAGGTGTAGCAAAAGATGAGGCCGAGGCCCTTAAAAAGCAATTAGAAGAAGCTGGCGCTGAGGTAGAATTGAAGTAAACTTTGAGCCATTTGATGTCTCTAAATGGCTAATAGATATTTAGGCCCCGATGTGCGTTGGGGTCTTTTCCTGTTTGTACGAAGTTATAACCATTTTGGGATCAGCACCAGAAAAGGTAACACTCCTACTTACTACTTAAGTTAAAACATATTGTAATCTTAAATCTCATAAACTTTGGCTAAGATTAATCAAACCGAAAGAATCAACTTCGCAAGAATCAAAACGGTCAGGGATTATCCGGATTTTCTTGATGTTCAATTGAGATCGTTTGTTGATTTTTTCCAATTGGACACACCTGCCCAAAAAAGAACGCAGGAAGGTCTTTTTAAGGTATTTTCAGAGAATTTCCCTATCTCCGATTCAAGAGAAAATTTCATTCTTGAATTTGTGGATTATTTGGTTGACCCGCCAAAATACTCAGTAGATGAATGCATTGACCGAGGGTTGACTTATTCCGTACCGTTAAAGGCGAAACTCAGGTTGTCTTGTAATGATGAGGACAATGAAGATTTCGAAACGATAGAACAAGAAGTCTTTTTAGGTAATATTCCCTATATGACCGACAAAGGTTCTTTTATCATAAATGGTGCGGAACGGGTAATCGTTTCTCAGTTACACAGGTCTCCGGGAGTATTTTTTGCCCAAAGTAAACATACCAATGGCACTAAATTGTATTCCGCCAGAATTATTCCTTTTAAAGGTTCCTGGATCGAGTTTGCCACTGATGTAAACAACGTAATGTATTCCTACATTGATAGGAAAAAGAAATTTCCGGTAACGACGCTTTTAAGGGCTATCGGCTTTGGATCAGATAAAGATATTCTGGATCTGTTTGGCCTGTCGGAAGAAATCCCTGCCAATGAAAAATCTATTAAAAAGGTAATTGGCAGAAAGCTGGCCGCCAGGGTTTTGAGAACCTGGACAGAGGATTTTGTGGATGAAGACACGGGAGAGGTAGTTTCTATTGATAGAAATGAGGTACTGCTGGAAAGAGATTCAGTAATCTCAGAAGATGATATAGAACTAATTATTGATTCGGGAAGTAAATCGGTGATTCTCCATAGAGAAGATGTGAATATTGCAGATTATGCCATTATCTACAATACGTTGCAAAAAGATAACTCGAATTCCGAAAAGGAAGCGGTAGAGCAGATTTATCGTCAGTTGAGAAACACGGAGGCACCCGATGAGCAAACCGCGAGAGATATTATACAAAGTCTTTTCTTTAGCGATAAGCGATATGATCTGGGTGAAGTTGGCAGATATAGAATCAATAAAAAACTTGGCCTTGAGATTGACTCCGATACAAGGGTTTTAACTACGGAAGATATTATTTCTATTGTTAAATATTTGATCGGGCTTATTAATTCAAAGGCGGTTGTAGATGATATTGACCACTTGAGTAACAGAAGGGTCAGAACCGTAGGGGAGCAACTTTATGGTCAGTTTGGTGTGGGATTAGCCAGGATGGCACGGACTATCAAGGAAAGAATGAATGTTAGAGATAACGAAGATTTCAAACCCATTGATCTGATCAATGCCAGAACACTTTCCTCTGTCATCAACTCCTTTTTTGGGACAAACCAGCTTTCCCAATTTATGGATCAGACCAATCCTCTGGCCGAAATTACCCACAAGAGAAGAATGTCGGCGTTAGGCCCCGGTGGATTATCGAGAGAGAGAGCAGGTTTTGAGGTGCGGGATGTGCATTATACCCACTATGGTAGGTTATGTACTATAGAAACGCCGGAAGGACCTAACATCGGATTGATTTCATCATTGAGCGTTCACGCCAATGTTAACAATATGGGTTTTATAGAGACCCCCTACCGAAAGGTTAATACAGGTAAGGTCGATATGACTGGAAATGTGATATACCTCACTGCCGAGGAAGAAGATACACACAATATCGCCCAGGCCAATGCCCCGCTTGACGACAAAGGAAACTTTGTTAATGACCGGGTAAAAGCCAGGTTTGAGGGAGATTTTCCAGTAGTTGAGCCAAAAGAAATCAGCTATATGGATGTGGCGCCTAATCAGATTGTATCCGTGGCAGCCTCCCTGATCCCGTTCTTGGAGCACGACGATGCTAACAGGGCTTTGATGGGATCCAACATGCAGCGGCAGGCAGTACCCTTATTAAGGCCTGAGGCGCCGATTGTTGGAACAGGCTTGGAAAAAAGGGTCGCATTGGACTCCAGATCTATTATCGTAGCCGAAGAAGATGGTGTGGTCGAAGCAGTAGATGCCAAGAAGATAGTGCTGCGCTACGACCTGTCTGAAGATCACGTAATTACCAGTTTTGACGACGAGCTTAAGACGTATGAACTGGTAAAATTCAGAAGAACTAACCAGGACACCTGTGTAAACTTGAGGCCCATTGTTTTTAAAGGCCAAAAAGTGGTGAAGGGACAGCCGTTATGCGAAGGCTATGCGACAAAGGATGGCGAGCTGGCACTTGGAAGAAACCTCAAGGTAGCTTTTATGCCATGGCAGGGTTACAACTTTGAGGACGCCATTGTTATATCGGAAGGCGTGGTGAGAAATGATATTTTTACGTCCATTCATATCGATGAATTTGAACTGGAGGTAAGAGATACCAAAAGAGGGGAAGAAGAATTGACTTCGGAGATTCCAAATGTTAGTGAAGAATCAGTTAAAAACCTGGATGAAAATGGTATCATACGTACTGGTGCCGAAGTAAAGGAAGGAGATATCCTGATTGGAAAAATAACACCCAAGGGAGAAACCGATCCGACACCGGAAGAAAAACTGCTGAGAGCAATTTTTGGAGATAAAGCCGGGGATGTAAAGGATGCATCGCTGAAAGCGCCACCCTCGCTAAAGGGAGTGGTTATAGATACCAAGCTTTTTTCAAGGCCTAAGAAAGACAAAGACTTAAGGGCCAAGGCAAAAAAAGAGGTTGAACTTCTTAAGAATAAATACAGCAACGATCTATTGGCTTTAAGGTCAAAAATGATTGACAAACTGGTAGGCTTATTGGATAGTACCGTATGCCAGGGCGTTAAGCACAAGTTTGGTGATGAAATCATGAGTAAGGGCGTGAAGTTTTCGGCCGCTAATATTGAAACCAACCTTTTCCCTGAAAAAAATATTTACAGGGATGAAAGTAATTATAACGTTCCCGAGGAGGTTAACTTCATTTCTGACCTGATATTGGATGATTGGACAGAGGATGAAAAAGTTAACAGTCTGATTGTTCAGGTAGTAAAGAACTACAATAACAAGCGGAATGAAATATCAGGTAAATTTAAAAGGGAGCGATTTACCCTCGAAGTTGGCGATGAGCTTCCTGCCGGTATTGTACAATTAGCAAAAGTTTACGTAGCCAAAAAACGTAAGCTGAAAGTTGGTGATAAAATGGCCGGACGTCATGGTAACAAGGGAGTTGTTGCCAGAATAGTAAGAGAGGAAGATATGCCCTTCCTTGAAGATGGCACCCCGGTGGATATTGTTTTGAATCCCCTGGGCGTACCTTCGAGGATGAACCTTGGACAGATCTATGAAACTGTACTCGGATGGGCTGGCTTGAAACTCAATAAAAAATACGCCACCCCTATTTTTGATGGGGCTAGTATGGAAGAGGTAGCCAAAGAGTTGAAGCAAGCCAACCTGCCATCTTTTGGCAGAACGGTACTCTATGACGGCCTGACCGGAATCAAATTTGATCAACCGGTAACCGTTGGCGTTATTTATATGCTTAAATTGGGTCACTTGGTAGATGATAAAATGCATGCCAGGTCAATTGGACCATACTCACTGATTACACAACAGCCATTGGGTGGTAAAGCTCAATTTGGTGGACAGCGATTTGGGGAAATGGAAGTATGGGCACTGGAAGCCTTTGGTGCCTCTCATGTGTTGCAGGAGATCCTGACAGTAAAATCCGATGACGTTGTGGGTAGAGCCAAGGCCTACGAGGCTATTGTGAAAGGTGAAAACATGCCACGACCAAATATTCCTGAGTCATTTAATGTTTTGGTTCATGAATTACGAGGCCTTGCATTGGAAATCACCATGGATTAAATTTTAAACTAAATTGACCTAAAGGTCTTTTACTTATAAGACATAAACATAATTATGGCGTTTAGAAAAAATAAAAAATTTACCAGCGACTTTTCAAAAGTCACCATAAGTCTAGCCTCTCCCGAATCTATCCTGGAGAGCTCTCATGGGGAAGTTACGCAGCCTGAAACGATTAACTACCGGACCTACAAACCGGAAATGGGAGGGCTGTTTTGCGAGCGTATTTTCGGTCCTGTAAAAGACTGGGAATGCCACTGTGGTAAATACAAAAGAATTAGATATAAAGGTATAATATGCGATCGATGTGGGGTTGAGGTTACCGAGAAAAAAGTACGGAGAGAGCGCATGGGGCATATCGAGCTAGTGGTGCCCGTTGCCCATATCTGGTATTTTAAATCGCTACCTAACAAAATCGGCTATTTGCTGGGGCTGCCTACTAAAAAATTAGATCAGATTATCTATTATGAAAGGTATGTGGTAATTCATCCGGGTATAAAGGAAGAAGATGGTATCAACAAAATGGATTTTCTGACAGAGGATGAATATCTGGATATTCTGGATAAACTCCCCAGAGAAAACCAGTTGCTGGATGATGATGATCCAAATAAATTTATTGCCAAAATGGGAGCCGAGGCACTGGAAATGCTATTGGCGCGACTGGACCTCGACGATCTTTCTTATAGTCTCCGGCACCAGGCTGCAACAGATACCTCTCAGCAGCGAAAAGCCGAGGCACTGAAAAGACTGAAAGTGGTCGAAGCCTTCCGGGACTCCAGAAGCCGGATTGAAAACCGGCCGGAATGGATGGTTATCAAAATGGTGCCTGTTATTCCACCGGAATTGCGCCCGCTGGTCCCACTTGATGGAGGTAGATTTGCTACATCTGATTTAAATGACTTGTACCGAAGGGTGATTATCAGAAATAATCGCCTGAAAAGATTAATAGATATCAAAGCGCCTGAGGTAATCCTGCGTAACGAAAAAAGGATGCTTCAGGAAGCGGTAGATTCGCTTTTTGACAACTCAAGAAAAGTGAATGCAGTAAGGTCTGATGGAAACAGGGCTTTGAAATCTTTAAGTGATATGCTTAAAGGAAAGCAAGGTAGATTCAGACAAAACCTGCTGGGTAAAAGGGTTGACTATTCCGGCCGTTCGGTAATCGTTGTGGGTCCGGAACTTAAATTGCATGAGTGTGGCCTGCCTAAGGATATGGCGGCTGAACTGTTTAAGCCTTTTATCATCAGAAAACTTATCGAAAGAGGCATTGTAAAAACCGTGAAGTCCGCCAAGAAAATTGTGGACCGGAAGGATCCGGTGGTTTGGGATATTCTTGAAAACGTGTTGAAGGGTCATCCGGTATTACTCAACAGGGCTCCAACGCTGCACAGATTGGGAATTCAGGCTTTTCAGCCAAAACTGATTGAAGGAAAAGCGATTCAATTGCACCCTCTGGTTTGTACTGCATTTAACGCCGACTTTGACGGTGACCAAATGGCGGTGCACGTGCCTTTGGGCCATGAGGCCATTATGGAGGCGTCTACCTTGATGCTTTCCTCACATAACATCCTTAATCCGGCCAATGGTGCTCCTATTACCGTACCTTCTCAGGACATGGTACTGGGATTATACTATGTTACCAAGGGGAGAAAGGGTACCAAACAAAAACCGGTACTTGGAGAAGGTATGACCTTCTATAGCGCCGAAGAAGTTATTGTCGCTATCAATGAAGGACAACTTTCCAAAAATGCCTTTATCAAGGTAAGGACCAATGTGAGAAACGAGAATGACGAACTGGAAAGTAAGATCATTGAAACAGTTGCCGGCAGGGTAATTTTCAATCAATACATTCCAGATGAGGTAGGTTTTGTGGATGAGTTGCTGACCAAGAAAAAACTACAGCAAATTATTTCTTTGGTGTATAAAATTGCAGGCAACTCCAGAACAGCCAGATTCCTGGATGACATCAAGGAACTGGGTTTCCAGTCCGCCTACAAAGGAGGATTGTCAATGGGATTAAATGATGTTTCTGTACCGGAGGCTAAAGATCAACTGGTAGAACAGGCCAAGGAAGAAGTGGATGCGGTATGGAACAACTACCTGATGGGACTGATTACAGATAATGAAAGATATAACCAGGTAATTGATATCTGGACCAGGATTAACTCTCAATTGACCAATACGCTGATGAAGCAATTGGAGGAAGATGATCAGGGTTTCAACTCTATCTATATGATGATGCACTCAGGAGCCAGGGGTTCCAGAGAGCAAATCCGTCAGCTGGGTGGTATGCGGGGTCTTATGGCCAAGCCGCAGAAAAACCTTACCGGTTCGGTGGGCGCTATTATCGAAAACCCGATCCTTTCCAACTTCAAGGAAGGTCTTGATGTTATAGAGTACTTTATATCTACACACGGTGCCAGAAAAGGATTGGCAGATACGGCTTTGAAAACAGCGGATGCGGGATACCTCACCAGGAGATTGGTGGATGTTGCGCAGGATAACGTTGTAAACGAGGCGGATTGTGGTACTCTGAGAGGTCTGGTCGTTTCAGCCCTGAAAGATAACGAGGACATAGTTGAGCCACTGTCAGAAAGAATTCTTGGCCGGGTATCCGTACATGATATTTACGATCCGCTTTCCGAAGAATTACTCGTAGCTAACGGGACGGAAATCACTGAAGATATTGCCCGTAGGATCGAGGCTACCAGTATCGAAGAGGTGGAGATAAGATCGGTTCTAACCTGTGAAACCAAACAGGGTGTTTGTGCCAAGTGTTACGGGCGAAACCTGGCAACAGGATATATGGCGCAAATGGGTGAGGCCGTTGGCGTAATTGCCGCCCAGTCAATCGGTGAACCTGGTACCCAGCTTACACTTAGAACTTTCCACGTCGGCGGTACAGCCTCTAACATTGCTGTTGAAGCCACGATCAAGTCGAAATTTGCCGGAGTGGTTAAATTCGATGAGTTGCGATCTGTGTCCACAATAGGCGCCGAGGGAGAGAAAATGGAAGTGGTTATGGGTAGGTCAGGTGAAATCCAGATTATTGATCCGAAGTCGAAAAAAATATTGATCAGTAATCACGTTCCCTATGGTGCCTTCCTGAAAGTGAAAGAAAACGAAAAAGTGGAAAAAGGACAGGAGCTTTGTTTCTGGGATCCTTACAATGCTGTTATTCTTTCTGAATTTGATGGGGAAATCGGTTATGAATCGATCATCGAAGGAATTACTTATCGGGAGGAATCAGATGAACAGACCGGTCACCGTGAAAAGGTGATCACTGACTCAAAAGATAAAACCAAAAACCCCGCGATCAAAGTTACTTCCAAAACCGATGAAAAGAGTTACAACATTCCGGTGGGAGCCCACCTTGCCGTAAACGAGGGAGATAAAATTAAGGCAGGACAGCCAATGGTTAAGATCCCTCGTACAATGGGTAAATCGAGAGATATTACCGGAGGTCTTCCAAGAGTAACGGAGTTGTTTGAAGCCCGTAATCCTTCGAATCCGGCAGTGGTAAGTGAAATTGATGGGGTGGTAAGCTACGGAGGAATTAAAAGAGGTAACAGGGAGATATTCATCGAATCAAAAGATGGCGTGAGAAAACGTTATCTGGTGCCATTGTCAAAACACATTCTGGTACAGGATAATGACTTTGTAAAAGCGGGATATGCCCTTTCCGACGGTGCTATTACTCCCGCTGATATATTGTCCATCAAAGGACCGACAGCAGTTCAGGAATATTTGGTGAATGAAATTCAGGAAGTATACAGACTGCAAGGTGTAAAAATTAATGATAAGCACATCGAGGTTATTGTACGCCAGATGATGCAAAAAGTAATTATCCTTGATGCCGGGGATACCAACTTTTTGCCAAATCAGGTAGTAGACAAATTCCTGTTCCGCGAGGAAAATGATATGATGCTGGATAAAAAAGTAGTGGTTGAAAGCGGCGACTCGGAGGTTTTGAAACCCGGTCAGATCATTACTTCAAGAAGGCTACGGGATGAGAATTCCAGTCTGAGAAGAAAAGACCTGAAAATAGTAGAGGTCAGAGATGCGGAACCGGCAGTCTCCAGACCGACGCTGCAAGGTATTACCCAGGCTTCTCTGGGTACTGAAAGCTTTATTTCAGCAGCCTCGTTCCAGGAGACTACCAAAGTACTAAGTGAAGCGGCGATCAGAGGAAAAACCGACAAGTTGTTAGGCTTGAAAGAGAATGTAATTGTCGGCCATCTGATTCCTGCCGGTACCGGTTTACGCAGATATAATAATTTCATTGTTGGTTCTAAGAAAGAATATGAAGCTTTAGTGTCTTCCAAGGAAGAATTCAATCAAAAACAAGAGTTACAGGCAGGTAACTAATTAAATTATGGAAGACGCAAAAAATAAGCCGAAAGAAGCCAATAAAGGAAATCAGATTAACATTGAACTTTCAGAAGATATTGCTGAAGGTGTATATGCAAACCTGGCGATGATAGCACATTCCAATAGCGAATTTGTTATCGATTTTATCAGGCTTATGCCGGGTGTACCCAAGGCAAAGGTGAAGTCAAGAGTTGTTATTACCCCTGAACATGCCAAACGGTTATTATTGGCACTTCAGGATAATATCAAAAAATTTGAAGACACTTTCGGCCCCATTAAGAAGACCGAAGAAACGCCTAAGTTTCCCATTAACTTTGGTGGTACCATTGGGGAAGCTTAGTGAGTAGCAAGGATTATCATTTTATTGAAAGGTTTAAATCGAAAGGTTTAAACCTTTTAGTTTAGATGCAAGCGAAAATAAAACCAAATATCATTTGCTTAATTTTTTGGTTTTATTACCTTTGCAGTCCAAAAAATTGAAGGAGCACAGTAAATAAAATTAAAATAAATGCCGACTATAGCGCAATTAGTAAGGAAAGGCAGGAAATCTTTGACATCAAAATCAAAATCCCCTGCGTTGGATTCTTGCCCTCAAAGAAGAGGGGTTTGTACCAGGGTATACACTACTACGCCTAAAAAACCTAACTCTGCCATGAGAAAAGTGGCAAGGGTAAGATTAACAAACGGAAAAGAGGTAAATGCCTACATTCCGGGAGAGGGGCATAACCTTCAGGAACACTCTATTGTCTTAATCAGAGGAGGTAGAGTAAAAGACTTACCTGGAGTAAGATACCATATCATTCGAGGCGCCCTCGATACTGCAGGTGTTAATGGAAGACTGCAGAGAAGATCAAAGTATGGTGCTAAGAGGCCTAAAAAATAATATTATAGTACAGATAAAATGAGAAAAGCTAAACCGAAGAAAAGATATATTCTTCCCGACCCCAAGTTCAACGATACTTTGGTTACTAAATTTGTTAATTATTTAATGAAGGATGGTAAGAAAAGTACGGCTTACACTATCTTTTATGATGCTGTGCAAATAGTAGAAGAGAAGACCAAAGAGAATGGTTTGGAAACCTGGAAAAAGGCTTTGAACAATATCAACCCATCTGTAGAGGTAAAAAGTAGAAGGGTCGGTGGCGCAACCTTTCAGGTGCCGATGGAAGTGAGACCGGATAGGAAAATCTCTTTGGGGATTAAATGGATGATTCAGTTTGCCAGAAAAAGAGGCGAGAAAACCATGGTAGAAAGACTTGCTGGCGAGATTATATCTGCCTCCAAGGGAGAAGGAGCATCGGTAAAGAAAAAAGATGATACCCACAGAATGGCGGATGCTAACAGGGCATTTTCACATTTTAGATTCTAATTGAAAAATGGCTAAAAACGAATTAACTTACTTAAGAAATATAGGCATCATGGCGCACATTGATGCCGGAAAAACGACGACCACTGAAAGAATACTTTATTACACAGGGTTAAGTCATAAAATTGGTGAGGTTCACGATGGGGCCGCTACGATGGACTGGATGGAGCAGGAGCAGGAGCGTGGTATTACGATTACTTCTGCTGCAACTACTACTTTCTGGAATTACCCCACCTCTCAGGGACAAAAAACCGATGACACTTCCGAATTTAAGGTCAACATCATAGACACGCCAGGTCACGTTGATTTTACAGTGGAAGTTGAAAGGTCATTGAGAGTACTGGATGGAGCCGTAGCATTATTTTGTGCGGTTTCAGGTGTTGAACCTCAATCTGAAACAGTTTGGAGACAAGCTGATAAGTACAAGGTACCCAGGATCTGCTTTGTCAACAAAATGGACCGGGCCGGGGCTGATTTCTTTAACGTCGTTAATGAGATTAAGGAAAAGCTGGGAGCCAATCCGGTACCCCTGCAGATTCCGATCGGAGCCGAAGACAATTTTGAAGGAGTGGTTGATCTGATCAGCAACCAGGCGATTATCTGGAATGAAGAGGACAAGGGAATGACCTACAAAGTGGTAGATATCCCAGATGACCTGAAAGATACCGTAGAGGAATGGAGGCAGAAGTTGGTAGAGAGTGTGGCGGAATATGATGATGCACTTTTAGAAAAGTTTTTCGAAGATGCCGATTCAATTACAGAAGAAGAAATGATGAATGCCATCAGAATGGCAGTTATTGATATGTCTTTTTCTCCGGTTTTATGTGGATCAGCTTTTAAAAATAAAGGTGTGCAGGCACTGTTAGATGCAGTGTGTGCTTATCTGCCTTCGCCGCTGGATCTTCCGCCGGTAACCGGGATTAATCCTGATAACGATAACGAAGAAGAAAGACGTCCTGAGGTCAGTGAGCCTTTTTCCGCCCTGGCCTTTAAGATTGCTACCGATCCCTTCGTAGGAAGATTGGCGTTTATGCGTGTTTATTCAGGCAGTCTTGATGCAGGATCTTATATTTATAATATGAGAACCGGTAAAAGGGAGCGAATTTCACGATTGATGCAAATGCATTCCAACAAACAGAATCCAATCAATAAAGTGGAAGCCGGTGACATCTGTGCCGGCGTTGGCTTTAAGGATATAAAGACTGGTGATACATTGGTAAACGAAAAGAGCAAAATTGTTCTTGAGTCAATGTCTTTCCCGGAGCCTGTTATCGGTTATGCCATTGAGCCAAAGGCTCAGGCCGATGTCGATAAATTGGGTGTTGCTATTTCTAAGCTGGTTGAGGAAGATCCTACCTTAAGGGTAGAAACAAATCAGGAGACTGGTCAAACCGTCTTAAGAGGAATGGGTGAATTGCACCTGGAAATTATTATTGACAGGTTGAAGAGAGAGTTTAAAGTCGAAATCAATCAGGGTGCACCTCAGGTGGCATACAAAGAGGCAATTACTACTTCAGTTGAACATCGCGAAGTTTACAAAAAACAAACCGGTGGTAGAGGTAAATTTGCTGACATTGTATTTGAAATTGGCCCCGGAGAATTGGGTGAAAATGGTGAGGCTAAGACAGGCTTGGATTTTCAAAATGCTATTGTCGGTGGTAAAATTCCAAAAGAATTTATTCCCGCTGTAGAAAAAGGATTCAAAGAAGCCATGAGAAATGGTCCTATGGCTGGTTATCCTGTGGATGCTATGAAGGTAAGGTTGTTTGACGGATCTTTCCATGATGTTGACTCAGATTCACTTTCATTCGAGTTGGCAGCCAGACTTGCCTTTAAAGAGGCGGCAAAGAAAGCTTCCCCGAAACTGTTGGAACCGATCATGGCTGTTGAGGTAGTAACCCCGGATGAGTATACCGGACCTGTTACAGGTGACCTCAATAAAAGAAGAGGTATCATGAAAGGGATGGACACTAAAGGTGGAGCGCAGGTAATCAAAGCCGATGTTCCTCTGTCTGAGTTATTTGGATACGTAACCGATTTGCGAACCATCAGCTCCGGACGGGCAACCGCATCCTTGACTTTTTCCCACTATGATCCTATACCCAATCACCTGGGAGAAGCAATTATCGCCAATGTCAAAGGGGAGGCTGTAAAGTAATATAGTTATGAATCAGAAAATTAGAATAAAGCTTAAATCTTACGATCATAATTTGGTTGACAAATCATCCGAAAAGATTGTCAGAGCAGTTAAAACAACGGGTGCTGTGGTTAGTGGTCCAATTCCATTACCCACAGTGAAGGAAAAGTTTACAGTGCTGAGGTCACCTCACGTGAACAAGAAATCCAGAGAGCAATTTCAACTTTGCACTTACAAAAGATTAGTGGATATCTATTCTAATAGCACTAAAACCGTTGATGCCCTGATGAAGCTTGAGCTACCTAGTGGGGTAGACGTTGAGATTAAAGTGTAGTACATAAAATTAGAATATAAAAGGAACCAATAATGACAGTTTTATTGGTTCTTTTTTTGTGCCGCGGAACACCTAAAAATTAGTGACATCTTATTTGGTCACTGATAATAATTTGCTATCTTTGCAGTCCTTTGCGGAAAGGCTGCAAATTTTTGAATTTTATTACAAGAAAAATAATTCAAATTACATTAAAGTAATGTCTGGAATAATTGGAAAAAAGATTGGAATGACTAGCGTTTTCAGTGCCGATGGACAAAATGTCGCATGCACAGTAGTGGAAGCTGGTCCTTGCGTGGTCACGCAAGTGAAAGACGAAGAAAAAGACGGTTATAAGGCAGTGCAATTGGGCTTTGGAGAAAGAAAGGAAAAAAGAACCGTTAAAGCGTTGAAGGGAC
This sequence comes from Cyclobacteriaceae bacterium, assembly GCA_965228415.1. Taxonomy (GTDB): domain Bacteria; phylum Bacteroidota; class Bacteroidia; order Cytophagales; family Cyclobacteriaceae; genus Agaribacillus. The sequence goes on along the minus strand of OZ245814.1, from coordinate 3,320,792 downwards.
ATTTTAAGAAAGCTAATACCTCGCCGAAAAAGGTGTTGGCTGAATTCAGGGATTTTCGCGGAGAGTTCGAAGGAGAGGTAGCGCTGGGACAGGAAATTAAAGTAGAGGAGATCTTTAAAGAAGGAGATTTTGTAGATGTTGTTGGAACCTCGAAGGGTAAAGGATTTCAGGGAGTAGTAAAGCGATACAATTTTAGAGGAGTAGGCGATGCTACTCACGGACAACACAACCGACTTAGAGCACCGGGTTCTATTGGCGGCGCCTCCTATCCGGCCAGGGTTTTTAAAGGAATGAGAATGGCTGGAAGAACCGGAGGTAACAGGGTGAAATTGTTGAATCTGCAGGTGATGAAAATAATTCCTGAGCAACACCTTGTCGTGCTAAGTGGCTCCATCCCCGGGGCAAATAACTCAACGGTAATTATAGAGAAATAACAAAATGGAATTATCTGTAATAAAATATAGTGGAGAAGATACCGGCAGAAAAATTAAACTGTCAAAGAAGGTATTTGCTATTGAGCCCAATGATCATGCTATTTATCTGGATGTAAAACAGTACCTGGCTAACCAAAGGCAGGGAACACATAAATCCAAAGAAAGAGCCGAAATTTCAGGGTCTACCAAGAAAATAAAAAGACAAAAGGGCACTGGAACAGCGAGAGCCGGCAGCATAAAGTCACCGGTTTTTAGAGGAGGTGGACGAGTGTTTGGACCAAAACCCAGAAATTATGGATTTAAGCTGAACAAAAAGCTTAAAGTACTGGCGCGGAAATCAGCGTTGGGATATAAGGTAAAGGACAAGTGTGTTGCAGTGTTGGAGGATTTCAACTTTGAAGCTCCAAAAACAAAAGAATATATCAAAATGCTGGAGGCGCTTTCGCTGACTGACAAAAAAACTTTGCTGGTCTTGCCTGAGCCCAATAAAAACATTGCACTTTCCGGTAGAAACCTGAAAAGTGCGAGGGTCACCACAGCCGAGCAGTTAAATACTTACGATGTATTAAATGCAGATAACCTGCTGTTAAGTGAGGGATCCATTAAAAAAATTGAAAACATATTGAGTTAATAACCATGAGTGTTTTAATTAAACCCCTTGTTACTGAAAAAATATCCGCTTTGAACGAGCAGGGCAGGTATGGTTTTTTGGTGGAAAGAGGGGCCAATAAAGTTGAGATTAAAAATGCGGTTGAAAAGATGTATGGTGTTTCAGTGGAAAGCGTAAATACCATGAACTACCAGGGCAAAAGAAAATCTCGTTTCACAAAATCCGGCGTGATATCAGGTAGGATGCCTTCTTATAAAAAGGCCATAGTTTCTGTAGCCGATGGTGAAGTAATTGATTTTTATAGTGGCGTTTAAATAAGCAATAGAAATGGCAGTAAAGAAATTAAGACCCATTACCCCCGGCCAAAGATTTAGAGTGGCTCCAGGCTTTGATGAAATTACAAAGGCCTCTCCGGAAAAGTCATTGGCAAAAGGAACCAACCGTTCAGGAGGTAGAAACAGTCAGGGTAGAATGACCATGCGCTACATGGGTGGTGGTCATAAGAAGAAATATAGAGCGATTGATTTTAAAAGAGACAAGTTTGATATTCCCGGAACGGTTAAGAGTATCGAATATGATCCTATAAGAACAGCGCGAATCGCATTGATCAGTTACGCCGACGGTGAAAAAAGATATATTGTTGCCCCTAACGGATTAGAAGTTGGACAAAAGATAGTTTCAGGCGAGAGTGTGGCTCCTGAAGTAGGGAATACCCTGCCACTGTCAAAGATTCCATTGGGTACGATCGTTCACAATATTGAATTGAAGCCGGGAAAAGGTGCTGCCATGGTAAGAAGCGCCGGCGCCTATGCACAATTGCTGGCAAGAGAAGGTAAATACGCTACTATAAAGTTGCCATCCGGAGAGATGAGAATGGTACTTACTACGTGTCTGGCAACCATTGGCACGGTATCTAATGGCGATCATATGCTGGTAAGACTCGGTAAGGCCGGTAGAAAGAGATGGTTGGGAAGACGGCCGAGAGTAAGAGGGGTTGTCATGAACCCTGTTGACCACCCCATGGGAGGTGGTGAAGGAAGGGCTTCCGGAGGTCATCCAAGATCCAGAAATGGGTTACTGGCCAAAGGTAAAAAGACCAGGGCACCTAAAAAGTATTCGAATAAGTTAATTATAAGCAAACGTAAGTAATGTCAAGATCATTAAAAAAAGGACCTTACATAGATTTCAGGCTTGAAAAGAAGGTGGAGGTGCTAAACGATTCAGGAAAGAAATCCGTCATAAAAACCTGGTCCAGGAGATCTATGATTTCACCTGATTTTGTTGGTCATACCTTTGCGGTTCATAATGGAAACAAATTCATTCCTGTGTTTATCACGGAAAACATGGTTGGCCATAAGCTCGGAGAATTTGCTCCGACCAGAAATTTCAGGGGGCATATTTCCAAAAAAGACAAAGGCAAAAGATAATCACAAATGGAAGCTATAGCTAAATTAAGAAATGTACCTACCTCACCTCGCAAAATGCGGGTTGTTGTTGATATGATCCGGGGGAAAAAGGTTAGCAGTGCATTAAGCATACTAAAATACGAGCCTAAACAAGGTGCAGCAAGGCTTGAAAAATTGTTGCTGTCGGCGATTTCCAATTGGGAGGCCAAAAATGAAGATCAACGACTGGAGGAAGCCGAGCTTTACATTAAAAGTGTGACAGTGGATAGCGGGAAGATTTTAAAGCGGCTAAGACCTGCTCCCCAGGGGAGGGCACATAGAATTAGAAAAAGATCAAATCACGTAACGCTGGTGATAGATAGTTTAAATGCACCTGAAGTTGCTGTTGAGGAAAGCGATGATACTAAATCTGACAATAAAGAATAAGTAATGGGACAAAAAGTAAACCCTATTGGTTTAAGGCTTGGAATTATTAGAGGTTGGGATTCCAACTGGTATGGTGGAAAAACCTTTCCTGATAAGCTGGTCGAAGATCATAAAATCAGACAATATATTTATGCCAGGATTCCCAAAGGAGGCATTTCTAAGATAATTATCGAGAGAACGTTGAAAAGAATCACCCTGACGATCCATACTGCGCGTCCCGGCGTAGTGATTGGTAAAGGTGGCGCAGAGGTTGATAAAATCAAAGAAGAGCTTAAAAAGTTGACCGGCAAAGATGTTCAGATTAATATCTTTGAAATCAAAAGACCTGAACTGGATGCCAAATTGGTTGGAGAATCCATTGCCCAGCAACTGAAAGCCAGAATTTCTTACAGAAGAGCTATGAAGCAGGCGATTGCCTCAACCATTCGCGTTGGTGCCCAGGGTGTCAAAATTAAGGTGTCAGGAAGACTGGGAGGTGCGGAAATGGCAAGATCTGAACAATATAAGGAAGGACGCATTCCACTCCATACCTTAAGAGCTGATATCGATTACGCAGTGTCGGAAGCCAATACGGTTTATGGGAAAATTGGTATAAAAGTGTGGATTTTCAAGGGAGAGATATTCGGAAAGAGAGATCTTTCTCCAAACATTGGTGTGTCTGGTGCCAGCGGTGGTGGCGGTGATCGCAGGAAGAGAAATGATTCCGGACCAGGTGGAAGAGGCAATAGAAGAAAAAGAAGATAACGGTTAAAAATGAATAGGGCGCAAGCTCAATATTCAATATAGAAGAAATATTATAGGAAAATGCTACAACCTAAAAGAACCAAATTCAGGAAAAAGCAAAAAGGTAGAGTAAAAGGCCTTGCACAAAGAGGTCACACTTTGGCTTTTGGTAGTTTTGGAATTAAATCTTTGGAGCCCGGATGGATTACCAGCAGGCAGCTGGAGGCAGCTCGTATTGCCGTAACCAGGTATATGAAAAGAGAAGGTCAGGTATGGATCCGTATCTTTCCGGATAAGCCTGTAACGAAAAAACCAGCCGAAGTAAGAATGGGTAAAGGTAAAGGTGCTCCGGAATATTGGGTGGCAGTTGTAAAGCCAGGAACCATTATGTTTGAGGTGACAGGAGTAGGAATGGATACGGCTAAAGAGGCCTTGCGATTGGCGGCGCAAAAACTACCTGTCAGAACGAAATTTGTAGTGCGTAAAGACTACGTTGAAAAATAAGATTAGAAGATGAAAAATCCGGAGATAAAGGCACTGAATATAGAGGATTTAAATGAGCGTATTGCTACTGAGCAGGAGAATTACAAGAAATTGAAGTTCGCCCATGCTATTTCGCCTATCGAAAACCCTATGAAAATCAGAGATACAAGAAAGCTTATCGCTAGACTGAAAACGGAGTTAAAATCCAAACAACAAGAAAATCAAGAAGTTGATGGAAACTAGAAATCTTAGAAAAGAAAGAATAGGCAGGGTTGTCAGCAGTAAAATGGACAAAGGTATCACTGTAGCCGTCCAGAGAAAAGTAAAACACCCTATATATGGTAAGTTTATCGGAAAAACGACCAAGTTTATGGCGCACGATGAAAAAAATGAGTGCGGCGTGGGCGACACAGTGAAAATTATGGAAACCCGTCCGTTGAGCAAGAATAAGCGGTGGAGATTAGTCGAAATTATTGAAAAAGCTAAATAATCATGATACAACAAGAATCCAGATTAAGTGTAGCTGACAATAGCGGAGCAAAAGAAGTGCTGTGTATCCGCGTATTAGGTGGTACAAGAAGAAGATATGCCTCCATTGGCGATACCATAATGGTCACCGTTAAAAGTGCGCTTTCTTCCAGTAACCTTAAGAAGGGAACTGTTTCTAAGGCAGTAGTGGTTAGAACTAAAAAAGAAGTTAGAAGAAAAGATGGGTCTTACATAAGGTTTGAAGATAATGCGGCGGTATTACTCAACCCCAACAATGAACCCAGAGGAACACGAATTTTTGGTCCTGTTGCAAGAGAATTGCGGGAAAAGCAGTTCATGAAAATTGTTTCGTTGGCCCCTGAAGTACTATAAAGATGAAAAGGAAAAAGAACAAACAGCCAAAATTACATATCAGAAAAGGCGATACGGTTAAAATCCTTGCCGGAAACGACAGGGGAAAAACCGGGAAAATTTTGGAAGTAAATACCCTTAAAAACAGGGCGATAGTAGAAGGAGCGAATATCGTGGTAAAACATGTAAAGCCTTCTGCCAATAATCCCAACGGCGGTATTGAAAAGACCGAGGCTTCTATCCATTTGAGTAACCTGATGGTAGTTGATGGTGCCTCCGGAGAACCTACTCGCATCGGTAGAAAACTGAACGAGGAAGGTAAATTGCAGAGATATTCTAAGAAAACAGGAGAATTTATCAATAATGGCTAATCCACGATTAAAAGATAGATATACTAGCGAGATTGTACCGGCATTGAAAGAAAAGTTTCAATACAAGTCGGTAATGCAGGTACCTAAATTGGAAAAAATCAGTGTTAACAAAGGTATTGGCGTAGCGGTTACTGACAAAAAGTTGGTCGATGTAGGGCTGGAGGAATTAGGTATTATTACTGGTCAAAAAGCGGTGCCAACAGTGGCCAAAAATTCCATCTCAAACTTCAAATTGCGGGAAGGGATGCCGATTGGAGCCAGAGTGACGCTCAGGGGTGAAAAAATGTATGAGTTTCTTGACAGGCTTATGTCTATTGCGTTGCCACGGGTGAGAGACTTTAGAGGAATCAGTGACAAGGGTTTTGATGGAAGAGGTAACTATACACTCGGTGTGAAAGAACAGATAATATTTCCTGAGATAAGCATCGACAAGGTGAATCGTATTTCCGGAATGAATATCACCTTTGTTACTTCCGCAAAAACAGATGAAGAAAGTTATGAATTGTTAAAGGCGTTTGGCTTGCCTTTTTCAAATAAAAAATAAACACCATGGCAAGGAAATCTATAATTGCAAGAGAACGAAAAAGAGAAAAGATGGTTGCCAAGTACGCAGCTAAAAGGGCCGAGTTGAAAGCGGCAGGAGACTATGAAGGTCTCGATAAATTGCCCCGAAACTCTTCAGCGGTTAGGCTTCACAACAGATGCCGGTTAACCGGCAGGCCTAAGGGATATATGAGGAAGTTTGGGATCTCAAGGGTAACCTTCAGACAAATGGCTGCGGAAGGTAAAATTCCGGGCATTACTAAGTCAAGCTGGTAAAATTTACATTGTGTTTTTTTTATCAGAAAAGTTCTGTAATTTTGCAGGCCTGTTTTCTGGCAAGTAAAAAAATATAAAAAATGAATACTGATCCGATAGCAGATTATCTAACAAGAGTAAGAAACGCGATAAGGGCGAATCACAGAGTTGTTGAAGTACCGGCTTCCAATATTAAAAAGGAAATTACCAAGGTGCTACACGATAAGGGGTATATCCAAAACTATAAATTTGATGACTCTTCGGTTCAGGGGACCATCAAAATTGCTTTAAAATATGACCCTAACACAAAAACACCGGCAATTTTTAATCTGGAGCGAGTAAGTAAGCCCGGGTTGAGAAAGTATGCCAAGGCAGACGCGTTGCCAAGAGTGTTAAACGGTATGGGTGTAGCTATTCTTTCTACCTCTAAGGGAGTGGTCACTGACAAGGAAGCAAGGGATCAGCATATTGGTGGTGAGGTATTGTGTTACGTGTATTAATATAGTAAAGAAAATGTCACGAATAGGTAATAAACCAATAACAATCGTCGAGGGAGTAACTGTTGATGTAACCTCCGATAACGTGGTCACTGTAAAAGGTCCTAAGGGCGAATTATCCAGATCAATTGATCCAGATATAAAGATTAATATCGCTGATGGTGTGTTGACCCTGGAAAGGCCCACGGAACAGAAAAGGCACAAATCCCTGCATGGACTTTATCGGGCACTTATTAACAATATGGTAGTAGGTGTCACCGAAGGGTACAAAAAAGAGTTGGAGTTGGTTGGCGTTGGTTATAAAGCTTCTGAGCAAGGTAATGTATTGGAGTTGAGTCTGGGTTATTCGCACAGCATATTCTTTATGGTTCCTAAAGAATTAAAGGTCAGTGCAAAAACAGACAAAGGGAAGAGTCCCAGAGTGACTTTCGAGGGTGTCGACAAGGAATTGATTGGTGAGGTAGCGGCGAAATTAAGATCGCTGAGAAAAGTTGAGCCCTATAAAGGGAAAGGTATTAGATTTGTTGGTGAACAGATTCGAAGAAAAGCAGGTAAAACTGCTGCTAAATAATAGGTAGATGGCTATATCAAAAGATCAACGAAGATTAAGAATAAGAAGAAGCATACGCAAAAAGATCAGTGGTACCTCTGATAACCCACGTTTGTCGGTATATAAAAGCAATACGGCTATTTACGCACAGCTGATTGATGATACCAAAGGACATACACTGACGCAAGCATCTTCTGTAGAATTGTCTAAGGACAAAAAAAATATTAACATAGACGACTCCAAGAAAGTAGGTCTCAGTTTAGCTGAAAGAGCAAAAGCCAGTGGCATCGAAAAAGTTGTATTTGATAGGAGTGGTTATCAGTACCACGGAAAAGTAAAAGCGTTGGCGGAAGGTGCCAGAGAGGGCGGGCTTAAATTTTAATTTATTATGTCGCAAACAAATATACGATCAGTAAAAGCTAGCGAAATTGACCTCAAAGAAAGGGTCGTGGCTATCAAAAGAGTAGCAAAAGTTGTAAAAGGTGGTAGAAGATTTAGCTTCTCAGCCATCGTTGTTGTAGGTGATTTGAATGGTGTAATAGGTTACGGGTTGGGCAAAGCCAATGAGGTCACCAACGCGATTACCAAGGGTATTGACGATGCCAAGAAAAATTTGATGAAGGTTCCTGTATTACATGGCACCGTGCCACATCTGGAGATAGGTAAATACGGAGGCGGACTGGTTTTAATCAAACCGGCGGCACCTGGAACCGGAGTAATAGCCGGCGGTGCGATGCGTGCCGTATTGGAGAGTGCAGGTATAAAAGATGTGTTGGCAAAATCAAAAGGGTCTTCGAACCCGCACAATGTGGTGAAGGCTACATTTGATGCTTTAACCCGTATGAGAGATGCTTACACGGTGGCGCAACACCGCGGAGTTGCGTTGACTAAGGTTTTTAACGGATAAGAAAATGGCAAAGGTTAGAATTACTCAGATACGGAGTGTAATCAAAAGGCCCGAAAGACAAAAGCTGACCATAAAGGCTTTAGGGCTTGGAAAAATCAATAGAAGTGTGGAGGTTGAGAAAACCCCACAGATTGCTGGAATGATTAACAAAGTGAACCATTTGGTTACTGTAACGGAATTATAAAAAGATGAGATTAAATACTTTAAAGCCAGCAGCTGGTTCCGTAAAAAAAGGAAAAAGGATTGGCCGGGGACAAGGTTCAGGAAAAGGTGGAACTGCTGCAAGAGGACATAAAGGCGCGAAATCCAGATCGGGCTATAGCCAGAAGCTGGGTTTTGAGGGTGGTCAGATGCCACTGCAGCGAAGGGTGCCGAAATTTGGATTCAGAAGCCCCAACAGGGTAGCGTACAAGCCTATTAACCTGGATGCTATTCAGGAAGTTGCTGATAAATTTAAAACTGCCACAATTGATGTGGAGTTTTTGAGAGTACATGGGATGGCTGGCAAAAAGGATTTGATAAAAATACTGGGAAGAGGAGAATTGAAATCAAAAGTTGATATTACTGCGCACGCTTTCTCGGCCTCGGCGGTGGCAGCCATAGAAAAGGCAGGAGGAAAAGCAACAACCCTTTAATACATGAAGCGATTTATAACCACCATAAAGAATATATTTGCCATTGAAGAACTAAGGGTAAGAATTATCAATACCCTGGGATTTCTCCTGATTTTCAGATTGGGATCCTACGTAGTTCTACCAGGTGTAGATTCCAGCCAGTTGGGAGAGGCGCAAGGTATATTTGGGTTATTAGATGTGTTCTTAGGTGGTGCGTTTAGTCGGGCTTCAATATTTGCATTGGGGATTATGCCCTATATTTCCGCTTCTATCGTACTTCAATTACTGACAGTGGCGGTACCGTATTTTCAGAAAATGCAAAAGGAAGGCGAGTCGGGAAGGAAGAAGATTACGCAAATTACCCGGGTACTGACGATTATTATAACACTGGCGCAAGGTACTGGTTACCTGGCCGCTACTATTCCGGCAGAAGCCATTATTATTGACCCTGCGCTGTTTAGAATTGCGGCCATGGTCATTCTGACGGCTGGAACGATTTTCTGTATGTGGCTGGGAGAGAAAATTACAGACAAGGGCATTGGCAACGGTATTTCCATGCTTATTATGATCGGTATTATTGCGAGACTGCCTGGTGAACTGGTTTTCGAAGCATCCGCCAAAGGAATGAGCGGGGCATTGCTATTCATTATTGAAATACTGGCGTTGTACTTCGTGGTGATGGGTGTTGTCATGCTTACACAAGCTACAAGACGTGTTCCGGTGCAATATGCCAAACAGGTAGTAGGTAAAAAGGTTTACGGCGGTCAACGACAATATATCCCGCTGAAGGTTAATTCCTCCGGTGTCATGCCGATAATCTTTGCACAGTCATTGATGTTTTTGCCTGCCATGATCGCCAGCATCTGGTCTGATACAAGCGACCTGGCAGTTTATATAGGAAGTACATTCAGTAATATTTTGTCATGGCAATACAATTTGGTTTTTGCCATCATGATAATTCTGTTTACTTTCTTCTATACGGCAATCACGGTTAATCCAAACCAGATTGCAGATGACATGAAACGGAATGGTGGGTTTATTCCTGGTATAAAGCCGGGAAAACCAACATCTGAATTTATAGATAACATATTGTCCAAAATAACATTGCCTGGCTCTTTTTTCCTGGCAATTGTTGCGATCCTACCTGCATTTGCCACTTTGGCCGGTGTTAGTCAGGGATTTTCACAATTCTATGGTGGAACCTCCCTGCTGATCATGGTAGGTGTGATTTTGGATACATTGCAGCAGATTGAAAGTTATCTGTTGATGAGACATTACGAAGGCATGATGAAGTCCGGTAAGATAAAAGGCAGGTCTCAAAATGCTGCGGTGGCGTAAAGAGTAATGATTCATTATAAAACGGAAGGTGAAGTAGATATTATTAGGGAGGGTGCCCAGATATTGGGGAAAGCACACGGTGAAGTGGCCAGATCCATTAAGCCAGGTGTAAGGACCAAAGACCTGGATAAAATAGCGGAGGAGTTTATTTTGGATCATGGAGGGAAACCTTCCTTTAAAGGCTATAACGGTTTTCCTTACACACTTTGTATTTCTGTGAATGAAAATGTTGTTCATGGATTTCCAGGTGATTATCAGTTGGTTGAAGGAGATATAATTTCAATTGACTGCGGCGTTCTTTTTAATGGTTTTCATAGCGACTCAGCGTATACTTATCCTATCGGTGAGGTTAATAATGAGGTGCTTAATTTGCTGAAAGTAACTAAGAAATCACTCTATGTAGGCATTGAAAATGCCAGGTGTGGTCAGCGAATAGGCGATATCGGATTTTCAATTCAAAACCTTGTCGAGGCAGAAGGATACACTGTGGTGAGAGAATTGGTGGGACATGGCTTAGGAAGAGATCTTCACGAGTCACCCGAGGTGCCAAATTTCGGCAAAAGAGGGAAAGGAACCAAACTCCAAAACGGTTTGGTTATTGCCATTGAACCAATGGTAAACCTGGGACAAAGAAATGTAGTGCAGGAGGCTGATGGCTGGACCATTAGAACCAAGGATCGAAAACCTTCGGCGCACTTTGAACATACCGTCGCGATTTTTAGTGATAGAACTGAAGTCCTGACGACACATAAATATATAGAAGAAGTTTTTAATTTTTAATATGGCAAAACAAGCATCTATTGAGCAAGACGGAACTATTGTGGAAGCATTGTCAAATGCAATGTTTCGGGTTGAATTGCAGAATGGGCATCGGGTAATTGCGCATATTTCCGGAAAAATGAGAATGCACTATATTAAGATATTACCGGGTGATAAAGTGAAGCTTGAAATGTCACCCTATGATTTAAGCAAAGGAAGAATTGTATATAGATATAAATAATTGTCATGAAAGTCAAAGCGTCTGTTAAAAAGCGAAGTAATGACTGCAAAATCATCCGAAGAAAAGGAAAGGTTTATGTCATTAACAAAAAGAATCCCAGGTTTAAGCAAAGACAAGGATAATTTTGTAATAGTATCAATCAATAGCGAGAATATAATTACTGTAGATATTAAATAATATGGCTAGAATTTCAGGAGTAGATATTCCAGGAAACAAACGAGGAGAAATTGCACTTACCTATATATTCGGTATCGGGAGAAGTTCTGCTCAGAAAATCCTCACAAAAGCCGGGATCGATTATGATAAAAAGGTTGATGACTGGTCTGATGATGAGTCAAACAAGGTAAGATCTGTTATTTCCGAAGAGTTTAAGGTAGAGGGTGTGCTTAAATCGGAAATCCAGCTTAGTATCAAAAGATTACTGGATATTGGTTGTTACAGGGGGCTGAGACATAGGAAGGGCTTGCCGGTAAGGGGCCAAAAGACTAAGAACAACGCTCGTACCAGAAAGGGTAAGCGAAAAACTGTTGCTAATAAAAAGAAAGCTACTAAATAACTTGAATGCTCCACTAGTTGAAGTCAACCTCTTTAGGGTAACTTCTTTGTTCGGAGCACTTAGTAAATAACTAATACAAATGGCTCAAAAGCGTAAAGATAAAAGTAAAAAAAGAGTTGTAGTGGTTGAACCAATTGGTCAGGCACATATAAAGGCAACTTTTAATAACATCATTATATCAATGACTAATACGCAGGGACAGGTAATTTCCTGGGCGTCGGCTGGTAAGATGGGCTTTAAAGGCTCTAAAAAAAATACCCCCTATGCAGCGCAAATGGCAGCCTCTAACTGTGCGCAAGCTGCTCATGATCTCGGCTTAAGAAAAGTAGAGGTATATGTAAAAGGCCCAGGTGCTGGCAGGGAATCAGCTATCAGAACCATTCAGAATACAGGCATTGAGGTGACAGCGATTAAAGATGTTACGCCATTGCCTCATAATGGATGCCGTCCGCCGAAAAGAAGAAGAGTTTAGATTAAAAAATTAATGTCTGCCTGACCAGACATTACCTTTAAAACGATATTATAAAATGGCAAGATATACAGGTCCGAAGGCAAAAGTAGCCAGAAGATTTAATGATCCGATTTTTGGTCCAAGTAAGGCTGTCCAAAAGAAAAGTTACCCTCCCGGACAACATGGCAAGGGAAGAAGAAGAAAGCAATCTGAATATGCATTGCAGCTGAATGCCAAGCAGAAAGCTAAATACACTTACGGTGTGTTGGAAAAGCAGTTTTCGAATTTATTTAACAAAGCCAGTAGAAAAGGTGGAATTACCGGGGTGGTACTGCTACAATTGCTGGAGTCCAGATTGGATAATACCGTATTTAGATTAGGCATAGCGCCAACCAGAAGAGGGGCCAGACAGCTGGTACTACACAAGCATATACAGGTTAACGGTAAAATTGTGAATATCTCCTCTTATACATTGAAGCCAGGTGATATCGTTAGTGTCAGGGAAAAATCCAAGTCCCTGGAGGTTATCTCAGATAGCCTGGCAGGAAGAGCAAACCGAAAATTCCCCTGGTTGGAGTGGGACGGTGCCGAGATGGCCGGGAAATTTGTAAGTCTGCCTGAGCGAGAAGATATCCCTGAAAATATCCAGGAGCAACTTATCGTAGAACTTTATTCTAAATAATAATCTCGAGTTTAACTTAATTAAAATAACCGGGAATTGTAATTTTTGCAGTGCCTGGTTAATATCAAATTTAAATAAGAAACAAATATGTCTATACTAGCATTTCAAATGCCCGAAAAGGTGGTGATGGAAAAGGCAGATGATTTTCATGGTCTTTTTACCTTTAAACCCCTCGAAAGAGGATACGGGGTTACCATTGGTAATGCGTTGAGAAGGATTTTGCTTTCTTCATTGGAAGGATATGCAATCACCGGAATTAAAATCCCGGGTGTATTGCATGAGTTTTCTACTATCGAAGGTGTGGTCGAGGATGTATCTGAAGTTATTCTGAATTTAAAAATGGTAAGATTCAGAAAAATCTCGGAAGTAGCCGACAGCAAAATCTCTATTTCCGTAAAAAACAAGAAGGAACTAACCGCTGGTGACATCTCTGAATTTACGTCTTCATTTGAAGTCTTAAATCCTGAGTTGGTTATTTGTTCATTAGACGAGTCAACTGAGCTGGAATTGGAATTGGTGGTGGAAAAAGGAAGGGGATACCTGCCGGCAGAAGAAAACAGACCTTCAGAACAGGTGTTTGGTTTCATTCCTGTGGATGCCATCTTTACGCCGATCAAAAATGTGAAGTATAGCGTTGAAAACACCAGGGTTGAACAAAAAACGGATTACGAAAAATTAATTGTAGATATTGAAACAGATGGATCTGTTCATCCGGAAAATGCACTAAAAGGGGCGGCGAATATTTTGATCCAGCATTTCATGCTATTCTCAGATCAAAATATGATCCTTGAGACGGCTGATATGGGAGAGCCTGATGCAGTTGATGAAGAAATGCTACATATGAGAAAGCTGCTGAAAACTCCGCTCAATGATCTTGATCTTTCCGTGAGAGCCTATAACTGCCTGAAAGCTGCCGATGTAAGGACTTTAGGGGACCTGGCTCAACTGGAAATCTCTGACATGATGAAATTTAGAAATTTCGGTAAGAAATCACTGGCTGAATTAGAACAACTAATCGCTGAAAAAAACCTGACCTTTGGCATGGATCTGTCTAAGTATAAACTTGAGGAGGATTAGAAAATGAGACATGGGAAAAAGATTAACCATTTAGGAAGAACTTCATCACACCGGAAAGCTATGCTGTCGAACATGGCTTCTTCCCTGATATTGAATAAGAGAATATCAACCACTGTTGCCAGGGCCAAAGAACTGAGGAAGTATATTGAACCTTTATTGACCAAGGCAAAAAGTGATACCACACATTCAAGACGGGTGGTGTTTTCTTACCTCAATGATAAAGAGTCTATTAAAATTTTATTTGATGAGGTGGCTGAAAAGATTGCCTCAAGACCAGGAGGATATACCAGAATTATCAAAACCGGCACCAGATTGGGTGATAATGCTGAGATGTGTATCATGGAGTTGGTAGACTATAATGAGTTGTTGTTAAAAGATGCGAAACCAGCCAAATCTAAAAAACGAAGCAGAAGAGGAGGTAAATCCAAAAAAGCCGCCGCTGTAGCCGATGCACCAAAGGCAGAGGAAGCGGTGGAAACCAAGGAGGAGGCCACTGACGTAGCAGAGGTAGTTGCCGATGAGCAGGAGGTAACGGAAGCCGAAGTGGCAGAAGAAGTAGTTGAGGCCGCTGCCGACAGCGCTGAGGTTGTTGAAGAAAAGGTGGCAGAGGAAACAAGAGAAGAGGTAGCCGAATCAGAGGAGATTAAAGAAGAGGTGGTAGATGAGGAACCTGCCGCGGAAGTAGCTGAAGAGGCTAAAGATGATAGCCCTCAGGCATCTGCCGAAGCAACCGAAGATGAAAAAACAGCCGATGATAGTGCCGAAGAAACCAAAGATGAGGCCGATGGGGATGATGAAAAAACCGAAGATAAGAATTGAGAAATTCATAAAAAATAAGAAAAAGGATTAGACATTTGTTTAATCCTTTTTTTATTGTCAAAAATATTTCAAATTTGCAGAGCAAAAAATATTAACCCTACTAAAGATTTACGTACGTTTTAATGAAGTATAACAAAAAACACCCCGCTAAAATCTTGTTGCAAGACGGAACTATTTTTCATGGAGTATCAATAGGAAAAAAAGGAACTGCAGGAGGCGAAATATGTTTTAATACCGGTATGACCGGGTACCAGGAGATCTACACAGACCCTTCTTATTTTGGACAGATCATAGTGAACACACATTCACATATTGGTAACTATGGCACTTTAAAACAGGAACAGGAGTCAAGTGCTCCCAAAATTAACGGCGTGATTATTAATAGCTTTTCTGCCGATTTTAGTAGAAAGCAAGCGGATACGTCCTTACAACAATACCTGGAAGAGGCGGGAATTGTAGGCGTGGCTGAAGTAGATACCCGAAAAATTGTCCGGCATATCAGAGACAAAGGGGCTATGAACGTTATTATTTCCTCGGAAACAGAGGATGAAGCTGTTTTAAAAAAGGAACTGGAGAAGGTCCCTAAAATGGAAGGCCTGGAATTGGCTTCTAAAGTAAGCACCAAAGAAGCCTATACTGTTGGAGATGAAGGGGAAATAAAAATAGCAGCCCTTGACCTTGGGATCAAGAAAAATATATTAAATAGCCTGGTGGAGCGTGGTTGTCAGGTGAAGGTTTTTCCCGCGCGCACGGCAGTTGATGAGATCTTTGCGTGGGAAGCCGATGGCTACTTTATCTCCAACGGACCGGGTGATCCGGCGCCACTGGATTTTGCCATCGATACTGTTAAGGCCATCCTGGAAAAAGATAAACCCCTGTTTGGCATTTGCCTGGGGCATCAGGTAATGGCGCTGGCTTGTGGCGTATCAACCTACAAAATGCATCATGGCCATAGAGGCATTAATCACCCTGTTCAAAACCTGGAAACAGGTAAGGGTGAAATTACTTCTCAAAATCATGGCTTTGCTGTCAGTGAAGATTCTATCAAAAGCTCCGATAAAGTATCCGTGACACATATGAATCTTAATGATCAAACCATTGAGGGCATTAAGATAAAAGGAAAAAAGGCATTCTCAGTACAATATCACCCTGAGTCCTCCCCCGGCCCTCACGACTCCCGCTACTTATTTGACAATTTTATCAATCTTATTAAAAATAATTAACCGATTTACAATGAGTTTAATTGAAAGCATTCATGCAAGGCAAATCCTTGATTCACGTGGAAATCCAACGGTAGAAGTTGACGTCATTACTGAAAATGGAATCATTGGTAGGGCTGCCGTACCTTCCGGTGCATCTACCGGCGTTCACGAGGCAGTGGAATTGAGAGATGAAGATAAATCAGTATTCATGGGGAAAGGGGTGCTGCAGGCTGTTGGCAATGTTAACGACAAAATTTCAGCGGAATTAGTGGGTTACTCGGTGTTCGAGCAAAATCTGATTGATAAAATAATGATCGATTTAGATGGCACAGACAACAAATCCAAGCTTGGGGCCAATGCAATACTGGGTGTTTCTTTGGCCGTAGCAAAGGCCGCCGCACAGGAATCGGGGCAATCGCTTTTTAGATATGTTGGCGGTGTCAATGCAAATACTTTGCCTGTACCCATGATGAATATTCTCAATGGTGGTAGCCATGCTGACAACTCTATTGATTTTCAGGAATTCATGATTATGCCTACCAATGCAACATCATTTTCGCAGGCACTACAAATGGGGACAGAGGTATTTCATCATCTTAAGGCCGTGCTGAAAAGTAAAGGAATGTCTACCAATGTAGGAGACGAAGGTGGATTTGCGCCTAACCTGGGATCTAATGTAGAGGCTGTGGAAGTAGTACTTCAGGCCATCGAAAAAGCAGGTTACAGACCTGGTGAGGATATCTCCATTGCCCTGGACGCTGCAAGTTCCGAGTTTTATGAAAAAGAGAATGGCATCTATCACTTAAAGTGGTCAACCGGCGATAAGCTAACCAGTGAACAGATGGCTGATTTTTGGAAAGAGTGGGTGGACAAATATCCTATTCTGTCAATAGAAGACGGCATGGATGAAGACGATTGGGACGGGTGGAAAAGCCTGACGGAAAAAGCTGGTGACAAAGTACAATTAGTAGGTGATGACCTTTTTGTTACGAATGTGAAGAGACTTCAGAATGGTATTGATAAAGATATTGCCAATGCTATATTGATTAAAGTTAATCAAATAGGCACTCTCACGGAAACGATAAATGCAGTTGATCTTGCCTCAAGGAATAAATATAAAAGCGTTATGTCCCATCGTTCCGGTGAAACGGAAGATACCACCATCGCGGATTTGGCCGTGGCGCTCAATACAGGCCAGATTAAAACAGGCTCTGCTTCGCGCTCAGACAGGATGGCGAAGTACAATCAGCTGCTAAGAATTGAAGATGAATTGGCAGAAACCGCCTATTTCCCTGGCAAAAACTTTTAATGCAGAAGGCAGGTAACTATTTGATCTATATTTAAAATTTGCCTTTTCCATCATTCAGCTGCCAATATCCGGCAGCTGAATGATTTGATACCATTTCTGGTGATGACACCGGGAACCATATCAGGAAACCGAAATAAAGCATCGTAGCCGGCACTGATAAAAAAGTTAGCGCTCCTTTCATTGAGCGTAAACACTTTTTTTAAATTCCATCGTTATTGTTTAAATTAGCTTCAAATATTTAAACCATGTTCAATAGACTACCTGGATTTCTAAAGAACTTTTACTTTGTTATTGGTGCTTTGTTTCTGATTTTTATGTTGTTCATTTCAGATAGCAACCTGATCAGGCAGTATCAACTGACAAAAAAGCTGAAAAAGCTGGAAAGTGAAAAAGCCTACTATACCGTGAAGATAAAGCAGATGGAAAAAGACAGGGCTGAACTGATGAGCGATGAAGTGTTATTGGAAAAATTTGCGCGGGAAAAGTATCTGATGAAAAAAGAAAAAGAAGATATTTATGTTATCGTAGAAGAATGATTTCTACTATAAGATTTTCTTGGCTCTTGGAATTATTCTTAGAGCTTTTTTTGTTTTAAGGGTAAAGCTTGACTTGATTGTATAATAATTGAGTAATATAGTTTTGTTGAGAAAAGTAAATTGAGATTAAATGGTTAATAAATTTGTCATTGCCCTGATAGTAACAACCCTTTCTTTTCACGTATACGGTCAGAAAGAATTTGATATAGCCGATAATCCTTCTTTTTTTGATAGGGTGTACGTGGGTGGTAATGTTTCCATGCAGTTTGGAACGTTCACTTATTTGGAACTCTCGCCACTTGCCGGTTATATGATCACCAATATGTTTTCCGCTGGTGTAGGTGTTACTTACCGCTATATAAGTATTAGAGATGTGGATTTTAACACCAGTATCTATGGAGGGAGGATCTTTGCCCGTCATAATCTTGGTGAACAATTTTTCTTATATACGGAGTATGAGAGTTTGAGAAACGAGTTGCGTTTTGGTGATGGAACCAGGAGAGAGTGGGTTCCGGGATTTTTTGTGGGTGGAGGCCTTTTTCAACCAATTGGCAACAGTGGCGTAGGGTTTGCGGTTACAGCCCTGTATAATTTTTCATATGATGAAATAAGGTCTCCCTATAATAGTCCCTGGGTATTTCGAGTGGGATTTACACTTTAATCCTGCGTTAAGCGAAGATCAAATTTGTCAGCCAAACGCTGAAGGTCGCTAACCACAGCAGGCAATAATTCAATGCCCTCTTTTTTTCTTTTTTCTTCCGAAATCCGCTCCGGATCTCCCGGTATATAAACGTTTTCCTGACCGGTGACAGTTTTAGCGCGGCGGAATCTTCCAATCCAATTGTCCATATGTTGCTTAAATTCATGACCAGGTCTGAAGGCATCAATTCTCATGGCACCTACAAAATGACCTATACCCTCCCCAACCGGGTTATCCGAAACCGGAAGGAAGCTTACAAATGGTGGTACCCAGGGACCATAATTTGCCCCGCTAAGTATAGCTGAGAAAATATCCACGATTGAACCCAGGCAATATCCTTTATGACTGCCATGATCTCTGTCTCCTCCCAATGGTAACAACGCCCCACCTTTTTTTAGCACACCGGGATCGGTGGAAGCTTGTCCCTCATTGGTTTGTACCCAGCCTATTGGTGCTTCCTCCTGCTTGCGTTGCAATATTTCCAACTTGCCGTTTGCGGCAGTAGTAGTTGAAAAGTCAGCTACAAAGGGAGGCTGCTTGTCCGCCGGTATGGCTACGGCGATGGGATTGGTACCTAAAAGTCTTTCTACAGAAAAAGTCGGTGCTACCAACGGGCTTGCATTGGTCATGGCGATGCCGATCATATCATGCTCAAGGGCCATCATCGCGTGATAGCCGGCAATGCCAAAATGATTTGAATTCTTAATAGCCACCCATCCGGTTCCCACCTGGCGGGCTTTGTCAATAGCTATCTCCATTGCCTTTGGCGCAACGATCAATCCTAACCCTTTATCGCCATCTACCACCGCCGTACCAGGTGTCTCATGAGCAATGCCAACTTCCGGCCGGCCATTGATCCTGGCGTTTTCCCATAGTCGCACATAGCCTATTAACCTGGCAACACCATGTGAGTCAACCCCTCTCATATCTGCCGAAAGTAATACGTCACTCGCCAATTCGGCGTCGTTACTGTCACATCCAATGGCCAGAAAAACATTTCTTGTAAATTCCTTTAAGGATTGAAAAGAGAATTTGGTCATATAGTTTACGCTAAGTTAATTTTACGGCGAAACAACAATAAATTGTCGGCTTGTATAAGCCTGCAAAAATAAAATATTATTTTTTAATAAGCCTAATTTGTTGACGCATAAGATCAACGGTTATTCAGGTGGTCAAGGATATTGAAAAGTAAGCCTTCCTTTAGTGAATAGGATGATACTCTGATTTTTTGTAAGTCGCAACGGATGATAATAAAGTTAACAAGTATAGAGGCTACCACAATCATATCGACACGCATCTCAACCATTCCGGGGATGGCCATTCTTTGGTCTTTATTTTTACTGATGATATCCATGTGCATTTTGTGAAAACTCTCTACCGACAAAGGCAATTCAGTTTGTGCACCGTTTTTTTTCAAGCCCGATTTAAGCCTGTAAATGTCGCTAAAGGTATCAAAGGACCCCGAGGAGCCTACTAATACCGTTGGCGTATATTTTTGGCACGCCTGCGTCAGGCTAAGAAGGCGATCGGTTAGAAACAAAACCAAATTATCTATTTCCTCCGGAAGGATGGGGTCGTGATAGTGAAATAAATCAAGCAGTCTTTGTGCCCCTATTTCGAAGCTTTCCTTCCAAAAGATCTTGCTTTCGTTACAGATGATAAACTCCACACTTCCACCACCAATGTCCATGATTAGCGATGTCTCATTCCCCAGTTTCACCCCTTTTTTGACAGCGTCATAAATATATTGGGCTTCCTGGTCCCCGGAAATTATCTGTACTTCAATACTGGTTTGCTCCTTGATTTTTTCTACCAGATCCTTGCCATTTTTGGCGCTTCTAATAGCGCTGGTAGCAGTGGCAAATATCTCTATCTCTTTATATTCGTCAATCTTTGCCTTAAAATGTGCTAGTGCATTTAATGCTCTTTTTTGCGCGGAATCGGTTATAAGCCCGTCATTGATGCCTCCCCTGCCGATTTTTACAGATATTTTTTCTGTGTCTAATACTTTCATACCAGCAGGCGAAATCTCCGCTATGAGAATATGAAAGGTATTGGTGCCTAAATCAATAACGGCTATTTTTTTTGTCATCCATGCATAAATTTTGCGCAAGATAACATATAATGTCAATCTGGGGGAAAATAATCATTTAAATATTCACCTAATGCCAGGACTGATTTTTAAAAAGCAGATCTTTTTAAATTTATCAACGGCCTGCCTATATTTGAATACCAGGAATTTCCCTATATATTGAGTGACAATTAGTCAAGCAAGGATGAAAAAAGAAAACAACAAACAACTTAACCACCAAAACAACCTATCCAAGAAGGAAAAATTTGACATACTAAAGGCTAAGAAGGAAGAGGCATTGCTGGGTGGAGGTCAGGCAAGAATAGATTCTCAGCATAAAAAAGGAAAACTAACCGCCAGGGAAAGAGTTCATATGCTACTCGACGAGGACTCGTTTGAAGAAATTGGCATGCTGGTCAAGCATCGCGCCACGGACTTTGGATTGAGTGAGGAACATTATCTGGGTGACGGCGTCGTGACCGGTCATGGTACGATTGCAGGAAGGCCGGTTTACGTTTTTTCACAAGACTTTACCGTTTTTGGAGGGTCTCTATCCGAAACACATGCGGAAAAAATTGTCAAAATTATGGACCTGGCCATGAAAAACGGAATACCCGTTATTGGGTTAAATGATTCGGGAGGAGCAAGAATTCAGGAAGGTGTAGTGTCCCTGGCCGGTTACGCCGATATTTTTTATAGAAATACCCTTGCCTCCGGAGTCATTCCGCAGATTTCAGCAATTATGGGGCCGTGTGCCGGAGGAGCCGTATATTCCCCGGCAATTACAGACTTCATATTGATGGTGGAGAATACGTCCTACATGTTTGTAACCGGGCCTAATGTGGTAAAAACGGTTACACAGGAAGATGTAACATCCGAGGAGTTGGGGGGAGCCAGTACCCACAGTATTAAAAGTGGTGTCACTCATTTTTCATGTAGCAATGAAGTAGAATGCCTGAACAACATCAAAAAGCTCCTGAGCTATATACCTCAAAACTGCGAAGACGATCCACCATTTGCTCATTATGTGAGCCAGGGAGATGAAAAAAGACCCGCGCTTAATGATATTATACCGGAAAACCCCAACCAGCCCTATGATATGCGCGCGGTTATCGAAGGCATAGTAGATGAGGACAGCTTTTTTGAGGTGCATAAAAACTTTGCTGAGAACATAGTGGTGGGATTCGCCAGGCTAGGTGGACGAAGCATTGGTATTGTTGGTAACCAACCGGCTTCCCTGGCCGGTGTTTTAGATATTCATGCCAGTACGAAGGCGGCCAGGTTTGTGAGATTTTGTGACTCGTTTAATGTGCCATTGCTTGTTTTGGAGGATGTTCCCGGATTTTTACCCGGCACCGATCAGGAATGGAATGCAATCATCACCAACGGGGCGAAATTATTATATGCTTTTAGCGAAGCCACCGTGCCAAGGGTCACGGTTATTACCCGAAAGGCCTATGGAGGCGCCTATGACGTGATGAATTCGAAACACATTGGTGCCGATATGAATTACGCCTGGCCCACATCAGAAATAGCCGTAATGGGAGCAAAAGGCGCTTCCGAAATTATTTTCAAAAAGGAAATAGGTGCCGCTGAAAATTCCGAAGAAAAATTGCAGGAAAAGATAAATGAATATACCGAGAAATTTGCTAATCCCTACCGAGCTGCCAACCGCGGCTACATAGACGATGTAATCTTACCTGAGAACACCAGAAAAAAGTTAATGTCCGCCTTCAAAATATTGGAAAACAAGGTAGATCAGCTGCCCAAGAAAAAGCATGGCAACATACCATTATGAGTTTTAAGAACAGTGTTTTTTTGGTGACTGCCGCAAGCCGTGGCATGGGAGCAGCGATTGCAAAGGAATTGGCCTTAAATCAGGCTTCGCTGGTTCTGATGTCAAGATCGGAAGCCATATTGTCACTGGCTGATAGTCTTGGGGCAGTGCCTGTACTTGGATCAACCGAGAATGCTGAGGATCTGAAAAAATGCGTCGATCTGGCCATGGAAAAATTTGGCCGAATTGATGGTGTGGTAAATAATACAGGCCACCCGCCAAAAGGAGATTTACTGGAAATTTCAGACACTGACTGGATGAAAGGGATGAATCAGGTCCTGATGAATGTTATAAGGATCTCACGGCTGGTCACGCCAGTTATGATCAACCAGAAAAAAGGAGCTATTGTCAATATTTCAACGTTTTCCGCTTTTGAGCCTTCCGCCTCATTTCCGGTATCCTCTACTTTCAGGGCCGCTTTGGGTAGCTATATGAAACTGTACGCCGACAGATATGGCAGTAGTAATATCCGGATGAATAACGTCTTACCCGGATTTATTGATACTTATGCGATCACCGAAGATATAAAAAAACAAATTCCGTTAAACAGATCAGGGAAAACCAATGAAATTGCTAAAACCGTAGCATTTCTGCTTTCTGATGATGCAGGTTATATAACCGGTCAGAATATTAGAGTGGATGGTGGTATCACCCGGTCGATATGAAATATTTTGAAGATGGATAAAAAAAGTCAAAAATTCCTGGAAACATATTTAAACAACCCATCTCCCACCGGGTTTGAATCGTCGGGCCAACAGATTTGGCTGGATTATATGAAGCCGTTCACGGATGAGTATTTTACGGACACTTATGGCACGGCGGTGGGTGTTATCAATCCGAAGGCAGATTATAAAGTGGTTATTGAGGCACATGCCGATGAGATCTCCTGGTTTGTCAATTATATCACCGACGACGGCTACATCTACGTAGTAAGAAACGGAGGATCTGACCACCAGATAGCGCCCTCCAAAAGAGTTAATATCCACACGAATAAGGGTATAGTGAAGGGCGTATTCGGTTGGCCTGCTATTCATGTCAGAGACAAGGGTAAGGAAGAAACGCCAAGTGTGAAAAATATCTTTATAGATTGTGGCTGTGAGTCAAAAGAAGAGGTAGAAGCGCTTGGCGTACATGTGGGATGTGTGATCACCTTTGAAGATGAGTTGATAACATTAAATGATAAATTTTATACCGGCAGGGCACTGGACAACCGGATAGGTGGTTTCATGATTGCCGAAGTCGCAAGGAAGATAAAAGAAAAAAAGGTGAAACTGCCTTTTGGTCTGTATGTAGTTAACGCAGTGCAGGAAGAAATTGGTTTAAGAGGAGCACAGATGATAGCAGAGCGTATCAAACCCGACGTGGCCATTGTTACAGATGTTTGTCATGATACGACCTCACCTATGTACAATAAAAAAGTTAGCGGATTCCAGAAAGCTGGCAAGGGACCTGTGCTAACGTATGGTCCGGCGGTTCAGAATAATCTGCTGAACATGATTATAGAGGTAGCTGAAAAGAAGAGCATACCTTTCCAACGGGCGTCAGCCAGCCGTTCTACCGGCACCGATACTGATGCATTTGCCTACTCCAATGCCGGCGTAGCCTCCGCACTTATATCGCTACCTTTAAAATATATGCATACGACCGTGGAAACAGCGCATAAGGATGACGTTGCTCATGTGGTTGATTTAATGTTTGAATTCCTGAAACAGTTAAAGTCGGGACATGATTTCAGATATATCAAATAATATTGGCTGTGGAAGGGGTAACAAAAAGTGTTTTCCCTGATTTTAAGGAAGGGCAGGAACCCTGGAAGATACAGAAGAAGTGATGATTTGGTTAGCTCTTGCCCAGCAACCTGAAAACATAGAATTCCATTAATTGCTCCAGCTCATCCATACTGCCATTCTTTAAATTAATATCTGTGAGACCAGGTAGGTGTTGGGCATAATAAAAATGATCATTACCCATTTCGAGAAGATTACTGGCCAGCGCTTTGGGATAGGGAAACTTGGGATTAATTACTAGCAGTATGTCAGCGATTTTTTTGTTGAGTGCCTTCAGAGTTTTAAAATATCCCTGTTTGTTTTCTTTATCAACTTGCTTGATATGATAGGCTTTTGGTCCTTCAACGACTACAATCCGATGTAAAGCATCCCTGTCGATGTATTCAGCCGGCGTACTTAGCCTGACCGTATCCACGATGGTTTTAATTACAATTTTAATTTTTTCGTTGGGATCAACGATATTCATCGAATTAAAATCGATTCTGAATCGCATCCATTCCCAATACCACGATAATAAATACACCAGGAATAGATGTTTATTTTCAAAGTAACGGTAGATTGTAGCTTCCGTAGACCCCATTCTCGTTGCCAGTTTTTTAAAGGTAAAAGCCTCCAAACCAATTTCATCCAGTAACGAAATGCCTTCTTTTATAGCTTTTTTACCTAATTTTGATTCCTGAGGGTCTTTTAGGAATAAATTCTCGTCAATTGTGATTTGTACAGAAATAGACATGGTCAAATAATCCTTAAATTTACAAATAATAAAATTTTTATAAAAAGGAATGATAGTAATTTTTGCTTTAGTAATAGTAATACTATAAATTTGTTTTTATAACTACCAACAAGGATGGCCGAACTTCTTTCACAGCGGGTAATTTTCGCTAAAATATTGATAGCGCTTATTTTGACTATAGGTGGTATACACATCCTTTATGCGAGCAATACACTGATGGATGTCAAGAGCGAATTGTTGGATTTTTCTGATTTTGACAAGTGTGGATCGGAAAATGAAAAAGAAGTTTTTGAAACGGAAACCGACGAATTTGTGAAAAATCAAATCAATGCGGTGGATGGACAATCAGCTTTTTGGAACTTAACTTCTGGCCGTGATCTGGATTTCCCCAAATCTCAATATCTGCTGGATATCACTACCCCTCCTCCGGAACCGGTAATCAATTTATTGTAACCATTCGTAAGACTGTTCGTATTTACATGGGTTCGAACTAACAAGAATCTCAAACTATTCACCTGTTATTGTTTTTAAGGGTAATTGGTTAATAAAAATATTTTCTGGAGAGTATTTTACTATCTCAAAACTTAATAAAATGAAATCACCCAATAGTTTACAAGCCGGATTTCTGGCAAATTTAAAACATGATTTTCCAGCCAGTATTGTGGTTTTTCTGGTGGCGGTCCCGTTATGTCTGGGAATAGCATTGGCTTCGGGAGCACCACTTTTTTCAGGCATTATATCTGGTATCGTCGGCGGAATTATTGTAGGATCCTTTAGTGGATCGCAACTTGGCGTTAGCGGTCCCGCTGCTGGGCTCGCAGTAATTGTCCTAACCACCATTGAAGACCTCGGTGGATTTGATATATTTTTACTCGCTGTTGTGATTGCAGGAATTATACAGATTTTATTGGGGATAGCCAGAGCTGGAATCATTGGTTATTATTTTCCATCTTCTGTGATTAAAGGTATGCTTTCCGGTATCGGCATCATTATTATTTTAAAGCAGATTCCCCACGCTTTCGGATATGACAAAGATTTCGAAGGGGATGTGTTTTTCAATCAGGCAGATGGTCATAACACCTTATCGGAGTTGTATTACATGTTGGATTTCATTAGCCCCGGAGCCACTATCATCGCGGTTGTCTCTATGCTGCTTCTGATGCTCTGGGAATTACCTTTCATGAAAAAGCAACGTATTTTCCAAATTATACAGGGGCCTTTAATGGTCGTCATTGCCGGGATCCTTTTAAATCTGTTCTTTCAATCAATGCCCCAATTCGCTTTGAAACCAGAGCAGGTAGTAAGCATACCGGTATCCGATAGTGTGACAGGTTTTTTTGGCCAATTTTCACTTCCGGATTTTAGCCAAATAACCAATCCTAACGTCTGGGTAGCTGCCATCGTCGTAGCGGTAGTTGCCAGCTTGGAGACATTGCTTTGCCTGGAAGCTACTGATAAACTGGATCCTTTCAAGCGCGTAGCCCCTGCCAACCGGGAATTAAGGGCTCAGGGAATTGGAAACTTGCTGGCAGGTTTAATTGGCGGATTGCCGGTTACTCAGGTTATTGTTCGAAGTTCAACAAATATCCAGTCAGGCGGACGAACCAAGGCTTCTGCCATTTTTCATGGTATTATTATGCTTGGCTGTGTGGTAACCATCCCATTTGTACTTAATTTGATTCCCCTGGCCAGTCTGGCAGCCATCTTATTCTTGGTTGGCTACAAGTTGGCTAAACCCGCACTCTTCCGCCAGATGTATAAACTGGGGTGGTCACAATTCTTGCCTTTTATAATCACCATCCTGGGCATTGTCTTTAAAGATCTTTTATTTGGCATTGGACTGGGTATGGTTGTTGCCATTTTCCACATTTTAAGAAATAATTTCAAAAAACCATATTTCTTCTCCTCTGATACTTATAAGGAAGGTGAGCCTATACGCATTGTACTAGGGCAGGATGTGACCTTTTTGAACAAGGCAGCTATTTTGCAAACATTAAATCATATTCCGGAAAACTCAAATGTCATCATCGATGCTTCAAATTCAGTCAATATAGATCAGGATGTGATTGAAATTATAGAGGATTTTGGAAGAGGTTCAGCTTATAAAAACATTGAACTGAAACTAATTCATCGCAAAGAGAAAGATGCTTTGGGTGACCCGTTTAAAGAGTTTGAAAGAACGATTCTTAATGGTTCAAAGGAAAAAAATAAAGAAGTTGGCGAGAAAATTTGATCGAGCCGGTCATTTTGTTTGAACGGAATCTTAGCGTTGACGCCTACCCTTTGCAAAAAGATTTTGTCTGTGGGATTAATTTTTGGTTAAAAGACTGTTAATGAATAACATATATACGTCTGAACACCAATTGATAGTTGCAGAATTATTCTACAACTTGTAAATATTATCCGCATTAATCCTGGGTAATCTCAAGTCCAATAAAAATTTAACTAATTGATAATGAGGTAGTTATAAATATTTTGGCATTTTGGTACAGTTTTTAAATAATGGATGGTTGCGAATTATTTAAAAAATCAAAAATAAAACTGTTATGAAAGCTAAACTCTCATTATTATTTATGTTGCTTTGTGCATATGTCTATGCTCACCAGCAATCAACAATTATTGTTCAGGAAAACAAGACTGAAATTACCAAAGAGCAATTACCTCAGGCGGTAGTTTCTGCAATGGAACAAAGCGATTATGCTTCCTGGACCGTTGGAAAAATGTATGAAATAGCTCCCCAGGAAGAGGGTGGATCCAAACTTTATGAAATTCATATAACCGGCGAAGACAAAGCTTTAGCGTTGACTTACGATCCTGAAGGAAATCTTCTGAAAGCAGAAGAGCAGGAAGGTTAAGCATAGCGTTGATATTCCTAAATGTTAAACATGTGAGGGCGAAATTTGACTAACAGTCAGTTTCGTCCTCATTTGCATTTAGGGGTAATGGTTTGGACCTGCTCTACGTTACCAGACTGGAAGCGGGTGCCGGGACGGTATCAAAAACCACCGTAAATTTTGCCCCCTGCCCCAAACGACTGTCGCAGAATACATGACCTCCCATGGCATTAACATATTTTTTAACAATAGCCAATCCCAGGCCGGTTGATTTTTCCTTGTTGGTAGGTTTGGCACTCAACTGCTGAAACGGTATAAATAACCTTTTTTGATCTTCTTCACTCAAACCGGGGCCTTCATCTATAATTTCCAATTTTGCCTTGTCCTCCTCCCTGAACACCAATATTTCAATTTGAGATTGTTTATGGGAGAATTTCACGGCGTTGCAAAGCAAATTTTCAATAATTTGAATGAGATAGTTCTGGTCTACCTTGATATAGCAGGAGTCAAGGGTAAGCTTATCAATGATTTTGATATCTTTTTCTTCCGCTACGGGCCGATAGCTACCCAACAAGCAATGCATCAACTCACCTAAGTTAACTACTTCTTTGTTTAAGTTTATTTTTTTGGATTCAATAGCTCTTAAATCCAGGGTGCGGTTGACCAATACCCTCAACCGTTCCGTAGAGCTGTCAATTCTTTCAATGATCTCTTCCGTCTCCCGGTCAGTTTTCATAGTAACTTTTAAAATATTAACCAACCCCTTAATCTGGTTGAGAGGGCTTCTCAGATCATGAGCCACAATTCCAATGAGCTCATTTTTGTCTTCATTCAAAGATTTTAGGTGTTTGTTATTATCTATCAGTTTGGTTTTTTGTAATTCTATTTCCTCATTTTTCAAATGAATTTCCTGAGATTGACGCTTCAGAAGTTTATTGGCTTTTGATTTATTATTTCTGGAGATCAGTAAAACAAAACTGACCACACCCAGCCCAAACAATCCGGAAACCAGGAGATAATACAATACTTGTTTTTTTTCTTCATTGAGCCCCTGAATTTCTTTTTCCTTTTCCAGTAAGGCTACCTCTTTTTCTTTTTCTTTTAATTCAAAAATAGTTTTTAGTATCCCTATTTGTTTGGAGTTGGCGCTATTAAACAAACTATCGTGATATTTTTGATATTCCTTCAAAGCTGAATACGCGTTGGAAATATCGTGTTTATCTTCATAGATCATGTGCTTGATCGCTAGTGCTTCCTCGATATTCTCCGTGGAGGAAATCGCTT
Source organism: Cyclobacteriaceae bacterium (assembly GCA_965228415.1). Taxonomy (GTDB): domain Bacteria; phylum Bacteroidota; class Bacteroidia; order Cytophagales; family Cyclobacteriaceae; genus Agaribacillus. The sequence goes on along the minus strand of OZ245814.1, from coordinate 3,291,917 downwards.
TGGCAATGGCTATAGATTTTTCGATGTGAAAAAGCGCTTCCCGGTATTTAGCCTTTTTTTGATGAATTTTGGCCAGTTGAATATGGTTTTTAGACAGAGTTTTTTTAAACCCATATTTACTTGCCAGTTGCTGAGACCGGTTCAAAAAGTACAAGGCGCTGTCAAGCTGATTGCCTTCAAAATAGACTACTCCCAAATTGTGATGTAACTGCCCTTGGGCATAGCTGGCGTTTTCCTCCTCAAAAAACCTCAACGCCTGCTTTAACATTAACTTAGCGGTGTCTAACTGATGGTTATCCTTATATATTAGAGCGATGTTTACGTTGGTGATGGCCATGCCCCAGGCATCATTATATTTTTGAGAGATTTCCTGTGATTTGTGATAATAAACCAGGGCGTCATCAATGTTGTTTTGCTTTTTATAAATGATGGCAATGTTGTTGTAAACACCTGATAATGCCACGGTGTCTTTGATAGCCGATATCAGATCCAGGGCGGTAAAATTATTTTTTAATGCTTCGACGTATTCACCCTGGTTGTCGTATAAATTTCCAATCCGCATATACACGGAGATCAGCTGGTCCTTATTTTCCTCCTGCCTGAAAAGTTTAAGAGCCTCTTTATAATGAGTAAGTGCATGAATGGCATTGTCGGTAAATGCGTAGTAATTGGCGAGGTTTAAATATTCCTTGCCCTGCATATTGTACAATTGATTTTTTGCTGCTGTTTCAATGGCCCTTTCATAATTGTCAATAACCCTGGATTTATCGTTTACCATTTCATACCCATAGGCGATTCCGCTATAGGCATTTATAATTCCCTTAGGGTAGTTGAGTTCGAGTGCGAGCGCAAGTGATTGCTCAAAGACACTGATGGCAGAGTCAGCATTCTTTTTAACGATGGAAAAGCCGATACGCTGTAAAATTTCAACCCGGCCGGTATCCTGTGCCGATTGAAGTGCATGCCTGAGACTATCGAGTGGCTGTGCGTGGGTAAGAGACGGAAAAAAGGGAACCCACAGGTAAAGAATAAAAAATCTATTCATGTGAAAATGAGATACTTAACAACCTAAAATTAGGAATGCAAGTATAATTATAGAAAGTTAAATAACCACAAAACTTACAACCTTTAAATATTATAATCTAAGATAGTAAGGACCCAAAAGTTGGCGAAAGCGGGCACTATAGTCACCACCGGAATTTTTGACAGTGAGGTGGTCCTCTGATATATAGGTTCGAATACCTCGAATTTTTAAAATTATTCGCAAAACATTACTTCCCGGTCGGTCCCTGATTATCAGTTTCTTATTGATATACAACCCGTAACCGCTTGCCAGTTTTTCCAAATACTCCCCCTGTTTTGGGGGTAACAGAACGTAAGAGGTACCGGTTCGAGACAGCAATCTGCTGATGGATTGCACCAGCACCTCAGGTGGCAGGCATTGGTTGTGCATGGCCTGGTTTTTTGCTACATCGACCGCCTGTAAATGATTGGTGTAAAAAGGTGGGTTACAAACAATTAAGTCGTATTGAAGAGGAGATATATTTTTGAAGTTGTTAATATCCTCGTGAAAGACATCGATTCGGTCAGACCAGGGACTCCGGCGAATGTTTTCCCTTGCCTGCTGAACAGCCTCCCGGTTGATTTCCACCGCATCTATCGGAACCTGGTATCTTTGCGCCAGCATCAATGTCAATAAGCCGGTGCCGGTCCCGATATCGAGTATTCGGTTTTTGACGGTTGTATCAATATAAGCCCCCAGGATGCAAGAGTCAGTACACACCTTCATGGCGGTCTTATCCTGTTTGATGATGAATTTTTTAAACTGAAAGTAATCGTTGGGCATAGTGCGTCAACACTGAATAATTCGATGGACCGGTAACGACCTTAATGGGCCGGCTATTTCTGGTCTTTAAACCCTTTGTCCTCCAGCAATCGTCCTCCTTCGGCGGCGGCGACGGCCAGCTGGTCACATCTTTCATTTTCCGGGATTCCGGCATGACCCTTCACCCACCTGAACTTTACCTTTTGCTTTTTATAGGCGGGAATGAATCTTTTCCACAAATCTTCATTTTTTTTATCCTTGAAGTTTTTTTTCACCCAACCCCAAAGCCATCCCTTATCTACGGCATCCACCACATATTTGGAATCAGAATAGATGGTCACGGGGAGTTGCTCTTCCTTAAGGGCTTCAAGTCCCACGATTACCGCCAATAGCTCCATTCTGTTGTTGGTGGTCATTCTAAAACCTGCTGATAATTCTTTTCGGTGTTTTTTGTATTTTAAAACCACCCCATATCCTCCCGGTCCGGGGTTTCCCCGGGAGGAACCGTCTGTGTAGATAGTGATCATTTAAAAGAGATTAGTTTTGATTAATTTAATGGCGATAGCCAGTAGAATGATGCCGAATATTTTTCTTAAAATGCTAATGCCGGCTTTGCCGATTTTTCTTTCAAGCCAACCCGAGGTTTTTAAAACCAGGTAGATCAGTCCCAGGTTAATAACAATACCAAGGAGAATGTTAACATGATGGTACTCTGCTCTTAGTGCTATAATCGTAGTCATAGTACCTGGTCCGGCGAGGAACGGAAAAGCCAATGGAACTATAGACGAAGAAGTATCGTCAGAAACTTCCGGGTTGAAAATGTGCCTGTCTAATACCATTTGTAAACCAATTAAAAACAAAATTAACCCACCGGCAATAGCAAAGGATGCCACATCAATCCCAAATAATGACAGTAAGCCTGTTCCTGCGTACAAAAATAAAATCATTATGAAGCCTGCAACGATAGTGGCTTTCCCTGAATAGATCCTACCAGTCTTATTTCTCAACTCCAAAATCACGGGAATATTGCCAATAATATCAATCACCGAAAATAATATCAGTGATACAGACAGTATCTCTTTAAGTTTAAGCATACCTTCGTCCAGTTATCAGATGCGTGATCAAAGCGGTTAAAAAGAACCTCGCCAAAGATATTATTCAAAGCTTCTTTTGAAAAATTTTTGGCAGATTTTAATTTCTCTCTCCTTAATAGCGGGAAAATTGGCAATTCTAACGGTATTTTCTTTAAACTTTCCGTAACCCTTGCCTAAAATAATGCCGGCCTGCCCGGCTCTTTGATGTATTTTGCTGATCAGTTTTTCATCACCCTTAATAGCTAATACAGTGTAAGACTGAATTTCAGGATGGGTGTTTAACAGTTGAAAAGACGAAAATGTCGATAAAAAGGCTACCCAATTTTTAAACCTTTTCAAAGTTTTATTGTGGGTAACGCCTATTTTAGGGGCGGCCCTCATTACCTGCTTTAACAAATAAATGTTCAAAACGTTGGGTGTATGAGTGGTCTGGTAATCTTTCATTTTTTCAACCATGGCAATCAGACTGTTATAATGTTGCCGATCACCAACCTTTTTGGCGTGTTCAATGGCTTTGGGAGAGCAAATCATAAGCCCAAGACCGGCTGGCAGTCCAAAACATTTTTGTACCGAGGCAAACCATATATCTGCATTTTTAATATTCAGGTTAATGCCAGCTAGCGATGAGGTGACGTCTACGGCGATCAAACGGTTTGTATACTTCCTTCTTATCTCCCCGATGAAGGAGTCGGGAATTTGAGTCGCATTGGAAGTTTCATTTTGCGTCAGGCAAATCACTTCGGCCTGTCCGGGAACGTCGATTTCATCCAATGTTAAAGGGTGGTCGTACGAAAATTCGTATCCGGTTGATTTTGGATGAAGCTTTTGGGTATAAGCAAACCACTTTTCGCCAAAATCACCATTAAAAATATGGTAGCTGCTTTTTTGAATAAGCGATTGGGCAATGATTTCCCAGGTTTCCGTAGCGGAAGAAGTGTAAAATATAGAATAGTCAGCGGGGATATTCAGTTTTTTCCTCAGCTGTTTTTGACATGACTTTGAAATTTCTATAAAATCGGGACTTCGATGGTTAATACTGACTACCCCCTCCCGGTAGGCGTCCAGCATATACCTGGGGATTTTGGTATTCACCCTTGATGGTCCCGGATAGAAATTAAGCATACATCTAGCTTTTGTTAATTAAATGCATTAGCGCCATCTCATAACCGGCCAGTCCTATACCTGAAATAATACCGATACAATTTTTGCTGAGAAGACTTTTGTGTCGAAAATCTTCGCGTGCATAGATGTTAGATATGTGCACTTCAAAAACAGGCGTGTTGATGGCGGCGATGGCATCAGCAATAGCCACAGAGGTATGGGTATACCCCCCCGCATTTAAGATAATTCCGTCGTGATCAAATCCGGTGGCATGTAATTTATCTATGATCTCTCCCTCAATGTTAGATTGAAAATAAGAAAGGTCAACCTCATTGAATTTTTGACTGATCTTATCAAAAAAAACATCAAAACTGTCTTCACCATAAATACTCTTTTCTCTCACCCCCAATAAATTGAGATTAGGGCCATTTAATATCAGGATCTTCATAGCTTTTAATTAAATATTAAAGCAATTTGTTAATTTTAACTTCATCATGACATGGGATTATTGCATCAAACAATTCGAACATTATTTAAAACTGGAACGATCCCTTTCCGCCAATTCCATAGAAGCTTATCTTCATGATGTCCTAAAACTAAAACAGTTTCTGGACATCTCCAATCGCCACCTGGGCCCCGATGCAATTAGCAATACAAATATCAGAGAATTTATTGAATATATAAATGAAATTGGGATGTCTGCTCATAGCCAGTCCAGGATACTCTCCGGGCTTAAGGCGTTTTATAAATATCTTGTACTGGAAGAAATTGTTATTGATGACCCAACTGCTTTGATTGAAGGCCCCAAATTGGGCCGTAAACTACCCGATACACTTAGTTATCATGAAATCGAGCAAATATTGACGGCCATCGATTTATCAACGCCTGAGGGCGCCAGAAATAGGGCCATGTTGGAAACCCTTTATAGTTCCGGGTTGCGGGTATCAGAGCTCATAGATCTAAAGCTATCCAACCTGTACCGGGACATAGGATTCATAAGGGTAATTGGGAAAGGGAATAAAGAACGCCTGGTGCCCATTGGTAGCGATGCTTTAAAATATGTGGTCATTTACCTGGAAGAGATCCGATGTCACGTGCCTGTAAAAGATGGATTTGAAGATTACATATTTTTAAATCGCAGGGGCAGAAAACTGACCAGAGTAATGGTTTTTACGGTGATAAAGGATTTGGCACTAAAAATCGGGATGCAAAAGCGTGTGAGCCCCCATACTTTTCGTCATTCCTTTGCTACCCATTTAATCGAGGGTGGCGCCGATTTAAGGGCCGTGCAGGAAATGCTTGGTCATGAGTCCATTACCACTACTGAAATCTACACACATCTTGACCGGGATTATCTAAAGCAGGTAATCCGGGAATTTCATCCCAGAAGCTAAATTTTATCTGCCTGGAGGACAATCCTATAATCTTTCTGGGGAACAGTTACCTGAGACTTGGGGAGTGGAAGCACTTCCAGCAGGGTGAATTTGTAATTCTCAAAAACGGCAGAAGCTTTCCCCGGTTGCCCCGCTTCAAGCGTCAAATGAAGCGTGGTGGTCAAATCCTGCTTTTTAATGATCATTGCTACTTCTGCCAGACCTGCGTGTACACAGGTTACATCGGTTGGACACCTGGAATCATGAACTAATTCATGGAAGTTGATGTAAATCCGGGTGCCTTTGAGTTTTACCTCTTCCTGGTGTCCCATGTTCCGGGATTTACCGGTTTCCAATTCAGTAACCCCGGACTTTTCTGCATTCGTGTGATCCTTTTCGCAGGCGATGGTAAAGGCAAACAATATACATACCATCATTAAACTAATACTTATTTTATAGCTCATGATTCCAAGAATTAGGTTTCTTGTTTACGAGACACCATATAATTACATTTGGTTGCCACTAATTGGTTCTTATTTTTCTATTTTTGAGCAAATCTTGGCTAATCGTGTATAAATCAATTATCAGACCCCTATTTTTTCTTTTCGATCCGGAAAAAATTCATCACCTTACGCTACGGCTGGTGAAGTTATTGTTTAAAATCCCAGGTGTAGGCCGTATATTCAGCCAAGTGGGATATATAGATAACCCACAATTAAAAAGAGAAATTTTTGGTTTGACGTTTTCAAATCCGGTAGGATTGGCGGCAGGGTTTGATAAAGATGCCAAAATGGTAGATGAATTGGCGTATATGGGATTTGGTTTTGTAGAAATTGGTACACTCACCCCAAAACCCCAGCCGGGCAATCCAAAACCCAGGCTGTTCAGGCTACTTAAGGACAAAGCGTTGATCAACCGTATGGGCTTTAACAATGACGGCGTGGAAGCGGCTGTGAAACGGTTAAAAAAAAGAAGGACAAAGGTAATAATTGGCGGTAACATTGGAAAAAACAAAACTACCCCAAACGCCAAAGCCATTGATGACTATTTGACGTGTTTTCGCAGCCTTTATCCGGTAGTTGACTATTTTGTCATTAACGTAAGTTCCCCCAATACACCGGATTTAAGGGCCTTACAGGAGAAAGAACCCCTTAAACAATTATTGAAGGCGGTAAGTGAGGAAAATGCCAAAATGCCGGCTCAAAAGCCTATTTTATTAAAAATTGCTCCTGACTTGAATAATGAACAGCTAGATGATATCGTTGACATTGTGAATGAAATAAAAATAGATGGCATCATAGCTACCAATACGACTATTGGCAGGAATGATCTTATAACCGATGATGCTGTGGTGGAAAAGATTGGTGCGGGAGGGTTAAGCGGCCAACCGGTTAGAGACTATTCGACCAGGATAATCCGTTATATTCATGAGAAATCTCAAGGTTCAATACCCATAATTGCTGTAGGAGGTATATTTTCCGGTCGGGATGCGCTTGAAAAGTTAGACGCCGGAGCTTCCCTTGTACAGATATATACAGGATTTATTTATGAAGGACCTGCTATTGTAAAAAAAATAAACACCTATTTATTATCTAATAATAGTTAACTTCGAATTTATACCCACAACCCAATAAATCATTAATTACAAATCACAAAAGGTAATTCCGGGAATTAGCAAGCAGATACTTTATTTTATGTCACAGATTTCATTAGTTTTGTAAATAGAAGTGCGATAAATGGCCAAAAATACCTATAAATCCAATACCTTTAAGAAATCCAAAAAACAAAAAAAGTCCGTAAATCTTAAGCCTGGCTTTTTGACCGATCGGAAATTTCATCTTGCTTTTGGATTTCTATTGCTTTCCACATCTATTTTTCTACTGGTTGCCTTTATCTCCTATTTATTCACCGGTAAAGCCGACCAAAGTGTGGTAGAATCAGTTGGTGAAACCGGCCTGATAGGCGCTGGCATTGAAACGGAAAACTGGTTTAAACTGCTGGGAGCGATTGCTTCTCATTATTTTATATTTAAATGGTTTGGAATTTCCTCTTTTCTGATTCCTCCTATTTTGTTTTTAATAGGCTATAAGGTGGTTATTGGCAGGGAAATTTTACCTGTTTTTAAACTAATCAGATTCTCACTGTTTTTCCTTATTTGGCTAAGCAGCCTGTTGGGCTATGTCGTAAAAACCACAGATGGCGTAAGTGAATGGAGTTTTTTGGGAGGCGGTATAGGGTATGAAATCGCTTCGGCGTTGGATAACCTTATGGGTTGGGGGACCTTTTTGTTACTGGCATTTCTTCTGATCATTTTTACCATTTACTTTTTTAATATCACTACCATACTCGGTTTAAATAGCAAGGTCAGGGAAAAGGTAAAAGACCGTATTCAGGATCTCGATAAAAATATTGGCCGGGGCATTGAAGAAATCAGATCTTCTGACAACCCAGGTCGCCCAAAAGATGAAAGCAAAGAATTAGAGCTTACCGATACGGATCTGGATTTGGAGCCATTTGTCCCAGAGGACCTGTCACCTCCTGAAAAAACTTCTCTGGAAATAAATACTAAAAAGCCTGAAAAACCGGTAGACCCGACACCTCCTGTTCCCAAACAGCCTGATTTTCAAATTAACCAACAGGTGACGGCTGAAAAACTGGCTGATAAGGTTGAAAATTACGATCCCACTTTGGATTTGCCTCAATACCAGTATCCCACTCTTGACTTGCTCAATGAATATGTCTCGGAGAAGGTACAGGTTACTAAAGAGGAATTGGAGCAAAATAAAGAAAAGATCCTGGAGACCTTAACCAATTTTAAAATTGGAATTTCAAAAATTAAAGCGACCATTGGTCCTACGGTGACACTCTACGAAATTGTTCCCGAAGCAGGTATAAAAATATCTAAGATCAAAAACCTGGAAGATGACATTGCCTTGAGTTTGGCAGCGCTGGGTATTCGGATTATTGCACCAATTCCCGGTAAAGGGACCATTGGAATTGAAGTTCCCAATAAGAATCGCGAAATGGTTTCCATCAGATCAGTTTTAAGGACTGATAAATTTCTAAAAAGTGAGAAAGAGTTGCCGGTGGTTTTGGGCAAAACCATTTCCAATGAAGTGTTTGTAACCGACCTGGCAAAAATGCCTCACCTTTTAATGGCTGGTGCTACCGGACAGGGTAAGTCGGTTGGATTAAACGTTATTCTGGCGTCTTTAATTTATAAGAAACATCCTTCACAGCTGAAATTTGTATTGGTAGATCCTAAAAAGGTGGAGTTAACGCTTTTTAATAAAATAGAAAGACATTTCCTGGCAACACTGCCCGATAGTGACGAAGCCATTATTACCGATACCAAAAAGGTGATCTATACCTTGAATTCTTTATGTATAGAAATGGACAACCGTTATAACCTTTTGAAAGATGCCGGCTGCCGGAACCTGAAAGAATATAACAATAAATTTGTCAACCGTAGATTGAATCCTGAGAAGGGGCATAAATTTTTACCATATATTGTTTTAGTCATTGATGAATTGGCAGATTTAATGATGACCTCGGGTAAAGAGATCGAGACGCCGGTTGCCAGATTGGCGCAGTTGGCCAGGGCCATTGGTATTCACCTTGTGGTGGCGACGCAAAGGCCTTCGGTTAATGTAATTACAGGTTTGATAAAGGCCAACTTTCCGGCAAGGCTGTCATTTCGCGTTACCTCAAAGGTGGATTCAAGAACAATTTTGGATACCGGCGGTGCGGAACAACTGGTTGGACAGGGAGATATGTTGTTGTCCCAGGGATCGGATATTACCCGGCTGCAATGTGCCTTTATCGATACGCCGGAAGTGGAGGCAGTTTGTGATTTTGTCGGTGAACAAAGAGGATATGATTCTGCTTACCAATTACCGGAATACGTAGGTGATGAAGGAGGTGATAGTATTTCTGACATTGACCTGGCCGAGCGTGATACTTTGTTTGAAGATGCGGCAAGGTTAATTGTACTGCACCAACAGGGAAGTACCTCCCTGATACAACGAAAACTTAAACTTGGATATAACAGGGCCGGCAGATTAATTGATCAGCTGGAAGCAGCAGGCGTAGTAGGTCCTTTTGAAGGCAGCAAAGCAAGAGAAGTTTTGATCTCTGATGAATATAGTTTGGAACAGTTATTGAATGAGATCAATAATAATAGCAATTAAATCGATGAAAACGGTAATAATTTAAATTATTGAAGTAAATTGTTTTCAAGCGTAAGCTGGAACTTTATAAATATATTGAAAAATGAAAAAGACATTAATTATTGTATTGTTGCTTCTGGGGTATGGAGGTGTAGCTAATGCACAATATGATGCTAAAGCTAAGAAGGTTTTGGATGCGATGAGTTCTAAATACCAGTCTATCCCCTCCTTTAAGGCTAAAATCTCCCAACATCTGGAGAATGAAGAGGAAGACATTGACGAAAAGTTTAATGGTGAAATTACGGTAAAAGGAGAAATGTTTAAATTGATGCTGGCAGGTCAGGAGATTTATAACAACGGAAGTACCGTGTGGACTTATCTGGAGGAGGTAAATGAAGTAAATATTGATAACTACGATCCCGAAGATGGTGAAACCAACCCCTCTACTATCTACAATGCTTACAAGGATGGTTATAAATATGTCTATTTGAAATCCCAGAATATGAGTGGAAAAGGCTATGACGTGGTGGATCTTATTCCGGAAGATAAAAACCTGCAGTTTTTTAAAATAAGAATGGTGATTGATCAGAAAGATAAGTTGTTAAAAAGTTGGAAAATGTTTGATAAGAATGGAAATAGGTATGAGTATTCTATTACCGCTTTTGACTCTGCATTCGATGTTAACAATGATTACTTTAAGTTTGACCCTAAAAAATATCCGGGCGTGGAGATCATAGACCTGAGATAAAAGATAATATGACATAAATTTTTGCTTGGAAGGCCGTATTAACCGGCCTTTTTTTATTTTTGCCGTTATGACCAAAGAAGCCTTACAAAAAGAGATTCAAAAAAAAAGATCCTATTTATGTGTGGGTTTGGACACGGATATTGATAAAATTCCAAGCCACCTGCTTAAAACCGATGACCCGATTTTTGAATTTAACAGGCAGATAATCGATGCGACTGCTGATTTATGTGTAGCCTACAAACCTAACATAGCATTTTATGAAGCCCTGGGAACTAAAGGTTGGGAAAGTCTTCAGAAAACACTGGAGTATATTCCTGATAACCTGTTTACCATTGCCGATGCGAAACGTGGTGATATTGGCAACACGTCCCGGCTATATGCCAAAGCCTTTTTCCAGGAATTAGACTTTGATTCTATTACAGTTGCCCCTTATATGGGACGTGATTCAGTTTTACCTTTTTTGGATTTTCCTGGTAAATGGGTAATACTTCTGGCCCTGACCTCTAATCCTGGAAGTGAAGATTTTCAACAGTTACCAATTAATGGTAGGGGAGGGAACCTGTATGAACAGGTATTGGAAATCAGTCGGCAATGGGCCGGTCATGACCAGCTTATGTACGTAGTTGGCGCTACGCAGACAGATCACCTGGCCAACATAAGAAAAATAGTTCCCGATCATTTTTTACTGGTTCCCGGTGTCGGTGCGCAGGGTGGAGACCTGGAAGCGGTGTCCAGATTTGGCATGAATAAAAACTGTGGACTGCTGGTAAACGCTACCAGAAGCATTATCTATTCCGGAAACGGCGTTGATTTTGCAGATAAGGCGCGTACTTCAGCGATGGAAATCAGAAATCAAATGAGTGATTATTTGGAAAAATTTCTTTAAATTGACCTGGTAATTTTTTAGGAAATCCCCCAGACAATTTTTTAAACTTCGTAATTTATGAAAGAGGATTTCCCCATTTTTTTATGGAAATACCAGTATTTTTCCAAAAATCAATTAATCACCACCCGGAATGAGAAAGTCAATATTTTTAATCCAGGCCGGCAAAATTTTGACGCCGGTCCCGATTTTGCCCAATCCAGAATCAACATCGATGGTATCAATTGGTTTGGGCATGTTGAAGTTCATGTTAAATCATCCCAATGGGTACTGCATAATCACCAAAATGACCAGGCTTACGATTTGGTAATCCTGCATGTTGTTTGGGAAGATGACTTGCCCGTTCGTCGCACCGATGGTAGTTTAATTCCTACCATAGAATTGAAAGACAGGGTTGATATCGAGCTGTTTAACAGATATAAATATTTAAGCCAAAGTCTGGAAAAAATTCCCTGTAACTATAAGATAAATCAGGTTGATAAACTGATAATCCATTCCATGTTGGATAAAACTGTGATGCAGCGGTTAGAAAGAAAAGCTGATTTTGTGATCAATTTGATTAAGAAAAAATTCACCTGGGAAGAAGCGACGTATCGATTATTAGCTCAAAACTTTGGTTTTAAAACCAACAAAGAAGCCTTCCTGAGATTAGCAGAAAATTTGCCATTGAGAATAATCAATAAACACCGCGATAACCTTTTTCAAATTGAAGCTTTATTGTTTGGAATGGCTGGATTTCTTAAGGCCGATCTTCCTGATGATTATTTCAGACGGTTGAAAGCAGAGCACAAATTTTTGGCACACAAATACCGGTTGAGGCACGTGGAGCTAAATAAAATGGAATGGAAATTTTTGCGAATGCGGCCAGGTAATTTTCCGACAGTAAGACTAGCCCAGTTTGCGCAGCTATACCACCGCAATAAAAATTTGTTTTCTGTATTTAAAGAGGTAAATTCAGGACAATTTTTTGTTGATAATTTATCAATAAGTCAGTCGGAATATTGGCGCAATCATTATTCTTTTGGAAAGGTCAGCGGTGCCTTGGTGCCCGGGTTGGGTAAAGAAAGTATTTACAATCTGGTTATTAATACCATAGTGCCGCTAAAAGTGGCTTTTGGAATAATCAGGGAAGATCAGTTTCAAATTGATACAGCCATACGATTGCTGGAGGAGTTACCGGCCGAGGTAAATAAAGTAACCAAATTGTGGGAAAATTTGGAGGTGAAAGTGGCAAATGCCTTTGACTCGCAGGGTCTAATGGAATTGTTTGATAAATTTTGTCTTGGGAATAAATGTTTAAATTGTAATATTGGTATTTCAATAGTTAAGACCACATGACCTTTTTAGATATTCTGGCCTATATTTTTAACCTTGCCTTATTGGGATATATTACTTATTTAATAAGAAATAAAGTTAAGGCGTATCAATTAGGCCCCTATTTTATTGCTGGGTTAGTAGTCAAAATCATTGCTGGAATTGGAATAGGCCTGGTATACAAATATTACTATTTACTCGGAGACACCTTTTCGTTCTATCAGGAGGCCGTGAACCTGGCAAACATTGGCTATCAACACCCGTTGGATTATGTTAAGATCCTTTTGGTCAATGAGGTACCTCAGGAATTTGCAGAGCTACTGAGTTTGAAATATCAGCCAAGAGCATTTTTTATTGCAAAATTAGTAAGTTTAGTTAACCTGATTACCTTCAATAATTACTGGTTGTCGGGGATCTACTTTTCTTTTTTTAGCTACCTGGGAATGTGGTATTTGGCCAATATGTTGGCCAGTAAATTTGAGCAGACAAAATACTATTCAGCCATAGCCTTTTTATTTTTTCCTTCCGTGGTATTCTGGAGCTCAGGGATCATCAAGGAAAGCGTGGTGATGGCTTGTTTATGTTTTATTATTGGCTTTTCTATTCCCTACCTTACTATATCTCAGAAAATTCCCTATCCCAGAATTATTCTGATGGCCTTGTTTTTATGGATTTTGTTAAAACTGAAATATTATTACGTCGGGGTGCTAATACCTGTGATGGCTGCCAACTTCCTGGTAGCCTACCTGAGATTTAACTTTAAATTTGTTCAAAAAAACTACTATACCCATTTGGGATCCTGGCTGGCGGTTTTTATACTCATTTTACTATTTGCCACTACCATACATCCCAATCTGAAAGGCAGTAATTTTCTGGATAGTATGGTGGCCACTCACAATGAAATTTATGAAAGGTCCGAACCTGAAGATTTGATTGCTTATCACAAATTGGATCCAACCGTTTCCAGTGTTTTGGCTAATATGCCGCTTGCCATTTACTCCGGGTTATACCGGCCAGGCCTTTGGGACGCTGGCAACGTATTTCAGTACTGGGTTGGCTTTGAAAATCTTATTTTAATGATACTGACGATCGGGGCTTTGTTTCGTCTTTTTACCAACAAAAGATTCCCGCACAAAATTTTGATCTTTTCTATGATCACTTATATTTTGATCCTGGCTTCCTTTATGGCGTTGTCTTCTCCTAATTTTGGAACCCTTGCTAGATATAAGATTGCTTTTCTACCATTTTTTATCTATCTCATCACTGTCAATAACCCACTGGTTGATGGCGCCATTAACATGATAAAGTCAAAGTTTCGGGCAGCGTAACTCCTTTTGGAGTAATACCGTTAATACCTGGCATTTCCTTCACAAATTTATTTTGTTATAAGCCGATAGTTAATCTTTTTTTATTTTGAAGTGTGCATCTTATCGTCTTACCTTTGCCCTCCTAAAAATCGATTTAAATGGAAAACCCTGTTATAATATTTGGTGCTGATGGCATAGCCAAAGCAGCTCAGGAAATTTTCAATAGCAATCAGGTTATCATCTATGGTTTTTTGGACGATGATGTCTCACGCCATAACCAGCAGATAAATGGCGTTACGGTATTGGGGGCCACGGATGACCAAGGATACCTTAAATTAATTGGAAAAAAAGCCGAGGCCTTCGTCGCCGTCGATGAGAACGCATACAGAAAGGGATTGGTTAAGATGATCAAGGAAAAAAGGAAAAAAATGCCTGTAAATGCTATTCACAAATTTGTGAATATTCCCGAAAGCGTTTTTCTTGGACATGGCAATTTCATTAACGCCGGCGTGCTGGTAGGTACCAATGCAAAGATCTCAAACCACTGCATCATCAACTCGGGAGCTATCATTGATCATGAGGCGGTTTTGGATGATTTTGTGCAGATTGGCGCCGGTAGTATTATCAATACCGGTGTTCATATCGAAGCGGAAGCTTTTATAGGTACCGGTGTTACAGTGGTCTCAGGAGTAACAATTGGAGAGGGGGCACGCGTCGGAGCCGGGTCAGTGGTTATTACCGATGTTCCCAAAGGTCAAACCGTGTTTGGTAACCCGGCAAAGCCTGTCGAAAAATAGTTTGTCGAAAGACGTTGATTTTCATAATATTAATTTAAACTTTTGTTAATGGTTTGTTAGTATTTTATAATTTGATTTGTCAGTACAATTTTCACTTTATTCATGAGCAAAATTCCCCAAACTGATTTAATTATAAATAACGATGGTTCGGTTTATCATCTTAACCTAAAGCCGGAACATATTGCCGATTTGATTATTACAGTGGGCGATCCCGGCAGGGTATATAAGGTGAGTCAGCACTTTGACAATATCGAGTTTGAAATGAACAAGCGAGAGTTTATCACCCACGTTGGCAGCTATAAGGGGAAAAGGGTGACCGTAATGAGCACAGGCATGGGTACGGACAACATAGAAATCGTTCTTACTGAATTGGATGCGCTGGCTAATGTTGACTTTAAAACAAGAAAAGTCAAGGATAAAAAGCGCAAACTTCAGATCATCAGGATTGGTACCTCCGGAAGTCTTCAAATTGATTTGAAATGTGACAGTCACCTGGTGTCAGACTATGGTGTTGGCTTTGATACGTTGATGAGTTTTTATGATCTCCCCCAGACGGAATTCGAAAAAGTAATTGGGAAGGAGTTGAAAGAAAAGATTAATTTACCTTTTCAACCATATTGTGTAAAAGGTTCAGAAGAATTAAAAAGAAAATTTGCCTTTGATATGATCGAAGGGAACACGCTTACCTGTCCGGGGTTTTATGCGCCCCAGGGTAGGTCTGTACGGGCAAAATCCAGGTTTGATGACCTCATAAAGGATCTTAATTATTTCCATTACGACAATTTTTGGCTGACGAACTTTGAAATGGAGACCGCCGGGTATTACGCCATGGGACGTATTCTGGGACATGAAGTTATCAGCCTTAACGCTATTCTCGCCAATAGAATTGAAGACAAGTTTTCAAAAGACCCTTCAAAGGCCATCGATTCATTAATTGTGAAAGTCCTGGACAGGATCTAGTTTTGTGTTGCTTTTCGGGCCTGATCAATAGCCTCATTCATGGATTTGCTGACTACCAATATCTTCTGCTTTTGATCCTCATAATAGTTTAAGCTTTCCTCCGAATCTTCATCTTTGTATTTGGTTTCAAATTGAGCCATCCACGACATCATTGACTCGTCAGCAGTTTCCAATTGATTAATCAAATAGGTGAACTTTTCCTGTAGCGCACTGTCCACGGGGGCTATCTGCAATAGGCTGTCGCTTTTCTCAGTAAGGGACTTTTTTAATTTATAGATTTCACCCATTTTCGCCATGGCGACATCATGTAAATCCATCGTTTCCTCAAACAAAAGAGCAGTGGGACTCTCCTTTTTTTGCTGGCAACTGACCAAATGCCCGATTAACGTTATCAACAAGCAAATCCTCCCGTATTTTAAGATCTTATTCATGATTAATTGTTTGGTTAATTTCTTGGGTGCAAATTAACAAAGGTGTTTCTAATTATGGTTGATTTAACCAAAATAAAAATTTCCTGAAACCTTTCGATCTCAGGAAATCTTTGTTGCGAAGATAATTTTAAATGCCCGCCAAATTATGGCATTTAATCTCACAATTGTAAAATATACGAAACGTTATTGTTATTGAGGGATTTCACACTAATCAAAAATTATCTCATCCACCTCGTCCCAGGGAATATAGGTCGGGTCGTTTTTACCTGTAAATACCAGCACCCCGTCATTATCTTCCGTCACATCCTGAGAGTCGCCTAACAATAATTTTTTCCCGTTGTTAAGTTCGACCCTGGTATAGCTATAGTTTTTGGGATGGATCTTTTTTATGTTTCGAAAAGGGATCAAATACGCTATGTCATCCTCGCTTCCCTGTAGTATTTCGCAGTCATAGGCTTCATCGAGATCATAGATGATTTTTCCGGAAAAGCTTGACCCGTCTTCTGTTATTACTTTACCGCTTAACTCATTCGGGGATTTGTAACTGGCATAGGCCGGACCGGCGTTTTTTGATGCGTTTGTAAAGGTTACTTTTCTAAAGTCCCGCCAATCGATATCTACACGGCCTACCCCCGGCATATTCACAATGATCCCTCTGTTCTCACTATTGACATCATTGCTTCCGGTAAGATAAAAATCTCTTCCGGATTTTAAAACCACTCTACTTCCCCTTCCATCCCTTTCGATGGATTTGATTTTGCCAAATTCAATGGACATATCACCGTCTGCATTATCACCGTCCAGCTTATCCGTGCTGATCCTTTCATCGTGATCCCACTGTACAAAACCTGTAAAATCTCCGCCATCTGTTGCTACCGTGCCATACAAAGGCTCTCCAAACTTACTATCCAGTTTTTTTGGCGTATCCATAAATACTATCTTTTCCACCCGGCTCCACCTTAAATCTACAATACCAAGTTCATTATCATAGACCCGGATTTTTGTGCCAATATCGTTTGAACCGCCATCTAGATCCAATATTTCTCCGTTTTTTAACTTTAATTCTATTTTATCCCACCCGACTATTTCCAGAGATGCTATGTCCCCAAAGTTGCAGGCAAAAGAGTGTGTGTGTGAGGAATTCCAGTTCCATCTTGAACGGATCGCAAAATTGGTCCATTTTGATGACCACCTGTCCCTATTTCTGTTAAGGTCGTCCCGGTTTTCGGCGGATAGGTATTTCAGGTTTTTATTTTTTGGTTTGGAAGAATTAAACATGTCAAACCAATAAACCTCTTCTTTACCCCATCGAATAGCGCCTGTGTAAGTGTCATCATCGACAGTGGTAATTTTTCCATAAATAAAACCTTCATCAGATTGACCATACAGGACTGAAGGTGCCATGAGGAAGATAAATACTACCGGGAGCAATGGATAATGGTAAGCTTTGATTTTCATAACCCGAAATTTTGATTGATAACCTGGGTCAAAAATGTGGAATCGACTACATAGATAGAAGCCAACCCCGACCTAGCGGCACATAAGACTGATGAAACGGGATATGTAACAACTGAAATGCCAGGGTAATTTGGCAATAGGTTACGGTAAATCCGGTTTTTAGCCATCTTAATGGCCAGACATACATACTTTTGATTTTACCGCGGAGACCGGACTGTATGATAAACTATTTATCAAGCCAGGCTTTGAAAGCAGGCGTTTTTTCAGAGCTTATGACGATGTCGTCGGGCATTGCCGGATTCAGGCTTAATTTTAACCGGCCTTTAAAATAGGGATGTATTTCATTGACCGCTTCAATATGAATAACGTATTTTCTGTTAATTCTAAAAAACTGGCTCGGGTCAAGCAGATTATCTATTTCTTCCAGTGTATGGTCAATTGGGTACTTCTTGCTATCTTTTGCCACGATATAGGTCATTTTATCATGCGTAAAGAAGTAAGAGATATGATTGACCTGAATGGATTTTATTTTCGTACCGACTTTAACGAGAAACCTGGATTTGTAATCCTTACTTGATTGATTTAAAAGGTTTGCAATTTGGCTTAGGTCTGAAAAATTCACCGCACTTTTTGCCTTTAAACGGTGGAATTTTTTCAGGCTGTTTTCCAGTTTTTCCTTTTGTACAGGTTTTAATAAATAATCAATACTGTTTACTTCAAAAGCCTGAATAGCATATTGATCATAGGCTGTTGCAAAAATGATGGGACATTTGGGTCTTAACACTGTAAAAATATCAAAGCACAGACTGTCAGAAAGATGGATATCACAAATAATTAAATCGGGTTCGGGATTATTTTCCAGCCATTGGATGGAACCTTCCACCGATTTGGTGATTCCTGCCACTTCGAGCTCCTGATCAATTTCATTTAGCATAACTTGCAACTTTTCGGCTGCCAAAGCCTCGTCTTCAATAATTAATACTTTCATAACTCCTCGATTTCCAGTAATGGGATTTTTATGATAAAATGAGTAGTAGACTGCTCTATGATTAAATCTTTGTCAGTAAAATAACGATAACGATTACGGATGTTTTCCAAACCACTGCTTTTGCCATTGTCATTGGTTTTTTTTGGTTTTAAGTTGTTCTTGACAACCAGGTATTCATCATCTTCAGTAAAGATATGAATAGCCAGTGGACTGGTTTCGGTAATAGCATTGTGCTTGATGCAATTTTCAATTAGCATCTGGATGCTCAGGGGTGGTACCATCTTCATTTTCAGGTGCGCTGCAATGTTTAAATCAACATTGATATCTTCCTGAAACCGTATTTTAATCAGATAAAGATAAGATTTAATGAAATTAAGTTCTTTTTTAAGTGTTATTAACTCCGATACTTCGTTTTGCAAAATGATTCTGTAGACTTCGGCAAACCGCTCCAGATATTGCTTTGAGAGAGCCTGATCTTTATCTATTAGTATGGACAGGATATTTAAATTATTAAATAAAAAGTGAGGATCCAGGTGATTTCTTAGTGCTTGTAATTGTGATCTCATGCTCTCCTTTTGCAGCCTTTCCGTTTCCAGCTGGGATTTTTTCCATGCCTTGAGAAAATGGATACCAAAATAAATGGAAAAGGT
The DNA here is from genome assembly GCA_965228415.1 of Cyclobacteriaceae bacterium. Classification (GTDB taxonomy): domain Bacteria; phylum Bacteroidota; class Bacteroidia; order Cytophagales; family Cyclobacteriaceae; genus Agaribacillus. The sequence continues at coordinate 3,272,819 of OZ245814.1, read as the reverse complement.
CGGGAGGATTAAGAGAAGGCCGTAAATATTGGTGAGGACGACCTGCTCCCATACGGGCGGGTCATTGGTAAAAAGGGTCTTCAGTAAAAAGTAAGACGTATTGACGCAAAATAGGGAGTAGAAAACAGTTAAACCCAACTGAATGAAAAATCGCGCGGTTACGTATTCCTTCCAGGGAAGTTTTTTGTCTAAAAATCTGGAAATCAGAGTACTACCTATCCAAAGTAGTGATGCTATCAGCAGAATCCAGGTGAAGGTAATGTAAAAGCTGATCGGGGGTTGTATTTTGATCAAAAAATAAACCGCCGTTCCTGCCAGAAGCAGGCTGATCCCTATGGCTACCCATTTTTTGATTGTCAATTTCAAGCTGTTGGTTTTAATCACCAGGAAAAGTAATAATTTTAAAGGACCTTTCGTGATTATTGTTTTTTCAGTAAATCAGTCAGTCAAATATAATTTCATCAATTGTTTTCCATTTTATATAAGCGGGTTTTTCACGATCGTTTCTAAATATCAGCAGTCCGTCGTTATCTTCGGAAACGTCTCTTTCATCGCCCAGCAGCAATTCAATGCCATTTCTTAAGGTCACCAGGGAGTAATTGTAGTTTTTGGGAATAATCTTTTTAATATTTCTGAAAGGGATTCTATAATCCAGATTATCATCTTTTCCGTCTAACAATTCAAAATCCCATGACTCATCCAAGTCGTAAACAATTAATCCTTGGAGGGATTCACCGCCAATGATCTTGACTTTTCCCTTGATGGCTCTCGGGGTGGGATAAGATTGATAAGAGGCGCCACTTTGCATTGTTTTTTCAAAAGTCACTTTTTTGAACTCCCTCCATGGTATATCAATTTTTCCAAGATGGTCAGAAGTTACGATGATACCCCTGTTTTCCTTATTTACGTCATTGGAACCGGTCAGGTAGATCTCCCTTCCTGAGTTTAATATAACGATGCTGCCGCTGTTTTTGCTTTCTAAAATCTTGATGTTGCCAAATGGGATTTTCAGACCGCCGTCCTGGCTTTTACCATCAAGGATGTCACTGGAAATTCGCTCGTCATGGTCCCATTGCACGTAACCTACAAAATCTCCCTTTCTGTAAGTCTCAACGGTTCCGAAAAGGGGGTGGCCAAATTTATATTTCAGGTTGGTAGGTGTGGGCATAAAGTCTATTTGCCTGATTTTACTCCACCGCAACTCAAGCTTCCCGATTTCGGCGTCGTATATTTTTATTTTGGTACCGATATCATTGGAACCACCTTTGACATTTATTTTAGCACCGTTTTTTAAGAGGACATCTACTTTTTCATCTCCCCTGATAATAATTGATTTAATATCGCCAAACCTACAGGCAAAACGGTGGGAGGTGCTGGAGAATTTATCATCCCAAATACTCAGGAATTTCCAATCAAAATCCAACCAACTGTTTTCTTTTTCGTCATCTTGCTCCTCCTCCTCATGTATGTATTTAAAGTTATTGTTTGATACTTTCGAACTGTTAAAAATGTCATTCCAAAATACCTCTTCATCCCCCCACCTCAATTGTCCAAGATAGACGTTGCCCGATACTGTAGTAACTTTTCCATACATGAATCCTTCATCATTTTGCGCCATTGACTTTGGTATAATCAAGTGTGCAAAAAAAATAGCAACAAGGATTAATAATAAGTTAAAGCGTCTTTTCCTCTGCATTTCCATACTTCTTCTAAACGTGCATTAATTTGTTAATTAGCGGTTACAAGCTGTTTTAAAATAAGCCATAAGCTTTCTTTAATTCAGATTACCATATTACAAAGATGAACGGAATTTTACTAATAGGAAATGCAAATCCGATATGGGTTAATAAATAGGGACTGAAATGGGATATTTGGTGGTTGAAGAGGGGATTTCGCCGGGGACAATGCCATCAAGTAGGTAAAATGGAATGATGTGATGCGAGCTATATGCTCACCCGGCAACAATATGAAAAGCCCGGCCTTTATTATTTTTAAAATGGTATATAAGGCAGGATCTTAATTACCACCTCCAAAAATCATGTCGGTGCTGGTATAGGTAGTACCATAGTTTTTCACCAGCGCAAAAACCTGGTAGAGGGCATCAACAATTTGTTTTTCGTGAAGTTCACGTAATGGATGTACATAGACTGCCCATAATATTTTATCAGAAATGGCGTATTTGGCGTCAAGCGCCCGATCATAATTGGCTTCCATCAAAATATCGAGATCCTCACGGGTCAGCTTTTCCGCTTCATCGATGCCGGCCATTAAACGCATTCTGTTGGCTGATTCGTCGGTGATAAGGTAAATTTTCAAGCCATTTAGTTCGTATTCTACCGCATTTCCGGCTTCCTGAACGATGACAGCTTCTTTGGCCAATACAAGTTTTAGCTTTTTAAAATCCATATCCTGGGCATTGGACGGGATAGGAGCCAATAGAAGACAAGCCATTATTAAATTTTTCATAAAGATAATACTTAGTGTTGGAAGGATAGAAAGCAGACAAATAATGACCCCTTCTGTTTTACTAATTTACGTTTTATTTTGTTGAAAGCGAAAATACCATGTTGAATAAATAAAAGGCAAAAGAGACCGTAACAGATCGTACGGCCTCTTTAGTCATTGAAAACACTAAACACCTATTTATTACGGCTCATAGGTAAGCCGGATAAATCTCTTGTCCTTATATAAATTCCCACATTGTCTTTTCTGTCCAAATGAATGTCTTTAGTCGAAATCTCTATTTGACTTGAACCTTTCTTTACAAATATTTCCTGTGAGCTGGCCAGGTTCCAATACTCCAGGGAATTATCCTTTTGTTCATTCAGGTTCCTTTTATAAAATACCTCTACTAACTTCGCTCCCGGGTTTTCCACTTCTACCTCGAAGGCGCTAATTTCCATAATCCTTTCTGCTAAAATTTTGAAAGTAGTTGATTCAGTACCTTGCTCATTGAAGATATCTTCGACTTCATATACCTTGACATCACCACCGTTGGTAAAGGCATACGCTTCTTCCTTGTTGTACCGGTTAAAGTGGGAACTAAAGCCATCGATGTTGATGGCATATAGTTCCACTTTATTATCAACCTGGATTTTCTTTGTTTGACCTTTTGCAGGCGTGTTTAAAGCCAGATGCTTTAAGGTCATGTGCGTTGTATCATTATCCGGATTACGGTCTATTCTTTTTGCTACATAGGCTGAAACCTTGTAATCACCATAGGGTAAATCACTTACTGTAAATTCAATAGATTTGAACTGACAGCTTTCAAGACCTCTTTTAATTATTTTATTTCGACTGATCTTTTGATTATTTTGTTGATTGATCAGATCAAGGTTGATAGAAATCTCCTGATCGATCTCACTCCCTGAATTGGCAATAGTCACCTTAAATTTCCTGCTTTCTGCTGTAGAAAGTTTATCTTCAGACTTCAGGCTATAGATTGAAATATCCTTACCTCCTTTATATTTTCTTCTGGCACAATATTGATGGATATCAGCTTCAACCAACTTAGAAGCCATTACTTCCTGTCCTTTTGCATTAACATGCCCCTGGTCAGATGTAGCAAATTCTTTTCTTAGATTTCCTTTTTCATCGGCCAGCGCATCCCAGAATTTAACGACAAAGGGATGAAATCTCTGCATAATCAACTCCTTTACCGCGATATGGCTTTCATGGCTCTCAGGTGTATCAAAGGTAGATGGCTTAGGCGTGTTTATCCATATGGGAATGTTTTTATTATTAGCTTCACTGGCTACCAACATCAGGTTGACAATCTGCTCGCTTGCCTGGAAATTCTCTACTAAATCATTGTATTCAAGATTTACAATAATTGCATCAGGTGTCATGGAAATCGCCTTGGTAATGTTGTGATCCGGATCAGCCTTAGGCCTTCCGTATGGACTGGTTGAACCGGTAGGCACAATGTGATAAGAATTTAACTCCTTCTGGGTTAAATTGATAATTTCATTGTCTTTATTAAACGATTTGAGATAGTCACGGTAACTTTTAATCCAGAAAAGTTCTCCGTTTTCAGTCTTGTCATGGTGAGCATCGGCTCCAATTACCACGATCTTTACTTTTGAAACAGTTAAACATGGCTCATTGACCGGTTTGGTAAAACCTTTAAAAGCCAGGAAAAACATTAGGATCAGGATAACAAGCTCTTTAATTGAATGCTTTTTCATGGTGTTTAATATTTAAGTGTTTTAGTGTTTTTTCCATTATCCTTTGACAATGGCTATGCCACCATGGTTAAGTATTTGATAATTAGAGAGTTGTATTTTTGGCAACCTCTAAAATATTCCCGATTTGGGATAAATTGGTTTAATATGAGACGAAAAAGCGGCATTTTTTTCCATTCTGCCTGAAGTTTAATACAGATAATGAGTCAATTAATTAGATTTGTGATATGAATTATTTGTCGGTAGAGTCGCTCAGTAAGTCCTTTAATGAAAAAGATTTACTCACCAACATTTCATTTGGATTATCGCAAGGAGAGAAGATGGGATTGGTAGGCGTTAATGGCAGTGGTAAATCGACACTACTGAAGATTCTTGCCGGCCTGGAGAAGCCCGAAAGCGGGAAGGTAGTGTTCCGCAAAGACCTTAACATAGCTTACCTGGATCAGCACCCTCGCTTGCAGGATGAGGATACCATATTGGAGGCAGTATTCAATACGGCTGGCAACGCCAGGCTTGATCTTATTAAATCCTATGAGTATCAGCTCAATCTGGCTGAAACAGGTCATGTTGATGACAAGAAGCTACAAAAGTTAATGGAGGAATTGGATGATGCCAATGCCTGGGATTATGAAAGCACTGTAAAGCAGATATTAGGGAAGTTGGGGATAGAGAATTTTGATCTAAAAGTAGGAACCTTATCTGGCGGTCAGAAAAAAAGGGTGGCGTTGGCAAGGGCCCTGATTGAAAAACCTGATATGCTGATCATTGATGAGCCCACAAACCACCTGGATATCGACACGATCGAGTGGTTGGAAAATTACCTGGCCAATCAGCAATTGACCTTGTTGCTGGTTACCCATGACCGGTATTTTCTGGATAAAGTAACCAACGGGATAATAGAACTGGGAGGAGGAAAAATCCACCGTTACCAGGGTAATTATAGCCATTTCCTTGATAAAAAGCTGGAAAGAATTATGCAGGAGAAGGCGGAAGTTGACAAGGCCAGGAACCTGATGAAGAAAGAATTGGACTGGATGAGGCGTCAACCAAAGGCAAGAGGCACCAAAGCCAAATACCGGGTGGACGCTTTTCATGAGTTGAAACAAAAAGCAAGTAAAAAAACGGCCAGTCAGCAAATTCAATTAAATGTTAAAACAACCCGCCAGGGGGGCAAAATCCTTGAAATGAAGGATGTCATGTTATCTCTCGGTGGCAAATTATTAATTAACGGTTTTTCCTATACTTTCAAAAAAGGGGACAGAATAGGCATAATAGGAAAAAATGGTGTTGGCAAAACCACGTTCTTAAATCTTTTAACTGATAGGCGCAAGCCTGATTCCGGGCTGGTCGATTGGGGGCAAACCACGCAGATTGGCTATTACACTCAGGAATCTTATCAATTTGAAAATGATCAGCGGGTTATCGATGTTGTGAAGGAAGTAGCTGAGGTGATTAGGTTGGCGGATGGTAGCGAGGTCACAGCCTCTCAATTATTAAATCTGTTTTTGTTTCCTCCTGAAATGCAATACAATGTGGTTGGTAAACTTAGCGGTGGCGAAAAGCGAAGGCTTCAGCTGTTGAGAGTATTAATACAAAATCCTAACTTTCTTGTACTGGATGAGCCTACCAATGACCTGGACTTGGAAACCTTAAACGTGTTGGAGGAATTTTTGGCGGGATTCAGGGGATGTTTGCTGATAGTGTCGCATGACCGCTATTTTATTGATAAGTTGGTAGATCACTCGTTTATATTTGAGGGTAACGGTCAGATAAGGGATTTTCCGGGAAATTATACCGATTATCGTCAGCAGCGTGCATCGGAGCTTTCCGAGGAGAAGAGGCAAATGGAGACCGACAAACCCAAAAAGGAAAAAATCAAAAAGCCCGATGAGAAAAAAACCAAATTGAGTTTTAAAGAAAAGCGGGAATTTGAAGAGCTTTCAATTCAAATCGATGCCAAAGAGGCAGAAAAAAAGGTGCTGGTAGAAAAAATGAATAGCGGCAATCTGGGCCATCAGGAACTCATGGACATAGGAGCGGAAATTGCCAGATTAGATGAAGAAATCGAGCTAAAAACAGACCGTTGGTTAAATTTATCGGAATATGCCTGAGCATTTTTTATACCGTCAACAACCATTGGCTGGCACCAAATGATCAAGCGGGAAAATATTTTCTATTTGGCCTTATCTACACTTTTGGGGTTTGGTTTGGCGGGCTGGGGTGTGATGGAATATTTCCTGGAGGTTTCTTTATTTAAGGTCCTGGCGGGGAAAACGGAGGTCACCTATCAGGTGTTGACAGGCATTGGTTACGGATCTGTTACTGCCCTGTTGGGATGGAAAATCGTTGAGCTGCCTTATCTCAAGTCCACCAAGAATTTTTTTGTGCAACTGATCAGACCTTTGAAATTGAGCGTTTTGGAAATTGTCTTTATTTCACTATGTGCCGGAATTGGCGAGGAGATCTTTTTCAGGGGAGCTATTCAGCCCTACCTCGGAATTTGGATCACTGCTATTTTGTTTGTCGCCATGCATGGATACTTAAACCCATTTAACCTTAAGATTAGCGTATATGGATTGTTTATGACGGTGGCTATTGCCGGATTAGGATATTTAACGATTCATATGGGCCTGCTGTCGGCCATTGTGGCTCATACCATCGTAGACATTATATTGTTATATAAACTGTCAAATTCGTCATCGGATTTGGAAAAAGAAAATACCCTTTCATAGCATCACTTCCCCTATTTCAAAGACCTGAATATTTTTGATTTAAGCAATTTCTGATCAGCAATCTGAATAATGACTATGCCAATGATGCCGATTATGATGGTAACGGTCATATTTGTTGAGATGGACAAAGCCCGGAGATTTATATTCAGATTAAATAGCCAAAACATGCCAAAAGAGAGCAGTAACAAACCCGCGATCGCTATGAATAAGAGCCTATGATCAGGATTTAAAAGGCTGATACGAGGCTTTAGGCTTACTTTGTCGGCAATTTTATCTGCGAAATTGCCCGGTAGGGTATAGTCAGGTGCTTTCCCTAATTCCCGGTAGATGAGTTGGTAAGCCTTTTCATCTTCACTAAGCCCTGGTGTAGATTTGACATCTATGCTCCTGGGATTTTTATCCAGTTTCTCCTGAATATTTTTATCTTTTGAATCTTTCATTGCGGCTCCTCCTTTACAAGATAATGTTTTAGTCTTTCTTTTAATAATTTTCTTGCCCTGAATAAATAGTTTTTAACCGTTCCTTCAGGCATACCGGTTACTTCTACAATCTCAGCGTAATTCATTTCTTCTAAATGAAATAAAGTAAGCACGGTTTTATATTGAACAGGCAGTTTTTCTATTAAACGATGTACAAGGTTTTTGGTGTCCTGCTGAGAAAATAAATATTCCGGAGTTTTTTGATCAATTAAATCCGATGTCTCCCGAAATACCAAGTCTTCATCCAGGTCACTGGTAAGTATTTTCTTTTTTTTCTTCAAGTGATTCAGACTATGACGGTAAGCAATCGTGGCTATCCAGGTAGATAACTTTGATTGAAAATTAAAACCCGGAAGCTTTTGATAAACCTTAATAAACACATCCTGGCAGATTTCTTCCCTGTCTTCAGCAATGTCCACGATACGATATACCATATGGGCGACCAGCCTTTCATTTTGCTGAATCAGCGTTTTGAAGGCCTGCCGGTCCCCCTGGATGACCCGGTTTACTAGCTTCTTGTCATCTGTCATTGATAAATAAGACAATGTAATGCAGGCAAGTGTTGCAGATTATTATAATAATTTAAAAAATAGAGGATTTATTTAAAACCGGGAAACCAGATTTATTTTTGTACAAGTTGCAACCTTTGAATTTTATTGCTTGTCATATGGGATAAATCGTAAAACAAATACTTAAAATTATGAGTCATCATTTGACAGAAGCCCTTATGGCAGTCGGTATTTTAACCGTAGTCTGGAGTGGTATTTACTTTGTAATAAAAGTGATTACCGATTATATATTAAAGAAAAAAATGATTGATAAAGGTTATGTTGATGAGGAGAGCCAGGCCTTATTTAAAAAAGAACAATCAATTTCCAACAATTATTCCTCGTTGAAATGGGGTTTGATTACCTTTTGCGCGGGATTGGCTTTGATCCTACTGGAATTTATACCTTATGAAGCAGATGATTCACCTTTGCCATTCGGTTTGATCGCCATCTTTGTAGCTACCGGTTTTCTGATTTATTATTTTTTGGTGAGGAATAAGACAGAGCAGTAGCGCTAATGATTTATATAGCCCCACTGGTCTTAGGTTTAGCAAAGCGATCCTAAGACCCATAGCTAACTAAAGCGTCCGTTCCGTTTCAGTTTATAAATGAGATCAATGTATTTAAATGTAAAGTATCTCTACATTTAAGTACATTTCAAACAAAAAAGTCCAAAACTTAACGTTTTGGACTAAATGTAGTGGAACTGCCTCGATTATCAAACCATTTTATAGGCGATTTTGCAATTGCTAGACAAGTATTAAATTATTTTGAAAATGATGTAAAACAAGCTTGTTAACAATTGACACCTAATGAACAGGGGGAGGCTACCGCCTGAAGCAAAGGCAACAAATCTTATCAAAAAGCCATTACATATCGGTGTGAAGTTTGAGAGTGAGTGTAGAGGGAAAAACAGTGTGGATTTCAAGCGGTCTCAATACTCACGCTTTGCACTCACACTGTTTTTGTAGCAATATCACTCAGATTATCTAACCAAAGAAGCCTGGAGTCGGTTTGAGACCTTGAGCCAACGCACCGACTCCAAATGATTAGTTTACACCTTTTGTACAATATCAGGTACAAGTTTCAAAACATCTATCACTCATTTGTGTTCCTAGTATCCGGGATTCTGTTTTACATTAGAATTCTGGTCGATCACATTTTGAGGAATAGGGCTCATATATTGTCTCAATTCAAATTTGGCCGTATATTTAACCTCTTCCTCAACGCTGTAGACCCAAATGCCGGAATTGTCGGAAGGAACTGTATTCCTGATGACCATGTTGTGCCGGGGAACTCCCATCTTCTCTTCTTGCTGGTGCAAACGTTTATTATCCAAATATCGCTTGTTTTCAAAACAAAGCTCAACCCTACGCTCGGAATGGATGGCATTTCTCATTTCATCCTTGGTCAAGCCAGCGGTCAGCGGTGGGAGATCCGAACGATCGCGGATTCTGTTGATGGCATCGTAAACCGACTGATCCGGACCGGCAAATTCATTTTGTGCTTCAGCATAATTCAATAAAACTTCAGCATAACGGTAGAATACATCGTTTTGACCACTGGCGTCATTTCCCGGGCTATTATCAGGGTTCAGCCTTTTCTTTTGATAATAGCCGGAATCCCCAACGTCTGTCGACCCTGCCAAATCTATCTGGTTGGTTTTGTCAGGATTCACATAAGTTTCGTCAATACGAGTATAAATGGTGTCTGTTGCAGGCATCCAGTCTAGTTTGTAGGGAGCACCATCATAAACGATAAAATCATAAAACCTTTGCTCTCTGTCGACATAGGGGTTTTGTGGATCATAACCTGAAGTAGGGTCGGTAATTCGTTTTCCATTGGCCATGGAAAATTCATCAACCAGTTCTTGTGTGGGGTTATAATTCCCCCAGGTCATGTACTGTCCCAATACATACGTGGGGCCACCGCGTCTTTCGTAATTGGTCCCCATTCCACCAATATTGGCCACTATCTGTCTGTCCCAGATTATCTCTGAGTTGTACTCGTTGGATTCTCTCCACAAATTTGGCAGATCATCGAATAGGTCGTAGGTACCGCCATATTCATCTATGAACTTTTTGTTTGTAGCGGCCGCTGTTGCCCAGCGCCCGACATCTGAATTAGCAAAATGGACAAAGTTTTCCGGATCCGGAAGATATGCCGATCCGCTGTTGAACAAAGGGCTTGCTACAAACAGTTCCACCCAACCTTTTAATGCTAGGGCAGCTCCCAGGGTGGCGCGACCGGCATCAACATTCCCATTGTCGTACTTTACATCCAGGTTAGCATTGTCAACAATTTCTCCTAATTCACCTGTAATAAAATCAAAGGTTTCCTCAAAAGTTGCCCGTGGGGTCAACATCTCTTCTTCTGACATCGTATTGCGATCCAGCGGCACGGTGAGGATAGGAAGTCCACCCACATGAACAAAATATTCACTATAAAAATAGGCCCTTAAAAACCGTAATTCGTCAGTGCGTTTGTTGTAGTATTCCTCAGAAAAGTTTCCCTGATTCTCCTCAAGTTTTTGAATACCGGTATTGCACTTCCTGAGTTTTACGAAAAAGGATTGCCACGTATACCCGTTGGTTGGCCCATAACTACCTCCCCATGGGCTAGCGTTGCTTGATGCCGGTGCCTGACAGATACCTTGTCGCCAGTTGGAGGCCGTATAGTAATGGCTTATGTTATAATCATCCGTATAATAATCCAACTGTTCAGCCAGCGTGGAAATTCTGGGGATTTCACTATAAACATCATTTATGAAAATATCGGCATTTGATTCGGATTGCCATTGGGTCTGGTCGGTGAGCTTAGATTTGTTCTCATTCTCAAGAAAATCTTCGGGATCACATGAAAAAGTACCCAATAAAAAACATATGCAAACTACTATGGTATAAATCTTATATATTAATCGTTTCATGATTTTTCATTTAAAAAGAGACATCAAATCCAAAAGCAATAGACTTCATCACGGGATAGGCATTTTCCCGGTCGCTATAACCCAATTCCGGGTCAATATGCTTAAGTGCACTGAAGGTGAAAAGGTTTTGCCCGGTCAAATGCAGCCCGATAGACCCAACCTGAAGCTTATCGGTCAAGCTTTTTGGAAGTGTATATCTAAGAATAGCAGTCTTAAGGCGCAGGTAATTGGTATTCACTATCCAAAAATCCGAATCTTGTGTATTATTGGTATAAGGTGAGGGCGTCGCTCTGGGGTATTTTGCATCTTGATTCTCAGGGGTCCACCTGTTGTCAAAATACTCGTAAGCTGTATTACTGCCATTGTTGGCAAAGGGATTGGTCATAAACTGTCGAATATTAATACTGGAGTTGGCTGTTCCCTGAAAGAACAAGGACAGTTCGAGACCTTTATAGCTCACGGATGACGTTAAGCCGTAGGTAGTCGAAGGATAAACAGGGTTGCCTATGACTGTTCGGTCATTTGAATCAATTATTCCGTCTGGCACTCCGTCAGGCCCACTTAAATCTGCATATTTTACGTCTCCGGGGTGAAGCTCGCCAAATTGTACAATATTATAACCATCCGAGGCATCAATGATACCATCGCTATTTATATCTTCTGCCGTGGAAAACAGGCCGAGGGATTTATAGCCATAAGGGGTACCAAAAGGTCTTCCCACCCTGGTCCTATTGGGATTGTCACGTTGGGCATCCGTTTGGAATACTTCAATCATATTGTTCTCTGCATAACTCATATTGGCAATCAGTGTCAATAGCAGGCCGCTTTCCCATTTTTTTTGCGTGCCAATACTAAATTCAAAACCATTGTTGTCCATTACGCCCTTGTTTTCCTGAGAAAGGGCAAGTCCATATTCCACTGGCAAAGTAACTTGCGGGGTAAGTAGCATCCCGGTCCGGTCCTCGTGGAAAAAATCAAACTCCATGGTTAATAGGCCATTCCACATACTCAAGTCGAAACCAATGTCAAATTTTTTTGATATTTCCCAGGTGATGTTCGGATTAGGCTCGTTTTGTACGCGGGAACCCTGAACGAGCGACCCGTTTCCGAAGGCATAGGCATTCCCTCGAAGGTCGTATCCGGCTAAATACTGAAAAGCTGCCAGTCGTCCATCAATGTAGGGCAGGTTACCCGATTTTCCCCATGAGGACCTTATTTTTAAGTTATCGATGACGCTCGATAGGCCATCCATGAATTTTTCTTCCGAGATCCTCCACGCAGCGGAGAATGCCGGAAAATAACCCCACCGTTTCCCCGGGGCAAAGACATAGTGCCCGTCGTAACGTCCTGACGCCTCTAAAATATACCTGTCTTTATAGGTGTATCCTAAGCGGTAGACATATCCTATCTCACTTCCGGTACCGGACGAGCCCGCATTGTCATAATCCAATTTATTAGAACTGCCTAAACTCAATTCATCGATTTCAATGGCAAAATTATTTCTTCTGGTATTAAAAAAATCGTCTGAGATTTTTCTGGCTTCAGCTACGAAAAGTGCTGAGACATTGTGATCGCCAAAAGTCCTGTTATAGTTAATATATCCCTGATAAGTATATGTTTTTCTCCTCCGGTTTTCTTGTTGCAGCCAGGTAAATGGTGCCCCATTGCCTTCTTGTAAAGAAATTGCTTCTGTATAGGTGTATGGATCCTGGGACAGATCAATGTTGTGATAGATATATGGAACATGCCATAATTTATCGTTTGACTCGGTGGGGTCGTAGCTGAACACTCCTTTTACGCTCAGCCCCTCAATAAACGAAAATTCTTTCTCAACATAAATGGAGCTTAACAAGGTATTGTCCCGGTCCTTTCGGTACCCATCTGATCTCAAAACTCCCACCGGGGTGTTTGCTGAGGATTCTCCCCATTTGTCTCCTTCGGGATATAACAAAGTTTGCGTGGGAACGAATTTATAGAAACTTCGCATGAGGTGTGTGACTGACTCGTCGGCATCAATGCCGTCAGTTTTTTCAAAAGAGCCGTTCAAGGCCATGCCAACCTTAGTGGTTGGGGTTATATTCACATCAAAATTTAGGTTATAGGTATATCTTTGGTATCCAAGAGGATCAAATATTCCCTTCTGGTTGAAGTACCCCAAGCCTGCATAGTACTGGATGTTTTCGGTGCCTCCACGAATTTCGAGATTGCCAATTTGCATTCCGGCATTTTTCTCAAAGACATCAGTAAACTCCGAGTCCGGATATCTATAGGGATCCTGCTTGTGCAGCTCATTATAATTGGCAATCAAATCCGGATCGTTGGGGGGAGTTGTCCCATTTGGGTTCAAGTTATAATATCCTTCATTTTGCAAAGCCATATAGTCCCTTGCGCTGAGCATTTCAGGTAGGTAGGTGGGGTTTTGAAAACCGTAGGTCGTACTTAAACTAACGACAGGTTTACCCGACTTTCCCTTTTTGGTAGTAATCAGTATCACCCCGTTGGCACCGCCAATACCAAAGGGTGCAACTGCGGCAGCATCTTTAAGAACGGTGACGGTCTCTATAACATTAGGATTTATCTCTCCAATATTGTTCCTTCTTATACCATCAATCACCACCAGAGGTCTATTGTTACCGGTGGTCACTATGCCCCGGATATGTATGTCCGGATCATCATCTCCAGGTGCTCCTCCATTTGGCCTCATACTGACACCCGCCATTCTTCCGGCGAGTGATTGGGAAATGTTTGACACAGGAACTTCCGCAATCTCCTCCCCCTCGATTGTACTAATCGCTCCTGTAACAGTAGCTTTTGTTTGGCTGCTATAACCAACAATAATCACTTCTGCTAACTGCGCTGCATCAACGGCCATCTGTACATTGATGACAGTTTGAGAACCCACCTCAATATTCTGGGTCAAATATCCCACAAAAGACACGGTAATTGTAGCGCCCTCGGGAACACTCAACTTATAGCTACCATCCGTACCGGATATGGTGCCATGATTAGTTCCTTTCACAATGATGCTGGCTCCTGGTAATTCCTGATTGTTTTCGTCGGTGATTTTTCCGGAGATCTCTATATCGGCGGTAATTTCTAATTCAATTCTATTCTGAGACGCCCTTCCTTTCAGCTTATATACGCTTATATTATTATTCACCTGTTTGAATGCCAACCTGTGCTCTCTTGAAAGATCCAGTAATATGCGTTCAACAGTAGAATTTAAATGTCGGACAGTTACTTTTTTGGATAAATCAATTTTATCCTTACTAAAATTAAATTTGTAATTGGTCTCTTTTTCAATTTCCCGAAATACATCCACAAGAGGCGTATTGATTTTATTCAATGATAAATTGACCTCTTTGACACTCTTTACCTGTGCTGAAATGTTGCCAGCCATTGACACCTGCAGGGTCAAACAAATTAAGACGACCTGCCTAGCTGTAAATTTTGTCATGTCAATAATAACTTTGGTAGTTTTATAATACATATCTTTGTTATAAGTTAAATAGTTTATTTAACAGCAATTGATATTGATTTCGGTCCGTTGCAAGTCTGAAATATCATAGCCAATTGCTATTAGGGGACCGGATTTTCCGGTCTTCTTTTAGATGTTTTCTATGTTTTTATCATTTCTTAAGTTTTAGTTCAACAAATTCATTTTCTTGCGCATACTCCAGTCCCAATGAAAAGCTCATGGATTCCAGAATATTCGATAAGTACTCACCTTTGAATTCTCCCGAGTAGTGCAAACCTTGTGGGTCACCAACTACGTGAATTTTCACGCCATACCAATTTTCCAATTCATCAATAACCTTTATCAGAGGAGTGTGTTCAAACTTAAGTACCCCGTGGATCCACAGAATTTCATCGAGGTTATCGATATCGGTAATGGCGGAGAATCCGGTATCAATATCATAATCAATCGACTGATTCGGTAAAAGTATAAGGGGGGGTGTATATTTTGATCTGTCTTCAACCTTGATCTTGCCTTCGGTTAAAATAATCCGCGGATTGTTTCCGGTTCGGCAATTTATGTTAAATTCGGTGCCCAAGGCTGTAGTTAAAATATTTCCGGAAATAACCGTAAATGGTTTTTTTGGGTCCTTAGCCACAGAGAAATAAGCTTCTCCGTTTAGTTCAACCTTTCTATTGCCAATTCCGAAATCACTGGTGTATTTGAGCGTGCTATTCGAGTTTAAATGCACTTCGGTACCGTCCCTCAGGCGAATGATAGATTTTTGACCTTTAGGATTGGATTTGTTGATGTAAACAATGTCTTGCGCTGTCCTATCGGTTTGCGGCTCAATGCCCCACAAATTCCAAAATGTAATACCCGCAACTACTGCCAACACCAAAATAGCTGCATACTTTAAAGGTTTAAACCTAAATGTTGAGTTCACCGGGGGTGAGATCGGTTTGTTTTTAGAAATAATGTTTTTGAACATTCTCTCTGTTTCCCGGTCTGTTAATTTCCCTTCGTGAAACCTGAGTCTCAAAATGAGTTCTCTGGCTTTGAGTGCAGCCGCTTTTTTATCAGGGTTCTGTTCAAGCCAGTTTTGCCAATAATAATTACTTTCATCGGTAGGTTGCAATACCCACTGTTTAAATTCAGGCTTCTTTAGTAAAAGCAAGATATCATCATTCTTATCTTTCATTATAAATATTAATCTCCTTTTATTTTTATAAGCAGTACAAGGTGGGAGTGATACCAGTTTTTTGAAAGTATTTTTAACTTCCATCTTAAAAAAAACCATAATTAATTGACTTTCAGGTAGTTGTATTGAAGGCATACTCCTTATAAAGCGGTAATATAGGAGCAGGCCACTACCTTATGGAGCTGCTGGATCTTGTTTGGGCCATAGATATAGCTGGCGGTGTGTCAGTCAGATACTTCACCTTATAATAACCTTATTTAGATCTGCATTATGAAATAAACCCGGTTCGTTGAATAAATTCTGTTAGGAGGGGGTATTATTTTTTTAAATGTTAATTCATAGCATATGATTATAAGGACAATACCTTCTGATAGAAGATCTGGAAAGGCCCTTCACCGATGGGAATTACATCCTTTGCCTTCAGGTTAATGTGATTGTATAGTGATTGACGGTAGTAATACTGTGATAGCGTAGATCATCATTTTCCTAAGCCGTCTGAGAACCTTATAAACTGACCTTCTGGCGGAAGAAACGTGGGTATAATCTAAGATCTCCGCTATTTTAGCATAACTAAAATTTTCGTAGAAGTAGTAATATATAATTTCCCGGTCCTTCACTTTAAGTTGCGATAAGGCTTTATTTAGCTTTGTTAATTGTTCTTTGTTAAACTGCGCATTGATGATGTTCTCATCAATTGCCAGTTCTACAAAAAAAGATTCCTTAATTTGATCCTGGCCTGTGAATCGTTTTTTTTTCTTAAGGTATTTAATGACTTTCCGTCTAAATGATTTTATAAGATATAATCTTATATTATCGGTGTCACTCAAGTTGAAAATACGATTCCGTATTTCTATAAAAAACTCTTGAATACAATCTTTGATTAAGGCCTCATCCCTGGACAATTGAATACCGATCTGGAAGAGATCATTTACATAAGTACGATATATAAAAACAAATGCTCCTTCATCTCCATCTTTGAATTTTCTCCATATCACTGAGTCGGGTATCTCAGAAAAGGAAGATTTTTCAGGGTAACTTATATTAACAAAAGCTGGAACTCTCAATGTGTTGCTATGCCCTATTTTTTAAAGCATCAATAATATTAAGAATATTTTTTTAGTATAGCTAATTATGAGTTTCGAATTTTGACTTACAGTTTGCAAACGTGAAAGTTCATCTCTTTCCGATTCCGAACTATGCATAGCCAAAGCCAGGTAAATGCTTAAACCCTAACAGTTTGAGCAAAAAGCAGCGCTAACGATTTATATAACCTCTGGCTATCAAATCATCCCTTTGCTTGATGGTGATGGTACGGCCCTGTTCAATCAGATACATGCGGTGACTGATGTCAAGCAGTGGCTCATACAAATGATCTGTTAAGATGATTCCCTTGCTCGCCGACTGCTTTAGCAGATGGTTTTTCAGAACTTCCACCATAACAGGGCTTACATGGGTAAAGGGCTCGTCCAGCAAAACAAACTTTACGTTTGAATATACAATGAGCAGGCACTCAAGATATTTTTTCAGGCCTCCGCTCAAAATACCAACGCTTTGGTTAATGCTTGGGGCCAGATAAGGGTCTTCCGTCAATGCTGCACGATGTGGGTGTCCGACAAAGAAGTTGATGGCTTTTGCCACTTTTAAATTCCCGGGTAACAGGCCTGACTGAGGTAAAAACCTGATATTGCCGCCAGTAGTATATAGTTGATGATAATATTTTTTATCAATTCTAACGGATTGGCTCTCCCCGTGTAAGGAACCAAAGATGAGCTTTAGCAAGCTGGATTTTCCGGCTCCGTTTCTTCCAAAAAGTGCGATCACTTCTCCTGTTTCGCATTTCAGGTAAACGTCAGAGAGAATGTCTCTTCCGCCATACCTTAAGATGACACTATCTATTTCCAGTAAATGTTTTGTCATGTTTTTAAAAAATAAAGACCGGCGCGGACCAATAACATGTACGAAGCGGCTTCAACAATGATGGCGATAGCCAACAACCTTTTTAAGGAAAATCCCAGATTGTAATAAAAATATAGCGACCGGGCCTTAAACGCGTAGAACATATAGGCGACAAGCGCAAAACCAAAAAACTTAATCCAGAACATGGGCAAAATTGCTTCGAGACCGGCAAAACGGTAGCATGGCACGCAGATAGCGGTGAAAATTAAATTGTAGGAGACCACATTTTTATAGAAAAGTCCTATAATTTTAAGCTTCTGCAAAAGTTTTTGCCGTATCATAGTCATCATGCCACAAATCTCTTACCAATTTTGTTATTCATCGGCGGGCAGACATAGGATTATCTTTCAAAATTATTAAATTCGCACTGCCCTAGATTGGGCAAGGTTGGAGCCGTTCAAAAAGTCATTACTGCCCGGGTGACGGTGGAGAAGAGTATTAGACTTTGTTTCCACCAGTTTAGCGGAAGTTTTGAACATGGCACTTTTGCAACAGCCCGGCCCGGAATTTTTAACCGTAGAAAATCAAATTGACAATGAGTGAACAAAAAATAACCATTTCCAATGGTCAGCTGAATGTTCCGGACCATCCCGTTGTACCATTTATTGAAGGTGATGGTACTGGGGTTGACATTTGGCCGGCTGCGAAAACTGTTTTCGATGCCGCGGTAGAAAAAGCATATAATGGCGCGAAGAAAATAGCCTGGAAAGAGGTGTATGCCGGCGAAAAAGCATTCAATAAAACCGGTGATTGGTTGCCACAGGAAACGCTTGATGCTTTTAATGAATACCTGGTAGGAATCAAAGGCCCATTAACCACTCCGGTAGGAGGAGGTATCAGGTCGCTGAATGTCGCCTTGAGACAGAAGTTGGACCTGTATGCCTGCGTAAGACCCGTTAGATGGTTCCAGGGCACCCCTTCGCCGGTTACTGAACCGGGTAAAACGGATATGGTTATTTTCAGGGAAAATACAGAAGACATTTATGCAGGTATAGAGTTTCAGGAAGGTACCGATGACGCCAAGCAATTCGCCTCATTGCTTCAAAGCAATTTTCCGGATAGATTTTCTAAAGTTAGATTCCCACAAACCGCTGGTTATGGTATCAAACCTGTCTCCGAAGAAGGAACCGGGAGAATCGTAAAGTCAGCGATAGACTATGCCTTCCAGCAAAAAAGAGATTCTGTTACCCTGGTGCATAAGGGAAATATTATGAAGTTTACCGAAGGTGCTTTCAGGGATTGGGGATATGAAGTAGCTCAAAAGCAATTCGGCGCAACCGATTACGAGGGAGGCCCCTGGCAGATCGCCGAGAAGGATGGGCATAAAGTAATCATTAAAGATGTCATTGCCGATGCATTCTTGCAGCAAATTCTGCTTAGACCGGCTGAATATTCAGTTATCGCCACACTTAACTTAAATGGCGATTATGTTTCTGACGCATTGGCGGCCATTGTTGGTGGTATTGGTATTGCGCCAGGTGCCAACATTAACTATGTAACAGGTAATGCGATTTTTGAAGCTACCCATGGTACGGCGCCAAAATATGCCGGACAGGATAAGGTAAATCCGGGATCAGTGATATTATCAGGCGCCATGATGTTTGAATACTTTGGCTGGCAGGAAGTGGCTGATCTGATCTATAAAGGTTTGGAGTCTGCGATCGCTTCTAAAAAAGTCACCTATGATTTTCATCGCTTGATGGAGGGAGCTACTTTATTGAAGTGCTCTGAATTTGGTGATGAAATTGTTCGAAATATGTAAATGTCAATAATCAATTGATACAAAAGCCCGCTCGCCGGGCTTTTTTTGTGTCTTTAACTTCAGCGGCATAAAGGGTGCCCGATCTATATAATAATTCGTTGAGCTGGCGGATCTCATAAAACCTAATTTAATAACCAAATAACTAACATTGGTTTTAATCCCAAAAGGCGGAGCATCTTGCTCCGCCTTGGACATGTGAACTATTCCGTTACAATAAGGGTAATAGTGTTTTAATTATTTTTACTTACCAATAATCCGCCAGGTGGATTTTGCTGTCATACCACTACCATTGAAGATCAGCTCGTAATTATTTAGCCCGGTCAGGTCACTGAGAAATATCCTTTTACTATCACTACCTAAATTATCGTCAGCACTGGTAGCGTCTCTTTCTATTAAATTACCGGAGATTTCAATATAGGCTTTATCTCTGTCAGGTTTGTAGAATTCATAGGTGGTACTGTTATCCAACTCAATAATTCCGCCAATTTCATCTATCGCATGTCCCTTTGATTCAGACCACAAAGTTCTTGTTTTACTACTACCGGAGATTTTTGTTTTCATACTTCCCGCCATTTCTGCGTGGCTGCCGGCACCATCGTTACACTCAGTACAAATAATCCTCTTCAACACCACCTCGTAGCGGTAATATGCCTGATCGCATTGCCTGACATTATACTCACTGCTGAGCAGGATTTTACCAATAGAGTTGTCTTTTAGAAATCGCATTTTGTAGGCCAGCATGGCACCCGGAGAATCCTTGCTGTAATTTCCGCCGTTGACGATATAGCTTTTTAATCCGGAAATACCATTAACAATTCCCGAGGCATCCTGTCCCGAACCGCCGACCACGTAAGCCTGTATTTCGGATTCTTCAATTATTTTTTGGTAATCACCGCTGATATCAATTTCTCCATTTGTCACGCCGGATTCAAAAGCAGCATTTAGGGCAGCCCTAACCTCGGTGGTTGTGCGACTGGAAGTGGCTGAGAAAAGAACCATTCTTCCATATTTTACGGTAGAAACATACATTGGAGAAATACTGCCCAGGTCCTCAATGTCCGGTAAGTTTGTAAACAGGTCGCTGGGGTTTTCCGGTATATCCATATCAATGGTATAATAGACCTGCATAAACTTAACCATCACCCTGCTTTTAATTTCTTCACTACCAAAGGCAAATGAACCAGATATATCGGAAGTTGCGTTTTGATAATTTGCGCCGACAGCCAGATTGAGTTGTTCCCTGGAATGTACTTCCTGAATTTCAAAGTTTATCTTGGCAGGTGTGGCTCCGTTAACGTTGGAGCTTAGGATTTCATTAATTTTTTCCCTGACGGTAGAAAGTTTTGGTTCATCCACATCTGCGGCGATGTCTCCATCTAGATTCTGCAAAGATATTGAGAGGGTGATAGGCTTACGAGCCGCAATGATGGGGGTATACTCGCCGGTAGCGATGCTTTCGCCCTTCATTAAAGCGCCGGGATAAATCACATCGGAGGTGGGATCTAGTAAGAAAAGCTCGTTGTAACCTGGAGTAGCTTTGTACCTTACCACCGAACATTCAAGGTCAGTCCCCTGCTCGCGGCTAGGCTCTTCAACAACTTCTATTTCCTGAGGTTCACTTAACTCTTGCTCCGGGTAGCCTGAAACTTCATTCAGGTAGCCCAAAGACTCCACCGCATCGTTGAAGGTCATGTTTTCTATTTGATTGTCAAAATCATTCTCTTTTTGACAGGATATTAAAGCGATTAGCAGTATTGACAATATCCAGTAATTATTTGTTTTCATGGTCTTTTTCATCTGTTTTGTAAATTTTTATCGGTCAGATGGAACCTTTGATGCTTGCTATAATCATTACTTCACCTGTTTAATAATTATATCAAGCATGTCGGTTTCATCATTTGAATTAATTAATTGATTTATCTTTTATAAATAGGGCATAGTACTTTGCCTCGACCCATTAGAAATTGATAGCTTACGGTAATATTTAATTGTGTTGAACCTGTAAATACCTCCTGGTTTTCAATGTCACCGACGGTGTATTTTCCTTTCCCTGAGAAGTATAATAATTGGGCTCCTATGGCAAGTTGCTGGAAATAATAGCTGATGCCGGTACTTAAAACATATCCTATCCCTTTATTGGATTCTACAGCGCTCGCATCATTTATGGAGCCGGATCCCGATCTGGCGAGGTCGCCCATCCAACCTGTTATACCGGCCGTGCCGTAGATATTAACATTTTTGGGGAATGAATGAATCATCTTTGTAAAGGAATATTTGGCTTGTAAAGAGGCATACTGTGTTTTTAACTGGAAGCTATCCAACTGATAGGTGCCGTTAAAATTGTAGCTGGCCATCAGGCTAATGGGGCTTTGAATTTTCCCTTTTTCCACGAAAACCTGGTAAGGCATGCTTTTGTTTTCCATTCCCTCTTGCTGGGCGAGATACCAAACAGATGCGCCACCTCCTATTTCAAGGTAATGTGTATTGAGTCCGCGGTAATGAGGTGATGTGCCATTTACATATTTGAAAACTTTGCCATGACCGCTCATTAATCCCTGACTGTAGGCTAGTTCGGTTTTTGCCAGTTGCAAGAAAAAAATAATAAAACTCCACTTTAATATTTTGGTCTTTTGTCTTATTTGATATTGTAAAATAGTTCTCATGTCAGTAAGGTTTCAGATTCAAGTTTTAAAGCATCTTTTATGTTGGTTTTTAGTGTTAGCAATGCTTGATTTGCGCATTTGTAGGGATTAATTGCACACTGCACGGAAAGGTTACCCCAAATACTGAAAAAAGTGGGTTTGGAATAGCTGATGGATGATTTTTATTGATGTAATGTGTTGATTATGAAAGTAATAAGCGGCTATTATTTTTTATAAAAATAAAATTACAAGGTGTCATCAAGTCTATTTTGGTGGGATGAAAATATGGGTATCTTCACTTGTTTGCCGGATACCATAAACGGCGGAAAGGCTATTGTTTCAGGTTGGTGGAATTCTATTTTAGCCCTCAATTACATGACACCCGCGATTAACTATTTCTCTTTTTGATCACGTAGTAAATACCAAAGATGGAGATGACTGAAATCAGGGTTAAAAATATCCAGTGGGTCTTCAACCTTTTATTGATACTAATAGGTCTCGGATCTCCTTGTGCCACAAAGCTTGCCCAGTAAAAGGGGTGTGCCATAAAATCCTCGGCTTTTTGCAGGTATTTCAATTTGGCTTCTCTTAATGCCTGATCTTTAGGCAATTTCCTGGACAGGCCCTGGTAAAAATAAGTCATTATATCGGCGGTTACTTCATCCTGTGCGGGCCAAAGGCTCATGACGATGGCCGGGCAACCGGCATAGGCAAAGGCGCGGCCCAGGCTCATGACCCCTTCGCCGGTACGAATTTTTCCAAAACCCGTATTACAGGCGGAGAGTACTGCCAATTGGGCATTTAATGGCATGTTATAAAGTTCCCAACTGTAAAGGTTGCCATCTTCCCCCTTTTCCAGCGAGTCACAGGTAAACAGCAACCGGGAATTCATAGGGTTTTCGTCATCAACTATGGCATGTGTGGCCAGGTGAATAATGCCAAACCCGCCCGCCTTTTCTTTGAAATTCTTTTCACTGGCAACGTAACCATTAAAAGTTTCTCCATCGATCAGGTCCCGGAGATTTTCCAATTCTTTCAAAGTGCCAACTAAAGGAGTGAGGTTTCCTCTTACCTTATCACGCGAAGCTATCAATTGATATTCTTCCTGATCATCAGGTTGAACGCTGTTAAAATCCGGCGCAAATGCCAGAAGATCCAGATCCTCGGCAGGAGTAGGTTTGACGGCATTTTCGTGCCACACATTGGTTGAATGCTGGTAGACTATTTGATGATCTTTGATTAAATAGGCTAAATCTTTAAAGTTATCCCCCTGATCGTGTTTCACTAATATTTCAAAAGGCAAATAATTCAAAATGCCATCCGGAATGATGACCAGTTTCTTAAAAGCGTCGATTTCACCCACAGGTCTGACCAGGCTGTCGTACAGTTGGTGGGCCACCTCATTAAATTTTTGGATATTAACACTTTTCCCAGCTATCATTTCCCGCAGTGAGGATATTTGTTTTTCCAGCCATTCGCCGGCGGAAGATTGGAAAATCGTTATTTTGTTTTTATCAATCCCAAAAATGAAAGTGAACTCGGGACCGACATAATACTCCAATACCAGGGCGTCATGGCCTAAAACAGACTGTTTCAGGTCATGATAAGAAATCAGCTCTTTCTCGTACTTGAGCTGAAAGTATTTGCTGTGATTTTTCTTGATGGTGCCTTTTAAGTTCTCAAAAGCCATGATAGTAGCTAGCCGATCCTGCTTTAATTGAGGCAACTTGCCGGTTTCCTGGTTGCTATGCTGTTGCTCTTCCTCTTCCTGAAAAATCTCGTTGTTTAATTGCGCGACCCTTAGCTTTAGCGAATCCTCCCGGTGCCAAATTTCCTCAGGGATATCTGAAAGACTTCTCACTTGCTGCGATCGCATGTTTTCCAGCAGGAGGAAAGCTTTGCTTTTTTCCATAAAGTTGAAGGCTTTTTCCAGGTAGCTGTCATCTTTGGTTTGTTTATGTAATTCGTAAGCGGCCTGAATTGCGGTTTGAAAGGACTGATAAACGTTGTCAATATACACCTGTTTTGAGTTCTCGCTATCAGCGGCACGGGCAATTTTTTCATTGTATTCCAACAGCAATTCGCTGGTTTTCAACGAAAGTAATAAGTCCTCAAGCTTGTGTTCTTTATAAAATTTCTGGATTAGAATAGTGGATTTCAGATGAAGAGTCTGGTTAAGGCTAAGGCTGGGAGGTAGCTGTTCGAAGCTTGGGCTGATACTATAGTCTTTCGCCTCAAAATTGGGTATTTTGTGGTTAATCGCCACGGTAAGGTGGTGCAACGCCTTTTGATAACTTCCCATATTGTAGTACGCGGAAGCTATATTTTGTTCAATAAATCCTTTAGCCTGATTATCGCCGGGTCTGGTGACCGCCCAAATGTCTTTGACTTTTTCCAGGTAAAAAATAGTCTTATCAAAATCGGGTATTCTTTCATAAACCAGCGATAGGTTATTCAGACTGGAAGCGTAATAGTTATTGTATTCGCCAAACAACTTCTTGCGGATTCTCAGCGCTTCCTCTAATACCACCAGCGCCTTATCGTATTGCCCCAACCATTTATAAGCATTGCCCAGGTTACTTAGTGAAATAGCTACCATGTTATGGTCATTGCCAAATACCTGTCTGTCGATATCCAGCGATTTATTCAGAAATTTAATGGCATTTTTAAAATCATTTTGCCGATGGTAGAGCAACCCGATGTTATTGTAAATGCCGGAAATCAAAGGATGAACTTCCGGGTAATGAAATTTTCTTATAGTAAGCGCATTTTGTAAAAAAACGTGGGCTAACTCATGTTCATTGGAGAATTTATAGAGGTTACCCATCTTCTCATAGGTAAAGCTCATAAGCCTATTATTGGGGTTTAAATACGATTTAGTACGCTCTAGTCCCTCTTTAAAGTGGTAGAAAGAAGAGTCCATGTCAATGTCGTAGTAGTAGTAACCCAATCCGAATTTTCCAAACAGGTAGTCTTCAGCATTGGCATAATTAACGTCAGTTATTAGCCCCATACCCTTTTCAATACTACTTTTTCCAACCTCCCACTGTCGCGCTTTTAATTCCGTATTTCCCCGGAGTATGAAGGTCTTTGAAAGTAAAATTGCAGGAGTCCGTTGTAAGGACTTGAATACTTCAATAGCTTTATTGGAATAATCGATGGCCTCAGTAAGCTTTCTTTGTGCAAATAATACCTTGGCCCGGTTATAATCAATTAAACCGGGAATTTGAGGATCCTTTAATTTTTCCTTTTGGTAGATGGCACCGACCTCATCCAGCACCATTTCAATTTCCTGCCAAAGTTCGCGGGTGCCTGCTGCCTCGGCTTGCTTGATTTTTGCTAAACAAAGCAGCCTGTAATTTTTTGAATTTGAAAATTCAGTTTCAGCCACAGAGAGATAATGCCTGGCGCTGTCATAGTTGAATTGCCTTAAGTGATTGTCAGATTTTATAAAAAGATCCTGGCCATAGCCTGGATATTGACTGTAGCATGAAAAAGCCACCAGCCATGAAAGCAACAAAACCGACAAACATTTGGCGGGTCTCATGTAGGTCTCAATTAGTTTTGTATTCAAGATAGTATTTTAATCCGTTTGATGAGAAGCATTGCCCGAATCAATTTACTTTTTTGGTTAAAAACGAAATTCTGACAAATGCTAAAACATAGTCCGGAATACTTGTTAGTTCCGTTTGCTTAATTCACCCGGCAGTTCGGTTTGAAGATTTTTTTTGCCTTATGATGACGATGATCAGGATAATTAAAACCGTCACCACAATCGTGGCCACCAGAGGAGTCCGGCTTTTCTTTAACTGCAGTGACTGTTGATTACCTTGTGAAATAAAGCCTGCCCAATAAAAGGGGTGTAGTAACAAATCGTCACTCTTTTTCAGATAGTTTATTTTTGCATTTCTCAGCGATTGATCTTTTGATTGCCCGGCTGCCAGGTTTTTATAAAAATCTGACATAATAAATGAGGTGGTTTCATCCTGTGCGGGCCATAGGCTCATGATAATTGAAGGACACCCTGCATAGGCAAATGCTCTGCCCAGGCTCATCACACCTTCTCCCCGGTGAACCTGGCCGAAGCCGGTGTTACAGGCCGACAAGACCGTCATTTGAGCATTTAGCTGCATGTTGTACAATTCCCAGGCAAACAGGTCGCCGTCCTCATTTGAGTTTTTATCCAACGTAAACAGCAATCTGGAGTGCATTGGATTTTTATCATCAATAATGGCATGTGTCGCCAAATGCAGAATACCAAAATCCCTGGCAGATTTTTTAAACAGGTTTTCAGTGGCCTGATCGCCAATATAGTATTGCCCGTCAGCATAATTGGCAATCGATTTTATTTCCTGGGCAGTATATTTTAATTCTTTGAGAGAACCTCTTACATTTTCACTTTGAGCCAGATATAAGGGATCCGGAAAATCTTCGGTGTCATTCCTTTGATTGAAATTTGGCGCCAGGGCCAGGTAATTTTGTGATACCTGGCCCCGTGATTGATGATAAGATTCTGAAAGCAGGGTGGCGGAATAGGCATACGATACGGCATGATCCCTAATGAGGTATGGCATGTTTGCGAAGCTGATGGTTTGCTGATCGGCATATGCTGTGACCAGCAGTTCCATCGGAACATAAGCCAGGGGGCCGTCGGGAATTACAATCAAATCTTTTCCCTTTATGAGATGATAGCCCGGAGCCATCAGTGCATTAAAGATCAAATGAGCATTTTTTGCAAATACAGCAGGGTAATCATATTTGTTGGTGAGATATTCCCTGACGGTTGTTATGGCCTTATCCAGTGCATTGGAGCGAGGATGTTGATAAACCGATAAATCATCTTTGGTTATGACAAACGCCGTAATATGATGATCTCCCCAGAAATATTCTACCACAGCTTCATTGGCTTTAATTAAACGCTGTTGTATTTCATCGATGCCGGTAACATCCGTTTTATATTTGAAATCAAAATACGCTGAATAATTTTCCAGCAATATGCTATTAAGTGAATCGAGCGACCGGTTCAAGCCAAACAGTTTTGTTTCAATGCCATTTAAGGTAGCCTGATCGGGCCCTTCTTTTTTGTTTTTTTCCTTAAAAGCGAGGCTGTTGTAATAATCGAGACTCGTCTTGATCTGGTTTTCCATGGCTAATATTGAATCCGGGATGTTCGCGAATTTCTTGGCGTACAAATCTTTGACGGCCTTGAGGAGTAAAGTGGCTTTACTTTTTTCTGCCAGCTTGAAGGCTTCATTGGTATAGCTGTCATCACCAGTTATTTCCGATAGCGCCAAAGCCACGGTTATCCCTTCTTCATATAACCTCATATTATTGGCGGTAATCAGCAAAATAGAACTCCTTCCGGAATAAGTATTTTTAATTTTATCTATCAGCTCGATACTCAACAGGTAAGTATCGAAGGCATTGATCATTAAGCTAATGTCCCCGGGGCTTTGATGATACATGTTTTTTAAGGCGCGGGCCTTACTGCCCAATACATTTAAAAATTCAATTCTGGCCATTACTTTCCCCGGATCTGGGTTTTTAGCTATATCCTGTTCCTTAAAATCCGGCGTAAGCGAAATAAGGGCGTTTTGATAATTGGCAAGAGCGGCCTGGTGTTGCCCCATTTTTGATCGCAGATCGCCGATGCTCACATAATTCTCTGCCAATTCGGGATTGTGTGTTCCATACAGTGCCGAAAGTATCTGATGAACATGTTGATATTGTTCAAAAGCCAGATCAAATTCCTGCTGATCCTCATAGACTTTTGCCAAAAGAGAATGGAAATTAGGGATCTCTTTGTTAATCCTGCCAACGGTGGATATACCAATGTCGATGCTCCTGCGTATATTCTGCTTTGCCAATACCAGTTCTCCCTTTTGGCGATAAACATCACCAATTTCCCCATACAGAATGGCAACATAAATGTCCTTTTCGCCAAATGTTTGCCTGTAAATTTTTTGTGCTTTCAGGTAATTCTGAAGGGCGCCGTCCAGATCCCCATTGATGGCAGACATGCTTCCCAAGTTCTGAAAATACTTGGCAACCCGTGGATGCATTTCGCCGTGGGCTTTTATTTTTAACCCTAAGGCGACCTGGTGATAGTTCTCCGCTTGCTCATAATCCCCAATGGTGCTGAGTACTACACCGATATTATTGTAACACCCGGCCACGTTGGTATGTTCCTCACCCAGCAACTGCCGGTTTATCTTCAATGCTTTTTTGAAATAATCGAGCGCTTTTGGGTAGTCGCCCTTGTCTGTAAAAGCATTGCCGAGCAGTAAATACTGATTGGCTACTCTGGTTTGTAATTCGCCGCCTTTTTTCAAAGAGCGTGCCTTGACATTTTCAAAGCAGTCTATTGCCTCATCGAGCAGGCTCATCTTGTAATAGGCATAACCAAGTCCACTTTGGTAGCTGCTAATAGCTTCATCATCTGCCCCAAGTGTTTTAATAGCCATATCCAGCGCCTTTTTTATGTATTCCAAAGACTTTGAAAGCTGGGATCTTTCGCCGTAAACAGCACCTAGTTTATAATAGCTCTCCGCCACTTTCGGGTTTTCTTCTCCCAAATACGCCTTTCTTATATTCAAAGCCTTCAGATGTGTGATTTCGGCTTGCTTAAAATTTCCCAATTGATATTCGATACTGCCTTGAAGTACCAACATGTCACTTATCAAAATGCTATCCTTCTCAGGCTGCTTTTCTCCAAAAACAATCGCATTTTTAAGCCGGTTTAGGGCCTCATTCGGTTTTTTATTCTTTCTGAGGAGTTTGCTTATTTCGAGTTGTGATGTCAGGTATTGACGCCAGTCAGCCAGTTCATGGTAAATCTTACCGGATTTGACATAGTAGAAAATGGCGCTGTCAGTATGCAGTGAATCAGCCAAAATTTTGGCCCGTTTAAAATACTGCTGTGCCAATACGGAATCCTGTGGCGATTGAGCCGAGGTTGTTTTGGAAACCGTAAATAGCCAAAACATGAAAACCATTTTTATGAATAACTGCGAGCTCATAATTATAATCTCGTGGCCTGGACTGAAGGTTTAGGATGATTATTCTTTCCTGAGTTTCTCAAGAATTACTTTTGATTTGACGGCATAGCTGCTATTGCTGCTTGCCAACGTCGCAAAAATCGTCTTTGCCGCCTCGGTGTTTCCTGATTTTATGTGCGCCAATCCAAGATACCACTGGGCTGCGCTCCTGTAAATGGAATCTTGGTTGTTAATGACTTTCTGCAGGAACTTTATAGAAGGATCATGCTGATTATCAGCCAGGTAGGATATGCCCATGTAAAAATTGGCAGCATCGTCCTCAGGGTGGCTTTCCAGGTAGGTATTAAAGTTTGTAATGGCATTTTTGAAGTCATTTTGCCGATAGGCGTCTACGGCGGCAATTAAATGATCGTCGTAACCGCTGTTATCGCGGGTCGTAATGTTTTCAGGAGGCTTGGTAAAGTTATCGGCATATAGCCTTTCCATGGAGGAAGGGCCACTCAGGTTCCGAAAAACGAAAATGGCGGCCAGTAACAATGCCAATGAGGCAGCTATATAATAAACCCTCCTAAAGCCTGCCGGTGCTTCCGGCGCTTTATTCATGTCATTTTGTTGGTATTCCTGATGAATTGATTCCAGCAATGCTTCGAACTGATCGGATTCCGCCCCCACATTGGCATTAATATTTTTTAAAATTTCTACGCGAGCGGCAAACGCTGGCTCGTCAGCCAGGCGCTGATTAAAAGTCGTTAAATCTTCCTCTGATGCGGATTCCGACAGTACTCTTTCAATTAAATCGATGTCCTGTTCTCTCAATTCCTTCATGATTTTACCAGTAATTCCGTGTATAGCTTGTCTTTTTCAATGCGGCTTATCAGCTCTTTTTGGCAGGTGAACTTCTTTTTCTTGGCATAAGCTTCTGAAAAGTCCATTTTCGCGGCAATTTCCCGGAGAGAAATCCCTTCAAAAAACATACTCAAAACCTTTTGACAATCCTCACCTAGCGTTTTAAAATAATGCCGGAATAATTTGTAACGCTGCTGGCTTGTAATATCCTCTTCAATACTGCTTGATACGGTAGTCATGAAATCCCCTTTGGCTTCAATCTTTGAAGCAGTTTTCCTCCTTCTCAGTACCATCAACCACAGGTTTTTACAAATCGCATATAAATAAGTCTTAAAACTACTTTGCAAAGAGATGTCCTCCTTAACTGATTTTTCATAAATGGTGGTCAACCCGTCGTGAAAAATATCTTTGGCATCCTCTTTTGTTCCTGAGTTTTTTCCCACAAATTCGATAATCATTGGGAAGTATTGTCGATATATGTATTCCAGGATCATTCTATCTTTTTGTTTTATGCCAGCGATCAGCGCTTCATTTGAATATTTCTCCTCAGTTTTGCCAATTAGTTGCATCAACGATCAAAAGGTTACCTTATAAACTATTCTTGCGTATTTGTTCGCCTAACGGGAACGGCATAAAATACTAAATAAATTGCTGAACCTAAAATAAAACGTCATGCGATTGTTTTATATTAGAGGCCTGAACATTTACCTGTGAAGCCGTTTTCGTTTACAAGGTGTGCAGGTTAATCAATTTGATGATACCCTTATTCCCTTTAAAGATTGTTGTTTTTCCGGATGAAACGCTCAACCTGCATATCTTTGAGCCGAGATATAAGCAGTTGATCAGCGATTGCCTGGATAATAAAAGTACCTTTGTAATCCCTGCATTTATCCACCAAACCATTGAGTTTGGCACGGAGGTGCACATAAAAAAGGTCAATAAAGTCTACGAAGACGGGCGTATGGACCTATCTACCGTCGGTTTGCGTGTGGTGAGGGTACAGGAATTTGTCAATCCGCAGGAAGGTAAACTTTATGCTGGTGGCCAGGTCGAGGTATTGGATAACGTAATGGATGCCAGTGACCTACAAAAGAAAGAACTGCTTGCGCTGATCAAAGATCTATTTGCAAAAATCAACCTTGATTTGAATGTGGTAATTAGTAAAAACATTACCAGTTTTAATATAGCTCACAAGATCGGACTTTCGTTAAAGCAGGAGTATAAGCTGTTAAGCATGATCAGAGACAGTGATCGTCATGACTTTATCATCTCACACCTGAACGAAGCGATCCCCATACTCCAGCAAATCAATGAAGCCAAGGAACGGGTTAAGATGAACGGTCATTTCCGGCATTTCGATCCGTTGGACTTTTAAATACAGATTAACAAATAACAATAGGTAAAACCCTGACGGTCACGGCGCCCAGAGCGGTCTCTAGTTCCCTTTATGCCGGCTACGCGCATAATTTCTGGTATTTTTTGCCCAAATTTTGTTATTATTCAAATAACTATTTTGGAGAAAGTATAATTTATGTATATTTTTGTGTTCTTAAGTAACAAACAAAACCAAAAACAGTGGTTTCATGACGGTTTCAAAAGGTTGAACCGTTTTTTTATTTAACACTATGGTAGCCAGCAGTTGTTGTGTGTAACCAACTAAGTTTGTGGCTATCCGGTATTGACAACAAATCATCTAATTAATTTATTAAGGATTGATAAGACCTGCTTTTATAAATAGGTAGGAATAAAATTTTATAGTTATGTCAAATGTTTCTTATTATACCAAGGAAGGTTTAGAAAAGCTAAAGGAAGAATTAGTAGAACTCAAAACTAAAGGAAGATCGGATATTTCTAAACAGATCGCTGAGGCCCGGGATAAAGGTGACCTCAGTGAAAACGCGGAATATGATGCCGCCAAAGACGCACAGGGACACCTGGAGGCAAAAATTGCTAAATTGGAAGAAGTGGTAGGCAATGCCAGGGTCATTGATCAGTCAGCAGTGGATACGTCAAAAGTTTCAATCTTATCTACTGTGAAAATCAAGAATATGAAAAATAAAATGGAAGTGACCTATACGTTGGTATCTGAGGAAGAAGCGGACTTAAAGCAACAAAAGATCTCTGTCACTTCACCTTTTGGAAAGGGTTTACTTGGAAAGAAAGTCGGAGAAGTTGCCACAATAGAAGCCCCTGCGGGTAATTTGGAATTTGAGGTGATCGAAATAACTTATTAAATGCCCAGCATATTCACAAAAATCATAAATCGCGAAATACCCGGGCATATTGTCGCCGAAGATGATCGTTTTATAGCTTTTCTCGATATAAACCCCCTGGTCAAAGGGCATTGTCTGGTGGTGCCAAAAGAGGAGGTAGACTATGTTTATGATCTGGATGACAACACCGTTGCTGACTTAAATGTTTTTGCGAAAAAGGTGGCTAAAGCTATTGAAAAGGTGATCCCTTGCCTAAGAATTGGCATTGCCGTCATCGGCCTGGAAGTGCCCCATGCACATGTGCACTTAGTGCCGCTGAATGCTATGGGAGATATTAATTTTAGCCGTCCTAAGCTGACACCTACCCAATCTGAATTGGCTGAGGTAGCACAAAAAATAGCCGCCGCATATCAGTAATCAATTAATAATTTACTTTATTTGTTTACCTTGCCGGAAATAAAGTAAATTATTTTTTTCCTTGAAAACGCCTGCCAAATTACGAAAATCGGCGCCAATAATATTGGTTTTTATCATTTTGGTTGGTTTAATACTTACCATAAACCGATATTTTGGTATCCTTGAAAACGCTGATTTTGGAGGCGTTAAATTGGTGGAGAATTTTTTCACCATTTTGTTCTCTGTTACCATCATTGCTACCATTGTCCTCGTAATCCTGGAAAACGGCAGGCCCACCAAGACGATTGCCTGGATCCTTATTCTCATTTTGGTACCCCTGATTGGGTTTCTTCTTTATTTGTATTTTGGGAGAAATTACCGTAAAAATAAAATATTCTCCAGGAAAGGACTGTCTGATTTATCCCGTATAGAGGAGTTAAGCCAAAACCAAATCAAGGAGTTGGGAAATGAGAGCCTGCTGGAAAACCCTTATATCAAAGCGAAGGGCGGGATTATGCGGCTATTGCTTAATAACAATAAGGCCTTGCTTACCGAAAATAACAAGGTAGCAGTACTTAATAATGGATCGGAAACATTTAAAACAATTTTAAGAGACCTCAAAAACGCCAGTCACCACATTCACCTGGAATACTACATTTTGGAAGATGATAATATAGGCAATGAAATAAAGCGCATTTTGATTGACAGAGCCAAAAATGGGGTGAAGGTGCGGATCATTTACGATGAGGTAGGCAGTTGGGGACTGAGTAAAAAATACCTGAAGGAATTGAGAAAATACGGGATAGAACCCTATGCTTTCATGCCGGTGAGATTTCCTTTTTTCGCCAATAAAGTGAATTACCGAAATCACCGAAAGGTGATTGTAATTGACGGTCTGATTGGCTTTGTGGGCGGTATTAATATTGCTGATAAATACATCCACGGCGATCCTGACCTGGGATTTTGGAGGGATACGCATTTAAAGTTGGAAGGGGATGCCGTACACAGTTTGCAGGCGGTATTTATGACAGACTGGTACTTTGTAAGCAATCAGGTAATAAGTGTCGATAAATGTTTCCCTGAACATCATGTGATTAGCAAGAAGTTAGTTCAGATTGCTACCTGTGGCCCCGACTCGGATTGGGCAAGTATTATGCAAGCTTATTTTATGGCCATTACTACTGCACAAAACTATATTTATATATCTACACCTTATTTTATGCCCAATGGAAGTATATTGACCGCATTAAAAACCGCCGCCCTGAGTGGTGTTAAAGTCGTCATTTTGCTACCGGGTAAAACAGACTTTTTTCTTTATACCTGGACCACCAACTCCTACCTGGAAGAGCTGCTGGAGGCTGGAATAGAAGTTTATATTTACAAAAAGGGGTTTACCCATAGTAAACTGGTAATGGTAGACGGATTGTTTTCCTCCGTTGGAACAGCCAACATGGACGTCAGAAGTTTTGATCAGAATTTTGAGGTGAATGCCCTTATTTATGATAAGGAAATCGCCTGCCAGCTGGAAATTGCTTTTAATGAAGACCTGAAAAACAGCCAGCAGGTGTGCTGGAAAGAGGTAAAGCGCAAATCGGTACCTATCAGGATCCGTGAATCGGTAGCAAGAGTGTTTACCCCTTTGCTATAGCGGCATCGATTTCTTCCTCTCTCATTGCTGCCCGAAGACCAGGAGCCAACCTACCCCTTGACCCGTCCGGGATTTTCTGTGATAAATGACTTCCAGCTTTTGGAGGTTGTCTGACTTTTTCCATTTTGGAAATGGTGGCAAATAGCTACCGCCAGGGCATCAGTAGCGTCGAGTAGTTTAGGCGTTTCATCAAATTTTAATAGTTTTTTTAACATAGCTGCCACCTGTTCCTTCGAGGCGTTGCCATTGCCGGTAACCGATTGCTTTACTTTTTTTGGGGCGTATTCGGTAATGGCTATCTCTTTTGCCAGCGCAGCAGCCATAGCTACGCCCTGCGCTCTTCCAAGCTTCAGCATGGACTGTATGTTTTTACCAAAGAAGGGTGCTTCCAGGGCCATTTCATCGGGGGCATATTGATCCAAAAGGCTGGAAACCCTTTCATAGATTTTCTTCAGTTTCAATTCGTGGTTTGTATATTTGCTCAAATGGATCACTCCGTATTGCAGCAATTTAAATTTCTGGCCGTTGATTAAAATCAGTCCATATCCCATGACATTTGTTCCGGGATCCACGCCCAGGATGATTTTTTCCTTTTTTTCTTTATCAGCTTCCCTCGCCATCTATGCAATTTAGCTATATAGATACGTTTAAAAAATTTCTTTTTCAAAAGACTACGGTCAAAGCTATAAAATGGCTGGTGATGGCCTTTATACTTTGGTATATTGTTTGGAAATTAAATGAAGAACGTCAGCTGGGTTTAAGGATTTATGAGGAGCTGGTTTTTTTGATGCAGCAACAAAATGTCTTTTGGCTATTGATTCCTGCGGGAATGGTTTTTTTGAATTGGTCACTGGAAGCTGTGAAGTGGCAAATGCTGGCGCAAAAAATTGAAAAGCTGAGTTTTAGGAATGCGCTGGCAGGCGTATTGGTAGGACAAAGCCTTGCATTTATTACCCCTCAGAGCCTCGGAGACTACGCCGGCAGAATCTGGAATATTAAAAACAGGCAAAGGGCTGAAGCCATTGGCGCGGTATTGCTCGGCCGGTGGGCGCAATCGATGGTTACAGGTATGTTTGGGTCTTTGGGTCTGATGTTTGTCTTATCCAGGGAATTAACACTGTCGAGGTCAGCGGTTATCATTATTGCCGCTTCGATTCTGCTTTTTTGGTTCCTATTGATCCTGGCACTAGTAAACAAAAGGCCGGGGTTTATTCTTTTCCTGGAAAAAATACTTGGCACAAAATGGGTAAAATACATCGAAATTATCAAGGCTTATCGCGCTGCTGAAATATTAAAGATAATGGCTGTAACCTGTGCCCGCTACCTGATTTTTAGCCTGCAATTTTTCATCATCTTAAAAATATTTGATTTTGAGCTAAATCCACTCATAAGCATCGCCGGTATCACCTGGATGTTTTTAATGAAGTCGGTACTGCCTGCCATTAACATATTTACCGATCTGGGGGTACGGGAGATGGCGGTCGTTTATTTTTTTGGTTATTATCAGGTCGATATTGCTGTCATTATTGTTGCCAGCGTATTGTTGTGGATATTGAATATACTATTGCCTACTT
The DNA here is from genome assembly GCA_965228415.1 of Cyclobacteriaceae bacterium. GTDB lineage: Bacteria > Bacteroidota > Bacteroidia > Cytophagales > Cyclobacteriaceae > Agaribacillus. The sequence goes on along the minus strand of OZ245814.1, from coordinate 3,237,257 downwards.
TTATTGGTTTATTTTATGTTTACAGATTGAAAATTACCAATGATTAATGGCTATTACTCTTTGGATACTCGTCATAATTTATTGTCTGCTGATTGCTGTTTTAATTTATGGCTGGAAAAAAATGATTCCGGCACCGGGTCATGAACCTGCCGGAGAAAAGCAGGTGACGGTTATAATACCCGTCAGAAACGAGGCGGCCAATATTGAATATCTGTTGTCGGACCTGGAAAATCAACAATACCCAAAGGAGTATTTTAATGTTATCGTGGTAGATGACCACTCAGAGGACGGAACAGCCGAGATCGTGAGAAAGTATCTTTTGAAGTCCGGCTACCATCTTGAGCTGTTGCCACTAACCCTGGAGGAGGGCTTCAAGGGTTCACGAAAAAAAAGCGCGATTTCGCAGGGAGTGGAGAATACCAGGGCAGAATTAATTATTTGTACCGATGGCGACTGTAGGGTTGGTAGCCGGTGGTTGAGGGTAATGGTCGATCATTTCAAGCGTCAACAGGCATATTTTATCACCGGCCCGGTCTTGTTGCAGGGAGATAATAAATGGTGGCACAGTTTGCAGATAATGGAATTCGCATGTTTGATCGGGGTCGGCGCTGCCTCTCTGAAACTGGGAGCGCCCAATATGAGCAATGGTGCCAATATGGGCTTTCGCCGTGAAACATTTAAAGCATTGAATGGCTATCAAGGTTTTGAACACATTCATTCCGGCGACGATGAATTTTTGATGTATAAGATTTTTAAAAAATACCCTAAAGGCGTTCATTTCCTGCAGGACTATGAGGCCGTTGTAAAAACCGGGGTGCAAAACTCGGTTTCAGACTTTGTTAATCAAAGAAAAAGGTGGGCGGGAAAGTGGAAATTTCACAGGCAATTGGGGCCAAAATTTTTAGCTTTTTTTATATTTACAGTTAACTTGGCGCTGGTTGCCGCCTTGTACTGGTTGCTAATGGGGAAGGCTGCGGTCACCGACATTTTGCCACCAATATTGTTGAAATTTTTAGCAGATTTTTTATTTGTTTATATTGTTTTAAAGTTTTTTAATAAAAAAGTTAATCTCCTGGACTTTTTAATCCTTGAGTTCCTTTATCCATGGTATGCTGTTTTTTTTGGATTAATTTCAAATTTCGGATCTTACCGGTGGAAAGGGAGAAAATTAAATAATTAGTTTCATGACGGACCGGGAATTCGAAATTATGGACGAGCTTTATTTTGTGCAGACCTTTGATGCACTGCTGGAGGCCACCAAATTGCCGGAGTCAGAACTTAAACAGGGGTTAAATCAATTGATCGATAAGGGTTGGGCCAAGTGTTTAAATTCTCTCACTGTGGAGGTAGGCGCAGAGGTTACGGATTTTGAGACCAAATACAGGAATTACTATTATCTGGCAACCAAGGCCGGCCTGTTGGCGCACAATAGCATCTGATTTCACCAAAGCGAAGATCTGACCTCTCATTAGCCTTTATCCGGCATCAGAATTTCCTGGCTTTTGCGGTATAATTTTTGCTGTAAAGTGCTAAATTAAACACTATTATCAATCATTTATTTGTAATGAGTTTTGGTAAGCGGTAAATTGTTGAAAATTTCATTGTATGACGGCAGAAACCCTCAAGAATAAATTTGAGATTAAGGAATTGGAACTTAATTCATTGCTGGAAATTACCCAGGCTATTAACAATAATCTGGCAGAAGCTTCCTTATATAAAATCTATAACTTCATTTTGAGGGCCAACCACAATATTAAAAAGCTGGCGCTCTATGTGTTGGATGACCGATGGGAGTGCAAGGCTTTTCACAGCACCAAGCACGATTATGGGACAATTGAATTGGATGAGAAGTTTTTATCAGTTAAGGAAATAGAATACCTGGAAAATGAAGATACTTCCTTACCATTTTCTGAATTTGATATTTTAATTCCCATTGTTCATAAAAATAAAACACTGGCTTTTGTATTTACCGACGGCATGAAAGGTGTAGATGGACAGCCCAACGAAGATTTCACCTTTCTGCAGGCATTAAGCAACATAATATTGGTGGCCATTGAGAATAAAAAACTAGCCAGAAAGGAATTGAAACAGGAGGCTTTGAGGAGGGAAATGGAAATAGCCAGCAATGTGCAAAAATATTTGTTCCCCGAAAACCTGCCTTACGGGCCAGGATTAAAAGTTGTAGCCAGCTATCTGCCACATCATACGGTCGGTGGCGATTATTATGACTATATTCCTATCAACAGGAATCAGTTTCTGATTTGCATTGCCGATGTTTCCGGTAAAGGAATACCTGCTGCCATATTAATGTCAAATTTTCAGGCCTCCTTACGCACATTGGTGCGCCAAACTCCCAATATTACTGCCATCGTCGAGGAATTGAATTATTTGATACTGGAAAATGCGAAGGGCGAAAACTTTATTACTTTTTTCGGAGCGATTTATGACCATAGCCTTAAGACCATGGTTTATGTAAATGCAGGCCATAATCCCCCCATTTTAATGGATAAGAAGAAAGGAACAGTCCTTTTAGATCAGGGAACCACCATATTGGGCAGCTTTAAAACATTGCCTTTTTTGAATGAGGGGTTTTTAACAGATCTTGATGATTTTCTGTTTTTTTTGTATACTGACGGACTGACAGAGACTTTGAATGAACATGGAGAAGAATTTGGTGTTGACAGATTAAAGAAACTATTGGTAAAAGAAAAAGACGGAGAACTGAAAGACCTGCACCAACATGTTATGTCAGACCTGGATGAATTCAGGGGAGAAAACGCTTATAGTGACGACATCACGTTGTTATCCTGTAAAATAAGTGTCTGATCTGATTTCGTCGAAGTCAATTAACAGTTCAAATTTTTTGGTTCTTCAACAAAGCTAAACTTGTAAACTTGTATTTCCACCGTACGCCAGTTTTATTACCCTTACTTTATCCTTCATTGGTGTGGCATAAAGACCGGGGTCAAAAAAGTATCTATCTCACTTTTGATGACGGCCCTGTGCCGGAAGTTACCGAGTTTGCCCTGGAGTCTTTAGGCGCCTATAAGGCTTGGGCTACATTTTTTTGTGTGGGCGAGAATGTTCACAGGTATCCGGAAATCTTTAAAAAAATAATTAGTCTCGGCCACAGTATTGGCAACCATACCTACAATCATTTCAATGGATGGAAAACGAAGGACGATACTTATCTGGAGAATATCAATGAATGTCTAATGGTTATGGAAGAACACACAGCACAACCTGATTCAAAACTTTTCAGGCCTCCTTACGGGAGGATAACGAGAAAGCAAATCAATCAGGTGAGCGGGCAATATGATATTATTATGTGGGATGTGCTTTCAGGGGATTTTGACAGAAAGCTGGCCAGGGAAAAATGCCTGGAAAATACCATAAAACACACCAGAAACGGATCTATTGTTATTTTTCATGACAGTTATAAAGCCTATGGTAATCTTCAATATGTTTTACCCCGGTATCTTGATCATTTTGCTACCAAAGGATATTTATTCAAAGCCTTATGATTTGGGTATTTTATGTCGTGGTAGTGCTTGCTCTCATTATCCTGGCTACTGATTTAACGTTGATCATTAGCTGGATATGGAATTTCAAATCATACCATTTTGATCGTGAGACTTACCCGCAGGTTTCCGTCCTGGTAGCAGCCAGAAATGAGGAACAAAACATTGAGTCATGCCTCAGAGGGCTGCTGTCGGTCGATTACCCGAAGGAAAAAATGGAAATTCTGGTTGGGAATGACGATTCGACCGACAATACTTTACATATAGCAAGGGCCCTTGCAAAGGAGGATAACAGAATTAAGGTTTTTGATATTAAAACCATCCTGGGCCAGGCGCGGGGAAAGGCAAATGTGCTGGCCCACCTTGCGAATCAGGCCCGGGGAGAATTTTATTTTATCAGTGATGCAGACACCCGCGTTCAGACAGGTTGGATCAACAATCTTCTTTACGCGGCACATCGAAATGTTGGTATGATCTCGGGGGTGACCGTGGTGGGTGGCGAAACCCTTTGGGCGAGGTTGCAGAATATGGAGTGGCTAAATGCGTTTGGTATGTTGAAAGTGATCACAGACTTTAATGTGCCGGTAACTGGCATTGGCAATAACATGATGATAACCCGGGAGGCTTACGAAAAAGTAGGAGGTTATGAAAATATACCCTTCTCTATAGTGGAAGATTTTCAATTAACCAAGGCGATGCTGGGGGCGGGATTTAAAGTAATTAATTTAATAAACGTACAGGTATTGGCTACCACCAAAGCGGTTTCCGAACTTAAAGGTATTTTTAACCAAAGGAAAAGATGGATGCACGGGGCACTCAAAATCCCGGTGATCCTAAAACTGATTCTAATGGCTCAGGCGCTTGTGCTGCCGGTAGGTCTCGCGCTCTTTTTTTATGATTTCACACTGGCTATTTCCTTTTTGTTGTTAAAAATTTTGCTCCGGACTACCTTTACATTTTTTATTTATAAAAAAGTGAAACAAAAGATTAATTTTGACGCAGCCCTGTTATATGATTTATATGTCAGTCTCCTGAGTGTTATGACATTATTATATTTTATCATTCCGGTCAAGGTTGATTGGAAGGGCCGGAAATATTAATCATCTTAGCTGACAAACGCCGACGTTTTTATCATGCCAGATTTTATTGATACCCATGCGCATATCTATTTAGATAATTTTAAAGATGACATTGAGCAAATTATTGCCGAATGTAAAACCAAGGGCGTAAACAAGATATTCATGCCCAATATTGATCATAGTTCTACAGAAAATATGCTGGCGTTGGAAAGCAGGTTTCCGGAAACCTGCTTTCCAATGATGGGGTTGCACCCATGTTCTGTGAAACCAGGCTTTGAAAAAGAGTTGTATGAAGTAGAAAGATTCCTGGCGCAAAGAAAATTTATTGCTGTTGGAGAAATGGGGATTGACTTATATTGGGACAAGTCATATTTAGAGGAGCAAAAAGAGGCTTTTACTATTCAGGTCAACCTGGCGCTAAAACACCAGTTGCCGATTGTGATCCATTGCAGGGAGTCCTTTGATGAAGCTATAACTTTGGTAGAGTCATTAAACAACGGTACGTTGAGCGGTGTATTTCATTGTTTTACCGGAACAAGAGAAGAGGCTCAAAGAGTGATAGAACAGGGGTTTTACCTGGGTTTGGGCGGGGTGACGACTTTTAAAAATGGCGGCATGGATAAAGTGATCCCTTTTCTTGACATGGATTATATCCTTTTAGAAACTGACAGTCCTTATTTATCACCGGTTCCCTATCGCGGCAAGAGAAATCAGCCTGGCTACATTCCGATTATAGCGGAAAGGATTGCTCAATTAAAAAATACGACCATCGACGAGGTAGCAAAAAGAACAACACTAAACGCTGAAAAACTATTTGGGGTATGAAATATAAAATTGTCAAGTTTCAGAACAGGAAAGACTCACCCAATGCCTCTATTCTGGTGATTTATACAGGGGGCACTATTGGGATGCTTTACGATGAATCAGGATCATTGGTTCCCTTTAATTTTGGCCATATTATGGATAGGATCAGCTATCTTAAGGGTTTTGAAATTAATATAACCGTTATTTCTTTCCCGGAACCAATTGACTCCTCCAGTATTAACCTGGAGCATTGGAACGATCTGGCCTACATCATCTATGAAAACTATGATACCTATGACGGATTTGTCATTTTACATGGTACTGATACCATGGCATACAGCGCATCGGCGCTAAGCTTCATTTTGGAGGGGTTGGACAAGCCGGTAATTTTTACAGGAGCACAGTTGCCGATTGGGGCGGCCAGGTCCGATGCCAGGGAAAACTTAATAACGGCGTTAGACATTGCTTCCTCGCACGTGGAAGGAAAACCTGTGGTTTCTGAAGTTTGTATTTATTTTAGTTATCTTTTATTAAGAGGGAACCGATCCAAAAAGGTGGAAAGTGCTCACTTTAATGCTTTTGAATCTGAGAACTACCCACCGCTTGCCAAGGCGGGCGTAGAAATAGAATATAACTATTCCTCGATGTCTACGCCTAAAAAAAATGCTGTGCTTACTTACAAAAAAATACTGGATACCAATGTGGCTATCATGAAAATGTTTCCCGGAATGACCCCCGGAGTGGTGGAGAGTATATTGTCTATCAAAGGATTGAAGGGCGTGGTACTGGAAACGTTTGGATCCGGCAATGTAACGACGGATAAATGGTTTGGAAACTACCTGAAAAGGGCTGTAGAAAATAATATAATACTATTTAACGTCTCCCAGTGCACCGGGGGAAGAGTGATGCAGGGACGCTATCAAACGAGCAAAATGCTCGAGAACATTGGCGTTGTGAGTGGTAGTGATATCACCACAGAGGCCGCTATTACAAAAATGATGTACCTATTAAGCAATGAAGATTCAATTGAAAAAGTAAAAAAAAGATTAAAAATACCATTGTGTGGGGAAATGAGTTAGTTGGTCAAACATGAAAAATTATTTTAAAATTTGCATAAAGCGTTTTTTATTAATTTATTTGTTTCTCCAAGTAATAAAATATCATTATTTGGAGAGGTGACCGAGTGGTCGAAGGTGCTCGCCTGGAAAGTGAGTGTGCCCCAAAAGGGTACCAAGGGTTCGAATCCCTTCCTCTCCGCTCAACAGTTGTAATCAGAATTTTTAGCTTATATATCTAAACTATTTAACCTTATAATTAGAGAATAATTAAAATTTAAGTTATGAAAAAGTTAATTACCTTATTAATGTTTTCGGGTGTGTTGACCTTGGGTTACTCATCTTATTCCGTTGCTCAGGAAGCAGAAGCAGACTCTGCACAGCTGGCGGCAGATTCAATTGCAGCCGCGGAGCAAAGGGCAGAAGAGGAAAGGAAAATCAAAGAGGAGGCAGATAGAGTAGCCGCCGAGAAGGCAGCAGCAGCGGCAGCAGCAGAAGAAGAAACCAGAACTTTTCACCGAAGAGTTTTAAAATATTTTATTGACGGAGGATGGGAGTTTATGGGCATCGTACTGGTATGTTTGATTTTAGGCCTGGCGATTGCCATCGAACGTATTATTACACTCAACCTGGCTACCACCAACACCAAGAAGCTGCTGGCAGGTGTTGAAGATGCGTTGGCTTCAGGAGGTGTTGAAGCTGCCAAAGATTATACAGCAGGTGTGAAAGGACCTGTCGCTTCTATATTCACCCAAGGATTAATGAGGGCTTCCGAAGGAGTAGAAATGGTTGAAAAATCAATTATCTCCTACGGATCTGTAGAAATGGGAAGGTTGGAGAAAGGATTAGTTTGGATTTCATTATTTATTTCATTGGCGCCGATGTTGGGTTTCATGGGAACGGTACTTGGTATGATCCAGGCTTTTGATGCTATCGAAGCCGCTGGAGATATATCACCTTCTTTGGTTGCCGGAGGTATCAAAGTAGCACTTTTAACAACGGTTGCCGGTTTGATAGTCGCAGTTATATTACAATTATTCTATAATTATTTGGTTTCTAAAATCGATTCATTGGTGAATGATATGGAAGATGCCTCCATTTCATTAGTAGATATCCTGGTAAGGCATAATCTTTCCAAATAATTTTCACCTAAACCATTAAGACTATGACTGGATTAGTAGAATTCGGATTGTATTTAACCTATATTTTAGTAGGTGTGGCTGTATTGGCAGTAATTGTCTTACCTCTGATCAACGCTGTTAGTAACCCTAAAACCTTAGTGACCTCTGGAATCGGACTGGCAGGCCTGCTGGTAATATTCCTTATTTCATGGGGGTTATCAAGCTATGACGCTGTTAGTGCCAAAGCCGCCGAACAGGGATTAACTTCGGGTGGCGTACAGAGACTTGGAGGTGTGTTAACTATGATGTACTTGCTTTTGGCAGCTGCTATCGTAGGAATTGTTGTAACTGAAGTAGGTAAAATCTTTAAATAATGAAACGAAAAGATCGAGGTAGCGCGCAGATTAACTCGGGCTCTATGGCCGATATTGCGTTTCTACTACTCATATTTTTCCTTGTAACCACTCAAATTGCGACCGATAAGGGAATCCTGATTCGACTCCCACCAAAACCGGATCCCAATGAGCCACCACCTGATATCAAATTTAATCAAAGAAATATCTTTAAAATTTTGATTAACTCTCAGGATGACCTGCTCGTTGAAGATGAGCCATTGCGTGATGTTACGCTGTTGAAAGATATGGTGAAAAAATTTGTCTTGAACAATGGAAGAGATCCTGACCTTTCTGACAGCCCCTCGGACGCTATCGTGTCTATTAAGGCGGATAGAGGAACGAGTTACGATATATTTATTAATGTATATGATCAATGTGAAGCCGCCTACATGGAAATGTATGGCGAAAAAGTAGGCCTGACGGCAGAGGAGTTCCGGAAATTGGATAGAAGCGACCCCGAACAGAAAAAGCTTTATGACCGGGCGCGGGAAGTGGGTGACGATGGAAAACCCCAATTTCCAAAACAGATTTCTATAGCTGACCCTACTAAATACGGAGGAAACTGATATGTCAAAGTTTAAGAAAAATTCTAAAGCCAGTCAGGAAATTCCCACCGCAGCATTGCCGGATATTATCTTTATGCTGTTGTTCTTTTTCATGGTAACTACCGTGTTGAGAGAAACAACATTATTGGTGGAGCAAAAACTACCGCTGGCTACGCAATTGAAAAAGATCGAGCGGAAGTCTCTGGTAAACTATATTTATATTGGCAAACCTAAAAACCTGAAGGAATTTGGCTCCGAGCCAAGGGTTCAGGTAAATGATGCTTTCATAGGTACAAAAGAGGTCGTGCAATTTGTCCTGACTGCAAAGGATAAATTGGATGAATCTGAAAGAGAGCAAATTATCATGTCGATGAAGGTTGATAAGGAAACCAAGATGGGTATTGTTACTGATGTGCAGCAGGAGCTGCGAGAGGCAAATGCTTTGAAGGTACTCTACAACACCCCAAAAAGAGTAGATGAATAAAATTTTAATTATTTGATACAATAGTAAAAAAGTCTTTTCATATTGAAAAGACTTTTTTATTTTCCGCGAATGGATAAAAACGTCAAAAGAATTATTAACGCCTGGGCGATGTACGACTGGGCGAATTCTGTATACTCACTGGTCATCACTTCAGCTATTTTTCCTGTATATTATCAAAATGTGGCAGTAGCCACCGATGGATCTGAAACCATTAGTTTTTTTGGGCTGGAAATTGTCAATTCCGTGTTGTATTCCTATGCCTTGTCTTTTTCCTTTCTTTTAGTGGCGGTGATATTACCATTGCTTTCCGGTATGGCAGATTATGCAGGGAAAAAGAAATTCTTCATGAAGATATTTGTATATCTGGGTGCTTTTTCCTGCATAGGCCTGTTCTTTTTTACAGGCGAAAATATAGAATGGGGGATTATTTGCTGCATTTTGGCCAGTGTGGGCTATTCGGGTAGTTTGGTATTTTATGATGCCTTCCTGCCTGAAATTGTTACCGAGGATAAGATGGATATGGTAAGCGCCAGAGGCTATTCCCTTGGATATATTGGCAGCGTTATCCTGCTGATCATCAATCTGGTTGTGATTCAATTGCCGGAATTGTTTTTTCCTATCGAAAGCAAGATGCAGGCACTGATGGCTGAAAACCCGGAGTGGCAACAGGCAGAAGCGTTGGAAGCGGCCCGTGGACATTATGTGTTATTGGCGACAAAACTTTCATTTTTGATCGTGGGGTTATGGTGGATGGGCTTTTCTCAAATTCCCTTTAGGTATCTGCCCGATAATGTATTTAACAGAAAAAGCGAGGGCGATTTACTTACGAGGGGATATCATGAGATTCTACAGGTTTGGAAAAGCTTAAAGAAGCTGAAAATTACCCGAACATTTTTGCTGGCCTTTTTCTTCTACAATATGGGTGTTCAGACCGTTATGTACCTGGCGGCCACTTTTGGAAAGGAAGTATTGGCAATGGACGATGGTAAATTAATTATGACTGTGCTCGTAATTCAACTGGTAGCCATTATAGGAGCATATGCCTTTGCCTGGCTATCAAAATTGAGGGGTAACCGCTATGCGCTCATAGGGATGGTGGTCATTTGGATTTTTATATGTGTATTTGCGTTTTATACCGATAGTGAAACTGAATTTTTTGCGCTGGCCTTCATTGTTGGCATTGTGATGGGAGGTATACAGTCTCTGTCCAGGTCTACCTATGCCAAGTTAATCCCCGAAGATACTATTGATCATGCCTCTTACTTTAGTTTCTATGATGTGCTGTTTAACCTTTCTATTGTGTTCGGAACGTTTTCTTATGGGTTGGTAACCCAGCTTACGGAAATGCGAAATGCACCGTTGGTACTGGCCGGATTCTTTATTTTGGGGTTATTGTTTTTACTGCGGGTTAAATTGCCGCGTACCGATTCGCCAAAATGAGGCACTGCGAAATTGTCCGGATCAAAACGGAAAAAGAACATAGTGTTAGCTGAAAACCGGGACACCTCCTTGCCATATGTGTAGGACAATTAAATATCAAAGCAGCACTTCCTGATATAAAAATACAATCCCGCTGATGGCCACCAGCAGATAAAGTATCGTGACCGGCAATCCAATTTTAAAAAAATCTCCGAAGTTATAACCGCCCGGACCGTAAATAATAAGGTTGGTTTGATAGCTGATTGGTGTCAAAAACGTAGCCGATGCGGCAAACGCAATGGCCAGGTAAAATGGCATGCCATCTACGTTTAGGTTATTGGTAATAGAGAGTGCCAGCGGAAAGGCTATCGAGATGGCTCCGGCATTGCCTACCAAAGAAGTTAAAATACTGGTAACAGCAACTAACCCCAATAAAATTGCAATCAGACCAAAAGGCTCCAGGACATTTATGAAGGCGCCGGCCAGCAAGTTTCCTGCACTCGTTTTTAAAATGGCCTGGCCGATGGCGAGGCTAAAGACCAGTATTGCGATAAGATTTAGATCAATTTCCCGCTTTATATCTCGCACAGTTACCATTCTGAAACCAATCATGGTGCCGTAAATAATGAGCACTATGGGAAATAAGGACATTTCACCAAAAAGATACAGCAAGCCGATCAGCCCTGACATCACCGCCAGAGCGAGGTATTTTTTTGCAGATGACTTCACCGCCTTTCGCTGGCTGGAGATGATAAACAGGTCCCGGTACAAATCCACACGCTCTTTGAAGTTATCACCCGTATACAGTAACAATAAATCCCCGGATTTTAACACCGTATCACCTATCTTACCACTTATTTTTTCCCCACCTCTGTGTATGGCGACAACTGCAGCATCATACCTGTTTCGAAAATCCGTGGTGCGTACCATCTTTCCAATTAGGCTTGAGTTATTGCTGATGACGCATTCTGTCACCTCAATCTCCGACAAGCGATCCTGATCCGTATTTTCAGGGAGTGTCAGGCCTTTATCGGAATTGACCAAATCAACAATATTGTTGGTATTACCTGCAAAAATTAACTGGTCTTTATTTTGAATTGTTTCCTCGGGATTGACGGGTGAAATTAATTCGTTATCGCGGATTATTTCTACGAGGTACACACCATTCAGATTTCGAAGCCCCGCCTCAATAATTGTTTTGTTAATCAGGTTTGATTCTTTTGTAAGCTGCGTTTCCACCAGGTATTCCCTGGAATTTTTCTTGAATTCCTCAATTACATCCACATAATTGGGTAGGAGACGGTGGCCTATAAATCCTAGGAAGGTGATTCCGGTTACTGTTACCATCAGCCCCAGTATCAGTAAATCCAATGGCTGGATTTCAAGGATGTTGTTTTCAGATAAAAAACCGTTCAACAGCAAGGTGGTGGAGGTGCCAATTACCGTGATCATCCCACCCATAATGGTGGCAAAAGATAGCGGGATTAATAATTTGGAGGGAGCCACATTATTTCGCTTGCCCCAATTGAATACATAAGGTGTCATCAACGCAACTACCGGGGCGTTATTGATGAGACTGGAAATAGCGGCAACTTGTGCCATCATTCTGAATAAAAAAGAACGATAGGTTCTGGCGCGCTTAAAAATCTTATCGAAAATGCGTTCTATATTGTAATTTTTCCGAAGTCCGGCGCTAATCAAAATTAAGATCACAATACTGGCAATTTTATCATTTGAAACACCGGATAGCACTTCCTGGTAAGTTAAAATACCAGTAACCAGGAAAGTTAAGGTGGCGAATAAAAAACTTATTGACGGTCTCAATAAATCCCGGTAGATAAAATAGAAAATCAGGAATATTACGAAGAGTACAAAGTAAGACTGAAATTCAGTAGGGATCATACAAAAGTATTTGCGTTCTGGTACATCTTAATAAACCAAATGATCGGCAAATGTACAATAGTTTGCTAATAAATGTTAGTTTTATTCAAAGGTGCCTGAAGCCTAATCATTTTTCATCTATATTTATTATTAATTTATATAAAACCTACGAAAGATCAATAATCAATGATCTCACTGAATCTCCCAACAATTGATTTAAAACTCACCAGGGAAGACAATAAGGTATTTGTCTTTGATATATTCAGGAAAAAAAAGATTCTGCTAACACCGGAAGAATGGGTCCGCCAACATTTTGCCTATTACCTGACTACCCATTTAAACTATCCAAAATCTTTGATGAGACTGGAAAGTGGGCTCAGGTATAATAAATTGGCTAAAAGATCAGACATAGTGGTTTACAACAGGCAAAGCGATCCTTTCATTCTGGTGGAATGTAAATCATATCACCAGAAACTGAATCAAAAAGTTTTGGATCAGGTATCCTTATATAATCAAACCCTAAAGGCAAAATATCTTGCCGTCAGCAATGGTTTGCAGCATTATTTTTTCGAAATTGATTTTAACCGGGGGGATTTTCGCCAGCTAAACCAATTGCCAAGCTGTGGCATTTGAATACCTGATTTTGATTGAATACGTTATTTCCGGGATTATCGGTTAATCCGGTGCCTACAGATAATTATCAACATTGTGATAGGGTAGGTCAAATGCGTCTGATACGCCTTTGTATACAACGTCACCTTTGATGATATTCAGACCTAGTTTAAGCTCTTTACTTTCCTGGCATGCCTTTTTCCAGCCCTTGTTGGCCAATTGCAATGCATATGGCAAGGTAGCATTAGTCAGTGCCAGCGTTGAGGTATAAGGAACCGCCCCGGGCATATTGGCTACACAATAATGTACAATGTCGTCAATAATGTATGTTGGGTTTTCGTGTGTGGTAGGTTCACAGGTTTCAATACATCCTCCCTGATCAACAGCGACATCTACCAGTACCGTGCCGGGTCTCATTAGCTTCAGCATATCCCTCGTTATCAGGTGGGGTGCTTTGGCTCCGGGTATCAATACGGCCCCAACAATCAGGTCATGAGAGGGCAGCAACTCCCTGATGTTATATTCGGATGACATATAGGTATTTACATTAGCGGGCATAATGTCGGCCAGATATCTTAACCTGGGTAAACTGATATCCATGATGGTAACGTCGGCTCCCAAACCGGCGGCCATGATGGCAGCCTGTGTGCCTACGATACCACCCCCGAGAATCAATACTTTTGCCGGTCTTACCCCCGGAACACCACCCAGTAAAATTCCTCGCCCCTTTAGTGGCTTCTCAAGATATTTGGCACCTTCCTGTACCGACATCCTGCCTGCTACCTCAGACATAGGTATCAACAACGGCAGACTCCGGTCTTCCTTTTCTACCGTTTCATAGGCGAGACAAACAGACTTGTTATCAATCATCGCCCTGGTGAGCGGTTCATACGATGCAAAGTGGAAATAGGTGAAAACCAATTGATCTTCACGGATTAACCCATACTCCTCCTGAATTGGCTCCTTTACTTTGATGATCATTTCCGACCTGTCGTAAACAGATTTGATATCGGGAAGAATATTGGCTCCGGCCTCCTCATACTGTGTGTCGGAAAATCCACTTCCCGAACCGGCATTGGTTTGGACATAAATATCATGTCCGTATTTTGCCAATTCCTTGGCACCGGAGGGTGTCAGAGCCACGCGATTCTCATTATTTTTGATTTCTTTGGGTACACCAATAATCATCTTATATTAGTTTTGTTGTTATTAATGCCCACAAATATAGAAAGGGTTTTGAGATTTAAAAGCATTCGTATTGAAGATTTCTCAACGGTCCAAAACCCCCTGGAGAAGGCAGAAATTGCCAAAATATACTTTCCCCAATTAATATTTTTTTAGAATTAAATTGAGCTAATAAAATGTGGCACAATACTCCGATTGTGTTATTTAATTTCTCCAGGGATTACATTCAGGTATTTCTTTTTACCTCTTCTTAAAACCAATACAGGAATACGCTTTCCTATCGCTTTTTCATCCAAAAATTGATGCAATTGATCGATGGTGGAGATTTCCTGGCCGTTAAATCCAATGATGATATCTCCGGTGTGTAGTTCACTGTTGTAAGCGGCGCCGTCCGGTTCTACCTGTTGCACCAGAATTCCTGAGTCTGTATTTAACTGATGCCGGTTTTTCACTCTTGGCGGGAAGGTAAAAGGCAAGCCGGCGATGCCGATATAAGCCCTTTTAACTTTTCCCTCCGTTATCAACTTGCCGGCAACATAGGATGCGGTCTTGGAGGCAACAGCAAAACAAATACCCTGAGCTGAGGGTATGATCGCTGTATTGATGCCGATAATCTGGCCACCGGAGTTAACAAGCGGTCCACCCGAATTTCCCGGGTTTAACGCCGCGTCGGTTTGGATAATGTTATCGATCATCCTTCCCGTTTCCGATCGTATCGATCGCCCCAGCGCACTGATGATCCCCGCTGTCACTGTGTTTTGGAATGCCAGAGGGTTGCCGATAGCAACGGCAATTTGCCCAACCTGCAACCGCTGCGAATCACCAAATGTGGCTAAAAGGAGATTGGGAGCTTCGATTTTGATCACGGCAATGTCGGTCATGGGATCCTGACCCACTAATATCGCCTCAAGACTGCGACCATCCTGAAGGTCCACTAAGATCCGCGTTGCTTTATTAATTACATGACTATTGGTAATCACATAACCATCCGAGGAAATGATGACTCCCGATCCTGATCCACCGCGGTTTTGACGGCGATTAACCTTTGGTGTTTTTTCAACCAGTGTTTTTATATGAACTACCGCTGGAGAAACTTTTTTGGTAGCTTTAATGACCGCCTGTGAATAAGCATCCAGCAACATATCATCATGCCCAAAGTCGTTCATCCCCTCCGGATTGTTTATGGTGTTATTTATGAATTTAATCATAGCTTAGTTTGTCTTTTGAGAGCCAGACTAACTAAAATCGTACCATATCAATTAATGATCATATTGTCAGCCGATTTATGGAGATTTACAGAAGAATTGGCATGGAATAGGGCTGTCTTGTCAGGTGACAAACATGGCCTGCAGGGCTGTGGTTACGGTTTTTTGGGAGGGGGAGCCTTTTTTCCAGCGGCCAGCCCCAAAAACTTAAATGAATCCAGCAACATAAATGTGCCGCCCAAGCCGGCCGCACCGCCGGTATATAAAAGCGCCTTGCCCAGATCGTCGTTTTTTCTCCCCAGCATCAACCCCCCCGCAATGGTGACGGAATAACCGATGGTAGCCAGGATCATCCCCTTTTTAAATTGTTTGTGAGACTTTCCCAGATTGAGTTGAATCTGGTCTACATCAGTCCTCAATTTTATTATCTCGTTTTTTAAAGAGTCAGCATTGCCATACTGCTGTGCCGTTGCCGCATAGGAAAGTGTAAAAAGGCAAATTAATGTCAGAATTTTTTTTTTCATAAGTGGGTTAAAAAATCACAAACCTGAATGGAATCAAACCTCAATAAATATATGAAATCTTTCTGTTTAATAAATAGCATGTTAACCTGAAATTATTGATTTAACCACCGCTTAAAGCTACTTACTTTTTCTCTGCTTACAATCATTTCTATATCGCTATCCCTGTGAAGAAATACTTTCAGCCGGTTGTTTATATGATTTTTTAATTCCCTGATGGCATCTATCTTTACAATAAACTTGCGGTTGATCCTGAAAAAAACCGAAGGGTCGAGCAAAAAACCTTCCAGTTCTTCCAAAGTGTGATCAATCATGTATTTTGTACTGCTGTCCTTTAAAACAATGTAGACAATTTTGCCTTCTGCATAGATATAATCAATTTGGCTGGTTTCCTTGAATTGAATTTTTGAACCTAGCTTTACAATAAATCGCTTTTTGTATTGCTTATGGTTCATGGTCAACACTTTGGCAATCTCCGTGTAGTCGTAGCGATTGGGTGGTATTCTCGATTGGACAATTTTCTTGTATTTATCGAGCGAAGCCTGCAAGTCATTAAAGTTAATGGGTTTCAGCAGGTAATCTATGCTATTAACTTTAAAGGCCTGTATGGAATACTCTTCGTAGGCGGTGGTAAAAATAACAGGTTTTACAATTTCAACATGTTTGAAAATTTCGAAGCTCAACCCGTCAGACAGCTGTATATCCAGAAATAACAGATCAAAATCATCATAATGCCGCAGGTAATCTATAGAATCCTCGACAGAGTCAAATTCTTCTATGATTTGAATATCGCCCTGATATTTTTTAATTAAATCCCGTAAACGCTCTCTGGCCAGTGACTCATCTTCAATAATAATTGCCTTCATGTTGTTAAATAAATGGTTATTCGATAAAATATCATTTGGTCTCGATATGAATAAGTGGGACCTTCACCAAAAATGTATCTTCGGTTTTATGGACTGTAACCTGCTTTTCGCTGATAAACTGGTATCTTCTGGAGATATTTTTAAGACCGACAGAGGTGGATGTTCCCTCGATAGTTTTGGGTTGTAGATTATTCTTTACCACTAAATAATTTTTGTCTTCGTTAAATAACTCGATAACTAAAGGTTTTTTGTTAGATACAACATTATGTTTTATAGCATTTTCAATCAGTAACTGCAAACTTGCCGGAGCGATGTATAATTCATAGATATGGGATTGTAAATTGTTTTTAATAAACAGATTCTCTTCAAACCTGATACTTAAAAGATAAATGTAAGATTTAAGAAACTCCAACTCCTCTTTGACACTCACCACTTTTTGTTCCTGGTACTTAAGCAAATAACGATATACCTTGGATAGCTGCTGAATGAACTCCGAAGAAGTGTCCGGATCTTTATAGACAAGGTTTGACAGTACATTGAAACTATTGAACAGGAAATGCGGATTAATTTGATTTCTAAGCGCCTCAAACTGGGCCTCCACACTTTGTTTTTTGAATTTTTCGGCTTCAACCTGAGTCTCCTTTAATTGTGACATAAAAAAAACAATGGCGTTAATGCTATTTAGAAATAAATTGATCCGAAAGGCAAAACCGAGAGAAAGCTTTGTGTGTAAATTTATATTACCAAAGTCCAGGGATAATATAAAAATGATGGCTACAACCGGAATAATGGCTGCGAGACCGACTACCAGTAAACTCAGGAAAAAATGGACAACCAACGGGTGGAATTTTTCCAAAAAGTAACGTCTGCCATGTTTAAAAATAGATTGCGCGATAAGGCGATTTCCCTCCCATACTAAAATGACAATCACCAGTAAAATGGAAAACAGGTAGGGTCCATTTAAGTCAAACCCAAAAATCCTGACCCCTTCGGTAAACAGAATATTCAGGTAGGAGTAAAGAGCGAGGAGCAGTATATAAATATACCGGTACCCCACCCAAAAAATGTTATTTTTTTTAAGTGGTTTAATTTTTTCTATATGGACAAATGTTCCCGGCATTTGACTGCCGGGAACTGTGCCTAATTTAAACATTTTATTTTATTATAGTGTCACCGGAAGAATTACCGCATCTATTACATGAATAACACCATTGGTCCCTAATATGTTTGTATCATTTACCATGGCGTCAGCACTGTTGTCGTCATTATCTGTAATTGTCACGTTGTCTCCAATATTGATCGTTAGTTGAGAAGGATCTTCAGCATCTGACAAAGTTGTCGCTTGAAGACCATCTGAAAGGTCTGAGGAAAACACTCTGCCGCTTAGTACGTGATACAACAGAACATCCTCAAGGACCGCATCATCAATTTCAGCCGGCCCGCTTACACCAAGCGTACTGTATAGGGCATCGAATGCAGCATCCGTAGGTGCAAAGACTGTGAAGGGTCCGTCGCCCTGCAAAGTAGCTACCAGGCCAGCTTCGGTTAATGCTTCTGCCAATTTGCTAAAACCGGCATCTATGGCGATTTGAACGATATCGTTGGCAGGAGGGGTAAGGGTAAGATCTATGACATGCACAACACCATTCGAGGCTGTAAGGTCAGTTGTGCTGATTTCGGTGGCGCCATTGATAAAGGCTCCGTTGTCATTTAAGCTTATGTAGATCTCTGCCGGATTTAAGGTTGGC
This sequence comes from Cyclobacteriaceae bacterium, assembly GCA_965228415.1. GTDB lineage: Bacteria > Bacteroidota > Bacteroidia > Cytophagales > Cyclobacteriaceae > Agaribacillus. The sequence goes on along the minus strand of OZ245814.1, from coordinate 3,218,816 downwards.
ACGGCGGCACCATTGCTAAGATCAGTCGATAGAACCGTGCTGCCCAGTACATGATATAAAAGAATAGGTGTCAGGTCTTCTTTACTCAAAGGATCGAGATCGGTAATGCCGGCCGCTTCAAATGCCGCATTTGTAGGCGCAAAAACCGTGTAGGGGCCATCCATTAGTAAGGTTGATACCAATTCTGCTTTTTTCAAGGCAGCAGTGAGTGTGGTAAAATCCTTGTTAAAATAAGCCGTTCCTACAACCGTACCTGCTACTGCCGTTGGCTCAGAAGGTAGCAACACCTGATCTATAATATGGATTACGCCGTTTACAGTTTCAATGTCAGCCTGCACTACACCGGCCTCATCTATTCTTACAGGATCTAATGAGACGGTGACACTTTCATCCGTCAGCAGCGTGGAATAGTCCTGGGCAGCCAAATCCGTTGATTTTGCCACTATCGGAAGTATATGATATTCGATGATGTCTCTTACCACGTCCGGAGTCAGTTGATCAAGGCTTAATCCCAAACTAGCCAATAAGCTGTTGAATGCGGCATTGTTTGGAGCAAAAACGGTCAGCGTGCTGGTTTCATTGCTAGCAGCATTTAATAGATCTTCGTAGCCGGCAGATGTTAATATTCCCAATAAGATACTTAACCCGTTGTCCCCGGTATCAGCGCCGGCTCTGATAAGTTCCTCAGCTATCGTTGGATCAGGAGGTAATAAAACTTTGTCAATAATATGAACTACACCATTGGATGCCTCTACGTTTGGTGTGATAACATTGGCATCGTTGATCTTAACACCATTATCCGTGTTTACTGCGACCGTTTCACCGGTTAGCAAAGTGTTTAGGTTGGAGTTTGATAGGTTGGATGACAATAATTTGCCAGCTACTACATGGTATTTAAGTATATTTGCCAATTGATCTTGGTTCTCCGGCTTTAACAGTTCGTCAAGCGTCGTACCCAAATCCTCAAAGGCCTGGTTGGTAGGAGCAAAAACAGTGAATTCATCAGTACCTGTAAAAGTACCTGCTAAGTCGGCTGCGGTGAGTGCGGAAACAAGAGTAGATAGTTCCTGCGTATCCTGGGCAAGCTCCACGATGTTTTTTTCTGCGGGTGCAGGACCATCGTCATCGTCATCACAGGAGGTGAATACAAATAGGGCTATTCCCAGCATTAAAAAAACGCTATAGATGTTTCGAGCTAATTTTATTTTGTTCATAATTTTTGATTTTAAATTTATTTGTTCAATAATCTGATCGTATTAACAGGACTTTTTGAGTAAAATCGGCTCCTCCTGGATCAGACAATTATTAATTGGGTGTGAATTGTAATTTATTAAGTGTGAACTGTGTGTGGTTTTGCAAACATGAATTGGAATTATTCACGATCTGAAAGTGTTGTAATATGAGAAAATATAAAATAAAGGCAATTAAATGTCTGAATACCTGCATTTTATAGTTTTGACAACTCTAAATAATAGAAATGGAAAATGTTGGTAATAAGTAAGTCGTAGCTGGTGGCAGTGTTTAAGAAATTGTATTTTTTAAAGTAGGAGAGGGTTCGAAATAGTTTGCTAACGTTTCGTGTCGATGGTCAAAAATGTCATTTAATTGTCTTTTTACAAAAGCCCAATGAGCAAACCTTCCTAATATTCCAAGAGGCAGTGCATAATTAACGATATCTTCCATTAACACGCCTTTTTCAGTGGCTCTGAATTTGTGTTGATGGTGCCAGAAAGCGTAGGGGCCAAATCTTTGCTCATCCACAAAATAATAGGGCTCTTTAACATGTGTGATTTCGGTGACCCAGTGGACTGGTAGGTTGAGTGATGGTCTGACTAAATATCTGATGATCATGCCTGGATACATGGGGTCGTCACTGTCTTCCGATAAAATGTCAAAGCCCATTTTTTTGGGTGTGATTTTTTTTAGGTTACCCGGCGAAGAAAAAAATAGCCAGGCCTTATCTAGACTAATAGGTAATTCCTGGCTTCTCCTTAAACTATAGATCTTCATGACACCCGGGTTTAAATGATTTTAAGCGTTTATGCGGACTTAATTCTGTTTTTTAAATATTGCCGGGCATAAAATATTCTGGTCTTAACCGTCCCGAGAGGAATATCCATTTCTTCGGAAATCTCATGATATTTATACCCGTTAAAGTACATTTTAAACGGCGTCAGGTAAATGTCTTTCAGATTACTCATCATATCCAACACCTCGCCATACTCCATCCCTGCGCCCGGAGAAGCAAAAGTATGGGGATCTGCCACATTGAGATAGTAAAAATCCTTTGTATTATCCAGGTGAGTTTTAGCCTTTGCTTCTTTCCTGTATTTATTAATAAAAGTATTTTTCATGATGGTATATAACCAGGCCTTGAAATTAGTATTTTGGGTAAATTTATCCTTATTGCTTAAGGCCTTCAAGATGGTATCTTGCAATAAATCTTCTGACTCTTCTTTGTTGGCAGTGAACCTTCGGGTGTATAATTTAAGGGTCGGTTGCAGCCCAATAATTTTATGATCAAACTCTAAAGCCTTCATTCCTTTGTAATTTTAATTGAATGGATGGAAGATATGCATGTTTAAACAGATTGTTTAACTAATATACGAAAATATTAAACAAAAGATGTGGTTGATCTCTGACTAATAGCTGAAATGGTAATTTTTTGGGGTGAACTGTGTGTAATCGACTGTGAACTGTTTAATGTTTTTTTATTTTCATTAAACAATAATGGACCAAGGATGGCTTTTGACCTCAAAAACTATTGAATACTTAAAAGAAAGTGCTTTAATTCTTTGGCATCTGCGATCCTGACAATAGAATCCGGCAAGGAAAAGTTGTTTTGCATAACCTGGTATCCGCTTAGCAGGATAGTCTTGTCTGCAAAATCGGTGATAAGCCGGTTTATTTGCTTGTTAAGCGTTTCGGTAGAAAGTGGGGAGATATAGGATGTGAAAATTAAATCTGGCTTTTGGAGTTCGGCTACAGCCAAAAGATCGGCGTAGGGTAAGGATTGTCCCAGGTAGATTGTTTGCAGGTTATTTTTTTTTGCAACGTAGTGATAAAAGAGTAAACCCAGCTCATGTAGTTCACCGTCGGGAAGATAAAACAGGATCTTAGTCTGATTATCATCCGCCATTGGCAAAGCGTCGATGGCAACAATAATTTTTTGTCTTAACAGATTACTGATAAAATGCTCATGTGCGGGACTGATGTTCCCTGTCTGCCACAATACCCCGATTTTTTTCAAAAATGGAAATACAATTTTAACGATGGTATCTTCAAAGCCATACTTCATGGTAAATTCGGAGAACAGCTTTTCCAGCATTCTTTCGTCCAATTCGATCATGGACACAATCATCCTTTCAATGTTACCTTCAACGCCATCGCCATTCCGCGATAACTGCACCACCTTCTCATGCAATTCATCGTCTTGCATGTTGGCAATGGCGGAGATTTTTAATCCCTGGTTATTCAGAAATGAAATGTTTAAAACGCGCTTAAGATCCTGATCATCGTAATAGCGAATATTTGAGGAAGTTCGTTTCGGTTCCACAACTTTATGCCTTTTCTCCCAAATTCGAATGGTATGCGCTTTTATGCCGGAAAGTTTTTCAATATCATTGATGGAGTATCTACCCATTTTATAAATCGGTTATTCGCTCATTTTTATCCTCAATATAACATTAACATAGAAATGAAAAATATGTTCTTAAAGTGAGGCAAATTTCTCATTTTCAATGCAAGCCATCTTAAAAATAAGAAATCTAAGTGTAAAGCACAGGTTTTTTTGTAATTGCGAAAAAAAAAGTGGCAGATTTAAAATTAACACTTCATTATTGGTTAGATTGGCATTGAACCTGGAAATAAATATTAAGAGGCCGGGCACTTTTTAGGTATTTAACCTTTAACGATGCGCAGGTCAGGTGGTATGATCCATTACATCTTTTTATGAAACCCGGAGGGCGACGAAAAATATCATCAGGGAAAAAGCTTTCAAAGAAATACCGGTCTTTGAAAAAGAAGTATCGGTTATTAAGGAAAAACAATACGCTACATCAAAGAATTAATTTCCAAAATCAACGACTTTTTGAATACGGTAAGTATGAAAAGATTATTGAGGGTCTGCTCAGCAGTTTTTCGCTCTACATTAATGTTGTGGACCACAAGGGGAACATTATTTATTCAAACGGTGCCGGATTAATTGGCATAGGACTGTATAAACACCAACTGGAAGGGGCCAACATATTCAAATTATATCCCCACTTGCAAAAGTTTTTTAACCGGGCCATGAAAGGAAAATTGGTGCAATTTTCCAACGTTGGAAGCTACGGCAATAATAAATGGCAATTTAGAAACTGGCTCATTCCCATTTTTAAGCCCGGATTCCATATCGTCAATATTGGATTGGACGCCGGCTATTTTCAGGAAATCCCGGGGCTTTCCAAAGATAAAAAAGCAGCCGAGAGCGAAAATGAATGGCCGGATAGGATTAAAAAGGTGGCGCATGATTTGCGCAGCCCTCTGAATAGTATAGCCGCATTGATTGAAATTATTGCTCTTAAAATCAGCGATCCGGAAATTCGGGAAGATTTTGATAGGATCATGGGTATTATTAAAAGGATGAAATCATTGGTTATCGATCATCTCAATACAGATCCGGAAAAGTCTCCCTTAACCGACAAAACCTATATAGATTGTGAAACCCTGATTGCAGATATAAAAACAGACCTTTCAAGTATTATGGGCAATGCGAAGATTGCGGTCAAAAATAAAAACCTCCCGGTTGTATACGGTAATGCCACGCAATTACACCAGGTATTTTTAAACTTAATTGATAATGCCATAAAGTTTAATGATAAGAAAAAACCTAAAATAGAAATTAGTATCAAAGCATTGAAAAGCTATTGGCGATTTGCTATTAAAGATAATGGCATCGGGATTGGAAAGAAGCATTTATCCAGTGTTTTTAAGTATAAAAAGAGGGTTGGAGATGTGAAGGATATTCCCGGATCAGGTATAGGGCTATCTACCTGCAAATCGATCATAGAAGATCATGGAGGAAAAATATGGGTTAAGTCAAAGGTTGGAGAAGGATCTGTTTTTTATTTTTCGATTCCGAAATAACTAAATTAATGGCCGGAATTGGCAGTATTTGATAGTGCGCGTAATCATTTTTAATTTTGGTCTTTTACCTGACAGATGCATAATTTTATTGATGGAAAACAATACTTTAAATATTGAAATAATTTCTCTACTTGACCTTAAGTTTATATATTTACATATATGACTTTTACCGGATGTGCGCTAAACCAGACTGATTTGGGAACTTTAAGCAAAAAGATCACGATCAAGATGTATGCAGATCCCCACACCAACAGCGCAATGACCCCCTCAACGACCTTCCAAAATGAAAAATCTAAAGGAAAAGTTTAACAAAGTCAGGCGGCAGACCGAAAGACTGGTCTCTACCCTGAGCCCGGAAGATTTTGTGGTGCAACCCGTGGTGGACGTTAGCCCGCCTAAATGGCACCTGGCCCATACAACCTGGTTTTTTGAGCAATTTATCTTATGCAAATTTGATAAAAGCTACTGCGAGTACGACAAGGATTTCAACTACCTTTTTAACAGCTATTACGAAAGTGTTGGAAAACGGGTATTAAGGGCGAACAGAGGAAATTTAACCCGCCCCGGTGTTGAGGAGGTATTGAAATACAGAGCTTTTGTAAATGAAAAGATTGAGTATTTCCTGGAAAACCAGCATTTGACGACCGAAATGGCTGATTTGATGGAATTGGGCCTGCAACATGAACAGCAACACCAGGAGTTATTGGTTACAGATATTAAATATATTCTTGGCAACAACCCATTGTTTCCGACCTTTTGGGAAAGTAATGTCAAAAGGAATACCGATGCCAATTTAAAGGATGATTATACGGAAATTGAAGGTGGTATATATAAAATCGGCTATGAGGGAGATGGCTTTCATTTCGACAACGAGGAAGGTGTACACCAGGTTTTCCTGCAACCGTATCGTTTTATGAACCGGTTGATTACCAATGGAGAGTACCTTGAATTTATTGAAGCCGGAGGATATGAACGATTTGAATATTGGTTAATGGAAGGCTGGGAGTGGGTGAAAGCTGAAAAGATTTGTGCACCATTTTATTGGCATAAAGTTGACAACCAATGGTATTATTATACCCTTAACGGCTTTGAAAAAATAGATTTATACGAACCTGTGACACATATTAGTTTTTTCGAAGCAGATGCCTATGCCAGCTGGCGAGGCAAAAGGCTTATGACCGAGTTTGAGTGGGAAGTTGCCGGTAAAAAGACAGAGCCTGTTATAAATGGCCACTGCAATTTTGTTGACTCAGAAAGCTTCAGACCGAAATTTAATGATGACCAAACACCTCAAATGTTTGGTGACACCTGGGAATGGACCAGCAGTGCCTACCTGCCTTATCCTTATTTTAAGAAAGCAGCCGGCGCTATTGGAGAATACAATGGCAAGTTTATGGTAAATCAGAAGGTATTAAGAGGCGGATCATGTGCTACACCGGCAGATCATATCAGGCATACCTATCGTAATTTCTTTCACCCGCATTTACGTTGGCAATTCACTGGAGTAAGACTAGCAGAACATATTTAATCTTTTATAAACTACCCTAAATTATGAGTTTATCTTTCGGGGAGGAGGTGCAGAAAGGGCTTTCTTCAGAACCAAAATATTTGTCTTCTAAATATTTTTATAATGAGAAGGGGGACGAACTTTTTCAGGAGATAATGAAGATGCCCGAGTATTATCTTACTCGTAGCGAATACGAGGTATTCACCATGCATAAGGAGACCATATTAAATCTCTTTGGAAAAGATGGGAAACCTTTTCAGCTAATTGAATTTGGGGCTGGAGATGGCCTGAAAACCAAAGTTTTGTTAAAGCATTTTTTGAAAAGAAATGCGAGTTTTAAGTATCACCCCATTGATATCTCGCAAAATGTGCTGGAAGAGCTTTCAGCTGATTTGGGGCAAAATTTTCCAACTCTTGAAGTAGAGCCCCTGAACAATGAGTATTTCAAGGCCCTCGATACACTGGATAATACCGGTGAAATTCGCAAGGCCATTTTGTTTTTAGGGTCCAATATTGGAAACTTTCAGTATGATCAGGCCGTTAGTTTTTTGAGTCAGTTGGCTGAAAAACTATCTACTGAAGATTACCTGATGGTAGGGTTTGATCTGAAAAAGGACCCTGAAGCCATATTAAATGCGTACAATGATCCCCATGGCATTACCAGAGCATTTAATATGAACTTACTACAAAGGATCAACGATGAACTGGGAGGAAATTTTAACATTACCAATTTTAAGCACTGGCCTATATATGATCCGTTAACCGGAGCTACCAAAAGCTACCTGGTGAGTACCAAGGAACAGCAGGTATGTATTGAATCTTTGCAGCAAAGCTTTACCTTCAAAGCCTGGGAAGCCATTGATATGGAAATTTCCCAAAAATATGACCTGGAAACCATCGAAGCGCTAGGCGCCGACGCCGGTTTCAAAGTGGTAAAACAGCTTTATGATTGCAAGCATTACTTTGTCAATACTATTTTCAGGCGTCTTTGACTTCGAGCTTAAATCTCAATTAAACTATCACGCCGCAATCAAAAGCCAAAAACCAAAAAATCAAATTTGTTTACCTTAAAAATACTTCCTAGTTTTGGGGCCACAAAGCTAAACCATAAGCTTTGTTCCCCATGATGCGCACGTGGCGGAATTGGTAGACGCGCCAGGTTGAGGGCCTGGTGCCCGTTTTTGGGCGTGGAGGTTCGACTCCTCTCGTGCGCACAAGAACAGTTTGGCGTGTGAGTAGCGAGCAAGCGTGAGCTACTCATACGGAAAGCTGTTTTCCTCTCAAGCCGCCCATACCGATTATCGCTTAAATTACGGATTTGGGTAAGGTTACTTAAACCATTTCATCTGTATTTCAGCGTCAGTATGATAGGGGACCAACGCGATGGGCAGATCACCGACCGGTAATTGAAAGCAAAGAGCCAAAAACCAAAAATCAAATTTGTTTCCCTAAAAAATACTTCCTAGTTTTGGGGCTCGAAGTAAGGCTATGAGCCTTAACTACCTTAAATGCGCACGTGGCGGAATTGGTAGACGCGCCAGGTTCAGGACCTGGTGCCCTTTTTGGGCGTGGAGGTTCGAGTCCTCTTGTGCGCACTTTTTTATGGCTATTGTATGTCAAATCATTTGCAATAGGTTTTTATTATCCCCCTATTATCTGTATTTCAGCACAGACTAGGTATTTAGCTAAAGTTGATACCTGGTAGGTTAATGCGTAAAAAACTTTTTGAAAGACTGTACCATTTTATTGTCAACAAAACCATTTAAAAGCCTGGAATTATCAATCACTTATTACAGGTAAGTACAGAGTTTAGTGTTAAAAGAAGGTAAAGTTTCGTGGAAACAACAGTGTTAAAAGTTCGGATTATTACCGAACTTTTGCTATATTTGTAAATAATCTAATGAGATTAATTGGTAAAAAACATTTAGAAAAGTTAAAAAGAAAAAATAAGGGTAACACCTCGTTATTAAAAGAAATCGATCGACTTATAGATGATATAGAACAAAGTGAATGGAAAAATCATACGGAATTGAGAGCAGCAAGAAATGATGCTGATTGCGTTCACAGTGACGGATTTTATTTTTTTAACATTGCTGTTCATAGGACAATGATATTAATAGAATTTGACGGAGATGGGGAGGGCACAGTAGCTTGGGTGGGAAACCACCAGGAATATGAGAGCACTTTTAAAAACAATAAAAACACGATCAAAAAATGGTTGAAAACGAATAACTGGATTTGAAAAGCTATGAAGATACAATTTGATGTAAAAGAGATCCTTGAAATGGGAAAAATCCAGAATGAATTGGATTTTGAAAGGGCTCTAATTGCTGACAGAAGGCTAAGGGTTTTGACAAAAGAGAATCCAAAATTAAAACATGTCAGAAAGAAATTAAGAGATTTAATTCAGGATTATGAAAACAAGAATTGGTCCGCTAAATCAAAAATTGGTGAAAATAAACTAAAGGAAAACGACCTTGCAGAGATAATTGCTGAGAAAGAGAGGTTATTTATCGAGAGAAGAAAGAGTTTGATAAAATCTAAATTAAAAAGGTTAGGGCTAAATCAGCAGGAGTTGGGGTTAATTCTGGGCCATAAAAGTAAGTCTTATATGTCCGAATTGATGAATGGGGTGAGTCCTTTTTCCCTAAAGGATTTGGTAATAATAAATAGATTATTAAAAATCGACTTAATTGACTTGGTTCCTACTTTTTTATCCCACTCTGAACGGATAAAAATTAAGGCTTCAATCGGAAAATTAGCCAACCCAAAGTTGAAACTAAGTAAAGCTGATTTTACATTGGCTTAAGGTATTTAATGCCTTGGAGACTAAAGTTAATTTCAATGTTTAAATGTTAAATAGCCGGGACAGGCTCCTCTCAAAGTGAAAGAGGTGTTCATCTATCTGACAACATATCACACTTTCAAAAACGCCGTTGGTGCCATGCCATAATATTTTTTAAAGACCCTGATAAAGGCCGCCGATTCAGCATAACCTAAGAGAAAGGCGGTCTCACTGACACTTAATTGATATTCTTTCAGGTACTTGGATGCTAGCTTCATTCTCACATCAAGCAGTATTTTTTGGTATGAACTTCCTTCCTCTGACAGTTTCCTTTGCATGGATCGCCGTGACATGTTTAAACCTTTGGCGACTGTTGCCACATTTGGATAATCAGGGCTAAGTTGATAATAAATGTATTTTTTTACTTCTTTTGAAAAACTCCTGTCGGTCGATAGTTTACGGAGCTCCTCATCGCCATACCTTTTGAGCGTTTCCAGAATACTTTTTTTAAAGAATGGGTTTTGGAATTTTAGAAACTGTTTTGGGAAAATAACAGCAGAATGCGACCTGTTAAAAACTAAAGGAGCATTAAATACCGCATAATACTCCTCAATCTTTTTTGGCTTGGGATAGTGGAATTGAACAGCTACCGGTGAACATTGTCTATCAGACAACAGGAATATCGTATTTTTAACTCTGGCTAAAGCCAGATCGATAGCATTCCTTACAGCAATATCGTTTTGCATGAGCCAGTCGGGATTCAGTTGAAATTCGTATCTGAAGGCATCGGCGGTAATAATCAGTTTGCTGGTGGATGCGTCGCTGATCAGCTTACTGTACTGTGTTGCGTTGCTCAATGTTTCTTCCAGGTCAAAACTTCTTGACATAATATTGTCCAGCCTGCTGGTGGCATTTAATTGGTCTTCACAACCCATGTGTAACCCAAAAAAATCATCCTGACTTGCGGTTACGGCCAACTGAAGAATTTTGGCAATGGTTGCATAATCCACAAATTCAATAAGGGCCAATTCTTCTTTCGTTTGGTGCAATGCCCGATAAAAAATGTTGGCATCAACCCCCTTACTTTGTGCAAACCGGATAATATCTTCGATAGCTTTTCTACTGAAATACATTTGTTTTTGGCACAAAATATCAATTTCAATAAGAATAATGAAGCTAACTTTACTTTAATCAAAAAAATACCCTAGAAAAAATGACACCTTTAGAGTTATTCCATCAAATTGCGGAAGAGACGCCTGATGCCAGACCGGGAAAAATGTTTGGAGCTCTTTGCCTGAAGGCTGGGAATGGTAAAGCTGCCGCTATGTTTTGGAAAGATAATATGGTTTTTAAACTGACCGGCGAAGATGAGCTGGAGGCAAGAAGCCTCGACGGAACTTCTACATTTAATCCAATGGGCACCAAACCTATGAATGGATGGATACAAGTTCCTTTTGACTATGCCGACAAATGGCAGGCATTTGCAGTGAGCGCCCTGGCCTACGTTTCCACTTTAAAATGAATAATCCGTGAAAAAGAACATTTTAGCAGCGTCAGCCAGTGCCGCCGTACTCGTTATTTGGGGAATGATATTCTGGCAGTTTATCTATGAGCCGTTGAATATATATAACACCATCCCTAACGCCGACAAAGTAGCAGAACTATTACAACAATCCGGGACCGGGACAGGAACCTATTTTTATCCCTGGCCCAGAAATACGGACGAAACTTTCCAACAGTTTGTAACAAAACACAAGGAGGGACCCTTCTTTAAACTCAGCTACATTCGACAAGGAGTGGATCCGCAGTCGCCTCAAAAAATGATAGGAGGAATACTACATCTTTTTGTGGTCTCCTTTTTGGCCGGACTAATCATCAGGTTGATTGGCCCCAGTAGCATTGATTTTAAGCGAAAAGTCCTTATCATTTTTTTAGCAGGGTCAATCGGCACCGTATTTATCCAGATTGGCGACCCGGTCTGGTTTCATTTGCCATGGGATTATTCGCTGGGAATATTGATCTATGAATTGATTTCCTGGCTGATCCTTGGGGTAATGACCGCCTGGATCATGAAGTGATCTTTACATAAAATATACCCAGCTAAGGTAATGGTTATTGGCTTCATTCCATCTTTAGGGAATCTTTAAATGTGTCGGAGTCAAGGACCTTTATCAATTTCGCTTTCAATTCCTCTCTGTTTTGAAATGGCGTATCTTTAAAAATGAAGGCACATTGTCTTTCCAATTCGTTATTTATTTTTGATTCCAATTCAGGTAGCACCTGGTATATCTTCTTAATATAATCCTTGTTGAACAACAGGTTATTGGGATTTATCACGCCAGCATCTATAAATGCCCGGGTCTTTTTACTACACCGGCAAGGATTTTTCTTGTTGACCAGGCCACATTTGCTATTCATAAATTGCACGAGCTGATTCCTGGCCCTGCTTAGCTTCTGGCGATAATTGTCTTTTGAGACGGAGAGAATTTCGGCGCCCAGGTTGTGATCAATTTCAAAGATTTCTCCCAATACGTAGATTAACCGTTGCTCCCTGTCCAGGCATAAAAGCATTCCCGCGGTACAACTGTATTTTATTTCGTCCAGAATGACCTGTTTGTCAGGTCCTAAAGAATAAGCAGTGGGAAACTTGTGGTTTGGCATTTTATCCAGCTCCCGTCCGTAATCATCAAAAGAGCCGATTAACGTTTCGCAATGTCGTTTTTTCATGTTTAATATATGATTGACGACAATGCTGTATAGCCATGTTCTAAAAGAGGACTTGCCTTTAAATTTGGCAAGATTGGTAATTAACTTGATAATAATCTCCTGGGTTGTGTCCTCCGCATCGGCCGGTTCAAATGTCATTTTCAGGGCAATATTGTAAATGAAGGCGTAGTGCTTTTCAATTAGTTTTTCCAGTGATTTCTTATCGCCCGTAAGTGCGGAAGACCTCAATTCAAGGTCCTCCTTATCACTGTGTTTGAAATCGATTAATGTCCCCTTCATTTAATTTAACTTTGTGAAGAATTCCATGATCATCTCTTTTTCCATATCAAAGCTCTTTGCAAAGTTCATAAAAAGTTCGTGAGATTCAATTTCCTGCTGAACAATGCCGCATGACTCCTTATTACCCCACCTGGCTATATCAATGAGCAAGTTAGGTGTTTTAACGGATTGCGTGGTGATTACTTCTTTAAACGCAGGGTATTCTTTGCCTATGTAATTCATCAAAGGCTCCCTGCTTTCCAGTAATTGCTCAAGCGAATTATCGTTAATATAAATAGTGGCGAACTCCAGCACATCATTTTCAGCCAGTTCATTGAACTTCAGCACACCATCTTTTGAAATCATTTTCACGTGATCAAAGAATTTTATGGTATCGATCGCCTTGATGTAATCGGTTGCCTTGGGATCAGACTCAAACTTTTTTTGCGCTTCCAGGGCTTCATCCAACGACTCCCATAACACAATATCCAGGTAAAGCTGTGGATCCGAAATAGAATGATAGTTTTCAACGCTGACAAAGCCCTGGAAGGCAGATAAATGATCCATTGTTTTACGACTAAGTTCGGCGAAGGTATCTTTTGCTTCATCCTTGATGGTGTAGAGTGCGATTTCAAAAACCTGATTTTTTGTGGTTACATTCATAAGTTTTAAAGTTGTGTTATAGTTACTACTTGTTTTATTAATTGAATAAAATGCTGTCAAAAAGCTGACTACTGTTAGAATTCTAATGGCTTTTATCATAGTTTTGCCCTTTACATTTGCCGGTTAGACAGTTGAGACCTGAAGGTGTGACAAAACTTTTCGGGTTTTTTTAAGGGATCAAAGCCGGGACAAAATATAAGTAGATGAAGGCTGAAGAATTTTTTAGTTAATTAAAGTGATATTATTTTTAGAACATGATGCATAAACATTTAAAAAAGTGGGTGATTCTTGCCTTCACCCTGCTTTCCCTGAATTCATTTGGTCAGATCGATGAAAACCAGACGGGAGCCTGGTACATGTACTTTTGGAATACTACCCTCAAAGATGGTCCCTGGGGATTTCAGGGTGATGTTCAGCACCGGAACTGGGATATTATTGGAGACCTGGAACAGCTTTTACTGAGGGGAGGCCTTACTTACCAACCTCAAAATACACAGGTGAAACTGACGCTAGGCTATGCCTTCGTGTCAACCGGAGAATTTGGATCCGATGATGCCACAAGTAAGGAAAGCCGTATATACCAGGAGGCACTGCTGAACCAAAAGGTAGGTGGCCGGCTTTATGTTACCCACCGTTTTCGATATGAACAGCGATTCGTGGAAGACCAGGATTTTCGGACCCGCCTGAGATATAACCTGTTTCTTAATCTTCCGCTAAACCGGAAAGACCTTCAACCCGGTGCTGTTTATTTGGCCTTTTATAATGAGTTGTTTGTCAATGGCCAGCGGAGTATAGGTGAGGGCAAGGAAGTGGAAATATTTGATCGAAACAGAACCTACGGGGCCATAGGCTACAGTGTGGCCAAGGGACTACGGGTCCAGGCTGGTTTTATGCAACAGATAACAGATAACTGGGAAAAAGGTCAAATCCAGTTAAGTGCACATCACACATTTTAATGCGACAATCAGGAAAAATATAAGGTAAATTGCTTATCCGATTTCGAGATATCCCGGGGTTTTGGTTTTGCCATACAATTTTTTGTATTCCGAAGGTGTCAGCCCAACATTTTTTTTGAATACTTTTCGGAATGAGGCAAAATCCGAATAACCAACCTCATAACTGACCTGTTCAATGCCGATGTCCCGGGTTTCCAGCAATTTTTTTGATTTTTCAATTTTTATTTTTTGCAGGTATCCATAAGGCGTGCTTCCCGTAGATTTTTTAAATCTCCTGATGAACGTCCGGGTGGTCATATTAGCTGATTTGGCTAAATCCTCTACATTCAATTTACTGTGAAAATTGGCTTCAATAAAATGCTGCACTTTTTGTATTGAGTCGTTGTTGTGGCTTTTCTGTAAATTAAGAATATGAAAAGATGACTGTTTGAGATCATTTAGATGTATCAAAAATACTTTTGATACAATTACCGCCACTTCATGTCCAAAGTATTTATCGATCAGATAAATCATCAATGTAGTAAAGGAATAGGCACCTCCGCAAGTGTAAAGCCGCTGGTAATCGGTGACGATCTTATCATCTACCAAATTTACCTCTGGAAACATGTTTCTGAATGCGTTTACACCCATCCAATGGGTAGTTGCATATTTATTGTTCAGCAGGCCGGTAGCTGCAAGGATAAAAGTTCCTAAGCAGATAGAGGCGATTTCGGTATCGGCGGCATACTGATTTTGTAACCAGCTGATAAGGGCCGGCTGGCTTTTTAAAACCGTCTCAATACGATCGAACTGAATGGCAGGAATAATAATGAGGTCAAAATTTTGCTTGTTGTTAATGTCTTCAACCGGCAGGGTTTCAACCTCAATATTTTCGATATCCAAATCTGGAGCAAACGTCTCTATGATGCGATTGGTTTGATTTAAAATATCATAAGGCCCGGCAACGCTGCTTTTAACAACGTAAGGAAAGTCTAATACGGCTATTTTCATATAAATGTATGGTTGGCAGTTTCACCTACTAAAATTGTCGAAAATGACATTTTATTCAAAATATGAAAGCCATAATTTCACCATAAAATTAATTAAAGAAAAAAATGTGATGAAACCACCATGCCTGATATAATTATAGTAAGTGGCAAAGGTTTCATTTGACTAAATAAATTATAGACAGATGAAAAAGAACGTTGTTAACTGGTTCGAAATCCCTGTAAAGGATATAACAAGGGCCAAAAAGTTTTATGGATCATTACTTAATGTCGAATTACAGGATTTGCCCATGCCGGGGATGCAGTTGGCGTCTTTTCCTATGATACAGGGTGGGGAGTATGCTACCGGCGCATTAGCGCAGTCTGAAAATCATGTGCCTTCTCCCACCGGAACTACTGTATTTTTTGCGTGCGATGACGTAAATGATCAACTTGATCGTGTCGAAAATCTTGGCGGACAAGTGGTTGTCCCCAAAACATCGATTGGCGAATACGGTTTTATTGCCCATGTGATGGATCCCGAAGGCAACAAAATTGCACTCCATTCTCCAAAATGAAGTTAAGATAATATGAAAATCAATCCTGAAGTTGATAAATATTTAGAGAAGAAAAATCACCCTATGACAGCCGAAATTCAAAAGGTAAGAGAAATTATTCTTGCCACGGATGACAGGGTGGAGGAGGTGATAAAGTGGAGTAGCCCCACTTTTATGTATAAGGGAAACATCGCTTCATTTTTTATGAATGCAAAAAAGTTTGTAAGCCTGATGTTCCACAAAGGTGCGCTGATCCAGGATAAAAATGGATTATTGGAAGGTGATGGAAAAGAAGCGCGTGTTGCCAGGTTTGAGAGCATAGATGACATTGAGCAGAAGCGGCAGGCTTTACAGGCTGTTATAAAGGAATGGATAAAAATGCAGGATAATGGCTGACAAAAAGTAAGGGGCAATTAATACCAGAATACGCATCCGCCCTTAAAGGTTAGCTGATAAATCTCGCCATCAAATTCTCCAAATTACTATAAATAGCTTATGAAATGTTAATAAGAAGCGGCGATGGATACGATTGAAAACAACAAAGCACTCACACTCCGTTACTTTTACTCCTGGCAAAAAGGCGATTTTGATGCCCTCAGGAATTCCTTAAGCGATCAGGTAGAATTTGATTTGAATGGCAATAAAATAGCCGGTGCAGATACATTTGTAGAAATTTGCAAAAACGGGATTAAATGGAAAAAAGTGACCTTGCTGGACGCAATCTTCGGCACAAGCAAAGCAGCTCTGATTTATGACGGGGTTACCGAAAAAGAAAAAGAAGTACGGGTTGGAGAGATTATTTCTATCGCGGATGGCAAGATTGTTAAAGCGGTAGCGGCCATTGTAGGAGAGGCCTGAAAAATTAAACAAATCGGCTTCCGCTTTCGGGTTAGCCACCGTCAATTCCTGAGCCCATCTAACACGCCCTATCCGGAACCACCTTTTAAAACCTCTGGCAGCCCAATCCATTGCAGGCTCACCTGTGCGCCTACCAATATTGTTTTTGCTTGCAGGCAACTTTCTTAAGGAGCGATTCATTCCATATACATGTGTATTATTCGGTCTTTTGTATTGAAAGCAAATGTCCTGTTGGTGGCACTAAGTGCCATTGCATACAACGTTTTCAGCCAAAAAAACGCAGCGGTTAAAGGGGTAGCGGGCTTTATGACGATTAGTCTTATGGATTCTTCCCGCGTTTACAAACCGGACGCACCGCTGTCCGATGCCTTACATTACAGGCCGCTGGATTTGGATATTTGGTATCCCGCCCAACAAAAATCCTCTGAGAGATTATTATTTAAAGATCTGTTTGGCCTTTTTGAAAAGAGGGCGAATAAGTACCAGGATAATAAAGATTACACGGGCATCATGGAGGAAATGGCACAATTCTTTGTCGCCGGACTTGGCCTGGAGCCAACACAGAGCAAAACTTTGCTGGGCGTCGAGACCAGCAGCTATGAAAACGCGCCACCGGCGGTTGGTAAATGGCCGGTAATCATTTATATGGCGGGTTTTAACGGTATGGGGTTTGAAAACTTCAGAATCCTGGAAAACCTGGCGAGAAACGGGTATTTCGTCGTGTCAATTTCTTCCATAGGAAGATACCCCGGCGATATGACGAATGACAGATTAGACATGATGGAACAAGTATACGATGCTGAGTTTGCCATTAGATCCTTAAAAAAACAGGCCGGTTTTAACATTGATTTCGAAAGCATAGGAATCCTTGGCTGTAGTTGGGGAGGGATGAGCGCTGCGGTGCTGCTAGAGAGGAATCCCCTGATAAAAGCTATGGTATCGCTTGACGGATCTGAAACGCATTACTTTGGAGAATCGGAAACAGACGATAACTATCTGGATGAAATTCATCAGGCGGATCTAATGCATCCGGAGGTAACAACCTGCCCGTATTTATTTTTGGAAAGCGGAAATAAGCTGGATGAGTTTACACCTACCAGGGAATACCATTATTTCAAGAGAACTAATGCTCCGAAAAGCTACCTTCGCTTTATGAATGGTAAACATGAGGACTTTTTGTGTATCCCATCGCTTTTGAAGGTATCTGAACAGGCTATCAATATCTATGGGATGATTAGCAAGAGTTCCCTGCTGTTTTTCAATAGTTATTTAAAAAATGAAGCGGGATTTTATACTTTTTATCATCAGATATTAAAACATGAGCATATTACCGATAAGCCATATATGGTTGACGCTGAAATTACGAAGCGCATCATTTTCACAGGTGTGATTGAAGATGCCAAAAGCCGGGTAAAACTTCCCTACGTCAATGTCGGGGTCTTAAACAGAGATCTTGGAACAGTCACAGATAACCAGGGTGTTTTTGAACTTAAGCTTGATGAGCGTTATATGGATGATACCATTCGCATCTCAATGATTGGCTACAAGGCCCAGGTTTTTTTGATCAGAGATCTTTATCGTCTCAACAGCAATATCCAAATTGCATTGGAGGAGGAAATACCGGAATTGGCGGAAGTCGTGGTTACTGCTAAAAATTTAAAATCAAAAATACTGGGCAACAAGACAGAATCTAAGTTTTTAAGTACCGGATTTTTTTATGATCAGCTTGGGGCGGAAATGGGGATAAGGATCAACCTCAGAAAAACACCTACTTTTATCGATGCCTTTAATTTTCATATATCCTACAATCGCTTAAGCGCAAAATCCTTTTTTCGATTAAATATTTACAATATCAGTGAAGGCAAACCCGCTCGTAACATCCTACAAAAAAACATTGTTATTCCCATCGCTGCCAAACAAGTCGGATTGGTTACTGTCGATCTAAGGAAATATGATCTTGTTTTGCAAAATGACGTAGTTGTCACTTTGGAATGGGTGGATAGTGAAGGTGAGCTGAAAAAAGGGGAAGGTATCTATTTTTCACTCGGTCTATTCTCCAGGGGCACTTACGTGAGGTATACAAGCCAGGGAAAATTGAAAAGGCACCGTGGTTTTGGTGTTGGTTTTAACATGGATGTCAGGTATTGATTTTTTGAACATTTTCCTCTTAGCGCTAGCCTAGTTAACAATTTTAGTCTTTAATAAGGCGTTGATAGTAAAAATCATTTTTTGACCTGACTATGAAAATTCATTTTTTTAAAAGTCCATTACTAATTATTGTGCTACTATCTTGTTCTGATTCGGATGACTGTGGACCAGCGCCACCCTGTGCACCCCCCAGGGTGTGGCAAAACGGACTGAACTTTCAGTTATTAAATGCACAGGGAAGCATTATTGATTTGAAGGAAGAACATAAAACATCAACTTTTTTAACTTCCGGGGGCTTTAGCGAGGCTTTGGTACTGGACACCGGCAATGACAGATTCCAGACGTTCCTCCAAGCTATTAATTTTGAGCGCCCGCCAAAATCTCAAAACTATACATTGACCACCGCTTTCGGTGCTGATCAAAACCTCAAATTGGTGATAGGCAGTGATTGGACGGATGAATGTCAGTTTTGTAAGGATTATTTTATAACAGAGGTTATACAGAATAATACAGACACCTTATTTACGGGTAGGTTTAACAAGGAATTAATTCAAATTTCAATTAAGTAAATCCGGTTTTTTCCATCAGCAGACATGGATCGGTTCAATTTACTTGCCACTGCAACAGAAAAAAACTATTTTTCCAAAAGTCAAAATTCCTGAATGGTCACGTGTAATCATATAAACGCCAGATGGCTGTAGCATACGATAAATATTACCAAACGGCAAATTTGTTTGGGGACCCCTACCCGGAGTTAATAGATTTTTTTAAAAACTATTCTCTAAGAGGTCGACTATTGGATCTTGGATGTGGTCAGGGCCGCAATGCAATTCCACTTGCAAGGTTGGGTTATATTGTTACCGGAATAGATAATTCCAAAGTCGGGATTGAGCAAATGGAGAAGGCAGCACAGGCCGAAAAATTAAATTTAAGGGCAATTGTCGGCGACATTTATCAATACGATCATTTCAGCGAGTTTGATTTTATGCTCCTCGATAGTATGTTTCACTTTACCAGGGTTGATAAAAAGAAAGAAACTGACCTGGTAAGAAGAATACTCCTTGGATCAAGGAAGGATGCCGTCATTGTATTTAGTATACAACACACTGGCAACAAGGTTAGTATACTCAACAAAACAATTGATGCTGTTGGAAATCAAAAAAGAATATTTGAGACAGATTTAGTGTATCATTATCAAGATACACAATCCGGACACTCCTCTGCCACCAATTACAAAATGATAGTAACAAAATGTTAAATCAGGACGCCGCATTACTATTTAAGACGTTGCAGTCAATGAAGCCGTGTTTTAGATTTCCATAAAAAATCATCGAAAGTCTGATTTTCCGATCTTAACACCTGGTGTGAATTACACAAAGTTCCTTTGTGTCTTGATGTCTTAATGGTTTACTACTTTTACCACCAAAGCACAAAGACACAAAGGGTTTATACCGGTAAAAAGACTCACCTCAACGGTATGGATAACACCGGTCTGGCTATTTTCCCCCGGAGGCTTACTAAAAGCCAGGAACTAAGATCCAAAAACAGACTCATCCCAATACCCAAAAACCTTGGTTATTTTCCCGGCTCCATTTACTTCCAGCACATCTATACCATCCCAGCTAATGTTACCACCCTGGCCAAAATCAGCTGTTGCTGTCCATTTTATGGCCGTTCTGTTTCCGGCGGCCACCTGAAAATCAATCGTAAATTCAATGGCTTGTATGCCGGAACCCAATAGCCCCTGAGAGAACATTCTTTGCGCATCGTGGCCAACCCTTTCAGCGGAACCGTAGGCGTCATTAACAACAACACCGGCGTCCATTGTGGAAATCCATTGCTCGACATCAAAAGTATTGGGATCTATAAAATTAAGGGTCTGGAAATAATTTTGCCCGGCGGCAATTACTTCTTCTGCAATGGGGACTGTGGGGTCGGCTATCCAATAACCTTCGATTTCCGCGATTGTGCCCCGGTTATTGACTTCAAAGACATCTATACCGCTGAATTCAAATGCGTTGCCGGCCGGATCCCTGGCAGATGAAGTCCAATAAATCGCGACGCGTTCGGCGGCGACGAAGGAGGCATTCACCGTAAAGTTTATCGCGCCAAATCCGGTGATCAGTCCGGCAGACCAATCGCGAAGGTCCTGGTGACCGTTTTTGGCCGGAGATCCCCAGGGATCATTGCTTACAACATTTTCATCGGTTAACTGAATCCAGTTCTCAACATTAAATGTGGCAGGATTGTCAAATGAAAGTGATTGGAAATACTTTTGGCCCAAATCGGAGATAAACTTTTCATCTACAACGGGCAAGTCTTCAGTATCATCATCTGATTTACAGGAAGAAAAAACAATCAGACTAAGGCTGATTATAAATAATTTTATAGTTGTTTCCATTTTTTAATTTGTTATTGCATTGTATAAATATTCTCTGACGGGGTGGGAGGCTTGATAGTAAAAGACTATTTTATCCGTCAGCGTCTCATCGGTGATCGCATCTTTTGGTAAACTGGCAGAATACAAAAAACTCTTATTGGCGATCAATGGCTGCGCTTCCACCAATTGGTCAAATGGCGCGGCCAGTCTTTTGTGTTTTTCACCGGTGATTTCTCCAAAGGCCTTTTTAAAAACCGGGTCGTTCAATGCCCCATCCAGTTTTTGCAGGTTTTTAGCGATGAAAGTCCTGACCTTTAACAGTAAAGCTCTATCCTGAAGATGGGTGCCACCATACATGGTAATACCACTCGTTGACATGGAAAAGTAAATTCCAGGAATGGATTTGTCCTTCTTGCCTTTTTCAGAGATCAGTGCTGAGACATTTGTTTTGTAGGGACTTTTGTCGTTGCTGAACCTCACGTCTCGATTGATCCTGAAAATGGCTTCCCGGGGCTCAATTTGTACCCTTGGATTCAGTGCACTGATTTTTAAAATCAGATCACTGACCAGATTGTGAAATGGCTTCTTTATAGATTTTTCATATCTCTTTTTATGTTCCAGAAACCATGCTTTTGTATTATTCTTTTCTAATTCCCTGAAGAAGTGGAAAAAATCATCATTAAAGTAGGCCATAGCATTTTGGTTAAATGATACTTAAAATGCAAAAGGTGATACCAATTATTGCAAAAATTGCATGGATGACCACCGCTGACTTTGGCCCGGGTTCTCCCTTTTTATGGTTACCAACCAAATAAAGTCCTCCACCCGAAGCCATGATCATAACCCCCAGTGCGATCCAAAGCTTGGTTTCATGCCAGGAATAAGCCAGATACCCCACCAGTGCCAGAAGTACCAGCGCCACTATGCCGTGGATGCCGGCGGCGGATAATTCCGGTTTTTGACCCTTAAAAATCATGGAAGCGAGATATAACCCACCTCCCATTGCCAGTAGCAATACTATAATCAATACTATTTTCATTTCTTTAAGATTTTGGTTTAGAAAAATTTGGGGGCCTTCAAAAGTACCCCCAGCACTCCCTTGCTCACACTAAATTCAACCGCTATTGCATGGAATGCAGCCCCACCTTATTACCTTCCGTATCCATGAAATAGGCGATATTGCCCGCTTCCTCGCCAATATTGGTTTTGGGCATCATCACCTGGCCGCCTTCCGGTACGACTTTAGACAACACGTTGTCCAGGTTTTCAAGGCCATTGATAAATACACAGGTGCCGGTGGCAGCGGGTTCACAACCTTCCCCATGGCAAATTGAGCCTCCAACTCCACCATTGGCGGAGGGAAAAAAGGCCATTGTTCTTCCATTCATTTCGGTCTCGAACAACTCTGTGTTCAGAATGTTGGAATAAAATTTTTTGGCGCGTGCAAAGTCACTGACTGGTATTTCGAACCAATTAATTGCATTAACAGCTTGATCCATTTTTTAACATTTTATGGTAAACAATCGATTTTTGAGAATTAGACTGTTTACTAATTAAAAACGGACGAAAAAATGATTTAAATAACTGGTTGTTAGGTGTTTATGAATTGGCTTTGGCCTTAACTCTTTTGCCGTAGGCTTTGGCCCATCCCGGAGAGTTTTCCAGGAGATAGTTGTGTAAATCCCTACCTTCCGCATTGAGGGGGTTTATAGATTTGGCCAACTGCAGGCGTAAGCTGAGTAGTTGCTGATGGTTGGCCTGTCTGCTTTCCCTGATCATTTTGATTTTATTGGCTTCCTCCTGTGCATCTTGCTTTGGGTTATAAATTTTGTTTAACCCGGTACACTGATGACAAATTCCCTTTTTATTGATAAGGGAGCACCTGTTGTCAAAAATTCTGATCATATCCTTTCGGCTATCGGCAATCGCATGCTTGACCTTGCCTTCGGTAAGGCCGGTGATGAGCATGATCTCAGATATCTTGAACTCATATACTTCCTTAAGCAAAAGACATATCTGATTGGTGAGCAATAACGTTTTGGAAACACAGTTTAAACAGTAGGTAATATGTTCTTTCATGACAAATTTCCCATGTTCAGAGGTGCGGTTTATTTCCATTTTTTTACCATAAAGCTCTTTGGATTCAACGTGGGCGTCTTTTACCAGTTCCATCCAGTCCTCTCCCCATCTTTCCCTGGCCCTGAGATTGTCTTTGGCGAGATTGGTAGCTATGGAGAATACCCAGGTTTTAAAAGAAGCATTGGCCTTAAAGGAATGTAAATTTTTGAAACTGCGTATATAGGTTTCCTGGGTAATATCTTCGGCATCCTGCTTGTTGACCACAACTCTGTAAATGTAGGATTTTAGCTCTTCCTGGAAGCCAATAAACTCTGCTTGATATTGATCGAGATTGGTCATGGTGCTGAATGGTTACCCGGCTTTCGCATATAAACTTTAATTATAAGTAAAATAAGACATTTTTTCCAGTATCTTATTAGTAAATGGTAAACCGCAGATCCGATTGTAAAATTCCAAAAGCCTTGAATTAATTGATCAATTACTTTGCAAACAATTGGGAAATTTTCCTACCTTCACGCTGCATTTGGTTTCAGGTGAAGTTTTTTCACTTTGAATTAAAAGGGAATCCGGTGCAATTCCGGAGCTATCCCCGTAGCTGTAAGCTTCTATCAAATGCTGTTTATCAACATACCACTATCTCTATTCATTGGGATGGGAAGGTGTAAACAGCGAAGCGAGCCAGAAGACCTGCCTGATGTAAACATTTTAAAGGCTTTCGGTGGAAGAGTCAGGAATGTAGCAATGATGACGGGAATAATTGGAACAGATAATCCCGTCACCCTCAGTTCTACGGCCCTACGCTAAATTATCGGAAGCTCATTGGTTCAATTAAAAATTACAAACAATGAGCAAAAAGTTAATCTTAAGCGGGTGGTGTGTATTTTTTTCATTAATCACCGCTGCCCAATCGCAGGACTCCCTGCAAAACATCATCTCTCTCAAAGAAATAGTGGTGTCTGCCTCAAAGATACCCCTGGAAAGAAAAGAAACCGCCAAACCTGTGCAAGTAATCGATTACGAGCAGATTCAACGAAGCGAAGGGAAAGATTTAGCACAGGTATTACACGAACAATCCGGACTGGTGATCAATGGAGCCTTTAGCAATCCGGGAAAAAACAAGGATGTTTTTATCCGAGGAGCAAGTAGTGAGTACACACTGGTTTTAATTGATGGCATTCCCATTACGGATGCCGCCGGTTTAGGTGGTGCATTTGACTTAAGGCTTTTACCGCTACAGCAGGTTGAAAGAATTGAAATTCTGAAAGGAAGCCAATCTACCTTGTATGGCTCAGATGCCATTGCCGGCGTTATCAACATTATTACCAGAAGCCCGAAAGAGGGCGCCCTCTCTTTTGACGGGGCGCTAAGTGCAGGCTCCCTGAACACTTCGCAAGCATCCCTGAGCATTAGCGGTAAAGACAAGGTTTTTGGTTACAACATCGGATATAGCCGCTTTTACACAGAGGGCATTAGCGAAGCAACGGATAACGTCGATACAGTTGATTTTGATAAAGATGGCTCACAAAGGGAAGCTTTTCAGGCCAACTTTGAGATTACTCCTTCAACATCGCTGAAGATCTCGCCTTTTGTCCGTTATACTGACCTTAATAATGACTATGATGATGGCTCCTTTGCAGATGCCGCTAACCAATTTACGTCTGAAGTTTTTAACCCTGGAACCAGGATCAGCTATCTGAAAAATAACTTTCAAATCAACGGTCTTTATAGTTTCGTCCAGACCGACAGAAAATTTAACTCCAGTTTTGGAGAAAGCACTTTTGAAGGGAGGACACACAACCTCGATATTATTGCAAACTACCGGTTAAATGAGAACTTCCAGGTTATTGGAGGTATCTATAGAAAAGAAGCAAAGGTATTAGACGATCAGGCAACCGAAAAAGATCCGTCGTTCACCATTACCAGTCCCTATATTTCATTGCTGGTGACAGGTTTGAATAAATTCAATGCCGAGCTGGGCTATCGCCTGAACGACCATTCCGAATATGGAAATGAAGGCACCTACTCCGCTGCAATTTCCTATGATGTATCTCCCCGGGTGTCGCTTTTTGGCAGTTATGGCACCGGATTTAAGTCTCCAAATCTTAGCCAACTGTTTGGCAGGTTTGGACCCAACCCGGATTTGAAACCACAATCCAGCCGTTCTTACGAAGGAGGGCTAAGATTCAACTTATTGGATCAAAAGCTAAGTGGACAGTTCACTTATTTTGACAGGTCCATTGAGGATGTGATCATTTATGATTTCAGTGCGGGATATCAAAACCGGGATGAGCAGAATGATTTTGGTATAGAAGCCTCCTTTACCTACCAGTTTTTACCCAAATGGTCACTGACCGCCCATTACAATTTTGTTGACGGAGAGGTTACGGTGCCATTAACTTCCGAGCGGGACTCTACTTTTCACAACCTGATAAGGCGACCCAAACATAGCTTCATGCTATCATTAAATGCAGAACCTGTAAAGCATCTGTTTATTTCCCTGCAAGGCCAATATCTGGGCGATCGTAGCGATAGTTTCTTCAATTCCGAAAACTTCCAAACCGAGTCTGTCAGTTTGGATGCCTACTTCCTGGTGAATGGCTATGTCTCTTACGAGGCGACAGGTAACCTCACCGTTTTTGCGGATGTCAAGAATATAACCGATACCAATTACGTAGAAAGTACCGGCTTTTCCACCATTGGCTTTAACCTGCAGGCCGGCATACAATTTCACCTTCAGCATGGCAAGAAGGGGATTAATTTTTAAACCCATACAATATGAAAGAGAAAGTAAATATTCGACTATTCATACTGATTGGCATTATGTTACTGGCCGGACTGTGGCGATTGTTAATAACGGCAGGTCATACCCCTTTTTCTAATTTTACACCAATAGGCGCTATGGCATTATTTGGGGGCAGCTATTTTATTTCAAGAGTTCGCGCTTATCTTTTTCCATTGCTCACATTATTTATTAGTGACGTAGTTTTAATGCAAACTATTTATGCAGGGCATAGCAATGGGCTATTATACGACGGATGGTATTGGACCTATGCTGCCTTTGCCTTGGTGGTTTTGATCGGGAGTGTGCTAATAAAAAAAGTGAGCATTAAAAATGTGATATTAGGGGCGTTGTTGGCGGCGTTAACACATTTTTTAGTAGCTAATTTAGGTGTATGGCTCAGGGGTGTAACCGATCTCACAACCGGATTGCCTTACACACGCGATTTTGCCGGCTTAATAAAATGTTATATAATGGCCATTCCGTATTTTAAGAATATGTTGGCAGCAAATCTCATTTATAGCGCCATTCTTTTTGGAGGATATGAGTTAGCCAGGCTTCGTTTTCCGGTATTGGGTAGGCCATCTGCTTCATGAAAGGGGCACTGGCTTCCTGGAGTGGTGGTAAAGACAGTTGCTATGCTTTGATGCAGGCGGTCAATCAAGGCATGCAACCAAGGGCGTTGCTTAATATGATGAATGAGAATGGGAAAGTTTCCAGGTCACATGCCATACCTCGTTCAGTACTTCAGCAACAGGCCCGCGCCATTGGTGATATACCGCTTTATATGGTGCCGGCCTCCTGGTCTGATTACGAAAGGGAATACATCGCCGCACTCAAAAAAATTGAAAAAGCACAGCAAATTGAATGTGTGATCTTTGGAGACATTGATCTTGAACCCCATCGCGAATGGGAGGAAAAGGTGTCACAAGCGGCTAATTTGAAAGCAGTATTACCATTGTGGCAAATGGATCGTATCACTTTGGTGCGTCAGATGATCGCCGCGGAAATTGAGGCGGTTATTGTATCTTGCAATACTAAACTTGGTCTTGATTTTCTGGGAAGAGGTATTACCGCCGGGTTGATTGAGGAACTGACGGACCTGGGTATCGATGCTTGCGGAGAAAATGGAGAGTTTCATACCCTCGTGCTGAATTGCCCCTTGTTTTCAAATCGGATCGACGTGACATTTGGGGAAAAACTTGTTCATCAGGATTACTGTTTTATAGAAATGATCGCCGGGAAAAATGAATAGCGAACAGTTAAATAATCAGAGGATTTGCCCGGGTTGTAAAACAACCTTTACTTGTCAGCAGACCGGCGGTGCCTGTTGGTGCGAGGCGTTACCGGCTATATTGGCAGTCAATGAGGGAGAAAAATGCCTTTGCCCTCATTGTCTGGCAAACAGGATACAAGAGAAATTTAAAGCGGCACCGGAAAAAGCCGTCGTCTACTTAACAAAAGGTGTGACAAAAAAAACAGCCAACACGGCCGCCGATTATAAAGAAGGTTTGGACTATTATATCAATGAACAGGGAAATTGGGTATTTACCGCCTTTTATCATTTGAAAAAGGGCTACTGCTGCCAAAATGAATGTAAACACTGTCCTTACGGATACAAAAAAAAATAAAATGATCTATTTCATAACCGGGGGAGCAAGATCAGGAAAAAGTAGCTATGCCATGAAAATAGCAAAGGACCTGGCAGAAAATCCGGTTTACGTCGCTACTGCTCGCCAGTGGGATGGAGACTTCCAGGATCGGATCAGGCGGCATCAGGCTGAAAGAGATGAAAAATGGACCAGCATAGAGGAGCAAAAGGAGGTAAGCAGCCTCCAACTGGAGGACAGGGTGGCAGTAATAGATTGTGTTACCCTTTGGCTGACCAATTTTTTTGTCGACTTTGAGCAGGATGTAGATAAGAGTCTTGAGGCCTTCAAACGGGAAATTGATAAATTAAAAACTAAAAACACTACCTTCATTATTATATCCAATGAAATTGGTATGGGTGTACATGCCGAGACAGCAACCGGAAGAAAGTTTACCGATCTTCAGGGTTGGGCAAACCAATACCTTGCAAAAAATGCAGATAAGGCAATTTTTATGGTGTCAGGGCTGCCGATGATATTAAAACAATAATGAGAAAGAAAGCAATATTTAATTGGAGTGGTGGTAAAGACAGCGCATTGGCCTTGCACCAGGTATTGCAGGACGACAATTATGAGATAGGAAAACTGCTGACAAGTGTTAACGCTCATCACAATCGTGTATCTATGCATGGCGTTCGGGAAACATTGCTTGAGCAGCAGGCGGATAGTATTGGCATTCCCCTGGAAAAGCTTCAACTGCCTGAAAATCCGGATATGGATCACTATAATCAAATGATGCATAGTATGATGGGTAAGTTGAGGAATGAAGGGTATACACATTCGGTTTTTGGTGATATCTTTCTCGAAGATCTAAGACAATACAGGGAGGAGCGTCTCGCGCAACAGGGGTTTTTAGCGCATTTCCCAATTTGGAAACAAGATACAAGCGCACTGATCCGGCAGTTTTTAAAGCTTGGATTCAAGACCATCCTGGTTTGTATAAAGTCTGAGTTGCTGGACAAAAGCTTCGCCGGAAGAGTTATTGATGAACAGTTTTTAAAAGACCTCCCGGAAAACGTGGACCCCTGCGGGGAAAACGGGGAATTCCATACGTTTGTATTTGACGGCCCGATTTTCAGGCATCCTATTCCCTTTGAAATAGGTGAAAAAGTGTACCGGGAATACAAGGCACCTAAAAGTAAAAAGAAGGATGATGAAACCGTTGAGCGGCAAGCCGCAATGGGATTTTGGTTTTGTGATTTGCTGCCAGGATAATTTTAACTTAAACCGAAACTTATGGGTTATAAGATATTTCCTCCAAAAAAGGACTTGTTAAGCGAGTTAATTGACAAGGTCAATGGAAAAACCAAGCCGGTAGGGGCATTGGGGAGGCTGGAGCAAATTGCTATTCAGATCGGCCTCATTCAACAATCCCTGAGTCCGGTGTTAAATAAGCCCCACATTCTTGTTTTCGCCGGCGATCACGGTATTGCCAGGGAAGGTGTAAGTGCTTATCCACAGGCGGTGACCCATCAAATGGTGAATAATTTTTTATTGGGAAAGGCTGCCATCAACGTCTTTGCCAGGCAAAATGCCATTGGACTCAAGGTGATTGACGCCGGGGTTAATTATGATTTTGATCCCCATGTCTTGCTGACAAGGCATAAAGTTGACTATGGAACGCGTAGTTTTTTACATGAAAAAGCGATGACCGAAGAACAATTGCAGCAGGCCCTGGATTATGGGGAGGTCGCAGTTGATGAAATTAAATCTTTAGGTGCTAATATTGTCGGTTTTGGAGAAATGGGGATTGGCAATACGGCTTCTGCCAGCATGATTATGAGTAGGATTTGCGGATTGGAATTAATTCACTGCGTTGGTCGTGGAACAGGCCTGAACGATGTCCAATTACAAAATAAATTCAGGGTATTGAAAGCGGCTCTCGATCTCCATACCGGTGTTACTGACCCGCTGGAGGTCTTGCAAACTTTTGGAGGATATGAGATAGCTCAAATGTGTGGCGCGATGCTGAGAGCAGCCGAACTTCAAATGGTCCTTTTGATCGATGGCTTTATTGCTACCGCTGCTTTTTTGGTGGCGCAGCAGCTTTGCCCTGCTATCAAGGCTTATGGCATCCTTTGTCATCAGTCAGAGGAACAAGGGCACCAACAAATGGTTGATTATTTAAAGATGAAACCGTTGATAAACCTCAACATGAGGCTGGGCGAAGGAACAGGTTGTGCGGTGGCTTATCCAATTGTTAACAGTGCCATTACTTTCTTAAATGAAATGGCCAGCTTTACTGAAGCCGGTGTGAGCAACAGAATTGATCCATAGATGAGGGAAGAAATCAGAATTCTGTTTACCGCAGTGATGTTTTATACACGTATCCCCTGCCCTTCCTGGGTAGATCATGATGAACGTTATATCAGTAGATCGATTCGGTATTTTCCGTTGATTGGCTGGCTGGTGGGAGTAGTGGTGGCTGCCGGTTTTCTGTTGGGAGACTGGCTAATCAGCCCACTGGCCGGAACTGTTCTCAGTCTGATAGCTTCAGTGCTTATCACCGGCGCTTTTCATGAGGATGGTTTCGCCGATGTATGTGATGGCTTTGGAGGAGGTTGGACAAAGGAGAAGATTCTCGAAATTATGAAAGACAGCCGTGTAGGGACCTATGGCGTGGTAGGCCTTGTGCTTATTTTTTTATTGAAGATAAGTCTGCTTTTGCAGCTCGTATCGTTGGTAGGTGGGTTCGCGCTATTGGCAACATTTGTCGGAGCGCACACGATAAGTCGCTTCATGGCTTCAACAGTTGTTTTTACCCACCCCTATGTGCGTGACAACGATAATAGCAAGGCCAAACCGGTAGCCAGACAATCGGGAAAGTTTAATCTGATCCCCGCCGGCATATTTGGTGTATTGCCGGTAATCTCATTGTCTTTCGTGACTCAAAATTATCCGATGCTGGGAACCATTCCATTACTTTACCTGGTGAAGATGGGAATGGCCAGGTATTTTACAAAGTGGATAGGCGGCTACACCGGGGACTGTCTGGGGGCTGTACAACAGGTGACGGAAACAGCTTTTTATCTTTTTTTATTGGTGATATGGAAGTTTACTTTATAAGACATACTACGCCTCTTGTCCACAAAGGCATTTGCTATGGCCAGACTAACCTGGAGTTGGCACCTTCTTTCCGGAAGGAACAGGAGAAAGTGATAAAGGAACTGCCCACTTCTTTTGACATCGTGTACAGTAGTCCGTTAAAACGGTGTCTTCACCTGGCCAGGAAGCTAAATGGCAAAGAATTTTTGGTTGATGACCGCTTGATGGAAATTGATTTTGGCGACTGGGAAATGAAACCGTGGGGTACATTACCCGGTGAAGAATTGGAAACGTGGATGGCTGACTATGTAAACAATGCGCCCCCGGGGGGGGAGTCCATGCTCGCCCTGCAGCAGCGGGTTTTGGCATGGTGGTCAGAATTAGAACCTCCAACCTACGGGAAAATGGCTGTGGTCACCCATGGAGGCATCATCAGAACAATGAATGCCCACCTCAATAATCTACCTTTATCAGAGGCCTTTACAAAATTTCAAATACCTTACGGAGGAATAGCAGTCTTTAAAGTGTAGCGGTTTTTTTTGATATTTCCGTGCCGGCCAAACAGTAATTTAAGAAATCCGGTTGCGCAAAATGAAAAACGGTGGATTATGTGTATATTAAATTCTTATGAATGCAATTAAAATTTCCATTTTATTTTGGCTATTATTCATAGCCGCTTTTTCGCTCCGGGCACAGGGGCAACATAACTATGATGAAAGTAAAGTCCCGGATTTTACATTACCTGTACTATTGCAGGATTCCAATGGACGTCCGGTAAAAACTACCAGGCAATGGGAGCGTTTCCGTAGACCTGAAATCCTTTCACTCTATAGGAAATATGTATATGGCGATTCGCCCGAATCGACCGGAAAAATGGTCTTTCAAACGATAAGCGTGTCTTCGAAAGCCCTGGAAAATAAAGCTGTACGGAAAGAAGTAAAGGTGCTGTTTATTGAAGATATGGATACGGTAGATATGAATATACTTATTTACCTACCAAAATCGGCGGCCAAACCTGTTCCTGTCTTTCTCGGAATGAATTTTTATGGCAATCATACCATCCACCACGATGTGGAGATTACCCTTCATCAAAAATGGGTGAACAATAGTCAACGGCTGGGTATTTCCAATCATGAGGCCGGGGAGACTTCCCGGGGTATCAGAGCAAGTCGATGGCCTGTGGAACGTATTTTAGAGCGGGGCTATGGGTTAGCCACAATTTACTACGGGGATCTGTTTCCCGATCATGCAGCAGGAGGCGACGATAGTGTTCAAAGGTTGTACGGTAAACAGCATACAGCGGATTCGACAGCCTGGGGTGCGATAGCCACCTGGGCGTGGGGACTTAGCAGGGCAATGGATTACTTCGAAAGTGATAGTGATATTGATCCGGAAAAAGTTATTGTCATGGGCCATTCGAGGCTAGGCAAGACGGCACTTTGGGCGGGTGCGCAGGACCAGCGGTTTGCGGCGGTTATTTCCAACAACTCCGGATGTGGAGGAGCCGCATTGTTTCGCAGAAAATTTGGTGAAACAGTAGCGATCATTAACCGTAACTTTCCTCACTGGTTTTGCAAAAATTTTCACCGTTTCAACGGGGTAGAGGAGAAGCTGCCAATCGATCAGCACATGCTGATTTCCCTGGTGGCGCCCAGGCCGGTATATGTGGCAAGTGCGGTCGAAGATCGTTGGGCAGATCCGAAAGGGGAATTTTTATCAGCTTTTCACGCATCGGAGGCCTATGGATTATATAAACAGGAAGGGATTAAAAATGCCGAAATGCCGCCATTGAATAAACCTGTCACTGCATCTCGTATAGGATACCACATTCGCAGTGGCCGCCACGATGTGAAGGCTTTTGATTGGGAAAGTTATATGGAT
Organism: Cyclobacteriaceae bacterium; assembly: GCA_965228415.1. Lineage (GTDB taxonomy): Bacteria > Bacteroidota > Bacteroidia > Cytophagales > Cyclobacteriaceae > Agaribacillus. Next base: position 3,186,452 of record OZ245814.1, on the reverse strand, counting down.
TTTGCTGATTTATATGTGAAGTAAAGCAAATTACTTGAGGGAACGGATACGTATTTTTTGAGGATTTATAGTGACAAACTTTCCGAATAGATCGTCTTTTCTATTTTCTATTAACTCAACTAAAATGGATAGTATCAAGTCTGTATCACCAAACTGATAGCGCAATAAAATAACGCTAATGCCTTTTCATTATGTGCATAAACCCATTCGCCAAAGTCCTTATCTTCTGTCAAAATAATTCTGGGCTGATCTTTAGAAAGTGCTATAACCTGCTTATCCGAAATACCTGGGTGATTTTCCTTAATAGAATAAACCGCTATACCTTTTGAACGAAGATGGGTAATAATATTGAAATCAATGTTTTCGTCAGCCAGGATCACGAAGCTTTGGGTATAATGACTTCTTCATTGGCTATTAAATCCGATGCAAAGGTCAATGCTGCATAAATATCCTCTTTAGATAACTGAGAATATGAATTCAGAATCTGCTCAGGAGTCTGCCCTTCTGATAATTTTCGTAATATCAATTCGACTGTGATTCTGGTGCCTTTTATCACAGGCTTGCCTAACACAATATCGGGATCAATGATAATTCTATGCATATATGTCATAGCCTTATTTCATTATTATTAAGTAACCTTTACAAATTTAATGATTTTCTTGCTTTATTAACTAGTTTTGGTTAATCCTTTGTCTAGGAGGTCTTTGAAAATCAACCCATAGCACAATTCCGAATAAAATTAACAAAATAAACCATTCACTATAGCTGAGCAACGCTTTACATCAATTTATCTCGATTTCACCTAAATAAAACTTAACCAGCTACAGTATTTCAACGTTTTTATAAAAATTTTTAAAAACTTGTCCAGTTTGGGTTTTTTCATTTGTATTTATTACAAAAACTACAAAAATGAAAAAACTATCATTATACATCGTACTGGCCGCAGGAATTACAGGGTCGCTGTCAATTATGTGGATTTTACCGTTAAAGGCCCAGGAAACACCAACCGGGAAAGTGATCCGGGCAGGTGAAACTACACAATATTATCATGGCTCCGTTCAGGATCTCGACTGGCTCCAAGGATCCTGGCAGGGTGAGGGGTTGGGTGGCATTTGCCAGGAAGTGTGGGAAAAACCCTTCGGTAATACGATGATGGGGATGTTTAAGCTGATAAAAGAGGGAAAACCAGTGTTTTATGAATTTTTTGTTTTGGTTGAAGAAAAAGGACTTATTGAATTGAGACTAAAACACTTTACGTCCGCCTTCATGGGGTGGGAAACCAAGGATAAATTCATAAGCTTTAAGCTGGTCGAAGTAAAAGGTCACAAAGCCCACTTTGAGGGTTTGACTATGGAAAAAATCGATGACAATCACTTGCGGGTCTATGTGGCCATCAAATACGAAGATGGCGTCGTAAGGGAAGAACTTTTTGAATTTGAAAGACAATCCTGACCCCGTTGGTTTTGCACCTGCTTGGTGCTATTAATTTAAAACATTATTTTAATTACATAAATAGATACAAATATGAAAAATTTCATGCTTTTGCTCAGAGAAGAGATTGAAGAAACACAAAAACTCCCGCCGCAGGAATTTCAGGAATTGGTGGCCGCACATATGAATTGGGTACAGGAATTGACCGAAAAAGGCATTTTTAAAGGAGGAGAAGGCCTTGAATATGAAGGTAAAACCATCAAAAATGCTACAATGGTAATCAGCGACGGCCCCTTTATCGAAACCAAGGAATGTGTAGGAGGATATTATATCATTCAGGCAGCGGATATAGATGCGGCGGTAGAAATTGCCAAAAACTGCCCCTGCATCAAATATCCCGGTTCTATTGAGGTGAGGGCTGTATCGGTCTATTAAGTGCTTGGAAAAAGGCAGTAACATATCGCCGCAGGAAAAAATCGGTCATCTTTTCCGGGAACTTTCCGGAAAGATGACCGCTGCATTATCTCATTTTTTCGGCTTACAACATTTGGAGTTTGTGGAAGACGTGGTGCAGGAAACGTTTTATGCGGCGTTAAAAACCTGGCCCACCCACTTTCCGCCCAATCCTCAGGCCTGGCTTTTTAAAGTGGCTAAAAATAAAGCCATTAATCTGATTAAAAGAAATCATCATATCAGAGATCATCTGATCAGGAAATATTGGAATTTACATCATGACAACAATTTGTTCAGTATAATGGACGGCGCTTTCGATGAAGGAATTATCCATGATAATCAGTTTAGATTACTCATCGCAGGTAGCCATGCAACGGTCAATTCCAGGAATCAAATTATATTTATCCTCAAGACATTAGGGGGATTTGGCGCCTCAGAAATTGCCAGTGCATTGATTATGAACCCTGAAACGGTAGCGAAAAATTACCAACGAACCGTTAAAGCCATTAAGGAGAAAGGAATAGGATTAGAGGATGTCTCGGTTCAGGAAACCAGAAAAAAGTTAGATCTGGTTCACAAGGTCATTTACCTTTTGTTTAACGAAGGTTATAAGGCTTCCTCCGGGCCTCGTTTACTCAAAGAAGAGTTGTGTTTTGAAGCTATTCGGCTGGCCAAAATACTCCTTCAGGCTCATTGCTTTAATCCCGCAACCAATGCCCTATTATCCTTAATGTATTTTAACCTGGCAAGATTTCAGGGCCGGGTCGGACAGATGGGGGAGCTGATATTGCTGAAAGATCAGGACCGGAAATTGTGGGATAAACAATTAATCAGCATAGGCTTTCAATATTTCTCAGCATCAATGACAGGAGAAAACCTTACCAGTTTCCACATCGAAGCGGCCATTGCTTCGCTACATTGCATTTCACCGGATTATAAGTCAACAGACTGGTCGAAGTTACTGTTTTATCACGATAAGCTGGTAGCGTTAAATCCATCACCGGTGACTCATTTAAATCGTATTGTGGTGTTGAAAATGGTTAAGGGACCTGGTTTTGCGCTGAAGCAACTGCTTGAAAATGAGCATTTACAAACCCCAAAGAAAAGCTACCTGTATTTTGCCGTCAAGGGGCAGTTGCTGGAGGAACAACGCATGTTTTCTGCGGCTATAGCAGATTATGAGGCGGCGTTATCTCTGGCTGAAAATCAATCTGAAAAAAAATTCCTCAGCCAAACGCTGGAGCAATGCAAAATGAATGCTCAGACTGGAAATAAATAAGTACTGTAAACCTGATTTGATTAGTGGGGCAAAGAATATTGAGTATGACGGGTTACCTTTTTCGTAACTGGCCATTAAGGGTATAATCTTCTCAAAATTAAGTGGTTAAAAATTAGAGAGAGACCCGCCAGCCCCGGCAGGTCTTCTCTCTTTGATTTGTTATGAAAAAAACAATTCACTTTGTCTTTGAATACCCAAACAATAATCCAAAGACTATAGCCAAATCGACTAATTAAAAATATAACATGATTCATTGACAATTAGTTTCATTATTTAAGCACTAAACGCAGAAATAGCAGGGTATTTGTCAGACCTTAGAACACATTTTTTTGTGCTGTTTTGCCGGTAATAAAATAACTTAAATCATTTTTAACCTTTTATTCTTTCTTTATTTTTACCGAAAAAAAGCGCATGGCTATAAATACCAAATTATTAAAAGAAATATGTGAAGCGCCGGGTGCGCCGGGGTTTGAGCAGGAGATCAGAAAGATGGTATCAAAGATCGTAACCCCGCTGGTAGATGAGGTGCAGGTGGATAATATGGGAAATTTGATAGCGCTTAAGAAGGCCAAAAATAATCCCGAAGGTAAAAAGGTGATGATTGCTGCGCATATGGATGAAATTGGTTTCATAGTTACGCACATAGATGATAACGGATTTATAAGATTTCATACCTTAGGTGGATTTGACCCGAAAACGCTTACAGCGCAACGCGTGATTGTACATGGAAAGAAGGATTTAACAGGGGTAATGGGCACAAAGCCCATACACGTTATGACACCCGAAGAAAGAACCAAATTGCCTAAAAACACAGATTATTTCATCGATATGGGCATGGAAAAAGAGGAGGTGGAGAAATATGTCAGTGTCGGCGATCCTGTTACAAGAGAAAGGGAATTGATTGAAATGGGAAACTGTGTAAACTGTAAATCTATTGACAACAGGGTTTCGGTATTTATATTGATTGAAACGCTTCGACAGTTGAATACTTTTCCCTATGATGTTTACGGAGTTTTTACGGTCCAGGAAGAGGTTGGAATCCGGGGTGCCAGCGTGGCGGCCCAGGCCATCAATCCCGATTTTGGATTTGGATTGGATACCACCATTGCCTTTGACCTTCCCGGAGCCCAGCCCCATGAAAAGGTGACAAGCCTTGGCAAGGGAGCTGCTATTAAAGTGATGGATGCTTCAGCTATTTGTGATTACAGGATGGTGTCTTATCTCAAAAAAATAGCTGATAAGCATAAGATTAAATGGCAGCCGGAAGTGTTAACCGCCGGAGGAACCGATACAGCCGGCGTGCAAAGACGAGGTAAAAACGGAGCGATTTCCGGAGCAATTTCTATTCCTACCAGGCATCTGCATCAGGTCATTGAAATGGCTGATAAGGATGATATTGCCGCATGTATCGAGCTGCTTACCAAAGGATTAGAGGAACTTGATAATTATGATTGGAAACTGTAAAATGACAAATATATCTAAAGTTTTTATAGTGGTGTTAATTGGCTGGTTGGGCTTTTTTAACACCTGCCACGGGCAGGAAAATAAAAGCATCACAATAACCGGGGTAATACTTCAGGCAGATTCCCTGGTGGCCATACCCTTTGGCTCTATATCCATAAAGAATAAATTTAAAGGCACTGCTAGCGATAAATCAGGGCAGTTTTCGATTATCGTAGAGAAGTTTGATACCCTTGAATTCTCAGCTATTGGTTTTAAACCTGCAAAATTCCTGGTTCCGGATCTTCAGGATTCGACATATTCGCTAATCCAATTGCTAACCAAAGAAACGATTCTGCTTAAAGAGGTAGAGGTTATTGCCTGGCCCGACGAGGCCAGTTTTATCCGTGCTTTTTATGATTACCAACTCCCGAAAGGTGAGGCCGACAGAATATTCCAAATGGAACGGGAATTGGAAGATGTGTTGAACGAACATTATGAGAAAGATAAGTTTTATTATGATCAAATGCGATACAGCAAACTCTATAACACGACCGGTTTCACACCTCCCAATAATTTTCTCAACCCTTTGAACTGGAGTAATTTTATCAGAGACTGGAGAAGTGGAGCGTTTAAATCGAAAAAGAAATAGTTATCTGAAAAGGAAAATCCCCAATAGCGTTGCCCCGAAACCGAGTACCACACTGCTTAAAAAATAAGTGATCATCGCCATATATTGACCGGATTGCAGCAACAGAAAGTTTTCAAGAGAAAATGATGAAAAAGTGGTAAACCCACCACAAAACCCCACGGCGATAAATAATTTCCATTCAGTTGCCAAAATTCCTTGCTTCAAACCAATAGCAAAGATGATCCCAATGATGAAACATCCCAGTACGTTGGCCGTCAATGTGCCATATGGAATATTGCCTGGCAGTATTTTGTTAAATAGTATTTGAGTATAATATCTGGCGACACTTCCGATAAAACCTCCTAGCCCTATCACTAAAAATGATTTCATAGGTAAAAGAAATATTGAATGACTAAGGTATTGGGAAAAGCGTTTAAATCAAAGCGTTGTATTGGCCGGAGATGGTTTTGAATTTAATGCTAAATCTTCAGATTTCCTCTTTGCTCAGGAGGTATCTCTTTGATTGGCGTTCGCCGGTTGGGATTGCTGAACGCATGATTTTGAAGTGTTTTACTTAAAGAAACGATCGGTGTTGGGTTGATCCCAATGTCAGCTGCCTACCCCTTATCTTTTTTGAAAATCCATTTAAAGAGAATGGCACTGGCCGAAATACCCATAATAATCAAAGTGATAATTAAGATGATGTTAGTGTTGTCTTCCATTTTGTTTATAGTTTGTTAGTGGTTTAGCATATTTCAAGGGCTGTGCCAAAAAACTAAAAGCACCAAATCTGGCAAAATGGACGATTTTTTACGGATGGAGAGCTTTTGATTTCCCAAATTGAGAATGCGCTCCCGATATGAAAAGCAATCCCAACAATGGGAATTTTTCCTGATTTAAGAAAAGCCGGTAATGATGATGTATTTACTTTTGCTCTTTCCTGGGAGCATTTTTTTTGAGAAAGGCGATCACCCTGTCATAATTGGTGTTTTCCTGCATGGAGATTTTAACTACTTTATTTGGTTCGAATTTCATTTTCAGTTCCTTAAACAAAGTGTTATTGGTTTTGATGACCGTTTCCTGCCAGTTGATCAGTTTATTCAGATCAGATTGAAAACCACCAAATCTAAGCGGATACTTAACGGCAATTTTTTTCTTTTGAATAGAAATAATTTTATAGGCACTCATAACTTTCCACAGGATTATTATGGCTACCAACCCCAAAATGCCGATAAGCAGTTGCAGATAAAATGGATTATCCGGTTGGTTTGATATTTTTTGATATAAGTAGATTAGTAATATAAAATCTACTGCCAAAAATGTCAGTAAAGAAAACAAAGTCTTTAAATTTGGTTTTGATACCAACATAAGAAATGATCTCTGGAGATAGGTTAATTAAAATAGAAGTGCATTTTCAAATACACTCAAAATCCTTATTTTTCGGAAAATAAAAGAATTTATTCCTGATGAACAAAAACAACTCTTTAAATATTGCCTTCGTATCAACATTATTATTTTTATTTTCAGGCCTTTGTGTTAATGGGCAATCATCTTCCAAAGGGGAGATGGCGGAGTCTATCAGGTTGAGGCAGGAGATGAGGGATAAGTCTATTTTGAGAAATTACCCGGTTCGTAGCATTGGCCCGGTGATACAGGGAGCCAGAATTGTTGATATTGCCGTGGTTCCTTCAGATATTCACACATATTACGTGGCTTATGCCTCTGGCGGAGTCTATAAAACTAAAAATAATGGTGTGTCTTTTCAGCCAATCTTTGACAACCAGGGTACGCTTACTATTGGTGACATGGCTTTGGCCCCATCGAATGTGGACGTTTTATACGTTGGTACCGGAGAAAAAAATAGTAGCCGCTCCAGCTACGCCGGCTCAGGAGTCTATAAAAGTAACGATGCCGGCAAAACCTGGATACACCTGGGGTTGGATAATACACAGCATATCTCCCGAATTGTAGTGCACCCAAAAAACCCAGACATAGTCTGGGTAGCGTCGCTAGGTGCCCTGTATTCCAGCAACGCTGACAGAGGCGTTTTTAAATCTACTGATGGCGGCAAAACCTGGAAAAAGACACTATACCTTAATGATAGTACGGGTGTGGCTGACCTCGCAATCAATGAATCTGATCCGGACAAACTGGTAGCCTCCTCCTGGGAAAGAACCCGTTCGGCCTCCAATTTCAGCGGGAGCGGTATAGGTTCATTTATCTTCTATTCCGAAGACGGCGGAGAAACATGGACTCAGGCCGCTGAGGGCTTTCCCAAATCATCAACCAACGGTCGCATCGGTATCAACTTTGCCCAGGGAAGTCCGGGTATTGTTTATGCCGTAATGGACAGCCAGGAAGAAACGCGAGCTGAAAAAGTCAACCAGGAGGAGGGACTAAAGGTAAATGACTTTATGGAAATGAACGAGGATGCACTGTTAAATATCGATGATAAGGAACTTAATAAATTCCTTAAAAAGAAACGTTACCCTTCCAAATACACCAGCGAGCGGGTCAAAAAAGAAATTAAGGACGGAAAATATAAACCCAGGGCGTTGGCAGAGTATTTTGGTGACGCAAATCAGGCATTGTTTGATACCAAAATTACGGGTGCGGTGGTGTACCGCTCCAAAGATAGTGGTAAGTCCTGGGCCAAAATGAATAGTTATGCGCTGGAGGGGGTGTATTTTACTTATGGATATTATTTTGGGGAAATTACAGTTTCACCCCAAAATGCCGATGAGATTTATATATATGGTGTGCCCTTGCTGAAATCAGAAGATGGCGGCAGGACTTTTTCCCGGATTGACACCATAGGAAATGTTCACGTAGATCACCATGCCATGTGGGTGAATCCCGATAATGACGATCACGTCTTGTTAGGTAATGATGGTGGTTTGTATGTGAGCTATGATGGCGGCGCTGAGTGGATGCATATCGCCAGCGATGCGGTAGGGCAGTTTTATACTGTTAATGTAGATATGGAAAGGCCTTATAATGTTTATGGAGGGCTGCAGGATAATGGTACACTTGTTGGCTCTTCCCGCAGCATTCCTAACAAGGGCAAAAAATGGGAAACAATATTTGGTGGTGATGGTATGTTTGTAGCACCCGATCCCAGAAATAGTGATATTGTTTATGTTGGCTATCAATTTGGTAACTACTTTCGCCTCGACAGATCCACAGGGAAGTCTAAAATGATTACACCAAAGCAAGACATTGGCACCCCAAAATTAAGGTATAACTGGCGCACCCCTCTGGTTCTAAGCAAACATAATCCGGACATCGTATATATCGGTGCGCAGAGGGTATACCGTAGTTTAAACAGGGGCGCCAGCTGGGATGAGATCAGTGGAGATCTTACCAGGGACCTACCCCAGGGGAATGTGCCTTTTTCGACTATTTCCTGCCTGGCGGAATCTCCTCATAAATTTGGGGTGTTGTATGTAGGTACAGACGACGGCAATGTTCAGTTTTCCGCCAATGGAGGGGGCAGCTGGGAACTAATTTCCCGTGGTCTGCCCAAAAACAAATGGGTAAGCAGTATCTCACCGTCACCTCATGACGAGGCCACTGTTTTTGTCTCTCTCAACGGATATCGCAATGATGATTTTCGCACCTATCTTTATATAAGCACCGATTATGGCAAAAACTGGAAGTCACTTGGAGGCAACCTTCCCGACGAAGCAGTAAATATAATCTTGCAAGATCCGGTCAATCCTGATTTATTATATGTAGGCACTGATCACGGTACTTACATCAGCTTTGATAGGGGTAATCATTGGGAACATTTGAGCGAGATTCCAAATGTGGCTGCTTATGATATGGTCGTGCACCCGCGTGATAATGAGTTGGTGGTAGGTACTCATGGCAGGAGTGTTTACGTCCTGGATGTCAAACCATTTCAAAAATTGAAAGGGGATAAGGTTAAAAAAGGGATAGTTGCCTTTGCCATTGGCCCCGTTAGATATTCCAAAAAGTGGGGTGAAAGTGAGTATCCGTATTTAAAGCCAAAACTTCCTCAGGTAGAACTGTCTTACTATGTCGGACAAACAGGAGAGAAAGTGGATATACAGATTTATAATGAGCACAATAAAATGATCCGCAGGTTACAAGGTGAGGGTGCAAAGGGCTTTCATCGTTTCTCCTGGGATCTAAAAGTAAGTGAGGGGCCGGTTTCAACCAAGCGCAACCGTGCGAGGGCAGCCATGACTTATATTCAAAAAGGTAAATACACTATTAAATTTGTCAATGGAGATCAGGCTGATGAGATCAGCTTTGAGGTTAAGTAGTAAAAAAGGGAAGCGATGATTTTTAGCGTCAGGCTAAAAATCATCGCTTTTTTTATAGGCTTCGATCACTGCCAGCTCCCCCGCCTTGCCTGGCTGGGAATTGCCATGTTCCATACCCATAATTCCGGTAAATCCCTTTTTATGTATGTGTTTAAAAATGTTTTTATAGTTTATTTCGCCGGTAGTTGGCTCCTTGCGTCCAGGGTTATCGCCCATCTGGAAATAAGCAATCTGATCCCAGGCCCGGTCAATATTAGGAATTAAATTACCCTCAGTGATTTGTTGATGATACAGGTCATTCAAAATTTTGCAAGAGGGACTATCGACGGCCTCACAGATCATGTAGGCTTGTGGGATTTTCGTTAAAAATAACCCGGGATGGTTTGTATATGCATTAAGTGGTTCCAGAACCATCGTTAAATTGTGAGGTTCAAGTATTTCACTACATCGCTTTAGCAGCTCAATGCAATTGGCGGTCTGGTAGTCCCAGGGGATTTTGGTGCTGTACATACCGGGAACCACTGTCATCCATTTGGCGTGGCAGCGTTTGGCGATCTCAACAGAATTTTTGATATCCTTAATTACAGCCTCTTTTGCACTTTCATCGTCACCGGCAAACGTGACATCCTTAAAGGTGGCCGAAGCTACAAACACACCCATTTCAATGTCCAGTGCTTCCAACTTTTGTCCGATTTTATTTTGAACGGCCAGATCCCTTCGGGGCATGCCATTGTCTTCCAGGGCGTTAAAACCAGCTTCCTTCATAAAAGTAAGCTGATCCAGCAGGTCTTCCCCGGCGTGATGTTTAAACATGCCAAAGTGTGGGGCATATTTTAATTTGAAATTAGTAGCAGTTATATTCATAGGGCTGCGTTTCTGTGAGTTAGGCTTGGAACTTAAAGCATCGGAGGAATACATAACCGATCCTCCTGCCAAAATGGAATTTCTGACAAACTTTCTTCTTTTCATGGTGTTGACAGTACCTAAATAATTAGTAAATTTTAAACTGACCAGGTACCGGAACCGGATAATTGCCCTCTTCATCGGGCTTCACAGGCGGCTCAGAATCCCATGATAGTTCTTCAGGAACCAATTGATTTTCAGAGTTTAGCGCTTGCTCCCAGGTGATAATCTGTCCGGAATAGGTAGCCATTCTACCCATAATAGCGGTAAGTGTACTTTTGGCACCGTATTCTGCGTTGTTGATGACATTACCTGCGTTGATAGCTGCGAATAATTCATCGTGCTCTACCTGGTAGGGGTTAGGGTCTTCAGCGCCACGGTGGCTATAAATTGTGCCGCCATTGTAATCCTTTAAAATCCCCTTGTTGCCACTGCTGGTAAACGAGGTGCCTTTAGTTCCCTGAAAAACTTCGTCCACCCTGGATAAGGTCCCCGGTTGATGTCGGCATTGGCTGCTGATAACGGCGCCTGTAGGATAAGTAAATTCTACAAAGTGGTGATCAAAGATCTGGCCGTGATCTTTACCTTTTCTAACTTCTCTGCCTCCCATACCTTGTGCGGTGGCAGGATAATCACCGATAAACCAGTTAGCGACATCTATATTATGAATATGCTGTTCCAATATGTGATCCCCGCACAGCCAGTTGAAGTAATACCAGTTTTTCATTTGGTATTGCATTTCTGTCTCGCCCTCTTCTCTGGCCCTTACCCAAACACCACCACTGTTCCAATAGACCTGGCCGGAAATAATATCACCAATTGCTCCGGATTTTATTTTTTCAATAACCTTGCGGTAGTTGGTTTGATAGTGTCTTTGCAATCCCACTACTACATTTAGCTTCCTCTCTTTGGCAATTTCAGCATACCTCAAAACTTTTCTAACCCCAGGCGCATCTGTAGCTACCGGTTTTTCCATAAACACATGCTTGTTATTTTTGACAGCATAGCCAAAATGTTGGGGTCTGAAACCTGGAGGTGTGGCCAATAATACTACGTCTGCCAGATCAATAGCCTGTTTATAAGCATCGAAACCAATGAACTGATGTTCTTTTGGTACGTCTATTTTTCCTGAATTTCCAAATTTTTCGCTGATATTTTTAAAGCTCTCATCCAGCCTGTTTTGGAAGGCATCAGCCATAGCAACTAATTTCACATTTGCATTAGTACTTAAGGCTTGCCTGACTGCTCCGGTGCCACGGCCTCCACAGCCTACCACAGCTATTTTTATGCTATCGTCCCCGACAACATTGGCTGCCGCCCCTACCGGTAATTGTGAGGCTACCAGTCCGCCTGATACAAGCGCAGAATTTTTGACAAACCTCCTTCTGGATTGTCCGGCGTCATCCAATGATAATCTATTATCCGTAGTTTTTTTCATAGTTGCTAGGTGTTAAAAGTTAGAATCATTTTATATGTCTTTGATTGGTTTCATCCAATATTTTTCTATCTCCTCAGCGGGAGGGGTTTCAAATGGTCTTACGACTCTAAAGCCCACAAAGGGAGAATTAGTAAGCCACCATAGACTTTTTGGTATCTGTGGATCTCTTTGTTTCCATCTGGGATTGGAAGCTTTCCGGGCGGCACTCCTTAGTTTATCCGGATCATCATACCACGAGCCTCCACGTACAGTTCTTGGATATAGTTCGGTAGGTAGCGCCCAATCATTTGCTGAAACACTGTTGGCATGTTGTTGATAGTAGTTGGGATCATACTGATCCAGGGTCCATTCGGCCACATTACCGTGCATGTCGTAGAGCCCCCAGGGATTGGGTTTCTTCAAGCCAACCTGATGATACTTGTCTTCGCTGTTTTCATAAAACCAACCATATGTGTCAAGCGCTGCCGGATCATCCCCAAAGTGATAAGCGGTTGAGGTTCCCGCGCGGCAGGCATATTCCCATTCTGCTTCCGTAGGGAGACGATAAAAGTTGCCGGTGATCGCCGATAGCCATTTGCAATACATCGAAGCGGCGTATTGAGTGACATTGATGGCAGGATATCCGCGTTTGCCCATCCCGAAACTCATATCAACATAAGGGGTGGTCGCCCCGGAAACACCATCTACCTTAATTGCAATTTCCTTGCCGCCAGACGACGGGTCCTGTAGTTGATCGATGGCCCGCTGCATAAACAACTCATATTGATCCCAGGTGATTTCAAATTTCCCCATCCAAAAATCCGGAACCTTTACCTTATATTGCGGACCTTCATCCGGCTTTCTGCCTGCTTCACCATCGGGACTGCCTCTCAGATATTCCCCACCCTTTATAGCCACCATTTCCAGCGTAATATCCGTACCCGGTAAAACCTGGCTGTAATTTTTCAATTCTTTTCCCGGAAATGAAATAGAGCTTAGCTGGCATAGCCCTGCTATCATAATCAAACAAATCACCGACGGTTTTCCCAATCTCATAGACAAAAATTTATAATTGCGTTCACAATTTAATTATTTTTATTTTATTATTAAGTACTGTTTGGCGGGATATGAACATTTCTTGCCAGGAAATTATATATAACGTCATAAATAAAGCTAATCTTCAGAATTTACTGTCTAATGATAAGGAATAGAATAGTCAGACTAACACTTTGTATCGGGCTGGGGTGGTTGTTTTTTGTAACTGCCCAGGCGCAAAATTTATTACCTTCCCCCCAACAAACCCCTTTTGATGCTGATAATGGAGCAGCTCAAAAATGGGTGGATTCGGTTTTTAATACGCTGACATCGAAGGAAAAGATAGGTCAGCTATTTATGGCGGCGGCTTATTCCAACAGAGGCGCCGACCACCAGCAACAAATAATAGACCTGATTAATGAATATAAAATCGGAGGGTTGGTATTCTTTCAGGGTGGGCCTGTCAGGCAAGCCAAACTGGCTAACAAATACCAACAAACTTCGGCGGTTCCCTTACTGGTTGCCATGGATGCAGAATGGGGGGTGGGAATGCGCCTGGACAGTACCGTTAGTTTTCCTTATCAAATGGCATTGGGTGCCATAGAAAATGATGAGCTTATCTATGCCATGGGCAAAGAGCTTGCCGGCAACTTTAAGAGACTAGGTATGCATATGAATTTTGCTCCGGTGGCGGATGTTAATAATAATCCTGCTAACCCGGTCATAAATTACCGCTCTTTTGGAGAGCAACGTGAGCGGGTAGCCCGCAAAAGTATAGCTTTCATGAAAGGTATGCAGGACCATGGTATTTTAGCTACAGCCAAACATTTTCCAGGCCATGGCGATACTGCCGTAGACTCACATCATGATCTGCCTGTGATTAAACATACTAAATCAAGGCTGGATAGCCTTGAATTGTTTCCATTCAGGCGAATGATTGATGAGGGGATTAGCAGTATCATGATTGCACATATGAGTATCCCGACACTCGATAGTACCCCTAACTTGCCCTCTACGCTTTCGGAGCCTATAGTCAAAGGGTTACTAAGAGAAAAATTAAAGTTTGAGGGGCTGGTAGTAACAGACGCTATGAATATGAAAGGCGTGACAAAGCATTTTCAGGCAGGAGAAGCAGACGTTAAGGCATTGCAGGCAGGCAATGATTTAATTGAATTCACAGAGGATATACCCAAAGCCATCAAAGCCATACAAGCAGCCATCAAACGCGGTGACCTAACACAATCCGATATTGACGAAAAATGTAAAAAAGTTCTTTCGGCAAAATATAAAGTAGGACTGGGGGCTTATAGACCTGTAGACATCAGACAATTGGTTGAAGATTTAAATAATCCCCAAATAGATTTGGTGAACCGCCGGTTGGTAGAATCTTCACTTACCGTATTGAGAAATGAAAATGGCGTGCTGCCTATCAGGAATTTGGTCAACACAAAATTTGCGTCGTTGTCTATCGGAAGCAAAAAGCATTCAAAATTTCAAAAAATGCTGACTAGCTATGCCGCTGTAGATCATTATAATATAAATCTTGATGCCTCTGCTGATGAGATAACAGCCTTAAAGGAGTCACTGAAGAAATATGACCGGATATTCATAGGGCTGCACCAGGTAAGGAGAAGACCTTCCAATAACGATGCCTATCCTACGGAAGTGAAAAATCTAATTGCAGAGTTATCGGGTAGCGGAAAGACGGTAATTGCTGTTTTTAGAAACCCCTATACCCTTGCAAAGTTTGACGGTATCGGGCAGTCGGCGGGATTAATTGTGGGCTATGCGCAGAGCGATTTATCACAGGAACTGGCGGCACAGCTGATATTTGGTGGGTTAAGTGCCTCTGGTAAATTACCGGTAACCGTAGATGACAGATTTAAAGTGGGAGATGGTCTGGAGGTGTCTGAAATCGGCAGATTTAAATATACAATTCCCGAGGAGGTGGGCATGGACTCGAAGATATTGCAGCGGGGAATTGACAGTTTAATGGAAATGGCCATGGCAGCAAGGGCGACACCGGGTGGACAGGTGCTTGTAGCCAAAGAAGGCAAGGTGATTTTTCATCAGGCTTATGGATATCACAGTTATTTTGACACAGTGAAAGTAAAAACTACAGACATATATGATCTGGCTTCCATCACTAAAGTAACCACATCCTTGCCAATTATGATGAAATTAATTGATGAGGGAAAAATCAATTTGGATGAACCGATGAGTAAATACGTGCCGGAGCTTAAAAAATCTGATAAAAAGGAGCTCACATTTAGGCATATCCTGGCACATCAGGCCAGGCTGAAGCCATGGATTGCGTATTGGGAAACCACCATTAAGAAAAATAACGCCGGCTTTAAGGCAAAAACCTTCAAGACCGATTCTTCTGAAGCTTATCCTTTTAAGGTCACCGACGACCTGTATCTTCACAAAAACTACCGGAAAAAGATTTTCGCGGCAATCAGAAAATCACCATTGGAAAAAGAAGCTAGTTATAAATACTCCGGCCTGGCCTTTTATTTGTTTCCAACCATGATTGAAAATATTACCGGTCAGGATTTTGAAGATTACCTGTATACAAACTTTTACCGCAGGCTGGGGGCAACAAGACTTACCTACAAGCCGTTCCAACGTTTTCCTAATTCAGAAATTATTCCCACCGAGTTTGATCTACCCTTTAGGCGGGTGTTAATTCATGGGCGGGTACATGATGAAGGGGCGGCGATGATGGATGGCGTATCTTCCAATGCCGGATTATTCAGCAATGCCAATGACCTGGCTAAATTATTTCAGATGTATATGAACATGGGTGAATACGGCGGAGAACGTTTTATTTCAGAAGCTACTGTGAAGGAATTTACCAGGTATCAGTTTCCTGAAAATGAAAATCGCAGGGGACTGGGCTTTGATAAACCGGCCTTGACTTATAAACCCAATGGCAATGCCGCCAAAGATGCCAGCCCTGAAAGCTTCGGGCATACCGGCTTTACCGGCACCAGGGCCTGGGCCGATCCAAAGCACCGGCTGGTCTATGTTTTTATGTCTAACCGGGTTCATCCGACAAGGGCTAACACCAGACTTTACAAACTAAATACGCGTACGGAGATTGAACAGGTAATCTATGATGCCATGAAGTAGGCCGGTAACCAATTAATGCCACTTCCGAAATGTCGGCCAGGCGACAAAAATAAGTAAACCGGGTACCGTGTGGAATTTTGATTCCTGCAATTCGTGTTACCATAAAAACTTCAACGTCGTCATCATGGGCATTTCAAAAATAAAAATAATTCTTGTCGTCGGTATCTTTACTTTTTTCGCCACGTCCTGTGAAACAGGGGGAGATGGAACAAATAGCCTGTCGGGAGGCGGGGCTGGTGGCGCAGGAGGTTCCGGAGGTGCCGGCAGCTTTGGCAATTGGCTTATTCCGGTTAATGAAGTTAGAGATGGAGGCCCGGGTAAAGATGGGATTCCTGCTTTACAGGAACCGGATTTTTTGGAGGCCAGTCAGGCATCTTACCTTAGAAATGATGATTTAGTGGTCGGCTATAAAAGAGGCAATGATATCAGAGCGTATTCTCACAATGTATTAGACTGGCATGAAATAGTGAATGATAAGGTAGACGATTTTCCGGTATCTATTACCTATTGCCCGCTCACCGGTACTGCTATCGGTTGGGGAAGAACGGTGGATGGAGAAACAACTACTTTTGGTGTATCGGGACTGTTATACAATACTAACCTAATTCCCTACGACAGGTCGACAGATAGCAACTGGTCGCAAATGCGATTAGAATGCGTAAATGGGTCGCTTATTGGAAATAAGGTTGAAACCTTCCAGGTAGTTGAGACCACCTGGGGAACCTGGAAGTCAATGTATCCGTCTACCAGGGTTATCTCAAACGTTACAGGTTTTAACAGGAATTATGCGGTTTATCCGTACGGAGATTATAGAACCAATCATAATAATCTTATATTCAGCATAAGTCCGGATGACAACCGAATACCCCGAAAGGATCGTGTACTAGGCGTTATCGTAAACGATGAAGCCAAGGTTTACGAAATTTCAAAACTGAAATCCCAGGTTATTGCCATTAATGATGAATTTAATGGCGACAAACTGGTAGTGGTGGGAAGTAAGTCTCAGAATTTCATGGTAGCTTTCAATCGCACCCTGGAGGATGAGACCGTGCTGGAATTTGAACCGGTGCAAAATGAAGGCGCAGTGATCTTAAAAGACAATGAAGGTAATACCTGGAATATTTTTGGTGAGGCAGTAGCTGGCAAGAGGGGAGGTTCCAAATTGCCGGGCACATCATCGTTTATAGGTTATTGGATGGCCTGGGGATCTTTTTATCCCGGTGCGGAGATCTATGAGTTTACAGGTAATGAATATTAAAAGGGATAAATAATTATTTCATTGAAGTTTAAGCTAGTTTTTGTGTTTTAACACCTCACGAGTTGAGGTGTTTTTTTTGTTTCACTGCCTGCGAATACTGGAAGAATACAGCTACAAAGGCCATCATCAGACCAAGACTCTCTCTTGATTTCTCGATAAAGGGTTTTTCGGCTTTCATACTCTTGGCTATGTCGCCTATTTCATGATCTGAAAATAATTCGATCAACCCTGGGAAATAATAAATGCTCCCAACTACACAGATTGCCATTAAAAAAATGAGAAACGGCCGGTTGTATTTTTGTCGAATGGCAAATACTGAAACCGCTGCTACTGCACCATAAATGGCTACCCAAAAGTACGGATCGGGATCGTTAAATTGAACAACCGCAAATAATATGAAGATGATAGCCAGAAAAATGTTAAGTATTTTCATGTGATTTAATTTTTATAGACTTTTTGAGAAATAGTTACTCCCTAAATTGATTTACTAGCGTACCCTGGCCTTTCTCACAATTTTTGAAAAAATTGCTGGAAAGAATCGCTTAAGATAAACGCCGTATTTTTCCTTTCCGCCAATATAAACTTCTTCTTTCTCTTTTTTTATAGCCTGAATCATCTTTTGGGCACAAATTTTAGCAGGCATACCATATTTTTGGGCATCATCCATTTTATTGAACTTTTCCCCATGCCCTGTCAGGGCGTTGACCGACACCTGCGTTTTGATAAATCCAGGGCATATCATGGTGACTTTAATGTTGTCTTTCCATAGTTCAGCTCTCATGGAATCATAAAATCCGTGAAGTGCATGTTTGGAAGCGGCGTAGCTTGAGCGAAATGGTGTGCCAAATTTTCCCACCAGGCTGCTAATATTAACAAAGTGTCCCTCCTGATTTTCTATCATTTTTGGTAGCAGGTATTTGGATAGGGCGATGGTTCCAAAAAAATTAGTTTCCATAATCTTGCGATCCACGGAAAGCAGGGTTTCTTTTACCAGTGATCGTTGACTTATGGCAGCGTTGTTTATTAGTATGTCTATCTTTCCAAAAAATGAAAAGGCTTCATTGACCTTATGACTTAACTCATCACTTTTGGCTAGATCAAGAGGCAACGTTCTGATATTTTCCTGATTTTTAAGCGGACAGTTTTCTTTAACCCTCTTTAATTCATTTTCCCTGCGCGCAGATATGATCATCTTGACATCTTCGTCGCACAGGCTGTATACCAGCGCTTCCCCAATACCAGATGAGGCTCCCGTAATCCACAAAACCTTTTTTCTCAAATCTGCCATGACTGCTTCTTCCTAAATCGGGGATTAAAATAGCGAAATTTTGATAAAAAATCTCAGGCACTGTTCGTCATCGCGCGAAATGTGTACGGTACTGATACAATTAGAAGGGCGAAAAGTATAGATTGAAAATGTAATAACCTGTTAATCAGCAATATACGATATTGGCATATCTATTGGTATCTAAAGTGTAACTTATTAATATATAAGTTAAAAGGTCAAATACTCAAAATAAATAAAACAATGAAATCGCTCTATTTTTACGCTATCCAATATTTTCAAAAAAAGAAAAGCAAAGAAGATGTAGACAAGCAACCATCTTTTAAAGGTCAACTCACTCTTATAGGTTAAATAGTTAAATAAAAAAGGGAGCAGCTGCTCCCTTTTTTATTTAAGTTTTTTGCTTAACAATATTCATCAAACACCTGTAACAGGTGGTCTGCTATCATTTCTGCTGTACGTCCTTCGATGTGGTGCCGTTCTACGAAGTGGATCAATTCACCATCTTTAAACAGGGCAATTGATGGAGAAGAAGGAGGATAAGGTGCGGTATATTCTCTTGCCTTTGCCACAGCCTCCTGGTCAACACCCGCGAATACGGTAAGCAATTCATCTGGTTTTTTAGCTGAATTTTCAACGGCGAACTTGACACCCGGGCGAGCGGCACCTGCAGCACAACCACAAACTGAATTAATCATCACCAGCGAGGTCCCTTTTTGATTTTCAAGACGATCCACCACTTCACCTTCAGTTTTTAACTCCGTGAAGCCAACGGCGGTTAAATCTGCTCTCATTGGAGCTACTAATTCTTCTGGATACATTTCTTATCTGTTTTTTATTGATTACTTATTTATAAAAATCCTAATTCTAGTTTTGCAGCCTCTGACATCATGTCCATCGAATAAGGTGGGTCAAAGGTCAATTCTATCTGAACATCATTAATCCCCTCTATTTCCTTTACTTTCATTTCTACTTCCGCCGGAATTGCCTCCGCCGAGGGGCAGGAGGGTGACGTAAGGGTCATTAAAATATAGACATTATTTACCGGATAAACATTTATTTCATAGATTAACCCCAGCTCATAGACATCCACCGGAATTTCCGGATCGTAAACTTCCTTGATGGCCTCTACTATTTTATCTTTTATCGAAATCTCCTCTTTTTCTTCTTTCATAGTTAAGCAAGGTTATGAAGCTTTACGTTCCATTTTGCTTTTATAAGCAATGGCATATATCTTCATTTGTTTGATCATAGCAGCAAATCCATTTGATCGCTGTGTACCAATAAAACGATTCATGCCTATTCGATGGATAAAATACAGGTCGGCATTGATGATATCGTCCACTTTCTGTTCAGACAATATATTGACCAGCAGGCTCACCAAACCTTTGGTAATGGCGGTATTGCTATCAGCGCTGAACCGGAGTGTGTCCTTATCAAACTCAGTCTTTAGCCAAACTTTTGACTGGCAGCCTTTCACTAAATTTTCATCCACCTTATCACTTTCATCTAGTGGCTTTAATTTTTGCCCTAATTCCATCAGGTAGAAATTGGCCATTTCCACATCTCCATCCAAAAGAGAAAAGGCCTCTATTATTTCATCCTGTATGTCGTTAATAGATGGTTTTTGCATTTATTTAAACCTTTCCACGATATTTTTTAACCCTTCGACCATGATGTCAATCTCCTCAAAAGTGTTATACAAAGATAAAGAGGCCCTGACGGTACCTTCAATATTATAAATGTCCATTAAGGGTTGTGTACAGTGGTGTCCTGTTCGCAATGCCACGCCTCTTGCATCCATCATCATGCCGATATCGAAATGATGAATACCTTCAATGATAAATGAAATGACACTTACCCGGTCTTCGGCCGTACCTATAAACTTCAGGCCCGGGATTGTTTGCAATTGTTCATTGCCATATCTCAATAATTCATCCTCGTATTTGGCGATGTTATCTTTGCCGTATTCCCACACAAATTCCAACGCTTTTTTTATGGCGACAACATCGGCAATATTGGGCGTTCCGGCCTCAAACTTATAGGGGATATCGTTATAGGTAGTTTTCTCGAAAGTAACTTCCTTGATCATTTCTCCGCCACCTCTGAATGGAGGCATAGCTTCCAGGAATGACCTTTTACCATATAAAATGCCCGATCCGGTGGGGCCGAACAATTTATGTAAGGAAAAAACATAAAAATCGCAATCGAGCGCCTGTACATCAATTTCAATATGTGCCGAAGCCTGTGCTCCGTCAATTAAAACTGCAGCACCGTATTCATGTGCCTTGTCGACAATTGCTTTTACCGGATTGATGGTACCTAATGTATTGGAAACATGTACGATGGAAACCAGCTTGGTTTTTTCGGAAAGCATTTTTTCAAAAGCTTCAAAAATGATTTCTCCCTTTTCGTTGATGGGAATTACCTTGAGTTTGGCACCTTTTTCTTCGCACAACATTTGCCAGGGCACAATGTTGGAGTGGTGTTCCATAGATGAAATGATAATTTCATCACCTTCGTTGATATTTGCACGGCCAAAGGTGCTGGCCACCAGGTTGATACCATCTGTAGTGCCATAGGTAAAAATTACTTCTTCTACCTCCGGTGCATTGATAAAATCTTTTACCGCTTTTCTTGTGTCCTCAAAGGCCGAAGTAGCCTTTTCCGCAAGTGTATGTATACCTCTATGGATATTGGCATTGTATCCTGAATAGTATTCGGTGAGGGCGTTGATGACCCGTATTGGTTTTTGAGTAGTGGCAGCATTATCAAAATAAACCAACGGTTTTCCATTTACTTCCTGATGAAGGATGGGAAACTCTTCCCTGATTTTTTGAACATCAAGGATGTCTTTATTTAAAGTTTCGTAATGACTGCCCATAATATTATTTATTTAGTCGGGTATTTATATGATGATCAATATGCTCTCGCAAAACGTCAATTTTAACCTTTCCCAGCGCATCCAGGGCAAAGGCGTAAAGTAGTAATGATCGCGCTTCCTGTTGGCCTATTCCCCGCGATCGCAAATAAAATAGTTGCTCCTCGTCCAATTGCCCTGTGGTAGCACCATGAGAACACTTAACATCATCGGCCCAGATTTCTAACTGCGGCTTGGCATTGATACTGGCCTCATCAGTCAACAGGATATTCTTATTTGATTGAAATGCATTTGTTTTTTGAGCGTCAGGCCTTACGTATATTTTTCCGTTAAACACACCTGTCGAACTACCCCCTAATATACCTTTATAAAGTTCATTGCTAAGAGAGTTTGGTTTTTTGTGATCTACCACAGTTTGATTGTCAACGTGCTGGTGACCATCTAACAGGTATAAACCATTCATATTGGCTTCGCAATGCTCATCGTCCAATACTACGTTCAGGTTATTCCTGATTAAGCTCCCTGTTAACGAAATAGTAGTTGCGTTAAAAGTGCTGCTTCGGGCCTGATACACCTGGGTGTTGCCAACATGGTAAGCATTTTCACCCTGCATCTGCAGTTTATAATAATCAAAATAAGCATTTTCATCGATGACAATTTCACTGACGGCGTTGGTAAATGTAGGTTCATCACCGAGGCTAATATAATTTTCCACTATACTAGCCTGGCTGTTTTTTCCGACAACAACCAGGTTTCTGGGTTGTACCGCCCAATTGGCAGCATTGGCATCAGCGATGGCATAGATCATAACCGGTTTGTCAACAACCAGATTATCGGCTACCTTCATGAAGGTACCGTCCAATGAAAATGCGGTGTTGAGGGCGGTAAAGGCGTCCTCATTGAAATTAGCGTATTTGGCAAAGTAGGTGCTCACCAAATCCGGCTGTGCTTCGTAGGCGCTTTTAAGATCCAGGATTTCTAGGCCTGACATCGCTATATCCACACTGGACAATTCTTTCGAATATTGTCCATTGATTAATACAATGTTATAAGCATCCAGATCCTTGATCAACAACCCATCAACAACTTCCTTCGAAATAGAGGGTTTTCCCAATGACTCGTGATCAAAACGGAACTTTTTGGTCAATGATCTGGTGATAGGGGTATATTTGTAATTTTCGGTTTTCCTGTCCGGAAGTCCCAGCCCTTCAAATGCTTTAAGCGCTTTTTTTCTGGTTTGATGAAAATCCGTCAAGCTTTTCCCATTCAATGCTTTTTCAAAAAGCTCAAATTGTCGGATGAAACCCTGTTCTAAATCTATACTATTTGATGTCAGACTCATTATCTTTATTTCAAATTTAAGATGGAAATCAGATAAATCAACTAATGGGTAGGTTCGGCTTCCTTGATCCAGTCATAACCTTTTTCCTCCAATTCCAAAGCCAAATCCTTGGAGCCGGATTTTACGATTTTGCCATTATACAGTACATGCACGAAATCAGGCACGATGTATTCTAAAAGTCTTTGGTAGTGCGTTACTACAATGGTTGCATTATCTTTTGACTTTAAGGTGTTTACACCGTTGGCAACTATTTTCAACGCATCAATATCCAAACCTGAGTCAGTTTCATCAAGTATGGCAAGCTTGGGTTCCAGCATGGCCATTTGAAAAACCTCATTCCGTTTTTTTTCTCCTCCTGAAAATCCTTCGTTTAAAGAACGGCTTAAAAGAGATTTATCAATTTCTACCAGATTCATTTTTTCCTTCATCAATGAAAGAAAAGAGACTGCATCCAGTGGCTCCTGACCTCTGTATTCTCTGATTTGATTTAATGCTGTTTTTAAAAAATTCGTAGAGCTCACACCTGGTATTTCCACAGGATACTGGAAAGCCAGAAAAAGCCCTTCCCTTGCCCTTTCTTCCGTTTCCATTGACAACAGGTCATTTCCCAGAAAATCAACACTACCCTTGGTTATCTCATAATCCTCTCTTCCCGCCAACACAGAGGCAAGGGTACTTTTACCGGATCCGTTTGGACCCATAATGGCGTGTACTTCGCCGGCTTTTACATCCAGGTTAATGCCCTTTAAAATTTCTTTGTCTTCTATGGAAGCATGCAGATTCTTAATGCTTAACATATTTACGCTGTTTTATTTTGATATACTAAAGCTTATAAACTCATTTCACCAGTTACCTTAAATCCGGAAACCGGGAAGAAAAATCCCAAAAGATTTAATAAAATTTATCCTACACTACCCTCAAGCGTCAACGCTAGCAACTTTTGCGCCTCAACGGCAAATTCCATGGGTAATTGATTCAATACCTCTTTGCAGTAGCCGTTGACAATCAGGGCTACAGCACTTTCTTCATCGATTCCCCTTTGCAAACAATAAAAGATCTGGTCCTCACCTATTTTGGAGGTGGTAGCCTCATGTTCGATTTGTGCTGAGGGGTTAGCTGTTTCAATATATGGAAAAGTGTGCGCGCCGCATTTGTCACCCATTAGCAGGGAGTCACATTGAGAGTAATTTCTGGCGTTACGGGCTCTTTTGTTCACCTTAACCAAGCCGCGATAACTATTTTGACTATGACCGGCAGATACGCCTTTGGATACGATTCTACTTCTTGTGTTTTTACCCAGGTGGATCATTTTGGTACCGGTATCTGCCTGCTGCCAGTTGTTGGTCACTGCCACAGAATAGAACTCTCCAACCGAATAATCACCTTTCAAAATACAGCTGGGGTATTTCCAGGTAACCGCTGAGCCGGTTTCCACTTGAGTCCACGAAATCTTGGCATGATCGCCGGCGCAAATACCTCTTTTTGTTACAAAATTGTAAATACCCCCCTTGCCATCTTTGTCTCCGGGATACCAGTTTTGGACGGTCGAATATTTTACTTCTGCCTTTTCTGCCGCATAGATTTCCACCACAGCGGCATGTAGTTGGTTTTCGTCCCTCATCGGAGCGGTACAACCTTCCAGATAACTAACGTACGACCCCTCTTCGGCAATGATTAAGGTTCGCTCAAATTGTCCGGTGTTGGCCGCGTTAATTCTAAAATAGGTGGATAATTCCATCGGGCATTTGACACCCTTTGGTATATAACAAAAAGATCCGTCGGAAAAAACGGCGGAATTTAATGCAGAGAAGTAATTGTCATTAACCGGAACAACAGAACCCATATATTTTTTTACCAGTTCCGGATGTTCCTGAACGGCTTCACTAAAGGAGCAAAAAATGATTCCCAGTTTTGCCAGCTTGTCCTTAAAGGTAGTCGCTACCGAAACACTATCCATCACGGCATCTACCGCAACACCGGTTAATCTCTTCTGTTCATCCAATGAAATGCCTAGTTTTTCAAAGGTTTCCCTCAGTTCGGGATCTACTTCATCCAGGCTTTTAGGAGACACTTTTTGTTTGGGGGCCGAATAATAAATAATATTCTGGTAGTCAATCTTTGGATATTTCACATTTGGCCAGGTGGGTTCCTCCAGGGTAAGCCAATGCCTATACGCCTTTAATCGCCATTCCAACATCCATTGGGGTTCATTTTTTTTTCTGGATATGAACCGAATGGTATTTTCATCTAAGCCTTTGGGCGCTGATTCAGCCTCTATATTAGATTCAAAACCGTATTTATATTCCGAGGAATTCAGTTCTTCTAATATTTCAGTGTCTTTACTCATGTGCTTTGTATATTTAGACTTATTAAAAATAACGAAGTAAAGTTACAACATTTAACGGTTATAAATGTTTTTTATCGGCAATATTTAGTTTCGATGACCCCATAGATATTATCGATGTATTTAAACCAACTTTACCCGTTTTTATAACAAGTCGACTATGACATTTCCTTATTTAAAATAATTCTAAATAAGTGTTTAAGTACTAACGTGAATTCCTCCTAAAAGTTCTGCGTTGGCGAAATTAAATATCCAACTGAATATGACGGTTAAGGGTTTCTTCCAGCGATACAAAAGTTTCTGTTCTTTCAATACCTTCTACCTTCTGAATTTTATCGTGTAATACTTCTCTTAAGTGCTTGGTATCGCGACAATGAATTTTTATGAAAATGCTATAATTTCCAGTAGTATAATGGATCTTCACAATTTCAGGAATGGCTCTGAGATCATTGGTCACCTGATCGTATAAAGAATTTTTTTCGAGATAAATACCCATGAAAGCAGTAATATCAACTCCCATTTTTGAATAGTCCATTTTAAGCGTTGTGCCTTTAACAACGCCCATCTCCTCCAGTTTCCTCATTCTTACATGAACGGTTCCTCCTGAGACATAAACCTTTTTGGCAATTTCAGTGTACGGAATCTTAGCATCATCCATTAATAAAGACAGAATCTTAAGATCTATTTTATCAATTTCATAATTTTTGTCCGATTTAGAATCCATATTTTGAGATATTTATAATATAGTTTATTCAAAAGTAAATGAAATGTAAATTTTTAGCAAATTTATTAAAAAAATTTTAATATTTTTTATTATCTGTTAAATTTGTAATCACAATAACGTTAATAATACACTGTAGGGTGTTGAAATTGGCAGACAAGCCCTCCTGTCTCGAGGGTGGAGGTGAATGGACAAACTACATATAGAGCTTGTGTGTAGCTAACTACTCCGTGGAGGTTCGAGTCCTTCCCCTACAGCTTTTTTTGGGTTTATGTTGTTTATTTATTAAAGGGGTTGCTTATGTGACCTCTTTTTATTTTGTCCAATCTTAATTAATTTAGAAACCACGTATTATTTTTTACTTTTTAAAGGTATTTGGCCTTATAGTATAATGTGTTTCTTTAATTTAATTAGTCAATTCACCCAAATCCAAAATTATGGAAAATTATCCATGGTACAATTCTTACCCTGCTGGGGTCCCAAAAGAAATTAATCCCGATCATTATAAATCAATTTTAGACTTATTTGAGGAATGTGTCGAAAAATATGCTGATTTGACAGCATATGTGAATATGGGCGCCAGTCTGACTTATCGCGAATTGGATCAGGAAAGCAAAAAATTTGCAGCCTATCTCCAAAATGTCGGAGGGCTGGAAAGAGGAGACAGGGTAGCGCTTCAGATGCCAAACCTACTTCAATTTCCAATTGCCCTGTTTGGTGTCTTGAGGGCAGGATTGGTTGCTGTCAATACAAATCCCCTTTACACTTCGCGGGAAATGGCCCACCAATTCGCCGATTCAGGTGCTAAAGCCGTGGTGATATTAACTAATTTTGCCTGCAACCTGGAAAAGATCCTGGCCGAGACCTCTATTGAATTGGTAATTACGACCGAACTAGGTGATTTACTGGGAGGAATTAAAGGGCATATAGTGAACTTTGTTGTTAAAAAGGTAAAGAAGATGGTCCCGCCATTTAATTTGCCGGCTGCCATACCATTTAAACAGGTCTTAAAAGAAGGCAAAAGATATGTTTACCATCGTCCGGAAGTAAACGGGGGCGACCTGGCATTTTTACAATATACCGGTGGTACAACCGGCGTTTCCAAAGGAGCTATGCTGACACATAGAAATATGGTCAGCAATATGGAGCAAAATATTGGATGGATGGGCGTTGACCTTAAGGATGGAGAGGAGGTAATTATAACTGCATTGCCATTGTACCACATATTTGCCCTCACCGTCAATTGCCTCACAATGATGAAAAAAGGCGCCAAAAATATATTAATTACAAATCCAAGGGATATGCCTGCCTTTGTAAAGGAATTGAAAAAGCACCCCTTTTCGGTAATTACCGGGGTAAATACGTTATTTAACGGGCTGCTGAATCAACAGGCATTTAGAGACCTTGATTTTGGAAAATTGAAATTTGCCGTAGGAGGTGGGATGGCCGTACAGGATGCAGTAGCGCTTGAGTGGAAAAGGGTTACTGGAAAGTCTTTGGCAGAAGGTTATGGCCTGACAGAAACTTCTCCGGTGCTTTCATGCAATCCTATTAATGGTACGGAGGTACTGGGTACCATCGGGCTCCCTTTCCCAAGTACGGAAATTAAGCTGATAGATGAAGATGGTCAGGTGGTAGCCCCCGGAGAAATTGGCGAAATCTGTGCGCGAGGGCCGCAGGTAATGAAAGGATATTGGCAAAGACCCGAAGAAACGGCTAATGTTTTCATGGTGGATTGGCTGAAAACCGGGGATATGGGAACAATGGATGATAAAGGCTTTTTCAGAATTGTGGATAGAAAAAAAGAAATGATTAACGTTTCAGGATTTAATGTTTATCCTAATGAAATCGAAAATGTCATTGCCATGATGGACGGGGTTTTGGAGGTAGGTGTTATTGGCGTCCCGGATCAAAGGTCAACTGAGGCTGTTAAAGCATTTATTGTCCGGAAAAATGAGTCAATCACTGAAAATGAGATCATGGCGCATTGTAAAGAAAATATGACCGGCTACAAAGTACCTAAATTCATTGAATTCAGGGAGGAACTTCCCAAGTCCAATGTGGGTAAAATTTTGAGGAGGCTGTTAAAAGAAGGAGAGTTGGCGGATTAGTTTTTGGTCCTTCGTTCCCGCATTTAGCGATAGTGAAAAATTTAAAGCGGATGAGTACGGCTGTTAAAGATTGCTGCCATTAACAATTAAATAATAGCACAAAAACCGGAAACCACTTTATTTCTTCATAAACTCTTTGGCTTTTTCCAGGTCCTCTGGAGTATCAATACCCAGAACTCCCTGATTTGTTTCGGCAATTTTTATTTTAAATCCGTTTTCCAGCCACCTTAATTGTTCCAGGGATTCTGATTTTTCAAGTGAAGATACGGATAGGTCTGCAATGTCAATTAATACATCGGTACGATATCCATAAATGCCTAAATGTTTATAAAAGGTATGTTTGTCAAGCCAGTCTTCCTTCTCAACACCTCTTAAGAAGGGAATTGTTGCCCGGCTAAAATAGATGGCTTCGTTCAGGATGTTTTTTACCACCTTAACGATATTGGGATCAAATAAATCCGATGCATCGCTGATAGGTTTAATAAGAGTGGCGATTTGAGTTTGTCCATCAAACAAATGGATCAGGGCATTGATGAGTTCTGGCGAAATAAATGGTTCATCGCCCTGAATATTGATGACATAGTCAAAGCGTTCTTCCAGTTTTTGCACTACTTCGATGCAACGGTCAGTGCCACTTCGGTGATTTGGGCTTGTTAAAGTAACATTTCCGCCAAAACCAAGCACATGATCGTATATCTTTTCATGGTCGGTGGCGACTATTAAAGTTTGAATGGCCTGATTTTTTGACGCCTGTTCATAAACCCTTTGGATCACTGACTTGCCACCAAGATCCGCCAGCGCTTTGGCCGGAAATCTGGTGGAAGCATAACGGGCAGGAATAATACCAAGAATTTTCATAGGGGACTAAGCTTTTTTTACTTTTAGTGAAGTGCCCTCCTCACCGATTACAATTACTTCTTCATTGGCATCTATATAACTTCCTCTGGTATATGCATCATATAACTCATTGTCAATCATAATTTTACCACTGGGTCTCAATACCGTATAGGCGATCCCCTTTTTATGAAGCATAGAGCTTTCCTGGACATTGGCGGTATAGCCCTCACTGCTTTGTTGTGTATCAACCAATGCAATTTTTCGGAAAAATCTTGTCTGAGTGAATTTCACCCCACCCATAAAAATTAACAAAAACCCTCCTAACAATCCCACCAGGGCAGCTGTTGCCGCCAAAAATATATCCCTCATCTCTACAAATGAGAAATCGAAATTTTCATTGTTAAGCATAACCAGTACCAGGGATCCAATAGTACAAATTAACCCAAGAACACCGGCTACCCCAAACCCGGGAATGACAAATACTTCCAATGCCATTAAGATGATACCTACAAAGAATATGGCAATCTCCCAGTTTTCTGCTAATCCGTTTAAGTAATAAGGGGTGAAATATAAAATCATGGCAACAACAGAAGCCAGTATTGGAAATCCTACGCCCGGGGTTTGCAATTCGAAATATATGCCGCCAATAATTATCAGGATCAAAAGACCACTGATCACCGGGTTTAAAAAGAATGCGACGATTTTTTCAGCAACTCCTTGCGTATACCTTTCTATGCGATAGTTTGTAATGTTATTTTTTGTCAGGATTTCTTCCACGCTTTTTACCTCTCCCTCGCAGTAGCCATGTTTTATAGCTTCGGAGGTGGAGAAAGTAATCACCTGCCCGGATTCAGAGATACCTTCGACTTCCAGGCTTTCATCTACCATAGCCTCTGCGATGCGCGGATCCCGTCCTTTGGCTTCCGCGGTGGATCTCATAATGGAACGCATATAGGATTGGTATTTATCCGGGGCAGCCTGCCCATCCTGAAATACCACGGTTGCAGCCCCGATACTTGCTCCGGGAGCCATGTATATGCTATCACAGGCAATGGAGATCAGTGCGCCGGCCGAAGCGGCATCTTTATTGATAAATACATAAACGGGTTTTTCAAACTCCAGGACATTGGTCCTTATATCGTCAGCGTCAGTGAGCACCCCGCCATAAGTGTCCATTTCTATCATCACATAATCAGCACCCAGTGCCTCGGCCTCTTCCAGCGCCAGTTTTACGTAGCGGTTGGATCGCGGATCTATATCGGACTTAATCTCCAGGACAAAAACCAGCGATTCATCTTCCGATGCTGGCGTCTGACCCAGGCACAGGTATGATATCATTAGAAACCAGGCAAATAACGGCCAGGTGCCGGAAATCGTGGTGTATGATTTATTTCTATCGAAAAACTTCATTCTTTACTATTATGGTAGAAATAAAATTAATGAATTTATTAAGATAATTGTTTTATATGTAATTATATATTAATCCGGCTATCTTAACAAAGCCGCTATAATTTTTAACTTCGCTACCATTTTTTCTAATTTTACCAGTGCAAAGTTCGGGAGTAACGCTTACAAATAGCAATAATATTTTAATTTTACCTTTATTTCACAAAAGAACCCGATATTGATTGGAATAATTAATAAATTTTTCAAGTCAATTTTTAATATTTTAATTATTTTGTGCAATTAAAGCCTTATGCCTACAATACATGACTGTAAATAACGTAAATCTTTATAGGTACCTAAATCTTATATTACAGGTGAGATCAATAATTATTTTTTTTTCCATAATATTAATCGCTTTTCACCAACCTGCGGATGCTTTTACCCCATCAGTAATGGTAGATTCAATTGGGATCGAAACCAAGGATGGTAAGACCTATATTCTGCACCGGGTAGGACCGGGTGAGACACTATACTCACTTTCCAGAAGATATAATTCATCTGTTGCCGGGATATTAAAATCTAATCCGGGCAGCGATTCCGGGATTAAGATTCAACAAATTCTTAAAATCCCCTATGTTAAAAAGGCGGCGTTGAAAAAGGGGGGCGTCACCCATGTAGTCAAAGCCAGTGAAACCATGTTTGCCATTTCACGCAAATACGGTGTCCGGCTTACAGATATTAAAAAATGGAATAACCTTTCAGGAACAGCCTTAAACGTGGGGCAAAAGTTGATACTTTATCCTGGTGAAACAGCGGCAGCGGGTCAGGCTAAGTCAACATCGGCCGTGGCTAAAACCGGCAAAGGTGATATAATACATACGGTGTCGTCTTCTCAGACCCTATATTCAATTTCACGACAATATAATGTTTCCATGACCGATATTAAGAAGTGGAATAATTTGGATGGCGTTGGTTTGAGTATTGGTCAAAAGCTGGTTATTAAATCCGCGACACCCAATAAAAGCACTGCTCCCAAAGAGTCGGAAAAGCCGGCCGCAAAGGAAAGTGTTGTAGCGGATAACAAGCAGAGCACTTCTCCATCCAAAGGTACGGATTATAAAACCTATGAGACCTCTATGGAGGAGATCAAAAGGGTGAATACAAACCCCAGGCCGCGCCCGCGGAAAAGCGGTACCAGTGGTTTTAACAAAGTGGTAGAACTTGGATTTGCCGAGGTCATTAAAACCGAGAAAGATTCGAAAAAATGGTTGGCTTTACATAGAACGGCGCCCATTGGCACGATCCTGCGGGTGAAAAACGAAATGAACAATCTATGGGTATTTGTGAGGGTGGTAGGTGTATTGCCAGAAACAAGTGTAAATGATAAAGTGTTGATTAAAATATCCAAGACGGCCTACGATAAGCTGGGAGCTATTAACAATCGGTTTCCTGTTGAGATATCTTATGTTCCGTAGGGTAGCGGGCTTTGCGGATTTATTAACTTCCCATATTCCTCCATCCATCAAACTTTTCCCATGCCTGCATCTGGTTGCAATTTTGAAAAACCGCATGAGCCTCGGGGGACAGAGGACTGAGCCTTCCATTTGACGACCACCAGCCACCATGCAAATATTCACCGGAAAAAACCTCAAGGACTTTTTAAATCAAAAAGTAGCGCAATTTAACAAACCGGCATTTATCGATGATGATCCGGTTTCCATACCTCATTTATTTACCTTGAAACAAGACCGGGAGATTGCCGGGTTTTTGGCCGCAACATTGGCGTGGGGACAAAGAAAAACGATTATTAGTAAAAGCAAAGAGCTGCTACGACGCATGGACAATGCACCTTATGATTTTGTGCTTAATCACCGGGAAAAAGATCTGGCAAAGTTGTTGGGTTTCAAACATCGAACATTCAACGATACCGACACTTTATATTTTATTGAATTTTTAAAATATTTTTATCGCCATAATTCATCCCTTGAAAATGCTTTTATGCAGGGTATCAATGAAAATAATGAAAACCTGGGACCTGGTCTGGCAGGCTTTCATAAATTGTTTTTCAGCTTGCCTGATTTTCCCGAAAGAACAAAAAAACACGTGGCCACTCCGGAAAGAAACTCTGCCTGTAAGCGTATAAATATGTTTTTACGCTGGATGGTTAGAAAGGATCAAAATGGGGTAGATTTTGGTATCTGGGAACAAATAAAGCCGGCACAACTTATTTGCCCCTGTGATCTTCATGTCGATAAGGTGGCCAGAAAATTGGGTTTAATCACAAGGAAACAAACGGATTGGAAAACAGCGTTGGAGCTGACAGAAAACCTCAAAAAAATGGATCCTGAAGACCCGGTAAAATATGATTTTGCCTTATTCGGACTGGGAATTTTAGAAAAGTTTTAGTGCTGATAAATGGCCTGGAAATTAGTTGTTCCAGGTTGATGGATCCTCCCGCCAGCTTTTTAAAAATGCAACCTGTTCTCCGGAAATAAGGTTTTGAGACAATGCTTCATCAATTAAAGTATTGTAATCACTTAAACAAAATAATGGGATATTGGCGTTGCGGAAATTTTGTTCTGCCACATCAAAACCATAGGTGAATATCGCCGCCATGCCTAAAATATCAAATTCGGCCTGCTTCAATGCCGCTGCTGCTTTCAGAGAACTGCCACCAGTTGAAACCAGGTCTTCTACCAACACAACCTTTTGATTTTTAGTAATCTTGCCCTCAATCATATTTTCCATGCCATGTCCTTTTGGCTTTGACCTGACATATAAAAACGGTAATTCCAGGTTCTCGGCCACGAGCGCACCCTGGGGAATCCCTGCAGTGGCTACACCTGCAATGGCCTCGACATCCGGGTAATTAACTTTAATTTGTTCTGACAGCAGATTTTTTATATATGACCTTATAATCGGAAATGACAGGGAAAGCCTGTTATCACAATAAATTGGTGAATTCCATCCGGAGCTCCATAAAAATGGCGTTTCAATGTTCAACTGAATGGCGCCGATTTCCAAAAGCATTTTTGCTATCTGATGTGATTTGCTAGTATTTTCAATGACCTTTATCATGCTGCGAATTTACAATAATATTGTTGGCGGAAACAAATTTTAGTTTGTATCAGACCCATATATTTTTTTCATTTGTAACTATTCTTGAATTTTGGTCACCATGAAAATATTTGTCAATAATATCCCTGTTAATATTATAGCCAAAACAGATTTAAAAGAATGGGATGTATATCACACGATTAAAAAGGGTGATAATAAGATGATCTCCCAACTGGACTTAATGGGAGATATACTGTTTGTGGATTTAGCTGAGAATGAACTGAAAGTATTCTTCCTTTTGATGCAGGATAAAAAATTCAAAAAAGCTACCTCGATAACATTTGCAGTCAATGATTATCAATCAGCCAAAAAACTGGTGAAGGATCAGTTTACAATTGTGAAAGCTGCCGGTGGTTTGGTATTGAAGAAGGATCAGTATTTATTGATTTACCGGTTAAAAAAATGGGATTTGCCCAAAGGGAAGTCTGAAAATGGCGAGAAGATGAAAATGACGGCAATCAGAGAAGTGGAGGAGGAATGTTCAATTAAAGTAGCTTTGCAAGCTAAAATAGGGGTGACGTGGCACACCTATATGCAAAATGATAAACGCATTTTAAAGAAAACCAACTGGTATTTAATGGATTGCGTTGATGATAGGCATATGAAACCTCAGGAAAAGGAAAGTATAGAAAAGGTAGCATGGTTTGATAAAACCGAACTACCGTCACTCTTAAAGGACTCCTACCCTTCGATTATTGAAGTATTTAAAAAGTTTAACAAAAAATTTGATCACAAGATAAAATTACCTTAGATACGCCTTTATTTAAGGAGCAGATAGCTGATTGAAGCGGGTAGCGGTATGTTAGAAAGCAGGAACCAGCTGTTATAACTTAAAGGGGACAAATGGTGAAATGTCTGCTCCATATTTATGAATTTCCCGGATGATACTTGAGTTTACCGCGGCGTATTTGGGAGAAGTAATAAGAAATACCGTTTCTATTTCATGATTCAGGTTTCTGTTCACCTGTGAAATACTATTTTCATACTCAAAATCCGTGGTGTTGCGCAAGCCTCTCAGTATATAGTTGGCGTCATGCTTTCTGGCAAGATTAGCTGTCAATTCATCATAAACAATAACCTTGATATTGGGAAACTTAAGGAAATTATGTTCGATTAATTGCGCCATTTTTTCCACGTCAAAGTGCCGGATCTTTTTGGAGTTATGGCCTATTCCGATAATGACTTCATCAAAAATTTTCAGTCCTCTTAATACAATATCTTCGTGTCCTTTGGTAAAAGGATCAAATGATCCGGGAAAAATGGCTTTTTTTGGCATCTGATTAATTATAATGATAACAGGTCATCGATGAGGATGATCATGAAAATTTACGATGCATCCGTTATATTACCTAACAAAACACCACCAAATATCGCAGCACTGCCAGAATGGAAGATTTATTCACAGAGAAAGGTGTTATACAGGTCAAAGTATTGATGATCGTCGGCCTCATCAAACATGTAATTGTAGTTCAGAAAATTGGGTTTACTACCAAAGGAAACGTGTTTGAAATACTTATATAACTCCTTAAACAGCGCCGAATCCTTATTAATATTTCCCCAGACGATTACTTTGGCACTATTTTGATCCATGTCATACAATTGAAAGGCATTAGCAATATACCTGAAATATTCCGAGGAGGTATTAAAGCTAAACTTGTTATAAAATTCCAATTGCCGGTTTTTGGTTATAATGATGCTGACATGAGATCTATCGGTAAAGATGTACATTGACCGATCTTCATTATAATCATCGTAATTTAAAACGCCTTCTATGAGTGCATTTCCCTGATGAATCACATGAACAGTACTATTTGGATAAAGAGAAAATAACCAATCTGTAAATTTTTTATTGGCGGAGAAAACCGAAACAGCCTCTGTTTTTATGTGTTTGTAATAATGGATTTTTTCTTCGTTTGAATTTATCTCACAGCTAAGCTTCAGATAATCATCAAGCTTATCTTTATCAAATAAGCTACCGGGTACCAGTGTGAATTTTGTGTTTTTAATGGAGAATTTGACAGAATTCCAAAAACCGGCGTGAAGGAGGTGATGATTCTCAAATAGCTGGGACAGGGTGGATATTAAAATATCCACAGACTTGGTGTCATTCAGGATATAATCTTCCAGCAACAGGCAGTTGCTGGTCTTGCTATCGCTGATACACATTTGAAAATCATTATCAGCCAGCTGTATGGATAAATTATACCTGTCAAGGCTTTCAACATCAAACTTGTCATCCTTGATTTTTTTTACCTGCCGATAGTTTGCGGTTGTATTTTCCAAGATGCTTTTATTCTCCCCAGTTTCCAGATGTGGTTATTTCTGTTCTTGATCCAAAGCGCAGCGGCTTTCTATTTTTAATTTCGCTATCTTCTTTCCTGGTTCTATCGATAGGGGCCACGTCACGAACCTCAATTACATCAACAGTTACACCTGATTTGGTGATTTTATCGGCAAAGATTTCAAACTTTTTGCCACTTTCAGGAATCATGTATATTTCATCTATTACCAGATCCGGATATTTTTCAACTGAAAACAGTGAATCCTTTACATTAACCGCATCCAAAGTATCGACATGCACTACCAGCGAATCAGCGCCATAGTCCAGCGGTATAATTTCTTCCTTTTTCTCTATTACGTAAATCTTGCCATTGTTAATAAAGGAGATGAGTTTATCCCAATCACTGGTATATTGACCGTGTACAGCCTGATAAGCAATCTCTGCATCCCTGATTATTTTTAATTTTTCAACCACTTTTGCCTCAATTTCTGCAATTCGTCGTTTTTCCTCAATATCACTATAAATTAAATTAACCAAATAAGCCGCTAGTCCAATGGCAATAACTAAAAAGACATAGGTTAAAATTTTAGTATTGTTCATATTTTTTCTCTTTTTGATGCAAAAATAGATATGTTACAAGAATACGCAATAAATTCACCGCTATATTATGGAAATATTTTTAATAATTAAAATAACCATTCATTTTTAAAAGCTCCGCAATAGATCTACAATGTTTGAATAAATTATGAAGTTCGCTTTCATGCATTGTGGCTATTTCGGCAAATGAAAAAAAGCTAATTGCTTCCAGTATTTGATGATTCTTATCCGATTCCGGGTCACTTCCCAATTTTAATTGTCCACCGGTTCTTTCCACAAGAAAAAACAACTCAATGGCATGAAAGGGTGCCTTGATAAATTCATTGACGAATTGCAAATTTAATACCCTGATTTGTAAACCGGTTTCTTCGTAAAATTCTCTTTTCAGGTTTTCTTCTATGGTGGATCCGTACTCGATTCCTCCTCCCGGCGGCGCCCATAAATGCCCGCTTCCCAGGCCTTTGTGTTTTAAAAGTAAAATTTTTTCGTCCTCTATCAACAGCCCGTTTACCCTGGTTCTTAATTTGTGGCCATATTGCCTTTCAATTACTTTCTCCATTTAATTCAGCTTGTAGGTTTAAATTTTTAAAACCGGATATCCTTCCTGTCGGGTATTATTTGACAGCATTTTATTTGCCTAATTATATAATTATTTTTTTTCCTAAAAGTCACAGAACCTTCAAAATAT
Source organism: Cyclobacteriaceae bacterium (assembly GCA_965228415.1). GTDB lineage: Bacteria > Bacteroidota > Bacteroidia > Cytophagales > Cyclobacteriaceae > Agaribacillus. The sequence continues at coordinate 3,149,588 of OZ245814.1, read as the reverse complement.
ATTATTCTTTAAAATGCCAAAAAAGTATTCAAAAAAAACATGGGATATTCAGAAAAAAGCAAAATTACTGATAAATTGTAGAACGGCTTTGAAGAAATTATTTTTTATGATCCTGCCTTGATTTTTTGCAGGTGGTTATTTTTTAAACTTTATGACAGAGAACTTCATGTGGATGCCCTATCCATATGTCAGATATGTGGCATTTTTAATTTTCGGTATACTGGTATCAAATTATGTGGGAGGCTATGCCTTTTTTGAGATATGTTTTCTGATATTTAGTGCCCTCCTTACGTTGACACTTTTGTGCACAGGTAGATTGAAACCTGCTATCGGCAATGTTATTCTTGGAATCACAGGCCTTATGATAATTTTTAATGTGGGAGCGCTCAGATTCTATCAAAATGACCAACGCAATGACTGTAAACATCTTACCCGGTATGAAGGGCAGGTAAAATGGTACACCGCCAAAGTGGTTGAAGAAGGTGTCCGCCGGAAAAACTACCTGAGATTCGCGGTCGCTATTAACGCCATAAAATCGAGAAAAAATTGGAGAGACGTTCGTGCCAACGCCTACTTGTATGTAAAAACTGACAGTTCATTATCCACTATAACCTTTGGGGATCGGTTATTGGTGAAAGGTACCCCGCGGAAAATTAAAAATACGTCCAATCCCAAAGCCTTTGACTATAAAAACCACCTTGCCAGGCGAAACATCTTCCATCAGCATTTTATTGACCGGGGAGAAGTGATTAAGTACGCATCGACAGGAAATAAAACCTTTATCGGTTATGCTTATAAGCTTAGAAAAAAGGTCAGCCATATCATTCAACATGCTATCAAAAGCGATCGGGAGCGTTCTATAGTGCTTTCCCTGCTCATTGGTGAAAAGGAAACGCTAAGTGTCGATATGAAAGACACCTATGCCAGGGTAGGAGCCATGCATGTCTTAGCGGTCTCGGGGCTTCATGTAGGAATAGTGTATCTGCTGTTTTCCACAGTGCTGGGATTTCTGAGGAAACACAAGAGAGGAAAATGGTTGTTCCTGGTGATTTGCCTGGCCGGTATGTGGTTTTATGCGCTATTGACAGGATTGTCGACTTCTGTCTTAAGGGCAGTGGTAATGTTTACATTCATTTTGTTAAGTGATGTTTTGGGCAGGAAGTCAAACATTTATAACAACATTGCGCTGGCTGCCTTCCTGCTTTTGTTGGTCAATCCATTTTTTTTGTTTCACGTGGGTTTTCAATTGTCGTTTATTGCCGTAACAGGCATTGTTTATTTACAACCTAAAATTGCGCAATGGTTTAGTTTTAAATATAGAATTTTAAGCTGGCTGTGGGATCTTACGGCAGTATCTTTGGCTGCCCAATTAGTGACTTTTCCGATCTCTGTTTACTATTTCCACCAATTTCCCACTTATTTTTGGTTGACAAATATGGTGGTCATTCCAGTGGCGACCGCCATCGTTTCCCTGGGTATTTTTGTATCGGTGCTGGGCTTTGCCGGGGTTTCGGTTGCCTTTGTTTCGGTAGTTTTGGAAAAGTTGGTTTTTTTAATGAATGAAGGGTTGATAGGAATAGAAGCCTTGCCTTTAAGTAGTGTCAAAGATCTTTATTTTACTTTTTGTGGACTGGTCTTATTTTATGCATGGATATTGACTTTGATATTGTTTTTTCAAACTTTCAGAATCCGATATTTTAGAATAAGTGCGTTCTTCCTTTTGCTGATTACCATCCAGTCATTGCTCCATTACAGGCAAACCTACGGGCAAAGCTTGCTGGTCTTCTATGACATTGACCGCGTTTGTGCCATAGACTTTATTAATGGGCACCGGCAAAATTTTGTAGTTATATTGAACAAAGGAATGACTTTGCCCAACCTACATCCACCAGTTGCCAATTATCGCCTGGCTCACGGGTTAAGCACCAGCGACCTGTCCAAACCGATAACTGTGTTGGACGGTCTTAATTCCGGAGACAACGTCCCTTACCAATTTTTATCGTGGAAGAACCGTGTTTTTCTTTTGCTAAATGACAAGATGGATTTTAGCTTGCACCAAGATAGAAAGATTAAGATAGACTACCTCATAATAAATAATCGGTCCATTGGTAACTTTGATCAAATTTTAACGCATTTTGAGTTTAATAAATTGATTATAACTAATCTTAACACTTACCGATATGCTGCTGACCTGTCTGATTACTGTCGTGTAAATGGCATAGATTTTCATTCAATTCCCCATCGTGGCGCGTTGGTACAGGAACTTAAGGGATATAAATAATTTAGCCTGAGGAATTTTATTTTGATATTTTTATAATAGTGGTGGCGTTTTGCATAAATCGTGAATAACTGAAGTTGAAGACAGCAAATCAAATATTAAAAACCTACTGGAGACATGATACTTTCAGGCCTTTGCAGGAAGATATTATTAATGCAGTGTTGGCAGGAAGGGATGTTTTGGCTTTGTTGCCAACTGGTGGGGGTAAGTCTGTGTGTTTTCAGGTGCCGGCTCTGATGATGGAGGGCATATGCCTGGTAGTATCACCCCTGATTGCTCTGATGCGCGACCAGGTTCAAAGCCTGAAAAGGAAAGGTATCAGGGCAGAGGCCATTTATGCCGGTATGAGCAATAAAGAAATCGATATTACACTCGACAACTGCGCTCATGGAAATGTTAAATTTTTGTACGTGTCTCCGGAACGGCTGAAAACCACCTTATTTAAAGAAAGGCTAAAAAAAATGACTGTTTGTCTGCTTGCCGTAGATGAAGCTCATTGCATATCCCAGTGGGGTTATGATTTTAGGCCGACCTATCTCGAGATAGCCGATGTTAAGGAGATGCTTCCGGGCGTCAGTACTTTAGCGCTCACGGCGTCGGCTACGTTAAAGGTTCAAAGCGATATAGCTGATAAACTACGTCTCGAAAACCCGGCTGTTTTCAAAAAGAGTTTTGAGAGAGAAAACATTTCCTATTCTGTTTTTAGAGTAGAAGATAAAGACAGGAAGTTGCTGGAGATATTACGAAATGTTAATGGCAGCGCTATAGTTTATGTGATGTCTCGCAAGCGCGCGAAAACCGTAGCCGGATTATTGAACAATAAAGGTATCCGGGCGGATTATTATCATGCAGGGCTAACCGCCGAACAACGCGCTGTGAAGCAGGAGAGATGGATCAAAAATGACTTTAGGGTGATTGTAGCGACCAATGCTTTCGGGATGGGTATAGATAAACCAGATGTACGCCTGGTTATTCATTATGAATTACCGGCAAATATTGAGTCCTACTACCAGGAGGCAGGAAGGGCAGGAAGAGATGGCAAAAAGTCTTATGCAGTGGTAATATATCAGTCCTTTGACATCACAACGCTGCGACAGCGGTTTGAACAATCTTCGCCCGGGCTATCCTATTTACGGGAGATATATCAGGGGTTGGCGAATTATTTGAAATTAGCTATTGGAAGTGGGTTTTTGGTTTCGTATGATTTCGACCTGAGCCATTTTTGCACCACCTATGATTTAGATCCGTTGAAGGCTTATTATGCGATTAAAAAGTTAGAAGGTGAGGAGTTAATTCAGCTAAATGAAGGTTTTTACAGTCCATCAAAATTATATCTCAAAACTAACAAACAACACCTTTATGAGTTCCAGGTAGCGAACGCTGCCTATGATCATGTGATCAAAGCGTTACTGAGGATTTATGGGGGAGAACTATTTTCCGATTTTTGTGCCATCCAGGAGAAAAAACTGGCTGGTTACCTGGGTGTAGGTGTTTTAGCTGTAAAAAAACAGTTACAGGCTTTGCATGATATGGAGTTATTAATCTATCAACCACTGAAAGAAGAACCTCAGATTACCTTTTTGACCCCGAGGCTAAAACCTGAAAGCCTCCCTATAAACGCCAAACAACTAGCCGAAAAAAGGGAGTTGGACAAGCGTAAGATTGAATCTATGATTGCCTATGTTGATCAGGATCGTCGCTGCCGGTCACAATATATTTTGGAGTATTTTGATGAAACTTCAGACAAAAATTGTGGGATTTGTGATAGCTGCCTTAATCGAAAGCGATCTGAATCAGAAGCCGTGAAAATGCCCGAAATTATGAGTGAGATTAGCACATTGCTTTCTGAAAATTCGTTATCTGTAAATGACATAGTGAACAGTTTGCCGGAATACCAGGAGGTGACAATTATCAATGCTATCAGGTTTATGTTGGATAATCACCAATTAAAAACGCTTAACTCAGGCGACTTAAGTTTGAAGTAATGAGTTGACGATTCAGGCACTAAAATTGTAGCTGAATGTGATTAGAATCCTTCTTTGAAATGATGGGTAACCGCGGACTCAAAAGTCAATTGCTAACTTATAACAGTGTCGCGATGACCAAATAATTTTTAGATTTCGAGGAATTTTCGACATTTTTGTATTTAAAGCATTTAATATATGTTATCACTATCCGGAATATTAGTGCTGGGAATCTTTGCGCAGTGGCTGGCCTGGAAAATTAAGTTACCAGCCATATTGCCCCTCATTCTTACTGGATTATTACTGGGCCCAATTTCTACCCTGTTTACCCCAAATGGGGAAAAATTGGTAAGTGGTGATGATATTTTCAATGGTGAGCTGTTATTCGCCTTTGTTTCCATTTCGGTTGGTGTGATCCTTTTTGAAGGTGGTTTGACCTTAAACTTCAAAGAAATCAGAAAAGTAGCAGGGACGGTCAGGAATGTGTTGACCATCGGAGTTTTGATAACCTGGATAGGCGGTACCCTGGCGGCTTATTATTTATTTGGCCTGGGCTTTAAGATTTCATTTCTTTTCGGCGCTTTGATCATTGTCTCCGGCCCTACCGTAATTACCCCAATTCTGCGAAATGTCCGGCCAACGGAGAAGATTAATACAATTCTCAAATGGGAAGCTATATTGATCGATCCTCTGGGAGCTTTGATTGCAGTACTGGCCTATGAATTTGTGATTACCGCCAAATCACAAAATGAATATACCTTTTATGCGCTGAAGGAGTTTATTCTCACCATTGCCATGGGTATATTTATTGGAACCACCGCTGCAATCCTGCTATATTATCTCCTGAAAAAAAATCGGATACCCGAATATTTGAGAAATGTAGTGACGCTGGCCATTGTTATTACCGTTTTTGCCGTATCGGATTTTTTGATGAAAGAATCCGGATTGCTATCAGTTACCGTAATGGGCATTATTTTGGCAAATCTTAAAATTGAGCAGTTAAAAAATATACTGTCTTTTAAGGAGGACGTAAGTATAATATTGACCTCGGTGCTCTTCCTGTTATTGTCTTCCAGGATTGAATTAGAGGAAATTACCGGATTGGGGATTAACAGTATCTGGCTGTTTTTGGTTTTAGTTTTGATCATCAGACCGCTGAGCATCTTTTTTAGTACTATTAAATCCAATTTGAGTTTTAAAGAAAAGCTGTTCATTTCTTGGATTGGCCCCAAGGGTATTGTGGCCGCTGCCGTTGCCTCGCTTTTTTCCATTGAATTACTGAGAGAGGGGACCAATATGAGTGCACAAACATACAGCGATGCCAATATGTTGTTACCACTGGTTTTTATGACCATTGTTGGTACTGTTGTGCTGCAGGGAGCTTCTGCCAAGATGGTTGCCAAATGGCTTGGTGTTATTCGTGTCCAGCGGCGAGGTGTTTTATTTATAGGAGCTACCGAGGTAGCCAGAAAAATAGCATTGTATTTAAAAAATCAGGAGCTTGAGGTCATACTGGCAGACACCAGCCGGGAGAATTTGTTTGAGGCCAGAAAAATGGGGTTGAAAGTGTTTGAAGGTAACATTCTTAAAGATGACATATTTTATGTTATTGATCTTTCCTCAGTGGGAAGGGTGTTGGCTATGACCCCAAACAGCGAGATTAATATTTTGGCCCTTAAGAAATTTGAACCGGAATTTGGTAAGGAAAATGTTTTCAGAGTCATGTCCAAAAGAGAGTCTGAGATTAAGGATCTTGAAAAACCAAACAACTCGCTTTTCGGTGCAAAAGCAGACCCATTTGCGCTTGAGGAGGTATTTGGAAAAGAGGTGGATTTTTTGGAAAAGACCAATACTGTAGATAGTAATTTCCAGGCCTGGCTGGATGAAAACTGGGATAGGATTATTCCGCTATTCATAAAAACAGTAGTGGGTAATTTCAAAATTATTGGAAGGGATGTGCCTGAGATCGGCAGAGACGAAACCCTCATTTATCTGAATTATGAAAAGAAAGAAATTTATTCTGACGTCGACCTTGATTATGGAAGATAAAGTAAATATTACGGATAAATTTAGCCAGTTTAATGATCATTGGAACCCCAGAATCATTGGAGAATTAAATGGTCAATATGTGAAAATTGCTAAAGTTCAGGGTGATTTTATTTGGCATAGCCATGAAAATGAAGATGAGCTGTTTTTGGTAATAAAAGGAACATTGATTTTAGAGTTCAGAGATAAAACCGTCACAATAAATGAAGGAGAGTTTTATATCGTTCCTAAAGGGGTAGAACATAGGCCAAAGGCGGTGGAAGAAACCCATATCATGATGTTTGAGCCCAAATCTACCATAAATACCGGATCGGAGCGGACTGATTTGACGAAGGAAAATTTAGATTTTATCTAGGTTACCAGCCTTGTTGACTGTTTGGAAAACTTTAATAAAGCCAGATCAGAATTAGAATTTAATCGCTTTATCATTCTTTATGATGCTGTTATCACCCAGGTTTTCTCTTATTTCCGCTTTTATCGTTAACGAGGTCTTAGGATGTTTTAGATCGGTACTTTCGATGATAACTTCCTGATCCATACTTCCCAAAGATGTTGGTGAAAACAAAATCTCTGTCGTGGCTGATTCACCTGGCTGGAATATTCGTTTCGCCGAAGCTGCCAGCCTGACACACTTGCAGGTAGCCGCAATGTTTAAGATTGTTAATCTGCTTTTCCCCTCATTTTTAATAGGAACTACAACGGGAATAGTTTGTCCTAAACCTACGTTTCCAAGCTCATAAACCTGTTTTTCGATTTTTATCAGTGGCGTTAATGCTATTTGCGCCGCAGTAGGGTTCTGAATAGCATTTGGGTGCCTGATCACCTGTCCTTTAATATACAGGACCTTATTGGGCTCTTCGGCATTGGAGGTGATGGTAATAGACTTGTTGAAATTACCAGGGCGGCTTTTACTGTTGTAGGTGGCGGTAATACTTCCCGATTTTCCTGGTGGTATAGGATCTTTTGTCCAATAAGGGGTGGTACAACCACAAGATGCTTTTACATTCCGGATGATCAGCGGTGCATTGCCAATATTTTTGAAGTAGAATTCGTGGGTGGCTTCACTTCCTTCCAGCACCTCTCCAAAATTATAGCTGGTTTCTCTGAATTCAAACCTTGCCTGGGCATTTAATTCCGATAGTTGAAAGCAAAGAATAGTACAAAAAAATAATATTTTATAAATGCTCATATCGGACAACGATTTTATTATAATTTTTTTTCAATGCAAATATAATCATTCATTTACTAAGAAAACCCCAAAAATTATTAGGATTTCACCGTTTTTTAATGCAGAAAATTGATTTGATACCGTCACCATTTTTCGCTATTTTTGTGAGTAGTGCGAACTACCCGGGTTTTTAAAATACCTATCTTTTTTTAACCGTAAATCCAAATATTGTGGGTCAAACAAAAGCTGCCAAAGACATCAATCTATCTACCACAGAAATTCTTGACGATTATCGCGTTGTTTGTGAAAGTCGGAGTGCAAGTATTGTGGGAAGAAAAGAGGTGTTTATGGGTAAAGCTAAGTTTGGTATTTTTGGCGGGGGAAAAGAAGTGGCTCAGGTGGCGATGGCCAAGGCGTTTAAAGACGGAGATTTCCGTTCCGGATACTACCGGGATCAGACTTTTATGATGGCTATTGACGCTTTATCCGTGCAGGAATACTTTGCCCAGCTATATGCCCATACCGATGTGTGGTATGAACCATCTTCTGCTGGTAGACTTATGAATGGTCATTTTAGCACAAGATTAATTGATGAAGAAGGTAATTGGTACAATCAGACAGATCGAAAGAATTCCAGTGCCGATGTGTCCTGCACTGCCGCACAAATGCCACGGCTGGTTGGTTTGGCTTACGCTTCGAAATTATATAGGCAAAACCCTGACCTTGCCGGTTTTGATGAGTTTTCTATCAATGGAAATGAGGTGGCCTTTGGAACCATTGGCAATGCGGCAACCTCCGAAGGCATGTTTTTTGAAGCAATTAATGCGGCCGGTGTTTTGCAAATTCCAATGATTGTCGCTGTCTGGGATGATGAATATGGAATTTCAGTACCCAAAGAATATCATACCACCAAAGGAGAGATTTCAACTGCATTGGAGGGATTTCAAAGGACCAAAAAGGAAGATGGTATCGAAATCTTCACTGCCAAAGGCTGGGACTACACGGAACTATGTGCCGTATTTCAAAAGGCAGCCACATTAAGCAGAGAAAAACATATACCGGCGTTAATCCATGTCCGGGAAATGACGCAACCCCAGGGGCATTCCACCTCCGGATCTCACGAGCGATACAAAACAAAAGAAAGACTCGCCTGGGAAGAGGAATTTGACTGCATTAAAAAGATGCGGGAATGGATCATTGAACAGGAAATTGCGACGCCGGAAGAATTGGATGATATTGAACTGCAAGCGAAAGAAGCTGTAAAAAAGGCAAAAAATGAGGCGTGGAAGGCTTTTCGGGCCTCCGTCGTTCAGGTATTCGAGGAGGCAATCGAGCATTTACAACATCTGTGTGATCAATCGGACTTTAAGGATGAGTTGAATGATATTACCAAGGAGTTGGAAAGTACATTGAATCCGATAAAACTGGATGTGATCAAAGCAATAAAGAAAGCGCTTCGTATTGTCAGGTCGGAAAATAGTACGGCTAAAGCTTCATTAATCCAATGGCTTAATCAGACGTTGGAAAATAATTATGAAGACTATAGCTCTCACCTCTACAGCGAGTCGGCGCTTTCAGCGTTGGCTGTTAAGGAGGTTAAACCGGTATTTGATGAGCAGGCGGAGGTTGTTGACGGCAGGGAGGTATTGCAGGCATGCTTTGATGCAGCCTTGGCCAGAGATCCCAGGGTGTTTGCTATCGGCGAAGACGTAGGGCGTATTGGAGATGTAAACCAGGGATTTGCAGGTCTTCAGGAGAAACATGGAGAGCTCAAGGTTACTGATACCGGCATCAGAGAATGTACAATTATTGGTCAGGGAATAGGTGCTGCATTGAGAGGATTACGACCTATTACGGAGATCCAGTACCTGGATTACCTGCTTTATGCGATCCAGATTCTTTCCGATGACCTTGCCACTTTACAATATCGCACCAAGGGTGGGCAAAAGGCACCATTGATTATCAGAACGAGGGGGCATCGCCTCGAAGGTGTCTGGCATTCCGGTTCCCCAATCAGTATGATATTGGGAAGCCTGAGAGGTATTTATCTACTGGTACCCAGAAATATGACCAAGGCAGCAGGATTTTACAATACCATGTTACAGTCTGACGATGCCGCACTGATTATCGAATGTTTAAATGGTTATAGACTAAAGGAGCGAATTCCGGAAAATTTAAATGAATTTACAGTGCCACTTGGTATACCTGAGATCATCAGGGAGGGCAGCGATGTGACCATGGTTACTTATGGTTCCATGTGCAGAATAACCATGGAGGCAGCTGCAGAACTAGATAATTTTGGTATTTCCTGCGAAGTGATCGATGTGCAGACCCTTCTTCCTTTTGACATTCACAGCAGTATTGTCGAGTCTGTCAAAAAAACGAACCGGGTAGTATTTCTGGATGAAGACGTTCCTGGAGGTGCTTCGGCCTATATGATGCAGGAGGTTTTGGAGAAACAGGATGCTTACTATTATCTTGACTCGAAACCTGTTACCATTTCTGCTAAAGCGCACAGACCCGCCTATTCTTCAGATGGAGACTATTTTTCCAAGCCTAACGCAGAGGAGATCTTTGACAAGGTATATGCCATGATGTCTGAGTCAGATCCTGCTAATTTTCCACCTTTGTATTGATCCTGGCCGGGCCTGTAATCGAACAAAATAATCAAGACCCTTCATATCGGACTTGTTTTTGAATTGAATGGCGCTGAATGATGCTTTCCAAATGGAGCATTTGGATCGGTGAACCTGAGCGTATGCGTTTAAGGTTGCAGGTTAAAATCGTTGGTCTGTACGATATTGCTACGGTTTAATGCCCTGTCCTGAATTTGCACGTCAATTTTCAAAATGTTATCCCTGAAGATAGGGCTCAGCTTGAAAGCATTCACCATTTTATAAGTCAGGGTTCCTCTTAGAGGTCTTTCATTATCTGATGTGTTGAGTGGGAAAAACCGGCCATTCAGACCAAAACCGCCTTGTCCCCCAAATATTTCATTAAAATCTATTTTGATGTAATCGGTGTCATCATCGATATCGCCATCCCCATTGGTGTCAGAACGGTAAAAGAAATCGACGAAAATATTATAAAAGTTTTCATTGAACTCTATTCTTACAGTATCAACTTCTTCGTCGCCATCCCAGTCAACATCGGAAATCCAATTCACAAAATCATAAGGAGGTTGATTGGGGGCTCCGAACCTTATAACCCTGTCATCATAAAAAGGAATTCGTTCGCCGGTATCAGTTATGAAAAAGAATTCCTTGAATTTGGTATCTGTTTCATTTCTATCCAGTCCCAAATCCCCGTCACCATCTTCGAAATCAATTTTTAAAATTAAAGAATCCCGGTTATTAGATCCTTCTCTAAAAGCAATGCTGTTGAAACTAATAGATGGGCCTACTGGTAATTCAGGGGGCTCATCGCAAGCCACAACGGAACCCAGAAAAATCAAGTACGCAATGAAATAGTTAAAATTAAGTTTCATCATATTACCGGACAATAAACAAGAATAAAGCCCCTTTCGTATTATATTTTCATGTTAAATATAACGAAAAGATCAAAAAATTGAGAAAGGTAATTAAAGAATTACTTTCTAAATTTGGACTTTGATATATAACGAATGAATTTTTTAAAAAGTTTTAAAGACCGTATTTTTTCTATTCAGGAATGTGAATTTGAGGCATTGGCTATGGAATTATTTAATTTTCAGAGTCAAAACAATGCGGTTTATAGCAAATATCTGCAAAAGTTAGGCGTAATACCTGAAACAGTAAGTAGTTGCGATGAAATCCCATTTCTCCCCATAGAATTTTTCAAGCAACACCGGGTTGTCTCAGGAGAATGGCAGGAACAGGGAATATTTATGAGTAGCGGTACGACCGGACAAATTGCCAGTAAAAATTATATTGAAGATCTGGAATACTATAAAAAGGTATCCAGGAGTATCTTTGAATCATTTTACGGACCCATTGATCATTACCACATCCTGGCGTTATTGCCATCTTACCTGGAAAGAGGCAACTCGTCTCTTGTTTATATGGTAGATAATTTCATCGATATTTCTTTATCTGCTTATTCCGGGTTTTATCTTTCTAATTATAAGCAACTAGTCGATAAATTAAATGAGCTGACGGTCAACACCAAAAAGGTTTTGCTCATCGGCGTTACGTATGCGTTGTTGGATTTAGTTGAAGGCTTTCAGTTTGATTCCGGCAATGATAACCTGATTGTGATGGAAACCGGAGGTATGAAGGGAAGAAGAAAAGAAATGATACGAACGCAATTACATAAAACACTTTCAGAAGGTTTTAAGCTCCATTCAATACATTCGGAATATGGCATGACTGAACTTAATTCACAGGCCTATGCGCTGGCAGAAGGTAAATTTCAGACGCCCCCCTGGATGGAAATAAAAATAAGAGACATCAATGATCCCTTTCAGGTATTACCTGCGGGGCATTCCGGGGGCATTAATATTATTGACCTTTCTAATGTAGCTACCTGCGCTTTTATCGAGACCAAGGATTTAGGCAGGCAAAATACAGATCATACCTTTGAAGTGTTGGGCAGGTTTGATAATACCGAAATGAGGGGATGTAATCTTTTAATAAATTAAAACTAGCTGATCCAAGTCAAACCTTACTCAAAATCAGCATATTTTTTGACGTCCTCTTCCTTTATTTCTTCCCCGCTCATGATAATGAGCCGTTCCACCACATTTCTCAATTCGCGAATATTGCCACTCCAGTCGGAGGTTTGCAAGCAGCTAATGGCCTTTTCAGCTATTGATTTCTTTTTAGTACCATACTCATTGGCAATATCCTCCAAAAACCTGTCAACCAGCAAAGGAATATCATCTTTTCGTTCTTTTAGCGGGGGAACTTTGATGACGATGACACTTATACGGTGATACAGGTCTTCTCTGAATTTGTTATCGCCGATAGCCTTTTTCAGATCCTTGTTGGTGGCGGCGATGACCCTGACATTCACCTTTTTTTCCTTATCACCACCAACTTTGGTAATCTTGCTTTCCTGCAGCGCTCTTAAAACCTTGGCCTGGGCCGACAAGCTCATGTCGCCAATTTCATCCAAAAACAACGTGCCACCATTGGCTTGTTCAAACTTTCCGATGCGTTGCTTTATGGCTGAAGTAAAAGCTCCTTTTTCATGACCAAATAACTCACTTTCAATTAATTCCGAAGGGATAGCCGCACAGTTGACTTCCACAAACGGGCCGGAGGATCTGCCACTTTTAGCATGTAGCCAACGCGCTACTAATTCCTTACCAGTGCCGTTGGGTCCGGTAACAAGTACCCTGGCGTCTGTGGGGGCAACTTTTTCTATGGTATCCTTTACATGGGTAATGGCTTCGGATTCACCAACTATGTCAATGGTTCTTGAAATCTTTTTTCTGAGCACCTTTGTTTCCGTAACCAGATTGGTTTTGTCCAGCGCATTGCGGATGGTGAGCAGCATTCGATTTAGATCGGGTGGTTTCTGAATAAAATCGAAAGCGCCTTTCTTGGTGGCTTCCACTGCCGTTTCGATGGTGCCATGGGCTGAAATCATGATAAATTGTGCGTCTTTTCCAAGTTCCATAGCCTTTTCCAATACTTCAAGGCCGGTCATTTTGGGCATTTTGATATCGCACAATACAACATCATATTCATTCTTTTTTATAAGCGCCAGTCCTTCCTCACCATCTTTGGCTTCTTCTGTGGTGTATTCTTCGTAATCAAGGATTTCCCGTAAAGTGTCCCTGATCGTTTTTTCATCGTCAATGATTAATATTTTTGCCATGTCACGTGTTTATAAAAAATGCAAGCCTGTAAGCCGGGTTTTGTATCCTCTACCAGTGGTAAAGGCTCTTACCATTTATCTGGTCCCGGCATCACTACCGGGATCAATCGACCTACCCATCCGGCTTACTGCCAAGGCAGTTTTGAGCGAGCAACTCTTTTTCCCGACAATATTGCCGGAAAAAGCCGGACCTATTTGGTCTTTCAACCCGTAAGGTTTTCCCTGCCGTTAATGTCACCATCAACGCGGTGGGCCCTTACCCCACCATTTCACCCTTACCATAACAACAATGATTATGGCGGTATATTTTCTGTGGCACTATCTGTTTCCAACAATAAAGTCAGAACCTTCCTGTTAGGAAGTACGGTGCTCTGCGTTGCCCGGACTTTCCTCACTAATGATTGAACATCAGCGCGGTAAGACGGCTTGCAACAGCTGCAAATTTATAAATATTGGAGAGAACGAAAAATAGGAGGGGTATTAAAAACAATGACTTGTAAAGTAACAGGCCTTTTATTTAAAAAATGGCCACCTTACAAGTCATCAATAAAAATTATAAAAATTAACAATAAATGCTTTTGTGCAAATCCCTTAATGTACGTCCATACCAGTTAACTTATACTCCCACTCATCCGCCATTTGGGCAACTTCAATGATAATCTCTTTTAAAAGATCATCAGTAGCATTATCAATAAAAGCTGAAGCTTCAACTTTCACAAACCCGTCGACAATTGAAAATTTTGCATGACAAAATTTGGTGTTTTCTTCCAACAACAACTTCAAATCGATATCTGCCTGAAAAGGACACACTTTAGAGGAATATTCAATCGCCGTTTTGTCATAATGGTTTATGTGCCTCATTTCTCCAACCACTGTTTGGAAACGGAACTCATCAACCGGAACAATGATTACCGACTTGGTTTTGTCATATTCCGAAAATTGACCGCCGACTTCGTCGGCAAAACTTTCCATAAATTCAGTAAAATTCATATCGATACTTTCAAGCTAAAATTAAAAATTCTTTTAATACACATTCCTTCTTAACTTTATGCAATTTACGTATCGCAGGACTGGGAAATAGTTCGAATTCTATTTAATTCTTACAAGAGTAGCTCCATTACCAAATTTTGCCATATTATGGTTATCAAAATAAATCAGGTTAGGGAATTCCCTTAATCGTTTGTGCAATGCGCTTTTAAGGGTGCCGCTGCCTTGTCCATGGATATAGATTATTTCCTCCTGCCCTGAAATTATTGCCTCATTCAATGTTTCGTCAATTTTTTGCATTTGTGCATGTAGAATTTCTAACCCGGACAACGACTCATGATCCCTCGATATTTTTTCAATATGCAGATCTACAACCGGAGATGACAATGGCCGATTTTCTTTGGCACCAAGCGGATGTTTTTGAGATTCAAGTAAGCGGTTCTCTAATTTTTTTGCCTGCAAAGGCTGAATAGTTTGCGCCATATCTACCTGGTACAGGTATGCTTCCTGCATTAATACCGGCACTAATTTCTTACTTTTGAATAAACTGGCAGCCTTAAATTTTATTTTCTTTTGAACAGGCTCTTTTAAATGGAAAACTCCCTGGCGATAGCGGAGGAGTTGCAAAATAAATGTTGGCCATTGCTCAAAATTGGTTTTGTCAAGGTTACTGATTTTAACAGAATTTTTGCTGGCTACTTCTCCCCCAAAATACCCCTCGTAAGTGTCCCCGGCAGGTACGCACAAAGTAAATAAAATAACAAGTTCAGTATTATTGATAAAATGCAGGGAAAGTAGCTTGTCATTAATAGGAACTAAGGCCAGATACACACCTTTGATATCCTCTGATGGTTTACGCGTTATTTTGGGCGTAGGCTTGGTTTCGGGCTTTGCGCCAAAGGCAGACGCTTCCTGTTGTGAAATGATAACTACTTCCTTCTTAAGTACCGGAATATTAAAACCATCTTCTATTTCAACTTCAATGAGTTTGTCGTTGACAATCTTTGAAATAATTCCTTCTTCCTTGCCCTTTAATAATCGTACCCGATCTCCTGCATTCATGGTAATTTATTGTCTGATCTATTGGTGGTTTTTTTTGAAATATCGCCTCCTACACTTTCTTCCGGAAGTGGTTCACTATCTTTCGGAAGCGGCTCACTTTCTTCGCTCACCCCGGCACCGGTTTGATCCTTACTTGCCCTGTTTTTTTTCCAGATCTCTCTTATTTTATCAAAGTTCTCAGTATACTGAATACTGAACCCGGCAGTAGTGCTGGACCGTTGATCAGCAGTATTGTCTGAATAAAAATTGTTTTTATTATACATTTTCGCTTTTAACCTTCCGTCGGGAGTCAACAAATATTCAAGGGTCCAGTCTCCGACAATACTATTTACCCCTGCATTGCTGTCCCCGTCGGTGAAGCCCCCATCCCTGGTCACCCTAAGCCTTCCATCGAGAAAAGAGTAGGATAAACGAAGCTGGAATGTATTAAAAGCATCTTCGTCCAGGTTGCCCAAATCAACATCGATTTCCAGGTTTTCATCTACCTGCGTAATCCAATAGCTTAATTGGTTTGAGAGTAATTCGCTCACACTGCTGCTCACCGACTGGCCACCTCCCAGATCGAAGGTGCCTCTAGGTGAAAACTTGCGTAGCATTATAAGGCTGAACACCTGCCGGCTAAGTTCCTGCTCATCATTACCTAGTCTGGATTTTAACCTGGTAACAGAGTTGTTAAGTGTAAAAGGATAAGCGCTAAAGTCCAGGTCAAAATTGATACCCGGATTTAATAAATCCCCTTTCAGGTCTAACACGACGCTGGCAGGATATTTTCTTCTTAAATCCGGATTTTGGCGGACCTCCGTAGTATCAAAAAGCGGCGAAAGTGCCGCCTGCTGCGCATAGCTGGCCCTGATATCCATAACACCCCCGTATGGATCGCCAAACCAACTGATCTTACTTTTGGGAGCGATCACAAATTCTTTGTTGATGATATTTTTTAAGGTAAAGTTATAGGCCCCTTCTTCAATTTCCAGGTTTCCAAACATATTGAATTCCCCTTTGGGATCGATCTGAAGCTTTAATTTTCCATTGCTTCGGCCCCGAATGATATCTCCCGATTTGATATCAAAGATTATTTCACTGTAAGCGTCCGGCGTGATGTCTAAATCGAAATCGAGATTCAGCCGCTGTATATTGACGCTTTCGATCTCGTCATCCGGGTTACCCAAAAGTATGCTGTCTTTCTTTTTCGTAAAACGGATAAAATCAAGTTGTTCTACTTCATCTGTGGCATTGACCGGTATGAAAAACTTGGTGCCGCGATTGGTAGTGGCATCGGCATAAATATTCAGATTACTAAAAGAACCCAGAATTTCAATATCTCCTGTCACTATTGCCGTTCCGTAATACAGACTATTGTGTTTGGCGTTGGTATTTAGCACCTTGAATGCGTCAAGGTCACCCTCAAAATCCACAATAAAATTTTTGAAGCCATCATGAAATAATCCGCCGCTGAAGGTTGACATACTGCCATTGTCATCTGTCAATTTCAAATTTCTAACACCTATTTCATTGTCATCCAGAAATATATCTCCGTCAAAGGAATATTTTGTATTTAGGTAATTAATTTTGACCTGACCATCTGAAAGGAATCCATCTCCTCGCAGCATTGGGTAATCCAATGTACCGGTGATATCAAACTCGCCGGATCCAAGGCCTCGAATTTCTGTAATATACTCATCGAGGAAGGGCTCTATGACCCCGAGCTCAGCCTGATCAAAGTTTGCAGACAAATCTAGCTGCTGCGTTTCATGGCCGGGGGTCAGGTACCCTCTTAAATCTACTATTTTTTTACCCAGCCGCTCTATTTCAAAATCCAGCCTTGCCCGGTCAAGATTGTTTTCCCAGGCGGCCAATCCGTATAGATTACCCACCAAAAAATTATTGATTTTGAAAGTCGATACCTGCAGCTGGCTATTGATTTTTGGGCTGGCAAAAAGACGCTGAAATTCAACAAAACCATCGATAGTACCATACAATTCTTTCCTTAAAAGCGGATTGATGTTTTCAATTTTGAAATTGTGGACGACTAATTTTAACTTTTTGACAAGGCTGTCGGACACCACGCCGTCCAGCAATAAATATTGATCCTCACTCTTAATTTTTAAGCTATCTATTATCACCTCATTGTTGTGGAAGGTAATCTTGTTATTGTCCTGTATATGCCAGATTTTATCGATAGCCCTGGAGCTTGAAGGGGCCAGTTTAATTTCAATGCTTTCTTCTAAAAAGGCCAGCAATCCATTTAGCTCAAAATGATTGTTGTTTTCTGTTTGGCTGAATGAACTGGAAAAGTCTATTTTATCCTTGTCCCAGACCGCCTCCATCATTATGTTATCGGTAGTGACAAAATCCTGATAAACCTGTTTATCAGAAAACAAATAAGCCATGGCCAATACATTGGTACTGTCTGCTATCTTGGAGGCTGATAGATCAAAGTTATTATTGAGAAACAAGCTTTGTTTGTACCTGATAGTATCCATTTGCGCATAGGTAGATAAAATCGAGGTATAACCATGGGTAAATTTCCCCTCAATTTTACTATTCTGTGCTACATAACCATCCTGATTAATGAGCTTGAAATACGGGTTTATATCTTTTAAAATGATTTCGTAATTAAAGGTATACTTTTCAGGTTTTTTATTTCGCTTTCTTTTATAATAGTCCGATAACTCCTTTTGATTGTTTTTAAAGTTGAGCTTATATTCATAGTATAAATCGGAGATATCGCGATATATTTTGGTGAAAGTAAATTCCCCGTCGGCGTTTACGCTGAATTCTTTTGAATCGAGACTGAATTTTCTGAATCGATCAGTCTTTGATGAAAAGACGTGCAAGGTGTCAAGATCCAGTGACTTGTTATCATAAATAAGGGACGTGTTGCTGAAACTGGCTTCTCCCATTAGCTCATCAATGGTGTTGCCCTGCATATCGAGATCCAGGGTAGTGCTGATAAATGACTCTTTATTTGCCAGTCCGATAGCACTTGCGAATAAAGTGTCTAGCCGGGCATTAACCTTGAACAGGTTTTTATTATTTCTGAAATCCACAGATACATCCCCTGAAAATTTCAGATTTGGATCGTTAATGCCGAGTGATCCGTTGAATAGTTCCTTGGTTAACCTTGCGTCAGTGGTGATGCTTTTATAGTCGTAATATTTAAATCCCAGCTTGCTGATGTCGGCATTCAGTTCGAAGTCGGCCTTTTCCAATGTCAGGCCGGATCCTTTGATATTACCGTTGAGGCTGATCCTTTGCACGATATCAGAATAACCGATCAATCTACCAAAGTCAAAATTATAGGTTTTAAGTCCTCCGCTGTAAACCGAAGACTGTGCGGCTTCGTCAGTCTTGAGGTTAATGTCAGAATCAAACCTGCCAAACTGCGTTTGGAATGTGCCATTGGCAACGAAGTCATAAGGAAAACCTAGAAACTGACCATTAAACTCAACATCTCCAAGCCTGGTGATTTGCTGGAAGGCATTGCCTTTGACGTAGGGGAATAAGTCTTTGGAAGTGATCCTGGAATTTTTAAGATTAAGATCAATAAAAGATTCCTGAAAATCCGGTAAACCATCGATATTCAGATTACCGTCGATTTTGCTATCGTCACCAAATGATAGTTCCAGATCCCTTATGCTAAGGCTACTGATCAAGCCGTTGAACTTACCCGAAATTTTGTAAAACTCTTCAAACCGATTCATATAAGGCGCAAAAACGGCCAGTTCCTTTGAAAAAATAGTTGATCCGGTCAGGTGAGCATTAATTCTGACGTTATTATTAAAATCATTGAGATGCTTAATGCTTTCGTAATTAAAGATGATTGATTCTTTGATTTGACTGTTTTCGGTAATGAGATTGAGCCGGTCGAAGGTCATGGAGCTATTGCAAATCCTAAAGAAGGTGGAAAGGTCTTTAATGACAAAGTTGTTAACCGGTTCAACGGTTGTCAATCCACGGACATCCATTTCAATGGTGTCGGCGACAATCTTAAATTGACCGATGCCCGCATTTATATTATTTAACACAAAATGGCGGAAATCGAATCCCTGTTGAATTGAGTCTTTTTTTGGTTCGATAAGACTGAACTGGCTATTTTCCAGCTGAATATTATCCACTAAAAAAGGCTTGGCTTTGCCGCCACCCTTACCTTTTTCGCTACTGCCGAGTTTATTTAAGTTGGCAATAAACAAGTTGATGTTTAGATAGCCATCGGGGGAATTTCTGATTAACTGTACCTTGGCTCGCTGTAAATTAACTTCATCCAGATTAATGGCATCGCTGAATAGGAGGGAATTCAAATTAAAATCAACGGTAATCTCCTCCACCCCAATCATGAGACTATCCTGTGTATCCAGTATCTCCACACCTTCCAACAGAATTGTATCAAACCACCGGATATTTACATAGGATATCATGGACTTGAAACCCGTTTTTTCGGAAAGATATCTGGAGGTTTTATGGACAATCTTGGTTTGTACGTATGGGATTTGAATGATTACAACAGTGGCAACGAAAAGTGAAATTATAGCAAACAAGATCCGGCTAGTTATTTTAACTATCGGTTTTTTAATAACTTGCGCTATATTTTTAAAATTCATTGACCAGGTGTATGAGTATAACCATATTAGCCCTTGAGTCATCCTGTGATGAAACCTCAGCAGCTGTCATCCGGGATGGGGTTTTAATAAGTAACGTAATTGCCACCCAAACAGTGCATGAAAATTATGGGGGGGTAGTGCCGGAATTGGCGTCTCGTGCTCACCAGCAAAATGTAGTCCCCGTAGTTCATCAAGCCTTATCTGAAGCAAATATACGTAAATCTGAGCTCAGTGCGATAGCATTTACACAAGGGCCTGGACTTTTGGGGGCATTATTGGTAGGAACTTCATTTGCCAAGGCGCTGGCTTTGTCTCTAAAAAAGCCACTAATCGCTGTAAATCATATGCAGGCGCACATTCTGGCGCATTTTATTGAAGACCCTAAGCCAGCCTTTCCTTTTTTGTGTTTGACGGTGAGCGGGGGCCATACACAGTTGGTTTTGGTGGAAGATTATTTAAAGATGAAGATAATTGGACAAACCCGGGACGACGCGGTAGGTGAGGCCTTTGACAAATCCGCAAAGCTTTTGGGGCTTACCTATCCCGGAGGACCTTTGATAGATAAATATGCACGTGAGGGAAATCCTTTATCCTTTTCCTTTCCCTCATCAGAAATGCCTGGCTTTGATTATTCTTTTAGTGGAATTAAAACAGCGATATTGTATTTTTTAAGAGATCAGACAAAACGTGAAGCAAATTTTATTCAGGATAACCTTCATGACATTTGTGCCAGTATTCAGCATTCTTTAATAAATATGTTAATAGATAAATTAATAAAAGCTGCGAAGCATTATAAAATCAGTAATATTGCTATTGCCGGCGGGGTTTCTGCCAATTCTGGGTTGAGAGCTGCTTTGCAAAATTTTGTTCCGACCTATAATTGGCAGGTGTATTTTCCAAAATTTGAATATTGCACCGACAATGCAGCCATGATTGCTATGGCCGCGCATTTTAAATATATCGATGAAGAGTTTTGTTCTTTACAGGTGAGCCCTGAACCCAGGATGAAATTTGGCGTATAGAAATGAATTATGGCTGAGAAAAAAAACAAATTTTCCAACACTATTAATATAAAAAATAAAAGCGCCCGCTATGAATATGAATTTTTGGATCAGTTTATAGCCGGGATTGTTTTGACCGGTACGGAAATAAAATCTATAAGAGAAGGTAAGGTAAACCTGCAAGATGCCTTTTGTACATTTCAAAACCATGAATTGTGGGTCAGGCAAATGCGTATATCCCCCTATGAATTAGGTACACATTATAATCACGACGCCACCAGGATGCGCAAGCTATTGCTAAATAAAAAAGAATTACAAAAATTAAAGAAGACAAAAGAAGAAAAAGGCCTTACCATAGTACCTACCCGCCTGTTTATCAATGACCGCGGATTAGCTAAACTGGAAATTGCCCTTGCCAAGGGTAAGAAGTTACACGATAAACGGGATACCCTCAAACAAAAAGATCTCGACCGGGAAATTAAACGACTTCGGCTTTGAACACCTGATTTTGAACGGTTGCCAAAACGGTAATTGCCGTTCTTATCCCCCCCATTAAGGAACGTTTTTGCTTTTTTCGCAAGAAAGCAGTTGAATTATTGCAAAGTTGTAATAATAAATGGGCATTTGTTAAGAACCTGCCATTAATCCAAATTGTACAATTCCTATAATTTACGTTTGAAATGCGAAAAATTGCGATCTCAGTAATTTTTTGAAATTTTTATCGATTTTTTTAACGATTCGTTAAAATTTTATCCATAATTTCTTTTTTTAACACAAAAAATCTGTTTTTAGGCTTTAAAAACACCCTAAAAAATTGTAAAAAACGTAAAAAATGATTTTTAAGGTTAAAAAATGACCCAATATTTTTTGTTTACGATTTTTTTCTCTGTTTTATTTGTTCTTCTGCTAATGCAAAATCTTATTTTGTTAACTGCTTAATTAAACTCTTTTATTATGAAAAAAATGCTTACTGAAACATTTTCTATGGTTGAATCGGGTGTCGAGGCTTTGGTGCAAGATCCGGCACAAGCAGCTATGGATGCTGCCTCGGTTGGAGCTGAGGCATTGTTTACAGCCAATAATGTATGGATGATGTTGGCTACTGCACTGGTATTTATTATGCATCTGGGTTTTGCCGGCGTTGAGGCCGGATTCACCCAAGCCAAAAATACAGTCAATATTTTATTTAAAAACACATTAACACCCGTCATTGGTTTGCTGACCTACACTTTTGTGGGATTCAGTTTGATGTACCCGGACGCAGAACCTGGTTTTTGGTTTGCCTTTGATGGGTTTGGCATTGTACCGAGGGATAATGGCATTGAGGCTGGTTATGCTGATTCGGCTTATACGAGATGGACTGAATTCCTTTTCCAGGGTATGTTTGCCGCCACCGCTGCTACTATCGTTTCCGGTGCAGTAGCGGAAAGAATCAAAATTAACGCTTACCTGATTTTCACAGTGCTATTTGTTGGGATAGTTTATCCTGTAATAGGTGGCTGGAAATGGGGTTATGGTGCTTTGGACGCTATGGGCTTTGTTGATTTTGCCGGATCTACTTTGGTACACTCTGTAGGTGGCTGGGGTGCCCTGGCCGGGATTATCGTATTGGGACCAAGAGTTGGTAAATATGTGGACGGAAAAGTAATTGATAAACCGGGATCAAGCGTGCCTTTGGCAGTGATCGGCGTATTTCTGCTTTGGTTAGGCTGGTTTGGATTTAACGGTGGTTCCGTATTGTCGGGAGATCCTGCATTGACATCCTTGGTGCTGGTTAACACTAGTCTTGGGGCATGTGCCGGTGCTATGGGCGGTTATATTACGGGCTGGGTTGTTTTCAAAAGACTCGACCTTGGCATGGTGCTGAATGGCATTCTGGCCGGTTTGGTTGGAATTACCGCCGGAGCTGATGTTTTTACTTATGGAGAGTCAATATTCATAGGTCTTATAGCCGGCGTATTGGTAGTATTATCAGCGATTACACTGGATAAATTTAAATTGGATGATTGCGTAGGCGCCGTTTCAGTGCACCTGACTTGCGGTATTTGGGGAACCCTTGCAACCGGCATATTTGGTGAAGGTGTAAGCTTCCTGCCACAGCTGTACGGTGTGTTGATATGTGGAGGTGCAGCATTTGGCGCAGCGCTGATTATATTCTTCCTTTTAGATAAGACTATAGGTATCAGAGTTTCGAGAGAGCACGAAGAGGAAGGTCTGGATAGCCACGAACACGGTATCAGAGGTTACACAATCGTGTACAACGAATAACAAATCAACAACACTAAACCCATTAAAAAGACCTGGCCGGGGGAGTTGCTATTCCTCCGGGTCAGCAGGTCTGAGACCAATGGTGGTCAAACCTATTACCTAAAATAATTTGTACTCATAACCGAATTAAAAATGAAAAAAATACTTTTACTAATATTGAGCCTTTCATTATTGATCATTACTTATAATGTTCAAGCACAGGAAGAAGAGGAAGAAAGTAAATTTCCTATAGATATTTCAGGATCCGTAGATACTTATTTCAAGACAAATTTAACCTCCAAAAATGTAGACGGAGATGGCGATTTTATTACTCCCGGTTCATCATTTGCCAATAAATCTGGTTTTGCGCTGGGTATGGTCAACTTAATCGCTTCAAAAGAGTGGGATAATGTTGGTTTTGTAGCTGACCTGGTATTTGGTCCAAGAGGATCTGACGCGGTATTTAACTCAAGCGCATCGGCCAGTATTGTTAATCAGTTATATGGTTATTGGAATGTAAGTGATAAAGTAACGCTAACCCTGGGTAATTTCAATACATTCTTGGGTTACGAGGTGATTTCTCCGGTAGATAACTTCAATTATTCTACTTCTTACATGTTTTCTTACGGACCATTCTCCCATACCGGCGTCAAGGCGGATATCTCTTTATCTGATAACATGAGCCTGATGCTGGGGGTATTGAATCCTACTGATTTTACAGAATTTAATCCAACAAGCACTTATTCTATTGGTGCACAGCTGGGATATGAAAACGATAATGGAAGTATCTATTTTAACGTACTTTATGGAGATCAGGACGGTAACTTAGATGAAGATTTGGGGCCGGTAACCGACGACACTTCGGCAGGAAATACGCTCCAGTTTGATATTACCACAGGATGGAATGTTTCCGAGGCTGTATATGTAGGCTTGAATGCCACATATAATACAACCGATCCGGGCGAAATTTATAATGGTACCAGTATCGAAGATGTTTCCGGTGACAATGCCGGTTTTTACGGCGTCGCAGGTTACCTGCAAATCACTACCTCTGACGTATTTGCAATCGGTACGAGAGTAGAATACTTCTCTGAATTTGAAGAAGGAGCAGGGGCCATTGGTGCTTATGATGCAAACGGAGATGCCAGCATACTGGATGTTACTTTAACGGGGCAAATAAGTGTTGGCGATCATTTAACATTAATCCCCGAGCTAAGACTGGATGCTGCTTCTGAAGATGGTACATTCCCCGATGCCGATTTAGAGCCAACCAAGAGTCTGGCATCGTTTTTATTCGGGGCAGTTTTTTCATTCTAGAATTTTAAAGTTGTCTGACTATTTGAGATATCATCTCGAAATTATCACGACCTCATAATAGTTAGGTTCAGGGAGAGGGGTTATAAAATCCCTCTCACATCTGAAAATTTGTTATAAACCATAAATTTGGTTCAAATTTTTGTCAAAAAACCTGAAAAATATGTATATTTAAAATTGTTTGGTTAATAAAAATGCCGAGAATTTATAATATCGCAAAGATTAGGTGCAAACAAGTGAATATTTTTGCAAAAATTTAAAATAATGGCCTTTTGTTGACGAAATGAAAAAAACAGACTAGAAACGTTGTTAGTGAATAATTAATTTTAAAATAAGAAAAGTATGGCTAAAGTAAAGTTAGAGTACATTTGGTTAGACGGATACAAACCGACTCAGAATTTAAGAAGTAAAACTAAAATTGTCGATGATTTCGGCGGTAACCTGGCCGATTGCCCGATGTGGTCATTTGACGGTAGCTCCACACAACAGGCAGAAGGAAATTCTTCTGATTGTCTGTTAAAGCCGGTAGCATTATTTCCGGATCCTGATAGAAAAAATGCCTATTTGGTAATGACGGAAGTGTTAAACCCTGATGAAACTCCTCATGAATCAAATGGCCGTGCTACCATTGACGATGACGATGATGATTTTTGGTTCGGATTTGAACAAGAATATACTTTATGGGATCCTGAAACTGACAAACCTCTTGGTTTTCCGGCTACAGGCTATCCTGCTCCCCAGGGTCAGTACTATTGCTCTGTGGGCGCGGCTAACGCATTTGGCCGGGAGATTGTAGAAGAGCATTTGGATCTATGTCTCGAAGCAGGTATTAATGTTGAAGGAATCAATGCAGAGGTAATGGCCGGTCAATGGGAATTTCAGACCTTTGCCAAAGGGGCCCAGGAGGCAGGTGATCATACCTGGATTGCCAGATATTTATTAGAAAGAACCGCCGAGAAATATGGTGTGATTGTCAACTGGCATTGCAAACCTGTTAAAGGCGATTGGAATGGTTCCGGAAAACATGCGAACTTCTCGAATTCAGTTTTGAGAACAGCTGGAAGCGAAGAGGTTTATAATACCATTTGCCAGGCATTCGGCGACGTGATTCAGGAACACATTGAGGTATATGGGGCCGATAATCATGAAAGATTAACCGGTTTGCACGAGACCCAATCGATTGATAAATTCAGCTTTGGCGTTTCAGACAGAGGTGCTTCTATTCGAATTCCGGTAGCTACTGTTACAAACGGATGGAAAGGATGGTTGGAAGACAGAAGACCTGCTTCTAATGCCGACCCTTATAAAGTAGCAAGTAGAATTATCAAAACAGTTAAAAGTGTGACAGTAGAGGTTTCCGTTTAAGGTAACCACTTCTTATAAAAGAAGTAGCAAAGAAGACTTAATCCTTGCTTTTCTTTATATTCATCCAAATAATGCGCTAGGAATAGCGCATTGTTTTTTTTTACAGCGCTTATTAATAACTTCGTATTTTAATTTCTGGATTGATGAGAAAGAAACTTTTATATGAAGGAGCTAGGAAGCTTGAATACGAAATCCGACACATAGTCAAAAAAGCGGAACTAGTTGAAAAATGTGGTCAGCCCATTTATTGGGAAAATATTGGAGATCCCATTCAAAAGCATGCCCGGGTACCGGATTGGATCAAAGAAATTATTGGTGACCTGGTGAAGGAAAATGAAACCTATGGCTATTGCCATTCACAAGGTGATCCCGAGGCGCGGGCTTTTGTAGCCAGGCAAAATAATTTATTGAACGGGGTGCAGGTCTCCGCTGACGATATCCTTTTTTTTAATGGTTTGGGCGATGCCATATCCAAGCTATATCGGTATTTACCCCCATCATCCAGGGTGATAGGTCCATCACCTACTTATTCTACCCATTCCTCCACAGAAGCGGCGCATGCCGACAGCGAACCCTTAACCTATAGTTTGGATCCTGACAACAACTGGTATCCCGATTTAAACGATCTCTACAACAAGGTGCGGTATAACCCAAATATTGTGGGCATATTAATCATCAATCCCGACAATCCGACCGGAATGGTGTATCCCCCGGAGTATTTGAAAAAGATTGTCGCTATTGCACGCGAATTTGACCTTTTGTTGATTAGCGATGAAATTTACGCTAACATTATCTACAATGGTGCCACCACACTCAGATTGGCCGAGGTAATCGGTGATTTGCCGGGGATTGCGCTCAAGGGAATATCAAAGGAGTTACCCTGGCCAGGTGCCAGGTGTGGCTGGATGGAGTTTTACAACCGGTCTTTACATCCGGAATTTAACGATTTTTGCCGGGCAATGGAGGACGCTAAAATGGTGGAAGTCTGTGCTACCACGCTGCCGCAAAAGGCGTTGCCTCGCATCCTCGGTGATCCGAAGTATGAAGAATATGTTGCTAGCAAAAATCAAGCTATTGGTGAAAGAAGTAAATTAATATCCAGCATTCTTGAAGATGTGCCTCAGATAAGGTTTGTGGCAACCCAGGGAGCATTTTATAATACCATGGTCTTTAAAGAGGGGGCGCTGAGAAAAGGTCAGTTTTTGAAGACGGATAATAATGAAATACAATCCCTGCTCGATACGTGGATTGATGACACTACACCTTTAGATAAACGGTTTGTGTATTACTTGCTAGCCACCACAGGCGTCTGCGTAGTCCCTTTATCTTCATTTCACTCTGAGCTACAGGGCTTCCGGGTAACGTTGTTGGAGGAGAATCCCGAGCTTTTGCGATTGACCTTCACGAAAATAAAAGATGCGATTAAGGAGTATTGCGAATCCGATAAAATACCAGTCTAGTTTTTTGTTGCCGCGAATGATGCTAAAGGAAATCAATGTCCACATTCAAGGGATACTTCATTAGGAATTGCAGGGCTTCCTCTACGGTGAAGTTTTCAAATAATACTTTGTGGAGCATTTCCAGTATTGGCGCTCTGACTTTATAGAAGTTAGTTAATTTTTTGGCGATTCTTATTGTGTTAATTCCTTCTGCTGTCTCGTCCATAGAGTCTGTTATTTGTTGAAGGTTTTCACCTTGGGCAAGGCGATAGCCTACGGTAAAATTTCTACTAAGCGTACTGGAACATGTGGCAACCAGGTCTCCAACGCCGGCTAATCCGATAAATGCCTCGGTATTACCGCCTAATGCCCGCCCCAGGTAAATCATTTCTACCATACCGCGGCTTATTAAAAGGGCCCTGGCGTTTTCTCCGTATCCCATACCACTTAAAGCACCGGAAGCGATGGCAATAATATTTTTTAATACCCCGCACAACTCAACACCTATCAGATCCTGGCTGCCATAAACCTGAAAACGGTCATTTCTCAATAACTTTATCCCGGCCTGGATAACCTCATCAAAATGACTGGCAACGACTGTGGCGGCAGGTTGCTTGTCGGCCAACTCGCGCGCCAGGTTTGGACCGGCCAGACATCCGACCCTCACTACCAGACTTTCATCCTGGATAATTTCACTCATTGTCCTCACCTGGTTGCGGTTGAGTTTTGTGCTATCTTGTGTTTCATCCTGAATGGAAACATCCAACCCCTTGGTACCATGAATAAGGATGTGGTATGGATGAAGGTATTCTGAAAAATCCTTTATTAAGGATCTGAAATTTGAGGATGGAACAATCGGAAAAATAATGTCGCATTTGCTGGCAATTTCCTCTAATTCGTTGCTGCCACTTACGTTTTCATGCAGTAGCTGACCGCTACTTACCCCCTTTTTTTCTATATGATCTACCACACTTTCATTTCTGGCATATAGCAATACCTTGCTTTTTTCAGCCAGGATATTTGCGATTGCCGTACCAAAGCTACCAGCTCCAACTACGCCGACTGGTTTTTCAGATAACATTTTCGAGTCCATACCCGCTTAGTCGATTATGATAATAGAATAATGTGTTCAGGTCATTTGAAATTAAGTCACCTTGTTTGTTTTTCAAAAGTGGTCTTTTTGAATGATACATGCCCATATTGTGTAAACCGTGGTCAATTACTTCATTTAAGTCACCCCGCAGGTGTGAAGCAATACCTACCTTTTGTTCATTGCTGAGTTGATAAATGTGTTGTAAGGCGACCTTAAAGGAATTCCGGAATTCTTCATAACCAATGGTACTGTCTTCTTTTGAAACTCTCAACAGATCGTACAGGTCAAGATGACTGTATCTTTTCTTTAATATTTCAAAGGCGGTAAAGGCTACCAGGTGACTGGAAAAAACGTGATTATTGCGGTGAAACTCTTTTATGATAACCTCCCCCAGCATCCGTGTATATTCCCGTTCCCTCTGTAAATCAGCTGTTATGTTTCCCTGGCTGGTGAAATAGTCAGCTACATTTATAAACCTTCCTTTTTTGTCGATGCTGTTACCATCTGCATCGACATGATTACCTAACAAGTCCAGTCCTTTGCCGATGGATACTGAAATATCCGATCCTTTGGTGAAGAACTTGAAAAGAAACATAAGGATTTTATAAGAGTTGGAAAAAGAATCATTTTCAACATAATATCTTTCCTGACCTTTCGATTGCAGGTAATCATTGATAAGGGCGGGAGCTTCCAATACAAAATGATAGTTAATGACCACCGGAACGACAAACACCTTGTTAGTTTCTTCGTTGCCACCGTGTTGCAGGCTATGGCGCTGAGCTTCCATAGCGCTTCCCAGCAGGCCCAATTTCAGTTTCTTCTCGATCTTTCCTGATCTTGATCGCGTTCCACCTGGAAAGAAAAGACTGTGGCATCCCTTAATGGTGGCCATTTTTGAATAGGTCTTCAGGGTCTCCAGGTAAATGAAATTCTTTTTTCTCCTGTCTACCTTATATGCTCCCAGGCTATTCATGAAATAGGCGAAAAGGCCAATGTTAAATAAGTTTAAGCCGGCTCCATAAATAAACGGTGGTAATCCCAGAACATGGATAACCCAGCCGATTAAGATGGAGTCCAGGTTGCTGAAATGTGTAGGTACCAAAATTACAGTGCCTTTTTTTGCAAGGGTTCTTAATTGCTCAAATTCACCGGTAATTTGAATTTTGTCCTGAAGGGTCACTTTATTGCTCCAGATAGAAGCGAAACCTTTAACCCGGGAAGCGTTCAGCAGCCTTTTAAAACCAAACTTGACAATTGTTCGTGTCAGTTTATATCGTGAAGGCCTGAAGTTTCCACGAATTTCGTTAGCATATCGCGCGACAATTTCTTGCAGAATAGTGTTGATACTATCTGCGTGCGATTCAATGTCACTGTTGGAAGTTTTTAAAAGCCGTGCCTTGATTCCCGACCAAAAGGCAGGATCGTCATCGGGATCCACATTCCACGGGTTTTGTTTTACCCTCAATGTCTCCTTGAATCTGGTTTGTTCAATTTCTTCCTTCAAACTTCCGGAATCAGCGTGGGTGGCAGTAATTACCTTAATAGATTCGTTGATAACTGATTCTATAAATTGTTTTCGATCCTTGCTCAATTGTACCACCGGCCAATCTTTTGACCCGGGTAGTATGGGGTCAAATATCTTCTTCACGTAGGAGTCACCGTCAATCGCCATCAAAAAATGATTAGTTTACCTACTAATTTAATTATTTTGTTTGATATCCAGCTTTGGAAAGAAAAATTTCCCGGAACTGTTTTTTTCAAAAGGCAACGCCTGTACCACCGCCTCCAGGTTGACAGGTCCGAAGATATGAGGGAATAAACTGTCTCTGCTGGTGGCCAGCTCATATTTGATGGGGGACTTTAATTTTTCGGGATCAATGGCCAGCAGGACAAGCGGCACCTCGTCGCTATAATATCGCTCTGCCGTGGATAATAGTTGATGATAATCAGATGCATGAATGAATCCCTCTTTGGCCAGGCTTTCATGTTTATACGTTTGTTCCAATAGTGCCTTTTCCCAGTCGGTTTTAATACTGATGTGGTATACCAGCATTTCCTGCGGTGGGAGCAGCCCCTTTTTAAACCTGATCATTTTATTGACATAACCGATGAAAGATCTCATATTAATACTTATATGTTTTAACATGAAGTCATTGTTATGCCCTGATTCTTTGATGGTTAAAACATTTGTACCCATCCAGCCAAAATAAGCCACTGCCAAACTTAACAGAAGTAAGGAAAGACTTAGCCAGGGGTTGAACAAATTATTTAATATGGATATTAGTATAAATGCCGAGGAGGTACCTCCCAGGATAAGCGGAAACATCAATTTTCTTGACTCAAAGGTTATTTGCTTAATATACGATAAGTCAAATTGGTAACTTCTTGAACGATAGATGATGGTAAGGGAATCGTTGCTTAGCATGCATTTGTTTTTTGAATCGTCTTCTTTATACAAATAACATATGGCTTTGATTACATCCGGTTCCCTGGGATTTGCTTCCAATGCAGCGGTGATTAATTGTTAACGCTAAAATTAATGATAACTAAAATATAACACGTTATGATGAGAAGTATTTTTCTTGCTGATTGGGGGAAAAATGAAGTGCCTCGCAAAAAATTGTCGCCGCGAGGCAGCATTCATTTACCACTAACATACACCACTATGATTAACTAAAATATCTTTTTCTGTTCAAGGGGGTTAGGTTAAAAATTTATTTTACTGCTCCTTACCAAATAACCATCGGTATAACAAAGCTGACGTGAATAATCCTGCGATTATTAATGTTACAATTAAAAACATTGTTTTAAATTTTATTAATTACAGATTTACCAACAAAGATCCAAATGGCATGCCAACGTGTCTAAGCGGCCACAAACAGCGAAAAATGAGTATTTTAAGCGATTTTATTTCCGTGAACGTCTCGTTTTGGGAAAAAAACATTCATTTTGGGAGTGTTAAAAGGGTGGGCTGTCTAAGAATTTCAGGGGATGGCTATATGGACGACTACTTTGGTATCGAAAAAATCTTCGTCGAAATATTGAGATAATGGAAAAAACTGATAGGCTCTGTTAAATTCTTCCATCTCTTCTGCAAGGTCGCCGCCCTTTAAGTACAGAATACCATGCGAAAACCCGTTTTGATCCATTCCTCCAATTACTTTTTTCTCTACCCAATGGTA
This sequence comes from Cyclobacteriaceae bacterium, assembly GCA_965228415.1. GTDB lineage: Bacteria > Bacteroidota > Bacteroidia > Cytophagales > Cyclobacteriaceae > Agaribacillus. The sequence goes on along the minus strand of OZ245814.1, from coordinate 3,118,039 downwards.
AAAGGGTTTAATACGGGTAACAGCCCTGCTTACGATAAAGTGAAACCTACCGGCAACCTGCTCGGCTCTTTGGTGTATGGCGTTTACATTTCGTAAATCCAGCTGTCTGATGACAGCATTGACCACTTTAATCTTTTTTCCGATCGAGTCAACCAGCGTAAATTGGGTATCCGGAAATAGTATTGCCAGCGGGATCCCCGGAAAACCGCCGCCGGTGCCTACGTCCAATATTTGCTGTCCTGGTAAAAAGGTACATACTTTAGCTATGCCCAGGGAATGCAGGCAATGCTTGAGATACAGGTGCTCAATGTCTTTTCTTGATATTACATTGATCTTTTGATTCCATTCCCGGTACATAGATTGGAGTTCCTCGAATTGTTGTTTTTGGCGGGGTGTTAAATGGGGGAAATACCTGTAAATGAGGGCTGCCGAATTCATGAATCTATTGGTATGGAAGATTTTAAGCTACCTGTAGCGGCTAAATTCGTGGATTTATGAAAGTATGGCAAGAATTAAATATGTTGTTCTTTGCCTTTGACCAGGTCATACATAAGCTCTCTGGCACGATGGAGTTGCGCCTTCACTGTACCCAGGGGAGCGTCTAATTCTTTGGCTATTTCATCATAGCTATACTCCTGAAAATATCTTAACCGAACCAGCTTTTGATACTTAGGCGGTAGCTTGGTGACAAACATTCTGATCAGGGCTATTTTCTGAGATTTTATGGCTTCTTCCTGTGGGTCCAGGTTACTGTCTTTGACATCAATGGTCACCGAATCACCATTATCATCCTTAAATGAGGTATCGAGGCTTAAGGTTTCCAGCTTTTTCTTACGGATAAAGTCAATAGAATTGTTGGTGGCAATTCTAAATAGCCAGGTACTGAATGTATAGTCTTTTTTAAATTTATGTAGATTTTTAAATGCTTTGGCAAATGCTTCGATGGTAAGATCCTCCGCATCATCTACATTTCTTACCATTTTCAAAATCATATGATAAACGGGCTTTCTATATCTTTTCATCAATTCCGCGTAAGCGCTTTCGTCATTCTTGACGGTCGCTTCATCGATGAGATGAAAATCCTCAAGCGCCTTCTTCGAAAATTGTTTGTTATTTAGCTCCATTTAACTTTTTTTGAAAACAATACAGGAATACCTGTAAAAAAGTAATAAACCATGTAAACGACATCCAGTATTATTAAATTCCAAAAATTTACTCGATCTCCTAATTTTTTTGAGGCAGGGACAAAGGTTACTAATAAGAAGAATGTTCTGATTAATAACCCCAACACTAACCAAATTGGTTCTCTACTCATTACTGCTAAGGTAATAAAAGAGAACCAGAATAATATATGAGATAACGATAAAATTCCCAAACCGGTTTTATTTCGACCTTTATATAACTTACCTACTGACAGGTGTCGCTTTTTTTGGCGATAAAAATCACGCCATTTGGTTTTAGGGTATGAAATTACCAATGCATCTGCGCCAATGGCAACTTTAGTATTATTTTTATTGCTGTTTTTGTTTACAAAAAGATCGTCATCTCCTCCTATCACCTTTTCAAAACCCGAAAATCCATTTTTCTCAAGGAAAAAGGATTTTCTATAAGCAAGGTTTCTTCCCACGCCCATGTAGGCTGATCTTCCCAAGGCTGCTGAGATGTATTGAATGGCTGTGTACAGGGTTTCAAATCTTATCAATTTGTTAAGCAAGCCCTTCTTTCTTTCATATTGGGAAAACCCCAAAACGATATTGATGTTCGCTTTAAAACCATTGGCCATGGCTCGTATCCAATGGCTGCTGTTTGGGTAGCAATCGGCATCTGTCAACAGGACAATATCATTTTTTGCCTTTTTGATTCCCAATATCAGGGCATATTTTTTTTCCTGAATGTGATCTGGCGTACTTTCAATGTTTACTACCTCCAGACGGCTGTTTTTAGGTTCTTCTTCCCTTAAGAAATCATAGGTTCCATCGCCGGAACGATCATTTACCACGATAATTTCATAATCTTCGTATTCCTGGTCATATAGTTTCGGTAAAAGCACTTTCAGGTTTTCCAGTTCATTTCGCGCACAAATTACCACGGAAACAGGTTCTTTCTGGTCGGGCTCCTGCGGACCTTTTTGTTTTAGAAACACTAACCTGGAAAATCTAAATAACCAAAATAGGAATTGCACAATAGTACTCCCTATAAATATATAGAATACTGCCTTAAACACCATATAATCTACTTAATCTTCATTGAGATTGACACGGGAGCCTGTTTCAAAAAATGTTATGTCAAAGCTATTCGCCATAATTTATCTGGCTCAATTTTGTAGCGTTTGCCAACCTTAGCAGACAGGCGTTGAAACCGGAGTTTATCCACCTTTCGGACGACGAGCGGCGTGCATTACGCATTAAGCCAAATTCATTTTTGTTTTGATTATCCATTGGGACATTTGAGACCCCTACAATTAAAAGACAAATATATATCGAATTTTCCCAAGAAAAGTTGGATATAAGCTATATTTTTGTGCATTTAATTCAAATTTCTTGCATGGAATTTAAGATATTGGATGCCGATGCACAGAGCAATGCCCGGGCCGGTCTTATTAAAACAGATCACGGAGAAATTGAAACGCCGATATTCATGCCGGTGGGAACAGCGGGTTCTGTAAAGGCGGTGCACCAACGAGAGTTAAAGGATGATATTGGGGCCCAGATTATATTGGGGAACACGTATCATCTTTATTTAAGACCCGGACTGGATATTATCAGGGCAGCAGGAGGGTTGCAGCGATTTAATGGTTGGCAGGGTCCTGTTTTAACCGATAGCGGAGGTTATCAGGTTTATTCCCTTTCAGCTACCAGAAAGATCAAGGAGGAGGGCGTCCATTTTAGATCCCATATCGACGGTTCCAAACACTTGTTTACCCCGGAGAACGTAATGGATATTCAGCGTGTGATTGGAGGGGATATCATCATGGCTTTTGACGAGTGCACTCCTTATCCCTGCGAGTACCAATATGCCAGGGATTCTTTGGATATGACACACAGATGGCTAAAAAGGTGTTGTGATCGTTTTGATCAAACCCCAGCGCTTTACGAATACAGTCAGGCCCTGTTTCCCATTGTTCAGGGGAGTACCTATACTGACTTAAGAAAAGAGTCGGCAGAGGTAGTGGCTTCCTTTGAAAGGCCGGGTAATGCCATAGGGGGCCTGGCAGTGGGTGAACCAGCCGAAATGATGTATAAGATGACCGATGAGGTCTGTCAGATTTTGCCAAAGAACAAACCCCGTTATCTTATGGGAGTTGGCACACCGGCCAATATATTGGAGTCTATTGCACTGGGTATTGATATGTTTGATTGTGTTATGCCCACCCGAAATGCCAGGAACGGCATGTTGTTTACCAGTGAAGGGATCATTAATATTAAAAATAAAAAATGGCAGGAGGACCTGAGTCCTATCGATGAAAATTTAGGCGGATATGTAAGCCAATCTTACTCAAAAGCTTATTTGCGACATTTAATTATCAGTAAGGAAATTCTTGGAGCACAAATTGCTAGTATTCATAATCTAAGCTTTTATCTTTGGCTGGTTAAGGAAGCAAGAAGGCAAATTATCGGTGGAAAATTTGCCTCATGGAAGGCCGCCATGGTGAAAAAAGTATCCGGTAGACTATAGTAATTGTACCTTTGCAAATAAATCTTAGTTAATGCTAAAACTAATTGACAAGTACATATTAAAGAGATTTTTAAGCGCTTACTTTTTTGTAGTCGTCATATTGGTGGCCGTAATCCTGGTGATTGATTTTACTGAGAAAAATGACGATTTCATAAAACACAACCTGACCGCGTGGCAGATACTCAATTACTATAAAGTGGTGGCGCCTTTTTTTGCTAATTTAATTACACCTATTACTGTTTTTATTGCCACCGTATTTGTAACCTCCAAAATGGCAGGCCATTCGGAGATAATTGCGATTTTGAGCAGTGGTGTATCATTTGTAAGAATGATGAGACCCTATCTGTTCGGCTCAATTATTATCGCCTCTCTTAGCTTCTACCTGAATGGATGGGTGATCCCCGATTCCAACAAAGAGCGGGTAGCCTTTGAGGTACAGTATACAAAAAAGCCATTTAACTATTCAGAGAGAAACATTCATATACAGGAAGGAAATGAGACCTTTCTTTACATGCAAAGCTACAATAACAGGGTTAGCCGTGGCAATAGGTTTACCATGGAAAAGGTAGATGGTACAAGACTGGTTGAAAAGCTTACCGCCGACTACGTGCAATGGCAACCTGAAAAGGGCAAATGGCTAATTAAGAATTGGAAATTGAGGCAATTTGATAGCTTAGGAGAAACCTTGTCGGAGGGGGCGGAGCTGGATACTTTGCTAAGAATACATCCCAAAGATTTTGAAAACAATTATCGCCGTTGGGAGGCACTGACCATTGACGAATTAAATGACTACATCCTGGAGTTGCGCTCCAGAGGCTCCATGGAGGTTCCTGTATACCAAATCGAAAAATATGTAAGGTACATGTCTCCATTCACGGTTATTATCCTGACTTTTATCGGCCTGATAGTTTCTGCCAGAAAAACCAGAGGCGGGACAGGGTTTCAAATTGCCCTGGGATTCCTGATAGCCTTTGTCTTCATTATCGTATTTATTTTAACCAAAAGCATCGCCGAAACCAGCAGCTTAAATCCGATTTTTGTGGTCTGGCTACCTAATATCATTTTTTCTTTGGTAGGTTTTGTTCTTTACAAAACGGTTCCCAGATGATAAAAGGGCGGCTACAGGATTATTTATTACTTCATTTTATTGTTTTTATCTGGGGTTTCACTGCTATTCTGGGGAAGCTTATTGAAATTGGTGCCCTGGAACTGGTGTTGTACAGAACCTTGTTTGCCTTCATCATTCTTGGTGTTTTTATGGCCGTCAAGAAGCGGGATTTTGTAATTGGTAAAAAGGAAATTTTCAAAATTCTGGGAACCGGTGTGATCATTGGCCTGCATTGGATATTTTTCTTTGCCTCCACCAAGGTAGCTACTGTATCGGTTTGTCTTGCCGGAATGGCTACAGCAACACTATGGACCAGTGTTCTTGAACCTTTGATAGGTCGGAGAAGGGTCAGGTTATTTGAAGTATTGTTAGGCCTGATCATAATCCTTGGGTTATACATCATATTTAAATTTGAATTTAATCACCTGCTGGGATTGATCTTTGCGGTCTTTTCGGCATTTCTTGCCGCCTTGTTTTTAGTTATCAACAGTAGGTTTGCTGTGAAACACGATCACTATACGATTACCTTTTATGAGATGGTCGGAGCCTTTTTGGGAACCGCGGTGTTTTTGCCTGCTTATGCCTTCTGGGGACCGGACGATTATACCGTAAATCTTGTTGGCAGTAACATGGATTACTTGTACCTGCTGATACTGGCTTCGATTTGCACAGTTTACCCGTTTTCCATCTCCGTCGAGTTGATGAAAAGATTAACCGTTTTTAGTATTAACCTCACCATTAATTTAGAACCCGTTTATGGAATAATACTGGCGGTAATAATCTTTAAGGATAAGGAAAGAATGTCCGAGGGATTCTATTTGGGAACCTTAATTATTTTATTGGCGGTGATCACCCATCCCTTCATTCAGCGTTACAGGTTACAACGACGGCTAAAACCACCTGCCTGATATGCTCAGGGGAGCTGTCCTTTCCAAACTAAATAATTGTCAAATTCCTGAGGCATTTTCGGCATTTGCTCAAACAAACCAAGCAAAGTTGACCCCGAACCGCTCATGCTGGCATAGGTTGCGCCAAGCTGATATAATGTTGCCTTGATATGTGCAAGCACAGGGTATTGCTTGAAAATGCCATGTTCAAAATCATTGGTTAGCTGATCTTTCCAACTGGAAAACGGCTCGTTTTCAATAATTGTTGCAATGCCCCGGGAAGGCTTTTTCGGGATAATACCGCTGTACGCGACCGCGGTGTTAACGTGGACATTCGGATAAACCAGTACCAGGTATTTCCCCGCCAGATTAATGGCAATCTTACGAAACCGGTCGCCCTTTCCGTGGGCCAACGTGGCTGCGTTTTTGATGAAGAACGCGCAATCACTACCAATTTCAGAAGCATAATTGGCCAGTGTCTTCTCATCTAGATCCAGCGTAAATAATTGATTCATCAGTTTTAGAGTAGCTGCAGCGTCGGATGAACCGCCTCCCAGGCCTGCTCCCATGGGTATGATCTTATGCAAATGAATACTGACAGGCCTCAAATCAAAATCTTCAGCCAATAACCGATAGGCCTTCAGGCATAAATTTTCCATTGGATCTCCGGGTATTTCCAGTCCGGTGATTTGAAAAGAAAGTTTTTGGCTGGGAACGATTTCCAGTACATCGTGCCAGGGCACCGGGTAAAAGCACGATTCCAGGTTGTGAAATCCGTCCTTTCTTTTTTCAATGATATTGAGCCCCAGGTTTATTTTGGCATTCGGAAATGACAGCATTTTGGCAGTAGGTAGGGAACAAGGTTGAAATGAAAAGCGACCGTTTTAGTGTCTCCGCTCCATTTCAACCTCTAGTTGATAAGTTTATGATTTTTTCAGATCGGCAATAATATCCTCGGTGATACCGGAGGAAGAGAATCCTCCATCGTGCATAAGGTTTTGCATAGTTACCATCCTGGTTAAGTCTGAAAACATAGTAATGACATAGTTGGCACAGTCTTCAGCCGGGGCGTTGCCCAGTGGCGACATTTTGTGGGCGTAATCAAAAAACGCATCAAATCCACCAACACCGGTACCTGCCGTGGTCATGGTAGGAGATTGAGAGATGGTATTTACCCGTACTTTTTTTGATTTGGCAAATCTATAGCCGTAGCTTCTGGCAATAGATTCCAGCACAGACTTGGCTTGAGCCATATCTGAATAATCAGGGAATGTCCTTTGAGCCGCTATATAGGTTAACGCCAGTATTGAACCCCACTCATTTATGGCATCTAATTTTTCTGCGGTCTGCATGACTTTATGAAACGAAAGGCCTGAGATGTCCAGGGTTTTAAGGAACCAATCGTAATTAAGGTCTCCATATGATTTTTTCTTTCGTACATTGGGACTCATGCCGATGGAATGTAGCACAAAATCCAACTTCCCGCCCAGGACTTCCATAGATTTGGAAAACAGGTTCTCCAAATCTTCCAGGGAGGTAGCATCGGCAGGTATCACTTCAGCCTCACAGGTTTCCGCCAGTTGATTAATGGCTCCCATCCTCATTGCTATCGGTGCATTGCTAAGTACAAAAGTAGCGCCCTCTTCTTTGGCCTTCAGTGCCACTTTCCAAGCGATGGACTTTTCATCCAGGGCGCCGAATATGATTCCTTTTTTACCTTGTAATAAATTATATGCCATAGATTTAAATTTAAATAGGGATTTTAAAGGTTCAAAAATAAAAATTAATTCGAATATATCAGTTGACCGTCATTAATTCACGGGCATTCTCAAAAGCCGTGGCTGTGGGTTTTTCGCCGCCGATCATTTTGGCAATTTCCAATATGCGTTCTTCCTGGGTGAGCTTTTTGATTTTGCTGACGGCTTTTGATTCGCTGTTATCTTTAAAAACAAAATAGTGTGCATCGCCCTTGGCGGCGAATTGCGGCAAATGGCTGATGGCTATGACCTGATGTTTTTCGGCCATCTCTTTCATCATATTGGCCATTTTAATAGCAATTTCTCCTGAAATACCGGCGTCAATTTCGTCAAATATCATAGTAGGGAGTGCGGTTTTTTGCGCTAATAAATACTTGATGCAAAATAATAGCCTTGAAAATTCACCACCGGAAGCCACTTTTTTGAGCGGCTGCGGGCTGATGCCTTTATTAGCGCTAAATAGTATATCGATTTCATCAATTCCGGAAATGTTGGGTTCTACCTGACGAGAAGATATTTTCAGGGTAGCGTCCTCCATTCCCAGGTTCTTCAATAATTCGATGGTGGTATTCTCAATACCTTTAAAACAACCTGTTCTTGATTCTGACAGATTTTTGCCCTTTATCAGTAACTCCTCATAAAGGCTTTCCTTTAGTTTTTTTGCTTTTAACAACTCCTCCTCCATATTCTCTGCCTGATTTACTTTTTGGCTCAGCTCCTCATAGATGTCCAGCAAGTCGGCAATACTGTTTGCCCCATGTTTTTGTTGTAGCCTGTAAATCAAACTTATACGTTCCTGAACTTCCTGAATTCTTTCCGGATTAAATTCAACGGAATCCTGCGCCCTTTCCAAATCAACGGTGAGATCCTTTAGCTCGATAAGACAGTTGTCGATTCGTTCCCTGAAAGTTTCATATTGGCTGGAAATTCCTGTGAGTTGGCCAAGCAATGATGCCACCGTTTGTATATGTCCATTTACAGCCATTTCTTCCTGGTCCAGGATCAACAGACATTGATGCAGTTTGCTTTTTATTTCCTCGGCGTTTTCCAGGGTTTTCAACTCTTCTTCCAGCGCTGTCTGTTCATCTACCTGCAGGTCTGCTTTTTCCAACTCATCCAGTTGGAATTTCATGTAATCTTCTTCTTTTGAAATTCCCTGAGCTGTGTCCAACAGATGCCGGTAATTGTTATTAGCCTTGATGTAAGCATGATAAATGGTCAAATAATCCTCCTTTACTTTCGTATTTTGAGCAAAGTCGTCTACCAGATCCAATTGAAATTTATTTTCGCCCAATAATATATTATCATGCTGGGAGTGTATATCCACCAGATATTCACTTACTTTTTTTAATACGTCCAGCGTTGTGGGCGTGTCATTTACAAATGCACGCGATTTGCCCGACGGGGTAATTTCTCTTCTGATGATGGTTACGGGTTCATAATCGAGGTCGGCTTGCTGGAAGAATTCTTCCAGGTTGTGCCCTTTTATATGAAATGAAGCTTCAATAATACACTTTTCCGCCTCATTTAACAGTGCCTTGGTATCGGCTCTTTTTCCCAATAATAGCCCAACGGCACCAAGCATAATTGACTTTCCGGCCCCTGTTTCACCAGTAATAATATTAAACCTTTCCGAGGGATCGATCCTCAGTTCCTTTATCAGGGCGTAGTTTTTAATCAACAGGTTTTGAAGCATTAATTATATCTTGTCCTATACTTGGCTTTAAAAATAGGAATAATTAAGGAGATTAGTTGCTTAAAATCTTTTGGAATTCTGCGGTTTTTGTAGGTTGAAGTTGTACCAGTATATCGTAGGCCTCCCTTCTTGTCCCCAGGTCACCCTGAGAAAAAATGTTAATGAGCTCATCTCCCTTGGCAAATAAGAAGAGTATCACGATATAGGCATTGGGGTTTGCGCGATAGGCGGTTTGAATTTTTTTTAAGGCCTCCAGTATGGTTTTTCTGCTTTCATCCGGAGACTTGTCAAAGGTGTCTAAACCTAATCTGTGGTAGTCATAAATCGCTTCACGAGCGCTTTGTAGTTGGGGGTTGTTGAAATTTTCTACCAGCCAATAACGATTTCTGGGAGGAGATACAAATTGTTTCCAGCCATTTCCCCCGAATTGCTGGTCCGCATTGTTGGCAATGTTTCGTGCCTTTTCAAAATACTTCGTACCGCCTAATCGGCTGAATGAATCAAAGTCGATGCCAATGATGACATAGGCATAATAGGCGAGCATGGCTGTAATGTTATTTTGGAGGCTGTTCTCGTTGAACTCCAGAGGTTGAGAGGTAACATAGTCAAAATCCCAGTTATTATCGGCGTAATTCTGGGCTATGTTTAGCAGAATTGATTGGTAGTTGCTATTGTAGATTGGCCTTGCAGATTGAATTTGTACTGCCGCTTCAAAGCTGCTTACCGAATTCATTTTTTCAATACTGATAATCAGGTTACAATCAATTCTTTCCTCTACATTGAAATTATCATTGGTCCATTTTCTATTATTCAGGAATTGCGTGAATGCGTTTTCCATGTCCGTGAAAACTGTTCTTTCCGTTGTTTGCACCTGGGGGCCGAGATTGACCACTACGTTGGCATTCAATTCTTGGGCCCTGGCACCAATCGCGAAAAGCAGTGCTATTAGGAAGGATAAAACTTTTTTCATACAAGCTTGGCGCTAATGGCAGCAATAATGTCTTCCGCCACCTCTTGCTTACTTTTTAACTCGAAATTCCAGGAATTATTTTTGTCAATGATAGTTATTTTATTCGTATCGTGCGCAAATCCGGCTCCTTCATCCCTTAAGGAGTTCAGAATAATTAAGTCGAAGTTTTTTGAAGCCAATTTTTTTTGAGCGTTTTCCATTTCCTGCTGGGTTTCCAGCGCGAACCCGACGTTGATTTGGTTGGGATTTTTGATTTTTCCAAGCTCAAGGGCTATATCCTGGGTCTTGACCAGGGCAATGTTTAAACCGTTAGTTTGTTTTTTGATTTTTTGCTCGGACTTATCCTTGGGTGTGTAGTCCGCCACGGCCGCAGCCAGAACAGCTACATCTACCTGACCATAGTGCTGCATGCACTGATCATACATTTCTTCGGCTGAATTTACGTTAACGAGGTTGATATTGGGATGGTTAACCGTCAGGCTGGTAGGGCCGCTAACCAATATTACCTCAGCGCCTTTATCGGCCATGCCATTGGCCAGTGCGTAACCCATTTTTCCGGATGAATGATTTCCAATAAATCGTACCGGATCTATTTTTTCATGAGTAGGGCCTGCAGTAATTAGTATTTTTTTCCCTTTAAACAGGCCATTGGATGAAAAATGATTTTCAAGATGATGGACGATGTGTTCGGGTTCCGCCATACGGCCATTGCCAATTAAACCGCTGGCTAACTCACCATATTCCGCATCGATCAAATGATTGCCAAAATCCTTCAGGTTTTGCAGATTATTGATGGTGGCAGGATGTTGGTACATATCCAAATCCATGGCCGGTGCCAGAAATACCGGGCATCTGGCCGAGAGGTAAGTGGCCATTAGCAGGTTGTCGCATATTCCATGGGACATTTTGGCAATAGTATTGGCACTGGCTGGTGCAATTACCATGGCGTCAGCCCACAAGCCAAGCTTAACGTGATTGTTCCATTCGCCGGTATTATCCTTCTTGAAATCAATCAATACCGGATTTTTAGACAGTGTGGCTAAAGTAAGGGGGGTAATAAACTCGCTGGCAGCAGCCGTCAGGATAACTTTTACCTCAGCACCATTTTTAATGAGCAGTCTGGTTAGCATAGTTGCCTTATAAGCAGCTATGCTGCCACATACTCCTAAAATAATTTTTTTATTGCGGAGCATGTCCGGATTTTTTATTTGGCGTCTTCGTCTGCTTCGCGAAACATAACCTCTCCCTGTAGAAATTCCTCCGTAGCTACGTTTGTAGGTTTAGGCATTCTCTCATAAAACTTGGAAATTTCAATTTGTTCCCGGTTTTCAAAAATTTCCTCCAGGTTATCCACGGTGCTGGCAAATTCGGCTAACTTGCTGTTTAATTCCTCTTTCATCTTGGAAGAGATTTGCCTTGCTCTCTTGGAAATTATTGATACCGACTGATAAATATTGCCGGTGGGCTCTGAAATTTCAGCCAAATCTCTTGTTATAATTGATGCTTGTATCGACATAATTAATAGTTATTTATAGATTACTAGTCTTGGCTCTCTTATTTAGTTTGTCAATGCTTGTCTTATAAATATTCTCAGCCTTCTTCAAATATACGCTTTCCGGATAAAAATCAATAAAAGATTCATAGAGTTTAACGGTTTCCTGATATCTTTCCTTTTGTTTGCTGGGTACACTTTGCTGAGCCAGTTTAAATTTTGCGTCTATTTTGAGGTACGTAATTTCTTCGTTTCGCCTGGAATCGGGAAAGTCTCTTTCAAAATTGTCAAAAGCAATAATCGCTGCTTTGAGATTCCTTGGGTCATAATCCCGTAACTTGTAATACTCTTTAGCATTGAAGTAGGCTTTATCTTCCAGCTTTTCTCTCAATTTGTTAATGATATCATTGCCCTTCTCCTTATATTCGGTTTGTGGGAATTTATTCAAGAAATTCTGCATAGCCTCGACAGCCTCGTGCGTACTGGATTGATCCAGATTGTAGACCGGTGAGTCCAGGTATAGAGAATAAGCATGCATATACATACATTCCTCGGCAAATTCACTTCGGGAGTAGGTTTGGTAAAACAATTTGAAATAATAGGCACCTTGTATGTATAATTTTTGATGGAAATGGGCGTAGGCATAATAATATTGTGCTTTTTCAGCCCTCTTGTCGCCTCTTAGCAATGGCAGTATCTGTTCAAGCAATACACTTGAGCGGTAGTAGTCCTCCTCATCAAAGTATTCTATGGCAGCCTTATATTTTTCCTCCAAATCATCGCTTTTTTCAATTTTCCTAAATTTTGAACAAGCGGATAGAAGTACTAATAAGACTAAGATAAAATAAATATATTTCTTCGATTTCAACATGCGGGTGCAAATATAAAGTACTCATTGAAAATAAACTAATCCGGAAGATTTTAGTTCCAAATTGTTACGTAGAGACTAATGCTGTAAACAATGGAAAAGTTGCCTATCGTTTGATGATAAATTTTTTGGTGATGGCATTGTCGTTGTCGATGTACACAGAATAGAAATAAACTCCCGGGTTTAATTCTTCGGTGCTAATGACCAGCGACTCATCCAAAGCAGAGAGTTCGTATTCACCTACTTTTCCACCCAGGACATTGTGGAGGACTATTTTGATATCTTTATCATCATTTAAGATGTTGTAGTCAATGGCTGCAAAACTACTTACGGGATTTGGGTAAACATTGCTGATTTTTATATTTTTATTTTTCAGCAATAAACTTTGGGGCTTTTTTTCCAGTACCTTATAGAGGACTTCAAACTCAACCGCGTCGGTCGGGTTATTTCTATCATAAAACACATATTTTACGGAACTCTGGGCCTCCGTTATCCCGGCTAATAATACGCTGTTGAATTTACTGGTGGTTTGTCCGGGTTCCAATATGATAGATCTGGGCATAACATCTACCGTTTCATCGTAGCACTCTTCACCCCAGCAGAAGTAATTTGTTTGCCCGGAGCCAATTTGTTTATCAATCCTTTTAACTTTAAGAAGGATAGGTTTATCAGAACGGTTTCGGATTTTGAAGTTGGAATTGATTTTTGAGCCAATAGTACTTACTGCTTCTTTATCAGCTTTCACTATTTCTATGCTTTGCGCCTGGTTTATCTCAGGCACCAGCCACAATAGCAGGATGTACAGTACTATGAATTTTGTAAATTTCACTCAAATTATCTGTTAACTTGATTAGCTCTTCAAAAATACGCTTTATTTATAAAAAAGTTGTTAAGAGATGAGCAATTTAACTTACATTAACAAAATTTTTTAAAAAGGTATTCGTTAACGGCTTTTTCTGGGTTGTATGTAAAGGAATTTAGTCATTTTCTTGCGATTAATCAAGAAATTCTTGAATTATTATTATTCCTTGCGAATAATAATACTTTTCTGGGCGGTCGGTTTTTGGTCAGTTTCGGTCTCAACATTACTTGGGCCATTAATGACTTCCTCTTTGGTGGGCTTCTCATCTTCTCGCCAGCGATAGCCTTTCAACCGGGTATCAGGCTCCTTCATTTCATGGGGTGGAAACAAGGTGGCATCGGGATTTACATAGGTATTGATACTGTTGACCTCGCCATTCTTGAACAGGATGCTCATATCGCTGCAAAGAATTTTATTCATACCAAACAGAATGGAATCGTTTTCGGCCACAAAATAGATACTCTCGGCATTTCCAAAAACGTCGACTTTGTTAATTTCATTTTCACGAAAGTAAGCAATCATATCCCGGCCCTTGATTTGATTGTGGCGGATTAATAAAGAGTCAAGCGAAATAACAAAGGAATTTTGGGTCAGGTTCATCCTGTCGATCTGATCGTTTTTTATGATCATGTTAATAGAGTCAGCCACAATTTGACTTCCGTCATTCCAGATAATGGGATCATCATAGAAATAAATGATGGAATCTGCCTGGTGATAGGCGAGAGAGTCCGCTTTTCCCTGCATTTCGTTGTGGTACATTTTAACATTGTTATAAGCCAATAGTCTTTTCTTGGCCGGATCAGGATGGTCTATTGAAACCAGGGTATCGGCGGACAAATATAAAGTGTCATTATTAAATGCTTTTTTCATCACGGCATTCCCGTAAATCTTAATAATGCTGTCCTGGGCCCAGTATTTACCAAAATCACCTAATATAATTACCCTGTCTTTTTCACTGGTCAGTTTAACATTACCCGTGGAAGTATAGAATTTTTTCAGGTCATCAAAGTCTAAAACATCACCCTCGAGCTCCTGATCACCGCTTTCAATGACTCCTTTCTCAATTTCAGATTTTTCAATTCTGGTGATATATTTTCCCTTGTAAGCGTTTAAAATAGTGCCATCCTTTTTGGCGATTTTGGTAGGACCTTTGAAATAGGCGATGTCAGCATTGAGGTCATACTGCAGCGTATCTCCGGTAATGACCGCTTGTGGCGTGGTTAGTTCGGCATTGTCCTTAAAAGAGGCAAATTTTGTGCGGGTATCATAGTAGCCTTTATCGCTGATTAATACATTCTCATTATCAACGATTTTTCCACCATTAAAGTAGTAGGCCAATTTGCCCGCCATATCGTAATCGAGAAAGTCGGTATAGATCGTGATTGAGTCATCGCGGTAGACCACATCGTCCCTGAATTGCGCGAGCTTTGTGTTGCCATTATAAAACAGCTTTTTACCAATTATCGTAATAGAATCGCCTTGCAGAATTTTTACATGGCCAATGGCCTCCATGGTGTTGGTCTTATCGAAGCTATAAGCCGTGTCGCAGTAAATAATGGTATTTTCATGAATGAAATGGGCGTTACCAAATAATTTGGTGTATTTTCTACCATTTCTGTCACCGTTTTTCAGAGAATCTGCATTTTGAATTCTGATTTTATACTTTTTCTGCGCCAAAGCCGGTTGAATGGCACCCATGCAAAAAAGAAAAATCAAAATATATCTCAAGTCCTTCATTAAATGTCAATTCACAAATTTAGGCAAAAAGATCCGTTTATTGGCCCGGATCATAGGTAATTTGAGTAGTTTCGTAATTTCATTCACTACTCACAAAAAAGAGGCCAAACTATTGGTTTAAACGGTATTTGGAGTAATATGCTTAAGGAATTCAAAAATTTCATCAATCAAAACAGATTGTTTAACCCTGAGGATAAAGTTCTTTTGGCCGTTAGCGGTGGTGTAGATTCGATGGCAATGGCTTACCTGTTCCACCAATGTGACTATCGTTTTGCGGTAGCTCATTGCAATTTCAGGTTGAGGGGAGAAGCATCCGATGCAGATGAGGAATTGGTAAGATCAATGGCCAGGAAGTATGAGGTAGAGTTTTTTATCCGCCAATTTGAAACGGAGCAGGTAGCTAAAGACCTGGGAGTATCCATACAAATGGCTGCCAGGAATTTGAGATACGCGTGGTTTGATGAATTGTTGAGTGATTTTCAATTCAACTATTTGGCCACTGCCCATCATTTAAATGACTCTTTGGAAACGACCTTGTTTAATCTTGCTAAAGGAACAGGAATAGCAGGACTTAAGGGTATTCCTTCCAGAAGTCAAAATCGCATTCGCCCCATGTTGTTTGCTGAAAAAAAAACAATTATATCCTTTGCCAGCGAGAAAAAGATAACGTGGCGGGAAGATCAGTCCAATGCCTCCGTCAAGTATCACAGAAACCTGCTTCGACATGAGGTTATTCCCCTTTTGGAAAAAATCAACCCAGATGTAATCAAAGGCTTTTCAATTAGTTCCAGGAAGGTAGCGGCGGCAGAAAATATGCTTAAGGCAAATATCGGCGCCCTTGGCGAAATGTTATTAAAAAAATCAGGTGAGGATTTTTTAATTAAAAAAGAGGATTTGTTAAAGCAACTCGAGGGGGCATTTGTGTTGTCTGAGATTTTGAAACCATTTGGCTTTAACTATTCGCAGGCCTGCGATATTTATAATAAGCTTTCAGGCGTGGGAAAAAAGTTTCTATCTGAACGTTATCAGCTGAATGTTGATCGGAAAGAGCTTATAATAAGCCCGATCCCTTTAAATCCGGCGTCGGATGTTATGTTGATTGGCCCCACCCAGGACGCTGTGGCAGGGCAGGGTTTTCAGCTACAATTGCAACAGGTTTCTACCGCTGATTTTGTCATACCTACAGATCGGAATATTGCCGCGTTGGATATGAGCAAGCTGAAATTTCCTTTACAACTAAGGCTGTGGCAGGCAGGAGACTGGTTTGTACCATTGGGGATGAAGCACAAAAAAAAATTAAGCGATTTTATGATAGATGAGAAAATTCCTTTAAACTTGAAAAAGAGAGTATTTGTCATAAAATCCGCCGAGGACATCGTTTGGATAATCGGTCACCGGATAGATGATCGGTATAAAATTACGGCGCGTAGCAGGCAGGTTTTTGTCATAAAAAAAGAAGCCAATGATTAACCCTTTTAAAAAGAGTTATTCTAAAGAGGAAATAAACATATTCAGATTTCTTTCAAGGATAAAGTTGTTTAGTTTGTTGTCAAATGATGAATTGTCTGAGTTTGTCCCCATTCTTTATCCGAGAAAATACAAAAAAGATGAGGTGATTTTTTTTCGCGATGATCCAAGCCAGGCATTGTACATCGTAAAAAGAGGTGAGGTGATTCTGAATATAGATATTAACAACCGGTTTGAGAAGTTGGTAGAGGTAAAACCGGGTCAGGCCTTTGGAGACAACACTTTATTGACTAACACAAAGCGACTTTATACAGCCGTTACCTCCTCTGATTCTGCCACGATATATGTAATTCCCCAGGTAAACATCCAGGATATTTTTAATGGCAATGACAAGATAAAAGCTAAGATGCTAACTTCCCTGGCCGAACTTTACAATCACTATACCGGCAATCTTTTTAAAGCTTACAAATCTTCGTTTGGTTTTTTTGATATTGCCGAAGCCTACAGGAGCTAGACAGGGGACGGGTTTCAAAATTGCTGTAAATGCTGATAAACTGCGTGAACCGGCAATCCCATGACATTAAAATAAGAGCCTATAATTTTTTCGACCGCCACCAGGCCTATCCATTCCTGGATGCCGTAAGCGCCGGCCTTGTCGAAAGGCCGGAACCGCTCAATGTAAAAATCAATTTCCTCCATGGTCAGGGGTCTGAAGTGAACCTCCGTTGTGTCATCAAAAACCACCTGACGGGTTTTGGTCAGCAGGCAGACGCCGGTTGTTACAAGATGTGCTTTGCCGGAAAGCTTTATCAACATTTCCCTGGCAATATTTTCGTCTTCGGGCTTGCCGAGGATTTTTTCATCAACTCGTACTACCGTATCTGCGGCCAGTACTATTTCATCCTGAATTTGAGCTTTCAGAGCAGCAGCTTTTTTAGTGGCTATATAGCTAGCCACGTCTTTGGCTTCGAGGTCGGCCGGGTAGGTTTCGTCAACATCTTGCGTTTTTAGTATAAACGGGATACCTGCTTCTTTTAATAGCGACTGCCTTCTCGGTGATTTAGAGGCTAAGATCAACGTTTTTGTGAAATTCATTTTCATCTATAGAGTCAAAAAGAAAACCGCAAATTACTTTTGGGTAAAAATAGGTGGATTTCTGTGGCAGTATGTATCCGCTAAAGCAAACGTCCTTTATTTTATCCATTGTAATTTCATTGACGATAATGGCCATTTGCGCCTGATCTGTGGTCACCTTCATCAAACAATCAGCAAAGCTGCGATCGAAGGAAATATTATTTGACGTAGTGTGCTCTTTTCCGGGAATCCCCAACGCTTTTTCTATCACAAAGTAATGCAATACGGTCACATCCAATGCCTTAATTTTTTCCGGGAACTTCCATGTGATATTCCCGAAGTTTTCCGGTTTTAATCTGATTTTGAAAGCATTTCCATTGAAAAGTAGCCCAAACGCCCATTGCTTTCCTACGATGATTTCATTTAAATCATAGGCGTTATCCACAGGCTTGATGATGAAATTTGATTCAATTTTTTCCATCACCCTTTTTGGGTCGAAATCTTTCAGGCCATGAATTAATCGATGAGTGGGTAAAACACGGATATCGTCGGATTCCATATTGGTAAGATACATCATGTGATAATTGTATCCTTCCCAACCCGTGTGGGTTGGATTATTCCCCTGCTGCTGATTTTTATAGGCCAGCGAACCGGCATAGCGATGGTGGCCGTCGGCAAGTACAATTTGCTTATCTCTCAGATGGTTTATGAAAATATTAATCACCTCAGGATCGCGAATGACACTCAATACATCTTTGACACCCTGATAATCCTCGGTTTCATACAGCGGTGTTTCCATGCTTTTGTCCATATATTTTTCCAGGACAAAACCTTCGTCCTCATACAACCCATGGGTAGGGCTTACATTTAGCTTGGTTTTTGCCAGGATTTCGGTGCGATCATTCACAGAAACAGGCATTGTATTTTCATGCCGTAATATCACTTTTTCGTCCCAGTCATAAACCCGGATATTACAGATAAATCCTTTGCGGCAATAGTGTCTGGTGCTGCCGGGAAGCTGGAAATGTTGATAATAGACATATATGCCTGGTACTTGATCTTGTATTATGATACCGTCTTGTTTCCACTTTTTCAGCGTATGTCGTGCATTTTCAGCAGGGTTATCGCCTTTTGGCACAGAGAGGTGGATGCTATTATGAGGATTTTGATATTGTTTTTGACGCTGTTTTTCGGAAACTACATCAAATAATGGAGAAACCAATTGATCTATATCGGGAATTAGGGATGTATGGTAGCGCCATGCTTTTAGGGGAATGATTTCTGCCATTATCTTAATCTATGCTTCCATTTGCTGGGTTTTGTTGTCTGACGCTCGCCGGCAGCTGGAGTTTCTTTATTACTTTCCATCGTAAAAGCAGCCAAAACAGCTGCCAGCCGTTCCAAATCAACATTTTTATCTTTTTGTAAGTCCTCCGGCCTGAAGTACTTTTCTACAAACTTTGTATCAAAATCACCGGTAATAAATGCCTGGTGATTAAGAACAAAACGGCAAAAATCAAGTGTGGTTTCAATTCCCGTAATATTATAATCATGGATGGCCCTTAACATCCTGCTAATGGCTTCGTCCCGGCTACTTCCATAGGCAATAAGTTTAGCAATCATTGGATCGTAATAAATGGGAATTTCCATGCCTTCTTCAAAGCCATCATCTACGCGTATCCCAGGCCCCTGGGGGCGGTCATAAGTCTGTAATAATCCAATATCAGGTAAAAAGTTATTGGCCGGATCTTCAGCGTACACCCTGATTTCTATGGCGTGACCGTTAATGGAAATTTCCTCTTGGGTAAACCCCAGGGGTTTTCCTTCAGCGATATTGATTTGTTCCTTTACAAGATCAATTCCTGTAATTTCTTCAGTGACCGGATGCTCTACCTGTAACCTGGTATTCATTTCCAGAAAATAGTAATTGAGTTGTTCGTCTACAATAAACTCAACAGTACCGGCACCATAATAATCACACGCCTTGGCGACTCCGATGGCCGCTTCTCCCATGGCTTTTCTTATATCCTCAGTTAAAACAACGGAAGGCGCTTCTTCGATAACTTTTTGATGCCTTCTTTGAATGGAGCATTCTCTTTCAAAGAGGTAAACAATATTGCCATGCTGATCACCGAGGATCTGGATTTCAATATGTCTGGGTGAGGTGATGTATTTTTCAATAAATACAGCACCATTTCCAAAAGCTGATTGGGCTTCGCTGATAGCCCTGTTCAATTGTTCCTCAATTTCCCCTTCGCTTTCCACGATTCTCATACCTTTGCCACCCCCACCGGCGCTCGCCTTAATTAAAATGGGATAACCTATTTTTTTTGCGGTGACTTTTGCCGCCTCAACATCTGATATCTCTCCGTCGTCACCGGGTACCAAAGGGATATTAAATTTGGAAACCGCTGATTTGGCAGCCAGCTTATCCCCCATGGTACTGATAGCTTCCGGGGATGGACCTACAAAAATCAGATCATTGGCGGTCACTTTTCTGGCAAACTCGGCATTCTCAGACAAAAACCCGTATCCCGGGTGGATGGCATCAACACCCATTTTTTTGCTTATCTCGATGATTTTGTCTCCCTGCAAATAGGACTCTGACGAGGGTGGGGGGCCGACCAATACAGCTTCATCAGCATATTTTACATGAGGAGAGGTCCTGTCAGCCTCGCTGTAAATAGCAACGGTCTGGATACCCATATCTTTAGCTGTTCTCATTACTCTGAGCGCAATTTCACCCCTGTTTGCAACTAGTAGTTTCCGGATATTTGTCATAGCATATTTTGAATATCTTGTGCAAATGTACCCTTGCAATGCTACATAATAATTTTTTTATAAAAAATCTATATATAATAAAATTGAGAGCGTTTTTTGGCTTGAATCGGATTTAGTGTTACATTTGTGTGTTTTTTAGAGGATAAAGTTTGATTTATTTTATCATTAAAGATGTACTAGATTGGATATTTTCGAGAAATTACAAAATGATAAGGGGCCACTAGGTAGGCACTCTGATATAGAAGAAGGATACTTTATGTTTCCTAAGTTGGAAGGAGAACTAGCGCCAAGGATGAAATTTAGGGGGAAGGAAGTTTTGAACTGGAGTTTAAACAATTATCTGGGACTGGGTAATCATCCTGAGGTGAGGAAAGCCGATGCTGAAGCCGCCAAAAAATATGGATTGGCTTACCCTATGGGGGCAAGAATGATGTCCGGTAACACAAATTTACATGAGCAGCTGGAGGAAGAGTTATCTGCTTTTGTTATGAAAGAATCCACTATGTTGTTAAACTATGGTTACCAGGGGATTCTTTCCATCATTGATGCAATAGTAGGACGAAAAGATGTCATTGTTTACGACGCCGAATCTCACGCCTGCATAATAGATGGCGTAAGGTTACATATGGGGAAAAGATTTGTTTATCCACATAATGATATTGAAAACCTTGAAAAGCAGCTTGAAAGAGCTACCAAGCTTGCTAATGAAAATGGAGGAGGCGTTTTAGTGATTACAGAGGGTGTTTTCGGGATGTCGGGAAACATGGGTAAGCTTAAGGAGATTGTGGCGTTAAAAAAGAAATTTGATTTTAGATTGTTGGTTGACGACGCTCATGGGTTTGGAACGATGGGCAAGACAGGTGCCGGTGCAGGCGAAGAACAAGGTGTACAAGACGGTATAGATCTGTACTTCTCTACATTTGCCAAATCAATGGCAAGTATTGGTGCCTTTGTTTCAGGTGACGAGAGTATCATTGACTACCTTCGATATAATACCAGGTCACAGATATTTGCTAAATCCTTGCCAATAGCCCTGGTCATAGGTGCCCTGAAAAGGCTTGAATTATTAAGAACCAAACCGGAATTGAAGGAAAACCTTTGGAAAATAGTCAATGCCTTACAAAATGGTCTTAAGGAAAAAGGCTTTAACATCGGTACTACCCAAGCTTGCGTAACGCCAGTACTATTGAGTGGAGGATTAAATGATGCTACAGGCTTAACCGTTGATATGAGAGAGCGCTATGGCCTGTTTTTCTCTGTGGTTATTTACCCGGTAGTTCCCAAGGATGTTATTATGTTAAGACTGATTCCAACGGCTGCTCATACCCTGGCAGATGTAGAGGAAACTATCAATGCTTTTGAATCTGTAAAGGATAAATTGTTGAGCGGAGAGTATAGAAAAAAGGGTGTTGCTATCATTGCGGAGTAATAAATTATCTAAAAAAAAGCTCGTTTTTATTGTTTTTAGAACATTTTAGCTATATTGCCAACAAATTATAAACAATTATCTTAAACTTTTAAAACTATATAATAATGAATAGATTTGAAGAAATCAGAGAAAAGGTTTTGTCTCTCGAAGGTGATTTCCAAAAGTTTTATGACAAAGGCAACCAAGCTGCCGGCACCCGTGTTAGAAAAGGGATGCAGGAGCTAAAAAACCTTGCCCAAAACATCAGAGTTGAGGTTCAGGAAAAGAAAAATGCTTAATTAGCAAGTAACTGATAAGATATCATCGAAAAGGGCGCTATTTGCAAAAATAGCGCCCTTTTATCATTTAGAGGGGTTAAGCTTTACTGCCAATCCATGGTCTCCATAACTTGCTTAATATCATTGGTGAGTTGTTCCGAGGCCGACAGTAAGGGGGGCCTCACGGTGGCTCCACATATATTTAGCACTTCTAGCACCCGCTTAATTCCGGTTGGGTTGCTTTCCTTATACATCAATGCATTTATCGTTGAAAGTTGATAAAGTGCGCGGGAATACAGTGTTGTGTCACCTGCCAGCGCCCCGTGGATCATTCTTTTAAACAAAGCCGGAAAAGCATTGGCCATAACAGATATTACACCAACAGCGCCGATTCCTATAAGCGGAACTGTCAACATATCGTCTCCTGAAATCAGTAAAAAATCGTCCGGTTTGTTTCTGACAATTTCCAAACATTGATTAATATCTCCCGAAGCCTCTTTAATCCCAACTATGTTGGAATGCCCGGCCAACGTTAAGGTAGTACTGGCTGTAAGGTTTGAGGCAGTCCTGCCAGGGACATTGTACAATATTAATGGTACCGGGCTGGCATCTGCTATCATTTCATAATGGTTAATAATGCCTGCCTGTGAAGGCTTGTTATAATAAGGACTTACTGACAGCAGCCCATCTACACCATCAAAGTCGGTGCCCTTGATTTGGTCGATTACCCCTAATGTATGATTGCCCCCAATGCCATACATGATCGGCAGTTTTTTGGGATTATTGTTTTTAATATGTTTGAGTATTTCCTTTTTTTCCTCCGGGGAAGTAGTTGGTGACTCACCGGTAGTTCCCAATACCACAAAATAATCCACACCATTTTCAGTATTGTATTCCAGTAATTTATCTAAACCGCGATAATCCACCTGAAACGAATCGTCGAAGGGCGTCACCAATGCTACACCAGTTCCTCTAAATAAACTTGACATGTTATTAATTAATAAATTTAAGGTAGTGATACACTTGATCAATAAATTCTTCAACCGAGTTGCCGTCTTTTGTTTTGATCATCAACTCATAAAATGGGTCTTTGTCGTTGTGGTATATCCCTATTCTGCATTTGGCGTTGCTTTTCGCCAGTATATTATCGGTGTAAATGTTTGGCTCCGTATCAAGTACGATTAAATAATCAAATTTCTTTTGAACAAATAATAGTATAGAAGACGAGATGGCATGCCCGAAAAGAGAAAAATCACGCGTGGTAAAGTAATCAAAAATAAAATCATAGTTTTCTTTACCCTCTCCCAGGAGGCACAAAACATCTACTTTCTTTTTGTCTTTTTCTAATGATTTAATGAATTTTTTAACAAGATTATGCTTTTCCCTGTCAACTACCGAAAACAAAATACCAATACTTTCAGCCTCGGGATAACTGACGCTACCACGCCTGATAATACCCTTTTTGATGACTTTATTGGTATTCCTCTCTAATAATTTATTGGAAATCGTTGACATTATGTATTATTAATCATCGCTAAAAATTCTTGCTCTGAGATGATATTAACCCCCAATTTTTGCGCTTTCTCCAATTTTGAGGGGCCCATGTTTTCTCCAGCCACTAAGTAATTGACCTTTCCTGAAATAGCCGAAACCACTTTACCACCATTATTTTTAATCTTTTCCTTTATTTCATCCCGGCTAAAAGCATTAAAAACTCCCGATATTACAAAAGATTTTTCATCAAGCAAACTACTTTCCAAAACTACCTCTTTTTCTGTCATTGTAAATTGTAATCCGGATTTTTTTAGTTCATCAATTAAAATCTTGTTTTCAGGGTGTCCAAAAAATTCAATGACGCTTTCTGCAATCCTTTCGCCAATTTCAGGTACATCAATTAATTCATCGAAACTGGCTGCCGCCAAATTGTCAATACTTTTAAAATGTTGCGCTAATTTTTCAGCCACTGTTTTTCCAACATAACGGATACCCAACGCGAACAGTACGCTATCAAAGCTTATTTGCTTTGATGCTTCAATGCCATTTAGCAGGTTCCTCGTTGACAGATCCTTAAATCCTTCGAGATCATGAATGTTGTCGTAAGTTAATTTGTATAAGTCGGCAGGTGTTTTCAAAAGGTCCTTTTCAAATAATAAGGCGATGGTCCTTTCACCAAGACTATCAATATCCATGGCCTTTCTTTGAATAAAGTGCTCCACCCTTCCTTTAATCTGAGGCGGGCAGCCTCTTTCATTGGGGCAATAGTGGTTGGCCTCACCTTCCTTTCTGATTAGTTCTGTGCCACATTCAGGACAGGTACGAATGAACGCAATGGGTTGGCTGTTTGCTTTCCGTTGGCTCATATCCACACCGGTAATTTTAGGGATAATTTCCCCTCCCTTTTCTACAAAAACTGTATCACCAATTCTCAGGTCAAGTCTTTGTATTTCATTGGCATTGTGTAAGGAGGCTCTCTTTACTGTTGTTCCGGCCAGTAAAACAGGCTCGAGATTAGCTACCGGCGTAATGGCTCCTGTGCGACCTACCTGGTACGAGATGTCGTTTAAAATGGTGGCTTCATTTTCTGCCTTATATTTATACGCGATGGCCCATCTCGGACTTTTGGCCGTGGAACCCAGGATTTCCTGCTGTGCGTAACTATTGACTTTTACAACGATACCATCAGTTTCAAGCGGCAATTCGAATCGCTTGTTTTCCCAATACTCTATGTAATCAATTACTTCATCAATATCCTTACATTTTTTGTAAGTGGCTGATACATTAAAATGCCATGCTTCTAATTGTTTCAGTGCTTCCTCATGGGTTTTAACCGGTAGGTTTTCTCCTAATACCGCATAGAGATAACAATCGAGCTTCCGGCTGGCTACTACACCAGAGTCCTGCATTTTTAAAGTGCCGGAAGCCGTATTTCTTGGATTAGCAAGCCGCGCTTCACCAATATCCTCGCGCTCCCGGTTGAGTTTATCAAATACTTCCCGCGACATAAACACCTCTCCTCTTACTTCCACACGATCGACATTCAGCGAGTTTTTGATTTTTAGAGGAAGCGTTTTAATTGTCCTGGCGTTGTTGGTAATATCATCTCCTTTGACGCCGTCCCCGCGGGTGACGGCACGCGATAAAAGGCCATTTTCATAAGTTATGCTTAAAGCAACACCATCAAATTTCAGTTCGCAGATATATTCATAGTCCTCGTCACCCAACCCTTTGGCCACGCGCTTATCATGATCCCTTAGTTCTTCCTGAGAATAAGTATTACTCAATGATAACATCGGGTATTTATGATGCACCGTCTCGAATGTCTTGGTAATGGTGCCTCCCACCCGCCTGGAAGGAGAATCCTCCAGAGAAAGGGCCGGAAATTGCTCCTCCAGCGTCATTAATTCTTTTAATAACTGATCAAATTCAAAATCGGAAATTTCTGAGGTATCCTTTTGATAATACAGGTAATTGTAATAGTTAATTTTTTCGGTCAATTCCGCAATTCTTGATTTTGCTTGCTGCTGTTTCATATTACATATTTCCTGCTTGGCCGGATTTGGCATTTTAACAAATCAAATTTATAAAAATTATGCAAAAACGACTTCAACATAAATGAGATTTGTGTTAAACCCCAGGGGGATTTTCTACCCTGATATTGTGCCAGGACCAGCGGATATCAGTTGATGATTATGTTCAAAAGCACATCAACCAGCTACAAAAACCGATCGGTTTTTGTAGCACATTAAATTTCCGGATTTTACTTGCTATCGGATTGATAGGTGTTGTTTTTATCATTTAAGTCTGCCAACCTTCCTGAAGGATCAATTTTAATTCCTGAGATTTTTGACAGTTTCTGAGGGATCTCAAGGGTGTATTGTGGATGTGTCCAGGGCCAATCCGGTTGTAAGCGGAGGTTGATACCTCTGTCATTTTTCTTGACGTTCCTCATAATCCTTAGTGGAATATAATAAGTCTCTTTGCTACCGTTTGTGTAGGTGACTTCCAAATCAATGGGCATTGGGACCTCTCCGATACGTTCGAGGGTAACTGTGGTAGATTGCTTGTTTTCCACAACCGATTTGATGCCGTAATCAATGGTTTTGGTGGTATAGATCCAATAGTTGAGGTACCAATCCAGTATCATGCCCGATTCCTTTTCCATAATTCTGATGAAATCATTGGGGTTGGGATGTTTGTATTTCCAGGTGTTAAAGTATCTCAACATGCCCTTGTCAAAATTTTCCTGGCCAATGATATAGCTCAATTGATTTAAGAATATAGCCCCTTTTAAATAGGCAGATGTAGAGTAGGCCTGGTTTGTGTTGAAATGATCGGCATGTAAGCTTGATGGCTCTTCCATATCCTTGTTTACTAATCCCGCATAACCCAAATAAGTGCCTTTCTGTGAATCTACACCGGCGGAATTACTGAGGTATTTAAGGGTCTCATTGGAGGCAAATGTTGTAAAACCTTCATCCATCCAGGCGTAGAGCGATTCATTGGTTCCCAGTAAGTGCTGAAACCAACTGTGGATAAGCTCGTGAACGGTTACCCCTAATAGTCCGCTCAATGATCTGTTGCCGGTAATCAATGTGGCCATTGGATATTCCATACCTCCGTCACCACCCTGGATAACCGAATACTGCTCATAGGGGTAT
The DNA here is from genome assembly GCA_965228415.1 of Cyclobacteriaceae bacterium. Lineage (GTDB taxonomy): Bacteria > Bacteroidota > Bacteroidia > Cytophagales > Cyclobacteriaceae > Agaribacillus. The sequence continues at coordinate 3,091,321 of OZ245814.1, read as the reverse complement.
TCACCGAACCTTTTGCTTACATATTGAAAAGCCCCTACGGTAAGTTCGGGCAACATGGCCCAGTTTTTCTCAGTATTTTTGTCTTTTTGATAGAAAAAATGGAGGGTGGGGCCATTTGGAACCTTTGCTATATCGTGGGTATAATCCGGATCGGCTGCCCACACAAAATCCATTACATTTCCAGCTTTGAAATGCCAGGTGATCTTGCCCTTATGTTTGCTTACTTTTGTACCTGGATCTTCGTAGCCGTGACCAACCTCGTTGGGGTTTTGCAAATAACCGGTACCGCCAATTACATAACTTGGATCAATAGTAATTTTCACATCAAAATCTCCCCATACACCATGAAATTCACGGGCAATATATGGGTTAGCATGCCAGCCCATATAATCATATTCAGCCATTTTAGGATACCATTGTGCCATAGAATAATCAATTCCTTCAGCATTATCCCTGCCCGATCTGCGTATCTGCTTGGGTACCTGGGCCTCAAAGTCCATGTTAAATACAGCCTTGGTGTTCGGCATGATCGGCTCATTGAGCGTTACTTCCAGAATAGTGCCGGCCACCTCCATAACCACAGGCTTCCCATTTTGTTTTAATGATAATATTTTTTGAAAACCGATTTCCTCATCGCTTAACTTGCTAATCCGATCTCTGACCCTGGCATCCGGATCGGAAATATTTCGCGATCTGACGTCCATCATGCTGCCAGGCTGAAAGGCATTGAAGTAAAGATGGTAATAGACCCTGGTAAGCGTATCAGGAGAGTTGTTGAAGTAGACAAGTTCCTGTACACCTTTAAATTGGTGGGACTTGACATCCATATCAATTTCCATCTTATAGGCTACGCGCTGCTGCCACCGGTCAGATTGGGATAGGCCGTTCAAACTAAGTACCAGGAAAAAAATCAGTAATGTTAATTTTAAAGGGGTTTGGGTTCTCATTATTTATGGTTTTTCTTTCTAATTCCTATTCGTAAAATCTTTGTAACACTTGTTGATGGCGACAATAATTTCATATTCATTGGCATCATCAATAAACTTGTCAGACAAGGTGCAGTGTTGCATGAAGTCGTCGAGTTCCTGGTCTTTTAAGCCGGTTATATTGCTGACAATTTCTTTATTGTATTTTGAATGCAGGTATCTCTTGTATTCATCACGCTTTTTAGCTTCGTTAAATTGTCGTTCCCTTTTCGCTTTTTTCCCAAATTTATTGGCCAGGAAAGAAATGGGGCTACCTACTCCCGGCTTCACTGGTTTTTGCGGGCCGTAATAGTATCCCGGAATTTGGGTTTTGACAGGTGTATCCTCCGGTAATTCCAGCTCAAGGATAGCATTTTTGAAATCGCGTTCATTTTTGTAAGCAAATACCTTTACCGCTTCCAATTCTACCAGTGACTTGCTTAATTGAATAGTCAAAGGCTGTTGCAGTTTGTCTTTGATACTGTCTCCCAAAATTAAAAAGTGCTGATTATAGCCAACATACGAAAATATCAGGGTATCGTTTTCTGAAGCTTTTATGTAAAAGTTGCCATCGATGTCACTTACCGTTCCCCGGCGTTTGTTAGCATTTAATATATGGACACCAGGCAATGCTTCGGGGTTTTCTTTATCGACTACTTTGCCAGTGAGCATAAACTCCTCATAGGGTTGCTGAGCCAGCAATTGGTGGCTCGTAATTGTCCACAAAAAGATTAAAATAATACGTATTCCACTTCTAAACATATCCATCTGTTTACAGGTATTTAACCTTGTAACAAAGATTGCTCCAATTTAACTTCGTATTTTAGACAAAATATTTGTAAAGCTAGAATATTTTTTAAGCAATTAATGAAAAATAAGGTTTTTGCAATGCTGCGGAGCAAATAATTATCTGCGACCCGGGGATTTTAACAAAAATAAACCTGATATTATTCGGGTTACGGTGAACTGTGGTTTTTTTATCATTAATCAATAATTATATTTAATAGAAGAAAATAGAATTAAATAATGGTATATGTTAAGCACAACACTGAAGGGCATTTGCAGGTTAAGTGTTATTCCGGTCAGGGCTGAAGGGTCTGACCGTGCCGAGATGATCACCCAGCTATTATTTGGAGATCATTATGAGGTTTTGGAAAAGAGCCAGGATCAAAACTGGTATAAAATTAAAATACAATTTGACGGATATGAAGGGTGGATATGTCATAAGCAATGGGTTGAGATTTCTAATGACTTTTATGAAGAATTAAGTCATCTCAACTATAAAATAGCTGTTGACTTAAATACGGAGTTAACCTATTCAGGAAAAAAGGTAAACATACTTATCGGCAGTGTTTTGCCGTTTTCTCCCCAGGAACTTTTCGATATGGAGACGCAGTTGCAGTTTAACGGGAAGTCTGAAAACAGTGGAGAAAGGAAGGGTTACCGTTATTTGGAGGAAATTGCGTACAGGTATTTAAACGCGCCTTATCTCTGGGGCGGGAAGATGCCTTTTGGTATCGATTGTTCCGGGTTTACGCAACAGGTTTATAGGATTTGTGGTTATAACCTTAAAAGAGATTCCGGGCAGCAGGCAGAACAGGGATTGACGATTGATGATCTAAAAGATGCCCAACCGGGAGATTTGGTTTTTTTTGCCAGGGAAAATAAGCGTGTGTACCACGTAGGTATACTTCTTGCGGATAATAAGGTGATACACGCATCAGGATTTGTAAGGGTTGATCGACTTGATAGTGAGGGAATATTTAATGAAGACTTGAATAGATATACACATAAACTGTTTTCTATTAAAAGAATTTTAAAAGACAAACTATGAACGACAGAGTACTAGTTTTAAACCAGGATTATTCGCCCACTGCCGTATGCTCGGTTCAGCGGGCTTTTATATTGGTTTTCATGAATAAAGCGGAATTGATAAAAAAAGCCAATAACAAATGTATCAGGACTGTTACCCATTCATTTCCAATGCCCGCAGTTGTAAAACTAAATAGATACATACACATTCCATATAAAAGCGTTGTTCTTTCCAGAAACAATATTTTTAAAAGAGATAACTTCAGATGCCAGTATTGCGGGGCCAGCGATGATTTGACGCTTGATCACGTGCTTCCCAGGTCAAAAGGAGGAGGAACCAATTGGAAAAATCTAATTACAGCTTGTAAAAACTGCAACGCAAAAAAAGGTGATAATACACCGGAGGCGGCGGGGATGCTGCTGGAAAATAAGCCTTATAAACCTTCTTACATTATGTTTTTACGGGACTTTTCAGGTTTCATCAAAGACGAATGGCGGCCTTTTCTGGTTCAAAATGGCAAGGTAAAGGTAGGCTAAAGACCATTATTTTTGCATGGATTAGCCGGGTAACAGCATTCCCTGTATCGCTCGATACAATCAAAGCCAGCTACATGAACAATTAAATCAGATTAATCATGAAAAAACCTATTAGTAAGTTACTTGCCGTTTCCTTTTTTTGTTTGTCATCTCAACTATGTGTGGCACAAAAATATTTCCTGCATTGCGGTAACCTGATTGACGTAAAAAGTGGCCAGGTGATGCAACAGATGACCATCGTAATTAATGGGAATACTATTGAAAGTGTTGAGCGTGGCTATAAGAATGCCGGCAGAAAAGATCAGCTGATTGATTTAAAGGATAAGACCGTAATGCCTGGATTTATTGATTTACATGTACACATTGAGTCGGAAACAAGTCCCAAAAAATACGAGGAACAGTTTAGGTTAAACGATGCGGATGTCGCATTCAGATCCACTGTTTATGCTAAAAGAACTTTAATGGCTGGATTCACCACGGTGAGGGATCTCGGGGGAACAGGTGTTAACATTGCTATGCGAAAGGCTATAGATGCAGGGTACATAGACGGCCCCAGGATTTATACTGCCGGCAAAGCCATAGCTACCACAGGAGGACATGCGGATCCCTCGAATGGGGTAAAAAAACAACTAATGGGAGATCCCGGGCCGAAGGAAGGTGTTGTGAATAGCCCGGAAGATGCCAAAAAAGCCGTGAGGCAACGATATAAAAATGGCGCTGATCTAATTAAAATTACTGCCACAGGAGGTGTACTAAGTGTTGCCAAGGACGGGCAGGGACCTCAGTTTACAGAAGAGGAATTAGCGGCCATTGTTGAGACAGCCACTGATTATGGTATGATCACCGCTGCCCATGCGCATGGTGCCGAAGGTATGAAAAGAGCAGTAATGGCAGGCATTACCACCATAGAGCACGGTACTTTGATGACAACGGAAGTGATGGACCTGATGATTGCCAAGGGAACTTACCTGGTACCAACTATTTCAGCGGGTAAATACGTTGCGGATAAAGCGAAAATACCGGGATACTATCCCGATGTTATTGTTCCAAAAGCCCTTCAGATTGGCCCTCAAATCCAGCAAACCTTTCAAAAAGCTTTTCAAAGAGGTGTGAAGATTGCTTTTGGCACGGATGCCGGTGTTTTTCCCCATGGTGAAAATGCCAAAGAATTTGGTTATATGGTCGAAGCCGGCATGTCTCCCATGAAGGCCATACAAGCAGCCACTATCACCAACGCACAGGTACTTAAAGCCGCGGATAAAATCGGGGCGCTCGACAAAGGATTGTTGGCAGATATTGTAGCTGTAGATGAAAACCCCATCAAAAATATAAATACTTTAGAGCAAATTACTTTTGTGATGAAAGATGGCAAGGTATATAAGCATCTTGCCGGTAACAAAAAATAAAAGGAAGTTGTAAAGTTTTAACAACCTCCGGACATAAGCTATTGGAAATAGAATTTAATAGGTATTCAAATGAACACTGCCATCATTGGTTCTGAGAAATACCTTTGCTTTTCCTCCCGCCAGTTTAAATTGGTGTCTGGTATCTCCTGAATAGGCCATTTCAAAATCTGAAGAAGCACTGACACGGCCATCGTCGTGTCTTACCTCGAATTCGCCGCCGCCAGCCCTTATTTTCAGGTTAATATTGCCATCATCGGTTTTCAGGTTATAACCCCCATCTGTCACCAGGGAAGTTTCCAGTCTTATGTCACCATCATTGGCTCTGATATCTACTTCCTTGAATTGACAGTTCCTCGCTATTAAATCCCCATCATCCAATGAAATCCACAGCGATCCTTTGGCATCGGACATTTCAACGTCGCCATCCTCGATGGTGATATCAAACTTATTGCCCTGGCAATTATCCAAAATCACATCGCCATCCTCCACGTCAATTTTTACCATACCATGCACATTGCGAACATCATAATCATCGTCTTCACCCCGTAGTTTTAAACTTACGGTATTTGGAACCTCGACCGTAATTTTATAGGTAATGTCGGAATAAATCATCAGGCCCCTGGAGCGAGATCGCTTTAATTCTCTGATAATCAAATCTCCTCCCATTTCTTCCACATCAATCTTAAAATCCTCTTCGTCCGACGAAAACACCCCCTTGATAGTGACGGAGCGGAAAACCCTCAGATGGACGTCTTTCCGGTTGCTGCCAATAATTCTAATGTCAGCGTCGTCAGTTTTGAGATTGAGTGTTCCGTCGGCCGCAATGGGAAAGACTTTGTCTAATCTGTATTCATGATTTTTCCCATTTTTGGCTTCGGAGAAATAGACAAGACATATCGTAAAAAGGGAAAATAGTAGTAGGCGTATTTTAATTTTCATTGGAGTAAGTTTAGTGATTTGCTTAAATTTCAGATGACGCTTATGGTTAGAAGGTTGCATTGATAAAAAAAATTATAAAAACATAGTTGCGGTGATTTTTACAACTAAAATTTTGAACTTATACATTGGGTAGCCTTCCAAAGCCACAGATGATCGATACTGTAAAAACCTTTTGTTAGGCCTGTTAGTAAAGAACCAGCCAAGACGTATGCCAAAAATTATAATTTACTGATAGTCAAATATTTACAATTACCTATTTTAATATTTATGATAAATGTGTTCTGGAATCGAACAAAAAATGAACAACTTTGGACAGTAGTGTTCCCAGTCGTCCATAAGATATCCGGGATAGGTGGTAATTTCCTGGTGGAGGAGCAATCAGCAAAAAAAAATAAATGTAAGCCTGTAACAAATTAAGCTTCCAGTCGTCTCGCAGATACAATGAACCTTGAAGATTTTAATAAAAAGGTTATGCCCACTAAGAATAAGCTATATCGCTTTGCGCTTTCCTATCTGAAAAATGAAGAGGAGGCCAAGGATATTGTGCAGGAAGTGTTTATTAAGGTTTGGAACAAAAAGAGGTCGCTGAACTTTTACCAAAATATAGAGGCATGGTGCATGAAATTAACAAAAAACCTTTCCCTGGATCGTATTAAGTCAAAGCAATTTCAATTAAATACTTCTAGTGAGGATTTGCCTGAAATTGCGGCAGATGACTCTCCATACAAGGAAACTGAGCTAAACAATACGATTTCCATGGTCAGGATATTTATTGATAATCTTCCGGAGAAGCAAAGAGATATCCTGCATCTAAGGGATGTGGAGGGTTATGCTTATCAGGAGATTGCCGACATATTGAATCTGGATATCAACCAGGTAAAGGTAAATTTATTTAGGGCCAGAAAAACAGTTAAACAAAAAATGTTAGACGTCGAAACCCATGGGGATTAAGAAAATGGCAGATATCAAAAGGATAGAAATTCTCCTGGACAGATACTGGCGAGGAGAAACCAGCCGGCAGGAAGAAGCTGTTTTGAGCGCTTATTTTACAAGTAACGAGGTAGCTGACCATCTTAAATACATCCGGCCATTTTTTATGACCTTGCAGCAAAATAAAGATAAGCAATTAGATAAGCACTTTGAGCGCCATTTGCTGGAACTAATCAATAAAGACAGTGCTACCGCCAGCGGACTCCGGTTTTTTTCAAACAATTTGGTGAAGCTGGCTGCTATAGCGATACTGTTACTGGGAATTACCTACATATTTCGTACACAGCTTGTTTATCGCGATAGCCATGTTGAGAAAGTACAGCTGGGTACGTTCAATGATCCTGAGGAGGCCTATGAGCAGGTTAGAAAATCTTTACTATTGGTTTCCACCAAGCTTAATAAAGGAAAAGACTACGTAACCGAGTTGTCGAAATTTAACAAAGGAGCAACTTTATTCATGAAACAAAAAAAGGCAAAAACTGAAAATAAATAACTGGAAAATGAGAGCATTAATAATCTTAATGATCACCCTCTGTGCGAATGTATTCTCAGCCATGGGTCAGGTGGATGCCATCGATAAATATTTCAAAAAATATATAGATGATCCTGATTTTGTATCCATTTACATTACGGGTAAAATGTTTAGTCTGATGGCTGAAATCCCCCAGGAGGAGGAAGACTACTATATCAAAAAACAACTCGAAGATCTGGAGGGATTAAGAATACTGACCTCCAGTAAAATAAATGGCAGGCGATTGTATGAAGAGGTAAATGATAAACTAGGCGACAACGGATATGATATGCTGATGATTGTCAAAGAAGACGATGAGGAATTTAAATTCCTTGTAAAGGAGTCAGGAGGTATCATCAAGGAGCTGTTAATGATATCAGGCCAGTACAATGACTTTTTGATGCTGAGCCTGGTAGGTATCATAGACCTGAAAACGATTGCCAAGATCTCCAAGTCAATGGATATTGATGGACTGGATAAATTCGAACAGCTGGGAAATTAAAAACCGAAAATTCAAAATAATATAATGATGGATCTTAAAATTAAATTTAACCTTTTGCTGTTGCTTAGTGTATTTCCACTACTAAGTAAAGCACAATGTAGAAGTTTAACGGATGTTTACCGCCGTTACGATCACCTGGACGGGTCATTTTCTCTCAACGTCAGCGGGAATTTTCTGAAGATGGCAAGTTGGATGGATAATGACCTTATGGATGATGATTTTGAAGATGTGGTACAATCTATTGACAAGATCAAGATTTTCAAAGTACCAAAAGGACGTCACGGTATGAGTCACGGGGAAATCAGGGATTTCAAAAGAGATCTATATGACGAAGATTTCGATGAATTAATGAATATACGAGGAGATGACGGGGTATTTTATGTGTTGGCCAAGGAAAGGAGAAAGGTGGTGACTGATCTGGTGATGTTTGGTGAGGGAGACAACGGTGTCATTTTTGTCGAATTTTTAGGGCATATGGATGTCAAAAAAATTGGAAGGATATGCCGAAAAATTGAGATGGATGAAATTTGATTGATGGCCTCTTTGCCTGGTGTCTCCGGGTCTGTCATTTTTAACCCCAGGACACTGAGACATCAGGCAACTATTGTACCTTGCGTTTTGTAGTTTATACCAGCATATCGAGCCTTAATTCAGATATCACCCAATGCGCCATCCAGCTCTTCTTCTGTCATCTTAAGTTTTTCTTTACATTTTTTTACCAATTCGGAGGCTTCCTTTACCAATAATGACAATTCGTCTACCTCCGGCTCATCATTTTCTATTTTACCAACGATTTCTTCCAATCGTTCCAGGGCTTTCTTATAGTTAAGTTTTTTTTCCGCCATTAGTCAGTTTTTACTTGTTCTATTTTACTTTTAATGGTTTTGTCCAGGCTTTTGGTCACCATAATCATCCCGCTATTGATCTCCTTTAACTTATCCGGTTGCTTACCATCTATGGTTGTAATGGTATAGCCTCTTTTTAAGACTTTCACAGGATCCAACAACTGGATTGACCGCTCTAAAAACATAATTTTGTTAATATGGATTTGCAATATAACAAAAGGTTTGGACTTAATTTGTTTGGTCAGATCCGTTAATCGCATTTTATGTTGGTTAATTCCCGACTTGCTCAGTAGTTTCAGGCTGGCGCCGAGACCATTGAGCTGGCTTTCTTTTTCGGCGACGAATCTTTTAGAAAGGTGTTTTAGCTGGTTTTGCAGGTGGTCCAATAGATGGTTTTGTTGGCGGATAAAGTTGTGGGTATAATGCCAGGTTTTGGTATATAACACGTCCAATTTTTCTTCAAACTGTTTCAAGCCACCTAATAAAAAAGCCGCGACCGCCGTAGGCGTTTTCATTTTGGTATGGGCTACCAGATCAGTAATGGTTTCATCTCTTTCATGACCTATGCCCGTAATAACCGGAATGGGAAATTGTGCTACATGAGATGCCAGGTCATAGGTGTCGAAACAATCGAGGTCAACCTGCGCTCCGCCTCCCCGGATGATTACCAACACGTCGAAGGTCTCAATGGCCTCATATACCTCATGCATGGCCTCTATAATAGACGCAACGGCCTCGTCACCCTGTACCATTGCCTGAAACAGCTTCACGTTAAACCGAAAATTATCATCATTATGTTTCAGCTGCTCCATGAAATCTCCTAAGCCGGCGGCGGTAGATGAGCTGATGACTGCAATGTTCTGGGGGGCTACCGGCAGGGGCAGCTCCCTGTTCATATTAAAAACGCCGTCAGATTGTAGCTGATTGATTACTTCCTGCTTTTTTCGCGCTCTTTCACCCAATGTAAAGTTAGGATCAATGTCTTTTACCGTTAAGCTTAAACCGTATAACTCATGAAAGTTGACCGTGACGTTGGCTAGAATTTTAATTCCGGGTTGCAGGGATTGATGTGTGATGGATTCAAACCAGCCGCTAAGATTCCGGTAGGTATAAGACCAGATATTGGCCCGGATCTTTGCTTTGATGGAATCTTCCTCCTTTTCCACCAACTCCATATAACAATGCCCTTTTTGATTTAAACGCAGTTCTCCGATTTCTGCAACAACCCAATAGCTGGGCTCCAGGTTTAAGTCAAGGGTTTGTTTTACGAGTGTATTTAACTCAAATAATGAAAGTGGCTCCACCAGAGAAAATAAATGATGATTAAAGTTTAAATTTATAGTATAAACTTAAAGAAATATAATCATTGGGAGATAATTCAAAGAGTTCGCCCGGCAGCTCTTCAGGTATGTTATAGGTATAAGTAAAAACGAAGCTCGTAGATCCAATGCCTACACTGAGTGGGAAGGAAAACCCATAATTCATTAAACCAAATACGTTTTCCCCGTTTTGCGCCAGAAATTCCTGCAGTCTGGGATATACCCGAAGTAGGATATCAATTTGCTCCTGTGTCGGATTGGATTCCAGGAATTCTTTTAACCTTGGCCTGAAGCTAAGAAACCTATTAAAATTTTGATCGTCCGTGCTTTGTAATTTGGTATTGACAATTTCGGTACTACCGAAAATAACTGAAAAGGTAGGCCGCAAACTAATGGACTCAAAAATCAGCCAGTTTCTTTTTTTAAAATCAAGGGTAATACCGGGGCTTATCCGGTGCGTATTTCCTCTTCCAAAGTAGAATGAATAATCCAGGTAAGGCTCAATAAATGCGAAATCAAAAATGACGGTTCCGTTAAGACTGTTATTAAGGCCCACATTTTCCTCTGCGGTAAAAAACGAATGATCATAGGAACCCAGGTAAGCCACTCTCTTACCTGCAAAACCCAGGTAACCCAATGAAACGGCGGTTAGGCCGTAATTGGGATCAAAATCACTGTACCAAAACCCGTTGACATTGGCAAACAGCCCCGACTTATGAAAATACCCCACGCCAAGGTTAAAGCCATATTGCCTGAAATCGAGATCCCTGCCGGAGCTGGTAATCTGGCTGATATAGCCGGCGTTAACTGACAATTGAGAACCTGGTTCTTCTATTGATAACAAACTATCTATCAAATCGATGAGTGTAAGTGTATCTAGATCAAGCTCATCTAATACAGATAGATCAAGTTCAAGATTGTTATCATTTTTGTCATTTTCCTGTCCGGAAGTTGCCATTGGATATACCAGGAGGCAAAAGATGCAAATAATGATACCAAAATTTTGCATTTAGTTGATGTATATTTCCCACTTTTATTAATAATGAAACCCAGATAAATGAAAAAACAAGGTCAATTCAGGCATCGCCGGATGAGGACGACGAAGGCCGGAATTTTGCCAATTTCACCTATCAATTATCGTTTTTCCGCCTTTGCCACTCATCCCGGCGTTTTTGGACTTCATCGCTTTGTCTTCTTCTCAATCTTTGATCCCGGTTTTGTTGTAACCGCTCGATTAACAATCTCCTGAATTTATCCTCCGCCTGGCGCAGTTGAATGATTTGCCTTGACGAAATGACATCCAGTAATTTTTGAGAGTATTCTTTTTCAAGATTCAGTTGTCGTTGTTTTAGCTCAAGGCCGCGATTCACCATTTTTTTCCTTTCTTCCTCTGTAGCCGTAGCGGCGTCAAAATTCCTTTTTTCCAGGTTGAAGTTTCTGGCAATCTCACCTCGTTTTGACTTAAATTCATTGTAGATAGGCCAAAATTTTTGAGCCTGCTCGGGTGAAAGGTTCAATTCATTGGTTATTAATGCAATCCTGGCGGCTTCAATCTTTTCCCTGGCTTTTCCTTTTTGCCCGTAAACAAAGTAACTGTTAGCCAGGATTAATACCGTTATAAAGATGATTCGCTCCATTTATCTAAAGTTTTAAAATTCCTGTTAAAAAATATCCTCACTTATGTCTAATTCATCCATTAGCTCATCGATGTTTTCACCTTCCAGGTCAAAATCCTGAAAAGGATCCACTTCTTTCCGGTCAAAGTCTATTAATAAGTTCTGGTCCTCAATACTGGCAATAATATCATCAGTACTGATTTCACTGTCTTTCAGGTAAGCGACCAGGTCGTCGTAGCTCACCTCGGCTATCAGCGATTCAACACTTTGCGACGGCTTGTTCTGATTGCCGAAGAAGCCAAAATAGATACCTATTACCAAAAGACATGCCACCGGAAATGCATATCTGATGCCTAACCTGAAGGAATTGGTCTTGAAAAAAGGTGTCTTCGCAGTAACCCTTGACTGGATAATGCCAGGAAGATTGTCGAAGTATTTATCGGGTACCTGGTAAATATGTTTTTTTTCCAGTTGATCAAGACTGAATTTTTTTTGTTCTCTATGGCTTTTTGAGTCGCTCATGCTTCTTAGATATAAATTAAAGGTGAAGGTTTAATCATCAGCTAATATTTCTTCGATTTTTTTTACGGCATGATGATAGCTAGCTTTTAAACTACCGATGCTTGTACCGGTTATAGCGGCAATTTGCTCATATTTCATTTCCTCATAATATTTCATATTAAAAACAAGTCTTTGCTTATCAGGTAGTTTCAGGAGCGCCTTTTGCAATTGTTTTTGTATCTCTTCTCCATCCAGCATCGGAGAATTATTGATCTTGTCAACCAGTTCCTTTTCTACATCGACAATTGACAGAAAGAATCGCTTCCTTTTTTTATTTAAAAATGTCAGACACTCATTGGTGGCAATTCTGTAAATCCAGGTATATAGTTGTGAGGCCTCCTTAAATTTATCAAGATTTTTCCAAACCTTTATGAATACCTCCTGCACCAGGTCATCGGCATCATCATGATCAATGACCATCTTACGAATGAGCCAATAGATTTTTTCCTGGTATTTTCTTACCAAAAGATTGAAAGCATAATTTTTGCTTTCAGGATTTTTAAATTTTGTTAATATCTCTTTATCTTCCACTAAAAAGAAATTTCTAAATAGACTGAAGAAGTAGCCAATGGTTTAATCCGTTGGCAAGTAATTAATAATTTTTTGATTATTTATAGCAATTCTCCATCATTTCTGTCCGTGTAATTTTTGGGAAAAGCTTGAATATCAGATAAAAACAAATAAATTTTATGTTGCAATCAATGGTAGGTTAACTGCTGGAAATTATGGCTTTAGAAAATGAGATAAAACAGGAAAAATTCAAAAGTGAATATAACAAGATGATCGTCAACCTGATGTTTACGAACAACTGGCTGGTTGGCAAAGAGATGGAAATATTAAGACCCCATAACCTAACCGTTTCGCAGTATAATGTATTAAGGATATTACGGGGCCAAAAGGGTAAGGCAGCCACCATCAACTTAATCATTGACAGAATGCTGGACAGAATGTCCAATGCTTCCAGAATTGTTGACCGATTGGAGAAAAAAGGGTTGGTTACCAGAAAACCCTCTAAATCAGACAGGAGGGCTGTTGACGTATTGATCACCGAAAAGGCACTTAAGTTGCTATCCGTTTTGGACGCAAAGATGGATGAATGGGAAAAGTCTTTCAGAGAGATCAGTATAGAAGAAGCTGAAACGCTAAATGTCCTTTTGGACAAAATAAGGAGAGCCCAATAAAAAAAGGGCCTCAAAGGCCCTTTCCACGGATTCGGATCCTATTTATAATTACGAGTTTATCCTGTAATATTTTGTATTGCCATATTCCATGACAAAGTCAGCAACCAGTAAATACTTAATCAGTTTTTTGTCCTGATTTTCCAGTTTGGCGGTAACACTGACTTCATGTATCAAATTATCCTGGGCGTCATAGACTTTATAATTTTTCAATTCATCACCCGGAAGTTCATAATCAAGTTTAAATGTCTCTTTGGCGCTTTCAATAGCTTCTTGTTCAGCTTTGGTTTGCTTTTTAACTGGCTCTTTGCCATTAGCCGCCCATAAATTGGTAGTTCCTAATAATATAATCGCAGCCATCGTTGCAGCGATAAATTTTCCGAATAATTGGTTTTTTATAGTTTTCATTTTTTATTTTATTTTGAGTAATTGACCTTGCCATCCATAAGTCAACCCACGTGCCAATTATTTTAATTGATTGATAATCAGTTGTTTGTAATTCAATACGGAATTTTTTAAAATAAAAAACAGTTCGTTTTCGAACACTTATTGATTGAAGTTGAACATTAAAACTTTATTAAATCGGCTTCGTAGTTGGTGGAATAAAAAACGGGAATTAGGATAAGCCGAATAGCAATGGGGGCTATAAAATGGATGTTGGCTATATTACCTATGTGAACGAAGAAATTTCAGGTGTTTCAAGATATTAGCATTGGTACGCAAAGTCAAAAGGTAAATGGGTACGTATCCCTCCCTGATTACTCAAAAACCAATCTGCCCGAAAATGATTGATGTTGATAATCGTTTTCTACTTTTAACTGGTAAAAATAAATGCCGGGTTTCACCTTGTTACCCGCGTCACTAAGGCCATCCCATTCTATTTCGTAAAGGCCGGCTTCATAGTTACCCTTCATGAGGGTTTTGACGTTTTGACCAAGACTGTTATAGACCTGTAAATAGACTTCATAGGGAATCGCGGACTTGGGAAGTACCAAAGGTATTTTGGTAGCAGTGTGGAAAGGATTTGGGTACCCTCCTCCCAGTACTACCGATGAAGTATGCAGAGAATTTTTGATAAAATCATCGTCCCCATATATTATTTTTAATTCATCTGCATCTCCGTTATCGATCCAAATGCCGGATTGAAGATGCATATTTACCTGCAAACCATTTTTAGGATTATAAAGCACCAAATTTTCATCGGATTCTGCCAGATCAGAGATATCCCACGATAAGTACACATATTGTTCGACCGATTCGTTTTCGATCTCCAGGCTCCAGACATGTTGGTTTTTTAGGGGCACGATATCTTTGGCAATTTGCTGGTCGGTCAAATATTTATTATTGAATTTGACAGCGAGGCTAGACAGGAAACCAAAATCGGGCAAGGTGGTTTCATCAAACGGATCTATACCTTCCAAAGCATTTTCATTCATACCAAAACCATTGATTTCATGTTTCAAAAGGCCATTGCCAACTGCCAGACTGACGTACCATTCTCTTGAAATGTCCTTTCTGCCTCCTGCTTTTCTTCCGGCTGTAATTACTTCTTCCTTGGCAATAGGGATTTTAAGGGTAATATTGGTATTGGCCTGGACAAATCCTCCCTGGAAGCTTTCAAGGATATCGGTCGATTTAAAGCCACCATCAAATATCTTAATATCTCCGCTTATGCCGGATGGAAAGCCATTGGCTGATAATACATCTGACCATTTAAAATCAAAATTATATGGGTTGCCAATTTGATTCCATCCCTTGGTTAAAGTTATTTCATACAGCTCAGTTTGATTGGCTTTGACGGTGCGTCCTTCCCCGGTATCCAGTTCCATCTGATCTCGAATAATCAGCCAGTAACCACGGCCGATTTCGATTTCACTCAAACCTTCCTGGTATTCAATATATTCACCGTTATCATAGGTCAATAATCGCCATTTTGTTTTGTCATAGGGTCCTAAATCATCTTCAAAGATGGCATTGATATCTTTTTGCGATAAGTCGAGGGGGATAGATATCATCCTGTAGGCTGTCTCATCCTTTCCAAAACTCAAATCATCAAATGGCAATCCGTTGTTCTGGTATTCTATATAGGTAAATCCTGTGTCACTTACTGCTTTCAGGCCTACATCATCAAAAACTTCGAAATAATATTCCAAACCCAGCTCATCAAATATGGCACCGGGGATGGAAACCTGGTAGAAGTCGCCCTCCAGATTTACAGAGGTTGAGTCCCACATAGTGCTTCTGATTCCTTTGTAATTGAAATTAACCTTAGTGATTTCAACATCGTCCTCAGCTTTGATCTTAATAATAGTATTGTCCAGTCCTTCAACCCGGTATTCGGGAAATGCAGTATCTTGAATAACCGGTGGAATATCCGATAATATTAACAGCTCATGGGCAACTACATTATTCTGCTCATTATTTTCTTTGATGATGCGTCCGTCGTCTACTCTGGCGATGACATAGTAGTTTCCCTCCTCAAATTCTTCCGGAATTTCTAGTAAATTTTCCAGGTCCAGTTTTTCTGCAACAGCTAATTCAGGGATTTCCGCCTCGGTTTCGAAAACCAAATCGCTCTGGCTAATCAAACTATCAGAGGAGAGGTAGAATTTCATGAAATTTGCTCCGGCCGGTTCTACGCCATCATTGACGATAGTGGTATTGATTAAAACCGTTTGACCAAAAGCTACCAGTGAAGGGTTAATGTCCGAGGTGGCAATGTTCAGATCCGGTAAGTTTTCGATAGTGACATCAGCTACCTGCACATTATTATTTTCATCTTTTTCAAGTATTTCGTTTTCTCCGTCAGCCTTAATCACCAGAAAGTAATTCCCTTCTTCAGTGGACGAAGGAATAGAAAGGTTCACGTCAAAAGACCGGGTCTCAGCCACCCCGATAGAAGAAACACTGGTTGCACCAATAGATTCTTCTTCTGTGAAAGCGGAAGCGTTTTGTGTCAGATAGTATTTAACCTGATGATTAGAAGCGCCAACATCGCCTAAATTCACCAGATCGAAGCTTACACTAAAGGGTTGCCCCTTAGATAACAATGGCTGATCAAGGCTATGATTCTGAATGGAGAGGTCAGGCAGACAAAGGCTTACCTCTGTATTTTTGGCATTATTATTTTCCTTTAATTCAGCAACTTCATTGCTGTGATCCATTTTAAAAATGATATAATACGGACCCAAATCCGATACCTGGTTCAAGCTTACATCAACGATGATGGTTTCAACCTGATTTTTGTCCAGTTCAGGCACTGTTTGTGTCTTCAATAAAATATCGGAGCCGTCAATTTTTTTATCCTGTGCTGAAAAATAAATAGACAATTCAGATTCAGGAGCCTTTACAAACCCTCTGTTTTTCACATCACATTGAACCTGGAAGGGCTGCCCGAGGCATATCAGGTCTGGAGCGGTCTGCTTTTGCACAACGAAATCGGGTAAGGCTTTGTCAACTGTTACACTAAAGGTCGTAGAGGTTTTGTTAATATTACTGGGAGGGTTGTTGGGGCCATCATCCACAATCGTGACGGTAATGGTGGCCTCCCCGGAAGCGCCGCTAACCGGCTTAAAACTTAAAGTAGCATTGGCATTAGGTGACGTATAACTAACGGTGGGATCGGGTATTAAAGCTTTGTTATCAGATACGGCTTTTACATCCAGGAACTGAGATTCTGAACCACCGGCACTAATACCCGCCACATTTATTACCTGAATTCCCGCACCTTCCAAAATGGGGGCCGGATCGGCAATGGCATTCACAGTCGGAGGGAATTGGTGGGTAATGTCAAAATCATCATTTGAAAAATCACTGTCCCCGTATTCATTATTAGCCCGTACTCTGTAAAAATACCTTGTATTTGAATTCAGATTGTTATCAACATAGCTCTTCTGGTTGGAAGAGACACTTTGTATCGGTGTAAAATTACCACTGTTGTCAATTGATCTTTCAATTTCATACTGTTCGGTATCATCTGACCCTTCTTTCCAGGTAACTTCAATGGATGTTTTTGACAGTGTGGAGGCGGCTAAATTCGCCGGCGTATCCGGCGGCCCCGGTGTGGTGGCACTGTCGGTATTGGAATATTCCGAATCAAAATTGCCAAAAAAAGTAGAATTCCTGGCTTTTACCCTGTAGTAGTAAGTGGTTTTTGGACCTACAAACAGATCGGAAAAAGAATCACTGTTTGACTCAATTATTGCTATAATTTCAAAAGCGCTTTCATTATTGACAGACCTTTCAATAATAAAAAAATCTTCATTTTTTGAATTATCCTCCCATTCGAGTAATATCTCATTGTCAGACTCGGCGGTAACCGCCAACCCGGTTGGTGCGGGAGGAATTATCTGGGCATTTACCCTAAAGCTCAGAGATAATAGTATAAGTGTGGTTACTACTAGGGCCTTGGAGGTCATTTTAAAGTTAGTTATTATACAGTGTGTTTACTAGACGATTAAGAATAATTATTAGTTGCTTCTAAAACACCATCTGTAACCAGTGTGTTTTGAATACAACAATTAGCCCAAATCTTCCGGAAACAATTAGTTAACTAAAGGATCTTATAATTTGTTTGATACAAATAAAAAAAGCCAAGTCCCTAATTCGGTAATTAAAACCTTATAGAACAAATATAACAAAAAAAATGGCCAATGAATAACAATATTTGATTCTATAGATTATTAAAATATAAAATTTTTTGGGCTGTATTTGTAACAAATTTTACTATGGTGCCAGCAATCTTGTGAAAGTTATCGTCTCTATTATAAATAAAGATCATTTTGGTCATAGGTTGTAGATCTGTCAACACTAATGATTTAATCTTTGATCATATGCAATCAGATATTTTAGGTTGATTATTTGTTACGGAAATTCACCGGATGAGGAAATTGTAGTTTGATGAAAGTTGACTTAACGCAGATCATTGCCGGATGCAGAGATGGGAAATTAAAGTACCAGGAGATGTTTTATAAGCATTTTTATGGCTATGCCATGTCTGCGTGTCTCACCTACGCCAGTAACAAAGACGATGCGTTGGAAATTATGCACGATGGCTTCATAAAAGTTTTCAATAACCTGCATAGACAAGATACTAGCAAATCATTGAAAAGCTGGATCAGAAGAATCATGGTCAATACCGCCATTGATCACTATAGAAAAAATGTCAGGCATCAGAAATTATACGGTATTGAGTCGGCCGATGGTATATCGGATGATGAAAGTGTATTTGATAAAATTTCGGCAGAAGAGATTATAAAGGTGGTGCAAAACTTATCGCCGGCCTATCGAATGGTATTTAATCTGTTTGCAATAGAAGGTTATTCTCATAAAGAGATCTCTCAAAAACTTGGCATTGCGGAAAGTACCTCCAGGTCTAACCTCGTGATGGCCAATAGAAAACTCAGAGCTTTATTAAAAGGAAGGTTAACAAAAGAACATAGCCGGTATGCAGGATAAAAAATTACATGAACTCATAAGTCACAAGTTAAGTGGCTATGAGATACCTTACGAAGAAGCGCATTGGAATCAGATGGCCGAAAGACTTAGGTCGGCGCGAACCGGAAAAGGTGGCGCCGGTAATAATTATAATTACCTGGGGCTATTATTATTTATTCTGGCATTTTCCATTGGGTTATTTCAGCTTTTTACCGGGCCCTCTTCTCAGAAACTGTCTCCTCATATTACAGAAAACCAGGGAAACGAATCGGGCAAGATGCAAATCTCCGGGAACAAATCCCCGGTAATAGCACCTGTCGAAGCTGCGCCAGCTAAAGAAGTTGAGGCGGCTGAAGCAAAACCGGCTAACTGTACTGTCAGCCGCAGTATTGCCTGGACACAGGATAAATCGGCCGGTGTTCTTTCAGCCTCCACCGAGCGTGATAAGTCTCATCTGTCGAAGCTGATTGTAAAACCTCCACTGCATTGGACAATGCCCGAACCAGATTATCAGACGTTGCTTATTGAACATAAAATCAGATGGGATATACTTAGTAAAAGGATCTGGGATGATTCCACTACCTATAAAGTTTTTGAAAGAAATCTCGATAGCTGGAAAAATGTAGTGATCGTCTGTGACTGGACGTCCAGCATGTTTAAGTATGGCACCCAGGTTCTTTCCTGGCTGTCGGATCCCAGGAATACGGAAAACATCCAGGGTTTTGTTTTTTTTAATGATTGTGACAGCACAGGCCGGGCGCTAAAGGTTTCGGATCAGCCTGGACAAATGTTCATGGCAAAATCAACTAAAACCAGTGAAGTGTTGCGAACCATGGTTGAGGCGGCAAGAAGAGGAAAGGCAAATGAAGACTTGCAGGAAAATGATCTGGAAGCGATCAAATATGCCGACGAACAGTTTCCCGAAGCAGAAACTATTGTGTTGATAGCAGATAATGTAAGTCCTGTCAGAGACATGGAAATCGTAAAGGACGTTAACAAACCGGTGAAAATCATCGTTTGCGGTACCACGCTGGATGCCGAAATAGCGCTACAACCCGATTATTTTACCATTGCCAAAAAAACCGGAGGTTCAATCCATACCATTGAAGACGATCTGATAAGATTAAACAACATTAAGGCCGGTCGATGGATTAAAATAGGAGATACTTATTACAAATACCGAAACAAGACCTTCAAACCTACTCGTAAAAAGCGTCGCCCTAAGTAAGCATCCGGAAAATCAGCAAGTCCCGATAGTTACCGGTATCCGGTATTGCGAAGTGAAGAATTAATCGCAGGGGTCTGAAATTAAAATAGATTTTTTTTTGTTTAATTAGTGATCTGAATTCAATGAGATTAATTGAGGATGAAAAAAACCATGGTTCTAGGCGCCACACCCAACCCGGCGCGTTATGCCTATCTTGCCGCTCAGATGCTGGTAGAAAAAGAGATAGAAATGGTGCCGGTAGGTATTAAATCCGGCACGGTGGCTGGTGAAAAGATACTTGATCTAAAAAACCAGCCATTCATAGCTGACATTCACACCATTACTTTATACATTGGTCCGGGCAATCAACCACAGTGGTATGATTACATATTGACCATAAATCCTCAAAGAGTTATCTTCAATCCCGGTACCGAAAATCCGGTTCTCGAAAGTATGGTGAGCGATCATGGTGTTGAAGTGCTGAAAGCCTGCACCCTGGTCATGTTAAGTGTGGGTAATTACTAATAATTGACAGTAGTCCCCTTTTTTCTAACTGATTCCATTAAAGTATGGAACTGTAAGGAGTCTGCTGTTTTAGCTTCGATCGGATTTTTATGAAGGAATAGTAGTTTTAGTTGCTCCAGGTCTAATATCTGTTCCGGGATTTCAAAGATTTCATTTTCCGAAATATCCAGGTCCAATAACGTAGTTAATTTGAGCACCGGATAAGGAAAATCAGTAAAATAGTTATTGTTAAGATGTAAAACCTGCAACTGCGTCAGGTCACTAATGGCGCCGGGGATGGCAGTCAATTTGTTGTGATGCAAATAAAGTCGCCGGAGATTGGAAAGCGACCCCAATTCAGAAGGGAGGGTATGCAGTTGGTTGAAGGCCAGGTATAATATTTTTAATTCCTTTAAGTTGCTGATTTCAGGGGCAATTTTATCAATTTGATTATAATACAAGTCCACTTCCCTTAGCTTTTTTAACTCATAAAACCCAGGAGGTAGGGTGGTGATCAGGTTTTTATAGAATGACAACACCTCCAGCTGGCTTAACGCTTTGATGCCTTCGGGAATTACCTTAATTTGATTTTGTGATACCTGCAATTCCCTGAGATTTTTTAGTGCATAAAGATTTTCTGTCAAAGTTTTAATACCACAATGATTGATCCTTAGTATTTCTATATGTGCCAACTTTTTTAATGACCGGTTACCGGTGTTCAGTCCGGAGTTATGGCTTAATTTGACTGTTTTTAAGTTTTTATACTTCTTTAGTTTTGGTGGAATTCTCGACAGGTTGTTTTTGTCCAGGTTAATTTCTGTGATAGATTTTAGCCGGGTCAAACGGGAAGGAAACTTTGTCAGGCCATTTTCCTGCAGATACAGACTTTTGATACCGTGTATTTTTTTGATTTTTAGCTTGGAGGTGTTTAATGCATTTGAAGCAAGACTGAGTTCTTTTAGCTTTTTGAGCTGGTTAAGCGATTTAGGTAAACTTGTAATACGATTATGCGATAAGTCCAGCGAGACCAGGTTTTTGTAGGCATAAACAAAATCAGGAATCTCCTGGAGCCCGGCATGAGACAGGTTCAGGTGAGTTACAGTGTCCTTTCTGGCATTAAGCGATGCCCTTTGCAGCCTTTTTTCTCCTGAAATAGCCGCTCTTTTTTGGGCGACTGCACGCAGAGAGTCCTGTTTAAGCTTTAGGAAGCGAAACTCGGAAGGTGATGGCCTGCGGTGAAGGATAGCATCTCGGCTGCGCTCTGTTTTCGATTTTTCCTCGGTCTCGGCCGATTGTGCCAGTGCCGGGGAATAAGCCTGGTGAAAAATCAGAAAGATGATTAAAAAATTAAATTTTCTCATGACAGCTGCTTATTTTTTCATTAAAACTAAATAATTAGTTGATTAATTCATAACGAATTTTCCAAAAAATATAAGCTTATGATGCCTGTTATTTTACGCTTTGTGCGGCAATAAAAAAAAACACTATATTAGTGGGTTCTTGTTGGGTGGGGTATTTAATAGAAATACAAAATTTACGTTATCGGATTGATCCCAAATTTGTTCCTTATTTAACAAGTATTAACATGCAAAAGAAGTTTAATTGTTGTATTTTTGGGAGATTTTGAAGAAATAATATGAGTGAAAATAAAGAAAACAAGGGCGGTAATTATTCCGCTGACAATATTCAGGTATTAGAAGGATTAGAGGCGGTAAGAAAAAGGCCTGCTATGTACATAGGGGATGTTAGTATCAAGGGATTGCATCATATGGTATGGGAGGTAGTAGACAATTCCATTGACGAGGCTTTGGCGGGCTATTGCACCGAAATCAGGGTTCAGATTCATAAAGACAACTCCATCCAGGTTCAGGACAACGGCCGGGGCATACCCACCGATATGCATCCCAAAGAAAAGAAATCTGCTCTGGAGGTTGTGATGACTGTATTGCACGCCGGTGGTAAGTTTGACAAAGACACCTATAAAGTGTCAGGAGGGTTGCATGGGGTAGGCGTATCCTGTGTTAATGCGCTTTCCGATCCGCTGGAGGTAACGGTGCATAGAAATGGCAAAATTCACTTTCAGACTTACAAGAAGGGAATTCCTGATCATGAAGTAAAGGTGATTGGAGATACGGATATCACCGGGACTATTGTTCATTTCAAACCTGATGGCAGCATCTTTACAACATTGGAATATAAATATGAGACGATAGCCACCAGATTGCGGGAATTAACCTATCTGAACGCTGGTATCAGAATATTCCTGGAGGATTTCAGAGAGCTGGATGAT
Organism: Cyclobacteriaceae bacterium; assembly: GCA_965228415.1. Taxonomy (GTDB): domain Bacteria; phylum Bacteroidota; class Bacteroidia; order Cytophagales; family Cyclobacteriaceae; genus Agaribacillus. The sequence goes on along the minus strand of OZ245814.1, from coordinate 3,068,703 downwards.
AAGAACCAGCCTAAATCGGATGAGTTTTATTCGGAAGGTGGGCTGAAAGAATTTGTGGAGTACCTGGATGGATCAAGAGAGAAACTGATTCCAGAACCCATCTATGTGCAAAATGACAAAAGCGAGATCCCGGTTGAGATTGCCATGAACTACAATACCTCGTATTCAGAAAACGTGGTATCTTATGTCAACAATATCAATACGATCGAGGGAGGAACCCATGTTGCCGGATTTCGCAGGGCTCTGACCAGGACGTTAAAATCCTATGCAGACCGTTCAGGGTTGTTGGAGAAAGTAAAAGTTGAAATCAGCGGAGAAGATTTTAGAGAAGGTTTAACCGCCGTAATTTCAGTTAAAGTAGCCGAACCACAATTTGAAGGACAAACAAAGACTAAACTAGGAAACTCCGAGGCCATGGGTGCGGTTGACACCGCCGTAGGAGAGATCTTGCAATATTATCTGGAGGAAAACCCCAAACAGGCAAAAACGATCGTGCAAAAAGTGGTGTTGGCAGCACAGGCGCGGCATGCGGCCAGAAAGGCGCGGGAGATGGTGCAACGGAAAAATGTATTGACAGGTACCGGACTCCCCGGAAAATTAGCGGATTGTTCCGATAAGGATCCCGCTTCCTGCGAATTATATTTGGTAGAGGGAGATTCGGCCGGAGGTTCGGCAAAACAGGGAAGGGACCGGAGGTTTCAGGCTATTTTACCTTTAAGGGGTAAGATTTTGAATGTTGAAAAAGCACAGGAGCATAAAATTTATGACAACGAGGAAATTAAAAATATCATTACCGCTCTTGGGGTCAGTTTTGGTACCGAAGATGACCAGAAGGCCTTAAACACGGTGAAGCTCAGGTATCATAAAGTGATCGTTATGACCGATGCCGATGTGGATGGTAGCCATATTCGAACACTTATCCTGACATTTTTCTATCGTTATATGCGGGAATTAATTGAGCAAGGATATTTATACATTGCTTTGCCACCCCTGTACCTCTTGAAAAAGGGTAAGGATCAAAGATATTGTTGGAGTGATGAAGACAGAGACCGGATGATTAAGGAGATGGCGAAGGATGGGAAAGAGGACTCGGTTGGTATTCAGCGTTATAAAGGATTAGGAGAAATGAATCCGGAGCAGCTTTGGGAGACAACCATGGATCCCGAGGGCAGAAGCCTGAAGCTGGTATCTATCGAATCTGCCGCCGAGGCCGATCATTTATTTTCCACACTCATGGGTGATGAAGTAGCGCCAAGACGTGAGTTTATTGAAAAAAATGCCAAGTATGCTAACATCGACACTTGATAAGTATTGAAAATATTGGTATCATAAGGGTTCACAAAATGAACCCTTTTTTGTTTGAAAATTTTCAAAAATTAAAATTGGAATCAGGCCAATGACGACAACAGTAAGCGAGAATAGGTTAACCACCTTGATTGAGGAAAGTGATTACATAAGCCGCGATCTGAGCTGGCTAAAGTTCAACTATCGGGTATTGGATCAGGCAAAAAATGAGGAAAGAACTATTTTTGAACGGTTAAAGTTCCTGGCTATTACCGCCTCAAACCTGGATGAGTTCTTCATGATAAGAGTGGGAAGCTTATATAATTATCTTGACTACGGTAAGCAGCGCATCGATTACTCCGGATTGCGCGAGATACCTTTCAGGAAAAAATTACTGTTGGAATCTCAAATATTTTTCAAAGATCAAAGCGAATATTATCTTCAATCCCTAAAACCGCTTTTTGAGCAAAACAATTTTGAGATATTGTCGCCGGATGACATTTATCAGAAAGAGAGAGAAAAGGCCAATGACTATTTCAAAAAGTTTATTCATCCCATGCTGACACCGATGGTCTACGATGGCTATCATACATTTCCGGTGTTGATGAATAAAGTACTTACCTTTGGCGTAGTCACAAAGGCGGTCAAGGGGAAAAAGGAGGGTAAGAAATTATCTTTTGTTCAAATTCCACAAAACCTTCCCAGGTTTTTTGAGATCGTGCGAAAAGACAAGATTATCTTTGTGCCGATCGAACAGATTATCGCTGATAATATTCACAAGCTTTTCAGAAATGTAAATATCCTTGCCAGCATGTTATTCAGAATTACACGAAACGGGGATTTTACACTTGAAGAAAGTGATGATATTGAGGCTAACTTCATCGAGGAGTTACAAAGTAAACTGCAAACCAGGAAGACTGGGCGCGTGGTTCGAATTGAACTGATTGGCAAGGAAAATAAGTGGATCATGAAAACGCTAAAAGATCGGTGGGAACTGGATGATTTTAATGTTTTCATGGCTGATGCTGAAAGTTTGCTGGATTTTACCGCGTTTTGGCAAATCATTAACCACCCGGAATTTGCAGACAGGCAACCCGAGCTGGCAACGCCGGTTTCACCTTTGAGTTTTGCCCCGGAAAAACCAGACAATATTTTTGATCTTTTAAAAAACCGGGATATTTTATTGCACATGCCTTACAATAGCATGGAACCGGTGCTGGAGTTATTGGAAAAAGCGGCAGATGACCCCGGTGTACTGGCTATTAAACTTACCATTTATCGGCTGGCAAAAGACTCAAGAGTTACCGCGGCATTGCTCAAAGCGGCTGAAAGCGGAAAACACGTTTCCGTACTTTTTGAAGTAAAAGCCCGGTTTGATGAAGAAAACAATATGAGAGAAGCTAAGAAATTACAAAAGGCCGGCTGTTTTGTAATTTATGGTATTGGTAGCTATAAGACTCACACCAAATTGCTGTTGATCGTACATAAGGAAGGAAAAAAGGTTACAAGGTATGTGCATATGTCGAGTGGCAACTATAATGAAAGCACTTCGCGTCTATATACGGATTTGGGATTGATGAGTACCAATGAGGTTTATGCAGAAGATATCTCTGAATTTTTTAATGTTATCACAGGTCACTCCAGGCCCAATTATTATGAATACCTGATCACGGCGCCGGGTGATATGAGAAATAAACTGATCGAGTTGATCCAAACCGAGGCACAACATGCAAAAAGTGGCCTGAGTAGTGGTATTGTATTAAAGATCAACTCACTTCAGGATAAAGAAATAATTGATGAATTGTATCTGGCTTCCAGTCAAGGGGTACCAATTAAATTGATTGTGCGTGGTATTTGTTGCCTGAGACCTCGTCGAGCCGGGCTTAGTGAAAACATCGAGGTGATCTCGATAGTCGGCGACTTTCTGGAACATTCCAGGATCTATTATTTTCATAATCTCGGGAAACCCAAAGTATATGGAGGAAGTGCCGATATCATGGTGAGAAGTTTTGACAGGAGAATTGAATCCCTGTTTTTAATTGTTGATGATTTTTGCAAACAGCAAGTTATCAACATATTAAATTATAACCTTAAGGATAATGTAAATACCTATATTATGAATGAGGATGGTAGTTATAGGAAAAAAGATTTCCAGGATGAGGTGCCATTTAATATTCATAAGGAATTTTTTAATGTAACTGCAGATGACATTATGGGAGTAAATATTTTTGAGTAGTAGCTTATCGCAGGATTATCTGTTTTTTTCGTATAATGATTTGATAATACCGTCCTTTAGACCGACAGCAGGTACTTTCATTTTTTTTGCCCTGGCCCATTTCATTACAGCAACATAGATTTCAGAAGCGGGGATAATAACATCGGCCCTGTCAGGGTTTAGCCGGAGTATATTAATTCTTTCCGGAATGGAAAAACCCATCAGGTATGCCCGCATCTCTTCGATTTTTTTTAATGACAGCGTATAGCCGGATTTTTTTTCCGCCAGCTCAAATATCTTGTTGATATTACCGCCTGTTCCGATGGCAGTTACTTCATTAAACTTTTGATCGACATGAGATTTCACCCAGTTTTCCATTTCCAGCCAGGATTCTGCCGTATCCATATTTTCCAGTTTTCTGACAGAACCTATTTGGAAAGAACGGGAAGCGATTTTTTCCCCATTTTGATAAAGATTAAGCTCCGTACTACCACCGCCAACATCGATATGAAGGTGTTCTTTATCATTAATAAACACCGATAAAGAGTCATTTATCATTTCGGCCTCTCTTTCTCCATCGATGATTTCGATACTGAGATTGGTTTCTTTTTTCACCTTTTTTGCAATCTCCATACCATTGGTTGATTCACGCATAGCGGAGGTGGCGCATATCCTGAGATCGTCTACTTCATAAAGATCTATCAATAATGAAAACGCCTTCATTAGCTTGAGAAATTTAGCTTCACTTGCCGGGCTGATTTTTTTATGTATAAATACGTCATGACCCAGTCGCAGGGGAAACCTGATGTATTCCAGTTTTTTGAAGGAAATATCGCCATGATTGTTTAATACGGTGGAGATTTGAAATCGAATAGCATTTGATCCGATATCGACGGCGGCAAATTTCGTCATGTCAAAAGATGCTTGAAAATTAGTTTGCTGAAGAATACAAAAAACTGCTGTCTAAATGAAAAAGTCCTCAATGTGCTGAGGACTTTTGCACGTCCGGAAGGATTCGAACCCTCAACCCCCGGAGCCGAAATCCGGTATTCTATCCAGTTGAACTACGGACGCTTATTGATTTTTATCCACAATTTTTTATGGCTTAGCAAACTATCAACCACATGATTTCTAAAATCGGTGTGTTAAAACGTCAAACTTTGTGCAAGCCAAACTGCGATTGCAAAAATATAATTATTAACTCAATTAGCAATAAAATCTAAGAGTATAAGTAGTTAAAAAATGAAGCCCCGGCCAAAAAGACAATTGCTCGCCGCTTAGTTTTTCAGCATGGCTATTTACAAATGCCAATACCGGAAATGTCGATATTTTTTAGATAAGGCTCTAGTTGCTTGACGTCCCTAAACGATCGAATTTGGTTAATGCCAACTGAATTTGGACTATACCAAAGTTCTACGAAGAAATCATCGATACCATATAAATCAATCAGAAAATGACGATTTTCCCTAATGGAAAGATAGTTTCCCTTGATCTTCACATATTTGGCTTGTTGGTCAATGGTTAGTTTTTTGAATTTTTCCAAAATTTACAGTTATTAAATATGAGAATAGTTTTAAAAATAATAAAAATATTGCTAAAACTTACAGATAATTAGGCAATTATTCAAGGTTAAGACCAAATAAAAAAAGCTTCAAAATACCCCTATTCATCCTCTCTTACGCCATGTATTTGAAAATGAAATATTTAGAAAGAAAATTTTACATGTGATTTTCTTACTATTAATGCACGAATTTCAGCATATAATAAATTTATATTTAATAATTGGAATATTTTAAAGTTTGAGGGTTATGCTTCATGGTAGTACTATGAGTAATCGTATTGACCAGGTTGACCGGAAATCTTGTAAAGCATGTTAATGTGTGCATATGAAAGTTAATATTTTTTATCAAAAGGCAGATTATCGTAGTGTTTTGAGAGTTTTTGTGGTATTCATGATCTTTGTTGCCAGCGTTGATATTGCTAACGGGCAATTTAGGAAATCTGGTAGCAATACCTTTACCTACGAAGAAATCTATGATACTCCCTATGAAATTCATAAGTTGTTTTTAATGATCCAGCCCTTATATGGCGAACTGTTTGTAGCCAATGTAAATGTAGGATTTGGTGTTGAGGCGCAATACTATTTAAAAGATAAATTGGATTTCAGGGCACACGGCCGAAAAACTTACACTAAAAAGTTTGATCACTCTCGCGACGTCGCTGAGAAAAACAGTAACGTTGATAATATTCCCAATGTCTATAATTATTTTGAGCTTGGGGCAACATATCATGTCGTTGATAAAGAGGACGACACTGAGACCAGGATGGTACTTTATTCCAAGCGTTATAAAGGGCGAAAATGGGTGGCAAAAGTTCCGGATCATGCCGTTATTCCTTCAAAAGTAAGAAAGATCTACGGTGTAAGACTGGGTGGAATGGCTTATGATACGTCTACAGACCTTGACAGGGCTTTGGAAAAGCAGTCGGTAACATTGGTTGATGAATCCGGTGTGGCAATCAACGGTGATGCTGTCATATTTGGCAACCTAAGTGCCAGGGGAATATACGTAGGAGGTTCATCGGCCTGGATTAAAAACTTTGCGGTGAAACCGGAAAAAACATATAGCGACTTAACCAGTGACTTAATATTTACCACTTACCTGGATATCATTATTGCGCCATCTATAACCGTTGATGACGTAAGATACAACGGCAGTGTTTATGATACAGACGTTCTAAAAACCAACATATTAGGCGTTAGAGGAGGCATGGAAGGTAAGTTTAATCGCGATTTCAGCTGGGCTTATGGTGCCGAGATCGGTTTTAGGCCCGGTATTAAAAACCGCGGCTTTTACGCCCTTTTCAAAATAAGTTTCCCTGTAATAGGCACCAGTCTCAATCACTCAAAGGAAGCGTTTGGAAAATAAATACATCAATGTCCGGGGCTTTTGATAGCAGCCATGGCATTTATAGCACCTGGTGTGGCCAGGTCACTGGCGAATTGCCTGAAGAACGGTTCGGATTATCATACACCCACCCGGGTCTGTAAATCCCTACGGTTTGGAGAACCAATCAAATTATCAATTATTCTTTTTTCCAAATAAGGGATATGAGTAGGACAGGCTGATTTCAATGGACTGATTTCTGGAAAACTCAGGGTCAGTGTCTTGTTCTTTTTCGATAATGTTACTCAACCCTAGACTAAATTTTCCATCTATCTGAAAATTACCAAGCTTGGTTTCCAGACTAAATCCACCGCCACCGCCCAGCCCAAAATCCCATTTGTTATCTTTCTCGCTATCATAGATAAACGGGACATTCTCTATCTGATCAGCTGGTATTTCAGTACTTTCTGCGTCGTACAAATAACTTACGTAGGGCCCGCCAATAAAAAAAAGTCTGAATTTTCGCTTGCCTAAAACTACCTGACTTTGTGGATATAGGTTCAAATATTTCAGGGTGGTCTTGTATTTAAAATTATCATCCACAATTTGTGTCCAGCCTTTGTCAATTAAGTTAAACTCAAACAGCAGCCCCGCATGTTTATCCTGAAGAAATTTTAGAATAAAGCCGGTAATATCACCCTGGGTTTGTTCCTGTACGATCTCCACATTGTAATTTGGATCGACATCGTCAAAGGTAGCCTGGGAAAGGCTTACACCTCTCTTTACACCGATATAGGTCTGTGCTTCACTTTGAATCCAGGCGAAAGAGGCCAGGATTACAATTATCAGGATCAGGTGCTTCTTGTTGCTCAACATATTATTCATTAAAAACCACAGGTTATTGGCAATAATTAAACATTAAAGTTACATAATAAATAAGTGCAATTTTCATGCTGGATATTCTTCCTCAGGGTAATATTAAAAATGTTATATTTTTCAAAAATACAAGTAAATTTTATCCTTCTAAATGCCTCTTCAGAAAATTCAAGAAGATATAAATTTTTTATAACGTAAAATTACCTAAATTTGCAGGTATTAATACCTGAAATTGATTATAGATAATAGTAGGTGAATGTTATAAATAGTTAATTATCAGAGATTTATGTTGATTGTGGCAAAATCAACATTAATTCTCCGAGGGAGATCCAGTTCTATGGGATGCCCATTTTAATTAAATTATAAGAACAAATATGTTCAACTAAAAATTTAATTAATCATGGCATTTAAAGGAAATGAAGGTGGACCCGTCAACCTTGAAACTTTACAAAAATCAGTCGAAAGGCACAAGGCTAAAAACCCAGGTTCAATCAATGGTCATTTTTTTGGAAAGGATTGTATCAATCAACTATTAAATCAACCCGGATCGGTAGGGATCAGAGCGCTATATGGAATTGACGAAAGTGGTGAATTTCAACTATTCTTGGTTTCAGTTGATGAAAATGAAAAAAGTCTTCTACCAGGATCAGGCATAGCCGACGCAGGGGGTGAATTTTTGATAATGGATCATTCAAGACCCTGTCCGCCATATTGCTGAGCAGAATGATCCGTTAAATGTAAAATTTACTTTGGATATTGATTTTATTCTATTATTCTTAGCGATTTCTTCATATTCAGCAATCCTGCCTATAGGCCTGAGTATTTTTAGATGGAAATACTTAAGTTTTGAATTAAAAATACTCAGTGTCTACTTATTCCTTTCCCTTATTACCGATATAACTACCTTTCAATTGGCTGTAAATCATGTTAATAACTTGTATTTGTTATATGTATTTACCTTGATTGAGTTTGGCTTATTTAGTTGGGTTTACCACAGAATATTTGAGTCATTTTACCTAAAAAAGGCAGTTATTGTAATTGCAGCGTTATTTTTTTTGATATTCGTTGTGAGTTTATATCAGAATGGTGTTTCGAGCTATGCAACGGCGCCCAGGACCGTCGAAAGTATTGTATTTACTATTTATGCCATTCTATATTTTAACCAGATATTAAAGGGAAATCACAGTTTCGGACTGGAAAAGGACGCCATGTTTTGGTTCAATGGAGGCTTGTTGGTTTATTTTGCAGGTTCATTGCTGTTTTTTAGCTTAAGTTCCTTTATATTAGAACATGCTAGCCTGGAAATGCAACGAAAGCTTTTTACCACACCAGCTATTCTGAATATAGTCCAGAAACTATTATTTACTATTGCCATATGGGTCAGCCAACGGAAGAAATAAACTTTCTACTACTTTTTTTAACCGGTACATTAGGGCTGTTATTTTTGGCATCTACCCTGATATTGTTTGTGTTTATCAATCAGAAGCGAATGTTGTCGGAGCGAAACAAATTACAGGCTTTAAAATCATCATATCAGCAGGAAATGCTCAAAGCAGCCATAGACGCCCAGGAAAAAGAAAGAAAAAGGATTGCTGAAGATTTGCATGACGAGGTAGGTGCGGTATTATCACTGGCCAAATTAAATGCGAATCGGGCCAACGAGTATTCAGCCAACGAAGAGGGGCGCCGCCTGAACAAGGATACCATCCAATTTATAGATGACACTATTAACAATGTACGAAGGATTTCCAAAGATCTTTTGCCACCCACGCTGGAAGAATTTGGGTTAATTAAAGCCATAGATGAACTTGTCGCCAAAGTCCGCGCCTCAAATATCGTAAGAATTAAATTTGAATATCGGGGAGAATTTAATAATTTATACCCTGAGATAGAATTAGCACTGTATAGAATTGCTCAGGAATTAGTTAATAATGCCTTGAAGCACGCTAATGCAGGCGAAATAGAAATCTATTTAGAAAGAAATGAAAACCATCTTACATTAAAAGTGCTGGATGATGGTTCAGGGTTTAAAGTTGAGGAGATTGACAGGAAATCAACTTTTGAAAAGGGCATAGGATTAAAAAATATTCATAGTAGAGTAAGCATGTTAGATGGAGAAATAAATTATTTTCCTAATTTACCGAAAGGTACCGCAGCCACCGTGGAGTTGGATTTATCAACAAGGATTCATAAGTAGAACCTATTCCGGCTAAAGAAATTTTAATACTATATGGGCGTTATCAAGGTAATGATAGCTGATGACCATCAGCTATTTAGAACAGGAATGGTGGCTGTCTTGAGGGATATTGGCGGTATTGCAGTCATCGACCAGGCTGAAAATGGACAAGAGTTATTAGAGAAACTGGTTTACAAGCAACCAGATGTTATTCTCATGGATATAAAAATGCCGGAAATGGATGGCATTGAAACCACTGAAGTGGTAATTTCAAAATATCCGGGCGTTAGGGTAATCATGCTTACTATGCACGATGATGAGCATTTCATCACTCATATGGTTGATTTGGGCGCTCATGGATATCTTTTGAAAAACGCTGATGTACAGGAACTGGAATTGGCTATCAATAAAGTGATGGAGCAAGGCTATTACTTTAATTACAAGGTGTCAGAAACGCTGTTAAGCGGTTTAGTAGGTAGAAAATCAAAGCGAAATCAAAAGAAGAAAAATGAATTACACTTTAGTAAAAGAGAACAGGAGGTGCTACAATTGATCTGCGATGGATTTACCAATTCCCAAATAGCCGAAAAATTATTTTTAAGTATAAGAACAGTAGAGGGTTACCGCTATAAGCTCTGTGACAAAGTTGGGGTGAAAAATACTGCGGGACTGGTAAGGTATGCTATTAAAAACCGCCTGGTGGAATAGTGGAAATAGGGAATTTACCGCATTAAATTGTTTTTTTTTTGCCATATTGGCTCCGCTAAAAATTGCGTAGTTCTACGGTTTTTTCTGAATTGTATTTAGCTTACCTTTACAATCATAAAATCAAATCAAAGGTCCCTTTCAAACAGCTAAGTGCTCGACACCCCACTAAAAGAGTCGGGCACTTTTGTTTATAGGCTGTTCTATGTTTTTACCCTTCTGCGGATCTTTCTTACATAATAAGCGATAGCTATTGTAATAGCTACAGAAATACATAAGATAACAATGGCCAGGAAGTAATGATTCGGGCGGTCAAACAGCGCTAATGTGGCTTTGAAGATATTATTAAGCCCCAAAAATGTAGTTATCATTACCACGGCCAGCAGCAAATAATTGGATAATCGGGCGTTAAGATATTGGCTGGGAATAATGGAGGAATCATTCACAATTATTACCAGAAAAATGCACGCTATCGGAAGCAGCAGACCATTAATAACTTGCGCCAGTATGATGGCAGGGATAGGTTTAACCCCAGCCACACCAAAGAGGAATCCGGCAGCTATCACCAATAACCATATGCCATTGTAAAATTTTTTATTTTCCTGCCACCTGTGGTCATCTTTGTAAAACAGACTTTTGGCCGTGATGGCTGCGGCTAAAGGTGCGGTGACAGAGGAGGTAAAACCCGCGGAAAATAATCCTACTCCCAATAAATAGCCGCTCCAGCTTCCGGATTTACTTTCCATAGCGGTCTTTAGTGACTCAAAGGAAAAATTTCCGGCCACCGTTGTTCCCGCCAGGAGAATAGCCGCTGAAACCAAACCACCTAATGCGATGGCACTGATGATTCCAAAGCGCATTGTATTTATTTCCTGACCGCCGCTGATCCCGGACGCCAGAAAAAGGTTGTACGGAACAATGGTAGTTCCTATTAAGCCGATCACCACCCAGGCCGCCCCATCTGGTATGATTGGAATAAAAGCGCCTTTCAGTAAGGCATACCAATCGAGATCAATGTTGAAAGCAATAAAAACAAAAACAAATCCCATAAAAGCAACCACCATACCAAGCAGGTTTGAAATGATTTTATAATTACCAAACCATAACAAAAATGCGCACAGAAGGGAAATGATGCCGGTTACAATTTTGGTGTCAAATCCAAACAAAAGCTGTAATCCCGCGATGGCTCCCAGTACATTGCCGGCCTGATAAGCGATGCCTCCCACCAGTATGGCTAAAAAAATGAAGTATTTAAAGAACAAACCCTTTCTGTTTTTATATCTTTCCGCGATGGCCTCTCCTAAACTTAGCCCCGATATAAGTGTAATTCTGGCGGCGGCTTCCTGTAAAATTATACAGGCAATTACGGAGAAAATTAAAGCCCACAAAAGTGAATAGCCATAGTTGGCGCCGGCATTGGAGGCGGTAGTTACCGTGCCCGGGCCAATAAATGCTGCGGAAACAACAGACCAAAACAAGGCACTGGATAATCGCGATTTAAGGTTGTTCCCAGGCGCCATGAAATCAAAAGATTATTAACATGCTAAATTAAAAATTCTCTGAATATTTGAAGGTCATTTAACTTTTTAAAGTTCACTTATCTGTCTGTGGCAAACATGGCGGATTTTAGGCAGTCCCGTTATTTATTTCAATTAGGCTTTATGACCGTACCCTCCGCCTCCGGGCGTCTTTATGACCACTTTATCGAGGGGTTGGACTGTGATACCATCAATCCCTTTGAGAGCGATTTTTTCACCATTATGCTTTAACAGGTACTGTTCTCCAGCCTTACCATCGGCACCTCCTGCCAGTCCAAATGGTCTGTATTTGCGATGTTGGGTTAACAAGGTCAGGTCAACTTTCGACAAGAAACAGATCACCCTTATGATACCGTGGCCACCTCGCCATTTCCCCTCACCGCCGGAATTTGCCCTGATGGCAAATTTTTCCAGTCTTACAGGGTATCTTAATTCAAGGATCTCAGGGTCGGTGATCTTGGTGTTGGTCATGTGCTGATGGACGGCATCGGCGCCGGGAAAGCCGTCACCTGCGCCGACGCCCCCTCCAATGGTTTCGTAGTAACCAAAATGTTCGTTTCCGAATAATAAATTATTCATGGTACCCTGGCTGCAGGCGGATAACGATAATGCCTTAATCAGCGTATCCACCAGCCTTTGGCTGGTTTCAGTGTTACCTCCAACAACAGCCGGACATTGATCTGTATCCTCGCTGAACTGTGGATTCAGGAAGCAGGTTGGCAATTTCACTTTAATGGCGTTGAGAATTCCTTCGTTGAGCGGGATGTCCTCATCGGCAAGCAACCTGAAAACATATAAAATGGCGCTATATGTTATGGCGGGAGTGGCGTTAAAATTACCTGGATGTTGGGGGGAGGTTCCCGTAAAATCTATATGGGCTTTACCGTTCTGCATTTTTACGGATACCTTGATTTTCCAATCATCATCGAGTAGTTCGGTGGCGGTGAAGTTTTGATTTTTGTATTTTAATAAAGCGTTTTCAATAATGGTTTTGGACCTTGATTTAATCATTTGCATGAAGTGATGCAGTTGCCGGGTCCCATGATTTGCCGCCAGCTCCCGTAGTGCCTTTTCCCCCTGAATCAGGGAAGCAATGCCGGCAGTCAGGTCGGCTATGTTTTCATCGACAGAGCGGGAAGGAAATGGGGGAGCCGATAAGATACGTTTTATCTTTTCCCAGAATACTTCACCATTTCGCGCCAGCGTAGTAGGGTAAATAATGATCCCTTCTTCCGTTAAATTTTTAGCATCTGGAGGCATAGAGCCCGGCCTTTTTCCGCCGATTTCAGCATGGTGAGCCCGGTTTGCAAGATAACCGATGAGTTGATTATTTTCGTCAAATGCCGGCTTGACCAGGGTGATATCTGGAAGGTGCGAGCCGCCATAGGCGGGGTGGTTGGTAATAATAATATCTCCCGGTTTCATGTCGATCACCTTTGCCAAACTCCTGACGCAAATTCCCAAACCGCCGAGGTGTACGGGAATATGTGGTGCGTTAACAATCAATTCCCCATGGTGATCCAGTAGCGCACAGGAGAAATCCAAACGCTCTTTAATGTTGACTGACAAGGCAGTTCTTCTAAGCAAGGCTCCCATTTCGTCCGCAATACTGCGAAATCGATTAGTGAACAACTCGAGAGCCGTCGCTTCTAACTTCACCTTCTCCTGTAAAGGACGATTTTCCCGTTTGTTGCCCATACCTTGTGTCAGGAGGGCATTGTCAAATTCATCAAGACTAAAATTCCAGCCCTTTCTCACAAATACTGTGGTATTACTGCTGGTAATGAGACAATTGCCTTTTAATACTATGTTGGCCGGCAGCTTTTCCCACTGAAAAACCGGAATTTTTTCCCATTGATCATCGAGGTAGCTATTGATAAATCGCAAAGGAGCCGGATCAGATAAGTCCTCTCTGTCACGCGAATGGAAAGAACTAGATGTTTCGGAGGAAGCAAAGCATTTTATTGACTCCAGTTCGATGTTCTTATCCTCAAGACGATGGTTGTATAACTGTTCATATTCACTAATAAACCTTTGCTCAATGCTTTTTCCCGATAAATAATCTATGGCAATACTTGTGTCCTGTCCCTCGTATCTTAAAAATAGTTTGATGTAGCTAATCTTGATTTGTTCGTCAGTTAATCCTTCTTTTTTTAGTTTTTGAATAGCTTGATTTTTTAACCTGCTTACCATAGCCGGAAGATTCTTTTTTTCGCTGGCCAACGGTCGCAGTACCTCCATCTGGACAAATCTTTCGACAGGTGCATTTCCGATTCCGTAGGCACTTAGAATTCCGGCGTTGTAAGGTATAATTATCTTTGGGATTGACATAAGCCGGGCGAGATCACAGGCGTGCTGGCCGCCGGCTCCGCCAAAAGCCAGTAAGGCATAGTCCTCAATGGCAAAACCCTTACCAATGGATATTTTTTTTATGGTCTCCGCCATCGTTTCGTTGGCAATAGATAGGAATCCGTGCAAAACCTCCATTTCATCTACTGCTAATGACTGGTGCTCTGCGATGCTGTCGACAATTTTCTGCAATTGGACCTCTGCCGCTGACCTGTTTAAAGGTATGCCAAAATCTGTGTCATCTATCCTTCCAAGTAATAAATTTACATCGGTAATAGTAAGTGGCCCTCCGCAACCATAGCAGGCAGGCCCTGGAAATGAGCCTGCCGATTCCGGACCGACTTTTAGGTTGAAGCCGTCAAAAATGCAGACGGATCCCCCGCCGGCAGCCACGGTTTCTATCGATAACGAAGGTGTAAGCAGGTGTACATCGCCGATCCTGGTTTCGTATTGGTAATCATATTCTCCATGATATCTGGAGACATCGGTGCTGGTACCCCCCATGTCAAAGGAGATGATGTTGGTGGTGCCGGATAGCCCTGCTGACATGGCTGCACCCACTACACCTCCTGCCGGACCACTTAACAGGCTATCCTTAGGAAGGAAATCAGTGCTATCTACAATGCCGCCGGCGCTTGTCATTACTTTTAGCGAACTATTATTTAGCAGCGATTTGATCCCGCTTAAATAACTGTTAATGACAGGCGCAAGGTATGCATTTACCACTGTGGTATTGGCCCTTGGAACTATTTTTACAGCATTTGCCAATTCTCCGGAGCAAGAGATGTGTTTAATGCCCGCCGCGCTTAACCCCACTTTGATTAATTGCTCGTGAGCAGGGTTTTTGTAGCTGTTAAGCAAAGCAATTGCGACCGACTGGCTTTCTGACCGGGACAGGACCTCAATCACTTCATCCAAATCCCGTTTTTTGATGGGTCGGATAACGGCTCCGTTAGCTCCGATACGTTCGTCTATCTCAATTATCTGGTGGTATATAGGTGCGGGTTTTTTAATATTGAGTGCAAATAAATCGGGCCGTTGTTGGTTGCCGATAAGTAGTAGGTCCTTAAAACCTTTGGTTACAATCAATGTCACTTTGGACCCCTTTCGTTCCAGTAATGCATTGGTACCTTTGGTCGATCCCAATTTCATTTCCAAAGGCGGAAAATCTTCGTCCAGGCTGGTCAGGGTGGCAATTCTGGTAGCGAGCACAGGCGCCTCTTCATGGGCGGTAACGGAGAAATCTTTTCCAACAGCTACCTGCCTGGCAATTGGATTCTCCAGCAGAAGTATGCCATTCGAGATATCGTATCCTAATATTTTGTTCTGTGAATCCGGATCACTTAGCAGTTGAAAATGGTAGCCTGAAAAAATATCTTTGTGTAACTGCCATTGATTGGCGACCCTTAATCTATTGGAATCAATGATCTCAATAATATTTCCCCGCAGGGAACCATTACTTAATACCTTAATTCTTTGTAATTCGTTGAAAGGGCTAAAGGCCAGACAGTCGGTAAAGGTACCACCGGTATCAATCCAGATCTTCCATACCTGCCTTTTGGATTTGCCTAACACCTGAAATTTGTTACTTTTTAACTAATTGCCCGGTTCCGGAAATGGCTACGTCAACCACTTTAGGATTACCAAAATAAAAAACATTTCCACGACTGGTTAATCGCCCTGTTATTTGTTCAGTAGCATTAATAAAGATGTCATTCACGCCATTTTGCGTTACTAGAATGTTATTTACCACAAGGTCCGATCCGTCAAACCTTCCATCGTTGTACCAATGACCAATAGACAGATAGCCGGCGTTACCTGATACACGTATATTACTTATACTATTATTTATCACAATCAGGTCGTTTACGTCCACAGATACCTCAAAATCTCCGGATCCATCCTTAGACTCTAAAAACAACTCATCAAAATTTAAAGTGTTCATTGATTTCACCAATCCGAAACCCCCGGATTCAATTTCAGTTAAGTGGTCAGTTGTAACGGTAACAATTATCGGATCATAACTTCTGGTCCAATTACAACTATTGCCATTGGTAATGGTCAAATCTTTCCCTTCTAAAGAGAAGTTAACATCGGGGATAAGATTTTTTCCACCACTTATCGTAACCTTTTGTGGTGCGCCCGAAGCAATATGTAGCTGGATATTGTCATAAATAAAAATTCTATCAAATTCTTCTAAAATAACCTCTTCTTCTACAAGATCTCCCGCTTTTTTTGCACAATCAAAAGCATCTGGGCTATCACAGCCATGAAGCATCAATATTATTGTGAAAACAAAAACGAATAAATACCTTGACATCATTTATATTCTTATTCCTAGACCCCATTCGACATTTTCAGCTACCCCATAATGGGCTTTTAAAAATAACCCTGAAAATAACCTTTTATTGAAATAATACTTGAGACCATACCGTTGATAAATCGGTTGTCCTGATTTGAAAGGCTTGTAAACATAAACTCCCAGCTGCGTTAACAATGAAATTTTACTTACGAATAACTCATGTCCGATGGTAAGCCCGACCCTTTTAAAATCAGGTGTATCACCTTCGGGTAATTCCCTGGCAGTTTTTATTTCCTGCTTTACCGCCCAGCTATGGAAAAAATCAGCTCCAAGTAGCAGCGCACTTTTTTGATTTAATTTTTTGTCAGCATAAAAGACCGTGTTGATAAAAGGATACTTTTTACCACCGATTGGGATGATTTCCCTAACTCCTGAAAAGACGGAGAAAGTGTAGTGTAACTTTTTTTCCGATTTTGCACTATTATCGTCGTTTATGCTTCGTTTCCGAAAATCGGGAACCGGATTTTTAGTCAATAGGTAGGAGAAGCCCAGGTTCCCCGAAACAATGTTGATGCCCTTATTAGGTAATTTAAACGCGCCGTTCGAAAAGTGGGACAGTGTCAGCGCAGAAGTTAGTTTCAGCCGGTCGTTTAACTTGAAGTTGTAACCCAGCCTTCCCTGCATGGTAAAACTGACTGCCGATCCAATGACATTGTTCTTGTTATTTGTCTCCCGATCATAGGGGTTGGTGCTAAAACCAAGACCCGTGCCGATTTTCAGGAGCACCTCCGATTTTCGACCTCTTTTGAGATAAAAATCCAGGTAGGCGGTAGTGGCTATCATTTTACCTAATTCCTTGACGCGAAAGTCAAAATAGGCCACTGAAAAGCCAATGTCGGGATAATTGTATAGCTTTTGCCATTGTTTCTTTCCATAAGTGTTTTGATTTATGAATAATTCAAAACCAACCGGGTGGGCCTGAATGAGATGGCCGATCCGGTCATCATGCTTCATGATAAAACCCGAGAAAGCATTGGCGCCGATGGTATAAGTGTATGCCGGTGATTGATGACGATCTTCTAAATCCTGTGCCACTGACTTTACGCAGCTTCCAAGCCCCAAAATCATGGCAGCTAAAAATAAAAGATAGTTTTTGTCCGGCATCAGTTGTTACAAATTTCACCAAAAATATAAAAGTAATGACAAAGGACTTAAAAAACCAGACAGTAATTATTACTGGTGTAAGTATGTATATGGGTTAGCCCGGCGTGGAGTGGTTCCGCTAATATGGGTTGAGACAATTTTGCTGACAATTTGTGTCGGCAATAAAGTAGTTAGCAGGTAGGAGGATTCATCCCCATCATTGACGAAAGCCAGGGATACTATCTGGAAGGTTGGTGAAAAATGATTTTGTTCATTTAGCGTTAATGTACTTATACAAGTAAGATATTTGTTGATTTGTTTTATTAAATAGTTACTTTGTATTTTTACATTTGTGTGTGTAACAACTGAAGCTTAATGTCGGTAAGGGTTAAAAATCTCACTAAGATTTATGGTGAACAAAAGGCGGTGGATGATATTTCCTTTCATATAGAGGAAGGTGAGATTGTTGGTTTCCTGGGACCCAATGGCGCGGGTAAATCTACGACTATGAAGATTGCTACCTGCTATATACCCCCAACCTCCGGAGAAGTCATAGTCGATAAGTTTGATGTGGAGCTACACCCCCTGGAAGTACGAAAAGTGATCGGCTACCTGCCAGAGCACAACCCATTGTATCTGGACATGTATGTCCATGAGTATCTTGGCTTTATTGGTTCATTACATCAATTATCGGGCAAGCGTTTAAGAGAAAGGGTAAAATCGATGATTGAGATGTGTGGATTGACCGTAGAGCAGAATAAGAAGATAGGCACACTTTCAAAAGGATACAGACAAAGGGTGGGGTTGGCCCAATCGTTAATTCACGATCCAAAGGTTTTAATCCTGGATGAGCCTACCACTGGGTTAGATCCAAATCAACTGGCTGAAATCAGGCAACTGATTAAGCAGATTAGTCGTGAAAAAACGGTTATATTCTCAACGCACATCATGCAGGAAGTGCAGGCAATTTGCAATCGGGTCATTATCCTTAATCAGGGAAAAATCGTGGCTGACAGCCCGGTATCGGAGCTACAGGGAGAAGATGAGCATGTAACTTACCTCGTCGCCGAGTTTACGGAAAACGTGGACTTAAAAGATCTGGTAGCGATTGAGGGTGTAATTGATGTTGCAGAGCAGCAAAAGAATCAATATGTATTAAAAACAAATGCCAATCGGGATATACGGGCAGAGATATTCAAGTTTGCCACTACCAATAACAAGGTTTTGCTTGAGATGAGAGAGGAAAAACAATCTTTGGAAAATGTATTTCAAAAGTTAACCGGACGAGAATAGGAGCCATGCTAAAGATATTGTCAAAAGAGATCAGCAGCTACTTAAATTCCTTGATTGCCTATATTGTCATCAGCGTATTTTTAACAGGCATCGGGTTGTTAATGTGGGTCTTTCCCGAAACCAACGTTCTGGACTACGGGTTTGCAGACATGGAGACTTTGTTTTCTTTTTCGCCTTACGTGTTCTTATTCCTTATCCCGGCAGTAACCATGAGGTTATTTGCCGAGGAAAAAAAAACAGGAACGTTGGAATTGTTATTTACCCAGCCGGTGACTGATTTTCAAATTATTCTGGCAAAATATTTTTCCGCGCTTATCATTGTCATATTCGCCCTGGTACCCACGTTGATTTATTATTTTTCGATATATCAGTTGGGCCAGGCGGTGGGGAACATTGATACGGCCGGGGTAGTTGGCTCGTACATAGGACTCATTTTGCTGGGTGCCGTATTTACCGCAATTGGCATCTTTGCTTCCTCCATCACCGAAAATCAAATAGTGGCTTTTATCATTGCCGTTTTTTTGTGTTTCTTTTTTTACAGTGGGTTCAGCTCAATCGCCGCTATTGACGTGTGGGGCAAAAACTCAAATTTTCTTGATCAATTGGGTCTGCTCTACCATTATAATGCTTTGAGCAAGGGCTTAATCGATGCCCGAAATGTGGTTTATCTTTTAAGCCTCACTGTCGTTATGTTATTGTTGACCCATGTTATAATAAGTAGCAGGAAATGGTAATAAGTAAATTTGGCAATAGTGGCAAAATGTTGGAGTCACTCCTGAAATTCGGGATAGGCTTTATGGTGATTATGCTGGTGAATTTATTGGTTTCCAACTACATCTTAAGGGTTGATCTGACAGAGGAGAAACGCTTTACCATTTCGGAAGCTACCAAATCAATGCTGCGGGACCTGGATGATGTTATATATATAGAGGTATTTTTGGAAGGAGAATTACCTGCCGGAATGAGAAGGCTTAAGACAGCCATCAGAGAACGTTTGGATGAGTTCAGGGTTTTTTCCCGTCATAAAATTCAATTTCAGTTTATTGACCCTTCTCAGGCTATCAGTGATAAAGCCAGACAGGAATTTCACAGTAACCTGGCAAACAGGGGGCTGCAGCCAATCAGGCTGTTTGATAATGAAGGAGGGAAAAATGTAGCAAAGATCATTTTTCCCGGAGCCATCATTACTTATCATGAGCAGGAAAAACCAGTAATGTTATTGCGGGGAAAGGGAGGTCAAAGTGCTATAAACCAATCAATTGAAGGTCTGGAATATGAGCTTGCCAGCGCTATAAGAACATTGACCAGCAGAGAGAAAAAGAAGATCGGATTAATCAAAGGGCATGGGGAGTCAGACTCGTTGTCACTGGCCGGGTTGACCAATGTCCTGGCGGAATCTTATAATGTTTTTAATGTGAACCTTCCCGAAAGAAACCGTCTGGAAGGATATGATGCGGTTATTATTGCCAAACCGAGAAAACCTTTTTCCGAAGCCGATAAATTCAAATTGGATCAGTACATTATGTCGGGAGGCAAGGCCCTGTTTTTTTTGGATCAGCTGTATGTCAATGAAGACAGTGCTTTGAGTCATGGAACATTTGCATTGCCCGTGGATGTAAACCTGGATGATCAATTGTTTAAATATGGCGCGAGGGTAAATCGTGATCTGGTATTGGATTTGAGCTCGGGTGTCATGCCGGTTATTGTAAACATGATTGGTGACAAGCCGGAAATTCAAAATTTTAAATGGCACTATTACCCTATCATTAACCAATTTGGTAAACATCCTATCGTCAAAAACTCCGATGCCATTTATGGCAAATTCATCAACACTATAGACACTGTCAAGGCAGCTGGAATTGTTAAGACGCCTTTATTATTTAGTAGTCGGTATTCAAAAAAGGTTAGTGCTCCGGCCAGGGTAGCTTTGGAAGATATTGTAAAGCTTGGACAAAAAGATTTTGAGCAGCGCGAGCCTTTTCCGGTAGCCTACCTGCTGGAAGGATCATTCAACTCACTGTACAGGAACCGGTTTATACCCAAGGGTTTAGGGGAGCAGGATTTAATTGAAAAAAGCGTTCCTACCAAAATTTTGGTGGTAGGCGATGGCGATTTGATTGAAAATGAATTTAGCATGAAAACCCGCCAGCCCGTGGAATTGGGATTTAGCGAGTTTATGAAGCAGAAATTTGCCAATGAGGACTTTATCAAAAATTCCTTGCAATACATGCTGGATGATCATGGGTTAATTACCGCCCGGAATAAAGAGATTAAGATCAGACCTTTAAATGAGGTAAAGGTCAGTGAGGAAAGGCTGTTTTGGCAAGTGCTTAATATGGGCTTGCCCATTGTACTCATAATCATCTATGGCATGGTAAGATATTATTGGAGAAAAAGGAGGTTTACACGTTTTTAGTTATGCAGCGGAAGAAAAATATCAGACTTCTTATAATATTTGTGGCGTTGACAATGATCAATGCTTCCGTAATTCTTCTCGATAACGACCAGCCCCGGCAAAACATTGACAGGTATAAATTTACCATGATCGATACCTCCCAGGTAAATAAAATAACCCTGGAACAAACCGGCCAGGAGTTGGTATTTCAAAAGCTGGATGGTAAATGGCAAATCAACCAAAAATACCCTATGGATGAAAGGATGGCCGGTTTGATTTTTGCCGTGATGACAAGCGTGGAAACCAGCAGAGCGGTGGGCGGTCCGGGTAATGGTGAGATTGCTGAAAGATTATTGAAGGACGGTGTATTGGTTAAGTTCTATAATGGAAAAAATGCGATTTCGGCGTTTTATGTGGGTGGGAATGCTACCAGGACCACTTCCTATATGATGAAAACAGCCGAATCGGTGCCTTATGCCGTCTACATACCGGGATATACCAGCTATTTGGCCGGGCTTTTTGAATTGAAAGTAAGTGACTGGCGGAACAAACTGGCATTTGAAACCTCCTGGTCATCACTTAAATCTCTAAAGTTGGAAGCTGAAAGAGACCACCTGGCGCAGTTGGATATTGCTTACAAGGATAACTTTTTTAAAGTGGCCGCTGTGAAAGAGGTGGATACTGTCAAAATGATGGATTACCTGGAGAAGACCACTAACCTTTTGGTTGATCAATATATAGAATCCGGAGAGTTTCCAACTTACGATAGTTTGGGGCTAACCCAACCGGAATTTACGCTCATCGTAGAGGATGCGGATGCTACGAAAAATAGGAAACTGTTAATTTATCCGCAAATTGATGGTGATAATCAAAGACTGGGAAAACTACTGCCATCGGAGCAGATGGTTATTATCAGGCAAAGAAAAGTGGAGGCTATACTGGCCTCTAATAGCGATTTTCAGATCGGCAATTGATACCCGCTCCAACGCCGCAGTTTTACAGACAATATTTTTTATCAAACCCAAACCGCCGCCATCAGGTACAGTCTTTAAATTGAGTTGAAGTTATTTTTTAACCAATTTATTTATAACTTTACGATCATTTAAATTATATAACTTCACTCTATGAAATTCATTGTTTCTTCCTCATCTTTATTGAAACAACTTTCCGGAATCAACGGTGTTATTACTTCTAATCCTGTAGTCCCAATATTAGAGAATTTTTTGTTTGAAATCAGCGATGGTATGCTTACCATAACCGCTTCGGACTTACAAACTTCGATGATTACTGAAATGGAAGTTGAAGCCAAGGATTCAGGCAGTATAGCTGTACCAGCGAAAATACTCTTGGAAACATTAAGAAATTTGCCCGAGCAGCCCGTATCATTTTCGATTGACGAAGAAACTTACAGTGTGGAACTGAGCTCAGATAACGGCCGATACAAATTGGCTGGAGAAAATGCAACAGATTTCCCCAAAGTGCCTGTGGTATCCGACGGTTATACCGTCGAAATTTCATCTGATGTTTTGGGTGCTGCTATTAACAATTCCATATTTGCAACCAGCAATGATGAGCTTCGCCCTGCTATGACAGGGGTGTATCTAAACCTTGGTGAGAATAGTACCACTTTTGTGGCTACAGATGGCCATCGTTTGATTCGATACAGAAGGGTTGACGTTGTAGCCGAAACCGATAATTCAATCATTATTCCAAGGAAGGCTCTGAACCTGCTAAAAGCCTCCCTGCCGATGGAAAATACGAACGTTACCCTCGAATTTAATCCGGCTAACGCGTACTTTAAATTTAACAATGTCAAGCTGATCTGCAGACTAATTGATGAGCGATTCCCCGACTACGAAAATGTTATTCCTGCTGATAATACAAATCACATGAGTATTAACCGGCTTGAATTCCTGGGCTCATTGAAACGAATTTCTATTTACGCCAATAAAACGACCCATCAGGTAAGGCTAAAAATAACCGGAAGCGAGTTGCAAATCTCGGCGGAGGACCTGGATTTCTCCAATGAGGCGAATGAAAGGTTGCTATGTGAGCATGACGGAGATGATATAGAAATAGGTTTCAATGCGCGTTTCCTTTTAGAAATGCTTAATAATCTGGACTCTCAGGAAGTCACCCTGCAATTATCCGCCTCCAACAGAGCAGGTCTAATCGTGCCTAAAAGCAAGGACGACAATGAAGATATTTTGATGCTGGTGATGCCGGTGATGCTAAGTAATTACGCTTGAGGCGTTCAAAATAATTTGATAAATATCAGAAGTACATCGGAGTTTGCACAAACTCCCGTGATTTAATCGTCGACCAATTTTTCTAATTGCGGCCAGTGTGATTTGTACAAAGGAAGTTCCCGCATAGTTTTGATGATGGTAGGGGGCAGCATATACCTTTCCCTTTGAAAAATACCAGCGATTTTTTTATTTACCTCTGGGTTTTCAGGCTCGTTAAACCTTAATGTCTTAGTAGCATGCCGGCTCCAGGCGAGAATTTGAAAACCCAGGCCGTGTTCAATAGCGCTGCGATCGGTATTATATTCAAATTGATCCATGTATTTTTTAGATAAATTTCCCCAGATTACACGCATCATTTTCCAGAATCCCCTTTGAGCGAAATCTGCCGTATGGGCCAGCTCATGCCCCAACACCCCAATCTGTGCATTTAAAGGCATGTTTTTCATTAATATCGGTCCGAACCTTTTATCTTCACCGGTACGGATAATGATCAGATAAGTCCGGTTCTTGGGTTTTTTGAAGAATGAACTGCCGACCGTGGGTCTGGATACAAATGGAGCTCCTCCTTTTTTTGTCTTAAACCTGATTTTTAAACCTTTTAACTCCGGGTAGTAGGATAGGGCGATTTTGGCCTGCTGCCCATAACCGGCCGGAAATTTGACTAATGGGTAAGTGTCATTGTCACCGGATAACTGAACAGGATCTCCCTTGCTTGCCAACTGATAATCAGGGAGAATACGCTGTGCCCAGACCTGTGGGAAAGCAAAAACAAAAACAAGGATGCCAATAGCTTTGTGGTGAAGCACGTACATTAATGGTTTTGTTTGGAGTGAACAACCAATTTGCCGGGTTGGTTCGGCAACACCATTATTTATGCTGGAGGGTCATGGATGAGAAGATTACAGCCTTCTCAACTATTGTTTATAAAACGCGGCACCATCAGCCAGGATGCTATACCCAATTAACATATTACCACCCTACATCGACCTCGATTGTATGACGTCGATGTAGGGCGGTTGGTGATGTAATCCAGCATTGGCGAATCGACCTGGCTAGCGCTTAGTTATCGAATATTCCATCAAAGAAAACTTTCATATCTTCCCAGGAAGCCTTGTCGGCTGCTTCATTATAAGCCAGTGGCAGTTCAAATTTTTGGCCAACGGTATCGGCATCGGGGTTGGTAAAAGAATGTTTTGCACCCTCATATGCTTTGAAGGTAAGATTGGCGCCTGCATCAGCCATTTCTTTTTTGAAGCCTTCCAGGCTTTCTGCAGAAACGAAAGGGTCGTCGGCACCATGACAGACCAGGATAGCGGCCTTGATATCTCCCTCGGCTGCCGGCGTGGCAGTATCCAGACTCCCGTGAAAACTTACAACACCAGCCAGCGGAAAGCCAAACCTGGCCGCATGCAGCACTACACCTCCGCCAAAACAATAACCGATGGCTGCTATTTTGGTTGAGTCGGTAGCCGGATTGGCTTTTAAAACTTCCATTGCTTTCAAGAACCTGGCCTTTGCGCCATCCAGGTTTTGAAATACGGCGCTGGAAAACTTGCCGGCATCTTCAGGGTGATCTGCCTGTAAGCCATCTCCATACATGTCCACGGCCAGAGCCACATACCCCATTTCAGCTAGCATTTTTGCTCGTTTCCTCGCATAATCGTTGTGCCCCCACCATTCATGGACGACCAGAATACCCGGCCTGGCTCCGGCTTGTCCGGCATTGTAGGCTATAAACCCGTTCATGGATATACTGTCTGCTTCATAAGTCACTTCTTCTCCCTTAATATCCATGGGGGCCTGCTCTGGTGCCTCTGCGGCACTTTCAGAAGTTTCACCCTCTGTTTTATCTTCCGAGTCTCCTTTTTGCGTTCCGCAGGAAACCAAAATGACTAATAATAAAAAGGTAAAATAGCGTAATTCTTTTTTCATGGTTTTTGGTGTTTAGTAATTACCTAAAGGTAAGAATTATCGTAGGAAGATAAAGTAAAATGAAAAATGATTGTATTTTTAAAATGTTTAAAGAATTAACTGTTTGAAAACCCATCCTCCCCGACCCGCACGAATACTACCGATCATTATATTTTCCCAGTTTGCGGGAACCTCCCTTTGGTTTGCGGGCAACGCGGTGATAAAGGATTTACAGGACGAGTTTTCGTTGGGAGGTCACGCCGTAGAGGACCTGACCTCGGCGGTTCAATTGGGGTTTATATCAGGCACCCTGGTATTTGCTGCCTTAGCTTTAGCCGATCGGTTTTCACCCTCAAAGGTTTTTTTATATGCTGCGTTCCTGGGAGCGCTGTCAAATTTAGGCGTTTACTTTTTAGCGAATGGATTTGCCGGTCTGGTTTTATTCAGGTTTTTGACGGGTTTTTTTCTGGCAGGAATTTATCCGGTGGGGATGAAAATAGCTGCGGACTGGTATGAAAAGGGATTGGGTGATGCCCTTGGTTTTCTGGTTGGGGCTTTGGTGATTGGTACCTCATTTCCACATTTATTAAAAAACTTCACCCATGATTTGGACTGGAAATTACTGATTTTCGCTACTTCAGGACTGGCGGCGTTCGGGGGTATTTTGATCTATGCCTTTGTTCCAAATGGCCCATTTCGTAAACCTATGAGCCATTTTGAATGGCGTCGCGTCTACAGGGTTTTCGAAAACCGCTCATTTCGATCGGCAGCCTTTGGTTATTTTGGGCATATGTGGGAGTTATATAGTTTTTGGGCTATGGTACCTTGGATATTGGCGTTTTACAATGAGACCCATGCAGACGCTGAATTTGAAATCTCATTTTGGTCATTTATCATCATTGCTATCGGAGGATTGGGCTGTGTAATAGGAGGTAAGTTGTCATTGAGGGCCGGCAGCTCAAAAATAGCTTTTTACGCCTTATTAATTTCAGGGCTGTGTTGCCTGCTTTCTACGATGGCGTTTGATCTTCATAATTTTTGGTTTTTAACCTTTTTGTTGATATGGGGTTTGGCAGTGGTAGCCGATTCCCCCCAGTTCTCGACTTTGGTGGCACAAACGGCACCGTCGGAATTGAAAGGTACCGCTTTGACCATAGTAAACAGCATCGGCTTTGCCATTTCCATCGTAAGCCTCCAGTTTTTGAAGCAGGTAGGATTTTGGTTCCATGAAAAGTTTATGTTTATGTGGTTGGCCCTGGGACCTGCACTTGGCTGTCTGGCCTTAGTCCGGCTGCTCAAAAAGGGTTTATGACCAAAGGTGATATATATCGCTTTCGATACCTGGCGGTGACAGAAGTACCTGGTGAGGTATCAGCCTGAAATCTGAAAAAAAATTAAAAATTAATCCTGGCCGGTCAGTGTCTGATAGGCATTGAATTATCCGGGAATTTATTATTTTAAGTCTGATAATAAACTTACTTTTAACAATGATTTTTGTGGGCTGATATGAAGGGTTTCTCTGTATTGATCAATAGTTTCGTTAAAGATTTATGGCCAAAAAAAGAGTATTAGTTCTCACTGGTGGTGGTGACTGCCCTGGACTGAATGCGGTAATTCGTGGGATTTTTAAAAGAGCAAAAAAGGAAAAGAATTGGGAGGTGTTGGGAAGCATAGAAGCTTTCAATGGTGTTTTAAAGGAACCCATGGAAGTTATAAAACTCACCAGCAGAAAGGTAGCGGGAATCCATGTTAAAGGAGGCACTATCTTAAAAACTACCAACAAAGGAAATCCTTTATCATACCCGGTGCAAAGGGAAGACGGCAGTTGGGAAAAGATTGACAATACTGATGAATTGATTACCCGGCTGGGCAAATTGGGGGTAGAGGCAGTGATTAATATCGGTGGCGATGGGTCTCAGCGTATTTCTCAGGCGCTTTACGAAAAGGGTATAAACATAATTGGTGTGCCCAAGACCATTGATAATGACCTATCCTCAACCGACTTTACCTTTGGGTTTCGAACGGCAGTTCAAATTGCCACGGATAGTTTTGACAAGCTGGTCACTACGGCGGAAAGCCATCATCGCGTCATGATCATGGAAGTAATGGGCAGGGATGCCGGGTGGATAGCCCTGCATACTGCCATGGCCGGAGGGGCGGAGTTGTGTCTGATCCCCGAAATTCCGTACGATATTCACAAAGTTGTCAATCATATCAATAAGCGATATAAAAAGGGTAAAGGATTTGCAAACATTGTTATTGCCGAAGGGGCGCATCCCAGAGATGGGGAAGTCTTTCAGCGTGAAGCAAAGGCCGCCAATGCCGAACACGTTCGCCTCGGAGGAGTGGCCTATCAACTTTCCAGCCAATTGAAAGAAGCTGGCTGCAAAGCAGAAATAAGAGAGGCTGTTTTAGGACATGTGCAAAGGGGAGGCACGCCCATTGCCTTTGATAGAATCCTGGCGACGCTTTTTGGGGTGAAGGCCTTTGAAATGGTTTTGGATGGTGAATTTGGCCGGATGGTGTGTTATCGTGGTAATAAGATTTGCACGGTTTCGCTGAAGGAAGCTACCAGTACCTACAACGTGGTTAAAAAAGACAGCTATTTAATCCAGGCGGCGAAGGGTATCGGCATTTCATTTGGGGATTAATCTTTAACTGTGTATTTTTTGCGCCGATTCCATCTAACATTGTAAAAAATGAGTTTTGCCCAAAATGTGCTGCAGTTTTTCGATCAGCTCAATGATTACCCCGAAGTTCCTGAAGGTGTGGAAGTGTTGAATCCATATGTTGCGGATGCGGTAAAAAAAGTTACAGGCATTTTCTATCAAAAATATTATGATGACCCAAAGGAAAGATATCTGATAATCGGTATCAATCCAGGCAGGTTAGGCGCTGGTTTGACGGGTATTCCGTTTACTGACCCCATCCGTTTGAAGACCGTTTGCCGGATTGACAATGACTTCGACCCTAAGCCAGAGCTATCATCTAAATTTATCTACGCGCTTATTGCGAAAATGAATGGACCGGAAGCTTTTTACAATCAGTTTTACTTTAGTTCGGTATCGCCGCTTGGATTTACCAAAGACGGTAAAAATCTGAATTACTACGATATAAAATCTTTGCAAGACGGGTGGGAGCCATTTATGGTAAAGAACTTGAAAAAACAGCTGTCATTTGGTTGTCGCAATGACGTGGCCTTTATTTTGGGAAGGGGAAAAAATTTTAAATTTATGCAAACGCTGAATGCGCGCTATAAGCTGTTTGACAATTTAGTGGAACTACCTCATCCCAGGTGGGTGATGCAATATCGCCTTAAACGACTGGATGAGTTTATCGACGAATATGTCACCAAGCTTTCGGTATAACCCTTCCGGTCACTCTGTTTTCGTTATGGACAGGCTGTAAATCCTGCCATCAAATGCGCATATCAGTAATTCATTCTGCGCATCCGTTCCAAACGAAGAAATCGAAAGATTTGTATCAATAAGCAGTGTGTTGGTGGCACTGTCATTACTGCTTCCTTCCAGCGCCCATATTTTGCCTGATACAAAATCGCCGTAAATGTATAGTCCCTGTAACTCTGGCAGGTTTGTGCCACGGTATACGTAACCGCCGGTTATAGAGCGGTCGACGTCTGTCTGGGCATACTCCCAGACAGGTGTTATCAGGCCATCTCTGTTGCAACGGTCATTATCGGGGAAGCAGTGCTGGCCTTCCATAATTTTCCAGCCGTAGTTGCCGCCCTTTTCTATAATATCAATTTCCTCAAAAGCGTTTTGCCCTACATCGCCGGCCCAAAGCTTGCCTGATTCGGGATCAAAGCTCATTCTCCAGGGATTTCTAAGCCCATAGGCATAAATTTCCTCCCTGAAATTATCGGTGTTTCCAACGAAAGGATTATCTGCAGGCACCGCGTAATTGAGACCTTGGGCCTGGTTGTCTACATCAATTCTTAAAATACTTCCCAGCAATGTCCTGCGGTCCTGGCCATTGTTGTCCGGGTCGCCTCCGGAGCCGCCATCGCCAGTGGCAATGTAGAGATATCCGTCTGCGCCGAAGGCAATTTGTCCGCCGTTGTGATTATCGTAGGGTTGACCGATGCTCAGGAGTACCAACTCACTACCTTTATCCGCTTCACCCGCATTGGCCGGATCTATCGCGAACCGGGATATCACAGTTCTGTTAGGGTTAGCGGCGGTATAATTCACATAGAAATAACCATTGGTTTTAAAGTTTGGGTGAAAAGCCAGACCCAATAATCCCTGTTCATTTTCGCTATCGTTTACCCGGTCCGTAATATCCAGAAATACTTTTGTATCTGACGTTTCGGCCAGATTATCAAATGATCGAATGATGCCAGCCTGTTCCACAACGTAAAGTTTGTTCGAGTCGTCATCGCTATGTTGTAAATCCACGGGTCGGGTAAAGGATAAATTTGGAAATGCTGTTATCAGCCTGAAAGTGGATTCAATATCTGTAGCCGCGTCGTCCTGTTGGCAAGAGAAGATAAAAACCATGAAAAGTATACCGGCCAAAATTTTATTATTAAACATCATACGCTATTATTTCTTAAGCAATAACGCAATTTAGCGCCGGAATATTGAAGCCAGTGTGGTTTTTAGCTGATACGATATACGAACAGGGTCCTTATGGGGGTTATCTAATTTGCCCTGAATGGGAATGACCGAAGCGGTCATCCAAAAACCCTGATAAGGCGTTTCGTCTACCAGCAACAAATCAAACAAATAGTGCAGTGTCTTACCCTCTTTGCTTATAATCTCTACAAAAAACTGGGCTTTATCCTTTTCTATAAAGTGTTTTGAAACTTTATATTCCTGGTGATCAATCAAAGGCTTGTAGGGATCGCTTTGCAGCATTGCCTTGAATCTTGTTATAGGACCGGTGTTATTTTTGTTTTGGGGAGAAGCAAATGCGAAAGCGACTGTGATGCCGTGATCGGTAACCGGCTGATCATTAGTTTGCAAGGCGACCAGCTGCGAGACCACTACCTCCACGGGAGAAAGGTCTTGTCGGGGTTGATCACTGGTCCTGATGACCTCATGCCGGCAGGAAGGCAGCGCATTCAAGAGTAAAAATAAGAAGAAGACCTTTCTGACACGCGATAAATAAACAGACATCGACGAAGGGTTTGCATAAATCTTATTTAAGATAACCAATATTTCCCAGGAATTTATGGGATAAAAAAAGAATCAGACCCACTTCATCTACAAAAACAAAAAAAGGAAGCTGAAAGCTTCCTTTTCCTTAACTACCCTCCTTAAGAGATTCGTTAATTGTGTAATTTATAATAAGAAGTATTTTCAAAGCTCATTAAGAAATCGCTTTGATATAATAATGAGCGTAATTTCTTGTCTTTTATTGTGTTAATGTCATCAACAGTGGCTTGAAATACGAGTTCATCGTTCGCATCAAAGATTTTAATGGTGGGAAGGTTCAAGGCCTTAAATTCGGCAATTAAGTCTTCCTCTTCCTGTAGATACTCCAGTATTTCCATTTCCAACTCGGCTACTGTAGCCTCATATGTCTTATCATTTTTTGGCTTTTTTTCAGATGCTGCCTGCACTAAACTTGTGGATACAATTAGGGCGCCCATGACGATACCTGCTACTAATGTTATTTTTCTGGTTATTTTATGGAATGTTTTCATGACTTGGTGGTTTTGTATTGTGTTATTTTGAGTTTTCATAATTGATAGTCTTTGCATTTAATTATTTTGAGTTTTTGACCTTGTGGTTAACAGATATTCAACATGTGTGCCAAAACAAAAAAGTGCGTTAATCGAGTCCTGAGGCAATAAATCGGCGATTTCAACAAAAATAATGTATCAAAAACGGACATTTTTTTGTATCATAACCGTACACTTTTTATTGATTGGTTTGATGTATTGGGGCTGTCGGAAAAAAGGTGGAGGGTGAATGAATCAAGTGATAAAAAGACAGACTGAGGTTAGTGGTTGGTAATCTGTTTGCAGTCGTCGGACGGAATTTTCCGGATTAGGCTCAGGTAATTAGGGCTTTTGCCAGGTTAATCGTTGGTAGTTGGTTGAGGTGCCATAGGATTTTGCTTCAAGAGGTTGGTGGTAACCATGAACAATTCCTGGTTATACTTGTAAAACTCATCAGGTCTTTCAAAAAAATTTTCTACTACCACAGCGAAGAACTCGTGTATATTTGTACTGGCATAGAATCTAAAAAAAGTAGCGCCTTCCGATCTTATTTTTGTTATCTCCTCGTTCGCCAGCTTATAGAATGATTTTAAAACGAGCTCATCGATAAAGTTATATTCATCATTTCTGATGGCATTTTCAATCTTCAGTGCATGCGCCAATTCGTGAAGCCCGAGGTTTCGGCCACTGGTGTTTTCATCATATCCTTTGACAAAATTCACCCAGGATAAAATAATGAAACCACGGGTGTTGACCTCTCCCTGATGGTATTTTTGAGTAATACGGGAATAATAATCATTTTCATACAAAATAATCTTCCAAAAGTGGCGAAAGTAGACGCCGGGGTAACCAAAGGTAAGCTGAATGGCAGAAGCGGCGACCAGGACCTTCATTTCAGGAGTGATGGTCTTAATGCCACCCCTGGGTATGAATTCCTTCATATTAATGAATTTTTGCACCCTCTTTTCGAAAACCAGTTTATTCCCGGCAGAAAGTTGCTGATAATAACCGAACTTTTGGATCAGGACTTTTTTGAAATGTGGTTTCAGGCGCGTAGTTAACAGGTATTGATTAATATGATCTTTGAAGAAATAATTAATGACTCCTTTGATGATTTTATAAAAGTTAATGATGATGCCGATAAGCAGCATCAGCACCAATACAATCAACCAAAATCCAACCAACCGGCTTGTTATATCTGAAAGCAATGGGATCTGAATAATTTAATAACCTTCAAATATAAGACGGCGATGCTGAATTACGCTAATAGCCCCGGAAAAATAACAGGGCTTGCCAAAAAAGTGCCACGAAAAGTCTTGACCTCTTCATTGTGAATGGGAGACAATGGCATTTGATCGGGTCGTTGAGTGTTGGCAGGATTGTACCGGCAATCTTTGGATAATCATTTGTTTCCGATCATCTGTTGGGGTCAGCCGTTGTCAAAATCAATTCAAAGCACCCCTTCGTCAATTGCCAGGTTGCAGAAGTTAATTCATTTGCAGTGTGTTCGAAATTTATATGTTAATTAGTAGTGAAAAAACAATATTTATTCTTAATAAAATTATATCACTTATCGAAGGTTCCACCCAACTGCAACAAATTACAAACACATGAAAGCAATTTTTTTATCATTAATCGCGGTGAGCCTTCCCTTCTTGAGTCTTTCGCAGGATTTCCCTGTAAATGGCTGGCCAACTAATCAACATGATGCAAATGGACTGGTAGCTTTTTACAAAGCTACAACCACAGACGAAAAGATAAATTCAGCCCGTTTAAAGAAGGATACCATTAAATGGTTACAGGCGGCGACGTATAATAAAAGTTTAACACTCCGTAAGCCGGCACCCAGGCATTTTCGGGCCCAAAGCCGGTCCGAAATGGCGAGGATCGCTGCCCAAACAGGCAGAACCGCACTTATGAGTGTGAGTTACAAAAAAAACGGTACTGACCGCGGCGCTACTAATCGCAATGCTACGACCGGAGCCGGCATAAGTATCTACCCTGATCCTGGCCTCGAAATAGCGGCGCTTGATTTAAAACCTGATGAGGTTTTCAAAGTAGTAATTTCCGATTTGTCGGGCAATGAACTGTTGAGGCAGGCCAATCCGTGCAGCATCGACTTTAGTCAATTTTATAAAGGCGTTTATTTATTGGAAATTATGACTTCCAGAGGTTTTAGCCGGATGAGAGTGATCAAGAGATAAGCGCTGTCAATACCATTTGTACACTTTCAGGCCGGAAAGAAACGTAACTACACCAATACCTGTTAAAACCAGTAATGGGACACCCATTTCTACTAATCCTGCCCCTTCTATGAAGATACTCCGGATGTTATCGGCTAATATCGTAAGCGGAAACTTTTGGATAACGCTGACAATCCAATCAGGGAAGTTATGATAACTGAAGAATATTCCTGAAAGCACCATCATGGGCATCACTACGAGGTTGATCAGTCCATTTCCAACTTGGGTATTGGAAGTTCTGCTGGAGACCAGGATCGCAATGCCGGTAAACGCCATATTGCCAGCGATCAGTATAAGGATCAGCGCCAGCCAGCTGCCCTGGATATTTATATCAAAATATAAATAGGCAAACAAGAGTAGTAATCCTGATTCGAAAAAGTTCAATAATAGTCGCGATACAAACTGAGCAATGAGGAAGCTGGATTTTCTCATGGGTGTAGCCACCATTCTCCTTAGCAGCTTTTTCATGCGTTTGTCAATAAGTGAATAACTAATACCCCACATGCAGGACATCATGATCCCCATGGCCATTAGTCCTGGTACCAAAAAATCAATGTATCTGGTTCCGGTTTGGGTTAACGGGCTGATGTTAAAGGATTGAACAGCTTGACTGTTTTGATTAAAAGCGCCGTTAATTTGCAAATAAGCAAGTTGGGCTTCGGGATTGACCGGATCAAAATGATATTTTACCGAGTCACCCACCAGCTCCATGACCATGCTGATTTTTCCTCGTTTCAACATGGTAATGGCCTCTTCCCAGCTTGATTTCTCAAATTGATAGGTGGTAATTCCGAGCTTTTCGTTGCCTATCTTTTTTGTCAGCGGCGCTGTCTTTTCCGGGTTTATACCGGCGAAGAAACGGCCAAAATCTTCTCTTGCAGGCAATGTGTTTTGTTTGTCTACCAGGGCAACGGTTCTGATCAATTCATTTTTCTTGGTGAATGCCATGCCTAAACCCCAGGCCATTAAGATAGGGAACAGTATGGCCCAAAAGATGATTCCCGGCTCGCGAAAAAATTCTTTCAGGTGCATGCCAATCAATTGTGAAAGTTGTTTTATCATGCTGTTTTCCTTATTAATGCTTATTACTGATTTAGATGTCTGCCTGTCATGGCAATAAATAAATCATCCAGTGTCATTTTCCTGCATTCAAGCGAGGTCAACACCAGATTTTGATTTTTAATAAATTCCAGAAACAAAGGCAGATAACTCACGAGATCTTCGATAATTACTTCGCCTTTATTGCCTGCAGACTCAATCACTGATTTAATAATCTTGTTACCGCCGGGCAGTTGCCCGGGCAGAATTGGTCCATTGGTTTCAAAACTTATTACCTCTCCCTTCTTGTGCTTAGAAAGCAATTGCTCCAGGGTTCCTTCGGCCAAAATTTTCCCACTGTCCATGATGATAATTTTATCACATAAATAGGCGGCTTCATCCATATAATGTGTAGTGAGGATCATGGTTGTATTATTGGATGATTTCAGCGATTTCAGGATATCCCATATTTCTCTTCGGGCGGTTGGGTCCAGTCCTGTAGTGGGTTCATCCAGTAACAGAATCTCAGGCTCATTCAGGAGTGCGATGCCTAAAGCCAGTCTTTGTCTTTGTCCTCCCGATAAATTAACCACAAAGGACTTCTTTTTTTCCACTAAATTTACCAGATCAAGAATTTCCCGGATGCGCTCGATCCCCAGCCCGTAGAAACTGGCAAATAACCTGAGCGTTTCAAAAACTGATAATTTATCAACAAACCTTGTTTCCTGCAATGAGAGGCCTATGATACGGTGCAATTCCTCCTGATGGTCTTTCCATGTTTTTTCCATGATTTGAATTTCTCCGACATCCGGATGTTGCAACCCCTCGATCATCTCCACCAGGGTGGTCTTGCCGGCACCATTAGGGCCCAGCAATGCCACATATTCCCCTTGTCGAATATGCAGGTCGATCCCATTGACTGCTTTTACTTCCTTGAAATTTTTGTGTACGTTGGTGACTTTTATCATATTACTTCAACCTATATCACAAATACATTTGTTTGATTAGAACGTCCTAAAAAGGATTACGTTACGAATTGGCCCAGGTGGGAATAACGCTTTGCCTGAAGGGATTTTTACCCTCCTTTGATTCCCACGTTTCTGGCTGCCAGTGCTGCCCCTACAATTCCGGCATTGTTCAGTAGTTTGGCAGGTATAACCTTTGTATTGACGTTTAACAGGGGGAAAAAAGATTCGAAATGTTTGCTTACTCCGCCTCCAATGATGAACAGGTCGGGCCAAAATAAAAATTCGAGCCTTTGAAGATATTCGCTTAGCCGACCGGAAAACTCTTCCCAACTTAGCTTTTGTTTTTTTCTTACCGCATTTGAAATGTATTTCTCCGCAATCATATCGTGGAGGAGCAGGTGGCCCAATTCCGAGTTTTCAAATAAGTGGCCATTACTGATCAGTGCAGTACCGATTCCGGTACCGACCGCTGCCATGATCACCACCCCTTTTTCGCCCTTACCAGCGCCAAAAGTCGATTCAGCCAGACCTGCCGCATCGACATCATTGACCATGTGTGTAGGGCAGTTTATTCTTTTCTGAATCTTTTTGCCGGCATTTAAGCCAATCCAGGACTTATCGATATTGGCGGCGGTCATCACCGTTTCGCTTTTGATAGCAGCGGGAAACCCGCAGCCTACCGGACCCTTCCAATTGAAATAATCAGCGACTTCAGCCACAGTATTGATGACAGCATCGGGAGTTGCAGGGGAAGGTGTAGGAATGCGTTGCCTTTCGGCTAGTAACTCGCCGGTTTCGGTGTCTACCGGTGCGCCTTTTATGCCGGTTCCACCAATATCAATTCCAAGAATGTGCACTTTAAATGGTTATGATAAAAACTAATTTCTACAGGGACTTAAAATTAGTAATCAATCATAATTATCAAAACGATTCACTCAAATGATTCTTAATTAGTTGTAATAATTAATTATTTTGGCTGATATAATCAGGACCTTCCACAATGCAAAAAACATCCATGCGACCGCTCCTAAAGGGATCCAGATCTTTTTTACTCATCCTGCTCTTTGTGGTTTATTATCATCACGGACGAGCACAGGTTTCTGAAAAAGAGCCAATGAGGTGGGTAGATATCGGTGGTGAAATACAAATTTATCCGGCCGGCTTTATCGTTGCCGGGCGCACTATGTTTAACCTGTCGCCGGGTGGTAATTTGCTATTTCGCGCTGGTTATAATTTTGCGCAAAGGCAAAACTTCGGAGAACATGACAATGAGAAAGGCGGCGGTCCTGGTATTTCCGCCGGTTATCGCTATTACCTTAACCGACAATCAAAAGGTTTGTTTATGGCAGTTCGTACCGGGCTGTGGTTTATGAATATTGACTGGAAGGATAGACCTGATACGGGAAGTCCGCGAACAGGAGAAACCTTTATCATGGTGGTGCAACCCACATTGGCAGCTGGCTATCAATACCTGACCAATAATCAAAAATGGGCTTTTGGAATCAGTGGTGCTTTTGGCGTAGAATGGAATGTCATTACCAATGGTGAAGATGTGGGACAGGGAGGGATTTCGATCCTGTTGCTTTCTATTACAAGACGATTTGATTAAATGGCTGTTCATCCTGCCCGCGGGCTTGCATAAAAGTATTAGCCAAACAGGTTTAGTGTCACAGATGCTTTGGTGTTTATGGGATTTCGCATTTGAAATTCATTTTATGAAAAAATTGTCAACATCCGGTACTTGCTTTAAATCAAGATACTCAAAGCAAATTAATTTATTCTTATTTATCCCTCCCCAATGTATCAATAAAGTATTAATTATTGCTATTTTTGCATCTCTTTTAATAAAATGGATAAAATAAGGAACTTTTGCATCATTGCCCACATAGATCACGGGAAAAGTACGCTAGCTGATAGGCTGTTGCAGTTTACGGATACAGTGTCGGAGAGAGAAATGCAGGATCAACTGCTGGATGATATGGATTTGGAAAGGGAACGGGGTATTACGATTAAGAGCCATGCCATTCAGATGGAATACGATTTCGGGGGTGACAGATATATCTTAAATCTTATTGATACCCCGGGGCACGTTGACTTTTCCTATGAAGTTTCGCGATCCATTGCCGCCTGCGAAGGAGCATTGCTGATTGTCGATGCCTCTCAGGGAATCGAAGCACAGACAATTTCTAATTTATACCTGGCCCTGGAAAATGATCTGGAAATAATACCGGTGCTGAACAAAATTGATTTACCCGGAGCCATGCCGGAGGAAGTTGCGGATCAAATTGTTGATCTCATTGGCTGCAGCCGGGATGAAATCATCCATGCCAGCGGTAAAGAAGGCATAGGTATTGACGAGATATTAAAAGCCATCATAGAAAAAATTCCCGCGCCAAAAGGAGATCCCACGGAGCCACTGCAGGCTATGATTTTTGACTCGGTGTTTAATTCGTATCGCGGAATTGAGGTTTACTTCAGGGTTTTTAATGGCAGTATCAAAAAAGGAGATAAGGTAAAGTTTGTCAACACCGGGAAAGTTTATGATGCCGATGAAATTGGCGTGTTAAAGCTAAACCAGGAGTCTGCTGATGAAATCAACGCCGGTAATGTGGGATATCTTATTTCCGGTATAAAGGTGGCAAAGGAGGTAAAAGTCGGGGATACGATTACACATGTTGACAACCCTACGAAGGAAGCCATCATGGGGTTTGAAGATGTCAAACCGATGGTTTTTGCCGGGATTTATCCGGTAGAGACCAGTGAGTATGAAGAATTGAGGGCTTCGATGGAAAAGTTACAGTTAAATGACGCTTCTCTGGTGTGGGAACCCGAAACATCTGTAGCCCTGGGTTTTGGGTTCAGATGTGGATTTTTGGGAATGTTACACATGGAGATTGTACAGGAAAGGTTGGAAAGAGAATTTGGCATGACCGTCATTACCACTGTACCTTCCGTAGAATTTCATGCTATCAAAACCGATGGGGGGATCATCCTGGTAAACGCACCCTCCGAAATGCCCGAACCCAATACCATCTCCCATATTGAAGAACCATTTATCAGAGCACAGATTATAACCAAATCGGATTATATTGGTACTGTAATTGCGTTGTGCATGGATAAAAGAGGAGCTATTAAAAATCAGGTATATTTAACCTCGGACAGGGTAGAGCTTACTTTTGAATTACCCTTATCCGAAATTGTTTTTGATTTTTTTGACAGACTGAAAACTATATCCAGAGGTTATGCTTCATTGGATTATGAGTTGATTGGCTTCAGACAATCAAACATGGTGAAACTGGATATAATGTTGAATGGGGATAAGGTAGATGCCCTGTCGGCTATTGTGCACAGGGAGAAAGCGTATGAATGGGGTAAAAGACTTTGTGAGAAGTTGCGTGAGTTATTGCCGAGACAAATGTTTGAAATTGCAATCCAGGCAGCCATCGGTACCAAAATCATTGCGCGGGAAAGTGTAAGAGCCTTACGGAAAAATGTATTGGCCAAGTGCTATGGAGGGGATATCACCAGAAAGAGAAAACTGTTGGAAAAGCAAAAGAAAGGTAAGAAAAGAATGCGCCAGGTGGGCAATGTTGAAATACCCCAGGAAGCCTTTATGGCCGTATTGAAACTGGAAAATTAAATATAAAACAAATTGTTTAACCTTTAATGACCGGGAGTCACGCCTCGTTGCGTTAAAGGTAATATGTAGAACTTGAACAATATGGCTCAATTAATTGATGGGAAAAAAATTTCCAACGAAATATTAGAAGAAATTACCGCTGAGGTTCAAAAAATTAAAGTCTCCGGTGGAAAAAAACCTCACCTGGCCGCAGTTCTGGTGGGGGACGACGGCGCCAGCCTCACCTACGTGAATGCGAAAGTAAGGGCTTGCGAGAAGGTCGGATTTGATTCTACGCTGATTCATTTACCCGATGCTACCACCGAAGAAGAATTGCTTCAAAAGGTGAAGGAGTTAAATGATGATCCACAGATAGATGGCTTCATTGTACAGGTTCCGTTGCCAAAACATATCGATGAGCAAAAAGTGGTGGATGCTATTAAACCTGAAAAGGATGTAGATGGTTTTCACCCCTCCAACCTTGGAAAAATGCTGCTTGATTTGCCGACTATGGTGCCCGCCACACCAAAGGGTATTTTATTACTGCTGGAAAAGAGCAATATCGATACAGTCGGTAAAAACTGTGTAGTCATGGGCAGGAGCCACACGGTGGGTACGCCTGTGAGTGTGTTAATGTCAAGAAACAAAAACACCGGCAACAGTACGGTAACTGTTACACACAGTAGAACAAAAGACCTGGCGGGCATTACCAGTCAGGCCGACATATTAATTGTGGCGATTGGGAGACCTGAATTTGTTACTGCTGACATGGTAAAAACAGGCGCGGTGGTGATTGATGTGGGTATTCACAGAGTTCCGGCACCTGAAAAGAAATCCGGATTCAAGCTAAAAGGAGATGTTAAGTTTGATGAGGTGGAGCCAAAAGCCAGCCATATTACACCGGTACCTGGCGGTGTGGGGCCCATGACGATTGCCTCTCTTTTGCACAACACTTTAATTGCTTCACAAAAGCAATAAAAATAATCACCGCGGTTCAATTACCCGCTTTAACAAAAATTATATGTCAACAATTACATTAAAAACACTCAAGCATACAGGTAGCCTCCCCCTGATGGAGGCATTTCATACAATCCAGGGCGAGGGGTACTTTCAGGGAAAGTCTGCCTATTTTATACGGCTGGGAGGCTGTGACGTGGGATGCCACTGGTGCGATGTGAAAGAGTCCTGGGACGTTAGTCGCTATCCCAAAATTAAAGTAAGCAATATGGTAGCGGAAGCGGCAACATTCCCCGCCAATATTGTGGTTGTAACCGGTGGAGAACCACTGATGCACGATTTAGATGGCTTGACGGATGAACTAAAATCATATCGATTTCAAACGCACCTGGAAACTTCCGGCGCCTATCCGGTAACAGGGAGTTGGGATTGGATTTGTTTCTCTCCTAAAAAATTTAAAAAACCCCATCGGGACATCTACAAGGTTGCCAATGAGCTTAAGGTGGTGATCTATAATAAGAGCGATTTTGACTGGGCCGAAAAGCACGCTTCCCAGGTGAATAAAAACTGCCGGTTATATTTGCAACCCGAATGGTCCAAAAGGGAAATGATGATTCCGCAAATTGTTGACTATATTAAAAAGTATCCGAAGTGGCGTATATCGTTGCAGTTGCATAAATATATGAATATACCCTGAGTTGGAGTGTGAGAGCGAGTGTGGATTTGGGGGTGGACATGGGTGACTTCTATGAAAAAATATGGTAAGTGACGAAAGTATTCGACAGTTTGCGAAGATGAATGAAATGGGGCGGAAACAGGTCCCGTTTTTGTTTATCATCGATTTTGAATTGAGGAACCCTGTTGTCGTTCCCATTGCAGATTTAGCGGGATCTCAGATTTTGTTTGATATCAACGGATACCGTAATTTTTCCCACCATAGTGATACTTTCCATCCCATTAAAATGTTAAAAAAGCCGGTTACGTACAAACAATACAAGAAAAGTTATGATATCGTTGCCAAAAACCTGAAATACGGGAATTCCTTTTTAGTAAACCTGACCCATAAAACCGAGATTGATATCAACCTGAGTTTATCCACATTGTTTTTTCAAAGTGCAGCAAAATACAAGCTATTATACAATGATCAATTCCTGGTTTTTTCTCCGGAGACCTTTATCAAAATAAATAATGGTGTAATCTCTTCCTTTCCTATGAAAGGTACCATCGAAAAGGACCGTCCCAATGCCGAAGAAATCATATTAAGTGATCCTAAAGAATTGGCAGAACATGTAACTATCGTCGATTTAATCAGGAACGACTTAAGCAAGATAGCCTCTAACGTAAAAACCCGGAGATTCAGATATATTGATGAAATCAAGACCTCCCAGAAAGACTTGTTACAGGTGAGCTCTGAAATAACCGGCCGGCTTCCTAAAAATTATACCTCGAAAATAGGTGATATGCTAATGGCGCTACTACCGGCAGGATCTGTCAGCGGGGCGCCTAAGGTTAAGACTATGGACATTATAAAACAAAGTGAGCAAGCTGATCGCGGGTTTTTTACAGGAGTTTTTGGCTATTTTAACGGCCGGGATCTCGACAGTGGCGTGATGATCCGGTTTATGGAAAAAGTGGGAGAAACTTACTATTTTCGAAGCGGGGGAGGAATTACTGTTAATAGTAACCCCCAATCAGAATACCAGGAAATGATTGATAAGGTTTATGTGCCGTTTGCTTGAGTCTATAAAAATTACAGCGTCAGGAATTGAAAACCTGCATTACCACAACGAGCGGCTCAATGCCTCCAGACTTGAGATTTTTGGCCTTGAAAACCAGCTGGACCTGTCAGCATTTATTCAAAGCCCATCCCTCACAGGTCAGGAAATTATTAAATGCCGTGTGATTTACGCAGAGGATGTCATAAAAATTGAATATATTTCCTATCATAAAAAAGATATTAAAACATTGAAGGTCGTCTATGATGATGAGGTGAATTACGCATTCAAGTTTGAAGACCGTAGCCATCTCAATCAGTTATGTGGCTTAAAAGGTGAATGTGACGATGTTCTTATTATTAAAGATGGGATGGTGACGGACTTTTCTTATGGCAACATTGTATTTTATGATGGAAACCAATGGATAACGCCAGACCAACCGCTGCTAGCCGGTACCATGCGGGCGGAATTAATTAAAAGCGGGAGGATAGCAGAAAAAAAAGTGACGCCGGATGATTTAAACCAATACCAAAGCTTTAAACTGATCAATGCCCTCCTGGGTTTTGATGAGCCGGAAAGACCTATAGAAAATATAATCTGGTAAAATCATTTATCAATA
Source organism: Cyclobacteriaceae bacterium (assembly GCA_965228415.1). Lineage (GTDB taxonomy): Bacteria > Bacteroidota > Bacteroidia > Cytophagales > Cyclobacteriaceae > Agaribacillus. The sequence continues at coordinate 3,026,534 of OZ245814.1, read as the reverse complement.
AATTGCGTTAATAAAATAGGATTTTTCAAGACGTTTATGAAAGAGATATTAGTTATTTTATTATCATTCGGTTGCCTTAATACTTTCGCACAGAAAAATCAAACCTATACTACCAAGTCTAAAAAAGCTATTGCCTATTACCATGAGTCCGAAATGTTTATGGTAAGAAGGCAGTACAACCAGGCCCTTGATTTGTTAAACCTTGCCACAGACAAAGATGATGATTTTGTGGAGGCCTATAACCGGAAGGGTTATATCTACGGCCTCATGAGAGACCAGGAGACCGCCAAAGTTAATTATAGTAAGGTTATAGAACTGGAACCTCAAAACCCGAAATTTTCAAATGCTTATTACTTTTTATCCGAAATCGCTATTAAAAACGGTAAGTATGATGAGGCCAAAGCATTGGTGAATAAGTTTTTATCGATTCAACCTATCGATCTGAAACTAGCGCCCTATGCCGGCAAAATCCTGCAAAGTATCAAGTATGCGGAAGAAAATATTGACAAGGCGCTGCCTTTTAATCCCAGGCCATTGCCCAAGACTGTTAATGCGCTGATGTTGCAATATTTTCCGGTTTTAACGGCCGATCAACAGTCTATCATTTTTACGGGAAGAAAAGGGTTGTCTGGCAATTATGACGAAGACTTATATATAAGTGAAAAGGACAGCAACGGCGAATGGACCAAGCCAAACTCTATCTCAGAATTGATCAACAGTCCCAACAATGAGGGAACCTGTACCATTTCCGGCGATGGCCGGACCTTGATATTTACCTCTTGCCTGGGGCGAAAGGGCTATGGAAGTTGCGATTTGTTTATTAGTAAGAAAATCGGAAATGACTGGACCCGGCCCAAGAACCTGGGCAGCGCGGTAAACAGCAAATACTGGGAATCGCAACCGTCATTAACGGCCGATGGCCGCACTTTGTATTTTGTATCAGATCGCCCGGGGGGATTGGGGAAACGAGATATCTATGTGAGCTATCTCAAGAAGGATGGCACCTGGTCACCTCCGGTCAACTTAAGCAAGCCTGTCAACTCCGAGGAGGATGAGGTATCGCCATTCATACATGCCAATGGTCAGACCCTTTATTTTGCATCCGACGGCCATCCGGGGTTTGGAAGCTTCGACTTGTTTTATTCGGAGTTGTCTCAAAATATCTGGTCGGAGCCGGAAAATTTAGGATACCCGATCAATACTTATGAGGAACAGGTATCTCTTTTTGTTACCTCAGATGGCAAAAAAGGATATTATTCAAATGAAAATTTGAATAACAGAGTTGGAGCTAAGAGTGCTTTGTATGAATTTGATATGCCCGCTGAAATCCAAGTAAGCCACAAAAGTAATTTTGTAAAAGGGCAGGTCATTGACAGCGAGACCAGGGAATACATTAGTGCCCAGGTAGAATTGTTTGACCTTTCAACAAATAAACTTGTTTCCTCTGTAACATCCGATAAAATCAGTGGAGAGTATTTGATGGTGATTACCGAAGGAATGGAATACGCATTATACGTCAATAAAAGTGGTTACTTGTTTAAGAGCCTGACCTTTGACTATAAGCAGAAATCTCAGCTGGAGCCTGTTACCATAGATATCTACCTGGATCCGATCAAAAAGGGTACGACGACAACCCTGAACAACCTGTTTTTTGATGTAGATAAATATGATCTTAAAGACAAATCCATCACAGAACTGGAAAAAGTCAGAAGGTTTTTGGAAGAAAACCCTACTGTTAACATTGGCGTAGCCGGGCATACGGATAATTCGGGATCTGTCAGCTATAATAAGGAGCTTTCTATTAACAGGGCAAAGTCTGTCTATCAATATTTAGTGGAACGTGGCATAGCCGAAAACCGGTTGAAATTTAGAGGTTATGGTCAGGAACAACCGGTGGTGCCCAATGATTCTGAAGAAAATAAACAGAAAAACCGGCGCATTGAATTTGTGATTTTATAGGATAAATGACGCAGTATCTAGTCAAACCTTCAGAAGCGCTTGCCAAAAAATTTCCCTTCCAGCCTACTGCGGGACAGCGGCGTCTTTTTGGGTTGCTGGATGATTTCATTCTCGAAAAAAAAGAGCAAAAGTCAACCATGCTGATTAAGGGCTATGCAGGAACCGGCAAAACTTCCGTTGTAACCTCTTTAGTCAAGGTTTTAAAATATTACAATTATAAATCCCTGTTGATGGCACCTACGGGGAGGGCGGCAAAAGTAATGGCGCAGTATGCCGAAAGAAAGGCATTTACAGTTCACAAAATCATTTACAAACTTAAGCAGAATGATGAGGAGTCTCTGACGTTTAAAAAGCAGAAAAACTATCACAAAAACACAATTTTTATTGTCGACGAGGTTTCAATGGTTTCCGATCAGTCGGATTTTGGCACAAGCAGCCTGCTGGCAGATTTATTGAATTTTGTATTTGAGGAACCCAGTAACAAATTGATATTGATTGGTGATAACGCACAGTTGCCGCCTGTGGGTCAGAGGGAGAGCCCCGCTTTGCAGTTGGATAACTTACTGGCCAATTTTCAATTGCATATTGAAGCGGTTGAATTCACAGAAGTGATGAGGCAGGAACAACATTCAGGAATATTGGCTAATGCGACCAATTTAAGGGAAAAAATAAGAAAAAATCAGCTGGAGATTCAGTTTAAAACCAGGGGGTTCAAGGACGTGTTCAGGATGAACAACCAAAGAATGGAGGATGGTTTGAGATACGCTTACGATAAATTTGGTATTGAGAACACGACCATTATTTGCCGTTCCAATAAAAGTGCCGTGGCCTATAACAGGTTTATCAGAAATACCATTCACTTTTATGAAAATGAACTGGAAGTAGGTGATTATCTTATGATTGTGAGGAACAATTATGCCATACTCCCGGAGGATTCTCAAGCCGGGTTTTTGGCAAACGGAGATTTTGTGGAGGTAATGAAAGTGGGTTTAATAGAAGAAATGCATGGCTTTCGGTTTGCCAATCTTGATTTAAGATTGATTGACTACCCTACAGAACCCGTTTTTCAGGCAAAAGTAGTATTGGACACACTCTATTCACACGCTACATCGTTAAGTGAAGAGCAGCATAGAAGTTTGTACAAAAGTGTTTTAGAAGATTATCTTGATCTTTCCTCCAAAAAAGAACGGTTGAAGGCTATCAGAAAAGACCCTTACCTCAATGCTGTTCAGGTAAAATTTGCTTACGCCCTTACCTGTCACAAATCCCAGGGAGGACAGTGGAAAGTGGTTTTTTTGGATCAGGGCTATTTGAAAGACGACATGATAAATAAAGAATATTTGAGGTGGCTGTATACAGCTGTCACCAGGGCTTCACAGGAGCTTTATCTGATAAATTTTAATAAGGAATTCTTTGCTCTTAATCATAATTGACCGGTACCAGCTTAAGTTGGTATTGGTTTTGCTTAACTATAGCATAGATATTACGTTAGATAGATAATCAAACTAAATTTCTGCGTATTAATTGTATATCAATTGCAGACCTCATAAATTTGAAATAACAAAAAAAGCCAAAATGAAAAAGACAGTTTTAATATTAGCATTTTTAGTAACAAACCTACTGGTTCAGGCTCAACAAAAGGAAGCAACTGAATCCAGCAATGGACCGGCTATTACATTCGCCGAGGCGCGGTATGAGTTTGGAGAGATCAAACAAGGTGAAAAAGTAAAACATACTTTTGAATTTGAGAATACCGGAAATCAACCGTTGATTATTTCAAATGTACTCACCACCTGTGGCTGTACCGTTCCAAAATGGCCAAGAGAGCCTATTGCTCCTGGTGTCACCGGTAAAATCGATGTGGTTTTTAACAGTACCGGAAAATCCGGTGTGCAAAATAAAGTGATTACGGTGGTTTCCAATGCAGTGGAAAATCGTACCAAGGTCTCTTTGACAGGCAGCGTTATTGTTGGCGGAACTGCGCAGTAAAAATAAAACTTCAGAAAGCATTTAAAGCCGGGGTTGACCTGGCTTTTGTGTAATGCCTACATACACAAGGCATGCCCAGCCCAGTATCAATAAAACACCGCCAATAGGTGTGACAGCGCCCCATATTCCCACATTGGTAAAACACAGCATGTACAATGATCCCGAGAAGATCACTACTCCCAGAGTCATGAACAGGGCCGCTACCCTTAGCCATTTCCATCTTTTAAGATGCATAAATACGGCGATTACCAGAATAGCAAGCGCATGATAAAATTGATACTTTACGGCCGTTTCAAAGGTTTCCAACCTACCGGTTTGTAATAGGTGGGTCCTCAAGGCGTGTGCTCCAAAAGCGCCCAGCGCTACACCTAGTAATCCTAACATGGCGCCGGCGGCTAAAACCTGATTTTTTTTCATCACCAATTAATAATTACGTGCTCCAAAGATTGCGCTGCCAACCCGTATGAGGGTTGAACCTTCCTCGACGGCAATATCATAATCACCGCTCATGCCCATCGATAATTCTTCCATTTTGATGCCTGGTTGTTGATACTGGTTTTTTACCTTTTCAAACAATGTACGCAGGTATTTGAATTCTGTTCTTATCTGATTTTTGTTATGTGTATTGGTGGCCATACCCATGAGCCCCTTTATCTGAATATTTTGCAGCTCCTTAAATTCCGGACTCTCAACCAGGGCAAATAATTCTTTTTCATCCAATCCAAATTTTGTGGCCTCCTCGGCAATATGTATTTGCAGGAGACAAGGGATCACCCGGTTTACCTTGGCTCCCTGCTTGTTAATTTCCTTTAATAATTTAAAACTATCTACCGCGTGAATTAAATGTACAAAAGAAGCTATATATTTTACCTTATTGCTTTGCAAGTGCCCGATCATATGCCAGTTTATATCCTTAGGCAAGGTTTCATACTTGGCGACCAAATCCTGAATTCTATTCTCCCCAAAGTCTTTAAAACCAGTTTCATAGGCCTTTAGAATTAATTCGTTGGGTTTGGTTTTGCTGACAGCAACAAGCCGGCATCCGGTGCCGGCAAGAATTTTTTCGAATTCTTTAATGTTATTTTTAACATCCATTTTGTAATATTGATTAACTTTAGAATGGATAACCGAATTTTTGATTAAGCAAATAAATCAAATTCGCGGGACAATTTCTCCATGGTTATTGATAATTCCCGGAAGTCATTTTTATTTGCAGGAATTTTGACCACATTTAATATTTAGGGATAAAAAGTATATGCCGCTTTTAGCAACTTTACTGAAAAAGGGAATTAGAATCAGGGAAAGTTTGGATCAGGAGTACTCTTCTCCCTTTGAGCTTCAAAAGCTGGAACTTAAAAAATTATTAATAACGGCCAACTTAACTGAGTTTGGAAGAAAATATGGTTTCAGCGAGGTGCTGGATGAATTTAGAAGTTACCGGCGATATGATTTTTATGAAAAGTTTAAAGAGAAAGTCCCTACCTACAATTACAACAAAATTTATAACGAGTGGTGGCATAAGAATCGCGAAGGAAAGTTTAATGTTTGCTGGCCAGGCAGGGTAAAATATTTTGCGCTGAGCTCCGGCACATCAGAGGCTTCCTCAAAATACATCCCAATTACCAAGGATATGATAAAGGCGGTCAGGAAGACCAGCATCAGACAGATTTTAACACTTTCCAAATATGATCTTCCCGACAAATTGTTTAACTCGGGAATTTTGATGCTCGGCGGTAGTACCCACCTGAATTATAATGGTACTTATTTCGAAGGAGATTTAAGTGGCATCACGGCAAGCCAGCTCCCCTTCTGGTTTCAGCATTTTTATAAGCCCGGCAAGAAAATTTCTCAGAATACGGATTGGAATGCCAAGCTGGATGAAATTACTATTAACGCAAAGGACTGGGATATCGGCGTTATCGTAGGGGTGCCCGCCTGGATCCAGATTTTGCTGGAAAAGATCATAGATTTTTACGGTGTCAATACCATCCATGATATCTGGCCCAATTTAATGATTTATGTACATGGAGGTGTGTCTTTTCACCCTTACAAAAAGGGATTTGAAAAATTATTTGCCCGGCCTTTAAAATACATTGAAACTTACCTGGCATCAGAGGGCTTCATAGCTTTCCAGGCTTTTCCCGACAAAAGCTCTATGCGATTGGTGCTTAACAATGAAATATTTTATGAGTTCATCCCCTTCAATGACGAAAACTTTGACCATGAGGGCGAATTGGTGGATAAACCGCAGACTTTGATGATTGACCAGGTAGAGGCCGGCAAGGAATACGCCCTGCTCTTATCTACCTGTGCGGGTACCTGGCGCTATCTGATTGGTGATGTTATCAAGTTTATATCTGTCGAAGATTGTGAAATAGTCATCACCGGCCGAACTAAACACTTTTTAAGCTTATGCGGAGAGCATCTTTCGGTTGAAAACATGAACAGGGCCATAGAACTGGTAGCTGACGAATTAAATATCAACATCAAAGAGTTTTCAGTAGCCGGCATTCCCCACCAGACTTTATTTGCCCATCACTGGTACATTGGTACGGATGACGAAGTCAATGCAGTCCGGCTAAAGGAAAGAATCGACCATCACCTGAAAATACTTAATGACGATTATTGTGTGGAAAGGAGTGCAGCCCTTAAAGAGGTTTTTGTAGATGTACTTTCTCCAAAATGTTTTTATAACTGGCTCAAACTTCAGGGCAAAGAAGGTGGACAAAACAAATTTCCAAGGGTGTTGAAAAAAGTTCAGCTGGAAAAATGGAAATTGTTCCTGGAAAGTGAAACATCTATTGATTTGAGATAACATCCCTTCATTACTACCCCTACGTTCCATGCCTGATTAAACTTTTTTGAGCTTATTTGTATTGATAAGATGACCGTCTTTGATAGATTCCTTTTTGATTGAAAATCCATGGAAGACAACTTTGTTTTAAATAGAAGCCGATGGAAATAATTGATGCCGTAGCAAAGGGGTTGGTTGCCGGATTGGTTTTAACGATCATGATCGGCCCTGTTTTCTTTGCCCTTTTGCAGAATAGCATTGAAAAAGGCTATAGAGCGGCCTTTTATATGACTGTTGGTATATCGGTTAGCGACGCATTTTACGTGGCCATCTGCTATTTTGGCATTGCCAGGTTTGTAAATGACCAAACATTTCAAGGGTGGCTTGGTGTTATCGGGGGGGGTATCATGCTCGCTTTTGGGGTTTTGAGCCTGTTTAAGTCTGTGTCAAGACGCCCGCCCACCGGCACAGTCAACCATGGATCAGGGTTTGTCAGGCAAATGCTGAAAGGTATAGTAATCAATGGGCTAAACCCTTCCGTCTTGATTTTTTGGCTGGGTATTGTTAGTGTGGCCACCGTAAATTATCAGCTAAAAGAACAAAATTTACTATTCTTTTTTGGTACCATCATACTGACTGTCTTCGCAACCGACAACCTGAAAGCTTATTTGTCAGATAAACTAAGCATTATGATCACCACCCGATTTATGAAGATATTGAATACGGTGGTGGGCATTGCTTTTTTGGTTTTTGCTATCAAGCTTTTTCATTTTGCCTATGAGACGGGATTTATTCATTTGTTTTAACCCTCCGACCTCAGAGGATTCGCAGATCTGCTCAGAGGTATTTAATTTAAATATCCTTAGTTATGTATGAAAATTTGGGTAAAAAATAAAGTGCCATCATTGCTTGCGGCAACGCCTATTCCTGTGAGATTGTAATTGCCTTCAATGTTTTTTTTATGTCCATTGCTATTTAACCAGCCATTCACAGCCTTTGCTGCATCGGTGTAGCCGGTGGCCACATTTTCGGCGAAACCATTGCCGGTTATTTCTGATTTTATAACAGATATCCTGTCGTCAAAACCATCGTGTCCAAAAGGTACTGCTCCCGAAGACATGGCCTGGGAGTGTTTTCTTGCTTCGTTAATAATCACCTCGTTGGATGACAGCTTATCCAGGCCCAGCCCTGATCTATGCTCATTAACCAACCTAAAAATCTCTTCCTCAATAGTGGGTTTTATGGTTTTGGGTAATTGGTCGTCATCGCTACAGGTAGTGATCAATAAAGAAAGGAATATCAGGGTTACAACGGATTTTAATTGTCTCATTAAAATATAATTTTTCTCATAAGGTAACGACTATATCGCAATATTATTGATTTTATATGGGACAGAACCTACATGCATGGTGTATAAAGGATGATTTCAATTCCCAAAGTTTATTTCCTCTTGGCTTATGCGATATATTTATTAAGTTTAAAGAAAAAAGCATGATAGTTGTTGAGGGAATCAGTAAGGCCTACAATGGAAAGAAGGTTGTTGACGAGGTCTCCTTTGAGGTAAAAAAAGGCGAAACTTTGGTACTATTGGGGACCAGTGGTTCCGGAAAGACGACCCTGCTGAAAATGCTTAACCGGTTGATCCAGCCTACGGAGGGGAAGATCAGGATTGACGGAGAGGATATTACAGCTAAAAGGGCTGAAACACTTCGCCTGAAAATTGGTTATGTGATCCAGAATATTGGATTGTTTCCACATTATACTATCGCGCGGAATATTGCCACGGTTCCCGAGCTGTTAAAATGGGACAGTGACAGTGTTGATGATCGTATTGACTTCCTTTTAAAACTGATGGGATTGCCCGAAGAGATGGGATCCAGGTATCCTGCTGAGTTGAGCGGGGGGCAGAAACAAAGAGTAGGTCTGGCCAGGGCGCTGGCGGCAGATCCGCCTATCGTTCTTTTGGACGAACCTTTTGGGGCACTCGACCCTATTACACGAAGACAAATTCAGACGGAATTTAAAGAACTGGAAACCTTACTTGATAAAACCATGGTGCTGGTAACGCACGATGTTTTTGAAGCCATAGAATTAGGTGACAGAATATGCCTCATGCATGAAGGCAAAATCCAACAGATCGGCACACCTACAGCACTCATATTTGAACCGGCTAATGATTTTGTGTGGAATTATTTTAAATCCCAACGCTTTCAATTGGAAATGAAGGTGTTGACCCTCCGGGAATTATTGCCTGAAATAGAGCCTTTTGACTCCGGGGAGGGTGAAAAGATTATTTTCAATGAGGAAACAAGTTTTTTAGATACCATGGAAAGGCTGGAAGCCAATAAAAATGATGCTTTCCAAATTGCCATCTTTAATGAAGAGAAACAGGACATGCACTACACCAGAAAAGATAAATTATGGGTTGCATTCAACAAAGTAAAAGAAAAATTGATTCACAGAAACCAATAAAGATCCAATGACGGGGGTTTTCAAATTTATGATTGATAATAGGGGGGAAATCTGGGAACAAACCATGGAACACCTATGGATTACCCTGGTGGCCATGATTATTGCTATTTCCTTGGGAACGTTGATGGGTGTGATATTGACCAGGGTAAAAAAAATTTCTGGTCCGGTAATAGGTGTGATCGGTATTTTTCAAACCATACCAAGTCTGGCTTTGTTGGGTTTCATGATCCCGGTTTTTGGCATTGGTGTGGTACCCGCTATCATTGCCCTTTTTCTCTATGCCTTATTACCTATTGTCAGAAATACCTATACCGGAATCCTGAAAGTCGATGATGCGGTTAAAGAAGCTGCTACAGGTATGGGCATGACTGACCTGCAATTGCTAATAAAGGTGGAAATCCCCTTGGCCATCCCGATTATTTTCGCTGGAATCAGAACAGCCTTCGTTATTAATGTCGGTGTAGCTACGCTTTGCGCCCTGATCGCCGCTGGTGGGTTGGGAGAATTTATTTTCAGGGGAATTTCGCTAAACAATGTAAATATGATTTTTGCCGGTGCCATTCCGGCGGCACTGCTGGCACTGTTTTTTGATTTCATTTTGTCAAAAATACAACAGAAAGTGCATCTGTGGATTAAGCCCATTTTAACCGGATTTGGTGCGTTATTTTTGTTGGTTCTGGTTTTTGTAACATTTGGCAGTAGTTCGGATAAGGAATTAAGGGCAGGGTTTCCCTCGGAGTTTTTGCACAGGGAGGATGGATTTTTGGGTTTGAGCAAAGTTTACGATTTGGCTATGGAAACAAGAGAATTGGATGCCGGCTTAATGTATGAGGCAGTAAAAAATAATGATGTAGAAGTTATCGGTGGCTATACCACCGATGGCCGCATAAAAGCCTACGGTTTGAAAATTTTGACAGACGACAAAAATTACTTTCCACCCTACTTTGCAGCACCCATCGTTCGCGGTGCTACTTTCAGAAAATACCCGGAATTAAAGAAAGTATTTGATTTGCTGGCAGATAAAATATCTGATGAAGACATGGCCCGGATGAATTATGAGGTGGACGAAAATAAAAAGTCCCCCAAAGCTGTAGCCGATGGGTTTTTGAAATCAATTGGATTAAAAGTTCAAACCGACAGAACCGGAGAAGCCGATATCATTATAGGGTCTAAAAATTTTACCGAAAGCTATGTGCTGGCGCAAATGTTTGCAACTCTCATTGAAAACTATACCAGCCTGACCGTCTCTCTTAAACTTGGCTTCGGCGGCACAAAATTAAATCTGGATGCGCTGGCGGGTGGTGATATTGATTTGTATCCCGAGTACTCGGGCACAGGCCTGCTTGTCCTTATTAAACCACCGGGTGATGTTATAAACCGTATTATCAAAGATAAGGACAAGGTTTACGATTATGTGAAAGACAAGTCGCGCAAAGATCACGATTTTGAGTGGTTGGCGCCGCTGGGTTTTAATAATACACACGCACTTCTGATGAGGGAAGACTATGCGACCGAGCGTGGCATCGAAAATATCACCGATCTTAGCAATTATATTAAATCACTTAAAAAGTGAATAGGTGCTTATGTAAAACTATGATCCGGAAGCCCGGGCTTGCCGTCGAACTTTTATTTCCAAAGCGCTTCGCGGATTATCGATTAGTAGCCGGTTAATCTCCTCGGTAGAATATTTTTCCGCTTTCAGCCGTGGGATCAATTTTTTGAAAACAGGCGTATAACCTTTGAAATTACCACCCCTTTCTTCGCCTGGGCTAAACCATCCCGCGTCATGTGATATCAGGACCTTCCCCAACAAGCCATTGGTCTTAAGGTTATTGATCATTGTCAGGTATTGCTCCAGGTTTTTATCGTTGAGTCCGTCCAGACTTATCCAAGCTCCCTCTTGTGCAGCCTTTATGTGATTGCTGATATCTTTTTCTGCCTGTGCGTGAACCCAAATGAAGGCTTCGGGCGATACTCCCTCTTTTTTAAGTATAGCCATCTCTTCAAATGCAGGAATTGCCGTGCCGGTATGTGAAGCTACCGTCAGTCCGGTTTTTAGGTGCGTCCTGGCAGCTGCCGTAACTAGTTTTTGATGCAATTCAGATAAGCTTCCTCTATTAACACCTATTTTTATGAAACCTGGCTTGATGCCGGTTCCGTTTATTCCATTTTCCCACTCGGAGATCCACCTGCCTGCCAATTGATCGGCCGTTTCGGTAAAGGCGTGCGAAGGCAGGAATTTGTTATCGCGGGCTCCGTAATAGCCGGTATTGGTAATGATATTCAAGCCGGCAGAATCCGAGAGACGTCTTAATAACTCAGGATCCCGGCCCAGGTAATTGGGTGTACAGTCAAAGAGCGTTTCGCAGCCTAAAGCTTGCACCTCCTTCAGGTAGGGCAAGACCACCTCGATAACCTCGGATTTTTCCCACCGTTCATTGCTGATCTCACTGGCCCCGATGAAATCCACCAGAATATGTTCATGAATTAAAGAACGACCCATTTTGTGGCTGGAAATAGGCCCTTTTACGGTCATGATCATGTTTTCGTTTTTCGGGGTCATACATCCCGCCATCAAAAGCAGGCTGAAAAGATATGGTGATCTGCGTTTCATGGGATCTTAAATTTGTGGGTAAAAAAAATGGTGTTTAGGCTGTGTGCCTGGTTTATTATCTAAAAATATGGATAAATTAAAAGAATTGAAAGGGGTAACACACAGCCTTGTTTTGATTTTGGTGTTCGCCTAATCTTCGATATTAAACCAGTTCTCTAATTCAAGACGGTCGCCGAAAAACCGTGTCTGGAAAATGGCCAGGTCGGTTTGTGGAGGATCCTGAGGCGGCAATTGCTCTTTGTTTCCTAAAAACGCAAATTTGATGACACCAGCCCCGTTATATTTTGGAAATATCTGCTGATTTCTCCATTCGGTAAGTGCTTCTGACATGGCGTCTCTGAATCCAAATTCATGGATGTGAACCAACAACCTTGGCGTATGATATTCTATGGCAAAACCCGCATAAACATACAGTGCCGCCTTGAAATCCGGCGTCGTCATGGTGGCAGTTTTTGGTTTCCATAATAATTCAAGGGTTTGATCCCGGTTAATCAGATTAATGATCATAAACTCATTTTCATAAATTTTCATGTTGAATGGATTTTAAATATAAAATAGTTGTCTGTAGTAAGACAATCAACACGTGAAAAATGATCGGTTAATGCTGATCGTAGTCATTTACCTTTTTGAGATGTTCCATCAGATGGTAGTGCAAATCGGTACCGCTTGTTTTCAGCGGATGAATTGCCTTGATCAATTGCGTTCTGAGCTTGATGGCTTCAGCAGTAGCGATAGTCTTTTTGTTGGCAGGACTCAGCTTTTTCGCGAGGGGAGTGGAGGAGTGTTTACCTTTGAATAACTCATTTAATTCATCACATTGATAACAAACACCTTTTTTGTTGACCAGGGAGCACCGGTGCTGATAAATACGGGCCAATGTTTTTCTGGCCTGATGTAGTAAGTGTTTCACTTTTGGCATAGACAGGTCCATTATTTGTGCGATTTCCTGCACTTTGAATTCATAGATATTCTTAAGTACCAACGTTAGTTGCTGATCCAGGAGAATAGTTTTCGAAATACAGGTGAAACAGAAATCGATATGCTCGGTAAATTCGTATTGTGATAGTGGTGAGCTATTAATAGCTGCAATCAGGTTATTTTGATTTTGTGGGGAATAAACCAGGGAATCTCTGCATTGATCCTGTGCCATTACCTGCCACCTGCTTTTTCTAATGAGCATGTTTTTAGTGTGGTTGGCGGCAATGGTAAAAAGCCAGGACTTTATTGATGCGTCTGTGTTTCCTTTGAAACCCTTGAGATTTTGGCTTGCTTTGATATAAATATCCTGCAGGATATCTTTTGTTCCCTCCCGGTCGGCGGTCAGCCGGTATACAAACGATTCCAGGGGCGTCCGATAATTTTCAAACAATTTATGAAAGGCGTGGTTGTTGCCTTTTTTTGCTTCGTCAATGAGCTTTTTCAAGATACCGACTTTTGTTTTACTGATTTACCAAAAGGTAGCGATTTTGATGAAAAGTTCCGAGCGTCATTTTACAATAAGCAGATTAAAAATCCAGACCTATGACCAATTGGAAGAGAATTTTACCGGTCATTGCTATCGTAAATTTTTTCGTAAATGTCTAAAATTGGTAATGGAATGGCCTTGAAAGTAAGGTCCTTAATTTGGGTAAATGGCGTGGAGCGTCCATTGTTGTTTTTCCCGCGGTACCAATAAAGTGAAACGGGCTTGTTGATCCGTTTCAGTCGGCTTATAAGTGACGCTGTATCTGCCGGGCTTTCTTTAAAATATACAACCGTTACCCTTTCATCATTTTCAAATACTTGAAAATAATCGCCTCTTTCCGATACTTCCATGGTATTTTCTGCCAGCGCAAGCAGGTAGCCGGCTTTGCCTGCCAGCACTGTCTTTTCTTTGTCAGAAATGGTTTGCACATTTTCCAGGTTGACGAAATCGGTTTTATAATACTTTAGAGAGTTGCCATAACCTTTAAATGTATGATGCTTTTTGATAATTCCGGAAATGGTATATTTACCTTTCCTCACCTCCTCTTTGATACTGTCGTATCGCTCCTTAAATGTCTTTGAATTAAACTTTTCCGCAGCTTCTAAAATGGCACCGGTGTCTTTTAAAGATTTCACGTTTAACGGTAGTTCGAATAAAATCTCTTTTGATTTTTTGTTTGTTGGTAGCCATTGATAATGTTTTTAAAACGTTGGTAAGTGACCTCCTCGGCGATGCGATTTTCATTATTGGTGCAAAGAATGACCTGGCGGCTTCCGCCATCCATATTGTTTAATTCCATTACCGCATGAGCGGTCGAACCACTTCCGGCAAAAAAGTCCAGTATTTTGGCTTCTTTGTTTAAACTGCCAATCGTGAGTACAAACTTCAAAAAATCCACCGGCTTTTTGCCGTTTCTAAAGCTGACACCACCCTCGTAGCCTACCCGGTTAAATGCTTCCTCAAAATCCAGGAAGTTGGGGTAGGGAACCTCTTTGGTATCTGACTTATTAACGGGAACGCCCTGAAAGTAATCGCCGTTTTGTTTATTAACGGAAGTAGGCGATAAGAAGTAGCGGTGCGGGATCTTATCATTACCCATTTCCGGAACTTTGTATAAGATGTTCAGGCGATCTTTTAACGGTTCAATATGAGCCATGTAAAACCGCCCCGAACTGTTGCCTTCTTTTATTGAACCCCGGATATTGATTTTTTTGAGCCTTTTTGCAGATGGTTTTTTTTTATGGATAATATATTGCCCCGGCTTAAAGATCTGAACAGTTTTATTGCCCATAACCATTTCTTCAGGCATTGTGGTCAATTCCTCCACCTCATAAACGTAATCTGAAATCGAAGTATTATCCTGAAGTCGCTTGATGGTTTTAAACTTATTGGACTTCCGATATAAAAGCAATTGCTCGGTAGTTTCATGAAAGTCCTTGTCGCCCTTGAGTATCCGGTCCTCGTGCCTGATTTTTACAGTAAATGATGTGAGATAGTTAGATTCCTGGAATATGCTGTCGCATAATAATTTTAATTGTGCATGCTCTTCTTCATTAATAGATATAAATATCGCGCCTTCGTCTTTCAAAAGGTCGCGGGCCAGCGTCAGCCTTTTGCTCATAAAAGAAAGCCAGTGGCTATGCCTCAAAGGATGATCTTTGGGAACTTCGGTGCCATCGGGATATCTATCCAGAATTCTTTGATCTTTGTAGGAAAATTGGTGTGAGCCTGTATTATACGGCGGATCTATGTAAATCAAATCAATAAGACCCTGGTGAGTATAATTCAGACAGGTTAAAGCATGATAATTTTCACCTTCTATGAGCAGGTGGGTAGGCTTGCCATCATCATTATTTATGGCTTTCTCCTTGACTTCGCACAGAATCGGTAATTGGTTTTGGCGATCTTCTTCAAAAGGTTCCGGTATATCCATCCAGACAATGCCATAGCGGGTTGTTTTGATTCTTTGGTTGGCCAGTTCCAGCTGCTTTTGCAACCGCTGGATTTCCGCTAGTAGTGCTGCCTGTTTTGACATGTTATATGCTATGGTTCTTGCTCAAGCCCATTAGGTCGGCCCTGTGGAGTATTTTTCAAATATAGATAATTGCTTCTATTATCACATTTTGAGGGCCATAAAATGTAATCCCGGTATGGATTAAATAAATTACAGGGATCTGGTAACCTGACAGGAACTTTGCGGTCCATCCTGATGACCTTATTATGCATTGTTAGCAACCTTAGTCAAATTCGTATTTGTCGCAACGGCATTCGTACCATTGTTTAATAAGCAATTCATAGTCATCCATCCAACGGTTTATAACGGCAATACCCTCATGTTTTTCTGCTCCCTGTAGCAGATAGGGATGAGATAGGGTTTTACTTTCGACTATTTTGTGGGAGACACACATGTCTTCCAGGCGATTTTTCCAGGATTCATTTTCTGCCAGACAATCCCGTGTATGTAGTTCAATCATGCTGCTTCGACTTTAATTCCAAATAAGTTTGACTCAATTGTAAACATTCCTCTTCGCATATGCCGGATAGTATTTCAGGAGGACGATGCCAATGAGGAATTTTCGTGGTGCTTAAAATGTCAAAATCCGACGAATTTCCGCCAATATGAGGAACCCGTTGGCCATAAATTACAGACCGTATTTGATGATGCCGTATGACGTAAGAGCACATAATACAAGGCTCATGTGTAGTATATAAATGGCATTCATCAAGTTGCGAAGTTTTTAAACCTTTAACTGCGACTCTTATAGCCTCAATTTCGGCATGACAAGTAATGTCTCCATTGGTTTTAGCCAATTCCGTTGCCTCGCTTACTATTTGTCCATTTTTTACCACGATGGCTCCGACCGGGGATTCGCCGTTTTCCATTGCCCGCTTTCCCAGGGTAAGGCAATGACGCATAAATTTTTCATGATTCATTAGCAAACATTTGATTTATCAGTTGGGGATCATTGTAAAACATTGTTTTAATCTCTTCCATAGTGAACTTTGGGGTAATATGTTGCGGGCAATTCCAATCATAGGCCTGAATATGAAAAACCACCAGCCGCTCTATTTTAGCCGCATAATCCGGTAAAATAAGCTTTTCCGCTAACTTCTGGTTTTGATCGGGTTCCATTATTGCAGTGTTGGCCCAGATTTTAAGCCGGCTTCTGCTGGCATAATCCATTAGTATCATACTGGCTTTGCTATTGGCATAAATGTTTCCCCGGAAATCTGCATAGCCGAGTGTTTCCTGGTCAATAACCTTTAGAAATCCCTTTGGCCCACCTCTGAATTGTACGTATGGCCATCCATTTTCTCCGACAGTAGACAAATAGAAACCATCTCTCTGTTCAATAAAAGCAGATTCTCTTTGAGATAGTTGATATTTATCCGGTGCCAGTTCATCCATTTTTTGATAAGCACTTCTCGAACCGTATTTTTCCTGAGCCTTTTTGACACTTTCGGTAAAAGCCAGTTTTGTGAAATTTTGTCCCATGGATCTATCTATTTATTGATTGGTTGCCGGGCATCCTTACAAAGATGCCCGGCATTATAAAATAATTAGTTAATATCATTCTTCTTGAGAAAGGCGCGTATATATTGCGCTATTGTATCACCCTTTTCCTCAAGGGCGAAATGTCCGGTGTCCAGCAAATGAAATTCCAGATTCTTAAGATCTCGTTGGTAGGGATAAGCGCCCAAGGCCGGAAAAATGACGTCGTTTTTACCCCAGACAATAAGTGTCGGAGGTTGATGAGTTCTTAAGTACTGTTGCCATTCGGGGTAAGATTTAACATTGGTCCGGTAATCATAAAACAAGGCCAATTGTATTTCGTTATTTTCAGGCCGGTTTATATGTTGTAAATCAATGTGCCAGTTGTCGGGATTGATGGTTTCCGGATTTTGCACCCCGTGCGTGTATTGCCATTTAATTCCTTCCAGGGAATGAAATTGCTCCAGCGGCTTACCGTTTTCATAGGAATGGTTGTTCCAGTACTTTCTGAGCGGATTCCAGAAATCGGTTAAACCTTCGTCATAAGCATTGCCATTTTGAACAATTAGCGCTTCCACACGCTCCGGGTATTTGGAGGCTATGCGATAACCGATAGGCGCGCCGTAATCCATAAGGTAAACGCTGAATTTTTCTATTTTCAGTTTGTCCAGAAATCCTTCAACGATAGTAGATAAGTTATCGAAAGTGTATTCAAATTCGGCCATAGGAGGTTGTTCACTTCTGCCGAAGCCGGGGTAATCCGGCGCTATCAGCCGATAGCTGTCGGACAGGTCTTTGATGAGATTTCGGAACATGTGAGAAGAGGTCGGATATCCATGCAGCAGTAAAAGTACAGGTGCATCCTTGGGTCCCGCTTCCCTGAAAAAAACATCTATACCCGCCACTTCTACTGTTTTGAAAAGTGTTGGGTAAGTCTTGCGTGATTTACCCGGGCTACCACCACTAGCAGAAGCTTCCAGGTAGAATAGGAGCGCAAAGGAAATGATTAAAGACAGGCTGATCATACGGCGCCAAACCTTGTTTGGGCCAGATCCTTGATGAGTAGTTTTTGTATTCATGATATTATTTACCGAACGATCGGTATAATTGATTGGAAAATTTTTTTATGATTTCATATACATTTTTTCAATAGCTGCCATAGACTCCTGAAATGGTTTAACTGTACCTAATCCCTTAGCTATGATCAGAGAACCCTGGATTTTGACTAAAACTTCCTGGGCCATTTTATCTGCCTCGGCGGTGTTATAGCCGAAATCAATCCCCAGTTCCCGAAAGGCCGCTATCCATTTTTTTAACCCGTCGGCTACCTGCTTTCCAAATAGCTCCATGCCGGTTTCCATTGTTAAGGCTCTGAACAAACAAATCGAATTTCCCTGATCGTACAATGTATTAATATTTTTCAACGCTGTGGTTAACCGGTCTTCCGGCTTTACATTGGAATTGGTCAGCGGCGTAGTGATATTATTCTCAACCCAAGTAGCGACGTAGGCCAAGACCATCTCAGTAATTTCTTTCTTTCCCCCCGGGAAGCGATGATATAGGCTCGCCTTTTTTAGCCCTGAGGATGCCGATAAGTCATTCAGACTGGCACCATCGTAGCCTTTGGCTCTTATTACACTTATAAGCCCTTCCATTAATTCTTTATTTTCTACCTTTTGTGGTCTCATAGGAAGGTTTACGCAGGCGGCAATAATTAGTTACAGAATGTTCGGTAAAATTGAAAAATTGTTCAAACCCCGTTCTTATTTGTTTTCTATGTCGGGCATTTCTATAGCATCAAAAGCGCTTGATTCCTTCATTAATGCTTCAATTTCTTCACTTTTTCTGGGGGCGAGATCTGATAGTAATTCACAGCCATCTTTGGTCACAAGAAAATCATCTTCAATTCTCACAGGAATATTCCACCACTTTTTATCGGCGGGGCTCCCCTCGGGAATATATATACCGGGTTCGATGGTAAAGACCATATTTTCTTTCAAAATATCTCTTTCCCCTTTGTCGTGCACATCCAAACCGATGTGATGGCAACAGCCGTGAGGGTAGTACCGGTTTCGTCCGGTTTGAGGATTGAAGATATCTACTGAATCCAGACTTTTGTAGAGACCCAGTTCAACCAGGCCTTCATTGATTACTTTTGCGGTGGCTTCATATAATTGTTCGAAAGGCGTTCCCTCCTTACAGATTTTGATGGCGGCTTCCTGGGCTTCGTAAACCAGGTCATAGATTATTTTTTGTTCTTTGGTAAATTTTCCATTTACCGGAATGGTCCGGGTCACGTCTGCCGTATATCCATGATATTCTGCACCGAGGTCCATTAGGATGAGCTCGCCGTCTTCGATAGCCGGTTTATAGTTATCAATATAGTGCAAAACGCAGCCATTGTGTCCCGCCCCAACAATGCTCGGGTAGCCTTCGTATTCTGCCTGGTAGATTTTGTAGATATATTCGTGTAATCCCTGAATTTCAGTCTCCGACATGCCCGGCTGCATGGCTTTCATTACCTCTCTTTGGCCAATGGCCGAGATGTTCACCGCTTTTCGCAATAGTGCCAGCTCTTCCGGTTTTTTAATTCCCCTGAGCCTGCTCATGATGGTGTCCAGCGACATGACATCCAGGTTGTTTTTTTGAGGCTCAACTTTTAACTGAGGAGACTGATCCGGATAATTTATTTTGTCTTTAAAGGATTCGATAAGATCATAAAGATCGGCCTGTTCCTCCGTTTGTCTTACATCTCCTTTAAAATCGTAAAACAATACCTTATCGAATTTGGAAAAATCTATGGGGAATTTTTGGAAGTCACTACCCTCCAGGGCGGTCTGAAACGCCAGTTTTGTTTTGGCACCTTCCTTACCCAGGCGCTGGCCGTCATATAACTCTCGCAGGGCATCGTGCGATCGTACGAATATGATTTCATCAAATATGCTACCGGCCACGTTCTGCTCCTCCTTAAAAATTAACAAGGCGGAATGCGGTTCTTTATGCCCGGTAAGGTAGTAGAAGTCGGGATCCTGGTGGTATACGTAGTTGACATCGTTGGCACGATTGCGTATGGGATTGGAAAAAAATACGGCTACAGTATTTGCGGGCATTTGCGCGCGTAATGCTTCGCGGCGTTCCTTGTGGAAGTCGCTGGGTAGATAATCTTCAGGGCGATCCTGTCCCTGGACAAAACAGGGCATCGAGGAAATGAAGATACTTTGAAGAACAAAAATTAATTTTTTCATGTCAGCGTGTCTTGTGTTTATTTCAATACCCATGTATAGAAGGCTGGGGACTTAGTCTTGAGAAGACAATTAAAAATAGCCATTTACGATTGAAAATGGAAAATAATTTAATGGTGAATCGAATTGTCAGATTAAATCATGGCGTTGAAAATTAAAGGGAATTTTTCCTTCAGGTCACTCGTGAAATTGTAAGTTAATATAGCATAATTCCTAATTTTTTTCTGGTGACATATCACGTCACCCGTAGGCGCTACCTTAGCATAGTTTTAATGCTCAAATCTTTACCAGGGTTTATGTGTAATTTTTGACATTAGTGTTATTAAAATTTGCAGCTATGAAGAAATACTACATAATTATTCTGATCATTTTCCTCGTGTGTTCATCCGCTTGGGCACAAAATTATGTTGAGAGTATAACCATAAAAAAAGGTTCAGCCAGTGGAAGAGCCCAAGTTTTTCTTAATGATGAAAACACGAATCTGGTATGGAGATTTGGGCTCACCGGAGCCGGAGTTAATAATTTTAATTTTTTCGATGGTAGCACAAATATTATTTCCCTGAAGTACGGTGGAGACATTATTTTTCAGCCAACGGGATTTGTAGGAATTGGAACCAATAACCCCAGAGGAATTTTAGAGCTGAGTAATGGCAACCGTCATCTGCTTTTTGATTTTGTTGGTGTTACCGGTCACAGAATTTTAGCGGATGGTTCGAATGGTGGGAGCTTACAATTGCAATTTAATGCTTTTGATGTTGCATCTTCAGTTTTTGCTATCGATGAACAGCTATCATCTGATATAAACAATACCGAACGAAGGTTTGCAATCCACAAGGGAGGCAATGTTGCGATTGGTGGAAACCCCGATTCCAATGCCAAACTTACAGTGGCAGGCAATGTCCATAGCCGGGAAGTAAAAGTAACCGTTAGCGCTGGTTCGGATTTTGTTTTCAAAGAGGACTACAACCTTATGCCACTTCAACGACTGGAAGCCTACATCAAGGAAAACAAGCATCTTCCCGATATTGCTTCGGAAAAGGAAATGCTGGAGAAGGGCCTGGAACTAGGAGCCTTTCAGATGAAGCTATTGCAAAAGGTAGAAGAACTGACGCTTTACGTGATTGAACTTGAGAAAGAGAACAAGCGGCAACAAAAAGAAATAGAAAGCCTGAAAGCCAGATAAAGAATGGGGCGTGTTCTTTTAAAAGCTGTTGATTGTAACTGAGTTTTAAGACGTATAATCAATCTGTTTTGGCAGCCAGATCAAGAAAGAAGTTGGTAGATTGACCAAACCTCACCTCCTTAGTGAAGATTTAATTTAACTTCAAATATTTCATAACCGCCTCATCACCCTGCAAAGCGTTTTGCGGTATAGGATTATCTCCCGTAAAGACTTTGAGCTCGTCAGGGGGCAATATGGTAACAAAATCTTCTTTAATACTGCCGTCAAACCTGACTTTTTTCATATTTAATTTCAGATGATATGCCAGAAATATGTAGGCGGCGGACCTTTTGGAGTAGCCATAGTCGTGCTTTTCAGCAGGTAGATGTACGTTCTCTACCCTGTGTTCTGCATTATAAAGTGCATAGACTTTTTGAAGGTAAGGGTATTCTATGCGCGGTGTATTCCGGGTCCAGTCGCCGCCGTCTGATATTAGCAGCTGTGGTCTTGGTGCGCAAAGTGCAGCAATTTCGACATTGTTGGTTTGGTGTTTTTTACTTCTGTGAACAGGCATGCCGCTCTCGCAAATACAACCCCCAAAGAAATGCGCCGATACCTGAACCGCCGGTACCGAAACCGTTATTCTCTTATCCAGTGCCGCCAGCATAAAGGTCTGTGTACCGCCTCCCGAACCACCCGTCATTCCGATCCGGCTGGCGTCCACATCAGTTCGCGAAAGTAAATACTCAAGCACACGGGTACTGTTCCAGGTTTGAAGCAAAAGTGCCACCGGCATACGATGTGTTACCTGCCTGGATTCGCCGTATCCAACCATATCGTAAGCAAACACTACAGCACCCATTCTTGCTAATACGGCACACCTGGATTGCACATCCTCGCGCAAGCGTTTATTTTTTAGGTGACCATGGGGAGATAAGATAGCGGCGTGCTTTTTCTCATTATCCAATGGTTTGTACAGATTGCCGGTGATGTAAAATCCCGGGAAACTTTCTATAGCAATGTTCTCTACCTGGTATCCGTCAAGTGTCCGCACATTGCTGATAATAGGATTAAAGTTACCTTCAATCTCCGGCATCCGATCAAATTTCATCCCTTTGATAATACCCTTTCTGATCATATCGGCCCGTTGCTCCCAGGTTTGCAGATCCTGCCACTGCTTCGCAAACGCTTTCATTTTCAAATTCCCCTCATCCTCGGTCCAGAAATGGCCCTGACATAATAAAGCTTCCTGGGCCTTGCCTGGCCGGCAAATCAATAAAAACAGCAGTGTTACGATTAATTTGATATTTTTGGATTTTTTCATTTCCCGATAGGTTTACGAAGACGATTAGCAAATAGCAAGCATCGGCAGCGCCATAGGGCGCCGGCCTGACTTACGATCTTAAAGATAATAGATGCCCCCGACTTTCACCAGTTAGGGGCTGTGTTATTGGTTATGGAGACGTTTTATGCCTCCTTTTCAAATTCCTCTATTTCTTTGATGAATTCAATGGCTTCCGTAATTTGACTTCCGTTGCCTTTTAATACCTTGTTCATCCAGGATTTGTGAATATTTTTTGGGCTAAGCTTTTGATGAAGCCAGATAGCAAGTGGAATAAAGGCAATACTTAGTCCGGCTTGCCAAATGAGCCAATCCGCTTTTGCCAGTTTTATAATATCATAACCAAATAAGACCTCAGCGGATACGATCTGGAATGCCATATAGAAAGGCAATATCCAGATGGCAAGTCTAAAATATTTCAGGATAATCAGTCTTAAAGACTCGAGCTTCTTTTGCAATGTAGTAACAGGCGCCGCGTAGTCCAGCCGGCTGATCAACGCTAATTGCTGCATTGCTCCGATTGCGATGGCCAATGCCCAAACCGTAAGGACGATACCCGCTGCTGCCATGTGTGGGGTCATGATGTGCTGAATGGCAAAAAATAAAAGGAACAGGCTTAATATAAGATAAAATACCAGGGTTGTACCAACAATCCATGTCAGACGCTTTATTTTTGATTTTGCCTTATCCAGGTTGGTCGTCCGTAGAAGTTGCAGGTTTAATTTCCAGGTTCGGTCTAGTTTTTTTTCGTAGGCAAGCCAGGTACTTTTTAATTCACTTAATTCCATGATTATGAAGTTTCGATATTTTTAAACTGCTTTTTCAATTTCTGTTTTATTCTATTGATTTTTGTCCCCACATTGGTAGGCGAAATATTCAGTACCGCTCCGATCTCCTCATAGCTGTTATTGTCCAGGTACAGGATCATTAAACCCTTATTCAATTCATCAAGTTCATGGATGAATTGCTTTAAAAGCCTTAGATCTTCCATCATCTCCTGGTCATTTTCTTCTGCAATTTGTACAAAGCTGTCATCCAGATAAGCGATTTTCCTGTGCCGAAGGCTGGTTTTCCTATAAAAGGAAATGGCTACATTTAGCGAGATCCTATATATCCATGTCGATAGTTTATACTGATCATCATATTTATGAAAGCTATTCCATAATTGAATAATAATATCCTGTACCAGGTCTTTTTGATCTTCCCGGTTTTGACAGTAGATATTACAAACCTTGAATATGATTTGTTTATGGGTTTCTAAAATCTTTAAAAAACGCGCTTTGTCCTTTTTCATTCCGTAGTTTGATTAAAATTAATCATTGAGGATTTAAGAAGAACAACATGTTTCCACAAAATACGGAGATCGTCTAACCCTTTGGTTGTGTTATTTTTTTTCATGTTTTTGGATTTTCTTTTAAACATTATTCGCATGAGTTGTGTGAAAATCACGGTAGGTGTAAAAAATATTCGTTTGGAGCAATCTCCGGAGAGCAATCCAAGACACGGAGACCAGCACATTTTTGCCGGTCCGGTCTTTAGAAAAGTCACCCGGACTGCCGACCGGGTGACTTTCAGCTATTATTGACTATATCATCCCATTAGTATGAGCCTGGGTGTCCGGAATTTCCTGCTCGACGCTCCAATGTTCAACTATCTGATTATCCTTAATGTTTAGCATGTCATAGAAAACAAATAGGCGCTCATTTTTTGTGCCTTCAGATTGAAGTAGAACAAGGTTTCCTTCTCCGATAATCCTATGAATCTTTATCTTTGAACGATTCGAGCTGTCAGATAAATAGTTATCCAATCTCCCGGCTGTTTCTACGATCTCAGGATTGTGTTCGATATAATCGTGGCTTAGGTAATCGGTGCGAACTTCTTTTCTCTGGTTGTTAATGACCTCCTGCAGGAAGCTTTTAACCAATGATTTATTTTTATCTGTAAGCGCAATACTTTCAACAGCGGTGGTGCCTCCGGTTATCGAGAACTCGTCGGTAACTTGTTCGGGATAATCCTGGATAGCATCCCAGTGCTCGGCTAGTTTTCCGCCTGCAAGACGAAACAAATCCATGACCGCCTTCCTTTTACCCATGAATACCAAATCCAGGTGAACGGCTACAAAATCGCCATCCTCCATTATTCTTATGATGGGAGATTTTTGCTCAGCCGGCTTCGATATTTGTTTAAGATATGTTATCATTTCCAACAATCCCGACTTTCCATCTTTGACAGTAGGGTTATGTTGAATGTATTGATCACTGATATAATTGTCCACCAATGAAATGTCACATTCACCTATGATGTATTTATAAAATTCCAGTACGATGGTTTTATTTGATTTTTGTTCCATTTTTTTTGTGATTTTTAAAGGTACATGTGTAGATAAACATACCTACTATACACCCTTGGCATACATGTTTAATGCTTATAATAAATAGAAATAATTTCCCGGGCGAAGCCAACGCAAATTGGTTGAAGGCCCGGTAGTTAGTTAAATGTTGTACTTGGATATGTTGACAGGCGATTAAAAGCGCTCTCTAAATGCTTAACTGCAAAGAAAGAGGATAGGAGTATCAGTTTCCTGTCGGAGAATTCGGAATTTTGGAAATTCCGCTTTGATATGTTGAAAATCTTATGATGCCACAAACTTAAAAAAATATTTGAGGACTGGATCGATTATTTTATATTTTTCTCAGCAGTTAAAGTCGTAAGTATACCAATCCGTTTCTTTCGGTGCGCTTCTATGTATTTATCCGATTCGTTTAATCATCACATTTCTCCTTATTCCAGCCTTCTTTACAAATTCGAACCCGGCTCTTTCAAATGTCGGTTTAATTCCCATGAATTTGTATGAAGGGGAATTGGGTGCTACCGGATAGGCTTCAATGTATCGGGCACCATTTTTTCCGGCATATTCAGTGGCTTCTTTGATTAGTGCGGAGGTCAATTTTTGATTGCGGTATTCTCGTTTGATGAAAAAGCAAACCAATGACCAAACATTCTTCCTGGACTCGTCCCCTCCCAAATTTCGATATGTTTCTCTGGGTGCAATAGAACACCAGGCTACGGGTTCATTGTTAAAATATCCGATTAAACCAATTGGAATGTGGTTCTCAACCTGTTTTTTAATAGCTTTCTTTTTTTGGGATTTGTCAGACCGGGCTTTTTCACCTGTAATTTTCCGCCAGACCATACACCAGCAACTGTGCGGGCCACCCCTGCTTTCGAAAAGTTTTTCAAAATCCGGCCAACGTGTTTTATCAACTGGAAAAAAGTCAAATTTCATGTTTGTTTCATTTAGATTGAGGCACCGGATGAAACCACTATTTTTTTAGTATTCCGCTATTATTCGCAACCCGCAGGGAAGGATTGATTTATCGTTAATCAGGCCCTTTTCGATCTGCAGCATCTTTTTTGCCAAACCATAAGCCAACTCGTCATCACCCGTGAAGTCACCAATAGCCCGGAACAGGTACGGATTCCTTTCCCGGGTAACTATCTTAAAAAGTGTCTCCAACTGATTGATCATCGCATTTCCCGTGTGCAAAGGTGGTTCATGCGCATGATCCGCTTCCCACCTTTTTAACGGATCTTCAACGTACGCTGCATATTCGTTATTTGGGATCAGGGCTGCCAGTAGCGTCAGGGTGTCATAGTACCATCTGGTGGTATTGTGGTCAACATTGGCGAGATCAAATTCTTCCAGGATCAATTTTCCGGTTGGTTTCAGTAATGATTTGGCTTGGGCCAGGGCAGTCTCAAGTTCATGAATATGGTGAAGTGAACGGGTAAATATGATGATATCAAACGGGTTGTCGCTAAAGGACAGAAAACTTGCCTTTATGGCGTCAATACCTTTGGAAAGTGCTGCTTCAATCGCCTCCTGACTGGTGTCTATAGCCACCAAAGTAGCTCCTGCTTCCATAAGACGCGCTGCGAACTCTCCGGAGCCACAACCTACTTCCAACACCCTTAATCCTTTTGGATTTATGTGCTGTAGTACAAAATTCAGGGTTTCCTCCGCGAAAATATTGACTGGCTTTGAGTCGTTCATGTTTTCTTTTTCTTTGTAGGCTTAGGCTTTAGCGTTTGAACATACGCATAGCTTAAGTCAAGGTATGGTTTCAATTCTTCTGTATTTTCCAACAGGTGATCCGGCACGGACACATATTCTTTCATAACAGCGCCGTGTGATACAAGCAAAGTCGTATCATACTTTTTTAAGAATTCTTCCCGGGTATCTTTTGGCAATCTGATGCCCAGGTGGCCTTCTTTGGAAAGATAGGTGAACATATTTCCGTTGAAGGAGGTATAAGGCATTGTAGCTCCCTTCCGCTCGATATCGGGATTTGTTTCAATAAGTTTATCGTACAGGGCTATTTTTTCGGGAGAAACAGCATTTGGTTTTTTCTGTTTGGCACACATAGGCTTTAGGTTTAATATTTTAGCAATCCGCGGGCAAATCCGGAAACTGCCCCCATTCAGCCCAGGAACCGTCGTATACCGATTTTTTATTAGGTACAACCTGTTCTGAGGCGAGGGCAATAATGCAGGCTGTAACACCTGAACCACAGGT
This sequence comes from Cyclobacteriaceae bacterium, assembly GCA_965228415.1. GTDB lineage: Bacteria > Bacteroidota > Bacteroidia > Cytophagales > Cyclobacteriaceae > Agaribacillus. The sequence continues at coordinate 2,999,426 of OZ245814.1, read as the reverse complement.
GAAAATTAACTTTTCATCTTTGATGTTCAAGCTATCAAATATTTCTTCCAGTGCTGCCTTAGGAAGTATTTTGCCGTCTTTTATTACTTTTTCGAAGGGCATGTTTATGGAATTTGGGATATGGCCTCCCCTTAAACCTGCTCTTGGCTCGGGAATTTTTCCTGTAAATCGCCCCTCAGAGCGCGCATCTATGATTAGGGTATCGGGTTGATTATAGACCGAGGAAACCTGTTTTAGATCTGAGATCAACTCGGGTTTAAAATTAGCTTTGAAGTCGCCCTGTGTCACATTTACCGTCGGGGACGATTCGCATGGAAGTTCTTCATCCCTCCAGGCGGGAAGACCTCCATTGAGGATCGCGACATTTTCATGGCCCATAACCCTGAACATCCACCAGGCCCTGGGGCTGGCGTAGACGCCCAGGTTATCATAAATAACAATGGCGCTGTTTTGATTAATTCCTAAGCTTTGAGCTTCCGAAGTAAATGTCTCAGGAGAAGGTATGGTGTTTGGCAACTCGCTGGTCTTGTCTGAAAAGGTATTTTTTATGTCAAAAAAACGTGCATTTTTAATTCGTGTAGGTGCATGTTTCTCAGTTGATTCCTTTGAGTTCGGTTTTGGCAAACTTGCATCCAAAACTACCAGATCAGGGTCATCCAGGTTTTTGGCAAGCCATGAGGTTGAAACTATCGGCGACGTGATCTTTAAACTGGTCATAACGTGATATAATCTATCTTTTTTCTAAATCTAATAGAATTTTGATTTCCTTCAAATGTGTGATTGCGTGAAGTGCTGGATTTTTGGACAAACCCTGGTCTTTATGTTGTTGAAGGCGAATGTCTTGCAATGTTAAATTTAGATACCGTCGCAGATTTCTGAAATAGGCGCCCGGTTAAAATAGCTTTACTTACTAACTTTTTGAGGCCTGATATTTTTTCCAGGCCTTGTAATTTTTAGGAATATCTAATGTTTTTAGTTTTTCCCACGCCGCTATGGCTTCCTGCCGGGTTGATGCCTTTTCTTCGGCTAAAAAGTCAGCCAGAAAATTAATATATCTGCCTACAGGAATTTGCTCAAAACGGCCTTCTACCTGGTTTAGGCTTATATATTGTTTTACTAAATCTCCGTAAGTTATTTTGATCCCCTTGTTGATCTGCTCTTCCCGCCAGCGGTTGAGGCGATAGCGTGCGCCTGACTTCTTTTTTAAGTCCGGGACGATTTTGCTGGCCTCGGCTTCGATGAACTGCTTGGTTTCCCGGTTACTTGTATAGTTGACGATGGGAAGACTGAGGCTTAGTCCTTTCTCTAAATCTTTTATTCCCTGCCGGGAAATATTTTTTCTGGCCGGACCTTTTACTTTCCCGGTTCGCAAGAAATGTTTGATCAACGCCTCCAGTTCATCTTTCCGGAGTTTTGATGCCGATGGAATGCCAATTTCCCTGGCAAACTGCTTAATTTCGGTTGCGTACCAATACCCGTTGTCAAACTCGGTTTCGGTCATTGACTTTGATAATTTCATTTTTGGATAAATTCAACGGCTAAGGCATTAAAAATACTGATAATTCAGAATAGTAGCCAGCGTTAGGATAGTGATTTTATTTATCATATGATCAGCCGATTTTTGTTCAATGATTAAAGATGAATTGAAGACAAAAACCGGCCAGAGAAAACCATAGTCTACCAGGTGATTATCAAAACGGCTTCCGGGTCTGCTTATGGTTGATTTTTCCACCTTATAAGACCTACCGGGAAGTCGTTTTTTAAGTTATTGGCTGTGAAGAAAACTAGTTGATCCCTTCGACTTTCATGATGGGGCGTATTTCGATGGTCCAATGCCCGTCATTGAATCTGGGATCGGCCTGCGCGATCTCCTTTGCCTGCTCCAAATCTTTGGCCAGTATATGGTAATAGCCTGTGATCACCTCTTTGCTCTCATTAAAGGGGCCGTCTATGAAGGTGCTCCCTTTTTTAGAGATTTTAACACCAGCCATTTCCAATGGTTGCGCTGCTTTCATTTGACCATTTTCCACAAGGCCCTTAATGTAGGCGCCTACTTTTTGTACATGCTGTTGTTTTTGCGCAGCTGATAGTGAGGCCATGGGATCTCCTTCCGCACTAATAAATAACATAAACTCTTTCATTGCTTTTACAATTTTAGATGACAATAATTTGACCTTACTACAATCAGGTTTCTAAAATAGGGACAAGGTGATTTAAATTTTTTTTATGCATTCCGCTAATTTGGCATTTAGTGCTTTCGCGCCGGGCTTAGCACCTGTCAGTTGCAGTGCATGCCTGAGATTTACCTCGGCCCTGCTATAAAAACCCTCCTCCATCTGAAGGCTGCCAAGGGTAGCATAAAAAGGAGCATAGCTTTTCAATGCCCCGGTTGCTTCCAGCGTTGCCAGTTCTTTTAAGGCTTGCCGGTTTCCATGAACTTTGGCCAGGGCAACCGCTCTGTTCAGTTTCACAATAGGAGAGTTATCAAATGTCAGCAACTGGTTGTAGAGGTCAAGAATTGACGCCCAATCGGTGTCTTCATAGGTGGGAGCGGTGCCATGGTGGGCGGCAATGGTTGCCAGTATGTCGTAGATTCCAATTTCTTTAGCATTCCTGATTTTGTCAAGGTGAAACAGCCCCTGGTTGATAAGTTTTGCATTCCACCGGGAGCGATCTTGTTGAGACATTTCCAGTATATTACCATCATCATCCAGGCGGGTTTCAAACCTTGCACTATTCAGATACATCAGCGCAAGTAAGGCATGTGCTGATGTGTTGTTTTCGAATTTTGGATGATCTGCAATCAGCTTCGTCAGTCTGATTGATTCCAGGCATAACTCATAACGAATTAAGCGATCGCCAGTGGTTGCGTTGTAACCCTCATTAAATAATAAATAAATGGCTTCCAGCACGCTGGAAAGTCTTGGGCCCAGATCTTGTTCAGGAATTTCAAATTGTACCTTATTTTCTCTTAAAGCTTTTCTTGCCCTGACCAGTCTTTTATTAATAGTTTCATGGTTGGTGACAAAGGCTCTGGCAATTTCCGAAATACTAAATCCACACAGGGTTTTGAGGATTAGCACCACCCGTGCTTCATGGGATAGGGTGGAATGGCAACAAACAAACATCATTTCCAGGAGATTGTCGGCAATTTTGTGGGGCGAAAAATTTTCGATAATTGAAACCTCGGGGTCAGAAGGGGATAACTTGATAGATTCCGCGATAACTTTACGATTTATATTTCCCCTTTTTAATACGTTCAGGGTTTTGTTTTTGGCCACCGTGTAAAGCCAGGCGGTCGGGTTAGGTGGAATACCGTGGAACTCCCAATGCTTCAAGGCTTGTAATAGAGAATCCTGCACAATATCCTCGGCAAGGTTTAGGTTTTCCGTTTTAAAGTAATGGCCGATGACAGCCACCATCTTGGCGTATTCATGTCTAAAGAAATGATCTGTAAGTTCGTCAATGCTTTGGCCTGGGTTTTTATGCATGGACCTAAGAATTTTTTTGTGGCGGAGGTCGGTTGACCGGATTATCATGACATAAATTTTCTCTTCTGCTAAATCTAATGGATTTGGCATAGCTTTCAAATAATTTGCTGTTATTGTGTTTTTGTCTCCTTTGCCTTTGAGGCGGGAGATGGCAGGTCCCCGGGAACTGGTTTATTTTCAATGGCGCGCTATTGCTTTGTATCTTCAACATAACCGTCGCGGTTAAAGGTGAGCGGACTATTAATTAAAACTTCTTTTGCTTCGTTTTTACTATTAGTGCCACCAGCCCTTTTTCGAGGTTCATATACCCGTATTCGTAGCAATAATATACAGTACCCGACGGTGTTTGACTGCAGCTGGTAAGATATTCAAAATTGAAGCCTCCGGCTAAGAGTCGGTCGCGATGGACCTGGCATTTGCCACTGGGGTTTAAAGCCGCCAGGATCCGGCGGTTTTTTCTTAAAATATTATTGATGTTGCGTACCTGTAAGTTAGCGTCGCGGTTGCGTTGGTTGTAATAGCTGTTTCTGCATTGTTCGGTACAAAACTTTTTGTCGGCTCGGCCGTGGATAGGGCTGCCGCAATCCAGGCATTTTCTTTTTGGAAGTTGCATAAAATAGAGTTTAAAAAATGGTTAATAAATTTTACTGATGATAACATCAGGGCAAAAATCATTGGAGGGAAGGGGTAAATGTAACTTAAATGACTATATATGCTTATTAGGCGAATAAAAAATGATCATTTATTTACTTTACCATCGACTTGATTTTGAAGTCTTTTCGCAGATCAAAATAGAAAATATTTTTTAGTAATTAAACATCTTTTGACAAATTTTTTAACTATGAATTCTTTAAAAAACAGGGTACAACTGATTGGTCGGTTAGGAGCGGATCCGGAGGTGAAACAGGTGAATGGTGACAGGACCCTTACCAAATTTTCAATTGCTACCAATGAAACCTTTAACAATGCGGCCGGCGAGAAAGTGGAGGAGACCCAATGGCATCATATAGTCGCCTGGGGAAAAATAGGTGAAATCGCAGGGAAGTACCTTAAAAAGGGTAAAGAGGTAGCTATTGAGGGTAAGCTGATCCATCGGCAATATGAAAGCAATGGTGAGAAACGGTATTTCACCGAGGTAAGTATGAATGAAATGGTAATGGTGGGTGTGAAGGACTAATCCTGTATCTGTATTGTAAAATTCCTGTGGTCAAGTTTGTCTTCAGGGATTTTACCTTTCTCAAGCCGGTTATCCCGGCGATCAATGACATGGGGGAGCTATTGAACTCATTAACAGAAAATGAGAGAGAAGAGTTGTACGAAGCGTACAATGAAAGCTTTGATAATGCTGATTTAATAGATCTAGAGGAAATTAAGAAGAAGCATTTGAAATGGCGAGAAAAGTAAGACTTGCTAAAGTAGGTGAAAAGTATATTCAAAATCAGACTATAAAGGCAAGGTTACAAAAAGATGATCAATCACCATTAATACTTTTAAAACAGATATCAAGAAGTTTGATTTCAAGGCGCGCATTGGACTAGTTTTCCTGGTTTTTGTTTGAATTGCTGGATTAATAAGGTAAATTATAGTTAACTAATACATTCCCAGTATAAACGCAATTTCGAATAAACAACTTAGACGACCATGAATAAACTAGCTACAATTTCAATGGTGGTTTTACTGTTGGCTCAATTTGGCTGTAACAGCGATAAAGCCGAGAAAGACTCAGCAACCACCTATCCCGAAACCATGGAAGGTTCATGGCGATTGGTTTCTTATATTGACCATGAGCATGGGGCAACGGATTGGACTTCTTATTCAGATGATATTATCTATGAGAAAAATATCACTCCCACCCATTTTACCTGGATAAAATATGAGAAATCCAAGGATGATATGGTTGGAACAGGAGGGGGTACCTATGTTTACAAGGACGGCCTATATACGGAAGATATTAAATTTTTCTTTCCTCCAGGATCATCTATTTTGGGCCAGTCAATCCCCTTTGATGTATATATCAAAGAGGGGAAGCTGCATCAGACCGGCTATGCCTGGCAAACTGAATTTGATCCTGAATCCGGCGACATGAAAGTAGTTGATTCCGTTAAAATTGAGGAGATATGGGAAAAAATGCCGGAGGAAGAAGATAATACAGGCGAATTGATAGGAACCTGGGAATTAATCTCTTACCGGGAAGAAGATGATTCCATACGATTGGAACCCCCCAATTTCTTTGGCTACATTAAACATATCACGCCCACTCATTTTAACTGGATATTTTTTAACAAAGAAGATGATGAGGTATTTGCAGAAGGAGGAGGAAAATATAGTCTGAAGGGTGATACTTATACTGAGTTTATCGAATACCGGTATCCTAGAGGAGACAGAGAAGGGGTGGTGGTGCCACACGTCGGTACGGTATTGCCATTTACCAAGAAAATAGAAGATGATCTTTGGTATCATACAGGATATGTTAAAAAAGTAGCCGTAGATTCAGTATCCGGAGCAGCTACTGTTGTGGACTCCACTAAAATCGATGAGATCTGGAGAAAGGTGGCCAAAGATGATACCTCCACTGGTGTTTAGACGCCAATGATATTCCTGACCATTCGCGGGTGCAAGATCTTTAGCGGAAAACAAAGAAGACAAGGCTCCTCAGCAAGGTAAATAACCAAAGAAAGCTTAGGCTAGTGGGTACCGTCTGATGGTCTTCGCTGTATTTGAACAGTCTCATTGACCCAACAACCTACCGTTATGTCCTGACCTTCTTTTAGTCCCAGTTCAAAAATTTCCTCCATAGAAGGAAATTGAGCCCTGGCTGACTTCATGGCAGCAGCGTTGCCCGCTTTTTGATACATGCGATAGGCAGCAATATAAATGGCCCTGTCCTGAACTCTGCTGACACCCTCCCTGCATTCCTCATAACTCATCATGTAAAGATCACCAATGATCTTGTAAGCTTCTTTCTTGCCAGGGTCAGCAGCAGTAGCCTTTAAGGCATATTGTTTGGACTTTGATTTCAAGCCACGGGCACGATAATGGTTGGCCAATCCATAATAAATTTCTGCCTTTTTTACATTTTCTTCCGTTAATGAGATGGCTTCCAGATAATACTTTTCAGCTTTTTGCGATTCTCCGGCTTTATCGGCCTTAATGGCAATCAATTTGGCAATGCTAAAAGTGGGTTCCTTGGCCTGGAGTAAAGTAGCCGCCTCAAGGAACACAGGTTGTTCTGTGCATTTGTAGGTGAGTGAAAGTTTAATTATTTTTTTCGCCATCCGTAAATTCTCACCATCCTTGCGAAAGGAAGTGCCTAGTTTATTTTCAATGAAATCACAATCTAATGGAACCATGGAGGACAGTAATTTATCTACTACTGCCTGATTTTTTTCAAGCAATTCAATTTTTCCGCCTTTTTCTTTCTGCTTTGCGATTATCTCTGAAATCTGGTCATAGATTTCAAGAATTTGATCGTCGCTTAGTGTGCCACCAGCTGCTTTATACCTCTTCACAATGTCCATATAAGCTACATGATTGCTGATGCTTACTTTGTTTCCATTGAGTTCATATACTTTTTGAAACAAATCAAATAACTCTTTTTGCCTCTCCTTCTTATCCCTCAGATATTTGTAGGCAACATAGGCCTTTCGATTTAGCACATTGGCTTCTCCCTTGAAATGTTTAATACGGTTGTCGTAGGTGGTGAGGACTTTTTCCTGGTAGATAGCTTTTTTTTCGTTATCTGTTTCCGCATCCACCAGGGCTTTATAAATTTTAGCCCCATTAATATAGATGGAGGAATTTAAATCGGGAGTGTTTTCCAATAGCCATTCCAAGGGTTCCACGGCCTCGGGAAAATTACCCATCTTCATAGCATCGGTATATTTTGCATTCATTTCTTTGGCCTTGGTTTCATTTTCTCCCCAATTCCACTGGGCTGTTAGGCTGGCGTTGATGCCTAAAACCGCAATTAGAGTTAGCAATAGTTTCATAGTTATTGTATTTATATTATGGCAACCTACGAAGATGTCGTATTATATTGCTTTGACTATCAGGATTTTGATTAGCGGGTATTTTATATATGGATACCTAATTTAAGAAAAATCTTCCGCATTTGTAAGTTTTGGATGGAAAAACAGGGTAATTTGTTTTGTTAGTATCGGGTGAAGCCAATTATTGAATTTTGCATCAGAATAATAAACCAAATCATTCAACCATCGTTTTAAAACTATACGCTTTGGTGCAAATGTGCTGCTAAATAATTTTTATTCCTCCACCTATTGGGTATGAAAAAGCTGCTGATAAGTATTTCATTGACCTTCATTTCGTGCTTCGCATTCAGTCAGATCGATTCAGTAATTATTAAAAGTATTTATTTTGGCCCGGGCAGCAACTATATTGATGAAAGACAAACCCTGGAGTTGTTCAGGTTGATAGACGGTATTGAAAATCTACAGTCTTTTCAGATAAGTATTACCAGTCATACCGACAACATAGGGGGCGCTGAATACAATCAGTGGTTGTCAAATATGAGAAGTGAAGCCGTCATACAAAAATTACTCCTAAAGGGAATACCAATCGATCAGATCCATATCAAAGACTTTGGGCAACACAATCCTTTGTATAATAATGCAAGTTGGCAAGGGCGAATGAAAAACAGAAGGGTGGATATTATTTTCTCGCCGATGATTTTTTAACTTAGCTGAATTGTTCTCATAAATTATAATAGAATTTTATTTTTTTCCTTAGCTGGTAGGATTTGATTTAACCGATATGACGAAAAGAGAAGTCAAGTTTTGGGGTTTATTTTTTTTGTTGAACACATTGTTTTTTCTGCCAAAATTCCTGCTTGACATCGACTCCAGCACCTTTTTTCCTGATTTTTATAATGCCGGAACCTTCAGGCAAAAGTGGAAATTCTTTTTTAGGCGGGAAAATCAGGACATATTTAGAATAAGTGTAGATTTGTTGACTTTGCTTTGGATATTGCTACTAATGCGATATCGAAGGCTTCCAAGATTGTTTGGATACTCAGTTTTTGCAATCTACCTCATTTTGTTTTTTTATCAGATATACCAGGGCTCCATTCAGGCGCTATACCAACAAACCCCTCTTTTCTATAGCGATATTTTTTTGATCAATGAAGGCTTTTCAATTTTATTGGCGGAGTCCGGCATTTGGTTGCTACTACTGTTGTTGATGGGTTTGATCCTGGTTGGTTACCTGATATATCGACTTATTACCGCATTTATAAAAACGGCTTCCGGAACAAGTTTTTCGCTGCCTTCCAAGTTAATCTTGTTATTGATCACGCTATTTTCCCTGATGTCCCTCATCGATTTTCGGACCAGATTGGACAACCTGAAATTGGCTTTTCCATTACAAGGTTATTGGATTATTGATAATATACAAAGATCCGCTATCGTCTATCGGTCAACACATCAGCTGGACCCAACTGCTTATAGCAAACACTATAATTATCAACACGATACCCTCAATACTAAACCGAATGTACATTTACTTTTTATTGAGTCGTATGGTAAAATTTTGTACGAAGACCCGGCGCTCAGAGACCCCTATTTAGCTAATCTGAAACTAAATGAAGCAAAGTTGGCAAAACACGGTTGGGTAAGTACTTCCACCTTTAGTCAGTCGCCCGTTAAAGGTGGTCGGTCATGGCTGTCATTCACCAGTTTTGTAACCGGTACCAGGATTGATAAACACGCGCTTTATGAATATTTAGTTGATAATGCTGAATTTAATTTGCCGACTTTATATAAATCATTGAAATCGTTTGGTTACAAAAGCTATTGGTTATCAGCCTTAAAAAATAATGGCAGAAATATTCCCTATGAGCAATATGCCCGGTTTTATGGCATTGATCAATGGATTAAATTTGATGATTTAAACTACCAGGGTAAATTATACGGCGTACTTCCGGCGCCGGCTGACCAATATTCATTAAACTTTGCCCACGATCTTATTTCTCACCAGGCTGCTGAACCCTATGTTTTGTTTTTCATCAGCCTGAATTCCCATTCTCCTTTCGATTCGCCTGATAGGGTGGTGGATGATTGGCGTTTGTTAGGACAATCGGGCAATACCTTAGGTTCAATAAAAAAAACCAATGATTCTAAATTCCAGAATTATTTACAATCAATTAATTATCAATTGGACTACCTCACAACGTTTATTACTCAAAATGGTAGTGAAAAAGATCTGTTTATTTTAATTGGAGATCACCAGCCTCCGGTTCTTGCCAACAGATCAGCAAGCTTTGATACGCCGGTGCATATCATTAGCAAAGATGCGGGATTCATTGAAAACTTTAATACTTACAAATTTGGGAAAGGGCTTGTTATCAAAACCAAGCAGGGGAACTCACTGCAACATGAAGGGTTTTATTCTATTATCATGCGTGAATTAATTCACACCTACGGAACCAAATGTAAGGAGGAGCTGAATTATTTCCCGGATGGCGTACAATTAGGCAGCCAATAAGAATTAATTATAGCTGATTGCTGTTATAGTTTATCAACGTATTTGATCAGTATATTCTTGCAGGTAATATATTGAGTTATGACCAAAAAAGAACTGAAATTTTGGGCGGCAATAATGGCCTTAAATATAATCGTATTTTTGCCGTGGTACTTGCTTTCTTATACAGAAAGTGATTTTTTCCCTTTAAAAGGGTTTGTAGAAGGTAGTATCTATGATCGTTTCAAGACGATTTTCAGAAGACAAAATTATGATCCCTTTAGGTCGAGCCTGGATTTAATTATAATCTTTGGTTTTATTTACCTTCTTCGATTTAACCTGAGGATCAAATTTATAGTAAAGGTTACCTTAACTTATTACCTGACCGTGGTTGTATATCAAATCTATGCCTCATTCATCTATTTAATTTATCAAACACCTCCGATAATCTATAATGATTTACCATTTATTCAAAATGGCCTGCAGATTGTTATAAACGATTTTGATTGGTTATCTATTTTGGGCTTGATAGGGTTCTTTTTAGTTGTTTATGCCATTGCCAGGTTGTTTATATATACTGCTCGTAGTGTACAAACGGTTAAATTAAATGGCTATTCCAAAGGCATCTTAAGCATTTTATTGTTAATAAACCTGGTCGGAATCGGTCGATATGGCGATCTTGAGGATCCCTCCCTGGGAGTTCAGTTTGTTGGCTATTCTATTTGGTCAAATGTTAACAGCTCTTTTGTATTAAAGAATAAGTTGGACGACTTTGATTACAGCAGACTTGCTTATTATAATCCGCAATACCAATTTTTTCTCGATAAGAAAAAACCAAACATTATCATCATTTTTATAGAGTCTTACGGAAGAATATTATTTGATGAGCAGGAGCTTTTCCCGACTTATAAAAAAATCATGGGGGATAAATTGTCAACGATCTCCCAAAATGGCTACCAGGCAGTTTCAGCTTTAAGCACGGCCCCGGTAACAGGCGGAGGATCCTGGTTAAGTTATACATCTTTTAGCATTGGTTTTAATTTAAATTCTAAAATCCTTTTTCACAATTTTTTAAAAAATAACAAACTTGAACAGTACATCCATCTTTATAAGTGGTTGAGCCAGCAAGGATATAAAAACTATCGCCTCAATTCTCTTTTTACTTCCAATCAATCTTCTGTGCCATGGGATTTGTATACATCTTTTTTTGCGGTTGATAAGTGGATCAGGTTTGAGGATTTGAATTACAACGGTATATTATACGGTTTCGGGCCTGCTCCTCCCGATCAATATTCTCTGAATTATACGTTACAATTGATCCGAGACAAACAGAAGGATCCTTTTTCCCTGTTTTTTATTAGTAAAAACTCCCATAATCCGTTTTTATTACCTCATAACATAATGGAGGATTGGAGAAGGTGGGGTGAAATCAATGGCGAAAACCAGCCTTCAAGGTTCTTTCAAAAACCGACTTTGGGTAATTATGAAAAAGCTATAAACTATCAGCTGGATTATATCTTTCAGATTATCAATAACAGTAGCCAGAATGATCTTTTCATTATAATTGGGGATCATCAACCGCCTGCCCTGGCTACAGAAGGTTTTGAAACCCCTGTCCATATTATTAGCAAAGATTCCACATTTATCAAGGGTTTTGAAAATTATGGCTTGACTTCCGGATTACTACCGGATAAAACTAAAACCCCGTTGAAACATGAAGGTCTCTATACCATGTTATTGAGAGAATTGAAAAGAAACTATTCAAGTGATAGCATTTCCTTGCCGGACTATTTGCCAAATGGAATTATATTTGGCAGTGATCAGGATACAAAATGAAAAAAGTTGAGCTTATCCAGGACCTTATTCATTCGCTATTGATTTTAGCCGGGTTTATAGGTTTCATGGCATTGGGATACATTCAAATCATGGTGGTGCTGGCTGCCATGTCATTTGGGCTGTTGCTGTTTTTTAACGGAAAGGTTTTCAAAGATTTGAAACCACTTGGCGGCTATGCTAATTGGGTCACCATTTTTCGCTTAGCTTTGTTGTGCACTTTAGGATTCAGTTTTCATTTCCTGAACCATTTGAACCTCGCAATATGGGCTATCATTGTGCTGTTTTTGGACGGTGTTGATGGTCTGGTTGCCCGAAAAATGTCCATGACCTCCGAGTTTGGTGGACAGCTGGATGGGGAAACCGACGCTTTCTTTGTGCTGTTGATGGGAAGCATCGTTTATCAACTTAAAATCGCAGACTACTGGATTTTGTGGCCGGGCTTGTTGCGATATTTTTTTGTAATTTCCTGTTATGTATTCTGGAAGAAAATATGGCCTGAACCAGTTTCTTATTTTCGGAAAACAATTGCAGTAATTATTATGGGCGCTTTAATCAGTCCGTTTCTTCTGGTAGAAAAATTCTATTTACCAATTTTAATAATGGCCACCCTACTGGTTACCTATTCATTTGCAAAATCCTTTACTTTTCAGTGGCAACAAAGCAGGATTTACCGTTCCTGATTTTTGATGAATACTAAAAAACGATAATTGATTAAACCGTTTATCAAACATTTTTGTAAACTGTCACCTCCAAGAATACTTTCCCAGTAGGTAGATTTAACTGGCAGCAGCCTATAAAAGTACAGGAAAAAGTGAGCTATTTTATCTCTGAGCGTCCAGAGGTTTAAGTAAGGGGTGAGGTCTGTGTTTTTTGTCAAAGTCAGATCATATTTTTCGGCTGCTGCTTTTATTTGTTGTACTTGCCAGAGGCTGCCAACCTGCCACCCTTGAATAAAGTCTTTCAGGAATTTTTTAGAAGTTGCATTAACACTGTTATCCGGATTCAGGAAATCATCACATATGATTAGTTTTCCCCCTGGTTTCAGACAATTTTGGATGCCTTGCAACAGTTTTTCAGGGTTATTAGAATGGATAAACGCTTCAACCAGAAAAATTAAATCCTGTGGTGGGAGCTCAGGTAATTTGTGGAAATCGGCTTCGATAAATTCACAATTAGCTTCGACATGCTCACGTTGATGAAATTTTTTAGCATAATCAATCTGTACTCCGCTGATACTCACCCCTGTGAATTTGGCTTCTTGCCTGATGCGCTCAGCTAAATAAAAAATGGGCGCCCCTACACCACAGCCCAGGTCGAGTATTTTTAATGGTTCACCGGTATCAATGGTCTCAATTTCGTCCAGGATTACCTTGTTAACATAAGTCATCGCCTCCTCCTCATTGCTGACACCCTCTCCCCACACGGCCCTGTGGATGTTGGCTGAGGCTGAAGACCGTCCGATTTTTATGAATATAGGTGTATTGAGGTCATAGTACTTTTTTACTTGTTTGTTCGTCTGAGAGGTCGTTTCTGCTTGCGGTATCATGTTGGATGGGATAAAGTAATATTCTAATAGAACGGGTCCTTTAATTCAGAGGTTTTAGCATACGGTGCTAAAATGAAGGCAATCCAAAACGCCAGAACAGGAATGATAATATAAAACTGGCGAGGATAAGCACTCAATAAGCTGCTGCCTCCCAAATAGATAAATGAAAACACCATCAAAAAGATAAGTGAACGGGGTAATGACTGTTTACCAGCAACAAACCTGCTTAACCCAAACAGGATTATTATGACCAACGATATATTGGGGATGGCATATTTTAGAAATTTAAGGTTTAGCGTTTTGTAGGAATAGGGCATACCCAATAACATACGTGAAATATTGGCCAGCCAGTTGGTCAGAAATTTGGCCGGATGATTTTTAATGTTACTCAAGGCATATTTTTTGAAACCGTCATCCTGATAAATATTGGATTTGCTAATTAAATCTTCCTGACTGAGGGTTTCGAATAGGTTTGGATAGTCATACAATGCTCCAATTATTTCCCCGTGTCTCGACCGGAAAACTTCATTGACCTCGTCATATTTTGATACCGGGTAGGTAAAATTAATCCAATCGCCAAATTCGCCTTTGAAAGGGCTCGACATCCAGTATAATTGCATGCCTCCGGCATTGCTCCAATAGAAGATTTTGCCTGAGATATGGTAGGTGTAGATTAAATAAGGTAGGCAAAATATTAGACTTAAAAGCAGCGCCTTTCCCACCGCTATCATCGAGGTATTTCTTTTAATAAATAGCCATAAAACCAGGACCAGCAATGCCACTAGGATGACGTATCCAAATATAACCTTGGTCAAAGCGGTTAAAGCTAATAGTAGTGCTACGGCTATCGGCGTTGTTTTGGAGGTGTTCGCCGATTGAAGCAAATTAGTAGTAAACCAAAGCAATAAGCTGATCAGAAAGATGATGAAAGGTTCGGTCATCAGGTAGGGAAGCATTTCAAAGGCCGGCCAATAGCTACCTAATCCAAGTGTAATCCATAAGCTATAGCGCGTGGAAAAAAAAACTTTCAGTGATTTATAAAAATATATCAGGGAAAAATATAGAAAAAAACCGTTGAAGATCTTTAAAACTACAAGTGGTATCCCCATCCCCAGAAATGGGGCCAAAAGAAGAGGATAGCCAGGTCCATTCCATAAAAAAGCCACATGAGATGGCGCGTATTCTCCCTTTAATAGTTGCTGGGCATAATAAACATACCTCCATTCATCCTTGCGAAAACCCTCTTTCAGGCCGGAGATTATTAGAATTATGTATAGTAAGAGAAATGGTAATAATACCAGGAAAATATGTTTGGGATTAGAACTTAGTTTTGAAACGACATTTTGAAAGAATCGATTCATTTCATCAGTTTTGGCAGGTTATTTTGAAAATAAATTATACCTAAGAATGCAATAAATTGCCCTGAAACCATCTTTCCAATTTATTTTTTTCCCTTCCTGATAAGTACGGCCATAGTAGGATATGCCTACTTCATAAAACCTGATGCCTGGTAAATTACTGATTTTGGCGGTAACTTCAGGTTCAAATCCAAACCTTTTTTCCTTTAGTTTCAGTTGCTGTAACTGATCGGTTCTAAACAACTTATATCCGGTCTCCATATCGGTTAAATTTAAATTGGTGAACATATTGGACAGGAGGGTTAAAAACCGGTTGCCTACCGAATGCCAAAACAATAATACCCTATGAGCCCGGCCTCCTAGGAAACGCGATCCGTAAACCACATCGGCTGTGCCATCAATCATGGGTTTAAGAAGGATATTAAATTCCATCGGATTATATTCCAGGTCCGCATCCTGGATAATAATGTAGTCGCCCGTGGCCTTTTTAATACCTGTATGTATCGCCGCACCTTTTCCAAAATTCTTACTGTGGTTGAGGAGTTGAATGTCGCAACCATTATTTTGTTCCTGGTAATTTGTTACCGTCTCCTGTGTATTATCAGTTGAGAAATCATTAATGATAATTATTTCCTTTTCTGTGTCATCAATCAATTTAACACTATTAATTTTGTCTAAGACCTTGCAAATGGTCTTTTCTTCATTATAGGCAGGTATAAGAATGGTTAGCTTTTTTTTCGATTCCAATGCAATTAAATACTAAATGGTTGCGATTTATAAGTTTTGTTATTCCTGGAAATTTTCGGGAATTAAAATTTCCTTATATCTTTTTGCCGCGATCTCCCAATTATATTCCCTTAAATGATCCTTGGTAAACTGAAAAGACGTTGGTTCCAACACCATTTTTTCCAAGGTGGCAGCCATTTTGCAAATATTAAATTTTTCTATTAAAAATCCGTTTTTTTTATTTCTTACTACTTCGCCAAGCCCTCCTACATCAAAAGCTAATACGGGCGTGTGATTGGCTAAGGCTTCGCAGACGGCAATTGACAGATTTTCCATTTTTGAAACCGAAAGAAATACATCGTATGGCGAAAAATTAATGTTGTTTGAAAAACCCATTAGTTTGACAAAGTTATAGCGCCTGATTTTCTTGATTATTTTGGAGTCTTTCGGGTTGCCATAGATATGGATCTCAATGGGGATTGGCTTTTCAAAATCCTGAATAACATTAAAAAGTTCGTTTGCGAGCCCAAACTTTCGTGTATCAATGTTGCCTAGCATGATGATTTTTACCAATTGACCCGGGACAATGGGTCTGTATTGTGCTTTGCTGATGCTGGTATTGATTCCATTGCGAATTAAAAAATTCTTGTGATTCCATGCCGCATTATGATCGTATGTATATTGTGATACATTGATTAATCCGGCAGCCTTTTTGAATATCCATTGGTAGATAGGGATATAAAAGAAAGACTTTATGTAAGCGGTAAAATTGAGCTTTTTTTGAGCGGGCCAGTTGTCGTGGTAGGTGAAGTAAAAAGGAACACCTGCCAGGATATAGTAATAAGCCATATAGAAGTCGCCATAGTAAATCAGGTCAGTTTTTTTTCGCAGATTCCTTAGATGCTTCAGAGCCGACGGAAGGTGCCGGTATCTTAAATGTTTTAAGTTTGTAAAATGATGTTGTCCAATTTGTTTGGAAACAACGATAATCTCTTTAAAGTCATGTTGAATAGGCTCGAAAATCCGGCAGGTAGCTATGGCACCTCCTGAAAAGTTTAACCCAAACCGGTCTGTCAATATTACCAGCGACTTTTTCAATAATAGAGACGTTTATATTTCTGCCTCATAGCCGGCCCAGGCTATGTGGGATTCACCCAGGGTTATCTTCAGATTGCCGCTAAACTGCAGATTTACCTTTTCGGCTATCTTGGTGTGAATATAATAAGCCAAATATTCTGTGGTAGTAAGGATATTTTTGAATTGAGGTAATTCGTCCAGGTTTTGATAATTGAGCGGAGCGATGACATCTTTTAATACCTGATGTGCCAGCGCTATATCTATGACAATATTATTTTCATCCAGATTTTTTGACTGAAAAGTGGCATCGATCACATAAGTGGCTCCATGCATCTGCTGAGCGGGACCAAAGGCTTCACTTTTCAATGAGTGGGCAATCATAATATGATCTCGGATGGTTACTGTAAACATATATTTATTTAGTATTTGATTGTAGTACCAACGGAATCGATGGTTCCATTTCTTAAGTTTTGAAAAAAAACAGGCGCGTCTTCGAAACTGATTTCATCAGTGAGCAATTCATCAAAAAAGGGATCTTTCAAAAGGTCAAAAGCCAGTGCTTTTCTCCTTCGATAATCCCATCTGCTGAGTTTGTGACCCGGTATTTGCGAAACCTGTGAACTTATGATTTGTTTGCGAAAATGATGGAAACTCTTTCCCAGATTAATATTTACAGACTGGGTCCCATACCAGCTCAATTCGACCACCTTGCCTTCATACCCAACAGAATCTATACAAACCTGTAAACCGTTTTCATGGCAGCTGGTATTAAAAGCCACATCAAAGGGTGGCTCTGGCAAAGTGATAGCCTGCACCGCATTAAATCCCCACGACCGGGCCTTTTCACAACGGGCTTGGTTGGGTTCGAGTACGTGCAGATCAATGGCCGGAAACTTTCGCAGTACCTGACATAACAAAGAGCCGATAGTGCCAAAACCGGCAACAAAAACATTTTCTCCAAGTGTAACCTCGCTATCCCATACGGCGTTAATGGCTGTTTCCAAATTACTAATTAAAACCGCTCGTTTGGATGGGATGTCCTCCGGGATGAGGGCAACATGTGCTTCGTCAGCATACAGCATGGATTGGTGGGGGTGCATAATATGCACATTTTTGCTGATCAAATGTTCAGGGCCTTCAATGATTTCGCCGACCAGCGAATAACCATAGGTTAGGGGGAAACCAAAACTTCCTTCCATATATGGTACTTTCATAGCTTCTTGCAAATTGCCAGGTACTTTTCCCTGGGCCACTAATCTCTCTGTACCGGTACTGACGAGAGAATACAGACTTTTAATTAAACAGGAAGTGGGATGGTCATTCCTGATATTGGTGGTTTTCAGAATCGTAGAAGATTCAGAAAGGTGCCAAAGCGCTGTTGTTTCCATTGGTACTATCTCCGCTTAACTTCTCCTGTAAACATCACATGTTCTCCCATAGGGGTGAAATTAAACTTTTTAAATGATATAGACTCATTTATGGCACTTATTTCCGGCAAACTAAAATTGACAATACCTGAACCCATGATCATAGGGGCAATATGCAGTTGGATCACATCGATGGCATTATGAACAAGAAAATTGGAGGCAGTCTTACTACCGCCTTCTATATATAAGGAATGGATTCCCTTAGTATAAAGTGTGTTAAGTATTTTCCGGGAATCAATTACCCCGTTAGAGGCGGAAGCATCAATGGTTTCCACGTTGCTGGTCAGGCAATTATTTTTGTTGTCGGTGAAATAAATAACCCGGGCATTATTTTCCAGCAGCTTGTCAAAATTCAATTCGTTTGATTTGCCTATTACCACCTTTATCGGGTCATTTCCAGTCACATTTCTAACAGTCAGGGCTGGATTATCATGGATTAGCGTATTGGATCCAATCAAAATAGCATCGCAAAGCGCTCGCATTCTATGTGCATGAACCAGGTTTTCACGATTGCCAATCCATTTCGAATCTCCCCCGTTTGTAGCAATTTTCCCATCAAGGGATTGGGCAAAGTGAGAAATAGTGATAGTACGCTTCTCCTTGTTGGCATACAATGGCAAAAGGGCGTAGGGTATATATTGCTTTAAAAAACTAATTTGCTCTTCTGTGATGTTACTGCATTTACGCATATGCACTTCCGTAAGGCTATCCGGTTCAAATCGCGAGTGAAGACCATTTAGGTTTTCCATAGGATTGCGAGATATCACGATGCTTGGGAAACATTTAGCGGCGTCGGTAATCTCGTTGATATTGATAACCACCCTATTATCCTGAAAACTTAGCACAGCAAATTCAAAAGGTTGCTCAAGCGATTTTAACAACTTTTGCAGTTCTTCAATGCCGGTCCAAATATGGTTTAAACTTAGAGACATAGTTACGGTTATTTATAAGTCGAGGGAATCGAAAATATGCCCCATTTCCCATTTTTTCGTCTTCAGGTAATTGATGTTTTCGACGTGTGGCTCCATTTCGATCGGAATTCTTTCCACTACCTGGATGCCGCTGTCTTGAAATCCCATAATTTTTTTTGGATTGTTCGTCATTAACCTGATTTTGTAGACACCTAAGTCTTTTAGTATTTTAATTGCTTCTTTGTAATCCCGGGCGTCTTGATGAAAGCCAAGCATTTCATTGGCTTCCCTGGTATTGTAGCCCTGATCCTGCAGGTTATATGAATGCATTTTATTGACCAAACCGATACCTCTGCCTTCCTGTCTTAAGTAAATCAGAATTCCACCTTTTTCACCAAACCAATTCATCGCAAAATCCAGCTGCTCACCACATTCACAGCGCATTGAACCAAATACATCTCCGGTCATACACTCGGAATGTATTCTAACAGTATGAATTGTATCCCTGTCCACGGGGCCATTTACTAAGGCAATATGCGGGAAATGGTAAAACTCACTTTTGTAAGCATACATTTCAAAAGGCCCTCTTTGTGTAGGTAATTTAGATTTAACTAGACTTTTCATCTGCGCAGGCATTGTCTTTTAATCATATTAATTTTAGCGTGTCTTTATTTTTACAGTTATTTTTAAGTAGTGCGAGGGTATCAGTGCTTTTTGTCCCCAATTAAACGGGCATATATGTCTCCGGAGATTTCTTTGTTGTGTTGATTAAGGATCCGAATCATTTCTTCCATACTAACCCATTCCCGAAATTCCAGTTTCAGATATTCTTTAAATGAGAGATTAAATTCATAATTCCCCAGTGTCATCAACGCTTCAAGGCAAAGGATAGCTTTATCTATTTTAGCCGGAAAAAACTCAAAAGATAGTGCCGCTATTGGAAAGCTCAGGCCTTTGAGCGCTTCGAGTTCAAAATCCTCAACATCAATTTTACAAAAGTCAGGTACCCCAAACTCTTCAATTAGTGTGTCTAAGGTAATAGTTTTGACATCAATTTGGTCATCCCAATACTGTAGCGTATCTGACTTTTTTGATTTGCTAAATTGCCAATCCTTTGATATCGTACTGATCGTGGGGTATAAACTGGAGATTCTAAAGTTTGCATTGCCTATTTTTTCACTCACTGCTTTGCATACAAGCTGAAAGTTATGATGTTGACCAAACTTCCGCTCTAAAAAGTCAACACATGAAGGCTGTGGCTCCACGGCAACCACCGTCGCTCCCATCTTTAACCATGCGTTGGTCCTGTTTCCCAAATGAGCGCCAATATCAAAGCATAAATCTCCTTTTTTTATAAAATGGCTGTAAAACTTTATCAACCTTAATCCATTGAAGGGTTTCAAATAATAAATAAAGAACGATCTAATAATTCCTAATTTTTTTTTCACGCTCAAACTAGTGTTAATCATCGGTATCATTGAGCAGAAATCGGTTTCAGCAAACTAATTTATTAACCATTATTTCGCTCCAATGGTTTCCTTAAGAATAAACTATCATACAATTGGGTATAATTGCACATTTAAATTCCCTGTTCTAAATCCAAATTAGTGATTCCGCCGATTTTGTTAAAGTAAATAGTGCTGAACTGGAAAAAAGAATATTTTAATCCGTAAAATGCCGAATTGAATATTGTCTATATATATCCCGACAATTTATAAAGGGTACAGCCCAGCAACTCCTTAAATAATATAGTCCATTTGTTAATAGCCAGTTCGCTTGGAAAAAGCAGTGTGTCGAAATGGAAATTCCGGTTATGCGTATAAAAATCGGTGCTATAAAGTGAGGCATTAATACCGGCGTTAACAAAGCAGGCATTGGCCCTTCTCATGTGAAAGGCTGAAGTAATTAACAGATAATCTCCACCGGGGAAGTACTTATTGAGTATTTCGGCTGAATACTGTGCATTTTCAAAAGTATTTCTTGACTTATTCTCAATGAAGATATCAGTTTCAGGGACATTGGCTTGCAATAGAATAAGCTTTAAGTTATCTGCCTCCAACCGCTCGTCGTTGAATAAAGAACCTGAGCCTCCGCTGATTAATATTTTGTCAATCTTTTTTTGCTTGTAAAGCTGAAGCGCATGCATAATTCTGTCCGCTCCTTTATTGAAATAGACCCGGTCAAAAGGACTTTTTTCCATATTGGTTATACCGGTCAGGACAACGCCCACCTGATAGGATGCCTTGATGTCGGCAATTGGTTTGGGAGGAATTTCCCATTTCAGCATTAATTCATTAATGATAAATGGATTTGAAAAAAGTAGTAGTAATGAAACTCCCAGTATATATGTTCTTTTTTTGTATTTCCTCCGTTTAAGGAAACGACCGGTCAAAAAACAAATAAGCACCAGCGTTAAAGGCATCGCTAGTATGTAGATGGTTTTGGATAAAATAAAAAACATTGAATTGACTACAAGTTTGAAACAATGCCAATATTACCATAATTATAAAAAACATGACAGTCAGATCTTTATGAATTTTCATTTTATCGTGGGGATAAATTCAACACTTCGTACCCCATCACACCACATGGGGATGTGAATAATTAGTGCCTTTGTGAAGAATTCTCTGTTGAATGGGTTACACAATGGCATAAAGCACATAAAATAGTAAGAATGCCTGAATATAGGTTTTGCCGGTAGTTATCGCTTTCTGTCCCTTATCGGATGATTTTGCAGGAGTTTTGAGCGATGTCATTTTGATACATTAATTCCCAAAATGAGATAGGCTGTGGCCTTCAAAGTAATCGACAAACGATTTTAGGGCAATTTAAATCGCTGGCATATATTTTGTTTATCTCCTTTTTAAAAAAGAATATGAGTATAGTTAGTAGTGTAGTGGTCGTTTTAACATTATTCCTCGCGGCTGTAGGTATGACCATATTGCTGTTCCGTCTAATGTTTAAGGATTACAATAATCAATAGTAAATGGCAGATGTAGGTTTGATATCGCAATTAGGTGGTATGCAAAGAAACTTATTGACTTATTACATTCCCAAATAAGTAGCCTGCCTGAAGTCACAAAGTAACTAATTTAACTGAAGTTATTATGGAACTAAGATCAACTAAAAACGGATGGGTTGAAGTCTTTGACGAGGATAAGCAATCGATCAATTTTCATCGGTTTACGGATGCCTGTTCGATGGAAATAGGAGAAGATTTTGTGGTAGTTTGCAAAAACGGCGGTTGGATTGAGGTCTATGATACAGCATTAAATTTAATTAGTAGTGAAGTTTTTCTCAATATACAAGAGATAAAAGCGGAAAAATTTATTACCGTAACGTTAAAAAATGGTTGGAGTGAGGTGTATGATAAATGGTTCAATATGCAATCTGTGAAATATTGTGGAGATTAAATGAAAGATAATAACTTCACCCTACTTTAACGTGACATTGTTTTGCCTGTATGTAACCTTAAGTTAGTTCTCCAGCGCACGCACACCTGGTAAAATTTTACCTTCCATGTATTCGAGCAAGGCCCCCCCACCAGTAGAAACATAGGAAACCTTATCTCCAAAACCAAGCGTATTAACAGCGGCAGCTGAGTCACCCCCACCAATAAGTGAGAAAGCACCATGCGCTGTTGCCTTAACTACAGCATTGGCAACTTTTATGGTTCCTTTAGAAAAATTCTCCATCTCAAATACCCCCATGGGCCCATTCCACAAGACAGTTTTTGAGTTTTCGATGATTTTGGAAAACACCTCGCCAGCTTCGGGACCGATATCCAGGCCCATCCAGCCATCGGTAATATTGTAGTTTTGTGCCGTAGCGGTATTGGCATTGTTATCAAATGCGTCGGCTATGATAGAGTCTATTGGCAACTGCAGGTTGACATTTTTTTCCTTCGCGTTTTGGATCAGGGATTTTGCCAGTTCCAACTTCTCTTCTTCCACAAGCGAATTACCGACATTGCCTCCCATGGCTTTAAAAAAGGTGTAAGACATCCCGCCGCCAATAATCAGGTTATCGACCCGGTCCAGCAGCTTTTCGATGATCAGGATTTTATCGGAGATTTTAGCGCCGCCCATAATTGCCGTGAAAGGTTTTTCCGCCTGCTCTAAAACCTTTTTTGCATTATCCAACTCAGCTTTCATGACATAGCCACAAACCTTTTCTTCAAAGAAATCAGCAATAACGGCAGTGGAGGCGTGGGCGCGGTGGGCAGTTCCAAAGGCATCGTTGACATAGATGTCTCCCAGAGCGGCCAGCTGTTTTGCAAATGCTTGATCTCCAGCGGTTTCTTCCTTGTAAAATCTTAGGTTTTCCAATAGCAAAATCTCTCCGGTCGACAGCGATTCAGCCAGTGTTACCGCATTTTCTCCGATACAATCGTCTGCAAATTTTACAGGCCTTTGGAATGCTGTTGATAAATGATTAACCAGGTGTTTTAGTGAGAACTTTTCCTCTGGTCCGGTTTTAGGCCTGCCCAGGTGTGACATTAATATAACGGCGCCACCGTCATTTAGGATCTTATGAATGGTAGGAATGGCGGCTTTGATTCTGGTGTCATCAGTAATTTGATAATCACCATTTAAGGGGACATTAAAATCGACCCTGATGAGCGCTTTTTTACCCTCAAAATTTACATCATCAATACTTTTCATGGCCTGCAGTACTTTTCCAGATTTATAATTTTTAAAAATATTTTTGTGTCATTTGGTAATTGGAACGCTAAATTCATAAAGAATTCACAAAATGCAAACCCTTCAGGAATTTAATTATAGATTTTATTTTGCCGCGGCTCTCTTTAGTCTGTCGTTAATGGCTAACCCCAGATCTTTGGGAGGTACAAATTCTGAAAAAATATACTCCACCGGCAACTTATCAAGCTGACGCAAGCCGGAAAACAGGTTTTTTGCTGCCTCATCCAGGTCTCCTGTTGGAGATAATACCAATTGATTTTGAGCAGGGATATCCTCATGGTATTTCTGAAATGATAATAAGGCAAACCGGTGATCTTTATAGGTGTTGATCAATTGCTTAATGTCACCTATGATTACTTTTTTATCGGGAGCATAATGGCTTTTTAAACTCCCTGGCGTGGTGGGATCAGAACTTGAATGTGCCATGACTTTTACCTCGCCAACTATCTCTTCAATTTTCTTTAAGGGCAGACCTCCAAGTCTATATACAATTGGCTGATCACCTTCATAACCTATGATGGTAGATTCTATGCCTACCGTGCTGCCTCCACCGTTGAGTATATAAGGAATTTTATCGCCAAGCTGATCGTTGACGTGTTGTGCAGAAGTCGGGCTGACGTATCCAAACGGATTGGCGCTGGGCGCGGCCAGGGGAAACGTAAGCCTTTGCAATAATGCCAGCGTAGTGGCGTGGTCCGGTATCCTTACGGCGACATCGGGCAGTCCCGAAGTTACCAGGTCCGGGATAGTATTTTTTTTGGGAAGCAGTAGTGTTAATGGCCCCGGCCAGAAGTATTCAGCCAGTTGTAAGGCACTTTCCGGGATGGCTTTTACGAAACCACGGATTTTGGATAAACTGTCGGTATGAACAATTAAGGGATCAAAAGATGGCCGTTTTTTGATTTTAAATATCCTGGTAACGGCGCCTGTATTGAAGGCATTGCCCGCTAATCCGTAAACAGTTTCTGTTGGTATTCCAATTACCTCGCCTGCCTCAACCAGGTCGACAGCATGTTCAATATCAGTACCTATGAGGGCCATTGCATCTTTTCCAAATATCAATTATTGGCAATTTTTATTGATTGCTTCAATCGCGTTCTTAAATCCCATCGCCCTGGATTTTTTTAGACTCAGACAGCCCTCTTCCTGATTACCTTGCAAAATTTTACTCAGCCCCAACCAATAATGGGCCTCTCCGTGATTTGGCATCATACTTACCATTTTGGTCAGGTCCTCAATAGCCAAATCTATGCTGTCAACTTTCAGGTAGGTTTTGGCCCGGTTGTAGAAAATAAATGGCAGGTTCTCATCCAGTTTTTGTGCAAAATTGAAATCCTGAATGGCTTTAAAATAATCACCTAAGCGATAATAGCCTGTGCCCCTATTCAAGTAAATATCGGCTTCATTGGGTTTGATTTTGATGGCTTTGGCATAATTTTCAATGGCCGCCTCTACCTGATTTAACTCCAGCCGGGCATTGGCCATGTTGTAATAGGGCTTGTAATCCGAACTGTCAAATTTTATAGCTTCCAGATTGTTTTCTACTACCTTTTCATATTTCTTCAGGGCAAATAAAGCAAAACTTTTGGCATTGTAAGTTTTGATATTTTTGGGGTTGAGCGCCAATGCCTTGTCAAAATAGGTGATAGCGTCTTCGTAATTTTCTGTTTCGAATTTTGAAATGCCCGCACTCAGCAACTCTTGTTCACCTGGAGAACAACTTACCAATCCCACCCAAATCAATCCTCCTAACATATACTTTATCATATCTCAGCCAATTTGCAGTTGGCAAATATACGTACTTACTGACAAAATTTGAATGGACTGGTTGACATAATAAAATGAACTGTTGTATAGAATCATTTTAGCTGCAG
This sequence comes from Cyclobacteriaceae bacterium, assembly GCA_965228415.1. GTDB lineage: Bacteria > Bacteroidota > Bacteroidia > Cytophagales > Cyclobacteriaceae > Agaribacillus. The sequence continues at coordinate 2,974,003 of OZ245814.1, read as the reverse complement.
CGCAACCTTATTTTTAAGATTTGTAGTCCAGTTAAAGAACCAATAAAAAAATGCATATAAAACCACAAACTCCCTGATTTCATACTGCATATTATTGTATTCGAATACCTGATAGCTGACGGCGAATACTGCACAAGCCATCAAAACCAACAAAAGGTGACATATTAGAAAGCCATTTCGATATTTCTTTCTGCTCACTAAAAGAATTAATATTATCAATAGCGCTAACCAAAGACTTATTGTGTCGGCCAGCGTTCTTGGCAAAAAATAGGCCTGTAAGCTTGACGCGAAACAAAACATTAGCATATTATGGAGGGAGGGAAGATAGATAGCTACTTTTCCCCGAATGGAGGGTGAATTACGCCCGAGGTCCGGTTTGAAGTAAACGATCAGGGGAAGGAATATAAAAAATATATAGATGAGTGCATAAATAGCTAAATTCAGGTATTCTCCGGAAATAAGGTTATGAAAATTAGTTTCCTGCTGGTAGTTGTTGGCCGAGAAAAAAGAATTACTTTCAAATCCTAAAATCCTTTGTCCCCAGCTGATTTCTTCCATGGCTACCAAATAGGCCACAATGGCAATGAACATTATAAAACGTCTCCGGGCCGGCCTGAATATCCTGTTTCCCCGGCTGTGGAAATAGACCAATAAAGCAAACCCGGAAATGGTGAAGGCTATAAAAAAACTTCCCCATTCAAATAGCCCACCCTCTGTGCTTACCACGGCAAGCAGGTTTGAATATGACGCATGATACCTGGTTATCAATACAATACCACACACGAGCAAAATCATCGCGAGATGCAGGATTATGTAATATCGGTTAATGCGTTGCAACATGATACCCAGGCGCTAGAACTCGTACTGGAAAGAACCAAACAATATAGTAAACTGTTTGGTTACATGTTTCGAGTAAAAGTTGATAAAAATATCAATAAGTTCCTAATTTTCAGTCATTAATGTTAAATATTTCAGGCTCGTAGCTATTTTTGGGTCAATCCTACTGAATTGACCAATTCTTTAAATTCAGGACGATCATGCAGGGCTTTAAAAATAGGATAATTTTTTATAAATATAACCCCGCCTACTTTTTCATTTATTGCCTTTTTGAGTTGTTCAATGGCCTGATCAAATTTATTTAAACCAACGTAAATAATTGCCAGGTCAACGCTGAGATCGATTTCCTTGTCCTCATTCGATCTTTTCAACACCTTATTCAGGCATTCCGTAGCCTTTGCCATTTGTCCTGAAACACCATAGGCAAAACCTAAACCCGTATGACCTTTTAAAGGGTGGTCTACCTTTTGCTGATAGGTGAGGAAATATTCAATGGCCTTTGGGTACTCCTCCTTGGAGAGGTAAACCCAGCCAATAGCTTCAATAGCTGCCCGGTAATTACTGTCCAACGCCAATACCTTATTAAATTGCTCGATGGCTTCATCGGTTTTTCCAGCCAATTGCAAAGCCCTGCCTAATCCCATGTTGGCGTTTATTGACAATGGATCCAGCTTTACTGCTATGCGCGATTCTTCCACAGCCTCATCGTGATTGTTGACACAATTTAAATACAGCGCGTAGGATTCATGAACATATGGAATACCAGGATTAAGCTTTACAGCCTTTTCAAAATTATTTTTAGCTGAAGTCAGGTTGTAATCAGTTAGCAGATTAACGAGGCCTATTGAAACATAAGCACCATAGTGATTGGGGTCCAGGCTTAATGCCTTTTTAGCCAGGTCCCTGGCTTTAAAAGCGGCGCCTTTCGGTTTTATTTGACCCGACGCCCCCATGAAAGAATAACAATAGGCCAGCTTTACATAAGCCTCCACCATTGATGGCTCTTTTTGAACGGCCTCTTCGAAAAAGGCAATGGCTTTTTTTGCGTTTTCTGGATTCCATTTGTTGAGATGAAAGAGCCCCTTCAGGTAGGAGTTATAGGCCTCAATATTCCTGGTAGTAACGTTAACCAGTGATTCTTTAACCGCGGATTTTGACAGTTTTTCCTTTAAATTAAAAGCAATTTTGTTAGATATTTCATCTTGAATTTCTAAAATATCCGCCAGTTGGCGATCGTAGGATTGTGACCATAAGTGATAGCCATTGTTAACATTGATGAGCTGCGCTGTAATTCTTACTTTATTGCCAGCCTTCCTCACACTGCCTTCCAATATAGTATTTACCCCCAATTGGGTGCCAATGTTCCTGATATCTTCATTTTTGCCTTTGAAGGAGAAACAGGAAGTCCTGGATGTTACCTGTAACCCTTCAACCTTTGTGAGGGCATTGATAATTTCTTCGGTGATGCCGTCACTGAAATATTCATTTTCGGTATCAGAGCTCATATTTACAAAAGGCAGCACAGCAATGCTTTGGTAGGAGGCGCTGGTCTTGCTATTCAAATCCATAGGCCGCGGTACCCGGAGGCCCTGGTTAGAAAGGGCAAAAACCTCCATCGGCTGATGAACATTTTTTAATTCAAATTTGCCCATCGAAATGGTCTGGAATTCGCTGTGGTTCTTGATTTCATCATATACTTTGTCAGAAACCATGACACTCCCCTCTACCGCCAAAGCTTCGATTCGTGAAGCTATATTTACACCGTTGCCATAAATTCCTTCATCATTGTATACAATATCCCCGGTATGCAGGCCTATTCTTAAAGCTACTTTTGGCTCTTGTTGCAGCAATTGTTGAATTTCGATGGCGCAATCTACCGCTTCGATAGCGCTATCGAAAATAGTGAGTGTACCATCCCCATAATATTGAAGAATTTCACCGTTGTGGGCACTTACCTTTTCCCGCATTATTTTTCGATGCCTCCTCCTGCTTGTAATAGCCCTTTGCTCGTCGGTCTGCATCATAGCGGTGTATCCAACCATATCTGAAAACATGATGGCCGCTAATTTTCTGATGGTCTTAGATGTGAGCGTCATGGTTTTAAAGACAATCGGATTAATGATAATGTAGTAGGTTTTATTTTACGGGATAAACCTCCAAGAGATTTTATTTTTTTGATTTTAATATACAATACCTGGTGGAGTTGTTTAAAATCAGCGTAGCATTTTACACCGTTTTTCATTGTTTTTAACCTTTAGAAACATTTTATATAAAAAAGTTCCGCACTTGAAAACTTTTTTTTTGAGTCAACGTTACGAAACTATGAAAACTTTGGGAATGTTTAAAGTTTCCATAGTTTTGTTTTAAATAAAAATTAAAAGGTTGGAAATAAGAGAAAGTATCCTGGAAGCCGCACATACTTTATTTCATAAGTACGGAATTAGAAGTGTTTCTATGGATGACATTGCCAGAGAATTGACCATTTCGAAAAAAACCATTTACCAATATTTTAAGGATAAAGACGACTTAGTGTATACAGTTACTAAAATACACATGGATATGGAACGAAGGGAAATGGAAGAGATTGAGAAATCATCGGTAGATGCCATTGATGAGTTGGCCAAAATTAGTATCTGTATGAGAAAAAATCTCAAAGATATTAATCCTTCGCTATTATTTGATTTAAAGAAATATCACAAAAAGGCCTGGGATCAATGGTTGACATTCAAAAATGAATTCATCAAAAACAACATTGTTGAGAATTTGAACAAGGGTATCAGAAATGGATTTTATAGAAAAGAAATAGATGTGGAGGCCCTGGCTATTTTTAGGGTGGAGCAGGTGCAAATGACGTTTGATGACGGGCTTTATCCCAGTGACAAGTTTGAATTGTCTGAGTTACAAATGCAATTGTTTGATCATTTTGTCTACGGGATATTGACCGATGAGGGTAGGAACTTATATAAAGAATATCAAGACAAATTACATAAAATCAATTAAATAAGCTTTTGAAGCATGAAACTACTCAAAATAAATAGTTTATTTTTTGCGCTGATGCTCCCGATGGGTGTGTTGGCTCAGAATCAAAATGAAACCTCAAAATATTCATTGCAGGATTGCATTGAATATGCGCTCAAGAACAATGCTGATGTTCAAAATGCTGATTTGGATCGAAATATTGCCAAAGCGCGGGTGGGGGAAATTACGGCAGATGGGTTGCCTCAAATAAACCTGGATGCTGATTTTACCAACAACTACAATGTTCAAAAATCTGTCATCGACGCCAACAATTTTGATCCGACCGTGCCGGTAGGAACCGAAGTTGAATTTGCCTTTGGACTGCAATATGTCGGGAATGCTGGTCTCAGTGTGAGACAAATGGTCTTTGACGGATCTTATTTTGTAGGATTACGGGCGGCAAGGACTTTTAAAGAACTCAGCGAAAAAGATCATATCAAATCAAAGGTGGACGTGGTTGACGCTGTGACCAAGGCCTATTATGTAGCGCTTGTGAGCCAGGACAGATATGAGCTGTTGCAGGTAAATCTCAAGCGTTACGACACACTTTTAAATGAAACATCGATCTTGCATGAAAATGGATTTGCCGAAAAAATAGAGGTAAACCGTGTAAAGGTGCTTTTTAATAACACAAAAGTAGCTGTCAAGAATGCGGAAGAAGTAGTAAGAGTGAGTTATGATCTGTTAAAGTTTCAAATGGGTTATCCGGTGCGTGATCAGATTATGCTCGCCGACAAAATCAGTGATATTGCTTTCGAATACAAGCTTCAGGAAGTAGGCAATTTTGACTATTCAGATCGCATTGAATATTCTCAGCTTCTGACAAACCGTCAACTAATTGAATTGCAAAGAAAAAATAACCAGGTGCAATACTTACCCAATATTGATTTATTCGCCAATGTAGGTTATAATACAGGTACTAATTTTTCAGACCAGTTTCTTAAATTTGGTGACCGGTGGTTGAGTAGTGGTAATGTAGGCCTGGCTATTCATATTCCGGTTTTTGACGGTTTGAGAAAAAAGTACTTAATCCAACAGGATAAGTTACAAATTGAGCAGATAGACAACCAGATTACCATGCTTAAAAATAATATTGACCTGGAAATTACGCAGGCGCAAAATGCACTGATGGTGAGTATCGAAAACCTGGAAGCGCAACAGGAAAATATGCAATTATCAAAAGAAGTATATGATGTCGCTAAAATTAAATATACGGAAGGTGTAGGTGCCAACACAGAGGTATTGGACGCTACTACGGATTATCGGGAGGCGCAGAACAGTTACTATGAGGCGCTTTACGATGCCTTAATTGGTAAAGTTGAATTTGACCGGGTATTGGGAAAACTTTTAAATAAATAGGAAAATCACAATTACTAAAATTGAAGATACAATGAAAAACAATATTTTAATCATAGCCGTTGTTGTTTCTACTTTGTTTGGCTGTCAATCCGGCACCGATTTAAAAGCAAAAAAAGCTGAACTTGCCGAGGCGAAAGCGGCTTTATCTGAATTGCAGGAAAAGATCTCAAACCTGGAAAAGGAAATTGCTACCTTAGATACTACTACCGTGGTACAAAATTCAGTATTAATTTCCTCTGAAAAAGTCGAATTGGTTCCATTTGTCCACAAGATAAGCGTGAGAGGGTCAGCTGCATCGCGCAAAAATGTGATGATAAGTGCTGAAACCATGGGTAGAATTGAAAGTATCAGGGTGCGCGAAGGACAAAGGGTTTCCAAAGGCCAGGTTTTGCTTACATTGGATGCCGATATTATACGAAACAACATTGCTGAATTAAAAACTTCGCTGGAACTGGCAACCACGGTTTTTGAAAAGCAGGAAAGACTCTGGAAAAATAATATCGGTACTGAAATTCAATATCTGGAGGCTAAAAATAACAAGGAGTCACTGGAAAGGAAGTTAGCCACCACCAACTCACAGTTGAGCCAGTCAATTGTAAAAGCGCCCTTTGATGGCAGAGTTGACGATTTGCCCGCCAAACTTGGGGAAATGGCCCAGCCTGGGTTGCCATTGCTGAGAATGGTAAGCCCTAAGTCAATGTATGTGGAAGCAGACATATCGGAGCGATTTCTTGGTGCTTTCGAGGCTGGAGATTCTGTAACTTTGCACTTCCCGATTCAGGACAAAACCTATATCAGCAAGATTACGGCCGTAGGCGAAGTGATCAATCCTGAAAACAGAACCTTCAAAATCGAAGCGGCTTTGAGCAAAACAAATTTTACGGTTAAGCCCAATCAGGTGGTTGTCTTAAAGTTAACCGATTACGAGGTGGCCAATGCGATACTTGTGCCCAGCGAAATTATTCTTACAGACGCTGCAGGAAAATTTTTGTATGTAGTGGGTGAGGAAGATGGCAACACAGTGGCCAAAAGAAGAAGTATTGAAGCTGGCAAAACCCAGAATGGTCAAACAGAAGTCATCAAAGGGTTGGCTGAAAATGATGTGATCGTATTGGATGGATACCGTGACTTAAATGATGGTATCCAGGTGAAATTTGCCGACCGATCAACTCAAACCGCTAATTTATAAGATTTTAATAGATTTAAGTTATGTCAGAAGATCATAAAAAAATTGAATCTAAAAAAGTAGAAAAGGAGTTCGGGCTGACCTCGCTGGCCCTGAATAATAAAAATACCGTGTTTATCCTGCTGGTTATTATTGTATTCATGGGTATCAACTCCTACGTCACTTTACCTAAGGACAGTTATCCCGAAGTTGAGCAACCGATGGTATACGTCGGTACCCCTTATCCAGGTAACTCGCCCGTTGATATAGAAAATCTCGTGACCAGGGAGTTGGAAAAGGAAATCAATGAGATTTCCGAGATTGATAATATAAAATCTACCTCGGTTCAGGATTATTCTACCATCATTGCCGAATTCGATCCGGATATAGATATCGAGGATGCGCTTCAAAAAGTGAAAGATGCCGTTGACAGGGCCAAGCCGGAATTACCCACGGACCTCGATCAGGATCCGGATGTTTTTGAAATGAATTTCTCAGAGTTTCCCATTATGAATATTAACCTTTCAGGTAATTACAGCCTGGATCGACTGGAGGATTATGCTGAGGATTTGCAAGACGAGTTGGAAAAGATATCAGAGATTTCATCGGTTGAGGTTAGGGGAGTAGACGAAAAGGAGGTGAAGATTATGGCAGACCCCTATCTGATGGATGCCCGATTGGTAAATTTTGAAGATATTGAAAATGCAATACGGGCGGAGAATGTGACCTCTTCGGCCGGAAACATTAAAGAGGGAAATATCAGGAGAGGTATTCGTGTCGTGGGAGAGTTTGATGACCCCGCAGAAATGCTGGATATTGTCGTTAAAAATGAGGACAATAACATTGTATATCTCAGAGATGTGGCCCAGGTAGAATTTGACTACCGGGAGAAGGAAAGTTATGCGCGACTGGCACTAAAACCTGTGGTTTCAGTGGATGTGATTAAAGGCAGTGGGGAGAATTTGTTAATTGCTACAGATAAGATTAATGCGGTGCTGGACGAAATGAAGCAACAGTTTCCCGAAGGGTTGGAGATATCCATCACCAACGACCAAAGTGAAATGACCAGAAATTTGGTGAACAGCCTGGAAAATAATATTATCTCGGGCGTCATTTTGGTAGTGCTCGTACTGCTGTTTTTCCTTGGTACCAGGAACGCCCTGTTTGTTGGAATAGCTATCCCCGTGTCTATGTTTATTTGTTTCTTGGTCCTGGGAGCACTGGGCATTACGGTAAATATGATGATTTTGTTTGCCTTGATCTTAGCTTTGGGTATGTTGGTTGATAATGGTATTGTGATTGTTGAGAACGTCTACCGTTTGATGGAGTCAGGCCTTAGCCCATGGGAAGCGACCAAAGAAGGAGTAGGAGAGGTGGCATGGCCAATCATTACATCAACGGCTACCACCCTGGCTGCTTTTATTCCACTGGCTCTATGGCCTGGGTTGATGGGAGAATTTATGAAATACTTACCTATTGGTGTTATCATTACCCTGGCTTCCTCTTTATTTGTGGCGTTGGTAATCAATCCCGTTTTGATTTCCACCTTTATGCGTATTGACAAAGGAGAAAAGACCAATCATACCAAGATATGGAAAATGATACTTATCAGCATTGTCATTGGCGTATTATTTCTTGTAATGGGTGCTACGGCTTTAGGGAATCTGGCCATCATATTTGGACTGTTAGTCATACTTAACGTATATGTTCTGATTCCGGCCAGCCGTCGTTTTCAAAGAGGGTTTTTACCCTGGCTTGAAAATAAATACTCACGTGTATTGCAATTTGCGCTGGCGGGATACCGCCCATGGCTGTTTTTCTGGGGTACGATATTGCTCATGATTTTGTCCATTGCTCTCAATGTGGTGAAACCGCCAAAAGTTCTCTTTTTCCCGGAAAATATGCCCAAGTATGTCAACGTTTTTATCGAATTCCCTATTGGTACGGATATCGAGAAAACAAATTCTTTTGCCCGGGATATTGAGCGTAAGGTGTTAGATGTTGTTGAGCCTTACAATAAAATAGTAGAGTCGGTCATTTCAAAAGTAGGGCAGGATACCGCCGACCCCAACGACCCGTCAGCTTTTGGACAGTCCGATACGCCAAATAAAGCGCGGATTACGGTCAATTTTGTAGAATTTAAAGATCGTGACGGCATTAATACCAGGGATGTTATGGAAGAGATACGGGCCGCTATTGCCGGCTACCCGGGCGTAAGTATCACGGTGGATAAAGATGCTGCCGGTCCTCCGGCTGGTAAGCCGGTTAACATTGAAGTCTCCGGCGAGAACCTGGCTACACTGATTGAAATTGTGGAAGATATGAAAAATGTGATCAACCAATCAGGTATTCAAGGCATCGAAAAACTACAAAGTGATTTGCAAACCGGAAAGCCGGAACTGCTTATCAATATTGACAGGGAGAAGGCCAGAAGATTTGGATTGTCAACTTCGTCTATTGCCGGAGAGGTGAGAACTTCCTTATTTGGCAAGGAGATATCTAAATTTAAGCAGGGGGAGGATGACTATGAAATACAATTGCGACTCGACGATGCCTACCGGTATGACCTGGAAGCGCTGAGGAATAAAAACATTACCTTCAGGAATCAGGTAAATGGCCGCATGATGCAGGTGCCGATTTCTTCCGTGGCTGACATAGAATTAAGCTCAACCTATGGTTCGGTTAAAAGGAAGGACCTGGATCGGGTAATTACCATATATTCAAATGTAGTGGGTGGTTATAATCCTACGCAGATCAATGAGGATATTCAGACCCTGCTGGCAGATTATTCCATGCCTTTCGGATATGAATATAAATTTGGCGGAGAGCAGGAAAAGCAAAAAGAGGAAATGGCTTTCTTATCTCAGGCCTTGATCCTGGCGGTTTTTATAATTTTCCTGATAATCGTTGCGCAGTTTAACAAAGGTACCACACCGGTTATCATTATGTCTTCAGTAGGATTGAGTACTGTTGGTGTGTTTTTGGGACTGTTTATCTTCAACATGGAGTTTGTTGTTATCATGACGATGATCGGCATCATTTCGTTGGCGGGGGTTGTGGTAAACAATGCGATCGTATTGATAGATTTTATTGAATTGATCAGGAAGAGGAAGCAGGTTCATCAAGGCGTGAAAAGACTGGAATTTAAATATATTAATGAAGCAATAGCAGAAGCGGGTAAGACAAGGCTGAGACCGGTATTGCTAACGGCCATCACCACCATATTAGGACTTATTCCCCTGGCAGTAGGTATTAATATTGATTTTGTTAAATTCTTTACTACCTATGACGCCGATTTCTATTTAGGAGGTGATAATGTTGTTTTTTGGGGACCTATGTCCTGGACCATCATTTTTGGATTGACTTTTGCAACCTTTCTAACATTGATTATCGTGCCGGTTATGTACCAATTCTTTGCCAAAATAAACCGTAAACTGGGCGTGAGTTAGTCAAAATCGGTAAATTTGTCATTACATGACATAGTTGCATTAGATTATGAACAAGTTACTGGTGATTCCAATTTTGGCGATTATTTTAATAGTAATCGATCTCTATGCTCATAGTGCCATAAAGATTTTCTTTAAAAATCGCTCCGCGCGATTTTTAAGGATCTTTGCGGTGGTTTTTTGGCTAATCACCTTATTTTCTATTGTTGGTCTTTTTGTTTTTCATTTTACAGGCACGTCTTTGTTGAGCTTTCACCAGCGCTCATTGTTGATGGCCTTCTTGTTTGTGAGCTATTTTTCCAAGGGGATTATTATGATCATTACCTTTCTTGGAGATATTATTGAGTGGATACAAAATTTCTTTTTCAATAGTAAGCGGATAAGCATTCCCAAGGACCAGGGTACTCAGTCGGGGATGACCAGAGGGGAGTTTATTAAAAAAGCTGCCGTGGCAACTGCTGCCTTGCCTTTTACGACACTGAGCTTTGGCATCATCAATGGGGTTCATAATTATCGCATAGTTTTTAAAAAAATAAATCTGCCCAATCTGCCGGATTCCTTTCATGGTATCCGCATTGGGCAGATTTCCGATATACATTCCGGTAGTTTTTTTGATCGAAAATCAGTGATCGGAGGGGTAGAGCTGCTGGCGAAGCAAAAAACGGATTTGGTTTTTTTTACCGGCGATCTGGTAAATAATGAGACAAAGGAAGTAAACGCCTATGTCGATATCTTCAAAAAGGTAAAGGCACCACTGGGTGTATATTCAACGTTGGGTAACCATGACTATGGCAACTACAGATCATGGTCCAGCGAAAAAGCAAAAGCACAAAATTTAAAAGACATGCATCTCGCCCATAAACTTCTGGGATGGAATTTATTGAATAATAAAAACCATATGCTGGAGTTGCGTGGGGAAAAGCTGGCCATTGTCGGTGTTGAGAACTGGGGAACCGGTAGGTTTCCTAAATATGGTGATCTGGCACTAGCCAACACAGGAACAGGGGAAGCTGCGGTTAAATTGTTGTTGTCGCATGACCCAAGCCATTGGGACGCACAGGTCAGACCCAATTTCCAGGATATCGATGTGATGTTTGCCGGTCATACCCATGGCTTTCAATTTGGCATCGAAACCACTAATTTCAGGTGGAGTCCTTCACAATACCTTTATAAGCAATGGGCTGACCTCTACCAAAAAGAGAATCAGTATTTGTATGTAAACCGGGGATTTGGATTTTTAGGTTTTCCGGGAAGGATCGGCATTGAGCCCGAGATCACCATATTTGAATTGGTAAAGGCCTAATCCTTGTCAACGGTCAGACCCAACGAAAACCATCAAATCGAAGATCGGCCAGGAACTAAAAAGCATATTTCACCTGGCACCTTATTTCCGTTTTATGATCTGCACTAATCCGATCCGGCCCTGATCCGATTACCGGCCGGTCGAAATAAATAGTCCTTGCCAACCTGATCCAGCAAGACAAATTGGGAATGATTTTGGCCTGAAACATGGTATAGTAGCGATACCCGTTACCTGAAAAGGCTGGGATGGATAAGGCGTACAACAGATCTCTCTCATATCTGTAGTGGCGATTATCAAAGTCTTCCGTCTCAAACAACATGATTCGATTACTTATCCTAAAACCACGCCAATTGAAATTCAGATCCTGGCTAACTGAAAAACCATTACTCCTTTTTCCGGCCTTTTCAAAACTGCTCCATTGCAGGTTGGTTTTTATACCCACCTGCTGAGAGATGTTATGATCAAAACGAAGTTGATAATTGACTCTTCGTTTAATCACAATGCGGTTCAGGTTGTCTGATCCTTCCCGAAAATTAGTGTCTTTCTTTTCTTGTCTCAGAAGTGCTGAAATTTTGGTATGTCTGGTTATACCATAAGCAAAGGCTATTAGGTATTCACAGCCGACAGAAGGACGATCCACTCCAAATTTTAACCAGGGAAATTGGAAGATATCCATAAAGGCGGTTATGTTTAGATTTCTTATCGGTAGCAGCTTTAGCCCCCAATAAATTCCGGTTTCATTGTTGTTTGCAGTATTTTCCGAGAAGGCGCCTCCATAGGGCGCATAAAACCTGGCATGGTATTTCCTGAATAACAGGGAAAGCTGGATCTTTTGGGTAAAATGTCCCAGGGCTCCTAACACCAATGCGTAACCCCCCCTACTTGCAAAAACACTCTCACCAAAAAAATAAAAGTTTTGCCAGTTATAGCTGAAGCTATGACCTAAGTATATGTTCCGATTGTTTTTTGGTAAAAATTTTTTGTAAAGTTGGTTTGATTCAATCAGGGCCAGGTTGTATTGATGCAGGCTCACCATCTGCCCGATCCTTAAATTTTTATCTTTACCCAGATAACCGATGTTGATGCCAGCCAAATGCTCTTTTACCGATTTTAGTCGGTTTATCTCAGTGGGGGTTCGGTGTAACCCGCTTTCCGGAATGCTACTGATTAAATGAGTCAAACGCAAAGAGTCAAAAGTCAGATTGGCATCAATTCTTTTGCCGGAGAAAAAGGGCGTCAGAGAAAAGCGACCGATTTGATAAGTAGCGGCTATCCCTCGTAGAAAACCGTTTTCGGAGGTAGAGGTATATGGCATGATCCCAAGGTCGCTGCGTCTGATGGAGGTAATAGTCTCCAATCCTTTGCCAGGATAAAAACCGGCCGCAAACAATGCCCCCTGGCCAAATTGAAGTTTGTAATCACCAATTGTTAAATTTTTCAAGTTGCCCTGATTTCTTAGCGTAAAGTGAAATGACAAAAAATCGGGGCCGTATTGATGATTTTCAGGCTGCCAGGAAAATTTTTCCCCGGGATCCTTCTCTATGGTTAATCCCAGACTAAAGTCTTTTGATTTGCTGGATCTGTACTTTACCAGCCAATGGTAAGGTGAACCGGCAAATGCTGACTGGCTGTTTTTATCAAACCCTGATTTTTGCTCTAACGTTTTATTCAGGCGTAAAACCAGGTAATGATTATCGGCTTTTAAAATTCGTTTTCCCAGGGGTTGATAGCTACGACCCCTGTCTGAAGGATGTATAGTGACCAATGGTCGAATCGAACGGATCGTATTCAGATCAAATTCCGGAATTGCCTGTAACTCATAAATTGAAATTAATTTACCATGTATTGTCAGGTAATTAAAAAAATTGTTGATCTGAGATACGGATAAAAGTGATAAGGACAGTAACTCTTCTCTTGTGACTTGATTCAGGTTAAGCGGATTTTCACTAAGATTGATCAGCGCCTCTGCACTTTCTTCGGAATATCGCTCTTCATCGACGCTAAAAGCTTGTGACTCCTGATTTATATATTTGTTTTCAGGTTTTATAGGTGCTGTTTGTCCATGGGCATTTAAACTGATGAAATATAATAACATCAATTTCACAATGCTGAAATCCCTCATTTTTCCGGTTTTAAGTTATAACTGATACTTAGCAGGTGGGATAGTCCTAATTGTGTATGACCACTTAAAGCGTAACCAATTTCGAGCCTTTTTTGGTTAATTCCCGTACCGAAATTGTAGTTCAGGGGATTGGTTTGGATGCCTGTGGTTAGATAAATATGTTTTTTAACATGATAGAGCAGGCCAATTTTTGTATTGGGTTGGTGGTTAAGTGTTTTTTCAATTTCAATGTTTAGAACGAAGGTGGCGGTAGGTTGGTAGGAAAGTCCTGATTTGAAGGATATGGGCAGTCTCTTTCCTCCCGATTCGGCGAATTTGGCCAGGTTCAGGTTATAAACATACAGACCTATCCGGATGTAAGGCGATAACTCAGTGATGCTGCCAACTTCTGTGATCAAATAACCCTGACTGCCATAGCCCTCTGTAGATGACATCAGGTAATTTATTTTTACTCCCAGACTTGTATTTTGCAGCGTATTTCCAATAGCAATACCGATCTGGTTCTGTTGATGGATTTGGCCCCCAAACCTGTTGATGGTTAAACCCCACGCAAAGCCTTTCATGGGATATACCAATGCGGCGTTCACGGAGCTCAACTCCCGCATATTAAATCTATTATAAATCGAAAACAAGGCCACGACGGAATTAGCCTTGCTGATTCCGCCTACATTATTAAAAACAGACCAGTGATCATTAAAAGCTACCGCGGCATCGCCCATGCCGGAGGATTTGGCACTGATGCTATGATTAAAGGGCTGGCTTTTGGAACACAGGACAGTCATTAATAAACATCCTGAAAAAAATGTTCGCATTATCATAAAAAAAACAATATAAAAAAATAGGCAGGTTTGATGCAATTAATCCGGGGATTAAATTCAACAGACCGGTAACACGGTGAGGTAGCCGAATATTTATGAATTGCTAACGAATAATGAAATTATTCTTATTAATTAAGATAAAATTGAACTATTTTTAGCCGAATTTTTGATGAGAGAGTTATCATTGTCAATTACTAACTATCTCATTGGTAGTTTTTTATCGGTTTTTTTTAAAATTACCTTTAATATTGCAGCGGGGAGTACTGAGATGAGGATTGAAAGTATGCATTCAATCTTTGCTTAACCGGGAAGGCTTGGTTTTTCGATATTTTAAAACGGAATGATGAACAGAATTCATTTAATTTTAGCAGGCATTATAATATTTCTTAGCTACAACGATACCTTAGGTCAGGCCAACAGTGATATCTTTAAACAAGCCAAGAAAAACAATCGCCTTTTCAGGTTTAACAAGGAATTACGTTATACAACCGTTGGTATCAGTATTAATGCCATTAATTATTTTGGCGATTTGGCGCCGAGACCGGGCAATCTCAGTACAGATATTTCTTTCACCCGTTCAGGCTTTGGGTTGCTGGCCAATCATCGGGTTGGTTCAAGGGTATTTCTTCGAGGCTCATTAAATTGGGCCACTATGAAAGGGGATGATTTTGAGTCGGCCGATTTGAATGATCCGGAGTCAAGGGATAGATATGTGAGAAATCTTCAGTTCAGGAATACTATTTTTGAAGTATCAGGCACAGTAATATTTGATCTTATCCGCAACCATGGTTTTTATGTTAAAAGAGCCAGGTTCACACCGTATATTTTTGCCGGATTTGCACTTTTCCATCATAATCCTGAAGCGAAAGTTCCGGAATTGGATTATAAGGGCGATCCGTTAGCAGATGCCGGCGACTGGGTTAAACTGCATCCCCTGGGAACCGAAGGTCAAAACAACGATGCCAGTGGTGTCGACCCTTATCACAAGGTACAGTTCTCGGTCCCCGCCGGGTTTGGCGTTCGGCTCAAGTTGAACAAAAACTTTGACCTGGCCTTTGAGGTGGGTTATCGCATCTTATTTTTTGATTATATCGATGATGTCAGCAATGAATATCCGGATTATGGATTGTTGGAAAATGACCTGGCCAGAACATTATCCGGAAGGGCCTTTGAACCCATTGCTGTCGTTTCGGGAGATCCTCGAAACAGCGATATTCTTCAGATACTTGATCAAAGCAGGACCAGCTATGTAGGGGCCGACAACAACTCGTATTTTCTTGTCTCAGATAATCATCCTGGTGGTCAGCGTGGTGATAGTAACGACAATGATCTTTATGTGGTTACCAGTCTGCAATTGACCTATGTGCTGGGAAGTCCTTTCGGTAAACCAAAATTCAGGTAATCAATGCATGTTTGGCATTGCACGTTAATTGAATACGGATCGGAAATTTAGGAAAAAGCCTCTTTCACCCTCATTATTGATGGAATACTCCAGGCGCATCACAAAGTCATAATAGGTAACAACATCGAGCCCGACACCAGTGCCAAAAATATATCGATTAGATAGCCGGCTATTTTCAGTTTCGTTGATGGTGCTATTGACGATCCCGCCATCAAAATAGGTTTTCAGGTAAACGGCGATGGGAATAGTGTTAAATTGCTCTTTCTTAATAATTTTATGAAGTCGGGTTTTTGTGTTTATGATTCGCTTTTTTAAAGAAAACTTATGGAGGAAAAAGCTTTGCCCTTCGATAACATTCAGCTCATAGCCTCTGATGAAATTTGGTCTGAAGCCAAGGGCTCTTGAATTTACGTAAGGCTGTCTTCTGGGAAAGCTGACATTGCCGCCGATACGATTGGATAAAAAATAGTTTTTCCCCAAATCAAAAAACTTATTGTAATCAGCGCTAATTTCCAGCTGGTTGATATCATCGTATATTCCCAATCCCAGTTTATCGATCTCAAAATTGAACATATAGCCTTTTAAGGGATAAGCGATCATATCCCTGGCTTCTTTACGATAGCGATAGCGGAACCGAAAATATTGCTGCCGTGTCCGGCCATCCAAAAAATAATTTGGATTGAGGATAGCTATAGAGTCTCTGACCTTGGAGTCTCGGTAAAACAAACTGAAATAATGAAAACTATAAAACGAAGGCCGGTGGCTGAAGGTAATAGATCCGTAAACGTTTTCCCTGGTTCGCTTCCCAAAATCCGTAAATTGTTGAACATGATCTTCCGTAAGATAATTCACGTTATTATTTTCATCGTATCCAACTCTTAAAATTAGCCCATTTTGTTGCGATCTGTCGATATAGGGTATTCTATAATCCAGTTCAAACCTCTTGGTAAACCCAAATTGCGCTTGTAATTTAAGTCGCTCATTTCTACCTCTCAAATTGTATTGGTACAATTTTATGCCATAGCTCACCCTATCGAAGTCTCGATTCCAATTCACCCACCAGTCATTAAAATTCCTAGCTTCAAGCTTAAAAACCGGTACTGGAAAAAGATACCATCGCTCGGATACTTTCACCAGAATCTCTACCTGGTCAAAAGCAATGTCAACGATTTGCAGGTCCACGGATAAAAATAATTGTGTATTAACGATTTTGTTTTTATCGTTTTCAATGATCTTTTCCAAATCACTTCTAAGTACCACATCTCCGACTTCGGCATCCAGCTCGCGCAGTATAATCTCTTCCTTCGTTTTCTTATTACCGGTGATAAATATGTTCTGAATGGTCACATACACATCATTTTCGCTTGAGGTGGCGCTGGTTCCGCCCGTGTCGGCGCTTCCGGGATTACTGTCTGGTAGGCTTTGTGAGGTTTGAGAATGGGTGTGAAAAGTGAAAGATACAAGCAATACGAAAACCACACACCTGCCAAAGGCGATAGAAATGACAAATCGCAAAAGTAAATCGTACAGCAAATTAATACTTTTTTATGTCTTTAATGATCTGGTATTGACTTGTAACCCTTAAAGAGTTAACTAAATTTAAGGCTTTTAATTGATAGATTTAAATATCAGCAAAAGACTTTGCTACTCATGTATTGTTTAATAATTATAATGCATTTGCATCAATTAAAGCCAAAGCCCCTTATATTGAACAATATTTGAGGAATTAAATTCAATATTATTAGTCAATACCTAACCATTTTATGCGTTGTCCGCAGATGCTTTCTTCTTATTTTGAGTATGCCAGGTTCTTATTAATATAAATATACCTAATAAAACCAAAGGTATACTAAGTATTTGCCCCATATTTAACGGTAAGCTATCTTCGAAAGCCTCCTGATTCTCTTTAAAATACTCATCTATAAACCTCAGGCTCCACAGTATAACCAGGAATAACCCAAATATCAGTCCTTCCGGCGTTTTTTCTCTCATTTTGTGCCAAATGGCGAATAATAATATAAACAACAAAAAGCAATAAATTGATTCATACAATTGTGCCGGATGCCTTGCGATGCCGTTGGTTTGTATTTTTGCAATGTATTGGCCATTTTTTTGTGTTAGTTCATATCTCAAAGATTCATTGGCAGGTTCAGATATATTAGGTTGCTCGCGAGAAGAGTAGCGGACCATGGTATTTTTTACGTTTGATTCCAATAGCTGCCGTATTTGTTTTTCCTGAAAGCCTCTTTTCGCAAACGTAATCTCATATACTATAGGTACTAAACCCTCTGGTGTTTCGCTGTCGGAACCTTTAGATGCTTCAACGTTTTCAATTTCTGCATAACTATTTTCCAAACCTTCTTCCAGTCCACGTGCAAAAACTACACCAAAATCACTTTGTGTAGCAAGTCCAAGGATCTCAGAGTTCATAAAATTACCAAGCCTGATTAAGCATCCGGTGATCGCTACTGCAATCACCAGTCTATCCACGGCCCAAAGGTAAGTCTGGTCTTTTTTCTTTTTGACATAAAGATAGAGTGCAAAAAGAATCCCGATCGCACCGCCATGACTGGCCAAACCACCTTCCCAGATTTTGAAAATTTCTATGGGATTGGAGAAATAATGACCGGCACCATAAAATATAACATGCCCCAACCTGGCGCCGACAATAGTAGCGACCACAATGTAAATTGTAAGCATTTCGACATCTTTTTCCGATTTGCCTTCCTTTTTGAAAATATAGATCAGCAATTGCTGGCTTACCAAAAATCCCAGCGCAAAAAGTAATCCATACCACCTTGGTATGCTCCAGCCCGGTACTACTTCAGCTACCGGATCCCAGACAATAAAACTTAAGAATGAAAGCATAGTTAAAAATTTGAGCAAATATATGGTAAATATCGATAGTTTATTTTCTACTGAACAATGGCAATCCTAAATTATTCATAAATTAAAATTCCTGAAGTAGCGCAAGTTCTTCCTTGAAACTTCCGGATAAAATAGGAAATCTGCACCAGGTTCTTGGGTCTACGTTAAAATCGTCCAAATGAAAAGCCGGGGCTATACGCTCTCTTTTCCATTGATTCCTTGACCACAATTGATAAAATTTCACAATATAATTTTTTAGCGTTGGAGGTGATGCCAATCCTGTTTCCGAGAGCTGCTTAAACACTTCTACCGGCGACAAATGATCTCTGATAGCTAATTTTTCAATTTCCACTAAAATTGGATAAGGCATCAGGTCTTCTTCATCTGTTTGGTGCTGATCCCTTGGTCTTAACTCGGCCGTTGGGTTTAAGCTATTTACATGGCGCAGGCTTTCGTAGCCAAGGTCTTTTTCTGCCCACAACAGCCATTGATTGATAAAATGTTTGTCTACCGCAGCAATTGGTGCAATGCTTCCGCACGTGTCACCATCCATGGTCGCATATCCTACATCTCCTTCACTTCTATTGGAGGTGGTAATCAACAAGGCATTTTTAAGATTGGCCAGCATCCAGATACCGGGAGCCCTGGTACGGGCCTGGATGTTTTGTAAAACAATATCATGCTTGTCCCACTGTAGCTGGAAGCCGATGGCTGCTTCAATTTTTTGGGTATAGGCATCGACTTCAGCATCTATGTTCCAGTGGTAAAAAACAGCGCCTATTTCGTCAGCCAAGGCCCTGGCCGACCCGAAAGTCTCAGAGGAGGAATTTTCGGTGGCCTGATAAGCACAGGTAAGTAGCTTACCCGTCACGAACTTAACTAATTCCTTTTCTTCAGCTATCTTTCCGGCCGATTCAAAGTCGGAGTCGGCAAAATTCAGTTTTTTAAGGAAATCGTAAAAGCCCAATTCTCTGATACCCCTTCGGACCATTTCAGCTACCAGGATCGCGCAGGTAGACGAGTCTGCGCCACCACTTAACGAGAGTACAAATCCTTTGCTTTTACTCTTCCTTAAGTAATCGAATAGAGCCAGGGTATCGGCTTTCACAAATTCATGGTGCTTGTCGTGATCGTCGTGGTTAAAGGCAGCTGAAGAATTTTCCGGGTCCTCAAAATCTAATGTTGCCGTAACCAGGTTTACATCTTTAAAAGATAATCTGTTATTTCTTTGTATCAGACGGCCATTTTGTGCGATGAGTACATCGCCGTCATAAACCATCCTTCCTGCCTCGTTTCCCAGCAGGTTGGCATAAATGTAAGAACATTTAAAATTCCTGGAACTACCAACGACAAGGTTTTCCCGGAACAGGCCTTTCCCCATGGCAAAATGACTCGCGCTGGGGTTTAAAATCAGATTGACTTTTTTATCAAATAATCTGCACGCCGGCCGTTGGTCGCCGCGCCACGCGTCTTCGCAGATTTCAAAACCTATTTTCAGATCTTCTATTTCACAGACAATATCACCAATTTCAAAACGCTGATTTTCGATGTCAATATGTTTTACCAATTCACCTTGCCAGGGGGTAAACCAGCGTGGTTCGTAATGTACGCCATCATTGGCTAAAAATTGCTTGGCATAGAAACCCAAAATTTTTTGGTTCCTTATAAGACAGGCGCAATTATACAAATTTCCCTCAAACCTAATTGGCAAGCCGACAGCAACAATCAAATTTTCACAGGCCTGGGATATTCTTGGCAGGAAAGTAAGGGCTTTCTCCGGTAGCCACTCGCTTAAAAATAAATCCTCACACCCATAACCGGTGATCGCCAGCTCTGGTAAACATAATATATCCACGTTGCTTTGCCGGGCCATGGTGATGCACTCAACAATGCGATTGACGTTACCTTCCCAATCTAGCGGTGTTTGATTTAGCGTTCCACCGGCGACTACATATTTGGACATAAATAGATTTCTATTGTTTGGCAATTATAAACAATACATTTTAAAAGTTCAGACCTCTTGTCATTTCTAGAGATCCAGAAATTCGCACGACTTTTGAGCTGCATCCTGTTCAGCTTTCTTTTTACTGGTCCCGTATCCTATTCCTACGGGTTGATCGTCTACAAAGACCTGCACGGTAAATTCCTTGAAGTGCCTTTTATTTTTAATTTCTACAACCTCAAATCTTACCTCTTTGTTTTCTTTCTGGGCCCATTCAATGATCAGACTTTTGTTATTGGGGTTATTTTTGATAATCTGGTCCAGGTCGTAATAAGGAAGTATTAATTTTTTAATGATAAATTTCTTGCAGAATTTGAATCCCCTGTCCAGATACACCGCTCCTACCAAAGCTTCCAGGGTATCACCGTGAATAGACCTGTGGGAGAGTGAGTTTTTTCGGTTGGCATCGTATTCAATTAAAACGTCCAGGCCTATCTTTCTACCCAGATCGTTTAAAGATTCCCGGTTGACTATTCGCGATCGTATTTCGGTGAGAAATCCTTCGTCCTTAAACGGGTATTTTTTAAAGAGATATTCTGCAATTACTGCCCCAAGGACAGCATCTCCCAGATATTCCAGCCTTTCATTGGATTCCCTAAATCCTGATTTTGAAGTTCTCGCTACCGAGGCGTGTTTGGTAGCCAGTTCATAAATCTCAATATTAATCGGTTTTTTTCCAACAATGGTTTTTACCGCAGAAAGAAGTCTTTTATTTTTTGGGGATTGATTACTGCTAATTCGTGAGATCCATTTGAAAAAGGAATACACTATTCTTTGGGTTTTCCAAATATGATAGAAGCATTATGACCTCCAAAGCCAAAGGTATTACTTAGGGCTACATCAATTTTCCTTTCCTGTGCCTTATTGAAAGTGAAGTTTAGATTCGGATCAAATCGTTCGTCATCTGTAAAGTGATTGATTGTTGGCGGTACAGTTTGGTTCTTAAGCGCAACTACGGAAGCAATAGCTTCAATCGCACCGGCGGCACCTAATAGGTGACCAGTCATTGACTTGGTGGAGCTTATATTTAGTTGGAAGGCATGGTCCCCAAAAACTTTTTGAATAGCAAGTGTTTCACTTATATCGCCAAGAGGTGTGGAGGTACCATGCACATTGATATAATCGACAGCCTCAGGTTGCAGATTTGCATCCTGCAAGGCACTTTTCATAACCAAAGAGGCTCCAGTGCCATCAGGGTGGGGGGCAGTAATATGGTGGGCATCGGCGGACATACCACCGCCGAGAAATTCGGCGTATATTTTGGCGCCCCTGGCCTTGGCATGTTCGTATTCTTCCAGGACAATAGCGCCGGCACCTTCGCCGAGTACAAAGCCGTTTCTATCTTTGTCAAACGGCCTGGAAGCGGTTTCCGGGGAATCATTTCTTTCCGACAACGCCTTCATCGCGTTGAAACCTCCAATTCCAGCCTCTGTCACAGCTGCCTCACTACCGCCGGAAATCATAACGTCTGATCTTCCGGTGCGAATATAAGTAAATGCATCAATCAGGGCATTTGTAGCCGAGGCACAAGCAGATACCGTTACAAAGTTAGGCCCTCTGAAACCATATTTAATAGATATATGACCGGCAGTGATATCTGCGATCATTTTGGGAATAAAGAAAGGATTAAATCTGGGCGTTCCGTCACCTTCGGAAAAATTCACCACCTCATCCTGAAAGGTTTTTAAACCGCCAATCCCTGACCCCCAGATGACTCCTATTCGGTCTAAGTTTAATTTTTCAAGATCCATTTGAGCATCGGAAATGGCTTCGTCGCACGCTACCAATCCATAT
Source organism: Cyclobacteriaceae bacterium (assembly GCA_965228415.1). Lineage (GTDB taxonomy): Bacteria > Bacteroidota > Bacteroidia > Cytophagales > Cyclobacteriaceae > Agaribacillus. The sequence goes on along the minus strand of OZ245814.1, from coordinate 2,951,869 downwards.
TGCGTGCCGGGGTCCATTTTTCGGGCCTCTTTTCGGTCAAAGTAATTGATGGGATCATAGTCTTTGACCTCACATGCAAATCTTGTCTTAAATTTTTCTGCGTTGAACTTAGTGATAGGAGCAGCGCCACTTACCCCAATTAATAGATTTCTTTCGTATTCGGGAACTGTATTTCCCAAAGGTGTAAGTGCGCCTAATCCCGTAACTACAACTCTCCTTAAATTCATAAAGAATTTTTAATAGAAGCTAAAAGTAGATTATTTGACGTTTTCCTCAAGATAGGAGATTGCCTGGCCTACTGTGGCAATATTTTCGGCCTGGTCGTCTGGTATAGAAATGTTAAATTCTTTTTCAAATTCCATAATTAATTCCACGGTGTCTAATGAGTCTGCACCGAGATCGTTGGTGAAGCTTGCCTCCGGAGTAACTTCAGATTCTTCCACACCCAGTTTGTCAATAATAATTCCTTTTACTTTTTGTGCTATTTCAGACATTTTTAAATTAGTTTAGTAAAACACTTTGCAAAGAAATACATTAAATACTATAATGTCAAACAATTTTCACCAATTTAAATCTTTGGTGAAATACCCCCATTTTTTGGCTATTTTTGAGTGATTTTCAAAGATTCGGGCCATATGAAAAAACAAAAATTAGTAGTAGATTTTGATTATAATTTTAAGTTATTTGGCATCATTTCTCCGGCGTCAGAACACAAGCTGGCATGGGAAATGAATGAAAAATTAGGCATCAAACTTATTAAAAATACGGATATCAAGATTAATTTTTTAAACAATAAAAATTTAATCATCTCAAACTTTCTTTTTGAAAAAGAAGAAAGTATTTTGCGCCTTCTTAAAAATAAATCAGTTGGCGTACCTACTGCTAATCATTTATTTTTGATACCGGAATTAAGGCAATTTGATTACTTGTTAGTCATTTGTGGATTTGAACAAACATTTAAACCCGAAAATGTTATTGCAAGATTAACGCAGATAAGTGTAGTCCAAAATGTCATTAATCTTGAGGTCTTGAAATTGAAATCAAAAGAGAATTTAGTCTTTTAGCATGAAAAGAGAAATAATTTTTAACAAAGCCAAAATTATTGCTACGGTGGGTCCGGCATGCAATACCAAGGAGAAACTTATACAACTAGTAAAAGCGGGGGCGAATGTGTTCAGACTTAATTTTTCACACGGTACGCATGAGGATCACCTGAAAGTGATTAAATATGTTAGAGAGATTAATGAGGAATTAAATACACATATTTGCTTGCTGCAGGATCTGCAAGGTCCGAAAATCAGGGTAAACCAAATCGCGAATGGCGAAGTGGAAATATACCCTGGCAATGAGCTCGTTATTACCACTGAGGAGTTGGTTGGCACTGCTGAAAAGGTGAGCACTTCTTACAAATATCTTCCCGATGACGTCACCTATGGAGATAGTATCCTGGTGGACGATGGGAAAATTGAGTTGAAGGTTTTAAAGGTGAATGGGAATGAGGTGACGACGGAAGTGATTTTTGGAGGGCTTTTAAAGTCGCGTAAGGGCATTAATCTCCCTAATTCAGAGGTTTCCGCACCGTCATTGACCGACAAGGATGAGAAAGATTTGATATTTGGCCTGGAAAATGATGTCAATTGGGTAGCGCTGTCTTTTGTGAGAAAGGCCGAAGATGTGAAGTACCTGAAAGATAAAATCAAGGCGAGCGGGAAAAGGATTAAAGTTATCGCCAAGATTGAAAAACCTCAGGCTATTGAAAATATTGACGGGATTATTGAGGAAACTGATGCCCTGATGGTGGCCAGAGGAGATCTGGGTGTGGAAGTGGTGATGGAGGAAGTACCGATGTTACAAAAAATGTTGGTGGAAAAATGCAATTTGGCGGGTAAGCCGGTAATTATTGCAACCCAAATGATGGAGAGCATGATTACCAATCCAAGGCCGACAAGGGCAGAAACCAATGACGTCGCCAATGCGGTGATGGATGGCGCAGATACTTTAATGTTATCTGCGGAAACAGCGGCTGGGAAATACCCTGTTGAGTCGGTGAAAAGTATGGCTAAAACAGTGTCCATTGTGGAAGCCGGCTCCGAGAGTAACTATTTCCACCATACCGGCTATGTCCACGATGATTCTCCGACTTTCATTAGCGATTCGCTGGTACTCAGTGCAGCACGCCTTGCAAAAAGAACCAAGGCCAAAGCCATTGTTGGTATGACACAGTCGGGTTATACAGCCTTCAGATTAGCGACCTATCGCCCTAAGGCCGACATCTTTATTTTTACACACAACAAGGCGCTGCTGAATACCATTAATCTTATATGGGGAGTAAGAGGGTTCTATTATGATAAAATGGTTTCTACGGATGCGACAATAGAAGATGTCGAAAGGATACTGAGAGAAAACGGGCATTTAAATATTGGAGACCTGTTTATCACTACGGCCAGCATGCCTTTGGAAGCCAAGAAGAGGACAAACATGCTGAAGATTAATGTTGTCACCTAGCCGGGAAAGGCTGGGCTTCATAAAGAGGGAGGGTGTAGATAAACTAATCCTGCAGCACGTTGCTCATAAAACTTGATTTGAGCAACATCCAAATCAAAAAACTAAGAATCGCCCAATTCAGATACACGTGGTAGAAATCGGTGGTATCTCTGAACCTGGTTTCTTTGATTTCAGCCTTTTCGTAATCATCGATTAGCGCGAATACTTCCTCCAGGGCCTTGTTGTTGGATACACGATAAAATTTGCCCTCTCCAATGTCGGCAATTTCACGAAGAGTGGTTTCATCCAGCGTATTTTCAACGTAAGTTGTGCGACCGAAAAAGTCTTTACCAAAAGGTACCCGGCCTTCCTTGCCAATACCAATGGTATACATTTTTATATTATACGCGGCGCCAAGTTGCGCTGCGGTAATGGGGTCGATGTTCCCGGCGGTATTATCGCCGTCACTCAGTAGGATCAATACCTTGGAGTTTGATTCCGATTCTCTCATCCTATTGGTAGCCACTGCCAGGGCACTTCCAATGGCGGTACCCCGACTTTCAATCATATCGCCGGTGATATCGTCAATGTAGGCATATAATAGGTCATAATCAGTTGTAAGCGGAGATAGTGAATAAGCGTCACCGGAGAAGATAACAATACCTATCCTGTCCTGGAATCGCCCCTGTATAAAATCCCTGGCTACTTTTTTGGCGGCCATCAGTCTGTTGGGCTTAAAATCTTCAATTTGCATTGATTCTGAAATATCTATTACCAACATGATATCGATTCCTTCTGTCCATTGCTCCACTTTTTCATTGGTCTCCTGTGGTCTGGCCAGAGCAACAAGCATCAGCAACAGGCTAAGGGTTAGAAAGATATCCGGAATAAATCGCAAAAGACTAATAGGGTGCCATTTAATTTCTTTTTTATGAAAAGCAACATCCAGTTTCTGGACAAATTTAAAGTTAAGCAACCACCGCAAAAGAAATAAGACAGGGATTATAAAAACGCCATATAAAAATATGGGGTTTTCCCAGTCAAAACGGTTTAAGGTACTCCGTAAAAACCATTCTGCCGATAACCAGTCCCAGGTTCCCTCTACTCTATTTAGCATTTTTGATTAGATTCATTTTTACATTTAATCGCTCAAAAGCGTAATCTTTTAACTCAGAAAAACTGATGGTAAGATTTTTTAAGTTTTCATGGCCGTATATACCCTTGTCAATGGTTTTAAGGTTTGATTTCAATGTATCGTCAGGTCGTATTTGTACGATTTCCTTGGTTGTCAATTTAGTAAACGGCGTTCGTTCCAGCTTTTCCATATATTTTTTCCAGACCAACAGCAGTGACTCAGCATCTTCCTTCCGGTTTTGGGTATCGGAAAGCATGCGGTTGAAAGTAAGTAGAAATTTTTCGTGCTGTTTTCTGAGCCGGTAAAGGCTGATTTTTCTTTTGATTTGTTTGCCGAATAACAGGATTATTGCGATGGCTATTAATATCAATAGGCATAATGCAAAAATCAGGTAAGGGTAATTGAAATCCAGCTTTACATCTGAATAAGCACTGTTTTCCTTTAAAACAATTGAGTCCGGCATTTGCTTGATCAATTGCTGCAGGAGAATAGAATCTTCCTGGGCGAAGTAGCTGATACTGTCTCCGGCGGAGGTCAGAAAAATGGGCAAGGCGAGTTTTTGAACGGGATCTACTTCGAAGGTATTCAAATAATATATGACACTGTCAAAACTTCTTACGCTATCGGATTTAGTCGGAAATTCGACTTTTTTCACATACTCAAATGGTGCAAAATCATACAATGAGTCCGGAAATATAAGATTTTTATCCCTTTCATATTCAACAGAAAGTGAGTAGGCAACCTCTTCACCGATTTTTACACTGTCGGATAAAAATAGTCCGTTGGGCCTGAGTTGTTGTGCACTAAGCCAGCCAGGATAAAGTAAAAATAAAGTGAGAATGTGAATGAAAATCCTCTTAGCCACTTTTCTTTGATTTATTTCTTACCTTAAACAATTTGATTAGTTTGGGAACATAATTTTCGTCGGTACTGACAGGAAGATAGTTTATTTGATGTACCCTGCAGAAGCTTTCCAGTTCCTCTTGCCGGGAATGAAGATTTTTGCCCAGATTGTTCTTAAATCCTCCGGCGCTGGTGTTAACCCAGATAGTTTTTTGGCTTTCTTTATCATAGAGTGGAACAATGCCCAGATTTGGAAGCAATGACTCCCTGGGATCAAATATATGGATCATGACCACGTCATGTTTTTTTGCGAGCGCCTTCAGGTTGTGGTCGTAACTTTCATCAATAAAATCCGAGACCAAAACAATCACACTTCTCCTTTTTATCATACTCAAAGAAAAGCCTATAGCCTTTCTTATATTGGTTTTCACTGATTTTGGCGCCAGGTTATAGATTTGATGGATGATGTTATAACCGTGTTTTGGCCCCTTTCCCGATTTAACATACCGTTCTTTCTGATCGGAATAACAAATTAAACCCACCTGGCTTTGCTCTTTGATGGCCGATAGTGTCAGCACCCCGCATATTTCCTTGCCAATATCAATTTTTTGATTTCCTTCCGTTCCCAGGTTTTGAGAGGCACTTACATCCAAAACAAAATAAACCGTTTGTTCTTTTTCTTCCTTGTAGGTTTTCACATAGGTGCCGTGGCCTTTGGCCGAAACATTCCAATCGATCGTTCTTACGTCGTCACCATATTGATAGGCACGGACATCATCAAACTCCAGGCCTGAACCTTTGAAAATGGAGTGAAAATCACCCTGCATTTTAGAAGTGATGGCCTTTCTGATTTGTATCTCATACCTTCGCAATTTTTTTAATATTGCGTGCATTGTCTGGGGCGATATTTTCTTTGACGACGAAGCCATAAAATTTCCTTTTATTTAAAGGATCGCGTTTAACGGACAGTAATTAATTGGCGTAATTTTTGAAAGCAACAAATTAACTTTAAATCACGGTATTTTCACATTATTATTGAAAACAAGGCTGACTCTTTAACATTATTTAACAATTACGCTACCCGTTAAAATCTAAGAAGCCAGCGCGGTTTTAAAATTAGACATATTTAAGTAATTTTCGGTTGTGAATAAAAAAATTATACTCTTTGCCGGTATCATCCTTTTCTCTTGCATAAAGAAGGAAACAAGAGAAAAACCTCCCTGGCTATTGGAAAGGGATCAGATGATCGGATTTTTAATTGACCTGCATCTGGCTGAAGCCAAATTAGTAAAATTGGGTATTAAGAAAGATTCCACCGAGAAACTTTTTAAGGCCATGGAGCAGCGGCTATTCGATAAACACGAGATCAATGATTCTATCTATTTTAAAAGCTACAACTATTACCTGGAAGATATCAAAGAGATGAAAGAGATCTATGTTGCTGTAGTCGACAGTCTGAATGTACGCGAGCAGTTGCTGAAACAAACTAATACCGAAAAGTAACAAAACAATCAACCACCATAGCAAAGATGCGCTACCCGGAAGATATTGAATTTAAGCTTGGGTTTGAGAAAATTAAAACGCTGGTAGCTAAACATTGTAGCAGTACCCTGGGAATCGGTTTTGTTGACCGAATAAGATTTTCAGCGAACCGGGGGAACATCATCAGGCTTATTTCACAAACAGCAGAGTTTAAAAAAATCATAGAAAGTGGAGAGAGCTTTCCCAATTCGAATTATCTCGATGTTGTTGATGGTTTGGACAAAGTAAAGGTAGAAGGGGTTTTTCTGCAGGAAAACGAATTACACGATATCAGTATTTCTCTGGATACTATTCTCAAATGTCTCGGTTTTTTTTCCAAGTCGCGGGAGGAATATCCGGAATTGTTTGGATTGGCTGAGGGCATACATGTGGAGAAAATGATCTGCGAGGAGATTGATCGCAAAATTGATGAAAAAGGCCTGCTACGCAATAATGCCACACCGGAATTGGCAAAAATCAGGCAATCCATACAAAGTGAACAGGTCAAAATTCGCAGGCAACTGAATCAGGAATTGCAACACGCCATCAAACAGGGCTATGTTCCCGATGATACCAACATTACCATCAGGGGTGGCAGAATGGTAATTCCGGTATTGGCAGAGCATAAAAGAAAAATCAAAGGTTTTATCCATGACACATCCTCATCCGGTCAGCTGGTTTATATGGAACCAACCACAGTACTTGAGGTTAATAATGCCGTTCGTGAATTGGAATACCAGGAGAGGCGTGAGATCATCAGGATCTTAACCGGTCTCACAGATATGCTCAGGCCCCATTTAGATGAGTTGATGAAGGCATACAGGTTTTTGGGTATGGTGGATTTTGTGAGGGCCAAGGCCCGGTTTGCCCTGGAGATTGAGGCCGTGATGCCCGCAATTAGCGCCACAAAGCAAATTGAATGGCAGCAGTCCAGACATCCACTTTTACTGCTGGCTCATAAAAAGCTGGGAAAAGAGGTAGTGCCGCTCTCAATTCGTTTAGATCGGGATCAAAGAATTTTGGTTATCTCAGGGCCTAATGCCGGAGGAAAATCCGTTTGTCTGAAAACGGTAGGGCTGCTGCAATACATGTTCCAATGTGGCTTGCTTATCCCGGTAGAGGAGGGAGCTAAAGTATGTGTATTTAAGAACTTGTTTATTGACATCGGAGACGAGCAATCTATTGAGAATGACCTTAGTACTTATAGCTCTCATTTGACCAATATGAAGCATTTTCTAAAGCATAGTGATAAAGATACATTGTTTCTTATTGATGAATTTGGGACCGGTACAGACCCTAATTTTGGCGGTGCCATTGCCGAGGAAATACTGGGTCGGTTGCATGAGAATGAGGCATATGGTGTCGTAAACACGCACTATGGAAACCTTAAACAATATGCCGATAATACGGCGGGAATTGTCAATGGTGCCATGCGATTTGATGTGCAAAATCTCGAGCCCTTGTATAAACTGGAAATTGGAAAGCCCGGCAGTTCATTTGCCCTTGAAATTGCCTATAAAATCGGGCTGCCACACCAGTTAATTGATCGCGTCAAAAACAGTCTGGGAAATGAAAAAGTGAATTTTGATAAATTGCTGGCCAAGCTTGAAAGAGACAAGCAGTATTTCGACAATAAAAAAGGGGAATTAAAGCGAAAAAACAAGGAGCTGGATACATTATTGCAGCAGTATCAACAACAAAGCCAGGACCTTGATAAACAGAAAAAAAGCATTATCAACCAGGCCAAGGAGGAGGCCAGGCAACTCCTCGAGGGTACTAACAGAAAAATTGAGGCAACCATAAAATCAATAAAAGAAAGCAAAGCGGAAAAGGCGACGACCAAAGTAGCCAGGGAGTCGCTGGACACACTCAAAAAATCTCTGAAGCCGCAAAAAGTTAAAAAAGTAAAACAAGAAGTTGAGGTTATCGGCGGCGACATTGAAGTGGGCGCTTACGTCAGGATAGTTGGGCAAAAGACACTTGGAGAGGTGTTGGCTATCAAGGGTAAGGATGTAGAAATAAGAATTGGTGCTTTGACCTCAAAAGTGAAACGCAACAGACTGGAAAGAATCTCAAAAAAGACATTTAAGGAAATGGACAAATTATCAGAAAGTCCACTTCCGTCGGTAGGATTTGATGTTTCCAAAAAGAATATTGAGTTTAAGAGTCAAATTGACTTAAGAGGCAAAAGGACCAATGAGGCACTTGAAGCGGTAGATAATCTGATCGATGATGCTTTGATGCTGGGTATAAAGGAATTGCGGGTGCTCCATGGTAAGGGAGATGGGATATTAAAGGAAATGATAAGAAATCACCTGCGTACCTACAGTCAGGTCAAAAATATCCACGATGAACATGCTGACAGGGGAGGAGCCGGTATTACCATTTTTGAACTAGGCTAAATGCCAGCAAAATGGACCGGACTTTTGTTTGTAGCAGGACGTTTGGTACGGATACAAAAAAAGCGCTTAACTTGTTAAGCGCTCCTTATATTTTTAATTTTTTACTTGTACTCCTACTGTTTGGTAAGATCGAATGTCCAGCTTCCTTCCAAACCTGCAGTTCTATTTGCGGTTCCTGCCTGGTTTAATGTAAAAGTCAACAGCAGATTGGTATCTGTCAGTGTAGTGATGGTCATTCTAATACCAGTGCCTCTTAAAATGGTGGTAACAGACGTTCCGTCAAAACTCCAGGTGCCACTGGGAAATGCATTCGTTACATCGTTGGTATTATATGTACTGGTAGCCTCAACATTGGATTTATCTGCGTTCAGCGATCCTGCGAAGGTTACTGTAAAGTTGTCATATGTTGGTTCCGCCTTGTTATCTCTTTTTACGGAATTAGCAGTTGCTGCCCACGTACCTTGCAACTTTTTCAGTTGAATTTCTGCTGCTGTTTCTGGATCGGCACTTGAAGAGCCACAACCTGTATAGACCAGTAAACTCAATATAAATCCCGCAGTAAGTAAAAAATTTATCCTTTTCATGTAATAATGTTTTTATAGATTCTAGTCTTGATTGACAAATATTGTCGAAATATCGGTTATTTCAAAAGATTAGTGAAGTTTTTAAGGGAAATAATGCAAATTTTTATTACATACTTTAAACATAATAATTACAGTTATAAGCGCCTTTTCCCTACCTTAAAATCATTAAATTTTCTTCCAATCGAGGAGATTAATAATATGTGGGCAGTGTTTATATTCATTTTTGACATTGGAACTTACAACCATTAATTTGTTTTTTTGTTGTTTGGTAACCTCTTCATGGTACCATTCGATACCTTTTTCGTCGAGATTAGTGGTAGGTTCGTCCAATAAAAGCACCGGGACTTCAGCGTAAAACGCCAACCCCAATTTCAGCCTTTGCTTCATACCGGAAGAAAAGTATTTTATGGGTTTGTCTGTTGAATCCTCAAGATATAATCGGTCTATGACAGATGGAATAGTTAGCCCGTCGGAGATTTTTTTAAAATTAAAATGAAATTGGAGGATCTCCAACAACGTAAATTCTTCTATCAACTCCAGGTACGGGCTGGCTAAAGTGTGGTATTTATAAAAGTCTTCATTCTCAATATAATCGTCCGGCGTATTTTTATATTGAATAGTGCCTGCGGTAGCCGGGATAAACCCCGACATTATTTGAAGCAGTGTTGACTTACCGCTGCCGTTGGGTCCGGTAATGGCGTACGCATTACCAAATTTGAAGTGATAGTTAAATCCTTTGAATACCCAATGTTTCCGGAATTTTTTACCTAGATCACGGACGAGGATATCCATGTGGGTTAATTTCTGAATCCCTTCATAATTCCCCGGTCCGATGTTCTTATAAAATTAAGAATTTCATCTCTTTCATTGGAAGGTTTCATTTCCAGTTCGATAATGTCCAGGGCCTTGGAGTTATTCAATCCTCTCAGGTAAATATTGCGATAAATTTCCTGGATTTCCTGGATTTTCTCATTGGAAAAGTTGCGTCTCCTTAAACCTACGGAGTTAATACCACTGTAACTTAGCGGTTCTCTGGCTGCTTTAGTAAACGGTGGTACGTCTTTTCTGACAAGCGAGCCCCCCGATACCATGACGTGGGCCCCGATCTTCACAAACTGATGTACTGCGCTGGAGCCACCGATGATGGCCCAGTTTTCCACCTGCACATGACCTGCCAGCTGTGTGGTATTGGCTATGATACAATTGTCCCCAACTTCGCAATCATGGGCGATATGCACATAAGCCATTAAGAGGCAATCTTTTCCAATAGTGGTTTTATGCTTATCGATCGTGCCTCTGCTGAGCGTTACGTATTCTCTGATAACGGTATTATCACCGATTTCAGCGGTGGTTTCTTCTCCACCGAATTTTAAATCCTGCGGTGTAGAAGAAATGACGGCGCCGGGGTAAATTTTTACATTTTTACCGATCCTTGCCCCTTCCATAATAGTAACATTTGAGCCGATCCAGGTACCTTCATCAATTTCCACGTTTTTATGGATGGTGCTAAACGGTTCTATCACCACATTTCGGGCAATCTTTGCCTGAGGATGTATATATGCTAATGGTTGATTCATGTGTCTTTTCGTACAATACTTGCTGTCATGACACCCTCGCAAACTACAGTACCACCTACAAATGCCTGTCCTTTCATTTTTGCAATGCCGCGTTTGATGGGGGCAAGAAGATCACATTTAATAACGAGGGTATCGCCGGGTAATACCATTTTTCTAAAGCGGAAGCTTTCTATTCCAAGAAAATAAGTCCAGTAATTTTCGGGATCCGGAACGGTGTTTAAAACCAGTATGCCTCCAATTTGTGCCATAGCTTCCACTTGTAAAACTCCTGGCATCACCGGATTTCCCGGAAAATGACCTTGGAAAAACGGCTCATTCATGGTTACATTTTTAACCCCTGCTACCGTTTCATCGTCGAGGTGGAAAATTTTATCAATAAGCAGGAACGGAAATCTATGTGGAAGAATATTGCTGATTTCGTTAATGTCCAGCACCGGTGGGAGTTTTGGATTATATTGGGGAACGTTGCTTTTTTGTTCCAGCATAACTCTTTTTAGTTTTTTTGCAAAGGCCACATTGGCGGCATGTCCGGGTCTGGCTGCAAGAATCTGGGCTTTCAGGGGTCTCCCAACCAGCGCTAGATCTCCTACCATATCCAGTAACTTATGCCGGGCCGGCTCATTTTTATACCGGAGTTCGACGTTATTTAATATGCCTTCTTTCTTAACCTCAACTTTCTGTTTATTGAACAATTTGGCCAGATTATCCAATTCATGATCTTCGACAATCCTGTCTACAACCACGATGGCATTATTAAGGTCCCCGCCTTTAATCAAATTGTTTTTGTGAAGCATTTCCAGCTCATGCAAAAAACAAAAAGTTCGGCAGGAAGCTATCTCCTTGGAAAATTGATTGATATCATTCAATAAGGCATGCTGGCTACCTAAAACCGGGGAATTGTAGTCCACCATCACCGTTAACCGGTAGTCATCTAATGGCAGAGCAGCTATTTCTACATCTCTTGATTTATCCCTGTAAAAAATTCCTTCCGGTATTTCGAAAAAGTTTCTAAGGGCGTTTTGTTCTTCAGTACCAACCTTTTCGATAGAGTCAATAAACATTTTTGAACTGCCATCCATAATCGGTGGCTCCGGCCCATCCAACTGTACCAGCACGTTATCAATTTGCATGCCTACCAGTGCTGCCAATGTATGTTCAACCGTATTTATTCTTGCCCCATGTTGTTCAATAGTAGTTCCCCTGGATAAATCAACCACGTTGTCAACGTCTGCCTCAACTATGGGTTCTCCCTGAAGATCAACTCGTTGGAACTTAATTCCGTGATTGGGTTTTGCCGGCAAAAACGTCATATTGGTTTCCACACCCGTGTGAAGACCAACGCCTGAAACCGTCACAGGTTCCTTTATAGTATGTTGCTTTATATTCATTGCGCTATTTAACAGTCGGCAAATTTAGTATTTTTTCTTCAAGTTCCTTAATTCGTTGATTTAATTCGGGAAGATTTTTATAGACAGCAATGGCTTTGAGATTGTCTTTATGGTCCATGGCGGGGGCTCCGGAGACAATTTTATTATCCTTTAGCGATTTGGCAATCCCCGATTGCGCGCCGATTTTGACGTTGTTTCCTATTTCCAAATGACCGACTATACCCACCTGTCCGGCAATCACACAGTTGCTTCCGATTTTGGAGGAACCTGATACGCCGGTTTGGGCGGCGATCACCGTATTTTTTCCCACTTCTACGTTATGCGCAATTTGGATAAGGTTGTCTAACTTGGCGCCGCGGCCTATAATGGTCGAGTTTAAAGTGGAGCAATCGATGACCGTGTTGGCACCGATATCCACATGATCTTCAATGATTACGTTGCCTAACTGCGGAATGGTTTTATAGGAGCCATCATCCTGGGGTGCAAAGCCAAAACCGTCACTGCCGATCACACATCCCGCATGGATAACACAATAGTTGCCAATTTTGGTGTTGGCATAGATCTTTACCCCGGAGTGGATAACCGTATTATTGCCAATAACAGAATTATCGCCAATGTGGGCATGAGGGTATATTTTAACATTGTCTCCAATGGTTACGTTGTTGCCAATATAACTGAAGGCTCCACGGAAAATGTCGTTGCCTGTGCTACTGTCTTTTCCAATAAAGCTGGGGTCTTCTACACCGGATTTTTGAAAACTTATTATTTTATGATATTCTTCCAATAAAATGGTAAAACTCAGATACGGATCGTCGACCAGTATTAAAGTAGCATCTATGTCTTTTTTAGGACTGAATCCTTTTTTTGCAATGATTGCGCTGGCTCGCGTAGTGTAAACGAAATTTTCATACTTTGGATTTGATAGGAAAGATATGGCACCATCTTCTGCATCCTGAATCGTACCCAATGTTTTAATCTTCAAATCGCGGTCTCCAACCACCTCTCCATTTAAAATATTGGCAATATCATTGATTGTAAATTCCATTTACCTATTAGTTATTGTTTGATACAAATTTACATTTTTGGGCCAGCATAGGTAATATTTTTTAACAATTTTACTCATAGCCTTTATGTTAGGTAAATCTGATGCCTTTGCCACATCAATCAACTCACCTTTTTTAGTAAGAATATTGATTGTTTGTCCCTCCGAAATATAAGCAGCATTCGTTAAAAATCCAGTATCCATAAAGTATTTACTTTGGTCGGCAGATACCTTGTATTTTTGGCAAATATCATTTTTCAGATGCGCAATTGTGTCTTTAGCAAATTCTTGATTAGACAACTTAACGCTGAATAATTGCCTGTTTAGAAATAATTGACTCAACGTTGATAAAATGGGATCGGGGTGATCCACCCAGATTTTAATACATGCCCAAATGTCAAAATCATCAAGCTTGCAGAAAGCGTCGAGAAAAGCATGGTCCTCCATCATATCCTTTATACTGATTTCACGCTTTAAAAAGATACCCAGCGCCGGCGTAAAAAAGATATCCTCTTTTTTTTGTACTATTCTCTTGGCCCTGGAAATGATTTTTGACAACATCTTTTCGGCGCTGATGGAAGTTTTGTGCAGATATACCTGCCAGTACATCAGCCTTCGGGCACCGAGAAAATTTTCAACGCTGTAAATCCCCTTTTCTTCGATCACTATCTGATCATCGTATATGTCCATCATTTTGATGATCCGGTCCGCCCCGATTGTTCCTTCGGAAACACCTGTAAAAAAGCTGTCGCGGTTTAAATAATCCAACCGGTCTATGTCGAGTTGGCTGGAAACCAACTGATGAAAAAACTGTCGGTGGTATTGTCCCGTATAGATTTTTAGTGCCAGGTCCAATTTTCCATCAAATGTAGCGTTCAAGTGTTTCATGATGAGCAGTGAAAGCTCCTCATGATGGGTCTCCCGGAGAATGCTTTTTTCCAGGGTATGAGAAAAGGGGCCATGGCCAACGTCATGGAGCAAAATGGCAATTAAAGCGGCTTCATTTTCCTGCTCGCTGATATCGTGACCTTTACTTCGCAGGTTGTCTAAGGTGATGGCCATTAAGTGCATGGCGCCAAGGGCGTGGTGGAATCTGGTATGTAAGGCACCCGGATAAACGAAGTCCGTTAATCCGACTTGCTTTATCCTGCGTAGTTTTTGGAAATAGGGATGCTCCAGGATATCAAAGATCAGGTCGCTCTGGATCGTAATAAATCCGTATACCGGATCATTAAAGATTTTTTTCTTATTCAATCTTTAAAGCTATTTATTTAAATTTGATTGTTGTCAAAATAAAGTAAAAAATTAAACCATGCAAAGATATAGTATTTTGTGGGCAGATGATGAAATTGATTTATTAAAGCCACATATTTTATTTTTAAATCAGAAGGGATATGATGTAAATGGCGTTAACAGTGGCGCCGATGCTTTGGATGCCTGCGAAAACACCCGGTATGACATCGTTTTTCTGGATGAAAATATGCCCGGGATGACTGGGTTGGAAACATTGAATCAGATTAAATCTTCCTGGCCTAATTTACCGGTGGTGATGATTACAAAAAGTGAAGAGGAATATATTATGGAGGAGGCCATCGGATCAAAGATTGCCGATTACCTGATTAAACCGCTTAACCCCAACCAAATTCTGTTGTCAGTTAAAAAGATATTGGATAACCGGCGATTGATTGATGAGCGCACGACGATCAGTTATCAACAGGATTTTAGAAATATCAGCATGGCATATAATGATCACATGGATCATTCAGAGTGGGTTGAAATCTACAAGAAGCTAATTTTCTGGGAACTGGAAATTGAACAAACCGACAATAAAAGCATGTCGGAAGTTTTGGATATGCAGAAAAGCGAAGCCAATGCCAATTTTATCAAATTCATATCGGAGAACTATGAAGACTGGCTTAACGATCCCGACGTAGACAAACCCTTATTGTCACATCAGCTCATGAAGAAAAAGGTCTTTCCGGAATTAAAGGAAGGGACCAGTACTTTTTTTATTGTTGTAGATAATTTGCGCTATGACCAGTGGAAAGTGCTGGAACCTACCATTAGCAATTACTTCAATATTGATAGTGAAGAAGCTTACTATTCCATACTGCCTACGACTACGGCCTATTCGCGCAACGCTATATTTTCGGGAATGCTGCCGACTGAAATGGCAAAGTTTCATCCTAATTTATGGGTTGGCGAAGATGAGGAGGGAGGAAAGAATAATAATGAGGATCAGTTTCTGGAAAAAAACATTCAAAAAAGCAGGCTGAATATCAAGCATAGTTATCATAAAATTAAAAACCTGGCTCAGGGGCGCCAGCTGATAGACAGTATTAACAATCTGATGTCCAATGACCTCAATGTGATTGTCTACAATTTTGTGGACATGCTATCCCATGCGAGAACAGAAATGGAGATGATCAGAGAACTGGCACCTGATGAGTCGGCCTATCGATCCATTACCAAATCGTGGTTTGCCCATTCCCCCTTGTTCGAGGTGATCAAAATCATTTCTGAGAAAGGTGGCAAGTTAATTATTACCACGGATCATGGCACTGTCAGGGTTAAAAAGCCTTTCAGGATCATCGGGGACCGGAATACCAACACCAACTTAAGATACAAGCAGGGCAAGAACCTGGCCTTCGAAGAAGATAAGGTACTGGTAGCCAGGAAACCCGAACATTTTCATCTCCCCAAGATTAACGTGTCAACGGCCTACGTTTTTGCTACTGATGATTACTTCTTTGCGTATCCGAATAACTACAACTATTACGTCAACTATTATAAAGATACCTTTCAACATGGTGGAATTTCTCTGGAGGAGGTAATCATTCCTGTTGTTTCTTTAACTTCCAAAAATGCAGGCTAAAGGCAAATCCACACAGCAGATTGACAACTTAAATATTGATGACCTGCCCGATGCTTCAAAAAATATAATCACATTTGCCGGAGACCATAAGATCTGGCTGTTTGAAGGGGAGATGGGTGCCGGTAAAACCACGCTTATTAAAGCGCTTTGTAAGGCATTTGGAGTAGTTGATGAGGTAAGTAGTCCAACGTTTGCCCTGGTGAACGAATACGTCAACCGGAAGCATGCTACCTTCTATCATTTTGACTTTTATCGTATTGAGAATGAAGAAGAGGCCATGGATATTGGTGTTGATGAATATTTTTATTCCGAGCATTTGTGTTTTGTGGAGTGGCCGGGAAAAATTCCGTCTTTAATTCCTGATGAATTTCTTCGTATATTTATAACCATCAATTCAGATAATACAAGAAAAATTGTATTAGAAATCGTATGAAAAGACAATTCAAGCCTGAGATTGAAAAATTAGCGAAGGAAGGCAGCCTATATCCACAGGAAGCATTACTTAAAGAAAAGAAATCCCGTCATTCACTGGTATTTGGTATTCCGAGAGAAACTGGTTACAAAGAGATAAGAGTGCCGCTTACGCCGGAGGCAGTGGCTTTGTTGGTCAACAACGGACAAGAGGTATGGTTAGAGGCCGGTGCTGGCGAAAAAGCGAAATTTACGGATAAAAATTATAGCGATGCCGGCGCCAAAATTAAATATTCTGCAAAGGAAGTTTTTGAAGCCAATATAATCCTGAAAATTGAACCGCCATCGCTAGCCGAAATCGAAAATATTAAACCCGGATCCACGGTTATTTCTGCCTTTCAAATGGGACAGCAAAATGTGGATTACATTGAAGCTATTAATAAAAAACGTCTGGTCTGTATCGGTTATGAGATGTTGGAGGACAAGGCGGAAGGATTTCCGGTAATCAGAGCTATGAGTGAGATTGCGGGCAGCCTTGTGATGTTGATCGCGGCGGAGTATCTCAGCAACGTACACGACGGAAAAGGAATACTCCTGGGAGGAATTACCGGTGTTTCACCTTCGAAAGTGGTTATTCTGGGAGCGGGAACCGTCGCAGAATATGCCGCCAGGACAGCGTTGGGCCTCGGGGCTGAAATCAAGATTTTTGACAACCATATTTACAAATTACGTCGGGTAAAACATGCGTTGGGACACCAGATACACACTGCCATACTGGATAACCTGACGCTTTCGGAAGCGCTGAAAGAAGCAGATGTGGTTATTGGTGCCGTGAGGGCTGAAAAGGGCAAGGTCAGATGTTTTGTAAGTGAGGAAATGGTAGCCTCTATGAGACCCAACTCAATTATAATAGATGTCAGCATTGATCAGGGCGGCTGTTTCGAAACCTCTCGCATTACCACTCATGAGAATCCCACCTACATCAAACATGGCGTCATACATTATTGTGTCCCGAATTTAACCTCCCGGGTCGCCAATACTGCTTCCAATGCGCTCAGCAACATTTTTACGCCGATCTTGTTGCAAATAGCAGAAGTAGGTGGTGTTGAGGAAATGATTTTTACCTATAAATGGTTTATGCATGGTGTTTATGCCTATAACGGAAATCTCACCAACGCCCATATAGCCAACAAGTTTAACCTTAAACACATGGATTTGAATCTGCTAATGGCCGCAAGAATGTAGCGTCATAGATAGAAGGACGAGCGGATTGGCTTTTATAACAGATTATCCCCATGTGTAGCCAATTGCTGTTTTTGATCATACCTCCCTTCTAAGTACTTCCAAAGGTGGCTTGCTTAATATTCCTGTACTGTTGAGTATACCAATAATAATGGTTAAGGTGGTTATTATTACGTAGACACCTAAAATAGGCAATAAATTGGGGGTAAAGCTGGTATCAAAGCTGAAGTAAGCCAGCAGCCAGCTGCTTACCAGCGCAATGACGATGCCGGTCACGGAAGCCAGGCTTCCAAGAAGAAAATATTCCAATGCCGTAATCTTCATAATCTGGTTGCGATTGGCGCCAATGGTTCGCAAAAGAACGCTCTCCTGAATTCTTTGGTATTTACTTAATATGACCGAACTGATCAGCACAAAAAAGCCGGTAAGTATGCTAAACATGGCCATAAACTGGATAACAAATGAGACCTTATTCAATATCTCGTCAATAGTGGATAATATCAACCCCAAATCAATCACCGAGACATTTGGAAAATTCCTTACCACCGCCTGTTGAAAGCTGGCCGAAACATTTTGTTGATCCGTACGGGTCATAATGACATGAAACTGCGGCGCATCTTCCAGTACCCCTTTCGGAAACAATACCAGGAAGTTGGTTTGCACCCTGTTCCATTCAATTTCCCTTAAATGACTGATATAAGTATCCAACAAAGCGCCCTGGACGTTGAAGGTCAAGGTGTCACCAATGCCTACTTTCATCCTTTCAGCATAGCCCTTGTCCAACGAAATATAAATCGGGTCACCCGCTGCCGCCACTTTGCCCTTCCAATCACCTTCAGCAGTTTTTTCGGAATCGATCAGATAATCCCGGTAGGTAACCCGGTATTCCCTGTTAAAGGCCCATCGCGGAATTTCGTTTAATGAGTCCTTTTCTATTTGCGCCTTGGTTTTTCCATTAACGTTGGTAAGCCGCATGGTAACGATAGGGGCTTCCTGTATAATCGGTAGTTTGTATTCCGCTGTCAATTTATTCAATGCGGCCTTTTGATTACTTTGGATATCAAACATTACCATGTTAGGTTGATTGCCAATACTTGATAATGAGACTTTATCCAGCAACAGGTTTTGTGTGAAATACAGTGTTGTGATTAGCGCAGTACCTAGTCCTACAGATATGATAAGAATTAAGGTTTGATTGTTGGGCCGATATAAATTTGCCAACCCCTGACGCCATGTAAAACTCCACGACACCGGAAAGTATTTCCGCACCATCCACATAATGAGTCTGGCGACACCAGTAAGCAGGAGAAAAGATACCCCCAGACCCAGGCAAAAGAACAAGGCATCCAGCCAACTTCCCATCTGCAGAAAAGCAAACAGGTATATGAAGGTGGTGATTAACAGGTAAACAAGCCAATTGATCCGATCACCTTTGTCGGCGGTGCTTTCAAAAGAGGCTCGTAGCGTAAGCAGTGGGGAAACTTTCCGGATTTTAAGTAATGGTATCAGCGCAAATAAGAGTGAGATAAAGATACCGATTCCTATGCCCTGGAAAATACTAGGCCAGGAAATGGCCAGCTCGATCTCAATGGGTAAAAAATCTTTCAAAACAAAAGGCAGTGTTGTTTGAATCAGACTTCCAGCCACTGCGCCTATTAATGCTCCAATAAGTCCCATCACAACGATCTGGATTAAGTAAATCATCAATGCCTGGATGCCTTGAAGTCCCAGGCATCTCAAAACAGCAACTGTTGCAAGTTTTTCTTTTACATAAATATGGACTGCGCTGGCTACCCCCACACAACCTAACAGTAAGGCGACAAAAGCCACCAGGTTCAAAAATTCGGACAAGTTGTCGAAAGCGTCCCCAAGATTATTTTTAGTTGATGCCACGGTACGGATACCTATTCCTTCACTTTTAAGTCTTGGCCTGATGTTTTTTACAAGTTTTTCTACTTCGGTTTGATCGGGAAGCTTTATATAGTAACGATATTGAATGCGGCTTCCTTTTTGCTGCAAGCCGGTTTGATTAAGGTACTTAAGCGGAATATACACCGGCGGAGCAACGGTTGCCGCAATACCATTCTGTCCCGGTAGTTTTTTTATTCTGCCTTCAATATAAAAAGACAGGTTCCCGATTTTTACCGAATCGCCGGGATTGGCATTAAACTGCAATAGCAGGGTATGATCCACCAGGGCTTTTTGGCCAACCCTAAACTGACTACTGGCCGATTGGGGATCGGTTTCAATATCTCCGTAGAATGGGAAGGCACCATCCAGGGCCCGGATTTGTACAAGCCGGGTGTCATGGGTACGTGGGAAATAGATCATAGAAGCAAACGACCGCTCATGCGCCCTTTGCCCGCCTATGGAGTCCAGCAGCCACACAATGGAGTCGCTGATGGGTTGATTGTTACTTAATACCAAGTCAGCACCTATCACGGTTTTTGCCTGACGATCAATATCTTTTTTAAGGTTTTCCCTAAAAGAATTGATAGCAACCAGCGCTGCCACACCTAAAATGATAGAGGAGATAAACAGCAATAACCTGGCGCGGTTTTTCCGGCTGTCTCTCCAGGCCATTTGCCATAACCATCGGTTAAAAAAAAGAAGAAGTGATCTCATCAAATGAAGTTGCGTGTTTTTACTTTCACCAAAGTCTATCCAACATTAATTTCCGCCTGTCGGGGCTAATATATCGTCTGATATCAGTTTTCCACCCTTAATTCTTATGATTCGCTGTGTTTTACCGGCTAAATCCATATCGTGTGTCACCATTACCAGCGTGGTACCGGCTTCCTTGTTCAAATCAAAGATTAACTTTACCACCTTCTCGCTGGTCTCTTCATCCAGGTTGCCTGTCGGTTCATCGGCGAAAAGGATTTTTGGTTCATTTGAAAAGGCTCTTGCCAGCGAAACCCGTTGCTGCTCCCCTCCTGAGAGTTGGGCGGGGTAGTGATGTTTCCGGTCCCCAAGCCCTACCCTTTCCAACAATTTTAAGGATCTTTCCTTAATGTTCCGTTCCCCTCTCAATTCCAGCGGCACCATGACATTTTCCAGGGCGGTCAGGGTGGGAATTAACTGAAAATTCTGAAATATGAATCCCACATGCTGATTTCTGACAAATGCCCGCTCATCCTCATTGAGCCTGTCAAGCAGGATATTATTCAGTACAACAGAGCCGCTCGTGGCCCGGTCAAGTCCTGCACACAATCCCAACAGCGTGGTTTTGCCACTTCCCGATGGTCCCACAATGGCAAAGGTATCTCCTCGATTGATTTCAAAGCTGATATCATCCAATACTGTTAACGCCCGGTTGCCACTTTTATATGTTTTTGTTAAATTCTTTACGGCTAACATTTTTCAATTTATGATTTAAAACTTTAAATATAGATAAGTGGTTAATTAATAAAACAGTAATTACATTTATTTAACAGCCATGAATATTAAAACGAATTGGTAACTTAGTTGTTTGTAAATATTTTACGAAGTAAACATTTATCCCATAAAAGGTTAACTAACCTCATCAATGGTCAGGCTAAGTTTCCGGAATTGTTTAAATAATGATTTATGAAAAAAGTAGTCAATAATTTGTTCATATTTTTATTTGTCATCTGGCAGGTTGCCTGCAGCGGTACCGGTAGTCGTGAAGAGGAAAAGCAAATTTCCAAGCCTCTTGAAAACAGTACTGCACAGACCCCGTCAACGAAAAAAATAATCTTGTTTTTTGGAAATAGTCTTACGGCCGGCTACGGATTGGAAATGGACAAGGCTTTTCCGGCGCTTATACAAGCTAAGGTAGATACTTTAGGATTAAATTATAAGGTTGTCAATGCAGGGCTCAGTGGAGAGACTACTGCCAGTGGAAATACCAGGATAGACTGGGTGCTGAATCAGAAAGTTGACATATTTGTATTGGAACTTGGGGGCAATGATGGTCTGCGAGGTATTAGCATAGAGGAGACCCGGAAAAACCTCCAGCAAATGATTGATAAAATTAAGGCCAAGTACCAGGATTGCCAGATAGTTTTGGCGGGTATGCAGATACCCCCAAATATGGGACAGGATTATACAGCATCTTTCCGGGCCGTATTTCCCGAAATTGCTGAGAAAAACGAAGTAATGCTTATTCCATTTTTACTGGCTGATGTAGGCGGCGAACCGGAGCTGAACCAGCCTGATGGCATTCACCCCAATGAGGAAGGGCATAAAATTGTAGCAGAAAATGTCTGGAAGATCCTGGAGGAAATTTTAAAACCGGAAACAAGCTGAAATTATGCTTCACCAGGCTGTTTCAATGGCTTATAAAAAGGAAAAAATAAAATCATACAGCTTAATCCTGTAAAGTGCTGAGTGATATTGGGAAGAAAAGGAAGTGTGAGAAAAAGTGTAAATATGACGTAGGTTAATGGGTGATAAATAAGTAGGAATCTCAGCCTTGCCAATCTGCCAATCCAGTCTTGTTTTTCATTAAAGTCAATGATCAGTCCACCGGTTTGGGGCGCGCTATCTTTGTCATGGAATTTAAATCGATTATCGACATCAGACCATTGCAACGTATCTTTTAACAGCCGGCTCGAAAAATTCCATTCTAAACCATTAACAATAATGTTCGATGGGAATTGGGCAAAAGATATATAGGAGATTAAAATGGCCGAGTAAAAGACCTCAAAACTAAATCCGGCCAACCAAAAGGCAAAAGTATGAAACACCATACCGATCCAGATGCCCACCCGATGCCACCTTTTGAATAAGAGCGTTAAGGGTAACACAACAATTTCCACCACAATGGTTTTCCAGCTAAATATTTTTGAAAGCATCTCGTGGGATGTGGCATCGGCCAGGAAGGTGTAGAATTTAGCCTGTATCACATTCACCATCCAGTGATCAAAGTATTGTCCGGAACGCCAATCCGGTTCAAACAATTTGTTAATACCTGCGCCGAAATAAACGACGATTATCTGAAGTTGGATAAGCCAGGGGCGACGCCTGTTTTCATTGAGTGCCGTCATCAGATAAATCAATCCGCAATAAACTTTAGCGTTGGAGTAGTAGATTTTGGATGAAAGCGTCCCCACAAGAAATATCGTACCCAGTACAAAGCAGCTTAAACGAACTTTTTGATTGGTAAATAACAAAATGACAAAAACAACTGCGCCAGCATTCAGGATTGACTGAAATAAAAGTCCTGGGATATGATCAAACAGCAGGAAAAAGGGTAGAAACGGCTTTGGTAAATCGAAAAAATAACCTTTACCAATCAGTGCAACGGTAAGCAGTTTAACCATAAACAATAAATATGGTGGCAAATCCGTGCCGGAAAACTTGAAGGGATTATAATTGGTAAGATTCATTTTATTGGTCGGCTGGCCACTGCCAGGTTTTTGCAGGCCCCCCGTTTATTTCATAAGTGAGCGTTACCGAGGCCTGATCGTCTTGGCCATAGGTGCTTTCAAATTGGCTGATAATACTTTTAATATTTTCAATGGATCTTGATTCCAGGCGCACATTGCGATACTTGCCATCCTGCCAGTAGCGCCAATCAGTGAACCGATAGCGTTTGTTGGTCTCTTCTCTTGTCAGCTGTTTTTGATCAATAATTACAGACAGATTAAAGACACTTTGCTCGTCGTGTGGTGCCCAGCAATAATAGCGTAGTACGCCAAACCTCGCATTAATTATTAATACCAGCTGAAGAAATATCAACAAACCGCCTAAGAATGACTTCATTGGAATAAAATTGTTTTGTCAGACTTGCAAAGTTTAAAACAATTCAGCTACGGGCGCCCCGGGTAAATTTTTAATTAAAAATAGCGTAGCTTCAAAAAATATATAGCGAATTTAGCAAATAAAACAAATATTTCCAGTATACATTAGAGAAGTATAATTCATACGGTAAATGGCCGGACAAATCTTTTGAAAACGGATAATTTTCCTGCTTTGCTAACTTTTTCGCAGTCTTATCCGTAATAAGGTTACTGATTGTTGAATTTTTATGGATGAATTAAGCATTAACCGTCAGCAACTATCACAATTGAGAACGATTATTTGTGTCTGCATGATGGGAGTAGGGATCTTATCCTGCTCTGAAAAGCCTGATCCGCAAGTTATCATAGATAAAGCCATCGAAAAGCATGGAGGGGAGCATTACGATAATGTTTTAATAGGTTTTGACTTCCGTGACCGGTATTATACCATTTTGAAAAAAGACAACTGGTTTGAGTATACCCGCTCTTTTGAGGATTCTTTAGGTAAATTTAAAGATGTATTGAATAACGATGGCTTTTACCGCCTGTTGAATGGAGAAAAAATCAACATTCCGGATACCATGGCAGCAAAATATGCCCGATCCGTTAACTCAGTTGCCTATTTTGCGATGACACCATTTGTTTTAAATGATGCTGCTGTCAGAAAAAAATATGTGGGTATGTGCTCGTTAAAGGACCAAAAATATCACAAAATTGAAATTTCCTTTGAGCAAGACGGAGGCGGAGAAGATTATAGTGATGTATTTGTTTACTGGATAAACAAGGATTCCTTCACCATGGATTATTTTGCTTATGCGTATGAGGTTGATGGAGGAGGCACCCGCTTTAGGGAAATATATAATAGAAGAAGGGTCGGAGATATCCTGTTTACAGACCATGTCAACTACAAATACACCTCTGAAGACACACCACTAAGTCATTACGATCAGCTATACGAGGACAATCAATTGACAGAACTTTCTCATATAAATTTAGAAAACGTGACTGTAACGCCGGCAGAGTAATTTTATACCACAGCACGGCTTCTTACCATTTATTCCTTAGAAGGACAAAATATTTATAGGCAATCATAGTAGGAATATAAATTTTTACTACCTTTGCACTCCATTCAAAATGGATGGCCCTGTTGGACAGGGAATTGTTAAACGAAAACCTTAGTTTTTTACCGAGACAGGTGAAGAACTATTGTAAAATTACAGCTTACAAATTCACCATGAGCGAAACACCGGAAGAGTTTGATTGGGATAATGTAGAGCCAAAAGGATTTGGCGAAAATTATACCGACAAAGAAAAAGAAGAATTGATCAAAATGTACGAGGGTACCCTCAACGAAATCCAGGAAAAGGAGGTAGTGACGGGTACTGTGGTAGGTATATCAGACCGCGACGTTATTTTAAATATCGGATTCAAATCCGATGGTCTGGTTTCTGCATCAGAATTCCGCGATTTGGAAGATTTGAAAATCGGGGATGAAGTACAGGTATATATTGAAGAACAGGAAAATGCCAACGGACAATTGGTGCTTTCCAGAAGAAAAGCAAAAATTGTAAAGGCCTGGGAGCAAATCCAGCAAGCCCTCGATAAGGATGAGGTGATTGAAGGTATGGTCAAAAGAAGAACCAAAGGTGGACTTATTGTAGATATCTTTGGTGTTGAAGCATTCCTGCCAGGTTCTCAAATAGATGTCAAGCCTATTAGAGATTTTGATGTTTTTGTAGGCAATAAGATGGAAGTAAAAGTTGTGAAGATCAACTATTCTAACGACAACGTGGTTGTTTCACACAAAGTACTTATAGAAAAAGATCTTGAAAAACAGAAAATAGAGATCCTCAACAACCTGGAGAAAGGACAGGTACTCGAAGGGGTTATCAAAAATATGACCAACTTCGGTGTCTTTATTGATCTTGGCGGTGTTGACGGATTACTACATATCACCGATATTTCCTGGGGTAGAATCAACCATCCTGAGGAAGTACTTCAGCTGGATCAGAAAGTAAATGTGGTGGTGTTGGATTTTGACGATAACAAGAAGAGAATTTCACTGGCATGAAGCAATTGACGGCACATCCCTGGGATTCGCTGTCAGAAGAGATTCAGATTGGTTCTCATATCAGCGGCTCTATTGTCAACGTGGCGGATTACGGTGCATTCCTGGAAATCCAGCCGGGTGTAGAGGGGCTGATCCACGTTTCGGAAATGTCGTGGTCACAGCACCTGAGAAATCCGCAGGATTTCATTAACATAGGTGACAAACTGGAGGCTGTCGTATTGACACTTGACAGAGAAGAAAGGAAAATGTCTTTGGGTATCAAGCAATTGACGGAAGATCCCTGGACCAAAGAAAATGTATTGACCAAATATGCGGTTGGTACAAAACACAAGGGTATTGTTAGAAACCTGACCAACTTCGGTTTATTCATCGAGCTGGAAGAAGGTATTGATGGATTAGTACACGTTTCAGATTTGTCGTGGACCAAAAAAATCAAGCATCCTTCTGAATTTGTGAAGGTTGGCGATAAGCTGGAAGTGCAGGTACTGGAGCTGGATGTGGAAAACAGAAGGCTGGCCTTAGGTCACAAGCAGTTGGAAGAAAACCCTTGGGATACCTTCGAAACAGTATTTACCATAGGTTCGGAGCACAAATGTTCTATCCTCAGCAAAACTGACAAAGGGGCGGTACTGGAGTTGCCTTATGGTATTGAAGGATTTGCCACAGTCAGACACCTGGTAAAAGAAGACGGTACCACTGCTGAAGCTGGTGAGACTTTAACCTTTAAGGTGATTGAGTTCTCTAAGGACGACAAAAGAATTGTGATGTCTCACACCAATGTACACTCTGCAGCTGCGGAGACGTCCAGACCAAAACGTAAAAAGTCGCCTAAGAGCACCATTGATAAAATCAACAAAGACTCTGAAAAGTCAACGTTAGGAGATCTGGAAGCATTGTCGGCTTTAAAAAGCCAGATGGAAGGCAAATCGGCGCCGGCACCTGCTGAGAAGAAAGTAGCAAAGCCTAAGGCAGAGCCTAAAGCAGAAGAGGCACCGAAAGAAGTGAAGGAAGAAGCAAAGGCAAAGGCTGAAGAGGTGGCAGAAGAAGCGCCAAAGGCTGAGGAACCGGCAGCGGCACCAGCGGAAGAAGTGGCAGAAGCGCCTAAGGCAGAAGAAAAGCCGGAAGAAGCTGCTGAAGAAGTGAAAGCTGAAGCGGTCGAAGAGAAAGTTGATGAGGTAGCTGAGAAGGACAAGGAGGAAGCAGAGGAGCCAAAAGCTACAAAAAAGAAGACAGCCAGTGCCAAGAAGGAGGAAGTAGACGAGGCAACTGAAGAAAAGACAGAAGAGTAAAATCTTTATTTTATAAATATCCCCTTTTGACTTACCTTTGCGGCGGTCAGGAGGGGGTTACAGGAGATAAACTTTGTTGGGCATATTATTTTTTATATAACTATATCTCCTGTCAACAGTTGGCGTAGCATTCATTTCTAAAAATGTCTCAGAAACTTTGAACAAAAAATAAAAACTTTTTAGATTTGACAGCCTGAAGAAAAAATACAAGGTCGTGTGGCCGAGTGGCTAGGCAGAGCTCTGCAAAAGCTCGTACAGCGGTTCGAATCCGCTCGCGACCTCCAGATTAATTATCAAAAAACCACCTGAATCTAAAATTCAGGTGGTTTTTTACTTTTATAATTACCTATCCATAGGAAAAATTGTCAAAAGTCTGCTCATTAAGAGCAAAGGATTAAAGTCTTGGAAAGCCTTGAAAGATAAAATTTCCATCAAAAAAAGTAATGGATACTTATTATTACTAGTCTTTCATGTTTTAAGGTGATTTATAGACCATAATTGCTCTGACACGAGTAGGCAGCATATATAACCTGTCGATAGAGGAACATTTCATATCTGGAGATTAAATACTGCGATGAGTATCAGATCCGGATTAGACTTGTTGTTTGCTAAAAGTAGGATTACAATATGGAAGTGAATTCAAGATCTTATCAATCATTTTTACCTGGGACTTATTAACAAGAAAAAATGCTTTTATAACCCTTCTTTTTCATTTATTTTTTGCATAATCCTCTCAAAAAGTCGTTTTGAATCAATCCGTTTACCATCGAGGTGCTCATCAGGATGAAAATCATTTCCTTCCTCTAAGTATTTCTTGAATATTTCTTCAAATACACTGGTATGATTTTCTAAGCCAAGTGGCTGAAGAATTAACCTGATTTCCCTGGTATATATCTCCAAAATTTCTGCTATGCTGGTATTCATCATTTCCCAATTTAAATTTCAACACTAAATCATTTTTGCAAAGAAGGCATCTTTGTTTCTCTCGAACGATTATTTCATTTCAATCGATCTGCATACTAAATCACTTTAGGGGTCCAATTCAACTAGCCAGTATATTTTAATTGTTTATGGAGCTGGTCATCTTGATATACTTACTCGAAAATCCAATAAATGTGCCAAAGGCTTAAATTGCTGAGAATCAATTGTATGATCCTGTAATGATATTTATATGCAATTAGAGCAGTTCATTTGCGTACAAAATCGTGCCATAATGAAACAATATGAGGATTTTATCATGCTAAATTCAATTGATAAGGGGGATGTTTGTTTGTATTCTATTTATCCGGATGAAGCCGTTCTCAGCTTAGCCTCTTCCACTACTGGTATTTTTAGTGCTGTTATTGGAATCAGTGTGGCACACCTCCGGATATTACCCATAACTCCGGCGAGAGCAAACAAAACTTAATAAACCCCATAAAATAATGCCTGCAAACCAACGTATTAATACCTGAAGTGTATTATTTAAATTATGTTTGACCCGCAAAAACCATATAACGATCTTCCCCTGCTACCCCCGGCCAAGGAGCTGGAATCGAGATCGATCCTCAAAAATGCCATTAAAGCCAACCGGGTATTGGCTGCTTTGAATGCCAAAGCCAGTAGTATTCCCAACCAGTCGATGTTGGTGAACACTGCCACCTTAAAGGAGGCTAAGGACTCCTCTGAAATAGAGAATATTGTAACGACTTCGGATTCCCTGTTCGAAGGCTTCGTGCTGGATGCCGGAAGTGCAGATCCCGCTACCAAGGAAGTATTGTCATATCGGAATGCACTTTGGGAAGGATTTCACGCGGTGCAAAAAGGAAAATTCAGCCAGGAGGTATTTGTTAAGGTGGTTCAAAAAATAAAGAAGAATGCCGTCGGTATCAGAGATGGGTCAGGGACCAGGATAGCCAACCCGGTAACACAGGAAGTAATTTACACACCACCTGAGGGAGAGATCCAGATCAAAACGCTACTGGAGAATTTGGTACTGTACATGAACGATAACAAAGATGACATCGACCCCCTGATCAAGCTGGCAGTTATTCACTACCAGTTTGAGGCGATACATCCGTTTAAAGACGGCAATGGCCGCACCGGCAGGATCATCATTATCCTTTACCTGGTGGCTCAAAACCTGTTGGACCTGCCTATATTGTACCTAAGCCATTACCTGGTAGAACATAAAAACGCGTATTACAAAAAGTTGAGGGCGGTGACGGAAAATCAGCAGTGGGAACAATGGATATTGTTTATGCTGGAGGGTATTACAGTCACCGCCCAGCATACAATTGCTAAAATCGATGCGATTCAGGAATTGATGCAGGAGACCGTCCTGCTGGCGCGTAAGAAGTTGCCGGACCGGGTGTATTCGAAGGAATTGATAGAGCTGCTGTTTGAGCAACCCTATACCAAGGGGAGTTTTTTAGTGGAAAGAGGGATCGCCAAAAGGCAAACAGCAGCGGAATATTTAAAGGCGCTTGAAAAAGTGGGTATCCTGAAATCCAAGAAGGTAGGAAGGGAGAACCTCTATCAGAATAGTTGGTTATTGGCCCTGCTGAAGAAACATTAAATGGCAGATCAGGAGACCTGATATGTCGATGGTTTAAACATGTTTCATTGATATGTCGATGTCATCGACAGGTTCCTTTGTTTAAGTTTATGGGCACTACTTTAAAATTAAGGGGATTTTCCCGGATTATGCCCCACTGTTTCCGGGTAAATAAATCGAGTTGAACTATTTAAAAGTCGCACCCATCTATTTTTGAGAAACCGGTATCATGCCGATTCTTAGTCGGGTGACTGTGGTTATTTTATATAAATTTATTTTCATAAAACCCCTTCCCCGGGGAAGGTGCCCTTGCGGGAATAGGCAGCTTTTGTGAAATATTCCGGGCGGAAGGGGTGCGTAAATGTTTGGCTCTACCAGGTAATTTAATCCATCTCCGTTGACGATACTCACCCACCCCTGCGCCTCCCGGGAGAGGATTTGATGTGTGCTTGTTATTTTTTTAGATAAGCAATTCCCAATACCCAACATCAATCCACGTATTGAATTTTAAACCAACTTCCTTAAAATGGGCTACTTTTTCGAATCCTAATTTTTCATGCAAAGCAACACTGGCATCGTTGGGTAGCGAAATTCCTCCGATTACAGCGTGCAGGTCCATTTCCTTTAACCTTTTTATCAACGCTGTATAAAGCTGTGTACCGATGCCCTTTTTTGACGTCCCTGGTTTCAAATAAACCGTACTTTCAACGGACCGGGCATAGGCACTTCTTGACCTCCATCTGGCAGCATAGGCATAGCCCAATATTTGCTGATCTTTTTCATAGACAATCCACGGAAATGCCGATTTTATAGCATTTATTCTTTCTTCCATTTCGGTAGTTGAAACCGGGGATTCCTCAAAGGTTATGATAGAATTCAGAATATAATAGTTATATATTTCTTTTATTTCGTCAGCATCCTCAGTTTTGACCGCTCTGATCATTGGCTCTTTTCTCTGTTTGTATTTCTTGCAAGATTTTAATTTTTCCAATCTGGTAGACAGGAAATCAATTGAAAGTAGCTAATACCTTTGAAAAACGGAATTTTTACCACCTCCTTTTGGGGAAATTGTTTTTCAGGTTCAGGAAATTCCCGAAAACATTTCTGTGTGAATGATGCAAAATCTGATTTGCCTAGCGGTTGGATGATATGCCGGCCGCATCACGCCACAGCCATTCAATGGCGCTTTCAAAACGTTCTCCCATAAACTGGCCGTGTGTACCGGTAGTTTTGACAAACTTGTAATCGTAGTCTTTAAATTTAAAGGCGGCAGCCATTTGTTGGTTGGCCAGCCACACATTGCCAAATATGATATCAATGTCATTGGAACCGGCCTGCAAATACACTTTGATGTCTTTTTTCGGTGTTGATCTGACCAGGTAAGGATATATATGACCGCCCCGGATATTGATATAAGCACCGGCAAAACTCAGCACCCGGTGAAAGTAATCGGGTCGTTGCCATGCCGCGGTAAACGCACAGTTGCCACCCGAGGAAAAGCCACCGATGGCCCGAAGCTTGGGATCGCTGGTTAGCCGGTAGTTCTTGGCTACTTCCGGTATCAATGTGTTAATCAAAAAACTAACATAGCGGTCGCTGAGTTCATCATATTCTTCGCTGCGTTTTGAATTTTCCATACGGTTTTCGGGATAATCTTCATCAATATTGCCGGGTTCAACAAAAATCCCAATGGTCACAGGCATTTTCTTTTCATGAATCAGTTTATCAAAAACATCGGGTGCGTAGTTTCTTTTATCAGCATAGGGATGATCTTTGTCAGCAA
Source organism: Cyclobacteriaceae bacterium (assembly GCA_965228415.1). Classification (GTDB taxonomy): domain Bacteria; phylum Bacteroidota; class Bacteroidia; order Cytophagales; family Cyclobacteriaceae; genus Agaribacillus. The sequence goes on along the minus strand of OZ245814.1, from coordinate 2,920,939 downwards.
ACACCCAACCGTCTTGAAACACCATGACCGCTGCATCCGATTCACCATTGTATTGGGCGGGTACGTAGACATAATATTCGCGGTACAGCTTTAGCTGATATATGAGAATGTTGGTGATGGTGTGTTTTGTGACGGTACCTTTTGGAATTGCCCCCTTTGATGCCGCGGTAGAGGTTTGCGTGTTTTGTTTCTCCGATGAGCTCTGGGCAGGCAACAGTAAAGGTATTAGTAAAATAATAAAAAATGTAGCTGATTTTAACATGACTTTACGTTTCAGTTGGTTGGTGGTTCTTTGATACTATTTTGTCAATCCCGCCGCGGGAAATTATATTGAAAAATACAATATACTATTCATCCATTAAAAATTCGCGTATTTTATCTGAAAAGCGAAGAGATTTTTTGACCACTATTATCTATTGTGATGAAGGTAACAATAGTACCTGCCTGTGTTGTGCAGCAAAAAACCAGGTGGCTATTCTTTTGATCGTATGAGTTTGTCCAGGCGTTTTATCGTTTCAATCATCGATCTTACGGTATGATAGTTGATTTTCCAGTTGTGGCTCATGTGGGTCCAGATAGGTTCGCCCTGTCTTGTAAGCAGTGGCCACCATTCCCCTATTTTGTGATGGATCATTTTGTCAAAGACAAACCGGTGAACATTTTGATAGACCGGCCAATAGGTATCCATGTCCAGCACCAGGCAACCCTGAGTAAGGGCGATGAGCATTTCGGCGTTTTGCCAGAATTCCTTTTCACGATCGTAAACCCCTCCGGCGTGAGATCCTTCCACAAAAACCCCACCATACTCCCAATCGATGCCATCTGCCAGGGCGTGGTCGTATTGCTTTTGTATTACAGCTTCATACCGGGTAATGGGTATCTCCAGAACACTAAGTGCATGCATGAGCAGCCATGCAAATTCCACATTGTGCCCGTAGCTGGTATTGTCTTCGGCCTGGCCTTTTTCGCCATCTTCTGTAAACCGGTCCCAACCCCATATGATATCAAATTTAATTTGCGGCGCAACTTTCCAATCTGCAAAAAATTGGGGGATTCCTGTTCGGTATTCGGGATGTAAAATTTTATCGGTGATCAATTCAATGACTTCCAAAAGTTTTCGGCGGTGAACTTCCTTGCGGGAACATTCATAAAGTGTAGTAAAGGCCTCCATCAGGTGCATGTGAATATCCAGGGTCTTGCGGTCGCCTCCGGCGGCCCCCGGGCCTTTCAGATCCCATTGGCGACTAAACATTTCAAAGTATCCGCCAAAATGCGTATCGGCACAATATTTTTGAATGAGATCAAATACTTTTTCCGCATAGACCAGCCCTCTTTCATCACCGGTTGCCAGCGTGTATTCACTGAGACTATAGATGGCAAAGCTATGTCCGTAAAGTATTTTTTCGTCTATTTTTACCTTTCCCGCACGGTCGGTCATCCAATAAAACCCTTCGTGTTCATCGTCCCACATTTTATCCAGCAAGAAATCGACGCCGTGTCTGGCAAATTCGGCGCTTTGCTCCCCGCCATACCCATGCCGGTAAGCTGACGAGAAAACGTAAATCATTCTAGCCTGGCCAAGCATTGATTTTTCGTCATCGCCGGCATCCAGCCCATCTTTGTCGAAATGGGTAATATAACCGCCAAAGTTATCGTCTTTTGCGCGGTCAAACCAAAAGGGAAGCAGTTCATTATTTAAATGATATTCACATTCGGTTTTAAATGATTGAATTTGAGATTGATCATTTTTCATCAGTTGACCTGTTTCAGAAGTTGCCATGAAGTGGGTGGTTAATGCTATGTGACAAATATAAAACAAGTTGAGGGCCGGGTCTTCAGGAATATTGTCATAAATAGCAATTATTATGGCTATTCCCATCTTCAAATGGGCTGACAAACAGGTTGGAATTAATTCGTGACCGCTTTAACCGGCAACCAAAACCAGAGGTTTATTTTTGTTTAAATACAAAGACCCCCTTTTTATTGGCTGTAATGATATCCAATTTTCCATCTCCATTCATGTCCTCGACGACGAAGTTGACCCCAATGCCGGAGTTATCATCGATCAGATGGGGAGTCCACGAAGGCTTGCTATTGTTGTCTATCCGTAACTCAAACCAGTAGAGCACTGCCGGTTCTTTACCGCCCGGGTCTTTACCCTGATGCGCATAAAAACGTTTTCCTGTTATCAAATCCGGCAACCTATCCCCATTCAAGTCTTTCATTTCCAAAGCATGGGTTTGTGAAAACGAGCTGTCGATCAGGTGATGAATAAAAGCCGGTTGATTGCTTTCACTTGTCAGCTGTTCGTGCCACCATATGCCGTAATCATGCGCAGAGGCGGAGACCACATCGTTGTCACCATCTTTATCAAGGTCATACACATACATATGCGAACACTTTTCCCCTAGGTCAGTTGCGTGAAAAGTCCAGGGGAGTTCATGCCGGTTTTCAGGTGCCTCCCACCAACCTTTCCTGATAATGACATCATTTCTGCCGTCGTTATTTATATCTCCCATGCCAAGCCCATGTGAATACCTGGCGGTGCCGGGCGCGTTGGGCTCACTCAGGTCCTTGGGAATCCAGCTCACCGTATCGTTGACCATGGTGTGCTCAAACCATTTCATGATCCCGGCTCCTTCATGGCCAAAAACCAAATCCATTCTTCCGTTTCCATCGAGATCTGCGAAAAGAGGAGATTCATTGCATGCATTGGTATCAATCACATGCGGCGCCCAATGTACATCTTTTCCCTGAGGATTTTCATACCAACTTACAGACTCCCCGGGGAAGCCGAAAATTATGAAATCTACCCATCCATCTTCGTTTACGTCATAAGCATAATTTGGAAATGAATCACTATACCCTTTACTATAATCATACGTTTTTGGCTGCTGAATTTCATGAGGTAGCCATTCAGGCGCTTCAAACCAGTACGCCCCCGCCAGGATATCCATGTGGCCATCTTTATTGACATCACCAACGGCAACGCCTTCGGAAATAAATTGATCCCATACGTGCGTTTTTTTGAATGTCACAGACGGATTTTCCTCTGATGTGCCAGCAGCATTGTCATTTTTAGGTGTGGAGCAACCTATATGACAGGCAATGATTACAATGAGTAGGTAGTATCGAAAGTCAAACATTTTACTTTTGGGTTAGCAAGTAATTTAATAATAAATAAAACTCCTCCTTCTCAATTACCCGACTAAAATGATCAGGCATCAGTGTATACGGGCTTGCTTTTTTCTCGGCTATCTCGCGTTCGGCAATGGTAAACTCCTGTCCTGAGGCATTGGCAAAAACCAATAATGCGCCTTCCTGTCGTCTAAAAAGCCCGGACTGGTTTGTTCCGTCCTTTAATTTAATATTGTAATTGATAAAAGCCTTGGAAATATTTCTGTTAGGGTCCAATATTTTTTCCGTCAATGCCCTGGCTCCCCAGTTGCCAATGCCATCCAGCTGAGGGCCAATGGATCCTCCGTTGCCATTAATCTGGTGGCATGGCGCACAGTGTACTACAAATGCCTCACTTCCCCCGGCAACGGCATTTCCTGAAAGCTGAAATTTTGCCAGGCGTTCATCAATAAGGGCCTGAATTTCCTCATTGGGTTTTTTAACATCCTTCATCAGTTTTTGAGATAAAGCAATCTGCGTTTTTGAGGCTGTATTTAATAAATGTTCATGGATCTGCCTTTCCAACAGGATTCGTGGAACCACCTCCAATTGGGTCGCTGCTTCAAGCAGTTGATCTATTCCATTTACAGATTGCGCTAAAGCCAGCGCGATTTCTTTCTGAACGGAATAGGGCTGGCCATCCAATGCCTGCCTTAGCACAACTGGTGCTTTAGGGGAGTTTATTTTACCGATTGATTTTGCTATGGATTCTATCAAAAACGGTTGGGTATCCTCCTTCTTGATGACATTTGCTATAATGTCCAGATTACGGTTGTCCAGGAGCAATAATGCCTCTGCTGCGGCGGCTTTAGCATATAGATCCGTGAATGCGGACAAAAACATTTCTTCCAAATCCTTCTGCCAGCCCGTAAGTTTGTAACGCCCCGCAACATTCGCAGCGAATACCTGTCGTTTGGCTGTGAGTTGGGGATCTTCCTGGGGGAATGCTACTATAGATGGTATCAATTGACCTATTCCAATAAACCGGCCTCTGGAGGCAGACCCATCAATGATAGCCAGGTATCCCTTCTGTCCTTTGACAGCACTGTTGTGCCACGATACATTCTGGCGTATATTTTGCCCGGTGACGTAGGCTTCCTGGATCACTTGATCAGACGCGGATAATCTTAACTGGACCACATTGGTATTCACCTCAGGGTCGTCAGATTCATGCTTATTTCCAAATAGCTGAAATGAAAATGTCTCAGGAATGATGAAATCCGGAGAATACAACTGGCTCATTTGGCGGTCATTCTCGAAAGGACCGCTCAAGAGAACAGTGGTAGCCTCCAGTTGATCCTGGGCATCAACCGCCACCAATTGCCAGGTATTTTCATCATATATTGATTTCTCGATGGGCGCTATGCTCCATTGGGTTGATGCCGGCTGCTTCAGGTTGAGAAAAGTACGGGCCAGACTGATGGCCCACTCCCTGACGGCCTGGCTTTCTTTAGTGCCCCTGCGGTCAATGCCCCCTTTGATGGCTTTGTAAATATTGTATTGTAGATCCAGATTGTCGCCGCAGAGCGTTTTTGCCGCCAGTACCAGCTTATTCAAATCATTGGGTGCGATAAACCTGGAAGCATGGGCGGATAATTCAATCAGCGTTTCCGCTTCTATTGTATGGAGCGATTTCAGGTATTGTGAGATAAACTCCGCGGCCAATTCTGAGTCCACACCGACCACTACATCAACCAATGAGCCGATCTCCCGCTGATCCCAATCCTGATTTAGTATAGAATGAAATACGGTTTTATCCCGAAGATGATCTCTCAGGCACTGTCTGATCACATATTTTAAATGAGAGTCAGAGGCTGGCAGGTTTTTCTGAGCTGAAAATAATAGTGGCAGTTGGATCGCGTCAGGGTGCCTGGCCAGTAACATGACTGCTGCTCTGATAACATCCGGTTGTGTGTCATTCAGGCTATTTCGGGCGATGGTGACCAGCTCCTTGCTCAAAACTTCGTATTCAAACATTATTCTGAGCGAATGGACCCTAAGGCCGGTTGCCCTGTGTTTCATAGCGGTAATAAGGAGTTGATCCGGCAAGGCGTTTAACCGGTAAAGCAACCATAAAATCTGTATTTGCTGGCCGGTATTGTTGCTTGCAGCGAATGCCTGATTTAGTGGATCCACTGCCTTAGCACCAAATCTGTCGATGATTTGATCAGCAATAATGGTGCGAAGGGGTAAATTTTCTTGCCCCAGTCCATTAATTAGCTGTTGCATGTCTGCGTCATGCCAATCCGATCCGGTAGCATCATCATCCTTTGTATCTCCGGTATACACCACGCGCCATATTCGTCCCCGCTCCCTGTCTCTTCCGGGGTGGTCCAGGGGTACTTCGTAATGTCCTATGATTCTGTTGTAAAAGTCTGCGATGTAAAGTGCACCATCGGGTCCGAGCTTCACGTCAACAGGGCGGAACCAGGGATCCTCGCTTACAATAAAATCTTCTTCCTGGGTGATATAGGCAGTAGTGCCCTTCTTTTCCATCGTGCTGCGGTATACCCTGCTTTTTACCACGTCGCCATAGTAGAAGCTATTTTGATATTCCGGCGGAAATTGGGGAGCAATATAATATTCCAACCCTGCCAGGGCTGTGGCGCCTCGCTGGTTTTCAATTTCAGTGACCGGCCCAAAGCCAATACCGGTGGGTTGTTTGCCAAAATGCGGGTAATCGGCCCCTCTTATTAACTGATAAATAGGGGTCGTATGGCAATCTACCGAGTACACATATCCCATTTCATCATAGGTATGCCCAAAAGGGTTAACCCGGCCTGTACTGGTAAATTCCACATTGCTGCCATCGTCTCTGAACCTGAACATGTTTCCGGATTGCATAACGATGGTTTTGCCATTTCGGTCTGTCACGCTGGAGGTATTGGCGAAGCCATGGGAACCGTGAATCCAGCCATCCAGGCCTCTGAAAAAGTTGTTGATCATGCCATGGGTATCCTTGTGCTCAAACCCGCTTAGCACTATCCTTCTTTCGTCGGCCTTATCATCGCCGTCATTATCTTTGAAGTAATAGACATTTGGAATACTGTAGGCAATGGCACCATCTTTTACAGGTATAATGCCAATAGGAATATTAAGAGAATCGGCAAAATCAGTAATATTATCGGCGCTGCCGTCTCCATCGGAGTCTTCCAGAATGGTTATTTTATCTTTTCCTGCCCCTGTTGTGTCGGGAAAAGGATATTCATAAGATTGTGTCACCCACATTCTGCCCCTGGCATCAAAAGACATGTTGAGCGGTTTGCCAATCTGGGGCTCGGACGCAAAGAGTTGAATTTCAAAACCGGGTGGGAGCCGAAATCCCGATTGTTCCTGTGCAGGGGTGCGAGCCTCAGTTGTACGAATATGCAGGCTGAATTGATCCTCATCTGCTGTTTTTTCCGTGGACTCTTTGTCGTGACATGCATAAAAAATACACATAAACAGCAGCCCCATAAAACCAGCCAGTTTTTTTAAAGTAAATATGCTTTTAGTCACTGTGAGGCAAACAGGAGGTATTTTTATGAATCGCATCTTCATGAGATTGAAAATAAGGGTTTCAATAGTACACTTTAATTGGACGTGGTAAGGGGCCTTTCGGGTAAAAAGGTAAATTCAGGCAAGCGGATAATTTTTCCACCCTGCATCGCAGACTTATGGGCCAAAATCCCTACGCAGGTGATGTTGGCTGATTCCACCGCATTAGGGTAGGGTTGTTTCCCTTTTAAGAGTGCATCAATAAATGCATGGACCAAATGCGGATGAGAACCTCCATGACCTGCCCCCTGGGTAAAAGACAGGTGTTGGTTTTCTTCTGAATCATAGACACCCTTTGTAGTGAAACGCTGTATTTCTTCGGGTAGTAACCGGGCAAAATCCGGGCAGACGGTTTCTTCCGGTATTTCATTTTCATCCTTTTTTGCGGTGTGCACCACCAAAGGTTTATTTTCTATAAGCGGCCACTCTACCGATTTTTTAGAGCCATAGACCTCAAAACTTTCGCGGTACTGCCGGGCCACGTCAAATAAAGAGCGGTAAACCTGTGCACTCAGATCTGAGTCTTTAAATTTGATATGGGTAGTTTCCACGGCAAAAGGGCTGTTGTAATGCGCTTGCAATTCCGCCCTGATGGAGCCCGAGCCAAAACAGGATACATATTCGGCTTCGGCCCTGGTTAATCCCAATACCGGACCCACGCAGTGGGTAGCATAGTGCATAGGCGGAAGCCCGGGCCAGTAATTTGGCCATCCGTCCATATCTTGTTGGTGACTTGCCTTCAAAAACTGAACCTTGCCCAATTCACCTGTTTCGTAAAGCTCTTTGATGAAAAGAAATTCGCGCGCATAGACCACCGTTTCCATCATCATGTAGGTAAGCCCGGTTTGCCTGGTCAGCGAAACGATTTCTTCACATTCTTCCACGGTTGTTGCCATAGGTACCGTGCATGCTACATGTTTTCCGGCCTTCAATGCTTTGATCGACTGGATCCCATGTTCCGGGATAGGTGTATTGATGTGAACGGCGTCAATATCAGGATCCTGGATCAATTCATTAAAAGAAGTGTAACGCTTTGCAATGCCAAATGCATCGCCAATTTCATCCATTTTTGCCCGGTTTCTTTGGCAAATGGCGACCAGGTTGGCATTGTTATATTTTTGATAAATTGGAATAAACTCAGCGCCGAACCCTAATCCGGCAATGGCGACATTAATTTTATTTTCTTTATTCATCATTTTGTTGTTTACATGCCAGTGTCTCGATCGGTTCCCCACAGTTTTTGCAGTTGCCGGTTTGATATTGCTACATGGAAAAGCAATGGATCCCGATAACCCCACCAGCTTCCGATTACATTTTACTTTTTGCCAATGGTGTTAAAGGCAACAACTGTAACATCCTTTGTAAATCAAATGTACTACCTGTATTTGTTTGATGGAATAAGATATTTGTATTATATTTTTAGATATTTTACCACCTGGTACTAATAGTGGTATATCAAAAAAAGTACTTAAATGTACTTCTAGGTTATTTTGAAGCCTGTTTTTCGAGAATTTTTAGACTTATTGATGGATTTTATCTTTTTAATGTGAAAGGGCAATTTAGAAATAAGACGTTTAAAAAACATTTGAAGGTGGCCTTGCTCATGGAGACTTCCAATGAATATGCAAGAGGCATTATCAAAGGCATTTACGCTTACATAAAGGAGCACGGCAGGTGGGATGTATTTCTGGGAGAATACAGCAGGGGAGAGCCAAATCCAGAGTGGATGCTGTCCTGGAAAGGTGATGGCATTATTGCGCGAATTGAAAATAAGGCGATCGCCGAATTGGTCAGCCATTGCAATTTACCGACCGTTGATCTTAGCGCTGCCAATTTGATATCCGGCATACCCTGGGTAGAAACAGATGACAAATCCATAGCCAGATTAGCAGTTGACCACCTGGTCGAATGTGGTTTCAAACATTTCGGCTTTGCCGGAACCAGCTTCAATTGGTCTAAATGGCGTGGCGATCATTTCAGTGCATATTTAACCCGGCTGGGATTTCGAAGTCACTTTCTTCCGCTGGCGAAGCATACGCGTTTAAATTGGCTTGAAGAGCAGGAGAATATTCAATCCTGGCTTACCATATTGCCAAAACCCATAGGAATATTTGCCGGCTATGATCTCATGGGGCGCCTGATCATAGACGCCTGCAATAAGCTGGGATATATGGTGCCCGAAGAAGTGGCCGTAATCGGTGTCGACAATGATCCCTTGATATGTGAGCTTTGTTCGCCACCGCTCTCCAGCATTATACCTGATACCTATAAAACCGGCTATGTGGCTGCCTCGCTTTTGGAGTCAATAATAGGTAAAAAAGCGGTAAATAAAACAGCCTACAGGATAAAACCCCTGGGCGTCAAAAAAAGGAGATCAACCGATACCATTGCGATTGATGATCCATACATCTCAAAGGCAATGAATTACATTTTTGAAAATGCAAACAGCGGTACTTTCAATATAGATGATATTTTATCATTTGTACCTATGTCGAGAAGGGTGTTTGAAAAGAAGTTTAAAAAAATAATAGGGAGAACTCCCTACAAGGAAATGCAAAGAATACGTGTCAACAGGATCAAGGAGTTGCTGGGGGAGACGGACCTGACCTTGCTGGATATTGCGGAAAGAGCGGGGTTTGAGCACGTTTCCTATATGAGTTATCTTTTTAAAAGAGAAACGGGCATAACTCCCGCGTTATACAGAGATAGTTTAAAATAAGATTTTACTTAGGTGTATATGGGCGTAACGTTGCAATGCCCAGATGCTTGAATTGAGTTGTTGGGTAGGCTGAAAAGAGCAGGCGTTTGCCTTTTTAGTAATTCATGAGTCAGGTTGTCAATATTTTTTGCTTTCCCCACGCGACGACCTGAACACCTTCAGAATATTGGATCTTGTCTGGGGGGCCCGGTAATAGTGATTTGAATCGCGGGTAATTTACCTCAAAGCGTTCAACCTCGATATCGTTCACCGGCCATTCGATGTGTTGGATCTCAAATTCATTAATGGTACCACGAAAATCCTGAAATAAGGCATACCTTTCGGTTAACCATTTATCGAGCAAAGACTTTTTTTCTACCATTTCTCCCACCTTGAATTGAATTTCAAGGCTGTCATCAAATTCAGCATTTTGAGAAATGTATTGGTTGTGGGTTCTTTTGATCCTGGAATAGCGATAGGGTAGTTGTGAAATACTTTTAGCCACCTGGCATGACAATCTCTTTCCACCTTCTATACTCAAAAAATATACGCCGGATTTGTTGGGAGCTTTTACGTAAGTTCTAACATTGATCTCATCAAAATCTGAAATGGGTTTGAACGCAGGCAAATACCGCGGACGGATCTTTTCCATAGTGAACGCCACCAGTGAAACCCACGGTTTCCCATCAATAAGATCAATCTCGAGGCTGGCCGGAACCAGTTTTTCCAATTCGTCATAATCCACTTCCCAATGGAGGAATATGGCCCTATTCCACTCCTGATAGAACTTCCAGGGTGTTGTGGGCATAGGCCAGGGTCGATGAGCGGTATCTTTCAGTATTTCCCGGATCGTCATTTTAATGATCAGTTATTACTTTAGATCACACAATTATCGCTACAAAATTTATAAACGCCTAAAATTAATGGGATTTCCTGGCTAATATACCAACTGTTCGATAGTGCCTCTATCTATTTAAATGCGGGTGTAAATTTTTTCGATAGGCACAAACAAAGGTCAGGCTGTCAAATAAAACCCTAATTACACAAAGTTATCTTCGGAAGATCTCTTTCCAAAACCAGGAAAGCCAGCACCCTGAATCTTTTTGACCCATCGGTGTTACTTAATGCCTTTTTTTGGCCTTTTGCTACATATACAACAGAACCGGCTTCCATGCTATGAATAGTGCCGTCTACGAGTACCTGGCCCTTGCCTGAAAGACAATAGAGAATTTCTGCTCCGGGATGTGTGTGTAACGGTTCGGTAACCAGCGGGGCCAGCGCTACTTCTAGTATGCTGAGATAATGATCATCGTCAAATCCCACAACATCAGACTCTAATTTTGGATCTATTTTCAGTAGTTTGTTTTCAATTAACAATGCAAGACTATCCCGATTATCTGTTGCCTTAGCAGGAGACTCGTATTCAGGGATCAGGTGTACGCCGGTTGTTGCCAGGCTTATGCCTGCAGAGATAATGGCAGCTATTATTACCAGTGTATAAAAAATACGGTTGACAACCAGCAAATCCTTTTTTTTGTGAATCAGCAAGAGCCTGAGTCCGAGTGATGCATGCATAAGGATTAAAAACACCGCCAGCGTATAGTAAGGAAACAGCATTACAGGTCCCGTAATCAGACCTGATTGTCCTGTTGCGAAGTACCAGTCAGTTTCTGTTCCGGCAGCTTGAGCGCCTAATACAGCCATGGAATGGGCAGCAAGAAATAGGAGGATATATGTTCCTGAAGTTGTTTGAAGTGTACGGAATACGTCTCCATCATAGGTTGTATGATACAAAAAGAGCCTGGTTCCGGAGATTATTAGTACACCCATTAGGAAAAAAAGTATTGGCTCAACGATACCGGAAGTATACCAATAACGAAGCACTTCCATAACATCTGTATGCAGTTCAACCGACCAAAGTGCCAACCCATGATTGAATATATGCAGCAACGCAAAACCCAAAAGAAAAAGCAATGCAGCGATGCCATGAATTACGCGCCAGCCACCCCAAATTTTTATTAATTTGAGCCTGGAAATTGATTTCTCGGAGTGCCTGTTATAATAATAAAACGCAATTCCCAAGATAAGTATCAACAGTGGCCAAATTATGTTTGATAAATGTCCCATCCCGGTTTGGAAAAGCACTAGCAGCAACAATGCGTAAAAAGGGTAGGTTGCAAAAACCAAATGGATAATTCTTTTTGAAGCAATGGCCTTACGGCTTTGCTGTTGCACTATTTTAGCTATTGTCTTTATGGCGAGAATCGGTATGACGAATACAAGTGCCATCATGGCAATAGCCCCTGTCGCTACTATTATTTTGAAAAACGGGGGTTCATTCGCGGCGTATTCCCCCACGATTAATGAAAACAAAAAGAGTATGCCCGGATAACAGGCGGATAACAGGAAGATTAAATATTTAGGTTGCATCCATGTGAGAATGCCTTGAATTACCCGACTTTCCATCGAAACTTTCATTATTTGATTTATTAAAACTTTGGATTCAATGATAAAAGTATAAATTACCATACCCATTTATATGGGTCAAAAAATATATATTGTATGGGTCAGTTTTTTTGGAATAATCTTCTTTCCATAGACAGAACATCTACGGTTCCTGTATATGTTCAAATCACCAATGCCATTATTAAGGAGATCCGGTATGGAAGGCTGCAGCCGGGGAAAAGGCTCCCTGGGGTTAAAAAATTGGGCGGCTTGTTGGGTGTTAATAAAAAGACCATCGAAAAAGTCTACGTGGAACTCGAGCTACAGGAATGGATCTCAATTGCACCAAAGAAGGGAAGCTATGTGTCTAATGAACTTCCTGAACTAAAATATAAGGGGTTTGATTTTTTAAAACCAACCTCCTTAAAAAGTACCACGGTATATCCGTTACCCAATTTGGAAGTCCTTAAGCCATCAAAATACCACGAGACCAATATCTTGTCTTTTGATGATGGTTTCCCCGATCCCAGGCTCGTTGACCATATATCTTTGGCAAGGGCCTACCGACGTATTTTTAGTTTGAAAAGTTATCGTTCGCTGCTTGAATATGCGGATCCCTATGGTGACGGGATGTTGAGAGAAGTATTGGCAGGCTTTCTGAATGAAACCCGGGGAATTCCGTGCAAACCGGAAAATCTTTTGATTACCAGGGGGAGTCAAATGGGTCTCTATCTTAGTATGCTGATATTGATGCGAAAAGGGCAAAAGGCTATAGTTGGTAACCCTGGCTATTTTGGAGCCGATCAGCTGCTGAGGTATTGTGGTGCACATTTGCTTGAGGTGGCTGTGGATGACCAGGGAATTGTGGTAGATGAAATCGAAAAAATGTGTAATACCGGGAATATTCCTCGCCTGGTTTACACGACCCCGCATCATCACCACCCAACTACGGTTACATTAAGTGCCTCCCGAAGACTGGCATTGTTGGAACTGGCGGATAAATACCGTTTTGCTATCATTGAAGACGATTACGATTATGATTTTCACTATGATAAAAGTCCTATCATGCCCATGTCGAGCATAGATCCCAGTGGTGCGGTAATTTATGTTGGCTCATTTTCCAAAGTGCTGGCCCCGTCATTCCGGGTCGGCTATCTGGTTGCCCCAAAAAGTTTTGTTGATCAGGCTGCCAGACTGAGGAGGATCATAGATCACCAGGGGGACTTAGTTTTGGAGCGAGCATTTGCGGAGCTGCTTGACCAGGGAGAAATTCAGCGTATGTTGAAAAGATCGCTAAAAACCTACCGTCAACGAAGAGATCATATCTCCCTGCAATTAGTGGAGCACTTCCGGAATAGTATTGATTTTACCAAACCCGACGGTGGTCTGGCCATTTGGGCTAAGTTCGACCCGTCGGTAAACATAAAAAAAATGGTCAATGAAGCTTACCGAAAAAAGCTCAGCATCTATATGAAAGAGCAATATGTAACCAATTTTAATGCTTTACGGCTGGGTTTCGCCTCTTTGGATATCGATGAGATAGAGGAAGCACTTCATATACTGAAAGAGACACTCGCGTCTTAGGTTTCAGGAAACCACTGCAATAACTACTGCCTTTTGTTGGGTTCTCCAGGCAGTTCCGACAGTTTTCTGGCTTGTACGCGTTGAGCCTGCTATCTTATAAATGCGTCAGCTTCCCATTTATGGTTCTTTATAATTGTAAGGGATATAGTGCTCCCATTTCCAGGGTGTATAAATATCTCCTATGGTAATTTCCAGGAGTGCTTTGAAAATACTTTCCGCGTTATCGCTGTTGGACATGATAATGACCCCGATTTGTTTTTCAGGGAAAATTATTGAATAATGCTGAAAGCCTTCTCCGTGACCTTCCTTAAAGGTACCGTATCCATAGGGTGATTTTAACAGTCCCCAGCCCAACCCATAACTCAGTTCAATATCATCATTTTCACCGGTTTCCTCAAGCGCCAATGGGCCGAACTGAGCCTTTGAGCGGATCCTTGTACTCGACGAGAACATTAAATCTGTGATTTTGGAACTGTCGGCTGTCTGTTGCAATACGTGTTGTACAAATTTTGAGTAATCGTCTAAAGTCGTTTCCATAGAACCGGCTGCACCAGCCTCGTCATGTTTATCTTTTTGAATAACGCCCTGCTGTGTTGTATGTCCATGGCAATAGCTGTATTCAAAACGATCCTGCCAGAGATAGCTAGTGGTGTTCATTTCCAGTGGATCGAAAATTCTTTCGCGGGCTAATTCCTCAAGTCCTTTTCCCATCACCTTTTCAACAGCACATTGCAGCAACATCATTCCCTCGCCGGAATAGCTGTAAAGTGTTCCGGGCTTAAAGTAGATTTTCAGTTTCCCATCACTTTCAGTCTGCCCGGGTCTTGGTATCCATCTCCAGTTTGGCAATCCTGTGGTGTGTGATAAACACATTCTAGCCGTAATGTTTTCATACCGTTTATCTCCCTGCAGGTCTTTGAAGCTTCTCCAGTCTTTTTCAAATGGCAATTCCGGTATTGGCACATCAAAATATTCCTGAAGCGGCTTATCCAGATCAATGAGTCCTTCACTCACCAAATCCGCAACAAGATATCCGAATACGGCCTTGCTGAAAGATGCCCCATAGAAGACGTGGTTTGTTTTTAATGGGACCTCATTCAAGGCATTCGCCTTCCCAAACCCATGTTTATACACTAACTCATTATTATTGAAAATTGAAATTGCTAGTCCGGTTACGTTGGCTGCCGTTACAAGTTCCTGAATTTTTAGGCCCAATTCTGACACCGATACTTGTGTCCCATCAATTTTATCAATGCTGGATTTTTGGGTGTAGCTGCTTTCAGCGGTTTCAGGTATTCTTTCCAGGTAGGATCCTGAAGTACAGCTAAGGACCAGAACCCCGGTAAGAAGATATATTGATTTTATTTCTCTGATATAATGTGTCATAAAGCCTGGTAAAATAATCCAGGCTAAGATAAGGATTTTATAATCGATTTTCCATTATCCGTCCCTCAGGGAATTGACAGGGTTAGAAACGGCTGTCCTGAAGGTATGAAAGCTTACGGTCAGCGCGGCCACAACAAATGCGATGACGCCTGAGAGTAAAAATATACGCCAATCAATGTTGATATGGTAAGCAAAGTTTTCCAACCACTTATTCATCGTGAGATAAGCAATTGGCCAGGCGATCACATTTGCCCAGCCAACAAGGATTAAGAAGTCTTTGCTTAATAAGGTGATTAAAATAGAAACTGAGGCGCCAAGTACCTTTCGTATGCCTATCTCCCTTGTGCGTTGCTGGGCCATGAAGGCGACCAAACCAAAGAGTCCCATGCAGGCAATAAACAGTGCCAGGCCTGTCATGGTGGTGAAAAGGGTCTTAAAATTTAGTTCTGATTCATAAACCCGATTGATCCTGTCATCCAGGAAATAATATTCCATAGGTGCGTTGGGTACAAATTTTTCCCAGATTTTTTCTATTTGCGTAAGCGTTTCCGGAATGGTGCCTCCGGATAGTTTTAGCACGGCATTGTAGGCGCCGGGATGGTAGATAAAAGCATAGGGCAGTACCTCGTGATGCAGGGTGGAGGCGTGAAAATCTTTGACAACGCCAACAACGATTTCCCCGCCGGCTCCTCCAATTTTTTGGCCTATTGCCGATCCCAGTATTCCCATTTTTTTAGCCGCTGTTTCGTTAAGGATAATGCCAGCTTGCGCCTTGGATGGATTGGAAGTTAAAAAGTTTCGACCTTCTACAAATTCAAGCCCGAAGACCTCCAGATACCGTTCGTCCACCAGTTGGGCGAGAGAAGGAAATTCGGGGCTATCTGGGTTCAATTGTATAGTGCCGGTAGCTCCACGTCTGGTGCCTATCATATTTTCCAATGTACCACCGGCCCGGGTTACGCCGGCCAACCTTTCGATTTCGTTGCGAATAATATAATCCCGGTCCCATTTTGGCGTCTTGTTGAAGTTGTCAATAACAATTACCTGATCTTTATCAAAACCAAGGTCGGCACCGTAAATGTAAGCCATCTGCCTTTGTGCTACAATCATGCCCACAATGAGAAAGGTAGAAAGTGCAAATTGTGATACGACCAGCACCTTTCTCAGATCAATGCCGTTGCTTTTGGAAGTAATTTGCTTTCTGAGTGCAGCGACAGGTCTGAAGGATGAAAGATAAAAGGCGGGATACAAACCTGATATCAGGCCAAACACCAAAACAATCATTGGAATAGATAGCCATACCAGGGGATTGTCTATCGTTAACAATGAAAGTCGCTTTTGCATCAGATCATTAAAAAAGGGAAGTGCCAACGCGGTAAGGATTATAGCTATAACGCCTGCCAGGAGCGATAGGAGTACAGACTCCACTAAAAATTGATGAATAATTGTCTTTCGAAGGGCACCGGAGACTTTTCGGATACCAATTTCTTTGACCCTTGTGGCAGACCTGGCGGTAGCGAGATTGACATAGTTGATACCTGCAATAAGCAACATAAAGGCAGCTACCGCCAGCAGTACCTGAATATACAATTTACTGCCGGAAGGAGTAATCTCCCCTCGCCGTGGCGGGGACAGATGAATGCCATTGAGGCCGGTCATTGGCTGGGTAGTATAAGTATGGGTTTCTCCTTCGAGCTTTATAGCATACCTGTCGATGATATCCTGAATTTTACGATCTACCACGGCCATTGATACCTGAGGACGAACTTTAATATAGGTATGCACGTGCCGGTCTGTACCCCAGTTATTAACATACTGAGGTCTGATCATGGCCGAGGCAAGCAGAAAATCAAATTGTAGGTGTGATCTGGCGGGGACATCTTTAATCACAGCTGTGACCTTAAGGTTTTTGTCCTGGTTAAACAGATTGTAAGTGAGCGTTTGTCCAAAGGCTTCGCTGCTGCTGCCAAAAAAACGGTTAGCCATACTTTCTGTTAAGACGACTGACAACGGGTCTTCGAAGGCTGAACGGGCATCGCCATGGATAAATTGAAAGGAAAAAACCTCAAAAAAACTTTGGTCTGCAAACAGTAGATTTTTATCATAATACCTATACTTTTCGTTCCACAGAAGTACTTTCCCCCACCCACAGGGATGCAGAAAAGTGGCCTGTTCAACCTCGGCAACCTCATGCAACAATGTCTCCCTTAGCGCGCCCGGGGTGGATTTTTGTGATGATTTATAAGATCCCTTTTCAACATCTACCACAACGCGATAAATGCGATCGCTATCGGTGTGAAACTGGTCGTAGGATAATTCATCGTTGACGTAAAGGACAATAATGAGGAAAGACGCGATCCCAATGGCCAGTCCTAACAGGTTGATAGCTGCATAACCTTTGTGCCTCAATGAAGTTCTGACTGCGATCTTAAAATTATTCTTAAACATGCTGTATGGTGTTAAGTTGATACCTCTGGTTTTTTTAATAGCAAAAGGTCTGAAAAAGTGCAAGACCTGTATCCAGTACATCAGCTTAGCTTTGTGCTTGCCTTGCCCAATGCAGTTCCTGTGAAAATGCGCGTGCAGGTCCCCCAGAATCTCTTCGAGTAGCTCCTGCTTGCAGAGCCATGACAGTAACTTGTCTGCTAGTACCGGTGGCTTTCGAGTGTTCATGATAAGTGTGTATATCTTCTATTCATTTCTTAGCGAATTAATAGGATTGGAAACCACAGCTTTATATACCAATGAAATTATTGTTATCATAGCGACCATGAGTGCTAATGCGGAAGAAATCAAAAACACACTCAAATCTATATTTATCCTATAAGCAAAGTTTTCCAACCATCTTTTCATTGTCAGGTGGGCTATGGGCCAGGCAATTAGATTTGCAATAACGATCAGCCCCATATATTCCCTTGTGAGTAACGTTAGAAGGCTGGTGATTGAGGCGCCAAGTATTTTTCTGATCCCAATTTCCTTTATACGCTGCTGTGCCGTAAAAGCCGCCAGACCAATCAAACCCAGGCAGGCTATAATGAGCGTCAATCCGGTCATTACAGAAAAAATGGTTTGAAAATTTTTTTCCGAACGATAGAGCTGATCAATTTTGTCATCAAAGAAGTAAAAATCCATAGGCACATCAGGAACAAATTGAGCCCAGGTATTTTTGATTTGAGAAATTGTACGCTGTATATCTCCCCCTGCAAGCTTGACAGCGAGCGCATTAGCGTTGGGCGTAAAGCCAAATACAAAGGGTTTAATTTTATTATGCAAAGAAGTAAAGTGAAAATCTTTTACAACCCCAATAACGGTGCGGGGTGGCGAATGCTGACTTATTATTTGTTGTCCTATAACGGGCTCCGGTACACCCAATTGCCGAACAGCCGTTTCACTGAGGATGACAACATGACGTGTCGAATCGGATTCAAATTCCCGTGAAAAATAGCGTCCTTCAACCAGTGGTATACCCAGGGTTTGTAAATAATTGTATCCCACATGAGTCCATAATACACCTTCTTTATTATCCGCCCCCTTTACATACATCAATTGTTCGCTACTATTTTGTTGCAATCCGACCATCTCGTTAAACGCACCCACTTTTTTAACCCCGGCAATCATCTCCAGTTTGGGACGCACTACAAAGTTTCGATCTCTTTTGGGTACTTTTCCAAAATTATTGATGACTATCACCTGGTCTTTGTCAAAACCCAGTGTGGCCGACTGGATATAACCCATTTGTTGCTGAACCACAAACATACCCACCATCAAAAAAGCGGATAGCGCAAATTGTGATATAACCAGCAATTTTCTCAGATCAAATCCAGATATGGGGCCAATATGTTGTTTGCGGAAGACAGCCACAGGTTTAAAGGCCGACAGATAAAAAGCTGGATACAGACCTGCCCCAATGCCAGTGACCAGCACTGCTATTGCAATTAATCCTAAAACCGGTTGATTTCCAGCTGCCAGTAGAGAGAGGTCTTTTTGGGTAAGATTATTAAAAAAGGGAAGAGCGGATTCAGCGATACAAATAGCCAGCAATCCGGCTACCATTGATATGAGAATAGACTCGACCAAAAATTGATATATAAGTGTCTTGCGAAAGGCACCGGCTACTTTGCGCATGGCAATTTCTTTTGCCCGCACGGACGATCTGGCGGTAGCAAGGTTAATATAATTGATTCCCGCTATTAGCAAGACAAAAAAAGCAACTATCAGTAGTACCTGGATATGAAGTTTATTGCCACTGGATGTTAACTCGTGAAAGCGTGGTGTGGAAAGATGAATACCCTGCAAACCAGCCAGGGGTTGCGTAAAGTAAGTTTCCCGCATTACCTGCTGGTGGTGAGTGTCAAGTAGGTGTTGGATTTTTAGGTCAACTTCCGGCATTGAAACCTGAGGTCTTACTTTGATATAAGTATGTGTATGGCCTTCGCCCCAATTGTTAACCCATCCAGGCCCTAGTAATAACGTTGGAATCAGAAAATCAAATTGGAGATGAGACTGTGAAGGTACATCGCGAATAATGCCGGTGACTTTTAAATCTCTATGTTTGTTAAATTTAAGCGTTTGACCCAAGGCAATATTGCTTCCAAAAAATCTCTCTGCAAAACTTTGGGTAAGGACAATGGATGTAGGGTCGCTGAGGGCTGAAACGGCATCACCTTCGATAAATTGAAATGAAAAAACGTCAAAAAATGAGTCGTCAGCATAAAGAAAGTTTGCGTCGTAATAAGAATATGTTTCATTTGATAAAAGGACCTTACCCCAATAACTTGGGAGTAGATGCGTTGCTTGTTCAACCTCGGGAATTTCACGCAGTATTCCTGCTTTAAGTGCACCTGGAGTGGCGATACGAGGTGACATAAAGCCTTCAGGACTGGTTCTGTCGTATACAATCCGGTAAATGCGATTGGCATCTGCATGATACTTGTCATAGGATATCTCATCGTAAACGTATAGCACTATGATGGCAAAAGCTGCTAGTCCTATGGCTAACCCAAACAGGTTGATAGTAGCATAGCTTTTATGTTTCAGCGTGTTTCTGACAGCAATTTTAAAGTTGTTCTTAAACATACCACATGGATTTGGATTTAAAATGCTTGTCTTCTTAAGGGCAAAAGGTCTTACAAAATGTAATACCTGAAACCAATATCTTATACTGGATCTCCACTTTCCGTGCTGCCTGTAAGTCCGGTTGAAATTAGCATGCAAATCCCCCAGAATCTCCTCAAGTAGCTCCTGTTTGCAGAGCCATGACAGTAACTTGTCTGCTGACTTGGGTGGTTTTTGGATCTGCATCAAATCGTCTTAATTGAAAGTTCCGGAATTTGTGTCCAAATGTTTACCTTGATGTCCCTGCTTCGCACCAATGCCTTTTTGCCAAATGCGGTGAGGGTAAACAATCTTTTTCTTCTGCCCCCCCGTTCTTTGGTGGGATCTCCCAGCGAAGACTTGACAAGGCCTTTCCTGGCTAATCTGCTGAGGGTGGCATGAACGGCGCCGATGGCCGCCGATCTCCCTGTTTGTTTCTTTAATTCTTCACATATGCCTAAGCCATAGGCATCCTCCTTGAGCAGCGCTATCATTAATAAAACCAGCTCTTCAAATTCACCGAGATTTTCTTTGCCCATCTTATTTTTTCTATTTTGTAGAATAAATATACGAAAGAAATTTTTATAAGTTCTATAATGTAGAAAAAATTCCTTATTTTTAATAAACTGTAAGGTCCCGGATGCGTTTTACCAGAAGTGAGAATTATATCAGTTGGTACCAGGGAGTGTAATAAGAATTCCTATTCACTACAACTGGCTTTTGATTTCTCTCCCTGGCCCTAATCATCAAATTGATGAGCGATGCGGGTATTATTCCCGATCGCCCATCGTAATAAGTACTCTTAAAAGTTGTCAAACCGCCGTTAACCTTTTTCGGGAGCGGTATAAGTTACTAAATCTATGCCGACACCATTCGGGTCGACAATGGCAAAATGTCTGTCTCCCCATGGCTCATCGCGGATATCGATAGTAATCTCAACATTTTTGGTTTTTAAGACTTCATAAATTTTATCGACATCTTCCACTTCAATGGTTATGAACATACCTTGTCCTGCAAATGGCTTTTGGAATATAGGTTGTTGGGTCGGGTGGTCGGGCAACATAAATGCCAAATTGTTTTTATGGTTTGGGGTGTGAAGTAAAAGATAAAATTCATTTTCAAACGTTACCCCAAAATCTAAAATTTCAGTGTAGAATTTTTTGCTTTCGGCAATTTTTTCGGTGATGATTCCGGCATTTAATTTCATGATGTTATGATTTTTAAGATTATGATTGGTTTGAGAAAATACGGGTGCTGTTATAAGAACAAGCGATATTAAGGTGACAATTTGTTTCATATCTTTTTGTTTTAAAGTTATGATTCAAATTTATCGCAGACTGGGAGTCAGGTATTGTAAAAATCGGACATAATCAACCCCTGAATGCCCTGGTAGGCGTAACACCATAGAAATTTTTAAAATCTTTAATGAAATGTGCCTGGTCATAATAACCAACATCATAGAATAGTTTATTCTCTTTTAAACTTTGCCGGGAAGGCCGGGCTTTCAGGATATTTTGAAATTGCACTACTTTACTGAAAGTTTTTACCGTATCGCCAATGTAGTATTTAAATAACCGCTGCAACTGTCGTGGGCTGATACCGGTGTCCAGGTCTTTCTCAATGTTGATGACACCGTAATTCGATAAAATGATTCTCATGGCTTCATAAAGCCTGTTGTCGATATCAAAATCCACTTTTGTCATGAGACTTAAGAAGTAGTTATCAAAAGTAGCTTTAATTTGTTCGCTGGTTAGCTGGTGGTGAAAATGGCGTGTTATGAATTTTGATGTTTCAGGGACCACGCTGTCTAAACTTTCAAATCGATTACTTAAGTCAGCTGCATTGATGCCAAAGATTTGAGGAAACATTGTCGGCAGAAAGCGAATGCCAATATAGTTAAAATTGTTTTCAAGCCGAAATTCTGTATATTTTTTGCAAAATCCCATCACGAAGTTTTCTGCCGGGTTGTTAAGCTCAAAGAATATATCAATGCAGCCGTCTGCGACTACTTTGTAATTAAATTGATTTGAAAGTTGCCTGGTGGTCTTTAATTGCCAGTAGCAATAAATGAATTGCTGAAGACGGTGGTCGGGCAGGAACTCCTGGTACGTTACATTTTTGTCCGATTGCCTGATGGTCGGTTGAATGGGTTGGTAAAGATGTCTTATTTGTTCATTTATTTTCAAAGCTTTATGGCTTTTTCTTCACACACCAAAATTTTTTGTCAATATAGTTATGACTAAGATATAAATTTTTTCTTCCTTTCGTAAATCGTTAAACGTTAGAAATTATTGTTGAATTTAAGGGTAGATATCGAAATTTTAACACCGTTAACATGCGGTAAACCACTATTTGACAAAATCCCATCGACCGTAATGTCAATTGAGCAAGCAGTTCCCCAACCTCTTTTATCCTCGACCAATTGGATAATCAAATTAAGCGATTAGATTTGTATAAAAAGAGCTATGTGACATAAAACGATCTCTATCCTTCCTGGAAGGGTTTGAGGAGTGAGCTTCAAGCCAATGGCTCTTAGTAATTAAATGGTATGATGATGAAATTCAATAAACAATTATTGCGGCTTATTTCCATTCTTATAATAGGTGGCTGTGCTTCACCTGACAACTTTGATGTTTTAATTAAAAACGGTCGGATAATAGACGGTTCGGGTACCGCCTCCTTTACAGGTGATATTGGTATTAATGCGGATACCATTGTGGCGATGGGTGATCTTCAAAATGCAACGGGCAAACTGGAGGTAGATGCTACAGGATTGGCGGTTGCACCCGGTTTTATCAATATGCTGAGTTGGGCTAATGAAACCCTCATCGAAGACGGGAGATCGCAGAGTGATATAAGGCAGGGTGTCACCCTTGAGGTGATGGGTGAAGGTTCTTCCATGGGGCCATTGAATGATTCAATGAAAAAAGAAATGAAACGCAAGCAACAGACGATCACTTACGATATACAATGGACCACCCTGGGCGAATACCTTGCGTTTTTGGAAAACAAAGGGGTGGCGACAAACATTGCCTCTTTTGTGGGAAATGGCACCTTACGCCTGCACACCATCGGTTATGAAAAGCGACCGCCTACAACGGCTGAAATGGATAAGATGAAAGCCCTTACCCGCCAGGCGATGGAAGAAGGTGCCATGGGACTATCCACTTCCTTAATTTACGTGCCCAGCGGTCATGCTGAAACCGAGGAAATTATCGAGTTGGCTAAAGTTGTGTCGGCATACGACGGTATGTATATTTCTCATATCAGAAACGAAGGAGCCACATTGCTTGATGCGGTGCGGGAATTGATTACCATCTCAAAAGAAGCAAAAATAAGATCAGAAATTTATCATTTCAAAGCCTCGGGAAATGAAAACTGGCCACTGATGGATCAGGCGATAAAATTGATTACCGGTGCCCGCAGTGAAGGACTCCCCGTTACGACAGACATGTACATGTACAATGCCAGCTCCACCGGGCTGAATATATTATTGCCTGATTGGGCCAAGGAAGGTGGACATGATGAAACCATGAAGCTAATTGCATCAAAAGAGAAAAGACAACAGATGATAAAGGAGGTTACATTTAACGTTCCGCCTGAAAAAATCCTTTTGGTCGGATTTAAAAATGAGGATCTCAGAGACCTTATTGGCAAAACATTGGCTGACGTAGCTGCAGAAAGAAATACATCTCCCGAGGAAACTGTGGTTGATTTAATATACGAAGATGACAGCAGGATACAGGTTGTTTATTTTTCGATGTCTGAAGACAATATCAAAAAGAAGCTGGCGCTGCCCTACATGTCTATTTGCTCCGATGCTGGTTCTTACGCTGCGGAGGGCGTATTTTTAATTCAAAGTACCCATCCCAGAGCCTATGGTTCATTTGCCCGGCTGTTGGGTAAATATGTTCGGGAAGAAAAGATCATTACTTTGGAAGAGGCCGTCTACAAGTTGACATTATTGCCGGCAACTAATTTGAAAATTAAAAAACGCGGGGCGTTGAAAACCGGGTTTTACGCGGATATCGCCATATTTGATCCGGCCACGATCAGGGATAATGCCACCTTTGAAAAACCTCACCAATATGCCACAGGGATGGTTCATGTATTTGTAAATGGAAAACAGGTTTTGAAGGACCGCGAGCATACAGGTGCCTTGCCAGGGAGGGTTGTGAGAGGACCGGGATGGAAAAATAAATGACCAATTGCAACGGGAAACAAAGACCTGAAACTGGTAAACAGAAAATTATCCAACCTAAAAGTGAAGCAACCTGACCTGCCCTTTAGCAAAGGCAAGCCAGGTAGGACAAAGATCAGAATAATGGTTTTATTTCATAGGAGACCGTAATTCTAGTATCGTGCTTGGTAAAAATTACATCTATGGGCCCGCTGGGAATACTGTTAAGCGTGAATTTTTTTCTTTCGAATCCAAGATCTCTTTCATGGATACCACTGTCCTCCCACATATGTCCTCCTACCGAGATATAGTCTTTATCCCGGTCGGGCTTGACAAAGGTCCATTGTTTTGATTCATTGATGGGGAAGGAGTTGTTGGTTTCGATCTGTACATTATTTTTTTCCGCCTTTTGCCATAATGTGGATCTGTTGTTTGCCTGACTGCTCCATGTAGCCAGATATCCATAAAAATCGCCGGGTCCGGCTTCACCGTCATCGTTAACAAATATGCGTTTGGCAGTAACCCTATAGGAAAAAGCGACGCGATCACAACTTCTGACATTGTATTTGGTGGACAATACGATATTACCAATAGAATTATCTTTTAGATAGCGTAATTTATAGGATAGGGGAGCACCGGGAGAGTCCTTGGTATAATCCCCTCCTCCTAAGATGTATTGTTTTAATCCCGCAATGCCATCAACGGCACCCACTGCGTCGCCGCCTGAGCCGCCAATGATTGTCGCCTGGATCTTGGCGTTTTCGATAACTTTTTTGTATTCTGAGCTAACGTTGATCTCACCGCTTTGCGCACCGGACTCGAAGGCTGCTTTGAGGGAAGCTTCCAGCATTGTGGTGCTGGTACTGGATTCCGCCGTAAAAAGTACCATCCTTCCGTAAGTAATAGTGGATACATACATGGGTGATACATCGCCCAGGGAATTCAGGTTTGGCAATTCGCTAAACAAATCACTGGGGGTGGCAGGCAAATCAATGTCGATGGTGTAATAAGCCTGAATGAATTTTACTACTACGCGACTACGGATGTCCTCCTGGCTAAAATCAAAGGAACCTGAAACATCTGCCAGGGCACTTTTGTAGTTAGCTCCGAGGGCCAGGCTTAGCTGACTCTGGGAATGTACCTCTTCCACCTCAAAACTCACCTTGGCCGGTGTACCGCCGGTCACGTTGGAACTTAATATTTCATTAATAGCCACTCTGACATTGGAAAGGCTGGGATCTTCGATGGTTGCTTTGGGACTCCCCTCTATATTTTGCAATGATACCGATAGGGAGAGCGGTTTTCGTGCGGCTACGATGGGAATATACTCGCCTGTGGCAATTGATTCTCCGACAATAACAGCTCCCGGATAGATAACATCCGAAGCGGGATCCAATAAGAGCATTTCATTGTACTCTGCTGCCGCTTCATAACTTTTGACGGAACATTCATATCCGTCTTCTATATTGGGCTCTTCTACTACCTCCAACTCTTTGGGTTCATCCATTGGTTCGGGTTGATCTAAAAAAGATAAGCTTCTCACACCTTCGTCAAACGTCTGATTGG
Organism: Cyclobacteriaceae bacterium; assembly: GCA_965228415.1. GTDB lineage: Bacteria > Bacteroidota > Bacteroidia > Cytophagales > Cyclobacteriaceae > Agaribacillus. The sequence goes on along the minus strand of OZ245814.1, from coordinate 2,895,272 downwards.
TTGAGCCCACATCATCGTCTTTTTGACAGGCACATAAAAGAAAAGCAAGAATGATTGTATACAATCTCATAATTATTACTTTTAGTGTACTTAAAAAATTAAATTACCGGCCCGGGATAATTTCTTTACGGAGTTTTACCCGGGTACAAATGGTATCCTTATTTAAAAAGTAGCTTCTTACAGGCAGGTATTAAGATTATCTTACTTTGCGGGTAGGTTTTTTTAAGAGACCGCTAATTACGAGGAAAAGGGAAAGAAAATAAAAAAACGCCAATGGACAATTTAATGGACAATGCGTAAATGATGTTGTAATCATCTGATATATAGGTGTTTGTGATGGGATTTAAAAGAGGGCGTCGTTATTTATTGATCAAGATCAAGCAAATATATAATACGGTTAGGCTATTTTGCGGGTAAGATGACAACTTTCCTGTGAAGGTGAGGACAGTGGATCTGGGTGTTGTCATTAAAGGAATCCTCCATCATCAAAAAGTAAAATAAGTATTTTTCGCTTTTAGATGGTGTTTCTTTGTCCGGGAGAATTTCACCTTATCCTTTATTGCGGTGGTTTGGGAATAACCTGTTAATCTACTATTTTACACCATATTTTTTGGACGTTGTTGATATGTGTGTGTTGGTAATTATGTTATGCAATATTAAATCAATTAATGAGGATTGTACTTACGCTTTCTATTGTCGCAATCACAAATCTCTGTTGCGGTCAATCGAAAATATATTATACTGAAAATTGTGAGATTACCATCAAGGAACTTATGTCGTTTTACAGATTGGGAAAGATCGATAGTTCTACCGCCACCTTTAAAAATACCGTTAAAGAATACGATCCTCACGACAACCTAATTCGAACAATAAGCTATAAGGGAGATGGTCAGGTAGATTCAGTGATTTACCACGGCAGTAATGGCGGCAGGGAACTGGTTTTATTGAGTTCCAATGGTTGGGAACCAATTGGAATTGATAAAAAAAAGTATCCTAAAAAGAGATTGAAGGAAGTGTATACCCGCTTGAATTATTGCCTGTCGAAACAATCGTCCTTTAAAACCTTTAAATTCATCAGGAGAAGTGATTATCCCAAATTTATAAACTTGCTACAGCCGAGATCAAACTATGATCCTAATCGAACCTCCTTTCAGATTGTGGAGGAAAAGGCCCACTTTCCTGGCGGTTTAGTAGTTTTTGGTGAATTTCTGAGTTTATATTTGAAGTATCCGGAAAGTGCTAAGGCAAAAAATATCACCGGCGTTGTGAAAGTACAATTCACCATCAACGAAAACGGCTCAACCTCTGATTTCAAGGTAATGCAAAGCCTTGGATATGGCTGTGATGAAGAAGCCATTCGGGCTTTAAAACACCTGCCTGATTGGATTCCCGGATACCAACGTGGGGTTCCGGTCAAAACCAGGATGATATTACCTATAACATTTAATTAAGAGGGGTTGGACGAATCCACGGGTTAAAACATTTATCCGCTATCTACTCTGCCGCCAGCATTTGCAATTCGAGCACGTAAACCTCCTGGCCGCCAAATACCACCTCAAAATCATTGTTATCGTAAAGATCTGTTTCCCGAAAGTTGCCGGAGAATATCACGGACATACCTTCGGTAAATTCGAAATCCGGAAAGGCGTTGGTGCAGATAAATCCCCTGTAAGAAGTATCAATGGTCCCTCTTACAAAATAATTCACATAGTATACATTGTGTTTAGCATGCAAGTGTAGCGTAGCACTTTCCTCGTTGACCTGAGCAATGATTTTGCCGCTATTACAGGTGTCGTCATCTTCCCCACAGCCCAAAAAGAGCAAGAGCAAGAATGAAATTAAAATGGTAATGCCTGGTTTCATAACAATAGTCGGTTATTTAAGTTAAAGACACTTTGTAGCATCATATGGTTGTGATTATGAAATCAGTATGCTTCCAGGTGAATAGGAACCGTTTGTGATTGGAACCCTACCGGAAAATTAACGCAAGGTTAAGTTTTTAAGGCCGATAGTAGAATACCTGCGCTTTGTTTGTCTTCCAGTTGGTAAACGAAAAAAATGTTAGGTAGCCTTAGGAATTAATTTCGAAAAGCATTTTCAGTTACCTGGATTCTTTTAACCGGACTTTCAATCAATTTTAACCATAATTAAAACTTATCATGGTGGGGATACATTTAAACTTCCATTCGGAGATTTTCCACAGATCAAATTGAACTATGGGAGTGGGAGAGCGGGGATAAAACGCAACCCACAACCCCGGCTATGATTTCATATAGAATGTGGTGTTCTCGTAATTTTATTTTGCAAACTTTTCGTTCCAATAATAGGTCGATAATTCTTTCAGTTTTTCAATGGTCAGTCTGTTGTTTTCTTCATCTGTAAGACTATAATCTAGACATTTGACGACCAGTTTCCCTCCTTGAAATGAATCATTTGGTGCGTTATCGCAATTTGAATGAATAATTATTTGTCCTGAATTATCGGTCTCAGCGTTAAGGATTACAATTCCCAGTTCGAGTATCTTATTCCAATCCGTCATAATAAATGGTTGATCCGCCCAGGCATCATAACTTAAGGATGTTACTCCATGCAAGCTCAGATTCAAGAATTCATATTTATCGTTAATAAGTTCGGCCAAATACTGCATACTAATTTTAAGGTCAATTCTATTGGATTCGATCTTAAATGTATCAATATATCCATCATGAAATATTGAGAAAATGTTTTCGATTTCTTGAATTTTATTCATCTACAGTACTTAAATAATCAAAGTAGTAAATATCCATTCAAAGTTCCAAGAGCTTCCATCAGATTTGATAAATCCAAAAGTTTATCGTTTAGCCAATCCAATTTTTCTGTGGTTTCTCTCCCTATTGCGAATTAATTGGCCGGTGTATGGGTCATACAAATTTTTCCCCCTATAGTAATCTAACCACCTAGGCAATTAACCACTAACCCAAAGCAATCTTAGGTAAAAACAATGTGGATTGTTTTTTGGGTGGGTCTATACGTTTATGCCTACGCTTACGCCGGGTCTTTCGCCAAAGGCATTTGCAGTACCCTGTCGCTGGAGCTAAAGCGTAAGAGACCGAAGAAAGCTACAGCGCAGGTACATGGCGATCTTCCCAGCAAAACCGACGTTGGTTGCGATTTCAGCCCGTTCTATTATAACTTGTATTATTTTTTACTGTTACTCCTGTTTTTCTTTGATTGCTTTTTGGCTTGATATTCAGAAATTATTTTATTTTGCTTTTGTATGTCTTTTTCGTTTTCTTCATAGCGATGTTTCCACCCATCTCTGTCATCTTTCATCTTCGCTAAATTATTGGTTAGAATTTTATTGTCGGCTTTTAATCCACTATTTTCTGATAACAATTTATCATTTTGATTTTTTAAAATAGAGAAGTTATTATTACTAGTATTAGAATTTCGTTCCAAACTAGCATAACTTTTATCCTTCTCCATAATAATTGCTTCCTTTTGAGTTATAACATTTTCTAGTTTTTCGATTTTTTGTTTCATTGTGTTTATTTGATCAATCTGTTCACCCCTAGTTTTTTCCAACGAATTTACGTCGTTCTTCAATTCCGTAATTGTGTTTAATCGATTGTTAGCAATACTCTCGTAATTTGTCGTTTCATGGGTATAGTAAATTGCAATAGCACTCATTATGACTGTTAAGACGGTCATAAAATTGCCCCAATTAAGAAACCTATTTAAAATTTGGGCGATTTGTGGCTGTTCCTTTTGACCGGAATTAGCATTGTCACTAGATTCGTTTTTATACGTACTTTTATGGCTGTTTTCGTTGTCCCAAACAAGAGGGGTTCTCCATGCCTCTCGGATACCTAACGTTAGGGCAAAGAAGAACCCTTGCGATAATTCTTTAAAATCTTTCCTTTGGTCCTTTAACTCATCGAATTGTCTCTTATTTGTGTCTGACAATAGCTTAATTACTCGATCCTGCATTATTGAAATTGTTGCGGTTATTAAAGCAATCTCACGTGTATTTGGATTTCTTTTTGGAAACAAACCCTTGATTGCGGGATGTCTTTTTATAACTTCATACGAAGTAAGCTCCTTTACCTTTTCAGTAGCTTCTATTAAATCCGATCTTTTAGCAACTGCAGTTTGCTTCATTATTTTGAATTTGCTGGCGGACATAATTTGATGTTTTGTTTATTAACCATCATGGCAAACAACTAATATGCCAAAAATTAACAAACCAAATTTCGTTCTGATTGGATTTAAATAGTTAATTGCAACTATTGAGTAAATCGTGGATTGAGCTCAAATACGATTTACGCATAACAATAGCCTAAATTTCAGATTATACTAGAGCAATAATCATAAATATAATTGAATATTTGACTGGATGAATAGAATTTGACCATGTTGATTATAGGTTAATTAACTTATTAAGGGCTTAAACCTCACGAATTGCTGTCATAATGTCAGATTTATAATTTAAGTCTTTTAAGGCATTATCTCGATTTTATGGTGTAATCGGTGAGCAACAATTTTAACACTTTGGGTTTTACTAACCAATTACCTTACCATCCACTCACCAATCTCAAGATAATCATTAAATCGATTATAATTAATTGTTTGGCTAAGATATTTTTAATCACCGGTGATTGCTAACGTTGTAATAATAATTTTCCCTCCAATCCTTACTCTTTTTTCCATAGGCAATTGTAACCCGCCCAAAAAACCGGACTATTTAAAAGTAAAAAATAGCTTAATTCCTCAATCAAAATCAAACAACTCCTTCACGATGACGCCTAATGCCAAGGAACCTAATATTGATATCATGCAATTGTCATTTGTTAAGCTTCAGATGATTTACTTTTAATGTGTTCTTCATACGCTGCATTTCTCAGCTTTGAAATATTTTTGCATTGCTTCATAAAGGAAAAATACAATTTAATTCCATATATATCATCCGTTGAATTGATGCATTCTCTTATTTCATTACTAACATCTATTACAGATTTAGAAAAACTGACATTATAATTATCGTTATATTTCCTTTCTTGCTCATTAATGATTTCATCTAGCTGTTCGATGCTCTTGGCGTTTTTAAAAACCGATTTCATGTCTAAAAATCCTTTAGCCGCGTCTAAGCGCCCCATTAAATCATATACTCTTCTGTTATAACCAAAGTAGTATTCAAATCTTTTAACCAGTGCATTTAATTCGGCTAGTTCATGATAAAATTGTTCAGAAAGTTGCATTCCATCACGATAATATAGATTTTCATCATTAATGTATTTATTCCTTTTTGATTCATTTCCTGACAATTCAGCGGCCCTGGAGGCAAAATAATTTTTCAGATTCAAAGAAAAGTTTTTACGATTAAAATAGGCTAGATTAACAGTAGACCTTGTGATTTCCGAAAGAATCGTAAACAGGTCACGCATCATTTCATTTATAGTGATAAATCTTTGATTAATTATTATGGCTAATATTGTTGTTATCGCTCCAATGGCTGGACCTAATAATACAAATAAAAGAGTGTTGTCGGAACTGCTAGTTGAAATGGGCTCTATATATTTAACTACCAAGGTATCCCCGTTCTCAATTAGAGGCTGAATAATAGTTTGTATTAGAGAGTCTTGGGAATATAAAATGGAATCTTGCATGCCTTAGCCAGGTTAAAAGTGGAAATTGTCGTCTATTTAAAAAAATATTTAATCATATCAAAAAAGCTTGCGAAGGTAAATACTAATTTGTGAAGCACGGCTAGGATATTGAAAAAATAATCGAAATCTACCCAAACCCAACATTTTGAAGGCAAGGAGGATAGCAATAGCAATCAAATAATCTGCAAGGGTGGGGGTCGGATTCTACTAGAAATCAAAAACAAGTTTTTCCCCCTATAGTAATCTAACCACTTAGGCCATTAACCACTAACCCAAAGCAATCCCAGGCAAAAACAATGTGGATTGTTTTTTGGGTGGGCCTGTACACTTACGGCAAGTCAAGCTGCGTCAACTTCCTTTTTAGTCTTAGTTGACCCGGAGGAGAGGCAAGCTTTGCTAAAATCAATGTAAATTCATTTGATCAAATCCCTTAAACTATTCTATATACTTTAAAGGGGAATAAATTCTAGTTTGTTAATTTTTGTCAATGGTAGGTGATTTTTTATTTTTTTTGTCTAATGCTGTAAGTAATAATATAAATGGTCCGTCATAGTGAGCATTTATGTTCATTGATCTAAAAAAACCAATTTCTTTGTTATTAGCTGCTTTTGCAATGGCATAGATCATTATGGTAAATAATACTATGTTAAGTGAGAATAAGATAACTTCAGCCATAATTTCTAATCAGAATAATCTATTACAATATAGTAAAAAATTGTGTGACAGATTCAAAAACTGCCTTAATTCAATTAAACATACAATACCCAACCTTTGGTATTTTTCGGTAATTGCCGTTTAGTCAATAAATTTTTATCCCTATAGTTAAAGAGATAATGCACAGATTAACTGGGTCATATTTTAACAGACTTGTCTTAATTATAAAGTATTAATTCGCTTATAGCTTAGTGAAGTGAATACCCCTATGAAACACGTGATTCAAATTTCCACTTAAACCACCAAATAATAACGATGTAAGTCTCTTTTTTCTGATACTTTAATATTCCAACGAGAACCATTTGGTATCCTAGTAATTTCATTTCTAATAATTAAGTACTTAGTGTTTGAGTCAAGATACTCAGTACTGATGCTGACTGTAAACCTAAAATCGCTCGGAAAATATTCTTCAAGGGTTAAATAATTTATTGTTCCTTAGGTTCCAACCAATTTTCTTACGAAACCAGGCCTTAAATCCTTTCCGTTTACAAAATCTTTAAAAAACATAGCAATAAAACTGCCGTATTGTTCTTCCTGGAGCCCAAGCCAGGAGGTAACAATTTTCCAGTACTCTTCTTTAGAAACACCTGGTTTGTCAGCATACCCTTTTTTGATTTTCCAGCCCATAGTAATTTCTTTTAATCATCCAAATAGAAAGTGTGGTTTTTGATTTATCGACTTGGCAAACTTTTTCAAATCTTCACGACTGACATATCGAGTAATGCCATTTTGAAAAACATCTTCACGTACGATTTTTAATTGCCCATTATTGACTGCCTCATGCAGCATCTCCTTCGTCTCTTCAATTTCTCTTGTCATTTTTTCAAAATGTGCGTGAACTCCTGGAGGTTCAATCCCATGCCAAAGAAATGCAGCTTCGTAAATTTTCCATTCCGTCCTTTTGGACTCTTTTTCCGGATTATATGCGGATTGTTGGATAGTATTTTGGTCTCCGGTCACGATGGTCACGTGACCTTGGATATTCCCGGTTTTTACGGATGTATTTTTCCCACCATTGGTTTTTTTCTTCCCTCTTTTTTTCAGGCCCACCCAGGCTGCAATGGCTCCCAATATTGTAGCTATGGCTGCAATTGCTGTCAACAACTCTGAATTAAATGTATCCTCAATCATCTATTTATATACTTTAATCAATGAAAATAATAGATTTTGTATGATGCGAGACTAGCTTTTAAAATTTTAACCAACCTAAAAAAAATCGGTCAAATTTCCTAAAAAATATAAACCAGCCCGTTCTTGAATGCAGGACTGAGGAAGAGTAATTAGTTGGAATGGAGATTTTTAAGAGAGGGACCATTTAATTCTTAATTTCCTTGGCGGCTAATTTCTCCCAATAATTGCAATCCTCAATAAACTGAGGATACTGATTTTTTATCGATTTTACTCCTTTCAATGTCCCGCTTGCAGTACGGAAAGGAAACCATTCAAGTTCTTTGGAAATACACACACCAACGAGTTTTTCATTTCCTGAGAGGTCCCAATTCTTGAAATATCTTGAGACTTCTAAATCGTACTCAGTGCTGTGCCAAATGATCATGTTAAATAAGTTGGCCACTTGATGCGGGTCATGGACATGTGGCGCGTAGCTATCCATTATTGCATGACAAATTTGATTTACATTGTAGGCAGCTACAATTTTATCAACCTGCTTGAAATGCCAATCAGAGGGACCTGACGCTTTGTCTATTTTCTTTGATTCTAAAAATTCCTTGATCATGGCTTTCATGTTCTGGGATTTTCAATATTTTCTCTTTTGACTGTTTAAAGAGCCGGATTTTTCCACTTTTGCCCGTGTCGGTTAATGGTAGGAGATCAAATGCCTGATTAATTGCATTGGAATAATGTAAGTGGATATTAAAGTAGTTCCTCTATTCTATAGATTAATTTGTTATAAATATTTTCAATTTCATAAGGTTCTAATGTTGCTAATGGTTTCGATGGACTGTTAAAAGCTTGTACAGAACTTAGGAAGGGATTTTTCTCATACCTACAATAATTAATAATTACAGGTAGAATAATTAAGCCGTCTTCTTTAGCTGACTTCAATATTGTTGGAATTTCTTCTTTTTGAATAAAGTCTGAGGCAAAAAAATCAGCAGTAATAAGCAATATTGCGATTTTGGCACTTTTCAGTGATAGTTCAATTTCATTTTTCCAGTTCATACCGGATTTTATTTTTTCATCCGACCAAAATCTAACATTGGTGCCTTCATTTTCAAGAGCTTTAATATGAACTTTTAATCGCTCCAGCCATTTTTTGTCATTATGAGAATAACTAACAAAAATTGAGTTTCTAATTAAATTAATATTGTTACGTGAAGACTTTCTTAACCCATAAGTATCAAACAAATCCAATATATTGATATTATCCAAACTCATATCACATTCTATTGTAAATTTATTCCTTTCAAGTCTTTTGTATAGATGGTCTATATTGAAAAGCATTGGGGTCTCAAGCAAATTACAGTCTTTGCAATAACACGTAATATGTTTGGTAATTTCTAGTTTTTTGAATTCATTAATTATTTTCTCAATTGACTCAAGAACTTTAAATAAAAAATGACTATTTACTTCATTTAAAAATTTAATAATTATCTTTTTTGGGCTTGTTAAATACTTTTCTTGAATAAGAACAAAAGAATTGTTGACTTTTAAAACAACACCATATTTCCAAAGAATATCTCCGTAAATGTATTCGTGCAATTTGACTATTAGTTTCGGAAGAACCCCTTTAGGCAAAAATTTGAAATGCAGTTCATAATTATATGTTTTTTTTTCATCCAAAAAGGCTTCTAAGGTTTGAGGCTTGTCACTAGGGAGAAGTTGCGGGGCAATAAAATTAGATTTATCAACTTTATAACATAACTCAAAGTTTATCATTAATTCAATTAATTCTCCTTTTTGATCACTATAACTAGGAAGTGACCACAATCGGGTTATATCCTTTATTGAAAAGGAACCTTTATTGTTTGTTATTATTTGATCATCAAGTATTTTGTAAACCGCATTAGTGACCCATTCAAAGTTTAAAAAGACGATATTTAAAAGATAAATGTTCGAATCAAAGTGTAGAAATACACCCAGTCTGTGAAAAAACTCACTTAGATATTTTGCTCTTTCCGTACCCATTCCAAAGTCGGAGGCAATATTCAAATAGTCATTATAAGTAATATGATTAACTCCTTCATTTTTTATTTTTTCGATTTCATTTCGTATTTCTATCCAAATTCCCGGTAACGGTATTCCAATGTCTGGAAAATGATATGAATTCAAAATTATCTTTTGTGTTTTGACTTTTAATTTAGTTAATGTCTTAGAGTAATTCGACTTACAACTAACTTTGTTGTAGCCCACAATATTCTCAAAATATTCTTTGAATTCATTTATAGCCAAATCCGTATATGGTTGGTCGCACTTAGTCAATATAATTATTGTAGGACTTTTATCACTTAGAGATTCAATCAGATTTAACCAGTAAAAAAAATCATCTTGTCTTAAATCCTTTCTTGCTTCAGTAACCAGAAAATATAAAGATCGGTTTGTAAAGAATAATTGATGAGTTGCATGATAAATTTCCTGTCCACCAAAATCCCAAATATTGACCTTGAAGTCCTTGTCTAAGTTTAATTCCTTTTTAGGTATTACCCAATTTATGATATCTATTCCTTCAGTACTTTTTTTATCTTTAAAAACATATTTTGGGTCCGATAAAGCCTCTGCTAGAGAGGACTTTCCAGCTCTTTCTTCTCCAATTAAAATCAGTTTTATTTCGTAAAGCAAATCACCTTCACCAGCTAATTCGTGAAAATAGTTTTGAATACTTGCAATATTGTTACTTGCGTTACAAATTTCTGGAGGAGGATTAGTTATTGGATTTCCGACAATATTAAAGGAAGACAGGGATTTTGCATGTATTATGTCTTGAGGGATCTTTTGAATTTTATTATTACTGGCATTAATTGATATAATATTTTGGAGCAGAAAAAGTTTTACTGGAAGCTCGTTCACTTTATTGTTTGAAAAGTCAAAATAAAGTAGTTCACTTAATTTAATAATATCGGAGGGTATGAATGAGAATTCGTTTTGTTGAAAGGATAAATATTTTAGCTTTTTTAGCTCGCATAGCGATTTTGGAAATTCGGTGATATTATTATTTGCGATGTAAAGTTCTTCAAGGTTGGAAAGGCTGCTTATTTTTGGGGATATATACTTGATTTTGTTATGGGATATTATAAGTCTTTGTAAATTTTTCAGCTTTTCAATTTCATTAGGTATTTTGGTAATTGAATTCCTTTTGGCATAACTGTCAATTTCGTTTCCTAGATTAAGTGTAGTTAGGTGAGTAAGATCGAAAACTTCAGGAGGTATTTCATTAAGAGCGGAATTAGATAAGTTTAGATGTGCCCCAAAGCCGTTTCTAATTTTCTTTATTTCAAAATATATATCCTTCATTTGAAAAACCGTTATCTTTTAAATATTATCCATTGCAAGTACAAAATTGTATAGGAGACAATCATGATCACAATAATGATTGAAAATATTTTAGTTGAAGTATTAGAAAATAATGATTGATATATTCTAATAGTGTACAAAATAGTAACGAAGATTAGTATGAAAGGCACTAAATATGAAAAGACGATATATGAACTATTTAAGAATTTGGGGTAATTTTGGAGATACGACTTACCCTCTCTGTTAATATCAAATTCGCCTATGAGTTGATTTAATTTGGTTTCACAACTTTTTATATAAATGTATCCTCTATCCAAATATATTATGGTTTGAAAATATTTGACGGAGCAAACTAGAATTAGGAATAGTATAAATACATCTATAAATGCAAAGTGACTGTTTGTTGTATTGAGTTCTAAATATTTTTTCGATAAAGTTCCGATTAATTGAGAATATATTGATGGAGACGTCAGAATAAGAAAGACAATAAAAAGTAGTGCCAATAGAAAAACGAAAAATTTGTCTCGGACTCTTGATTTAGCTTTTATCACACTATATGTATCCTTATAGTGGTCATAAAGTATATCCAAATTCTTTTCCATTAAGTTTCATATTATATTGATAATAATCGTTGATAGTTTTAAAGATCAAATTTGCATTTTAGTTAAGTCAAATTTCTATTAATTATAGCTTTAACCTGTATTTTAATCGCTTCTGTTTTAGAGGAGCTTTCTCTCCTGAATTTCAAGCTTTTTAATTTGTATTTCTAGTTCTTCCACCCTTAGATATAAAGTTAATTATTTTGAACATTACAAATATTGATCGAGACGATAACCCGTCAATATCTTAAACCAGCTTAAAACCTACAATACCCAACCTTTGGTATTTTTCGGCACGGGTTGTTTACTGAGATTAATATTCATAACCGATGTACAAAACATATTTGGTAATAAATTCCATCGGCCGACAGATCAATTTGAACTATGGGAGTGGGGGAGGGGTTATTTCTAGGAGGATTGAAAACAAGTTTTTTCCCCTATAGTAATCTAACCACCTAGGCAATTAACCACTAACCCAAAGCAATCTTAGGTAAAAACAATGTGAAGGCTCAGGAGTATTTGTATCGACCAGAAGCGATGTGATTGATTCCATAAAGAATTATTCTTATATTGGATTAGAGTGAGCAAAGTTTTGTTAATGAGATGTGTGGCTCCTCCTGTTACGATTTAAGCTGGCAAATATTAACGCCAAATAGTAGTTATGATAAAAATCAATATTCTTATAGACGAGGATTTTTGGAAACCAATCCAAATAAAGACCAAGCTCTCTAAATATAAGGATGGTAAAAGTGTGGAAGTTAAGGATACACCACCTCCAAATCCAAATCAATATGAAAATCACTAAGGTTAAGAAAATGAGTTCAAAAGTACTATTTTATATTTTATAGAATCCATGGAAAAAATTTGGGGGAATAAATATGGATTATTTAATAATTAGTGACAACACTGCAATACTGAATCTACCAAAAAAGGTCGACCACAAAACCATATACCATATAGATTTAAGTGATACTCCAATCGATCACTTGATTATTAATTTCCAAATCACCTCGACAATTACATTATCTGGTTTGCTGTATTTAATTTGCCTTTCTGGATATTTATATAATAATGCGGTGGTTAGATATAATTTGACATTTGATTGCCAAATAATAAATCTTCGGGAATATGTGTTGAAGTTTATCATGAATTTTGGATTTCTTCAACAAATGATTTCCAAGGGAAATTTATTTAGAGTAAATGGTATTGATTTGCTGATTAATAAAGAACTGATTGAAACAGAAGATAAGTTTGTTCAGCGTCAATTAGGTAAAAGAAAATCGGGCGATAATAGCAAAGGTTTAATTATGCCAGCATCTACAATTGTGATGGGTGAAAGAGAATCATTTGAATCATATGTGTACAATATTAGAAACCAATTTTCAGATTATTATTATAGATTAATTGATTTAGATTTTTTTTCAATCACCAATGATATTGATGAAAATTTTCATGGTTTTTCAAAAACCATATTTGAAATAATTAAAAACATTTATGATCATAGTAAGTCATGGGGAATAGGTGCAATTCATGCAAGAGATGATGGTGTAGAAATTGCTTACTATGACATAGGCATTGGGATTTCAAATAGTATGAAGTCCTCTGAAAAATACTCTTCTAAAACTAGTTTGGAGTTGATTAAACAAGCACTAATTGATGGAGAGTCCAGTAAAAATAATACTGGAAATAATGCGGGCCGTGGATTTACAGTGATACAAAAATTTGTAAAAAAAAGAAGAGGGTTTTTATCAATTAGAACGGATAAATATCATCTTCTCAATAAAATAGAAAAAGAAATCAATTGGTTTCCTGGAACGCAAATTGTTGTTTTTATTCCAAAATTTGTTTTATGAAATTAGTTAAAGTTGATGTTGTAGGTGATATTTTAGATTCTAGATTTGGATACTCAATAGATATTGATCTTGCATCCAATTATCTTGAAAATCATATTCTAAATGACCCTAAGGAGGCAATATATCTTTTCGATTTTACAGAGGTTGTATTTGACCACTATTTCACGCGTTTTTTAGGGCCATTGTTTGAAAGGATTAGTAATGTCAAAGAAAAATTTGATGTGGTTTTTAGAATGGAACCCTTTCAAATTGATGATTTACTACTTGGTCTAATTGAATACCTTCAAATTGAATATTCCAGTGATAATGATGGTAACATTCAAGATTTCTTTATTAATAATAACTATAGCATAAAGATTATTAGGGAAGAAAATAAAGTTTCTTTTTTGTCAAAGAAATGTGTTGAATCGGACAAAATTTTAAATTTCATAAATGAAAAATTATCAACAGACTTTGATGCTCTTTACAAAGCAAAATTATTAGCAGAAAATGCTAATCTATATCCTCGATTACAAGATTTATTGGAACAAAGATGCATATATACAGATTCTCAAAATAATTATTATTCTATTTATAAATTCTTAAATCATTAAAGAATGAATATTGTTGAGCAAAAGATTACGATTCATAATCTTGTCAATACGATTGACAGAACTGTACTTCAATTGAGGCGAGTAAAAAAGGGAGAAGAGTTTTCAACTAAGCTAAAAAAACAAATTATCAATATATTCAATTTTACAATTGAGTCAAATACTGACGAGTTTTCAAATGCATTGTATAATAAAGGTGTTTTTATTGAAAGAGAATCTTTAGAAGTTTTTCATAAAAATTTAGTAAACTTTAATTTTCCTAAAGAAGAATTTGAGCAAATTCTATCCAATGTTATGGATTTAGATAGTAATAATTTTGACGAAATTGAAAAAATTCAATCTGTTTTGGTAAGAATATCAATTCCAATTTGGGAGACAATTCAAGAATTGAAAAATGGATAAGTTGACATTCAAATATATAGCCTTAGATTTAATTGAAAAGATAATTAGATTAAAAAGCTACATTACGAAAAATAGTTCAAAAAAAGATAATAACAGTAATAAGGCTGTTATACAAATATTTGAAAAATCTTTGTCCAATATTTTATTTAATATTGAAGAGTTAATAAAAGATATAAATTACATTGATTCAGATAGTACGACAGATGAAAAATTTGCACTTCAACAGAATCTTTCCCAGTGTTACATTTCCATTAAAGAATTACATAAAGAGTTAAATTTTTTAAGCACTGATTGGTTAAAGATTGAGACGTATACATTCACTGAGCAGCTTTATCATCAATATTTCAACTCAGATAAAAAATATGATTTGAGTATTATTCTTTCTGATGATTATACTTTTATTGAAACAAACCTTGAGAAAAGATTTGAGAGAATAACTGCATCCTTTTTTGAGCGCGATATTTCACCTTTTTCCAAGGAAAGACCTTCTGTTATTATTCCAAAATTAGAATATTCTAATCCATTGAATTGGACAATCCTAGTTCATGAGTTAGGACACATAAATTCTGATGAAATCGATGCTATTAAAAATGATAAGGATTTGTTTCCAACAGGTCTTAGTGAAAGTGAAAAGGAAAAATTACAGAATTGGGCGGAGGAAATTTATTGTGATGTAAAAGCTATTCAAATTATTGGACCTGCATATTTTTTATCTTTGACAACCTTTGCTCTTCTTGAATCACTAATTACAGGATTTGGGGTATCTAATAAATCTCATCCACCTTTTGCAATGCGTTTGGCGTTTTTGTTTTCTTATTTGGATAAAAATAATCTGGAAATTAAGGCAAAGACCCCTAATGGAGACAATGATACTATTCATTCATTCATTTATGCTATGTCTAAAGTAATTAATCAAAATTTAAAAAATAAAACCAAAACATTAGAGCGCGAGCCTTCAATTAAAGATTTAATGGTATTTCAAATAAATATTAAAAAAAAACTAATTATAAAGGAGAACATATCTCGAAATGTTGGGTCAGTTTTTAAGTTGGTCGAAGATTTACATAAAATGATTCCCATAGGTAGTCTTCGTTCACATGATAAAGATGACAAGTTTCTTGAAAGATTGGATGATCCTAATCTAGGGAAAGAAGAATTTAATTCAATTAAAGAATCATTAACGGAAAGGCATACAGATATGTGGGAAATAATAAATGCTGGTTGGGTATACAAAATACAAGAAATAATTCCTTTGGGGTTAGAGTTGTTTTTTGATAAATCACACCGTTCTATTTTGGAAAATGTTCAAACATATGCTAATAAGATAGAACTACTTGATGATAGAATATTAGTTTCAATTGAAACTTCTAAACTTATTGATTTAATAGAAAATTAAATGGTATTATCTGATAAACAAATAGCAAAAGAGTTATTAATTGGTAATTTAAAGATATCACCCATTTTAAATGCAAAAAAACAACTGGGTAGTTCGTCAATTGACATAAGACTGGGAACAGAGTTTCGATATCTTAAAATTAAGAGACAAACGCATTTTGAACTAAATAAAAGTTTAACTGAAATCCGAACGCAGATAGAAGAATATTCCGAAGTAGTACATGTTAAGCCAATGGAACCATTTATATTGCATCCAGGTGATTTTACTCTCGCATCTACCTTAGAATATATTATTATTCCGGAATATTTATCAGCAAGGTTAGAAGGCAGAAGTACTTGGGGTAGGGTTGGATTACAAATCCACTCTACTGCAGGTTTCGTTGACCCAGGATTTCAAGGTAAATTAACATTTGAACTTAATAATTTAGGTAGGCTACCTTTGCCTTTATACCCCGGAATTCGAATTGGCCAACTTAGTTTTCATAGAATGGAAAGTGCTTCAACTTTATATTCCGACAAAGATGGCTCAAAATTTTCTGGATTAACGGGAACCAAAAGTTCAACATTCTATGCCGATTATGATTATCAAAAAATTTTAAAAAAAATAGAAAATGATGAATATTCAAGTTAGTGAAGAGCAAATTAAGATCATTCAAGATGAATCGTTTGATGCAAACTTTTGGCTTTATCAGCTGGGCATGAGTATATCAGATGAGAATTTAACAACTGAAAATCGTTTTTCTTTTGACTTTTATGATTCTGGCAAAAAATATTATGAAAGTGTTTTAGCAAAAATAAGGGGAATTTTATGCGATCTGGAAAATAAAACTCCGAAAAGTAATTTAGATGAAATCTTAAGTGGGGATATAAGAAATTTAATTGTTTATTTAATTACAGTTTTGATAACTGACCTTGGCATTGTCATCAGTGTTGCAATTCCAATAGTATCTTTACTATTAAAAAAAGGAATAAAAGACTTATGTCAAAATAGTTAATTTAAGGCGTTATATTGCCAGCAGTGACTTGGCTAGCCCTGGTTTTATTCTCTTAATATTTTTTGAATTTCCTTTTCATGGGTTCGATCTACATAAGTCCACTGGAAATTGTCCTTATTTTCACCAAGATCAAGGGCGTAAGCAACGTTATCAATGAAAACTTTCTCCTTATCGCTTATAAGGTCAAACATCCCAGCCTTTATAAGCTCAATTTTTTTTACGGATTCCGGCTTGAGAGCAATATTATGAGTTTTATACTCTGCTCTGACACTTGGGTAAATTATCCCATCCATATTGTATTTATTAAGAAATATTTCACTAAATGCAGCTGTGATTTTGTACTCTAAATGGCTATTTCCTTTCCTTTTAGTGCTTTCTTCAGTTTAGTTGTTTTTAAGTGAAACAAAGTTGATGGCTAGGAAGTGGACGGGTTTACAGGCCTTTATAGGCCAATAGCTGTATTTCCGTTATAAAGGCGGTCAATCCGCTTTTTATCAATTAGCCCAATTTTCTTAATTGATTTTTCAAATACTTTATTCAATAGCAATGCACCTAAAGGGGTTAACCTGACATCTTGTTTTTGACGTAAAGATCTCTTTGTATTGATTTCAGATTCTCCTTCAAGGTGTCTTTTCTGTGTCGATTGAAATGAATCATAATCAAGCTTGTTCACGACATCTCTGTAGAGCATTGGACAATTGATCAAATTGCCCTGTAAAAATTCTATATCGTGAATTCTAATGTAATATGGCCAGTCCTTTTTCCAGCCGATTTCTGTTCTTTCATTATCGGAAGCGATATCCCTTGCAGGGTCATGAGCATAAGCTTTAGCTCTTCCGTATATGGCATAATCTAAAGTATCGGTCATCATTGAAATAAATATTTGGTCATGATCATTGTATCGTTTTGGGTGATGTGAAAAACAAACCGCATAATTACACCCCGAGTCCTCAATTATATCAAAAATTTCAGTTTGTAATGAGGCCCTATCGTGCCCTGTTCCTAGCCATTTAACAAATGTTTGGTGATCAACTATTTCTGACTTAAATACTCCTCCATAATCCCCCAATGGCGGATGTTCTTTTGGGTTGCTAGAAGCCTGACTTAATTCTTTCCGCCAGTCATTTGCTTTTTTAGTGGAATACAAATTTCCATGGTTCCATAGTTCCTGAAAATGTGCAAGAGTAGTAGCTACAGCATCGGGGTTATTGTACAAAATCCCATGTTCCAAATTTCCATAAAAGCCTCCATTGGTAAGATTCGCTGATGTAGAGATAATTTTTTTGGAGTCGAAGATGTACGTTTTAGCGTGGAGTTTTGAAATTCCTTTGATTTTTACTCCTGCTTCGTAAAGTTTTTCAATAGCAGTTAAATCTGATGCACCATTATAAAAATCGGTTAAATTAAATCTTGTCAGCAGTTTGACATTTTTGTTTGTAATTCTATCAAGAAGTTTATTTGCGATATTTAACGATAGAAATGGTGATACCAAGAATATTTTAGTTGATTTATCAACTAAGGGGAAAAATACTTCAGGAAGGTCCTTTGATATGGATTTCATATAATGTTGGTTCCGATTGTTTATACTCTAAATTTAGATCGAATATTCCAATCTCTTTAATTGAGATTGTCCATCGACATTTTTATCTGGCCTGCAAAGTATTCAGATTTTACCTGTAATGTTTGCGCTGACTTGAATAGAGATACTATGTCGTATTTTGCCAAACTTTAAATAATCTTTTTTCGTAAAAATAACTATAACATTAAATCATTAGCCTTATGAATAACTCACATCCTGGATATGGCTCTCAAGGGCAGAGCTATGGTTCCGCAAATTACATAAAGATATTTCCAAATGGTGATATTTTGTCCGTTCACGCTCCAAATGGCGTTGTCACCGGTGCAAAGTTTAATGGCACACCTATTAATAATTACCAAGCAGCTATGCATGATTTAAGAGAAGGTGTTGTTAAAAAAAACACTGGGGGGCAATGGTAGCATAAAAGTAAGCTTGCTTTATTTTACCCTTAGATGACGAAAAGTCCTTATAAATTTAATAACAATTATCCTGAAATGAAATTTATAACTATAGACTAAATCTTTTAATTTCTAAATAATTTATTATGGCTACTGATGATATTTTTGATCTGTTCCAAGGGTTTGGAAGATTTATATCTGAACCGGCAAAAGTTATTTTTAAATCGGCACAACTCGGATTAAAAGTTGGAAAAGCAACTGGTGAAATCGGTAAGGAAGTAATTAGAGGTGTGGCCGAGGGTACGAAGGTTGTTGGAAAAGCTATTATTGATTAAAAATTGTCAATAGGAATTAGAACGAAGGTGTAAACTAAACTCTTAGTTACGCCAATCTTCTATTTTTCCCTTTGTAATATTCCAAATCCAAGAAATCGACGCAAAGTTGGGCTAAAAGTCCCCAACAAAACAAGTCCTTATTCCCCATATTTTTCTATGCTGGAGTGCGTTTTGCTAGTTCATAATTCTGCACTGTCCTACGATCTAAGCCGGTTTTGTTGATAAGTTCCACCTGGGATATGCTTTTTCTCACCCTGCCCACATTCATGTCCTGGCAATACAAATATAAATTAGCATTACCAGACCACGGCCGGAGCACTTTGCAATTTCCTGATTCGGAAATTGCCCATCCTTAAAACGATCTTGAATGCCTCGGCGAATTTCATGGTTTGGAAGCTAGTAGCTGTTATAAGCAATGACAACACTCAAATGAGCTATTTTTGATTTGAGTATGAACCCTTTAATCTGGCGTTCACTTTTTGCGCAATTTTTTGATCCCCCTTAGATTCATTTCAATTATCGAGATAATTCCATTAAACCCTTGAGATTTAGTGATCTCCAGTGTCTTATTAGATTGGCACTCTCATTATTTTATAACGCTTAGGAAGGTAAAAAAATCTGAACATCAATAACTAATCTGTTTTCACTTCACTATACCAATAAACAGGAAAACTGTACTCCTCCATAGCACATTTTTCAATAAATTCTCTCAATCCTTCCTTTTTTGGAGGTTCAGGATACAACATTGCAAGTCCTACAGTTTTATCATCAACCTCCATGAACTTGTCTATATAATTGTATAATTGTTTACTATGTCGGCAAAGATGATGTTTAATGTTTTTCGGGTTTATTTTATCCCAATCAGTTGCTTTAATTTCCATGATCATTACATAATCATCTCCCGCTGCTTGGTGAATAATAATATCTATTCTACCACTTTTCTGTTTTATTCCCGACATGTTCTTAAAAGAGACATATTCTTCAATGCCTACCACACCATCTTTCGAATTTTGACTATAATCGTTTTGGACAATTCGTTGAAACTCCTTGCCTCTTATTAGCTGACTTGGCCCACTTAGTATTTTCTGACCTTGCTTCACTATTTTGTCTTTTTTTTGAATACCTCAATTGATTCCTTAATAGAGTTTTTGTCCTTTTCTTTTCCCCATTTATTCCAAAAATCTACTGTCGCACTTTTGGGTTTTACTCTTGATCCAGTTACTTTAATCCTATGATTTATCACCCACATTCAAATCTTCACCAAAATCAATATAAATTGTTCTTGCCGTGGCTCGGCTTGGCCGCTTTTCAATCTCCTGATGGGAGATTGTCTCACCTTCCAGCAACTTCTCATACCATACAATTTTTTAATTACTTCTTCCCAAGCATCCTCTCCAACCATGCCTTAATTAATTGAGAAAATTTAAAAAGTATCCGGCCGATTTGCAAGTTCTAAATCAACCAAGGTACCATGCTATGTGTAAGTCCCAATTATGGAAGTAAATTTTTATTTTCAAAAGTTGATTCTAGGAGTTTTATCACTTCATCAGATAGCTTTCCTAATCCAATGGTAACCAGTTTTCCTTGGAGAATTTCAAACCAATTTTTCTTGCTTAATTTCCTGCTTAGTTCCTTCAGTTCCTTTATTTCTTCTGCGAGATCATCATAAGTAATTTGTTGCCCGACTTCGAGTTTTGCAAAACGCTTAAGAAGTTCATCCAGTTTTTGATTTATCACAAGTATGTCTTCCTTTGTAAATCCTTCTGAATTTCCTTCCTGTCTGGAGGATTCCCTTGCTAGTATCTCCTCTTGTTTTTCAATCCATTTTGTCATCAATGCTACATATGCTTCTTTTTTTATTCTCTTTATGTCAACTAAAACTACAAACCTCATATGTTTAAGGAAAAGTTTGGGGTCTGTTGCTGATCTCTTATGATATTCTCCGTAATGAAATGATAAAAACTCCTCTATTTTGTATGGAGTATCAATTGCTAATAACTCTTTAACAAATAACTTATCGTAGTCCTTTGCTGTAGTTGGAGTATGAATGGGGTCTCCGCCGCTAAATCTTCCGTTTCCATCTGAAAACGCCACGGTTGATGTGCGATACATTTCATCACCCAAGTCTCGAATTTGAAACTCCTGCTTATCTGCTTTCAACTTATAAACCGAATAAAATTTGTTTACTTCATCCACAAGATAGTCTTAAGAGTATTAAACTTAATATACTATATAATTACGCTTTTTACCCTTAAGTGTTTGCGAACATTTATGAATGATTTTAATGTGTTATACTACTTTTATGGGCATAACTGTTGCAACCCATCCAAAAACCAGGACTGTTTAAAAGTAAAAAATTGTCTTATTCCTACTCAAAATCAAACAACTCCATTGGATGGACCTTCAAAATGGCTGCTAGTCTAATTTACTCCTGACGAATTTAACATTTTCCTAACGTTGAGGCAAGTTTCTCAAGCGACAAAGTCAATTGATTAAACAAAATGATCGAGGGTGTAATATCAGATTACTTGAAAATGTTCTTAACTTTATTTAATGTTTATAAGACACAAAGATGAATGAATTTTTTAGTAAATATAAACCAACAATTGAGACAATCGGTATTGCTGGGGGTTTAGTTTTGTTATTTCTAACATACAAAAATATTCATATTTCTACTAGGATAGCTGAAAATAGCTCGAGATCGCTGGAAATCCTTTTAAACCGGTATTTACTCGATTCCGTTCAAACTACTTTGGAAAAAAAGAAGATATTGCCTAATTGGAAGTATGAAATATTGGATTCAAGTTCATTTGCCATCTACCTTGAAACGGATAATGGTTATATAATTAATCATGTTAGGAAATTTCATGCAAACAAGACAGGTTTAAATGGGAATAATCAAATAGTACCTGAAGAAAATATAGGTAAAATTAGTATATCACATATTATTAATTATCTGACCAATGTATATAAGAGAAAACGTGATTTTGATCCTTCGGTAATTAATAGTCACAGAACGTCCTATCCTCTGGGAATGAGATTTGATTATTCCCATAGCCAAGAAAGATTTCAGGATCATGGGATAATATACCTGCGATTTGCAATAGACTGGAATGAAAAACCATCTTTCAAATTGATTGGAATTGAACCTTCAAATTATTTTTCTCAACTAATCGAAGGTGATTATAGTTATGAGAAAATGCTGAATTCCCTAGAAGCACAACCGATTTTTAAGACGATATATTAGGATTATTAACACCTGTTAATGATTGAATTATTGGATAGTTTTTACTGTCTGGAGATTGGAGAAAAATTGTTTTTATGGTGGGATTCTTATTTGGAAAAGTTTAAATAATAAAAATGGTCTTCTAATTAAAATTTTAGGCTTGCATTTAACATAATTGAGATTGGATTCGATAATCATCTTCATGGATAAGCTTCAACAAATCTTTAGTAATAGAGAGCTTGCAACATTCATTTGGCTGGTGATTTTTATACTTGGATTTCAGTTAAACCGGGCAGTAAGGAAAGCAAGCGTAGCAGTAATTAAAGCTTTCTTTCGGCTTACAATAATCACCACGATTCTAATCGCATTGTTATATTCCACGGGTATCGTATATCTTTTGGAAATAAGTGATTTCTGGAATGGATCAATGCTTAAAGATACAATTTTCTGGTTTGTCGGCTCGGCGTTTATTATTCTTATGGATGTGACCAAGGCAGACGGAGAAAATGACTTTTTCAAGAACATCCTATTGGACAATCTAAAATTAGTTTTGGTATTGGAGTTTGTAGTGAATTTTCATGACTTTAGTTTAACTTTTGAATTGATCTTAGTGCCAATTTTGGTTTTTCTGGCAATTCTTCAAGCAGTTGCAGGAATTGATGATAAACACAAGATCGTCAAGAGTATTTTAGATTGGCTATTGGCCATTATTGGAATTACCTTTTCAATCTTTTCAATTCGAGATATTGTTAATGAGTTCAGCGACTTTGCTCGTTTCTCAACGCTTAAATCATTTTTGTTGCCAATGATATTGTCGATAGCATTTATTCCATTTACTTACCTGTTAGCTATTTACGTGAATTATGAAATATTGTTTAAACATCTTAGTGTTAGGCTAAAAGGGAATAAACACTTAAATTACGCAAAGAAAAGGGCTTTGATGGTTTGTAAGGTTAAGCTTTCAAGACAAAAAAAGGTAATGAGAAAAGTTGGCGAGCTTTATAATGGGTCAACAAAGGATCATATAAGGGGTGTAATTGCTTAAGTTTTACATCTGTATTTATCTTAGCACAAAAATACAGTTTCCTTAGCCAATATTGTAAATCCAATTAAAATTGGTTAATATGCTCCTTTAGCTTATTTAGGTTGTTAGCGCGAAGCTAGAAATTAGGCAAATTACATTTGAAAATGGATAATCCAATTATTGATAATCGTGATGGAACATTATCCGATAAAGAGACGGGGTTAATGTGGACAAAGCTGTCTTACGGAAAGAATGCTTTGGGAGAATTAGAATCCACTGAAGGTAACGTTTCAAGTATATCATGGAATGAAGCATCACACAAATTTGGTAAGGCTCGGGAACGACATGGAGAACTATGGTTTCACTATAATAATATTGGCAAAAGGATTCGTGATGAAATTATCAATGAGTATGTAATAAAGGATGAAATTTATAGCGGATACATTTTTGGGTCGCAAGAAATTGACATATTGGGCTACAATGATTGGCGTCTGCCAACAATCGAAGAATTTGCATCACTAATCAAATTTGAGGAGTCCAAACATGACGGATTTAACCCTACTATTAAGTCTGCACTATTTGGTAATAGGTATGAAAATCATTGGAGTGCCAACTATGGTGGATGGCTTAACGGTCTTGAATGTGCTTGGCAATTTGCTATGGGTAAAACTGATGGCCCTTGCGGTATTTTCGGAGATATAGGTCCGGGAAGCACCTATCATTTAAGATTTGTAAGAGGAGGGAATTCATTTAGTCGGATTGACTTCCCACCTCATTCAATGAAGAATAGAAATGCAAGTAATAACTTAAATTTATTTAGCACCTCACCATCCTTCTTGACCAACCCAATGGGCTTTTTCACTACAAGGTATGGAATTTCAAAAGAAGAAGTATTTATTAATAAATCAATTCTTGGGATAAAATATGGTAATCGTCCCAAAATGAAAGTAGAGAATGTTACAAGATTTTTTCCATCAGGAACAATATGGGGTAACATAACATTTGCCGAGGGGTCTGCTGAACCAGTAGTTTGGCAAAATGTCCTTTGGCCTGAATCTAAGTATAAAAAAGTGAAGAAGGTCATTGATTCTATTCAAAACAAAAAATAACAAGATTAATGGGCCGATGTCAAAATATACTTTCTAGATAAACTGCGTAAGTTATTGTTAAAACTCTGTCTATTCAAAAATTGAAAATTGTCTTATCCTTCAACCAAAACCAAACAACTCCTTCACAGTGACGCCTAATGCTTACGCCGGGTCCTTCGCCAAAGGCTTCGGCCGTCGGAGAAAGCTACAGCGTAGGAGCATGGCGATCTTACCCGCAAAATTGACATTGGTGGCGATAATATTCAGCCACTAATGAAAACAGGAATTGGAAATATCAATTCCCCAATTTTGATCATTTATTAGGAAGACGTCTAATCGGCCAATCAAGCTTTTTATGGACGGTATGCATTGTAAAGT
The DNA here is from genome assembly GCA_965228415.1 of Cyclobacteriaceae bacterium. Lineage (GTDB taxonomy): Bacteria > Bacteroidota > Bacteroidia > Cytophagales > Cyclobacteriaceae > Agaribacillus. The sequence goes on along the minus strand of OZ245814.1, from coordinate 2,870,581 downwards.
AAGTAAACATTCCTCCCATACCATTTTGTTGATAGTCCTTTTGTTTTGGCCTCCTTCCTAATTTTGATTTTAATGCTTTTGCCTGTGTTAGCACATAACCAATATCTGCCCATTTTCCATCTTTTATCTTCACATTATATTTTACTAAATGTTGATTGGATGAGTTCCTTGAAGGAATTTCAAATCCATTGTCCAGACCAAATTTCAATAGTCCTCCATGATACTTTAACCCACTTAGAATTCCAAAGTGGCCATTTTTTCTTAGATAAGTGTTGATTGGAAGTATATATTTTCCTCCAGTAACTTTAAGAATTTCAGTTTCCATATTTTTAGGGCTTTCCCAATAACCTGGCGGTTTCCTGCTAGTTTTAAAATTCAATTTTTTAGCGACTTTATTTATCCCACCAAACTTGTTTACCTTTTTATCCAATTTATGATCTTTTAAAATTTTTTGGGAGGGCATTTTACCAGCGTTTTCTTTAATCAAGGGGAGAATATCATTTTTAAGGTCATCGAAAGTATAAATAATGCATTTATTGAGTTCATCAAATTTTATTTTGTGATTTTTCTTAGTTTGTTCTGGAAGGGCGAAATTAAAAATATCAGTTAAGTACTTATCAAATTGGTGATAGCTATTATTCTGAAAAATACTATATTCAATTTCAATTAATTCGAGAGACATTCTTTTATATAATTCCTTTTTTAATGCCTTATTTTTTTTGTATTGCCTTCCCATGTTCCCCCAAAGTTCCACATAATACCTTTGGTCATTCCATTCAAATTTAATATCGTAGCGATAATTTTTTTCATTGCTATCGGATGATATTACTTGGTCGCTATCATGTTTGATATTGTGTTTATAAAGAAAATTGTGTACAAATAACTCAAAGTGACTCAGGGCTATACAGCCACAATCAGCAATGAATTTTATCCCATCGTATTGCAGTTTGTACTTTCTGGCAAATTTTCGAAATCCACCATGATGTTTTCCAATGGCATAGGATATACTAGACTTTCCATTTTTGACTAAGTAATCATGTGGCGGAAGATAATTAGGGGGTATAGGTAATTTCTTTAATTCACTCAATACGTTATTGCCATATACCCAATATCCCCTCGGCTTTCTCTTGTATTCAAAACTGAACCAGCTATTGATTATATTTAATGGATAATGACTAAGTGCCGCTTGCATGCCTTGGGTTGCCAGAAAGGCCTTATCCATAATACCTCCAGGCAATTTATCCAGTACAGACTCAATTTCTTTTTTTGCATTTGACTCGTCAGTCCAAAAATTGGGAGGTCTTTGTTGGTGCTCTACTCCAAAAATTTTAGCGATTTCATAAATAGAATGGTAATTAAGCATGGTGCTTAAATTCATTAGTATTAGCTCTTTGGCGGTAGGAATTCTATTATGTTCAAGGTAGAAGGGAAGTAGTGCTTTTTTAACATTCTCCAAGCCCTTCCAGTGTTCCGTAGGCATTCTCATTTGCCATCCGAATGCCTCATAGATGGTCCTTAGTTTATGATACACAAGAACACTTCTATGCCCCGCTTTTCTAAAATCCAATTGACTTGGGGGTCTACCTAGTCTAACGAACAGGTCCCAAGCGATCTCTTTTACATAATTAAAATCTTTGTACTTTGATCCTTTCATTGGTTTATATTATCCACATTCCCCTTTTAAAAATTCAGATACACCAATTTTAAATAGTATCCGCTCAGTGAATTTGTTATTATCATAGAGTTTTGAATTTTTTTCCTTTGAATTTTTAACTTCAGAATCATTACCTAACAATGCAAGGAGTTCGTTATATCGATAATCTATTTGGCTATAATCATTAGGCAAAAAATATAAATCTAATTCACCTATGCCATGGTGTGCAAGTAAATTTCTTATTGGCTTTTTATATTCCTGTTTATCATATTCACAATTAAATAAATCCCTATCTACTAAAAAGATTGCATCTATATCCTGAGGTGAATACTTATTCAAGTTTAAAAAACTACCACCTATTAAAATATGATCTTTTTTTCGAATCAAATTTTGGCTTAATAAAATTAGTATTCCATTTTTTAAGGCTTCAAATAAACCTTTTCGCCAATCATCAATGCAAAATTTATCTTCAAATTTGCGTATCCCGATTTCTTCAATTAATGGAATTTTAGGGATGTTAAACCCAACGTGCTTGTTATATTTACATGCCAGATAGCAGATATATTCATAATAGAGTTGATTAAGTCCATCTAATTGTCTTTTCGTTTCTAATAATTCAAACAAATAAGACTCTTCCTTAAAAGATAAAGTAAAATAATAATCGAATTTTAATTTTTCAATTAACGGAGTTATTATGGTTTTATATAGAAAATCTCTGTTTGTAGAGGGATATTTCAAAAGTAATTTGTAAAACTTTAACCTTGAGTCTTTTCTTGAGTCATCCGTTGCATTTTTTCTTATTTCCCGCAATAAATAATTGTACTCGTCTTGATCTTTTATAGTCATGGATATTATTTGGAAGCTTAGTTTACAAGGCTTTTAGACTATCTTTCATTTTTTCAACCCCACCTTTTCCACAGCAACAAACCCCTTAACCTTGCTAAATTTCATGTTATGAACGAAATTTTGCATACTGTCGGAAGGATCAATCGTATCTAAATTTAAGCTTTCAACGGTTTTCGGAGGGATTATCACCGAAAGGATAGGTTTCTCCTCCAAATGTCCTGTCGCACTATTCAATAATTTGGACATGGCATTGATCCTAGCATACTCAATGGGTAGATAGGCAAATACCTCCCTAGCTACTCTAAGTACCGCACTGCAAACATGGTCCTGATAAAGTTCATTGAATCTGGACTTAGGCATAGCTTTTTTTGATAACTTTCCCGTTGAAGTTTGTTTGAGTTCATAGTCAGGGATTACGTCAACACTATTCACGTGCAGGTCCAAATCAAGGAAATTATTGTCAAATGTGTATGAGATTTGTGTTCCTAACTCCCCAATGTCTGAAAACGGATTAAAGTATTTTAGAGCATTTTCATACGCCTGGGGGTCGTTATCACCGATCCCTCTCGCAATACTTTGCAGTTCCTCCCAATCTTTACATGCTTCCTTGTAGTCACTATAGTTTGCCAGATATATCTTTTCGTCCTGCTCTTTCGCTTCTTTCACTTGTTGCTTTAACCTGACTATTTTCTTCTGAGTGGAGCCAAAAATTTTGTCAAATATTGAAGGCTTAAAATTATCTAATTTGTCTTGAGCAGGTTTTTCGTAGGCCCGTTTATGAGTTGGTTTTGTTGGTTTTGAGGTATTTTTGATTTGATCCCAATCAATGGATTCAGTGCAATTTTTATGGACGGATTGCAACAGTTTGACATAATTTGTCCAATCTTTTACAGCCTGTTTGGCATTCTGAATTTCCAGTAATTTCTGTTGTTCTTTAAATCGCTTGGCCGCTTCGCGGGCTTCCCGCTGTTGCTCCCTTTCCATTCTGCGAACAGCAGCACCATATGATCGTATGAATCCTTTGATTGTTGCCATATTTTGAGTTTTAGTTGGAACAGTAATTGGAACTGTCAATTGGTACCAGTTCCTCAAAACTATCGATATTATAAACAACATTACCATACTTCAATTGATGGGTTAGGTAAGTCTTCCTTATATTTTTCAAATATAGTCCATGACTCGACATCCGCCTCATTCCGATATATTTTCTTTGATTAGTAGCAGGACAATGTCACTTCAGAGTTAGTCAAATTAACACCGTTGCATATGCTGCTAGTTTTAAAAAATCTTTTTCCATCTATATCTTCGGAATGTTCTTTCATCCATTTATAAATAGCTGTTTTGTTTCGAATTAACTCAAATTTTTTCCAGGCCCAAGGAATTATCCCTAATACAAGACCGCTAATGAATTTTAAATCTAATAAATGCTCCATTTGCTGGTGTTTCGTGAGTCAAGCATCTATTCAAATAATATAGAAAATTCCTTTCCCTTTAGCAAATCTCCTTATTTTCTCGCATTTAACTTATTAAAATACTTTTTTACCAATTCAGAAGGATCTGTTTTAACATTTGTCCAATCCGCAATACTTGGATGTGAGGCGGTTATTACAATTTGCTCTCTATCATTTTTAAATACCTGTGTTTTCCATTTTCGGTTGTTATTTTCTGTAAACTCATCAACTAGTTCATTGGCTCCTGTTTTTTTCCTCACAAAATTTCCCGCTGTCTTTCCAAAACAAAGGACAATTTTAACATCTAATTTTACAATGACATTTTGATGAAATTTCCAGCATAGTTCAGCATATGAAAAAAGCTTTTCGGAAATGTATTTCTCTCGTCGAGAACGTACAAAACAAAGATTACTTGCTGGCACCTCATAAGGAGAAAGATTTAATTGATTCAATAAGTGCAGTACCCTTGGCTGTAGACCAGAAACTCCAGGTATTTTGCCTGTCCAAATTTCGTCTTTATATTCCGACCAACTGGGGTTGTCATTTGTTAAAGTTTTGTCTGTATGCCAGGAAATTGTCTCGTCTCTTTTTAAGGAATTTGAACCTCCAGGGTTTAACCCTATAATGTACAAATCCTTTTTACCTTTAAAGGCATTTCTTCCTGAATAAAACACTGAGCCAGATTCCTTTTTCAACGCGTCTGGTATTAGCTTTGCAAATTCTTCAATCATCAAATTAAGTTTCAAGTAGATTTATATTCTTATCTCCTCTCTATATTTAATAAGGCACGTATTTGATAGTCGATCCCAAATTTGTGGACCATCCTGGGTAAAGATTAATTCGTATTCAATCTTACCCTTCAGACCGTGTTTTCTGATAAAGAATTCATCGATACTCTGCCTATTGGAATTAATAGCCTTGGTATTTGAGTTTAACCACCGATTGAATGCAATTAATTTATCAGATACTTCAGCACTATGCTTACTTGTTGCGGAACCAGAACCAGGAGCGTAGACATATTTTCCATTAACTTCAAAAACTCCTTCATATATCTCTTTTTTTCTGATTCTAAATCTTTCGGATCTATTTAAGTTATTCGATAGTCCTACCACGTTTTTTGCTTCGACTAAAACACCATTCCAATTCTTATCTATGATTTCTAAAAATCTTTTGTCAGCAAACACATCATGAGGTGGGTGTTTATCAACATCTAAAAATAAAGCCTGTTTTTCATCCAAATAAACAAAAAGTACTTGCTTTGTTCTATCATTGAAGTAGCTACCCTCAGGACTGTTGGTTGATAAGTGAAAATAGTAAATGTTCCAATGGTAAACTAGCAAATCTGGAACCTCGTACTTGAAGAGGGACCTACTTTGAAAGGGATTGACGTCTTTACCATTTTTAAAGAGATTCACTAGATGTCTGATTTCCAAATGGTGATTGCACTCATTATCAATTTTTCTTGTTAGTTCCCTTGAAATGCGGACTTCTCTTAGGGATGGATAAACAAATTTCTTTTGAACCGTAAATAAATTTAAAAGATCACTATCCAGATTGCCTGACAGTGTATAATCAATTCCAAACCAATCAAATCCAGCCTTGATATATTGTTTTATATCCTCGTCAAAATTCATTTCATTATTTAAAAATATTAGGGCTACAAATTCAGTCTAAAAATTACGCAAAGGTAAGCTGTATAGTAGAAACAGAGAATCAATTCTTCCCATTTAACCCATATAGTTTCCCAATGAGTGATTTGGTTTTTCATGCATTCTTTTGCCATTTCCTATCCCCTAATGACCAAGGCAGCTATTGCATTGCCATATTTCCAATTAACTTCTTAAATACTTACTTTGCAATAAATTAGAGCCGGAATTTTACTTTTAAGAAATGAACAGAAAATTAATAATGCTGGGTAATGGTTTTGATCTAGCTCATATGTTCTATGAAAGTGCGCATTTTCAACGATACCGGATTTGTATAGGTGCTCATACCGTTTAACCCTTTTAATATTCCAGGAAATTTCCATAACTAAAAAATGTTTGTAACCCGCCCAAAAACCGGTCTGTTTAAAAGTAAAAAATTGACTTATTCCTCAATCAAAATCATCCAATAAATTCAATATTGTATTGACCATATAGATTGTTGAGACTTCGGTTGTCCTTTTGTTATTCAAACTGTGCATAAAGTCATTTCTGAAAACCCCATATATGCCAGCTAATAGATTTCTCATTGACTCCTTTTCTGAACTTGTTAATTTGGAACAACCACTTTTGCCAAATATCTGGTTGATCAGATCAAGCCCATCTCTATTATTGCCAATGTTGTATTTGGCCCTTAACCTTTCAGTAAGTGTCAAAAAGGCTTTTCTAACAGCAGAGTCCAACTCATTCGATTTTAATAGGGATTTTATATTACCTTGAAGCTCGGGATCAACATATTTTGATCTTGCACTATCTAAATATATTTTCCTCAATGCTTCAATGTCAGTCTCACAAATCTGAACAATATCATTTAAACAGCTTTTGGGATCTTTTTTGTTTATATACAAATTCATAAACCCCACGTGTCTTGATAACTCCGGCTTGTTGAATATATCTGCATCAACTTTTGATTTCAGTTCCTGGTAAATACTATTGAAAATTTCAAGCTTGCCCTTTATTACTTCTAATGAGTCATCACAGTCGAATTTTGATTTTAATTTAAAAGCGCTCCTTTCAAGTTTTCTTAATAAGATGGTAATTTCATCCTCAAATATTATAAAATGCATAATGGTTTTAAATTTTAGTACTAGTCTGCTTAAAATATCTAATGAATTTACGAAATAAAACTTTGCCCAAATTATTGATATTGAGTCTATTGAAGCAACATTTTTATTTTTAGCTCATTTCTTTGATGTTACCTTTTTAAAGGTTTAATCCCAAATTCAAACAATAATTTACCTTCCTCTTTCAATTTTAATCCATGTGATCAGTCTGAGGTTTCTATCCCAAATCCACTGGAAGTAATTAATGTTCCTTCATCCTATTTTATTTCATGAGTGGGTTATTCGGTAACTCTATATACTAATTTATATGTTTAAGTGTTTAGTTTTGGATTTCTATCCTCAATTATAAGCATTATGAGAAACGCTGAGTTTAAAGATGATATGGCAGTATTTTCGTTCATCAATAGCAAAAACTGCAAGACATACAGCAGCCTAAAAGATTTTTTGTATAAGAATAATCTACCTATTAGGGCAAGATGGGCTTTTTATTATTTCGGTAAATTTAACTGGATTGACACCAAGCTGATTTCTGAGATGAGCTGTGATTGTTGGGATTCTTATGGGGGTTATATCTTTGGTGAAATCTATTATTGGGAGGAATATTTAAATGAAGAGCATGAACATAAAGATAATATAAAGCAGGAATTTATGGAGGAAGGCAAAGAAGCCACTGATGAAGAAATCCATAAAATTTATATGAAACGAGGAATTGATTTTGTAAATGACTGTGAGGAAAATGACAGAGACAGTGAAAAATATAGGTATTATCAAGAATATTACGAGCAGATGAGTAGTGGATCTTCTTATGGCTATGATGGAGGATCTTCTTTCTGCGAAGCATGCCAACAATCTCCTTGTATGTGCAGTGACCGAGAACAATCAAGTACTTTACATGACTTTTAAAGTAGTATCAAGAAATAAACCGTATAGCTAAGATTTGATCAATAATTGTTCTCTATCTAACAAACCTTTATCAATTCTTATAATTTTTACTGCCAAAAATATGTTCTCAGCTATTTTCTTGGGATGTTAATACAATTAAACTTAAGTTTTGCTTAAAGGCATTTTTTGCTACATTCTCAATTTTACTTAGCTGCGGGATACCTCCTTTTTTAATAATTCTTCTATAGGTGCAATCGATTATACTATTGTTATTTTGGGGGATATCTCCATCGGTCTTTAGAGAAAGGAAAGAATTATTGGATAAAGGTATTACCAAAGCATAGTCTGGCAAATCGAAAATAATATTATTTGTTTCCATATGACCTCCAAAACCTGATTCAAGAAATCCAATGCCCACGGTTTTAGATAGTTCAGCCATTTGATCAATTGTATGAAAAGCTTTTTTACCATTAAATGAGATTAAGATACTAGCTAATTCGGTCGGATCTATTTTGAAGTGACAAAGTGCAGAGGCGGCAGTATACCTTTCAAATGGATTAAGGTTTAAGCCTAATAATTCATTAAGCTGGTTTTCTGCCCATTGTTTTATTGTATATTCATTTGCCGAAAAATCACCACCCTCCCTTTTAGCAGATCTAGGTTGATGATCTATAAAACCTATATACTTGTCTCCATCTCTTGTATGCACTGAATGCGCCAAACCTCCGACAGTTGAAATGCTTAAAAAATTTTGACTCGTCGGAAGTATAGTACTTATTGCGGCAAGCCCAAATATCTGATTTCCCTCCTTGATAGGTTTAAGTCTATTTATGTTTTTGGAGATATATCCTTTGAGGGTTTCTTCTAGTTGGTACTCTGAAAACGATATATCATTTAACCACTTTTTTTTGTCTAAATTCTTATTCCTAATGTTTTCGTGGATTTTTACTTCTGCTTCACTATGCATTGTAAAGTATATAGGGACATCCAAACCTGCAGAAATTGCGGCTAGATACTTACCAAATGGGGCTTTAAAATTTTTTGATCCCATCTTATTAGTCTTTATATCCATCATTAAATCCGCAGGGATTAATCCAGGTTTCAGTTGGATTTTAATTTGGGTGGATATTGATGAACTGAAATCTTCAACTTTACCTTTGGTTATTATAGGTCTTAGCGAAAAACCATTTTTGAATTTTAATAAATTAGTATCTGACAAACCCTTATCCCAGTTTTTTGAAGCTACAAAAACCTGATCTGCAATCATAAAAACTGCATAAAAACCTATTCCAAATTTTCCTATTGACTTAAATGAAGATGACCTTAACCCAGGGAATTCACTTTTGATAAGACTTGAAGTCCAGAAACTAGTTCCAAAATCGAGTAGCGGGCCAGTCAATACCCTTTCTGACATACCTATCCCATTGTCTTCTATTGTTAACCACAAATTCCCTTCAATATTTTGGATTTTGATATTAATTCTACCTTCAAAATTACTCTCGACAAAATGCCTTGCATTAACCGCATCTCTTGCATTTTGTATAAGTTCCCTTATACCGATCCCAATCAAATCTGAGCTGGTTCCATACAACATTTCTCCACCTAAATTGTGGATAAGCTTTTCAATATTGCCTACATGAACTTGGGCAGAGCAAGGTTGCCAGCCTGAAGATTTAATGTACTTTGACAGGTTTTCAGGAGAATCTACCCCTTTTACATTTTTAATTTTAAATAAGGTATCCGGATTACGACTTTCCAGCAAGGAATTGCATGATTTAATTTCTTTGTCGACCAAACAAGCAGCATCATAGGCAACAAACCAAGATTCGGCTTCATTTTCGTTAAAATCAAAAGTAGAAGTAAATAGTAGCGTTTCTTTTTTGGGGTCAGATTGATCAATATCTACCTTTGCCAGCCTATTTTGTGATTGCCAATGATTAAATGATACACCGCTTCTTTTTATTAAAGCATATAAAAAATCAGGGGCTCTTTTGTTATCTATATGTGCCGCATCAGCACACCTTAATATACATGCTAACTTAATGGGATCGATTCTCCATTCTCTAGGGAAATTTGGCAGAGTGTTTTGTTGAGAGCTTAGTTTAGAAACCAAATTTTCAATGTCCCAATGATGACTTCCTGCTATTTGGCCAATTAACCTCCCAAAATGTTTTCTTAGAGCTTGATTCTCTAACAAATAGATCTCTTGATGAGTATCTGGATCAATCCAATTTTTCCCTAGCAAAGATTCTGCTTGAAGAGCATGAAGTTGACGTAAAGCCATAAAATCAGCCTCACCCTTCAATTCTTCCCTATCAGCTTTTTCATTTGAATCGCATAAATCAGCAAAGGCATCTTTCCATTGTAACGTTTCCCTTACCCCTTCTTGTCCATTTTCATACGCCTCAAAGCATAAGGCAGAGTCATGGATTAAAATTGCACTACCCAATATGAAGCCTTCCAATGGATTAATAGGAAAATTTTCGCCTACAATTAAGCTTGCAGTATCCCATAATGAGTCTAAATGACTGATTTCATGCTGGGTAAGTGCGGGGATCGTAGCTGAGATTCTGGTTACTAAGATTGAGGCGTTCTCTCTTAATTTCAAATAAGCAACACGAAGTTCTTCGATTTGAGATGAGTGTTCATTGTCCGTTGCAATTCCAATGGTTTTCGTCCATATAAAGGTGTTTTTAAAAAGTTCCAAAATACGATAGCAATTTAAAATGAATATGGCAGTAAAATTACTGATTTTTCAGCACATTAAATATGCATATGTAAATTCCCCCTTCAGTTGTCGATATTCAAGCAAATCTACTTCCTCCCAACCGCACCTTCAACAAAGCTATAAAAAAGCCAATCCCAAAACAAACTCCACCAAAACCAACAAAAATTGCTTTAGCCTCTGCACAAACGAAAAAATCCTAGATGTTAAAAGATCAAATGTTCTCTACCACCCTAACCCAGAAAATCCAATAATTCCTCCTTAACATCACCATCATCTCTAAACCGATCAGAAAAAAGGATTTTTTTCAATGACTTTTTCATCATTCTTAATTCCTTCGTATTAAAATTATTCCCGTCATGATCTAAGTTTTCCTCGATATAGTAAAGGTGGATTTTATTCCTCAGTTTCCGCAGCTGGTTTAACGCCGCATAGATAGAGTGGTCATCGCCAAACAATTTCTTTTTTTTCGTTTTTTTTCAACATAGAATCCAGGGTCATTTCTACCTCCATGGGGGGATCGATTTTTTGGAATATTTTAGTTTCGGCTTTCAAAGTTTTTCCTTGTGCTACTTTTTCATTCGAGCCCATGGTGGCGATTTCCTCAAAATCAACCATTTTTTGTCTGTCTTCTGATTTAATAAAACAATAAAGGATGGATTCAACGATGCTTATTCCTATAATCACAAAGGTCTTTGTTGGTTCTGTTTTATAGTGGTGTGTATTCTTTGTCCTAAGGCGTCATTAATGCTGAAATTTTCATCCCCATCACCATAGACTGATTTGTTAAATGGTGGATAGGCACATCCCTGATGGATTCTATCGTTTAAATAATGCGTCAAAAAATCTGTATAGCGAGTGGGAAGCCCATGGGCCAGATCAAACCCGTTACCCATCACTATTAATTTTCTATTCATAGTTTAAAAAAAGAATTGTCTTTTAAAAATAAATATATCCTGGATTTTTTATCCTGGATATTTACTAGATACTAGACCTTTGATAAAAAGTGCTTGCTAATCGGTCGTCTAATTGGACAAATTAAATCCTTTAATAATTTTCTTTAAATATCTTCCATTATAATCACACTTTTGAGAAAAAGCCTTTACTTTACAAATATTCTATTGAAACAATTTAATAAGCATAACTGTCTAAATTGGGACTATATGCTGACAAAAGTTACGCACATAAACAAGTTGGCTGCAGGCAAATATAAAACGGAACAAATCAGGTATAATGAATTGGAAAGCGAAGATTTTGAGCAGCTATTGAAAATGAGTCAGAAACTTTGGACTGATTTCGAAGAAGAAGAACTTGAAAATCTTTTAAAAGAAATGACGCAATTGGAGAAGAACAGGATTCTGATGGCTAAAAGAGCAGATGGTGAAAATGTTGGATTTTCAATTTTCTCGATTAGGACTGATTATGTTGAAGGAGCAGATAAATCGCCAACTGGCTATTTGGAAGGGATCTATATAGAACCAGCATATAGAAAAAATGGAATAGCAAAAGAATTCTTGAGAATCGGTGAAATGTGGTGCAAAGAAAAAGGCTGTACACAAATAGGTTCTGATACCTGGCTTAAAAACAAAGAATCAAGAGAATTTCACAAAAAAATAGGATTTTGGGAAGAAGAAGAGATCGTACATTTTTTAAAGAATATTGAATAAGGCAAACGGCCAACAAAGTATATGCAATAATGTTCCCTAAACGATCACACCGCTCATATGATAATCGTTGGTGATCATAGTGACAAAGACAACCAAAAACTAAACAAAATCAATCTGACAGAAATGGAAATTCCAATAGTTGAAACGCAAATGCTAATCAGAAAACCTGCTACAACAGTTTTTCAGGCATTCATTAATCCGGAAATCACCACTAATTTTTGGTTCACCAAATCGAGTGGTCCGTTGGAAGTTGGCAAGACAATAACCTGGGAGTGGGAAATGTATGGCGTTTCGACAAAAGTAATAGTGAAGGATATTGTCGAGAACAAAAAGATTTCGACAGCATGGGGAGACCCAGCTACGACCGTTGATTATGAATTTACAGCATTGACAGACGATACTACTTATGTTGTCATCAAAAATTATGGTTTCAAAGAAACAGGTAACGATTTAATCCAAGCAATTAAAGACAACACCGGCGGTTTTACAACAGTATTGGACGGGCTCAAAGCATATTTGGAACATGATATTAAATTGAATTTGGTGCTTGACAAATTCCCTAACAAATACAACACCACACCCCAGACGTTAAATGAGTGGCAAAAAAATCAAAAATGAACCGCCAAAATTTCTCTTTCGACCAAATGATTTAAACAGCTCATTAAGCTTGTAGTTACCCTTTTTTGCGTATGGCCATAGGGATAGGTACTTCCAACATTTACCATTTTTTGTTGGTCTTAGCCAGTATGGAGCAGCTGTTACCTTGTCTCTTTTCCCATTTTTCTTATCAGGGATTTATCAAAATAACTGTAATTTAATTTCATTGTTAAAGAATGGTAGGCTTTTTTACTTGAATATTACCCTGGTAGGTCATATCAGGCAACCAATAACGAATTTATTTGTCTTTGAATTGATTCTATAATTCGCTATGAATGCAATTCACTATTGGTTAAACCCGGACCGGAGAGGCTACGTAAAAGTCACGCTGTTAATTTGTATCTCATACTTTTTTTTAGGCGTGTCTGAAGGGACATTTTTCTTTACCAACGGCATAGATACCCTGATCAATTTCACCTTTACGCTCTTTTGTGTTGTCTTAAACTGGAGACTATTCAAGTTATTGCATCAGCAGTCTGAAAGATGGTTTCAAAGTGCCGGGATATCCATATTAAGAACGGTAATGCTCATTCTTTTACTTTCCTCCCATACCATCCTACTCAATTGGGCATACATTGAGCTGCTTTGGCAGGAAAACCTGGAAGAAACTGCTTTTTTCCCAGTAGTGCTTCCTTTGGCTATTACTTTGTTCCTGTTGTGGACAATTGGTTATCGCTGGCTACAAAAACTAGCGTTAAAGAAAACACAGACCACCAATTTGCCTGAGGTTACTTTCGAATTACGAAAAGGCAAGCAAACTGTATTCAGGTCCCTTAGTCAAACATTGGGTTTTGTTGTTGATAATAAGCTTGTCTTTCTTCTTAGTCATCAAAGAGAGCAATTGCTTATCGACAAAACTTTAAACGAACTTGAATTCCTATTAGAGGAAAAAGGATTTTTCAGGGTCAACAGACAGCTATTGCTATGTAGAAATGCAATACAATCTTATAAGACCATAAAAAATGAGCGTATTCAGGTGACCCTACCTGCCATTCCCGGGATGCCGCTAACTTGTATTGTAAGCCGCTATAAAGCATCGGCTTTTCGCAGGTGGTTGGCTAACCCACCATTCAGTTGTTAATTACCCACCATTGGGATTTTAAAACCCCACATTTGGCATTAGTTGTTGGTTTATCACTTTCATTTGATCATCGATTAAAATTTGTGAAAATGAAATTATTATTAATTGCTGCTGGTCTGCTGATGTCTAACCAGCTGCGGGCGCAGGAATTCTTTCGGCGTATGCAAACGGTAGAGGCCGGAATATTTATTCATTCCTTCGGCTTGCCTTTTATAGGTGATGATTTTTTTAAGTTTAGTGACCTTCCAGGCCTCAGTGCAGGAGCCACAATACCAATTAATACCAAAGGTAACTGGCATACAGATTACAGAATAAGGTTATCTGGCTATATGGCGCAGCGTCTGCACAATGGATTGCAACTCAGTAGCGAGATAGTCAAATCATTTCAACCTACTCCTGGGTTTAGGCTGGAGGGGCAGGCTGGTTTGGGGTATCTGCATACCTTTGAAGATGCCGCATTGTTTGGGTTTCACAAAGGAAGCTACAAACGTAAAAGGGATTGGGGCCAATCTCAGATTACTATATCAGTTGGCCTGGGCTTTTCTTTTCGGTTTGGCCACAACTCACCCTATTGGTTTTTTGCCGAACAGCAATTTATCATACAACTACCATTTGCATCCAGATCAGGAGTCCCCGTATTGATGCACAACCGTCATCACTTAGGGCTGAGGAGGGAAATCAATCAAAAATCCAGGGAGCTATGAGAAGTTGGTATATTTATTTGTTGTTGACCTCAGTGATGGCATGTAAAGTAGCCAGTGAAAGTCCGCTAGAAAGTATAGCGTGTTTTCCGGAACCTGAATTTCTGATCAACCATAACGCCCGGGAAGCGCTGGATTCTGTCATTGACAAAGCGGTGAGGGAAGGACTTGTAGGTGGGACAGCGCTCATTATTTCGGAATGGAATGGGCAATATCAACGTGCATTTGGCGCGGCAGATATCAGTACTGCTAAAATTTCCAATACTTGCCAAAAATACAGAGTGGCCAGCATAACCAAAATGTTTACGGCGGTGGCTACACTTCTATTGGTAGAGGAGGGGACTATCTCTCTTGAAACAAAAGTAGGTTTGTACCTGGATACACCCCTGATCTCGGGCATTTCGGGTATAGACCAGGTTACCATAGAGCAACTGCTAAATCATACCAGCGGCATTCCAAATTATGATAATGATCCACGCTTTGCGCCTTTGATCCTCAATAAGCCTGGGAGGCATATAAGCCTCGAAAAGAAGCTAAGCCTGGTAAGTGGTAAGGACAGGTTACCCGATTGGGTGATCAGAAAATTAGGTCAGATTTATTCCAATACTAACTATTTGATCTTACAATTGATTATCGAGAAAGCAACGGGAAAGAGTTATGAACAATTTGTGAAGGAAAACGTCATTTTGCCTTTGGAGTTAGCGGATACATCCTTTGGGAGTGAAAATCCTTACCCGGAAGGATTGGCCACAGGCTATGTGGACTTTTATGGCAATGGCGTGATGCGCGATGTTAATGAATGGGATGCTTACCGCTTTGATGCGGAGGGAGATCTGATATCAACCGCTCAGGATCTGGCCATCTTTTATGAGAGCCTGCTTACAGGCAGGTTACTATCAGATAGCCTGCTGAATAAAATGAAATACAAACGCCTGGGCTTATTGCAGCAGGAGTTTGAACTGGAAAATGCCCTGGGACATGATGGCATTGCCATTGGCTTTTCTGCGGAGATGTGGTACCTCCGCCGAAGCAGGTTGATGATAATATTGTTGGCTAATCAAGGCCGCCTGGTTGGCGAAAATCAGTCGGTGCTCAGGTATGAGAATTTACTAAGAGAATTGATTACCTTATCTAAATAATAATTTAGATCTGTTGTGCCGGTTAATATGTTAAAAAAATTGTAACCAGTCCCAAAATCGGACTGGTTAAATGATGAGATGGTTTTCAACCGCCGGCTATCATGAATAAACGTGGCATTTATACCAGTGGAGTTTATGAAGTTCAGCCCCCAACCTTTCTATGAGCCCGGGAATTGGGACTTACTTAAAGGGCGCGGGGCATGATGTTAAATAATTGGTATCCTATGCCAAATTGAAAAGACCTGTTGCGTCCGGCGCGGCCCCCCGAAACTTCACCAAAAAGCCCCTGTTGAATATGGGTGAGCCCCTCTGTAAATCGCGCCTCTACAAAGACCCCTTTAAACAGATCGTAGGATATGCCAGTGGCCAATCCCAGATCTACCCCCTGAAAATTCGGAGCCATATCCCTGGTTGTCGAGGGGTGCTCCAATTTGGCCCCCAATAAAAATGAGACTTCCGGCCCTGCATGTAAATGTAACTTGGGGAGGACCGTATAATTGAATAAAACCGGGACGCTCAGGTAGGACAACTCAAGCTGGCGGTCTAATAGACTTCCTGGAACTCCGGTGGTCCCTTTTTGCACATACATCAGCTCAAAAACAACAGCACGTTTTTCATCGAGTGGGATGTTGGTCTGAGAACCGAAATAGAAATTGTTTTTGTACTTATTGTCAGTGACATGGGAATATTCGGCGGGCACTAAAAAGGTGGAATGTGCCAAGCCAAGCTTTGAGCTAATCGTGACCTGCGAAAAAGAAAACGGCACTACAAATAAAAGAAAATAAAAAAATAGTAAATGTTTCATGGTGACTGTTAATAGATGATGATATATTATAATAATTTTCCGATTCATAAAAATGAAGCAGTGCATTAGTTAGAATTTAACGATCATATGGTGCAAATCTTGTATTTTCCACATATGGGGAATGGATGATGACCGAATTTACAGGATTTTTAATAGAATGCAATAAGGTGTAAGCTATATAGTCCTCCCTCTTGCTGTTGCTCAAACTGTTGCTGTTATATCCTTGCTGAAGCAAGCCTTCTTTACGCCAATATAAATGGGTATTTTTATGGCCATCCCTCATACAATTAACCAATTCCAAGCATAGCCGGGAAAGAACAAGCGGTAAATTATAGTTAACTATTTTTGAGTTTGAATATGTAATCATGGAAAGTGATCTTTTCTATCATTTCATATCCTTTCTCATTTAGAAAATGTTCGATCTTTTCAATGCCTCTGCTTTCAATACACATATACGTAAACCGGAATTGATTATGATCAATTCCTTTTAACACTTCTATCTCTGCACCTTCTACATCCAGTGATAAGAAATCAATTTGCCGGGGAGCCCGGGCTTCAATAAGGATCTCATTCAGTGGTTTGGCCAAAGCACCAAAAACAAAATTATCTTCCGTTTCCGATAAATACTGTTTGCCGGTTTTGGCGTGCTCCATAGGATCTTTCAGGTCAGATTCAAGGCCAGGGGCCGTGGACATCAGGTTAGAATAAATGATCTCCACAAATTTTTCCTGGTAATCGAATGAGGTGCAGGCATTACATACTATATAGTTTTCCGGTGACCGGTTTTTACGGCATTTTAGAAAATTTTGAGGAATCGGCTCGATTAAAACACCCCGCCAACCTCTATGCTTTTCATAATAAAGCGTGTTTGACTGTGTTTTCCCGTCATTGGCACCAAGTTCTACGAAAAATCCATTATCATAATTAAGATATTTTTTTAATTTTTCATCAAGGTTGTCCGCCCCAAAATAACGTTGCTCAAGTGGAGCCGAACGAGGAAATGCTTTTAAAACGATCGGGGGCACAAATTCTTTGACTATCTTTTTTATGTTCATAATTTTATTCGATAATTATAAAAATATAATAATTGCACCGCTTGTGCTAATTAAATATTCATTAACAACTTCAGAAATACCTGGTAATCAGTGGATATTCAACTTCCGCCTGGGGCACTAAGCCGTTATTCATCACATCGGTAGCAGGTAACTTGATGGAATTTTCAAATCCTCCTCGCTAACCTACTCATCCGAATCCTATGAAATATTATTATATGTGTCAGTGTTTATCACTTAAAAAGTGATTCGGTGTTGACAGGGTATATTTTATTTTTGTACATTGTCTTTGCAACCATAAGGGGTATTTGGTAACTCAAAAGACTATCTTAAACTTATAAGTTTTAACGGTGACAAAAGAGAGGGTCTTTGATAAATATGGGTCACCTGCGTAGGGTACACGGGCGATTTCCCGGACCAAATGCGCCATCAATTGGAAAGAAAAAATCGGTACCAAGGTATACAACCAAGCTGAATAATGTTCTTGACCTTGAAGTTATTCCACGCCATTAAATTCATAATATGCAAAATAAACGTTTGAAAGATACTATGACTTTTCCAGCATCATTTCAGCAGGAAGGAGTTTGGTTTCATGCTTTGAGCAATGGCTCCACTTCCTACTGGAACTTTACTGAACATAAGTCATGCAACGAATCGATAAATTTGGATGCCCTGAAAAAATCGCTTTACATGGTAGTTCAGCGGCATTCCCTGCTTAAATCGAATTTTAAATGGCACGAAGACAAGCTCTTTCAATGGATAAACGACCCGGTGGAGGTCTCCACTTTTTTTGAACACCAAAAGTTTGAAGGCAAAAGTGAAAGTGAAATTGATAAAATTGTAACATCCAAAATCATTAGTGAAGAGCGTTATGAGTTTGATTTTGAACGTGAAACGTTGATTCGGTTTAAGGTTTTGGAGTTTAATACCGTCAATCACTTTGTTCTAACGATCAGTCATATTCTCACCGATTACGTTTCGATGCAAATCTTTTGGGAGGATTTGGATTTACTGTACGATACCTGTATCCACAAAAACCCTGAAAAGCCCGTCGCCTTGGGCAAACACTATTTTGACTACTGCCTGGAGCAAGCCGATTTTAGTAAGACGGATGAACATGAACGGCAAAAGAACTATTGGGAAGAAAAACTTTCTGATAGACCTTTACTTTTGGAATTACCGTTCTATAAAATCAAATCCAAGGCTACCATACATTACCGGAATATTGACCTTCCGACAAAACTTGTACAGGACATACGTGTTTTTTCATTTAAAAATAGGGTACTGTATTCTTCGGTGTTTCTGCTGGCTTATTTTGTGCTACTGCACCGGTATTCCCGGAAAAACGAAATCGCTATTGGTAATACCATAAACGGTCGTAGGGGCAAGAAAAAATGCTATCAAGGTGTTATGGGGCTGTTGGTGAACCGGGTGGTGCATGTGCAAAATATTCAAGGCCATGGAACATTGCTGGAACTTTTGAACACGGTAAACCTGGATTTGCTGGACAGCATTAAAAACAACGATATTACCCATGAGGAAGTACTGAGGGCGGTCAACAGCAAAAATAAATCAGACCTGGCGCCTTTGTTCAATACCGTTTTTAACATGCTGAAGGAGGACAACGCAATCTCCGGCGGTCCAAAAAGGTTTCAGAAAACCAAATACGATGTTACTCATGTTGTGGGAAGCACTCAATATGATATGGGACTGACCATTATTGATGAAGGGGAAGGCGCCAGGGTAAGGATGGATTTAAAATGTGATGAAGTATTTTCCCCGATCATTGATCTGGTACTTCAGAATTATATTGGGATCTTAAACGATTGTGTATATAATTCACAAATAAAGGTTAAGGATACTAACAAGTTGGCCGGAGCAGAACGAAACATGCTCTTAAAGGAGTTCAACGCTACCAATGTCAACTATCCGGCAGGTACCACTGTAGCGGAACTGTTTGAAAAGTGCGTGGATCAGTATCCTGAAAATAGTGCGCTTAATTACAAAGGTTTCTCCTTGAACTATGGAGAACTGGACAAGAAATCAAACCAATTGGCACATTACCTGCTGGCCAAAGGAGTGAAACCAGAGGATCTGGTAGGTCTGTGTATTCACCGATCCGTCGAGATGATCATCGGTATGCTAGGGATCATCAAGGCCGGGGGCGCCTTCGTGCCCATTGATCCTTCCTATCCCCGCGAACGTATCGATTTTATGCTCGAAGACACAAAGGCTTCGGTAGTCCTGAGCAGTAAATCCGCTGCCGGTGTCCTCCAGGATTATACCGGAGCGCTGATCCTGTTGGATGCCCACTGGGAATCCATCGCAAAAGAATCCGAAGCGCGCCCGTCCCTCCAATATGATCCGGGGCATCTGGTTTATGTGATCTATACATCGGGATCTACAGGAAAGCCAAAGGGGGTATTGATAGGGCAGAAAGCACTTTTAGACCATGTATTTGGCCTCGTTGAAAGTGCGAATTTAAGGGCAAGCAAATCCTTTTCCTTTTTTGCCCCCCTTGTGGCCGACGCCGGGCACGCCCTGATATTTTCATCATTGCTTTTTGGCGGCCTGTTACATATCTTATCAGATGAAATATTACACAATACGACAGGTTTAAATGAATATTTCCATAAAAATGAAATTGATTGTATTAAAATAGTACCTTCTTTATGGGAGTCATATGAATCAAACGATGCGCCGCTTTTGCCAAAGAAAACATTAATTTTTGGAGGGGATACGCTATCTCCAGGTCTTTTGGCCCTGCTGCATAAATATGATTATAAAGGCACCGTCTATAACCATTATGGGCCTACGGAAACAACTATCGGAAAAACGATCCATAAAGTTGATTTAAGAAAAAAATATACCACAGTTCCTATAGGAAGGCCATTTTCGAATACTGAGGTCTACATTATGGACAACGCTCAACGACTATTGCCCATTGGCGTCCCCGGGGAGCTTTGTATCGGGGGAGCAGGTGTTACCCGGGGCTACCTGAACAGGCCTGGCCTGACAAAGGAGAAGTTCGTTCCAAATCCTTTTGGTACGCAAGAGCGCAATCGCCTGTACCGCACAGGGGACCTGGTGAGGTGGTTGCCCGACGGCAATATTGAGTTTATAGGCAGGATGGACAATCAGGTCAAGATCAGAGGCTATCGCATTGAACCTGGTGAGATCGAAAGTGCGGTGCAACAAAGCGATATGGTGCGCCAATGTGTGGTTGTGGCACAGGATGATCATAACGGCGACAAACGCCTTGTGGGCTATGTGGTACCGGAGGGTAATTTTAACCAAAAAACACTCATCGCATATCTTGCTGGACAGTTACCGGACTATATGATACCCAATCTTTGGGTACCCCTGGAGAAGATTCTCCTGACCCCAAATGGTAAAGTCGATAAAAAGGCCCTCCCCAATATAGTTACCCGTGAATGGCTTGACAACCCGTACGTCCCACCTCAAAAAGAAAAAGAAAAGGTTTTGGCCGATATTTGGCGGCAACTCCTGGCTGTAGAACGCATTGGCATTCACGACAACTTCTTTGCCCTGGGAGGAAATTCCCTGATTGCCTTACAATTCATTGGCCGCTTGCGCCATCGCAACTATGACATGGACTTTAAAACTATTTTTAAATACAGGACCATAGCAAAACTGTCTGAACACCTTATTGTGTTACCTGAGAACCATAAGGAAACCTTTGACAAGGGTGCAAGTGGGTCAAAGGAAGAGGAAAGAAACCACCCACACGTGCATCTTCTAAATGAGAAGCAAAATCAGCCTATATTGTTTGTAGTGCCTGGCACACCGGGATTCACCTACGGTTATGGAGAAATAGCCGGGGCGTTTGAAAATATGTTCTGTATTTATGGTATTCAAATGATGGGCCTGGCAGAAGGTGAAAAACCGTTGTCCGATGTGAAGGCAATGGCTGAACAGCATAACACATGGATAAAACAAATACAGCCGAAAGGCCCTTACAGATTCATTGGGCATAGTTTGGGAGCCCATGTGGCTTTTGAAATGATCCGGCAATTGGAAGAGGAGGGACAGGTGGTTGAATTCTTCACAATTTTGGACGCATCGGCAATGTCGCTAAAGGCCCCGGGGAAAAATGTCAAAAAAGACATTCCGGCCATAACTCGTCAATTTCTCGAAGACTATAATTTGATCAAGTCTCCATCTCCACAATGGTTGGATAGCATTGAAACCAACATAAAGACCACAGGTGAGGTTGATGCGTGTCTGGCCGTCGTGAACCTTGTCAGAAATGAAATTCAGGATTGTGAAAAGCGAGGGCATCTGCTACAGGTGCTTCACACCATTCTGGTTCAATCCCAAATAGAATATGTTCCAGGGGAAAAAATAAACACCAGGGTATTGGTCATCAGGGCACAGGAAAAAGACTGGAACGGCCACAATGAATATCTTGGTTGGGAGGCCCATTGCCATATCATAAGATCCGTTGTTGCGCCAGGCGGTCATCTGACCATGATCGAAGACAAAAATGCGCCTGCCCTGGTTGCCATCATAAAGGAAAATTTAATGAACATCCATCCAACAGAACAGGTGGCCAAAATGGTTTCTAGACCGTCTAAGTCCTAAACAGGTTCCGTTGACCGAACAATGGGCCGGTATAATAACCTGTCGCACCGGATACCTGCCGGATCCTGCAAAGGGCCGGATGCCGGGCGGGCTATCGATGAATCGTTCATAAACCAGGGAAAGAGGACGCTGTGCTGATCATCAAATACCATTGCGATATAACAGGATACATTTAGCACATACCGGCATCAATCCTTTGCTTACAATACCTCTTAGCTCATTGAATTGCTTACTTTTCCATATGGAAGCCAGGCTTTGTTTATTTAGATCACCCATGGCAAATTCAGGAAAGAATTTGCAGCAGGTCCCTATTTTTCCGTCCGCAAGAACTTCCGCCCTGTTTGACAACGCATGGCATTTTCTTGCAGGCACGTAAGTGTCTGAAATGAAACCCTGAATATCCTGTATTTGCAGCTGTTGTTGGAATCTCACCCTAATTTTCCAAATGCGCCCGTTCAATCGTTTGATTTGATCCTGTAAAATAATATTCGAATCCTCACTCAACCTAAAGGAAAAAGAATGCCAGCTGGCATTGCCAGTTTGGAAATCATGACCGAGCCATTGGAAGTTTTCCTGAAAAAAAATATCCATTGCCTTTGCCCGTTCCGGAGAGATGTACCAGGGGTAATTGAAATAAATGGAGTCGATACCCATCTCCTCAAAAAACTCGACAAACTCATAAAGTTCCGGAATCAAATCATCATTCAAAACAACATTCACCGAGACCGTACCTTTGTAATTCCCTTTTCTTTGCTCATCCAGGATCAGCTGCATTTGCCTGGTAAGTCTTTCAAAAGTAGATCTTCCCCTTAGTGCATTATTGGCTTCTTTAAGGCCATCCACGCTTACAAGTAGTGCCAGGTTGGGAGAAATCTTAAGCAGAGAATCCATTTTCTTTTCCACAAGGATACCATTTGTACACATAATTGTATATCTCGGGTCCTTTTCGATACTGGAGGCTATTGCCTCCCATTTGGTGTGATATAAAGGTTCTCCTCCCCACAGGTATAATCTCGATTTAACATGGTGCGTTTCCCTCAAAAGGCTTTCAAAAATTTCCAGCGGTATTTCTTTCTTTTGAATCTCTTTGTTGTAACTCTTAAAATAGCCACCATCGTTCCATTGGTAGCACATTTTACAGCGCAGATTACAGGCATAGGTGAGTTGAACATCTATTTCGCTAGGTAATGCATAGGAATACAGGGGGTTTTTGGATAATTCTCTTTTTGTCACGGAAAAATCTTTTATTCTGCTTTTGATTCTTCCAAAGGTTTGGGGATCGAACTTCTTAGCGGTCTTGAATTCCATAGGTGTTGGATTTAATGTATGATTCTATATAATTTTTTGAGGTTTTGGATACCTCCAACAGATTGTGATGCAGCTTTTCCAATATTTCTTCGGAGTATCCCGAAGCTGCCCATTCCTCGAGGGAAATGCCCAGTCCGAAATGTTTCCATAATAAGCCATTCTTGTTTTCGTAAGCACCAAAGGGTTCCAGTATTATTAAAGGCGTTGCCGAGGATATGGAATCCATCAGGGTTCCCGCGCCGGGTTTACTTATGATTGCCTTGCTTTCCCGAATGATATCGTACAACAGGGGGTGGTCCATTTCACGGGATTTTGAAAAATCCGGGGGTAGCGCATGTTTTATGGGGCACAAAGGCGGAAACAAATTTTCGCCCATGGCATTTAAATCCCAGGTATTCCATTCCGGGTCAAGTAGAAAATATTTATTGAGCGGATCCATGTCTTCAGGATCCGGAGGTTCATAAGCAATAATATTTAGCTGAAAACCCAAACTGTTCAGCGAGGTAATTTTGTCTTTATACGTTCCCATTCCCCATCCTCCGCCATGTATGACAAATTCATTTTTTCTTTTTTTAAAGGGCACGGCAGGCTCCTCGGTGATGTTCATGTGAAAATCAACCGATTTTCGTTCCCAGTTATTGAACCAAACATGATGGTACAACAAGGGGGTGGTGTCAAACAATTTCCAGGAGGTTGAATGATCGGCATCCACGTGGCAGAGGTCTATGGAAATATCGGATACGTTCCTCTCGGACACAAAACGCTGCAGTACGGAAATCCAAAATCCGGAAAAAACAACAAATGCATCCCGCTGCTCCATTTCCCAGGTATCAAGCAGATTCTTAATAGCATCTTCATCCAGATAGGGCGTAGGATCCTTAGCCAGGTTTTGGGCCATTAACGCGTAAGAAAAATTTTCATGGAATTTGGCTTTGGTTTTCCTTACGTTCGCTTTTTTAGCCTCGATCAAAAACGCTTCAAATACATGCACGACTGAGGGGATGTGCTTCTTTTTAAGTTGTCGATTCATGATGATTCCCGGGACATAAAAACCCAACCCGGGACCGGCGCATAAAATGGTGGTAACTGGTCTTTCTGAAAACATGATCACACAATTTTTAGACCCAGTAGCCGCGCCATTTCCTGGATCTTGTTGTTGATTATTTTAAATTCTTCAATGGTCCTATAGCTCACCGCATAATACAACCTTCCCTTAATGGCCGTATCAAAACCCATCTTGCCATTGACATCCAGCGTATTGGCAGAAATGGGAATGACACCCGGGGATTCTCCCGGTTTGAATAGCATGCCTTCCTTCTCCAACCGATCAAGAAAAGTATCAAAATGGACCGGTGTCTTCATACTTACGTTCAGGGTCACTACCTTTTGTTTTAGATTTTCTCCAAAACGCCGCAGGAAAACAGACAGCTGTTCACTGATCAGGCCCATAGACTTTCGTGCATTAACCTCAATAACAGGAATGATTTCTCCGTTCTTTAGCAACATAGAATCCAGGCAGACCGGGCCAAAATATCCTTCAGCGTACAGTTCTTTTGCCACTTTTTCGACTACCTGAAAGTAGTTTTCCTTTTCCAGGAGGTCGGTAAACGTTGAGTCAGCTGTTCTGATGGCGGAAAATTTGAATCCATCATTTTCCATGATTTGGACCGATGATATTTTAACCTGCCCGTCCGCCTGGATTCGGAACTGACAGGAAAAATCTATTTTCTTGTCCAAATAGGGTTCCGTCACAAGTTCAGTTCGTTTCCCCTTTAATTCTTGTCTGCGCAAGTGTTTTACGATAGAATTCAGTACATTTTTGCTTTTGACCCGTATATTACCATTGCCTGAAACACCAAATGCATCTTTGATAACAAAGGTTCCTGATTGCAACAGTTCCAACCCGATATGATCCAATTCATGAGAGGAGAAAACGGTCTTACCCCTGTTTCCGGCCTCAATTTTCTTTTCCAATTGGCTCGAATACACCTTGGAGTTTACCTTTTGTACCACTTCACCACCGGGCAACGTATTGACGACCTTATTAAACGAGTGCAACAGTGAACAGGTGTTTGGCAGTACAGAGAACGGGGACATTTCAACACGGCTGTGCGTTTCCAACACGTCCAACTCGGCGATTTCACGCTTATGATTTAGAATCAGCTCACAAATATTTATGGAATCCTGGCGTCGACCGGTTTGGACACATCCTATAGGGGAGCGGTTGTTGATGATTTGATATCCCAATGCTGACAGGTAATCTTTATGGGCATTGTTCATAGGCCTGCGGGACAGAATAAGGTTTTTGTCTCCCTGACCAAAGACAAACTGCATCTCATCCATTACTTCCACAATGTTGTCTGCCTGGGAATCCGTAAAATTCGGAAGGGTACTAACATCGTTGTTTTTCCAGAAACGTTCCGAGTTGAACGCGGCATACGAAACCTTGATCAATTCATCGGTCATGCTACTTTTCCATTACTTTTGTATTGTCCGGACAGGAATTCGGCTAACGATTTTATGGACTTTAGATCGCTGAAGTCGATTTTGTCAAAGTCCAACTGCACGGAAAATGCTTCCTCTATCTGCAGCATAAAATCGATCATTTCCAAAGAATCCAATCCAACCTCGTTGATCAGATCGTCATTATGGTTAATGCTGGACACCAGCGTTTCATCTTCTTTTATTTCACTGATAATCATCTTTAGTTTTGAAGTGATCACATCTATTTCCATATGCTATAGTTATTTGTGGTTAAAAATTGTTTTATCTGTATGGTACCCTTAAACTTTTTCGATGATGGCGAGCCCATCGGTATTGGGAAAAAAAGTATTGTAATTGGTAATATTCCTTTGTCTGATATAATCTACCGATTTGATCTGCAATGTTGCCGGTATCGTTTTGGCTATAAATCCTTTAAAGGCGGTTTTGTTATATCTCCAAATCAAACCATCAAAATTTGAATTCATCATGAAACTTTTATCCGGGTCTGCTTTTGAAAGGCTCACAACATCACTAATAATGATGACGCCTCCCTTTTTTAAGAGACGCTCACACTCTTTGAAAGCCTTTTTTGGAGCCCTTAAGTGGTGAAAACATCTGGCAAACACGATCATATCAAATTTTTCATCTTCCACCGGTACATCGCAGATATCCGCATGTATAAAATCTTGATAGGCTCCGGTTCTAACCCCATAATGGATGGAGTTGATGTTGGTGTCTAGGTTAAAGAGTTCTGCTTCCCGCAATTTATGATGGGATTTCAGGTATTTATTCAGTGCACCCGTCCCACAACCCACCTGTAAAACCCTACCTGATAATTTGGGTAGGATGGAATAGACATTATTTCCCAAGGGAAAATTCATGATGAAGTTATATATCTGATAGCCAAAAGGGTAGCGGTTACATATTCTCACAACAATACTTTTACCGAAGGGTTTTTTTTTGACCCGTCGTTTATGGCTGATACTGTTAACTATCAATAAAGGGGATAGGGCAAAGCAAAAAATTAGGAAAGCGCTCCTAATCATAAAAATTTTAATCGTTTCCAATATTTAATCCGTCTATATGATTATCATAAATTGTACATACGCCAACATCCTGGTAATGCAACATAGCTGGGGTTATCCCAAGTTGGACCGGCGCAAGGAAAGAATTATATCACTTCACCGGCGATACCCAAGAGTCAAGCTGATTGAAAATTGTGCGTTAAATAAAATTTGTAGTCTTAATCTTTAAATTACTAAGTTTTTTCCACATTGTAAATATGTAAACGTAATAATTTATTTTCCAATGTATAAATAGCCTACCAATATCAACTGACACTATTTGACTGAAATAGCCAGCCATACTTCAGCAATTTTCATTACCTGATTGGCACAAGTTTGGCAATGCGTCTTTTTTATATAATCAGCCACCTGCAGAATACCCCAATCCTGTTGGTAATAGGAGGCCACACCCCTGACTGATGAAGTAGCCCATCCTTACAATGATGTAAATTAGCATGAGGTGTTCCTGGCAGGCGCTCACTTCAATATTCTTACTCAAATATTGTTCTGCCAAGGTACTTTGCAATTTCCTATTTCAATAAAGGAATTTATCCCCCCATTTCAACAAAATAAATAAAGATTGCAACGTTATAATAAAAACTAACTAGCCAACTAAACACTTTTTGTTATGAAAACTTTCCTGCAATCCACCCTGCTCATTGTATTGATATCCTTTTTTACCAGCGCGTTTACTAAGGCAACGTTCAGTGATTTTACCATTAAGGTGAAAGGCCTGGAAGATAGAGATTTAAGGAGAGAAGGCCTCAAGATTTCTGAATTTGCGCCGATGACCGTTAGTGCCAATGTTGAAAATATGCGTGTTGATGCCTTTGAAATATCCTTGGCCCGGGGTTCCAGACTGGTTTCTCCTACCAAATCAGTGCAAGGGAACAGCTTTGATCTGACAACATTTGCGGAATTAGCCAGACCAGGAGATATGTTTGCCTTGAAACTCAAGGTGATCAAAGCCGAAGAAGACAAAAGCCCTGTCAACAAACAGTTTTATGTGACGTTTCCCATCAAATAGGGATTCCCAGCGAAGCCAAAATTATCTATTTAGTATACAACATGAAGGTTATAATTACCGTACTAACGGCCTGTTCTTTAGTTTTAAGCGCATGTAACGATAATAGAGAAGCCACCAATCAATCCCGATCGGTGGTTTCAGATCATTTAAACGATAAACAATTCAGACAGCTCTTGTGGCGTGTAGCCGAAGGTTGGAAAAACGGTGACGCCCGAGCCGCTGCTGATTGTTTTACAAAGGACGCAGTATATATAGAACCACCGGATCAACAGCTTTACCAGGGAAGGAATGAACTCTTCGAATTTTTTGGAGGCGTCGAAGGACGGGCAGATCCTATGAATATGACATGGCATCATCTGGTTTTTGATGAAGAACGACAAATTGGAACAGGAGAATACACCTTTGCCTACAAAGGGCGATTAAGTCATGGGATTGCCATCGTCCACGTTTCAAAAGGAAAGATAAGAAGGTGGCGGGAGTATCAATATAGATCTACGACCAAATGGACTGATTTCATTGGGAAAAGCGCTTTTTAGCATAGTAAAATTGGGATAGCCTTCTCTTCAAGGATTTTAAACAAATGTCTTTTCGAGGTGCCTGTTACTTTTCTTTTGATCCATTCTTTTAATACTACACCATTTTATTTTGTTTGAGAATGCTAAAAACCGGAAGCTCCGTCAAATCCACCCCATCAAAAATGATGATGGCTTTATAGTAGTCTTCGTTCTCTTCCAAAATCGTAATTCCTTCAGCCTTGGCTTCCGGATGTGGTGTTGGGATCTCACCAATACACTGGTTTTTTTCAATAATCCTGTCATGGCCGGGAATTTCATCCTGGCCGTTCCAAAAATGTAAATAAAACCGGTTATCTCCTTTTGATACCGGGCCGGCGACAATTAGAAATCCATTGTTTACAGCCACCAGGTCTCTGATGCCCTTTCCATTGAGGTCCACAAATCGCATTTCATAGTCTTTGGTATCTTCAAAAGTGGTTACGATTATCGGTACAAAATTTTCCCGAAGGACCGGCCCCCGAAAACCTAAAAAGAGTTGACCGTCCCGAAAAGCAATTCCTTCCAGATCAATGCCGTTTTCTTTACTGGGAATGCCATTAAATAATTTTAGAATTTTATCCCGTTCAAAAATAGTATCCAGATCGGTTGAGGTATTATCTTCCATGGACATACCTGAAAGATCAAATTTCAGTCTAAATAAATTGCTTCTTGATTTCTCCTGCTTTACTTGCCGAATTCTTTTGCGGTTTTTCCGGTAACTTCGGTCTTCCGTTACTTTTTTCCTTTTGGCCGAATGGGAGCCCAGCACATAAAAGGTACCATGTCCATCGTGTGTAATGGCTTCAATATCAACCTCTTTTTGCTTAGAATTATTGGGTATTAAATGAAGAGGAGGCTCTATCACCTGAAGTACCTGCTCCTCACGTTTCAAAATTTGTATATGTGAACCCTCATCGCTGCCAATGATCATCCACTTACCGAAAGCGCCGATGCCGCTGACATCACTTTTTTTTAACACTTCCCCTTCTATTTGAAAGGTGTCGATATTTTCTATAACAGGATTCATATAAGACATATGGTTTCTTTTCCATCGATCTATCTTAAATTCTTATCTACCTACAAATTTCCCATCAAAAAGTCAACCCCTAAAAACAACCAATTTTCAACCGATAATCTTTCAGATCTCAATCCCAGATAGTCATTTCTTGCTATGTTTAAGATCTGTCCTAAAAATAGGTCAGAATCATCAACTCATCTTTCAGACACGTTGCCGGTTAAGCGGTACATTTTAAAAATAAGCCAGCCGATCGTTAACCATAATAAAAAGATTTATATTATTATTGCACCATAAACCCAATACCATGAAGCAATTCCCAATATTTTTGATTTTGCCCTTTATTTTCATTCGTTGCGCACAGCAAGAAAATGTGGATTACGTATTAGCCAGATATTATCAGCATTTAGATACCATCCAAAAAATTGAATACCGGGTAAATCGAATTGATACTTTTTTTTCCGGCAGTGTTTGGAATAACCAGGGATATGCTTTCATGGAGCGCAACCAGTTGGACAGTGTATTTGGTTTTTCTTACTATGGCAAGCGCGATGATGTAAAACAAACCCATTTTTATGACAACGGAATGGGATTTGATATTACCGAAGCGGCCAAAAGTTTTAAAAAAGCAAAAACCGGTAAACATTTTTTGGGAAAACCCGGCGGGCAAATGATCGTGCCGGACCTGTTTAAGCTATATGACAATTACAAATCTGTCACGTTGACAACAACGCCGGAACGCTATGTGATTACCTACACTTTTGAAGATGATACCATACATGACATAACCGGCCAGATGAAGTTGGTTGAATTGGATCAAAAAAGCTTTTTGCCTGTTAAATGGGTTGAATACAGCACAAAATTGGGAAATGTGGCTGTAAACCAAATGACTTTAAGTGACATAAAAATCAACGATCAGGTTGAAAATTCTGTGGCCGCCTATACCGATATGATCCGGGGTTATTCCCTCATAACACCAGCAGCTCCTGCACCTAGTAAATTGCTGAACAAGGCGTTT
Organism: Cyclobacteriaceae bacterium; assembly: GCA_965228415.1. Taxonomy (GTDB): domain Bacteria; phylum Bacteroidota; class Bacteroidia; order Cytophagales; family Cyclobacteriaceae; genus Agaribacillus. The sequence goes on along the minus strand of OZ245814.1, from coordinate 2,840,079 downwards.
CCTGCCATTTCATTGCCAGATTTACAGGATGACAGCAAGGTGATCAATCTTCCAACCGGGCAATTAACACTGATTGACTTCTGGGAAGTATGGTGTGCCCCTTGTGTCAGGTCGATGCCAAAAGTGGAACAGTTAAAGCATAAATACGCTGATAAATTGCAAGTGCTTGGTATCGTCACAGAGAACGAAACCAATGCTAAAAAACTGGTTAAGAAAAAGGGAATTACCTTTGTCAACCTGAAAGGTAACAAAGCGATTCGGGAGACTTTAGACATTACTTCTTATCCCACCTATATGTTGATCGACAAGGAAGGTATTACCAAATCGGTGTATTACGGATTTGACCGCGAGCGCATTGAGGCGGATATTCAGCGCCTGTTGCCATAAACTACGGTGCTCTCATTAGTAGCTGGTGCTTCCAAAATCAGTCGGTCCGCTGATACCGCCTTGATACCCGTCCCCAACCCCTGCAAAAATCGAATGGCAGAGGGACTCGGTCGGATCTTATTTCAATCTATGTCAGGTATGATTTCCTAATAAGCAATTAATCATCAAACAAGACCGTGTGCAACTTTTTAATAAGCCCTTCCAACTCCTGGAAGGCTTTGGCGTCATTGTGTTGAATGGCCTTGTTCATAGCCGACAGTATTTGCCCCTTGATGCGGTTGATCCTTGCCTCCCTTGTATTGAACATAGGATCCGTGGCCTGAAGCTCTTCCTTGGCACGTTCAATGCGATCGATTTCAGTTTGCTTGAGCTGTCCTTCGATCTCAGTCAGCATTTTGTTTCTCAGCCTGTTGGCTTTATTGTAAAGATCTGCCTCATTTTTAAAATTCAACTTTTTATAGTCTTCAACATCCGCAAACAACATTATATCGGCTTTTTTAACTTTAGTTGCACCGGATAAAATGTCGTATTTGAGGGTAGCATTTGTCTGACCTATCTTATCCAGGGCCTTGGCAAATTTGGCGTCGCGTTTAATAGTACTGGCGCTTACCTTGAATTCCTCCGCTAATACCTCGTAGGTCCACGGCTCATTTTGACCTGCGGATTTTACCTGTGCGTACCCTTTATTGTTCTTTTTCAGGCTTTCATATTTCAGCCCCCTGTAATAGCTAACCTGATCCGGCGTCAGATTGCGTCGTCCCAATTGATTGTTGGCCATCCATATTTTGGCATCCTCCAGACTGTCGAAGGACATCTGCTTTGTTGTAAAATCAATCCCGTGTTTTTCACAAATCTTCAATCTGTTGTGACCGTCTACCAGCACATGCTCTCCTTTTTGATTTACCCATACCCTTAGTGGGTCCAGGCAACCGTCTTTCAGGATGTTTTGTTCCAGCAGATTAAATTCTTCCTTACTTAACGGAATAATATACTTCTTTAAGGCTTCTTCTTGTTTAATTGTTACCGTCATTTTGTTCAGTTATCAGTTTTAAGGCAGCAGTAAAAATATTGAAATAATTGCTTATTTCCCAGTGGAAAATTTTTATTATTAACCAATATTTTCGAATAATTGTTCGAAAATGTCGAGTGTTTTTAGTTTGATTTTTGGCTAAAAATATTTAGATTCCTATTTTAAATAGTATTTCGACAATAAAAGGCAATGGAAATGGAATTAATTGGCACATGGTTTAACAACCAGGGATATACCCTCTTTATAGAAAGTTTAGACGATCATACGATTTCAGGAGACTTTGGGTTTGACACCGGACAAGGTCAAAGAAGGATCCCTATTGAAGGAGTGATTACACCTAACGGGAAGCATACATTTTCTTTACTTTTTTCAATTCATTGGAATCAGTACATGGCTTCAATTGATGGTTATACCCATTTTTATATCCAGCTCACACGTGAATCCAAAGGCATCGCCTTTGATGCTCACTGGATCCGTCACCCCGACCAATCTGAAAGAAAAACCTTGAAAAAGGGCATATTACATTTTTCCAAATTTGACCTGAAAGAGTTATCCCTAAATTAAGCATTATTGTGATGTGTCTGTTTTTTGCGGTTGCTGAGTTTTATTTGGGTCCGGTGTTTGGAATTCGGCCGTGATTTGTCTTGGGCAACGTCTCGTTGTAAAGGAAAGGCTTGAGGTGAGAGGAGGGAGGAAACCCTTGCTGCGGAAGTCATGCACTGGCTAAAAACCAGTGCATGAAGCTCACGTTCAACTTTATCACATTAATATTGATGACTTTCAAGGCCATACCACACCAGACTGCTGGTGACTGATCCATGGTTTCCCAGAGCAACTGGTCCCTTTGTGGGCCTCCAGACAGTCGCTGATCCAGCCGGATCCTTCCGCATGGTTTTTGACTTTGTAAGAGCTACAATAGATGGTCTCCGTATTGTCTTTGTAAAGTTGATAGGCAGGATATTTGGTTTTTCCCTGCCGTTCTCCAATTTTAGCCATCTTGCCATCCACTGAAAAAGCAGGCCTGTCAATAGTATCATCTACATCCTCTAACAAACAGCTTAGTGTTATGAAGTCTCCCTCCCGGGTTAACTCCCATTCATTAGGTGTTACAGTTTCTAAGGACCATTGGTCGGTTGCCAATGAATACTTTAGAGCAGTATAGGCAAATCCGCCGTCGGTCGTCACCGAAAAATGAAAAGTATAATCATTGTTGATCTGAATGTAGGCGGTAGTAAAACGACCTGGGCATATAACATAATCACTATCATCCCTGACCATCCAGTCTTGGGTGGAATTAGATTTATTGGCGATTGTTAATGTGAAATTACTCATAATTTTCTGTTTTAAATTTTTATAGTTGATTTCATGTTGGTGGCATCTACGAGTGTTAATCAATGTCTTAGGATGCCTTCTAAAAGCGTATTGCTTTCTACTTACACAATTTTATTTTTGCTGATGAGACCAACAGGTGGCTGTCTCCGCGTGGCTGGACCCCATCATCAAATGGGAAAAACCCGCAATCCTGCATTTTTATGCCATGGGTCAGTCAGGTACTTTTTGTGTTAGGAAAACAGAAGGACCTTCTAATTAATTATTGATTTTGGACTTCTTGGAAGGCCCTTTCTGCAATAGGCTTTTGCCTTTAAATTATAACAATTACGCTTTATAAGCGCGCGCCACGTAATAGGCCACACTTCCTGCCCCGGAATTACAATATATACTCAGGTTAATACCTCCTGAGGAGGCAGTATATGCTTGCTTATTTTCCTTTTGCGTTTTGATAGCAGCATTTTTCGCGGTTTCTCCAATGGCGCAGAAGCAGTTGTTATCTTCATAAATACCCGTCAATGGGCACTCTACTCCAAATGCCAGGTCGATCCCGTCATATTCCATGGCAAAACCATACTGCGTTCCCACTAAAGCGTTTTCAGCTTTTTCTGTGGAGATAAATCCCGCGGTTGCGTAAGTGCCTACTTTGGGAATCACTACGGCGGTAGGAAGCGGTGAAGTCACCAGCATGGGCTTGCCATGCTCATTATAATCCTCTTTGAATACCAGCGGTTTGTCAAGTTCATTAATTAACAGAACCAGGCAATTTGCCGGTTTTTGCATGTAGTAGATGAGTGGTACAATGATCGCAACGATAACGACCGCTGCAATGGCAGCAACAACCGCAACAGTAGCCACGGAAACACCTGCATACGCCGCGGCAGACGCAGTTGCACCACTAACGATACTACCTAACGATTTTTCAGACGATATTTTTCCGAGGCCCAAAGCGCCGGACAGCAAAAGTTGCGCTGTGGCGAGGCCGGTGTCGTCATCACCTTTCATGCCATTTAGATCTTGCATACCGTCGATGATGGTCTGAAGCCGGGCTTTTATAGCATTGCCCCTGGCATTTATCAACGATTCATATTGGTCGATTTTCAGTGGGAACGGCGCTGAGTAATCCGCTACATCCAACTCCTCGACTTTCTTGCCAAGTACATTGGCCAAATTCTGTTTCGTTTCCAATAGGAAACCCTGATGAAGCTTTGAAATTTCCTCCTGGCTTTTCGCCGAGTCCAATTGCCTTGCATATGCCGGAAACAAATCCCTGAAGCCTTTTTTCAATTTGTAATCTACTGATGTGTACATAGTTAGTTGTTTAAGTTAATAAATAAAATGCTGGTTATAACCGGTTATAACTTCAATCGATTAACCAAATTTGCGAAGTGCTTGGCGGGCAAAAAAAAAAGATGTATGACCAGACCTACCCACTGTATGAATGATTGCCGTTTTTGTATGAAGCATTTACTCAATTGTAAGACAGGGCGTGTTTGAAGTTTGACTTAACCCTTCTTCATAGTGTATTTCAGGTTGCTGATATGCTATCAAAAGCCTTAAAAGACGGCCAACCCACCCTGGGCAAAATAACGACCGGAGATGTGGTGCCCTGCGGCGGGAAAAACAGGAAAGAGTATCAGATCATTGCTTGATTCACAAAGAGATATAACCTGGAGGTAATGGTATTTGGGAAAATGGATAACCCTTTGCGATTTTTGACGTATTTTTTATAAAATAATCAGCTAAGTTAACCGCCTTTTCTACAACACAGCTATGGCTAATACCTCAGAAGAAAAAAGTACGGAAAAAGGATTTCCTATCACCGAAATCACAACCTTAAACTTTACTACTTTAGCCACCGAGATCAAAACCTATCTTGATGACTATAGTATAGCGACCTTGGGCAGTAGCCCCGGGAACACCATTCCGGTCAATAATTTTGGCGTTCATTGGGATACCAAAATCGCTGAGGCCGGCCCTGGTGCGGAAATTACTGTCAACTTAATTCCGGAATCCAACGACTCCCATTATGACCCTTTAATCTTCGCCTGGAGATTCAAGGAGCGTGGCAAGCACCCTGTTAAACTGGCGATGGGCGAAGAAGATTGGCGCAGGATTTTTGTCCTCGATGAAGCCGCCGGTGCCTATTCATTTGAAGATGACATCATGACGATAATACCATCGGTTCAGAAGAAGACCCAAACGATCCGTATCAATCCCAAGCCTGACCGGGATTATTTTCTTTCTTATTCCATCGTGTTTTTATTGACTGATTTGAGCCCTTATTATTTCAGTATAGATCCACTGATTAAAATAAGTTCTACTAGAGACCAGGACTAATGAGTAGATTGAGATGCCAACATTTTTTACATATACTAAACTGATCCCGGGCATATTTTTTTTTGCGTCTTTGACCCCATCTTTTGCCCAAAATATAGAAAAAGCCGATAGCATAAACCACCTGTTAAATAAAAAGGGTTTATCAAAAAAAATGCGTGCCAAACTACTCTGTGACCTCGCTTTTTATCACCCGGATTTAAGCATTGCATTATCCTCGGCCCAACAGTCTCTGCAAATTGCTCTGGCCATTGAAGCCCCGGCATTGCAGGCAGAGGCATTGGAGGAAATAGGACATATAGAACGTCGTCTGGGCAATAATAGCCTGTCGTTGCAAGCTGCGCTAAGAGCATTGCAAATCTATGATTCTTTGGGGCTGGAGGAACGAAAGGCTGCCTCCTATGGTCAGCTAGCCAGCAATTACCTTCGTGAAGAGAATTTTTCTGTGGCGGTTGAATATTTAAAGAAGATAGAAGAAATATATGAGCATTCAGGAGACCAGGTACGTTATATCAGTACGCTACTTAACCTTGGAGAGGCTTATCGCATGGCGGGACATTTGGACAGTGCCGTGGTATATTTTCAAGAAACGTTAAGGCATAATAACACTTTGAAACATGAGACTATACAAGGTTATGGTCTTGGAAACCTGGGGATGGCTTATGCAGCTCAAAACAAATCTTTTGAGGCAATAATGCTTTTAACGGAGGCAGTTAATTTGCTCAAAGACCTGGGTGATACCTATTCTACCTCTGTTTATGTGGCGGAATTGGGAAAGATCTATGAGCACCAGGGAGATTGGAATGCTGCGGAAGAAAAATTCCGGGAGGCACTTAATATGGCAACAGAGGCAGGCCTGAAAGAACAAATCAGGGATTTTAGTAAGCTACTCTTTGATGGTTATGAAAAAATGCAGGATTATCAACCTGCGTTAATATACCACAAACTTTTCAAAACCTATCAGGACAGCCTGGTCAATAAGGAGAACATTCAGGCATTTGAACGCATAAAAGCAGGGTACGAAATAAATCAGCGGGAATCTGAAATCGAGTTGCTTAATGTCATTAATACCAAACAAAGACATTTATCTATGGTATTGGCGGCAGGTGCTTTTTTATTGTTTTTCCTGGTTTACCTGCTTTACCGGGGTATTCGGCGCATCCGAAAAGCCAATGTTAGCCTGTCAGATCAAAAGGCAGTCATTGCCAGACGCGAGGCAGAAAAAGCCCTGTTGCTCAGGGAACTTAACCATCGGGTAAAGAACAACTTGCAAATGATCTCCGGCTTACTCAAATTACAGAGCCACGAACTAACCGGACATCCGGCAATGGAGGCCATCATGGCAGGCAAGGATAGGGTCGAGGCCCTGTCGCTGGTGCACAGAAAACTCTATCAGCAAGGCCCGCACACCAGGGTTCAGGCCCGCGAGTATATTGAAGAATTGGTGTTGGGATTGTTTCATAGCCACGGTGCCGGGTTTACACCTGATTTTAAGATCAAAGATATCAGCATCAATCTGGATTTGGCAATCCCGCTGGCTCTAATCGTCAACGAGCTGATCACCAATGCACTGAAGCATGCCTATATTCATGTAAAACATCCAGAACTTAAAGTGTCGCTTGATATAGAAAAAGACCATTTATGTTTACAGGTAGCTGATAACGGTACAGGCTTTTCAGCGGGTGCAGATAAAAAAAACAATTCATTTGGACTAAAACTGATTGCGGCCCTGACAAAGCAGCTGGAAGGAGCTGTGGAAAGATTAAACATAAACGGCACGCATTGGAAGGTGAATTTGAAAATAGCCGGAAATTAACGTATAAAACGCAAACGTAATGGCTGACCAATCATTGAAGGTGAAGGTACTGATTGTAGAGGATGAAATAATACTAGCCAGCGATATTGCCCATAGGCTCGAAGAAAGCAATTATGAAGTGGTGGGCATAGCTTCTACCGCCGACGATGCACTGAAATTGATGAAGGAGAATTCTTCTCCTGATATCATACTGATCGATATCATTTTAAAAGGCAGCCTTGATGGGATCGAACTGGCACGTATAGTCAACGAGCAATTTAACATTCCTTTTATTTTTCTTACCGCTCATGCAGACAGCTACTTTGTGGAGCGTGCCAAAAGCGTGCGGCCTTATGCTTATATGCTCAAACCTTTTAATGATCGGCAAATCAGTGTGGCCATAGAGCTGGCCCTGACGAACTTTTCCAATAAAACCCCGGCGAGAGATTTACTTAAAAAGGCGCCATTTCCCTCTCATGAAAATCAGGTATTACATATTAAGGATTGCCTGTTCCTTAAAAAGGGGCATCATTTTCAGCGGGTACCTTTGGAAGAAATTCGTTTTCTGGAAGCAGATGGTAATTATACCACAATTCATACAAAGTCCAGCCGATTCATTTACACCATGCTATTAAAGAGAATAGAAGATATACTCCCCCCTGAGCAGTTTATGAGAGTTCATCGCGGTTATGTGGTTAATATTGAATTGGTCAGCGGATTTGAGGGGAATATGTTATTTATGGGTGATGACCGAATTCCGGTAAGCAAGATACGCCGGCAACAGGTTTTCAAATTCTTTCGAACGATTTAAGAGGTTATAGGTGTTTTATTGGTAGCTGTTCAGACAAAATTTTTCTTTATTTAATTTTGGGACTAATTTTCTCAACCACTCTTAGCGATAGATTCTTTCTTTTGACCCTTAAAAAGTAATTTTCTCTGCCAAAATCTCCATCCAACTAAACTAATTTAATATAGCAATACCTTTGTCCTGGGGATTTTAGCCTGTTTTCTACCGGAATGCCCCTTATTTTAACCATTCAAAAACAAAAATGCGAATACGATAGTCCTATAAGGAGACTTTAAGGTAATATATGCGAAAGGGATCTTTTTTTATTTTTTATCCATAGCCAAAGAGGATGGACAAGGCAAGGGGTGCCGGTCCATCCTTTTTATTTTTTTAGCGAGTCCGGGCAATACCGATCCGAAAGCCTATCCATTAGTCGGGAGGCTTAAGTTTTCCTTTCATAAAGTACTTGCCGGTGTGGTACTACCATCAATAACTTCAGGATTTTATTGTTACATGAGGAAAATTTTCTATTACCTTCCACACGCTATCCTCACATACAAGGGAAATGAACGAATGAAAGGTTAGTTGGATACTTTCCAGCTTAACCGTGACCATGGCTATGTTGGGAAGGACTTCGATGGACAAGATATCCACCGTTCTTTCTACACCTCCGAATTTTTTTTCTCCCACAAGGGCTAAATATTTTGCCCTGTCAATGATAAAAACACCTGTCTGGTCAAAGAAGCCATATTGTACGTTTCTGAAAGCTGCATGAAGAACAGTATCAAGCCTTTCCAGGTTACTTTCATCTGCCCCTTCGATAAAGTCCGTTAGTGCTTTAATAATCTCATCTTTTGTTTCCTTTTTCATCTGTTTATAATTTGTTTTTAAGGTCAGATGGAACCTTGCATATTATTATCATTCCCTTGCGCCTCCGCTAAAGCTTTCGCAACCGCGGTAGCTTTGTGCGAACGCGGTCAGCGACACGCGGTGTGGGTCGATTACGTCATGCTCGGTTTCATCTTATTTTCTATTAGTTTCAGACAAGACAAATGTTAGGATGAAAACGTGACACTTTTTGAAATCAACGTGTGGATTTTTATCCTGTCCAAATCATGTATTAGCTTAATGGTGGGGCACCATCCGAGGTTTCAAAGGAGATGAATGCAAAAGCCGGGGCTGTTCGTAACAATGATGGTTTTTCCATTACCTGCTACAGGAACCCCCCATGTCAAATATTAATTATTGAGATAGGGGGCTGTAAGTTGTTTTGTTTTCGGTTGAAGATTTTCTCTTTTAGGAAATTTTCTTTAGTGAACCGGTACCTGAGGAGTTGTTAATAATCTTTTTAGGGTTTCCCTTGTAATATACTTTGCCGCTGCCACTGATACGGGCCATCAGGTTGTTGCTAACCTGTATGCGACAGTTTCCGGAACCGCTGAGCTCTACCTGGCAATTATCAGCAGCCAATCTTTCGGCGTTTAAGTTGGCTGATCCACTGACCCGGAATTTGGTATTCTGAGCGCTGCCTTTGAGGCCCATAGTGCTGGAACCTGAAACCTTGCCCTCTACATGACCAACTGCCACGGCGACCTTCACACTTCCCGATCCGCTAACATCGATTTTCAGATTATCGCCTCGTAGCGTATTTTCACTGAGGATACTTCCACTACCGCTGACGGCCAGATTCTTGATGTTGGGGGCGGTGATGTATATCTTAATCTTTTCACTTTTGCTCCGTTGCTTTTCCCACCACCCCGAATCATTCTCATTTTTGAGAATGTAAAGATTTCCATGAAGGATCTTTGTGTGGATCCGGCTGGTGACTTCGCCGGAAGCTTCCACAACGACCTTTTGAGGGCTTCCCTGCCGGACATAAAGGGCAACAGGTATTCCCAGCTTCACGCCGGTAAAGGGGGCCACATTAATGGTTTGTTGCGCCTGAACGGGGCTAAATACCAGCGTTCCCAATGTCGCCAGTAAAATGCTAAATAATATGTTGAAGTTTTTCATAATGGATGAGGTTGTTAGTGATGGCATAAAATTCCGGGATTCATGGAAAACTTTTGTATTGTCAAGAGAAGCCCGGTTTTTTACTACCATGATAGATATCTGTTTTGGTTTAAAATAAGTATTTTATTCAAGTTATACTTTTCTTGTTTAAAAACGCTGTTTAGATAATAATCATATTCGAAAGCGCATAAAAATGTGTGTGGAGCAAATGCTTACGCGATAAAATGCTGATTTAAAGTGTTTTGGTGCTAACCCGGGTTGGCATTGGTCTGTGTCGCGATTTGTTTTTTTGACCAGGGCCTCTAAAACGTCCGATAAATGGTGCCCTGTTGCAGCGTAATTGTGCCTGGCCACGTCTGGTGAAATAAAAAAGCTATAATTATGAAAAAGAATTTTGTGATTTGTCTGTTGCTTGCCGGAATGCTCGCTTCATGCCAAACAGAAGAGATCCCGGGGTTATCCGGGGAGGTAGTAACAGGCCTGGCGCCAGGAACGCGTTTAATTCCGGCATTAATTTCGGTGTACCAGGGAGATGAGTTCAAAGGTACCATGGAGCCTGTCTATGATGACCGGAATCGGATCATACGAGTGGAATACAATTACACACCAATATGTACTACTTGCAAAATCTCTGAGCAGTTTGAGTACAATGAAATGGGTAAAATTGCGAGTGTATGCAATGAAAATTATTGTAATGAATATGTTTATGATGATAATGGCCGGCTGTCAGAGGTTAATACATCTAGCGGTAAATTGCGCCTGATATATGAGGACGGTCCTTTGCCAGGCCGTGTAGAGGAATTTGAAACGGGGCCAAACGGCGAGTGGCAGCTCAGAAGAATGTCAGTACTTACTTATGATTCGTCGGGTAATTTGATCAGGGAGCAGCAGCAGGATGAAAATGGTATTACCTACAGGAACAATGATTTTTCCTACGACGACCAAAACGGGATATTTAGTGAGTTAACGCCCTATGCCTATCTTTTCATCCCACATTTCAGTTTTAATAATTTTACAAAAATTTCCAGGGTTCTCAGCAATGGTAAATCCGGCTCTGTTGTAGATAATGTATATCGATATAACGATTTGGGTTATCCATTGGAGATCAGGGAGCTTGTCACCTATGTTGCCAGTGGTGAGACGATAGAAGATGAAGTACTGTTTATCACATATAAAGTATTGGATGACAGCACAAACTGATCATGCAGATATCCGATAATGATCTGATTGCCAATTGCTGCAAAGGCCATGTAGCTTCTCATAAGCAGCTTTATGAGCGATATGTGGCCTATGCCTATGCTATCATTTTGCGATATGCCAGGAATGGGTCAGATGCTGAAGAATTGCTGAATGATGTTTTTATCAAAGTATTTGCCAATATCAGGCAATATAAAAGAAAGAGTGGTTTCCGGCCCTGGTTAAGAAGGATCATTGTAAATACTTCTATCGATTACTACAGGAAGTCATTAAATAAAGGAAAAATGGAGCCGCTCTATGATCAGGGGCCTGTAATGGTCAAGAACCATTACCTGAATGAACTGGAGGCCGAAGATATCCTGAAGATGATACAATCCTTGCCCGAACGTTACAGACTTGTTTTTAACCTGTTTGAAATGGAAGGATACAAGCACGATGAGATAGCAAAGATGTTGGGACTGGAAGCCAGTAGCTCAAGATCTCTGCTGAGTCGTGCCAAAAAAATGCTTAGAGAAATGATCACAAGAGAAAAAAAAAGACTTAAAAATGCAGCAGGATATTGAGATCGGAAAAGGTTTAAAAGACAAACTCGAAGGGTATCGTCCCAACAGCGTTCCTGATGTATGGCCGCAACTGGCAGCTAATATGCCAACTAAGCTGCCCTGGTATCAATTGCCATGGGCAAAATATTCGATGTTGTCAATCGTTTTGGTGAGTGCTATTATCGGCTGGCTAATCATAACACCCGTTGAGGTACTAAATGAACCGATGAAAACCAACCATAAGTTCCCAGCCGGTGACCGGAACCCCGAAGAAATAACCAACCAGGTTTCATTGCCATTGGACCCGCCTTCCGGCGATAAAGCACTAAGCAAGCAGGTGTCAGTCGACCACGCAACTCAAGGCAAAGACCAGCTGTCGGCCGGCGCAGCGGTATCGGACCAGCAGGCCTATTCCCCAGTAACCCAACGGGTTGGAAATAGTACAGGTGATGGAAAGAAAAAGCAGATCAGCAGAGATCAAAATAAAGGAAGAGATCCTGTTCATGAGGGCCTGCGGCCAGGGCTTGGCATCCAATCGATAAAATCCAAACCGGTCATTCCCATGATTTCACAGCTACCGGAAAATGATCTGTGGCCGGTTGATCCTGATTTCAGGAGGTCTTTTGCAAGTAAGTATTTTCTGGAGCTGGGTCTGGGCCCTAATCTCAATTACGGCGCCAATTTTCATGCTTACCACATAGGCGGGGGCTATTCGGTGAGAATTATTAACAACTTTGCATTGAACATAGGTTTAACATACCATCAATATAAAAATGTAAAACGAAGCACACTGATTACGGCATCGAATACTATTATCCTTGCAGAAAAATTTCATAAACTCCGGTATCTGAATATGCCGGTAGGCCTCAGCTACCAAACAGGTATTCGTGGGCTGGGAGCACATTTTCAACTTCTTAACACTTTTACTTTCCGGGAATTTGACGAAAGTAGTCTTCATGAAAGTTCCATCCTGTTAAGCCTTAAAACATTTGAGAATAAACACAGGTTTTATTTGGCTTCCGGTTTGTCATTTGGGTTGACTTACCCCATTTATGTTATGCCGGGGTTAATAATGGAACTTAGGCCTTCTTATTATCTGCCTTTGAGAGCATTGGGCACCCAAAAAATAGAGGCCCACTTTCTGTTAGGCCTACGGCTGAGGCTCCGAAGGTAAATCAAAGTCATTGCCATTACGGGTTTTTAAGATCTTATAAGCAACTATTATTCCCGGGTCTTTTCTGGTGGCACGGGTCCGTATCAATTTGAGATCTTTTTTATGGATTGGTCGCATTTGACTCTGAGCTGCTGTAAGAGCTGCCCGAATTCCGCCTGATGGGCAAGGTTATTTTTTTCATGAGGATCATTTTTGAGGTCATATAATTCTTCAATCGACGGATCATGTTTATATCTGAAGTATTTATATTTTTCGGTACGTATGCCTTCGCTGGCCGGAATAGGTTTAAAATCCCAAAGATGTTCGCATACAAAATAATCTCTTTTTTGGGGCGGAGCACCGTCAGCTTTTGTATAGTTTTCCAGACTTATGCCCGCATAGGAATCCGGGATATCCACATTGGCAAAATCCAGGATGGTAGGGGTAATGTCTATATTCAGCACCATATCTTCTATTATTTGCTGTCTGGTACCTGACGGGTTGTAGATAATTAAGGGAACGCGTAAAGATGGCTCGTACATTAACCATTTCCCGGCCAATTGCCTTTCCCCCAGAAAATAGCCATTATCTCCTATCAATATGATAATGGTATTCTCCGCAATTTTCTGTTGCGCCAGCGTTGCACGAATTTTTCCTATGGCGCTGTCAATACCACTTATCATACGGTAGTATCCCTTTACCATTTCCTGGTACTTCCCGGGCGTATCATATCGCCAGTGCCAGCGAGCCCGGTTGAACCCCTCTCTTACGGGTTGAGGAAGTTTGTTGAAATCCTGCATATCGCTTGACTGAGGTTTGGGAATTGTCACGTCCAGGTACATACTATCCATGGGCTTTGGCCAAAAGTATTGTTTTGGCGCATTGTCAGCTGCATGAGGTGCGTGGAAACTGATTGAAAGACAGAAAGGCTTGTCGTCCGGGGCGTTCTTGATAAAATCAATGGCATTGCTGCCGATTATATCTGTTAAATGTTTATGTTTGGTACCACCACTAATTAACCTGAAGTAATCGCCCCGGTTTTCTGGTTTATAAACATCAAAAAGCGCTGTATCCCTTTGATTTTCAAAATTGACCCCAAATTTTCCCAGGAATCCATTATAGTACCCTGCGCGCTTTAAAAGGGAGAAGTAGCTTTTGTCGATGTATTCATTTTTTAAAGGCGGCTGCCGAAAAGTATAACCGTGTTTTCGCTCGTACAAGCCGGTCATGATGCTGGCCCGGCTGGCAGCGCAAATTGGGGTGGTTACAAAGGCATTTTTGAAGTAAGCTCCCTCCTTGGCGAGTTTGTCCATTTCAGGGGTCTGAATAATCTGATTACCCGAATAGCCCAAAGCATCCCAGCGTTGATCATCGGTTAGGATAAAAATAATGTTTGGTTGTGTATTTTGAGCTTTGGCGAACCCTATCAGGCCACTGAGTACGAGCAATAAGATTTTTCTTGTCATCATGTTGTGTTTAGGTTAAATATTCTTTTACGCTTAATGTAATCTGCCTATGCCAAATTGATTACCAGCTTTGCTTACTTTACCGTCTTTCATATATATTTCAATCATTTTTTCGCTGGAAACTGTGTTATAATTTTCGTCTTGCAGCAGGTATAATGTTTTTCGCGTTTTGGTATGGATCACTTCACCGCTGGAAGGGTAGGCATACTGGCCATCCATACTAAATGTGACCCAGCCAGGCATATCACTTAATGGAATGGTGGTTAGCTGTTGGTATGGAGCTTTGGCGCTAAAAATATGCATGCGCATGTTATGGCCGTCGCTGATCCATATTTCCTTTTCATCCGGAGTCATGCCGATACCATGGCTTGGATTGCCATGTCTCCGCACAGGACCCTTGTCCCAGCCCTGCACCTTGATACTTGCTATTTTTTCACCCGTTTTCAAATCCCCGACTTCAAATCCCAACAGATCGTTGACATTTACAAAAACGAGGGATTCATCACTGTTAATAGTAAATGGCCGAATTCCAGCACTAAAAGGTCCGATTTTCTGTACGATTGTATGTGTTTTGGTATCTGCCACATGCAGCAGGGGGGAGGCAATATCAGCCATGTATGCCCTGCTTCCCGAAGGACCATAAATCGTGTTGTGGGCCCGTGCATATACTTTGATCTTGGTAATGATATCCCCGCTTTTGCAATCGACAACATTCCAAAAATCCTTTTCCAGCGAGGGCAGGTACATAGTCGTGCCATCCGGTGAAATTGACATCCTATCGCAGCCACCTTTGTAGGAGATTTCCCACAGCACCTTTTCCGTACCCAGATCGATCCGCTGCATGGATTCCAGGGTAGTGATAAAAACACTGTTGAGTGACTCACTGACGGCAATACCCTTGACATTGGACGGTTTGCCATTTTTATGAAATCCCTTGGTGCTAATGCGTTTCACAAATTTGTGATGATTGTCAATATCAAAAACAAGCAGTCCATGGCCACCATAGCCCAGATAATCTCTGATGCCAGGAGTTGCTACATAAAGATAGTGGCCGGTACCCCCAGCTGTTGCTGTCGGCGTGCCTTCATTGATGGTCAATGGAATTATCCAGGCGGAGCCAGCAGTCAATAGCAAAACACATAATGACAGAAGTGTGACGGTTTGGTGTCTTTTCATAATTTTAATCTTCAGGTTCAAACAAGGCTATGTATCAACTAGAAAGTTACATTTTCCCTGGCAATTTGACCAATGGAAGTCACAAAAATTGATACGATAGCGCCGGTGCCCCAGCGCCTTTTGATAAATAACCCAGGAAGGTTGGCGGCCTGAGATGGAAAACCTGGCTCGGGCTCTTATACATATTTTAGAAACTTATCCCGTTCTATTGATGCAGGATGTATGCCCATGATGGCATCTTTACAGGTTTTGCAAACCAGGCCGTGCTCTTGTCCGTCATGGGTGCCATAGTGAGAATGAATTTCCAGTTTTTCCCGATTTAGTTCCAACCTTTTCATCGTCTGCTCAAGGTCGACAAATACACATTCAAAATAAACCCATTCCCGGCAGTTGTCACCCCAGGCCTGTCCGCGATAGGTGATTTTAATGGCTTTATAGATTAATTCCTGCTCTAATTTGTTTAAGTGTTTACAAGTCATAACGCCCTGAATATAATCAAAATCAACGTCGAACGAATGCTATCCGCCCGGTTATCTGCTACACAAATTCCCGGAAACAGCATACCGAGCCCGTATCACTTGATACGCTTAAAGTTTTACAGGTGAAAAATCTTTTGGTGCTGCCTGACCTGTTTTCAGCATTCGGCTTAGCAATTGTACTCTGTATCGATCAGGACTGTTTTCTTCGTTTTTTCTGTAAGCGCATCGCCGGATTTTATGGGGACTGAATGGACATGATTAGGTAATTCAATAGTAAAGGTGGTACCGGTTAGCTCTACTGAGCTGATTTCGATCTTTCCTTCCAGGATTTTAATGGTTTCCTGGACTATAAACAAACCCAGACCCGAACCCTTTGAATCTTCACTGGCCCTGAAAAACATATCAAAGACTCTATTGAGGTGTTGTTCACTGATACCGACACCATTATCTTCAATACGAATGCCGGCTTTTTCACCATCGACCAGGATGTCTACTTTTATAAATGGATTTTTCTTGACCGGGTCAAAATATTGCACAGCATTGGAAATAATATTGGTTAAGACCATTTGTACTCTGCGAACATCTGAGAGAAATACTGATTTTTGCTCAATACTAACTTCCTTAAGAATGTTTTCTCTGCCTTCGATAAACTGATATTGATTGAAAATGCCTTCAACCATTTCTTCAAGGTCGACTACTTCCACTTCGAGATCCAGCCGTTTGTTGCGCGTGTAGTTGACGATGTCGCTGATGAAACTCAACAGTTTTGTGATGCTACCATTCATCATGTCAAAGTAATGCTGGTATTCTTTACGACTGATATCTTTTTTGGCCAGGTTGATCAATCCCTTGAGAGAGGAAAGCGGCGATTTCAAATCATGAGCCACGCTATAAATAAAACGATCCAGTTCCCGGTTTAGATTCGAAAGATCTTTATTTTGTTTTTCCAATAATGATGACTTTTCTTCAATCTCTTCAAATTGGCTTTTAATCTGTTTTGTCAGGTTGATAAATGAGTTGGCCAGACTATCAATTTCATAGGTGGAATTTTGTGGCATAATCATTTTTTCGCTCAGATCCTTATGAACGATGAAATTGTCCATCGTACTGGACAACTTTTTGATAGGCCTGGTGAATTTTTGTGCGATGAAATAACTGATTGTTAATGAGAAGACGATGGAAAAAAGGACGGTAAAACCAAAAATTATACTCCCCTCCCGGATACCTTCAGAGGCTCTGGCCTCGGTTATTTTTAATAGTTCGTTAAATTGACCGGACAGCCTTTCATGGTGTTCGTTTAATTCGGCTTTTAATCCCGTTTTATTTTCTAGCCCTATTTCTTTGTTCAGGTCAGCCAACTGGTTGAACAAATTTCTATAGCCGGTAAGAAGTTGACCGGCCTCCATGTTATCCGGCGTTTTTTTGATAAGCTTTTTAAGAATTTCGTTGCAAAGATTATTTAGTTTCTGTATATAAATACTTTCTTTTCTTAAAATATAATCTTTTTCATGTCGACGGAGCATCAGCAGATCAGCGGGGAGTACCTGGTCTTTGTATTCTTTTTCTATGAGATGTGCGAGTCGTCTCATTTTTCCTTCAATCCCGTAATCCTTAAACCCTCGCGCCGTGACCTTCTGTATGACCCTGTGGAAGACTTCGTTGTAAGTGGTCAATTCATTTTGAATATCTTCCAGCCTTTGATCCTGGCCAAAAGCATTTCTATATTCCTCATCGGCCATCGCTTTCGTCATTTGCTGGATCTGGCCAAACAGGCGATCCCGGTCATGTAGTAGTGGGTGCCTCTCCAGTTGATAGAATTCAGGACTTTTGGAATGTATGCCCAATAAATCCATATCTTTTTTGATTATTTTCTGAGTAGAAATATGCAGATGATAAGTTGTTTTCGACACACCTCTTATCTTTTCGATTTTTTTCAGGTTGTAATAGGACATGCTGGATAGGAAAATGACATTTAAAGTGAGAAAGGCAAATCCCAGAAGTAGCCTACTTTTAATGGAGTTAAGTACGAAAGACATTATTTCTTAATCAGAGACATATTGAGTTTACTAAAGGTAATCAGGTTTTTATTTGACACAAAAGCAGCCTGGTATCGGGTGGTTGATGGCAGGTAATCTTTCCAAAAAAAGAAACAGCCAAATCCGGATTTTTTAATTTCCGATGTATATATTACAGTTTTACGACGCTGAAGGGTTGAAAAATATTGTAATGGAAACGATCCTCTTTAAGGATTTGGCAGCAGTTGCTGTTTTTTTTAGAATTTTGAAAAAAATTTACCCCTCCTTCATATTGAGTTCATAAAGAGGAAACATTGAAATATAAAATAATGGGATCTTTTCAGTGGGCTTTCAATGTAATAAACACTACAATTTTATAAGCTGGTGATACAAGGGCAGACCGGAACCAGGCATAGCAGGAAATGACTACGGCGATTAAAAAAGTTAGTGACCTGTCACTTTTTGGCATCCTGTTACACTTAACTATTAGTAATTTAGTAGTATCATGGTAATCACAAGCTTCTATGAGTAGCAGAAGGCAAAAGAAATTCCTGGCCCTATATGAACCTGTTCACGACAGATTTGAACGTTTTTGCAGGGCCCGTGTATTTGGGCAAATGGAATTTCGCGATTTGATGAATGATACATTAGTGGTGGCCTATCAAAAGTTTCATGAGCTTAAATCTGAAAAAGCTTTTCTTTCCTATTTATTTGGTATCAGCATTCGGCTTTTGTCCAATTACCATAAAAAAAAGAAGGAGGTAGACCACCTGTCTGACCTGGATTTGCATGATCTGTCTTCCACCTGCCGGACCGATAGTGATGTCGAAGTCTCTTTATTGCATCAGGCGCTTTCAAGATTGCCCGAGGAGCAAAAAGAGAGTATTATTTTATTTGAAATTACTGGTTTTTCAATCAGGGAAATTGCCGCTCTTCACCAGGTCTCCGAATCTGCTGTAAAACAGAGACTGGTGCGTGGCCGAAAGAGATTGGCCAGTATACTGATGCAAGTACCCAGTCAAAAAGATAAAACGTCATGAATAGCATGGATAAACATCTGGATGAACTCTTTAATAAAGCGAGGACACAGGCGCCTAAAGCTTCATTTGAAGACACGATTGCGCAATTCAATTTGACGATTGCAGCGACCGGAGGATCCGCTGCAATAACTTCCTGGCTATTCAAAACCTTATCAATAATTAATGGCCTGGTGGTGACCGCTGTGCTGGTGACAACGGCTATTATCGTCTTTGATGATCATAGACCCAAAAAGCGAGATTCCATACAAGCCGTATCTGATTCGATGTACCAGGACATACTATCACCGGGTGAGCCCCTTATTTTTCCATCGGCGATATCCTCTTTTGATCAGGATACGACCCGTGGAAAAACAACCGGCGGAGAAAACACAGCACTGCATACCGGGACCGGTGTGGGAACAACAGTAATCGGTGAGATAGACAACGTTAGTGAAAGCAAAATTGATTATCTATTACGGCAAAAAAAGCAAATATCCATCCCGGAAATTCAAAGCAGGAATATCACCGGCATAATGCACAGTTATGTCTCGAGTGCCTGGCCTGAAGGGACAATTACTACTTTACCGGATTCAATAAAGCCTGTTGTTACAGGCATTCCTAAGCCGAAAAGTATGCTGTTTACCTTGACCGCATTGTCTTCTGAAACAGATTTTCAAAACATAGAAAAACTGGCTGCAGATGCTGGTGTTACGTTTTATTCGCATGTTCACCATTCAAAGCAACGCTATCGCGGGCAGCTGTTGATCAGTGACTTTGTGGTAGAAATGACCATCGATGGAACGGAGATTACCAGCCATATAAAAGTGGATATGCCCAAAAGGGGAAAGTTTGAAGTGAACCTGGGTTGGTTTGTTAACGAAGATGGAAAAGCAGTGAGTCTGACTGATGATATCACAGTTACAGAGGCGGTATCTAAGTATCCCAGGCGTTAAATATTAATCTTCATGAAGCAACTGATCCCTACTGATCCGGATTGTAATAATCGGGTTGACATATTCCGCTTAAATTATAGCTGTTGAAAAAGAAAAAGTTCAACTAACAAATCTAATATTATGAATAGGAAAAATTTTGTGAAGTTGGCGGGCTTAAGTGCTTTTGCCATGTCAACATCGGGATTCACCATTTTACAGGATGACGGGACAACCAAAGGCGACTGTGCCACAACAACAGATTATTTAGGTCCCTTTTATCGTGAAGGTGCCCCATTCAGAAACGACTTGACTTATCCCGGCGGTAAAAATGAAATACCTCTGAAGGTTGTCGGGCAATTGTTTGGCGCCGACTGCCAGGTGCCAATCCCTAACGCTTTGATTAATGTGTGGCATTGCGATCACGAGCAACACTATGATATGGAAACGCAGGAATTCCGGTGTTACGGTAGGTTTTATACCAATGAGAACGGCGAGTATTGGTTTAAATCAATTATCCCGCCACCTGTGGCCGGCAGGCCAAAACACATTCATTTTCTTGTAAAAAAGATTGACGGCTATAAGGAATTGGTCACGCAGCTATATTTCAGAGGCGATGAAAGGATCAAAAGTCGCAAGACCATCAAAGGCCCCAGGGATGAAAGGAGAATCCTCGAAATTTATAAAAATGAAGAAGGTATGGCTGAAGTAAAGTTGGATTTATACCTTTCGAAAAGAGGCTGGCGGCTTTAGCAGCTGGAAAATGCCTGCTACGATGAAGTGAATCGCTTTCAGTAACGCCAGGCAAGGAATTTAGGAGAGGGTAAGCCGGCGCTATACCTCAGGGACAATTACACCGCAAACAACACCGAGTGTAATTTTTTGATGAGTTCTTCGAGTTCTTTAAACGCTGTCAGGTCGTTGTGTTGAATGGCTTTGTTCATAGCCGAAAGTATTTGCCCCTTGATTCGGTTGACCCTGGTGTCCTTAGTGTTAAACATCGGATCAGAGGCCTTTAACTCCTCTCTGGCCCTTTCAATCCGGTCCGTCTCGGATTGCCTTAGCTGGCCTTCAATCTCGGTTAACATTTTATTTCTGAGTCCATTCGCTTTATTGTGTAGATCGGCCTCGTTTTTGAAAGTTAATTTCTGCTTGTGATCTACATCCGCAAAAAGCATTACATCTGCTTTTTTCACTTTGGTGGCACCGGACAATATATCGTATTTCAGCTTAGGATTGGTTCGTCCAATTCTGTCTAAGGCCTGAGCATATTTCGCATCTCTTTTAATAGTACTGGCACTTACATTGTACTCCTGCGCCAGGACTTCGTAGGTCCACGGCTCATTTTGCCCTGCGGATTTTACCTGATCATAACCCCTGTTGTTTTTTTTCAAACTCTCATATTTTAATCCACGGTAATAACTCACCTGGTCCTGGGTGAGGTTCCGCCTTCCCAACTGATTGTTGGCCATCCATATTTTAGCCTCTTCGATATTATCGAATTTCATGATTTCAGTTTTAAAATCCAGGCCGTGTTTTTCGCAGATTTTTAATCTATTATGACCATCCACAAGCACATATTCTCCCTTTTCATTCGTCCAAAGTCTCAATGGATCCAGGCAGCCGTCTTTCAGGATATTTTGTTCGAGTAGATCGAATTCGTCTTTACTTAGCGGGATGATATATTTTTTCAGGGCTTCTTCTTGTACAATCGTTATAGAGGTCATGTTCAGTTATCATTAGGCAATGGCAAAAATATTGAAATTATTGTTTATTTCCGATAGGGGGATCTTTTAAAATGTCAACAATTCATAAAGATCTATATTGGGAAATTAAAAACATTTGTTTGAATTTCCACAGAATATATTTAGATTCCATTATTATATTTGATTACAATTATAAAAGGGCTTGGAGATGAAATTAATTGGCAAATGGTTTGACAGCCAGGGGCATATCCTAATTATAGAAACCTTTGACAATCACATGATTACAGGCGATTTTAGTTTTAATACCCGAAAAGGTCTTAAAACAATACCCATTGAAGGAGTGGTGGTCCCCTGTGGTCGTCGTGAATTCTCTTTAATTTTTTTTATTAATTGGGGCCGATATATCCAGACAATCGATGGATATACGCGTTTTCGTACCCAATTGAAAGATGATCCGATGAGTATTTCGTTTGACATTCACTGGACTAAATGCTTACGGTGGCCTAAGGGAAATCAATTGGAAAGAGGCATTTCTCGTTTTTGTCTATTTGATTTTGAGCACCTGAAGCCCGTCAGGCAATCGCTGCACCCCCATCCTTTTGAAATCAATGAACAGTCGGCAATGGTAGGCCTGAGAAATTAAATAAGGCGAATGGCACATCCAACTATATGAAATACCATCTTTTCCCACCAAAATTGGAAACAAAGTCCTTTAATTATCGCCGGTTGCAGGAAAATTAACAGGCAAAGGATAAAATATGAAGTGGTTTTAAACATCTGATAAACAGTGTTTTATTGTCAGAAGTGCCCTGTGGGATTGCATCCTGTGCAGATTTTTTTTCACCAAAGATGTTATGTTTTTACCTTTTTCACGTATTGCAATTAGATGAATTTGAATAAACTGAAAGAATAATTGCTGAAAATGGACAAAGAAGCTTTCTGGGATCATATCAATCCGTTGCAAGAACGCATATTCAGATTCGCCTTATCAATTTTAAAGAATAAAGAAGATGCACAGGATGCTTTGCATGATATAGTGGTTAAGTTATGGGACAGTAAACACAAGCTGATGAGAGAAAAAAATATCAATTCATTTGCCCTTAAGACGACAAAAAATCATTGTATAGACCTTTTGAGAAAGCGGGGTGAAGTATTAACCCTGGCGGCTTCACATCAAACACTGGCTATCAGCAGTAGTTATGAGCAACAGGATTTAATAGCATGCATTAAAAGCAGAAGCCATCAATTGCCGGTGCAACAGCGTATGGTACTGGAGCTAAAAGACTTTCAGGGTTACAGCTATGAGGAGATCAGCAAGATATTGGACATACCCATCGCTACACTAAGAGTAGTGCTGAGCAGAGCCAGAAAATTTGTACTAAAATCGGTAACACATGAACCAGGATAAATTTAAGCGCATCAAAGAAAAGTTTTTTGAATCTACCCTTTCTTCCGAGGAGGAATTAGAGTTTAAAGACCTCCTGAAAGAAAGTAAGGACATGGATGATGAGGTAATTCAAAGCTATTTTAAGCTTATTGAAGACGATGATAGAGAAGCTTTTACCCCAATCTCCAAAGCGCAGTTTTTTGCGGTTATCGATACTAAAAAAAGAAAAAGACGCCATAAGATTTTCAGGATGGCAATTTCGGCAGCCGCTGTGGTGATTCTGATGGTTGGCTATCTGGCTGTCCGCGATCATCAACCTGCAAAGAAGTTAAGCCAGGCGGAAATAGATCGCTCTCTTGAAACCACAAGGTTAGCTTTGGCTTCCTTTTCCAAATATTTTGATAAAGGCCTGGAAAAAATAGACCAGGGTGTCGACTTCTCGAGGCCATTTGAATCCCTGTCAAAAATTGATGTTGATGAAATTAAAACCGAAAAATAATATTATGAAAAACCTTATCATTACCACTTTGTTATTGTGCTCTTTTTCAATAGTAAAGGCCCAAGAAACCAACCCGGAATTGGTCGCTTCCATACATGAAATGTTGAATGGCTGTAGCTATTATGAAGTTACCGAGGAAATGTTTAAGGCTGTGGCAGAGGATGAACGACTTCAGCGAAGTGAATACACCAATTATCTGGAGAAAATCAGATTCCTGATATTTGTTGAATGTCCTATGGATAGAAAGGGTTTTTTTGAAGAATTTGTCTCAAGGGCAGACCTCAGAGGATTTAAAGTGATGATGAGATCCAAATCGGCTTCGGAACAGTTTACGTTTTATCGCCAAACTAAAGATGATTTAAATTCCTACGTACTGGTACACAACAGAGGGGTGTCCTATATTGTTACCCAGCTGAAAATATCAAGTTTGCAGGAACTCTCCCAAATTGTGCAGATGGCTGGAAGTATGGGCGCCGGTTGATGACTAAAGGTGCAACTAATTATGGGCGAAAAAATGAGATTGTTTTTCCTTTTAATAAATTACCTGTTGCAGCGGAATGGGAGCGGCTGATCGCTAATATCAAACCATGGCCGATATAATAAAGAATAATAAATTTAAATGGAAAACACGCTCAGTTACACCCCTTACCTTCCAGATCCGCAATCCAGGCTTCGATAAGTGCAACGCCTTCCCGATGAATAAGTGTTCGGCCCAATTCCGGCATAGCAATGCCCGGGGTGTTTGAATTCATCCTGTAATGAAGGATAGAAGCCTCGGCGTTTCCGGGAACGATATCATATTTCAGGTTTCCCGATCCCTGCGCGGCAGAGACCGGGCCTTTGCAAATGCCTAACTTAAATAGGTCCTGTTGTTCGTACTCCAGAAAAAGTCCGGTATTATTGGCCGGACCGGCTGCATTATGGCAATGTGCGCAGTTAACATCCAGGTAAGCCCTGGCCCGCTGATCCAGGGTATAGGTGATGCTGTCATTCCAGACAGCCATTCGAGGCAACTGATCTGTCGGTTCAAGGCCCTTTAGGATACCCCTGGACGAAAAATAGCTCAATTGATTGATGTTTCCTTTACCGGTTGAGATCACTTTGTTAAGATTGGCAATTTTCGGGCCTATAGGAGAAATCCTGCCATTTTTTTTATGGCAGGATTTACAATCATTATTATCGGGGATCACGTAATCCGTTTCCTGAGATTTCCCTTGACGATTTACCCATTTCACATGTTTTGTGGCGCCCAGGATTTCCATATGTGCTTCTTTTTGATCATCATCCCAAATATAGGTGGCTACTTTCCACTGGTTCGTTTGCTTCATCAAAAGGCGGGTTTCGATGATATGACGCCCCATCCCGACTTGCCCTTCGTCCTCGTAATAAAAGAAATTTTTGATGAGAATAGTGCCCTCCGGGAAAACCAGCTCATCATTTTTTGATGTCAAAAACTGCCCTTCGGGAACCTTGATAAAACGAGCCTTATAGGCATAATCGGTGAATAATGGCGTATTAAGTTCATAGGGAATCACGTCATCAGCCGGCTTTAGTGCAGCCAGGTGTCCTTCAAAAAAACCATATTGAGAAAGTCTTTCGTGAAAGGTGAAAAGTTGTTCCTTTCCCTGTTGGCCGGTACAGCCCCACAATGTAATCACCAGAAAAAAAAGACAAATTACTCTCATCACCACCCTTTCATTTTATAATTAAAGCGTTTTGCAGGCATAACGGGACTTGTCAAAGTGCATGTTAGCATAGTTATTGGCAGCATCCAGTTCAATAAATGTTACTTCATCGCCTTCATCAATACAAAGATTGTTTGGGTTTTCTCCGGCGGTAAGGGCAATCCCATCATATAAAATGTGTGGTATTCCCTGACCCGGCTGCAATGCTCCTGCCGCCAGTAAATTTTGATGCAGCGCTACAATGGTTTGGGCCAGCTCATGACCCTCCACTGTAGGTGGAAAGTCATTGGATTTAGTGATTTTATTATTTCTTAAAGTGATATTGTAGGGAATGGGATTGAAGTCGGGATTATTTTTCAAAATTCCCGGATCGAGTACCAAATAGCTGATCACTCCAACGGCCATGGTATTATTGTTGTGAATTTCATTGTCATATACCTGAACGTCCGAGGTCCTCAATACCATGACACCTGTTCCGGGCGGTACATTGCCTACACCGGTAGCGCTATTGGCGGCCGGTGCAAAGTTGCGGTAATTATTGTCATGAATGTGGTTGTTGTATACCCGGATATTTTGTCCGTCGTTTTTCAGACCGGGATGATCAAATACCAAAATACCGCCTGTATTGTTATTTGCTTCATTATTAAACACCTCCGCGTCAATGGTGTTTTCTACTTCAATACCTGCCACACAATATTCCGCATGACTGTTTTTAATGACTGCTTTGGTGGTTTGTCCTACATAAACCCCAGCGTCGGAAGCTCCGCGGACGTAACAACTATCGATCAGAACATTTTCACACAGTACCGGGTAAATACCATAACCCCCATTTTCTACATCAGGCTCACCTGACCAAACGGTGTGTACATTGATAAATCGCACATCTTTGCTATCTTTTACTTTTAGCAGGTCTCCATTGGACTCACGCAGCTGAATGTCGCGAATTTCAAAGTCCGTTACATCATCAACACGCAATCCCTCACCTCCGGAAGATTGACCGGAGAAATCTATAATGGTTTTTTGAGGGTCTGCACCCCTGAAAATTACCTTGTTCACAGGCCCTTGAATAGAGATCTTGTCAAAATTGTAAATACCCTCTTTCAAAATTATTTCGGTATTGTCTTCGATGCCGATCAGTGCTGCACGAATTTCCTTTTCCTGGCCTGGCACAAATACTTTTACGTTCTCCAGGGTGCCTTCCTGTTTTTGTGGAGAAGTGCAGGCAATCATTGAAACCAGAAATAGTAAAACCGCTGAATGGAAAAAATGTCTATACATCATTGTCTGATTGAGTTGGGTTAATAGACAAATGTATGAATAATAGCTCATTCCGGCTCCATACCGGGTTAGTTTTGGGATAAACCGCCATTATTTGGGGTGAGTATACTATGATGCCAGCACCTGTATTTTGTCTCGCCTGAACTATTTTTTGCTGCCGTTCAAATCATTTTAAACCAGTTGATGAATTTTTGCATATTGAAGTAGCATAATGGTCTTGCCATCCTTTATTTCACCGGAGTAAATCATTTGGTAGGCCTTATCAAAATCCAGTTCCAAAACCTCAATATTTTCCTGTTCCTCGCTCAATCCTCCTCCCTCACTTACTTTCATCTCCTGACGATACTCGGCAACAAAAAAATGCAGTATTTCAGTGACAGAACCCGGTGACATATAGGACTCAAAGATCTTTTTGACATTGGAAACTTTGTAGCCGGTTTCTTCTTCTGTTTCCTTCCGTATGCAATCCTCCGCATTGTCTTCGTCCAGTAAGCCGGCACATGCTTCAATTAACAGGCCATTGTCGTTGCCGTTTACGTAGGTCGGCAACCTGAATTGCCTGGTTAAGATGATTTTTCTGTTTTCTGTATTATAGAGAAGGATGGTTGCTCCATTTCCTCTGTCATAGGCTTCCCTGGAATGCGTCTCCCACTGGCCGTTCTTGTTTTGGTGTTCATAGGTAACCTTTTTCAGGGTATACCAATTGTCGGAAAGGAGTTCGCTCTTGATTATTTTTATTTTGTCATTTGTCATAATCCTCTATTCACTTCAAAGTAAATTAGGTGGCAAAAGTAGCTGAATGCATTGATATATCCAGGTTTTTCAAGAGTTATCGGGCGGTATGGAAATAATGAGGTGATAAAAATGAAGACTATTCTTTTTGGTTTCAGGTTCTTGTTATGTTGCCTGGTTGGCTTGTTTTTCGCCTTCTTTTAGTTGAAAGGCGCTGATCGTGGTCCACACCTGAAAAAATTCGAAAACACTTTGTAGCATTCATTCCGATTTAAGTCGATACAGGGAACGTTCATGCGCCACATACATATTTCCATGGCTGTCTCCATTTAGTTTTGTGAAAAAAGCATTGGGTGGCAGGTTGACCTTTGATGCGGAAATGGCTAAGATTTTTTTATTTTCCAGCAAAACACCTATGCCGGCAAAACAGTTTTCGCAAGCCGGGTCATCCATACCCGTGGCAAACCATAGAGCGTTGCTCACATCCAGTTTCATGGCAGTGATTCTATTGGAAACTAACGCCTCCTCATTGGGAAAGTAGCTGGACGGACTGCTGGATCGAAGATCAATTTGTTGAATGCCACCATCCGGAAAACCTGATTGGTTGAAAATGGCTACCTCGTAACCAATCCAGATATCCTGGCCGGTAATCTCAATGTTATCTACAAAATTGTAGAGCAAGCCTGAATTTTCGACACTTAATACTTCAGTAATGTCCTCATTTTCAAATTTTACGATTCCTCCTTTGCCCTGGAACTGGGCTGTACTTATCCAGAAACTACCATCCGGAGCGATTTCGATTTCATGAATGACATTACAGGGCAGTTTGGAATTGGAGTCTGAATAAGCTTTCCAATTGCCGCTTTCCGAGCGAAAGAGCAGCCCTCCTTCAATGACATTTCCGTTCCCTAACAGGACCTCATTTTTTTTGTTCACCGCAATTTCTGAAACCTGATCTACCGCAAGAGGCGCATTAGCGGAAGTATAAACCTCCCAATGCCCCTTATCATACATAGCAAAGCCCTGGCCGGTAGCGATCCATAATCTGTCGAGGTGATCTATGAAAAGATCATTGATGCGATTGTCGGGAAGTGGTGAATTGGCTACGTTGAAAATTCTTACTTCGGAACCTGATAGCTGAAATACACCTCCCTTGAATGTCCCCACCCATAAAATTTCATCCTTCGCAAATTGAAAATCGACAATGAAATTGCCTGTTTTCATAGTCTCCAGATGATGAGCTTCCTCCAGGTGGATTGTCGAGGGAACAGCATCGGCGTCATCGTTTCTACATGCTGTAAATGATAGCAGGCATGCCAAGATCAGGAGATGGATTATATATCTGACCTTCCCAAAAGTGATTCTGCTTATTTTAATGTTTTGAAGGTCCAACTTTATACAAAGGTTAATTTATAGCCACTAAACCTGAATCAACACTTGCGCATGGCTGCAAGATTAATTGGTAATGGTAAACGCAATTTTTATAACTTCTACCTTAGCGTCTGCACTATTACATGCCGATGATTTGCAAACTGTGATCTCTACATAATCTTTCCCCGTAAAATTCTCTTCGGCAAAATACTTGTAAACGACGTTGTCATTCAGCCCTAATCCGGTAACGGCAAATGTCAGTTCGCTCTTCCTGAAATGCCCTGCCTGAAATGTAATGTTGGCATCTACTACACCTTCGGGACGATCAAACATTTTTTGCAAGCCCAGATCGAGGAGATATTCCTCGGAGCTTTTGATATTTATTTGCAGCACATCATTTGCCTCGATTTCCTTCTTCGAACAGCCGCCCATTGTTACAATTAGTGCAACCAAAATCGATGTAAATATTAGGTCTTTTTTCATTACAAAATATATTGCTCTTATGAATATACAGGACACTTTTGAATTTAGTATGGTTGGAAATGAAAAAGTAAAAAGATTTAATTTTTGGATCATGCTGACAATAAGTTATGGTAATATCTGGATAGATATTCATTAAACCCACGATTTACAATAATTTATTCCATCCTGGTCAGGTGGGTATTTGGCAGTGTCTGAAAAGGAGCAGGAGATCAACTGCAAAAAGGGGTAATAGGCTGTCCATTACCTGGCAAGACGTGCCTCTTTGGTACCAAGCTTTTTAAGCGCTATTTACCAGCATTATCCGCAATATACTTTGCAAATATCTTAATCATGGTCATATACTCCTCAATTTCAAATACCATCGGGGTGACTTTATCCAGCCACTCAATGGTGGAACCAGCCAATTCCGGATCCTGTCCGTTCGCTTTATCTACTCCCAATCGATTCCATTTGATGGAATGCACAAGGTTTTCAATTTCAGCAACAATCAGGGTATAGGAAGTATTGCCTTCCCCTGGGCTCATCAGAATGGGGCAAATGGTTACTTGATGTTCGAAAGGCAAAATTCTGCCCCAGACAATATCCTTTTCAAGGTTAAATAACAGAGTTGGCACCAGGTCATGGTACATCTTATCCTGATAAATTGCTTCAAGGTTTTTATTCAGAAAATAGTCATCAACCTGGATATTTAGAAAGCTCTGATAGTTTTTGGAATTACTTTGGTCCCAAACTGCTTCAATTTTATTCATATTGTTAGGTGCCACGATGGTAAGTCGCAAAGGTAAAGGCTTTATACAGCTAATACTACCATGATACAAAATTAAATGACTATCTATTGCAAGGGAAAGCACTCTTTTGTTGATGAATTTGGTTGATGATTGGTTTTTTTAGGATTTAGATGGTAGATTTGGTTACGTATGGAATCAGGAAAAATATCGAGACGAAAATTTGTCAATGACAGTGCCTCTGTTGCGCTGGGACTAACAACCATGACCTCACTTTCCGGCGCTGGTTTTTCTACCGCCCATAAACCGAAAGAGATCAAGATTGTAAAAGTAGATTCTAACTTCGAACGGGAGCCACTCATCAAACCTTATAGATTTAAGGGAAGTGGCATATCGGAAACGTGGCAGACGGTTTGCTACTTGCAGGCTGACTCCGGCCTGACCGCCATTGGATTGGGAACACAGGGTGTGCTTTGGTCCGATTCCAAAGTGTTTTTTGATCATTCTGAAAATGGCGGCAATGCCGTCATGTATGCCATGAGTGAAAGGGCCATCCAGATGCTAAAAGGTGTTTCTTTTACCAACCCTGTTGAACTGCTGGAGGAATTACTTCCAGAAATATGGGCCTATGGGAAGCAGGTTTCGGGCAATCCGAATATGCGGAAAACATTTGCTCTCAATTCGCTGGTATGTGTTGATAATGCTCTTTGGAAGCTTTATTTTGATCATAACAAATTTAAAAATTTTGATGAGATGGTGCCGGCGGCCTACAAACCGGGATTGTCACACCGGCACACCAAAGTAGCCAGCATTCCTTCGTTCAGCGTAGGCACGCCTGTGTCAGAAATCAAAGCTGCCGCAGACCAGGGTTATTTTATCATGAAGCTGAAAACAGGATCTTCGGGAAGTCAACGCGAAATGCTGGAAAAGGACATTGATTTTCTCACCCAGCTGCATAAGGCGATCGGTCACTATGAAACACCCTACACAAAAAGTGGTAAAATTCCATACTATTTTGATGCCAACGGGAGATATGAGCATAAAGATACCCTGAAGCGATTTCTCGATCAAGCCGATAAAATCAAGGCACTTGATCAGATTGCCGTTTTGGAAGAGCCCTTCGATGAATTCAATGATGCCTTTGTGAACGATCTCGGTGTCCGTGTCGCTGCAGATGAAAGTGCCCACACAGCGGAGGATGCGGCAAGACGCATAGAGCAGGGGTATGGTTCTATTGCTGTCAAAGCTATCGCAAAAACGCTCAGCATGACCATGAAGATCACCCAATTGGCTCACGAAAAAAATATACCTTGCTTTTGTGCCGACCTGACGGTTAATCCCATTTTGGTGGATTGGAACAAGTCCATCGCCGCCAGACTACGGCCCTTTCCCGAAATGGATATAGGCTTGCAGGAAACCAACGGCCATCAGTTTTATAAAAATTGGGAGCGGATGATGAGCTATCATCCCATGGCCAAAGCCAGTTGGACCCGCACCCAAGATGGAATTTATCCCATCAATCAGGAGTTCTATGATCGGAGTGCCGGAATTTTCATGCCTTCCAGTCATTACACTGAAATGTTTCAAAGAATACGCCGATAAACGTAAAATTACGTTTCATTTTTCTTTTCTCTGGGAATTGGCTTCGAATAAGGATAAATTAGGCTTTAATTGTTAAATAAAGACTATAAGAGGCCTGTATGTCAGGGAAAAAAATCAAAAATCAACGATCCTTAAAGTGCCTGGTCACTCTGTTTTTATCTGCCATCATCGTCCTGGCCGGTTGCAATAAGGACCCAAAACCACCCAAGAACGTTCCTTTGGAGGCAATTGCTGGGAATGATGAGGTAAAACGGTATATGGAAGCTTTTGAAGGGCGTGGCATCCAGACCGACGGTACGAAATCGACACCAGCGACTAAGGCCTTGGAGAATTTTGATGTTGCGGAAGATTTGGAAATGGACCTGTTATTGTCGGAACCCCGGGTTCATCAACCTGTTGAATTAAACTTCGACCACCGGGGGCGGCTGTGGGTGGTCCAATACAATCAGTACCCTTATCCCGAAGGTGTAAAAGTGGTTGATATAGATCACCATATCCGGGTGGTTTTTGATAAAGTTCCTCAACCTCCTCCTGAAGGTGTCAAAGGGGCCGATAAAATAACAATTTTTGAGGATACCAATGGAGACGGTAGCTACGACAAATCTACCGACGCGATTACCGGATTAAACATCGCCACCAGTGTCACCCTGGGCCGGGGTAAAATATGGGTGCTCACACCCCCTTATCTTGTGGCTTACCCCGACCCCGATGGCGATGGCCTGCCGGATGGCAACCCCGAGGTCCATTTGGAAGGGTTTGGATTGGAGGATACGCATGCCGTCGCCAATAGCCTACGCTGGGGACCGGATGGCTGGCTGTATGGCGCTCAGGGAAGTACTACCACGGCTACGATCAATTCCGAGGTTTCTAAAAATGTACATTTTAAAGGACAGGCCATTTGGAGATATCATCCGGAATCGAAGATCTTTGAGGTTTTCGGTGAAGGAGGTGGTAATACGTTTCATGTTGAAATTGATGCAAAAGGCAGGATTTATTCAGGGGATAATGGCACATACCGGGGCTTTTACTATAAGCAGGGAGCATATTACAAAAAAAACTGGGGCAAACACGGTGCATTAACCAACCCATATGCCCTGGGGTTTTTGCCTGGTATGGAGCTGGAAGGCGAAAAAATCCGATTTACACACGGCTGGATAAAATACGAAGGCGGTAGCCTGCCGGAAAGATATCGGCATAAAATTATCGCCATTAACCCTTTGCTTAACTTTGTGCAACTTACCCGTGTTGAGCAGCGAGGATCTTCATTTTTAAATATCGATGAAGAAAAAATACTGGCAACCAAAGACCATTGGTTCAGGCCGGTAGATAT
Organism: Cyclobacteriaceae bacterium; assembly: GCA_965228415.1. GTDB lineage: Bacteria > Bacteroidota > Bacteroidia > Cytophagales > Cyclobacteriaceae > Agaribacillus. The sequence goes on along the minus strand of OZ245814.1, from coordinate 2,807,627 downwards.
TAAAAACGGACCTGATGGAGGTATTTACCTGGCAGACTGGTATGACAGTCGCCTTTCCCATATTGATCCCAGAGATACCTGGCATAAAAGCACGGGACGTATCTATCGTTTGCGTAACATCAGGCAAAACAAAGTTGAGCCATTTGATTTGAGCACTTACACGAACCGGCAGTTGACGAATCTGCTGACCCATCAAAACAAGTGGTTCCGCCAGCAGGCACTGCGACAGTTTGGTGACAGAAAAGACCCATCTGCCGTACCTGCTCTGGTTGATTTATTTAGGACCGGAGATGCACAAACGGCGTTGGAGGCACTTTGGGCTATTAACCTGAGTGGAGGTTTTGACGAAGAAATGGCCGTGGAAGCCATGGGTCATATCGATCCCTATGTCAGGATGTGGGCTGTCAGGCTGATTGGTGATCGTCATGAAGCTTCACCAAAAATAACAAGCCACCTCATTAGGCTGGCCGGCCGCGATACGCATCCTGAATTGCTGGGCCAGCTGGCTTCTTCTGCCAAAAGACTTCCCGGGCGGGCGGCCATTCCGATGATAGAAAACCTTTTGAAAAATGATGCCGCAGCCAATGACAGGGATAACCAACTGCTCATTTGGTGGGCTGTTGAGTCAAAGGCCGAAACCGATAGGGGTGCCTTGCTGACGCTTTTTGAAAATGATGATCTGTGGGATAAGACCATTGTGCATAAGATCATCCTGGAGCGGTTAATGCAACGATATGCGTTAGCCGGCGGAGCCCTGAACTACGCTTCCTGTACCCGGCTATTTAAGCTGGCACCATCCGAAAAATATTTAAAAGTATTAATGAACGGAATGCAGGAAGGACTAACGGGGCACCGTATTTCCCAACTGCCCGAAGACCTGGCCCGGATTATACAGCAAAACCAGTCAAAATTTGGCCAGGGCAAGTACGCATTGGGATTATATCGCAACGAACCCGAATCGGTGAACAAGGCACTGGAAATGATAGTGAATAAAAACGCAGACAGGTTGGAACGCCTATCCTACATCAACATAATGGGAGAGATTAACCAGCCCAGGTGTATTCCCGCATTGTTACAAATTGCCGAAGATCATAGCTATTCTGTTGGGATCAGGATCGCTTGCCTCCGGTCTTTACGCCACTACGACGACAAGGTTATCGGGGACAAAATGGCAGCGGCCTACCTCTTTAAGCTAAGGGCAAACCCCGACCTGCGGGAGGAAGCTTTCAGGCTATTTGCAAGCCGTGCGTCGTGGGCCAATGCGTTTTTGCTGAGAATAAGTGACACCAAAGAGGTAAAAAAAGAAGAAGTACCCATCGCTGTAGTACAACAATTTAAGTTACTAAATGATGAGGCCCTGGAAAAAAAGGTGGATGTGTTATGGCCCCATGTTAAAATCGCCTCTTCCAATGAAAAAAATACGGAAATTGCCAGGATAAAACAGGCCATACAATCCGGAACAGGTGATACTGGAGCTGGTAAATTGGTTTATGGCACTTTTTGCGGAAGTTGTCATCGCCTGTTTGATGAAGGAGGTAACATTGGCCCGGAGCTTACGGGTTATGACCGGCGTAACATTACCGACCTGGCTTTGAATATTGTGGATCCTAATGCCGACATCAGGGAAGGTTATGTCAACTACAAAGTCAGGAGAAAAGATGGTCAGGTCATTGTAGGAACCGTGGTGGACCGAAGTGGTGGAAATGTTAAAATTAAACCTATGGGGGCTGAAGCAATTTCACTGTCTTCGGATGAAATTGCAGAAATGGAGGCACAAAAAACATCCATAATGCCGGAACGCCTGACAGAATATATGACCGATCAGCAGATCCGGGATTTATTTGCGTATCTTGGTAAATAGATGATTGATTTTTTTAGGACTTAAAGTTTTAATAAATACCATAAGCATGAAGGAACTTATTAAGAGAAGATCTTTTTTGGAAAAGTCGGCTTTAGCCGGGCTTGGAACAGCACTAAGTTTTCCGGCATTTTCCGCCTGGCCACAAAAAGTACCTGGTGGCAATGATTCACTTAGGATACACATATTTTCAAAACACCTGCAATTTTTGAACTACCGGGAGATGGCTGATGCTGCCGCTGAAATTGGATTCAATGGCGTTGATTTGGCCGTTCGTCCCAAAGGCCATGTTTTGCCTGAAAAAGTGGAGGAGGATTTGCCCTCGGCTGTGGCGGCGTTGAAGCAGGCCGGCTTTCAACCCGAATTAATGACCACTGCCGTCAGGAGTGCCGATGAAGCATATACCAAAAAAGTGTTGGAAACCGCCGCCGGGCTCGGCATAAAACATTATCGATTGGGGTACTACAAATACCCGGACGATAAGTCTATTCCGGAGACTATTTTAAAACTTAGAAAACAGTTAAAGGAGTTGTCAGACTTAAATGAAAGCCTGGAGATTAAGGGAGCTTATCAAAACCATGCGGGGTTGCGGGTTGGCGCTACTATCTGGGAGATCTGGGAGATGTTGAAGGATGTTGACAATGGCTACCTGGGATGTCAGTATGATATCCGCCATGCGACCGTTGAAGGGGGACGTTCATGGCAAACCGGTTTAAAGCTGATACGACCCAAAATAAACACCTTGGTACTCAAAGACTTCAGGTGGGAAAAATCTAATGGAAAATGGAAACTGTTAAATACACCGATCGGAGAGGGGATGGTCGATTTTACAGCCTATTTTAAACTGCTTAAAAAATATCAGATCAATGTACCTGTTTCTATGCACTGTGAATACGATCTGGGCGGCGCAGAACACGGGCGTCAAAAAATATCCATTGCTCCGGAAACAGTTTTTCTGGCTATGAAAAAGGACTTGAATCGTGTCAGGGAATTATGGAGTAATGCCTGAAAAACACCCCTTCCGCCCAGGCTATTCCAACAAAGTTGCTTATTCCCGCACGGGCACCTTCCTCAGGAAAGGAGTTTTATAAAATTGAACTAATGTAAAAAAAACAACATTTCCATCCCCAAATCAAATCCTCTCCCGGGAGGGGTATGAGTGGGTTGTGAAGTGATCCCTAGGCTAAGGGCTGCAAACCTGGCCTATGCACAACACTTCTTTGCAAGCCAAGGCAGGCAACCGGCAAGGAGCGGTGCGTAAACTGAGGGAGGAGCTACAGGCCTGGGGATTGCTTCTTCGCTCGCGCACTCGCTCATCGCAATGACGAAGGGGGGTGATGGGTGGAGATTTGGTGAATTATTATATAAAGTGAATATGACGACCCACGACCCATTCCATCCCGTGATGCGTCATCCTATGTTTGCAAAGAATGAATTAGTTAAAGGTTAACTTGTTAAATGTTTAACCTCGAAAAGGAAGGAGAAAGGTTAAGACTGTTGCTCGTCATTTGTCAGAAAGACTGTTCGCGATGTTAGTCTCTTTCTCCACTACTTGAAACTTGGACAGTTCATTAGGCATCAAGCCTGTATTTAGGATTGATAAGTCACAAAGTAGCTTCCTTTTCAAAGTATTTAACCTATGAATAAAGTTACAGGTATTGACGTGTCCAAAGCAACTTTCGACGTTGCTTTTTATGAGGATGAAAAATGGATACATCTTAAGTTTTCTAATCAGAAAGAAGGTTTTGAAGCTTTTTTAGCGACCCTTAATCCCACAACAACTTGTGTTATGGAAGCTTCAGGGCCTTACTATCTGCCCTTGGCAATGTTTTTAAATGAACATGCTATAAAAGTTAGCGTTGTTAATCCTCTAGTGATAAAACGGTTTTCTCAAATGCGATTGTTTAGGGCCAAAACCGATAAAAAAGATGCTCGTATCATTGCTGAATACGGTATTGCAGAAAGCCCTGTTCTATGGAAGATCACTGATAAATTGATCCTTCAAATGCAGCAGATCCTAAGCACGCTGGAAGGCATCAATAAGCAAAGGAATATGCTGAAAAATCAGTTAGAAGCCTTTGAGAACACCGGTATAATAGAATTACAGGTAAAGTATAGTCTGAGGTCATTGATCCGGAGCCTGGACCGGCAGCAAGAAAGACTGAAAGATCAACTTGATCGGTATGCTGAAGAAAAATATTCCAATACCTTAGAGCTGTTAACCAGTATTCCAGGCATAGGGCGAAAAACAGCCATTATGCTCACTGTGATTACAGATAACTTCACTAGGTTTAAAAGTTATAAATCACTAATTGCCTATGTAGGCTTTAGTCCACGGGTTTATCAATCAGGAACCAGCATCTATGGGAGAGGACATATTTGTAAAATGGGCAAAAGTCAAATCAGAAAGCTTTTATATTTATGCAGTTGGGCAGCTAAACGATCTAATAAGGCATGTATTCAGATGTATGAAAGACTTAAACGGAAGGGCAAACCGGAAAGAGTTATAAAAATAGCCTTGGCTAATAAACTATTAAAACAAGCTTTTGCTGTAGTAACTTCAGGTACGAAGTATTATGAAAATTATACTCCAAAACCTTGCTTTTAAACACAGTTCATCGCGAATACCGTGCTGGCCTGTGTGTCAGCTATGAAGCGATCCCTTAGCGCAAGCCAGCTGAGCGTTGTCAGCCCACCATGCCTTTCCATGCGTCTGGGCATAGAGCGACGGTACAAGCCATGGGATTGCTTCGGAACCCTCGCTTTGGCCTTCTCATTCCTCACAATGACGCTATGTAGGATAGAGATGTAGTAAATAACCAAGCGACCGTCTACACCACCTCCCTCTCACCCCTCCGCAATGCTATTAAGTTGAGAAAAAAATCAATAAGGACATGTTACCGAAGTCGCCCCACTCAACTTTGTGCAGGCGAGCCCTTCCTATAGTTAGATAAAACTCCTATCTTTGCGGCTTAATTTTGGATTTCTATGATATCAACTGAAAATATATCGCTGCAATACGGTAAAAGAGTGCTTTTCGATCATGTAAATATTAAGTTTACCGGCAGGAATTGTTATGGGATTATCGGTGCCAATGGCGCAGGAAAATCAACTTTTCTTAAAATATTATCCGGAGAAATCAGCCCAAATTCTGGCAGTGTTAATATAGAGCCCGGCAAGAGGATGGCGGTGCTGCGACAGAATCACTTTGAATATGACGAATGCAAGGTGCTGGATACGGTAATTATGGGCCATTCGAGACTTTGGAGTATCATAGAGGAAAAAGAAGCGCTCTATGCAAAAGCTGATTTTTCGGAGGAAGACGGAAACAAAGTATCCGACCTTGAAACCGAGTTTGCAGAAATGGACGGCTGGAATGCAGAGTCGGATGCTGCCGCTTTGTTGAGTGGTCTTAACATCAAAGAAGACCTTCACCTGAAATTGATGAAAGAGTTAAATGGGCAGCAGAAAGTAAGGGTATTGCTGGCACAGGCGTTATTTGGGAATCCCGATGTGCTGATCCTGGATGAGCCTACCAACGACCTGGACATTCATACGGTCACCTGGCTTGAAAATTACCTGTTGGATTTTAAGAATACAGTGATTGTTGTTTCTCACGACAGGCACTTTCTGGATACCGTTTGCACCTACATCGCCGATATAGACTTTTCATCCATAAAGCTGTTTAGGGGTAATTATTCTTTTTGGTATGAATCCAGTCAGCTGGCATTAAGTCAGCGCAATGCAGCCAATAAGAAGGCAGAAGAAAAGAAAAAAGAGCTGCAAGACTTTATTGCGCGTTTCAGCGCCAATGCCTCTAAATCCCGTCAGGCAACCAGCAGAAGAAAGCTGTTGGAGAAAATAAACATTGAAGAGATCCAGCCATCCTCCAGAAAATACCCGGCTATTATTTTCAACCAGGCAAGGCCTGCCGGTGATCAAATTCTTGAGATAAAGTCATTAAGCAAAGAAAACAATGGCAGATCACTCTTTAAGAACATAGACCTCTTTGTCAATAAAGGAGATAAGATTGCCTTTCTATCGCAGGATAGCCTGGCCATCACCACGCTTTTCCAGGTACTGGAAGGAGAGCAGGAATCCAGTTCCGGTACCTTTAAATTTGGACAGACCATCACCAAAGCTTATCTGCCCAATGAAAATGAAAGCTATTTTAACAGTGATGAAACCTTGATTGACTGGCTGCGACAGTACAGTGACAAAGAAAAAGATGAAGTTTATATAAGAGGATTTCTGGGGAAAATGCTGTTTTCGGGACAAGAGTCTTTAAAACGTGCCAATGTATTATCGGGAGGTGAAAAAGTGCGTTGTATGATTTCCAAAATGATGCTGCAGGAACCCAATTTATTAATATTGGATGAACCCACCAATCACCTTGACCTGGAGTCAATTACAGCACTGAATAATTCTTTAAAAAATTATAAGGGAACCATTTTATTTACTTCCCATGATCACACTTTCGTGCAAACTATTGCCAACCGGATTGTTGAAATTACTCCTGAAGGTTTTATCGATAAACTAGGCACCTATGATGAGTATGTGGAAAGCAGGGATCTGGTCAATCAGCTTTGAAAAATGGGCTCCTGATCTTCGATAGTACATTAATGAGTGCCTGAAATAACCCTTACGGAAGACGGATAAAGTGACCGTCTCCGTAAATTTCTTCAAACCACTATCAATCATTTTGATCATTTTGATCGCAGATTGATCAATGTTATGAATTGTTATTCCACCACAGCATCTGACGCCGGCACCAATTGCGCGGTAAGATCCGGGTCCTCCATCTCCTTGTCCAGGGGAAACATAGGCCTTTTGATTCGTTTATAACGGAGTCGTTCCAGGTCCTGGTCTACCCCTCCGGGTGTTAGTGCCATAATCCAGTCTGCTCGCATGTCGTAAAGTTCAGGCACCAGGTAGCCGATTTTTACAACCACTATATCGGTTTCTCTGGGAGCCAGACCAAGCCTGGTAAAATCGGCTTCTTTGTGATAGGGCTTACGTTTTTTGGTAACAATTACATGGACACTGCCAACCTTTACAACAACCTCTGTTTCCGCGTGAATATCTCCGTGTTCGATAGCCTCAATGGTTCCTGCCAACTTCACCGGAGGAGCAAAACGATTGTCAATAGCCGCACCGGCATAAGCTTCAATTTTTCCACCAACACCGGCTTTCACCGCTTCTTCCACAAATTCGGGCCCTGGTATGGAGGCGTAAATAAGAGAGGGACCGTCCGCGGACTTAAATTCCGGGCGGGCCAGTATTTCAGTAAGTGTCCAGGTAACATCACCGGCGCCACCGGCCGTTGGGTTATCTCCCATATCGCTGATCATGAAAGGCCGCTTGTCGCTGGCAATGGCCAGATCAAGACTTTCTTCCAGTGAAGCGGTAGGTGCCACAAATTCAAACTCCGACCTCACCTCCCAGAAGCTGTTGGCCAGGTGCTCGGCAGCGGAGGTCACTTTTTCCTTGTCATCACCTGTAACCATAACCACGGCATGATTTCGGGGTTCGTCGGCCCAGGCATAGCCAACCCATATTGCCGCATCAATTATGCCCTCGGGCCGGGTAGCAGGATCAACCTTGGCATATAGGCTTTTGCCCGGATCGATCCTGGTACTTGTCTTTTCGCCCGGCAGTAATATAGGCACAGGGATCCATGCTTTGTAGGCAGGTTTTCCTTTGCCGCTTTCCAGCCGGGACAATAAATTATCCACTGCTCTTTTTTTAGATTCCAGGGCGTCCTCATGTGGGGCCAAGCGATAACAGGTAATTAGATCCGTATGTTGCGCCAGCCGCTGTGAAACATTGCCATGCAAGTCCATACAGGTAGAAATAAGTGTTTCCTTGCCAACCACCTCACGCACTCTGACAATAAAATCCCCTTCGGGATCGTCAAGCCCTACCACGCTCATGGCACCATGAATGTCAAAGAAAAGACCGTCATATGGGCCGTTTTTTTTGAGCATGTCAAGGGTCTTCGTGACCAATGATTCATAGGTCTCTCTGGTAACAATACCTCCCGGTAGCGCATGTCCCCGTAAGGTGGGAATCCACTCTGCCCTGTGGCGGTTAACCGAGTCAGCAGATAAAAATGGATAGTAAGAGAAAATATCGTCTCCTTTCCTGGCATGAAAAGCATCTTCGTGTGTAAGCGCCGGAGAGAAGGTGCTTGATTCTATGGCCAGGCCGGCTATGGCGATGCGGGGAAGACGTTTTTCGGAATCGCGCTGATTATTGTCGGATTGACTGCATGCAAATGAAATAAGTAGGAGTATAAGACCAAAGTGTAGTTTTTTCATGTGTTTATAATTTATTTTCATTGGTCACATGGAACCTCACATATTATAATCATTCCTTTGTGCCTCCGCTAAGTCCTTCGCCAAAGGCTACGGCCGTCGGAGAAAGCTTCAGCGACACGCGCTGTGTATTGATTAAGCCATGTTCGGTTTCATATTTTTTAAATTGAACCGTTTGTACTGCAAAACAAATATGGTTAAAATATTCATTTTAACATATTGAATTGACAGGTTGTCAATGCGAAACCCAACAATCCTGTTACCTGTAACATCGGGAGCCCTACGATCTTAAGAAAACCCCGGGAATAATTAATGCCAATTGATGGTAGATGTCAAACCAGGGGTAAAGGACATGGTCCAAAATTGTAAATAATTAAAAAATAATACTACTTTATTTGTTTAACCCTAATTTTTAGTTATAATTACAATACTATTTTGTAGTATTTAAAATGAAAAAGTATAGAATCGGAGAATTTGAAGAAATTGTATTGTTGACGGTAGGTATACTGCACGGCAATGCTTACGGGGTAACAATTAAGGATGAGATTGAAAACCGGCTGCGTCGGGAGGTAAGCGTCGGTGCATTGCAAATAACATTGAGGAGGCTTGAAAAAAAGGGTTTTTTAAGTTCAACCCATGGTGAGTCATCCCAATCCCGTGGCGGGCGTCCAAAGCTTTATTTTACCATTACCGGTTATGGAAAAAAGGCCATTGAATACACAAGGCAAACCCGAAATGAGCTGTGGGATTCACTTCCTCAATTGATTTTAAAATTGGAATGAGATGAAAGCTTTACCACCACCCAGGAAGCTTCTGAAATTTTTAAAATGGTTTTGCAAGCCGGAATATCACCCGGATATTGAAGGCGACCTGCTTGAATTGTATGAGCGAGTGTGTGAAAAGCAAGGTGAGGCAAAGGCCAGGTGGGCATTATTAAAGGAAATTATTTTGTTAATGAGGCCGGGCATTATCAGATCATTTAAAAATAGTCAAACACGCAATCAAAACGGCATGTATAAAAACTATCTCAAAGTTGCCGGCCGGAATTTATTTAGACAAAAGCGCTATGCCTTCATCAATATCGGTGGACTGGCAATAGGAATTGCTTGCTTTGTAGCCATTTTTCTTTATGTGACGCACGAACTTTCTTATGACAGGCATTTCGACAATGTTGATCGTATTTTTCGTGTTTACGCACACGAAAAAAGTGGGGAAGAATATTTGGGATCGGCATATTATGCTACCATCCCCTTGCCGCTAGCGGAAGCAATCAGGACCGAGTTCCCGGAGATCACCAATTTGACAAGTATGGAGGAACATGAGGTTTTGTTAGGGAATGAGCAGCATCACTACCTGGAAAATGGCCTTTGGGTTGACTTGAAATTTTTTGATGTTTTCTCCTTTCAGTTTTTGCAGGGCAATCCAGCCACCGCACTTTCTCATCCCGAGAGTATTGTGCTTACCCGGTCGCTGGCATTCAAGCTTTTTGGAAATGACGATCCTGTAGGAAAAAATCTTACCCGCCAGATTCGCCAGGATATAAAAGTCTTTACTGTTTCCGGAATTATCGAGGATCCACCAGCTAATACCACTTTCAGGTTTTCATTTCTGGCTCCTCTCCAGTCACACATTTATTATCGCAATTCGTGGGACACCAGCAATTCGCACACCTTTCTTGTGCTTGCCAAAGAGGCCACGCCTAAGTTAATTGAGTCAAAAATGCCTGATCTATTAAAGAAATATCAGGAGGAGAGTCTCTGGACAGATTATCATCAGGAAACTTATCTTTTGCAGCCATTTAGTGAGTACCATCTGGAAAACCAGGTGAATGACGATATTGGGCTTAAGGGTAATCCGCGACTGGTTAGCACTTTTTCGGTCACCGCTGTCCTGGTGCTATTACTGGCCTGTATTAATTATATGAATCTGGCTATCGCAAGATCGATGAACAGGGCAAGGGAAGTGGGGTTAAGAAAAGCAATTGGTGCTGTGAGACGGCAGCTTATATGGCAATTTTTAGGGGAGTCAATGCTGCTATCTTTTATAGCCTTGCTGGTAGCTTTCATATTGCTGGCCATTTTCTTGCCGGTTTTTGCCGGGTTGATAGAGAGACCCATTGCAGTTAACCTCTTTGAAAACAAGCTATTACTACCAGGACTCATCTTGCTTGTATTGATGGTAGGCTTGTTGTCAGGAAGTTATCCGGCGTTCTTTATATCAGGACTAAGGCCCGTTCAGGTATTGAAGGGAAAGTTGCCTGATTTGTCAGCAGGACGCAGGTTTCAACGGCTGCTTATCACCGGACAATACGCAGTATCCATTGTGATGATTATCAGCAGCCTCGTTATATATGTACAGTTTCGTTTTATGCAACAAAGAGAAATCGGTTATGACCGGGAGCGCATTATTACGATACGTTTACACGATTTTCCTTCGCAGGAAAAATACGAGGTCATGAAGAATACTTGGTCAAATAATCCCAATATCATTCAGGTGACTGCCTCAGGGCACTTGCCGACAAATATAACCTCCAACTCTGTTATCAACTATGAGCAGGGCAATACTGATAATCCTCTTGTGATTTACAGAACGAATATCACGGATGATTTTCTGGCCGTTTACGGGATAGAATTGGTTGCAGGAAAGGATGTCTCACCTGCTTCTGCGGATGCTAAAAATGCGCTGCTATTAAATGAAAAAGCCTGTGAATCACTGGGCTGGCAACCTGATGAGGCCCTTGGAAAACATATTAAGCACAGGGGAACGGTTATTGGCGTGGTAAAGGATTTCCATATGCTTCCTCTGAAGCACGGCATTGAGCCCCTTATGCTTAGCATGAATAACAAAGCCTGGTTTGAATACATTAGTGTAAAGATCGGACCTGAAGATATTCCCGGTACACTTTCATTGCTGGAAAGTACCATAAAGCAATATTCCAATTTCCCATTTGAATACAGCTTTCTTGATGACGAGTTTGATCGACGCTACAAGACTGATTTGACGATGGGCAAGACCGTTGGCTTTTTCACGGTATTGTCTATGTTGATCGCATCCATTGGTCTTTTCGGCCTGGTTGTACTTGCGTTGGATCAGCGCATCAGGGAAATTGGCATACGTAAAGTAATGGGAGCTTCTACATTGAATCTTGTTAGGATAATGTCGCAAGATTTTTTGCGCCTCGTGTTATTTGGATTTTTAATAGCGGCACCCATTGCATGGTATTTAACAAATTGGTGGCTTAGTGATTACACTTACAGAATTGATATCTCCTGGTGGATGTTCGCTTTGCCAGCTTTTGCCATGTTTATCCTTGCTTTCCTGACAATAAGTAGCCAATCCATTAGAGCAGCCATGAGCAATCCCGTGGAATGTTTGAGACACGAATGAATGTCAACCTTTCAGCGCCATTGTGGCGACAGGTATGTGTAACTGCCTGGCCGATAAGGAAAACAATAATACCCTGTTTTAACCCGATCGCAGACTTTTGACCGGATTCATCAAAGCGGCACTAACCACCTGGTAGCTTACTGTTAATATAGTAAGGACGAGCGTTGCCATTCCGGCAACCGCAAACATCCACCAGGAGATTTCGGTACGATAGGCAAAATCCTGCAACCATTGATTCATAAAATGCCATGATAAAGGTGTGGCAATTATGAGAGAGAGCGCAACGAGTTTGAGAAAATCCCTGGATAAGAAATTCACCAGGCTAAAAGTACTGGCACCTAATACTTTGCGTATGCCAATTTCCCTGGTACGCTGTTCTGCTGTATAGGCAGCCAGCCCATATAATCCCAGGCATGAAATAAAAATGGCAAGCAGTGCAAACAGGTTGAAGATGGTTCCCATCTGCTGTTCGCCACGATATTGGTTTTCAAGATCTTTATCTACAAAATTATAGGCGAATGGATAATCGGGGTTTAACCTATGATGAATTTTTTCCAATGCGGCTATGGCGTTTTCAGTACTATTTGCTGGTGTACGCACTACAACAATCCTGAATCTTCTGTTAAATCGCAATACCAGCGGTTCAATGGCATACTGAAGTGGCTTGAAATTAAAATCTTTAACCACGCCAATGATGGAACCTTCTGAATTGTCAAAAGTGAGCTGGCTTCCGATAACATTGTCCGGGGTCATGCCCATAATTTGCATGGCTTTTTCGTTGATAATATAATTTGACTCGTCAGTTGCAAACGCTTTGGAGAAACCCCTGCCGGTCGCAACCTGCACTTGAAAGACATCAATAAAGTTTTCATCGACATCTATACTTGGGATCACTGTTTGGTCGTCCGGGTCCTTTCCTTTCCATTGCACATTGATGGTGCCGGTAATAAGTCGGGCCGGAAGATCGGAGATAATCGTATAGTTACTGGTTAGTGTGTTTTGTTGAAGTGCTGTTTCCAGCGCTTCCCGTTTGCTATACAGCTCTCCGGTCATGGGAATATACAACAGGTTTTCTTTATCAAAGCCAAGGCTTTTGGTTTTGATATAATTCAACTGATTATAAATTACGATGGTGCCCACAAGCAGCAGCATAGAAACAGCAAATTGAGTAACCACCAGACTGTTTCGGAAAAATAGGTTGCTACCGCCAAATTTCATTTTCGCCTTCATCATGTTGACAGGTTTAAAACCCGATAGAAACAAGGCCGGGTAACTTCCTGACAAAAATCCTGTTATCAATGCAATGGTTATTAACCATAACAGCAATTTTTCATCTAAAAAAGTAATAACCAGTTGTTTGCCTGAAATTTCATTAAAGGCCGGTAACATCATATACACAATCAAAACGGCTATGCCCAAGGAGAGAAATGAAATGATCAGGGATTCACTTAGAAACTGGCCAATAAGTTGATTTCGTCTGGCGCCTACGACCTTGCGAAGACCCACCTCTTTGGCTCTCGGCACCGACCTCGCGGTTGCCAGATTCATAAAGTTGATGCAGGCAACAACAAGAATTAACAGCGATACCCCAAAAAAGATATTTACATATTGGACATTTCCATGGCCTGCTACATCTATTTGTAAATTCGAATGTAAATGAATGTCCGCCAATGGCTGTAGATTAAAACTGATATCCAATTCTGATTCGTGGGCCTTGTAAATCCGGCTTATTTTTTCAAGGAGCCCGGCTCTTTTTGAATCCGCATCCAGGATATTTTCTGAAAGTTGGATGTAAGTGTAGAAGTTGAAATTGTCCCAGGTCTCATTGATCAAGTTACGGTCTGTTTTTCCAAGATGCGACATGGGTAAAATGATATCAAACTGCAGATGAGAATTAGATGGGATGTTGTCCACGACACCGGTGATCGTAAAATTGAGGCTATTGTTCATCCTGATCATTTTGCCCAAAGCCATTTCGTCTCCAAAATATTTTCTGGCGGTCTCTTCGGTTATTACTATGCCATCGGAGCGATCGAGGGCAGTACTGGTGTTTCCGGCCACAAGCGGGAAAGTGAACATGTCCAGAAAATTGGAGTCAGCGTAAAAAACCCGTTTTTCCTGGAATTTTCTATTATCCACTTCAAAGAGGGCGGAATACTGGTGGGTCAGGCGTACCGTGGATGTTACTTCAGGCAACTCCCTTTGTAATCCTCCCGCGAGTCCGGCCGGACTTACGGCAGTTCTGAAATCCCCACCATTGCAGGAAAGCCGGTAAATGTAATTGGCATTGGTATGGAACCTGTCATAACTCAACTCATGCTGCACCCACAAAAGAATAAGGATGCTGCAAGCCATGCCTATGGCCAGTCCCAGGATATTCAACAGGGAATACGATTTATTTTTCACCAGATTTCTCCGGGCTATTTTAAAGTTGTGTCTGAACATAATGATAGGGTTTGGTCGGTAAGATTTTTTAATGGCAAATGGCCGTAAAAAATGTAACACATGGAACCAGTAAAGCAGGCTTCGCTTCCATTTGGGTTTTTCGGGTAGTTCCTTATAGTATTGATGTAAATCTCCCAGGATTTCTTCCAGCAAATCCCCCCTGCAAAGCCAGGCGAGTAACTGGTCGGCCAATTTGGGCGGTATGGGGTTTTGAGTTTTCATTATCGGTTATTCAGAGGTTGTTGATCGCTAATTCCGGAATTTGATTCCAGAGGTTTACCTTCACATCGCGGCTTCTTTGCAATGCCTGCTTGCCGGCTGCTGTAATCGTAAAGAGCCTTTTTCGCCTGCCACCTCTCAGTTCTGTAGCGCCTCCCAGGTTGGACCGTATAAAACCTTTGCTTTCCAACCGGTTAACTGTGCCGTGTACAGCGCCGATGGTAACTGTACGATTGGCTTGAGTCTTCAGCGCTTTACGAATAGCCAGGCCATAGGCGTCATCTTTCAGCATGACAATTAAAAGCAGTACTAATTCTTCAAATTCCCCTATATATTCTTTTCCCATATTCCTTTGTTATATTAAGTATAACAAATATAGTAAAACATTTTTTATTAGTTATACTTTATATAACTAATATCCGTCCGGATAGGTGCCTGCTTTGAAGGGAAAACCCTTATAATCCCAGCATAAAGCCACGCTAGCTTTCTCCTGACCTGCCTGGAACATTTTGACCAAATGTTTTTTTATTTAAAATATTAGTAGCTTTATCAACAATAAAAAAGTACCGGATTATTTTTAAAATTTCCTATAAAATTCTGGCCATTATCCTTCAGCCGCCAGCTAAAAAATAAAACCATGAAGAGAATCGGATTAATTACCTTGATGCTGCTGCTATTGATTTCCTGTAATTCTGACAAAAACCAGGAGCGATTTGAAGTGAATGGCGTTGCGAAAAACATTCCTGACAGTACGGTAATCACAATTTCAACCAATGATGGGCTCCTTGATTCCGCTATTGTTTTAAATGAAAAGTTTCATTTTTCCGGAAGTGTTGAAAAACCCACCAACGTGTTTCTGATTGTAAAAAACTCCAGGGATTATAAGTTTTTCTGGCTCGAAAATCAAGTGATCAGCTTTGAAGGAGAAAAAGGAAAATTTATGGACAGTAAAATAACAGGCTCCGAAACGCAATTGGAAGATGATCTGCTGCGTGAAAGAATTCGACCTTTCAGAAAAGAGCAAGACAGCCTCGGTCAAATACTTAGGGACAGAACGTTGAGCAAGTCTTACCGGGATTCTGTTTGGGCTGAATATAACACTGTTATGAAAAGACAGGGCGAAGCATACCGAAACTTTATTAAGGAATTCCCAAATTCTCTTGTGAGTGCACATGTTCTGAATATCTATAAAACCACATGGGGGAAAGAAAAAACCAATCAATTGTTTGAACTGGCTTCTGAAGAGATAAAACAAAGTGAAAATGGTAAGTCCATTGCCCGGTTTATTTCCCTAAACAAGGATCCGCAAATTGGCGATATGTATGTAGATTTTGAGCAGGAAAACCCCGCCGGCCAAAAAATTAAACTTTCTGATATTAAAGGGAAATATGTGTTGCTTGAGTTCTGGGCTTCCTGGTGTGGCCCCTGCCGCCAATCAAACCCCAGTCTTGTGAGAGAATTCAAAGCCTACAATGACCGGGGATTTGAGATATTGGGCGTGTCTCTTGACAAGGACAGAACCAGCTGGGTAAAAGCTATTGAAAAAGATAGTTTGATCTGGGAAAATGTCAGTGACCTGATGGGCGGTGAAAATGAGGCCGCACTTATCTACGGCGTAAATGGCATTCCCGACAATGTACTAATCGATGAAAATGGCATCATCATCGGAAGAGCTTTGAGAGGCGACAATTTGAAAAATAAACTGCGGGAGTTGATGGGTGAGACCGGCGTCTGATAATCTTCGTTGAAATGATCGCGAGGCAGGATGTAAAGATGGCTGCGCTCATCATCCGCGTGGAAAACACATTTCAAAGAAGCCGGTTCCAGCTCCTTTGAATGTGTTCCGGTATTGAGAGAACTTACCGTACCTTTAACTTTTCACAAGTGATTATACGCTTTGAAAAACTTCTTTTCGGACAGGTATCTCTCGTATCCTTTTGCCGCTGGCATCGAATATGGCGTTCAGCACGGCTGGCGCCAATGCCGGGGTCCCCGGTTCACCTAAACCTGAAGGCTCCTCGTCGCTCTCCATAAAAATCACCTCAATCTCCGGTGTTTCGTCCATTCTTACAACTTTATTATTGTCGAAATTTGTTCTTTGCACTATGCCATTTTCTACCGCAATACCACCATATTTTACTGCTGATAAAGCCCAGACGATGGCGCCTTCTATTTGTCCCCTTCCAAAGTGAGGGTTTACCACCATCCCGCAATAGACCACTGCGGTAACCTTATCTACACTAAAGCCACACTCCGAGTCATCGATCCTCACCTCTGCTATTTGAGCGCAAATGGTATCTCCAAAATTTGCAATGGCAAACCCCTTGCCTGTCTCTTGAGGCATTTCCTTGTTCCACAGGTTATTCGTCCGGATGTATTCCAGGGTATCGAGATATCGTTGCCTGATGATTTTTTTTCTTGGTAAGAAATAGTTTATTACCCAGCTGGGAAAATCTTTGGGATCTCCCCAATCTACTTCGTTGCCTAATAATTCAATCCTGTAGTCGATCGGATCTTTCCCGGTTTTATGGGCCAGCTCATCGATAAAACATTCTTTTCCCAAAGAACCGGAGTGTTCTCCGACACTTCGCCAGGCGCCCTGCTGTACCAGGGTAGGAATGTGGGCGCGATAACCTCGAATATTAGGAAATGCATAGTAATGATCCCATTTTTCACTCCATATCGCATAATCAACGGTACATATTGCTTTGTTTTGTACGCCTGCCACCGTTTTGTCCGGTGTAATTACAGCTGTCAAATAGTTCCTCAGGCAGTGTTGAAAATGGTCGTGCATCATTTCGTCTTCCCTGGTCCAGGTGACTTTGACGGGCTTATTGATTTTCCTTGAAATAAAGGCAGCTTCGATGGAAGAATCCATATGGTATCGTCTGCCGAATGATCCGCCTGAATTCAGCACATGCACCGTCACGTTTTCTCGCGGCAGGCTTAGCAACTTGGCAACTTCAGCATTAGTTTGAGCGGCGTCTTGTGTACCAACCCATACCTCACATGTCTCGCCTTTAAAATGGGCAGTAGCGTTGATAGGTTCCATCAGGGCATGTGGATGGTGGGGATTGTTGTATTCAACTTCCAGAATTTCGTTGTTGCGGTCGTTTGATACTTTCTCAAAATCGCCCATTTCAAATTTAAATGTAACCGCATCCTTGGCTGCTTTCATTTCATTTTCCAACGAAATGGTACTCCTTGAGCCATTGGCCCCCGTATCCCATGTTACTTTTAATAATTTGGTTGCTTTAAATGCTGTCCAGGTCGAATCGGCTACTACCACAACACCTTCATCTACATAGCCAACCTTGGGGTGCATCGTTTTTTTAACATCCTCTGATAACGTCAATGGGAAAATATCCAAAACACCTTCGATGCCTCTGGCCTCTGTATCATCATATGTCACAACTTTTCCCTCGAAAACAGGACATCGTTTAATAGCTGCATACACCATACCGGGGATATCCATGTCTATGCCATAATTGGCTTTGCCTGCAATCACTTCCGGGGTAATTCTGTTTTTTACCGAAGTGCCGATGTATACGTAATCTTTTGGTTTCTTTAAAACTACTTTCTCAGGAACCGGCAGTTTGGATGCTGCTTCCGCCAATTCACCAAATTCCAGCTTTGCCTTGGTGACTATGTTAATAACAAAGCTGTTTTCCGCTTTTACAACCATGGTATCTACCCCCCATCGCTGCGCTGCCGCCTGTTTCATCATTTCCCTGGCTGTTGCGCCGGCATTCCGGATAGCGTTCCAGATACGCTCTATAGATCCGCTGCCTCCCGTTGTGCCCATTTCGCGCCAGGAATACACCGGATTATAATCCGATCTTTTGATTTTCACCTTTGACCAGTCGGCACCTAGCTCGTCGGCGAGAATGGTTGGTACCGATGTGCCGGTTCCCTGTCCCATTTCATGTTTCGTAAGGATGGCGGTAATGTTGCCACTGGTATCTATGGTGAGAAAATTATTCATGGTGATTTCACGCTCATTGCGTTTGAAAGCCATCGTACTGGCATATTTAGGCATAACGAGGGAAATTGCCAGGCCACCCCCGGCCAAACCACCTACTTTAATAAAATTTCTTCGTGATGTCATAATTTTGAATTAAGTGTTTTTGTTAACCCCATTTTTTGGGTACTTCCAATGGCATTTTGACTAAAGTATTTTCCCACATCAAATCAATACTTGCTGAGACATGATCCTTTGAAATATCAGAAACTGAAATGGTGAATGTTTCAACAGGTTGATCCATGGATAAAACCGGGATATTAAGATGCAAGGCATCAAGCCCTTTGGTTCTTCCTTCATAGGGATCCTTATAGATGTTTTTATTGAAAATTATTTCCCAGCTGTCTCGGTTTGGGATGGTATAAAGTGCATAAATCCCGGCTTTTAGCGGTTTCCCTTTAATTAACACGGGATCGTCAAAACGGATGGTGGTAGCTGCATTGGCGCCCGTTCTCCATTCTTTGCCTTCCTCGATGATTCCACCATACAAGCTCCTCCCTTTCAGGCTTGGCCTGGAATAAGAAATCTCCACTTGCGTCATGCCAATTCTTTGATACATCCTGCAGCGGGGGCTGTGCATATCATCCGGAATTTGACTATAAAGATGTGAATACAATAGCACACAAGGGATAATAAAGCATAATATCTTAGGGACGCAGGCAGGTGGATTTACTTTCATGGGTATTAATTAATGATTATTACTTTAAATCTTATTTGGTATTAATGGTCTTATGCATGGCGATAACGTAATTCTTTCACAGGAATGTTTCTTACCCTGATGCCGGATGCTGCGAAAATTCCATTCAGAATTGCAGGAGTCAATGTAGGTACCGCTGTTTCACCCATTCCCGTTGGATGATCGGTGCTGGAAATAAAAGATATGTCTATTTCCGGAGCGCCGTCAATTCTAAGGAATTTGCAGTCGTGAAAATTGGATTGCGCGACCTGACCCCTTTTGATGTCAATTCCGGGATAAATGAGCGGTGACAGTGCCCAATAAATGCTTCCTTCTATCTGCGCTCTGGCCCCGCTTGGATTGACTACTGTACCACAATCAACCACCGCCGTGATTTTTTTGACTTCCCAAATGCCGTCTTTTACAACCACGTGAGCAACCTGCCCACAAACCGAGCTTCTCCAATTAGTGAACTGCCTGCCGTAACCATAATCGCTTATTGCCATTCCAAGACCTTCATTTTCAGGCAATACACTACCCCAATTGACTTTTTTACGCAGTGTGTCCATAACATTCAGATATCTTGGCAGCTGGTTTTTCTTGAATTTTGTACGGTCGGAGTTGTCATTGGAATCTGTCATTTCATCCAACGTTTTTTGCAACAATTCCCTTCTGAATTCGACCGGATCTTTTTCGGCAAAGTGCGCCATTTCATCTATAAAACATTCTCTTCCAAAAGTGCTGATGTGGGCGCCAACACTTCTCCATGAGCCAAAGTGAACCGGGGAATCCCGAATAGAAAATTCCACTTTCCTGTTTGGTATGTGATAGAGCAGATCAACACCGGCTCCCCAGGCGTGTGTGGTAATACCCCGGTAATGCGCCGCCACAAGATTGTTTTCTTTGTCCAGCCCACCGCGGTAGTGTTCCTGTCTGAAAGGGTGATACCGCCCATGTTGAATTTCATCCTCCCGGGTCCAGGTGACTTTTACCGGAAGTCCGATCTGCCTGGAAATTAAAGCGGCTTGCGTTACAAAATCTGTAAAATACCGCCGCCCGAAACCGCCGCCCGACGGATAAGGGTGGAAAGTAAACTGCTCTAATGCAATATCCAGAATTTTAGATAAATGATAACACGTGTACTGAGGTGATTGGGAGCCTGCCCAAATTTCACAGCTATCATTTTTTACATGCGCAATGGCGTTTAGCGGTTCCATCAACCCGTGAGCGAGATAAGGATTCTCATAAGACGAGATTAATGTTTTAGTTACTTCCCGGTTGAATGCCGTGTCAACATTGCCTTTTTGGTGTCCCCTTTTGAAATCTTCTTTTAAAGCTTGTTTAAAATCTTCTCTTAAAGATGTCATATCTTTTTTCCCGTACTCCCCATAATCCCATTTTATGTTTTCCTCCAGTGCCTTTTTACCTTTCATCGCTGCCCAGGTAGAATCGGCAATGACCGCCAGGCCAGCTTCTGAGCCATTAAATGCGGCATTCTTTGGGGTTGCCGGGAATTCCACGATTCGGGATACGCCCGGTACGGCCAATGCTTTTGACTGATTATATTGTTGAATTTTGGCATCTTTGGTCGGATATAGCACGATCGCTGCAAATACCATGTCGGGAACTTCCTCATCCAGGCTGTATTTGTATTGTCCGGTGACCACAAACTTGTTTTTGAGGTCAGGCGTGGGCTGGCCAATTATTTTGTAAGCCTCTGGTGTTTTTAATACAGCCTTTTCCGGAGGCGTTAGCTTTGCGGCCTTTTCAGCCAGTTGGCCGTAGCTGAGCCTTTCGTTATTTTTTTGATGATGGATAAAACTTTTTTTTGCGTAGCAATTTTCTTTTGAAGTATTCCAGGTCAGGGCTGCAGCCTCCAGCAGCATATCGCGAACAATTGCCCCGGCCTCCCGCATGGCTTCCCAACGCCCTACAATGGAGCCACTTCCGCCTGTGGTGAGGCCAAATTCATTTTGATAATCCGGAAGGTGTTTATCGTAAGGGATGAATTCAGTTTCGATGGTTTCCAGGTTCACCTCCAGTTCCTCAGCCAGCAACATGGAAAGGCTCGTGCTTATGCCTTGCCCGAGTTCCTGCTCAACGATCCTGAGTGTAATGGTATTATCTGAAGAAATTTTAATATAAAGGTTGGGCTGAAAAACAAATGGGGTGTTGTCTGCTGCCATGGGTATATGGAAGCTAAAAAGAATACCGCTTCCCGTCGCCGCAGAGACCTTTATGAAATTCCTCCTCGATAGGTTCATGACGAAATATTTTTCGCAGCTAATTTGATGGCTTCCTTAATTCTGGCATAAGTGCCACAGCGGCAAATATTCCCTTTCATAGCCCGGTTGATGTCGGCCTCGGTGGGTTGAGGAATACGATCCAGTAGTGCCGCTGCCGTCA
The DNA here is from genome assembly GCA_965228415.1 of Cyclobacteriaceae bacterium. GTDB lineage: Bacteria > Bacteroidota > Bacteroidia > Cytophagales > Cyclobacteriaceae > Agaribacillus. Next base: position 2,786,298 of record OZ245814.1, on the reverse strand, counting down.
TGATCTGCCCAGACTGGCAATATCCGCATTGCGGAACATCCACCACCTGCCAGGCCAGTTGCACCGTATGAGTACCATCTTCAGACAAGCCTTCTATGGTAACGATCGACTGGTCTTTGATATTTTCTATGGGAATGCAGCAAGAGCGATAGGGCAGGCCGTCGATATGCACGGTACAGGCACCACATTGCCCGATACCGCAACCATATTTGGTGCCATATAGTTTTAAGGTGTCCCTTAATACCCATAACAACGGCGTGTCTGAAGCGACTTCAAACGTGTAAGTTTCCTGATTTACAGTCAATGAATATTTTCCCATGATCTATTGATTTATGATTGTTTTTATCTGAGACTGTGCGATAAAATCGGCTTTGTTTCCCCAGCTGTTTTGAATGTAATTGACTACCTCAGTGATTTCTTTATCCGTAAGCGCTACCGGCCTCATGCCGTTTTCGAAACCCGAACCGTACTTAATCAGCTTTACCGCTCGCTGCGTCTGCGTGGCTATAATCCGGCTGGTTTTTACCAGAGACGGATACTTACCAGGCACACCGTTGCCGGTATCGCCATGGCAGCTGATACAATTGGCAATGTAGATTTCCCGTCCATGAGCCAGGCTTTCTTTTTCGGATTTTGAACGGCAGGAAAAAATGGTTATTGCCAGTGCCAGGTAAATGAATATGCGTTGCATAAGACTTTTATAGGTGGATTGGAAAAACATATTTGCCATTGATGTCAATAACTAAACTTAATCCTTATCACAACAAATCGAAAATGCAATATGTAAAGCAGAGGCATAAATCTACCAATGCCTTGTTTTGCTCTGCAAGCCGTTTATAATAGGTAGATTGCCAACTTAGGGATTGAGCGGAAAGGGCATATGTCGTGTGATTTTGTATTGCAATGATCCCGGTTTCATTGGATATTTATTTGCTGATAAGCCTTGTCAACAATGTAGGCGGACACGTCGGGTTTGAGATTATTCCCAAAAAAATGATGGATAATCCCATACTTAAATATACCAATGTAGTTACCTTTCACAACCTGCATTAGACGGACTTTCATATTAATTTTGGGGCATATTTTAATATATGGGATCGTGCGATACGTACAATGCACAAGGATTTAAAACCCACTTTCACCAAAATTCATAATCGTTAGAAAAATAATCACGAATAGCCACGGCTTCGTTTTACTTATTATAGCAATGTTTATTTGCCCAAAAGAAGGTTTTACATCGACCATCTTCTCTGGTGGAAATTGAAATACCTTTTGACCGATAGCTCAATCTGGAAATTATTAGGAATGAAATAAGTATCTCCCCCTTTAATCTTTTCAAGTCCCAAACCTATTTGTGAATTTAATCCTAATGCCATATTGTTTCCAAAATTATAATCGATACCAAGCGGCACCGTCACATGATAGAAAAAACTTGTCATGCCGGTGTTGATAATGGTATCGTCTCCAAAATAATTGCCTAACTCACCATCAAAGTTTTGGTCTGTACCGTTTAAAAACAGAAAGCGGTTGTTGAAAGTTTTGCCAACCGAACCTCCTATTCCAATGTGAGGTGAAAACCGGTGATAGGTATTTAGTTTTAATAGGTATGCTGCTCTTAAATCAATAACGTTATTTAAAATACAGTAAGTTACCGAAGTGAAGGAGGGTGGGTCGGATTTGGTTTCGTAGTCAATCATTGCTTCCCTGTCAAATTGTATATCCATACCAATTTGCCATTCTCTTTGCCATTTGTTAAGATGTAAATTCCGATCCGTACCGGTCTTAAAACTGATGTCTAAACCTACATTTGCGCCGGCAACGCTGGCATATACCACCTGATTGTATTCCGAAAGATCGATATTAGTAAGTTGATTGTTACGGGCAAAGCTGCGCATATAGGCCATATCTAAATTATTGTATGTATCAATAGTACCTCCAAATGATAAACTGGCGGCATTGAGGTGCCATTTTCGGGACTTTGCCAGAGGATCCATATCGGATTGGGCGGCAGCGGCAGCAGTAAATAATAGCGGGAATAAAAAAATGTACTTTTTCATGAGTTAAGTGTTAGGTAGTGAATATAATAAAAAACCAGCTAAGCTTTATATGCGAAAAAGCTGATTTAACAACACGAACACTGTTTATATTCATTCATAGCCCCGCCAACTCAGATCCACGATTGTTGGAAACACCGTGTAACAATAATTAACGTTCGATCATCCGAAATATTGACCAATAATTTATTTCTGCCTAAAGACATACTTTCCAAAATGGGGATCAACTCTTTTCCCTGCGGTTAATTCCTATGATCATCGTTAAGCTCAATCAAGCATTTCCCGCCTTTTGATTTCCAGGTTAATGTAAAAATAAAAAGCTTGTTCTGAGAAAGTTTGTTCGTCCCATTGATCAATGGTTTCGATAAGGTCATTTTGACAATTAAAATACCACTCGCTTAATTCGTCGGAAAGTTGGTTATCAAAGCCAACAAGTCCCAGGATCAACGAGCCGAAATCCCATAAGCCGGTGCTGGCATCTATGCCTTGCCGATTCATGTCATTAACAAACTTTAGATTTTTCAATTCCGCCTTAATGAGTGATATGGCCAGTTGTATTTTAGGCGGTAAGTTGAATTTCGGTGGATTTTGTAGTATCAATTGTTGATTGCGAGAGACAAATTCATTGTCAACCATCAGGTAATTGAGTATTCGGCGGATTAATTTCAGGTCTTCCTTGAATGCCTGCCCACATTCATCGATCTCAATCTCTTTCAGAATTCCCAGAACCCCATGTTGATAGTCGCTTAATTCGTGAATACCCGATAATGTGATTTGTACCCACATCGGGTTTTCATGCTGATCGGATTCAATCATGATTTTAATATATCGATAAGAGGTAAGTGCTCAAGTAATTCACCTACCCCAACGGTATAGCTGGTCGACTTTCAAGTATATAAAAGTAACGAGAAATGTCGATTATATCCTATAAACTACGAAGATAATTGTACGATTTTTAAAAATTATTTTCCGTGGGCAGGGCTGGTATAATGTGGGGGATAAAGGTCGATAATACGAACGGGCTCATTTACAGCCGATACTCCTATTGCATAAGATTTGGTAATTTACCAGTTAGGTTGTGATGTCATATTTTAATAAAACATCGTTAACTTCATGATGAGCATTAGGCTTTTTGTTAAAAAGCGGTATTTTTAATCCATTCAAAGTACTGAGTCAGATTTCAGGGTATGAAAATTTGTAGTCCAAAGCATTTGTTTCTTTTACTTGGTTTGTTGTCTGTTTTCGCAATCCAAAGGACTGCGGCTCAGCGACCTATCTGGCTGGAAGATGTTAGCGAAAAGGTTATTATGGCCAATGACCTTTCTTATTACGAAGATAAAACCAATAGCTTAACACTGGCGGATATAAAGGATCGCCCGGAATTATTTCGGGTAAATAGCGCTTTTCAGCCCTCTCACTATAATACCAGCTCCAGCTACTGGGTCAAAATTGATCTGGTGATTCCCGATTCCAGTAAAGATATCTGGGTTATCGAATTCTATGATCAAACCATCGACCTGCTGTATATATATGAACCGACCGTTAATGGAGATTACAACCCATTGGTTTTTGGTGATTACAGGCCCTTTGACCAGAAGGCCATTCCCCATAAAAATTTTGAACTACTGGTAGACCCGCGATTATCCGGCAAACAAACCTATTTCTTCAAGATAAAATCCCATGCCTATGCCGATCTAAGGGTCGCGATCAAGACAATCGATCGGTTTATCAACTATTCCCTGAACGAGTACATACTATATGGCTTCTTCTATGGTATGATCCTGATTATAAGTTTGTATAATATCTTTATTTATTTTGCAATCAGGGAAATAAAATACCTGTTCTATAATTTTTATATTCTGAGCGTAGGTATATATGCTACTTGTGTCGATGGGATAGCCTATCAATATCTTTGGTCAGATGCGCCTCAATGGAATCAAATTGCCTACGGTGTTTCACTTTTTTCCGTGATGTTCTGGGCACTTATGTTTGGCAAAAAGTTTCTGAATACCAAGGTACGTGCTCCAAAGATCCATAAAGTATTAGATGTTATTATTGTTCTGAGATCATCTCTTTTCCTTTACACACTGTTTTTTGACCACTCGCTTTTTCAGCTTAGAAATATAGAAATCATTCCACTATTAACTATTTTTTATGCGAGTATTCACGTGTGGATACGAGGATATAAGCCGGCAAGGTTTTTTGTGATAGCATACGGCATTATGTTTATAGGCTTTTTTGTCAAGGCCATGGTCAACTTGTCGATAATTCCAATAGGTATTATGTCGTACTATAGCCTGCATATTTCATTCCTGCTGGAGATGTTGTTCCTGTCCTTTGCTTTAAGTGATCGCGTCAGAATTTTAAAGTCTAATCGCGACAGAGCGCTTAAAAGGATCATAATCCAACATCAGACCAATGAAAAACTAAAAGATAAGGTCAACAGGGAATTGGAAGCGCGTATTCAGAAGCGTACAGAAGAATTGCAACAGAAAAACCGGTTGCTGGAGGAAAGTAATGCCAAGCTTTATGATCAGACAACCGAAATTAATAAGATAAACTCACTCCTTGACCTTGACAACTGGAAGCTGAAAAACAACATCAAAGAAATTCTGCAGGACAGACTGATCAACAGAAATCTTACTTTGGAGCAGTTTAATGAGATTTTTCCGGATAAAATTAGCTGCTTTAAGTTTCTTGATCGATTAAAATGGGATAATGGTTTTTCCTGCCTGAAATGTTCGCATCAAAAATATTCCAAAGGAAGCACAAAGTTTTCAAGAAGATGTACCAAGTGTGGCTATGATGAATCGGTAACCAGCAATACAGTCTTTCATCGTTTGAAATTTCCTATTGAGAAAGCATTTTATATTCTGTATGTCACTCTCAATAATCAGCAGACTTATACGCTCGATGAATTGTCTGAAATCCTGGAACTGCGGAGAAATACCATTTGGAGTTTTAAGAAAAAGATTGAATCACTATATGAAAATGACGAAAATAATCTCATGCGCATCAGGCATCACAATCTTTTCAATCTTCAGTTTTCAGAATAAAAATTTCAGCTGCCCTCCTTTTTTTAATTTTTGTGTTTTAACAGGGATAGAAAAACTCATTTATCTATTTTGGGGCATTAAATGGCCAGTATTTTTGTGATTGAAGCGTTATATTTCTATCAATAAACGCATTTAATGCGGTGCATTTTTTACTCATTGTCGAAGCAATTTTTGCATTAATACCTTTTTCACAATACTATAGATCTCGCAAAGCGAGAAACCACTTTCGGGTGGTCAAAAAGGTATACTAATTATTAAATAATCCGCACTATGAGAAAAATTATACAAAAACTTTTTTTAGCTGGTTTTCTGATCGTATGCTGGTGTCAGGTATGGGGTCAAACTCAGGTCTCCGGAATTGTCAGGTCATTGGAAAATGATGAGGCACTGCCCGGTGTAAACGTTGTCATTCTTGGCACGACCCGGGGTACTGTTACAGATGTAGACGGTAAGTATAATCTGGCTTTGGAAAATGGGGAGAACACCTTAGTATTCTCTTATGTTGGATTCCAGTCCGAAACTATTGAGGTGAATGGCCGTTCGGTGGTCGACGTCAATCTCGTACCCGATATCGGTAGCCTGGCAGAGGTGGTAGTGATCGGCTATGGCGAGTCGAAGGCCAAAGAACTGACATCGGCCATTACGACCATCAAGTCGGATGACATTCTTCAAACACCTAATGGACAGGCGATGCAAGCCCTGCAGGGAAAGGTGGCAGGTGTTCAGATTGTAAGCAATGGCGCACCAGGAGCCTCTCCGACAGTGAGGGTGAGAGGTATCGGCTCTTTTGAAGGAAACGCCGCGCCGCTGTATGTGGTGGATGGTATGTTCGTTGATAATATCGACTTCCTCAGTCCCAACGATATCGCTACTATGTCGGTGTTAAAAGACGCTTCGGCAGCAGCGATCTATGGTGTTCGTGCGGCAAACGGAGTGATTTTGATTGAAACAAAGGCCGGTTCTTATGATCAGAAAGGAGAGATCACCTACGATGGCTACTACGGTATGCAGAATCCCCAAAATGTCATTAAAATGGCTAATGCCGAGCAGTTTGTCCGGTACGTCAACGAGACTGGTGATCCGGCCGATATTGCATTTGTCGCCAATGCGATGCAGCGATTTGGCCGAAGCCGGGTAAACCCAAATGTGCCGGACGTCAATACGGATTGGTATGATCAGGTAATGGAGCCTGCTTCCATTCAAAACCACTCGCTGACTTTCAGCGGTGGCAATGAAAAAACCCGTTATTCTATCGGGGGAAGCTACTTCGATCAGCAGGGGCTCATGAAAGAAACAAGAAATGAATACAAGCGACTGAATTTCAGGGTTAAGATGGATGCAGCCGTGACGGACTGGTTGACGGTAGGAGGAAATATTAATATTAGCGCTTCCCGTCAGTATGTAGGCGAAAATTCCACATGGTTTCAATCCTATTTTGCCGTGCCGATCATGCCGGTCTATGATGATCAAAATGTGGATGCCAGCCCCTTCAACCTGGCGAATGCACAACAAATTGGCTACAGAGGCAGGCAAAATCCTTTTTATAGCTTACTCTATAACGACAACCGAAACGATATAGGAAAGGTCTTGGGCAATTTTTACCTGGATATAGACATTATTCCCAACAGGCTTTCTTTCAAAACAGCCTATAATTACAGTTTAGAAGGAAGAAACGCCCGCAACGTTGATTTTGCTTTTAATGACGGCGTAACAGATATTGTCTCCGCTATTCGAAGAGAGAATGTTACCTCATATGATCAGGTATGGGATAATTATTTGACTTATAACAACAGCTTTGGATCCCATAACCTGACGGTAGTAGGCGGGTATTCCTTCAGGAGTGAGTTTAATGAGTTACTTTTTGTAAGGGGCACTGAAATCTCGCCGAATCCAGAGAGGGACATGGAAGAGTTATGGTTTCTTTCGCGAGCCTTAAACATTGATATAACCGAGATTGGTGATGCCAATAATAATACCCTTAACAGCCAATTGTATTTCCAGTCATATTTTGGCCGGATAGCCTACAACTATGATGGTCGCTACCTGTTATATGGTACGTTTCGTAGAGATGGCAACAATAAATTCCAGAAAAAGTGGGGTAATTTTGCTACGGTTGGTGTAGGATGGGTGTTGACGGAAGAGGATTTCTTTGATGTTGATTTGATAGACTTTTTCAAATTTCGCGCAGGTTGGGGACAGATGGGTAACGATGGCATACGACCGGCAGTAGGCGCTCCGACTATTGAAGAATCCGAAACGGCCATTGATGATGTGCTTGTTGCAGGTAGGGTGCTGAGACCTACCTTTGATTTAATAGAGCAATGGGAAACGACCAACGAAATGAATTTTGGAATCACTGCCAGATTCTTCAACAACCAGCTTCATATGGAGGCTGATTATTACATTCGTGATACGGAGAACCTGGCTGTAAGCATTATTCCCCCGGTTTTCAGAGATACGGAGCGCAGAAGTATCGGCGAAATTCGTAACGCAGGTTTTGAGTTGATGTTGGATTGGAACGGCAAATTGTCCAAGGACCTTTCCTATTCTATAGGCGGTAATCTGGCGACACTCAATAATGAAGTAAGAAACCTGGGTGGCGCAAATGGTTTATTGGCGGGTTCGGCAGAGTTCCGTCAGATCTCTCTCATTGGTCAACCCTATCAGGCGTTTTTTGGTTATGAGGTAGCCGGCGTATTTCAAAATGATGATCAAATCAATAACAGCGGCTACACCAACGAATTTATTGCTGATAATAGCCTGGTTCCGGGAGACTTTTTCTTCAAGGATCAAAATGGCGATGGTATAGTAGATGACCAGGACCGCGTGGTATTGGGTTCCTTTTTTCCGGATCTCACCTATGGCTTCAATATCGGAGTATCTTATAAGAATATAGATTTCACCGCTAATTTTCAGGGACAGACAGGACATAGCATTCTTAATAGAAAACGGGGGGAAATTATTTTCACCAATGATACCAACATCGACGCTGACCTGGCCAATAACCTGTGGCGAGGTGAAGGTACCTCCAATCAATATCCCTCCGCGGCCGGGCTGCGAAAAGGATGGAATCAGAACATGAGCGACTATTTCGTTGAAAGCGGATCCTACTTTAGAATTCAAAATGTAAGGCTATCTTATCTCCTCGAGCAAAATGAGCTATTTGGTGCTACCATGCCGGATGTTAGAGTTACACTGACAGCGGAAAGGCCTTTGACACTTTTTGATTACAACGGCTTTAATCCCGAAGTGGCCAATGGTATAGACCGACAAGTCTACCCCATTCCTGCTATTTATACTGTTGGACTCAATGTGAAATTCTAAGAAAACAGAAAAAATTATGAAATCTTATAAATTAATAAATTACAGGTTAGCCATAGTTATAGCGCTTGTTTTTACTGCCTCTTGTGGGGATGTATTGGATGAACCACTTCAGAACGAGGCTATTGCAGAGCAAACAGATTATACACAGTCAGAAAATATGATCCTGATGCTGTATGGAGCATACGCTGAATTTAATGCGTTGCAATGGGAAACTTTTCCTATTATAGCGGTAAGGGGCGATGATGTCAATGCAGCCGGGGATCAGTTTCCCTTGCAGGAGACCGATGAGTTCAGGTATGACCGGAATTTCTGGATGTACAATTCGTCCTGGCTTAATCTTTACTCGGATGTCCTTCGGTTTCACGGGGCCATGGAAGAGGTTGATCGCTACAAGGAGGGGGGTGCAAATCCCACAGAAGCGGAACAGTATAAAGCTGAAATGAAGGTCCTGCGGGCATTTGAAATGTTGCAACTGGCCCGTTTGTGGGGCAGTATACTTATTCCCCAAACTTCACAACCCGGAGATCTGTTCGAAATTGAGTTATCAGACTTTGCCACAGTCATGCAACACTTGTCAGATCAAATGGATGAAGCCATACCACAGCTTCCCAGCGTTCATCCCAATCAGCGCACCGATGTTAGAGGAGGTGTTACCCGTTACACGGCTTTGGCAGTAAAGGCCATGGTCAACCTTGAACTTAAAAATTTTCAGGCTGTAGCGGATGCCACCGGAGAAATCATTGGCTCAAACCTGTTTTCTTTAGCGTCTGACTACTATCAACTATTCAAGATACCGGGTAAGTTAAGTGATGAAAACTTACTGGAGCTGCAATATTCGGACTTTGGAACCAGCTCAGGTACCAGAACGAGATACCTGTGGAATTTTTTCGGTCCTTCTAGTTGGACCCCTGCGGTAGCAGGTGCCGGTGGAGGCTGGGGGTTTTATGAGCCTTCGGTTAAATACATCAAGTTCATGTTGGATCGTGGTGAGCAGACACGGCTGGAAACCAATGTCATTTTTACGCCTGACGGCATTGCAGAAATTCAGTCAGATCCCAATTATGCTACCTTGCCGCCATTTGTTTCCAACGTTTCTCCGGACGGGGATGTATTTAACAACCACCCGCGTTATAATTTCCTGAGTGGCAAACACTACCTCCCTTCCGTTCAATTAACGCAGGGCCGCACCACATATGGGGAAAACAAAAATTTTACCTGTATTCGCTATGCTGAAATTCTGCTGATGCATGCTGAAGCGTTAGTAAACGGCGGAACCAATTCCAGCATGTCGGCAGACCAGGCCATTAATGCGGTAAGAACGCGTGCTGGTTTGACAGCTTTAAGCAATGCTACTTTAGATGATGTATTAGACGAAAAGTATGCTGAACTGGCGATGGAATGGGGTATTCGCTTCTATGATTTGGTAAGGTATGACAGAACCGATGAGTTAAACTACGCCGGCAGAACGTATAACGCCGCCGAAGATCGGTATTTGCCCTACCCGCTGGATCAACAGGCTATATTACCACAACTGGAACAATGAAAGGAAGAGTCAAATTAAGGAACAAGAATTTAGATAACATGAAACCGACATGTTTACCATAATCATTTTGTTATGTGATTAATAATTATGGTAAATAATGAAGGTTCCATCTGATCAATAAAAAAATAAACAAATGAAAATATTCAAACTATTATTTGTCGGAACCCTCTTCCTTGCATTAGGATGTAGCGAAGGGTATATTGATGATATCTCTGCCGTGGATCCGGGGCCTGACGAAACGGCCCCGCAGATAACGATTAAATTCCCATTGGAAGGGACGCAGTTACAAGTACCTGAACCCGTAACCTCAATCAATATTCAGTTTGAAGTTACCGATGATATTGAGATAAACACGATATCGGTGAAGTTGGATGGGACTGAGATCACTGGTTTTGATAAATTCCCCGATTATCGAAAGGCGATTCTGGAGCATTTATATGATAATGTAACCAATGGAGATCATGTACTGACCATTACCGCCACAGATGTCGATGGGAAAAGTACCTCAGAATCGGTAAACTTTAACAAGGCGCTGCCATATGTCCCTCTATATGATGGCGAAATTTTTTATTTACCCTTCGACGGTGACTATCTGGATCTGATCAGTTTTAAAAATGCCACAGCTGTGGGTAGCCCTGGTTTTGCGGGTGAAAGCGTACAGGGACTAAATGCCTATGCCGGCGCAGGCGATTCCTACCTCACTTTTCCTACGGACGGACTGCTAAAAAACGAATTTAGTGCTGTTTTCTGGATGAAGGTAAATGCTGTTCCGGACCGTGCCGGCGTACTGGTTATTGGACCGCCGGACCCGGACAATCCAACAAATATGAACAACAGAACCTCCGGCTTCCGTTTTTTCCGTGAAAATGCCGGTGGTATGCAGCGATTTAAATTGAATGTTGGCCGTGGGGATGGCGACAACTGGTTTGATGGCGGCAGTGCCGCCGACGTTGACCCGACACTCGATGAGTGGGTGCATCTTGCATTTACCATTTCAGATACGGAAGCCGCTGTGTATATTGACGGAGTAGAGGCGACCAAGGGAGATTTTGTGGGTGTGGACTGGACTGAATGTGATGTGTTATCAATCATGTCAGGTGCGCCGCGTTTTACCGGTTGGAATCATTTATCAGACAACAGCTTTATGGATGAGTTGCGCCTGTTCGATAAAGCGCTGACCCTGTCGGAAATCCAGAATATTTATCAGATCGAATCAGGCAATGCACCTGGTTACACACCGAAATATGACGGAGAAGTATTTTACATGCCGTTTGAAGACGACAATACCGAGCTCGTAAGCGGTACTGCGGCGACTGAGGTAGGATCTCCAGGCTTTGCGGATGGCAAAGTTGGCCGCGCCTATGCCGGTGCCACTGACGCCTATCTTACATTTCCCACTGACGGATTGCAGAGTGATGAATTCAGCGCCGTATTTTGGATGAAATTGGATGCAGATCCAGACCGTGCGGGGATTTTGGTAATGGGTCCTCCCGACGTAGATAATGCCGATTTTCCGGACGTACAAAACCTGCGTACCAGTGGGTTCAGATTTTTCCGTGAAGATGCCGGTGGTATGCAAAGAGTAAAACTAAATGCCGGAAACGGGGCAGCCGATACTTGGATTGACGGTGGCACGGATGCTGATGTGGATCCTGCCGCCGGTGAGTGGGTACACTATGCCTTTACGATCTCTGGCACTGAAGCAATTGTTTATATCAATGGTGTTGAGGTTAAAGTCAGTAGCTTTGATGGCATAGATTGGACAGGCTGTGACATCCTTTCAATCATGTCTGGTGCTCCGCGATTTACAGCCTGGAATCACAAGTCCGACAATAGTTTAATGGACGAGCTTCGGTTGTTTAACAAAACCCTTACACCGCAGGAAATCCTGGATATTTTCAATGCTGAATCTTAATTTTAACAAAACTGAATAGAAGCAATATATGAGATGAAAGTGTTGTTCTGCAAGCGTCATTACGTTTGAACTTTGGACCTGATTTATTAGCCGTAATGGCTGACCCATCAACTTACTCCTTCAAGGGTGAGTTGGTGCGGTCATGAAACGCCGGGCTAAATAAAGATTCAGTTCTCCCGGATTCAAGTAAACCTTGTGGAACAACACTATACTGATTTACCATGACTGTCAATAAACTATCTGTTTTCATAGTGCTCGCTGGTATCCTGCTTGGTTGCAAAGAAAATGATCCGGACATTACTGACCTGGAGCTGGTGCAAATGTTTGTAGGTTCAGTGGAAATTGACAACAGCGGAACAAGTGAAGACCTGCCGGTGGATCGAAATATTTCCCTGGTATTTTCAAATCCGATAGACCAATCTACCGCGGAAAGTGCCATCTCTCTTCAGGATGAAATGCAGACCGTTGATATTAATCTCAGTTTTTCATCTCAGGATAAAAATATAGTTGTTTCTCCTATAGGGCCGTTGCGCAACAATACAGTCTATACATTAAGTGTATCTAATTTATTGAAGGGAGCGGGGGGGCAGCATTTTGAGACGAGGGAAGTCAGTTTTAAAACAGTATTGGGAAAGTTAACAATACTTTCAGTGCAGATTGATGGGACAGATATAACCAGTCAGACAACAGCCATTGATGTACCACCGGATTTTGAAATGATTTTTGACTTTTCTATTCCAGTTGACAAAAGTTCGTTTGAAAGTGCCGCTAAGCTTTCGGGACCGGACGCGGCGGGTATTGACATTGCTTTTTCAAACAATGATCAAACGGTCAAAGTAACTGTTCCACAAGGCCTGAATTATCTTACCAAATATGAATTCATGCTTTCCGAATCATTAACCGGCGCAAGTGGGGAAGGGTTTACAGCCTATTCACTTAATTTTTATACCGACTTAGATCCAACTCCCAAGTTTCCCTTAATTCCGGAAGAAGAACTCCTCACCCTGGTGCAACGGCAAACTTTTAAATACTTCTGGGATTTCGGGCATCCTGTTAGCGGACTTACCAGAGAAAGAAACACCTCCGGGGAAACAGTCACTTCAGGTGGCTCGGGGTTTGGGCTGATGGCCATTATTATTGGCATTGAGAGAGGTTTTGTGACCCGGGCTGAAGGAACGGAGCGACTGGAGAAAATCATAAATTTTTTAGGTGACAAGGCAGATAGATTTCACGGTGCCTGGTCCCATTGGCTGAATGGAACGACAGGCGATGCTATTCCTTTCAGCCAGAATGACGACGGTGGCGATTTAGTGGAAACGGCTTTCATGGCCCAGGGATTGATTGCGACGAGACAATATCTTGATGCCAACGATCCTGCGGAGTCAACATTAATCGATAAAATCAATGATTTACTGGAAACTATTGAGTGGAGCTGGTATACGCAGGAAGGGCAAAAAGTATTGTACTGGCATTGGTCTCCAAACTTTGACTGGGAGAAGAATCATCGAATCAGCGGATACAACGAAGCACTGATCGTTTATATTCTGGCTGCCGGGTCTCCCACTTTTCCAATAGCGGCGGATGTATACCATCAGGGGTGGGCCCGAAACGGGAATATCACCAATGGGAATAAGTATTTGGGTATTGACTTACCGGTGGGTTTTGACTTTGGGGGACCTTTGTTTTTTGCGCATTATTCATTTTTAGGTCTCGACCCTCGAAATTTATCGGATCAGTATGCCAATTATTGGGAGCAAAATGTTAATCATTCCTTAATTAACCGGGAGTGGTGTATCAGCAACCCTAATAACTACGTGGGCTATTCAGCGGATAGCTGGGGGCTTACCGCCAGTGATAATCATCAGGGTTATTCCGCTCATTCTCCGGGTAACGACCTTGGGGTCATCACGCCGACAGCGGCAATTTCGTCCATACCCTATACCCCTGAATATTCGATTGATGCTATTAAGCATTTTTATTATATTTTGGGAGATAGACTTTGGGGAGCATATGGTTTTTATGATGCTTTTAACTTTACAAGGGAGTGGGTGGCTGACTCCTTCCTGGCTATTGACCAGGGACCTATCATCATTATGATAGAAAATTATCGCAGCGGCCTGATTTGGAATTTATTTATGTCCGCGCCTGAAGTGCAATCAGGCCTGACCAAACTTGGATTTACTTTTTAGCAATTATGACACGACTATTACAGAATTACCACTGCCTCACCGTACCATTGATTGGTATCTTGTTTGGGCTATGTGCTTGTGGACAGCAATCCAGACAGGAAGCCGAAACGGTTGCTGTAACCACGGCATCGTCTATCTCTGATGATTCTTTACTGACACTGGTACAATTCCAAACATTTAATTATTTCTGGGATGGCGCGGAACCCGTGAGTGGGATGGGCAGGGAGCGTATTCATATGGATAATGTTTACCCTCAAAATGATAAGAATGTTGTTACCTCCGGAGGTTCTGGTTTTGGCCTGATGGCCATGGTAGTTGGCATTGAGCGAGGATTTATCTCTCGTCAGCAGGGTATTGAAAGATTTGAAAAAGTACTGCATTTTTTGGAAACCGCCGACCGCTATCACGGTGTCTGGCCACATTGGTGGTATGGTGATACCGGCAAAACAAAGCCCTTTAGTAAAAAAGACGATGGTGGCGACCTGGTGGAAACCTCCTTTTTGGCACAGGGGCTTTTGGTGGTAAGGCAGTATCTTAACCAGGAAGATGAGCGGGAAGCAGCACTCATTGACCGGATCAACAAGCTCTGGAAAGAAATTGAATTTGACTGGCATACACAGGAGGGACAAAATGTACTTTACTGGCACTGGTCGCCCAATTATGGTTGGGAAAAGGATTTCGATGTAAGAGGATACAACGAATGCCTGATCATGTATGTACTGGCCGCAGGGTCTCCTACGCACAGTATAAGGCCTGAAGTATATCATGAGGGATGGGCCCGCGGTGGTATCATCGCCGAAGATACAACCTACTATGGATTACAGACCGTTTTAAATCATTATGAAACCAATGATGATCCCGTTGGACCATTGTTTTGGGCGCATTATTCGTATTTGGGGCTTGATCCGAGAAATTTGCAAGACAGGTATGCTGATTATTGGACATTAAATCAAAATCATGCATTAATTCACTACAAACACTGTGTCGCCAATCCCCATGGATTTAAAGGTTACGGAGAAAACCTGTGGGGACTAACTTCCAGTTATTCGCCAAAGGGGTATGCCGCCCATAAACCCAACCGGGACATCGGTATTATTTCACCTACTGCAGCATTGTCATCTTTTCCATATACCCCGGAAGAAAGTATGCGTATGCTCCGCTTTCTTTATCAGGAAGCAGATTCACTGGTAGGTGAATATGGACCTTATGATGCATTTAGTCTGGAAAAAGATTGGTATTTGCCTCGCTATCTGGCCATAGACCAGGGGCCTATTCCTGTAATGATCGAGAATTACCGTAGCAATCTGATATGGGAGCTTTTTATGTCGGCTCCGGAGGTTCGGGTGGGGTTAAATAAACTGGGCTTTGCCAGTCAATAAGTTTTTTAGATTTTCTTTTTGACGTGCACTTATGTCTAAAATCAGGCCGGAATTGCGGTACCGGCTCTTTTCCAATTAACAAATATAGATTTCTTGATATGAAACAATTGATGTGGGTGGCCCTGGTGGTCACAATGATAGCAGGATGCGAAAACCGCTCCGAAAAGATTTTGACTGACGCCAATTATGGTTTTATAGATTCCCTGATCAATGTGATGACCCTGGATGAAAAAATCGGTCAGATGACATTGTACACAAGTGGTTGGGATACAACAGGCCCTACTTTAAATGATCAATACAAAGTTGAACTGAAAGCTGGCAGGGTAGGGGCATTGTTTAATGCACATACCGTAGCTTACAACAGAGAATTACAGCGTATTGCGGTTGAAGAAACCAATCTTGGTATTCCATTATTGTTTGGTTATGATGTGATCCATGGACATAAAACCATTTTTCCAATTCCGCTGGCAGAATCCTGTACCTGGGATCTGGACCTGATCCGGGAGACGGCAAGACTGTCAGCGAAGGAGGCTACTGCTTCAGGACTCAACTGGACTTTTAACCCAATGGTTGATGTTGCCCGGGATCCACGATGGGGCAGAGTGGCTGAAGGCGCAGGAGAGGACCCCTATCTGGTGAGCTTAATTGGCGCGGCGAGAGTACGGGGTTATCAGGGTGATAATTTGAAAGATCCATTTACAATGCTTGCCTGTGTTAAGCATTTTGCTGCCTACGGAGCCGCACAGGCCGGAAGGGACTATCATACCGTGGATATGTCAGACAGGGTGTTGAGAGAAATTTATTTGCCGCCTTATAAAGCTGCTATTGATGCAGGGGCGACGACGGTAATGACCTCTTTCAACGAAATAGATGGTATTCCTGTCTCAGGAAATAAATATTTGCTCACTGAGATATTAAGAGACGAATGGAAATTTGATGGATTTGTCGTAACCGATTATACCTCTATCAATGAGATGGTACCCCATGGAATTGTGGCCGATGAAAAAGAGGCTGCCTCATTGGCATTAAAGGCCGGGGTAGATATGGATATGCAGGGTGGATTATTTAATGCTCATTTAAGTACACTTATCGAATCAAGCGAAATTAAAGAAGAAGAGATTGATAAGGCGGTGAGAAAGGTGTTGATGTTGAAAGAGCGGCTGGGGTTATTTGACAATCCCTACCTGTATTTGGATGAGCAAAGAGAAAAAGAAGTATTATTTTCCTCCGAGTTGATGGGGCATGCGCTGGAGGTAGCGAAAGAGTCGGTTGTCTTATTGAAAAATGAGCATTTTAAAGGACAGCCTGTCCTGCCTGTTTCCAAAAATATCCGCAATATTGCTGTTATTGGCCCCTTGGCAGATAACCAGGTGGACATGCTTGGTACCTGGCATGCCTCCGGCGACGTCAGCAAGGTGGTAACACTGTTAAAGGGCATCCGGAATGTAGTACCTGATGCCAAGGTTACTTACGCGAAAGGGGCAGGCTTTTATGACCATGACCCAGGCAGTATTACGGAAGCCGGAAAAGTGGCTGCCAATGCCGATGTAGTTATCCTGGCGCTTGGTGAGAATTATCTTCAAAGCGGAGAAGCCGCGAGCCGGGCCAGTATCGACCTGCCGGGCCATCAAAATGAACTGGTAAAAGCGATCATGGCATTGAATAAACCGACTGTCGCAGTCGTCATGGCCGGCCGACCCCTTACCATTCAACAGCTTGATGAACAAGTTCCCGCCATCCTCAACGGCTGGCACCTGGGAACCATGGCGGGACAGGCCATAGCCGAAGTGCTTTTCGGGATGCATAACCCTTCTGGCAAACTGACAATGACCTATCCCAGAAGTGTGGGCCAAATCCCCATTTGTTATAGCATGAAAAATACCGGCAGGCCTTTCGCTGCCAACAATAAATACACCAGCAAATACCTGGATGAATCCAATGAACCGCTTTATCCCTTTGGTTACGGGTTAAGTTATACAAGTTTTGAATATGGAGCGCTGACCTTAAGCAAAGTAACAATCTCAACAGGCGATACACTGAATATAAAAGTAACTGTAAAGAATACCGGTTCGCAGCAGGGAAGCGAAGTTGTACAGCTCTATACCAGGGATTTGGTGGGAAGCGTCACCCGACCTGTAAAGGAGTTAAAAGGGTTTGAGAAAATTACCCTGGCACCCAATGAATCGAAAACGGTTGAATTCAGGCTGTCTACGGATGATCTGGCATTTTACACACGGGATATGAGTTATCAGGCGGAGCCCGGGGAATTTGAGGTGTATGTAGGCGGTAATTCTGCAGAAGTACAGACAGCCTCGTTTTCTTTGGTGGAATAATATTAAGATGAGATCATTTGATTAGATTGTTCCAGGTATGTGCCGTATGAATAATCGTCGTCATACATGTTATTTTGGGTATGGATGATTATATTGCCCGGATACGTTTTTAAGATTAACTGAACGCCACCATGCCAATTAAAAGTACCTTTATTTTAGCGGTTATAGTTTTTTCAGTCTACCTGCCTGTAACCGCCCAACGTTACCTGGAAGAAGTTTTTAAAGAAACCACAAAAGAGACCGTGGTTTACCTGGATAAAGGGCAGGAAAAACTTTCCATGGATATATTTAGCCCCGTAAATGACACCGCTAAAAACCGGCCGGTGATGTTGTATGTTCATGGTGGCGGTTTTGCCGGGGGTAATCGGGATCATCCAAATCACATCAAATTTTGTGAAGCGTTGGCCAGAAGGGGATATGTGGCTGTAACCATGTCGTATTCCCTGTTAATGAAAGGTAAATCTTTTAGCTGTGATCAATTGGCCGAAGTGAAAGTAAAGACTTTCAGATCAGTAGCCCGAGATATTGCTCATGCTACAAGTTACCTGATTGAAAATAAAAATAAATTAGGCATCAACCAATCGCAAATCGTACTGGCCGGCAGCAGTGCCGGGGCTGAAGCTGTCCTTCATGCTGCTTACTGGAAATCGAGCTGGCTAAAAGAGAAAAAAGCGATACTGGACAATAGTTTTCAATACGGAGGAGTGGTTAGCATGGCTGGCGCCATCGTCGACATTAAATTGATAAATAAAGTATCTGCTATTCCTACCCAACTCTTTCACGGAACTTGTGATAACCTCGTGCCCTATGCCACCGCCCCCCACCATTATTGTGATTATGAAAAACCTGGGTACCTGATATTGCACGGTGCAAAAAGTATTGCCGATCGATTGGATGAGCTTCAAAAAAGTTATTACCTCGTTACCGGGTGCAATGGCGGTCATGAATGGAATGATCTGCCCATTCGCGAATACATACCGCTAATCGCTGATTTTTTTTACCATGATGTTCTGGCGGGCGAATTCAGGCAAATTCATACGGTCAAAAGTAGTACCCGTAACTGCACCAATGAATCTGCAGAACTGCCCTCCGAGTGTGGGTTTTAGTCATGGAGTTGTGGCAGGAAACCACCCTGTTGTTAATTGCCGGTGTGCTGACAGGCATTGTCAATACCATTTCCGGAAGCGGCACTTTGTTTAGCCTTGGGGCTATGATTATGATCGATATTCCAATTGTTCTGGCCAATACCTCCAATCGCCCCGGCGTTTTTGTGCAAAATTTTTCGGGATTATGGTCCATGAGTCGCCATAGTAGTTTATCCCTCAGGAAGATACCATGGGACCTGGTGGCTTTTTCAACTTTTGGCGCATTGGCAGGCGCTTATTTTGCCGTCAACGTCTCCGATCAGATGCTGATTATCGTGGCATCCCTCGCCATGATCTCTTCTCTGTGGATGACCCTATTTCCAATTTCTACGCCCACACTGCGCGATAAAAATGAAAAACTACTTTTACGACTTAAGTGGTTGCTGTTCCTGGTCATCGGATTTTATGGTGGATTGATCCAGATTGGTGTGGGACTGTTGATGCTGGCGGTAATTTCCAATTTTGTGACGGAAGAATATCGCAAGGCCAATATGCTTAAATTGACTATTATTTTGATCTATACAATTCCAACCACCTTATACTTTATAGTCGGTGATCAGATTCTATGGAAGGCAGCCATACTGTTGGCTGTCGGCCAATTTGCAGGAGCGTACCTGGCCGGATTTTTTATAGTTGTGAATAAAAATGTGAAGTTCTGGAGCAAGCTGCTCACAGCTGTCTTTAGTATTGTCACGCTTGTTAAAATTTGGTTTTTCTAACAGAAATAATTAGATATCCTCGTAGCTTGTAGTTTGATAACCACTATTTTATTGGTTATCTGATGAAGGCGTGGGTAGTGATGATTTTTACAATAGCCGGGTAGCACGTACCTTCTTCATTATTTGGCTATTTTTATGTTTCTTAATGGCTAAATTCGAATGCAAAACAGTCGTAACTATGGAAAATCGTCGCCCCTGGGAAAAGCTTAAGGATTTCATTGAAGCACGAGATACGAATAAGATCAAGGCATACATGGATGGATTGCAGGCGGAAGAAATTGTCGCCTGTGTGAGCCATATTGATCACGAGGACCGGCTTAAATTGTTGAGGCTTCTTACCCCTCAGGATGCAGCAGTAATTATCGAGGATATTCCGGAGGTGCAGGCTGTAGATATTCTGGAAGACCTGGAGGCTACTAAGGCGGCGGCTATCATTACAGCCATGAGCAGCGACGATCAGGCCGATATTTTAACGGAGCTGGAACAGCAGGATGCCGAGGCGATCATCAGTGAGATGGAACCGGTTGAAGCTGAAAATGTGCGCAAACTTATTGAGTATGATGCCGATTCTGCCGGCGGTGTGATGATTACAGAGTTTTTGGCGTTTGATGAAAACGATACGGTGGGTATGGTCGTGGCTGATTTGCGGGAAAAGTCAGAAGAATATGAGAGCTACAACATTCATTACATTTATATAACCTCAAATAATAAATTTATTGGGGTACTTCGTATGAGAGACCTGCTGCTTTCAAAGCTGTCAACTCCTTTATCGCAAATCACGGTCAGGAACCCGCTATCATTAAAAGACAATGCCTCCCTGGAGACACTCATTAGTTTTTTTGACACAAACGATTTTTATGGTGTACCAGTCGTTGACCAGGATGAAGTGCTGGTTGGCGTTGTGTTGAGAAAAGATGTCAGAGAGGCTGAGACCGAACTGGCGAATAAAGAACTTTTGGAGACCCAGGGTATTGTCGGTGGTGAGGAGCTGAGGACCATGCCCGTTTTCCTGAGATCACGGCGGCGGCTATCGTGGCTTAGTGTCAATATTTTGCTAAATATCCTGGCCGCCAGCATCATTGCCATTTATCAGGAAACCCTGACTGCGGTGATTGCCCTCGCTGTTTTTCTACCGGTTATTTCCGATATGAGCGGATGTTCCGGAAATCAGGCCGTGGCTGTAAGTTTAAGAGAGCTGTCACTGGGTGTGGTCAAACCCTTTGAGATCTTTCGGGTCTTGTTACAGGAAATTTACGTAGGATTAATCAATGGCCTCGTGCTGGGCCTTTTGATAGGAACAGCCGCCTGGCTTTGGCAGAGCAATGTGTACCTCGGACTGGTAGTAGGCGGCGCCCTGGCCATTAATACGGTGGTCGCGGTTTCCATAGGTGGTACTTTGCCACTTTTTCTCAAAAAAATGAATGTTGATCCCGCCCTGGCTTCCGGGCCAATTTTGACAACGGTCACTGATATGCTGGGCTTTTTTCTGGCCCTGACGTTTGCCGGTTTGATGTTAAGTCATATTTAAAAGGGATTCCTTGAAAGTCGTTTTGGTATAATAAATTTCGTTTTGGCATGTAAAAGGCATTTTTTCCTGATTTCCGCGGTTAATTTGAGGAAGTCAGGGGCCAGGTGGTTCATCGCTAAGGGATAGCTCCACAACCCACCCCTGCTCCCGCGAGAGGATTTGATTTTGGGATGGAAACATTGTTTTTTTACATTAGTTCAATTTGGTAAAACTCCTTCCCCGGGGAAGGTGCCCGTGCGGGAATAGCCTGGGCGGAAGGGGTGAGATGATGTAAAGGGCCAGGTGGTTCATCGTAAGAGATAGCTCTGCTACCCACCCCTAACCCCTCCCGGGAGAAGATTTGATTTGGGGAAGGGGATGTTGTTTTTTTACATTAGTTCAATTTAGTAAAACTCCTTCCCTGGGGAAGGTGCCCTTGCGGGAATGGGTAGCTTAACTGGAACAGTGTGGGTAGAAGGAAATAGGGTGACATCGGCATACCGCTAAAAAATGATTAAAATCCTGTTGCCACGTCGTGAAAGTATGGCAACAGGAGAAATATGAAATTAATTTTTTAGATAGTTGTTATTTCGCATGTTTTGGTGATAGGATTAGTAATAGATAACCCCTCATCCAGTGACATTAACCAGTAATTTCGTATATTCCGGGTTACGTTCGAATTTATAATTTAAAGACCCGTTCCATGGGCACCCATTTTTGCCCATCCTGCGCCCAGGGCAATAATTTTTGAAAATTCATCATCAGGTGCTCCCACTCCTGTACCTTGGGATTGTCAGTATCCATTTGCGCCTTTCTCTCCATATCAAAGGTATCATCTACTTCCAGAACCATAAACAGCCTGTTGCCGGTAAGGTGAATTTCCATGTCTACAACCCCTGAATCCCTGAGGCTTTGTAATACTTCCGGCCATACATTGCCAGGGGCATGATATTCTTTGTATTGCGCTATAAGCTCCGGATCATCCTGCAAGTCGAGAGCCAGATAATGTTTTTTAATATTCATATTAACTATATTTTTAGATTACTTCGATACAATGAGTTTATCAGACATCAGTGATACCGGTTTTTCGTCAATCACAAAAACCTGGTGTATTCTGATCTGATTTTACCTTTAGCTGATACCGTAAAATATCTGTGCGGTACCCCCCATAACCTTTGATTTTTCATCCTCACTTAAGGCGGCTATATATTTTTCAACGATGGCTTTTACTTCCGAATATTCACCCGCCAGCAAACATACAGGCCAGTCAGAGCCGAACATGATCCTGTCAGGCCCAAAGAGTTCGAAGGTAGCATCCAGATATGGAACAAAATCATCATATTGCCATTGTTGCCAGTCAGCTTCGGTAACCATGCCTGAAACTTTACAATAGACGTTATCCTTCGCGGCAAGGGATTTTAATTCGGTCTTCCAGGGTTCTATAGTGCCTTTTTTGATGTAGGGTTTGGCCAGGTGATCAATTACAAATTTTTGATCGGGGAAGGCTTCCACTATTTTATTGGCGGCTGGCATTTGTGTTGGATAAATCAATATGTCATAAGTCAATCCATACTTCGAAAGCAGGCTCACACCTCTTTTAAATTCCTCCCTCAACACAAAATTGTTATCGGGCTCGTCCTGCACTACGTGGCGAAATCCAACTAGTTTTGGGAACTTGGAAAAGTGGGATAGCCTTTCTTCCACCTGCTCACTTCTCAGATCAACCCACCCTACTACGCCCTTAATGAATGAATTCTGATCGGCGAGCGCCAGCAGGAATTCTGTTTCCGCTTCAGATTGATCGGCCTGGACTGCTATGCATCCTGAAATACCATTGGCACTAAATTCTTTTTGCAAATGAGTCGGTAAGAAATCCTGTTTAAGCCTTGACATTTTGTCGTTAATCCAGCTGTGTTTTTGTGGGTCGTATTTCCAAAAATGTTGATGTGAGTCTATTACCATTGTATTAATTGTATTAATAATTTATACTGATTTGTTTTTTGTTTAAAAATCTACCATGGCTTTGATGACGCCTGTTGCAGGATTTGTCCAGCTATCAAAATTTGCGATCATGTCTGTGAACGGAACCTGGTGGGTAATGAAAGATCCGGTGGGAAAGCGCCCTGTTTCCAACACGTTGATAACCTGTCTGAAGTCTTCAAATGTAGCATTGCGACTGCACATTAAAGTAGTTTCTTTGGCATGAATAGTCGGGTGGTTGAAATTCAAATCACCTTTTGATAATCCGACTAATACATAACGGCCTCCATGTGACATGTAGTTAATTCCCGATTCCAGGGCGCCCCTATGTCCTGTAGCATCGAATACTGCGGTGGCCATATCCCCACCTGTCAGTTTTTTCACCTCCGCTACAGGTTCATTTGTAGCATTCACGATCATATCTACACCGATTTTCGTTTGAGCATAGGTCAGTCTTTCGTCGTTAACGTCGATGGCTATTACGTTGGCTCCTGAAAGCTGGGCCAGTTTCATCAGGCCCAGTCCAATGGGACCGCAGCCTATCACCACAATTGTTTCGTCAGCGGATAAATTGGCTCTTCTGACGGCATGGGCTCCAATGGCCAGGGGTTCCACAATAGCCATTTCCTCAAAGGTCAGCTTGGGGGCAGGAATCAAAATGTTGGTTGGCAAAGAGACTATTTCCTGCATGCCGCCATCGGTATGTATGCCCAGTACCTGGAGATTGGTGCAGCAGTTTGTTTTTCCCTGACGGCAGGCAACACATTGACCACAATTCAAATAAGGCATGACAATTACCTGCTCCCCAACGGTTATTCCGGCATTGTCGTCGTTTACCTCCAATACTTCTGCCGCCAGCTCATGACCTAAAATCCGCGGATATGTGAAGAACGGTTGATTACCTGCATAAGCATGTAAGTCAGTGCCGCAGATCCCAACTTTCCTGATCTTTACCAATGCCTCGCCGGCTTTTGTGTTAGGTGCTGCCTTTTCCTTTAATGAAAATTTTCCGGGTTCCTCACAGACAATGTATTTCATAAATGTCGAAGTTATTTTTTATTAACACAATGCGCGTAACTTCAACTATTTGAGCCTGGCATCTTTGAGGGTAACCCATGTAGGTGCCTACTTGTTTTAATAGTACCTGAAGTCTTACTTTTTCAGATGCCAATTTAAAGCTTAAAAAAAGATCATCAAAATCACACGCACTAAACCGATAAATAAAAGTTGCGTTTGCCTGCCTTTAGCGGTGATGAAATAATAGCCAATCCTGATGATCAAATGTAAGCCCTTATGCCATCAACACCGGCGCCGGCCGAATCTTTGCACAGCAAATCTTTTTAATCTTTATCCCACCAATGATTACTACAAACAAAAATATTTTTAAATTTAGGTGGGATGGGGGTTGGCATTTCAAATAATGGAGAAGGCTATCGGTTTCAATAGCGATAGACCGGGGCGAATGGCCAGGTGCTACCTCAAAATAATTCGTACATTTTTTTTTATTTATTTAAGTAAATACGACGCGATCTGGATATATAGGGTAAGGACATCGGCAGATGCCGGTATTCACCAAAAATAAAAAGGGAGAACGAATTAAAATTATTGGAAAGATTTTTTAATGTAGATTATCAACAGTCCGGCTAATGGGTACAAAATCTATCTAGGTTGATTTTTATGGGCGTAATTTTACATCGCTGGGTAAGAAGTTATTGGCTATGGACAACCGGAAGGAAAGAAAAAACTCCAATAATGGGCAATCTCAAATAGTCGAGGAAGCAAACTAATTATTCTAATTCAAAGGAGCAGGAGAAAGGATGGCATAGGTGATGGCCGAGCCGTCTTCTCCGATAAAACCACACTGCCCGATGATTTGGTTGATGAAGCCAGTCGCCGGTGTAAGCGAAGGTACCGATGAAAATGAATTAACCGATTAACCAGTTAAACCATGAAAAAAAAGATCGCCCTCGAAATCATTTGTTTCCTATTCATCTTTCTATTCACTTATGCCGCTGTCATGAAATTGATGGATGTCGAGAAATTCACCGTCCAAATTGGCCAGTCGCCGTTGTTAACCAACTTTGCTGAACTTGTGGCATGGGTTGTCCCTTCCATTGAACTGTTGATAGCGGGCATGTTGGCTTTTCCGCGTGTCCGCTCGATCGGCCTGTATATGGCCTTCAGCCTGATGGTGATGTTTACCGCGTATATCGTTGCCATTTTACAGTTCAGCGAGAAAATTCCCTGCGCCTGCGGTGGCGTACTGGACAGTATGGGCTGGAAAGAACATTTGATATTTAACATCGGATTTGTGGTGCTGGGTTTGATTGGCATTATCCTGCATACACCGCTTCACAGAAACAGTCAAGTGGTGGGGGATTAGCAGGGATTGTCCAAAAGGGAAAGAAATACAACATTCTGTTAAAAATATTTAAGCTGGGTTTTGAATTGTTCAGAATCGGCTATCAGGAAAGCAAATCGTTTGCTATCAAAGATATTTTATTGCAATAAGATCAGGGGAAACCGAAAACCTGCAAACAGAGTAGGCCATTTAATCAAACTTAAAATTATGAAATCTTTAAAAAGTGTGTTTGCCGTTTTGGCTTTTGTTTTGGCCTTTGGAACGGCCTTTATTTCCAGCGCGACCTCTAGTGGTAAAATCGTTGCTACGTACCAGGCTGCGACTTGCAATATAGCCATGACCGATCAGGATAATTGTACGCCGGTACTTAATCCATTTTGGGCCAGATGTACGGTCAATAACGGTAGCAATCCTGCGTTTGATGCCACCCTGGGGGGCGGATGTCAGACTATATTGTGGACGCCAACTCCTTAATGTGGATTAATCTGTTTTTATTTTAAAGAAGTTGGTGCCATACCGCACCAACTTCTTCCGGACAAGCCAATTTTTAACCGCCAATTACATGAAACCGAGTATGACGTAATCGACACACACCGCGTGTCGCTGAAGCTAAAGCGTAAGAAACCGGAGAAAGCTACTCTGCGGACTGCGTACGCCGTAGGCTACTTCGTCAGCCAAAGGCGGAGGTGCTAGCGGAGGCACAGGGAAGGGTAATAATATGCGAGGTTCCATGTGACCAATGAAAATAAATTATGAACACATGAAACGAAATGTCATTATTTTAACCGTAGCCGTATTATGTCTTAGCTTAATGGCTGTTTACCTGCTATTCATAAATTCCAGCATACATGATCGCAGGTATCAGCACAACAGCTTCAACCGGACCTTTCATGCCAATGCCATTGTGTCATCTGATACATTGAATATTAAGTACAACTCCTATTACTTCGCAGGTGCGTCTTCTAATGATATCTACCTGGGCAACAACACTGCTCCTACGCACCTTTTAGTGGCAAATACCTCATTGAAAGATACCCAACATGTGCAATTGGAGGTGGAAAATATAACATTCAAATCAATATTGGTGAAAGTGGATTCTCCCGATTTTTATTTAATGGATGGCACAATGCCCTTTATTTACAGCGGTAAAGTGGGTGATTGGCATGCCAGCCGTTATATGTATGACAGCACCTACTTTATAGAAGCAATTCCGGTGGCCAAAAAATCCTTCGTCCTTCGGGCGACGGGTACACAACATTATGAAAATGTACTGGCGAAAAAAACAGTATCACCATCACAACTTAAATACGCCAATAACCTGTTGGAAAAGCAGGTTAATGGAATATTCTGCACTGATGGGATGTTGATTTACAACAAGCATTTGGCAAAATTGGTATACGTGTATTTCTACCGCAACCAATTTATGTGTATAGATACCAGTTTGAATTTGTTATACAAGGCCAACACTATCGATACAATTAGTGAAGCGCAGATCAAAGTCGCCAACGTGGCATCGGGCAATACCCTGACCATGGCAGCACCGCCCCTGGTGGTAAACAAAAAATGCAATGTTTTCGGAAATTGGTTGTTTATTAACTCCAACCTTTTGGCCGGAAATGAAGACAGGCGGATATTTGATCAGTCCGCGGTTATTGATGTTTACAATTTGCGGGAGGGTAAATATAAATTCAGTTTTTACATTCCTGATCACATGGAGAAAAAAATAAACAGTTTTCTGGTTTCAGATCATACTTTGGTTGCATTAAATGATCATTACCTGCTGTCTTACAAACTCAATGAAGCCCTGTTTCGTGATTAAAGCGGCAAACGATACCATCAACGGAGGTAATAAAAACGATAGGCACTGTCTTTAAACCGGTATAGCCTATTATATCTTAATGGCCAAGAATAGATAGGATCAGGAACATGTAGATGGAGTGATATTCTTTTCCCAGGCGTTCCCGTATGGTGGATTTTAGTTGATGTATATGGCTTTCCACTGTTCTTTTTGACAGTCCCAGCCGATCCGCTACTTCCTGATTATTTAATCCCAGGTGAAAACGAAGGATGAATACCTTTCTTTTAATAGGTGTTAGCTTACGAATGGCTTCCTGATATTGGCCTCTAAAATCTTCCTTTAACAATTGGTGCTCGGCTTGACCGGATACAATCAACGGATTTTCCAATTGATAATCCTCTTTCAGCGTAACAAATATTTTTTTCTTCGATTCTTTGAAAATCGCATTTTTTGCTATCGTGAACAGGTAGGCAAAAAAAGAATGCCCTGTTTTTATATTTTCTTTTTTCTCCCAGACCTTTAAAAAAACATCCTGAACAATATTCTCCGCATTTTCATGGGACAGATGAAACTTTTTTGCCGTTAGATAAACTCCTTTACTATACCTTTGATAGAGTATTTCAAAAGCCGCATAGGAACCGCCTTTAAGTAATTTGGTTAATTCGGTATCAGGTGTTTTGCCGTTTATCATATTACATTATTAACTAATTGACCCTCAATGCTCAATGGTTTTACGTTTTGGGTAAAATGGTCCTAAAATTCACTCCATGGAGACCAGTGTATTCATGTTACTGTGGGCTGTGTTTTGCCTTCCTCCAGTGGAAAAATTATTTCTCCGTGATATTCAATCAGTAATAAAATAT
This sequence comes from Cyclobacteriaceae bacterium, assembly GCA_965228415.1. Taxonomy (GTDB): domain Bacteria; phylum Bacteroidota; class Bacteroidia; order Cytophagales; family Cyclobacteriaceae; genus Agaribacillus. Next base: position 2,758,131 of record OZ245814.1, on the reverse strand, counting down.
TCTCTTGCTAATAATCAAACTTAAGATATTATTTTTTGAATTTAAAGAATTATCACCCTGATATTACTTTCAGCGCGCCAATTTTGTGGCCATCGGGTTATTTTTTTTTAATTATTTAAGTAAATGCAGTACAAATCGGATATATAGGGTAAAGACAGAAGTTTAAGCCAAAAAATACTTAAATAAAGTAGTACTAATGGACAAAAAATTGCTGGAAAGATTTTTTAATGGTAATTGCTCACCGGCGGAGGTGGATAAAATTATAACATGGTATTATTCGGGAGAGTTATCGGATGAAATAGCAGAAAGTTTGAAGGGGTACTTTAATAATCCCGAATACGCCGAAAAGGAAACAAACTGGGATTCAAAGGTATTATTTGATAAGATTACCCATGATATTTACGGAACCCGTCCAAAAGCTGAGGAAAGCACAAGGCCGTTGACAGAGGGCTCCGGGAACTCGTCTCTATTTCCTTTTTGGTTGAAAATAGCCGCTGGGATCTCGGTCTTGATGGCGGTATCTATTCTTTTTGTGAAGCAAACTGATTTTTTTAAACCACAGGAGCAGGCATTGAATCAAAATGACTATGTGGAGAAGTCTACTTCCCCCTCTGAAAGGCTGATGGTCAGGCTGACAGATGGGAGCGAAGTTATTTTGAATGCCGGTAGCAAAATAAGATACCTTAAAAACTTTGATCCGGATCGCAGAACCGTAACCCTGGAAGGTGAGGCTTATTTTGTGATTGAAAAAGATAAAAACCGTCCTTTTACCGTTATTTCGGACGGCATTAGCACAACGGCTTTAGGCACCTCTTTTAACGTTAATACTGAGCCTGGCACCGGGGGTAAGGTAGAGATTGCACTAGTGGAAGGAAGTGTCATTGTTGGTAGAGCAGGGGATATGTACCTCTCAGAGCGTAGCGCCTACCTTGCCGAAAAAGAGCAAGTGATCCTGAAACCGGGAGAAAAACTGTCGCTGAGCCCCGATGGACAGCAACTGAATCATTTTGATGTAAAAGAGGTAGTTGGCTGGAAAGACGGCATTATATATTTCAAAAATGTACCCTTTCAACAGGTTATCAAAAAGCTTGAGAAAAGTTATCAGGTGGAATTTGAGGTAATCTATCAGGATCCGCAACAAAGAAATCAACGATATTCCGGAGAGTTTCAAAACCGATCACTTGAATACATTCTTCGAAATTTAAGTTTCTCCTCTGACTTTAAATTTGAGATAGATGGAGATAAAATAAAAATTATGTTTAACTAAAATTTTAGCCTGCGAACATAACTATTATAAAAATTACCGGTAGTTCAAGCATAGTGCCTGAACCACCGGAGTAGCCCCGGCCAGGGCTACTTAAATTTAATCTATTGTATAATTAAATCCAGTAAAGTTATGAAAATAAAACTTTTACGCATACTTATTATTATGTTTAAATGTACTGTTTATGGGGTTTTGTGCCAATGCTTGTTCCTGAATCTGCTCATGGCTTCAACAGCCGAAGGACAGCGCGTAACCGAACTCAGGAAGGTCCAACTAGATTTAAACCTGAATTCTCAGGACGTTCACCTGGGGACATTGTTTCATTTAATTGAAAATGAAACAGCCTTTACCTTTGCCCGATATGACAAAAACGTCGATAAGATTATCCACCTGCGAAGTAATCGGGTCAACGAGAATCTGTACAACCTGTTGAAAGAAGTATCAAAACAGGCCGATCTCAAATTCAAAAGAATCAATAACATCATTAACGTTGGGACTATAAAGAGGAAGAAAAGTGAAGAAAAGATCATTTTGGAAGAGGTAGAGATAGAAGGAAAAGTCGTCGATGAAAACGGCGCGGCCTTGCCGGGAGCCAACGTTACGATCAAAGGTACGATTAAAGGAACTGTCACCGATCTTGATGGATTTTACCGGATATTGGTAGAGCCGGGACAAACGCTTGTCTTTTCTTCCATTGGTTTCGAAACTGTCGAAAGGGTGGTTGGAAATGAAAGTACCATTAATGTTACCCTGATTTCGGGCATTGAGCGATTAAGTGAGGTAGTAGTAACGGCACTGGGCATAAGTAAGGAAAAAAGAGCTCTTGGATATTCGGTTGATAATGTTGACTCTGAAAGATTAAACTACACCGGTGAAGCCAATATGCTGCTGAACCTGGCCGGAAAAGCGGCGGGTGTTCAGGTACAGGGTTCCGCCAATGGCGTGGATGGAACGCCGCGAGTGTTGATCAGAGGTGTTACATCCTTGTCAGCTGACAATCAGCCACTATATGTGCTGGATGGTATGCCGCTTCAAAGCAACCGGTCGTTATCAGAAGATCTTTTTACCCCTGGTAATGGAAGTGATTTTGGTAACCCGTTATCAGATATAAACCCAAATGACATAGAATCCATCAGTGTCCTGAAGGGGGCCAGTGCTACAGCCCTATATGGTGCCCGTGGAGCTAACGGGGTAATTATGATTACCACCAAAAAGGGAAAATCAGGCCAGAAGGGTATTGGTGTAACCTACAGCGGTAGTTTTACCTTTCAAAATCCACTGACATTGCCGGATGTACAAACTGAATATGGACAGGGGTTCAACGGAGAGTTTGAATACGTTGATGGAAACGGTGGCGGAACCAGAGAGTCTGACGTCAGGCTATGGGGACCCAGATATGAAGGTCAGCAGATAGCACAGTGGGATCCCCTGACCAACGAGCCTATTGTAAAGGAATGGAAACCCTATGGCAAAGATAATTTGAAAAATTTCTTCGAAACCGGTCATAGTTATTTAAACAATGTATCCATGACACATGTGGGGGAATCTTCCAATACCAGGATATCCATCGGGCACCAGGACATAGAAGGTATTGTGCCCAATACCGGACTGGAAAGGATCACAGGTAGTCTGAATTCCACTATTCAACTGGGGGAAAAACTCTCAGCCACCATTACCGCCACCGGTTCAAAAATGACCAGCGATAACAGGTCGGCCTATGGGTTTTTTGCAGGAGCTTTCTGGAATGCGTTGTTTATACCAACCAATATCGATATCCGGGATTTGCGTAACCATAAAGATGAATTTGGCAATAGAAGAAGTTTTTACAGAGGTGGCCCCAATCCTTACTGGGACCTGCTTGAAAATGTAAATCCATCTACCAGGAGAAGGTTTAGCGGAGGGCTTAATTTAACTTACGAGTTGACAGATTGGCTGTCAGTACAGGGAAGCCTTTTTGAAGACAGAAATTCTACGGAGTATGAAAGAATTACCGCCAAACATGCTTTCAACAATGGTGAATACCAGGAAGGCTTTAATTTTAATGAGGAATTAAATGCTGAAGCAAGATTGAATTTCAATAAGGACGTCATCGAGGAATTTAACGTTGGCGCCATGATCGGTACCGCTACCAGGAGGGAAAAGAGCATCAACAAATTTGCCAGAACAGAGGGCGGACTATTGGTAAGGGAAGTTTACAATTTATCCAACTCAGCCAACTCTCCGATAGTGAACAACACCAGAAGCGAAAAAGAGGTCAATAGCGTATTTGGATCAGTAGATCTGAATTATAAAAACATTGCCTTTTTGACTTTTACTGGAAGAAATGACTGGTCGTCTACACTCCCCGAAGATGAGTGGTCATTTTTCTACCCTTCCGTATCCGGAAGTTTTGTCTTTTCAGACGTGCTAAATATCAATGAAAGGATTTTATCATTTGGAAAAGTAAGAGCAAGCTGGGCAAAAGTAGGTAACGATACTCAACCCTACAGTCTCGACCGCTTTATTAGCCGTGAGGCAGTCTCATTCAATGGGCAACCGGTGCTTGGACTTGGTTCGGGTACCAGGAACTTTATTCCGGCGGTAACGCTTAAGCCTGAAGAGTCTACCTCGTTTGAGATTGGAACGGAACTTTACTTTTTGAATGACAAAGTGAGGTTGGATGTTGCCTATTACAATAATGAATCAAGCAATCAATTGGTAAGGGTAGAAAATGCCTGGGAGCGGGGAGCCAGATTTGCTTTTATCAATGCCGGTACTATCACTAACAAAGGTTGGGAAGTGAAGCTGGATGTTACGCCGGTTAAAAACAACAATTTCTCCTGGGATGTGAGTCTTAACTGGTCCCGGAACAGAGGTACTGTGAGTGGGTTTCCGGAGGAACTTGTTCCGTTCAAACATATAGCTGCCTGGTTTGGGCCTGAGATCCGCGCAACAAATGGTGAGCCTTACGGTCACATGGTGGGATTTGAATATTTCAGGGATACGCAGGATGCACTGGAAAATGTACCTAATATGGCTGAAGATTTTGCCGCTTTTGGCTACACAGCTGAAGGCAATATCTACGGAACCGGTAAGGTCCTGACCAGAAATGGCTTCCCCATGCATAATCAGTGGAGAGGTACCAGGGATCTGGGTGTATCTGCTCCACTTGACTGGACCGGCGGTATATTCAATACCATTAACTACAAGAACTTTCAATTAAGCTTTTTATTTGATTTCAGAAGTGGCGGACATGTTATCTCTACTACTCAAATTTATATGCTAAGGTATGGTATGTTGACAGAAAGTGCTGGCACAAATGCTGATGGTGGTTTTGTAAGAGACGATGTAGCCGATGGCGGGGGATTCCTGTTTGATGGTATCGATGTAGAAACCGGACAACCAAATACCACCAAGATCAGCACCCAGGATCTTTATTCAGGCTGGAACTTCCCTACCGAAACATTTACCACGCCTGCCACCAACATTAAACTGAAAGAGCTGTCTATTGGCTATAGAGTACCAGCTGACGTTGTCAGCAAAGTTGGTATCGCCGGAGCAAGGGTATCCCTGATTGGAAGAAACCTATGGCTTATTAAAAATAACCTGAATGGTATCGACTCCGAAACAGCCAGCATGGGACCGCTTAACAACGGAGCAGGCTTTGAAACCGGATCTTTACCGAATACAAGAAGCTACGGATTTAATATAACACTGGATTTTTAATCTGGTCATGAATTATTAACAGACAAAAAAATAGAACGATGAAGATAAATAGATTATTGAAAGTGTTTTGTTTAATGGCTGTCATATCAGTGGCCTGTACAGACGATTTTAAAGAGATCAATACCAATCCTAATGCACAGACAGTGGGAAGTAATGAGGGATTGCTTTTAGGGGCCCAGATCAGGGCAGCCCGTGAGTTGCTGGACAATGTGAGAAGCTTTAATCACGGCATGTCAAAGTGGGTACAGTATTCCACTGAGCAACTGGACAATCTAAATGATTTTGTGCAAGGTAATCCAAGGGAAGATTATAATGATTTCTGGATCTACCAGATAATGTATACGCAAACATTACCCTTGATCGAACGAATCATTGGAAATACCGATGAAGCGCCCCATCCAAACTACCGGGCTGCGGCATATGTGATGAAAGCCTGGATTTTTCAAACCATGACCGACCAATGGGGTTCCATTCCATTTTCCGATGCGCTGAAAGGAGAGGTATCGGAAGAAGAGCGGTTTAACAAACCTAAGTTTGATACCCAGCAGGAAATATATACCAGTATATTGACGATGCTTGAGGAAGCAAATACAATGTTTGACCTTAGCGATGACCCGGGTGTATCCATGGTAGCGGCGTCAGATGCCTTTGCCGGCGGAGATGTTTTGATGTGGAAAAAATTTGCCAATTCTCTGCGGGCCAGAATACTCCTGAGAATATCCGACGTCGATGAGGCCACTGCCAGGGCAGGGTTGGAGCAGATCTTTTCTAATCCGACTACTTATCCGGTGCTGGAAGGTAATGACGATAATTTCGGGATTACGTGGGAAGACGTTACCGGCAGTTATGCCGATCCACTGGGTAGGTATTTAAATGACAATGGGTTCACACCTAATGTCGGTAGCGGATTTGTCAATATTTTGGGAGATAGACTGGATCCAAGAATGAAAGTCCTTGTGGCACCGGCAGAAGGCTACACAAACGCCGATACCTACATAGGTATTCCGCCCGGGTTTGATCCTGATAATCCTTCCGGATTTACAAGGATAAGCAGGGATTCGGTGAGCCAGATATCTGCCCAATTTGCGGAGGTGCAACTACGTCCGATCATCACCTATTCAGAGTTACTTTTCATTAAGGCCGAAGCCGCGCTAAAAGGATTCAATGTTGGGATATCAGCGGAAGATGCTTATGAGGAAGCAATAACCGCCAACATGCAGGACCTTGGTATTGATGCTGCGGATATTGATACGTATATCAATCAGCCTTCAGTAGCCTACAATACTACCGATGCGCTGGAATTGATCATTACGCAGCGCTACATCGCGCAATTTGGTCAAAGTACCAATACCTTTGCTATGATCCGCAGAACCGGATATCCCGAACTGGATTATTTTACGATTGGTATTTACGAGGATGACGGCTATCCTGTGAGAATCCAGTATAATGAAGGTATGCATCGACAATTCAATGAAGTGAATTTTGAAAAAGCGATTGAAGGGGTTACGATTATAAATCGGGTTTTTGGAGATAAGCTTTGGTTTGCAACCAATGCCCCGGATGTAAAGATGAAACCTAACCTCCAAACGGGGCCGGTTTTATATTCTTATTAAAAACTACCAACTACCAACGGCTCCGCATCTATAGCGGGGCCGTTAATTTGTTTGCCCTGAAGGTCAGGTTAATCTCAAAATAGCTTTTTAACAGGTATCATACATGTCATTAGATGATTTGTAAATCTCAATATTTTTTAATTAAATCACGCAATAACTAATCCTATATCAAAATGAGGCAAACGGTCCTGCTGTTGATCTCCATACTGTTCCTGACAGCCTGTGATGACACAAATAAGATCCGGAATTTAAGTGTTGAACCGGTCATAATTCCCATTCCAAAAGATGTTGCAGTTTCTGAAAAGGTGGTTGTCCTTTCCGGTAAAAGCACTATCTATGGCGAAAATGAAAAGATTTTGCCTTTGTTAACGCTATTCAAAGCGGAATTACAAAAGCTTACAGGGTTTGATTTAGAGATTACCAGCAACAGGCAAAGCGCCGCGATTGCCTTTGCCATCGATCGGCAGCTGGCCAATGATGAGTATCATATAGAGGTTGATGACTGGGTGCGCGTGAGTGGTGGAAGCTACCAGGCACTGGCAATGGCCAGGGCGACACTGCTTCAAATGTCGTTCACCCAAAATAACGAATTATATTTTCCTGTGGCCAGCATTAAAGACCGGCCATCTGCCAAATACAGGGGATTATTGATTGATCTTGCCCGAAGCTGGCATAGTGTTGCCACCATCAAAAAGTTAATCGACCTGGCTTCATTTTATAAATCGAATTATGTTCAGTTGCATTTTACAGATTATCAATCCTATACCCTGCCTTCGGATAAATACCCTAACCTGCCTACTCCTGACAGGCATTACACCTTCGAAGAATTAGGCGAGCTGGAGGCTTACGCGCAATTGAGAGGAATAACGATCATTCCGGAAATAGACATCCCCGGTCACTCATCATCTATCGTCAATGCCTACCCTGAAATATTTGCGCTAAAGGATAAAAAAGATAATCCCTGGATCATAAATATGGGTAAAGAAGAAGCATATGCAGCATTGGAGGATATTATCGCTGAGGTAGCCCGGGTTTTCAAGGCTACACCCTATTTCCATATCGGAGGTGATGAGGCCATTTTTAACAAAACCATGGACGACCCGGATGTTCAGGCATATATGGAAGCGCATCAACTGGGCGACGATGTGCATGAATTGTACCGGCATTTTTTGGTAAGAATGAATGAAATAGTTAAAAGACAAGGCAAACAAATGTGTATTTGGGAAGGGTTCAGAAGGGAGGGCGAAATACCAATACCCAAAGACATTATAGTATACGAATTTGAAACTAACCGCTATCTTCCAAATCACCTCGTGGCCGATGGTTACACAGTGGTGAATACTTCATGGAAACCTTTATACGTGGTGAACAAAAAGAAATGGGAACCCAAGACCATTTACGGGTGGAATATGTGGCGATGGGAAAACTGGTTCCCCAAGGCGCCGTCTTTTACACCCATCCAGGTAGAGCAGTCCCCGCTTGTAATTGGCGCTCAAATGTGTGCCTGGGAACAGGCAGATGAGGTAGAATTCCCAAGTCTCAGAAAGCGTTTGCCGGCTTTAAATGAAAGAATCTGGAATACGGAACAGGTCGCCCCGTACGATGAGTTTATCAATAAACTGGAAAAGGCAGATGCTAAATTATCTCTTTTAACAGGCGATGCGGTGCAGGACAGCCTGCTGTATGATTATAATTTTGAAAAAGAGGATTAAGGGCAATGACTGCTTTAAAAAGTAGAAATTTTAACAAGTACTTTGTATGCGTATAAATAAGATGGTCGGCAGTATGCTGTTATTGGTGTTGGTAAGCTGTGGGCCAAAAAACAATGAACATATTTCTCCCCCCACTACCGATTACGAGAAGGCAGCCTATGCCTTATTACAGCGGCTGTTACCCGGGCATCAAAATCAGATTATTTTTAAAGAGGTTGGTACCACAGGTGTAAAAGATTTTTTTGAAATTGACCATATTGATGGCAAGGTTTTAATCAAGGGAAACAATGCAATAGCCTTTTCCTCCGGTCTCAACTGGTATTTGAAAAACTATTGTAACGCACAGATTTCTATTAACAGTCATCAATTGCAGTTGCCGGATAAACTACCGGCTGTGAAAATCAAACAACGCGTAGAGACACCTTTTGATTACAGATATTTTTTCAATTATTGCACCTATGGATACACGATGCCGTGGTGGAATTGGGAGCGATGGGAAAAAATGATTGACTACATGGCACTGATGGGTGTAAATATGCCCCTGGCTATGATTGGACAAGAAGCTGTATGGCAGGAGGTTTTTACCGAGCTTGGCATGTCGCCTGAGCAAATACAGGATTTTTTTGTCGGTCCCGCTCACTTACCATGGGGCTGGATGGGTAATATTGATGGATTGGGTGGCCCGTTACCGGAAAACTGGATTCTTCAACGCAGGGATTTACAGAAAAAGATATTGAAGCGTATGCGTGACCTGGGAATGAAACCTGTGCTACAGGCTTTTACCGGTCATGTGCCAAAAGCTTTAAAAACGTTATATCCCTCAGCTAATATTTTTCAGATCGAAGACTGGGCGGGAATTCCCGGCACGTGGTTTTTGGATCCCACAGATAGTCTTTTCCAAAAAATCGGGACGGCCTTTATTAAGAAGCAGACCGAAATGTATGGTACTGATCACTTGTATGATGCCGATTGTTTTATAGAGGTAGACCCTCCTTCAACCGACCCAAAGTTTCTGGCGGAGGTAAGCCGGAATGTATACCGGTCGATGGCCAATGCTGACCCTGAAGCCACCTGGGTATTGCAGGGATGGTTTTTCTTTTTCAAGAAACAGTTCTGGACGCCGGAAAGAGGCCGTGCTTTTTTAGAAGCTATCCCGAAAAATAAAGTCATCGTGCTTGACCTTTATGGTGAAAAAAATCCAACCTGGGATAAAACAGAAGCCTTTTACGGCCAGCCCTGGGTTTGGAATGTGATCTGCAACGAAGATCAGAAAGTAAATATGAGCGGTGACCTGGCCGTAATGCAGGCCAATTTTAGCGCGGCCTACAACAGTGAGATCAACAATAACCTGAAGGGCATTGGCGTGATTCCGGAGGGACTGGGTTATAACCCGGTTATCCAGGATTTTATATTTGAAAAAGCCTGGGATCAATCGATGGTGGATATTGATAAATGGATAGCAGATTATGCAACCCGGCGATATGGTGCCGAAAATGAGAAAGCACTGGCCGCGTGGAAGGGTTTGTTACAAACTGTCTATTCCAGAACCAGAACCATGTGGTCGCCATTAATTACGACGCCAAGACCCATTAGATTCGAAGGCGCCAGGGAGGATATCAGGCATCAAAGGGCCACCTTTAAAATCACCGAAGAGGATCCCTATGCCTGGGATTACCAACCCCGGCAATTGGCGAAAGCAGCAGCACTGCTTTTGCAATCAGCTGATCAATTGGGCCATGTGGATACCTACAGGTTTGATTTAACCAATGTTTATCGCGAGCTTGTCAGCAGCCTTACCCATAAATTTATCAACGAATTAACGGCAGCCTACCAGGAGAGAAATATCGACCGGTTTGAAAAAGCCGCCGCCGCTTTGCAAAAGATGCTCCTTGACCTGGATGATATCACCGGAACAAACGAGCATTTCCTTTTGGGGAAATGGCTGAAAGACGCAAAAAGCTGGGCAAAGAACGAAGAGGAAGCTGCCTATTATGAATGGAATGCAAGAACAATCGTGACTATCTGGCAACCGTGGAAAGAAGGATATCTACGGGATTATGCCGGCAAACAATGGAATGGTTTATTTAAAGGCTATTACCTGCCGCGTTGGCAATTGCTGATAGATCATATGCGCAAGGCTTTGGCGGAGGGTAGTGACATCGACCCAAAAAAATATGACCTGGAGGTAAGATCAATGGATTATGACTGGACAAGAGATCACGACGAATATCCAACGACTCCCACCGGAGATATTGTAAAAGTTGCAAAGAGAATAAGTAAGGAGTATGAAGGTTATTTCAATTGGTGAGCGCGGATTTTTCATTGACTATTTTCTAAATAGCCATTTAAGCGCATTTTGAAGGCGGACATACTGCTTACCGAAGAGGAGGGTACTAAAAAATATTATTCTATGTTTATCAATCAGGGCAGCGTAACAAAAGTCTGAAATTATAATGTAGCTTACTGATGACCTAGATTAAAATGATAATAATGCCATCTATAAAATTTTGTTTTATGAAATGTATTTGCTGGTTCATTGTGACCAATTTGATTGCTTTGTTTTCACTTGGTGCCATGACCCGGGATTATCAGACAGGGGTCCCTAAGTTGCCACCTGAAAGCGTTGAACCTGGGAAGCCGTTGTTCAAACCTAAAATCGTCCCCAAACCCAGGTTGATGGAAGTAAATGACGGGTACATGGAAATTACTTCAAAATCAAAATTGGTAGTGGCGGATAAGGAATTGTTGCCGCTTGCCCGGTACTTATCAGATTACCTGAACAGACTGACCGGATTCCAAATAAGTATAGATAGTAAAGCTGCAGGAAAAGGCGATATCATGCTTTCCACCGGGGTTTCAGGCAGCCCGGAAGCATACCGGCTAAAAGTAGACAAACACGCATTGCTGGAGGGAGCAAACTATCAGGCTGTTGCGCTGGCATCTTCTTCCCTGCTGCAGGTGATTCGTGAAAACGGTGGAAAATATTTTATTCCCCGCCTGTCGGTGGAAGATGAACCCCAATACGACTATCGGGCTGTCATGCTTGACCTCGCCCGCTTTTGGCATCCCGTAAAAACCATTGAAGAAACCATCGACCTCCTCTGGTTTTATAAAATAAAATACCTGCACCTCCATTTATCAGACAATCGCCGTTTCACATTTCCGGTAAAGGAATATCCTGAGTTAAGAAAGATAAATCCTGATGGTAGCCGGGAATATTATACCCGTGATGAATTGTCTCATTTGGTTGAATATGCGCGACAGCGAGGTGTTATGGTTATCCCGGAAGTAGATTTACCAGGCCATTCACAGGCATTATGGAAAAGGTTGCCCGACATTTTTGGCGCCAGGGATCCCGAGACAGGCAAAGCAAAAAACCTTTATGTAGTCAATATGGCCAAAGAAAATACCTACCAGGCCATCGAATCCATTATCGGGCAGTTGGCGGAAGTGTTTTATACAAGTTCATACATTCATATTGGCGGGGATGAGGTTTGGTTAAAACCTATCCAGGAGCTTCCCGAATATAAAACTTATTGCGAAAAACATGGCTTGAAAGCAGCATTGGCGGGCGATGCTAACGAGCTGTTTTGTCATTTTATCAATCGTTTGAATCAGATGGTAAAGAAGACCGGCAAACAAACTATTGCCTGGGAAGGCTTTCATGGTTTGGGGGCAGGTAACGTATTGATCGACAAGGATATCACCGTGATCGTCTGGAATACTACCTATAACCGTCCGGATAGCTTATTGCGTAACGGGTTTAAAATCATTAACTCTACCTGGATCCCCTGGTATCAGGTGAGTGCCATGAATTTTGCGCCTGAACCGGACCTGGCCTATCAGTGGGACCTAGGAAACTGGCAGCATTGGAATGGTGACATAGCCGATATCCGGCTTGCCAATAAAACCGGCATCATTGGCGGTCAGATAAGTTTTTGGGAACAGAATTATAACCGGGTCATTGAAGTGCTAAAAGATCGCGTTCCGGTATTAGCCGATAGGCTGTGGAATAATGATGGTACCAAAGATTATGATGATTACCTGGAAAGGTCGAATGGCACCAAACAAATTTACAGGCAACTATTCCGGCCCATCAGTATTACCGGAAGTAATTTAACGCAGGCTGGGGATTTGAGCTTTGAAGATAAAACAAATATCACACTAACCGCAGGTAACAAGGGAACGATCAGGTATGCGTTTGCTGATCAGTGGGGGTTGCCGCCGGATAGCGCTTATAAAACTTATACTAATCCCTTTCCAATAACTAAGAGTGGTCTGGTATCGGCACAACTCTTTGATGATGAGGATAAGGCAATTGGCTATCCGGTGCAAAAATATTTTACGGCCATTCAGCCTGTTTATCAATATAAGGTCTATAAATCAGCCAATGGGGCAGAGGCTATGCCCGACTTTGGGGCCTTACCAGTGCTACGCGAAGGCGTGTCCGGAAAGATGACTGAAAATCGGTTGCATGAAATTAACCGCGAGTTGTTTGCCAAGGTGAAGCCGGAAGGCCATATCGACGTACGATTCGAGGGGCTGTATAATCCGTACGCTGTAAAGCTGACAGGAAACCTGGAGATCCCCTCAGATGGAAAATACGAATGGCAGTTGCAGACATGGGATGGTCTGGCAGCATTATACATCGATGGAAAATTAATAGCCAAAGGGGAAAATTTTGAGAATAAACCCGAGGTTTTTACAGCGGCGCTCAGTAAAGGTAAATATCCGTTTATGATAAAATATTATTACAAGCATATACAAAATCAGTTAAGTATTCTTTACCGGATGGAAGGGGATGATGATTTTAAACATTTCGAGGAACTGGTACTGCCGAGGGAGTAAGGAAGAGGAGAGTGAGTGTAAGTGTGGAAGTTAAATTAGGTAATTCGTATGAAATTTAGTAGAAAGATTTTATTTGTGGTTCTTGTGATGGGAGGTTGGTGGATGTTGCCATCATCGTGTGAATCTGAAAAGACGCCTTATGAGCGGGTGCTGGCTTCGCAGCCGAATATCATTTTTATTTTGGCAGATGATCTGGGTTACGGGGATCTGGGATGTTACGGGCAAACAGAAATCAAAACGCCTCATATTGATAAATTAGCCCGTGAGGGAAAACGTTTTACGCAACATTATGCCGGAGCTACGGTTTGTGCGCCTTCCCGTAATAGTTTGCTTACGGGCCAACATAATGGGCACACTACCATTAAGTCAATGGAAAGGCCTATTAAGGACGAAGATATCACCGTAGCCGAGTTATTAAAAACAGCGGGGTATGCCACGGCGATGATTGGAAAGTGGGGTCTTGGAAATGCCGGGACTACCGGCTATGCCAATCGTCAGGGGTTTGACTATTCGTTTGGGTATTATGACCAGATAAGGGCACATAACTATTACCCGGATTATTTAATGGAGAACGGACAACAATACCCATTAAAAAATGAGGTGGTTTATATTGAAGATTCCTCGCATTATGCAGTGGGCATCGGTAATGCTGCCACCAAAAAACGTGACTATTCAAACGACCTTTTTACCGATAAGGCATTACAGTTCCTTGATACCGCCGGGTCAAATCCCTTTTTCCTGTACCTGGCCTATACGATTCCCCATGCCAATAATGAGAGCTGGCTGATTAATGAACATGGTATGGAAGTTCCTGACCTGGGCATTTATGCTGGCGAGGATTGGCCCGAAGAGAAAAAGGCTGGTGCTGCCATGATCTCCCGGCTGGATGGTTATGTCGGACAAATCATGAAGAAACTATCGGACAGAGGAATAGATCGGGAGACGGTGGTTATATTCTCATCAGATAATGGCCCTCACAGAGAAGGTGGATGGAATCCTGATTTCTTCGGTAGCAGCGGTAAACTGAAGGGAATTAAACGTGATTTATACGAAGGTGGAATAAGAACACCATTTATGGTAAGATGGCCGGAGGTCATCTCACCTGGAGAAACCGATCATGTTTCGGCTTTTTGGGATTTTATGCCTACCGCCTGCCAACTGGCCGGTGTGGAATCTCCCGGCCACACGGATGGAATTTCCTTTTTACACACTTTGCTGGATGACGACACTAACCAGCCGGAACATGATTATTTATACTGGGAATTTTATACCAGTATTTCCAGGCAGGCAGTGCGTAGCGGCAATTGGAAGGCGGTTCGCATAGGCCGCGGAGATCCGCCTGTGACAAAACTGGAATTATTTGACCTTTCGGAAGATAGTGCTGAGCAAAGAGATGTTTCAAATGATTACCCCGCCGTTGTCAAAGCGTTGAGCGCTATTATGGACCAGTATAAAAGCGAAAAATAGAAAACAACCGGTATATATCATAAAATGCGTACATCGGTATCGTAATCTCATATGCCTTAAATAAAACAAAATATAATATGTTGAAACCAATCCTTGTGGCCATTCAAAAAGCTTTGATCGTATCGGTCATAGGTGCCGTACTTTTTGCTTGCGGACCCACAACAAAAAAAGAATTAACCAAAGCTGACAGACAGGAAGAAGCTATCGATCCGGAAAACCTTCGCCCGTTGTTAGACAGTATTACCACCAGATATGCAGGCTTGCGGCCTAAAGTTATTCAACCGGCGGAGGGCTACTTAAAATATCCTTACCTGATTCCGGCAGGCTTTTATAAGCAAATGTGGGATTGGGATGGGTTTTTTATGGGGAACCATCTGATAAGCGTTGGCAAGCCCGAATATTTAAAATACTGGGCGCTCAATCTCATAGAAGGGATTGATGAAGAAGGCTACGTATCGGGAGGGGCTACTACAAAAGGTCCGCGTTTCCTTTTTGGCAAATTTGCTGTAAAACCTTTTCTCTCCCAGGGAGTGTACTTTGCCTCAGAAGGTTTGCAGGACTACACGTGGATAGCAGCGCATTACGATGATTTGAAAAAGGTACTGTCTTATCGTGAAAAAACACAGCAGGATTCATTGACAGGATTATTTTTTTGGGACAACGGCATGCAAAGTGGAGCGGATAACAACCCGGCGGTAAATTACTTCACAGACGACAAGCGGTCATTTTTGGCCCCGGATGCCAGTACCCTGCAATGCCGGGAGTACCTGGCCCAGGCCGCCATTGCCAGGAAGCTGGGGAAAACTGAGGAAGCAACGTTGTATCAGGAAAAAGCAACTAATCTGAGGAAAGCTATTAACAAACATCTCTGGTCTGAAGAGGATGAAATTTATTATACCGTAGACCGGGAAAACGGCAGTTTTTATAAAAGGGTGAGCTATTCCTCTTTTCTTCCACTGCTACAAAATATAGCCCCGCCCGAAAAAGGCAAAGCAATGATCTCAAGGTATTTGATTAACCCGGATCACATGAAGGCAAAATACGGTTACAGAACACTGTCGGCGCAAGACCCGGATTATAATAATAAAAATATCATTATCCCCTTTTCGAATTGGCAGGGTCCGGTCTGGCCTATTGCCAACTTTATTTATTCCATCGGTTTAAAAAATTATGGCTTCGACACAGAACTCTATTGGCAGGCAGAGACCGTGGGTAATTTACTGCTCAACGATATCAGAAAGTACAATACCATGCATGAAAACTACCATGCGGATACCGGGGAACCCCTGGCTCCAAGCCATGATCACGTGGATGAAAATGGAAATATTGTTGGGTTTATCAGCTGGAACCTCTGCATACAGAATCTGCTGGAAGGGGTTGTAGATGATAAATGGATGTTGCTGGAAATTAACGAATGAGGTAAGCCACCCGTTGATACCCGGTCAAAGGCGAGAAAAAGTTGGAGGCAAAGACCAAATTCCACTCATTAATATAAAGAGTAAGATTTAATTTAAGTATAATAGCAAAAAAGGAAATAGTCACCATGAGAGTAAAACACCTGTCCACATTACTATTCATACTTGTTTTTTGTGGATGTACGCATCAACAAAACGAGGAAGCCACCAAAAGGCAGGAAGCTTTGTCTTCGGAGCAGCAACGACAAAAGTACAGAGCGCACTGGGAAATAAAGGACACACAAAGGATCTCATGGGATCTGAAAAATGATTATAATCTACCCCATTCCGATAATATCGAAATGGCTGGTAAGCGGGTTGCCGGAATCATCACCTATGCCATCGACACCAACAAACGGTTGTCATTGCAACGCCGTATAATCTTTCCGCAGTTGCGGACACATATAAAAACATCAGATCCGGGCTGGTTTGTCTACCGGGCGTATCTGAAGGAAACGTATGATGATAACATCCTTCCCAGGTTATTAATTGAGGATAAAATTTTTAGCCCCGGGCCGGTTGAAACGGTAGAACTGGATGGTACCCTGACTTTCCATCACAGTCCTGAAAACGGATTGCGGTTAACGCGGAAACTTTTCCCTTCCATGAGTGAGCGCCTCTTTCTCGAACAATGGACGCTGACAAATGAAAGTGATCAACCGCTCCGGATCAAATGTGGAAATACTTCGATCAGACAGGAAGATTATGGTTTGAAGGGAAAATATACCAGAACCATTACCTCCGATGTCGACGCAGGCATTACCATACCGGAACATGGAAGTTATACCTTCTCAATTACCATAGGTGCCAGGCTTAACGATGAGGCAGATCCCTCCGGAGCAGGCGAAAAAGCCTTTGCACAACGGGAACGTTTCCTTCGGGAAATGGCCGGCTCGCTTACTTTGGAGACCCCTGACCCGGTGTTGAATACGCTCTTTGAGTTTTCGAAAATCAGGGCATCTGAAAGCATTTTTGAGTCAAAACTCGGCCTGGTGCATTCACCGGGAGGAGGCAGGTATTACTGCGGATTTTGGGCCAACGATCAGGCGGAATATGTAGGCCCGTTTTTCCCCTATATGAGCTATCAGACCGCCAATGAAGCCGCTTTAAATACCTATCGTCTTTACGCTAAGGAAACAGATCCTTCTTATAAAAATATCAGGTATTCCTTTGAAATGGAAGGAGATGCTCGGGTTAACCCGCTGGATAGGGGAGATGCAGCGATGATTGCCTATGGCGCTGCACAGTTTGTAATGGCAAGAGGAGACAGGAAAATAGCAGAAGAATTATGGCCACTGATAGCGTGGTGCCTGGAATATTGCCACCGGAAAACCAATGATGAAGGTGTGGTAGAATCACAGTCAGATGAAATGGAGGGCCGGATAGCCACCGGAACCGCCAATCTTTCTACCTCGGCCCTTACCTATGGCGCATTAAATTTAGCCGTGGATCTCGGTAATGACCTGAATAAACCGGCCCAATTGCTAGACAATTACCAGCAACAGGCCTTGGCTTTGGGAGAGGCCATTGAAAACTATTTCGGGGCAAATATTGAAGGCCTTGATACCTATAAATATTATAAAGAACATCGCTATTTAAGACATTGGATATGTCTGCCGCTGGTAGTGGGTATCCATGGTCGCCGTGAAGGAACTATTGAAGCATTATTTGATCGGTTGTGGTCTCCCAACGGTGTTCATGTAGAGAAAAATTCGGAAAATGAGGCGATTTCCAAAATATTTTGGGATCGGGGCACATTATATGCGCTGAGAGGCACTTTTCTGGCCGGCGCCACTGAAGCCTCCCTGGAAAAGTTACAGCAATTTTCTTCAGAACGACTTTTGGGCGCCAGGGTGCCATATGTTGTGGAGGCCTATCCCGAAGGTAACATGGCCCATTTGTCGGCAGAAAGCGGATTATATTGCCGGGTATTTACTGAGGGGATGTTTGGCATAGTTCCTACCGGGCTGCGACGATTTGTATGTACCCCACGGCTGCCCGACGGGTGGGATCACATGGCCCTCAAAAGGATAAAAGCCTTTGGGCAAGATTTCGATTTGGCTGTAGACCGGGAAGATAACCAGTTGCATATCCGCGTCTCTAATCAGGAAGGGCAGGTCTTTTTTGACGATAAGGTAGCGGCTGGAAAAGCGATTGAAGTTACGCTATAAAAGATTCAAAGGCCATTTCCGAAGACCTGGCATTCATGCCAGGTTATCCCATTTAACCACCTCCCTTGAAAAGATCAGAGAGTTGTTAACCCACACAGGGACATGACGTTACATTTTAAAATGGTGATTGAAAACCAGCAAATTATCATTCAGGTATGATATACAACAACTTTTAAAATTTTATAAATTGTTGTGACCCTATCTTGTATTTAATGTCTGAATAATATTCTTAAGTTTGTATTAGAATCCTTATAATTTTTATATGGCCAAAGCACAAAAATTCGGGACTTTTGGCGGCGTGTTTGTCCCCTCCATCCTGACCATCCTTGGTGTAATCATGTATTTAAGACTGGGTTGGGTTGTAGGTGAAGCCGGTCTGGTGGGTGCTATTTTAATCATTATCCTTGCTCATGTGGTATCCGTTTGCACGGGGCTTTCGGTTTCTTCCGTAGCCACAGATCAAAAGGTAAAAGCCGGGGGTGTTTATTACATGTTATCCCGAAGCCTGGGATTGCCTATCGGCGGTTCAATAGGCGTTGCTTTATATGTTGCTACCGCGCTGAGTATTGCCATGTATGTCGTAGGTTTCAGCGAGAGCTTCAACGGGTTTATAGGCATTACAACCTTGGAAAGCACGCACGCCGAACAAATCCAAAATTTGCGAATTACGGGGTCCATCACTTTATTTATTATCACGGCAATTGCATTGATCAGCACTTCCCTGGCTATCAAAACACAATATTATATACTGGCCGCCATAGTCCTTTCGCTGGTCTCCATTTTCGCCGGTGGGTTTTTCATGGATCATGGGTTTGATGTAACAGCTACCAAATTATTCCCCGGGGAGGATTCGCCTTCTTTAGAAACCATCTTTGCGATTTTCTTCCCGGCCGTTACAGGATTTACAGCCGGCGTGGCTATGTCAGGAGATTTAAAGGATCCGAAAAAATCTATCCCCGTAGGTACGATGCTTTCCATTGGTGTGGGATTGGTCGTCTACATTCTGTTGGCTGTCTTTTTATCGACAAATATCGATTCGGAGGCCATGACCGAAGATTATAATATACTTTCCAAAATCTCGCTATTTTCCGCTTACGGATCACCGTTGGTGTTGGCAGGTATTTGGGGAGCTACTTTATCTTCCGCATTGGGGGGAATATTGGGAGGCCCCCGCATCTTACAGGCCATGTCGTTAGACAAGGTAACGCCGAAAATGTTTGGCGTAGGTGTGGGAAAATCAAATGAACCAAGAAATGCGCTTATACTCACGTTTTTTATAGCCGAGGCTGGTATATTGATTGGAGAACTGGATCTTATTGCTCCCATCGTTTCTATGTTTTATCTAACAGCCTATGGGTTTATCAACCTTTCCTCAACATTGGAAAGCTGGTCCGGATCCAACTTTCGCCCTACTTTCAAAATACCAAAACTGGTAAGCATCATTGGAGCGGTCGCTACTTTTTCAATCATGTTTAAGCTGGACCTGATATCAATGATAGCCTCTTTTATCGCTATGGGATTGATCTTTTTGCTACTGACAAGAAGGCAAATTAATCTGGGTTATGGCGATGTCTGGCAAGGTGTGTGGTCGGAAATAATTCGTACCGCCTTGTTTAAGGTTGACCGGAAAGCCATCGATAAAAGAAGCTGGCGGCCTAATATTTTATTATTCAGCGGCGGCACGGACAAAAGACCCCACCTGATTGAATATGGGAAGAAAATCGTTGGTAGACTTGGCCTGTTGTCTAATTTTGATTTGATCGAAAACCCGGGCTTGAAGCTCCAGTTCTCAAAACCCGAGCAGGCACTTGAATCTACCGAAAATACCAAGGGCATCTTTAGCCGCCGCTACCAGTGCAAGGATATTTACGCCGGTATTGAAAGTATTGCCGAAACCTATGGATTCTCAGGAATAGAACCCAATACCATTTTGATGGGCTGGGCCAGGTATTCGCCCAAACCGGAGAAATTTGCAGAACTGATTGATAAATTTATTCAGCTTGATTACAACCTGCTGGTCATGGATTACGACCAGGAAGTTGGGTTTGGCGAGCGCAAAACGATTGATATCTGGTGGAACGGTACCGGAAACAACATCTCCTGCCCGCTGACGGTAAACCGTTTTCTGCTGACCACCGACGAATGGTACAAAGCCAGCATCCGCATCTATATTTACGCGGACTTATATTTGGCGGACCATGCTAAAATTCAGTATCGCATGGATCAACTCCTCGAAGAACTCAAAATAAATGCCGAGGTCAACCTGGTTGACCTCGCCGATGATGGCAGACACCTGAATGAAATCATAAAATCTACATCCAGGGAGGCAGACCTGATTTACCTGGACCTGCCCCCGATGGATAAGGAAAATACGCGTCAGTTTTTTAGCGATAGTGACGCGCTTTGCAAAGATATTGGTACGGTTATTTTGTATCAGGCTTCCTCCTATTTTCAGGAAGTCGGTCTTAACTTAAAAGAAAGAATGCCTGAGGAAACAGCCGTTTCTGAAGATGTTCAACGTGAAAGGGACGAAGCGTTGTTGAGGCAAAGCCACATTGAGCTTCCCCCGCAAAAAAATGCCGCCGGGTTGTTTGAAAATCTCAACGACCAGTCCAACAAAATCATAGGAGCCGTTTATGATGAGGTGGTGGCTGTGCTTTCTACGGAATACATTCACCTGATATCACAAATCAAAAGCAAAACAAAGGCATATTTATCCACACTGAAACAACAACAGGCCAGCCATGAAAATGGTAATAACGATTTGGTAAGGCAGTCATCTCTTAACGCCGGTTTCTTTTCCCTGTTAGATGAGATACTGGAGCAGCATCACAAGCAGGACCTTGAATCACAAACTGACCTGTTGCTCAAAAGCCTGCGTCAAATTGATGAAAAATATAATGATCACCTCAAACAGCTTCCGAAAAAAACATTTGTCAAGTTTGAAAAAGAAGAAGCCAAAAAAGATTTAAAAGCTTTTTCATGGGGCCAAAGGCTAAAATCCAAAGTTTCTAAGAAGCCTTTGAATTACTCATTGAATAATCACCATTTAGCATCCTGGGTAATTCTTCAGAAAGGTAAGGAAAATCTTATCAGCCAGGTGGCCGAGTTAAACCGGCTGGGGATCCAGTTTAATCATGATCTTAGAAATACGATCAGCGAGTTGGTAAAATTTGAAAGCGAAGCCGAGCCGAACAAAAAGCCTCACGGTCATGGCCTGGAGGAAAAGTTACAAAATATAGAAGAAGGCCTGAAAGCTAATGTTCACAAAAATAAAACCCATCTGTTTGTGAACAACAACAGCGTTATTCAAAAAGCCATCTATGACTTGTTGGGGTTGAAGATTAAAAACATTTTCAAATCGGAATTAAAATCGAAGAAATTATTAAAGTTGCAAGGTGAGCTGCTTGCTGACACGATAAGCTCCGGTTTGCATAATCAGCATATGGCTATGGCCAACACCATCCTGGATGTTAAGCTATTGTCTTTTCAAAATGAACTGATAAGGCAGTTTGACCAGTTTAAGCCGGAAGACCATGACGTCACCAGTTCCATTTCGCAAAATATCAATCAGAAGCTTCGTCAATTTGAAAAAATAAAGGATGACATGGCAAAGAGCAAATCCATAAAGGGTTTGGTTGATGCCGAGGAAGGCAATACATTTTACTATAAAGAAAACTTCGATAAATTCCAGGAAGAGCTAAAAGATACGCTTGACCGCTTGCCGGATCAATACAAAATTGCCGACCCCAAAAGCCTGATGAATGGCAATACGGAGGAGGTCAGCGTAGTGTCGATTTCTCCTGTAAAAACAGTCGAATACATCATGTCAGAAAACCTGCTAAAGCCGTTGACCACAAAAACCGACAGGCTGCAGATGATGGTGGAAAAAACCGTCCATATTGAGTCAGATGTTTCCAGGGCAGTAGAGTTTACCATTGAAAATTACAAAAATGAGGCATCCAAGACATTGGACAACCAAAGGAAGCAGGAATTTATAGATACTATCGCTGAGGAAGGAGAAAGGCTACAGGTACAGGAAAATGACCTTGGAAGTGCTGTTGATAATTATGAAAAGGACATATCGGAAATCAGAAAACTGGTTTTGAGTAAACTGGATGGCTATGCAGTTATAAAATCTGCGCTCGATCTTAACTATATTTTAAGGGAGCAAAGGAAACAACAGGCCATCGGCAAATTTGCCAGCTTCCGAAAATCACTAAAAAATAAGTTGCAGGACGCAGCCACTAACTTATATTACCGTAAGTCAGAAGGTATATTGGCTGCCAAGAAAATGCAGGGGCAAAAAAGTCACACGGCGTCAACAGAAGATTTTCTAAAGCTGATTACCCAGGTATCTCCCCAAAAACAGGTAGTTGATAAATTGCCATTGTATTACAATCAGCTTTTTTTACATGGACAGATGATTGACCGGGAGCTATGGCTTTTGCGAAAAAATGACAAGTTGCGCATCGATGAGGGCATTAACCTTTATAAATCCACCCGTTCCGGGGCGATATTAATTACCGGAACAGCCGGGTCGGGAAAAAGCTTGTTATCCAAAATGATGACTTATAAGCATTTTGAGGCTGAAAACACTTACACTGTAGATCCTCCCAAAGAAGGTTCAACAAGCGTGAAAGCCTTCAATCAGGCTATCAAGAAGAGCATGCGGTATTATGGAGATTTTAATGCCATTTTTGACCGGATTGAAAAGGAGACTGCCATTATTTTCAATGACCTGGAATTATGGTGGGAGCGCAGTGATCAGGGATACGAGGTGATAGAAAGAATTATGGAGATGGTGGACAGATACAGTACCAAATGCCTGTTTGTATTTAACATGAACAATCACTGCTTTGAATTTATCAACCAGTTGAATGCCTTCGGAAATACCTTTATCAAAACCATTGACATCGAACCTTATAATACAGAACAAATCAAACAGATCATTCTAAAAAGACATAGATCCAGTAGGTTGCGGTTTAGCCTGGCAGACGTCCCGGAAGATAAGCTGGGAAACCTGGAAATGGCCCGGTTATTCAGTCAGATTTTTAATATTTCCAAGGGAAACATCGGCGCGGCTTTGCAGGCCTGGATTACCAGCATGGAGGAAATAACCGACGATGGCGAGATCAAACTGAAGTTGTTGAAAAACCCTTCGGTTGATTGCCTGAACGATTTGGACGCTGAAAAAACAATTATTCTTGCCCAGATTTTGTTGCATAAATCACTTTCCAGGGAGCGGTTGCAAAGAATCGTCAGGATGGAAGAGAAAAAGTTAACAAGCGAAATTAATCTCTTAATACGGGCGCGAATTGTAGACGAGTCAGCTGCTATTCTCAAAATTAACCGGTATGTACTGCCACATTTGAGGGAGGCATTGACAGAAGACCATATTATATAAATACGGCTTATGAAAGAACTTAATTTTTTAGTAAATGTATTGACACATCTGATACTTCCCGCGGTATTAATACTTGCCTTTTTTACCGTATTAAAACTATTTAAAAGAAAATTTCCGGGGAGAAGAATGTTGAAATCACAACTTGACAGGTTTCTGCCCATCGTTGAAATAGCCGTCTGGCTGATTTTTGTGTCCTGGTCAATTATTTATTTTTTGGATGACCAGACCTGGGGCGCCGTTTTTCTTTTGACATTATGTACGGTACTTATGATTATCATATCATGGGTAGCCATGAAAGATGTTTTTGCAGGTGTCATTCTCAGGCTTGACAATTCGTTTAATTTAAATGAGTGGGTAAAAATCAATGAGGTCAGCGGCAAAATCACCAAACTCGGATACCGCACTTTTGAACTGGAAACGGGCAGCGGAGAAATGGTCAGTATTCCGTACAGCCGTATATCCGGAGAGATCAGAAGTAAACCAAACGTGAGTGAAAAAATTAAGAGCCACTCTTTTTCCATCAATTTACCAAAAACACATTCCATTGACGAAACTGCCAAAGCCTTGAAATTCGCTCTTGCCAATGCTCCCTGGTCATCTTTGAAAAAACTTCCGACAGTCAAATTTATTACGGAAAGCGAGGACCGCTATCAGTTCGAAACTATTATCTATTCGATGAAGGTCAGCTATTTTCAGCAAATCAAGAAAATGCTCTATGAGTTATTTGCTGATATAAAGATTATTGAAAGTGGAAAGTAGTTTTGCCTTCTTAAACGCAAGGTGCCTTACAATAAACCCGCAATCATTCCCGTGATGGCGCAAATTTAGTCCTTAAAATCATTTGTGATAGGAAATAAAACCACAGTGGTAAATGCCGGGGGTTTAAATAGCTAATTTAGCCATTTAAACCGATATCAAATTGATTAAAAAACTAATTACCGGATACCTGCTTTTCCAGGCTTTTGCCATCCGTGCGCAGGATCTCACCATATCCCCGAAACAATACACTGATTCTCTCGATTTTGGGTATGCTCCGGCCAGGAAAAATAGTAAAATGCCCTTGTCCGATCAGGATAACAAAGGGAACTGGGTATTGTTAAAATCATATTCGGATGAATTTGAAGAAGATAAACTCAATCAAACAAAATGGTATGGCTACAACCCAAAATGGAAGGGACGGCCACCTACTTTTTTTCATGCTTCCAATGTGAGTATTGAAGGTGGAGAACTCGTCTTCAGCATTAATCAACATAACGATCAAAGGCTTCCCGAAGGATTCACACATACATCCGGGTTTGTTAAAAGCAAGAAAAAAATTTTGTACGGATATTTTGAAGCTGAGCTAAAGGCCATAGATGCGCCCTGGGTCACTGGCTTCTGGATGACCAATGTAGGCAACGATTGGTGGACCGAAATAGATATTTGTGAAAATGCCCCGGGCCTGGAATATAACCGGCATGACCTGAATTCCAACCTTCACGTTTTCCGTGCGCCAAAAGACAAGGGAAATGTGACCGAACATTTTGACCGGTCTAAGAAGTATTATATTCCTTTTGAATTACAACGGGATTATCACGTCTGGGGCCTCGAATGGAATAAGGACGTTATCCGCTTTTACCTTGACGGCGTTTTGTTCCGGGAAGCCAAAAATACACATTGGCACCAACCCCTTGAAATTAACTTCAACAATGAATCCAATAAATGGTTTGGGGCACTTCCCGATGACAACCGTACAAATAAGACTTATCGCGTCAAATATTTCAGAGCGTGGCAAAAGGCTAAAAACTAAAAACCGAACTAATCCCTAAATATTCATTATGAAAAAGCAATTTCTCCTGATTTTTTTACTATCCGGCTTGTGGGCACAACCTGGATTATTTGGTCAACAACGATCACAGGGGCTTGCCGAAGCACCTCGCGAAAAAATCCGGATCAATACAGACTGGCAATTTTACCTTGAAAAAAATCAGGGAGAATCGATCCAATTGAATGAAAAAAAGGCAACCTGGGAGCCCGTAGTATTACCCCATACTTTGCAATTGACGTCCCTTGATTTGGATGGTGTGAAGGATGATCCCTTGCAAAAGACATTTCACCGGTATGTAGGTTGGTACAGGAAAAAGCTAAAAATAGCTGACAAACAGCCAAAAAAGGTATTTCTTGAATTTGAAGGTGTGCACCAGGTAACTAATTTATGGATTAACGGCCGCCACGTGGGAGTGCATGACATAGGTGGGTACACCCCATTCCATTTTGATATCACCGATTATTTAAATTTTGATGGTAGTGAAAATGACATTTTAATCAGTGCAGACAACAGGCTCAACGCCAATATTCCTCCTGAAGGAACACTATATGATTACATCAAATTCAGCGGATTGTACAGGGACGTTTATTTGGTCACCACTGATTTGTTACATGTGACATTTCCGTGGGAGGATAAAAATGCAGGGGTGTTTATAACTACGCCCTCGGTCACCCCCGAAGATGTAACCATCAATGTTAAAACAACCGTGCGGAATGAGTCGAACCTTCCACAACAATGCCGGCTGTTGACAAGAATTATCGACCGGGATGGTATGGTGGTGGGAAGAATGTCGTCGGAAAAAGTCATTGCTGCAAATGCTGATTTTACCTTTTCCCAAACGGGAGGCTTACACGAGGACATACGCCTGTGGTCGATTGAAGACCCTTACCTGTATCGTGTAAACACGCAGGTCATCGGAAAAGACGGGCAGGTTGATGTTGTCGAAAATCCGTTGGGGCTTAGAAAATTTGAATTTATTAAGGACAAGGGATTTTTGTTAAACGATAAACCGGTTGAGTTAATCGGTGCTAACAGACACCAGGCTTATCCGTATATAGGGGATGCTGTCCCCAATTCTTTGCACTGGAAAGATGCTTTTCAATTTAAACAGGCAGGTTTCAATGTAGTGCGGCTGGCGCATTATCCTCATGATGATTCATTTATTCAGGCCTGCGATAGCCTGGGAATTTTATTATATGAAGAACCGCCGACCTGGATCGGTATTGGTGGTGAAACCTGGTTTGATAATTTGGAAAAAGCCACGAGGGTCATGATACGAAATCATAGAAACCACCCCTCCATTCTGCTTTGGGGCGCTAGTATCAACCATCGGGGACCTGTTGAAAGATTACATTATGCAGCAAAAGAGGAAGATCCGGGCAGGATGACCGCCTCCAACGGAAGTCCCTGGACCGGGCCTATGAGTTCCGGTGTCTGTGATATCTACACGCCCATGGATTATCAGAACATGCCGCTGAATCCCAATGAAATAGTCTTCCTTTGTGAACATGGAAGTTCCGCCGATGCTGCCAGAAATCAATTCGAAGTGTCAAAGGCAAGGGCATCAGCCAATCACATCGGTGTAGCCGTTTGGACTGCTCACGATTACCAATCTTTCAAACCCAGAAGAGGTTTATATCCGCGGCGTGTATTTTCAGTCTTTAGGGTTCCAAATCCCGTTTATTACTGGTACCAATCAGAGTTGATACACAAACCGTTAGTTTATGTTGCAGATCATCGCGCATCCACCGACAATAAAGTATTGGTGTTTAGCAATTGCCAGGAGGTGGCATTATACCATAATAACCAGTTGGTGGCTACACAACAGCCCGACAGGGATCCTCAGCGGTTGTACATTGATCACCCGTCCTTTACGTTTTCCTATCCATTCACGGAGGGAGAATTTACGGCCAAAGGTATCACCAACGGTAAAGTTATAGCCTCTCATACCATTGTTAAAGGAGGGAATCCCTATAAACTTCATTTAGAGGTTCCTACCGATGATCAGCCTTTTTACGCTGACGGGTCAGCTATAAAAATGGCCTATGCTTATGTGGTAGATAGAAAAGGCAACAAAATATCCTCAGATACCAGTCAGATAAGCCTAAGTCTTGAAGGTAATGGCACCATCGTTGGAAATACAAAAATTGGCGCCAATCCCGTGAAGGCATATCACGGTGTGGCATCGTTTTTAATTCGATCCGGCCAGAAACCCGGTGTGATTAAATTAAAAGCTTCGGCTAAAGGTATTAAACCGGGGGAGACTTCTATAACTACCACTTATTACAATCCGGCCCGTAATCTGGCGGCGACAAAACCCATATACGATTTTAAACCTATCAAACTGGATCTTGCCAGGGGCGAGGAACCTTTGTTACAGTTTGGATGGTCATCGTGGGAAAGTGATGACGGGGTATCATCCACCGTAGTCTCCAAAGATCATCCGCAGGTTAATATTAAACTTGCGGCCTCCGAAGGAGAGCTGGATTGGTTTGATGGTTGGGGACTTTCATCAAACCTGCCTTATGTCGGCGTCGATGGTGTAAGAGTGGACGCAACAGCACAACTGGTTTTGACTATTTCAGGCCTGGATCAGGGAGCATATACAATCCGCTGCTATCATCACATGATGGAAAACGCGAAAAAAAATGAAAGCAACATACAAGTGGCCGTCAATGATGCCAGCGCGGAAAATAGACTATTGACAGCCTATCAGCCCCCATCTTTTGGCGCAAAACTTGGAAATCAGCAGCCTGCTCATAATGAGGTGATCATAACCGCAGCGCGTAATCAACCAATAACCATAACGTTCAAAGATCTCTCAGGGCAATCGGGGATTGTGTTAAATGGCATAGAAATAAAAAGAAACAAATCAGAAAAATAAAACGAAGACAAATAAAAAAAAGGAATTGGCCCATTTAGACAAGAATTTACCTTCAATTGCACATTTGTGTTAGTATTTGAAATATATGTTATACCCTGCCGGTGAAAGAGTTTGCATATTGCTACAGCATAAATACAAATCTTACTACAGGCAGTAGGACGCCAAAAAAAAGAGTGAATTGACAATCCAGCCGGGGAAAGAGAATTTTTAAATTAAAACTTTTATTACAAATCAAAAGATATGAACATTAAAAATATAATATTTCTTGTTTCAGTTTTCACCATTTTAACTACCGGCTGCTACCAACGGCTCAAGGAGGAAAAACCAACTGAAAGCGAGGCGGTTGCAGGGAAATACGAAGCTAATTGGAAATCCCTTGAAGCTTATGAGATCCCGAATTGGTTTAAGGATGCAAAGTTTGGAATTTTTATTCACTGGGGCCCTTATAGCGTGCCTGCGTTTAGCAAAGAGTGGTACCCCAGGTTAATGTATATGGATACGGCTACTTTTTCGGCGCAGCTTAACCTGGAAAGCGAAGGCCCAAACAAGGTATATCTACACCATAAAGAACATTACGGCGATCAGAAAGAATTTGGATACAAGGATTTTATCCCCAGGTTTACCACCGAAAAATTTGATGCTGCGGAATGGATCGGTCTTTTTAAACGAGCGGGCGCTAAATATGTAGTACCTGTGGCTGAACATCACGATGGGTTTGCCATGTATAATTCAA
The DNA here is from genome assembly GCA_965228415.1 of Cyclobacteriaceae bacterium. Classification (GTDB taxonomy): domain Bacteria; phylum Bacteroidota; class Bacteroidia; order Cytophagales; family Cyclobacteriaceae; genus Agaribacillus. The sequence continues at coordinate 2,729,066 of OZ245814.1, read as the reverse complement.
ATTTCACCCCCTGGAATGCGGTCAATATGGGTCCTAAGCGGGATATTATAAAAGAGCTCTTTGATGCGGGGCGTAGTCAGGGAATGAAGATGGGTGTCTCTTCACACTTTGCCTTTAATTGGGCATATTATAATAAAAAGCCTCATTTTGATACCATGGATCCGGAATATGCTGACTTGTACAGTAAAAAAGGCACCAGGCTGGATGAACCTGTCAGCCAGGAGTTTAAGGAGTTATGGTGGAATCGCACTACGGATATTTTAGATCAATACCAACCGGATGTTCTTTGGCTTGACTTTTACGTGGATCGTGATGAATTCAAGGAATACCACCCCAGGTTGGCGGCATATTACTATAACAAAGGCATTGAATGGAACAAAGGAGTAGTATTGCAGGATAAAAACTTTCGCTATGAGTCTTTTCCCGAAGGCACTTTTGTACATGACCTGGAAAGAGGGAAAATGTCTGATATCAGAAAAATTCCCTGGCAAACCGATACATCAATTGGTGAAAACTCATGGAGTTATGTCGAGGATTGGGAATCAAAAGATGCTAACAGGCTTATTGATGACCTAGTGGATATTGTCAGCAAAAACGGTTGTTTGCTCCTTAATGTTGGGCCAAAAGCGGATGGCACCATTCCCGAAGACCAAAAAGATGTGCTATTGGAAATGGGTGCCTGGCTCAAAGTAAATGGAGAGGCTATTTATGATACGGATTATTGGAAGGTATTTGGAGAGGGACCTACTAAGGTAGCAGAAGGGTATATGTCTGAACGCAAGGAGAACAAAGGTTTTACCGCCGAAGATATCCGATTTACTACCAAAGCAGGTGTGCTTTATGCCATTTTGCTGGATTGGCCCGAAGATAACAAAATTGAAATCAAATCCCTGGGACGCTCCAAAGGTCTGCTGGAATCTGATGTTAAATCTATAAAGCTGTTGGACGATCAAAGCAAGAATCTTGAATTTGAGCAGTCAGATAATTTTTTGTCTGTGAGCTTGCCATCCAATAGTTCCGGCAGTCTGGCACACACGCTCAAAATAGAATTTGAATGATTTGACAGCCATTGCTAAAGCTGCAAATCCAATTAAGTCACTTTGTATATGATCCGCCAAAGACGGCTGATGATATACAAAGTGACACATACCTATACTATCGGTAATTTGCGGATCACTTAACGGTGGCAACGACTGACTTCGAAAACCCTTTCTTTTCGACAGGTGGATGACAGGTAGACCATTAGCAAAGGTTCAGCGGAATCAGGGCTGGTAACAACGAAATGATAAAAACTCCGCTATCTTTATTGCAGGTTTTCCGGGACATTGTAATGAAATAATATCCGAGCGTATTCACATGATAATATCAACATTCAAATATTTAAATAATTTATGGGCCATAGCCTTTTGGATCCTTGTATTGGAAGGGTATGCACATAATGCCTGTTCACAACAAAAAACAAAGAAAAAATCCCCAAATGTATTATTAATATATACCGACGATCACCGGTTTTCAGGGGTACATGCGCTGGGCAAACAGCAGGTACAAACACCTCATATGGATGAATTGGCGAATCGGGGAATCGCTTTTACCAATACTTACTTAATGGGATCTTTTTCAGGAGCCACCTGCATACCAAGCAGGGCCATGCTGCTTACGGGAAAGCAACTGTTTGAGCTGGAAGGCCGGGGAGGAACTATTCCCATAGAACATACCACCATTGGAGAAACCTTTCAGCAAGCAGGTTACCACACACACATCATCGGTAAATGGCACCAGGATAATCGCTCGTTATCAAGGTCCTTTGATACCGGGGAGAAAATCATGGGGCGCGGCGTATATTTGACAGACCATTTCAGAATGCCTTACTGGGATTGGAACAACGATGGGGATTTCAGAAAAGATCAGGCCTATCTACTGGTTTATGACAAGGCCGACAAAGTTGGCCGCAGGGCTTTAACAAATAAAGATACGCGGGGACCAACCGGTACTGAAAAAACAGGCCCGCATACCTCCGAAGTTTTCGCCGACCATGCGGTTGATTTTATCAGAAAATATAAAAAGAAGACTCCTTTCTTCATGTACCTGGCGTTTCACGCGCCCCACGATCCGAGACAGGCACCGAAAAAATACCGGGATATGTATCCGCCGGATCAAATAAAGCTGCCACCTTCCTACCTGCCACAGCATCCTTTTGATAATGGAGATATGACACTACGTGATGAAGCATTGGCGCCATGGCCCAGAACACCGGAAATAGCCAGAAAGCACCTTTCTGACTACTATGCAATTATCACCCACCTGGACGATCAGATTGGCCGGGTCATTGCCGCATTAAAAGAAAGCCGAAACTATGAGAATACTATTATTGTGCTGGCAGGGGATAGTGGCCTTGCTGTAGGCTGCCATGGACTATTGGGCAAACAAAGCCTGTACCAGGAAGATGGTATTCATGTCCCTTTTATTATTTCCGGAAATCAAATTCAGGATAACAAAGGAAAAATCGATGCTCTTTGTTATATCCATGATATTTTTCCCACCATTTGTGACCTCGCTAAGGTTCCTGTCCCTGCCTCGGTCACCGGAAAAAGCTTGTTACCGGTAATTAATAGGGAGGCCCGTCAAATTCGAAATTACACTTATCATGCCTACAAGCAGTTCCAGAGGGCCTACCGGAAAGATGACTACAAGTTGATAGAATATGTCAGGGCCAAAGACTTTAATAAAAAGACCGGAGAAAAGCTGGTTGGCTCCAAGGTAACGCAGCTTTTTAACGTCAGGGAAGATCCGTGGGAAATCCACGACCTGTCTTTTCTTCCGGCCTATGCAGAATTATTAAACAACATGAAAGAAGAAATGAAGCAGAAGGCCGTTGAACTTGGTGATAACAAAGATAAAATTGGTGAAAAATATGATTTTTGGGATTATTACTAACCAGCATTAAGTAGGGTTAGTCATTTTGATCAATGCTTGCTTTTGTTAAAATCTATCCACGATGCGTTTGTCTCGCATTTGCTTTCGAACAAATTTTTGACATTTCAACCATCTTGTTTTCCCTTATTTACCCCCAATAGTAATGGGCAGATACCAGATCGCTTTGTTTGTAAACCTCTTAATGGAACGCGTTGAAAATGGGATTGTTGAAAAGGGAATTTGCAATAATATTAGTATATTTAATTACTATGAGCATTGATAAAAGTAAGCGAGGATTAGGGTTTTGGTGGGTTTTGGTGGTGTGTTTTATGTTATCTTCGACGATCTGTTACCAGGCCATGTCTCAAAATGAGGTCTATTTCGACCACATCACCACTGAGGAAGGACTTTCACAAAACGATGTTAACTGTATCTATCAGGACCAACTGGGTTTTATGTGGTTTGGTACCCACGATGGGTTAAACAAATATGACGGCTATGGATTTACAATCTTTAAGCCTGACGCCAATAAACCTGGTAGTATTTCGAGCAATCTGATTTACAGCATGGTTGGAGATAAGGATGGTAACCTGTGGATTGGCACTACCGGAAGTGGCATTGATCGTTTTGACCGTAATACTGAACAATTCACCAATTACAAATTCCAGTCCGACAATGACGGGAGCTTGAGTAGTGACCATGTGATGGTGGTCTATGTAGATAGCCAAAACAGGTTATGGGCTGGTACCACTGAGGGACTAAACCTGATGGATTTGAACAATTATACTGACAGTGCTGAATTTACAAGGTTTAGTTCCGGAGGTTTGTTCGGAACAGGCCCGGATGGCAATAATATTTTTTCCATTTACGAAGACAGCCGGAAAAAATTGTGGATAGGAACGCATGGAGGTTTATATGAATTAATATTAAATGAACAGGGAGAAGCAGATTTCCATCTTATTGATAAAGATAAGGGATTAGGTAGTTTCCCCGTAAGAGGTATTTTGGAGGATAAGCATGGACGGCTGGTTGTTGCCACTGAAAGGGGGTTGTATTATCAGGAGAACCAGCATACCGTATCTGGTTTTGTGAAAATTTCGAAGGGTAAGTATTTTAAAATAAAGCTGGATGCCCAGGGAAATATTTGGTCTGGTAATGATGAGGGACTTTCACAATTTGCCAGCTATGGTCCAGAGAGAATGCCGCAGTTGGTGGCGAGATATTCCATCGACCTGAGTAATCCCCGAAGTCTAAACAAGAATGTGATCAGATGCCTCTACCAGGATCAGATGGGTATCATGTGGATTGGGACGAATGGGGGAGGTGTAAACAAATTTGATCCCCAAAGGAAACAATTCCGTCATTTTAGAAATACACTCAATCCGGGAAGCTTAAGTTATAATAAGATCAGGGCCATTTATGAAGATAGCAACGGTACCATTTGGATTGGTACGGAAGGGGGTGGGTTGAATATGCAATCGTCGGTAGACGGTAGCGATTCATACAATAACTTCAAAAATTTTCAGGTTATTACCAAATCATTTGCCATTGCGGAAATCAGCCTGGGTAACAGGAAAACTTTACTTTTTGGCTCGGAGACAACGCCTACCTTGTTTAAACTTGATATTTCCAATCCCGATAATATAAAAGAAGAAAATATTATACCCGTTCAGGGCGTATCCAACAGTGTTTTCACCATCCTGCAAGACCATAGGCGAAATGTTTGGATAGGAACCTATAAGGGAGGTGTATACAGGTGGACTCCCCAACCTGGCCGGGAAGATTACCAAAGCGCCCATTTTCAAAATGATCCGGGCAATCCGCGAAGTGTCTCCAGTGATATTATACGCAATATTTATGAAGCCAGCGATGGCAGCATATGGCTGGGTACCGGAGATGGGCTAAATAAGCTTGCCCCGGAAGAGGTTGGCAAAGAAGATCCAAGCTTTACAATCTATAAGAACATCCCGGGTGACGCCAGGAGTATCAGCCACAACTATATTTTGGCGCTGCACGAAAGTAGCGCAGGCGATTTATGGATAGGTACTTTTGGTGGCGGGCTAAACAAATTTGTGCCGGGAAGAGGGAAAAATCCAGGTAGCTTCATATCATATTCGGAGAGTGAAGGACTGCCTAACAATGTAATTAAAGGTATACTGGAAGATGATGAAGGGTATCTGTGGCTATCGACAAACAAAGGCCTTTCCAGGTTTGATCCGGTCAGGGAACATTTTAAAAATTATGATGTTAATGACGGGCTTCAAAGTAATGAGTTTCAGGAGCTGGCGTGTTATAAAAGAAAAAATGGGGAAATGCTTTTCGGGGGGATCAATGGCTTCAACGCATTTTATCCCATGAATATTACAGATAACTCATTTGAGGCCGAAACGGTCATAGCCAATTTTCTTATCTTGAATAAACCCGTAAAAATCGGAGCCCAAATTAATGGCAGGGTACTGCTGGAAAACCCGGTATCAAATACGTCTGAGATTAGATTGAAATACAGGGAAAACAGCTTCTCATTTGAATTTTCAGCGTTGCATTTTGCTGCTCCGGGGAAAAACAAATTTGCCTATAAACTCGAAGGTTTTAACCAGGACTGGATCTATACCGGCGCCGATAACCGCTTTGCCACTTATACCAACCTTTCTCCCGGTGATTATACTTTTAAGGTAATGGCGTCTAATAACGATGGACTTTGGGATCAAACGCCGGCAAGTATTGACATTATTGTTATTCCACCCTGGTGGAGAACCAGGGTGGCCTACGTCATCTATGGGCTGCTGATCTTGGCACTGCTTATGGCTTTCCGTAAATACACGATCATTCGTACTACTGAAAAACATCAGCTCATGCTGGAGCATATGGAGAAGGAGAAAACAGACGAGATGCAGCGGATGAAACTTGAATTTTTTACCAATATTTCTCATGAGATCAGAACTCCGTTGACACTAATAAAGGGACCCCTGGAATATCTCCTGAAAAATGAAGCCAATCTCAGGGGAAAAGAGCGCCAGCAACAGTATAAATTGATGCAGAAGAATTCCAACTATTTAATCAGATTGGTGAACCAACTGTTGGATTTCAGAAAAATCGATCAGGGCAAAATGAAGTTGTACCTGTGCCAGGCAGATATTGTCAACTTTATCCAGGAAACTACCGGCCCATTTCTTTTCCTGGCCAATAAGAAAAATATCAGATATACTATTGATGCTCCTTCTTATCCCGTAGAGGCCTGGTTTGACCCTGATGCCATGGAAAAAATTATGAATAATCTGCTTTCCAATGCATTTAAGTTTACTCCTGAAAATGGCGCTATTACCGTCAGGATTAAAAAAACCGGTATCCCGGAAAATAGCAGCCACCCTTCCGCGTCTGATGGCAAATCAGATTGGGTGACGATTGAGGTCAATGATACCGGATGTGGTATTCCTCCTGAAAAAATGGATCACATATTTGACAGGTTTTATGTGGATAAGGAAAAATATGAAAGGAACAAACAGGGAATTGGTATTGGATTATCATTCACTAAAAGTCTGGTGGAGTTGCATAACGGTAAAATTCTGGTGGAAAGCCAGATAAATAGCGGCACTACTTTCAAGATAGGATTTCCACTTAGTAAAGACTTTTATAAAGAGGGTGAAACCATTCAATATCTCAGTCAGTCTGCCAATGGGCGTTTATCTGTCGATACGGAGCTTGAGATGGTAGAAGAAGAAAACATTAAGGATAATGAATTACTTCAATCCAATTCCAATTTGCCGGTCCTGTTGATCATTGATGATAATGCGGATATAAGAACCTTCATCAAACAGGGGTTGGCCGATAAGTATCAGATATATCAGGCTGAAGACGGTGCTCAGGGATTAAAGGTATTGGAGACGATAGTTCCCAACATCATCATTTGTGACATCATGATGCCGGTTATGGATGGTATTGAATTTTGTACCAATATCAAATCCAACGAGCAAACAAGCCATATTCCAATTATTCTTCTTACGGCTAAAACCAATGCGGAAAGTGAAGTAGAAGGCTTAAAAACCGGAGCTGACGATTATCTCAAGAAGCCTTTCGATATGGACGTGCTGGAATTGAAAATTAAAAAAATAATCAACTATCGGGAAGAATTACGGAAGCGCTTCAAACTTGAAATGACCATGGAGCCAAGCGAGGTGACTGTCACATCAGCTGATGAAAAGTTTTTGGAACAGGCCATGAATGTTATTGAAGATCACATGATGGATACCGAATTTAATGTGGAGACAATGGTGAAGGAATTAGGGCTAAGCCGCAGCAACCTTTATCTTAAACTAAAGGAACTAACCGGGCTTTCCTCCAGTGAATTTATCCGTAACATCAGGTTAAAAAGAGCGGTACAATTACTCAAGCAAGGCGATCTTTCTGTCAAGGAAGTGATGTACCGAACGGGATTTAACACTGCCTCGTACTTTTCAAAATGTTTCAAAAAACAATTTGGCATGGTGCCCAGTGACTACATTCGGCAGACCCAAAATGTTGAGGAAATTCGTTAAATACTTTATTGCAGTCACTGTTGTCACTTAAAAGCCGGTTATTTCACCCTCTGTCTCCATTTGTTAAAATAAACCGGACACATATGGCCTGGCATTTTAATCATATGTGATAGCCGGTTATGGCTGTTCTCATTAATTTTGAGAGCAATTTTTTCCAAAGTTATTTTACTACCCAGGCGATTCCGGGGGCTTTGAGGTATTATTAGCCCTTGTGAGATCATCCAGGGAGAATGCGTGATTTTTGAAATTTTATATGTCGATTTTTGACTTTCCTGATATTTGTGGTAAATAGCGGCCTGGGTTTTGGAGAGCCGGTCAACGTTTCAAAAACAAGGCTATACGATCTGTCTTTGTTTTTAAATGCTGACGAGGTTCCACCCGGGAATGTATTTAGACGTGAATAAACTTAAATTAAATAAGCATAACAGCATGAGGATTTTATTTATCATGACAGCAGTCCTGCTGGCGGCTTGCTCTCAAACTAAAAACGAGTCTGCGAATTCGACAGCATCCGATAAACCCAATATTGTATTCATATTTACCGACGATCAGACCTACACCAGTATCAGGTCATTGGGAAATACGGAAATTCAAACGCCCAATCTTGACAGATTGGTTAATAATGGTACCACCTTCACCCACGCCTATAACATGGGTGCCTGGAATGGGGCTGTTTGTGTAGCTTCAAGAGCCATGTTAATATCCGGCCGTTCGGTATGGCATGCCAACCAGTTTCGAAAGCAATGGCTGAATGGCGCGGCGATTGACCAAACCTGGGGCAAGCTCATGGAACAAAATGGTTATGCCACCTACATGTCTGGTAAATGGCATGTTGACGCGCCGGCCGATGAGGTATTTGGCATTGCCAGGAACATTCGGCCAGGCATGCCCCCCGATGCCTGGGAACATCAGAAAATGGTGGATAAGTTTGACAGTTTGCGCCGAACAGGACAATATAACCCCGGTGATATCATGCCGGTAGGTTACAATCGCCCTAAAGATGAGCATGATAATTCATGGTCACCGGCTGATCCTCAATTTGGTGGTTTTTGGCAAGGCGGGAAACATTGGAGTGAAGTGTTAAAAGACGATGCCGTTGGTTTTATCAATGCCGCAAAAGCCGAAAAAGATCCGTTTTTTATGTATTTAGCATTTAATGCACCCCATGATCCCAGGCAATCACCCCAGGAATTTATAGATAAATATCCATTGGAAAATTTATCCTTACCGGAGAGTTGGATGGCAGAATACCCCTGGAAAGATAGTATTGGCAATGGCCGGGGTTTGCGGGATGAGGCATTGGCACCGTTTCCACGCACACCTTATGCTACAAAAAAACATATTCAGGAATATTACGCCGCTATTACGCACCTTGACGAACAGATAGGCGTGATTTTAGATGCGTTGGAGGCAAGTGGCAAGATGGACAATACCTATATTTTATTCACCGCCGATCATGGATTGGCTATGGGCCGTCACGGACTTTTGGGAAAACAGAGTCTGTTTGACCATAGTATCCGCGTGCCCTTAATGGTCATGGGTCCGGGTATTCCCAAGGGTAAAAAGGTGAACGCCGACGTATACCTGCAGGATGTGATGGCGACCAGCCTTGAACTTGCCGGCGCTGAAAAGCCTGATTATGTGGAATTTAATAGCCTGTTACAATTAGCGAAAGGGGAGACTACCGAAAGTGCTTATGATGCCATATACGGCTGTTACATCAACTATCAGCGAATGATTCGCAAGGAAGGCTATAAGCTGATCCTTTATCCTAAAGCAGGAAAACAACTGCTATTTGATTTGGAAAATGATCCGGATGAAATATATAACCTGTCTGAAAATCCGCAATATCAAGATAAAGTGGTGAGTTTATTCAACTCTCTGACACAACTGCAAAGCCAGATGAATGACACACTTGATTTAACGCAGTATTTTCCCGCAAACAAGATGGCTAACCCATAAATGTAACAGATCGGAGCTGATATTAAACCCGCTCTAATTTAATAGGATAAGACTTGTTGGCATTCCACTGACATACGTACAGATTTTTATCTTCATCAACGCATACGTCGTGTCCATGGTTAAATATTGGACTGTCCTGATACATTGGCTGCAATTTATCACCAACGTATTCGGGCGCTGTTCCTCCGGGGTTGGAAACTACCGTGTCACCCTCCATGATCGTCACAAACCCCGTGTCTTTTACCCAGCCTTTACCTTCCCTTGTCTTGGACCAGCAGACACCTGCGTAAATGTTGTTGCCGTCTATTACAGGCCTGCATACGTATAAACCTGGTAGTTCTATGGTTTTTATAAACTTGCCGTCGAGGGTAAAATACTTAAAGCTGTTTTCATTTCTTGAAGTACAGATCAAAACGGGGTTTTGAGGGTCACGAGTATCGATGGCTACTCCATGGGCGTTGGATAGCTTTTCTTCCTTCTGTCCTTCTTTATTGCCTCCAAATCGCCGGATAAACTCTCCATCGGCGCTATACTGCAGGATATAATCCGATCCGTATCCGTCGGCCACATAAAAATCGCCATTCGGAGCCACAGCTACTTCGGTAGGCATAAAAGGTTCATCCTTTTCGTAAACGCCTATAGTGGAGGGATGGCCGATATTGAATATTAATTGTCCATCGGTTGTCATTTTTAATATCCTTCCGGCTTGCTTATGCCATCCGCCGTCCCTTCCCAGGTACCAGCCACAGTCGGCGATAAACAAAAAATCCTCTTCTCCCTCTTTCGACAAAGTCAGACCGTGCCCTCCGGGAAACCAGGTGCCCCAGGAGTTTAATAACTTACCTGACTTGTCATAAATAATGATGTTATTTTTGACCTCATCCGTAACCATTATCAGTCGACCCTTCGAGTCCATCACCATCTCGTGACAATTAAGCACGGGTGTTTTGGCAGAGTCAAGATTGCCCCAGTCTTTAACTACTTTATATTTATAATCACCATGCCCGATGATCGCTGCCGCTTCTTTGACATTTTTGTTAATATTAAATCCCATAAGAGCGGTGGTTAAACCGGCGCCAATGGCAATAGAAGATTTTTTAGTAAAGTCTCTTCTTTTCATATTATTTTTATTTGAATGTTTTATGCGATAATGCTTTTAACCAGGTGTCCTTCCACATCGGTAAGCCGGTAACGTCTGCCTTGATGCTTAAAGATTAACCTTTCGTGATCAATGCCTAAAAGATGAAGCATTGTGGCCAGAAAATCATAGACATGAACAGGATCTTTGACGATGTTATAGCCAAACTCGTCGGTTTCTCCATAGCTGAATCCAGGCTTCACACCACCGCCGGCCATCCACATGGTAAAACATCTGGGGTGATGATCGCGCCCATAATTGGTTTTCGTAAGTTTTCCCTGGGAATAATTGGTTCTGCCAAACTCACCACCCCAAACCACCAGGGTATCGTCCAAAAGTCCCCGTTGTTTTAAATCCTGTACCAGGGCAGCGGATGCCTGATCGGTATTACGGCACTGATTTTTGATTCCTCCGGGCAAATTGAGATGTTGATCCCAGCCCTGGTGATAAAGCTGAACAAATTTCACATCCCTTTCAATTAACCTCCTGGCCAGCAGGCAATTGGCGGCATAGGTGCCTGGAATTCTGGAATCCGGGCCATAGAGATCATATACCCAGTCAGGCTCATTGGAAAGATCGGTTACTTCCGGCACGGATGTTTGCATTCGATAAGCCATTTCGTATTGGGCAATACGGCTTAGGATTTCGGGGTCACCGTAGGTATCGTGTTGTAATCTGTTTAGCTGGTTGAGGTAATCCAGCATTTGAGCCCTGTCTTTATGATGAAAACCATTGGGGTCATTTAAAAATAATACCGGGTCTTTTCCCGACCGGAATTGGACCCCCTGATGTTGTGAGGGTAAAAAGGCATTTCCCCAAAGTCTTGCATAAAGCGGCTGGCCACCGGCGTTTTTGGATACTAAAACAATAAACTCCGGTAAATTTTCATTGTCTGATCCTAGTCCGTAGCTGAGCCATGCGCCAATACTTGGCCGGCCGGGCTGTTGTGAGCCTGTCTGAAAGAAGGTAATGGCCGGGTCGTGATTAATGGCTTCCGTATGCATTGATTTGATGAAACAAAGATCATCCACAATTTGTGCTGTATAGGGCATTAATTCACTCACCCATTGGCCTGATTTGCCATGTCTGGCGAATTTAAACTGTGAGCCTGCCAGCGGAAGAGATGATTGTCCCGCGCTCATGCCTGTCAAGCGCTGGCCTTTTCTCACGGACTCAGGCAACTCTTCTCCATTCATTTTTTCCAGCAAAGGTTTATAATCAAAAGTTTCAAACTGGGAGGGGCCACCGCTCTGAAATAAATAAACCACCCGCTTGGCTTTTGGTGTAAAATGCGGACTCCCAAGTATGCCACCCCGGGAACTCCCACCACTAATGGCAGATGCAGAGGCTGGGTTAAGCAATGAACCTAACGCCAACGCGCCTAAACCCATGCCCGACTTTCGGAGAAATTCCCTTCTGTTTAAATGATCATTAATTTTATCAAGATTGTTCATGATTTTACCTTTTTGAGGTTGCCCCATCGGAATTCATTACCATACTGGCTAATACCGTATAAGTAGCCAGCTCTTCTTTGTTCAATGGATCTTCAGGTTTAAACTCGCCTGTCTTCAGCCAGCCATCCATTTTCTCCGGCTGGGTTTTGAAGTCGCCAAATTGTTTTTTATAGAAACTTTTCAGAACATCTATTTCCTTCACACTTGGTTTCTTGCTTGTCAGAGAGCGGTATATGCTGCCTATTCGCTCCTCATGACCGGTAGTTTCCATACTTACTCTAGCCGCCAACGCCCTGCAGGCCTCTACAAATTGAGGGTCGTTGAGCAAAACAAGTGATTGTAATGGTGTGCTTGTTTTTTGCCGGGTTACCACACAGTAACTTCTTGTGGGGGCATCAAAGGTGTTCATAGAAGGCGGAGGCACTGTTCTTTTCCAGATGGTATATAAACTACGGCGGTAAAGCTTTTCACCTTTATCCTGCCTATACCTGCTGCCGCCAATAACCCATAAACCATCAGGTTGATAAGGCTTTACACTTTCACCTCCAATTTTATTAACTAATAATCCACTGGCGAATAGTGCATTGTCTCTCAGCATCTCGGCAGTCAGCCGGGAGGAAGGCCCCCGGGAAATTAATTTGTTGTCATAGTCTTTTTCCAGTAATTCATCGCTGGCTTCGGAAGATTGGCGGTAAGCGGCAGACATAACGATCTTCTTCTGTAATCCTTTGATATCCCAGCCTGATTCCCTGAAACGGATGGCTAACCAATCCAATAATTCCAGGTGTGAAGGCAGTGCCCCCTGGTTGCCGAAATCAGCAGCAGATTTCACCAGTCCGGTGCCAAAATAACTTTGCCAGTAACGGTTAACAATCACCCTGGCGGTTAATGGATTTTTTGCTGAAAATAACCACTGTGCCAGTCCTAACCTGTTTTTGGGCAGATCGTCTGAAAAAGGTAAAATATTGGCGGGTGCCCCGGCGTCTACTTCCTCGCCAGGTGCATCGTAAGCGCCGCGCTCTAATATGTGCGTTTTTCTTTTTTCGGCAAGCTCATCGAGGATCATAATTTCGGGAATAGATTCAACCATGGCATTTCGCCTGGATCTCAATGCCTGTAGCTGGTCCAGCTTATTCCATATCGCCCGGTTGTCCACCAACGCAGCTTGTTGTTTTTCATTGAGCGCTGCGTAGTTCCCAGCCAATAATCCTATCTCTATCGTGTGTAATTCCCGCTTGTATACCCTGATCTCATCAACTACGGCTCCTTTTACGCCTATACCCCTCCAGCGTGCGCCAAAGCGAAGCCCGGGTTCATTTTTTAGGTGAGGAAATAATATGCCTTTGTAAAGATTATCCTTTTCGGTGGTGACGGCAACCGGTTGGCCGTCCTGGTATAGCCTGAGCCCTTCGGCCCTGCTGGACCCATCATAAGTCATCGTGAGATGAACCCAGCGGTCTTTGGGTACATCGGCAGCAGAAACTTTTATGATGTTATTGTAAGGCCAGGTGTGGGCCATCATTAATTCAAATTTATTGTCCCTTAAAGCAAGGTGATAACCTCTGAAGTTATAAAGAATAGCACCCTGTCCTTTGTGAAAAATGACACCATCTGTTAAATCCGCCGGAAGGTTTATCCAGAAGCTAACTGAAAATGGCTGGGACCTGCCAAAAGTGCCCACTGTACCAAGGGTAAGGGGATCATCTCCGTTTAATGTCAATCCTTTTCCTTCCTTGCCTGTTGTCAATACCGGATCTAAAGCTTTTGTCTTATTGGGTTGCGGCTCAACCACTGATGCCATCTGTTGTGGATTAACCAGGTTGGGAAACCGGTTTTTAATCGTTTTATCAAAATTAAAATGACCTGTTAATTGTCGATCCAGATAGGCTTTTACATTAATCTCAGACCTGCGGAGCGAGACGGGCTGCACATAACCCTGATTGGCAATTTGCTGCTCCTGTGTAGCTATTTGTTCGTCTAAAAAACGGATAATGCTATCTTGCTTTTTATCGGTCAGGAGCATGGTGGGTACCGGCATGGCGTCGTCCCAGGATATTTGTCCGGCTTCGTCAATATGGTTGAAGAAGCTAAACACCTGGAAATACTCTTTTTGGGAAATCGGATCAAACTTGTGATCGTGACACCGGGCGCATTCAAACGTCATCGCCAAAAAAGCTTTGCCGAAGGTGTTGGTCCTGTCAGCTACATATTCGATACGAAATTCTTCATTTACAATACCCCCTTCCATGTTTTGCGCATGATTTCTGTTAAAGCCGGTAGCGAGCAGTTGTTCGCGGGTTGGATTTGGTAGCAGGTCACCGGCTAGCTGCCAGGTGACAAATTCATCATAGGACTGGTTGTTGTTAAATGCTTTGATGACCCAATCTCGCCATGGCCACATGGCCCTGTACCTGTCTACCGAATAACCGTGTGTATCTGCATAGCGGGCAACGTCCATCCAGTCCGATGCCATTTTTTCTCCGTAATGGGCGGAGGCCAGCAATCGGTCCACTACCTTTTCGTAAGCATTTTCGCTGTCATCTTTAAGAAAATCATCAATTTCGCTTACGGAAGGGGGGAGGCCGGTTAAATCGAAGGTTACCCTTCGGATCAGCGTTTCTTTATCAGCTTCCCGCTGTGGATTCAAATGGTTGTCTTCCAGCGTTTTGAAAATGAAATTATCTATTTCATTTACCACCAGATCCTTGTTTTTGACCTCGGGAAGTGCGGCCTTTTGTGGTTCTATCAGGGCCCAGTGCTTTTTGTATTCAGCGCCCCCTTCAATCCATTTGATAAGAATAGCCTTTTCGTAATCAGATATCGGCACGTTTGATTCTGCCGGCGGCATTTTAACCTCTTCATCACTGGCGAGAATCCTGCGAATTAATTCGCTTTTCCCAATTTTACCGGGGACAATTGCTTTTTTTCCTGACTCTAAGGCAGAGAAGGCACCATCGGGGGTATCAAGCCGTAAACCAGATTTTCGATTGGCCAAATCGGGTCCATGACAAAAATAGCATTTATCCGATAAAATGGGCTTCACGTGAAGGTTGAAATCTATCGTTGCCGGTAATTGCTCTTTTGCCAGTTGTACCTCCTCCGGAATGTCAGTACCACAAGAAGCCAAAAACAGGGCTAAAACAACAAAAAAGACTTTAAAATCTTGCTTTTTCCTAACAGAAGAGAGAGTTTTGCCTAGGCTTTTCATATGCTAATTTATCACAAATCAAATCTCAACCAATATATGGCGTAATTGTAAATTTATAAAAATTAGTAATGTCTAACATGAACATTTTGGACTTAATCTATCACAAATCCGACATTTATCATAAAACCCTATGTATAAGGCGTTAGATACACTAAGACTTACGCTGTTGCATGCGGGCTTTGCCCGTTTGGATCACCGCTGGCGGTTCGACAATGTAGTCAGCCCATTTTCCCGTATATATTTGATAACGGAGGGAGAAGCCTGGGTATTTCACAATCAAAGGAAATACGTCTTAAAACCCAACAGGCTTTACCTGATTCCAAGCTTCACCCATAGCAAATACCAGTGTGATAATAAGATGGATCAGTATTACATAAGCTTTCTGGACCAAATGGAGGCCGGCATGAGTATATATGATCTCATTAATTTTAATTTTGACCTGGAGGCGACGGCTATGGATTTTCAGCTTTTTAAACGATTGATGAAATTGAATCCCGACCGTACCATTTTAAAGTCTGATCCGAAAACTTATGACAATAAGCCTGAATTGTTAAGTTATAACCGGCACCATTCCCAGTCCTACGACAAATACCTGGAGACACATGGGATACTGTTGCAGTTGTTTTCAAGGTTTTTCAGAATGGAAAAATTATCCACCGACAAAAAACTTAAATCGTACAGGAGGCTTGATTTGGTCATTCGTTATATCGTTCAAAACCTGTCTCAAAAAATTACTGTCGAAGAACTAGCCGCTTCTGTTCACTTGCATCCCGATTATTTTTCAAGGTTATTTCTGGAGATCCTTGGGGTCAGGCCCCTGGATTTTATTAACAATAAGCGAATGGAGCGCGCCCAGTTTTTACTTGCCACGACAAGTATGACCATCTCCGAAATTGCCATGCAGGTTGGAATTCCCAATTTTTCCTATTTTTCAAGGTTGTTTAAAAGAAAATTTAATACCACCCCGGCCGTCTATCGAAAAACGAGGTGGGATATTTAGTGCCGGTAATATATAAAATGAACTGATAATCAACTTGTTAACTGTGAAAAGACACATAAAAAAGCAGCATTTCTTTGCCCTTTTTAGGAATAAATCGTCAGTTATAGTAAATTAATCATTAGATTTACAAGACTGTGAGGTATATTCTCTTTTGCTTTGTATACTAATCCTATGGAAGCCTTTGCTATGGCATTGATCTGTAGGGGAGAATAGTTCATTGAATCAGGCGGGCTTATGATGTTTCTGTTTTATTCAAATAGCATTTCATAAGCATGGGAAGGATAGGTCTTTAATAAAGCCGATACGAAGATGAAAAGTCAAACCGATCTTTTTCTTGAAAATTTCTATTATAAAAACGCAGACAAGATCTTTTCTTTTGCGCTGGGTTTTTTAAAATCCAAGGAGGAGGCGGAAGAGGCTGTTCAGGATATTTTTGTTAAGTTTTGGCGACAGCGGGATCAAATAAAGGACATAGAGGCCTACCAGGGCTATCTGTATAAAATTGCAAAACACCACCTGTTGAATTGCATTAGAAAAAAAGCAAAGGATAAGATAAAGTATTACGAGCTCGAAAATAATCTAAGATCTCTTCAATCTGTCGAAGGCCAGTATATTTTTGATGAGCTCTACCAACAAGCCAATGATGCTATCAGTCAGCTTCCACCCCGTAGAAAGCAGGTATATGAATTAAAAAGAAATGAAGGGTTGACCAATCGTCAGATTGCTGAAAAAATGAATATTTCCGAAACCATGGTGGAAAAACACTGGCGACTTGCCGTAAGCACGATCAAAGACTACCTGCAACTGGCTGAAGGGGATTGAAGCGTTATACCAATACTCATTCTCCTATTTAACCTACCGTCATTCCGAACAATGCGTTGGCCTTGTGGGTAGGTTGTGAAGGAATCCCTCAGCAATGAAAAACCAAACTAAGCCTGACCACCCTACCACAAGACGTCAAACCTACCTACGAGCAAAGCATGGCAGGGCAAGCCAAAGGGTTGCTTCTTCACACTCGTTCATCGCAATGACGCAAGGAGATAATTTTACTAAATCTTTTGACTTTAGCTTAACACGCACTTTTACCGCTTTTTTAATATATAAAACACTGAAATTCAACGCTAAATGACTTTTTCTCCTCTGGGCTGGTTCGGTTTTACAAGCAGCTTTTTGATCGAAGAACAAGCGGAAAAATTGGGCTGATTTCGACCGGTTAGAATCAAAAATTAATAATAAAATCAATAAATTTTAAAGATTTTTTAATACCCGGGGTTAGGGAGTGTCTTTTTTTAGTGTCTTTATAATTACATAAGGCAATCATTCTTACTAGCATGATGCGACCCAGACAACCTTTTTATACTTATTAAATGAGCAAGGACGATATATATAACCTGCTGAACAAATACTATAACGACAAATGTTCTTTTGAAGAAAAAGAACGGCTTGATCAGTATCTGGCGGACAATAAAGTCGATGATAATTTTTTGATGAGTGTTATGGATGAACTGCTTGAAGATGCCAAGTTGCGCCATGATTACGACAAAGAAAATGTATTATTGAATATTAAGAATGAGCTTGATGCGGAAAAAGATAAAACAGTAGAATTGCCGGTTACGTACGACCCCAAACCGGCTTTTAAATTCAGAAGGAATTCCAGGGTGCTGATCGCGGCTTGTTTCAGCATTATATTCATCGTGAGTTTTTTGGCTTACAATCAACTTTCCAAGACGGCTACCCCATTACCGGTAGCCCAGGCATGGCAGGAGATAGCTACTCCGCGAGGCCAGTTCAGAACTATCAACCTTCCCGATGGCTCATCAGTTCGCTTAAACGTTTCTTCCAGGATCAAGTTCAGGGAAAATTTTATGGCTCACGCTACAAGAAGTATCTATCTTGAAGGAGAAGCCTATTTTGACGTGGCAAGCATGCCGGAAAAGCCTTTTGTGATTGAATCGAATGGGGTAAAGACTGAAGTCATCGGTACCTCATTTAATATTTCTGCCTATCCCAACCAATCAAATGTCTACGTTTCCGTGGTGGAAGGCAAAGTGAAAGTAGAATCTGTGGAAGGAGATAAAGAATTGTATTTACTTCCGGATCAAATGGCCACATGGGATGCCGTGCAGCTTGAGCGGTCAGGTTATGATCATGATTTGATCCTGGGTTGGGCTGATCAAACCTTGGTATTTAAAGAGGCGAGCTTTAAAGATGTAGTCAAACGGTTAGAAAATTGGTATAACGTTGATTTTATCATTCACGGAGACATTAAAAGCAGCGGGTATACCGCCAAACACAAGGCAAAGCCGCTGGAGGTAATTCTAAAAGGCCTCAGCTTTGCAGGTAATTTTGATTACAAAATAAATGGAAAAGAAGTTATTATTCACGCAAAATAAAATTGACATGAAATTGGACAGTAGTTAAAAAAACCCTGAGATGGATGATTTGGACACCTACCATCTCAAGGCTGTTATTTAAGCAAATTGTTAAACTTAAACACACAAATATATGAACCTTATATTGTTTACTAAAATTTTAAGGGGTGTAATTGTAATGTCTAAGCTTTTATTCTATACGCTCGTTATAAACGCTGTACTGGCAACAACCCTCATTGCAGGGGAAGTAAGTGGCCAGGCAAAGAGCATTGATAAAATTTATCTGACGCTAAAATTACAAAACACTCAAATTGCCGAAATATTTGAAACCATAGAGAAAGAGACCGATTTTACCTTTTCATATTTTACCACAAACCTGAACGACAGGCGTACGATCTCCATTGATGATGAATACCAGTCATTAGGAGATATTCTTCGAAAAATTTCCAGAAAGGCCAATCTGCAGTTCAAAAGGGTAAATGAAAAAATCTACGTAAATAGTAAAAAAAATAGCCAGCCCCCTGTTTCAGAATTTGTCAATGCACAAACGACCCTGGAGCGTGTGGTAAGTGGTAAGATCACTAATCAGAGTGGAGAACCGATCCCCGGAGCGAATGTACTGGTGGAAGGTACAACAGTAGGAGCGATCACAGATGTTGAAGGAATGTACACTATCAATGTTCCCGACAATGCCGAAGTATTGTTGGTATCATTTATCGGTTATCTGACAGAAAGAATTGAGATTGCTGGCAGATCAAGGATTGATGTCGCCCTGATTGAAGATATACAATCATTACAGGAAATTGTGGTTATTGGATATGGTACGCAAAAGAAGAGTGATTTAACCGGGGCCGTTGGTGCCGTATCAGGTGATGAACTGGGAAAATATGTGGCGGCTAATGCCACACAGGCCATACAGGGAAGAATCGCCGGCGTCAGAGTAGAATCCAATGGTGGTGCACCCGGCGCAAACGCGCTGGTCACAATTCGCGGGTCCGGCACGTTGTCCGATTCGGGCCCGTTGTATGTAATAGACGGTATGTTAACCGGAAACATGAATGCTTTAAATCCGGCAGACATCGAGTCTGTGACGGTCTTAAAAGATGCTTCAGCCAGTGCGATTTATGGTTCGAGAGCAGCGAATGGCGTAGTAATTGTAACCACGAAAAAAGGTCGCGCCGGAGAATTGAGTGTGGATGTAGATGTTAGCTACGGTACACAAGAGGTAGTTAATACCCTTGATTGGGCCAATGCCCGACAGTATGCTGATATTCGAAACCGGGCCAATGACAATGACGGCGTGAATAGAGCACCGGCTAATGATACCCAGTTTGACCCTAGTATTGATACCGATATACAGGCCGCAACTTTGAGGTCGGCACCTATATTTAATGCCAACGCGCGGATCTACGGCGGCGGAGAACATACTACCTTTAGCGTATCGGCCAATCACCTTGACCAAACCGGTATATTGAGAAATTCCGATTACAGCAGAACGAATGTCAGGGCCAATTCCACTTTTAGCAAAGGAAAATTCAGATTGGAAGAAACCATTGGCCTTACCAGGACTGTTAACAATCCCAATGGTCTTTTTAACAAAGAAAGAGACATACTGCCCACCATACCACTTCGGGACGCTGACGGCAACTTCACCGCTACTTCCTCTCCCGACGGGACAACCACTATTTACGGTGTCGGTAATATCGGCAACTCGCTTGGCCGGGCCACATTGGAGGATAGAACAGTTACCAGAAATACGATCTTAGGTAACGTAATCGGCTCCTATGAGATTATCAAGGGACTGACCTATAAACTCAATCTGGGATTGGAATATTTTAGTGAAAATCATTTCACCTTCAAGCCAACGTACTTCTTTAATGCCACAACCCTTGGCAGACAGGATTTTGCGCAATTGGATGAAACAAACACAAATTTCCTTTCTACACTGGCGGAAAACCTGCTTAGTTATGAGAAAAGCTTTGGAAAACATTCTTTATCACTGCTGGCGGGTTATACGGAGCAAAAAACCACTAACCGATCAATAGGTGTCAGAGGTACCGGTTTCCCCAGTAATGATATCAGGGTATTGGCAGCAGCTGAAAATGTTACCAGCCGTCCTCCAAATGACCAGGGTAATTTAGGATCGCTGGAACGCGTAGTTGGCTTGCGTTCTTACTTCGGTAGAGTTAACTACTCATTTGATGGAAAGTATTTGTTTACTGCCACGCTGCGAAGAGATGGGTCATCATTGTTCAGAGATGATTTGCGATGGGGAACATTTCCTTCTGTCGCCGTTGGTTGGAACATAAGTAATGAACCGTTTATGAGTGGCGTATCTGGAATCACTAATCTGAAGCTGCGGGCTAGCTATGGTGAAGTGGGTTCGAACAATGTGGCGGCTTATGCGATCGATCCTGAACTGAATCTTTTTAGCGAATATATTGTTGGCACGGGCCAAATCAGGGCACAGGGATTTTCTATCACCAGGGGGGTTAACCGAAATATATTTTGGGAAACAACCAAAACTGCTGACATAGGTATTGAATTTGGTTTGCTGGAAAACAGACTACAGGTAACCATCGATTATTTCAACAAGAAATCTGAAGATGTACTGGTTGGTTTGGAACCTGCCTATTATACTGGCTTCGACAACAGGATCCCGACCAATGCCGCCAGCGTTGAAAATAAGGGGCTTGAATTTCTGGCATCATACTCGCGATCCATTGGTGATCTGACATTCAACGTAACCGGTAACTTTACAATCCTTGACAACGAAGTTACTGCTTTGGGTGTGCCCGATCCCATCGAAGGCGGGGGATTTACTTCCAATGGATTAAGTGCCACGCGTACTGAGGTAGGACAGGCAATTGGTGCGTTCTACGGTTATCAGGTAGCTGGTATCTACCAATCCGATCAGGAGGCATCAGAAGATGGCAGACCGAATGATTCACCAGAGGCTGGAGACTTTATTTTTGCTGATTTAGATGGTGACGGAGAGCTTACCGCCGATGATCAGACATTTTTAGGAAGCCCTATTCCGGACTTTGAATATGGTCTTAGCATCAATGCGGAATATAAAGGATTTGACCTGAGTTTGTTTTTTAACGGTGTTGCGGGCAATGAAATATTGAATGCCAATCTGTACCGCGGTTTCTTTGACACCGAGGGTAACTATCTGGCAGAAGCGCTCAATGCATGGACCCCTTCAAACACCAACACAAATATACCCAGAAACACATTGCTGGATCCGGGCAATAACCGAAGGATGTCCGACTTTTACCTGGAAAGCGGTGCTTATTTCAGGTTAAGGAATTTCCAGTTGGGATATAGTTTGCCCGAAAACATATTGACCAACATAGGCATTGCCAAAGTCAGAATCTATACCTCTATTCAGAACCTGTTCACCATTACCGATTACACGGGCTACTACCCTGAGGTTGGTAGGGGAACCAGGGATAGAGGATCCAATCAGGATATCTTTAATGCAGGTGTAGACGAATCAGCCTATCCCACCGCAAAAACTTATCAATTTGGTGTTCAGTTGTCGTTTTAAAACTAAAATTGAAAGATTATGAAACTAAATATATATAAGAAAAGCATTTACATGACGTTAATGCTGACCTTTGTGGCTATCGTAAGTTGCGATGAAGATCTGCTGGATCAGGCAAGCCCCAATGCGGTTACACCGGAAACTTTCTGGCAAAATGAAGAAGATGCTACCAAGGGAATTATCGGAGCATATAGCCCATTCACCGATATCTGGTATTACAGTCGTATTGAAATTTTCCTCTCCGATTACAGAGACGATATTGTCAATGGTTTTGCCACCTCCGATCGTACAGATCCCGGAAGGTTTGAAGGCAATTCCGGCGGAAATATGGTTCAATGGGTATGGCGTGCCATCTGGAAATCTATTTCCCGAACAAATGAGGTGATTGCCAACGTACCGAATATCGAAGATATCAATGCTGCAGCAAGAGATAATATCACTGGTGAAGCCTATTTCCTCAGAGCGCTGAACTATTTTAATCTGCTGAATAACTGGTTGAACGTTCCTTTGATTACGCAACCAATAGCAGAGATTGAAAATCCTAATTCCTTGCTCCAGGCGCCGCCGGCTGAGGTATGGGCCCAGGTGATTGCCGATCTGAAGCAGGCGCAGACATTATTGCCGGAGAGCTGGGATGACAACAACCTGGGAAGAGCAACTGCCGGTGCTGCCAATGCACTTTTAGGAAAAGTTTATTTGTATACAGCAGAATATAACCTTGCCAAGACTGAATTTCAAAAGTTAATGAACTCTCCATTGTATGGCCTGGTCGACAATTATGCGGATAATTTCAGTTCATTTACTGAAAATAACCAGGAATCAGTGTTTGAAATTCAATTTACTCTTGACGATAACAGAGGTTGGGGAGGAGACCGCCCGGGAATAGGCCGGACAAATTCCTTTACGCCGGATATTGCTCCTCAGGGATTTACAGGACAAGATGGCATGAGAATTAATCAATGGGTGCTGGATCTCTTTCTGGATGAACGCACCATCAATGATGAAATCGACCCCAGGGCATTTAACACCTTGTTCTGGAGAACGGATGAGACAACCACCTACCAGGGTGAAGTGCTGGCCGCTACCATCTACGAGGGAAAAACCTATCAGGAAGTGTATGATGCCACTGAAAACCGGGTATTTGGTAAAAAATACCTTGGCCTTGATGAAGGTGTTACCACGGCCAATTTTCAAAATTCTCCCAACAATTTAAGGTTGATGCGATATGCCGATGTTTTGCTGATGTTTGCAGAAGCTGATCTGATGGCCAATGGGGGTAGCGCTACGCAAGCTGCGGTAGATGCCGTGAATGAAGTGCGTGCCAGGGTAGATATGCCGCCTTTTGATCTAAGCATGACCATGCAGGATATTATCGATGAAAGAGTGAAAGAACTTGCATTGGAAAGAGTCAGGTATTTTGACCTCCTAAGGTGGGGCATGGTGAAGGAAAAGATTGTGGATACGCCAGGGATTAAGTCTGAAAGCGGAGGCGTTGGTGCTTATCGCCCGGGAAGGGAATACCTGGATCTTCCGATCAATGAATTTAATGCCAACCCTAATTTGGAACACAACCCAGGGTATTGATATAAAATAAAATTTATTTAACAAAAAAGGGATTACTCATAGGTAATCCCTTTTTTGTTATTGATCTTTTCCAGGTATTTGGGTTTGGCAGCAAACCTAAAGAAGTTTAAGGGCCAATTAGGTAAAGTCATATGGCAGGCGCTCAAACCTATTCATTTTTCAGGGAATCCGTAGGGTTGGCACTCACCGCTTTAAATGAGAGTCGGCCTATGGTCAATAGGGATACCAGCAATATCATGAGAATTGGGAAGCCGTAAACCCACCAGTGTATGTTGATGCTGTAAGTAAAGTTTTGAAGCCATTGAGATCCCCAATGGTGGGCAATCGGTATCCCAATCATAATTCCTGCCAGAATAAGCTTGATATACTCTTTGGAAAGGAGATTGATCAGCCCCAGCGTTTTAGCGCCCAGGACCCTTCTTATAGCAAGTTCTTTTGTTCTTTGTTGTGCGGAAAATGAAGCTAGCCCTAAAAGCCCTAAACAAGAGATTAATATGGCCAGGGCAGAGAAGGTACCAGCCAGCTTTTGAGTGCGTTTTTCAACCCGGTAGCCATTTTCTATCTCTTCATCCAAAAAATGATAGGTAAAAGGAAGCGTGCTAAATTGCTCATGCACTTCCATCATATGTTTTAATGCTGTCTTTGTTTGTCCAGGCATAATTTTCGCATATAGGAAGTTCGATCCTTTTGGTCTGCATCTGATGATAATCGGATCGATCGGGCTGTGCAACGAAACGAAATGAAAATTTTTGGCTACACCAATAATTTGGCCCCCTTCTTCTCCCCAGAATTTCATGGATTTTCCAACGGGATTGTCTATGCCCATGACCTTTGCGGCATTTTCGTTAATAATGTAATTCAGCGTATCCGTAGTAAATGCCTGGGAAAATGTTCTGCCTTCCACCATTTCAATTTTCATCATTTCCAATAGATCAAAGTCTACATCCATGATCGAAAACCATTTTCGACCCGCGTCCGGGTTTTTGCCTTCCCATATCGGATCCGAAGAGCTACCCATGCGTTGGATGAAATTTCCGTTGGCTGCGCTCACCATGCTAATACTTGAATGCCCCGCCATTTCCGTCGCTACCGCTTTTCTATGTTTGGAAGATTGAATGTCAAGAGGAATATAAACTACATGTTCCTTGTCAATGCCCAAATTCTTTTCCTGGATAAACGAGAGTTGCATATATACGATAATGGCACCGGCTACCAGGATCATTGAAAGGCCGAATTGAAAGACAACCAGGGCTTTCCCAACCAGTAAAGTGCTGAATTTCTTTTTAAGCCTGCCTTTTAGTGCACTGATCGCATGAAATGAGGACAGAAAGACCGCGGGATAGACACCGGAAAGCAGTACTGTTATCAATGCTATTCCCCCCAAAACAAGGTAAAAAGAGGGGGCCTGATAATTAATGATTAAATTCTTGGAGGCAACCTGATTAAAGATAGGGAGAAACAACGCTGCGAAAAGCACGGCGAGCAAGACAGATCCTAAGGTGAGCAAGGTGGACTCAACCATAAATTGACCCAATAAGGTATTCTTGTCGGCACCCATTACCTTTTTGATCCCGATTTCTTTGGATCTTTTAGTTGAACGGGCCGTGGTAAGATTGATAAAATTGAAACACGCAATAACCAAAGTGAAAATGGCAATAATAGAAAAAAGAATAACATGATCGATACGACCCCCTGCCAATTTTCCATTTTGAAACTTTGAAAAGAGGTAGCCGTCCTCGAAAGAGTGCAGAAATAGCGTAAACCAGCTTACGTCGGCAATTTCACTGGGTAAGTCCTTTACTTTCTTGTTTACCTCGTCAATGGATGATCCTTCATTGAGTAGCACATAGGTAGTTAGCCATGAGTTGCCCCAACTTTTGTAATGTGTGTTAAATGGCAAGAAATTCTCAATGGGGATAATGGCTTCAAATTGCAAGCTGGAATTTTGAGGGATATCTTCCATTACACCGGAAACTGAGAAATCGATTTTATGCTCCCCTTCAAGTACTGAAATCACTTTCCCAATAGCTGATTCATCAGGAAAAAGAGATTTGGAAAGCTGTGCTGATATCACAATATTGTTCAATGCTGATAAACAGGTTTTGTCATTGCCTTCTTTTAATGGAAAGGTAAACAGTTGAAAAAACTGTGGATCCGCAGCGACCAACCGGGCTTCTGCCAGCTGTGTATTGACTTCTAACGCAACCGTACCTTGGGTGGCGTAGCGAACCTGAGCAATAATCTCTGGTATGTTTTCTATAAGTGCATCGCCTATAGGATATGACGTACCAAAACCGGTGCTTACTTCACCCCCTTCAAAGGTTTGATGTCTTAATACCCGGTATATGCGGTCTCCCTTTTCATGGAATTTATCATGGTTAAATTCGTCCTGCACCCAAAGCGTGATTAATAGGTTGCAACAAACACCCAGTGAAAGCCCCAACACATTGATGGCGGTAAAGACTTTATCCGTTTTGAAGCTTCTTAAAGCGATTTTTAGATGATTTTTAAACATACCATTATAATTTAGCTGATTATTCCCTTCCATTTTCTTTATTAGTATTGGTCTTAAAAGGCGTAATGTGTCCCGGATATACAGTTGCCGGGCTTTTCTGATGGAAAAGTGCTCCAGGTTATCCTGATATCGCTCCTCCATATCTCCCTCAATCTCCTCCAGGTATTCGTCCTTGATGATGAACCTGAGCAGCTTCAAAGGCCAATTAGGCGGAATAATGTGGTTATTATTTGCATTCATTATGCATTATTTGTGCCCAACTTAGGCATAGCATTCCATAGCTGAGTTCTGATATCCCTCATTTCACGAAGCACTTGATGTCCGTAGGGTGTGGCAGTATAAATTCGCTTGCGCTTCCCACCTCGTTTCTTTGTTGCTTCTCCCCACTCGGAGGTTAAAAATCCTTTTTCTTGCATTCGCTTCAAAGCGGTTTGGATGGCTCCTACGCTTAGTCTTTCGTTGAGGCGTTTTTCTAAGTCACGCTGAATTTCTATCCCGTAAGCATCTTCCTTTAACACCACAATAGTCATTAATACAAGTTCCTGAAATTCTCCCAACCTACTCTTTTTCATCTTTTGCCGATATTTTATTCACTAATTGATTTAAATACGAATCCCACTCAAGGCTTCAACGCCGGTTCAGCTTTATCACCGTTTTATAAATTTCTTGATAGCTGATAAAAATAAACGCCAATTTGCCAGGTCCAAAGCGCTTTAAATAATAATATTCTTAATTGAAGTAAATATACTAATAATTATTATATTCCTAATTGAAGTTTTAATAAAAAGTGATACTTCAATAATTATTTTTATTTAAACAGTCTAAATTAAGACCAGGTAGTGTTAGACAGGAAAAAAAATTATGTTAAAACTATTTCGCATCGAATAACAATGGAAAAAACTGCCCTTCCATTTTTTTGCCGGCCTGAATAGGAGGAACATTGTTCAAAAGGGGATCATTGGTATTTGACATGGTTCCATCGGCAAATACATTAAGTACAAAAGCTCTTCTGGAATATTCCGACTTATTTTCGTAAGACCCGTGAACCGTCAGAGGATGATGGAAAGTAGCATAACCCTTTTTCATTTCTACAGGGACCGGATGGAATGCTTTTTTTTGTTCATCAGTCAGGTAATCCATCACCCCCTCCATGTCGCCGGCCAGTTCCGGTTTATCCAGCAAGCCCCAATGATGACTTTTGGGGATGTAGTGCACACATCCGTTTTCTTTGGAGGCATCATCTAACCCCACCCAGCAAGTGAGGTGTTGCATTGGCGAAGTGCGGATCCAGTAGGAATAATCCTGGTGCCAGGCCACCACCCCGCCGTGACGGGCTGGTTTGCAAAATAGTTGATCATGCCAGAATCTAACTGATTTATTGCCCAGCAGTTGACTGGCGGCCATGACAAAAGCAGGATTCCATAAAATATCATGAAAACCCGGAGTAATTCGCCAATGTCCCAGTGAATGAAACAAGACCGCATTTGGATCCGCCGACTCATTGCTGTGAAATTCATAAAACAACGAATGACCCGGATGATCCGGATCTGCAATTTCTGCTAACTCCTTGTTTAAAGCATCTACCTGCCACGTTTCCAAAAGCTTGATATTAGATAAATAACCATTTTGGTTAAAAAATACTACCTGGTCATCGTCAAGCTTGTATTGTTCCCAATCTGCCGCCGTCTGTGGCATCTCAAACAAATCAGCTATCAGTTCGTGGTAGGTAGAAAGATCTTTAACAGCCATTTTCATATGTTTTTTCGTTACGCGTATTATAAAGCTAAAACAGACCTCGGAAATACCTTTTCTTGTCTTAACTCGCTTTTGTCCGGTTTTGTTATTTCCTTATTTATTTCTGATAATAACAAAATAAGCTATTGAAAATAAAAATTGCAGGAGATAATGAGGTATACTTTTGATTTTAAATCTGGCTATTAAAAAAAAGTAAACTGTCCCTGATATGTTTTTGCCAGTAAGGCCATTCATGTCCTCCTTCGAATTCGCAATATTCGTGTTTAATATTTTCATCCGTCAATTGTTGGTGCAAGGCACGGTTCTGCTCGATCAGCAGATCATCGGTGCCGCAGTCAAATCTGATCGCCGGAAGATGGTAGCGGTGCTCCCTGATAACAGCTAAAACAGATGTTTCCTCCGGTTTGGCCTGGTAATAGTGACGAAGATCCTCTTCTACAAACAGCGGCATTTGTTCTATATCGGTGATAGAAGAATGGGCCGATATAGCCTGGAATTTTTCAGCGTATTTTGCGCCCATCCGCAAAGCGCCAAAACCACCCATAGAAAGCCCACCGATAAATAGCTTTGAAGTAGCAGTAACCGCTGGTATGTTTTCAATCACAGCCTGAGGCACATCGTCTACAACCCACTTTTCGAAGTTATAACCATTATGTGGCAAATAGGCGGAGCCGTCACCCCAAAGGCCGTCGGAAGGCATGGCGATTGCCATGGGCTTAATTTCGGCATTTCTTATCATTTCCATAGCCGTTACATGTACACCACCCTTCAGCGTCCACGCCCAGGCGCTTCCGTAAACACCGTGCAACAGGATTAACAGGGGAATTGGCCCCGATCCGGGATCCGGTGGTACAAAAACACATATATCTCCGCGCCCTTTTAGATGAGGTGTTTTTATAGTAATAAACCTGAGGTTATTGTATTCAAAATCGGGGTTGGAGATTTCGGTGGTTCTAAACATGAGTGGGTTATTAATCAAACGTAATGACGCCTTTTGCATTTTTGCCGGCCAACATATCATCAAAGGCCTGTGGCAGTTGGTCAATGGCGTAGGTTTGGGTAATCATTTCATTTAACTTTAAGACCCCCTGTTCGTAGTAATCAATGATCCTGGGAAAATCCGTCTGTGGATTGCATTGGCCGTAAAGTGGGTTGATGTAAATTTTGTCCCACTCAAACAGGTTCATATCGATTGTGATCTCCTGCTCGATACCGCTGACCTGCACTGCGGTCCCCGCATTTCTGATCATAGCCAGCGGTGCGGCTCCCAGTTCGGGTATCGCCGTACACTCAAAGGCATAGTCGGCTCCGCGGCCGTCAGTAAGTTTTTTTACCTCCCTGGAAGCTTCCATAAGCCCTGTGTCCTGCTTACTTGCTTCGATCACATGAGTGGCCCCAAATTTTTTAGCCATATCGAGACGGGTAGGGTTCACATCAATGGCAATAATTTTATCAGCTTCCGCCACTTTGGCGCCCTGAATAACGTTAAGCCCAACACCACCGGTACCTAAGACTACCACCGAAGAATGAGGTGTAACCTTGGCAGCGTTCAAAACCGAACCAAAACCTGTCATGACTCCACAACTAATGATACTGGCAGCGGGAAAAGGCATATTTGGCGAAGGATTTTTTACCACCGCGGATGCCTTGACCAGGGTAAGCTCAGACAATGTGCCAATGTTAAAGGAACGCTCAATAGGATTGCCTTTCCACCTGGTTCCCTCCAGGTGTGCATGCCCCGGGGTATAACCGTTGGCGCCGGCTACCACCGGAGAATTGTTTTCACAAATATGCTGATTACCTTCCAGGCATTGGAAGCAGGTGCCACAAGGTGTCGCCCAGTTGAGCACTACCGGATCGCCCACCGCCAGGTTATTTACACTGTCTCCAACTGCGGCCACAACACCTGCCCCTTCGTGCCCCATGACTATTGGCTTTCCCCAGCGGAGGGAGTCATAATCGGTGTGGCATAAACTGGCCGCTTTTATGGCTACCAGGACCTCATCGTCATGGGGAAGGTCAACTTCGATCTCATCAATTGAGAAACTTCCGGTTCCCGATGCGATGGCAGCTTTACATTTTTTAAACATGATTAAAATGTTTTGACTTTATTTTATCAAAGATCGATGTTAAAGTTAACAAGCGAATGGCAAGTGTAAATAATTTATATTAGCCTTTTTTTATCTTATTTTGTCGCTAATCAAATAATAATTTTGAAAATTATATTAAAATAGGTAATATTTTGCTATTACGTATAGATGAAAGCGCAATTTGAAAAAATAACGACGTCGAGGGAAAATTCATTCAAGGCATTCTTGTATCACGACAGGGAATTTGATGCGCCGTGGCATTATCACCCGGAGTTGGAGTTGACTTATATTGTGAGTAGCAAAGGCATGAGATATGTTGGTGATAGCATTCAGAAATTCGAACCGGGAGATCTGGTATTGCTGGGCGCAGATTTACCCCATTGTTGGAAAAATACCAGAGGTTCCGGTGGTGAGGCAAGTTCTATTGTCATTCAATGGAAGGAGAGCTTCCTCGGTGAGGGCTGGCTTCAGAACCCCGAGTTTGCTGCCATTAATAATTTACTGACATTGGCTTCCAGAGGCATTAAGTTTGGCATTAAGGCAACTGCAGAGGTAGAAGAGATGTTATTTGCCATCCTGAAAGAATCGCCCTTTAACCGGTTGATTTTTTTACTGGAAATATTAAATCATCTGGCAGGTTCCAGTGATTACAGGCTGTTATCGGGAGATAATTTTATCGCTAACCTGAACCTGGAAGCGAATGACAGGATCAATAAGGTTTACAATTTTGTCCGGGAGAACTATGGCAGAAAGATCACATTACGGGAAGTGGCATCCCTGGTGGCCATGAGTGAGGAAGCGTTTTGCCGGTTTTTCAAGAAGACGCTCAACAAGTCTTTTTTTACCTTCCTAAACGAGTATAAAGTGAATCTGGCCTGCAAATTGCTCGCAGAAACAAACTACCAGGTTACCCGGATTGCCTATGAATGTGGTTACGAAAGCCTCCCGTACTTTTATCGCCAATTTCAAAAATTTGTGCATTGCTCGCCGGCTTCTTATAAAAAAGAATACCATGTTACCAAAGATCAGGAATAAACAGGTCTGCTTCAAAATACATGACACATGGTTTTTTTTAAATTTAAATTTTTGGAAAAATGAGATATTAGCTAGCCGGCATGGATATAGAGGTATATTACTCATACGTCATAGATAAAAAATCATTTGTCTTATTTTGACACTGCCAAATTTGATAGCTTAGGCTATTCATTACGGTTCACCCCTAAAATTATATTTGTCACGTAATACTGTAAATTTTTTATAAAATGAAGCAAAACCGTTCACACTTTATCTCACTTTTTCTTAGCCTGTTATTGGTTGCCTGCTGGGGTTGCGATGATGTTGGAAAAAAATCAAAACCCAATATTCTCTTTATCATGGCTGACGACCATACTTCTCAGGCCCTGGGTGCTTACAAGCGTCGTTTGGCAGCGATCAATCCAACGCCGGTTCTTGATCAGTTAGCGGGGGGCGGCATGTTATTTACCAATGTTTATTGTACCAATTCTATTTGTACCCCCAGCAGGGGAAATATCCTGACAGGGCAGTACAGCCAAACCAATGGCATCAAAACGCTAGATGATCCATTGCCAGGTGATCGGCAGTATTTACCGATCGAAATGAAAAAACTCGGTTACGAAACAGCTGTGATTGGCAAATGGCACCTCAAGAGAGAGCCCCGGGCTTTTGATTATTACAAAGTTTTGCCGGTACAGGGTAAATATTTTGACCCGGAATTTCGTGAGATAGGACAAGGGCAGTGGCCGGAAAACCTGGTAAAATACGAGGGCCATTCATCTGATGTCATCACCGACTTAAGTTTGGAATGGCTGAAAAACCGGCAGGGTGATAAACCTTTCTTTTTGATGCATCACTTTAAAGCACCTCATGACGATTTTGAATTTGCCCCCAGGTACACAGATTACCTGGCTGACGTAGAAATTCCCGAGCCGGAAAACCTATATGACCAGCCATATTTTGGTTCCGAGGCAACAAAAGGTAAAGGCGATAGTTTGGCGCATAAAATTGGAACTTCGGTATCCAATAGGCATACCTACCGGAATTATGTGAAAATGTATGGTTTCGATACGGTTACAGATGATGCCCGCGAAAGGACCCACCTGGCTTATCAGGAATATCTTAAACGATATTTACGCTGTGTAAAGGGCGTTGATGACAACCTCGGGCGTTTATTTGACTATCTGAAGGAAAATGGATTGTGGGAGAATACCATTATAGTCTATACCAGCGATCAGGGGATGATGTTAGGAGAACACGACTACCAGGACAAGCGCTGGATGTACGAGGAGTCAATGAGAATGCCTTTTATCATGCATTATCCTAAAATGATCCAACCGGGTAGTAAAAGTGACCTGCTAATTAACAATACCGATTTTGCGCCCACACTGCTGGAACTGGCAGGTGGAGAAGTGCCAACCTACATGCAAGGCAAAAGTTTTGCTGTTGCCACAGCGGGTAAAACGCCAGGAAATTGGAGAGATGCCACTTACTATCGTTATTGGATGCATCTTACACATCACGATGTGCCGGCTCATTTTGGCATAAGGACAAATGACTATAAGCTAATCTTTTATTATGGTATGCCATTTGATTTGAGAGAAACCGGCAAACCGTCCATGTCATGGATTCCAAAATCATATTCCATTGAGCCTACCCCCGCGGCCTGGGAGCTCTACGATTTGACTAAAGATCCCTTTGAGACCAAAAACTGTTACAAAGATCCTGAATACCAGGAAATAGTGGTTGAGTTGAAATCACAATTGACGGAATTGAGGGAAGAATTGAATGAGACCGATGAGGACTACCCGCATCTGCAACAGGTTATCGAGGCACACTGGAATGACTGAACCGGATCACCATAAGGTCACTTGATACGCAATTCGCGCATTAAAACAGTCCGAACTCCCTGGCCGGATTTAGAATCAGGAGGTAATCATCAACACATGGAGCTCTGGCCATAAAGCCAGGGTTTCTTTGCGTAAAATTTACAGGTAATTGCTACCCTTTGCCCATGGTAACTGACTGTAGCCCTACTGACCTGTGAAAATTTGATTTGCATAAATCAGCTGAGATTCCTTTTTCAGGACTGCCCCGACTTTTTGATGATAGATTTTAATATGATGAGCAAACAAAATCATAATATGGGCATTATTTTTTTGCCCCGATTTTATTTTAGATTTGTATGAACTTTAGCTGACTTATGGACTTACATATACTCCTCAATATCTTCATCATTTTTGGTATTGCCATCCTGATCATTATGATCTGTAATTTTTTAAAAAGTCCTTACATTATCGGTTATCTGATTACAGGTATCATTTTAAGTCCCAATACTACCGGTCTCCTTAAAGATACACATACCGTAGAAATGTATGCTGAAATTGGCGTTATCCTGCTGCTTTTCACTGTTGGCCTGGAATTTTCTTTTAGCAATCTGAAAAAAATTAAAAGGTATGTATTAATGGGAGGACCTGTGCAGGTATTGGCTACTATTTTTATTACCGCAACACTGATTTGGCTCATTACACGTCCCGGCGTGGAGGAAAGTTTCTTTTGGGGTTTTCTCTACGCGCTTAGCAGCACTGCCATCGTCATCAAGACACTTCAGGATCATAACAAGATCAACACATCTCATGGCAAGTTTATCCTGGCTGTGTTGCTTTTTCAGGATATTATTATCGTACCGTTGATGTTGCTAACACCGATTTTAGCAGGTGAGGGAGGCAGCCCTGTTTACGACTTACTAATACTCTTAGGGAAGCTCATTTTGATGGGGGCATTTTCCTATCTTCTGGCCCGTTTTGTCATCCCGCGCTTTTTGCATCAAGTCAGAAAGATTCAAAGCCAGGAAGTATTTTTAATAGCCACTATATTCATTGTGGTTGGTGTAGCGCTACTTACTTCCAGCCTGGGTTTATCACTGGCACTTGGCGCTTTTATTGCCGGACTTATTATTGCCGAAACGGACTATAACAGACTGGCTATTTCATGTTTTCTGCCATTCAGGTACGTATTTATCAGCTTCTTTTTCATTTCCATGGGGATGTTGCTGGATTATAAAGTGTTTATCACCCATTTTCATTTAATTCTGTTTTGGTTCTTTTTTACCATGATCGTTAAGGCAGTTGCGGGGATTATTGCTGCCAAAACACTCAAATTATCCTGGAAAACCGCTATAGCGGCCGGGTTTTCTATTGCTCAGATTGGAGAATTTTCATTTGTGTTGGCTCAAAGCGGCCTTAAATATCAATTAATAAGTGATATTAACTATCAAATTTTCTTAGCAGTTAGTATTCTTTTGATGAGCGTTACGCCCTTCATCGTCATTAATGCAGAGAAGATTCAGCCGGGTTTTACCCGACTACGTTTAAAGAAAAAAATAACCAGATGAAACCGGGCGTGACGTAACAGACACTCATCGCGTGTCGCTGGAGCTGAAGGGTAGGAGACCGGAGAAAGCTGCTCTGCGGACTGCGTACGCCGGGGGCTACTTCATCAGCCAAAGGCGGAGGTGATAGCGGAGGCGCAAGGGAATGATAATTATATACGAGGTTCTATCTGACCTTAAAAATAAATTATGAACGGATGAATAAAATCGTAATAAAACTGTATGGTACCGGTTGGTGTTCTAAGTCAGCCAATTTGCGCAATTACCTGCAGTCCAAATGGATTGAATTCGAGGATTACAATGTCGAAACAGACCAGAAGGCTGCAGAGGATGTAAAAAAACTCTATCAGGGGAAGCTGAAGTTCCCAACTGTAATAATAGGCGATGAGCACTTAAAGAATCCTTCAATACCGGAATTGAATGCGTTACTGGAAAAATATCAATTGCTTTGAAAATGCTTTTAAGCCATTGCATTATGTCTTGTCTTTCCAATTAATCACCTGCCCGGTTTCCATAGCCTCACATCCCATGTGCACAGCGATGGCTGCATTTTTCCCTGTTAGTTCATTGGAAGCAGGTTTTTTATTTTCCCGGATACTCTTTGCAAAATCCATAAATGCATGTACTGTAGGGCTCAATCCATCATCTTCAAATTGTATTTCTATTGGCTTTCCTTGCGTCCAGTTCTTAATCGTGGCACCTGAAACCCCGTCCACAACACCTATTTCATTTGTAGGATTGTCCGAAGCTACCGCTTCGGGATACATCCACGCTTTATCGCGACCAATAACGATGGTGCCCTTGTCTCCAAGGATCGTAATCATATACCCGTTGTAGGCGTTGCTGAGTATGGAAGTAAAGTTGGCTTTTATCCCATTTGGATATTCGTAAATCAGGTTAATGTTGTCGTATGTTTCCCTTCCATCCTGCCAGTAATCGATTCCGCCAAAACCAGTTACTCTGTTGGGAACATGTCCGGTCATCCAATTGACAATATCTATTTGATGTGAGCTCAATTCAGCCGTTAGCCCTTTGGAAAACTCTTTGTACATTCTCCAATTGATTATCCTCTCATTTCCCGGGTCGTTGACAGGCCTTCTCCAATTATTATTCCTGTGATACTGGCACCTGAAGTAATTGACTTTACCGATGCGCTCTTTAGACAAAATTTCATTGATTTTATGATACATTGGCGCACTACGGTACTGATGCCCAACTTGAAATATGCGCTTGTAATCTTTTACACTACGCTGAATTTCCTTTGCCTGTTGATAATCATATACCATGGTTTTCTCACAATAGATATGTTTGTTACTTTCAATGGCTGCCAGCGCCATTTGATAGTGTAAGGATAATGGTGTGGAAATAATTACGGCATCCAAAGATTTATCAGCCAGCAGTTTTCGGTAATCATCATAACCTTTTGCACCTTTGTCTGCCAGGCTCAGGCACTTCTGAAGCCTTTCCGGAAGGATATCACAACAGGCCATTAACTTATAGCCGGGCAGGTTTTTTAATACTGATGCAATACCGGTACCTCTCTGACCCGTACCAATAATCCCCAGATTAATGATGTCATTGGCACTTACCTTTTGTGAAACGGCTAAGCCTGCAGCAGAACCAGCTATACCTACTGTCAAGGCCATACCACTGCGCTTTATAAATTTTCTCCTTCCCAGGTTTTTGTTCGTATATGTCATGCTTTTAACTTTTGAAGTTTCCAATCATTCAGATGAGCAATTAATTATAATTGCCAGGCACTTTGGGTCCGGATCAATTATAGATTCTCTCGTACACATGAGTAATGATAGAAATCAGTGAAAAATGTAATTTTTAACCTGACGGAACAAAGCCGGTGCGCTTAGGTAAAGGCTTAAATTCGGCAGGCAAACAAGTTTAAGATTAAATTAAAACCTTTAAAGAAGATAAAGTGAAAGCTTAAATATAATGCAAAATCAGCTCATTAACAATCGTTCCATTTTCTTTTAACTATATGAAATTTCTTTTTGGTCCAAAGCTATTTGTTGATAAATACAGAAATTACACCTTTTGGTAGCGAACTCTTTTGTGCCTCTTAGGCGCGACTCCCAGATATTTTTTGACAGCTCCTTTTATGGCGAACTTACTTTCAAACGGATATAAATTTGCTTTGACCGAATAGCCGTTTTCAACTTGCCTCACTTTAGTGTACCGGATGCGGTTTGATCGGGCATATTTACTAATTTCAATGCCCAATTTGGATATTTGGCTGGCATTTAAGGACATATTCATTTCTTTTAATAGTTGTAATAGGGTAAAATTTGAATACATAATATTTTGTGAGTTAAAAGGTTATTTATCAGATCTAAAAATTATTTCCCTGAGTTCCTGCATTCACAGCAGGTAATTGATCTGCAACACGTAATAGTTGTTGAAAAAATATAGGTTAGCTTTTACTTTACTTGAAACCATCAGCGCAGATGGCATCATGGCCTGGTTTAGGTCGTTTGTATCACCTGGCTGCCTATGATGCAGCTGGTGAACGCTCCCAGGCCTTATTCCTTCCAGGTGTTCTAAGGTTCTCTGTCTTTGCTCATTTCTATGCTATTTTTAAATGGATTCGGCAGTAACCCTATTCAATTAAGCAAGGTTTAGCAAATATTGCTTAATTATTGCGCAATTACTAGTAAATTTTGCAAAATATTTACATTTATTTTGGTTAATAATTACCGGATAGCACAATTTATTTTGCGCGGATGAGTACAAAGTCAGAAATAGTAAGGCAAAGGATCGATGAAAGCATGATACCAATGGTCCGGGTGGCGGAAAAGATCAATGTTCCGGTTCGCACGTTGTATTGGAAATTTAACCACGACAAGTTGGATTGGGATATCATTCTGAAGATTGGCAAAGCGATATTTTACGACTTTAGAAAAGATTTTCCGGAACTCAAAAAATTGATGCAGGAACCTGTAGGCCCTTATAACAGTCAGAAAACAAAGGAAGAGCTTGCCAGGGAGTTAGACGAGCTGAAAGATGAATTACTGAAGGCCTATAGGATAATTAATGAATTGAGAGCAGAAAATAAAAGACTGTCCGATCAAAATGAAACGGGCCATTCAGACAATGGAAATAGTTGATATTACCATTTAGCTAAAACCCGGATTTCAAATCCCATGTAATACTTTAGATAAGGTTTATCTCAAATAACCAGGCCTAAACGTTAGTTTTGGAATTTTAACAGCTAAATGACGATTTTTAGGCATTACATATTTTTTTGGTTATTCGTTTTTTTATCTCCCGCACTGGCAAGCCAGGAAAAAGATGACACTGTCAACCAGTTTCAATTTAAAGATGGCCTTTATTTAAGTTTGGAGGAATTTAAAACCAATAACCCTTCAATTCCACTGGATAAAAACGAACTGGGGCATATTGGAAATGGCGCCGTCATTCGAATGAAGCGGATAAAATATGGCTCCGGAGAAGAAGATAATTCTATTTCATCCTACAAAGTTTTATTCATTTGTTTGGACGGAGTTATGTTCATTAATCACAAATCAATCAAAAATAAAAAGAACCACTACCCGGTATCCAACTTTTACCGGATTCACCGGGTGGGCTATTTTTGTAACTATTTTCTTCAAACCTATAACAGGTCTTTCTACAAGAATGCCAAAAAGGTAGAGGCTTTTACCCACGTATTTGTTCCGGGAATGAGTCTTAATGTTTATGAAATCTCCGTCGGGCCCAATGTTCCGGAATACGTACTCTATTTAGGCAATGGCAAAACCTACAGTGTTGACGGGGCATCAAAGATGCTTAAAACGCTTATCAACCAGGATAAGTATTTTTCCTCGACCAGAATTAAGAATGACGAATTAATGATTTACCTTGGGCTTTACAACAAAAGAAATCCATATAATTTTGGACAGCCCTAGATTATCGCCGGAATTGCCGGTTAAAGGATTATAGTTAGTACTACAATCCTCTATCCCTGATACCGCGCTTTTTCTAACACTGATGCCAGATTAATCCATGCCCCATTTTGACGGAAACTTTCATGCGCTGCTTCCATAAAAGCATATATTTCGAGTGTTTCACCAGGGCTTACAGGCACTTCGCCGGTTGTAAAATAGTGCAGTATCACATCAATCATAGCATCATAACTTTCCCATCCACCTAAATAGCTGACCCCATCCGATCCAAATGCCTGCCCCCCATAAGCTTGTTTCCCTTTTTTAATCCCGCGAAAAGTGCCAATGCGGCCATTGCCCCAATCACCAGTCACTTGCTCGTAGCGCTCAGTGACGACTCTTCTAACCCGTTGGCAGCCGGTTCCCATGACCGTAAATAATATTTCTACCCCGTGAATACCATACCAGAAGAGGTCGGGATGGGTAGGTTCGAGTTTCAGGGGACCATAAGAATCTGCACCCATGACCTCGCCGATCTTACCATTCCTTACTGCCTGCACCTCGCTCATAAAGCGAGTGCCGGAACTGGAAAAGGTAGGAATATTATGTTTTTTAGCAAGATTAAAAATGGCGACAGCATCCCGGAGGGATCCGGCCACAGGTTTATCAATGAATACCCGCTTTCCGGATTTAAAAACCTTTTTGGCTTGTTCCAGATGACGACGCCCATCGACTGTTTCCAGAAGGACGAAATCTACCGATTCCAGCATCTCTTCTATGGAACCGACTATGTTTATGCCCATGTCTTTGATTTGCGCCTTGAATTTTTCGACACGATTGAAGCTGGCCGGGAGATCCTTGCTGACGTCGGTGTAGGCCGTCGTTACCCGGAAGCCGTTCTCCTTGCCGTTGATGTATTTCGCAAAAGCCGGGCTGTGGGAAGTATCCAGGCCGATGATGCCAATTTTTGCTTCCCTCTTTTGTCTAAATGAACCGGATAGGCCGTCAGCGCTGATAAATCCGGCACCCAACGTGCCCAACGCTGAGCTTTTAATGAAATTTCGACGGCTAAAGGGAGTCATAGTCATTGAAGGTTAATTTAATATTACGGTTATTTGATAGGTTTGCCGGTAGATATGAATTTTGGCATAATCGATCATCTGTGAAATCTATGCCATCAGGCGATTATTACTTCTACCCCGGCATGCTCGAGCTTTCTTTTTGTATCCGGACCGATACCATTATCGGTGATCAGAATGTCAATGTCGGACACCGGGCAAATAAATGCCAGGCTTCTTCTCAGGAATTTGCTCGAATCGGCCAATAAAATAATTTGTTTGGAAATTTCGATCATGGTTTGATTCAAGTGAGCTTCTTCAACATTGGGAGTTGACAAGCCAAAATCAATATCTAATCCGTCTACCCCCAAAAAAAGCTTATCACAATAATAGTTTTTGAAACCTCTTTCAGCCGGAGCACCTATTAAAGATAAGGACTGCTTCCTCAAAAAACCTCCTGGAATGATCGTGTTGATATTTTTATTTTTGGCCAGTTGGGTAGCGATGTTTAAAGCATTGGTAATAACCGTTAGGTCATTAATGTGGCTTAGGTTTCTGGCGAGTTCCATGGAGGTAGTGCCGGAATCGATGATAATAGTGTCTCCTTCATGGACAAGCGCCGATGCTTTTTGGCCAATCTTCTGCTTTTCCTTCAGGTGAATTTTGTCCTTGTCTGAAAGCTCAAAATCAAAACCTACATTTTCCAGTTTGATGGCGCCCCCTCTTGCCCGCAAGAGCATATTCTTTTCTTCCAGCTGTGATAGATCATTTCGAATAGTCACTTCACTGACACCAAAAGTGTTACTCAATTCGTTGACACTCACTTGCCCTTTTGAATCCAGCGTCTTCAAAATGAGGGATCTGCGTTCTACAGTAGTTTTTTTGTCAGATGCTTGCATTTTCTATAGGAATTCTATTAGAAAGTTTCGATAAAATTAACAAATATATTTCGTTATCTTCTGTTTTGGCTCTAAAAAATTTTAAAACCTTATTGATATTGATATTATTATTATTTATATTTATTTCGAAATGAATCGAAAATAACTATGTTTCAATAATTGTGTAGCAATATATACTTATTTAATGAAATATAGTTGACGAAAAATCAGATAATGATCCCGAATATATCGGCAGCCATGGATTTGTTTTTTTTGATAGATAATGACTAATAAATTATTTTAACAAGAATGCATGCGCCATGCTTAAAATAAGAGAAACTTCATTTGGTGATTCAAAAAAAGATGAGATAATTTGGAATGCATTTAAAAGTGGTGACAAGCAGGCCTATGCTACCCTATATCAACGGTATTTTAAGATGTTACTCCAATACAGTCTTAAGATCTATCATGATACCGACCTGGCAAAAGACTGTATACATGATCTTTTTGTGGAAATGTGGAAATGCAGGGCCAATTTGACTGAACCCAACTCCGTGAAGGCCTATCTGCTAAAGGCTATTCGAAGAAAGCTTGTCCGACATATAAATAAGTTTCATTTAAAGCAGCAGGAATCTGAAACGGGCCGGCCCCTGGAGGTGGTATATTGCCGGGAGGAACAAATAATAGAAGAACAGATAAAACAGGAACGTAAAACCGATGTCAACCGGGCCTTGAATACGCTGACAAGGAGACAAAAAGAAGCTGTTTATTTAAAGTTTTATTTAAATCTCAGTTATAAGGAAATAGCTGAGACCATGGCGATTAACATTAATTCGATTTATAATCTTATTTCGAAAGCCATTGATATGCTGCACGAAGAGATCAGGAAAACAGAGAAGATGCGTATTTAAGCATTGCTCAATCTTTTCAAAACCTTTCAATTAATTTATCCCACCGTACCAACGATAAAATTTTACCTGTCAAAATGGTAAAGCAAAAGCTATGTAGTAATCACCAGACTTTGTGCCTTGAAATCCACCACCACCTGCTGCGATTACGATATATTGTTTTCCCTCCACTTCATAGGTAGCCGGTGTCGCGTACCCTCCGGCAGGTAACTGATATTCCCAAAGCATATCGCCTGTCTCTTTATTAAAGGCGCGGAACTTCTCATCTTTTGATGCCCCTATAAAGACCAATCCTCCTTTGGTTACAATCGCTCCGCCAAATAATTGAGTGCCGGTGTTGGGGTGTCCTTTATCTGTTAATTCCGGGAAACCTCCCAGTGGTATTTTCCAGACTAATTCTCCCGAGTTGAGATCCACGGCATTGAGCGTGCCCCACGGTGGTTTTATTCCTGGATATCCGAATTGATCCCTTAATTGTGTATAACCCTTGATCTTGTATCGTTTTACGGTATCTTCTGCTTTTTTTTGAAGCGCTAAAACGTTATTGGATTCATTTGAAAATCCAGATATTTTGGGTTTTTCCAGGTTAAAAAGAAAGGCGATAACCGCCTCCTTATACGCTTTTGGCAAGTGCACAAAAGACGGCATTTGGCCCCTGCCTTTTTCTAACAGCTTCAAAGCATCGGCCGGTGGCATCCTGGACTGAATTTCCAGCAGAGAAGGAAAGGGATCATTTCCGCCCTGATCTTCACCATGACAGCTGGCACAGTTGCGTTGATATATCCGGGATCCCGCTTCCTTTATTGGTAGATTAGCCAGCGTTTCTTTACCTACTTCCACCAACCGTACAATATTGGGAATGTCGTTCGCTCCCACATACATGATACCGCTTTCCAGGTCAAAGGCCCCTCCGCTCCACTCGGCTCCTCCTCTGAAGCCCGGAAGCTGGATAATTCCCTTGAGGCTGGGAGGGGTATAAATATTTCCCCAGGTATATTTTCTGATCTCCTCCAACACATATTCGCGGGATTCGGGAGAAATGTCCGTAACGACACTTTCATCAAATTTTTGCCTGGACAAGGCCGGCGGTTTGCTGGGAAAAGGTTGTGTCGGCCAGGTTTGCTCTGTGGGCATGGCTGATTGGGCAACAGGTCTTTCATCCACTGGAAAAAGTGGTTTTCCTGTTTCTCTGTCCAAAACAAATATCCAACCCTGCTTGGTTAGTTGCGCCACCGCGTCAATGGATTGCCCTCCATGTTTTACCGTTATCAGATTTGGGGGAGATGGCAGATCATAGTCCCAGAGATCGTGATGAGATACCTGGTAATGCCACACATACTTGCCTGTGGATGCATCCAGCGCAATAACGGAGTTGCCGAACAGGTTTTTACCTTTCCTGTCTCCTCCGTGAAAATCAAAGGTAGGAGCGCCGGTGGCAGCAAATACCATTCCGCGCTCCCGGTCAATGCTAAGTCCTGACCAGGCATTACAACCGCCGGCTGTTTTATAACTTTCGGGAGGCCAGGTGTTGTATCCAAATTCTCCAGGCCCGGGTATGGTATGAAAGATCCATCGCATTTCGCCGGTCTTTACGTCGTATGCCCGTATGTGCCCGGGAGGGTTATCATAGTATTCTTTAATGGAAGAGCCTACAATGATTAAATCCTGATACACAACACCTGGCGAGGTATTCTTGATTGAAAAACGCTCAATGTCGTTGTCTTTTCCCAAACCTTTGCGAAGATCCACATAACCATTCTCACCAAAATTCCGGATAAGCTTTCCGGTATTGGCGTCCAAAGCGATCAGGCGATGGGAAGCAGAAAAGAAAATCAGCCGATCATCCCCGCTTTCCCAATAAGTTAACCCACGGTTGATACCCCCCTCCCCGCTATCTTTGTCAAATGGATCAAATACCCATAGTTCCTTACCTGTCGCCGCATCGAGGGCAAAAACCTTTAATTTGGGGGAAGTCCCATAAAGTATACCATCGATAATTAACGGGTTACATTCAATGGTAGAGTTGGTAAGATTATCGCCGGTGCGATACATCCACGCCACGGTCAATTCCCCTACATTTTTTTTATTGATCTGGGTAAGTCCGGAATAGGCATTGATTCCGTCATCGCCGCGATAAGCTTTCCAGGAGCTGTAAGTAGCGTCAGTTATATTGGCTGCTGATGTGTTGATCCGGTCACATTGCATGCTGAAAATGACCACCAACATCATCATGATTATATAATATGATCGTTTTATAGCCAAAGCAACGGTTGGGGTTTGCTTGGCATTCCCGATATTTTTTCTGCCTGTTTGATCCATTTTTATTGATTAGATCTCTAATAAACGAAATCTCCAAGTTTTTCGAAAGTATATTGGTTAAATATTTATTATTATAGTTTCGTAATATTATGAAAAAAATATTTAATATTATGATTCATTTCGAATTAAGTATTTTTATACATTTTTTGAAATATAGAAATTAAACGAAAGGTTTTGGTTATTTTTTATTTTGAAAGAGATCCCTAAACATAAATAAGCATTGTAAATCATGAAAACGGTATTATCGATTGTTCTTTCACTGTGTTTCTTATCAAATATCTTTGCGCAGGGTCGCGATTCCA
This sequence comes from Cyclobacteriaceae bacterium, assembly GCA_965228415.1. Taxonomy (GTDB): domain Bacteria; phylum Bacteroidota; class Bacteroidia; order Cytophagales; family Cyclobacteriaceae; genus Agaribacillus. The sequence goes on along the minus strand of OZ245814.1, from coordinate 2,685,230 downwards.
TTAGTTATTTTGATCCACATCTGCATAATTTTGATCCTCATGAAATGGTGCAATACATCAGGCCACCCTACCTGGATGAATACCTTAATAACCCTCATAAAGGGACCACTTCTTTTCAGCGATTGGCCGGTGAAGCGCTATATCCGGGATTGAGATGGGATGATGGTACAGCGCCGCTCACCTTCGATAAGCCTCCGGAAAAATTGAAGAATATCAGTCATTATCCTCCTACCAGGATTGCCTATATCCGATGGAAGTGGTCGGATCTGGAACCTGAAAAGGGCAAAATCCATTTTGAAATAATAGAAAATGCATTAAAAGCTGCTGCTGAAAGGCAACAGACCCTACAGGTACGATTTCAACCTTTTACAGCGGGAAACACCCCTGACTGGTATTGGAATACCGGCGCAAGGGTTGATCAGGCCTTTAAAGATTGGTATGGGTATGCTACACCTGATCATAATGACCCGCGCTATATCTGGCACTGGGGGGCATTTATCAAAGCAATAGGAGAACGGCTTGATGGGCATCCCAATCTTGAAAGTGTAGATTTGGCTTATGGCGGTGATTGGGGTGAAATGGGAGGAAACGCTTCTTATGAAACAGCGAGGAGACTGGTGGACATTTATTACGAGGCCTTTCCATCCACCACCCTTATTCTGATGGCGGGATCACCGGGGGCTGAATACGCTTCTGAACAAACAGATCGCGTGGTCGGTTGGAGAGCTGATTGCTTTGGCGATTTCAGTAAACATGGCTGGCGAAAACGAGATAGCACACAAAATAATTGGAATCATATGTATGTTGCTTACCCTACACTCTTCGAGTTGGACGGACTTAAGGAAAAATGGCAAAATGCCCCGGTTATTTTAGAAACCTGTGGATCGGTCGCCTCCTGGTACGAAGCGGGATACGACATTGATAAAATTCTTGAAACAGGGCTTCGTTTTCACGCTTCGGTATTTATGCCAAAATCTGTAAAGATCCCTGAGATGTGGATGGAAAAGATTATGGATTTTAACAAAAAAATAGGTTATCGTTTTTATATCCATAACATGACCATGCCTAAGAGCGCCACTCGCGGCAAGGAAATCAGGATAAGTACGATAATAGATAATGAGGGCGTGGCGCCAATTTACAAAAAATATATTTTTGCCATCAGATTAACACAGGGTGAGCAGGAATACATTTACCACTCCGATCAGGATATTACCACCTGGATGCCCTTTTACACACAGTTTACCGACGTAATCAAAGTGCCTGGTACTTTTCAAAAAGGAACAGTCAAAATATCATGTGCCATTGTAGATGTGAAAAACAATCCGGTAATAAAATTTGCCATCAGAGACATAGACGCTGAAGGTTGGCATCCGCTGGCTTCTATCATCCTTGATTAACCTGCACAAAGCCTTGCCCAGGGGTTTTAACAATGTGTACTGAATATCAACCCTGGTAAAATGTTATTTTTTTTTGTGAGAAATACCAAACCCTTGCCTCTTATAAATGAAGGGGCCGGATATAAATTACCTGGCACCTAAAATAATTGGCAATACTTAAAACTTTATGTATGACAGCAATAAATCCCACCATCTTGAGATCTCTAAGCGTCCTTTTTCTATTTTTTTTACTTGTTTTTTTTAAAGGCTGCCATTTTTATAGTGACACCAGTGAGCAGCAAAAAGTGGATGTCGTTTCCGGCTGGAAGAAAATCGGACCAGGCGGAGGCGGATCCACTTTTATTCCTACATTTTCTTATGAAACCCCCGAAAAATATCTGGTCCGCTGTGATATGACCGGAACTTATTTGACAGACAACGGGGGGGAGTCTTATCGCCAAATCAATTTTTCCAACGGAGCAGCCGGCTTTGCATTTGATCCCTCAGACCCGGGCACCCTGTATATAGGATCATCAGCTTTGCACAAATCTACCGACGGTGGCAAAACCTGGACGCGAATTTTCCCGAAGGAAGAGGAGGTGAAGGCTGAAATATATCGCGGGGATCACGCTGATTATAAGATAGAAACATCTGAAGGTTCTTTATACAACAACATAAAAGGTTCGAAACGAGTGCGTAATATTCGGGTAGATCCCCTGGATGGTAAATGGGTGTACTTCAGTATAGGATCATCCTTTTTTTATACAACAGACGGTGCCATTTCATGGTCTGTCCTGGATTTGGATTATCCGGTTGATTTCATTTATACCAATAAGGTTAGTTTAAAAGAGGAGGTTTATATCTTCACCTCTCATGAAATCGGCATTTTTAATAAAGCAACCAAAAAAGTTATAAAAAGGTCGCTACCAGCGGAGATGATACCTGCCTATTCATTTACGGGGGGTATGGCAGCTAATGGTGAAAAGATAATTCTCTATGCTTTACAAAATATTCCCGATCAAGAGGATAGGCCAGAATTCAATTACAGCCAGGTTTGGATCTCCAGGGATCTTGGAAAAAAGTGGGAGTCTGTGTCTGACCCTCTCTTAAATAACAGGGAGTTTAATATCAAGCCAAGTTTCTCCAGGCTCGCCTCCTCAGAATATGATGCCAGCCATGCTTACATAGTGTGTAACCGATACGTAGAAAAAAAAGAGGATGGGGATTCAGCTCACTGGTATGGTGCCCTGAAAACAGGTGATGCGGGAGAAACCTGGGAATGGGTGTGGAAAGGTGGTGGAGGTTCCGGTAAATACGGTGTCAGAGATGGTATGGGAACGGCCAATTTAAGTGATTCCTGGGTGGAAGAGGCCTTTGGCGGGGAGTATATCAGGCTCATTGATGTGGGTGTAGCGCCACAGGATGGCCAGGTAGCCATTGTCACCGACTGGTACCGTGCGATGAAAACGATTGATGGCGGCAAAACCTGGAAAGAGGTCTATAGCGAGGCACAGCCGGAAGGTAGCTTTGTTAGCCGCGGAATGGACGTGACAACCACTTATGGTGTTCACCAGGATCCTTTCGATAAAAATCACCTGGCCATAAGCTATACGGATATAGGCTATCATCATTCATTTGACGGCGGTAAGAGTTGGATAAGATCTACCGACGGGGTTCCCGCCGGCTGGCGTAACACCTGCTACTGGCTGGTTTTTGACCCGGAGGTAAAGGACAAGCTATGGTCTGTCTGGTCAAACCTGCATGACTTTCCAAGAGGTAAAATGACCCGGAATCCGAAATGGAAGGAATATGGCAGGGGAGGTGTTTGTATTTCTACGGATGGTGGCAAGACCTGGCAGGAGAGTAATGAGGGTATGGGGGAAAATGCCCCGTCAACTTCTATTGTGTTGGACCCTGATTCCGAACCCAACAATCGGACTTTATATGTAAGTGTTTATAATAAAGGGGTCTTCAAATCAACAAATGATGGTAAAACCTGGACCATGAAAAACAGCGGTATCAAGGAAAGCACCGGTGCTTTTGAGTTGACTATCCAGGAAGATGGCACCCTCTTTCTTGTGGTAAGTGCAACGCCTGCACACATTAATGGTGAAAAAGGCAGAGAAGTAAATTTTGGAGGTGTTTACAAATCAATCGATGGGGCCGAAACCTGGACAAAACTCAAAGTAAGCGACAAAGCGCTATTTCCCAATGGGCTGGATGTTGATCCCAGGGATCCCGACAGGATTTACCTGGCCTGCTGGTCGGATGTTACCTTAAGTGATCTGGTGGGCAGTGCCGTTACAAAAGTCACCGGCGGTAATGAAATACTGGATTTTGACGGAGGGGTTTTTATGTCGGAGGATGGAGGGGAAAGCTGGAGACAGATTTTTGATGAGGATCAATATGTATACGATGTAACGATAGATGGCCATCATGAAGGCCGAATTTATTGCAACACTTTCAACAAAGCGGCTTATCGCAGTGACGACTATGGCAAGACCTGGAAAAAGTTGAAAGACTATGATTTTCATTGGGGGCATCGGGTTATTGTAGACCAAAACGATCCGGAGAAAGTTTTCCTTACCACGTTTGGTTCAAGTGTATGGCACGGCACGCCACTGGCGGAAGCGTATTAAACAATTTTAGATTATTAACAACTAGTAATACCGATCATTCAAATGAAATGGATAGCTAAAATTTGGCAAACGTGGCAAGTTACCATGATCTTTAATGCATTGACGCTGAGTCTTTGCTGCTGCGGATTATTTTTCTCCTGCCATAATTCTGAAGGAAAACTTGGTAGTAACGAAGCAAAAGCACAGCATGTGAATTTTAATGGACGGAATGACACCTGGGATTTTACCGGACCCGGGGGAGGAGGCGCCATGTTTTCCCCGACGGTTAGTCCGCACAATCCTGATCAGGCTTTTGTGAGCTGTGATATGACCGGTTCGTTTGCTACCAAAAATGGGGGGACATCCTGGAGAATGTTTAATTTAAGAGGTCGCATTCATTTTTACGTATTTGATCCGAAGGATCCGAAAGTGGTATATGCTAATTCTTCAGCATTGTTCAAAAGTGTTGATGGCGGCGATACCTGGGATGTTTTGTACCCACCGTCTTCTGAGATTACAGGGATAATTTCCAAAGGAGATCATGCCAATGAGATGATTGTAACCCGCGACAGCACGCTGAGAAAAGTATTGGCGCTGGCAGTGGACCCCGATGATTCTCAGGAACTCTATGCCGCCATTATGATTGATGATACACTTGCATTTTATACTTCACACAATGGAGGAGTTCACTGGACAAGGGAAAGTATATTGAAAGACGGCGCCAAAGATATTTTTGTGGATCCTTCCTCTCCGCTGGAAAGCCGGACAATTTATATTACTGGTAAACAGACAATTACAGTGAGAGAAAATGAAACCTGGCAAGTAAATAAGGCGCCTGCCGGGGTTAAGAACCTGACACAATTTACCGGCGGATATGATCCGCAACGTGGAAAACTGGTACTTTATGCCATTTCCGGAAAATCATATTTTGATCGCAAGGGCGATAAGTCAGGCATCTACTTTTCAATAAATGGTGGAAAAACCTGGGAAAACAGGCAGGAGGGCTTAGTGGCCATGTCGGCGCAGGGATCTGCGTTGCCTGAATGGAGAAGTATTGCCACGGCTGCGCGAAATCCGGGAGTTGTTTATATTTCATATGCCGGCCTGAAGGTGCACGAAGACACGGTTTACATAGGTGTTGCTAAAAGTGAAGATTATGCAAAAACCTGGCAACTGGTTTGGAAAGATAACATTAGGCAAAGTCCGGATAAGCTTGCAGAGAGACCTCCGACAAATATGAAAGATGGCTGGATCAATCAACGTTTTGGGCCCGGATGGGGTGAAAACCCATTTGCTATGGGTGTAGGCGCCGACAATCCCGACATATGTTATGCCACTGATTTTGGGAGGACTATCAAGACGGTGGATGGGGGTAAAACCTGGCAACAGGTATACACCAAAAAGAAAGCCGGGGCAGGCTGGATCTCTGCCGGCTTACAGGTAACTACAGGATATATGATGGCCTTTGACCCGTTCGACAAAAATCACGTGCTCATGGCTAATACAGATACAGGTTTACTGGAAAGTACGGATGGGGCAAAAAGCTGGAAGAGCGCGACACATCACAATGGTGTACCCCGGAATTGGGTCAACAGCACCTACTGGCTCTCCTTTGACCCGGTAGTGAAAAATAAATTGTGGGCGGCAATGAGTCGTAATCATGATTTACCAAGGCCAAAGATGTGGAGAAACAGACCGGCAGACAGCTTTGAGGGCGGCGTTTTAGTTAGTGAAGACGGTGGCAAAACCTGGCAACCAACCAGCGAAGATATTGGTGAGGCAGCCGTTACCCATTTATTAATAGATCCTGAAAGTAGCCCTGCCACCAGAACTTTGTATGCCTGTGCATTTGGCAAGGGCGTTTATAAATCTACCGACGGTGGCAAGACCTGGGAGCAAAAAAATACCGGTATTGAAGGCGACAAGCCATTTGCCTGGAGAATCATAAGAAGAGAAAGCGACGGCGACCTGTTTCTGATCGTATCCAGGCGCTCTGAAGATGGGAGTATCGGCAATGATGGCGATGGCGCATTATATCATTCAAGTGATGGTGCGGCATCATGGACCAGGGTGATACTCCCCCACGGAACTAACGGACCAACCAGCCTGGCGGTGGATCCTCACAATCCTGAAAGACTTGTTTTATCAGCCTGGGGGAGACCTGTTAGCGGCCGGTTTTCACCTGATACCGGCGGAGGCATTTATCTTTCTGAAGATAACGGGGCGAATTGGACCCAGGTAATGGAAGCAGATCAACACATACACGATATAACTATTGATCGGCGCAATAATGTGTACTATGCCTGCGGATTTAATGCATCGGCCTATCGCTCTGAAGACAGGGGCAATACCTGGCAAAGAATAAGGGGGTACAATTTCAAGTGGGGCAAACGGGTAGATCCCGATCCAAGAGATCCCGAAAAAATATTCATTGTCACGTTTGGAGGTGGTGTGTGGCATGGTCCGGCCCAAGGGGATAAAAGTGCGGTGGAAGATATTATCACACCAGTGCTTGCTTATAGTTCGGATTAGCATTAGGCATTTTTTGAGGCAATCTCTTAAATTTTTCCTGTAAAAAGCCCCTAAAGCAAGCCTGATAAAAATAAATGTAAATGTATTTTCGCGGTTCTAAGCCTGGGCTCATTTAAATCTCCTGGGAGATGAGATTTTCCCCGCATAATATACTGTGAGCTTCGCGCACAGCTTAGCCTTCATTTCTTTTCCTTGATGAAAAGAAACGAAGCAAAGAAAAATCAAGCCAAAATTAACCTTCCGCCCACCTGCCACCGCCGGCCCGGAATTTTGGCGGGCCTACCCGCTTGAGTTGAAAATAATGTTTTGGGAACAACGTTCAAAGCAATTACCGGGAGTACTCTTTTTAATTGATTATTAAAAACTGTTGATTGTTGGTCAATTTTCCCTATCAACTATCCATTTCAGGCCTGGTAAGATTTACTTTACAACCTCCATAACCCCCAAGGGATGCCAGTGATTTTCATCCATGGCCTTAATGGCCAATTTTACTACAGCTTCTTGTTGTTCATTGATAATGGCGCAGGAAATATTGACTTCTCCGGGTTGTAGCTCAGCAGGCAAAATTAATTTTTCTACAAACGGATTGTAACCGGGAAGCCATTTGGTAATGTCTTGCCGGAAAGGTAGGATATAGGCTTTCTTGCCCTGTGAAAATTTTAAGGCAAATTGATAGTTTTTGTAAATAGGCGCTACGCCACGATTGTCAATAACCATTCTGATGTCAAACGCCTCGTTGGTCCTGGCGCGTATGGGTAATAACATGTTATGTATAAAAAAACGATAACCCATCTTTTTATTAAAGTCCATGATCTTTTCCATCCATTCATCAGGTATATATACTGACTTTGGCATGAACGAAGTGATATGATATTTATACCCGTCTTCGATGATCCGATCCAGGTCAAAGCCTTGCTCAAACCAATAAGCTACCGTGCCGCAGGTTTCCATAACCACCGGCGCCTCTTTCCAGTGTTCGGTAAATCCCCTTTCTACGATTTGAAACGGATAAAAATCCTGCATATGATTCCAGTTAAGACCAAGCTCAGGAGGAGCAACCCCCTTGTGTCTCCGAAGGTCGCCAAAACAATCCACCCTCCAGCCAATAGGTGTGCCATCTGTCTTTTTCGCTACGTATTCCCCGCCATCAGTATCCATCATAGCCAGTAATTGTGTTTTTTGAAAAGCATCCATATAAATTTCCATCAGCTGTGCGGCAGTCTCAGGGGTAGCATTGCCACCACCTTCTCCCCAATTACCTCCGTAAGCCAGGTCAAAACTTTCCAGGTTAGGATGTCCGTCATACCTGGCGCCAAGCGCTTTGATGTGATTTCCCCAGTGTTTTATGTATAATGGATCATTGTGATCAGGAACTTTCATGTCATTTTCCCGGAAATACGCTTCATCGAATTTAGCTCCGGTTTTCCAGTACCATTCCGGCAGCATCTCATTAATATATGGTTGGGTGCGTATACGAAGTGTTTGACCTCGCTCAGCAGCGGCTTTTAAGGCTTTATCAATAATATCGTACCTTATCTTTCCTTGCTCCGGCTCCAATATCATCCAGAGCCAACGGCAATAAGCAATACGTGTTGGCGGATATTTTTCATTTTGCAGGGGAAATGCCGGTGGTGCAAAGGTAATGGGACCTTTACTATCATCCCAACGCATATCCGGATATAATGAATCGCCCTCAAATCGTTGAAAGGTGGAGGTTCCTTTATGCGGATTATTGAGAAAAGCATCGGTATACTCCGGTCTTATGCGTTGAAATTCGGCCTGCGGAATGGTATCCCACCATTGTGACTTTTGCTGTCCTTGTGACGCCATGGCCAATGCTAGAAATAATAAAGTTAATATGAGGGTTTTCATGGTAATGGCAGGTGAATTTCTCCTATCTGACAGTGTTTCAAAACCATTTTTAATTCCCGGACTTAGCAAATTGGGGCTTTCATTTGCTATGGGTGTTTAAAAAGGTTTTCATAGTGAGCAGAGGCCTGAAGTATACCGGCACTTTCTTTGTAAAAAGTATCATCCAGTTCAAACATACCCTTTTGCGATTTGATCCATGAGGCGCCGGCCTTCGGATGGTAACTGAGCATTTTATCCCAGTTTTTGTAGTTTTGGTGCCCATTGGTTTCCAACAGTCCCATACTCAAACCAGGCAAGGGCGCTAATCTCGCTGCGACCGATTTGTTCCAATCCACCAATGTTGGATTGACTGTCAGGTCAGCACATAAGCATGGAATCCCTTTTTCATGAGCGAGCTGTGCGATTTTCATGGTCATGCTTAAAGTTTTGGCCACAGGCTTTAATGCAAGGGCTTTATATCCCATTTGTATTCTTTTTAAAGCGTCCTGATCCGTATGAGCGCTTTCATCGGCTGCTATTCTCACCGGTATGTCGCTCACATCCCCTTCCCAAATCTCCGGAAAGGGCTCCTCTACAACAACGATTTGTTCATAAGCCCCAATTTTTTTTGCGTGGCTCAGAAGTTTTAGGAAAGACTCCTTGGACTCATATCTACCGTTGGCATCCAAATAATAAGGCAACTTCCCGTCCTTTGTATGAGGTGTACGCGTGTTGCCAATTGTTTTATGAATTTGAGTCAGGCGTTCCATATCATTTTGCAGCATTTCCTGCTGGGAGCCAGGCGATCCGATTTTTATTTTCAGGAAAAAATACCCTTCCCCGGTAATTTTTTTTACCTCTTCCATGGCAGTAGAGTAGGATATGGAAGGAATACTGGCTACCTGACGATGTTTGTGCGAAAGACCCTCTTTATAAATTTCAGGCACAAGCTCGTCGAAAGAAGTGATGTTATTTTCCCGGGCGTATAATAACCAGGCGGCATTGTCCACAGAAACAAGCGCATTAAGTGCAAAGGTTTTTCTCAGGTCGGGATTTTCAGTGATTTTTTTTCCATATTCATAGACGGGTTCGAGAATATTATCCAGCAAGTCAATTGGAGACGCAAAGGACATTCCATTTGTTAGCGACAGCGCCTTTTCCGTGAGATCATACATCAATGAATTGCCACCGCTTTCTGACCGGGAAGCCGCTACCCTGGCGTCAGACCAGAGTGGACTCTGGATTCCCAGGCCTACGCCCTGAAAACCATTTTCACTTTTCAGCAATGTAGCTACCTGCCATAAACGGGTAATATAACCACCCTTGAAGCCATAAGAGTGGATGAGCGGTTCTCTTTCAAAGGTAGATTCTCCTTTTGTTAGAGTAATTGATTTTAAGGTCATTTTTTTGATATTAATCGATTCCTTTATCCTGGTAAAATTGGGTAGGCCCACTACGGTAAACCCTGAAAGCGCCGCTGAATCCAACACAAATTGCCGCCGGCTGATCTTTTTAGCATTTGCTCCGGACAGATTTGTTTTCATAGGTATAGAATTTATTTGTTGCAGTTGTCATTAACAGACATGCTCCCAACGTCTGCTGTAACTTGCCAGGGCAGACCAAATACAGTAAGGTATTTAAACACGGTGCTTTTAAAGGCCCCTTTACTATTTATATAGAGACATCTTTTTAAGAAATCCACTGACAATTTTTTAAAAAAAATAAATTTTTTCAAGTGGAAATGCCAAACCCCGGTCTCTTTATATAAAGAGCAATGTAGAATTAAATTTTAATTATCAAAAAAATGGATTTAACAAATTTTTCGGTCAAGGATTTTGTGATGTATGAGCCTTTCCAAAAGTGGGTGCTGAGGTCTGATGAAATTACCAATTCCTTTTGGGAGGACTGGGCGCGAAGGAATCCGGAGAAAAGGAAGGAAATAGAAGAGGCCAGATCAATTATACTTGCTTTGAATCAGGAGGAAGCACCGGATTTTAATGATGAAATGACCGAAGTATGGGAAAGTATTGATAATACCATTGAGCAGGATGAAAGAGAATCATTGAATCGCGGAAACTTAAAGGTCATCCCCATCAATCAGTCAGGATCTTTGCCAACCGGAAAGACTGTCCGGCCAATTTGGCAAAAAGTGGCTGGAATTGCAGCCAGCCTTTTGTTTATCCTGGTGTCGTATTATTACCTCGCCTATTATCACCCATATATTGAATACAGAACTGAATTTGGAGAAACTAAAAAGATTGTTTTACCCGATAATTCGATTGTTACCCTTAATGCCAACACCAGAATAAAATTTTTGGAGGATTGGGAGAAAATAGACACACGGGAAGTCTGGATAGAAGGGGAGGCTTTTTTCTCAGTAGTGCATACCAAAAACAACCAAAAATTCCAGGTTCACTCCGGAAATCTCGACGTGGAAGTACTGGGCACCAAATTTAATGTGAACAACCGCAGAAATAAAACCCAGGTCACACTCAGCTCGGGTAAAATCAAATTAAATATTAAAACCAGGGATACTGTAAAGAATATAATCATGAATCCCGGTGAATTTGTGGAAATTTCCAGGAGTAGCAGCATCAACAAGAAAGTGGTTGACAGCGAAAAATATACATCCTGGAGAAATAATAAACTGCAATTCAACAATACACCCCTCAACGAAATTATGGAAATACTGGAGGATAACTATGGTTTGGAGGTGGAATTACGGGATCCTACCCTGTGGAACCGGGAGTTTACGGCAGTTTATCCGGCAGATGATTTAAGCATTTTACTCCAGGCCCTGGCTAAATCATTCAATTTGAACATCATAAAAAAGAATAATAAAATTTCATTGGAACCCAGAAAAACCGATCCAATGGAAAATAATTAATAAAGGATTTTTCCTTTTTACAATCTTGAAGGCGCGCCATTTTAACCTTTAAAATGAAAAAATTAAAAGTAGTATTATGACAAAACGAATACAAAACTATGCAAAAGCTGGTGTTATAGCATTACTCTGTATCTTTCAGTTTAATGCACAGTGCCAGAACTTGGCTACCAATAAGCCAATAGAGAATCCAAATGGGATTAATTCGGCTCGGCACCTGAAAACCCTGGAGCGTTGTTTGAAGTATTTTGAGCAAAGATACCAGGTGAATTTTGGGTATGAAAGTAAAATTGTCGAAGGTAAAAATGTAGATGCAATAGATTTTGATGCTATTGAGGGGGTGGAAAACGGACTTTCTTTGATTTTAACACCACACGGTCTTAAATACGAAAAGTTGGGAGATGCTTTTTATGTTATTCTCGAAGTGGATAAGAAAAGTGGCGGAAAACAGATTAAAAAGCTTAAAAAGAGAGCCTATGTTCGACCAACTTATCAATTTCAAAAGGCAAAAATTAAAAAAATCAGCGATCAAATCGGTAAGGCATCTTTTGACAGGGATATTTCCGGTAAGGTAGTTTCTGAGACCGGTGAAGGATTACCCGGGGTCAATATTGTGGTTAAGGAGACAACGGTAGGAACTATTACAAATAATGATGGGAGCTATAAGCTCACTGTTCCTGATAATGCTTCCACCCTGGTTTTTTCCTATATAGGCTACCTGCCACAGGAAATTGCCATTAACAACAGGTCCGTCATCGATGTTACGCTTTCGCCCGATATTGAGATGCTTTCGGAAGTTGTGGTAGTGGGTTATGGTTCACAGAGAAAAAGTGACCTGACCGGTTCGGTAAGCTCAATTACAGGAGATGAAATTTCCCAATTGCCCCTTCAAAGAGTGGATGAGGCGCTTAAGGGAAGAGTAGCTGGCGTGGACATAAGTACAACCGATGGTTCTCCGGGAGGAAACGTTCGGATCAGAGTTCGCGGAGCAAATTCAATCAATTCGACCAATGAGGCTTTAGTAGTAATTGATGGTTTCCAGGGAGGAGACCTGGTATCTTTAAACCCAAATGATATTCAGTCAATTGAGGTATTAAAAGATGCTTCGGCAACGGCAATCTACGGGTCCAGAGGAGCTAATGGCGTGATTTTGGTCACCACAAAGCGAGGGAAAAAAGGAAAACCTAAAATCGATTACCACTACAATTTTGGTATCCAGGATATTCGAAGAAAACTGGATGTGATGAATGCCGCTGAATTTGCGCGCAATAAAAACGAATTGGCCCTTACTTATAACATAACCGTTCCTGAAAGTGAAAGATTCATTTTTACCGATGCGGAAATTGCTGAATTTGAACAGAATGGGGGCACTGACATGCAGGATGAGATTTACAGGACTGCTTTTATGCATAATCATCAACTGTCATTGAGCGGAGGAAATGACAATGTTAATTACCTTATTTCCGGAGCGCTTTTAAATCAGGAAGGCATTCTTTTGAATTCAAATTATGATCGCTATTCCTTGCGGGCAAATGTGTTTTCCAAGGTATCTGAAAAATTAGATTTCGGTTTGAATTTTGTAGCAACTCACCAATCCTATAATTCACCTCCGTTTAATAACTTCGATGTGCTTGGTTCTGCCATTAACGGCGCTACGAGGTGGGCTCCTACTGTTCCGGTCTTTGATGAGGATGGTAACTATAATACACCTTCCGATGGTCCGGGAAATACAGGCTTTACCGGATTTAATTGGGTAAATCCGGATCCATGGAATCCCGTGGCCAGTGCCACAGAGCCCGATATGCGTAATAATACAACCAATTTACTGGCCAATCTTTTTTTGGAATATGAGATCATCGAGGGCCTGAAGTTAAAGGTTACCGGTGGCGCATTAAGTCAAAGGAGAAATTTCCGGAGTTATTTTAATACCAGGACCAGGAGAGGACTGCAGGCTAACGGCGATGCACTGATATCCGAAGAAGAGTTTTTAAGAATACAAAATTCAAATATTCTGACCTACAACAAGAAGTTCAGCGATAAACACCAGGTGACTTTGACCGGCGTGGCCGAGCAATCCTACACCAATGTGAGAGGTTCCCAGGTAGGTGCCACAGGCATCATCATTGATAACCTGGGATTTAACAATATTGGTGGTGCGGAAAATACAACGGCCGGCAGCTATGGAGGAGACCGGTCATTAATTTCTTATATGGGAAGGATCAACTACGCATTCGATGACAGATACCTGGTAACTGCCAGTGTGAGATCGGATGGTTCGTCTGTATTAAGTGAAGGAAATCGATGGAGTTCATTTCCGTCGGTAGCATTGGCGTGGAGAATGTCAGAAGAATCTTTTATTAGGGATCTAAGTGCCATTAGTAACCTGAAATTAAGAGCAAGCTGGGGCATAACCGGTAGCCAATCAGTACCAATTGGTGCCAGCCAGGCTGTTTTAATTACAGATGATGGTGGCGGTGATCCTACAGGGGCAAATGGTTACCCGATTAACGGAAATGACATTGTTATTTCTGCCCGCCCGGCGCAGGTGGCTAATCCTGAACTTGGATGGGAAGAGACGGAACAAATTGATATCGGACTGGACCTTGGATTGTTTGATAACAGGCTGACCCTTTCAGCAGATTACTATAAAAAGAATACTACCGACTTGCTTTTCTCGAAAAACGTAGCGTTGTATACCGGGGCCGGTAGAATATGGGTAAATGCCGGCGAAGTACAAAACAGGGGTTTAGAGTTGTTGGTAAGCGGTAATCCATTGGTGGGAGCCGTAAAATGGCAATCAACTTTCAGTTTTTCCCGCAATGAAAATGAAATCGTTGATCTTTCAGGTTTACCGGAGATTACTTTCCGCGGAACTTTTGGGGGTGGCGCAGGATTTAGCGACAGGTTTATGGTGCTGAGGGAAGGCTTGCCAATGGGAAGTATATTCGGACATGAATACCTGGGTGTGTGGAAAACATCGGAACGAGAGCAGGCACTGGCTTTTGGACAACTTCCGGGAGAAGCCCGATATGCGGATATTGACGGCAACGGTCAAATTGATTTGGATGATAGAATAATACTGGGACAAACCGTTCCCAAGTATTTTTTCGGTTGGACTAACAATTTCAGCTATAAAGACTTTGAGCTAAACTTCTTTTTTCAGGGAGCCAGCGGCCATAAGATTGTTAATCAGGCGCAACTACGTATGAATAGTCCTACGGATGGGATTAGCAGAGACCTGTTAAATCATTGGACTCCCGACAATCAGAATACCGATATTCCGGGATTTATTGATCAGCAGACGTATGAGGATCAGATTGTTACTCCAGGCATTGAATCTAAAGTCAGCGGGGTAGGTTTAAACTCGAGATATGTTGAAGATGGCTCTTATATTCGATTGAAAACCGTCACTTTAGCTTACAATCTGCCATCTTCAAAATGTGAGAAAATTGGCATCCGCGGTGCCAGAGTATATGTAACAGCTACCAATTATTTAACAATCACTGATTATACCGGGTATGATCCCGAGGTCAGTTCGTTCAACGGTGGCAGAAACGGACAACTGAATATTCGCAACACAGACGGATCCAATCCGGATGCGCAATTTGGTGTTGACCAAAGTTCTTACCCGAATTCCAAAGTAATAACCATTGGTGCCAATATCTCCTTTTAATCTTTAAATAGCCACAATATGAAAAAGTTTAAAAATATTCTAATAGCGATAGTCGCAGGCATAATTATTTTAAACAGCTGTGCCACCCTGGATGAGGATCCGGTTGATTTTGTGGATCCGCAAGGCTTTTACCAAACGGAAGCACAGATCAATGCCGCAATGGCTTCTGCATGGGGCTTTATGGCTGGGTATTGGCAGGATTATAGTTGGAATCTGTATGCCTGGACCCGACATGCCGACGATCTGACCATAGGGGGCAGTTTGCAGCTGGAAAATCTGCAGCAAAGTCTTGACAGGCTTTGGGCCGATTATTACCGGGGTATTAACAGTATGAATAATGTTTTAAGGGCGTTGGATAATGTAAACCTAACGCAGGCAGATAAAGATTCATTTGAAGGTCAGGTTCGGTTTCTAAGAGGATTTCAGTATTATTCTTTAACAAGGTTTTGGGGAGGAGTTCCACTTGCTACCGAGGATCTTACCACCGAAGAATTGCAAACGCTGGAGCGTGCTCCGAGAGATGAAGTTTTGGCTTTGGTAGTATCTGATCTGGAGAAGGCGGCCCCTCTTTTACCGGCCTCCTGGCCCGAGGGGTCTGGGGCAAGACCTACAGAAATGACTGCCAAGGGATTATTGGCAACTATCTATCTTAATTGGGCTACTTTAACTAATAGCAATGAAAGGTATACCAGGGCTCGTGATTTGGCAAGAGAAGTGATCAACAGCGGCCAACACCAGTTGATACAAAACGTGGAAGAGGTATTTCTCAAAGAAAATAAACATGCATCGGAATTTTTATTTTCTGTTCAAAGAACCGGCCAGTTTCCTTCTGTAAGTACCGATCCGCAAATATGGATGCCCGGGGAATACCTGGATGGTTGGGGCTCCTTTAATGTTGATACCTTGCTCCAGAACAAATACCCCGACCAACCAAGGAGATACGCTTATTTGCTGGTAGGAACCCCGGAAGAAGATGGCACTTTCACCGAATTTAGCGACGGACGCTGGTATAACAGGAAATATGTTCCCCCGTATATCCCTATGGAGGAATATTCCACCCTTACCTCTTCTGCCAATACGCCACTGCTCAGGTATCCTGAAATATTACTGACTTACGCTGAAGCCGACAATGCCTTAAATGGCCCTCAGCAAGAGGCTATTGATGCACTCAACCAGGTGAGAGACCGGGCAAATGGGTATGTGCCTAACGCAGAAGCGCCATTGCTCACAGTTGGAAGCATAACCAAAGAGGAATTTAAAGAGGAAATTTTAAATGAAAGATTCTTTGAGCTTTGCTTTGAACACGTAAGGATTTATGATATCCTGAGGCACCGCATGCTACCGGAGGCAAATCCAAATAACCCTGATTTTGACGAAGGGGATTATCTATACCCTATCCCTTTAACAGAGATAGAAGAAACCGAGGGAAGGATTAAACAAAATCCGGGAAATTATGACGACCTGGGATTTGGGTTTTTTCCCGCTAATTAGAATTAAATCAACGGCTAAATGATCTGTCAGTCAATCATAGATCAAAGTGTAAAAAAAGGCTGTCCCAATAGTCATGGGAACCAGGGTTTATGTGCCAACCGGAGGTGCAATAAAAGATACCTGGTAGGGTCAGTTTCCGTGGGCTTGATTCGACACTAATTAAATTAGATAAAGTGAAAATAGTGTCAATTCGAGAGGATTGGCACTTTTTTACTTTCGTAAATAATTGGAAAAATGCCATGGACGGCAATAAAATCTAAATTTAATATTATAACCGATGTGTAATTTTAGCAGACTTTTGTTCGGTGGATATTGTCAACAGATCATCGGTTTGTTGATAACAGTTTTTTTATTAGAATCCTGCACGCAGGCCAGGTCAGGGGATGCCAATAGTACCGAAGCTCATTATTATTCAGCGCTGGAACCAGCTAAACCCGAAGAGGCAGGTATGTCCTCAACCCGCCTGCAGCGCATTGATACCTTTTTTCAAAAAGCCATTGACGAAGGCTGGCTGCCAGGCGCTGTCAACATTATTGCCAGACATGGAAAAATTGTCTACTATAAAAACATGGGATGGTCAGATATTGAGGGGCAAAAGCGGCTTAAAAAAAATGATTTATTCAGGCTTGCTTCCATGACCAAAGCATTTATAAGTGTTGGTGTCATGATACTTTATGAAGAGGGGCATTTCCTGCTGGATGATCCCGTTTCGGACTTTATTCCCGCGTACAAAAACCCTCGCGTGCTGGTTTCTTTTAATCCGATTGACACAAGCTATACCACCCAACCTGCCAAAAGGGAAATTACCATCAGGGACTTACTTACACATACCTCCGGCATCGCCTATGGCTTCTATGACAAAAGATTTAAAGCAATATATGATAAAGCAGGTATACCTGTCAGGGGCGTAGAAGCCCCGATTACCATTGAAAAAACTATGAAAGTCATGGGAGGGCTTCCCCTAAAGCATCATCCGGGAGAAGAATTTACTTACGGTTTTAATACTGACCTGCTGGGATATTTTATAGAAACTGTGTCAGGGATGACTCTGGCTGAATTCCTGGACGACAGACTTTTTAAACCTCTCGGTATAAAAGATACCTATTTTTATATTCCCGACAACAAAGCCGACAGGTTGGTGAAGGTTTACGGTGAATGGGAAAAGGGTAAGCTGGAAGCATTGGCCAATAAGGGAGGTCAATTTGGTAAAACCGATTATCCCCTGGTGGGTGCCAGAACATATTTTGCGGGAGGTGGAGGGATGTCCGGAACCGCCATGGACTATGCCATTTTTTTACAAATGCTTTTGAACCAAGGAACTTATAACGGACACCGCATTTTGAGCCCAAAAACGGTAGCGCTCATGTGTAAAAACCAGATCGGTGACGTGCCTTTAGGGACGCTTGGGGAGCGGGTTCTGGGCAAAAATCGTTTTGGTTTGGGATTTTCAGTTGCTACTGAAAGTGGTAGTACTAAAAAGCTGGGTTCCGTAGGCAGACTGGGTTGGGGAGGTACCTACAACACCCTGTATTGGTTTGATCCCAAGGAGGATTTGCTGGCAATTACCATGACCCAGGTTTATCCGACCCAACATGGAGAGTTACATGATAAATTTGAGATATTGACTTATCAGGCTTTGGTGGAATGACAGGGAAGTACTACGATACCGGAGAGGCAATTTTCCGCAGTACAATTGGCTGTAATGACAATGAGATAGTACGTTTTACCCCCACCAATAACCCAACGCGACGACATTGCGTTTTGCATTTTAGTTTTCTCCTTACACTTTTTGTTGCAGTGGTAGCATGTGAGCCGGTTTCAGAGACTTCGGAATTGACACATGACTTTCTTTTCGAAAGAAAAATGCCTGAGCACACAGGGATATACTTCTCCAACCAGGTGTATGAAAGTGATACACTGAACATACTGAAGTATGAATATTTCTATAATGGTGGCGGCGTTGGTGTTGGTGATTTTAATGGTGATGGTTGGCCAGACCTGTTTTTCGGTGGCAATATGACACCCGGCGCCCTGTATTTAAATCAAGGTGATTTTACTTTCAAAGATATCACGGACCAATCGGGTATTGACACCAAAGAGATGTGGTCAACCGGCATCACCGTGGCAGATGTCAGCGGGGACGGTTTTTTAGATATTTATATTTCAATGGGGGGGTATCATCCGGCTTCCGGAAGGGCCAACAAGCTTTATATTAATAATGGCCTGGAAGGGCAGAAAGAGGGTAATATGCCCACCTTCACGGAAAAGGCCGCCGAATATGGGCTGGATGCCACATTGAATGCTATGGGCGCGGCCTTTTTTGACTATGACCGCGACGGAGATCTGGACATGTACCTCCTGGCGACGGAAATGAAAGTATCCGGTAAAAACACCATCAGAAAAAGAAAAACCGATGGATCTTCTCTAACCACCGACAGACTTTACCGTCAAGAAGGCGTAGGAAGCCAAAGGTTTACAGACATTTCCCGCGAGGCCGGAATTTCTGTAGAGGGGTTTGGGCTTGGCCTCGCCATTTCAGACATTAACAGGGATGGCCTGCCCGATATATATGTGGCCAACGACTATCTTACCGGTGATGTTCTATACATTAATAATGGAGATGGCACGTTTACAGATCGGATTGACCAATACCTGAAGCATCAGAGCTTTAACACCATGGGGACAGATATTGCAGACATGAACAATGACGGGCTGCAAGATATTATCGCGCTCGACATGGCCCCTGATGATCACTACAGGAAGCAAATGATGATTGGCGCTAACCGACGCTATGACAGGTTTAAGGCGGAAATTGCCCATGGCCACGCCGCCCAGTACATGAGAAATATGCTTCAAATCAACAGGGGTTATATTCCGGGCAAGGGACATGTTTTTAGTGAAATAGGGCAACTATCCGGAATTCATCAAACCGATTGGAGCTGGAGCGTCCTGGCGGCGGATTTTGATAATGATGGCTTCAGAGATATTTTTATCACAAATGGCATACAGAAGGATCTTACCAACAAGGATTTTGCCTCCTACCGCCGCAATGTGATGGAAAACCCTGCAAAAACCAAAGAAGAGTATGAGGTTAGAATTCATCGGTTTTTAAAAGAACTCGCGGGGGTTAAAAAACACAATTTCATATTCCGCAATAGTGGAAATATGCGCTTTGATGATAAAACAAAAGATTGGGGACTTGGCCATAAAACCTATTCCAATGGCGCCGCCTATGTAGATCTGGATCGTGATGGGGATCTTGATTTGGTTACCAATAACTTATCAGACCCCGCCGGTATTTATGAAAATCTTTCGATAAGTCCCGGAGAGAAAAATACTGCCAATTACCTCAAAATAAAACTGGAAGGCACCACTTTTAACCGGCAAGGTATTGGGGCACAGATAAAAGTATATGGTCAAAGTAGAAAATGGTTCCTTGAGCAACATACGTTCCGCGGATACCGGTCCTCTGTGGATGATCTGCTACATGTGGGGCTTGGTGGGATCGATAAGGTGGATAGTCTGGTCATTGTATGGCCGGATGGCAATGGCCAATCAATTCATAACATTTCAGCTAATCAACTGGTGACCATAAAATATCAGGATGCTGTGGCGGTGACTACTCTGCCTATGAACACTGATACAGACCGGACATTATTTAACGATGTCTCCGGACAATACAACCTGGACTATAGTCATGAGGAGTTGGAATTTTCAGATTTTAATATTCAACCGCTGCTACCTCACCAATATTCAAAAGAAGGACCCGGTATTGCTGTTGGCGATGTCAATGGAGATGGGTTGGACGATTTTTACATAGGAGGCACCAATAAGCATGTCGGAAGACTTTTTATACAAAATAACAAAGGGAATTTTACTTCCGGGATCATAGAGTCGATAAAAGAATATGAGGACATGGGGGCCTTATTTTTTGATGCGGACCGTGATGGCGATGCTGACCTTTATTTGGTTAGCGGAGGTACCGGCCTGCCTCCTAACCACCCTTATTATAAAGATAGATTATATATTAACGACGGAATCGGCAATTTTGAATTAAACAAAAATGCCCTGCCTCAGCTGGCTGCATGTGGTTCCCAGGTAACCGCGGCGGACTATGACAGAGATGGCGACCTGGATTTATTTGTAGGAGGGAGGATAGGGATTGAAAATTTCCCGCTTCCGCCACGCAGCTATCTTCTTCGTAACGATATGGAAGGCAAAAATGCCGGATTCACCGATGTCACAGCTCAGGCCTCGGTAGAATTACAAAATGTGGGACTGGTGACCGGGGCCTTGTGGACCGATTTTGACAATGATGGTTGGATTGACCTGCTGGTAACCGGCGAATGGATGCCCATTATGGTATTTAAAAATGAAAAAGGACAATTAATTAACATCACGGAAACTACGGGATTAAAAGAATACACCGGATGGTGGAACAGCATTGCCGGTGCCGATTTTGATAATGACGGAGATATCGATTATGTGGCCGGGAACCTTGGGCTGAATACAACCCTTAAAGTTTCTTTTGAGCAACCCATGACGATCATCGCCAAAGATCTCGATCAAAATGGAGCGATAGATCCTATACCATTTTACTTTATTCAAGGCGAAAACCGAACCATGCATGGCCGTGATATGCTCGTGGAGCAGTTGGTGCACCTGCGCAAAAAATTCCCGAAATACGCGGATTTTGCAAAAGCGGCGCCTAAGGATATTTTTCCGGAGGAACAATTAAAAGGTGCCTACATAGCAAAAAGCTGCTATGGCCAAAGTAGCTATATTGAAAACCTGGGAAAGGGTAAATTTAAAATAAAGGCGTTGCCTTTGGAAGCACAGCTTGCTCCGGTATTTGGTCTGTTGGCCAGGGATTACGATGGAGATGGTCATACTGATATATTATTGGCAGGCAATTCCTACAGCCCTGAAGTTAATACCGGCCGCTATGATGCTTTGATAGGTCTTTTGCTAAAGGGGGATGGCCGGGGAGAATTTTCTCCGGTACCAACTTCCGAAAGTGGATTTTATGCTGACGGAGATACCAAAGGCATGGCGGATCTCCATCAGGGAAACGGAAAAACCCTGGTGTTGGTGGGACGCAATTCTAATACCCTGCTTTCTTTTCAAACTTTAGCGGCAGGCAAACGGATTACCCCCGGGGCGGGAGAGTACAGGGCAGAAGTAACTTATCGCGATGGAAGTAAGAGGATCTTCGAGTTTTATTATGGCAACACTTACCTGTCCCAGTCTGGCAGGTTTGCCTACATTGGTGATGAAGCCGTCTCAATTAGAACGATGGGGTACGATGGTGAAGTCAGTGAGCGCCAACTTGACAAATGACATCAGAGAGACATTCCCGTCTTATGCCAACAATAAATAATTAAATCAGGAAAAAAAACCATGGACATTATTTTAACATTAGTCTTCCAAGGCTGCCGTGATTACGACCGGGAGAACGGGCTTATAATCCGCCGGCTTTTCTCAAGTGACATTTGTCCATTTGGTAAGGTTTTCTTTGACAAAGTGGTCGTCGTTTAGATCCGGATAATCCTCATAAACCCTGTCTATTTCTTCCTTTTGTCCGGGGGAGAGTTTTTCTTCCGGGCTTAGGCAGAGGATATTCTCCATCAAACCCTGGCGTCGCAAGACTTCATGGATACCAGAAATACATCCCTTAAAATTATTTTGAGCATCGAAAAATACAGCATTTGCATCGGTTATTTTGTTTGCTTTTTCCAATAGCTCCACGGTTATTTTTTCAGAGCCATTGCGTATTTTAAGGATATGATCAAACATTGCTACTGCCTCCTTTGTCCAAACCGCCCAATGTCCCAGCAATCCGCCTACGATAGACTTTTCCTTGTATTGGCCGTTGCTTTTAATTTGATACCGGGTGAGTAAATCAACAACTATGTTATCATCATTGCCTGTGTAAAGTGCTATTTGATCGCATCTGGATGAGTGACAAACTGCCCTCACCACATCCAATGTCTGGTAGCGGTTGAAAGGGGCAATTTTAATAGCATGAACATTAGGTATATCCGCGAAATTTCTCCAGAAATCAAAACTTAAATATTTTCCACCCACCGCCGGCTGAAGATAAAATCCAAAAACCGGTATTTCTTCGGCAATTTTTTCAGCGCGTTTCAGCAGTTCACTTTCAGACCAGTGTTGCAACCCATTGACACTGATTAAAGCCAGGTCATAATTTAAACCTGATGCTATTTTTGCTTCGGCTATGGCTTGTTCGGTAGGCCCGCTGACACCGGCAATTCTAACCAACGACTGGTCTGAATTTGCTTTCTCGACTTCATTTGATGCCAGCGACAGCACTTTCGAATACAGGTTAAATGCCGGATCTCTGATTTCAAATTGTGTAGTATGTACGCCCACCGCAATGCCACCGGCACCTGCGGCCATGTAGTATTTAGTCAGGATCCTTTGCCTTTTTTCGTCCAGCTGTCTGTCTTGGGTTAAGGCAAGTGGATGGGCCGGGATCACCATGCCCTCCAATATTTTCTCCTTCTTATGAGGATCTAGTGTCTTCATATTGCTGTGCTAAAATTTACCTGATCTTTCCTGAAAATGAGTAGGTTTACCTAATTCACTGCCCCCCGTTTTTACCCAATTTGCGGTCCATCTGATCATTTCCTCTACCGTAACACGAGGACGACCAAATAAATGGTTGGCTTTATCTGTTTTGCTGAGAAGCGCTGTGAGCTGGGGTTCATTAACAAAGACCGGTGTTTTACCCAGGATCTTACCAAATTGTTCAGCCAGGGATTTTATAGAAATAATTTCAGGGCCTGTTACATTCAAAATGTTGGGCGGGCAGGCGCAATGGTTTAAAGACCGAAGGGCAATTTCGTTGGCATCGCCCTGCCAGATTACATTTACACTACCCATCTGCAGGTCGATGGGATTTCCTTCCCAAACCGATTTGGCAATTTCCAACAATACACCGTACCGGAGATCTATGGCATAATTTAATCGGTATATGGTCAGGGGGGTATGGTATTTATGAGAAAAATATTCAAACACGCGTTCCCGCCCCAAACACGACTGTGCGTATTCACCTATAGGATTGGCAGGATCCTCTTCCGTGGCTCCGCTCCTGGTGAGGGGATAAACATTTCCGGTAGAGAAAACCACAATTCTTGAATTTTTGTATTTTTCAGCGATCCTGCCTGGCAGGTAGGCATTCATTGCCCAGGTAAAATGTTCACGTCCGGTAGTGCCAAATTTGTTCCCGGCCATATAGATAATGTTTTTTACTTCGGGTAGTTTCTCAAGAAAGGACTCCTCCATCAGATCGCCGGCTATTACCTCTATGCCAAAGTCTTCCAGCTCTGATTTCAGCGCCTCATTTGAAAACCTGGAAACCCCGATAATTCTTTTTTGTGAACCCCCGGCATCCACAGCTCTTTTTGCCAGTTTAGCCAGGCTTGGGCCCATTTTGCCACCTGCGCCGAGTACCAGGATGTCGCCATCCGGCCTGCGGAGGTCTTCAATCAATGGCGCCGACGGTTCTGATAATTTGTTTTCTAATGCTTCGACAGTTATCATCTTTTTAATTTAAGAATACTAATTTAATATTGGTGACGGCAAGAACAACAAGTATTGCCAGACCGAGTAAAGCAATCAGGTTAGTAAACGGGCGGTTGCGAAGAGGACCCATCACATGGGTATTATTCGCAATCAGGAAGATCATGGCGGCCATTACCGGAACCACTATGATGGTAATTCCCTGGGCGAATACAATGAATTGTAAAGGAAGTTTTCCATAAATGATGGCAATGGAAGCTCCAAAAACAATCACTAACATAATTAATAAACGCACCTTTTTAGATTTCAACTGATTACCTACATTGAACGTATCGGCTAAAAGCGTTCCGCCAATGGTAGCATTGCCAATAAGCGAAGAAAAAGAGGCAGCAAACAGTCCTGACATAAATAGGGCGGCCGTAAATTTTCCGAACAGCGGTTCAATGGCCTTTCCCATGTCCGTAGCACTGTTTACAGTGATCCCTTGTGCGTGAAGTACACTTCCCGAACAAATCATTACCACCAAGGTGAGGCTACCCAGCATTGTAATCCCAATGATCGTTTCTCTCGAACAGGTCTTTATATCTTTTTGATCCCACCCTTTCTCACGAACCAGATAGGCTTGATAAAATGCACCCACAATGGAAAAACTGGATGCCACCAGGGCAATAGTCAGGATTTCGGATCCCTTCGGAATGGAGGGGCTTAGGCCCTGTAAAATTTCAACCACCTGTGGTTTCGAAATAATGGCTGTAATCAGAAATGACAACAACATCAGGGACACCATACCGATCATGATCTTCTCCAGGATTTTGTAAAACGAACGGAAGAAAAGGACCGCAATAGCCAGCAACGAGAAAAACACTACCCATGGTTCGGTGCGGGTATTAAATAACTCGGCAAATGCTATTCCCGCTCCTATTGAATTACCAGCCTGAAAAGATATGGTTACTAAAAATATACCCATCCCAACAATAACCGAAGCCGCGACGCCATACTTTTCCCGGATATGTTGCAGCAGCGTATGTTTAATTGTCAATCCAATCCTTGCTGACATCAGGGTAAAAACAATCATAAACAGGGTGGTAAATAAAATGATCCATAACAATTTGAATCCAAAACCAGCCCCAAGCTTCGAAGTGACTGTCAGACTTCCGGGACCAAAAATCAAAGCGGCCGTAATCATCCCGGGGCCCAATGTTTGTACGATACCGGAGATTGTAGTGATTAATTTGTCTTTTTTCGTTTCTGGTGTTGAGAACATGTATTGAAAATAACAGTTTCGAAATTAAAAATAAATATGATACTTTCAAATAGTTTTTATACTAATTAATTGACGGATTTTTGCGTTTAAATAAACAAAACAAAATGAAATAAAACTAAATAAATTAAAAAAGTGCAATAAAATTATGAAATAGTCATTAAAAAAATTGTTATGAATTGTTTTGAAAGAATAAAATAAAGATTTAATTTTATATCGAAATGAAACGAAAGTAATTAAATGAATTATCTTGGTGAAAAGGTTTCGGAATTGGAATTAAAAGGGGCGCGTCATACCGCCGAAGAGATTTCGGTGCAGCCGAAATTATGGGAAGAGACCTTTGAGAGAATGGTTTTTTATCAACCACAGGTCAATGATTTTCTAAAAGAGGTATTTGCCGTACCCAATTTACAGATCATTCTGACAGGTGCGGGAACTTCAGCATTCATTGGAGAGGTGCTGCAAAGAGAATTTCAAAAATCGACCGGAAAGTCTACAAGGGCTATTTCCACCACCGATCTTGTTTCGCATCCCGCAGAATCTTTTCAAAAATCCACACCCACGCTGCTGGTTTCATTCGCGCGCTCGGGAGATAGCCCGGAGAGCGTCGCGGCTTTTGATCTGGCAGAAGCAATTGTAGATCGTATTTTTCATTTAATCATCACCTGCAATCCGGACGGGAAATTGGCGCAGGTTGGTAAAAAATCCAATGCCTGCGTCCTTTTGATGCCTGAAAAGGCCAACGACAAAGCTTTGGCCATGACAGGATCATTTACATGTATGCTACTGGCGGGAATTTTGACCACCCAGATAGATAACCTTTCCGACCAGCGAAAAACGGTAAAAAAGATTAGCGAATATGGCACGGTGATTTTAAATGACTTTACTGAAAAATTGAAAGAACTGGCCGCTTCGGATTTTAAAAGAGTGGTTTTTTTAGGTTCGGGCCCTTTAAAAGGAATTGCAGAAGAATCTCAGTTAAAAGTACAGGAGCTGACCGACGGAACCATTATTTGCAAGCATGATTCCTTCCTGGGGTTCAGACATGGCCCGAAAGCGGTTATTGATGAATCCACCTTGATTTTTTACCTGTTTTCAAGTGATCCTTATGTTTATCAGTATGAGGTTGATTTGGTGAAGTCAATCAGGAGCAACCCAAAAGTTCCGTATTGTGTGGGAGTTTTTGAATATTTTGAAAGTGTAGAAAAACTGCATTTGGATTTGGCCATAGCGGTTTCGCCATTGAAAAACAACGTTTCTGATGTTTACTTCACGGTTTGCAGTGTATTGCCGGCGCAAATTTTAGGATTTTACAAGTCATTACATTTAGGATTAAGACCGGATATCCCGTCCAAAAGTGGTTCTATTACCAGGGTGGTACAAGGGGTAACTATTTATCCGTATCAAAAACCGGCCGGCCAGCATACACCTGTTTTGAATCAAAATGCAGCAGTAAAAAAGTTTAAATGACAAAGAAAGTCCGGTTATGATTCTGTGTTTATGTCCCAATCCCTCCATTGATAAATTTGTTTGGCTGAATAATCTTGAGCCCGGCAAGGTCAACAGGGTGAACAGGGAGCAGTACTTTCCGGGCGGAAAGGGAGTGCATGTAGCTTTGGGTATAAAGGAATTGGGGGAAACATCGGCGCTGCTGGGATTCTGGGGTGGTGAAACGGGAAGGTGGATTAAGAACTTTTGTGTGAAGCGGGGAATTTCATGTTATGGGCCAGAGATTAAAACCTGGAACAGAACCTGCTTGACTTTCAAATCTGAAAATGCCTGGAACGAAACGGAATTGTTGGGAATGGGGCCGGTGGTGGAAGAAAGCGAACTTGAACAATTTCGCGCTGAATATAAATCATTATTAAAATTTTGCTCGGCCGTCTGTATGTGCGGGTCCTGGCCAAAGTCTGACAAAAATCTGGATTATAATGAATTCATTAGCCTGGCTAAATCAGAAAACAAAAAGACTTTTGTGGATTGCTCGGGAGCTTGCCTGGTCAATGCACTTGCCTGTCACCCTTACACTGTTCATATCAACCGGCATGAAGGGTATGAAATATTTAACCTGGACGATCCCCTGCAAATTGCCGGGAGCCTGACAAGAGATTGTGAGCTGGCCGCCGTGACCGGTGGCGCAGACGGGTTATACCTTTCCAATGGTGGTGAGGTAGTTCATGCTGTCAACAGGATAGAACATGTAATTAGCGCGGTGGGCAGTGGAGATTGTTTGATGGCAGGCCTGGCAGTGGCTGACTTCAGAAATTTAAGCCTGATGGACACTGTAAAGCTGTCGGCAGCCTGCGGCACCGCCAATTGTTTAAGAAATGACCTGGGAATGTTTTATAAAAAAGATGCAGACCTTCTGTTTCAACAAAGCGAAGCAACGCATATATCATGACCTTATAAGTGTAAATTTCAAGAATCAATCACCAATAAAATGGCTGTATTATTTGATGTAATTGTAATAGGGGAATTGAATGTTGATCTGATTTTGGACCAAATGGACTCGCTCCCTGAGGTAGGTAAAGAAAAGCTTGCCCGGGAAATGATACTTACGTTGGGAAGTTCGTCGGCAATTTTTGCCAGCAATCTGAGTAGTTTGGGGATGAAAGTGGCCTTTTTGGGAAAAATTGGCAATGATACTTTTGGCCGGTTAATAAAGGAGAATCTTGAGAAAAAAAATGTAGATACCAGACTGGTTGAGGTAAGTGATGAACTGAATACCGGAGCGACAATTGTGCTAAATTTTGGGGAAGATCGGGCGATGGTCACCCATCAGGGCGCCATGCAACATTTGAATATGGAAGATATCACACCGGACAAGCTGGTGCTGGCAAAACACTTACATTTCTCCTCTTATTTTTTACAACCAGGCTTTAAGCACGACCTGGAGAAACTATTTAGCATGGCAAAGAACCTGGGACTTACCACCTCACTGGACGTGCAATGGGATCCTGCGGAAAAATGGGAATTTGATGCCGGAAAAATTTTACCGTTTGTGGATGTATTTCTGCCCAATGAAACGGAATTACAACACTTAACGGCGCAAAACAACATTGACGATGCTATCAGGCAACTGGATGGCCTTAGTAAATATACAGTGGTGAAAAAGGGGAATAAAGGATCCTTGCTAAGATATGATAAAAAGGAAGTAGCGAAGGGACCTTTCTTAAACCACCAGGTGGTGGATACAATCGGAGCCGGCGACAGTTTTAATGCAGGCTTCATATTTAAATTTATTCAGGGAGCCAATCCTGAATGTTGTCAAACCTTTGGTAACCTGATGGGCGCAATTTCCACTACCCAGGCGGGTGGTATCAATGCATTCAAAGACTATGAAACTACCCTCCGGATAGCCAGGGAAAAATTTGGATATACCGAATGATATGAAATTACAGGAAAAATTTAAAGAGCTACGAAAAAACCGAAACGCTGTTCTGGCAACAAATTTTTACAATTATGAAACAGCCAAAGGTGTTCTTATGGCTGCCAAGATGACAAATCAGCCGTTGATTTTACAACTTAGCAAGAGTTCAATCAATTATTTGGGGCTTTCGGTGGCGTTCAAGCTGGCCAAATCCATGTTGGAGTATCACCGGGTAGAAGGTTGGGTCCATTTGGATCATGGGGATAGTGTTGACCTGGCTGAGAGATGCCTTGATACAGGTTTTAATTCAGTAATGATAGATGCCAGCGAAAAGCCTTTCAGGGAAAATGTAAAAATAACCAGGGCTGTTGTAAAGTTAGCTGAAAAATATGACGCAAGTGTGGAAGCTGAGCTTGGTTATGTTGCCAAATTAGGACAGTCGGCAACGTCTGTAGCGTTCACACAACCCGAAGAGGCCAAAATATTCGTGGAGGAGACCGGCGTTAATGCACTGGCGGTCGCTATTGGTTCAGCCCATGGATTTTATAAAAAAACTCCTAAACTCGACCTTGACAGGCTTTCTGAAATTGAGCGGATTACTGATGTAGCGCTCGTTTTGCATGGTGGTTCGGGGATACCGGATTTATCGTTACAGGAAGCCATAAGACATGGTATTTGCAAGATTAACCTTGCTACCGAAATCAAAGATGTATATATGAAAACACTTAAACAGGTATTGAAGGCTGAGCATAAAATTGACCTTCGGCAGGTATTTCCACCTGCCACTGAAGCGGTCACAGCGCTTGTGGAGAAAAAGTTGAGTGTTATTCAAAAGTCCGACAGAAAATAATAAAGTCAGGCCTGTGCCTGAATTATTTGATAACCTCTAATTTTAAAATAACCTATGCAGATATCCGGAACCAACTTATACCAGGGCATCTTAACCACCCAGATCCTGGTGATACTACTTTTTTTTTCACATGACTTGAGCGCACAGAAAAAAGCATCTTTAAAATTACTGGACTGGCGGCCGCAGAGTGAAATGGTGGTTTCCAGAACGGAAGTTATCAAACCTAAATTTCCGGTAATAGATATTCACAATCACCTGCGTGAACTGGAGAGTATGGAAACCTATCTTAAGGAAATGGATGAAGCCGGCGTTTGGATGTGTGTAAGTCTGGATGGTCACTCGGCCAATGATTTTTACAAAAAGCATCTGGAAAAGGTTCAGGAGGTTGCAGAAAACAGGCTGTTGGTATTTTTCGCCCCGGAATGGGAGAGAATTGACGAGCCGGATTTTGGTAAAAAAGAAGCCAGTCGACTAGAGGAGGCGGTAAAAATGGGCGTCCGTGGGCTTAAGGTGTTTAAAAAACTCGGACTAACCTTAAAGGATAAATCCGGTAAAATTGTCCCTGTAGATGACCCAAGGTTAGATCCGATCTGGGCTAAATGTGGGGAATTGGGTATTCCGGTGGTGATACACGTGTCTGATCCAAAGGCATTTTTCAAGCCGGTCGATAAATTTAATGAGCGATATGACGAACTGGGTGCTCATCCCGATTGGTCATTTTATGGCGATGAATATCCTGAAAAGGAGGAGATTCTGCATCAACGAAATAATGTGATAGCCAAACACGCAAATACCCTGTTTATTGGAGCGCACATGGGTACTTTGCCGGAAGATCTCGGACGGGTAGCCATGTGGCTGGATCAATACCCCAATTTTTATGTGGATATTGATGCCCGGATCAGTGAATTGGGGAGACAACCCTACACCGCCAGAAGATTCATGATAAAATACCAGGATCGCATTATGTTTGGTACCGACACGCCGCCGGATGCACACGCATACAGAATTTATTACCGGTTTCTTGAAACCGATGATGAATATATTGATCCCGCAGCAGGCCACCACTTACAGGGCAGGTGGATGATTTATGGGCTTTACCTGCCTGATGAG
This sequence comes from Cyclobacteriaceae bacterium, assembly GCA_965228415.1. Classification (GTDB taxonomy): domain Bacteria; phylum Bacteroidota; class Bacteroidia; order Cytophagales; family Cyclobacteriaceae; genus Agaribacillus. The sequence goes on along the minus strand of OZ245814.1, from coordinate 2,654,669 downwards.
GTACTGGAAAAAATTTATTATAAAAATGCCTTGAAAATACTAAATTGGCATGAAAACAGATCAAACTAGCTTTAGTCATGAGAATATTGGGAACCTGGCTGATATGGCTATGTGCCTTCGGTTTTGCCCACGCACAAACTGACGATGCTGTGAACAAAATGGACCCTATTGAAGTCACAAAGACGCAGGATTTTGAGTTGTCCGGTGATGGACAGGCGGTCTCCTGGCAACGGACAGACTGGTATAGCCTACCACAACGAAGCAACCTTGAAAATGTGCGGGAAACAAAGTTAAAGGTCCTGTATTCTGAAACCGGCATCTATTTCTTGTTCTATTGTCAGGATGAAGTTTTAACTGCTTCTAAAACCGCCGACTTTGAAAAACTTTGGCTTGAGGATGTAGTGGAAGTTTTTTTATGGCCTGATACCGATCATACCATTTATTTTGAATATGAAATTTCACCACTGAACTATGAGTTGCCCATTTTAATACCGAATATAAATGGCGAGTTCCTCGGGTGGCGTCCCTGGCAATACACAGGGGACAGGAAAATCAAACATCTGACAAAAGTGGTAGGCGGTAAGAAAGCAACCGGCGCGAAAATCTCGGGCTGGTATGCCGAATTTTTTATTCCCTACGAATTGCTCCGGCCACTGAGTAATGTACCTCCGCAGACAGGAACTACCTGGCGGGTTAATATGTACAGGGTGGATCACGATTATCAAAAAATCGCTTTCTGGTCCTGGCAGGAAACGGAAAAGAGCTTTCATGAGATTAAGAAATTCGGGCCAATGATTTTCCGTTAGATGATTTTCGGCTTTCCGGTATTTTATACCTGGTTAGTTCACTGATGAATATTTATTAAAAACTGATAACTTTGAAAGCATACTTAACATATACCTGCAAGAAAATAAATTCAAGGTGTCGTGTAAAAGTTTTTAAGGTATTCCGGGAGAATTATGTTGGTAAATCCAAAGACGCATGCTACGATTTCATTAGTTTACTTTTTGATAGCGGCCCTGCTTGGTATTTTGTTGCGGCTTGTTTATGTCAATCCTATACCGGTAAATTATAAATATATGGTGCATACCCATTCGCACATAGCCCTGTTGGGTTGGGTATTTACAGCACTGATGACCATTTTATATCAATTATATCCAGGGGCTGGCGGAAAAGACAAGACCTACAGTTACATTTTTTTGTTTACACAGCTCACCATTGTTGGCATGTTGGTTACTTTTCCGGTGCAGGGTTACGCGTTATTTTCTATTATCTTTTCCACACTTTTTCTGATAGCCTCTTACTGGTTTGCCGGATTTTTCATTAAAAATACAGCAGCAGCATTAAAACAGACCTATTCGTACCGCTGCATTAAAGCGGCCTTATGGTATCTGATTATTTCCAGCCTGGGCCCATGGGCACTGGGTGCAATTATGGGCACGTTGGGGAACACCTCGATCTGGTACAGGACCGCCATCTATTTTTATCTTCATTTCCTGTACAATGGATTTTTTGTTTTGGCGCTGTGCGGTTTGTTTTTTTATATACTGGAAAAATATCAATTGTCGCCGCAAAAGAGAACATTCAAGGTATTTTACCTGCTGGTTAATACCAGTATTCTGCTGACATTTTTCCTTTCGGTATTGTGGACAAAACCTCCGGCAATTATCTTTATATTGGGAGGTTTTGGCGCCGTTTTGCAATTGATTGTTTTTGGAAGTCTTATTTATTTCTTTTATGGAAAGTGGTCAGCCCTGCAAAACAAAATTCCTCACTTTGTGGCATGGCTTTTCAAAGTGGTCTGTCTTCTCTTTACAGCAAAAATAATACTGCAAATGCTGTCATCCATCCCATATTTTGCCCACCTTATTCATGGCAGCCTTGATTTGGTGATAGGGTATTTGCACTGGGTATTTTTAGGCGTGATAAGCATTGGGCTCTTTGCTTTTTTACACTATTTTAAATTTCTAAAAGTGCCTAAAGCAGCATTCCTGATCTATATCACAGGTTTTTTTCTCTCCGAAGCATTAATTATTTACAAGGGTGTGACAGCGTGGTTTCATTTTACATTATTTGATCAGTACTTTCTGGCCCTGGTAATTGTCAGCGCTCTTATTCCATTAGGATTATTTTATATTTTATTGAGAAATTTAAGATGGAGAAGGGCTACTGCATCAGCCAATTAGGCTTTTTCAATCACCCTTCAAAAGCCAGGGGCGTAGTGTCGGATTATGGCAATATCTTCCTGGATTTGACTTATTCATTTCTTAGTGTATTGACCGGATTTGCGATAGCGGCCTGAAAAGACCTGATGACAACCGTGAGACCCGCAATGACAAGTGTGATCATACCGGCCATCAGAAAAACCCATGGGCTCAAACTTATCCTATACTCAAAATCCTGTAACCAGTTATTGGTAAAATAATACCCTACGGGAGCTGCCAGCACAAAGGAAAGCATAATCAGTTTAGTGTATTCGCCGGAAAGCATGGTCACCAGATTCGTAACTGTTGCCCCAAAAACCTTGCGAATGCCTATTTCTTTGGTGCGTTGTGCCGCAGAAAAGGATACCAGTCCAAATAAACCCAAGCTGGCAATGAAAATGGCCAGGAACGCGAAGTAATTAGCTAATTTGCCTACAATGATTTCACTTCGGTACATACGACCGAATTGCTCATCCATAAAATGATATTCAAAGGGATAGCCGGGGTTAAACTCCTTGTGGACTTTTTCCAGGCTGGCGATGGCTTCTGCAATTTGCCCTTCCTCGACCCGTACAAAAAGCTTGTTGGTATGTTCAAAATCCAGGCGTATAATAAGTGGCTCGACAGGGGTGTACATAGATTGAAAATGGAAATCTTTCACCACGCCAATAATTTTCCCTTCCCTTCCCCAAAATGCTAAATCTTCTCCTATGGGAGCTTCCATGCCCATTGCCCGGGCGGCCGCTTCATTGATGATGGCATTGGAAAGATCGCCGGCAATATCCGGTGAGTAATCGCGACCTTCTTTCAGCTCCATTTTCATTGTCTCCAGGAAACCATAGTGGGCCAGGAGAATGTTGAAGTCGATTTTGTCATCTTCCTGCTTACCAACCCATTGAACGCCACTTGTAGCGTTATGCATTTGCAAGGGATTGTGGCCTGAAGCAACCACACTTGAGATACCTGGCAGCCGTTGTAGCTTTTCCCTGACCACTTCAAACTGCTTTTTTGTGCCATCCTCCAGATCCATGTAAAGCAGGTTATTCCGGTCCATGCCCAGGTTTTTACTTTGGATGTAGTTAATTTGGTTGAAAATAGTGATCGTGGCGATGATAAGAAATATCGATAGTGAAAATTGGAATACAACCAGTCCTTTACGGAAAACAATGGCGCTGTTTGTATGTTTTATACCGCCTTTTAATATTCCGAGAATTTTGAAGTTTGACAGGAATATGGCGGGATACGTACCGGCCAAAACGCCTGTAAAAATCGAAACACCCAGCGCGATCATCCAATATTGGGGGCTGAGATAATCAATTTTGATAGCCTTGGAGGTAAGTGCGTTAAAAGGGGCAAGCAGTCCATAAACCAACGTCATTGCCAGCAACATGGCCAAAAAGGTGATGAGTGTAGATTCCAGGATAAATTGTATCCGTAACGATTTCTTTTTTGCTCCCAGCACTTTCCTTACACCAATTTCTTTGGCCCGGCCCGAAGCACGGGCAGTTGCCAGATTCATAAAGTTGATACTCGCGATGATCAAAATGAAAACCGCCACAACAAAGAAGATATGCACATATTCAATGCGACCTCCCGTTAATTTACCCTGCTCGTAGTTGCTGTACAGGTATCTGTCGGAAAACTTTTGCAGAAAAACCTGATCGTCTCCAAACTTACGCTGTTCATTAATAACACTCCCGATTTTCTTATTGATTTGGGTGAGGTTCGTACCTTTTTGTACCTGTACATAGGTGCGCAACATATTATGGCTCCAGCTTTGTACCAATCTTTTATTCTGTTTGAGGTAGTCTTCTATAGAGATCAGAAAGTCAAACTGTAAAGAGGAGTTGGAGGGAGGGGTTTCAACTATTCCGGTGACCTTAAAATCTTCTCTGTTGCCGATGCGAATAGTTTGGCCCAGGGCTTTGTTTTCACGCTGCCAATCTTCACCAAAATATTTCCTGGCCAGGTTATCGGAGATCACCACTCCTGACATGTCATCTAAAGCCGTATGAGGATTTCCGGCAAGTAGCGGAAAGGAAAAAATGTCCAGGAACACCGGACTAACATAATAACCATCTTCCTTAAAATGCTTTTTTTCATATTGAAATAGCGCCGTCTGTGGCCAACTTACCAGCGTGACCTGCTCTATTTCAGGGTAGTTGGTTTCCAGCACTTCTGCCAGGGGGTGTTGCGTAGTGACACCGGTAACTATTTTATTACCGGAATATTGAACATTCTTCATAACCTGATAAATCCGGTCACCCTTTTCATGGAAGCGATCGTACCGGATCTCATCCTGTACCCACAACAGGATCAGCATGCTACTGGCCAGGCCCGCAGTAAGGCCCGTTAAATTGATAAAGGTGTAAGCCTTTTGTCTGAGGGAATTTCTGATAGCGGATTTAAAGTAGTTTTTAAACATACCATATTGGTTTGAATGATAGTTAGTCTTTATCGACCGGATGATACCGGGTCGGAAAAGCAATACAATGTCCCTGAGCAATCGCCATTTTGCCACTCCGATCCCTTTTTCTTCTGCGTTTCTTTTAAACCTTTCCAATAAATCCCCCTCAATATCTTCCCTGTAATCCGTGTGGCAGTACCAGCGGAAGAAGCGGAGGGGAATTTTGGGAGGAATAGGCATTTTATTCATCTCTCAAAGAATTTACAGGATTGGTGGTGGCAGTCCGATAGGTGATAGCGCTTACTGTCAGTATAGCCAATAGTAGTACCAATAGCGCTGCCATCAAAAACACATTCCATTCGATAGCCACCTTGTAGGCAAAGTTTTCCAACCATTTGTTTATAGTATAATAGGCTAAAGGCCAGGCTATTAGATTGGCAATTCCAACCAATATGACAAACTCCTTACTGAGTAATGAAAGCAGTGTTCTAACCGGAGCACCCATCACTTTACGAATTGCCACTTCCTTTGTCCGCTGGTCTGCCATGAAGGCCGACAGGCCGAACAAACCTAAACAGGCAATAATGAGTACTAATGCAGTCATGAAAGAGAATAGCCTTTGAAAATTTAGCTCTGAGCGATAAAGTTGGTCAATTGCATTGTCGAGAAAATAGTAATCCATAGGTACACCTGGCACAAGCTGTGCCCATGTTTCTTCAATTCTGGTTAAGGTCTCCGGTATTTCTCCCGGCGAGAGTTTAATGGCTGCTTCAAAGGCTTTTGGGAAGTAGCTAAATATAAAAGGGGCGATTTTAGTATGCAGTGAGGCAGCGTGATAATCTTCCACTACACCAATAACAGTATATTCATCTTTGGTATGAAGACTCACTTTTTGACCAAGTGCAGATCCTTCTATCCCCAATTGTTTTACAGCTGTTTCATTTAGAATACAACCATTGCGCAGGTCCGATGCAAATTCCAGTGAGAAATTTCGACCCTCTATCAGCTTAAATCCAAAAACATCCAGAAAGCCTTCGTCAGCCAGATAAGACATATAAGCAATTGGGGCACCGTCAGAACCACTTACTTTAAGTCCACCACCATGAGGACTGTGTCTCATGCCAATTCTTGATTCCAGCGCTCCTCCAACTTCAATTACGCCAGGGAGGGCTTTCAAAGCATTACGAACAACGAAACCCTGATCATGTTTTGGCGCGCTATAAAAATTGCGGATGATGATCACCTGTTCTTTGTCAAAACCCAAATTGGCGGATTGGACAAATGTCAATTGTTTTTGCACCATTATCATTCCAATCGTAAGAAAAGCTGAGAGCGAAAATTGTGATATAACCAAAAACCTTCTCAGGTTGAAACCTGTTTTTTTAGAAGCTGGCAGCTTCCGGAAAATAGAGATGGGTTTAAATGCAGATAAATAGAAAGCCGGATAAATACCAGCGGCAATACCGATGACAAAAACTGCCATTGCCATGAAACCCCACACAGGTTGTACCCCGGTGGCGAAGAGGGATAATTCTTTTTGGATTATATGATTGAAAAAGGGAAGAACAGCTTCTGTCAAGCCTATAGCAACGATCCCAGCCATGAAAGCTATAAATGTGGATTCTGTTAAAAATTGATAAATAAGGGTTTTACGAAAGGCGCCTACAACTTTGCGTACGCCGATTTCCCTTGCCCGTATGGCAGACCTCGCAGTAGTGAGGTTGATATAATTGATGCCTGCAATGATTAAGATAAAAAAGCCTGCCATCAACAGCAGGTTGATATACCGCTTGTTGCCACCGGCGGTTAGTTCTCTGCTACGCGGAGAAAGGTGAATGCCGCTTTTACCTGTGAGCGGCTGGGTATAATAGGTTTCCTGGATATTTTTTCTTTCCATATAACTTTGATGGTAGGTATCTACCAGTCGCTGAATTTTTGTGCCTATCTCTGGTAAGGAAGCTTGCGGTCTGATCTTTATATAGGTATGCATATGTCCTTGTTCCCAATTATTCATAAACTTTGGACGGATGCCGGGAACCAGGAAATCGAATTGGAGATGAGATTGAGACGGTATATCCTCAAGGACGCCTGTGATTTTTAAAACAGTTTTTTGATCGAATGTAAGCAATTCTCCAATGACGTCCGTATGTCCGAAAAACTTGTTGGCTAAACGTTTGGTCAGAATGATGGACGATAGGTTTTCAAAGGTAGATTTTGCATCGCCATGAATAAATTGAAAAGAAAAAATATCAAAGAATGAAGCATCTATATGTAAAAATTTATTATCGTAGTAGGTATACTTTTCATTGGATAAAGGGGTTTTTTCCCAAACGGAGTGGAAGTGCGTTGCCTGCTCCACCTCAGGTACTTCATTTAAAATGGCTTCTTTGAGCGCCCCTGGTGTTAAGATTGCCCGTGATTGACCACCAAATGCTCTGAACACATCGTCATGGACCACCCGGTGAATACGATCTGCGTCGCTGTGGAATTGGTCATAAGACGATTCATCGTGGATATAGAGCATGATGATAATAAAGGATGCAATGCCCGCGGCTAGTCCGAAAATGTTAATAGCTGAATAAACTTTGTGCCTGATAGTGGTTCGGATTGTGATTTTAAAATGATTTTTGAACATACCTATATAATTTAGTTTTTGACTTCCTCCAAATGATCTTATAAGACCTGGTCTGAAAAGCTGCATAACATCTTTGAAAAATCCCCACTTTGCGCTGCCTGTACTGCTGCTTTCCAATCGTCGCTCAAACCTTTCCATCAAATCACCTTCAATATCTTCCCGGTAATCCGGGTGGCAGTACCAGCGGAAGAAGCGGAGGGGGAGTTTCGGTGGGGAAATGTTTTTATTCATGTTTCAAAGATTGAACAGGATCGCGCCTGGAAGCTATAAAGGTTTGTGAGCCTATGGTTATTAAACTTAGGATAAGAAGAATGAGTGTCCCCAAAGACATGACATCAAAACCAAAATCAACCCGGTTTGGAAATTTTTGAAGCCATAAACCGTTGACCACAAAACTCAGGGGAATTCCAAGGCATATAGCTGTTAATATTATTCCAAGAAATTTTCTCGAAAGTAAAAATGTAATGTTCAAATCCCGCGCGCCTAATACCTTGCGGATACCTACCTCTTTTGTTCGCCTCTCCGTAGTATAGATGGTCATTCCCAACATCCCCAGGCATGCAATAGTGATGGCAAGGAAGGCGATGAAACCAATAATAGATACAATATCACCAATCCATCTATTGGCATTGGCCAACTGATCATCAAAAAATTGATACTTGAACGGGTGCGCTGTGTCTATTTGCTTCCACTTATCTTCCAACTTTAACACCGTTCCGGAAATATCATGGGTAGCAATTTTAGCATTTATGTAATTGAAGCTCTTTAACTGATTTCTAATCATCAATGGAGCGATTTTATCATCCTCAAAAGGTGCCCGGAACCTAAAATCGTCCATTACGCCAATCACCTCCAGCTGATCCCGGTGGGTATTTGCCTCAAAGCTCTGCCCCAAAATTTCGGTTGGGGATTGATATCCCAATGCTTTTACTGCGGCCTCATTCACCAGAATGAATCGATCGGATTTGTCTGCAGGCGGAAGGTTGTTTCCAGCTACAATTTTAAGTCCGAGGTTATGGACAAAATTTGAATCGGCGGCTAAAATCTGGAAATGTGTGTGTTTATCTTTGCTTCCCAATTTTCTGATACCAATGCCATGTCCGCCGGCAGTAGCCGGAATGTATTCGCTTCCGGAAATAACTGAAACGCCGGGTATAGCACTTAATACATTTGATAAGCGTTGATAATCATTCCCCTGAAGGGGTATATTAATAATGTTTTCTGTTTCAAATCCATATTCAAATTCAGTGAAATGCTTAAATTGCTTTGCGATTAAAATGGAAGTGATAATAAAAAAAAGAGAAACGACAAATTGGAAAATGCTTAACAATTTTAGAAAGCTAAATTTCCCGGATCCTTCCTTCCCCGGATTTTTTAATATGCTGACCGGTTTAAACCTGGATAAGTGTAAGGCAGGATAGGTTCCCGCTGCCAGGCCTGTGAATAATGCAAAGGCGAGAAAAAGAAAATAAACGATTATGTTTCCGCTTAAATCAAAGTTTAAATATTGATTAGCCCAAAGTCCTGTAAAGGCAGGTTTAATCAGTAAGAGTAAAAGGTTGGCCATTATAAGCGCAATTAATACAGTAATGACCGATTCGCTCAAAAACTGGAGGATCAAGTTCCCTCTGTTTGCGCCGTTGACTTTACGAATACCAATTTCCTTTCCTCTGGTTAGGGCCCTGGCAATTGATAAATTAGTGTAATTAAGGCAAGCGGAGATCATGATAACCAGGGCGAGGAATCCCAAAAAGTAATAGACCTCAATCGGAAGCCGCAGACTCGGAGGATTACCAGCGAATTTACCCGGTGTTATATCATTCAGGGCTTGGGGAATCAGTTTAAGGCCCCGGATGTTTTCAAGGTCTGCATAGTGCTTTGTCACAAGTTCATCCAGAGCGCCAGCTAAATCCCCTATCTTGCTCTCCCGATTCAGAACAACATATGTATAAGCATAAGAATACCATTCCCAGTAATTGGTTAAATCACGAAGTTTTCCCTGATTATATAAGGCCTGTAAGGAGGCCCCTGAAACCAATACATCAAACATCAGGTGAGATTTGTATTTTTGACCATCCACCACACCGGTAATCGTAAAACTTCCCCAGTCTACCGGGTTTGAACCCGTAGTACTTCCGTCGTCAAAGTCCATGATGTGCAATGCACGATCTATAAATTCTACCCTTTTCCCGATAGGATCCTCATCTGCAAATAGCAAGTCAGCTATTTCACGGGATATGATCATTGAATTAGGCATGTCCAGGGCAGTGTGTTTGTTACCCTTTTCCAGGTCAAAACTGAAAACATTAAAAAAGGATGGATTCGTGAAGTATCCACGTATTACCTGGCTTTTCTGCCCGTACATAACATCTCCTCCAACCCTTGGAACAAGATGAGTGGCATCCTCGACAAAAGCATAATTTTCCCTCATAGAAGTTGCCAAAGGAAAAGGGCTGGACGCATTGGGAGTCATAGAACGAGGCATTTTGGATAGAATACGGTAGGTTCTATCTTTTTTCTTATGAAACTGATCATAACTTTTTTGATCAGCCATCATTAGCATGATCAGCATACAAATCGACATCGCCACGGCCAGACCGAAGACATTGATGAAGGAGAATACTTTATACTTCAGGATGTTCCTGAATCCTACTTTAAAATAATTTTTAAACATGGCATATTGATTTAACCTGTAATTCCCCTCCAAAGACCGGATAATGCCTGGCCGGAAAAGCCGCATAACATCTGTAATGAATCCCCATTTAGCGGCAAATGCTCCTTTTTTCATCACCCTTCTCTCAAACCTTTCCAATAGATCACCTTCAATATCCTCCCGGTATTCCGGGTGGCAGTACCAGCGGAAGAAGCGGAGGAGGAGTTTCGGGGGTGCCGGGTTACTATGTTTCAGTTTGTCATGCATTTTATTCTGATCTAAGACTGTTGACTGGATTCATAATGGCCGCCTTGACAGATTGAAAACTCACTGTTAACAGCGTAATTAGCAAAGCCCCCATACCAGCGTAAGCAAAAAACCACCAATGAAGATCTGTACGGTACTCATAATGCTGCAGCCAGGCAGTGAGTCCATAATAGGCAATTGGGATGGCAATAATACACGACAGTATCACCAGGACCACAAATTCTTTGGAAAGCATTTGCCAAAGGTCGAATACAGAAGCACCTAAAACCTTTCGGATACCTATTTCCTTGGTCCGCCGTTCTGCCATGAAAGAAGCCAGACCAAAAAGTCCAAGGCAACTAATAAAAATGGCCAGGGCCGCAAATACTCCCGAAAGCTTGCCAATACGCTCGATGGACGCGAATTTGTGAGCGTGTTCTTCATCCGTAAAAAGATAATCGAACGGGACATCCGGGAGGTATTGATTAAAAATACCTTTTATGATCTTCAAGCAGGCTGAGGCACTTTTATTGGGGTTTAGTTTAAGTTCCATCCAGTCAACATTATTGTCGTTACCTATCGAATAAACGGTTTGTTTTACTGATTTAAATGGTGATTCCATCAGTATATCCTTCACTACGCCAATAATCTTATACTCTTTCCCCCGCCATTTCACGGTTTTTCCAACGGGATTTTCCAATCCCATGTATTTAACAGTCGCTTCATTTACAATAAAACCGGCGGAATCTGACGAGAAATTCCTGGAAAAATCGCGCCCGTCGACTATTTCCCAACTAATGGTCTTACCGAATTCTGGTGTCACCCAAATAGTAGCAAATTGAGGTAGGAAATCCGGGTCTTTTCCCTCCCAATTAAATCCATCATTTTCATTCCATACCTCCGTCAAAGGACTGGACGATTGGGCCATTTCGACAATGGCATCTTGTTTTTTGAGTTCATTTCTAAGCAATTCGAATTTACCATAATAATCCGGCGCATTCATTTCGATCATGATGGTTCCGTCTTTATTATATCCAATAGGGCGATCCTTGGCGTATTGGACCTGATTTTTTACCACTATGGTGCCAGTGATGAGCATCACCGAAACTGTAAACTGAAATATCACCAGTGCTTTTCTAAGTGTAGCGGCAGACTCACCTGCTTTCAAAGCGCCCTTCAGGACTTTTGCCGGGCGGAAGGAGGATAGATATAATGATGGGTAACTTCCTGCGACAAAGCCAGTTATTAAAATAAACCCCAAGCTGATCAACCAAAACCACACATTAGCTATAGGAAAAACGATTTGCTTACCTGATAGCTGGTTGAAAGAGGGAATAATCAAGAAGATAAGCAACATGGCAATTATGAATGCCATGGTTACAACTAAAAATGATTCACTTAAAAACTGACCAATTAGCTGGCTTCTAAAAGAACCCATAGACTTTCGAATGCCTACTTCCTTAGATCGTTTTTCAGAATGTGCGGTACTCAGGTTCATAAAATTGATGCAGGCAAGGAACAATACAAAAACCCCTACTATGCCAAATAACCAGACATACTGGATTAAACCACCGGTTTTAACGCCATTTTCCCAATTGGATCTTAAATGCCAATCCGTCATCGGATGAAGAAATATTTCTGCATTAAATACATGTTCCGATTCATCCTGATTATTGTATTTCACTTTTTTGATTTTATCACTTACCTGTGTCATATCAGCATGGTCGGCGATCTGAGCAAATAGCTGAAAGGAGTTATTGCCCCAATTGGGATTGTCACGAGCATCCTTTAGCCAGTCATCTGATGACACATAAAGTTCCCAGGGAGCTATGAATGTCAACTTTTGGAATCGGGAGTTATGGGACAAATCTTCATAAATTCCTCTGACAGCTACGTTTAAATCATTGTCTATTTTAAGCACCTCATCCATGGGATCACTTGCGCCAAAGAGTGCCCTGGCAGTAGATGACGACAGTAATATTGAACCTGGTTCTTTCAAGCCATCCAAGGTGCCTTTGAGCATTTTTAATGACAACAGGTACGGGGCATCGTTTTCCATAAAACCTCCCTTCTTGGAAATCTTAACTTCCTTGTTGGAGAGAATATGATCTCCGTACCAGGAACTCATCACTATGTATTTGAAATCACTTCCATACCTGTCTTTAAGTTCCGGGCCAAGGGGCATTGGAATGGCGTCTTGTGTGAATATATGTCCGTTGATAGTTTGGTGCTGCATGACCTGCGCTATGCTATGATGATTTTTGTGATTTTGATTAAAAGTCAGTTCGTCATGAAGCCATAAGCCAATGAACATGGCAACGACCATTCCCGCCGTAAGACCACTGATATTAATTAAAGAATATACTTTTTTATGCAGAAGATTCCTGTAACCGATTTTCAGGTTATGTTTAAACATGTCGTAATGATTGAGGTCTGGGTTTCTTGCCAATGGCTTTATAATTCCTGGCCGAAAAAGCCGCATAACATCTGTGAAAAATCCCCACTTGGCGGCACCTACACCTTTTCCCTTCACCCTTCTCTCAAACCTTTCCAATAAATCTCCTTCAATATCTTCCCGATAATCCGGATGGCAGTACCAGCGGAAGAAGCGGAGGGTTAGTTTCGGTGGCAAAATGTTTTTATTCATTTTTAAGAGAATCTACGGGATTGGTTAAGGCGGCTTTGATGGATTGAGAGCTGATAGTGAATAAAGCAATGATCATGGCGGCAAAGCCGGCCAGGGTAAACATCCACCATTCCATTTTTATTCGATAGGCAAATTCTGCCAACCATTGGTGCATGAAATACCAGGCAACAGGAATGGCAAGAAGGAAACCTGCCAAGACCATTTTTAAGAAATCTTTGGCCAGAATGCCTACAATACCTTGCACGGAGGCTCCTAAAACTTTGCGGATACCAATCTCTTTTGTTCTCTGGGCGGCTGTAAAAGCAGCCAATCCGAAAAGTCCCATGGACGCAATCAGAATGGAAATCACGGTAAAAAAAACGAACATTTCCCCCAATCGTAACTCGGCCTTGTAGAGTTGATCGAATTGTTCGTCCAGAAACTTGTATTCAAACGGATAGGGAGAATATTTTTTGAAGGAAGTTTCTAAAATGGCAAGGGTTTCAGTTAAGTTATCAGGCTGTATTTTGACTGATATGAAACCGGAGTGGTTTGTATTCAGCCGGATCATCAAGGGCTCAATGGCCATGTGCATGGAGTGCATGTGGAAATCTTTTACAACACCAATGACAGTTTTAGCCCCCTGGTTGGATTCTTCAACAAATTGGTTGCCAACCGCTTCTTCCGGTGTCCAACCCAAGGCTTTAGCAGCGGCTTCGTTTATAATGAGTTTATCTTTTGGGTCGGTTTTTGAATCAGGGAGGAAACTGCCCCCAGCCATCAGCTTTATGTCAAAAACTTCCAGATAATCGTGGTCGACACCGGTTTCATAGATAGCAACGTCATTTTCTTTGTTTTCATCATGATCATTGATTATAGTACTTGATCTTATGTTTGTAGGTAGGTGTGTTGAAGTGGCCACACCCAGGATTTGAGTATTGCTTAACCATTCATTTTTGATAACTTCGAGGTTTTCCTGGAGCCCGTTGCCCCGAATTGGAATGGTTACAATGTGTTCCTTGTTATAACCCAATTCTTTTTGCTGTATAAACCGAAACTGCTGATAGATTACCAAGCTGCTGATAACCAAAACAATAGCTGCCGCGTACTGCCCGACGATTAACCAACTTTGTATTTTTATACCGGAAAATCGACCATTTATTTTTCCTTTGAGTACCTGGACGGGGCGAAGGGAAGACATAAAGAATGCGGGATAACTTCCCGATAAGATGCCTACAACCACAATCAGCAGTAACAAGCCGGGTATCAGAAATGTATTTTCGATTAAATTTAATTCAATTGGACGCTCTAACAAGTGACCGAAAACCGGGGTTAAGAAATACGTTAATCCTATTGCCAATAAAAGACCTAAGAATGCGATTAGCACTGATTCTCCTATAAATTGCCCGATCAATTGCCACCGTACTGCCCCGATTACCTTCCTTAAACCTATTTCACGCGCTCGTTTAATTGAACAGGCTACAGCCAAATTCATATAATTGACGCAAGCCAGCAGTAAGACTACTACCGCAATCAACGATAACAGAGATAAATATTTGGCGTTACCTTTTAATCCGATATCAAAATTAGCTTTGGTTTCCAGGTGAATTTCAGATAGGGGCTGTACAAAGTAAGTATCTTGGAAAGGATAATTCTCATTATTTCCCTTGTATTTTTCATACATGGCAGGGAGCTTATTTTGAAGCTGGAGTGGATCGGCATGCTCAGCTATTGTAAAGAAAGTATGGAATGAATTACTGCCCCATTTTGCATTTTTAAAAGCCCACATATATCGCTTATGCGATAACAAGCAGCTAATAAACGAGAACTTAAAAGAGGTATTTATGGGCGGATCCTTTATGACACCTGTAACCGTGTAAGGATTGCCATTTTGGAAAATTAATGATTGTCCTACGGGATTCCTCGCGCCGAAGATCTTTTGTGACAACGACGCGGTAAGCACTATACTTTCAGGTTTTGTAAGGGCGGTTTTAGGGTTCCCATGTACAAAAGGGTAAGTAAAAACTTCGAAAAAACTGGCGTCTGCCCAAAGTCCCTTTTCCCAGTAGTGGTTTTCTTCATACCCTAGTAATGCTGTTTCCTCCATCATAGAAGTAGCATGGATTACTTCCGGAAATTCTTTTGTAAGTGTGGTAGCCAGGGGTGCAGGGCTAAGTGTAAAGTAATCCGAACCCAAATGGATATTTCCCTCCTGTTTTTGATAAATACGATAAATCCTGTCGGCGTTTTTATAAAACCGATCGTAAGAGAGCTCGTGTTGTACATAAAGAAAAATCAGGATAAAACAAGCGAGTCCAACCGCCAATCCTCCAATATTGATGAAAGTATACAACTTCTGTTTTAAGAGGCTTCTCCAGGTAATCTTAAAATAGTTTTTGAACATACCGTAATTATTTAATGGCTGACCAGGTTCCCAGGATCGAATGATCCCTGGCCGGAAAAGCCGCATAACATCCGTAAAAAATCCCCATTTGGCGGCATTTACTCCTTTCTCCTTCATTCTTCTTTCGAACCTTTCTCGCAGGTCACCCTCGATATCTTCTCGGTATTCCGGATGGCAAAACCATCGGAAAAACCGAAGAACGCGGTTGGGTGGTTTCAGCTGATTTTTACGAGCCATGACTATTCATTGAAAACAAGCTTTGGGATGGCATTCCACAAGCCTACCCGCTGTTCTTTTACTGCAGTTAATACTTTTTTTCCATAGGATGTCAGCGTAAAATACCGCTTTCGCTTCCCTCCGCGCATTTTGGTGGCTTCCCCGAACCGAGAGGAGAGGTATCCTTTTTTCTCCAATCTTCGCAAAACCGTTTGCAAAGCACCAATGCTTACCTTTCGCCCCAATCGCTCCTCCATCTCATCAATAATGGCAATGCCGTATGCTTCGTCATATAAAATGGCCACGGTAAGCATTACGATTTCTTCAAATTCTCCAAGATGATGTTTACTCATAAATCAGTTATTTACCTTAAATGTAGTTAATATAATTTTTCGTTCCAAGGCTTGGCTTTATTTTTTTACCTTAAATGTAGTTTTAATGAAAATTAAAATTTAAGTGGCAATAAAAATTAAGACTTCTGGTGATATGCTATTCAGAGATAATGGATTTATTGCGCCTTGCCGGTACTTCTTTTTGATCACAAGACATTCGGATAGTGGGGGTAAATCAGATCTTCTCCTCTTCCATATCGGCAGCGTGGGCTTTTTGATAATCCGACGGTGTCATGGAAAACTCTTTCTTAAAGCAGCTCCGGAAATATTTGGCATCGTTAAATCCAACCTCCTGCATAATCTCTGCTACGGAATACATATTTTTTTGCAACAGCTGTGCCGCCCGCTTGAGCCGCATACTCCGGATGAAAATATTAGCGGTGTGGCCTATCAATACCTTCAATTTTTTGTTCAGGTGGAGCTGTGATAGTCCACATTCCCTGGCCAGCAATTCGACAGAAAATTCCGGGGAGTGAATATGAGCTTCAATTACTTTCATAACGCGCTTCAGGAATTTTTGATCGATGGTGGTCAATGATACCTCCGAAGGGGAGAGGTCAATGCTGTTTTTAAATTTACTGATAATTTTTCTTCTTGAAGTGATCAGCGCGGCCAGGCGGGTTTCCAATTCGTCAAGCCGGAATGGCTTTGGAATGTAAGCGTCGGCACCTAATGAATAGCCTTTGATTTTAAATTCCGGCGAGTCTTTTGCCGTGAGTAAGATGATAGGAATGTGATTGATCCGCTCGTCTTTTTTTAAGTTTTCGCAGAACTCAAAGCCGTTCATTCCCTCCATCATTACATCGCTGATGACCAGGTCTATATTCTTTTGCAGGCAAATCCGCAGCGCCTCCTCACCATCGTGGGCCGGATATATATTATAATAGTCTTTTAAATGCTCCTGGAGGAAATACAAAATATCCTCATTGTCTTCCACCAGTAGCAGGCTGTATTCATCGGGGTCGAATGGCTGAATGGCGGTGGTAGTTTTGGGAGGAGTCGTCACCAGCCAATCTGTTTTTTCTTCAATTACCAGCGGGGTAGGTTGCCCATCCAGGATCTCTTCATCACTAAATACCGCTTTTGAGGCGGGTAATTCCACGATAAAATTAGTCCCCACTTTTTCATGGGAGTAAAAGGTAATATTACCGTGATGCATTTCTACCAGGCTTTTGGTAAAAGAAAGACCAATACCAGATCCTGCGCCGCTTTTTCTATGGGTTTGCGCGAATCGCTCAAATAGGTGTTCCTGTATTTCCTTGGGTATTCCAATCCCTGAGTCTTTAACTTCCAGGCGGACATAGGATTTCCTTTTTTCTACTTTTACCGTAATCTCCCCGCCTTCCGGTGTAAACTTGAAGGCATTGGAAAGTAAATTGAAGACAATTCGTTCGATCATCTCGGCATCAAACCAGGTGCGAATTGCTTGACTGTATTCAACGATAAAGTTAATTCTTTGCCGTTTGGCTAATTCATTAAAGTTTTCGCACAAAGTTTCAACGTATTCCGTTAGATCGCCTTCTGCTACCTGTAATTTCATCTTTCCCTGTTCCATTTTTCTGAAATCCAGGAGTTGGTTGATGAGTCGCAGTAGCACCATGCTATTGCGGTGTATATGTTGATAGTAATTCCTTTTATCTGTTTCCGTAATTGAGATTTTTGAATTTTTAAGCCGTTCGATAAAGCCGACAATGAGGGTTAGCGGCGTGCGGAATTCATGAGAAATATTGGTAAAAAAACGGAGTTTTAATTTGCTGAGTTCTTCAATTTTTTCCTTTTCAAAGTGCTCGATTAAAAACTGATTTTTCCGGGCGTTGGTAATCAGCGTAAATTTCCTGAAAAACCACAACCCTACAACCACCAGCAATACGTAAATGGCAATGGCCCAGTTAGTTCTCCAAATAGGCGGCTTGATAATAAAATTAAGTTTTATCCCCTTGTTGCTCCAATGGTTATCACTATTACTGGCCTTGACCTTCAAAATATAATCTCCCGGTGATAAGTTGGTGTATTTGGCAATCCTGTTTTGCGCTGTGGTGTAAATCCAGTCTTTGTCAAAGCCTTCCAGCATATAGGCATATTTGTTTTGGTATGGCGCAGCGTAGTGCAACGCGGCGAAACTTACCGAAAAGCTGTTCTCTGCATAGTTGAGGACGATTTTTTCTGTTTGGTTGATGTCTTTCTTAAGTATTACCCGGTTATTGTGCAGATCTCCGATACCAATTTCCTTATTTACTACCTGTAGCTCTCCAAATACTACTTCTACATCGAAACTGTCTGATTGAATTTCCCTGGGATAAAATGCATTGAAACCGTTAACGCCTCCAAATATTAACTCCCCGTCTGACCTTTTACAGGCAGCCAGTTCGCTGAATTCATAGTCCTGGAGCCCATCGCTCAAACCATAGGTTGTAATCTGTTCGGTGGCCGGCGAAAATCTGGTCAGGCCTTTATTTGACGATATCCATAGGTTTTCATCATCATCTTCCAAAATGGCCTTAACAACATTATTCGGCATACCATCCCTGCTGTCATAGGACACAAATTGGTCGTTATCTGGCCGCTCCCCCTTGACCATCTTATTTAAGCCACCCCCCATGGTACCAACCCATACCTGTCCTTTCCCGGAAACAAATATCGGAAGGATGTAATCGTGGCTGATGGAGTGGGGATCCGTGTCGCGGTGAACATAATGAATAAATTTTGGTGATTTTTTATGTTGTTCTTCAGGCAACAATTTGTTTAACCCGGAATCGGTGCCAATCCAGATATTACCCTCGTGATCCTGGTTAACGCTTCTGATGATATTGGAAGAGATACCGGAAGGGTTATTTCGATCATATGCAAAATGCCTGCTTTCGATGGCTTTGCCATTTTCATCCAGTTTATATTGGAAAAGGCCTTCTGAGTAGGTGCCAACCCAGATGTTGTTATCACGGTCTTTAAAAATAGCAAATACTGATTTTCGTGGGTTCATCCCGTGATCAGTGCCCTCAAAGATTCCCCTGGCCATGTCGGCGGTTTTTCCCATTCTGAATATCGTCGGATAACCCGAACCAAAGAAAATAAAATCTTCCTTTTCGGTCTTCAATTTCTCTAAAGCAAAAACATAATTTTCAAAGTTTTTGTTAGAAGTGACATCGTAATGGACAAATCCATTTTCGTAATTATTACTGTCGAGATGATCCAGGTAATTCAGCCCGCCACCTTCCGTACCAATCCAGAGGTTTTTTTGACTGTCTTCTAAAATAGAGCGTATTTTGTTATACGAAAGACTGCCCAGCTCTTTGCTTCTCCGGTAATGCCTGAATTTTTTCTTGTTGGGATTATATAAATTAACTCCACCGCCATTGGTGCCGATCCAGATGATGCCTGAGTAATCTTTTAAAACCGCGGTGGTGATATCTTTACTGAGACTATTTGCATTGACTCTATGACTGGTAAAATGGGTTTTGAGTTGGGCAGTGGCGCCTTTATATTCTAAAACGTTGACCCCAAAATGCGATGTGCACCAAATATTGCCATCATTTGATGGCAGTATCTTGCTACAGTTTACGTTTGAGATTCGGGTAAAGCGGGGGTTGCTTTTATTTATTTCACTAAAAGGAAGTTTGAAAATAAAGGTAGAAACGATGAGTAGCGAGCTGTCAGTTTCAACGATATCGGAGATAGGACTTCGGGGCCCGGTGTCATAATGTATAAATTGCGGGCTGTCATTTCTGTTATTGTCGATGTATCTGCTTAAGCCGTTCAGGGCACCTATCCAGGTATTTCCCCGTTTATCCTGATGAAGAGATACAATATCATTGCTACTGATTCCATCATAACGGTCAGGATCATAGGTCATTTTGAGAATTCGTGTGGAATCACCATTATGACCTGGCGATAGCTTATTTAGGCCGTTGGAAGTGCCAAACCAGACATCCCCGTTTTTGTCGACCATAATGCACATTATATGGTTATCGGTGATCAGCGACGGATTATCATGGGTATTTTGAAAATGCGTAAATATGCCGGAGTTTCTGTCAAACTTGGAAACACCCTCATCGTCTGTTCCGATCCACAGGTTACCATATTGGTCCTCGGCTATGCAACTGATCAGGTTGCTGTTTATTGAATTGGGTTTCTGCAGCTCTTTCCGATAAGTTTTAAAGGTGTAGCCATCAAACCGGTTGAGTCCGTCGTGTGTGCCTATCCATACATAACCTTTGCTATCCTGGTAGAGACATCTGACATCGTTTTGGGAGAGTCCGTTTTTGGTAGAATATATTTCAAAGCTATCATGTACTGACTGGCTAAAGGCCCCATGATATATTAGCAATATAAATAAAATTATAAAAGGGCGGCCAGGAACGCCTGGCCCAAAAAAATTGCCCGAATTAATAAATCTCGATTCCATCATACTGTTCATTCCATTTTTATAATACAATTTCGAACAGTGAATCCATTGCTGATTTGGTATTGCAAGTATTTTTTACCCACTATCTCGACCGTTATTAAAATATCAAAAAAGATGTGCTAAAAACATAATATTTTGCCAATTTTTTAAAATAATAAATTTTTGCCCCTCCTATTTGACAGTAAATACCCCCCAAAAATGAAAATACCCCCTTTATTATATTATAAAATTTCGTAATCGGATTTCGATTGCAAGTTACCTTTGTAAACTATCACAAAATTTATTTTACTCAATAAATTAAAACTAATCCTTATGAGAAAAATTATACCCTTATTATTGGAAGAAGTAATGGGTAGTAAAGTGGGCTGGTGCCTGATTTTACTATTAATGCTGGCCCAGGGACCTTCCTATGCACAAACAATTGTTCAGGGAAAAATCACATCCAGCGATGGTGAGGCGCTTCCCGGCGTCAATATTATTATCAAGGGGACTGCACAGGGTGCAATTTCCAACACAAACGGTACTTATCGTATAGAAGTGCCCGATGAATCCAGTGTATTGAATTTCAGTTTCATCGGATATGTCGATGAAGAAGTACCCGTAAACGGGCGTAGTGTTATTGATGTTGTGCTATTGCCCGATATAACCACACTGGAAGAGGTGGTGGTAGTTGGCTACGGTACCCAGAAAAAGAAAGAAGTTACGGGTGCTGTCGGGCAGGTAGATTCCGAGACGCTTCTTAAAAATGCAACCGCTGATCTGGGAGCAGCACTTCAGGGACAGATAGCAGGCGTAAATGTGCAGGCGTCGTCCGGCCAGCCAGGTGCAGGTTCAAACATTATCATTCGTGGCTTAAGTTCCGTAACGGGGCAAAATGCGCCGTTATTTGTGGTTGATGGAATTCCTTTTAATGGGGATCCCAGGTTAAGTATGAATGAAATTGAAAAGATTGACGTACTGAAAGATGCCGCTTCAGCCGCAGTATATGGTACCCGGGGATCGGGTGGTGTGATTTTGATTACCACCAAAAGAGGGAAAGCTGGTCTGATGAAAGTGGGTGTAGATAGTTATGTTGGCTTTCAGGACATCACCTCAGGAGTCCCATTAATGAGTTTTGAAGAAGATTTATACCAGGGGTTTATTGCCGCCAACCATCTTAATGGCACAAATTTTGGCAATGCCTGGACACCGCTGGAGTCAAATCGATACGGTTTTACCAATAGGGCGGATTTGACAAATGTACTGCAAAACAACCATGCCTTGGTCCAGAACCATAGCCTGAGTGTTTCAGGTGGTAAAGATGGTCTCCAGTACAGCATCGTAGGTAATTATTTTAACCAGGAAGGTATGTTGATCAATTCCGGGTTTGAACGCTACAATGTCCGTGCAAACACTTCTTATAATAAAAGAAAATGGACCATAACCACCGGAATTGGTTTTCGGGTTGAAAAACAGGAATATGAGCCATGGCAACTCTTGCTGGAGGCATACAAATACAATCCCTACCAACAACAAATAGATCCGGATCAGGGAACCATTCAGGATGCCGGAGGTGCCGGAAGTAACGAATCTGTCAACTTGAGCAACATGGCTGCCAAGTTAAAGCAAACTGACAATCGACATGGGAATCATTTTAATGTGAACCTTCAGGCTGATTACGATTTACATAAAAATGTAAGGCTTACTACCAGGTTAGGAAGCAGTTTCACCGACAACACGCGTGTCAGGATCAATCCGCTATTCAAAGCATATGATAATGATGGAGATTTGATCCCGATGACGCAACGTTCGGGAGTCTACAATAAAAGTGACAGGTCGGGAAGTTTAGCGTGGGAAAACTCGGCTTTATATCATAAACAGTTTGGGGAGCATCAGATCAGGGTGCTGGGCTTGTTCTCTATGGAGAAATATACTTTTACTTCCTTTTTTGCCCAAAAATTTGATTTGGTGAGCAATGATGTACCAGTATTAAACGGCGCTACCCTTGACCCCAACGTCGGTTCCAGGGAAAACCCATGGGATCAGGACCGGGTAAACTCCTTAATCGGTATGCTGGGCCGTATCCAATATAACTACAAGGGCCGCTATTTATTGAGTGTACTTGCCCGCCGCGATGGTTCCTCCCGTTTCTCAGAAAAATTCCGCTGGGGTACGTTTCCTTCTGTTTCAGTAGGTTGGAATGTCTCCGATGAAGACTTCTGGACAGGAATTGGAAATGTTGTGAACGTTTTCAAGATCAGGGCCAGCTATGGTACCACCGGGAACCAGAATTTTTTAGACTTCAGCAATGCGGCGACCATTACCTTGGCAAAAGACTATGTATTTGGACCTGAATCAGACGACGAGCTGGTTTTAGGCGCTATTCAAACAGCCTTTGCCAACGAAAATGTTAAATGGGAAACCACGGTACAGAAAAATATTGGTTTTGATCTTGGATTATTAAACAATAGACTCACCATTTCCGGAGACTTCTATGATACCAATAAAGAAGACATGTTGTTTCCATTATTACTTGCCCCTTCGACCGGAGCCGGTCAAAATGCCACTGTTGTCCTGAACGTAGGCAACATGAATAACAGGGGGATGGAGTTTACTACCAACTACCGTCAAAGTACCGGTGGGTTCACCTGGACAGTAGGGGGAACGTTTGCTACAAATGAAAACAAAATCACTAAAATGAGTGGTGCCAATAAAACCGCTTTTTTGGCTAATAGTAAAGTAGTTGACGGCGTTCCCAATGAGGATCGTGTAACCGTATTAAAAGAAGGCTTTGAGGCAGGAGCATTTTTTCTGATACCCACTGATGGTGTGATCAGCAGCGAGGAAGAACTGGCGGAATATCAGGAGCTTGTTCCAACAGCCAAATTGGGAGATTTGAAATATGTTGATGCGCTAACTGAGGACACCGATGGCGATGGCATTGTGGATGCAGGAGATGGGGAAATTACAGATGAAGATAGAGTCTATGCAGGTAGTGGGGCACCGGAATTTGAAATAGGCTTAAATTTTTCTGCTGAATACAAAGGTTTTGATTTTTCTATGCAATGGTATGGCGCCTTCGGTGGTGAAGTCATTAACGGTAGCAAGGCATTTGCATACAAGTTTGGAAGTCACCAGGACCTTGTTAACCAGTGGTCGCCGCAAAACCCAACCTCCATGATCCCTGCAAACCGCGGGCGTGACCATTTTAATTACCGTGGATTTACGGATTACTGGGTGGAGGACGGAACTTTTGTGCGTTTGAGAAACGTAGCCCTGGGATATTCATTGCCGCCTTCTTTTATTGACAAATTAGGCCTTTCCAAGTTCCGTATTTATGTATCCGCTCAAAACCCAATCACAATTACCGACTATGAAGGCTTTGATCCCGAGGTGGGAAATAACGGGCTGGAAACCCGCGGCCTTGATAAAGGAAATTATCCGATAAGTTCGATGTACAGGGGAGGTATTCAGTTAGAATTTTAAAAAATTCATTTTATCATGAAAAAACAACTTTTAAAACATATAGCAGTTGGATTAATCATTATTTTTCCTTTTGCGTCATGTAATGATTTTCTTGAAGAGAACAATCCGAATGAGATGTCTACCGATACTTTTTGGAAAACATTGGATGACTTGAATAGTGGCCTCATCGGGGTTTATAACTCCTTTAAGAATGGCAATATTTTATCCATTAGTGCAGAGTACAATCGAAGTGATATGACCTGGCCGGGATGGGGACGTCCTAATACAACCGATCCCTACTATCTGCAAAATTTCAACGAGGCAGCCGGGGCGCCAAATGGGAAATGGGAAGCTTTGTACAAAGGAATTTTCCGGGCCAACCAGGTGATTAAAGCATCGGAAGATCTGATGGGTACCTTTGGTAACGAGGATCAGGAAAAAGGCGCATTGCATGTTTTGGCGCAAGCCAGATTCCTGCGAGGATTATTTTATTTCTATTTGCATAACTCTTTTAATAATGGAAATGTAATTATTTACGATTTTGTGCCTAAAGACGAAGCTGATTTTTCCCTATCAGTAAGCCCCGCTGAGGACGTGCAGAATTTTTACCTGGCAGATCTGGAATTTGCACATCAGAATCTCCCACCTATTTGGAACAAGACGAAAGACAAAGGAAGGGTAACAGCAGGTGCTGCGGCAGCGGTATTGGGGAAAAGCTACTTGTATGACGGCGACTATCAGCAGGCAGCCGTCTATTTTAGGGATGTCATCGAAAATTCGGCATATGGCTATGCCCTGACGGCAAGTATAGGAGATAATTTTACTACACGGGCTGAGTTAAATGAAGAATCTATTTTAGAAATTAACTACTCATTAAATTATAAATCCGAGATTAGTGTCTGGGCTGAAGAGCAAGTTTCCAATACGCTGAATTTCACTTTTAGTCCCGTTGGGGGATGGAGATCCGTTTATCCCAGTTCCTGGCTGATTATGGCCTATAAAAATGATTCAATAGACATCAATGATCCTCGCAATCAGGTAATTGGTGAAGATGGAACTCCCCGGTTGAGGAAATATTCTCTTAGAACTTCTTATTCCATTGCTTTGGTAGATGATCCGGATATGCCTTATTATCAAAAAACCACTGCGCAGGCTACTTTCTTTAATAACAAAGAAACCGCATACTACAGAAAATATACTAACTGGGATATTGTTGAAAATGAAAAAGACATCGTGCCAAGCCTGCGTTCAGGTGTGAATGTCCGGGTGATCCGTCTGGCAGATGTGTATCTCATGTATGCTGAATGTTTGATCCAGGGTGGTTCCAACGTGGATGAAGCAATGATATATATTAACAGGGTACGGCACAGATCTGCCTTACAACTGCTTGGACCGCAGGGCTCGGGAGAATTCCCAACTGCCAACCACGACGGTAAAATATATAGTGCGCAAAGTTTAATGGATCATCTGATGTACGTTGAGAGACCTTTGGAGTTATCGGTTGAAGGAAATGCCATCAGGCATATAGACATGCGAAGGTGGGGAATTACCAAACAACGGTTTGAAGAGTTATCTAAAAGGAAATATAATGCCGATCATTTCAAATTTGTTAATGAAAAAGGTGAAAATAAAACCAGATGGGCATCGATTTTAAAGGAAGTTACAGAAGACGATAATCCTGATTTCGCGGATTATGTGCAGGCAGCCGTCAATTACATTGAGTCGGCCCATGCTTACTGGCCTTTGCCTAATAGTGAGATAGTTGCCAACCCTGAATTAGTTGAATAATATTTATCAAAATAAGGTTAAAATCCTATTGTTAGCCGGTCATGCCGCGTTGTGGCTCTCACCGGTTGAACAAAGATAAATCATTAAAATTAAAGAGATGAAACCGACATGTTTGATATAATTATTAAACTCACACCGCGTGTCGCTGAAGCTTTAGCGGAGGCGCAAGGGAATGATTATAGCAAGCATCAAAGGTTCCATGTGACCGAAAAAATAAATTATAAACACATGAAAAATAAATTAATCATATTAGCGCTGTTTGTTTCAGGTCTGTTCATGGCTTGTGAGGAAGACAATATTGAACCTGCCAACTTTTCAGATGCAGCGTGGTATACAAGCATATTCCGCACGCCGGACGATGAATATAAAATCGGAATAGATGACTTTATCTCATTTTCCGATCTTTCACAAAATGTTGTCGATCACAACTGGACTATTCCCGATGGAAACTTCTTTTTAGAAGGACCTATTACGCGACGAGATAGTCTCCTTGACGAATTCATAGTAAATGCCGGAGATACGGTTTCTGAAGATATGACCGTTCATGTATTATTCAAGAAAAGCGGCTTACAAACGGTAAAATTATATAATACCTTCACAGATTCTGTGGCCTATCGCGGTCTTGATACAATAGCGGCCCAACAAATCGACGGTAAGTGGGTAATAGAGAATACCTTCGTCGTTGATGTTTACGATACGATTGTAGCCGAAGTATCGATCAGACAAAAAGGTGCGATAGTTCCTTTGGGCGGTGATACCATTTTTGTAGAGGCAGGCGATGAACTGGAGTTTATAGATATAACGACCATAGGACGCCCGGATACGAGGTCATGGAATGTTGCCGGAGAGTCAAGCAGTGACTCTGTGGCCACCATTGTATTCAAAAAACTGGGCGTGTTTAATGTTTCCTTTACTTCAAGCAGGACGGGACAAAATATACCGGGTGATTGGGATCCATTGAAAATTCCAAACCCTATAAAAGTTATACCATCCAGTAAGCCATTTGTATTGGCAGGTGACATTGTTGAACTGGAGGACGAGACAATTCAGGTACCTTACAATGGTGAATTTCAGCCTTTCATTAACCAGGAGCAATTCTTCACTGTCAAGGTGAATGATGTTAATTTTGACATTTCATCCGTTGGCTTGAATTCCCAGGATGCAACTTTATTAGAAATTAAGCTGATTGATAAAATTTATCGTCCGGATGTCATAACGGTTTCATATGCGGGCGGAGACCTGCAGTCCACAGATACGCGCTCGGCTGAGGAATTCACTGACTTACCTGTCGTAATGCATGATGTAAACCTGTTATCGGAAGCCGCTTATGGATTTGAAGATGGAGGTGCCGGTTGGGCAGCCAGATGGGATAACAATGCGGATTTTGAGTTTACAACTGATAAAGCCGCAAGCGGCACCTTTAGTATAAAGGTTGATAAAAAGGATGGGCAAGCCAATGGAGGCATTGAAAGCGTTAATGCACAATTCGACCTGGAAGCCGGTAAAACATATATTTACCGTTACAAAGTATGGGTTGATCCTTCATCAGCTGGAAATGCGGCTTTTGATACCTGGTATTTGGGTCAATGGAAGCACTTTTGGGTGGATTCCAACAATGTGCCCAAAGGTGAGTGGCATACAGTAACTCATGAGTATACCGCCGGGGGAGACGAAACGACGCGTATTTTTGTTCGCATTCTTGATACCGGTATATATTATTTCGATGATTTTTATATCGTCGAAAAAGAAGAAAGGCCTTAGTACTGACTGGCACCGGCCCGATATCTGGGGCCGGTGCTTAGATCTTTTGACGCGATACTTACTATTAGCCGGAATACCAATTTTGATGTGAAAGCATTGGAATTCCTTAACCTGATGACAGGATATCATCATTGTATTCGTTTGAATATGGTTGATAGCTATTACACTATTTTTCGGGAATACATTTTAAAAAGCAAAACACGATGTTTAAAAAGGTATTATTTAGTTGTCTTATTTTACTTCTTGCCCTGGTTTCCTTCGTTTACATAAAGCAAACACCGGCCAAAGAAAAAACCCCTTACCAACCCAATTGGGAATCCCTCAAAAAATATGAAACACCGGCGTGGTTTTGTGATGCCAAACTAGGCATTTTTATCCACTGGGGGCCCTATAGCGTACCCGCTTTTGGATCGGAATGGTATCCCCGGCACATGTATCAGGATTCTGTTATCTGGAACGGGGAAGGAGAAGTTGTACGGGCAGAGCCTTCCTGGGTTTATAACCATCATGTGGAAACCTACGGACATCCTGGTGAGTTTGGCTACAAGGATTTCATTCCTATGTTTAAAGCCGAAAAATTCGATGCCGATGAATGGATGGACATTTTCGAAAAGGCCGGCGCCAAATACATTGTGCCGGTGGCGGAACATCACGATGCTTTTGCCATGTATAATTCGAGTATCACCCGGTGGAATGTGGTGAACATGGGGCCGAAGAGAGATGTTTTAAGAGAATTATCAGAGGCCGGGAAAAGACGAGGTCTCAAAATAGGTGCCTCTTCCCATTTTGCCTTTAACTGGGATTATTTCTATAAAAAAGCAGGCTTTGATACCGCAGACCCTCAATTTGCCGATCTGTATGGCAGGCAACATGAACCCTACAGTCCCGCCGATCAGGAATTTATAGATCTATGGTGGCGTAGAACAAAAGAAATTATTGACAATTACCAGCCGGATGTTCTGTGGTTTGATTTTGTATTGGACAGAGAGGAGTACGTACCCTACCACCCTAAACTGGCAGCATACTACTATAACAAAGGATTGGAATGGGACAAGGAGGTCGTTTTGCAAAATAAAAACTTTAATAACTTCGAGTCATATCCGCCCGGAACCAATGTGCTTGACCTGGAAAGGGGCAAATTGGCCGATATTCGCAAATATCCATGGCAAACCGATACATCAATCGGTAAAAATTCATGGTGTTATGTAAGCGATTGGGACTCAAAAAATCCTAACACTATTGTGGATGACCTCATCGACGTTGTAAGCAAAAATGGGAACCTCCTGCTTAACGTAGGTCCCAGGGCGGATGGCAGTATTCCGGAGGACCAGAAAGACGTCTTATTTGCCTTAGGAGATTGGTTGGCTGCCAATGGAAAGGCCATTTATGATACCAGGCCCTGGAAAGTATTTGGAGAAGGGCCTACAAAAGTAGCGACAGGCCATCATAGCGAAAAACAAAATAAAACTTTGACGTCAAAGGATTTTAGGTTTACCTCCAAAGAAAATGATTTGTATGTCATATCTATGGACTGGAGTCAGGATGGTACCTATTTCATTAAGTCCCTCGGTAAAAATAGGGGGTTGCTGGACGCGGAAAAAATTAGTGAAATAACACTTCTTAGTGTTCCGGGAGCGGTACAATGGGAGCAGCAGGATGAGGGTTTGTTCATTCAGATAGATCCCGAAAAGCAGGGAAACTATGCCTGTGCTTTTGAGATTCAACTGGATTAAGACCATATGGGGAAGATAAGCTTATGCCTAGCATCTTGGCTGACCGGCTCATTAGCTGTCGAGGCCAGGGATTATTGCGTTGCCAAAGATGGCGGTGAGGCCCATCCGGAACCTCGGAAAAACCTTTCAGGACCATTCAAAAGGCCACTTATGTGATGATCTTGGGCATTTGCCCAGAGGAAAATACCATTTGGTATTCTCTGACAAACAGCGAAAAATACAGCGGAAAGTAATGTTGAAGTAGAAGATTTTGTCTAATTGGCAAATTGGGTAATCGATTGCCCAATTTGCCACTACTTCCGGTTGTGATTTTCAGTCAGGTGATAGCTGGGTTGTATAGATATCCGTTAATTTGTATTATTATTGCTCCAGGGTCTTAACCAAAAGTAATGAAAATCAAATTCAGAATAGCAACGAAAGAAGATGTGCCTGATATTGTTGAAATGATTGCCAACGATCAATTGGGTAAATTGAGAGAAAACTACAAAAGCCCGCTACCTGAAAAGTATTATCAGGCATTCACTAACATCGAGTCTGATCCCAATCAGGACCTGGTTGTCATTGAAGATGAAAATAACACCGTAATAGGTACCTTGCAGTTAAGCTTCATACAATACTTAACTTACCAGGGAGGTATCAGAGCGCAGATAGAAGCCGTAAGAATCAGGGAAGGCCTGAGAGGAAAAGGCATTGGCGAAAAATTATTTCATTGGGCGATCAAACGGGCTAAAGGACGAGGAGCCCATTTGCTGCAGCTGACGTCAGATAAACAAAGACCGGAGGCCATAGAATTTTATAGAAAATTAGGTTTCACCGCCTCTCACGAGGGAATGAAACTGCATTTTGATTAAAATCTATGGTACAGCAAATTCTTTTAATAAGAAGTGGAAGAAAGGTGGTTAGTTGTATAGTATCTTCAAATGCCCGACCAAAAGTCAAAAAGTGTGAAACACTTCATTTAACTCACTAACAGCTAACCAGGCCATTAACCCGGCCCCGGTTTCCAACGCCTTTTCATCCAGATCAAAGGTAGGCGTATGCAAACCGGAGTCAATTCCCCGCTCCTTATTTTGTACGCCCAGGAGATAAAAAGAGGAGGGAACCAATTGGGAATAGTAGGCAAAATCCTCTGCAGCCATCCAAATATCCGGTGTTACCACATTATTTTTTCCTACGTATACTTCGGCCTGGATTTTTAGCCTTTCGGTAAGTGTTTTCTCATTGTGCAGATGAGGGTATCCGTTCAATATTTCTACTTCACAAGTTCCTCCCATGCCTTTGGCGATTGACTTGACCATTAGGGCAAATTGTGTCAAGGCTTTAAACCTCCATGTTTCATCCAGCGTTCTGAAGGTACCTTCGATCCTGACTTCGTCCGGGATAATGTTAGTAGCGCCCAGGCCGGTTATTTTGCCAAATGACAGCACAGATGGCGTTTTGGGACTGTTGTTACGACTGATAAGTTGCTGCGAGGCAACAATTATATGACTGGCAATCATAACCGGATCAACGGTGGTTTCCGGCATCGCTGCATGTCCTCCTTTTCCTTTCACGATTAGATAAATTTCATCCATACTGGCCATAAATTCACCGCGCCGGAATCCTACTTTACCCGCTGGCAATGAAGGCATGACATGTTGGCCAATCGCAGAAGAAGGTTTGGCATGATCCAACACGCCGTTTTTTATCATCAGCTGCGCACCGCCCGGTATCCTTTCCTCGGCCGGCTGGAACAGAACCTTGACAGCGCCGGCCCACCGATCCTTTAACTGATTTAAAATTTTGGCAGCTAGCAACAAGCAGGCCATATGTGCATCGTGGCCACAAGCGTGCATCACACCGGGATTTATTGACTCATAACCGGTTCGATTTTGTTCGGAGATCGGTAAGGCATCCATATCTGCCCTGAGTAAAATGGTATTTCCCGAAGATTTACCCTCGATAGTAGCCAAAATACCGGTCTTATCAATTTGCTTGATTTTACCAATTTCCATAGCTTTCAGCTGCGCTATAAGGAATCGGCTGGTTTCAAATTCTTTAAAAGACAATTCGGGGTGCCTGTGTAAATGCCTTCTGACTTTTATCAGCGTTTCCAACTCCCTGGCAGCGGCCGCTTTTATTTCACTGATCATCGATGATACCTCCAAAGACGTGTCTGTTCTGGTGAATTTCGAAAATAATCTTTATTTTCGAAATAAAAAATAATATTTCGAATATTTTCTTTTTATATAAAAATATATTTCATATTATTATTATATGGTTTTTTGAGTGTATTTTATCTTCGAAAGCTTTCATTATGATTGGATATTGATAACTATGAATTTTTTAACATCTTTTTTATCATGAAAAAACAACCCTGGTTAATTTATGCTATCATCACCACACTTTTTTGGGGAGTTTGGGGAGCATTTATTGAGATTCCGGAAAAGTCGGGATTCCCGGCTACTTTAGGTTACGTGGTGTGGGCAATGACCATGATTCCATGTGCAATATTCGCACTTAATATTATTAAATGGAAGTTGGATGTGGATATGCGTTCTGTTTTGCTGGGGTCGACGATAGGATTGCTGGGTGCGGGAGGGCAGATTATATTGTTTCATGCCCTTGTGAAAGTACCTGCCTATTTGGTATTTCCAATTATATCACTTTATCCCGTCGTTACTGTGATACTATCAGTATTATTTTTGAAAGAGCGCACCAATAAAAGACATTGGTATGGTATTGTCGCCGCACTTTTTGCCATTCTTATGTTGTCCTATCAGGGGCATGGAAACGGAGACCGTGCCAGCTTTCTTTGGTTGCTGTTGCCGGTGATAATTTTTTTGCTTTGGGGGATTCAGGCTTTTGTGATGAAATTTTCTAATGAAACCATGAAGGCAGAAAGCATTTTCTTTTACATGATGGTGACCGGTGTTTTGCTAATTCCAGTGGCTTTGATGATGACCGATTTCAATCAGGAAATCAACTGGGGATTCAAGGGGCCATATCTGGCAGCCATGATCCAGGTGCTTAATGCATTGGGAGCGCTTACGCTGGTATATGCTTTGCGTTTTGGAAAAGCCATTATCGTTGTACCGCTGACCGCCCTGGCCCCGGTTATTACTGTAATTTTGTCTTTGATCATCTATGCCGTGATCCCGCATGTTGTTGTGATTGCCGGCATGGTACTGACGGCGGCGGCCATTTATTTGCTGGCCGAATGAATATGTTTCACAGGTTGAGGCGTTGATCGGCTTCAGGGCTACTTTTTCGAAAACAAAATAGTGAAACAGCGAACAGCTATTTTTCGGTCTTACCAATGCCAAACCAGAGAGCCGCTATTGGACCTAACTGAAATATCACCGAAAAGTGGCTGTTTAAGAATGCAGGAGTCAGTTTTGAGTTATTAATTTTAATAGTAACTTAACAGGCTAATTCCTATGTTACATGAAAAATACTTTTAAAAACACACCCACATTAGGTTTCTGGTTGCTGACGTTGATATTAATCCTGGCAGGGAAGGATTGCCTGAGCCAGGCTGACGCTCAGCGCAGGCCTAACTTCATCATCATTTTTGCAGATGACCTTGGCTATGGGGATCTGGGTGTTTACGGGCATCCTACTATTGAAACGCCTCACCTGGATCAAATGGCTGCGGAAGGACAGAAATGGACCAATTTTTACGTTGGGGCTAGTGTTTGTACCCCCAGCAGGGCGGCCCTGCTTACCGGGCGTTTACCCATAAGGAGCGGAATGTGTAGTGACAAACACAGAGTGCTGTTTCCAGACTCGCATCACGGTTTGCCAGCCTCGGAGATCACCCTGGCAGAACAATTAAAAAGTGGAGGATACAAAACCGCTTGTATCGGAAAATGGCATTTGGGCCATCACCAGGAATATCTTCCAACCAATCATGGTTTTGATTATTATTATGGCATTCCATATTCAAATGATATGGATTTTATTGCGAAGAATAAAAATGGAAATTACTGGAAAAATGAAGCCGCCATCAAGACCGAAGATTTCAACGTCCCCTTGATCCGTAACACGGAGATCATTGAGCGACCCGCCAACCAAAATACAATTACCAAAAGATATGCAGAAGAGGCTGTTTCCTTCATAAAAGAAAATAAAGACCAGCCATTTTTTATCTATCTGGCCCATAACCTTCCTCACATCCCATTATTTGCCTCTGAGAAATTTTTAGGAACCAGTAAGCGGGGACTTTACGGCGATGTAGTAGAAGAAATTGACCACGGGGTGGGTCAGATTATAGCTGCTTTGAAGGCGGAAGGTCTTGACAAAAATACCATCGTGGTCTTTACGTCCGACAATGGTCCGTGGCTTCCGTTTAAAACCCATGGAGGAAGTGCGGGGTTGTTAAGGGCTGGAAAAGGGTCCACCTGGGAAGGTGGTATGAGGGAACCTTGTATCTTCTGGTCTCCCGGTAAAATTAAACCGGCAGTCATTTCTGATCTGGGTTCTACCATGGATTTTTTCACAACATTCAGCGCGATGGCCGGGCTGGCCGCTCCTGATGACAGGATCATGGATGGAATTGATCTGAGTGCTACGTTGCTTAGAAATGAAAAAGGACCGCGGCAAAGCGTGCTTTATTACCGGGGTACTTCAATTTATGCTGCCCGTTTGGGAGATTATAAGGCACATTTTATTACCCAGGGGGTATATGGTATGTTTGGGGAAAAAGAGGTTCATGATCCTCCTATCTTGTATAATCTGAGTCATGACCCTTCCGAACAATACAATATTGCCGATGAACATCCGGAGATTATTCAGCAGATTAATGAGTTGGTAAGGCAGCACAAATCAAACCTGATTAAAGGTAAAGATCAACTGGCCGATCGCAATTAATATAAAATCCGGGGATAGCAACCGGGGTTATGTTCGATTATTGCCGGGATGATTCATGGCAAATTGGATATTGATTCCTGGGCCTGGTGTCGGGCCTACCCGCTTGAGCTTCAAATAATTTTTTGATTACAACCTTTAAAGGAATTACCAATGATATCCTGAAGTGGTAGTGTTTTATTTAACTGATAAACACGCAATCAACATGACTATTTGGAAGTGCTGTCTTAGGTATTAACCTTATATTTCTTCCACAACGGCACCTTCAGGCACGGCAAATTTCTTTTCATCGGGAATTTCTTTTAGAAACCGGATTTTCTCAAAAACCCTTAAATGGTTTTTACTAGCACCTAATTTGCCATCTTCCCAAACGAAATTTTCCATTTTTCCAGGCATTACCAGGCCCTGGGTTGGCTTGTAGTCAGAATAAACTTTAGCACTGCCCAATGTTTGTGTTTCCGATTTGTCAAAATAGGAAATTGAATATACCAGAATTTTTAAAAGATTTGATTCAGGATCAATATACAGATAGTACACATCTTGCGGTGTAAAGCCCACGCCTGATCCAAAAGTTACTTTAATTGATTCATACTCCAGACTATCTATGGTACTTTTTCCTTCGTATGTTACTGAAACCCCGGGATCCTTTAGCACAAAGGGAATACCGATAAAATAGAAATCGAGATTATAATAAAAAGCCGCCGACTTACCCGGTAGCTTGCTCATATCGGGAGTTGCCCAGGCCACCTTGCCGTCAAAACCAACCTCGTAGTCATCCGACTTAATATAGGCGCGCCGGTCTTTCAAATGGGTAAGCTGATAGACTGGTGTGCCATTGTTAATCAGGGTATAATCCAATCCCTCAAACGCATTCCAGCGTTCTAATCCGCCATGGGCCTTTAAGCATTTTTCCAACATTTCCTGCCCCTGGATTTCCGCCGGACTTAGCACCAC
Source organism: Cyclobacteriaceae bacterium (assembly GCA_965228415.1). GTDB lineage: Bacteria > Bacteroidota > Bacteroidia > Cytophagales > Cyclobacteriaceae > Agaribacillus. The sequence continues at coordinate 2,619,959 of OZ245814.1, read as the reverse complement.
TTCCTGAGTGTCAATATTTTCATCATTGTTTTCTTCACTGGCAACTTTTGTCTTGGGCTGACAGGCGATGGCACTTATTATTAGCCCTGATATCAGCAGTGTATTTAGCTTTTGCATAAATCGATAGTCCTTTTCATTTGTTTTAATGGAGATTTGCTATGGCATTTCCAGGCCTCGCTACGGGTACATCTACAGAGATCCATATGTCCCAACAGCGTTAAATATACAAATTATTTTTATCCTGGTGAATTGGCACAATGCAACCACTCTTCCCCCTACACGTCATTCCGAACAAAGCGCGGGCCTTGCGGGTGGGTTGTGAAGGAATCTCTATGCGATGAAAAACCAAACGTTGCTTAACCACCACATCCTACCTACAAGCAAAACACAGCAGGTTAAGCCAGGGGATTGCTTCTTCACTCGTACACTCGTTCATCGCAATGACGCATAAGGCAATGGGTGAGGTGTAGTGAATAATCACACAATGAAAGACAGACCCTCACACATCTTGCCCTTCCGGCCAAAACACAGGATCAAAAACCAAAAACTCCTTTACCCTCCACCATCGTTTTCTTCACATCCAGCTTACCATCCTTCAAAGTAAACCAAACCAGGTCGGCCCTTTTGCCAACGGACAGGTCGCCGCGATCATCGAGACCCAGTAGCCTGGCAGGATTGCGGCTGACCATATGAATGGCCTCGGCCAAAGAACACTGTGTGAAAGACAATACATTTTCTATACCTCTGGTAATTAAGAACGAAGCTGCGGCCAGTACGTCTTGGGAAGGCATTGAAATCTTTCCTTCAGGTGTCATAACTACTTTGCGCCCGTAGGACTTATATTCCCCCGGAGGCATACCGGCCAGGCTGCTGACATCAGAGACCAGAATGGTTTTTTCTGGACCTTTGACCTTGAAAAATACCTGAACCTCTTCAGGCCTGAGATGGAAGCCATCGACAATAAGGCTGGCTATCAACCGGTCATCAGCGAGCTGGGGCCATAGCGGGTTATTGTGGCGATGAATGAGATTGGCACAGCCATTGCCCAGGTGGGTGGATACCGAGGCGCCGGAATCTACAGCCTCTTTGATAATTTCCGATGAACCGTTATGATGTCCTAAAGCTACCACGATATTCTTTTCGCGACATTTGCGTATAAAGTCAATGGCATCTTCCAGCTCAGGCGCTACAGTGACTTCCAGGATCTTATCGCCGGAAGCCTTATACCATTTCGAAAACTCATCCCAATCCGGGTTTCGGATCCATTTACTTTCATGGGCGCCCCGATAGCCATCCACTGGCGAAATATACGGCCCCTCCAGGTGAAACCCCGGCACCGACATTTTAATCTGCGGGTCCTTCATGGCTTCTTTCAGAATGGCAAAATTTCGCAGCAACCGATCCTGGCTGTGGCTTGTCAGGGTAGGAAGATAGGTGGTGATGCCGTTTTCCCAAAGTGCCCTGGTTATTGTCAACACCTGTTCAACGCTGAGATGCTCTCCGGTAAAGGAATGGGAAAGATAGCCATTTATCTGATGGTCAATGAAGCCCGGAGCAATATAGGTATTGGCAAGGGAGGGATCGGTCAACTTACTCTTTCTGGTAATCTTTGTGATTTTTCCGTCGTTAATTTCTATTGATACCGGCGTATTGTCAAGGTAATGAATGCCTTCCACCACCTGTTGCGGTTCACTGGCTGTTAATTGTGCCATGATCAAAATGGATAAAAAACTTAATGATAACATGATGATATAAATATGTACGATAAATTCTCAGAACAGCTCCAAAATGGCAAAATAACTGGTTAGAACGGCAAATAAAAATACACAGACAATACCTGCATTCATTCGAACGCCTGCCGTATGAGTACCCATCACGGACTTTTGATTGATGAGATAAAGAATTGGCAAGGTTACGGCCGGAAGAATAAAAGCCTGGAAACCTTGTGAGAATATCATCATTGCCGGAGGGCGCTTGTCAATGAATTGCAAGGTAAATCCGAAAAGAAGCCCCACCAGCCCCAAAATGCGAAACAGCGGGGAGCGAATATCCCTGGGTTTTTGTAAATAATCACAAATAAGCCAGGGCGCAATCAGAATAATAGGAAAGATGGTGGAAAGGGCTGCTCCTGTAATCCCCAAAATCAGAATAAGGGCAGCAGTATTTCCTCCCAGCGGATGAAAAAGCTGAATCATTTCAATGGTATCGGTCAATCTGCTCCCCATCAAATGCAGCGTGCCAGCCGATACCGCCATGATCAAGCCACTCAAAAAGAGCATCATCGCAGCGGAGACCAGCGCATCTTTTTTTTCAACTTTTAAGTCTTCCGCCCTCCAGCCTTTTTCCGATAATACGATGCTGCGAACAATAAAAACCGCTGCTGAGCAGGTAGTACCTACCATGGCCGCTATTAACCCAAGCGTTCCGGGCCGGTTGGGAATCTGTGGGATCAGTCCTTTGAAAATGGCAGAAATATCGGGTTTAACAAGAAAAAAGACGATCAAAAAGCAGAGTGCCATGAAGATAACAAAACCGGTAAGGATCTTTTCAAACATCTGGTAACGTCCCCTCCAGAGCAGCATAAAAAGGCCTAGCGATAAAATAACGGTGATTGCCAAAGTACTTACTGTCAGGCCGCTACCGATCAGGCGGATACCCTCCTGTATCAGGTCCGCCACAATTCCCATGATTCCCATCAAAGCCAGCAATTCCCCGATTATCAGGGCCAGCATGATATAGATAGCGATAAATTTGCCGTAAGGTATTTGTGTTTTGATATTGTATAAGGCGGTTTTTCCGCTTACTAACGTTACCTGCCCGTAAGCCACCATCAGGATGTAAGTGAAGATACAGGACAAAACCACTGTCCAAAAGAGAGACATTCCGAATTCCGCACCTGCCTTGGCCATGGTCGTAATACTGCCCGTACCAATATTATAACCAATGAGGAAAAGCCCCGGTCCAACCATACTTATGGCCAGAAGAATTTTTTTTGCCAGGCTATTTTTCATATACGCCTTGTTTGGTACTCAGGAGTGCTGATGACTGGTGATCTAGAAAAATGGTAGTGTTTTTGTGCTGCTGTAGTATGGAAGCCGGCACGTTCGCAGTTACCGGACCCTCGATAACGGCCTTGACTGCCGCTGCCTTGCGGCTGTCCGGAACACTGCAAACAATATTTTCAGCTTTCAGAATTTGTTTTACCGACATGCTGATAGCGCGTTGCGGTACCTCCTCCAGCTTTTCAAACCAGCCTTCTCCAAATTGCTGATTGCGGCAATCCTCATCCAGTACCACTTCTAAAAAGGCTTCTTCGGTTTCAAAATCAGCAGGGGGATCATTAAAGGCCAGGTGTGCATTTTCTCCTATACCGACAAATGCCAGATCAATAGGGTGCTGAGCAATGAGATTACCAAGACGTTGACATTCGGCTTGTGAGTCAGTCTCTCCATCGATAAAATAGAATGTTCCAGGCTGTACCTTGTCTACAAACCTCTCCTTCAGGTATTTACGAAAAGATGCCGGGTGCGTCATGGGTAGATCGATGTACTCATCCAGGTGAAAACAGGTAACCAGTGACCAATTAATATCTTCTTTGATGAGCGATTCCAACAGCTCAAACTGGGAACTGCCCGTTGCCAAAACGATATTAGCAGTCCCTTTTTGTGAAATGGTTTCATGAATTAGTTTGGCACTGAAGGCCGAGGCCCGGGTTCCCAATACTTTTTTGTTTTCGGAAATAACAACTTTCATTAGTTTATATTTTAATAGAATTGGTGCGTCGCGCTACAATCAGTAATAGACCTTGCCGCATTAATAATAATTTGATCAATGCATTCAATTAATAGGTTTTTCAGGCTAATGCCATACTTAATGCATAAAAAATACTGGCTTATTGATTTAAAAGACTACTGTCTCTACAAATAAAATACCTGGTCAATTTAATTCATAATGTTGGAAGTTAATAGTTATTTTCATAATTTTAAAAGGTTATGTAAGATATTTTGATTGCATATTTGTATTTTTTGGTATTTTTTGTTTTAAATGAAAGGAAAAGAAATAATTAATAGATATCTTGTGAAGGTTTTGAATGTTTCTAATCATAAATAAATCCTAAACAATGCATAACTCCGGCAACAGATTAATTTCACTTGATTTTTTCAGAGGTGCTACTGTGGCGGCTATGATTATGGTCAACGACCCGGGCAGTTGGACCTACAAATACGATCAACTCTCTCATGCCAAATGGGAAGGCTGTACTTTTACTGATCTTATTTTTCCGTTTTTCTTATTTATTGTTGGCGTATCGATCACGCTTGCCTTTGGCAAAGCGCTAAAAAAGGGGACGAGCCGGTCTCAGCTGGTGATAAGGACTTTGAAAAGAAGCGCCATCATTTTTTTTCTGGGATTTTTTCTGGGACTTTTTCCGGAATTTGATTTTACCCAATTCCGGATCCTGGGTGTACTACAGCGTATAGCTCTTGTATTTTTAGCCTGTGCGATGATTTATCTTTTCATCAGTAAAAAATCACAGTTTATTTTATATGGTGTTATACTGGTGGGGTATTACTTATTGATCACTTATGTGCCGGTTCCCGGAATTGGTCCGGCCAATCTCGATCCGGTCAATAATTTTTCTGCGTGGTTTGACCGTTTGATTTTGGATGGTTTTTTAGGTACCAAAGGACTGGATAGCTACGATTCTACCGGGTTGTTTTCTACCATTCCCGCAGTTGCTTCAGGTATGTCGGGATTGTTTGCCGGTTATTTGTTGGATCAGAAATCTATGGATGAGAATATTCGTTTGATATGGCTGTTTATTGCGGGAAGCGCAATGATGCTATTGGGGTGGATATTCAATTTTGAGTTTCCCATGATAAAACGGATCTGGAACTCCAGCTACGTAATTTATACTTCCGGCATTGCCCTGATATGTATGGCAAGTGCCTATTGGTTTCTGGATGTATTGAAATACCGCAGGCTAACGGCGCCATTTGTTGCTTTTGGGATAAATGCGCTGATTGCTTACTTCCTGGCCGGTATTTGGGGTAAATTAAGCAACACTATTATTGTTGCCACCGATGGGGAAAATGACATTGCTATCAAGCAGTGGATTTATGAGGAAGTCCTTCTTTCATTTTTTGATCGCTACAATGCCTCCCTGGCCTATGCTATCATAAATACCTCAGTCATGTTTATTCCCATTTGGATCATGTACAAAAGGGGAATAGTTGTTAAAGTTTAGTCTTAAAATTTAAAATATGTCAAACCATCTGATAAAGTGGAAATGGGTGATTTTTCTCTTTTGGTGCGCATGCAGCCAGCCGGGAAAGGAAGGGGTTCAAAGCGATTTGCCGGCGGTCTCAACACCCTCCGGGATTTTGGCGATAAACCGGGAAGAGATCCCGCAAGGGTCGCAAACCGTGGCGATTGTAGGAGCGACAATTATTGATGGCAATGGCGGTAAACCAATGATGGATGGTTGTGTCATTGTCCGGGGAAATAAAATTCAGGATGTCGGAAAAACCGGCGATATCGCCATACCGGAAGGTGCTGAATTGGTAGATGCCAGTGAGTTTACGTTGCTCCCCGGCTTTATCGATTCTCATTTTCATTTGGATGGTCACGACACGTTGCCAAATAAGTTTTTAAGTAACGGTATCACTTCCGTCAGGGATCCGGGGGCATGGATAGAAGCTTACCAGGGAGCCAGAGAAGCCGGTTACCCGTTGCCACGGCTTTTTCTTACCGGCCCGCATTTGGATATGTATCCGCCTGCCTATCCTCATGATGCCTTAATAGTCAGGGATAAGGAAGAGGCCGGTCTTACCGTTAATCGCCTGGCAGATCAGGGAGCTACCGCCATAAAAGTCTATTTCAGGCTACCGGTGGGAACAATACAAGCGGTTTGCAAGACAGCGCACCAGCGAGGCCTCCCGGTAACTGCCCATTTGGAGATTACAAATGCCTGGGATGCTGTCGGCGCAGGTGTGGATGGTATAGAGCACGTTACCTCCTTTGGTACTGCGTTGCTATCGCCGGTTGAGGAAGAAAAATATCGGCAAAAGGTATTGGCTGACAACAACGCCAGGAGACCGGGAAGATACGAAATGTGGTGTAACATCGATATAAATGGGAAGCAGGCAGATTCTTTGTTACATTTTTTAGCCACTCAAAAAATCTTTATGAGCCCGACTTTGGCAGTTTTCGAATATCGCTTGGAGGCTGGAAAAGAAGATAGTGTGAGATCTATAGGCTTTGAAAATATGGTGGCCTTTGTAGGTAAATCTAAAAAAGCCGGTGTGCCGGTGGTAGTGGGTTCACATTCCATCGTACCATATGCCGGGATGGGATGGGCTTTTCATCGGGAAATGGAACTGTTGGCAGCGGGTGGCATGTCCAATGGGGAAGTTATCGTAGCCGCTACTATGGAAAATGCTCGTTTCTTTAGAATAGATGATCGTCTCGGAAGTATAGAGAAGGGAAAATTGGCCGATCTGGTATTAGTGAGCGGCGACCCTATTGCAGATATCACAAATTTACGTAATATTGAAAAAGTAATGCTTAACGGTATTTGGATCCAACCCCCGGAACAGCGTGAAATCCAATGACTAAAAAATGATCAAATTTAATTTAACATCATTGCTTGTTCGATCTTTGATGATTAAAAAGACTTGCGTTTTGACGCTGTCAGTTTTCTTTTTATGCACTTGCCAGACTAAGAAATTTACCACTGTATCCGTCACGGAAACAGTGGGAATCGATCGCGATCTCGAATACATTACTGTTGCTATCAATGCAGAGAAGATTTCCCCAGTAAGCCTGCGCGAAGCAGGGGAGGAATCAGGGTTGATACCGGGGCAACTGTTAAAGGCAAAAAGAGATGCTACAGGTAATTTTTTGCTTGAATGTATTTTCGGGGTATCGCTGGAGGCCCACGAAACCAAAACATTTGAAATCGTTTTTCAGGAAGGTGATCCTCCGCAGGAAAGCATAATAACCGATGGAACCGGCCTGGAGTTGAAGTTAGAGAATAGGCATTTTATTGCCGACCTCACCTCAATCAAAGCCACCGCGGAAAATGGCCTGGGACCAGGCCAGGTTGCCGGACTGGTATTAAAGCGATTTAACAATCAACTACTGGAGCGCGGTCATATAGATATGCATTGGGCTCCCAGTTTTCGAAAAGAAGGACTTTCTTATAAAACGTTAGGACATATTCAGCCCGATTCTATTTTTATCGATAGCGACGGACCTTATTTATCCACCATATTTCGAAAAGGCTATGTTAAGCGTTATGAAGAGATTTGCGTCGCCGGTACCTATCAGTTCTTTGCCGGGCTCCCTTATTTTACTTTTTCATCTGACATGCTTATTGAAGATGATGTAGAACTTACGTTACTTCGAAATGATGAAATGACCATGGATAGCCTTTTCACGCATCTAATGTTTCCTGGCGACAACGGTGAAATAAGGGAAATTGAATTATATGCCCCCAATACTATCGAGGATTTGGATCAAGATCGTATTAGGGATGACATAGACTGGTTGTGCTTTTATCATGCCGACCTGAAATACGCCTTTGGCAGCATACGCATGGAATATGACAATACCAATCTGGAAGGCAGCCAATCTCCGACTTTTCAAAAACATACAAAAATAAGTGCCGGAGCCAACGGCGGGAGATACTGGAACAGGAGGCTGATACACGAGGAAAAAACTTTAGTTCCAAAAGGAAGCAGATACCAGGAAAAAAATGCCTATCTGATTTTTTCTGTTAATTCGAAAGACCCCTCAGCACAAATCCAGGATTATTTTCAACGTATAAGTAATCCCTTAAAGGTTAGTTACTAGACAGGCACATATGAAACACTATTTGAACCTGGTTCCGGCCTTTTTTAATAGGCCTCAAGGTTTAGTTTGAGGCCTGCATTGCAAAAGCAGGGTATTTTCAAGTCCTTGGTACAGCGCTAAGCATGGATTTTTCCCAGGGTATCGATTAATATTATTTCGGTTTGATCCTGTTAATCCAGAAAGGAGCAGAAACAAACCAGCAGCCCATACCGGTGGCCATGAGTAGCTTGTTTTGTTCGGCGCTAACAATTCCTGAAAACACCAAAAAGGCCGGTAGTGTTGTTAACAGCAGCCCAATAATCGAGATTATAATTAATAAGTACTTCATGGTACAGTGTGCGTTGTGGAACTAACATTTGCCGTACTTTGATAAAACTTACTGATGGATATGTACAAAATAGCCGCCAGAAACCATCCCGGTAAGCCTAAAAAGAATATTTCAACATTAAAATAAAAGTTCAGGATCAGGCAAAGAATCAATGATAACACCCATGTAAAGGCGGCAGCATGATTAAATTTGATTTGGGTATGTTTTGCATAATCCGGCTGAAGTCCAATTTTGGGAAAAACCCACACATCTATTAAAATAATGGCACCCATAGGCATGAGCACCAGGCCATAAAGCGCGACAAAACCCAACAGTTTCATTACCAGCCCTGGAAAGCATGCGGCTGCTGTGGTAATAAGCCCGACAATCAATGTGATTTTCCAGGTTTTCCAGTTGGGCTGTATGGATTGAATGGCCAATCCTGCGCGATAAATCGTTGGATTAGCGGTTGTCCAGCCGGCAATGATGACGCAAATGGCTCCTGTGATGCCTACAGCCCGATAGGCAATCGGCCCCGGGGCAAATTCCAGGCTGTTGTTGGACTCCAGTAAGAATAGTGAATACAATATGCCGGAGGCCAGCCAGGCAACAAAATGTCCGATAAACATGCCGGCACCGGAAGCAAAACCATAGGTCCATTTTTTGGCATATCTTAATATGGACATATCTGCCATGCCAATGTGCATAGCCATATTACAGAACCACGCAAAAAACAGCACATGCCAGAAAGTGAATTTGTCATGGTTTTCAAGGGGAATGCCCGTCCACATTTTGGTGTTAGCCGCGGTACTGAAATCCTTGAAGGAATGCACTCCCAAATCCGGTAAAACAGCAATAGCTGCTGCTAAAAAGACGAGTATCATCCATGGCGCTGCGATGTTGGCAAACCGGGAAACCTGGTCGTACCCAAACATGGCTACCATTGTTGTAATAGCGCCCACAAGCAATACGGTGACGATCCATCCGGGACTGTTGGGCAGCATATCATTTAAAGAGGGCATGGTAAGATCAAATGGAATGCCGACAGCAGTAGCGGAGACCGCGATCATGGAACCTGCTAAAAAACAGAACATTAAAGCATTGACCAGGCTATAGATGGCGGTCAGACGGGGGCCGCAGATCTTCTCCAGTTGAAAATATAAAGTGATACGCGTTTTCACCGCAATGGGTGCACACACCAATGCCCAGCTCAGCACCGCCAGCAGATTACCAATCAGCAATCCGGTCACCAGGTCAAATGCCGAAACACCATGGGCCACAAAAAGGGGGCCTATGACAAATTCTGTTCCGGCCGTGTGCTCACCGGCATACATGCCTAAAAAACTTTTTAAACCCTTTTGTTTTGCTATGGGAACAGGGACTCTTTCAAATTCATTGACTGCCTCGAGCTTTCCAAGCGTCTTATCCTTTAGTGACATTTATTTTATTCGGTTTCCAATACTAAACTTAATGAAAGCCGGTGTGACAACTGTCCTGCCCTGTGCTGAAAGCTGCCGCCATTTTTATAGCCGGGTTTACACCGAGTTCCGGTTAATAAACCTGAAAGTATTTTTTACCTTCTCATTCTTTCTGTTTTGCATCATATAGGCGGCAGTTTCTCCCATGGCCTTGAAGTCGGTGGTGATCACCGTGATACCCAGTAGCTCTTTGAGTGGGGTTTCGTTATATGAAATAATACCTATGTCCTTGCCCAGCTGAAATTCCTTATCCCTGGCTTCTTTAATCAGATTTACCAGGTCTGTTTCTTCCACCAGGATGTATGCGTCTTTGTGCACCATTTCCATATCATCATAAATCTCATCGAGAATTTCATAGTCAAATTGATGCTCCACACAAAATTTCCTGAACCCGGTTGTAATCTCTTTTGGATAGGGATACATTATTTTGGAAGGATAAACCAGAATAAGTTTTTCATATTTTGTCAACAAGGGCGAGGCTTCAACCAGGGCTTCATAAATATCTATCTTAAAATCCTGGTAAATCGCCCCATATTCTCCTCCCAGTTCCGGGATATCATTGTCTAAAAGTAGCAGTTTATCCGAGGGAATTTTTTTTAAAGCATCAAGGGCATCACGGCTGATATTGATGTGTCTTTGATTTTCATCCTTAAAATGGGGCATGATGATATAATAATCGTAACCACCCATTTTTTCTTTTAATATATCCAGGAAGATTTTGGGATCGCAGTGATAGATTTGCAAATCGACGTGAGCCTTGGCTTCCAGGCTTTTGACAAATGAGTTGTATATTCTCATTTTGTAGGAGCTTAGCTTGTTCATTAAAATCAGGACGTGAAACTTCGATACCAGGTCCGTCTTGGCAATGTAGTATCCCTTGCCTTTTACCGAGACAATTATTCTCTTTTGTTTCAATGCACTGTAGGCCTTCTCGACAGTGTCCCGCGACAGATAATATTCCTCACTTACCTCATTAATTGATGGGATTTTTTGCCCCATATCCAGATGGCCCTTTTCTATATTATGCACGATAGAATTAACGATCTGCTGGTACTTCGGAATTCTGGATTTAGCATTAATCTGTAGCCCTAAAGTTTGCTCCATTTAGCTTATCTTGGTTTGTTTTTTGTTAAATTTATATAAAATATTGAAAAATGATTACTGTGCCAGCTTTATTTAGTTCCCAAAAAAAATCCGAACTTTTATCGCAGTACAGCACAGGACGGTCCGGCTTCCGGAATGCTGTATCTTTAGGTTTTAACTAAATAAACTTGAAATAAATTCTCTATGGAATTAGTGGAAAACAGCTTTCAATATGTAAATTATTTATGGGATAAAAAACACGTCGAGACAATAGATGGAGATGAGGTTCAACTGTTGCTCTACAGGTCTAATATACTCGGCTCGGATCTGCGAATTACAAATTATGGCGGGGGCAATACAAGTTGCAAAACGACCGAAAAAGATCCATTAACTGGTTTGCCTGCCGAGGTGATGTGGGTGAAAGGATCCGGTGGTGATATTGGAACACTAACCCGCCAGGGGCTGTCTACACTGTACGTCGAAAAGTTAAGGTCTTTGAAGGCGGTTTACCGGGGGTTGCGTTATGAAGATGAAATGGTCCGGCTGTTCAACCATTGCCTCTTCGATGTTGATTCCAGGGCCCCTTCCATAGATACGTCTTTACATGCCTTTCTGCCATTTAAACATATTGACCACCTGCATCCCGACGCGGTTATCGCTATTGCCGCTTCCAAACAAGGCAAGGCCATCACGGAAGAATTATATGAAGGTCAGATTGCCTGGATACCCTGGCAACGCCCCGGGTTTGATCTCGGGCTGCAGCTTGAAAAGGCCTTAAATACATCCCCCGATATAAGAGGCATCATGCTGGGAGGCCATGGTTTATTTACCTGGGGAGAAACCTCCTACGACTGTTACATAAATAGCCTGGAAATCATTGAGAAAGCCTCACACTATCTGGAGAATGCCTATGGCAGGTCACACCCTGTTTTTGGCGGGGAAAAAGTAGCGTCATTGCCAGCGAAGGAAAGGTTAAATCAGGCTGCTTGTCTCGCCCCGGTACTAAGAGGTCTGGTATCCCGGGAAGCACCCATGATCGGACATTTTACCGACGATGAACGAGTTTTGGAATTTGTAAATAGCCATGATTTGGGAAAACTGGCCCCTTTAGGTACCAGCTGTCCGGATCATTTTTTAAGAACCAAAATTCGCCCCCTGGTTTTGGATCTGCCCGCTGACGTGTCGCTGTCAAACCCTTTGGAAATAAGCAAACGTCTTGCCCCACTCTTTGAAGGCTACAGGGAGGGTTATGCGCAATATTATGAAGACCATAAGAACGTAGACAGTCCTGATATGCGCGACCCCAATCCGGTCATTATTCTGTGGCCCTCCGTGGGCATGTTTTCTTTTGCCAAAAATAAGCAGACCGCCCGTGTGGCAGGAGAATTTTATATCAACGCCATCAATGTGATGAAGGGGGCGGAGGCCATTTCCGAATATGTAGCCTTACCGCTGCAGGAGGCTTTCGATATCGAGTATTGGTTATTGGAAGAAGCAAAATTGCAAAGAATGCCTAAGGAAAAACCACTGGCACGCAAAATAGCCCTGATTACAGGAGGGGCAGGCGGTATTGGCAAAGCGATTGCCCAAAAGTTTTTGGAAGAAGGCGCCTGTGTTTTTCTGACAGATGTTGACGAGGCTTTTTTAGCGCAGTCGGCCCAGGAACTGGACCGGGAGAATACCGGATTTGCCCCGCTGGATGTAACCAGCCAGGAGGCTGTCGCAGAAGCCTTCAGTAAGGTTAGCTTACAATTTGGAGGGGTGGATATTGTCGTTAATTGTGCAGGACTGGCCATTTCAAAACCCCTGGGGGAAACCACCGAAAAAGATTGGGATCAATTGCAGGGTGTTATCGTAAAAGGGCAATTTAATGTCACTAAAAAGGCCGTGGAAATCCTTAAAGCGCAAAGTATCGGAGGTGACCTGATAAATATTGCCAGCAAAAATGCGTTGGTTTCAGGGCCGAACAATGTCGGTTATGGCACCGCAAAAGCCGCTCAGACACATATGAGCCGGCTGCTGGCTGCCGAGCTCGGCCCACTTGGTATCAGGGTTAACGTTGTAAATCCGGATGCCGTCATTGAAGGTAGCAGGATATGGGAAGGAGCATGGGCAGAAGGCAGAGCCAAGGCTTATGGTATCAGTCCGGAGGAATTGCCAAATCACTATGCTAAAAGAACCTTACTCAACAAAGTAATCGGAACCGGGGATATCGCCAATGCGGTTTTTGCCCTGGTCGGTGGATTGCTATCCAAAAGTACCGGAAACATAATTAATGTTGACGGCGGCATTCCAGGTGCCTTTGTTAGATAACCGGACTTTTTTAAATTTAATGGCATGAATATTCTCCCTAACCAAATTGACAGGCATAACGATTTATTGGAAAAGAAACATCGGCAGGATTATCAATACCTGGAAAATAAACTGACCGATGAAGGCCACCGTGTGGAGGAACTGGTGCGTAAAATTAAAGCCCTGCAGGTGACCATTCCCAGTTGGGCATTGGGCACCGGGGGAACGCGTTTCGGGAGATTTCCAGACGGTGGTGAGCCGAGAAGTCTTGAAGAGAAAATTAGCGATATCGGGATACTCCATAAGCTAAACCGATCAAGTGGGGCCATTTCTTTACACATACCGTGGGATATCCCCAATGATCCAAATGCCATCCTGGATCTGGCTAAAGACAATAATCTCATTTTCGATGCTGTTAATTCCAATACTTTTCAGGATCAGCCTCATCAGGCGTATTCCTACAAATTTGGATCGCTGGCACATACCGATAAGGCCATCAGGGACAGCAGTATTGCACATAATCTGGAAGTCATCAGATATGGCGAATTACTAGGTTCAAAATCTCTGACTGTCTGGCTGGCCGATGGCGCTTGTTTCCCCGGGCAGCAGAATTTTAGAAAAGCCTTTCTGAGAACACTGGAAAGCCTTCAAGAGATTTATGCCGCTTTACCCGACGACTGGAAAATACTCATCGAATACAAACCCTATGAACCTAATTTTTATTCGATGGTCATTCAGGATTGGGGATCCTCCCACCTGTTGGCCGGCAAGCTTGGGAACAAGGCATTTAGCCTGGTGGACCTTGGGCATCATTTACCCAATACGAATATTGAGCAAATTGTTGCTTTGTTGATGATGGAAGGTAAACTTGGAGGGTTTCATTTTAATGACTCTAAATATGGAGATGACGACCTCACCGTCGGCAGTATAAAACCCTATCAACTATTTCTGGTTTTCAATGAATTAGTGGAAGGGATTGAAAACGCCAGCCCGTCCAACCCGTCCCCCGCCTGGATGATAGATGCAAGCCACAATGTAAAAGACCCGCTGGAAGATCTTTTGCAATCTGTGGAAGCTATCAAAATTGCCTATGCCAGGGCTTTACTGGTAAACCGGAACGAATTGGAAGAAGCAAGGGAGCAGAATGATGTGGTCAAAGCCCAGGAGTTATTGCAAAATGCTTTCAGGACCGACGTTCGGCCCTTGGTGGCCGAATCCAGGTTAAGATCCGCAGGTGCCCTGAATCCGGTAGGCATGTTCCGGGAGCTGGCCATCAGACAACAGTTGATCGCTGAAAGAGGCCATAAGACAATATCCACCGGTTTATAACTACTAAGGGTATGGGCGCGTCATCGATTGGGATTTTTGATATTGGAAAAACCAATAAAAAATTTATCATCTACGATGAAAATTTAAACAAAATTCACCAGCAGCAAAAAGTCTTTGACCTGATAAAGGACGATGACGGAGACCCTTGTGAGGATCTTAATGCCGTTTCGGAATGGATAAAAAAAAATGTTCAGACAACCATCCAACAGGGAAAATTTGACCTGAGATGCCTTAATTTTTCAACTTATGGTGCCACCATGGTGCACCTGGATGTAACCGGTAACCCGGTTACGCCACTGTATAACTATCTCAAGCCATTCCCGAAAACTGTTTTACAGGATTTTCTGCAAAAATATGGGGGACGGCAAGAAAATGATCTCCAGACGGCCTCGCCAACCATGGGCATGTTAAATGCCGGTTTGCAATTGTACTGGCTCAAATACTCGAAACCCGCGGTTTTCAAGAAAATAAAATATAGTTTACATTTTCCCCAGTATTTATCTTTTCTTTTTACCGGCAAACTGGTCTCTGAGCCCACATCCATAGGATGTCATACCAAACTCTGGGATTTTGAAAAAGAAGATTATCACCAATGGGTTTATCAGGAAGGTCTGGATGCGTTGCTGCCAGAAATAGTAGCAACAAAACACAGTTTTACAGCCAAATTTCTAGGAAGGCGCCTGAAGGTGGGGGTTGGAATACACGATAGTTCGTCCTCACTGCTGCCTTATTTATTACATTCCGCGGAACCATTTATGCTGCTCTCCACCGGAACCTGGAATATTGCCTTGAATCCCTTCAACAATAAGCCATTGACCATTGATGAACTCAATAGGGATTGTTTGCTCTTTTTAAATACCAGCCGGAAGCCGGTAAAGGTTGCCCGCACTTTTTTGGGAAATGAATTTAGCCACCAACTTGCTTCACTTAATCGCATCTTTGAAAAGCCCGCCTGGTATTACAAAAGTATCCCCTGGGTGGAGAGGAGATGGCAGGGGATATGCGGGGAAAAGAAAATAGCTTTCTTCCCGGCTACGATGGGAAATGATCATCTGTTAAAAGGCCTTACCAACGATAACTGGGATGTTAAAAAAGTATCGGATTTTGAGGAAGCATATTACTATTTGATGATGGGGCTTGTTGATATTCAGGCGTTGTCTTTGTCCCTTGTAATGCAGGATTTTCAGGAAAAAAAGGTCATCATCAATGGCGGTTTTTCTGGTAATCAACACTTTATAGCGTTGCTAAAACTTAAATTCCCGGGTTATACTTTCGAAGTGAGTAACAGACCCGAGGGATCGGCCCATGGTGCGGCTTTGATCATCCGCGATTCCTGACCTGCACGCTCAGATTTTTTCCGGGTCCCCGGCTATGATAAAAGTCAATTATCTCCATGATGGGTATCATATTTAAATCCTTCATTCGGGAAGAAATTGCAATTGTAAAGAATGGCATTTATTTATCCTTAAGCGTTGATGTTGCCATCATTTCCCATATCAAATAATAACAAATCCTAGTCTTAAAAAAGCAATGAGAACAACAAATTTAAAATCCCTGATGGAAGACCTCATTAAACTGGGGTTAAATAATATTAAAGGTGTGTTATGGAACTTAACGCGCGCCGAATTGATAACTGAGGCGGTAAAAAACGGAGAAGGACAGCTGACGGATACAGGAGCGTTGATGTGTGACACAGGGAAGTTTACCGGCCGGTCGCCAAAGGATAGATTTATTGTTAAAGATGAGCTTACCAGGGACAAAGTCTGGTGGAGTGATATTAACCAGGCCTTTGACACTGAAAAATTTGACAGGTTATACGATAAGATGGTGGCCACCCTTTCTATGAAAAAGCTGTATATCCGGGATGCATTTACCGGCGCGGATCCGCAACATAGACTGAAAATCAGGGTAATAGATACACAGGCCTGGCATAATTTGTTTTGTTACAACATGTTCATCAGGCCGGAACATAAAGAGTTGGAGGATTTTCATCCTGACTTTACCATCTTAGCCATCCCGGAGTTTAAGGCAGACCCCGAGATCGACGGCACCAGACAAAGTAATTTTGCCATCATTAATTTCACGAAACGGATCATTTTGGTAGGTGGCACCGGATATACCGGAGAGACTAAAAAAGGTATCTTCAGTGTGTTGAATTTTCTTTTGCCGGAAAAGGAAAATGTGCTTTCCATGCACTGTAGCGCCAACTTGGGTAAGGATGGAGATACTGCCATATTTTTCGGATTATCCGGAACAGGCAAAACAACGTTATCGGCAGATCCTGATCGTTACCTGATCGGGGATGACGAACATGGATGGACGGATAACGGGATATTTAACTTTGAAGGCGGGTGTTATGCGAAAGTGATAGATCTTTCCTATGAGAAGGAACCGGAAATATATAAAGCGATTAAATTTGGCGCCATTCTGGAAAATACCCGCTTTTTCCCGGGAACTACCCAGGTGGATTATAGCAACATGGAGGTGACAGAAAACACGAGGGTATCCTATCCCTTGTACCATATTGACAGTGCCGTCACACCTTCCATAGGAGGTATCCCTAAAAACATTTTTTTCCTGACAGCCGATGCCTATGGCGTCCTACCCCCGATTTCGAAGCTAACACCTGGTCAGGCTATGTATCATTTTATATCCGGGTATACAGCGAAGGTAGCAGGCACCGAAGCCGGCATTGTAGAACCACAAACCGTTTTTTCAGCCTGTTTCGGGGCGCCGTTCATGCCATTGCATCCAACCAAATATGCAGAATTACTAGGCGGAAAAATGGTGGAGAATGACGTGGATATCTGGCTGGTGAATACGGGCTGGTCCGGCGGGGAGTATGGTGTAGGGGAGCGAATTAAACTGCCATACACAAGGGCGATGATTTCAGCAGCCCTGGAAGGCAAACTCTCTGAAGTGGCGTATCACAAGCATACCATTTTTGGCTTGCAGATGCCGGTGGAGGTTCCAGGTGTGCCAACAGACATATTAGATCCCAGAAATACGTGGAGTAATAAGGAAGCTTATGACCAGAAGGCCAATGAATTGGCACAAGCTTTTATTGATAATTTTAAAAACTTTGCCGAGTATGCCAACAGCGAAATTATGGAAGGAGCGCCACAGGTAGGGGTACCCTCATAGCATTAAAACACCCTGTCACTTTTTTATGTGAAAACGCATTAATCACACCTTTTGGTTTAAGTGTTTGTGATGCGTTTACAGATTCTCTGTGCCTTTGTGGTAAAAGAAAATGTACCGGCCGCAGGGTTGCCTGGCAGTCACGCCTCGCGCTGACCGTTCAACGGCAAACACAAGTAAAACTCTCTTGCAAATATGATCGCGGAGGGTCAGTTACCTCCGATTGGAAAAAGTATATAAATTCTTTTATTTGCACGTGATCTATGGTTAACTTGACTGACATGATTATCAGAACTCAAAATATGCCATAGTAACAGGAAACATTATGAAAAGATTTGAAAACAAGGCGGCCATTGTTGTTGGGGGTGGCTCCGGAATAGGGGCGGCCTCAGCCATCGCTTTAGCCGGAGAAGGTGCCTCCGTCGCTATCATTGATATCAACGAAAAAAATGCCGGCAACACTGCCGACCAAATTACCGCAAGTGGTGGAAGTGCCATCGCGCTCACTGCTGATGTTACCAATATGTCTGATGCTGAGCTCGCCGTAAATAAGGCAGCGGAGGCTTTTGGAGGCATTCACTACCTTTGTAATTCCGCCGGCCTGCAAAGCTATGGGACGGTGGTGTCCACGGAAGAAGACACCTGGGATAAGACCATCGACGTCAACTTGAAAAGTATCTACGTAGTTTCCAAGTTTTGTATTCCCCACATCTTAAAACAGGGTGGCGGTGCCGTGGTCAATATTTCATCTGTACAGGGATTGCGATGCCAGTCGAACCTATCTGCCTATGCTGCTTCAAAAGGAGGAGCCATCGCGCTGACGCGCTCTATGGCACTGGATTATGCGAAGCAAAACATCCACATTAATTGCATCTGCCCCGGTTCTATCGACACGCCATTGTTACGTTACGGTGCAGCGCAGCATGGTGAGGAAGAGGAGGTGTTAAAACAATGGGGTAGCCACCATCCGATTGGTCGCATAGGAACCGCAGAAGAAATCGCCCAGACCGTGCTTTTTCTATTTAGCCGGGAATCGGCTTTTATGATCGGGCAACCGGTAGTGGTCGATGGCGGATTGATGAGTAAAATACTTTAGGTGCTCAATTAAAATGGGAATGGAAATTAAAATGAAAATAGAAATAAAAATTAAAATGGAGGTCTGTTTTTAATATTTAGCTCAAGTCAAAAACCAATTCACATTCCCTTCGGTCTTGCATCACCGGTACTTGCCCAGGATTTATTGGGTGAGGGTCCCATTTCAAATTGTAATACTCCGCCCTTGGTTATTTCATCGTGTGTAAGGTAGATCCGCTCAAAAGGCTGGCCATTTAGCGTAGCCGACTGAATATATTTGTTTTCAGGACTATTGTTTAAGGTGCTAATGGTAAATGTATGCTGGCTGCCTTTTGGCGTAATGATTACTTCGTCGAAAACGGGACTGCCAATGATGTAGTACGGCGTGCCGGGTGTAACCGGATAAAACCCGACCATGGTCATCACCATCCAGGCAGACATCTGACCGGCGTCGTCATTGCCGGTCAATCCTCCCGACCCGGTATTATATTCTTCTCTTAGCACTTCCCTGACGTGATGTTGGGTTTTCCAGGGGGCGCCGGCCCAGGCATACAGGTAAATAGTTTGATGGCCTGGCTCATTGCCATGCCAGTATTCACCAATTTCAAACATCGAATCCAGGCGATGAACAAATCTTTGTTCTCCGCCCATCAGCTTAACAAGCCCCGGCACGTCCTGAGGGACATACCACATATATTGATAAGGAGAACCTTCGGTGATGTAAGAGGCTCTCGATACCGGATCAAAATTATCAACCCAGCTTCCGTCCGCAAAACGGCCCCTTACAAAGCCTGTGGTTGTATCAAATACATTTTGATAATTGGCCGCCCGTTTTATTAAGTGCTGATAGTCTTCGGTTTTGCCCATTTTTTTAGCTACCTGCGCCAGCACAAAATCGTCATAGGCGTACTCCAGTGTCCGGGATACTTGTTCATTTTTGTGAAAAGCTTCTTTGACAGAATCCTCCATCGGTATGTAACCATATTGCAAGTAAGAATTCAGAGCCCGCCTGCCCTTGCCATTTTTGTATGCTTCGAAATCTTCAGGAGATTCAAAAGCATTTTTTCGCATGTAATGATAGGCTGTGTCAATATTAAAATCTTCCAGGCCCTTGATGTAGGCGTCACCTATTACTGAGATCACATGATCGCCAATCATGCCTGCCGTATAGTTATTCCAGCAGGGAAATATAGGAAGCCAGCCGCCCTGTTCGGCTTTGCGAATGAGGGACTTAACCATATCCGTTTGCTTCTTTGGGTCTGTAATAGTTAGCATCGGATGAAGCGTCCGGTAGGAATCCCAGGTAGAAAAATCGGCATAGTATGCATGGTCTGTTGCAAGCTGGATTTCCTGGTTATCAGCGAAACCGGGGTAGCTGCCGTTTGTATCACTGAAGACCCTGGGTAGGATACTGGCGTGATACAGGGCGGTGTAAAATAGGGTAAGATCCTCTTCTGATTGACCCTGAACGCGCAATATACCCAGGTTGTCTTCCCAGTTTTTTTGTGTTTCTGCTTTTACCGCATCAAAATCCCAGCCCTTCACCTCAGCGTTGAGGTTTTGTAAAGCATTTTCTACACTGGTAAATGAAGTGCCGATTTTAGCCATTACCTGATTTTTTTCGCTAAGATCAAATTCCACGTAGGCACTGGTATTGGTAAGTGGTTGCTCTACCGCTTCCCAGTTGTGAATGCCATGTGCTTTAAATGGCTGGTCGAAAACGGCAACAAAATAACCGCTAAATCCAGCGGGTTCTCCCCAGCCCTGGTAAATGCGATGCGCCGGGTTGTAACCGATGATGGTGTTTTTCTCCGGAATTATTTCAATGTAACCTTCCATTTCGTCGCTATTAGGCTCCATAACAACAAAGCCCTGCTGACCTTCGAGAAAAGTGAATCTGAAAATTCCGGCCCTGGTGGTTCCGGTCATTTCGGCATTGATTTGATAGTCTTGCAATAATACCTGGTAATATGCCGGTGAAGCGGATTCGTGGTCGTGACTAAAGGAAGAGGCACGCTTTTCCGGGTGTAGTTGCAATTCTCCGGTCAAAGGCATGAGGGTAAAGCTGCCATAATCCTGAGTGCATGACCCGCTCATAAAACGGGAGCCCCTAAATCCTTGAATGTGTGTATCAAAGTAGTAGTAAGGAGAGAGGCATTTTTTTTCTGTAGCCCGGGTTTGTGGCGTCCAGTTGGTCATAGCGTTGGGATTACCCACGGCAGGAAACGTATTCGCCAGATCCTCTGTACCCCCGGATTCACTATGCTTGATGGCCGAAATGGTCTTTGCGCGGTCCGTGCCGATCATAGGATCTACAAATTGTATTAAGCTTAATTCGGCTTTCGGTTCGTTTGGTGTCGAACAACCCTGTACCATTAGAAAAGCAAAGAGACTTAAATATTGAAAAAACTTTATCATCCTGATTTTTATTTTTTAACCGGGCGGGAAGCATTCTGACATCAGCCGTAATTGATTATAAATTGTTTAAATACAGGGAGCCAATCTAATAAATAATTGTTTTATAACATAAAAATGCCACCTTTTCATTTGACTGCCGGATCGCGGGAAATATTAGCTCAATTATTTTGGATATGAATTTAATGATCCGGGCAAAGATATGCTGATTTTTTTATATTTGTTCGCAACATGGCCTTCTGCCGCCGGTCGTTAGAGCGCTGGTCGTGTATCCAGGGCTTTTACGCTTGTGAATGGAGAAACAACAACGCCCCGTTAAGCCACCATAGAGTGGTTTGTGCTACAGATTCCTATAAAAATTAAAATATTTCTAAAATGAAAAGGTTTGTTATTGCATTTTTTACAGCCGCTGTCCTAACGTTCTACGCATGTGAAAACGGCGGGCA
This sequence comes from Cyclobacteriaceae bacterium, assembly GCA_965228415.1. Classification (GTDB taxonomy): domain Bacteria; phylum Bacteroidota; class Bacteroidia; order Cytophagales; family Cyclobacteriaceae; genus Agaribacillus. The sequence goes on along the minus strand of OZ245814.1, from coordinate 2,598,540 downwards.
AAAAGAAGGCGTTTATCAGGCAGATGTTATTGTATATGGAGGCACTTCAGCGGCTGTTATAGCGGCCGTTCAGGTAGCCAAAAGTGGGAAATCAGTTGTAGTTGTTTCACCTGATACCCACCTGGGGGGACTTTCGTCAGGTGGGTTGGGATGGACAGATACAGGAGATAAAGAAGTCATCGGGGGACTGGCAAGGGAATTTTACCACCGGATCTTTTTGCATTACGAAAAGGAGTCATCCTGGCAGTGGCAGCCCAGAGAAGCCTATGGAAATAGAGGGCAGGGTACCCCGGCCATTGATGGAGACGCCAGAACCATGTGGATATTTGAACCCCATGCTGCGGAACAGGTATTTGAAGATTTCGTTGCTGAGTATGAAGTGAAAGTTTTTAGGAACGAATGGCTCGACCGGGAAGCCGGGCTTGTGAAAGAGGGTACAAAAATAGTATCCATTCGCACGTTAAGTGGAAAGGTATTCGAAGGCCAGGTATTTATAGATGCTACCTACGAGGGTGATCTGATGGCGTCCTCCGGTGTGGATTACCATGTAGGAAGAGAGGCCAACAGCGTTTATGGTGAAGAATGGAATGGTATTCAGGTGGGCGTCCTTCACCATGATCATCATTTCAAATCGGATATTGATCCTTATGTGGTGGAGGGCGCCAGCGCCAGTGGGCTGTTACCGTACATTTCCTCGGAAGACCCGGGAAAGAGGGGAGATGGTGATCACCGGATGCAGGCTTACTGCTTCAGGATGTGCCTTACAGACAATCCCGAGAACAGGGTGCCATTTCCCAAACCGGAAGGTTATAATCCTGCCATGTACCAGTTATTGGCCAGGGTGCTTAAAACAGGCAGGGATGATATATTTCATAAATTCGATGCCATCCCCAACAGAAAAACCGATACCAATAACCACGGACCTTTCAGTACAGACTTTATCGGCATGAATTACGAATATCCGGAAGGCTCATATGCATTGAGAAAACAGATTATTGGAGAACACGAGGCCTATCAGAAGGGCTTAATGTATTTTCTGGCCAACGACCCCCAGGTGCCGGCTGATATTCGAAATGAAATGCAAAAATGGGGCCTGGCCAAAGATGAATTTACCGATAATGGCAATTGGCCACATCAGATCTATGTGCGGGAAGCCAGGCGTATGATTGGAGAGCACGTGCTGACTGAAAACGACATCCTGGGTAAGCGAAAGGTGCCCAAACCCATTGGCATGGGATCGTATACGATGGATTCCCACAATGTTCAAAGGTATGTAAAGCCAGACGGCTTTGTACAAAATGAAGGGGATATCGGTGTCAAGCCAAAGGAACCATACAACATTGCTTATGGATCCATCGTGCCGCTCATTGATCAATGTACCAACCTGTTGGTGCCGGTCTGCCTTTCCAGCTCTCACATTGCATTTGGCTCGGTGAGGATGGAGCCGGTATTCATGATTTTAGGACAAAGCGCCGCTACCGCTGCTGTGCAGGCCATTACACAAAATCAGGCGGTGCAGGATATTAATTATAGCCAACTTAAAAAACAGTTAATAAAAGATGGGCAGCGGATTAAATAGAAAAAGGGAAGGGGAAAGGAGTAATTAATTTCGAAAAAAAATATGGAGTAATCCATTCGCCGATTAACTACTCCATATTTTATTGAAATTTAAAAATTTAGCTATTAATAGCCAGGATTTTGTGCTAATACCGCACCTGTATTTGCCTCAATCTCCGAGTTTGGAATTGGCATTAAATTCAGATGGTTTCCAATTACATAACCATTTGCAATAACTGCAGCGTTATACTTTTGAAGGTATTCAGCCAATTTCCCCATTCTTGTAAGGGTACTAATCCTGTATTCTTCCTGATAAAGCTCGCGGGCCCTTTCATCTAAAATAAGATCCAGGTCAACTTCACCACTGGCAACCGACGTGGCTTGAGCCCGGTTCCTGACAACATTTATGTCTGCTGCGGCACTGGCATTATCTCCATTAAGGTGATGTGCTTCGGCCCTAAGCAGGTAGGTTTCCGCCAGACGTATGAGGTACCAATCCTTGAATCCACGTCCCCAGTCCGTATTTTGACCACCTACAACACCTACGCCATGGTGTAAGGTTGTCACCACTTTTTTACTAGATGGGCCTGTAAGTCCTTGATGTTCCAACTCAGAAGGGTCGAAGATGGTTGCTGCTGTGATGGGTTGACCAAAGTAAACACTTTCCGGGTTATTCCAATACCATGTTCTTTGTATATTATACTTGGAATTTCTTATATCATTATTCCAGTCTCCTTTAAAATTCCAGAGATCATTCATATAATCGGTAGGTCCGCCGGTACCTACCGGTCTTCCCATCAAGGTATCCTTGAGCACATTTCCCACCTCGTTTATGTCTTTCACCCGATTGCCTGCCCAATATACACCTCCACCCCACCATCTTTCCATGCCAAACAGTCCCTGAACCGGTAAATTTGCGGTTCCGGCTTCTACACCAAATTCGAATTGCACGTTCCATATAACTTCCATGTTTCCGTCGATCCGATTCATACTTCCTTCCCGAAACAGATCCCAGAATACATCACCCCAGGGCTCTTTGGGTCCGGTGTAATCGTAACCTTCCCATTCAAAATCTTTGAATGCACCAAATCGCTCAGTCATCAGGCTAAAGTTAGGATCATCGATCACCGCAGATGCCGCGGCAATAGCCCCCGGGTAGTCATTAAGCTGTATATTTACTTCCGATAGGATATGATAAGCTGCAGCCCTGGGTGCACGGCCGCCTGGTTGTTCATCAATGGTAGGCATCCATTGTGTCGCAAAGGTTAAATCGTCCTTACATTGCTGATATACCTCCTCACGGGAAGCTCGTACATAGTCAAATTTCGGACCCTGTGTTTCTTCCAGCGTCAAAGGCACCCCTCCAAACATATTGGCTAACAAGCGGTAATAATAAGCTCTCAGAAATCTGGCCTCACCCACGATAGTATTTTTCTCTTCCTCAGATTTCCATTGCACAACATCACTTTCAGCTCTATCTATAATCGTATTTGCCTTAAATATCTGATTATAACAAATTTTCCACCACCTTTCGGGAAATTCAGCATCCGCGTTGAACGTATTCCAAAAGAAAACCTCTACATACTCATTGGGGGCAGGATTTCCCCACCATGCTACATCCACATCCAGGCCCATCATCGAATAATTTTCCGATCCTCTATCACTGGGAGTATAAATATCATCTCTGGTTGCCCTGTAAATGTCACCAAGTGCCGATTCAAAATTAGCCCTGATAGTAAATGAGTTTTCAGGGCTTAAAAAATCCTTAGGTATTTCGGTGAGATCTTCATCACATGACACTCCGCATATCAATATGGCAAGCAGTGCTATAACAAATCTAATATTTTTCATAGTAGTAAGTATTAAAAATTAAATGACGCTGACAATAAGTAAGTACGTATGGAAGGTCTGGACCTATCCACAAGTCCCTGGTCAGTTTCAGGATCCAATCCGATCCAGTGTGGTGCATACGTAAACAGGTTATCAGCGCTAAGTGTCACATTCAGTCCATGGATACCATATTTTTTCACTAAATCTGTAAAATCATAGCTGATAGCCACTTTCTGCAGCTTTACAAAACTGCGGTCTATATACTCTCTGCTTTGCCTGAAAGCAGCCCTGGCTCGATAATCCGGGCGTGGGAATTGTGCCCCCGTGTTGGTTGGTGTCCAATAGTCGTAAATCGGGTGGTTTATAAATGTAACATTTGCTCCAAAGTCAAAATAAGGCGTGTTGTTACCACTAAGATAATAGTCATTTCCACCCCAAATAGAATAAAGATATGCCATTACCTTAAATTTTTTATACTCAAAAACATTGGTAAGGCTCCACCGGAAATTTGGCTGCTCCGTCCCAAGAATCTGCCGATCCTTGTCTGAAGTAATCACCCCGTCAGCTACGCCGCTTTCGTCGGGCACATCTTCTGTTTTATAATCTCCCGGTCGCATTCCGGTCTGAATAGTACCATTGTCGACATCTGCTTGCTGCCAAAGCCCCAGTACCTTGAAGTCATAGATAGTATTAAGGGGACGGCCAATAAAAAACCCGGCCTGGACCAGATCGTCCTCAACCCCATCTCCATCTTCATCCTTACCAAAAATAGTCTTTACTTTATTACGGTTCAATGAAAAGTTGAACATGGAGGTCCATTTAAAATCGCCGGTTTTTACATTGACACTCTGAATGCTTATTTCTATTCCTTTGTTTGTCAATTCGCCCAGATTGTCTGTTACCGTTTCCGGTCCTCCGGAAATGCCGGCAAGCGGAACATCGAAAAGTAAATCAGTAGTTATATTGGAATACCAGTCGACCCTACCTGAAATTCTTTCTTCAAATAAGCCGAAGCCAATACCGCCATTAAAACCTGTAGTCGTTTCCCATCCCAGGTTTGGCGTAGCAAATTTGTTGATTGCCTGCGTCACTATGAAGGCACCAGGATTTTCAGCATAGATAATTTTACCGGTGGCCAAACTAGCCAGAGTCTGGTAGGGTTGGATTGACCGGTTACCCGCCGAGCCATAAGAAACAGACACATTCAAATGACTGAATGCTCCCATCTTCGACATAAACGCTTCTTCCCCGATATTCCAACTGATTCCAGCAGAGGCAAAATTTGCCCATTTTTTATTTTCACTAAAAGCTGAATATCCGTCCCGGCGGAAAGTTGCAGTTAAGGAGTATTTATTGCTATAAGTGTAATTAAGTCTTGCCATTTTTCCAAAAGCGGCGCTTTCGCCACCTCCGGTTTCAGCATTTTGGATTTCAGCATCTTCTAACTTATAATGCCCCAGTGCTTCGTTGGCAAAACCTTGACCTGAGGCTCGCATGTCCTCCCAATTAGTGTTCTCCTGAGAATAAAGCAGCGTTAGACCTATTTTGTGCTTATCAGCAATTAGCTTGTCGTAGGTGATAATATTGTCAAACAGCACGTAGTTTCTCTTGCTATAGCTACGAGAACCCATCCCACGAGTATCCTCCCCTATTGTAAATTTACCAAAGAACTCATTTTGTTCATTCCAAATCATATTTTTAGAGAGAATTGATTTAAACCGCAGTCCCTCAACCCAGGGGATATCTATATTTGCTGTAATAGCACCATTCAGATTATTCTTCAGGTCTGAATGGTCAGTGGCTATATTTATCAATGGATTTGCAAGAGAAGTGGTCGTCTGGGGAAACCTTATAATATTACCAAATTCATCATAAATGGAGGCATAGGGGCTTAGTTGTCCTAAACGTTGAAGTCCTGGTTCCGAGCCGGTAAAATCTCTGAAACTGTAGAAACTGGTAACGCCCAGGTTCAACCAATCCGTCAATTGACTGGTGTAGTTAATTCTTGCCGAGAAATGCTTGAAATTATCATTCAAAACTACACCTTGTTGATCGGTAATGCCTAATCCGATATAGTAGTTGTTTTTGTCAGTGCTATTTTGAACACTAAAGTCCGCACTTCTCAAGTACGCGTCCTGAGCGCCTACTTCAAAAGGATCAGAGAGTGTCGGTCTGTGATCCGGAGTGGCATTATAATTCTCTGCCTCAATAGGTTCCAGGTATTGGGTTATTTTATTTGGATCAGCCTCCAGATCATTTGCTGCTCGGATATCCAGTATATTCTGTATATAGGCGTCGCCACTATAAATATCCAATGGTTCCAAATCATTGCTTACACCGGCGTTTAATCTTAAGTTAAAACTGGGCTTACCATTATTTGCTTTTCCTTTGTGTGTTTCTATCAAAATAACACCGTTAGCGGATCTGGCGCCATAAATTGAAGCAGCACTGGCGTCTTTCAATACGGTAAAGCTGGCTATATCGGCACTGCGAATGTCTCCTAAAGATCCGGGAAAAATTACGCCATCAACTACGACCAATGGATTAGATTGGCCAGCAATAGTGTTGGCGCCCCTAATTGTGAAACTTGCCACTTCACCTGCGGAATTAATTCCGCCGACATTCAGTCCGGGAAGTGTTCCTTTTACTGTTTCCAGCACGTTGTTCACAGGAACTTCCTTGAAAGTTTCCAGATCGGCCTTGGCTACGGCACCGGTTACTTCCTGCTTTCTCTGGGAACCGTATCCAACGATTACAAGTTCTTCCAAAGCTGTAATATCTGGAACCAGGGAAATATTTATGTTGATTTGATTTCCAACCACCACTTCTTCCTGAACAAAACCAACGGAACTAAAAACCAAGGTGACATTTTCATCTGGAACGTCAATGCTATAGTTGCCGTTGGCATCAGTGACCGTACCGAGATTGGTCCCTTTGATGATGATACTGACCCCAGGAATACCCTGGTTGTCTTCACTTGAAGTTACCTGCCCTTTAACAGTTATAACATCAATGATGACATTCAGGGATGCCTTTTTCTTTTTCTTCACCGTGATATTGTTATTAACTTGTTTAAAGGCGAGACCAAGTTGCCCTGAAAGCTGTAGTAACAGGTTTTCGACTGATACATAACCAGCAGAGTAGCTAAACCTCTTTTTCAAAAACCTGTCATTGATATCATAGACAAATCGAAACGTTGTTTGATTTTCAAGTGACTCAAAAACGTTTTCTAATTCTGCATTTTCAAATTCTACCTCAACCAATACTTCCTTCACACTTTTAGCGGGCTGCGCTTCCGAATTGGAGGCCACACTTACTGTGAGAAGCAGTGCCTGAAGTAAAATCCCTAAAACAGCGTAAAATGAGGTCATAAGAATTATTCTCGTATAATTTTTTTTCATAGTTTTGTTAGTTGCGTTTTACATTCGTGTAAGATCAATGTTATGGTACCGCAGCGGAGCAGGCTGCGGTATTTTTTTAGATAAGTTTTATTGCCATATATTTTTGTTTAGTTAAAAATAAATTTTAGTTTTTTGCCTTCAATTTCATATCTGAAGCGTTTATTGAAGGCTATTGATTTTAAGACATTGGATAAATATTCATTCTTAAAAGATGCCTTGATACGCCAGTTGTGGGGTGGTTTGCCGGTTACTTCTACTTTCACATCATACCACCTTTCTATCTTTTTAATGAAACTATTAAAATCATCTTCATTAAAATCCAGTACGCCATCCCGCCATGACATATTGGTAAACTGATCGGATGCGCTTAACTGTGTTTTACTCAGCACAGCGGTTTTTCGGTCGAAAGCAATGCCTTCACCCTTTTCCAGGATTACCTCTCCCGCATCTCCAAGATGCTCAACTTTGAGTTTTCCCTCGATAAGGGCAACGTGGGTAAGATCATCACTGGCGAAGGCATTGACATTAAATGAAGTACCCAACACGACCAGGGAGAGGTTTTTAGTCCTTACATTAAAAGGTCTTAAACTATCTTTTGTTACCTCAAAATAGGCTTCCCCCTCCAGGGTGATGTTTCTGACGGTATCTGTGAAATTTTCGTCGTACCGGATCACACTCGCTGCATTCAGCCATACAATACTACCATCGGGCAGATTGATCCTGGATTTCTGGCCTGCGGGATTTGACTTGGTTATAATGCTTTGAATAACAGGTTGGTCAACACTTTCACGCGGAAGGAAGTAATACAGGGAAAAGCTTAACGATAGCAGAAATGTGGCAACGGCAGCAATTTTCAGGTAACGGGGTAATTTGAAAGGTTTCACCTTCCGGATTTTGCTATGACCATCGTTGGTTTCAGATACACGGTTCCAGATCCTGTCTTTCACCTCATCGGAATTGATCAAAACCGGTTCCCTGGAAGGTTCTTTCCAAACAAGTGAAAGTTCTTCGAACAATGCTCTGTTATCCGGGGATTCCTGTAACCAATCTTCCATTAACTTAAGCTCTGCTTTTGAAGCACGGTTTTGGAAGTGCCTGGCTATTATCCTGTCTATATCAGTCGCCATAAAAGGGTTTTACCTAAAGTTTCTGTTTATATAGACCAACAGGTTAATTGAAATCCGTAAAAAAAAAATATTATTTTAATCTCAGATAAAAATCTGTAATGTTAATTGAGAATATTTTAATGAAATGGTCTGTTTGGTGTGAAATGTGTAAAAATCAAGGCATGCTGAGCAGGATTGGCAAGACGGTCTTGGCGATTCGCATGATTTTTTTATCTGATTTTTTCCCTTTAAGATATTGTTTTACCACCTGCCTTATTTCTTTGACCGCTAATTTCAAATGTGCCTCTACGGTTCTTTCCGATATTTCCAATAACTCAGCCACTTCCTTGTATTTCAATCCATCGTCTTTGATAAATTTGTAAACTAACTTCCTTTTTGGGGGTAGCTTTTCAATGGTATTGAATGTGAGTTCGGAAAGCTCATTGGCCACATACACCTCGTATGGGTCAGTGAAGTCAGAAGTGAGAAAATCGGACTGATCTTCGTAGGAGGTGTAAGCATGTTTTAGACGTTTTGATTTTAGGAGATTGAGTGCTTCGTTTTTGACGGCTGTATACAAGTAAGCCTCAAAATTTTGAATATCGCTAAGCTGCGTTTTTTGTTTGAGTAATTTAACCAAAACATCGGAGACGACATCTTCAGCATTTTGATAACCAGGCAGATAGATCAGGGCCAGCCTGATCATTTTAGGATAATAATGATCAAAAAATATGGAAAAGGCCTGTTTGTCATTTTTTAATAACAGTCGTATAAATAGTGCCTCCTTGTTAAAAGCCATGTCCATTTTCTGTGAAAAGTAATTTAAAATTTCGCAAAAAAAAACATAGCCGCCAAGCAATCCTGTAAAAAAGTTAAATTTGGACACCATCCCCGGCCTGATTATCGAAAAACAGTGACCCATATTTTTTATAAAATCGTGAAATGGTTTATCTTTAAACAAAACCATATATGCTTGATTATTATGAAATATGCTACACTTTTTATTGTCATTACACTGGCGGGTGCTTTGCTCAAAAGCCAGGCACAGGAAAATCCGCCAATCCTCGCCCTCGGTGCTGCGGCACCTGATTTCAACTTGAAAGGTGTAGATGGAAAGAATTACACACTGGCCGATTTTAAAGCCGCCAAGGTGCTGGCTATATTATTTACCTGCAACCATTGCCCTACTGCCCAGGCCTATGAAGACCGGACAATTCAATTGGTCAAAGACTATGCGAATAAAGATTTTAGCCTTGTAGCTATTTCCCCCAATAGCGAAAAGGGCCTGCTGCTGTCGGAGTTGGGTTATTCTGATATGGGAGATTCTTATGAGGATATGCAGGTGCGACATAAGGATAAAGGATACAATTTTCCCTATCTCTACGACGGAGATACCCAGGAAACCGCCTTAAAATACGGGCCTGTTGCCACACCTCATATTTTTATTTTTGATCAGGACAGAAAGCTTCGTTATGTCGGAAGATTAGATGCTTCCGAAAAGCCCGGAACCGCCAATGCAGAGGATGCGCGTAACGCTATTGATGCTTTGTTGGCCGGTAAGCCCGTTGCCAACGCTAAGACCAAGACTTTCGGTTGTTCTATCAAGTGGGCCTGGAAGGTTAAATACAAAGAAAGAACGCTTAAGGAATGGGCCGAAAGAGAAGTGAACCTGGAAGAGATCAATAAGCAACAAATCAAGGATCTGATTGCAAACGATTCAAAAAAACTAAGACTCATCAATGTATGGGCTACCTGGTGCGGACCATGCGTGGCCGAATTTCCGGATTTTGTGGAAATTGACCGTATGTATCGGGACCGGGATTTTGAATTTGTGTCCATCAGCGCCGACAATCCGGAGAAAAAAGACAAGGTGTTGGGCTTTTTGAAAAAAAAGCAGGCATCCAATAAAAACTATATTTTCAATTCCGATGACAAATATGCCTTAATTGAGACCATAGATCCCAACTGGCAGGGGTCATTGCCTTATACCATTCTGGTAGAACCCGGTGGAAAAATAGTATATAGTCAGGAAGGGACCATCGATGTTTTCAAAATGAAGAAAACCATCGTAGAAAATCCGCTGATAGGACGGTTTTATTAAAATAATCAACAAAAACCTTTAAGTTAAATCGATTTAAAATTAGTTCACCCCGGTGATGACAGTCAATCGTATGACCGGAATTAGTAAAGCTAGTGGTCATTTCCGGAGATGAGCCTGCAATCAATGTATAACAGTCCATGAATTACTTCCAAAAATTTTTTTTTGTCTGCCTGTCCTTTTCAGTCGTCACCGGCTGTGATCCCATCCGGCAGGAAGAGGAGGTCCCCTTCGCCGAAAACCTTTACCTGGGGCATTTGCAACTCGACTCCTCTGTACTGGTCATCACTGAGGTTGCCACAGAACTGGAGGTGCCATGGGAAGTTACTTATGGATCTGACGGCTGGGTTTGGTTTACAGAACACAAGGGTACTGTCAACCATCTGAATCCTGAAACCGGACAAAAAAAAGTATTGCTGCAGCTACCTGACGTACATTACAAAAAATCCACAGGATTACTGGGTATGGCAGTGCATCCGGATCTGGGGAAACATCCTTATGTGTATTTGCACTATAATTTTTTGACTTCCGGTGACGGCTATTCGGAGAAAGTCAAATCGAGGTTGGTGCGTTATACTTATCAAAATGATACGTTGGTGACACCCAAAGTACTATTGGATAGCATACCAGGCAAAACCTTTCACAATGGTTCCAGGCTCACCATTACACCGGATCATAAATTACTGTTTTCAATGGGCGATATCGGGGATCTGAAATACTGCCAGGATCCGACAAAATTCAATGGTAAGATTCATCGTTTTAACCTCGATGGCTCCATACCGGAGGACAACCCGTTTCCCAACCTTTCTGTCTGGAGTTGGGGACACCGCAATCCGCAGGGATTGGTGGCAGCGCCCAATGGCCATATATACAGTTCCGAACATGGACCCCATAACGATGATGAGGTAAATCTGATCAGAAAACGTGGCAATTATGGCTGGCCGGATGTGGCAGGTTATATTGATCACCCTAATGAGGAAAAATATAGCGAGGATTCTACAATAATTGAACCACTCATTGCCTGGACCCCAACCATTGCTGTGGCCGGATTGGATTATTATCATCAACAGGCTATTCCTGAATGGCAAAATAGTTTATTGCTGGTGAATCTGAAAGGCCAGGCCCTGCGCGTATTAAAGCTGGATGATCGTGGAGAGGCGATCACCGGGGAACATATTTTTTTCCAGAAGTATTTTGGGCGTATACGGGATTTATGTGTAGCGCCGGATGGTGATATATATTTGGCTACCAGCAACCGGGATTGGCACCCCCGTTTACAGCCCTGGATGTATGATTCACTGCCCGCTGTTGGTGACAGGATCATACGGCTGCAACGAGCTAATAAAACCATGTTGGCGCAATTGGAAAAGATGACTAATGCGGTCGCTTTGAAAGAAGACCCGGAGGCATTAGTCATGCATTCTGAGGTATGGGATTACGAACCTACCGGAGATATACTGACGGATGGTAAAGGATTGTATGCCAGGCATTGTGCATCTTGCCACCGCGCTGATGGAACAGGCGCACCGGGCCTCATTCCTCCGTTGGCGAAAACCGAATGGGTCACTGGAAACCGAAGTCGTTTAATTCAGATTTTATTAAAAGGGCTTTCCCAACCCATCGAGGTGAATGGTATTACTTACGAACAGGAAATGCCTCCATTTGCCTCACTAAGCGATCAGGAGATTGCCAGTATTTTGACCTATATCAGGAATAGCTTTGGCAATGAGGCGGATGCGGTTATTGCCGGGCATGTGTTTGAGGAAAGAAGGTTGAAATGAAACAGGTAGGCTGACATGCACATTAACCTGATTTTACAGTGCTGTGTTTCAACAACCCGTAAAGGGCAATAGCTCCCCAGAAAGCATTGGTAAAAGCTGCCGGATAAGATAGGTAATAAAGAGTGTTAATGGTCAGGAACAGGCTGCCAATAATATTACAGCAATGATAGGCTGGCGTGTGGATATTCCATTTTTTTGTGTTTAGCTGTAAATAGGGGAAGATATAAAATGCAGCCCCCAGCCATCCAAGCATATCAATAATCAATTCAGTTATATTCATCATATTAAGGCTATTATTCAAATATAGATATCCACCTTGCTGCTAAGCTATAACCATCAAAAAGATAAGCCCTTACTCTTGCCGTTGCCTATCATTCAATCCTCAACAATCCAGGCATTAGCCCAGTTGTGAGGTGCTTTAACCAACACCTTGTAAAGCGAACCCTTTTCAGGGGTGGGCATCACATAGTGTTTATCTTTTACCCCGACAGTGGCTATTTTATCGTAACGATCCGCTTTGCCTTTACCATAGTCGTTGGTTTTACTCACATAAATGTCCAGGCTCCCTGTTTCAATAACAGGCTCCCAGTGAATCTCTATTTGATTATTTACCGCCTTTGCAGCCAGATTTTCAATAGATACCTTGTCAATAAATGCCGTACCATCCATCTCTTTCAGGATTTTATCCGGTGCGTCCAGGTTCATGTGTCTTAGGATCGATGGCATAATATCCACGATCGCAGGTTTATGGCCAAACCGTTTGTTTATCCGATTGCTGTTCGTTACAATCCAGGTGGTCCGTTCCCGTTCAGATTGTTTTCCGTGACTCTTGCCATTTTCCAGGTTCCTGCCGTGATCAGTGGTGATGACGATCATCCAGTTTTCATGATGCTGTTTTTGGCGGCTTTTAACAGCTTCCCAAATTCTCTTTACCTGTATATCGGCCTTTTTGATTGCATCTTCCATTTGAGGGCTGTCACCAAATTTATGCCCTATATCGTCAGTAAATTCCAGGTAAACCCAGGAAAGGTCGGGGCCATTCTCAGTGATATAACGGGCGGCTTCTTTGGATACATGTTCGTCAATGTCAAAGATGAATTTTCGGTCAGGCCTGTGTGGAAATCGCACAGTATCATTTTCAAACCCATCAAACCAGTAATCCAATAGCCGGCCTCCGGCCTCGGGTTTCCCATCTCCAATAAGCTTGGTCCGGTTATCTTCCCAGGTTGAAAAAAGGGCAGTTTGCAATTTTGGGTTTACGCTTTTTGATACACGGAAAATATTCCAGTAGTGGTAATTGGGATTTTTTACCGCGTTGTCCCGTACCCGATGTTTATGGGCCCATGTGCCGGTTATCATATTCATATATCCCGGTGCTGAGACAGTTGGTGTCTCGGAATACCCGTTTTTTTTCCCGCCAACATAGGCCCGCGTATAACCGCCCATGCCGGCAATTTCGTCCAGCGCTGGTGTGGCTATTTTTTCAACCAAATCTGCGGGAATACCATCTAACAAAATAAAGACCGCCTTTTGCTGTGCCGGGAGATGATAGGAGGTAAGACTTAATAAAAAGATGAACGTAGCTATTTTAGTAAACATAGATTTATGGGTTAACAACATGGCGAAGTGAAATGTTACGTCGCCATGTGGCTGTGAATAATAATTTGCACCTAAGGATCATTGGCCCCTTTTGTATTATAATCATTTCAATGCCTTTAGACGAGACATAAGCGACCTGTTAAATTGAAGATAGCTCTTTTCCCTTTCTTATTGAACGTTAACAAAATGATCCAAATAAGCGTGGCAATTTTAATAATTACGTGTTAACTGGGGATTAAATGATCATTAATTTTAATTGAACATTCAGTCAATTTATGGAAAAATAAAACACAATTTATTAATTTCAAAAAAATCGGAAATAAACATTCCGGCAGGTAAAAAAAGTCTTGAAGTTTACGAGTGCAAAGAAATTGTAAAGGCGTTTTCTAAAACGGCTAAAAAGTCGGATCTACGCCAGTAGCCTGCCATCATTTATGATGGGTGATCCCCGGAGGTACGGCGATAAATCAGCGGTGCGAGGATAAAAATGGATTTGTGTAATAGGGTATTGGAAATTGCCTGTTCCGCCCCCTATAAGTCACCGGCATTCGGAATAGTATTCAAGGTATACCACGTTTCACCAGACCATAAAGACGTACCGTCTTCACTAAGCAGTTTGTTGTTTAAGCGGATATACAACACGTGTTTTTCTTTTCTATGGTCAATGAACAAACTTACCTTCTTCCGGTCAGGAGCGATGACCACCTGTGTTACCGGCAAAGTGAGAAAGTCTAATTTCGGACCGCCATACGTGGCTGTAGGTTCGTATCGCCATTGTTGTACTAAATAGTCAAGGGGATTTTCACCCTGCCCTTTCTTCAGCGCTTTGGTAAATTCGATCTCCATGCCTTTTGCTGTTGCCCGCACTGCGAGCATTTCAAATGGGGTTTTGCCATTATATACCAATTTTTCCAAACCAAATTGTTTACCTTTCCAGCCCCAGTTTCCGGTCATGCCAACGCCCCCGACGTACAAGCCCTTATCTGGCCCCCAAACCAGGCGATTGACCCCTGCCTCCAGTCCCTGACTAAAGCGGAAGACACAACCCTGGTATTCTCCATTCACTTTTTCCAAAAATACTCTTTTTATTCCCCCATGCGTCACTTCCCCGTGAAGCATTTGCCCTTCATAGGGACCTTCGGGAACGTAGATGGGCTGACTTGGAGAATTTCCTATTTCATCCTGCGGTAACCAAACCGCCGGCGGTTTCATCTCAATTTCGGGTAGGGAATCCCCCAATGCCAACCGGCATCCGTGAAATACACCAGGTTGAATATGAATAACCTTGCAAGCCGGCACCCACCGGCCCTGATTTTCAGTGATAAAAAGCTCGTCCTCCATGCCTACACCAATGCCATTGGGTTGCCTTAAGCCAAAGTTAATCTTTGTGAAAGATCCGTCAGGAGCTATTTTCAGGGTGCTTCCGCGATCGGGGTGTTGCCTTTCGTGAGACATCAAACGCATGGCCAGCCCCAGGTTGATATAGAAGTAGCCTTTGTGAAATACCAAACCATAAGCAAACTCGTGAAAATCCTGGGTTACTCCCCAGCTATTACAGACCGACCGGTATTCATCAATGATTTCATCGCCATCATGGTCGATTAACTGGGTTAATTCCTGTTTTTGCAGTACATAAATACGCCCGTCCACCACTTTTAAACCCAAAGGTTCAGCGAGTCCTATGGCGATGCGTTTGACCTTAACCCGGCTGGTGTCTCCGGTTTCAATACCTCTTACCAGGTAGACGGCTCCCAGCGAATCCCATGTGGCTACCAGGAGTTCTCCATCTGGAAGAAAATCCATGGCGCCAACACGAGGCTGGAAACCGGAGGGCCGAATGGTTACCAGGTCGTAACTTGGATGCACGCCTTCCAGTGGTGCTCCAAAACCTGGCTGATTAGTAGTCCTGGCGACTTTTTTGGTAGCTTTTAAAGCAGGTGCTTTGGATTTTTGCTTTTGACTACCCGCCGGTTTCATGGAAAGTATAAATTTCACCATTTCCCGAATCTCCTCCTTGTCCAGGTGGGGATGGGCAATCATGGGCGCATCGCCCCATACACCGCTCCCTCCCCTGAAGACTTTTTCCACCAGTTTTCCAATGGCAGCCGGGTCATGGCCATATTTTTCGGCAATTTCCACGTAAGAGGGACCTACTTCATAGTCATTTTCATCATGGCAGGTATTACAACCGCTTTTGGCAAGCCAATACCTGGCGCGGTTTGATTTCGATTGCTGCACCGGTCGTTTTGGTGTGGCGACCTGATCGAAAGTGTTGAGAATTTTGCTGTCACCATTAGCGTTTAAGAGGTTGTTCCGGTAAGCGACGGTAACACCATTGGGAACTCCTTTGGTACGGATGTTTCGGACAAAGGAAACTTTGCCATTGTCAGCTTTCAGGAAATCCGGCTGTTCATAAATAGTAATTGTCTGATTATCGGGAAGTACCAGTTGATATTGAAAAGTGATCTGATTCTCCTTTACCGTATAACCCTTAAACTTTAGAGAACCGGCTATTAATTCATTCCCAGATTTCACTGACCAGGGGGAGGAGTCCGGATTTTCTTCCAAATAGATATGCCCCCAACTGGTTGGCTGAGCCGTTTTAATGTTGTTAAAAGCTGCTCCGTCCAGGAAAATACCCCCGCTCCAGGCTTTGTAAAAGGCACATTTTTGCAAATCATAAGCAACATATACATTGGGATAGAGCGCCAGGGTGATCATTCTTGATCGCTGATCCAACACCGAACGGAGTATCCAGGGATCGCGAGGTCTTTCAATTTCAGTTTTGTTTTGACAGGCAGCTAACAGCCAGCAACCAAGCCACAGAAGACAGGTTATTTTTCCGGCAAACCTTACCGCGCTGATACTTATTAGCAGGTACGGGCTATGTAATTTCTTCCGAATCATTTGTTAATGACCCATTATTTTTGACAAAATAAGTGATAGAAGCAGTTGCCAACAACAAGACAAACAAAGTGATGTCCAGACGAATCCCCCACAAACTGTTGGGGATCAGGCCAAGTAAGGAACCGACAAACAATGCCATAGCCAGCAAAGTGACTGTTGGCACAACGGGCCCCATTTTCTTTTCTGAGAAAATTCCCGAGATGATCATAGGTCCCATCAATGCGGTCCCGGCAAAGCTTGTTCTGGCCAGTAAAACCAATTGATCACTACTAAATAATGAGAAAATCAGGGAAATAGCGGCAAAAAAGACGATGGCAACCCTGGTAATTGGCATCACTTTTTTATCATCTCCCTTCATTAAAGATCTGAGCTCAGATCCCAGCGCAAAAATCTGGGAGTCTGCTGTCGAGATAGCTGCTGCAATAAGTCCGATAATAATAAAGGCGGCGACTGATTCCGATTGATCCTGAATGAGTACTTTATTGATAAAACCGGCGGTAGATTCGTAGGGGTATTTAACCGCCCCATACATGCCCAGAAATAGCGTGGGCAAAATAATAACAATGGCAAAACATCCGACCCCAACGGCCATTCGGAACAGAGACCTCTGATCTTTCATGATGATAATTCTTGTCACCACCTGTGGCTGGGTGAAGGGGATCATCGTGATCGCTAACATAGAAGCTACCAGGAACTGGGTCGTAAAAAGGCCTTTGGGACCGGGAACTGATAGCAGCGCCTGGTTGGTTTGCTCGACTTTTTTAAACATGCTTTGCATATCACCAAAATAGGATATACAGACAAAACTTGCTATCCAGATCACAATCAGCAACAGAATTCCCTGTAGCACGTCACTATAAATAATTGCCTTTAAGCCGCCGGTTTCACTGTAAACCAGCATGACAACCACCATCGATAGCGCCCATGCCCAGGTGGGCAACGACTCGGGAAATGTGGCATTTAAAAAAATTGAGATACCACGAATTTGAATAGATACATAAGGGATGAGAAAAATAAACGCTCCAAAAAAGGCTACATATCCTGCAAATTTGCTTTGATAACAATCCCGGATCAGCCCTGAAAGTCCTTTAAAATCTTTATTTCGCGCCTTTTCGCGCAAAGCGGAACCAAGCCAAATGATCGCAAATACCATTACAGCGTCCGATACTGCCAAAAAAATCCAGGAACCCACGCCGTGCGTCCGGAAAAAATCCGGCATACCAATCAATGTAAAGGTACTGAAAAGGGTAGCGGCAAAGGTGAAAAGCCCCAGCACTGATCCCAACTTTGAACCGGCCAACAGGTAGGAGTTGGTACTTTTTTGCCGTTGCCGGAAAATCAGGGAAAAGGTAATAAGAATACCTACGTAAATAACGCCGATGAAAATTAATGTCCTGATCATTGCTGTTTGGAGTTTTTACGGCCAGGGTGAACTCTGGTGCCGATAAATGTTAATAAAACCAACAGAATGCTGACAATGATACCAGCCCATAACGTATAGGGCATTCCCCATAGCGCCGGTCTGTGAGCGCCGGCCGGCATGACCAGCGGTGTGAAGGTAATAACCACCAGTATAATTGCAGCTATGCGGCAAATGATCCAGTAAAGACTTTTATTCATAGTTCTTTAATTTATTTAAATCACAATCTTGCTGTGGTCAGACCACCATCCACCATAATTACCTGCCCGGTGGAGTAGGGGAAATCATTTCTCACAAGTGCTGCCACTGCTTTGCCCACATCATCAGTGCGTCCCCACCTTTTCTGTAATGTCAGCCCTTCGCCGATCAGTGCATCATATTTTTCTTTAACTGCCGCTGTCATATCGGTTTCGATAATACCCGGCCGTACCTCGTAAACGGGAATGCCGAAATCGCCTAATCTTACCGCGAAAAGTTGCGTCAACATTCCCATTCCGGCTTTGGAAATACAATATTCAGCCCTGTTAACAGAGGCTATGGTTGCCGAGATAGATGATATGTTGATAATACAGGCCTGGTGTTCCTTATCGGCTTGCTTTAATGAAACCATCCAGTTAGCGATCGACTGGGTAAGAAAATAAGTGCCTTTCAGGTTGATATCCATCACCCGGTCGTAGCTTTCCTCTGAAGTTTCCAGCACATCTTTTCGTTCCAACGGGGCTACACCTGCATTGTTGACAAGTACATTGAGGTTGCCATGGAGATTTTTAACAAACGCGTGGATTTTTTCCCGGTCTTCTGCCACACCGATATTCCCGGGGCAATAGGAAACTTTGACACCAAAAGTCCGGAGCCTTTCCAATACGTTGGTAACAGCGTCCTCGGGCCTGACACCGTTGATGACCAGATCATATCCTTCCACCGCTAATTTTTCTGCTATGCCCAATCCAATGCCACGACTACCTCCGGTTATTAATGCTGTTTTTGCCATCACATCGGTTTTTAGTTGTCTAAAGGATCTATATCTACCCAGGCCCTTTTTTCCCAGCTTTCCAAGCCCATTTCGGCAAGTTGTACACCTTTGGCTCCCTCCAGCAAAGTCCAGGGAAAAGGTTCATCGGTGACGACGTGCTTGAGAAAGAGCTCCCACTGAATTTTAAACGCATTATCAAATGGCTCCTGGTTAGGTACCGGTAGCCAGTGATCATGAAATTGAATGGGTTGTTCAATATCAGGATTCCAGATTGGTTTTGGCGTGTTTCCGTAATGTTGGGTAACACAATTCCGCAATCCTGCTACGGCTGAGCCTTTGGTACCGTCAACCTGCAGGGTCAGCAAATCATCTCTTCTGACCCGGGTTGTCCACGAAGCATTAAAGTGCGCTATAATGTCATCTTCCAACAAAAAAGTACTATAGGCGGAGTCATCGGCTGTGCAGGTGTATACATTTCCTTGTTCATCTACCCGTTCCTTAACGTGAATAGCCCCCAGGCAGGATACCGACTTTACATTGCCGAAGACATGATCCAACAGATATCGCCAGTGACATAACATATCCATGATGATACCTCCTGATTCTTCTTTTTTGTAATTCCACGAGGGTCTTTGTGCCGGCACGGAATGCCCTTCAAATACCCAGTAGCCGAATTCACCCCTGACCGACAGGATACGTCCGAAAAAGCCGTTTTCAATCAGTCGTTTGAGTTTGATAATGCCCGGTAGCCAGAGTTTGTCTTGTACCACCCCATTTTTCAGGTTAGCTTCTTTACAGATATTGTATAGTTCCAGCGCTTCTTTTGTCGAAACGGCTGTCGGCTTTTCGCAGTAAATGTGTTTGCCGGCGGCAACAGCTTTTTTAACGGCTAAATATCTTCTGCCGGTAGTTTGAGCATCAAAATATATCGTATTGTAAGGATCCGACAATACGGCGTCCAGGTCCGTAGTCATTTTTTCAATCCCGGAAAGGCCACATAGTTTTTTCAGTTTCTGTTCGTTTCTACCTACAAGCACGGGATCCGGCATAATGGTTTCATTTTGCCCGATTTTAACGCCACCTTGCTTGATAATTTCAGTAATCGATCTCAGTAAATGCTGATTGGTGCCCATTCTTCCGGTAACACCATTCATAATGATTCCTATTTTGTGCTCCTTCATTGTTTTTTGCCTATGCGATTATTTCCTTTGGATAATGATTATTATATGCGGTTATGATTTTGTTCAAGTATTCATCCTGATCGCCTTCCCAATATTTTTGAGAGAAAATCTCTACTTCCCGATAGCCAGCAAACCCTGCTTCGTCAACCCATTGGCTGATTTTTTGAATAGGAATGCAGCCTTCTCCCATGATTCCACGGTCCAGCAACATATCGGCGGTAGGGGTTTTCCAGTCACAAATGTGAAAAGCCAAAAGGTTTTGGTTGCTGCCGCATCGCATAATCTGCTCCTTTAGCTCTGGTTCCCACCATATATGATATACATCCACCGCAACACCTACCCACCGGCTGTTAAAGTACTCGGCAAAATCATTGGCCATTGATAGTGAATTTATGGCTGAGCGTGTGTCGGCATACATCGGATGTAGCGGTTCAATCGCCAGTGCAACCTTGTTTTCTTCGGCCCTGGGAAGTAAACTTTCTATGCCTTTTTTAATTTGATCCCTTGAAGTTTCCAGCGGCTGCCCCGGAGCGGACCCGCACACCAATACCAGCATGGGGGCTTCGATGGCTGCGGCTTCATCCAGCATTTTTTTATTCTCCTCTATAGCTTTCATTCTGCCGGCTTCCTCCAGGTGAGGAAAGAAGCCTCCCCGGCAATAGGCTACGGTTTCCAAACCACTTTCCCGGAGGAGGTTACTGGCCTTGTTAATACCCACAGTATGTACGGCATCCTGCCATACGGTGATGCCGGTGACGCCGGCATTGCGATATTTTTCCAGGGCAGTTTCCAAATCCCAGGGCTTGGTAGTGATGGTATGGATACACAATCTTTGCAATGTGTTGTATTTTTTAACGGTCTTAAATAGCTAGATTACACTAGCGTAAAAACTGTAATATGGCCGATTTTCTATCACTCTTTGGAGATATACTGCCAGTTCCCGCAGATGGTAATCTCCCCACATACAGGATTCGCTGTGAGGAATATTGCTGCCCTCAGGTACGTGATCCCAGTCATTGGGATAATGATAGTTAGCATGTAATAACAGTCCCTGATGTTCCGGGTCCTGACTCAGGTAAGGGGCTTCCATAAGCCTGTCTGCCACCGTTAATCCGGCCTGATAAAACCGATGACCTCTGTCGTTGTCGCCTTTTTGTTTTAAATACTTACCTAATCTCAGCAAGCCCTGCGCACCGATAGCGGCAGCGGAACTGTCAACCGGCTCGAAATCGTTAAATGGATCAGCTGGCCGGCTTAGATAGTCTCCGAGTTTGTGAAGATTGGGCGCTCCCGTATCCCAGTAAGGAATACCATCCTTTGCCGTATTTTCAATGTAAAATTCGCAGGTGGCTATGGCGGCTTTCTCCAAAATTTCCAGTAATGCCTTTTTGTCGCTATATCGCTGTGGCAACCCGTCATGGAAGACATCCAAAAATTCTAACTGTTCGGCAAAGCCTAACATGGCCCAGCTCAGACCTCTGGTCCAGGTTGAAAAACCCGTATATCCCTGCTGAGCATTGGCACATCTGTAAACACCGTTTTGAACATTAAAGATGCTTTCATGGGCTGTTCTTCCCAATACATCATAGCGATCTCTGCCATCTCCATAATAAATGGCATATTTTGCAGTGCTGATAGCGTGCGTTAAAGCGCGGTCCAGCAGATTGTGTTTAACATCCTGTTCTCCCCGTAAGTCATGTCCCAGGCAATGGCTTAAGACCAATACCCTAAGCGTACGGATAGTATCGACAAACAATGAGTGTGCGCCATTGAATGAATAAATAAATCCACCATCTTCTGTGTCGGTCCAGCGTGCTGCCTGTACGGCCCCTGAAATCTTGAGTGCCAATTCGTAAAAATTCTTTTCCCAGGCATCGGCCTCTATTTTATCTTCTTTCATTAACCTTAGCAGATTGCCGTAGGTGCTGACATTATTAAAGCCATGATCGTGAACGCCAAAATGA
The DNA here is from genome assembly GCA_965228415.1 of Cyclobacteriaceae bacterium. GTDB lineage: Bacteria > Bacteroidota > Bacteroidia > Cytophagales > Cyclobacteriaceae > Agaribacillus. The sequence goes on along the minus strand of OZ245814.1, from coordinate 2,576,723 downwards.
CTGATGTGTGGCGCCATTTTTTCCAGGGTATTTTTTCTCCCGCTTTCAAGAAACTTTTCTGAACCTGTGGCGTCAAATTGTAAAATGGCAGATCCGTATTGGAAGCCCTGGGTCCATTCCGTCCACCCCATCGTCGTGTATTGACCCTTCACCGTAAAAACCGGGGCTCCTTGCGTTGGATCATACCTTTCTTCAATAGATAAAATCTTTTGCCCGGACAAATCCCATAATGTTTCGATCTTTTCTTTTAAATCAATCGGGTTAAGATGAGAAAGTATCTCCATAAATCTGTCAGGTATATTCTTTTAACCGCACCTTTTATAAAAGTGGGTATTGTCGTAAAAATTAACTTTCATAAAACTAGATCCTTTTGCCACTAAAAGAAAGACACTTTTGGACTTAATGCTGGTACTTTTCATACATTTCATCTCTGAAATCTGAGGGCGCGTAGTTTGTCCTCTTTTTGAAAATTCTGCTAAAATAAGAGGGTTCTTTGTATCCGAGCTGGTAGGCAATCTCTTTGTTGTTAAGATCGCTGAAAACCAATAACCGCTTGGCTTCCAGGGTTATTCTATCCAATATGAGTTCGCTGGCATTCAATCCGCAACCTTTTTTTACCATGCGGTTTAACTGGATGGGTGATATGCCCAGCAGATCGGCATAATCTTGTACTTTCTGTTTGGTTCGGAAATGTAATTCCAAAAGCGAACGGAAGTTGTGGTAAGCGTCGGTTTGATCATATTTCTCGGTTTCATTATTAGTCTCTCTTCTGTGGAATGATTTGCTTTTTAAGAGAAAGATATCCAGATAATGCCTGATGATTTCCTGGCTTTCCTCCTGTATGTTAAGGTATTCCGATTTGATTTGCTTCAAAATCTCCACCAGATATTTAAACTGGTTTGCCGACGGATTCACAAAAGGATGCCTGCCGCTATTCAGGTATGGAAATTTGACCAACGTCTCCTTATTGCCCGCGCCCATCTCCAGAAATTCCCTCGTAAAGGCCAGAATATAACCCTGACAGCGTCCTTTCATCGATATCAAATGCACCTGCCCCGGTGAGATGAAATGTACACTATTATTACAGACCTTAAATCTTTTGAAATCAATTTCATGATAACCTTCCCCTTCCAGGAATATACAAATTTCGTGAAAATTGTGGCGATGGGGGACATTGGTTTGTAACGGCATGTTAGGAAAAAGGGGATTGTGCCTCTTGTCGTTTTTCAGCGTATATAATTTGAAACCGCTGAGCGTTACATTTTCCTTTGGAATATTATATAGTGGAATTTTATCTGCCATAATTTTTCAAGGGCATGCAAAAAGCCATGCAATGCGATCACAAAGTCAACCGGATTGGGATGGTAATGTTAAGGAATATTGGATTGATTGGAGGACCATTTGGTACGATTGATTTCTACGTTTATAAATATAATAATTTCTTTTAATAAGAAAATTGGCCCCGTAACAGCAACGAGGGATTAGTTGCGGGTTTTTTTAGTCCTATGACCGCACCTCAGCCCACTCCCTTGCTTTACGTTTTCAGAAACAAATAACCTATTTGGCATTTCTTATTTAAATTTTTTGAAATCTCGTAATATATTCCTATGTTGAAAAGCTTATTTTCTTCTTAATTTCTACTTTATGGCCGCAAAAACTAACCTTTTTAAAATATTAATCGGACTTTCTCTTTTAGCTTTGGCGGCGACAATCCTGTTTTACTTCCTGGGCCCCGCAACATTCATTGGCCCAATGCTTACGGTCTTTTTTAGTTGTCTCGCGCTGGGTGTAAGAGGTTGGGAGAATCTGAAAGGATTTTCATTTACGATCTGGATATTTGCCGCAGTGTCAGTGTCCATGTTCTATCCCGAATACTTCAGAACCATTGGGACTTTTGAATTAAAAACACTGATTGTCCCGCTTTTACAGATTATCATGTTTGGAATGGGCACGGCTATGAGCCTGAAAGATTTTGCCGGAGTGGTCAAAATGCCCAAAGCCGTATTCATAGGGCTAATATGCCAATTCACTATCATGCCCCTGGTGGGCATCTCTGTAGCCACTATTTTTGGGTTTCCGCCCGAAGTAGCTGCCGGCATTGTGCTGGTAGGATCCTCTCCAAGCGGACTGGCCTCCAATGTAATGGCCTACCTGTCCAAGGCCAATTTGGCTTTGTCGGTAACCCTTACAGCCATGGCTACCTTACTCGCCCCTTTAATGACACCTCTTCTTATGAAATTATTGGCCGGTCAATTGGTTCCGATTGATTTTTGGGGCATGATGTGGGGAATTATCAAAATTGTCATATTACCGATCATCGCAGGGTTGATCTTCAACAAGCTGGCACACGGGAAGGCGAATTGGTTGGATAAAGCCATGCCGGTAGTGTCCATGGTGGGCATTGCTGTTATTATAACCATTATCACCGCCGCCGGAAGAGACAGTTTGCTCGAAATTGGTTTGGCTTTAATTCTGGCTAGCTTTTTACATAATATGGCCGGATACTTTTTGGGCTACTGGGGGTGCAAACTACTAAAAATGGATGCCAGGTCGTGCCGGACTATCGCGCTGGAAGTTGGAATGCAGAATGCCGGGCTGGCGTCGGGAATTGCCTTGCAAATGGGCAAGGTGGCTACTATCGGTTTGGCACCCGCTGTGTTTGGCCCTCTTATGAACATCACAGGATCGTCACTGGCTACCTGGTGGAGAGGGAAGTCGACGGGTGAGGAGTCAACTGCGCCGGAAACTGAAAACTGACGAGGACTATTGCAATACCTGAGCAACGACCATTGGGTTTGTTGATGGATTCCATCATTTATTTGTTCAAACGCCAGGGCTATTTATTCCCAACTACTACGTCAATTTTCATTGTCAGATCACCAAAACCGCTGCTTTCAGATGTTAAATGCCTGGCCCTAAGTTAAAATCTGTGTCATTGCCGATTTGATTATTTTTCCTTGAAAAATAGTTTTTGATATAGAAAAATGGGTATTATTGAATATTATCGGTGGCTAAATATATTTGATGGTATGTAGCGCCATTTGCAAATACATTAAATCATTGATTAATTTATAATTCTGATTTTCAATATTGAATGAGATACAATAGTATTAATTGGGGAATTATCGGGGTGGGAGATGTGTGCGAGGTGAAAAGCGCACCGGCCATGAACCTGATTGAACATTCCCGGCTTGTGGCGGTGATGAGGAGGAACGGCGAAAAAGCGCGTGATTATGCTCAAAGACATCAGGTTCCCAAATGGTACGATAACGCGGACAAATTGATCAATGATCCCGAGGTCAATGCCATCTACATTGCTACGCCCCCCGGTTCACATGCGGAATATACCATCAAAGCCGCTCAGGCAGGAAAACCCGTGTATGTGGAGAAACCCATGGCTCGTAACCACAACGAATGTGTGAAAATGATTGAGGCTTGTAAGAACGCATCGGTTCCTTTATTCGTAGCTTATTACCGACGGACGCTGCCTCATTTTTTAAAAGTAAAAGAGATCATCGATCAGGGAATAATTGGTACCATCCGCATGGTAAATGTTGTATTAACAAAGCCGATAGCGCCAGATATCGTGGCGCCGGACGATGAGAACTGGCGCGTTGATCCGGACATTGCCGGTGGCGGATACTTTTACGACCTGGCCTCCCACCAGCTTGATTTTCTTGATTATGTTTTGGGACCTGTTGTTAATGCCCGTGGTTATGCCACCAATCAGGCCGGCCACTATGCGGCGGAAGATATCGTTACGGCAGTTTTTCATTTTGAAAATGGCGTATTGGGAACAGGCAGCTGGTGCTTTACCGCCAGTGCTCCTTCCGATTGCGATGTTACTACCATTGTTGGTAGTCATGGACAGGTGTCCTATGCAAGTTTCGGAAAACCCGAAGTTATCCTGGAAATAAATGGAAAAACCAGAGAAGTTTTTAGCTTTGCCATGCCGGCCCATGTGCAGCAACCACTAATTCAAACGGTAGTAGATGACCTGCGCGGTCATGGACAGTGTCCAAGCACCGGAGAATCGGCGGCAAGGACTAATTTTATAATGGAATCAATTGTAAAAAACACTATTTAAACCATTAATGACACCTATACAAAAACCTCTTGGCTTTGGCATCATCGGCCTGGGCAATATTGCCGGTCATCATATTAAAAGCGTTTTGGAATTGCAGAATTGTAAATTCGTAGCGGCGAGCAGCAGAAACCAGGAGAGACTTAGTCAGCTTGAAGAACAGTACAAGGTAGATACCTATGCCGACTACCATCAAATGATGGCACATCCGGAGGTAGACGTAGTTTGTATTTGCACACCCAGCGGATTTCACCTGGAACCGGCGCTCGCAGCAGCCAGCGCAGGAAAACATGTAATTGTCGAAAAACCGCTGGAGATTTCGGTGGAAAGAGGCTTGCAAATGATAGAGGCCTGCGAGGAGGCAAATGTAAAGCTAGCCTGCATTTTTCAAAATCGTTATAGCCCTGATTATCAGAAAATATGCGATGCTGTCAGAGGAGGGGAGCTGGGAAAACTTGTCTTGGGTAATGCGTACATTAAATGGTTTCGCGATCAACAATATTATGATGCCGCTGATTGGAGGGGCAGCCTGAACGGCGATGGAGGAGCTGCTTTAATCAACCAATCCATTCACACTATCGACTTGCTACTCAACGTCATGGGCCCTGTAAAGTCAGTATTTGGAAAAACCAAAACGATGACCCATGATATTGATGGTGAGGACCTTGGGCTGGCGATCCTGGAATTTGAAAGTGGAGCGCTTGGCACGGTCGAAGGAAGCACCTCCATTTACAAAGGCTATCCTGAAAAACTTGAAATCCACGGATCACAGGGTAATATTATTCTGGAAGGGGGGAAAATAGTGGAGTGGAACTCCGAAACCGCGGGGAATCTGCCCATGTCAAAAAAGGAAACCGCTCCGACCGGGTCATCAGATCCGATGGCCATCGATTATAGGTTGCACAAAAGTCAAATTTCAGAAATAATTCAGCATATTTGTGAAAGTCAAGAACCCATTGTGAACGGAAGGGAAGGCTTGAAGTCCGTGGCGGTCATAGAAGCCATCTATGAATCAGCGAAAACAGGCAAACAAGTTTTCATAGATTAGTAACAGGCACAGGGTTATCAAAGTCCCATCTAAAGCAAACCATTTTAGATTTGAAAACACCACATTGTTTGTAGTTAATCTCGTAATGGAGCCAGATACTGCAATCAATACACCTATTTTTAAAACCAATGAAAGTAGATTACGAAAATATAGTTGATGTACTTCGGCGAATATTGCTGGGGCACGGTTTTTCCAATGAGAAAGCTAAGTTATGTGCCGAGTTATTTGCTAAAGCAAGTCTCGATGGCGTTAATTCACATGGTGTTAACCGGTTTCCGTTTTTTTTGAAAACCATAAAAAGGGGATGGGTTAAGGTGGATGCCGAGCCGGTCCAGGTGAGTACATTTGGCGCTTTAGAGCAGTGGGATGGAAAGTTGGGACCGGGTAACCTTAATGCCTACTTTTGTATGGACCAGGCCATATCTCTTGCGGAGAAGTATGGAATAGGTTGTGTGGCCATAAGAAATACGAATCATTGGATCAGGGCCGGAAATTACGGCTTACAGGCCGCTGAAGCCGGACAAATAGGTATATGCTTTACCAACGCCAAGCCTAACATGGTGGTATGGGGTGGTAAGGAGGCAAAAACCGGTAATAACCCCCTGGTTATTGCCATTCCAAACGAACAACATCCATTGCTGCTGGATATGTCCGTATCACTTTATTCCTACGGCAAACTATGGGAATATGCCAATCGCAATGAGGCCCTGCCCTTTGATGGCGGTCTTGACAGCCGGGGAACAATCACCAAGGATCCGTTAAAAATCATTGAATCCGAACTGGCCTTGCCCGCCGGGCTGTGGAAAGGTTCCGGCCTGTCAATCATGCTTGACCTGTTGGTAAGCCTGCTGGCCCAGGGTCGTACATCCAGCGAGTTGGGAGATGAAGAATACGGTAATTGCCAGGTATTTATCGCTATTGATCTGAAGCGTTTAGTTCCCGCTGAGGAGCAGAAAACGATTATTCAGCGGGTAATTGACTATGTTAAAAGCAGTGAACCTATGGAAGGACAAACTGAGGTGAGATATCCCGGTGAGAGAACGATAGCCACCAGGGAGAGACAAATAAAGGAAGGCGTTGAGGTAGATCCCAGGATCTGGAATGAAATTTTGGACAAGATCGAAAAATGATTACCCCATTCTACTAGTTTTGGTTTAGGCTATTTATTATTTTTATAAGGTAGCGATAGCGCCAAATTCTCATTATCTTGATAATGAGTTTTTAGAATGAGTAAGAGGCTAGCTATTGATAGCAACCGTTAATATGCTTTTGGATTCGAAATAAATTCAGCCGGCAAAAAACAGTACCAAGCCATTTTGAATGTCAGGGTAAATCCCCCAAATGGAGTCAAATAATGGAGAGGTAGAATTATTATTTGGAATTTAATTTCGCATATTGCTGACCTTAAGTCACGTTAAATTATGAAAGTCGAGCTTGTAAACAGGAGTAATCCGCCAGATAAGTCCCTGACATTACAGAAACGTTGTCTTAAAAACGCGCCGGGATTCCTACACTATCATCCCGAGTTTGAGTTGGTATATATTAGCAACAGTACCGGGACCAGATTTATAGGCGATAGTATTGAACGGTTTGGACCGGACAATCTGGTGCTGATAGGCCAAAATTTACCGCATCTTTGGATGAACGACCGAAAATACCGTCAGCAGACTACAAAATTACAGGCAGAGGTACTGGAAATTCATTTTGATAAAGCGTGTATTGGTAATAGTTGCTTTAGTCTTCCGGAATTACATCCCATTTGTGATTTATTGGAGAACTCAAAAAGAGGCATTTGCTTTTCAAAAAAAATCGGCGCTGAGGTGGCGGGGGAAATGTGGAAAATGTTTGACCTGAATGATTTTGATAAGGTATTGGCGCTATTGAAAATTCTGAAATATTTATCCGATACAGACGATTACCAATTATTAAGCAGTGCAGGATTCATTCAACCTTTTGTCAAATCAAGAAACCGGCGGCTGGATTATGTGTACGAATATATCGAGAATAACTTTCGGGAAGAGTTGTCATTGGATACGGTGGCAGATATGGCGCATATGAATAAAGCGTCATTTTGCAGGTACTTTAAAAAAAACAACAAAAAGACATTTTCCCGCTATATCAATGAGTTGAGGATAGGTTATGCCTGTAAATTATTGATAGAGCAGGAATTCAACATTGCAGAAATATGTTACCGGTCAGGCTATAACAATTTATCCAATTTCAACCGGCAATTTAGAAAAATCACGCAAATGTCCCCGACGGGATACCTTCGGAAATATAACCTGGGTTGCGTTAGTATGCTATAAGGCAAATATGGTATCATCGTTTGCCAACTGAGTGGTGGATCAAATTTGTTTACTATAGGAACTTTATAATAACACGGTCAAATACTCGAGCCAGTTTGTTTTTTTATTATTTGATAAATACAAAAATAAAAGTGGCAGCTATGCAAACTATACGAACCCCTTCAATGGGCAAATTATTTTCAGGACGAGAATTCTAAATCAATTCGGTACCGTCTTTTGCGGTACTATTATAAATCTAAATCTAAACTTTAAGCTATGAGAACACACGTACCAGAAAAGACCAATTGGCGCGGGTCAAAGATTGCGTCAAAGAATTGCCACGAAAGTGTCCCTATAACCAAACCGTCACTTTCGGCAATTTTAGCATTGAGCTTACTTTTATCATTTTTTGCTGTGAGTACCCGGGCGCAAAATCGCGTAACAGGGAAAGTAATAGATGATAAAGGAACCGGATTACCAGGCGTAAACGTCGTTGTTGAAGGCACCAGCACCGGCGTTATCACTGATACCAACGGAGACTATCAAATTGGAATTCCGGACGGTGGAAACGTATTGGTGTTTAGTTTTGTTGGATTTGTTACCGAAAAAGTGGAAATAGGTAACCAATCGATCATTAATGTAACGCTTCTCGGTGATATTGCAGCTTTACAGGAAGTAATCGTCGTGGGCTATGGAACCCAGGAGAAACGCGATGTAACAGCGGCTATAGCCTCGATCGATGGGGAATCCATTAAAAAGATCCCTACCGCCAGCACTGCCCAGGCCTTGCAGGGGCAGGTGGCAGGGGTGGATATCGTTTCTCAGGGAGGCCGGCCAGGACAAGGATCCTCTATCAGGATTCGAGGTAGACGATCCCTGACTGCCAGCAATGATCCCTTAATTGTGATTGATGGTATCCCGCAAACCAGTAATAATACAGCTATTTTAGACCAACAGGATGGGGGGCGAAGAGAAGCGACGGAATCTACATTGGCCGACATCAACCCTCAGGATATCGAATCCATTGAAGTGCTGAAAGATGCAGCCTCAACAGCTATTTACGGTTCCAGGGGTGCTAATGGGGTAGTATTGATCACCACTAAAAGGGGGTCTTCCGGTAAAACTGTTGTATCTTTTGACTCCTACTATGGGGTGACAAGCGTCACCAAGGTAGTAGATATGATGGATGGCGCACAATTCGCTGCTATGAAAAGGGAATCCAGAAGACGCGACGCCGGTGGTAATGTAGCCTGGGATGGTACTATTCCAAGTGATGATGTTATATTTGAAGATGCCGTGGAACTTGAATCCATCGCTCAGGGAAGGTCAACCGACTACCTGGATCTGGTATTGCAGAATGGATTCCAAACCAATCACCAGCTGGGTATTTCCGGCGGTAGCGAAAAAACCCAGTTTAATATTTCCGTAGGATACTTTAATGAAGATGGAATTGTTGAGGGCATAGATTTTGAAAGACTTACAGGACGTATAAACATAGATCATAGAATTAACGATCGATTCAAAATCGGCACCTCAACGTTGATATCAAGTTCCGTTCAAAATTGGGGATCTTCGGCGGCATTGGGAGAGGCCATGGCCAACAATCCACTGGGCGTTCCTTATGACGCAGAGGGTAACCTGCTGTTTCTTCCTACCAATGATGGGATAAGGACTAACCCGTTAAGCGAACTGGTGGACGGCGCCTATATCGATGAAAGAAGATCAACCAGGATATTTTCAGCCTTTTATGTAGAAGCACAAATCCTGGATGGATTACAATTCAGAGCTAATATTGGCCCTGACCTTCGGTATCGAAAAAGAGGAGAATTCAGAGGAAGTCTGACCAACGATAATCGCGGTGGACCCGCAGATGCTGAAATCCACAATACGAATAGTGTAGGTTTTACACTTGAAAACATATTGACCTATAGTAAGTCTTTTGGAGAAAGACATCGATTAGGCGTTACACTACTGCAAAGTATTCAAACGTCGAGAATCGAAGACAACAGGTCGGAAGTAGCCAATCTTCCTGTCGAATCTGTAGGATTTCACAATATTGAAATTGCAGAGGTAAAGGGAAGATTGGAAAGCCGGTTGGAAGAAACGTCTTTGGCCTCCTTTATGGGACGTATCAATTATGATCTTGATGGAAAATACCTGATCCAGGCTACTTTGAGAGCGGATGGCTCTTCCCGCCTGGCTTCTGGAGATAAATGGAACTTTTTCCCTGGTTTATCCGCGGGATGGAGAATTATTGACGAAGACTTTATGGCCAATGTCAACTTTTTAAATGAGTTGAAACTGAGAGCTTCATATGGTGAGGTAGGTAACACCGCCGTGGATCCTTACCAGACTTTTGGAAGGTTGAGGAGAACAGTTTATGCATTTGATGAAACCCCGGCTTTTGGATATGGACTTGATGAGATCCCTAACGATCAACTGACATGGGAAACTTCCGCTACCGTTGATGTTGGTGTTGACTTTGGATTTCTTGATGGAAGACTATCAGGAAGCCTGGATCTTTACCAGACCAATACTACTGACTTGCTGCTCAGCAGGAATTTGCCATTTACCTCAGGATATGAAGATATCACCCAAAATATAAGTGAGACCCGTACCAAAGGTATAGAATTGGGGCTTAATGCTGTTGTGGTAGATAAAGCCGACTTCAGCTGGAATATCAATTTTAATATCACTTCCTACAAAGAGGAGATTATTGAATTGGCTTTGAAGGATGAAAATGGTGATCCGATTGATGATATTGGTAATGGTTGGTTTGTAGGTCAGCCTATAAGAGCGTTTTTTGATTATAGAAAAATTGGTATCTGGCAGTCCAATGAGGTAGATGAAGCATTGGCACAGGACAACAAGGTGCCAGGTGAGATCAAACTTGAAGACGTTGATGGCGATGGTGTTATTACACCTGCAGACAGGGTAGTCTTGGGCTCGGATGTGCCGGATTACTCGGGAGGTATCACCAACCAGTTTACCTTTAAGGGCTTTGATCTTAGTATCTTTTTCTTCTTCCGTCAGGGGCAAATGATCCAGGACAATTTCCATACAGGCAATAACTCCCTGTTTGCCAGGTACAATAACCTGGATGTTGACTACTGGACCATTGACAACCCGACCAACGCCAATCCCAGGCCTAATGAAAATCAGGAACGGCCAAGAAACGGGTCCACGCTTTCTTATTTTGACGGTAGCTTCGTGAAACTGAGAAATGTAACATTGGGTTATAATTTCCCAAGTGCCATACTGGATAAATTGGGCTTGAGCCAGTTCAGGTTGTATGCATCTGCTCAAAACCCGGTATTCTGGTCAAAATACGACACCTGGGATCCGGAAAATAACGATCAGCTCAGGACCCGTGATATACCTACCAATAAACTTTTCCTGGTTGGGTTGAATGTTAAGTTTTAATAAAAGAAAAAGACAATGAAACATAAAATAATCATATATTTTACCATGGTGCTGGCGGCGCTCACCGTGCCGGCATGTGAAAGTTTTCTGGAAGAAGAATTGGTCTCTGATATTTCGGGGGGTGTTTATTATCAAACTACTCAGGGTTTTGATGATGCGGTTAGGGCAACTTATGCAACTATGAAGCCATTTTTTGGCCCGGAAAGAGGCTTTACCATGACTACCTTTGGTACAGATGTGCATACAAACGGCGCAGACGGAGGCCACAAAGCTATCAATCGCTATGATGGTGGCCTTAATTCGGAAGAAAGTTATTTCAGGGATACGTGGAGAGATTTTTACGAAGGAATTAATCAGGCCAACGCCGTTGTTGGCCGTGCTCCGGATATCGAGGGGTTGGATGATGAAACCAGAACTTTAAGAGTGGCTGAAGCCAGGTTTTTGCGAGGCTTTTATTACTTTATGATCGTGCAATTTTATGGCGATGCGCACTTGAGCCTGGAAGAAACCCAGGGAATTGAAACTACCGCAAATCGCACTGCGGCTTCGCAGATTTATAGTGATGCTATCGTGCCTGATCTTGAGTTTGCAGTTGCCAATCTGCTTGATCCCGATGATCAGGAAGACTATGGCCGGGCCATCAAGCCCGCCGCGGAATTCCTGCTGGCCAAGGTATTAATGACGAGAGCTTATCGATCTTATGCTGAAGCTAATGATGCTGCCAGAGCTGAGAGCCTGATGACCAGCGTAATTGACAATTACGGATACGAATTACTGACCAATTTCGGTGATTTGTTTGACCAGGATAATGATATCAATAATGAGGTTATTTTTGCAGTCCAGAACTCGGTATCGCAAACAAGCGAAGGTATCGATGGGAATGGTCACCGCGGGCACCTTTACTTCCTGATGGAATATGATAAACTGCCAGGTATGACACGTGATACCGAGAACGGAAGACCCTGGAAACGATTCAGACCCACTGATTTCCACCTCGGCCTCTGGGATAGAAGTATTGACAGCCGTTATGATTTAAGTTACAAACATGCGTGGATAGCTAACAATGAGGGGAATATACCAGTATGGACCCAGGAAGAATCCAATGCCGGTCATGTGGATGCTTCTTTGGTGGGCCAACCCAAGTTTACAGTAGGGGATACTGCCGTATTTATACCGGGTCCAGGCCAGGATGCAGCCTGGGATGCTGACAGACAGGCCAAAGCCAGGTATATGGTCATTACCAATGACGAGTACACCGAAAAGCTGTATCCTACCCTAAATAAATTCATCGATCCACGGCGTCCTAATCGTCAGCATACACAAGGGTCGAGAGATTTTGCGTTAATGCGGTTGGCAGATGCTTACCTGTTACGGGCAGAAGCCAAATTGATGCAGGGAAATGCCACAGGTGCTGCTGAAGATATCAATATCATTAGAAGAAGAGCAGCCTGGCCGGGAATGGAAATGGCCATGGAAATAACTGCCGGTGAGGCAACATTGGACTTTATTCTCGATGAGCGGGCAAGAGAACTGGACGGTGAAGGGCACCGCTGGCAGGATCTGGCGCGTACCCGGAAGCTGGTAGAGCGTGTTAGGCTTCATAATCCTCAGGCTTCGGGAAATATCCAGGATTACCATGAATTCCGTCCTATCCCTCAATCGCAGATTGACAGGACAGAAGGAGGATACCAGCAAAATTGCGGTTATCCGGGATCCGGTTGTTGAGAAAAAAACGGTAGATACAATCAACGAATTAAAAAACGCCCTTCAAAATGAAGGGCGTTTTTTATGCCTTAGAGTATCGTTGAGAATTGCTTTAAAGGTTGTTATCAAAAGATTATTTGGTGTCTTTGTCTTGTCTTGAAGCGGGTAGGCCTGCCAAAATTCCGGGCCGGCGATGGCAGGCGGGTGGAAGGATAATTTTGGCTTGATTTTTCTTTGCTTCGTTGTGTGTCCTGAAGTTAAGGAGTAGTTCTTTAACATGCTATCTAATTAGATGTCGAAAGGAGTGAAAGCTTCTGGCTCGACGGCTGGGACTGGATCAGGCAGACCAGTCAAATTTCCTTGATGGTGCTGAGCTTTCAAGGCTTCGGTACTGAGCGATCAAGAGGAATGTGTTTTGAAAAGCTGAACGAAAGTGAACCGTTCGATGAAGTGTCGAGAAAAGTACTTCCTAGTCAAAACCAGAGGATAACGAAGCCTCTGGGAGAAGATGTGCGGCGCAGACTGAGAGTTGGCACATTGGCAGGCGGCATTAAGACGGCAGGAGTTCAATATAGGCTATTAGATGGAACAGGAGAACCAACCAGAACAGGTTGGGGCGGATTAACTCGTAGTAGTGTAGAAGTCTTCAGAAATGAAGAAAGAGCGAAGGGGCTAAGGCGATCAGTTTTAAATAATTACACAACCTAATTAACAGGGAAGATGAACTTATTTGAGACAGAGTATTTACAAGGGAAAACAGTTCCCATTACCCAAGAGCAACTAAGAGTGGCCTGGCGCAAAGTCAAGGCTGCCAAAGGAAGTGGTGGGGTCGATGGGAAGACTATTTTCAAAGTAGAAGAACAGTTGAGCGATGAACTTTACAAACTGTGGAATCGAATGGCATCTGGAAGTTACCACCCCAAGCCAATTAAGGCGGTAAGTATACCAAAGTGGGATGGCAGCAACAGATGGCTGGGGGTGCCTACTGTCACCGACCGAATTGCTCAACAGGTAATTAAGGATATGCTGGAACCTGACCTGGAAAAGGTGTATCACCCTGACAGCTACGGGTACCGGCCAAACAAAAGTACGCATCAGGCAATAACAAAATGCAGCAAACGATGCTGGGAGCGAGCATGGGCGATCGACCTGGATATTAAAGGGTTCTTTGATAACCTGGATCACGATCTACTCATAAAAGCACTGGAAAGACATACTGACCACAAATGGCTGATCATGTATGTTAAACGCTGGCTAAAAGCGCCTGTAAAATTTCCAGAGCGACAGAAATTGGTAGAAAGAAGCAAAGGCACACCGCAAGGGGGAGTAATAAGCCCGCTGTTAGCTAACCTGTTTCTTCATTACGCTTTCGACATGTGGATATGCAAGCAATTTCCTGAGGTGCCTTTTGAAAGGTATGCGGATGACATCATCATTCATTGTGTATCCAAGGCACAAGCTGAGACAATCCTGAAGGCTGTAAAGACACGGATGGAAGCTTGTAAACTCCAGGTACACCAACACAAAACAAAAGTAGTGTATTGCAAACAAGGGTATCGAAAGGTAAAACACCCTGAGAACACCTTTGATTTTCTTGGATTTACTTTCCAGCCTCGCAAGATCAAGCAGCAAAATGGTTCATACAGGTTAGGGTTTGGTCCGGCAATCAGTATGAGAGCTAAAAAGCACATCGTACAAACCTTTAAAAGCCTAAAGCCACATCGGTGGGCTAATAAAGACGTAGAACAAATTGCCACAGAGATGGCCCCTAAGATACAGGGGTGGATAAACTACTTTGGAAAATATCGAAAATGGGCAATGTACCCAGTATTTAGAAGCCTTAACGACAGATTGGTTAAGTGGTTGATGAATAAGTATAAAAGGTACAGGCGAAAAGTAGGAAAAGCCAGAAGCAAATTGAAGCAACTGGCAATAGAATACCCAAACTTATTCGTGCATTGGAGATATGGTTTCCTCCCGGGATAAAAAGACTTGATTGTCAAGAGCCGTATGACAGGAGACTGTCACGTACGGTTCTGTGAGAGGCTTGGGCTGATTAGCCCTTGCCTACTCGACTCTTTTCATCTAAGGAAAAGAAATGAAGGCTAAGCTAAGTGCGAAGCTCACAATATATTATTTGCGGAAAATCTCCTCAGCGAGGAGATTTAAATGAGCCCAGGCCGAGCGCTGCCAAAAACAATTTATATTGGTTTTGGCGAAGCTTGCGTAAGGGTGGGCGAAACGAGATTTAAGTGAGCCTAGGCCGAGAACCGCGAAAATAAATTTATATTTATTCTTATGGAGCCTTTTGCAGGCAACATTTGAGAGATCACCTCAAAAAATGCTTTTCCTCCTTAAAATGAAGTTACTTATACCAAAACAATTTTCAAGGAAGCCCAACTTTAATACCAGCCAGCAAACAAGTAGCCTGCCAGTCGAAAATAGAAATCTGCCTATTGCCCATTCCAGAC
This sequence comes from Cyclobacteriaceae bacterium, assembly GCA_965228415.1. GTDB lineage: Bacteria > Bacteroidota > Bacteroidia > Cytophagales > Cyclobacteriaceae > Agaribacillus. The sequence goes on along the minus strand of OZ245814.1, from coordinate 2,561,708 downwards.
CTTAATACACTGCGCACTGGGTATGTCAGTAACACTTTTCCCGGAGGTTAGCGCACCTGTTTTCGGATTAAGATCAAAGAACACCATATTACCCGATTTTCGGTTGGCCGCAATAAGCTGTGTATTTGATAAAATAAAGAAATTTCTCGGAAAGTCGCCACCGGAAGCATAATGATCTCCAGGCCTCAGACTTCCATCTGCATTAACTTTGAAAAGTGCAAGACTATTATGTCCCCTGTTGGAAGTGTAAAGGTATTTGCCATCCTCAGTGAGGTGTATGTCCGCCGTTTTGTTAAAATCCTTAAAATCCTCGGGTAAGGTCTGGTAGGTATGTAATGACGTGAGTACACCGGCATCGGGATCCCATTGATAAACAGTTACCGTGGCATTTAACTCATTTAATACGTAGCAGAAATTTTTGTTGGGATGAAACGCCAAATGTCTTGGGCCGGCCCCGGGGTGTGCTTTGGCAAATGGGGTGTCATTGGCTTCAAAAGTGCCTTTTGACGCATCAAATTTGTAAATAAAGATTTTATCCGCTCCGAGATCAGGCACTAAAACAAACTTATTGTTAGGACTGGGGGCGATCATGTGTGGATGTGGCACATTTTGCCTGTCCTTATTAACGGATGAACCTTCGTGTTTGATAACCTTCCTGGCTTTGCCAAGACTGCCATCATCCTGAATAGGAAAAAAACTGATACTGCCGCCACTATAGTTGGCCACAAAAGCCCACTTCCCGGTTTTATCCACAGATACATAACACGGGTTTTCTCCTCCTGTTGATTGTTGGTTGATGAAAGAAAGGCTGCCGTCTTTTTTGTTGATTCGGAAGGCCGATAACATATTATTTCCCGCAGAGTAGAGCAAGGGTTTGTTCGGGTGAAGGTTAAGGTACGAAGAAACGCTGACCTTTTGCTCTTTGTGTTTAAGGGTTATTTTTTGATGCCCGGCACCCAAATCATAGACAAAAATACCGGCATTATTAGCTTTGGTGCCCGAAGAAACAAACATATATTGTGAGGATTGTGCCATCGTGCTATATGATCCGGTCAGAAAAATCAGCAAAAAATAAATAAGGTGTTTCATAAATTTAGATCTTAGTCTGTCGTTTGTAAATAAAAGTCAATTTACTGATTTTTAGGACAATTTTAAAAACGCCAATAACGTAGCCTTCCGTTAAGTTTGAGATGGCAAGCATAAAAAGAAATGACAAATTACCTGATTTTTCCAGCTGATTTTCTATTTTCGCCAGATGTTTCAACATTAAATCCCAATATATCTTGATAGCGCCAGGAGTGATTTTCAAAACTGGACTTGCTTTTACCAACTTTTAATAATCTAGAAATAATGAATGAAAAACTTTTTGATGTCACGGGCAAAGTAATCGTAATTACCGGAGGCGGAGGAGCTTTGGGAGGCTCGATGGTTAAATATTTGATAAAACAAAAGGCAAAAGTTGTTGTCATTAGCAGGAGTGAAAGCTCTGTTCAAAAGATAGTTGGTGAAGTAGCGTCCATGGGGGGTGAATTGCTTGGTTTGGCGGTAGATGTTTTGCAAGAGGAAAAACTGCTGGAGGCGAGCCAAACGATTTTGGAGAAATACGGAAGCGTGGACGTATTGATCAATGCAGCCGGCGGTAACCTGCCCGGTGCAACGGTACCACCCGATAAGACGGTATTTGATGTTTCTATCGGTGATTTGCGCAAAGTGTTGGATCTAAATTTAATGGGTTCAGTGATACCCACTTTAATTTTTGGTAAAATCATGGCAGAGCGGGGACAAGGCAGCATTATTAATATTTCTTCCATGGCGGCAACACAATCGATTTCGCGGGTGTTGGGATATTCTATGGCAAAATCCGGCATTGATATCTTTACCAAATGGATGGCCATGGAATTGGCTGCGAAATTTGGGGACGGGATTCGGGTGAATGCTATTGCGCCAGGGTTTTTTATTGGTAAACAGAATCATAAACTACTCCTCAATGAGGATGACTCTTTAACCGCGAGAGGCAAAGCCATTATCAATAACACTCCGATGAATCGTTTTGGTAAGGCAGAGGAGTTGAATGGGATCGTGCTATATCTCAGTAGTAGTGCTTCGCAATTTGTCACAGGCACGGTGATCCCTATAGACGGAGGGTTTAGTTCATTTAGCGGTGTTTAATTTGTAGCTTAAAAAGTAATGACATTTTTGAAACAGACCTGGCGATGGTTCGGCGCCAGCGATCCTACCAGTTTACATGAAATAAAGCAGAGCGGTGCCGCGGGCGTTGTGACGGCGTTATATCATATTCCTTGTGGAGAAATATGGACCACTGATGAAATTGACGGTTGTCGCAGACAGATAGAAAATGCCGGTCTTTCATGGAGTGTGGTAGAAAGTGTAAATGTACATGAAAGCATTAAAACGGCTTCATCCGGGAGAGATGCTTTTATCGCAAAATATCAGCAAACTTTACGCAATCTTGCCGCGTCCGGTATTAAGACCGTCTGCTATAACTTCATGCCGGTGTTGGATTGGACACGCACCGATCTATCCTACAAAGTAGCCGACGGGTCGTACGCACTCCGTTATGACGCCACTGCTCTCGCTGGTTTTGATTTACACATCTTGAAAAGGACCGGCGCCGGGGAGGACTATTCCGAGGAACAAAAAAAGAAGGCCTATGATTTTATCAAGTCTTTGGCGTCATCGGAAAAAGATTACCTGCAGCAAACCATTATGGCCGGCCTGCCTGGAACTGACGAGGTATTTTCCCCGGAAGAATTTCGTCGTCACCTGAAAGTTTATGAACAAATCGATAGTTTACAGCTCAAGGAAAATCTCGCTTACTTTTTACAGAAAATAATTCCTGTGGCGGAAGAATACGGCATCAAAATGTGTATTCATCCCGACGACCCTCCTTTCCCGATATTGGGATTGCCGAGGATCGTTAGTACGGAGAAGGATTTAAACGATGTGCTTCAGGCAATAGATTCCGATAGCAATGGCATTACGTTTTGTACCGGTTCGCTGGGCGCAAGAGGTGACAATGATTTGCCTGGGATGATTCGACGTTTAGGCACCCGCATACATTTTTTTCATCTGCGAAATGTGCAGCGTTTACCGGATGGTAGTTTTTATGAAGCCGATCACCTGGATGGCAGTGTGGATATGTATGCGGTGATGCAGGCGGCCATTGCAGTGCAGGAAAGAAGAGCCATCAATGCTGGAGAGGAAGATGTTCGTATTCCCATGCGACCCGATCACGGCCACCAGCTGGCATTTGATGCAGGACAGCAATATTATCCCGGTTATTCTGCGGTTGGCAGACTCAAGGGGTTAGGAGAGTTACGTGGACTGGAACTGGGGATAAAAGGAGCGCTTGCAGCATCAACGTAATCCCTGAACGCTATTTTTGATAGCTACCTTGCGCAATGAAGACGCGCGTATCGTGAGGCCGGTCTTAAGCACAATGGTTTCGGATTGTACCACATCCTTGTTCTCCTTATGCTTTAAAACCTGTTGTGTTGCGATTTTTCCCATATCAATCGCAGGGTGTGTAATGGTGGTAAGCGAAGGTTCGACGATAGATGAAATCCGGTCGTTGTTAAAGCCGACAACAGCCAGGTCCTCCGGAATTTTGAGGCCCATTTCTTTGGCACACTGAATGGCTGCAACGGCAGCCGAGTCATTGGCTGAGAATATGGCATCGGGCGGGTCGGAGAGCTTGAGCAGGTATTCTGTGCCTTTCATTCCCTCTTCCATGCCAAGGTTGCTGTATACAATAAGTGTCTCGTCCACCGGCAAATTGTATTTCTTAAGCGCGTTAATGTAACCTTCCTGTCTTTCCCTGTAAACGTTTCGGTGCTGGGCACCGGCAAAATGAGCGATGCGGCGGCATCCCATTTTAATGAGGTGCTCGGTAGCATTGAAAGCGGCGTCAAAATTATTGATAATAACCCGGTCAGCTTCCATTTCAAAGCTAACCCTGTCTACAAATACCAGCGGAATATCATTTTGTTGAAAGGGATAAAAATGCTCATATTTTTTGGTTTCCATCGCCAGTGAGACAACCAGACCGTCTACCCTGTTGGAATAGAGTGTTTGTGCCTTTGTCACTTCTTTTTCATATGAATCACATGATTGCGCAATGATAACATTGTAGCCGGCCTTATCCGCAACTTCCTCAATACCGCTAATAAGTGACGAAATAAATGGCCTATGGATCCAGGGCACGATCACCCCAATAGTATTGGTTTTATTTTTTCTCAGACTGGAAGCAATTGTATTAGGGCGGTAGCCCATCTTTTTGGCCAGCTTTTTAACAGCCAGGGTCGTTTCCTTTCCAATACTGAAATGATCATTTAACGCGCGGGAGACCGTGGTAGCAGATACATTTAACTGCTCAGCAATATCGTAAATGGTCACTTCCTTTTTAGACTTTTTCATGGTTTCACTGGCCTTTCCAGGGATTATATCGCCTCAAAAATAGACAAGAAAACAATAAACTCCCCACTTTTTGATAGTAATAATAATGTAATTCTTTGGAAAATAAAAAAAATACACAATCGATTGTGTAAAATATATTTTATTTTTACCTTGCAGTGGGGATAGAATAGGTTAAACTGGACGGCAACTATATATAGGTCTGCATATTGTCATAAAGCATTCCTGTCAAAACTATCACAATCGATTGTGTAAAATTATCGAAATTTCTTGCCAAAGAAGGCGCATTGCAGAGAGGGCTAAACCTGTTTCATCTTGGATTAATACAAACTTTATTGCTAAGCTATTATTTACTAAACTTTAACTATATGAGCTATGTTTACACTCAGATTTTTGAATTTTCAAACCCATTTAAAGCGAGCATGGACGGCTTTTTGTTGCCTGACCCTGATTTTTTGCGCGGCCTCTCTGACGGCACAAGCACAAAAAATCGTCGTTAGCGGAACAGTAACGTCCTCCGATGAAGGAGGAGGATTGCCAGGGGCCAACGTGATTGAAAAAGGCACTTCCAACGGAACAGTGACTGACATTGATGGCAAATTTACGATTACCGTTGATGGCAACGCCACACTGGTAATCAGCTCCGTAGGTTACCTGACAGAGGAGGTTCCTGTTAACAACCGGTCGGTCATTGACATCGTAGCAGTGCCAAATATTCAGGCACTGGAGGAAATCGTGGTGGTTGGTTACGGTACTGTGAAGAAGAAGGACCTCACCGGCGCAGTGGCGCAGATTGACGCGTCAAAGATAGCGCACCAGTCGCCCAACTCTGTGACTGACATTCTAAGAGCCAATGTGCCGGGATTGAATGTCGGATTTTCCAACAGTCCCAAAGGTGTTAGTCAACTGGAAGTCAGGGGAAAAAATACCCTGACAGCAGGAGCGAGCCCGTTGATCGTCGTAGATGGAATGATTTACAACGGAGATCTGTCAGATATTAACCCCAATGATATTGATAAGGTAGATGTCATGAAAGATGCCAGTTCTGCTGCTGTTTATGGAGCGCGTGGTTCCAATGGTGTTATCCTTATTACCACTAAAAGAGGGGAAAGCGGAAAACCAAAAATATCGATTAATGCCAGTGTGGGTGCGGCTACAGATGCTTTTAAGGAAGAGCCTTATGATCCACAGGGATATGCCAACTGGCGGGTCGATGTTTTCAATAGTATCAATGCCGGCGTTATAGCCACTACCCCCGGAAGGTTTAATAACCCCAACAATTTACCGGCTGGTGTAACCCTGGACCAATGGCTGGCCTATGACGGTGCTACCGGTGATCCTACTGTTGCCTGGCTGAACAGAATCGGCTTTCAGGATGTGGAAATCGGCAACTTTCAGGCAGGGAGGAGTGTCGACTGGTACGATAAAATTATTCAGACCGGTATCCGAAGTGACCTGAATTTAAGCTTATCAGGTGGTACCGAAGGGTTGAAATACTATTGGTCCGTTGGTCATACAAAAAATGAAGGCATTGTAGTTGGTGATGAGTTTGAAACTATCAGGACCCGCCTAAACGTAGAGGGCAAAATAAATGATTTCATTACAGTGGGTATCAATACCCAGTTTGCCAATAGGGATGAAGGCTCTGTTCCTGCCGACGTGCTACAGATTCAAAGATCCTCTCCATGGGGTTCCGAATTTGATGATGATGGAAATATTCGACTTAGTCCTCAGGATGACAGTGGCGCGGGAGCTACCAATGCCTTTATCAACCGGACTTTCACCGACAGGGTGAGGGTATTTAATACACTGAATTCAAGAATGTATACGAGGGTTGGACTTCCTTTGGGATTCTCCTATGAATTTGCATTTACAAATCGATTTGAATGGAATGATTATTTTAATCATCAATCATCAAGAAGTCCTGCCAGAGCGAATGGAACGGCATTCCGAAGAAACACCAAGATTCAGGAATGGCAGATTGATAATATTCTTAGATGGGATAAAAGTATTGGTGATCATACTATTAATGTCACTATGCTGGCCTATGCTGAGAAATTCCAAAGTTATTTCAATGATTCCCAAAACTCTATTTTTAGTCCCAGTGATGACTTAGGTTTTCATGACTTAGGGTTAGGTACCGTGCCGATACTCAGAAGCGATGACCAGCGAAGTACCGGTGATGCATTAATGGGAAGAATTAATTATTCCTATAATTCCAGGTATTTGCTGACACTTGCCATGAGAAGAGATGGATATTCAGCTTTTGGTGAAAACAACAAGCGAGCTACTTTTCCTTCTGTTGCGGCAGGATGGGTTCTTTCTGAGGAGTCATTTTTCAGCTCCGAGTTAATTGACTTTCTTAAAATGAGGTTGTCATGGGGTGAAAATGGTAACAGGGAAATAGGACGCTTTGCAGCGCTGTCGAGGCTAGAGGCCGGAAAAAATCTGATTGTCGATGGCTCCGGCAACGTCCAGGGTGTTGCTACGCTCTTGAATGCCACCATGGAAAACAGAGATTTAAAGTGGGAGAGAACCAAAGCCTGGAACTTAGGTTTTGACTTCAGCATATTAAATGGCAAAGTGGAAGGTTCTTTAGATGCTTATCATATGATCACCAACGACTTGCTGGTGCGTAGAGCGTTACCAAATGTGATTGGATTTACTTCTGTATTCACAAATCTTGGTGAACTGGAAAACAATGGTGTGGAATTATCACTGACTACCAATAATATGGATAGATCCAACCTGCGATGGTCAACCAGTTTTAACTTCTCCTTAAACAGAAATAAACTCAATAAGCTGTATGGCGATTTGGATGAGAATGGAAATGAACTGGATGATTTTGTGAACAGGTGGTTTATCGGTCACGCGATTGATGAAATCTGGGGTCAGAAAGTATTGGGAATATGGCAGTCTGATCAGGCTGAAGAAGCAGATCTTTACGGGGTTCAACCCGGTGATTTCCAAATTCTGGATAAAAATAATGACCAGGTTTTCACCAATGAAGACAATGAGTTCCTTGGATTTTCTAAGCCAAGATTCCGATGGACCCTGGTCAACAACTTTACCATCAAGAAAAATATCAATTTTTCATTTGAGATATATTCACATCTGGGCATGAGAAGGTCGTTTAATGCGGCTAAAAACCGGAATGGCTTTATTGACCGGACAAATTCCTACCAGACCCCTTACTGGACACCTGAAAACCCGAGCAACGAATGGGCCCGGTTGTTCTCCAGCCAGGGAAGCTCTAACTTCAACGTTTATCGAAACAATTCCTTTGTCAGGTTGCAAAATGTGACGCTGTCGTACACCTTCCCGCAACAACTCATTGAGCGGTTTTCTATTGACAACTTAAGGGTTTATGGAAACATCAGAAATGCAGCAGTATGGGCACCGGACTGGGATCTTTTCGATCCGGAAGCCAGCGAAGTTGACGGAACGGCCGGTTCGGGACCAACTCCCAGGTATTTTACGCTTGGTGTGAATGTAACCTTGTAATTTGATGATATCTAATTTTGCAATAATGAAAACGATTAATATAAAAAAATATAGCTTGTTTTTAACAGCTCTCCTGACCTTTCTGGTGGTTACCAGTTGCGATGAAGAGTTTTTGGAAACCGAACCACAGTCCTTCTTTACGCCGGAAAATGCCCTGATAACTGCCGACGGTATGGAAGCCATACTTTTTGCTGCCATGGATAACCTGAGAGCAGAGTATTACGGTGACGGTGCGCCTATGATTACGGAGAACATCTTTTCCGAGGTAGCTGTTGAAGGTACCACTGATAAATCAGGACCCGCACAGGATCTGAATTTGTTGATTGTTCCGGATGCTAACCTTAATAGTTCCAACACCAACAGAATAGGCTGGTTCTGGCGTGAGTGGTACGAAGGCATAAAATTAGCCAATACTGTTATTTCCAGGATTGATGATGCTGAATTTGACGACGATGCCGAGAAAAATGCTATTTTAGGAACAGCGTACTTTCATCGCGCTTACCGGTATTACCGGCTGACCCAACAATTCGGGGATGTTCCTTTGCTGTTAAAGGAATATACCTCGCCTAAGCTGGACTTTGTTTCCACGGCCAGGATTACCATTTTGGAAAAAATGAAAGAAGACCTGGACTTTGCCGCCCAATGGGTACCCGAAGAAACCAGCAGAGGTGAAGTAAACAGAGGGGCTGTTAATCACCTGTTGACCAAGGTGAACCTCGCTCTCGGAAACTTCGATGCAGCCATTGCGTCGGCCAGCCAGGTAATCGACGGAGGCATTTATGCTTTGATGACAGACAGATTTGGCGCTGAAGCGGGAGATCCAACTAAAAATGTTATCTGGGATCTGCACAGACCTGAAAATAAAAGTATACCTGAGAATACGGAAGCGATATTAAATACAATATCTCGTCTGGGTTTTGAGGGCGCCGGAAGCACTACCAGTCTTATGAGACAGGCTGTTCCACTTTGGTGGCGCTTTATCAATACGCCCGATGGCGCCAATGGCATGAGCGATAACCCCAACATCGACATTCCTCATGTATTGGCATATGGAAGAGGAATTGGCAGGAATCGAGGTGTTATTTATAGCACCAAAATGGTATGGACCGATCCGGGTGATCTGAGACATGCGCCGGGTAACTGGATTGATATGGAAGATATTACCTATAACGCTCCCTCTTTGCAGACTGCCGGTAATCCTTTCTACAATCAAAATTTACAGCTGTTTACTGGTGATGGCACTATTTTGTGTTCAGACACCATACGCAACTGGTACGGCTGGCCTCACTATAAATTATTTATACCTGACCCTCAGGCAGTAAAGCCTTCCGGAGGACATTCTGACTGGTATATTTTCAGATTGGCTGAAACCTATCTGCTAAGGGCTGAAGCGCATTTTTGGAAAAATGATATGAATAGTGCGGCTGCTGATATCAACGCTGTAAGAAACCGGGCCGGTGCAGCGGATATGGCACCGGGAGAGGTTAATATCGGCACCATTCTCGACGAAAGAGTGCGGGAGCTTTATTATGAAGAAAACAGGAATACCGAATTGACCAGAATGGCATTTTTGTTTGCTATGACCGGGAGAGCAGCGTACAATGGCAAGACCTACAGCCTGGATAATTTCCACGAGGTGAATTTCTGGTATGACAGGATTATGGAGAAAACCGATTTCTACAATCGAGGCGTATTTACCATTCATGGCGATGAATATACCATGAGTCCATATCACTCGTTGTATCCTATTCCTGCAGGGGCCATTAACGCCAATACACAAGGCACGATTAACCAGAATTTAGGTTATCCGGGCTCAGAAAACAACGTTCCTCCGTTGACAGAGATTGTTATAGAGGAAGATTAAGTTATAACATTTGAGTTGTCTCAAAGGTACCATTGGTAAGATTATCATATTGTTTAATCTTTGAAATAATACCTCTGAGACAACTTCTTTTTAAATATTTAAAACACACAAAAAGTCAGACTATAAAGCAGGGGCTTGTAACAGGTTCTGTGCGGATGGTTAAAAAGTGGAATGTTATTATTAACACAGTTGAAATATCACACGATTTAAACACATTACCGGGTAAATTTCTTAACTTTTAGAATTGAAACCTGGCAGGCAATTGATATTTTGCACCAAGAAAATTAAAAAGAATATTTATGAGTCGATTATTTGCTTTACTTATCCTTATTTTTTCGTCAATTGGAAGTTACGGTCACTACAATACTACCTTGGAAACCACTTCCGATATTTTGGCCTCGTTTACGGTATATGCCGGAGCGCATGATAGAATCAATACCCCGGTATTTGCAAATCTTTCCGGAATTTTTCTCAAAACGGAGTCTTACGAATTACAACTGATAGAAACCACCAACGGCGCCAACAGAGAGGTGGCATCGCAGGTGGAATCCAACTACCAGCAGGTATTATGGTGGATTTTGGATGGTGAAACCGCCGCAGGAACGGCAAGACATTTTGAGCTAAGACATAAAACACCTGCGGCAGCAAGTAAAAATAAGGTATCGCTGGAAGATACCGGTGAAGCAATTAATGTACAGATCGCCGGAAAAGACGTTTTGGCTTATCATTATGGCTTAACACCTGTCCCCGAAGGTGTTGATCCACTTTACAGCCGGGGAGGATATATTCATCCGTTATGGTCCCCCGAAGGTGAGGTGCTGACCCGCATTCAGCCGGCAGACCACTACCACCACTATGGCATTTGGAATCCATGGACGAAAACCGAATTTCAAGGCCGCGAAATAGATTTTTGGAACCTGATCAAAGGCGAAGGCACGGTAAAGGTCAAATCAGTATCCTCAAGGGTTGAAGGAGATGTTTTTGCCGGCATTTCAGCCTTGCACGAGCATATTGATAAGAAGGCGGCAAAAGGTGCGCAAGTCGCTTTGAATGAGCAATGGGATATTCGTGTTTGGAATACTGATCCTGAAAATAAGGTATGGCTCGTTGACTTTACTTCTACCATGAGTTGCGCCACTACCAGTCCGTTAACGATCAAAGAGTATAGATATGAAGGCTTTGGGTTCAGGGCCAACGAGGCATGGGATGATAAGAGCGCTACCCTGCTTACTTCAGAAGGACATGACAAGTCTAACGGTAATGGTACGCGTGCACGCTGGTGCGATGTGAAGGGGCCCTCAAAGGCAGGGACATCAGGCGTGTTATTTATGACCCATCCATCTAATTATAATTTTCCTGAAAAAATAAGGATATGGCCGGTAGGGATGAATAAAGGCAAAGAAAATGTGTTTTTTAATTTTAACCCAACACAGGATAGGGATTGGGTTTTGAAACCCGGAAAAGACTATAGTTTAAGGTATCGTATGATGGTATACGATGGAGAGGTAGATCCGAAAACAGCGGATGTTTACTGGAATGACCTGGCCCATCCCCCTCACGTGGCAGTCCGGACGTATAGTCAGGATAAAAAACAAAAGCGTGTGTTGGTATACACCAAAAACGGAGAGGGCTATGTACACGAAAACATTCCCAACAGTATTGCAGCTATCAAAAAACTGGGTAAGGAGAATGGGTTTTTGGTGGACGCATCAGACGATCCCGGCGTATTTACAGATAAAAACATCAGCCGCTATGATGCGCTGATCTTTTCCAATACAAATAATAGTGTATTTGACACGCAGGAACAAAAGGATGTTTTTAAGCGCTATATCCAGTCGGGTGGTGCTTTTGTAGGTATTCACTCTGCTTGCGGTTCGGAAAGAAGCTGGCCATGGTTTTGGAAGGTATTGGGTGGAAAATTTCACCGGCATGCTCCCCGACAAGACTTCGATGTTAAAATTCTTGATAAAAACCATCCGTCTACCCAATCGCTGCCCGACACCTGGCATATTAAGAATGATGAGTGCTACTATCTCAAACATCTCAATCCGGATATTCACGTGTTGGTAGCCTCTGACCTGACAACAGTGAAGGATGACAAAAAAGCAGAGTACCCTGGCGTGGTCTTTGGCGATACTTTTCCGACTACCTGGTGTCATGAATTTGATGGTGGCAGGCAGTGGTATACGTCATTGGGGCATCAGCCGGAGCATTACGAAGACCCGCTATTGTTAAAACATATTCTGGGAGGTATTCTTTGGGCGCTTGAAATGAAGTAAACCCAATAATCTCCTTATGATCCGAACTATTTTTCGATAAAAATTCACAAACAAATAACAAATGAAAGATAAGAAATCCCAACTCAAATCAGGAATGACCAGACGCAACTACCTTAAAAAATCACTGGCAGGTGCGACGGGTGCTATATTTTTTCCCACCATTGTACCCTCATCAGTTTTTGGTAAAGATGCTCCCAGCAACAAAATTAATATCGGGCAAATTGGTTTTGGACGAATCGCCCGGAGCCATGACCTGCCCGAGACGATGAAATATGATGTGGCAAGGGTCATTGCTGTCTGCGACCCGGACAGAAGGCGCGTCGAGGATGGTAAAAAATATATTGAAGGCTGGTATGAGAAAAAGAAAGGCAAAAAACAATATGTTGATGTAAAAATGCACGAGGATTACCGCGAAATGCTGCTTAACCCGGACATTGATGCGGTAATTATAAGCACGCCCGACCACTGGCATGCGCAACCAACGATCGAGGCGGCCCTTGCAGGAAAAGATGTCTATCTGCAAAAGCCCGCTTCGCTGACTATTGAAGAGGGAAGGGCCATGAGTGACACTATTCATCGAACCGGCCGTATCTTTCAAATAGGAAGCCAACAACGTTCTGAAAGCCCCTGGCCGCAATTTAAGAGAGCCTGTGAGCTGGTTAGGAATGGGCGTATCGGTGACTTAAAAACCATTCAGGTGGGGCTTCCCGGTGATCCTGGCGGAGACGAGGAGCCGGAAATGGAAATTCCGAAAAACCTGAACTATGATATGTGGCTGGGATCTACACAATATAAATACTACACTGAAAAAAGGGTGCATCCCCAGGCCGATTACTCCAGACCTGGATGGCTGCGCTGTGAACAATTCGGCGCGGGTATGATTACCGGCTGGGGCGCCCATCACCTGGACATCGCGCATTGGGGCATGGGAACTGAATATACCGGTCCTATCGAAATAGAAGGCAGTGCTGAATTTCCTAAAAAGGGGTTGTGGAACGTTCATGGAGCATTTAAGGTGACTGCAAAATACGCGAATGGCGTTACCATGCACATCGGTGGAAATAATCCTAATGGCGTGCGTTTTGAAGGAACTGAGGGATGGATCTTTGTGTCCCGCGGAAATGTGGGTGTCACCGCGAGTGATCCCGGTAAAGCGGAAAAAAACAACCCGGCCTTCAATGCCAGTGATCATAAAATTCTCACCTCGGAAATCGGCGAAAATGAGATTCATCTCTACAGCAGCCCGGAACAACATGGCAATTGGCTGGATAGTATCAAATCCAGAAAGCCAACCGTCGCACCGGCGGAAATAGCCCATCGCTCCTGCAGCGCCTGTCTGTTGGCGCATACGGCTATGAAATTGCCAAGAAAATTGTATTGGGATCCGATAAAAGAAAGATTCAAAAATGACGATGAGGCCAATGCTATGTTGTCAAGACCGCAACGGTATCCTTACGGGACAGATAATATTAAAAGCTGAGGCGATTTTTTTAAATGATTGATTACGATTCAAAATTTAAGACTCAATGAAGATAAGGCAATTGTATTTTTTGCTGCTGTTAGGCATCATATCCTGTCAATCCCCAAAATCTGATATGAAAGATGAAAGTACCGCTTCAGATAGTGCAGAAAAAGCGACGCAATTTACCGGCGCCAAAGGAGAGATCAGATTGATGACCCTGGATCCCGGGCATTTTCATGCTGCACTGGTGCAGAAATTTCAATATGATCAGGTAGACTCCACGGTTAACATATACGCGCCGGAAGGAGATGACCTGCAGGAACATCTCAAAAGAATTGAACGCTTTAATGGCAGAGAGGAAGCGCCTACCAACTGGCAGTCGAAAGTCTACACAGGGCAGGATTTCTTTGAAAAAATGCTTCAGGAAAAACCGGGAAATGTTATGGTGGTATCGGGAAGCAACGCAAAAAAAACAAAATACATTCACGAGACAATTAAAGCAGGTATCAATGTGCTGGCAGATAAACCAATGATCATAAAGCCCGATGCCTTTCCTTTGCTAAAGGAGACCTATGAGCTTGCGAATGCAAACGGTGCGCTCTTATATGATATTATGACCGAGCGCTATGAAATTACGACTATGCTGCAGAAAGAACTCTCCCAGCAACCGGATGTCTTCGGCCAGCTGGAAAAGGGTGACCCGGATAACCCGGCTATTTCTAAGGAGAGTGTGCACCACTTCTTTAAATATGTAGCCGGCCAGCCGCTGAAGAGGCCGGCCTGGTTTTTTGATGTTGAGCAGCAGGGAGAAGGAATTGTCGATGTATCTACACACCTCGTGGACTTGATTTTTTGGGAGTGTTTCCCGGAACAGGGTATTGACTATCAGACCGACGTGGAGGTTGTTTCGACACGCCGATGGCCGACGAGATTATCTCCCGGGCAGTTTGAAAAGGTTACTGGTTTGCAGGATTACCCGGAATATTTGCAGAAAGATGTAGTGGAGGATTCTATCCTGAATGTGTATTCAAATGGTTCATTTGTGTTTACAACCCATGGAGTGCATGGAAAAGTGTCGGTCACCTGGAACTATCAGGCGCCTGAAGGTGCCAAGGATACCCACTTTTCGATGATGCGTGGAACAAAAGCTAATCTTGTGATCAGGCAGGACAAAGAGCAGGATTATAAGCCTACACTTTATGTGGAACCAATTGTAAAGGGCAAAGGCAATAATTTCGAAGAAAAATTACAAAATGCCATTATCCGCTTGAATGATAAATATCCCGGATTATCTCTAAAACAGTCAGTAGAAGGTTGGGAGGTAGTCATACCGGATAAGTACAAAGTGGGACATGAGGCACATTTTTCGCAGGTTACGGAAAAGTATCTGCAATACTTGGTTGATGGCAAACTACCTGAATGGGAGTTGCAAAATATACTTGCCAAGTATTACGTTACTACCCGGGCTTATTCCTTAAGCCGATAATACGGGACCTGTTATCGGCTATTCCCGGTTTTGATTTTTTAATTCCTAACCGCCACCTGAATGTTCCGGTGGCGGTCAGGAAAATTTGCTAAGCTAGAAGGTCTTTGACAACATGGCCATGCACATCTGTCAACCTAAAGCGTCTTCCCTGGTATTTGAAGGTTAATCTTTCGTGGTCAATACCTAATAAATGTAGTAACGTGGCCTGGAAGTCATGGACATGAACGCCGTTTTTGACCACATTGTAACTGAAGTCGTCGGTTTCCCCGTATACCATTCCCGGCTTTACGCCACCGCCGGCCATCCACATAGTGAAACAGCCCGGGTGATGGTCTCTTCCATAATTATTTTTGGTAAGCCGTCCCTGGGAGAAACTGGTTCTTCCAAACTCCCCTCCCCAAACTACCAGTGTATCTTCTAATAACCCTCGCTGCTTCAGATCCTTGATTAAAGCAGCACAAGCCTGGTCGGTGCTGAGTGCCTGACTTCTGATTCCGTTGGGTAGGTTTCCATGGTGATCCCAACCCATGTGATAAAGCTGGATGAACTTCACATTGCGTTCCGCCAGGCGCCTGGCCAGTAAACAGTTGGCCGCAAAGGTGCCGGGAACCCGGGAGTCGTCACCGTACATTTCATAAATATATTCCGGCTCTCCTGAGATATCAACAGCCTCGGGCACTGAGGTTTGCATCTTGTAGGCCATTTCATATTGGTTGATTTTGGACTCAATTTCAGGATCACCCCAGAGGCTGAATTGGTGTTCATTCATCTTTTTTATATAGTCCAGCGCCCGTCGCCGGTCCGGCTTGTGAATGCCGGAGGGATTATTTAAGAATAACACCGGATCTTTTCCGGAACGGAACTGCACCCCCTGATGGTGTGACGGCAGAAATCCGTTGCCCCAGGCCGTCGAAGTAAGTGGCTGAGCTGGCCCTCCTTTGGATAATAATACCACAAAACCCGGAAGATCTTTATTGTCAGTCCCCAATCCGTAACTCAGCCATGAGCCAATTGAGGGCCTGCCACCCTGTTGTGACCCCGTCTGCACAAACATAACCGCAGGCTCGTGATTGATAGCCTCGGTATACATGGATTTTACAATACATAAATCATCAACAACCCCGGCTGTATGAGGGAAAAGTTCACTCACCCAGGCGCCGGATTCTCCATATTGCTTGAAGTCGTAGATGGATTTCACCAGTGGAAACGTAGACTGATCCGCTACCATTCCCGAATTGCGCTGTGTGCCACGAATAGAGTCCGGTATTTCTTCCCCGTGCCATTTTTTTAACAACGGTTTATAGTCGAAAGTCTCCAACTGGGAAGGTCCGCCACTTTGGAATAGATAAATTACCCGTTTGGCCTTAGGAATAAAATGAGGAGCACCCAGTATGCCATTATCCGGATCAAACTTGTTAAGATTGTTTCTTGATACCGCATCCAGAGGATTGAGCAAACTTGCCAGTGCCATAGAGCCAAAGCCCATGGTTGTTTTCTTCAGAAAGTCTCTGCGGGTTTGTTGATAAGCAATTTTTTTCAATAAGTGATCCATAAGATACAATTCGTATTTATTTTACTTTTTGGTATAACCTTCATCTGTATTGACTACGGCATTGGCTACTACGGCCAGTGCTGCGAGTTTTGCCGGATCCAGAGAGCGATCCCAATCCAATGCGCCGATACTTAGATAATCCAGCGCATCAGCTGGCTTTTCAGTAAACTTTTTGAGCTCACCATTGTAAAAATCAGCTAGTAGGGCCATCTCTGTTTCATCGGGAAATCGCCCGGTAGCCAGGCGGAAAGTTTTCTGCAAGGAACCGTTGGGAGAGTCTGATGCTGTTTTCATCACCTGCTGGGCCAAAACTCTCGAGGCTTCCAGGTATTGCGGGTCATTCAAAAGCACCAGCGCCTGCAGCGGGGTATTGGTTGTCTTGCGCCTGACGACACACGTACTTCTGTCCGCGATATCAAATATCAGCATGGATGGTGGAGGGGCAGTTCTTTTCCATATGGTATATAAACTTCTGCGATAAAGACCCGGTCCGGGCTCCTGCAGATATTTGTAACGCCAGGGTTTGTTGCTTATTTCTTCCCACAATCCTTCAGGCTGATAGGGATATGCGCTGGCACCGCCAAGGGTGTCGATCAGCAGCCCGCTGATAGCCAGCACATTATCGCGTATCATCTCTGCCGGCAGCCGGAACCGGGGTCCCCTGGCTAGCAGTGTATTTTCAGGATCTTTCTCAATTAATTCTTCAGTAAAGGCTGAACTTTGCTGATAGGTAGCCGACATGACAATGGTTTTGTGCATTTTTTTCAGATCCCAGCCATTGTCCATAAATTCAACGGCGAGCCAATCCAATAGTTTAGGATGCGTCGGGAGATCTCCCTGATTGCCAAAGTCCTCTGAGGTGGCGACAATGCCCTTACCGAAATACATTTGCCAGATACGATTGACAATTACTCTTGCCGTAAGCGGATTGTTCTTATCAAAAAGCCACTTGCTCAGTCCAAGACGATTGGAGGGCAAATCCTGATCAAAAGGAAATATTTTGTCGGGAACGCCAGGGAAAACTTCCTTGCCTCTCGCATTGTAAACACCTCTTTCCAACAGGTAGGTAGGACGCGGCTCAGAGACATCTCCCATAACCATAATTTCCTGGATGTCGGAGATAACTTTGTTTAAATGCTCTCTGGTGATTTTTAAACTGTCTCTTATTAGCTTTGATGTCTTGTCATGATGCGTCAAATAATAGTTTTTCAACAACGCTTCCCGCCGTTTTGATGCCCCGGTTTTCAGCACACCCGAAAAATTGTCTGTATCGTAGGTGTATAGCACTTCCAATGGTGCAAGTTCGCGGTCATATATTTTTAGCTCATCAACGCCACCTTTTTTAAAGGACTTAATCTTATCGCGGTGCCCCATCATAAATCCGGCAAAACCGTAGGTATGGATATCGGGCTTGTATAAGATGGTCCTGTACAAGTTATCAAAATCATTTTCCACCGGTGCCAACTCGCCATTCATATATATTTTTATGCCATTGGCTTTGCTGGAACCATCGTAGGTAATCGTCACATGGGTCCAGTCCCTGGTGGGGATGGCTTTTTGGGTGGTTACCTGAATGGAATTGTACGGCCAGGAGTGGGCCATAATAAATTGCAGCCTGTTGTCTTTCAGGTGAAAAGAATATCCCTTGAATCCGAGTCTTAGGTTTTCACAGTGAAAGAAGATACCAGCCTCCTCATAAAGTGTATCGGGGTGTAACCACAATTCTATGGAGAAGGGATCGGTACGATCAAACCATCCGATCTTTTCACCTAATCGCAATGAGCTGAAATCATCAATAAAAAATGCTTTGCCCCTGGGACCGGGTTTTATGATAGGCTCGTTAATCCTGGCCGGTGTTTTACTTCCCGATAGATTGGGGGTCAATGAGGTTTTGCTATCTTTTTTGTAAACCCGATCAAAGGGATAATGGGCCATTAGACTGCTGTTAACTTGTTTCTTCAAATGGCCGACTGCTATTGGCGAAGCTTCACGCCAATTTTTGAAATCGGAGTTATCTGAGGTATAATGTTGCTTTAAAGAATTTTCTTTCTGCGATATTTTTTTATTAAGAAAGTCTACGATTTCCTCCTGCTCGTCGGTGCTGAGTAATAGAGATGGTCCCGGTGTTTGTCCCGGCCCGTAAATGGCGGTACCAACCTCGTTTGTGCTATTGAAAAAGCCAAATACCTGGTAATAATTCTCCTGGCTGATGGGGTCGTATTTGTGATCGTGACAACGGGCGCATTCAAGCGACAGACCCAGAAATGCTTTTCCGAATGTTTGCGTTCTATCTGCAACATATTCTGTCCGGAATTCTTCAAAAACTATTCCCGCTTCCGAGTTTTTTCTATGCAGCCGGTTGAAAGCTGTGGCCAATATACTTTCTTTGGTGGCATTCGGGATCAGGTCCCCGGCCAGTTGCCAGGTAACAAATTCATCATAAGCCATATTGTCATTGAGCGCTTTGATAACCCAATCTCTCCAGGGCGTAAAATCGCGGTGCTTGTCATCGAGGTACCCGTCACTGTCCGCGTACCGGGCCAGGTCCATCCAGGTGGCTGCCATGCGCTCTCCATAGGCTTTGGAAGCCAGCAGGCGGTCCACTACTTTTTCATAAGCATCAGGTGAATTATCGGCTAAAAACAAGTCAATTTCCTCCAAACTCGGAGGCAGGCCGGTAAGATCAAAGCTTAGTCGCCGGATCAAAGTCTCCTTGTCTGCTTTTCCGGAAGGTTTCAGGCCCTCCTGACGCAATCGATCTGCGATAAAATTATCAATGGGGTTGTTTGCCCGGGAGGCATCATCGATAGTAGGTACCGCCGGTTTTTCAGGTTTGATAAACGACCAATGGGGTTTATATTCCGCTCCCTGTTCAATCCATTTGCTGATGATGGCTACATCGGTTTCACTCAATACCAGATTTGATTCGGGCGGGGGCATTTTGTATTCCGGATCGTCGGCAGCGATTCTTAAATAAACATGGCTTTTATGTGGTTTGCCAGGGACAATAGGATAACGATCTTTATCATCGCCCAGTGCCGCCAATGCACCCTCTTTTGTATCAAGTCTTAGATCGGCCTTTTGATTTTGCTCATCGGGGCCGTGGCATGCAAAACATTTATCGGATAAGATGGGTTTGACATGAAAATTGAAATCAACTATTTCAGGCATATTTGCCTCTGCTGTCGTTGCGGGTTTTTCCAGGCCACAACCGGTCATCAGAAAGGCGACAGATACAACCGTAAAAAGCGTACTTTTGAAACTCATAAAAGCAAAAAACTATACGTAGTTAGAAATAACAAAATCCAAAAGAAAATAAAAGATAGTCATTTCTAAAGTTAAAAACCCAGTTAAAAAACTGTTTTATTAACTGTTAAAATAGCTATTAAAACGTTATATTACCGTTTAAATCACTTACTTGATCTTTGTATATGCTGGAAAATTTTGATGAGGGCATTCCTCAAAAGATTATTAATAGTAAGTCATTTGGAAAATCAAAAACGTATTCCAATCTACTACTTTATTTAGTCGATTGCTCCAAAACCGGAAATATCCCTAAAGAGACTACCATCGCCTCGGACATATTCGGCAAAAGCACTTTTGATCCCGGTGAGAGCACGTTAATACGCGTATATCTGTACAACCTTCGTAAAAAAATAGATGGCTACTATAAGAACGAAGGAAAGAATGATGAGATGGTGCTTAAAATACCAAAGGGAGGCTATGAAGTACACTTTGTGAAAAGGCAGCCGAAAAAGGTTGAGCAGGCCAGAAAGTATTACCGATTGTCTTTGATCCTTTTATTATTGCTTGCTCCCTCGGTTATTTTGAATATATGGGGGTGGAGACAACAAGATACTGCCGGAAAATCTTCCGGAACGATAGCGGGAAAAAGCTTGTGGGTTGGTATATTGGATGACGATTTACCGGCTTTGGTTGTATTGGGCGATCTCTTTGTCTACAACGAGTTCGACCCCAACCTGCGCATAAACCGCACGATAAGAGATCCCCTTATTAATTCAACCAGGGAATTCGAAAATTTTAAAAATCAGCACCCTGAAATGGTGGAGAGAACCAATGAGTTGTCATACGCATTTTTGATCAGGAACAGCGCGGCATGGATCAAAAGTCTCACCAAGTTGTTTTTCGCAGATGATAAAAACTTCAATATCCGTGTGATGTCCAGGTTTAATCCAAAGGAGTTACAAGATCATAACATTGTGGTAGTAGGTATGCTAAAAACCTTCGGGCTGTTTATTAATTACTTTAATCACTCAAAATTTAAACTAACCTCTGATTCTACCATCGAGTATTACGATGAAAAGGTCCAGCAATTGAAAAGTTACAGTTCAATTGGCAATGCTGACTCCTACCATACCGATTACGGTCTTGCGGCTAAAATTCCGGGGCCTAACAACAACGTGATTTTTATGTTCGGGGGACTGTGGGATACCGCTGCTTCGCAAAGTCTTAAGAATTTTACGGATCCTTTGCTGATTCAGCAGTTGGAACAGGAGATGAAAAATGAACTCGGAGAGGTTCCGCAATATTTTGAGGTACTGTTTGAAGTAAGCGGTATAGACCGGATGGAACTGAACACTAAAATATTGCACCTTCATAAAGTAAGCGCTACCCCCAATATCTGGGACCCGAAATAGATTTGATATCTCCAGCTCATCGCACCAGCCGTTGCTGCCAATTAAAATCCTGTCAAATAAAAATATTGATGCATGGGTATGGGATGCAATACATGAACTCCGCGTCCTGGTGCCCTGGCGTTTATTGTCTTTTTCAAAAAGGCACAAAGACACGGAGGGTTTTATCAGTTAAAGTATTTTCATAGGCAAACGTTGACTAAAAGGCAAGAGATCATAAACCAAAACCGGGAATGGAACCCGTCTATAACCTTTTAGCCCTTGGTTCCAGATCGGTCAACTCAGCAATGCGCACAGGATGTCCCGATTCGATACTTTTGCGTGCTGCGACTCCGATCAGAATCGACATGGCGCCATCTCTTACCCCTGCGGCCCGGTCAAAGGGATCCTCTTGCTGGGGATTTTTGAAGATTTTATCGTGCAGACGTTTGTCGCCACCTCCGTGTCCGCCTCTTTCCATCGCGACATGGGTGGTTTCAAAATCCTTCCAGAGTTTATGGATAATGATGGGCTCGTGATCCAGCTTATCTTTTCCATCCTGGCTCATTTCAGCGGCATGCAGCTCAGATTGATTCAGGTTTTCATTTTTTACATATGGAATATCCAGCCAGGCCTCCAGCCTGCCTTCGGTTCCGTTAAAAGCAATGCGCCATCCTTCAAAAGGAGAATAAGTGGTCAGTGAGTAATTGACAATGGTGTCATTGGCGTACTTTATCTGTGCCGACATTTTATCATGAATATTAATTTCGGGGCGATATAAACAACTATCTCTCACATAGCCGTCATATTTTTCGTTGGCCACATACAGGTCCATCGATCGCTTGTCTTTTGTGATATCCCAATGAAATTTACATTCCTTTTTGTATTCGCATACCCGGCAGTTTTCACCGCGGAAAGGCCCGTTATCTCCATAGTGTTCCAGTGCGCCGTAGGCAAATACCTCTGCAGGGTCAGCGTCGAGCCACCAGTTGAGCAGATCGAAATGATGGGTGGCTTTATGCACCCAAAGTGTGCCGCCGGCTTGTCGCAAGCCATGCCATCGCCTAAAGTAGGAGGCGCCGTGATACGTGTTTAAATACCAATGAAAATCAACCGAGGTCACTTTGCCAATGGCCTTGTTCATCAGCATTTCCTTTATTTTGGTACTGTAAGGGCCCCAGCGATAATTAAACCCGACAATAAGATTTTTTTGGGATCTTCTTTCGGCATCCAGGATAGCCTGGCACTTGTCTTCATCTATGGTTAAAGGCTTTTCAGTAAGCACGTCACACCCCATATCCAGCCCTTTGATGATGAACTCATGATGATTGGAGTCTTTGGTTGTCACAATCACCAGATCCGGCTTGGTAGTGGACACCATCTCTTCAAAATCCGTGAAGGTAGGACAACTTACCCCAATATATTTCTTGGCGTAGGCGAGCCTGCCGGGATTGATATCGCAAAGGCCTACAAATTCAAGCAGGTCGCTGTATTGGTCCACCAGGCGTTTACCCCAGAAACTGGTTCCCCGAACGCCGGTACCCACCAAAGTCACTTTCAGCTTGGTTTTGCCTATGCCAAACCCCCATGAAGGCAAGGATACCATTGAGCCTCCGGCCAGCATGCTAACGGTAGTCAGAAAAGTTCTTCTTGATTTTTTCATGGCTTAATTATTTAAGGTTATCATATCTATTCAAAATTTACTTGATTTATTAAAACTTTCCCAAAGTGTATTATGCGGCTGCTGCTTTTTATTTGGTCGATAGCCACCTGACCGCCTTTCACGATAATGGTACCAAATCAGACACGCATACCCGTCGTGATAATCCCTCGTCTATTATGTCCTACATTATGACTTGAAATTATAATTTTATAAATTGTGATGCAACCGATTGCATAAAATTATTTACTTTATTTTGCAAATGGCCTCAAAAAAACTGTTATTGGTTATGGGGAAGCGACCGATTGAATTTGATTCATATTCCCTAATTTGCATGCTCAATGGCGTTGTGATCCTGTTTTAATATGAAGAAGAAAAAAGTTAGCATCTATGATATAGCCAATTACCTGGAAATTTCCTCGTCAACGGTGTCCCGGGCGTTAAATGACCATGCCCGTATCAGTGAAAAGACCAAGCTGGCGGTGAGACGCGTGGCCAAGGAATTGGGATTTGAGAAAAATCACCTAGCCTCAGGCCTGATTACCAATAAATCTTTTACTATCAGTATAATAGTACCGGCCGTAAACAGGAATTTCTTTGCATCAGCCATTACCGGTATAGAAAAAGTTGCCTCGGAAAATGGTTATACCGTATTGATTTGTCAATCGCATGATCAGTATGAAAGAGAGGTAAAGCTCATAGATACCCTGATCATTAACCGCGTAGATGGCATCATTGCGTCCCTGGCCATCAATACCGAGGAATATGACCATTTCAGGAAAGCAAAAAATGCAGGGATCCCGGTTGTTTTTTTCGACAGGGTATGTCATGAAATTGAAGATACTTTTAAGATTGTAGTCAACGATTTCAACGGTGCCTATCTGGCTACCAGGCATTTGGCCGAACGGGGATTTAAGAGAATCGCCCATATTGGTGGCTACCAGAGTCAAAATATCTTCAGGGAGCGACTGGCCGGGTATAAAAAAGGTTTGTCCGAATTTAATTTGCCGTTTGATGAAGGCCTGGTGAGATATTGTGCGCTAACCACCGGCGATGGTACGAAACTGACTGAAGAACTACTGCAGTTAAAACCACGGCCCGATGCGATTTTCTGTGCCAACAACCTTACTGCCATAAGCGCTCTGGCTTACGCGCTGGATCATAACATCAAAGTGCCGGAAGTATTGGGTATTGTAGGTTTCAGTGAGGAAACCGTTTCCTCATTGCTAAAACCGGCTATCACCTCTATCCGGCAGCCCAGTGAACAAATGGGAAGACTGGCGGCACAGAAACTGCTGGAGGAGATAGGGGCGGAGTCATCGGGCAATATTGATTATACGGAAATCGAACTGCGTACCGAGTTGATTGTCAGGGAGTCTTCAAAGCTGGAATAAAATACTTCTGTGCCAATTGTGAACCAACATTCCCGACGACAGGTTGATGATCCTGGTATTTTGATCTGGTAAATGAAGTTGCAATGCCCATTTATAGCATTCTCTACCCATTTATGATATTCCCGGATCCTAAACGGCTGAATTTACTTGTCGTTGTGTAGATTTTCTGGGGATGAGTTTTGGCTCGATGGTAATGGTTTTTGGAATATCCGGGACATCTTTTTCTTCAATAGACTCAAGTAGTGTCTTGGCAATCGTTTTTCCCATTTCCGAGCTATACTGATCTATAGAGGTAAGCCCGAAGAGCTCGGTAAAGGGTTCGTTGGCGTAACCGCAGACGCCCACGTCGGCAGGAATTGAAAAACCCATTTCCTGCAACTTGATCATCGCGCCAAGGGCTGCGTAGTCGCTCGAGGCAAATATGGCTTCGGGATGGTCTGATTTGCTAAAAAGCCCGGCAGTGATTGATTCTCCTTCGTCCTTGCTGAGCCCCTGTTGAATAACCAGGTCTTTTCTAAAAGCAATACCATGATCTTTCAGTGCGCGTTTATAGCCAAGAAAGCGATCTTCAAAGATGTTGATGTTTAATGGGCCGGCGTAATGGGCGATTTTGGTGTAACCTTGTGCGATCATATAGCTTACCGCCTGATAGGCCGCTCCAAAATTATCATTGATGACTTTGTTTCCCTTAACTCCTTTTAATACCCGGTCAAACTGTATCATGGGGATGCCTTCCGCCACGACATTTTCCATAAATTTACTGTCAGTGGTTTCCTTGGATATGGACACCACCAGCCCTGCCACTTTATTCCTTAAAAGAGTTTGGAAACTCGCTTTCTCTTTTTCAAAATTTTCGTTGGACTGGCAAATCAGAATGTTGTAACCGCGCTGATATAAGTTGGTTTCGATAGAGTAGATGACATTGGAAAAATACGCCCTGTCCAGTCGGGGAATAATTAATCCAATTGTATTGCTGCGACCGCTGCGGAGCCGGGAGGCGATCGAGTTGAGATTGTAATTAAGCTTTTTTGCAGTTTTCTGCACCAGTTTCTTGGTGTGAATGCTGGTGTTGGGATGATCGTTCAGGGACCGCGATACGGTAGACGCCGATATATTGAGCGTTTTGGCAATGTCGTGAATTGTGATACCCTTCTTGCCCTTTTTCATAATTGATACATTGTAGGCTTATTGCCGGTGATGCCTTAAATTCAATCCTAATTTAAAACACAAAATTTTAACAACATATTTTTGCAGATGGAAACTCTGAGATTAGTTATAATAATACTTAATAGTCTTTTTAAGTAAAAATAAAATCATTATTTTTGTGCAACCGATTTCATATTTATAAGAAATATTCAAAATAATCTGCCTGTTGTATAACCCTTAACTATTTGGAGCCGACACGGCAAACCATTTTTTTACCAGAATTTTATCGTTATGAAACCACTCAATAGAAATACCGCACAAACATCCACCTATCCGGTCAGGATACTTCAATTTGGGGAAGGCAATTTTCTGCGCGCCTTTGCCGATTGGATGATTGATATCCTGAATGAAAAGGTAGACTATCAGTCCGGTGTCGCAGTGGTACAGCCAATTCCCCAGGGAATGGTGGCGAAGCTCGGGGAGCAGGATGGACTTTATCATCACCTCTTAAGAGGCCTGTCAGATGGACAAATTGTGGATGAATCCCGTTTAATTTCCTGTATTCAGCAGCTAATCAATCCCTTCGACGACCCGGAACAATATTTTGCGCAGGCTTTAAATGAGGATTTGACTATTGTGATTTCCAATACCACGGAAGCCGGTATCAAATTTAGTGAAGGCGACAGTCCCGAGCCAGGTGAGCTGGCAGCAACTTTTCCGGGGAAGCTGACGCAGTTGCTTAAAGCGAGGTTTGATCATTTTAAAGGTACT
Source organism: Cyclobacteriaceae bacterium (assembly GCA_965228415.1). Taxonomy (GTDB): domain Bacteria; phylum Bacteroidota; class Bacteroidia; order Cytophagales; family Cyclobacteriaceae; genus Agaribacillus. The sequence continues at coordinate 2,535,522 of OZ245814.1, read as the reverse complement.
CCGGAGAGTGGCCTGGTATTTATACCCTGCGAGTTGATTGACCGAAATGGCGACAAGCTGAAAGAAGCTATTTTAAATTATACTGAAATCTGGAACTATCCCGAAGAATTTGTCAACTGGCTGGACCGTTATAATTATTTTGGCAATACCCTGGTTGACCGGATCGTTCCGGGTTTTCCTAAAGATGATATCAGGGAAATTCAGCAAAACCTGGGCTACGAAGACAATCTGGTGGTTTCTTCGGAGGCATTCCACCTGTGGGTGATTGAGGGCCCCGCAGAGATTGAAGCGGCGCTCCCAGCCTCAAAAGTGGGTTTGAATGTAAAGTTTGTTGACGACATGGAACCCTACCGTACCCGGAAGGTGAGAATCCTGAATGGGGCACATACGGCTATGGTTCCCATAGGGCTGTTGGCCGGGATCGAGACAGTGAAAGAGGCGGTTGAAGATGAGGTCATTGGTCAATATATCAGGGAAATTCTGTTCGAGGAGATCATGCCCAATATCCAGATGCCGGAAAGTGAATTGCGAGAATTCACCGAAGACATTATTGAGCGATTTAGAAATCCCTTTATCCGTCACGAGTTAAAGTCTATCTCACTTAATTCAATTTCCAAATTTAAGGTAAGGGTATTGCCTTCTCTGCTTGATTATTTAAAGCGGGAGCAGCAATTGCCAAAGGGATTGACGATGGCACTTGCCGGTCTTATAAAGCTTTATTTATCCGCAGACTTTGAACCCAGTGATGATCCGAAAAACCTGGAATTTTTTGAACAGGTTAAATCCCAGCGTTCTTCCAATGAGGACATAATAAATGCTATTTTGGGTAATACCGCTTTCTGGGACATGGATCTAAATACTGTCACAGGATTAAACAAGGAAGTTTTAAGTATATTTAACGCACTTGAAACCGAGTCAACAAAAAACTTACTAGCAGGGGAAAAACTATGAATAGGGCCATCACCATCAATGATACCGATAATGTTGCGGTAGCCTTAACAGATCTTTCCAAAGGTGAAGTCATTCACATAAATGATGAAGATTTCACCCTGACCAAGGATATCCAGGCCAAGCACAAAATAGCGATAAAAGATTTCAGGAAAGGTGACGAAATATACATGTACGGCGTTATCGTGGGTATGACTAACCAGGCCGTTGGAAAAGGCGAGCCCATCACTACCCAAAATGTTGAACATCGCGCTTCTTCCTATGAGTTGGAACAAAAAAAACAAGTTTCCTGGACCCCACCGGATGTATCAAAATGGAAGGATAAAACCTTCAACGGCTATCATCGAAGTGACGGGCAGGTAGGTACGGCTAACTACTGGCTGGTTTTTCCGCTGGTATTTTGCGAGAACCGCAATGTCGAAGTCATAAAAAAAACCTTCGAAAAAGCTTTGGGGCTGGAGAAGCAAGTGCAGTATGAGTCTTATCTGAATTCGCTGGTAGACCAGTACAAATTGAATGGTGCACAAATATCCGATATGGATCTGGCATCCATACCGGAAGTGCCTGAAAACATCCCGGATAATCCCGAATTATTTGAGAATGTTGATGGGATCAGGTTTCTTACCCATGATGGTGGTTGTGGTGGCGTGCGCCAGGATTCCGAGACACTTTGCCGTTTGCTGGCGGGATATGTAAATAATCCCAATGTCGCCGGGGCAACGGTATTAAGCCTTGGTTGCCAAAACGCTGAAGTACAGATATTTAAGGATGCGCTCAAAAAAATCAATCCGGACTTTGACAAACCCGTCATTGTTCTTGATCAGCAAAACACCGGCACTGAGCAGGAATTAATTGCCAGGGCGATTAAGGAAACCTTTTTAGGGTTGATTGAAGCCAACAAAGTCAGGAGACAACCAGCGCCACTGTCCAAATTGACCATCGGCTTGGAATGTGGCGGATCCGACGGATTCTCCGGGATATCGGCTAATCCCGCCATTGGTTATACGTCTGATCTTTTGGTGGCATTGGGTGGTACCGTGATTTTATCTGAATTCCCCGAACTATGCGGGGTTGAGCAGGAGTTGATTAATCGCGCTGTGCACAAATCGTCTGCAGAAAAATTTATAAAGCTCATGAGGGCTTATGAGAAAGCCGCCGAAAATGTAGGTTCGGGCTTTGATATGAATCCATCACCCGGAAATATTAAAGACGGCCTGATCACCGATGCCATGAAATCGGCCGGAGCTGCAAAAAAAGGAGGCAGCTCTCCGGTAAACGATATCCTTGATTACACGGAATACGCCACCAACCCCGGCCTGAACCTGCTTTGCACGCCGGGAAATGATGTGGAATCAACAACCGGCCTGGCAGGCTCCGGCGCCAATATCATTCTTTTCACAACGGGACTAGGCACACCTACCGGTAACCCTGTCACTTCCGTCATTAAGGTTTCTTCCAACAGCCAACTGGTACAGCGAATGCCAGACATTATTGATGTCAATACGGGACCGGTTATTGAAGGGGAAAAGACCATTGAGGTGATGGGGGGTGAAATACTGGATCAGGTTATTAAAGTCGCCAGTGGGGAAACTGTTACCAAAGCCATGCAATTGCGGCAATATGATTTTATTCCCTGGAAAAGGGGTGTGTCATTGTGATCCTGTTACCAGCACCGGAGATATGGCTGCCTAACAGACATCCGTGGAGGAATTTTTAAGTTAAATTAACTTTCATATAAGAGGAATCGTTAAATTCAGTTGTTTATCTGAATTTAACGACGACTATGATTAATTTTTTAAAAAATCCGATGCTGAAATTCGTAGCAGCTGCGATTTTGGTTCACTTTACCACTTTACAGGTTTTCAGTCAGGAAAAATCCCCGGCCATTTCAGATTATGTGATCATAGGTTACGTTCATGGTAATAATCAAATGGTAGATTTCTCCAAAATACCCGCCGAAAAATTGACCCATATCAATTATGCCTTTGCAAATGTAATCGACGGTGTTATTGTTGATGGCAGCGCCGAAGATGCAGAGAATATAGCAGGTCTGAGGGACCTGAAATCTACTAATCCGGGCATCAGGATCCTGGTCTCGGTCGGAGGTTGGGGATGGTCAAAGAATTTTTCAGATGCGGTCATGGATGCCAGGGCCCGGGAGATTTTTGCCAACAGTGCCATAGAAATGGTGAAAAATCATCAGCTGGATGGCATCGATCTGGACTGGGAATATCCCGGACAGATCGGGGGGGGTAACAAGTTTAGCATTAAGGATAAGGAAAATTTTACCAGTGTCCTGGCCCTTATTCGACATAAACTGGATTCTTTGGGAGGTCCGGACCATCATTATTTGCTTACAATAGCTACTGCTGCCAACAAAAAATATTTACGCCACACCGAAATGGGTAAAGCGCAAAAATATTTGGATTATGTTAACATCATGACCTACGATTTTCACGGTGGATGGAACAAGGTTACCGGCCATCATGCCAATCTTAAAAAGTCTGATTCAGATCCTAATCATTACGCGCTAAGTGCTGTTCAGGCAGTAAATGAACATGTAGCTGCCGGAGTTCCCAAAAGCAAATTGGTATTGGGATTGCCGTTTTATGGAAGATGGTGGTCAAAAGTTGAACCTAAAAATCATGGATTGTATCAGCCTTCCCGCGGTGTGGCCGGCGCTGTAAAATATAGGTTGCTGGCCGATAGTTTGATAAATAAAAATGGTTTCGTGCAATATTTTGACTCAACCGCTGCTGCTCCCTATTTGTGGAATGTTGATTCTGGCACGTTTGTGACTTTTGATAATACCGGATCATTCAAGTTAAAATGTGAATATGTGAAAAAAGAAGGATTGGCAGGCGTTATGTTTTGGGAATACAAAGGCGACGACGGGAGTTTAGTCAATTCCCTCCATGATAACCTGAATGTTGACAAATAAACAATCGCTTAAATCATTGTCATAAATTTTGCAACAAGTGACCAAAAAACTGTCAACCAATAACTTCCACTTTGTCATTGATATTTATTTGCCCGGTTTTCCTGGGAATCAGATGTACACCGAAAGCGGTTCCTCCGCGGGGATGTTTGCGATAGGAGGCAAGGGTCCTGAGCGGTTCCTGGTCGGGGGATTTTTCCTGGGTATTTGGATCAATGGTGGTAAAAACACATCTTTTACATTGTTGACTGACCTCAAATTCACTGCTGCCAATGCGGATTTTTTTCCAGGTATCTTCTTCATAAGGTTCGCAATGTGCAACTGTCAGGTTGGGTCTGAAATGTTGCATCGTGACGGGTGTTTCGAGCCTCGAATTCAGGTCTTCCAGGGAGGCCTGGGAAATGAGCAGTAAAGGACATTCATCAGCATATCCAACCACATCTGTTAATTGCCCTCCATATTTGGGCGCTACGTTTCTTGCAAACTGATGTCCCATAAACATCAGGTAACAATTGGTCTGTAAGAACGATGAGAAAAAAAGATGCGCTGCCTCGCCCATATTATAACCCAAAGCTTTTTCCTTAAAGACTTCCAGTCCCTCCGCTTTGTTACCCGCCCGAATCGGTAGCTGCAATACGGCTTTGCCATCTTTATAAATAATAAGGTGCTCTTTTTCAAGCAATGTGGACATTCTTAATATTTGCGGGAATTGACGGGCGGTGATTACTTTGCCGTCAGCATCAAACAAAGCCCAATTGCGATCATATTGCAATCCGTAGGGCAATACCGCCGTATCACCAAGGGAAGTTCCTTTTGCTGATTTAACAGGGTAGATAGTAATGGTGTCAATAGTCAATGGAATGCCGGGGATTTGGTTAATGACCGTAAAAGTAATGGATAGCTTTCAAACATTGTGGTAGTGTGCTTATCGAATTGCCGGAAATTGTAAAATTCTCGTCGCTGCGTCATCAACGAATGGCTATAAAAGGTAGATTGTCTGCGGTACAATAGGTAATGATCTTAACCTGGTCGCAGGTTGGTCCAAAACTAACCTATAAAGTTAAGAGCCGGTAACACATTTTAATAAAGCTTTTACCTAGCACAGCATAAGAAATTTTCCCTATTTCATTTATCAAATAAGTATATTAATGTTTACAGTTAAACTATTTTCTCCTTTTCTGAGGGTTTTAACGCTGTTTTTGAGCAGTTGTGTTGTCCTGGGTTTTTTCATGGCTAATATTGTTTTAAGTAATTCACGTAATTCTGATATTCAGTCCTTTTGCTGATGCGTGACACCTCGTTTTTACCCTACATTTGACTTATCATTAAAATGAATTAATGGAGGTTTTATGAAGGAATTAATATTTTCAATCATTCTGCTCAATGCTGTCGCAGTGACGGCACAGGAAAAACTAATTAACGAGAATTTTGACACACACAACCTGGAAAATGTTACCTATTTATTATCGCAGGCCCGGTTTGGAAATTTCATTTATGAGTTCAGGCACGACGGAGCTTTGGTAGATAGCTCTTCGCTCGCCACTTATTTTGACAACGACGGCAGTATTTTTATAGGTCAGCAGAAAAAAGTTACAGATTTCACAATTAAAAGCTACAACGGAGACGAATTTTCTCTTAATTCCTTTCAGCTTTCTTCAAATCATTCTTATCCAAATTCCGATGAGGAGGTAATGGTGAGGGGATGGCGTGATGGCAAGGTGGTGACCCCACCGGTGCCTATGGAAATTAAACTCTTTGAACCCCCCGGACAGGATTATGATATTACCCTGTATCAGGGCTTTGATAAGGTAGACGAAATAAAGATCACCGGAAAAAACTTACAATTTACGCTGGAGAGTTTTACTTATTCACTGGGAGGACCTCCTGTGGCTAAGGAGAAAAGAAATAAAAAGGGAAAACACTAAATTAATTTACAAAGTATTTAAAACAACGTAAAATATGGAAGGGTTTAAACTATTGGATCTCAGTTATCTGGAACAAGTCTGCAGTGGTAACAAGGCCATGGTCACGAAAATGATTGACTTGTTTGTACAGCAAACGCCGCTGCAAATGGAGCAATTGCGAAAGCTTTCCGCTGCTGGAGATTGGCATGAATTCTTTAATGTGGCCCATAAAATGAAGTCTTCATTGAGCATGATGGGGGTTAAGTCATTGGAGTCCACCATGGTCAACCTGGAAGATTATTCAAAGAACAGGATCAAACTGGATGTTATTCCCGGTTTGATTACACACGTAATCGACACTTGTGGGCATATTCTGGTGGAAATAGAAAATAATTACCAGGCCATCAGTAAATAGAGAATACTACTGCATTTATGGAGGACCCTGTTACAGCCACACAAAGTGGCCTGATCAAAATATTTATTGTTGAAGATGACGTCATGTTTGGTGATTTAATCAAAATGAAATTAGATGAAAATCCCCAGGTTGATGCCATACTCTTCAAAAGTGGTGAAGAGATGTTCCACCAAATTCACCAACAGCCCGACATCGTTATTCTCGATTATTTTCTGCCCTATAAAAATGGTGTGCAGATTATTGAGGAATTGAAAAATCTTGGCTTAGACATTGCCGTTATATTGCTCTCCGGGCAAAAAAATGTAGAAGTGGTGGTAGAGGCTTATAGACTGGGCGCCAAAAATTATATCATCAAAAATGAAAATGCCCTGGTGGAGTTGGATAACTGTGTCAGGAATCTTGGTGATAACATCAACCTGAAAAAGGAAGTTGATTTATTGAAGGATCAGATCATTGATCGAAACAGCTATAGTGGTATCATAGGCGAAAGCCAGGCCATACAGCGTGTATTTGCCTTGATGCAAAAAATAAAAAATTCCGATGTGCTTGCCCTTATTACAGGGGAGAGCGGCACCGGCAAAGAGGTGGTGGCCAAGACCTTACACTACAATTCCCCGCGCCGCCGAAAATCCTTTGTGGCTATCAACATAGCAGCCATTCCCGATGATTTAATTGAAAGCGAGCTCTTTGGTTATGAAAAAGGCGCCTTTACCAGTGCCAGTGGCCGCAGGATAGGGAAATTTGAGCAGGCAAATGGGGGTACCATTTTTTTGGATGAGATAGGAGAGATTGATCTTAACGTTCAAAAGAAATTGTTAAGAGTGTTGCAGGAAAAAAAGATAAGCCGGCTGGGGAGCAACAAGGAGATTGATTTAAATGTCAGGGTCATTGCAGCTACCAACAAAAGCCTGGGACAACTGGTGAAAGAAAATAAGTTTAGGGAAGATCTATACTACAGGCTTCAGGGATTTCTGATCCATTTACCACCGCTGCGTGAAAGGGGAAACGACACCATCATCCTGGCAAAATACTTTTTAAATGAGTTTTGTGAATTAAACAAAATGGAAAAGAAATCCTTTAGCAGCAACACGCTGATGGATTTAATGAAATACAGCTGGCCCGGAAATATCAGGGAGCTGAAATCGGTTATTGAACGCGCCTGCCTGATAAGCGAAGGAGAAAAAATCACACTGGATGATTTGATTTATTCCGAGGCGATCAATTGATAAAACTTCCATTCCATAACTCCCGACAGCCACCTGCACCGGAATAACATCGTTTTTGTTATATATACTTACCGTTAATATTTGAATCTGCTTGTTATTTTCTACCACCGATCTTATAAGGCGTTGGCTTTTGACGATCTCCGGGAAATACATTTACACCCGGGTGTCTGGGGTGATTTCAGGTAGATATACCAAAGCATGCCATTGATTTTAGCATGTTACCTGGCTGTAAAGCACTAATTAGGAAAATCTCCTAATAAAAAATTAAGAAATTCCCCTATTTTATTAACCAAGGAATACAATTACTTTTAGGCTTCAACAATGAAGGAAGTTAATGGCAACTTATTCCTTTACTTCCGAAGTAAAATTAAAACCAGTAGAATCAGACAATGCTTATTCTCTTTTCTGCATAACAGGATTGAAAAATTGAAGAATCAAAAATTCGAGAAAATTCCCAAATAAGAACAGCACTGCTGCTTAAACCTAATGAATACCATAGTTATGTTGTTCGTTTTTTCAAGATAATCATCCTGATTTTATACAGAGAGCCCCTTTTCATTGGCCCCAACTTCTCCCTGGAGTTCGTGGGCCAATGTTTTTAATAACCATTTCTTAAAAGAACGTCGGGTGAGATTTTTGAAAAGTTAATCTATGATCAAACAGGGCCTGTTGAGATTAGCCATGACATAAGTTGATGACCTTATATCCAGGTGGCCTGCCCATGTATTTTTTGAAGTGCCTGATGATTTATCTTAATCTTTTGCACTACTGGTTTTCGTTGACGATTTCATTTAGTTTGGAGACATTGCTCGAGAAGGTATATTCATTGATCCTGTCTTTGGAAACTGCCCCTAATCTTGGCTGCGGATCATCGATGGAGAAGAAACTTGCCGGAGCGGATTGATTTTTATAGGTGGTAGCGATCCACTGCTGGGACCGGGCCACTTTGGAAATTCTTACTTCGTCAATGACACCGTCGAAAGGATTGTTTTTTACCGCATCATTTAATTGAGACCCTATATTTAAGCCGCCGTTGGTATTGCGTGCGGCGGTGCTGTTTACCTTGCTGCCATAATCGTAGCCATTTACGTAAAGCTGGATCTTCTCCGGATTCCAGGTAAAGGCAATGTAGTACCAGGTGTGGCTTTTCAGGTCAATGGCGGACCTTTCATAACTGTATATGCCGTTTTCACCGGTAATTCCAAATGTCAGGCGCTGGCGCTCACTGTCTCCTAAAAACTGGATAAAGTAAGCATCATCGCTGAAGTCTGACTTGTCGCCTTTGTAGACAACACCCGCCCAGTTCTGAAAAGAATTGACATAAACCCACGCTTCTATGGTTCCCTCCTTATGCAGGTCCAATGAGTTGTGATCCGGGATATGGACGATGGAGCCATTTACATTTTTGTTACCGCGAAATTGCATGCCGTAAGCCATTTTGCCCAGCACCCGGTTGGTACCGAAACTGCTTCCTGTGTTTTTGTTGGCGGTAGCGTCTTGTGTATCATTGTTCAGATGCCAGACACCAGTATAATTTTCTTCCCAGGTGAAATTGGTGGATAAGTCTTCTTTGATATTTTCATTGCCGAAGTACAGGCTGAATCTGGTATCCGCAAATGGAGATAACTCCTGTATTCTTACCCATACCAGCAATTCACCACTTCCGGGATCGTAGTTTTCAATCTGATGATCCATTATTTCACCCAACTCATCGACAAAAACAATGTCATAACCGTGAATATCCTCAACCAGACCACCTAATGTCTTGGATTTCAGCATGGTTTCCTGCACATGCAGTAATACCGGAAAATTAAATAATACCTCGCTGCCACTGACTTTTTCATGATTTAATACCACTACTTTTTCCCATTTAAAACCGGAAAGGTCTACCATGGGCCTTTCTCTTTCACGCGCGTCTTTTTGCTTTTGCTGGTAATAGATGGTCAGGAATATGGCTGTCGCCAGTAAACCGCCGGCAACTACATACTTTAAGGTGGTTTTTAGTTTAGTATTAGTAGATGGTTTCGGGTTTAATCCTGGTCTCAAGCTCATAACTATTTATTTTAATGATTCTGAAAATTGAGTTCTGCTTCTGCCAGTGTAGGATGAACTTTATCTTTGTCAGATACTAATCTTTTACCCGGGTCAACCTGCCATGCAATTTTCAATGAAGGATCATCAAAGGCTATTCCGCGTTCGGATTCCGGATGATAACATGCATCTGCTTTGTATAAAACAACTGCTTCGTCGCTTAAAACTGAAAACCCGTGGGCAAACCCCCTGGGAATGAAAAGTTGTCTTTGATTTTCGCTGGAAAGTATGATGGCCTCGTGCTGCCCATAACTGGGAGAGTCCTCTCTTAGGTCGACACAAACATCAAGTATCTTCCCCGATAACACCCGCACCAACTTGGATTGGGCGTGAGGGTTGAGCTGATAATGCAGACCACGTATTACGCCGTAGCAACTCCTGGATTGATTATCCTGCACAAATTTTGTCTGGATCCCCAGTGCGTAGAGTTTTTTTTCATTATAACTTTCAAAAAAATACCCCCTGGAGTCGTTAAACAACGTGGGTTCAACAATTACCAGATCATCTATAGTGGTTTTAATAACATTCATGATTTACAAAACTTGCTTTCTTGTCCAACAAATGCATCAAATACTTACCGTACTGGGTTTTCAATAAAGGGGCGGCAAGGTCTGCCAATTGCCGTTCATCGATCAATCCCTCGCGGTAGGCGATTTCTTCCAGGCAGGCTACTTTTATCCCCTGTCTTTTTTCAATAGAGGCGATAAAATTGGAAGCTTGCAAAAGTGCGTCGTGTTGGCCCGTATCTAACCAGGCCATTCCCTTGCCTAAAAGTTCTACCTTAAGCTTTCCCTCCGACAAATACAGCTTGTTAATGTCTGTTATCTCCAATTCCTGACGGTTAGACGGTGTTAGTGATTTTGCCTTTTCTATCACGGTGTTATCGTAAAAGTACAGCCCCGTCACTGCGTAACTGGATTTGGGTTTTTGTGGCTTTTCTTCAATACCGGTCACCCGGCCGGCAGCATCAAAATCTATGACACCATATCTTTCAGGATCCTTAACGCGATAGCCAAAAACGATGCCGCCTTCTTTTAATACAGAAGCCTGTTTGACCAGGTAAGGTAGTCGGTAACCGTAAAATATGTTGTCACCCAGGATCAGACTGACGTTATCCTCACCGATAAATTCTTCACCAATAATAAATGCTTGTGCGAGACCTTCAGGTTTCGGTTGTTCGGCATAGGTGATAGATATTCCCAGATGACCACCGTCGCCTAAGAGGCCTTTAAATGATGGCAGATCCCTGGGTGAGGATATGATCAATATTTTGGTAATACCTGCCGCCATTAATACGGATAAGGGATAATATATCATGGGTTTGTCGTAAACGGGCAGTATTTGTTTTGATATGGAGGTAGTTAGCGGATACAACCTTGTTCCCGATCCCCCGGCAAGTATAATTCCTTTCATATCTTTTATTTATTGTTGCTTTATTAAAGATTTATGTGTTTAAATGATGATAGCTGATAAAATTATTACCCGCACCGTTAACCGGTTAAGCTCCTTTAGGAAGCCTGGTAAAACCTGGTACTAACCCGATCGGAAAGCAGACTATCGAAATAGGCAATGGTCTTTTTTAACCCTTCTTCCAAGGCCACTGTCGGTTCCCAATCCAATTGTATTTTGGCCTCCGAAATCACCGGCTGCCTTTGCATTGGATCGTCCGTAGGCTGAGGCATATAGATAATCTGAGATTTCGAGTTTGTCAGGGAGATTACCAGCCTGGCCAGCTGTTCTATTGTAAATTCAACAGGATTGCCAATATTAACAGGGCCGGTAATATGATTTTCCGATTCCATTAATTTAACCATTCCTTCAATGTTGTCATCCACGTAACAAAAGCTTCTGGTTTGATGCCCCTCGCCATAAACTGTAATGTCATCTCCTTTCAATGCCTGAATAATAAAATTTGAAACGACCCTGCCATCATTCATATCCATTCTGGGGCCATAGGTATTGAATATCCGCATAATTTTGACACTTATTGCATGCTGTTCATGATAATTCATAAACAGGGACTCGGCACATCGCTTGCCCTCATCGTAACAGGCTCTTGGCCCAATCGGGTTGACATTTCCCCAATATGTTTCCGGCTGCGGATGTACTTTAGGGTCACCATATACTTCACTGGTAGAGGCCTGTAATATCTTGGCGCCTACTCTCTTCGCCAATCCCAGCATATTAATAGCCCCCAGGACCGAGGTTTTTACGGTTTTTATGGGATCATACTGGTAATGAATGGGAGAAGCGGGGCAGGCGAGATTATAGATTTCATCAACCTCGGCGAAGTACGGCAAGGTTATATCATGCCTTACCAACTCAAAATAAGTGTTATCTATTAAATGGATAATATTGTTTTTATTGCCGGTAAAATAGTTATCAAGACAAATAACCTCATGTCCCTCATCTATCAACCTTTCACAAAGGTGTGATCCCAAAAATCCAGCTCCACCGGTTACGAGTATCTTTTTCTTCATAATTCTCTTGATTTGCGGCAGTTTAACCTTGGGCAAAAATTATTCATCCTTGGGAGATATACTGCGTGCCATAAATTACTAAAGGGCAAACCTGTTTATGCCTTCTCACGAATCCGTCCTTAACACTATCAATCCTCCGGCCGCAAGTAAATACGCTACCTTACAACTTTGGACAATAAGCTATAGCTGTTTTTACGTTTTCTTTCCATTTAGCTTACTGGCCATCAACCAAGATTTACTTCCGGAAAATTAACTGGTTTTCCGATCCCTTAAACAGGTTTAACCCTAAGAGTATTTGAATTAAATGTTTATTTTAATTTTCTGATTTCAAGCTGTGGGTTTTGTCTTCTACCATGTTTGTTGTTATCAATAACCAAGTTATTATCACATGTTGATTTTTAAAATGACAACATACAAATCTATTCATAGTAAGGGTAGTAATTCAATAGAGTAAAAACCTAAAAAGATTTTTACGTAATTCCTTTATCCATTCAAAAAGCCCATTTAGCAATCAAAAGCCCAATTGATGTTCAAACCGATCCGGTATGATTCATTATAACCGGAACATTATGGCGTGGGTGAGGGCCCCTTTTTAGGTTTTATCAGTAAAAACAGCAAATACCTAATTATTGATTTACGAATATCCTCTATTGAATACCGGTGATCAGTCTTATAATTTTGAATAACTGGATATACTGTAAAATGCTCTCCCACTAAAAATCAATGCAAAACATTTAATTAATTCTTAGTAATGAAGGATATGAACAGGAGAAAAATTCTGATAGCGGATGATGACCAGGGAATAAGAATGCTTTTGGAGCACTTTTTTAATACACAATATGATGTGACGGTGAAAGAAAATGGTATGGAGGCGTTGAAGTGGATGCAAAAGGGTAATATTCCGGATTTTATAATCGTGGATGTTGTGATGCCGGAATTGGATGGCTATGATTTTATCCGAAACGTAAGAACCAGCGGTTATTTTAAAAGAATACCCATCATTATGCTGTCCGGTCTCGAAAACAGTGAGGAAAAAATCAAATGTTTAAAACTGGGCGCCGATGATTATATGGTTAAGCCATTTAACCCCGAAGAACTGTCGGTAAGAATTGAAAATATATTTAAAAGAGTCTCAGATTTTTATTCAGGAAACAATTAGAAGCATCTCGGAAAAATTAAGTGATTATGGAAGTTAAAAAAATTCTTTACGTAGGCAGTGACAACGGGTTTATAGACTATTTAAAATTAAATATACCCCATCAGTTGGAAATACATTGTGAAGAAAATGGGTTTTTGGCCACAGAATATTTGGACAATGAAGAAGAAAAACCGCAGGTAATCTTGTCCGAACTAAATATTCCCGGTGTCTCGGCATTTCAGTTTCACGAGGCCATAAGAAATGAAGATCAATTTGAAAACATTTCATTTATCTTATTGACAAGGAATAATAATGAAAGCGTTAATGTGAAGGCGTTGGCAGCGGGTATTGACGACGTTTTTATTAAGTCTGTTGGCATTGATAACTTTAGAGCGCGCCTCGATTTCCTGGTGACTTTTAGGAATGATTTTCACGATCTGATAGAAAATCATAAATCGTCCACGTATAAAATTCCTTTGGCCAAGCGAATATTTGATATTGCGATTGCCTCCACAGCGCTTTTACTGATTTCTCCGCTTTTAATTTTAATTGCTATTTTAATTAAGCTGGAGTCTAAAGGTCCGGTTTATTATGTTTCAAAAAGAGTTGGAACCGGCTATCACATTTTCGATTTCTATAAGCTACGGTCTATGTATGTCGATGCGGACTCACGCCTGAAGGATCTGGCTCATCTCAATCAATATACACAGAACGTATCTGAGGAAGAAACATCCACAAATCATTGCGAAAGGTGTGAAGAGTTGGGTGAACCCTGCTCGCCATTGCTGTATATTGACGGAAAGGGAATTTGTGAAAACTTATACTTTGCCAGGAAGAAAAGTGCAAGTGCCAGTGCGTTCTTAAAAATTAAAGACGACCCCCGGATTACGAGGATTGGTCGGTTCATTCGCAAAACAAGTGTTGATGAATTACCGCAATTAGTCAATGTGATCAAAGGCGATATGTCAATTGTCGGCAATCGTCCGCTGCCGCTTTATGAAGCGGAACAGCTTACTTCTGATGCCTGGACCGGAAGATTTAATGCCCCGGCCGGTATTACCGGATTGTGGCAAATTTCCAAAAGGGGGAAAGCGGATATGTCTGATGAGGAAAGAAAGGGGCTTGATAATCAATATGCAAGCGACAACTCATTTATCAAAGATCTGGCCTTAATTCTTAAAACTGTACCAGCGCTATTCCAAAAAGAAAACGTTTGAGATGGGGGGAAGAAAAGGGATTGTTTTTTATGGCCTGGTAGTCCTGGGCTTTTTCTGTCAATGGGCTGCGTTTGCACAGACGCCGTCTTTCAGGTCGCGTGATCCTGACCAATTTGATCAGCTATTATTGAATGATTTTGAGTTACTGCCATTAGCTGGCGTTATTGATTCTGCACAGCTTCGTTCGCCGGCTTTGAAAAATGTAGCATTGGATCTCCGCTCCCAGCAACTGGCCTTGCAGGATGGAAAATTAGCCATTTTAAAGGCCCTGAGCTTTAATGGAAATTATGCCTATGGTACCAACGCCAGATTCAACTCCAACGACAGCGGCGCCGACAACGTAAGCAATTCTTTGAGTATTACGGAAAGTGCGAATTATTCTGTTGGAATAGGTATTAAACTCAGCTTATACGATATCATCAACCGGAAAAATGTGATTAAACGCTCCAGGTTGGAGATCACAAAACATCAGAACAATCGCGAGATCCTGCTGTCTGCGCTGCGTGAATTGGTAGTAACTTATTATCATGACTGCCTTTTAAAAAAGAAACTGCTGGATTTATATGCTTCTGACAATGTATCGGCCAGCTTGAATCTGCAAATGGCCAGAAAACAATTTCAGACCGGGGAAATTACTATTGCCCAGGTAACAGATGTGGTGGATACACACTCTAAATCTATCGTCAATTTTGAGTCCGCCAAGGCGGATCTGCAAATAAGCCTTTTCAAATTAAGTGAATTGGCAGGTATCGGTCTGGAAGATCTAATCATCAATGTAAATTAATGACTTTAGTAGATTTTATACGGTTAATTGTTAATAACCTGAGGGTGTTGGTGGCAGTACCCATCGCGCTGGCTATTACCGTATTTTTATTGACCAGGAATGAAGTAAAAAACTATACATCAAACACAACCATTTATACAGGCCTTGCCTCCGGGTACACCATAGAAGGCAACAATAAAGCAGACTTTTTTAACACGGCGATGGCTTTCGATAATCTGCTAAACATCACCAAAGCGAGAGAAACGCAGGAGATGGTGGCCATAAAACTCATTGCCCGTCACCTTACACTTGACAAACCGGATATCAGGTACATTTCTCCGGCGTCATTTAACGAATTTCAGACCCTTTTTTCTCCTCAGTTAAGAGAAAAATTAAGAGATGCCGACTCTTATGAGCAGACAGTAGACAACATTATAGCCTTTAAGGAAAGCAGCGATACAAATGACATATTTAATCTCCTGAACTCTGAACATAAATATTATTCTATCTCAGCCATTGCCAAAACAAAAATAAGGCGTGAGGGAAATAGCGACCTGATATCAGCGGAATATACCAGTCCGGATCAAAGCATTTGTAAATATACCCTGGAAATATTGACCGAAGTATTTATCGATAAATACAAAAGGATTCGGGAAGATCAGACAGGCACCGTGGTGAATTATTTTGTGGAGCGATTGGATGAAGCTTTCAAAAGACTTTCAAATGCGGAAGATGCGTTGCTTGCGTTCCGCACAAAAAACAGCATTATCAACTATTATGAGCAAACCAGGTTTATTTCTGCTGAAAAGGAAAAACTGGACAAGGATTTTAATGATGAAAGGATAACGCTGGCTGCTGCTCAGGCCAGTATGAATAGTATCAATAAAAAACTTGGCTCCAGGGAAAAAATTATACTTAACAGCCAGGCAGTCATGCAAAAGCGCCATGAATTGGTAGATATTTCCTCCAATATTGCCTTAAGAGAAATTGAGCGTCCGGATACTATCCCCAATTTACATAAGGCAACGGGCGAAGTCAGCCGGCTTAAAAAACAGGCATCTTCTCTAAAAGGCGAACTGCAACAGCTGGTAGATAATTTGTATAATGCCACGAATTCGACCGTTGGACTGCCGGTGAAGGACTTGCTGGACCGCTGGGTGAGCAGTGCCATCATTATTGACGAAAGCCAGGCCAAACTAAAAGTGTTGCAACAGCGACAGGCTGATTTTGCCAAGATCTATAAGACTATGGCACCATTGGGTGCGGAAATCAAAAAAATAGAAAGAGAAATTGATGTTTCCGAACAGGAATATCTTTCACTGTTGAGCAGCCTGAATCAAAGCAAGTTAAAACAACAGAATGTAGAGTTATCTTCAGACCTGAAGGTAATTGATGCACCGTTTTATCCCACCAAAACCAAAGCTTCTGCCAGAATGATTATGGTGATCATCAGCGGGTTTGGGGGATTTGTGTTTACGCTGGGTATCATTGTAGCCGTTGAGTTTCTGGATAGTACCCTGAAATATCCGGCCAGGGCAGAGGAACAAACGGGTTTAACGTTGGCCGGAGCCTTTCCAAAATTGATCGCCGGCGCCAGGAAAGTTGACATCAATTATATTAACAAGAGGTTGATCCAGCAAATAGTGCAAAATTTAAAACTGGATGTTAAATCTAAGCACACCACAGGTGGGCCTTACTATGTAGTGTTTTTTAGTAACCGCAAAGGTGAAGGCAAGACACTGTTGTTACAAATGGTGGCGAAAATGCTGGAAAAACAAAGTTATACGGTTGCCAGGATTGTTCCTGCTTATGAAAATGATTACCCGTTTGGCACTTTTCAGCATAACATCACTTACACGATTGACAATGATTTTTATGAGTTAAATGCCGTTGATCAGCTATTTAAGCAAGCGGAGTGCCAGGCTTCCGCTTTTGATTTTGTATTTATTGAAATGCCGCCTTTACTGCACTATCAATACCCAATCAAAATGCTGCAGAATATTCATTTGTCCTATTTGGTGATAAGGTCAAACCGCAAGTGGAATAAAGCCGATGATACCACTTTGGCAACATACCGTGAAATTGTATCGCAGCAGCCACAGGTCATCATCAATGGTGTGAAAATAGAAACACTGGAGTCTATCATAGGAGAAATCCCCAAGAAAAGAAGCTGGCTGAGAAGAACAGTAAAACGATGGGCAAAATTTGAGTTCAGGTCAAGGAAGAATTTTTAAAGCTATGTTAAAAAGAATTTTAAAGGATAATCACTTTCTTTCCTTAAGCACCAATGGCTTCACGGCGCTGTTTGGCCTGCTGTCTTTCATGCTTATAGCCAGGAGCTACGATACGCTGGACTTCGGGTGGTGGGTGTTATATTTAGCGGGATTTTCTTTTGTTGAAATGCTTAAATCCGGACTGATACACGGCGCATTGGTGAAATTCCTGGCAGGTGTATCACATGAGGAGGAAAAGGTGGTTATAGGGTCCAGCTGGGTGATTGGCCTGGTTCTCAATATGCTTGTTATTGGGTTGATTTATTTGGCATTTTATCTTTTTCCTGAAAAAATTGAGGCTGCAGGCATGTGGCTGTTTTTTAAATATTATCCTTTGCTGGCCCTGGTTAATATACCTATCAATTACACTAACTGGATATGCCAGGCGCGGGAAGATTTCAACTATATCCTGCGGATAAGACTAGGGCTTGCTGCCTCCTTTTTAATGGTCGTGGCAGGCAATTTATGGATGAGCTATCCGGTGGAGACATTAGTACAATATCACATTATGCTTCACCTGGCACTGGCCATATTTCTGGTTATCAGAAAAAAGAGCGGACTTCATTATCTGCGATATTATAAATTGGATAAGTGCAGGCAGCTATTTCACTTTGGGAAATTCAGCTTTGGGACATTAATAGGGACCAATTTATTAAAAAGTGCTGATACATTCCTTATCAGCTTTTTCCTCGGACCAGCCTTCGTCGCCATGTATAGTGTGCCCTTGCGTCTTACAGAGATGATCGAGATCCCGTTGAGAAGCCTAGTAGCCAATGCGCTGCCAAAAATTGCGGCCGCAAGCAACAGAAACGACACACAGGAGGTGAAAAATATTTTCTATATGTATGCGGGAATCCTTTCCATACTGTTTGTTCCATTCATGATTTTTGCATTTGTCTTTGCGGAGGAATTGGTGACACTGGTAGGAGGTGCCAAATACGTCGATACGGCCTTTATTTTCAGAATATTTTGTGTTTATGGCCTGTTTCTATCTCTCGACCGGTTTACCGGCGTTACACTGGATGCTATCAATCGCCCCCGATACAACCTGATCAAGGTAGTATGGATGGCACTTGCCAATGTAGCTGGCGATGTACTGGTCATTATTTTTATCGGGGAAATATGGGCGGTAGCGCTGGTTACAGTGCTGAATGTTTTGGTCGGTGTTCTTATTGGCTACATTTTTTTGAAGCGGTGTGTAGCTATTCAATTAAATGAGCTGCTATACGAGAGTTGGACTACATTGAGGTATTGGCTCAAATACAGAAGAAAACCAGTGACAGATAAAACCTGATTTTATGGAAAGTTTTGCGAAAGACACCGGTTCAGATCAATTAAGAAGCAAGATAGTTTTTATTTTGCTGGTTGGTATGGGCGTATTGTTTGGGGTGCTTACCGCAAAGAAGGGAATTTCTTTTCCAATCATTTTAATCGTGTTACCGCCCCTGGCCGGTTTTATTACTTCAATTTTTCTGAACCCGAAAATCGGTGTCTTGTCCTTTATCATTTATTGTTTTTTTGTGACCGGCCTGTCGAGGTATGTACCGGGCATACCCTACGGGTTGGGAATGGACGGCCTGCTGGTGCTATCGCTGCTGGCAGTATTTTTTGGGGGATTCAGGAAAACGGATTGGTCTCCTGCCAAAAATGACCTGACCACCCTCGCCCTCATCTGGTTTGTGATCAATATTCTGGAACTGGGGAATCCTTATGGAGGAAGTCCGGTAGGGTGGTTCTACGGCATGAGGTCGGCGACTTTATACTGGACGCTTGTTACGCCTTTGACCTTTATGTTATTAAACAAGAAAAAAGACCTTGATACCTTCCTTTTAATAATCCTGGGAATTTCGCTATTGGGTGCGCTATGGGGAATACGGCAGTTTTTATTTGGTGTCGATCCCATGGAGCAGCGCTGGCTGGACAACGGGGCTGCGAAAACACATTTGTTGTTTGGTAAGTTGCGGGTGTTTTCGTTTTATAGTGATGCCGGGCAATTTGGTGCCTCCCAGGCACATGTTGGTATTATGGCCCTCTTTCTGGCACTGGGCCCCTTTACTCTTAAGCGGAAAATGACATTTGCTGCCGTTGGCTTTACCATCTTGTATGGTATGCTTATTTCCGGGACCCGGGGCGCCCTGTTTGTTTTATTTGTGGCAGTGGCCATCTACCTTTTTTTGACGAAAAATATTAAAATTTTAATCGTAGGAGGAGTTTTGGGGATCGGTGCTTTTGTGGTACTTAAATACACCAGCATCGGCAGCGGAAATGCAGAAATTGTGCGGCTCAGGACAGCACTCGATCCAAATGACCTGTCTTTTCAGGAAAGATTAAAAAACCAAAGAATACTGAGCGATTATTTAAGTACCCGGCCGTTTGGTACCGGTGTGGGAACCATCGGTAACTGGGGGGTTAAATACAATGAACACAAGTTTATTTCACAGATCCCTCCCGACAGCCTGTTTGTGAAGGTCTGGGCCGAATATGGGATCATCGGCTTTCTCCTCTGGTTCGGTACACAGCTCTATATTTTTGGAAAATCCTGCGGGATTATCTGGAATATGAGAGACCCCGTCCTAAAACAGAAGTTAATGGCACTTACCGCCGGATCCTGTGGGATATTATTTGCCAGCTATGGCAACGAGGTACAAAATCAGATGCCTACCTCCGCCATCGTCTACATGAGTTGGGCATTTACATTTATGGCTGCAAGGTGGGAGGCCAGTGATAATTTGTCAAATAAAAATCATGAGTAATAAGTAAATTATGGAACCATTGATTTCGATCATATCAGTCAATTACAATCAGTCGGGACTTACCTGCCTGATGATTGATTCCTTAAAAAATTGTAGTTATAAAAACATTGAAATCATCGTGGTGGACAATGCATCACCCGATGATAACCCGTATCTTATAAAGGAGCGATACCCCGATGTTAATCTGATTGTATCGGCTAAAAATTTAGGATTTGCCGGCGGAAACAACCTTGGCGTTGAAGTAGCCCGGGGAAAACACGTACTTTTCCTTAACAATGATACGGAAGTACATCCGGGATTTTTGGAGCCAATGGTCAAAGTTCTGGAGGATGATCCGGAGATAGGTATGGTTTCCCCAAAAATCATCTATTACAATACCGATGATACTATTCAGTACGCAGGGGCCATCGGCATCAACATGATCACCGGCAGGGGAAGCAAAATTGGTCACGGCGAAAAAGATATGGGGCAGTACGATCAGTCAAGATTAACAGATTTGGCTCACGGCGCCGCCTTGATGATTCCGATGAAGGTGATCAAGGAG
This sequence comes from Cyclobacteriaceae bacterium, assembly GCA_965228415.1. Classification (GTDB taxonomy): domain Bacteria; phylum Bacteroidota; class Bacteroidia; order Cytophagales; family Cyclobacteriaceae; genus Agaribacillus. The sequence continues at coordinate 2,514,832 of OZ245814.1, read as the reverse complement.
GTAGGCCTGATGCCCGATATATTCTTTTTGTATTATGAGGAACATGACTGGTGTGAAATGGTCAAACGTGCCGGATATAAGGTGATGTATATGGCCCTTGCCACTGTTTATCATAAAGAGTCTATGTCCGTAGGAAAAAACTCGCCGTTGAAATCCTATTTCATGGCCAGGAACAGGTTAATGTTTATGAGAAGAAACGCTAAGGGGATCAGATACCTGCTTAGTCTGGTATTTTTTGTCATGATCTCTTTTCCCAAAAAAATCCTCACACACGGCATAAAGCTTGAATTTCAGCTGCTTGTTACTTACGTGAAGGGCGTATTATGGAATTTAAGGCACGGCAATGTGCACCAAAACCCCCGGCTGGTTGAAAGCGCCGGTGGTGATTGCCGGATCATTGATACTTATGAGCACGAGTTGGTAAGTTTTTAAACCTAAAAAATCGTAAACTATGGCCTTGACAACAACGATCAGGAACCGGGTAATTGGTAAATACCAGTCGCTTAAAGTTGAATATAAAGAGTCTTCGTCGATCAGGATCCTTTGGCTGTTTCTGGCACAATTTGTCAGAGGGATCTGGCAACTTTTTTTGGCCAGGATATATCTGTCCAGTTGCAATAAAGTGGGTAAACTTGTTTCCGTCAACGGAAAACCCCTGATTAAAAATCAGGGTGTTATTCATCTGGACAATGAGGTCAGGGTTTGGTCGAAGATCAATCGCGCCAAGATTTTTGTAGACCGCGGAGCAACACTGACAGTAGGTAAAAACTCAAGGATCAATGGCGTACACATTTCGGCGAGCAACCGGGTGGTTATTGGCCAAAACGTCAGGATGGCACCTTATACCATTATCATGGACAGTGATTATCACGACATCAATAATCATTTTTCCGATGGTGTTAATTTGCCAATTATCATTGAAGATAATGTATGGCTGGCCCTTAGATCTACGGTACTGAAAGGTGTAACTATTGGCGAAGGGGCCGTGGTAGCGGCAGGCGCCCTGGTCACTAAAGATGTGCCGCCTTATACTGTTGTCGCAGGAGTACCGGCCAAGGTGATTAAAAAACTGGAGAAACACCCATCAACACTTAATTAGTCTTTCAATCAAATGTATTATGGAAATTGTTGCGTCGATTTATAAAATTATATGCTTTGCCATTTATGGTTATTTTGGAATCAGTGTGTTGTACATTGCAGTATTGGCCATAGCCGGAAACTTCAACTATCGGCCGAAAATAAAAGATAGTACCAGAGTTGCTAAAATAGCAGTTTTAATTCCGGGTTATAAGGAAGATGAGGTTATTGTCGAGGTGGCGGCAGATGCACTCAGACAAAATTATCATCAAAAGAATTATGAAGTTTTTGTCATTGCGGATTCTTTTGACCAGCACACACTGGATAAATTGGCTCAATTGCCGATACAGGTAATCCCGGTACAATTTGAAAATTCTACTAAGGCCAAATCGATCAATTTTGCTTTGCAAAATCTTAGCGACAGGGACTTCGAGTTGGCTGTAATCCTGGATGCCGATAATGTCATGGCGTCTGATTTTCTGAAATATGTAAACAAGGCATTTCAAAATGGCTACAAGGCCATACAGGGACATAGGACGGCCAAGAACAGGAACACCCCGTTTGCTATTCTTGATGCGGCCAATGAGGAGATCAATAACCATTTTTTTAGAAAAGCACATCGCGTGCTTGGCATGTCGAGTGGCCTCATTGGATCGGCCATGGCTTTTGAAATAGATTATTTCAGGGAGATCATGTCCAGCATCAATGATGTTGCCGGAGAAGACAAGGAAATAGAATTAAAGATTTTGAAAGATAAGGTGACGATTGAGTATCTTGAAGATGCCTACGTTTATGACGAGAAAGTGCAAAACGCACAGGTATTTTCCAGGCAAAGAACCCGGTGGATTGCTTCCCAGGTTTATTATTTTAAAAATTATATGTTGGCCGGGATCAGGGACCTGATTTTGAAAAGAAACGTTGATTTCTTTGATAAAGCCTTTCAGACGTTTATCCCACCAAGGATATTAATGTTGGGGGCACTGACATTCCTGACGGCCGGTGCGTATTTTATTAAAATATGGCCGGGATTTGAGTTTTGGGCCATTTTGCTTGGCGTTAATATTTTCTCTTTGTTTGCGGCCTTACCCTTTAAGTTTTACAATAAAGATTTATTGAGGGCTTTAATAAATATTCCAAAAGCCTTTTTCTACATGCTAAAGGCACTGTTTAGCATTAAAGGTGCGGATAAGAAATTTATTCACACCCCACATACTTCATCTGACAATTTAAAACCCTGATACCATGCCCTGGGGAATAATCGCTATACCCGCTATCGCCTGCCTGGTTTATGGCTTTTTGCTGGGACTGAAGTCAGTGGAGGTGGAAGAGCAACGACAGCTAAAAAATAAATGCAGAGATGAGAATAGGCATTGAGGCACAACGTTTATTTCGAACAAAAAAACACGGCATGGACGTTGTCGTGCTGGAGCTGATCAAAGGCTTACAGCAAATTGACAAGGTCAACCAGTATTTTATATTTACCAAAGAGGGTGGCGATGAAAAATGCTTCACGCCATCAGAGAATTTTCAGGTTGTTAAAACCCGCGGTTCGCTTTATCCTATTTGGGAACAGGTTACTTTGCCGGTACTAGTAAAAAAATACAAAATAGATCTTTTGCACTGTACCAGCAACACAGGACCGTTGTTTCTGAAAATACCGATTTTACTAACATTGCATGATATCATTTTTATTAATGCCGGAAGTAAAATAGCCAATGGCGGTAACCTGTACCAAAAGCTGGGGAATCTTTACAGGCGCTTTGTGGTGCCACGGCTGATCCCCAGATGCAGGCTGATCATTACGGTCTCGGAATATGCAAAAACCGAAATACAAAAGTATTTTGGTATCGACGATCGTAAAATAGTGAAGGTGTACAATGGCATTAGCGATCAATTCAAAAATTGTCCGACCAATATGGAATTGTCACTATTAAAATCAAAGTATGAACTGCCTGAAAAATTTGTGTTTTTCTTCGGCAACACAGCTCCCAAAAAAAACCTGGCCGGCACACTGGATGCCTTCCTGAATCATACTTCGCCAAATACCAGGGATCGATACCAGCTGGTAGTCGCTGACCTGGCTGAAAAAGACCTGATACGCGTCTTGAGGTCACTAGACGCTATGAATTGCAGAGATAAAATCCATTTGGTTGGATATATTCAGCAGAAAGAACTGGTGAGTTTTTTTCATGCAGCCGAATTGTTTTTATATCCGTCACTTGTTGAAAGTTTTGGGCTGCCGATATTGGAGTCGATGACCTGCGGCACACCGGTTATTTCCTCCCACAACGCATCGATGCCTGAAATTGCGGGAGAAGCTGCCTTACTGGTGGATCCCTTGCAACCAAAAGAGTTGGGTATGGCCGTTGAAGATGTGCTTTCCTTTGACAAGTTATATCAGCGACTTGTCGATCTTGGATTCAGGAGGATCAAAAAATTCTCCTACCTTACCATGACTAAACAAATGCATAAGCTGTATTTATCATTTGACCGGCAAGCTTAGGTTGATACCCTATTGTTATGGGTAATTCCCTTAAGAGTTGCTGGCGATGCGAGGTTCAAATCATAAAATCAGACCTGCTTAGGGCAGGTCAGCCGCCGCGGTTATTGAAAACTTTAAGTGATATAGGACTTTCTCCTAATTTGAGTTTTTGGAATTCCCTCTATTGAACCCGCGTTTTTCACCTCCTATTTTTACCGGTATAAAAATAATTAATAATGACAGATTACATGTGCTAATATTTAATAAGTAACGAAACCTCCGGGATTGATCAACATGGAGAGGTGCGTAGAAGAAAATGCTAAAATGGAGAGGGAAAATATTACAAGTTGGCTGCTTAATAATTTGTGTGATTAATATGGCCATGGCAGAAGGAACCAGGGAATATCGTCCGGCCATTACCAATTTTGGTAACATCAGGATTGGTGATGCCCTACAGCCGGATCTGGCCATCAGGTTTGCTACTTATGCGGCTTTACCAACGGAACAGTTAAAAATAAGGATTAAGGATCCGGCCAGGGAGATCATCTATTATGGATTTAACATCTCACTGGGCAGCAATGTATACGTGAGAATCAAGGACCCCAATGGCAATATCGTAGTAAGCGCGACTTTAATTCCCGGCAGCGGTACCGGCAATATAGGCAGTTTTGACGAGGCGGTTATCGGACCGCTACAACTCAGTGCCGGTGGATATGATGCCTGGATGTACGAGCCAACGATGAGTGGAGATTACGTCATCGAGTTCAATGCCGGCAATCCCAATACACACACCGGTAACGAATTTATCATCGATCTTTTTGATATTACGGTTTATGATCAAATAGCGGGTCAGGTTCAGAGCGGCAGGTTGTGGTCTCAAAAGTGGGCCGGTAATACCGATAGCTTTGATAATCCCTTTATTGGAAAATATTATATCTATTCTCCTTCCGATAGCACTTTATCGGTGTTTGAGCCAAATGGGATGAAACCATTCACCTTTGAGATTTTTGCCAATTCAACAGGGCCTTTCAATACAGGAAATGTTGTTAATGACAGAAAATCTGCCAATAGTAAAGCCGGATCTCCTGAATACTTTTTATTCCTCAACCCTCCGGATTCTACCGTATTCCCTTATGCAAGATCCGAAGCATCTTTCACCAGCCAACCCACTATTGAGGCGTGTGTCAATGGCTTTTGTATTGATTTTGAGGTGAATAAAAATGGCTATGTGGAAATATTTATTGAATTGAATGGTATAGCTGGCTATCAGGCTGGTACGGAAGATGTAACGCTGTTTTTACCGGCTACTGCCGGCGTAAACCAGGTAACATGGAACGGGTTGGACAACTTTGGTACCGACGTATCGGAACGGGATGATATTGTAGTGAATATTGATTATGGCACTTCGCCAACACATATCCCCATATTTGACGTTGAATCAAATCCTAATGGTTTTATGGCTACAACCTTAAAACCGGTGTTTCAGGTAGAAGAATTACATTTTGACGACTCAAACCTGGTTAATGGCCAGACAAATATCGAAGGTTGTGAAGCTCCCTGCCATATTTGGGTGCCGCTTTCCGGTTGCTGTAATTCGATTGGCAATGCAAGAACCGTCAATACCTGGTGGTTTACGAACAAAACGTCTGAGGCCTATTGGATAAATGCTACCAACCTTGCACCGATAGTGCTGGCAGATGTTGCTGATACAACCCTGGCAGGCACCCCTGTAACGGTAAATTATGCGAGCAACGACTCCGATCCCAATGACAATTTGGATCCCGACAGCTTTCAGGTTATCAACGGTCCGATGCACGGAACGATAAACGTAGATCCTGGCAATGGCACTATTACCTACACACCGGATGCAGGCTACATTGGCCCGGACACTTTGACCTATCAGATTTGTGATACCGGTTTGCCGGTACGGTGCGATGAAGCCATGATATTTTTTGTAGTTGACGCTGCAAATGGGCCACCGGTGGCGGTCGATGATGTTTATGCCATAGAAAGCTCAGAGTTATTGGTAGTCGATAATCTGGCAAACGATTCAGATCCGGATAACAACCTGGATCCATCCACCTTAACAATTTTATCAGGTCCGTTGCATGGAAATTTAGTCAATGATGAAAACGGAAGATTGATTTATGTTCCGGATGAGACCTATACCGGGCCGGACTCCATTCAATACAGAATATGTGATTCTGGATTGCCCCCTTTATGTGATGAAGCGATAATCAGGATCGAAGTAATGCCTTCGTCCAGATGTCAAATCAATATTTATACGGGAATTTCGCCAAATGGTGATGGTTTTAATGATCAATGGATCATTGAGGGGATCAGTTGCTTCCCTGATAATGAGTTGCAGATATTTAACCGGTGGGGAAATTTAATTTTTAAAACAACCGGCTACAATAACCAAAACGTGGTTTGGGGAGGCGAGGTGAATACAGGGCTGCTTATTAAGGGTACAAAGATGGCACCAAACGGCACCTATTTTTATATCCTTAGACTGAAAGAGCTGGGTGAAAAATATTCAGGCTATATAGTTTTAAATAGATAGATGAAACCGAGCGTGACGTAATTGACACGCACCGCGTGTCGCTGAGTCCTTCGCCAGAGGCTTCGGCCGCCGGAGAAAGCTTTAGCGGAGGCGCAAGGGAATGATAATAATATATGAGGTTCCATGTGACCGATGAAAATAAATTATAAATACATGAAAGTGAAGACAGGCATATTGTGGGTTTATTTTGTTTATATGGGAATGACTGCGTCGAATGTTTTGGCGCAGTCAGAACCCATGTACTCACAATACATGCTTAATGGACTGGTCATTAACCCGGCCTATGCAGGCGTACACAAGGTGATGGACATTGCGTTGGTTTACAGGGATCAGTGGACCGGTATCAAGGGGGCACCGGAAACCCAGACATTAAGTTTACATACCTTGCTAAAAGATAAGAAATCAGGTATCGGGTTTAACCTGGTACGCGACAATATTGGCATTACCTCACAGACGATGGTCAATGGTAATTATGCCTATAAGCTCCCTTTTCATAACGGATTGCTATCTCTTGGATTGATGACCCAGGTGAATTTTGTTAATTTTAATTTCCAGGATCTGAATTTACAAGCAGATAGCGATCCTTCTTTTACAAATAAGGAAAATGCCACAGAGATAAGTTTCGGCGCGGGTATTTTTTACCATTCCGAAAATTTTTTTCTGGGACTTTCTATGCCACATCTGAAGAGATCTGACCTGTTTGAAAGACATTGGTTTATACATACCGGCTATGTGTGGGATATTCGCCACCATTTGAAGTTAAAGCCTTCGGCAATGATCAAATATGTCGGAGGCGCACCGCTGGAGATAGATCTCAATGCAACGGTTTTTTGGCGTGATCAGTTTTGGGTGGGAGCATCGGTCAGATCGTTTGATGGCGTTTACGCGCTGACAGGGATGAATATTACCCGGCAGTTTTCCCTGGGCTACGCCTTCGACCTGGCGCTTACAGATTTGAATGCCTATGCCAGGGGAACTCATGAGGTAATCTTAAAATACCGGTTTTCATTCAATAAATCCATGATACTTAGCCCAAGATATTTTTAAGAAACAGTTGATTAATAAGAAGTACATATTGTTTTTGCTTTTACAGGTCTTTGCACTGACAGTTCTGGCCCAAAAATCCTTGGTTTCAAAAGGAGATTACCACTTTTCCAGGCTGGAGTACAAAGATGCTGCCGTGGCATATGAAGAGGCGTTGACAGAAAAGGAGGATTTTATAGTTCACCTGAAGTTGGCGCAGTGTTATATCAAACTTAATCAGCCTGCAAAGATAGAGTTGTGGTACAAAAAAGCCTTGCAGCGTAAGCCGTTGAAATCCGAAGATAAGTTTAATCTGGCCATAGCGCTGACTAAGAATGGCAAATATGATGAGGCGGTATACTGGTTTGAAATTTATCATCAGGAAAAACCGGATGACAGCAGGGCGCTGAATTACCTTAAATCCTTAAATAACCTGAACAGCTTTTATGTCAATGCCAGACAATTTAAAATAAATAACCTGGCTATCAATACCCCACAGGCTGATTTTAGCCCTACTTATTACGGAAATGGGATCATTTTTGTCTCAGGCAGGAAACAATCTATATGGCAGGAAAATCTCCACTTGTGGGACCAGACCCCCTTCCTTGACCTGTACTACTGGGAGTTTGGTAGCCAGGAGGTTGATAATTTCAGCAAAATCTTAAATACGAATGTCCATGAAGGACCAGGTACCTTTTACCAAAATGAAGAATACCTGTTATTTACACGCAACAATTACTTTAAGGGAAAGGCCAAGGAGGGAAAAGACGGCATTGTTAAGCTAAAGATTTACCAGGTACAACGTCAGCCTGGCAAATGGGGAAAAATAAAAAAAATGCCGTTTAATCATGATGACTACTCAGCCGGGCATCCCACCGTAGATCCGGTGACGGGTACCCTATACTTTGTGTCAGATATGCCGGGCGGGTTTGGAGGCACCGACTTATATTATGTCAACAAACTGGAGAATGGTAACTGGTCGCAGCCCGTCAATTTAGGCCCTAAGGTGAACAGCGAAGGAAATGAAATGTTTCCCTTCATACATGAGGGCAAGGTCTTGTATTTTGCATCAGACGGCTTGGGAGGCTTAGGAGGGCTGGACATTTTTGAGGCCCATTTTGATACCAAACAAGAGGCATTGTGGGTTAAAAACCTGGGATCGCCGCTGAACTCCAGTGGAGACGACTTTGGATTGATATTGAATGCGGATAAATCTTCGGGGTATTTTACTTCCGACAGGTCGGGGGGCAAGGGACATGATGACATCTATGCGGTTCAATTGTTAAAAAAACATGTTAAAATAGTGGGCATCGTGATAGATAAATACAGCCGGGAAAGACTGCCGGATACCCGCGTGAAAGTCATGGAGGGTAACATAGAAAATAACTACCTTTTGACCAACCGGGAAGGCTATTTTGAATTCACGGTTGAGCCTGAAAAACTATATCGTCTTGTTTTCAAAAAGTTGCAGTATCTGACCGCAAAAGATAGTATCTCAACAGTCAATGTGAAGCCGGGACAAGTGATAAAGCTAGAGGTGCCGATGGAAAAATCCGACTTTATTGTCAATGCCAAAACCATCAAAAAAAACAATCACCTGCCCATTAATGAAAGTATAAGAGTGACCCTGTTAAATAAGACTTCAGGGCATACCGATTTACTGTCTTCAGACCCGGATGGAGAAATTGAGTTAAGCCTGAAGCCTAACAGCGAGTACCTGCTAAAAGCGGAAAAGGAAAACTATTTCACCCTGACCGAAAGGTTTTCAACGCTGGGACTGGATAAACCCAAAACTTTTGAATTTGAGTTTCCCATGCAGGAAATAGTATTAGATAAACCTATCAAAATTGAAAACATTTATTACGACTATGACAAGTGGTTTATCCGGCAAGATGCGTTGCCTGAGTTGGATAAAATATTTCAGTTGTTACTCGATAATCCAGCGCTTAAAATCCAGTTAAGTTCCCATACCGACGCCAGGGGCAGGAGTGATTACAACCTTGAGTTATCACAAAAACGGGCCGAATCGGTGGTTAATTATTTGGTATCACGGGGCATAAGCCCGGAGCGACTCATAGCTAAAGGTTATGGTGAAAGTGCGCTGTTAAACTATTGTGGTGGTTTTGTTGAATGTGATGAGGCAGACCATCAGATCAATAGAAGGACGGAATTTATGGTCATCGGAAAGATATCCAGAAAGAAAAGTTAGTCATTTAAAAGTGAAAGAAAGTTTATGTTATTTAATTCACCAGAGTTTCTGTTTTGCTTTTTACCTATTGTTTTAATAGGTTACTTTAGCCTTAATCATTTGAATCAGATTGACCTGGCCAAGGGTTGGTTATTTCTGGCCTCGCTGTTTTTTTACAGTTGGTGGAACCCCATGTATTTACCCATTATTTTAGGTTCCATGCTGTTTAACTACTTTGTAGGAAAGGCCTTGAATAAACAGAAAGACAGCAATGCAAAGAGGTGGGTGCTTACAGCCGGGATCACTTTTAACCTGTCGTTGCTGATATTTTTTAAATACACCGATTTTCTGATCGAAAATATCAATAGCCTGACAACCGGTCATATTTCGCTGCTTCATATAACGTTGCCGCTGGCCATCAGCTTTTTCACTTTTCAGCAGATCGCTTATCTGGTGGATAGTTATCAGGGATTGACGGGTACCTACAATTTTTTTAATTACGGATTGTTTGTAGCCTTTTTCCCCCAGCTTATTGCCGGACCGATTGTACATCATAGCGAAATGATGCCGCAGTTTTATACGGAGGAGAACAAGAATTTCAGCTATGAAAATTTTGTGAAAGGACTTTATGTCTTCTTTATGGGACTTGGGAAAAAGATTATCATTGCGGATACTTTTGCCATTTTTGCCAACCACGGCTATGGTAACACCGCCAGCCTGACCATGCTTGATGGCTGGATTACATCACTCAGTTATGCAGGCCAGTTGTATTTTGATTTTAGCGGATATACGGATATGGCTATTGGCGCCGCACTGATGTTTAATATCAAAATTCCGATTAACTTTAATTCCCCATACAAGGCGCTCAGTATTCAGGATTTTTGGAGACGCTGGCATATCACATTAAGTAGATTTCTTAGAGATTATATATATATACCGTTAGGAGGAAACCGCAATGGTGAATTTAAAACATTAAGTAATTTAATGATTACGTTTATCATCGGCGGCATCTGGCATGGCGCTGGCTGGACATTCGTTTTCTGGGGGTTTTTACACGGCGCCGGCCTGATTATTCACCGGCTATGGCAAAAAACCGGCATAAAAATGCCCAATGTAATCGCGCTGATATTGACCTTCAATTTTGTCAACGTGGCCTGGGTATTTTTCAGAGCTACCACCTGGACAGATGCGATTAATGTACTGTCAGCGATGTTCGGTATAGGCAAGGCCTGGGATCTCCAGGTAACAGTACTGATCGATATATATGCGATACCAATGGCCTTGTGCGGCATTGTGTTATTATTTTATAAAAATACGAATCAGTTATTGCAGGAGTTTTCATTTAACACAAAACACCTGGCATCAGCGATAAGTCTGATTACGCTGGGCATGTTATTTATCAATTCAACCACTGCCAATGACTTTTTATACTTTGATTTTTAATAATTGATCTATGGAAGCAAAAAAATTCTTATTGAAAGTTTCAGTAATAAGTCTGTCAACAATAGCTGTTTTTGTGACTTTCAATTATTTTCTGGATATCTATGGTCTTTTCAGACCCGGTGATCACCGCGAGTTGAAGGTTTATACTAATGAGAGAACTTCAAAGTACCTTCTTTCCTACCATTATATTCCCGATAACTTTGAGGGCATTATCATTGGGCCCTCCCTATCGGCTAACCTGAACACCAAGACGATAAAGGAATACAAGATTTATAATGCCAGTATTATGGGTGCGAATATTTCGGAGTTAAGATACCTGGTAGACAATATTGTGGATCGAGGGAATTTGAGGTTCGTCATCATCTGCCTGGACCCTTATCTTACCAAAGACCACGGCAAAAAAAGCGCCAGGATTGACCCAAAGGAATACTATGGTGCGCTGGGATCTACTAACCTCATCAAGACTTACCTGTTTAAGGTTATCCGGGAAAATGAGCTGTTACCAGATAAATTTCCCAACAATATTATTAACGATTACGGGTACAATAACTTTAATCTGGAGTTGAAAGAAGATAATCCCAGAGAAAAAATCCTGGAAAAGGTAAAGCAAAAATCTGCTGAGACCACTTACGTCGACCCCACCGCCGAAGATGAGTTGGGGGCAACGATCGCCTACCTGAGACAAAACAACATTCAGGTGATGGCTTATTTTAGCCCTGTTCCCCATCAGATCTTATCTATCAATACCGAAAACTACCGGGCTTATCAAAACAGGATGCTGCGCTTGTTTGCGGAACAGGATATTGTCCTGGACCTGAATGATCCGCGATATACGGCTATTACTTCAGATTTTAATACCTACATCGATCACGGTCATTTGAGTGAAGAGGGGCAGAAGTTTGTGTTGGGAGAGTTGAAACAGGCGCTTTTGGAAAATGTTCAACCAAGAAATTTAAAATACAGTGAAAGGTAAAAATATCGTCATCGTCGGTCAGCAACCGTGGGATATTGACATTGGAAGCAATGCCAAAAATATCGCCATGGAATTTGCCAGGGACAATAAAGTATTATACGTCAATGCCCCTTTAGATAGGATCACTATCTTAAAAAAGAGGCACGATCCAAAGGTAAAAAAGCGAATAGAAATTTTAAGGGGGAAAAAACAACATCTCGAAAAGGTTGATGATAATCTATGGAATCTTTATCCAAGAATGGTGGCAGAATCGGCTAACTGGATTCGTATTCACTGGATATTTAAGGCCTTCAACTGGTGGAATAACAAAAAATTTGCTAAAGAAATAAAACTGGCCATGCGTGAAATAGGCTTTGACAAGTTTATTTTATTCAATGACAGTCTGATGTTCCGGGGTTTTTATTTGAAGGAGTTACTGCATCCCGAAAAGTACATTTATTATACAAGGGATTACCTGATTATTCAGCCCTATTTTAAGCGACACGGTGAAAAACTGGAAGGACAGTTAATGAAGAAATCGGATCTGGTTGTTGCCAATTCGACCTACCTGAAGGATTACGCCGGCAAGTTTAACCGGGATTCATTTTATGTGGGACAGGGTTGTGAAGTGACTGGTTTTGACGATACCAAGATTACCAACGTACCGGCTGATATTGCCCGGATCAAACGGCCGGTAATAGGGTATGTAGGGTACCTGACCGCCATGAGGCTTGACCTCCAGCTAATTGCCCACATGGCTTCGGCCAGGCCCGACTGGAGTATTGTGCTTGTTGGACCTGAGGATGAGGCCTTTCAGAAAAGCCAATTGCATGCGTTACCTAATGTTCATTTTTTGGGGCCGAAAGAAACGACCGCACTTCCGGATTATGTACAACAATTTGATGTATGTATCAATCCGCAAATAGTCAATATGCTGACTATCGGAAACTATCCCAGAAAAATCGACGAGTATCTGGCCATGGGCAAGCCCGTGGTGGCCAGTAAGACAAAAGCCATGGAGGTATTTGCCGAATATGTCTATTTAAGTGATACACATGACCAGTTTGTTGAAATGATTGAGCGTGCGCTGGCCGAAAATACAAATGATAAATATGAGGCTAGGAAAAAGTTTGCCAATTCCCATACCTGGGAAAACAGTGTGGATGAGATTTATAAAGCCATTGAAATAGCAGGATAATATGAATCTAGTCAATAAAAAACCGACATATTACCCTGGTATCGACGCACTGAAAGGGTGCCTGATATTGCAGGTTGTGTTAACACATGCCCTGGGAGATAATAATTTCCGGTTTTTGATGTACACCTATCATATGCCATTGTTTATGGCCGTGTCCGGATTTTTGATCAAGCAGGAGAGGTTGAGAAAGCTATCTTTTGGCGCGTTGATCAAAAAGTATTTATACAGATTAATCATTCCCTGGAGTGTCGCATTTGTCTTTTACAATGGTATTGTTTACCGGGAACAGATTTTTGCTTTCGGTATGATGGAGCTGGTCGAAAAGATCATTTATCCTTATTATCACCTGTGGTTTATACCGGCACTGCTGGTAATGATCTGCTGTTTGTGGTTAATCGAAAAGTATCGCATTAATCCGACGGTGGTATTGATAATCGCGTTGATCACCACTTTGGCATGGTTTGCCTGGTTCCAATGGATTGATAAGCGTCTTATGGAGCAAAGTCTTTTGTATAAGTTGTTGGGAGATAAAAGGAACTTCATATATTTCTTTTTCTTCTATCTGAGCTATATGCTTAAAAATTACCGGCGGGATTTGTTGGGGTTTATCAGTTACAAAAAGTTAGTTGTCCTGATCATGGTTGTTACGCCTGTATTGGTCTTTTCCAATTACATAAAGGGCCACCCGATCAGGCCGTATTATTATACCGTGTTTTACATGTTGCTTAATGTGTCCATTATTCTTTTTGTGTTGTCATATCTGATCGGCTATAAGATAAAAAGCCAAATACTACAATTCAGCAATAATTATTCGATGGTAATTTACCTGTACCACTATATCATATTGGTAACACTTCACGAATGGATCGCCCCTTATTTTGGGGAGGGCATCGTGCAAACAGTACTACTGTTTTTTGGCACTTGTGCTATTTTATTGCCGGCTATTAAAATATTGTCAGGCATTCATTTTGTCGATCTGTATGTGTTTGGAAATACCAGGCGACTTAAGAAATCGGTTTCAATAAGATCTTCCGTGCAGGGCCTGGAAGTCGCTAAAACAAAATCACAATAAGGTGTCAATATTTGAAGCAATAATATTAGGGTTAATACAGGGCTTAACGGAATTTTTGCCCGTAAGTAGTAGTGGCCATATTGAACTGACCAAAGCTATATTAGGGGTAGAGGTAAAAGATGATCTGATGTTTACATTGACCGTTCACGGTGCGACGGTTTTAAGTACTATTGTTGTTTTTTATAAGGATATTGCCGGACTGGTGAGAGAAGGCATCAAATTCCGGCACAATGAATCCGTAAGTTACATTGGTAAAATACTCATTTCGATGATACCGATCGGACTTGCCGGTATTTTGTTTAAGGACAGGATCGAAGCATTGTTTAACGGCAACCTGGTATTTGTAGGTGCCATGTTGCTGGTTACCGGAGCACTGCTGCTATTTACCTATTACGCCGGCAAGGGTGAAGGATCTATATCGTATAAATCAGCATTGCTGGTTGGATTGGCACAGACCATTGCCATTTTACCCGGTATTTCCAGATCCGGCTCCACGATAGCAACCGGGTTGTTACTTGGGATCAATAAAGAGGAAGTCACAAAGTTTTCTTTCCTGATGGTACTGCTGCCTATCATAGGCGCCAATGTGATGGCTATTGCCTCGATTGAAATTACCGCAACAACGATCTCTCCCTGGATATTGGGTATCGGTTTTATTACAGCATTCATTTCCGGTTTTTTAGCCTGCAGGTGGATGATCAGTATTGTCCGGAAGGGGAAGCTGACCTATTTCGCAATTTATTGTTTTATCGCGGGAACCATTGCCATGCTTATGAGTACCTGACCAGACCGATTGTTATATACGGAAACCAGCGAAATACATTAAAGTCAAATTAAACTAAAACATTAAAAGAAATAAGCAGTCAAGTTATGGATTATATAGAATGGGCGTTTTGGATATTGTTATTTGTCATTTTCTATGCCTATCTGGGCTATGGAATAGTACTGGTTTTATTGTTAAAGATTAAGAACCTTTTCAGCAAACCCGGGCTCCCGGACAGCGAGCCTTTCGAGCCTGAGGTCACATTGTTTGTGGCGGCTTACAACGAGGCAGCCTATATAGAGGAGAAGGTCAAAAATACACTTGACATAGATTATCCCAGAGACAAGCTGAGGATAGTGTTTGTCACCGATGGCTCTGATGATGGTACGCCGGAAATTTTAAGAAAACATAAGGGAATTCATGTCTATCATCAGGCATCAAGGGCTGGCAAAATCGGAGCCATCAACCGCGGGATGGGCTTTGTAATCTCGCCGATAGTGATTTTCTCTGATGCCAATGCTACGTTGAACAAACAGGTTGTCAGGGAAATGGTTAAACATTACCAAAACCCGGCAGTGGGTTGCGTTGCCGGCGAAAAGCGTATTTTAAAGAGAGAATTGGACACAGCCAGCGGCGCTGGCGAAGGTATATACTGGCGCTATGAGTCTGCCCTTAAAAAAATGGATTCCAATTTAAACTCGGCCATCGGAGCGGCCGGTGAATTGTTTTCTATTCGTACCGAACTGTTTGAGCCGGTTGAAAAAGATACATTGCTGGATGATTTCATTATTTCTATGCGTATTGCTGCCAGGGGGTACAAAATTGTCTATGAGCCTGGCGCCTATGCTTCGGAGTCCGCATCGGCCTCCATTAAAGATGAAATGAAAAGAAAAGTCAGAATATGCGCAGGGGGATTGCAATCTATCGTCAGGCTCAGCAGCCTGTTGAATCCCTTCAGATTTGGATTGCTGAGCTTTCAGTACATATCTCACCGGGTATTGAGGTGGACATTGGTACCGCTGTTTTTGTTACTGGTTATTCCCCTCAATTACCTGTTAATGTTGGATCATCAGGGTATCTATGCCTTATTGTTTTATGGCCAGGTGCTCTTTTACGCCGCCGCTTTGATCGGGTGGTTTTTAGAAAACAGATCATTAAGAATTAAACTGGTTTTTGTGCCATTCTATTTTTCCATTATGAACATTGCTGCTTTCAAGGGATTTTTCAGATATATCAAGGGAAGCCAAAGTGTACTATGGGAAAGGGCAAATCGGGCTAGTGTATAAACAAAAAGTTTAAAAAATAATATGAAATGAAAAAGTTTGATTATTTATTGAAATGGGCGGCAGTATGCCTTGTGCTGGTATTTATGTTTGTGATGAGCTGTATTGAAGGGGATGTTGGCCCGGGCGATGCCAATGACCTGGAAACCATTCAGGTGCCGGAGGAGTTTGATTTTAATACCGCCGGCGAGGTAGAGATAAACATTCAGGACGCCAACCTTGACAATGTGATCAGGTATAGTGTCTACAGCTTTGGTGCTGATACCCTAAATGACCTGATCGTCACCGGTTTTACAAATTCAGATGGGTTGTTTAACACCAGGGTAAGCCTGCCAAATTACCTTGAAAAAGTGTATGTTGTCAGAAATGACAGAGGGCAATTTGACGGGTTTGAATTGCCCCTTAATGCAGGGTTGGTCGATTTTACTTACACCGGTCCCGGTAGCAGGACATCGCGTCAATTTAAAACCCAGACAGGGTGTACAGAGGTGCTGTATGCGGTCAACAACCAGGGAGGCTTTTATACGATCGATAATGAAAGCGGCAATTACGAAGAGACGGTCTTGCCCAATTTGGAAGGTGGGGGATCTATCGCCTGTGCCGTGGACCGAGCCAACAGAAAAACCTATTACAATACAGGCACGACTTTACGCTATTATGATATTGACAATGGCACCTTTCATGTCGTCTCACAAGGTAATCCATTTAATGGAAGCTATCCCCGCATGGAATATAACAATGCCGACGGACTTTTATACATTGCTAAAAATGAAAGGATGTACATTGTCAATCCGCTTAATAACCAGGTAATTTCAAATGTCCAGATATCCGGTATTCAAAGTCCTGTCGGCGGAGGAGATGTGGCTATTTCTTTGGATGGCACGATTTTCATGTGCACATTTTCGGGATTATACCGCCTGGAAATTGCCGGTGATGGAAACAGCGCACAGGCAACCAGGATTAGCGCCGAAGGTTTGCCTTTCCAGCCCACCTCTATGGCTATCGACCGAAATGATCGGTTATATTTAGCAACCAACGACGGTAATTCTCAATTGATCGAAATGGACAAGTTTGACGGCGCATGGCAGGTAGTACAGACCTATAACCATACTATCAATGATTTGGGCTCATTGCCCTGTACGCTTGACGAGTTGGATGATACGGATTCAGATGGTGACGGTATTAATGATCCGCTCGATGATTTCCCGGATGATCCTGAACGGGCAGCGGAAAACTTTACACCCAGTAAATATGGCTGGGGCTCGCTGGCGTTTGAGGATTTGTGGCCCGCAAAAGGGGACTTTGACTATAATGATCTGGTGGTCAACTACCGGTTTACCGCTATTCAGAATGCCGCCAATGAAATTGTTGAACTGGAAGCAAGATTTAATGTAAAGGCCATCGGCGCTTCATTTAGGAATGGGTTTGGCTTTGAAATGCCAATAAGCCCGGCGCTGATAGAGAATGTGACCGGTCAAAGTCTACATGAAAATATTGTTACACTGGATGCAAAAGGATTGGAAGCCGGGCAGTCAAATTCAGTAGTGATTGTCTTTGATAATGCCTTTAACGAATTGCCCCATGTAGGAGGGCAGTTTATTAATACCGAACCGGAATTTCCATTGTCGGAAGGAGAAGACATTGTCATCAATATTTCTTTTGTAAATCCCATTGCACCTGAACTGCTAGGTACCGCACCCTTCAACCCGTTTATCTTCATTGACGGTGAAAGAGGAAAGGAATTACACCTGAAGGACAAAACACCGACCGACCTGGTAGATGAGTCTTACTTTGGTACTTTAAGCGATGCTACCAATGCCGCAGAAGATCAATACTACAAAACGAGCAATAATGTACCGTTTGCCATTGATATAATTCACGAGTTCAGGTATCCTATAGAACGAAGACCCATCAATGAAGGGTACAACTTTTTCATTAACTGGGCCTCTTCCGGTGGAGGTAGTTATCCGGATTGGTACAAAGACAATTCAGGTTATAGAAATACCAGTAAAATTTACAGCAGATAACTGTAAGTATAAAAGATATTTTCAATTACACCACTTCAGTTGCTATATGATTGACCGCAGGTTTTCTGGCCTGCGGTTTTTTCTATCAATTGGAAATTATTCCCTCGTTGGGAAGAAGATACCAGGAAAATTAATCTAAAGTGTTGATAATCAGTAGGGGCGCATCCTGGCATTTAAATGGTTAACCTGTAACTAAACATAAAAGTTATATGGAATCAATAAACAATAGTGATACTGACCCGGTTGTTTACCTACTGGCCGATTCATTTCTCGGGAATCTTAATTTGCGAATGAATCTGCAGGAATGTGGCATTAATGATATCGTTTCAATGGTGAACAGGGAACACCTGATGCAGGAACTAGATCATCAACCTGACATTATTCTGATTGATGCAGCATTAAACGACCCGGAAATACCCTATATGATTTTGGAAATAAAAGCCCGCGTACCAAAGGCTTGCCTCGTGTTTTTGATTGATCACGAGGACCATATGGAAATCATCAATTTACTGAGATTTGGCGCATTTGAATTTGCGACAAAAGATATGTTTTTTGGGCAGAAAATAGCCCGGATCATTAATACAGTGATCCAATTAAAGTATAACCCGGATTGAGCTGACTATATTGACATTTAATCAGCGACGGCCACATGGATTAATTTGCCATCATCTATATCACTTACATCAATTTTCAATTTGGAATCTTCTTGATAATGGCTGGCGATACCTTTTATCAATCCTATCCCCAGGCTGTGCATTTTTCTTTTTGAATAATACTTGATATTTACCTCATTTTGATTAATCCTTTGTACGTCTAATTGAGGTGGTAAGGCTCCCGGTTGTGATATCCTTGCGGTTTTGTGCATCGTGTTTTCAATATGCGATAGCAGATCGATGGTCCGCCAGCTAGGCAACAAATAGGAGAAAAAGGTTTTCATTAAAGCAGGTACCAGGAATTCCCCGAATGCCTCCAGCACATCGTCTTTGCTTGCATTTAGCTTTTTACAGGCGGCTTCGACAATTGCGAAAATATCCTGATCAGCGTGGCTTTTGGTGGCATCGTAGAACTTTCCGTTCAAACCTGCTTCTTTCATGATTTCATCCATGGCCTCAAAGCCGTGGTTCTCTCTGACGAATTTAAAAAGTTGATTAAAAATTATTCCGTGCATAACTTGTTGAATTAAAAGTTTAATTTTCTTGATTCATCTTGGCCAATTCTTTTTTTCTAAGACTAAAAAAATTGGCAATTTTTAGAAAGAGTTCATCCTGATCAAATGGCTTTGACACGTAATCGTTCATGCCTGCATCGATACACTTTTCCTTATCTCCTTTTAGTGCGCCAGCAGTCATGGCAATGATGGGAATACTCTTTTTGGGCTCATCCAATTGATCCCTGATTAATCTGGAGGCTTCAAGCCCTCCCATTTCCGGCATATTAACATCCATCAAAACGAGATCATACTCGTTTTCCTGCACCTTCTCAAAGGCCAGCTTCCCGTTTTCCACGATCTCGGCCTCAACCTCCCATGAGGATAGTGTCTCATTAATTAATAACTGATTCATGGGGTAATCCTCAGCGACTAAAATTTTAATACCACTGATATCGATTTTTTGGTCAGGTTTTTCAATTTCTTTAAGAATATTTTGATCTTTTGCTATTTCGAGATGGAGGTCAAATATGAAGACAGAACCGACTCCTTCAGTACTTTCCACCCGGATCTGCCCCTTAAACAGGTTCACAATATTTTTGACAATGGCTAACCCAAGTCCGGTTCCACCATACTTCCTGGTGGTACTTGACGAGGCCTGGGAAAAACTGGTGAATATATAGTCCAGCTTATCCTTTGGAATGCCAATACCAGAGTCTTTGACCTTGAAAAGTAAGTTGATTTTATCGCCCTTTCTTGAAATTTCCTCTACAGTCAGTTCAATAGATCCATTTTCTGTAAACTTTAAAGCGTTGCTCATTAAATTGGTAATTACCTGATTGATCCTTACCGGATCGCCTACCAGGGTCTCCGGTATTTTTTCTTCAATTTTTTTACTGATTTCAAGGCCTTTTTCCTTCACCTGGAAAACAAAAGAGTTGAAAATAGATTCTATCAGATCTCTGAAGTAAAATTCAGTTTGCTCCAATTCCATCTTGCCGGCCTCGATTTTTGAGAAATCCAATATATCATTGATGATGATCAAAAGGTTTTTGGTGGAGAATTGAATAGCCTCCAGGTACTTTTTCTGCTCAGGGTAATGTTCGTTTTTTACAAGCAAATCGGTAAATCCTTTGATCCCGTTAAGCGGCGTACGGATCTCATGACTCATATTGGCCAGGAACTCTTCCTTGATCCTGGTTGATTCCTCAGCCTTCTCTTTGGCGATGATCAGTTCCTGCTCTACTTTTTTATTGGTAGTAATATCTGACTCGATGGCAATTATTTTATGAATATCTCCACTGACATCAATGATAGGCGTTAACGTTGTTAATGCCCAATACTCAACACCGTCTTTGGTAAGGTTCAGGTTTTCATAGGTATAAGATTTTTTGCCTTTGATCACCTGTTCCATGACAGCGTTGGCTTTAAAAATATTATTGGCATCTTTTCTAAGTATTTCTCCGGACGAACCTTTTGTTTCGAGGAAACTGTAACCGGTCATTTTGCAAAAGGCCTCATTGACCCACTCAATTTTTAACTCGCTGTCAAAGATAATCACAGCATTACTGGTTTGGCTGGCAACGATTGAAAGCTGTTTCAATTCTTCCTCTACGGCCAACAATCTTTTCTCCGCCAAACTTCTCCTGATAGTTTTGTCGATGGTCAGCGGCAAAACCTTTAAATAATTTCTTGACGTATCTTTGATAAGGTAATCGGAGGCCCCTTTCTTCATGGCTTTCACAATAATTTCCTCATCGCCCACACCTGAAGTAAATATTAAGGGGATCCTATGGCCCAAATTGAGAATATCAAAAGCATTACCATCACCTAACATATAGTCGGTGATAATGACGTCATATTCATTAGCTGATAGTTTTTCGCTAGCCTGGTGCACAGAGTCGGCAATGTCGTATTCAAAATTCAGCTCTTCCATTTTAACAAACCTTTCGAAAGCCATCTGATCGACAGGATCGTCCTCAATAAGCAATATTCTTGAATTACCTTTCATAGCAGCTATTTATATGGTTTCACTAAAAGACCAGTATTCTCTGATTGATTTCATTATTTCCAAAAACTGTTCATAATCTACCGGCTTTACCATATATCCCGACACGCCGAGATTAAAGGTCTCCACCTTGTCTTTTTCATGTTTTGAGGTCGTGAGGACAATCACAGGAATGGTTTTGAAACTCTGATCTTTTTTGACCTCCTGCAAAAACTCTATCCCGTTCATTTTTGGCATATTAAGATCTAGCAAAATGATTCCTGGGATATCTTTTGAATCATCTCTCAATATTTCCAGCGCCTCTTCACCATCGTTGGCTATCTGTAATTCGTTGATAACTTTTAATTCCTTAAAAGCTCTTTTAACCGTCATCTGATCCACAAGATCATCTTCGATTAGCAAAATTGGTTTGTTTAATATCATGCTAGTGTATTTTTAATTCAGTAATTAAAATTGAAAGTGAAGGTAGAACCTTCGCCCGGGGTAGATTCAATGTTGATATCTCCTCCAGTCATTTTCACAATTTTTTTAGCGATGGCAAGGCCAATCCCGTTCGTTTCCATCTGGTCCCGTGCTTTTAGTGTTTGAAATATTTTAAAGATCTTTTTATAATACTTTTGGTCAATTCCGGGCCCATTGTCCGCAACGATAAATTCGAGATCACGCTCTTTTTGCCTGAAATCTATGGAGATTCGTCCTTGCTTTTTATCCATAAAAAGAATGGCGTTTTTTATCAACTGTTCAAATACCAGGTAGATATGAGTTTTGATGCCTGCAGTTTTGGGCAAGGATTTAACAGTTTCAATAGAAATATGGTCCGGCACATTGAGTGTTTTAATGACTTTCGAAATAATTTGGCCAAAGTCTACTATCTCTCTTTCTTCCTCGTCCACAGAACTCAAGCTCATATACAGCGAAATACCATCGATCAGGTTATATAACCTATCGACCCGGCTGATAAGAATATCGATTTGCTCCTTGCTTAAATCATCGAAAAGATGTTGGTAGTCTGATTTTATCCAGGAGGCTATTGATCCTATAGATCTCAAAGGCGTTTTGAGATCGTGTGATGTAATGTAGGCGATTTGCTCTAATTCTTCATTGGCCGATTGTAATTCCCGCAATAATTCATTTTTGCGCTTTTCGTCTTCTTTTCTGAACGTGATGTCTCTTGAAAAGACTGAGATCCCAGTAATTTTATGTTCGTCGCGTATTGGATTAAATGAAGTCTCGAGATAAAGCGGTTGACTATTATTATTGTGTACTTCTTCAATGATGAACCTTTCGCCTTTAATGGCTCTTTTTAACAAATCTTCCAACTCCTTGTATTTTTTTGGCGGGATGATATTGCTTAATTTATCTCCCAGCACTGGGTCAATATTGTGCTTGGCGATGGTATTTTTCCTGTAAAAAGAATTGAAAATACTCAGTCGAAAGTGTTCATCCACAGACCAGATAATATCAGCAGTATTTTCAACTATTGCCTGGAATTTTAACCCGGAAACCCTCAGCTCTTCCTCAAATTCCTTGGTCATATGGATTTTTTCCTGTAGCAAATCTACCATGGCCACTAAGTCATTTTCATCCACACCATTGGTCCGGTATGGGTTTTCCTCTATGTTCAATTCCGAAATGGATTCCTTTAGTTTGTCCAAAACTACTTTCTGTTTTTGGTGATCTTTTCTGAGTTTTTCGTTGGTGCAATAAAGTTCTTTTGAACTCAGATTCATCGACCTTTCCAATAGCTGCCTGTCTTTTTCATAATGTTCATAGGTACTGCTAACGGCCTGAAGAAACTCACCTAACTCCGGACATGTTTTCAAATCATTTTTTAAATATTTGTTGACCTGACGTTGCAATATTTTATGATAGGAGGTCATACTTCCGAAAAAGTGGTAATAGTCATGGTTTGGTTATGTAACTCACATTTGACCTCGTCGAGAAATGGGGAGATCTCTCCGTAGGAATAAAAACCGGCCAGTGTAGTTTTATCTCCCAATACCTCTCGGACAGCCTCAACCTCTTCCTCAATTCTTTGATTTAATACTAATTTTCTGCCAACACAACTTATTAATATGGCCAGCTCCGGATTTTTCCGGCTGATTTGATAATTGGAGTTTCTGGCTGCATCTGTAGCGCCATCTATTAACCTTTCGAAATTAGCCATCATTAGTCTCGCCCGGTATCCTTCAGGTACATCTCCGGCGAAAGTCATACTTTTATCATCTTCGTTGATGGAAAGGATGGTTCGTACAAGCGAATTGCTGGAACCCTCCGCCTTTATGCTTAGCGGGAATAGCAGGGCGGATCCGGGAAGCTCGCTGGCCTGGTCGCCAAGATATCCTTTGTATAAATCCAGGGCTGATTTTCCATCCAATTCAAACAATACGTTACCTTCCGATCTGGTGATGATGCGCTCCGGTCCAAATGAGTCCCATCCGCCGATACATCCGTGACCGATTTTTAGATCGTGTCCGTAAAACCCGATGGCAATGATGTTTCCCGATTTGGGTGGCTGATTGTATCCTACCAGGGTTTTTTGAAAATCTGCACCGTCGCCGGCCAACCCGCCGGTGACCACAATTTTATTACCGAGTTGCTGATATACACCTTTTATTAATTCACTGCCATTAACGAGCTGACCATCTGAAAGTATAAATACATTGACCAAATTCTCTTTGTCCAACTGGGAGGCGAGCTGTTCACCGGCCTTAAATCCATTTTTAGAATCCGCAATATTGACCTCTGAGATTTTAAATTGTGTTTTTTCAAAAGCTACCGCAGTGACGGCGACAGAGTTATCATGCACCTGGGTATCAAATATTTCTCCTGAGGTAGAGCTCATGACAATATCGGCGTCGGGATAAAATGCTTTCAGTTCAAGGAATCTTTGCTCCTCTTCCAACGCTTTCCGCCCCCCAAATACAAACACCAGTTGGGCTTCCTGTAGATCAGGTTCCAAAGAGATATTCCAACCTGCGTCTGCCGTCCATATTCTTTGTTGTGTTTTCATAGTTGGTACTTTAATTCATAATTATTGCTGGTTGACGATTGTACGGGAATCGAAAAGTAAAAAGTGGTTCCTTTACCCATTTCTGATTCCAGCCAGATTTTTCCGCCGTGCAACTCAATAGTTTTTTTAACAATGGTCAATCCAATGCCTGTACTTTCATAGGATTCCTTGACATCCAGTGTTTGGAATATTTGGAATACCTTATCAAAATGTTTTTGCTCTATTCCCGGGCCGTTATCAGCGATGCTAAATATCCATTCATTTTCTTCTTTTTTACAGTCTATGGTAATGAGGCCCCTTTCCTTATCATTGTATTTGATGGCATTGCTCATAATGTTCTGAAACACTTGCTGAATCCTGGTTTTTGCAAGGTTCAACGTGGGTAAGACGTCCTGAATTTTTACTTCAATGTGTTTTGGGGGCGAAAGCATATCCGCCACCTCCTGTACTATTAGCTTAAGGTCGACATCTTCTCTTTCATCTTCCCCATTACTGGCCCTTGAATATTGCAGGATACCGTCGATTAAATTCTCCATCTTTTTCACACGTCCGGATAACAGGTCGAACTGTTTTTTTCCATCATCATCCAGTTGTTCACCATAATCCTGAACAATCCATTGCGATAATGAACTGATGGCCCTAAGCGGGGCCTTTAAGTCATGGGAAACAATATGGGCAAAGTCCTTTAGCTCTTCATTCATGGTTTCAAGTTTTTTTCTCGAGCTTTTCAACGCTTCCTCTGCTTCGACCTGAGCGGTTATGTCGTTCTGGAATCCCACAAAGTGAGTGACCTGGTCCTTGGCATTATAGACCGGTGAAATAGATAGTTCATTCCAGAACATGGTGCCATCCTTGCGATAGTTTTTGATAATTACCTTGCATTCCCGCTGATCCTTGATGGCTTTCCTGAGTTTTTCCAATCCCTTTTGATCCCTGTCCTCGCCCTGCAGTATGCGGCAGTTTTTGCCAATCATTTCCGATGGTGTGTAGCGGGTGATTAATTGTGTGGCGGGGTTGCAATAAATTATGGGATTGTCAGGCTGGGAAGCATCAGTGATTACCACGCCGGTGCTGGTGGAATTTAATGCCCTTTGATTAATCCTTAACATTTCTTCCGCCTTTAACTGCGCGGTAATATCCCGTCCCGAGGCATAAATCTGCCCATCTACCAAATCGGGAAACAGATTCCACTGGATGCTTTTACATTTTCCATCTTTGGAAATAAATCTCACATTTAGCTTGGAGACACTTTTCCCGCTGGAAAGACGACCTACCTGGTCAAATGAAAGTTTGTGGTCATCCGGGTGAACAAATTCTATAAAAGGTTTGCTGGTTAATTCTGCCGGGCTATAGCCTAACAAGTCGCTCCAGGCCGGGTTGACTGTTGTGAAGTAGCCCTTAAAATTCCCGATGACAAACAAGTCGCTGTTAAGTGCAAAAAACCTGTCTAGCCTGTTTTCAGATTGGATATTTATGTAAGTTAAGCCATACATACATCCGAATGCATTGGAAACAGAAAAAATACGGGTAATTAAGCCTACCCAACCGTGTCTGAATACAGACGTGTCTGCTTCCAGGGTTATGAAGCCCTGAAATAGCGGGTATCCGGTGACTAAAAGTAGACATAGTGCGGCCATAAATGTCAGGAAACCCTTTTCCTTTATATCATAGAGAACAAACGCCACCAGTGAAAACGAGAATTGCAACAAGAGCACGCCTGATAGGGGTGGTTCGCCAGGCGCGGTAAGGAGAAAATTGTAACTGGAAGCTGTAAGTATAGCAAATATCGCCAATAGAAACCTGGAAAGATTGATCCTGCCAACACGATTTAAAATAATCACACTAATACAGACTACTATACCCAGGCCAGGTATGGCAGCGGTGATCTTCGGCAGGTAAATTAAAGAAATAACAAAATAAGGTATGGCAGCTGCAAACAGAAGTATCAGTGCCATAATATTGGTAGGTTGTACTCTCCTTTTAATATAAGCAGGAAAGTCGTGTTGGATTCCCGAGTTAATAATATTTTTGAATAAATACTTCATTATAACTTTAAGAGAAACTTATTGTTAGCTGGTAAATAAGTGAGTCGATTGGCGACCCTAAAATAATAGACAGGCCGAAGCGGTTCTTTCCCGCCTCAGATGCCTGAAAATTATCTTCAAATATAGATTTACCGTTAGCCCATTTCAATAGAGTATACTTTTAAATAAGGAATTAAGTAAAACCCTTATGCATGAATTATTCTTTGGCCGTATGTTAAGAGAAGTAAGTAAAGTGGGTGTTGTAAGTTTCTGATTATCAGATAGGTGTGGATATGGTTTATTTTAAAGAGAAAAAATTGGTAATTTTTTGAATTTTAAGGTGGGTTTTTCAGAAAAAGATGCCTAAAACACGTTTTAAGTGACAAAATTCAAAGTAAAATGACGAAAATCATTGCTTTTTGGACTAATTTATTGTTAATTCAACGAGTATTAACGCAATCTGAACGAGCAATAAGGCGGAGACATCATTATTAATTTGTTGCAATATCAAAAATCAATAAATTTGATTAAGCAGGATGTAGCTATTGACGCTGTGCAGACTAGCTAAACCCTCATTTTGGGTGCGGGTTTTATATGGAAAATTTGGTAGGCTATGGAAGATCTGAATATTCTCATATTAGAAGATATTACAGCTGATGCGGAATTAATTGAAAGCGCACTGAAAAAGGGAAAGTTTGCTTTTGACTCAAAACGGGTTAAAACCAAAAAAGAATTTCAACAAGCTTTAAAGACCTTTAGACCTGATTTAATTTTAGCAGATTTTGATATGCTGGAATTTAGGTCGTCAGATACAGATACGCTTGAAATTGCCGATCTTAAAATACCTAATACACCTTTTATCGTAGTGTCCGGCGAGGCGGAAGAGGTCAGGGCCAGGGAAATTTTCAATGGAGAAATTGCGGATTATGTGTTGAAGGATAAACTCTCCAGGTTGCCGCACGCAGTCAGGAAAGCGCTCGACGGGGCAAAGGTGCACCAGAGAGAGGTCATTTCGGAAAATGCTTTACAAGAAAGCCATGATCGCCTTAATGAGATCTTAAGCGTTGCTGAACTGGTTACCTGGGAATGGCGCATAGCTGAGAACGTAGTTAAATTCGGTAATGGCCTGACAGGTGCCCTTGGCTATGATGTGGAACAATACGAGTTTGATTTTGAACAAATCAAAAAAATTATCCACCTGGACGATAAACCTGAGATGCTGGACAGCCTTAAAGCCCATATCGATGGTTCCACCCCGGTTTATTCAAGTGAATATCGGGTAAGGCACAAGAATGGGATCTGGGTGTGGGTTTCAGATAAAGGTAAAGTTACCAAAACCGATAAAAATGGTAAGCCGGTGGTGGTTTCAGGTATTCTAAAAGTGACTACCGCCAGCATGGAACCCGGATACGCAACACAACTAAAAGGAAAAGGGAGAGAAAAACCATGGATATTATTGGATACCGTTTACAAAACGGTTCCTGTGGCGTTTACAGTGCTCGATCATGATTTTTACATCATTTCCGCCAATAAAGTGCTTAGCCAATTAACCGGATTGCCACAATCTGATAACGTTGGAAAACGGTTTAAAGATGTTGTCCCTGAAATTGCGCGTAAATCGGAAACTTTTTTAAGAAGAGTTATTAAATCGGGCAGGCCCATTTTCAACTTTGAGATTAAAGGAAGAACGCCGGTATCTGAAAATAAAATACGGCATTTTCTGATTAGTTTTTACCCCCTTAAAAGCCCTGATTACCAGATTATTGGAATTGCAATCAATGACATAACAACCCTTAAATTGGCTGAAGCAGCCAGATTTGAAAGTGAGATGCGGCTTCACCAGCTGGAGGAAAATATCAATGCGGTTGTGTGGATGATAGAAGCCGGCACCAACAAACTGCAATACATTAGTTCGTCTTGCGAAAAGTTTTGGGGTTTGACCATAGCCAACTTGTATGATGATCCGTTTTCGTTCCTTGAAAATGTGCACCCGGATGAACAGGAATATGTGGAAGAATACATGATAAAACTGTTGAATAGTGAAAAACCCGGACAGTTTGAAATTGAATTCAGAATCATTACTAAAGATAAGGGGATACGCTGGTTAAGTGGCAGAGGATTTGCCATTCCGGACAAAAGTGGCGGTATTAAAAGCTACGGCGGTTTAATGCAGGACATTACCAAAAGAAAACTGGCACAAATGGAGCTGGAAGATAGCCAAAATATGCTGCTGGAAACGCAAAAGATAGTGCGTCTTGGCAGTTTCAAATGGACCATTTCCGAAAACAAGGTAATATGGTCTGATCAATTGTTTAGAATTTTTGGTTATCAACCCGGAGAAATTCCCACATCCATTGCTTCTTACCTGAGACTCAGTTTTTCCGAAGACCGGAAATTATTGAAAAAGACAATCAATCGGTCTATTGTTAAAAAGGAAGGCTTTGAGCTGGAGCACAGAATAGTTTTGCCTGATGGGTTGGTACGCATTGTTGACTTGATTGTAAAAGTAATATTAGGTAGTGACGGCGTGCCGGCACAATTGATTGGTTGGGTACAGGACATTACCGATCGGAAACAGGCCGAGGAGGTGGCACAGCGTTTTGGGCGAATACTGGATAGTTCATTAAACGAGTTGTACATTTTTAAGGAAGATACCCTGTCTTTCATACAGGCCAGCAAAAGCGCCTTACAAAATCTCGGTTATAGCCTTGAGGAATTAAAACAACTGACCCCTGTGGATATACAGATTGGCATCGACCGGGATAAAATGGCTGAATGGATATCACTTCTGAAATCCGGAGAGGAGGAGGGAATTGTATTTGAAGGCGTAAACCGCCGGAAAGACGGATCAGACTATCCCGTAGAGGCCAGGTTGCAGTATTTAAGATCAGAAACACCTCCGGTTTTTTTAGCTGAAATATCAGATATTTCTCAAAGAAGAAAAGCACAGGAGGCCAGGTATGAGGGGCAGGAAATGGAAAGGAAGAGAATTGCTATGGAAATTCACGATGGGATTGGACAAATGTTGATTGCTATTAAGCAACGGGTTTTAAACCTTGATTTTAAGCAAGTTGAAAAAGCTGAATTGGAGGAAAAAATTGAGGAGATCGATAAAATTTTGTCAATGACCATAGAGGAGGTAAGGAGAACCTCTAATAACCTGGCGCCCATCGTGCTTAAAAAGATGGGAATAGAGGATGCGATTGAGATGTTGTGCAACCAAACTGCGAAAATCAGCAATATCAAAATTTTGTTTGATCACAAAGGTCCGAAAATAAGAGCCAACGAAAATATTCTTCTGGCGATTTACCGGATTTTGCAGGAAGCTATGAATAACATTGTCAAACATTCCGGGGCAAGTCAGGCGAAAGTGCAGTTCTTCCAGGATGAAAAGAATATTTCCTTAATCATTGCCGATAATGGCAAAGGGTTCGATATAAACGGGAATATTCGAAAGGGGAGTAACGGTCTTAGTAATATGAGAGAGCGGGCCACCCTTGTGAATGGATTTTTTTATATAGAAACAGCGGAAAACTCAGGCACCTATATTAAAGTAGATGTTCCATTTGAGTCAAATGATTAATGCCTATGAACCAAATAAGAGTCCTTATTGTCGACGATCATGCCCTGATCCGGGATGGCATCGTTGCCATGTTGAAAAATGAAAGTGATATCCTGATTATTGGCGAAGCAGTAGATGGGGAGGAAGCAATTTGTAAAAATGATGAGTTACAGCCGGATGTAATTATCATGGACATCATGATGCCAAAATTTAATGGGCTCGAAGCCGCAAAGATGATAAAGGAGAAGCATCCGGATGCAAAAATCATTTTTCTCTCTATGGAGGTAAAAGAAGATTTTATATCGGAGGCCATAAAGGTCGGTTCTTCCGGATATATTCCGAAAGATTCTAACAAGGTTGTGTTGATTAATGCGATAAGATCAGTTTATAAAGGAGATAAATATTTTCATAGCAAGGTTTCGGAGCTGATTTTCAACCAGTTCTATGAAAAATCGGTAGGCAGTGATAAAGTAAAAAAGACCTACAGCTCCGGGAAAATCAGCAACCGGGAGGTCGAAGTACTTCAATTGATAGCCTCGGGATACAGTAACAGTCAGATTGCGGAAAAGCTGTTTATAAGTGTTAGAACGGTAGATGCGCATCGCAATCATATAATGCAAAAACTGGAACTTAATAATACCGCCGAATTGGTAAAATACGCTATCAAAAACGACATTATCGAATTGGACTAAGCATTTTGCATATTCTTTCTTAGTTGTATAACCTACTGGATAACATTGATTTAGTTGCATTACCTATTTTATTTTTTAAGGATTTACTCTATTGAATTTGCTTGAATTACAACATAAATTCATTAGTAAGTTTACAGTCCAGCTATAGTATTCTATACAATAGTTATTGTTGGAATTAAAAAAAAATAATTATGGAAAGAATTAATGTTTTAGTGGCAGATGACCATTTGTTGGTGAGAGAAGGTATTGTCGCTATGTTGAGTAATGTTGAAGATATTGACACCGTAAGTGTCGTATCAAATGGTGAAGAGGTCATCGAGACCATAACGTCTGCCAATATTGATGTTGTGGTTATGGATGTGATGATGCCCGGGTTGACTGGCATTGATACTGCTAAGATCATTAACCAGGTCGATCCGCGCATAAAAATCATTTTATTGTCAATGGAAGTTAATAGTGATTTAATTGCGCATGGAATTAATTCGGGAGCGTCAGGGTATCTTCCAAAAGACTCCCCAAAATCCGTCCTTGTGGATGCTATAAGGACTGTTTACCAGGGGGAGCTGTTTTTTAATCATCAGGTGACCAAGATTGTTTTTCAGGATTTTTATGTGCAATCAAAAACAGGTAATAAGCCTGCCGGCAAAAATAAAGATACGGTTAGTAAAAGGGAGTTGGAAGTCCTGAAATTAATATCTGAAGGCAAGAGTAACCGGGAAGTGGCCGACAAGTTGTTTATTAGCGTAAGAACCGTAGATGCTCATAGAAATCACATTATGAAAAAGATCAATGCCAAAAGTACGGCAGACCTGGTTAAATACGCCATTAAAAATGAATTGATTACGCTCTAATGACATTGGACTACTAAGTAGAAACAGCATTTCACTATCTATTATAAAGGATATTGTTTGCATAATTACGCAGTATTATACCGGCTAGTCATATTGTTTTCAGCCTCGATCATGTTTTATGATCGGGGCTTTTTTTATTTATCGTTCTCCTATTCACCAACTGCCGGTAGGAAAATCCTACATAAGCTACGTGCTTTTACCAAGGCGGTAATTCGCAAATATTATATTACTAATTGAAATACTTAATTTTTGTATTAAGCATTTACTCTATTGAATTGGGCAGGACATACAATTAACTTTGATATAAATTATGGAAGATTTAATATAATAAAATCAGTGTTGATTACCAGCTAAAGACCCTGTTAACAACCAGAGAGGTAGGCTCTTTTTTACATATAGTTTGTGTATGAGATTTATCAGTTATGGTTATTTCCGCATCACTTTTTGGAGATAGATTCCTCGGTTTTTAACGGATTGATTATCAAACAGAATTACAGTTGTATTGATTGACCAATAATGATAGGAAAGAAATAAAGTAAAATTTGAAAACATGAAAGTGATGAAACAGCTATTGCTATTTGGCTTACCAGTTCTTATGGTACTGACCTTTTCTTCCTGCAAGGAAGATGACGTAAATCCGGTCACACCGATTATTTTGGCAGAGGAAGGAGAAAAAACATTTATCAAAAGTCTTGAACTATATTATTATGGTAAAAGCATCAACATCTGGGATGAATGCCAGCGCGTTGTGGGTGAAGATGGTCAGGTGGATTACACGGTGTACCAGCCGAAAAAATATGATAAAACTGATTTTGTAAATGTCAGCTTTAATTTGAATGCCAACGCTGAGAAAGAATTTAGTAATGTCAACTTTAAGCTAAAAGTTGATATGAATAAACAGTCAGTGGATGAAATTGAGGAGGCATTTCGCGATGGCGAAGCGCTGACGTCCACTAATCTGATTTTAATGCTTGGCAATTGGTAAAGATTTACTTTAGCTGAACTTCCTATGAAAAACACTTTTACAAAAAACTTCACCTTGATAATTAAAAATGGATTGAGCAACCGGGTTAGCACGTTTTGAATGTAAATGATGAAGGGGAATTAAAACCTCAAAATGATTTTATTGCGATAAGAGGCGTGATATTGTTGGGAAGTACCTGATTTAAAATGTGAAGTTGGGTTGGAAAATGAGAAGTAGTGATAATTTAAATGCAGGTAATATGGCCTTATCAATTTAAGTATTGATAAGGCTTTTTTAATTTTCCTCCATATCACTTAATTCCATATTAAGTGCCCGCGTGGAAATTTGGGTTTCTACCAGGGAAATCCCAAGGGAAATAAGCAAGGCTATCAGGCTTCCCCCAAAAGTGTAGCTGGCCATAACAGGAAATTCTCTGAATAACAAAAACATGCATAATACCACCAGGAAAAAACTAAGGATGCCAAAGGCCTGCATATATCGTATCATATTCAGCCTGCTTCTCAGATTTTTGATTTGATGAATAATGATCGTGTGATCCCTGTCGTTAAGATGTTGTTTGTGTAGATTCCTGATAAGCATGGCAATGGCCAGAAACCGGTTTGTATAGGCCAGAAGCAAAAGGGTTATAGCCGGAAATAAAAGTGCCGGGGTGGTAATATCTAAAAGCATGTTAAATTAAGTTTAACCAATTATTGGATTTTAATCAGTACTAAATTTACTTTAAACCTATCATTTATTTCTTAAAAATTGACCCAATTAAACAGATATGAGACGCGTAGCAATTTTTTCAATTTTGATTATTTCGGTAGTTTCTTTTTCTTGCTCAGATAACAGTAATAAGAACAACGACGAAAAAATTGTAGATAAAGAGGTTGCCGGTGCCGTGGCTTATACCGCAAAAAGTATTCGGGATGAAGATCCTGCTTGTCGTGAATCCCCTGAACATTGTGCTAAAATAATCATCAACTTCCCTGAAATAACAGGTGTGCCGGCAACTTTAAATAAGGAAAGGTTGAATAAAGAGATAAAAAAAGCGATTCTGACAAGTTCTTTAAATCCGGAAGGGAAGCTCAAAAGTATTGACAAGGCCTGTGAAATGTTTCTGGCAGATTTTGCGGATTTTAAGGAAGCCATGCAACAACAGGTGCCGGCCTGGTCGATTGAAATCGATGTTGAAGTCATTAACAATGATGACAATTATCTGTCACTACAGGTCAACGAAAATTCATATATGGGAGGAGCCCACCCCAATCAATTTACCAGTTTTTTGAACTTTGATAGCAGAACGGGAGAAGAGATTACTTTGAAAGCACTGGTTAAAGATACCGGGAAATTGGAGTTGTTGGCCGAAGAAGCATTCAGAAAGACCAAAGAGCTGGCTGATGATGAAGACCTTAGTGAGGCCGGGTATTTTTTTGAGGAGGGGAAATTTAAAATATCTGACAATTTTGGAATAAGTCAGGGTAAACTACTACTCTATTATAACAGTTACGAAATCGCCCCCTATTCCCTCGGTCCAACCTTATTGCAGCTACCTTTGGAAACTGTGTTATAGGCGCTTATGTTGTCTGGATAAAATCAGGATGATTTATATGGCAAAAACTAAAAGCCCGGAGCGAACAATCACCCGTTTATTACCGCTACTGAAAAATCGATCTTTACGTTTAAAGAGGAGGCCACGGAGCAATATTTGTCCAGGGTTAATTTGGCTACTTTAGCCAGTTCTTCTTCATTGGTGTCAGGGGAAGTCAGAATATACCTGGAGTGAATTTTATTAAACTTTTTCGGGTAATCTTCATTTCTCCACCCTTCGGTCTCCACAACAATGTCTTTAACAGTTTTTCTCTTTTTTTTAAGCATGGAAACAATATCGACCACCGCACAACCTGAGACGGCTGACAATACTAATTCCATGGGAGAAAACCCTTTTTTTTCATCCTTTTCCCTCATATCTATTTGTATGCTGTCTCCATTGTCATTGGTAGCTTCATAAAGATGGTCTGAGATATACCTGGTGCTGTTTTTCATATAGATTTTTTAAGTGTTTTACATATTTCTGCGATATTGCCCACCCACTTCAAACAAAGCATTGGTTATTTGTCCCAGTGAGCAATATTTGGTGACCTCCATTAAGGCGGTGAACAAATTTTCATTTAATATGGCAGCTTTCTGCATTTCATTTAATAATTCCCCGGATTTTTTTTCATTTCTTTTGTGCAGTGCTGCCAACATGCTGATTTGAAATTCCTTTTCATCTTTAGTAGCCCGGATTACCTCTTTTGGAATAATAGTGGGAGAACCTTTGGAGGAAAGGAAAGTATTCACACCTATAATAGGGTATTCGCCGGTGTGTTTGAGTGTTTCGTAGTATAAACTTTCTTCCTGGATTTTACTTCGTTGATACATAGTTTCCATAGCGCCAAGCACGCCGCCGCGTTCTGTGATGCGGTCAAATTCCATGAGTACTGCCTCTTCAACCAGGTCGGTTAACGTTTCGATGATGAAGCTCCCTTGCAAAGGATTCTCATTTTTTGCCAGTCCCAATTCCTTATTGATGATCAGTTGAATGGCCATGGCTCTTCTGACTGAGTCTTCGGTGGGCGTGGTGATGGCCTCATCGTAAGCGTTAGTGTGCAGTGAATTACAATTATCATATATCGCGTATAGCGCTTGTAAAGTAGTTCTGATGTCATTAAAATCTATTTCCTGCGCATGCAGTGACCGCCCTGAGGTCTGGATATGATATTTTAGCATTTGAGACCGTGTATCCGCGCCATATTTATTTTTCATGGCCTTGGCCCAGATCCTTCTGGCTACTCGGCCGATGACGGCGTATTCAGGATCCACACCGTTTGAGAAAAAGAAGGATAGGTTTGGGGCGAATTTATTGATATCCATGCCTCGGGAAACGTAATATTCCACGAAGGTGAAACCATTGGCCAGGGTAAAGGCAAGTTGGGAAATCGGATTGGCACCGGCCTCTGCGATATGGTAGCCGGAAATGGAGACGGAATAAAAATTCCTGACACCATGATCGATGAAATATTGTTGTACGTCGCCCATAAGCCGCAGGGAGAATTCTGTAGAAAAAATGCAGGTGTTTTGAGCCTGATCTTCTTTTAAAATATCCGCCTGCACCGTCCCCCGCACTTTACGAAGTGTTTCCGCTTTGATCTTTTCGTACACCTCGCGCGGCAATACCTGATCACCGGTCAATCCCAGTAGCATTAAGCCCAGGCCATCATTACCCTCAGGAAGTTCACCATTGTAAACAGGCCTGGCAGCCCCTTTGTCTTTAAATAGTTTATTTATTTGCTTGTCTATTGCTGCCTCCATGCCATTTTCACGGATGTAAATTTCGCATTGCTGGTCAATGGCCGCATTCATAAAGAAAGCGCAGATAGCAGCCGCAGGCCCATTGATAGTCATGGATACGGATGTCTTGGAGTCAGCGAGGTTAAAGCCCGAATAAAGCTTTTTGGCATCGTCCAGGCAACAAACATTGACACCTGAATTGCCAATTTTCCCATAGATATCCGGGCGATAATCAGGGTCTTCTCCGTACAAGGTTACGGAGTCAAAAGCGGTAGACAGCCTGTTTGCCGGCAATCCCAGCGATACATAGTGGAATCTTTTATTAGTTCTTTCCGGCCCGCCCTCACCGGCGAACATGCGTGTTGGATCCTCTCCCTGTCTTTTAAATGGAAACACACCGGCTGTGAAAGGAAACTCTCCAGGAACATTTTCCTGTAAAATCCAGGTGAGTAAATCTCCCCATGCCTCATATTTGGGTAAGCTGATTTTGGGAATTAGCGATTGAGAAAGAGATTTGCTATGTGTGGCTATCTTTATTTCTTTTTCTCTGACCTGGTAAACAAAAAAATCATCTTTATACCTCTTTAACTTTTCCGGCCATTCATCCAGCAGTTTTTTGTTTTTGGGATCTAATTCCAGTGTCAGATCATTAATTATCCGGTTGAGACTTTCAAGCAGTGCGGATTTGTCTGCCTGTTTGCTTTCCTCAACGCTTTCCTTAGCCTTGTGTAAGCCAAATAGTTTTTGTGCGATTTCCGACTGTTCCTTTACCCACTTGTCATAAGCGCGATTAGCCTCGGTTATCTCCGATAAATACCGTGTTTTATTGGGTGGGATAATGTAGATTTTTTCAGACATTTCTGCCGAAATTTCAAAATTCGATTGTAAGTCAGCATTTGTCCTTTCTCTTATTTTGTCAATGATAGACCTGTACAGGCGATTCATTCCAGGGTCATTGAACTGCGAGGCAATCGTCCCAAACACCGGCAATTCCTCATCAGCTGTTTCCCAAAGATTATGATTGCGCTTATATTGTTTTTTTACATCCCTAAGCGCATCCAGGGCTCCTCTTTTATCAAATTTATTGAGGGCAATAATATCGGCAAAATCGAGCATATCTATCTTCTCCAACTGTGTCGCAGCCCCGTATTCAGGGGTCATGACATACAGCGACAAATCCGAATGCTCGATAATCTCAGTATCGGATTGCCCGATACCCGAGGTTTCGAGAATGATAAGATCATATCTGGCAGCTTTAACAACATTTATGGCTTCCTGAACATATTTGGAGAGCGCCAGATTGGATTGCCGCGTAGCCAGGGAGCGCATATACACTCTGCTGTTGTTGATGGCATTCATTCTTATCCGGTCGCCGAGCAATGCACCACCGGTTCTTCTTTTGGACGGGTCCACGGAAATAATGGCCACCGACTTATCCTTAAAATCTATTAAGAATCTTCTTACCAATTCATCAACAAGTGATGATTTACCTGCTCCTCCTGTTCCGGTAATGCCCAGTACAGGTGACGAACCGATTTTGCTTTGAATGTCTTTCAGTATTTTTTCTGATTTTTCAGGGAAGTTTTCCGCGGCAGAAATTATCCGGGCAATGGTTTTAGGCTCTTTTTTTTCAAGCCCTTTCAACTCGCCATTTAGATTGTCTCCAATGGCATAGTCAGACTTTTTTACCAGATCGTTAATCATTCCCTGCAAGCCCATGGAGCGTCCGTCGTCAGGGGAGTAGATGCGCGTAATGCCATAGGCGTGTAGATCCTTGATTTCTTCGGGAAGAATAGTGCCGCCACCACCGCCAAATATTTTAATATGACCGGCTCCCTTTTCCTGCAGGAGATCATACATATACTTCAGATATTCAACATGCCCTCCCTGATAAGAAGTAATGGCAATAGCCTGCGCGTCTTCCTGAATGGCGCAATCTACTATTTCCTGGACCGAGCGATTGTGACCCAGATGTATCACCTCAACTCCCGTGGATTGAATAATTCTTCTCATGATGTTAATGGCGGCATCATGACCATCAAAAAGCGAGGCAGCGGTAACGATTCGAATATGATTTTTGGGTTTATATATGGCCTGTGTAGTCACTGACATAATGGCTTTTAATTGTTTATCTACGGGTAAAAATACTTAATAATTTAAGATTTTTAATGAAATCGTCAAGTATTGAAACCATCCTGAAAGTTGCATTACAAATCATATCTTCCAGCTAATTGCCATTCTGCAAAAGGCGCTTGATTTGGGTCAGGGCAATTTGATTTTCCGTACTTTCAATACTCTCTATGATATGTTTTTTCTCTTTGCCGGTGAGGCGCCAGCTTAATGATGCCCTTTCAGTAGTGTATTCCTCCTGAGATATTGGATTGGACCGCTCATTGTTCTTATTCTTTCCGTTATAGGTAATAGTTCTGTCGACATATTGAAGTTCAATTTTTTCTATAGTGCCATCAAACCAGGATTGGGCAAATTCCACCAGGTTATCATTATTAAAATCCTGTATGTTATCCCAGTTTACATAAAGGCTGCGAATGGGGGTAAAGAATTTTTGAAACAGAGAAAATCCGCGGCTCCCGGTTATCGGCCGGTCTTTATCGGAGTCCCTTAAAGACAGTATCACCACACCACCGGTATTTTCACTGATCCATTTTTTGAAAACGAATAAAAACTTGATAGCATCGGCTATGCCAAAATTATCTGAAATGCCGGAGTCCATAATTTCCATCGGCGGCTCGCTGGGTAATGAAATATTTGGTGTAATGTATGGAAAGGTCGCGCTCATGCGTAAAGCGCTTAAAAACCGTAAACTACCCGATGCCTGATTTCGAAAAAAATGCCTGAATTCTATGCCTTTGATCCGGTCCAGGTTAAAGCCCTGGCCTTGCACATCAGCGGTATTCATATAGGAGATATTCTGAGGGGAAATAAACATTTTTCTACCATCATTGATGATAGTTGGTGACATAATCAACATCGGAATCTGTGATAGCTGTTCAGGAACTCTGTATTCAGCCAATGATTTATTCAGAATGTTGTGGGTATTTTTATTGAGTTGCTGTTCAAAAGCAAAGCCACGGTCTTTCAGATATTTCTTGCCTCCATAACTAAAAAATTGTGGGAAGGGAATGAAAAGATCATTGACCAGCAAGGTGAAAATGATGGGATTTAGATTATCAGAGGCTATGTTGTACAAATACTGGCTATCATAAATTGACAAATCTTCACCGTTTTTCTTTCTAAGCGCCAATTCCCTGAAATAGCTTAATCCCAGCAATCCTCCGGATGCTCCGGTCATCAGCATCGTATGGTCCATCAGTTTTCCCCCGGTAATACTGTCTGCTTTTTGGATGGCTGTCGTCGTCCATAGCGCAGATCGCAGGCCGCCGCCGCTCGAACAGACAAAAACCATTTTGGGCCTGGCGTTTGCCGGGAATTTGCTTCTCCAGTTGTCTAAGATTTTTTGAGTGGCTTTTATGTCGTTGTTTACCCGTTCAAGGGTGTTGGACTTTTTTATTTCCTGAAGTGTGTAAGGGGCCTTTTCGGCGGTGTAATCCATCCCATAGGCCTGATAGGACCTTTCAAGTACCTCCGTTTTTACGATGGCATTTAAAACAAGAATAAAAACAATTATCGAGAATATAGTCCAGCCTCTGAGCCAGTAAGTAATGGCTCCCGCAATCATGATCAGAATAGTCAAAAATAGTATGGTGCTGGCGGCGGCGGGGATTTGGAAAAAACCAAAATCCCGGAAAACACCAAGTATTAAAATGGCCAGGATGATAAATGCCTGTAAAATGACGGAATTAAGATGATTTTGGTCAAACACCTTAAATAACACATTTTTGTCGTACTTGTGGAGGATGTTCTTGGTGACCTTTCTGACTTTAAACTTCCTCCGAAGCGAAAAGTTGATATAACTGTCGACCCTTACCGGATTCTTGGGTTCAAACAGGTATTTACGCATGATTTGTGCCCTGGTGGCCTTTACCTTTTTTAATCGTTTTTCAACGTTTGAGGCCAATATTTTAAAGACATCTTTGTTCGTGCTCCAGAAGTAAATAAAAGTTAAGCTAATAATAAAGACCATTCCAGATACAAACCCAAGTATCAACAATAAAATAATGCCGGGAGTCTTGTTTTCAGCAAAATACTGAAATCGAAAAATATTGATGATATACGTATTAATAAAGATGAGAGGGATGATACTGTTATTGACAAAGTACTTGGTAAAAGGGCGTGTTAATCCGGCCAGAAAGCTAAACCTTTCAGCGTCGACGATATAGCTGGTGGTATTAAATGCCATGATAAATACACCAATGGCAATTCCGGTAATAAAAAAACTCCAAAAGTTGGTTTGGCCCAGGTATTCGGGGTCGAGAAACAGGTAGGGGATACCCAATAGTCTTCCAAAACTATTGGTCACAATAAAGAATAAAATTACCCAGCTGAATAGCAAGGCGTGGTTTTTTCTTATGTGATTTATTAGAAGCTGAACAGGGAAAGAATAAATTACTTTATCGATCATTTTCTTTTATCCGCTTGAAACAAAGATGATAAAAAAAAAGGCAATTATGGGATAAAAAAAGTAAAAAATCCCCTCTGTGTGCTATTTATCTATTTCTTTTCGTGAACCTGCATACAGCTCATATTCCAATAGCCGGCATTCGATTTTTGCATTGTAAAACGGGATCTTGCGACGCGTTCTTAATCCTACCTTCTTGCCCAATTCAGCATTGCCTGTGAAAATGTAACCGGTTTTGCCGGAACAACGGTTTTTAAAAAAATCACCTATGCCGGAATACACCGGTATTAGTTGTTCTGTGTCTCCTATTCTCTCCCCGTAGGCAGGATTTAGTATCACAATTCCATCGCCCTCCGGGATGGTGGTCTTTGAGAAATCGGCCTTTTCAAAGTGGATCAGATCTTCGACCTCTGCAGTGCGAGCGTTGGTGGCTGCTGCATTTAGTGCCTTGGAACTAATGTCCGTGGCGACAATCTTTCCCCCAAGTCTATTTTTAATTTTCTTGTGGGCCTCCAGTTTGATTTTTTTCCAGGTGTCGCCATTATACATTTTAAGGTGCATAAATCCAAAATTAGCCCTGGACAAACCAGGTGCTATATTCAAACCCATCAGTGCGGCCTCGATGGCCAGGGTTCCGCTTCCGCACATTGGGTTTATGAAATGACCTTCTCCCCTCCATTTTGTGCTCAGTATAATAGCGGAGGCCAGCGACTCCATAAGCGGAGCTGCATAGGGCATTTTTCGGTAATTGTGTTTGGCGATCGTCTCCCCGCTGGTATCGAAATAAATAGCAGCCTTGTCATCCACCCAATGCAAAAATAAAACCGCCCGGTTTCTGTCGGGCCCGGAATCAGGTCTTCGGCCCATCTTTGAAGTCATTCTGTCGGCAATGCCGTCTTTTACCCGTAAGTTGGCGAATCGGGTGTCCCGGATGTGCTCATTATGCACGTAGGAACTGATGCTTATATAACCGTCCGGGTGCAGGTACTTTTCCCAGGGAATGGCTTTGATGTTTTTGTAGAGCTTGTCCGGATTATAGGCCTTAAACGCAGAAATCAGGAAAAGTACCCTATGAGCCGTGCGCAAATGCATATTCAGAAACAGACAATCTTCAAATGTGCCGGTGATAGTGACATCAAGCTTATTTTCAGATTCGATTTTATACCCTAAATCTGTTAACTCCCGGCTTAAAATCCGGGGTATTTCTTTTCCGCAAGTAATGACAATTTTCGATGATGCAATCATGGGTTATCGGTTAATGTGCCAAAGGTAACATTGTTATCTCCAAAATAGCCAATCAGAAATATTTTTAGCTTACAAAATATCCTAAAGTGCTTGATAAATAATTGCAACACCGTATATTCGCACCTCACTTAAAAACTAATTGCTGATGAGAATCTGGTTTGTATGTAAGGCAAAATATCAAAAAGAGAATGATCAGGGTATCGTAAAAGAAGTTACAGAGCCCTATCTGGTAGAT
The DNA here is from genome assembly GCA_965228415.1 of Cyclobacteriaceae bacterium. Lineage (GTDB taxonomy): Bacteria > Bacteroidota > Bacteroidia > Cytophagales > Cyclobacteriaceae > Agaribacillus. Next base: position 2,473,147 of record OZ245814.1, on the reverse strand, counting down.
GCCTTTACCTACACTGAAGCAGAGTCGAGAATATATGAGCTGCTGGAGAACATGATCAGTGGCAGTTTTATAGTGACACAAATCTCCAAAACCAACATTAATGATGTGTTTTATTTTGAGGGATTTGACATTTGGTACAAGTGCAAAATTGTGTACCAGGTTGACGATGGCGACTCCGGAAAGGAAAAGAAAGTCACCAATTATATGCTGGTTTCGGCCGAAAATGTGAAAGACGCCTACGATAAATTGCAGCAGAGTTTAAGCAATATGTTGGTTACCTATAACATTACAAGTATCATAGAAAGCCCCATTCTTGAAGTTTTTCCATTTAGCGGCCAGGATGAAGAAACCAGCAATGAAATTCCAGCCAATTTAAAACCCCTTTCAGAAATAGACCAATAATCTGAGAATCAAAGTATTGGGTATTTGGAACAGGTAATTTTTTAGTAAGAAATGCCGTTTCTTAAGTGAACGCGATCGGTTTTTTTTCAGATAGGTAAATTTCTTACGTAGGATTTACCCGCCGAATTACTACCAAATTGCTGATTTTTAGGCTTTTATCCAAAATAGGAGTATTTTCAGGAGTTAATTGTTCTTTATTATTTCTAACAACGGATGCAAGCATTTGGTCATACCAAAGATCGTCCGATTTTTTAGTGGAGAATATGGAAACAATGATTATGGATCTCGGAAACAAAAGAGAAAATCAACTGCAAATTATCAAAAGATTTGCAGCCTCGTTAACCGATAAAAATACCATTGATGATATCATCTGGGACGTTGCCAAGAATGTTATATCCAAGCTGGGATTTATTGACTGTGTAATTTATTTAATTGACGCAGAAAAGGAGGTACTCGTCCAAAAGGCGGCTTACGGCCCCAAAAGTCCAAAACCCCATGTAATAAAAAATCCGATCACATTGCCATTTGGGAAGGGTATTGTAGGCAAAGTAGCGATGACGGGCAAGTCGCAAATTGTGAACGATGTGTCTGATAACCCTGACTATGTGGTAGACGACGAGCGCAGGTTATCGGAAATTACCGTACCTATTTTAATACAGGATCAGGTAATTGGTGTTATTGATTCCGAACATCCGGAAAAAGGTTTTTTTAAGGAAGAACACCTGCATTTACTGGAAACAATTGCTGCCATCATTGGCTCAAAAGTACTCATGCTGAGGGCCTATGATACCCTGAAAGTGCAAACAAGAGATTTACAAATTATCAATTCACAATATAAGCAAAGCGCTTTTGTTATCACGCATGATATCAAGTCCCCGCTGGCCAACATTCGCGGTTTGATCGATATTTATCGTTTAAATCAAAAAAACGGGGAAACGGAGGAAAACGATCATATCATTGCTTTGATTGAATCTTCGGTGAAAAAACTTTCAGGTAAGGTTGATGACTTAAATAAAGTAATTGAAGCCAGAAATGAGCCCTCCAAGACAGCCAAACTGATTAATTTCAGCAAGCTGATCCACAATATAAAAATGGTCATTTCCCTGGAGATCAGGAATAAAAATGCCATCATAAAAGAGGATTTTGCTGCAGCTGAGAATATTGAATACCCCCCAAGCTATCTGGAAAGCATCATACTAAACCTCTTGACCAACGCCATAAAATACAAAGCAAAGGACCGGGATCCTGTCATACATGTTAAGACGGAAAAAGTACCGGGCTTTACGGTGCTGATCGTATCCGATAACGGCATTGGCATAGACCTCAAGAAAAATGGACACAGGCTGTTTCGTCTTTTTCAAAGGTTTCATCGCAAGGTGGAAGGTAAAGGACTGGGACTGAGCATTGTCAAATCCCAGGTTGAGTCTCTCGGAGGCAAGATCGAGGTTGAAAGTGAGCTGGGTAAGGGAACTATATTTAAAGTCTATCTTCGGGATTTGGTGAAAAAAAACGACTGATAGTGGCCGAAAAGCCGTGCGATAAAGTGGTTGGGGTTGAAAATAATAAGCCACAGGTGGTTTAAGTATTGCAGCTTAATCAGTCATAGCATGACCAGGGGTCACACTATGACTATATTTTATAATGCCGTCAGTTGGCACTCGGGTGCCTTTAGGAGAAAACCTTCCAACCTCCGGCAAAAACTTTAACTTAACACTGGTTTACAAATCGCCTCTTTTGGCTGCTTTTTTCATTTTTTCGTTAGCATAAATAGCTACTTCCACGCGTCTGTTTTTTTGCCGGCCTTCGGCGGTTTCATTTTCGGCAACCGGTTGGCCCTCTCCATAACCTACGGTAGAAAGTCGTTGACCTGCAACACCCAGGCTCATCAGATAACCTGAAACCGCATTAGCTCTTTTTTCAGAAAGTGTTTGGTTATATTCATCCGCTCCTGTACTGTCGGTATGCCCTTCAATTAAAATGTTGGTGTCTTCGTATTTTTTCAACGTTGCGGCAAGATCCGAAAGATTGTCTTTTGTTTTTTGATTAAGACTTGATGAATTAGTGGCAAACATCAATCCCGAGTCGAAGGTAATTTTAATGCCTTCCCCAACACGTTCTATTTCCGCTCCTTCCAAGTCATTTCTTAACTCTTCCGCTTGCTTATCCATTTTTCTACCTATCAAGGCGCCCGCCGTTCCACCTACAGCAGCGCCAATGATAGCACCAACCGCCGTATTTCCGGCCGCCTTGCCGATTACTGCTCCAACAGCGCCTCCTGCACCTGCACCGATGGCTCCTCCCTTTACGGTTCTACTAGCATTGCAACTTGTTAAAGTTGTCGTACTGATTGAGAACACTAGCAAAATGCTTGCTGTCAAAATTGATAATAGCCTTGCTTTCATCATAATTTATTTTGTTTTAGTTGTAAAATATTAAAGAATTATTCAAAAAGAATACCAAAACAGTAAGACCTGCCAATTGTCTGTTTTACAATTAGCAGGATACGTTTTGTGATTGTAAAGTCTTAAAATCCTGTAGAAATTTCCTACATAATGAGGAATAGTAATGTAAACTTAAGCTGATGGAATTTTTTGGAATTTCACACCGGATGTTCCTTTAAACGCTTTTCTTGGTTTCAAATTAAGGGTTTGAAACATTTTCTTGTCAGCATCTTCTTCGGGGTTGGGTGTGGTCAGTAATTTTTCCCCCGCAAATATAGAGTTGGCTCCGGCCATAAAACAAAGAGCCTGCTCTTCCACTGTCATTTTAACTCTCCCGGCCGATAGTCTAACCATAGCCTTGGGCATTATAATTCGTGCGGTAGCAATCATACGCACCATTTCCCATATCGACACCCTTTCCTGATCTTCCAGAGGTGTGCCAGCTACGGGTACCAGTGCATTCACAGGCACTGATTCGGGATGTTCCGGCAGGTTGGCTAAGGTCAGCAACATACCGACCCTGTCTTGATCAGCTTCTCCCATACCGATAATACCTCCCGAACAAACTGAAATCTCAGCTTTTCTAACGTTATCCAGCGTCTTCAGCCGGTCATCGTAGTTTCTGGTGCTGATAATCTCGTTATAATGCTCCTCGCTGGTATCCAGATTATGATTATAGGCGTATAGTCCCGCCTCCTTCAACTTAGTAGCTTGCTCATGTGTTAACATGCCAAGGGTACAACAGACTTCCATACCCATTTCATTGACTCCCTTGACCATTTCCAACACATTATCAAAATCGCGGTTATCCCTTACTTCCCTCCAGGCAGCCCCCATGCAAAATCTTGTACTTCCAGCTTCTTTAGCTTTTTTAGCACTGTCCAGCACTTCTTCTACCGGTAAGAGTTTGTGCACTTCGACATCAGTGTGGTACCTGGCAGCCTGCGGGCAATAGGCACAATCCTCAGGGCAGCCGCCTGTTTTAACAGATAATAATGTACAGACCTGAACCTCCCCGGGATCATGGTTTTGTCGGTGCACCGTAGCTGCTTCATAGATTAAATCTAAAACAGGACGGTAATATATATCAGATATTTCTTCTTTGGTCCAGTTATTTCTGACTTGGCTCATGCGTTTTTGGTTTAAAGCCTAAAGATAGTAACATAAAAGTTTCACAGGCAAAAAGTATTAATAAAAAATAAGTCAACGTCAAAAGATATTGTTTGATCAAGATGATATATGAGCCGGAAGGTTGTTTCAAAATGCCCTGACAGCACTCATCTCAGGGAAAACATCAGTCGTTTTATAGATTATTCCCATTTTGGCCAATGAGCGCCCCTTAGTTCATGGAGAAACCTCAAGATCACCTTTTTAAGATAGCAAACGTACTTTTGAGTTACTCCAGTGTTATTTCGTATAACATTCGGGCCTGAATGCCTTTCAGGTTTTCCAACGATTTTATTTGCTTTACCAGCGGATACAACTCACCGGTTTTATACTTTAGGAATTTGGACTCCAGGTCATTGCTGAATTCTTCTCTGACCTGTTCGATAAAACTTTTTTGTCTTGGGTAGTACTTGATTTTATAATCTTCTGCGATATCGGCGGCTTCGACAGCTAAACCGATGGCTTCCTCCAGTCCCCCGAGCTTGTCAACCAACCCGTTTTCCAGCGCCTGTTTTCCCGACCAAACCCTGCCGCTGGCAATTTTTTTAAGGTCTTCCACTGACATATTTCTGTTGTCGGCTGCTTTGGTAACAAAATCCTCATACCCTTCATTAACACTGGTTTGTATGATATGCCTTTCTCCTTCGCTTAGTGACCTTGTAAAAGTATATAGATCGGTATAAACACCGGTATTAACGGCGTCGGTGGTAAGGCCCAACTTGTTTTCCATGAAATTTCCGAGGTTAAACATGGTCAGGAAAATCCCGATTGATCCTGTAATAGTTGATGGCTCGGCGACGATCGCATCGCATCCCATAGTAATGTAATACCCTCCAGAGGCGGCGTAGTCCGACAGGGAGGCAATCACCGGTTTTACCTCTTTGGTTAGCATGATTTCCCGCCAGATCACATCAGAGGCCAACGCGCTTCCTCCCGGAGAATTTACCCGCACAACTACTGCTTTTACTTTATCATCTTTTCGCGCTTTCCGGATTTCCTTGGCAAAGGAAGTGGAGCCAATGGTAGAGTTGTCACCGTTGCCACCCATTATTTCACCGGAACCGACAATCACAGCTACCCTGTTTTTGGATGAATTGCTCTTGGAAATTGACTTATGGTAGTTTTCATATCCAATAAAGTTTATTTTGTCGTCCTCTTCCAGTTCCAGTTTGCCCTTTAAGTCGTCCAGCACCTCATCAAAATATTTTAAGCCGGTGACCAATTCATTCTCCAGGGCTTGCTTGGGGTTCTTTACTTTCATGGAATCAGACATGAGTGTCAGTTTTTCAATAGGAATTGACCTGGAGTCGGCAACTTTATCGAGAAAATGATCATAGATTGAACTAAGAAGAGATTCCAGTTGCGCTCTGTTTTCAGGGCTCATATCTTTTCGGATAAAGGGTTCAACAGCGCTTTTAAAATCGCCGACCCTGAAAATCTCAGGCTCAATTTCCAGCTTGTCAAACATGCCCTTCAGGAAAGTTATTTTAGCGCCAATGCCGTTAAATTCAAAATAACCGCGGGGATTTACGTAAATGTCATCTGCGGTGGAAGCCAGGTAATAACCTCCCTCGGTATAAATTTCGCTGTAACAGGTAATGAATTTTCCTGAAGTTTTGAAGTCATTAAGCGCATTGCGAATGGCTTCCAGGCTGGCGAATCCAGCTATTGGAATTCCCGACTCCAGGTATATGCCCTTGATCTTATCATTTTCCTTGGCGTCCCGGATAGAAGCAATAAGTTCAATCAAACCGATATTGCTTGAACTTTGCGTAAATAATTCATTAAATGGATCCTGGTAAGCGCGTTCACCTACCGGTTTATTTAATTTTATATGTAATACGGAGTTTTCTTTTACCACTACCTCATCCTCGGTGGTAGCCACAGCTACAATACCCATAATAAAAAGCATAACAATCAGGGAAAAAATAAATAATCCCGTCAATGTCGCTAATAGATTTCTTAAAAACTTCATTATTTATATCAATTATTTTATGTTGAAAACAAAAATAGGCATATTAGTTGCTTTTTAAAATTCATTTTATACAATTGGATACACCAAAAGATGGACGGAATATATCTATTGCTGGGGACAAATCTGGGGGATAAATTTTTGCAGCTCAAGATAGCTAAAAGGCAAATTAACGAGCAGATTGGCACAATTGTCAGGCAATCGTCTATTTACAAAACAGCTGCCTGGGGTGAGGAAGATCAGGATTCTTTTCTAAACCAGGTGGTAAAAGTGCAAAGTAAATTAGGGCCTCTGAAAATATTGGACAAAATTGCGATGATAGAAGGCTCAATGGGTAGGGAACGCAGGGGCAAATGGAAGGAAAGAATTATCGACATCGATATCTTATACTACCATGACCAGGTGATAACAACGGAAAAATTGCATATACCCCACAGGGAACTACAAAACCGAAATTTTGCCCTGGCACCCCTTGCAGAAATAGCTTCCGGTGAAATCCATCCGGTATTTCAAAAGACACAAAAGGAGTTATATGAACAATGTGCAGACCAACTGGAGGTAATCATGCTGCCCCCCGAACATAACTAAAACTTTTAATCAGTGCTGGTTTCAAACACCCGCTACTTCCGCCTCCCGAGAAATCTTTTTAACGAGTCCTTGCAGCACTTTTCCAGGGCCGCACTCAATAAAGACACTTCCTTTGTCATTAAGCATTTTTTGAACCAGTTGACTCCATCGAACCGGTGCTGTTAATTGAGCGATCAGGTTTTCTTTGATTTCCTCGGTATCTGTTGAAGGTAAGGCATTAACATTCTGATAAACCGGGCATATAGGTTCGTTAAATTGTGTGTGTTTGATAGCTTCTGCCAGTTCTTCACGGGCAGGTTCCATTAAGGGTGAATGAAATGCTCCGCCTACCGGTAGGGGCAAGGCCCGTTTTGCGCCGGCTTCTTTCAGCCTTTCACAGGCGATTTCAATTCCCTTGTTGGATCCGGAAATTACCAGTTGTCCGGGACAATTATAATTTGCGGGTACTACTATCTCATCGATTTCAGCACAAACCTTTTCTACCACCTCATCTTCCAGTCCCAGGATTGCCGCCATGCCAGACGGATTAATCTCGCATGCCTTCTGCATGGCCATGGCTCTTTTTGATACCAGTCTTAATCCATCTTCAAAAGAAAGTGTCCCGTTGCCAACCAGGGCAGACAGTTCCCCCAAAGAGTGACCTGCCACCATATCGGGCTTAAAGTCCTCCGTTACTTTCGCCAGTATTACCGAATGTAAAAAAATAGACGGCTGTGTAACTTTGGTTTGTTTTAGCGCTTCGGCAGTACCATTGAACATGATATCGGATATATCAAACCCCAGAATTTCATTGGCGCTGGCAAACAATTTTTTGGCTTCGTCGGAGCTATCATACAATTCTTTTCCCATTCCCGGGAATTGTGAACCCTGTCCGGGAAAAATATAGGCTTTCTTCATATGCATGCTTTTTGTTTGAATAGTCGGCAAAATTATAACTTTTCTGTTAATTTTATTAAGCATCCCCAAAAATGTGATGGCAGTAGGGTAGCGTAACCAGGTAGGTTTATGTCTGCAGAACCAAAATCACGGTATGTTAAATGACCGGCGTCCATGCTGGTTTTAATCAAATACAGGTCGCGTTCTTACAAAGACAGCTGTCACTTATCGGTCCAGCCGCCAGGATCAAACCACAATACGAAAGATTGTAAGGAGTGTTTTCTGTTACCTGACTAAATGAATCCAGCCCTTTAATTTCCGGGTGGAGAAATCTGTATCCAGGATGTCAAATGTAACATCAGCCTCGTAATAGTAAATCCCCGATGACAGTTGTTGACCGGAATCGGAATTACCGTTCCAGTTGATAAAAATATCATTTTCGCCGCCGGATTCATATTCAAATAGTCTTTTGCCAAGTCGGTTATACACTGTAAAAACTACTTTTTCAACAAATCGGGGACATCTTTCCGGAATGCCTTTAAAAGCTTCAAATGTATCATTTTTACCGTCACCGTTTGGCGTAAATACATTGGGAAGTTCATAGTAGGCACAGCTATCAAAATTGGTGACACACATCGGATCACTTAGATCACTTTCATTGCCGGATCTGTCCACGGAAGTGATTTGATAGCACCCACCAAGGCCGTCAAGGCCTGCCACCTCGTTATTACTGTCGTGTATAAAGACCGTATCAGTTACGTTTCCTATAAGAACGAAGTTTCCGTCTATCGCAGGTGAATAATATATATTGTAGCTCCTCACATCGAGCTGGCAAGCATCATCGCCGTCCGGTTGCCAGGAGACAACGTTCTCGTAATTGTCATCGGCGCATGGCCGGTTTCTCAGGAAATCGCTACAATCCCGCAATGTTATATTAACCGGGGTACAGGGGGGGATTGTGTCATTAGGCTGGGCACAGACAATTTGTGATTTATTGATTAATGGTTCGGGAATAACGTCATTACCATATCCACCCGAAGTAGTAATAAAATAGCAATATTCGATTTGATCCGAAAGCGGCGTGTTGTTAAAAGCGCCGTTATCCAGATAGGTGAAACCACGTTCATTAACATTAACACTATCAATCAATACCAATTGTTGTGGAGAACCGTTTACAACCTGATCCCGGTAGATATAATGATATGGAAAGTCCTGTATATTATTTGACCACGGAACATCTGCCTGCCAGTTTAACTCTACGCCCCCAAGGAAGGATTGAAGATCCAACCTCACGGTTGAAGCAATCGCCGATGAATCTACAAAGGCGTCGCTGCCGTCATAAAGATAGATCCGGTAATTAAAAACCTGGTCCCGGGTGTTGATTCCGGTGTCTATAAAGGTGGTGTCTGTCGTAGAACCCAGTACCTGTAATCCGGCGTTACCGTCGAATCCCTGGGCCCTGGCGATCTCGTAGCGATAGGGAGGAGGGAATTGCACAGGGTCTACATCAAAGGGCGGTGTCCAGCGCACCAGCACTTCCCCGTCATCGGTACCAGTATTTTCGATGCTTACGTTGGTAATTACAGGAGCATCCGCATCCAGCATGGCACATATTTCTTCCGAAACAATACTTTCACCTCCCCCTGGCAGCGGAAAAACAGCCACCAGACGGTAACAGTAATTGGCGCCGGGGTTTAGTCCCTCACCGTTGTTGTCGTCCAGGAATGACCGGTTGCCAATATCAACACTTCCAATTAACTCATAGCCACCATTTTCCGGGATGCCGGTCTCGCAATGTTCCGGAACATATTGAAAACTATCAACCCTTCGGTATATCTGCATTTCTACTGCATTGCCACAGAAATAACTATCCCAGTTCAGTTGAATTTCTCTTCCGGGTCTTACGGTAGCCGTTAGCCCTTCCGGGGCCGGCCCTATAACGGTCACGTTCCAGGTTTCGAATTTGGCCAACGCCGGTCGCTCGAGCGCCGGCGGGCTATCTTTTACTTTAAATTGTATCTCGTAAGGTCTTTCCCGTACATGATTGCAATTGGTTTGCCAGTTAAAATTCAGCTGACCGGGAGAAGATTGCTCAGTCGGAGGATTTGGAGAGAATGTTGCCGGAGAAGAAATCAGATCGTAAACGCCGCCGAAAGACTCAATAGTAATATTGTGACCGTCGGGATCTTCTCCAATGATAGTGGCTTCCAACAGGCTTCCCGCCACTACACAGGTATCATTCGGAATCAGCAGGTCCGGCCGCTCGTTGTCCGTTTCTTCCACTATTATCTGCATATCCCGGGTAACATAGCCAAGTCGGATCCACTGCCCCTGAACCTTTCGCCATTCCTCTACAATAAATGCCACATTATATTCTCCTGCCAGCCCTGGGGCATCCCAAATCATATCGCCGTTGATTTCATTGAGGGTATAGGTGGGTGGCCCGTTCTGCGCCTCATTGGACGTTTGATAGTCAAAACCTACATAATGTCTTTCATTATTAGGAAAGGTATAATCAATAACTTCCAAATCAATATCCTGTTTTGGGATCACAATTTTATAGGACAAACTATCTCCATCGGGATCAAAAGCACCGGGATTGTGAAAAAAAGTAGCGCCGGTGGCTGCCCTGTCAATGGGAGGAATGAGTAGCTGAGGAGAGTTATTAAGTCCCAGAAACGGGTCGATGGTAATATTGGTTTCTACATAAAACGGCGTTTCCACTGAGTTGGCCATATTTAAAATACCGCCATTTCTATTGAACTCCTGAAATCGAAGCGTGTAACTTCCGGTGCCCTGATAGGTGTGGGAAATAACAAAAACGTTCAGGGCAATTTCATCCCCCAAATCTTCTTTGAGACTAAAGTCCTTTTCGGTGTCAATATCAATTGCCGTCCCATCTCCAAATTCCAGTCGCCCACCTCCGAATTCAACAGTCGAACCGGTGTCGGTATAACCAATAATAGTAATTCTAAAAGTTAAACTTTGCGTTGATATTCTCTCGACAATGATTTCTCCAGCACGAATATGAGTAGCACTCACCTGCATCACTCCGGCCAACAAGACTATTAAAATAAGCGTTGCTCCTCTATATAATTTACTCATTAGGATCCATTTATATGCTATTATAATAAATAATGGCAAAAATAAGTTCGCAATTTGAACAATGTTATTTGCCTAAAGTTTGCGTACAAATTGCTTTTTCCATATAACCCAATAAAAATAACCATTCGATTCAACGAAATAGATGGCTTTAAGTTAATTAAAAAAATCCTTTTTTTAATCTTAAAAACATCTATAACCACATTAATTTATACAAACAATGGCCACTTTACCCCACTCCCTGGCACTATCTGACCGACTTTAGTCGTACAAATTTACCAATTATATTTTTCTGCGTCATAAAGGTAGTAATTATTCCAGGGCGTGGATACCGGATTCATGTATCGATCGATACATGAATTAATTGGTTTGATTGGATTATTTTACTAATTCACCTTAAAATTGTACTCGGGTTTTAAACGAAAAAACACTGCGAATATTATGGTTTTTTTTGCACTGACCCGAGTTATTTAGAATGTTTCAAAATAAATTTTACATTTTGTTCATAATGATTCGGAATGTACCTTTGACCCGTTTTAAATGTTCATTTTAAATTTTGTTGAAAGATAATGAGTTGGCTTACTGAAACGCTCACCAGCACGCCCGGAAGAAAGGTAATCATGGCGGCAACTGGCATATTTCTCATCCTTTTTTTAGCAGTTCACCTTACCGGAAATTTACAATTACTTAAAGACGATAATGGAGAGTCGTTTAATATTTACGCAGAGTTTATGAGTACCAACCCCCTGATTCAATTTGTTTCCAAAGGGAATTTTTTCTTTATCCTTCTGCATGTTGTGGTATCGGTTTTTCTGACCCGAAAAAACCAGCAGGCGAGACCGGTGGCTTATAAAGTGCCGGTAAAGTCCGGGACAAGTAGCTTGTCTTCCAGAAATATGGGCATATTAGGGACATTAATTCTGGTGTTTCTGATTATTCATTTAAAGGGCTTCTGGTATGAAATGCACTTTGGCGCAATTCCTTACAAAAACTATGATGGTTATGAGGCGCGGGATTTATATGCAGTGGTAGACGCAGCGTATTCGCAATGGTATTGGGTGCTTATTTATGTAGTCAGTATGTTAGCGGTAGCTTTTCATTTGTCCCACGGATTTCAAAGCGCTTTTCAGACACTTGGCATAAACCATGTCAAATATAGTCCTGCCATAAAATTCCTGGGAATTGCTTTTTCAATCCTGGTACCAGCGGGTTTTGCAGTCATTCCCATTGTCATGTTTTTCAACTAAAGGTAAAAATATTTTATTGTATTAATATGAAATTAAATTCTAAAATTCCAGAAGGGCCGATAGCGGAAAAATGGACCAAACATAAATTCAATATGAAGCTGGTAAACCCGGCGAACAAAAGAAAGTATGACATTATTGTCGTTGGTTCTGGATTGGCTGGTGCATCGGCTGCGGCTTCTTTTGCCGAGCTTGGATACAATGTAAAATGTTTTTGTTTTCAGGACAGTCCCAGAAGAGCACACAGTATCGCCGCTCAGGGTGGTATTAATGCCGCCAAAAATTACCAGAATGACGGAGATAGTGTTTACAGGCTGTTTTATGATACAATAAAGGGTGGAGACTACAGATCTCGCGAAGCCAATGTATATCGTTTGGCCGAGGTGAGCTCAAATATTATTGATCAATGCGTGGCCCAGGGTGTGCCATTTGCAAGAGAATATGGTGGGTTACTTGATAACAGGTCGTTTGGCGGCGCCCAGGTGTCTCGTACCTTCTACGCCCGCGGTCAAACCGGTCAGCAATTGTTGCTGGGCGCTTATAGTGCGCTGAGTCGGCAGATTGCCAACGGGAAAGTCAAAATGTATACACGCGCAGAAATGCTGGACGTGGTGTTGGTGGACGACAAAGCCCGGGGAATAGTGGCAAGAAATCTGATCACAGGAGAAATTGAGTCACACAGTGCCCACGCTATTGTGCTTGCCACCGGAGGCTATGGCAATGTTTTTTTCCTCTCAACCAATGCGATGGGTTCCAATTGTACCGCTGCATGGAGAGCTCATAAAAAGGGTGCCTTATTTGGCAACCCCTGCTTTACCCAGATTCACCCGACGTGTATTCCGGTTTCAGGAGATCATCAGTCAAAACTGACGTTGATGTCTGAATCTCTGAGAAATGATGGCAGGGTATGGGTCCCAAAAGTTGCCAGACCAAAACTAACGGCCAGGGAAGCTACTCAAATTCCGAATGATGAAAGAGATTATTTCCTAGAAAGGAAATATCCTTCCTTTGGTAACCTCGTACCCAGAGATGTGGCTTCCAGAAATGCAAAGATGGCTTGTGATGAAGGAAGAGGGGTGGGAGCTACCGGACTGGCTGTATTTCTTGATTTTGCAGACGCTATCAAAAGAGATGGCAAGGACGTCATAGAGGCCAAATATGGTAACCTGTTTGATATGTACGAACAGATCACCGGCGACAACCCATATGAAATGCCTATGATGATTTACCCCGCTGTTCACTATACAATGGGAGGGTTATGGGTAGATTATAATTTGATGACTTCCATACCCGGGTTATATGCGATTGGGGAAGCAAACTTTTCGGATCACGGTGCTAATAGATTGGGAGCCAGTGCATTGATGCAAGGATTGGCAGATGGTTATTTTGTTATTCCATATACTATCGGAGACTATCTGGCAGCGATGCCATACGATAAAATAAGTACTGACCACGAAGCCTTCAAAGAGGTGGAGTCCAACGTAAAGGCAAAAATAAATCAATTGCTGAATATAAAAGGCAAGCGCACCGTTGATGATTTTCACAAGGCATTGGGTAAAATTATGTGGGAATACTGCGGTATGTCCAGAAATGAAGAGGGATTAAAACTGGCCAAAGGTAAAATACAGGAATTAAAGAAGGAATTCTGGCAGGATGTAAAAGTCATGGGAAGTAATGATGAATTGAACATGTCATTGGAAAAGGCGAATAGGGTAGCTGATTTCATCGAACTCGGGGAGTTAATGGTAGATGATGCCTTACATAGATCTGAATCCTGTGGTGGCCATTTCAGGGAGGAGTCGCAAACACCTGAGGGAGAAGCCAAAAGAAACGATGATGCATTTTCATTTGTTTCGGCCTGGGAGTTTAAGGGTGAAGATCAGCCCGAGCTGCTTCAAAAGGAAGAATTGGCTTTCGAAAATGTCAAATTAACACAGCGCAGTTATAAGTAACGAAGGTATTTTGTTGCCGGAATGATTTTGAAATTGAAAGGAAAACTCAATTAGATGATATGAACTTAACTTTAAAGGTTTGGAGACAAAAGAATAGCACCGACAAAGGTGGGTTTGAAACCTATCAGGTAAGTAATATATCTCCCGACATGTCGTTTTTGGAGATGTTTGACGTTTTAAATGAACAACTTAGTAACTCGGATCAGGATCCTATCCATTTTGATCATGACTGTAGAGAAGGTATATGTGGCATGTGTAGTTTGTATATAAATGGAAAACCTCACGGTCCCAAAGACGCAATTACTACCTGTCAGTTACATATGAGATCCTTCAGCGATGGGGATACCATTGTCGTTGAGCCGTGGAGGGCGAAGGCTTTTCCCGTAGTGAAGGACCTGGTAGTCGATCGTGGCGCTTTTGATAGAATTATTCAGGCGGGCGGCTATGTAAGTATCAGCACCGGAGGTGTACCCGACGCCAATGAAATTCCGATTTCAAAAGAAGTGGCTAACGAGGCTATGGATGCTGCCACCTGTATCGGATGTGGCGCCTGTGTGGCCGCCTGTAAAAATGCTTCCGCGATGCTTTTTGTGAGTGCCAAAGTTTCGCAGTTGGCAGTATTGCCGCAAGGGCAGGTAGAAAGGAAGTCAAGGGTGGAGAACATGGTGGCAACGATGGATGCCGAAGGTTTTGGCGCCTGTACCAATACGGGAGCATGCGAAGCAGTTTGTCCCAAAGAAATAAGTATTACGAATATCGCCCGAATGAACAGGGAATATTTTCAAGCAAAAATAAGTTCAAAGAAAGTATAGGCTTTTCCGCTGTCTTAAGGCACATAGCCAACTTGTGATGGCGTTCGGGGAAGATTGACTAAAGTGCCGAAGGCGCTGATCTTTCCGAAACTGACAAATCTCACCTGCAATTATTCGACGGGCCAGGGTAAGAATTGATCGAGTAATCCTTGCGCCCATTAGAGATTTTTGTAAATTCACTCAAAAACCACAGAACTGTTATGAAAAGATTGACGCTATATTTAATAGGCTTTGTAGTTATATCCTCTTTGTCTTCCTGCGGCTACAATACCATGGTAGAGCTGGATGAAAAGGCTACGGGACAATGGGCCAACGTTGAAAACGCCTATCAAAGAAGAGGTGACTTAATACCCAATTTGGTTAATACTGTAAAGGGTGCCGCAGAATCTGAAAAGTCTATTTTAACAGATGTCATGGAAGCCCGCTCAAAAGCTACCTCAACAACCATAGACGCCAATAATCTTTCACCGGAGAAAATAGCCCAGTTTCAACAAGCCCAGGATGGACTGAGTTCCGCCTTGTCCAGACTACTGGTTACCGTTGAACGTTATCCCGACATAAAATCCAATCAGAATTTCCTTGACCTGCAAGCACAGCTGGAAGGTACGGAGAACAGGATTTCAGTAGAGCGAAAACGATTTAATGACGCCGTCCAGGCCTATAATTCCTATATCAGAAGTTTTCCCCAGACAATTATTGCCGGCTGGTTTGATTTTGAAAAGAAGGGATATTTCCAGGCCACCCCTGGTTCTGAAAAAGCCCCTGAAGTACAATTTTAATGATGGCAGCAGATTTCCTTAAAGAAATAGAAGAGGAGGCGATAACCACTGCCATTGAAACTGCCGAAAAAGGAACTTCCGGAGAGATCAGGGTCCACCTGGAGCCCCGCTGCCGAGAACTGGCTTTAGATCGGGCTTCTGAAGTTTTTGCCGAATTGCATATGCATAAAACCAGGCTGAGAAATGGTGTGCTTATTTATGTGGCGTATGAAGACCATAAATTCGCCATTATCGGAGATGGGGGAATTAATGCGGTGGTTGAAGATGATTTTTGGTCAAAGGAGAAGGAGATCCTGTTTACTCATTTTAAAGATGGCAAATATACGACAGGTATCTGTGAAGCAATTAATGGTATTGGCGCTATACTTCATAAACATTTTCCATTCAGAGACGATTTGAGTGGGGAGCTTCCTAACGAAATATCTTTTGGCGAATGACAAAATTGAGTATTTTATTTTTTGGAATTTGGTCATTATTTTGCTTATCGGAGGTTTTTGCCCAGGATTTGCCCGAAAGACCCAACCCTCCAACACTGGTTAATGACTTTGCCGAAATTTTAAATGCGAATCAGAGAAAATCTTTGGAAGACAAGTTGTCAAATTATCACGATTCTACCTCATCGCAAATAGCTATTGTCATTATCCCTTCTTTGAATGGCTATGAGGTTGCTCAATATGCTGTAGAACTCGCCGAGAAATGGGGAATTGGACAAGAGGGAAAGGACAATGGTATATTAATCCTGGTGGCTATTAACGATAGAAGAATGAACATATCCACGGGTTATGGCGTGGAGGCCTTTGTTCCGGATGTGACAGCCAATAGGATTATTGACAGGACGCTGGTACCTAATTTCAGAAACGGTAATTATTTTGAGGGATTAGACCAGGCTACCAGTATTTTGATGTCGTTGCTGAGCGGGCAGTTTATTGCCGAGCCAGGCGCAGGGAATGAAGGTTTCCCGGTTACAATGATCCTGGTAATCATGGGTATCTTTTTTATCATTATTTTTCTTAGATCTAAGGGTGGAGGCGGTGGCCGCCGTGGTGGTGGTTTTCGTCCCACAGTCCATACATTTGGTAATCCTTACAGAGGAGGCAGCAGTTGGAGCGATTTTAATAGCGGAGGCGGAAGTTTCGGAGGTGGTGGGTTTGGAGGATTTGGTGGCGGAAGCTTTGGAGGGGGAGGAGCAAGCGGCAGTTGGTAAAACGCCTGGCGGCTTTCCCGGTTTTAACCGGCCTTATGGTTAACACTACGATGAGCAATATTAGTAAGAATGATCATACTTGACATATGCACCGCCTGAAGTCAATTTTCATTTCTGTTTATTTAACGTATACCATTGTCCTGGTAGGCTTACCGGTTTGGTATATAATGAAGGAGCATAACTATTATTGGGTGCTGGTCGGTATCTTACACCTGGTACCACTTTTGTTTTTTCTTGCTTTGTTGATCCTGTCGACACCGCGGACAAGCGAAGAACTGGAGCTACTCACTTTCCTGGAAATTGTTTTGCTCATCTTTATTATCAGCGCTACTTTTTTTGGTTTTAATCACAACTACCAGTTATTGTTTTATGGTATAGCCGGCATCCTGGGGTGGTTGCTCTATGTCTACTGGTACTCTGTTTTGCCTCGTAATCCAAATCCGCAGATTCAAGTAGAAGACAACCTCCCGGCTATAATTTTTGAAGATTTAGCAGGTAAACGGGTAGATAACAGTTTTTTCGATGGGAATTACAATCTATTGATGTTTTTCAGAGGAAACTGGTGCCCGTTGTGTATGGCACAGATTAATGAGATGAGTTCCCGGTATCAGAAATTTGAGGATTTAGGGGGTAAAATTTATTTGATAAGTGCCCAACCTTCAAGCCATAGCAAACATCTGTCGAAAAAGTATGATATCCCTTTTCATTTTTTAATTGATCCCGAGTTGGAGACAGCCAAAAAATTGGGTTTATTTCATCAGGGCGGAACACCACTGGGCATGGAGCTGTTTGGCTATAAATCCGATACCGTATTACCCGCTGTTATTATAACAGATCAACGCCAGAAGATAATATTTTTCGACCAAAGCTATAATTACCGGATCAGACCCAAGCCACAAACATTCCTCAATATTATTATAAATCATCAAAGCAAAAAAAGTGGCTTGTAAAGCCAATGAAATTGCCTGATCGTCGTTATTAGCTCAGGTTACTTTTGGTTGATTATTTCATTAAAACATAAGCGTTTTTGAAAATCAAAACACCAAAAGCTATGAAAAATCTACGGATACTTGCCTGGCTCATCTCCCTTATTGTACTTGTTGGTTTAATTATGATCGGCTCTGGCTGCGGGGGACATGGAAATAGCGGCAATGATGATCAACAGGATAATCCGGTACTTTACAATTTACAAATAGATCGCCATGGCAATGCGGATATGAATAATAACCGCAGTGATGCTATTTTATCTTCCATGCAATCGATTATAACCACTAACGACGGTTCCGGAGACGTAGCCTGCAATGTCAACTTTAGCAGAAATGGAGAAGTAGGTGTTTTTAATGTCGGAACAGGTATCATCAATTCCCAGGCCGACTTTCTGGCGGTAAACGGACTGCCGGGTGAAATTAAAGTGGTGAATCAAATTAACTGGTGTGGTGGCATAGCACCTAATATCATTGGTTGTGCTCCGGTCCCGGGCGTTTCATTGGTGGTTGTGCGGTTTGACGAAAGTCAGGAAGGTATATTGTGGCTGCATGAATATGGTCATAACAAAGGACTGGGCCATCGCAATGCTCCTGACGCTGTAATGAATGGCGTCATTGGCCCAACCCACAAAAAAATCAATCAAAACGAATGTAGTGCCTACCAAAATACGACAGCACCTTCCCTTGCATCCTTCGAATTTCCCAGATTTGATGCCCTTAAGGATACAATGGCTATCGATGACTTTGTAAAGCAGCGATTTATCAGAGGAGTGCCCTATGAAGATGCCAGTAAATACGGGCCAAAACATGTTCCGGGGCTATTGCTTATGTTATCCGACTCCTCTAACATAGCTTACTGGCCCAATATTGTTGTTACGCTGGGAATTATCGGCGACGAAAGAGCTGTTACACCGATCATCAATCTTATCAAACAAGATCAGACCGGTATTTTATCCCGCGACCTTTATAGCACCAAGACCAGCGCAATTATGGCACTTGGCTATCTGGTCAATAAAACTGGTAATCAGGAAGCTTTGAATTTTTTAAAAGAATGCCTCAAGCCCAACGCCTGGGACGAAACGCAACCCAACTGGCATAGCCCGTATCAGGAGGCCAAATCCGAGAGAAACATACAATTATCGTCAATGGCTATTTTGGGATTAACGCTTTCGGGACACCCCGAAGCCATCGAAGCCCTGAAATCATTAAAAGCCCCTAAAGATTCGGAGGACGAAAAAGTATTTCAGTCACAAGTCAGCAATATGCTGGATCAGGCCATCGGAGACTGTGAAGAGATTTCAAAGAATGGGCTTCAGGAATATTACAGAAAAAATATGAAGCAGTAGTGCCCTAAAAGTTACCGGCCTCAACTATTTTGAGTGATATTTAAAACCGAAGTAGGCACTTATTTTTTGAATGGTTATACTTTCTTAAACGCTTTCCTACACAAATAAAGGTAACCACTGCCTTAAATTTACAGGGCGCCGGACTTGTATTTCATTAATTGGCCGAATTCAACCTAAGATTTGTTATCTTGATTGCGAAATAATAAATAATTTAACAAAAACCCGGGGCTATGAATTTTTTCCATAAGTTGTTGTTTGCCTTAATCCTGATTTCAGGCTGGTTGATGCCCGCTGTCGCCAAGGTGTCTAAAGTAGAAATTACTTCGAGGGAAGTAATATTAAATGGTAGAAGCTTCGGAAAGTATGGTGCCTATGAGTTAATTAAGGGGAAGATATTTTTTGAATTTGATCCCGCAAATGTTGCTAACAGCAAAATAGTTAACATCTCCTTAGCCACCAGAAATGAAAACGGAATGGTAGAAAGCTGGTCTGACCTTGTCGTACTGAAGCCGGTTGACTCCGGCCTGGGCAATGGGGTAGCTTTGGTGGAAGTTAGTAATCGGGGTGGAAAATTTTCCCCGCGGTATTTTAACAGGGGGCGCAGTGGTTTGAAGCCCGATAGTGAGCAAGATTTTGGTGATGGGCTGCTAATGGCCAATGGTTTTACTGTCATTTGGATCGGTTGGCAATTTGATGTGCCGGCCGGAGGCGGTAATTTAAAACTGCATGTACCGATAGCCAAACATGCCGATGGTACTGAAATCATGGGATTGGTACGAAGCGACTGGGTTTTTGAAGCGCCTGCGAAGGAAATGAAACTCGGACATAGACAGCAAACGGGATATCCTGTGGCTGATCCCAATCACCCTGACAACATACTAACGGTAAGAGATGGACGCGACGGTTCAAGGGTGATCATACCACGTGAGGAATGGCAGTTTGGCCGTATTGATTCCTCAAATGGTCCGGAAGGAGGGATGAAGGTGGTGCCCGATGACAGCTATATTTATATGGAAAAGGGGTTTGAACCGTGGAAAATTTATGAAATGGTATACGTAGCCAAGGACCCGCCGGTGGTGGGATTGGGAATGGGAGCACTCAGGGATGTTATTGCATATGCCAAAAATAACAGCCAATGTCCATTTAAAGTGGAAAAAGGCATTGCGGCCGGTGTGTCTCAAACAGGCAGGTTTTTACGGCATTTTCTATACCAGAATTTCAATATGGATGAGGAAGGTAGAAAATGTTACGATGGCATGATGATTATTACGGCGGGGGCCGGCAGAGGTAGCTTTAACCATCAATTTGCCCAGCCGTCAAGAGATGCACACCGCTATTCTGCATTTTTCTATCCCACGGATATTTTTCCATTTACCAGCCGTGTGCAACAGAACCCTTTCTTTGGCAATTCCGATGGCCTGCTGGCCCATATGGAGCAAAAATACTATCCAAAAATCTTTTACATCAACACTGGCTATGAATATTGGGGACGGGCAGCTTCTTTAATTCATACCACAAGCGATGGTGAAGCAGATATGGAAACTTTTGATAATGAAAGAATATACCACATAGGTTCAGGACAGCATTTTGTCAACGGTTTTCCTCCAAATACACGCAATAAACTTAATGAAAACGGCCTTTACAGAGGAAATCATCTGGATTTTAGCGTGAATTATCGGGCTTTGCTGATTGCACTGTCAGATTGGGTTGCCAAAAGTAAAATACCCCCTGCCAGCAGATATCCTCAAGTAAAGAATAATACCCTGGTGCGTATTGATCAACTGGACTTTCCGAAAATACCTGGCATTACCATTCCAAAAGTAATTCACACAGTTTATGGCGTTGATTACGGTCCCAGGTGGGGCGAGGGTATTATTGATTATCAACCTCCCAGGTTATCCGCTCCCCTCCGGCCAAAAGTTGCCCGGGTTAATAACTTTGGTAATGAAGTGGCAGGCATCCAAAACATCGAAGTTCAGGTACCACTAGCCACTTATACACCATGGAATTTAAGGATTGGCATGGTGGGAGATGAGCGGGAGCTAACAGATTTCAGAGGCTCTTTTATTCCATTACCCAAAACTGAGAAAGAAAGAAATGATAAAAGAGACCCCCGGCCAAGTATTGCTTCGCTTTATAAAAATAAAAAGGACTATTTACAAAAGATTGAACGGGCGGCCAATACATTGATCGGCGAAGGATTTTTATTACCCGTTGATAAAAAATATGTAATCGATCGGGCGGAAAGTTATTGGAAATGGGTAATGACAAATTGAACGATTTTTTATTGTCCGTCGTGAAAAATAATCCCAAGGGTATACCTGTCACCCTGCAGCACTTCACTAACTCCGTGTTTCATGTTTACGCGATAATAGCCTTTACTTCCTTTTACCGGGCGGAAATTGGTGGCAATGATTACCAGATCTCCTAGATTGGGTCGGAGTACGATACCCTTGGATTGGGCCCGGGGGCGTTGTTCCGTCAATAACAGCTCACCACCAACATAATCTTTGTCGGGTTGGCTAAGTGATATAATCGCTTGCAAAGGGAAATAAATGGTGCCATACAGATCTTGATGTAGTGTATTGTAACTGCCTTTTTCATACTTTAGAATTAAAGGTGTCGGTTTCTCCTGGCCATGCTGGTGGCATTGGTGAACAAACGTTTCAAATTCGCCGGGAAACACCGCCGACAGATTAAGCTGATTCATCCATTGGTTGGCTAAGGGAGCGAGGTGAGCGTACAGGGATGCTCTCAGGAGTGAGACAACGTCCGGTAGCGGATAAGAGAAATATTTATACTGCCCTTCACCAAATCGATAACGGGCCATATTAATGGTCTTGCGATATAAGTTCGGATTTTCGTATTGTTGGATGAGATTTTCACATTGAGCTTCATCTAATACCCCTGAGATAGTCGTATATCCTTTACGATTAATATGGTCAAGAACGGTAACCCAGTCTGTTGCTTGTAAACGATGTTTGATTGACATATTTAAGCTGTTTTTCCCAATGATAGAGCTTTCTCAGGGACTGGTCAATCCGATTATTGCTAATTTACTAAAGACACATATTAAGGCTGTACAAGAGGTGAGATCTTTGGGGTAAATTGGTGAATTGAGATGATTAAAATTTATTATCGCGGGAAGAGGACCTCAATCCCCGTGATACAACTTTATCTCTTTAGGATAGGGTGTTCCCGCGCCTTTTTCCAGCAGGTTTTTTAGGCTTAATAGGTAAACCGTCCATTTAGAAGTGAAATAAGTGAGTGCTTCCACATCATCGGGTTTTATATTGCCATGAGTGTGCGTCAAAAAAATCTGGTCGTCCTTCTCTTCTATTTCAAATGTTAGCACCGTATCCTGCCACGGGCCAAAACCGTCATGACAGGTCAGCACCAGCTTTTCCGATGGTATCATTTCAGTATACCGGAACTTTAAGATAGTTAATTCATGAAAATGCAACTCCAGGGTTTGGCCGGTTTCCGGAATGCCTTTGGCGGTTGTCGCCCACCATTTTTGAAGCTCTTCGGGCAGTGTGATAGCTTCAAACATTTTTTCCTTTGTGGTTTTGGCTCCAATAAAATGCCTTGTTTCTTTCATCCTGGTGTTTTTTGTTGTTTGTCAATCATCTATGGCCACTTTGTCCAGGACACCAGACACCAATCATCGGGAAAGGCTGGAAAAATTAACAAGCTTGCTTCCTACCGGTAACAAATAAAAGCGACTAGCTAAGTACGTCTTTTACTTTTTGTGCGGCGTCTTTTAACAAGATGGCTGAAGTAACCTGTAATCCTGATTCCTCAATGATTTTGGCGCCTTCTTCCGCATTGGTTCCCTGCAATCTTACAATTATGGGAACATTAATCTCACCGATATTTTTATAAGCTTCTACAACGCCACTGGCTACCCGGTCACACCTTACGATTCCACCAAAGATATTGATCAGTATGGCTTTAACATTCGGGTCTTTTAATATGATTCTGAAACCTGCCTCAACTGTTTCGGCATTGGCACCGCCGCCTACATCCAAAAAGTTGGCAGGATCGCCACCGGATAATTTTATGATGTCCATGGTAGCCATGGCAAGTCCGGCGCCATTAACCATACAACCTACATTGCCGTCAAGTTTTACATAGTTCAGCCCGTTTTTACCAGCCTCAACCTCCAGGGGATCCTCTTCCGTGATGTCTCTTAACTCCGCCAGATCTTTATGCCGGAATAATGCGTTTTCATCCAGGTTTACCTTGGCATCTACTGCCAGGATTTTATCATCGGAAGTTTTTAAAACGGGATTTATTTCAAACATCGACGAATCAGTGGCTTCATATGCTTTGTAGAGGGCAAAAATGAATTTCACCATCTCCTTCATTGCCTTACCTTCGAGCCCCAGGGCAAATGCCACTTTACGAGCCTGAAAAGGTTGCAAACCAACACCCGGATCTATCCATTCTTTGATGATTTTTTCGGGCGTAGCGGCGGCAACTTCTTCAATATCCATTCCGCCTTCGGTGGAAGCCATGATTACATTGCAACCTTTGGCCCTGTCAAGCAAAATACTTAAGTAAAATTCTTTGGGGTCAGATTCGCCTGGATAATAGACATCTTCGGCGATCAACACCTTATTGACTTTTTTGCCTTGTGGTCCTGTTTGGTGAGTCACTAAGGTTCCGCCGATTATATTTTTAACCTTTCCCGGAACTTCCTCCAGGCTCTTGGCCAGAACTACACCGTTGGAATCCGTCTCCTGCACCTTTCCTTTGCCCCGTCCACCTGCGTGTATTTGAGCTTTCACTACGAACCAGCCGGTACCGGTTTGGTCAGCTAAAGTTTTCGCGGCGTCAGTAGCTTTTTCAGGACTTTCCACCACAATCCCTTGCTGAATAGCAACGCCGTAATTTTTAAGTATCTCTTTTGCTTGGTATTCGTGTATATTCATGCTTGAAATTTTGGACGAAGATATATCATTTGGTTAGATATTTCAAGGTTTGCGGATTAAATAAGTGCAGATAATTTGTGGCTAATAATTTATAATGCATGCAATAATTTATTTAAGTAATTTGTTATGTTTAGGAATTGTTTTTTCAGGATATTTATCAATTATTTAAAAGTTAATGCTTTCAGCTCAAAACATAGCCAAGTCTTACGGGGATCTCCAGGTATTAAAAGGGATTGACATATCAATCCAAAAAGGAGAAATTGTATCCATAGTGGGCGCCTCGGGAGCGGGAAAAAGTACGTTGCTTCATATTTTGGGCACCCTGGACCGGCCGGACGCGGGTTCCCTCTTTCTGGAAAACAAAGATTTGATCAATTTAAAGAATAGTGATCTGTCCAAATTGAGGAATCAGAAAATTGGGTTTATATTTCAGTTTCATAATCTGTTGCCGGAGTTTACTGCGTTTGAAAATATTTGTATCCCTGGTTATATCGGGAACTTTAGCGATCGTGAGGTACAGGATCGCGCCAAGGAATTGATGGGATTATTGGGCATTGATCAACGGGGAGATCACAAACCTTCCGAGCTATCGGGCGGCGAGCAACAACGGTCTGCCGTGGCCCGGGCGTTGGTAAATAGCCCCTCTATTGTCTTCGCGGATGAGCCAAGCGGAAACCTCGACTCCAAAAATGCCGAAGAACTTCACAAACTTTTCTTCAAGCTTCGCGATGAATTAGGACAGACTTTCGTCATCGTCACGCACAACCAGGAACTGGCAAACCTGGCAGACCGAAAAATCGAAATGAGAGACGGAATCCTGGTTTAAAAGTAAATCATCCAAGCATTTACCTTAGCCAACTTGTTAGCTGAGCTCTGTCGTAATTTTCTTCTTCATTTCTGAGATATGCACATTGAAATCAAAGAGGCTGTCACAGACCGCGACAATTTTATGATCCTTTCCCAGTAAATAGGTAACCCGCTTTGTGATGCCCACAATGGGCATGAGCGCCTGATACTGACGTGCCACCCGTCCTTTAACATCGGCCAAAAGATCGAAAGGCAGCGCATGTTTCTTCTTAAATTTCAGGTGCGTGCTGATGGAATCCCGGCTTATGCCATAAACCGGAATATCCAGATTTCTGAATGCCGCAAATTGATCCCGGAATTCGCAGGCTTCACGGGTGCAACCCGGCGTAAAATCTTTAGGGTAAAAATAAATAATACAAGCTGTACCAAGATGATTACTTAATGTGAAATCTGTCCCGCCGGTGCTGGGCAAGGTGAAATCGGGTGCCTGGGTCTGTAATTTTAATGCCATCCTGCTAATAGATTTCTCCAAAAAAGCGCTAAAAATATCAATTTACAAACCGATTTTTAACTAATATTGTCCTCATTATTGAACTGTAAACCGAAAATTTATCATGAGCAATAAATCAGCCCAGACAGCATATCCTATTCACGAGCTTATTAAAAACCGATGGAGCCCCCGGGCGTTTGCGGATAAACCCATAGCATTAGAAGTCATCAAAAGTGTATTGGAAGCGGCAAGATGGGCAGCTTCCTGTTTTAATGAGCAGCCATGGCGATTTATTGTTGGCATAAAAGGTCAAAATGACTCCTATACCAAAGTATTGGATTCGCTGGGTGAATTCAACCAAAAGTGGGCAAAAAATGCTCCAGTGTTGATCCTGGCGTGTGGGAAAAAGAGTTTTACTCATAATCAGAAGCCTAACAGACATTTCTCCTATGATGTTGGACAGGCCGCCGCCAGTCTGTCGCTGCAAGCCATGGCTGAAAATTTATATGTTCATCAGATGGCCGGGTTTTCGCCAGATAAGGCCCGGGAATTTTTTAATATTCCTGAAGATTATGAAGCTATTACCGCCATGGCCATGGGCTACCTGGGAGATCCGAATATACTGGACGAAAAATCCAAAGCTTCAGAATTGGGAACAAGGGCAAGAAAACCCCTGTCTGAAATATGTTTCGGAGATGGGTGGGAGAAGGCCTTGTAATTGATTTTTATGGCCAGACTTTCTCCGGGTGTTAAGAACATGCTGTTGGCAACTATATTGTTTTCCCTGATGAATGTGGGTGTTAAATTGGTGCCAAATATTCCGGCCGTGGAAATTATTTTTTTCAGATCCGTGATTTCCCTGGTCATTAGCGCCAGCATTCTGAAATTCAACAAAGTCAATGTTTGGGGCAATAATCATTTTCTGCTGATATCCAGGGGTTTGGTAGGAGCGACAGCTTTAATTTTGTTTTTTATCACCCTGCAAAAAATACCGCTTGCAAGCGCTGCCACCATTCAATATATCTCACCGATATTTACGGCTATTCTCGGTGTCTATATTGTCAGGGAAAAGGTGAAGCCCGTGCAATGGTTGTTTTTTCTGACCGCTTTTGCCGGGGTGCTGATCGTGGAGGGTTTTGATACACGTGTGTCAGGGTTTTATATGTTCCTGGGCCTGACGTCGGGTTTGTTTTCAGGCCTGGCTTATAATATCATCCGCAAACTACATCGCTCGGAGCACCCCCTGGTGATTGTCTTTTATTTTCCGCTCGTGGCGCTTCCCATTAGTGGGGCGTATTCATTGTTTAATTGGGTGCAGCCGCAAGGTGCATTCGAGTGGATTGTACTGATAGCCATAGGCCTTTTAACCCAGTTTGCCCAATATTTTCTGACCAAATCGTATCAATCGGAGGAGCTTTCCAAAGTGGCGATTTTAAAATACATCGGGTTGATTTTTGCGCTTTTGTATGGCTTTGTCATTTTTGATGAACATTTTAATCTATTAACCTACTTTGGCATGGCTGTCGTGCTGGTGGGCGTAATCGGAAATGTTTGGTACAAAGAGCATCTGCAAAATAAAACGGCCCGATAAATTAAAAATCGATGTGTTTTGTTTGCTTTGAATTTTTCCGAAAAAAATTATTTTTGTTCACTAAATTTCCAATTAAATAACGGTAGCAGAAAACTTAACCTAAAAATAAAATGGCTGGACATAGTAAATGGGCTAATATAAAAAGAAGAAAAGGGGCGCAAGATGCCAAGCGAGGTAAAATATTTACTAAGATCATCAAAGAAATCACCGTAGCTTCCAAGGAAGGAGGACCCGATCCGGATGGAAACCCCAGACTTCGCCTGGCTATTCAAAATGCCAAAGGGGTAAACATGCCAAAAGATACCATTGAAAGAGCGGTAAAAAAAGGTTCGGGTGATGATGCTGCTAATTATATGGAGACCACCTATGAAGGATACGGTCCCTACGGCGTAGCCATTTTTGTAGAATGCACCACCGATAATTTAAATCGAACCGTATCAGACGTCAGGGCTGCCTTTTCTAAATACGGTGGTAACTTAGGTACCAACGGCTCACTGGAGTTTATCTTCGACCGCAAAGGCGTCTTCAATATCCCGGCGCCTGCGGAACTGGATGAAGATGAACTGACTTTGGACTTGATAGACGGGGGAGCGGAAGATGTAGAGATTGATGAAGGTTATTTGAATGTTTCCTGCGCTATGGAAGATTTCGGCAATATGCAAAAAAAGCTCGAAGAGCTGAATCTTATCTCTGAAACCGCGGAATTACAAAGAATACCTAATAATCTGAAAGTCCTGGAAGATGACCAATTGTTGGGTGTCATGAAGCTGGTGGAAGCGCTGGAAGATAATGATGATGTGCAAAAGGTCTATCACAATATGGATATTAAAGATAGCCAGATAGCCTTGATTTAACGTTTGCTAATAGCTTTGAGAATCAGACTTTTGGTTCTCTATGGCCACTCTAATAAAAGATACTGCCTTAAAACTAACCTTGATGTTTGCCAATGAAGATCATTGAACGATTGTATGACGGGTCAATGACGATGCTGACCGATTTGTTTCAATTAACCATGGCCTACGGTTATTGGAAGTCAGGAAAGGCAGATCAACAGGCCGTATTTAATTTATTTTTTCGAAAAAACCCTTTTAAGGGTGGTTTTACCGTCGCTTGTGGCCTGGAATATGTCGTTGACTTTCTCAATAATTTTAAATTTTCCAACGAGGATTTGACTTACCTGCAAACCGTGAAAGACAGCAGGGGCAATCCCATATTTGAGAATGAATTCCTGGATTACCTGGGGCGCATGGATTTTACCTGTGATGTAGACGCCATGCCTGAAGGAATGATCGTATTTCCCCACGAACCGATGATCAGGGTGAAAGGGCCTATTATCCAGGGACAATTAATAGAAACACCGCTCTTAAACATGATCAACTTTCAGTCGCTGATCGCTACAAAGGCAGCCAGGGTCAACCTGGCAGCGAAGGGAGACAAGGTAATAGAGTTTGGGCTTCGCAGGGCACAGGGGATAGACGGCGCCTTATCTGCAAGCCGTGCTGCTTATATTGGGGGATGCAGTTCTACGTCCAACGTTTTGGCGGGAAAGTTGTTTGGTATCCCCGTCAGCGGTACCCAGGCTCATAGCTGGGTGATGAGTTTTGATTCTGAGCCCGAAGCATTTGAGGCATATGCCCGGGCAATGCCCGACAACTGCATTTTTTTGGTCGATACTTATGACACGCTAAAAGGAGTGGAAAATGCGGTGACCGTTGGAAAATCGCTAAAGGCCAATGGTAAAAAGCTTATCGGCGTAAGAATTGACTCCGGTGATCTGGCCTACTTTAGTGTAAAAGCGCGGGAAATATTGGATCAGGCCGGATTTCAGGATACCGTAATTGTAGCCAGCAATGACCTGGACGAGCACATTATCAATAGTTTGAAGACCGAACAAAATGCTGCTATCGATGTTTGGGGCGTTGGCACCAAGCTAGTGACCGCCTTTGACCAACCGGCTTTAGGAGCGGTTTATAAAATGTCCGCTATCCGGGATGGTTCGGGGAAATGGGATTATAAAATAAAATTGTCTGAACAGGCCATTAAAATGAATAACCCGGGCATCCAGCAGGTCAGGCGTTACTATGATCAGGATAAGGCATTGGCAGATATGATATTTGACAGCCAACACCCCCCTGAAGGAAAAATTTCTATAGTAGATCCTATGGATGCTACCAGGAGGAAAAAATTGGCTGCACACACCCTGTCGCATAAAAATCTGTTGGAGCCCGTTTTTGAACGGGGTAAATTAGTTTATAAACTGCCTGACATTGAAGAGATCAAAACCAGGGTCGCCGAAGAGCTGGAGCGTTTTCACAGCGGCGTCAAGCGATTTGTAAATCCTCACAGCTACCCCGTTGGACTGGAGGCGTCATTATATGAGCTGAAAACCAGCCTTATTTTAAAACTAAGAAATATGGAAAATGACCAAAGACAATAACCTGATATTTAGCACGGAAAATTACGCTTATTTAAAGGATAAAATAATTGAACAGGGTGGGTTTTATCCGGGGAAAATTGAGAAGAAAATTTTTCCGGACGGCGAAAGATACCAGAGAATACTAAGTGATGTCGATGGCAAAGATGTAATTGTTATTGGTGGAACTATATCTGACAGCGATACACTGGAGTTGTACGACCTGGCCTATGCAGTGGTGAGAAATGGTGCATTATCCCTGACTGTGGTCATCCCGTACTATGGATATTCTACCATGGAAAGGGCCATAAAACCGGGCGAGATCGTAACGGCCAAAACAAGAGCCAGCTTATTTTCCTCCTTGCCCCAAACCAGTCGCAGAAACAGGTTTATGTTCATGGATTTGCACTCGGAAGGGTTGCCGCATTATTTTGAAGGATCAGTAGTGCCGGTGCATTTATATTGTAAATCAATTATCCTCAAAGCAGCCCGAAGACTGGGTGGCGACAACTTTGTGTTGGCGTGCACGGATTCGGGCAGGGCCAAATGGGTAGAGTCGTTAGCCAACGATATCAATGTTAATGCTGCCTTTGTGTTTAAAAGAAGAATTAGCGGCGAGGAAACAGAGATTACGTCGATTTCTGCCGATGTGAAGGATAAAACAGTGGTGATTTATGACGACATGATAAGAACCGGGGGCTCGTTGATCAATGCCGCCAATGCCTACCATGATGCGGGAGCGAAAAAGATCTGTGTAATTGCTACTCATGGTTTGTTTAACAAAGATGCCTTGCAAAAAATTAAGGAAAGCACTACCATTACGGCCATGGTATGTACCGATACTCATCCCAATGTATTGGCTTTGGAGAATAATTTCCTGACAGTGGAAAGTGTGGCCTCGCTGATTGCGCAAAAATTAAAAACATTTTGATCATGCCATATCAGTATGAATTTCCCAGGCCGGCTGTAACGGTAGATTGTGCGCTCTTCAGGTGGCAGGACGATCAACTATCGCTCCTGTTAATCAAACGGGCACGCGAGCCTTTTAAAGGATGTTGGGCTTTGCCTGGAGGTTTTGTCGATCCGCATGAGGCGCTTGAAGTGGCAGCCGGGAGAGAGCTGCTGGAGGAAACAGGACTGACAGTGTCACCACTGAGATTGTTTGGCGCGTTTGGAGATCCGGGAAGGGATCCGCGTGGTCATACGATTACACTGGCCTACTATGCAGTTGTAGGGGAGGAAGCGAAGTTGGCAAAAGCAGGATCGGATGCGAAAGGCCTGTCATGGGTGAATCTGGATCACATTAATCAACTCGCTTTCGATCACCGGGATATCCTGTCCGCCGCACGTAAGCGGCTCGAAGATGACATCAGGTTGAGTTTATACGATAAGACCACGTTATTTGATCTCTCTGCAAAAGAACAGCAACAATTGTTAACAATTTTATCCGGGTAAAATGAGAACAGCATTAATATTGGTAGATGTTCAAAATGATTTTCTTCCGGGTGGCGCACTGGCGGTACCGGAGGGAGACGAGATTGTTCCACTTATCAACAAGCTACAGGCGCAATTTGATTTGGTGTTAGCCACCCAGGATCACCACCCGGCTAACCATGGTAGTTTTGCTGCCAACCATCGGGGCCATCAACCGGGTGAGGTAATTGACCTGGATGGATTAAGTCAAATATTATGGCCGGTGCATTGTGTCCAGGGTTCACATGGTGCTGCGTTCAGTAATGACCTGGATATGAAAAAGGTGACTAAGGTTTTTACAAAAGGGGAAAATCCGAATATAGACAGTTACAGTGGTTTTTTTGATAATGGCAAAAGACAAAAGACCGGTTTGGGAGACTACCTGAAAGAGCGCCGTGTTGATCGGGTATATATTGTCGGACTGGCCACTGACTATTGCGTGAAGTTCACAGCGCTGGACGCAGTAGATCTGGGATTTGATACCTATGTGATAAAAGATGCTACCAGGGCCGTTAATCTACAACCGGGAGATTTTGAAAAGTCGTTGTTGGAGATGGAAAAGGCAGGGGTGAAGGTAATTGAAAGTATTGATGTGTGAATAAATGAGCCTGCGGCCTGGTATCGAGGTGAACCGCTGCGAAGTTAACGTGGGTGATATAAAAAAAGGTGCCATCTATCCAGACAGCACCCATTTTATAAGAACTTTATAATTTTTTATCCGATCTTGTTAATCAAATCAGCAGCCCTGTTTGAATAACCAGCTTCGTTATCATACCATCCCACTACTTTTACCAGAGTACCGCTGGCCGAAGTAAGCTGGGAGTCAAAAATACAGGAGTGAGGATTGCCAATAATATCTATAGAGACAATAGGATCCTCGGTATATTCCAGGATACCTTTAAGCTCAGCCCCGGCAGCCTTTTGCATGGCGGCATTTACCTCTTCCTTGGTCACTTCCTTTTTCAACACTACCGTTAAATCGGTCAATGATCCATCTGGAATTGGTACTCGCATGGCGATACCGTCGAGTTTCCCTTGCAAATGAGGTAGTACCAATCCTACAGCCTTGGCAGCGCCGGTTGAGGTAGGTACAATAGACACCGCAGCCGCTCTCGCTCTTCTCAAATCCTTGTGCGGCGCATCCTGAATTCTCTGATCAGCTGTATAAGCATGAATGGTAGAAATATATCCTTTTTCAATGCCAAAATTATCGTCTAAAACCTTTGCCATAGGTGCCAGGCAATTAGTAGTACAGGAGGCGTTGGATACGATATAATCCGAACCGGTTAATACCTCATCATTTACACCTAACACGACGGTTGTGATATCTCCCTTGGCGGGTGCCGAGATGACCACTTTCTTAGCGCCTGCGCTAAGGTGTTTACCCGAACCTTCCCTATCAATAAACCTACCGGTAGATTCCAGGACAACATCGATGTTTAATTCGCTCCATGGAAGTTTGGCAGGATCAGGCTCTTCGAAAATCTTAATTTTCTGCCCGTTTACAGTGATACCTTCGCTGTCTGAAGATACCGAGCCATTGAATTTGCCATGAACAGAATCATACTTTAAAAGATGTGCCAAAGTTGAATTCTCCGTCAGGTCATTGATCGCAACGACTTCAACATTGTCATTTTCCAGCAATGTCTTAAAGGTAAGTCTCCCTATTCGACCAAACCCGTTAATTGCTACTCTAGTTTTTGACATCAATATAAATTTTAATTTGACAGTAAAATTTCGCTACAAAAGTAATATTCCTTCAGACTAAAACAAACATAATTTGGCAACCCTTGTAAGTTTATTTTTCATGAAAAAATTTATAGACATTATTTGCAAATTAAAAATTGGCCCATATATTTGCAGTCCAATTTATTGGTCCGTTCGTCTAGGGGTTAGGACGCCAGGTTTTCATCCTGGTAACAGGGGTTCGATTCCCCTACGGACTACTGGGCAGCAAGGACAACAGCAACAGCAAGAAAAACTGTTGCTGTTGCTCAAACTGTTGCTGTAAACATTCCAGAGGCACTTACGCTCAGCCATAAAATCACCTGACTTCATCCAAAACATCACAGACGCAAGTC
The DNA here is from genome assembly GCA_965228415.1 of Cyclobacteriaceae bacterium. Taxonomy (GTDB): domain Bacteria; phylum Bacteroidota; class Bacteroidia; order Cytophagales; family Cyclobacteriaceae; genus Agaribacillus. Next base: position 2,440,484 of record OZ245814.1, on the reverse strand, counting down.
CTTCGGTTCTGGGTCGATCCATCCCGATCAAATCAATGAAGGCTTATACTGTTCAACTACTTAATCACCACTGGCGCAGGTCCACCGGTCCTGTGCCGATCCACACCTGATCAAAGTAATGAAGTCTTATGCTGTTCAACCAGCTAATCTCTTTAGCACGCAAATACCTTGATAATCTTTGGCTATAAAAATATTCCTGACTTCAGGAAATTTTCTTATATATGAGGCTATTTTCATTCCTTTTTCCCAGGATTGTCGAATGATTGTGATGTCTTCAAACCTTATTTTGCCAGTGCCATGACTTTTTTTAATGCAGTGCTAGCTGTAAGTTTAATTACCTGATGCTCTCTCACCACAACGTTCGTTGGCACGGGACCGGAGGACTTGCGCCAGTGAAGGAATAGCTGGAATTGGAGAGAAAAGCGCCAAAATGTTCTTTGGAAAATGTACACAGAGAAAGTTGGACTTTTAAGATAGCTAAAATGTATCATCAAAAGTATAAATCAATTGATGAAGCATATGGCTTAAACCTATTTTCAGAAACATATAAGCTTGTCTACATGCTTAGAAAGCCAGAGTATGGATTTACTATCCCTGAACCAATTGGAAATAACAAATCAATTTTAGCTGTTACTGGTTTTTCTGTTGCATTTGATCTCTCCTTATTTGATCCATGGAAAATTTACCCGCTCCGAAAATCAGAAACATAACCAATAAAACAAGTACGATGATTGACATTTCCAATTCCATGAATTGCCCCACGGAAAGAAATGCTTTAGGATAATTGACCAAAACTACTGCTCCTATAAGAATAGGAATCTGTATAAGTGATACCCATCTGGTGTAAAGTCCCAAAGCAATCAACGGTCCACCAAGCACGTGGGCAAAAATGACATAATGAGCAATAGCCGTGGAATAAACGATAAGACCCGGTTGTCCGGCAAGATTTTGCAGGTCATTGATGTTGAACATAAAGATCAGGCCTTTATAAGTAATAAAAACACCTAAAAAAACCCGGAAAATTACGAAGAACGAGAGTCGATGCGTATTGCCCCAATTCTCAATTTTGTTCAAAGCATTCATAGTAAATATAGGTTTATATACCCTATAATTTACAAAATTTTTAGGAGAAAAACAGGACTGGTTTAAAGTGTGGGTGTCCTGCCTGGCGGGGAAGTTACTTCCGTGACCGTTTATATCGGGTTTACTTTATTGACTAAGCACGGAAGAAACCCGCTGGCGCAGGTCCACCGGTCCTGTGCCGATCCACAAAGTTTACACTGTTCAATCGCCCAATCTTTCCAATATTCCTATACCTTGATAACCTTTAACTATAAAAGTATTCCTGACCTCAGGAAATTTTCTTATATATTATGAGGCCATTTTCATTCCTTTTTCCCAGGCCTGTCGAATGATTGTGATGTCTTCAAATCTTATTTCGCCAGTGCCATGACTTTTTTTAATACAGTGCTGGCTGTAAGTTTAATTATCGGATGTTCTCTCACGGCAATGTTGGCAAACCACAAAAAATATACCTACTCATTGCCAGCCGGGATATGAATTTCATCAAAAATCCATTAGATTAAAGTCTCGATAAAATAAATATAAATACCGCATTGCCGAGTATGGCTAACTGTTATGAGCGAGCAAAATGAACAACAAAAAATGGTGTATTGAAAGAGCCAAATAAAATAACCAGTTTTTACCAATCAAAACTATCAAAATGACGAGCGTAGACCCAATCATAGCTGTAAAGGATGTTGAAGCAAGTTCTAAATGGTATCAGGCGGTATTTGATTACAGAAGCATACATGGAGGCAACGAATTTGACGTATTGGTATCTAAAGATGATGAAATTTTAATTTGCCTGCATCAATGGGGAACGCACGAGCACCCAACGATGACCGATTCAAAAATTACTCCCGGAAATGGACTAATCCTTTACTTCAGGACTGATAATATCAATGAAATACGACAAAACACGAAAAAGCTCGGCTACCAAATTGAGGAAGATATTCACCCAAATCCGAATTCAGGGAAAAGAGAATTTTCTATGAGGGATCCCGATGGATATTACCTGATAATCTCAGAATTTCATAAATATGAAGGTTAAGAAATGTGGTATGTCTGCCCCTCACTAGCGCAGGATCTCCGGTCCTGCGCTAGTGAGACCTGTTGCTCTTGCTCAAACTGTTGCTGCTAACCAGGCCTTCAAACTAAACTTTTCATACCGGCTTAGCTCTCATCCGCAACATGGGTTTAAACGAATCCCAATACCCGAAGGCCAGCACACCATTGAGGATCACAAGTGGTATGGCAATAATAAGGCCCTGCGCATCGAGAAACAGGTGAAACAATAGAATATTAATTACTACCGGCGCAATCAAGACGGTGGCAAGAGGCACAAAAAGATTAAACAACAGCAGCGCTCCGCAAGCTGTTTCGACTACCTTGACAAATGGAAAGAAGTAGGCCGCGGTAAATGCCTCGGACTCGGCGGAAGGTGGTGTATGTGGCAAAAAATCAAAAAATCCATTTAAGCCGAATACAAAAAAAACAAGACCCAATAGTATTCTTGAAAATCCAATTACTTTTAGCTTCATAGCGTATTTTAATTTAACTACAGTAAATGCTTATACCTGGTTAGTAGCTAATTTTGTAAGGTTGTCACATCGCATCCATTTTTTATTGGATCACCAGGTCCATAAGCGCTGATGCAGGTTGATCGATTCTGTGTTACTAATGCCGGCTTAAGCAATTAATGTTGATGCTTCCGGTAGCCTGATCTCGCCATAGTTTTGAATGGCACTTGAATAATTATGATCCTTGTGGTTTCCCTATAAAAAACCAGATAAATTAAAAACTAAAAAGGCCGGAGTGTATAATTTCCGGCCTTTTTAGTTTTAAGAAGTATATCTTAAGTAATTTCTTGTATTTGGGTAAATATCCCTCACTCCTTAAAATGTTCTGAATTCTTATTTAATGTTTCCAGCAAACCATTTACATAGTTATTGGCCCTGGACAACGCATTTCTCACGGCCTCTTCCGGTAGCTCGTGTTTGTCTTTTTGGGAGTCCCAGGCGGATAGGGCGCCATAAGCGCTAATCTTTGGGCTTATCACCGCATCATAATGAATTTTACCGGTTGATTCAAAGTGTGAGGGAACCACCGAAATAGATCCTTCTTCAAGTATTGAACAGTAATTGTATTGGTGTTCTCCAAAGATTAAAGTTCTCCAGCTTCCCCCAAGTTTTTTGCTTAGCCGGTCGGATAGTTTGTCTCCTAATTTTTTCGCTTCGTCTTTTGTCATTTGACTTTTCATAATTTGATTTTCATTAATGAATAAAGTTCAATTCAGTAACCGTCTCATGCTACCCCTCAAAGCTTGTGTAAATGTATGACAGATGTTAATGCACTTTTCGGTTTGTGCTATAACCGTAATGAAGGGTCTGAAAAATTCAATTCCATTAAAATCCAGGTAGAAAAATTGTCCGTAACACAACCTGCCATAGTTTTAAGATATTTGGCTTACAACAGGCAATTACAGGAACGGAAAAACCCCTTCATCCATCAAACAATAAATTCTGATCAGGTAAAAATTATATTAAGATATTTTGAAACCATAAAAATGCTTGATAACTGCCGGGAAGAATTAAAATCGAATAAATAATAAGTAATTAATCGTCAAAATAGTTTGACTTCATTTTTAGGTGCGTTGATGTATCCGATTTTTTTCAAATCTTGTTTCTTATATATAACGATTAGGCTATAATGGTAACCTGATTTGAAGAATAATTGAGCATATCGAATGGCGACATGGCGCTTGATACTGGATTCTTAATTTCATGAAAAAAGCAAGTTTCCAACCTTTTTCGTAAAAGGTGTGTCTTTAAAAAGTGTTCTATGAACCAGATTGTAATGTCTTGTGTTCTTACATAAGATGGCGTTTACGAAATAATCCCAAACTAATCTTGAAATCGAACATTCTGTTTTTATGCCTTCTGTGCTTTTCACTGAACGCTGTATTTGGCCAGAAAAAGAGTGAGCCATATTTCCTTTCTTTATTAAAACAGGCAAAAGTCTACAAAACACAGAAAAAATACGATAGTGCCATCGTTTACCTGGAGAAAGCCGTTGATGATAGCCAACACAAAAAAAGGTGGGAAGACTACGCGAAAGCAACAATCGCAGTATCCGATATATACAAAGTGCTGAAAAAGATGGATAAAGCAGATTCGGTTTTCGCTACCGGCCAAAAGGAGCTGGACAAGGTTTCTGAGTCAATCCCGAAGGTTTATGCACGGTTTATTGGCGCTTATCACAAATTTCTCCTAATCAAAAACGATACAGATGCCATTATCCCCTTATATGCCAATTTATTAAATACAGCAAAGCGCCTGTCACCATCCGTACTTCGCGATAGTCTGATGCAGGAGTCCTACTATTGGTTGGGCTATATGAACTATGAGCTTGAAAAACTGTCTGAATCCTTAATTTATATGGATAGTAGTGCTTTTTTAATACATAACATCTACGGTGACAGACATATCAAAAATGTATCACAACTTATCGCTACATCCAAGGTCTATCAACTAATTGGCGATTATGCTAAAGCACATACTTTATTGGAACAGGCCCATCGCATTATTAAGAATAACCAAGTTGATCCCATGCTCCTCGCGGAATCTTATATGAGTTTGGGTAGCATTTTGTCCGCAAGAAACAGGAATGAAAATGATTTACAAGAGGCCCTGGCTTACTTCCAAAAGGGCCTTGTATTTATCAGTAAACACAATGAGGTCCATATACATTATTTTGATATTTACCAGAAAGAAATTGCTGAGGTTTATTTTCGCCTGAAATATTTTAAGCGCGCTCTTGAGCATATTGAATTGTCCCTGGCCCATTGGGATAAATATTATGCCCCGGAATATGGGCCGCAAGCTTTTATCTTATTTGCGAAAAGTAAAATTTTATCCCGTATTGGAAAGTACAAAGAGGCATTGGATATTTTGGATATATCCAACGAACTTTTTTTGGAAGTCAATTCCTCCGCGCTGGCTGATAATTTCCTGCTGACCGGCGATATTTATCGTTTTATGCGAAGGCCTGAAGCTGCAGACTCCATGTATCAAAGGGCCATTGAGGTATTAATACCTGATTTTCAGGCGGAAATGATGGTAAATGAAAATTTTAAGCCCGATGAAACACTTTTTGATGGCCTGATCAAAAAAGCTGAGATTAACGGTGAGATGTATGATCAGCGCCAGGATTTAAAGTACTTAACGGTCTCCTACGACTTTTATCAAATAGCGGTCAACTATTTAACGACCACCAGGAAAAGATTTTTCAGCGATCACGCCAAAATTGATTTAAGTAAACGAACCAGGAATGTTTATTCGGAAGCTATCAAGGTGTGCATAAAACTTTATACCCTCACCGGTGAGGACCGTTACCTTAAAACATCCTTTTCCATAGCAGATAGGAATCGTTATAACACCCTTCTGGAAAATATTCAAAATCAACAGATCCACCTCAGGCTTAAAATACCCCGGCAGACAAGGGATATGGAAAAGGCTTTGAGAAAAGATGTTTATAATGCCAGGGCCAGGCTTAGGCAATTAAAAACAAATACTGTGGTAGATTCCCTTTTAATAGACAGTCTCGAAAATGAAGTTGGCAGGACGGAGAGTAGGTTTCAGACGTTTTTAAATAAGGTAGAACAGGAACACCCCGAGTACACGCAACTAAAGTACGGGCCAATAAACATCGATTTTAAACGATTGACATCCATGTTGGAAGAGGATGAGGCGATGATCCAGTATTTTATCGGAGAACCGGGCACTTTATACATCTTTGCGCTGTCACAGGAAGAACTGTTTTATAAAGAGCAGCAATGGCATGCCGGTGTGGCGGCGCAGTTGAGAGATTTCATGGCCAACAAAAATGATTTTGACCCGGCCTTTGCGCGTAAACAATACAAGCTTTTGCTGGAAGATGTGTTAAAGGAATTCCCGTCTGTAACCAGGTTGATTATCCTGCCTGACCGGGAGCTGAGTAATCTGCCTTTTGAAGCTTTAGTCACCTCACCGCAAGGCAGTAAAAAGACCAGGTATCTGATAGAAGATTACACGATATCCTACCATTACTCCGCCAATGTACTGCTGAATACCTACGAACGTAAAAAGCCCACCAGGCAATTTGTAGCCTATGCGCCGGAGGTTTCCGATGGACTGCAAAGCTTGTGGTGGGCAAAACAGGAAGTTAACACCCTGACAAAACTATTTGACGGGGATTTGGTAATTGGCACTCAGGCCACCAAAAACCATTTTTTTAGTAATGCGGGACAATACGATATGATCCACCTGGCGACCCATGGAGTAGTAAACAACGAACACCCCTTATTATCGAAGTTATACTTCTCCAACACTGAAAAATCTGATTCCAACGGTGTATTGTTTGGTTATGAACTGTTTAATACTGAATTAACCGCCAATCTGGTCACCCTGGGAGCCTGTGAAACGGCATCGGGAAATATACTGGAAGGAGAGGGGATATGGAGCCTGGGGCATGGTTTCAGTTATGCCGGCGTACCCAATATCGTCATGTCTCTTTGGAAACTGTCCGACCAGCCAGCCAATGATATAATTACCAGCTTTTACCGGAATGTCGAGGATGGGCTTGCTTATGGGGATGCGCTGAGACAGGCAAAGCTGGATTACCTGAAATCCAGTGATAAGGTTACCTCCAACCCATTCTTTTGGTCCTCTTTTGTATTTTTTGGAGATATTGATCGACCCTCTGGATCGTCCGGTTATTTTTATTGGTCTTTCCTGCTACTCTTACCTGCCATTGGGGCGATATTTTATTTCAGGAGAAAACGCGGTTTTTTAAAATTGCCTGGAAAGCCCGATACAGAGATCTTCTCCTAAAAGATTCCATGACAGGGTTATAAGTTTCAGCTATTACAGCTGTTACACTATCTTTTTATCAGGAGCATCTGTAAAAGATTAACCATTTTTTAATTTACTATCAAATATGTTGACTTCTCACTTTCAGCTTATACTAATCCAGGAATTAAGCTAATTGTCATCTGTGATAATTAGTGCAACTTTTTATTGATGAACCATGTTACCGCTTCTTGGGAAAACATACCGGTGAAACCTGATTAGGCAATGCCGGATGGGATGATGGCTACTTGATTTTTTTTGGAAAAGCTATAGAAATGAAGATAATACTGGCCTGGCTTGGCAGTATGGTACTGTTGGCAAACATAATACTGATTATTCGTATTACCTATAACCTTATAGTTATTCGTAAAACCGAAAAGGCGCTTAAGCGAATGAGGAAGAAGATTCAGGAGAAGAAAAAAGCCGAAAAGGCCATTCCTGAAATGCATCGTCAATAGCTGTTTAGTTTATCAATGAAGAGGGGGAGGATTTGATGAGAAAGTTCAAAGCCGCATCGTTTCCGATGCGGCTTTAAGTGTTACAAAATACACTTACAATTTAAACCAACTTAATTTTTGGCTGCCTGGTTATTCCTCAGCATTGGTAGTGACAGAACTGGTTTCATCGCAGGAAACAAGTTGTCTGGTGGTGAAGCCCGAACGCAATGCCTGACAGGTATTGGGGAAGGAAACCACCCGGCCTGAAAAAGTCACAACACAAACAGGGGCATCATAATTCAGGCAAGTGCAGTCTCCTGATTTAATCACCTCCGAATGATTGTTGTGCGCTATAACATGGTAGAATTTGCTGGCTAAAATAATCAGCAAGGCAACTACCACCAGCATCCTTTTCATTTGCATACCAAATCATTTGGTTTTGTTACTTAGTAACTTTCAGATACCAGAGGTAAACAAAAAAATGAAAATTGTTAAAATGTTCAGCAGTGGCGGGCTCAAAGTGGTAAATAATTTCCCGGTTGGAGGGAAGAAGGAAAACCCTTAATCTATGGCATTAAGTAATTCCTTGGCTCTCAAATGGTATTCACTATCTGAGTTAACGATACGGATCAATACCTCCTTACTCATTTTTAAGTCATTGAGTCTTAGGTATGACAATGCCAGATACCACTCGGCGGGCTCATTAAAAGGATGTTGACTGTCAGCCACTTTGGAAAGCTCGACAACGGCCTCCCTCGGTTGGTTGTTTCCCAAAAGACTTAAACCATAATAGAAAATAAGTTGATTATCCGCTTGCCTTATTTGTAATTGTTCTTCAAACTGTCGAACGGCTTCAGTAAAGTTTGCTACCTCGTATTCCCTAAAAGCGTTTTCATATGGAGAGAGCATGCTTTCACCGGATCTTCCCGCATCGCTCACTACGTTGTAGTAATGGCTATAATAACGGTTGAATAAAACCACATGATCACCGGATCTGGAAATTAAAAGTATAGCTGCTGCCAGTATCAGTAGCATAATACCGGCAGCAATCGCCATGTTTACCCGTGACGTTATTCGTTTTTTTTTCTTGTCGCTTTGTTTTAGCTTTTCTTTCAGGTGACGATCAAAGTGATAATCCATTCCCGCCAGTAAGGCTTTCCAATGGTAAAACTCGTTCTTAAAATCTTCGTCTTTTTTCAGCCTTTCTGCTATCCTTTTTTTTCTTCTCTCCGGAAGTCTGTCCAGAAGAAAGTCTCTTACCTCGTCTATTGTGATGCTGTCATTCATAATTGTACCCGCTCAGCGGTTTATCAAACATGATTCAATCTTTTCCTTCTCAAGGATCATATCAATGGGTGCTTTTATTTTTTAACAATAACTTAATTCATATCTAATCATAAAAGTTTTCCTTCTTAAATTTTTTTTTGATGAGATTTCTTAAGGAGGCAATACATCTTGATTTTTGTGCTTTTACAACATTGGCATTTTTAGAGCGTATCTCTCTGGCTATTGCTTCAAATGAATATCCATTATAATAAAATAACTTCAGAAGAGAATAGCAAGGTTCACCAAGTTCTTTCATTTTTTGGTCTATATACACTTTTGCCTCGTGTTTGATGCCGTCAAAGATCTCAGATTCCATTGGTACCATCAGGTCAAAGTCTTCAAAATTCTTGTCATAGCGCTTGCGATATCTTAGCTTGTTCATGATTAGATTTTTACCAATTGTAAACAAGTAGGTTTTGATGGTGTATTTTATCCTGTCTATTTTCCCCAATGTGACATTTTTGTAAAAGGCAATAACGGCATCCTGGAATGCGTCAAGCGCTTCATCTTCCTGAATGTTGAAGTAATGGGTAGACCATTTTACGAAAGGGACCTTGTAGTCGTTGTAAATCTGTTCTATGTAATTTTCATTTTGCTTAATTTTTGTTAATAGTTTATTTTCAGCATTGTCTACCGGCTTATTATCATTGTTGCCTTTCGGAAATAAGCTGTCTTTCTGGTCAATGGATTTCACTATATCAGGTTTCCCGTTAACAATTTGTTGCATTAAACGGTTAGTAACCTGGCATTTAAAAACGTAAACGGGTTTGGTGAAAAGTAGTCAGGCCATGATTTCAGTCCCCGCAAGTGCGATGAGCGAGGGCGTTGAAACAGGAGCTAACAGCGATAAGATCAAAACAGGGATTTTACTACTGATAAATCATCATAAGATAATATTATCTATATTTAGATTTTAAATATTGCTTCTAACAGTTAACCATGAAGGATCCCAAAATCACGGAAATAACAGAAAGAAAATTAATAGGAATTCGAACAGCAATCTCTCTTTCCAATGATAAAACCCGCGAATTATGGCAACAGTTTATGCCCAGGAGAAATGAGATCGCCGGATTTTTGAATAATAGATTTTATTCCATGCAGGTTTACGATAAAAACCAGGATTTTAACAGTTTTACACCCAATACGATGTTTGAAAAATGGGCAGCTGTGGAGGTGGTTGACTTTGGTACGGTACCCGAAGGCATGGAGCCATACCTGTTGGCCAGCGGAAAGTACGCCGTTTTTATTCACAGGGGACCCGCCAGTGCATTTCAAAAAACGTATCAGCACATATTTGGGGTTTGGTTGCCCAACTCAGACTATGAGTTAGACAGCAGGGCACATTTTGAGATTTTGGAGGAGCATTATGACCCCAATGATCCAAATGCTGAGGAAGAAGTCTGGATACCTATAAAATAACGGTCACGTTTGCTAGTGGGCTTTGCGTGAGCCATACTATTGCTTCCACTTACTTATAAATTAAACATGAAATGAACAGAATTTTTGTTTTCCAGTTATTTCTCATTTTGTTGGTCTCCTGTAACCCACCAAAAGAAGAGCCCTTTAACATTGGACAAAAATCAATAACTTTTGTGGATGAATCCCGTGACAGGCCATTGGTGACGGAAATATGGTACCCAACCTATGATTCGTTGACACGAAAGGATTTTGGAGATAAACGCAAGCTGCCTTTTAAAACTATCAAATCGATACCCGGCGCAACCGCTGCGGCCGGCCGGTTTCCTTTGTTGCTGGTCTCGCATGGGACAGGTGGGAATAGATTTTCTTTAACATGGTTCATTGAAAAAATGGTAAAAGAGGGGTATATCCTGGTTTCGGTTGATCATTATGGAAATTCAACAGATTTTAAGTTACCCAGAGAGTTTGTAAAATGGTGGGAAAGGGCCATTGATATCAGATATGTACTCTCAGAAGTTCTCAATGACCCGGAGATCGGTGTAAACATCGATACGTCGAGAATAGGTGGTGTTGGGTTTTCGTTAGGAGGTTATACGAATATCGCCCTTGCAGGAGGATATGTCGACAGGGCGGCCGGCGAGAATTCGGCAAATGATGAAAATCAAAGAGCCTTGCCACCTGAATTTCCCGATACTGATGAGGTGATCGATTTTGAAACAGATAGTTTAATCCTGGCCTCATACCAGCAATACAAAGATCAGGTGAAAGAAGATAGGATGAAGGCCTTTTTTGTGATGGCGCCAGCAATTGGATTTGGCTTCCATTCCGACAAGCAAACAGAAAAAATTACTGCTCCGGTCTTTATCGTGGCAGGCAAAGGCGATACCAATACACCCATAAAATACAATGCGCTCAAATACCACCGCCTGATCAAAGGCAGTGAAATTCATCTATTTGACGAAAACGTCAATCATTATGTGTTTTTAAATGAAGCCACAGATTTTGGTAAAACCGTGCTTCCCCATTTATGCGTTGACCATCCCGAGGTTGATCGCCGGGAGATACATGAGAAGACGACAGGACTGGCCATCAATTTTTTTCAAAAACACCTGTGATATTGGTTACACAAAGTATCAGTAGAACCATCCAATAGAATCGTTTGGGAAAGATGAGGTGACCCACATAGCTATCAGCCAATGGCTTTTGAACTTTTCCCGATTCTCAGTTTTTGATCCGTTTTTCATCCTTTAGGTCCAAGTAATTTCAGGTGTTGCCCTAAGAATTTTATCAGATAGATTTATGTATTTAAATTGTTGATAATCTTGTGTTTATGGTTTTATGCAGCTCTGTTTTAACGAATGCGGCATGAGGAGATATGGACACGCAATGGCGGGCAACTGAAAAAAATGGATTGATTATTGTTTGAAGCTAATAAGGTTTAGTGGGAAGAATTACAGGACCATTCTTAACAATATAAATCTTATCATGAAAAAGAAAATTTTTTTAGCTGCTTTGATTTTTACCGCCACCAGTATAATTGGTTATTCTCAAACCGTGAATGGCGTACCTATTTCTGACATTGATGTGGAGTACGTGGAGATAGTGGGCAATTTCAGGCTTTTCAGTAATAAGTTTACCATTACCATAGACTTTGGACAGGAAAGCAAGTTGTTTAGCAATAGAGAGACGCAGATAAGAGACGAGTACGGACAAGCCCTCAACTTCAATTCCATGGTTGATGCACTGAATTTCATGAGTAAAAATGGCTATGACTTTGTCGATGTTTACGTGGTGACTAATGATGAATTCACAACACATCATTATTTGCTGAGAAAAGGGAAGAACTTGCCAAGACCTTAACTTTAAAACCTAAAATAACGATAATATGAGGCTAATTTTTATTACTGCCATAATCAGCTGCCTCTCCGTTTCACTTTTATTTTCCCAGGAACGTATTAGTGCTGGTAATCTAAAACTTGAAGAGGTTGTTCGGATTCAATCTTTAAGTCAGGAGGAGTTGTTCCAAAAAGCTAAATCCTGGATTTTAGAAACTTTAAAGCCTTCCGACAATTTGGTTTACATCGATGCCGGGAATCAGCGTATGGTAGCGACAATGAACCGGCTACTCGATGACAGAAACACGTCCGTAAGCTACAAAATAACGCTGGCTTTTAAAGATGGACGATACAAATACACCATCGACCGGCTGTTTTACACGTATGTGCAAAATTGGTTTAATACAGGCGCTATCGATGTGGCCATTCCCCTGGAAAGTATGAAATTTACTGACAGGAAAAAGGCTAAAATCTATAACCAGATCAATCGGGAATTGCGACCTTTTGTTACGGCGATGAAGCAATCAATGACGACCCCTGTCGTGGCTACGGACTGGTAATGTAGCGGGTGATCCTGCTATAACAACATCACATAAATGTAATTAAACACGTTTTTTAAATGGTACCAGGGGAAGGTGCTTTGGTGACCCGCCCCGGTTAACCAGAAATCAGGCAATGTCAACACCTACTATAATCCCAACTGGTTAGGAAATTCAAACATATAATAGGCTATTACCATAATCAAATACACCTTGATTAACGGCTGCCTCCTATACAAGAACAAGCCGGATGATAATATGATTAAGACGGGAAGGTTGAATATCACAGCATTAAATGATGCGTCAACGATATTTAGTTTGATAAAGGCGTTTAAAACAAAAAAGAGGAACGCCACGAACAATAGGGCGATCAGTACTTTTTTATTCGGTACTTCTTTGGATTTTTTTAGAACAATCAACCCGGTTACCGTATAGAAAACTAACGTCAGGCCAACTCGTACTTCATTGGACAACTGTAGGTTAAGCAAAACAGGAAGCATAAAACAGATGAATCCTACCACCAGGCCGGCAGCTAACCCCCAATTTTGGGTCTTAGGATCATGCCAGTTGAGTGCAAAGTATTGTAGGCCTGCCCCGCCTATTACCAGTACCAGCAGTACGGTGGCAACGTCCGGATGATAACCAAAAACAATTAACGCTATTCTGAGCGCTACGGCTAACACTAACAGGAAGATCAAATACCTTTGTATTCCGGGGCTATGTTTTTTGTGCAGGTAGGTCAAGATATTTTCTTCATTGTTTTTTTGGGTACTGAAATAAATCGTAAGTCCGGGAAAAAACAAGATCAATCCGGCAACAGAGATGGTCCTTAATTCCATTAGTCCGGGAAGCTTCAGGACCTGGAACGCAAAGGATACCAGGAAAAGAATAACAGCCAGAACAACCCCCAACGCCATTAAGCTTCCTTTCTTGTCTTTGTATAAATAAAGACCGGAGAGAACACCGGTCAGTAAAGAGGCGGCAATAGCGCCGAACGATGCCAGCAACAGAATACCTGATAAGGGAAAGTGCAGTAACTTAAATACCGCCATCGTAAACAATAACAATAATGAAAGGTAGGTAAACCCTTCTGAAAGACTAAATCGTTTGTTTATTATTTCCATAATTTCGTTTTGTAATGTTTTAAAATGATTATCCGGAATATGGCTCATAATCAATTGCCAGGCTTCATCAAAAGAATTTCCCTGCTGCATATGATTTTCCAGGTCTTCAATTAAATGATCCATCATTTCATCCCGCAACGGTTGGAATGAAAGCCCCTGCCGGTCCAGGTATTTTTCAATCTTGTTGAGATGTTTTTTATTTAACTGCCCCATGCAACCGAACTTAATCTGGAATCAGGGTTTGGCATCAGGATGATTTTCAGGGTTTCTGCAAATTTTTGAAGTTCAGATACTTTTTCCTTCGCTACTTCTTTACCTTTTGAGGTAAGCGAATAGTATTTCCGCGCCCTGTTATCAACAATTTCACTGGTAGCGACAAGCAGGCCCTCATTTTCCAGTTTGTATAAGATCGGGTACAGCGCTCCGTAGGTTAACTTAATTTCATCATTAGATAATGCTGCAACCCGCTGCGTAATTTCATAACCATACATCCTGTCCTTATCAGAAAGTAACTTCAGTACAATGGTTTTAATGGTGCCGTTAATATATCCTTTTGAAATCATAATATTTAATTTATTTAAATATATAAAAAAATTAAATTACCTCCAAGGCTTGCCTCATATTTGCTTAGATAAAGCCTGTTTTACTTTGGTGATTAATTGATATTTTTGGATAACAAGAGATAAAAAACGATTTTAAAGCCCTCGTAAAAAAAAATCCAATGAAAAAACTGCTATTAAAACCTATTTTCTTAGTTACCCTGGTAATCCCATTTTTCGCATGCGCTCAAAATGGGGAAAGTGAAAAGAAGTCAACGGGCCCTGAAAAAGGTTCACTGGTCATCGTCGGAGGCGGTGCCAGTGATGCCATTATTAAAAGATTTGTGGATTTAGCTGGAGGAAATTCGGCTGAAATTGTGGTGATACCTACCGCAGCCGGTGATAACACTTATGGCGACAATGCCTCAGGGGCAGATAAAATGCGGGTATTTGGTGCAAAAAAGGTGACAGTACTACACACGGCTGATAAGTCCATCGCCAATTCTGATGCTTTTAATACGCCGTTGAGTACCGCCACAGGAGTTTGGTTTGGTGGCGGCCGTCAGTGGAGACTGGTTGATGCCTATAAAGATACCAGGGCCGAGCAGATGTTTTGGCAGGTATTGGAACGCGGCGGGGTGATCGGTGGCTCATCGGCGGGTGCCACCATCCAGGGTTCTTATCTCGCGCGGGGAGATACCAGGAATAATCAAATCATGACCGGGGATCACGAGGATGGATTCGGGTTTATTAAAAATATTGCTATCGATCAACATGTGTTAGCAAGAAACCGGCACTTCGATATGTTTGAAATTCTAAGAAAATATCCCGACCTGCTTGGCATCAGCATAGACGAAAGAACAGCCATTGTCGTTAAAGGCAATAATTTTGAGGTAATTGGCGATCATTACGTTATTATTTACGACGGCAAGTTCTGGTCAAAAGAAGGATGGGGACGAAAACGTTTGCCAGATAGTGCCAGGTTATTCTACTTTTTGAGTCCGGGTGATAAATACAATCTTAAAAGGAGAAAAGTAATAGAGAATTGATCACCCGGTCCGGGTTTAATGTGATTTTATACAAAGTTTGTCCTGCGCTATTGGTTAAGCGCTGCTGCTAAAAATAGATTACTTTTTTACAGTATCCTCAAAAAATTGATAGGAAAAATTTGAAACATACCGATCGGTATGTATATATTTGCATGGTGAAAGGAAAAGATAAATACGATCCGGATAAAACCAGACAGGAAATTTTGAAAGCTGCCTATCACGAAATATATGAGTATGGCTTTCAGGCGGCCAGCCTGAGCAGGATCCTGCGCAATATCAATCATACAAAAGGAGCCTTATACCATCATTTTTCTAACAAGAAAAAATTGGGTCTTAGTGTCATAGAAGAAATGATAGCGGAGGAGATCTATCAAAATTTTGTACATCCACTGGCGCATACTGATGATCCGGTAGCGGCCCTGGTAGCGGTTTTACAGCGAAAAGTAGATTTGATGACACCAGCTGAGATGCGCCTGGGATGTCCGCTAAGTAATATGGTACAGGAAATGGCGCCCATTGATGAGCTGTTTCGCACGAAATTAGAAGCCGTTACTGACAATTGGCAGGGAGCCATCAAAAAGGCTTTGGAAAAAGGACAAGCGGCTGGCACGGTAATCCCATCCATTAATCCCGCAGGCGCCGCCCTTTTTATTGTGGCGGGAGTGCAGGGAAGTTTGGGGCTGGGAAAATCCCTTCATTCTATTGAATCTTTTAAAATGAGTATCAAAGAACTTCAAAATTATGTTCTAAGCCTAAAGGCCTAAAATTTTTAAATGATTAAATACCAACCGGTATGAATGTAAATAAATATTCACTTATAAAATCTAAAATAATATGCCCTACTTAAAGCAAACACAAAATACAGACAACTTCCTGGAGGTACTGGTTAGAGATCATAAAAGGTATATGCCGATCATGCAGTTTTTGGATAACCTGACGTTACAGGACTCCGAGCTTACCTGGAAAGAACGCGAATTGATCTCCCTGGAGACATCAAAAACAAATGGGGCCGAGTTTTGTGTCGGAATTCATAATGGCTTGCTTAAAGCCCTTGACGACCGAAAAGATGAAATCCGTCATCAAAAAATGGACCCCATATTGCAATTTGTCCGAAAGCTGGCAAAAGATTCCAGTACGATTACAAGGGAAGATATCGCAGGGATCACCGCTGCGGGCTGGAATGATCAGACGGTAGAAGATGTTATCGGTTTGGTTGGCGCTATAACGGTTTACGATGTTCTGGCCAATGGCTTTGGTTTTAAATCGTCTTTACCTGAACATGTTTTTGAAGAAATGGGAAAAGGAACCGTTAAAGAAGGTGGGTTTGTCGCTCAATTTCAATCCTTTATTCCATCGAAATAACAATTGCTACCCTGGGTTTGGCTATGGCCGGGCCCAGGGCACCTGAAGTACGCTATGTTGAAAATGAAAAAAAGACCCAAGGCAAAGCTGGTCCTGATCAATTGGCTTGCCATTTATCCCACGATTACGGTAATCCTCTTTCTGTTCGAACCGTTTTTGTCGCATATTACCTTACCACTCAAGACTTTTATATTGACTATTATTGCTGTGCCGGTTATGGTATACGTGGCTGTTCCCCTCGTACGGAAAATACTATCAGATCACAAAGACGAACATAATTGATTATGTTTCCGGTTGATACTCCATTTATACAACCCAATTGAGCCAACCCGAAGACCTGAAAGATCAAAAATGATCTTTTAATTATATTTGATCTGTAAAAAAGTTAGTAGTAACAGGAAGGAATGAGGAAATCTAATTTGATAGCACTGGCTTGCTTGTTGGTAGGGCTATCAGGCTTCTATCTTGGCCGTGTACCCAGCGACCAAACCGGTGAGTCTAAAATTATCAGTCATGTGATAGATCCCCGAAATCGACAAATAAAATTCTTCTGGAAAGATGAAAAGGGTGAAAATTATAAAAATTTCAGCCGCCTGAAAAAGTCTTTGCTCCAGAAAAATGAGGAATTGGTATTTGCTATGAATGGTGGCATGTACAACAGGGATTTATCTCCACAGGGACTTTTTGTTGAAAATGGACGGGTGCTCGCCGGGCTCGATACCCTCGAGCAGGGTTATGGTAATTTTTATCTTCAGCCGAATGGGGTGTTTTTTATAGATATTGAGGGGAAGGCAACTATTTGTGAAACCAAGACATTTGCAATAAGTGATAAGATACAATATGCTACACAATCAGGCCCCCTTTTGTTAATTGACGGACACATGCATCCTAGATTCAATAAGGATTCAAAAAATGTTCATATCCGAAACGGGGTAGGGGTCCTTCCGGATGGCAACCTGCTTTTTGCCATGTCAAAAGAAAAAATCAACTTCTACGATTTTGCCAGTTATTTTAAAGGCAAAGGTTGCAGGAATGCTTTATATCTGGATGGTTTTGTATCCAGAACTTACCTTCCGGAAAAGGATTGGATACAATTGGATGGCAATTTTGGCGTGATCATAGGAGAGGTAAGGTAGTTTAAGCGTAATTCCACACACCGGTGCCAAAAAGGGTGATCCCCCAACTGGGGAAATTGATATAATATTTCCATAACCGTTATAATTACGTTTAATTGTTTTTCTTGTAACTTACAATTCGTAACTTGATGTTACCAATAACTGACTGATCATGAATCTAAACCTTGAATAGCCATCATGAAAACCTTTGTTATCTATCTGACTTTATTGTTTGTTGCGGCTGGCGCTGGTGCGCAAAACCAATTTGACTGGGAGAATCCAGAAATTTTTCAAATCAACCGGGCAGAGGCGCACGCTTCATTTTATCGCTTTACCGATCAGGCTGCCGCCGTTAAGAACGATTATAAGACATCTCCGTTTTATTTATCTCTGAATGGCAAATGGAAATTTAACTGGGTAAAAAAACCCGCCGACCGGCCTGTTTTTTTCTACAAAGAAAACTTCGATGTGTCGGGATGGGCCGATATCGACGTGCCGTCAAATTGGGAATTGCAGGGATTTGGAATTCCTATCTATACCAATGTTACTTATCCTTTTCCCAAAAATCCGCCTTACATTCCTCACGATTATAATCCTGTGGGCAGTTATAAAAAGAGTTTTAAACTCCCCACAGACTGGAAGGGCAAAGATGTGTTTATCCATTTTGGTGGGGTCAGAAGTGCCATGTATTTGTGGGTAAATGGCAAACAAGTGGGATACAATGAAGGCAGTAAAACTCCTGCGGAATTTAATATTAGCCCATATGTGAAAGAGGGTGAAAATATGATAGCCGTAGAAGTTTACCGGTGGTCTGACGCCAGTTATATGGAGGATCAGGACTTCTGGAGACTTAGCGGAATGGATAGAGACGTTTATTTGTATGCAACACCACATGTGACTTTGAAGGATTTTACAGCCATTGCAGATCTGGATAAAGATTATCAAAACGGATTGTTTGATTTGAGCCTGGAATATCAGAATGTCGGTCCGGAAGATATATCAGGTTATGCTGTGCAGGTGAGCCTTATGGATGGATCGGAAAATGTTTTTTCGGTTACCAGACCCCTGGATTTAAAAAAACAGGAAAGAAAGACCATTACTGTCGAGCAGAAGGTTGACAACGTTAAAAAATGGAGCGCGGAAACGCCTCATTTATTCACACTGATTATGCAACTTAAGGATAAAGAAGGCAAGATGGTGGAGGTCATCAGCCATAAGATTGGCTTCAGAAAATTGGAAATTAAAAATAACCAGTTTTTGGTAAATGGTATGGCTGTTTATTTAAAGGGAGTGAATCTGCATGATCACGATGAAGTAACGGGCCATGTGGTCAGTAAGGAACTTGTGCTGAAAGATCTCAGAATCATGAAGGAAAACAATATTAATGCTATTCGCTGCAGCCATTACCCTAAAGATGCAGGCTTTTACAGGCTTTGCGATCAATATGGATTTTATGTTATTGATGAGGCCAATATTGAAATACACGGAATGGGCGCTACCAATCAGGGACCCTTTGATCAATCCGTACATCCGGCTTATTTACCACAATGGCAGGCCATGCATCTGGACCGCACAGAACGTATGTTTGAAAGAGACAAAAACTTCACCAGCATTATCACCTGGTCGCTCGGGAATGAAGCAGGTAACGGAGAAAACTTTTTTGCCGCTTATAAATGGTTAAAGAGCCGGGATAAAACCAGGCCGGTGCAATATGAAGGCGCTACGAAATTTGAAAATACAGATATCCAGGCCCCAATGTACTCCCGTATTCCTGACTTGATCAGGTATGCAGAAAATAATCCCAAAAGGCCTTTTATCTTGTGTGAATACGCCCATGCCATGGGCAACAGCGTTGGAAATCTGCGCGAGTACTGGGAAGTAATAGAAAAATATGACGTATTGCAAGGCGGTTTTATCTGGGACTGGGTAGATCAGGGATTGCTGGCTAAAACGCCTGAAGGGGAATCCTATTGGGCGTATGGCGGCGATTTGGGTGCGCAGGCTTATCAAAATGATGGTAATTTTTGCATGAATGGTTTGGTTAACCCCGACCGTACCCCCCACCCGTCATTATTAGAAGTAAAGAAGGTATATCAATACATCAAATTCAAACAATTTGATGCGGCAGCCGGATCATTGACAGTTTACAATGGCTACGACTTTTTGGACCTGGACAATTTTGATTTTCATTGGGAATTATTGGAAAACGGTAAAAAGGTGAAAACAGGAGATTTAGGCAGCATCAGTCTTAAGCCACACACGCAAACAACAGTGTCGGTCACCTTGCCGGTCATACAACCCGGTATGGAGTATTTTTTCAACGTGCATGCCGCTGTAAAAAGAGATGGTAACTTGCTAAAGGCCGGGCATGTTTTGGCAGCAGAGCAGTTCAGGATAGGAGATGCCGCCAGGCCAGCTTTCAAGGCAAATGCATCAGGTGGTTTATCTTTGACTTCCGATGACGGAGATTATCTGATCAAAGGCTCAGGGTTCAACGTACGGGTAAACAAGGCCACGGGGAAACTGTATTCATTACAATACGGGGGGAAAGAGATAATAAACACACCTATAACACCTAACTTTTGGCGGGCCCCGCTTGACAACGACTATGGCTTTAATATGCCCAAAAGATTTGGAATATGGAAAACCGCCAGTACCGATCAATACTTAAAGGAGATATTTGTAGTTAACCTCAGGAAGAAATCCAAAGAAATAAGCACGGGAAACATTAAAAATGGCACCCTTTCGGTAGTAACGATTTATGACATTCCGGCCGTTTCCGGTGAGGTGACGGTCCGATATGATATCAATGCCAATGGCGATATTTTGGTTACGAATACCCTGTCTAACCTGGCTGAGGGTTTACCGGATATACCAAGACAAGGCAATGTTTTTTCTATCAAAAGGCAGTTTGACAATGTAGCATGGTATGGAAGAGGGCCGCATGAAAATTATGTTGATCGCAATACCTCATCATTTGTTGGCAGCTACAATGCCAGGGTAAAAGACCTTTATTATCCTTATCCCAGACCCCAGGAGAATGGTAACCGGACTGATATCCGGTGGGTAAGCTTTAAAGATAGTGAAGGTCTAGGCATAAAGATTTCCGCGACTGGGGACCTGATCAGCTTTAGCGCCCATCACCAGGTGAACGAGGATTTTGACGGGGGTGCCAAAAAAACACAAAAGCATACCTTCGATGTGCCGCACAGACCCCTGGTCAATATTAATATTGATCACGGGCAAATGGGTGTTGGCGGTGATAACAGCTGGGGTTATTTACCGCTCGACCAATATCGTATTAAGGCAGCTGACTATACGTATAGCTATCTTATTCAACCGGTCGGCTTAGGAAAATAGTAATCGGCTGAAGTTTTTTTGCAGGGAAGCATGCGTATAGTCGACAGGCGCATAACCTTCCCCGCTTTGCGGTTTTTGAAACAGGAAATTATGCTTTCTCTATGATGGTAGCATAGCCCTGTCCTACGCCAACACACATGGTCACCAATGCATATTGCTTGTTTTGTTTCTGTAATTCCAGGGCAGCAGTGTGCAAAATACGTGTTCCGGAGGCGCCCAATGGGTGCCCGATAGCGATGGCCCCGCCGTTGGGATTTATTCTGGGATCGTCATCTGTCAATCCCCATTCGCGGGTACAGGCGAGGCTTTGAGCTGCAAAAGCTTCATTCAACTCGATAATATCCATTTGATCGAGGGTCAATCCGGCTTTTTTTAATGCTTTGTTGGAAGCACCCACGGGACCAATGCCCATAATCCTGGGTTCCACACCTACAACTGCAGAACTAACAATTCTGGCCAGTGGCTGAAGTGCATATTTTTCCACGGCTTCTCCGGAAGCGACGATAACCGCTGCCGCCCCGTCATTCAGTCCGGAGGCGTTGCCGGCCGTTACGGTGCCACCTTCGGCGATTTTCTTAAATGCCGGCTTCAATTGTGATAATTTTTCGAGTGTGGTTTCCGGTTTAATGAACTCATCGTGATCAAAAACGATTGGGTCAACTTTGCGGCGCGGAATTTCCACAGCGACGATTTCTTCGGCAAGCCTTCCTGATGTCAGGGCCCGGGCGGCTTTCATCTGTGACCAATGGGCAAATCGATCCTGGTCCTCGCGGCTGATATGGTACATTTCAGCCAGGTTTTCGGCGGTCTGTCCCATACCGTCGACACCGTGAAGCTCTTTCATCCTCGGATTGACAAATCGCCAGCCAAAGCTACTGTCATGCATTTGCGCGTCTCTGCCAAATGGCTTGGAAGTCTTTGAAATTACCCACGGCCCGCGGGTCATATGTTCAATACCTCCACTGATGAAGAGATCCCCGTCTCCGGCCTTAATCGCCCTGTTGGCATGTACTATTGCCGACATCCCGGAGGAACATAGCCGATTCACTGTTTCACCCGGAACTGACCATGGCAGGCCGGCAAGCAACAGGCACATACGGGCTACATTTCGGTTGTCCTCTCCAGCCTGGTTGGCACAGCCCATTACTACTTCGTCGTAAGCATCCAATGGAATGTTGCTGTTATTTTCTACCAGCTTTTTGATCACGATGGCCCCGAGATCATCCGCCCTGACAGGTGCGAGACTACCACCAAACCGGCCTATTGGCGTTCTGATACCATCTACAATGTAAGCTTCTCTTGACATTTAATTTTTAGGTTATGTTTAAGATCTTAAAAATAAACTATTTGACAAAATTTAAAGAATTTACACCTTGAAACAGTAAAAATTAAATTTTCTGGTAAGATAGATGACATTTTGATAAAAATTCTTAATTCATTTATCGTAAAATTACGTTAGAGTAATAAGAGGTACACTATTTGTATCCATATTATAAAAAGAAGGAGGATAACATGAGATTTGAACGAGATGGAATAGATCAGATTATGTTAAACATTGATGTCAATAATACCATCAATGGCGGCATGATTCAGACCGGTGTAGATATTGAGAATTATGAAGACGAGGTAATTGTTACGATAAAAGTGCCCAGCATTTCATCGGAAAAGTTGAAACTGCGGGTTTATAATAATTTGCTTTTAGTAATGCACAAAATGAACTATGAGGTGGATTTAAATGGTCAGACATTACCGTTGACCCAGATATTGAGAAAAATACCGATTTCGCCTAAAGCGATTGTGGATAACATTGAAGCGGTTTATAGAGACGGTGAGTTGATTGTTTTCATACCTCGCGGAGACGAGGTTCAAAAGATGCATAAAAGCAAGGATATTAAGATCAAATAATATTTACCCGGTTTTGAAGAGATCTTAAGTCAGTATTTTATTAATGGCAAGGCCGGAATTCTTTTTAGTATTTCTTTTCCGGCCTTGGCATATTTCCTATCAGCGCACTTTTTTTGCGCTTAAACATACTTTTGTTTTTAAATTATTTCTTGAAAGGCGTACTGGTTTTTCCTATACGTCATTTGGCCATGCTTTCCCTATTATCCTTGTTGATAGTAATTTCCAGTAATGATACAGCCCGTTGATAAGCTCCACATTCTCAAAGCCTTTATCAATTTCCACATACCAAATATCACCTTTCAGTCGTGATTTATGGGTTCCAGCTGCGGTGAGGTTGAATTTTGACTATTTCTTTAGTAGATTGAATATGAAACAGGTCGTTTAATACTCAAAATTTACTGCAATGATCAAGAATTATCTCACCATCGCTTTGAGGAATTTTCTCAAGCAAAAAGGCTTTGCATTTATCAACATATTGGGACTGGCGATCGGATTGGCCAGCAGCCTGTTGATTTTCCTTTATATCAACGACGAACTTAGCTACGACACCATACATCCCGATTATGATAACACCTACCGCCTGGGATATACAGGCGTAAGGCAAGATGGAACGGAATTTCAGGCTTCGGGAGTGCCCGGTGCCTGGGCGGCACAATTGAAGGAGCAATTGCCGGATGTTAAAGAGGCATTGCGCTATTTTTGGGCCGGATATCCGGTTTCAGTGAATGATAAGGATAACGACAAGATTTTGTTAACGGAAACATTATTCTGGGTCGAGCCAACCTATCCTGAGGTGTTGAATTTTAAAGTCGTGCAAGGCGACCGCAGGTCATTTAGTGAAACCCGGAATTCTATGGCCATTGCCCGAAGTATAGCTAAACAGTTTTTCGGAGATGCAGATCCTATAGGTAAAACCCTGGTTTATAAACACCCATGGATGACTGGCAATGAGGAAATTCAAGTGGTGGTTACGACGGTTTTTGAAGATTATCCGAGCAACTCACATATCAAACCTAACTACCTGGTAAATTATCATACTTTGAACGGGCTGTTTGACAATGGCATTGAGGACTTTCTAAATAATTGGGAAAGAGGATGGTTAAACTCCTATATTGTTACAAAACCAAATGCCGATAGTGATCAGCTATTGAAGCAATTGAACCAAATGCTGCAGGCAAATTTGGGAGAAAATGCCGATAACTATAAGCCAATTTTGCGTAAGGTCAGTGACATTCATTTTGACAACGTAACACCGTGGACAACCGATGGTCCAGGTGATCTTAGCTACATCTACATCTTTGGCTCAATTGCCCTTTTAATTATTTTGGTGGCGAGTATCAATTATATGAATCTTGCCACTGCCAGGTCCGCCAAAAGGTCGAAGGAAGTAGGTATGAGAAAATCATTTGGTAGTTCGCGTAAGCAACTTATGTTTCAGTTTTTTAGTGAGTCGTTTATTACCACGCTGGCGGCTTTATTGTTGGCTGTTATTTTGGTCATCTTAGCTTTACCGTTGTTTAATGATTTAGCGCATAAAAGCTTTTCAATCAATGCGGTGTTTAGCAGTGACGCCTTGATTATTCTGCTGGCAACAATGCTTGTCGTATCGCTGATGGCTGGCAGTTATCCGGCGATTTATTTGTCAGGTTTTAAGCCCATTGAAGTACTGAAAACCAAATTTGTTTCCGGTAAAAACACCGAATTCTTCCGGCGCCTGTTGGTGGTTGTACAATTTTCGATTTCTATCATACTGATTATCAGTACGATAATAGTAGTGATGCAAATGTCTTACCTCAGAAGTTCCAAGCTAAGCGAACAGGGAGATCAGATATTGTCCATTCGCTACGGTGGCACCGCGCCCGGCGATCGCTACCAGACATTTAAAAACCTGGTGCTACAGGATTCGGAAATAGATCGTGTCACGATGGCCAATCATTTACCAAGACAAAGCTTTTTCGGCGGAATTAATGAGACCTTTACATTTCCCGACATCAGCAGTGAGCCTTATGTCTGGAGCCAGTTAAATGTCGACTTTGATTTTCCAAAGACTTATGACCTGGAGTTTGTCGCCGGAAGAGATTTTTCGGCTCAGAACCTGGCCGATTCCAATGCCTTTATACTTAATGAAACCGCCTTGCAACATCTGAATGTCGGCTTTGATCAAGCCCTGGGAATGGCAGTATCAGTAGAAGTAAATGATAATCAATCCGTAGATGGAAAAGTGATTGGCGTCGTAAAAGACTTTCCCTACCGGTCAATGCATGAAACCATCGGCCCGTTGGTAATAAGTGCCAGGCCTCACCCTATTGACAAAATTGTTTATGTACAGCTGTCTTCGGAAGGGATTAATGAAAAAATTGCCAGCCTTCATGAGAAGTGGAAAGAAATATTCCCCGGGATAGGATTTGATTACTGGTTTGTAAGTGAGGAGTTCGGCCGTATGTATCAGGCAGAAGAAAGAATGGCAGGGTTAATCAAGAACTTTTCTGTTTTGGCCATTTTTATTGCCTGCATGGGATTGTTTGGCCTGGCCTCGTACATGGCGGAAAGAAGGACCAAAGAAATCAGTATCCGGAAAGTTATGGGGGCTTCCTCAGGCCAGATGGTTACATTATTGTTCTCCACATTTGCCAAATTACTGGCCTTTTCTGCAGTGGTTGCCTTGCCTTTATCATATTTCTTAATGAATAGCTGGCTGCAAAATTTTGTATATCACGTTGATTTGTCGTGGTGGGTGTTTGTGATTTCCATACTATTGGTTACCCTGCTTACGATCATTACGGTAGGTTATGAGTCGCTAAAAGCTTCTATGGCAAACCCTGTTGATTCCATCAGGTATGAGTAGCCGGTTTTTGTGAAAGTGAGCAGGTACTGTTTTTGACAGATCTCAAATAGTTGATGTCTCACAGGGTCTGTTTATGGATATCGGCCAACCAGGCCATCAGTGATTCCATGACCCCTTGCCAGTGTTCTTTTTGTTGCGGATCTCCATCAGATGGTTTGATTTTGAAAGTTTCACTGCTTTCCCATTGGTGGGTTTGGCTTGAGATAGTCACCGACTTTTTTCTGAAAAACGAAAAATAACGATCAGAAGGATGGTGATTGATGTAGATCCATCCTCTTTTTTTTGTAAAGGAAAAAGATTTTAATGGGATTTTTTGACGATTTATGGCCTCATTGATTTGCTCATAATAGATTCTTGGAAGTTTCATAACATCGATTTAGCTACTAACTTTAACCATTATTTGGGAGAAAATGAAATTATTGTAATAGCTAATTTTGTGACCCTATGGTGAATTGGACATTTGTTTTAAAATTAAATGTAGTGCTGGCTGTTTTTACAGCGTTGGCCTTATTATCGCCATTCATATCTCCCGGAACTTTTTGGCTTTTTGGGTTTTTGGGCTATAGTATTCCCCTGATGTTATTTATAAATGTTGGTTTTGCCGTGTGGTGGATTTTTAAAAAATCAAAGTATGCACTGATATCCCTTGTGCTATTACTGACTGGCAGCATCTACTTAAACAGCGTATTTGTTTTTCACCAAAATTCCGATGGAACCGGCCATCGCGATTTAAAGGTGTTAAGTTATAATGTCCGTTACTTCAACACCGGGCAGGATTCAAGACATAAAAGCGAAGCCGGCTTGTCGCAAATGGTGGAAGAGATCTCTCAACTGCAGAGTGATATTATGTGTTTCCAGGAGTTTTACAACAATAACAGGTCGTCTTTTGCCAATACAAAAGATTACTTCCTTAAGAAAGGATACGGGAATTTCCAATTTGGAGATATTAACATAGCCAATAAAAACAATGCCGGGTTAGCTATTTTTAGCCGTTTGCCGATGGTCAGAAAGGGTGATGTTACCTTTGGTACTCACTACGGTAATAAGGCCATTTTTACAGATCTGGTCAAAGATGCAGATACCATAAGAGTTTACAACGTCCATTTTCATTCTTTAAGCCTCAGTGAAGATCCGGGACTTCTTCAGCTATTTAGACAGATGAAGTATGGGTTCAATGTCAGACCAATAGAAGTGGATAAACTAATTGCTCATATTCATGCAGCACCCTACCCGGTGATTTTATGCGGTGATTTTAATGATCTTCCATTTAGCTATACCTATCAGCAATTTAAAGGCTTCTTGCAAAATTCGTTTGAAAGGGCCGGGCAAGGGTTTGGTTGGACATACAACGGTAAAATCCCCTTTGTCCGGATTGACAACCAGTTTTCAGATTTTAGATTTACGGTATCGGACCACAAGGTTTTAAAAGATTTTTCATATACCGATCACTTTCCTATTTTAGTTGCTTATAAATTCCCTTTATAAAGGTTTTCACCTACCAAACACATGGTTATGTCAAGGAAGTCAATATTTATCCTGTTAGTCACTGTTCCTGTATTTGTATTTAGTTTGTGCGCAATGTTATGGCAAAAAGATCACACCATAAGGACACATTTATATCAGGGGGGCTCACCTGTATACGCAGATCGCTGCTATACTGATCAAATACAGCCTGAACTGTTGGAAGGTCTGAATATAGTATCTATGTCCCGGCATTTTCATTTTCCGGTGCGTTTGATGTCAGAAGAAAAGCTTACCGTGTATCGGTTCATAACTGAGAAAAATAACAATGGATTTATTGCTGACTGGGAAAAGGTACCGGTTAAAATTGAGATACCCGGTAAATCCTCTACTTTTAAAGAAGTCTATAAAAAAGACTTCCCTCCCGGAACATCGACTTTCCAGCCCGGTGGACCGGTTGCGGCATCGCCTTTGTTGTTCAAAGCTGAAGGCCAGGTGGTCAAGGCTTTTTACACGACCAATTTTCTTTTCCCGGAGGGAGTTTTAGCCCACAAAACCAAGTTTTTGTTGATAGTTTCCCTGTTTTTTAACTACAGTCTTGTCGCCTATTTCTGGTGGTACAAAAGGCCCCATTTGTCAAGATGATCTCAAATTGCAAGATAATCTTGAATTAATTACATTTTGTCATTACTTTTCCGTCATAATTACGTAATATTCAGGTAATAATTTATTAACCTTTCCATTTTTAAATGGAAAATTTCAATCTAGTTTTGAATCTAAACACCATACTACCAGGAGTTTAGAAATAGTTAGTTTCAAAATTTGTTTACCAATTAAGATTTTAATATTTGGAATCGCATGAATGAAGAACAAGGATTTAAGGATTTTTTAATCAGCCAGAGCGTTGATATACCGGTATTAAATTTCATTATTAACATAGTGATAGCAGGATTTTTGGCCTATGTATTGGGACTCATTTACATAAAGTATGGCAGGGCCCTATCCAATCGCAGGTCTTTTGCCAACAATTTCCTGCTGCTGACAGTGGCTACCATGTTGATTATCACCATTGTGAAATCATCCCTGGCACTTTCATTGGGCCTGGTGGGCGCTTTGTCCATTGTCAGGTTCAGGTCCGCCATCAAAGAGCCCGAGGAATTAACCTATTTGTTTATTGCTATTGCCATAGGTTTAGGGTTTGGCGCTGACCAAAGGTTGATTACTTTAATTGGTTTTATAGTGATCACCATTTTGATTTGGATAAAACATTATTCCACCAAAAGAAATAATGAGAATCAGAACTTATTTCTCACAGTCTATAACAATGGTGGTAACAAAATTGAATTAAACCAGATTGTAAACGCGTTGAGGAAATATTGTACCATGGTAAACATCAAGCGGTTTGATGAGACCAACGACAACCTCGAAGCCTCATTTCTCATTGAGTTAGATGATTTTGACAAATTGGACGAAGCCAAATCCTCATTACTGGCATTGAATGAGGATATGAAGGTTTCATTTTTGGATAATAAAGGAGTAAGCACATGATTATTAAATCGCCTAACGATTCTCTATTCAAAGATAAAATTCTCAAAGGTGCGGTATTTCTATTCATAGAATCCAAATTGAAATACCTCGTTATGCTGGTATTGTTGGGGATAATTGTTCTGGCTTCTGTTAAGTATGGAAGAGATTTACAAAAACGAGGGCAATACGGCAACTTCCAGTTGTTTATAGGCAATGCCCTGCAATCCAAAACCCGGATTCCCATCAACTTTATGAAGGGGATTTTCTCCAAATCGGAACGGCTGGATATTTCAATTAAGCACATCGATTTTCAAAAGTTAGCTTATTACGCCGGCGAGGCCCAGGAATTAGGTTATATAGCCAGTCATTTAAAGGAAGAGTATTTACCGGCTGAAATTGATTATCAGGGCAAGACTTACAAGGTAAAGTTGCGGTTAAAAGGTTTGGAGCTAAAGCACCTACAACCCGATAAATGGTCGCTAAAGATCAAGGTAAAAGGTGATCAAAACTTAAAGGGTTTAAGCGAGTTCTCCATCCAGGCGCCTCCGACGCGCGCTTATATCAATGAGTGGATTTATCATAAATTTCTTCATCATGAAAACCTGCTTGGTTTAAAGACAGATTTTGTGACGGTGACGCTAAACGGCAAAGATCTGGGTGTCTTTAACCTGGAGGAAGGGTTTACCAAAACTGTCTTGGAACGCAATCAGCGAAGAGAAGGGCTGATATTCAGAATTATCAATGGTACCACCAAGGTTTACGGTGAAAACAAAATACTCGAAAAAGGCCTTTCACAAAGCAAACATATAGGCATTGTCGCCAGGATGGCCAATGCTTTTATGAATGGAAAAATGACTACCACCGATGTTTTTGATATGGAAAAAACAGCCAGGTATTTTGCAGTTTCGGATTTGTTTGGAGGGATACACGGTCACCTGGAATTAAACTTTCCGATTTACTTTAACCCTATCAACCAAAAGTTTGAGCCGATTGGTTATGATGCGAATTCTGGAATGGTGTTTAAGGAAGGCTTTAACGGAATAGCCGGCTCGTGGCACGGGCCCTGGACAGCCGGCGATCGCTTGCTGGCAAAAAGAATTTTTTCAGATACCAATTTCTACAAGGCCTATGTCAGACAACTTGAAACACTCAGTCAGGCATATTATCAGGAAGTGATGGATTCTCTGCAATCTGACCTAAACGCAAAATTGAATACATTATATAAAAGCTATCCGGAATACTATTATTCGGCAGACTTTATGGCTAAAAATTTAGCTACCATTAAAAAGACCCTTTTGCCGGATAATAAAATTCAAAACGCCGTTTACAACGTGCAAAAAAAACATCAACGTATACAAGTTACTTTTAATAATGTCTCCAATGTCCCCCTTCAACTGCTGGGACTGAACCTGAAGGGGAAGCCATTGAACAAGAAAACCGGCCGTGACCAGGTTATATACCCGCATCTGCAAAAAGAAAATAATGAGGAGGTGGTATATTTCAGTATTCCTGAAAACTTTGAAATTGCGGATAGTTTGCTGGCAAAGGTTTCCCTGCAATACAAGGTGCTCGGGGCCTCAGACCTGGGCAACATTTATCTGAAACCCATATCCGGTGAGCATATCAGTTTTCCCAAAGATTATCTTGACGGAAAGATCACTGATTTAATGAGGTTTGATTTTTTAGATATAGACGAGGCGCTAAAAGAAATAACCGTGAAAAGTGGGGATCACCGGTTGCAGGAAGATCTGATCATTCCGCAGGGATATCATTTTCTTATTAACCAGGGAACCAGCATAGATATCATTAACAATGGAAAAATAATTTGTCGCTCACCGCTAAGGATCATAGGCAGCCAGGAATTCCCTGTAAGGATTTACTCATCGGATACCTCCGCCCAGGGATTAACGGTTTTGCAGGCCGGGCTGCCGTCACAGATGGAACATGTGATTTTTGAAAATATGAGGAATCCAAGTATTGACACCTGGAGCCTGAGTGGCGCTATTAACTTTTACGAATCTCCCGTAACCATTATCAACTGCATGTTTGATACCAATTATTCCGAAGACATGCTCAATATTATTCAGTCCCGTTTTAAAATGGACAAGACCACACTCAGGAATACATTTTCTGATGCATTTGACGGAGATTTTGTGAAAGGTACTATTACCGACAGTTATTTTGAACTGGCGGGCAATGATGCCATTGACGTTTCCGGCAGTGACCTGGTGGTTGAAAACGTAAGGATAGACCGCGCCGGGGATAAGGGGCTTTCCGCGGGTGAAGACAGTTATATTACCGCAAAAAATATTAAGATCGACAGCTCGGAAATAGCGGTAGCCAGTAAAGATCAGTCTCATATCGAGATGCAGGAAGTAGCCATTAACTATGCTACAATTGGTTTTACGTGTTTTCAGAAGAAACCTGAATATGACCCTGCCACCATCACTGCAAACAAGGTTAAAATAAGTAATACCGAACTTCCTTATCTGCTGGAAGAAAGATCCGGTTTGCAAGTAAATGGTGATGACATAGCCCACAGCCGTGCCAATGTTAAGGAAATACTTTATGGCGTGGAATATGGGAAAAAGACGATTCGTTAGCAAAGAAGAACTATGAGCAACGACCCACAGGATTACAGATTCGAACGAAAATTTTTTATTACTGATCTTTCATATCAGGAAGTGGAACACATCATAAGACATCATCCGTCATTCCTGAGTGAAATTTATCACAAAAGATATATCAATAATATTTACTTCGATACCAACGATCTGCGTTATTATTTTGATAATGTTGATGGAGCGGCAGATAGAATTAAGGTTAGAATCCGCTGGTATGGCGATCTGTTTGGCGAGGTAAAAAAGCCGGTATTGGAATTTAAAATCAAAAAAGGCCTGGTAGGAACCAAAAAGCAGTTCAGGTTAGCGCCTTTTGTATTTCAACAGGACATAACAGGGCAAAAAATACAAGATTGGCTAAAGCAGGCCGACGTTCCCGAATGGGTGAAAGTTATGTTCCCTCATTTGATCCCCACCCTGGTCAACCGGTATGGCCGGAAATATTATCAAACGCCGGATAAAAAATACCGGGTAACGATTGATGACCATGTGACTTTCTTTAAAATCCGATCAGGGTTTAATGTTTTTTCCGAAAAGGAAACAGAAAGGGAAACGGTCATTGTAGAATTAAAATATGAGCAGCAACATGATGCAACGGCCTTTGATATTAGTCAGCTATTTCCCTACCGAATGACTAAAAGTTCCAAGTACGTCAATGGCCTGGATAAATTTCTGGTGTAAAGATTGTGAACTGAGCTTAACGGTTGATTTTTTAATCAACCATATCATGGCTATAAATAGGTTACAATCCTTTACTGCGAATGTGTCTCCAAAGGCCTTCGGTGTCGTGTATACCAGATCAGATAGATGAAGGATAGAAATGCCGTGACTGCGCCGGTCCAGAAGGTATATAGAAATCGCGTATCATCATTGTTGTAGATCCAGGCGGAAATAACAGCGCCTATGCCAATGCCGAGCTCCAGGGCAATGTAAACAGTAGCCATGGCTTTTCCCCGGTATTTTTCATCACTCAAATCGATGGTCCACGCAAAAATGGTGGGGTAATTCATCCCGGAAGGAATGCCGAAAAACAAGGCGGCAATAATAAATTCGGACCTGGAATTCACCAAACCCAAAAAGATCATGGCCGCCGTCATTAGAAAATAGGTGATTTTAAGCACGATAACCCGGCCATATTTATCTGAGGCCTTACCGGCCACGATTCGGATTAACAACGAAGATAAAGTAAAACAGGTGAAAAACATCCCTTTGTTGGCAAACCCAAGGTAGGAACTGAAGTCCGGGATAATGGTCAGAATCATGCCAAATGAAAAGTAAGACAGCGCCATAACGATAAAGGCAGGCCATACTTTGGGCTCGAATATTTCATTCCGCTTCAGGGTTAGGTGTCGGTATGAAAATTTTTGTCTCTCGGCCAGGGTTTCCTTCATGCCAATAAGCACCACCACAGACAAAAGGGCGGTTAACGAAGAAATGTAAAATAAGCCGTTATAAGAATAAGCGCTGGCTATAGGACTGCCTACTGCATTCCCCAGGGCTGTACCCAAGGTGGCGAAAAAACCGAGATAGCCAAGGGCCTCCCCTCTGATGTTAAACGGAACGAGATCTGCCACAAAGGCGGTGGTGCCGGTAGGCTTGAAGCCAGTGGAGAAACCATGGAAAAACCGCAATAACAGAAAACCGGCCACACTGGTTAGTATAGGGTACAATAATCCACAAACTACGCAGACCACAGAACCAAAGATCATAACCGGTATTCTGCCTACCTGATCGGCAATTTTACCACTGAATGGGCGCGATAACCCGGCAGCCAGGGTAAAAAGGGAAATAAAAAGTCCCTTATAGTCTTCTCCTCCCAGACTTGTCAGGTAATCGGGAAGCTCGGGAATAACCATATTGAAGCTCATAAAAAACATAAATGAGCTTGCACATAGCAGCCAGAACTGCAGACCATATTTGTGCTTATTAACTGTCACCGGGTGTTGGCTTTGGAAGTCCGCAAGGTAAGGAAACAAAATTAATCAATGGATATTTCAGTCTTTTTTAATATTCTGTACTTTGAAAATCTTAATGCGGTATTTACTTCGGGATACAGGTGGTTATAATTCGGCAAAATTTTCTTAAAATCAACCTAATTGGTAAATTAGCACCGCAAATCATTTCAGTGTCATTAATTATAAATCATAAGATGAAACCGACATGCTTACAGTAATCATTTTCTTGTCTGCTTAATGGTTATCGTAAGCCTCAGAGGTTCCATCTGACCTAATAAAAATAAATTATAAACAGATGAAAGTAACAGTTGTCGGAGCAGGTAATGTTGGTGCTACCTGTGCAGATGTATTAGCCTATAGGGAAGTCGCTAACGAAGTCGTATTAGTTGATATCAAAGAAGGATTAGCCGAAGGGAAAGCATTGGATATTTGGGAAAAGTCCCCGATAAACCTTTATGATACCAGAACCATCGGATCTACTAATGATTATTCAAAAACTGCTGGTTCAGAGGTAGTTGTCATTACCTCCGGTTTGCCCAGAAAACCTGGTATGTCGAGAGACGATTTGATCCAGACCAATGCGGGCATTGTAAAATCGGTTACGGAGAATATTATTCAACACTCACCGGAAGCCATCATTATTATTGTATCAAATCCTCTGGACGTGATGACCTACCAGGCCCACCTGATTTCCAAAAATGACCGGACACGTGTGATGGGCATGGCTGGAATACTTGATACGGCAAGATACCGATCGTTTTTGGCAGAGGCGCTTAATGTTTCCCCCAAAGATATTCAGGCGGTGTTAATGGGTGGCCATGGAGATACGATGGTCCCTCTTCCCCGGTATACGACGGTGGGTGGCATTCCTGTGACGGAGTTAATTGATGGCAGTCAACTGGAAGCCATTATCGAACGCACCAAAAAAGGAGGAGGAGAACTGGTAAAATTGATGGGTACTTCCGCCTGGTATGCGCCCGGTTCTGCGGCTGCGCAAATGGTCGAGGCCATCCTGAAAGATCAACGACGGGTGTTTCCCGTTTGTGTTCAATTGGATGGCGAATATGGTATTGACAATTGTTATTTGGGAGTACCGGTTGTTTTGGGGAAAAATGGTATTGAAAAGATTATTGAACTGGACTTAAATGCGGAGGAAAAAGCCCTGCTGGACATTTCCAAAGGCCACGTGAATGAGGTGATGCAGGTATTGGATAATATGAACTAACGAAAAAACTATTGTACCCGGAGAGACTGTGCCATCAGTCTCTCCGTTATTTTTTAACGGCAGTTTAACTTTAGCAACTTCCCGGCTTCCTCCAGGCCAAGCGTATAAGCCAACGACCAGTACTTACAGGCCAATTCATCGTCGCCGCTACCTTGATAGGCGAGCCCTTTCAAATAGTGGGCCTCGGGCCGGTCGGGCCTTAGAATAATCGCCCAATCCAAAGCCTCATGAGCGTTGACGTTGTCATTGACTTTTTGGGAGGCCAACCCTAATCCGCTATAAAGTAAGTAATGTGATTCGGGAATTCTATCCGGATTAAATACCAGTACAAAAGCCTTTCCGTATTCTTCAATATAGTTTTCAATAGTGAGGTTTCTGGCATGGTGATAAAATTCAAGCGCTTTTTGATAATCTTTGAGATCGTAGGTATAAATAAGCGCCGTTTGCAGGTGAGCCTCTAAATTTTCCGGCGCTTTTCTGGCTATGTATTGATAGGCTTCAATGGCATCGTGATAGTTGCCAACCTTCCTGGAACTTTCAGCTACCATGTTATAAAAATCAAGTGACAGGCTGTCGCCGTAATTAAAAAGAATTTTAAGAGCGCTTAAGGCTTCCTTATAATTACGGTTATGAAAGTCATTATAACCGCGGCGTTTTATTTCTGTCAGGTATTTTTTCTTAAGATCATTGACAGCTTTACGGTTGCCATTTTCATTCAAATGCTTTTGCAGTATACTTAAGGCTTCATTAAATATACCTGCCGTGTACTTTTCCCGCGCATCATATATTATATTTTCTTCCTCGGCCTGAATTTTTTCCTGCTCCAACCTGTTTATGTAGTCATTGATGCCGGCCATCACAAAGTAGGCAATGGAAATAGCTACCAAAATACCAACCGCCCATAAATTAGCGAGCTTGTTTCTTTCCAGGATATATCTGCGATAGCCTTGTTGATAATTGTATTTTTTCTGCTGGTAGTCCCTATATCGGTAAGCCGGTTTTCCATAGGTAAAAGTTTGCTGGAATGCCGAATAGTTGATTTTTAAATCATACAATGCTTTTTTTTCCGGATCCGACAAGGTTTGATAGGCATTATTGATTTCTTTAAACATGTTTTCCGCCTGCGTGTTTCCCGGGTTTTTATCGGGATGGTATTGAAATGCCAGTTTTTTATAGGCGTTTTTAATAGCTTTTTGACTAGCCTTTTGGTCGACTCCTAGCAGTTGGTAGTAATTCATTGGTTAAAACAGGTAATCAAAAAACCTTAAATCAATGCAAAATTTTACGCGAATACATTAATTAATACGACTAAATAGGCACTTAGATTGCCTCATCGGAGCGGCATAATCATAAAAATTTCAAAAATGTTGAATTTATTGCGTAAAGAAGAAACAAAAAAAGCTAATTTTTGTTAACTTAAAAGGTCAATTCTACAACTATGAAAAAATATACTTTACCATTTATTATTTTACTCGGCCTTTTGACGGGATGTTTAGGCTACAATGAATACCTGGTTGAATCTGATTACAGTTACTACGGAAAATTTAAAAATTATAAGACCTTTAATTTTATGACAAGGTCTATCAGTGATTACGATTCATCCATGCAAAACCCTGTTGTAGAAAAAGCCATCAAGACAAGGTTGCAGCAGCAGGGTTACAGGATATCCAATAATAAACCCAATTTGTTGGTATCTTATAAATTGTTTTACGAGGACTTTGACTTTAATGGCTACAATCAACCCGATATTGAGGATTGGGTAGAGGTAGAGGATGAAGATGAAGAGTATGATCCGGTTACTTACAACCTGCGGGAAGGTACGTTGCTGGTTTTACTATTTGACAGAAAAAGGGAAAAGTCTATCTGGCAGGGTTATGCATCCGGCGTATTTGGAGGGGTAGATCAGGCGCAGATTGAAAAAAATATGAGGAGGGCTATCCGGTCAATTTTTGACAGATATCAGTTCCTGGCAGAAGGGTTTGTGGTTGACGATAACAGTAATTGATCCGGGCTTTTGCCTTTGATCGAAGAGCTGCTGTAACAGATACTTCGGCTGGATGCAATTAAATTAATTCCCTAAGTATTCTTAAAAAACTTATTTGTTACCTCACATACATGATGTAAGTCTGTAGGTAAGGTATCAAGTGGGTATGGATGTTTCCCCCCAAAGGTATGGTTAGCCCCGTCAATAACCTTGCTTTTGATGTGTTGATTCCAACCGGTAAGGTTTTTCAACATGGTAACCGTTAAAGTTTCGTCTGCTGATCCATGAAAGGCGATAAATGGCTTTTGAAGACTTCTGACAGCCCTTTCAACATCTAACCTTTCTTCGTTTTGATAGTACTGCTCATAAAACTGATAGTTCACAGGCATATCCTGTTGGGTTCTTCCATTAAAAATGAATCTTACCCCTTGTGCTTTCCAAAGCGATAAGGCTTCGTCCGAAAGGTTGGGTGCCAGGTTATCGACAGCCGCCCAGGTAGCTAATCCTTTTATTCTTTTTTCCTCTGAGGCTTTTATGATCGTTATGCCGCCACCCCGGCTATGACCAATCAGAAATAACCTTTGAAGATCTATTTCAGCGGGAGGTACTGGAAAGTCAGGGCTGAAAAGGTAATCAATGACTGATCCCAGATCATCTAATTCAATGATATAATTATTTTCGCCAAAAGCCTCCAGGTCGGCAAATTCAAGTGGGGCATTCAACGTGGTGCCGTTATGTGATAAATTGAATTTTAAAAATAAGAATTCATGTCCGGCGAAATATTCACTCACCAGGTTAAACGGTCCCCAATCCTTAAAACCTTTAAAACCGTGAAGAAAAATAATGACGGGCTTAGGTTGCCGGTTTTCCAGATATCTTATGTCAATGGCAATGGGTTTTTTGCCGTGTCTGGATGAAATATAAATATTATTGATTAATTTCATGAGAATAAGTTAAATTTTGGGCGCTTTTTAAATTTCTTTTTTTGCATTGGGATATTTTGATTGTATAATTGCACCACCGTATCAATGGCTTTCAAATTAAAAGATATTCAAGATCCCATTGCTTCTGAAATGTTGGAATTTGAGAAGAAATTTCGTGCATCGATGAAAAGTAATGTGCTGCTCCTAGACAAAATAATGAGTTATATTGTAAAGCGCAAGGGAAAGCAAATGCGGCCCATGTTTGTCTTCCTTAGTGCGGGGGTAACCGGTAAAATTGATGAAAGCACTTACAGAGGCGCCTCGCTGATTGAATTATTGCATACTGCCACGCTTGTTCATGACGATGTAGTAGACGATGCCAATTATCGAAGAGGTTTTTTTTCGATTAATGCTTTATGGAAAAATAAAATCGCTGTGTTGGTGGGAGATTATCTTTTGTCCAGGGGGCTGTTGTTGTCCATTGATAACGATGATGTCAACCTGTTAAAAATTGTTTCCGAAGCAGTGAAGGAGATGAGCGAAGGTGAATTATTGCAGATTGAGAAAGCCAGAAAACTCGATATTACCGAAGAGGTCTATTTTGAGATAATCCGCCAAAAGACAGCCTCCCTGATCAGTTCCTGCTGTGCAGTGGGTGCCTGCTCCTCCGGAGCGTCTGAGCATCAGACACAGCTGATGAAATCCTTTGGGGAAAAAGTAGGGATGGCTTTTCAGATAAAAGATGATCTGTTTGACTATGGGTCAGATGAAATTGGCAAGCCGCTGGGTATTGATATCAAAGAAAAAAAGATGACCCTGCCCCTGATTTATGCACTTAATCACGCCAGCTGGTCCGACAAGCGAAACATTATCTATTTGGTGAAAAATAAAAGCCACAGACCTAAGAAAGTGGCTGAAGTTATAACATTTGTTAAGAAAAGTGGCGGGATCGAATATGCGGAACAGGTCATGGAAAAATTCTACGCTGATGCCTGCAAAATATTAGACCAATTTCCGGAATCTGCCTATCGCACCTCCCTCAGCCAACTGGTGCAGTTTACTATTGAAAGGACAAAATAGTAATACGGAATAGCAGCATTGGTTGGTGTTTTCAATAAAGATCCGCACAATTAAAACAAATACGGCAGGATTCATTACAAACCGGCTGAGATTCAGGCCTCAGGCATGTTCCCAAATCTTCAGAGGTTGATCATCCGGAGCCCCGATTTTTGACTTAAAAGCAGTCAAATTCATTCTCGTTGATTCTTGCTTCTTTATATTAATATAATTTGAAACTTTTATATTAAATTAAGAAATCGTCGGTTTCGGGGAGGTACTATCATCACCCGGGAATTTATCCCACTTTTTTACATTTTATAGGAAATTTCAGTTTGAAAAATAAATTTTAACAGAAGGAATTAATGCCAAATTATTCATAATTCATTGTAAATCAGTTATTTGTAATAATTTTCAGAAAAAATGTTATAATATTTTAACTAAAACTTACTTTTGTATATCAATAAAAAATCGAGTCAATACGATAGAACTTGCGTGTATTTTTAACTTTTTTTTAAAAAAATGCACAAAATCAATAAATTTTGTCACATTGTGGTAGAAAGTGGTAAAAATATTTCTTACTATTGTATAATAGATTGGATTCAAATTGATAAATGGCCGCAAGATTCAAGGGCGAATACGTATGCAAACTCGATTCCAAAGGGAGATTGATGTTTCCTGCGCGATTAAAAGGGTCGTTGCCGGAGTCGAATACGATGAACCTGATCTTGAAGAAGGGTTTTGAACCATGCCTGACCATATACCCTCAGGCAGAGTGGGATGCGATGATGGACAGGTTCGAGGATCTGGATGAGTTTAGCCCAAAGGCCAGGAAATTTGAGAGAAGCTTTTTCAGAGGTGCCGAGGAAGTGGAAATGGACCGTAACTTTCGTTTCCTGATTCCGAAAAAGTTAATAGATGAATTAGGTTTCAAAAAAGAAGTAAGAGTTCTTGGCGTTAATAATAGAGTAGAAATATGGGATGCCGATACCCTGGACCAGTATGTCGCGCAGGAAGAGGAATTTAGCGAACTGGCTTCTGATATGATGAAAATTGATAAAAACGGTCAAAACACCTAGATAGTTTTCATGGGTTACCATAAGCCGGTAATGTTGCAAGCATGTGTGGAGGGGCTGAATATCAGGCCCGGCGGTATTTATGTTGACGCCACGTTTGGAGGGGGAGGTCACGCAAAGTCCATTATTGAAAACTTAGAGAGTGGAAGGCTTATTGCCTTTGATCAGGACGCTGACGCTAAAGTCAATGCGGATAAAATTGACGATCGTTCTTTTACATTTATTGAAGCCAATTTTAGGTTTATCAAAAGGTTTTTAAAACTTCAGGGGATCTCGAAAATTGACGGTTTGCTGGCCGACCTGGGAGTATCTTCCCATCAGATCGATACCGCAGAAAGGGGCTTTTCCACCAGGTTTGATGCACATCTTGACATGAGAATGGACCGGAAAGCTTCCATCAGCGCGCGAACGCTTATTAATGAATACCCGGCAGCCGAACTCCATCGAATCTTTGGAATGTACGGAGAAATAAAAAATGCCAAAACTTTGTCCACCGCTATTGCGGCGGCCAGGGTTAATAATCCTCTCAATACTATTAACGATTTGAAGGCGATCCTTGACAAATATGCCCCAAAGGGAAAGGAGTTTAAGTACTATGCCCAGGTATTTCAGGCCATTCGAATTGTAGTCAATGATGAGTTAAAAGCCCTGGAAGATCTGCTTTTACAGAGCGCAGAACTTATGCATCAGGGGGGGCGGTTGGTTATTATGTCCTATCATTCCCTGGAAGATAGGTTAGTAAAAAATTTTATGAATAAGGGCGTTTTTTTTGGAGAGGCTGAAAAAGATATTTACGGAAATGTAACTCGTCCCTTTGAACCTGTCAACAAAAAACCAATAGTGGCTTCAATAGAAGAAATCGCCGAAAACAACCGGGCCCGAAGCGCCAAATTGAGAATTGCCAGAAAAGTTTAAAAAATGTCGAAGAATACCTACAAAGTCAAAAGTAAAAAAACCAGACAGGGAAGTGAAAGTGTTTTTTCATTTATAGAAAGCAAGTTTAGTTTCAGCAATTTTTTTCAGAATGGCTTACCGTTGAAGTATTTGCCGTATAT
Organism: Cyclobacteriaceae bacterium; assembly: GCA_965228415.1. Taxonomy (GTDB): domain Bacteria; phylum Bacteroidota; class Bacteroidia; order Cytophagales; family Cyclobacteriaceae; genus Agaribacillus. The sequence continues at coordinate 2,399,796 of OZ245814.1, read as the reverse complement.
CTTTTTTGTTGTCTTCATCGGTATATTTTATATCGGCAACAACCATTACACAGAAAAAACCATAAGAAAAATCCATAAAGTGGAGCAGAAGGTAGAAGACCTGAGAGCTCACTACAGAACGTTGCAGGCAGACTATATGCATGCAAGGCTACAATCCGAAGTGGCTAAAAGAGTACAGAAAATCGGATTAAAAGAAAGTTCTACACCACCAAAAAAGATAGTGATCAAAAAGGGTGAATATTAAAAAATCCATATTGCTCAGAGCCAGGCTGGCATTTTTATGTGTTATGCTTTTTGCGGGCGCTATCATGGCTAAGATTTTTCACATTCAGGTGATGGAAGGTGAAAAGTGGCGGAAAATTTCTGATGAAATTGGCTTACAATACCGCACCATAAAAGCAACCCGTGGCAATATTTATTCAGATAATCGCAGTTTGCTGGCTACATCGTTGCCATTTTATAAGGTGGCCTTTGACCCCACTATTGCTGATAAGGATTTGTTTAATCAAAATATCGACTCTCTGACCTATTTATTAAGCCAGCACTTTAAGACCCACAGCCAGCACTATTTGAAAAGAAAAATTGTCAACGCCCGGAAGAATAAAAGAAAATACGTGGTGTTGAGCAGTAAGAAAATAAATTACCGTGAAAAGAAAGAAATGGCTACCTGGCCCATCTTTAGAGAGGGTAGATTGGGGGGGGGTGTTATCTTTGAAAAGGTCGATAAACGATTTCGGCCATTTGCTGGTTTAGGCCTCAGAACCATAGGATATTTAAACGAAGATAACTACGGCGCCGGCCTGGAATATAGCTTTAACGACAAACTGGCGGGGAAAAATGGAAAGGCGCTGTTTCAAAAAATTGCCGGCCGCGAATGGAAGCCCCTGCACAATGGATCAGAGGTGAGACCCGAAGAAGGCCTGGACATTGAAACTACGATTGATATTAACTTGCAGGATGTAGCTAATGCCGCCCTGCTGTATTCCCTGCAAAATTTAGCGGCAGATTACGGCAGTGTCGTGGTTATGGAGGTCAACACAGGAGAAATCAAGGCTATTTCGAACCTTACCCGCTATGAAAAAAATGGAAAGGTTGACTATCGCGAGATATATAACTATGCCGTCCAGGGAGTTACTGAACCGGGGTCTACCTTTAAACTGGCGTCTCTCATAGCATTATTTGAAGACGCCAATATACATCTTTCGGATTCAGTGGATACCGGCAACGGAAAATTCAGGTACCACGACCGCGTCATGCCCGATGACAAATTTGGAGGGTATGGCAAAATTACGGTGCGGGAGGTATTTGAAAAGTCTTCCAATATTGGGACTTCCAAATTGATCAATAACCATTTTGGCGCTAATCCGCAGCGGTTTATAGATTACTTATATAGTTTCGGTTTGAATCGCCCCCTTGATTTCCAACTGGTAGGAGAAGGACTGCCATATATTAAGAACCCAAGTGATAAATCCTGGAGTGGCACTACGCTACCCTGGATGTCGATAGGTCATGAATTGCTTCAAACCCCGCTACAGACGCTGACATTTTATAACGCGGTAGCCAATGATGGTAAAATGATACAACCGATTTTAGTGAAGAGAATCAGCAAGGCTGGTGAAAATATCAAATCTGTCGAGTCGGTTGTTTTGAATAAAAAGATATGCTCTAAGTCTACACTGATTAAAGTGAGAGAATTACTGGAAGGCGTAGTGGAAAGAGGCACGGCTCGAAACATAAGAGATAGTCATTACAAAATTGCCGGGAAGACGGGTACGGCTAAAAAAGTAAAAAAAGGTGGTGGGTATAAACGAGAATACTATACCTCTTTTTGCGGTTATTTTCCAGCCGACAATCCCAAATACAGTTGTATTGTCGTCATCGATAACCCAAAAGGATATAAACAATATGGCAGCGATGTGGCTGCGCCGGTATTCAAGGAAATTGCCGATAAAATTTATTCTTTAGATATCGCCATGCACGATCCGCTACCGGAAAATGTAGAACCGGAAAAAGGCATTTTTCCTGTGATCCAGGCTGGATTGCAGGAGGACTTGCAAATGATTTGTAATGAGTTGGGAATCGCCAACCATTCCTACACGGAGGAAGAATGGGTAAGAGCCCAGCGAAGTACCAATTTTGTTAAATGGCGCGCCAACAAGGTGTCCCCTGAGGTAGTACCTAACGTGAAAGGAATGACATTGAGAGATGCCATTTACATATTGGAAAATAATGGCTTAAGAGTAAGGCATCAAGGTGTTGGCCGGGTAAAGGAACAGTCTTACCTGCCTGGTGTAAAAGCCGTGAAAGGAAGTACGATAACACTAAAACTTGGGTAATGGCCCTGTTAAAAGATATATTATATAAAGTTTCATTAGTAAGCGTTTCTGGCACAACTGACCTGGATATCAAAGCCTTGTGCTTTGATTCCAGGGAAGTTATGCGCCAAAGCCTGTTTGTTGCCGTGAGAGGGACGCAGGTGGATGGTCATGACTTCATTGACAAGGCCATTGACGCTGGCGCCTCGGCCATTGTATGTGAGCAATTACCCACAGAAACCTCTGATAAGATTACGTATGTTCAGGTAAATGATTCTGCCAAGGCGCTGGGAGTGGCTGCTTCGAATTTTCATGGAAACCCCTCTGATAAACTTAACCTCGTAGGTGTTACCGGAACCAATGGCAAAACCTCTACGGTCACGCTTTTATTTAAGCTATTCCGTGCACTGGGTTATAATGTCGGTATGATTTCCACCGTAGAAAACCGCATCAATGATGAGGTACTGGCTGCCACCCACACAACACCGGATGCCATAAATTTCAATGTGTTGTTGAATAAAATGGTGGCACAGTCTGTAACACACTGTTTTATGGAAGTGAGCTCACATAGTCTGGTGCAAGGCAGGGTAGCTGGTGCAAAATTTAAAGGTGCCATATTTACCAATATCAGCCACGACCACCTGGACTATCACGGTTCTTTTGATGCTTACATTAAAGCAAAAAAAATATTGTTTGATTCATTGCCATCCGATGCATTTGCCCTGGTAAATGCCGATGACAAACGCGGACTGGTGATGTTACAAAATACCAAAGCATCTAAAAATACTTTTGCCATCAGAACAGTTTGCAATTTTAAAACCAAAATTCTTTCAAATACATTGCAAGGTTTGGAGCTGGAAATAAATCACAAAAACGTGTGGTTTAAGCTGATTGGCAAGTTTAACGCCTACAACCTGACCGGCGTATATGCAGCCGCGACGCTCCTGGGAGAAAATGAGGACGAACTGCTCACGATTTTATCAAACTTATCCACTGCGCCAGGGAGGTTTGAGTTGATAGAAAATACAAAAGATATTGCGGCAATCGTGGACTATGCTCACACGCCGGATGCGCTGGAAAAAGTGCTTTCCGCCATTCAGGAATTCAGAACAGGCAATGAACAATTGATAGCCGTTGTTGGCTGCGGCGGCAATCGCGATAAAGAAAAAAGGCCTATCATGGCAGAAATTGCCTGCAGGTTTGGCGACAAGGTGATTTTTACATCGGACAACCCGAGAGATGAAGATCCCCTGTCAATCATTAAAGATATGCAAAAGGGTGTTAAGCCTAGTCATTATAAGAAAACACTGGTAATCCCCGACCGGAAAGAAGCGATAAAAACGGCCTGTCTGCTGGCAGGTAAAAATGATATTATATTGGTGGCGGGAAAAGGGCATGAGAATTATCAGGAAATAAAAGGCGTAAAAACACCTTTCGATGATAAGAAAATTTTAGAAGAAACTTTGCGGTGATTGATACAGTAGATAGGTCATTAAATAATTTGAAAAAGAGATAGTATAAAAAAACAGGATGTTTTACTATTTATTTAGTTATCTGGACAGTGAATTTGACTTTTTTGGAGCCGGCGTGTTTCAATATATTTCATTTCGCGCAGGAATGGCAGCAGTGCTTTCCCTCCTGATTACCATTGTGTTTGGTAAAAAGCTTATCGATCTGCTGAGAAAAAAACAGGTCGGTGAAAGTATCAGAGACCTGGGACTGGAGGGGCAGATGGAAAAACAAGGCACACCTACGATGGGAGGCATCATCATCATCGCCGCTATACTTATTCCTACGTTGTTATTTGCCCAGGTTGAAAATATTTATATCATCCTGCTCCTGGTCTCTACTTTATGGCTCGGACTAATCGGCTTTTTAGATGACTATATCAAGGTGTTTAAAAAGGATAAGAGTGGCCTGGCGGGCAAATTCAAAGTTTTTGGTCAGATTACCCTTGGCGTACTTGTCGGCCTGGTACTATTTTTCCACCATGATGTGGTGATTGGCGTTTTTGATACAGCAGGAGATCAGATTAGCAGTGCTGATTTGGGCAATACCTATGAGCGTGTAAAATCGACAACCACGACCTTGCCGTTTTTGAAAAACAACGAGTTGGACTATAAGGATATTATTCCCTTCCTTAGTAATGATTATACCTGGATTACTTATACCCTGGTGGTGATATTTGTGATTACTTCGGTCTCCAATGGCGCCAATATCACAGATGGTATTGACGGGTTGGCAGCAGGCACTTCCGCCATTATTGCTTTGACGCTGGCGATTTTTGCTTATCTGTCTGGCCGGTTTGACTTCAGTAATTATCTCAACATCATGTACATTCCCGACCTGGGAGAGTTAACGGTATTTTGCTCGGCACTGGTGGGCGCCTGTGTGGGATTTTTATGGTACAATTCCTTTCCGGCACAGGTGTTTATGGGAGATACCGGCAGCTTGTCTTTGGGAGGAGTTATTGCCGTGTTGGCATTGAGCGTGAGAAAAGAGCTCCTGATCCCGGTATTATGCGGCATATTTTTGCTGGAGTTGGTTTCTGTGATTTTACAGGTATCATATTTTAAATACACGAAAAAGAAATATGGTGAAGGTAGAAGGATTTTCAAAATGTCTCCGCTTCATCATCACTATCAGTTAATAGGCATTCATGAATCAAAAATTGTAACCAGACTTTGGATTGTAGGGGTGTTGCTGGCTATTTTAACGCTGGCCACTTTAAAATTAAGATAACATAGAATCAGATAACGAAATGCAAGAAAGGATCGTCATATTAGGAGCAGGTGAAAGCGGGGTAGGCGCAGCTTTGCTGGCCCAGACCAAGGGCTTCAAAGTATTCGTTTCTGATTTTGGGACCATTTTGCCAAAGTATAAATCAGTATTGTCGGCCCATCAAATTCCCTACGAACAAGGCAGACATAGCACTAACTTGATTTTAAGTGCGGAGGAGGTCATTAAGAGTCCCGGAATACCCGATTCCGCCCCGATATTGATTGCTTTGGGGAAAGCTGGTATTCCGGTAATTGGGGAAATTGAATTTGCTGCGCGATATACTAATGCGAGGATGCTGGCTGTTACCGGAACCAATGGCAAGACGACTACTACCTTGTTACTTTACCACCTGTTAAAGGAATCCGGGCTTTCGGTTGGCCTGGCAGGCAATGTCGGTTACAGTCTCGCGCGCCAGGTGATGGATGACAGGTTTGATTTTTATGTCCTGGAGTTAAGTAGTTTCCAACTGGACAACCTATTTGATTTTAAAGCCGAGGTAGCCATTCTTTTAAACATCTCCCCGGATCATCTTGACCGGTATGATTATGATTTTGACAAATATGCCAGATCAAAATTCAGGATAACCAATAACATGCTTCCCGATGATCACCTTATCTATTTTTATGACGATGACGTGATCAGGAATTATCTTGAAAAACATCCGGCCCATATGAATAAGCTGTCTGTTTCCCTGACCCAAAGCCAGGAAAAAGGGGCATTTATGGATGGCAATGCGTTTGAATTCAGAACTGGTATATCTTCAGATTTTCGAATTGAAAATACAGATATTCCGATTTATGGAAATCATAATAAGGTCAATGCCATGGCAGCTATTCTGGCTGCCTCAATGATTGGCATCGGAGATGAAGCTATTCGGAAGGCCCTGAAAACTTTCAAAAATGCCGATCACCGACTGGAGGAAGTGGGAAATTTCAATGAGATTTTATTCGTCAACGACTCCAAAGCCACCAATGTAGAAGCCACGTTTTATGCTTTGGAGGCTTTTGACAGGCCAATTATCTGGATCGCCGGTGGAACGGATAAGGGAAATGACTATAGCAAACTGAAGGCATTGGCCCGGAAAAATGTAAAGGCCTTGATTTGTTTAGGCCTCGATAATGAAAAATTGAAAGAAGCATTTGGAACGTTGATCCCAAATCTGCAGGAAACCAAAGAAATGGAAGATGCGGTAAAAAAATCTTTTAAACTCGCTGAAAACGGTGATGTTATTCTGCTTTCGCCGGCATGTGCCAGTTTTGATCTGTTTAAAAACTATGAAGAAAGGGGAGAGAAATTCAAGAAAGCGGTTAAAAATATAATGTTGAATAAAAGGGAGGTAGTTTAAATGGTAGATACAATAAAAGGTTGGATTGAAAACAATATTAAGGGTGACCCGATCATCTGGTTTATTGCCATTTCATTGTCTATTCTTAGCATTTTGGTTGTCTATAGTGCTACAGGCACTTTGGCATATAAAAGTTATGGTGGCAATACCGAGTATTTTTTATTCAAACAAACCTTTTTGGTATTGCTAAGCCTGACGGCTATGTGGGTGGCCCATCGGATAGATTATAAATATTATGCTAAAATATCAAGAGTGGCCTTAATTGTGGCCGCCTTGTTGTTGCTTTATACCTGGTTTTCCGGAGTAAATTTAAATGAGGCTACCAGATGGATTGAAATTCCCCTGATTAATCAACAATTTCAACCTTCTGATTTTGCCACCTTTGCCCTGGTGATTAATCTGGCCAGCATGTTGGCCAAGAGGCAGCAAAATATTGCTGATTTCAAAGAGTCTTTAATTCCTATTCTAATTTGGTGTGGTGTTATTGTGGGATTAATTGCACTCAGTAATTTTTCATCCGCTGCCTTACTTTTTTTGACTTGCATGCTGCTCCTGTTTATCGGCAGGGTACCTGTTAAATACCTTTTTATGTTGATCGTGGTGGGGGTTTTGGCGGGTATCATCGCTTTCAAAATCGGTGAAAGAGGTGAAACCGTTGTCAACCGGTTTGAAAACTGGTTGAACCCCACGGAGGTATCCTTTCAGGCAAGACAATCTTATATAGCCATTGCCACGGGAGGAATTGCGGGGAAAGGTCCGGGACAAAGTGACCAACGAAACTTTTTGCCACATCCGTATTCAGATTTTATCTATGCGATTATTTTAGAAGAGTACGGTTTGATAGGAGGGATCCTGGTGGTGTTTTTGTACCTGGCGCTGTTGTACCGCGGTATGGTGGCCACAGCCAAGAGCGAGCGTCCGTTTGGAGGCCTGTTGTCTGCCGGGCTGAGTTTTGCCCTGGTGTTGCAGGCAATGGTCAATATGGGGGTGGCGGTTGGATTAGGCCCCATTACAGGGTTGCCACTGCCATTTTTGAGTATGGGAGGTACCTCACTGTTATTTACAGGTATTTCACTGGGCATTGTGTTGAGTGTAAGCAGAGGCGACCATACCGAAAATTTATTTAAAACCAAAAAGAAAAAAGCGCCCCAATTGGCGTAGTTAAATAAAAAAATTATCGAAAAGCACCGACCATATCGCATAATTATTAGTGGAGGCGGCACAGGCGGCCACATATATCCCGCGATTGCTATTGCCAATACACTCAAGGCTATAAACCCTGAGACGGAGATGCTATTTGTCGGAGCCAAAGGCAGAATGGAAATGCAAAAGGTACCGGAAGCGGGTTATGATATTATAGGTTTGTGGATTAGTGGTATTCAGAGGAAATTAACGATAAACAACCTGTCTTTTCCTTTTAAGCTGATTTCAAGCCTGTTAAAGTCAGGAAAAATCATCAGAAAATTTAAACCCGATGCGGTGGTTGGTGTGGGCGGCTTTGCCAGTGGCCCCCTGTTGTATCGCGCTACCAGGAAAGGAATTCCTTCTTTAATCCAGGAACAAAACTCTTTCCCGGGTATCACCAATAAACTGCTGGCAAAAAAAGTGGATAAAATATGTGTGGCCAATGATAAGATGGAGCGGTTTTTCCCAAAGGAAAAAATTGTCATTACCGGAAATCCGGTCAGAAAAGATATTATCAACGCTGAAAATAAACGGGAGGAAGCCCAGGGCTTTTTTAATTTAAAACCTGATAAGAAAACTGTTTTGGTCATAGGAGGAAGTAATGGGGCACGTACGATTAACCACAGCATTCTGTCGGGAATTGAAACCATTATTCAGGCGGATGTCCAGGTTATCTGGCAAACGGGCAAGTTCTATTTTGAAGAGGTGAATGAAAGCGTTAAAAACCATAACATAAGCAACTTTAGAATCCTTGAATTTTTGAAGGAAATGGACCTGGCCTATGCCGCTGCCGACGTAGTAATTAGCCGGGCGGGAGCGCTGTCGATTTCGGAATTGTGCCTGGTTGGGAAACCGGTCATATTTGTTCCGTCACCCAATGTGGCCGAAGATCATCAAACCAAAAATGCCAGAGCGCTGGTTGACAAAAGTGCAGCGATGTTAATAAAAGACCGGGAAGCAAAAACACAATTGGTAAAAGCAACCCTGGAATTAATTAATGATAATGACCGGCAAGTATCTTTAAAGGAAAATATCTCAAAACTGGCCAGACCTGATGCAGCAGAAAAAATAGCTACTGAAATATTAAACCTGATAAATTGAATCTGAAGAATATACATATCGCCTATTTTATTGGAATCGGAGGCATTGGTATGAGCGCTTTGGCCAGATGGTTTAACCACAATAATGTGGTGGTAAAAGGCTATGATAAAACTTCAACAAAACTGACAGCGCAATTAATAGCCGAGGGTATGGAAATTCATTTCGAGGATGATATTTCCCTGCTGCCCAAGGAATTGAATACCTTTAACCACCATGCACTGGTTGTTTATACGCCGGCAATTCCCGAAGATCATCAGGAATTGAATTTTCTGAAAAACTTAGGCTATGAACCTAAAAAAAGATCAGAAGTATTGGGTATAATTACAGAAAATAAATTTACTGTCGCTGTTGCGGGAACTCATGGAAAAACAACTACTTCTTCCATGATTGCACACTTGTTAAAAGTAGCGGCACTTAATTGCTCCGCCTTTCTGGGAGGGATCACTGTCAATTATAAATCGAACTTGTTGTTAAACGAAAATACAGATGAAGAAAACATAGTGGTTGTGGAAGCTGATGAATACGATCGTTCTTTTTTGACGCTTCATCCGGATGTTGCCGTGATCACATCCGCAGATGCAGATCATCTGGATATTTATGACAATAAGGCCAATATGTATGATTCATTCAAAGCATTTATTGGAAAAATTGCTAAAGAAGGAAGGCTTTTTATCAACGAATCAATAGCTGACAATTTGCTGGAAGATATCGGTACCGATGTCAGCATTGACAAGTATGCATACAACGGCAACCATACTTTTGCCAGTAATATTCGAATTCTTGACGGGGATTTTGTTTTTGATTTTAGCTGTCCGGATGGACAAATCAAAGATTTGAGACTGCAATTCCCTGGCTACCATAATTTGGAGAATGCCATTGCTGCCATTTCGGTTGCAAGGTACCTGGGCGTTGGCGAAGCGCATATTCGAAAAGGGATCGAAAGCTATGCCGGCGTAAACCGAAGGTTTGAGTACATTGTTAAAAATGACAAATTCGTATTCATCGACGATTATGCCCATCATCCTACCGAAATTACGGCATTTATTCAATCGGTAAAAGCTATATTTCCCGGGAAAAAACTTACGGTAATATTTCAGCCCCATTTGTATAGCAGGACCCGGGATTTTGCCAAAGATTTTGCCGATAGCTTAAGCCTGGCTGATGAGGTATTTTTAATGGATATCTATCCGGCCAGAGAAGAACCTATTGAAGGTGTCACAGCAGATTTGATATTTGATCGCATTGCCATAAAAAGTAAAGAACGGTGCAACAAAAAAGATGTGCTGGATAAGATCAAAGCTATTGACCTGGAAGTATTGGCGACTATTGGCGCCGGAGATATCGATCAATTGATTGATCCCCTGAAACAAATATTTAAAGTGGATTACGATGTTGAATAAGATAAAGTTAAAAAAAGTACACAAGGTAACCCTTTCCATCCTGGCGGTCTTTTTGCTGATAGGCCTGGCAGAAAGGAAACACGACGATAAGTATATTCAACAGATTATCATTAATGTTGAACAACAATATGATAATTTCTTTGTAGACAGAGGAGATATTCATAAACTTATAACCAATGATAACACTATTAATATTATAGGGGTATCAATGGAAGACATTGACTTGAGGGAAATAGAAGAGCGGATTAAAATCAACCCGTTTGTGAAGAGTGTCGATGTCTACAAGGATTTAAAGGGGACTTTAATTGTAAATGTTGAACAAAGGCGACCTATAGCCAGGATAATTAGAAGTACCGGCCCCGATGGATATGTAGGTGAGTTCGGCACCATTCTGCCTGTTTCGGGAAGATTCACAGCAAGAGTTGCCTTGATTAATGGGGAAAATGTTGATGAACTGTTGAAAACCGGTTTAGTAACTGATGACTCAAAAACATCTTTACTTGAGATATTGCAGTTTATTGACCAACATCCGTTCTGGAAAGCATTAGTTGCTCAGATCGAGGTAGGTAAAAACGATGAGTTGACGATCTATCCGCAGGTAGGCAAACAAATAATAAGCTTTGGAACGCCTGAGGACTATGAGATAAAGTTTAGAAACCTGAAAATATTTTTCAAAGAAATTCTTCCTCAAAGAGGATGGAATCATTATAAAAGAGTTAATATCAAATATAATAACCAAATTGTTTGTGAATAATAATTGAGCTATGCAACAAGAACAAATCATTGTCGGATTAGACATCGGGACTACCAAAATATGTGCCATTGTAGGGAGGAAAAACGAATTTGGGAAATTGGAAGTGCTTGGCATGGGTAAGGCAGTTTCCGATGGTGTCATTAGAGGGATTGTCACCAACATCGACAAAACCGTTAGTGCCATAGAGCAGGCGGTAAGAGAGGCGGAGGAAATGGCAGGTATCAATATCGGAGTGGTTAATGTTGGGATTGCCGGACAGCATATTAAAAGTAGCATCCACCATGGGAGCATCACCAGAGATTCAAAAGATGGTGAGATCAATATTGAGGATGTGAAAAGATTAACGAACGATATGCACCGGATTGTAATTCCGCCCGGAAGTGAAATCATTCATGTCATGCCACAGGATTATATTGTGGATTATGAAGAGGGAATTATCGACCCGGTTGGGATGTCAGGCGTACGCCTGGAAGCGGATTTTCATATTATTACCGCTCAAACCAACGCGATCAATAACGTCAACAAATGCGTTAGACGCGGAGGTCTGGAGATTGATAATTTAATTCTGGAACCACTGGCCTCCAGTTTGTCAGTACTCAGCGAGGAGGAGAAAGAAGCAGGAATCTGTTTGGTTGATATCGGGGGTGGTACCACGGATATTGCCATATTCCAGGACAACCTAATACGACATACGGCTGTGATCCCTTTCGGAGGAAATATCCTGACTTCTGATATTAAGCAAGGCTGTAACATATTGCAGCATCAGGCGGAATTATTGAAAACCAAGTTTGGTAAAGCCATTGCAGAAATGGCAAATTTAAATGAGATCGTTTCTATTCCCGGCTTGAGAAACCGGCCACCAAAAGAAATTTCTGTAAGAAATCTCGCACATATCATTGAAGCGAGGATGTCTGAAATTATAGAATTGGTGCATGCGGAAATTATCACCTCGGGATATGAAAGTAAATTGGCTGGCGGTGTGGTCATTACCGGTGGCGGATCGCAGTTAAAATGCCTGAAACAATTGTTTGAATACATGACCGGAATGGATGTCAGAATTGGTCATCCGAATGAACACCTGGGAAAATGCAAAATTGAAGCAGTGAAGAGCCCTATGTATGCCACCTCGGTAGGATTGGTGTTGTCGGGTTTCAGGGCATTGGACGAAAGAGAAAACCGTTATAACGAGGTGCGGGAATTGTCTCAAAAAACATCTGCCGGCAAGATTGTTGACCGTGGTGGTAGCTTTTTTCAAAGCATCTTAAATCGTACTAAGGGACTCTTGATTGACGACCTGGACGACCAGGATGGATATTAGGTTCTGAATTTATGATTGTAGCTCAAACATATTATAAACCAAAACACACTAATGAAACTAAATTCTTAGGAATTTAAAAATTTTAAACCCTAAACAGGAAATCGTTATGTCAGAAAATATGTATAAATTCGATATTCCCAAACACCATAAGTCCATTATTAAGGTAATTGGCGTTGGTGGAGGTGGTAGTAATGCGGTAAACCACATGTATAATCAAGGAATTAAGGATGTGGAATTTATCGTTTGTAACACGGATGCTCAGTCCTTAAATGGCAGCCCGGTACCTAGTAAGCTGCAACTGGGGGTAAACCTTACTGAAGGACTGGGCGCTGGGGCTAACCCCGAAGTAGGCAAAGATGCCGCGCTGGAAAGCAAAGAAGATATCAGGGAATTACTTAGCAATGACACCAAAATGGTATTTATTACCGCCGGGATGGGCGGTGGTACCGGTACTGGTGCAGCGCCTGTTATTGCTAAAGTCGCTAAAGAGCTGGATGTACTTACCGTGGGCATAGTGACCGCTCCTTTTGCCTTTGAAGGAAAGAAAAAAATGACCCAGGCCGAATTGGGAATCCAGGAGTTAAAAGACAGTTGCGATACAGTACTCGTTATCCTGAATGATAATTTAAGAGAGATCTACGGCAATTTGTCGATTACACAGGCTTTTTCTCAAGCTGATAATGTGTTACTGACGGCAGCCAAAGGTATTGCCGAAATTATTACGGTAGAAGGGCATGTTAATGTGGATTTTGAAGATGTAAAAACCACCATGAAAAATTCCGGTGCCGCCATTATGGGATCTGCCCAAACCGATGGTGAAAACAGAGCATTAAAAGCTGCTGAAAAAGCGATTTCTTCTCCTTTGCTGGATAATAAGGATATCAATGGCGCGCAGAAAATCCTGCTGTCAATTATTTCCGGGGAAGATGCTGAGTTGCAAATGGATGAGCTTTCAGAGATCACTAATTATATCCAGGAAAAGGCGGGCGATGATGCTCAGATGATTTTTGGTCACGGTAATGATCCTGATCTGGGCGATGCTATTCGGGTTACTGTCATTGCCACCGGCTTCAGACATGATAATAATCGCTTTAATAACGACGAGGAACAAAAAAAGGTGTTTGACCTGGAATCCAACAAACAAATAGGACTTTTTACAGAAGATACTGTTCATGTCAAGAGCCAAACCGACAGTCCGGAAGAAAATAAAACCGGTTACGGATTTGTCGGCAATAGCTTTAAGGCATCGGAAGAACCCGAAAATGTCGACCAGCCCACCCATCACACTTTAGAGGACACAGAAAATGAAGATACGATACGGTATTCCCTGGAAGATCAGATCGAGAAAGAGGTCTCAGACTCTCTTGAATCAAAGGGATATGAAAAACTGGATCCTTCGGCAGATGTCAGTGATGAGTTTTTTTCCAAACGGGAACAATTGATTAAAGACGGTAAAAGGCGGTCATTAGAGCTGAAAACCAGTGCCAAGAATCCGGGCATTAATGTGGAAAACTTTAAAAATCTGCTGGAGGTACCAGCCTATGAAAGGAAAAAGGTAAGGTTACAAAGTGTTCCTCATTCATCTGAAAAAAATATATCCAGATATAACCTGGATGATGATTTTAATTTGTCTAAAAAGAACTCTTACCTGCACGACAGACCGGATTAAGGATGCCCATAATTCTTATGTTAGTGTTGCTGTATATTTGATATAAAACGGGCAGGTGGGGTATTGGAAGGATTGTATGCCGGGGACGGTGGCCTCCATAGATACGGAGGCCCATTAATTTTCTTTGACAAAAAAAATCGAAGTGGACGTAATATACGCCATAAAGTAGGTCAGGCAGGCGGTAGGAATGGTATTTTTAAAAATCGATCAACTGCTGTGCCTGTGTCTCCAGCAATTCCTGGTATAATTCATTAATGATCTTTTCATCCGAGGTATTGGCCTCGATCCTTGCCAGTTTTGGTTTTAGGGCCAAAACATGCATGCCACAATAATTGAAAATATCGGTCAGATGGCTTACTGCTAATCCTCCTCCCTGAACACCGGAAGAAATGCCTACTAAAGCACATTTTTTATTTGTAAAACTATCGGGATATTTGAGGCCGTCAATAAACGCCTTCAACACACCGGGGAAAGAACCGTTATATTCCGGAACAATAAAGACAAATTTTGAAGTGTCCTCCACTATTTGACGGTATTTATTAAAGTCAGAGTTTTTGCCCGAATTTTCGTATAGCGCCGAAACAATGAAATCTGAAGGTATATTGGCAAGATCCAGTATAGTACTTTCAATCCCCAATTCTGATAAAATCCCCTGGTATATTATTGAAACCATTTTGGACTTCGAGTTTTTGCGATTTGTACCCGCAACAATAGTGATCATATCAGCAATTTAAATTAAAATCCAAATATCCTAAAGATTTTTCCCAATTAGATAAAAAGAGGCAATAAAAAAGGAGGATTAAATACTTTAACCCTCCCAAACAAATTAGCAAGCAATTTATAAATTTATCTTTTCACAAAGGCTAGGCTGCGTCAACTTTCACCTTGGTCTTTGCAGTTATGATCAACGTAAAACTTACCGGAACTTCTGACACCGATCCGGTGAAGGTAACTTTTAATTGATTTGATTCCAGCAAAATACTTTCCAACGCATCCAACTGCTCCTCGCTTAAAGCAATTGTGTAATCTTCATCCGCAAATAATTTAATATTAAGGCTTGGGATATCCGCTGAAAAAGTTGTTGTCGCGTTTCCTACACTCAGTGTGCCCGATAGGTTGGCCGTATCCGGTCCCGAATAATCTGCAACACGAAAACTTACCTCCTCAATATCATATTCCTTGATCTTTTCAAGGTTTTTCGAAATTTCGCTGTCATCTTTTGCATCAATTGTTGCCTCATAGGCAATATTTTGATCCGCCTCCGTTGCACTCACTGGAATTTCTTCTGATAAACTACTGTTAATGTTGAATTCCGTAATATCATCATCACACGAAAACGCCACGAAAACTACCACCAGAAGCCCTAATCTTTTAATTATTTTCTCCATCGTAAAATCCTAATATATTTTGTTCATTAAAACTATTATAAAGTTATTACCTCTGCCGTGATTTTAATATCCACTAAATTTTAAAAAAAAACACCTGTACCAAAACTTGTGGAATTTAAGATTTTTACACTTTAATTATGATCTAAAATCGAATTGGAGTAGCTCTCAGTAACCGAAAGGAAACTCAAAATCGCTGTAATGATGATAATTTTAGATGTGGATCATCCAAAAATGCATTACTTAAACACACGCGATCCTTGGATGCCGGGTAATTCAAATGTAAGGTATATTGTTTTGTTAAATACTTGATTGTAAATGGATAACGCAGTCAAAGAGTTTCAACAATGGTCAGCTGATAAAACCTGATTTGTAATACGGTTTACGCCATTACGAGTTCCAGGTGAGACGAATGGTTTATTCGGTGATTTTCTTTGTATCTTTGGAATGCTTTTAATAATTTAATAATATTGGAAGAATCTACAGAATACACTTTAAGCTAATTTTATTATTTCGAATGATTGTAAGGTGTTAATTAGTAAAAATCATAGTGACAAAGAATTACTTCAGGAGGTAATGAAAGGCTGTGAGAGATCATTTGAAGTACTATTCAAAAAATATCACGGTTTCCTATATCACTATGCCCTCAGAGTTTTCAGAGATGAGGCCATCGCGGATGAGGTGGTACATAAGACTTTTATTAAGATCTGGAGCGTAAGGGAAACACTGTCTGATATTAAGTCATTTCAAAATTATATTTATTCAATTAATCGAAATTTTGTTGTTGAGGAGTTAAGGGTTATTTCAAGAAATAGACGATTGGCAGAACGGTTGGCATATAGAATAGCGAAAAATCACAACACTGTCGAAGAGGATGTAATATACAATGACTTGGAAGAAATTGCCCATCAGGCAATTGAGCAACTTCCGGCCAGAAGAAAAGAAATTTTTAAGCTTAGTCGGCATAATGGGTTTTCGAATAAAGAAATAGCTCATAAACTCAACATTTCTGAAAATACAGTAAAGGTTAGCGTCTATAAATCTCTCAAACAAATACGGGATCACATGTCATTGAACACCGACATTTCCTTTTTCCTTGCGTTAATTTTTTCGCTCTTGTAACTCCTTTTTTTGATCTATAATACCCTGGTAAACAATAGGTTAAAGCATTTGTAATTTAATCAGGCCTTCTTTTTTTTAAATTTTTGCCATTGGCAGTAATACCATCACCCTGCCAGAACCGTCTACAACATACTAACCTAAATACAAATGATAAATTGAATAAGGAGAATATTTCATTACTTGTTAAATACCTTAACAATGAATGTACGCAGCACGAATTGATTAAGGTAGCGGAATTACTTACCGATCCCTCAAACCAGCATCAAGTATCTGAACTATTAGAGCAGGCCTCAAAAAAGTTTCACGGACATTTTGAAACTAGTCCGGAACATCAGGAAAGAAGTTGGTCAAAAATCCGTTCTGAGCTTTCGCAGCCGGGAGGTGTGGCACAGAAGAAGTCAAGGTCTTACCGAACGCGGTGGAGGATCGCTGCTTCTGTTATTATAGTGATAGGACTGGGATCATTGATTGGATTATATACAAATACCGTTCGGAACTCCAACAATGAAATGGCGGTGAATACCAAAACCGTTCGTAGCGAATTAGGAAAACGGTCCAAACTTACACTTCCGGATGGTACTATTGTCATTATGAATTCCGGAACTAAAATAACCTACCCGGAGAAGTTCGATCCCAATGCCAGGTCTGTTTCATTAACGGGTGAGGCATATTTTGATGTGGTCGAGGATAGCGCACGTCCCTTCACTGTAGTTGCACAGGGCGTTAAAACAAACGTGCTGGGTACCACATTTAATGTCAGGGCTTATGATTATTATGACAACGTCAAAGTATCACTCACATCGGGAAAGGTGGTTATGCAGCTACCCGATAATGCCGATGAATTGATTCTTAAGCCCGGTCAGGAGGCCATTTATGATTTAGGGGCTAACAAATATAAATTGGGTGAATTTGACCGTGAAGAGGTCTTAGGCTGGCAAAATGGCGTCCTTCATTTTGACAATGCATCAGAAGAACAGGTGATCAGCATACTGGAGCATTGGTATAATGTTAACATAGAAATGGTAAGTTCAACCTCCAACGATTGGGAAAACCTCACGGCCAAATTCGATAATGAACCCTTGGAAAATGTATTGATCTCACTCGGTTATACACTCGGCTTTAATTATGAAATTAACGGAAGGAATGTGAAAATAATTTTTAAATGAAAGGAGGCTATATGGCTTGAATGATACAAAACTAAAACAAATCAGCAGTACTCCAGGAGCACTGCTGATCATGCATTTTTCTGATTTGAAATATGGGCTTTTTGGAACAAGGCATATTTCGATCAGACAGTTTTAACA
Source organism: Cyclobacteriaceae bacterium (assembly GCA_965228415.1). Taxonomy (GTDB): domain Bacteria; phylum Bacteroidota; class Bacteroidia; order Cytophagales; family Cyclobacteriaceae; genus Agaribacillus. The sequence continues at coordinate 2,382,117 of OZ245814.1, read as the reverse complement.
TATAAATCACATTAAAACCATGTAAAGTTATGAATTACAAATCATTACTATTACTAATCTTAAAAAGAATATTTATGTATTCATTTTATGTGCTTTCAATTCAAATGATTCTTTGTGCTTCCTTGCTGGCTTCGGAAACGTCTTATGGGCAAAAATCGAGGAGCATTAAAGAAATAAAGGTATCAATAGACTTTAATGACGAAAATATTATTGGCACCTTTAATAAGATCGAAAAAGAGACAGGTTTTACTTTTGTTTATCTTAAAAACCAGGTAAGCAAAAAGTTTAAGTTAAGCGGCAATTATAATGATATCTCTTTATATGATTTGCTAAGCAATCTTTCCAGGGAAACCGGCCTGAGATTTCAGCGGGTAAATAATAATATCAATGTAAAAAGACTGGCTCATAAGCGGCAGCCTGTAATTCTGGAATTTATTGAAGATAAAACGATATCCGGAAAGGTTACCGGTGAACTGGGAGAGGGGCTTCCCGGAGTAAATGTCCTGGTAAAGGATACAAATATTGGTACAGTTACCGATGTCGAAGGAAATTATATCATAAAAGCTCCGGATGGTGCTGAAGTGCTGGTTTTTTCCTCCATTGGCTATGTACACCAGGAAGTGGAAATTGGAAGCAGAGAGGTGATCAATATTCGGATGTCGCTGGATACTGAATTGTTGTCTGAAGTAGTGGTAGTTGGCTATGGTACCCAGAAAAAAGCGAATCTGACGGGTGCTGTTGATAATATAAATTTTGCTGAAAGGATTGGAGACAGGCCGGTTCCCAATATTTCCCTGATGCTACAGGGGGCCTTACCAAACGTCAATTTCTCAACCGGTGTTGATGGCGGAGAGCCAGGCGCAGCTTTGAATCTTAATGTAAGAGGAATTGGATCTTTGACGGGCGGATCGGGAACACCGTACATTCTTCTTGATGGTGTACCCATTACATCTACGGAAATGAACACGATCAACCCGAATGATGTCAAGGAGGTCACAATCCTGAAAGATGCAGCTTCCGCGGCAATTTATGGGGCCAGGGGCTCCTACGGTGTTATTTTGATTACTACAAAACAAGGTAGAAAAGGGGAAGGTGTCGAAGTAAGCTACTCCGGTAATATAGCGACCTCGCATCCGGTTAGCCTGCCTGAAATGGCAAACAGTCTGGAATTTGCCAATGCGATGAATGATGCCCGAGCCAATATTGGCGCTTCCCCTTGGTTTGATGATCAGGATATTCAAAACATCACAGATTTTCAAAACGGTGTTCTCACTGTGGAAAGCGGGCCAAATGATTCCGGCAACGGATGGCAGGGCTGGGCCAACCGCGATTGGTTTGATGAATTTTATGAGGAAGCTTTACGCCATTCACATAACTTAAGCGTTAGCGGCGGCTCTGAAAAAACTTCCTTTTACATCTCAGGAGGTTTTCTAAAGCAGTATGGAAATTTTGCCTTTGGAAATAACGATTATGAGCGGGCAAACTTTACCGTTAATATGTCAAACCAAGCCACCGATTGGCTAAGTTTTGACGTTTCCGCAAAATACTCCAGAGAGAAAAAATTATTCCCGACAGGTGGCTTTGGTAACTTTAGTAAGAACATTATTTATCATCAGATTTCACGATCCTGGCCAACAAGCCCATTGTTTAATCCTGATGGTGACATCATCAATGCCAACGTAAATCGCTTAATAGGTTCCGGAGATACGGAGGAGATCAAGAACAGAACAATACTTTCCCTCGGTACCGATATTGAGCCAATAGACAATTGGGTTACGAGAGTTTCTGTCAACTGGTCCTTAAATAGTAATAATCTCGTCAGCGAACGATTTATAAATACAATAAAAAACCCCGATGGAACGACAGATAATCAGGGATATAATCAAAATACGGTTTCCCGAAATTTTCGGAATCACACCGATATGCTGATAAACGTGGTGTCAAAGTATAACAAAAGCTTTGACCTGCATAACGTAGGTATTTTGGTTGGTTATGAGCAGCGGCTCAATAAACGCCTGGATTTTTCCGGAAGCAGGGCCGACTTAATTACAAAATCATTGCCCACATTCAGCACCGCCACTGGAACTCAGGTAATTGGCGATGCCTTATTTGATTTTTCAACAAAAGGGGTTTTTGGAAGGTTAAATTATAACTTTGACGAGAAATATCTCTTTGAAGCCAACGTCCGGTATGACGGAAGCTCTTACTTTAAGGATGGCAACCGTTGGGGATTTTTCCCCTCTTTTTCAGTAGGGTATAACCTGGCCAAAGAAGATTATTGGGCCCCACTGGAAAATACGATCAGCTTTTTCAAAATCAGGGCTTCCTGGGGTTCTTTGGGGAACCACGATTGGAGACTGGCCGCTGCATACCAGGAGCTTTTGGGATCGGGCCAGTCGTCCTGGATAATTAATGGCCAGAGAGCTGTCTTCGTCAGCCCCCCCAACTTACTTAGTCCCGATTTAACCTGGGAAACTGCTACAACTTTCGATATAGGTCTTGATATGACGATATTTGAAAGGTTGCAGATAAACTTTGATTGGTATAATAGGGTGACATCCGATATGGTAGGCCCAGCGAAATCATTGCCCGCAACACTCGGCACCAGTGCTCCAAGGGAAAATAACGCTGAGCTGAGCACTAAAGGATGGGAGTTGGTGATCAACTGGAACGGAAAGATAGGCGAAATAGATTATTCGATCAGTGGCAACTTAAGCGATAATCAAACTACGATTTTAGAGTATGAAAATGAAACCGGTACGCTCAATGATTGGTTTGCAGGGCAAAAGCATGGCGATATTTACGGACTTACCACTGTTGGCTTGTTCCAAAGCGACCAGGAGGCGCAGGAGGCCCCTGATCAGTCATGGATTTCAAATACAGGTTGGAGAGCCGGCGATATTCAATATGCGGACCTTGACGGGAATGGAAGAATTGACAATGGGGATTGGACCACAGAAAGTCTTGGAGATTATAGTGTAATTGGTAACCAGACTCCCAGATATACCTATGGCTTAGATCTCTCAGCCTCTTACAAAGGACTGCGGTTGTCAGTACTGTTGCAGGGTGTGGCCAAAAGAGATCTTATGTTTTCAAGCAGTACCAACCTGTTTTGGGGATTCAGGGGTAACATATGGCAAAATACCATTCACAAGCAAGCCCTGGATTACTGGAGTGAAGATAACAGAGATGCTTATTTTCCAAGGCCTTATATTAATAGTGAGCACACCAAAAATACGCAGAGACAGACAAGATATCTGCAGAGTGGCGCGTATATGCGTGTGAAAAATATTCAATTGAGCTATTCTTTTCCTCAGACGCTTACATCCAGGTGGGGACTTAACAGCTTGCAGGTTTATGTGAGTGGAGAAAATCTCTTGACGTTTACAAAACTTCAGGAAACTTTTGATCCGGAAACCGTAGGTGGGTTTTTCGGTGGTGGAAAGATATATCCATTGCAAAGGGTACTTTCTGCTGGCCTTAATGTTTCTTTTTAAGAAGAGCTGAAAATATATGATTGTATTAAAAAAAATCAATGCTGAGCAGACCTTGCTATCTACATAATGTGATTAAAATATGCTCATTTAAATCAAAGAAAAATGAAAAAGAAGATATTTATAGCGTTAGCGCTTCTGCTAACTGTTTCTTTTGGGTGCGAGGATGACTTTCTTGATCGACCCGATTTAGATAATATTACTTCAGATAACTTCTGGAAAACACCACTGGACCTGGAGTTGTATGCCACACAATTTTATACCATTTTACCTGGCTGGTCGCCCGGGGCTTGGAATGGAGGCGTTTATTGGGTAGATGGTAACTCAGACAATATATTGATTGAGAGGGCTACTTCTCAGGGTAGGATTGTTGGAAACTTTACGATCAACAGCGGCGCCAATACCTGGGGTTTTGGTACAGTACGTGCCACCAATATTTTTATGGATAACTACGAAAAAGTTGATGCCACCTTTGACGAGGTCAAGCATTATGTTGGAGAGGTATTGTTTTTCAGAAGTTGGACCTATTTTAATTTGGTGAAGGCATTCGGGGATGTGCCATGGATAGATAAACCGCTTTTGCCTGATTCGGAAGAGTTGAATAATGCCAGGGATCCAAGAAAAGTGGTGGTAGATAATATCCTGCAGGATCTTGACCTGGCCATTGAATATATGAATTCCGGTAAAAATGCAGGGGGTAACCGGTTGAGTAAAGAATGCGCAAGGTTGCTGAAAGCGCGGGTCGCGCTTTACGAAGGCACTTGGGAAAAATATCATGCAGGAACGGTTTATGGTGTCGAGGGTGCTGATGGAGCGAACTACCTGCAAATAGCCGCTGATGCTGCAAAAGGCTTAATAGATAATCCTGCCGATTTGGCTATTTATAATACAGGTAGCCCGGATACCGACTATTCACTGTTATTTAACCAGGAGAGTTACGCTGGAAATTCTGAGGTAATGCTTTGGAGACATTTCAGCGCCAGTGAAAATGTAACCCATAACGGGCAAAGGTATCTTCCGAGATTTGGAGGAGGTAGAGGTATTACCAAATCCCTGGTTGATGCCTACCTGGCAACGGACGGCCTGCCTATTGAATCCAGTCCACTCTATGTTGGAGATGGAAATTTAATTGACGTTTCAACCAACAGAGATTACCGGCTGAGCCAGACGGTTTGGATCACCGGTCAGCTAATGGCAACCGGCAGGGGAGAACCGGATGCGTTTTTCGAAAGACCGGTTTTGGAATCCGATACACCTTCCGGCTATAGAATCAAAAAAGGGGCTAACATTGATCGAAATCAGTACCACACCTCCGGCGTAGGCACCACTTCTTCGCCGGTGATGCGATTGGCAGAAGCTTTGCTGATTTATGCAGAAGCCAGGGCCGAACTGGGATCATTGACCCAAAGTGATCTGGATATGACAGTTAATGTGCTAAGAGACAGGGCCGGTGTTGCTCATCTTGATTTGAATAATATAGCTAGCGATCCCAACTGGCAGTTTCCCGGACTTTCGCCGATTATTAATGAAATCAGGCGCGAGCGTAGAGTGGAACTTGCAGCGGAGGGATATAGATTTGATGACTTAATGCGATGGAGAGCACATGATGCATTTATTGGAAAACGCCTGAAAGGGGCATTTTTTGTCCAGGAAGATTATCCAAATCTGGTGATTGGCACGACGGTAATGGTAGATGAAGATGGTTATATTGACCCTCATCAGACACAAATGCCGGATGGATTTGGGTTTGATCCGGTAAGGGATTACCTGTTGGCAGTACCCCAACAGCAAATTACGCTGAATTCAAATCTCACTCAAAACCCGGGCTGGTAATGGTTTTTGGTCTTAGGTTTCAATAAACTGAGGCTGTCCCAATTAGTTTGTCTGACATAAAGGAATCCGGATTTCTTTTGGTTCACCTTTTCACCTCCGCTGATCTTTCCAAAGGGAAGTCAGGGAGAGATAAGTCGCTGAAGTAAGTAATATTTGGTTTTACTTTCATCAACAGCGTTTTTGGGACGGCCTCAGTTGACGTTTTGACTGCCTGGTACGGTGCTTCCGGTATCGGTCACCAAAATTCCCGGCAATTTTCTGATATTATACTATTCGTATCATCTCAAACTTAACATCTCTATATAGAATTAATAATATACTATGATCTGTAAAAAATTATTTCAAACCGCAGTGCCTAAAGCGACCTTAATGATATTCTTCTTTCAACTTGGCTTTACTAAAACAATGGCGCAACCTAAGGTGGATTCTACCAGGGTTATTCGAATTTTGAGCTACAATGTTTTACATGGAGAGACGCTTAAAGGTGATTTTAATTTTGATAGAATCGCCAGTGTGATCAAATCTGTAAAACCTGACCTGGTTGCTTTGCAGGAGGTGGATTTCAAAACCAACAGGGTGGGGGGGAAAGATCTTGCCACGGAATTGGGCATCCGAACGGGACTAGCTCCTCTTTTTGGGCAAGCTATGCCCTATGATGGAGGAGGCTATGGAGAGGGCGTACTATCACGCTACACTTTTTTGAGTACCCGGAACCATCCATTGAGCGCACAACCTGGTAAGGAACCCAGAGCTGCTTTGGAAGTGAATGTGATAATAGCAAGCGGTGATACCATACGTTTTATAGGTACGCACTTTGATCATACCGGGGAAACAGACAGAATTAATCAGGCCAATCAAATTAACCGGATATTTGCAAAAAGTGATAAACCCTCCATACTCGCCGGAGATTTGAATGCCAGGCCTGACAGTAAAACGATGGCGATACTTTTCAAAGAATGGACAAAATCATTTTCGGAGGACGTACCTACAATACCATGCGCAGATCCAACAGCGAAGATAGATTATATTCTATTGAGACCTGCCAGACGTTGGCGGGTTCTTGAAACACGTGTTATCGATGAAAAAGTGGCTTCTGATCATTGTCCCGTCCTTAGCGTGTTGGAATTATTGCCGGAAAAATAAAATGATGGCCGGCATAAATGTAAAATTTTTTCAAGCGCACCAACTATTTAACAACAATCATGAAAGGAGTCAGAATGTTCAAAAAAATAAGTACACGACGGTTGAATACTTGTTTAGTGACTGTATTAAGCCTTGGCCTTTTTATTTCCACTGAAGCACAAGCCCAAAACAAAAACCCAAACTTGCTATTAAGCCTGGATTTCAATAAGCAAGACAATTATTCACCTTCAGGAACGCAGATAAACTATGGGAAAGGAATTGAAGGCAGCGCATTGGTTTCCGGGAATGGTAGTCCGGTCCCGGCGATAAACCGTACAAATCCGGCCTGGTTTTCTAATGATCGCGATTTTTCCATATCGGTTTGGGTAAGATCCAACGATCAATCGCGAGATACAACCATTATTGTTTCTAATTCGGATTTTATGAAAAAGCCTGCCGGTATATACGGCAGCCGGCCCATTGGTAAGGGTTTTACGCTGTATTGCAGGCAAGGGGGATGGGGTTGGAACATTGGAAATGGCCTGCTACACTATCTATATGAACCGATGGCTGAGGATCAGCCTCTGGCTGATAACGAGTGGCATCACCTGGTTTTCACTCATAATGCAAGCCAAAAGGAGATCCGCCTTTTTTACGACGGGATTAATAAAGCTGTATTGCATATTGGCGATCTGGATGACAGCAATTTTTTAAGCGACCTTTCATTACGTATCGGGAGTGATGAGACGATATCGCCTGGACATGCTTCATTCCGGGGTTTAATAGATAAACTCCAGGTTTGGAAATACACGCTCTCACCCCAACAGGTAAAAAAGGAATTTGAGCAGTATGCCACAGTGGTGGTGGAGCCCGAATTTAAGAAAGATGTTCTGACTGTCGTAAACTGGAATATCTGGCATGGAGGAACGCACTTTACCAAAGAAGAAGACGGGTTTGACGGGATCGAAAGAATAATAGCGTTAATTAAAAATGCCGGTGCTGACATTGTATTAATGCAAGAAACTTACGGTGCCGGTTCACGGATATCCAGCAGTTTGGGATTTTATTATTATGAGGCGGCCAGCACTATCGGTGCAGTTTGGGGAGCTAACCTCTCTGTCATGAGCCGTTTCCCTATTGAAGATGCTTACATGGCTGAGGAGAGGTCAAACTATGGGAATAATTATGCTTTCAATAATGGTGGTGTTATGATTAAGTTATCTGAAAATAAAAGGGTTATAGCCTCCTCAAACTGGTATAACGGAAAAAAGCCCGAAGACCTGGCCGGTGCCTTGAAAGCATGGAAAGGACTAATTGAGCAGGCTGATGAAATTCCCATTATTTATGGGGGGGATTATAATTCTGTATCCCATCTTGATGATGGACAGGGGGCGTCCGGCCATAGCAAACTGATGACAAATGCCGGTTTTATCGACTCTTATAGACACCTGCATCCCGATCCGGTCAGTCATCCGGGTTATACGGCAGGTAGATTTGAGGATAGAATAGATTACATATACTTTAAAGGAAAAGACCTGAAACTTATTGACGCTGGACCAATTGTTCCCAATTTTAGAGGAAAGGAAGAGAGGACACCCGGTTATCCATCAGATCACCTCGGCCTGGTAGCAAAATTTAAGTTTAAGTAACGCAGCAGGATCTTACCTAATGCTGAAATTCAGATTGAAACCGCTTTTTAAGATAGCGTGGAGCCTAATTTATCATACCAATTAAAATAGAGATTTGATGAGACCAAGAAATATTTTGCTTTTTATCCTTGCCTTATGTTATATACTGGCTACCCGGGGAACATATGCCTTGCCGCCCGGGCAATTAACCATCGAACACGGTCCTTATCTGGTAGATCCTGCCGAAAATGCCATTACGGTGGTGTGGTTTACCAACAAGGCATCTACTTCCTGGGTCGAATATTGTGGTGAGGAGAGCTTTGGCGTGTTTCCTGTTTGGGGCGGCTACCCTCAAATAGCCAGGAGCAGTAAACATGGGCTAATTGATGGTAACACAAAAAGGCATGCCATTCGGATTACAAACCTGGAACCGGCAACGAAATACCGGTACAGGGTAGTTTCGAAAGAAATTCTAAAATTCACACCTTATGAAGTGTTATATGGCGATACCGCGGTCGGTGAGGTTTTAGAATTTGAAACATTAGATCCAAACAAATCAGATTTTTCCTTTGGTGTAATAACCGATCTTCACGAACGCCCGGCTGTTTTGAATACTTTGTTGGAAAACACGCCGATGGACTCTTTGGATATGATGCTTTATACAGGTGATATGCTTAACTGGATGGGGCATGAAGATCGAATTTTTGAGTCGGTTGTAGATATAAGTGCCCGACACTTTGCAAAAGAGAAACCCTTGGTTTTTGTGAGAGGAAACCATGAGACCAGGGGTCCTAATGCAAGAGGGTTGATGCAATACTTCCCACACGCAAGTGGAAAGTATTACTATTCATTCACACATGGAAGTGTTCATTTTATTATCCTGGATTCCGGTGAGGATAAACCTGATGACCACCCGGTTTATGCAGATTTGGTGGATTTTGATAAATATCGAAGTGAGCAGGCAGCATGGTTAAAGAAAGAGATCCAGAGCGACAAATTCAAGAAGGCGTTGTATAAGGTCGTCTTGTTTCATGTGCCACTTTTTGCCGGAAGCAAAAAACATGGGGCAACGGATCTTACCCAAAAATGGGGGCCTGTTTTAAATGACGGAAACATTGATCTGGCGATTAATGGTCATCATCATCGGTATGCCAGAATTGAGAAGCAGGAAGGGAAAAATGCATTCCCCATTTTCGTTATTGGACAAGACATGATTTTAAGAACTGATGTTTCAGATAAACAGCTTACACTCACAGTCAGAGACACCGAAGGCAAATTGATTGACAAATATGTAATTCCTTCGAAGCTGCGCTAATGTCATATCCTGGCTTGGTACAACCGGCATAGAATGATGTGGCAACTAAAAAATATGAAAAGAATGAACACACAGAAACAAAAATTAGGCCTTTTAGCGGCTATGATGGTCATCATCTGCTCCGGATATGGTTTTCAACCGGCTCAGGATATTCCGGCAATAATAGCTGTAGACATGGAAGGTGATGTTAAGTCAACTGCCTGCAAGCTGGTAGGAAAAGATTCCATAACAGAAGGCATTCATGGGAGTGCGAAATACTTTTCTAATACCACCATAAAGATTGACCAAAAGGAATTGTTATTTCCGCTTTGGGAGAACCACGATTTCTCGGTGGTGGTATGGGTCAAAACGGTTGCGAAAAATGATGAATACCAGGTTATAGCTTCCAATAAGGACTGGAATTCGGGAGAGGTCAAAGACTTCACGACCAACCGTTACTTTGGGTTTAGCAGAACAAGCGGGAGCAATACTGGGTGGGCAATAGTATGCCAGCCTGATGGTAGTTGGGCATGGAATATTGGGGATGGCAAATATCGTCTGGACTATCGTACAACATCGCCCCGGCAACAAATAAATGAGGGAGAATGGCATCAGATGGCATTTACGATTAATCGTAGGAGCAAAGAAGCACATATGTATTTTGACGGATTGAATGTTGCGATCTATAACACAGGTGAAATGTGGAATCTAAATAGCGGGTTGCCTGTTAATTTGGGCTCAGATGCCCTGGCCGATGTTGATGCGCCCTCTTTCGAGGGAGCTTTGGATGAATTTAATATTTACGATTATGTCTTAAGTGCAGATGACATAGCCAGGGAATATAAGCAATGTGCACCGGCATCAAAACTACCGCCGATACCAACCCGGCGTGTAGATAAACTTAACCTGATGACCTGGAATATATGGCATGGCGGACGCCGGCATGGCCGTGAAATTGGCCCACAACAGGTAATTGGTTTCATTAAAGATACGGGAGCAGACATTATAATGATGCAGGAGACCTATGGCTCAGGAGCTTTGATTGCGGATGCACTTGATTATTATTTCTATTGGGCAAGTGATAATCTTTCAGTGATGAGCAAATACCCTATTGTAAATACCTGGACTGTTTACGATGCCTTGCGCTGTGGTGTTGCCACCATCAGGTTGAGTAAAGAGCAAACAATAAATGTCTCGAGTTTGTGGATCCACTATTTACCGGCCTGGCGGAGAGATAGCCGTGCTTCTGACGCAACAGCTGAAAAGCTATTAGCGGGAGAAGATGAAACCCGTCATAAAGAGATAAAGGAAATTGTAAGATTATTGGATAAGCAAATTCAGGAAGCCGACGATATTCCATTGATCATTGGAGGTGATTTTAATAGTCCTTCGCACAAAGGGTGGATTGACGAAACGAAAGACTGGCACAACGAGCTCGTAGTAGCATGGCCGGTCAGCAAACTGATGCAAAAGACCGGGTTTAAAGATTCTTTTAGGGAAATAAGGCCCGATCTTCACTATGCGTCACCTACGATGACCGCAGAAAAACTGAGTTATAGAATTGATTATATTTATTACAAGGGGAGAAATTTGAACGCGCTAGATTCCAATATGCATTTCAAACATAAAGGAGCCTGGCCAAGTGACCATCCGGCTGTCACGACAACTATAGCTATAAAGTGAAACAAAAAAAAACAACTACTGACCTCTATTCCTATAAATTTAAAAATATTGATATGGTAAAATATATGATCTCAATGCTGCTTGTAATTGCTTTGATTGATTGTCAGGGATCGTTAAACGGTGTGGTAGCAGACAAATCCAATCGGGAATGGAAACTGGTGTGGATGGATGATTTTAACATGCCTGTATTAGATACTACGAAATGGAGCCGCATATCGCCTGGAAAATCCAACTGGAATAAACACATGACTACTGATCCAAGGTGTTACGATATTTCAGACGGTAAGCTTTTTTTGAAAGGGATTGTTAATACTGATACACTTGAAGATCCCAGGCCTTTTCTTACCGGAGGAATATCTTCGAAGGAAAAGTATGCTTTCCAATATGGGAAAATTGAAATTCGCGCGAAGCTTGAAAGTGCTCAAGGGGCCTGGCCGGCCATGTGGATGTTGGCTGCGGAGAATAGATATGGAAAATATCCAAGAAATGGGGAAGTGGACATCATGGAGCACCTTAATTTTGACAGCTTTATTTATCAGACAACACATTCCTACTATACCTTGAATCTCAAGCAAAAGAAGAACCCTGTTAATTATGCGACCGCCAAGGTTGATGTCGGACAATACAATACTTTTGGTTTGGAGTGGTACCCCGATAAGCTAGACTATACCATAAATGGGAAGGTAACATTTACATATCCCAAAATAACAGGGGTAGATGCTTCTCAATGGCCTTTTGACCAGCCTTTCTATATATTAATTGACCAGCAACTTGGAGGATCATGGGTGGGAGAAGTCAATCCGGCAGATTTACCCGTTCAAATGGTCATTGACTGGGTAAAGGTGTATCAGTAATTTCGAAATTTTCAAAAAATAAATTCGCATCTCTTGCAGTTATTTGGCCGGCTAGATATTGTTTTATTTGGTAACTATCAGGTAGTCAGTTTTTTAAAGTTGTAGACCTTTGGTTTATTTTAAATCGTCACATTGACTAAAGCACTGGCATGGAACCCAGAGTTTTAGTAACTTGTTATTACATGTATAAAATAAACCCATTTAGCTATGTTAAACGATAAATCATCAATTGAATACATTGCCTTAAAGAATGGTTTAATTACTTTCGGAGGATTGGTAGCCTATTTCCTGCTGATGAAAATCGTAGGTTTAGTACACATTGTTGAATTGCGAAGTCTGAATTTTTTGATCATGGTGACTGGTGTATGGCTGGCATTTAAGGAATACAAAAAGTCACATAACGAGGGTTTGGCATATTTTAACGGCATAGGCCTGGGGCTTAGAACAACCATTGTGAGTGTTATCCCCTTTGCCTTGTTTATCTTTTTCTACTTGAAACTGGATCCTGCATTTATGGAGACCATCAGGGCCAATGAAATGTTTGGCTATCACTTAAATCCCTATTTGTTAGGCTTCCTGATCGCGTTTGAGGGTTCCTTGTCGGGTTTTTTTATTGCCTATACGCTTATGCAGTATATGAAGCGGAGAAAACCTGCCTCCGGATGGTAGCGGTAGCATGATCAAAGGTTTTCCTGGCATGATGATCAAATTCAGCGTTTACCTATCTGTCCGATTGACTGCAAACATCAGGTAGTGACAAAAGAACGACTGATCTTATTTGAGAATTAGTTTTTTTACGGAATGATGAACATTTTTTCCGTATAACCTTAAATAATAAACCCCACGTGCCAGGTGTGCCAGATTGATGCCTTTTTTAATGGCAGACAATCTGTAAGTCTTATCCAAAACTATCGTTCCCGATTCACTGAATAGTTGCAGCGTATATAAGTTTTCATCTAAATCCTGGGCATTGATAAAAACCACGTCATGAGATGGATTGGGGTATATGGTAATAGCCTTCTCTGGCAGCGCGCTGTTTAGACCGGTTACCAGCAGCACTTTTAGCGATTTTTCCAGGCTATCGACACATCCCAGATCATTTTCTGTGATCAATCTGATCAGATAATTTCCGGAAAACTCAAAATTCTGTAAAAAGGAAGAATCAGATGAAATTAGCTGATCATCTAAATACCATTGCCGGCTTACGCTGAACGGGGATAAATCACTAAACGCCAATTCGTCATTATGATTGAGAAATATGGTTTCACCCCCCAGGGAGAAATCGGCGAAGTTATCTATTATCTCTATCTCCAATAGGTTAGGCTCACTTTCCAACAAAGAGTCAAGATTGGTATAATAAATGACTTTTGACGTTTCCAAAACGCCTAAGTCGAGATAACTGCCTTTGCCAATTAACTGGCTTAAGTCCTCGTTTTCATAAAAATTGTGAAAACTTCCCTTTGGTAAACTGACAATTACTTCCTCGCCTTTGCAAAACCGAAAATGCCTGGTAGGTGGCTGCGGACTTACTTTAAAGGAAATTACCTGGCCAGTGGAATCACTGCATCCCTGCTGGTTCCGGGTTGCCAATGCGACGGTTACATTCTTTTCTTCCGAAGGCTGAAGGCTAAGATTTCGCGAATTGCCTGTGGGATTCTGATCAATATACCAGTCCCATTCTATGGCATCGTTGCTTAACCCGCTGAAGACCAGATCGATTTTTTCATCCAGCGCCAGGGAGTCAATGGCATAATTGAATGTGGCATTGATCTCCGACACTTCCACCGCTACTTTTACCGGAAGGCTTTCATAAAGTCCCTCTTTATTGGTTACGTAAAATGAGGTGTCTGTATGCAGGTTTTCAATGGTAATAGCACTTCCCTGACTGACGAGCGGCGTAAGGTTTTCATTGGTATAAAGGCCGATGTTGTTGGTATTAGCCGCCTGGAGCAAAACCGGTTCCCCCGGGCAAATCAAAAAGTCTGAGATTACTGGTTTTGGGCTTCTCCTCACTGCTACAATTTGATGTGTCACGGAATCGAGGCATCCGGTAGTTGTTGTGACTTTTAGTTTTACCTCATAGTCCCCCTCATCTGCAAAATTGATGATTGGGTTTTGAGCACTGCTGAAAAAACCATTGCCAAAGTTCCAGTCCCAGCTAACGCCTTCATTACTCAAATCTGTAAACTGCACAGAATTATGATTGTTTTCATCAATAAATACCGTATCCCGACTGCTTAAAAAGTCTGCTGCCGGGTCTTTGATAACCACCTTTATCTGTTCCACGTCACCGTCAAATCCCGCGTCTGTGTTGACAACAAAAAATGATTTATTTTCGGTTAACGGTCCGGTTGTATAGAACTCTCCCTGTCCCAATAGTTGTGTAGTATCGACATCGGCATAAAACCTGTAATTCAGTCCCGAAGATGGGTTGACGTCAAGGCTCTCCTCCTCACAAACATTAAAAATTTCGGAAATAGGTGGGTTTTGTGTATAACTGGTGTAAAAATTAGCCGCCTTGGTTACTGTCTCTTGTAGCAGTGATAAGCTATTAGCTACTGCGATAACGAAGGTGACTTTGGTACTCTGGTGATGCTTAAGGTTTATTTCTTTTCCGGACAAAAAGTGCGCCACATCATTGCCCGCACCTATCTCGCCGGCCATTTCTTTGAGGCTGCTGGTCAGCAGTCCATATTTGTTTAATTTGGTGAGGGTGCCGGTGAAATCCTGGGTATTGCCATTTTCACTACCCAGGTTAATGGCATTGTATATAGGTTCCTGGTTGGAAATTAAGGCTATTCCAGCGTATTGATTATTTTCTCCCGGATTGTGAATGTATCCCAGCTGGTGGGTGATATCCCAGGCGGCGGTGTTAGTGGTGTATTGACCGATATCCCAATCGGCATACATGCCAGCGTGAAGTTCCGGCAGATCGCCGCCACTCAGGTTGGTAATTCGATATTCCAGGATGAGGAAGTTATTGGCGGTATCCAGGTTTGAGCTTAGGAACTTTTGGGTAATCTGTAGGTTGATGGGATCTGTAGCAGCGCCATCTGTAAAGGTTGAATGAATGTCGATGGGAGCTATGGAATTGTCAAAAAAATGAAAAGACTCCTGATTGTCAAAATCTGAATTCTTTTGACCGCTATTTAAATCATATATAATATTGTCAACCACTTTATCCGGTTGTACCCCAAAGGCTACTCCGATGTGATCAAGGATTTTTTTTGTTTCAAACATAAACCCTCTGCCGGTTGTCAAATTGCCGTCAGTATATGCTAAATTGCCATCGTCTGAAATCGTCAAAAGTATTTTTCCGTTGTCGAGGTTGATGTAATCGGTGCTCACCAGCAATTCGAAATATTGATAGTCTGAATAATTTACATCCTCATAGCCAAGGCGAAATATCAGTTTCGTATTGGCCGGTGTCGCCGGATCCAGGTAAATGATATAAGGGGCATGTACGTTACTTGTTTTCTCCATAGAAATCAGGCTGCCAATGTTAAAACTTTCATTAATTATGGTGACAAATGGTGAAGAACAGGTAAGTGTGGCCTGTGCATTGGCCGTAGTATTGAGTATGTTAATAAAATCCATGGTTATGTTGACCGTATCTCCGGCTAATGCGTACGGACCAACATTGTTATTATGACTTAAATTGCTCATCCTTATAGCCGGCTGGCCTGTAGGTGCTACGGCACTTTGCGCATTGACCCGACCACGTCCTAATTGTTCGAAATAAGTCTCATTGCCCGCGACCCCGTAGATATCGTCTGCCGTAATCCTGATTTTTTCCATGACCTGCCGTGCATTTAAGCCGGGATACCGGGATCTAACCAACGCTGCAACACCCGCCACCATTGGAGAGGAAAACGATGAGCCTAATGAATTGCCATAGCTATTTCCGTTTTTGGTAGTGTATTCACTATTACCTGGTGCTATCACGTCGATAAAGTGACTGTAAGTGGCAAAATTGGCCTTTTGGTCATTGTTATTAGAAGCGCCCACCGATAAAACGTGTTCATAAGAAGCCGGGTAAAAATGTAGATCGGCATTCGTGTTGCCGGCAGCAGCTACCACCACTACATCCATGTCTAAAACAACAAAATTGATAACGTCTTGTGCGAAATGGGAAAATGTGCCGGGACTGCCCCACGATAAATTGATAATTTGGCACCCTTGCTCGGCGGCGTAGATAATAGCCTCGTAACCATTATTGAAGGCGTTATTTTCAGAGTTAAAGATTTTAATGGGTAAAAATTTACTTTTAAATCCCACGCCGGCAATGCCAATGCCGTTATCGGTTCTGGCTGAACTTATCCCCGCGACTGACGTCCCATGACCGCTAAAATCGGCGCTGGGATCATTGTCGTTATTGGCAAAGTCCCAGCCGTGATAATTGTCAATGTAACCATCATTATCATCATCAATTCCATTAATAGGATCATTATGATTGTAATAAATATTGTCAACCAGATCTTCGTGATCCAGGTCAATCCCCGTATCCAGTACACCTATAATTAAGGAGGAGTCTCCTTTTTCAAATTCCCAGGCGTTATAGGCACTGATTATAGACAAATATGTTTGATCGCCGCCAAGGGAAGCAGAAGGGTCGTTGGGGACAAACAGTGGTTTGGGAAGGTAATAAGGCTCGGCATAGATTACATTTTCATGGGTCAGTAGCTGATTGATTTTGGCTTCCAGGTTTTCTTTGTCCTGGATAGTTATCTTGTATATTTCCGAAAGATCAGTTTGTTTATGCAAAGACTTTTGCTGGTATCGCTGGAATCGCGGGACCGCCTTTTTAAACTTTTTACCCTTGACCAGCGCGCTTAGCTCCTCTATGCCAGGGAAGCCTGTATCACCTTTTTGGGCTGTCTTTTTTAATTTAACAACAATAGTATGTGGATCATAATCCTTTTCCGAAAGGTTGTTGGAAAGTCGAAAAGTGCGGGATTGCCCTCTTGAAGACAGCGTAGGCAATACCAAAAGTAATATCATCAAAACTAATCCCCGGGGACAAGTTAGGCTCTCAATAATGAAATTTTTGTAAAACGCTGATTTTATGAGAAACAACTTAATCTATGAAATTATCTTATAAACACAAATCTAAGTTTAATGTCAGGATAATTTGTCGAAAAGATTTCTAATATCGGCTCAGTGTAATATTCCCTTTAATTTTGTTGTATTATGACAGGTTTTGTGTTGAAACCCAAAGGATTAGATGAGATCGAATTGGGTTCAAATAATAAATGGAAAAGCGTTCAACACCTTTCCATTTATTTGATAGCATTGGGTATTCTTAATCAATACCCAAAATCTTTTTATTTAATCCTTCATCGGCTCCGCCACTGGCAAAGTCGTCGAAGGCTTTTTCAGTTACCCTGATGATGTGATCCTGGATAAAGGTGGCTCCTTCCCTGGCACCGTCTTCCGGGTGTTTGATGCAACATTCCCATTCCAGCACTGCCCAGCCATCATAGTCATATTGGGCCAGTTTTGAGAAAATACCTTTAAAATCTACCTGTCCGTCGCCTAATGACCGGAACCTGCCGGGCCTGTCTATCCAGTCCTGGTACCCGCCGTAAACACCAGACCTTCCCGAAGGGTTAAACTCAGCATCCTTAACGTGGAACATTTTGATATAATCATGGTAGAGGTCGATGTATTGAAGATAGTCCAGCTGTTGCAATACAAAGTGACTTGGGTCATACAATAAATTAGCCCTGGGATGATTGTTGGTTTCTTTCAGGAAACGTTCGAAAGTAGCGCCATCGTGCAGGTCTTCGCTGGGATGAATTTCATAACATACATCTACGCCGTGTGTGTCAAATTCATTCAGGATTGGTGTCCATCTCTTAGCCAGTTCTTTAAATCCTGTATCCACCAATCCCGCAGTACGCTGGGGAAAGGGGTATATCGTATGCCACAGCAGTGAACCTGAAAATGTTGCATGTGCATTCAGGCCGAAATTACGGCTTGCCTGAGCGGCGTATTTCAGTTGTTGTATAGCCCAGGCAGTTCTACCTTTGGCATCGCCATGTAATTCCTTTGGAGCAAAGCCATCAAATAATTCGTTATAGGCCGGATGCACGGCTACCAATTGTCCTTGCAGATGCGAAGAAAGTTCTGTAATAGCCAGGCCGGCATCTGCTACGATTCCCTGGATTTCATCGGCATATGTTTTGCTTTCGGCGGCCTTTTGTAAATCAATTACCCGGCTATCCCAGGTTGGGATCTGCACTCCCTTATAACCTAAACCAGCGGCCCATTCACAAATATTTTTAAGATTATTAAACGGTGGATCATCACCTAAAAACTGGGCTAAAAAAATAGCCGGTCCTTTCATTGTTTTCATATTTTTTTATAGGTTAATATCAATCAAACATTAAGTATATCGGGTTAAATTACTCCGAATTCCAACCATTTGCTGTTTTCATTGCTGGATGCTACCACGGCTTCAATAAACATCATTCCTCTCACGCCATCTTCGATAGTAGGGAAATCATTGTCGACAGGAGCTATTGTTTGATTATTTTTATGTGCTCGTACAGCCTTGGCAAAATTAAGATAGATATTGGCAAATGCTTCCAGGTAACCTTCCGGATGACCTCCTGGCAGTCGGGTGGCCTTTTGGGCCGCTTCAGAAAAATAAGTGTAGCCGGCACCGGTTCTAAGTATTTCTTTGGGTCTGTCCAACCACTTGACAATTAGGGTATTAGGATCAGACTGGAGCCATTCCAATCCGCCTTTTTCACCGTAAACCCTTATTTTTAATTCATTTTCTTCTCCGGCAGCAATTTGGCTGGCAAAAAGAATACCCTTGGCGCCATTGTCAAACCTGACTAAAACGCTGCCATCGTCGTCCAACAACCGGCCGTCTACCATGATGGACAGGTCAGCCGATATCTCCTCCATCTTTAAACCTGTGATGTATTCCGCCAGGTTTTCTGCGTGTGAGCCAATATCTCCCATGCAACCGCTTACACCAGACCTGGTTGGATCGGTGCGCCAGCTGGCCTGCTTATGGTCGGAATCTTCTACCTTTGTCGACAACCAACCCTGGGGATATTCGGCAATGACTTTGCGTATTTTGCCTAACTTTCCGCTTTTAATCATTTCCCTGGCTTCTTTGACCATCGGATAGCCTGTGTAATTATGGGTAAGGGCAAAAATTAACCCGGTATTTTTTACCAGTTCCTCGAGCTCTCTGGCCTCGGCAAGTGAAAATGCCACAGGCTTATCACAGATAACGTGAAAGCCATTTTCAAGCGCCATTTTAGCAGGTCCATAATGCATATGATTTGGTGTGACGATCGAGACGACATCGATTCTTTCGCCTTCCGGCAAAGTTTTTTCGGTTGTGATCATTTCCTCATAGCTGCCGTATATTCTGTTGGGTTCCAGGTATAACGCTTCACCGGATCTCTTCGATTTTTCCGCAGAGCTGCTAAAAGCACCGCTGACCAGCGCTATTTCGCCATCGAGATTAGCGGCCATTCGGTGAACGGCGCCAATAAAAGAACCCTCTCCTCCACCTACCATTCCCATTTTTAATTTTCCAGACATATTCCTGATTATTATTAGGTTAAAATAAATTATTAAAAAACATCTTCGACCTTTTCAATACCGCATATTTCCAATAGAGAATGCCAAAAAATATTGAGTCTCCTAATTTAAGCTTTGTTTTTGATTATGAAAATATTATTAAAATTTTCTGTAGGATGTGTAGAGAATTAGCTGCTATTTGGTAAGGTCAGCTTTGGGCTGGTGGTCTAAAACACGCTTCAGACTGTTGAGGACCAACTGATCCGGTCTGAGGAATTGCTGATAATAACTTTGGTTGGCTTTCATCATTTCCAGGCGTTTCAGGGGATCATCAATTAGTTGGGTTACATTTTCTATGCATTCTTCAGGCTTCTCAAATGACAAAAAATTACGGCCTTCTTTAAAGTCTCCCGGGAATTCATAGTAATTCTTTTCTGAAACAATAGCCTTGGCACCAGCAATGTATTCGGCCATTTTCCATCCCACAGATCCCATAAGGCCTGTGGTAGCAACGCAGATACTGGCATTATGCATTAATTTTAAATAATTGGCTTTGCGGGCCATGTTTTTCTGGTTCAACACACAATCCGGATATTGCTTAACGGCGAAATCTGTATTGGCCAGTCCTCCGACAAAAAGCTCCCCAAACTCCTTTCTAAGTGTCCGGATGCAGGTAGCTCTGATATGATTAATTTCCTCGCGTTCACTTTTAGATTTAGAGGAACTAACTTTATTGGGTTCCCAAAGCCTTGCCATAAAAAGGATTAACGGCCGGTCTGTAGATTTTGGCTGACCCTCGAAGTACCTGAAGTGCGAGGTGGCAATAGATGACTCAACCTTTAGAAGCTTGGAAAGTGGCTTGCTGGCTCTTACATAGGATTTGAAAAAGTCTTTTAAATTGTTAGACCATAGTGCTCGCCTGAAAGCATGGTCATGTTCACTATACACTTCATAATTGAAGCCTAGCGGATAAATTTTATGCCCATCTGTTAATTTTTGGACGTATTCGGGAAAAAAACTTCTCTTAAAGTAAAAATCAATGTCATCTAATTCCGGGTAGATTAGTTCGTAACCGTCAGAATTATCATAAAGTAATGTAAACTGACCGTTCACAACTACCTTCAGGTAGGGTTTTAAATAATTACTACTAATGTAGTGAGGGCCTTTTTGAAGCGAAACATCTATTATACCCTGATGATTCAGCTCACCAAAGCCGGTGTATAATTGATTTAAATGCTCCGAAGCAGAATTACAAATTAGACGACAATGCAGCCCTTCCATATTAAATTGACCCATCCAGAAAGTTCAAAAATAAAGGTTATTTGAAAAAAAAGAATTGAATACTTTAAAAAAAAAGCACATTCCCTTTTTGTGGAATGTGCTTCATTATATCATGTCATTAAATCTTTAACCTAAATAGGGAATTAAAAGATTAATGTTTGAATTAGAACTTAATTTACGGATAGCTTTATCCTTAATTTGTCTTACACGCTCTCTGGTTAGTCCCAGGTCATCGCCAATCTCTTCCAGAGAAGATTTGGATTCATAACCTATGCCAAAAAAACGTTTAACAACTTCTCTTTCCCGTTCTGAAAGAATCGTCAATATTCTTTCAATCTCTACTTTTAAAGAATCTCTGTAAGCTAAATCATCATCGACACTTTCAGCACCTTCGTTTTCAAGCACATCAAGCAAGGAATTGCTTTCACCTTCAACAAAAGGGGCATCGACAGATATTTGCTTCGTAGATGAGTCAATTGTGTTTTTCACTTCGTCCACGGTAATGTCCAGGAATTCAGCTAATTCTTCCGCCGTAGGTTCCCTTTCATATTCCTGCTCCATAATGGCCGCAGCATTGTTAATTTTTGATAATGAACCGATTTTATTTAATGGAAGTCTAACCAATCTTGACTGATCTGCTAATGCCTGCATAATGGATTGTCTGATCCACCAAACTGCATAAGAGATAAATTTAAAACCTCTGGTCTCATCGAACTTTTTTGCAGCTTTAACCAAACCCAAGTTTCCTTCATTAATCAGATCGTTCAAAGGAATTCTACTATTTTGGTACTGCTTAGCAACCGAAACCACAAACCTTAGATTTGCTTTAGTCAGTTTTTCTAAAGCAACTTCGTCTCCTTCACGTATCCTTCTTGCCAGATCAACTTCTTCTTCCAAAGTCAACAGATCTACCTTAGAGATATCATTAAAATACTTTTCTAAGGTCTGGCTATCCCTGTTCGTTATTGATTGTGTGATTTTTAATTGTCTCATTCAGTTAACTTTTATTATGATTAGGACTCTAAGTATCTTAGCTTTTTCCGGCTTGTCGCAGTTTTTTTATTCCTTAACTAACCTTCAAACCTAGTTATAACGAATTTATTTGGCAGTTATGCTATTTATTTTATGATTTTTATTTTTCAGCCCTAATATGTTAATGCAAAAAAACCTCGCAAGGTGACCACATTTTTTATTTTTTTTTGTTTATTTGAGGCTCGTCAAAATTTTTAATCCCTTTTCACAACCATTTACAATCCGCTTTAAGGGCGCAAAGATACAAAATATATCTATTAATATAAATGAAAAATTGATTAAAATGTTTCATAGTTTTTGAAATAATTTTTCATAACTGCTTCATATTCAGCGAATATTGAGGTTTGGGAGCTTTGTTGAGAAAACAAAATTTTATATTTTCCTAAAAAACCAAATAATAAGGAGGTTTTAGCGTTGAAAATGGCTGTAGTAGTAAGTAAACGGCTATTTTTCAAAATCCATCATTTTTTTTACATCTCAGCCCTTTTTTAGTAAAAACGAGCACATTTCCTGTTGCTAAGCAATATCAAGAGGTGATTTATGCTTTTTAACCGTTCACTTTTGCGTTTCGATTTTTTTTAGCCACGACTTTGCCTGTCGATCCAGACTTTGTTTATAGGGATGGTTACGGAATGTCAGCGCCAAATTAAAATAATACCGGGCCCGATCGTAATTTTTTTGATCAGTATAGATCTGCCCCAGTTGCAATGCGGCACTCGGCGCAAAATACCACGGTTTTTTTTGGGTCATATCAATGGTTTTTTGATACTGGGTCAGGGCCTGTGAAATTTGGTCCTGCAAATGAGAAAGCCTGGCTTTTCGGTAAACCAATTCAGTTTTGTTCTTGTCGGTAACTAATTGATTCCCCGAAAGATTCTTGATCTGTTCTTCGGCAAGACTGTAATAGCCCCCGTCAGTAGCCAAACGGATTTGCATAATTTGTTTGTGTGGAAATTCACCGTTCCTGAGAATTCTATCCGCATACTTGTCAGCGGTAGATGTCGGGCTTCCCTTGCTTTTGGCCAACGCGTAGATGTCCATTGCCTTTTCCTTTTGATCGCTGAGCCAGTAACATAAAAATAGCTGGAAGTAGGCATCTTTTATATTGTTCTCGCCTCCGTACTTTCCAATAAATCGGTTGAAGTAATAGGCTGCCAAGGTGTAGGATTTTTTTTGAAGCAGTATTTTTCCTTCCAGGTAGTCAAAATAATGGATTTTGGTGTAATCCTTTCCAAACCTTTGCGTTTCCCTGATAATATCGAGTGCTTTTTCACTGTGATGGCTTTTAAAGTTGACAGCTGCATAAGCAAACTTTACAAGCAGGTTGTCGGGGTGTGCCAGATAAACCTTTAAAAACGATTTTATCAAACTGTTTTCCTGCAAAATGTAGACCCCCGACAGGCATCTGAGAATAGCTGCTTCCAGGCTAAAAATGTCGTCGGTATTTTCAATTTTGGAAAGCAATTCGAGGCCTTCGCTGACACTTCCGTTTAATCCAAACAGATTGAGTAACCATTGATAATTCTGAGGGACCGAGCCAATCAGAATGTTTAAGATGCCCAGGGTTTTGTAGTTGGGAATAAAGCCGGGATATGTCCGGTGATTTTCATGCGCCAATTTGTAGGCTTGCTTGATCCCCCAGCCGGCGGAAAAAGAATCCCCGAACTTTAACCTTATAAAAGCCCACTGCAATTTGATTTCGCTCATCACATAGAGTTTGTATGGATTGTTGTCATCCAAACGCTCTAATTGTTGGAGCCTGCTTTTCTCATGGCTCTGAAGCCCTTCGTAAAATGATTTGTTTTCATTTAACAGGATGCTGATTATTTCAGCCAGGTTTTCCACGTAATAAAACAGCGCATGACTTTTGTCGGTCAGCGATAAATGGGACAAGGTCTGGTTTGCCTTGTTTATTTCAAGGTTTATAATTTGCCGGTAAGCCAGTTGAAGCCCTGTTCCCGGTTCATAACGGTTTTGGCTGAAGGCGGGAAAGGCGAGCGTGATCCATAAAAAAAGGTGAACATACCTGCTCACCTGTCTTATATTTTTATCGCTGTAAAATGGATTCAATTTAAATCACTGAAATGCAAAATCTATTTGGTCTTGCGAGATCTTTTCGCTTTCTTTTCTTCGGGTTGCGCTTCAAGCTCGACATCCGCCAGGATCCTGCCGCAATGCTCGCAAACGATAATTTTCTTCTTATCTCTGATATCCGCCTGCCGTTGCGGTGGCACAATATTAAAACAACCGCCACAAGCGCCTCTTTTCACGGCTACTACAGCCAAACCGTTACGGGCGTTATCTCTTATTTTATTATAGGAGTTGAGCAGTCTTTCGTCTACATCCTTGGAAGCTTTTTCCCTGGACTCTCTCAATTTTTGTTCTTCTCCTTCACTTTCCGAAACCAGTACGTCAAGTTCTTGTTTTTTACTTTCCAGGTCCTTTTTCCTTTCATCAATAAGGACATTGGTATTGGCTATTTCTTCCTTTTTATCTTCAATCTTGGCGTAAGATTCTTTAATCTTTTTTTCGGAGATCTGTATTTCGAGGGTTTGCAATTCAGTTTCCTTGGTAATTGCATCGTATTCCCTGTTATTTCTTACATTCATCTGTTGCTCACTATACTTTTGAATGAGCTTTTCAGAATCCTTAATGGCATTTTTGTTTTTCTCAATTTCGCCTTCCAGATTTTCTAAATCCTTGTTGAATTTTCCCAATCTGGTATCGTATCCTGCTACCTCGTCTTCTAAATCGCCCACCTCTTCAGGTAGTGCCCCCCTAACTTTTTTTATTTCGTCTAATTTGGAATCTATTTGCTGAAGTTTGAGAAGTGATGATAGTTTTTTTTCTACCGTATTGTCCATATTGTCAATAATAACTTATTGGATTTGTGACTTGTTCCGTAAAATTGACTGCAATATTAGTAAATTTTTTACTTAAAATCTCATAAATAAGTTCTTTTGTGAAAACTTCACTTTCATAGTGACCGATATCCATAATCACGAGCTTATTCTCAGCATCAAAAAACTCGTGGTACTTGAAATCAGCTGATATATAGGCATCTGCTCCCGCCTTCAGCGCCTTAGGTAAAAGAAAACTTCCTGCACCTCCGCAAACCGCGACCCTGGCTATTTTTTTGCCGGTGATTTTGGTGTGCCTGATACAGGCTAGCTGCATACGGTCTTTTAAAAAATCCATAAAATCTTGCGCGGCCATTGGTGCCTCCAGGTTTCCGATCATTCCTGCTCCAACTTCCTGGTTTTCATTTTCAATATTTTGCAAATAATAAGCCACTTCTTCATAGGGATGCGCGATTTTGAGCGCCTGGAGAATGGCCGTGCCCAGCGTGGCGGGGAAAATTACCTCTATCCGGTTTTCAGACACCTCTTCCAACTGATTGTTTTTTCCGATATGAGGGTTTGCTGCTTCATTGGGTTCAAAGGTGCCGGTGCCTGCTACCCTAAAACTACAATTTTGATAATTGCCGATCTGACCGGCGCCGGCCTCATGAAGGGCACTGAGTACTTCGCTGGTATTTTTTTCGGGTATAAAAGTCACCAATTTTTGTAGTGTACCGGCTTTGGGGGCCAGAATTTTTAGATTGGCCAAGCCGATTTTATCCGCAATTTTACGATTTACCCCCAACAGCACATTGTCAAGATTGGTATGCGAAGCATAAATCGCGATATCATTTTTAATGGCCTTGATAATAGTTCTTTCCACATAGTTGTTTCCGTTGATTTTTTTTAAACCTTTAAAGACAATGGGGTGATGTGCAATAACCAGGTTACAATTTTTTTGAATGGCTTCTTCTATCACATTCTCCAGTGCATCCAGACACAGTAAAATGCCGGTAACCTCTTTACTTTTGTTACCGGTAATTAAACCTGCATTGTCATAATTTTCCTGGTACCCCAAAGGTGCGATGGTTTCCAAATAGTTGATTATGTCTTTTATTTTAGTCATATTTCACGAAATTTGCGGCCGATAAAGTCATGCTAATTTATAATATTTATTTCTGAAACCGCTCAATTCATGCAGCTATTAGCTTTGTTGTTGTCGCCCTTTACCCTGATTTATTATACATTGACACGGTTCAGGAACCACCTCTTTGATATTGGCTATAAAAAGTCTGTGCAATTCGATCATATGGTTATTGCCATAGGCAACTTATCCGTCGGCGGGACCGGAAAAACGCCTATGGTCGAGTATTTGATAAGATTGTTGGGCGAGGAATACAAGCTGGCGACGTTGAGCAGGGGGTATGGCAGGAAATCAAAAGGATTTAAAATGGCCACTGCCACAGATGATGCTTCCAGTATCGGCGATGAACCTTTCCAGTTTTATTGGAAATATGGCCGTCAGGTTAAGGTGACTGTTGGCGAAGAGCGGGCATTGGCAATTCCGGAAATAATATTTAACGACCCCGATAATCAAATAATTCTATTGGACGATGCCTATCAGCATCGAACGGTAGCTCCTAATTTAAACATACTATTGAGCAATTATGATCGCCCATTTTATGAGGATTGGGTATTGCCTTCAGGCAGACTGCGGGAACCCAGAAGGGGAGCCAAAAGAGCTGATATGATTGTTGTGACCAAGTGCCCAAAGAATTTGGATACGGGTGAAATGCAAAAAATCAGGACCAAAATCAGGAAATATGCCAGGCCCGATGTGCCGGTGTTTTTCAGTGCAGTTAAATACCTTGATCCAAAACCAGTGTTTCAACAACCCCAACTACCGTTTTCAGAAAATATTTATCTGCTTACCGGTATTGCCAATGCCAAACCGCTGGCACAATATATTGCTAACTCCTACAAACTGCTACACCATAAGGCTTTTAAAGATCATCATCACTACACCCCGAAAGACATTAAAGAAGTAATCACTCATTTTAAACAATTTAGTGAACATGAGAAAATAATTCTTACCACGGAAAAGGACGTGGTAAAATTAATGTCAGAATCCCTAAAGCGGGAAATTCAGCAGGTTCCCATTTTTTATTTACCGATTGAGTGCTATTTTTTAGAAAATGGCCATATTTTTGATGCTGAGTTGCGGAAAGCTGTTGAGATAAATGTCGAGCGTGATTTATAATGTTTATAAGCATATTTTATTGAAAAAGGCCCTGCTTGTCGTTGTATGGCTGTTGGGAAGCTACACTTCAGAAGCTCAAATCAACATTGATTCATTGAGCAAGGAGTCGCCATATGGCCCCTTTACCACCAGGTTTTTTACTGAAAAGCAAATAAAATATGGCGATACCACAAAACAATTTTTGGATACACTTCCCGATAATTTTCATCGCTTTGACCAGGTATCTATAAATGATTATCGATTTCAAAATTTGGGTAACCTGGGAACTTCCCTGTGGCCGATATTTTATGAGGCGCCAAAGATCATCGGGAAAACTTCCGGTTTTAACAGTTACAACCCCTTTTTCAAATCTCCCGATGAAATAAGGTATTATAATACTAAATCGCCATACTCAAGTATCAAATCGGTTTTTGGAGGTGAAGGCCGGTCGGTAGTAGACGTTCAATTCAGCAGGAATATTAACCCCTTGTGGAATATTGGATTTGATGTTACCACGATCAATGCGGACAAGCAGGTAAACTCATCAGGAGACGGAGATCGGAATTCTATTTCATGGGCTTATGATTTTTATTCCAGTTTTAGCACACCTGATAATAAATATCATGTGCTAGCCAACTTTTCGAGACTGCGACACCGGGTTACCGAATCAGGGGGAATAATTCCCCCGGAAATAGATCCCACATCAAATTTGTTTGGTTACAACGACGATGCAAAAATCTGGCTGCTCAGTGCGGAGAGCAGTAAACTGTTGATAAATTACCATGTGTATCATCAATACCAGCTAAACCGTCTTTTTCAGATTTATCATGTTTTAGACCGGTCCAAAGAAGTTAACAAGTTTGAGGATAACAACCTTGCAGCCGACGGTGATTTTTTTTCTGATTTTCTCATATCACCCACCAGTACTTTTGATGGTTCGGAATTAAAAGTATTCACAAATGAACTGGGAGTAAAAGGAGATTACAATAATTTGTTTTACAGTTTTTATGTCAAAAGGCGCTCTTTGAATTACATACACAGGTATTTGGAAAATGAAGGCATTCGGAATGAAGATTATGCGGGAACGTACTTAATATATCGATTGAACGATAGTATTTCCGTTAATTTTGAGGGTGAGGTACTTACCGATGGAAATTTCAAAATACAGGCTGACTTTAGCAGTAAATGGCTTAACCTGGGTTTTAATGTCAACCAGCACGCGCCCTCTTATCTGGTGGATAATTACTTTGGCAACCATTATGAGTGGCATAATAATTTTTCATCGGTTAATTCGGAAACCTTCAAGGGAGCAATTAACGTTGATTTGGGGAAACTGATGATAAGGCCAACAGCTTCATTTACGACCATCAATGATTACATTTACTTTAACAGTCAAAAACGTCCGGCTCAGGCAGTGGGAAAAATTACCATTTTTTCACCGGGTCTGGACTTGAATCTGACGTTTTTTAAGCACATGCATATGGATAGCAGATTCACCTATACCCGGCTGGGAGGTTCCGATCAGGACAAAATGCGGATACCTGAAATCCATGCCAGCAGCAAACTGTATTATGAAAATATATTATTCAATAAGGTGATGTGGGCACAGGTAGGGTTTGATATGCATTGGCAATCCGCTTATTTTGCCCAGGATTATGATCCGGTGACACAACAGTTCTTTTTACAAAATGATTTTGAAATCCCATCCTATCTTTTGGCGGATTTATTTGTTAGCTTCAAGGTGAAAAGAATTAGATGGTTTTTTAAAATGACCAATGTATTGCAAAATGTAGAAGCGGACGGATACTTTACAACACCTTATTATACGGGGCAAAAACGTACCTTTGACTTTGGTGTTAACTGGATGTTTTTTGATTAAAATATGGAAAAAAATCTACTTGGCTTAAGACTTCCCACCGATCCCAGGTGGGTAAACATAGCTGAAAAAAATATTGGCGAAATTTTGATCGATCACGCGTACTGTGAGCAGAAAGCTGCCTCTTCCTGCATCTCCCTGATTGTCCAATATCCCGATAAGGACCTCCTGGTGGAAATGTTAACACCTGTTGTCGCAGAGGAGTGGAGCCATTTTGAAAGGGTGCTGGAGCAATTACAAAAACGGGGTTATAAGCTGGGAAAGCAACGCAAAGATGAATATGTGATCGCCCTCAATAAACAAGTTAAAAAAGGAGGCAGCCGGGAGCAGCAATTGGTAGAAAAATTATTGATTAATGCCCTTATTGAAGCCAGAAGCTGTGAAAGATTCAAAATATTGTCACAAAACCTGGACGATCCGGAACTACAAAAATTTTATTATGAATTAATGGTTTCGGAAGCGGGCCACTATAAAAACTTCCTCCATTTGGCAAAGAAGTATATGGATGCTGCCGTGGTTCAACAGCGTTGGGTTGAATTGCTTGAAACCGAGGCTGAAATTTTGAAGAACCTGGAAATAAAAGCCGATCGAATGCACTAAGCCGGAACTCTTAAGAAAAACATTATTATTTAAAATCAAACCACATGGCAATTAAATCTCTTTGTATTTTTTGTGGGTCCAGGGTCGGGAAAAATGAGCAGTATCAGGAAGAAGCTATAAAAGTAGGAGAAATTCTGGTGAAAAACCGGGTAAAACTGGTGTATGGTGGCGGAAGGGTAGGCCTGATGGGAAGTTTGGCCGACAGTGTTCTGGACGGCGGTGGTGAGGTAACCGGGGTCATTCCGGAGTCTTTAGTCAGTGGGGAGGTAGCCCATTTTGGATTGAGTGTATTGAAGGTAGTCAACACGATGCATGAAAGGAAGGAGTTGATGTATCAGTGGTCCGATGCCTTCCTCGCCTTGCCGGGTGGCTTTGGAACTTTAGATGAGTTTTGTGAGGTTTTTACCTGGTTTCAGCTGGGAATTCATCAAAAACCTGTGGCCTTTCTAAATATTGCAGGTTATTTTGACGGCTTATTACAGCACTTTCAACATTCGGTGGACCAGGGTTTTGTAGATCAGACTTTATTTGACAAGATCAAAGTGCTGCACCAATCATCTGAAGTTGAGGATTTCCTGTCCGGGCTATAGCGGCTTTCTCTTTTCATTTTCAAATTTGGCCGAATAAAAAGAAATTCATAGTAAGAGGCCGACATTTACGCAAATGATGGTTCATTTCATTGAATGAGTTAACAGATTAACTTTTTACCAAAATGTTACTCAAAAAGGGTTTTAGCTGATTGCTGCAGTTATTTTAGCCAATATGTGGGTATAATTGTAGTCATAATTCCAATTAAAGGGATCATCACTGATATGAGCTATTTCTTTAGATTTTGTAGGTCGCTTTTGTGCATAACTGCCATCATGCTGGTATCTTGCGATGGCAAGCCACCGGATCTGGGAGAGTTTACAGGGAAGGAAACTATCTATTTATTTGAAGGTCAGTCTATTCACGATGTGACCGGCAGTATTTTATTTCAGGAGAAAAAAGGTGGAAGCCTTCTTGCTACCATTCAATTGAAAAACACCACTGAAGGTGCCTCGCATCCGGCTATTATTTACTTTGGTAGTGTGGAAGCTCCGGAAAGTGTGGCACTGATATTAGAACCGGTGGACGGAAGCTCCGGAAAAGGTACTACCGAATTTTCAGAGCTGGGCGATAGTACTCCGCTGAATTTTGAAGAATTACTGATATTTGATGGGCATGTTAAAATTCATATGGATGCCGGTACCAACATAGGCGCGGTATTGACGTCCACAAATCTCGGAAAAAACAGCTCCAGCAATCCCAACATAAATTAGCCTGTCACCGGGTTCCTGTGTCTTCAGAACTACATTTCTCATTTGATTTACATTTTCAATAAACAATCGAATATTCGCTGCGTTTATTCGTTATAGTGACAAAGGTTTAATCCTTTTGTTTTTCCTTTTTTACTTAAAGTTTAATAAATTAGTGTAGACAATAATATTTGGAGAAATGCTACAATTAAAATTTTTTAAATATCTGTTAGGCGCCGGTTTGGTGCTGGCAGTTGTTAGCTGTGATGAAGATAGTCAGGATCTTGGCGACTTTACGGGAAATGAAATTACCTACCAGCTATTTGCAGGATCAGGTTATAACAACGAAGGGTATATTACCTTCAAAGAGCGAAAAGATAAAAGTATCCAGGCCGAGGTGACGCTTTCCAACACACAGGCAGGCGGCGCACATCCCTTGCATTTACACCGCGATCCCATTGGGGCTGATGGAGACCTGGTGGCTTTACTAAATCCCGTCGATGGAAAAACCGGGAAGAGTGTAACGATATTCAGCGTTTTGGGAGATGAGACGGCATTTACCTACACTGATCTTTTAAATTTTAATGGCAGTATCAAAGTGCATCTCGATGATGGGCTAAACAAGGACGAAGTCCTTTCAGGTGGCAATGTCGGTATCAACCGAATGACCGATACTAATGTGATTTCCTGTTCCGACTTTTCAATTGATCTGTAAATAGCAATCGAAAAATCTTCGGTTTTATAGCTTCAATCCTCAAACTATTCTAATTTTGCCCCGTATGTGAAGTACAGGGATGAGATTAACTGCAAAAATACTGTTATCCGTTTATTTGATAGGATTGTCCGGACCATTCATGGTGATGGTCAATTACTATTCTAACCTTGATTTTATCCGGGAAGTATTGTGTATTAACAAGGAAGAATCTATTACAGTATGTAATGGCACCTGTTATCTAAAAGTACAGTTAAAGGATTTTTATAAGGAGCACCATACTGGAGAGCGGCCCGCTCCTACCAAGCAAAAAGTAGGTTGGGAGATAAATTTGTATGCCATTCCCGATAACTATTTAAGTCTCCAAAAAGTAAATCAGCTAAAGGCGCCTGTACTTTATATTATCAAAGACTATCATCATCCTCATACCAAAATATTCCACCCCCCGCAATCGGTTTAATTATTTCTCATTTCACTTAACATTTTCCTGTCATGGAAATAGGTTATTTCTATGTCTCACCGGACGACAGAATTCCCTTCTGTGTCGGAAAATGAAACAAATATTTCCCAATGAAAATAATTAATCATGAAAAATTTACGTAAAATTCTAATCATATTTTTACTGACTTCGGGTTGGCAATTAACAGTTTTGGGACAGGATCAACCGGAAACATCAATGTGGACTTCCTCCCGTCCTGATGGCCACGCACCCATTGGTGTGATGGGAGATCATATGCACAAAAAAGGCGAGTGGATGATCTCTTATCGTTTTATGAAGATGAACATGAAAGACAATTACCACGACAGCGATAAGGTATCAGATGCCGCGGTTTTGCAGGACTTTATGATTGTCCCTTTGGATATGACCATGAACATGCACATGTTTGGTGTGATGTATGCCATTTCCGATAAGATTACGTTGATGGGTATGCTGAATTATACCACGTTATCGATGGATCACCTTACAAGGCCTGGTGTTGTGTTTACCACAGAGTCTTCATCGTTAGCTGATAGTAAACTGACGGCTTTATATCAGCTTTTTTCCAAAAACAGGCAATCTATCCACTTAAATGCAGGTATCAGCATTCCTACCGGCAGTCAGGATAACCGGGATGCCACGCCAATGGGCGAAAATCAGAAACTGCCATACCCTATGCAAATAGGTTCCGGAACACTGGATTTTTTGCCGGGCATTACTTATCTGGGACAGGCTGATAAACTGTCCTGGGGAGCGCAGGTTGCTGCGGTACTCCGCACCGGTGAAAATGATGAAGGTTATACCTTTGGCAATAAAGCAAACTTTACCACGTGGATAGCCTATCGGTGGTTAGATTGGGTGAGTACTTCCCTGAGATTGAATGGCAATTCGAC
The DNA here is from genome assembly GCA_965228415.1 of Cyclobacteriaceae bacterium. Classification (GTDB taxonomy): domain Bacteria; phylum Bacteroidota; class Bacteroidia; order Cytophagales; family Cyclobacteriaceae; genus Agaribacillus. The sequence continues at coordinate 2,349,433 of OZ245814.1, read as the reverse complement.
CGGTAAAATTGATGGTGCCGATGCTGACTTAAATCCAATGATGGTACAAACAGCCAACCCCGACAATTTTGGTGGGGAACAATTATTTGCCTCTTTGGGTGCGAATTTCCAGCTTCCTGCCGGGATATTTAGTGGAACAAGAATCGGCTTGGAATATGCGTTGCCGGTTTATCAGAATCTGAATGGTCCACAACTCGGGATCAATAATAACTTTACGCTGGGTATTCAATACTCGTTTTGACTATTAGATGCTCTTAATTGGTTGAGCGGAACGTAACATGCTGCCGATGTTTCCGATTAAATTTTTCTCCCTGGAAATTGCGGTAGTGAGAAATGGTGCGAAAGGCTCAACCAATTAATACAACACGATGATGATAGATCGTTTCCAAAACGTGAGCCCGTTGGTGCACAATGGCAGATCAGGTTTTTTGCTTTTTCTTTTTGGCTGCCGGGAATAAAATATTATTCAATATTAAGCGGTAACCCGGCGAATTCGGATGTAAATTTAAATCGGTTGGATCTTCATTAACATAATGCTGGTAGTCTTCCGGATCGTGGCCCCCATAAAAAGTCCAGAAACCCTTTCCGAATATACCATGAATATAGCGGGCTTCGTCAATAGACTTTGTTTCACCCATAATGGTGACATCTGCCTTGATCAAACGTTTTTTGAAAGCCGTAGTTTGTCCCATGAAACCCTTGACTATTTTGGTGTGGTTTTGCGTTAACATTGTTGGAATCGGATCCCACTTAGCTGAAAATTCAAACAAACTGAAATAGTCATTTTGTTCTCTTAAACCTCTTTCTGCCTGTTGATTGTCTATATCTGAAAATTCATAGGCCAATGGGCTTCGTTCGAGTAAAAAATTCTCAAAAGCGAAAGTTTTTGAGTAATCCAGCTTCTTCTGTGCCTGCGGATCGGGCGGGTCACCATCAAACATATAATCCACAATATCAACATGACCGGCGGCCAGTGAGATATCATAGGTATCTGTTGCCGAACACATGGCAAAAAGAAAGCCTCCACCCACCACAAAATCCCTGATTTTTGAAGTAACGGCTCCCTTAAGCTTGGATACCTTGTTGAAACCATGCTTTTTGGCCAGTGCCTCTTGCTGGTGTTTTTGTTCAATATACCATGGGGCATTTCTGTAGTTGGCATAAAACTTACCAAACTGGCCGGTGAAATCTTCATGATGTAAATGAAGCCAATCGTATTTGGCCAGTTCATCATACATGACCTCGTCATCAAATACCACCGTATAGGGAATTTCCGCATACGTTAAAGCCAGTGTCACCGCGTCATCCCACGGTTGCTTGTTTTTCGGAGAATAGACAGCGATTTTTGGGGCTTTTTCGAGCTTCATCAGGTCGGTATTAACCGATGGACTCGAAATATCGTTGACGATTTGGTTGGCCTCGGCATCAGATATTACCTGGTAGGATACTCCCCTGATGACTAGTTCATTTTCAAATTTCTGGTAATATTGAAACATAAAGCTGCCGCCTTTGTAGTTTAAAAGCCAGTCAACAGCTACATTATTTTCTAATATCCAATAGGCAATACCGTAGGCTTTTAAGTGATTGGATTGACTTTCATCCATGGAAATGAATATTTTTGAACCAAAGCCCTCACACCAAAAAGCCAGAAATGTAAAAAATAGAATCAATCTTCGCATAACCATCTTTTTATTTTAACCGACCATGTAAATTCTATACCAATTTATGTAATTTTTTTGCTTATTAACAATCCAAAAAGCTAAATTAAGGTACAAAAGATATAACGTAGGAATATGCATATTGTTGAGAATGTTAGGGAGGGAATAAAGTCCATTAAGTCAAATTTGCTAAGGACTGTTATCACCGCGGCAATTGTTGCGCTGGGGATCATTGCCCTGGTGGGTACGTTAACTGCTATCGAAGCCATGAAGGCGAAAGTTAGTGAAAGCCTTGCTGGGTTGGGGGCTAATTCCTTTGATATTAAAGATATTAGCAGACGGCGACAGAATGCCGGGAAAGTGCAAAAAGTATATCCCATTATTAAATATAAAGAGCTGAAAAAGTTTAAGCAGCTGTATCGTTATCAATCCACATCGGGTATTTCCACGAATCTTTCATGGACCGCTGAAATCAAGCGGTTTTCCAAAATCACCAACCCCAATGTTGGCGTATACGGAGCCGATGTCAATTATTTGATTCTGGAAAACTATGACCTGGATAAAGGACGAAATTTTTCGGAGTTAGAGGTCAAAAATGGAGCCCACGTGGCTATTCTGGGGGTTTCGGTCGCTGATAAATTGTTTGAGAACGAAGAGCCGTTGGGTAAGGAGGTATCCTTTTTCGGTCGAAAATTTAAGGTTATTGGCGTGTTGAAAGAGCAGGGGGGACTGGGAAACAATTCCGGTGGTGATCGCCAGGTTATCATCCCCATTGAAACAGCCAATGCTATGAGTAGCAGGCGTGCTTTAAGATATCAGCTAACTGCAGCAATTGACCAGACAGAAGAACTCGATTTCGCCATGGGTGAAGCTACCGGGTTAATGAGAGCGATAAGAAAAGACCAGCTCGGCAAAGAGGAGTCCTTTGAAATCACTAAAAGTGATTCTTTGTCCGGCACGCTTGATGATATAGCAGGATGGATGAGAATTGTAGCTTTGGTCCTTGGATTTGTAACACTGTTCGGAGCCTCTATTTGCCTGATGAATATAATGATGGTATCTGTTACGGAAAGAACCAGGGAAATTGGCGTCAGAAAAGCGCTGGGCGCCACACCGGCCAAAATCAGGCAGCAATTTCTTATTGAAGCTATCGTCATATGCATCATGGGAGGTGGTTTTGGCGTGATTTTTAGTATTATGCTTGGAAACGTAGTACCCATACTTATTGGGGCAGGAAGCTTTACGGTTCCCTGGCTTTGGATTATTGTCGGACTGATAGTATGTATAGGTGTTGGGCTCGTATCAGGATATTTACCAGCCAGAAAAGCTGCCAGACTGGACCCTATAGAATCTTTAAGATTTGAATAACCTAGTGCAGTTGAACGCAGTAAACAAAATGAGGAACTTTTTACGACAGATATTACCTGTATTATTTTAAGATTTAAATGTCGGTTTTTGTGGAGGCCTTAGTGCTTATCTTTAATGGTTAATTAACTTTACCATTATGAAAACAGTTTCTTATAATCCAAGTTCGCTTGAATTAGAGTTTGCGAACGCGATTTTAACGCTGCAAGAGGAAATTAATAAAAACATTAATTCCAACCAGATAGTGAAGATCGAAAAAAATGGTGAGGAGGATAATCCAAGCTTGGTTTTTTTCCTTGAAGATCACGACGGAGATAAACATGAGGTAGTGATGAGGGTCATTCAGCGCGTGGATAAGCATGATTGAGACTAAATAATTGGTATATTTACCAATTATGAAAACACTACTTCCTGAATTTACACACCAAGAGCTCACCTATCTTCAGGATACCGATTTTCTCAAAACAAAAAAGCTGATTATCAAGCGAATTATTGCATTATTTGAGCATATTCAAGTTGATACGCTTCATCTTATCAATCGCCAAAATTTAATGCTTCCGGAAGGAGTATCGCCTAAATCCGGGAAGGTGACCCGCGGTGAAAACTATAAGGACCTGCCTTTTGTGGTATTGGACTGCCCTCGCTTTTTTGATAAAAATAGTATTTTCGCCTTTCGCTCCATCTTTTGGTGGGGTAATTATCTGAGCAATCATTTTTTGATAAAAGGACATTATCTTGACCGTTACCGTGACCGGTTTTTACATTCCTGGCCATTGATCAAAGGTGAGGAATTATACCTAGACTTATCCGAAGATCCCTGGAATCACGATCTAACCGATTCAACTTTCATTGAGTTTAGTACGCTTAGTCAAGACGAGTTTAACGAAAAATTAAAACACCTGGACTTTCTAAAACTGGTTTGGCGCTATGAGTTAAGTCAATGGAAGGAGTTTCATCAGGCTTCTCTTGAAAACTTTCTAATCATCAGCCGGGTACTGGAATTTTAAAAGTGAGGTATATCAGGTGATATTACCGGATTAAAAATAATTTTATGATCTGCCGGCGATGTTAAACCCAATAATCAGCATATCATCCAACTGCTCATACCCTGCCCGCCATTGATCGACGGCGGCCGCTATTTTTTCTTTTTGTACCTCTCCTTCCAAATGGCAGATTTCAGACAATAATTGGGTAATCCTGCTTCTTGAGAACTTTTTATTTTCAGGCCCTCCGAACTGGTCGGCAACGCCGTCGGTGTAAAAATATAAATAATCGATTTCCGGGAAAGTCAGACGCTTGGTTGAATAATGCTGCGGATGATTTAACTGGCCGCCTCCAATGGCGTATTTATCACCCTGGATAAACATTACCTCCCGGTCTTTTGCATAAACCAAAGGCCTTTTGGCGCCGGCAAATAAGACTTGCTGCTGTTTGGGAATGATGGTGCACAATCCGATATCAAAACCATCGTAAGTACTGTTATTATCCTGATGTTGCTTCAAAGCTTCCTCGACCATGTCATTTAATGCCCCCAAAATCAGATCGGGTTGCCAGTATTTTTTATCCATCACAATCTGGTCCAGAAGTGTGCTACCCAGCACCGACATAAAAGCGCCGGGCACTCCATGTCCGGTACAGTCTACTACAGCAACGATAATTTTGTCTCCTAGATCAGCCATCCAGTAAAAGTCGCCGCTTATAGCTTCCTTCGGGCTTAGGTATATGAAAGAATCTTTAAAGTAGTGTTTAAGCAGATCGGGGTGGGGCAGTAATGCGTGTTGGATTTTACCGGCGTATTTGATGCTTTCGGATGTACTCTGAAAATAATTTTTCAACTTCAGAGATTGTGATTTTAACTGCTGGTTTTGTTTGCGAATATCTGAGGTTCTTTCGTCAATTATTTTTTCCAACTCCTTATTTCTCTTCTTAAGCCGCTGCAAATTGACAAAATATCCAATAATTACCGAAACTGTAAAAACCGCCAATAATACCAGGTAGAAGCCTATTGAAAAAATAAATGACTTTTCCTGGACTATGAAACAAGGGCAATTAAGACAAAATTCCCTGGTAAAAAATGTCATAAGCCCGGAATTAGTATGATTTTTGATTGTTGCAAACCAAATCCTATTTTTATAATAAGATAGCGCATTGTTGATTGTGGATTAACCCGGATAAACAGATTTTGTTTTAATCATTTAATTCTTTAAGATAACAAGAATAATTAAATTTAAAGAGGTATCATATTATTTTGATTTGCAGCACAAAAATAGCGCCATCTCCTAAATTACCTGTTTATGAATAAGAGTATTTATATGTTTGTCACATTGCTTGGCAGTCTTTTTTTGCAAGGCAAATTAATGGCCCAGTCTGAAAGTTTATCCCTGAACAAGATAGATTCTTCTTTACATATGGACGGAGAATATATGGATGGACTAAAGGAAGGACTGTGGAAAGTATTAAATAAGCAGAACCAGATAGTTCAACAAGGCTACTTTAAGAATGATAAAAGAGAGGGGATTTGGGTTATTTATCATAAAAATGGACGCAAGGCTGTGACCGCCACTTATGAGGGGGGCGCGTTGAATGGTTTGTATAATGAATATTTTACCTCCGGCAAGCCGTCCATTGCCACTACGTTTAAAAATGATGTAAAGCACGGTGATTGGTTAGAGCTATACGAAGCCGGTGGTAAGAAGGTAGAAGGTCAATACAAACAGGGGAATCAGGAAGGAACCTGGAGATCCTATTATGACTACGGCCAATTATATTCTATCACGAAATTTACCAACCGCGGTGAGGACTATGAGATCAGAACATTTGATCCATATGGCACATTATTGTCTTCCACTTCTTATAAAAATTTCAAGGAGCATGGACTATTTAATATATACCATGAAAACGGAAGTCTGAGTGAAAAAGGTAAGTACGTCGATGGTAAAAAGGACAGTACCTGGGTCTCTTACTATTATTACGGAAGAACAAAGTCAATCATTAACTACCGTGACGGTGAGTTAGATGGTGAGTATAAGTTTTATCATGGTAATGGACAATTGAGCAAAGAATACCAGTACGATAACGGCATCCCCGTGGGTACCTGGAAAGAATATCATCGCAATCAGGGTACCAAGTCTATACTTCATTACAAATCAGGTGAATTGGACAGTACCTACCTGGAGTTTCACGAAAATGGAAATAGGAGTGTGGAAGGGGCTTATGATCTTGGAAAGAAAGAAGATTTGTGGAAATCCTATTTTGAAAGCGGGGGGCTTTATTCAATAGGCAAGTACAGGGTAGGAGAAAAGCATGGCAATTGGAAGTACTTTAATGAAACCGGTGTTCTGATTTCTGAAGGTAAATATCTTTCAGGACTTGAAAATGGACAGTGGTTTCAGTTTCATCCAAATGGTGCTATTAAGTCCATTGGCTCTTTTAAGAAGGGAAAGGAAGACGGACTTTGGGGATTGTTTTACGAAAACGGGCAATTAATCCAGGAAGAAACCTGGTCGGACGGAAAATTAGCGGCTATCGGGCCTTATCACACCCTTAAAGGTGATACCCTTTCCAGGGGTAATTTTAAAAACGGATCCGGTGATAAGTTTAGTTATGACACCAAAAATCAGCTGAGAGTAGTGGCACACTATGAAAGGGGGCTACCCAACGGAGCCTGGAAAAGCTATTATAACAATGGAAAGATCGAGTCACAGGGTTCAATGCTGGATGGAAAACCCCAGGGTGAATGGACCTATCACTTTCGCAGTGGCGCTATAGAGTCCAAAGGAGAATTTCATCGGGGGAAAAAAGTCGGTGTCTGGCAATATTACAGCAACTTTGGAAAATTAATTGACAAAATAGATCATAGCGCATTAGCTGAGAATGGGCGTGAATTGACAAACTAAAAGTGATGTACTTTCCTGGCCATCAATAGAGAGGAAAATCGAGGGGTGTACTCAACGTTTCAGGCTATCCTGAACCGACAACAGATTATAGAAGCCGCAGATTTTGGTGAGATCCTCTTTTAGCTCAAAAGTGAGATCGTTGTCCTTGACAAACTGCCGGACCATTTCTCTTTTACCCTGAAAAACTTTGAGTATGTCTTTTCTTTTTTGAGGAAATAAAGTGATAGGTCCACCGTCTTTGGAATAGTAGAAATGTTCTTTCAGAAAAATTTCCTCTTTTTGATAGTTCCCTGAAGCTGGCAGGACATCGCTTCCCTGAATATATTTTACCGTTTTATGGCTCGATAGCGTAACCTTTCCCTCCGTCAGAATTTCCAGAAATCCACCGAGCTGATCTTCTTTAAAAAGTAGGTCTTTGCAATTGAGAAACACTGCGCGGCGGTTTTCTTTCACATTAAACCATTCAAAACTTTTAACATGATATTGGTTCAGGCCCATCGTTTCATCATTGAACTGAATTTCAAGTCTGTTGCGAATGATTTCATATTTTAAGGGTTTATTGATGATAAACTCATCTTCATAGGACTTAACATCCCCCATGTACCAATCTTCCTCCAAGAATATTTTCACCTCGGTTCCCCCTTCCCGCGGCAAAGGAATCGCTTCCGGAATAAGACCATTACTTCTCGATAGGAAAACATTAGGATTTTTGTCTACGATTTGACCGTGCAGGTTTGCAGACATCGCTAGAACCGCCATGTTTAGCATCAAATACAAGATAAATCTATATCCTAGTTTTATTTTGGTAACGGCCATCTTGGCTTCGGTGAATTTGGTTAATTTAAAATACTAATATTAAAATGAATTTCACCCTTATTTGTAAAATGAATGGCACAATTGAAGTGAATTTCACTTAATATGGGGTAGAACAGACAAGGTTTTCCAGTATTCAAATAAGTGTTAAGCGTAAAAACCCTCGAGACTATTACCTAAAAGAGCGCATAAAATCACCCATTTTTGGTGGTCTTTTTGAGTGATTTTTTTTTGAGAAGAAATTTTGTTACCTTAGCGACCGATCGGTCTCTATTGGAGATTCGATCTATTTAGCGATGTCATTTAGCATTGATGCGATGTCCAAAGGATTAGATACAAGAGAGAAAATAATCAGCAAATCAGCGGAGCTCTTTAACGTGCATGGCTATCATGGTTGTTCATTGAGCGATATCATGAAGGCCACAAATTTGAAAAAAGGGGGAATCTACAATCATTTTAAAAACAAAGATGAAATAGCGCTGGAGGCGTTTGACTATAGTTTTAAAAAAATACAAAGAGAATTTCGCAAGCGACTGGATCTGGACAAGACGCCGACTGAAAAGTTAAATTCTATTATTGAAGTATATGCGCAACTGGCTTCTGTGCCTGGTATGGAAGGAGGATGTCCGATATTTAATACAGCTGTGGATGCTTCCAATTCACATCCTATGCTGAAACAAAAGGCCAATGATGCCATCAACTCATTAAAAAAATATATTGATATAAAGATAAAGGAAGGGATAGCATCCGGAGAGTTTAAGGAAGACGCTGACCAAACCGATATTGCCAGCCTGATCATTATGACACTGGAGGGAGCGCTCATCATGTCACGGGTCTATGACCATTGCAGTATTGAAGTCGCTGTGAAAAGTTTAAAGGATTATTTAAAGGATAGGATATATAAAAATTAAAATTTTTTTACCCAAAACAGACCGATCGGTCTTTATTTAAGATATGGAAAATAAAAAAGTAAAAATGCCGCTTGCTATGGTTGTTATACGGAAACTTTTCCCATTAGTGGAAAAAGTAATGCCTGCACTGGCTCATCTATGGGCCTTTAATCTCTTTTTTAAGCCGATAAGATTCCCGTGGCCACAGCGGGAGCTACCGATGAAGCAAAGTGCGACCAAATTTAAGATGAGTGTCGGCAAACTCGATATTCAGTGTTATTCGTGGGGACAAGGGCCGGTGGTATTATTTGTACACGGATGGGCCGGGAGGGGCACCCAGTTTTTTAAATTTGTCCAGCCGTTTGTAGAAAAAGGTTTTAAGGTAGTCACCTTTGACGGACCGGCGCACGGTGAATCTTCAGGTAAAAGCACAAATATCATCGAATTTCATCAGGTCCTGGCATCCATAGAGGATTATTACCAGGAAATCTGCGCGGTGGTTACTCATTCTTTTGGGGGGGCAGCCACTATTTTCGCTATGAGTGAGGGGCTGAAAGTACAAAACCTGGTTAATATCAGCAGCCCCAGCAGCGGACATAAAATCATCGCGGAATTTTTGAAGAAAATCAATGGCTCTCCAAGGGTGGCTAACTATTTTGACAAGATGGTACGGGAAAAATTTGGTAAGTCGTTTGCCAGCTTTAGCAGCGAGGTACTGGTTGAGGATTTGTCGCCATTTAATCTGCTGTTAATACATGATGAACACGATAAGGAGGTAGGTATTGAGCAGGCTGAGAAGATGAAAGCTTTAACCCCTGGTAGCGAGCTAATGGTCACCTCTCTTTTGGGACATACCAGGATTTTAAGAGATGATCAGGTAATCTATAAAAGTCTGGCATTTGTCATGGAAAGCAACAGGAAACCTGAGCTAATAGGCACCTAATGATCTTTACGCCAGGTGCCTGTTAGCTTTGGAATGAGGTTAATAAGCTTTAAGTTTCTTTTTGTTTTTGACTACCTTTGAAGCTAGTTTTACAGCCTCGAACGCGTTGATCATACCGCCGGTTCTGCTTAGTTCGGTAAATAAAACTTCCTCGTTTTCACTTCCGGGTTTTAATACCTTTAACTTGTCGTATTTCAGAGAAGACTGTACGATGATATCTCTCACCTGTTTAGAGGTCAATGTCGGAAAATAGGAAAGTAACATCGCGGCAACGCCAGCCGTAACGGGAGCAGCCATGCTGGTGCCGCTGGCATTCTTATATTCCTGCTCGGGTGCGGTCGAATAGATATCCACTCCCGGGGCAAATACATCTACTTCGTTTTTGCCGTAATTGGAAAAAGTGGCGACAGATTCTTTGCCATTTTTCCAGGACAGGGCCCCAATTTCGAGCCAGTTGCCAGCCTTTTTACCTGACGAATAAGTCCTGGTCGGAAAGTGTTCTTTGATATCAATGTCTTTTGAATTGTTGCCGGCAGCGTGAATTAGTAATACATTGTTCTTTTCAGCATAATTTACAGCCTCATCTACCGCATCCTTGTACGGTGAATAAGACTTACCAAAACTCATATTAATGATTTGCGCACCGTTATCGACCGCATATCTGATAGAATTGGCTATATCTTTATCTCTTTCATCTCCGTTTGGAACGGCTCTGATGGCCATTACTTTGACATTATCAGCAATGCCGTTGATACCTAGACTATTATCTCTTTGAGCGGCAATGATCCCGGCAACGTGTGTGCCGTGAAAGTTAAATTCTCCCTTTACGTTATTGTTGCCATAATATCTGTCATCGGGATCCTCGTAGTTATCGCCGATAATGTCCCTGGGATTATAAGATAAATTGTACCCATAGTTTAACCCTGCATCAAAATAATCGTTACCCTTATCAAACTCGGCTTCGTCAATTCCGCTGTCATAGATATACTTCATCATTTGTTTGGCGGCGTTGACTTTTTCATCGGAGGAATTGACAGACTGGAGATCCTCAGGGGTGAGGTTCTCGGTGCCTACATAGGCCTCCATCAACTTTTTTGCCAGTTTATAATTCTCGTAGAAGCCCCTAAAATTATTATACTTACTTTCGAGATCACTAACCGTTTTGGTATATTCCTGCTCCAGCTTCTTGAAATAAGCATACTCCTTGTCAGCTTTCATGTCTTCTTCAGAAAGGCCTTTGAACTTCTTGAGCAACCTTCCATACTCGCGGGTAATTTCATAAGTATCCTTTTCTACATTCCCATCTGCACCGCCGATAAAATTCCAACCGTGAATATCGTCCACATAGCCATTTTTGTCATCGTCAATACCATTGCCCGCGACTTCATCTTCATTGACCCATATAACATTTTTCAAATCTTCGTGGTCAATGTCTATTCCGGAATCTATCACGGCGACAATGACTGTATTTGACTTCTTTCCTTTTAGTAACTCCTGGTAGGCTTTAATGGAACTAACGCCGTTAATTTCATCGGCCTTTGGATCCAGGTGAAACCAGTTATCCGGCGCCTTTTCCAGTGTATCACCAGGAATATAGGCATAATTTGCAATCCTATCAGCTTTGGCATTTGCGGCTAAAACTGCCAGTCCAAAAACCATTAAAATTTTTACTCTCATAAATAAATAGTTAATAATATTATCCCACTTCCGCAGTCCTTAATTTGGTTACTCAGTCATACAAAAATCTATCCAAAAAAGTTTGTCAGCTGTCTCTTAATTTGGGCATATGACTATTCTCAATAACTAAAATAGGAATTGAATTGTTTCATTCCTAACGTTTAAAGATAGGAATTTCAATCGATATTAAGAACAGAAGCAAGTTAAAGTTAGGGGTCGTATCCAATCTTTACCGCTAAATTTTCTTAAATATTCAGAAGTTTTTGCAGGTGTCGAAGACTTAACTAAGTTCGACTACGCGAATTTCAAATTGAAGATCCTTACCAGCCAGCTCATGATTACCGTCCACGACGATTGTTTTTTCGTTCACCTGCTTGACGGTCACAACGAATGATCTTCCCTGGCTATCCTGTGATTGCAATTTCTGACCAGCCTTAGGATTCAGCCCCTCGGGCAAAACCGATAGGTCCAGTTCCTGAATGAGTTCTTCCCTAACCGGACCATAAGCCTGATCACTAGGTATGACTACTTTTTTTGTTTCGTCAAGTTTCATCCCAAGCACCGCGCTCTCAAAACCAGGGATTAAATGTCCTTCCCCGACGGTAAATGCCAATGGTTCACGCCCTTCTGATGTATCAAATACCGAACCGTCTTCCAGGGTTCCCGTGTAATGCACCTTGACCTGGCTTTGTTGAATTACTTCCTTCATGTCGTATTATTTAGTTTGTCATGTAAACCTAAGCAATTTATTGTATTAATTGTGTCTTTGGGGTGACCTAATGACTGGATGACGGGCTTCCGCACGCTTTCAATACCATATCAGCGATGGTTTTGAGATGCACTACGGAGGTTTATTAACAAAAACGAAAGTATATGGTGGCATTGAGCAGGTTGGCGTGAATGGGCCAAAAGTATAATTTTCGTCGTTATTCAGGTCATTTTAAACAAAGGATAATGTCTTTCCAACCTTATAGCCGCTGAGGGTGTCCTTGGAAGTGAACGCGTGTTTTTGACATCAATTATTTTAAAACCCTAAAGGACTAATTATGAAAATGTCTATGATTGAACTACGGGATATCTTATTAAGATTTTTTGTCTTTGTCTTTTTGCTGATCTTTCTGGGGATGGTATTGGAAGGCTGTACGGATAAATGTGAGTCTACTAATACTTATTTTTTCTATGAGCCTGTTTATACTACACTGGAAGAAATAAGATCATCGGTCAGGCAAGAGCCGCCGAAAGACATGGCCGCTTCGGGAAAAATATATATTTATGGGAATACATTGTTTGTTAATGAACCCGGTAAAGGAGTGCATGTCATTAACAATGCCGATAAACGAAACCCAAAACCGCTTAGCTTTATAAATATCCCCGGGAATTTTGATATTGCAGCCAAAGGAAATTTCCTATATGCCGACAGTTACCTGGATTTATTAGCTTTCGATCTCAGTGACCTTAACGATATAACGCTAACCAAGCGGATTGAAAACGTTTATACCAGTACCAATTCACTTGGAGTCTTTCCCGACCCTCAATTAGGTGTGGTTACCGACTGGGTACAATCGGCAACGGTTGAGAACTTTGAGGGAGATTGTGGTGATATTAGTGGTGGATTCCAGCCATGGCGTGAAGGTGTTTTGATGACGGCTGACTTTGCAAATAACGCTTTCTCCCCACAAAGAAGTGCCAATCTGCCCAATAATGTGGGGCCTGCCGGTATTGGAGGTTCCATGGCCAGGTTTGCCATTACAGGAAACAACATGTACGCAGTAGATGATCGACAATTACATGTATTTGATATTTCAAACCTTGCCGATCCAACACCGGGAAACAAAGTAGACCTTGGCTGGGGTATTGAGACGATCTTTCCCTACAAAGAAAACCTATTTATCGGAGCCAATAACGGTATGCATATTTATGACAATAGCGATCCCGACCTACCGGCCTATATGTCTTCCTTCCTGCATGTTACAGCCTGTGATCCGGTTGTGGTAAATGATGAATACGCCTTTGTGACTTTAAGATCAGGAAATGCGTGTAATGGTTTTGTCAACCAACTGGATGTAGTCGATATCCGGAATTTAAATAGTCCCGTATTGGTGGAATCTTATCCAATGGATAATCCACACGGATTAGGTATTGACGGCAACGATTTGTTTTTGTGCGAGGGAGAATTTGGCTTGAAGGTTTTTAATATTGAAGATGTAAACACCATCAGCGATAATCTGATCAAACGCATTGAGGATGTTCATGCCTTCGACGTGATACCTTTCCAGAATATACTAATAATGATCGGAGAAGATGGATTGTACCAGTTTGATTACAGCGACCCGGTTAAGTTACCCCTGTTGAGCCATATACCGGTTGTAAGTTCAGAAGAGTAGGTTATGAGTAACTTGAAGAATAAAATATTAAAATATCTTTTGCTGCTCATTTTGATGGTTGCATATAGCAACGGAAATCTGTATGCTCAAAAATACGGAGAAGTTACCAGATCGGTATTTTTGAAAGATGGCAGTCGATTGAAAGGAAAAATAGTGAAGACAGTTCCCGGGGAATACGTTTCCATCATGCTCAATGGAGGCCAGATTTTGAAAATTTATCAGCAGGATATTAAAAAGATAAAACTCAACAGCCTCACACATTCAAAAAATATCTACAGTAAAGAAAGGGGGGAGATTGTTTATCTAAAAGACGGTAGCAATCTCTACGGAAAAATAGTTGACGAGATACCTGACGACTATATTATTTTAAGATTAAAAAATAATGAGGAGGTGACCTTTTTTGCAGAAGAAATTGCGCAGATCAAATATAATAAAAAACCCAGGCGGGATTTTCACCACAAAGAATCCGGGTATTTCCATGAAACAGATCTTGGCATCATGTCCGGGGCCGAAAATGTTCTTTGGGCCAATACTACGAACTTTTCGGTTCATACCGTCAATGGGTACCGGTTTAAGCCGTGGTTGCAAACCGGCCTGGGTTTTGGATTAGACTTTCATCGCAATCTCCATGTAGTTCCTTTTTATTTGAATGTCAGCGGAGACATAGGCACTTCTAAAGTAGTACCCATCTACTTTATGAATTTAGGTTATAGCTATGCCGAGGAGCGCAATCCCAGTGATTTTGAGGTTATCGATAACGTGCACGGCGGAAATTATTTCCATCTTGGCGGTGGGATTAAGATAAAGTTGAGTAGTATGGCGATTTCCATGAAAATGGGTTACAAGCTTAGCAATGTATCCCTGGATAACACATTTGTTGATTGGATTGGCAGAGATTCCTGGACTACCGCACTGGATCGGCAAATCAGGCGGTTTACGGTTTCAGTAGGGTTCGGCTTTTAGTTACCTTCCAATTCATCAATCCTGGAGGCCAGTGATTCCCACTTTTCATGTGCCCCGGAAAGAGACTGGTTGATGTCTTCATATTTTGCGTTGACCTCGGCCAGTTTTTCGGGATTGCCATAAACTTCGGGCTCGGCTAATTCGTTTTCAATTCCGGTTTTTTCCTGGTCCAGGCTTGCGATCTTCGCTTCCAGGTTACTGAGTTCATTGTGAAGTGTCTTCAGCTGAGACTGGGCGCTGTCGGCTGGAGGAGAAGGCTTATTCTTTTTTTCATCCGGTTTATTGGCAACTTTTTTGGGAACCGGCATATTTTTTACCTCATTTTTACTTCGCCAATATTCAAATTCTTCATAAGTGCCAGGATATTCCTTGATCTCGTGATTTTCGACGTACCAGATTTTATTGGCAGTTTGGGAAATAAAGTGCCTGTTGTGCGAAACAATAATAAAACTGCCGGTATACTGTTGCAAAGCCTGGATAAGGATATTTTCAGATTGAATATCCAGGTGGTTGGTAGGCTCATCCAGTAGCAGGAAATTGGCTTCTGAGATCAGGGTTTTGGCCAGGGCCACCCTGGACTTTTCACCCCCGGACAAAACCTTTATTTTTTTGAAAACATCATCGCCGCTAAATAAAAAGCAACCCAGGACATTTCTTAATTCGGTATCGGTTTTTCCACTGCCAGCCTGTTTTAACTCATCCAGTATCTCGTTGGTAACATCCAGGGATTCCAGCTGGTGTTGGGCATAAAATGCTGGAATTACATTGTAACCTTCCACTCTTTCTCCTTCTACGGCTTCTGAACCCGCAATGATTCTTAGCAGTGTAGACTTACCTTTTCCGTTGGCGCCGATCAACGCTATTTTATCCCCCCGCTCTATGACGGCAGTGGTATTCTTGAAAATTTCAAGATCCCCGTAGGCCTTGGAGATATTGTTCAGGTTGATGATAAATCTTCCGGACTTTTGCTTAAACTCAAATTTGAAATTAATTTGTTTATTGGTATCCACTACTTCCCCGATGCGGTCCATTCTTTCCAGGGCCTTTACACGCGATTGTACCTGACGGGCCTTGGTAGCCTTGGCGCGGAATCTTTCGATAAATTTTTCTGTCTGTTTTATCATTTGCTGCTGATTCTCAAATGCATTTTGCTGTATTTGTTCTCTCAACGCTTTTTCTTCCAGGTAAAATGAGTAGTTGCCGGCATACAGGTTCAGTTGCTGATTGGATACCTCTACGATGGTTTTTGTAGTGTTATCCAGGAATTGCCGGTCGTGCGAAACGATGATTACTGCTCCTTCATAGGTTCTCAGGTATTGTTCAATCCATTGAATAGACGGTAGGTCGAGGTGGTTGGTAGGTTCATCCAGCATCAATAACGAGGGCTTTTCCAACAGCAATTTTGCCAGCATAACCCGCATCCGCCAACCGCCGGAAAACTCATTTAAAGGCCGGTTCAGGTCATTGGTGCTGAATCCGATTCCCTCTAATATTTCCTCGGCTTTTGATTGCATGGTGTAACCATCCATCGCCTCAAACTTTTCCTGTAGCTGCGTGAGTTTGTTAACCAGCTTATCTTCATAGTTGACCTCCATCTGGTGCAGGACCTGGTCGATTTTCCGTTGTACAGACAACGCCTCTTCAAAGGCCTGCATGGCTACGTGCAGAATGCTTTCATCGGATTGGTAGGACAGGAGGTCCTGATTCAAAAAACCAAGGGTACAATCATTACTTTTACTGATTTCACCACTATCGTACTGATGATCACCGTTGATAAGCCTGAGCAACGTGGTCTTCCCCGTTCCATTCAACCCTATCAAGCCAATTTTGTCTTTAGGCTTTATGTGCAATGAGGCGTTCTCATAAATGGGCCGGCCGCCGATATAATAAACCAGGTTATTTATTGAAAGCATTCGGCAAAAATAAAGGCTGGGGAGATTATATAAAAATTATTAATCCAACGACGCTTTTATTTTTTTAGTAGTGATGTTCGAATAGCTGATAACCGGCTCAATATCCATGTTTAAAATTAAATGTTTGTGGCAGATCCCGTTTGAATTGGAAATGGAAGTACCCGAGGGTTCACTTGCCGGCATTTTGAGGTTTAATCAAGCCGGTATTAATAGCGTAGATGATCAATTCGGTGGGTGACTTAACTTTCAGTTTTTTCAGGATATTTTTGCGATGAGTGTTTACGGTGTGATGGCTCAAATGCAGTTTATCCGCAATTTTCAGGGTGGAATTTCCTTTGGCAATCAGTTTTAATATTTCCGTTTCCCGTTTGCTGAGATTGGTGGGCTCACAATTCTCATCTTCTTTCTGATTGTGTTTTTCCAAAAGAATATCTAAAATCTTATTACAGAAAAACTTTTGGCCTTTGGCCGTGGCATAGATGGCGTTGACGATTTCCTGTTTGGAACATTCCTTGGTAACATAGCCATTAATGCCGGACTCCAGCACCCTGTTGATATTTTCCCGGTCGTCGTCGGAAGATATGATGAGCAGCTTGGTTTGGGAAGAGATCTCCTTGGCTTCGGCTAAATCGTTGAGCGTTAGAAAGCCCTGGATGTTGTGGTCGACAATTAATACATCCGGTTTGCTTTCCGCCAAGGATTTAAGAACGGCAACCTTGGAAGTAGCTGATTTAATGAGCGTCAAGTCGTGTTTTTCAGCAATAAATGCCCGTATCCCAGCACTGGTTAAGTCATGTTTGTCCGCCAATAAGACTTTAATTTCCGACAACTCTTTTTATTTAGATTAAATATAAATAGTGAGCAAATATAAATCTCAACAATGTAAAATGAAAATAGTTCTTTCATTTTCTGATTCATTATAAGAAATATTGCCGGCAGGCTGTTTTAACTGGCCGGAAGTCGAGAGGAATCGGAAATATTATCTAAAACAGGTTGAAGCTGACTCCGGTTTGCATAAAATAAAAATCGGTGGTTTCGAAATATTTCTGATATACCAATCCGGCCATGACATTCAGTGCGAACTTATCGGTTTTCATAACTTGCTTTGAAATCTGGGTGTTAAGCTCAAACCTGGTGTTGATTTCCTGTTCCAGGTCAGGAGCCCACCGGAAAGAAATTGATGGTGAAATGGATCGTTCTTTAAAGAATAGTTTCAGGCCGGTCGAGTATTCGAAAAAGGTTTCACTGGTCTTTTGATGGTGGCTAAACCCTCCTCCCAGGTGTAATCTTATCTTTTCGCGATTTACAAGGTTAAATACCAACACCTGCCAATCGATGGTTTGAAAATTTCCGCTGGCGTCAAACAGGCGATTCATTCTAAGCTCAGACGAAAATATGCCCCAATTTCCCTGGATAGAAGGCATAAAAGCCACGGTATTATGAGCAGTCGCATAGCCACCGGAAAATCCTGTTTCCAGCGAAACCAGCCATGGTTCCTGATACTTTCTGCTTAAGACCTCCCGCTGGGCGATGGGTATGCCCCGAATGCTGTGATAGGTTAATTCTACAAATATGTTGAAAAAAAATGAGCCTGAGTCTCCATCCCCATCGTTAGACGACTGGCCGCTACTATTTTTGTTCTCCTTGGCTTTTTCGATGACTTCACCAACTTGCGCGTAACAGGTGGCTGAAGAAACCATAATTAGCAGTACAGCAAAAAATGCCGTACCGGGCTTAGAGGTAGTGAACATGTGTGAGCAAATTTATATCCAAGCTGATTAATGCAATTAGTATGCCAGTCTGGCTGGCCTCATTGGCGAGCCTGATATTTCCCTTTTACTACATGTTTAAGCCGACTTTATCTTTACCCCGAAATGAAGTCAGGTCCAATCCTTAATAAACAATTGCCTGTTTTTAAATTTTTCCGACCTGGTGGTAGGAGGTGAACAGATTTTTGAATACTTCATTGGCCTCATTCCATACTGCCTGATTAATGCAATAATAAATACTGGTACCTTCTACCTGCCCCTTAATGATACCAATATTCTTTAATGCCTTGAGATGTTGCGATATGGTGGCCTGTGCCAGGGGTAACTTGTCAACAAGATCTCCGCAAATACATTGATTTGACTTAACCAGGTATTCCAGTATTGCAACTCTGGCCGGATGGCCTATGACCCTGGCAAAATTGGCGATCAGGTTTTGCTCTTTGCTGAAATTGTGAGTTTTGGTTGCACCCATAGTGGATTGTTTATCGTGATATTACGATAATAACCTTAATTATCCTAATAAATCACTTAAAAACTACACCGGATCCTTGGTGTGTTATATTTCCAATAAGCCAATGTGGCTGTCTGAATGGGGTTAGGTATTAAATAGCTGAACCTGTATCACCCTGATTCAAACCTGTTCACGATTGCTTTAATAGTTTGTAGACAAAACCGGGGTAGAGTCTTAAAAGGCCTCTCATCAATTTTACCTTTCCTATATTCACTTCATAGCGATCGTATTTAAAATGTGTCATGAACGCGCTGGCCAACTGGTCAGGACTAATTTTATTTTTACCTCGTCCAGTGGTCATTTTTGTGGCTACAAGTGGCGGGATGATCTCAAATACTTTAACGGGGCTGCCTTCTAGTTGGTATCTTAACGATTGGCTAAAATTATGTAATGCTGCTTTGGTAGCGCAATAAACAGATGCGTTTGGTTTTGGAGCAAAGGCCAGGGCAGAGGTGACATTGATTATGGCTGATGAGTCCTGGTTACACAGCACCGGCAGCAGTGCTGTACTTAATTTTATCGGTGCCATCAAATTGATGTTTACTTCCTGTGCTATCCGTGGAAATATGCTGGTTTCATCCCGGAACAAATAGTTGAATTGCACACCGGCATTGTTAATTAAAATATTGAGATCCGGATGATTATTTTCGACCCAGTTGATCAATGCTTCGATGGCTTCAGGCTTCGCAAGGTCGCACTGATAGGTAATGAGCGCAGGCAAGGTTGCCAGTGCGTTTTGCTGATTTTCCGGATTGCGATCTACGGTGATTACCGTATTGCCCAAATCAGTAAATGTGCGGGCCAGTGCCAACCCTATCCCTGTTGAACCACCAGTAATCAATACTTTATTTTTCGTCAATTGCATGTTTTAAATAATTTTTTCAAAATTGATGAAAATGGTGGCCGCGGTCATTAACCTATGTTAATATTAACGAATGACAGATTCATTTTCCAGCCATTTTAGCCCTGATCCTGCTTAGTTGAATAGGGGTAATACCAAGGTGTGAGGCAATGTGGTATTGCGGTATCAGTTTTTCCAGACCGGGATATTCCTTTTGAAAATGAATATATCGCTGGGTGGCGTCACACATGACCAGTTGTATTTCCCGCTGCTCCTTTTTGATAACCCACTCTGATTCGATCACCTTTCGCATAAGCGTTTCCAGGCAGCGATGCCGGTCAAATAAGGCAAGGAATTTCTGATATTCAAACTTCAATACCTCCGTATCAGTCATAGCCTGAAAATACAGGTGACTGTAATGCTTTTGTAAAAGTGCTGCCAACGGCCCCGCAAAGCTTGAAGTCATAAAAAATGTTTTGTTATAGTCAATACCATCGCGAGACCTGTAAAACGCCCGCATAACCCCGGAAAGGATAAAAACGATATCTTTCGGAAACTCTCCCTCCCGGATTAAATATTGCCCACCGTCAAACTTCTCGTAAGTACAAAGTGGATGTAAATCCTGCCAGGCATCGGCAGTGATCGATTCAAACCGGCTAAGAGCATCCAGCATGCTTTGTTTATATTTATCCAGGGCATCCATCAGCTTGTGTATTTTATCGTGGACTTTAAACAATTTTGATCAAAAATTACTATATTTTTACAAATTGGACTAAATGGTCATAGAAATCATTTGGTCATCTTTATGGATATGACAGATCTTTTATCTTAGCATTTGGAAATGGAAGCGTTACTACAGTATTTTGAAAATATTCCTCCAGCCTTCAGGGCCACTTTGTTAATCGGGGGTCTTGTATTTTTTTGGATTTTGGAGGGAACTTTACCACTATTCAACTTTCAATATAAAAAGGTCAGGCACGCCGGGCTCAATTTATTTTTCACGCTTACTACCGTAATCATCGGATTTGGTATGGCCGGCATATTGTTGTGGGCTTCTGATTTTGCATCCTCCAATAAAATCGGTTTACTGTATATTGTGGAAATGCCGCTTTGGGCACAGGTGATCCTTGGGATATTGTTACTCGATCTGATTGGCGCCTATTTTATCCATTGGACAGAGCATCGCGTGAAATGGATGTGGAAGTTTCACCTGGTACATCACAGTGATACAACAGTGGATGTTACCACCGGTTTGAGGCATCATCCGGGGGAAACGGTTTTTCGTATTCTTTTCACCATTATGGCAGTGGTAATCGTTGGAGCGCCTATGGGGATCATCATGTTGTACCAAAGTCTCTCAGTATTATTTGCCCATATCACCCATGCGAATATCAATATGCCAAAATCGCTGGACAGGATACTTTCCTATGTGTTTGTCACCCCGCTGATGCACAAGGTACACCACCATTACACACAGCCACTTACCGATACCAACTATGGCAATATATTTTCTATCTGGGACAGGATTTTCGGAACCTTTGCCAGTGTATCGGACATCCGGGAAATAAAATTTGGGATCGATACGCACATGGACCCAAAAGAAAATGACGCCCTGGGTAACTTACTGGTAGTACCTTTTCAAAAATACAGGGTACCCAGGGGAGCTAAATTTGGTGGAAAAGATAATTAATCTTAAGCATACACAGTTTTCTCCGGAAATTAATCGTAATCGGATTAAAACCACTTATTGCCCTCCTATTCATGGATATATACCTAGGGATAGCTATATAAAATCGCTAACCCGAGCGATTGATTGCTTTTTTCGATGACCTTAGTTTTGCATCAAACCTCAATCTTATTGGTTGCTAAATACCTGTCATTAGCTTATAACCGATTGATTATTAAAATATTACAAGAGCTTTGGCATGAACAGGATGCCAATAAAGGCCAAGGTTATTTTAAAAATCATTTTTAACCAAATAACAAAATGAAACATTATTTTCTCCTCATATTTCTAAGTATTTTTATAATTACCTCTTGTAGTGATGACGATAAGGCTGATGATATGTCATTAGTGACGGTTGATGATGTGGTTGCCAACTATGCCGATATCGTTTTAGCCAATTACCAGGATGCTTTGACCACTGCCGAAGCTTTAAAACAAAAGATCAATGCATTTGTTGCTGACCCTACCGATAACAATCTAACCGAAGCCAAAAATGCCTGGCTCGCCGCCAGAAATCCCTATGGAGAATCGGAAGCTTTCCGTTTTTATGGAGGGCCTATTGATGATGGTGATGGCCCTGAGGGGCAATTAAATGCCTGGCCATTGGATGAATCCTATATCGACGATGTATCCGGCAATGTGAACGGCAGTGACCCCAATGTAGGCATTAATATTATCAATTCGCCGGGTGATTTTCCTACTATTGACAAAGCATTAATTGCATCACTAAATGAGGATGGTGGTGAGACAAACGTTAGTTCTGGCTACCATGCCATTGAATTTCTCCTATGGGGTCAGGATGTCAGCAGTGGTCCTGGCGGTGGTGAAAGACCGGTGAGTGACTTTATTGTAACCGGTGACGAAACAACTCCTGAATTCAGAAGAGGCGCTTACCTTAATGCTACCATCGAACTTATATTGGACGATCTTCAGGGACTAATCGGTGAATGGGAGGCCAACGGTAGCTACAGAACCTTCTTTACTTCCTCAGCCGAGGTCAATAATTCTCTGGAGCGGATGTTGGCCGGTATTGGAAAGTTAAGCAAAGGCGAACTTGCCGGCGAAAGAATGTTTATTGCCCTGGATGAAAAAAGCAAGGAAGACGAGCATTCATGTTTTAGCGACAATACACACAATGATATCATTAGAAACGCTATGGGCATACAAAATGTCTACCTGGGAAAATATGCCAGGGTTGACGGATCAGTTATTGATGGTGCTGGTATTGATGATCTCGTGAAGCAGAAAGATGAGGATTTGAACAATAACCTTGTAAGCACACTTGGTGAGTCAATTACTTTAGCCAATGCTATCCAGGCTCCTTTTGATCAGGAGATTTTGAATGATGCCGGAAGGGTCAGAGTAAGCAATACCATTACCTCACTTAGAAGTCAGGGCGATTTAATTGCCCAGGTATCCGCTTTATTCGGGTTCACCCTGGACCCGTCTGATATTTAATAATAGACCGGCATATCGTATTAACAAACCATGCGCCTTTTCGTAAAGGCGCATTTTTCTGTTTAAAAATGGATTATTGCTTTTGTAAAATTTAATCTTCTGTTACTGACCTGATTGTATGAACTGGAAGTATTTAATAACACCGGGCCTTTGCATTTACCTAATCTGTATAGTTATGGCAGCTTGTGAGCAGGATGATGATGGCATTGATTATTTAGAGGAAGGCGAAGAATTTGGGGGTGGGGCGGCTACGGTTTTTGATGAGTCTGTCAATGCATTTGGAAATCCGGCCCCTAACTTGTTGGGAGATGGCGATCTTTTGTTTATAACCGGTAACTCCTTTTTTAACCGCAATTGGGTAACTTCCCCGGCTTCGACAGAGGATTTAGATGGGTTAGGCCCATTATTTAATTCCAGATCCTGTTCAGGTTGTCACTTTAAGGATGGGAAGGGTCAACCTCCTGCGCCGGGAGAACCCTTGGTGTCTATGCTGTTCAGACTTAGCAAACCGGGAAAGTCAGCTAACGGCGGGCCAGTGGCTGATCCGAATTATGGATTACAATTAGCAGACAGAGCTATTTTGGGTGTCGCGCGTGAAGGAACAGTCAATATTACCTATGAAGAAATTCCAGGCGAGTTTGCCGATGGCCAATCTTATTCACTAAGGAAGCCGCGCTATGAGTTTACCGAACTTGGCTACGGCGCCTTAGATGACGATATCTTATTTTCACCCAGGGTGGCGCCCCACATGGTGGGCCTGGGGCTTTTGGAGGCCATTGATGAAGCGACTATACTTGGATTCGAAGACCCTCAGGATGCCGATGGTGATGGGATATCCGGCCGGGCCAACAGGGTATGGGATGTGGCAGCAAGCAAAGTAAATATAGGCCGTTTTGGCTGGAAGGCCAATCAACCCAATCTTAGACAGCAAACCGCCGGCGCCTTTGTAGGAGATATTGGCATTACCTCATCACTATTTCCGGAAGAAAATTGCAGTGCAAATCAAACAGATTGTCAAAATGCATTTAATGAAGGGCAGCCGGAACTGAAGGGCAGTATATTTGATAAAGTCACTTTCTATTCCTCTACACTGGCCGTCCCTAAGCGGAGACTTTGGGACGATCCGGTAGTGTTGCGAGGCAAGCAGTTGTTTTTTGAGTCGAATTGCATCGGGTGCCATATTCCTAAAATAACTACCGGTAATAGCGGTAATATTCCGGAATTTTATCAACAACTGATCAGGCCCTACACGGATTTGTTGTTACATGATATGGGAGATGAGTTGGCAGACGGAAGGCCGGATTTTGAAGCCTCCGGTAATGAATGGCGAACACCACCACTATGGGGTATCGGCTTGATAGAAACCGTTAACGGGCATACCAATTTTTTGCATGACGGCAGGGCAAGAAACCTGGAGGAGGCCGTGTTGTGGCATGGAGGAGAAGCTGAAAATTCGAAACAAGCCTTTCTAAACATGAACAAAACCGACCGAGAAGCTTTAATTAAATTCCTGGATTCTTTATGAAAAAGCAAACTAATAATATAAAGTTGAAGATTAACTTAAATTGGGTGGTCATCCTGTTGATGCTATTGATTACTGCCTGTAGTGAGGACAGTGGCGATGAGGCGGACGATTTTGACAGAGTGGCGTTGTTAGATAACATGGGGCGGAATATCATTTTACCCAATTATCTTTCTTTTTATCAAAGAGCCACCGATTTGAAAGATGTTGCCAATAATTTTGCAGCTAATCCCTCCATGCAAAACCTTGAGAATTTGCAAGCCAGCTGGAAAGCGGCGGCCCTGGCCTGGAAAAACGCAGAAGCGATAAACCTTGGGCCCGTTGATCAATTGTTTTTGAAGACAAGCATTGATAACTGGCCAACGAATACTATTGCTATAGAGGAGGCGCTGACCACTACCACAGCCATAGACAATGCTTACATCAGTTCCTTAGGATCGTCAAGCAAAGGATTGCCAGCTATCGAATATTTAATTTTTGATCTGGAAACCGGCAATCAGGCAATCCTGAACGCAATGGTGGCTTCGACAAATCGGCCGGTCTACCTGGTGGCGCTATGCGAAAATTTACAGTCCCTTGCCATGCAGTTATCAGCGGCCTGGGATCCCGATTCAGAGGACTACCTGGATACTTTTATTGAGGCAGATGGAAAAGATGTTGGAAGCTCGATCAATATGCTGGCAAACAACTTGATCTTTCTGGCTGAAATAGTGAAAAACGAAAAAATAGGTGTGCCTCTGGGTAAAAAGAGTTTAGGAGAGCTGCTACCAAAAAATGCAGAGGCCTGGCGTAGCCAATCGTCACTTTCTTTTATACAGGCAAATCTTAAAACGCTTAAAAGTCTTTACAAAGGAGCAAATGGGGCAGGTTTTGATGACTACCTCAATCACATAAATTCTCGTTATCTGCAGGATGAGCCACTTTCGGAAGTTATCGAGGCACAATTCGATAACGCCATCGAGGCTGCTGAAGCCATATCTATGCCACTTACCGCCGCCTTAACACAGGAAAAGGACAAGGTCGAACTGGCCTTTAGTGAGGCACAGCAACTGGTGATTTTGCTAAAAACAGATATGATGTCAAGTTTGGGCTTACTGGTCACATTCAGCGATAATGATGGTGACTGAATAGGATGGTTCGGAGATCTACCTAGTAGTAGTGAAACTATCACTACTACTAGGTAGATCAAATAGCTAACAAAAGCGATTGACCACTGGCCGACCGGATTCTATCTTTGCTATTATTTAAAATAAATCTAAATAATTAAATCCGTACTAAATTCAATGTTGTTTTCTATAAAATATTACCAAAAAATTCTGGTTGTTCTGGCAGCTTTATCGGTGTTAATGGCTTGTGATGACGATGATGAGCCTACCGATTTTGGTAGTCCTACTATCACCTTTAATGAAAGTGAAATAGACCAGAAACCCGGAGAGGAAGCTACCGTTACGTTTGATTTTAATGCCCCTGCCGGCGTAAAATCCATCTCCATGTCCGTTGATGGCGGTGCTGACCAGGATATTCCAGTGACCGATGGCGCTGTGTCAGAAACGATTAATGTTAATTTTGACGTTCCATTGGAAACTACCGAAGGAAGGTCTACCTGGGGCACGGTTTACAATTTAGCCTTTACGATCACCGATAAGCAAAATACCGCTAAGACAGGAAATGCTACGGCGACCGTTACTGCTCAATTCACACCAGCTAATCCTATAGCTGTGCCGACCACCTATGCCTTCACCAGAAATAATGAAACTACCGTCTCATTTAGTGGTCAAACCGAGCGCCTGAATCAGTTGAGTGAGATCAAGAGTATGATGGGTAAGGCAAATAATGGGGAAACCGTGAGTGCAAATGCGTTGCTGGCCATGTATGCCAATACCAACGGCGATGGAGGAGGCAACTTTTCATTCTCTTCCGCAAAACAGCTAAAAAGTAAAACCTTTGAATCCGAGGTGGCCAATATTGAAGCTTTGTTAAATGAAATGGCTACCAACAGTGATAACCCGGGCGTTGCCTCTGACGGTGTGGCAGGTTTGTTGACAAGAACCGGCAAAGCAAAAACCATTTTGGTGGATGCCAATGGCAGAGAGTATGCGCAGCTAATCGAAAAAGGGCTGATGGGCTCTGTTTTTCTAAACCAGATTTATAATACATACCTCACAGATAATCGTACCGGCGATGATGCGCAAAATATAAAGTTGAGGGAAGGAAAGAATTATACAGACATGGAGCATCACTGGGATGAAGCTTTTGGCTATTTCGGTGTACCGGTGGACTTTCCTACTACCACTACCAATCGGTTTTGGGGAAATTACAGCAATGGAAGAGATGCCTTGCTGGGTACCAATAAAAAACTGATGGATGCTTATTTGATTGGAAGGGCGGCAGTTGTTAATTTTGATTACGAGGAAAAAAATGCACAAAGAGATGTATTATATGAGACCCTGGAGTTATTAGCTGCCGCTACGGCTATTCATTATATTAATTCGACTTTAGATAATATCGGCTCCGATCAGGGAGAAATGCACCATGCCCTTTCCGAGGCCTGGGCATTTATTGAAGCTTTGCGATATAGTCCAAATGCGAAAATG
The DNA here is from genome assembly GCA_965228415.1 of Cyclobacteriaceae bacterium. Lineage (GTDB taxonomy): Bacteria > Bacteroidota > Bacteroidia > Cytophagales > Cyclobacteriaceae > Agaribacillus. The sequence goes on along the minus strand of OZ245814.1, from coordinate 2,322,510 downwards.
ACACAGGCGGAAATCACTGAAATACTCGAACAAAATATTGGTATTAACTTTTATAACGTGACGATTAACGGTTTGAATACCGCTAAAGATAAAATTAGTACAGAATATGGACTGGATGATCACAAAAACAGTTTATAATGTATTGTTGATTTAAAGCATTAAAAAAGCAAAAACCCTTTATCCATTTTTGGATAAAGGGATTTGTTGTTTTATTAATAAGATGTAAATATGAGAAAAACCAATCTGATCCTATTGCCGATTTTGTTGCTAACCATTGGGTTTGTGGTCTCGTGCGGCAACGATGATGAAGGACCGACTACACCCGATGGGTTTGACCGAAAAGCGATGCTGGAGAATATAGGCCAAAACATTATTTTGCCTGGTTATCAAAGGCTACAGGGCAGCGTATGGGATCTGCAAACTGCTGTGGAGGCATTTGTTGACAACCCATCGGCCGGTACTCTTTCGGAGGCACGGAGTAAATTCAATGATGCCTATTTGAAATGGCAGGCGGTCAGTTTTTACGAAATTGGCGAGGCGGAGAAAGTATTTTTAAGGGGATCTTATAATACTTTTCCGGCCAATACAATCACCATCAACAGTAACATTAGTTCAGGATCCTATAACCTTGATGCCGTATCTAATATTGATGCCGTGGGTTTGCCGACTATTGATTATTTACTTAACGGCATTGGTGATAATGATGATGATATCATCGCCGCTTTTACCGGTGACGCAGATGCTGGCAACAGGGGCACTTATTTGAAGGATCTCCTGGCTGCCATGAAAACTAAAATAGATCAGGTGCATGGTAACTGGCCGGCTGATCAGGGAAATTTTATCGGGTCGTTTGTCGCTGCCGACGGAACGGACGTGGGAAGTTCCCTGGGGATGCTGGTGAATGCATTAAATTTTCACTATGAAAGGTTCACCCGGGATAACAAGATAGGAAAGCCTTTAGGAATCCGTTCTTTGGGAATCCCCATACCAGCTAATGTAGAGGCGAGGTACAGTGGGCAGTCTATTGCCCTGGCCGTAGCCAATTTGGAGGCGATACGGGATTTCTACCTGGGCCAGGGTGAACAGGACGGTTTGGGCTTGCACGATAATCTGTTAGCGTTGGAATCAAAATACGAAGATCGGTTATTGGGAAACGCCATCAAAGAGCAAATGGATCTTGCTATTAGCAAGGTGCAAGCCATTCCTGAACCTTTTGCAGATACTGTTGAAAATAATCCTGATCCTGCAAATGATGCTTATCAGGAATTACAAAAGCTATTGGTACTGATCAAAGCTGATATGCCCAGCGCCTTAGGTGTTTTGATCACTTACCAGGATAATGACGGAGATTAAATAAGATTAGTAAAGTTGCGTAAAATCATCAACCATATCACTTCCCCGGTTTCTATCACCCCTTTAGCCACTTTCCGGCTATTATTTGGGTTCATTATGCTGGTGAGTATCCTTCGGTTTATGATTAACGGGTGGGTGTATGATCAATATATTATGCCCAAGGTTTTTTTCCCCTATTTCGGTGCCGAATGGATACGACCGCTGGGCGAAACCGGGATGTATGCGCTGTTTGGTCTGATGGCTTTGGCTGCTTTGATGATAATGTTGGGGCTGTTTTACAGAATATTTAGTGTTCTCTTTTTCCTTTCATTCACCTATGCCGAATTGATTGACAAAACCAATTATCTGAATCATTATTATTTTGTCAGTATCATTGCCTTTCTACTAATTTTAGTACCCGCCCACCGGTATTTTTCTCTTGATATTCTCCGAAAACCATCCTTGAAATTAAGGGAGGTTCCGGCATGGACTATTGGGGTATTCAAATGCCAGCTGGGCATTGTTTACTTTTATGCAGGGTTGGCAAAACTAAACCCCGAGTGGTTATTTGAAGCCCTTCCATTAAAAATCTGGCTGCCGGCTAATCAACACTTTCCGATTATCGGGCCCCTGCTGCAATATTCCTGGGTAGCTTTTGCTTTTAGTTGGTTTGGCGCAGTTTATGATTTATGCATTCCGTTTTTTCTGCTTTACAGGAAAACCAGGCTTTACGCCTACGCATTTGTTATCCTGTTTCATATCAGCACCTGGCTTTTGTTTCCGATCGGAATGTTTCCCTTTATAATGATCCTCAGCACGCTGATTTTCTTTTCAGCATCGGTTCATGAAAAGATCATTAATGGTATTATCTCAGTTTTTAAATCTTTGAAGATACTTGTCCGGTCCAGGCCTGCCGTTTCATTGACTAAATACACCTACAACCGGGCGTTGTTATACCTGCTTGGAATTCATTTTGTCATTCAACTATTATTGCCCTTCCGTTTTTCACTCTATCCCGGAAAGTTGTTCTGGACAGAGGAAGGTTATCGTTTTTCCTGGAGGGTGATGTTGATGGAAAAAGCAGGATATGTTATCTTTCATATTGAAGATCCGGAAACGGGTCGCAAGGGTGAAGCCTATGCGCACGACTATCTGACACCAAACCAGGAAAAAATGATGTCCACACAGCCTGATATGATCTTGCAGTTTGCACATTTTCTAAAACGGGAATATCAGCAGAAAGGAATTAAGAATCCGATAGTGAGGGCAGAGGCCTACGTCACTTTAAATGGCTCAGGCAGCCGGCTTTTTATTGACCCTACCGTAAATTTGGCCAATGAAAAAGAGTCTTTCAAACATAAAAGCTGGATACTGCCATATGAAGAAAATAAAGTATTCAATGCAAATAATTTCTAGTCCGTGAGCAATTATTTTCTATATCGTCCCCTAAAAATCAAGGTTTCAAAGATATTGCTGATTGGTGCCTTGCTGTTTTTCGGCATCGTTCCTGTGGCGGAAGCCCAAAATGTTAATTTTTACGGAAAAGTCTCTGGCAAGGACAGCGGGTTGCCCATAGAAGGTGCCGACGTCTTTATTCGTAACTCCAGTATATCGGTAAAAACGGATGCTAATGGTGCTTTTTATATTAAAAATTTATCACCGGGGAAATATACACTGGTAGCTTTTTACCTGGGCATGAAAATCCAATCGGAAGATGTGGTGGCTGAAAGCGGGGACTATCAGGTGAATTTTGTGTTGGGAGTTATTGAAAAACAGCTTGACGCCGTCAAAATCATGACCGAGGCGGAAGAGACCAACGGCATCACCAGGCTACAGTCGGTGGAAGGGGCTGCCATCTACGAAGCAAAAAAGACGGAAGTAATTGTTTTGAAAGACCTAACCGCTAATCTCGCTACTAACAATAGCCGACAGGTATATGCTAAAGTACCTGGCCTCAATATCTGGGAAAGTGATGGGGCCGGTTTGCAACTGGGACTTGGCGCCAGGGGACTGGACCCCAACCGGACTTCCAACTTTAACGTGAGGCAAAATGGGTATGACATCAGTGCCGACGCCTTAGGATACCCTGAAAGCTACTACACCCCGCCATTGGAGGCCCTGGAAAGGATTGAAGTAGTGAGGGGAGCGGCATCACTACAATATGGTACACAGTTTGGTGGTCTGCTGAATTTTATGCTGAAAAAGGGTCCCGAAGATAAGCCCATAGAACTTACTTCCCGACAAACCATTGGCTCATTTGGCTTTTTTAATTCGTTTAATAGCGTAGGTGGTACCAAAGGGAAGTTTAATTATTACACGTTTTTTCAGCACAAGCAGGGAAATGGCTGGCGGCCGAACAGTGATTTTGATTTAAACATGGCCTATGCCGATGTCAGTTACAGCCCCACCGACCGATTCACTGTGAACTTTCAATATACCCACATGTATTATCTGGCGCAACAACCCGGAGGGTTAACCGATGCCAGATTTGAAGAAGATCCCCGGCAATCTATTCGGGAGAGAAACTGGTTTCGTGTCAATTGGAATCTGGCGGCTTTAAACCTGGATTATAAGTTATCTGACCGGCTAAAGCTTAACGTCCGGAATTTCATGTTGATCGGCGGCAGGGATGCCCTGGGAAACCTGGGTAGAATCGACAGGACCGATGAAGGCGGAGAAAGAAATTTGTTTGTGGATGATTTTGAGAATTTTGGCAATGAAACCAGGGTTATCTATAACTATAGTACATTTAGTAATCCCAGCGTATTATTAATTGGTACGCGTTATTACAGGGGTTTCACCGACCGAAAGCAGGGTAATGGCCCGGATGGCAATCAGGATGATTTTCGTTTTCTCAGACCCGATAATCTGGAAGGATCGGATTTTAACTTTCCCAGCAGGAATTTTTCCATTTTTGCGGAGAATATTTTTAATCTTACCCCTAAGTTCAGTGTTACACCAGGTGTTAGATTTGAATATATTAAGACATCTGCAGAAGGCTATTTTCAGAACGAGATATTGGTTCCAAATCCTGAAACCGGCATAGCTGAGCAATCATTCTTTAAGGTCGATGAAGTAAAAAATAATAGCAGATCATTTGTTTTTGCAGGTTTAGGGCTTAGCTACAAGCAAAGTGAAGCCATGGAGTTCTATGGCAATTTTTCCCAAAATTATCGTGCCATTAACTTTAACGACATAAGGGTGGTGAATCCCAATCTTGTGGTAGACGAAAATATTAGCGATGAGAAAGGGTTTAACCTGGATGTAGGCTTCAGGGGAAATAAGTTTGACCTGCTGAATTTCGATGTCAGCTTTTTCTACCTGAAATACAATGACCGGATCGGTTCCATCCTGCAAAGGGATGATTCTTTCAGAATATTCAGATTTCGAACCAATGTAGCTGATTCAAGACATATCGGCGCAGAGATGTTTGCCGAGTTAAACGTGCTGAGGCTACTCAAGCCGACAGAAAACTGGAGTAAGCTGACTTTATATACCAATCTGGCTATTATAGATGCGCAATATATCAACTCCGATGAAACAACTATTGACGGCAATGAGGTAGAATTGGTACCGCCACTAAATTTGAAGGCCGGTCTTGCTTATTCCAACAAGGATTTCCGGGTGACTTATCAATATGCATTTACCCAGGAACATTTCAGCGATGCTACCAATGCCGAGACTACCCCGTCGGCGGTAGAAGGGTTAATACCTTCTTATCAAATTATGGATCTGTCTTTCAGCTATCGCTACAAATTTTTGATCTTTGAGACGGGTATCAATAACCTGCTGGATGAAGCTTATTTTACCAGGCGAGCCACGGGTTACCCGGGGCCTGGCATTATTCCAGCCGACGGTAGAAGTTTTTATTTTACTCTGGGAGTGAAAATTTGATAAGCAGCAGTTTTTGATCTTAAAGAGAATTAGCAAACCGCATCGGTCCCTGCCCGCACAAATTGCTTTTTATTTTGGTGACCAGAGTGGATTTCCAGCCGGTATAAAAGTAATAGGTACCTTCTTAATGAAACCTTTCAGCCATTGTGCGCAATATTCCATGCCAGCTTCTTCAGAATCCGCATGCCCCATAATGATCAGCCCCTTCTTCATTCCCAATTCATTGGCATCTCTCACATATTCTACCGTCTCCCATTCCCGGCTTTCGCCGACAACCAACGCATCTACTTTTTCCTTTCTGATCGCCTTGATTTGTGCGATGGAGCTGTGAGCACCTGGTACCAAAGCTACCTTGCTGATTTTCATCTCCGGATTACCGACGACGCGCACCACTGAGGTGTTGAACTTCATTGCAATCCAGTCTGACAATTCTTTTAGTGTGGTAGGCGGCAGATTAAAAGTAACGTCTTGTTCCGTAGTGCGGTGTTTTTCCCATCCCAGTTTTTCGATCATCCCCTTGTTAATGCCATCGGGACGAATGGTGTGCCAATGATCATGAAAGCGCCAGATAACCAAATTGTTGTCGGTAATAAACTTTAGTTTTCCGGCTTGTACCGGGTCATTTTGCAGTGGCTTTCTATTGTCAAAGTGATTGTAAAAAGTAGGTTCATGGGTGATGATTAAATTTACATCCCGGGCCTTGGCCTTTTTTAGTACCTCCATGGTAGCCATAAAGGTCGTGGCAATGCCTGTAACCTTTTGATCCATACTGCCGGACTTCAACGTATCTATCGCACCTCCGTTCCAACCACTGTTAATGTTACTTTTAATGTGATTGATTACTTCTCCCACTGTAATATGCTGATGTTGAATTGCCCTGCCATGATAGGATACCAGCAGCAATATAGAAAAGCAAATGACTGATTTAGGCCTTGATAACATCTGATTTAGCAATTTCATAACAAAATGAGTTAGGTAATGAGTAATATAATCATTCCTGCGCATGGATCAAATTTATGAACCCTTCATCATTGAATGCCGAAGTTGATGAATTGATCATCTGATACGACAAATGATCGTTGAATGGACTTCCATGTGCTTTCAGGCAGCTATACCCCGGCATTTAGGCGATGGAGGAGTTCCGGCAATTGCGTAATATTTTTAATCTCGTGATAATCGATATGATTTGATTGATGTGCTGTAATTTCTTCGTGTTGCCAGGTCGTATGAAATGGAATATGAACGGCATTGGCGCCCAAATTACAAACCGGCAATATATCTGATTTCAGAGAATTTCCTACCATTACAAATTCTTTGATATTTATCTGATACCTCCTGATGATTTTGGCATAGGTATCCTCGGATTTATCGCTGACAATTTCGATGATATCAAAAAACTCAGCCAGCTCCGAGCGCGCTATTTTACTTTCCTGATCAAACAGATCTCCTTTTGTGATCACCATAAGCTCATATTGCTGTGCCAGTTCCTGTAGTACGTTCCGCACCTTAGGGATAAGCTGTATGGGATGTTGGATCATTTCTTTACCCATATCAATGATTTGCTGTATTTCCCTTCCTGGAATATTGCCATAAGAAAGTTGAATAGCCGTTTCAATCATGGAAAGCACAAACCCTTTTATCCCATAGCCAAACAAGTGCAGGTTTTTCATTTCTGTGGCATAAAGCCTTTCTTCTATCTCACGGGGATCTATATAAGGCGCAAGGATGGCCTCGCACCGCTCCCTGGTATTGATAAAAAGCGGCTCATTGATCCACAAAGTGTCGTCGGCGTCGAATGCAATGATTTTAATCTTTGTCATGAGTGGTACTTAATCGATAACAGTAATTTATCTGTTATCACAATAAAATCTCGAAATGATCTTACTGCGAATATAATTCAGACTGATATGAAAATGTAGAGTTGGATACCCATCAATATCAGTAATACAATGGCCAGGGAAAATCTATTCTCCTGACTTTTGACAATAAAATGATAAAATATCAGACAGGCCAACACAATGGGTATTAAAAAACCAAAACCTCTGTAGATCCCATAAGCCTGTTCATAGATAACCGAAGCATTACCGTCACTTTGTATCATGGAAATAGGCTCGTTAAAGATCCTGGATGATGTAATTTGGACCGGGTCGAATCTCTTGATGCTTAATGAACTTACCGCTTCTATCCTGATGGTGTTCGTCTTTAATATGATGTCGGTATAAGCATAGGAATGATCGCTTTGTTCATATCTCCTGGCGCGTGGGCCAAACATTTTTTCAATGGATTGGACTTCATCTGGACGGGTTTGAGCGGGTAGAAGGTAGTCTATAGCCAACAAGATATTAAACAAACCTATGATGACGGCGGCATAATTAAAATATATCAATATTTCCTTGATCAACAGGCTTCTTTCCATTTCAGCCTCGGCTGCCTTTTTCCTGGCATAGGCTTTTGCTTTTTGACGCCATGCCTGATACGCCTGCTCGTAGGGATCGTAATCATAGGCAGTTGAGGAGGCAGTTTGCTGTCTGGGATGCGCTCCAACATCCATTAAAAATTTATAAGCCTCGTTAACACGAATAAATTTTTCTTTGGCATGGGCATTTTTACTGACATCGGGATGATATTTTTTCGCCAGTCGCCGGTAAGCCGATTTGATTTCCTTCTCTGATACCCCCGGTTGCAATTCCAAAACCTCAAGGTATTGATTTCTGTTCATGTGGTCAAATTTAATGGTGACATCCCTTTGGGCATGTCTGACTGGTGTTTTTCAATCATCATTTTCCGAAAACCCATTGGCAAGCTACATATCTCTAGGCTTGATTTCTAATCATTTTAAGACTAAACCACCCTAAAACTCCGATGATCAAAATCATGATTCCCCACAACCACGTTTTATTGGCAAAAAGCGGCTGCTGAGGTGTTTTTACTTGATGCGGGATCAATTCTTCCGGGCCGACCTGCAACGGGGTTAACGTCGTCGGAATTTTGTCCTGGAAATGGCTGATGTCATAATCCGGTTTTGCCTGACTTTTATTGCCATAAAAAAGATAGTAGTTGGCAGGCTTGAGAAACCTGCCGGTTAATTGGTAGAGATTGCCATGGGCCGATACGCCATTGATTACCAGGGGTGTGTTGTCATGATTGTCAATAATAATTCTAAATTTTTGAGCTTTGGTTTGGTTTAAAGTAATTTCATTGTTTTCCAGGGAGCTCAAAGTGCCCCTGTAGACGTTCTGATAGTTATAATTCCATCCATTGGGTCCTTTGATACTATCCACCAGGTATTGTACGGTCAAGGGGCGATAAAAGTCAAATTGTTTATCAATATCGAGCTTAATCGTCGCTACAGGCACATATTGAGCAAGTTGAACATCAAGGATAGTTTCGTTGTTGGTATCATTTTCCGAGGTTGAGAATGACCGGATGGTGTAGTTCCTATGATCTCCCGGTTGCAACACTTTTTTAAAGATAGCGGCCTTTTCGAATCCGGGTGTATTCACGCCTTTAACCAGTAAGCGCAGATATTTAAATTTGGCAACAGGAAATATGAGTTTGGTGAATGTGTAATCGGCGGTGGCATTTTTTATAGACAATATACGGTAATCCTGCAAAATGGTAAACCAGTCATTCAAATCCTGACTCCCTTCCAAAACAACCTGCCAGTCAAAGTTTTCTTTATTAAAATCCAAATGGATCTGGTTTACTTCCTGCTCTTCCGGGATTTCAAAAGTATAGTATTTGCCGGCGGCGTTGGTGGCTTGATTGATCAGTTTGAAGGAAATTTCCTTTGTACGCAGCTTGTCCGCAAGCACATTAAGCATATAAGGTACCTCCAGTGTATCATTGTTTTGATCAATTCCCAGGATTCTCAGATCCTTCAGATCCTTCGCCGACTTAACGAATACCTCGTTATCCAAAATGATTGTGTGCCAGGTGGCTGAAATGCCATCAAGCTTCCTTTTATAATTAAAGTCCTGGTCTTGCCCGTATGCCTGGCAAATGCTGAAACTGATCAGACTAAAAAATAGTATTCGGTTAACTTTCATCATCATTAATTCTGTCTTTGTATTTGTTGTAGAGGAAAGAAATTATCAACAATAATATGCCAAGTGAAACAAACACTATTGTTTTTTTGATGGTATTTAAATGGGCAATGTCGTAAAAGAAAAGTTTGCATAACGTAATGGCAAATAAAAATATGCCAACCACTCGTAAGTGCTTCTTGTTTTTCCAAATACCCAGAATTACCAGCCATAAAGCATAAATACCCCATAATATACTCAAGCCGAGTTTGTAGGAATGCTCAAAAACCAGTATGTCCATCCAGTGCAGTAATTCGCTGCTTAATACCCATACGATGGTACCATGCAGGACTAACTCAAAAAGCTTTTTAAACGACGGCTTTAACGGCTGACCATCCAGGCTTTGCCGGCTGACCAGAAATAGCAGGGCCACAAATCCAAACGAAATATATCTGATATATAGATTGATGGGTCCACGCTCATAATAATTTGCGAGATGTTGCGTGAGGTAGCTATCTCTTAAAGCCCCAAGTGTGAGGAGCACTGTGGTTAGAAACATAAGAAGGGTGAGAAAACCGACTACCAGGTTTACAGTTTGAAGCTGCACGTTTTTTATTTTACGAATGTTGATGAAAGCCAGTAAGCTTAAAAACAACAGCGTATAATTCATTGTCCAAACGGTTTTAAAACGCCTTATGTCTCCATCAACGTAAGAGCTGGCAAACCCAAGCTTATCAGCAGATCCCTCACGAAGTGACAGCAAATATTGTTTATCAAAGAAATTGGTAATTTCAATCAGGAATGATCCATAGAGCGCTAAGAGGAAAATAGCCGGAATGATGAAGTTGAATAAACGCCAAAAACGAGGGCGCACATCTGTCTGGCTTTTGTATTTTTTATGAAAATTCACCCAGGTGATGCTGGCAAAGGCACCGGTAAAAATCAGAGAGGACAACAACTGAATGTTGAAGAAAGGCTTGACATCCTTTAAGTTTATACCAGGGCTACTCCAGTCGTGCAACAGGCTCCCAAAAGCAAGCAGAATCAGGGGGTGGGAGAGTTGTTCATAAATAACAACACCTTTTGCTCTCCCAATCCAAAATAACAAGGCTGCCTCGCCCGCCCACAGCAGCGTTACCCAATTTCCATCTAACTGAACAGGTATGGCAATGGTGATAAATACCAAAACCAGACCGGCGATAAGATAAAATAAATTCCGGTCTGCCAGTTTTTTTCTGTAGACTATGGTACAAACGGCAAAGTGGATGATGGCATTAGCTAGTGTAAACAAACCTAAAAATTGACTACCGATATCGTGGTCGTTAAGTATGCCGTAGCCTAACCCAAAATAAATGAAGGAGTTGAGTAATAATAAAACAACGTCGCCTTTGTTATACTTTTCCTCACGGATAAGTTTGTATGAAAGGAATGACACATAGAAAATAAGGAAATAAAGTGTCGCGAATACCAACGCTTCAGCGAGGTGATCATAGGTGTTGAAATCAGCGACATACCAGGTGAAAAAGATGAGCCATGTCAAGGCAAATGCGCAATAAAAGACAGGTTTCCAATATTTTTTAAAGGCGATGATCAATATTCCCGTGTTGATCAAAGAGATATAACTTAACAGGAAAATGTGATTGCCGGATTCGTCACTCAATAAAAACGGAACGGCATAACTACCTACCAAGCCTATCACGGCAATGACCTGGCGGTTGTAGCTAAGGGCCGCGACGACTGTAAATACGGTGAATACAACCATCATGGAGAAAGCTACCGCTTGTGAAATAAGTGCATAAAAATCATAGGCGGCAAAGGTGATAAAATACAAAATCGCCATCGCACCACTAACCAGCACGGCACTGTAATGCTCATATTTTTGCTTTAGCTTAATCCCAAACCCTAACAATACTATACCTAGCAGGTAACCTAAAATAATCCTGGTTAGCGGACTGATTAACTGATGTTCAATGGAGTACTTCGCACCTATTCCCGCCCCGATGACGGTGATGATAATACCTATTTTATTGATCAGGTTTTCACCGATGAATCTTTCCCAACTTTGTTTGATAGTGAAAGACGGAAACCTGGACTTTGAGGTGTGTTTCTTTTGATCAGGCTGCCCTGTGTCGGTTTTAGCCGCTACTTCAGGAGCGTTAACAACAACCTTGGTTTCAAAGGTTGTGGGTGGCTTTTCGGTAATTGGGGATTCTTCACGCTTCAGGGAGTTGATTTCACTTTTTAACTGGTTAATTTCATTTTGAAAGGCTTCCTGCTTTTTAAGCAGGAGGTCCAGTTTTTCCAAAAGTTGGCCAATATTTTGATTGTCTCCAGGCATTGATCTTGTTTAAAAATTGAGGTATAGGCCACTATTTTATAGCCTCATCGACATAATAAAAAATCAATATAGCAATTCTCCGGTAAATATATTTAGAATTACCAGCCAAACTCAATACGGGAATTACCCCAAAAGGGTTGAGGAAAGCTATATTATTAAATTTTGTTTGTGTTATCAATTGGCTCTCGCCAGAACTGTTTTAAGTTGGGTGCTTAAGCTGGTTATAGTGGTCAGGAGGACCATATCCCGGCTTTTTCCCGATAGAATTTCCAGGTACTTAAATTATTTTACCTAATTTTGTTTCTCATTGAAAAACGATGAGCATTTAACCTATATACCCACCTTATTGGAAATTGACCAAAACCGCTAACCTTTATGTTCAGACTTGCTTTTTTTAGTTTATTTTGTCTGCCAATATTTATTGCCAGTGCCCAGGATTACCATGTTGAACTTCATTTTGATAAAAAAAGTTTTCAGTCGGATGAGGTAATTAATTTGACATTTAAAGCGGATAAGCCTTTACCGGACAGGTCCTGGATTGGTATATTTAAGCAACAAGTAGCTCATGGTAGTCATAGCAACTATGAAACCTATCAATATGTGCAGCCGGTATTACAGGCAGATTTAAATTTTAAGGCGCCATCGAAAGCCGGTGACTACGAATTTCGCGTTTTTGCCACTGAATATGGTGAGGAAGTCAAGGCCGTGTCATTTAAAGTGGTTAAGGTCGATCCAACCTTGATCGAAATAAAACTGGACGCCTCGGAATACAAAGAAGGGGGAACGTTAAAAGTTACAGTTAATAACAAAACCACCGCAAACCCCAGCGCCTGGATCGGTTTGTTTGATGAAAAGACACCAAGATCCAGTCATTCGGGTTATAAAGATTATAAATACATTCGCTCTGGTCCTTCGTTTGAATTTAAAGTGCCCGAGCAGGCCGGGAACTACGAAATCAGATATTATACTGCTGACCCGGGGGAATTTGTGAAGGCGGTCTCCTTTAGAGTGGGAGGACTTGATCTGAGCAAGGTGGCCATTCAATTAAACAAAGAGGCATTTAACCCGGAAGAGAACATTGAAGTTGCCTTCACCGCCCACCCTGACCTGCCACAAAATGCCTGGATTGGTTTGTTTAAAGCAGATGCGGCAAAGGGTAGTTACAGGGGATATCTCGAGTATCAATATTTGCGCAAGAAAACCACTGGAAAACTGTTTTTCAAAGCCCCTGCGACAAAAGGAAATTACCAGGTCAGGATGTTTTTTTCCGACTATGGCAGACAGTTGAAGTCAGTTCCTTTTCAGGTGAAATATTCGCTCGATCAAAGTTACCTGGAAAAAGAAATTGAGGCAAAAGGCAAGGTCAGGTTATACGGTATTTATTTCGATACGGACAAGAGTATTGTGAAACCTGAGTCCTTTCCGTTATTAAAGGAAATCGCAGGTTTATTAAATAGTGAAAAAAGTTTAAAAATACTGATTGAAGGCCATACCGATAACCAGGGAGAAGCTGAATATAACCAAAACCTTTCTGAACAAAGAGCGAAAGCTGTCAAAGAAATACTTATTACCAAATACGGCGTGCCCAATGCGCAGCTTGACGTTAAAGGATTTGGAGAAACCCAACCTGTCGGTGACAACAAAACGCCAATCGGACGAGCTGCCAACCGAAGGGTGGAGCTGGTAAAGCTATAAAACCAGCCGATGCGAGGTTATGACTTTACCGGATTATTATCAGGAAGGCCGAATCTTAGTCTTTAGTTTAATATAAATTGGTGAAATACAACGCTGTCTCAGGCGGTAATTACGTCAGTCAGGTTTTCATTTTTGTTTCGAAGATCCAATCCTCCTTCCAGCACTGATTTTAAGTTGGTGAGGTAGAAAATCCAGCCTCTCGAATCGCCAACATAATGTTTAATAATATTGGTGTCATCTACCGGCAAGTCGCTTTCCACCAGGGCCACGATAGTTTCTCCAACTTCTTTATAAATGGAAATATCTACCGGGCATCCCAGTGAAAAGGTAAACTGAAATTTGTCCTTTTGGTTGGCTAAAATAACTTTTCCCCTTTCCACTACTTCGTCAGAGTAACCGTGCCAATACCACTCATAAGTGTCCCCTGCCTGCAGCAGGGCATCTTTATATCGTAATGTACCTTGTGAATCTTTGAATTGGGCTTTGCGTAAGAACCATTTTTCCAGGCCCGCCGGCGTTGCCCATGCCTGATAGATGTCTTCAATTTTTGAGTTAATGTTAACGCGTAATCGAAATTGACTGAATGCTGATGTGTTCATAGCTAAAAATTTTATGGATTAATACCTGTAAATAAAAGCAGATGTAGGATAACCTGTTTCTTGAAAATTGAGAATTTTGATTTTTCCGGTGCTGGTTGATGAGATTTTAATGGCTATTGCCGGGCGCAGCATAAGACCTGGCCCTGATTTGTTGCCGGTATTGTGTGGGAGACAGATGAAAGGATTGCCGGAACAGCCAGCTGAAGGCGCCCAGACTTTCAAATCCCACCAGGGAACAGATCTCCGTAATACCTTCGTTGCTCTCAGCCAACAAACGTTTGGCGTGACCAAGTCTGATTTTGGTGAGATATTGATGAGGCGTAATCTGAAAGGTTTGCTTAAAAACCCGCAGGAAATGATGACTATTCATCATGGCGATTTTTGCCATATCGCTCAAGGTGATTGGGCGATGATAGTTGTCTTCCATCCACTCCCGCGTAGTAGCCACTCTTAAATAAAGTGCTTTCCTGGTGGATTTTTTTACCGCATGGATGTTGTTTGAAGCTTTTACAGCCTGTTTGTTATCCATGCATAATTTTTCCAGCAGGCCTCTAATTAACAAATCTGCTTTAAGCGCGTGGAAAGAAGCACAGCTTTTCCCAATAACCGATAGATTTCGAAAGACATTGATCAACGACGGGCTCGTGTGATATGCTCTTTCCAGCAAAGAAAAGTCGCGCACGGAGTCTTCACCGCGTTCCAGTAATTGATCATCGGTATGGTAAAGGCTTTCTGCGATAATCGCCGGTAGTTTTGAATGAAAATATAAAAAGGAGGGTTCGCAGTTTTTTTCCTTCAATTGTATTGCCAGCTCACTGGCCTTGTTTACAACCAGGTGTGACTGACTATTGAGTACAACCTTTTTTTTGTTCAGATAGAACTTTCCTTCCCCCTTCAAGAGTGAAATAATGCCAAAGCCTACCTTGTGTTCCGGGTATTGGTATTGTTTGTTTAATTCCTCTGTCAATAGCAGGTGATCGTTGAATTCCGGGATTTGGCCGGTATCCTTAAAAAATTCCGGTTGGGGTAGTTTGTTATATATCATCGAAAATGACAATCAATGAGATAAATTTAATTAAAATTTCACTAACCTGCTTGAGCTATCAGCCACTGTAGCCTTCGACCAACCGGGTCTGTATAAAAACAAATCACTTATGGGAAACTTAAAGATCCAATTCGAGGCACAGCGTTAAATCCCAGGAAATTCCCAGGTTTATTTAGCCCAGGAATTTATTTCTTAGCTCTGTGGCAACCTGTTTCAATCCTGCGCCTCCGGGCGCTTCTACCAGAAACAGATTATCGCGATGTACGACCGGAGGCATTTTGGGGTCTATAATATAGGTAGGAACTTCCCCGGATACGTAATCAATTAAGCCGGCGGCGGGATAGACTTGTAAAGAAGTACCTACGACGATAAAAATATCAGCCGAAGTAACTTCCCTGACCGCCATCTCCATGGCAGGAACCATTTCGCCAAACCACACCACATGCGGTCTTAACTGGGATCCTTTCTCGCATTTATCTCCCAAATTCAACTCCCAGCCTTCAATATCATAGATGAGTCCGCTATCCAGCGTACTTCTTGACTTAAAAAGCTCACCATGTAAATGGATAACCCTGGAGGAGCCGGCCCGTTCGTGGAGATTGTCGATGTTCTGGGTTATGATCGACATCTCAAAATCATTTTCCAATTCCGCCAGTGTTTTGTGGCCGTCGTTCGGGATGACCTCCAGGGCCCTTTTTCTTCGTTGGTTATAAAAATCCAGTACCAATTCAGGGTCTTTTCGCCAGCCTTCAGGGGTAGCTACTTCCATCACATCATAACCTTCCCACAATCCGTTGGAGTCTCTGAAAGTCGCAATGCCGCTTTCAGCACTTACACCGGCACCTGATAAAACTACTATTTTCTTTCTGGCCATAAGCTAATTTACTTTTTTTCAGCCGGGTAAAAAAGTGACTTTTATGTTTTATCAATAATAGTGTGGCTCCCAAAGAGGTTTAATAGGTATTTCCCTATTATTTTCTTAAGGTTTACTTTTTCCTGGCAGCTCTTTTACCTTTTGCCGGCGCTTTTTCGGCCAGCTCCAGACACTCCTCCAACGTCAGGTCCTCAGGCTGTTTGTCTTTAGGGATCTTTACATTTTTCCTTCCCACTTTAATGTAAGGACCATATCTGCCTTTCAGAACCTGCACATCAGGGTTTTCGTCAAAGACCTTGATGAATTTTTCTGCGTCAGCTATTCTCTTGGCTTTGATTAATTCAATGGCCTCTTCGACAGATATGCTGAGTGGATCCTGATCTTTTCCGATGGAGAAGAATTTTCCGTTGTGCCTGACATATGGGCCAAATTTACCAATGGCTGCAATCATCATCTCTCCTTCAAACTCGCCAATATCCCTGGGGAGTTTAAATAGCTCCAGGGCGTCCTCAAGGGTGATGCTTTCGATAAACTGGCCGGTTCTCAAACTGGCGTATTTGGGTTTTGGGTCGTCATCGTTTTCTCCTATTTGTACATAGGGGCCAAACTTACCTAGCTTTGCATACACTTTTTTACCGCTGGCTTCATCAAGACCGATTTCCCTTGACGAACCGACCTGGGATCTTTCTATGTTTTCGGTACTTTCAACCTTCGGGTGAAATTTCCCATAAAAATCATCGATCATATTATCCCAGGAAAAATTGCCATCGGCTATATCATCCAATTCCTTTTCAACACCAGCTGTAAAGGAATAATCGGTAACATCGGGAAAGTGAGTAACTAAAAAATCATTAACTACCATGGCGGTATTGGTGGGAAACAATTTATTTTTCTCGGCCCCGGTGGTTTCCTCTTTGGTCGCAGTTTGAAGGTTACCATCTTTAAGGAGAATTTCCTTGTAGGCCCTTTCCCTGCCTGGTCTGGATTCCTTTTCCACATATCCCCGTTTTTGAATGGTAGAAATGGTAGGGGCGTAGGTAGAAGGTCTTCCAATCCCCATTTCCTCAAGTTGTTTTACCAGGCTGGCTTCTGTAAATCTGGCAGGAGGCCTTGAAAACCCCTGCCGGGCTTTGATATGATCCAGGTCCAGTACCTGGCCGATAGACAGTGGTGGAAGCATGCCTTTGTTTTCCTCGTCCTGCCCTTCATCATCAGTGGATTCTATGTAAACTTTGAGAAAACCGTCAAAAGTGATTACTTCCCCCGAGGCCATGAAATTTTCATCTACCGTGGATATATCGATGGTGGCGATTGTTTTTTCCAATGCTGCATCTGCCATTTGCGAAGCAATGGCCCGTTTCCAAATCAACTCATACAGCCGCTGTTCACTGCGGTCTTTGCCTGCCTCTTTGACTGAAAAATCAGTTGGTCTGATGGCTTCATGCGCCTCCTGGGCCCCTTTGGACTTGGTTTTGAATTTCCTGGTTTTGACATACTTATCACCATAGGCATTCTTGATTTCAGCGCTGGCGCTGGCCATGGCGAAGTCAGAAAGATTCAAGGAGTCGGTTCTCATGTAAGAGATTTTACCGGCCTCGTACAGTTTTTGCGCCAGTGTCATGGTTTGAGCTACGGAATATCCAAGCTTTCTGCTGGCTTCCTGCTGTAAAGTGGAGGTGGTGAACGGCGGTGCCGGTGATTTTTTTGCCGGTTTCTTTTCCAGGTTTTTAATGCTAAACGTGGCGCCGATGCAATTTTCAAGAAAAGCCGTTGCTTCTTCTTCTGAAGAAAAACGTTTGGGTAACTCTGCCGACAACTCCTTACCCTGATCCAATAAAAACAGGGCCACTACCTTGTATGAGGACTTGACTTCAAACTTGTCAATATCCCTTTCTCTCTCCACCACCAGTCTGACGGCGACTGACTGCACCCTTCCTGCAGATAGACCGGTTTTTATTTTTTTCCATAGTATAGGTGACAATTCGAAGCCCACCAGCCTGTCCAATATCCTTCTGGCCTGTTGTGCATTTACCAGGTCCAGGTCAATGCCCCGTGGGTTTTGCAAGGCATTGTTGATAGCATTTTTTGTGATTTCCCTAAAAACGATCCTACGGGCTTTTGATTCATCGAGGTCCAGAACCTCCTTTAGATGCCATGAAATGGCTTCACCTTCGCGGTCATCATCACTGGCGAGATAGACAGTTTCTGATTCTTTCACCAACTTTTTCAGTTCTTTGATGACATCTTTCTTATCGCTTGAGATCACATACGTTGGCTTAAAACCATTCTCAATGTCTATGGCTTTGTCACCCTTCTTCAAATCTCTCACATGACCGTAGCTGGAGGTAACTTTAAAATCGGACCCTAAGTAGCCTTCTATAGTTTTTGCCTTGGCCGGTGACTCTACAATGACGAGGTTTTTAGGCATATTAATTTTTTTTTAGTATTTCGCTCAAATATCAATATTTTTTTTGAAAAAAAGCAATGAGTAAAATGAATTATACTCGGGAAATTGATAGGAAAATGCATCATAATTTTTTATTTTTTTCCTTCTAAACCAAAACCCAATGACCAAACAGCTACTTTTGATTCGCCATGCACAGGCTTCGGAGTCAACCCCCGGGCAAAAAGACTTCGACCGCATGCTTACCAACAAAGGCATTATAGATGCCTCTCATTTAGGAATGTATTTATTGAAAAAAAGTTTGCTTCCGGATGCAATTTTTTGCAGTGCGGCCGTCAGGGCCAGGATCACCGCCACTACTATCGCGGAGAAAATAAATTTCGATGTCAACAAGATTAAATTCGAAAAGCAGCTTTACGAGTCTTCTCCAAGAAGTTTGCTTGAACTTGTCAACGGTTTTGATGACCAGTGGGAGCGGGTATTTATTATTGGTCACAATCCGGTGATTACCTATTTTGCGGAATATTTAACAGGTAATTTGGTACAAAACATGGCGCCTGGCAGTATGGCCGCCATACTTTTTGACCTCCCTACCTGGAAGCAGGCTTCCGGAGGATTGGGCAATGTCGATAACTATTATCAACCTCAATATAACTAAACAATTTTTTGCAAAAATAAAATTATGACCTCATTTTTGCAGCCGGGTTTTTACAACCGTTAAATCATTATTTTATCATCACTAAAAGCTATGTAGGCATATTCTAATGAGCACCCTGGGGAGACATATTATCGTGGAATTCTATAATTGCCAGCCGGAAATATTAAATAGCGTGGTACTTATAGAGGAGAACATGGAGGCAGCGGCAAAAACTGCCGGCGCTACTGTTATCAATACTACATTTCATCACTTTTCTCCATATGGGGTATCGGGAGTGGTGGTGATCCAGGAAAGCCACCTGGCAATCCACACCTGGCCCGAATACGGATATGCTTCAGTCGATTTATTTACCTGTGGGGACACCGTGGATCCCTGGCAGTCTTATGATTATTTGAAAAAGGCATTTAAGGCCAGTCACGGCTCCGCGGTGGAAATGCGCCGGGGAGAGATGAATCTGCTGAACAAACAGGAATATGACGTAGCGGCCTTGAGAGATGAGAAAAGTGCTGAGAATGGCACGCCAAAAAGAAGCAGAGATATCTGGTTTACTGAGCGGGATGAGCATATTGCCCTGTCCCTGAAACACCATGGGAAATTATACGAGGAGCAATCGGATTTTCAAAAAGTGGAAGTTTACGAAACGCTTGCTTATGGAAATATGCTTACGCTGGATGGTTTGGTGATGTGTACCGAGGGAGATGAGTATGTCTACCATGAAATGATTAGCCATGTGCCAATGCTGACCCACGGTCAGGTTAAAAAAGCTTTAATTATTGGAGGGGGAGATGGCGGAACAGCAAGAGAATTATTAAAACACGACGATGTAGAAGAAGTAGTCATGGTAGAGATTGACAGTAAAGTGGTAGAGGCCTCCAAACGTTTCTTACCTGGGATTTCTTCGGAATTAGATCACCAAAAACTAAACCTGATTATTGATGACGGTATAAAATATGTTCAGGAAAGTGTTGATGAGTCTTTTGACCTTGTCATCGTTGACTCTACGGATCCGATTGGTCCGGGAGAAGGGTTGTTCACCGAAGCATTTTACAGGGATGTTTACAGAATTCTGAAACCCTGCGGTGTCATGGTTACGCAAAGTGAGTCGCCAAGGTTCAACCAAAAGGTTTTTAAGGAGATTTATGCCTGTTACCGGAAGATTTTTGGCGATGCTAATGTACATTGCTATCTGGCCTATATCCCTACTTATCCCACCGGCATGTGGAGTTTTTCCTATTCCTCAAAGGGGGGTAAGCATCCCGTAAGAGATTTTGATAATGGCAAAGTGGCGTCATTCGTACAGGCCAACAGCTTAAACTACTACAATCCGCATATCCACAAAGCCGCTTTTGCGTTACCGAATTTTGTACGGAAAATGGTCGCATTAAATCCCGCTGACAATGCTGAAATACCCGCCGGTGATTAAATTATTGATCCAGGCAAGTCGCCGGATCCTGTTAAATAGTCCGGCTGGTATCGAATCTTTCAAGGTAATCGGCCACCCGTCGCACAAACATACCGCCTAATGCGCCATCAACTACCCTGTGATCATAAGAATGCGATAAGAACATTTTGTGTCTGATCGCAATCGCATCGCCATTAGCCGTTTCAACTACAGCCGGTTTTTTGACGATAGCGCCGAGCGCAAGAATACCTACCTGGGGCTGCATGATGATGGGAGTGCCCATCACATTGCCAAAGGAGCCGACATTAGATATGGTGTAGGTGCCACCGGAAAGCTCATCAGGTGTTAACTTATTCTCCCTGGCCCTTCTGGCAAAATCATTTACCTTTTTAGTCAGACCCACGATGTTAAACTGGTCAGCATTTTTGATTACCGGTACAATCAGGTTTCCTGTTGGTAAGGCTACGGCCATCCCTATGTTAATGTCTTTCCTTTTGATGATATGGTCGCCATCCACTGACACATTAATCATAGGATAGTCTTTTATTGCCTTGGTGACCGCCTCTATAAAAATTGGGGTAAAGGTCAGGTTATCGCCTTCCTTCTTTTTGAATTCATTTTTAACCCGGTTTCTCCAAAAGACAATTTCGGTAACATCGGCTTCCACAAATGAAGTGACATGGGCTGAAATTCCCTTGGATTCTATCATTCGGCTGGCAATCATTTTTCTCATTCTGTCCATTTCAATGATCTCGTCATTGGCATTGACAGATACATGAACTTTGGGCTTCGAAACCTCCGGTGCTGGCGTGGGTATAGCAGCAACACTGGGAGCAGCTACTTCCGGAGATTCGGATCCATTGTCAGCGACTGGCATTTCTTCTACCGCCGGACTGCTATCCTTTTGTTTTATGTAGGCGAGTATATCTTTCTTTGTAACTCGTCCCTCTTTTCCTGTCCCCGGGATTTTCTCAAGCTCCTGCATGGAGATATCTTCCTCCCTGGCAATATTTAAAACCAGTGGCGAATAGAATCTTCCGACAGCGGGAACTTCCAAAGGCTGAATTAAACTGCCGTTGCCGCTCTCGGAGGCGGCTGGTTTGGGCGCTTGTTCACGTTGGGCTTCTACCCTGGCAGTTTGACTGCTGGTTTCTACCACCGGCTTTTGGTCATCACCGTCTGTGCTGATAATGGCAATGGGATTTCCTACTGCCACAACATCGCCTTCCTGAACCAGAATTTCTTTCAAAATACCTTCATGAGTTGCCGGGATTTCGGTATCTACCTTGTCAGTAGCTACCTCCAGGACAGACTCATCCTGGTCTATTTTATCACCAACTTTTTTGAGCCAGCTTAAAATAGTTCCTTCCATAATGCTTTCACCCATTTTGGGCATGACCATTTCTACAAGTGCCATTGAATATATTTTTCTTTAAAGATTTATGTTTGTTTACTGCAAAAATAGCAAATTCGCTATTTTTCTCCATTCTTTTGTGTTAAACTTTGCCATAATAGGTACAACGCGGCTGTGGTAGTTCTTTGTACATTGATCAGGCGCTGATCGCCTAATTGTAATTTTTTGGTGATGGTTTGATGACCATCGGCATAGGCAATCCATATAAGGCCTACCGGTTTTTCTTTAGTGCCGCCACCCGGACCGGCAATCCCGCTGCTTGACAGCCCGATATCGGCATTAAAAACCTCTCGTACATTATTTGCCATTTCAATGACCGTTTCTTCACTGACAGCACCGTGCTTTTCCAGTGTGGTGGCATTGACGTTCAGGAGTTGCTCCTTCATTTCGTTTTGGTAGGGCACCAGGCCCCCGTTAAAATACCGGGAGCTGCCTGCGATGCTGGTAATCGTCTGAGCGATGTGGCCACCGGTGCAACTTTCCGCAGTGGCAAGGGTCATTTGCCGATCTACCAATTCTCTGCCGATGGCGGATTCCAGCGTTTCTCCATCAAATCCGTAAACGAACTTATCGATCATTGGGAGCAGTTTCGCGGTCTCTGCTGCCATTTCCTGCTCCAGCTTTGTTTTATCACTACCCATGCCGGTTAGCCGGAGCCTTACTTTCATTAAACTGGGCAAATAAGCAAGCTTTAGGTGCGAGGGTAAGTTATTTTCCCAATCTTTTATTTTATCGGCCAGCCACGATTCGCCAATACCGGCGGTCATGATCATTTTGTGGGCGATGGTAGGCGTATTATAAAATTCCTTTATTCGGGGAATTACCTGGCTGTTCATCATTTCTTTCATTTCATGCGGCACACCGGGCATGGAAACAAAAACCTTTTTATCCCTTTCAAACCACATGCCGGGGGCACTGCCCAACCTATTGCTTATCATCGTACATTTATCGGGGAGCTCCGCCTGTTCCCTGTTCCTTTCAGTCAGGGTGAACCCACGGCTTTCAAAAAGATGTGTCAACTCCTTTAAGGCTGTGGGATGCAATGAAATAGGCGAGTCAAAGTATTCTGCCAGACAAGGTTTGGTCAAATCATCATTCGTAGGTCCCAAACCGCCTGTGATCAGGATTGCATCCGCCCTTTTTTCAGCTTCTGCAAAGGCCGTAAGTATTTCGGAGGCCACATCACCAACGGTAGTTTTTCTGACTACCTTCACCCCGATTTTATCCAGTTCCGCACTGATCCACTGACTGTTGGTGTCCAGGATCTGGCCATAAAGTAACTCATCTCCTATGCTTATCAATTCTGCTAATACCTGGCTCATTTTGATATGTCATGCGCTTTGGTGATGGCCCAAATATATAACATTGCCGGTTAAACCGGCGGCTAAGTTCCTATTAATTTTTTTGTTGATGCAACCCATTTGACCATTTGATTGTCTGGGCTTTTTGAATGAGGAAATTTTTAGAAAAATGATTTAAGATATGATGATGCGAAACATGAAAATTAGCGTAGTTGCTGTGATCTTATCAATGTTCATTATCGGGGGGTGTGATAACCTGGATGATGACCAGCTTCCGGATAGAGAAATTACAGATTTTGATAGTGAAAGTTTTTTAGCTGCCGGTTCTATGGCGATCATAGATATATCAGGTGGCATTGAAAGTGGGCAAACAGTCAACCTTAATATTGCCAAGCCACCAAGCCTGGGACGACTTGAAAGTTTTGAAAAAGGCTTGTTAAAGTATTTGCCCAATAGTTCTTTTTCCAAAGGACAGGATTTTTTTAATGTTGAAATCAAGTCTGAGAAAAATGAGCTGTTGGCAGTGAAAACCGTCAAGATTACGGTCAGTCCCGACTCTGCTGACCTGCCCTGTACATTAATCGCGTTTGCCGACTCTGCTGCTACAACCATCGGCGATTCCGTGCTCATAGATGTGTTAAAAAATGATTGGGATTGCGATACGGTACCCATTGACAGCACCTCCCTGACCCTGACAAGTCAGCCGGCCAATGGTGAGGCAACGGTGGTGGGCGATAAAGTTCAATATATACCTAATACTTCTTTTTCAGGAGCAGATGAATTTGTTTATAGCGTTAGTTCCATCGATAAGGAAGTAGTCAGCCATGCAGTGGTTCAGGTCGTGGTAGTTGATACTACTACCCAATGTTCTGTGATCCTGGTAAATGATTGGGTTTCCCTTCCTCACGGAATTGATAGCTTGTTTATTCCGGCACTGGAAAATGATTCACTATGTGACCTATCGATCCAAAGTGTTTCTGTGAGTCAGCAACCTCAGTTTGGAGAGGCTTCAGCAGTTCAAAATGATAGCGCTAGTTGGCATTTTGAATACAGATTGACCCAGGCAAATGCCACGGGCACCGATCAATTTACTTACCGGGTTTGTGATGGTAATGAGTGCTATGAAGCCATTGTATTTATAGATTTAAATTCATGTTCATTGAGGGCTAATCCCGATTACTTTGTATTACAATCAGATAGCTTGGGGCAAGGTCAGGCTTATGAACTGGCCGTATTAAATAATGATGTTTTTTGTACCTCCGACTCATTGCAAATGCATTTGATTTCAGGTCCTTCGAATGGCACGGCCGTGGTCGATAACCTGAAGTTGATTTATGCGACCGATTCGGTTGGTCATTACCCCGATAGTTTGGTTTACAAAATTTGTCAGGGAACCATGGTTTGCGACAGCGCAAGCGTGTTTATAAATTTTCAATAGCGAAGCTATTTTCAAACGCTTAGATAATGTAAAAAGTCATTTAATGGCTTTTTACTTTTTTTTATGTATAACAACCGGGAACTTATATATGCATGCAAGAGAAATGATGAGAAGGCTCAAAAATTTTTGTATGAAAAATATAAAAACCGGCTTATGGGACTTTGCATCCGGTATACGGGCAAAAGAGAGGAGGCAGAAGATGTATTTCAGGAGTCGTTCATCAAGATTTTTAAAAATATCAAAAATGTCAGGAAGCCCGAATACCTGGAGCGATGGATGAAACACCTGACGATTAATACGGCCATAAATCATTTTAGAAGAAAGAATAAAATATCTTTTGACAATATTTATGAAATTGATTGTGAAAGTAATGTTTATGAAAATATTTTAAGCGACATAGATAGTGAGCGTTTGCTGGAAATCATCCATAATATGCCTGATGGGTATAAAATTGTTTTCCAATTATATGTGATCGAGGGTTACACCCACAAAGAGATCGCCAAATTGGTTGATATTTCCGAAAACACCTCAAAATCTCAATTAAGCCGGGCTAAGGCTTATTTAAAGCGAAAGCTCGAAGGTCTGGGTATCACTAAATTTGAAAGGTATGGATGATAATCACCTGAATCGAATCTTAAAAAATCAACTGGAAGAATTTGAAGCGTCCCCACCAACTGAAGCCTGGGATCATATTCACCAGGAGTTGAAACGGGATCGAAAAATAGCGTTTCATCAAAGACTTTCGACGCTGATCGTCATACTATCCTTGTCTGCCACGATATTTTTGTTGCTTTGGCCGCCGGTGTTTCAAGGTAATGTTATCGCTGAAAAAAGTGAAAAAACTATCAGGGAAAGCGAGGGGCAGGATATTCAAAAAGCTGGTCCTAATCCCCACCGTATTGATCAGATCGCTGAGAACTCAGATCAATCGGCGCAACTGGAAAAAAAGCACCAGCAGCCGTTGGCGGTTGAAAGGAAACGAGAACCGCTGGCAGCGAAAGCGTATGAGACACCACTGGCTGACAGGACCGATAATTTGGAGAAAGGCCAGCCGGATCTGTTTTCCGCCGGCCCAGTCGCTGATGCATTGCCAGCCGATGTCAATAAATCCGGGAAGGGCATAAGTTATGTGCCGGGGACATCTGTGGGTAGGATTATGCTAAAAAAACCTGACCTGTCGATACTTCCGTACCGTAACAAAAAAACAGTAACAGGAGTTTTAGGACCAGTATTGCAGGAAGCGCCTTTCTCGCAGGAGGAAAAAGTCATTCCTAAGCGCGTAAACAATTTTGAGTTGTTTGCCATGGCGATTCCCAGTATGTATTATCACAATTTGGAAACCAATAAATCCGATGATTTGATCGTAAGTAATCTGGAAGATCGCAGCCCGGTTTCAGGGGAAAGAATCGGCTATAAAACTGCCGTTGGCGGTGCTTTCAGGTATCGGCAAAACCTTGAATTCTCACTTGGTGTCATTTATGGGTGGGCCAATGAGTCTTTTAATTTTACCGAAAGGACTATTTCAGGTTACCATACCACTCCCTCGGATGCGGAGGGCTTAAGTTTTACTACAAGGCCTGAGTATACGGAAAACAATCGTACAGTTAACTTCAACAGAAAAGAGCTGGGTATTCAACTAGGGGCGGCGCTTTTATTATTTAAAGGCAGAACCATTGAGCAATCGGTGGGGGGGAATATTGCTGTTCACAAGAACCTGGTCAATAGCGCCAGGACTGACTTTGAGGGTGAAAACATCGGGCTTAGAAATTATTTTTCCTACCTCTCCGTATTTTATAAAATGGACTACCGGTTATCCCGCCGCTTTGATTTAACCATACAGCCGACGTTTAACTATGCATCCTTTATCAATGAAAATGAAACCTCACCGGTTTACCTCAAACCTAATAACATAAGTCTGAATTTTGGATTGGCGTACCATCTTTGAGTAATTTGTGATTATTATTAACACTCAAATTCATTATTTTTAGCGGAAACAATGATCAGACAACCATGCTATCAATCAAATTGCCTGTTTTAACCGCAGGGAATAAACAAAAACTGGCAAGGTTTTCGTTTTATGATTAAAAATAATTTTGAGATAAAATAACTTACGTTCATGGATAAAATTAAAAGTGGTAAAGGGTGGCTGGTATGCATCATCTTATTGGTTGGTTGTACGCAACAACAGTTTTCGCAAACAGTAGGTGATTTACTGGGCTCGGCGAACACCCCGCTGACTACAGAAGAGGTAGGGCGAGGATTGAAGGAGGCGTTGATTAACGGTATCAGCAAGGGCGCTGGCAAAGCATCGGCGCTAGACGGTTATTTTTTAAACCCAAAGATCAAAATTCCTTTTCCTCCCGAAGCTAAGAAAGTAGAGAATACCCTCAGAGACATCGGATTGGGTGGTGAGGTGGATAAATTTATAAAAACCCTTAACCGCGGGGCAGAAGAGGCTGCCAAAGAGGCCAAACCCATATTTGTGGCAGCCATTAAATCCATGACGATTGAGGATGCCTGGGGTATTCTTAAAGGAGAACAGGATGCGGCTACGCAATATCTAAAAAGGACGACTTCTACGCAGCTTACACAGAAGTTTCAGCCTATCATTCACAATGCGCTGCAAAAGGTGAATGCAACCAAATACTATGGCGACCTGGTTACCAGGTATAACAAAATTCCACTGGTTAAAAAAGTAAACCCCGACCTGGATGCCTATGCTACCGAAAAGGCGATTGACGGATTGTTCTTATTGATAGCAGAGGAAGAAGCCAACATTCGGGAAAATCCTGTAGCAAGAACTACGGATTTGTTGAAAAAGGTATTTGGGCAGCGTAATTAGGGGGTTTGTTTGAAAACAGTTGAATATGATAAAGAGAGGGCTATTTAGTTCTCTGCCGTGCCGGAGAGCAGCAACAGTTTGAGCAACAGCAAGAGTTATTTACCTATTTGGGTATCGAATACAAAATAAAAAAGACAATACTGGGCGTAGAATTTTCTACGTCCTTTTATTTGTTTTGAAAACAGAACAAGGCATTTGAATTCCGGTTAGCAACCGGAATTGTCCTAAATGATATTCGAGTGTTAATTGACGTGTTCCACATTTTAAAGACATCATTTTTTAAACTAACCGATTGCGTTAAGAAACCTGATAGCTACCTTTATTATAACATCGGGAACTAAGCGCTATTGATTGCATCGATAGACGTTGACCTGATATGAGGGTATAGTTTAAACTCGTTGACCCGACGGCTATGAGGGAATTCTACACCTAGAGTATACTTATCATGCTATTCCCAGTGAGGTAAGACAACAGAGATTTATATCTATAGAATCGATATATCTGTGAATTTCGTTCAAAAACTTTTAGATTGGGATGGATATGATAGGAATAATTACCACGATGTGGTGTATTGCGAGTTGTTGACATCCATTCCTTAGAAAGCAATTCAAATGAAAAAGATATTACTCCTTATCTTTGTAAGCCTGACATTCGGAGATATTTATGCACAAATCCCCAAAAATACAGAAATAGTTGAGCTTGGTGAGGTTAGTCTGTATTATGAAGAATATGGAGCCGGGGAACCTTTAATACTTCTTCACGGATGGACGCAATCATCGCAATTCTGGGCAGCATATCTTGAAGAATACGCCAAAAGTTATCATGTATATGCCATTGATCTGAGAGGTCATGGCAAATCGTCCCCCCTGACAAAGAATTTTTCAATAAAAAAGGCGGCTAACGACATATCGGCGTTGTTGGATTATCTCGATCTGAAAAATGTTAAATCCATTGGATTAAGCTATGGCGGACTAACGCTTCTTCAACTTGCAAGTATGGATCCCCAAAGGTTGGAGTCCATGGTGCTTATTGCCACTTCACATAATTATAGCGGACAGGATAATAAAGCGTTAAATGAACAATTCAGATTTGAGAACCTTCCCGCAGCGTTTATTGCCGATTTAAGGAAAATACATTTCCAAAACGAAGCTAAAATTAAAGCTATGTTTGATCCAACGCTGAATTATGAAATTAGGCTTACAAAGGAAAGTTTGAGACAGATCAATATTAAAACATTGATCATCCATGGAGATAATGATGAGTTGCTGGGAACAAATGCAGCATTTGAATTGCATAGAAATTTACCCACCTCAAATTTGTGGATTGTCCCTGATAAAGGGCACATTCCAATTGATGATACTAACAAGGTTGAATTTCTAAGAATCACCAATGAGTTTTTGAAATAGAATAAAAGAACCAAAACGGATGTTGAAAATGCTAAAAGTTAGTATATGAACAGAAGTTTTAAAAGATAGCTGCAAACATCAGACTTAACCTCGTTGGGTGGGTGGAGTGCCTACTCATTTTAGCCGAACGAAAGATTAGCTTCCTACAATATGACCTTATGACAATACTTTGAATTGTATGTGAAAAAAGCAATCCTCCTGACATAACGCTGTCACAGGGCCACCTTATTTTTGCATTTGTATAAATCAAAAACAATTAAAAAATGGGAATAATTAATATCGTCATCCTGTCTGTTTCAGGCCTCATGTTACTTCTGGTAGGCATATCCAGAATAACGAATCCCATAAAAACCTTTTCAAAGAATT
Source organism: Cyclobacteriaceae bacterium (assembly GCA_965228415.1). GTDB lineage: Bacteria > Bacteroidota > Bacteroidia > Cytophagales > Cyclobacteriaceae > Agaribacillus. The sequence goes on along the minus strand of OZ245814.1, from coordinate 2,293,477 downwards.
TGGGAATTGAGCTGAACAATGAAGTTAACTTGTTAAATGAGGTGAGGGGAATGAGCGCCGTTATGTTATTTAGCGGAATAATCATTTTGTTAGGAACAATTGCCTCCAAGTTGATTATTGCATCATTTACCGTTGGCATTTTGATTTTCATAGGGTTTTTAATAGGGAGGTTAATTAGTATCGGGGTAGATGGGAAGCCGAATAAAAAGATAATTCAGGGAATAATTTTCGAAATTGTTTTAGGTGCAGCAAATATTTTTGGTCTTATCAATAACCTGGTTTAGAAATTTGGATAAAGCAACAATAAAAAACCAGTAGCTAATAAAATCGATTTGAGCCTGCCCGGCGTGAGGGCGAAAGACTGCACATTAAAATGTTCATTGGCCAGGCACCTCCGTGAATATGAGATAGCTCTAAAGAACATTTAACTTCTTTTAGGATATAGTTTAGGTAAAATCGTAGGTTTATCGGTATATAGCTGATGTGCCGATGAATTGTGTTAAAAATCTATTAAATTCAGTGAACATGATAAGATGAGTTCAACAATGTGGTGTATAGCCAATTGTTGTGTGGCATTTGAAGTAAAGATAATTTACAACAAAGTTGAACATATTCTATTTGGTACTATGTTTATATTAATACATACTTAATCCATGATTTATAAAGGACCGAGGCAATTCAGCTTCCCATCAGAGAATCGAGACAGTAAGTTTCTTAAGATAATGGTTAATTCTTATACCATGGTGGATGATGGCTATGGTAATGAATTAAAAACAGCGATTAAGCATTGTTCTGGGGTATATGCCCCTAAAAATGGGAAAGTACCAAAGCATAAATTTGTTATGGAACCTTCTCAAAATCAAAAAGTTATTGAGATAACCAAAATGATTTCAAGTACATGCAGGTTGGCTGAGAATTTAAATCACGATTTGTTAGATTATTTGAGGGTCTATTATTTCAAACGTGATGAAGAGATGTACGAAACTGTTTTGAAACTGGATTTCATGAAGCAAAGAGATGTGCTTAGTGAAATAATTAAAAAGGATAAGAGTATTCATGATCTAGAAAGATTGAACTCTTCTAGTTCAAGAAAAATGTTTCGGAAGTTGTTTTGTCAATTTATTGAAGATAGAAATATTTATACTCATGGTGATATATTTTACTACCACAATGAAAATATGGTTCTTATTGAATACCTAAGTAAAGGTGAGGAAAAAGAAAAATATTGTATAGTTGACAAAGAGGTTATTAAATCACACATGGACTTGTTCAATTATTTAAGGAATAATCTTGGGATTATGAGGAAACATATAAATAATCCTTACAACAAAATTGACTTTAATTAAGAAGCCACATAACAAACAATAAGCTCAATGAGCAAACTTAGTTACCTACCAATTTCAGTGGAGAAAGCTATGTTAGAGCTATTATAATCAGGTTTGCTCATTGAGCTTATTTGGACGTTGAGCGTAATTAAGATACACTATGTACAAGAAATTAACATACAGTGGAAATATCAAATTGATGCAGGAAATGAAATTGACCTGGATTTTTTTTTGAACTATTAATTGAAATTTTTACTACAAAAATTGATAAAATCAACCAATTGAAGAAAAGGTTTAATTTGGATACTCGAATCCAATTTGTAGTAGATATTGATATTAATCCTGATTCCTCAACACCTTATTTTGGACTGAATAAAAAAACAATTGATTTCTTGTACAAAACTGGAACTGAAGTAGGCTATAACTTGTACATAACTGATACTACTGGATTAGCAAATGATCCGAACGAAAAATAACTAGCTTAATTGAATCTTAGAAGTTCATCAATTGAAATTTCTAATCCATCTGCAATCTTCATCAAAGTAAGCAAACGAGGATTGGTTTTACCATTTTCAATCATATACAATTGAGTTCTTCCAATTTCATAATCGAAAGCAAATGACTTTTGGTCAATACCCTTTTCTTCTCTCAATTGCTTGATTTTAGCACCTAATTTTTGAAAATATTTTAATTCTTTCGTGTTCACTATACCGAATATCCGTAAATTATTTATATATTGTGTTCGGAATAACGAACATGGATTTAATGAGTAGATTTAGAAAATTAAAAGTTTATCAAAAATTTCAATCACGCGAATGGGAAAATATAACTGTTCCCGAAATTCGATTGGAGGGAAAATGGCTGAAAGAACTCGGATTTGAAATCGGAAAAGAAATTGAAGTTAAGCAACAAAAAAATAGACTGACCATTACTCTGACTGACAAAAAGAATGAAAAATAACTATGCCCAACACCTTTGATAGCGCGTTTAGCGGAGCGTAACGCGTGCGGTATTTCAAAGTACCCTTCACAAATCCTTGCATTTATGAGAGATGTTGGAAAGATATAAATTCCGGGATTCTGTAGTTGCCAAGGTGAAATGGTTTCTTGCCCCCGTTTTTTATTGAATAGGGCGCGCGTTTGAGTGCAACGGAAACGCGTGCCATTGGTGTGCTTTCAAACATAAATTTTCTAGCGTTTTTGCTTTTTTGACAATCCAAAAAGTAAGAGCCTGCCCGGTGAAAACTTAGTGTAGCGCTCACAAACAAAATTAGTAAGCACAAAAAAATGCCACACCAAACACGGTTTAAATTAAATAATCCCAACTTTTTACTTATCTTTAACGTTAGTATCTTATAACGTCACTACTTAATGATTAAAAGTTTTGGTAATAAAGAAACCGAAAAAGTGTGGGAGGGAATCAGGTCAAAGAAACTGCCCAACGAAATACAACAAAATGCAAGAAGAAAATTGAGAATGATCAACAATGCACAGGATATTAATGACCTTCGAATTCCACCATTTAATCATTTAGAAAAACTGAAAGGACATCTGAAAGAATTTTATAGTATCAGAATCAACAGTCAATGGAGGATTATTTTCAATTGGCAAAATAACGATGCTTATAATGTTGAGATATTAGATTACCATTAACCATGGACAAATTAAAAAATATTCATCCCGGAGAAATTTTGTTGGAAGAATTCTTGAAGCCAATGAAGATTAGCGCCTACAGGTTATCTAAAGAAACTTTTATCCCTCAAACACGAATTAGCCAAATCATCAAGGGGCAAAGGAGGATAACAGCGGATACGGCCTTGAGATTCTCAAAATTCTTTGGAACTTCTGCAAAATTTTGGTTAGGGCTGCAGGACGATTATGACCTGGAGGAAGAATTAAATAATAAAAAGAAAGTATTAGACGATATTAAAGGGATAGATCACGCCGCATGACAACCTTTACTAACTATTAAATTGCGACATAGTTCTACCAATGCCAATCGTGCCGAAGCTAAGGATCATATCAGCCGCCCTTTCGATATGGGTTTCCAACTCGGCGAATTCCCCTTTACTAAAATTACTTAAGACATAATCAACTTGCCTGCCTTGCGGATAGTCATTGCCAATGCCAAATTTCAGTCTGGCAAAATTACTTCCTCCGGTGGCCGCTTCAATATCTTTTAAACCATTATGCCCGGCGCTGGAACCCTTGGCGCGCATCCTTAACTTGGCGAAAGGCAGGGAAACGTCATCGGTGATCACCAGCACATTTTCTTTGGGAATTTTAAGTTGTTTCATCCAATAGTTAACCGCTTTTCCACTCAGATTCATATAGGTGGTAGGTTTTATCAAATGAAAGGTTCTTCCCTTATGTTTTACCTCACATTTAAATGCCAGCCTGTCGGATTCAAAATCCGCGTCAAATTTTCCAGCTAAAAAATCCAGTACTAAAAAACCAATGTTATGCCTGGTTAATTCGTATTCCGGACCAATATTGCCTAAGCCTGCAATTAAATATTTCATGATAACTATTTTAGGCAGAATTAATGAGAATAAAAAAATCCTGCTTTTGAGGGCAGGATTTTGTATATGAATTTTATTGAATTTTTACTCTTCTCCGCTACCTTCTTCTTCAGCCGGTGCTCCACCTTCCTCGGCGGCGGCAGCTGCTTCAGCAGCTTCCAGTTCTTCTTCCTCCTCTTCAGATTTTCCTTTCAGCGCTCTAGGTACCTCGACAACCGCAATAGACAGCTGTGGAGCATCCAGGATGGTGAAATTATTTTCTTCAACCTCGCTAACCTTTACGGCCTTGTTAAAATCCAGTTCAGAAATGTTTACTTCAATGAATTCTGGCATATTTTTAGGCAGGGCCTGCACTCTTAATTTTCTTCTCTTGTGCATCAAAGTTCCACCCTTTTCAACGCCTGGCGCTCTTCCCACCAAGTGTACCGGGATCTCCATTTTAACAGGTTTCCCGGCATGTAGCTGAAGAAAATCAGCATGCAATATAATTTCACTTACAGGGTGAAACTGAATATCCTGAAGGATACAGCGGTAAACTTCTCCTTCGATATTAAGTTCTACCATATGCGCATCGCCGGTGTAGACGATTTCCCTGAACAAAATCATGGGTGCATGAAAGTGTACCTGCTGTTCACCACCATACAGGACACAGGGGACATTCCCCACTTCCCTAAGGTGCTTCGATTCTTTTTTCCCGAGATTTGCTCTTTTATACCCTATAATCTCTACTGTTTTCATGATTTATGAATTTAATGATTTATTGATTGCTATATAAACAAAGCGCTGATGGAATCGTGATCGTGTATGTTCCTGATAGCTTTGGCGAATAATTCAGCGACGGAAAGCACCCTCATCTTCGGGGAACTATTTTTTAAAGGAATGGAGTCAGTTACTACCAGCTCTTCCAATACTGAATTGTTAATTTTCTCATAAGCGTCGCCGGATAAAATCGGATGGGTTATCACCGCTCTTACGGAGGCTGCTCCCTTTTCCATCAGTATTTCCGCAGCCCTGCAAATGGTGCCGGCCGTATCTACAATATCGTCTACCAGTACGACGTTAGCGCCTTCCACATCACCAATAACCTGCATGGAGGCGATTTCATTGGCTCTTTTTCGGTGCTTATCACAGACCACCATTTCAACGGCAAACCTTTTGGCATAACTTCTGGCCCTGCCAACGCCGCCTACATCGGGAGCTGCAAATACCAGGTTATCCAAATTGAGCGATTTCAGGTAAGGAACAAAAATTGCTGACCCGTCCAGGTGATCCACCGGAAAATCGAAAAAGCCTTGTATTTGACCGGCATGCAGATCACAAGTCATCAATCGGTCGGCGCCGGCAGCCATTAGCAAATTGGCATTTAATTTGGCTGCAATCGACACTCTTGGTTTATCCTTTCTATCCTGCCGCGCATAACCAAAGTAAGGTACGACTACCGTAACATATTCTGCACTGGCCCTCTTGGCTGCATCGATCATCAGGAGTAGTTCCATGATGTTATCTGCCGGTGGGCAGGTGGATTGGATTAGAAAAACATCACAACCTCTCACTGACTCATTGAAACTAGGTGATATTTCACCGTCACTAAACTTTTGAATCGTTAGCTGTCCCAGTGATTTCCCATAAAAACCCGCAATTTTTTCTGCCAGGTAAAGTGAATGAGTACCTGAAAAGAGTTTGACAGATGACATATGTAGGAATTAGATTAATCTTAGTTAAGCGCCTTTAAAAATAAATTAATCCCGATTTTAGCCGGGATTAATGTTGTTGACCCACTAGGGCTCGAACCTAGACTCTTCTGGACCAAAACCAGACGTGTTGCCAGTTACACCATGGGTCAATTTTTGCCCCTCATTTTGGGAGTACAAAAGTAGAATTATTTTTTTAAAAACTAAATAGTTTATTTTAAAATTTTCTGCAACTTTTTGCGGGCTATATTCCCGGCAGTGATTGGCGCTTTGCCAATAGATGAATGATCATAGCCTCACTTTTTGGATGTTGCTATGTTCTTTTACCCATTTTCTGGCATTCATAAAGGCCTCAATCCAGGGACTAACCTGCTCTGTGTTTCTCCCTTCGCCGTAAGATGCCCAGTTCCAGGGAAATATGGATCGTTCCAGATGGGGCATGATAGCCAGGTGTCTACCATCTGCAGAGTGCAGACTGGCTACTGAAAAATCAGATCCGTTAGGATTACCAGGGTAAGCGTCGTAGCTGTATTTTGCCGAAATATGATAATCACTTTCATTGCCAGGCAAAATAAACCTGCCCTCACCATGTGCTACCCATATTCCTAACCGGGTGCCGGATAAACTTCCCAGCATTACTGAATTATTCTCAGGTACATCTACATTAAGAAAGGAACACTCAAATTTTCCTGAGGTGTTGTGATGCATGGTAGGATGGTTTTCCATTTGCGGATACAAAAGCCCCAGTTCCATCATCAACTGACAACCGTTACAGACGCCAAGGCTTAATGTGTCTTTCCTGGCGTAAAAGTCATCCAGCGCCTGCTTGGCCTTCTCATTGAAGAGAAAGGCACCGGCCCAGCCCTTGGCAGAGCCCAATACATCGGAATTGGAAAACCCGCCGACAAAGGCAATAAAATTGACGTCCTGCAGGTCTTCCCTGCCGGAGATTAAATCGGTCATGTGGATGTCTTTTACGTCAAATCCGGCCAGGTGCATGGCATAGGCCATTTCCCGGTCTCCATTAACACCCTTCTCTCTTATGATGGCAGCTTTGATACCGCTGCTGTGTTTTCGGTCAGGGCTGATCTCCAGGCTGTCAAAACTGCCCACAAATGTCTGAGGAAAAGTGAAGTTAAGCGGTTGCTTACCATAATTATCATATCTTGATGCAGCAAAGCCATCATTGGTTTGTTCGCAGTCCAGCAGATAGGAGGTTTTATACCAAAGATCCCTCAGTTTATCAATATCGAATTGAAGGTTAGCTCCGGATTTCTGGACCGTAAGCTTGCGGTCTTTGACCGGACTTCCAAGTACATGGAAGGTCAATCCTGAGGCTTGTAGCCTTTCTGCTACGGGCACGTAAGATGCCACCTGAATAACAATTCCAGGCTTCTCACTAAATAATATTTTTACAATATCCTCATCCCCCAATTCATCCAGGTTTACCGACAGGCCTCCCTTTTGATTGGGAAAATTCATTTCCAGCAAGGTTGTGAGTAATCCGCCGGCGGAAATATCATGCCCTGATAAAATATAACCGTCTTTGATCAGTTCCTGGATGGTGTTGAAAGCCTGCACAAAGTAAGCGGCGTCAACGACGGTCGGTGCCTCTTTACCGATCTCATTGCGAATCTGGGAAAAACTACTGCCTCCAAGTTTAAACTGGTCCCGTGAAAAGTCCACATAAATTAAGGTTGAGGTTTCCAGCGGCTTTAACACCGGCTCCACTATTTTTGATAGGCCCTGTACCGGTGCGCAGGCAGAAATAATAACGGTACCGGGCGCACAAACCACTTCGTGGTCATTATATTTTTGTGTCATGGAAAGTGAGTCCTTTCCCGTTGGAATATTAACCCCCAAAGCACAGGCGAAATCACTGGTAGCGGCAACTGCTTCATAGAGGCGGGCATCTTCGCCGGGGTTTTTAGCAGGCCACATCCAGTTGGCACTCAGGGAGATGGCTTTGATGCCACCATCCAGCGGTGCCCAGATGATATTGGTAAGCGCTTCTGCAATTGATAAACGGGAGCCTGCAGCGGGGTCAATCAAAGCGCTGACAGGTGCGTGACCAATAGATGTCGCAATACCGTTGTCTCCGCGAAAGTCAATGGCCATAACTGCCACATTGTTAAGCGGTAGTTGTAACTCCCCGGCCGTTTGCTGTTTGGCCACTTTTCCCGATACGCAGCGGTCTACTTTATTGGTAAGCCAGTCTTTGCTGGCAACGCTTTCCAGTTGTACCAGCTGTTCGATGTAGTCATGAATGTGTTGTGGATCGTAACTCACATCCTTGAAAGCCGGAGCAATTTTGTGATCGTTCAGCACAGTTTTTGGCGGTTTGCCAAACATGTGCTCCAACTGCCAGTCGACAGGGTTGTTTTCTGTGCGGTTGTCGGTAAAAGTAAGATGCAGATCGCCGGAGACCTCACCCACCACATAGCATGGAGCCCTTTCGCGCTCTGCGATTTTTTGCAGCAACGGTACATCCTCCTCTTTTACGATCAATCCCATTCTTTCCTGGGATTCATTGCCGATAATTTCTTTATCTGATAAAGTCGGGTCTCCCAACGGTAATTTTTCCACATCAATTACACCGCCGGTTTCTTCTACCAATTCCGATAAGCAATTGAGATGTCCGCCGGCGCCATGATCGTGGATGGACACAATTGGATTTTTCGACATTTCGGTCAATGCCCGGATGGCATTGGCCACGCGTTTTTGCATTTCGGGATTGGAGCGTTGTACCGCATTTAGTTCAATAGCATTGTCAAATTCTCCTGTGGCTACGGAAGAGACGGCGCCTCCACCCATGCCGATCCTATAATTGTCCCCGCCAAGAATGACAATTTTATCACCTTTTTCCGGGGTTGCTTTCAGACTATCCTCAAACTTGCCAAAACCGATACCTCCGGCCAGCATAATGACCTTATCGAAACCATATTTTTTGTCATCTTCAAAATGTTCAAAGGTCAGCAGGCTACCGCATATCAGGGGCTGTCCGAATTTATTGCCGAAATCACTGGCGCCATTGGAGGCTTTGATAAGAATTTCAATCGGTGTTTGGTACAGCCATGGTCTGGCACTGGTTTTCTTTTCCCAATCCCTTCCCCCGGCCAGGCGCGAATAAGGGGTCATGTAAACGGCGGTTCCAGCCAGTGGAATACTGCCTTTGCCGCCGGCAAGCCTATCTCTGATTTCCCCACCCGACCCGGTAGCAGCGCCGTTGAAAGGTTCTACCGTCGTTGGAAAATTGTGGGTTTCGGCCTTCAGCGAAATGACTGACTTGAATGTGTCGGTTTCAAAATAATCGGGCCGATCCTGGTATTTGGGGGCAAACTGTTCTGCAACAGGGCCTTCCGTAAAGGCTACATTGTCTTTGTAAGCCGAGACTAATTGGTTATGATTTTGCTGAGAGGTCTTTTTTATCAGTTGAAAAAGTGAGTCAGGCTTTTCTTCGCCGTCAATGATGAAAGTTCCATTAAAGATTTTGTGCCGGCAATGCTCCGAGTTTACCTGAGAAAAACCAAAAACCTCGCTGTCGGTCAGTTTTCTGCCCAGCTTTCTGCTTACCTCCTCCAGGTATTCCACTTCATCATCACTCAGCGCCAGCCCTTCCTGCCGGTTATAGACACCAATATTTTCAATAAACTGAATGGGATCGGGTTGTTTGTCTATGGTAAATACCTGCTGATCCAATTGTGGATAGTAGGATTGCAGCATAGGGTCATGAGCTTTCGCATCGGCACCCACTTTGTAAAATTCTTCGATTCTTTCAATGCCATCAATTCCCATGTTTTGCGTGATTTCGACGGCATTCGTACTCCAGGGCGTAATCATCTCTCGCCTTGGGCCGATAAATCCACCAGACAATGACGAATTTTCCAGGAGCGTAGCATTGCCAAATAGCCACGTGAGTTTTTTGACATCTTGTGGTACCGGGTTTTGCTGGCAACTGACTACATAAATTTTAGCGGAAGAGCTTTTAAAGAAAAGAATCATAGATTAAATCTTCAGGAGTTATACAGCCTTTAATTTTCAGCGCAAATTTATGGAAAAGAATGACAATAGTATTTGAAAAATCAGCAAATTTTAAAAGGGAGCCAATGGTAAATATATTCCTGTGGTTGAAAGCCGGACCTTATATCATCCCGGACTTTGTCAATTGACACACGTCTTTGATCAATTACCACGGGCCCAATATCAATGGATAATTTCTTATCGGTTTACCCGCGATAAATCTCTCCATAAAAATTGACGGCATGATCTGTTAAACGTAAGCCCGGAAATCAGTGCATCATGCCTGACACTTTAGCAAATATCAATTCGTAAGCGGCCTATATCAATTGAGTTCACGGCCATACCAGTTGAGTTAAAATATAATTATTCTTATAAATAATATTGCTAAATCAATCTCACATAAACGAAACATTTTTATTAAACATCCATAATTATGAAAATCTTTTTTAAATATAACTTTTATTTTGTGTTGGCACTGCTTGTTTTGGGTGCCTGCAAATCTGATGATAGCGACGATCCGGCTCCAACACCGGCAGACGATGACCCGGTTGAGGTGGAATTAGCTATCAACTCCATAGAGCCGACAAGTGGCCCATACGATGCCACAGTATCAATAAAAGGCTCAAAATTCAGTAAGGAAGTTAGCGGAAATACAGTGTTTATTAACGATGTGGAGGCATCGATAATTTCCGCCAGCGATACATTGTTGGAGGTGACAGTTCCCAAAGGCGCCGGCTCCGGTAAGGTTAAGGTAAAAGTTGGCGATGAGGAGGTAACAGGACCAGATTTTGAATATGTGTTGACGCCGGTGATGAGTATTTTTGCCGGTGACGGTACCCCGGGGAACAACAACGGCAAGGGACAGAATGCGCAATTTAACGCTCCGCAACAGTTGGCGCTGGATGGTAATGGCAATCTTTACGTGGCAGATTCTAAAAATCATGTCATCCGAAAAATTACTCCCGATGGGTCGGTTACTGATTTTGCCGGTAAGTCCGGTGAATCCGGTTATTTGGACAACTTTGCCCTTGCAGCAAAGTTTAAGAGTCCTTCCGGGCTTGCATTTGATGCAGATGGTGATTTATTGGTGGCGGATAAAAACAACCATGTCATAAGAAAAATAATCATTGGAGGAGCCACTGGGGTAACCACAGTTTCCGGAGACGACGGTAACTCAGGGTATGGTTTGGAAGGTGAAGGCTTTTTAGTGCTTTATCACCAACCCAACCGATTAATGTTTGATAACGACGGTATGTTGTTGGTAAGTGAGATAGGAGGTGACCGGATTAGAAAAATTGATATTGACCAACCTATTGACAACGAGATTTTTGTTGCAGGAAGTAAAGAATCCGAGGCCGGGTTTAATAATGGCAAAGGAGTCAACGCCCTGTTTAAAGATCCCTATGAAATGCTTCGTGTAGGAGACCAACTGTTGATAGCAGATAAGGAAAATCAATGTGTAAGAGATATTGATATGGCTGATGAAAATTTTAAAGTTGGTACCTTCGTGGGATCTCCCCAGGAGGTAGATTATTCAGACGGAACAGGTACTGCAGCAAAATTCTGGGATCCTACCAGTTTGGCTTATGATCCCGTCTCTGAGCATATTTTCATCGGTGACTGGGGAAACCGGCGTATCAGAAGAACAACGATTGACGGAGAGGTAACTACCATAGTAGGCAATGGTACCAAAGGCGTTCAAGCCGGTGCCGGAGATGATATTCAATTCAACGCGCTTACAAGCATGGTTTACGATGAGCAAAATGAAACGCTTTACATTTCTGATAGCAATGAGCATTACATTCTTAAAGTGATATTTGAATAATCCTTATTTGTTTTGTTAGGTTTTGAAACAAGTATTGTAAAGTTAGCGGGTAGATTTTACCCGCTAGCTTTTGCGCATAACCGATTGATAGATCCTAATCATTTTTTAATGTCTTAATACTTACCTTCAGGCTATAAAGCCTGTATACCTTCAAAGGCGATACAGAGACCGGGGGAGACGTAGCTGGTGTTGATAATTGATTCGATTAATTTAGCGTTTTTTTAGAATCATCGTATATATCACTTTTCCCACTGACATCAGATTTCTACGCTCCCCATCGCCTTTTTTTATATTTTGAATTTTCACTTTGGTAAAAGGCACATTTTTCCCGTTGCCTTGCGAGCTTATGTATCAATTGAAAGCAAGCTAATATCTGCTCAAACCCTTATTTGATAAATTGTATTTGAACCTGAGCCTTGAAATCAGTGAATCGTGCCCTGATACTTTAGCAAATATCAATTCGCAAGCGGCCAACATCAATTGAGTTCATAGTCATACCAGTTGGGTTAAAATATAATTATTTTTATAAATAATATTGCTAAATCAATCTCGGATGAACAAAGCATTTTTATTAAACATCCATAATTATGAAAATCTTTTTTAAATATGACTTTTATTTTGTGTTGGCATTGCTTGTTTTGGGTGCCTGCAAATCTGATGATAGCGACGATCCGGCTCCGACACCGGCAGACGATGACCCGGTTGAAGTGGAATTGGCTATCAACGCTATAGACCCTACAAGCGGCCCATATGATGCCACAGTATCAATAAAAGGCTCCAAATTCAGTAAGGAAGTTAGCGGAAATACAGTGTTTATTAACGATGTGGAGGCATCGATAATTTCCGCCAGCGATACATTGTTGGAGGTGACAGTTCCCAAAGGCGCCGGCTCCGGTAAGGTTAAGGTAAAAGTTGGCGATGAGGAGGTAAACGGACCTGATTTTGAATATGTGTTGACACCAGTGATGAGTATTTTTGCGGGCGATGGTACGCCCGGGGACAATGACGGCAAGGGGCCGAATGCTCAATTTAATGGTCCTCAACAACTTGCACTTGATGATGTAGGTAATCTGTATGTGGCGGATTCAAAAAATCATACTGTCCGCAAAATTACATCGGAAGGAGCGGTAAGTGTTTATGCTGGTGTAACCGGTGAATCAGGTTTTGAAGATAGCTTTTTACTTTCTTCCAAGTTCAACAATCCATCGGGCCTGGCATTTGATGCAGATGGCAATTTATTTATTGCTGACAAAAACAACCATGCGATCAGAAGAATAATAAATAGTAATCTGGCTATTAAAACTGTAAATACTGTTTCCGGTGACGGCACACCAGGATTCGGTGATATAGGTTTAGACTTCACCGTGCTTTGGCATCAGCCTAACCGGCTTTTATTTGATGCAGATGGCATGTTGGTGGTAAGTGAGATAGGTGGAGACAGGGTAAGAATAGTAAACATCAACGAATCGGTTAATAACCAAATTTATACGGCGGGCAGTACCGAAGGTGAAGCCGGGTTTAGCAATGGAAAAAACATCAATGCACGCTTTAAGGATCCTTATGAAATGCTGTTTGTGGGAGGTAATCTGCTGGTAGCTGATAAAGAAAATCAATGCATTAGAGAGATTGATGTACCGGGTGGTAGCTTTGAGGTTGGCACCTTTGCAGGATCACCGCAAGATAAGGATTACGTGGATGGAAATGGTACCGGAGCGAAGTTTTGGGATCCCACGAGTATCGCTTACGATCCGGTCTCGGAGTATATTTTCATAGGTGATTGGGGAAACCGGCGTATCAGAAGAGCAACGATTGACGGAGAGGTAACTACCATAGTGGGTAACGGCACAAAGGGCGTTCAGGCCGGTGTTGGAGATGATATTCAATTTAACGCGCTTACAAGCATGGTTTACGATGAAGAAACAGAAACGCTTTACATTTCTGATAGCAATGAGCATTACATTCTTAAAGTGATATTTGAATAATCCTTATTTGTTTTGTTAGGTTTTGAAACAAATATTGTAAAGTTAGTGGGTAGATTTTACCCGCTAGCTTTTGCGCATAACCGATTGATAGATCCTGATCATTTTTGATGTCTTATTACTTACCTACAGGCTATATAGCCTGTATATCTTCAATGGCGATACAGGGGGGGTAGATGGCTGGTGTTAATAATTGATTCGATTAATTTAGCGTTTTTTTAGAATCATTGTATATATCACTTTTCCCACTGACATCAGATTTCTACGCTCCCCATCGCCTTTTTTTATATTTTGAATTTTCACTTTGGTAAAAGGCATATTTTTCCCGGTTGCCTTGCCAGTCTGTATATCAATTGAAAGTAGGTTAATATCAATTCAAACACTTATTTGATAAATTGTAATCAAAAACTATCCTAAATTAATACTGCCTGGTGGGGCTAATGAAACATGAAATGGTTATCTTGGTGGCAACATTTTGTGACCTTCTGTTTAAGTTTAAGCCAAATAATCTGGTTTTTATTGTCATCCGCATATTAGAAAGGCACTCGGGGTATTTTTGCATTATGAATGTCAATGGTAAATATCAATCCTACGCATTAACTTTTGACGAAGTAGAAAGGATCTTACTGTATTTTGCCACCTCCATATTTGGTCAGAACACCGTCGATGAAATTCTTTGGGATTTGGCAAAGAATTGCATATCGCAGTTAAAGTTTGTGGATTGCGTGGTATATCTGGTTAATAAGGAAAAGAATATTTTGACGCAAAAAGCTGCATATGGTCCTAAAAACCCTGTAAACTTTGAGCTATATAAGCCGATTGATATTCCTTTTGGGCAAGGAATTACCGGTACCGTAGCTGTAACAGGTAAACCGGAGATTGTCAATGATACCAGTAAGGATCAGCGGTATATTATAGATGATCAGGTGAGATCGTCAGAAATTGCCGTTCCGATTGTTTACAACAATGAAGTAATAGGCATTATTGATTCGGAGCACCCGGAGAAAGATTTCTTTACCCAACAACATTTAAGAATTTTGATGGCCATCGCGTCTCTGTGTGCCAATAAGATTTTAAAAGCCAGGGCTGATGAGGAGAATAAATTAAACCAGGAGAAACTGATTGAGACCACCCGGTTATTGGCCGAATTAAGGCTTCAGGTCCTGAGATCGCATATGAATCCCCATTTTGTTTTTAATTCTTTGAATGCGATGCAACACTTCATTACCAGGGATGATCAAAAGTCGGCATTAAAATACCTGTCAAAGTTTGGTAAATTAATCAGGGAAATACTCGATAATATCAGTGTTGATTACATCTTGCTGGCAGAAGAATTGCAAATACTGTCCTTATACCTGGAACTGGAATCGATGAGGTTTGAGGAACGTTTTAATTATCAAATAACGATCGACAAACATGTTAATCAGCGTACATGTAAAGTTCCATTTCTTTTGATACAACCGTTTATCGAAAAAGCAATTAATTACGGCTTGGTCAATAAACGTCGCAATGGGCTGGTCTCTGTTCATATTTCAAAAAATAATGGGTTGTTGAAATATGTTATTTCCGATAATGGTATTGGCAGAATCAAGGGGTCGCAAAAAGCCAACGAAAAAGGCTTGAATTTTTTAAAGCACAAAAACTTTAGCACTAAAGAGCGTATAAAGTTGATGAGCAAGTCACTAAACAATACCATTCAATTGAAGACTGAAGACCTCTATTCACAGGATAATCAGCCGCTGGGTACCAGGGTTGAAATATCTTTTTCGGCATAAGTATTTAATAAAACTATCAGCAATGTCAGGTTACGTTTTACGAGCCTGTAAATAAAACTTATCAGATGCTGGGGAAACCATCAAACCAAAGAAACTTACAACTATGAGTGTTTTCAAGACTTATCTGTTTACGATCATTTTGTTTTTATCCATAAATCGGGGTTATACACAAAAATTAACCAAAGTGGATAGCCTTATCTATCAAATGGAACAGGCGAGCGACACGGTAAAAGTAAATTTATTAAATGATATTGGCGTTGAGCTTCAGTACAATGACCCGCACCGCGCGCTTGACTATGCTAAAGAAGGTTTACAGCTGGCCGAAAGGTTGGACTATAAAAGAGGCATTGCCAATTTATACAACGATATCGGTGTAATTTATGGCATACAGGCAGATTACTATAAGGCCCTGGAATATTTTCTGAAATCATTGGAAATAAAAGAAGCCATTGGTCATCCAAGAGGAATCGCCAACTCCCTCAACAATATTGCCGAGGTATACAAATTTCAGAACGATCACAAAAACGCCATCGCTTACTTTAAAAAGGCGTTGGAAATAAAGCGCTCACTTCCCGATAAGCGAAATTTGTTATTTGCGCTGCATGAGTTGGGAATCGCTTATGCTACTGACAAACAGTTTAAGCTGTCAGATTCGTGCTTTATGCAATTAATCCAGGTGTCTTTGGATCATGGCCTGGACCGGTACATTCCCCGTGGCTATTATCAGCTAGGCAAGAATTTTACCGCTAAAGGAGCATATTTAAAAGGTATCGAATATTTCCAGTTTGCGCTCAAGTCATTTAATAAACACGGCGATAAACAGCGGGAATCTGATGCTGTTAACGATATTGGTAACAATTTCATGCAACTTAAAAATTATGATTCGGCACAGTATTATCACCAAAAGTGTTTAGTGCAAAGAAGGGAAATAGGTTTTGACTATGGTACCATTGAAAGTTTATTGCAAATCTCAAAGGTTTATGTGGCACAGGGGCGGCTACGTGAGGCCTTGGCCAGCGCTAAAGAAAGCTATGATATCTCTCACCGGCTGAATATCAGGGAAAGAAAAAGGGAAGCATTAAAAGAAATTTCAAATATATATAACAAACAAAAACAATTTGCGTTGGCTTTAAGTTATTATCAACAATATGCCGCTCAAAATGACAGCATTATTGATGAACGTAAAACCAGACAGATTGCAGAGATGCAGGCAAAATATGACCTGGCTCGTAAAGAGGAGCAAATAAACAATCAGAAAAATGAGATAATGTTGTTGGAAGAGAAAAAACGGGCTGATAACTATCTGAAACTTACGCTGGTCATCGCCGTCATCTTTTTGTTGGTGCTCTCTTTAATTACCTATAGCCGCTTCAGGATCAAACAAAAATCCGAAAGCCTGCTCAGAGATAAAAATGACCAGATTAAGATTAAGAACAATCAGATAAAAGAGATTAACCTGGAATTGGAGAAACGCATGCTGAGAGCACAGATGGATCCCCATTTTATTTTTAATTCGCTGAACTCGATCCAGCACTTTATTACCATCAATGATAAGCTTTCAACGCTAAAGTATCTATCGAAATTTTCTAAACTGATTCGCCAGGTACTGGATAACTCTGTGAATGTAGAAGTGCCAATCGCAGATGAAATAAAACTCCTGGAACATTATATTGAACTTGAAATTTTAAGGTTCAATAATCCTTTTCAATATGAGATCGCCGTGGACGACACCATCGATATCCATACCGAGGAAATACCGTTTTTGTTAATTCAACCCTATGTTGAAAATGCAATCCTCCACGGTCTTATACATAAAAAAGAGGCGGGGGCTTTAAAAATATCATTTAACCGTCGGGGTGAATATATTCTGTGTGGAGTGGAGGATAACGGTATTGGCAGAAAGGCGGCCAATGAAATTCGTTGTAAAACCGGGCAGGCTCCGCAATCCAGGGGCATGTCAGTAACCGCCTGCAGACTGGAGCTAATTAATAAAAATAAACATAATAAAACCCTGGTAACGGTGATCGATCTGCACAACGATCAGGATCAGCCATGTGGTACACGTGTGGAGATACTGATTCCGGCCTGGGAATTAAAATCTAATTTAATTGTAAATAATCATGTTACGGATAATAATAGTTGAGGATGAACTTCACAGCCGGGAATCACTCAGAAACCTGGTGAACGATTACTGCGAAGATGTGGAGGTAGTAGCTGTGGCCGAATCAGTGGAAGAGGGACTTGAGAAAATAATCAACCATAAACCGGATTTGTTGTTCCTGGATATTGAAATGCAAACCGGAACCGGCTTTGACCTTCTCGAGCAATCAAAAAATTTTAGTTTTGAAGTCATATTTACGACGGCTTTTGAACATTATGCACTAAAGGCTATAAAATTCAGCGCTATTGACTATTTGTTGAAGCCTATCGATGTTGAAGAGCTGCAGGCGGCGGTGGTTAAAGTACAAAAGAAGAAAGACACGTTAACCCAAAACAAAAAGTTAATTAACTTATTAAGCAATATTCAGAATAAAGACTCAAAGCAACACAAAATTACCCTTGCCACGTCAGAAGGACTCGAGTTTATTAATGTTACGGACATTATATTTTGTGAAGCCAACGGTTCATATACCAATTTTCATCTGAAGCAGGAAAAAAACTTAATTGTCAGCAAACACCTGAAAGAATATGAAAACCTGCTGAATGAATACAATTTTCTAAGGGTACATCAGTCTTATCTGATTAACCTGGCGGAAGTTGAAAAATTTGTTAAATCGAATGGTGGATATATTATTATGAAAGGAGGAGAACAGGTAAGTATCTCCCATAAAAAGAAGGAGGAGTTTGTGTTGAAAATGAGTGAGGGCCATTAGACTATTGGGTTTGCAAATACCTGGCAAACGCGTCCGGTAAACGATTATGGCCGTTTTCCAGGAGGATGAGCTCATGATCGGTTACTTTGTTCAATAGCGTCTGCATTCCCTCCGGGGTCATTATTTTATCGTATTTCCCTAAAATCATTTTGATCGGTATTTGGTACTTATTAATCAGGCCCGCTATGACAGCCATGTCAAAATTTAAATGCCTGAACACGATCCAACTGTCGTAAACCCTTTTTCGTTTTGCCTGGGAATTCATTTCAGTCCTTGCGAATTTAATAACCCCTTTATCCACAATTTTTAGTGTTAACATAAGCTGCATAAAGGCAAAAAGCGGTTTTGGAAAACGAACCGTTAATTTGAAAACTCCCCGTAAAAACAGTGGATAGGTAGCTAACTTATACCATCTATTGGTGGCGATACCATCCGGAGCCATAAAAAAAATGGTTTCTATGCTTGCGGCGTGGGCCTCCAGAATAGTAAGCAGAAATTTGCTGCCCATACTATAGCCCGCCATAGAAAACCGATCTATGTTTTCACTACTCAGAAAGTGTTGGATGAGGGCTAACCAAAATGCTTTTGTAAGCACCTTGCTTCCGAACGGCCACCTGCTCTTGCCGTGAAAAAATAAATCAAAACTATAGACGGTGTATTGTTCGGCCAGGACTTCACCGATTTTTTTGAAAGCACTGCTATTTTCGCCGTAGCCATGAAAGGCCAGCAAAACTTTTTTGCCTGTGCCAAACTTTTGAAAGTAAAGCTCCGTTTGATGGTATGTAATATATGAATAATGCTGACCGGACATGGTTTACTAAGATAGGGTGGCCCCCACGCAAGATCCAAATTTATATAATTTAATTTGGTGAAAATTCCTTGAAGGTTCTCAATATTTCATGACAATCAATTAAGGTGAAGAACGTTTTTGTTGTATTTATACTATTATTTTCTTTGGTGGCAGCCTCTGCACAAAATCACCGCGAGGAGTCGGTGATATCAATGAGAAAAATTGCCGGCCCCATTAAAATCGACGGGCTGATTGACGAAAAGGCCTGGCAGGAGGCAGAACCTATTGGCGGGTTTTATCAAAATTTTCCCACAGACTCATTGCCGGCTATATCCGAAACCGAGGTCAGGATGGTCTTTGACGACGATTTTTTGTATGTGGCAGCTGTTTGTTACAATCAGGGGCAAGATTATATTGTGGCCTCCCTGAAAAGAGATTATCAATTTCAAAGTACCGAGAGTTTCAATCTGTATGTAGACACCTACAACGATCTCACCAATGGATTTACTTTTGGTATCTCCCCGCTTGGAATTCAAAGGGAAGGCTTATTTTCAGAACGACAGGATGTCTCGACAGACTGGGATAACAAGTGGTATTCCGAAGTGACCAATTATCCCGACAAATGGATCGTGGAAATGGCGATACCTTTTAAAACATTAAGATATAATGAGAACAATGATCAGTGGAACATCAATTTCTTAAGATATGACCTTAAGCACAATGAGCGTTCTACCTGGGTCAGGGTCCCGCAGCAATTTCGCCCTAACAATATCCTCTACTCAGGCAAAATGGTATGGGAGGATCTTCCGCCGAAACCAGGTGCAAACGTTTCGGTTATTCCCTACATTTCCACCAGAGCCGGGAAGGACTTTGAGGAAGGAGAATCTACCGACTACACTTTTGAAGCGGGTTTCGATGCAAAAATTGGCATCACTGCCGCGCTAAACCTGGATTTGACTTTCAATCCCGACTTTTCGCAGGTGGAAGTTGACGAACAAGTTACCAATCTTGACCGGTTCGAATTATTTTTTCCGGAGCGAAGACAGTTTTTTCTTGAAAATTCCGACTTATTTGCCTTAGCCGGTTTTCCCAGGGCCCGCCCATTTTTTTCCAGGAGAATAGGCATCGCAAAAGACACCGCGGGAAATAATGTGCAAACGCCCATCTTATATGGCGCAAGATTAAGCGGAAAACTCGACCAAAACTGGCGCATAGGATTACTAAATATGCAGACGAAGAAAGATGATGATCTGGATATTATCGGGCAGAATTATACAGTAGCAACAGTGCAAAGAAAGATATTTGGTGGCTCAAATCTAAGCGCGATGTTTGTCAACAGGCAATCGGTAAATTTTAAGGAAGAAGAGGAGGTTTCAGAGATTAGTAAATATAACAGGGTTTGGGGATTGGAATATAATTTTGCCACCAGCAACAACAAATGGGAGGGAGAGATCTTTTATCATAGATCCGAAAACCCCGGGAAGGATACGGAGAACTATGCCCACGGGGCATTTTTGGGATACAACACACGAAACCTGGGACTCTTTTGGTTCCACACACTAGTAGGCGAAAATTACCAGACAGATGTCGGGTTTGTGCCAAGAACCGGTTTTGCCAGAGGTCTTTTTAACATTAGCCCAATTATTTATCCCAAAGATGGTCACATAATCACCATAGAGCCGGAAATCGGTATAGCTTATACGACAGATACCGACTTTGAAGTCTTGGACAAGGAGTTCTTTGCCAATGTGGAAATTAATTTTGCCAATACCAGCGAGATTGAAGTAGGGGCAGAAAGAAATACAGTCCTGCTCACCGATTCTTTCGACCCCACCAACTCAGATGGACCGGAATTGCAGGCAGGCGAATCATATAGCTGGAACAGAATAGCCATAGAGTACGAATCAGATCAGCGTAAGATATTTAATTATAGTGTGTTTTCTTCTTTTGGCGGATTCTTTAATGGAGATTTGACAGAAATTGGCGCTGAATTAAATTATCGCTATCAGCCTTTTGGAAACTTTGGAATGACCCTCACCTACAATAATATTTCGCTACCTGATCCATTTAAAGATGCGGATTTTTTTCTGGTAGGTCCCAGGATAAATTTTACATTTACAGACCAACTCTTTTTGACCACCTTCATACAATTCAATGAGCAAAATGAAAACTTGAATATTAATGCCAGATTCCAATGGCGATTCAAGCCTGTTTCAGATTTATTCATCGTTTATACGGATAACTACCTGCCTCAAAACCTTGATGTTAAAAACCGTACCCTGGTTTTGAAATTATCTTATTGGTTAAATATTTAGTTATTCGTATGTTGCGGCCGGGCTGAGGTATTTCCCGTAGCCTGAAGTTACCCTATTAATCATTGAACCTTTGAGACCAATGGAAAAATACCTAAAAACCATTAAGAATATCCTGATATTCATGGTTAGCATATTGATAGCTTTTCTTTTAAGTGAGTTATCTCACCTGCTCATACCACTGGCGCTGGCCATTTTTTTTGCGGTATTGCTGCAGCCGGTTTTAGCCTGGTTTGAAAGAAAAAGCTGGCCCCTTGGACTTAGTCTCGTGGTGATATCGCTTACTTCCATTTCCACGATTGCTTTAATCGGATTAATGATTTACCAAACCGGTGTTAGCCTTGTAAAACAAAAGGAAAAGCTTTTGGCGCAGATTAATGTCAAATTACAGGGCATTTTGGAATGGGTTCAGCAAATAAGCGGTGTTGAGATCAACGCACTTGATATCACATCTGCTTTATCTCAAATGATGTCTGCCGATTGGATTATAAAATCTTCGGGTACCCTGGCCGGCGTGTTGGGTAGTTTTACAGGAATATTTGTCATGACTTCCCTTTACCTGATAATTTTATTGGGTGGAATACTTAAATACGAACAGTATATACACTATCTGGAAGAAGGAGATGATGACGGAGAGAAGAATATTTTACAGGGATTTGAACAGGTGAAAAATTCGATTGTCACCTACATCAAGGTCAAATTTTTTATGAGCTTGTGTACCGGCTGTGGCTTTGGCCTGGTATGTTGGTTTTTTGGTATTGATTTCGCATTATTCTGGGGCTTTTTGGCTTTTGTACTCAATTTTATACCTACTGTCGGTTCAATAGTCGCCACCGTTCCCCCTATACTCCTGGGCCTGATTCAATTAAGCACCATACCGACCTTGTTGCTGTTGGCCTTGTGCCTGATAGTGATCCAGTTCTTTTTTGGAAACTTTCTGGAACCAAAACTATTGGGTACCAGCTTATCGCTTAATACCGTAGTAGTAATATTAGGATTGGTTTTTTGGGGTTATTTATGGGGAGTAACCGGAATGATATTGTCCGTACCGCTATTGGTACTGCTGAAAGTGATTCTTACCCAAATACCGGATGCGATGCTTTTTGTGCGGTTGATGGGAAGTTCCGGTAAGCCGGATGATTAGTCTGGCTTTTTTAATCCGGGGTCTGATACCGGTGTCCTATATGACTGCTTACCGGGTTAAGATGATCCTTTTGGTGAGTGGCTCATCTATGAAGGAGGTAACGCCATAATCCAGGGAATAATAATAAATGCCATTTGACACATTAACACCATTGCCATCTTTACCATCCCAAATCACCTCGTTTTCACCTTCATATTGTGTTGTCAACAGTAAAACCCTCACTTGCTTGCCCTGGCTATCAAAGATTTTTATCCTGGCAACACTTTGTTGTGGCAAATTAAACCGGATGGTTGTGAAATCACTGAAGGGGTTGGGGAAATTCTGTAAAAGAGAGAA
Organism: Cyclobacteriaceae bacterium; assembly: GCA_965228415.1. Lineage (GTDB taxonomy): Bacteria > Bacteroidota > Bacteroidia > Cytophagales > Cyclobacteriaceae > Agaribacillus. The sequence goes on along the minus strand of OZ245814.1, from coordinate 2,270,886 downwards.
ATTGTCAGCAGTGGTTTCTCTGGGCAATTCCAGTACGTTGTCGAAGGTTTTGGTATAGACACCATTTCCGTGTGTTGCAATGGCCACCATCCCATCTTTCTGGCGGTATTGAATCATGGGCACCACCACGTTGCCAATAACATCAGGCCCTTCCTGAGCCCAGATAGTATTTTCACCATCCAGGTTTTCGGTGGAGTATAGTCCTGTACTGGTACCTGCCAGGTACAAATACTCATTATTTAATTTGGGTATAATTTTGGCCCACCTAACAGATGGGCCGGAACCGCTGCCATCACTATTTTCTTCCAGGTTGCCGCCAACAGGCACAAAAGTTCCCCCCCCGTCTACCGACTGATAGATGCTCTGCAAGTTGTAGTTTGAAAATACAACGAGTATGTTGTCGGCATTGGTTGGATCTATGTCGATGCATGATACATAGCCTCCCATAATTGCGGCATTCGGGGTGAGGTTTTCTTTTTTGGGTTGAAAGGAATCTGCATCCGATACTTTAAATACAGCACCGGTTGAGGTGCCATAATATAAAATATTTCTTGGCGTAGTGGAAATAGCCAGGCTGGTGATTTGCCCCGCTCCAATTCTGGTATCGGGCAAGTCAAACCAGTTGATGGCCGTGGAGTCGGTAGATCCCGGGATTTGGGTAACGTTATTGTTTCTCCAAATGCGGTCGCCGCCGGCCACATACATTTTACTATTATTATGAGGATCCAGGATAAAAGGTGTGATAAACAAAAGTCCCTGCCCCGGAACCTGGCCGGCCATGGATGGGTCAACCCTTGCCACCGATATGAACTCATCTCCCTTTTTAAAGTACCTGATGATCCGACCATTTTGAGAGCTGACATATACATTGCTGCCATTGTGGCCAACGGCTGCATAGCCGCCGTCTCCTCCAAGCAGTCTTTCCCACTCACCATTGAGCTGTGTTGAAGATGTCATGTATGAGCCATTGTCTTGCATACCACCAACTACAATATTGTTTTCGGCTGATTCACTGATAGCTAATGCATAAAACTGTGTAGTTATGTAGCCATTGTTGAGACTGGTCCAGCGTACATCCTGTGCCATAATATCATTGGAAATACTGATGCCGCCGTCATGAGAGGAAATTACCACATCGGGATCGGAGGGTAAAAATAGCAGGTTGTGCTGATCGGGATGATGACCCACATAGTTGGTAATGTCATTGAGGGTGCTGTAACCGCCAATCCAGGAAGTGTTTCCCGTCGTGGCAAAACCGTCTGTTGACCTGTACAGGTTTGTTCCTCCCAGGAAAACAATATTTTCATTTTCCGGATGAACCTTTATAACCATATTGTACGATCCTTGCGAATCAAAGTCACCCACTGAGCCTCCAAACTTAGGAATGTTTTCTGTTAAATTATTCCACCGTCCTCCGGTACCGGTGCCATCACCAAACAAATAGGTGTATTTCCATAAATCGTTCGGATCACTGGAGGCAAGGAAATAAACTACATTTGGATTGGCGTCAGAGATGCCAATCACCATTCGGTCGAAATTGCGGGGAAAATTGTTGGGGATAATATTGGTCCAGTTTTCCCCATCCGTTGAGCGATATATCCCCCTAAATGCAGACGAACCACCCGAGGTGCCGCTGCTTTCGCTCATGGTAGCATAAAATACCCCGTTTTTACTCAAAGCTATGTCCGTAAACAGGGAACTGTTGTTGGTGGGTTCTCCAACCACATAATTCCAGCTATTGCCACCATCGGTTGATCTTTGAATTCCTCCGAAGGTCGCTGCTAATACTTCATCTTCATCGTCGTTATCAGGATTTGTGACAATATTCCATACAAATTGAAATGTGTTGGTGAAATTGTTGGGTTCGCCGCCCGACGTAGATGGCAGCAACGTCCAACTCATGCCGCCATTCGTTGATTTAAAAATTCCATCACCGCGATATATGGCGCCGCCACCGCCCCGGGCTGAATTTCCACTTAGTTCTCCTGTGCCATAATACCAGGTATTTTCCTTGCCTGTACGGGTATCCTGGGCTATACAGGTGACACTATGCAGGTCTTGTGACGCTGTCACTTTGGTCCAGCTGGCACCACTGTCATCAGATCGCCACATGCCTCCTGAGGTACCACCGGCCAGAATTGTGTTTTCGTCAGTGACGTCCAATGTCAACGCTCTGGTTCTGCCGCCGATGGCAAAAGGGCCGTTTGCGATCCAATCCGTATCTGTGATTTCATAAGTTTTTGATCTCCTGGCATTTAACCTTGAAACGCCTCTTGTGGGGAGTCTCCTGGAAAAAAACAGCTCTTTTTTGCGAATATTAGCAGGTATGCGGCCGGATGCCGGATCTATTAACATCCGGGTTTCATAAGCGGTCCTGGCTTCAATATCTTCTTTTACACCTATCGTGGCCTTTTGCTCAAACTTGGCGATGTCGATTGCCATTGGGCCGGAGAATGGAACTTTTTCTTTTGGTACGGGCCGCAGGTAGTAAAAGTGAAATAAAATGTAAATCGGAATTAAAAAGATGATGGTGATTAATATGTTTTTTGCAATAGTTCTTTTATCAACATTCATCGGCTAAATATGTTACAGGCCCAACCAAAGCTTAAAAATAGGTATTAGAATTAATTATTTATATACTTACAACGTTATTAACGCCATAAACAACTTTTTAATTTCAAAGGCTATTCGAAAATAATTTGGCGAATGCCGGCGGCAGCCTGGTAAGAGATTGATGGAATTGATGCCTTTTGAACAAGATAAATTATTTATTCATCTACGGATGGTGGATTTACTTACATAAAATCCAAGACGCGCTTTTGAGGTATTGCAATAAGTAGTTGTATTTTATGGAGACTTTTGATGACACTGTTGAAGCCATAATCTTGCTTTATCATGGCTATCTGTTTTTTCGGAAAGGTAAGCTAATACCTTAAGCTTGAAAGGCTAATTAATTGCTATTCAAATTTTTATTAAATATTTGCAGGCCATCAATGGGATAACAGGTTTGATAGGCAGATTTTTGAACGCCTTACCAGAAGTCAAAACCTCGTTTTGATTTTGAGGATAATTAACCGTCCGGAAACTTACCTGAGAGAGTAAACTATTATTTTTCGAATAGGGCCAAGTTTTTATTCCTACATATTTGTATACGGACGGTCGTAATTCCAGACCATGTTAAACAGGTGTTATTTTATTTTAATATTTAATAGGTCATAATATTTCAAATGTTAGACAGGCCTTAAACCCTCTTTTTGTCTTGAGGGTTTTTTTATTTCCAATTGATAACCATTTCGCAAAATTCTGGGCAATGCGACGGTAGCATGATTAGCTTAATAGCCTTGTAATTACCAAAACATAGAAAAATCAGCGCACATTTTACGATCGGATATTGCGGCACGGATGGCGGTGTTCAGGAAAATGCCTCCTGTGTTTTTTCAAGCATTCTTATAATGGACTTGTTGCGATGGGTGTAGGATGGCAGCGAGGAAAAGGGTATCCATTTCAATTGGCGGGATTCGCCGGAAACAGTCAGGGGTTCTGCATCGTCAGCTTCAAAACAAAATCTGACATCATAATGGTAGTGGCTCTCTTCCTTGCCATTGGTAGGAATTAAATGTATATCAAGATCAAAAATTGAATGACTTAATAGTCTTAATGATGTCAGGCCGGATTCTTCTTTTGCTTCTCTTGCTGACACATCCAAAATATCCTCCTCACCATCCGCATGCCCTCCCAGCTGTAACCACCGGTTTAATTTTTTATGGTGTGTCAATAAAGCCTTATCCCTTGATTTATTTATGATCCAGGATGAACCGGTAATATGCCCGGTGGTCAAAGTTCTTTTGAAACAATCCCTTTCATTATTTAATAAAGTCAAAAAATCATGGACGAACTTTTTCTCTTCCATGTAAGGTGTTTGATAGGCTATCAGGTGATCGATCAGATCATTTCGCGTCATGATGTGTAAGCTAAAAGCAACAGATAATTACTCAATAATAATATTTACTTTGTTGATTCTTCCTTCCTCCAACGTGTCGGTTTGCACGCCGGCGCCGTAATTATTTTTTTCGCCTTTTTCTGCGTTGACAAAGTAAACTTTGGGTTCAAGTCCCTTGAAAGTCACCCGCCCTTTTTTATCGGTAATCTTTCCCTCTGCAACTGGGTTTGCTTCCTTTTTATAATCTTCGCTATTTCCGTAAAGCGTTACCTTGGCATCTGGCTCTACATTTCCCAGTTCGTTTAGGATGGTAATTCTTAAAGAGGTAGGTAGTAATTGGTCTGATGTAAATGAAAATAACAGAAAGGTAAAAATGATAGCGGTAATTTGTGTATATTTCTTCATGACACTTTACAAATTAAAAATAACTAATGATAGCTTGCTAAGGTACAAATTATTGTGTTTGCCCAACAGAATTATTACAAATTATAGCGCCCGAATTTCAACTGATCAAAATGAAAACTTTGAAGATAGATAAAAAAAGGTTGATGGAAAAGATCTTTGAATTATCAAAGATCGGCATGTTGAAAGGCGGCGGGGTGAGCAGGCTGGCCTTGACAGACGCCGACAAGACGGCCAGAGAATGGTTGGTGCAATGGATGAAGGCATTGTCTTTAGAGGTATGTATTGACCCGGTTGGCAATATGTTTGGGTTTTGGGGAAGCAAAGATTTGTCATCAACGATTTTAATGGGCTCTCACCTGGATACAGTTGCCAGGGGGGGTAATTATGATGGTAGTCTCGGTGTGATTGCCGCCATGGAAGTTATCACAGTGCTCAAATCGCTGGGTGTAAAACCCATTAGCAATATTGGGGTGGTGAATTTTACCAACGAAGAGGGAGTCAGGTTTACGCCCGATATGATGGGCAGTCTTTTCATGAGTGGTGGAATTACGAGGGAAGCGGTACTTAATACCCCGGTGGTTGGCCGAAATGAACTGACTTTTCAAAACGAATTGAAAAAAGCCGGCTTTTCAGGTGACTTTGATTCGACAGGCTTTGTTCCAAAGGCTTATCTGGAGTTGCACATTGAACAGGGCCCTTTATTGGAACACAAATCGCTTGATATTGGTGTGGTTGAAAAAGTGCAGGGAATTAACTGGACTCAATTCACATTAACCGGCATGGCAAATCACGCTGGCACCACGCCCATAGATCTCAGAAAAGATGCCGGTTATGTAGCGTCGGAAATGGGTGTCTATTTGCGCAAATTGACTGGTGAGACCAGCCATTTGGTAGGAACATTGGGAAGTTTAAGTTTTTATCCGAATCTCATTAACGTGGTTCCGGGAAAAGCGGTTTTTACGGTTGACCTTCGTCACCCCGACGCCACGGAGCTCGCCGAAGCTCAAAACAAGTTGGAAAAGTATTTATTTTCTGTCTGTCAACGGGAAGGAGTGAAATCGAAACAGGAAAACCTGGTGCGGTTCGACCCGGTGAATTTTGATCCGCATTTAATTGCTACTTTACATAACACCGCTGCCAGCCTGGGTTATCGCGCTGATAAAATGATAAGCGGTGCCGGGCATGACGCACAAATGATGGCCTCCATTTGCCCTGCCGCCATGATTTTCATACCCAGCAAAGACGGGATCAGCCATAATGAAAATGAGTACAGTTCGCCTGAAGACATCGAAAATGGTGCTAATCTGCTGTTAAATGCAGTGGCAACACTGGGTGGTATTACTTAATTCCGGTTAGTCCCTTCAAATAAAGGTTGAACTCCAGCGGGCTGGCTTCCATAAAATTGTCAGCTGCCAGGTCTTCATAGATATCGTCATCAAAATCCCGCTTGTTTTTTTGCATTGCTCCATTTTTGCTAACTAGCAGCTCCACCCCCTTCAAGCTGGTAGGGTCTACTTGTATGATAATGATGCCTTCTTCCAGTTCCTTTTTAAAATATTGATGAACAACATGAGGATTCATGACGGTAAATTCAGGTAATGTTAAAGATAAATTGTTTTTTATGTAAATGATTTTCTGACGAAATGGCCACTAAGCGCCGCTAATCCTCCGACCATGCTACCAATGAAGCCGGTTGCCAATACAACAATATAGGCCTGCCCAACGCCTAATAGCCTGGCGATTTTTGTAGTCAGAATACTATTGGTTTCATGATCGATCCACCAGGCCATTAGCAGCCACAGCAGACCAATCCCTAAAAACCCGGCCATAAAATCCATAAAGCCCGAGGACTTAATTATCAGGGTAACAAAAAAGCAGACCAGCGCAATGACCCACCAGGGCAATACCTGTTGTAGCAGGAAAGCGAGGAGAACAATCAATATCACTTTAATAGCAAATCTCATAGGGTTGGGTTTTGTAAAGTTTGAACAAATAGTAAGCTTTCACTTTTTTGCCGGGGGTTTTTCATAAACAATAACGGGTAATGTTTCCCCTTGCTCCATGTTTCAATAAAATTACTGTAAAAAGGACTTCCGGGATTGCCGGATTGTCCTCCCGGATACACGCCCCAGGCCTTCACTTCGTCGCCCAGCTCTACCACCATTCTCCACGAAGGCCCGTGCCTTTCGCTCGTGGCATTGACGATATGTTTGCCGCCACCGTTGATAACACCTTTTACACTAAAAGCAGATAATTGCGGAACGAGGTGATTAATGGAAGTATATTTATAGTTACCCCAATTTAATTCGTGCGCTGATTCACGCTTCCATTTTTCCAATTCGGAAATGGCGGCAGTGTAGCTCTGAGTGGCTATATCTGACAGATTTTCGACTTCTGGCGTTGCCTTCAGATCAGCATAAGTCTGGACAGAATCGTGGCGGATGAGATAAATAGTCTGTGGGATCCCGGGACGCCTTAATTGTACCTCGTCGTTATTGAACTCGTCCCAGTATAAATTAAAAAAATTGGACCACCACCGGTTAAAAATTGCCGGTGCTTCCAGCATGGGCTCGTTGCCAAAATTCCAGGATTCCAGCGAAGCCAGGTAAGCAAGGTCTTTTTCTTCCAGCTTTTCTCTGTTGAGGTGGGCTAATAGGGTGGGGAGGCTTTCCGCAGCAATCAAATTAAAATTATCACTTTGTAATTCCTGCATATTTTTTGGTGTTATGGCCTCCATCTCGCTGAGCTGGGAATTGATTCTTCTGTTTCTGTAGTGCTCAAAATTACAATCATAAACAAAATATGGATAGGTGCTGTCCACAGGAAATTGATTGGCTGAACTCACAAAGCCTCTTTCGGGGTTCAGAATACGCGCATTGTGTTCGACAGGGATGAAACCTTGCCAGTCATTTTGTGCCAAAGAGCCATCCATCAAAAATTTACCCTGTCCTTGTCTTTTTAATGGAAATTTTCCCTGAATCCGCATGGCAATATCCCCATCTGCGGCTGCAAAGGCGAAGTTTTGGGCCGGACAAACAAAGTAATCCAGGGCCTTATTAAATTCCCCGTAGTTCCTGGCGCGATTCAGCAGGTAAAAACTGTATGCCTCATTTGACCTGTCATGGGCGGTCCATCGCAGGGCATAATGTTGTCTTTCATTATCCGGCATAAAACTTTCGTCGTAAACCACAGGGCCGTGATGTGTAAAAATTACCGTATCGATGTAAGGCGCCTTATCCCTGATGTTGATGATGTTTATCACCTTTCTGGTGGGTCTCCATTCTCCTTCATAGAAATACTCACTTTTATCTTGTGAACGGAACTTTATTTTGTACCAGTCGCGCACGTCATGACGGCTGTTGGTGACTGACCAGGCAATCGAATCATTAAAGCCTATAATTACCCCCATGGCACCTGGCAGGCTGGCACCCATTACGTTTACGTCGGGGCTGTGCAACTGAACGGCAAACCAGATAGAAGGTAAATTCAAACCCAAATGCGGATCTCCGGCCAGGATAGGCTTGCCGCTAGCCGTCTTTTTTCCCGACACTGCCCAGTTATTACTTCCGTTGTCAGGATCGGGCATTTCGATAACTTTTGCCGTAATGTCACTGGGTATTGGCAGGGTATCATTGCTTACTTTTAGAGCTTCAAAATTCCATTTGGTACTGGTGGGAATGATCGGGTCCAGATCCTTATCCCTGATTGGAAAAAGTAGATCAAACGCTTCTTTTCCGAAAAGATTCAGCGTGTTGGTACTTTCCAGGTCATGATCTCTACCTGACAGATTATTTGCCATATATTTAAGCAGGAGGGAGGTTTTCAGGGCAGTCCATTTTTCCGGTTTGTAATTAAAAAGTTTGTATTCGATAGGAAGTGTTTTATCGCTGAGAGAATTTATGTAAGCATTTACCCCGTCAGCATAGGCATGGATAGCGGCTTTTGAAACGGGATTTTCTTCTACCATCTGCAACGAATTACTCGCTCCATACGGCAAGCCAAGTCTTCGGTGCAGTCTGTCCAGCCTTAAAACCTGGGGAATTTCCCCAAAGATTTCTGATAACCTTCCCGCGGCAAAATGTGTTTGGAACTCCATTTGCCATAACCGGTGCAACGCGGTAACATAACCCTGGGCAAAATAAAGGTCGTGGTCATTGTCGGCAAAAATATGCGGAATAAGAAGGCTGTCGTAAACGACAGTAACTTTGCCTTCCAATCCTTCTATCTGCAAATTATCTTTTTGGTAGCTGGCTTTGGATTTTGCGTTGGCCCAGAATCCTCCAAAAGGATCAAAAAGTTTGCCTAACGGCGGTATGGCACCAAAATTCAAATTTAGGATCAGCACCAGGGATATGGTGAGGAGTGATGTCAAAAGACTTAAAAGGATATTTTTCATTGCTGTTTTTAAGGGTTTGGGGTAATGGCTTATCAGCTTTCCTCTTTCTAATATATGACTTAAAATGAAATAACAAAACCAGGTTTAACAAATAACCTGTATTTGGTAAAACCCCATATAAGATGCCGCGATGGGGTTACCTTTAAGGTTGTGATTATATTAAATAAAAATTAATCCAAGTGCTTTTGATTTAATAAAAATGATTAAGAAGTTTGGGTACCTAAATATGACAGTAAACTATGCAAAAATTTTTGGCACCCATTCAACTTACCAAAGATATTAAACTGGGTGGTGAGCGTTTGGTCTTATTGGCAGGACCCTGTGCCATCGAAGGGTTGGATATATGCTTGGAAATTGCCAATAGCGTTAAAGAAATGACCAGCAAACTTGGTATTTCCTACATTTTCAAAGCCTCATTTGACAAAGCAAATCGCACCTCATCTTCTTCCTTTCGCAGTATCGGTTTTGAGGAGGCTATGAGGATCTTGGAGGAGGTAAAAAGGCAGGTCGGGGTGCCGTTGGTCACGGATGTTCACGAATCGCATCAGGTGGATCCGGTTGCCGAGGTAGTAGATGTACTGCAAATTCCAGCCTTCCTGTGCCGTCAGACAGACCTGTTGGTGGCAGCTGGAAGATCGGGTAAAGGTGTCAATATAAAAAGGGGGCAATTTATGGCTCCTGAGGACATGCAATATGCTGTGGCAAAAATTCGAAATACAGATAACGAAAATGTATGCCTCACGGAAAGAGGTGTTTCATTCGGCTATCACAACCTTGTGGTAGATATGAGATCTTTACCGGTTATGAGACAGTTTTCGCCGGTGATCTTTGATGTTACACACAGTGTTCAACAACCGGGTGGTGCCGGAGGTACTTCCGGCGGGCAAAGGGAGTTTGCGCCTTACCTGGCGCGTGCGGCAGCGGCAGCAGGAGTTGATGGCTTTTTTATTGAAACCCATCCCGACCCCGCCAATGCGTTGAGCGATGGCCCAAACATGATTCCCTTAAATGAGCTGGCGGAGTTTCTGAAAATGATCGGGGAAATATGGCAATTAGGCAATGCATATAGTTAGTAATCAATGAATTCGCCTAATGTTAATTTTTAATCTTTTATTAGTTCGTATTACGAAAGTTTTTATATTTGCTTTTTGGAAAAAAGAAGTTTTTATTTGTACATTTTTAACAATCCCTTAAAATTCAAAATGAAAATCAGAGGACTATTATTACTCCTTATAATAGGTGTTTGGTCATGCGTTCCTGTTAAAGACCGTAAATACCTTCAAGGGGACCGCTTTATGGAATTAGACTATCAAACCAAATATGTGGAATATAGATTGAAATCTGAAGATATTTTGCAAATTAAGGTTTTTACAACAACAGTGGCAGAATTTAACTGGTTTGCCCAGGCACAGGTTCAACTGGAAGGTGGGGGCGACCCATTGCTATCGGGATTCACCATTGACGATCAGGGAAATATTGAGCTACCGGTTATTGGTAATGTAAAAATAAATGGACTCACGATTAACGAAGCACAAAAAAAGATCAGTAGCTTGCTGCAACAAGGAGGCTTAGAATCTCCCAAAGTGGTCATTAAGATATTAAGTTTTCAATATACTGTGTTGGGAGAGATAAACAATCCCGGCGTTTTTAATAACTACACCGGGAAGATCAATATTTTGGAAGCTTTGGCACAGGCTGGCGACTTCACCGACTTCGCCGACAGAAAGAACATCAAAATAGTTCGCTATGAAAACAATATAGCCCGCGTGCTTTACGTGAATGTATTAGACAGAGATATACTAAGCAATCCCTATTTTTATATACAACCGAACGATCATGTCATTGTAGACCCTTTGAAAGCGGTTAATGGCAGAACCAGCCAACAAAATGTAGCCATAAGTATAAGCCTGCTGGCCTCAATAGCCAGTATTGCCTTGTTGGTAGATAGGTTGATAAACGAGTAAATACCTTGATTGGAGTATTTTAAATAAATGTATCGTGAATAATAAGTTGATTAACAAAAGGGATAACTTTGGCGACATCAGAAAGATCCTGATGAAGGCCCTGAGAAACTGGTATTTTTTCCTCGGTGTGCTTTTAATCACTTTTGCCGGTGCTTATTTCGCCAACAAATATACAAGACCTGTTTGGCGGGTTGAATCCAAAATATTGGTAAAAAGCCGAACCGATGCCAATTCAGCAGCCAGCTTCCTGTACGGAACGGATATTTCAAACAATATCGTTACCGAAGGGGTGGAATCTTATGTTTTGAAATCCTACCCAATTATCAAAAAAACAATCAAGGAACTGAATTTCACACATAGATTTACGGTAGAAGATGAAATAGGTCCCAAGCTGGCCTACGGGTGGGAACCGGCCGAAATGCAGATTGATTCCGCTTTTGAGGTCGTAAATTATGGTAAGGCCTTTCAGTTTATTGTCAATGATGAGGGACATTTCAAATTTTTCGCGAAAGACGATCAGGCAGGTGCATCAACGCTATATGAATTTGGACAGACCGTCGAATATAAAGGATTGACTTTTCGGGCGGTTAAAAAAAGAAATTATGATTACAGCAGAATAATTAACCAGGAGTTTACCTTTTCTCTCAGGCATCCCGACTATATTACCAGGGAATATACTAATAAACTGATTGTTGTGGCTGGTCCTGATGGTTCTGTCATTGACCTGGCTTTACTGGGAACCATCCCTGAAATGGAGATAAATTTTATCAACAAACTGATCCAGGTTTATATTGAGGATGAGCTGGAGAGGAAAAATGAGCAGGCTACCAAGACCATCAGCTTCATTACTAAGGAGTTAAAGCGAATAACGGATTCTCTTAACCTGATTGAAAACAGGAAAACGACCATCAGACGAAAAAGCTCGGCGCAACTAAGCCAAAGCGCGGTACAGCTGTATAACCGGCTTGATGACGTTGAATCGCAAAGTGTTCAGTTTGAAAGTAAGCTGGCCATTTATCAGCAGTTATTAAATACCATTAATTCTTCCTATAACTTCGATGATCTGTCAGGGTTGGCGGCAATCGGTATTGAGGATGCCGGTCTGCGGAAACTGATTAACGATCTGGTAACCGAACAGGAAAAAATTGATCAGGCTGAACGAGGGACAGGTCAGAATACCAATAACCCATTTATCAAAAGGGCAAGGGATAATGTGGAAAGACTGAAAACCAGTATTTCAGAAAGTGTCAACAATTTGGTGGCTACCACGAAACAAAACAAGAGCAGGCTGGATGGTCGTGCCAGCAGGATCCGAAGTGAAATCTATTCCGCCCCCGGTGCGCAGCAGTCTTTGGTAAATATTGAAAGATTGAATTTGATTAGTGAAAATCTATATATCCTTTATAATACCAAAAAGGCAGAGGCTGAAGTTGCCAAAGCTTCCGCTTCTACTGATATTCAGGTCATAGATCCACCTATGCCAATTGGGGGGCCTGAAAAAAGTGATAAAAGAAACTATCTGATAGCCCTGTTCCTTGGTATTACGCTGCCGCTGGGCTTTATCATAGGGAAAGATTTTCTAAGTAACAAAGTCGCAGAAAAAGAAGATATAGAAAAACATACCAATATCCCCGTCTTGGGCCAAATATGGCGCCATGCAAAGGGTAAAGGCATGTTGGTTGTTCATAATAACCCCAAATCGGTAGTAGCCGAATCTTTCCGCTCTATTCGATCCAACCTTAACTTTTTTACCTCTGATGTTGATCATAAGACATTTGTCATTACATCCAGTGTGAGTGGTGAGGGTAAAACATTTTCCTCTATAAATCTCGCTACCGTATTTGCATTTTCCAGCAAAAAGGTAGTGCTGATTGGAGCAGACCTTAGAAGGCCTAAAATATTTGGTGACTTCGGACTGAAGAATGACGTCGGATTGAGTAACTATCTGGCGGGATCAGCCTTTAAATCCGAAATCATTCAAGCTACTGAAATACCATACCTGGACATTGTCAGCAGTGGGCCGGTACCACCAAATCCGTCGGAGCTGTTGATGAATAATAAGATGGGTGAACTGATCAGTGATTTACGAAAAGAATATGATTACATTTTGATTGATACCGCTCCGCTTGGATTGGTAACTGACGCTTTCATCTTAATGAATTTTGCTGATCATACTATTTTCCTGGCCAGACAGAATTATACACCCATGGAAGCGATCAAAAATGTTCAGGATCTCTACGAAACCGGAAAACTTAAAAATGTAAGTATTTTGTTCAATGATGTTAAGGATCAGAGCAATAACTATGGTTATGGCTATGGTTACTATGAGGAAAAGCGTAAATAGTTCTTTTTCTGCATGTAACTTTTCCTGATGCTGTCAATTGAACAATTAAACTATCATGGCTAATTTGCGGGCCGTTTAAGTTTATGACTTTTTGAATAATTATTAATAAAATTTGAATAAATGTTAAAGGACTTGTTGAATAATAAAAAACGAATTTGTGTTGTTGGGTTGGGATATGTTGGCTTGCCGATTGCCCTGGAGTTTGCCAGAAAATTCTCGGTTATCGGATTTGATATCAATGCTAAAAGGGTAGAAATGATGAATAACCATGTCGATCCAAGTAAAGAATTGGTAAAAGAAGATTTCGAAGGGTGTAATATTAAATTCACGCATACTTTAAAAGACATCAAGCCAGCCAGTTTTTATGTTGTTGCCGTACCTACACCTATAGATGAATATAGAAGGCCAGATTTGAAACCACTTTTGTCAGCTTGCCGTACCGTCGGGAAAGTTTTGAAGAAGGGGGACTATGTGGTGTTTGAATCGACTGTTTATCCCGGATGTACGGAGGAAGATTGTGTTCCGGTACTGGAAGAGGAGTCGGGATTGAAATTTATGAGAGATTTTAAGGTAGGATATTCCCCGGAAAGGATAAACCCAGGCGACAAGGAGCATACATTGACCAAGATCCTTAAGGTAGTCTCCGGCTGCGATAAAGGTTCAGCTAAGGTAATAGGTGATGTCTACAAGTCTATTATTACGGCCGGAATTCATACAGCTTCCTCCATTAAGGTGGCGGAGGCCGCGAAAATTATAGAAAACACCCAAAGGGATGTTAACATCGCACTGATGAATGAACTATCAATAATTTTCAATAAAATCGGTGTTAACACGTATGAGGTACTGGAAGCGGCAGGAACCAAATGGAACTTTTTGAACTTTAAACCCGGTTTGGTCGGAGGGCATTGTATTGGCGTGGATCCGTATTATCTTACCCATAAAGCCAGCGAACTGGGTTATCATGCCAGGGTAATCTTATCCGGAAGAAATATCAACGATAATATGGGGCAACTCATAGCCAGAGACGTCGTCCAACATATTATTACCAATGATAAATCACTAAAAAGAGCCAAAGTACTGATAATGGGTGCCACCTTCAAAGAAAATGTCTCCGATATCAGGAATTCTAAAGTGGCTGACGTTTATAATGAGCTGAATTCCTACCAGGTGAAAGTACATGTAGCAGATCCGTTTGCCGATAGTGCCGAAGTTAAAGAAGAATATGGTTATACCATTAAAAAGAGGTTGGATAAAGATTACGATGCCGTTATACTGGCGGTAAATCATGAAAATTATATGAAGTTGGATGAAACTTACTTTGATAGCATAACCGGCAAAAATGCGCTTTTCTTTGATGTGAAGGGGGTATTTAAAGATAAAATCTCTAAAATAGCTTATAAAAGCTTGTAAATCAAGGAATTGCTCAAACCTGATCTCAATGGAATTGCTCTATTTTAATCAAAGGAAATCATGTCCAAAATATTAGTTACCGGAAATGCCGGCTTTATTGGCATGCATACCGTCATGGCGCTTAAGAAACAAGGGCACAGCATATTCGGGTTGGATAATATCAATGAATACTACGACAAGGAGCTGAAATATGAGCGATTGCAACAACAGGGAATACCAAGAGATCAGATAGCCTATGGTAAAGTAATCAAAGCGAATGATAACCTGAGCTTTGTGCACTTAAACCTGGAAGAAAAAGAAATAATCCATCAGATATTCGAAAGCGAACGCTTTGATTACGTAGTACACCTGGCGGCCCAGGCAGGCGTACGCTATTCCATTGAAAACCCGGATGTGTATATCGAAAGCAATATTCTGGGATTTCTGAATATCCTGGAAGGTTGCCGGAATTTCAATGTAAAACATTTAGTGTTTGCCTCCAGTTCCTCAGTATATGGGCTGAATTCAGAGATTCCCTTTAAGGAATCACATGCCACAGAACATCCTGTTTCTCTATATGCAGCGACGAAAAAATCGAATGAGATGATGGCTCATTGCTATTCCTATCTTTACCATATACCTGTAACAGGACTGCGTTTTTTCACAGTTTACGGACCCTGGGGAAGACCGGATATGGCACTTTTTAAATTCACCAAAAATATTATCGAGGATAAACCCATAGACGTATACAACCATGGGGACATGAAAAGGGATTTTACTTACGTGGACGATATAGTGGATGGAATTATAAAAACATTTACAAAAATTCCGGAAGGTGTAGAAAAATCAAACTTGCCAACCAACCATAGCCAGGCACCTTACGTCCTGTACAATATTGGCAACAATAAGCCTGTAAAATTAATGGATTTTATTGAAGCTATTGAAGAAGCTATCGGTAAAAAGGCAAAAATCAATTATTTGCCGCTTCAACCCGGGGATGTCAATACCACGTATGCCGATGTTGATAATTTAAAGAATAGTACAGGCTATATTCCTTCCGTTTCAGTGAAAGAAGGGGTTAAACAATTCGTGGAATGGTACAAATACTATTTCTCTCAAAATAAATAAGATGTAGCAATTTCTTTATAAAAAAAATATAAATAGTTATATTTGCGCAGTTGTAGATCGAAAGGTCTCTTTATTTTAGGATTTTTTTATTGCAATGTAAGATTGCGGTTACATTTTTACTAAAAATCGCATTAATTAATAATTAGTTATTAATATCTTGGTTCAAAATTCATATAAATACTACATAGAATGAAAAAAAATTACGCTCCAGGTTCCAATATATTTTATTTAAAACTGTCATTTTTTGCCATTAGCGCTATGCTCTTTTTTGGCCAGACAGTACTTGCTCAATCTTGTCCGGGTGAAACAGCAGCCCACTACAAAATGGATGAGGCTACAGGCGCTACGTCTTTTGATGATTTTGCAAATAACAATGATGGGACCTGTACCGACTGTCCTACCGCTACTACCGGACAGATAGGTGGTGCGTTAGAGTTTAATGGTGTTGATCAGTTTATTAATGTACCAGCCTCAGCGCAATTTGATTTTGCCGCTAGTTTTTCCATTGAGGCCTGGATAAAGTTTAGTACTTCAGCGGCTGATAACAAAGTGGTTGTTTCAAGAACTAACAATGATGATGAAACACCAGGGGGCCAGGGAATGTTGTGGTGGCTGGGTATTGACCAGACTACCAATTTTGCGAAATTTGTGGTAAGAGATAATGCGGCAGTTCCTGTAGAATCTGAGACCGTTGGCAGCACGGCTCTGAACGATGGTAATTGGCATCAGATAGTTGGAACTTATGATGAAACGGCTAATAGAATCAAAATCTATGTTGATGGCGTACAGGAAGACTTTACTACTGTATCCTTTTCAAATGGTTTCGCCGCACCTGGCAAACCGTTGAGGATTGGAAATTTTAGATTCTCCGATGTCACGGCAAATTCAAACTTTTTTGAAGGCGCGATTGACAATATTGGTATATTTAACAGAAACCTTTGCGATACAGAGCTGGGTTGCCCTACGAACGAAGTGCTGAATCATTATAACAACGGTGTGGCTGGCACTGGCATTTGCCCTGTTGCGCCGGGTATCACTTCTTCACCTCCCACGACGGCTTCAGTAGGAGCTGAGTATTCTTATCAGGTAGTAGCGACCGGAGACCCTGCTCCCACTTACAGCTTGACGACCTCTCCGGCTGCCATGAGTATCAATACCAACACCGGATTGATTACCTGGACACCTCTGCAGGCAGATATTGGCACAGCCAATGTTACTGTAGTTGCCACTAATAGTCAGGGATCTGATAACGATTCCTTCATGATTACCGTAACAGCACAGAATGATCCCCCAACTTTTGATAACTTAGGTAACCAAACCGTTGATGAAGATGCAGGTCCCCAGACGGTTACCGGGTGGGCTACGAACATAGATGATGGAGATCCTGAGTTAGATCAAAACGTTACTTTTAATATAACCAGTAATGATAACGTAGGCCTATTTGCTGTGGCACCTGCTATTAGTGACACGGGAGTGCTCACTTATACGGCTAATGATAATGCCAATGGCGTTGCTAATATTACAGTAACCCTGGATGATGACGGTTCACCTAGTCAATCAAGTACACCTGTGAACTTTTCAATTACTGTCAATGCGCAAAATGATGCACCAACGTTTGCCATATCATCAGACACGGAAACACATGACGAAGATTTTACAGCGACTATAGAAATAACAGTTACACCAGATCCGGTACCCAGTGATGAGAATACGCAAGTCGTTACTTATTCCATATCGCCGGATAATACCGATATCGCCGATGTATCTATTAGCGCCAACAGCGGATTAGTTACCATAAACGCTCTGGCCAATGCAAATGGTACGCAGGAATTTACCATAACCGCCAATGACGGACAAGCCAGTAATAATACAGCTACGCAGACATTTACTTTGACCGTCAATGCTATCAATGATGCGCCGGAATTTACACTTTCCGAAACGGATATTACCGAAGATCCGGATTTTAGTCCTGTCCTTGTAGAAGTGACAGAAGCCGCAGTACCGGCGGATGAATCCGGTCAGACAGTAATATACTCAATTAGCCCTGAAACGGTAACATTCGCGGATATAACAATTTCTCCTACATCCGGTACTGTCACCATTGTTCCATCTACTGCCGGTGGCGGTGGCACCCAGGAATTTGCGGTTACCGCCAATGACGGCCAGAGCCAAAATAATACTTTTGTGCAGTCATTTACTTTTACCGTAAGCGGTCCAAATGGCCTCGGAGACAGCGAGTTTGCCAAATCATTGACTGTTTTTCCTATTCCGGCAGGGTCAGATCAGGTTACCTTAAGAATGGAGAACGATTATATTGGTGCGGTAGCGGTGAAGATCTATGATATGAGAGGCAAAATGGTTAAAGGATTTGACACAGTCAAAAATACACAACAATATCGACAAGAATTAAACGTTGGCGATATACAGCGTGGCACCTATTTTGTCCATGTTATACTTGATAAAGATGTCATTCTCGAAAGACTTCTGAAGAATTAATTCATTTTAGCGGATAGTCGGAGTAATTGGGGGACAATATTTCATTTTTAACTTAAAAAGACCATACTTGAAATTGGACCTAAGAATTAAAGCTAAAATTATTTTAATAGCCTTATTGATTTCTCTCCCTTCTCTGACCTACTCTCAGCTAAGAATTATGCCATTGGGAAACTCGATTACGCAAGGTGTTGCACCAAGTAGTCTTCCCTCTGGCACCGACATAGGTTACAGGAAAAGGCTGTACCAACAGTTGGTAACAACTTATCCAAGCCTGCAATTTGTTGGAAGTGAGTCGAATGGTAACGGAGGATTTGACCAGGATCACGAGGGGCACCCGAGTTGGCGGGCAGACGAAATACGCGATAATATCTATATCAACGGAGAAAACTGGCTTACCAATACCCCGGCGGATGTTATCCTTTTACATATCGGTACCAATGATATCAGTGGCCAAAGTCTGGCCGGTATTGTTACGGAGATAGAAGAAATACTGGATAAAGTAGATCAATATGAGGCGGCCAATAATACCGAAGTAATAGTATTTGTCGCAAAAATTGTCAGATTTTTATTTGGTACTTTTGATGGTACGGAAACCACTGATTTAAATAATCAGATTGAAACTATGGTTAATCAGAGAATTGCCAATGGCGACAAATTGGTGTTGGTGGATCAGGAATCTGCTATCGTCTACCCTGGCGGATTACCTGATGATATTCATCCTGACCAAACGGGCTATGATAGCATGGCGGATGTCTGGGAGCAGGCCATAACGGCCACGCTGGCTGCTCCGCAAATTACCAACCCGGGAACCCTGAACGCTACTATAGGCAGTAATTTTCAGTACCAGATTGTCGCTACCGGTGTACCAACGCCTACTGTTAATGTGAATAACCTCCCGGCCGGTATGACTTATAATGCAGGTACTCAAACTGTTTCCTGGACCCCAAATGAGAGTCAGGAAGGGTCAGCCTCGTTTGATGTAACAGCAACCAACGCAGTAGGAACCGATAATCTGACCATAAACATCAATGTGGTGCAACAAAATAATCCACCGGTTTTTAGCAAGGGACCTGATGTTGTCATATCGGAAGATGCCGGACCTCAGGAATTCCTGAACTGGGCAACCGGAATAGATGACGGAGACAGTGAACTGACACAAAATGTGAGCTTTAATATCGTGAATGTGTCTTCTTCCAATAGTCATACCATATCACCAAACATTAGTGCTGCGGGCCATCTGACATTTACGCCGGGAGATAATGTCAATGGTACATTTACAGTGACTATTTCATTAAGTGATGATGGCAACCCTGCCGAAACCAGTGGGCAGCAAACCTTCACAGTGACTATCAACCCGGTAAATGACAGTCCCGATTTTACAATTTCCAGAAATACGGTTACGGTCGATGAAGATTTTACAAATACGGAAGAAATAACCGTAACCCCCGGAGCTGTGCCGGTTGATGAACAATCTGAAAGTATCAGTTATAGTGTGAGCCCCAACAGTTCCGATATCGTCGACGTTTCAGTAGACAACGCCACAGGTAAGGTATCAATTACAGCACTTGAAAATAAAAACGGTATTGAGAATTTTACACTTACGGCCAATGACGGCGGTAGCCAAAATAATACGTTTTCGATGCCTTTCACCGTGACTGTCAACGCGATAAACGATCCGCCCGTATTTAATCTATCGGAAGCCATGCTGGAGTTGACAGTAGGTTTTGATCCAACCGAGGTAAATGTGTTAGTGGCAGAAGTGCCTGTTGATGAAACGTCGCAAACGGTCAGTTATAGCATTGCCCCTTTAACAGTGGATTTTGCAGAAATATCTGTAGATAATAACGGTAAAATTTCAATTAGCCCAAAGGCCGGCAACAAAACCGGGCAACAGGAGTTCGCGGTTTTGGCCAATGATGGCCAATCCGTCAACAATACCTATGTGTCTTCCTTTGTATTGGCTGTAACCTTGACAGTAGGTATCGAGGACGAACTGGAAAAGTCGATTAAAACATATCCCATTCCAGCTGAAAATGAGTTGAATGTACAATTGGAAAATGAATATTTGGGCCCGGTTGATTTGAAATTATATGATTTAAATGGTGGGCTGATAAAATCAGATACCTTCTTCAAGGCCACCACTTTAGTTAATAAGCGTATAAAGGTAGATCAAATTAAAAGCGGCTTATATTTAATGAAAATTCAATTAGACCGGGGTGAAGTGTGGAATAAGATCCTGATAAAATAGTATTATCATAAAACTGTTTTATGATGTAAACCCTTAGAATTGAGTCCTTTTTAGGATGTTCTTTCAGAATGTGTAACAACGGAAGCCTTCAGTTTTCTTAATACTTGAAACTTAGTGTTAATCTTACATTAAGCGGAGAGCGGATATCGGCAGTTTAGCTGACTTCCTTTTTTCGGGTGAATTTAGATTTAAAGGTATATTATGCCCTCTGGTGCCCTGAAATCAGGTTTTTTTTTAATAGGCTTAAGACCTTTTTGTATAATTCCGAAAACCGAATTGTGGATTTTGTCTTTTACTGATGATTACGATACAAAATATGAATATTTATTACTCCAATGAATAAAACGGAGAAAAATACAAATAGATTAGTCAGCTATTTATAAATTTGATTTTTTAAAGTTGAACTTGTTAAAATTTAAGTCCGGCGCTGATAATTGAGTGACATTGAGGCTTTTAACAACCTAGGATTTAATGACCAAAGCAAATACAAAGAATGCTAACTGGACCATGGTGATTTCACCAAAGTCCAACATGTTGAGCCTGCAATTAGAAGATATTTGGAGATACAAAGATCTTCTGTACCTGTTTGTACGTCGGGATTTTGTGTCCATCTACAAACAGACAATTCTGGGGCCTGCCTGGTTTTTTATACAACCCATCTTAACCACCATCACCTACACGATTATTTTTGGTAATGTGGCAGGGTTATCAACCGACGGCTTGCCCAAAATGATCTTTTATCTATCGGGAGTGGTTTGCTGGAGTTATTTTTCAGATTGTATCACTACGATTTCCAGTACGTTCATCACAAATGCACAAGTTTTTGGAAAGGTATACTTCCCGAGATTAATTGCACCCTTGTCGGTTGTAATATCCAAGTTAATAAAATTAGGAATAC
This sequence comes from Cyclobacteriaceae bacterium, assembly GCA_965228415.1. Taxonomy (GTDB): domain Bacteria; phylum Bacteroidota; class Bacteroidia; order Cytophagales; family Cyclobacteriaceae; genus Agaribacillus. The sequence continues at coordinate 2,249,678 of OZ245814.1, read as the reverse complement.
AGTTTTTACTGTTTGTCGTGACATTATTGTATTATGTCATATTTGAAAGTACGGAAGTAAATCCCAACATCTATTTGTTGTTGTCACCTATCCTGGTACTATTAATGGGTGGACTGGGATTGGGATTGGGGTTGTTGATATCTTCACTGACCACTAAGTACAGAGATATGCGGTTTTTAATCGCTTTTGGAGTTCAGCTGTTAATGTATGGTACCCCCGTTATCTATCCGCTATCAAAAGTGCCAGAAGAATATAGGTTATTGGTTACCTTAAATCCGATTACACCTGTAGTAGAAGCATTCAGATATGGTTTTTTGGGTACGGGAACATTTAGCGTGTATCATTTGATATATAGTTTTGTTTTTACCGTTATAGCCTTATTGCTAGGTATCGTGGTATTCAACAGGGTTGAAAAGACCTTTATGGATAGTGTTTAGGAATGGGATTAATTGAATGGATATGTCCGAGAAAATAATTGAGATAGAAAATTTATCAAAACTTTACCGGCTTGGTGATATTGGCACGGGGTCGTTAAAAAATGATGTCCAACGCTGGTGGGCGAAGATACGTGGCAAGGAAGATCCTTTTATGAAGGTAGGGGCAGAAAATGATCGTTCAAAAAAGGGACAAAGTGACTATGTATGGTCTTTGAAAGATATAAGTTTTAGTATTAACAAAGGCGATGCCTTAGGTATTATAGGCAAGAATGGTGCAGGAAAATCTACTTTACTTAAATTATTATCAAGAGTCACGGCACCAACCACCGGACAGATTAAAATTAAGGGCCGGGTGGCCAGCTTGCTGGAAGTAGGCACCGGATTTCACCCTGACCTTACCGGTCTGGAAAATATATTTCTCAACGGCGCCATTATGGGAATGACCAAGAGTGAAATTAAAGCAAAGCTCGAGGAAATTGTAGAGTTTTCCGGAATTGCCGCCTACATTGATACCCCTATAAAACGCTACTCAACTGGTATGCGGGTCAGGTTGGGTTTTGCAGTAGCCGCACACCTGGATTCTGAAATATTGATAGTCGATGAGGTGCTGGCCGTTGGAGATTCTGTTTTTCAGAAAAAGTGTATTGATAAAATGACCAAGGTACGCAGTGAAGGACGCACGATTCTTTTTGTGTCGCATCAGCTTTCGGCCGTCAAGAGTTTGTGCAAAACCGGGGTGGTGTTGGAAAATGGTAAACTGTGTTTCCAGGGCGATATAGATGGTGCACTGGCATATTATGCCACTACCAATAACTCAATAAAAGGACAGGAATTGAAGTTAGGCGATTTGGATAGGCATCAATCTGTAGGGCAAATCAAATTTGACCGTATTGTATTTGAAACTTATCCGATCAATTTTGGAGAGACAATCAAATTTAAACTGGTTCTTCAAACTCAGGATCGCGAAACACTTTTTAGTGATATTGATATGGCCGTCAATATCAATGACAGAAACAAAAGCTGCATCGTTCATTGTGCCAATAAATTTCTGGGAAAAAATTTCTCCCACACAGATGATCAGATGGAATATCATTTTGAAATAGAAAATAATCTCAAACCTGGCTATTACTATATGACCTTGTTCTTGAGAAGCAAAGATGTTATTCAGGATTGGATTGAGGATCAGATAATTCTGGAGATTCAAGGTAGCAACCCTTATGGATATCACAGCAACGGACTTATCCAGGGAAATGTGTTACCGGGTTTTAATATCAGTCAGGTCAACTCCAAGGTATTACTTTAATTAACATTAACTAGAGAAAAAACATATATATGAAAGTTGTTATTTTGGCAGGTGGTTTTGGAACGAGAATAAGCGAGGAAAGTGGCGTCAGACCGAAGCCTATGGTTGAAATAGGTGGAAAGCCTATTTTATGGCATATCATGAAAATTTATGCCTCTTATGGACTAAACGATTTTGTTATTTGTTGCGGATATAAGGGTTACGTCATCAAGGAGTATTTTTCCAACTACTTTTTGCATGCTACCGACGTTACCATCGATCTCAAAAATAACGCCCTGGAGGTATTAAATAATAAAACCGAACCCTGGAAAGTGACACTTATTGACACCGGCGAAAGTACGATGACGGGTGGAAGATTGAAAAGGGTAAGAGAATATTTAGGTGATGAAACATTTTGTTTTACGTATGGAGACGGCGTCAGTAATGTGGATGTGGGGGAATTGATTAATTTTCATAAAAGTCAAAATACACTCGCAACTTTAACAGCTGTTCAACAACCAGGTAGATTTGGGGTTTTTAGTTTACACCCCGGACAGGATGTTTTGGAAAGCTTTAAGGAGAAACCTAAAAGTGACGGCGACCAAACCGCCTGGGTAAATGGTGGTTTTTTCGTTTGCGAACCTAAAGTAATAGATTTTATTTCGGGCGATTCAACGGTATGGGAAAAAGAACCCATGGAAAAACTGGCACATGATGGCATGCTGTCAGCATTTAGACACCAGGGCTTTTGGCATCCGATGGATACGTTGCGAGATAAAAATGTATTGGAAGATATGTGGAACAAAGGAAAGGCTCCCTGGAAATCGTGGGAATAACGCGCATGATAATCATTAAATAATACCTCACCAAAATAACGCTTTACCAAAATTTATGACTGAAAATTATATCTTAACCGAGGACCTCGCTTATATATTTAAGAAGTTGTCGGCGCAGGAAAAAGAGAAATTCAGAAATACTTCTATTTTAATTACCGGATGCGGTGGATTTTTAGGCTATTACTTCATGCATTTCTTGGCGGCATATGCCGATGAGCTGGGAATCAATAAAATAATCGCGCTTGAAAATTTCCTGACCGGCACCAAGGACTGGCTGGATGAGCTGGTCCAGTCGTCGGATAAAATAAGTTTATATGAATTTGACATTATCAAAGATGATATAACACAAATTGAAGGTACTGAGGATGTTGATTTTATAATTCACGGCGCTTCTATAGCTTCTCCGACTTTTTACCGTATTTATCCTTTGGAAACGGTAGATGCAAATATCTGGGGATTGCGAAGATTACTGGATTATTATGTGGAAAGGAATACCAAGGGATTCCTGTTTTTCTCCAGTAGTGAAATTTATGGGGACCCATTTCCGGAGTTCATTCCTACTTCTGAGGATTATCGCGGCAACGTGGCTTCCATAGGACCCCGTGCGTGTTATGATGAAGCCAAACGGTTTGGTGAAACACTGTGCTATATTTTCAACCAAAAACACCAGATGCCTGTTACCATTGCCAGGCCATTTAATAATTATGGCCCGGGAATGAATGTTAACGATAAAAGATTACCGGCGGATTTTGCAAAGGCTGTTATCGACAACCGGGATTTGCAGATATTTTCTGATGGTACGCCTACGAGGACCTTCTGTTATGTGGCGGATGCTATAACGGGATATCTTAAAACCCTGCTGCACGATAAATTTGATGTATTCAATATTGGTATCGACAAGCCGGAAGTATCGGTCCGGCAGTTCTCTGAATATTTCATTAAACATGGTAAGGAAATATTTGATTATCAAGGAAATATCGTATTTGAAAAATCAGCGGACAGTGAATACCTGACGGATAATCCCAACAGGAGATGCCCGAAGATAGATAAGGCAAAAACAATACTTAATTATGATCCCGAAATATTCGTAGAAGAGGGTATCGGGAGATTTTTAAACTTTTTGAAAATATTTAACGGAAAATTAGTATGATAACAGTTATAGGCTTGGGATTTGTTGGGTTAACCACTGCTCTGGGCTTTAGTAAAAAGGGCTTCAAAGTTTATGGCATTGATATCGACGAAAACAAACTGGCCAAACTAAAAGCACACGAGGTGCCATTTTACGAACCTCATTTGGATGTAGTATTGGCGGAACAGCTGGGTAAAAATTTTATCCTGGACGCAGACTTCAATGATGCGATTAATGATAGTCAGGCGGTATTTGTTTGTGTTGGTACGCCAAGTCAACCTGACGGAAGTGCCGACTTAACCTATCTTCTGAAGGCAATTGAGGGTATTCTCGCTGTTGGAAATAAGAATTTTCAAACCATCATCGTGAAATCAACGGTGCCTCCATCTACCATTTCCCGTCAGGTGGTTCCGTTTGTGAAAGAAAAATTGGCAGAGGGTCAACAAGTTGGATTGGCTTCCAATCCTGAATTTTTAAGAGAGGGCTATTCCTGGGAAGATTTTATTGAGCCTGACCGAGTGGTAATAGGCGTGGAAGATGAAAGGTCTAAAGAAATTCTGGACAGGATTTATAAGCCCTTCAATGCCCCTATACACTATGTAACTTTCAATACCGCTGAATTTATAAAATATTTGTCGAATACGCTTTTATCCACCATGATTAGTTATTCCAATGAAATGTCAATGGTGGCTGACCACATTGGAAATATAGACATTCCTTCGGCCTTTAAGATACTTCACGAAGATAAGCGATGGGCTGGTAATCCGGCCTCCATGTCGGGTTATGTTTATCCAGGCTGTGGCTATGGTGGTTATTGTCTGCCAAAGGATACTTCGGCCCTTGATAGCATTGCAGAAGCGCATGGATATAAAACAAAAATGTTGAGCGCTAATCTTGAGGTGAATGAAGATATTAAGAATTTTCTGGTTAGCAAGGTGAAATCTGAATTAGATACCTCCGAACGCATAGGTATTTTGGGGTTATCCTTCAAAAAAGGATCAGATGACGTGAGATTAAGTCCCACTAAAGATATTATTCAAAGGCTCCTGGATGGTGGATTTAATAATCTGGTAGCCTATGACCCGCTGGCTAACAAGACTTTTGCAGACGAGTACAATTTCCCTATTGAATACGCAGGGTCGCTGAACGAATTGGTGAATCAATCCAGCGCTTTATTACTGTTAACCGCCTGGGATGAATTTAAAGACAATGCCGATTTAATCAAGCAGAAAAAGTTATTTGATTTTAGGTATGCATTATAGCATAAATATCCATAGCCGATGAAAATAGGAATTATAGGCGCACACTCTTTTTTAGCCCAGGCTATTATCAAACAATTAAATCGGGATTTGACCCATGAACTGGTTTTGTTTGGAAATTATTCGGAGGAAAATGATCATCAGAAGTACTATAGAATTCCGGAAACAAGCCTGGATATTAAATTATTATCGGGATTGGATGCCATAATTTACTGTGCCGGCGCAGGGGTGCAATCCAATAAAAAATATCCCAAAAACATTATTTATGAGGTAAATGCTTTTGAACCGATTCGGATCATGAATCAGTTAGGGGAGGTCGACTATGCCGGAAAGTTTGTAAGCTTTGGTAGTTACTTCGAAATCGGTAATTATCCGCTTGAGCAGCCATTGACGGAAGAGAAGGTTTTATTAAGTGAATATCCGGTTCCCAACGATTATTGCTTATCCAAAAGGGTATTTTCCAGGTTTATTCAAAATGAGTCGTCTGTTAATTTTAGATACCTTCATTTTATCCTGCCCAACATTTACGGGTATGGAGAAAATGAAAACAGATTGATCCCTTACCTGGCTGCATCCATTAAAAAAGGAGTGGAATTGTCATTGTCGAGTGGTATTCAGGTTAGACAGTACCTGCATGTGGCGGATATAGCCAGCGTGGTAGCCGACAACCTGGAGAATGATATCACAGGAACATTCAACCTGGGATCCAGGGAAATTATTTCAGTCAAACAGTTGGTAGGAGAGGTGATTAAAATTTCAGGAGAGGAGGTAAGGCCCCAATTTGGAGCCATAAGCCAAAGAGATCAGGGAATGAAGTATTTGGCATTAGATTTCGAAAAAGCATCGAATACGTTGAATTTTGAACCTGAAATATCATTGCAGGAAGGGATAAAGGGGTATTTTATCAAAGTGAATTAAATGGAGCTAATCGATTACAAAGATTTCGAAGGGGTTAAAATGGTTCAGCAAAAATCTTTTGTTGATGAGCGCGGAAGTTTTTTGAAGGCTTTTCAAAAAAAGGACTTTCTCCCTGATTATCACATCGAACAGATAAACTTCGTCGAGTCTGTAGAAAAGCATACCTTACGAGGCTTGCATTTTCAATTTGGAGACCATGCCGAATCGAAATTGTTCAGGGCCGTAAAAGGAGAGATTATTGCGTTGTTTGTAGACTTGAGGAAGGCATCAGACACTTTTTTGAAAGGAGATACCTTCCACCTGAAAGACAGGAATCATGCTATTTTATTACCAAGAGGTTTTGCCACAGGTTATTTGACACTTGAAAGCAACTGTGAAGTGTTATATTTATCTGATAACATATATGTGCCTGGGGCAGAGGGCGGAGTGAGATGGAATGATCCGATAATTAGTTTGGAATTGCCGGTTACCAATCCAGTAATATCCGATAAAGATATAAAATGGGATAATTTGTCGCGTGAGTTTCCCGGTATTTTCAAATAAAAATTAATCTTTAATGATGAAACCGACATGCTTGATATAATTATTAAACTCACACCGCGTGTCGCTAAAGCTTTAGCGGAGGCGCAAGGGAATGATTATAGCAAGCATCAAAGGTTCCATGTGACCGATAAAAATAAATTATAAATACGTGAAAAAAGTAACAATCCTGGGATCTGGAATGGCTGGCTTTGGCGCGGCCAACTTGTTAAAAAACGAAGGTGTTGATTCCATCATATATGATAAAAATCAGCACTATGGGGGGCACACGGCTTCGTATAAATTCAATGAGGGCTACGTATTTGATGAAGGACCTCACGTTTCATTTACAAAAAATGAAAGGGTACAAAAGTTTCTGGCCGATAGTATTAACCAGGAGTATGAAACCATTAATACTGTCGTAAATAACTACTGGAAGGGCATATGGATCAAACATCCTGTACAGTGCAACCTCCATGATTTACCCAAAGAGCTGATCGTAGACTGTATAAAAGATTTTGTACATGCGATGCACCATGAATACGGGGAGATCAATAATTATGCGGATTGGCTCAGAGCAAGCTTCGGGAATACCATAGCTGAAAATTTTCCGATGGAATACGGACTGAGATACCATACCACCACAGCCGATAATATGAGCACCGACTGGTTGGGGCCCCGATTATACCGGCCAAAGTTGGAAGAGGTGATCTACGGTGCCATTTCTCCCACCACGCCGGATGTGCATTATATAAGCCATTTCAGGTATCCGACAGATAATGGGTTTGTAAACTACCTCAATCCGCTGCCTGATCTTACGGAAATTGTGTTGAATCACAAGGTGACTAAAATTGACCCGGTGTCAAAGACCATCTATTTTGACAATGGCAAAGAGGTGGGCTATGATGGGCTGGTCTCGTCTATTCCGCTGCCCGACCTGCTTCCCATGATTACCAATGCGCCGGCCGATGTGGTGGAAGCCTCTCAGCAACTGGCATGTACCAAATGCGTTGTCGTAAGCGTGGGTATCAAAAGAGATGATGTAACCCCGGCCCACTGGAGTTATTTCTATGACAGGGATATTTCATTTACCAGATTGAGTTTCCCGCATAACTTATCCCCCCGAACGGTTCCCGAAGGGCATTCCAGTATTCAGGCTGAGGTTTATTTCTCAGATAAATACAAACCCATGACAGGTAGCCCCGACGACTGGATTGAACCGGTTATTAAAGATTTAATTCGGTGCGGTTTGTTGAGAGAAGATGATGATATTGACTTTAAACATGCCATGTATATTCCATATGCCAATGTGATATTTGATTTGGATCGAAAGGCCAACCTTGAAAAGGTGCATGGGTTTTTGGATGATGTTGAAATACGTTATGCCGGCCGATATGGGGAATGGGGTTATATGTGGACAGATGAATCCTTCCTAAGCGGGGAAAGAGCGGCACAAAAAATAATAAACAAGGTAACTTCTGATTAAGTTTAAGTAGTGAAAAAATAATTTGTAACATGGATTCTTCATTGCCTCTTGTCAGCATTGGCATGCCCACGTACAATAGTAACAATAGAATTTTAAATGCCTTTGAGACCTTAATGAAACAGGGCTATCCTAATCTGGAGATTATCATTTCAGATAATTGTTCCACGGATAATACAGCTGAGGTTTGTCAGCGACTGGCAGCGCAAGATGATCGTGTGAAATTTTTCAGACAGGACAGCAACAAAGGCGTCTGGGCTAATTTTCAGTTTGTGCTGTCCAAGGCAACAGGTAAATATTTTATGTTCCTGGCCGACGATGACAGAATGGAACCGGAGGTTCTATTCAAATATGCCGATTACCTTGAAAATAACGGGGAATATAGCCTGGTGTCGGGGCAATTGAAATACTGGAGTGAGAATGATGAATTCCTTTTCTATGAAAAAGACCTTTCGATGGAGCAACCAAAAGGTTGGCAAAGATTGGTCTGGTATTATCGTACCGTAGTGCAGGGTGGACTGTGGCATGGTATGATGAGGACGGAATTTGCGCAAAAGATCCCCATTAGAAATGTGATAGGCGGGGACTGGCATTTTGTGGCTGCCATGGCTTATTTAGGCAAGGTGAAAAATTTTGAATTTGTAAGTTATCACAAATATTTTGGAGGCACTTCCACGGGCTTTCAGAAATATGCCAGTAGAATAGGCGCATCCAGGATGGCGGGTAATTTCCCCTATATAAATATTGCCTGGGTGGCATTTAAAGAAGTATTTTTTCAATGTCCTGCATTTAAGGGTGCCAACACTTTTAAACGGTTTACGGTAGCTGTTAAAAGTTACTGGGCTGTTTTTAAAAGGTACTACGTACAACCCTTTGGTAAAAAACCTAAATCATTTACAAGAACACAATTTAACGCCCTGAAAAGAGTCATTAAACCAGCATCTGATTGACCAGTCATGGTATCCGATAGTGAATGGTTTTATAAATAATCGTAACCCAGATGCTTTTTAATTCTTTAGAATTTCTGGTCTTTTTTCCCATGGTGATTGCACTGTATTTTGCGCTTCCGGCGAAATACAGATGGTTTATGCTGCTTTTGGCGAGCTATTACTTCTATATGAGCTGGAAGGTGGAATACGTTGTTCTTATCATAATCTCCACCGCGGTTGATTTCTTTTGTGGCAAAAAAATGGCTGCCCTGCCAGACAAGTCTGCCCGGAAAAAGTATTTATACCTGAGCCTGGTGTCGAATTTGGGCCTGCTTTTTTTGTTCAAATACTTTAATTTTTTCAGCAGGTCGGCCTCCAAAATATTTGATTATTTAAACCAAAGTTTCCTGCATTGGAATGTACTCAACGACACTTATACTTTAAAATTATTATTGCCGGTGGGTATCTCATTTTATACCTTCCAGACTTTAAGTTATACCATCGATGTTTACAATGGGAAAACCAAAGCCGAAAACCATTTGGGAAAGTTTGCGTTGTTTGTATCATTTTTTCCTCAACTGGTGGCAGGCCCTATCGAAAGATCCTCCCACCTGCTTCCTCAATTTCACAAGGAATTTGAATTTGACTACCATCGCGTTAAGGAAGGGCTACTGTTGATGATTTGGGGGTTTTTTAAGAAATTGGTCATTGCAGACAGGCTGGCAGAATACGTCAATGAAGTATACAACAATGTGGATCAGTACCAGGGCTTTCATAATATCGTAGCCACTTACTTCTTTGCTTTTCAGATTTACTGCGATTTTTCCGGCTATTCAGATATTGCGATAGGTTGTGCGCTCATTATGGGGTTTTCTTTGATGCAAAACTTCAGAAGACCTTATTTTGCTACCAACATCCGTGAATTTTGGGGCAGATGGCATATTTCATTGTCGACATGGTTTAGAGATTATCTGTATATTCCTTTGGGAGGAAACCGTGTGGTCAAGTGGAGATGGTATTATAACCTGTTCATAACTTTTGTAGTCAGTGGGCTTTGGCATGGTGCCGACTGGACCTTCATAGTATGGGGAATTCTACATGGTGGCTACCTGGTTTTGGGCTATATGACTCAGGGAATCAGGAATCGGTTATCAAAACTTTTTAAATTGAATACACAAAGTGGCCTGGGCAAGCTGTTGGATATGCTGGTTACTTTCCACCTCGTCGTCTTTGCCTGGATATTTTTCAGGGCTAATGGCATAAGAGATTCTTATGCGTTGGTCAGGAATACTTTCTCATTTGATATGGCCGATCTTAGCAATTTAAATTTGTTTAGAATCAGCTCTGACTGGATCATCAGTTTGCTGGCCATTCTGCTGCTGGTAATTATTGATTTTATCACGGAAAGATCAAAAATCAGGCATTACCTCAATGCTTTGCCAAGATTAATGCGCTGGGCCCTGGTAATCCTGACACTACTGCTTATTGTATTTTTGGGTAAATTTGAGGAACAGGATTTTCTCTATTTTCAATTTTAGCAATGAAAGAACGAAAAGGTATTTGGCTTAAATATGGGTTTTACGTTGTCGGCTTATGCTGCCTGGCAGTGTTCATCCTGGTCAGGTTTCAAAAAATACCCGAAGCTGTCATTGTCGATGGCATTGAAGACCACGGTGAATTGTATCACATGAGCTATATTGACCTATTTGCTGAAAAAATTGAAGACAAGAGACACTACCGAAAAAGGATGTATGACCCGAACAGAGACATTAATAAGGCAGAGATTTTAACTTTCGGGGATAGTTTTTTTGAGTTTCCACTAGAGAAACCTTTCAGCTTGAGATTGGAGGATACCCTCAACAGAAAGGTGTTCCACGGGAATTCTTATTACATCATGGAATACCTGGATACAGTCAATTATATTAAAGACAAGCCGAAAGTATTAATTCTTGATGTAGTCGAAAGGTATTTTCCGTACCTTTTTTCCACGAAACATGAAAGATTTTTAGACCAAAACCGGGTTAGGAGAAACGACCTTTACAGCAAGATTTTTTTGGAGGATGCGGAAAAGAAATATACTGCCTTTCTGCAAAAGAGCATTTTTAGCCATTATCTGTATTCAAGGGTGAATACGATAAAATTTAATACGCTGGGTTATTTACCTTCTGTGATCCCAAAATATAACCGGGATCCTCTGATTGTGTTTCACATTGAGAGTGTTAATGACGAGGTCACAAGCGTATATTATGAGTGGGAAGATGATGAGATAGAAGACATGTGTGACAATATTTTGATACTCAAAGACAGGTTGAAGGAAAAGTACAACCTGGAGTTATTGCTCATGCCTATGCCCAATCCCTACACTATTTATCATGACTTGATTGGTGATGCCAGGTACAATGATCTTTTGCCAAGATTGTATAAAGGACTCGAGAAACGAGGTGTTTGGCATATAACCTTGATGGATCCGTTTCTGGCTGCGGATGAAATCGTTTATCACCGAACCGATACGCATTGGAATAAAAAAGGGCAGGATATTGCTTTAAAATTGGTAATGAAAGAGTTAGCATCATTTAATACAAGAAATTAGATCAATTTTGTTTAAATTGTTTTAGCTGACGATGGGGTAAATACAGTACCCCACTCTTGAATTTGGTTGTAGGTGCCTTAATAACGGTTATTTTAAATAACTGATAATCTATAGGTATCGCTAATAGAGGAGGCAAATTAAATAGTTGACCGATGTATGAAACGCCAATATTATTTATAATTTTCAACCGGTTGGAGACAACCAGGCAGGTATTTGAGGAGATCAGAAAGGTCAAACCCAAATTTTTATTTGTTGCGGCAGATGGCCCCAGGCCTCATAAGCAGGAAGACGATGCTGACTGTTCAGAAGCGAGAAGTATTATAGAGCTGGTTGACTGGGATTGTGAGGTAAAAACTTTATTTCAGCAGGAAAATTTAGGCTGTGGCGTTGGTCCGGCCACTGCAATAAGTTGGTTTTTTGAACATGCCGACGAAGGCATCATATTGGAAGACGACTGTTTACCGGCACCGGGTTTCTTTACATTTTGTCAGAGCATGCTTAAAAAGTATCGCCACGATGACCGCATCTTTCATATTAGCGGTAACAACTTTCAAATGGGAAGAAAAAGGGGTGATGCCTCTTATTATTTTTCAAAATATACCGGCACCTGGGGGTGGGCTACCTGGAAAAGAGCCTGGCAACATTACCGCTTTAGTATCGAGAATTTAGAAAGCTTCCTGGATCAGCAAAAACTGGATAAGTTCGTACAAAGCAAGGCCGAAAAAGCCTACTGGATGAGGATTTTTAAATTAATTGAATTTGGGAAAAGGAAAGATATCTGGGATTACCAATGGACTTTTGCGGTGTGGGACCAGGAAGCATTGGCCATTTTCCCCAATACAAACCTTGTGAAAAATATCGGATTTGTCGAAAATGCTACCCATACCTTTGATCCGGAAAGTTTACTGGCCAATATTGAGCTGGGAGATATGGATGAAGTCATTCATCCTCATGAGATAAATAGAGATAAAAAAGCCGACAACTTCTTTTACCGTAAGGTGCTGGAAGTAGAATATAAAAAGAACCATCCCAAAAAAGGTTTTTATAAACAATTTGTGGCACCGTTTTCCAAACGCCTGAAAAAAATTGTTAATCTGAACTAAAAACCTGCACATTCCCCACAAATACCTATCATTTAACACATGAATTGTCTTTTTTTTTCAAAAAATTAAGTAAGACAATTATTTTTTTAAGTAATACTATTATATTTTTACGGTTAAGTTTCTACGGGACTTAAATAAAAAACGCTAAAAACACTTTCTACATTAAAACTACTTAATACAAAACCACTTCTGTTTATTCTAAATTATCAGCTACTCAGTTAGTTGCTGAACTGAGATGTTGTGTAAGATTATGTGTAAGTTAAACTGTTAAAAAATGTACAAAACCCCGATATTATTTATTTTATTCAATAGACCTGAGCCTACGAAACAAGTGTTTAATGAAATAAGAAAGGTCAAGCCCAAATATTTGTACGTTGCTGGTGATGGGCCAAGACCCCATAAACCAGACGATAGCAAGAACTGTTCGGAGGCGAGATCTGTGGTGGATTTAATTGATTGGGATTGTGAAGTAAAGACATTATTCCAGCCAAATAATTTGGGTTGCGGGGTCGCTTGCTCAACAGCGATAAACTGGTTTTTTGAACAGGTTGAAGAAGGCATCATACTGGAGGATGATTGTTTGCCTGCCTCTGGGTTTTTTACATTTTGTGAGTCGATGCTGGAGAGGTATCGAGACAATGAAGATGTTTTTCATATTAGTGGAAATAACTTTCAAATGGGAAGAAATAGAGGAGAAGGTTCTTATTACTTTTCAAAATATACTGGCACCTGGGGCTGGGCTACCTGGAAAAGGGCCTGGAATCACTACCAGTTTAATATGGAAAATTTCGAAAACTTTGTAAACCAGGGAAAACTGGAAAAGGTGGTACAAAGTAAAGGTGAAAAAGAATATTGGATGAGAATGTTCAAGTTAACCGAGATGATGCGGATAGATACCTGGGATTATCAATGGACATTTACGGTTTGGGATCAGGAAGCACTGGCGATTTTTCCTAATACGAACCTGGTGAAAAATATCGGGTTTATGGAAAATGCTACCCACACTTTCGATCCGGAAAGCTTGCTGGCCAATATAGAGCTGGGAGAAATGGATGCAAATATTCCGCCGGTGAAGATAATCCGGGATAAAAAGGCAGATGACTTTTTTTACCGCAAGGTGTTGGAAGTGGAATACAAAAAGAATCATCCCAAAAAGAGCTTTTCCAAGAGAGCTACCCGCGCCATTGCCAGGCGTTTGAAAAGAATTGTTAATATGATATAAATGAGGCGTTTATAAAGTACTAGCCCCCCGTCATTCTTCGCATAACCCCATGTATCAATTTGCCTTAAATTGATATAAATTTTAAGTAATATAATTATATTTTTACAGCGAAGTTTTAAAGATTTTAAGTACTATAGACAAATCAAAATGAAAAAAGCATTAATTACGGGGATTACAGGTCAGGATGGGGCATATTTAGCTGAATTTCTTCTCAAAAAGAATTACGAAGTACACGGCATTAAAAGAAGGAGCTCCTCGTTTAATACCGACCGTATTGATCACCTGTATCAGGATCCACACGAAATTAATGTTCACCTGAAACTACATTATGGCGATTTATCCGATTCGACGAACATAATCAGAATTATTCAGGAAGTCCAGCCAGACGAAATATACAACCTGGGTGCCATGTCGCATGTGAAAGTGAGTTTCGATAGCCCGGAATATACTGCAAACGTAGATGCACTGGGAACCTTACGAATTCTGGAAGCTGTAAGGATACTTGGCCTGACCAAGAGCACCAAAATCTATCAGGCTTCTACTTCTGAATTGTACGGGCTGGTGCAGGAAGTACCTCAAAGTGAGAAAACACCATTTTATCCCAGATCACCCTACGCGGTAGCCAAATTATATGGTTATTGGATTATTGTCAACTACCGGGAAGCTTATGACATGTTTGCCGCCAATGGGATCCTCTTCAACCACGAGTCGCCTATCAGAGGTGAAACTTTTGTGACCAGAAAAATTACCAGGGCAGCAGCCAGGATCGCACTTGGTTTACAGGATAAATTTTACCTGGGTAATCTCGACGCGAAAAGGGATTGGGGGCATGCAAAGGATTATATTGAGGCCATGTGGCTTATTCTTCAGCAGGACCAACCAGAAGATTTTGTGATAGCTACCGGTATCACCACCACTATTCGGGAATTTGTCATGCTGTCATTCAAGGAATTAGGGATTGAGCTGGCTTTTGAAGGCGAAGGCGTCAATGAGGTAGCTAAAATAGCAGCCTGCCATAATGATAAGTTTAAGCTGGAGGAAGGAAAAGAAGTACTGGCGATCGATTCAAAGTATTTTAGGCCAACCGAAGTTGACTTGTTAATAGGCGATCCTACAAAGGCCAAAGAAAAACTAGGCTGGAAACTTAAATATGATTTAAACGGATTGGTGAAAGACATGGTCTGGTCAGATATTCGTTTGTTTGAAAAAGATGAATATCTCAAAAAAGGTGGATTTGAAATAATGAATTATTACGAATAGGGGTATTTTTAAAAGGCTATTTGCAGTGAATAAAAGCGATAAAATATATATAGCAGGCCATAGAGGAATGGTTGGGTCTGCCATTGTGAGAGTGCTGGAAAAGGAAGGTTATAACAATTTGGTTTTCAGAAAATCTTCCGAGCTGGACTTGAGAAATCAAAAAGATGTAGCAGATTTTTTTGAGGCCGAAAAACCCAATTATGTAGTATTGGCGGCGGCAAAAGTAGGAGGTATCCACGCAAACAATGTTTATAGAGGGGAGTTTTTGTACGACAACCTGATGATCCAGAATAATGTTATTCATCAGAGTTACAAACATAATGTAACTAAATTATTATTTCTGGGCTCATCTTGTATCTACCCCAAAATGGCGCCGCAACCATTGAAAGAGGACTATTTATTGACGGGACCGCTGGAAAGCACCAATGAGCCCTATGCAATTGCCAAAATTGCGGGCATTAAGCTTTGTGATGCCTACCGTTCACAATATGGATGTAACTTTATTTCCGCAATGCCCACTAATTTATATGGTCCCAATGATAACTACGACCTGCAAAATTCTCATGTCTTGCCAGCTATTTTAAGGAAGTGCCATGAGGCAAAAAGAAATAACGAACCTTTCCTCGAAGTATGGGGAACAGGTACACCACTCAGGGAATTTCTACATGTAGATGATTTGGCTAAAGCCTGTTACTTTCTGCTAAAAAATTACAACGATCCGGGACTGGTAAACATTGGAAGTGGTACGGAGATAAGCATTAAGGAACTGGCAACGCTCATACGCGCTATTGTGGGTTATACCGGTGAACTGAAATTTGATACTTCCAAGCCAGATGGTACACCAAGAAAATTAATGGATGTTGAGAAACTCAAAAAACTGGGCTGGACCTATCAAATAGAACTTGAAGAGGGAATTAGATCGGTTTATGAAGATTTGAATTGGGACTAAATATCAATTATGAAGATAAGTGTTTTAACACCGTGTTTTAATAGTGGCGATTTTATTGAGAGAGCTATAAAAAGTGTGATCGCTCAAAATTACGAAAATTTTGAGCATATCATTACAGATGGAAATTCGACTGATAATACGCGGGAGATCCTTGAAAAATACGATCACCTCAACTGGGTTTCAGAACCGGATCTGGGGCAGTCAGATGCCATGAATAAAGCTTTTAAAATGTCAACTGGCGATATTATTGTATTCTTAAATGCAGATGATGAATTTGAAAAAGGAATTTTTCAACTGGTAGTCGATACATTTAATAAAAACACTGATGTCGACATGGTGATTGGTAATTTAAGATTCATCTGGCCCCACAAGACCTTTGTAAGGTATCCGTCAAATAAATACGCGGATGTAATTCAATACTGGAAAGATTTGTTTCCTCAAAATCCGGTCAGTTATTTCTATAAAAGAAAAGTACAGGAAATTGCCGGCGATTTTCCATTGCAAAATCATTATACCATGGATTACTGGTTCCTGCTGAAGGCCTTTAAAGTCAGTAACATATTAAAGGTTGATGAGGTCTTTGGGAATTTTTATAATAATGGTGACAACAAAACCGCGGCCACAGATAGTGTAAGAAATTCACACAAAACGGTCGTTGAATACCTGTTTAAAAACGATATTCAGAGGGTCCCCTGGTTTTATTTAAGATACAGCATGTTGAAATTATACCCCTATTATTTGAAAATAAACCCCTGGAAAAGAAAGAAGGTACGAAATAAGGCAATGGGCTAAACAGGGATCAGGTAGCGTTTTTCAGAAACACCTCATTTTTTGACAATATATGTTCAAGATAGCTTTTGTAACCACCAATGATGGCCACCCCTGGGGAGGATGTGACGAACTATGGTATCACACAGCCCGCCTGTTGTTGAAAGACAATCACCAGGTTGCTGTGAGTATCAAAGACTGGCATCCCATGCCCCGCCAGATTGAGACTTTACAAAAGGATGGGGCGGTCATTTATAAAAGAAATATTAAAAAAAAATTCAGCAGGCTTAAGTCAATTATCAACCGTTTGATCCCGGGCTTTTTAAAGCTAAAAAATGAGAATAGTTATTACCGGGCTTTGGAGGATTTTGGTCCTGATTTAGTGGTGATTTCGCAGGGGAATAATGTTCAGGGGAAAGATTGGATGGTGGCATGTAAAGATAAAAACTGGAAATATGCGCCTATTGTGCAACTGGTTTCCGAACATAACTGGCCCGATGACACTAATGGAGCGCTGTTAGCCAACCTATATCGATCCGCGGAAAAAACTTTCTTTATCTCCCTGGAAAATTTGAGATTAACTGAGATCATGTTTGCTACCCAGCTGGAAAATGCCGAGATTGTAGACAACCCCTTAAACGTTTCTTTCGAAGCCAATCCCACTTATCCGGATCACAAAGCGCCTTATTCATTGGCCTATGTTGGCAGGTTGTCTTTTTTTCATAAAGGGTTGGATATACTTTTAGAAGTCCTGGCGCTTGAAAAGTGGAAAAACAGGCCCATTGAAGTTGTCTTGTATGGAAATGGGGAAAACAAGGATTCACTGGAAAAACTACTTCAAAAATATGGCATTGCCAATGTGAGATTTGGTGGCTTCAAGGAAAATGTCGAGGAAATCTGGAAGAATCATCAGGGACTAATATGCCCTTCAAGAATTGAAGGAATGCCCATGGTTGTTGTGGAAGCCATGCTTTGCAACAGATTTTGCATCGGGACAAAAGTTGGAATAATTCCGGAATTAGTTAATGATTCCGAGAATGGGTTTCTGGTTCGCGCTCCCGAGGCGGAATTCCTGGATGAGGCCATGGAAAAGGCCTGGGCGGTAAGAGACGATTGGGAAAAGCTTGGCAAGGCAGCTGGCATTAAAGTGAGAGAGAGAGTACCGCCTCAGCCGGTAGAGAACTTTGTGAACTTGTTAAAAGGACTAATTCATTGATTTATGAATAGCAAGGTAGTCTACGTAGGACACTCTGCCAGACTCGATGGGGCAGAAAGATGTTTTCTGGAAAGTATCAAGGCATTAAAACTCAAGGAGGTTGAAGTGATTGCCTTTTTACCTTCTGAGGGCCCTCTATGTGAAAAACTAACCGCTATCGGTGTGCCATATCATATTCTGAGCTTTCCAAGGTGGATGCGAAAAGATGAAATTTCGGGAGTCAAAAAAATCAAATTTGTGTTATGGCAGTTTAGTCTCGTAAGGAAATTTAAAAAAAAATTGCTTGAGCTTAAACCAGATTATGTTATTACCAATACCGTAGTTATATCTCCTTTTGCGGCGATAGCTTCCAAAAAACTGGGCATTCCCCACTTCTGGTATATACACGAGTTTGGCGACGATGATCATGGCATTCAGTTCCTGTTCAGTAGAAAAAGAACCGGAGAAATCATAGATAAGTATTCGCAGAAGGTATTTGTGAATTCTAATATCATCAGGGAAAAATTTCAGCAAATTATCAGTCCGGATAAAATGGAATTACTTCACTATGCGGTCGAAAACGAGGAAAATAGTACCGAAAATGCAGTAGGTAAAGAACCAGTCCGGAATGGTGAAAAGCTTAATATACTGCTGCTGGGCAGAATGGTAGAGAAAAAGGGGCAGACGGAAGCTGTGAGGGGAATAGCGGCCTTAAAACAAAAAGGACATACAGCAAAGCTGACTATGGTGGGCGGTGGTAAGCCGGCTTTTAAGAACGAGTTAAGAACGCTGATTCAAAGTCGTGGAGTTAGTGAAGAAGTGGAAATAATAGATTTTACACCTGAACCGATGAAGTACCTGGAAAATAGCGATATTGTGTTGATGTGTTCCAGGTGTGAGGCCTTTGGAAGAGTTACGGTGGAGGCCATGAAAAAAGGGAAGCCGGTCATTGGCGCCAACACCGGGGCGACACCGGAAATAATTAAAGACGGGTTTAATGGTAAAATTTATGTTCATGGAGATGAAGATGACCTTGCGAATAAAATAATCTACTTTATTGATAATAAAGATAAACTACAGGAAATGGGGAGTAACGCCCGGCAATGGGCATTGGAAAATTTCAATTATGATGTCCATGCAACAAAACTTCTCAAACTTTTAAGCAGTGCATCATCTCCTAATAGCTAAGTAAACAATCTTCGAATATGTCTCCAAGGGTTTCTATCGTACTTCCTATATACAATGGCGAGCAAACATTGCAAAATACACTTGATAGTTTATTTGCGCAGACTTTTCAGGATTTTGAAATTGTAGCCTGTATCGATGGGTCAAGTGATAATTCATTAAATATTCTGAAATCATTTGGCGACGATCGCATAAAAATTGTTATTAACAAAATTAACATGGGACTGGGCAGGACCATGAACCGGCTGGTTAATTACTGCCATCCGGAAAGCGAATATATTGCTATAGCCGAGCAGGACGACTGGTATTATCCTTACAGACTGGAAAAGCAGGTGGATGTATTGGATAAAGATGAAAAAATCGGCATGGTGTCGGGCGTGGCAGAACACTATGATGGCAAAAAGGTAACTTTTACCTTTCCCGAGCTCCTGGTAAAAGGGCAACAGTACCCCAGAGATTATCAGGAGATGTTCCTGCTCAATTTTCGCGAACAAATTAAAGTGGTCAATACCTGCATGATGATAAGAAAAAGTGTGCATGTAGATAATGGCTTGTATTTTAGCCAACATTACCCAAATATTCCCATTGACTGGCAATATGTGCTTAGATTTTCTTTAGTTTCGTACGTTCATGGGATCAGTGAACCGCTGGTACTTTTTGATAAACGGACCGACAGGGATTCGGTAACTACCAAAAAAAAGAAAATGCACCGGGCAGCCAGGGAATTAATCAGAAATGCTTATTGGGAATTTGAAAATGACATTAGTAAAAAGGATTATCAATACGCCATGATTACGCAGATACTTCTAGAAGGCAGACAATCCTCAATTATTACCTATTTTTTCAGATTGATAGAAGCTTTAGGGCGCAATCCCTTTGATCGCAGGATACTTAAATATCTTGGAAATATTGGACATCGATTTAAGCTAAGAATGAAATAAGATCGACATATGTGCGGAATTTTTGGAGAATTTACAAGATCATCAGGACTGCTGGATAAACCCACTTTTATGCAGCTTAATGCCCTTTCTTTTCAAAGAGGGCCTGATAGTTCCGGACATTACTCAAATGACGAAAACATTCAGCTGGGATTTAATCGCCTGGCAATTTTGGACCTGAGTGTCAACGGCGCGCAGCCTATGCACAGTCCTTCCGGTCGCTATTCGGTTGTTTTTAATGGTGAGGTTTATAACCACCTGGAGATACGCAAGTTATTAGCAGCTAAAAATTCAACATTCAAGGGTACCAGCGATACTGAAACCATCGTAAATGCACTTGATCTGTGGGGAGTAAGACCAACCATTGAAAGATTAGACGGCATGTTTGGCATCGGTATCTATGACCATCAAAATAAAAGCCTTCATCTGGTAAGAGATTTTGCGGGTATAAAACCTTTGCACTATGGCATCTCCGATGGTCATTTGGTGTTTGCCAGTCAATATAACCAGGTAAGCCAACATCCCGAATTCAAAGATAAGTCCATCGACCCCGAGATACTTAAACTCTACTTAAGGCAGCACTTCATACCGGCACCTTTTGGTATTCTTAAAGACACCTATCAGGTAATGCCCGGTGAAATTGTAACGATTACCCGCGACTTTCAGGTTAAAAAAGAAAGATATTGGGAGTTTCCCGACGATATCGAACCTGACATTTATGAAGAAAAGCAGGCATTAAATTTTATTGCAGAAGCGCTTGACCTGGCAGTAAGAGATGAATTACTATCAGATGTTCCTTTGGGATCATTTCTTTCCGGTGGCATAGACTCTCCATTAATATGTTATTATGCAGCAAAAAATTTTCCACAGCAACTAAAAGCCTTTACGATTGGTAGCGATAGTGCGATCCATGATGAGTCAGAGGATGCCAGCGCCTACAGCAACTTCATGTCTCTGGACCTGCTGCTCAGAAAAATGGATAGTAAAGAGGCGATGGGGCAGCTGGAAAATGCTATGGCGAGTCTTAGTGAACCATTTGCCGATCCGTCAATTATTCCAACCTATCTGGTCAGCAAACTAGCACGGGAAAAAGTAACAGTCGCCTTGTCGGGCGATGGCGGTGACGAACTTTTTTTTGGATATGAAAGATTTTGGTCGGTGCTGAAAAACAGGTCCTTTCACCGGCTTCCGTCACCATTAAAATATTTACTTTACGGAACGGACCGGGCGTTATTTAAAAACAAATTTGTAAATAGTAACCTGCTTTTTAAAACATTCGGAGAAGGGCATTTTACCGGCCATTCCAGAATGTCTGAGGATCTTGTTAATCAAATATTTCCGGATTTAGGCCAGGTGCAAATTCCGGAAGCTTATGACGTTTACCGCTATGAGGACGGACGGACAGTCAAGGAAATACTGGGTAAAATGCGAAAAGCGGAGTTCTATGGCATGATGCAAAAAACCTTACTGAAAGTTGACCGTGCCAGTATGGCCAATTCACTTGAAATCAGGGTGCCGTTTCTTAAAAAATCATTCATCGAGGCCTCCTGGCGGGTTGACCCGTTGCTAAGTTATGGACCCGACAAAAAAAAGGAATTGCTAAAGAAATTGTTAAAATCTCATTTTCCGGAAGCGCCTATCGATAACCGCAAGCGAGGATTTTCGGTGCCATTGGACAAGTGGATGCGGGAAGGATTACAACAGCCTTTTCAAAATGTATTAATAGATAACCGCAAAACACATGAGGACTTTAACATAGATCCCGCTCGTTTATCGGCGCTATTTGATCAACACCAGTCAGGCCAAAAAGATAATAAATGGCCGCTGTTTACTATATATTCACTATTTAAGTGGAAAATATGTCAGGAAAAATAAAAGTATTATATACCATTCCTAACTTTGATACCGCCGGCAGCGGAAAGGCATTACTTAAAATTGCCAGCCGTTTGGATAAAACGCTGTTTGAACCTCATATTTGTTGTTTTCATGATAAAGGTGAATTTTTCAAAATTGTTGAGTCATCCGGTATTCCCGTACACCTCTATCCTTATACCACCCCGATGATCCCACGCATCAGGGGCTTTAAAAACGCCTGGAAGATCTCCCGTTTTTTGAAAAAGGGTAAATTTGACCTGATCCATTCTTTTCATTATGCGGATGATTATTCCGAAGGATTAGCAGCAAAACTAGCCGGGATAAAATGGGTTTTTACCAAGAAAAATATGAATTGGGGAGCTAGTAGCTGGAAGCTGCGCAGTAAAATTGCTTCAGGAATAATAGCCCAAAATACAGATATGATCAAGGATTTTTTTCCTGGATTTAAGAATGTTGGCCTGATCGGGAGAGGAGTGGATACCAGCGAATTTAAACCACTGGCGCCGGCAACTCATTTGATCGATGAGTTTAACCTGCCCGAGGCGGCAAAAGTTATTTTAATGGTTGCAAATTTGGTTCCTGTTAAGGGAGCAGAAGTTTTGTTAGAAGCATTTAATACTGTTGCCGACAGGTTTGACGATCTGTATTTGTTTTACGTGGGAGACAACCAAAGTGATTACGGAGACAAGATCAAATCCCTGGCCGCCCAATCACCGAAGAATGACCGGATTATCTTTACAGGTAAACGATTAGATGTGAAAGATTTCCATAGTATCACCAATATCTTTGTCTTGCCTACGCTTGATGAAGGACGTAGGGAAGGCTCTCCTGTTTCTTTGTTGGAAGCCATGGCCAGCGGCAGTTTTTCTCTCGCCAGCGATGTGCCGGGAATCAGAGATCAACTGTCCAGCCTGCAGGATCAGCTTTTTAGTCCCGCCAATAGCCAGGAACTTTCCGATAAGCTGAGTAAATACCTTTCCTATGGCGAGGAATCAATGAAATTGCTGATTGAAGATCAATTGAAGCTGGTCAGGGAAAAATTTACCATTGAGAGAGAGGTAAAAGACCATGAGAATTTTTATTTGAAAATATTAGGAAAATCATAGATTAGATGCAATCGCCCATCATACCGCCGAAATCGCAATTCCATAACATTCAAAATAATGAATTCTGCGATTTTGCCTTTGACCTGCCCATGGACCTGGACCTGAAATCAATATGCTTTTTTGCCGCCACCGGGTTTTTCCTGGGAGATACCACCTATTTCAACGGTCTGAAGGTCGCAAAACCGGCTACGTCCTATACTTTGGAAGGTAACAAAATAAGTCATCAAAACACTTCCTGGGAGTGGCACTACTCGCCTCGTGAGATATCTTTAAAACAGGCGATAGAGGAGTTTGCTCATTTATTTGATAGCATTACCAAAGAGAAGATTGCCGGGAAAAAGGTGATCTTACCATTGTCCGGTGGATTAGATAGTAGGAGCCAGGCTGCCGTTTTAGGAAAAAATGATCAGGTAGCTGCCTATTCCTATGAGTTTGAAGATGGCATCAACGAAAATAAATATGGCCGGGCCATTGCCGCCACACAAAATTTTCAATATAGCGGGTTAAAAATACCCAGATCGTATCTTTGGGAAAAAATTGAAAAACTGGCAAAACTTAATCATTGTCTTTCCGATTTTACCCACCAAAGACAAATAGCTGTAGAAGATCGATATGGAGCCATGGGTGATCTGTTTTTTTTAGGACACTGGGGAGACGTATTATTTGATGATATGGCTGTTGACGAGGACTTGAATGAGGAACAAATGTTAGCGGTTTTATTAAAAAAAATCCTCAAAAAAGGCGGGCTGGAACTTGGCAAAGCCTTGTGGCAGGCATGGGGACTGGCCGGAGACTTTGGCGATGCATTGAAGGAAAAACTATCCGAATTGCTCTCAGCTATCCATATAGACAATACCAATGCCAAGATTAGGGCATTCAAATCGCTATATTGGGCCCCCCGTTGGACTTCCACCAACCTTTGCGTATTTCAGCATTACCATGATGTTTTCCTGCCGTATTATGAGGATGAAATGTGCCGGTTTATTTGTACGATTCCGGAAAGACACCTGGCAGCCAGACAAATTCAAATTGGTTATATTAAAATGGTGGCGCCGGAACTGGCCGGGATTCCCTGGCAGAGTTACGACCCTTGTAATTTAAACAATTACAAAAATTACTATTCAGCTTATTACTTACCGATCAGAGTCTGGCGCAATTTAAAAAGGAATGTCAACCATAAATTATTGGGAAAATCAAAGCTGATAACAAGAAACTGGGAAATTCAGTTCTGCGGCCAACAAAATGAAGAACAACTTAAAAAATATCTGTTTGAGGTAGCACCTTTTTCCTCCTGGATTCCGAAGGAACTAACGAACGATTTTTACCGGAAATTTGTGGAGGAAGATGACGTTTTTTATTCCCATCCTGTCAGCATGTTATTGACATTGTCTTTATTTTGTAAATTAAGGGCGGGAATTTAAAATGAAATTAAGTAGATTCCTCAAATTATTTGGTCCTGACAAACGTCCGGTGCTCCATAAATTAGTTCGGTACCTGCAAGCACATTAATTTATATGAGAATAGGATTAGTCCTTGCTGAAGCTCCCGGTTACTCTGAAACCTTTTTTAGAACTAAAATCAATGGTTTAAGAGATTCCGGCTATACAGTATATTTATTCCTTGGAAGTAACGCAAAAAACCAGTCCGACACAAAAGGCATTAAAGCCTGGCCGGTTTACAAGCGTAATCCAATTATACAGGCCCTGCTTTTTTTGGGAGTATTTACCTGGATATTCATAAAAGCGCCGCGCCAGGCGATTAATTACATTCGGTTGGAAAGATCGGAAGGGCGCCGTTACAGAGAAGCCTGGCAGAAATTGTATTTGAACGCTCACATCATCACCAGGAAATTAGACTGGCTACATTTTGGGTTTACCACCTTGTCGGTAGGAAAAGAAAATGTGGCCAGAGCAATCGGCGCTAAAATGGCTGTGAGTTTCAGAGGCTTTGATGTCAGTATTTTTCCCTTAAAGCACGAAGGTATATACGACGGATTGTGGGCTAAACTGGATAAAATCCATACCATTTCCGACGACTTATATCAGGTGGCGTTAAAGCTGGGAATGCCTTCTGCCATTCCATTTGAAAAGATCACCCCTGCTATCGATATCGGGAGGTTTAAAAATGACGTCGCCCGCTTAAAAATAGACCAACCCGTTAGAATACTGACGGTTGCGCGGTTGCACTGGAAGAAAGGACTGGAATATGCCTTGCTGGCCATGAAATTGTTAAAGGAAAGAAATATTGATTTTCAATACGAGATTATTGGTGACGGACCCCAATACGAAAGGTTGATTTTCGAGGCTAATCAATTTGGAATCAGCGATAAAATAAACTTTGCCGGTAAGCTGGCGCCTGCACAGATAGCCCAAAAAATGCATGACAATGTGATTTATTTACAGCCAAGCATTCAGGAGGGCTTTTGTAATGCTGTCCTGGAAGCCCAGTCTTCCGGAATGCTTTGCATCGTATCTGATGCTGAAGGGTTAGGGGAGAATGTTTTGCATGAACAGACAGGTTGGGTATTGCCCAAAAGAGATTTCAAAGCGATAGCTGATAAGATCGAGATGATCCTGAATGAGGATGATAGAACACTCATTGAAATCAGGGAAAATGCCGTATCGAGAGTAAAAGAAAAATTTACTGTGGAAACGCAGATCCAAAAGTTTATGGATTTTTATAGTTCATAACGATTTAACTGGCACAGCAGGCACAAACCGGCCAATGACTAAAATTGAATGAATAAGACTATTTCGAAACTTTATAGAGATTATCATCGATACAGGTGTGCCTCCATAGAACAACGACGGTTTGGGCATGTGGAATTAATTCGCCTGATTGATAATCTGCAAAACATCCCAAACATTGAAGTGACCGTGCCGGGCAGATCGGTAGAGGGGAGAGCAATATATATGGTAAAAATTGGCAAAGGACCTCGAAATGTGCTGATGTGGTCACAGATGCATGGTGACGAGGCTACCGCCACCATGGCATTGCTGGATATATTCAATTTTTTTACTCAAAAAGATGCATTTGATACGTTGCGTGATGCGTTGACGAATGCTTTTACCCTGTATTTTATCCCCGTTTTAAACCCGGATGGCATGGTGCTTTTTCAAAGGCGAAACGCTTTGGGAATA
Organism: Cyclobacteriaceae bacterium; assembly: GCA_965228415.1. Lineage (GTDB taxonomy): Bacteria > Bacteroidota > Bacteroidia > Cytophagales > Cyclobacteriaceae > Agaribacillus. The sequence continues at coordinate 2,223,555 of OZ245814.1, read as the reverse complement.
GATCTTAACAGGGATGCTCTGGAGAGAAGCAGCCCCGAATCAACGTTGTTAAAGCAAATCAGAGATCAACTACGTCCCGAGTTTGGATTCAACCTTCACGATCAGGATATCCACTACACGGTCGGTACCACTGACAAAACCGCCACTATTTCTTTTTTGGCGCCACCGACTGATCCGGAAAAATCCGTAAATCAAGTCAGGTTAAAATCGGCCCAGGTGATTAGCTACCTTTATGAGGCATTGCAACAGCTCATTCCAGGACAAGTAGCTAAATTCATGGATGACTTTGAGCCCAGAGCCTTTGGAGAAAATATGCAAATCTGGGGGACAAGTACGATATTGGTTGAATCAGGCGGGCGTCGTGGAGATCCCGAGAAACAGGAAATCAGAAAGCTGAATTTTGCGCTGATTTTAGCAGCTTTGGAAGCCATTGCCACCAATGAATTTCAAAAATTCGATTTTTCACATTACGAGAAGATTCCGGTTAATGGTAAATTTTTATTTGACTTGCTCCTTAGAAATGTCAAATACCGGAAAAATGGTAAGGATTATTTAATGGATATTGGTATCAACCGGCAAGAAGTTGAAACCTTTGATCAGCAAATGTTTTACTGTCATGGAAAAATTGCAGATATAGGAGATTTATCTAATTATTATGGCTATGAAGAATTGGTAGCGGCGCCGCTGGAATTTGCCCCGGGAAAGGTTTACCCCCAGGTTTTTCAAAATGTCGATGAGCTAACAGCTGGCAAGGTATTTTCTATGCTAAAAGATGGTTATAGCCATGTAGCTACCACTGAATATTCGGAAAAAGCATTTGTCTTATTGCCGATTAATGCGAACGTTGGCGCCAGGGATAAAGATATAAAGTTCGCCATTGAGGAAAATGCCAATTTCTTTTTAAAAGATAACAGGGGGGCTTACCTATATGCCGTTATCAATGGTTTTCTGGTCGATCTGGGCGCCGGGGAGAATTTTAGAGGCAACGGGTTAATCATCAACTAAAAAAAGCGATGATCATTACAACCATCGCTTTCAAGTCTTTTAGAGAGAGTGTTAAAAGGCGATACCAATCGCCAGTCCGGCTCTTACACCAAATCCATCCAATACACCAGTCTCGAAAACACCTTCATCCGTTCCCGTAGTTTTTACTTTTACAGAACCTGAAACATAAGACGGTCCAATAAAAGCATCCAGGGCAATTTTTTCCTTAAATAACCATTGCTTACCAATCAACAACCCACCACCGATATTACTTAAAGTAGCTTTTGAGTCAGTGATTTCTTCTGTCAGGTCGAAATTTTGATATCTGACAAAAGGAGCCACGAAAAACCCTTCAGGTGCGGCCGTGCTGCCAAGATAAAATCTTAATTCAGGTGTAATTCCAAATCCTGTAAATTTTGTGTCTCCAATTGAGGTACCCGTGTAAAAAAAACCAAGTTGGGCACTTTTGTCTTCGGCAAAGGCATTTTCATAAAAAACTGAAACTGTTTTAACGATAGGACTGAAGAGGTTAAGCTTCACAACATTGCTTTGAGCCTTCGCACCACTTGTCGTTCCTAGCAAAGCAAGTCCTACTAATAGCGTAAAAATTATTCTGTTCATAAATTTAATTATTTGGTTTAACTGTTATAAGCAAATTAACTATTCAATTGCCTCATATTTAGTGAGTTAACTCCTCAAACCTTACAAGTGTCTGGTTAGAGCCAATAGTGTGCTAAAAAGGAGTAGGGTATCTGCTTTTTCTATAAAAGAAACTACATGTGTATTGCAAAGTGCCAGATTAACAGATAGTTATCAAGATGTTTTAATAGATTGACTTTTCAAAATTTAAAACCAAAAAATATTCAGAGAATAAAGTATTATATCATGAAGAGCAGATTATTATTCTTAGCTATTATTGGTATTAGCTTTTTGATGTTCTCCGGGTGTGGTGATGACGATGGGTCTGATCTTGATCCGAACATTACCACAGGAGATACTGAGGCAATTGCCGATGAAGAAGAAGTACAAGGTATATTTGAGGATATGGAGGAATTGGCCAACAACGCAATTACTGAAGCGTTAAATCCGTCTGGTGGAAGATTGTCGAAAAACTTTACGGAATGTGTTAATATTTCCCTGGACTTGCCAAATAAATCGGTTACCCTGGATTTTGGAGATGGGTGCGAAGGACTTCGCGGAAGGGTAAGAAAGGGTAAAATTATCATTACGTTTTCAGGGTCTCATTTTGAGTCCGGGTCGGTGGTTACTACTACCTTTGAAAATTTTGAGGTGGATGGTCTTAAAATTGAAGGAACCAGGACCGTGACAAATGTGTCCGACGCCAATGACAACGTACCAAGGTTTAACGTTAAAATTGTTGGCGGCAAAGTTACCTGGCCTGATGGCACCTTCGCCACCAGAGAGGTAAATCGCACCAAGTCGTGGATAAGAGCAGCCACACCACTCAATGATGAATTCCACATAGAAGGTACCGCGAATGGTGTTACCAGAACTGGTAAAACTTATAAGGCCACGATTCTTCAAAAAGTAATTTTTAAGATTACCTGTGCTGATGATAGAATATTTATTCCTGTACAGGGTGTAAAAGATATTGAGGTCAATGGATCTTTAAAAATAACGGTTGATTATGGGGATGGGACTTGTGACAACATCGTAACTATGACCAAGGGGGAAAACTCCAGGGAAATTAATGTTACTGATGTTAGACAAGGTTAACATTCATTTTGGTTTGGTAGAAGTCCGGTAGTAATGCTTCCGGACTTTTTTGTTTTTGACCTTTGCACCTATTTTTATTGGAATAATTAATTCTCTTTCTTTTGCGGGTGTCTGCTCAATGTCATCATCTATAGGGGTATCAAATAATCTTCTCAAACTATTTCCGGCCAGATCTTCGATTTTGGTGTTAATGCTGATTTCATAACTGGTTTTGCGCCAAACTTCATCTGGTTCAAACAGCCAGGTTTTTGCCTGGTTGGCGATACCTACTTTACCGGCGATTTCCTTGTTTTCGGTTGAAATACGAATCATACGGCCCATTAGTGCATGATCCATAGGTTCATCAAATTCCAGGATAAGCTTATCTTTAGTGGCGTTGGTTGGAATTTGTAATGTCCAGTTGGAGACTATAGGTGCTTGCCGGTCAGCCTCGGTAATGTAATATTCCTTTTCAAAAGATTTTTGAAGTGGCCGGCCGGTTTTGTCTTTCCACTCCTTACCGATTCTCAATGTATACTTGTTGCCCTCCTTCAGCGGCAATCCCTTCAAAGCATTTGGACTCAGGCCTCTTTTTATCCTGCCCGGGTCAAACCAAACAGTTAACCGTGTATTTTCAGAATCCCATAGCTCTGGTGATAATTCCAAAAAAGGTTGATCTACAGGCTTTCCTTCGCGGTCCAAAATTTGCAAATGATCATAAGCCCTCCCTTCCTGCATCGCCTGGGAAAAATATATATATAACTTCAATTGATTCACAGGTAAAGTATCCAAATCGGGATAGACCCTGTCTACCTGTGTACGAGGAAGAATTGGCGCCGACTTTGTACGAAAATATAAATCGATGATCTTTTGCCAATCGGGCAGCGGGGTGTTTTCTTCGAGTAGGGCATAAAAATAAGGGATATTAAACCTGGCCAGATAATTAATACCTTTTTTAAAAGGGAACCTTGGTTTGAAATGTATCTGATCGTCTTCAATTTTGTATTGACCTAAAATTGGCAGATTGTGTAGCGGTTTGCCGGTATTTTTATCGGTAACGTATATTGCCAGTAAATCATGCCATTGGTCTAGGGTCAACTCCCTTTTCGACAGTAGGTGTAAACGATAAATATCACATTGATCCACAGAAATTTCCCCATTCTTTTCTGAAAATACAATGCGGGGCATTTCCTGTGAAAGGCAGGCGGTGGAAGATAAAAAGGCCAATATTATGGCAATATTGGCCCTTCTTGTCATTACTTTTATCAGCTTGCGAATTATTTTATACTCTTTTTGATGGAATTGAAATAATATCGAGCGAACCATTTGGCATTCTTTTCAGAGCTACAACAAAATCCTGGTTAAGATTATCAATTTGTAAAACCCCCACCTGCGGAATAGAAATGTACGGGACACCTGCGGCACTATAACCATTAACTTTTTCAGTGAGCCCTTTTGTGTGTTTGGACAAGTCGCCGGGATCGATGCTCATTAAAGTTCTGTTGGTATTGGCGATTAATATTTTATCTTTTCCCGAAGCGTTCACTTTGATAATATCCAAAGGGATGTTTCCGGCACCAAGTTCTGCTAAAGTTTTGGTTTTTACGTGATTCCCTTGTTTTAATGCTGAAATAGGAATACTTACCAGCGGTGTGCAGGTATAGGCAGCCAACAGTTGTGGTGTATTGTTGATCTCAAACGGCAGGAAGGTTCTTATGGGAGCTTCCGTTTCAAATTTTCCATGTGCGGCATGCCAGATTTCGATAGTGCTAAAAGTAGATTGGTCGGAAAAAGGGAAAGGCAATATGCGTAAGCTGGAAGCGAATTCTTCATTAGAAATACCTGCCACGTATAGCTTACCATTATCATAAGCCAGATCGGTGATAGTTTCTGTTCTTTTATCACTTTTTCTCCAGTTTTGTTGGCCTTCCTGTTTTGGGCTTGGAATGTTAGCTACTGAGTGACTTATATTATCTAATGATACTTCGCTGATATGACCATCGGGAGTTATCTTCAATAGAATTTGTGCATAATTGATGTCATTGGGTAATTTCCAGGAACCTACGCTGTGAGCATCTCCCCGGGAAACAGCTAAATACAGGTTCTGGGAAATAGGGTTGGCAGCCAGGTCATGAATGATGATGTCATCAGGTGTGGTGCCTAGCAGAGAAGCGATTTTTGCTTCTACATTTTGCAGGGTAAATGGCTTTTTCGAGTTGTTTGGTTCCTTGTCTTCGGTATCAATGGCTACTACTGAACCGTTTTTGGAGTCTCCGATAAATAAGATGCCTTCCGGCCCGAATGTCAGGGTGCTAATGGATTTTACTGCGGCTTTTCCCTTAGTGAAATTGTCAGTCAGACCGTCATTGTCAGCGTTTACTTTTAAAAATGTAAATGACAGGATGATAAGGAATGCGTAAATTTTGGGCATGATTCTTTCAGTTTAGTTGTTAGTTAGTAGTTTAGAATCACGGGTTTTTTGTGTCAAATGTTTCAAAAAGGGGTTAAATAATAATATTGAAGCCAATGATTTGACATAGGTTTGGAAAAAATTAATAAAAGGAAAGACTTATTATGCATATAGCTATACTGCAAATTTGCTTTTGCTTTTAATACTGCTGCCACTTTTAGCCCTTAATTTTTTAATGACTGTATAATCATTGTTATCTTGTGTAATGGCATATTTGTCTACCATCGATAATTTTTCCATCCAGGAAACTTCAATCATCGGATAAGAAAAATCTTCTGCGACTTTTCCCCTGATACGGTAAAAGCCTTTACCTCTGAAAGGATATTTTTTGGCTATAACCGGGAAATGCGTAGTGTCAAATACTTTCCCTTCATAGTCATAAAAAGTGCCAAAATGCATAGGTTTTCCATTTTTTGTAGATGTGTTCTTGGTAGTGACCAGGTATCCTACAATTTCTACCTGCTTTTGTAACATTTCTTTTAAGGAGGAAGCTTTGATATTGCCCATATCGTGTGTCTTCAGCAGTGTGTAAGGATCACAAAGGGGAAACCCCAATAATTCCAATTCGTCAAAAGCATCTTCAAACCGGCTGGGTTCCAGGGAGGGTAATTGATAATGTTTAACTTCTTCTTCAAATAGATCCCGGCTATATCTTCTTGGTTGTGTGCTGCCGAAATACATATGGGCATTCCACAGCAGTGTACGTTTCGATTTTTTGGTAAAGCGAAAGACACCGATCCTGATAAGGATACGTATTTGCTCTAAGCCAATGGATACGCGCCGGATAAAGTTATCAAGACTTTTAAATGGTCCGTTTAATGCTCTTTCCTCCGGTATGAGTTGTCCTAACTTCGTTTCCAGGCTTTTGATGTGCACAAAACCCATGTAAATAGACTTTCCCCGGATGCTGGTTAGGTATTCACTTTGGTTGATACAAGGGGCTTCTATAATGCCGCCATCCATGCGGGCTTCGTGAAAATAAAATTCAGTTTTATAAAACCCGCCGAAGTTATTGATAACACTTACCATAAATTCCAGGGGGTAATGTGCTTTCAGGTAAAGGCTTTGGTAACTTTCTACGGCATAACTGGCTGAGTGCCCTTTGGAAAAGGAATAACCGGAAAAACTTTCGATTTCATACCATACCCGTTCGGTAACATGATTTTCGTATCCTTCTTTCCGGCAATTTTCAAAAAATTTTTCTCTTACCCGCTGGAACTCCTTCCGGGAACGAAATTTACCGGACATGCCTCTCCGTAAAATATCAGCTTCGGCAAGCGAAAGTTTGGCGAAATTATGGGCAACTTTGATGACATCTTCCTGATAAACCATGATTCCATAGGTTTCCTGCATAAGCTCATCCATTTTCGGATGTATCGATTCATAGGTGCCGCCGTTTTTTAAGGCGTGGTGGCGTTCGATATAAGCCCGCATCATCCCGGACCGGGCCACACCGGGTCTGATAATAGAGCTGGCTGCTACCAGGGTAATGTAATCATTGCATTCCAGTTTGCCCAATAACATGCGCATGGCCGGGGATTCCACGTAAAAACACCCCATGGTTTTTCCCTGACTTAGCAGGGCCTTTATTTTGGGGTCTTTGGTAAAGTCGTCAAATCGTTTTACATCTTCTTTAATGCCTTTATTGCTGGCAATAGTGGCCACTGAATCTTTAATATGCCCCAGTCCCCTTTGGCTTAAAATGTCAAATTTGTAGATGCCCATATCTTCTGCCGCATGCATTTCAAAATGGCTGACAGGAAAATCTTTAGGCGGCCGGTCGGTAGCTGTATAGGTATATATAGGTGCTTCTGTAATCAAAATTCCCCCGGCATGGATAGACAGGTGTTGGGGGATTTTTAACATTTCTCTGGCATAATTGAAGATTAACCGGGTGATTTGGTCTTTATTTTGATATTGCTGAGGGTATTCGACAATGTTATCAATTTCTTTTTTGGGTAGCCCAAATACCTTCCCCAGTTCCCGCAATACGGAGCGCCAGCTAAAGGTTACTTGTGTGCCCAGCAAAGCAGTACGTTTTTCGCCGTATTTTTTAAAAATGTAATCGGTTACGGTATCCCTGTCTTTCCAGGAAAAGTCAATGTCAAAATCAGGAGGTGAGCTGCGTTCAGGGTTAAGGAAACGTTCAAAATAAAGGTCCAGCGCAATGGGATCTACGTCGGTAAGGCCGAGACAGTAGGAGATAATACTATTAGCGCCACTACCTCGCCCAACGTGCTCGAAATTTTTGTGATAAGCAAACTTGACAATGTCATCACAAATTAGAAAATAGGCCTCAAAATTTTGGTGGGCGATGATATCCAACTCATGATGAAGTCGGTCAAGGGCAGTTTTGTTGTGTTTATCATATCGTCTGGTAAATCCCTCTAATGCCAGAGATGTCAGCCTTTTACGATCTTCGGCCTTACTGCCGGTGAAAGAGGCAATATTTTTGTCGGTTTTAAAGTCGAAATAGATATGGCATTGATCCAGTAGCTGTTGCGTATTTTTAATAATCAGGGGATAACGTTCGTAATAAGCAGCTAATTGTGCTTCCGGAATCATCATTTCATTTGGTAAGGCCTGTGTGCTGGGATCAAGTTTACTCAATATGGTGTTTTGCCCTATGGCACACAGCAGGCGGTGTGTGTTGAAGGTTTTTTTATCCCGGAAGATGACCGGATGTTTGATGACTAATTTATGAAGAAATTCAGTATAAGGAGTGCGGATGATTTTATTAACTTCCTGAATGCCAACACCTATGAATTCATTTTCCCGTAGTGTTGCCGGTTCCTGGTGGCCAAATGGATAAATAACAAATACATTATTAAAACCCGGCGCTTTGCGCAATAGCGGCTGGCCGGTATTGTTATGATAGGAGAGGTAACCATTGAGCTCTTTAAACCCTTCGTTATTTTGGGCAATACCTATGAAAAGCAATTTTTCATCTCGCCTGAACTCAATGCCGACAGCTAATTTCAAATCATAATCTTCCCGCTCTTCATTGCAGATCCGCAACATTTCAATATAGGCCGAGGTATTGTTAATATCGGTAAGCACGAGTTTTTTTACCTTATGCTGCCTCGCTTGCTCAAATAATGCTTTGGGTGATAAAGCACCATATTTGAAACTAAAAAAAGTATGACAGTTCAGGTACATGCCTAAGAATGATTTATTGAAAGCTGAAAGCTAAAAATAATAGTAAATACTAAATTTATTAGTAAATATAATTAGCAAAATGTTTATTTCAAATAAGACAGGGTGAATAAATTTTAAACTTATGTGATTGAGGTTTGCTTTGCTTTTATAATTTTGCAGAGAATTTATGCAAGGAAAAAAATAAAAGGACCTGTGAAAAAAAATAATCGACTGTTGTGGATAGCCTTGGTGGCATTAATAGGCATTGCCATTTACTTCCTTAGTTCGAGCGAAAACAAGACAACTATCATAAAGCATAAAGATAGAAAAACCACTGAACCGCAATTTGTGAAGGAAGGACAACTTTGGTTTATTGGGAAGGAAAACAAAGATACCATCAGGCTGATTGATATTGAGGTTGCCGACAATGCCCAGGACCGTGCCAAGGGTATGATGTATCGTACCGCCATGCCAGACAACAGAGGGATGTTATTTATTTTTAAGGAGGAAAGAGAGCAATCATTCTGGATGAAAAACACACCATTGTCATTGGATATTATTTATGTCAATAAAGACAAAGAAATTGTTACCATATATAAGCATACCCAACCTTATTCCGAAAACCCCATTCCATCTTTCAAAAAAGCGATGTATGTGGTCGAGACCATTGCCGGATTTTGTGATAAATACGATGTAAAGGAAGGGGATTTTATTGAATACAGCCTACAAGAAAATGCCGAAAACCCCCTCTAATCAAAGGTTTTTACCAGTTTAATCATTTTCACAGCCGGTATTAACCAAATACCGGTCAGCCATTAACAACCCAAACCAACTTCCTATTTCCCTGATTTCTCTTTGAACCGATTAAATTTAGAATTATCTTCTCTTTTGGGAAAATGATTGTTATTAGTATCGGTGTCAGCTGTCATCTGGTCGGGATCAATGCTGATATTGGCTACTTCCTTGGGTTTGGAAAATACTTTGACGATCTCATTTTCGTTTTTTCGCCATATTTCAGCCGGTAATTTTTCTATTTCTTTTGTACCGTCTTTGTAAGTCCATTCAATAATTACAGGGCTTACCAGTCCGCCTTTATTTTTAAGCTTAACTTCATAAAAATTAGTGTTGGCATAGCTTTCCCTGATGGCCTGATCATTTACCCGGTTTTTAAACTCTCCATAATACGCGGGAAGCATATCGGTTAATACAATCGGCTGGGCACCCTGGCTAAAATCAATTGCTTTTTCGGTTGCTTTTTTATCTTCAACCTTCCCTAAAGGTCCTTTTTTATTTGCCTTAACTCTTTTTTCCAGTTGTTTTTTATCATTATTTACTTTAAACCACCTTACTTCGTCAATGGCTATATCCACATGGTCAGTACTATAAAACCATCCCTTCCAAAACCAATCCAGATCAACGGCTGAAGCATCTTCCATAGTTCTGAAAAAATCTGCGGGCTTGGGGTGTTTAAAGGCCCACCTTTTTGCGTATTCTTTGAATGCATGATCAAAAAGTTCGGGTCCCATCACCGATTCTCTCAATACTACTAATGCTGCTGATGGCTTGCTATAGGCATTGTTACCAAATTGCAGGATGTTTTCAGAATTAGTCATTATAGGCCGCTGGAACTGCTTTTCGCCTTTCATATAACCCACGATGCCCTGGGGCGTTTCCGATCCGTTGGCATATTCCGGGTAATATTCTCTTTTGGTCAGGTGCTCCACAAAGGTGTTGAGTCCCTCGTCCATCCAGGTCCATTGCCTTTCGTCTGAATTGATGATCATGGGGAAAAAATTATGGCCTACCTCGTGAATGATAACACCTATCATCCCTCTTCTCAGGTAATCGGAATAAGTGCCATCGGGCTTTGGGCGGCCGTAATTGAAACAGATCATGGGGTATTCCATACCCTGGTTGGCAGCATGTACGGAAATAGCCACCGGATAAGGGTAATCAATAGTAAACTTGGAATAGGTTTTTAAAGTGTTGGCTACGGCAACTGTTGACTCTTTTTCCCACAAAGGGTTGCCTTCTTTTGGATAATAAGACATGGCCAGAGGCGATTTGTCCCCGATTTTAACAGCCATGGCATCCCATATGTATTTTCTGGAACTGGCAAAGGCAAAATCTCTTACATGATCCGCATGATAAACCCAGGTCTTTTTCTCCTTGGAGCGGCTTTTTTCATTGGTTTCCGCATCTTTTTGGGAGACGATAATTACTGGTTTGTCATAATTCTTTTTTGCTTTTTCAAGCCGGGTGAGTTGCTCTTTGGTTAATACAGCCTGTGGATTTTGTAGCGCTCCGGTAGCTGCTACCACGTGATCGGCTGGCGCTGTAATATTTACCACGTAATTGCCAAATGGCAGGGCAAATTCCCCCCTCCCTAAAAACTGTTTGTTTTGCCAGCCATTGACATCATCATATACGCACATTCTGGGAAACCACTGTGCTATGGTGTAGGCATAATTGCCATCTTCGGGAAAATATTCATAACCACCTCGTCCATCTATCATCATGCGGTCATAAATACGGTAAGACCAATCAATAGATAAAACGAATTGCTCACCGGTTTTTAAAGGTGCCGGAATTTCTACCCGCATCATGGTTTTGTTGATAATATAGGGAAGGTTTTTACCGGCGTGGTCTTTCACTGATTTGATTTGATAGCCTCCCTCGTAGTCCACATCACCCAGCGTATAGGCTTGAAAAAACTTGGTTGGAATAGAGTCATTTCGAATACTTGAAGTTCTGATTTTGGGACTGTCGGAATCACCGGCTCTTACATTCTGATCCAATTGTACCCATAAATAATCCAGGGGCTCTGGTGCCCTGTGCGTATAGGTAATGGTTTCGGATCCGATGATTCGTTGATTTTCATCATCCAACTCTACGTTGATGTGATAATCGGCTTGTTGCTGCCAATAGTCTGGCCCCGGGGCACCTGAGCCGGTTCGGTAGGTATTTGGGGTAGGTAATTGTGTGCCTAGTTGCTCAAATTTTGCGCCGTATTTTCCTTGGGCGATGACCATTTGGCCGGTGAAAAGAATCACCATAATTAGCAGGATTTTCTTCATTTCGCGATTCAGTATTTAGGGTTCTGTTGCTTAATTAAAGACGTTTAAGGTCTACAAATATATTCAATTTCCGTGCCACCGGTGCAAAAAAAGTACAAATGGTTATTTTTTCCTTTTAGTGGATTTATTTAATATATTTCTTTCATCATGGCGTGGGTTTTTAAATAATGGATTAGTCGTATCTTATTTCCGTGACAGGCACCACACGTTAAAAGCCGGGTAAAATGAAAAAGCCTTCCAAAATCTCTGTGGACTTTAAAAGGCTTCCTGGCTTTAAGATTTTGAAAATCGTGTTACTTTATCTTGTTTAGTTTATTTTCAACCGCTCTTACCATCACGATCTGTTTTTTGATCGCCTCGTTTTCCATGGCCTGATTGTCCAGGTTGAACTGGATTTCTCTTTTGGCCTTTTCAATTTCAGCCTTGTACTTAGCGATGTCCTTATGCATTTCCTGATTTTGTTTTTGCAATTTTTTCTTTTCTTTCTCTTTATCCTTCAGCGCTTTTCTGGCAGCTTTTTCCTCGTCGGGATCGCCTATGGCAGAAGCCTGCAGTTTATGTTTTTCTACCTCTTTGCTTTTAATGGCCTGATCTGATTTATTGACTTCAATATCACTTTCCTTGTTGATAATGTTAGACTCATTGGCCTTGATGCTTTTGTGCAATTTCTCGTTTTCTTTCTGCAATTTTGTCAGCCTTTGCTTCAACGTTTTTAGCTTTTTTTCTTCATCTTTTAATTGGCCCTTCACCGCTAATTGATATTGGCTTATCCCAAACTCATGCATAAACTGGCTGGCGGAAGTGATTTTATCCTTATCGTCTTTGTCATTGATGAAAACACTGTCGATGGCAAAAAAGGCGATGACATCTACACCTTGTTGGGTAGCGATAATTTTGCCGTATACGGCCAGGGGTTCCTGATAAATTTGGGGTAGCAGGGTGCTGGCTATCCAGGTTTCGTTCAGCTCTTTTCGGATTTTTGATTTGGTTTTATTTCTGATGACTTTTTGCCATCCCTTTTGAACGGCCTCAATGTCTGCCTCGGGGATTTTAACAATGACCGCGGTATTTTCGCCTTTGCTCATGGTTTTTATCTCATGGCTGACTTCCACCGGATAAACTTCTAATTCTATGACTTCAATTTTTCTGTCTTCTTCCTGGTTGTTGACAAATCTGTCAAATTTTTTTTCGGAAACCTGGGAGATCGAATCATCCACTTCCTCATTGCCTGTTTTAGATTCCTGAGCGAGGGCGGGAATAAGAACAAGTATGTAAGATACCATCATTAAAATGTACATCTTTTTCATAGTTCAATGGTTTTGTTGATTTTCTAAATATATTTATTTTAAAGGGAGCAGAAAGTAAATATCAAGGGCCATGCGCTCACATGCAAGAATTTTCGGTGGATTGCACTATTTGCTGGTTGTCGGTACCGAAAATGAAGTTTAAGGAAGTCAGTAAAACCTTGTTTTAATTTAATTATCGTAAATATGCTGTGTTTAATGGGCTTTTGTAGGAGAAATAATATTAGTAATTAGCATCTTTGTAATCATTTATTAATATTGCACCACGCAATCGTAGTTAGAGATTAAGTTATTTTATTCACATGAGCATTACCGAATCGTCATCAAATTACCAGGACCTGGAGAAAATGCCCACCGCAGAGTTATTAGATAATATTAATAGAGAGGATAAAACGGTAGCCTCCGCTGTGGAAAGGCAAATTCCAAGGATTGAAAAGCTAGTGAATGCCATTGTGGAAAGAATGCAAAAAGGTGGCAGGCTTTTTTATATTGGAGCGGGTACTAGTGGCAGACTGGGAATTCTTGATGCCTCAGAATGTCCGCCTACCTATGGTGTGCCACATGGCCTGGTGATCGGAATCATCGCGGGTGGGGACGAGGCTATCAGAAAAGCAGTGGAATTTGCAGAAGATGATTTTGATCAGGCATGGAAAGATTTGCAGGGTCACGATATTAACAAAAATGATGTAGTCATAGGAATTGCTGCATCGGGAAGAACCCCTTATGTAGTTGGCGGCTTGAAGGCGGCCAGGCAAAACCATCTATTTACCGGTGGAATTACCTGCAATCTGGACACGGAGCTTAGTAAAAATGCTGACGTTGCCATAGAAGTGGTGGTAGGACCAGAGTTTGTAACAGGAAGTACCCGGATGAAGGCGGGTACCGCTCAAAAGCTGGTGTTAAATATGATTTCTACCGCCGTAATGATTAAACTTGGGAGAGTGAAAGGCAACAAAATGGTAGATATGCAATTAAGTAACGTCAAACTGGTGATGCGCGGCGTTAAAATGTTAATGGAAGAATTGTCTGTTCCGGAAGAGGAAGCCAGTCACTTACTGGAACAGTATGGCTCTGTGAGAAAAGCCATTAATGCCGTCATGAAGAAATGATAATGGACCTGAACAGTTTCCTCCAGGCGAGTGCTCCCGGGAGATGAAAGCGCATCCCCGATAAACAGATATTGTATCTATCCCATCTTGATAAAAGTCTGAATAAGGACTTTAGCCTACCTGCTGAAATTTTTCTTTATTGGTAATCAGCCACAACAGGGCAGTAGGAGTAGCCCAATTGCCTGCTCTTTCCACAAATGCCCAGATAGACTCGCCGGCAATAGGCCTGATCAACGCGGTGGAGAATGCCCATATAATAGCCCAGATCAGCACTGGTTTCCAGGGCTTGAGTAGGGTGGTCAGGGCTACAACGATATCCAAACCGCCGATTAATGGCATTACCTTGGCCCCCAGACTTTCACTGAAGCCTACTACACCCAGGTAGCTAAGCCACTTTTCGTTTATGTTTAATGCCAGGATGCCATGCCCGAAAAAAATGCCAAAAACGCCAATTCTTAATATCCAAATTATAGTCTTCATTGATTTTAACGTAATTTATAACTGTCAAACTTTTCCAATGTGTCCGGATTGATTACCTCTACTTCCAGGTTATTACCTGAAACATGAAATAGGACCAAAGCATTTTGCGTCGTAAATCCGCTCACAAAGGAAGACCAGGGCGTGGATTCCTGCGCGTAATAAGGCGCACCGGCAGCGCCATTATTAATTTGAAAAATGGTTCGGCTTAATTTCACTTTAGGGTTGTTATAATTTTTGGGATAAATGTTGGTGTTCGGCCCGATCTCGGTTCGGGCATAGTTGTGTTCATCTCCTGTTAAAATAGCAATCACCTTACTACTTTTGTTGACAATCAAATCGAGTAGTTGATCGCGCCTTTCAATAATTCCATGCGCAAGCGGTTTACCGGCAACATAAGGGCGAAAGCTATTTTGTCCGTTATACCACATATCATCTGTCACATGTCCTCCGTTGGGAAAGAAAGGTGTATGTTGGGTTAAAAAAATGTGATCAATATTATTATCCACCTCCAGCGTCTGCAGTGTAGATTCCAGCCAACTTAATTGCTGATCCATGATATAGCCATGTAACCCGCCTCCCAAATGTGGAATTGAAGCGAATGAAGGTGAAAAGAAGTAATTGGAATTAAGTACAATAACTGCGACGTTATCATAAGTATAATAAAATACATTTTCAGCGTAAGGCGGAAAATCGCTCTGCATTGGGTTGGGATCGTAAATAGCGCCGTCTTCGCTTACAGGACCATTCTCGGGATTGACAAAGTTAGCTGCAAACACAGCTTCTGCGGATTCTGTCTTGAATGGAAACCGGTCTATACGAGCCACATTTTGACCCTGATCGTTATCAAACCTTCTGAATAACGTTTCGTGATTACCCATACTTATATAAATGGGGAAATAGTGCCAGAAGGGTTCGACCGATCGTTTCCAATTGGCGTATTGGAGGTTGATTTCATCTTTATGTGTCAAATAACCATTAATCAGATCACCGGAAAATTGAGTAAAGGCAACATTTTGCTGTTTTGACAGGGCCATGATTTTTTTCATGATATAAAAATTGGCGCCATATACATTTCTTTCCCCTCCACCATTGCCGTTACGGGAGTCACTGGCATAAGAAAACTTAAATGAAGAGCGGGTTCCGGGCAAAGGAGCAGTAGTCAAATAAAACTCCTGATGTGTGTTACCAAAAATTACTTCATAGTTGTACGTTTTATTTGGTTCCAGACCGCTTACTAATATTTCATGGTGCGTGTTAGCTTCACTATTAAAAGTGCGGCCATTGACAATGATTTTTGCCGTTGTTTCAAGGTTGGTTTCGAATGAAATAGTAGCACCTTCAGGCGTGAGGCGATTGATGAATGGGCCCTCGACCAAAGTGTAATCAATTTCAAACGGGCCTTTTCCCCTGAAGGTAACTTTTCCATCGTAAACCGTAGTGCCATGGCTATCGACTATCCGGTAGCCGACGGTTCCCTTCCCGGCTTGTTCCCAGCCGATCATATCATATTTCCCTTTCATTCTGGCAATGTTAATAGCACTTTTGCCATTTTCAATTTTTACTGCAGTTTTAAAGTAGACAGGCAATGGGTGCCTGGCATCGCCATAGGGAATAAATCCGTAATACATTTTCCCATGAAGATCCGGATTATTGAAATCAAAAGAAATCCCTGTATCCGTACCCTTAGGACTTCCTTTTAGATCTGCTAATCGATAGGTTGCTTTGGGAGGGGTCTCATAAATTTTTTCGCCTTTGTGATCGATATAAAGGCGACCATCTTCATCCTGATAAATATTGGAATGTATGTCGGGTATGACATCTGATTTTTTAACCTGGCTCATAGTACCATTGGCACAAAAAAGTAAAGCCAATAATGATAATAAAGGTTGGTGTTTAATCCGGGGCATTGTTAAAAAGTTAGAGCATTAAAGCAGGCTCAAATATATTAGATTTTTGTTTAAAGAACCGCGATATAAAAGAAAAAACCCGATAATCTATATACCGGGTTTTAAAACGTGTGCTGAGTGATTGGTAATGAAGAAAATTGATCAGCTTGCGCCGTTAATGAATATCTGAAGTTATGGTAACCCATTCGTATGGCCTTTCACCAATATTTTATGGACATTACATAAGAATCAGGGCGGAGACATACAGGTGCTCCTTAATATCAGGTGATGTGGATTGGGCTGCCGGGTGAATTTACCAACTTACCGGTCCCAGGTTTACAGACTCCTCTAAAATGTAGAAATGTTGATCCGGATTATCAATGTTGAGCTTGAGCCGCCCCTTAATTTCGACGGGTTTGTCATCATAGCTGGTGGCTTCGGCCATTCTAATCTGTACTACTGTCTCTGGCCCGCCAATGCCACAAAAGAAACAGGCATTTAAAGGCATGGAGGAAAACATAAATTCCTCCGATTGAGTGGCACCTTCAAAGGGGATCATGTAACCGGGTAAAGTGATTTCCTTTCCCTCCATTTTTTTTACAGCCTCACTAAATACGGGTTGATCATACGCTCCGAAAGCATCCTGGGCTTTTTTATATTTTATGTCATATAAAAGTGGCCAAACTAATGAAGGAATGCCGGAATAAGGTTGATGTTGGCCGTATACAGGCGGTTCCACCAAAATGAGGAAACATATTAAGGCGGAGGTTATGGCACCAAATCGATATGATTTATAGTTGTTTTTCATAAACTGATGAACAAAGATAAGGTGAGAAACCATAAGATTTAAGGTATGAGTGTCATTATATAATACATTCCCGGACATTTACCCACAGATTTTGGCCTTTGGTCGAATAATGGCTTTTCATACGTCCTTTTTTCTAATCTTTGCGACGATAAAGGGTTACTTTTTTGATCATTTAAACATTAATCAAAGGAAAAGCGTTTATAAACGGCATAAAACTTACTCCTTAATAATTAACCACTTGTCAAATATTTGTGGAAAGCCGGTTACCTGTATAAACCGTGAGAAGAACGGTGAAGGAGTGAGATTATAATTTTGATAAACATCTTAATATATATGCCGGATCACTTACATGGTTAATTGCGGGATTTTGAAAGCTAGAAGGTCATATTTACGGAATTGTTAAATTTTAAATAAAAATATTACAGTAAATTTATTTTAAATATATTTGTAATTCAGTCCCTTTTACAGGGTATGGTTTTGAGAATTTATAAGTGTAATTTTAAATTACCTGTTCCCAACCCTAATAAAATAAAGCAGAAAAATGAACGGATTCGACCGTATATAACTTATCAAAAAAAATTAAATCACAACCATGTACCATTTACCAAAGTTTTACGTCTAGTAGAAAATGAGCGATTTATGATTAAAAGAATTACTGCTATAATATGTTTTTTCATTCTGGGTTATCAGGCACAAGGTCAGATTATCGAAAATTTCAGGCAGGAAATTATAGGGGATGAAGTGAACATATATTTTGACCTGATAGCTAATATAGAGGGACAAATATTTGAGGTTGTTTTGTATTGCTCGGATAGTTCCACTTATTCCCAAAGATTGTATTTTGCCAGTGGAGATGTAGGTAAAAACGTAAAGCCCGGAAAAAACAAAAAAGTAGTCTGGACGAATAAGGAAGAGCTAACGACTTATTCTCTCGATCAACTTACATTTGAAATTAAGGCCAATATTCAAAGTTCTTCGCTTTATTTTATTCATCCGAGGGACAGGAATACTGTTTTCAAAAGAGGTACTACAGAGAAAATCGAATGGTTGGGAGGCGATATCAATGAAAGTTTGGTTATTGAACTTTATCGTTATGATGTCAGGGAAAAAGTAATTTCAAACACGTCTAATAAGGGTAATACCCCTTGGAATATTCCGCTTAATTTGCGCCCCGGGGTTGATTATCAGCTAAAAATGAGTGTAGCGAACAAGCCTAGTGAACCGGTTTTTAGCACCAAGTTTCAGATAAGAAGGAGAATACCCAACGCGCTTAAATTTATTCCTGCCGGCATTATCGCAGGAGTAGTTACTTTTTTGATAGCCAATAAAGAGCCGAATAATGAATTGCCGGGACCGCCCGGGCCACCAAATTAAGGGAAGATCAAAGATATTTATAGTTTTTATATAATGGACTTCTGTTCAACGAAAACTAACAATTTAATAACCAAGCGAAAGGTGATTTAATTGTTTATATAATTTTAGATTAAATAGTTACGAAGTAGGGATAGGAAGTTGGTGCTTGTATTTAATGAAGTATCTTTCAAGTTGGTGAAACTATTTTTTGATTAGTATGAAAGCATTAGACTTATGAAATATTATTACCTGAAACTGCTTTTTATTACTGCCTTAAGCAGCTTGCATTTTGTATCGGCAGCTGCATTTGATGATGGAATAAATCATTTCAAAAATAATAAAGATAATAGGACCACCAGGAAAGATGCAATGGCCAAAGATTTTGCAAATGTGGCCTTCTTCACCGAACCAACCGGGGCGGATGAGTCGGTAGATACCAATGAAGATGTCGCATACACCTTTAGTGCTGGTGATTTTACCTTTTCCGATATAGACGGAGACTTATTTGATGGTATACAAATAGTCACTGAGCCTGCGGCAGGTTTGTTGCAAGAAAACGGGATAACAGTGGATGTTGGTGTTGATGATATCATTGAAGATGTAAGCCTCCTGGTTTTTACGCCGACTGGAGACGAGAACGGTGCCAATTATGCCAATTTTACTTTTAGGGTCCGCGATGACGCCGGTGAGACCAGTTTGGTGGTTTATACCATGACCATCAATGTAACCGCAGTAAATGATGTTCCCAGTTTTACCGTTGGCGCTGACGAAACAGTAGATGAAGATGCCGGTGCCCAGTCAGTTGCTAACTGGATCAGCGTATTTGATGACGGCGATCCTGAGATAGTCCAAAACCTCACTTTCGACATAACCAATAATACGAATGCCGGTTTGTTTGCCACCGCACCTGCTGTAAGCAGCACCGGTACCCTTACCTATGAGCCGGCTGCCAATGCCAATGGCAGTGCTACTATTACCATAAGAATTGTAGATGATGGCAGTGGCGTAGCACCGAATGAAAACACCAGTGCTACGCAGACCTTTGATATCAACGTAACTGCGCTGAATGACGCGCCTAGTTTTACCGTTGGCGCCGACGAAACAGTAAATGAAGATGCCGGTGCCCAATCGGTCGCTAACTGGATCACCGTATTTGACGATGGGGATCCTGAGTTAGCCCAAAACCTCACTTTCGACATAACCAATAATACGAATGCAGGTTTGTTTACCACGGCGCCTGCTGTGAGCAGCACCGGTACCCTTACCTATGAGGCGGCTGCCAATGCCAATGGCAGTGCTACTATTACTATAAGATTGATAGACGATGGCAGTGGCGTAGCACCGAATGAAAACACCAGTGCTACGCAGACCTTTGATATCAACGTAACCGCAGTAAATGATGTGCCTAGCTTCACGGTTGGTGCCGATGAAACAATAAATGAGGATGCCGGTGCCCAATCGGTCGCTAACTGGATCACCGTATTTGATGACGGCGATCCTGAGATAGCCCAAAACCTCACTTTCGACATAACCAATAATACAAATGCCGGTTTGTTTGCCACTGCACCTGCTGTGAGCAGCACCGGTACCCTTACTTATGAGACGGCTGCCAATGCCAATGGCAGCGCTACTATTACCATAAGAATTGTAGATGATGGCAGTGGCGTGGCACCGAATGAAAACACCAGTGCCACGCAGACCTTTGATATCAACGTAACTGCGGTGGACGACGCGCCTAGTTTTACCGTTGGCGCCGACGAAACAGTAGATGAAGATGCCGGTGCCCAATCAGTGGCTAACTGGATCACCGTATTTGACGATGGCGATCCTGAGTTAGTCCAAAACCTCACTTTCGACATAACCAATAATACGAATGCAGGTTTGTTTACCACGGCGCCTGCTGTGAGCAGCACCGGTACCCTTACCTATGAGGCGGCTGCCAATGCCAATGGCAGTGCTACCATTACTATAAGATTGATAGACGATGGCAGTGGCGTAGCACCGAATGAAAACACCAGTGCTACGCAGACCTTTGATATCAATGTAACTGCGGTAAATGATATGCCTAGTTTCACGGTTGGTGCAGATGAAACGATAAATGAAGATGCCGGCGCCCAATCGGTCCCTAACTGGATTACGGTATTTGATGACGGTGATCCTGAGTTAACGCAAAACCTCACTTTTGACGTAACCAACAATACTAATCCTGGTTTGTTTGCCACCGCACCTGCTGTGAGCAGTGCCGGTACCCTCACCTATGAGACAGCAGCCGATGCTAATGGCAGCGCTACGATTAGCCTCAGAGTCGTTGATGATGGTAGTGGTGTGGCACCGAATGTGAATAGCAGTGCTGCCCAGACCTTTGATATCAACGTAACTGCTCAAAATGATCCACCTCAGGTTACCAACAGTCCGGGAAATACCAACTATGTAGAAGGTGGGCCACCGGTGGTAGTGGTAGATGGAGCGGTTTCGGTCTCGGATGTTGATAACGCCAACCTGTCATCTGCCACAGTTTCTTTTACCGGTACCTATGTTCAGGGTGAAGATGAGTTGGTTTTTGTACAGGCGGGAACCAGCATTAACGGTTCGTTTAACGCATTGACCGGCGTACTGTCATTGACAGGAAATGAACCTGTAGGTGATTATCAAACGGTGCTGAGTTCACTTCAATATCTAAATAATGCTGGCGCTAACCCTACCGGAGGTGCCAGAGAGTTAACCTTTTTTGTATCTGACGGTGCTTTAAACAATACAGATACCAAGACCGTGTTTGTAGTGACTAATAACTCGTCGCCAGTCTTATCTAATGGTGGAATTGATGATGTGACCGCGGATGAAGATGATCCGGATTTTACCATCGAGCTTTTTGAAGAATTTGAAGATGCCGAGGACCCTGACACTGATTTGGTATTTGCAGTTGAAAATAATACGAATCCCGGCTTATTTAACAGCACAAATATTGCCGCGGCTACTGGTATTTTAACCCTGGATTTTGCCGACGACGCATTTGGCACTGCTCAATTGACAGTGAGTGCCACTGATACTGATGGTGCAGATGTCAATTCAGTTTTCACCGTAACCGTCAATGGCGTAAATGATCAGCCAACCACTACCGGTATCGGCGATGTAAATGTTAATGAAGATGCAGCCAATACAGTGATCGACCTTTTTGCTGCTTTTGACGATCTGGAAGATGCAGATGCCGACCTCACTTATACGGTTATACAAAATACGCTTCCTGGCCTGTTTTCTTCTGTAGATATTGATAATGTAGCCGGAACCCTTACCCTTGATTTTAATGCCAATTCCAATGGCATCTCAAATCTGACCGTTAGGGCAACAGATACAGGAGGATTGATGCGGGAAGCACCGTTTACGGTGACAGTGACAGCCATTAATGATGAACCCCTATTGGATGACATTCCCGATCCGGCCCCTATCGATGAAGATGACCCGGAACAGGTAATTAATCTGTCGGGTATCAATGCCGGACCTAACGAAAGTCAGGTACTAACCGTGACCGCTTCAACAACATCCACAGGATTGCTTACCATTGCCCCGGTAGAATATACCAGTCCGCAGTCAACCGGGATTTTAAGATATACCCCGGTACCAAATGCTTCTGGTACAGCTGATATTGAGGTTTGTGTGACCGATGCAGGCGCTGACTCACCAGCGCCAAATGACAATCAGGTATGTAAGACTTTCACAGTGGTGGTGACTTCTATTAATGATGACCCGACCATCGACCCTATCACTGATCCGGGTACCGTATTTGTTAATCCCGGTGAGCAATGTGTGCCACTTTCGGGAATCAGTGCGGGACCTGGGGAGAATCAGACAATCAGTGTTTTTGCTTCTTCCAGCAATACAGCACTGATCACTAATCCCGTAACGGTAAATTATAATTCCCCGGATGCCACTGGTGAAGTGTGTTATACGCCTTTGGCAAATCAGTTTGGTCAAAGTACTATTGCTGTTACAGTATCCGACGGCGTCGGCGGGATAAAAATAGAGACTTTTCAGGTGAATGTCAGTCCGGTGAACCAGGAACCTACCATTGATCCGGTGGCCGATTTCAGCATTGATGAGGATGCCACTCCTGGTCCCTTAACTTTGACGGGTATTTCTCCGGGACCGGGAGAATCACAGGACCTGGTAATTGAATTAATATCTGACAATACCGACTTATTTGATCCTTTTGGGGCGAGTTTATCACTCAATTACACGCAGGGCAATTCAGAGGCTACCTTAACGTATGCCCCAATTGAAAATGCCTACGGTGAAGCTAATATTACGGTTCGATTAACCGACAACGGACCGGGAGATGCTCCCAACGACAATCAAAATGAAATAACTTTTAAGATCACCGTTAATGCTGTCAACGATGATCCTACGCTGGATGAGATTCCCGATCAGGGGGTCTTTGATGTCGGAGAGGAGCCACCGGCTGTTAACCTGACCGGCATTAGCGAAGGGCCCAACGAAGATCAGACAATTAGCATTAATTTCAGCTCCGATAACAATGCATTGGTTGATGAAAGTAAAATACTCGTGGATTATGATCAGGGGAATGACTTCGGATCGATGACATATGTTATTGAACCCGGCCAGGAAGGAGAAGCTAACATCACTGTATGTGTCGTTGATGCTGCCAATCCCGGGGTGCCGGGAGCACTATCATTTTGCAGGACGTTCAAAGTAACAGTTTCCAGTGCGCCGGACCTTGAAATTACCAATGTGATTTTAAGTTTAAACGAGGTAAGCAGGGGACAAATATTTGAGGTAAATACCTCGGTGAGAAATAATGGTAATGAAAATGTTGCGTCAACTTTCCTGAACTATTATCTATCCTCAGACGATGTTTTTGATGATGGTGTAGATGATTTGCTTGGTGTTTTGCCAGATCCATTTTCGTTAGATGCGGATGGTGTTGAAAATAACTTTAAGATGGAATTGAAGGTCAAAGAAAGTGTACCAGCGGGTACTTACTATATCATCGTAGTCGTTGACAAAACCAATAATATTCCTGAACTGGATGAAGGAAATAATGTGTTTTCATTGCCGATCCTGGTTAATAGCAATAAATTTCCTAATATCACATATACCAATGCGCCAATTCTGTTGTTGCCGGATGATAATTTTATTAATTATCGTGCGCAGGCTGATGATGACGAATTGAATGGGGTTAATCCTGTACATTTTTATTTTAGAGGTATTTCCTCAGATAAGGAATTCACCCGTAAAGTCGCTGAGAAAATTGAGGAAAATTCCTTTCAATTCACCTTGAATAGAGCCGATTTTACAGATGAAATAGGTGTAGAATATTATTTTGATGTAGTAGATATAGGGGGATTAACCACCCAGACTGAATTGTCACACACTTACCTGGAATTCGAAGATCCCGGATTACCTTTTGAGAATCTGAAATACGGTACGAGTCAAGGTAGCTATCAAATGGTATCGGTACCGTTAGAATTAAGTGAAACATCTCCGGATGCTGTTTTTGAGGATGATTTTGGACCCTACAATAAAGAAAGATGGCGCCTGTTCAGGTTCCAGGGGGGGACCAATGTTGAAAATAAGAGTGGCCTGGAGGATATCCTACCCGGCGATGCATATTGGTTAATTGCCAGCCAAGAACCGGCAGAAGCTGTAGATACGGGCAAGGGTACTACTACAAAAGTTACCAAGCAGGCTCCCTTTGTTATTTCCCTGAGACAAGGTTGGAATCAAATAGGAAGCCCTTACAATTTTAATGTTTCCTGGAATGATGTCGTTGCATTCAACAATGATCCCGTCGGGGTAAAGACTGTATTAAGGCATTACGATGGCAGTCAGTATGTGGAATCCGATGTGTTAAGTGCTTTTGGCGGTGCCTTTGTTGAATCGGATACGGATATTGATATTATGATACCTGTGATCAAAAATGGCGCGGCCCAGACCGGCGGTCGATTTGCAGGAGGCAGCGGATCAATTGCTAACCAGGAAGGGGAGTGGGAGGTTAAGATTGACTTACAGACCTCAACAGGCGGCGGTTCCAGCATTAATGGCATCGGCATGAGAAAAGATGCCCGCGATAGCAATGACCGATATGATGCCTCTTCTTCACCGAGTTTTGATTTCCTTAATAATATTGAACTGAAATTTGATCATCCCGAATATTTTCAAAAAAGCTTTTCCAAGGATATTCGCCATATCAAGGCATCTGAAATTTGGGAATTTACAATTACATCTAATGAGTCAGTGGGCTTTGCTGCTTTAGAATGGGGAGACATAAGTAATCAATTTGATGACAAGGAGCTATATCTTTATGACGTAGCCAACGGCACGATAATTAATATGCTAACCACGGCTTCTTATGACGTCAATATGGCTTCATCCGGGGTATTTAAGGTATATTATGGAACTAAGGAATTTATAGATGAAAACTTAAAGCCGGATAATATTCATCTCGGCCAAAGTTACCCTAATCCCTTTACCAATACAACGCATATTCCGTTTACATTAGCCAAAAATCAATTACCTTATCAGCTGGAACTGAGCATTTTCAATCTTATGGGGCAAAAAGTTAAGTCTCTTGCCGAAGGATCATTTCAATCAGGGTTTTATGAACTGGAATGGAACGGGCAAAATGAAGAGGGCGATGTACAGCCATCAGGCATTTATATTTATAAGCTGATCGTTAGGTCACCCAACGGGAATGATCAGTCCTATTACAAACGGGCTATATTGCGGTAATAAGACTTTGTTTTTTATCGTCCGGGTGTTTAAAGATGGAACAGCCTGTGCACAATTTTGAACAATATTGCGAAGTGCAAATTTTTGTAACTCGCTATTAATCAGAGTGTTAGTCTTGTGGCATGTTAGTTGTGCATTTTTTTTGGTAACCATATTCTTATTGTATATGTAAAAAGATTTACTATGAGCATTGCTATTCAAATTCCCCAGATTTCCGGTGAACAGGAGATTGAGGTAGAGGTTAAAATCAATGGTATCAAACAACAATATAATTACCGGGTAGAGATTTTCTATTGGAAAGATTGCAAGTCTCCGGATCATAAACGCGTTGAATGTTTAAGAGAGATCATCGAAACTTATGACGGAGATTGGGGCTTATACCAAATTGGCCTCCCTACAGAGGAATACGTACCCATTACTTTCAGGCGAAAAAGGGAGCCTGTGGCATAAACGCAAACCCTCTTCCAGTATAGCTTAGCTATCAGCATTCAATGGCTTTACGGGGATCAACTTATTTTAAAAGAGGTTGAAAAATTGTTTTCGGGAATATATGATACTTCCTTAAACTTAACCTCGTTTTGCTTATCAATGGTAATTACGGTGGTGCAGCGGGTACCATATCCTGACATTTCAATAAACATAGAAGATAGCTGTCTTTCCTTTTCAATACCAATTCCGGTATCGGGTAATTCCTGGTCCGGGGCAAGATGATTATCTCTTAGATCCTTAATGGCGTGCTCAACGGGAAAATCATGGTTGGCTTTTAACAGGTTATTAAATTTATTTTTGCCTTTTACTACTTTTGGCCACGGTGTATCGAGCAGTGCATTGCTTAATCCATAGGTGCCCGGTTCCAATTTATCGTAAAAGCCTGTGGCATTAGTATAATAGAACATTTCATTTTGGTGTCCGAAAATCAGGTTGAATCCGTTATACAGGGATCCGGATTCCTGAAGCTTCTTTAAATAATCTTCCGGAGTATGATCATTTAACAAAAAATCAGTTACTAATTTACCGCGGGTAGGTGCGTCGGTTTTAATACGTTTTGGGTCCCGGTAATTGGTAATGGCCGCAAATTTCCCATCTCTTGTGATGGCTAACCAGCTGCCTTGCTCTTTAAGATCTTTTCCCCCCAATAAATTCGGTTGATCATCCCACCAGTGGGCGTTTTTGGTTGGCCGGCCATAAAACTCGTCTCTATTGGCTACTAATACCAGTTTATAGGCAGGGTGATCGTTATGAGAAAATAGTATTAAACACATTGAGAAAAGGTTAGTTTTGTTTGTCAACATGCAAAAATAAAAAAAGCCATCAATAGATGGCTTTTGGTTTTGAAAAAGTTATACCAGTTAATCTTGTAGAATCTCTATTTCAACTCTTATATTTTTTTTCGCCTGGGGTGTATTTCTATCATATAACATCTTCTTGCCACCCCATCCCTTAACCAATAGTCTCTTTTCTTCAACGCCGTTTTCTATTAAATATCTTTTTATCGCTTCCCCTCTTTCAGCTGACAGATCTTTGGCAGTGCCAAAACCCTCAATATTTTCCTTGGACATGCTAAAGAAGTTTTTTTGATCTTTGCCTAACTTAACAATCCTTCCCGGTTTGCCACCATTGGTGTGACCATGAATTTTTATTTTCATCTTTTCATTTTCCTGGAGCATTTCCAACAGACTGTTTACCTCGAACTTTGACTCGGGTCGCATAACTGCTGCATCATTAAAGAAATAGACATTATACATAACGGCAATGTCTCCCGGCTTAAGCCTTTCCATTTTAAAATCGACATTAATGACACCATCCTCTATTTTTATAAAACTCCTGGTACTGTCGGTTAAAGGCTCTTTCAGCTTGATGTCATGTTCGAGTTTCCGGTAGCCAAACAGACCGCAAATTAGTTTTACCGAGGATGTGCCATTTCTTGGATCCCAAATCCCCTGAAGTTCATTTGATTTAATTTGCCGTATCAGTTTGGCTCTTTGATTATCCACTAGCTGGATATTGGTTGGCAGTGGCTTTTTATCCTTACTGCGGTAAGTATTGGCAAATAATATATAATCCCCTTTTATTTCTTCTTTCTTAACCTCACTATTATCCGGAGCTGCCTCTTCGGTTGCTACCGGCTCCTCTGTTGCCTCAGCGGATGCTATTGTTTCTGCTGGCTTTTCCAATAAATCAGGCTCGTCAACTTCATGATTGGCGGCGATGGCGTCGTGGGCTTTTTGTAATTCCTCTTCAGGGATCCGGATGTTTTCATTGGTACCCACTCTCATCACCCAGGCATCATGCAATTCAACATCTTCTCTTACCTGGTAGGTCTTTTTTACTGCCTGCTCCCAGGTATTGGAATGGTATAGATAGACATAATAATAATCTTTATCATTCCTGACACCATAGTTGGTGTCATAACCCTTATTTATAATGTATTCGGTATAATTGACAGCATTACTATGCTTTGCAAATGCCCCGACCACAACATAGTGTCCATCTTTTAATTGGGAAGTTCCGGGAGCAAATTTGTTGGTGGAATCAGCGGCTTTGGCTAAATGTTGATATATATTATCCAGGTGGTCATTGGTCTTGCTGCCATAACAAGCCATGTGGCTGGTAATGAAAATTAAAAATGTAGTTTTAATAATCTTTAAACTCATACCTAAAATTTTTTCCAAATCCTTATTTCTTCATAGCCGATAGCACCATGTATGCAGCGCAAATCAAATCCTTTAATAGAACCCAATGTAGTCACTGATTAACAGCTACTAATAGGCTATAAAAAATCAATGCAATACAAATTAACTTCGTACCCGCCTAAATTACTTTATGTAAAAGCCTAATAATCTTACATTTGTTGCTTTTATGATCAAAAAATGCTGCAAAATCGAGATAATTAAAGCAATCATTATTAGTTAAATACAATCAGACCGTGAAATGTCGGTAATCTTCATTGTATTTTAATATTAATGCGTTTAAAGGAAATTGGCATTCTCAGTAAAATAGGCTTAATCTATGTGCTCCAACACAGAGGGGAAACTGACCTTGCTTTTTCAATGACCGCCGGATGTTATTACATGTTTTCTATAAGGTTTGCGTGTGATTAAACGTTTTCTGACAAAATATTTGGCCTGGCATGAGCGATGCAAAAAACAGGTTTAACCGTCATCTTCGTCAAACAGCAGGTTGCTAAGTGCGCTTTCCAGCTCTCTTTTGGCCATTAGGTTATTTTTTTTGTGGGCGAGTTTTATGCCGTCCTCAAATATTGTCTTGGCCTTATCAAATTCGTTTATAGATTGGTAGAGAAGCGCTGCCTGATAATAAGTAGGCAGATATTCAGGATGTTTTTCCAACAGACGATCAAAATACAATTTGGCTTTTTCCGGAGCTTCTTCCATGTATTCCAGGGCGATAGCATAAATGGTGAATGAATCTTGCGGATCATCTTCTAAAAAGTCGAAAAGCTGTTTGAGTCTTTCAGAATTCATAGTTATTTCGATTCTAATTTCCTTTTTTATTACTATCTTCGTCCGAAATTAAATAGAAAAATAATTTAATTCACTTATGAAAATATTAGTTTGTATCACCCATGTTCCGGATACAACATCTAAAATATCTTTTACCGAGAACAATACAAAATTTGATATTTCAGGTGTTCAATTCATTATTGGTCCATACGACGACTATGCACTGGCCAGAGCGGTAGAATTAAAGGAGACGCACAGTGCTTCGGTGACAGTTTTGAACGTTGGTGGTGCCGAAACAGAACCAACTATCAGGAAAGCATTGGCCATTGGCGCCGATGAAGCTATTCGTATTAATGCTGAGCCAACAGATTCGTTTTTTGTAGCGAAGCAAATTGCCGATGTCGCAAAAGACGGAGGTTATGATTTGATATTAATGGGACGAGAGTCTATTGATTTTAATGGGGGGCAGGTACACGGCATGGTTGGAGAATTACTGGATTTGCCTTCGGTTTCGCCGGTTATGCAATTGGATATAGAAGGTAATACAGCCAAAATTTCAAGAGAAATTGAAGGCGGCAAAGAAACCCTGGAAATAGGCCTGCCATTTGTAGCCGGCTGCCAGGAACCGATAGCCGAGTGGAAAATTCCCAACATGCGGGGTATCATGTCAGCAAGGACAAAACCCCTCAATGTGATTGAACCATCCGATCACGAGAAAAAAACAGCATTGGAGTCTTTTGAACTTCCCGCAGAAAAAAATGCCGTTAAAATGGTTGATCCGGACAATGTGTCCGAGCTGGTTAGCCTATTGAAAAATGAAGCAAAGGTAATTTAATACCACTGCAAATATTGATTTTTGAAAAAGCCAGATATTAAGAAATGTCGATATTAGTTTTTATTGAGCACGACGAGGGCGTCGTTAAAAAATCATCACTTGAAGCCGTATCCTATGCGGCGCATTTGGGTGATAGTGTTTCAGCCATTGCTTTCGGAAGCAATGTACAGGCCGATGAACTGCAAAATGTGGGAAAGGCGGGAGCGCAAAAGGTTCTGCATGTGGCCGATGAGAAATTCAATCAGGGAATAATACAGGCTTATGCATCAGCTATTGCAGAAGCTATGGAAAAGGAAGGTGCTACCATCATGGTTTTAGCCAAGTCGTCCCTGGGGGATGCGGTTGCCGCAAGGGTAGCAGTAAAGACTTCTGC
Organism: Cyclobacteriaceae bacterium; assembly: GCA_965228415.1. Lineage (GTDB taxonomy): Bacteria > Bacteroidota > Bacteroidia > Cytophagales > Cyclobacteriaceae > Agaribacillus. The sequence goes on along the minus strand of OZ245814.1, from coordinate 2,193,817 downwards.
ATCTCTTGCTTCCAATGTTGTGGACCTTCCGGACACGGCAGCTGGTTTTAAAGTAAAGAGAAGCATATATACCGGTAAAGCTTTCGCTATCGTAGAAATGTCGGGTGATAATAAAGTGATTGCCATCAAAAAAAATGCCGTGGCAGTAAAAGAAGATGGTGGGCAAGCTACCGTAGAGGGTTTTACGCCGACTACCAGGGATACCGACTTTAATGCTACTATTACCGGTACTGAAAAGGCAACCGGCACTATTCTGTTGCCAGAGGCAGAAATTGTAGTTTCCGGTGGCCGAGGTTTGAAAGGACCTGAAAACTGGGGTATGATCGAAGCGCTGGCAGATACTCTGGGCGCTGCGACAGGTTGCAGCAAGCCGGTTTCGGATATGGAATGGAGACCTCACCATGAACACGTAGGTCAAACCGGTATCAAAGTAAGCCCCAACCTTTACATTGCTATTGGAATCTCCGGTGCGATCCAGCATTTGGCCGGTGTCAACTCATCAAAGGTTATTGTAGTTATTAACAAAGACGGAGAAGCACCTTTTTTCAAAGCAGCGGATTATGGCATTGTCGGAGATGCCTTTGAGGTAGTTCCAAAGCTAACTGAGGCTTTAAAAAATAGTAATTAATAAAATACATTGTTATATTAAAACAGGTAGGTAAAAATATTTATTTAGATACTTACCTGTTTTTTTTTAATTTGGTATGTTTGTGTTAGCCAACTTTCGTAAGCGTGGATAAAATTAAACTTGAGATTTTAGGCCTTTCCTCCAGCCAATCGCAATCGGGTTCGTTTGCTTTGGTCCTGGGAGAAACGGAGGGAAACAGGCGATTGCCCATTATCATTGGAATGTTTGAAGCTCAGGCAATTGCTATTGAGATTGAAAAAATAATTCCCAACAGACCTATGACTCACGATCTGTTTAAATCTTTTGCACATAATTTTGATTTCAAGATTAATGAAATCGTAATTTCTGATTTAAAGGAAGGTGTGTTCTTCGCTAAAATTGTCTGCGATAACGGAGGAGATGTTATTGAGATAGATGCAAGACCTTCTGATGCCATAGCCATAGGATTAAGGTTTAACGTACCTATTTATACCTATGAAACCATACTTTCTGAAGCCGGAATTGTACTGTCCGATGAAGAAGAGGAGGATGCCGATCGGGAAAAAGCACCGGAGATCAAAAAGTCAGTTGTGAAAAAGGAAAAAAAAGAATCAAAAGAATTTAAAGACCTTACCGTAGAAAAACTACAGGAGCTATTGGATGCAGCTCTGAAAAAGGAAAACTACGAAGAGGCTGCCAAGATAAGAGACGAAATCAATAAGAGAAACTAGCCGGCAAACAATATTTACAGGAAAAGTCTTTCCGGAAGGTAAGGCTTTTTTTATTTTTAGCATGCACTTAATCTTAATCTATGGATTACCTCAGAGGTTTATTTGGTATCGTGGTGCTGTTGGGTGTGGCCTATCTGTTTTCAACGGATAAAAAAAGAATTGACTGGAAATTAGTGGGTATTGGCGTTTCACTTCAAATTATTTTTGGCTTGCTGGTCACGCAGGTTCCTTTTGTTGCCAGGATCTTTGAAGCAGTGAGTTATGGGTTTGTTACTTTTTTGGGATATGCCAGAGATGGTGCGTTATTTCTTTTTGCTGACCTGGCTAAAAATAGTTTTGAAGACCAGCAGGCAAGACATAGTCTTGGATTTATATTCGCCTTTCAAGTACTACCTACTGTAATATTTTTTTCAGCCGTATCAACAGGACTATATTATTTGGGGATTTTGCAAAAAATCGTGTACGGTATTGCATGGATAATGGCGAGGACGATGGGACTGTCCGGTGCAGAAAGCATGTCGGCGGCGGGAAATATTTTTATGGGCCAGACCGAAGCACCGTTGTTGGTAAGACCTTTTGTGCCTAACATGACAAAATCTGAGTTGATGTGCTTAATGACGGGGGGCATGGCTACGATGGCCGGAGCCGTTTTGGCCGCTTACGTTTCATTGTTAGGCGGTGAGAATATTGATGAGCAGACTAAATTTGCTGCCTATTTACTCAGCGCTTCCATTATGAATGCACCCGGGGCCATTGTTGTTGCCAAAATTATTGTACCGGAGGCCCACCCGGAAAATATTGATTCAAAACTACAGGTGAATAAAGAAAGTATCGGCGTGAATTTTATCGATGCGTTATCTAATGGCACTACCGTAGGTCTTAAACTGGCGGCTAATATTGGCGCCATGTTGCTGGCATTTATTGCTATCATTTATGCGCTAAATGGTTTTTTTGTAGGTGTTATTGGTGAATATACCGGGTTAAATGAATATGTAATAAGCTCAACCAATGGACAATTTGAGGGGTTCTCGCTACAATATATGCTGGGACAGGTCTTTCGCCTCTTTGCCTTTATTATGGGTGTGGAATGGGGTGAGACCTTAAGAGTAGGCAGCCTCATCGGTCAAAAGACGGTAATCAACGAATTTATTGCCTACGAAGACTTATCGGTGATGATCGATCCGACTCAAACCGCCAATGTACTTACCGGAAAACCGCTGATCATCGCTACCTATGTATTATGTGGCTTTTCAAATTTCAGCTCTATAGCTATCCAAATTGGGGGCATTGGTGTTATGGCTCCAAATCAACAAAGCAATTTATCCAAGCTTGGCATGAAGGCGCTGTTGGCCGCGACATTGGCTTGTATGCTTACTGCTACGATAGCAGGTGCTATTGCCGTTTAAAACTTAACACAGAAATCCCTTAGCAGGCCGGATTTAGGGGCGCAGTTGCTATGTTTCCGGTTTTAAGAGGGCAGGTGTCCCGCTTTCACCAATGTCGCGAATAACCTTTAATTATTGAGGTTTAAGCGTAATCCTTGCGCGGTCTTGGAGAGCCTGCCATAATTTCATCATTGGCAAAGTCCTGAAACTTCTCAAAGTTTTTAATGAATTTGTCGGCAAGGCTGTTGGCCATTTTATAATAACCAATGTCATTTTTCCACGTTTCTCTTGGACTTAGTACCTCTGACGGTACTCCGGGACATGTAAGCGGAATACCACAACCAAAAATAGAATGGGTTCGGTAACCCACATTATCCAGTGTTCCATTTAAGGCCGCCGTGATCATAGCCCGGGTGTAAGGAAGTTTTATTCTTGACCCGACCCCATAAGGTCCTCCGGACCAGCCCGTATTCACTAACCAGATATTTACGTTATATTCTTCCATTTTTTTGCCCAGCATTTCAGCATACTTGGTAGGGTGCAATGGTAGGAAGGGAGCTCCGAAACAAGCGCTAAAGGCTGTTTCCGGCTCGGTAATTCCGGCCTCGGTGCCAGCTACCTTAGCTGTGTAGCCTGAAATGAAGTGATACATGGCCAACCCTTTGGTCAGCTTCGATATGGGAGGCAAGACGCCATAAGCATCACAGGTTAAAAAGAAAATGTTTTTAGGGATTCCACCGATCGAAGGAGATACCGCGTTGGCTATATGTTCGATTGGGTAGGAGGTACGTGTATTCTCAGTTACCGAAGTATCCGCATAATTAACGTGTCTTGTACCTTCATAAAAACGGGTATTCTCGATGATTGCCCCAAACTTTATAGCATCATAAATTTCAGGTTCCTTTTCTCTGGTCAGATCGATTACTTTGGCATAACACCCACCCTCAAAATTAAATACGTTTTTATCGGTCCAGCCGTGCTCGTCATCACCAATCAATCCCCGGTTCGGATCTGCGGATAAGGTAGTTTTTCCGGTACCGCTCAGGCCAAAGAAAATGGCAGTATCATGTCTTTTACCAATATTTGCCGAGCAATGCATTGACAAAACACCTCTTTCCTGGGGCAGCAAATAATTTAAAACCGAAAATATCCCCTTTTTCATCTCGCCGGCATAAGCGGTGCCACCGATCAAAATCATTCTCTTGGTGAAGTTGATGATGGCAAAATTGGATTGCCTGGTGCCATCTTTTTCCGGATCAGCCATAAATTCCGGTGCACAGATAATGGTGAAATTTGGATCAAATCTTTCCAGCTTATATTTTTCAGGGCGTAAAAACATGTTATAGCAAAACAGGTTTTGCCATGCCATGGTGTTAACCACTCTTAATTTCAACCGATAGGTTTTATCTGCCCCGGCATAAGCATCTCTAACAAAAAGATCTTTCCCCTCCAGGTGAGCAATCATTTTTTGATGTAGCTGATCAAATTTTTCAGGGGAGATAGGTTGGTTGATATCACCCCACCAGACCGTATCTTTTGTTTTGTCGTCCTGTACAATGAACCGGTCCTTAGGGGATCTGCCTGTAAACTTTCCGGTATCACACATCAAAGCCCCGGTACTGGCTATCTGGCCCTCTCCTCGCATGATGGCTGCTTCGGTAAGTTCGGCAGGCGTTAAATTCCAGTAAACATTGTTGGCATTTTTGATTCCAAGCGTATCTAATCCTGAAACCTCGGATTTTAATCCTAATTCTGTCATCTAATATGGGTTTATTCTATTTATTAATGGATTATTAATACAATGGCGCTAAGGTAAGAAAATTATCAGTGTCCCGACACTGCTGGATGAAACAATACACTAAAAACTATGAAAGATTTACAGCATGACATTGTGGTTTGAAAAAGAAAAATTAATTTCTGTTATCTTTTAATACCTATGAAAAGAAAGGCTTCCACTTTTCTTCACTGGAAGGTGGAGTCAGTAAACTCACAGCAATAAGCATAATCAAGGACAAAATTAATGACGGGATGGCAATATAATCAGTATGTACCGGAAAGGAAATGCCGGCAATACTAAATGATACTTCACTGACTTCCATAACCTTATTAATAACCGGTACAATCATGCCGGCCAGAATGGAGGCAACTCCACCTGCAGGTGTAACTCTTTTCCAGAAAAAGGATGCCAGTAAGACCGGTGCCAAAGAAGCGCCAATCATCGTGTAGGAAATAAATGCCATCTCGAGAATGGTGGTGAATTGAGTAACCAGCAGGTAGGCAAAAATTCCTAATACCACAATCACAATTCTTTGAACCAACATGTTGGTTTTAGAGTCTTTTTTCTTCAATATATAAGGTTGTATAAGATCTCTTGTGACGTTGGTGGAAGTTACCATCAGGAAAGTGTTGCCTGTAGAAATAATAATAGCTACGCCGGCAGCAAATAAGAGAGAGCCGGCAAAAGCAGGCATTTGTTCATAGCCTATACGCAAAATTATTTCCTCTGACATGCTTTCATTGATTGAGCCGTCAGTGAGGAAAAACCTGGCATCGTCAGAATAGATAGCATAACCGACTACGGCGATTGTACACATTAAAAATTCAATGATGACTACGCCAATCAGCATTCCCAGTACAGCTTTCCTGGCGGATGTAGCATCCTTCGCAGAAGAAAACTTTTGATAGATGCTACTTTCGCTCATCAGCAACAAAAACGTCGGTAGTAGTACCCCCAGAACCCAGTAGCCGTCATGTCCCTCAGTCATGGACAAATACTCAGGGCTTTTGGCATTGATTGTCGCTACTACTTCACCCCAGCCCCCATGTGAGCTGATGGCAAAAGGTAGTGCCATAAACATGGCCAGGATCATGATAATGCCATTAAAAATATCAATAGAAACAATGGACACCATCCCTGCCAGGGCAGTAAATGAGATAATAACCACGGCCGAAATGATCATGCCGGTTTCCGGATCGATACTGCCGTTGGATAATATATTGATAAAACGGCCACCGCCTTTGAACTGGTATCCGGCAATAATAATATAGGCAACAATGATAGTGATGGTTCCCAATATCCTGGCGGTTTTGTTATACCTTGCTTCCAGGAGGTCCGTGAGCGTATATTGACCAATTTTTCTTACGCGGGCGGCAATGAAATATATAATGACAATTCCTATCCAGGCCCCCATGGAAAACCATAGCTCCGAAAAACCACTTCTGAAGGTGAGGCCCGCGGTACCAAACAAACTTCCGGAACCAACCCATGTACAAACCAGCGTGCCCACCAAAAGATATACAGGTACAGATCTACCGGCTACCACAAAATCATCTTCCGTTTTTACCGAACGGCTTTTGTAAACTATGATGCCTATTAAAACGGCTAAATATATTAATGTGACAGTAATGTAAATCATGGGTAGTTTGATTATGTTGTTAACGTAAAAACAAAAAAATAACCGCCAAATCTAAATAAAATTGCATGATTTCAAAAGGAGAAAATCAAAACGTTTTAGCAATATCCGGCCGATTGAATATTTTGATGATTTGCCATTTTGTTTGTTTATCCGCAACTACCGGGGAAATTAAAAAAACGCTAAACCCTTGACATCGCCGATTCTATCACTAAATGGATATAAAATTTAACCTTATCAAGATCTTTGCAATATCTTAAAAGTACAATTAGGATAAAAACATTACAGCATACGCATTTCGGCAAAAATTGTCGATTTAGGTAGTATTATTTAGGTTAATTTAAAGTCATGTTTTAAATTTAAACTTTTAGAAAAGTGGATCAATCTTTACAGGTAGCAATGGAGAGTTACTACTTAAGTGCGACGCATAAAACTCCAAGGTTAAGTTTCGATTTTGCCAACGGAACTTTTGAAATCAGTGGTAGGTCAATACCTGAAAATTCCATTGAATTTTATAAGCCGTTGTTGAAGTGCCTGGATGAATACATCAAGGATCCCAAAGAGCAAACGCATCTGAAGATCATATTGGAATATTTCAATACCAGTTCGTCCAAATGCCTGGTGGAAATATTCAGACGCCTGGAAAAGTTACACAAAGATGGCCAGAACCTTAAAATTGATTGGTATTATGAACAAGAGGACGAGGATATTCTGGAATCAGGAGAAGATTTTAGGGAAATTATGAAGCTTCCTATAGAAATGGTATTGATCAACGGCGCTAAGGACTAAGGAATAAACAACATCAATTACAATATAAAAAAAGACCACATATCAATTATGTGGTCTTTTTATTTTTTAGGCTAAATGCTTGTGATTACATCATGCCGCCCATACCGCCGCCCATAGGAGGCATAGGAGGAGCTGCTTTTTCATCTTCAGGCTCATCAGCCACAACGCATTCAGTGGTTAGCAACAATGAGGCTATTGACGCCGCATTTTCCAATGCTAATCTGGTTACTTTTGTCGGGTCAATAACACCGGCTTTGAACATGTTTTCGTAACTGTTGGTTCTGGCATTATATCCAAAATCATCTTTGCCTTCCTGAACTTTTTGTACGATCACAGATCCTTCTCCTCCGGCATTTTCTACGATAGTTCTCAATGGAGATTCCAAAGCTATTCGCACAATGTTAACACCGGTATCCTGGTCGTCATTTTCCGTTTTGATTTTATCAAGAGAGCTTATTGCCCTGATCAGCGCAACGCCACCACCGGCAACAATACCTTCTTCAACGGCAGCCCTGGTAGCATGCAAAGCATCATCTACTCTGTCTTTTTTCTCTTTCATTTCAACCTCTGTAGCGGCACCAACGTAAAGAATAGCAACACCACCTGACAATTTTGCCAACCTTTCCTGTAACTTTTCTTTGTCGTAGTCAGAAGTAGTGTTTTCAACTTGCTGCTTAATTTGGTTTACCCGTGCCTCAATATCCGCTTTGGCACCGGCACCATTAACGATAATGGTATTATCTTTATCGATATTAACTTTTTCAGCAGTTCCAAGATAATCTATCGTGGCGCCGTCCAGTTTGTATCCTCTTTCTTCAGATATTAAAGTACCGCCTGTCAAAATAGCAATGTCTTCCAGCATGGCTTTTCTTCTGTCACCAAATCCGGGAGCTTTCACTGCGGCAATTTTTAATGAACCTCTTATTTTGTTCACTACCAATGTGGCCAGCGCCTCACCATCGACATCTTCGGAAATAATTAATAAAGGCTTACCAGTTTGTGCTACCGCTTCCAGAATGGGAAGTAATTCTTTCATGGCAGATATTTTCTTGTCATATATCAGGATATATGGACTTTCCAGTTCTGCTTCCATTTTTTCAGTGTTGGTAACAAAGTAAGGAGAAAGATACCCTCTGTCAAACTGCATTCCTTCTACTGTTTTAACTTCAGTTTCAGTACTTTTTGCTTCCTCTACAGTAATTACACCATCTTTTCCTACCTTATCCATAGCGTCGGCAATCATTTTACCGATTTCAACATCATTGTTGGCAGAGATACTTGCTACCTGCTCGATTTCATTGGAGTTGGAAATAGTTTTTGATTGTTTGCGAAGTTGATCGACAATAGTGCTAACGGCCAGGTCAATTCCTCTTTTTAAGTCCATAGGATTTGCGCCGGCAGCAACATTTTTGATACCATTATTAAATAGGTATTGAGCCAGTACTGTAGCAGTAGTAGTACCATCACCGGCATCGTCAGCGGTTTTAGAAGCAACTTCCTTCACCAACTGAGCACCCATGTTTTCGATAGCGTCTTGCAATTCGATTTCTTTTGCCACTGAAACACCATCCTTGGTAATAGTTGGAGCACCAAACTTCTTGTCGATGATAACATTTCTTCCTTTAGGTCCAAGGGTTACTTTCACAGCTTCAGCAAGCTTATCAACGCCTTTTTTAAGACCGTCTCTTGCAACGGTATCAAATTTAATATCTTTAGCCATTTTAAATCTTCTTTAAGTTTAAATTTTTGATTTTATTAGGTTTGATTAGAACTAGACAATTCCTAAAATATCTGATTCTTTCATAATTAGAAATTCCCGGCCCTCAATGGTAATTTCCTGACCGGCGTATTTGCTATAAAGTACGTTGTCGCCCACTTTTACATTAAACGGCTCATCCTTTTTCCCAGTGCCTACTGCAACGATTTCACCTCTTTGAGGCTTTTCCTTGGCAGTATCAGGAATGATAATTCCGGAAGCTGTTTTTTCTTCTGCCGCGGCTGGCTCAACAAGAACTCTATCCGCTAATGGTTTAAAGTTTAATTTTGACATTGTTTATAGGTTATTTTTAATGTTTAACATTCATTAACTCTAAGTCAGCATAGCATTTCCCGTGCCACCATTTTTCATGACAGGTTATACTGTCATTTTACGGTCAAAATTACAGTATTTTTCTTACATCCTATTAAAAGGCATCAAATATGACTGACATAATTGCTGTTCATGCTTTAAATTGTCATAGCTGATAACCATTGTTAGCATAAATTCATATTTGATTTGACATGAAAAATTGACTATTTTAAGTAGTTGTCTTAAAATACTTTATGAGATAATAATCGTTATTTATGAAACACTAAATTTTTTATTATGGAGGTATTGGAACAGGACTGGCTTACCAAGGGGTTAATGGATTTTGAATATAAGAAATATATTCTATTGGCATACCTGCAAAAAGTAAAAGAGAATTTTAATGATTTAAAATTATATCCGTTTTTATCTGACCTGGCTTTTCATTATAAAAACCTGATACAGCTAAAATCAAATAAGTCACTTATTTACCGGAATTTCCCTAAAGAGATCACAAAGGCGGAATTCAAAAAGCTAAAATTTCACTATAAAAAACTGGTAGAAGATAGTCAGTTAATGGAACTCATTGAACAGATCCTGAATTTTGCCATGCCCGAAATGGAAGGGCTCATGGAGGAAGGAAAGGATATTTATGAAAATGTAGAAGAAAATGTTTCGATAGAATCAGTGGGTATAACTCCTTTATATAATCAGGAGGGTTATTTTTTCCTTAATCAAACCTTTGCCAAGGAAACCAAAATTTTTCAGTATCAAATTACGGTTTTTGAAAGTGCCAACGAAAAATACAGAGGGATCAATACGGTTTTTGTTAAAGATGTCAAAAACAAAATAGGGAGGAGTTTTGAACAGATTAAGCTGGAGCTGGTTAAAACCCGTAAAGAACTTCCAAATCCAGCTACTTTTTTGATCAATGTTGATATTTATTGCCCCCTCAAGGAAACCGTTATGCCTATTGCCAAGCGTTTGCTGGTCAAACATCTTAGTGTGGCCGCTTAGATCGTAGCAGCACATCCAGGATCATTTTTCTTCCTACAAGGCCCCGGCAATCTAATGCCGGGAACCTGCAAAATAGCTTTACTTACCGAAGAAATAATAATTCCCGGTATTTGATCAGAGGCCAATCCTCATCATCAACATAGAGTTCCAGTTTATCAACCGATCTCCTGATTCTTTCAAAGTACTTTTCTTTGATATCATCGCAGTAGGCAGCCGCTCTGTCAGCCGTACTTTCTATTTTATTGACTCGTTTTCTTTCTTCTGTCATTTCCAGAACTCCCTCGCGAACGGTATCAATATGTTCTGAGATCTTTTTGATATTTTTGATGGTGGAGGCATTATCTATTCCCAGCCCCTTTAAACCATTGGCATTACTGATCAATTTGCTTTGATAGGCAATGGCGGTGGGAATGATATGATTAAGCGCCAGGTCGCCCATTACGCGTGATTCGATCTGCACCTTCATGATATAATTTTCCAACATGGTTTCCTTTCTTGCCTCCAGCTCGACTTCAGACAATACCTTGTGGTCGGCAAACAGCTTCTTGGTACGCTTTGAGGTATATGCCTCCAAAGCTCTGGGTGTATCCTTGATATTTGCGAGTTTTCGCTTTGATGCTTCCTTCACCCATTCTTCAGAATAGCCATCCCCCTCAAACCGGATCTTTTTGGATTCCTTTACATATTTTCTTAAAATTTCGACAATGGCTATCCGCTTGTCCATACCACCATCAATCAATTTATCCACCTCCTTGGCAAATTTCCTCAATTGATCGGCTACAATAAGGTTCAATGCGGTCATGGGATTGGCAACATTGGTATCTGACCCCACCGCCCTGAATTCAAATTTGTTTCCGGTAAAGGCAAAAGGAGAGGTCCTGTTCCTATCCGTATTGTCCAAAATTATTTCAGGTATTTTGTCAATGCCCAGCTTCATGTACATATTGTCACCCTTCTCCACTTTTACATTTCCACTCTTTTCAAACTCGTTTAAAACACTTGAAAGTTGTTGTCCGATAAAAATGGAAATTATGGCAGGAGGTGCCTCATTGGCGCCAAGGCGATAGTCATTACCGGCTGAGGCTATACTGGCACGCAAAAGTTCAGCATGCTCGTGAACTGCCTTCATGGTATTGACAAAGAAAGTAAGGAACTGAAGATTTTCGCGGGCACTAGAGCTGGGAGCAAATAAGTTAACACCGGTATTGGTGATCAGAGACCAGTTATTGTGCTTACCGCTACCATTTAATCCCGCGAAGGGTTTTTCGTGGAATAATACTTTTAAATGGTGTCTCTCTGCTACTTTTTGCATAACATCCATCAACAACTGATTGTGATCAGTAGCTTTATTAAGATCTTCAAATAATGGCGCCACCTCAAACTGGCTTGGTGCCACTTCGTTGTGTCTGGTGCTTACGGGGATCCCCAATTTCAATGCCTCTACCTCAAAATCCTTGATATAATTGTAGATCCTCGGTGGAATGGAACCAAAATAATGATCGTCCAACTGCTGACCTCGTGCAGGATTGTGCCCGAATACAGTTCTGCCTGCCATCACAAGGTCGGGCCTCGAAGAGAAAAGTGCCCTGTCGACTACAAAATACTCTTGCTCGCACCCAAGCGATGCACTTACCCTGGTAACATTCCTGTCAAAATATTTGCAAACATAGGTAGCGGCTTTATCTACAGCCTCTATAGCCTTCAAAAGTGGTGCCTTGTAATCCAGGGCCTCCCCGGTATAGCTTACAAAGATGGTAGGTATACACAGTGTGTCATTCCATATAAAAATAGGAGAACTAGGATCCCAGGCAGTATAACCTCTGGCCTCAAAAGTACTTCTGATGCCTCCACTGGGAAATGAGGAAGCATCAGGTTCCTGCTGTACCAGCGCGCTGCCCTTGAATTTTTCCAAAGAGGAGGAAGCATCAAAAAAAGTATCGTGCTTTTCGGCAGTGGCTCCGGTAAGCGGTTGAAACCAGTGGGTATAATGTGTTATGCCCTTTGGTATCGCCCAGTTTTTTACCGCAGAGGCTACCGCATCAGCTGTAGCTTCATCAATCTTTTTACCGTGCTTAATTGCGTATTCTACTTTTCTATAGGTCTCCGGTGCCAGATTTTCTCTCATTTGTGGGAGGCCAAATGAATGCTGGGCAAAGTAATCGGAGATTTTGTCCGAAGGGATACTGACGTTTACAGTGTCTCTTTTTTGAATTTCCTCGAGTGCCTTGAATCTTAAGTGTGCCATTAAATTAACTTTTATCTAAAATTTAAGTTTATTACAGGGAAAATAATAATAGTGTGTAATTAGTATTTCAAATCATATTTTCCAAATTGTACCGTTGAAAATTTAATACGAATAGGGTGTTGAATTCAATTTTTTTAAAATGTCGCCAATGATTAAAACGCTTATCTTTGATTTTGATGGTACCATTGCCGACACCGTGCCTGCCGGGTTTGAAATTGCCAACGCCCTGGCAGATGAATTTAATTATAAAAAATTAGATCAATCGCAATTGTCATATTACAGAGGTATCAGCAGTAAGGAAGTCATCAGGGAAATGGGAATTTCCTATTTCAAGTTGCCCTTGCTGGCCAGGCGATTCAGAAAGATATTGAGAGAGCGGCTGGCCGAGCTGCCGACGGTTAAAGGGATGGATGAGGAGTTGGGCGTATTGCATCAACAGGGTTTCAAGATGGGAATACTTACCTCCAATTCGGAAGAAAATGTAACTCGGTTTTTAGCCAATAATAACTGGGAAAAATATTTTCAGTTTGCAAAATGTAATGTCCGGCTATTTCACAAATCAGGAACTATTAAGACCCTTCTCAAAAAGCATCAACTAAATCCAAAACAAACGCTGCTGATAGGCGATGAAACACGTGACATTGAAGCCGCGCGCAAATGCGGTATTATCATGATGGCAGTAAGCTGGGGTTTTCATACCGGGGCATTGCTCCGTTCCTACCATCCCGATTATTTGATCCACCATCCCTCAGAAATTGTGAAGGTACTAAATTCACTGAATTCGCAGGGACTTTGATTTAGTTGGTTCGTGGGGATCTCAAAAATATGCAGGTCCCGGGTCGTGATGGAAAGGTTTCGTTTCAGATCAACAGTACGCGAAGTGTCCCTTCACTTTAAGATTCGCCTTCTTTCATCATCTTATTGAAAAAGAACAGCGACCCAAAATACAGGCAAACAAAAATTGGCAATGCTATCACTGCCCAGGCCCCAATACCAATTAAATTTGCAAACCATAATTTTTCAAAAGCCAATAGCGTATTGTTTTGGAAAAGGTCGGCAATTTCGTCCAAAGAGTAGGGCATGGGGTTTATTTTGAAAATAAATTCGCCCAACTTGATCAGAGGAATAAAAAGCAGAAGCTGAAGCGGATAGACAAAAAAATTAATAACGTTTATAACCGCGAGGTTGAGTCTTAATACGATGGCAACAATGGAGCAAATGATGGTGGTCGAGCCCAAAATAGGAAATAAACCCAGAATTACGCCCAGTGCAATGGTGAGGGCCATTTTTTTTGGCGTAATACCTTGTCTTAAAAACCCAAGGATAGGTCTGATAAGTTTTTCCTTGAAATAAAAGACAAAATTTAATTCACTCAATATCAGGGTAGCTATTTTCACAAAGGTAATGGTTTTTTCAAATAATAGTTTTTATGGCCGGGAAATAAGAAAGTAACCTGATCCGGTCCAAAACAAATTATTTGATTAAATTTGCATCCGAATATTTGCGGACTGCCATGAAAAAAGTTGCTTTTTATACGTTGGGTTGTAAGCTTAACTTTTCCGAAACTTCCACCATTGCCCGTATGTTTGAGAAGAAAGGGTATCGAAAAGTGGATTTTCCGGATAAGCCGGACATTTATATCATAAACACCTGTTCGGTCACTGATAACGCGGATAAGAAATGCCGGAAAGTTGTGAAAGAGGCGTTAAAAATTTCTCCCGGGGCTTACATAGCGATCATTGGTTGTTACGCACAACTAAAGCCAAAGGAGATCGCCGAAATTCCGGGGGTGGATGCCGTTTTAGGTGCAGCAGAAAAATTTCAGTTGATTGATTTGCTGGATGGTTTTGTAAAAAAAGAACAACCACAGGTAATGGCCTCCGAAATTGACGGGCCCCTTGATTTCAATCACGCTTATTCCATACACGATCGCACCAGGACTTTCCTGAAGGTTCAGGATGGCTGCAATTATTCGTGTACTTTTTGTACAATACCCCTGGCCAGGGGAAAAAGCCGAAGCGACAGTATCACCAGTGTTGTTCAAGCGGCCAGGGAGATTGCGAAAACCGAGGTGAAGGAGGTAGTACTTACCGGAGTGAATATCGGAGATTTTGGATTGGAAAATGGGAAAAGAAAGTCCACATTCCTGGAATTGATTAAGGCTTTAGACGATGTGGATGGTATTGAAAGGTTAAGGATTTCATCTATTGAACCCAATCTTCTGAAAGACGAAACGATCAGGTTTGTGGCAAACTCCAAACGATTTGTGCCACACTTCCACATCCCATTGCAGTCGGGGTCTAATAAAATTCTCAAGGCCATGAAAAGGCGTTATTTACGGGAATTATATGCCGACAGGGTTGGCACCATTAAATCGGTCATGCCTCATTGTTGTATAGGTGTGGATGTCATTGTAGGCTTCCCGGGAGAGACGGAAGAGGATTTTTTAGAAACTTATAATTTTTTAACGGCACTGGATGTATCATATTTGCACGTATTTACTTATTCCGAACGTGCCAATACTGAAGCCGTAAAGCTCGAACCGGTAGTGCCGATGGCCGTAAGGCATCGCAGGTCTAAAATGCTGAGAACTCTCTCTGAAAAAAAGAAAAGGAAATTTTACGAAGATAACATAAACAATAATGCAACAGTACTTTTTGAAGATGATGTTCAGGACGGAATGATGCATGGTTTTACAGAAAACTATGTACGCGTTGTAGCCAGGTATGACCCGTTGCTCATTAATTCGTTAAGAAAAGTGATGTTGACAAATATTGGGAACCACGGGTATATGGAGGTTACAGAACAGGATGTGGGGGTAACGGTTTAATTTGGTGCAATAATTTTTGGCCTGGCAATTTTTGACGTGTTTTCAGCCAGCACCCTTAACACAAAAACCTTCAATAGAAGAGAAAAGACATTTTTAACGTTAGGCGTTGGCCTGCCTTACGCTCAGGTGAAATCTGGGAAAAAGAGGAAGATTTTGGGAAATATTATAGCATTCGCCGTTGCTTCCGGGGAAGGGTTAAAATTGAATTTTAAAAAAATAAGAATTTTTTTGTTGTGAGCATGCTGTATTTGAAAATCAGAATCATGACATTCCTGGACAAATAGGCTGTTTTTTGCCAAAAATTTGGAAAAATTAACATATTTGCCAAATATTAGAACCTCTCTAAAACGCTGGTAATCTGCTTTTTTGCACGATTATTGATAATAAATAAAAGTCTTTAATGCTTTGTAAGTTCTTATTTTTCTAATTGTAAGAAAAACTTCAAAAATGAATGGGAATTGCAAAAATTAATGCACATATTTGTCGTTCGTAAAAGAGTCTGCACTTTAACTAATTCTATGAAGTAATCCTTACTAAGTTAATTTTGTTTATTCAAGTTACTTCTTAATGAAATTCAAACTATCTCTTATTTGTTTTGTAGCATTTTCTTCAGTGCTTTGCCCTTATTTTGGTATGTGCAGCAATGGAGGAGAAGATTCCGGTGACAAGGGAGGAAAGAAGAAAAAAGCCGCAGACAAAGGGATCGATTTGTTATTTCCACGCGCCAGATTTTTTCAATTAACTTATAGAAATTATCCTTTCGCAAGCGCCCGGCAGAACGGCGAATCAGATGCTAATGAAGAAGGTAAAGGCCACGTTGTGAAGACGAAGTTGCTTTTCCCGCTAATGCTTTCTTCCGAATTTAAATTGATCGGTCAGGTTGGCTACCAGAGAGAATGGGTAAACATTCCGGAAAGTGCCGGAGGATTTGGCAATGTAGATTTTCAAAAGGTAAATTTTGCCTTGATCGGGGAGAAAAAGTTAAAGAATGACAAGTTTTTGCTGGGGATACTTTCCACAGCTTCCAAATCTGAAAAAACCAGTTTCAAAAATATTCCCGCCCCTAACAGTTTAAGTGCCACGGTTATGGTGGGAAAAGAATTCGGAGCCTACAATAAGTTGGGTTTTGGTGTTAGTACCGGCGTTGAAATGGGCAGATTAAGGGTAAGTCCGATTTTAGCCATCAACAAAAAAATAGATCAAAGAAATTTCATTGATGCTTTATTACCTAAAAGTATTACTTACAGACATCTGATGTCCAACAAGTTCTATTTTTATACTTCGGTCGAAGCTGACAAGTTTAACTATCAGCTATCTGACGACAAAACTTTTATGGGATCGTCGGATCTTGAATTAAGAAGAACAGAGGTGTCCCTGAATTTTGGATTGGAAAGGGAGATTCATGACTGGTTGTGGATGTCATTCAATATGGGATTGACCAAACCTGTTCGCAACATTATTCTGGAACAAGGCGACCGATCCAGAAATGATCTAAGTACCTTTAACGATCATATCCAGCCGATCGTCTCAGTATCCTTGTTTGCTGTAATTCCCCAGAAACTGGCTCAAAAGTTTGCAAGGAGGTAACGGCCTCCGAAGATCATTAGCTCATCTTACCAGCGCTACGCTAAACAATTCAGATTACATTAATTCAGAAAGAACTCCTGTCAGGAGTCATAGTTTACACCAAGTCGATCAAGCCATTCCTGCGGAGCACCCTCCCATAAAGATGGTCGGTTTCCCATGTATTGAAGGTCTTCAATACCAATTTTGCTGGAGAAAAACCCTGCCGCTACAAAATCACGAAATCTATTAAAGAAGCTGACACCCTGCGAATAGGTTGGGTTTGCAGTATCGGGGTAGGCAATGTCATCTACGATGGCCAGTTGCTCGGTTTCCGAGCAATTGATAAATATTTTGTTATATCTTTTGGTAGCCTGCATGTTGATCCATTTCAGACCTCCTCTCATAGGTGTTTGAAGGTTGGGTTGATCAAGTGTCATAAACTCGATGAATTTATGCACCCCGGCTTCCTCCGCATTGCCGGACTTTTCATCTGCGGGAATAATGATATTTGCCAGCACTCTGACAGTTTCCCTTTCTTCTTCCGTAAAAAAAGTTTGTTCCAGCAACGCCAGGTCTTCCTTTGTCAGATTTTTAAATTCATCGCTCTGGTCATGCTGGTGTTCGTGACCCTGGTGATCCTTTTCTTCCGATGGAGAACAGCCTACGGTCATGCCGGTAGCCAGGGAGGCCAGGGTGATATATTTTAAAGAATCTCGTCTTGAAATCTGTGTCATAATAATACTTCCCTAAAGGTTCTGTTTTTTCATTTCATCAATAATGTATTCTGAGGTCCGCATGGACAGGGCCAGTATGGTCCAGGTTGGATTTTTATCCGCCTGAGAAACAAAAGGACCGCCATCCGTAACAAACAGATTCTTAACCTCGTGTGCCTGACAATACTTATTGAGCGCAGAGGTTTTAGGATCATTCCCCATTCTAACCACTCCTAATTCATGGATGATTTTTCCGGGAGCCAATATTCCGTAGTTATCTTCTTTTCCAGGTTTATCCCAAAGAGGAATGGCATTCATGGCGCCAAAGATCTCCTCAAAAGTATCTTGCATATGCTTAACCTGATTCAGCTCGGGATCACTCCATTTATAGTGGAACTTAAGTACAGGAATACCATATTTATCTACCACATTTGGATCAATTTTGCAATAGTTTTCCTTATAGGCAATAGATTCTCCCCTTCCTGAAAATCCAACAATAGAACCATAAAGCCTGCGATAGTCTTCTTTTAACTGCTTGCCATAGCCACCGCCGCTAGACCGGGGAACACCGTCAATTTGTCCCAATATCTTATTGATCCGGTGCATACTGCCCATAAAACCATAACTTGGCATGCCTCTTCCTCCCCAGATTTCAATATGATAGCCACGGGGGAAGTCAAGTTTTTTATCGTTTAGCCACCATGGAATATACATATGCATTCCGCCGATCCCATCTTCATTATGAGGAATACCATCCACCAAATCGGGCACCAGGGCCGCCATATCCGAACCGGTAGTATCCATTAAATATTTGCCGATCACGTCACTGGAGTTGGCCAGGCCATTGGGATGTCTGTCTGACTTTGAATTGAGCATTATTCTGGCCGACTCGCAGGCGCTGGCAGCCAAAATAACGATTTTGGCTTTAACCTGGTATTCCAGCCCATCTTCAGTATTCACATAGGAAACACCTGTTGCCTGGCCTTCATTATCGGTGAGTACCTCTCTGGCCATAGCATGCAGGATCAGATCCAGGTTACCTGTTTTGAGGGCTGGTGTTATTAAGACGGGAGGCGATGAAAAATTTGAATAGGTCGAGCAGCCTCTGTTGCACTGTGAACAGTAATGGCATGCAGGTCTTCCGTTAAGCGGTTGCGTTAAAATAGACATCCTGGAGGGTATGACCGGTATATCTAATTTTTTGCCTGCCTTTTTCACTAACAATTCGTACCCTCTGGGTTTGGGAGGAGGCATAAAAAGGCCATCCGGTTCGTTCATGATGCCTTCCTTACTGCCAAAAATGCCTACTAATTTATCAACCTTATCGTAGTAGGGTTTTATATCGTCATAGCTGATGGGCCAGTCATCACCCAGGCCATCCATACTTTTTCTTTTGAAGTCCAGCGGACCGAACCTCAGAGAAATGCGCCCCCAGTGATTGGTACGCCCACCCAACATTCTTGCCCTGAACCAGTCAAATTCGGTGTCTTTTTCCACCGTATATGGCTCACCATCAATTTGCCAACCGCCGATACAGGCGTCAAACTCTCCAAAAGGCCGGTGTGTCCCCGCGCCTCTGCGGGGAGATTGGTAAGGCCACTTGAACATATCGCCTTTGGCCGAATCAAAATCAGCTCCCGCTTCCAATAAAGCCACCTTGGCGCCAGCCTCGGCCAATACTTTGGCTGCCATACCACCTCCGGCGCCGGAGCCTACAATGCATACATCATACTGTTTAACTGGTTCTTTTATTTGCATATATATCTTCTTTTATTCCGCTGCTTAAGATAGGGATATCTTAGTAAATCAAAAAGAAGATTTTTAACCAATTGTGATGATATCTGAACATTGTTGTAAAAAGCTATACTGCCCCCAGGTCAGGCGTCAGCCTCGGCTTCCGGTTTTTGAAACAGTACTTTGGTAAAACCGTTATTGAATGTTACGTCCTCATAGTAATTCTCCACCCAATCTTCACCTTTGACAGTTCCTTCCCAGTCCGACACAATATATTTCCGGGAGGCGGGGACTTTGATACCTTCCACGGTTTGATATTCAATTTTTGTCAGTAAGGGGTTTGTCATACCAAAGTCCATCACCGTAAATAAAAATTGATCTACCAGTTTGGTCTTGGGATTAATATATAATACGTAGGTATCCTGGGCATCGCCAACATGTGCTTCAAATCCAACTTTTACGAGGTCATAGTCAACACCGTCAACAGTTTGCGTGCCTTTATATTCATAGGTCATGCCGGGATCCAATTGCTTGAACATCATGCAGAACCAATAGAAATTGGTTTTCCTTAAAAAATCCCCTATTCTTACCGTTGCAGAATCTTCTACAATCTTACCATTCAGAGTTACCCAGGATTCACTGCCATCATAACCCTGTTCGACTTCACCTTCTACATCGGGCATTACCCATTTTGTATGGGTAGTGTACTTTGCCCAGGAATATTCACCATCAAAAATATAGCGTTCAATCGATACATCTTTCTTGCCTTCACCGGGTACGTCGTAAATGTATTCATATTCTACGTCTTTTAAGGATTTCAAAGCCTCCATGCCTCCTACTGCCTCCACCATCTCCATTATCAAAGCTTTGCCCTGATTTGGTTCCTCAGTTTCAGGTGTAGCCGCTGCTTGTTCTACAGGCTCTTCAGCACTATTTTTAGTTTGCTTTTGATTGTTACAAGCAATTAGCAATAACATGAAACTCAGGCTTAATAATAGATTTTTCATTGCTAGTTTATTAGTGTTTTTACTTTGTGTTTTACATTTTCAATTTCCGCATATGAAAAGTAAATGACAAATGCTTTGTGCGAATTAATTGATAGATTTGTCGGCTGAATTGCAAAATTGGGGGCAGGTCACAAAAGAAAGCCCTTCAACCAAATTAATATTGGCCGAAGGGCTAACAGGATACATCAACTCAACTAGTAATTAGCGCTTCTTTCGTCGCACTTTAAAATTCATTTCAATTTCTTCGGATACCCCATTTTCAGTCCTTGTGGCGAGATTATCACAAGTGCCATCCCCAAAGTCAACCACTACCTCATCATCTCCTGAATTTTCTTCGATGATTCCGGAGGTTATCCAAAAGCAATCCTTTCGCTTAACCAATGGACTGGTGATGGTCTTGCTATAACTTAAACCTTCCGCATTGGTGCCACTTGCCGATCCTGTAATTTCAAAGACATCGTCACTTCTGTCTTCCGTATCGCCCCCGCTCACCAGGGTTTTGGTTCTGGTCGAAGTCCTGGTTATTTCTGCTCCTTCGGGTGTGGTAATTTTGCCATCGACCAGCGTTACCGTATGACTTCCGTCTCCATTATTGGTAAAGGTCCGCGTTCCTTCAATGAGGTGGTCATTGACCACGTAATTGTCGTAAGTGATAATTCGCTGACTACCGGCTTCGTCAGGTGCGCCTGTTAGTGTAATGATGATCTTTCCGGATTTGGTTATATCCCATATGGCAGCGTCACATGCTTCGGTATAATCAACCGTAATAATTAATGGATAGTCAGCGTCTTCCGGTGTTTCTTCACTAATTGTTGCACATCCCAAAAATCCGCCTAAACCTCCTTTTATTCCGCCCTTTCCAAAGCCAAAGCGTGTCCTCCCGGCTATTACTTCATCTACCTCGTCGCCGGATTCTGCCATGATGTTCTCCGAGAATGTGATTTCATCCAGTCCCTGATCACTTATTTCAGTTTCATTGTCGTCACAAGCAAACAGACATGCCCCGAACATAATCGCCACGTATTTCATTAATTTATTCATAGAAACAATATTTAAGATTAACAAAGTTTTTTAAGTTGTGTAATAATTGTTTAGTCCTCTAACGCCGTCTGAAACAGGGATTATTTATGAAATTTGCGATTTTTTGTATGAAATTTTGCTGTGGAAAAAGAGTTTGCCAACCTACATTTTTCAGGGCTTTTTTTAAACTCCCGGGGGCTGATACCAGTATATTTTTTAAACTGATTGCTTAGATAATGAACACTACTGTAGTTTAATTTTTCTGCAATTTCTCCCAGTGTATATTGATCTTCCAAAAGCTTCTCTTTTACTTTTTCCAACTTGAGGAAAATGAGAAATCGTTCAATGGTAATACCGGCTCTTGCAGAAAATACTTTACTTAATTTATTGTAGGGGATAGCCAGCTTGTCACTGAGATAATCCGAGTTTTTATAATGACAACGCAAGTAATTTCCGTCATTGATAAAGGTAATGATTGCATTTAGAAGTTGCTCAAACAACACCTCCTGCCGG
This sequence comes from Cyclobacteriaceae bacterium, assembly GCA_965228415.1. Taxonomy (GTDB): domain Bacteria; phylum Bacteroidota; class Bacteroidia; order Cytophagales; family Cyclobacteriaceae; genus Agaribacillus. The sequence continues at coordinate 2,172,182 of OZ245814.1, read as the reverse complement.
TCTTTTACCACCGGGAATTCCAGGTTAGCGAAGTGATTTTCAATTTCGGATGGCGTAAGCAATCCCGGATCATAACTAAGGCTCACTTTTCCTAATTCAACTTTCTCCAGTTGCACTCCTTCTACAGATTGGAAGTGGTACTTAATGAGTTTGATACAACTGTTGCCAATCATACCTTGTAATGAGAATTTTAACTGTTGATTAACCTGATGGAGCATCATAAACGGGAGCTTTTGGAGATCAATTAAATGCGGTAATTACTTTGAAGTATGGTTGATTAAACCGGAAATAGTATGCGATAGGAGGTAAGTATCCCATCGCATACCAATTTCTTAACCTCTGCGGTGTTTTTGATGTTTTCCACGATGGCTTCTTTGCATGTGTGAGTCAAAAAATACCCGTTGCTCGTCATTGAGTAAGCCTCTGATTTCCTGCCGGGCAGTTTGCCGGTGCTTCATTATCTGCGTCTGCAAATCGCCGATTTCTTCCACAACCTTGTTAATCTCATTCATATTGGCTTTTTCGGCGGTGCTGAGGGTAGTGAGCCGGGCTCGTTTCTCCCGCATCGCATTTTTGATGGGGAGGGTTTGCTGCTGAGTTTTAACATGGATTTTTTTGATTTGCTCACTTTGTGCTTCAGTGAGATCCGGAATTTTCAATCGTTTGTCAGCCGATGCCATCGCGCCTTGTCTTTGCCTGCGTGGTCTTTCCTGTTCATCCTGAGCCATCAGATTCAGGCTGGCAGATGTCAGGAAGATAACCAGGAGTAATGCGAGTGTCTTGAAATTTTGAGTTTTCATAATCATAACTATTTTGTTATTAAAATCATTTTCCAGGTTAGATGTCTTTATCACTGAAAACTTGTGCGTGTTCAAATTTTTTTTTGTATTTATCCCGTTGACCGGAAAAAAAGATCGATTTTCACCTCCTTCCTTAAATTCTTTTATAAATTGAGATCTTATTTTGATCACCAAACGCAGGCTATTCATGAAATTGCACTTAATCTGGCTTGTCTTAGTGCTGACAGCTACCCAGGCCTTTTCTCAAAAAAGGAACTTTACCAGGCAGGATACATTGCGAGGCAGCATCACCGCGGAAAGGAAGTGGTGGGATTTAACGTATTATGATCTGGACATAAAAGTGGATACTGCCAATAAGACTATCAATGGTAGAAACACCGTCTACTATAGCGTGTTACGAAGTTATAACGTCATGCAAATTGACTTGCAACCACCAATGAAATTGCAAAAAGCCATACAAAATGGTAAATCGTTGGAAATTACACATGAGGGCAATGCTCATTTTATCAAGCTGACAGATAAACAGGAAGTGGGGACGGTCAAGTCTGTTGAATTACAATTTGGAGGCGTGCCGAAAGTAGCGGTCAGACCGCCCTGGGATGGCGGCATTACCTGGGACCGGGATAGCCGGGGCCTTCCTTTCATAGCTTCAACCTGCCAGGGTATTGGTGCCAGTGTATGGTGGCCTTGCAAAGACCATTTATATGACGAAGCGGATAGTATGTTGATCAGTGTTAATGTTCCGGCTAACCTGACCAACGTTTCCAATGGCCGGTTGAGAAAAGTTGACAATCTTAAGGATGGTACCAAAACCTTTCACTGGTTTGTATCCAATCCCATCAGCAACTATGTAGTTAATATTAACATCGGGGATTATGTGCATTTTGGAGAAAAGTATGCCGGGGAAAAAGGTGAGTTGGATTTAGATTACTACGTAATAAGGAATAATTTGAAGAGAGCCAAAAAGCAGTTTACCGAAGTGCCCCGCATGTTAAAAGCATTTGAACACTGGTTTGGCCCGTATCCTTTTTATGAAGACAGCTACAAACTGGTGGAAGCTCCCTATCTTGGCATGGAACATCAAAGTTCCATTACATATGGTAATGACTATCAAAATGGTTATCGGGGTACCGACCTGAGCGATACGGGATGGGGAATGAAATTTGATTTTATCATCATTCACGAATCCGGACACGAGTGGTTTGCCAACAATATCACCTACAAAGACCAGGCTGATATGTGGATACATGAAAGTTTTACCAATTATTCCGAAAACCTCTTTCTTGAATATTACTATGGCAAAGAGGCAGGAGCGGACTACGTAATTGGTACCAGAAAAAGAATCAAGAATGACCGACCGATTATTGGTATTTACGATGTTAATTATTCCGGATCGGGAGATATGTATTATAAAGGTGGTAATATGTTACATACCCTGCGACAGCTCTTAAATAATGATATCAAGTGGCGGGAAATTTTAAGGGGATTAAATAAGGAATTTTATCATAAAACAGTTACCACCCAGGAAATTGAGGACTATCTGAGTACGCAGGTAGGCAGGCCGCTGAATTCATTTTTTGATCAATACCTGAGAACCACCAAGATTCCGGTTTTGGAATATGCTATCAAAGACAAACAATTATCTATAAGATGGAGTAATGCGGTGGACAACTTTGACATGCCCGTTAAGATACTTGTTGGTGAAGAGCAGCAGTGGCTTCATCCGACTACCGAATGGTCTAACGTGCCAATAGCCGGTAATATCCAAACCATCACATTGGACCGGAACTTTTATGTAAGCAGTCTGAAATGTTATTAACCAGGTAATAATTGTCTGCAAAATGAGAGGTCGCCGGCACAGTCGGTCAAGGATTCCGGCAAAGCGACTTACAAAACCATTATTTTAAGCCTTCGCAATGTTTGATGCTTTTGTGGGTATCCTGCGAGTGTACTCAGTGACTGGTTTTCTCAGCCTTCAGTTGCTTGGTATCCGGGGCTTCCTTGGCTCCGTTACAGTAGCCGTAAAAATACAGTGTATGGTTTAATACAGTAAAATCAAAAGTCTCTTCTACCAATTTTTGAATCGCCTGGATCCTGGGATCACAAAATTCAAATATCTGGTTGGTCCTGGTGCAAATTACATGATCGTGTTGTCTGAAGGCAAAAGACTTTTCATATAAGGAAAGGTTTTGACCAAATTGATGCTTGGTGACCAGACTACATTCCAGTAATAGATCAAGAGTATTATACACGGTCGCTCTGCTTACGCGATAGTTTTTGTTTTTCATATTGACATACAGCGATTCCACATCAAAGTGGCCGTCATTACTGTAAATCTCTTCTAAGATAGCATAGCGCTCCGGTGTTTTTCGCAACCCTGTTTCGCTGAGATATTGGGTGAATTTCTCTTTAATATTCTCATAATTGGGAGGTAACGCCATATCTTTTAAGGTTTAGTTCCGCATTATTCTACGTGTTGTGCATAAATTCCGTAGTGTGAAATTAAAAAAATGCTTTTGTAGAACCAAGATTATTTAGAACTATTACAAATAGAAACACTCCCATAGAACCGTAAACAGCGACTTGCATCGTTGATTGCCTGGAAGCTGATTTCACAAATTTCTCTGGCGGCATTTGTTGTAGCTGGTGCTATTACGGTTGTAGGTACGGCGTGTCCAATGAATATTTTAGGAAAAAAAATAATTTTGTAATCAACATAATCACTATATTTACGTTGACTCTAATGAAAGTAAGAATTGTGTGACAATAAGCAATTAATGCCTTTAATTATTTAGAGTTTTATTTGTATTTTGTGAATTTATTAAAAATCTTATCAAATGAAACAGGTAATGTTTTAAAAGAGCTTTACCGGTTTTTATGTAAAAAACGCTTACATCGAAACGAAATCAACAAGCTGATTACTGCGTAGAAATTGATACTTCAAAAGACATATATTATATTGCTTAAGAACTCAAGTATTGCAAATTAAGGATTAATGGATAAAATTTATTTAAAATGATCACCCTGCATAAAACGGTACAATTTTTAGGTCTGAATTTAACACAGGAACAACTTTCTAAACTGGGTCATCAGATAGTAGCTTTTGCCAAGGAAAAGGAAATAAGATACCAAAAAGTCGACGAAACTCAGGGTAGCAGAACATATAAGGTTAATGCCTACCCGCAGGAAATGCGCGATGATATTCAGCAGATTGTCAAACAATTTGCAGAAGAAAATGGCATTCGTGTACGAAGGAAAAGAGCCAGAATCAAGAGAATAGAGAAGGTTTAAACCAATGACCTCTCTCTGAAGTTCATAGCTTCCTCAGCAACCTCCTATTTTAAAGTTTTTGAATGTTAAGATCGGGATGGCTTGTAATATCTTAAAAGATATGCATAGATCTCTCTGAGTTCAATGTAAATCCCAACAGCTGGTACCTGAAGTTTTCATTCAAATTTCAGATGTTTTTGATATACGCAAATATCAAAAACAAACTGGTCTGCAATACTTTTCGGGAAGTAATGGCCTGGAGAAAATTAAGTGCATTTTTCTATAAGGTCATTGTTACTGACAACCGATTACTCATCTATTACCTTGAGGGTTAGGCACCTACCCTTTGATTCCCTTTGTCTTTGAAAATAGGGCGTTTAATTTTAAGACTTTTGATCTCGAGCGTCATCTTTAACTTAAGAGATTTCAAGGCAAACGAATAATGCGAAGACCAAAAATTTCATCTGCACCAGCTAAAATCCTCGCCGGGAAAATAGGATTATATCTGGGCGACAAAATAGAACGCACCGCAGCCTGATATCATCCATAAATCCGCACTTATTGCCAGCTGTGTTATTGTGTTCGTGCCCAAAAATTTTAACTAACATCATAGATATTTTGTTAGAGGTTTACATTATCTGCGAAAATGTTCTTATATTGAGTTACATTTTCGCTTTTAGATATCCCATTTAAAGTAAATATCCCTATGATAAGATTTGCATATATGAATTTTGCTTTCATCCTGCTGGCCATTTTTGTCATATCGGCCTGTAGTCATCAACAAAAAGCTGAGATAGCAATTGAAACCAAAAAAGAAAATGAAAACAAGTATTTAAATTATGAAGAACCGGAAGATCCTGATTCCACTGATTTATCGACGTGGGAAGCGGTGACAGGTCTCAATGCAGGTTTTGGAAATGTCAATATGAGATATACCAGATCTCAACCGCCGGCTATTGATCCAAAAAACCTTTCCTGGACCGCTTATGGATGGAAAGGAGAACGGGTGCATACCCAGTTAGTATTATGGTCGGATGAGGCAATTGATGGTTTGCGTGTGGAGTGGCAATCTTTGAAAAATGCAGATGGGGAAGAAATTTCAGCAGAGTATTTAAAGGCAAGATTTGTAAAATATTTGCTGACCGACGAATTTGCTGAAGGTTGCGGGTACCGCAAACCCGAGGATTTTAAAGTAGCATTGGTGGCTGACGCCATTGATGAGATAAAAGAAATGGACCTGAAAGCCAGAACCACCCGGCCGATTTGGGTTTCGGTAGATGTGCCACGTGATGTACCGGCAGGTAGTTATCAGGGAAAACTGATAGTGTATACCGGTGATCAAATGGCAATTGAAGGCGCTGTAAGTATCACTGTAGCTGATGCTGTCTTACCATCGCCATCTGAGTGGGACTATCATTTGGATCTGTGGCAGAATCCCTATGCAGTGGCCCGTTTTCATGATGTGGCACCTTGGAGTGAAGAGCACTTTGCATATATGAAGCCACTCTTTTCAATGTTGGCGGACGCAGGTCAGAAAGTTATAACAACTTCCCTGATAGACAAGCCTTGGAATGGGCAGACAGAAGACGCTTTTGGTGCCATGATCAACTGGACTAAACTTAAGGATGGAAATTGGGAATACGACTACACCATTTTTGATAAATGGGTTGCCTTTTCTGAGCAATGTGGTATTACACGGCAGATCAATTGCTATTCCATGATTCCATGGGGCAATAAATTTTTCTATTTTGATCAGTCAAAAAACAGCCGCGATTCCATTATAGCGGAGCCTGGATCGGAAGCTTATGCCGCGCATTGGAAGCCATTTCTCCTGGACTTTGCCAAACATCTCAAAGAAAAAAAATGGTTTGATAAAACAACTATTGCCATGGACGAGCGACCCATGGAAGCCATGCAGGGAGCTATTAGCCTTGTGAAAAGTACAGTTCCGGAGATGAAAGTATCCCTCGCAGGCGGCTACCATGAAGAAATTCAGGAAGCGATATATGATCTTTGTATTGCCTCGGGAGAAGTAATGCCAAAAGCGGTAATGGAAGAGAGAATCAGGCAGGGAAAACCAACCACTTACTATACTTGTTGCGTAGAACCTTATCCGAATAATTTTACCTTTTCCCCGCCTGCCGAATCCACATGGCAGGCATGGCATGCTGCCTACAAAGGTTATACCGGATATCTGAGATGGGCATATAATAGTTGGGTCAAAGATCCGCTGCTCGATTCCCGCTTCAGAAGCTGGCCGGCTGGAGATACCTACCTGGTTTATCCTGACGCCAGGACTTCTATCAGGTTTGAGCGGATGCGGGAAGGTATACAGGACTATGTGAAGATCGCGTTGCTAAGAAAAAAACTGGAAAATTCAGAGGAAAAGGCCGACGAACAACACTTGGAAATCTTGAACGAGCACTTGAAAAAATACGAGATCAGCGCGTTGGAGAATAATGCGGCCGGCAATATGATCAACGAAGGGAAATCGATTTTAAGGAAAATCAGTGAAACAGTTTATTAGGTAAGATCTTTATTTTGGCTAAAAATTACTTTCAGCTACTTTAAAACACACGACTCCCAGGCCTCCGGTCGTCGTTTTGAAATAACTGACAATAAAAACATTGTTCTTGAGCTAATAATATCAGTTAAATATAAGCATTCAAACCTTATGCCATGGAAGACCATATGTTAACACAGCTAGGCGTAGCTCCGGATACCTTGACTGCCGACGAGAAAATCTTCTTAGACCAAAATGGATACCTGAATTTGGGCAAGCTCTTAGATAAATCAGATCTTAATGCCGTCAGAACAAGGCTGGACGAACTGCTGGCGGCAGAAGGGGAGCAGGCAGGAGCCGAGTTACTGGACTCAGCGCATATCAAGCACCCCAAAGAAGCAGGTGCCGATCGTCTGGCAGATCTTGTCAATAAAGGAGCTTTATTTGACATCTTTTATACTCACCCCAGGGTACTGGCGGGGATAGCGCATGTTTTAGGGCAGGAGATTAAACTTTCCTCCCTGAATTATCGGGCCGCCAAACCTGGCATGGGATTGCAAAAACTGCATGTTGACTGGCATAGTGCGGTTGAACCCGGGGATTTTAAAGTATGCAATTCTATTTGGCTACTGGATGATTTTTCCAGGGAAAATGGTGCCACCAGAATTGTTCCCGGAACACATCTGAATGGCCGTCTTCCCCAGGAAGTATTGCCGGATCCAATGGCGCCCCACTCCGATGAAGTCTTGATTGAGGCGCCCGCCGGATCGGTAGTTATTTTTAACTCCCACACCTGGCACGGTGGTACCAATAACGGTTCAGATGCAGCAAGAAGAGCTATTCATAGCTACTTTTGTAGAAAGGACCAACCTCAGCAGGTCGACCAGAAGAAGTATATCCGTCCGGAAACTTTAGCCAGGCTGGATGTCCCGGCAGCGGCCATATTGGGACTTTGATGTGTCGGGTGGAAAATGTCAATAAGAGAGAAACTTCATCTCGCTTTTTGGCAATGCTTATAAATACCCCTGTTGTTAAGTAAGATCAGCAGGAAAGTGATCATGTGTAATCCTAAGCGATGAGGTGGTGTTTTCGCCGATAGGAGGTAGGGGTATATCCTGTGATCTTTTTAAACTTCCTGTTGAAATGCGACAGGTTGTTAAAACCCACCTTGTAGGAGGTCTGAATAATGGTAGCATCCTTTTCCTGTAAATAGTTGCAGGCTTTACTGATTCTCACCTCGGTCAAAAAATTGATGTAAGTCTTTCTGGTTCGCTGTTTAAAAAAACGGCAGAAAGCGCTGGGAGACATATTGGCTATGGCAGAAACTTCCTCCAACCCAATCGGTCTGTGATATTGATTTAAAGTGAATTGGATAACATCGTTCAGCCTTTTGCCATCGACTTCCTGTACGTCGGTGTCCATAATATGGTTTGAAAGGAATACGTAATCATTGCTTCGGGACAAAAAACGAAGTATTTCCAACAATTTTATCAGTCGGTCAAGGCCTGTAGCGTCTGAGATATTTTTCAACAGTGTGGAAATCTCCTTTTTCGCTTTAACGCCAATTTTTAATCCCTTTTTGGCCCTGACAAAAAAGTCAGCTACTTCCTGGGTTTCCGGTAAGTCAAAAAATCGCTCGCCAAATGTTTTTCTGTCCAAAAATACAGAAAGAGCCCTGGCGCGAAGTTCGGGTAAACCTTCATAGTACATCTTGTCATTTCTAAACACATGAGGTACATTTTCCCCAATGATGATAACATCCCCCTCGTTAAATTCCCCGATATAATCTCCAATAAATAAAGTTCCGCTTCCCTGTAGTATCAACGTGATTTGTATTTCAGGGTGTTGATGGAGTGTATCATATAGATGAGGTTCGTCATCATTCTGAATCAAAAAAGATACATCCTCGGTTCTGGGTATTTTGAATGGAAGAATTTTCATTTAGGTTAAATATAGCAAGTAAATACTATTTTGCGCTTATTTTTATGTTTATTATTCATGTTTTGTTAAAATGGTATTGGTATTGGCAAAAATTGTCAAGGATTCTGAAGACCTCAGTGACGTACTTTGCATGGAAGTTAACATTAAAACAATTAAAGATATGGTCAATTGGAATGGAGTCTATCCGGCAATCACCAGCAAGTTTACAGATAATGATCAACTGGATATTGATGTTTTTAGCAAAAACATTTACGCCCAACTGGAAGCCGGCGTAGATGGCATCATACTGGGAGGATCGCTAGGTGAAGCCAGTTCATTACGAGATGAAGAAAAAATATTATTATTGAAAGAAACGCTTTTATTGGTAGAGGGCAAGGTTCCGGTTATCATGAATATAGCTGAACAAACCACCCAGGATGCCATTGAGCAGGCTGAGAAAGCCCAGCGCTACGGAGCTGAAGGTCTTATGTTGCTTCCACCAATGCGATACAAGGCGACAGATGTGGAGACGGTTAAGTATTTCAAAGATATTGCGGCGGCAACAGACCTGCCCATTATGATTTACAATAACCCCGTCGATTATAAAATAATGGTTACCCTGGATATGTTTGAAGCCCTGGCATCCTGCGAAAATATAGTGGCTGTAAAGGACTCTACCAGGGACACAACCAATGTGACACGAATGATCAACAGGTTTGGAGACCGCTATAAAATCCTTTGCGGCGTTGATACCCTGGCTGCCGAGAGCCTATTCCTGGGCGCTGATGGGTGGGTGGCCGGACTGGTATGCGCCTTTCCACGTGAGACTGTGGCCATATACAGACTTGTCAAAGCCGGAAGAGGTCAGGAGGCAGTCAATATTTATCGCTGGTTTCTTCCTCTGTTGGAACTGGATATTAACCCTCAGCTGGTTCAAAATATTAAATTGGCGGAAGTATATACGGGGCTGGGAACTGAAAATGTCAGGGCTCCAAGATTGCCACTAGCCGGTGATGAAAGAAAACGGGTGATCAAGATTATAGAGGAATCTCTGGAAAACCGTCCGCAATTACCCGATTATCTGAACCTGGAGTCTACCTTGGTGCGCTAAAAATGGAAATAGCAATCAAACAGTGAGAGGATTGTGATTGCAAGAAATCAAAATAAAGTAAAAGAAATGAATGGCTAAGAAAACCTTTTTTTGTGTTGATGCCCATACTTGCGGTAATCCGGTAAGGTTAGTAGCTGGAGGAGGACCGATATTAAAGGGGCGCAATATGAGTGAGCGGCGTCAAAACTTTCTCAAGGAATATGACTGGATAAGAAAGGCCCTGATGTTTGAACCCAGGGGGCACGATATGATGTCCGGCAGTATACTGTACCCACCTTCACATCCGGAAAATGATGTGGGTGTCCTCTTTATTGAAACCAGTGGTTGTCTGCCTATGTGCGGTCATGGTACCATCGGTACAGTCACCATAGCAATTGAAGAGGGGCTTGTAACCCCCAAAACGCCCGGAACACTGAGGCTGGAGACGCCGGCTGGATTTGTCAAAATCAATTATACGCAGGAAGGAGATAAAGTGACCTCGGTGAGGCTTACAAATATTCTGTCTTATCTTGCCGCTGAGGCCATCACCACTGATTGTCCTGGGCTGGGCGAGGTCACTGTAGATGTGGCTTATGGCGGTAATTTTTACGCAATCGTTGATCCCCAGAAAAACTTTAACGGCATACAGGATTTTTCAGCGGAACAACTGGTACAATACAGCAGGATTTTAAGAAAGCAGATCAATGCTGAGCATACCTTTGTTCACCCCTTAGATGATACTATCAGTGGTTTAAGCCACATTTTATGGACGGGCAATACCATTTCCGCTCAGGCCACTGCAAGAAACGCCGTTTTTTATGGCGATAAAGCAATTGACCGCTCGCCTTGTGGCACAGGTACATCAGCCAGAATGGCGCAATGGTATGCAAAAGGCAAACTAAAAAAGGGAGAGGCGTTTATTCATGAGAGTTATATTGGATCTCAGTTCACGGGACGCATTGAAGAAGAAACAACTATCGAAGGCATGAAAGCCATTATACCCAGCGTGGAAGGATGGGCAAGGATTACGGGTTATAATAACATTATTGTAGATGACGACGACCCATATGCACATGGATTTCAGGTAATTTGAGCGCCAATGAAAACGAAAAAAGCACTAGTTGTAGGAGGAGGTATCATTGGCATGTGTTCCGCCTATTTTTTGAACAAGAATGGGTTTGAGGTAACGGTTATAGACAAAGGTGACTTTCAACATGGCTGCTCACATGGTAACGCCGGCATGGTAGTCCCAAGCCATTTCGTTCCTTTGGCAGCTCCGGGTATGATCAGGCAGGGTTTAAAGTGGATGTTTAATTCCAAAAGTCCTTTTCATATCTCCTTTCATCTTAACCGGGATATAATTTCCTGGATTTGGAAGTTTTACCTGGCAGCTAATAAAAAGCATGTCGCCCGTTCGGCACCCCTCCTAAGCTGGTTTAATCTGGCCAGTAAGTTGTTGTACGAGGAAATGGCGATAGAAGAGTCGCTGGACTTTGGACTGCAAAAGAAAGGCCTTCTGATGCACTGTAAAACTCGCAAGGTACTCAGTGAGGAGGCGTCTTTGGTAGCTACCGCACGCGGGCTTGGATTACAGGCTGAGGTGCTATCGCGCGATGAGGCCGAAAAGCTGGACCCTGGTGTTAAATTAGATACGGCCGGAGCTGTCTATTATGCAATGGACGCATTCCTTACACCACAATTGTTAATGGCCGATTTGTACAAAACCCTCCATAGTCGCGGCGTTTCATTTGTGCCGTTTTCGCAAATCACTTCATTCTCCAAAAAAGACAACAAAATTATTTCGGTCAACGCCGGGAACGAGTCGTTTGTCGCCGATGAATATATTCTGGCCACCGGATCCTGGTCCGGAGAGTTGGCGCGTCAGCTGTCGGTCAATTTACCTATGATGGCCGGTAAGGGCTATAGCGTGCTATTACCTCAACCAAATGCCTGCCCCAACATCTGTTCCATACTTACCGAAGCCAGAGTGGCAGTGACCCCAATGAAAACCGGGCTTAGTTTTGCCGGAACGCTGGAACTCGGTGAGGTGAATGATCATGTCAACAAAAAGCGTTTAAGCGGTATATTCCATTCCATTCCACAGTATTTTCCGGAGTTTAAAGTTGCTGATTTTGAAAAATTAGCGGTATGGACCGGACTTCGTCCCTGCAGCCCTGACGGCCTTCCATATATTGGAAGACCAAACAATTTTAAAAACCTTATACTCGCTACCGGCCATGCTATGATGGGACTCAGCCTTGGTCCTGCCACAGGCTATTTGGTGGCTCAGATAGCGGGCAACGAAGAGATAGAAAGAGATATATCATTGCTGCACCCGTCAAGGTACGATTAAAAAATATGACTCTCTTCAGTTCACTAAAAAAGATATAATGAACCAGGTTGAAAGCTAACTGGTAATAATATTAAATTTGCAGAATTTTTCCTTTCGAAATATAATTTGCAAATTTACTACATGAAGCCTGAGTTAATTGATCGAAGCACCCATCTAAGCAGGTCTTTTAATATCGATGAGCATTGCTACCCTCATTTTCTAAAGGTTTGGCATTATCATCCGGAAATAGAATTGATATCAATTGTCGATAGTACCGGAACCAAGTTTATTGGTGATGGTATTAAAAAATTCCAGCCCGATGATTTGACTTTGATTGGAGAAAATGTGCCTCACCTTTGGCTGAACGATCCTGTTTATTTCCAGGGATCATCAGAATTGGAAGCCAAAGCATTGGTAATCCATTTCGACCGCAACTTTGCCGGCGCCGATTTTCTTCAAATGCCGGAAATGAGGGCCTTAAATGATTTGCTCAACAGGGCAAGACACGGTATAGAGTTTCACGGAGAAATGAAGGCTGAAATTAAACACCGGCTGCGGGAAATGCTGCTGATGGATGACTTTGAAAGGGTAATGGCCCTAATAAATGTTTTAAAATTGTTAAGTTCTACTGAAGAATATGAAAGGTTGTGTAGTCCTGGCTTCATAAATGCCTTTCAAAAAGGGGAGAATGAAAGAATGGACAATGTCTATGAATACATCATCAATAATTTCAAGGATGAAATCTCCCTGCACGAAATTGCAGGCCTGACAAACATGAATAAATCATCATTTTGCCGTTACTTCAGAAAGATCCACAATAAAACCCTGACATTGTATATCAACGAGTTTCGGGTGGGTTATGCCTGTAAGTTGCTGCTGGAAGAGCAACTCAATATATCGGAAATATGTTTTGAAAGTGGGTTCAAGAACATTTCAAACTTTAACCGGCAGTTTAAGGAGATCACAGGTTTGTCCCCCAGGAGTTACAAAAAAAAATATGCCACCATTGTTTGAGCCCCGCTAATTAGGAAGAAGGAGATCTCATCCGGGTAGCCAGGTTTTCCCGTGAAGATATCCTGCGCCGCCTGGTTCCGGCTAATACCCATGTCATCTGTGGGTCCCGGCTACGTGCTGATAACCATCTTATTGTTTTAGGGGAGAAGCGTTGACCAAAGTGGGATGTGAGAAAGTGATGTTGCAAATTAAGTACCGGAATACGTAAATGGAGAGGAAGTAAACGCTTGATAAATCTTATATTTTAGCAAGATTAATTAGAATAAAGGATAAAAACGGAAAGGGGCACCAAGACACTTATCCATGACTTGTATTTAAAACAGATATACAAATGAATAAGGACTACTTAATAATTCTGACTTTTTGTACTGGCATTTTATTGTCATGCGGATCGGATCGGCCGGATGATCAAAGCGTTTCACTACCCAATATCATTTATGTATTGGCTGACGACCTGGGCTATGGAGATCTTACTGCTTTTAACGAAAATGGGAAAATCAGGACACCCCACCTGGATCGCATGGCAGCGGAGGGCATGATGTTTACAGATGCCCACACCTCTTCTTCGGTGTGCACACCAACCAGGTATGGTATTCTTACCGGAAGGTACAACTGGCGTTCCCGGATAAAAAAGGGCGTATTGAACGGATATTCGACCGCCTTAATACCGGGTAGCCGAAGCACGGTGGCCTCCATGCTTAAAAATGCCGGTTATCATACCGCCTATATTGGAAAATGGCATCTGGGGTGGGACTGGGCAAAAGATCCTGATGGGCAGGTAGATTTTGCCAAAGAGGTGACGAACGTGCCCAACGATCTGGGCTTTGATTATGCTTATGGGCACAGTGGGTCACTTGATATGGCCCCTTATGTATATGTTGAAAATGGTAAGCCAACGGCTATTCCCGTAGATACAACTGTCAATACCGGAAAGTATAGCTGGTGGAGAAAAGGGCTGACCGCACCGGATTTTGTGCATGAGGATGTAACACCCAATTTTTTCAGAAGGGGCATTAGCTATGTGAAGGAGCGGGCCGGTTCTAAAAAACCTTTTTTTCTATATTTACCGTTGCCCTCTCCGCATACACCCATCTTACCTACCGAGGAATGGCAGGGAAAAAGTGAATTGAATCCTTATGCCGATTTTACCATGATGATCGACGATTATATGGGGCAATTATTAGCGGCGGTAAAGGCAGCGGGTATGGAAGAAAATACATTGATCATTTTTACCAGTGATAACGGATGTTCGCCTGCAGCCAAAATCCAGGAACTGGTGGAGAAAGGACATCACCCAAGTTACATATATCGCGGTCACAAAGCAGATATTTTTGAAGGTGGACACCGGGTGCCATTTATTGTACGTTGGCCGAAAGTAATCCAGCCAGGTTCTAAAAGTAACCAGACCATTTGCACTACAGATTTGATGGCGACCTGTGCTGAGATTGTTAACTACCAACTTAAAGATAATGAAGGGGAAGATAGCTATAGTTTAATGCAATTATTCCGAAGTGAGTCAATAGACGGCACTTTGCGGGAGGCTACCGTCCATCATTCGATCAACGGTAGCTTTGCCATCCGCCAGGGTGACTGGAAACTTTCTATGTGTCCGGGCTCGGGAGGATGGAGCTTTCCTAGGCCCAACAATAAAACGGTGATTGACTCCCTGCCACCAATACAATTGTATAACCTGAAAGATGATCCCGGCGAAAAGATAAACCTGCAAGCTCAAAACCCCGAAAAGGTGGCACAGTTGCAGGCTTTATTGACACAATACATTGAAGAAGGCAGGAGTACACCTGGAAAGCCACAGCAAAATGACGGTGAAGAGCGATGGAAGCAGCTGTGGTGGATAGGGACTGATAGAAATTAATCCTATTGTATTGGATACAAGCCCTGGTTTAAGGCTATGCCTGACAACGTAGTGATGTATTGAATAATTTAAATGAATTAAAACTGAAAAACCCAAACAAAATCTTCAGTGTTTTGTTACTAACGTTCAATGATTTTAACATCTGAAATAAGCCATTAATTTTAAAACTAACTGTGAAATAATGACTATGAAAATGCCGGAAATAAAAGAGAAAGTAGCCATAATCACCGGTGCTACCAGTGGGATTGGTAAAGGTGTAGCGGAAACCCTGAGCCGGGAAGGAGCCCATTTGATTATTAATGGCAGGGATTTAGTTAGAGGACATGAATTAACAGATAGTTTATTTGCCGAAGCACATTTCGTGGCAGGGGATATAAAACACCCTGAGATCAACCGGCAATTGGTAGAAGAAGCACAAAAACGGTTTGGGCGGCTTGATATGTTGGTGCTTTCGGCAGGCCAATTGGGAATAGGAAAAATTGATGCCCTGAGCCTGGAAGATTGGCACGATACCCTGGCCACTAACCTCCATGCCGTATTTTACCTCCTGAAATATGGCATTCCGGCCATGCAAAAGAGCGGTGGAGGTAGGATTGTGATTATTGGTTCGGTTGCGGCATTTCATGCATTTCCCAACCATCCTGCCTATACCGCTTCCAAGGGCGCTTTATTGCCGCTGGTCCGGCAAGTTGCCCAGGATTATGGACCTGAAATAAGAATTAACCTCGTCTGTCCGGCACAGGTCAAAACGCCTTTGCTTGATAATTCCGTCAATGCTTTTGACAATCCCGCCGAAATTTTGGATAAAACGGCCCAGAAGTTACCACTCAAGCGATTAGGAACCCCTGAAGATATTGCCAATGCCGTCGCGTATCTGTTAAGCGATGCTGCTTCATGGGTAACCGGCAGTCATTTTGTTATTGACGGCGGTTTTCTGGCAACATAGAGACCTACCCCGGATTGAAGCCTTCGGAAGAAAAACAGGCATTACCTTTGGTATAGATTTTACTACAAGATAACCTATGGGATAATCTCATAAATTGGCGTGGTATCGTTTAGGATCCGCCCGAATTTTGAAACTTATACATGATACCGTTCATTGATAGAACAAATCTATTACGCCCTTTTTTGGCTGAATTTTGTGCCCATATCTGAAATTGTTCATTTGATTATAGCGCGGATTTTAAGGTCAAATATCAGGTCTCCGGTTGGACCAAATATGCCAGGGCGATAATTTTATATGCTGATTTACTTTTACTTTTGGAATGAGTTCTCTTAATTTAAGAGAAAATTAGTGACTAAAAGCAAACAATTCTAACAAAATTTGTTTATCTTTTAATCACTAAACAGACAACAGTAAAAATTAGTATATGTTCAAGGCAGAAGCGTTAAGCGACCTTCTACGCGAGATACGTGTGTCTAATGATGAGCGTTCCTTTGAAATTGTTTTTCATCATTACTTTGACAAACTATTTCGTATTGCTTTTTCTATTGTCAAGAATCACGAAATAGCTGAGGAGGTGGTTGAAGATGTTTTTTTCAAGTTCTGGCAAATGAAAGATGGGTATCCATTCATCAAGAATCTGGACTCTTATCTATATGCAGCTACTAAGAACTGTGCTTACGACTACCTGAAAAAAAATGCCAAATATACACTGGTTCCCCACGATCAATACTCAGATAACTTATGCCATTTTCTTTCTCCAGAACGTTCATATCTGTTGGAGGAGTTGAAGGAACAAATCGAGCAGGCAGTAAATAACCTTCCTCCCAAGTGTCGCATGATATTTGAACTTTCCAGGCACAAAGGGCAAACGAACAAATTAACCGCGGAAACTTTGGGAGTTAGCGTAAAAACTGTTGAAAATCAAATGACCATTGCCATTAAGAAGATAGCGAAAGAATTAAAGTCTTATCTGCATCAGGCAGATGAGGTGCCATACTCGAGAATGACCATGACCTTAATATTTGGTCTTTTAGGGTTTATGTAAAATTTTTTTTGGTACGTTTGGGGGTTGGGTATTTTTTTGTCGTCCTACAATTAGAACTATGACTTAACTCTAATTGAAAGAAGACAGAATTTACCGGATTATTGGCAGACACGTATCTGGAAAATCCACCCACCTGGAAGCTCAGGAATTAAAAACCTGGCTGGCAGAAGACGAGCATCACCAAATAATTTTACAGGCGTTTCAGGAATATTGGAATGCTGAAAATGTAAACAGTAACAACCAGGAAAAGGTGCTTGCACGTATCTACGAAAGAATGGACAAAGCTCCCAAACCAGCGAGCCCGGCAAGGAACATATCGTTGACCGGCAACAAGTATTTCCCGAAATTTCTTTATCGCGTGGCGGCGGTATTAATTGTTGGGACCTTATTGTCATGGGTAGCAGTCAGGAATATTACCCATATTTATGACGATCCTGATCAGATTGTGATGGTTGAAAAGATCGTACCGTATGGTCAGAAGTCCACCATTAAATTGAGTGATGGAAGTATTGTAAAACTGAATGCCGGCAGCAAATTGCGCTATCCCAGCCAGTTTAGTGGCCCGTCCAGGAAAGTATACCTGGAGGGAGAGGCCTTTTTTGAAATACAGGAAAACACATCCTTACCGTTTCTTGTCACCAGTGGCGATATTGTAACCACTGTACTAGGGACCTCATTCAATGTTAAGGCTCATGCGGAGGAAAACATGATTAAGGTGGCCCTGGTAACCGGTAAGGTAAAAGTAAGTCATAAGTCCCTGGACAAAAGTCAATTCGATTATACACTGGTTCCAAATGAGATGTTCACCTACCATAAGGAAGCTGGTAGATCCGAAAAAGGCTATTTTGACCCTAGTGAAGCACTTGCCTGGAAAAATCAAACGTTGTTTTTTGAGAATGCCAATCTCAACGAAATGACAGCAGTGCTGCAAAGATGGTATGGAAAGAAATTTATAATCAACAATGGTGACGCTATCATTACTCGGAAATTCTCCGGGAAATTCGAAAATAATCGCAGTCTTGAATATGTACTTGATGTCTTGAGTCTGAATTCTAATTTTAGCTATCAGATAACGGGCGATACAGTTATTATTCAAGGGAAACCTTAAAAGAAAAGCTTATGCCAGGATTTAATTCGAGTTAGTACTAAAAATAAGCCGGTAATGAGGAAGCATTACCGGCTCGACTATCGACTCATCAGAATATTGCAGTAGTCTGGATGAATCGAACGGTTAAAGATTAATAGAATTTAAACTTAAACATTTAAAAGTATGAAATTATCATTACCAAGACAAGTCTTGTTTATGGCTAAAATTACCCTATACGGTGTATTCTTGCAGGCTTTGCTGTGTAGTGTGCTTCTTGCTGAAACAGGAAACGCGCAAAAGGTAAAGTTGAAAGATGTGTACCTTTCTATTGACCTGGATAATGTCCAGATGCAACATGCTTTGGTGGAGATTGGAAAAAAGACAAATTTTAATTTCCTCTATGATGAAAACCTTATTCTTGATCGTGGGAGCATTTCTGTCACGTCTGAGAATAAGTCGTTATTGGAATTACTTAAAACCATATCAAAGAATAAAGACCTTAAATTCAAAAGGATTAATGAGAATATTTATATCAGCGAGCGGGGAATATTCCAACCTGAGGTAAAAGAGGTAGAGGAAGAGTTAATGGTTTTTGACCGGGACATTACTGGGACCGTTACCGATGAAAACAGTGCCGGCTTGCCTGGTGTTAACGTATTGGTTAAGGGCAAAGTAGTGGGTACCATTACCGACTCGGAAGGAAAATACAGACTCAGCATTCCGGATGACGCCACTACCTTGGTGTTCTCATATGTTGGTTACTTCAACGAAGAAGTGGAAATTAATGGCAGATCTGTTATTGATATTCAGCTTGTACCAGATGTTTCAACACTGTCTGAGGTTGTTGTAACCGCACTGGGAATTGAAAAAGACAAAAAATCGCTGGGATATTCGGTTGGCGAAGTATCTGGTGACGATATAAGTCAGGCCAAAGAGGTGAATTTTGTCAATAACCTTCAGGGTAAAGTTGCTGGTGTAAACATAACACGTCCCGCCTCTGGTCCTGGAGGATCTACCCGTGTAATTATCCGGGGAAGCAGTTCAATTACCGGTACAAACCAGCCACTCTATGTAGTTGATGGTGTACCTATAGATAATAGTAACCTGGGTGCTTCAGGTGCCTGGGGAGGTAGGGATTATGGAGATGGTATCTCAAATCTTAATTCCGATGATATTGAGTCGGTTTCCGTATTGAAAGGGCCCAGTGGGTCAGCACTTTACGGTGAAAGAGGTGCAAATGGTGTAGTGCTGATTACCACCAAGACAGGAAAAGGAAAAGGTAAAATGGAAGTTACTTTAAATTCCAGCGTTAGTTTTGGAAGAGCATCCGTACTTCCTGAATTCCAAAATACCTATGGACAGGGCTTGAATGGACAATTTACGCATGTCAGACAAGCCGATGGCACGGTTGTGGCCAATGATGGAATTGCAACCGGCACCCCACAAGGCTTTCCTGCTCCAACAGGTGGTGCTCCCGAAGGACCTCCGTCCTGGGGTCCAAGAATGGAAGGACAACCTTATATCGACGTATTTGGCAACCAAAGAACATTTAGTGCCCAACCTGATAATTACAAAGATTTTTTCGAAACTGAAAAGATTATATCGAATACACTAAGTCTGGCCGGAAGTAACGATCAGTTTAACTATGTGTTTTCTGGTTCTTATTTAAGTAATGAAGGTCTGTTACCAACCAATGAGTTAGACCGTTACACGGCTAATATCAGGGTTGGTGCTAAACTTTTTGAGAAGTTATCAGCTGACGTTAAGATCAATTACATCCGTCAGGAAAGTGTCAACAGGCCAAACCTGACTGACGAGCAGCAAAACGTAGCTTACGCCCTGCGATATATTCCGAGAGATGTGCCGTTGAGTACAATTCAAAAGTTTGAAACAGATGAAGACGATCTGATCGCCCTGGCACAAACATTTTCCGGAGGTCAATTGCAGACCGGCGTAGAAAGACACTGGTCAAGTGGTACATTTACCGGTAATCCATACTGGTCCGTCAACAAAGTGCGCAATGAAGATACACGTGACCGTACGTTGGGATTGGTAAAGCTGACCTACGACATTACTGACTGGCTTCAGTTGACAGGAAGGGTAGGTACTGATTTTACCACCGAGCAGCGTCTTGAATATCAGGATCTGGGTACCCGTGTAGGCCCCAATGGAAATATCTCTGAAAGAGTATACAGAATCCGTGAAACTAACGCGGACTACCTGCTGAGTGCTCAAAAACAAGTTTCATCTGATTTCTTCATATCTGCAAGCTTCGGAGGAAACCTTCGGTTGAATACAATCAGACAGGCAGGATACAATGGAAGCAATTTCTCCATTCCTAATTTCCCTGTGATAAGCAATGCTGCCAATGATGCGGAGATTTTTTCTTTTGAGAAGACAAAAATTACATCATTGTATGGATTTGGTCAATTTGCCTATAAAGATTTTCTGTTCCTTGATTGGACAGCCAGAAATGACTGGTCGTCTTATTTGGAAGATGGGTTTAATTCATTCTTTTATCCATCGGTTAGTGTAAGTGCGGTGATTTCAGAAATGGTTGAACTGCCAACTATATTCAATTTTGCCAAATTGAGAGGATCATGGGCCCAGGCCGGAAGTTCAGGAAGACCATATCAAACACGTGGAACATATTCATTGGGGATCCCTTTACAGGGGCAACTTACCTCCACTTTCTCAAATACTGTTCCGTTCCAGGAATTGCAGAATGAGTTAACTACCTCTTTTGAAATTGGTGCTGATCTGCAGTTACTGAATAACCGATTAGGTGTTGACTTCACTTACTATTCTCAGTATACGGAAAACCAGATTATCGGACTTACATTACCTTGGTCCACAGGATTTTCTGCTCAACGGGCGAATGTTGGCCGTATTGATAACAAAGGGGTGGAATTGCTGTTAACAGGTACTCCTATACAATCTGCCAGCGGATTTACCTGGAACGTTACGTTTAATTACACCAGAAACAGGTCGGAGCTTGTTGAGTTAACCGATGACGTGGATAGGCTGAATACAGGTAATGCTGACCGAAACCTGAATACTTTTACGGATGTTGGGGAGCCTTTTGGACAGATCATTGCCAGAACAACGTATCTGAAAGATGCGCAGGGCAACAGGCTGATTAATCCTGCCACCGGCCTTCCGATCAAGAGTAATGATGATGGGACAATTGGGAATGCAGTACCGGATTGGTTAGGCGGTTTAAGAAATCAGTTTAGCTACAAGGGTCTTGACCTGAGTATATTCCTGGATATAAAACAAGGCGGACAGATTTACTCGCAAAGTAATATGTATATGACACTATATGGTACAGGTGAGTGGACAGAGGCGAACAGAGAAGGTGGATTTGTGGCTGAGGGTATGGTCGCCCAGGAGCAGGCGGATGGAACCTGGACTTCCACCGGACAACCTAATACCACCGCTATAACGGCACAGGAGTATTGGCTGAATGCAGCACCGGGTTCAACTACGGCTGTTGCTGAAGAGTTTCTATATGATGGCAGCTACATCGCTATAAGAGAGATTGTTCTTGGTTACAGTTTACCTGAAAAACTGTTGACAAATCTCCCATTCAAGTATGTAAGGGTTGCACTGACTGGTAGAAACCTGGGGTATATAGAAAAGCATACGCCAGGATTTGCTCCTGATGCTTTCATATTCAATCGTGAAACTGTTGGAAACGCAGCAATAGCAATGGAAAGTTTATCTTTCCCCACCAGCAGGATCATAGGATTCAATCTTAATTTGAAATTTTAATCTTGGATCGAAAAAATGAAAATGATGAAAAAGACACTTATATTTTTCTTTGCTATATTGATTTCTGTCTCATGTACTGATAATTTCGAAGAAATTAATACCAGGCAGGATCAACCGACATCAGTGAATGCCGAATTCCTTTTCTCACAGGTTTTAAGGGATTCTTTTAGAAACAAGGGTTCGTATTGGTTAAATTCCATATTGGAATGGGGCAACTGGATCCAGCATTATGGTAATCAGAATGCTGGATTTACGACCGCTCATTACATAGACATTGATCGTTATAATGATGCTTTTTGGGCAGATCATTATGAGTCTATCTCAGACCTTCGATTTGCCAAGCAACTGGCCGCTGAGCAAAACAGCGGCGACGCGCTACGGGTAAAATTAGCGATTATTGAAATTTTGGAAATTGTCCAGTGGCAAAGGCTGACCGACGTGGTAGGAGATGTACCCTACAACGAGGCCATCCTGGGTTCCGAGAATACAACGCCGGCATTTGATACCCAGCAAGCTATCTATTCCGACTTGTTTACTCGATTGGATGCCGCACTCGGTAATCTTAATGCCTCAGATTTTGCATTCTTTGGGGGAGCCGACTTCCTGTACGGAGGTAATGTTGAAAGCTGGATCAAATTTGGCAATTTTCAAAAGCTGAAAATGGGTTTAAGGATCAGTAATGCCGATGCGGGCTTGGCCCAATCTACCGTTACCGCGGCCATGGGAAGTTTACTGCCCGGCAGCAACGGCGATAATGCCATATTGCCGCTAATTGGAAATACTGATGCCGCTAATGAGCACCCGTTGGCTGATCTGATTGATCGTACTGTGGATGCTCCATTTGCAGGTGAGACATTAGTAGAAACTTTGAAAAGCCTGAATGATCCGAGGCTCGGTATAATGATCAACCCTACAGCTAACTCAATTAGCGGTGGTGGACCATTGGAATACACAGGTATTCCCGCGGCTCCTTCAGATGCCCAGTATGCAACCATCAATGCTAGTCAGGATGATTTCTCTCGTCCAAATACCACATGGTATGCCAGCCTTAACTTTGACAAAGGCCTGAATGTGATGACCTTTGCAGAGGTAAGCTTTGCCAAAGCCGAGGCCGCTCTCAGAGGATGGGGAGGAACCGGTGCCGATGCACAAACGTTTTTCGAAGAAGGCATCAGAGCTGCCATGACTATGACACCATTTGCTGAGGCAGGTCTTGCTTCTACGGATATCGATGATTACGTGACAGCTAATGGTACCTTAGCCGGTACTTTTGATGATCAACTGGAGCAGATACAAACACAAAAATGGATTATCTACTTTGTGGATCAGGAAGATGAAGCCTTTAGTGAGTGGAGAAGAACAGGATTTCCACAGCTTACTCCCGGATTGAATCCAGGAGAAACAGGTGGAACAATTCCCAGACGCTTGAAGTATCATGCCAATGAGGAACTGTTAAATGAGGCTAATTACAACAGCGCAGTTTCAAGATTAGGTAATGGAGATACATTTATGTCAAGAGTTTGGTGGGATCAGTAGGACTTAAGTCATAATACAATAAATCTATTCTAATAAGTGTGAAATATCTTCGGGAGTCATTCTCGAAGATATTTTGCGCTTTGTTCAACAGGTATAAAAGGCCTATATCCACAGTCTTAAAGGTCATCGACCGACGTTGAAAATTTTTAAAGGCATGGTTTTATTATAAACAACATAAAAATGCGATTAGTAAAAGTATCGTCAATCTGGATTTTGAAGTTGGTAATCTTGTTTGTATTTCAGCCTTTAGACATCTTGACGACGGGCTGCCAGGCACAGGAGAACGACGGTAATTTACTGCAATTGATGAGCCCCGAACAAACTGACATAAAGTTTGTCAACAAGATTATAGAAAATGAGAAGATTAATATTCTTACCTACGAGTATTTTCATAACGGAGGCGGTGTAGCCATCGGCGATATTAATAATGATGACCTTCCGGATGTTTACCTGACAGGAAATCTTGTGCCCAACCGGTTGTACCTGAATCTGGGCAACCTGAAGTTCAGGGATATTACACAACAAGCAAACGTAGGAGGTACGCAGGGATGGAATACCGGCGTGACAATGGTTGATGTAAATCAGGATGGCTTCCTCGATATTTATGTTTGCCTTTCCGGAAATCTGCCGGAAGACTACAGGGCAAATCAGCTATACATCAATAATGGCGACCTGACGTTTACCGAACAAGCCGCCGCCTACGGTATCGCAGATACCGGTTTTTCTACACATGCGACTTTCTTTGACTATGATCTTGACAATGATCTGGATCTTTTTGTGCTCAATCACAACGTCGTACCACTGTCCAACTTTAAACCGTCAGAAATAAGAAATAAACCCGACAAAAACGTCGGAGATAAGCTGTATAGAAATGATGGTGAGAAATTTACAGAGGTTACACAGCAGGCCGGCATTATCTCCAACGCTCTGGGTTATGGGCTGGGCGTTTCAGTGGGAGACCTAAATAACGATAACTGGCCGGATGTATACGTGGCCAATGACTTCCTTGAGCATGATTATTTGTATTTTAACAACGGGGATGGCACGTTTACCGAATCCGTTAAAAGCGCTGCTGCCCAGATTTCGCAGTTTTCAATGGGTACGGATATGGCGGACTTTAACAATGATGGTTTGATTGACATCTTGTCGGTGGATATGTTGGCCGAAGACAATTATCGCCAGAAAACCACCATGAGGCCCATGGACAGGCATAGGTTTTACCACGCGGTAGAAGATGGCTTTCATTATCAGTATATGCAAAATGCCCTGCAGTTGAACAGGGGTCAAAATATTTTTAGTAATGTGTCCCAAATTGCCGGCGTATCCAATACCGACTGGAGTTGGGCACCGCTCTTTTTGGATATTGACCTTGATGGGCATAAAGATTTGATGGTCACCAACGGCTATAAAAAAGATATTTCCAACAAGGACTATGTGGCCTTTGAGAAAAAACAATTAAAGGAATTTCAGGCAGGACAGATAGAGCGGAATGACTTGTTCAGAAGTTTACTAGATGCTGCCCCTTCTACCAAGATCAGAAACTACCTTTTCAAAAATAACGGTGATTTAACGTTTACCAAATTGGAAAAACCGGGACTCTTTGACCACGTTGCCTTTTCAAATGGCGCGGCCTATGGGGACCTGGATAATGATGGGGACCTGGATTTGGTGATCAATAACATTGACGAGCCTGTTTTTGTTTATAAAAATAATATCCGGGAGACCACCGGCGGCCATTATATAAAACTTAAGTTTTCCGGGAGCAAAGGTAATCTGAATGGTATGGGTGCCCGTGTCTGGGTGCATACAGGTGATCAAACGCAGCTTTATGAAAACCAGACGAGCAGAGGGTTCCAGTCCAGCGTTGAAAACCGTTTGCTCATTGGTTTGGGTGGTAGCAAGGTTATTGACAAGCTGGTAGTGCAATGGCCGGATGGAAAAATGCAGACACTGAAAAACATAGATGTTAATCAGCAACTGACGCTTAACCACCAAAATGCCCGACAACCCGAAGCAAAGAAATCAACGGGAATTAAACCAAAAAAGATGTTTGAGGATATTACCTCGCAGGTAAAACTATCTCATGCACATACCGAAAATCCCTACGACGATTTTGAGCGCGAGGTATTGTTGCCCCATAAGATGTCGGCTTTTGGCCCTGGTTCGACAACAGGAGATGTGAATGGAGATGGACTTGAGGATATTTTCACTGGGGGAGCAAGCGGCTATCCTGCAACACTCTTTTTACAGGGCCGGAATGGAGAATTCAAAGCTTTCAATGATGGCCAGCCCTGGCTGAATCATCGCATTTCCGAAGATATAGATTGCTCATTTTTAGATGTAGACAATGACGGGGATCTGGATCTGTATGTTGTCAGTGGAGGCAATGAGTTTCCGGAAAATCATGTTAACTACAAAGATCGGATTTATATTAATCAGGGAGATGGTAAATTTTATGATCAGACTGCCAACCTGCCTGAAATATACACCAGTGGCGCTTGCGTAAAGCCATATGATTTTGACAATGACGGCGATATTGATCTTTTTATCGGAGGGCGTCAGGTACCCTGGAGTTATCCGATGCCTGCCAATAGCTATCTTCTCAGAAATGATAACGGACGTTTTATAGACGTCACCCCGAACCTGGCCAAGGAGCTGACCGGAATTGGCATGGTGACTGACGCCATATGGCTGGATTATGATGGGGATGCCGACAAAGACCTGATTATCGTGGGAGAGTGGATGGCTGTGACCATATTAGAGAACAAGGGGAGTTCATTTGCCATCGATACAAATACGGGTCTGGAAAATTCAAGAGGGTGGTGGTTTTCCGTGGCAGGAGCCGACATCGATGAGGATGGAGATATGGACCTTGTGGGCGGCAACCTGGGATGGAACTATAAGTATAAAACCTCAGCGAAAGAACCCTTTCAGATATATCGGAACGATTTTGACAATAACGGCACACAAGATATTGTATTGGGATATTTTAATGATGGGAAATTATATCCAGTACGTGGGAGGCAATGTTCTGCCGAGCAAATGCCTTTTATAAAACAAAAATTCCCAACCTACGATTTATTTGGCAAGGCCGGATTAGACGATATATACGGTAAAGCTTCGCTGAATCAGTCCCTTCACCTTATCACAGATACGTTTGCCTCTTCTTATCTGGAAAACCAGGGCAACGGTAAATATGCTATAAAACAACTGCCTATCGAAGCACAACTGTCGGCCGTAAACGGGATTATCATCAGAGATATTGATGGGGACCTGAACAAGGATCTGCTGCTGGCAGGCAACCATTATGCTTCTGAGGTAGAGACACCGCGAAATGATGCCGGCATAGGACTGTGGTTGCGTGGAGATGGGAAGGGTGGTTTTGAGCCGGTTGCGGCAGAAACAAGTGGTTTTTATGCCACAGGAGATACAAGAGACTTAGACATGATAAGATTGGCTAATGGTAATTTAGGTCTTTTACAAACAACCAATAACGATCGGCTTAGGTTGTTTGCTATGCAGGGGGAAAATAAATCAATTTCATCCGAAAACGGGAAGATAACAAAATAGTGGAGACTGGCCATGAGCAAAGTTTAAGGTTGTTCTGATTTTAAACAGAGATGAATGAGTTTAACTAACTGGAAGTGGCTGCAAAAAGACAAATTACAAAACCTATGAAGCACTTTTGTTCTATCCTGTTATTGCTTGTTTTACCTTTTACCGGAACTACACAGACGCAGCAAAGGTTATTTTCATTGCTTCCATCGGAAAAGACCGGGGTAACCTTTGAAAATACGATCACCGACGAGAAAGCACATAATATATTGATCTATTCAAACTATTATGGTGGAGCCGGTGTAGGGATTGGCGACTTTAATAATGACGGGTTGGATGACCTGTACTTTACAGGTAACCTGGTAGGAGACAGACTTTATAAAAACAATGGCGACCTGGTATTTGAGGATATCACGAAGCAGGCAGCAGGCATTTTGGATGACGGTAGCTGGTCGTCAGGTGTGGCAATCGCCGATGTAAATAATGATGGGTTGGTTGATATCTATGTATGCAAGGAGCTTTACGATGATAAACCGGCCCTGAGAAGGAATAAGTTATACATTAACAAAGGCAATTTTACTTTTGAAGAAAAAGCGGCCGAATATGGCCTCGATAATGATCAGCGAACGCGCCATGCTACTTTCCTGGACTACAATAAGGATGGGTTTTTGGATCTCTTTATACTCAACCAACCACCTAACCCCGGTAATTACTCAGAATTATACGGTATTAATTGGCGGCAGCCCCGGTTTAGCCCGAGATTGTATCGCAACAATGGGAACGGATCATTTACCGATGTTTCCGAAACGGCAGGTGTATTAAAGCCTTGTTTTCCAAATAGTGTTTCAGCCAGTGATTTTAACAACGACGGCTGGACGGATATTTACGTTGCCAATGACTTTGAGGCGCCTGATCTGTTGTATATCAACCAGGGAGACGGCACTTTTGTCAACATTATTGAAGAGGCCAGCCGACATATCTCTTACTTCAGCATGGGTGTGGATGCCGCTGATATCAATAATGATGGCTGGCTGGACCTGATGGTACTGGATATGATTGCAGAAGACAACTATCGCCTCAAAGCAAATATGAGTGGTATGGATCCTGAAGCTTTTTGGAAAACACTTGACGAAGGGGGACATTATCAATACATGCATAACACACTATTGTTAAATAACGGAAACAATGTGTTTAGCGACATTGCTCATTTGGCCGGTGTTTCTTCCACCGACTGGAGCTGGGCTAACCTGATAGCAGATTTTGATAATGATGGTTTGAGAGATATCTACGTGACCAATGGCCTTTTAAGAGATATTCGAAACAGCGATGCGGCCAAGACCTTTCCGGCCTATGTTCAGAAAACCATCGACGAATTCATCAGGAAACATCCGAATAAAGGTAATGTGAGTATTTGGGACATTCTGGATCTGGATGAGGCATTGGCATTGTTGCCTTCGGTAAAATTATCTAACTACATGTTCAGAAATAAAGATGGGTTGGTTTTTGAAAAGGTGATGGAAGACTGGGGAATAGCCCAAAAGACTTTTTCCAATGGAGCTGCCTACAGCGATCTTGACAAGGATGGTGACCTCGACCTTGTAGTTAATAACATTAATGAAGTAGCCCATATTTATAGAAACAACGCCGAAAAGGTGGGTGCCAATAATTTTCTCAGGGTGCGGTTACATGACAGCAAACACAAAGTTCCGGTACTTAATGCCCGGCTTAAGATCGATTATGCCGGTAAGCAACAAATTTTTGAGTTGACCAGTGTTCGGGGGATTTATTCCACCAGTGAATGTGCGGCGCATTTTGGACTGGGACAGCACGATAAGATTGACGTGCTCACCATTACCTGGCCCAATAAAACTACAACGGTACTAAAAGATCTCGAGACCAATCAGCTACTCGACATTGACTACAGGAAATACAAAAAACAACCTGCTAAACCCCAGGCTGTCAAAAAGCAATATCACTTTGAAGATGTAAGTGATGCAGTAAATATTGATTTTTGTCATAGAGAAAATGATTTTGACGACTTTGATAAACAGGTATTGCTGCCCCATCGACTGTCTACCTTCGGGCCAGCTGTCGCCGTGGGGGATGTAAATGGGGATCAATTGGAAGATTTTTATGCGGGAGGAGCCAAGGGGCAGCAGGGGCAGCTTTTTGTTCAAACTGAAGATGGTACCTTTAAAAAATCAGAAATCAATCCTTGGAACGAGGACAAAGAAAAAGAAGATGTAAAAGCCGTTTTTTTCGACATTGACAATGATGGTGACAACGATTTGTACGTGGTGAGCGGAGGCAATGCCTACCCCGCAAATTCGGAAATGTATCAGGATCGGCTATATATTAACATGGGAAAGGGAACCTTTGTAAAAGCTCCCGATCTTGCAATACCTCGTTTAAGAGAAAGTGGTGGTTGTGTGGTACCATTTGATTTCGACAATGACGGCGATAAAGATCTGTTTGTAGGGACCAGGCATTGGCCCTGGAAATACCCGAGTCCGACGACCAGCAGAATTTTGGAAAATAACGATGGTCGTTTGAAGGATATAACCAAAGAAATAGCCCCCGACCTCCTGGATATTGGCATGGTCACTGATGCAATATGGTCTGATTTTGATCAGGATGGGCGTGTCGACCTGATGGTTGTGGGAGAATGGATGCCCGTTACTATTTTGAAGTTTGACGGCAAAAAGTTTAAACGGGTTGATCAAAGTCTGCTGGATAAAAATGCAGGTTGGTGGTTTTCGATTGAAGCAGCAGATTTTGATAAGGACGGGGATGAAGATTACATAATCGGAAACCTGGGACAAAATCACAAATATAATGCCTCGGAACATGAACCTTTTGAGATTTATTATAGTGATTTTGATGAAAATGGAACGGGTGATATAGTACTAAGCCACTTCAACTTCGGTGAAAGGGTGCCGGTCAGAGGCCGCTCCTGTTCTTCACAGCAAGTGCCAACTATCAAGAATAAATTCCAAACCTATGACCTGTTTGCTTCGGCAGACCTGGATAAAATATATGGGGTCAATGAATTGGATCAGGCACTGCATTATCAGGTGCCTTCCTTTGCCAGTATTTATCTTGAAAACCTGGGAGACGGTAAATTTAGGACAAGAACACTGCCTGTCAGGGCACAATTCAGCCCGGTCAATGCCATCGTCATTGATGATTTTAACAAGGACGGCCATTTGGATGTATTGCTGGGAGGTAATTTTTACGCCACTGAAGTGGAAACCACCCGACATGATGCCGGGGTGGGACTTTTATTAACCGGAGATGGTAAAGGCAATTTTAAGGCGATTTCGCCACTGGAGAGCGGACTATTGATTCCATATGATGTGAAGGAGCTATCAATCATACATGTGGCCAAGGAAAAATATATACTTTGTGCCAGTAATAATGATAAATTGCGCCTGTTGAAATGGGAAGATTAAGGGATCATGCACCAGGCAATAGGTGGGTGGGAAACAATAACACCCTGTAGCGCCAGTGGTGCAGGAATCAATTAAAATTAAATCATGGCTTTCCCGGCCCCTGCAAAAAAAATATCAGATTGTGCATATAAGCAGGTAGACAGAAAAAAAATTATCAACGTAATTGCTGATTCATAAGATTTAATGAGTTTTAAACAGTTAATTGTACGGTGATAATCAGGTTTGAAACTAACTGCTATGAGCAAAAAAACACTTTCTGTCATTACCCTGCCACTTTTATCCATCCTGGCGCTGTGTTGGTCCTGTTCGGTCAAGGAGCAGTACCAGGAAGCAAATAAGACGCTGATACCATTACCCAACGAGGTTTCGTGGACAAATGATCATTTTGCGATAGAAGGGGAGTTGGCGCTTTGGTACGAAGACGATCACCTTGAAGGCGTAGTGCGACATTTTGCAACTACTGTCGCGAAATATATTAAAATCAATACCAAGAGAGGTGCCGGACCTGGGAAAGGTGGCATAATCATAACTTTAAGCAATGACTTACCCATCACCGAAGAAGGATATCACCTGTCAGTACAGGAAAGGAGCATTGTAGTAAAGGCCTCTACACCTGCTGGGATCCATTACGGCCTGGGCACTTTAGCACAGCTTTTATATTTTAATTACCATGAAAAAAGACCTTGGGCCATTCCCACATGTACCATCAATGATGCACCGAGGTTTGCCTGGCGCGGGTTAATGCTGGATGAATCCAGGCATTTTTTTGGAAAAAAGAAGGTAAAGGAGTTGCTGGACTTAATGGCCCTTCACAAACTCAATAAATTTCACTGGCACCTGACCGATGAACCTGCATGGCGAATAGCCATAACAGCCTATCCAAACCTTACGCGTATCGGTGCCAAAGGTAGTTGGAGTAACCCTGAATCCCCTCCTGAATTTTATACACAGGAAGATATACGGGAAATTGTCAGTTATGCGGCAGCGCGGCACATTGAAGTGATACCCGAAATTGATATGCCCGGACACGCCTCGGCCGCCAACCGTGCCTATCCGGAATTTTCGGGTGGAGGCAATGCAGAACATCCGGCGTTCACTTTTCATCCGGGTAAGGAAGAAACCTATGCCTATTTAGGGACGATACTCCATGAGGTCTCATCTCTGTTTCCCGGTGAATACATTCATATAGGAGGAGATGAGGTTCATTTTGCCAATAAGCAATGGGCAAAGGATCCGGACGTGCAATCATTGATGCAACGGGAAGGCTTGCAGGATCTGAAGGCCGTGGAATACTATTTTTTAAAACGCATGGCAGATACCGTTCGTGCACTCGGAAAAAAAGTGCTTGGATGGGATGAAATTGCCACAGCAGGGCTTGATAAAAACAATGCCATGATGATGTGGTGGCGTCACGATAAACCGGAAGTATTAAAAGATGCATTAGCCGGGGGATACCAGACGGTACTTTGTCCGAGAATACCAATGTATTTTGACTTTGTGCAGCACGACACGCATCAATATGGAAGAAGGTGGAATGGGTTTGGCGATATTGCCAAAGTCTATGGATTTCCAGATAGCTTGCAGGTCGGTCTTGAAGGAAATACAAACGTAATCGGTATCCAGTCCTGCCTGTGGACGGAGCGGGTTGCTACAGTTGAGCGGTTTGATTTCATGCTCTGGCCTCGCCTGTCCGCCATGTCTGAGGCCGCGTGGACGCGTAAGGATGTGAAGTCCTACCAACAATTTTTACCAAGGTTAAAGTCCTTTTATCAGGTTTATGATAAATATGGCCTGCAATATTTTAATCTGTTTGAACCTGAGCAAACACCCGAGCCAACCTGGAATGAAGGACCTGAATGGCAATTGAATCATGAAAAGGAATAGCCCGGTAGCATAATAAAACAGACCAAAGTTCTTCCGGGAACAAAAAGGCGAAGACAGATCAGGAATATTTTGACGGCAAATGAACTTTATAACGCGATGAAGATTCCTATCTATTGTATTTGTTTTTAAGATTAAGTAATTTCGAAGAATTATAAATTTTGAATCTACTTTGAAATTAACAAAGGAGGACATTCATAAGATTAGTTTCGAAAGTCAGCAACAGTCATTCAGGAAGCTATTTGATATCTATCATAGCAGGTTGATTACTTTTGCACATTACTATGTGCATTCAAGTAATATAGCGGAGGAAATTGTATCGGATGTCTTTGCCGCGGTCTGGCATAACCGGAAAAACCTGGTAAAAATAAAAAAAATCGAGTCCTATTTATACAAGGCCACCAAGAACAGGTGCCTGACTTTTATCCGGGATAACTTGAAACACTCCATCATGGTCGTTGAAGATCATGATCTGAATATTTCACTCAAAAATCACAATCCTGAGAATACCTATCTCACCAAGGAAATATTATCGGTATTTGAAAACAGCATTAAAACACTGCCCCCCAAATGTAGCGTAGTTTTCCACATGGTTAAAGAAGAAGATCTTAGCTACAAAAAGGTGGCTGAAACTTTGTGCATATCGGTGAAAGCCGTTGAGAAACATATGGGCAATGCCCTGAGAATTATCAGGAGAGATCTGCATGAATATATGCATTGCACCGACCTCGATATCAAGAATATCCTCCCGCTAATCACCTTATTACTAGCCACTTTGTAATTTTTTTTTACCCAAAGGTAGGGTGCCCCCCAAAAGTTGTGTCATCATAGTATGCAACTACAATCAGATAATTTTATTTTTGAATGGATCAGGAATTAATTAATGACTTAATTGGATTGGTGCTTTCTGGAGAAGCTACCGAACAGGACAAAGAGGCCCTGAAGAATTGGATCTCCCAATCGGAAGAAAATAGAGAGCAGTTTTATATACTCAGGGCGTTATGGAAAAACACAACGACCGAAGTCAATAGAACAAATTCAGAGGAGTTGTTCAATAAGACCCTGAAAAAAATTGAATCCTCCCAACCCGATGAATACCTGCCCGAGTCCTATCCCGAGATAAATGAAAACAAAAATAAGCGATACATTGGTTTGAAGGTTGCTGCTTCGATTACCGTATTATTGGTTGCTGTGGCTTTGTTTTTCTATCAAAAAAGACAGATCGACGCAGAGCCGGGCAAAACTTTTATGGTTGAGGAAAGCAACCCGGCCGGCAGAAAATCCAGGATCTTTTTACCGGATGGATCGGTTGTTTGGTTGAATTCTGAGAGTACAATAAGTTACCCCGAGTCGTTTTCCGAAAAAGATCGGGAAGTTCACTTAACAGGAGAAGCCTATTTTGAGGTGACCAAAGATTCGCTCAGGCCCTTTAACATACTTTCCGGCAATATTAAAACGACCGTGCTTGGAACCTCATTTAATATCAAGGCTCACCAAAACGCTGAGAATGTGCTGGTTGCGGTAAAAAGTGGGAGAGTGGCAGTTAACCTGCAGGGGGAGCCCTCTAAGAATGTAATTCTGGGCCCCAATGAAATGGCTATTTATGCAAAGGACTCTGATAATCTTTCAAAAACAGCTTTTGACGATCCAATGAGTCAGTTTGCCTGGGCTGAAGGCATACTTTATTTTCAGAATACCACACTGAGAGAGGTTTTTTCAAGCCTTGAGGTCTGGTACAATGTGTCTATCACAGTAGAGCAACCCGGCATTGACCTGAATCATATTTATACCGGGAGTTTTAAAAAGAATGAAACCCTGCGGAACGTACTGGAGGCCATAAAATTTATAGAAAAATTTGATTTTAAACTAAAAGGAAAAGAAGTGACGATAACTAAAAACTAATAGAATGAAACATTTAACCTATTTAGATTCAAGCTGATCTATTAAAATATTAAAAGTGATAACGCCCTAGGCTTTCTTATCCCGAAGTAAACTTTCGAGCGTTATTCACTCCCGTTTTGATGAAAATTTAAGTTCCACCAAAAAACGTTTATTATGCAAAGAGTAATACTAAAAAAAATTTTAGTAATGTCAAAATTAATGTTCTATGGCGTTGTTTTACAGTGCTTTTTCTTTAGCATGCTTCTCGCCTCCAATGGCGAGGCTCAAAAAATGAAGAACATCAATCTCTCTGTAGATTGGAAGGAGGTATCATTGGAAAAAGCATTTGAATCAATTGAGCAATTGACTGGGTTTAGCTTTTTATATAATCCTAAATCCATAAAAAAGATCGATGCGATCAGTTTTGATTCCCAGCAGACATCATTAAAAGATTTACTGGTTTACCTGGCCAAGGAAAACAAATTGCGGTTTAAAAGGATCAATAATACTATCATTGTTGACCCGCTGCAAAAAAGAAATCAACAGATCGTTGAAGAGATTGTGACCAGAGATGTTTCTGGTAAGATTACAGACGAAGAAGACAATCCGTTGCCCGGTGTAAATGTGCTGGTTAAAGGCACAACATTTGGAACGGTTACAGACACGGAAGGATATTATAAGTTGAGCGTTCCCGATGACGCTACCACTTTGGTATTTACTTATATTGGCTACGTAACTGAGGAGATCGCAATAGGAAACCAGGCTACCATTGATGTAAAGTTGGTTCCCGATATAGAGACGTTGTCTGAGGTAGTTGTAACTGCCTTTGGAATTGAGAGAGAAAAAAAGGCGCTGGGATACGCGGTTAGCGAGGTTGGAGCAGAGGAAATAACCAAAGCTTCCTCTCCCAGTATTGCTACGGCGCTTTATGGAAAAGCTGCCGGTGTACAGATTACAGCAAACTCAGGCGGTCCTACTGCCGGCGTAAATGTCCTGATCAGAGGAAATAATTCGATCACCGGTTTTAACCAGCCGTTGTTTGTGGTAGATGGAATTCCGATTGAACATGGTGACTCTCAGTACGGCAGATGGGGTGGCAGTGATCCCGGTAATGGTGCCAGTGACATCAACCCCGAAGATGTAGAATCCATATCGGTTCTTAAGGGTGCCAATGCGGCTGCCTTATACGGTTCGAGAGCAGCCAATGGCGTAGTTTTGATTACTACCAAAAAAGGGACTAAAAAGAAAGGTCTCGGCGTAGAATTATCATCAAACTATACAGTAGATAAGATTGCTTTCGTACCGGATTTTCAGAATGAATATGGTTCCGGGTATGGATATTTATATCTCGGTGCCAACAATGACGGTTACTTTAACCTGAACGATGATGGCGAAAGGGTGTATAGAAATGCATGGGCCAGCTTCGGACCTAAAATGGAAGGACAAACTATCCGCTGGTGGGATGGTGAATTACGAGACTATTCGCCGCAGCCGGATAACTATAATGATCTTTTTAAAGAAGGACATACCGGTTCCACAACGTTGACTTTGACTAACGCTTCGGAAAATGCTAACTACAGACTTGCTTATACCAGGTTTGACCACGAAGGTACTTTTCATGGGGTAGAACAGGAAAGAAACGTTTTAAGCTTAACCTCCAACTTAAAGATTTCTGAGAAATTAACCGCTGATGTGGCTTTGAATTATTATGATATCAAGACCACCAACAGACCTCCGCGTGTAAGTGGTTTGGTAGGTTATGAATTCCCAAGGTCTACAAAGACAAATCTGCTTTTTGAAAACTATAAGGATAAAGACGGTTATCGAATCAGAAGCGAGGATGCGCCCAGCATGGTACGAAACTTTATGAATGTATTGTGGGGTGCACTTGAAAATTCTAATGTCGATGACAAAAACAGATTGATAGGAAACTTTACTTTGAACTATCAAATCACCCCGTGGTTGAATCTTAGAGGAAAAGCAGGTACTGATTTTTCAAATATAGCTTATGAGCAGAAGCAGAAAACCACTACACCTGACAACCCGTCCGGATATTATTCATTAGGTAAGAGAGAGACCAGGAATGACTATGCCGATTTAGTGCTATCCTTTAATAAGAACATTACTGATGACCTTGCCTTGTCTTTGAGTGTTGGAGGATCAACATTCACCGAAAAAGGATCTTTTGTACGTTCATGGACCGATGGTGGCCTTGTGGCAGAAAACTGGTTTAGTCTGAATAACTCTCAAAATGCCAGAAGAAGCGAGGGAAACAGGTTTGAGGAGAGAAATGATGCGGTATTTGGCTTTGGGCAACTGGCCTACAAAAACATGCTGTTTTTAGACTTCACAGCAAGAAATGACTGGACATCAACTTTACCTCCGGAAAATAATTCTTATTTCTATCCTTCGGTAAGTGCCAGTTTTGTATTTAGTGATGCCATAGAATTGCCATCATGGTTATCTTTTGGTAAGGTGAGGGCATCCTGGGCCCAGGTTGGTAATGATGCGACCAGATATCAGGCCAACAAATTGTATGACTATGGTTCATACAATGGGGTAACAACCAATAGTTTTAGCGGCACAGTTCCTCCTTCTAACTTATTGCCTGAAAGACAGAGAGCTATCGAATTTGGAGCTGATCTGAGGTTCCTCGGAAATAGAGTGGGAATAGATCTTACCTATTACAAAAACAACAACTTCGACCAGATTATCAATTTGGGTATTGCACAAAGCTCCGGTGGCAATAGCATTACCACCAACGTAGGAGAAATGACCAATTCCGGATTTGAGGCACTGATTTACGGCACACCTGTTAAGGCAGGAGATTTCCAGTGGGATGTTTCGTTTTCTTATGCTAAAAACACAAACGAGGTAGTTGAGCTGGCAGAAGGAATTGAACGATTGCAATTGTCAGGATTTAATTATCCCATGGTCAGAGATGCAAGGCCAGGTCAGCCCTTCGGCGTGTGGTCAACTTTTACTTATCAGCGAGATGCGAATGGCAACAAGGTGGTCGATGCGGATGGCTATTACTTAAGAGATGACAGCGAACTGGTACCCGTGGGCAACTCTACACCCGATTGGATTGGCGGTTTAACCAATACGGTTTCTTATAAAGGCATTAATTTAAGCTTCCTTATTGATATCAAAATGGGTGGGGATATGTTCTCCTTTACCAATTATTATGGTATCAATGCGGGTAAACTGGAAGAGTCACTCGCATTTAGAGATGAGGCCAACGGTGGTTTACCATACTATGTGGACGCCAATGGAGACAGGATTCAACTGCCCAGCCATGATGCTCCTACGCCAAACGGTGAAATAGTGAGGCATAACGGTATGATACTGGAAGGTGTTACCGAGGATGGCCAACCCAATGATAAATTGGTGCCGGCTTCCGAATACTACCTGAATTCCTACTATTGGAACTATGGTTTTCATGAAGAAGGTCTTTACGACAACAGTTACATCAAGTTTAGAGAATTGTCTTTGGGTTATACCTTCCCTCAGAGCTTGATGAATAAGGTTTTCCTTCAAAACCTCACGCTTTCTTTCATTGGTAGAAATCTCTTTTATATTCACAAGAATATACCAAACATTGATCCCGAATCAGACATTGGAACAAATCAGGAAGCAGGCGCTGCTGAGTATGGAGCCTATCCTTCTACTAGAAGCTTCGGATTTGCACTTAAAGCTAATTTCTAGGATTTAATTGGAACATACAGATGAAAAATATATATATTAAAATATTTATGTTGGCTCCTATCTTCCTTATGCTAGGTAGCTGTGACGAGAGCCTGGATGACTTATTTCTAAACCCGGATAAATCGACGGACACCAAGGTTGAGTATCTGATGACAGATGCCATGCTAAATGGTGGGTCGGGACTAAGAATTGGATACAACCCCTCAGGTTATTACCTGATTCTACAACACATTGGTCCCTGGACCCAGCTCAATGGTGTGGATGGCAATGACGCACAAATGATGGACCTTACCTCAAACGCCATTGGTGGTTTGTGGGGGCAGTACTATACCGGTTTTATGCCGAGACTGAAAGAAATGGAGCTCGTAAGCGCGACATTATCTGAGCAGGAGCAGGCGAATTATGCTGTATACCTGTCTATTGCCAAAGTGTTAAGAGCACATGGTACTGCAAGAATAGCCGATTTATATGGGGATATGCCTTATTCCGAGGCATTTACAGCAAGAACCTCGGAGCCGAATTTATTCCCGAAGTTTGACGACCAGGAGTCGGTTTATAAAAGCATTATTGCAGACTTAAAAGAAGCTTCGGAAGAGCTGGCGGCGACTACGTTAGATCCCGGCAATATCAGAGCACATGAAGTGCTGAGCTCGCAGGATATATTATTGGCCGGCGATTTGTTGAAATGGCAAAAGTTTGCAAATTCTTTAAGGTTGCGGCTGGCCATGAGAATTTCGGAAGTTGACAATGCATTTGCCCAATCTGTGGTTCAGGAAATTCTGGGAGGAAGTGCTCCGCTTGTAGAGACCAATGATGATAACATATTGCAGGAAGCAATCGGTCCTGACGGATTAAATAGTCTTGGAGGAGGCGGTGGAAAATTTGCCCGGGCATTTGAGGACAGAGCTGGTAGAACTTATGCCCCTAAACTGATGGTTGACCTCATGAATGCCGCCAATGACCCGAGGAGGGCCGCACATTTTCAGACAACTACAGCCGATACGTATGTAGGTGTTCCTTCTTCACCGGATGACCAGGCAGGGTTGGATATAAATTCCGACGACTTCAGTTTGATCAATGAGGAATTAATCAGGAACAATGAGTATTTACCAGGCATTGTCCTGACAGCTTCAGAAGTACGGTTTTTAAAGGCAGAGGCAATTATAAAAGGATATGTGGCAGGTGATGCAGAAGCAGAATACAACGCTGGTTTAAGAGAGTCCGTTGATTTCTACTATTATCTTATCAATTTAGATACTGATTTTACTATGGACTATCCGGATGCTGCCGATGTAGATGACTTTGTAAACAATAGTACCG
Organism: Cyclobacteriaceae bacterium; assembly: GCA_965228415.1. Classification (GTDB taxonomy): domain Bacteria; phylum Bacteroidota; class Bacteroidia; order Cytophagales; family Cyclobacteriaceae; genus Agaribacillus. Next base: position 2,133,195 of record OZ245814.1, on the reverse strand, counting down.
CTAAATTTGATGGTACCCTGGCGCAAATTTACACGCAAAAATGGATGCATTTTGGCATTAATCAGCCAAATGAAGCTTATGCAGAACAAAGAAGAACAGATTTTCCTGCATTACCGGATGATATGACCGGAGGAAGTGTGCTTGAAAGAACAACAAGAATACTTTATCCAAGTACCGAGGTCCTTAATAATGCAGAAAGCTATGAGGCTGTGAGATCAAAAGATACGTCGGTGACCAGGGTTTGGTGGGATACGGAATAGTTTGACACAATGTTTTACCTTTAAAATATGGAATTTTCTGAGTATATACTCAGAAAATTCCTATTTTGTGTACGATATGAAATACTTACTAATATTTTTTATTGGTGCAATTGCTGCACCTGTTTGTTTCGCTCAGTCGAGCGACTGTAAAGTTCTATTACCCGCCCTTGAGGGAGCTTACCAGGGTGATTGCAAAAAAGGGAAAGCCGATGGGAATGGCCGCGCCAAAGGAACAGATGAATATGAAGGGTCTTTTAAGAAAGGTGTGCCACACGGGGTCGGCACTTATACCTGGAATAACGGTAATTCCTACGAGGGAAATTGGAAGAACGGGAAAAAAGAAGGCAAAGGAAAGCTCCTTTTGCAAAGAAAAAACGGCGGAGACAGCACAGTTGTTGGATTTTGGAGTAAGGACAAATACATTGGCGAATATAAGAATCCATACAAAATACATAATAAAGGCCCCTTGGTGACCGGTGTCAGGCTATCCAGAGTCTCGGATACTGATAGCTACATTGAATTGGAATTTAACTCTAAAGGAGCAGCAGTAGCCAATCCGGAGTTTGTAGTCACCACCATCCGCGGTAATTTCACCGGGCAACAATCTTTCAACAGGTCTGCCAAGGTTTTTGATATTACCTACCCCTTCCGGGCCATCATAACCCACAATGGTGAAGCTGTTGAATTTGAAATATTTCAAAAGGGAGCCTGGAAAATGGTGATAGATATGAATAAATAGGCATGTTCAGGAAGCATGATATGAAACTGTAAGTTTCATGATCCTATTTTATTTAAGTCTATTTATGTTGTAAATAGATCAGAATCGATATGAAACTAAAAGTTTTATTCCTTCTATTGATTTATACATTGTTCTTCCAGGGTACTATTGATAAAACGCCTAAAGCACCTTTATTTACATTACTGGATCCCAAGGACACCAATATCAGGTTTAACAACAAAATTGTTGAGGACAGGGATCGTAACATCCTGATTTATGACAACTTTTATGCCGGAGCAGGTGTCGGCATAGGGGATTTTAATAATGATGGGCTGGCAGATATTTATTTTACCGGAAACCTGGTAGGGGATAAATTATATTTAAACAAGGGGAATTTTAAGTTTGAAGATATAACCGGACCGGCAGGCATAATTGATAATGGGTCATGGTCTTCCGGAGTCACCGTGGCCGATGTGAACAATGACGGGTTTGTGGACATATTTGTTTGCAAGGAGCTGTACGATGATAATCCTGAGCTATGGGTCAATCAACTTTATATCAATAACGGCGATCTTACCTTTTCCGAAAGCGCTGAAAAATATGGTTTGAATGATACGGTCAGAACAAGACAGGCCTCTTTTTTCGACTACGATGTTGACGGCGATCTCGATGTTTTTTTATTAAACCATGCACCAAACCCCGGAGATTACTCAAGGTATGATAGCCTGGTTGGTACCGGAAAACTTCTCCTTGATAAATATAGTCCGAGATTGTATGAAAATGTGAATGGAAAATACAAAGATGTTTCCAAAAAAGCCGGTGTGCTGAGAGCCGGCTATGGCAACAGCCTGGTGACGTCTGATCTGAATGCTGATGGATATCCTGATATATACTTGGCGAACGACTTTGAGGCACCGGACTTTCTTTACATAAACAACGGGGATGGTACTTTTACAGACAAGGCCAATGACGCCCTGAAACATACCCCGCTTTATAGCATGGGCGTTGACGCCGCTGATATTAACAACGATGGATTGCCTGACCTCATGGCGGTGGATATGACAGCCGAGGACAATTATAGATTGAAAGCCAACATGGGCGGTATGAACCCGGATAATTTCTGGAGTATTGTAAACAATGGCTGGAATCATCAATACATGTTCAATACCCTGCAACTTAACCTTGGAAATAACGCATTCTCTGAAATCAGTCAGCTGGCCAATGTCTCAAGCACCGATTGGAGCTGGTCCCCCCTGATCCTGGACCTGGATAATGACGGCCACAAAGATATTTTTGTCTCCAATGGAATTTTAAGAGATATCAGGAACAAAGACGCTCAGAAAAAGTTTAAACTTCATGTGAATGACAAGATCATTGCACATTACAATAAAACGGGGACATTGGAAGATGTTAAGATCTGGGACCTGATAGATGTTGATGAAGCGTTAAATATCTATCCCTCGCAAAAGCTGGCAAATTATACATACCGTAACAACGGTGACTTTACGTTCACCAAGAAAAGCAAGGAATGGGGCTTTGCAGAGCTTTCTTTTTCCCATGGCGCTGGTTATGCCGATCTGGATAATGATGGAGATCTGGACCTTGTCATCAACAATGTAAATGATCCGGCTTTTATCTACAGGAATAACACCAATGAAATTGCAGATAATCACTTTCTTAGGGTTAAGTTGAGAAAGAACGGTAAATTCACATCATTTTTTGGAGCGACAGCAACCATAAAATACGGGGACGGGGAAATGCAGTTTTTAGAGTCCGCTAACGTCAGAGGAATGTATTCTACCTCCGAGGCGGTTTTTCACTTTGGGTTGGGAGCTTCGCAGAGCATCTCAAATTTGAAAATTACATGGCCCGACAAACGCGTATATGAGCTTCGTAATGTTCAGGCGGATCAGGTATTGATTGTCGATTACGAGGCATCAGTCCCGGCCGTGGCGTACCAAAGAGATGCTGCAACACTTTTTACAGATGTGACGGAAAAGGCAGATGCCATTTATCATCATGTAGAGAATGAGTTTGACGACTACCAACGTCAGGTATTATTGCCCCATAAAATGTCTAATTTTGGACCTGGCCTGGCTGTTGGAGATGTAAATGGAGATGGGCTGGAAGATTTCTTTATAGGCGCTGCCTTGGGGAAAAGCGGATCGCTGTTTATACAAAATGCAAAGGGCGCATTTTATCGCCAAAAATCAGGTTTTGAAAGTCAATATGAGGACATAGGAGCTGTTTTCTTTGACGCGGACAGGGATGGGGACAATGACCTCTACGTAGTGTCAGGTGGCAACGAGTATGAGGCAGGCTCCGATATGTACCAGGACAGGTTGTATATCAATGATGGAAACGGAAACTTCCTGAGGGACTTGTCAGCCCTGCCAAGGATCACGTCGAGCGGATCAAAGGTCATTGCAAACGATTATGACAACGATGGCGATTTGGATTTGTTTGTCGGAGCCCTCCACGTGCCGGGAGCATACCCTAAACCGGCGAGCAGTCATTTATTGCGAAACGACTTTGATCCGGAAAACGGCCTGAAATTCACAGATGTAACGCAATCAAATGCATTGGTGCTAAAGGATATAGGAATGGTCACAGACGGTGTTTGGTCGGATTTTGATCAGGATGGAGATGATGATCTGGTATTAACCGGGATTTGGATGCCAGTGACTTTTATCAAAAATGAAGCGGGTATTTTTTCTGATGTCACCAAAGATTACCGGTTTGACAATCCTGTTGGTTGGTGGTTTAGTATCGAAAAAAATGACATTGATAACGATGGGGACGATGATTATATTGTCGGTAATTTGGGACTTAACTCAAAATACAAATCATCAAAAGAAGAACCTTTTACCGTCCACTATTATGACTTTGACAAAAACGGGTCACAGGATATAGTATTGGGATATTACAATTATGGAATCCATTATCCGGTAAGAGGGAGGTCGTGTTCGGCACAGCAGGTTAATGCCTTAAACGAGATATTTCCTGATTACAGCTCTTTTGCACTGGCAACTTTATCCGATGTATATGGTGAGAAAAATTTAAGCCGGTCACTTCACTACAAAGCACAGAGCTTTGCGAGCGCCATTGTCGAGCGGAAAGAAAAAAACAGCTTTGAGATGAAAGCATTGCCCGTTGAATCTCAATTCTCAGCCATCAATGATATGGTAATTATTGATATTAATAAGGACGGCAACAAAGACCTCGTTGTCGCTGGTAACCTATATCCCATGGAAGTTGAAACTTCCAGAGCAGATGCCGGCGTGGGCTTATATTTAAAGGGACTGGGAAATGGAAAATTCCAGTCTGTACCCACCACCGAAAGTGGATTATTTCTACCCTATGATGTCAAGGAGATGCAACTTATTCAAACTACCAAGGGGGTATATTTACTGGTTGCCAGCAATAATGGTCCGCTTAAAGTAATCGAAATCAATACTGACACTTCCCTGAGTTTCAAAAATTGAATATAATTTATCAATATCTCAGGCAAATAATCTTAAGTTTTGTTTCAACAAATAATTTTTGTTAAAATATTAGTTTTGCGATTGCTATAGTCGATGACTGGATTGTAGTAACCAAGTAAACAATTTATTGTTTTGACTAACTGAAGTATATACTATTTAACATAACCAAACCGGGAAATAACCTATGAAATTTTTTAACCTGTTACTGATATTGACTTTACTGATTGGAAACACTTTTGCCCAGCAGGCCGATTGGAAACGGGAGGCTCCGGGGGTCTGGAAGATCACCATAGGTGAGGCGCAGGAATTGACACTGTTAAAGGCCGCAGGGATTACGCCAAATACAATGGCTTTGGAGAAGTTATCAAAAGTAGACTTTCCATTAGAAAAATCGAAAATTAAAATGGCCGTAATCGATGGAAAAACCTATTTGCGGTTTCCGTTGAGGAAGGGAGAAGAACTTTTTGGCCTGGGCCTGAACTTCCAGACCCATAACCAGCGGGGACGTATTATGACATTGCATGTCGATCATTATGGCGGTCGCGATAATGGCAGGACGCATGCACCTGTCCCGTTTTATGTATCTTCAGAGGGATATGGTGTATTGATCGATGCGGCCAGGTATATTAAAGTTTATGCCGGCACCGCCATTCGTGTCAACGCAGATGATCCTCCGGTATTGTATGACCGCAATACCGATAAGCAATGGAAGGCGCAGCCCTATTCAGATGCCGTTGAAATATTAGTACCCGCCAATGGTGTGGATGTGTATGTTTTCGGGGGGCAATCTATGTTGGAAGTGGTGCAGCGTTACAATCTGTATAACGGAGGAGGATATTTGCCGCCAAAGTGGGGTTTGGGTTTTACCCAACGGGTACCTACGCTCTATTCAGACAAGGATATTTTGAAAGAAGCTGAAGAATTTGAAGCGCACAACTTTCCCCTGGATTTTATTGGTGTGGAACCCGGGTGGCACAGCATGGCCTACCCCTGTACCTTTGAGTGGGACCAAACCAGGTTTCCCGATCCGCAGGGATTTATCAAAGCGCTATCGAATAAAGGAATTAGAGCTAACTTATGGCTTAACCCTTATGTATCCCCGGTAGCAGGCCTGTACCCTAAAATAAAACCTTTCTCAGGCTCACATACGGTCTGGAACGGGATTGTACCTGATTTTACTTTACCAGAGGCCAAGACGCTTTTTAAAGATCATTTTAAAAGAAATCATATAGACATTGGCGTAAGCGGTTATAAAATTGATGAGGTAGATGGCTTTGATTCGTGGCTTTGGCCCGATGTCGCCACCTTTCCTTCCGGAACTACGGCCGAAGAAATGCGACAGATATATGGATCCATTTTTCAAAAAATGACCAGCGAGTGGTACCGCGAGGTCAACCAAAGGACCTACGGGTTGGTAAGAGCCTCCAATGCCGGTACAAGCAGCTTGCCCTATGTTATCTACAACGACTATTATAGCCATAAAGACTTCATAACTGCCTTGATCAACAGCAGCTTCATAGGCGTGTTATGGACGCCGGAGGTTCGGGCCTCCAAAACATCGGAAGAATGGCTGAGAAGAATGCAATCAGTCTGTTTTTCACCAATGGCCATGCTCAATGCCTGGGCCGATGGCACAAAGCCCTGGTCATTTCCTGATGTAGAAGATCAGGTTAGAGAAATAGCACACCTTAGGATGCGCCTGTTACCTTATCTCTACACGGCTTTTGCCCGGTATCAATCGGAAGGTATTCCTCCATTTCGGGCCATGCAACTGGTTGATGGCTTCTCCATAAGATCCGAAAAACTGGCTGGTGAGCTCGACGGGTCGGAAAACCCTTATGCAAGCTATTCCACCAAAGAAATCAAATACCAGTATATGATGGGAGATGCTATACTGGTGGCGCCCATGTTTGCCGGTGAAAAAACGCGGGAAGTGGTATTGCCAAAGGGTAAGTGGTATGATTTTTACACGGGTAAACTAGTCGGGGAAACCGAGGTGATTACCATCCAACCCGGGTTAGATAAAATTCCACTTTTTGTGAAGGAAGGAGGTATTATTCCCATGATTTCCAAAAGAAATCAAATGCCTAAGGTGGATGAAATCCTGCCTTTGGAGATCAGACATTACGGCACGGTTGAGAGTAGCAGCACACTTTACGATGACGATGGCGTCACTTTTGATTACGAAAAAGGAGAACACTCCTGGACCACCATTTCAGTAGTCAAAAAAGGAAAAACATTTAAGGGCACTTTGAAAACAAGTAATAAAGATGCCTTTAATTACGAAAAAAGAGTGAACTGGAAATTCATGACCATGCCTGATTAAAAACCAAAAACTATTGATCGGTATCCCCCATACCTCGCCAATAAAGCATCTTTTGATGTCAAAGGTGCTCTGATGCAAACTGCGTATAACAACAGGCAAATTGAATAGTAGTTCTGGCCGGGAAAAAAATATAAATTGCCAGTATCCTTAAACTTAGGTTATGTTTGAATTTTGAAAGCTGACCCAAAATATAACTTTACCCACCATTCTTTGCCATCGACTGGTCAAAGTTCAGATCCACACTTTCGGGGACCGAGAATTAAGCACGATAAGGAAGCATGGCAGGCACTTAAGGCAGGAGATGAGGCGGCTTTCTCCTATATTTATAACAAATATATTGATGGTTTATACAATTACGGTTACCATATAGTTTCCAGCAGAGAATTGGTCAAAGATGCTATTCAGGATGTTTTTATTGAATTGAATCATTATAAAAACCGGTTGAGCGATGTGGATTCTGTCAAAGCGTATTTGTACGTAGCTCTAAGAAGAAAGATCCTGGACAAACTTAAACGTAAAAGGAAATACACGCATTATCCGCTGCAGGACTATGATGAAAGTTTTACGGTAGCCGTTTCTCCGGAATTGAATTTGATCAATAACCAGTTAGCCGAGGAACGTGGGAAAAGGCTTGAAACCATCATTAACGGACTTTCCAGAAGGCAGCGACAAGCTATAATCTATTATTATTACGAAGGGTTTTCTTACAAGGAAATGGCTGGGTTGCTGGAATTAAAAACAGCAAAATCTGCCAGAAAACTGTTGTACAGGGCTATTGCCACCATGAAGAAGCGGATGACTTTACGAAGACCTCTATTAGAAAAAATCCTGTTTTTGTTGCTCTTACTTTTTCTTTTCTGACGGACCAGCCCCGTTATAAACCGAATACCAGATCGCTCATTCCGGATACATTTCTGGCTCTAAATGGCATTGTATTGCGACACCACCGCCAGCCATGTTGAATTAAATTTTCTCCTATTTCAAAAAAAAAGAAATTTTTTGGGGTCATATTTTTCTGTTTTCTCCTCTTACTATTTATAAACATCAAAATATAATAAGAAGACCATATGGAATATGAAGACTATACGGAATATGATTTTTTAGAAGATGAATTTTTTGTCAGATGGGTCCGGAATTATGATAAAGAAACCAATCAGTTTTGGCAACAATGGATCCAGGATCATCCTGAAAAGTTAGAAACCGTATTAATTGCCAAGCAAACCATTCAGTCTCTCGGATATAAGCAAAAACACAAACTTTCCAGGGAGGAAAAGGAGGATATGTTCAATCATATTCACAAAAAAAATCGTCGTATTATCAGTCCAGCTCCCCGGACAAGAAATAGTTCCGTTTTTATCCGGGTAGCTGCTGTTCTGGCGGTGATAATGATCGCGACGTTTTCTTATTACCATCTGTCAAACCGGGAAAATGCTGATGCGGAGGTTATTTCTTATATCTCAAAAGTTAATCCCGCCGGGAGGAAGACTACTTTCAAACTGAGCGATGGTACCAGGATAAAGCTCAATGCATCGAGTACCATCAAATATCCGGAGAATTTTGCGCCGGACAGTAGAATTGTATATCTGGAGGGTGAGGCTTTTTTTGAGGTGACCAGGGATGAAAACCGGCCGTTTTTGGTCGTCACCGAAGGCATTACCACAAAGGTTTTGGGAACTTCCTTTTACGTAAAAAATGATTTGCAGCAAAAAGATATTCAGGTGGCGCTGGTTAGTGGGAAGGTATCTGTGCTGGATGAAGGCGGCAACACCATTATGCTGGCTCCCAATGAAATGGTGACTTATTCTCATAACACCATTGCCAAAGGTTCCTTTGACCGCGACCTGGTTTTTGGTTGGGTAGATAATAAATTAATATTTCACAAAGAGGAGGCTGCGGAGGTGGTGAAGCGACTGGAAAAGTGGTACGGCGTTCAATTTGTGATGGAGAAGGAACAAATGTTTGAAGGCCCCTTTAGTGGTGTATTTGAAAATGAATCACTCGAAAACGTGTTAAAAGGGATCCGATACGGTTCCGAATTTGGCTTTACCTATGAAATCATCGGAGAACAGGTCGTCATAAGAGACAATTAACAATCCAAAAATTAAGACTATGCATTACAACACAAGCTGATTAAACAAAAAACCGGATCCTTAAAGGACCCGGCTGGCTCGCCTTAATTATTTCTTTCTGTCAGGTCCGGAATAATTAAAGCGACATTTTAGTAAGTAAACTATTCACTAAAACACTCAAAATTATGATTTTAAAACTACTAAGGCAAATATTGCTTATGTCGAAACTTTTACTTTACGGCACATTCCTTCAAACACTCTTTTTTACCGTGCTCATGGCAAAAGAAGGAAAAGCACAGAGGGAAAGTGTCCATAAAATTCAGGTATCCGTCACCTGGGAAAACATTACGCTGTCTCAGGCATTTTCGGATTTGGAACAGAAGACGCCATTTAAATTCACCTATCATCATAACAAGGTGGATGATAGCGCGGTTTTGAATTTTAATTCACCGAATACATCGCTGGGAAAGGTATTATTATTCATGTCGGAAAATGCGCAGCTTAGATTTCAAAGGATCAACGATAACATTCACGTTGGCAGAAGAAGTAAAAAGGATAAAGCGCTGACCGAGAAGTTTTCAGAGCAGCTATTGTGGGCGAGAGATATTTCGGGCAAAGTAACGGATGAAAATGGCGAAGGGCTGCCCGGTGTAAATGTGCTGGTTAAAGCCAGCACGGTAGGGACAATTACTGATACGGATGGCAATTATAAAATAAGCGTTCCCGATGATGCCACCACTTTGGTATTTACTTACGTTGGCTATCTTAATGAAGAGGTAGAGATAAATGGCAGATCGGTGATTGATCTGCAAATGACCCTTGATGTCACCACACTATCGGAGGTCGTAGTGGTTGGGTACGGGACACAAAAGAAAGCCACACTGACAGGATCAGCTATCAGCTTAAATGCGGACGATATCCAATCAATACCTACTTCCCAATTATCGAATAGTCTCGCTGGCCGTGCGCCAGGTGTTCAGATTGTTAATAACTCGGGATTAGTAGGAGCTAATTCTTCCATAAACATAAGAGGAACCAACACCGCGGCCTTATACGTTATCGACAATGTGGTGAGCGACAAAGCTCAATTTGATGTATTGGATCCCAATGAAATTGAAAATATTTCTTTCTTGAAAGATGCCGCTACCGCAGCTATATATGGGGCAAGGGCAGCGGGTGGCGTTGTGGTGGTCACCACAAAATCCGGAAAGAGCGGAAAAGTCAGGTTTACATATAGTAACAATTTTTCGGTCAGTACTCCAACGCAACCTATACAGGATTATACGGCCGAACAGGAGATTATTCATATAAACAATCAACAGATCCATAATGGAAACGCTGCGCCTTATGGTCAGGATGTCCTGGAATGGGCAAGAGGTGTGAACTTCAGGGACGTAAACGATGAAATTTTTAAGGACCCTACATCTCAGCAACACAATTTGTCAGTAAATGGCGGCAATGATAACGTGACCTATTTTCTTTCAACGGGCTTTAATAAAGCCTCCGGAACTTACGATAATACCAATTTCAACAGGTACAATTTCAGGGCTAAAGTCGACGCAAAGGTAAATGAGTACCTGAAAATAGGGGCGAACATCAGCGGAAACAGGAGGGAAACAGATAGATTTTACTGGCCATTTGACTGGGACAATGGTGAAGGGTTTACCGTCGCAGATTTTTACAGATCCACTTTTAACTGGTCGAGGTTACGGCCTCATTACACAAAAATTGACGGAACCCCCACGACAAGTGATGACCCCGATGGCTTCCCGGTTACAAATGGTGGGTTTAATCCGGTCGAGATTGTAAAAGGAGATGGTTATAGAAGGATTGTCTATAACACATTTAATGCAAATATTAATGTGGATCTTGATATTCCGAAAGTTGAGGGACTTAGCGTAGGTGTTTTAGGAAATTACAGACAGGATACGCGAAATCAAAAGAATTTCGTATTGCATAACCGAAGTTTCTGGATACAACATGTTGGAAGTACCGGTCCTGATCAGTTCACACCTGGTCCATTGGATTTGAGTGCTGTAAATGTTAATAATCTGGCCAGGACCTTTGAAGGGATCGACGAAGTGGTGCTGTTGCAGGAAAGTTATCAGTTCAATGCATTTTTAAGATATGAAAATACCTTTGGCGCACATGGGCTTAATGCAATGCTTGGTTATGAAATAGCTGAAAATTCTTCCAAATCCCTCTCGGGATCAGCCAATGAACTTTTGTCAAGGAGTGTTGATCAGATTTTAGGAACGCAAAGCAGTGCCGAAAGACGGAACTTTACCGGCGGAGAAGGCAACTCGGCACGGGTATCCTATTTTGGTCGGGTAAACTACAATTACAATGAAAAATATATAGCGGAATTTTCATTTCGATCTGATGGGTCATATAAGTTTCCTGAAGACAACAGATTTGGCTTTTTTCCCTCAATATCGGCAGCCTGGAGAATATCCCAGGAAGATTTCTTTGATGTATCGCTGATAAGTAACTTAAAGCTAAGAGGATCGATAGGTTCAACAGGTTTTGACGGAACATCGGCCTCGCCTGATCCCATTGCACCCTTCCAGTTTCAAAATAACTTCAGAAGAGGCGGCAGCTATCTCTTTGAGGATGGATTAAGCGCTGGTATAACGACACCCGCTGTTATACCAAATCCATCCATTACTTGGGAAACACATAATACTATTAACATAGGTCTGGATCTCGGATTGCTGGAAGATAAGATCACTATTGCGGTAGATGTATTCAGGAATAATATTACCGATGTACTGGCATCTCCGATATCAACAGTTCCGGGAACCTTTGGGTCAGGCTTGCCCTCTACCAACGTGGCAGAGAAAAAAATCAATGGCTTCGAGATCATAGCCGATTACAAAGGAAATATTGGAAGTGACATAAAGTTCAACATTGGCGCAAATATGGGTTTTGCCAGAGATGAGTGGGTAAAATTCCCCGTAGCAGATGGCACTTTGGATATTTTCTCTCCGATCGGCAAAAGCCAAAACCGCTTGGTAGGGTATGTGTCAAGAGGGATCATCCGCGATCAGGCTACCCTGGATGCACTTCCGTCAGGGTTTACCCAGTTTGGTCGAACACCAAAACTGGGAGATATACTGTTTGAAGACATCAACGGTACCGACTTTGCAGAGGGCCCGGATGGCATTATTAATGATTTTGACAGGACCATTATTTCGGAAAATACAGCACCAAGGATCAACTATGGTATAAGAGGAGGATTTACATGGAGGGGATTTGCCTTGGATGTCTTATTCCAGGGAGTAGCCAAATACGATAAATTTGTAAGAACGATTAATACCGGTGGTGCAGGCGTGTTTCAAATTGATGGCAGACCATATTTTGAGTTGTGGACAGATGCTTATTCTGCCGATAACCCGGGTGGAAGGTATCCCCGGATTGAAGGCTGGGGAAGACCTGAACTTGGTCATGGCGCCTCTACCTTCTGGAATAGAAGCGGGGCCTATGTGAGGCTGAAGAATGTCAGTCTTACCTACACACTTCCCGAAAATATTACAACAAGATTTGGTGTGGAAAATATGTCGGTATTTGCGAATGGTTCCAACCTGTTTATTATAACAGAGTTTGATGAGCATGATGCCGAGCAGGAGACACTGGACTCATTTCCTATCATGAAAACATTCTCCGGTGGCATTAAAATAACCTTTTAAACATTGAAAAAGCTATGAAAAATATAATAAAAACTATAGGGCTAACCATATTGCTTTTCGTGGCAGGAGCGTGTAATGATGTTTTGGATGTACAGAATTTGGGTGCCTTTGATCCCAAAGCTGTATGGAATGACACACAGCTCACCAATGCCTACCTCGCAGATGTGTATGCAAGCGTCATGCCTTCAGGATGGCCGGTGGTAGGTGTAGGAAGTTTTACCAATGGCGGTAGCGCCGACGAGACAATCGGAACTTTGGATGATGGATTGGTTACCGCTTCTGGACATCCATGGCTGCAGTGGGAAAGTATCTACCAGGACATTCGTAAAATAAATGTACTTTTCTCCGAGATCGAAGACGGTACTTTGGAAGAAAGCTTCAAAAATAAAATTAAGGCGCAAGCACATTTTCTTAGAGCGTGGAGCTATTTTCTTTTAGTGAGGGTATACGGTGGTGTACCGGTCATTGAAACACCTCAGGAATTAACCGACGATCTTTTGACACCGCGGTCATCTACTGCTGAAACTTTTTCCTTCATCGAAGGGGATTTGGATGAGGCTATCAGGTTATTGGGAAATGAGAAATTTGTGGATGGAGATAGGGCAAGAATAGGTGCTGCCGCTGCCTTAGCTTTCAAAGGACGTGTATTGTTATATAAAGCCAGTCCTCAGTTTAATCCGGTAGATCCATACAATAATCAAAACTGGGCTAATGCTTTGGCGGCCAATGAGACCGCCAAAAATCAACTGGAGAGCATGGGATTCGGCCTGGAACCTAATTATGCCGATATCTGGAGCACCGCTAATGAAGGAAATGCAGAGGCAATTATGACAGCAATATTTTCCGATCCGGATCGCACAAACGGAAGAAGAGAGGATAATGTCAGGCCTTTAACAGAATCCAAGAATTCTACAGGTGGAGATCAGCCTATCTGGAAATTTGTCGAATCCTATCCTATGGCCGATGGGTTTCAGCCGGGCAACTCTCCCAGCTATACTTATGATATACAAACCTATTGGGAAAACAGGGATCCAAGATTCTATGCCAACATCGTGGGTAATGGCTTTTTGTTTGAATTGAGTGGAAAAGCCGGCAGAAGACAATACACCGATGCAAATTTTGCTGGTTCAGAAGATAGATTTGGACCTACGGCCGATTTTAACCGTTCCGGCTTTTTCCCACGAAAAGGCCTTCAGCCTGAATTAATTCAGGAGCAGGTATCCCTGAATAGTGTCGATTGGATAGAAATCAGATATACCGAAGTGTTATTGAATTTTGCTGAGGCGGCCAATGAGATGGGACGAGGTAATGAAGCGCTAAGCGCACTGAGAGAAGTTCGGGAAAGAGCAGGAATTGAGGCGGGAGCCGGGGACACCTACGGTATTACAGCATCTTCAAGACAAGAGATCAGAGATGCTATTTATTTTGAAAGGTATCTCGAATTCGCTTACGAAGGAAAAAGATTCTGGGATCTTAGAAGAGCTAGAAGGCTTGATACTGAATTGAATGGAACAAAAGAACAGGGATTACTGGCAACCTTAAAACCCGGTTTGCCGGTTGACGGCGTTCCAAATTATACTTACGAACCTCGGGATTTTGATTATCAGGTGGTAGATCTTTTTTCCGGGATCAATTTAAATACTGTGCCGGAATCATATTATTTTTTTCCTATTCCGCTGAGTGAAATACAACGCAATGAAAATTTAGAACAAAACGCCGGTTGGGGAGGAACTTTTGATCCAGCCCTTTAAATTATTGGAGCACTTTCAAAAAGAATCCTTAGTTATTAAGGATTCTTTTTGATGTAGTTTTTTAAAAATATGAGATTAACCATATATAACAAAAGGAAAAGCTGAGATGAGGTGCCAATTATTTCTATTGATACTCTTGCTATGCCGTTACGTGCCCGCAGTTTCACAAGGATTTGAAATATTCTCTGATTTTTCAAACATAAATAAAATGCAATTTGCCAATGGTATAGCGGTGGCAGATTTTGATCAGGATGGAGATCTGGATATTTATGTAGTGGCAAGAGAGGCTTATAAATCTGATGATCCAGCTACCTGGAACAGACTTTTTAGAAACTCGGGAAAAGACTTTCAGGATGTAACCGTAAGTTCAGGTCTGGACAAGCAACAATATAACAAGGATAAATTCCTGGAAGAAGGTATAAAGATGGGAGCTAGCTGGGGAGATTATGATAATGACGGTTACCCGGATTTGTTTTTGACCAATCATGGGAAGGACCAGCTATGGCATAACAGAAGAGATGGTACCTTCGAAAATGTATCGATTCAGGCCGGGATTGAAGGAAGTGAAGATGGCTATAGTTCCAGTGCTTTATGGTGGGATTATGATAATGACGGAGATCTGGATCTGTATGTAAGCAGTTGGTACGGGCCCAATACACTTTATCGAAACGACGGTACTGGTAGTTTTACCGATATCAGCCAAAAAAGTGGATTAAAAGATGTGGGAAAAACCTGGACCAGCATTCCGCTTGATGTAAATAAAGACGGTAAACAGGATTTATACATCGTCAATGATTTTGGGCCAAATTTCCTTTATTTAAATGATTCTGATGATCATTTTATAGAGGTCACTGCTGAATATCAATTAAATGATCTTGGCAATGGAATGGGAGTGGATATTTGTGACTATGGTGACGACGGTGATTTTGACATTTACCTCACCAATATATGGCAAGTACATACTAATCCATTTTTTGTAAACGATGGTTCCAAATTTCGTAACATGGCCAGTAAAGTTAATCTGGGAGATGCCCGTTGGGGATGGTCAGCCAGGTTCTTCGACATGGACCACGACATGGACGAAGATCTGTATGTGGTAAATCAGCGTTTTTTTGAAGGTGGCGATTTGGAATATAACCGCCTCTATGTTGCTGAAAATGATGAATTTAATGAAATGTCTCATATTTATGGCCTGAACCTTTATACGGATGCAAGGGGAATGGAAGTCTTTGATTATAATCGGGATGGGGATCTGGATATACTGGTCGGCAATTGGGGAGAAAGCCCTGTTTTGCTTAACAATCTGATCGATAAAAAAGGCAATTGGCTTCAGATAGCTTTAGAAGGCACTGCTAGTAACCGGAATGCTTTTGGGACAGTATTGAGAATTAAAACCGGAACGGAGCAATATCAGCACCGTCTTAATCATGGTGCTAATTTCCTTGGGCAAAGTATTAAACCGATTCATTTTGGCCTCGGAGAAAACGAAAAAGTTCAGGAACTGACCATTTTTTGGTCGAGCGGAAGAGTAGAGAAAATGTATGACGTTTCAGCCAATCAATTTTTAAGATTGACAGAGGGGGAACAAGAACAAGTATTTGGAGAAACTTATGGTACAAATGCGAAAGGCCTTGTGACCGGCGTCGATGAGAATCCCGGTGCCCACGTCCGCAAAATGGATTTGGTAATCTTTCCACACCCGGCTACGGCTGGTTCCACATTCAGACTTCAATTGCCTGCTTCGGGCAATGTACAGCTTAAAATATATGACAGGTTGGGCCAGGAAATTTATCATAAATATTTTTCAGTGCGTGGTGGGCTCACCGAGCTTGGCTGGCCACAGCAACTCATATCATATAAGGGAATTTTTCATTATCAAATTACAACGGCGTATGGTAGGATCGTCAAAAAAGTTTTTAAACAATAAATTATTTAATAGATGAAGGGTATCGGATGGATTATTTTGTTTTTTCTTTCAACCAATTTATGGGCTCAGGAGCAAGAGACACTTTTTACTCTGCTTGATCCAACCGCAACCAATGTGACTTTTGCCAACTGGATTAAAGATCAGGGCGACTCGGATATTTTTCATGAGCAAAATTATTACAATGGAGGCGGTGTGGGCATTGGTGATGTCAACAACGACGGACTATTGGATATCTTTCTTAGTGGGAACCAGGTACCGGATAAACTTTACCTTAACTTAGGCAATTTAAGATTTATGGATATTACAGATAAAGCCGGCATCACCGACCATGGAAGTTGGTCTACCGGGGTGGCCATGGCAGATATTAACAATGACGGCTTGCTGGATATATTTGTCGGTTCTGATATGCTGGGTGAGTTTGGTAAAAATCAAAACAAGCTTTGGCTGAACAAAGGGAATAACAAATTTGAAGAAGTGGCGGGTAGCATTGGGTTGAATAATGACTCTGGCACGGTTCAAGCCACTTTTTTTGATTATGACAGGGATGGAGACCTGGACGTATTTATGGTTAATCACCCCCCTAATCCCGGTTATTTCGGAGATCGTTCTGTAAGACATGATCTGGATACAACTTATTGCAGTAGGCTCTATAGAAATGATAAAGGAAAATTTACAGATGTATCGGAAAAGGCCAATATTCTAACATTTGGCTATCTTCTGAACGCTGTTGCTTCCGATCTTAACAATGACGGCTGGGTAGACCTATATGCTTCCAGTGATTTTATTACCCCTGATTTTATGTACCTCAACCAAAAAGATGGTACGTTTAAAAATGTGGCTTTGGAATCCTTAAAACATACCTCTTATTGGGCTATGGGTTCTGATGTTGCTGATATGGACAATGACGGTTTATCGGATATTATCACTGTCGACATGGCAGCTGAAGATAACCGAAGGCTCAAAGCTAATATGAGTGGTATGGATCCCGAAAAATTTTGGCAATCGGTGAAGGCCGGCTATCACTTCCAATATATGTTCAATACTTTACAGTGGAATAGGGGAATGGATAAAAACGAGCGCCTTTGCTATAGCGAAATAGGGAACCTGGCGGGAATTGCAACGACCGATTGGAGTTGGGGACCTTTATTTGCGGACTTTGATAATGATGGCTTCAAGGATCTTTTTGTTACAAACGGTTACAGGATGGATTACCGTAATACGGACGCTGTCAAGAAGTTAGAGGCATACAGTGTCCCTCGATTTAAAACATTTATGGAAAATACCCCACCTGGCCAGGGTAAATTTGATATTTGGTCTATCCTGGATTTTGAGGAAGTTTTAGCGCTGTATCCGTCAGAAAAGTTGGCTAACTACATGTACAAAAATACCAACGGTTTACAATTTGAAAAAGCCAACGCGTCATGGGGATTTGATCAAAAAACTTTTTCGAATGGGGCGGCCTATGGGGATCTGGATAATGACGGAGACCTGGATCTGGTGGTGAATAATATTAATGATCCTGCATTTATTTACAGAAACAATGCTGAAAAAAATAGTCAAAGTTATTTACAGGTAAAACTGACTAGAAATTCAAAACAGCTTTCATGCTTTGGTGCGAAAGTTCAAATTGATTATCAAAGTAAGCAGGGATTTAAAAGTCAGTATTACGAATTGGTTAATGCCCGGGGGTTTCAATCTTCAAGCACGCAGGATGTTCACTTTGGGCTAGGTGACGTGGGAAAAATAAGAAAATTGACCGTTTACTGGTCAGATGGTAGTATTACCACGAGAAGGAATATTAGGGTGAATCAATTGATCGTGATCGATCAAAAGAAAATGAATAGACCAGAACCTAAAAATACCCCGGATTGCCTTTTTCAAGAAGTCACCGAACAGATTGGTGTTAATTATAATCATATGGAGAATGACTACGATGATTACCAGAAGGAAGTACTACTACCCCATAAAATGTCAACATTGGGACCAGTGTTGGCAGTAGGCGATATAAATGGAGATCAACGGGAAGATATGTTTGTAGGTGGTGTTGCCGGTCGGTCTGGCACTTTTTTCATGCAGGATACAAAGGGTAGCTTTAAGGAAGTGCCGCTTGATTCGGACAGGAATCTTGAAGATACCGGATGTGCACTGTTTGATGCTGATGGCGACAATGACCTCGACCTTTATGTGGCCAGCGGGAGTAACGAATTCAATAGTGACTATGCCTATCAAGATAGACTATATATAAATGATGGTCATGGAAAATTCACCAGGAGTTTTGAAAGCCTGCCGTGGTTCTCAGAAAGCACGGCGTCTGTGAGGCCTTTTGATTACGATCAGGATGGGGATTTGGATTTATTTATTGGAGGGAGGCAGGTGCCAGGCCAATATCCGTCTCCTGCCAACAGCTATCTATTTAGAAATGACGGTGCCAAAGCGGGCGGCTTGCCTGTATTCAAAGATGTCACCAGTGAAATTGCGCCGGACTTACAAAACATTGGTATGGTAACAGACGCTCTTTGGATTGACTATGACCTGGATGACGATACAGACCTTATACTCGTCGGCGAGTGGATGCCATTGACGCTTTTGGAAAATAAGTCGGGAAACTTTAGGAACGTAACAGCTGAAAAGGGGCTGGAGGAAACCGCGGGTTGGTGGTTTTCGGTGGCAGCCGCAGATTTTGATCAGGACGGAGACCCGGATATCATTCTGGGGAATCTTGGACTCAATTATAAATACAAAGCTTCTTCTCAGGAACCATTTGAGGTTTTCTACAACGATTTTGACCACAATGGAACTAACGATATTGTTTTGAGCTATTATAATTTTGGCAAAAAATTTCCGCTTAGAGGCAGGTCCTGTAGCGCAGCGCAAATCCCGTCGCTCAAACATAAGTTTCCCAGTTACAATGAATTTGCAGTAGCTAGCCTGACCGATGTCTATGGCGCAACCAACCTGGCAAAGGCACTTCATTACAAAGCAAAAGAGTTTTCGTCCATGTATGCAGAAAACCTTGGGGAAGGTAGGTTCTTGTTAAAACCATTACCTGTGGAAGCCCAGGTTTCAACGATTAATGATATGGTAATTCATGATTTTGACAAGGATGGTTTTCAGGATATAGTAATAGCAGGAGGCTTGTATGATGCAGAGGTAGAAACCTCTAGAAATGATGCCGGTGTGGGACTTTTTTTGAAAGGCGATGAAGACGGCAATTTTTTACCCGTAAAACCACAGGATTCAGGTCTTTACTTGTTTTCCAATATTAAGGACATGGCCCTGGTAAAAATAAAAAATGGTCCTATGTTGGTATCCGTAGCCAACAACGACAAGTTGACGATTCACCGCTTCGGTCAGGCTCATAATTATATGAGTGGTCATTAATGTGAAAGCACAATACTGTTAACAGTAATAAACCAATCGATACTGAAATCACTAGTATAAAATATGAAATTTATCCAAAATCTGATTTTCTCTTTTGCACTGATTACCCTGATAAACTGCTCTTCCCGGAATAACGAATATGTGATTGAGAATGACCATTTAAAGAGAACTTTCGAAATAGAGGAAGGAAAACTTTTTACCACCGAAATTTTAAATAAAGTTGCCAATAAAAAGAGCTACACGGTGATTCCCGATAAAAGGTTCGGGATTATACCCGGCAAAAATACTTATCGCATTTTTTCGGCTCCTGGTAACGCACAAGAGTTTTAAGGAAAAACTTTCCAATATGGAAATAAGCTGGAAGTAATACTTGGCCCCCGTAAGGTAAAAGTTTTGGATTTCAGATAGCCCAAAACTCCCGAAGTTGATTCGACATAAAATAAATTTTAAAAATATCTATGAACAAGAAAAAAATCATTTTAATTGCAATTTTCATTATAATTTTCACTCAACTTGGCGTGAATTCGACCTGCGGTCAAACCCATCAAAATAAACTCAAATCCTTATCTGTGGCGCAAGGGCCGCACCTTGAAGGGCCGCAAAAAGATTGGTTGATACAAGATCCGAATATAAACGCTGGTGTTTTCAGGAACGAAAAAGGAAATGAATTGATCATTTCAAATGGGATCATTTCCAGAACCTTTAGACTTGCTCCTAATGCCGCTACCGTAAAGCTTGACAATCTGGTTACCGGAGAATCGCTGCTAAGAGGTGTGAAACCTGAAGCGATTGTTAAAATCAATGGTATTAATTACGAGGTAGGTGGATTAAAAGGCCAGACCAATTATGCATTTCTTAAACCAGCATGGCTTGATGAAATGCATGCTGCACCTTCGGCCATGCAGTTTACAGGATTTGATATAAGTGAACCACAGGCACCATTTGAATGGAAAAGAGTCAGACCACACGCCAAAGGGGCGGAGTGGCCTCCAAAAGGAGTACATCTTCGCATGGACTATAAGTTACCGCAACCACAGACATTATTGGCCTCAGACGATCTGTTGCCAAGCGCCTATGGGAGAAAGGAGCTTTATAAAACGGCGTTTAAAGCTTTGGACAAAGATTGGAAAATCACTTATTCAAAGGCTCATGAACGTTCTTCCTTTGAGAATGAAGGAAAGACCGGTGAGATTTATACGCCCCAGAATACCAGCTTATATATCGAAAAACCTTTTAACAAAGCCGCCAAAATTATTGAAGCTACCTTTGATACCGGCACGGATAAAAGCAAGGCATATGGTCCGGGAATAGCGCTTGTGTGGTCAGGTAAAACTATCAAATTTTACATGAGACCTGGAGGGAATGCTTACGATGATGGGGTACCCATGTTTGGCCTCTGGGATGGACAGCGCGAAAATAAAGCTGCGGGGGGACGGCAGGTTTTGGATATGAGCAAACCCTGGACACTCAGAATTCGGATCACCGATGAAACAGTCTTTTGCGAGGCCCGGCCGCAGGGTGGCGACTGGGTGGTTGTAGAAAAGCTTAAACCTTTTGAAACATTACCAGTCGCTGTCCGGATAGGAAAAACAAATGGCCGGGGCGAGGGAATAGATGCCGGGGAGGCCAAGGGTGAACTGGTGCGTATGCATGTGATGCAATATGCCTCCTACGGAGCACTGGATATGAACAGATCCGGCGGACTGCAAGAAGAAGACATCAGGATCTCGGTACATTATGAGCTTTATGATGGCATACCCGTCATGTCCAAATGGATCACCGTTGAGAACCAAGGCAGCCAGGCAATTTCGATTGACAAGTTTACCAGTGAGATCATTGCCGCCGTAGAATACGGAGCGGCGGTGGAGACCAGGAAATTTAATGTGCCTAAGCCCAACATCCATGTGGAAACCGATTATGCTTTTGCAAGTTTTAATGTGGAAGACGCCAATCACCATGCCTTGCGCTGGGAGCCGGACCCGGAATACCAGACACAGGTAAATTACCTGCGGCTGACCCCTTGCTTACTGAAAGTAGGACCGGAAATAGGCCCCGCTCAAATGCTGCATAAAGGAGAATCTTTCCAATCCTTCAGAACCTTTGTCATGCCTTTTGACAGCTATGACCGGGAACGTCAGGGGTTGGCCTTGCGCAAAATGTATCGCACACTGGCGCCATGGACTACTGAAAACCCCTTGATGATGCATGCCCGCTTCGCGGATTGGGATAGGGTAAAAACAGCTATTGATCAAAGTGCCGAAGTAGGGTTTGAAATGGTCATCCTTACTTTCGGCAGCGGATTTAATATTGAGGACGATAGTGAGGAGTATTTAGCAAAAATGAAGCAATATGCCGACTATGCTAAAAGTAAGGGAGTCGAAATTGGTGGATATTCCTTGCTTGCTTCCAGGAGAATTGGTAACGGTAATGATGTTGTCATGCCCCCCGGGAAAAGACCCACATTTGGAAATTCTCCATGTATTCATAGCGAATGGGGACAGCAATATTTCAAAAAGTTGTACAACTTTTATGAAAAAACAGGTTTTGCATTACTGGAACACGACGGCTCCTACCCGGGAGACGTATGCACTGCAAATCATCATCCTGGGCATAAAGGGTTAGAGGATTCCCGATGGAATCAATATCAAACCATTGCTCAATTCTATCAGTGGTGCCGGGCAAATGGCATATACCTGAACGTGCCGGACTACTACTATATGACGGGGTCAAATAAATGTGGCATGGGTTACCGGGAGGTGAATTGGAGTTTGCCCAGGGATCAGCAGGTAATTCATACCCGACAAAATATTTATGATGGCGCATGGCAGAAAACACCTTCCATGGGGTGGATGTTTGTGCCACTCACAGAATACCATGGGGGTGGGGCCGCTGCTACCATAGAGCCATTGAATGAACATTTAAATCATTACCGGAAAATGATGATGAGCAACCTCGGCGGTGGTGTACAGGCCTGTTATCGCGGTCCCAGGCTATACGATACGGAAGAAACCAAGGCTATGGTCAAGGCATCGGTAGATTGGTTTAAAAAGCATCGTGAGGTACTGGAGGGTGATATCATCCACCTTCGAAGGGCCGATGGACGCGATCTCGACTACTGGCTGAATGTGAATCCGAACGGGGAGGAAAAAGGGCTATTGATGGTCTTCAACCCGTTGACCCGGGATGTCACAAAAAAACTTCGGATACCACTTTATTACACCGGCTTGAAGGATAAGGTGATGGTCAGTGTTAAAGATGGAGAAGCAAAAGAATATACAATGGACAGAGATTATGATGTGGATATTGATGTCAGGGTAGCTGCAGGTAGTTATACCTGGATATTGTTTAAATAACATATACCATTGCCGACTCCCAAAATCCAGGGAAATAGTAAAATCTATTTTAACCTCAATTTTTAAATTATGAATCGATTTTCATGGTTATTGATAACACTCCTTACCATCATTTTTGCGGACACACATGGGCAGGTCATCACAATCAAGTCATTACTGGAGGAAATGGTTAACCGGGATAGTATTGCACAATTCCCGCAAATAGCCTACAAGTGTCAACAGGCCAGCAGTTACAACAGGGAATCCGAATCGCCCAATCTCCCCGGCTGGTTTGCCGACAGTGATGGAGAAGGGTTTATCAGAACGGAAGAAATAAATGGGAAAAAAGAGTGGGTACTGATGGAGGATGAAGGGCCTGGGGTGATCACAAAAATATGGGCTGTCTGCTTTTATTATGGCTTGCAGGATACCACAGGGGCCAATATTAAGTTTTACCTGGATGGCGCCGCCCAACCCGCTATCTCTGCTAATTTTTTCAAACTTGTCAAGGGGCAGGGCTTTATCAAGCCCCCATTCGCCGATGAATCAACCAGGGCTGGTAATTTATATTTTCCAATTCCCTATGCCAAAAGTTGTAAAATAACGATGGATAAAAAGGCTTTTTACAACATCATCAATTATCGCAAATATCCTGCCGGAACGATGATAAAGACGTTTACAATGGAAGATTTTGAAGCTGCAAAACTAGTTCGTGACAGGGTAGCGCACATATTGAGTATCAAGCCGGATATAAAAGGCAAGGTGGTAAAGCAGCAGAAGAGAATAAATAGCGGAGCCCAAATGTCATTTCAGCTTCCAAAGGGAAACAGGGCCGTTAAACAAATAGAGATCAAGCTGAATGATTATAGCCCCACTGATCTGCCCCAGATACTCAGGTCTGTGGTTTTAAGTGCTACGTTTGATGGAACCCAAACCGTATGGGTGCCGCTTGGCGACTTTTTCAATAATGTAGGACGTATTAAACCCTTTGAAATGTGGGAACGAACGGTGAGGCCCGATGGCACGATGGTTTGCCGCTGGGTGATGCCTTATGAAAAGGAAGGGGAAATAGCGCTCTTAAACCTGGGTGAGACAACCGTCAACGCAAAAGTAGCTGTTATAACCAATAGCTGGAATTGGAACTCAAATTCCATGCATTTTTATGCCACCTGGAGGATGGATAAGCCAAAGCCTACTTTCCCGCTGTACGATTGGAACTTTCTGGAAGCGACCGGGCAAGGTCTGATCGTCGGCGACCAGTGGACCGTACTAAATCCGGTTGAGGGCTGGTGGGGTGAAGGAGACGAGAAAATTTATATTGATGAGGATTTTGATAAAAATTTTCCGTCACATTTTGGAACCGGAACAGAAGACTATTACGGATGGGCCGGAGGAGTAGTACCAACCCCGGCCGACGAATTTTCCAAGCCTTTTGTTGGAAATATTATTGTAGGGGAACAGCGCTCAAAAGGATATAATGTCTGTAGTCGAACAAGGGTTTTGGATGCTATTCCATTCCGTAGGCAGATCAGGTTTGACGTGGAGGCATCTTGCGGAAAGCGTCAACGGTCACATTATCTGCAATATTCTCAGACCACGTTTTGGTACGGATCACCGGGAATCAGACACAATCGTAAGCCTTTGCCAGCTATGGCAGCCACCAAACTCCCGGTGGTTGAGGATTTGGAGAAGTTAATTGCCATGGCGAAGCGGGAACAATACGTCGTGGATGGCGCTATTGAAGCAGAAATTCTTCCTACGGTCAGTAAAAGTAGGGATGTCTCGGAAAACTTTGCCGAGATACCAATGTGGGGTGAAATGAGTGACGGGGCTATGAAAAATATTTGGTTCGAAAAACCAGGAGATTATGTGGAAATCAAGCTTACGGAACAGTTCGAAAATTCAGCGCTATTGTTATGCGCTGCCGTAGGGCCTCATAGCGGAACTTTTAATATCCTTGTCAACGGGCAACTGAAAACAACACAGGATCTATATGCTAACCATGCGGGCATGACTAATCCTTATATTGATCTCGGAGCATGTGAACCTGTGAACAACGCATTTACGGTACGCTTTGAATATACCGGAAGTAATGGAAAAGCAAGCAGGAAGCAAGGTAAATATGCGCTGGGGCTGGATTTCTTTCTGGTTAAAAATAATTTTTTGAATCGATGAGATAAGGTGTTCTGCCTGTAGACCTTGGGTTTGGCGATAGGCAGGATTATTCGCCCTCTATTCCCCGGGATTGGGTAACAATATCCCCGAGTTTAGTTCAAAGTCAGGAAGATTATGTTATTTTCTTTTTTTTAACTCAAAAAACCAAGGTTGTGGCCTTGGTTTTTTGCAATTATTCATTAATTATGGCATTTGCAAAAACCTGACCGTTATGAACTTCATGAATTACCTGAATTGGACACTATTTTTCCTGCTGATCCTGCCGTCCTGTAAGGAATCACCTCATTCGGATAGCAGCAAAAAGCCTAATATCATTTTAATCTTGGCAGACGACCTGGGCTATGAAACCCTGGGCACCTATGGCAGCGAAGATTATCAAACTCCTAACCTGGATAAACTGGCGGCCGAAGGCATGCGGTTTGAAAATTGTTATTCAACACCATTATGTACACCTTCTCGTGTTCAACTGATGACAGGGAAGTATAATTTTAGAAATTACATCGGCTTTGGTCTGCTCGACCCGGGTGAAAAAACCTTTGGACATTACCTGCAAAAAGCCGGATATAAAACCAGCGTGGTCGGCAAGTGGCAGTTACTGGGAAATGATCATCAGCGGAAGCTGGCCGGTGATAAAGTAGGAACCTGGCCGGCAGATGCCGGATTTGACGATTATTGTTTGTGGCAGGTGGATCAAAGAGGCTCAAGATATAAGGATCCACTGTTAAGTATTAAAGGCATAGGTGCTAAAAAGTATGACGGAGGATACGGACCCGACAAATTTGTAGATTATATCGAGGCTTTCATGGAATCCAATAAAGAAAACCCATTTTTTGTTTATTATCCTATGGTGTTGACGCATGACCCCTTCGTGCCCACACCAGACCAGCCGCAGTTTCAACGTTTTGATACAAGTATAAAAACCAATGATACCACCTACTTCAGACATATGGTTGCCTATATGGATAAGCTTGTTGGTCGCATTACCAGGAAAGTCGATGACCTGGGAATCAGGGAAAATACAATTATCCTTTTTATTGGCGACAATGGCACTGACAGAAAAGTGATCTCCCGCTATAAAGGTTTAAGGATCAAAGGGCACA
The DNA here is from genome assembly GCA_965228415.1 of Cyclobacteriaceae bacterium. Taxonomy (GTDB): domain Bacteria; phylum Bacteroidota; class Bacteroidia; order Cytophagales; family Cyclobacteriaceae; genus Agaribacillus. The sequence continues at coordinate 2,106,982 of OZ245814.1, read as the reverse complement.
AAGGGTATACCACCGAGGCCGGAACGCACGTCCCCTTCATTGCCAACTGGAAAGGCACCATTCAACCCGGGCAAAGTAATCCTAATTTGATTGATTTTACGGACTTCCTGCCGTCATTGCTCCAGGCCGCCGGGGCCGAAATTCACCAACCTTCGAATACTGACGGCATAAGTTTCTTTCCACAGTTAACCGGTGATCAATATAAACCCAGGGATTGGGTATTTTGTGACTACAACCCTCATTGGGGTAAATTTCAACCGGCAAGATACGTGCAAAATACGCGGTGGAAACTTTACGCCAATGGCGAGTTTTACAATATTCTCGACGACCCGGGAGAGACAACACCACTGAATATTGAAACCCAGCCGGAGGAAGTCCGGGAACTTCTGGATCAATTCAAAGGTGTCTTAAATAATTTAAAACTATAATCAATGAATAGAAAATTACTATTAATTGCTAACCTGTATTTGACCGGCATGCTTTGCAATGCATGTAATGAGGGAGTTTCGAGCGTCAGACAAAAACAGGACAAACCAAATATTGTTATACTTTTTTGCGACGACCTTGGTTACGGAGACCTGACCAGCTTCGGCCATCCTACCATCAAAACTCCTAACCTGGATCAGATGGTTTCTGATGGTATGAAATTCACCAATTTTTATTCCGGCTCTCCGGCATGTACCGCAAGCCGCTACTCATTACTTACAGGAAGATACCCAAAACGGTCAGGTTTTAGCTGGGTATTGAGCCCTACGTCTCCAAGAGGCATTCACCCAAAGGAAATTACCATGGCAGAGGCCCTCAAGGGAGTAGGTTATGCCACCGGGATGTTTGGAAAATGGCACCTGGGTTCTACAAAACCCGAATACCTGCCCTTGCAAAATGGCTTTGACGAGTATGTAGGGTTGCCTTACAGCAACGACATGCGCCCGCCGAAGTGGCCTTCTATTCCATTGCTGCAAGGAAATGATACATTGGAACTGGATCCCGATCAAAGCAAGTTAACAGCCCTGTATACAGAGCGTGCCATCGATTTTATCAGGCGGAACAAAGAACAACCCTTTTTTGTATACCTTCCTTATGCAATGCCCCATGTGCCACTGTACCCCGGGCAGGATTTTTCAGGTGCATCTCGCAGAGGATTGTACGGAGATGTAGTGGAGGAAATTGACTGGAGCGTTGGAAAAATAAGGGAAATACTTAAGGAGGAAGGACTGGAACAACAAACATTGATCATTTTTGCCAGTGACAATGGCCCCTGGATCATCAAAAACCAAAAAGGTGGCTCCTCAGGATTGCTGAGAGATGGCAAGGGGAGTACCTGGGAAGGTGGGATGCATGTGCCCGGTATTGCCTGTTGGCCTGGGAAAATTACAGCAGGATCCTTATGTATGAATCCCGCAAGTACACTGGATATGTATGCCACTATTCTAACAATAGCCGGTGCGGAAGTTCCAACCGATCGTGCAGTAGACGGGCGGGATATCAAAGGTTGGTTATTTGAAAGCGATCATCAGCCGGCAGTCCATCCTTACTACTATTATGGTCCCCGTGAATTACATGCGCTTAGAAAGGGGCCATGGAAATTACACGTTAAAACTTCCAGTCAGACCGGTAAGGACTATTTTGAGGGAAAACTTCCCTTATTGTTTAACCTGGATATAGATCCTTCGGAACAATACGATGTTTCGGACGAAAACCCCGATATTGTGCAGGATTTGTTGGCTGAAATAAAACAACATAAAAAGGAAGTGGCGGAAGCATCCAATTTTTTTGATCGCGAAGAAACTCACACAGACTAAAAACATTGAATCATATGAATAAGGCTAAATTACTTATTATAAGTGGACTGTTACTGACCCTGGCGGGTTGTAAAAGAGAAATTAAAAGTGAAGAGCCCCGGGAGGCCGGTGCTATACCAAACATTGTATTCATCATGACAGACGATCATGCCGTGCAAGCCCTGAGCTGCTACGATGGGCGATATAATCAGACACCCAATATAGACAGGATTGCCAGGGAAGGGGTGATGTTTACAAACAGTTTTGTCACCAACTCGATTTGTGCACCCAGCCGTGCTACTATGCTGACCGGAAAGTTTACACATATTAACGGTCAGGTTGATAATCGTGTGAAATTTGACAGTACCCAATGGACCTTTCCCAAGGCTTTGCAAAATGCCGGCTACCAGACCGCCCTGGTGGGTAAGTGGCATTTAAAAAGCCAGCCCACCGGATTTGATTACTGGAATGTACTGCCGGGGCAAGGTGATTACTACAATCCCGATTTCATCGGGAAAGACGGCCGGAAAAGAGAGGAAGGATATGCCACCGACATTATTACCAATAAAGCTATTGACTGGCTGAAAAACAGAAAAACAGAAAGCCCGTTTTGCCTGCTGGTGCACCACAAAGCGCCGCACCGCACATGGATGCCTGATACCACCGACCTCTATTTATTTGATAGTGTCGAATTTCCGGTTCCTGACACGTATTTTGATGCTTATGAAAATCGACAGGCCGCAAAAGAACAAAAAATGAGTATCATTGAAGACATGGACGTGGTCTATGATCTTAAAATGCTGGATGCGGAGGAAGAAATTATCACGAAATACAGGAAATCATTCCAAAGGCAATATGACCGCATGAATCCGGGCCAAAAAGCGGCCTGGGATAAAAAATATAATGCCTTGATCAAAGACTTCAAGTCAAAGGCCTATACCGGCGAGGCGCTTGCTTTATGGAAATATCAGCGTTATATGGAAGATTATCTTGCCTGTATTAACTCGGTCGACCGCAATGTAGGCAGGCTGCTGGATTATCTTGATGAAAATAACCTGGATGAAAACACTATAGTGGTTTATACTTCCGATCAGGGCTTTTACCTTGGCGAACACGGGTGGTTTGACAAACGGTTTATGTACGAAGAGTCATTTCGTACTCCCTTGGTAATGCGTCTGCCAGCGCACCTGAAGGGACGGAATGGTCAGGTTGATCAATTGGTTCAAAACATTGATTACGCGCCTACTTTTCTGGACTATGCCGGCATTACCTCACCCAAGGAAGTGCAGGGCGAATCGTTGCGCCCTTTAATAAATAGAGAAAATAAACAATGGCGAGACGCATTATACTATCATTACTATGAATATCCCAACGAACACATGGTAAAAAGACATTATGGAATCAGAACGGATAATTATAAGCTTATTCACTTTTACAACGACATTGATGTGTGGGAACTTTATGATTTAAAGAAAGATCCCTCCGAAATGAATAATCTTTATGGCGATGAGGCATACAAGCCTGTCATCGATAGTCTGAAGACACAACTGTCGGCATTACAGGAAAAATACCGGGATACTGACCGGTCAACCTACTAATCCCGAAATAGGTTCCCGGGATCGGTGCGGGTTTATCTGCTAGCTCTTCGTGTGCACGCTGAAAGTAATTGATTGAATATAAAGGCAAATTCAGTATAAATCCATGAAAAGCACTGCATAGTTTTTTGATGTAATACATACTAAATTTGATGTTTTTAACAATGCTTTTAAAACGGAAAAAGTCGACATTATTTTAGTGATACCAAAACCCACAAAAATGAAAATAAAGCTACTGTTTTCGCTGCTGATGATATTGGCAGCCGGTACGGCATACGCTCAAAAAAAATATCAACCCAATTGGGCGTCATTGGACAGCAGGCCTACACCAAAATGGTTTGAGGAAGCGAAATTCGGGATATTTATTCACTGGGGACCTTACTCTGTGCCCGCCTGGTCCCCTAAAGGTACTTATTCGGAATGGTACCAGTATTGGATGCAAACAAAAGGACTGTTTGGAAATGGGAACTTTAAAGGAGATGAGGTTTATAATTACCATGTGAAGACCTACGGGGAGGATTTTGACTATTATCGCTTTGGAGAGCAATTTACAGCAGACCTTTTCGACCCTGATCAATGGGCGGCGTTGTTTGAGGAAGCCGGCGCAAAATATGTGGTAATTACATCCAAACATCACGATGGCTATACGCTTTGGCCTAATAAAGAGGCCAATGACCGGGGGTTTGCCTGGAATAGTGTAGAAACCGGATCTAAAAGAGATTTACTTGGTGATCTTACTGCCGCCGTAAAAAAGACTGACGTAAAAATGGGTTTTTATTATTCGCTCTACGAATGGTTTCATCCCTGGTGGCAAAACGACCGTCCGAAATTTGTGACTGATCACTTTCATCCGCAATTCAAGGATTTGATAGAAAGTTACCAACCTGACATTGTGTGGGGCGACGGAGAGTGGGAAATGCCCGCCGAGGATTGGAAAACACCGGAATTGCTTTCCTGGCTTTTTAACGAATCTTCTGTGAAAGACAAGATTGTCATTAATGACCGTTGGGGAAAGGGAATCAGAAAGAAGCACGGTGGATATTTTACCACGGAATATGAAGCAGGTGCCACTTTTGATAATCCATGGGAAGAGTGTCGGGGTATGGGATTTTCTTTTGGTTATAACCAAAATGAAGATGCGGAAGATTACAATTCCCCTCAGACCCTTATTTTAATGCTGGTGAATGTGGTCAGCAGCGGAGGAAATCTATTGCTTGACATCGGCCCCGACGGCAGGGGAAAGATTCCACCGATTATGCAGGAACGCCTGCGACAGATGGGGCAATGGCTTAAAATAAACGGAGAAGCCATTTACGGTACAAAGACCTGGAAAAAACCTTTTCAGTGGACTGCTAAGGGAGACAGGGACTTCAAACCTGAAAAGCAGCATTACACCGGCGGTGATTTTATTTTAAAACAGACAGTAGATCCGGAGCCGGGATATGCCGCTAAGGAAATATTTTTTACCCAAAAAGAGGGAAACCTTTATCTTATCACACCCAAATGGCCAAGTGGAGAATTGATAGTACGAGATGTCAATGCCACTCCGTCATCAAAGGTGACGCTGCTGAGTACCAAAGAGGCGTTGTCGTGGGAAAACAAGGGCAATAATCTGGTGGTTAAAATGCCGGCATTTGACCCGAACACTTTTTCAGATGCCGACCATTATGCTTTTGTATTTAAAATAACAGCACCCAAACAATGAAGATCCTTTACTTATTATTAGCGCTATCAAATTTCTTTTTTATAGCCTGCAAACCACCGGAACCTATCAATGTTGAAGACATTGCTATTGTTCCCAAACCTGCGCAGATAGAAACCGACTCTGGTTATTTTGAGATAAACGCAGCCACGCTGGTTGCTGTTGAGAACGAAACGCAAAAGAAAGTGGCAGAACTGTTTTTTAGCCGTTTTCAACAAGTGGCCGGGTGGCAACCGAAGATTTTGGTGGGGAAAGCTTCCGGCGATATTATATTCCAGACAGATGCGTCCTTACCGGAGGAAGGTTACGTGTTGGAAAGCTCTGAAGACAATATTTACATAAAGGCCGGATCCCCGTCCGGTTATTTCTATGCTTTGCAAACATTGCGGCAGTTATTACCAGTGTCATTTTATGCCGGGGACATACAGGATGGGGTGACATGGAATGTACCGGCTGTTAAGATAGTTGACCAACCTGAATTTAAATGGAGAGGTTATATGCTGGACGTATCCAGACACTTTTTTGATAAGGAAGACGTAAAAAAGGTGTTGGATTTTATGGCGGAAATAAAGCTCAACCGCTTTCACTGGCATCTCGCTGATGATCAGGGCTGGCGTCTGGAAATTAAAAGTTATCCGAAGCTTACCAGTGTAGGAGCCTGGCGTGTCGATTATAATATCACAGATGAAACCATCTCCAATTGGTGGGGGAGGCCGGTGCAAAAACAAGGTGAAGAAGCTACTTATGGGGGTTTTTATACACAGGATGATGTAAGAGAAATCATCAACTATGCCAAAGAACGGTTTATAGAGGTAATTCCGGAGATCGATATGCCGGGTCATGCCCAGGCTACCATAGCGGCCTATCCTGAGATCGGCTGTATCAATGCGGCAAAATACGTGGCTACCGGCGGCGTATTTAAAAATAATACTTATAACCCCGGAAAAGAGGAAACTTTTGTCTTTGTCGAAAAAATGCTCAATGAAGTAATGGATCTGTTTCCATTTGACTATATACATATAGGTGGCGACGAGTGCAATAAAAGCCAGTGGCAGGCAGATCCGCACGCGCAACGAAGAATGAAAGAAGAGGGACTGAAAAATGTCGAAGAGTTACAGAGCTATTTCATCCGGCGGGTGGAAAAAATAATCAATGCAAGAGGTCGCAACATGATAGGATGGGATGAAATCCTGGAAGGGGGACTGGCACCTAATGCTACGGTTATGTCATGGCGGGGAGAATCCGGAGGTATTACCGCAGCAAAAGCCGGGCATGATGTGATCATGACGCCCAATAGATACTGTTATGTTGACCTGAAGCAAGGCCATGATGACCTGGAACCTAATCTGGGTTATTCTCAATCGCTGCTCTCCGATGCCTACAACTACCAGGTATTTCCGGAAGACCTCACCCCTGATAAAAGGAAACATATCCTGGGTATTCAGGCCAACATGTGGACTGAGTCAATAAGTGAATGGGGAAAGCTTACTTACATGACCTTCCCCAGGATATTTGCTATCGCTGAGAATGGCTGGACGGCTGAAAGTAATCAGGACTGGGATAATTTTATTCATAGATTGTATGCACAACTCGAGCGTCTCGATCAACAAAAGGTTCGTTATGCCACCAGTGCCTTTAATGTTTGGATTGATCATCGGGGCGATAATGGAAATATTGCGATTAGCATGAAGACAGAAGCCAATGGATTAGCCATTCGCTATACCCTGGATGGCACTGATCCAACATTGGAATCCACACCCTATACCGGCGAGTTTTTATTGAACCAGAGCGCGGTTGTTAAGGCCAGGGCTTTTAAGGGAACAGAGGAAGCAGGAAACATATCTACGCTTAGTTTTCCGGTCCACAAGGCCAAAGATGCGGAAGTTATCTATCATACAGCCTATAACAAAAGAAAAAATGGCGGAGGAGACAGGGCGCTGATAGATTACAATTATGCGCGCTTGAATGTTGGCGATGCCAATTGGCAAAGATTTTCCGGAGATATGGAGGTAGATATCGTATTTCCGGAAAACCGGGAAGTTGAAAAAGTTTCTTTAACCGGATTGAGATTTACCATCAGTGGGGTTTATACTCCCCAGAAAGTTGAAGTATCGGGATCCGAAGATGGCGTGAATTTCAAACCCCTGGGGGAAACTGCCCAGTTGCAGGAAAGTCATACACAGGGTAGGAATAAGGTAACAACTGTTGTGAATTTCGAAAAGACCAATGTCAAAGCCCTTAGGATTAAGGCGAAGTCCGTTGCCCCCATTCCAGCCGGGCATCACCGGGCGGGGGAGCGATCGAAAATATATGTGGATGAAGTGGTTGTGGAGTAATTCCTGCGCCAATAACTGACTCAAAGTAATTCAATAATTTCATGTGAAAAGCCTCGAAGGCTAAACGGCTTATATATCCGTTGGAATAGTACCGGTGTCGGGAGAATTTTACATTTATTCTAAAAAGATAACAATTTAATAACAAAACAAGTATACTTTAAGAGGCCTTTTGTGATTATCATTGTAGTTAGTTTAATGCAACAGGTTGAGTAAAAAGTGTATTTTGCTTTATTTTTCAAGGGCCTTTTTGTGATAACGGTAGGGTTATAAAATGATGCTTTTTCCATCAATACTACCTGAGAGAAGAATAAATAAATCCTGTTGTCATAATTTCTTATAGTTTGAGGTTACATTATCACCACCTGGATCGACTTATAATCAAAAACTTATAATGAACTATCGAATATTTAAAATTTCTATATTGGTTTTGATGGTGCTTACCATAGGTATTTTGTCTTGTAGCGATGACAGCGTAGCACCGGGCCAGGCAAATGGTAATGGTGTTGATTCAAGTGGAACGGTCACTGGTGGTTCGTCCACCGCCTGCACTGATTTCGAATATGCTGATACTATATTTTATTTAAAAGAGCAAAGTACGGATTATACAGAGGCGCCACTCGTCGCACAAACCGGTACTTACGGAAGTTCCGACCCCGGACTGGAAATTAATAGTACCACCGGTGTAATCAACGTTAGCCAGAGTGAAACAGGCCTTCGCTATGAGGTCTTTTTTATTCCCCAGGGTACAACAGACAGTTGTAAGGTGTCAATCATTATTTCAGGGATAGATTATGAAGATCATATTTATGAAATAAACACCAGTGATACGTTGGCTATTCCTTTTTACAACGCACAGAAAGGCCTTGCTCCCCCGTGTTCCGATGACGATGATGACGATGACGATGAAGAGGATGACGATGAGTGTGAGTTTGATGACGGGCCGGACGATGACGACGGCGACGGTGATGATGATGAGCCGGCACCGGGAGAGGAAGTCATACCTCAGGGTGTGGCCATAGATAAGATTACCGGTATTATTGATGTAAAGAAAACGCTGTCAAACGGTGTCTTTGGGCCCAACCCAACCAATGGTACAGAAAAGGATTTCAGGATCAATTATCGTCTTAACGACGCCAGCAATGGTACCCTCAATGGTATTGATGTGCGGCTGTTCTACTTTGAAAAACGCAGTGATATACCGGCTTCACTACTTGATGAGATTAATGAAAGAAATAGCCAAACCGGTAGGTTTGGAAATGGTAGCAGACGGTCGGGTACATCCAGAACTTTTACAGAGCGGGCAAGAAGGCCCCGATATATTATGATCGTCGGTAAACTTCTTTAAATGAATTTTAGAGGCTGGTTCGCCAGCCTCGTTTTTTTTGAAGGCTGTTAATTTGGTAATACCACAAAGTATAATTACTCCTTGTAATAATGTATTTTTGTGGAAACAAACAGCCCATGATCAGAATCTCCTTTTGTTTTACCCTGATACATCTTCTGTCATCTTTCGATTGTGTTGCACAAAAAAAAAGTATCAAACAACTTTATCAGGAAGCAGAAGCATATTTTAATACACCTTCCCCCACCGCGCATACGGACTCTGTCGCTATAAAAAGATACCTTCAGACCGCTTCGCTATTACCTCATTCAAAGGAGAATGCATTAATGCTTTTTAATTGCTATGAAAGGGCAGGGATCTTAAAACAGGAACTAGGTCTTGATAATGAGGCGCTGGGTTTGTTTAAAAAAGCCATTGAGGTTTGCCTTAAATTCAAATTGAGTGATTCCCTACTTTACAATCCCTATGTTTATTCGGGGAATAGTTACTACTACCTGCACAACTTTGATTCCGCCAGGTATTACCTTACAAAAGCAGAAAATAGCCTTCCCCAAAATCAGGATGCCCACTTATATAATTCATTTGGCGTGCTTCATTTTGAAGCGGGTAATTACACACAAAGTATCAATCATTTTGCCAAAGCACTTGAAATGGCCCACCTGGAAGGTAATGTGGACAAAGATCTTTCAATTTTCAAAAATAATATTGCTTCATCACTAAGGCATCTTGAGCTTTATGACTCGGCGATTGTAATCTACAAAGACATCCTAAACCTTGGTATCCGGGCTGATGAGATAAACATTAATCTCGGCACGGTATTTCTCGAAAAGCAGGAGCCGGACAGTACTCTGTTGTACCTGAGCAAGGTGGAGGACAGTGTCAGAAGAGAAAGTATCGTCTATTACAATAAAATTGGTCATGCTCACTTTTTAAAGGGAAATTATGCGCGGGCTGAAAAATATCTGGAAAAATCATTGACTACCCGGACCAGGGAGGGTAAATATGATAGAATAGGTTTTGCCTACAAGCTGCTTGGCGATATTTATTACAAAAAAAATGATTATCACAAGGCGCTGGACTTTTATCAACAGTCCATCATACAGCTTGATTATGACTTTAATGACCGCAACATCTTATCGAATCCGAAAAACTTCGATCTGGGTTTCAGTAACTTTTCTTTATTTGAAAGCCTGGTGGCAAAAGCAATTTGCCTGTACGACCTCCATCGCAAAAATAATGAGGCTAAATATTTGAATGCCTCAATAAATACTTTCGGCGCTGCCTTCAGGAAGGCCGATTTTATTAATAAATCATTTGACAATGAAGATGCCAGGCTTTTTATAGGACAAAAAGTGTTTAAGGCGTACCAGGAGGGAGTGCAATTACTCATAAGGTCCTACAAGGCTACAGGGCATAAAAAGTACCTGGAGAATGCATTTTATTGGGCGGAAAAGAGTAAGGCCACAGCACTGGCAGTCAGCTTAAAGGAAAATCAGATTAAATCTTATTCCGATTTGCCCGATTCGCTGCTGGAGAGAGAACGAAACCTGAAGTTTAATTTGTCAAGGCTTTTTCTGAAAATAGATAATACCGAAAATGAGGAGGAAATTGAAATATTAAAAATTGAGATTCGCGATATTCAGGTGGCCCTTTCCAGGTTACAGGACAAATTACACGATTACCCTGAATATTACCGTAGGAAATTTAGTTATGACAGTGTCGCACTTCCTTTCCTCCAAAACAAAGTGCTTGACCGGCAGTCGGCTTTGCTATCCTATTTTAATTGTGATACAAGCATCGTGCTTTTTGTGCTGACAAATAGCGATCTAAAGTATCACCTGGTGCCTGTTGATGACACCTATCTTCAGAGCCTGCAGCGCCTTGAAAAGGAATTAAGACATTTTGCGCCAGGCAAAGGTTATCAGGGCAGTGCCGATTCAAAACGCCTTTATCAGCGACTTATTTTACCTGTTGAGAAAGATTTAAGTGGAAAAAAGACCGTAATAATCATACCCCATCAAAGACTGAATAACCTTCCGTTTGAGGTACTCGAAAATGACTCCGGCGAATACTTCGTTAAAGATTATGGAGTGATTTATCAATACGCAGCATCTTTCCTGACTGCCGCTGGCCGGCGAACGGTAGATTTGCAAAATGCCCTCATTGTGGCGCCGTTTACTGAAGCGATAAAAAGCACCGAAAATGGCATTGATAGTTTTTTACCGCTTCCCTTCTCCAGCATGGAAGCCAGTCTTTTGGGTGGTAAAAGACTGGATACAAGCGAGGCGACAAAGGCTAACTTTTTAAAATATAAAGATAGTGTTGCTATCATTCATCTGGCTACTCATAGCATAGCCAATAGCGAAGATCCTTCCCGCTCTTTTATAGCTTTTCATCCTGATTTGGGAAAAGGCAACAATTACAAATTATTTGCCCATGAGCTGTATAATACCTCTATGAGTCAGACGCGGCTGGCTTTTCTTAGCGCCTGCGAGACCGCCCAGGGTAAGCTGGTCAGCGGCGAGGGTATCATGAGCCTGTCAAGGGCCTTTGCTTATGCAGGCTGTCCCAATATGGTGACATCTCTTTGGAGGGCAGAAGACCATGCCACTGCGTTTATAAGCCAAAGGTTTTATACATATCTCAACGAGGGGTACGGGTTTGCTCAGGCCTTGAAATTAGCTAAAATTGATTTGATGCAGGATCCTGATTATGCGCAATTCCATTCCCCTTCCTACTGGTCCCACCTGGTATTTGTCGGAAGTCCGCAAGCTTCCGGCGGATCTCAAAGCCTTTGGTACTATGTTATCATTGCTTCAATACTTGCAGGTATTTTTGTCCTAATCATCTTGCGACGAATGGGTAGGGTCAGCTAATAATAACCATATGACCGGCCATTGGTCATGGCGATAACAGGTAATCCGTTCTTAAAAATGGTTGTATCCCATCCCTTCTGAAAGCAACCTTTACACCCCAGCTTCAATCCCTTTAAAAATTTGCCCCGGAAAGATTACAATTTCCCGGTTGGTCCCGACTAAGGGATACAACTTTCAATTCAATACGACTTTAACAACCAAACACAAAAAACATGATTAATTCAAAATTAGTGGCATTAGTTTTTAGTATAATGATGATCCTTGCCGTTATCTGGCCGGTTCGCCAGAATTGGCAGGAAAATCCAAAAGATGACTTTCCCCTTTCTTATTACCCTATGTTTTCGCATCAAAGAAAAGCTACTCATTCACTGCCTTACTTTGTGGGCTATGATACGTACGGCAGCCGGTATTATATTCCTTATAAATATCTTGGAACCGGTGGATTCAATCAGGTACGGCGACAAATTAACAAACACGCAAGACGGGGCGATGTTGAAAAACTCACTGAAAAAGTAGCAAAAAGACTGGCCCGATGCCGGGATGCTCCTTTCGATAAGCTGGTTAGGGTAGAAATGGTGAGAGGAAGATTTCACCTGGATGATTATTTTCTTTCAGATAACAAGCTGCCCGTCAGGGAAACTGTCTATAGTCACCAAAACATTAAAAGAAGATGAAACCTACCTTATTAAAACTTAAGAATTTTTGGTTCAGCCCGGCACCTGCCGAACGACTTGCCATACTGCGGGTAGCTACAGGAGGGTTTTCGTTGTGGTACCTGGTAACCAGATATGAGATGATACAGCGTATGGCACAATCCGATAGTGCCCTGTTTGAGCCGGTTGGATTATCCGGCTTGCTGGCCGGACCCATTCCGCCAATCTTATTTACCGTGTTGTATTCCATTGGTATTGCCCTCAACATCGCCTACATGATAGGATTAAAATTTAAATGGACCGGTCCGCTTTTCGCCCTGTTGCTTTTGTTTTTACTTAGCTACAGGAACTCATGGTCGATGATCTACCATAATCGCATTGCGCTGGTGTTGCATGTACTGGTAATAGGGTTTGTGTCGGCGGCGGATGCTTATTCCTTCGATGCCTGGTGGAAAAAGCGGAAAGGGATGATCAAAAGCGCCATGGCGCACTGGCGTTATGGTTGGCCCATTAGACTTATCTGCACCGCAACTGTAATCACCTACTTTATGGCCGGTCTTGCCAAGGTTTTTGGTGATCTGGCATGGGATTGGGTGTCCGGAAACGCCATGCGCTCCCAGGTAGCCGTGGATGCGTTGAGAAAAAGTGTATTGGGAGAAACCCACTCGCCGCTTTTTGAGTGGCTGTATCCGCATACAACTTTATTTTTATTAATGGGCGTTTTAACCTTCCTGCTGGAACTGGGTGGGCCGCTGATATTAGGCCATAAAAGGGCAGGGATGATCTGGGCGGTATTAACATGGTCCATGCACTGGGGAATCTTTTTTATTATGGGCATCCGCTTCCGCTACCAAATGAGCGGTATCATATTTTTGCCCTTTTTTGAAACCGAAAAAGCCATACCCTATCTAAGAAAATTATTTCGCAAAAGGCATCGATCTTCTGAGCTTGCTATGGAATCTACGCAAAATCCTTCGATTGTTTTGTTTGATGGTGTTTGCAATTTCTGCAACAAAACGGTGTGGTTTATCCTGGACAAGGACTACAAGCAACGTTTTCAGTTTACTTCGCAGCAGTCAGATGCCGGAATGGCTTTGTTAACAAAGTTTAATGCGCCGAAGGACAATTCAACGATTGTACTAATTGAAAAGGACAGAGTGTACAGCCGCAGTACAGCAGTATTGCGAATCATGCGAAGGTTAAGAAGTCCGTGGAACTGGCTATACATTTTCATACTGATACCTAAGCCTTTGAGAGAGGCGGGTTATCAACTGTTTGCAAGGCATCGCTATCGGTGGTTTGGTGTAAAAGATGTCTGCGAAATTCCGGAACCACACATTCAATCCAGGTTTTTATAACATTCATTTCATACTTTTTAAAAATCATGGTTACAAATAAATATTTGACTTCGACTAATGATCAAACATCTGATTATTTAAAAAGTATAACGAGAATCAACTAATTTTTTTTACCCAATATCAATAGCAATACTATAATGAAAAGATATAAAACTATAATTTTTGTTTTAATAACTATCGCAATGCATAGCACTGCTTTTTCTCAGGATGGAGTCAGGCTGTGGTATGGGCATAGTGTCCAGGGCAGGATAAATAAGGAATGGCGAGTGTCGGCAGGACAATTATTTATCTTTGGCAGAGACCCCTTCCAATTGAACACACTTCAAAATAGTCTGAATGTAAGCTATAGATATACTAAGAGGGTAAGGCTGGGATTTGGCTACCTGAAGTCGATACATCCACAAAGCACCGGCAGACAATCAAGAAACCGACTGACCGGACGCGTCGACTACCGGATCAGGTTGGAGAACTTCTGGATACAAAATGCTTTTCGGGTGGAATGGCATTTCCCGGAGAGAAGCAAATTCCAATATCGCCTTCGCTATGCTTTTCGAATACATCCAAGAGGCCTGGATCTTCCATTAAGAGCAAGACCGTTTATAACCAATGAATTTCACTATTACCTATCGGGAAGGCCGCTTTGGTACAGGGATGAACAAGGGGAAAAAGTGATCCGGCAATCACCTAACGGGCTACACGCTCACCGGTTAACGCTGGGGCTGCGGATTACCCCCTTAAAACGAACCAATGTTACTTTTCGCTTCATGCGGCAGACAGAGTTTAACCTGGGCAATAAATACCGCAAAATTAATGTGGAAGACCCGAGAGACGGAAGGATTAGAAGGAGATTTAACAATTTTTCTGCCCTGATCGTCACCGCGTCCTATCGATTGAAATTATAAACTTTAAATAATAACCAAAACAATAAACACCGGATTGTCAACATGACACAACAAAAAAGATTTAAAAAATTTTAAATAGTACAACCATGAAAAGTATTAAGAAATCCATTATCTGCAAAAACATCAAAGACTATCATATTAATGAGGCCATCATCAAAACATATCAGCCCATGCCGGGCGATGTGGCGATCTTTGAAGTTTTGGAGCTATGTAGTTTAGGTGCAATACAGGATCAGAGAGGCAGAAACTGTCATATTTTTGAAGGTGATAAAATCATGGCCACCTTTGGAAACAGGTACGCCAGTAACCAATTTGAGGGTTATGTGCCTGTCGGTTATCACGAGCAATATGAATTGATCGGTAAAGGAGGCCTGGTAGGAATCGTAAAATCCATGTGTAGCAAACTTGAATTGCGCGGTGCTACAAAGCTCAGGTTAGTAGGGTATGCAACAGATGAAGAAGGTAAAGTCCTCAATTCCATTTATCATCATGTGCAACCTACCAAATTCGACGCTGGGAAAATACGCCGTCACAAAACCATTCTTTCCATTGGCTCAAGTATGGATAGCGGGAAAACCACTTCGGCAGCCTACCTTTGCCGGGGATTGAAGGCTGCCGGTAAAAAGGTGGCTTTCATTAAATTGACAGGAACGGTTTTCAACAAAGACAAGATGCTGGCCTATGATTGCGGGGCTGATGTTGCAGTTGATTTTGCCGAATTTGGCTTCCCTTCCACCTATCTTTGTTCACTAAAAAGCTTGATGGATCTCTACGAAGCTTTGTTGGGATGTGTGGTAAAGGTTAACCCTGACTATGTAGTCATTGAAATCGCCGATGGTATTTTGCAGCGTGAAACCGAGATGTTGATAGACCACGAAGCCTTTAAGTCAACCGTGGATCACGTACTGTTTTCCTGCGGTGATAGTTTGAGCGCCTTGCACGGTGTAGCGGCATTAAGAAGCAAAGGCCTGACACCTTTTGCATTAAGTGGTATGATTAACACACGTCCCTTGCTGGTTGAAGAAGTGAATGGCAAACTGGAATTACCCTTATTGAATTTAGAGCATTTAGCTTCTCCGGATATCGTGCATTTATTTGAAGGAAAGACCGTTCCCGCCATAAAGTCAGGTATGGGAATGGAGCGTCACGTATTAGATGTTGCTTGAAGTGCAAACAAAAAATAAAATATTATCAGATTTTTTTAGTGGAAATAAGCTTGCCATTTTATGCACCTTTTTGGTAAGCTTAATTTCCAATATTTTTACCATTATCATTCCGGTGAGCATCGGTAAATTTTATAATCTTGTTTTTGGACTAAATACTCACCGTTCGCGCATTCTTAATTTTTTACCGGAATGGTTTTGGGATACCGCCCCCAGGTTTCTGATATTTTTTATGACCCTGGTTCTTTTGAAGATCGTTTTTGATTTTCTGCGCCGTTACCAGGTGGGAAGTATTGGTGAAAAAATGCTGTTATTTATACGGAATAAACTCTTCCTGGCCCAGCTGCAGATGCCGATGCAGGTTTACGATGAAAAAGGTATCGGTAAATACCTGCTACGTCATAGCGGTGATCTTAAAAGCACACAAAATTATGTGACCAGGGGGCTTATTGGCTTTTTAGTGGATATGCTTTTGTTGGTGCTGGTATTGATTACCATCGGTATTCTCGATGGCGGATTACTGCTTGTAATGATGGGCTTTTTCCCCGTATTTGGCGGCTTGATGTTTTTGCTGAACAGGGCTTTGCACGACAAAAGTCTGGCGCAACGGAATTATAAATCGGGATTACTATCGTTTGTCAATGCAACTTTGCGCAGTATACTTTCAGTTAAGGCCTTTAATCGCCTCTACCCAGAAATGAACAGGTATAAGGTGAAATCGGAAAAGGTATATAGGGCGGGTATTCGCTATCATCAGATCAATAGTGTTATTATGGCTGTTATACCCGGGTTACTTTACGTCATGTTGTTTGCCATTTTGTATTATACCTACTATCAATACGAGTACGGCGATGCCCGCATCGATGCCGGATCATTGCTGGCAGCAATTTTGTTGCTGGTTACTGCCATGCCTGTATTCAGACGCGCGCTTAGGGTGAATACCGTCTGGGAACTGGGAAACATTTCGTTTAAAAAACTGCTTATCGTATTAAATTACGCACAAGAGCATAAACAACCTTCAGGTAAATTCAGGTTTAAACATGGGAAAATTGTTTTTCAAGGTGTGACATTTCAATATTCCCGGGCTGATAAGAAGATTTTGTTTGATGACTTCGTTATTTCACCAGGCGAGATAACCAGTATTCAGGGGCGAACGGGAGCTGGTAAAACTACACTGCTGAAATTGTTTACAGGATTGTATTTACCTACCACCGGCAAAATCTTTTTTGACGATCAGGATACCAGGCTTGTAAACAAAAAGTCTTTAAGAAAAGCCATTTCCCTTGTCCCGGAAGATTGGCCTTTCTTTGGGAGGACCGTGTTTGAAGCGATCAGCTATAGCAGAAAGTCTGAAAAAAGATCAGAGGCGGGGAGGGTCCTGGAGCTCATTCAAAAAAATACACCCAAACACTTGCAGCTTACCCTGGATACCCGCATAGGAGATCTGGGCGCCAATCTTTCCAAAGGGCAAAAGAAATTACTGGCCTATGCCCGGGCTTTACTCACAGCTAAACCTATTATTATTATTGATGAACCATTCAGTGGCCTCGACAAAAGTTCACGGCGTTATGTAGCTGAACTTATCAACGGTCTGAGGGGAAAGAAAACAATAATTATCTTAGATCAGGATCCCCCTGGTAATATGTTGGATATTGATCACAGCTTTAGCATTGACCGGCCAGTACCAAATGCATTAGGTGCTGAATAATGCTTTGCCCTATCAGACTTATCCATTCCCTTCGTCATTGAGAAAAGCGTTGGCTTTGTGTGTTAGTTTCGAAGCAATCCCCTTGCTTATGCTGCGATATTTTGCCAGTAGTAGGTAGCCTTGACGTCTTGTGGCGCAGTGGTCCGGCAAGGTTCAGTGACTCATAAGGGATCCCTTCACAACCGGCGCACTAGCCTACGCATTGTTCGGGATGACGTGGTGTTAGGAGAGGTGGTAGTGTTTGCTGTCCTATGCTTATTTACCACCATTCTATCCACTCCCTCCGTCATTGCGATGAACGAGTGCGCGAGTGAAGAAGCAATCCCTAGGCTTTCCCTACCATACTTTGCCTGTAGGCAGCTTAGACGCTCCGGGGATGCAGTGGTCCGGCAAGGTTCGGTGACTCATCGCTGAGGGATCCCTTTACAACCGGCACACTGGCCAATGCGTTGTTCGGGATGACGTGGTGTTAGGAGAGGCGGTAGTGTTTGTGTTGTATACTTATTTACCACCATTCTATCCACTCCCTCCGTCATTGCGATGAACGAGTGCGCGAGTGAAGAAGCAATCCCTAGGCTTTCCCTACCATACTTTGCCTGTAGGCAGCTTAGACGCTCCGAGGATGCAGTGGTCCGGCAAGGTTCGGTGACTCATCGCTGAGGGATCCCTTCACAACCGGCGTACTAGCCTACGCATTGTTCGGGATGACGTGGTGTTAGGAGAGGTGGTAGTGTTTGCTGTCGTATGCTTATTTACCACCATTCTATCCACTCCCTCCGTCATTGCGATGAACGAGTGCGCGAGTGAAGAAGCAATCCCTAGGCTTTCCCTACCATACTTTGCCTGTAGGCAGCTTAGACGCTCCGAGGATGCAGTGGTCCGGCAAGGTTCGGTGACTCATCGCTGAGGGATCCCTTTACAACTGGCACACTGGCCAATGCGTTGTTCGGGATGACGTGGTGTTAGGAGAGGCGGTAGTGTTTGTGTTGTATACTTATTTACCACCATTCTATCCACTCCCTCCGTCATTGCGATGAACGAGTGCGCGAGTGAAGAAGCAATCCTTTGGCTTTCTCCCCCGCACTTTGGCAAAGAGCAGCCCGGACGCTTGTATGGCGCAGTGGTCCGGCAAGGTTCAGTGGCTTATCGTCGAGGGATCCCTTCACAACCCACCCCCAAGGCCAACGCATTGTTCGGGATGACGTGGTGCGGGGAGGTGTTGGAGGATTAAGAAGCTTGTTGTCACCAAGAAGTATTGGAGACGCCTGCCATCCAATATTATTCCATCAGCTCAAGCATCCATATATCTTTGCGAGTAATATTTTGATGATAAAGATGTTTTGAATTAGCCTTAATCTTGGCAAAAAGCTCCTTGCATTTGGCGATTTCGTCGACTTTCAGGTAAGCCAGGGCCAGGTAGAAATCCGTTTCCTGCTCAAAATACTTTTCACCCGGCGCATTATTGTTTTTATCAACAAGGATCTGAAATAATGCAACGGCTTTGTCAAATTCTTCTGTGTACAGATATGACATGGCAGCGAGAAAATAATCTCTGTTACTTTTTTGTGCCGATGTGTTGAAATGCTGAATAACCTGGGTATAGTCACCTGATAGGTAGGAGGCGTCAATAACACTCATGGTCGTCTCGGAACTTCGGGTTACTGGTAGCTCGTAGGAAAGAAATTGTTGTGCGTATATTTTATCCGGATCTACCGTTGCATACTGATAAGCGACGAAGCTGGCCACGATTAAAAGCAAACTGGCCGCAACACCTGTTGTCCATCTGATAAACCGATTGTTCCTGTTAATAGGAACTACCTTCTTTTCCTCGCCCCTTATTTCAGTGATAAGTTCTTGATGCAATCTTTTTACATTGTTTTTTATCCCTACTGCTCTGATGGCATCTCTTGAAATCTGTAACACCTCCAGCTCACCTTTAAGCACTTCATCTTCTGTTATTCTGAGCTCAAGGTCTTTTCTCTCCTCGTTTGTGAGTTTTCCATCCAGGTATTTATCGAGGAGTTCGAGTTCTTTGTAATTGTTTTCATTTTCCATTTTGTAAAGCTGTTTTAAGGTTTTCTTTAATTCCCGGTGAACTGTTAACCATGTTAATTAACCCCTTGAGACATTTGTATTTTTTATTTCTGAGCACTTGCTCACTTTCATAATCTACTTTTTGTAATATCTCTTTCATGGAAAAGTTATCGTAATAGAAATAAGTTAGTATTTTGTTACATTTTTCTCCTAATTTCTCAAATAACGTCATCACCAGTTTTCGACTTTCGTGATACACAAGATAATCCGAAATATCCCTTTCTATCAGCTCTCTGGAGTCTTCGTAAGAAGTATTCCTTTTTTGAGCGCTGCTTTTTTTTCTCAGTTCACTTATCCACAGATTCCTGGTTAATGTGTACAAGAACGATTTCACACTGGCCTCTGCCCTGTATTTATCTTTATTCACCATTTCGATAAAAACAACCAGGACTTCCTGAATAATATCTTCGGCATCAGCTTTATTGCCATTATTGGAAAGTACTATGTTTTCCAGCAGGCTATAATAATTTTTATATATAAAACTTATTGCCTCGTCTATGTTAGTACCAGATTTGATGGCCAATATCAAATCTTCATTGGTTAATTTACCAGAAACCTGCATGCGGTATCATTTATTAGTCGCGATGAATAAAAGATTTGTAACCTTAAACTTTCAGGTAAAATTATCTTTTTTTATCTGTATATATTCTAATTGCGGATAAAATTCGTTTTTCTCGAATACTTTATCCCTTTTAATGCTTAAAAACTCAATATTGGCCGGCGGCGGGGTGGAGAACCTGTTCCTGATGAATGAAGGTCAGCGCAGCCGAAGCATTGGCATTTTGAGTAAAAAAAGCATGTGATCGTGCATATTTTCAGGCGGATAGCGGTACTTGTATCATGGCAACCTCTGAAATCCGGAGGGTTAAGTTTGACGTAAATACGCCGATTGATTTGGAAAGGTCTGGTTTTTATGACAAATTATCAACTGTTTTGTTTTTCGGGGCTTTGAAACGTTAAGGCCTTTCGAAAAAAGATATTTATCAACTCTTAAAATCCAACAATTAAGTTTATGAACCATAAAACTTTGTCAGTGTTATTTTTGACTATGGTGATATTGACCGCCATTCAAAGCTGTTCAAGCCCCCAAAAAGAAGATACAAGTGAGCAGGCAAAAGTTCATGAAAAAGGAACGTTTGGCTATGATCTTGATTTTCTTAAAAAATACTATCAGGATTTAGTCCTACTGGAAGACGGTGAAGCCAGCGCAGTTGTGGTGCCTTCATTGCAGGGAAGAGTAATGACCAGCACGGCTAACGGTTCAGATGGGCAAAGTTTCGGGTGGATCAACCATGATTACATCGCTGCTGGAAAGTCGAGCCGTCAATTTAACCCCATTGGCGGAGAAGAACGTTTTTGGGTTGGTCCCGAAGGGGGACAGTTTTCCTTGTATTTTGATCAGGATAAACCGTTTGACTTTGAGAACTGGCGGGTACCGAAGGAAATTGATACGGAACCTTTCAATTTGATAAACAGTGATGGTAAAAAAGCATTATTTCAAAAGGCAATGCGTCTCACAAACTATTCAGGAACTGTTTTTGAATTTGATGTAGCCAGAAACATCAGTCTGTTAAGTAAGGAGGAAATAGAAAAATCATTGGGCACGCCGCTTTCGGATGCAGTTAAATCCGTGGGGTTTGAAAGTGAAAATACGCTCACAAATAAGGGAGATAATAATTGGGACAAAACCAGTGGTATGCCCAGCATCTGGATTCTTAGCATGTTGATATCCAGCGAACAAACCTGGGTGATTGTACCATTTAGATCCGGTAACGACGAAGCCCTTGGTAAAATTGTAACGGATGATTATTTTGGCAAGGTGCCCTCAGACCGGCTGGTGGTTAAAGACAGTGTGCTGTTTTTTAAAGCTGATGGTCTTAAGAGAAGCAAAATAGGGCTCTCTCCTCAGAGAAGTTTACCAATAGCCGGAAGCTATGATGCCAAAAATGGTGTGTTGACTATTGCGCAGTTTACCATTCCTGAAGATAACATAGATTATGTCAACTCAGCCTGGGAAATGCAGGAGGAGCCTTTTGCCGGAGATGTATTTAATTCCTACAACGATGGTCCTTTGGAAGGTGGCAATCAGTTGGGGCCTTTTTATGAATTGGAAAGCTCTTCGCCGGCAGCGGCCCTGGCACCGGGACAAAGTATGACGCACTTTCATCGCACTTATCATTTTACCGGCCCGAAACAAGACCTCGATGAAATAATTAGTGCCCTCTTGAATACCAATCTCGCGGAGATTGAAAGCCAGCAGGCTGAGTAAGTTGGCGTAAGGAAGACAAATAAAGCTGGGTGGTATGGGTTTTTTGAATGGGATTGGCTTTAATCTACTTCACAAACCCTTTCATGGACTCCCAGACTGCCGGAAAATTGCAGTAAAATATAACGTGTCCACAGGCTGGGATAATAGAGAGGCTCGCCTGTTTGATCAGTTCGTATGCGCTGACTACTGAAGCCACATCGGAATACCCATCCTTATCGCCGCTCATCATGAGCACCGGACATTCAATACTTTCCAGGTCCTCTTTAGTAGGGGAGTCTTCATTGTACATTTTGCTTACCATGGCAAGTGCTTCTCCCCACCGTTCCGGCTCGGGCATGTGCTTCAATCGCTTCGTAAAATATTCTTTGCTCCCTTTCATAAGTTCCTCTGGGGTATAGTTGAAAGTCTCGGTTCTTGCGCCTGGCTGGTGAAATCCAGCACCCATGACCACCAGTCTGCGCACCGACTGCGGATACAAGGCGGCCATTTTCAAGGCAGCGTGGCCACCATCGCTGAAACCAATTACTGTCACACTGTCCAGTTCCAAATGTTGAACAAGTTTGTAGGCGTCTGTAGCCCTTTGTTTGTAGGTATTGGGCTCATTGCCAATTTCAGATTTGACATGACCGCGGGTGGCCAGGCAAATGACCTGGTGGCTTTGAGCCAGTTTAGGGATCAGAAACTCGTATTCATCAATATAGCCGTAGACACCGCCATGTAACATCAGAACAGGCGTGCCTTTTCCATAGATTTCATAATAAAGCTTTACCCCGCCCGCATCGAAATATTTGCCGGCTTCATCATTGTAGCCGTAGGGGATTTTTGTCTCCTGGGCAAAGGCTATTAACGAGGAAAAGAAAAAGAAAGCAGATAATGTTTTTTTCATAGTAACATTGCTGGGTTAATGTTTAAGTTATCTAATAAGCATACCATTTGCAAATGTGTTTGGAAGCGATAGACGAGGCAACCTCTTAGCTTAAGATCATCCGGTTTTTTTGCTTTAATGCTATATATCGTTGGTTGTATGTATCTAAATCCAGTGTGATTATTCTTTTCGCAAAGATTCTACAGGGCTTGCTTTAGCTGTGGAATAGGTTCGATAACCCACTGTTAAAAAAGAAATAAGCACCAAAAATAGCGTAGGGATTATAAAGACATCGAATCCAATGTCTATTCTAAAAGCGTAATTCTCAAGCCACGATCCGCCGTAATGTATGATCGCGGGAATGGCCATTACCGCAGCAATTAACAGGAGAATAATATATTCCCTTGATAGTAGCATCATAATGTTGCTTATACCGGCTCCAAAAACCTTCCTGATGCCAAATTCCTTGATCCTTAGTGTAGCGGAATAGGAGACCAATGCGAAAAGTCCTACACAGGCAATAAAGATGGCCAGCAAGGTAAAGGTCAAGAACAAGTTACCAAATTGTACATCGGCTTGATACTGCCTGTTGAATGCATCTTCCAGGAAAAAGTACCTGAATGCTTTGCCTGGAAAAACTGATTTATAAGTTTTCTCAATGTATGCGAGTGATTCCTGAATATTGGATAAATTCATTGTTAGAGAGATGTAATTATCAGCATTTGGTGAAAAGCAAAATAGATACGGCATATGAGCATCTCTCAACGAATGCCAATGGAAATTTTTGACGACCCCTATTACCTTATAAGGTCTTACGACATCAATGTCTCTCACCCTGATTATTGTTTTTTGAATGGCCTCTTCCGGCGAATTGAACCCAAAGATTCGAACGGCCTCTTCATTAATAATTACATAGCCGTTCCAATTTGACATTTCTTGTGTAAACGAACTTCCTGCTATTAATTCAAAATCATAGATACGGGGAAAATCTAAATCACCGTCAACGATCCGGCCATATTGATTGGCACTTACAGGCTCATCTAATTTTCGAAAGCCATCTTCCCTATAGTGACCCACTGCCGGCACCGACTCTGAACATGCTACCGAAGAGATCGAATGATGACGAGCCACCTCAGTTTTGAAAGTCTGCAAAGTGGATCTAAGATTTGCTCTTTCCGTGCTATCTAAAATTGGCCTTGGGCCTCTCAAAACGAGTATTTTTTCCATGTCTACTCCTAATTCCTGGCTCTTCATGAACGTTATTTGTTTGTATACCAAATAAGTACCTGCTATAAGAAGCAATGATGTCAGGAACTGAAATACGATTAGCCCTCTACGCATGTTGACCTTTCCAGGCTGGGTTATCATGTTGGAGCCGAGCATACTAATTGGTTTAAAGGCTGATAAGACAAAAGCAGGATATAACCCTGAGAGCAACGCACCTGAGAGAATGACCACCAGAAAACACACCCAAAACATTGGGACTTGTAAAAAGCTAAATGGCAATTCTCTCCCTATAATACTACTTAAGACAGGTAATGCCGAAAAGGCTATGCCCAGGGACAGGATCGCAGCTACTAGATTAATCGACACCGATTCCATCATAAACTGACTAATCAACTGTTTCCTGAATGCCCCGATTGATTTGCGAACACCGACTTCCTTTGCCCTGTGTATGGAACGGGCGGTTGAAAGGTTGATATAATTAACCCAAGCTATAAATAAGGTGAAAATGGCAACAATCGAAAAAAATTGTACGTTCTGAATATTTCCATTGGTGCCTTCCAAATAATCATCCGCAAGCGAACCGGTTTTCAAATGAATGTCTGCTACGGGTTGTAATAAGGCATTATCGGCGTTCTCAGGGCCTCTGTGCCGGGCGATGAGTTGGTCTAACTTTTTATGTACAACCTCCAGATCTGCAGATTCCTCCAGGGTAATATAGGTGACATAACTTTCCCGTTCCCATGCTTCTCTATTTTTGTAGGAGTCAACGGCAGGCCCTAGTTCGTTTCCCATAGAGACCAAAGCTTCAAATTGTAAATGACTATTGATGGGCAGCTCCTCAAATACACCACTAACCGTGAAATTTTCTTTCTCTTGGCCGCCAACTATCAATGTTTTGCCAATTGGATTGTCGGCGCCAAAATATTTCCTGGCTGCTTTCCCCGTGATTACAATATTAGACTTCTTATCAAATACTGATTCTTTATTACCTAGTTTAAGAGGAAAATTGAATACCTGCAGAAATGAGGCATCCACAGAAATCACATGAAGACTATCATTGTAGAAAGGGTCATTATTATCAGGATTAGCTACAACCGTTTTACCACTACCCGTGCGTCGTACATATTCCTTGATTTCAGGAATTGTTTCTTTTGCACTTGGCCCAATCCCATAAGTGGTAGATGCATATATGCGATCTCCACCTTTTTGGGTTTTATCAATGAGAATACGATAAGTATTTTGATAATTATCATGAAACCTGTCAAAACTCAACTCAAAATAGACGTATTGACTGATCGTCAGACAAACGCCCATACCTACTGCCAAACCCAATACATTAATAATTGAATAAACCTTGTTTCGCAGGAGGTTGCGGCCTGAAATAAGTAAATAATGTTTGTACATGATGGTGGGGTTACTTTGAGTTTTGAACAGGTTGAAAGAAGTAAATCCCATCAATAAATGCAGCGTATCGACCCAGTACATGCACTTGGCGTAGAATTTTCCTTTTGTAGTGATTCTGTCTTCATATATTTCTTTGAGATCGCCAAAAAATTCCTCCAGCAGCGCCTCATTTATAAATTTTGATACGAGCCAGTTGGCCAGTGCTGGTGGTTTGGAATTTTTTTGTTCTTTCATGGCATTATTATTCTGTTCTCAAAGAATCTACAGGGTTTGCCTTAGCGGTGGAATAGGTTCGATGACTCACCGTTAAAAGAGCGCTAAGGAACAAGACTAACCCTGGAATGATGAAGACATCAAATCCAATGTCTATTCTAAAAGCGTAATTCTCAAGCCAGGCACTACCGTAATACAGGGTCGTCGGAATGGCCAAAGTAGCTGCAATGGAAATAAGGACAAGAAATTCTTTAGATAGGAGCATCATAATGTTGCCTATCCCGGCTCCAAGAACCTTCCTGATCCCAAATTCCTTGATCCTTAAGGTAGCGGAATAGGAGATCAATGCGAATAGCCCTATGCAGGCAATAAAGATGGCCAGCACGGTGAAGGCTAAAAACAGATTCCCAAACTGCATTTCGGCCTGGTACTGCCGGTTAAAGTGATCGTCCAGGAAAAAGTAATTAAACTGATAACCAGGAAAAATGGACTGATAGGTTTTCTCAACATAGTCCAGTGATTCCAGAATATTGGATATATTCATTTTAATGGATAAATAATCACCCTGCATCGGGAAAAAGGCAAATACATATGGGGCCTTGGCATCCCTAAGTGAACTCCAGTGAAAATTTTTAACCACTCCTGTTATCCTGTATTGCCTGTGGTTACCTGTGTCTGGTCCATCCCCACTCACGAATATTTCATGCAGGGCTTCCTGGGGCGAATCAAATCCAAGGACACGGACCGTCTCTTCATTCACAATGGTGTAGTGCATGCGTTTACCCATAGGTGTTGAGAAGTCTGGTGCCATATCGGGGGTAAATGAACCTCCTGCCAGGAAGTCAAAATCATAGGTCTCTGCAAAATGAGCGTCGACTTTAACAAAATTGGCCCGTTGATCTACGCTGACCTGTGCTCCCCGTTTCCTCAGGGAAGGCCCTCCGGCCCCTTTCCCAGGTATTTTTCCCGAAGTAGCCATAGTGGCGATGGCATGATGCCTTGTCACCTCGGTTCTGAAGGTTTCGACCCGGGAACTATCCAATCCTCGACCCGGGCTATCCAACACCAGTATTTTTTCCATGTCTATCCCTAATTCCTGGTTTTTCATGAAGGTAATTTGTTTATATACCAAGTAGGTGGCTGCGATCAGCAGTAATGAGATCAGGAATTGAAATGTGATCAGCCCTCGGCGCAAATTGAGCTTTCCGGGTCGTGCAGTCTTATTTGAACCAAGCATACTGACGGGTTTAAAGGCCGATAAAATAAAGGCGGGATATAAACCGGAGAGCAGGGAACCCACGAAGACCACCCCCAGAAACCAAGCCCAAAACAAAGGGACCTGCAGCATATCTAATGCCAATTCCTGGCCGATAATATTACTCAAAATGGGTAAGGTTAAAGAGGCCGTACCGATTGCCAGGATAGCTGCGAGTAGATTGACCAACACCGATTCCAATAGAAATTGGCTGATCAACTGTTTTCTATAGGCTCCGATTGATTTGCGGATACCCACTTCTTTGGCCCTTTGCAGGGAGCGGGCAGTGGACAGGTTGATATAATTGACCCAGGCGATAATCAGAATGAACAAAGCAATGATGGAAAAAATCCGAAGGTTTTCCCTATTTCCGCTATTGATTACAAAGTTTCCCTGCCAATAACCGTCGGATTTCAAATGAATATCGGTAATGGGTTGAAGTCTAAGCTTTTCCAGCGTAATATTTGAACGAGGATTCCTTTCCGCCCGGTGTTTGACCATGAGTTGGTCTAATTTGTCACCTGCCAAGTTGGGGTTAGCAGATTCATCAAGGATCAGATAAGTCGTGCCTTTCACGTCCCAAATGTCATGATTCATGCGAGATCTAGACTCCAAAACACTTTCTAACGGAAATAGAAATTCAAATTGCAAATGACTATTGATCGATGGATTCTTTAATACGCCGCTAACAATGTAATCTCCTAGCGAATAACCCCCTCCTAACTTCAATGTTTTACCTATTGGATTGTCAGCGCCAAAATATTTTTGCGCAGTTTTTTCAGTGATTAAAACGCTGAATTTGTCCTTGAATACCGTTTCCTTGCTGCCCGATTTAAAGGGAAAATTAAATACTTTAAAAAAAGACGGGTCCACATACATTATATCATGAGGGAGCTCTTTGAAAAACTCATTTTTTTCAGGATTAGTTATTATGGTGGTATAATTTGATGTCTCTATTCGGACATATTCCTTTATTTCGGGAATGGATTCTTTTCCTGCCGGCCCCAGGGCAAAAGGGACATTTACTCCCCCTATAAATTTTTCGTTCGAATTTATCTCCTGGATGATACGATAGGTATTTTGATCATTATCATGAAACTTATCAAAACTCAATTCGAAATAGATGTATTGACCTATGGTTAGACAAACCCCCATGCCCATGGCCAGGCTCAAAACACTAATGAGGGAGTAAACTTTGCTTCGGGCGAGGTTTCGGATGGAGATGGTTAAGTAATGTTTGTACATCATAGCAGGATTATTTTGAGTTTTGAATAGTTTGAAAGAAGTAAATCCCATCAATAAATGCAGTGTATCGATCCAGTACATGCACTTGGCGTAGAACTTTCCTTTTGTCACTATTCTTTCCTCATATATTTCTTTGAGGTCACCGAAGAATTCTTCCAGCAGCGCTTCATTAATGAATTTTGAAGCGAGCCAGTTGGCCAGGGGGGGCGGTTTGTTTTTTTGTTTTTTCACCCTACAAACCCAATTTCAATTGCGGAATTAATTGCCACATTTTTCGGCGCACTTCCTGTGCGGCACGTAGCTGCCTCATTCCAGCGTCGGTAATCGTAAATAATCGTTTTCTGCGGTCTCCGCGCTTTTCAGTATTGCCACCCATTTCAGATCGAAGTAATCCCTTGTCCTGTAAACGATAAAGTGTAATGTGTACCGCACCTAACAAGATCGATCGTCCCGAGTGTTTTTCGACCTCTCTTTTTACCGATAGACCATATGCTTCTTTGTCCAGAATACAAACTGCCAGCAGTACCAGTTCCTCAAATTCACCTAATCCTTTGTTTTTCATAACTTATACATTGTATATTATACAAAATTATAAATAATACTGAGAACTGCAAAAAGTTTTTAGTTTTTCATCGGGGCATTCTGCATAAAAGCCTGTATTTAATATACCACCGAACTTTTCTTATGATTTGTCCATCTTGTTTATTAAAATGCAGCCGATAGACCGGGGTACCACTTTTTGCTTCCCATGAACAGAAAAATACTTTTACGCTACAGCGACAAGGAAATAGAGGATGCTTTAAAACATGATAAGGAGGAAGTTTTTGAATATTTGTTTAAAACATTTTTCCCTCCTCTGGTTAACTATGCTATTCGCTTTCTGAACGATAGGGAGCTGGCTAAGGAGGTTGTGCAGGAGTGTTTTATTACTATTTGGGACCGGCGTAAATCGCTTAAAATTACAACATCCGTCACCTCGTATTTATTCACGGCCACCAGAAACAGATGTATTAATTATTTGAAAAGTAAATACCATCAGCATACCGAACCAATAGAACTTGGAGAAAGTATGACGGTTTCTGATATCAAAGTGGATGATATGCTGCATGAAAACGATCTCGCTAAGATCTTGCAACAATCCATTGCCGGGTTAAATGAGAAGACCCGCATATTCTTTAACCTCAGTCGGGAAAATGAGCTAAGCTACAAGGAAATCAGTGAGAAGATGTCGGTATCTATAAAGACAGTTGAATTCCATATCTCTGCGGCTTTAAAACAAATCCGGGAAGACCTGCAAAAGTATTGGCACCTACCTGTTATAGTGATTGCTTTTTCAATTTATAAAATCCTGTTTATCAATACTTTATAATACTTTTTAAAAAAAGTGCATTTTATTTTTAGGGTGGCACACCTGTTTTTTGTCATGATGAGTAGAGGCCAATATTTATAATAAAGCCATAACCATGAATGACAAGATAAGCATTGATGTACTAATAAAATACCTGTCCGACAGGCTGGATGCCCCTGAAGCTGAAAGAGTATCCAGGTGGATTGAGGCGTCGGATGAAAATCATGCCAGTTTTCAGGCGTTAAAACAGGCGTGGGAGCAGCAGGACCTTCCCTCACAGGCGTTTTCATCAGAAGAAATAGAGAGATCATGGCAGAAGGTACGAAGTGAGACCATTGTCAAAACCAATGATACTACTACCGATGTTTCCCCCGTGAGGCATATAACCCTCTTTCCACTACTCCGAAAGATTGCGGCTGTATTGATAGTGGGTTTAGCGATAGGGTATGGTGTTAACACCTATTTTAACACTCAAAAGCAGCCAGAACACTTTGTTCAAACCAATGAGATGGGGAAGCGGGAAGTGTTGCTGGCTGATGGCACAAAGATTTGGCTAAACAAACTGAGTTCGCTGGGCTACAACAACGATTTCAACACAGCAGAACGCGTGGTTTACTTAAAAGGAGAAGCGTATTTTGAAGTGGCAAAGGATCCCACGAGGCCATTCATCATTCATTCCGGGGATATGGCAGTGCAGGTGTTAGGCACTTCATTCAACGTTGATAGCCGCACCACTGAAGGTAAGCAACTGGTTACGGTAACTTCTGGCAAGGTAGCTGTGTACGATCAAAATGATGCTGTCAACCGGGTGGAGCTGATCAAGGGCGAGGTGGCTGAATTTGAAAAAAAAGGGAAAAAGATCACTAAAACCGACAATCAAAACCTGAATTTCCTGGCTTGGAAAACAGGCCAACTGATCTTTAAGAACAACTCTTTACAATCGACGCTTTTCACATTAGAGGATTACTTTAATATTAATTTTGAGCTCCCGGCGGAGATATCGGACGGGTATCGTTTCAACGCAAGTTTCGATAATCAGCCGCTTGAGGAGATATTATTGGTGATGGAAGTTTCATTGGGACTGCAGTTTGAGTCCCGTGAAGACCATATCGCTGTTAGCACAAAGTAAATTGACCTTCTCAGTCAACTTTAATCATTACATTATTAGAATAAAATATGCACTGACATGAAAAGAGCATGTATTTATAGCATTTTATCAATTTTGATGTTGCCCTACGGAACGAACGCGCAGCAAAATACAGACATACTGGACCGTGAGATTCAAATACAAAGAACCGAGGGAACTATTCTCGAGTTTCTCAGGGATCTGGAGAAATCGGAAAATCTTAATTTTTCATATGATGAACGGAATATACCTGCCAAAAGGGTTAGAATTGAACCCGGAAAGATCTCTGTAAGAAGATTATTGGAGTTACTTTTCGAAGGGTCCGGGATCCAATTCCGGTCTCTCGGAAAGCAAATTGTTATTTACCCGAAGAATCCATCCCCAAAAGCAACGCTCAACGGGAAAATTAAAAGTGCTGCAGACGGCGAGTACCTGCCGGGGGCCACAGTTTACATCAGAGAGCTACAGGCGGGTGTTGCTGCCAATGCCTACGGTTTCTATTCCATTACCGTCCCGCCGGGGGAGTATACACTTGTATATTCATTTGTGGGTTATCAGGCCCTGGAGCAAACGGTAAAGATCGTTGCCAATCTATCTATGGATATTGAACTACCCGAGCGCACAGAACGCCTTGATGAGATCGTGGTTTTGGCAGAAAAGGAGAATGAAAACATTATTAATACCCGGTTGAGTAGCCATAGGATAGAAATGCAACAGCTCAGATCCATGCCGGTATTGGGTGGAGAGGTGGATGTGTTGAAGGGTATCCAGTTTCTTCCTGGGATTCAATCCGCCAACGAGGGGACTACCGGATTTTCAGTGCGGGGCGGAAGTTACGATCAGAACCTGATCCTGCTGGACGAAGCGCTGGTCTACAACCCCTCACACGCCGTGGGGATATTTTCAGTATTCAACCCAGATGTGATCAAGGATGTACAGGTCTATAAGGGCGGTATTCCGGCCCGTTACGGCGGACGACTGTCTTCTGTGGTGGACATTAAGATGAAAGAAGGGAATGACAAGGCATTGGCCATCACGGGGTCGGTAGGTTTGGTTGGAAGTCGCTTGACCGTAGAGAGTCCCATTGGCAAAAATGTATCCGTGCTGTTGTCAGGCAGATACGGTTATGTCGGGCAAACCGCCAAAAAACTGGCAAAATGGGCTGGTGTGAGTAGCTATGATCAAAGTGCTGAAATCGACTTCTATGATCTTAACGCCAAGGTAAACATCAAATTAAGCGATAAAGACCATCTTTATTTTTCCACCTATACCGGTGACGATCATTTTAAGAATGATGTGGTATTTGCCGATAACACACTGGACTGGGGAAATCAGACGGCCACGGTACGCTGGAACAGATCATTTGGTCCCAAATTGTTTGGAAATCTCACTTTTGTTTACAGTGATTTTGATTATGCCTACATTGAAAATAATGATATCCGAAATTATAAATGGACCGCAAATTTTCAACAGCGGGGCGCTAAGCTTGATTTTGATTACTTCATCTCGCCAAAACATGAACTGAACTTCGGACTGGCTGTAACGGATCATGATTTTGCTCCGGGCAGTATTAAGCCTAATAATGAAAATTCAATCATTGAGCCCTTTGATTTAGATCCCAGGCAGGCCATTGAAAGTGCGCTTTATGTAAGTCATGAGCACAGGGTCAGTGCCCGAATCCTGGCTAATTACGGTTTACGGATTTCCGGCTTTCATAATATTGGTGAAGGCACAAAATACTACTTTGACGATGACGGAGAGACCCTCTTAAACACAGAAACATTTGACAAGGGTGAAGTGATGACCGAAGATTTTCGGCTGGCTCCCAGGGCCAGCCTTACTTATGTCATTGATGACAAGAACTCGGTGAAAGCTTCGTATAACCGGACATACCAGTATTTGCACCTTGTGACCAATTCATCAGTTGGTTTGCCCACTGATGTCTGGCTGCCTGTAGACAATAACATCAGGCCCCGGGAGGCGGACCAGATTGCTGTGGGATATTTCAGGAATTTGAAGGACCATACATTCCGGTTTTCTGCCGAAGCTTACTATAAGCACTTCAACAATGTCATTGACTACAAGGACAATGCAGACCTGTTTCTGAACAATAACGTTGAGACCCAGATAAGAACGGGTACCGGCGAGGCGTATGGTGTTGAGTTCCTGCTGGAAAAAAGAAAGGGCCGCTGGAATGGATGGACCAGCTATACACTGTCGCGGGTAACACAACAAATTGACGGAGTGAATCGGGATAAGAGCTACGCACCCCGGTATGACAAACGACATAACCTGTCAATGGTGGTCACTTATGAATTGAATAAAAAATGGCAATTAGCAGCCAATTTTGCTTATATCTCAGGAGGCGGAATTACGGTGCCCCTGGGGTTTTACAATTCAGCCGGGCGCCCGTACAATTACTACTCTGAACGCAATGCATACCAGCTTCCGGCGTATCACCAGTTAAATATTTCTGGGACCTATAAATTCCGGTCAAAAGGCAGGTGGCAAAGTGAACTCGTGTTGGGTATAACAAATGTTTATGACCGCAGAAATTATTTCTCCTTTTATGTCAACCATCAGGAAAATGCCAGAACACAAGTTTTTAAGTCCTATCTGTTTGGGCTAATGCCTTCTGTTAACTACAATTTTAAATTTTAAGAA
The DNA here is from genome assembly GCA_965228415.1 of Cyclobacteriaceae bacterium. Classification (GTDB taxonomy): domain Bacteria; phylum Bacteroidota; class Bacteroidia; order Cytophagales; family Cyclobacteriaceae; genus Agaribacillus. Next base: position 2,073,856 of record OZ245814.1, on the reverse strand, counting down.
AAATGATAAAGCTAAAAATAAACAGGGTATGCATACCCGCAGTAATCTTAATATCAATGGCATTTTGGGGATGTGTCGAAGAGGTGGCAGACGATGTATTTGCGAGTGGACCGGTACTTGCCATCAATGGCCTTATTACTAACGAAGCAGGGCCCTACTATGTCCGTATTACGAAAAGTAACAGTACATTGACGGATTTTAACCAGTTCGATATCAATGGCAGCAGTACACTGACTTCCAAGGAAGACAGGATAGTGCATCAACCGGTTACCGATGCCATTGTCATCATTACGGACAGTGAAGGAAATTTGGATACGATGACACTCAGTCCATTGCAATATAACAATGCGGCTCAGGCCGATACCTGGGGAGAATTTGGGTTTTACGAGACCACCACCGATATGCTGGGAAAACCGGGGAATACCTATATGCTGACAGTTTTGTACGAAGGCAAAGAATATACCGCCGTCTCGACAATGCCTGCTGTGCCGCCCGTCATCGATCAAGTTGATTTTGATATGAAAATATTGACGAGCGGCCAGCCGGAACCTTATCCGGTACCTGTTATTTCTTTTGATGAACCACAGAATGAGGTGAACTTTTATCGTTTTGCTTATTGGGGTGTTACGAATGGCACACTATATACTGAAAGTTTTAATCTTTTGGCATTAATATTCGATGATGTCATTATACTTGATGACGAATTTCTAGGCGCAAGAGTAGAAAGTTTGAGCTTAGATGCCGCCCTGGTGGAAGGACAAGGGTTGGATCCATTTTTGGGAGATTCTACGGCCATTTATAACTATGCACTGGAAGAGGGTATTTTTAATTATTATGAAGATCTTCAGCGTCAAATCAGAAGCGACGGTGGTGCATTCAGCCCGGCGCCTGCATCTCCTCGTTCCAATATCAGTAATGGGGCTCTGGGTATTTGGCAGGCCTCAGCCGTTTCCAGAAGGATGGTGCTGTCCCCTTGATTTTGAAAGGTGTTTACAAATACTTATTGAGTTTTACCCTTTATTCAAATGGTAATAAATCCGGTTCTACATAATCTGTTTTTGCCTTTTTGGAATTAAAAATATCAAGGCTATAATGTGATGTTATTAAACCTTTAAAATCTGTTTTCAGCCTGTTAAACTTTAAAATAAAATCAAAGAAGCTATTGGCATTAAATTGTTTTACAAAGTGATTGACAATCTTTACTGCCGCTATGGTCAGTGTTTTATTGTATTTGTCATTTGCGCCGTGGTATTTCACAAAATTTTCCAGCTGAACCTGAACATTTTTTTCAGCTTTCTGTATTCCATACTTTTTAATGTTAATCCAGGCAAGTCTTAGGTGAGCTTCATGACTAAAAATTGAAGGGTCAAGTTTACAAGCTATAAATTGTTGCTCGAATTCCGAGTCTGTTAATTCAAAATGTTTTTCCATTGTATTGTGATCTTGTTTAAGGCTACAAAAAATTAAAAAGCCCCAGCAGGATTAATGGCTGCGGCTTTATTTATTTATCAATATTTTTTGTTGAAAATTCCCTCCGGTAGTGGCTTAATTTTATCATTATTGATATAATAATCCAGGGCGTCAATTAAGATCCCTATCGGCTCATCTCTGGGATCCATGTTTTTGAGGGCTTCATTTCCCTGAGAGGTTAATGCAGTGGCATAAATTATCCAGTTTCCTGTGCAAGTCCCATCGAGATTATCGCATATCCGGGCATCTACTTTTATAGACACATGCTCAGACACCCGAACAAATTCTATAATTCTGTTGGGTTCAAAATGCGATACCACCCACGTCTCCTCCATATTGAAGTAGTTTGTTCTGAAGATGGAATTATATTCATGGTATAGTGATTGTGAGTATATCAGCTCACAATGCCATCCGTCCATCCAATCAAACTCGGTGGTGGGGCATAGTAATGGAAATAATTTGTCAGGGGTCGTCTGAAACGTGTGACTATATGTAATTACTTTACGCAAGTAATTGGGACCCTGCGCTTGCATTTCTTTGACTTTTTTGTCTGATAATATCGTATTCATAAGACTTTATTTAGTTTGAATACAAAGCAACAGACAAACTATTTTTTTCTCATTTACAATTGTTGAGAAAACCGTTTTCGGGCCCGGCTTAATTGGGTAGGTGTAATTCCCAGGTACTGCGCTATATAATAATGAGGAATTCGGTTTAACAAACCAGGATAATCTTTTAAAAAGAGTTTGTATTTCTCTAAAGAATTCAGATTTAGCAAAGACACTAACCTTGATTGTAACTGCTTATTTAGTTTCTGAAATTCCCGGGTAATGATTTCCGTAATTTCAGGGTCCTTGTTGACATGGGACATTACTTCCGAATAATTGGCAACTGAAATTTCACAATCCTCCAATGCCTGAATGCTCATTGATATATTTACATCTGGAATGTAACTACCAACTACCATGTCCCTTTCCTGGTAAAAATGAGTCGTTATCTCATCGCCGTCTTTGTTATATACAAAACCTCGCATAACGCCCTTTTTAAGCTTGCCAATTTTAGTACAGGGTTTTCCATATTTAAGGAAAAAATCTTCACTTTTTAAAAGCTCAATACTGTGCAAAGATGCACTAAGCGTTGTTTTTTGATTCATTTGATGTCAATTGAGATATAAATGAACAAAATATTCTGCTTATTTTTTACAAAAATTAGTCCCAGCGTCTTGGAAGTGCGGAAGTGCAAGTCTTGTCACCTATGTTGAAACTTCGGTGACTGAAAAGAAATCAGTTTTAGTGTTTCATTTTTATCAGCGAGGGTGCAAGTATTGAGAGAGATCAGTTTTCCGTGCGAATAGTTCGCTCTTGCTCACTACTCACACTCAAAACTGTTTCGTACCCAGGGCCGGAGTCGAACCGGCACGGCCTTGCGGCCATTGGTGTTTGAGACCAACGCGTCTACCAATTCCGCCACCTGGGCATGTGCTCAAACGGGATGCAAATATGTTGAATGATTTAATATTTTACAAATTTTTATTTCATGGCTGCAATCACCTGCCGGAACAGGGCTCATACTCTTGGTTTAGGCCAATGCAAGTATTAAAAAATACCTATACCACCAGAAAACGCTTAAAAGAGAAAACCTGTGGTTTTTCCTCAAATAAAACCTTTGTAGCTGCCCAGCTTTCCTTGAAAAGTAGGGAGGAACGGTAATTATTGAGTGCCTCTTCGTCTTGCCAATAGCTGTAGGTGACAAAGATGTTTTCCTGGTTGTAATCCCGTAATAGTTCCAGGTGATTGCATCCCTTAAAATTGCGGATATTGGGGCTGATGCGTTGAAACAATTTTAAAAAATCATCCATATGATTTCTTTTAAATGTCATCCTAACAATTCTTACTAACATAGTTGCTTTGTTTTCTGGCTTTATGCTCGGTGAAGCAAGATGAATACTAATCTTCAAATATAATATGGACCGGGCTATCATACTCCAATCCTAACAACTCCGATCCATTGCCCATATTGATGCCAATTTCCAGCAATCCCAGGCTATTAAAAATATGAAATGACTCACCTTGCACAACACTGGCCTGGTAGGAATGGATCTCATCGGCAAATGTACGACCGTAGTTAATTTTATATTTCTTGTTTTTACTCAAAATTTCAAAGTCCCGGTATTCGATGTTTGTAATTAAATTACCGTAATGATCCACATGAATCACTGAGCCTGATATTTTTTGCCGGGTAGCTCTGACCTGTTTATTGATCATTCTTTTCATTTGTTCATATGGCTCACCTATTTCCTCTAATTTTTTGCCGGCAGCCAGCTGTGCAGCCGCTAATCCCATTGTATCCCTTTCCGGAAAATATCCGTGTCCGTTATTTTCCGCTTCAGGCAATTTTACCACCTTACTTCCCTGTGCATCACTTATCAAACTGAGCAGGCCGTTATCCGGTCCCACAAAATAATGATTTTCCACTTCCAGGGCAATGAACTTTGGTTGAACCTGATAACCGGAATTCACCGCTACCAGATGCACTGTGCCCTTGGGAAATGATCGAAATACGGACTTTAGAACAAAAGATCCGTGCGCAATATTAAAACGGGCAATACCATGACTGATATCCAGGGTTTTTATATTGGAATCCACCCCATAAATCTTTGCTTTTACGGCAGCTACATAATGATCACAATTTCCAAAATCTGACAGAAAAGTAATAAGAGCCATTTAAGCTATTAAATTATTGTGTATTTTTGCGTAGTAAAATTAATTTTTTTAACCTTATAAAATAAATTCGACTTAATAAAATAAAAATATAGCTTGGTAGAAAAAATAATCACCCTTGAAAACATTTCCCTGATTGATTTTTTGGGCGTTCAAAATAAAAACATAAAAGAAGTCGCCCAGGCTTTCCCCAAAAGCAAAATTGTATCAAGAGGCAATGAAATCAAAATTCAGGGAAGTAGTCCGGAAATTATCAAAATCAATGAAATTCTTAACTCTTTGATCAATCACTACCATAAATATGGTAGGGTATCGGAGGAGAATGTGCATTCGTATTTAAAAAATAACCAGGAGAATGACAGCTTCGAACAGGAGAAGCAACATGTTTTGGTATACGGCACCAAAGGTTTTGTTATCAAACCCAAGACCAATAATCAAAAAAAACTGGTAAGGGCATCGGTTGACAACGACCTGGTTTTTGCGCTGGGGCCGGCCGGAACGGGAAAAACGTATATATCGGTAGCATTAGCTGTCAAGGCATTAAAAAATAAGGAGGTAAAGAAAATTATTATTACCAGGCCTGCCGTGGAGGCCGGAGAAAACCTGGGATTTTTACCCGGAGATTTAAAAGATAAAATCGACCCTTTCCTGAGACCTATCTATGATGCATTGGACGACATGGTGCCCCATGAAAAGTTGAAATATTATCTGGAAAACAGAGTTATTGAAATAGCACCCCTGGCCTATATGCGTGGCAGAACACTGAACAGGGCTTTCATTTTGTTGGATGAAGCGCAAAACACCACGCCAATGCAAATCAAAATGTTCCTCACCAGGATGGGCCCTGAGTCAAAAGTGATTATTACAGGAGATCTGTCGCAGATTGATTTACCTAAAAAACAAAAATCCGGTCTGGCAGAGGCGGCGAAAACCTTGAAGGAAGTGGAAGGTGTCGGATTTGTGGAGCTAGGCGCTGAAGATGTGATCCGGCATAAAATTGTGAAGAAGATTATTGAGGCGTATGAAAAGGCGAACAGCAGCGGCGGCGACCAACGGTCAGGACCCTCCAATGACTAATCATTTGATTTCGTTCAGAAAATAACCATATCAAATTGAAGCAGACAAACCCTTTGATAACAATTGTTTCAACGAAGGCGATAAGGTTGATAAAATTTACTTATTAAACTTCATTCGTAGTTAAGTACTTCTGCTGGATTGCGTTTTGCAGCAAGAATGATCCTATAGCTGACAGTAGCTATTGCGATGACCAATGATAGTATACCCGCAAGAATAAATACACCAAATCCAATACGAATGTGAAAAGCAAAATTGGCCAGCCATCCGTTCATAAAATAATAGGTGATAGGTATTGATATGATAAAGGCCATGAAAATTAGCAACACAAAGTCTTTGGAAAGTAATATAAATAACTGACCCAGCGATGCGCCCAATACCTTCCTTACCCCAATTTCCTTTATTCTTTGCTCTACGGTAATGGTAGAAAGCCCAAACAATCCCAGGCAGGCAATGACAATGGACAGCATAGCAATAATGGGAACAACTTTGGTCATTTGTTCATCGGAGGTATATAGGGTTTCAAAATGCTGGTCGAGAAAGCTGTAATCAAAGGATCTACCCGGTAAAACACGGTCCCATGTCGATTTGATATTAGCGATGGTTTCAGCCATATGATTGGGATTTATCCTGACCGACATTTCTTCATATCCCCACCCTGGATGCAGGCTGATCACCAGGGTATTGACTTTGTGATGGAGAGAATTGAAGTTAAAGTTATTGGTAACACCTATTATTGTGCCCAGGCTGTCCTTATGATAAGAACCATGTCCAACCGGCTGTCCCAAAGGATTTTTCAAGCCAAGCTCTTCAACTAATGCTTTATTTACTATGAAGCCATATTCAGCGTCAGTACTATATTCCCTGGAGAAGGATCTTCCGGAAATCAATTCAATGCCGTAAACTTCCATGTAATCATAGTCGACATGTACATTAGATACAGTCAGATTTGTCACGGTAGTGTCAGTCTTTATTTTAAATCCCCACTGATGAAAATTGTTACCTATTCTTTGTCCGGCGGCAGTAACCCCTTCGATGCCGCTCTGTTTAAGTAACTCTGTTTTCAAGGTTTGATATTTTTCATTGGCATGTCGATCAAGCGGTATAAGTAATATTTGATCTTTGTTGAAACCAATGTCCTTATTTTTCATGTAGTTTAATTGTCTCACCGCCAGGATGGTGCTTATAATCAGGGTTATGGCAATAACAAATTGTCCTATCACCAGTATGTTTTGCAGACTGGATTTTTGTCCCTTATTTGATAATTTCCCCTTCATCACCTTAACCGGACTAAAAGATGACATGACAAAAGCAGGGTAGATTCCGGAGATGATGCCAATCAGCAGGGTGCCGGCTGAAATTAACAGGATCACTTCGGGCCGGTTTATAGAAAGTAAAGATAAAGACCGGTTGGTAAGCCCGTTTAAATAAGGAATGAACAATGCGGAGAGTATAATGGCTATCAACAAGGCGAATCCGGATAAAAGGACAGATTCGCCTAAAAATTGGTTGATAATCTGATTTTTATTAGCCCCAATAGATTTCCTCAGCCCTACCTCTTTGGACCGGGTGGCGGACCTCGCGGTAGATAAATTCATAAAATTAACACCCGCAATTAACAGTACGAAAATGGCCATTATAATAAATATGCTCACATAAGTTCCATCAAATTCCTTCCAGTTATGATAATCATGATCCATATCTGTCGAACCCAGGTGGATGTCGGTCAGGGGCTGCAGGTATAATTTATAGTACTGGTTAATATCCTCATTCATATGCCGAACCATGAAATCAGGAAATTTACTTTCTAGGTTTTCAATGTCAGTCGCCTCATTCAGCAAGAGGTAGGTAACCAGGTAGTTAGAACCAAATTGGTTGTTAAACTCCTGATTTTGAGAGGTAACAGTGGTGATGGAGCCAAGCACATCAAATTGTAAATGTGAGTTATCGGGAACATTGGCCAAAACGCCGGTAATTTTTATGGGGATTTCTTTACCGCCTCTTTCAAGGGTAAGTTCCTTGCCCAACACCTCAATACTATTGAATATTTTTCTGGCGGTTTGCTCAGTTATCACCATACTATTGGGGAGATCCAGCGCGGTACTTCTATCACCGCTTAACAGCTCAAAATCAAATATTTCCAAAAATGTGGAGTCTACCAATACGGTTTTATCTATCAAAAACTTTTCCGGACCTTTTTGATATAAACTACTTCCCATACCCCAGAACCTGGTGAAACTACGAATTTCCGGGAACTCATTGACCAGGTTAGGGCCCATACCGGGCATGCTTAGCGCCACTTTTTGTGTCTCCATACCAGTAAATGATTGCACCTCATCCAGCCGATAAATTTGATTTTTTTTCTGGTGAAAGCTATCAAAGCTCAGTTCTTCATTGATAAATAGGTAAATCACCAGACAGGCGGCCATGCCAATAGCCAGGCCGCACAAATTGATAAGTGAGTATATTTTATTTTTCGCCAGATTGCGAAAGGCTACCAAAAAGTAATTTCTTAACATGGTGGAATGAAAAAAAAATGTCTTTTTCACACAGATAATTCCATGTAAAAAAGACACTTAGTAGTCAATTAATGTGGGATTGATTACAATTCAATGCTATTTAATAAAAGCTTTCCTTAACATTATCCACAAAGCTATGTGCTATATATGGAATTCTTCATTAATGTTTTCTGTAACAATCTGACCGTCAAACAAGTTGATGATCCTATGGGCGAACTTGGCATCGTAGGGTGAGTGTGTCACCATGACGATTGTGGTGCCACCCTGGTTTAGTTCGGTCAATAACTTCATAACCTCTTCACCGTTGGCGGAGTCCAGGTTACCAGTTGGCTCATCGGCAAGGATCAGTTTAGGTTCTGCGACTACTGCTCTGGCAATGGCAACTCTTTGCTGCTGTCCACCGGATAGCTGTTGGGGGAAGTGATTTCTTCGGTGCATAATGTTCATATGCTCCAGCACCTTTTCAACTTTCTGCTTCCGTTCAGCAGAATTCACTTTCAGGTATAAAAGCGGTAGCTCCACATTTTCAAAAACGGTTAGCTCGTCGATCAGGTTGAAACTTTGAAATATAAATCCTATAGACCCTTTTCTTAGACCGGCTCTTTGCCGTTCTGAGTAGTTGGAAACCTCATGGTCCAAAAAGTGGTAAAGACCACTGGTAGGATTATCCAACAATCCCATGATATTCAACAAAGTTGATTTTCCACACCCTGAAGGTCCCATTACCGCTACAAACTCACCCTCTTTAATTTCCAGGCTTACAGAGTCAAGGGCAGTGGTTTCCACTTCATCAGTGGTATACACTTTGCTAAGGTTTTCTGCTTTTATCATAAATGTTGCATTTAAGGTTTGAATTATTTTTATGGCTTCTTAGCTAATTTATAAAAAGCTTAGTTAATTTTTCAGGATTAGTACTTCATTGTCTCCAAAGTTATCATAACTGGAGGTGATTACCCGATCACCTGGTTTCAGGCCTTCCAGTACCTCATAGTTTTCAGAATTCTTACGCCCAACCCGGATCGGTTGCTTAACGGCTTTTTGTCCTGATTCATCTAACAGATATACCCAATTCCCACCAGTTGATTGAAAGAAACCGCCTGTAGATAATAATAATGCCTGGCCTGGATTACCCAATTCAATTCTGATTCGAAGTGACTGCCCCCGTTTTACACCGTTAGGAGCCCCCGACTCGAATTCCATATCCACTTCAAAGTTGCCGTTGGCAATGGTGGGGTATACTTTTGTTACCTCCAGTTTATAAACTTTTCCACCCGGATTGGTGTAGGTAGCAATTTGCCCTACGCTAATTCTGGGCAGGTATATTTCATCAATTTCTATTCTTAATTTGAAATCATCAATGATATCTATTTGGCCCAGCCTTTCCCTGGGAGCGATAGATTGCCCTATTTCCAGCTGTGGAGATGCAAACAGGCCGTCTTTAGGTGCTTTTACAACAAGGTTATCTAAAATGCTTCCCACTGCCTCCAGGCTTTTCCACATTCTTGCCTCAGAGTCATTGAGTTGTTTTAATTGGATTTTTTTTAAAACGGAATCTCTCCGGTAAGCCTTATAAGTAAGAGCCCTCCTTTTGAGGTTGTAGTTATAATTTTCGATAACATCTTCATATTCCTGCTGGGAAATGGCCTTTTCTTCCAGCAAATATTCCTGCCTTTTCTTCTGGGGTTGCAATAATTTGATTTGATAGTCGATTTCCGCGAGTCGTGTTTCTAAATCCTGGGTATTTTGATCTAGGAGTAATCTTGAATTTCTTAAGCGGTCGATTTGCTCGTATAGTTGGGCTTCACGCTGTAGTACATCCAGTTGTAAATTTGAGTTGCTCAGCGTAATGAGTGCGTCACCCTTTTTTACCATTGAGCCGGTTTCCATATTTAAGGCCTGAATAATGCCACCTTCAATGGCGTCGAGGAAGTAGGTTTTAATGGGTTGAACTGTACCGGTCTCAGGGATCCATTCCTGAAAATCACCTTCGGTAATAGTAGAAATCGTGATTTTATTGGAATCCACATTTAATTTGGACCTGTTATCCGCAAACAGCAAGGTATATAGAATCACCGAGAAGAGGGCAGTGGCACCTCCAATGGTTAATATCCTTTTTGGCGTCCACATTTTCTTTTTGATTTTTCTATCCATTCCCATAATTATGAGCAATTATATTCAGTTTATACTTAATAATAGTGACTTGCCAACAAATGTGCCAAAGTGATTTTTTCGTTATTTTGGGGTATTTGCCTTATTTAAGATAATTAATTGATCGATTTCGTACGATTCTGTTCATTTTTGAACATTGCCGCTTATGTGGAAAAGCATCCACCGATGGATGATTTAAACCATAGCTCATAATTGTGCAGCCGGTCCAAAGTAATATTTCCATCTTTAAATTAGTTTAAAACCATTTAATATTGTCATAGGATTAGTATATTAATGGATATAAATGATTGAAATAATATTGGATCCCACCAAATGGTGAATTTGGCATATTTATTGGCTTTTGTCCATCAAACGCTTATACTATGATTAAACTTAATGATATAGACAAATACGTAGATTCGAAATACCAGCGTGTATTTATTCTAAAAGGTGTTGAACTTGAGGTTCAGCAAGGAGAGTTTTTGACCATCATGGGCCCAAGTGGTGCAGGAAAATCTACTTTGTTAAATATTATTGGTATGCTGGACCAACCCTCGGCCGGCGAATATTTTTTTATGGACGAGCCGGTGCACCGGTTAAGAGAAAGAATGAAGACCGAGTTGCACAAGCATCACATTGGCTTTATTTTTCAGGCTTACCACTTAATTGATGAGCTTACGGTATACGAGAACATTGAGACCCCGTTGTTATATAAAGGAATAAAATCCAAGGAAAGAAAGAGTATGGTGGCTGAAATGCTGGACCGTTTCAATATGGTGGCTAAAAAAGATCTTTTTCCCGATCAACTTTCCGGTGGCCAGCAACAATTGGTGGGTGTCGCCAGGGCTATTGTCGGTAATCCCAAGTTGCTACTGGCCGATGAGCCTACCGGCAATTTGCATTCCGAGCAGGGCGAAGAAATTATGGGGGTCTTTCGAAAGCTTAACGAGGAGGGCATGACGATTATCCAGGTGACCCACTCGGAGAAAAATGCCCAATTTGGAAAAAGAATTGTAAGGATCGAAGATGGTGCCGTGGTGAAAGATTCGCAGGTTGTAACAGCCCAAACCTAAATACGGGTTGCTGCCGAATTTCCCGTTTTCTTGAAAAAGCCGTGATATGAATACACCACGGCTTCAATGAGTAATTGAATAAAAAAATCATAGCATAAAAGCTGTTAGGAGCGATGTCTTGTCAAAGGGTTAGTTGTAACTCAATGCGCTCTGTTTCACTTTCGTATACCAGGATAATCTTTTTTTCGGTTACTTCGGTTATATACCATTCTCCCAAAATTTTATTTACTATACCACCGCTCTGCAACTTGATTTCAACTTTTGTGCAATCTTCTTTTATATTCCAATCACCTTCATTTTTATGATCTCCATTGGTTAATATCAAAGTGCCATCTTTGTTGAATGTAATCGCTATACCCTTCAGTTGCTCACTTAAATCTTCATTGTTTACCTTGTATGAAGACACTTGCCAGGCTTGTTCCCGACCGAATTGTTTTATCAGTGAATCGCATAAATCGGTTGGCTCCGGCAGTTTGGTGAATTGAATTTCCTTTTTCCTGTTTTCTGTCTCAGCAATCAGATTAATTAGGTTTTCGGAAACTAAAACCAGCTTCCAGTCTTCACTGACTTTGTCTAAAAAGTCATTTCCACGGATGTCCAGAGGCATGTTTCTACAACCATTGACCAGGGACCAGTCCCCAATAAATTCCGTATTCTCAGCCGAGGCCACTAATTGCCCGTTGGCATTAAAGCGGAAAAGATAATCCTTAAAATCATTGCTGTAGTTGTCATTGCCGGTGACAAACTTTGAAACCTTCCAACTGCCCGCCTTTACGATCGATTCTGCCTGCTCGCACAGGTTATCGGCAAGGTTTTGACCGGTTACCAATATCATTTCCCAGGTGAAAGAATCTTTCGTGAGGGTCAAACTAATGGTATTTTCAGTAAAATAGGAAAGTTTCCACAAATGAGAGATAGGATTCAATACACTGACGTGATCGAAACCCAACTGAAATTTATCGCATCGAATTCCGGGCTGCCAGCTACCGTTAAATGTGTTGGAACCATTGGTGGCAGTGGCCCTGGCTTCCGTGTCAAACACCAATTCGAAGTTGCTAAACCAGGAGGTAATATCTTCGCCTGCCATCACAAAACGTTGAATATGCCATTCCTTTTTCTTGATCAGGTCGGTAATGCCCTCACACATGTTCGGGATTTCATGGTTGGAAGCAGTCGTAAAGTTAATCTCCTCACTACCCTTGGGGTCTCGTTCCTGTATCCTGATATGGTTATTTTCAGCAATTAAAATAATCCACTCATTTTCAATTTCGTCATAGGGAGCCTCGATTTTGCCATCTGATCTTATCACCAGCAGATCCCTTTCCTGCGAAAGCGCCCATTCTCCGGTGAAAAGTTCGTGATCGCTATTTACAAGGTCAAAGGTGTTATCCGCATTAAATTCCAGAAAAGCTCCCTGAAAACCGGTAGTGCCATTTTGGGGATTGCTATTGGTATATTCTACCTTCCAGATGCTCGAAGCCATCAATTCCGGGTCAATGGCAATACCTGTCCTGACCAGGTCCGGATCTTCAAGAATATCACTGCAGGACAATAATATCGATGAAAGCAGGCATATGATTAAAAAATTTTTCATTGACCCATATAGTATTTGCTGCACCTGACCACATGACGAGGTGTTATCGGGTTAAGTTGCCTATTTATTATCTCAAAGTTACTTTTATAAGCGCAAAGTATTAAATTTATTAAGGTATTAGGGTAATGGCAACGATAGTTGTAATATTTACGTCTTGTTTACACAAAAATTCCACTTTTGGATTTTGACAACAAAAATATCGTAAATGCACTCATAAACGGGTGTAAAAAGGGTGATAGAAAAGCTCAAAAGAAGCTTTACCGAATGCTGTATCCCTATACGATGAGTATATGCCTCAGGTATTCTAACGGAGAGGATGAAGCAAAAGAGATTCTCAACGATGGGTTCCTGAAAGTATTTACGAAAATTGATCAACACTCGCCCGGTCAATCATTTAAAGCCTGGGTCAGAAGAATTATGGTTAACACTTCTATTGACCATTACCGCAAGCATAATCATTTTCGGCATATGTTGGAGATTACCAAAGCCGATTCAGAGGTTATTAACCCGGAGGTTGTTGAACAGTTTTCAGTTGATGAAATACTTAAAATGGTGCAGAAATTGCCCCCGGCATATCAAATAGTATTCAACTTATTTGTCATTGAAGGGTACAACCACCGCGAAATCAGCGAAAAGTTGGGTATTAGTGAAGGAACGTCAAAATCAAACCTTGCCAAAGCGAGGATGAAGTTAAAGGCAATGTTGGAAGTAAACAAAACGGAGGGATTAAGCATATATGGATCATAAAGCTTTTGATGATCGTATTAGAGAGAAATTTTCCGAATTGAATCCAAAGTTTAGTCCGGATAGCTGGGATGACATGGCGGATATTCTCCGCTATTCCGCGCCGCAACCATGGTACCAACGTTGGCAAAAGGCTTTTTGGACGGGCGGACTTCTGCTGTTTTCATTGTTGAATTTTTATTTGCTCTGGGAAATCAGATCCGAAAAAAATGGCCTGTATGATTGGAAGCATCATCCGCAATCAATCGTGCAGGTGGTGGATACTATTCGCGTATTTGATACTTTATTTATTACAAAAAACGTTGCCCGCACTGACCCTGCACAAGCCTCTGGCCAGATAATATCTTCCAAATCTTTATCAGACACCTGGTGGCCTGCCAAATCCGGAAAAGGAGCACCTAATTATCTTAGTTTATCGGCATCTCTCAATAACAATGCGTTCCCACGGTCTTCTTGGAAGGGCTTTTTATCGCCTGTTCAATATCCGGAGAGCGGTGATCTGGCACCGGCCAGGTCAGAAGATATAGCCATGATAGAATCTGAAATAGTTGATCCCGAAAAGTGGTTGGAAGATTATTTACAAAGAGTCGCGATAAAAGGGGTTAAACGCAGCAAAAAGACACCGTGCAGAAAATACATTTCAAACCCTTTTGAGGCCAGGTTGGGAGTAACAGCAGGCCTGCTGGTACCAGACCCCGACATTGGCGAAAGATACATAAGTGAAAAATTTGGGCTTCATGGAGAGTTTTCACTAAAAAGAAATCTCAGGTTTTTAACAGGTATCCACCTGAATCGGTTTAATTATAAACTGGATGAAGTTGATGACAACAACTTTAATGCAGAGGATTTGGCCCGATACCCAGGTTATGCCGAGCTAGGCAGGATTCCCGATGAGATTATTATTGACAATGAAATTATCCAGGTGCCCTTACACCTCAGGGTTTACAAGGATTTAAACTATAGTTGGTCAGTTTTTATGTCAGGCGGTCCAACCATCGACTTTTTGCTCAATCAGTCATTTGACTACAAATACATTGAAATTGACAATGACAAGCTTGTTGAGACCAATGAAGTAACACAAGAGAAGGATTTAAAAATTTATTTAGGTAACTTTACAGGATCGGTCGGTATTGAGCATAAGTTCAGTAGAAAATTTGCCGGCCAGATGAGTGTAGACTACCAATACGGGCTGGGAAAGCTTGGGGTTGAGAGAAGGTCCGTTAATGCATTAAGCTTAAACCTGGGTGCTTTTTATAAATTAAGATAACTGGATGGATTTTTCGAAGCAATTACCAAGGTTTCTCTTGGTAATTATAATGTGTATGGATGGCATTTTAATGGGTATTATATTTTCAAACTTTGCTTTGAATTTTGACCCAACAGGAATAGGATGGGATAAATTAAGTAATTTTTTGGGTTATGTTTTCATCGGATTTTTAGGGGGCTTAATCATTGGTGTGATAACCGCCATTACTCTTAATAGCGTCCAGCTCCGCAATATTTTTAATCTTTCTTTGGGTTTTATTATTCTGATGTTGATTGTCATAGGTGTAACCTATGCGTAATTGGCATTTGACAGGTTTTTCAATAACTCCTTAAACCACAAGCTTCCCCGTTAAAGTTGGGGATTCGGTATTTTATCTTTATAGTGCTTAAATCCGCGGTTTGGCAAAAAGAGATAATGGGTGATAAAATTTATCTGATGGCCAGGCTTTTCATAGCTGTCATAAATTGTCGGTTTATGTTTTCTATGTCACTATGGATATTGTTTTTAACCAGCCACTTACCATTTACCAGGGTACCCAGGTTGAAGGTGACATCGCTGCTGTAAACGATGGTGGATGCCAAACTTTCAAAGCTCGTAGCCTGTATGAGCGGATTGACGGCATCAACTACCAGGGCGTTCATAGGACTGCCAATTTTGAAAAATTCATGATCATTGAAGCCCATCGCCTTTCTCCCATGTCGAAAACAGTGACCGATGGCTATTAATCCACTAATACATTTTTGTGAGGGCAGGCGAAAAGTGTTTCTGTTGTGTGTATGAAGTCGTTGACCGTAATCCAGCCACCTCAATTCTTCCATGGGATTCAAGCCAATGTGGCTGTCGGTCCCAATCGACCATCGTCCATTATGCTCCTGAAACTGACGGTACGGAAATAAGCCATCACCCAGGTTACCCTCGGTCGAAGGACACAATACAACGTTGGCCCCGGCATCAGCTATTTTTTTTATCTCATTGTCACTTAGGTGTGTAGCGTGAACCAGGTGAAAATTATCATTTAATCCCGCCTCATTCGACAGCCATTCGACCGGCCTTTGACCTAAATAAGCTAAAGACGCTTCTACTTCCAGTAACTGCTCTGCAACATGAATGTGAATAGGAATGTGGGATGGCGCCTCGTCCAGGGTGGCTATAATTTCATTGGGCTCGACAGCCCGCATGGAATGAATTCCCAGGGCAACCCTGGCATGCTCATGTTGGTCGCAGACCTCACTTGTAGCTTGCCACAGCTCGAAATAGGCGGATCTATCCTGGCAGATAAATCTTTTCTGTTCCTCCCTGGCAGCTTTACCAAAACCTCCTTTTTGATAAAAAATTGGAACCAACGTAATATTGATACCCGCTGTTTTGGCTGCTGAAATCAATTTTTCTGCCAACTCGGCTTTGTTTGCATAAGGCCTTCCCGTTGGGTCCAGATGCAGGTAATGAAATTCGGCGACATGAGTATATCCATGCCGTACCATTTCGGCATATAACCTGGCGGCGATGGCTTCTAACTGATCAGGATTAATTGACAGGGCTATTTGATACATTTTTTTCCGCCAGGACCAGAAGTTATCGTTAAGCCCTGCGGCATTCGTATGATCTTCGGCCAACCCTGCCATAGCATATTGAAAGGCATGTGAGTGTGCATTTTGAAAACCAGGCAGCGCCAGGCCTTCAATTGATTCTACCTTGCCACCCGGGACATTGTGGTCATTGATACTTTCAATTATACCATTATCATCGATACCAACATAAGCGGGGCTTAGCCACCCTTTGTTTTGTAATAATCCTTGAAATCTCAGTGTTTTCATATGACTTATAGTAGATCAATAATGGCATTAAAGGTGTTTTCCAATATTTTTCTGGTATTGTTCGCCTTTGCCGGGTGATAGGTTTTTTCATCGGAATCCATATAATTGATCTTAGTCATTTCCAGCTGAATGGCGTGAATATCATCTTTTGGTTGACCAAACTTTCTCGTGATATGTCCCCCTTTAAATAAGTAATTGTGCTCAACCTGCCATGCGCCAAGTTTCAGTTGTTGCAATGCAGCGGTTACAAACCTGGTGTCAGCACTTTTACCGTTATTATCTCCTAAGATTGCGTCGGGAAACTTTTTCGGGGATATGGTGGGGACATGTTGCCGGATAGAGTGTGCGTCGAACAGTATTACTTTACCAAATTCCTCTTTTAAATCCAGCAAAAGCTGCTCTAAGGCCTGGTGATAGGGATAATAGTATAACCTGGATCTTCTGGCTATTTCTTTTGGGTCAGGGGGGGCATGCAGGTATAGTGGATTACCTAAAAAATCTGTAGTGGGTAACAGCTCTGTAATAATTCGTCCATCCTGGTACAATGGTTCGCTGCCAGGCGCCCGGTTTAAGTCAATGACCCACCTGCTGTAAACGGCGCTGATCATCGTAATGCCCAGGTCTGTGGTAAAATCATAAAGCCGATCAACATACCAATCCGTGTCATCAATAAATCCGACCATATCTGGTTTAAGCTGGGGTTTGACTTCAGGTGGCAGGGCAATGCCGCAATGGGGTACACTGACCACGATGGGCACTTTTTTTTTAACGGGGGGAATAATTTTAAATGCGTCCATTCGCAAACATGGTTCGGTAGATGAATTCGAACTAAAATTAGAGAATCGCACAGAAAGGAAAAAGGGCATTAGTATGAAATCTGATCGATGGATCTTGAATCTTCCCGAATACAGGAAAGTTTTATGCTTATCAAAAAGAAAAAATCTTATTCAAGGGCTTGAATAAGATTTTAACTAAACTATCACTTATGAAGAAGATTTTTATGTTTATCAATTAATAATGTAGTAACGGATGTTATTATTCTCCATTAAAAAATTACATTTTGAAAACAATTTTTTTAAACTCTCTTGGGGTATATCCTCGATTGAAGCAACGTTGTCTTCATAAACAAGAATATCATTGCTGTTATAAATTTTTACTTTTGGTTGAGCTTCAAATTCAAAATCCAATGAATTTGATGAGAAGACTTTGTCATACGACAGTTCTTTGACTTTCTCTTTTTTGTTTTTATCACCATCTGTACTGTTTGTTGCAGGCCGATCAGGGAAAAAACTGCAAAGTAGGAAAATACAAAGAGAAGCCGATGTGTATTTTAGTAGGATAATGGCGCTTTTCATTGTTGTTGAGTGTTATTTGGAGTTTTTAAATTGAGTTTTGACCTTCGTTATTACATTGCCAATGAATGTGCCAAATTTTATAATATGCTGATAATCAATAGGTTATAAACTTCCGGCTATTTGTTTTGCTGTATACTGTATTGATTTCGGACACTTGTTCGGTCGAATTTGTACAGTTTTTGAGCAAAACATGTCATTGGCAATCAAACAAAATATCTTTCAAAGTTTTTAAGTCCCGGATTCACTAATTTTAAAATATCTAAGTTATATAGTAAATGCTTTACAAATGAGATACTTATACTTTTTATTTTTTGTGATAGTCTTTCATATGGCCTCCAATGCCCAGGTGGGGCGAAAAGTATTACCAAAGAGTATCAATATCATGAACAAAGACAATTTTGCTCCCAGCCTTAGTGCTGATGGCAAGACCATGATATTTTTATCAACCTATTCAGCCAGCGGAGCTCCTGAACTAAAATATACCCGCAAGGTGGGGCCTGGTAAATGGTCGACACCTGAGGATGTCAAAGAGGTTAACAACTTTTTAGAGCTAAATTTCATTGGAGGTGCGTGTCTTAGCGCCGATGGAAAAACCATCTATTTTACATCGAAACGTGGTCAGGGAATTGGTGGCTACGATATTATGTACACCGAGAAAAAGGGGGGATACTGGACCCCGGCCAGAAATATTGGAAAGCCGGTAAACTCCAGTGGACACGAAGGGGCTCCCTCAATATCTCCCGATGGCCAATATCTGTATTTTATGCGTTGCGCAAGCATGACAAAAGATGCTGCCTCGGATTGTGGTATTTGGGTGTCTAAAAAAAGAAACCGGGAGTTATGGAATACACCTACAAAATTGCCATCTCCTGTAAATCTGGGCAATGAACAGTTTCCATCGATATTTCCGGACAATAAAACCTTGGTTTTTGCCTCTGGCCGGCCCGGGGGTAAGGGTGGACTTGACTTTTATCTAACACAAAAACAGGAGGATAGCTGGTCAAAGCCGGTCTCAATGTCATTTTTGAATTCGGCCAGGGATGAAATGTTTACCAGCCTGACAGCCAAAGGAACCGAAATCTATTTTTCAGCAGATTACAGGGGCAAGGAAAACATAATAGTCTCAAAATTACCGGTAGATTTCCAGGGTGAAAAAGTGGTGTTGATGGACGGCCTGGTAGTGGACGATGATACGGAAGACCCATTGAAAGCATTTATACAGGTATATGATGCGGAAACGCAAAAAAGGATTCTATACGCAAGAACCGATGAAGCCAGCGGTAAATTTTATACGGTGTTTCCGGTTGGCAGAGTTTGTGATTTCTCAATCCAATCGCTGGATAAGAAGTATTTGTATAGTTCAAAAATATATTTTGCTGACTCCATGAAAAGCTCAGTGAAGGAAAACCACATATTCAGGCTAAAAAAAATAAGAGATGGCCTGACTGTAATCTCGGAGAATATCAGGTTCAAGCCGTATTCCGCCGAATTGGATAATGCTTCCGGCTTTGAGCTTAAAAGAATAATGAAAGCGCTAAAAGACAATCCCAATTTAAATCTTGAGATTGGGGTGCATACTGATCAGGTGTTTAGCGATTCCATTCAAAGTAGCGAAGACTTGACGGAGGTTAGGATCGATACGGTCTATGCCTTCCACGAGTTCAGTTCCTCAAATGAGGAAAATTCTGGAAATGGCAATGGCAGCGGGTGGACCGATGTTGAACACATTGATAAAGATGTTGATTTGGATAGCCTGAATAATAGCATTCCTGAGCCGGCTATTCAAGCCATAAAATATACGTATCACAATGATCGCACGATCAAACAGGCTGAGACCTTATTAAATCATTTCCTGAAACAGGGAGTGCCGGGACACCGTATCAGGATCGAGGGTTTTGGTGATAGTAACCCGGTGGTGCCGTCCGGAGATCCTTTGGGTAAGGTCAAAAATAAACGGGTGGAGTTGCATTTTGTGCGAAGCCTTTAGCCTGCCAAATTAAAAATGGGGCTTGCCGCCGTTCCGTCTGGTACCGGCAAAAAAGTATGTCATCGCGGGATTGCCTTCTTAATTATTTCCACCAGTTTATCCATATCATTTTGATCATTGTAAACATTGGGGGCTACCCGGATAGCATTTCCCCTGACAGAAATGTATACATCATGCTGCTTAAACTGGTTTGACAAGGCTTTGACATCCAAATGATCAGGCGCCCTCACACCGATTAAATGAGATCCCCTAAAGTGCTCATTTTCAATCCTGAAGCCCATCGACAATAACTCGGCGACTGGAGCCTTTGTTAGCTGACAACAATATTGCTGGATGCCTGAAGCCCCCCATTCAATTAATTGCTCAAGCGCTTTTTGCATCATAGGTGTTAAAGAAAAATTACTATGTTCTCCCACTGCATATCGAAGTGCTTTTTCCTTATAGTTAGGCTCGTAGGCCACCAATCCTGCAAAATCCTCGCTATTGCGCCGATTGATCCAGTTTTCCTCTATAGGATCACCCTGATCGAAGAAGGATCCAAAATAGGCAAAGGCCATAGAATAAGGCCCTAACAACCATTTATAACCCGAACATACCAGTGCATCGGGTTGTATATCTCCTATGTCGAATGGCAAGGCGCCCACTGACTGTGTACCATCTACCACCAGCAACGCACCCACTTCCAACGTCCTTTGGCGAATAGCTTTGAGATCAAATTTGGTTCCATCCGCCCAGTGAACATTACCGATGGTAACCAGTTTTGTCTTTCCGTTGATATTTTCCAGAATTTTTTCATTCCATTTTTTGCCCCGGTTGTCCTCATCCGGTGCCTCGACGATGACCAATTGCCCCTTTTTTTCATGGGCCAGCTTTTGCCAGGGGTAAAAATTACTGGGAAATTGTTCATTTGCCAACAGGATTTCCTCGCCAGGTTGCAAATTCAGATTTTTACTTACAATGGCCATACCGTAGGATACGGAAGGAATGACGGCAATCCTGTCGGGATCAGGGTTGCTGATTAATTTGGAAAATGTCTGGCGCAACGTCGTTGTGGCATTAAAGAAATCTTCCGGTTTAATTTGAAAAGGGTGATTTTTTATATGAGCGGCTTCAATCCCGGCGTCCATAACCGTTTTCAGCTGCGGTGACATGTAGGCGCAATTTAGATAAGTGATATGATCGGGAATGGAAAAATGATCTTTTTGACAAAGCATATGCTGCAAATATGTTTAAAAAATTCTAAGTTATTATTGTGTTTTAGTGATGACAGTGATTTATGCCAATCATTCGTTTTTATCCTTTTTGTTAAAACGATAAACGCATTTAATGGGATAATGATCTGAATAATTGATTTTTTGTAAATTCTGATATTTCAGGATCTCAAGCCGGCTACTGAAAAATTGATTATCAATCCGCAAAAAAGGTATTTTGCCATTATAGCTGAAGCCAAACCCGCGACCACCTTTCTCAAATGAATTAGCCAGTTGATTTTTAATTTTATGATAAACATAGCTATAGGGTAGTTCATTGAGATCGCAGCATAGTACCACATTGAAGGGACAGTTTTCAATGTGTCTCATTAATTCTCCAACCTGCCTGGCCCGTATCACCATGCCTGATCGCAACCGGGCCATAAGGTTATGCCAAAACTGTTTGAGACCAGATGGTGCATCCAGCTCATTTCCACTGATGCTCATTGATTCAAAGTGAGCATTATATATTCTTACGGTATCGCTGTTATAAACAACATCTACGTATATGGCGCTGTTGTTATTGCCGGATTGCTTAAATACTACCATACCCTTATTGATTACCGGGTACCTGCTGAATATAGCCAGACCGAATTCATGCCCCATACTGTTTATGACATGAGGCTTTACAAAAGGTTCATACCTGCCGTGTTCACTAAAAATTTCGGTAGTATTGAATATTTCAGACTCCTTTTGGTTGTGAAATTCCTGAAAACACTTGATAGCTGATGTGTCCTGCACAGCCCACGCGATCATCTTTTTGGAGGATTCAAAATCGTGATTTAAATGCTTGTAGACATTGAATACGCGCGCATTATAACTTAATACCGATAATCCTTCAGGCTTTTCTTTTTTTGAATGAAAGGAGACGGTTATTAAAAGATAAGGCAGGCTCATAACCAGTCCCACGGCGGGATATATCAGGAACTTTCTTTTGAATATTATCCAGAAAACAAAGGAGGACAGGTGAAGGAACAACAAAACAGGTATGAGAAATGAAGATAATCCAAAGAACCAAACCCATCCCGGCGAAACAAAGCTGCTTAAGTAAACGAGGGCGGTTAAAAGGAGAAATAATTTATACAATAATTTGAACATGCAGCAATGACTTCGGAACGGGTTGGGTGTAAATTTATTAAGACCCGGTCTAAAATAAAATTGCCGGCCGTTTTAATCTGTTATCACGGCCGGCAATCATGACATTGCTTCGCTAATTTAAGAATGTTATTAGAATTCTCTTTTAAGTTTGATGGTAGCAGAAAGGTTCTTGGATTGATGACCCGCCTCGTCTTTGAAGGAGATAAACAGTGTTTTCAAGCCATCATCTCCCTGAAGTTCATAATTGGCTATTTCGGTCTTATAAGGTTGCCATTTAGCACCGGCAAACTCCGGGTTGTCAGAAATAATCATTTTCGTGGCATCTTCGGCCTGGATTTGAAGTGTCACTTCTTTATTAGCCTGGTTACTCCATTCATCGCCATTGTTGATCTGAAATGAAATAGGCTTTGGCGGATAGCGATCCAGAATTATCTTACTACTGGCTGCCGGAGATACGTTGCCCGCTTCATCTTTGAATTTTACAAATATTTCTTTTTCCCCATCAGATCCTGCAAGCATAAATTTTCTTTGCTGATTATATTGCTCCCACTTAGCATCACTAAAATCCGCTTTGGAAGATACCATCATATAAGCCGCATCTTCAGCGTTAATATCCAGATCAACCATTTTATCCATTCTGCCAGTATATAAAGAGTCTCCGTTAATGGTTATTGAAGGGTATAGCGGTGCCTGTGTATCAAGTATAATTCTGGCAGCTATTATTTCAGATATGTTACCTGCCTTGTCCTTATAGCGGGCAAAAATTCTTTTTTCCCCATCTTCCTCATCCAAATTCCAGGAATCAATTTTGGCACTTACCATTTCCCACTTCACATTGTTGAAATTCGGACTGTTATTTATTTGCATTTCATAAGCATCGCTGTCGTAAGACATGGATAAACTCACCGTTTTTGACACATCTTTGGTAAATTTAGCACCATTGTTGATACTGATTTTTCCGGTAGGTGATTTGGTGTCTTTATGTATAAAATCGGAAATAACTTCAGAAACATTTCCCGCTCTATCCTTAAACCTGGCATAGACATTAATTTTTCCATCTCTTGCTGGCAACATCCAATTAGCCCTGGTGGTCGCAAATGTTTCCCAGGCATTGATCTGTGAAAATTTGGGGCTGTTGCTAACTTCCATATAATCAGCATCCATGGCTCTGAGCGATAAGCTGGCATAATTTTTACTGACCCATTCATTGCCATTATCAACAACGATCTTATCCGCTATGGGAGGCTGGCGATCTAAAATTACCTTGGATACAGCTATTTTTGAAACGTTTCCCGCCTTATCCACAAACTTTAAATAAACGTGTTTCAGCCCATCTGATGTAGCGTCGAGTTGCCAGTTGTCAATCTTGGGGACATAGGCTCTGGGTTTGGCATCTTTAAATTCTCTATCATTACTGACATACATATCGAAGGAGCCCAACTCTTCCCTTGTTCCAATTTTTAAGGTTACCTTGCCCTCTTTTTGGGTACAATATTTTTCACCCTGATTGATCTTAAACAGCCCGATGTGCGGCGCTTTGGTGTCCAGGATGATTTCGTCAATAGCAGGTTGCTTGTTTATATTTCCCGCATTATCCCTGAAATAAACCTTGACGAATTTCTTTCCATTCACCGAGTCTAACCGCAGACTTTTGGTCATACTGCCATCCTCCTTAGTCTTTTGGTAAGGGGCATTTTGAATTTTGGAACCAACAATTCTTACGACCGTTGCGTCTTTGGAGTTGATATTAATAGATACATCTCTGCTGTTAGTATATTTTGCTCCCTGATTGATTTCTAGCGTTCCGACGGGTGGCGTCAGATCCACCATAATAGAGGCCGATACCGGTTCGCTGATATTGGTAGCCTTATCAGCAAAACGAACATAGACTGTTTTTTTGCCTTCCTTTCTGGGACCGATCATCCAGTTTTTTTGAGGTACGTAATCCTCCCATTCCGAATCATTAAATTGACCTGTATTGCTGACCTGCATCTTGTAGGCATCCGTGGCCTGGATTGCCAGACGTACCCTCATTTCAGGATCATTGGTGAATTCGGCACCTTTATTTATAATCACACCGGTACTTGTAGGCGGTGTGGTGTCGATGATTATTTTTGCTTTTTCAATAGGAGAATTATTTCCGGCCTTATCCTGCAAACTTGCATATACCACCAGCTCACCATTTTTTTGAGGAATATTTAAAAATTTATTGTATTTGAAGGTTTCCCATTCGGCATCACTAAGATCTGGCTGGAAACCGATTTTCATTTTTGAGATGAGTGTAGCACTAAGCTTAATTGGTCGTATTTCTACCTCGATTTCTCCCTTATTAGTAAATTTCCTACCCCGATTAATTCTTATTTTTAATTCCTTGTCGTCATTTGCTTGCCCGTGGTTCTCTGAATAAAAACCTAAACCGAAATAGCCTCCAACCGGTTGGAAATACCCAAGTGGGAGTTCATATGCTGGTGGTTTATCAGAAAAAATCCCTTTTTTTTCGATTGCAAACAGGTTTTGAAAGACCGAAACCATTAACATGGTAAAGATTACTTGCTTCAATTTCATGGCTGTTTCACTTATTGATTGTTACATTTAGCTTTCTTCATTTAGAATTAAGCTTATATCAATTTAGGTAAATTGACAGTCAAAATAAAGAACAAACCGGGCGTGACTTAAATATGTAATATTTCCTTAAAAAATTTACCTTTGCGAAGCTTTGTAGTCTGAAATTGCTGATTATAATTGGCAAAAAACCGAAATCATAAGGTTTAATTTTACCAGGCCAATTGCTGATTTAATCTGTTAAGAAGTCAAATTTCTTGACATAATCATGATTTTTTATATTAATTGGGACTATTTTGCAATAACTTAAAGACAGTCAACTAAATATATTACTTAACCCTAGTAACGTTCATGAAATTAAATGCCATCATTTTATTGCTGTGTGTACTGCTTGCCAGTCCGTTGTTTGCACAGGAAACGGAATCCGAGGACACAAGTCAAACGCCGTCAATAGACCGGCTGCTTCCCTATACTACCAACGACGATGAATTATATTTAAAAGATGATTTATTGCTTAATGCGAATTTTGGTCTTATGCATGGCAAAGATAAAATTGACATCTCTCCCAACACGCAAACAGAAATAAGTACAATGGACATATGGGGCACGGCTCAGGGTGGATATTTTATAATGGATAGATTTGCTATTGGTTTGGGACTGACTCTGGATGTAGAATACATAGATGGCGCTGATGGAGATGAAACAACGGCCGTGGATTTTTTCGGAGGGCCATTTATACGGTGGTATTTTATTGATCAGTTATTCTTTCAGGCCTTGGGTGGTTATGGAATACAAAATCTCAAAATTGAAAGCGGCAGTTCCGTAACCAATACAAATTACAATGGGATCTATGCCACAGGTGGGTTAGGATATGATATATTCCTCAATGAAACAAAAGATGTTGCCCTGCAAATTGGCGCAGACTATGTGTATAAAAACCTGGTAAACGTAGACGACGAAAATTTAAAGATTACGAGTGGAAAATTTCTTTACCGTATCGGCATTGTATTTTATTTTTTTTAATGTTGGGAACTTTGACCACATTATTAACCTTAATTGATTGTTTCCGTGAAATGAAGTATATACTTCTGTTGACTGAATGATGATGATAAATATTAAAATAAAAATAGTATTGTGGCTGTCATTATGTATTATTATAAATAATTCGTGCGGACAAAAATCCAATCACTTGAAACAAACTGACGGTCATACATTTACAAACAGGCTGGTTAACCAAAGCAGCCCTTATCTTTTGCAACATGCACATAATCCGGTGGATTGGTATCCCTGGGGAGAAGAAGCCCTGGAAAAAGCCAAGGATGAGAATAAGCTGATGATTATCAGTATTGGTTATGCTGCCTGTCACTGGTGCCATGTCATGGAAGACGAGTCCTTTGAAGACTCAACGGTAGCGGAGATCATGAACAAGAATTTTATATCAATTAAGGTGGATCGGGAGGAAAGACCCGATGTCGACCAGATTTACCAGGGTGCCGCGGAGTTGCTTACCGGTAGGGGAGGATGGCCGCTGAATGCCATTGCACTGCCTGACGGAAGGCCTATATTTGCCGGCACTTATTTCCCGAAGGAGAATTGGCTTAATTTATTGCATAAAATTCAGGATGTATATATAAAAAGTCCGGATAAGGTGAATGAACAGGCAGAGAAGATTACAGAAGGAATTAATACCGTGGGGTTAGTTCCAAAGATTGAAGAAGAACAGATCTACAGTTTAGAAGATTTGAAGGCGGTGTTCTCGAATTGGGAGCCTATCATCGATTATGAATTGGGAGGTCAAAAAAGAGCACCCAAATTCCCCATGCCTGTCGGACAGGAATTTCTCTTGAAATATGCATTTTTAACCGGAGATGAGTCTGCACAAAAGGCGGTGCTGACGACGCTTGATAAAATGGCCTTCGGTGGCATATACGACCAAATTGGTGGTGGATTTGCCAGGTATTCGACAGACATTTACTGGAAGGTGCCACATTTTGAGAAAATGCTTTATGATAATGCACAGTTGGTTACTCTCTATTCCCACGCGTTCCAGATGACCAAAAAACCGCTATATAAACAGGTAGTCTATGAAACACTGGAATTTGTTGAACGGGAGCTAACAGCCTCCTCCGGGGCATTTTATTCCTCACTGGATGCTGATAGTGAGGGAGAAGAAGGTAAGTTTTACGTTTGGCAAAAATCAGAGATCGATGCCTTGCTGGGTGATAAGGCAGAAGTGTTCAATGCCTATTATTCGGTAGAGGAAGAAGGTAACTGGGAGGAAGGTAAGAATATATTGCTGAAAACACAGACTGACAATGAGATAGCTGAGAAATTCGGCATTACAATCGATGAACTTCATAAACGAATAGCAGACTCCAGGAAGAAACTATTTGAGGTTAGGGATAAAAGAGAAAAGCCCGGCCTGGATGACAAGGCCCTAACGAGTCTTAATGCATTGATGCTTAAGGGTTATGTGGACGCCTATAGGGCATTTAACGAAAAAGAATTTCTAGATAAGGCTAAATCCAATGCTGCCTTGATACTCAATCATGTGATGCAGGATGACTACAGGTTGATGCGGAGTTTTAAGGATGGAAAAGCGAGCATCAACGGATTTTTAGAAGACTATGCGTTTACTATAGATGCTTTTATCAGTTTGTATCAGGCCACCTTCGACGAAGAGTGGCTGTTTAAGGCTGAAAAATTATTGGATTATACATTGGTGCATTTTTACAACTCTGAAAACGGTATGTTTTATTATACGTCAGACCTGGACCCTGCCCTGGTGGCAAGGAAAACTGAAGTGCCGGACAATGTAATCCCCTCCTCCAATTCTGTGATGGCGAAAAATTTGTATATGTTGGGTCAATATTTATACAAGCCTGAGTGGGTGGAGAAATCTAAACAAATGCTGAATAACGTAAAAGAGAGTTTGGTGGAAGGCGGCCCCTATTATGCCAATTGGTCCGTTTTGATGAGTTGGATGATTGCGCAACCCTATGAGGTGGCTATTGTAGGCAATGATTTTGAAAATATAAGAAAGGAATTTGACCAAAGTTACCTACCCAATGTTTTCTTTATGGGAGGGAAAGAGGAAGGAAAACTGCCTTTATTGGAAAATAAGCTGGTGGATGGTAAAACAACCATTTACGTGTGTCAGGACAAATCCTGTCGTTTGCCGGTTACTGAAACAGCCCTGGCCATCAAACAGCTTATGCCCTGAAATAATTTTTCTTGATTTTTAAGTTAAAAGGTAATAGATTAACCGAATGCTTGCCTGAACCCGGCACGTCTGAGGTGGCTGGATTAGGATTTGGTAATGCCAATTTTTTGTGAGGCAATTCAAAAAGTAAACAACTGGTGAACCCAAGAATATGGCATTGAACTGGTGATCCGAATGATTTTCAGGATTGCTACAATTTAACAAGATGTTATTTGCTATATCAATTGTTTGCCCTGATTGTTGACTTTTGATCCTAAACAAATAGCCACTTTATCGACTGTAAAAAAATAATTTATGTCCCCGGATCTACAAACCTTGCTGGCCGTTCTTCCAATTTTGGGTGTGGCGGTTATGTTGATTGGTTTCCGGTGGCCTGCAAGCCGTACCATGCCACTGGCCTATTTGCTGACGGTAGTAATCGTGATTTCAGGCTGGGGGATGACTTTCCAAAGAGTTATTGCATCAACTATTCAAGGGTTGTTT
The DNA here is from genome assembly GCA_965228415.1 of Cyclobacteriaceae bacterium. GTDB lineage: Bacteria > Bacteroidota > Bacteroidia > Cytophagales > Cyclobacteriaceae > Agaribacillus. Next base: position 2,045,475 of record OZ245814.1, on the reverse strand, counting down.
ATTACCTTCGATATTCTGTATATAATTTTCGGCGCTATATTATTACTGAATATATTGAAATATTCCGGGGCCATCCAGGTAATCCGAGCCGGCTTTTCAGTCATAAGTACCGACCGGCGGGTACAGGTGGTAATTGCTATATGGCTGTTTGGTGCCTTCATTGAAGGTGCGGCAGGGTTTGGTACGCCGGCGGCTATTACCGCGCCACTGATGGTAGCGCTTGGTTTTCCGGCAGCAGCAGCCGTTATGCTTGGTATGATGGTACAAAGTACACCGGTTACTTTTGGAGCCGTTGGCACGCCCGTTTTGGTGGGTATTAAAGGAGGACTGGAAAACCCGGATCTTAATGCGCAGCTGGCCTCAGCGGGATGGGAGTTTGGCGATTATTTGCAGCTGATAACGGTCAACGTTGCCATATTTCACGCCATCGCAGGAACCATCATGCCACTTTTTATGTGTGCCATGATGACGCGGTACTTTGGTAAAAACAAATCCTGGAAAGAGGGGTTGGCGATATTTCCTTTTGCACTTATCGGTGGGTTGGCGTTTACGATTCCATATTTACTGACAGGCATTTTCCTGGGCCCTGAATTCCCCTCCCTACTGGGCTCCCTGATAGGCATGATATTAATAACTTTTCTGGCAAAGAAAAAAGTTTTAACTCCCAAGCAGGATTGGGACTTTGCTCCCAGGGAAACATGGCCAAAGCATTGGATGGGAAAAATAGAGATTAAAGTAGAAGCGTTAACAGCTACAAAGCCCATGAGTATCTCCCGCGCCTGGCTTCCCTATCTGCTGCTGGCGCTATTGCTGGTAATTTCCCGTTTACCGCAGTTGCCATTTAAAGCATTCCTGACAAGTGTGAAATTTAGCTGGTTAGATATCCTGGATACCGGTGTTAACGGTGCAAGTACACCACTTTATTTGCCTGGAACCATCTTGATTTTAGTTGGAATTATCACTTATTTTTTGCATAAAATGACATTGCCGCAACTGGGTAAAGCAATCAATGATTCCTCTAAAATGGTTTTTGGCGCGGGTTTCGTGCTGATTTTTACTGTTCCCATGGTGAGAATATACATCAATTCCGGCGTAAACGAGCTGGGCATATCAGGCATGCCTATTGCCATGGCTGAATGGGTAGCTGGTAATGTCGGTATTATCTGGCCATTGTTTGCCCCCTCCATTGGCGCGTTGGGTGCATTTATTGCCGGAAGTAATACTGTCAGCAATCTTATGTTCAGTCTATTTCAGTTTGGGGTGGCTAAAAGCCTCATTTTGCCAATGGCGACTGTTGTGGCTTTGCAGGCAGTAGGAGCCGCAGCCGGCAATATGATCGCCATCCATAATGTAGTGGCTGCATCGGCAACGGTAGGGTTGCTGGGGCAGGAGGGAAACACTTTACGTAAAACCATTATTCCTACTGTTTATTATGTCCTGATAGTAGGAATACTGGGATTGATGGCCATAAACTTTTTGCAAGTTGGAGATCCTTTGATCCCAGACTAGGCGCTAAGACCAAAACATTGCTCGTGCAACAGCGCTTACCCAATTAGGTATCTTAAGCAATATGGATGAGCCTTTCTCACAAGCCTTGTCCAGCAACCAAATCGCAAACTTAATATCAAGAATTAAAATCGAGAAACTAAGAATCAAAAATCTATGTCGTATCAGGAAGCCTTAAACACCAGTGCCAGAGTCTTAATGGGTCCCGGACCCAGCAATGTTCATCCTCGTGTATTAAAAGCGATGGCTACACCGCTTGTGGGCCATCTTGATCCGCAGTTTCTTGAGGTGATGGATGATATTAAGCTAATGTTGCAACAAGCCCTTCAAACGAAAAATCACCTTACCTTTGCCGTTTCAGCTCCGGGTAGCGCTGGAATGGAAACTTGCCTGGTAAATCTGTTGGAGCCGGGAGACGAGGCGTTGATCTGTGTTAATGGGGTGTTTGGTAATAGAATGAGTGATATTGTAGAACGCTGCGGTGCCAAATTAATTCGGGTAGATGCACCCTGGGGAGCGCCAATCGATCCTGCCCAGGTAGAGCAGGCACTGCAAAGCTGTTCACCAAAGCTGGTTGCAGTCGTGCATGCTGAAACTTCTACCGGCGTTTTGCAACCTTTGGAAACCTTAAGTGAACTTGCCCATGATGCTGGAGCCTTATTTGTCGTCGATGCAGTCACCTCTTTTTGTGGTGCAGAGATTAAAATGGATGAATGGCAGATTGATGCGCTTTATTCCGGGACTCAAAAGTGCCTGAGCGCCCCTCCCGGTTTATCGCCTGTATCGTTTAGCGACCGGGCAATAAAAGTGTTGGATGAAAGGAAAACCAAAGTACAAAGTTGGTTTTTAGACCTGACTATGGTGAAAAACTATTGGCAAGGCGCCAAAAGGGCATACCACCATACTGCCCCTGTATCGGCTATGTTTGCCTTGCGGGAGGCGTTACAACTTGTGATGGAGGAAGGGTTGCAAAACCGATTTATCCGCCACCAGCAAAATCATGAATTGTTACGGGAAGGATTAAAAGAGCTGGGTTTTGAGTTTCTTGTGGAACCCGAATTCCGGCTGCCTATGCTGAATGCTGTGGTACTTCCTCAGGGACTGGATGATGCTGACGTCCGGAAAAGACTCCTGGAAGAATATGATATCGAAATAGGAGGAGGACTCGGCGATCTGGCCGGTAAAATCTGGCGTATCGGTTTGATGGGCGAAAGTTCCTCAAAAAATCATGTAAATATGTTACTGGCAGCTTTAAAGACAATTATGGGTTAATGGTCCGGATATTTCAGGAAAACGTTACTACTATGACTTAATAGATCCTCAGAATATGGGGACAAACGTCAGTATTAAGCCAAATGCCGAATTACGCAATGGTATCTATATTCTCAATATTGAGCAAAATCAGCAAATAACAAGACATAAAATCATTATCTATTAAGCATAGCTCACGGCTATCTCAAACAGTAAGATAGCCGTGATTTTTAGGATAAGAACAAATTACCTGTCCGATATTAAGTTGATTTACCCGGAATTATATTGATCCTAACAAGTGCATGATAAGTAACACACTTCCAACTAAAATCAGAAAGATAAATACCTTAAAAGCGGCGGTATCTAACAGATGGATTGATTTTTTTTGCCGGTATGGACTCGTTTGGTCAGGTGTTAATTTCAAAGGCGATTTTGGCAAATCCAGGTGCTTGCCATAGATTTTTTTTATTTTTTTGAATGCGGATTTAGGTTTTCGTGCATAAACTTCCTTGCGCATTCCAAAGCCCAGGTATCCCATAATTTTATTGGTTTAAAGTGAATAAAATGATACAGAGCTATGGCCATAGCTAAATTTCCTTTATATAAAAGCTAGCAAAAGGAAAAACTATTTATTTATCTTGTATCAAGGCACTGATGATGCCTTTCAATCCGTCGTTAATATGCTCCATCTGCAACAATACCTGTCCTACCTGATTTTGCCCTCCAAGTGCACTTAGCTGCTGTTTGCGGACAAAGGTCTTTTTGATCTCATCCCACCTTTGTTGATCCTGGCCGTTCAGGGCTTTTTGAAGCTCTTTGTACTTCAATAAATTTGCCTCCGCACCGGTCGTCAGTGTTTGTGCCTCATTTTCATAATGAGTATCAATCAGGGTTGCCAGTTCTTTTTCATTCATCACAGGTACTACCTTTTCGGCAATTTTGTTCATATCCCTGTAAGACCCCTGTAGTTTAAAAGGTGGCTCAGTTCGATATTCATCGGCTTGCGCAGCGGAGTATATATAGGCCATGTTGACCTTTAATATGATATCGCGTACTTTCAGCAGTTTTTTCAGAACGTTGACATATTCATCTATTTCAGTAGTGGCATAAGCGTAGTCAAAATCAAGCCCTTCCTTGTTGTCAGTTTCAGCAATTTTGATCATGGTATACAGGTCCTTCTGACTTTTTCCCGCCAGTTTATTCATGACCGGATTAGAGGTCAGGCTGTTTTCCAGGTAGCTCAACTTAAATACATTGGCGTTATCACCTATGATATCTCCCAGATTATAAATATCTGCCCGGTTAGCCAGCATATCGGGAATGCTAAACTTCTCCCCACTTTCGGTATAGGGATTGCCGGCCATCACCACACAAACCTTTTTCCCCTTGAAATCGTAGGTTTTACTCTTGCCTTTATATATTCCCTCAATTTTTCTTTGACCATCGCAGAGTGAGATGAATTTTTGCAGAAACTCCGGATTACAATGTTGAATGTCATCTAGGTAAATCATCACGTTGTCACCCATCTCGAATGCAAGGTTTAATTTTTCCAACTCCTCTCTGGCACCGGCATTTGTAGCTTCCGCCGGATCAACAGCGGTAACCTGATGGCCGATAGCGGGGCCGTTTATTTTCATAAATATGAGCCCCAGGCGATTAGCAATATATTCCATGAGGGTGGTTTTGCCGTAGCCAGGTGGGGAAATTAGCAATAACATGCCCATCAGGTCGGTTCTCTTGTTTTCTCCGACGGTTCCAATCTGTTTTGCCAGATTGGCACCTATCAGTGGAAGGTATACGCTATCTATTAATTGATTTCTTACGAATGATGATAAAATTCTTGGTCTGAATTCCTCCAGCCTCAGCGCTTCGCTATAAGTGGTGGAAATCTCTTTCTTTAATTGCAGAAATTTGTGGTATTTAGGAACTACCTGCTTTTCAAAATTATCCAGTTTCAGAGTAAAGGCATTATAGTCCAGCTCATACTTCTTGTCTTTAATCATGCTATGTGTACCCAATAAACCTTGCAGCGTCTCTTTTAAGGCGACATGAATTACGTGGTTGGGTTTAAAGGAGTCCGTTAAAATGATGGCAGCGGTTTCGTTGATGTATTCATCACCGGTGATTTTATCGCCGGACCGGACAAAGGCCCGCAGCCAGTGCTGAATTAATCTGTATTTTGCCAAAGAGTCGGCAGCAATTTGTGCAATAGATCGGTCGAACTCTTTTTTTGCCTTTTTTTTGCCGAGGTATTGAAAAAACCCCTCATAGAGTCTGGCCGATTCCACATCGATAATAAACCTGTCGCCCCGGTTTACCTCATGGAATAAATATTCAGCTGCCTGATGGCAAACGGTGCTGTCAAACAGACCAGTGTCACCTACAAAGGCTTCAATTTTTCTTTGTAATACCAGTTTGATATCATCAAATTCTCTGGTTTCAGGGAATACTTTCAGGATGGTGCCGACACCCTTTAACTGATGGTTAAGATGGTTTTTGTTTTCTGCCGAAATGAAAACTTTCCAGTATAGGGTAGCACAGGCTCTGGCTTCTGACGAATATCTCAGTAAATCTCCCGACTTTAAGAACCTGAGTAAAACATTTAATATCATGATGGCATCGTGGTCATGAACCCCTTTTATATAGGCTTCATGATATCTTGTGGCCATGAATTGCTGCACGTAATTCTTCAATTTTTTTTGATCCAGCTTTATTAACTGCTCGGGCGTAAGAACGGCTATATTTTGCGCTGCACCTGAACCCGAAGGCTTTGATTTTATGATTTTGTAAGCCAGGTATTCGCCTTTGTAAACCTGTGGATTTTCAGATACATGGGCCTGATCCCAGACAGCTTTGCAATCATTAAAGCCGGCATCGTTGATTTTTTCGAAAAAGTTTGTGCCTGTCAGGTGAAAATACATGTCATCCCCTTTTGGTACAATGGTAAGACTAAGGGGTTGCGTATTGACCGAAAACTTATGATTACCAAATTGAATGATATTTTCTCCGGAAAGGAACAGCTCTTTTTTGTCTTTGAGTTGCCTCATAGCTTCTTCGCGCACTGCTTTCAGCCGGCTTTGGATCTCATCGGATTTCACGGTATCACCCAAATCTACCAGTGAGGTAATTATGTCACGTGCTTTTTCTACCATCAGATCCCCGGCGTAATAGCCATTGATCTCATCAATTGATTCAAACCTGGACACACGGCTTTTGACCGCACCCAAAATTCTGTCGGCGGCCTGCATCAACGTATTGGCCCGTTTGGTTTGCGCTTCGATCAGGGCAATTTTGCGGGTTTCAAACCCGTTATAGATTTCTTCCCTTTTGAGGCTTATTTTATCTATAAATTCATCGAATTCGGAAAATTTACCTTCCAGCTCCTCCAGCTGAACCATTAACCTGGTAAGGTATTCATCACATTTTTCGGGTGTGTCACAGATGTCCAGGTAGTTGATCAGCCCCTGGTCTACCAACTTCATTTGTGCATTGAACTCCGCCTTACCCTCGACACCCAACAGCAATATTCTCTTATTTTTGAGATCTGCCTTTATTTTATTAAAACCTGAATAGATGGTCGAAATGTTATCCACAATTCTGGTAGTTTCGGTAGCATCTTCAATTTTCAGGTTGGTGACAATTTCTATCAGTAATTCCAACTCCCCTGATACTTTGGCAATCTCCTCTGCCAATTGGTTGGCTTCCACTATTTTTTCCAACTGTTGCACTGCGCGCTCAATCCTGGTCACGTTTTGCGCGTAGGGTGCCAGTGCATCTTTTTTTAGCAAGAATTTAATACATTCCCCGGAGGTATTCGCAGTAGCCATTTCCACCTCTTTTTCAAACCCTTCAACGGCTTCAAGATCCACGTACCGCAGTTCTTTCAAAGAAATCAATTTACCCCGGATATTTCGCAGGTCTTGCAGGTTCAACACGTAGGCATTGACCGTGTCCGTTTTTTGACGTTTTATTTTGCTGATCAGGCCCTTGGTTTCCTTTGATATCAAGGCCACCTGTTCTCTGGTGTTTTTTCTAAGCGCGTTTACTTTTTCAAATTCGGAGATAGCAGATGATGCGGTCTCGTGTATGGCTGTCAACGATGAAGCCAGATCATGCGCCTCTTCTCTGGCGACCCAATGATAGCTGTCTTTTAAATCGCCGGTAATCCCTATTAAATCTGCATATAGGTTTTCGTAGTCGTCTCCCTTTTCAATGAGGCTGATTACTTCATGGCATTCAGCCATGGCCTTAACGATTTCTTTGTTGCCGATTTTATATAAATAGGAGTTGTTGGAGCCCTGTACCTGGTAATTTGGTCCGGTATAAGGGGTCTGCCATATTTGTATAGCGTGATGCTTTTTGGCTGCATTGTCCGCATTCAAAATAATAAGCTCCCCGTTTTCAAAGATCGAATAACCGTGACAGGTTAGCGGCGTATTGACTTTTTGCTCGATGATATTATAAGGAAATAAAAGATAAACCCCGGAGTCTTTATTGTAAAAGACATAAAGAAAATCTTCGCCATTAGGCGAGGCAATTCTTCTTTCAAAATGCATGTTATCCAACTGGTTGTCGAATTGCTTAAACTCTCCCGTCTTTAGGTAATAGCCGTTGGAAAAAATGATCCCATAATCATCCGGCAACAATACACAGGCATCTTTTAAAGCGTCGATTCTCCTGGCTTCCTTTAATTTTGCGTTGTAAACGATATAGCGAAAGTTTTTTTCCTGATAAGGTCTGATTTTAAGAATAATAATATTTCCTAAAATGGTATAATAAATCTCAGCGTCTTCCAGTCTTTGATCTATATTTTCCACCTTTTCCGCATATATTCCTTTTCCCTCATCGGTGTTGTCCTCTATTTTAATGGTAAGGTCACCACCAATCGTTTCTACAAAAACCTTGTCCTCAATAGAGATATGAGGAAATTCACCTTCCCGGTGGAAGTCTCTGTTGGTTTTTTTCCAGTTAAATTCGTGTTGGCTGGGAAAAACATATTCATGATCACTCCTGTTGTCTACATAGACCAATTCCAAACCGTTTATTAACCATTTAAATGTCTTGATATCATCCCTGCCTTTTCCTACCCGGAAAATCATGAACAAATGATTTTCAATCCGTGCAAATTTTACAAACCGGGTGTTTTTATAATACTTATATAACTTTCTGAAATCTTCAATGAAGGCGTTGTCGGTGATCAATTCGAGTCCTTCGGCGTGAAAGCCGTGATCTTTGAAAGTATAAATACTGAACACATCGGCGAGTTGCATTTCCACTTTCAGCCCGATATGGACATTGTAGCCAAAGATAAAGTGATTACCGATCGGTTCCATGTCCCAGGGAATACAGTTGTGCTCCGTATTTATTCTTTCGGTTGTGATCAGCGCAGTATCAATTGATCCAAATACTTCCTTTCTGGATTCGTTGAGCCTGTGTAGCTTTTCCCTGAGCTGAAGGCCATTATTTTGCAGCCTTTTGCTTAAAATTTCATAAGTTCCCGCCTCCAATTCGGCAGCCGGATTTTGATTTTTCTTTTTGTTATTTGTTTTTTTTTCTGTCATTAATGGTTATTCTGATTGATATTAAAGTGTTTTTATAAAATGATCCGGGAACTTTGTCGCTACACGGCGAAATGTTCTTCCAATGCTTTTAAGGTGTTTTGGCTGGTTCTTATGTCATGAATAATTTCTCCTTTTTCCAATACTACAATTCTCTCACAAACTTCGGTCACATGATTGAGATCGTGACTGGAAATGAGTAAGGTAACTTGTTTTTGTCGTTTGATCTCTATCAGGTATTTTTTGAGCCGTATCTGTGTACTTGGATCCAGGTTGGCGAAGGGTTCGTCCAGCAGGATTATTTCCGGGTTGATCATCAGTGCTGCCGCAATACCCACTTTTTTCTGGTTGCCCTTGGATAAATCGCGGATATATTTCTTTTTTCCAATGATTTCGTCATTAAAAACTTCGGCAAAAGCATCCAGAAACTCATTGATATCGCCTTTGGAGAGTTGATTAATATCGCCGATGAAATGAAAGTATTCATCGGGTGTCAAAAAATCAATGACAAAGCCTTCGTCCAGGTAAGAGCCCGTATAGCCTTTCCATTCCTCACTTTGCCTGACATTGATGCCTTTGCTGGCGACCTCTCCGTAATTGGGTCTGGTGAGGTCAAGGATCATTCTAAACAGTGTGGTTTTGCCGGCCCCATTGTTACCCACGAGTCCAAAACTCTCACCCACCGGAATAGCCAGATGGGGAATATTGACAACTTCTGTTAGTTTATATGCTTTTTTGAGGTTATTGATTTCTATAAAATTCATAGTATTTAATATTAATAGGTTGATGAAGAATTTACACTTACACTTGTCTGAAACCAGTAGCAAGTTCGTGCTTTTTGGTCCTGTATCTTTTTTCAATCAGTTTAAACCAGGTATTTTTCAAAAACAGCCCCACTATGCCCATAACCGCCAGCAGGGAAATTCCCAGGTATGGCACTTCCACATATTGGAAGGGCAATACCAGTAAAACCGGGAATAGCAGAATAGGCAAGATTAAGATGAACTGTGTAGCCGTGACACCTTCGTAGTTGAAAGAAGCACTTTTGGACAGATCTATTCGCTTGGGGTTTCGCATGCTGAAGTAAAATATCACAAAGGCATTGACGCCAATATTAAATAAATAACAGGCTGCATTGATAGCCAATACCTTCCAGCCAAAATATAAATATGGAACAGTAAGGATAAAGGCAGCGGTGGAAGTAACAAAAAACAGCCAGAATTTCGACTCAAAATACTCGTGCATATTGACGCGGCTGGTGATGATCTTATCAAAGAAATTGCTATTCCAGCTTAACAATAACTGGCCGTAATTGCTCAGGAATATGCCGGTCATAAAGACTCCTACAAACGTGAGCATACCAAATCCCTCCATATAGAAGTCGTTGGGATAAAATAAAAAACCATACAACAAGAGCACAATGCTCATGAAAAATATCGATTTAGGCCTTTTATTCCTGAAGATCAGCTTTAACTCCATGGCGATCAGGGATCCTATGTTGCCATAACGCTGTAAAAAAGAGGTGTTGATGGCCTTGAAGCCGTCTTTCTTTTTTCCGTAGTCAATTTCGTCCAGGTAACTATTTTTCTTTAGTAAAAGATAATTTGACAAATAGGCAGTTAGTAATAGGCCCCCGACAACCAGCAGATATCCGGAACTGTATCCCAGGCCGGTGAAAAGCAGGGATGATAGTTCAGAAAAATCTACCCAGCCCATTAAATCGACAATGGCCGAGGTAATAATAAGGGCGATAAAGCTGATGACCACCTTAAAGTTTCCTACCAATTGTCTCTTTAAATAAATTGCCAGGAAGTTATTGGTCAAAATTAAGCCATACATCCCCAACAGCCAGATAATTGCATAACCCGCCCCCAATGCTGGAAGAATTACCTTCAGCCCAAATGGGATAAATACAAAGAGTGGCAGGTAATTAAAAAGGCTTAGCAGCGACTTTGAGAGCATAAAATGAATCATTTTACGCTTTTTTATGGGTAAATGCAGATAGGGGCTGATCGATAAAATAGGCACATCCTGAAGATAAAACCGCATAAATACATCCGCTGTGAAATAATATAAAATGAAACTATTAAAAACGGTTATAAGGTCCTGATTAGGGAATGATGCCTCCAGAATTTTATCGATAAAAAATCCAGCCGCCAGGACATATAAAAGCATAAGGCCTACAAAAAACCAATATACAATTTTAATCCCGGTGCTTTCGGCAAATTTTTTAGATCTGGAAGATTGCTTCCACTGATGACTTATTAAATGTTTTATCATAGTGTTTAGTATCTTTTTATGTTATTGTATTGTTAAAGTCTACTTGTTTGAGTGAGCCTAATTAAGCCAAATCATCATCAACAAAAAGAACCAGATCAATGTAAAAATCAGCAATACCAGCGTAATTTGTTTTTGTACAACCTGTTTCTTATAAGCGGCTCTTTCTTTAAATTTTTCGAGATTGCGTTGTTTTAGCTTTTTGATTTTCTTTTTCAGCCCTGTAATCTCGAATCTGTGTAATTCATCTTCAAAATTCTTTTCAGACTTGTCAGTTGATTGTTTTCGTGTTTTCAGACTATCCTTTATCGGCTCTCTTGGCCAGTATTTCATCTGTTTATAATTTATTTTTATGGTTAAGCTTTCTAAATACATTTTCTATCAAATTCAGGTAAATGATATTGAGTGCCACCAAACCCAGCATGGCTATGAAAAAAGCGATCCAGGTAGATATTCTATGGTGATCTGCATTGGTTAGCAGAATGATCATCATACCAGCAATGAAAAAGCTGATGATCATACCACTGATTTTACAAGCAAGTTTTTCGTTTGAACTATTCATTTTACAGAGGTTTAAGTATGATAGTAGCTACCTCCCTCTTACAGATCCAGCAAGATTGTCTTTCTATTTATACTATTAGATTTTTGGGATTGCCGGGATTTGACTAAACCCCGGCATTGTCCAATTAAGCGGCTTGCTACAGGCCGATGCTTTCAGCAGATTTATCCGCGATTCCGAGCGCTTCGGAAACGCTGGTCAATTGACTGATAATGCCTTTGGTATCCTTGTCCTTGGCTTTATGCATCATTTTCAGCAACAGCGCCGACAGGCTTAAGTTTTTGACATCTTCCGGGTTAATTCCAAACTGATCTATAAATTGTGAGAGCCTGGTTTTGAAATTCCCACCGGTATCGGAATTAAAGAAAGTATCTTTAACACTGCCGATCACATGACTGTTGTCGACCATTCTGTCAATTGACTTACCCCTGGTAACTGCGTTAATGATTTGATCAAAGAACATGGTTTCTCCGCCTACAATATCTATGTTGGCAGCCTTCAAGGCTTCCGCGATGACCCTGGCCTGGGCTTCGGCGATGTCTTTCTGGATATGGATAGAAGCCAGCTCTATTTCCTTTTCCTTTCCTAACTTCAACTTGAATTCCTCATGCTCCTTGCCAACACCATCCAGTTTCTTCATCGCATTGGCTTTTTGCTCAATGCCTTTGGCGTCTACTGAAAACTTCTCAGACATGACCGTTGCTTCGGCAAGGCCTTTCTTTTCTTCGGCCTGGGCCCGGGCTTCAATGACAGTTGCCTCGGCCAAACCTATTTTTTGATTCCCCAACGCCTGAGCTTCCGATTTGGCCTGAATGCCTTTGGCTTCAGCTATGGCCTGGTCCTCGATAACGCTGGCTTCTGCCTCACCCTGTTTGATGCGTGCATCGGCTTTGGCTTCCATTACCTGAGCTTCGGACATGCCCAGTGCAGCAGCTTCAGCGGCCTTGGCTTCCGCCAGTGTTTTAATGGCGTCTGCCCTTTGTCCAGCAGATGCCTGCTCGGCATCGGCATCAATCAGTTTTTGCTTGGCGAGGTGCTCAGCTGCGTGTTTCTTGGCTTCGGCACTTTTGATTTCCTTCACCAGTGCTTCCTCAGCGTCTTTTTCAGCGTTGGTAATGGCCACTTTTTTCAACCTGTCAGCCTCGGCATATGCCTTTGTGTCTTTAATTTTCTCCTCTTCCTCCACCACAGCTTTTTCCACGGCTACCCTTTCACGGATAACATCCTGGATGTTTTTGCGCTCCTCTTCCACGGCCTTTTCCTTCTCTATTTGTGCGAGGGTCACGATTCTTTCTCTTTCCGTAGCTTCAAGAGACCGCGCCTGCTCCACTCGCTCACTTTCTATGGCTTCTGTTTTCTCCTTGTTTTTCAATGCCACAATGATTTCACGCATTTTGTTTTCCTCGGCTACCTGTAGCTCTTCATCCGTAACAATGCGGGCTTTTTCTGACTTCAGCCTTTCCTGCTCCTGCATAGTCTTCGTCTCCGCTTCCTCGCGGGCTTTTGTGATCGCAATTTCCTTGCGTTGTTTTTCCTCAGTTTCCGCCAGCTGTTTTTCCAGTTCCAGTATGGTCTCACGGGCTTCCACATTTTGTTTTGTAATCGTTTTCTCTTTCTCTTTTTCAATTAAGTTGGCTTTGATTTTCTCCCTTGAAGTAATGTCAATGATTTTTTTAATACCCTCAGCATCCAGGATATTACTTTCATTAAGGGAATCAAGCGGGGTTTGTTCCAGGTAATCGATGGCACAGTCATCAAGTATGTAACCGTTAAGGTTGGTGCCTATTTCTTCAATGATTTTATCCCTGAAATCAGCCCTGGAGTTATAAAGTTCTACAAAATCAAATTGCTTGCCCACCGTCTTCAATGCCTCTGAAAATTTGGCATCAAAGAGTAACTCCAATTGTTGGGTATCGGAAGCGCGATGACAACCTATTGATTGTGCCACGTGTTTTACATCATCCTCGGTTTTGTTAACCCTTACAAAAAAGGTGATTTGAATATCGGCTCGCATGTTGTCTTTGCAAATTAAGCCGTCTTTTCCCGTTCTGGAGACCACCATGGTTTTCAGGGTGATATCCATAATTTCAAGTTTGTGAATTACCGGAAAAGATAGTATACCATTGAATGATATTTTAGTGCCCCCGGCCCCTGTTCTGACCAGAGCTTCGCCCTGCACCGCCTTGCGGTACATTCTGGCAATGAGTATCAAAATTGCTATTAAAAAGAATGCTGTTAATATGACTATTGTCCAAAGCATTGATGTTTCCATATGATTTGATGATAAGTTGTTGATTAAAATTGATAATTCATGACTGACATTTGTCAGCCGCTATAGGGTTCTACCAGGTACAGGTTTCTCTCTTTTAAAAATTCGATGACCAGTGCGGTGTCGCCACTTTTAAGTTGATGGCCCGATCCCGTTACCACATTCAGTAAAATCGGTGATCCGCTGGTTGCTACTTGCGCCTGACCGATTTTTTTATCTGTGATCAGGGTAGAGACAACGCAAATCTTGCCGACAGCCGAATTCGATTCTCCGTCTTCTTTTTCCATATGTTGAAATAGCTTAACAAACGGAAAGGTCAGAAATTTGGCAATGAACAGGCTTACAAAAAATACCGGAACAAAAACCAGTAATCCGCCCAGGAACGATTCGATGCCCAGGTAATAGTTGGTCATTACGGAGAGTACCCACAATGGCAACGCTAAAGTGCTTAAAAACAGCATGAAGGGGACTCTGCCAATATTAAAGAATACGAGAATTGAATTGAGCCAGGATATGGAAACATCACCCTCACCGCCTGCGTCTGCACTCACCTCTAATTCACCCTCGATTTCCGTATCCAGGTCAAAATCCAAAAAATCAAAATCCAATGCACCCAACACAACTGTTATCCAGTATAGCAATACCAGGCCCAGCAAGGCTGTTGGGATAATATTGGGCAATGAAATCGCTGCATCAAAAAGTTCTGTCATGGACGTAAATAATTCTAACGATCAAAAATTTGAAAATTCAGTTTTAGGCAGGCATCGCATTTGCGCATGGGTTAAAATTAACCTGGTTAACCACGACGATGCCTTAATACCTTTGGTATAAATTGTATGATTGGTTAAGTCGTTGATGGAAGCAGCGGGATTATTCCCCTTCTGCTCCCTCATCGTCTTTTTTGATAATTCCTAATTTCTTTTTGAGTGCTCCTAGATCTTCCACAGCACGGTCATGGCCGGCTCCGGCCAGTGCCTTGTCAATTTCCTCATCTACAGATCTGCTTTCCTGAGCAATCTCACCGTAAGATTCCGCGATTGCTTCCTCCCTGGCCACTTTATCCTTCATTTTTTCCAGCATTGATACAGTGCTGGAGGAATCAATTTGAGCTAATTGCTTATTTAAAGTCTTGGTGGCCGAGCTCACTTTTACCCTGGCTTTCAGGGTTTTTAATTCATTTTCCCACTTGCTGATATTTCCGCGTATGGTCTTGATATTGGCATTGAGTGCGGCTACATTTTCCTCAAATTTGTGTTGCTGTGCATTGGCCCTGCTGGTTTGCTGCAGACACTCCTCTTTTTTTACCAGGGCTTCGGTGGCTAACCGGTCGGCTTCCGACATATCCATATCACCAGACTGTGCTCTCTTTAAAAGTAGCATGGCCTTGTTTTCATAATCTTTTGCTTTGTTTTTATTACTTTCTGCATCATCCCGGGCTCTTATAGCGAGGGATTTTACCTCCGCCAAAGCTTTCAGGCTTTTCTCCAGGTCTGCCTTCATATCTCTGATTCCCTGCTCGGTCATTTTAATGGGATCCTCCAGTTTATCAACCGTGGAATGGGCCTCAGCCTGTCCGATTTTAAAGATTCTCTTGAAAATGTTCATAATACAACTTGCGTTTAATTTTTGGAAAATTTTATTAACTCTTCAGAGTATTCACTGAGCAATAGTCCCAAAGAATTTAAAGTCCCTTCGATTTCATTCAAATTGAGATTTTCTAATTCATGGGTGTTTCTGAAGATGAGTTTTTTGCCGCTTTCGTCCAGTACAAAGGCACCGTGAATGATATCCCGGTTTTTTTGTAAAAGACTTTTGTATACATCCTGGTTGTCTTTATTAATTTCAAGAATAAATTGTTCGACAATTAATAAGGGTTCGGCAATACCCAGTACCAGGTTTTTGATTCCTTCCGTTTCTTTTTCGATGGCAATCAGTCCGTCGCTTTCGTTTTCGTAGGTAATTAGATAATTGAGTTCAAGGATGTAGTTTTTTACTTTATTAAAATCGTTATCCATTGTTTGAGTTTTTATAAGTTCTTATCCATTGTAAAATTGTTTTGATTTGATATATCTGCTTATTTTGAAGCAGGTTAATTTAAAAGGAAGGCATTTAGTATCGATCTAATTTTTTTTTCATGAATATGTTTGTTGGTAGTGGTTTGTTAATTGAAATTGGAAATGCTACTTTTATTTACTATGATAATAATATTAGATATTTATTCGTTAAATTAGACGGCGTTTAATATTGTTTACGGAATAAATATACTAAAAGTTTTAGAGAAGCTCAAAAAATTAGCATAAAATAATTTTTGTTATGTCATATATTGGAAAAAATATTAAAAAGATTAGAACGGTTAAAAAGCTTAGTCAGGCTAGTTTTGCTGAATTATTTAGCCTGGCCAGGCCTAGTGTTGGAGCATATGAGGAGGGTAGAGCGGAACCAAAGATCGAGACAATTGTTCAAATTGCTCATCATTTTGGACTTTCCATTGATTTGCTATTAAATAAAGAATTGACGGTAAATGATCTTTATAAATTCGATATTATTGTCGGTGACGCGGATGGAGTAGGCCTGCCTGATGCCGGAAAAAAGACAAGTGCCATGCCGGAAGGTGGCATATCGCTGGTTTTGGTAGACAAATACCTGGAGTACATTGTAAATTATCAGAATAAGGATTTTATTTCCAGGCTGGAAAAAATTTACCTGCCCATCAGTCGCAAGGAAAAGTCAAGGGCTTTTCAGTTGAATGGCAGTGAGATGGAATATAATCACAATGGGCTGCATCATGGAGACATTTTGCTGGGTTATCAAATCGAAACATTAACAGCCAGGAATATCAGGAAGGGTAAGGTATTCGTGGTGGTGACCAAAGACAATATTACTACGCGAAGAATAACGGATATCGGCGACCAGATCGAATTTTCTGCGGATGATCCCAACTATTCTACCATTTACCTGAAAACTGATGAGATCCTGGAGTTATGGCAGGTTTACGGGGTTTATAGTATCTACCTAAACCCACCCTCCGCCGTGGAGGCAAGGGTTCTGAAAATTGAGGATGAAATCAGAGAGATAAAAAAGAAATTAAAATAGAAATGTTCAAAAATTAGTTCAAAGATGTCTGAACCAATGGAAGAGATTACTCAGTCGTTTCGCGATACTATTGAGGACGGCAATTTTTCGAGGCTGGAAAAGCGAGCGCTCAAACAAAAAATAGAAGACTACCGTCAGGATAAACGCACACTCGACCTGCTGAGGCATAAAATTTTTGAACTGGCCCGGAACCATGCCCATGAGCATGGAATTTTAAAAATCATCGATTGGTTGGAGACGGCCAATAAAATTCTATTACCTAAAAAGTCGGTACATGGTGTTAGCCAGGTTTACTTTTCTCCGGGAAGTGCCTGTTTGGAAGCTATATTAACAGCGCTAAACCAGGCCATAAAAACGATCAACCTATGTGTGTTTACGATTAGCGATGACAGGATTACCAGGGCCATTATTGATTGCCACCGCAGAGGGATTGCCGTTAGGATCATTACCGACAACGACAAAATTTACGATCTGGGTTCCGATATCGAAACAATGTTAAAAGCGGGTATCCATATAAAAACCGATGACACCTCCCATCATATGCACCATAAATTTGCAGTTATTGATGGTATTTCCGTACTTACGGGGAGTTACAACTGGACGAGAAGCGCTGCCGAGAATAACCATGAGAATTTAATGGTGACGCAGGATGCGGCGGTGGTCAAAAGCTATCAGAAAGAGTTTAACAGATTGTGGGCGGATCCGGTTGGTTTTCCTGACATGAGATACTAAACAATTACCTAAACCCTTAACCCTTGCCAGATCATAATCATTTAATCGCATCATTTTACGAGGCATTCCAAAGGAGAGACTATCAATCCATGGCCGCCTGCTACCACGAGAAGCTGACTTTCAGAGACCCGGCATTTCTGACACTAAATTACAAACAGACTGCTGCCATGTGGCATATGCTTTGTGAACGAGGAAAGGATTTGGAGCTTACGTTTAGCGAGGTGGAAAGTGATGAGCGGCGAGGTTCCTGCCGGTGGGAAGCAAAATACACTTTTTCAGCTACAGGGCAAAAGGTGCATAATATCATCAAGGCAAAATTCCGGTTTGAAGCGGGCAAAATTATACAACATGACGATGAATTTAACTTTTGGCGATGGTCAAGACAGGCACTCGGGTTGCCGGGCCTGGCGTTGGGGTGGTCACCGGTTTTAAAAAACAAAGTTCATAAGACTGCATTGAATAACCTGGAAAAATTTATAGCCCAACATGCCACCTACCAATAATTGACATGAGGGTTTCTGCTTTTGCCATATCATTACTTTTAATTGCGCTGTCTTTTAAGGCCTGTTCTCCGAAAAAAAAGGAATTGAAAGAAAGCGAGGAAAATGTCTTATCTAAAAAGAGGATCGAGGCGGCGTTGGCCCAATATTACCAGGATTTTTCGGACCGGAACTGGCAGGCTTTTGCGACTCATTTCTGGGAGGGAGCTGTAATGACAACTGTCTGGCAAAAACCTGGCGAAAGTGCAGAAGACATCCATTATACTACCATTCCTGAATTTATTGTAAAGGCACCCGAAGGGCCTGACAGTCAGCCGATATTTGAGGAAAAGATGGTGAAAAGCGACATTAAGGTTGAAGGTGGCCTGGCCCAGGCGTGGGTATTTTACGAAGCTAAGTTTGGTACCGAAGATAGCCTTTACCGATGGGAGGGAATTGATGCCATCACTTTGATCAGGTTTAACGGTCAATGGAAAATTGCTTCTATTGCCTATATGAGCCGGGATTGAATTGAGACGATTGCCTCAATTATTTAATCCATGTTAGGTATTGGTAATATTTAAGGAATTTTCAAGTGGTATAATGTATATATTTGAAGCAGTTGATGATGTGAAAAAACATAATAAATCATGGGAGCCAAAATACCTAGAAAAGTTGTGGCCTTCGAAACGTGGCAAAAAGGAATCACCATTCCAGCAGGATATTCTGTATTTGTGCACTATAAAGACGGGTTATGGAATATTAATCCCGGCAAGCACGGGCCCAATAAATATGGCCCGGAAGGAGGGCCGGTCAAAGCTGAAAAGTCGGAGTATCCAATGGCCGGGAAAAACGAAGGCTGTCTGATTGGAAGAGTATTGTATTCCGAAAACATAAAGTCAAACGGGCATTTTGTCATGGAATTTCCACAATTGGAGGACGATGGGGATAATAACAACGCTACGTTGTTTGCCATTGACCGGGATGGAATTTTAATTCCCAAAACAGATTACCCTAAGGTATTGCAGTTGCGGTGTAATGATATTGACAGTGGCATCTATGATAATGAAGGAGAATTACACCTGGAATTAGAAATATGGTGATTTAATATGAAATAAATCAAGCAACCATTCCCTTGTACCAACACCCGACAGAAATTATAGCGGCAGACATTGTTTTATTACCGTCAGATCGGGATATCATAGATATCGTCTTGCTGAACAGGACGTTACGGCAACCAGCTAATCAGCAAATTGTTTTATCAAAGGCCACTAATTTGCCGCACCTTACCCTCGTGATGGGAGGATTTCCGGTGGATCAGCTGGAGGGGTCCGCTAAAGAAATTCGGTCATTGACCTCGTCTTGTGCTCCATTTCATCTGAAAATTGATAAAGTGGCCTATAAAAATGACTGTGCGAGCCTTGATTTTAAAAAAAATGAACGCCTGCAGCAGCTGCATGAAACATTGATAAAAAGTTTCAGATCTTCTTTGGTGGGAGACATAACCGCAGCAATGTTTGCCGGTGATTCACAAATTGGGGATTCCAGTATAACCTACATTAATAATTTTTGGGAACGGAATATAGGCGAAAATTTTTGGCCTCATATTACCCTTGGCTATGGAAAAGTGCCCGACAGTATCCGGATACCAGATACCGTCACCTATGATAAGGTGGGATTATTTCATCTGGGAAACCACTGCACCTGTCACAAGAGTATTTGTACATTCCCGTTAATTTAGCATAATTTCGGGCGTTTTGCATTGATAAGGGCGCGGCTTTTAACCGTGCAAGATTATTTGAATTATGGGTCATACTGAGGATATGTTAGGCGATTGTCTTATTTTTACTAATAACTGTCGTTTTTTTGAGTAACAAAAAGGCAAATATTAAACAAAAAAAAGCCAAAAGGCCTGGAAGGACCAGACGCAGGTTTTTGAGAGTATCATTATCAATCCTTGGTATATTAGTGATATTCCAGGTACTGCTGTTTTATTTTTCCGATCCTTTCATCCGGCAGGTTTTACAGCGAAAACTAATGGCCGAGAGCGGCGGGGTGTACAAAATCGAATTTGAGAAAGTGCATATCAACCTGGCGGGTCTGGGTTTCAAAATTAAGGATTTAAGCGTCCAACCCAACGATGCATTCCTGGATAAGGTTAAGGCCGACACTGTCAAAAGCTACTATAACATCGAGTTTCCGGAAATTAAGGTAGGCGGGATAGGGCTATTGAAACTTTATTACGACAAGGTTTTAGAAATTGCCAACGTAGAAATTACAGATCCTAAAGTGGATTTTTTAGGCGCCAACAAGTTTGACGGGACCAACAGGCACAACAAGATATATAACGATGTTTATCCCTTTCTTAGAAAATATATTAAGGCGCTATTAATCAAGGAATTGAAGTTTTCCAACGGCTCAATTATTTTGGAAAACAGCCAGTATGGCAAGACCGCATTATCTACTGCCGGCGATATCTTCATTACCTTAAATGGATTTCGCATTGATTCCACTTTCACGCAAGATAGCAGCCGGCTGCTGTTTGCCGATCACATCAACCTTGACATTGAGGACTACAGGTTAAAATTAAGTGATGGTGTGCATGTGCTGGAGGCTGAGGAAGTCAATGTTTCTACTGCCACCTCTACCATTAGCGGGAAGAAATTGTGGTTACTGCCAAGCATGGCGCCGGATAGTATCAAGAATGATGATAATGAAGAGTTTTACGATATCTACATTCCGGAGATAGAAATCAGCGGCGCAGATATTTACCAGGCCTATTTTGATGGTGTTTTTGATATTGACTATGTAAACCTGAATGAACCCGAGATCAGGTTTATAACCAGAAAGAAATTCACAAAAATGGACCGCGATTCCATTTCCAGAAATTTGTACTCGCTAAGCTCCGCCTATCTTGACAAGATTCACGTGGACTCGTTTGAAATCGTCAATGGTAAATTTGCCATCACCCAGGAAATAGATAACAACAGGCCCCATATTCTGGCCAATGATGTATCGGTGGCGATCAGCCAGTTTCTCGTGGATTCATCATCTTATCGAAACGAGGAAAAAATATTCTATGCGGATGATTTGACTGTAGATATCGGTGAATATACCATGGATCTCGCGGACAGTCTCCATATATTAAAAGCGGCAAAAATTGAGTTCTCAACGCTCAGTAGATCAGCGATTGCCAATACGGTTTCCTTGCAGCCAAAACAAGGGAATGAGGCCCTGGCAAGGAGAAATGGATATGAATTGTATAATTTGTCTGTTCCGCAACTGGACCTTGAGGGGGTTGATTTTAAAAAGGTATACAACTACCGGGATCTTGAATTTCGAAAATTATTGGTTGAAAACCCGATTGTAAAAATCTCTGATTATAGCAAGCCGAGGGTCAGCCACAACCAGCTTGACGAAGCGTCACTGTACCGGCTGATTAAGAACTATGTGAAATCCATCGCAGTCAGCCAGATACAGCTGAGAGACGGAAGCCTGGAATATGCGAATTATAAAGGAGCCAAAAAGGATACGATAAGGGCGGGTAGAATTGCTTTTTCACTGGACAATTTCAAGCTTGATTCCGTAGGTCAATATACGTCCAACCGGATTTTCTTTGCCGATAACATCACCTTTACTTTAGAGCGTTATCTGATGAAGTTGTCAGATGATTTGCACATATTAAAAGCCAGGAAAGTAGGAATATCAACCATCAAGTCACAGATCTATGCCAACGGTATAAAACTATTTCCTATCCCGGTCAAGAACATAGATATGTTTCTTAGAAGGTCAAATCGATCTGTCCTGTACAACATCGATATTCCATCTTTGCTTATCAATGGGGCTGATATACGAAAGGCCTATTTCAGGCATTTTTTAAATATTAAGACTATTACCATCGACAAACCGAATGTTGTACTCAATCGCTACACCCACATCACCCGGCAAAGGAGGAACTCAACATTCAAAAAAGATGATTTGTACGCTTTGTTTGAAGATTACCTCAAATCAATCAATATAACAAAAATGCGTTTAAACAACGGGTTTTTTAATGTTGTCACCAACACATCGCAAGACGCCAATACTTTATCGCAAAATAATGTCTCTATTGAGGCCACCAACTTTGTGTTAAATAACCAGTCCAGCCGCAACAAAAACCGGATTTTTTATTCCGATGATATTGAAGTGAAGTTGAATAATTATCTCATTAACCTTCCCGACAGTATTCATGTGTTGAGGACCCGGGAAGTAGGAATTTCTACGGCCAAATCGGAGATATATTTAAAATCTTCTAAGCTACATCCGAAAAGCAACCGCCTGGATACGGTGGATTTGCCAGCATTTTACAACGTGTCGGTGCCTACCATTGTCATGCAGGGCGTGGATATCAACAAGTTATATTACAACAACCTGCTGGAGATTAATGATATTGAACTGAGCAAACCGACCTTTGAAATTATTAACCAGGTAGAAATTAAGGGGAAAAACAAGTTTATGAGCCGCTCCCGACAGGCCCGAATGCCGGCTGTTCTGAAGGGTGTCAAGATCAAGGATGTTAAGTTGACCAATGGCCGGGTGGCTTTGGGAAACCAACTGGGAAGGAAGAAACAAATCTTCTCTACTACCGATTTTTCCATGAGGCTGAATGATTTTTTGCTTGATTCTGTCATCTTGAACAACAGCCGGAAAATTCTTTATGCAGATAACATTGAGCTGGATATGACTAATTATCAAATGCGGTTGCCGGATAGTATACATCATATAAGTGCCAGCAACATCAACGTATCATCGGGCAAAAAGCTTTTATCCGCAGAAGACTTCAGACTAAAACCCAGAAGAAACAAAAATTATAACCAACTGCTGAGAAATCAGAAAAGTAAACTCCTGTTTGATGTAAGTTTTCCAAAAATTGACCTGACTGGTATCGACCTGGAAAAGGCTTATTTGCAAAAGAATTACACGGTAAGAAATGCCTATATCAAAAACCCGAATATCGGGTTAATCAGCTATAAAGAACCTGTTCAGGGAGGTAAGCGGATCGATCCGAAGGATATCCTGGACAAATTACTGTCCAAGAACCTCAAATTTTTGAATGTGCAAAAACTTGATTTCAGCGGTGCTACCTTTTCGCTGAAAAAAGTGAAAGATCCCGAAAGTCAGGACATGCTGCTGGAACGGATTTCAGGAAAGGTGAAAAATTTTAATTTGAATAACAAATCAAGGAAGATCGATTCCAGGCTGTTTTACGCTGATGATATTGATCTTAAGATTAAGGATTATACCTATCGCTTACCGGATAGTCTCTACACGTTGAAAGCCGATGAAATTGGTGTCAGTCTGGCAAAATCCAGAATATATATGGATTCCGTCGTTTTGAAACCAAAATACGGAAAGTTTCAATTTGCCAATAAGCTGGGTCATGAAAAAGACCGTGTAGAATTTAATGCACGGCTGGTGGAATTTAAAAACTTCGATTTTGAAAATTATATTTTGCGGGGTTGGGTGAAGGCAGGCATCGTTAATATAAATAATTTCAGGGCACGGAATTTTAGAGACAAAAGGTTACCATTTCCAACAGATCAAAAGCCACTTATGCCCCAGGAATGGATTAGAGATTTTGACCGCTACCTGAAGCTGGATCTGTTGCAATTGAAAAATGGCTATGTATCCTATGAAGAATTCACGGAAGATGGACAAAAACCGGGTAAAATCGAATTTACCAACGTGAATGCCGACGTAAGAAATATTACCAACGCGCCGGCGGCCTGGAAAAGAAATGACATGCTTACCATTGACGCCCGGGCCATGTTGATGGGAAAAGGCAAAATCCAGGCATATTTTAGTTCCAATATTTCCGGTAAGCAGAACAAATTTACACTTCAGGGAACCATCGACCGCTTTGATTTAAGAGATGTGAATCCGATGTTGGAAAATGTCGCCTTTGTTTCTGTAAAAAGCGGCCAGAACGATAAGATGGATTTTTCATTTGACGGAAATAATAATTTTGCCGTTGGTGAAATGCGCTTTAGATATAGTGATTTGAAGATTACGGTGATTAAAAAGAAAACCGGTGACAAAGGTGGATTTGCTTCATTTTTAGCGAATACTTTTGTCATTAACAATAAAAACCCTAATGGCAAAAATTTGAGAGTAGGAGAGATTTATTTTGAAAGGGACAAAAAGAAATCCCTGTTTAACTTTCTTTGGAAATCCCTTTTGAGCGGTATTAAACCATCACTTGGCATTAACGAAAAGAATAAGAAAGACAAAGATGAGAAGGCCTCAATTCGCTAGAGGAAATGTCTTTTAATCTTGTTTGTATTCACTCGCCCACTACCTACCACCGGGTTACCCTTTTCAAGCAGCAAAAGCATGTCGCAGGCGAATGATTGGCAAATAAAATGCCGTATAAATAATACAGGCCTTAATTTTCACTATCTTACAACTTTTAACTGAAATCTTTTAATTTAGGGAATTCGTTTTTCTGACAAACATAAATCAATTTATCTTTTGGAAATTTTTGAGCGTCTTATTGTAGATTTTAGCAATTGGTTGTGGGGTATGCCATTGTTGATTTTGTTACTTGGTGGTGGGATTTATTTTGTCATTTATTCGAATTTTATTCCCTTTAAGTATTTTGGACATGCCATCGACGTCTTACGTGGCAAATACGATGACCCACATGATCCGGGACAGATTAATCACTATGAGGCATTGTCTACAGCGCTTGCTGCCACTGTTGGAATGGGTAACATTAGTGGCGTGGCTGTGGCTATTACAACTGGCGGGCCTGGCGCCATCTTTTGGATGTGGGTAAGTGCTGTCATCGGTATAGCTACCAAATTTTTTACCTGTACCCTGGCCATCATGTACCGGGGCAAGGATACTTTTGGTGAAATACAGGGTGGTCCTATGTATGTAATCACAGAAGGATTGGGCAAGCAGTGGAGGCCGTTAGCCGTCTTTTTTTCGGTTGCCGGTTTGATCGGCGTCTTACCGATCTTTCAGGCCAATCAATTTACACAGATTTTAAGAGATGTTCTCCTGGTGCCTAATGGCATTGAAGGTTCCTTCAAAACCAATTTAATCACGGGGTTGGTTATTACCATTGTGGTGTCACTAGTCATATTCGGAGGGATTAAAAGAATTGGCAAAGTAGCCGGCAAAATGGTGCCCATGATGGTGGTTCTTTATTTTGCATCGGTTTTCTACATCCTCCTGTCCAACTTCGATGCCGTACCGGCGTCTTTTGTATTGATATTTAAAGATGCTTTTACCGGCGATGCAGTATTGGGAGGTGCGCTAGGAGCCATTATTATCGCCGGCGCCCGGCGGGCTGCATTTTCGAATGAGGCGGGTATTGGCACTGCTCCCATGGCACATGGTGCCGCCAAAACCGTGGAACCTGTGCGGGAGGGGCTGGTAGCAATGCTGGGGCCTTTTATTGATACCATTGTCGTTTGTACCTTAACAGCCCTGGCTATCCTGATTACCGGTACCTGGCAAGATAGCGAAAGCGGAGGTGTCACAGTTACTGTAAACGCCTTTGCCCAGGCAATCCCGGAGGCGGGCATCTACATATTAATGATTTGCGTAACCATTTTTGCCACCACTTCATTTTTTTCATATTCCTATTATGGCACCAAATGTCTGTCATTTATTGCGGGCGCGAAATATAAGAACGTGTTTAATTATTTTTATGTCGGCAGCATTGTATTTGGATCTACCGCTTCACTGGCATCCATTATCAGCCTCATAGACGCATCTTATGCATTGATGTCAATCCCCACCATGATTTCGGCGATTCTATTGTCTCCAAAAGTTAAAAAAGAGGCAAAGAAATATTTTAAGGCTTTGGAAGATGACAAAAAATGAGTTTTGGATGTGTGTCTGAAAGCCGTTTTGCCGCTCTTAAGCCAGGTCAAACTTTACGGTTAAGGTGTCCTTTAAATGATTTGATCCTGTGATCATAGGCCTGATCGATCAATGGCGAGCTAAACATAAAGTCAGCAGATGATTGATTGCATGCGACAGGAATATTCCATACCGCACATATTCTCAGCAAAGCCTTCACATCCGGGTCATGAGGCTGGGCTTCCAGCGGATCCCAGAAAAAAACAAGGAAATTGATTTTTCCTTCGGCAATCAACGCACCAATTTGAAGGTCTCCACCCAGCGGGCCGCTTTGAAGTGATTTTACTTTCAGGCCACATTTGCTTTTCAGGAGTTTACCGGTGGTGCCTGTTGCGTATAGGGAATGCTTTTCTAATTTTGCTTTATTTTGAAGCGCCCATGATAATAAACTTTCCTTTTCATTATCATGGGCTACCAATGCAATGGTTTTCCTTGCCTCCATTTGCAGGATTTATGAAGGATTGATATTAATGCAGTTTAAATCGTCAAAAGCCTGTTTCAGCCTTTCCACGAAGTTTTTCTCGCCTTCTCTTAACCAAACCCTGGGATCATAGTACTTTTTATTGGGGCTATCTTCTCCCAAAGGACTTCCTATCTGACTTTGGAGGAAGTCTTTCTTTTCTTCGTAATAATCTTTTACACCTTCCCAAAAAGCCCATTGCATATCGGTGTCAATATTCATTTTAATGGCGCCATACTCTATGGCCTCTTTGATCTGATGTTTTGGCGAGCCCGAACCTCCATGGAAAACAAAATTGACCGGGTTTTCGGAAGTCTGAAACTTCTCTTTAATATATTGCTGCGTGTTTTTCAAAATAATTGGCTTCAATTCCACGTTCCCAGGCTTATAGACACCGTGAACATTACCAAAAGCCGCGGCCACAGTGAATCTGTCACTTACCTGGCTTAATTCCTCATAGGCATAAGCCACCTCTTCGGGTTGAGTGTATAGCTTGGAACTGTCCACGTCGGTATTATCAACGCCATCCTCTTCACCGCCGGTTACCCCCAACTCAATTTCCAGCGTCATGTCCAGTTTACTCATTCTTTCCAGATACCTTTTTGAAATTTCTATATTTTCTTCCAGTGGCTCCTCTGATAAATCCAGCATATGAGAGCTGAATAAAGGTTTGCCGTGCCTTTCATAGAACTTCTCTCCTGCATCGAGCAATCCGTCTATCCAGGGTAATAATTTTTTGGCAGCATGGTCAGTGTGTAAAATCACAGGCACCTCGTATTCTTCGGCCAGGATATGTACATGGTTTGCACCCGCAATCCCACCGGCAATGGCTGCTCGCTGATTGGTATTGTCAAGACCTTTTCCTGCAATAAACACTGCTCCGCCGTTTGAAAACTGAATAATGACCGGTGAGTTAATAAATTTTGCCGTTTCCAGAATGGCATTAATGGAATTGGTACCTATGGCATTAACCGCAGGCAGGGCAAAATTATTTTCGTTCGCATAATTCAATAAATTCTGAACATCATTTCCGGCCAATACGCCGGGCTTAAAACTTGATTTAATTTCAGCTGTGGTCATAACAAAACGCTTAATTATTTATGGTTATAGTTTGTGTTAAACATTTATGTGAATTTAAAGTGTTTTTAATTGTTATAAAATTATTCATCTCAAATTCTTGATAAAAAGCCACGGTGAACCGGCAGTATGTAAGATTAAAACAACTTTTACAATTTAATGGTTGGTTCCGATGCAAAAAGTGATTTTAACTGAAATTCCTATAGCCGGTAACCTGGTAAACGATACCCGATAGATATGGGGCCATTGTTTACAAAAGTAAAAAGTCCTTTCTTAAAAGCATGGCTAATCAACAAATTAAGCTAAATTCGAGGTGCACATTTTGATACGTTATCCTTATCCTGATGGTAAGAGAACAGGGCAATACCAAATTCAGCCGAATACGCCCTTCAGCTTACCATTCCAGCCTATACATATTACAAAATATCGTTTTTCAAGGTCTTCCATACCCTGGCCAACAAGTATCCTGAAATGATGGCACTGGCCGAAAGCCCTATAGCCAGAGGATAATTGCCATAAATCCAATTACCGGTCGCAAACATGCAGCTGTACACCAGGATACAACCCAGGATCATCGCCAGTATTCCAGACGGAACGATCCATTTTTTCTCATCCTCTACGATGTTCTCACCATTGGCTTTGGCTTCATCTATTATTTTCTTCCAGCCCGGACCTCCCGGTTGTGTTTTTTTGTAGAAACTATTCAGAATCTCTTTGTCCTCCGGTTTGGTGAGAAAAGTAGCCGCTATCCAGATTATGGAAGTAACCACTACAATTGCCGGAAACCTGGCCCATGAGGGGAAGACCCCTTCAATGAGCATGCCCATCTCGTCGGTGTGGCCAAAAAGGATATCACCAAGCGAAGAAAAAGTTAAAACAAGGCTGACAATGGCGGCAGCAAACATGACTGAAATCTCACTCCATGCGTTGATGCGCCACCAGAACCAACGTAAAATATAGACCAGGCCGGTACCGGCACCAAACATAAGCAGTATACCAAAAAGCTGTAGCGCATTCGTCAACAGTAAGGCCATGATAGCGCCTGCTACCATCAGTATTACGGTAGAAATCCTTCCGGCATTTACCAATTCCTTTTCAGATGCCCCCGGTTTAATCTGCTGTTTGTAAAAATCATTAACAATATATGATGACCCCCAGTTTAGCTGAGTTGAAACGGTACTCATATAAGCGGCACCCAGAGAAGCCAGTACGAGGCCCAGCAGACCACTTGGCAACCTGGTTAACATAGCGGAGTAGGCCAGGTCATTTCCCAATTTGCTTTCTTCTATGTTGGGAAAAGCCTCCTGGATGCTGGCAATATCGGGATATACCACCATAGATGCCAGTGCGACCAGTATCCAGGGCCAGGGCCTTAAGGCATAGTGCATAATATTGAAGAAGAAAGTAGAAGCGATGGCATGGTTTTCATTTTTCGCCGCCAACATCCGTTGTGCGATATAACCACCGCCACCTGGCTCAGCACCGGGGTACCAGGAACTCCACCACTGTATAGCCAAAGGAATGATTAATATGGCAATAAGCGCTTCAGTATCCGAAAAATCCGGTAAGATGGATAATTTGCCGGAAACGTTTTCATGCGAAATTAGTTTTGAAACACCTCCGACTTCCGGTATATTAACTAAATAATAAGCAGCGCCTACAGCGCCGACAATGGCCACAAAGAACAACAGGAAATCGGTGTAAACTACGCCCCTGAATCCACCAACAGCACTAAAAATGGCGGTGATGACACCCCCGATTAATACCGTTTCAACCGGCGACAACCCCAACATAATACCCCCAATTTTTATAGCTGCTAAATTTACGGAAGCCAGGGTAATGATATTGAAAAAGAGACCCAGATAAATGGATCTGAAACCTCTGAGGAATTTGGCGGGTTTGCCTTGATACCGGAGCTCGTAAAATTCCATGTCAGTCAAGACATCTGACTTGCGCCATAGTTTTGCATATATAAAAACGGTCGATAAACCCGTCAATAGAAATGCCCACCAGACCCAATTGCCGGATACCCCGCTAGACCGAACGATATCTGTCACCAGGTTTGGTGTATCTGTGGAAAAAGTTGTGGCCACCATGGAAAACCCCAAAAGCCACCAGGGCATACTACGGCCGGATAGAAAATACTCGGAGGTATTTTTTCCTGATTTTTTAGAAACTACTATTCCAATGACCAGAACAATAATAAAGAAGCAAATAATGATGCTGTAATCCAGAGTATTAAGTTGCATAGTCTCTTTTTGTCGATTATTTCATGGTTAAAAATATCCAGTCCCCATCCCTGATGCAGGATATTAGAAGAAGGAATTTAAAAAATTAAGAGGCAATAAATGAAGAATTTGTCTGAATTAAAAATTTTACCCTGAAATAAATATGGAAAAATTTATTGAGTTCTCGAGCACAGTTATTTCAGGACGTGTACCCAGCCATTGCAAAGCGTGCCATTTGGGAACTCCGCCTCATAGTAATAAACACCAGACCCAACATCTTTCCGGGGCCAGTCATTTTGGTAATTGTTCGCTTCAAATAGCTTTTTTCCCCAGCGGTTAAAGATGGTTACCGCTATCTGCTCCCCTGATAAAAGTTGAAATTTTTCGTTGTTGCCGTCACTGTTTAGGGTAATGACGTTGGGAATAAATAAATTTGAAACCGAGAAAGCCTTTTTTTCCTGATGCAGACAGCCCTGGGATGAAACCGTCAACTGCACCTCGTAGTCACCGATATCTTCATACCGGTGCACCGGACTGATTTCGTCGGATGTATTACCATCGCCAAAGTCCCACTGGAATGTTTCCGCATTGATGGATTGGTTTTCAAAACTTACAATCGGAACGGACTCACAATTAAAGAGTTTGTTGACTTCAAAATCAGCAGTGACCTGCGGAATCACCGAGACAGTTAACGAGTCTTCAAAGGTACAGCCATTGCTGTCTATGATGTTGATCTTATAAACACTGGTAGAATCCGGGGCTACGACAGGATTGGCAATATCACTAACAAATGCATTTTTACTATCGGTCCAGATATAACCGGCTCCTCCGGAAGCTGACAGCTGGGTAGATTCCCCGCCACATATCTCCACATCCCCGGAGATTTTAAAGTTTACATCGTGCACCGTGATAATGGCAGACGCAATGTCCTGCACGGTACAGGTATTGATATCTCTTACCGTCAAGGTGACAAAATAAGACCCGGGATCTTCAAAAACATTGACAACGCTATCAACTTGGGTGGAGGTATTACCATCTCCAAAATTCCACAAAAACTCAACACCACCAACGCTTTGGTTTAAGAACATGAGCTCCAGCGGGGCGCACCCGTCTCTGACCCCCAAATCATTGCCGATGAGGTTATTGGTCTGGAGTCTGGCTTCAAGAGAGGCGAGGTCAAATTTAAATGCGGCGTTATTGCAACGTTCTGTACCGACAGCATTAACGCCACGATTGACGGTTGCCCAGGCGCCAGGTGTAGTAGGAAAGTTATCAGCGCTGCCACCGCAGGTACATACCGATTGATAGATGATACCTCTTTTGTCAAATCTGCTGGTACCACCGTCCACATGATCTCCATCCGTATTGGTAGACCCAAAAAATGTTCCGTACAATAAATCCTCTCCGTCCGCTGACAACGCCATTAAATAAAAATCTGATCCATCGGTGGCAGGGAAAATTGCATCGTTGGTAACGGGTAATCCATGGGTTGTACCTTGATTGCGATTGGAACTACCGCTGTTATTGATGTTGCCTCCCCATCCACTCAAAAATATATTTTCGCATTCATTCACTAAAAAAGCCGTAGGAGAAATATTGGGTTCCGGTGTGCCAGATCCAAAAGTCAGGGAAAATAAAGTCGAATCCAGGCGGTTGGTTAATTTATGAACAAACTGACCACTATTCGGATTGTTAAAGACACCCGCGGTAACAGGATAATTACCTTTGGTCTGACCAAATGCGTAAACGTTTTCCGAATTGTCAATATCTATGAAATAGATCTGGTCGTAATTAGAGGTGCCCAAAAAGGTGCTGTATACGATGCTATCATTTTCAACATCAATTTTAGTGATAAAACCATCGATGTTACCACTGAGGTGTTCGTTAATAACACCACCGGTTGATGGGAAATTTGTACTGTTTGTGCCCCCACCCACGTACACAAAATTTGATTCATCTATTTTAATTGAATAGGTAGCATCATCAGCAGTTCCGCCAAGATAGGAACTCCATAACAGATCATTTAGATCAGCGGTCATTTTAAAAATAACGGCATCGGAGTTGCCTCCTGAAAAATTGGGCTGAATAGCGCTGGTAGTTGGAAACCCATCTGCATCTGTGCTGCTGGCTACATATATATTATCATCTGTATCCACGATAATATCCCCCCTCACATAATCCCCGTAATTCCGGATTAAATCATTCGTATAATTGCCAATGCCGACCATCTTTAAAATTCCATCATTGCCATTGCTACCCACAAAGGTCGATGCCATCAATACGCCGTTTTGGTTTAATTTGGTCAATACAATATCCGAACCTTCATTTAAACTGTTAAAAATTGAAAAGAAAGTGCCGCCATTAAATGTTTCGTCATATGCGCCAGTGGAAGTAGGATAATCGGATGATCCGGTAGTGCCTAATATCAGTAGTTCATTCTGATTGTTTACGATCAGGCTATGAGGAGTATCCTGGGATAATCCACCAATATAGGTTGCATAAAGTAACTGATGTCCTGAGGAATCATATTTCAAAATGCCCATATCATAAAAGCCCCCATTAAATGTCGAGTTGCCCGTAGTAGGAAAGCCAGCCCCAAACGCGATACCTCCGCTATAGAGATTGCCATCATTATCGAAACAAGCGGTGTAACCGAAATTATCTGCTACAGAGCCCGAAAAAGTGGAAAAAATAAGTTCCGGGTCTATAACCAACTGTTTTTTGTGATTATATCCATTAGGAAAGTGAAACGAGACTTCATTGTTTTTCAATTGAAATTCACAAATCACCTCCTTTTTTTTGCCTTTTGCATCAACCTGATAAGCATAGGGAATATTTTCAATGAAGGTATTGATTTTGGTCTCGCAGTAAAGCTGTTTATTTTTAATACTGATTTTCTCCAGGCCCTGATAACTAAATTTGATCTGTTCCGGATCAGCTCCTTTTTCCAGTATTAAATCGTATTTAACCAGGTTATTTTGGGTATATAGCCGCAAATTGATCCCCGGGTACAAGTCTGAATAGGTTACTTCCTCGTATGCCCTGCAACCGGAAGTCCAGGTGCTTCGGTCGGCGCCCAAATAGTAATTGTAGGTCTCAGCTCCCTTTTTTTTAATTTTCAACCCGGCATTTGTATTGGCATTGTTGAATATGACCCGGACATGTTCCAACGGAATCTCTTCATGTTTAATTTGACTTGTAGTCCGGGCCTGGCTGCTGGATTCTTCCAGATGTGGATGGTGTTGCCTGGTTAAAACCCTGGTGTCATAAAAAGTATAGTGCAGTTGATTTTTCTCTAAATGGAGCTTTCCCCCGGGAATATCGGCTGCAAATTGCACAGATGGATCCCATTGCCCTTTATTCTCAATAAATTTAAGTCCGGTGTGAGCAGTCATTGACTGCTGTGCATCAACCTTGCATATGGCACAAAGGAATATGAAAAATAAAAATCCGGTAAAAAATTTGGTCATAGATAAGGTTTAGTATGATTTCAGTTAAAGAGATTGACTTTTTTTGTAAGCTTTACTTTTTTGCAGTAGCACTTTTACGCGCTCCTCCCAATTTGCCTGCGGTTCCGGCATGCTGCCGTGCCGGGTCTCAGCATCATAGTTGGCCTGATAGCTTTGATATTCCGCGAAGTTTTTATTGAAAATTTTAGTGGATTTACTTTGGTAGTTATCGATATTGAAGGAATTGTTTTTAAATTCTCTTCTCAGTTTTCTACCGAAATATTCCGCAATATCAAAGTGCAATTGCTCGTGTTTCAATAGATTATCCGTCTTTTTGCCATCCTTTACCCAGGAGGAATTCTTTTCAAAATAACAATCCACCGTAAATGAATAGTGGGTAGTACCAGACTCCTGGCGTATTTTTAATCCATATGAAATCTGTAAACTGGACTCGGCACTAAATTGACTGCCGGTGTTGGGACTGCCTTTAAAATCCGCCCAGGACAATTTGCGATCCAACGACCATTGAATCTTATTGTTATCCATAATTTCGGGTTGCGAAACGGTGGTCCTTCCCGGGAACAGGATTATTGTTAACCAGAATATGTAATTGTAAACCATAGATCACTTGTTATTTTATTCAACATGATTTATCGGTAAAATCGTTCATGCAGCGTCCAGTGGTATTTTACATGTGATATAATTAAGACGCAGAAAAACTCCTAACCGTTGTAACTGATTATTCCAAAAATTATTATCGTCAAGATAGCTGAATTTTTAATACTGCGTAATCAAATTTCCTATCAAATAGCACATGGTCTGTATAAAGCATACCGCCCCGATATCCCAAATTGACTATAAAATGCTTGCTAGGCATACCAATAAATGATATCTTGTAAGAACAAAAGAACTCAAAGTAAAACTCAAAACAACAACAATCATGCTAAAGAACTATCTCAAGATCGCCTTCCGCAATCTGTTCAAGGAAAAAGTATTCTCGTTTATCAATATTTTTGGCCTGGCCATGGGTATGGCTGCATTTTTACTCATTTTGCAGTATGTCGTATTTGAAAAGAGTTACGACAAGTTTTTTGAGAAAGCCGACCATATCTACCGGGTACAATTGAATCAATTTCGCAACAATGAACTATTCATGCGCAGTGCTGAGAATTATCCTGCTGTGGGTCCGGCGCTAAAAGCGGAGCTGCCGGAAGTAATAGACTATGCGCGCCTGTATAATTTAGGTTATAAAAATAACATTGTGATCACCTATGAGGATGGACCGGCGGGTCCGGTCCGTTTCAAACATCGTCGCTTTATGTATGCCGACTCATCCTTTCTGCCGATGTTTGGTTATCAGATAATTGCAGGTGACCCGGCAACCGCCTTAAGCAAACCCAATACAACGGCTATTTCAGAAACATATGCCAAAAAGTATTTCGGAGACGCCGACCCGATTGGAAAAAATCTGAGATTGCAAGATGACGACTTTAATGATGAAACCTGCGAGGTGACCGCTGTTTTCAAGGACCTGCCTAAAAACACACATTTAAAGTTTGATATCTTGTTTTCGTATAAGACTTTGTTTGGCCGCTTCGAGAACGCACCGGACAGGTATGATAAATCCTGGCAGCGAAAGGATATGTACACTTACCTGCTGGTACGACCTGAAACCGACCCGGACCTTTTGTCCTCAAAATTTGCGACAATTGTCAATAAATATAATCCTGACCAGGATCGTAATTCGTTTAGGAGAGAACTCAAATTACAGCGAATAAAAGATATTCACCTCCATTCAAACCTGGCCGAAGAAGCAGAAATAAATGGAGATGCCAACAGGGTGCTATTTTTGACTATCATTGGCTTTTTTATTTTGTTCATCGCCTGGGTAAACTATATCAACCTGGCAACGGCCAAAGCCCTTGAAAGGGCAGGGGAGGTAGGTGTCAGGAAATCCATGGGTGCTTTTAAAAATCAGTTAATAACCCAATTCATGATCGAATCAGGCCTGATTAACCTGCTGGCGATCATATTGTCGATGGTGATTATGTTATTGGCCTTACCCTATTTTAACCGGATTATCGGGGTTGAGAATACGGCAACCTATTTGTTGCAACCCTGGTTTGGGCTTACACTGTTGGGTTTATGGTTGGTAGGCACACTGTTATCCGGCGTTTATCCCTCCTTCGTGCTGTCTTCATTCCATCCTGTTACCGTTCTGAAAGGCAAGTTAAGAAATAGCGGGAGCGGGGTCTTTTTCAGAAAGTCATTGGTGACCTTTCAATTCATGGCTTCCGTGGTATTGATTGGCGGTACTTTAACCGTTTACCAGCAGATGAATTACCTCATGGATCAGGATATTGGTATGAAAATAGACCAGATCCTTACGATTGAAAGACCAAGCGTCGCCAGCCGTGACAGGGCTGAATTTGCCAGCAATATTAAAGTGTTCAGAGATGAATTGTTGCGATCTCCTTCGATTAAAGCCGTTTCTGCCACGGGCACCATACCGGGACATAAACGGGAATACAAAATTGGTGTCAAAAAATATGGCGCTCCGGATGATGACGTAGTGATCCTAAGATGGAATAGCATGGATCATGATTTTATGGATGTTTTTGAAATGGAGTTACTGGCTGGCAGAGTATTTTCCGAGGACTTTGTCAATGACCCGGACACCTCTCTTGTACTATCCGTATCAGCGGCGAAGTTACTCGGGTTCGATAATCCTGAGGATATTGTAGGACAAACCCTTGAAGTCCCGCAATTTGGATGGAAACCTATCGTGGTTGGTATGGTAAATGATTATCACCAGGAGTCGTTGAAAAAACAGCGGGATCCAATGGCATTTTATTGCACCATTAATGGCGGCGAATATTATTCGATGAACATCAGCACCCATAATTTACCCCAGACCATTGAGCATGTCCGCACTTCCTGGGAAAAAGCATTTCCGGGCAATCCCTTTGACTATTTTTTCCTGGATGATTATTTCAATCGCCAGTATCAAAACGAGCAGAACTTTGGAAGCTTATTTGGCTTGTTTGCAATTATTGCACTGATAGTAGGGTGTTTGGGTTTGTATGGTTTATCGGCCTATACTGCTCAGCGTAAAACGAAGGAAATAGGTGTACGAAAGGTACTGGGTTCTTCTGTTTCAGGCATTATGGCGCTTTTGTCTAAAGAATTCCTTCAGCTGATAGTCATTGCCTGCGTCCTGGGCCTGCCACTGGTTTATTTTATCATGGATAACTGGCTCCAGGATTTTGCCACGAGGGTACGGGTCAATTGGCTTCTGTTATCGCTGGCGTCTTTGACAGTGGTTATCGTCGCTTTTTTTGCCATGAGCTATCAGACCCTGAAGGCCGCGAAATTAAATCCGGTGGACTCTCTGAAGTACGAGTAATAAACCGGTATGCCGGCCACCGGCTTTTTGTATGGATTTACCGGGCAGGGCGTGATAACCCGGGTATTGAGAATGATTTTGATTCAAAAGTAGCTGTCGGGAATCACGCTCGCTAATTAAATTTTCTTCTGATAAACCAGGCGTCTCTGATGACCACGTCAAAATTAATTAAACTGGCGTTTTCTTCGATTAAGCCGTTGTTGGTAGTGCCTCGCTTCAGGTAGCTGTAATTGAGATTTAAAGTGGTTTTATTGCCCTGAACTGGAATGCCAATGCCAAAGTTAAATCCCCATTCTGCAAAGGTGCCATCTGCCAGGTCCAGGTAATTGTCTTTATAAAAAATGCCGGATCTGAAACCGACCATATTGAGATTATGGTCGCTGGAAAAATTGGCTTTGTATTCGTAGCCCAATGAGTAGTGATAAATATCCCGGAATCCATTGTCATCGCTAAATGAGGCGGCGAACCAGTTTTGATATTTTATATCGGCCGAGATGGTTGATTTAAGGCTGCTGAATGATAAGCCGACTCCCGCTGTTAAAGGAAGCCGGTAATTATCCTCCGTGGTTGTTTCCCCGCTGATCGTATTTAAGTCGGACTCAAACAAGGTAGCTTCTTTGGTGACGGAAAAGGCTGTTTCATAGGCAAAAGTAGTGCCTACCGTAATGATCGATTTAGGTAAGAATACACTGTATTGGGCCCCAAAATCGAATAACACTTTATTCATGAACAGCTGATTTTCCACCCTGAAGGTATTGGACAAATCCAATGATTCAACGATTTCGGTTTTCAGAATAGAACCAAAGAGAAAAGCGCTGTTGAAGCCGACCGATAAATTTTTGGTGACTTGAAAACCGTTACCAAAGTATACCTGATTAAAGCCGCCACTTCCCTGATAATTAATGGCGCTTGCCGTTGATAAAGCGCCCAGATTTCGTTGGGTAGTAATATCATAGTCTACCTTACTGTAGGGAGAAAACCCTATGGCCACGGCCCACCGTGGAGAAAGCCTGAACCATAGGTTTAGGTTGCTGAGATTCCCACTTGTGCCGGTTTCTTCGGCATCCGAGGTTTTGTACCGGTCAAATTCCACGTGAGCGCCCATTTCAAATATCTGCGTGACCGGACTGGTGATGGCAGTAAGCGAGGCAGGGTTTTGCAAATTAATATACAGGTCACTTCTTAACCCGATGCCATTTCCCCCCAGCGCCTTGTTTATCGCTGATTGTTTGGGTATCAAATCACCTATTCCAAAAACAGTATAGGCCGAGCCGGCGATGCTTTGCGCTTTGGTATCGATGCTTGAAATGAAAGAGATCATTATAAGCACCGGGAGTAGTTGGAAATTCGTGTATTTCATGATATTCATGCATATTGTTGCTGCTAAAGTATCGACTGCCAGCCGACCTGCAATTAAACTAGACTAAACCCCATTTTTCCTGGTAAAGCATACCTGTTTTTGCTATGAACCCATTGATCGATGTATTTGCCCCGGAAATAGATTAAAAGCAACCATACCCGGATAAACCACTGGTTTTACGGACCGCAGTGGGCGATACGATAACATCTGTGAAGGTTGCCTTTCAATTGGAAAAACTACCAACACGGTCATTATCATGCTCAAAATGCAGGTTTGTACGACCAACACGGCTTTGTTGGAAGGCTGTCTGGTTTTCTATGAAGTCGGCATCTAAGTAGATAAACACCGGCGGCTGGTATATAATATTTGAGAGGGAGATACGTCAAAATTAACTTCGGATATGTTCAAAGAAAATATGCGAATAGATTGTCTTTTTTTATTGATAATGGCCATGGCAATGATGGCCTGCACCGAGGAGCCGAATACGATAGATTCGGATTTCTTTAGCGAAGAGTCTTTCGAGATCACTTATGTAGACACACTGGAATTAATGACCTCAACGGTGCAATTTGACAGTTTACCTACAAGCCATACCGGCAGGTTATTGTTTGGCCACGGGGAAGATGAAAAATTGGGGAAGATAAAATCAACTGTTTTTTTTAACGTGGGGTTGGACTCCACTTATGAGTTGGATCAGTCCATCTCCGTTTATGACTCTATTACCCTGTTTCTTGAGTTTGATGGCTATTATTATTATGATACCTTACAGGAGCAGGGCTATACCCTCTATGGCTTGAAGGAAAAATTGGAATTCCGGGAGGATACCGGACTTCTTTACAATACAAGCTATAGCGAACGGCCCCTTGGCAACTATCTGGAAGACAGTCTGTTGGGGAGCATGTCTGTTCGTCCAAGGCCTTCGCGGGATGAGGGGGTTGAGGTGAGGCTTTCAGATGAAATGGGAGAGGCGTTGGTCCAGTTGGCTTTTGAGGGTAGTGAAATTATGAGCGACGCCACGGAGTTTTCGGAATATTTTAACGGATTTGCTCTGGTACCGGACTCCCTTCAAAGCAATAGTATTGTGGGATTTACCCCAAACTCTCAATTAAGGTTATATTATCAGGATAGATCCAGCATACCTTCCCGGCAAAAATACCTGGAATTCTCTATAGGGACCGAACCATATTTTAGTCAGATAACTTACGATCGCACCAATACAAAACTGGGTGATTTAACGAGACTGGAAGAAGATCTCAGTTCCGGTGTTACCGATAATGAATTGTACATACAATCCGGCGTTGGGTTGGGGCTTAAAGTGATGATCCCAAATATTAAAGGCCTGATTTTTTCTAGCGACGATTTTTTCATCAGCAGCGCCATACTGACCTTGAGACCGGTAAATAATTCTTTTGACGGAGGCACCCCTTTGCCAAGAGATATCATTACCTATATAATTGATGAAGACAATGAGATCCTTGGTAGCCTGGAACAGCAGTTGCTTTTCCAGGAGGATCTGGAACTTGGCCGCGATACAAAATACGAGGCTAACATTGTTTCATTTATTAAAAGCCAGATACAAATTGATGAGTTTAATGAAAATGCCCTGTTGCTCACACCTCCTGACAGTATTTTTCGCAGTACCGTCGACAGGGTTTATGTAGGTGATCCGGAAAACAAGTATCAAATGGAACTGACGGTATTATACATTTCACTAATAGAAGATTGAATTTAAGAAAACGGAAAAAATGATTTTGAGTATGATAATGGATTTTATGAACCGCCAACTGGTATATCCGGTATTATTGGTTACCACTGTTTTTAGTTTTACCGCCTGTGATGAATCATCTGAAGAGGATGATGATGAGGGCAACTGGGTAGAAACCACTCCGTTCAGGGGCAGACCCCGATCAGGGGCCATTGCCTTTACCGCCGGCGATAAAGCCTACGTCGGATTAGGTTATGACGGAGATGATTATTTGCCTGATTTTTATGAGTTTGATCCCGCAAGCGGTATCTGGCAACAGAAGGACTCTTTTCCCGGCACTTTAAGGGAAAGAGCGGTCGCCTTTAGCATTAATGGCATTGGTTATGTAGGTGTAGGATACAATCGCGATGAAGATGTTGAAGAGTTGAAGGATTTTTGGAAGTATGATCCGGGAACGGATAGCTGGACCAAACTAAAGGATTTTGCAGGAACCCGGCGATACAATGCAGTAGGTTTTAGTTTAAATGGTCTGGGATATCTGGGAACAGGCTTTGATGGTGACAATTTTAACAATGATTTCTGGCAATATAATCCATCTAACGACAGCTGGACAGAAATCAGGAGTTTACCAGGGCAAAAAAGAGAGGAGGGACTGGCTTTTGTGATCGACGGGCTTGCCTATGTGGGAGCCGGCAGGAATAACGGGTTATATGAAGATGACTTCTGGGAATTTAATCCAGCCGATAACTCCTGGACAAGCCGGTCGCTGGATGATGAAGATGATTATTACGATGAATATCTTCAGGCAACACAGCGTCACGATGCCATTGCGTTTGGGTTTAACGGCAAAGGTTACATAGTGGGCGGATCCAATGGCACGATACAAAGCTCAGTGTGGGAATTTAATCCGGCCAATAATGCATGGGAGGACAAGACAGCCTTCGAAGGCGCCTCCAGGACAGCAGCGGTAAGTTTTATCCTCAACGGTAGAATATTTGTTACCACAGGTCAAAGTGGAACCAGGCGATTTGATGATATGTGGGAATTTTTACCTGATGATATTTTTGATGAGGATGATTAAAAGATAAGTGATATTTAAGGAGAGGAAAATTAAGGTATGAATACAGTACATGTAAAAAAGTACAGAGCAGCATTCCATCTTTTGATTTTGGTGGTAATGATTTCTCTGCCGAGACTATTTATTCCTTTACGTCATAACACTGATTTGATGAAATTACTAACAATTCAGACTTCTCTCCTGGTGCTTTTTTATCTCCTTAACGTCTTTGTACTTATCCCGAGGTTACTCAGTAAGCAACGTTATAAATTGTATGTTGGATCTATCATGCTATCATTTATACTCATTTTTAGCTCCAATGTGCTGCTTAGATCCTTTTTTAGTTCAACTGATTTTAGGGATATCAAGATTTTCCAAATGAAACCCTTAAATCCAAGACCCTTTACCCCACTGCAACTGATTTTTCCGTTTTTGTTAAGCTTTTCCATTGGTACCAGTTTTGAAATGATTTTAAATTCGGAAAAACAGCGCAGGGAAAAAGAGGAGGTAAAAAAAGAAAAATTATATGCTGAGCTTGCCTTTTTAAAGTCGCAGGTAAACCCACATTTTCTTTTTAACTCTTTAAACAGCATTTATTCACTGATACAAAGAAGCCCCAAAAATGCCAGCCAGGCGGTGTTATTATTATCAGATCTGATGCGATACATCCTATATGAGTCGTCCCGCAGCCAGATTAAACTTACGCAGGAGATTCAGGGCCTGAAGAATTACATTGCCCTGCAACGATTAAGAATTTCAAAAAAAGAGTCGGTGAGGATTGACTTTAAGGAAAGTGGTAACTTTTCCGGTACATTCATTGAACCTTTGATATTTATACCCTTTTTGGAAAATGCATTTAAACACGGCGTTTCCTACAATAAGGACTCACTGGTGTCTGTTAGCTTGAAAGCCGAGGCTAACATTGTGGTCTTTGAAGTTTACAACACCAAAAAAAAGACCAATACCGCTACACTTGATACAGTCAACGAGCATGCCGGGATCGGGCTGTCCAATACGATCAGACGATTAAACTTATCTTATCCGGAGCGCTATGAATTAAAGATCAATGACGGGCATGATTATTACCAAACCAAGTTAACAATATTGGTATGACGATCAACATTATTATTATCGACGACGAGCCACTGGCCATCGAATTATTGGAGGAATATGTGGTTAAAATCCCTTATTTAAGTTTAATGGAAAGCTTTGAGAATTCTTTTAAAGCGCTTAATTTTTTAAAGAAAAATAAGGTGGACTTAATATTCCTGGATATCCATATGCCGGATTTTTCAGGTATTGATTTTTTTAGAAGTCTGCAAAACCCTCCAAAAGTTATCATGACGACCGCCTTTGAGCAATATGCAGTGGAGGGATTTGAATTAAACGCGGTAGATTATCTGTTAAAACCATTTTCATTCAACCGGCTTTTACGCGCCACAGACAAAGCCTATGACCTAATGCAAAAAAGACCTGTTGGCATCCCGGAAAGGGATCAGCATCAGGGGGTCGACGACTACATATTTGTAAAATCAACACATAATATCATTAAAATTAACTTAAGTGATATTGAATATATTGAAGGTTATAAAGACTATTTGAAGGTCTTTACCGGTGAACAACAACCGGTCCTCACCATTAAAAGCTTAAAATCCCTCGAAAGTGTATTGCCTCACGATGCTTTTGTAAGGATACATAAATCTTACATTGTATCCATCAATAAGATACAGTCCTACAGGAAGGGAAAAGTCAAAATAAGGGACAGATATTTGCCTATAGGAGATTCTTACCGGTCTATCTTTAATAAAACTGTTTTAGAAGGGCGTATGTAACCCACCGGTAGACCTGGCGACTTTCTAATTCCGGCTTGTTCAATGAATGCTTCCTTTAACCCACACCGGAAATTGATTCATTGACTTATTTCCCTTCATCCACCAATACTTTATTATATTTAAGAAGCCATCAATCTGACCGGTGCCTTTAATTTTATGAAATATAATTTTTATGTAGATCCCGACATAACCAGGGCCGAAACATTACCGGCGTCCTTTTATCAGGACAAGGCTATATTTGAAGCGATCAGGGAAAAGATATTTCGGAGATCATGGCAGTGGGTTGGGGGAACCAGGCTGGTCCCTAAGGCCGGTGACGTCTTTCCATTTACTCCTATTGCTGGTTTTTTGGATGAACCACTGTTGTTGGTCAGGAGTGAGGAAAATCAATTGAGGTGTCTTAGCAACGTTTGTACCCACCGCGGTAACCTGCTGGTGCAGCATGCCGGAAAACAGCAAAAACTTATCTGTCAATATCATGGACGAAGGTTTGATTTGGCGGGGCGATTTGAATACATGCCGGAGTTTAAGGAAGCCCGGAATTTCCCCAGACCATGTGAAGATCTGCATCAATTTCCTCTGGAAACATGGGGGCCGTTTGTTTTTGCAGGGCTGGAGCCCGATTTTCAATTTGCCGATGTGGTGGCTAAAATTAATCAAAGGATTGATTTTTTGCCTTTGGAGGCATTTGTCTTTGATGCGAAGCGGTCAAAAGATTATTTTGTCAATGCACATTGGGCATTGTATTGTGACAATTACCTGGAAGGATTTCATATCCCTTACGTGCATAAAGGATTAAATGCAGTTATTGATTACGAAAGTTATACGACGGAACTGGACGAGTATTTTAATCTGCAAATGGCCTATACCGACGATCCTGCCCAGGCTTTTGACCTCCCTGCCGGTCATATAGATCATGGGAAAAATGTAGCTGCCTATTATTATTGGATTTTCCCAAATATGATGTTTAATTTTTACCCCTGGGGTTTGTCGATCAATATTGTAAAGCCGTTATCCGGGGAGCGTACCAAAGTTTCTTTTCTTACTTATGTCTACGATAGCACCAAATTGGACCGCGGTGCCGGGGGCTCATTAGATAAAGTGGAGCAGGAAGATGAATTAGTCGTGGAAAGTACCCATCAGGGGGTGAAATCCAGGTATTATCCATCCGGACGCTTTTCTCCCTCAATGGAACAGGGTGTTCATCATTTTCATCGCCTGGTAGCAGCGTTTTTAAGCAGGGATTAGCCTCTTGCTGTGTTCATATCAAAGACAAACAAACCAAACCGGGGACATTGGGTCTTGCCTTCAGCTATTTCTCTTGCAGCCAAACCGGTTTTGTTTCGGAATCGTGTTCTCTGCCGATGATATCGCCATAAAGATCGGGTCTTCGTGCATTCCTGTAGCGATGGCCTCCGGCCAGTTTTAATTTATCCGGGGTAAGGGTCGCCATGGTGATGGCGTCATCGAAACTTTTAATTTCCGCCAAAATCTCACCGTAGGGATCCAGGATCATGGAGTTGCCATTCTTTAAATGTTCGCCGTCGTACCCAACCGGGTTAGTAAATACGTAATAGACACCATTGTCGTAAGCCCTTGCCGGAAGCCACCGGAGTAACCATCCTCTTCCCTTGGGGCCGTCAAACTCTGTTCTCAGGGCTTGAGGATTGCTATGCCTGTTCTGCCAAAGCGCGTCATCCACATAACCTCTTCCCGGCATGGCCGACGGCGTACAGCAGGTGACATGCGGGGCAAATATGATATCGGCTCCGAGTAATGCCGTTGCTCTTACGTTTTCAATAACGTTGTTATCATAACAGATCAATATCCCGCATTTCCAGCCCTTCAGATTGAAGGTGACGTATTCATCGCCCGCGGACATATAGGTGCTGATAAAGGGATGGATCTTGCGGTACCTGGCTATTATTTCCCCTTGGTCCGCACAAACGTAGGTATTATAAATATGGTCGCCATCTACTTCGACCAACCCTGCCAGTATCGGGATTTCATATTTGTCGGAAATACTTATTAATTGCCGGCAACTCTCCCCATTTGGAACTTCCTCGGCCAGCTCCAGCACCTGATTTCTGTCCAGATTTTTAAAAAAGGTATAAGCCGTAATGGACATTTCATGGAAGCTGATGACATCGGCGCCACTTTCTTTGGCTTCTTGTGTTAATTTTTCAATGACAGACAGGTTATAGGCTTTATCTCCATCTTTTGGTTCAAATTGGGCAACTGCTATTTTAAGGTTTTCCATGATTTTCCGGGGGTTTTATAAAAAGTGGACTTTTGCCTTAAATATAGTGGCTTTAACACTAATAAGGAAGGATCCTGCGGCTGGTAAATTTTATGGCTGTGAAAATTTTTAAATGGATGAAACCAGAACCAGCCTGAAAATCCTTTATTCAGATAACTTATTTTGGTGAGCGTGGGATTTGTTTGCTGAAAAAATATCCAATCGGTATATTTCAGGATTGCATAACGGATGAAAGTAGTAAAACACGATGTATAAGTTTAGAACGGCAGATATAGCTTCT
Source organism: Cyclobacteriaceae bacterium (assembly GCA_965228415.1). Classification (GTDB taxonomy): domain Bacteria; phylum Bacteroidota; class Bacteroidia; order Cytophagales; family Cyclobacteriaceae; genus Agaribacillus. Next base: position 2,000,723 of record OZ245814.1, on the reverse strand, counting down.
GCCGATGAATTAGTTGATCTGTGGATAAAAACTTTTATGCAGGCCTATGAGGGTGTGCATAGCCCGGAAAATATCCATGCATACTGTTTGAGGAATTTCACACACCAGGCTGCGCTAAAAGTACTAAATAGTGATCGGAGTGTATGTTGTATTACCTCAAAAAAAGAGCAGGCCGTGGGTTACTATGTGGTTAGCCATCATCCATGTCCTATACCACTTGATGATGTGTCTTCGGAGCTTAAGCAACTGTACATTTTGTCAAGTGAATATGGCACAGGCCTGGGAAGATCTTTATTTATAAAAGCTTGCGAGGCTGCCCGAAATGCCGGCAGTACCCGGCTTTGGCTATGCGTGTCAGACATTAATTATCGCGCACAGGCTTTTTATAAAAAGCAGGGTTTTAAACCTATAGGGGAGGGGCCCGTTTTTGAAGTAGGGACAGACCGCTTGTCATCGACGGTGATGGTCCGTGATCTTTGAAAAAATTGCCATTAGCCAGAAAAATTTTAATTCATCTGAACGGCGCCCCGAAAGCTTTCGCCGGAGGTGAGACCAATCAAAAATGCCCTTGATGGTTGGGGTATTGATACCTTAAAATGTGCTTTTATTGTACATTAATCACTTTGGCACAACCAAAGCTATTCCACTTTTTTACCAATAATTTCCTGACCGTTTTGGAATAACGTCAAACTTTCCACCACATCTTCCTTAACCTGAAATGTAATTTGTGCATCTACCACAACGAGGAAGAAGTCCGTGTCATTCTTGGCAAAAAGCTCAAACCTGTTTTGCCCGGTGGCTTGTCCATAGAGCTGCTCTCCTTTCCGTGTAATGGCAATGCTAAAGTTCGGTGTCAATTGATAGTTTCCTACGTAGCGTTCCAATGTTTCCTCGGAAACTGCCACCGCCTCAGATTTGGAAGCGACCTCCGTTAGCTTGCTGTCCGGATCCAGCAGGTGAAATCCAATATCGTCTGCACCGGTGGTGGAATTGGTAAGTACTACCACGCCTTTACCGGATTCTTTTACGAAACCTGCAAAAGCGCGATAACCTCCCGTACCGCCGTTGTGCCAGATGACATCCCCATTGGAGCCTTTTTTAATATGCCAGCCAAGGCCCACCCTCATATTGCCTGCTTTGCTATGCCGTACCTCATGTGTCATATCCATCGCTGCTTTTAAAGGGGTTTCGGTCAATCCTAAATTTGCCGACAAAAACTTGAGCATGTCAAAAGTTGAACTTCGTATGGCACCTGCACCTGCCAGTGTAGGAATGTCCCAGTTTTCAACTTCTGTTCCCGCGCTGTGGCCGATTGGTCTTTCATAGCTTGATCCAGAGTTATCTTTGTTTCCTGCATGGACAATGGCGAAGCAATATTTCTGATCATTAAGGATTCATATTCAAGATCAGCATTGGCGGCAAGAATGTGCCCTAAAAGTCCCTGGGCAAGGTTAGAGTACTCATAGCCCTCACCAACCTTTCTGGTAGGCTTATAAGAGGAAAGGAAGGAATACATTTGGGCTACCGTGTAATCCGCAAAAGGATTGGCAGGATTGGCAGGCTTAAAGTTCTTGGGCATTCGCGGCAGCCCGGAAGTGTGATCTGAGAGATTCCCGAAAGTTATTTTATCAGAACCCTGGACCGGAATCACGACGTCTTCTGGAAGGTACGGATCAATGGGCTCATCCAATGATACCGTTCCTTTAATAATCTGTTGTGCCAGCAAGATGGCGGTAAAGACTTTGGTGATAGAACCGATTTCATAAATGGTATGCTCATCAACTGCTTGCCCATCTTTCCTCATCTTGCCAAAATTGAAATATCTGGCCCCTTTTTCATCGATGATCCCGATAGCAATACTGGGATTATTCCCGCTTTCAATTCTCTTCTTAATGCTCTCGACGACATTTTTGGGTAAAGGGTCGGCAGGTTGATAACTTGAAAATATAAACCACAAAAACAGCCATCCGGCCATGTAAAAATTTTTGATCCTTAGCATAATGTTTGGTTATTGACTTGCTTTAAACCACTAATTCGAAGAATCAATCCAAAGGGGAGTTACATGTGCGGTTAGAAATTTGATTTTGCGGTAACCCGGGAAGTTTGGTATTGTCCCCGGGATCAATAAAAAGGATGACATCGAGTTACAGGATTGGCAATCTGATATTAAATCAATAAAAAATGGACAGGGGCCTTTTGTGCGGTTATATTTGTGATAACATTTATCATCTGTATAAACGCCAATCAAAATGTCACACGAATTATTTAAAGCAGCATCTGTAGGAGACTTTGAAAAGATTAAACATTTGATAGACGAAGGCTGCGACCTAAACTATAGAGATGAGCATGGCAATTCTGTGTTGGGCTGTGGAGACATTAAAATGACCGAGTTTTTACTGACTATTGGAGCAGATCCGGCAATTCCCAGTTATAACAATCACAGTGCGGCTGGTATTGCCGCTTTTTTCGGGGAATATGATCGAATAAAGATATTATTAGATGCGGGTGCAGATCCTAACCAGGTGAGAGAAGAAACAGGGGAGTCTCCCTTACACCTGGCCACCTGCAAAATCAATAAACCCGGAACCACACAATGTGTCGGATTCTTGCTGAGTTATGGCGCCGATCCAAATCATCAGGCATTAGAGGGTGTAGGGTCAGATTGTTTCAATGGCAATCTTTGGGTTGTTGCCGAGACCCCTCTCCACCGCGCCGCTGCTTATGGTGAAATGAAAATGAACCAATTGCTCCTCGAGCACGGGGGTGATATTTCCTTAAAGGATTGTTATGGTTATCTTCCGCTTGATTGGGCCGCTCGCATGTGGCGGGATCACGATGTGCTCAGACTATTAGGAGGATCAGTTTAAAATAATTTTTCCGGGTCTTGTTAATGTCAGAGTAAGCCAAGGCGATTGGTGCCAAATGGTTTGCTAGAGGCGTCCCCTGTTTCCTTACCTATAATTTTAATGCTACAGGCAAATCCATCACCTCCCAAACAACCATGCCGCCGCGGTGGGCATATCGCTAAAAGCCTTAAATGGCAGTTGCATGGTATTGGTAGCCTTCAGGATCAGATTGATGTAAAATTGCTTAAAGGGATTGCGATCCATAATTACGGCCCCCTTTTTGAGCCCACCATCAACCGCTTTCCTGATGGCGTAATCTTTAAACCAATCTTTCTTTTCAACTGACGAAGTGCCCTGATTCCTGATGTCGGACAAAAAATAGTCTGCCGGTGTTTTGGCGTGCCACTCCAGTATGGTGTTAAAGACTTCTTTGTATTCTTCAAACGAAGTCGGTTTTTTCCAATGTAAATAACAAATTTTTGTGTCTGTAAAGAAATAGGCTATAGCAAATGGCCGGTGTAACACTACCTCAGGTGCTTTACCAAGTATTTCCAGTTCTTCTGCTGATTCCATCACGCAGGCAAATAAAATTGATATTTAATTTGTTGAACGGTTAAGATAAACCATAATAATACTAATGTCAACTACATAGAAATAATCCTTTGAACTCTACTAACTGCGGGCGATCAAATGACACGGATTGAAGGGGCGGTTGGTCATCAAAATCGGCTGTTTAGAAGACATTATTTAAAAGAGTATGTATATTCACTATTTTTGGAAAGCTAACAACTATGGTAGCGAAAGGTGAGAAGTTGGTGATCATTGCATAAAAAATACAATAACAGAAATTAACATAGATGATATTTTCCCAGGAACCTAAAGAACATTGGAGCCAATTAAATAAACTCACTTTTAGATTTCTATTTGTATACTTTGTTTTATATATATTCTTAATTGTTTCTTCCTACTTTTTAGAGGTGCCATTTCGTTGGTTTGCGGAAAACATATTGTATTGGGGAAGCGATTTTGACATGAAAAGTACCGGGAGCGGTGATAGAACGTTCGATTACGTTAAGTTAGGATTCAACTTAGTTTTGGCGCTAATCAGCGTTATCATATGGTCCATTTTAGACCGGAAGCGATTGTCCTACAATGAGCTATTTTACTGGTTTCAAGTTATCCTCAGGGTTTCGCTATTTTTAGCCATGTTCCTTTACGGTTTTGCTAAGCTGTTTAAAAGTCAGTTTCCATATCCAAGTTTAGAACGCCTTCTGCAACCTGTAGGAGATATGTCACCTATGGGATTGGCGTGGACCTTTATGGGACATTCCTTTCTATATAATTTTTTTATTGGCTTTGCGGAAGTAATGGGGGGCATTTTATTGCTTATGAGGAAAACGACTACCATAGGAAGTATGTTGATTGTTGGAGTAATGACCAATGTGGCCATGATGAACTTTACCTACGATATCCCCGTAAAACTGTTTTCTTTTCACCTTGTATTGATGGCATTGATCCTATTACTGGCGGACGGTGATCGGGTGATCGGATTGTTTTTCAGAAACGTAACCGTTAAAAAAGTAGATCATCGCGTTCCCTTTAAAAATACAACCGTTAAAAACGTGATAAGTTCAGGCAAGATGCTTATCGTCATTGTGGTTGCCTGTACCATGATTTTTCAAATCGTAACCAAAACCAACTTTGCCAATCCACTGAAAACAAAATCAGTGTTTTACGGCATATGGGAGTCCAGTCTATTTGTGAAAAATAACGATACCTTGCCGCCACTGTTGTCTGATCCCTATAGATGGCGCTATCTGATAATAGAGTTTAAAAAAAAGGCAGCTGTAAAGAAAATGGATGATTCCATCGACAGATATAAATTTGAAGAAAATCCCGAACAGCATAAAGTCATTTTTCGGCGGCAGGGAGACACTATTCCCCATCATTTTTCGTATAGATTTATCGATTCCTCGCACCTGCTATTAAATGGCACTTTTGACGGTGATTCGCTTCGTATTCAGTTTAGAAAAAAACCTAAAACTGACTTTCAGCTTGTCAACAGGAAATTTCATTGGGTAAATGAGTTTCCCTATAATCGGTGATAAGATTTTATTCTATTTCCTCAAACAGGGCGTTTGGATCTTTGGTAAATTTAACGGTGTAACCAATCGCGATTTTCTCTTTCGGATCTGCCGTTCCCCTTTCTATCCAAAGGTGAAGGAAATTGTAAACTTTATATTTTTCGACACCTGGAGGGGCATATTATCATATTTATCAGGTCAAATACGGGTGCTCAGAGCAAGGTTTTTTAGCTGATTATGTAAGTAATCAGGACTTTGCATTGGTACCTTTTATACTTATCTTGGCTGGAAAATTTTGTATTCATAAAGAGAAGAATATGACAACGTTGGTAGTAGGTGCCACCGGAGCGACGGGAAGGTTACTGGTTGAGCAGTTGCTTAATCGTGGACAAAACGTCAGGGTGATCGTGCGATCACCGGAAAGGCTGCCCGAGAGGTTTAAAGGTCACGACCGGTTATCAGTGGTCACTGCCAGCATCCTGGATCTTAGCGATGAAGAGATGATACAGCATGTTAAAGGATGTAACGCGGTGGCTTCTTGTCTGGGACATAACCTTAGCCTGAAAGGCATCTACGGGCAACCGCGCAAGCTTGTGTCTGATGCTACCCGTCGACTATGCAAAGCTATCCAGGCATGCGAGTCAGAACAGCCCGTGAGGTTTGTGTTGATGAACACTGCCGGTAACCGCAATCGCGACCTGCAGGAGCCCATTTCAATGGGCCAAAAATTGGTTGTTGGACTCCTGCGCATACTTTTGCCGCCGCATGTAGACAACGAGCAGGCTGCCGATTATCTTCGTACTGATATTGGCCGTAATCACGTTTCTGTTGAATGGGCTGCCGTCCGGCCGGATAATCTTATCAACGAAGAGGAGGTCACTGAATACGAAGTGCATCCCTCACCAACGAGAAGTGCTATCTTTAATGCGGGCATAACCAGCCGGATCAATGTCGCCCATTTTATGGCTGATCTGATCACTGACACCAACACATGGAACCAGTGGAAGTGGCAGATGCCGGTGATTTATAACAAGACCTCATCATAATACGGTCTGTCTAACGGGTCGGATCCCCCGGCCGTTAAAATGAGGTATTTGCCTTATGTCATCCTTTTTCTGTCGGTGAAAAGAATCCATTGGTATAGTAAAATGTTAGGTGTTTTCTTAGGGGATATACTTAGGTCGGGAACGATAAGAAAGTTATGGCAGATTGCCGAAGACAATATCCTTTTAAACCTAAGTATTGTTTAACTTATTTTAGATTATATGAGGTCATACCGTTTAAGTTGGTGGAAAATACTGACTATCATTCTTTTGTTTTATTCCGTTATTGGAGGGTTCCTGTTTCCTGTACCGAGGTTACCAATATTAAACGAAACCATAAGAATGAATTACTTTCATGTCCCGATGTGGTTTGGCATGTTGTTTCTCTTTACTTTTTCCGCCTGGTCGTCGGTCATGTATTTACGCGCTTCGAATATCAGGCAGGACGAGAAAGCCTCGGAATCGGCAAAGGTGGGCGTATTATTTGGCGTGTTGGGCTTGCTAACCGGCATGTTATGGGGAAATGCCACCTGGGGCGCCTTCTGGACCAATGACCCCAAACTTAACAGCGCCGCCATCGGCCTGTTGATCTATTTAGCCTACTTTGTGTTACGGGGCTCTCTTCAGGACGACATGAAAAAAGCCAGAATAGGAGCAGTCTACAACATTTTTGCCTTCGCGGTTTTTGTTCCCCTAATCTATGTCCTTCCCAGAATGACAGATTCTCTGCATCCGGGAAGTGGCGGTAATCCAACCTTCAGGTTGTTTGATACTTCTCATCATATGAAGTTGGTAATTTATACGGCAATAACCGCTTTTATCATGTTAGGTTGGTGGTTTACAACATTATTATTGAGATTAAAAAGCATAAACAGGTACTATGATGACAAAAATTAAGATAGTCTTTTTGTTGCCACTTCTCCTGGTGACCAACGCCTACGCCCAGGTGGACAACACGGTTGAAATGGCCGATATACTGAGACAGGATGGCAAGATCTACACGGTAGTTTTTGGATTGTTGGTGATTCTTACCGGATTGATCCTCTTTTTGATCCGCGTTGACAAAAAGATATTCACACTTGAAAAAAACATTGAGGATCGGGAAAACGTGGCGACAGCAGATCTCGAAAGTCAATAGTTTAGCGGCGTATGATAGCTTAAAAACAATACCCAATATCACAAACCTATGAAAGCCATTGTATTTACAAAATACGGATCACCTGAGGTACTTCAGCTTAAAGAGATACCGAAACCAACGCCGGCGGCACATGAGGTGTTGATAAAAATTCGTGCGACCGCCGTGAATGATTACGATTGGAGTATGGTCAGAGGTAAGCCTTATCTGTATCGCCTGATGTTTGGTTTGCTAAAACCCAAGCGCCAAATACCGGGTATGGAATTGGCAGGTGTTGTCGAAGGCCTCGGAGCGAATGCTACATCATTTAAAGTAGGAGATGAGGTTTATGGAGATATCTCCGAATATGGTTTTGGCAGTTTTGCGGAATATATTTGTATCGATGAAAATGCCTTGATACATAAGCCCGATAACATGAGCTTTGAAGAGGCCGCCGCCATTCCTCACGCTGCGATGTTGGCTATGCAGGGGCTGGTGGATGTTGGTAAGATCAGGAATGGGGCGAAGGTTTTGATTAATGGTGCCGGTGGCGGTGTGGGTACTTTTGGCTTGCAACTCGCCAAGCTATACGACGCTGAGGTCACAGGTGTTGATACCGGTGAAAAACTGGGGATGATGAAATCGATCGGCTTTGATTACGTCCTTGATTACAAGCAAGAGGATTTTACCAAAAACGGGCAGCACTATGATTTGATTTTAGATGCCAAAACCAATCGGTCAACGTTTGCCTATGTCCGCTCCTTAAAGCCCAACGGAACTTATGCGACAGTGGGAGGGACACTGCCCAGACTTTTGCAGGCCCTGTGCCTGCGTCCGTGGATTTCTAAGTTCTACAAAAAAAACATATACATCGTTGCCCTGAAGCCAAACAAGGATTTAAGTTATATAAACGAGCTTTTCGCCGCCGGTAAAGTTAAATGTATCATCGACCGGCCTTTTACATTAGCTGAAACAGTTGAAGCCGTTCAGCGTTTTGGCGAAGGGAATCATACCGGCAAAGTTGTAGTCTCTGTGCAACATGCTTCTCCGGCTTGATAGCGGGGAAATATTTATGTGTTGATTGCCGGCACATAATAACCGTTATCAGTAGTTGCTGGCAGGCGGCACCACCCTCACCTCCCGAATATTGTAGTAAATTCCTGAAGCGGAGAACAAAGCTATTTTATTTTCAAAAATATTTCACAATATTGTCCCTCCTTCCATTTCCGGATTCGTCATAGAGTCAGTAATAACAAAATCAAATAAATACAATTATGAAAAAGTTCATCGCAATTTACCACGCAGCGCCGGAGGCCATGGCGCAAATGTCAGAAGCTACCCCAGAACAAAAGGCGGAGGGAATGAAATATTGGCTGGCCTGGAAAGAACAGGTTGGAAGCGCTATGGTTGACTTCGGCGCGCCATTAATGGGCGGTGTTGCCATTAGCCCTTCCGGTGATAAAACAGGCAGCTCCAAGCAGGTTTCCGGCGACTCTATTGTACAGGCTGAAAGCGCTGAGGCCGCTCAGGCTTTGTTTGATGGCCATCCACATTTACAGTGGCATCCGACGGCCTCCATCGAAGTACATGAATGTATTGATATGTAGTCGATTTCAATTAATTTTTATCAGGAATAAAAATATCAAGATGAAAGATTTTATGTTAATTTTTATCGGGGTCAGCTACGCCGAGATGAACCTGTCACCGGAGGAAATACAGAATCGTGCTGCAAGCTGGATGAGCTGGAATGAAAAAATGGCGAAACGGGGAATTTTGAAAGAAGGTAATGCTTTACAAGAAGACTTGAGACGGGTAAAAGGTCCGGATCGCACGGTGACCGACCGAACCTCAGCGGAATTGAAAGAGCTTATCGGAGGGTATTACATCGTAAAAGCGCCTGACTTTGAAGGAGCCATTGAAATTGCGCAGGACTATCCCGATTTTGACTTAGGGGGAACGGTAGAAGTTCGCGAGGTGATGCATTACAATTAATGGCTCACCAAAAAATGATGGACCATCTTTTCCGGCACCACTACGGAAAGATGGTCTCCATTTTAACCAGGATTTTTGGTTTACAGCACCTTGAAACCATTGAAGATGCTGTTCAGGATACCTTTATTAATGCCATTAAAGCATGGCAGGGTAGCGTTCCGGAAAGTCCTGAGGCGTGGCTCATCAAGGCTGCCAGGAACAGATTACTGGATCTCCTGAGAAAAATTTCAGCGGCAGATGCCCGGGTTGCCAGGATAGAAGCAGGAGTAGAGACTATTGCCATTAACGAACTTTTTCTGGATCATGAAGTGGAAGATAGTGTGTTACGCATGATTTTCACCGCATGCCACCCGGCCCTTAACCCCAAAGATCAAATTGCATTTGCCCTTAAAACTATTTCAGGATTCAGTGGAAAAGAAATTGCCGCCGCGCTATTGCTTAAAGAAGAGACCATTAAAAAGAGACTTAGTCGGGCCAGAAAAATGGTCCGGGTTAAAAATCTTGCTTTCGAGATACCTGGTGGCCTGGAATTGGAGCAAAGGTTACAGCGGGTATTGGAAGTCATTTACCTGATTTTTAACGAGGGGTTTCATTCCAACCGAAAAGACATTTTAATTCGTGAAGACCTGTGCGGGGAAGCGATGCGATTGGCCAAAACCCTGCATAGCAATTCATTTACAGCCACTCCTGAAAGCTACGCACTTTTCGCCTTGTTCTGCTTTCAGTCAGCCCGGTTGCGTAGTAAAATCAATGATAAGAAAGAAATAATCAGCCTCAAAGATCAGGATCGGTCCCGCTGGTACCAACCGCTTATCTTATTAGGCCATCAAACAATGGACAAAGCAGTAAGTGCTACCGAAACCTTTAGCTGTTATCATTACGAAGCTGCTATCGCCGCCGAGCATGTCCGGGCATCAACTTACGAGGAGACGGATTGGGACAAGATCCTCCTGTGGTACGAGCAGTTGGACAAGCTGGAGCACTTACCGTTCAACCTCCTCAATATGGCAGTGGTGCAATTGCAGCGACGGGATCTGGATGCCGTGAAAAACCTGTTGGAAAGTATCCAGCCCAATCTCCTGGAACAAAGAGCCTATCTTTATTATGGTACCTATGCAGAATATGCACATCAGGTTGGAAATAGAGAACAAGCATTGACGTTTATTGATGAAGCCATAGCGCTGGTCGAAAATGAAGCGGAATTAAGTTATTTAAAGCGTAAAAAGGGCAAATACGAAGTGAGCTAAAATGAATTGTCGCATAGGGTAAGTCTTCGGTAATTTATAAATTTAGACAGCAGTACAAACCGATATCAAAATAAAGTGTTTTTGCGCTTATTGGTCGGTGACGGTAATGCAGATCCGCAGGAATGAAAATAATAATTGAAGCATATAAACCCGAATGGAAAACAGCGTTTGATCGCGAGTGTCATCTTTTAATGAATGCAATCGATGCTCCGGATATAAGCATTGAACATATCGGAAGTACCTCGGTGGATGGGCTTGGCGCAAAGCCCATCATTGATATCATGATTGGGCTCAGGGACTTCAATATGGCCAACCATTATATTAAGGCTATTGAAGGCCTGGGATATAATTATGTTTCCAAGTATGAAGATGAGATGCCCTATCGAAGATTTTTTACCAAAACATTAAATGGCAAAAGGACGCATCATATTCACATGGTCGAAATTCACACGGAATTCTGGGACCGGCACCTGAGGTTTCGGGATCACTTGCGGGAAAATCAGGAAGCCAGAGACAGATACTCGGACTTGAAGTTGAATTTGGCCAGGAGAGAATGGGTTGATGTCAATGAATATGCAGATGCCAAAACTGCATTTATTCGGGGAATTGAAGCTAAAACAGCCAAAAAAGACGGTTAACCATTGATCTTGCCTGTTAATCGCCATTAGTTAAAAAATAAAAAAGCAACCCAGGACCGGTATTGATAAAGATGGTGGGCTTCATAGCTGCTCCCAACATTGTTACGGTGAAATTTTGAAATCTCAATAATTATTGTATATTTGTACTATATATATAGTACAATATGATATTGTTATAATAGTACAATGATTGATTTTAAGCTGGATCCGAAAACTGGTGCGCCATTTTATCGGCAAATCATTGATCAGATCAAATTTGGTATTGCTACAGGAAATCTGAAAACGGGAGAACAATTACCGACGGTCAGGGGATTGGCGGTGGATTTGAAAGTAAACCTGAATACCGTGGCAAAAGCGTACAGAGAGTTAGAAATTCAGAATGTTTTGGAGGCCCAACAAGGTACGGGGACATTCATAGGTAATACAAAAATCCAAATATCAGATAAAGAAAAGAACGATAAATTAAAAGAGATATGCAACGAGTTTTCTTCCATTGCCTTTAGTTATGGATTTTCAACAGATGACATCATTAATCAACTTCAAAAACAGCAATAAGATGAACACAACTACCGATAGAATGTGGAATCCCATTTCAACGGCTATCATACTTGTGGGGCTTAAAATCTCGGTCGGATTATACTTTTTCGACCTGACAAGTTTGCCAGTCGCGATTTTGATAACATTAATCGCCTTGTTGATTGCCAGGTCAATACACATTGCCAGACAATGGGAAAAGGCTGTCATTTTGAGGATGGGCAAATACAAGGGCCTTAGAGGACCCGGCATATTTGTCATCATTCCTGTCATAGACAAAATACACAAGTATATAGATCAGCGAGTGAGGGTTACAGATTTTAAAGCCGAACAAACTTTAACAAAAGACACCGTTCCCATTAATGTGGACGCGGTAGTCTATTGGACGGTTTGGGATGTTGAAAAAGCTGCGCTGGAGGTGCAGGAGTATGAAAAGGCTATTTTTTACATTGCCCTGACAGGCTTGCGGGATATGATAGGAAAACACGACCTGGCAGACATTCTTCAGGAAAGAGACAAGATCGCTGAGGATTTGCAAAAATTACTGGATCAAAACACCAATCCCTGGGGCATTACCTGCCAGACAGTAGGTATCAAAGATATTATTATTCCCCGCACTTTGGCCGATGCCATGAGCAAGGAAGCCCAGGCAGAGAGGGAACGGCGGGCAAGGGTAATTCTTGGCACCGCTGAAACTGAAATTGCCCATAAGTTTTCGGAGGCCAGCGAGCAGTATAAGGAGAACCCTGTGGCCTTACATCTCCGGGGTATGAATATGTTATTTGAAGGTTTAAAAGAAAAGGGTTCGATGGTAATTGTGCCAAGTTCAGCCCTCGATTCAATGAATTTGGGGGCTATAGGCGGTTTGGTTTCGTTATCGCAAGAAAATGCCCCTGATACACCGAATAGGGTTTTTCGTGACCCAAATGATGCCATAAAGGGCGAAAAATCATAGTGTGTTGAATGACTTCAGCCATAAAATAACCAGTGAATATTTACCAAAATAACATTGAAAGATATAAAGCGGCAGGCCTAAAGCTAGCGAAGGATTTAAATGTGCTATCTACACTCAGGTTATCGGCTTTTATATTTTCATTTATCATTATTGCGGTGCTGGCAAATGGTAGATTGGTTGTTGGCGTGCTTGTTGTTGCGCCCTTGTGTGCCCTTGGTTTTGGTTTATTGATCAAACGCTATAACGAGGTTGCCCATCAAAAACGGCATAACGAATTTTTAAAAACAATCAATGAAAAGGAGCTTTTAAAGCTTCAGAACAAACTGTCAGATTTTCCAACCGGACAAAAGTTTATGGATCGCGATCATCCTTATGTTTCCGATCTGGATATTTTTGGCCATCACTCCCTTTTTCAGCTGATAGATCGCACCACTACTGAATCCGGGCATGAATTACTGGCGGAATGGATGACCGTTCCGGCTCCCAAAACAACAATTCTGGAAAGACAGCAAGCTGTTAAAGAATTATCGCCCATGTTGGATTGGAGACAACATTTTCAGGCAACCGGTATGCACTTTAAGCATGCTAAGAGCGACTATAATAAACTGTTGGCGTGGGTAGAAAAACCTGAACAGTTACTGCCAAAACAATCAAAATACCTGATTATCAGTATTATTCTATCGCTGTTATCCACATTAGCAACCCTGTATTTTATCTATCATCTTTTTTTGCCAGATGTGTTAATACGTGATGTGTTGACAAGTTTAGTGCCTTTGATAATTGTATTATTTGTCAATTCCCGGGTTTTAAAAAGTGTAGGGCCCGTGGCGGAAGAGATCATTGAAGATACCCTGCATAATCTAAAAGTTTTAGCTGGTTATCGGTCCCTGATCCTCCATATCGAATCGCAGAAGTTTGAGTCAGCAATACCTCAAAAGCTTCAATCGGTCTTAAACCATGACGATTATTCAGCGGCCGATGAAATCAATAAACTAACAACGATACTGGAGGTCTTCCATCTCAGAGGCATGAAGAAAGAGCCTTTAAGCTCCGGTACTTTCTATTTGATTTTTAACATGTTCTGGCTCTTTGATGTTTATTATACCCTGCAAACCGAAAATTGGAAACATAAAAACAGATCCTACCTGAAACCCTGGGCATTAGCCGTGAGCGAGTTTGAGGTCTTGAGCAGTATAGGGGGTTTTCACTATTCAAACCCTTCTTTCTCCTTTCCCGAGATAAAGGAGGCGCCTTACATTATTAATTTCGAAATGCTTGGGCATCCTTTGATCGACCGGGAAAGCCGGGTGTGCAATCACTTTGATTTGAATGGTCGCGGAGAGATAGCCATGATTACCGGATCAAATATGGCCGGCAAAAGTACTTTCCTGAGAGCGACCGGCATTAACCTGGTTTTAGCGTTGATGGGCGCACCGTGCTGTGCTAAATCGGGCCGGGTATCCAGCCTGAAATTATTTACCAGCATGCGAACACAGGATAACCTGGAAGAAGGCGTTTCTTCCTTTTATGCAGAACTGAAAAGAATAGAACAATTGTTGACATTAATTCAAGAAGGAGAACCCATATTTTTCCTTTTGGATGAGATGTTCAAAGGCACCAATTCCCAGGATCGTTATAAAGGAGGTGTATCTTTGATCAGGCAATTAGGTGAACTTAATGCATTTGGTGTTATTTCAACACACGATTTAGCGTTGGCCACATTAGCAGGGAAACATATGATTGTGGCCAATTACAGTTTTAATAGTGAGATAAAGGAAGGGGAAATGATTTTTAACTACGAGCTTACCCCAGGCATTTGCAGAGATTTCAATGCAAGTGAATTAATGAAAAAAAGCGGCATAAAAATTCTGTCGAATATTGAAGAAATGTAAAGATTCAATGGAAGATGTAATTGTTTGTGTTAAGCGGCAATACAGCTAATACGGGTTTTCAACCCGCCTTTAATTACCATTAATAATTATCAATATGAAAGCGCTACTCAGTAAACAAAATGTATATATTCTCGGTGCCTTTTTTGCCGGAATTTGCCTCTTTATGATTGCCATCCAAAGCTTCATTTATCTTCAAATAGGTGGGCGATTGCATTTTCTTCCGTCATTTCATATCTGGCATATATTTTTTACAATTTTTTATCTTGCCATGCTATTATTCATGCTGGAATATTATCACCAAAAACAGTATTGGTTCTCATTCTGGACAGGCGTAATTTTAGCGGTACTAATCCTTTTTTATGCTGTTATTGCTTACCATTTATTGGTAGCAAGGGAATTGGGGAGATTTTTTAACGTCTCATATCTTTCAGTCCTGGGAGCTGGCGCCTTACATAGCATCAGCCTTATATTTTCCGAAGCAAATAAAAGAGCCTGGTTGAAAAACGGCGGTATTTTCTTATTCATCTTTGAAGTTGGTATAGCAGTATTATATATATGGCTCATTAAGTCTGCAGATGTTCAGTTAAAAGGTATATTGGTGAAAATTCATATGTGGGCTTCAATAGCCGGCAGCATGGTCTTTGTTTTTTTTATTATGAATTTTTTGGATGAGTTAAAGGTGCTGAAGAGAGAAAACGGGAAAATAATCATACCGAACGCGGTAAATAGCCTCATGGCATTCACAACATTAATTATGCTGATACCAACGTTGCTGACAGTTAGTGAAAGCATCGGGGAAATAGCCTATGCCAATAGGGGAACTGAAAGGGCGAAAATGTTAGCTGAGCCATTTGAACCACGGACTTACGTAAGCTCTAATCAAGATACATTAGGCTATCGGTTTATGAAACCACTGGATTACGATCCGCAAAAGAAGTATCCACTGGTTGTCTGTTTGCATCATGGAGGAGGAGTGGGGACGGATAATTTTTTGCAGATTGAAACCGCTGACCCCGTTCAAATGTTGTCACAACAGGGAAACAAAGAAAAATACCCGGCCTTTCTTTTTGTGCCGCAATGTCCTCCCGGTTCAAGTTTTGGAGGCATTCCCGATTATCCAAAGGTAGATTTATTGGTTTTTGAAGCCATCAATGCTTTCGAGCAAGAGTTTGGAATAGATGAAAAAAGAAGATATGTTTTAGGGGTATCGCTCGGAGGTTATGGATCGTGGCATTTCATATGCGCCCGTCCGGAAATGTTTGCAGCGGCTATACCTATTTGTGGTGGCGGCGATCCGAAACTTGCCCAAAATATTGTCGATATACCCGTGTGGGCTTTTCATGGTGAAAAAGATAGAAATGTGCCTGTAAGGTTGTCCAGGGATATGATAAAGGCCGTGAAAGAAGCAGGTGGCGATCCATTGTATAATGAGTTGGCAAATGCAGGGCATAACATCTGGAACCAGGTGCGCGATACACCAGGTTTAATGGATTGGCTTTTTGCCCAGAAACGCGATTAACTGTGCGGGTGAATATAACCCGAAAACATATCGTTTATAAGTTGGGCCGGTTGTCGCTGCGACCTATAACTATTTTGCCTGAATTTTCCTGAGTTTCTTTTTTAGTCTGACAGGTATGTCTTCTTTGATTCTTTTCCCGATGATAATTAAATTTACTTAAACAAAAAGTTAGTCATGACAACTGTTAAAAAGGTTATCCAACATATTTCCAAAACCATTATTTATCAATTCCGGACCCTTTATGATTTCCTAAGATCCAGGGAAATCTCCTCTACCTGAAAATCAGCGTTGCTCTGACCGCAGGCTTTTCACCGGATTCCTTCTCGCTGCACCCAAAGTATTGATACTTACAACCAGTAGGGTTAGTAACAGCATGATGGCGCCTACCCCGGCAAACATCCAAATGCTGATATCTATCCGGAAATCATATTTTTGTAACCAGTTATCCATAAACCACCAGGTTAATGGAACAGCTATAACAAAAGCAATCAGCACCAGCTTTAAAAATTCTTTCGAAATAAGCTGTAACAATTGTCCCACAGAGGCACCTAATACCTTTCTGATACCGATCTCGCGTATTCTTTTTTCAATGGTAAAAGCAGCAAGCCCGGCCAGGCCAATACAACAAATAAAAATAGCCAGTGCCGCGAATATGTTGCTTAGTTTGCTTATCAGGTTTTCATTTAAAAACTTCTTCTCAAATTCTTTGTCTACAAACTGGTATTCGAAGACGTAGGCAGGGTTGTGTTTTTCAAATATGGTTTCAATGGAAGCAAGCGCTTGCTGTGGCTGTACGCCATCATTTAAGCGGATATTGATAAAGTAAGAGTTGTCAGGGTTATAGAAAATTATCATCGGATCGACTGGTTTAAAAGGTGATTCCTGTATGACGTTGTCTGTTATCCCTAAAACAGTATAGTCCTTACCATAACTCATTTTCATGCCAACAGGATCTTCTACACCCATGGCTTCCACCGCGGCCTGGTTGAAGAGCATGTAGGAGGAATCAGCGGGGACACCTGAAAAGTCTTTTCCTTCCAACATTTTAATACCCATGGTTTTGGTAAAATCTTTATCCACCGCAAGACCGGCATAGATGATATTCATATCTTCGGGTTTCCCTTCCCATTTTGGACCTGGTGACCTCCACCATATTTGGGTAATGGGCGCCCCCGTCTTGGTAACGGCATTGATCATGCCGGTTTGCAACAATTCCTGTTTAATAACTCCATAGTGCTTTTGGGTATCTGATGAGCCGGGAATGGTAATGAGATTATTGGCATTGTAGCCAATATCCCGACCTTTGATTAAATGGATCTGTTGGTACACAATAACAGTTGCAGAGATCAATAAGATTGAAATTACAAACTGCAGCACAATCAAAATATGTCTTGGTAACACAGCGTTTTTGCCGGCTACAAAAGTTCCTTTTAAAACCTTTACCGGGTTAAAAGATGATAAGTACAAAGCGGGATAACTACCGGCCGTGATACCGGTCACAAAGATGGCAATCAATGCACCAAGCCAGAAATGGGGTCTCTCAAAGTCCAGCACCAGGTGCTTATCAACCAAATTATTGAATGACGGCAGTAATAAACTGACAGCCAGTACAGACAAGGCGAAAGATATAAATGCCAGAATGATTGATTCGGAGAAAAACTGAAATACCAGCTGTTTTTTAGCAGAACCCAGGGTTTTTCTTATGCCCACTTCCTTAGCCCTCTTTTCCGAACGCGCCGTGGAAAGGTTCATAAAATTGACACAGGCAATGAGCAAGATGATAATGGCTATAACGGTGAACATTCTTACATAAACAACCAAGCCACCGGTGTTTACGCCGTCTTTAAAGTCGCTGTGTAACCGCCATTTACTCATTGGAAAAGCAAAGTAAGTGCTGATATTTTTATCGTTGGGATCATGTTCCATTTTTATATCATTGATCTTTTTCTCTATGGATTCCAGGTCGGCACCAGGAACCGTTTGTAAAAAGACCGTCCATGAGGAACTACCCCATTCTTTCATGTCTCTTTTGACATTATCGCTTAAATAATTAAAGGACATTAAATAATCAAACTCTAAGGTTGAATTGGCCGGCATGTCGGCTACTACCGCTGTAACTTTTGCATCCCGGTTGTTATCGATTTTCAATACTTTATCGATCGGATCTTCATTGCCAAATATGGCTTTAGCTGTAGATTCCGATAGCACAATAGAGGAAGGATCAACGATAGCTTCCGCAGCGCTTCCTTTCAGGAAATTCACCGTGAAAACATCTAAAAAGTTAGGACTGACCGTATAGCCCGCTTTTTTGAATTTCTTATCACCAAAAGCCAGGTTACACGGCTGAAGATGTGTTGTAACAACGGCATGCTTTACCTGCGGAACTTTGTTATTTATTTCCTCGGCCAATGGCATGACCATGTTCCGGTCTGTGAAAATTTGATTGTTGAAATTCCGGTGAGCTATTACCTGGTAAATGTCAGGGTAGTTTTTTTGGGATTTGTTATAATTCAATTCATCCTGAACCCACAGGAGAATCAGGATGGCACTTGTCATGCCTATCGTAAGACCAAGAAGATTAATGGCGGAAAACCCTTTATTTCTAAGCAAGTTTCTCCATCCGATGTTGAAATATATTTTGATCATGGCGTAGTTGTTTGAGTTTTTGTTTCCTTTTATGGGCCTGACAATACGTTGTCTTAAAAGCGATAACACATCGAGCATGAATTTAACGTCAGCTTTGCCTTTTCCCATCGTGTCTACCCGCTCCCTATACACTTCTATCAGGTCTCCCTCTATGTGGTCTCTCAGTCTCGGGTGACAAAACCACCGGAAAAACCTAAGGAAGTATTTGGGCGGGCTTAAATTTGGTTTCAAATCCTGACTATTTTGGGTTCAACGCTAATTTTGGGATAGAACGCCACAGTTCGTCCCGGGTATCTTTTGCGTATGCTATTGCTTTTGCGCCAAGCGCCGTTATTTCAAAATATTTCTTGGGTCGGCCAGCCCGTTCTTCCGTGGGCTCACCATCGCGGGACCGGATGTAGCCTTTATCCTCTAACCTCACCAGTGCTGTATGTAAGGCTCCCATGCTTACGTTGCGGGAAAGTCTCGCTTCGATTTCTTTTTTTATGGACACGCCATAGGCTTCTTTATAGCGTACGCCTATAATCAGCATGACAATTTCTTCAAATTCACCCAGCGGATATTTTTTCATGGCAATAATTATTTCCTAAATGTAGGAATTAAAATAATCACATCAAAACCGGCAAGGACAGCATGTGGATTGATGGTGCAGCGTATGGGGGTGGAGATAATGGTTTTTTTGAACGATATAGGACGAATAAGGCCAAAGAAACTATCTCCAAATATCGAAACTACAACATATACACCGTAATATGGACCTATAGAACCTGCCTACCCCGGAAAAATTATTCTGGCTGAATGCCCGTGAGGTTGAAAGGAAATGGCGATCCAAGATACACGATATTTACCTAATTGATGGTCTATCAAGTCGAGAACTGGTTTTTGCAGTATCGGAGCAAAATAGTATCTTCATCAAATATTATTGTGTATGATATTAGCATTCGGATATAAATCATGAATTGGACCATCATCATAGCCGGGCTAATCGGCGTTATTTATCCGGCTTATTTTCTTTTGACCTATAAAAGTACCCTCAAAAAAATTAAGACCGTGGCTGGGTTTAAGCTTGTTGACTATAAACTGACCATATTCCTGTTTTGGTTTTTAACCGTGATAATTTTAGTAAACCACTTCCTCTACCGACAACCTGATCTCAATTTTTACCCTACGTTAAATACAACAGGCCTCATACTGTCAGCCATCGTTTTGTTATTCATTGGCTTACAATACAAACAATCAAAGGTTACCCCGGAGAATGTTGAAATGCTAAAAGATAAAATGAAAAGTATTTTATTTTATCTGCCATGGTCAAAGAAGGAATTAAGATGGTTCATACTTTTATCCATCAGCGCGGGCATATGTGAAGAAATCATATTCAGACTTTTTCTTTTTGAATTTTTAAAGGAGTATGCAGGCTTAATAGTTGCCTTTCTATTAACCAATATTTTGTTTTCTTTAACGCACATCATGAGCGGGAAGCAAAATATGATAGGCTCCCTGCTTTTAGGAATTTTATTTACCGCCATTTATTATTTTACGGAAAAC
The DNA here is from genome assembly GCA_965228415.1 of Cyclobacteriaceae bacterium. GTDB lineage: Bacteria > Bacteroidota > Bacteroidia > Cytophagales > Cyclobacteriaceae > Agaribacillus. Next base: position 1,980,668 of record OZ245814.1, on the reverse strand, counting down.
ATATGGATATCCATCTTATTACATATGGGATTAGATGTAAATAATGGACTTTTAGGATATAAAATAATGAATTCAGATCCCGTTGAAAAAAGCCCGGATGATAACTAAAGGTTAAGGTGCGCGGGGCGTGAAAATGAAAACTTCTCTTTGGCGAAAAGCTGGCTATTTAGACTTTCTTTTAACTTATTAATTCAACTGATTGTCCTTCGGCTGCCATGCCTTGAATCCCACAATATTTCGCTCCAAAACTATTTTAACATCTTCATTTTCGACATGGCCTAAGAGGCCCCAGGGACCGTCAAACCCCTCCTCTGTGAGCAGTTTTATCATATCTTTTTCATAATCACCTGTTCCCACAGGCAGAATTTTTGCCTCACCTTTTTTCATGCCGTTAACATTTACCGCAGACAAATAAGGCTTCATCATTTTTACTATTTGCGGAAACCTGTCCAGGTCCTCATGGGCGTGATGAAAGTTGTAGACCATGCTTAGACGACAATGGGGCAGGGCCTTAATAATCGCCACCTGATTGTCCGGATTACCAAACCAGCCACCATGGTTGTACAGGGCGACTTTGCAGCCTATTTTATTTGCTTTTTCATTTACGAATTGGATCATATCAACAGCGACATCCATTGATTGTTCCTGGGTTAAGCCTTCAAAGAAATTATTACTAAAACTCAACCATATGGTGGTTTTAAGTGGTGTTGCTTCCAATATATCAAAAATTCTTTCATTTGATGGGCTCAAATGGTCAAGGCTATCTCTTTCCGCGTTAAGCCACAGCCATACAGAGATGACGGCTATATCATTATCCCTGGCCAGCTGTAATTCATGCCCCATCTCATCCAAATGCTTATCCCGCCAGTCATAAGCGTATTTAACAAATCCCATTGCCTTCATCATCTCGATACGTTCGGCGGGCGATCTTTCCAGGGAGTCGTAAGCCACAATACACCAGGGGTAGATATTATTCATGTCCATAGATTGTTCACTTTGATTCGTACAGGAGACAATGAAAAAAAGAATAGAAACCAGGAAGGTTGAGGATGCCTTAATGTTTTTCATGTTTTTCTGTCGACTACTATATATCCTTTGGGTTATTAAAGATAAGAAATCGTTATCCAAAATGACATGTTTCCGTAGGAGGGAGGGAACAAAAGGTAGTCTTCGGTATAAAAGACTCGATAAAAGTGCTTTAAAGCTTTTTGTTTGCGGTTGGGTGCCGCTTGATTTTGTAGAAACTGATTAATCCTGATAAGATACCATGTATAAAAATGGCCAGGAAGAAAATCATAATATCCGGCTGTGATTTATGTAGGGATATCATTAAATAATTTCCCAAATACCAAAACCAACCTATCATTACGGCCGGAATCAGGATGTTATGAATCAAAACCGACGATTTTTTTTTCCGAAGTTCGGCTAAGCTGAGTTGATAAATTTTCTCCGACCGCAGTTGATGGATAATTGAAACCACCAATAATATCCCCAAAACAAATGAGATACTGATAAATACCCAGTAAGTCATGGTAAACTTTTGTTCGGAGATATTTACTATCTCTTCACCGTCGATTAAGTGAAGCATATTTTCTGAAATTTGTGCTACGCGGTTTTTCAGAAAAAGTGAATTTTGATTGATAAGTACTACCAGCCCAAGCTGCTCCTCCGGGTAAAATCCGATAAAATTCCGATAATCGGAGAGTATACCACCGTGCGAAAGGAACTTTTTACCATGCCGGTTATTGACAAACCAGCCTTTTGTGTAGATGTCGGCAGGGGGAGTTTCGAATAATTGTTTTTTCTGCTGATGGGTAAGTAATATGTTGCTCGAAGTAGAATCGCTGTTCATCAAGGCCAACAGGTATCGGCACATATCATTTACGCTGGAGATCATAGCACCATTGGCGATATTTGCCCGATGGTAGGTGATGCCCGATTCAACCGGAAAACCAAAATACAATTGGTGGCCCCTGACCATGTTGTGCCCTGCTGCCTCTTCCCGGTTAAAGAAGGTTGAGGACATATTAAGTGGTGATAAAACATGCTCCCTGATGTAGCTTTCATACGAACGTTGGCTGGTTGCTTCAATAATTAATCCAAGCAGTGAGTAGTTATCATTGGCATAATTAAATTGATTGAACTTACCAGTTCCCTCCACACCCTGAAGCCGTTCAGCTTTTTCCTTAAGACTTAAATTTTTTTGATTGGCTTTATAACTGGAAATCCTTGGAATGCCACTTGTGTGATTCAACAGATGATTGATGGTAATGGCGTCCGTATAATCTGTATGCTTTAAATGAAAGAATGGCAAATGCTCTGTGACCTTATTCTGGCCGCTTAATTGGCCTTTAGCCTCCAGTTGACTAATAGCCAGGGCAGTGAATGATTTGGTAAGGGAGGCAAGCACAAATGGGCTGTTGGCGGTGACCGTATTACCTGCAGCGCCGGTTATGCCAAACCCTTTGCTATAAATAATTTCACCTTTTTTAACCACGCCAACGGCTAGTCCGGGAATTTGATTAGCAGCCATTTCATGATTGATATATTTTTCCAGTTCAGAAAAATCAATTTCCTGTGCGATGACGTGATTGCTTATCATCAACCCGCATATGATAACAAGGATATTTATTTTCTTTTTCTTAAAACACATGCGCTTCACTTGTCATATTGACTCAAAGTAATACTTTCCCGCCATGAATACAATTAAATATGAAGCATGAAAAATAAACCGCGGCCAATTTTACTGCAACCATTTGAGAAATGATTAAATTAGTAATCTTAGAGAAATTTTGCACTAAATATCATTTGGGTATGGCGAGTAAGAAAAGTTTCGGGATATATGAAAAAATTCTTGTCTGAAATACATGCGGTAGATGAGCGCATTTTGGATGAGTATATTGCTCATTGGGTAGCATATGATGCACCCAAGAAAACCATCATGACAGCACCGGGTCAAACCGAGCGGCATTGGTATTACGTGCTGGAGGGCATTCAAAAGTCATATTACCTGCATGAAGGCAAGCAGCATATCATCGCTTTTACCTACACACCGTCATTTAGCGGGATCCCGGAGTCAATCCTGACGCAAACGCCGTCGAAGTATTTTCTGGAAACAATTACCGATAGCAAGTTCTTACGGATCCCTTACGAAAAACACCTGCAATTAATGCAGGAGCACAGGCAGATCGAAACGTTATTTCGCAAAGCGACAGAGTTTTTTCTGATTGGTATGTTACAACGGTACTATGAGTTGATGGCGTATGACATTGAAACGCGTTTCAAAGCTTTTGCCAAAAGAAGCCCTCATTTACTTCGGGTCCTCTCTCAAAAAGATATTGCTTCCTACTTACGCATTGACTCTACCAACTTCAGTAAGCTTAAAAACAGCGTGCGTATTTAAAATCTTGGTTTATACCAAGAATAAAGCAAACTAAATTGGTGAACTTTGTTTTATAATTGAATTATAAAATCATTATTGGTGAGTACAAGATAATACCTTTTAAATGAAGCATTGGATAAATCAAATAGATCGTACCACGGAGTTGTTTGAAAAACACTTTGGCGCGCTGTCAATTGAAGAGTTGAACTGGAAACCTAATCCGGAAACATGGAGCATCGCTCAAAATATAGATCATTTAGTGGTCATTAACAGTACCTATTTTCCGGTGATATCAAATCTGAAATCCGGCAATTACAAGCTCCCGTTTATGGCAAAATTTGGATTTATGGCGACCTTTTTCGGAAAAATGATCCTTAATGCCTCAAAACCGGATCGAAAGAAAAAAATGAAGACCTTTCCCATTTGGGAGCCTTCGAAAAGTTATATATCTCAGGATATCCTGGCAAGGTTTTCAAAGCATCAATCTGAATTAAAACAAGCCATTGAAGCATCGGAAGATTTAATTAAGAGGGGAAGTGTTATTTCCTCCCCGGCCAACAAGAACATTTTTTATAAACTTGAAACGGCATTTGATATCATTGTGGTGCACGAACAAAGACATCTCGAACAGTCGAAAGATGTTTTATCGCTATTGGGAAAGATGGCAACCGCCAATTAAGCAGATGACCATGGCATTCGGGCCTGCAGAACACCGGCTTGGAAGCGGCCCGATACCCCGTAATACCTGATGGCAAGATTATTTCTTGTCCTGTGGTGTTTTACAACCGGTCTTACAAACCAGGGATTTCTTCAGCTTACCTACGAATGGCTGGTTTCTCACCCAACCAAAGCTGAGCCAGGACTATAAAAAACTCCTATTTATACCCAGTTCCTTTAACGGAGCCCCTTTAAATCTCATTCACGGTAGCCCCTGAGCATCTGCCCGCATAGCCAGGCTACTGAAGCAACATCCTGTTGGAAGCTATAGTTTTTTTAAAAAACAGATGTCATTTAGGCGGGTATCCGCTTATATAAATGAAGGCCAAAAATTATTTATGAATTACGAGAATTATAGTATTGAAGATTTTCTTCAAAATGAGGAATTCAAAAGATGGGTTAAAAACCCTGACGCTGAGTCAGATATCTTTTGGAACAATTGGTTACGCAGCCATCCGGATCAAAAGGAGGCAATCCTGAAAGCAAGGGAGATATTGCTTACTCTGGATTTCCAGGTGGCTGAACCAGATAAAGACGACTATGAGGAGGTATTGCTGAATATTCTGAAGGGTGACGCCACCCGTTCGATTTCCGAACGAAAAATTGGCACCCGGGCAAACTACTTCACAAAGATGAATGAAAAGGTCATAAGATTAGCTGGTGTGTTTTTAATATTGATGGTAACACTGGCAGTGTATTTTTATTTAAGAGAGGATCCGGTAATGGTTGAGGAGGCCGCGGTTAAATTTGTTACCAAGGAAAACCCGAGAGGACAAAAGTCTCAGATTTCCTTGCCTGACGGCACCGTATTATGGCTTAACTCGGAAAGCAGTATTACCTACCCTGAGAAGTTTAAGCATGGGCAGCGCTTGGTCACCTTGAAAGGCGAAGCTTTTTTTGAAGTGGCAAAAGAGCAAGAAAGACCCTTTGTGGTCCAAATTAATGATCTGGACGTGGTTGCTCTGGGCACTTCATTTAATATCCGGGCTTTCCAGGAGAACCAAAACGTGGCAGTGTCATTGGTGACCGGCAGGGTGTTGATCAAGGAAAATATTTCATCAAAAGGCGTCCAGACTCCTCATTTCGAAGATCTGATACTGATACCGGGAGAAAAAATATTGTATGACCTGCAGGATTTTAGTATCGAAAAAAGTTATTACAATCTGAAAACAGATATAGCCTGGAAGAATGGCACTATCTATTTTGATAACGCATCCTACCAGGAGGTCAGGGCGAAATTGGAACGGTGGTTTAATGTGGAGTTTACATTGAAAAATCAATCAGATAAAAAATGGAATTATAGCGGGGAGTTTACCGGGGAGAGCCTGGATAGGATATTGGCCCGGATTGGGTTTGTGGAAGGATTCGAATTTGAAAAAAAGGATAATGAAATAATAATAATCTACTCAGACTAAAACCAAAACATTTGCCTATGCATATAAATAGCCTGTAAAAAAACAGGGTCGATCCGAAAATCGACCCTGCCAAATTGATTTCTGTGAAATACACTCATTGAGGGATGACTATGTAACCACAGAAGTCATGCATTAATTGAACAATTGTACAACTAACTATCACAAAATTATGAAAAGAAGACTACTTGCAATAATTATTATGGCTACAAAGTATTTTATTTTTAGCCTGGTGCTGCAAACGATTTTCGCGACGGTAATTTTAGCCAATGATGTCATTGCGCAAAAATATTATAGTGTCAGAGAGGCGCACTTGGCCATTCAGTATAATGAAACTTCGATTATTGATGCCCTTAAGCAAATTGAAGACCGAACCCAGTTTAAGTTTACCTATGATATCAAGGATATTAACAACAACGTCAAGGTTAATATGCCTTATAGGCGGTATACGGTAGCTGACATTCTTATTCATCTCTCTAATGAAGCATCTTTACATTTTCAACAAATCAATAATACAATTGATGTAAAGAAAAACAAGAGGTCCAACAGCAACTCAAAGCTGGAGGTCTTTTTGGTTAAAGAGATATCCGGTAAGGTAACGTCAGCGGACGGCGAGCCGCTGCCCGGTGTGAATGTAGTGGTTAAAGGCTCGCCGGTCGGAACGGTGACCGATATTGAAGGTAATTATCATATAAGCGTACCCGATGAGGCTACTACACTGGTATTTTCTTTCATCGGGTTTAATGTTGAAGAGGTAGATATTAACGGAAGATCCACTATCGATATCACTTTGGTCCAAAATTTAACACAGTTAGCAGAGGTTATTGTGGTGGCCTATGGTACTGCCAAAAAAGGATCATTTACCGGTTCTGCCACGCAGATTAATGCCGAGTCACTGGAGGGCAGGGGATTAACTAATATTACCTCAGCCATTGAAGGAGCACCCGGCGTTCAATTTTCCCCTGCCAGCGGACAACCCGGGGATGCGTCCCCTATAAGGGTCAGAGGCTTTGGATCGGTAAACGGCTCGAGTAACCCATTGTATGTGGTTGACGGCTTTATATTTTCCGGAAGCCTTTCCAGTATTAATCCCAATGATATAGAAAGTATCACTGTGCTAAAGGATGCGGCATCCACAGCGCTTTACGGGAGCAAGGCTGCCAATGGTGTAGTACTGCTTACCACCAAATCAGGCAAGGCCGGAGAATCAAAGTTCTCAGTAAACATCAGCCAGGGGGTAACTTCCAGGTCAATTGATGAGTACGACAGGGTGTCGGCGGAGCAATATTATCCCATATTATGGGAATCCTATAGAAACAGTCTTTCAATCTCCGGAAGCACGCCTGTGGATGTGGCGAACCAGGATGCATCGAATGAAATTTTTGGATTGCTGGAAACCAATCCTTTTAATGTTCCAAACGACCAAGTAGTACTTCCTGACGGAACCCTCAACCCATCTGCCAGCTTGTTGTATCCTGATGATTTGGATTGGCAGGATGCCTTAATCCGGAATGGGTCGAGAACCAACGTGGATTTCTCATACCAGGGAGGTACTGAAAAGATGAATTATTATGCATCTATTGGATATTTAGATGACCGGGGATGGATCCTTAACGCAGATTTTCAACGAATTTCAGGCCGTCTCAATATTTCCACCCAGCCAAAAGACTGGATTAAGACCGGATTTAATTTATCAGGAGCTTCTTCTGTGTCAAACCAGGCTGCGGACGGGGGCAGCACTAATTTTGTGAACCCTTTCTTCTCCACCAGGCGCATTGCACCTATTTATCCAATTCATGAACACGATCCGGTGACCGGGGAGTTTATTCTTGATAACGATGGAAATAAGATATTCGACCTCGGTGCCAACCGGGTGGGCAACACCAATGGCAGGCACGCCATCCAGGAAACCATATTAAATGTAGACCGCGACAAAATTTTTACCCTGACATCAAGAGGGTTTGTCGATTTGTATTTCCTGAGAGATTTTAAGTTTACCTTTAATGCCAGCCTGGACAAGCGATTTTTTAATAACGAAGAGTTTGAAAACCCGATTGTGGGAGATGGTGCTCCTGCCGGGAGAGCCGGAAGGGATGCTACGGTCAGAACGTCAATAAGCTATAATCAATTACTCAGTTATAGCAAAACCTTTGGCAGGCACAATGTGTCGGCATTAGTCGGCCATGAGAGTTTTGAATACGAGTTTAATTCACTTGAAGGAAACCGCAGAGAGTTAATTGCCGATGGAAATACGGAATTGATCAACTTTACCTCAACCTCCAATTTGAACTCATTTACAGACAAGTACAGTACGGAGGGATACCTTGCACGGCTTGATTATACTTTTAGTGATAAATATTACCTGTCTTCCTCATTTCGGAGAGATGGTTCCTCGCGATTTGACGAAGACGTAAGATGGGGTAATTTCTGGTCCATAGGCGGTGCGTGGAGATTGGATCAGGAGAATTTTTTCCCAAAAACCCGCTGGCTGAATGTACTAAAACTACGCGCCTCCTACGGGGAGGTAGGCAACGACTCAAATCTTGACAATGAACCCGGTCTTGACAGCAATCCCAATAATAATGGGATAAGCTTCTATGCCAACCAGGCTCTTTTTGCCCTCGATAATAACAATGCCAGCGAACCGGGCATCCTGTTTAGTGAACTGGGCTCCCGAACACTCGAGTGGGAGTCAAATTCTCAATCAGACGTGGCGATCGAATTTGAATTATTCAATTATCGTATTTCGGGAAGTGTAGAATATTATAACAGGGTTACCGATAACTTACTATTTGAGGTACCCCTGCCGCTCTCGGCGGGATTAGACGACAGGTTTGAAAATATCGGTTCAATGTTTAACCGGGGTGTAGAGGTAAATTTGTCTGTTGATATTATTAAAAACCAGAATTTCCAATGGAATTTCAGTGTCAATGCCGCAACGATTAAAAATGAGTTTACCAAATTGCCGCAGGATGAAATTATCAACGGAACCAAGAAATTGGTGGTTGGCGGTTCTATATACTCTTATTGGTTGAGAGATTGGTATGGTGTAGATCCGTCTGATGGAGCCGGGCTGTATATTCTGGATGATGACGCCGATGTCAACGATGCATCTGTCAGAACGGTGGATGGCATTCTGGTGACCACTAATCAGAACAATGCGAAACGTGATTTTGTTGGCACTGCTATTCCTGATGTCTTTGGCAGCTTCACCAATAAGTTGAGCTATAAAAACTTTCGATTAGGATTTTTATTCACCTATCAGGTGGGTGGGGAAACCTATGATACCAATTTTGCAGGACTGATGTCTGCGGGCAATTACGGAACGGCCTATAGTACTGAAATTTTGCGACGCTGGCAAAATCCCGGAGATATTACCGATGTGCCAAGACTGGATGCCGCACAAACAGCGGCCTTTGGTGCCGCCTCCGACAGGTGGTTGGTGAGTTCCAGCTACATAGCCTTAAGGCAGTTAAACCTGTCATATGATTTACCGGCTTCAATTTTAAATTCTTTTGGCGTAGCCAATGCCAGGGTATATGTAAATGGTGAAAACCTGTTCTTATCAACGGAACGCGATGGCATGGATGTCAATCAAAATTTCAACGGAACCACCCAAAACCGGTTTACACCCTCCAGGGTACTTACCATGGGCGTTAATGTAACCTTTTAAAAATTAGAGCAATGAAGACAAATATAATTAGCCTTATACTAGTAGTGACAACAGTCTTTGCTTCAACTTCCTGCAGCGATGACTTTTTAGAGCAAACTCCGACAGATGCCGTGTCTGCAGAATCGGCAACGGCAACTACCGGCAACTTGTTTTTGGTGATCAATGGGATACACCGGTTGTTGTATACCAGACAAAACTCAAATGGCCGCGGAGGTATTTCAGCGATGATGATCCAAAATGAGGTTCTTGGAGAAGATATGGTTATGAACGCCCGTGCCAACGGCTGGTGGATTAATATGGCCAGCTGGAATGATCATACCAATGCGACCGATACTGATGACAGGCACGCATGGCGTGTATTATATAAAGTAATTAAAAACGCCAACATAGTGATTGAAGGGGCCGAAAATGCGGTAGGTCCGGACGATGAAAGGAATGCTGCCTTAGGGCAGGCGTTGGCTTTCAGGGCATTTGCCCATTTTCAGATGGTACAACTTTACGCACAGCGGTATGATGCGGCCGGTTCCAACAGTCAAATGGGAATACCGCTGGTGACCGACAATTCCATTGAAGGTAAACCCAGGGCTACCGTCGAAGAGGTTTATACTCAGATCAACGCAGATCTTGATGCGGCTATAACGCGTCTTGAGGGATATGAAAGATCTAATACATCCCATATTAATCAAAATGTTGCGATGGGCTTAAAGGCGCGGGTGTCGTTGGTTCAGGGGAACTATGCTGTAGCCGCTCAAATGGCAGCCGCAGCGCGCGAGGGGTTTCCGTTGATGGATAGTGTTACCTATGCTTCAGGGTTCAATGATTATACCATTGATGAATGGATGTGGGGAGGCCATTATAATGAAGAGCAGGGATCTACATTTACAAATTTTCATGCCTGGGTGTCAAGAAACTTCAGCTCCTCCAATATTCGAGGCAATCCCAAATCCATTAATAGCCTTTTGTATGATTTGATACCGACCACAGATGTGCGTTCCGCCATTTTTGACCCTACCGGCGATCACTTAAATTTGCCGCCCGGGATTGTAATCAGCAGCAGGCATCAGCGCTTTCCATATACCAATCAGAAGTTTTTGGCATTTAGCACCGGGGATAGTAGGGGAGATGTACCTTATATGAGGGCAGCAGAAATGTATCTGATTGAAGCCGAGGCAAAAGCGAGACTGGGTGAGGCAGATGCTGCCGATGCACTCTTCCCGCTGGCAGTAGCCAGGGACGCTGCCTATGTGTTGTCAGCCAATACCGGCCAGGCGCTTGTTGATGAGATCCTTTTGCAAAGGCGCTGGGAGCTCTGGGGTGAAGGGTTTAGGTTTTTTGACCTGAAACGCCAGAATATGCCTTTGGATAGAAACGGTGCAAACCACAATGCCGCGTTAATAAATAATATCATGTTTGTTCCGGCGGGAGACGTCCGGTGGCAGTGGCAAATACCGCAGGATGAACTGGACGCTAACCCGGCGATAAAACAAAATCCATCATAGGGTGAGATTGTTAACTGTCTCATGACCGTTACTTTCTCCAAAATACGATTGCTTACCTTATAACTTAAACTAAATACAGCGATCCAAGGAGGTTGTCATTTTAATAAGCTGGCAGCCTCCTTTTTTTGTAGAACCTTGTAGGGAAGACAAAATAATATGATAAATTTGTCATTGGATTTTACTTTAGGTATTTACACATAAGCTTATGAAACAATATTTAGACCTGATGTCCCACATTTTGGAAAATGGTGTTAAAAAGGAAGACCGGACCGGTACCGGCACCATAAGCATATTTGGATACCAAATGAGATTTGATCTGGATGAGGGCTTTCCGCTCGTGACAACAAAAAAGGTGCACCTGAAATCAATAATTTATGAGTTGCTTTGGTTTTTGAATGGTGACACCAACATTAAATTCCTCAACGATCATGGCGTTAGCATCTGGGATGAGTGGGCAGATGAGCAGGGAAATCTGGGGCCCGTCTATGGCCATCAGTGGAGGAGCTGGCCGGCGCCCGACGGCGAAAAGATCGATCAGATAAGCCTGGTAATTAACCAGATCAAAAACAACCCCGATTCCAGAAGACACCTGGTAAGCGCGTGGAATGTTCCCGAAGTCAACAAAATGGCGCTTCCCCCTTGCCATACTTTTTTTCAATTTTATGTAGCCGAAGGAAAGCTTTCCTGCCAACTATATCAACGATCTGCCGATGTTTTCCTGGGCGTTCCGTTTAACATAGCCTCTTATGCCTTGTTGACCATGATGGTAGCCCAGGTTTGCGATTTGAAACCCGGAACCTTTGTTCACACATTTGGCGATGCCCATTTGTATACCAATCATCTGGAACAGACAAAGTTACAATTGTCGAGAACGCCACGACCTTTGCCTGTTATGAAAATAAATCCAACAGTTAAAGATATATTTTCCTTTCAATACGAGGATTTTAGCCTTGAGAACTATGAACCGCATCCAAGGATAAAAGCAGCGGTGGCGATCTAGCAGTGAAGAGATCAATATCGGATCTTATCGTTCAAGATTTATAGGAGATATGAGTGTTTTCAGATGTCGTTGTAAATCTTGCAACAGTATGGTGGGATTTTTAACTAGTCACTTAGTTGAATATTCAAAATGAAAGTTCACGACTTAATGCTATCTACACCGGGTTTGAGGCTTTTCCTACTTTTAAAATGTTATAATTTAAGAGATAAAAATATTTAAAAATAGTTGTGGCGCAATAATAGGGCATTGGACTTAGTTATCTTGGTGCTAATGTTTTTATGACATCCCCTGGACGAAACATTCGGGGAAGCTGAAAACCGACAAGCGTAAGTGCCAATAAAATTTTAGTAAAATGAAAACTCGAAAAAAAATCAGCAAGCTAAAATTAATGGCAGGCAGGGAAGAGTTAGTGAATTTCAGAGGTTGTTCGGGATCTACTTGTGAAGACTGTTTGGCGTTGTCTGATATCGGATGTACTTATTCTTGCAGTTTTCACCAATATCCATAAGACTGCTTGGAGCAATGCCTCAGTGGTCAATCGGGCTAATGTTTGGAGATGTATGGAACCGGTGATCCTTCTGCGAGTTGGTGGAGCTGTTAACTTATAATTATACAAGAGTGTTTTAAATGCCTCTCTTGTTAAATAAATTATGAAGAGAACCATTTTATTTTGTATTTTAATGCTTGCCTCGCCGTGGACCTTAGCACAAGATAGTAAAACCATTATAAATAGTTATATTGATAGTACCGGCGGTATTGACAATTGGAGGAAAATAAAATCCATGTATAAGGAAAGTCAAGCACGTTATAAACAGCCGCAATATGAATCGCCGCCTATTTCCGGCTTGGAAAGTCAACCATTTAACCTCAGTATAACCCACAGGAAGTGGAATCCCGACAGACAGAAGTCGGCGACTTATGGAACTGGTACATTAAAAATGGAAATCTATTCCAAGGGGTCAACCAGCTACATATTGTTTCCAAATATGGAGCCTGTAGAACCAGTTACAGGGCCAAAATATCATTTATTATTGGCTGTGGAATTGTTTGACATAATGAATAGTGATCAAAGGAAGTTAATCAAATATCTTGGAACCGAAAAAATTGAAAATAATGATTATTACGTTGTACAGGTACCTTTGAGGCACGCTACACTGAACTGCTACTTTAACATACGATCGGGATTGCTTGATTATACCTTTTTGCCAAAAAACAAAACCCGATATACCAAGACATGGGATTATAGGGCTATCGGAGACGTTAAGTATCCGTTTCAGTCTATGATGATAAATAATGGGGTGAAATTTTTTGAAAGCCGTGTCACTAAACTGGAGTTTAATGTAGAAATAGATGATGAAGTGTTTGAATTTTAATTATGATACATGAAAGTGTTGAAATTTAAGCACCCGATAACACTGCACCCTTGTAGGCTACCTTTACTTTGATGTTACTACAATATAGGCTAAAGAGAACCACCCGGAGAAGCTGAAAACCGATAAGAGTAAGCATCAGTAAAATTCTAAAGAAATGAAAACAAGAAAAAAGTTAGGTATGCTAAAATTACTGCCAGGGAAAATGTTGTATAAGAAAGAGTTGGTTAGTTTCAAAGGGGCTCATTTGGAATAAGTGAGTATTGCGCGACTCAATTTGCTATCATTTCATGCAATGACAATCAACCTACCAATTATTTTCAACAAAATTGTGACCAAGAACCTAGTGGAGCTGCATATTGGGCAGTGGCGGTAGACTATGACATCCCTATGGATCAGGGAAGATGCGAGTTGGTATGGTAATTAACCAAAATCACGCGCATAGCTGTGTATAATTATTAGAAAATGCGGTTGCGGTGATTGTTGCAACCGCATTAAAAATAGTACAATGAGATTAATAGGATTTCTTATATTTTGCTTATGGCTAACAAATATGACAAACGCCCAGCGGAAGTTTGTAGAAATTAAAGGGGTGGTGAAGGATAAGGAAAACAAAACCCCTTTACCCGGAGCTGTGTGCTTTTTTAAAAACAACGAGCATATAGGCAATTTAACCAATCCCAGCGGTTATTTTAAAGTTAAATATCCCAAAGAGTTAAGTTATGATTCTTTGATAATCTCCATGTTAGGATATAATAAACAAAGTGTATTAGTTCAGTCATTAAACCCAGCAGATACGCTTGTTTTTCTCCTTGCAAGGAATGCCATAGTATTGAAGGATATATTAATACAAGATGAAAAATTTGATCTAAAACAATTGATGTTGACCGCTATTGAAAATATACCAAAAAATTTCCCCAATAAACCTCATCTGTTGGAGGCACTTTACAGGAAGGTTTCCACACATAACAACCAATACACCCACCTCGAAGAAGCAGTTATTCGAATACAGGATTATAATTATAAAATACTTCCCAACTCCACGAAAATAGAAGTACTTGCCTACAGAGAAAGTAAGGACTGGGGTGATATCGATAGTTTAACAGTGAAAACATTATCCAAGGCGCGGACAAGTGGATATACGAACTGGCAAACCGCATTCAACCCTCTACATAAATTGTATGAAAATAATAATATAAGGCTATTCAATCAAGAGGATACCCGCTTCAACCTTAAGTCATTTAAAAAATTTATAGACAGTTACTTGGCCAAACTAGTCGATGTATATACCGTAGATAAGGATACCATTTTTCATATTGCTTTCAATGATAACGCATTTGCCAGTACCCCATCAGGAAGAAACTATTTAAAAATTAACATGACCGACTATGCTATCATTGAATTTCAAATTTCAGGTCAAAGACATGGTCATATACTGTATCAGAAATTGTTAAAATTTCAGAAAATTGGGGGACGCTATTATCCGAAATTCCTGAAGGTGATCAGTCCCCGTTTAATAAATAGAGATACTGAGGATGGTGAATATGATATCGCCATCATTTGGTTTGATAGTGTTGCAATCAAGGATTTTGAAAAAATCAAACCAAAACGTGCCATTGACCGACTTGATAAGCAGGGGTATAAAAATTCAAATTATGATCCTGCATTCTGGATAGATTTAGAAATGCTCAACAAATATCCATTAGAACAGGGCATACTTAAAAGTCTGGAATCACATCAGCCTCTAAAGGAACAATTTAGACTGTATGAATAATTTTATCAGTAATATAATTTGTTGGTGTATAAGTGGAAGTATATTGGCGGTAATCGCTGTTATGGTTATCATACTATTGTTCAATGGCTGCAGAAGCGATAGTCAAATAGAAAGTGATAAACCCAATAAAAAGGCCATTGTCCTATTATTTGATACAGTTGGCATGGAAACTTTTTCCAGGCAACAGGCCAACATCAAATACTTAGATGATAATCTGATACCTTGTAATTATGCGCTTAACCCATCATCTGATACAAAGCTGACCATTCAAACCCAGCATGACTATTTAGATATTGCTTATAAGGATAAAAGCCAGGTTGCCGAACGTTTTTTAATTAAGAAAGGAGATAGCCTTCTATTAAGCCTGAAGCAAAAAAAACCGATTTTTACCTTATTAAATCATCGTACAATACCTCTCTACGATATCAACTATCACCGCCTGAAAAACGATTCACTTTATGGCGGTAAATTATCGGGAATTGAAGACTATTATTATCTACACAGGGAAATTAACAGTCCGTATTCTCTTATAGCCGGAGATAAGGAGATGATCGAAGAATTGGAAAAATTGAAGAAAAAAGCTTATGCAAACCTCAAACAGGAAAATGTATTCATTGATTCGCTGGTGAGAAAAGGTTTAATTTCCAAAGCACCAGGCAATTATTTCCAGTTGGAAAATTCCTTTAATCTTAAAGTCCTTAATTTATACCAAAATGACGGCATCAATTTTTCTAATTTAATGGATACAAAAAGGCTGTTTTCCTATAAAATGTATCGGGCAGGTGACTATGGAATCAATCTATTGAATTATACGTTCTACCATGATTTGCTTGATCTTTATTATAGGGATTTCTTGTTGCCAAAGGTTGGGGAAATGCCAAATATGGCGCTTTACGATACTATTAAGGCTATTGACTATTTGGAGGAGGACATTAAGCGATCCCTGCTATTAAAGTATTCCGACAATTTGCTGACCACCTTATCGGTTGACGACAATAAAAACTATCTAAATTTCTTTAGCAATGAGCTAGACAATCAGGCATGGACAGATTTTTTGGCTAATAAACATAAAGCCATAGACATCTTTTCAGGTGAATTAGGGTTGACAGACAAAAACAATAATTCTTTTATGGCAGAATTGCTTCTCTTTGAAAATAAAGGAAAATTGATATACATCGATTTTTGGGCAGCATGGTGTCTTCCTTGCGTCAAAGAAATACCCAATTCAATTGCTCTTTCTGATGAGTATAAAGATAAAAATGTGACCTTTGTCTATCTGTCCTTAGATCAAAATATTGATCATTGGTTAAGTGCAGAAAAAAAATATTTAAATAAAAACCCACCGCAAAGTTACTTTGTAGATAGTTTGAATAAGATATTGGTTAATAAGGAATTTGGGATAAAATCTATCCCTCGCTACTTATTATATAACAAACAAGGAGAGTTGATCCATAGTAATGCTCCGAGGCCGGGTTCCACTGAAATAAGAAAATTAATCGATCAATACCTTGAAGAATAATGTCGTCGTTTTAAGTTATTATTATATATCTTAAAAAATAATTGAAGGTTCGGAAATTTTTTACTCTAAGCTGTTTCATGCGATGGGTACAGATTATAGTAGTAAGTGTATTAACTAAGGCGAAAGCATTATTTTTTCAATGGGATATCCAACAATAATGTACAAGTAGAGAATCAGTATTTTACCAGCATCAGCGCACTTCTTCCCTCGATAACAATTTTTCCACCTTGTATATCACCCAGCCCCTGTTCATTAATCTGGTGATTGGCTATAACCTTTGTGTAATTACCGGTACCAATGTTAATGTGTTTTGCCCTGTTATTGCCATTGAAGAACAATAAAATGTGACCCCAGTCATCTCCGTTGGCGTTGCCGGTTATTTCGTATCCTATTAAATTGCTTTCATGAATGTTAAAAAATTTAAGATGTTTCTGTATCATACGGTTATTTGGCATTCGAAAGGCAGGGTGGTTTTTCCTTAATTGGATCAGTTGGCAATAGTAATCATAAACAGCTTTGTTTTTTGACTTCCATTCCCAATTGATGCCATTAACGGCATCTGGCGAGTCAAAAGAATTTTCGACACCTCCCTTGGTCCTTAACATTTCTACCCCGGCATGCATAAAAGCGATGCCCTGTGAGGTAAACACAATGGTGTTGCTAAGCAGATGCATTTTTATAAGCGCTTCCTCGGTGGCATCGGGATTGGAAATTTTTAATTTATCGTATAAGGTGTGATCATCATGGCAGGAAACATAGTTGATACATTGTGTAGGTTCCCTGGCCCAGGGCGTCTTTGAATAATTTACTTTTTTGTATTTCACCTGGGAATGGTAGGTGGCGGCAACGACGCCAAATTTGACGCTTTCCTCCAGCCCTTTTTTACCGCTCACAAACCCTTTGGTCACATGTCTGGCCCAATGGCCTTTGACAGCATCTCGTAAATCATCATTAAATGAAGCAATTTCATTTAAAAGGTGTGTATTTTGTTTCAAGGCCCGCTGGCTTTTGGGAAGGGGGCTATCATTGGCTGTCCACCCTTCACCGTAAATAATTATTCCGGGATTGATTTTTTTGAGTGCCCGGCTAATCAAATTCATGGTTTCAATGTCGTGTACGCCCATCAGGTCAAACCTGAAGCCGTCGATGTGATATTCTCTGGCCCAGTATTGAACCGAGTCAAGCATAAATTTTCTCATCATCGGTCTTTCCGAAGCCGTTTCATTACCACATGCCGTGGCATTTGAAAAGCCTCCCGCCTCATCTTGCCGGTAAAAGTAGCCAGGCGTTAGCAGGTTGAAGCTGGCGTTTTCAGTATCTCCGGTATGATTGTAAACCACATCCATGATCACGCCAATTCCGTGATCATGCAAAGTTTTTACCAGTTGTTTAAACTCTTTAATCCTGATGTTGCCATCGCTGGCAACAGAAGCGTAAGAGCCTTCAGGTGTATTATAATTTTGAGGCGAATAACCCCAGTTGAACTCATTGTTTTCAGGGACAGACTCGTCTATGGCATCAAAATCAAAACAGGGTAATAAATGAACATGGGTTATGCCCAATTCCTTCAGATGACTCAAGCCGGTACTTTCCCCATTGCGCGATTGGGTACCTGGCTCACATAAACCCAAAAACTTTCCTTTGTTATCAATGCCCGAATCCGCATGAACAGACAAATCTCTGATGTGTAACTCGTAGATGATGGCATCTGTGGCATGCTGGACTTCAGGTCCATGGTCCGACTTCCAACCCCTCGGATCTGTTGAAGATAAGTCTATGATCATTCCCTTTTTGCCATTGGTGCCAACCGCTGTAGCATATGGATCCGGAGATTCAGGCAACCAATGGCCATCTAAAAAAATCTGGAAAGTGTAATACTTGTTAAGAAAGTCCCCCTTCAAGATCAGTTCCCATACACCGTCGTTTGTTTTTGAGAGCTTTCGGGTAAGTTCAGGCTTTTGACTTTCATCCTGACCGTAGATATTTACTTTTACCTGGCTGGCGACAGGAGACCATAGCTTAAAGATGGTCTCGTGCTGGTGATAAGTAACGCCCAAATCCACCCCCTGATAAACCGGATATTGTTTATGAGAAAAGCTTGTCATTTTCGGATCTCCTGATGAGGGTGTTGACGTCATAAATCCTAAAACAATTAAGGTGATAATCGGATTGGTTTTGGGTTGTATTTAATCCTGGCTTTAGTTGATTGACCATAGGGTATTTAGCTGCAATTAATGAACAGAAAGCAGAAATTTGGTTTATTTACACTTTCATCGGTTTTTCATGGAAGAATATAACCATTTATAACTTTATTGTTATCGAAAACTAAAATATTACTTATTATTGAATTGTAATCTAACAATCTATGGTCACAAAAAGCAGTGTTTTTGAAATGATCGGCCCGGTAATGATAGGTCCTTCCAGTTCTCACACCGCCGGTGTGGTAAGGATAGCCAGAGCGGCGATCAGAGTGTTGGGCAAGAAACCTGAAAAAGCGGTTATTACCTTTTACAATTCCTTTGCCAGGACTTACGAGGGGCATGGGAGCGACAGAGCCGTTATTGGTGGGTTGCTGGACTTCAAAACGGATGACAGTCGCATCAAAAGTTCTTTTGAGCACGCCAAAAAAGAAAAACTTAAATATGCGTTTAAATCGGTTGGTAATGCTTCGACCCTGCACCCTAACACATTGAAAATCTATCTGAAAGCTGGAAAAGATGAGATAGAGATATTGGGGGAAAGCCTGGGGGGAGGTATCGTAAACATCGCTGAGATCAACGGCTTTACCGCCAATTTTAGTGTTAGTTTACACACATTGATCATCACGGCTGACGATGTAAGAGGAAGCATTGCCTTTATCGCCAATGTATTGGCCCAGGATGATTGCAATATTGCCACGATGTCCGTCTCCAGAAAGGGAAGAAACGATCTTGCCTGCCAGGTGATTGAAATGGATTCCGGGCTTAGGCCATTGACGCTTAAATACCTGGAAAGCCTGAAGTGGGTGGATGAAATAATTTATATACCAGATATTGATCTTTAAGATATGATAAAAATAGCCAAGTATTATCTTTTGCTTTTTGGACTGGTCTTTGGACTGGAAAGCAAGGCTCAGGATAATGACAATATTAAAAAGTGGAACTTGCAGGAATGTATTGATCAGGCCTGGGAAAAAAACCTGACCTTACAACAATCTAAATTGACAGTGCAGGACAGGGAGGTGAATTTAAAACAGTCGAAAGCTGATCTGTTACCGACTCTGAACGCAGGGGGAAACTATGGGTTTAACTGGGGAAGAGGGATTGACCCGACTACCAATTTGTTCATTAATCAAAGAGTTGCATTTACAGGATATAGTGCCAGCACCGGCGTGACGTTATTTTCAGGATTTCAAAAGCAAAATACCATCAAACAGGGGATCCTTGACCTTAATGCCAGCAAAAAAGACCTGGACGATGCCCGCAATGATATCGCCTTAAACGTTGCTTCCTTGTATTTGAACGTGATATTTAACAAAGAGCTGCTAAGTAACAATCGTACGCAGCTGGCTTCTACACAGCAGCAATTGGAAAGAACCAAGGCGCTGGTGGAAGCCGGTTCACTGCCTTATTCCAACTTGCTAAACCTGCAGTCGCAATTGGCTACCAATGAGGTGAATGTGGTCAATGCCGAGAATAATTTGAATATTTCTTTATTGAATTTAAAACAGGCGCTGCTGATTCCTGCCAGCGAGCCGTTTGACATTGTAATTCCCGATTTGGAAGTCGATCCGCAGGCTATAGCCGCCATTAATGTCGAAGAGATATACAAAACATCCCTGGCTATTCAACCCGATATTAAAAGTGCAGACCTGAACGTGGAAAGCGCCGCCAAAGGGGAAGCTATTGCCAAAGGAGGCTTGTACCCCACGGTTTCCATTCGTGGAAGCCTTGGTTCCAATTACTCTGATGCCGTTGATCGTGAAAGAGATATTGTGGATGGTACGGTTGATCAAATAGTACCTATTGGTTTTGTTGAAAATACCAATGAGGTGGTTTTGAGTGAAGTGACCAGGCCCAATGTGATTGGTGTTGATGAGGGTTATTCTGTGAGTGAGCAGTTTAGTGATAACTTTAACCAACAGCTGAGTTTGCAGCTAAGTATCCCAATATTCAACGGCCTGACAACCAGATCGAATATACAGCGCTCTAAAATACAAAAGCAAAGAGCTGAGATAGACGCCAGACAGACAAGACAAACCTTGAGACAGGTCATAGAGCAGGCGTACTATGACGCCTTTGCCGCTTCAAAAAATTATGATGCCTCCCTGAAGCAGGTAGAGGCATTGGAAGAGTCATTTAGAATTGCGTCCCAGCAATATAATCTGGGCGTAATTAATTTTGTAGATTATCAGATTGCGGAAAATGATTTGTATCAGGCAAAGTCCGACCTGGTGAGAAACAAATATGACTTTATCTTTAAAACCAAGATATTAGACTTTTATCAGGGTAAATCTTTAACTTTTTAAATGATGGCAAGACCAAAGAAAAAGAATAGTAACAAATTAATATATATACTGGGTGGATTCGTGGTGCTTTTGTTGTTGATTGTAATTGTTGGAAAATCCCAGGGGTGGGTAGGTAAATCCAAGGAAATTGAAGTAAACCTCTCCAAAGCCAAAAAAACGACTGTTGTAGAAAAAGTAAGTGCCTCCGGCACCGTACAGCCTGAGATAGAAATTAAGCTGAGTCCCGATGTGTCCGGAGAAATTATAGAGTTGAATGTGGAGGAAGGAGACTCAGTGACTTATGGCAAATTACTGGTAAAAATCAGGCCGGACAACCTGGAATCAGCCCTCGAAAGAACTAAGGCATCTTTAAACACACAAAAGGCCAACCTCGCCAACGCCAGAGCCGCATATTCCAAGGCAGCGGCCAATTTTGACCGTGCCAACCTTGAGTACAAGCGTCAGCAAAAACTTTGGGACCAGAAGGTTATTTCCAAATCGGACTGGGAATTGGCACAGGCCAATTTTTTGGCTGCAGAAAATGACAAAAAATCAGCTTTTGAGAATGTCCGGGCCTCGGAATTTATTGTAAAAAGTTCGCAGGCATCGGTATCTGAAGCGGCAGAAAACCTTCGGTTGACCAATGTATATGCTCCATCTGGTGGTACTGTTTCAAAATTGAATGTGGAAAAAGGAGAAAGAGTGGTAGGTAGTAACATGATGTCTGGTACGGAACTTTTGCGCATTGCCGATCTTAATAAGATGGAAGTAAGGGTTGATGTAAATGAAAATGATATTATCAGGGTGTCATTAAATGATACAGCTATCATCGATGTGGATGCCTATTCTAATCTGGATAAGAAGTTCAAAGGGGTGGTTACCGCCATTGCCAATACGGCCAATGAAAAAGTATCAGCGGATGCGGTCACAGAATTTGAGGTGAGAATACGTATTCTGAATAGCTCATTTCAGGAACTGCTAAAGGAAAGAAATATAAAAACGCCATTTCGTCCCGGCATGACGGCGAGTGTTGATATCATTACTGAAAGAAAAGAAAATGTGCTGACAGTTCCTCTGGCATCAGTAACCACCAGGGATCCAAAAAAGCTTGACAGGTTTAACAAAGATGATGATGAAGAGGAGGAAGATGAGGAGGTAAATGAAGAAACTAAAGGAGACGATGAGGATGAAATTCTGGAAGTTGTATTTGTCAATGACAACGGGGCTGCTAAAATGGTAGAGGTAAAGACGGGAATCAGCGACTTCGACAATATTGAAGTGCTGGAGGGAGTCAGTGAAGGAGACGAAGTGATCTCCGGTCCGTTTTTAGTAGTTTCCAAACGTATTAAAAAAGGCGATAAAATTAAGCCCAAGAAAAAAGGGAAGCGCAATGGTAAGAAAGAAGACAGCGATGATTGATCTCTGTAAAACTCATACAAAAAGAGGTAGTAAATTCATTTTACTACCTCTTTTTATTTTGAATTAGGAACTTATTAAATTTTGCTTTCTAAAATTTATGCAGTCTTTTAAGGGTTATGATCAGTTATTCGCCGGTTTTTTTTCTGAAACCGGCTCATATAGCGTAGCCAGGGCATAAGCGCCGGTGGCCATGACCAGATCTCTTACAGCGACATCAATGTAATGACCGCTGAATATTAGCACAATGGCGATGGCAACCAACCATCCGGCTACAACCAGGCCACCGAAGTTAGTTCGCAGCAATACCAATAATCCAGCTACAATTTCTATGACCCCGACGATCATCATAAAAGTACTCGTTTCAAAAGGTAACATAGAGGCCATGCCTATGCCCACATATTGGGTCCAGTCTGTCAGAATGTTGGTAAATTTGTCTAATCCGGCTACGATGGGTACAATTCCATAAGTGTATTTCAGTATTATCAGGGTTTGTTTGATCTTTTCAGTCATAATTTTTGTTTTTGAAAGAAAGAATTGCTTAATGTGCCTATTGGATAACATCAAGGCAAAATGGTTACAGTTAATTGTAACTTTTTTTCCAATTGCTTATCTAACCATAAAAATATCGCTATGAAGACATCTGGAATTGGTTATAACCGCAGCCATGAAGTGCAGGATTCTGTGGTGGTTGAAAAGATATTGTCGGGAGAAAAGGAGTTATTTGAAATATTAATGAGAAGGAACAATCAGAAGTTGTATAGGGTGATTAAAAGTTATTTGCGGGATGAGGCAGAGGTAGAGGATATAATGCAAAATACCTATTTGAAGTCTTACGAAAAACTCTATCAATTTAACCAAAAAGCAAACTTTTCGACCTGGCTGATTCGCATCGGAATTAATGAAGCACTGGCCAGGATTAAATCAAAAAGAAAAAACCAACTGCTCTTAAATATTGATTCCCCTTTGTTTCACAATAGCATATTCCATTTGTCAGGGTCGGATAATTTGAATCCGGAAAAAAAGATGATTAAACAAGAGGCAAAACAGATGTTTGAAAAAGCCATAGAGAATTTGCCCTCAAAATATAGGGTAATTTACATTCTTGGTAAAGTGGAAGAGATGCCAATAGCTGAAATTTCCACCTGTTTGAACATTAGTGTCGGCAATGTCAAAGTAAGGTTGCACCGGGCAAAAACCATGTTGAAGGAAAGTCTTTATGCGTCGGCTTCAACGGCAGATGCCTTTGAATTTGGCTTTGGGCGGTGTGATAAAATGGTTAATCAGGTGATGAAGTCAATTCTGCAATAGATCGCCATAAGTTCCTGCAGTCTCCATTCAGGTTTGGATACTGCCGGCTCCTGTATGGTGATTTTCGTGAAAAAAGGCATCAAAAATCCTTAACCACCTCAATTTTCTATTATATTTTCAAAATATTTATACCCTGAGCCAGTGTTGAGCAAAACTATTTTTTCGTCTCGTTTAATATAGCCTGCATTCGTCAGTTTTAGCAGGGCCATCCATACGGCAGCACCTTCGGGTGAGACCAGCACACCTTCCGTTCGTGTTATTTCTTTTACACCCCGTAGGATATCACTTTCGCTAACTGTCGTAGCAAAACCCCCGGATTCACGCAGCGTCTTCATAATCAAGTCCTGCCCGAATGCCTGAGGCACAGCCAGGCCGCTGGCTATGGAGCCCCGGTAATTTTTGGAAACCGCCTGTTTGTTATGAAAAGCCTCAACAACGGGTGGGCAATTGTCAGACTGAACCGCAATCATTTTTGGCAGCTTTCCTTCAATCCATCCCAGGTCCGATAATTCCTGGAATGCCTTCCAAATGCCAATCAACCCCGTGCCACCCCCTGTGGGATACAAAATCACGTCTGGCAGGCGCCAGCCCATTTGCTCGGCTATTTCATAACCCATGGTTTTTTTTCCCTCCAGCCGGTAGGGTTCTTTCATGGTAGAGATATCATACACATCCTTTTTCGCTTTTATGCGGGTTATCTCCTTGCCGCACTGGTCTATCAATCCGTCGACCAGTATTAGTTTTGCGCCAAACAACCTGCATTCATCTTTAAAGATTTGCGGCGTTTTTTTTGGCATAATCACCGTGGCATTGATACCCGCTGCCGCACAATAGGCACTCATAGCCCCACCTGCATTGCCGGCTGTGGGCACGATGCAATCTGTTACCCCCAGTTCCAGGGCCTTGGAGACAGCCATGCTGATCCCTCGGGATTTAAATGAACCCGTCGGATTCTGACCTTCATCTTTTAGCCACAATTGATCAAAGCCGTAGTTGTGGCCTAAATTCTTCAAAGAAAGCATAGGAGTCATTCCTTCACCAAGGCTTACAATGTGATCCCTGTCGCGGATCGGAAGCATCGCTGCATATCGCCACATGGTCAGGTTATCGGAATCCAACAAAGCCTTGTCAAAAACGCCCGTTAAATCGTATTTCACCAGTAATGGTTTCCGGCAATGTTGGCAATAGGATTGCCTGTCGGCCAAATCGTAGGATCGGCTGCAATGAGAGCATAAAAGGAATGCCTGAGGTGATAACCTGATAGTTTCAAACATAATAGTTCAAAATTATCGAGACAGACACAACAATTATAACGGATAGTGCAATATTTAATTATAAGCTATAACTATTGGTTATAGTGAAGCCTGGCGGCTTTTATAAATTCTCTGATGATGCCCACTTGCTCTTCTCCCTGCCTCATGATGAAATAAAACTTTCGATGTATTGTTAATCCTTCAATCTCTACTTCCTTCATGGTCTTGTTTTCCAGCTCCAGGGAAACGGATCTCCTTGGGAGGAATCCCAGGCAAACATCTTCCTTGAGGAAATTTTTCAAAGCCTCGGTTCCGCCGATTTTTACATTGACATTTAATTCCTTGGGTTTCAATCCCTTTTTCTCCAGTGCTTCATACAAGGCTGACAGCGTTCCTGATCCCTGTTCTCGCAAGGCGAGCGGTATTTGTCTTAAATCTTGTAGACCGAGCGTCTTGCCGGCAAACGGGCTATGAACCGAACAAACGGCGATTACCTCATCGTCGGTAAAATACTGATAAGAAACGGCACTGATTTTATGCTCCCCTTCAATTACCCCCAGATCTATTTCTTTATTGAGCAACGCCTTTAGTACATTTTCTGCGTTTCGGTTAAGCAGCTGGATCTGAATATTGGGATATTTCCTATGGATCATCGATATTATTTTGGGAAGCATGTACAGGGAAAGTGTAGTGCTGGATCCCAGACTCAGCGTGCCCCTGGCTTCTTCCAGCTTTTTGATAACACCCAGGTCAAACTTAATGCTATTTTGTATTATCTTGGCCTGATGTAGCGATTCATAAAGCTTTTTGCCCGCCTGGGTGAGCGAAATAGTATTTCCCTGCCGGATAAACAAACTGATCCCCAACTCATGTTCCAGCTTTTTGACATGTTTGCTTACCGCCGGCTGTGTCAAATACAACTTCCTGGAAGCCTTGGAAAAACTTTGACAACTGGCTACCTCAAAAAATACCTCATAACTTGTGGATAACATGGTAGCTACCATTTGAAAGTGCGTTACTAATTTAAGGTATTTATCTTAAATTGGACAGTACTAACATGACGGATTTTACGTTTTATTTTAACAGCTTTAACACTTAAAATCTTTATCCTATGAAACGGTCATTGTTATCTTCGCTTTTGCTTCTTTTCATCCTTATTCCCCTAAGTTCCCATACCCCGGAGACCTTCACCCATAAAAAATACAAAGTTACCATCAAGGGCATCGAAAACGTCGACGTGTTGCGACTGAAAGAAGGTATTGCTCCCAACAGCCTTGATGAAATGGTGATTGAAACTAAAAAAAGTAAGACGGAAGTTGAGTCGTTTGAAGTTGTGTTGGCAAGAGGACCCAGGCCCGTAGCGATACCTGTTATAAAAGTAGATGGCGATAAATTTGATTTATCAAAATATTCAGAATTTGCAAGAACAGGGGATAGGATCTCCATACAAGTCACTGAAATCAGGAAAATCAAACAGAAGGATATCATCAATGTAAATGACGTACTTATTATACCTATAAAATAAATATTGTGTCTTTTTTAGGTAGTCAACGATTAACTGTCTATTTCGTCTAGCCACCAGATTACATACGCTGGTAGGAATAGGATTAACTTATTGGAAATTATCAAATTCCTGGTATATTGAATACAAAGAAATAAATTTTGAAACTTTTTAATGGAAATAGTGCTTACTTAGTTAATCAATGTTAAAGTTATGAAGGGGTTCACTTACTTGCTGTTGTTTTTTGGCGCATTGTTAGGGATGTGTCAAACTGTAATCGCGCAGGCCGATACCAGCAACTATGTGCTTTCCGCTGATCAAAAACTTATTATCCATCGAAATGTCATAGAACCGCTCAGGGTTTCAAACAATGCGACACGGCTGTCATCCGCTTCCGGCGAGAGAGGAAAGCGCAAGACGGATAGGTTTTCCACAAAAGATAACCGGGGACTATTAAGAGAGCGTGAAGCCCTGGAATATGCCGATAAGACAGGCCCGTCCTTCAGTTCCTATATCCCTACTAACCAGTTACAAAAGGACCTGGCCTTAAAAACACCAACCTATTATCCTTCCTACTATTTAAACTATCAGTTAAGAATTAAGAAGATTTCGCCGAAACTGCTGAGGGCAATCAAAGGAGGAAATTGAAATAATCAAATTTCATATTTGTAGTATTTGCGAAATTTGATATATTTGCTCTACATTTATGAAAATTGATTTGACCTGATATGAAAGGAACGCAATTAGGGGAATTCGAAGAACTGGTTTTGTTAGTTGTTGGTGTGCTTTTTCCAGAGGCTTACGGTCTTGGCATCAGGCAGGAGATCAATAATCAAACTGGCAGAAAAGTTGCTATTGGAGCGATTCATTCGGCATTAAACCGTTTGGAAGATAAGGGTTTCCTTAAATCGGAATTGGCGAATGCTACGCATGAACGGGGCGGTCGTCGCAAGCGATTGTTTCATATTACAGTTGCTGGTAAACAGGCTTTGGAGAAGAATCATGAGATCAGAAACTCACTATGGAATCAAATTCCGGATCTCGCCTGGAAACGACTGAGTTATGACAAATCATTCTAAAGATATAAGGCCTCCAAAGTCCGCAGATCGTTTTTTAAGCTGGTTTTGCCACGGCAAGTTATTGGAAGAAGTAAAAGGGGATTTGCATGAATCTTACCGGATAGAAAGGGCGCATAAACGCCGCTGGCATGCCAATGTGATCTATTGGTATGAAGTGCTGCATTTTTTGAGGCCATTTGCATTGAAGGGGAGACGTAAAAATTCTAAGGAAATCATCATGTATAAAAGTTATCTGAAATTCGCTGTACGCAATGTTTTGAAGCACAAGGCAACGTCTATTATGAATGTGTTAAGCCTGGGAGTGGGTATCGCTTGTTTCATTTTTATTTTCATTTATCTGAAAGGAGAGCTGAGCTACGATAAATTTCACCGCGACGCAGATCGCATTTATCGCGTCGTGATCGACTTTGTGGATTCAAATCAACGCCGGTTACCCGATGCCACCACACCACCTGCTCTGGCGCCGGCTTTGAAAAGAGATTTTCCGGAAGTAGCTTCCTCCGTTCGGCTATACCCAAACTGGGGAAGAAAATTTTTGCTTGGCGCCTCCAACGATAAAAAATTCCACGAAGAGGGTTTGATATATACAGATTCCACTTTTTTTGATGTTTTCAGTTTTCCTGTGGTCCATGGAGATGTCCGAAATGCCTTGGCTTATCCCGATCAGATGGTTATCACCAGAAGTATGGCAAAAAAGTATTTTGGAAAAGAAAATGTCGTTGGGGAGGTCTTGACAATGTATGGAGACAAAAATGCAACCTATAGAATTTCGGCTGTTTTGGAAGATGTGCCGGTCCACTCGCATTTTAAATTTGATTTTTTGTTAAAAAACGGCCGACAGGATCTCGAACAGAATTGGGGCTGGTATAACTATTATACCTATATCAAATTGTCACCGGGAGCCGACGTAGCCAATCTGGAGGTTAAACTTCAACCCTTTTATGAAAGCTATCAGAACGAACAGGAAAACCATAACATTATCTATTCGCAGCCTTTAACCGACATCCACCTGAAATCAAATCTGAAATGGGAACTGGAGGCCAATGGAGACATGAATAATGTGTATATATTCGCGATACTGGCGATTTTTGTGTTGGTCGTCTCATGCATAAATTACCTGAATCTCACGGTGGCTGAATCATATAAAAGATTCAAAGAAGTAGGTATCCGAAAGGTGTTTGGTGCTTATAGAAAATCGCTCATTGCCCTGTTTATGATAGAAACTTTATTGATCATCTCAATTTCCCTGGTGGTAG
This sequence comes from Cyclobacteriaceae bacterium, assembly GCA_965228415.1. Lineage (GTDB taxonomy): Bacteria > Bacteroidota > Bacteroidia > Cytophagales > Cyclobacteriaceae > Agaribacillus. Next base: position 1,952,020 of record OZ245814.1, on the reverse strand, counting down.
GAAGTATTTTATCGGAGTTACTTTTCAAATATCTGGGAGACATCCTGGGACGTGAAATTTCCTTGGTGTATCCGGAAAATCTTGGTATTTTTTTAAGTATCTGCCTGGTCGTTCTGGTTACGGGAGTCGTCGCCGGATTATTTCCTGCCATGCACCTTTCTTCATTTAAAGCTGCGCAGGCAGTTAAAGGGATTTTTAATCACGCCGGAAGATCTGCATTGGGTTTAAGAAAGGGTTTATTGGTCATCCAGTTTGCAATTTCATCCTTTATGATTTTTGGTACTATCGTGGTGTACAGGCAGTTGCAATACATGAAAGATGTCGACAAGGGTTTCACCCCCGAGCAGGTACTGGTCATAGAAAACGCGACTAGCATTAAAAACCAGCAGGCGCTTAAGACGGAACTGCTGCAGGTTGCTAATATCTCCACGGCAAGTTTGTCAAGTGGTGTGGTTGGCGGCTTAAACTGGACCAGAAGTTTGGGCTATCCCGATGGATTTATCATGAACCTTTTCGATATAGAGCCTGAATTTATTGAAACGATGGGCCTGGAATTTGTTGCAGGAAGAAACTTTTCGCGTGCACGCCCCACAGATGCGCAAGGGCTCACGATTGTAGTCAATGAAACCGGCTTGCGGGAACTGGGCATGACTTATGAAGACATCGGGAAAAGTCTGCCCCTTGCCACTGAGAATGATTCGACTCTAACGTATGGAGAGGTTATCGGGGTGGTCAAAGATTTCCATTTTACTGATTTTAAAAAGGAGATAAAACCCTTTGCATTTTTTTACCGGGAGCGCCCGATGGATTATCTTAATCTTAAGGTTTCAGCTGACAATTTATCCAAAACATTGAGTGCCATTGAAGATATTTGGTATGATTTTACAGATGGTGATCCGATGAAATATGCTTTCCTCGACCAGACATTTGCCGACCTCCACGCCCGGGAGAAAAGACTTTCCGATATTGTTTTGTGTCTTACCCTTTTGGCATTGTTCATAGCTTTTATGGGTATGTTTGCTATAGCCAATATGACTATTAAAGACCGTTTAAAGGAGATTGCCATTCGCAAAGTATTGGGCGCTTCGATTACCGGCATTTCTAATATGGTTACTGGAAAATTCCTTTTATTGGTACTTATTGCCAATGTGATTGCATGCCCGGTTGCTTATTTTACTATGCAAAAATGGCTGGAAGGTTTTGCCTATCGCACCTCTTTAGGTTTAGCGCTTTTTTTAGTCGCTATTGGTTCTACATTACTGGTAACCTGGACTACCGTAGGCCTTCGGGCTTTAAGGGCCGCCTTCAGCAATCCCATCAAAAACCTCAGGCCCGAGTGATTTTTTGAAGGAAATCTTCAAGCCAAAACCCATTATTACTGACTCATCAAAAATGCCTTGATAAAATCATTTAGATCCCCATCCAGCACATTTTGTACATCGCTACGCTCCATGCTGGTACGGGCATCCTTTACGAGCTTGTAGGGGTGCAAAACGTAGTTGCGGATCTGGGACCCGAAATCAATCTTCATTTTGCCGCTTTCGATTTTATCCCTTTCCTCATTGCGCTTTTCAATTTCCTGTTGATAAAGCTTTGATTTTAGCATTTTTAAGGCCTTCTCCTTATTTTGCAATTGAGATCTTTCCTGCTGACACTCAATGATAATCCCCGAAGGTGCATGCCGCAACCGCACTGCCGTCTCAACTTTATTGACATTTTGCCCGCCCGCACCGCCTGACCTGAAAGTTTCCCAGGTTATATCCGCCGGATTGACGTTTATTTCTATATTATCGTCAACTTCCGGATAGACGTAAACCGACGCAAATGAAGTATGTCGCCTTCCTCCCGAGTCAAAGGGGGAAATTCTTACCAGTCGATGGACGCCAATCTCTGATTTCAGATTACCATAGGCGAAATCACCGCTGATCTCCAGCGTAGCCGATTTAATACCGGCCGTATCTCCCGCCTGATAATTGATTTGTTTCACGGAGTAACCATTCCGCTCACCCCACATGATATACATTCGATTTAGCATATCGGCCCAGTCCTGGCTTTCAGTGCCACCTGCCCCGGGGTTAATTTCAATCATGGCGTTGAGCTGATCCTCTTCATTGCTCAGCATCTTTTTGAATTCCAGCTCTTCCAGGGCCTCCATTGACTTTTGGTATTCCTGGTCGACTTCTTCCTGATCTGCCTCCCCCAATTCGTAAAACTCGTTTAACGTCTCGAGATCTTCTAATTTACTGTGAAGTGAATTGAAACTGTCGGTCCAGATTTTCTTGGATTTAATATTCTTAAGAATCTTCTCAGCTGCTTTTGGGTCATCCCAAAAGCTGGGTTGGGTGGTGAGGTTTTCTTCTTCTTCTACCTCTTTTATTTTATTATCGTAGTCAAAGATACCTCCTTAAGGCCTCTACACGCGCCTTTAAATCTTTCAACTGATCTGTGGTCATATTTAAATTTGATTAATGATGGCCAAATATAATGAGTTGAGGCGAAAAATCAGGCCTTAATCAATTTTTGTTGTTTGCCTCGGGAAGTAAGTTTACAATACGCAGTCGATTTCGGCCCTTGATCTTGACATTTTTTTTAACCGTGAAGCCCAACAGTAATCCCATGCCCACCATGATAGCGCTGGTTCTTAATACCTTACGGTCTACATAAAGTGATTGTCCATTGACAACGGACCGGTTAAATTGGTCAATTAAAAAGTATCCGGCTCCGGCAATGGGTAGTTTTTTCGCCAACCCGTGCAGCAATGATGGTTGTTTTTTAAACCCCGAAATATCTATCCCGGCAATTTCCTGTACTTTGATGATCGAATTTTCAAAAATAATTATATCTCCGCGAAGGTCTTTTATCTGTCCGGAATAAAAATGTTTATCATCCTCAAATTTAAATCGAAGCGTTGACCCTGGATAGATCCTTATTTTTTTCAGGCTTCGCCCCCTTTCCAGCATCAGGTATTTATGTCCCTGCTGGGCAGCGGTATCGGCGATGTAGAAAACCATGGTCAGTAACAAACAATATTTTAATAATTGAGACATGTATTGATAATGAAAATATCAGTCTTATAGTTGTCTGCTCCCGACTGCTAATTATACTGGTTGCAATCATCATTAAAAGCGCAGCCGGCATGATCCAAAAGAAGAAAAACACCGACTGACCAAAATATCATCGGGGAAGCAGCTTTTTTCTGACGACCGGGTCCCGCATTTCCAGTTCTATCCACAAGTGGATACAACCTTGATACTATGGTTTAATATTTGTACGGATGCATCACCTTCTGCGCAAGGCGTTACCTGGTGTTTCCTGAAAAAAAGGATGATAGTCCGTTTTAAAATCTAAGTCAGACTTTGTGGATCCAGTTAAATTTGTCTTCTGCTTTACCCAACTTAATATCATTTAAAGCAGCCAGGATCTTATTGGAAATGGTTCGTCCTTCAACAGGGGGTAGTTGATAATCTACACCTTCGTAACCGATCTCGGCGATATGAGCAATGGTAGCTGCGGTGCCGGTGCCAAAAGCTTCCTGTACCTTTCCGGCCTTGAGGGCCTCCAGTATTTCACTAACGGAAACTTTTCGTTCTTCAACCTCAACACCCCAGTCTCTGGCAAGGGTCAGCGCACTGTCCCTGGTTACCCCTTTCAATATGGTATCATCGGTAGGGGCGGTAATTATTTTTCCATCAATAACGAACATCAGGTTCATAGTGCCCGATTCTTCGATGTATTGATGTGTCTTGCCATCAGTCCAGATCAACTGATCATATCCTTTCTCCTGAGCCAGTTTGGCAGGGTACAACGAAGCCGCATAGTTACCTCCGGTTTTGGCATAACCTACGCCACCCTCAAAGGCTCTTGAAAACGCTGTCTCTATTTTTACCCTTACAGGCTTGCTGTAATAGGCACCTACGGGGCATGTGAAGATGATAAATTTATAAGTATCAGAAGGCTTTATACCAATATAATCGTCAGATGCAAAGATAAATGGCCTTACATATAAAGAGGTGCCGGGACGGTCCGGGATCCACTGAGAATCCTTCCTGATCAGTTCCGTCATCCCCCCCATAAAAAGTTCTTCGGGTAATTCCGGAATACACATCCTTCTGGCTGATTTGTTCAACCGTATGAAATTGTCCAGGGGCCTGAAAAGTATGGCTTCACCATTAAGATTTTTATAAGCCTTCATTCCTTCAAATACCGACTGACCATAGTGCAGTATGGTATTGGCCGGAGACAAGCTCAGAAATTCGTAAGGTTTGATTTCAAAATTTTTCCAAACACCGTTATCAAACTCCGCGACGAACATATGATCTGAAAAGACCCTTCCAAATGGTATGTTGTCAAAATCCAACTCATTGATTCTGGATTTAGCAGTCTGCCCTATTTTAATATCTATCGTCTCAATCATGATAACGGGGTTTAAATATGGAATAAACGAGCTTCAAAGATACGGAAAAAAGAATAAATCGTCAAAGATCACTATTTAATAAAAGGGATCATTTGCTAAAAAAACCGTATTTGTCAAAGACGGGTTTCTTTCTTCTTTTTGCCGTTTTTGTACAGTATTTCCTTCACCAGCTGGCCCTCGTCATTCCAGAACTGACAGCGATCGTCTTTCAGACCATTTTTGTAAATCGTCTTACACCTTAGTTGTCCAGATTGATGCCATTCATTCCACTCGCCAATTTTAAGCCCGTTATCATAGGTGCCATTTTCCGCCATTTCACCAGTGTTGTGCCAGCTTTTATAGGTTCCGTCATATCGGCCATTCCGGTGGTATGATTCCATTTTTTTACTGCCGTCAGGGTGCCACATTTTCCAGATCCCCTCTTTTTTACCGGCTATATAGCTTCCTTCCTCTTTTAGTTTTCCATTGTCGTGGTAAACAACAAATTTGCCATTCACCTTACCGCGCTCATCATAAAATTCAACACGCTTTACCTGGCCATTTTCATGAAAGTACTTCCATTGATCAGCTTTGTCATTGTTTTTGTAATTTCCAATACTTTTTTGCTGACCACTCTCGTAATACTCCTCCCACTGACCTTCCTTCAATTCGTTTTGCACCATATATACTTTTTTCTTGTGGCCATTTTCAAAGTAGTCCGTCCAGATACCATCCTTAGCACCCCTGAGATATTTTCCTTCGGATTGTATTTGCCCGTTGGCAAAATAGCTGACCCAATTCCCATCTGCAGGAAAGGATTCCCTTTCGATTTTAAATTCGTGGAAGTAGTCGCTGGGCACATAGACCGTGGAATTTTTTAATTGCCCATTGGGATACCAATGAGTGCATTTCCCCAGTTTTACACCATTCTCGTAGTGTTCCTCCGAGCGGAGTTGCCCGTCTTTATACCAACTTTGCCATCTGCCTTCTTTATATCCCTTGCGATTCAGAAGTCCCTGGCTTTTTAGCTGCCCGGTTTTTTCATTCCAGTAGGTAGTTTCTTTTTTTTGAGCGGGTACAGTTAAGTGAATACTCACAATTACAAGTAAAAAAATAGCTTTTTTCATGGTTATAAATCGATTTTGGCACCCACTGAAACAAGGTATTTCCCAGGTTCAAAATCGGTTTGGATGCCGTTTTGAAATAATAATCTGAAATTGTCAAAAATGAACCCACCTCTCACCACCGGATACAGGTCATTGACACCAAAGGATGATCCAAAGTATTCATAGCCAATACCTGCGAAAAGTCCCAGTTTTTGCTCGGAGGATTCTGTGGCGTAGTTGAAAAGGTTCAGGTTAGCTGAACCGCTAATACGACCGACAAAAAAGTGTGTTATAGCGATATGAGGGTTAAAATTGAGGGAAATGCCGGCGATGTCGTCAATTTCAAGTAACCTGGTTCCATATTCGTAATTAAGCGTTATCAAAAAAGGAAGCGCAATTCCTTCTTCATCGGCAATGAAGCCATACGCTGCCGACCCAAAATGCATGTTTTGCTTTGTCAATCGGGCAATTTTGGCATCATCACCATCATAAGTAAACCGTAGAGATTCCTCTTCCTGCGCTTTTGAGCAAAAGGGCCCAAATGATAATACGAGTACTATAAGACAAAGTATTTTATTTTTCTTTTTCATGAACAAAAATAGATTTGGCAATTAACCAAATATTTTTTTACGAACAGACATGAGAAAAACAATTATCTTAAGCACGTTATTTTTTTGTGTAATTACCACCGTAAACGCGCAGCAATATCAAATTACTGGCGTAAAGCCCCTGCATTTCAGGGGTGTGGAGTCTATTACTAACGGCGATAAGGCCGTAGGTTATTATACTTATTATTTAAGTGAGAAGCTGAAAAAGGGGATGGTTACGCTAAATCTTGACATTTTGGATTTAGACTTAAACCTTGTCAAACAAACCCCTGTTACCGTAACCAAAAGGTCGGCATTAATTGGATCTGAGTACAACGGAAAGGATTTTCTTTTCATTTTTTCCGATGCCAGCAAGAAATTAAACACTTTTATTACTATCGATAGTGATGGCAATGTGATCAAAAGAGAGGACAGAAAACATCGAAAGTTTGCCACAGCCAATTCAATGAAGGTATTTCCCGGGACAGACGGAAGCGGATTTTATGTAACATCAGCCGTAAAGGAGAAGAAATGGGGCTATTCAGTTGAAAAAATCGATCGTGATCTAAACACAGTTTGGGAAGAAACGGTGACCAGGGACAGGGGATATGTAGGCATTGAGGCCGCCGAGGCTGGCAACAACAAGCTCCTGCTGATAACCATTGAAAAACCCACCCTGATGTCCAAAAAAGTACTGGGAAAACTGGTGAGCTTTGACGATAACAACGGTACCAAACAATTTGAATACGATCTGTATAATGGACAAATCACCGGACTGCCATCGGCCTTCCTGGTAGAACCAAGCGGCAATATTGTGACTGCCGGTATGTATTTTGAAGGCAGCAAATGGCGTCAGGTTAATTCCGATGGGATATTCTTTTTGAAATTATCTCCGGAAGGCAAGAAGCTTGCCTTTAACAATATTGACTGGGATAACGGCATTAAACATGCCCTTAAGGCGACATCCAGAAAGTTTAGCATAGGTTCCAAACCAAAAGTTTTGTTCCATGAGATCACGAAAACCGGTGGGAGCTACCAGGTGATTGCCGAAACATTTAGAAAAACGGTGAAGGCAGGTACGGTGCTGGCCGCCGCCGGTGGGTCCAACAATGCACCAATGGGTTTTACGGTGATGGATTATATTATTTTTAATTATGATGACAATGGGAAACCACTTGACATTAACAAAATTGAAAAACCGTATAAATCCATCTATGTGGACGGGACCATTGCCAGCGCCGGCGGAGTATCGCTCGCGTATTATTTGAAGCGGTTCAATATGTTTACTTTTGAATATGTTACCACTTTACCGGATTCGGGCAAACCGGCCATTGTGTACACCAACTGGGAAGGCGCCAAACTTGGATCCGGAAAACCTTACGTTGGTATATCTACCATTGCCAGGGGAGAGGATTCAGAGACCAAAAAGATCCCGATGTCTAAAAAGTTAAAAATGGTTGTCGGAGATCCTAAAAATGCCAAGACCGGCGCATTAAGGGGTAAAGCGGGACATACCTGTATTTACGCTTACGATAGAAAAAGCAAAACAGTAAATATTGGCCTGGAGTCACTTACATTCTAAGGCATAAAATATTTTATAGAACCCTGGGGCCTGTGGCTTCAGGGTTTTTTTTCTCTTGGTCTCCAGGGAATTTCCTCAGCCCCCAGTTCCTGTGTCATTTTTCTTGACAATACAAAAAGGTAATCGGAAAGCCTGTTTAAATACTTGATGACCAACGCTGCCACAAACTCATCCTGGTTCAGACCAATGGCTAATCTTTCAGCCCTGCGGCAAACGCATCGCGCGATATGACAAAATGAGACCGCCTGATGCCCCCCTGGCAAAATAAAGGATCTCATTTCGGGAAGCTCAGCCGTCATACGGTCGATGTCTTCTTCCAGCCGGCTGACATCGCTTTCCAACAAATCAGGTATTTCAACTTTTGACTTTTCAGGATCGGAAGCCAAGGTGGCGCCAATGGTAAATAATCTATCCTGAATTTCACGCAGCATTGTTTTTCGTTTGACATTTACTTCCTGGTCACCGACCAATCCAATGTAGGAATTTAATTCATCTACGGTGCCGTAAGCCTCTATCCTTGCGTGAGATTTAGCAACTCTTGTACCACCTAATAAGGCAGTAGTTCCCTTGTCGCCGGTTTTAGTGTATATCTTCATGGTAGTTTGCCAGATTTTTGATGGAAGTATTATTTGAAACCGCTGTATGGTACTTCTTTTCTACAAACAAGTATATTCAAAATTTAACTACCAATCAAAAGAAGGTGTAGCGGTCGGTTGGTTATTTCCTTTCCTAGCTAACTGGGCGGGTATTGCTAACGCTTTCATTCATTTCGTCTTTTTCAATCAGTCCATCCCGCAGCCGTACAATACGGTGAGCGTAGTGGGCGATGTCATCCTCATGTGTAACCATAATGATGGTATTTCCCTTATCGTGTAACTCCTGGAATAAATCCATGATGCTATAGGAGGTTTTTGAATCAAGGTTTCCCGTTGGTTCGTCGGCCAAAATAATACTAGGGTCATTAACCAGGGCCCTGGCGATAGCCACCCGCTGGCGCTGCCCACCGGATAGTTCGTTGGGTTTATGGCTGGCCCTGTCGGCCAAACCCACATTATCCAAAGCCGCCAGTGCTCTTTCTTCCCGCTCATATTTGCTCAGTCCGGCATAGACCAGCGGGAGCGCCACATTTTCCAATGAGCTGGCTCTGGGCAAAAGATTGAAAGTTTGAAAAACGAAACCAATCTCTTTGTTACGTATTTCTGCCAATTCATTTTCGGTGAGGTCACTTACGTCATTATTATTTAAAATATAAGTGCCCGACGAAGGAGTATCCAGGCAACCAATGATATTCATCAGGGTTGATTTACCCGAACCGGAAGGTCCCATGAAGGCTACATATTCGCCTTTGTTGATGCTTATGGAAACAGACACCAGGGCATTAATGGTTTCGCTCCCCATTTGATAAACCCTTGAGATTTCTTTAGTTTCAATAATCCTGGTCATGTACTACGATGTTTTGAGGTTTTGTCCCTGACTGAATATTTAATTTTTTGCTAAAAAATAAAATTTTGCGCTTTTCATCAATGCTAATTATTTAAACGGAAAATTGGCGGTATCTAAGGTTTTAATCCTTAACACAGCTAACCTTCAGGCCCATTTAATTTTTGCTTTTTGAAAAAGCGGCTTCTACTGCTTTTTTTAGTTCCTGTGCTGCCTTTTCTATTTGAATGCCAACCTCCTGGAACTTGTCTTTGTGCTCTTCAGTGAAATTTTTGACTTCACTGTCGAATTTATCCCAATTTCTTTTCATTTCTTCCATCCCGTCTTCAAATCGCTGATCGAGGTTGTCACTGTTATTTTTAGCCTTGTCTATCAGTTCATCAATTTTTTTTCCGAAATTCTTAAAAAGCTTTTCAGCGCTCCCTTGTTTTTGATCTTCCATTTTAATGTTAAATTATTTGTACTCACCTTAATAGGACTTGATTATGCTTCAAAAAGTTTTATGAATTCAAATTTTTCGCCGTCAAACAACCCTTTGTCACTTAATTTACAGGAAGGAATCACCAATAAAGCCATAAAAGAAAGTGTCATAAATGGCGAGTTGAGACTGCTTCCCAGTTTTTTGGAGAAATTATCTATTGAAGCATAGTCCCTGGCAATTTCATAGCCATCCAGCGGTGACATTAATCCCGCTACGGGCAGGGGCACCACCCTTTCCTCCTTTTGACCCACAGCCGAAACGCCTCCTTTTTCTTCAATAATTAAGTTAATAGCCCGACACAAACTATCATCGTCAACCCCCACAGCGATGATATTGTGGGAGTCGTGAGCGACCGACGAAGCAATTGCCCCTGATTTTAACCCAAAATTCTTAATAAAGGCGATTGCAGGTGAAGCCGCCTGATACCGGTTGACAACCACCAGCTTTAATATATCTTCCTCAACATTTGATACCATAAAACCATCTTCAACTGAACACGGAACTTTTAGCCGGTTAGTGATCAACTGGCCATCCAGTGCTTCAATAACGTTTATTTTGGTGCCTTTAGCGTGTAACTTAAGTGCGGCTGGTTGCAATGGCTGGATAGAAAAGTTGTTAATGATCGGGTTTTGTACTGATTTAATACGGGTTTCCCCATTTTCGGCAACCAATTTTCCATTGATAAAAGTCTGGATAATTTCAAACGTTTCAGGGTGATCGATCACGATAAAGTCTGCCGGATCTCCCACCTTGAGCAGACCGACCTCCAGTCCATAATGATGAACAGGATTAACGCAGGCTGCTTTTAACACCTTAAATAAGTCGATGCCTTTTGCCAGTGCCCTTTTTACCAGTTGGTTAATATGGCCTTCAACGAGGTTGTCCGGATGTTTGTCATCGGAGCAAAACATAATTTCATTTTCATAGTCATGTAACAAGGGGATAAGCGCCTCAAAGTTTTTGGCGGCACTTCCTTCCCTGATGATGATTTTCATGCCATGCGCCAGTTTGTCCAATGCTTCCTCTTTTGTAAAACACTCATGATCCGTGGATATGCCCGCATTGATATAATCAAGTGCCATATCACCTCTTAGGCCGGGGGCGTGCCCGTCAATTACCTTTTGGTGCTTTTTGGCTACGGCTAGTTTTTCCATTACCAAAGGATCCTTGCCAAGCACACCGGGCCAGTTCATCATTTCCGCCAGATACTTAACTTCCTTCATGGATAACAACTGGTCAATTTCGGCGGGTGTAATGGTTTTTCCAGCCGTTTCGAAAGAGGTGGCCGGGACGCAGGAGGGGGCGCCAAAGAAAAATTTAAAATCTACCTCTTTCCCATTTTCAATCATATATTTTACTCCTTCCACCCCCAGGACATTACCAATTTCATGCGGGTCGGAAACAGTGGCCACCGTGCCATGAACTACCGATAACCTGGCAAACTCTGACGGTACCAACATGGAACTTTCAATATGGACATGTGAATCGATAAGACCTGGTAATAAATATTGATCTTCAACTTCCGCTGCTTCATTAATGCCGGATATGCGGCCATTTGTTACGGTAATTTCCCCTTTATAAATCCTTTCCCCCAAAATGTCAATGATATGACCGGAGATGCTGAAGTCGTTATTCATAGTGCTTATTTCAGTTAATAGTTTAAGGGCATAAATGTACAATAATCCCCGGTGATTCGCGGTTATGTTCTTACGTGTGTGAATTTATAAGAAGTATTAAAAATTAGCTTATTAAAATCGGGTTATATTTGTACCTGTCAATCATAACAACGAACACTTTGAAAAAGAAAATAAGTATCATATTAACGGTATTGATCGTTTTGTCATCGCTTTTTACGGCTTGTTCTTCCACCCAGCACCGGGGTAAAAAACTCAAAAAAAATAAGCCTATTCCGTGCCCTACAAAGGATTGTTAAGGAATATATTACTTCATCTACTAAAGCTATCAATATTATATTATATTTGCGAGCAAACTGAACGCTTGCTGTATTAAATGTTGTTATTTTTTTATCCTGGATGAAAAAAATTGTAATAGCTGTAGATGGCTATTCTGCTTGTGGGAAAAGTTCTACCGCTAAGGAGGTAGCTTCCAGATTAGGGTATATTTATATTGACACCGGTGCCATGTATCGAGCAGTGACATTGTTTTTTATCCGCAACTATATTAACCTCACCAATCCTAAAGATGTAGAAAAAGCCCTGGATCAAATCCATATAGGCTTTAAATGTAATCCGACAACCGGGATAAATGAAACTTATTTGAATGGATTAAACGTTGAAGGAGAAATCAGGAGGATGGATGTTTCTATGAAAGTCAGTGAAGTGAGCGCCCTTGGGAAGGTAAGAAAGGCGATGGTAGCCCAACAGAGGAAATTAGGAAAAAATAAGGCTGTTGTCATGGATGGCAGAGATATCGGATCTTTTGTCTTTCCTGATGCGGAATTAAAAATTTTCATGACTGCCGATTTTGATGTAAGAGCCGAAAGGCGTCAGCGTGAATTGCTGGAAAAAGGTGAAATGATCACGTTTGATGAGGTGAAAAAAAATTTACAGCACAGGGATGCCATCGATACGACCAGGTCTGAAAGCCCTCTTAAGAAAGCCAACGATGCTTATGTTATCGACACCACAAAACTGACAATGGAGGAACAAATCGATCAAATTATGCGATTGGCGGAAAAAATAATTAATTAAACAGCTAGATTATGGTTGTAGATATAGATCAAAATTCAGGATATTGTTTTGGCGTTGAGTTCGCCATTAAAATGGCAGAAGATGAAATGCGGGAAGAAGGTCATTTATATTGCCTGGGCGATATTGTTCATAATGACATGGAGGTGAAACGATTGTATGATCAGGGGTTGCGCATCATTAATCGCGATCAATTACAGCATATTAGAGATGCCAAGGTACTTATCCGCGCCCATGGTGAACCCCCGGAAACCTATAAAACGGCGATGGAAAATAACCTCGAGCTGGTTGATGCATCGTGCCCGGTAGTATTAAAGCTTCAGAATCGGGTAAAACATGCCTATGATCAAATGCGAAAAGTAAATGGCCAGATTGTTATTTACGGTAAAAAGGGGCATGCAGAGGTGATCGGCATTACCGGCCAAACAAATGGTGAGGCTATTATTGTAACCACTGAAGAGGATTTGGGAAAGATTGATTTTTCGCGTCCGGTTATCCTGTTTAGTCAAACAACTAAAAGCACCAGGGGTTTTTATCAAATCAAGGCGTTGATACAAGAGAGGCTGGCCAGGGAAAAAACGGATTTTACAGACGGTGACTTTATTGCGAATGACAGCATTTGCCGTCAGGTATCCAACCGGGAGCCGCATTTACTGAAGTTTGCCGGTAACCATGATGTTATTGTCTTTGTTAGCGGGGAAAAAAGCTCAAATGGGAAGGCTTTATTTAGTGTATGCCAACATGAAAATGAAAGAAGCTATTTTATAGAAAGCGAGGAGGAACTGGATTTGGCCTGGTTTGAAACCGGCGACTCGGTGGGAATTTGTGGCGCCACCAGTACGCCTATGTGGTTAATGGAAAAGGTGGCGGAACGGATCAGGTCCCTGGATCTGGATCCCGTGATGGAATAATGGAAATGGAGATGGTTCGCAGTGAGTGGAATGAGCTGATAATCCCGATGTTTCGGGTGGTGAACAGCGTGGATTCTTTTGGTTTAGTTCAATCCAAAAGCGTCCGATCTAAGCACCCCTCACACGCGTACTCTTACTCGCCAAGCCTATTCTGTGAACAATGGTTTTTACAATTATTCTAAATAATATTTAAATCCCATTAATTAAATTTTTATTGTTCAAATTTTTATTAATTTTGCCACGTTTTAAACGTTTTGATTACTTATAACAACTTTTATGTCGAAGTTTGTAAAGCTTAAAAAGGGATTTGACATCAAACTGGCAGGGAAAGCTGAAAAACAGATCGCGGGAGTTGAACAGCCTGACACTTACGCTGTAAAACCCACAGATTTTCAAGGTATTTTAAGACCCAAAGTTTTAGTTCGGGAGGGAGACACTGTAAAAGCGGGAACGCCGGTTCTTATTGATGGAAAAAATGACAACATTAAGCACACAGCTCCGGTTAGCGGAGAAGTAGTAGCCGTAAAAAGGGGAGATAAAAGGAAGTTACTGGAAATTGTTATTCTTGCTGATAAGGAGATAGAATATGTCCAGTTTCCCACCTACACCATCTCTGACATTGTCAACCTGAAAACCGAAGATTGCCTGGATCCTATGATAGCCAGCGGTGTGTGGCCCAATATCATTCAACGACCCTACGGCACAATTGCCGATCCGGCAGCTCATCCCAAATCTATATTTATTTCAGCCTTCGATACCAACCCGTTGGCCCCGGATTTCGATTTTCTGATTAAAGACCAGGACAAATATTTTGAAGCTGGTATCGCTGTGTTAAGGAAATTTTCTCCTTCCATACATCTGAATGTTGACGCAAATTCAGAAGTCTCCGGATTGTTCTCGCAAACTAAAGATATCCAAATCAATAAATTTTCCGGGCCCCATCCGGCAGGAAATGTTGGTGTTCAGATTCACCATATCGATCCGATTAGAAAAGGCGATACTGTCTGGACCGTTAGCCCGTTTGGTGTGGTACAAATTGGCAAACTGTTTTTGGAAGGGAAGTACGATGCTTCCAGGTTAGTGGCCCTCACAGGATCCGAGGTGAAAAACCCACAATATTACAAAACTTACACAGGGGGTTCGATCAAAAAAATTGTTGAGAATAACCTGAAATCAGATCACGTAAGATGCATTTCCGGAAATGTGCTGACAGGGAAAAAGATCGGGAAGGAAGATCATACCGGATTTTACGATAATCAGGTGACTGTTATTCCCGAGGGTGATTATCATGAGTTCTTCGGGTGGATTTTGCCCAGTACCAAAAAATTAAGTTTCCACCGGGCCTTTGGCCTGCTGTCCTTCATGATGCCTAAAAAGGATTATGTGGTCGACACAAATACACATGGGGAAGATAGGGCTTTTGTGCAAACAGGCGTATTTGAAAGAGTGATTCCAATGGATGTATTGCCCATGTATTTGATCAAGGCAATTATGGCTGAGGATTTTGATGCTATGGAAGCGCTGGGAATATACGAAGTGATAGAGGAAGATCTGGCATTATGCGAGTTTGTTGATGTTTCCAAACACGATATCCAGGCAATTTTAAGAGATGGACTAAATTTAATGCAATATAGCTAAGCGATATAATGAAATTATTAAGAAACTTTTTGGACAAGCAAAAGCCCCATTTTGAAAAAGGGGGTAAGTGGGAAAAGTTCTATTATATTTTTGAAGCGCATGAGACGCTCCTGTACACACCTAAAAGCACTACCAAGGCGACCGGAACTCAGATCAAAGATGCTGTGGATATGAAACGGATGATGATGACGGTGATCATCGCCATGATTCCGTGTCTGATTTTTGGTATTATTAATGCTGGCTACCAGCATTTCATTGCCCTGGGCGAGGATGTTGCTTTTTTAAGTGTCGACTCCTTTTTAATCGGAGCAATGAAAGTACTACCGGTTGTCGTAGTTTCATATGCGGCCGGACTAACCATCGAGTTTACCTTTGCTACCTTTAGAAGACATGCTATTAATGAAGGTTTTCTAGTCACTGGTATGTTGATCCCTTTGGTGATGCCACCCACGGTACCCCTTTGGCAGGTGGCCCTGGCAACCGTATTTGCCGTTGTCATCGGAAAGGAAGCCTTTGGCGGAACTGGTATGAATATTCTCAATGTGGCCCTTACAGCGAGGGCTTTTTTATATTTTGCTTACCCGACCGATCTATCAGGAGATGTCTGGACTTACATCGGAGATGCGCAGGTTGTCGATGGTTATTCCGGTGCTACTGCCCTGGCTGTTGCAGCTGAGGCATCCAATACTGGTGCTGTTGTTGTAGACGCCCTGAGTAATAGCTGGCATAGTGGTCTCTTCGATTTTAGTAACCTGGTTTGGGGACAGATACCTGGATCCATTGGAGAAACTTCCGTGATCATGGCTTTGATTGGTGGTTTGATCCTGGTGTTAACCGGTGTGGGAAGTTGGAAAATTATTGTATCTGTGTTTGGAGGAGCCTACCTTACGGGGTTGCTGTTCAACCTGATCGGTGCTAACACTTATATGCAAATGCCTGCTGAATACCACCTGGTGATTGGCGGCCTGGCGTTTGGTGCCGTGTTTATGGCGACCGACCCGGTCACCGCTGCACAAACTGAAACCGGTAAGTGGATATACGGGTTTTTAATTGGCGTTATCACGGTGATCATCAGGGTTGTGAACCCTGCCTATCCGGAAGGAATCATGATGGCCATCTTGTTAATGAATGTATTTGCTCCATTAATTGATTATTATATAGTACAAGCGAACAAAAAAAGAAGATTACAACGTGCAACAGTCTAATTTATATATCATCATATTCTCAACAGCGCTCACCGTTGTGCTGGGAGGTTTGCTTTCAATTGCTGCTGTCGGATTAAAACCCATGCAGACCAAGGCCATTGAACTGGATACCAAAAAACAAATTCTTAGTTCGGTAATGGAGTTGACACCAGAAACCGATGTAATTGGTACCTACAATGCAAGAACAAATTCTATTGTTGTTAATCTGGAAGGTGAACTGGTAGAAACCGATAAAGACGGAAATCCTTTGATTGCTGAAAAAATCAGTATCGAAAAGCAATCTAAAAAGGATCCGGAAGATATGTTATTGCCTGTTTTTCTGTATATGAATGAAAAGGATGCCAACAAGGTCGATGCCTATATTTTTCCACTATTTGGGAATGGACTGTGGGATAAGATCTGGGGTTATATAGCGGTATCACCGGATTTGACCACTGTTAAGGGAATAGCGATGGACCACAAAGGTGAAACGCCGGGTTTGGGGGCCAGAATCACAGACAAGGAAGTGAAGGATAGGTATAAAACTAAAAAGCTGTTTGATGCCAACGGAAATTTGGTGGGAATCGAAATGAAAAAAGGCGAAAGAGGTGATCCCAGCCTGTTTGGCGAGCATGAAGTAGACGGCATGTCCGGAGCTACATTGACGGGTAATGGGGTCAATGAAATGATCTTGAAATATATACAATTTTACCAGGCATATATTGATAAAATTAAAGCAGGCGAAACGGTGGCCCTTAACTAATTTTATAAGCTGATAGATAATCAAAATTTAAGTCTTAAATAAAATTATTGCCAATATTATGAGTACGGAAACAGTCGAACAACTGGAAGTAGAAGTAAAAGAGACCGAATCGTTGCTCTCGAAAAGGCGTAGGAAGATTATTTCCGATCCGCTTAATGATGACAATCCCATCACCATTCAGGTTTTGGGTATTTGTTCCGCACTGGCAGTGACAGTGAAAATGATGCCTACTTTGGTAATGGCGCTGGCCGTGATTTTTGTGACGGTTTTTTCCAATTTAATCATTTCAATTTTGCGAAATGTTATTCCCAATCGCGTCAGGATTATTGTGCAGTTAGCGGTAGTGGCTTCGCTGGTTATTTTGGTTGACCAGGTGCTGAGAGCCTATTTGTATGACGTTGCCAAGGTAGTTGGGGTTTATGTAGGGTTGATTATTACAAATTGTATTATCATGGGGCGCCTCGAAGCATTTGCGATGGGCAATAAGCCATGGGATTCGGTACTGGACGGACTGGGAAGTGGTTTTGGCTATTCGTGGATCATCCTGGCGGTAGCATTCTTCCGGGAGTTGTTTGGATCGGGATCTATTTTTGACTTCAAGGTTTTCGAAGCCATTGGCTGGAGCAGTTATCAGGCCAACGGACTAATGGTAAGCCCTATCGGTGCATTTATTATCTTAGGGCTGATCATATGGGTTCAGCGCTATAAAAACGGTTACGTAGAACACTAAAATATTAAATAATCATGTTGGAGAGTTTATTCAATCTGGGTATCAAATCAATTTTCGTCGAGAACATGGTATTTGCCTATTTTTTGGGCATGTGTTCTTTTCTGGCTGTTTCCAAGAAAGTTACTACCGCATTTGGTTTGGGAATGGCAGTCATATTTGTACTTACCATCACAGTTCCTGTCAACTGGATATTGCTGGAGTATATATTAAAAGAGGGTGCTTTAAGCTGGATTAGCGCCGATTTTATCGGTGTAGACCTTAGTTTCCTGCAGTTTATTATGTTCATTGCCATCATTGCAGCTATGGTACAATTGGTGGAAATGGTTATTGAAAAATTTTCACCTGGTTTGTATGGATCCCTGGGTATATTCCTGCCTCTGATTGCAGTGAACTGTGCTATTTTAGGATCTTCCCTATTTATGGTGCAAAAAGAATTTACCTTGTCCGAAGCCACGGTTTATGGATTTTCTTCGGGAATTGGCTGGTTCTTAGCCATTATTGCCCTGGCTGCTATCAGAGAAAAAATCAAATATTCAAATGTTCCTGCACCCCTTAAAGGTTTGGGAATCACCATGATCATTACCGGCCTTATGGGGCTTGGTTTCCTGTCTTTTATTGGTATTAAAATCTGACAGCATAAATCATAAGACTTTTAAAAAGCCCTGGCCTTTAAAGTCAGGGCTTTTTTATTAATCATTTTTTGACCATCTACGTTTACTCATTTAACTTTAAACATGCACCAAATGAATCACCCTATAAAATACCAACCTGAAAAAGTAACCTTCAGTAAGGTCCTGAATTATTTTTTCAAAGGACTTTTGGTTCTGGCACCCATTGCTTTAACGCTCTATATTATCATTTTCGCTTTAAATTGGCTGGATGGCCTCATACCGGCTATTAATATTCCGGGACTGGGATTGATTATCGTTTTGGGTACTATCACGCTGGTGGGCTATCTCACTTCTACTATTGTGATTAAAGGAGTCTTTGAATACTTTGAACGCGGCATTCTCAAAATACCCTTTATCAGCCTTCTTTATTCATCGTTAAAAGAGCTAATGGGGGCCTTTGTTGGCGAGCAGAAAAAATTTAATAAACCCGTTATTGTAGCGATGGATCCGGAAAAAGGTATTCAAAGATTGGGTTTTATTACGCAGGATAACCTATCCAACCTGGGGCTTGAAGACATGGTTGCCGTTTATTTGCCCCATTCCTACAATTTTTCCGGGAACTTCTATATCGTTCCCAGATCCAGCGTAAAACGTATAGAGGTGTCCAGAACGCATTTTATGAAATTCATCGTGTCCGGAGGGGCAACGGCCATCCCGGAAGCGGCATTTGACCGAAAAAACTAATATTTTCGGAAGATTCTAGTTATTTATTGTATTTATCAATAATTAAGACTATGAATATAAATCTGTTAAATGGTGATATCACCAAAATCGAAGTTGACGCCATTGTCAACGCCGCTAATACCAGCCTGTTGGGTGGGGGAGGCGTAGATGGTGCCATCCATAAGGCAGGTGGCCCGGAAATATTGGAAGATTGTCGAAAGATAAGGTCGCGGCAAGGCGGCTGTAAGGTGGGTGAGGCCGTTATCACCGCGGCAGGCAACTTGCCGGCGCGTTTTGTTATTCATACCGTTGGGCCGGTTTGGCAGGATGGACGGCAGGGAGAGGAAGAGCTCCTTTATAATGCGTATCAAAATAGCTTGCTGCTGGCCAGGGAAAATAACTTAAGTTCGGTGGCATTTCCCAACATTAGTACCGGCATATACAGGTTCCCAAAAGTAAAAGCGGCGGAAATTGCAATTAAATGCGTTACCTTGTTCCTTCGGGAAGACCCCTCGATTGCCGTGCATTTTGTCTGTTATGACACGGAGAACTATGAAATTTATGAGGAATTGCTGACCGGAAAGAAGATGGCACGTTAGTTGGCAATTTCTTGTTTATCTGCCTGTCTGAACACCGACAGCGATTGATAAGTTGAATTTACTATATAACCAGCAAATTTGCATTTGCCGATAGCGACTATAAATGTTTGTAGCGTGTGGTGTTTGGAATATGTTCGGGGATCAACGTCTCAACAACAAACATTTTATTGGTTTTATTTTTTACCGGATCCCATTCAGCATAACTATATGACCCAATGATCATCGTGTCAGGAACGATCTTAAAAACTTTGTAAGCCGCGAGCATTGTATCTGTTTTAATGTAAAGAAAGGGTTCTTTCTGATCGAAATAATAAGAGAAAGGTTTGCCGTCAGGGACTTGCATCCCCGCTGTATTTTGAAGAAAAAGCGCTTCCCCGCAGAATGCTTTTCCTGCTTCCACACCAGGTTCGTATTGTCCGTTTACGTTAAAAATTGCCCTGTAATCAAGTTTGCAGCCCCCCAAATGCGTATAATGGCCGTTGACCCTTCGCTCAATGATCTTCCAACGCTGTTGATTGTCCCCTGATAATATGCTGATGCTTTCAGAAGGGGTTAAGTTATAATCCTCTTTATACAATTTTTTATACCTATTATGACAGGAAACGCCCAGGAAAAGAATAATCAACAGTATCAATGATTTCATAACAGCATACTTTATATGTCTAAATAATGGGAGGAAACACCTGATAAGATAATGATATTAATTGAATTGTTTTACGATTTAATTAATAAAGTGATTAGCTATAGGTATTGGTGAAGCATTGAAAGCAGCTGATTCAACCTGACACCATTGGTCAAATGGGTAGCAACCAATAAAAAGTTATATCCCTAAACTTGAAAATGCCAGCGTAAATATACATCTTTCCAACTTCAATAAGGGTTTTTGAACCTGGGTCAAGTCATGGAATTATTTTAACCTTTTTAGAGCATACAATTATGAACACAGAATTACTAAAAACTTATAAACACCTGGCAAAAAGAGCCTGACCAACAAAGTAAAAAATTAGCTTAACGACTGTGTAATCACAGACAATTACATTATGATAAACCTCGTATCTCCACTTTCAATATATCGTCCGTTTAATCCCTGAAATCCAGGCAATAACAAATCCATGACGCTTAAGCACTAAGATCTATTGTGACAATGCCGAAACCCTTCAAAATATATCGTTCTTCCGCCGGCTCGGGAAAGACCTACACTTTGGCCAAAGATTACCTGAGGCTGGCATTACGCAACCCTGCCTATTTCCGGCATATCCTGGCAGTTACCTTTACTAACAAGGCCACTCAGGAAATGAAAGACCGGATCCTGCGCTATTTGCATGATTTTAGCCGGGGAAGGCAAAATGAGATGTATCATGAATTAAAGGATTACCTGCAGTTCAATGAGACGCAATTTCAGGACAGATGCCAATCGGTATTGTCGAATATTCTGCATAGTTATACCAACTTTGCCGTTAGTACCATCGACGCTTTCTTTCAAAAAGTCATCCGGGCTTTTAGCAGGGAGGTGGGGCTTTATGGTGGGTTTACTTTGGAGCTCGAGCAGGATAAGGTGCTTGCTGTTGTCATTGATCGGCTTTTGGAAGAAATCGGAGAAAACCAGACACTGACGGAGTGGCTGATCCGTTTTTCCGAAGGTAAGGTAGACGAGGGAAAATCATGGGACGTGCGGAATGATATCAGGACGCTTGGTTATGAGGTCTTTAAGGAACATTTTAAAGTCATTGAACCTGGCCTGATTCAAGCTTCCGGCACCCCGCAGCAATTACTTCCCGTGGTGAAAGAGGTGCGACAGATCATAGCCGTTTTTGAAAATTATATGAAAGGCCTGGGGGAAAAAGGGTTGTCGTTGATGCAGCAGTATCAATTGGAAGTTGGGGATTTTGCCTATAGTAAGACAGGGGTAGCCAATTATTTTAACCGCCTGGTAGAAGGGAATGATTATGAACCCAAAAACCGGGTGTTACTGGCACTGGACAATGTGGAAGCGTGGTACAGCAAGACCTCCCAAAAGAAAGATATTATTCAGCAGGCGGTAGAGGCAGGGCTTATTGCCTGGTTAAATGATGCGGTAGACTACTATAACAAGCAATTTTTCTTTTATGAGTCGGCCCGGGAAGTGTTGCGAAATTTGTATACCTATGGTATTCTTTCCGATATCACCAGGAAGCTCAGGGAATATAAGCAAGAAAATGATGTGATGCTGATCTCCGACGCCGCCCATTTTTTGAAAGAAATTATTGATGATAATGACAGCCCGTTTATTTACGAAAAAGTCGGTTCTTTTTATCACCACTTCCTGATCGATGAATTTCAGGATACGTCGGGGTTTCAGTGGCAGAATTTTAAACCTTTGGTAGAGAATAGCCTGGCCGAGGGCTATAGCAATATGGTGGTGGGTGATGTGAAGCAATCAATTTACCGGTGGCGGGGAGGTGATTGGAAATTGTTGCTGGATGGCATTCAAAATGAGATGCCGGATGGCTACATTCAGGCAGCCGAATTGGCGCATAACTTTCGTAGTAAATACCATGTAGTTACATTTAACAATCAACTATTTGCTACGGCTGCGGGAATGTTAAAGAATAAGCTTTCCGAAATCATATCGGCTGTAGACGATGAGCCGCTACAGGCGAAGCTGTTGCCGGAAGCAGCGAAAATAGAAGCCGCCTATCAGCAGGTAAAACAACAACCGACACAAACCGGTGCTGAGGTTAAAAAGGGATGCATTCATATGACCTTCCTGGCAGATAGTTTTGAGGAGGATGGAACCAAAACCGGTTGGAAGGAAAAGGTGAATCGGCGAATTCCTGAAATCCTGGAAGACTTGCAGGATCAGGGGGTAAGCCTTAAAGATATTGCACTGCTGGTTCGCAACGCCAGGGATGGAAAAGCAATCGCCGACTTTTTGCTGGATTTCCGGCAGTCAGATCAGGCAAAGCAGGAATACCTTTACGATGTGGTTTCAAATGAAGCACTTTTTTTACAGGCGGCGCCATCTATTCAATTGCTCATCAATATATTCAAATACCTGGTCAATCCGCAGGATCAGGTGGCAAGGGTTTCTGTTGCTTATGAATACCAGCGCTATGTGATTAACAACGAGGAAGTCGCCAATGATGACTTGGTATTCGCAAAGGATGAGGAAACATTAGAAGCATATTTACCGGAGGCTTTCCGCAAGCAGCGAAATTTACTGAATAAAATTCCACTATTTGAGTTGGTTGAAAGGTTGATTGAGATATTTGAGCTACATAAATTATCAGGTGAGCTGGCGTATATCCAGGCTTTTCAGGATTATGTGTTGAACTTTACCGGCAAGGAAAAAGATGACATAAGTTCATTTTTGAGTTGGTGGGAGGATAACGCCCATAAGTTAGCCATCCAGGTTTCCGATGACATTGATGCTGTACAGATTTTAACGATCCATAAATCAAAGGGGCTCCAGTTTAAAGTGGTGATTATTCCTTATTTGAATTGGGAACTGGATCATGATACCAGGAAAAGTAATATTCTGTGGAGTAAGTCGGCTGCCGAACCTTTTTCAAAGTTCGGGTATTTTCCGTTACGTTATTCCAACAACCTGAAAAATACGGTATTTAAAGCCGATTATTACCAGGAAATGGTCTTGTCTTATATGGATAACCTCAATTTGTTATATGTGGCTTTTACCAGGGCAGAAGATGGCTTATTTGCCTTTGGCAATCAGCCGTCCAAAACCCGGCAGACACAGCAAAAAATAAATGACGTGGCCGCCCTGGTTCACCACATTCTGACTGACGCTGAAATGGTGATGACGATCGATGATGACGATCAAACGACCTTTAAGCTAGGTTCAATTGCTGATATAAGTAGCAGTGGCAAGGAAACGGAGCAAACCCACACCATCACGTTGAATGAGTATCATACCAGCAGTTGGCGCCATAAATTGGCGATCAGGCAAAGGGCCGGAGAATTATTTACCGAGGTCGTTGAAGAAAGGCAATCAAAAATTAATTATGGCTTATTAATACATGAGTTATTGTCGAGAATAAAACATAAAGACAACCTGGAAAAGGCGCTGCAGGATTTACTGTTGGAAGGAGTGATTGGCCAAAATGAGCAGAACCTGCTCCACCAAAAGATTACAAAATTATGGCAGGTACCTTCCGTAGATGCCTGGTTTAGCACTGATTGGGAGGTGAAAACCGAGGTGCCCATTTTGCCTAAAACAGGCGAAATGAGCCGGCCCGACCGGGTGATGATCCGGGGCCAACAAGCGATCATTGTTGACTTTAAAACCGGGGAAAGAAAAAGCAGGGACCGGCAACAGGTTATTGAATATGCCGATCTGTTAAAGGCAATGGGTTTTGCTGAAATTGAGGGGTATCTATTATATATCGAAGAGGAAGCCACGGAACAGGTGGTATGAATACATTTAAATCAAACGGAGTGAAAGCTTTTTTAGAAGAACTGGCAGAAAAAATCTATCGGGATCATGGCAAACAGCTCGACTGCGTTACCATCGTATTTCCCAACCGCCGGGCCGGGTTATTTTTTAGAAAATACCTCGCCGAAAACCTGGAAAAGCCCGTGTGGTCACCAGCCATTATGAGCCTGGAAGATTTTGTACAACCCCTCTCTGCGATCCAACCCCTGGATAAGCTTTCATTGGTCTTTAAACTTTTTGGCCTTTACAAGAAGATTTACCCGGTAAAGGAGGCTTTTGACAGATTTTTTTACTGGGGTGAAATGCTACTCAAAGATTTTGATGATATTGATAAATATCTGGTTAACGCCAAAAATCTGTTTGTTAACCTGAGCAGGCAAAAGGAACTCGACCAGGTATTTGACTACCTCACTGAAGAGCAAAAAAAGATCATTCTTGATTTCTGGCATAATTTTCACGAGCACCCATCAAAAGAAAAAGAAAATTTCCTCAGAATTTGGGAGATCCTGTTTGAGCTCTATAACCGGTTTACCACATTGTTGAAAAAAGAAAAAAATGGGTATATGGGCATGATTTATCGCGATGTAGTCGATAAAATAAGAGCCAAGACCCTTAGCTCCCCATATGATCAGGTAATATTCGCCGGATTTAATGCGCTTACTAAGTCAGAGGAAGAAATTATTGGCTGGTTTCTGAAAGAAGGCCATGCATCGGTACATTGGGATATTGATGATTTTTATGTAGGCAATAAAAACCAGGAAGCCGGTCTGTTCTTTAGAGAATATGCTAAAAAAAACGCTTTCAAGGAGAGTTTCAGTAAGCCTTTACCCAGTCACATGACCAACTCGGAAGAAAAGCATATCACGGTTACCGGGGTATCGATGGCGGTGGGACAGGCCAAAATCCTTGGCCAGTACCTGAAGGAAAAGTTTGATCGTCCGGAACAATATGAAAAGACGGTCATCATTTTACCGGAAGAACACTTGCTGTTTCCCGTGTTACATTCCTTGCCTGATGAGGTGGAAAGGATCAACGTCACCATGGGGTTTCCTTTGAGAAATACCTCTTTGTACAGCTTGTTCGAGCATTTACTGGAAATGCAAATTAACCTCCGGAAAACGAAATCAGGAGACGTGTTCTTTCCTCACCGGCAGGTACTGGCTATTCTGAAACATCCTTATGTCAGGTACTTCGATCCCGACCTGGCTGGGCGTAACATCAGGGATATTGAAAGAAATAATAAAATCTTCATTGGCTCAGAAACACTGCAATTTGATGGATTACTGTATCCGTTAATTTTTAAAACCCTGCAAGCCGGAAATGAGATATTCTCCTACCTTCTGGATGTATTAATGGTAATTAACACCGGAAATGAAGAAGACAGCCGGTATCAGCTGGAGAAGGAATACGCCTATCAGTTTTTTACCCAACTTAATAGGCTTCGGGAAATAACCCGGGAGCAGGGTATTGAGCTGGCTTTGGATTCCTTTTTGCGGTTATTTCGTCAAATGGTTCAATCACTGAGGTTGCCTTTCAGCGGGGAACCTTTGCGGGGTCTGCAGATCATGGGTGTCCTGGAAAGCCGTAATCTGGATTTTGAAAATGTATTTATTTTGTCCATGAACGAAGGAGCTTTCCCTTCTTCGGCAGGTCAGCATTCCTTTATACCCTATAATTTGCGCAAAGCCTTTGATCTGCCCACATACGATCACCTGGATGCTATTTATGCCTATCTTTTTTATCGCCTCCTGCAAAGAGCCAAAAATGTCCATTTGTTTTACAATACTGAAAGCGGCATCAACGTCGGTGGTGAAATGAGTCGCTTTTTGCAACAATTATTGTTGGAGACTGATTTTAAGATCCAAAAGTATGTACTTAACAATGGTGTTAAACTGCCTGTCCCCAAAGTCATTACCATAAACAAATCAAATCAGATCAAAGGGGAAATGAAGAAATTCATGGTAGACCAGCCTGAATTTTCAAGGCGATTGACACCCTCGGCCATCAATACCTATCTGGATTGTGAATTAAAGTTTTACTTACGCCACGTTGCCCGGGTCAGGGAGCCTGAAAAGTTGGAAGATGAAGTCGATCCAAGGGTTTTCGGGAACTTATTACACCACACCATGGAGTTCTTGTATAAGCATTTCATAACCAGGGAAAAGAAAAATACCATAACCGCAGCTGATTTTGATTTCCTGGAAAAAAATTTGGAAGAAGCTATTAACATGGCCTTTAAAATTCAATACCAGATCCCGGTTAATAAAAGTTTTACATTCGAGGGCCGCAATATTCTGGCAAAAGCTATGGTGAAGAAATTTGCAAAGAAAATACTGGAAAATGATCGACTGTATGCCCCTTTCGATGTGATTGGGCTAGAGGCAGATGAAGGAGAGGGTTATCATATCGATCATCCTGTTCTCATTGAAGGAAAGGAGCATATGATTGGGTTGAAGGGAGTAATTGACAGAATTGATCGCAAAGAAGGTGTGGTACGGGTCATTGATTACAAAACAGGTAGAGATGACCGGAGGATTGAAGACATATCGAGCCTGTTTGACGCGGATCATGAAAAGCGCAATAAAGCGGGCATGCAAACCATGTTTTACAGTATGTTGTTTACCGGGTCTAAACCCAAAGATGTTTCTCCGGTCATGCCCGGGATCTTCAACAGTAAAGAGATGTTTGCGGATCACTTCGATCCGCGTTTGAAAATCAAGGAATCAGACAGTCAAAACAAGTATGTGCCAATCAATGACGCCAGGCCGTTTTTAGATGGATTTAGACGCGAGCTCTCGACTTTATTGGCAGAAATATTTTCAACAAAACACAGTTTTGAACAGACGCAAAATGAAAAAAATTGCCAGACTTGTCCTTATGCAGGCATCTGTCACCGATAAGTGATGTGTATTTTTATAGCGTTTTACGCTGCTGACCTTACTTTTGTTTTATGTATTTATCTTCAAAATATATAATTTAAAATTAAAATAATTAAATTTCTTGCCTTATTTGATTAATTTTCATTTCTTTGTCTTCCTATTAGCAGGCGTTACTAATCCAATTTTGATTTTGAATAGGGTGTATTGTTATTCGACATCATCCTGGCTTTAAATATTATGGCAAAAACAGATAAAACTAGTTTATTTGATACCAACATAAGTAAGGATCAATGCAAGGATACAGGCATGGCTATGATGCTAATCCTGTTACTTGTGGGATATTTTACCAAAGATGTTTTGTACTATCACATAGCTACTATTGCTTTATTGGTAAATATGATTGTTCCCAAAATCTATTATCCGATAGCCATAGTATGGTTTGGGTTATCCAATCTTCTGGGATCTGTTATGTCAAAGGTTCTCCTTAGTATTGTGTTTTTTGTCGTGGTAGTTCCTATTGGTTTCCTAAGGCGGATTTCAGGCAAAGATCCTATGCTACTCAAACATTGGAAAAGGGGAAGTGAATCGGTAATGAAGGTAAGAAATCACACTTTTATGGCTAAAGATCTCGAAAAACCTTATTAATATTATTATCACGTATGGAATTTTTAAAAGATTTATGGGGATTCTTAAAAGAAAGGAAAAAATTCTGGCTATTACCCTTAATAGTCATCCTTCTTTTATTTGGTGTATTAATCATTTTTACTAGTGGCTCAGCCATTGCACCTTTTATTTATACATTATTTTAAACTGATTTTTATTCATGCCAAAGGCAATACTAGGTATTTCAGCATATTACCATGATAGTGCTGCTGCTATCCTTGTGGATGGAGAAATTATTGCGGCGGCTCATGAGGAAAGGTTCACACGCAAAAAGCACGATCCTTCTTTTCCCATCAACGCGGCCAAATATGTTTTAGAAGAGGCAGGCATCGCGTATAACGATTTGACGGCGGTGGCCTTTTATGATAAGCCTTATATTAAATTTGAGCGTTTGCTGGAGACCTACCACTCCTTTGTTCCCAAGGGGTTGATAAGTTTTTTATCTGCTATGCCGGTCTGGATCAAGGAAAAGCTTTTTATGAAAAAAATGCTCAATGATGAATTAGCGAAATTGGGCGATAAAAAGGTACCCGTATTATTTCCGGAGCATCACCTCTCTCATGCCGCCAGCGCATTTTATCCGTCGCCTTTTGAAGAAGCGGCTATTCTTACCCTGGATGGCGTTGGGGAATGGGCAACCACCACCATTGGACATGGGAAAGGCAAAGAGATTCAGATACTGAGAGAATTGGATTTTCCTCACTCATTGGGATTGTTATATTCTGCTTTTACCTATTACTGCGGTTTTAAAGTAAATAGTGGTGAGTACAAGTTAATGGGCCTGGCACCCTACGGCAACCCGCAGGCAGAGCAAACGATAACGTTTAAGAAAAAAATACTGGAGCACTTTGTGGACATGCGGGAAGATGGATCCATATTGCTGAATATGGCTTACTTTGATTACGCCACAGGACTTAAAATGGCCAAGGATAAAAAGTGGGAACAGGTTTTAGGAATCCCAATACGCAAGCCGGAGTCAAATTTAACGCAGGAATATATGAATCTTGCCCTGGCCATCCAGATGATTACCGAAGATGTGGTGCTCAGGTTGGCCAAAACTACCCAGGAACTTACAAATAGCCGGAATATTGTATTGGCAGGTGGTGTAGCGCTGAATTGCGTATCAAATGGCAAACTATTAAAATCCGGTATTTTTGATGATATCTGGATCCAGCCAGCGGCTGGCGATGCCGGAGGTGCGTTGGGAGCGGCGCTGGCAGCGTGGCATATCTGGCAGGGGGAAGAAAGAAATATTGTAACCGGGCAGGATGCCATGAAAGGAGCTTATCTGGGACCTGATTTTTCTGCCAAGGATATCGAGAAAGTAGCCAGAAAAAGTGGCGCCAAATACCATTATTTTGAAGATGACAATCAACTGTACGAACGAATTTCAGAAATATTGGCCGAAGGCAATGTAGTGGGATGGTTTCAAGGTAGAATGGAATACGGGCCCCGGGCACTTGGGAATAGAAGCATCATTGGCGACGCCAGAAATCCTGAGATGCAGAAAAAAATGAATCTAAAGATAAAATACCGGGAAGGCTTTCGGCCATTCGCGCCTTCGGTTATTGAAGAAGATATCCAGGAGTATTTTGAGCTCCCCACAAAATCACCCTATATGCTTTTGGTGGTTCCTGTCAATGAAAAAAGAAAGACACCTGAACCGGAAGGTTATAATGACCTGGAAATGTATGACAGGCTTTACCATTTACGCTCCGACATACCTTCTATTACCCACATAGACTATTCTGCCCGTGTTCAGAGCGTTAGCCGCGATGTTAACCCCCGATACTGGGATCTCATAAACAAGTTCAAGGAAAAGACCGGATATGGACTGGTGGTAAACACCAGTTTTAATGTTAGAGGAGAGCCCATCGTATGTACACCTGAAGATGGCTATCGCTGCTTCATGAGAACTGAGATGGATTATCTTGTATTGGGCAACTACGTATTTGATAAGAAGGAACAAGAGAAGATAAAAGACGATTCCAACTGGCAGGAAGAGTTTGAGCTTGATTAGGTTTCCCGCCAGTGTCAAAGGCCAGCTGGCTGAATTTGTTTCCTCGTTTTAAACCATCAATTATTTGTACCAGCGTGCGAGGTTAGTATACCTTTTATAGGCTATTATCCTTATGCACCTCTCTCACCTGTATGCTGGGCCAATCAAATGCTTATACGTCAAAAAAGCCTTTCAGAGCTGAAAGGCTTAATGGCAACTATGAGAATAAAAGTATGAGAAATAATAACTTAAACTGTACCTGGATCGTAATTATGATAATTTTTTTTGGGCTTTACGAATGTTTATTTTTTCCAGGGATTTAAAATTTTTTTATTTGTTTTTTATCTATGCTTTAGTCAGCTATTTGTTATGTAATTCCCGACTCGCTTAATACAAATTTTACATATTTCAGGTTAAGATAAAAGAGGGGCCCTGAAAATATACGACCTTTTAATTTATCACCGATTATTTTAGTAATAATCCAAAATTTTACTAATTCCGAAAAAAATATTAGCATTCTAATAATGCGATAACCGGGTATTTTTTCTGTAACCTTTCACCCCTGAATAAAGAAAGAAATCGCGGCTACAGGGCCGTAGAAGGGTGGTTTTAATTTTTTGGATTGAATATAAATAATTGGTAATCAAATATTTGCGACTTATTTTGCTGGCTTTTTTTAAGTTTGATCAGGAAGGAAAAATATTTTTGGCACGGTTTTTTGATATGAGAGATTGAAAAGTAACCTGAAACACTAAATCAAAATTAACCTTAAAATGATGAAAAAGATATTATTAGCCATTATCATAACTGCTACCTTATTCTTACCAAATTTGCAGGCCCAGGACAACATAAAATATGGATTTAAGGCCGGCTTAAATGTTTCCGATTGGGGTGGAGACGCGGCGGCTACTATCACAGACCTGGTATCACTGACCAATGTGTTTGAAACCAATCCAAACTTCGGTTTTCACGTCGGATCATTTATGGAAATTCCTGTGGGAGGTGGCTTGGTGATTGAACCTGCATTATTGTATTCTCAGAAAGGTATTAAAGTAAAAGGACGACTTCCCGAAAGTCTGCCGGGTATCATAGACCTGTTAAACGTCAATGCTACCATAACCAACAGAGCGCATTATATTGACATGCCCATAGTTGCAAAGTATTATGTTAATGAGGGTTTCAACATTTTTGCCGGTCCTCAACTGTCTTATCTGGCGTCAAATAAGTTAAATGTTGAGGCGGGAGCGCTGGGGTTCAATGTACTCAATCAGGCGCTTGATATTAATGAGGGTTTTAGAAAATTGGATGTAGCTATGACAGCCGGACTAGGTTATAAATTGCCGAACGGTTTCAGCCTTAGCGCCAGTTATGATTTTGGTTTGACCTCCTTGGATGACCGAAACAGTTTTGATGTCTTTAACCGGGTAGCAAAAGTATCGGTTGGCTATATGTTCTAAGCAAAAGATAAAAATATAAGTTGTTGAGTTTAAAAAAAGTCCGCCTGGAGGCGGGCTTTTTTTCGTAAAATTTATCTGTTCCATGAGATTAAATCATTAATGAGAATTCGAATAACTTGAATTTTGCTGTATTAATTAATATATTGAAAAGCATTTTTAGTAAAAAGGGTGAGCTATGTATAAAGATTAAAGGGTGCAACAAGGTATTCTCGCCACAGGAGGAGAAAAAAAATAAGATTATTCGGCGAATTTCTACAACTCACATTACTTTGAACCACCCTTACCCAGCTATTGTTAGATTATAAGTACCAGACTATTGGAAAGGAATTAACTAACCAGTCTATATCATGAGTTTTATCGCAGATAAATTACCGATATCTGGCCATGTGCTTGATGTCGAAAGTGTCGAACCTTCATGGCGCAACCAGCCATTTGATCCCAACTTACCTGATTACATTTCACTGTTATACCCAAATTACGCCCCAGATAGTATTTTGAGCATAGGCCCGTATTTTACCTATATATATGATTGTTATCATGAATGTTACCATTTTATCAGTAAGAATATTGATAGAATTTTGGGCTATACGGAAAAGCAACTTATGAAATTAAGCCGGGATGCTATTTACGATGCCATTCACCCGGAAGATCGCGAGGCAGTGTTCGAACTGGCGAAGGAATCGTGGAGGTACATTCGCGGTTTACAACCGAACTTGCGAAAAAAATATAAAATCGGTATTGATTTCAGAGTACGCAAATCTAACGGGGAATACGTTCACATCCTGTTGCAAAAGGCTATATTAAACCAGGATAAAAAAGGTAATGTGGTGCACATGGTGGGGGTATGTACAGATATTTCCCATTGGCAAAAATCAAATACGGTTACTCTAACCATTACTGGCACCGAAGACGAGCAGTTTTTTTGGAGCCATCAGGTAGACTCGCATCAAATAGAACCCAAAGCGGAGAAACATGTGCTGTTGAGTAATCGTGAAAAACAAATTCTCACTTTGATTGCCAGCGGTCATAGTAGCAGGTCAATAGCACAGGAGTTGTCAATAAGTCCTCATACCGTTAACTCACACCGGCGAAACATTATGGAAAAACTGGGTGTGAACAAAAGTACCAACATGCTTAATTATGCCTTCAACAATGGACTGATATAATACGGTCGCAAAAAGAAAAGTACCTGAGAAAGTCATTGGATTTTGATCTTGGTTTTCTTAAATAGATTGTGGAAAACAAACAATATAACAATGGCTAACTGGTATCATTCCTATGGATTTTTTATAGAGTTACTGCTGGTCGCCCTGGCAGAAACCTGGATGATTTATTACGTATTTCAGAAAACTGATAAAATATTGTTTCAGGCTATTGCCCCTATGCGTTGGTTGTTTTTTGTGGCCATTGCCTTGCGATATGAAAGTTTCAGCTGGGCCCTGCTAAGTCTGGTGATATTGATGGCTGCTGCTTATGCCATTGTTAACCCGGCCTTAATTAATGTCTTGGTGCTTGACAAACCGGCTTTAAATCAGGGGAATGAGGGAGAAATTGGCAAACTCCTTCATCAATGGTTCCCCAATAAAACCAACTTATGGGCAGTGTTGATTAAATTAATTTTATTGGCAGCCAGCTTTTATCTATACTTTGTTATTGTAATTTAACCCGCATCAGGTACATATCGGCGGTGATGTACAAGTAGTTGTACTCATCGTCAAAGGCACAGTTAGCCGTAGCTTGTCCGGTTAAGATAGTGCCTAAATGCTTCCCTTCGGGATCGAAAAGCAATACACCGCCAGGCCCTGTGGCAAAAATGTAGCCGTTTGGATTTACTTTTAACCCATCCGGAAGTCCTTTTCTTTCCGCCGTCATATTGGTAGCGTCAAAAAAGACCCTTCCGTCGTCTAAAGTGCCATCTTCTTTTACATCATAGGCCATCCAAATTGCCTTTTTTGAATCGGAATTGGCGACATAAAGCGTTTTAAAGTCTGGCGAAAAGGCAATGCCATTAGGCCGGGTGAGTTCATCAGTTAATAAGGACGTGGCCCCGTTTTTATCCAGTCTGTAGACCCCTTGAATATCAATTTCCCGGGTCGAATCCTCCGCCTGTTTGGGTAAGCCATATGGTGGGTCTGTGAAGTATAAATCACCATTTTGATGAAAGGCAGCATCGTTGGGACTGTTGAATTTTTTGCCTTCCCAATTATCGGCCAATGTGGAGTATGTGGCCTGGGGTGTTGCCAACGGGGCCTGCATGGTAGCTACCCTGCGATCACCATGTTGGCATAATACCAATTGACCGTTAGGGCTTAATAACAAGCCGTTGGAGCCGGTTTCTCCTGCTCTGGGAGCTTGTCCCGTATAACCCGAAGGTTGCAGGTATATGGCCTTTTCTTCTCCTTCCTTCCAGCTATAAATAGTATTTTCAGGAACGTCAGAGAATATAAGCATTTTTTCTTCAGCCAGCCACAACGGACCTTCAGACCAGGTGAAGCCCTCAGCCAAAATCTCTATTTGCGCATTGGCGGGAATCAATTGATTAACTTCATCATGCAGTCTTTCGACAGATCCGGTGGTGCGATAGGAGGCTGTTACCTCATCCACTCTAGGCTCTTCGTTGTCGTTATTTTGCTTGGGAGAGCTACAGGCCAGCAATACAAACAGAAAGCTGAAAATCAGGGTAGACTTGTTCATAAAAAAGCGGTTTGATAAAGCGGTGAATATAGGGAGATTTGAGCGAAAATGGAATCGACTAATAGTTTTTGTACAAATACTTAATCATCTTCAAATGTTGGGTTACGATTTTTGAAGATTTATATTAAGTATATCAAATAGTTGTAACTGTTGGACAAAGCTGATACTTTGACGGAACAAGAATGAAAGTTGACAATGCCTGAAATGCCTCTCAAAGCTAAAATCTGTCGCGGTAAATAGTGATCCTGGTCGAAGATAAACGAACGTTGATAAACTGATTTTGGCAGGTTGACATTGTAGGAGAAATTGATCCCAATTTGCTATTGCACCATTGTCTTTAGCCCTACGCAAAAATATGTTGAAAGATGTTGATGGCAGGTTACCGGCTATTAAGTTAACTAAGGTTTAACGTGAATGATCGCGGATATGTCAATTTTATTCCTGGTAGTAATTTTATAAATTGTCATCGCGACGGACAACAATGGGAAAGAAAATGACCGGCTGAAGGGCCGTTGTGATGTTTCAAAAAGTTTACTTGCCGGCACATGGAAATAATTTTACCACCCAAACCAAGTTACTCAAATCAAAATTAAATTTTTACATTATCAGTCGTGTATATGGCCCCGGCTATAACCGGATTACCGGCTTTTTTATGGCAATTTCTGATTAAATACAAAACCTAATAAAATATGTCCCTTTTCAAAACAACCATTTTACCAACGGATAGTAAAAAAGATGCCATCGATATGCTGTCCGAATTAATATTTGATGAACCTTTGGTGCTTTTAGTAGTCCTGGGCAGAAGTGATGCCGCCCAGCGGCTGGTACAGCGGGCTGATAAGATGACCGGCGCGATGGACGAACCCCGATGGGTGATCTGGGCGAGGAGGCCTAATCAAATTGAGGAAGTAGTGGCATTATTGCAAAACAACACACAGCTGGTGGCAAACTTTCAGAATGCATTGGCATTTTCCCTGTCTTTTTCCGATACGGTAAGAGATTTGATACTAGCAACGGACCCGGAACCGGATATGGTTCGAATTTTAGAATCTTTTATCAAAGCTGAGTCTGATATAGTATGAGGTGTTTTTTTCTGGTAACGTTAAGTTTTTCCTTATTGGTTTTCCTGCAGGCATCGGGCCAGTCGATATTAAAATTTGCGGAATATGATGACGACGATCATGTGGTAACGGACTCTTTGAGGCAAATAGCAGCTTTTGATATTAACAGCCGTGTGGAGATAACAATTGATAAAGATGCCTTGCGAAAGGCCTTGTTTGCCCAGCTGGATGTATCTCCTTTGTCAGCTGATATAATAAACAGGATTTCTGTACTGCAAAATATAGCAGTCGACGGTTTGGCTGCGTTAGCGCCATTACAGGATTCCCTGCTAAGCTGGTCCCGTACCCCCGATAGCCTGCGGGATAGTAAAACGTTGCAACCGGTATTTCGAAGAATAGGCGATCCCGCATTAAGATTGATAAACCTGGCGACACCTGGTTCCAGGCTTAGGGAGACTTTTAATTCACAATTGGTGAATGTTCCAAGAGAGGCCGGTACCGCAGGAACTTACCGTATTTTATTTGACGGTGCATTGCAGGAAGCCATGGCATTAAAAGCTGAATTGGACTCTATCGCCAGAAACCACGGTGTCTTTGTACAACTCGGTGCCTGGGCGGATACGCGTAAAACAACAACTCCTATTCATTTGCCCGGGTTTGATGAATATCCGGAAGGTGAGACATTTGTGGTAGAACGCTGGAACATAAACCTATCTCAGGAACAAAAAGAAACACTAAGATCCATTGAGCATCTGGCGAATAACTTTAATGGCAACAGTTTTAAGGGCGCTTTAAGAAACATTCAACTCACCACTCCTGAAATGATAAGTGAGATCATTGATACCTTTAATCAATGTGTGGATAGCATCCGCGTACAGCTTGACAATTTAGATAATGAGTTAACGCAGCAACAGGCCATCGCCAAGGCAGATATAAAAAACCTGAAATCGCAGATAGAGAGTTACACAGATTTTCTGAAAGGACTGAAAAATAAGTACAAAACAGGAAACTTCACTTCTTCTTCTAGTGCATTTTTAATTCAAACCAACGACGACCTCTCTCAAGTTAAAAACAGGACTGAAGCCCTCATTGAGCGGGCCAAAAATCTGAGAACGGATTTTGCCAGTCGTTTCCAGGCGGGTTCCGGTGCTGTACGGTTAGCTGTCAATGGCCTTGGCAACACGATCCTCCATTGCTCAGAACTTTTGGAAACGGGAATCCAGGATTTGATTAATAAGGCCAAAGCGCTTTTTACGGAATTGACCGGGTTCAAAAAATTGAATGAGGCGGCACTGGAGTTGAGTGAGGAGGTATTTAAATTTGATATTGGCGGCTTACCCGATAAAACGGAATTTACCCTTACCAGGACCGGAAGAAGGCAATCCGGCGACAAAATTCTTGTGCGAATTGCCGCAGGTGATAGCACCCGGCAAAGACAGGTTTTGGAACACAGACGATTTAGGTTATTTCAGTTATTGCCTCATATCAAAACAGTCGTTGGGTTAATCTTTGCGGATCTCCCGGAATCGGAGACCGTAGATAGCAAATTCCAGTTGTCAGCCTCATACAGCATCTTATTGAAAAAAGGGTCCAGGAGAAGCATGGGTTATAACCGTACCTTCAACCCGGGAATTGGCCTCAACGTGGCGGCGCTTGATTTTGATCACGACGATGTGCCTGAGATCGGGCTTGGCCTCGTGGGTTCCGTGTTCAGGGATTACTTGCAGGGAGGGTTTGGCTATAACGTCTATCGCGATAAAGCCTATTGGTTCTTTGGCCTGCGCATCCCCTTATCGCTTAGTGCAATCACCTTTAACAGGGAGGCGGGAAGTGTGCCTTAATCATTGGCCAGGGAACATAAATATTGGTGAATGTGTCAGGAGAAACATTGAAACTTAACAACTACCAGCATGATAAAAAAACATTACAAAAAAGAATTAATCTTAAAAAGTACCGTACGGCAGGGTGCCAGGGGAAACCAGGTAAAAAAAATACAGGAGTGGCTGAATCTTTGGCGGTATGTGGAGCCCCGTTGGACCAATATCGTGACCATAGACGGGGACTTCGGCCCTCAAACCAAAAGTGCGGTTAACGCTTTTCAAACACTTAAAAGGTTGCCAGCAACCGGCATCGTAAATACTGCTACCTACCAGGTATTGACCAGTCCATTGGCCAATGCCTATAAGCTAAAAACGGGAAGAGATATCAGAAAGTTGATTGTGCATTATAGTGAACAGCATCTCAAAAATATTCCGCGGGAACTCAATAACAACAATGAAGGTCCGTGGGTACGGTCGTATATGGATGGCAATGAGGGTTCGCCCTGGGCATGGTGTATGGGCTTCGTACAGGCGGTTTTGGATATGGCCTTTTCTACGGTTGGCCAAAGATTTACTGATTACGTTCCTCACACTTATAGTTGCGACGTTGTCGGCTTTCACGGACAGAATAACCAAAGTCTGATAAGAAACCGACTTCTCAGGCAGGGACATGTTGATGCTGTTCAGCCGGGAGATCTGTTTTTAGTGGTAAAAAACCCCAGGGACTGGATCCATACCGGTTTGATCATAGATAGGGAAGGAGATTGGTTTCATACGATTGAAGGCAACACCAATGATGAGGGCGTTCGGGAGGGATTTGAAGTTTGTAGCAGAATGCGCAATTTTCGACGTAAAAACATTGATGTATTTTCGTTGAAGGTTTAAATATGGAAAACTGTCCAAACCGGGACTTTAGCTGCAAGTGTTAAGGTTGGCAGATGGAAAACCTGGTGCTAACTATCATTTGGCGCTGGCCAACCTTCGCAGGCAAAAGTATTGCAAGTTATGAGCGCGCCCTGTCGAAGCGGTAAAACCCCATATGACTTTGGTCTTCCCTTGAAAAATTTCGTTGATAAGGTCTTTTTTACCTTGATACACCAGCATACCATCGAGTAAGACTGTAATTCTTTGTTGCTCATGTTCCCAACGGAATCGGAAATTATGCAGTCTGTTGTCCTCCAGGTTAAACGCCAGATCATCATTGTTCCAATATTGATAATGACGACTGCTGCCATTTTCAAGGTAAGCTACATGATCGGAGGAGGGGTCGTTTTGATTGGGGTTTTGATAAGTGTCAAATTCTACGGCTATAGACGGATCAATGCAATTACCCGGATAATTGGGATTAAACCGACCGTATCCCATGCATTCTCCCCAGTTACCAAAGGCATTAAAACCTCTTTCATCATTGTGAATAACAAAAGTAATACCATCGGCACC
This sequence comes from Cyclobacteriaceae bacterium, assembly GCA_965228415.1. GTDB lineage: Bacteria > Bacteroidota > Bacteroidia > Cytophagales > Cyclobacteriaceae > Agaribacillus. Next base: position 1,914,119 of record OZ245814.1, on the reverse strand, counting down.
GTTTTCTTTGTCGCCTAAAAATATATCAAATTCTATTTGAAAATTTTCCGAAAGGTCCAATTTTGCATAGCTGTAGGCCAACCCCTCGCTGTAAGCGATGTTAGGCGTCAATTGAATACAACCATTGCCCATGTCTCGCGAAGTACCTAACATTTTAAACTGGGCAACCGATATCAAATGGTTAATTAGGGTAAGAGCCACTATAAAAATCAGTCTTTTCATACAGATTTAGGGATAAAAATCGAAGACCTGTAAAGTATTTAAAGGAATTAGCGGGTGTTTTGTTTCATTTTGAGGCGTGAATTTTTAATCTTTATTCAATTTTTTACTATGATCAAACATTACTTTAAACCTTCAAAAACCATTTTTATCCATATGAAACCGACATGCCTGATATAATTATTAAACTCACACCGCGTGTCACCGAGGCGCAAGGGAATGATTATAGCAAGCATCAAAGGTTCCATGTGACCAATGAAAATAAATTATAAACACATGAAAAGTCTTTTTTTAGCGCTTATTTTGTTTTTTGCGATTGACAACAGCCTGGCCCAAATCCCCCCGTCAGGCAATGGGAAGGCAGATATAAGATTGATGGCTGTTACTATTGATGACTTACCCGTCAACTCGATAGTTCGGGAATTTTCACATCGTTTGTATGTAACCGAAAAAATTTTACAGGCATTAAAAAAACACAAAGTGCGAGGCATAGGTTTTGTCAATGAGTTTAAACTCTACCAAAAAGGCCAGCTGTCTGAACGGGAGGTGTCGCTGCTGCAAAAATGGATAGATAGTGGTATGGAATTGGGAAATCACGGATATAGTCATGCCGACTACAATAACGTTACCATTGATGAATACAAAACAGATGTTTTAGAAGGTGAAAAAGTCACCAAAAAAATCCTTTCAGCTCAAAATCAACGTATAAAATATTTCAGGCACCCGTATCTACATGTTGGAAATAGCCAGGAGAAAAAGGTGGCGCTGGAAAAGTTCCTCGCAGAAATGGGATACCAGGTTGCCCCGGTTACCATCGATAATTCTGAGTGGATTTTTGCCAGGGCTTATGAAAATGCTTTTATGGAAAAGGATTCCGCCATGATGAAAAAAATAGGTATGGCTTACGTCGATTATATGGAAGAAAAAACGGCTTATTTTGAGCGTCAGTCCAAAAAGTTATGGAATTATGAGATAAAGCAGATCCTACTTCTTCACGCCAACCATCTAAATGCCGATTATTTAGATGCTTTGTTGGAAAGGATGGAGAAAAGAAATTACGATTTTATAAGTCTGGAAAAGGCACTAACTGATAAGGTATATGAAAGTGAAGACACGTTTGTTGGCAAAGCCGGTATTTCCTGGATAGACCGTTGGGCACTGTCTATGGGAAAAAAGGGGAGCTTTTTTCAGGGAGAACCCAGGACACCGCAGTTCGTGCAAGAGGTGGCTAAAATCACGGAATAGACCGGCCAGGATTTGGGTTTGGCTTATCTGAGTTTCTGTTTGCATTAAAGAGGCAATCTGGCTATATTCAAATAATTCTCATTTGGGTCAAACAGTTATCTATATGATTAAAGACTTCCGTTTTCTGGTACTTACTGTGCTCATATTATCAGCCTGCCAAAGCAATTTTGACACGGGCACCAATATTGAGGCGGAGCGCAAACCTGCCTTAAACAATGCCAGTGAAAAGCCCGAGGCCTTTATTGATCAAAGTCTGAAATTGATGTATCCCAATATAGGACCTTATGATTTGAAAATAGAGCAAGGTCATTTTGCAACAGATTTTAAAATTGGGGGAAATCATTTTAAAGTCAAATTTGATGGAAACGGTGATTGGGTACGCAGTGAGGTAGGCATCAGATTCAAAAAAAGAATTCCGGAAAAGATTAGGAATACTGTTAATACATCCAGCTATGCAGACTGGTTTTTAGCTGATAAAACTTTAATTGAATCACCTGCGAAGAAAATGTATAAACTCGAGTTCCAGAAAGGGGAGGAGGAATGGGATGTTTATTTTGATACCCAGGGTGAAATTATCAAAAAAGATAAGGAAATTAAAAAAACAATCAATCGCTGACAGGCAAACGCATCAGACCCTTCTCACACCCACACGCCTTTTTCCTCTGATAGCAAAAAAAGCCCGAGTAATTTACCCGGGCTGTTGATTCTTTATATTTAAACAATAGGCTATGCTATTTGCGCGTCCAATTTTTGGGCCAGGACTCCTTTAGGCACGGCTCCAATTTGTTTGTCAACAATTTCACCGGCTTTAAATACCAATAAGGTAGGAATACTTCTGATACCAAATTTAGCTGATACATTGGGATTCTCGTCTACATTAACCTTACCAATAACTGCCTTCCCGTCATAATCCGTAGCCAATTCTTCAACCAAAGGCCCAATCATTTTACACGGTCCGCACCATTCTGCCCAGAAATCTACCAAAACAGGCTTTTCTGAGTTTATGACTTCTTCAAAATTAGCATCCGTGATTTCAACTGTATTTGCCATAATATTTATATTTTAATATCCTTAATTTCTCAGTTAGAACGCAAATATAATGCAAAAGTTTTTTGCCGTCATAATTTGGCATGGAATTCCGTCACAAATGTAATTTAAATGACAAATAGACAGCTGAAAAGCTGGATACCTGCCATTTAACCTGCCAATAACTTTAAATAAAATAGTGGGTTTTTTAGTCGTGCCTTAATGTCCTGATCTACAAACATGGTGGAAATTGTTTCCCTTAATACCTCGTTTTTCCGGGCTTTATTGACTACCAGATTAAATAACCAGGGAAATCTCAATAATTGTTGTAACCACGCGCTGAGCTGTAACTCATTGCCCAATTTTTGATAAACCAATTGATCGTAATTGAGCATATTTTCTTCCGAAAAATCATTTGTTTCAAGGCATTTCAGTGCATGACGGCCGGCATATAAACCACTGGCCATGGCGTTGCCTATGCCCTCTCCCGTGAAGGGGTCTATCAGACCCGCGGCATCACCTATTTTCATCAGGTTTCGACCCGAAAGCTTTCTTTTCTTTGAACCCAATGGTAAACCAAACCCCAGGGTGGGCGAAATTTTTTCGGCGTTGGCAAATCTTTTTGAAAGATAAGCATGGGATTGAATCACCTCATCCAGTGATTTTCTCAAGTTAATTTTATATTGACCTACCTTATCACTTCTCATGGCGATACCTGCATTGACCTGGTTATCGGGCAATGGAAAAATCCAAAAGTATCCCGGTAGAAATTCTTTTAGAAAATGTAGCTCAATATAGTTCTTCGGATGATTGTGCTTTACACCTTTGAAGTAGGCCCGTACACCTGCCATTTGATGTCGCTTTTCGATGGGAGCGTGGTGGCCATTCATTTTTTTTGCCAAAACTGATTGGGCGCCGTCAGCAATGATGGCAAGCCTGGCGGCTATTTTTACCTGAGCCGAATTGTCACTAATTACAATCCGGTTCCGGTCGTAGGTGAAGTTCTCAATTTTCAAACCTTCCAGCATCGCAACTGAAGGAAAGTGTTTCACCTCTTCCCACAGAAAGTTATCAAAGTGAACTCTTTTGCTAATGAATCCCGCCGGATGGTCACAATTTTCTCTATTTTTCGGGCGATAGGGGATATCTACGGACCTTAAATTTGGCGCCACAAACCGGACGCCCCAGGAATCCAGACAATGTGGCTGCAACGCCAGCTTTGGTACTATGTTGGGGCTTAGTTTTTTAAGGATGTCCACAGTCCAGCCGCTGATGCCGTCGCCGCAGACTTTGTCTCTTGGAAAAGTAGCCTGATCCACTAATAAGGTGTCGATGCCCTTTTTCCCTAAAAACAAGGCTGCAGCCAGCCCACCGGGGCCGGCACCAACAATCACGACATCAGTCTCTCGCATAAAATATAAAATGTGGTCATGACAAGGTCTGGGGGTTTAAACAATTTTATAACTTATCTCACCCAATTGATCCAGGGATTCCATTAAAGTGTTTTCGGGGCTTACTTTGTACTTCCTTGACATGAGCTCCACCATTATTTTTTCGTTACTGTCCATCACGTTGATGTTAAGTGCGCATTTGCCTGGAAATTGAGATGCTATTTTATCCAGCCGGTCTATTAAATCTTCGGAGACGCGGGCTGCTTCAATGTTTACCAATACTTTGGATGTCATTTTTTCCCTGATATCGGTTAGCAGGTCCATTGCATTGATTTTAAAGGTCAGGTCGCTTCCGTTCCATTTGGTAGTAACCAGTCCCCTTACGTAGAGAAACCATCCTTTTACCATAAATTCCTTGAATTTCAGGTAGTCATCGGAAAAGAGGAAAAACGTATAAGATCCCGAGAAATCTTCCAGCGTAAAAGTGCCGAATGGTTTGCCGGTCTTGGTGGTTCGGTTGGCCATTTCTGTGACAATTCCGGCCATGCGAATGTCTTTTCCCTGCAGGGAGGAGAGGTCCTCAAGTGCCGAAACGTCTGTATTACAGAAGTTTTCAATCTCCAGCTTATATTGATCCAACGGGTGGCCTGATATATAAAATCCAATGACCTCCTTTTCAATTTTCAGCTTTTCAATTTCCCCGAAAGGTTCACAAACAGCTACTTTTGGCATCGGGGTGGCCACCGCTGCATCTCCTCCAAAAATTGATTGTTGGGCAGAAACTTTTTCGAGCTGCAGTTGGTTGGCGTACTTTACAGCCTTTTCAATTAAGGTAGTATCATTACTTTCCGCATGCAAATATTGTCTGCGGTGGTAATCGGTGAAGCAGTCAAACGCGCCGCCCATAGCAAGGCTTTCAAACGTTTTCTTGTTGACCGCCCTTAAGTTAACCCTTTCAGAAAAATTAAAAATATCGGTATAAAGCCCGTTTTCTTCCCTTTCCATGATAATTGACTCAACAGCAGCCTCGCCCGAACCTTTGATGGCCCCAAGTCCAAAACGGATTTCTCCATCTTTGTTTACCTCGAAATTTACGCCGGATTCATTCACATCAGGCCCTAAAACTTTGATGCCCTGTTTTTTGCATTCATCCAAAAAGAAGGTCACCTTCTCGATGTTACTTTGATTGTGGGTCAACACCGAAGCCATATATTCAGCCGGGTAGTGAGCTTTCAGGTAAGCGGTATGATATGCGACGATGGAATAGCAGGTAGAATGAGACTTGTTAAAAGCATAGGCTGCAAAGGCCTGCCAGTCTTTCCAGATTTTTTCCGCTATTTCCTCAGGGTGTCCGTTGTTTTTGCAGCCCTCCAGGAACTGTGGCTTTAATTTTTCCAGCAAGGCAAAAATCTTTTTACCCATGGCCTTCCTTAAAACATCGGCATCACCCTTTGAAAACCCCGCCAGCTTTTGCGACAATAACATCACCTGCTCCTGGTAGACAGTAATGCCATAGGTTTCGGCCAGGTACTCTTCCATTTCGGGCAAATCATAGGTGATTTCTTCGCTACCGTGTTTCCGGGCAATGAAATTAGGGATGTATTCCATGGGCCCGGGACGATAAAGCGCATTCATGGCAATGAGGTCTCCGAATTTATCAGGTTTGAGTGCCCTCAAATGTTTTTGCATGCCGGGAGACTCAAACTGGAAAGTACCATTGGTTTCCCCCCTTTGGTACAGCGCGTAGGCCTTTTCATCGTCTAGTGATACCTTGTCGATATCGATATCTACATCATGCCGCTTTTTAATGTATTTAAGGGCCGTTTTAATAATGGTCAGCGTTTTTAAGCCCAGAAAGTCCATTTTAAGCATTCCCGCGTTTTCTACCACACTGTTATCGAATTGTGTCACCAGCATTTCGGAATCCTTGGCAGTAGAAACGGGAATAAACTTGGTGAGCTCGTCAGGTGTGATGATAACACCACAAGCGTGGGTACCGGTATTTCTGACGGATCCCTCAATAATCTTTGCCTGTTGCAATACCTGGGCTTTCAGGTCTGTGCCCCGCAACAGCTGATCCAGCTCGGGAACCTCCTTGAAGGCTTTGCTCAGGGTAGTACCCGGTCTTTCAGGTACGAGCTTTGCCAATTCGTTAGTTTCTGAAAGTGGTAATTCCATAACTCTGCCGGCATCGCGTATGGAAGACTTGGCTGCCATGGTGCCATAAGTGATGATTTGGGCTACCTGGTTTTTACCGTATTTATTGATCACGTAGTCAATAACCTTTTCACGCCCTTCGTCATCAAAATCTATATCGATATCGGGCAGGGAAACACGGTCAGGATTTAAAAAACGCTCAAACAGCAGGTCGTAGTCAATCGGATCCACATTGGTGATACCAATGCAATAGGCAACTGCTGAACCGGCTGCGGAACCCCTGCCAGGCCCCACTGACACACCCATTTCACGAGCTTTGGAGGTGAAATCCTGTACGATCAGGAAATAGCCGGGGTAGCCGGTGTTTTTGATGGTTTCCAGCTCAAAGTCAAGCCTGTCGGTAATTTCAGGGGTTAACGTGTCGTATCTTTTCCGGGCGCCTTCATAGGTGAGGTGCTTTAAATAGTCATCTTCCGTAGCAAATTGTTCGGGTATTTCAAATTTTGGTAGCAGCACTTCCCGCTCCAATTCATAGGACTCTATTTTATCCAGGATTTCGGAAATATTTTCAATGGCTTCGGGAATATCCGCAAACAGCGTTTTCATTTCCTCCTGGCTTTTCATGAAATATTCATCATTGGGAAACCCGAAGCGGAAACCTCTTCCTTTGCCAATCTGGGTTGATTTGAATTCTCCTTCTTTTACACATAACAACACATCGTGGGCATTGGCATCCTCCTTATTAAGGTAATAAGCCTCGTTGGCGGCAAATACTTTTACCTGATATTTTTTGGCAAATCCAAGTAAAACATCATTCACCCGGTTTTCTTCTTCCAAACCATGCCTGTTAAGCTCGATATAAAAATCTTCGCCAAATACTTCCAGCCACCACTGAAAGGCTTCCTCTGCCTGGTGCTCTCCGACGTTTAATATTAAATTGGGAATTTCCCCGCCTAAGCCGCCGGTGGTCGCAATGAGTCCCCTTGCATGGTTTTTTACCAATTCCTTATCAATCCTTGGATAAAGGCCATATAAACCTTCGATGTAGCCAAAGGAACTGAGTTTGGCCAGGTTTAAATAACCTTCTTTATTTTTAGCCAGCAATACCTGCTTAAAGCGCTTATCGGGATGATCTTTGGTGAATTTTAACTTCAGCCTTTCTTCCGCCAGAAAGAACTCGCACCCGACTACCGGCTTGATTTCATTCTTTAATGCTTCGCTCACGAACTTAAATGCGGCGTACATATTACCGAGATCTGTGAGGGCAATGGCCGGCATGTTGTTTTCTTTTGCCTTGGCGATCAATCCTTTGATATTGGGTGTCGCCTGCAACACCGAGTACTGGGAGTGGAGATGCAGGTGGCAGAAAGGTTTTGTAATGACCACATTTTTATGTACATCACCGGTTCCGGTATCTTGTGTTGCTGTGTCCTTCTTGGCAAAATTGGCGGCATCAAGCGTAGGTGCCTCATAGACAATTTCGCTGACCGGGACATTTTCCAGAGGCGTCACCACCTTCTCCTGGATCAAACCAAAAAAACATTTAGCGGTGGCTGCTACGTCATAGGCAGCATCATGGGCATCTTCGAAGCCCTGGTTAAATAATTTTTGGTGCAATTCGGTTAGCGTGGGCCACTTAAATTTTCCACCCCTGCCGCCGGGGATAGCACAATAGTCGGTGGAAACTTCCTTGGTGTCTAACTTTTTGGTATCTAAAAGCTTGCTGTCGACTGTTTTCCGGATGAATTCCGCCCCCATGATGTTGATGTCAAATTCGACATTATGGCCGATGATTAATGCAGAACGGGCAATGTCACTAGCAAAGGTGGATAAAACCTTTTGCAGGTCATGGCCTTCATCCATAGCCCGCTGTGTGGAAATGCCGTGCACCTTTTCCGAGTTATAGGGAATCGTAAACCCCTCGGGCTTCACAATAAAATTTTGCGCATCAATTAGCTTTCCTTTGCTGTCATGCAATTGCCAGGCGATTTGTACAAGCCGCGGCCAGTTATCCAGGTCAGTAATCGGGGCATTGTAATTTTTTGGTAGTCCGGTAGTTTCGGTGTCAAAAATCAGGTACATAAACAGCCAGGGTTAGGGGTTTTACGACTAATAAAATAGTAAAAATTATGGAGAAAGCCGCCACGGCCAGCGCTTCCCTATCAAATAATTGTATGGAATCAAAGATATTAAATTCTTGGCAAGAGGCGGAGGATTATTTTGTAAAATAGTGTTGGTAGGAGTTCTCCTTCGGTGCCAGTTGTCTTTGGCACAGGAAAGTTCAATTTGCTTGTAAAAGTCACGCCTTTCTCAATCAACACCTGGCTCATATCGTCCGCATTTTAGGGGGGGAATAGGGAATGCCCAATGCAGATGCCATGGTTTTGCATTTGCAATGCCAGGGTGCATTTTTGTAAGATATAGGGCCTTTTGTGATTAATAAATTGAGTTAAAAACTCTTGACCAGGGAATCCTCGTTAGAAACGAGGACTAGTTGGGACTAGTTAGTAAATTATCGCCTTTTAAGACGATATTCTCAATTATCGTCTTTTAAGACGATATTTTTAATTATCGCCTTTTTATACGATATTGCCGGAAATTTATTAAATCTGTGAATCAATGATGACCAGCGTTATCACCGGAGATATCATTAACTCAAGAAAAGTGCTTGATGGCGCATGGCTGGCTACTTTAAAAGCTACTTTAAATCGATATGGGCAAGAGCCGGCATCGTGGGAAATATACCGGGGTGACAGCTTTCAACTGGAGGTGAAGCCTTCGGAAGCCTTGCAGGCCGCCTTATTGATAAAGGCCAATATTAAACAATATAAACAACTTGATGCGCGCATGGCGATTGGTATCGGTGAAAAAAGCTTTCCGGCTACTAAAATTACCGAATCCAACGGAAGCGCCTTTGTCAACTCCGGAGAATGCTTTGAAGGGTTGAAAAAACGCACGTTGGCCATTCGATCACCATGGCCGGAAATAGACCTGGAATTAAACCTATACCTCGACCTCGCCTTGTTGACCATGGACCTTTGGACAGGCAATACGTCTACCATCCTTAAAACTACTATGGAACACCCGGAACTAACGCAGCAAGTGCTGGCCGAAAAATTAAAGAAAACCCAAAGTGTCATTAGCGAAAGTTTAAAGAGGGCAGGTTACGAAGAAATAATGCGGATGGAAAAACGCTATAAAGAACTAATCGCGAACCAATGATACCACTTTTTATAAAGCTTATCCTGGCCCATATTATAGGAGATTTTGTGTTGCAACCCGATCGGTGGGTCAAAGATAAAAAGGAAAGAAAACACCGATCCCCTTACTTATATTGGCATACTATTATACATGCCCTGGCATTGATGGTCACGTTGCAATTCAATACTAAATATTGGTTGGGGATATTGGTGATCACCTTTTCACACTTGTTGATAGATGTGCTTAAGTTAAACCTGAAAGACAAGGTCAATGAGCGAATACTGTTTTTTTCTGACCAGCTAGCCCATTTATTAATAATAGCAATGGTGGTAGGCATTTATGAAGATTATGCCATAGATACCAGGGCACTTTACGCTCCGGAAATATTATTACTTATCACCGCCATTCTTGTAGTTACGGTGGTATCTGCGATAGTCATCAAAGTGATTATCACGAAATGGGAACTGGAAGAAGATCCCAATGAAGATTCCCTTGAGAATGCCGGGAAATATATTGGCATGCTCGAGCGACTTTTTGTATTCGGATTTGTGGTGACCAATCATTGGCAGACTATTGGATTTTTAATTGCCGCCAAATCAGTATTCCGTTTTGGCGACCTCTCCAAATCCAAAGACAGAAAACTGACCGAATACATTCTTATCGGAACTTTACTTAGTTTTGGGTTTGCCATCACAACAGCACTGGTATATAAATACATTGCCGGATTGATAGTGCCATGACCCCGGTTTTCCAGGCCTGCCAGCGCGTACAACCTTAGTGAAACCCGCACTTCACACCCCACACTCAAACCTCCACCATATCTCAAAAAAAGGCATAATTTGGTCGAAATAGCAAGAATAAAACGGCTGTTGATGGACAGAAATACAGCTAATAATCATAAAAGTACAGATAATCTTGACAGTCTAAAAAATAAGTAAAGAATTTATTTATATTAGTCAAAATAATTCATATAATTATGCAGATCATAATTAAAAATTGTAATAAAACCTTGATTATAACATGACTGAAAAACAATTAACCAGGTTGGGGCAATACCTCGAAAAAAGAGCGGTAAACAAGTCTCACGTCGCCAGAAGAACAGGCATTAGCAAACAAAGACTCAGCGAGCTTTCCATCAAGATGAATACACTGCTACGGGCCGATGAACTTTTCATGATCGCCATAGCCATCGAAGCTGAGCCCTGCGATTTACTTCAATTCGTTTGCGGACATTTACGGGACCAGGTAAAATAGACATTCAGGTATTTCGACTTCAAATGTGGAAGGATTTAAACCTCAAGGAGAAAACAAACCTCTCTGGCATTCATTCCGATATGATGCTGGGACTTTTACCTCGGTTACTATCCAATTATCGCCTGATTTACCGATAATATCAATTATCGGCTTATTATACGATATGTTCTGCCAGATCAGGCCAAAGATCCAAATTCCAGTATAAACGTGAAGTTATCGCCATTCTTCTCTTCGCACTCAAATGCTCTCTGACAGACAGCCTAAACGGAAAAATCCTTATCGTCCAGGCCAAAGTCTTTCTTTAATTTGAGCTTGATCTCTTCATATTCTGCTTTTACGATAAGCATCTGAAGAATACGCTGATCATAGTTTTTCATTTGCTCGCTGACGAAGTTGTCTTTCGCTTTTACGGCCTTTCTTTTGCCCCACCAATGGTTAAGCCCAAAAGAAATGGCAACAACAGCGATGATGGTCAGAATGCTGAAGATGTTTACGTAGGTATCTTTTTGACTTACCAATGACGCTTGTAAGTTACTGCCTTTCAGGTCCTGAAAATGGAGGTCCTTTCCGGCCTCGATATGTCGTCTGGAAGCTGACTTGTCCAGGTCTTTTTTCAAACTTTGTAATGCCCGAAACTGCTGTTGTTGAATTTTCATATAATGGTTGAAAGAGGCATAGGGTAGGGGGGTGTGTTCAGGATCGTTGGCCATTTCAGTGATCAATGCCAGCGCCTGACCTATCTTTGGACACAGCCGTTTGGTATCAACAGTCGACAGGCCCTGATCTAACCTTTCAATAGCTTTATGGATGTTGCCACGCTTGTAATCAAGCCTGGCGAGCAAAGTTAAGGTCTCCAGTGACGATTGTGGATTGTTATGGTTATTTTTAATCGCCAGGGCTTTTTCCAGGGGCATCGCCGCCTTATCATATTGTCCTTCCAGGAGGTAGGTTTCCCCGATGTTGTTGTAAGCGATGCCTTTTTTCCAGATCCACTTATCGGCGTCGCCTAGTACTGACAACGATTTTTCATAAAATGCGCGGGCTTTGGTATATTCCTTCCTGTCTTTGGCAGCCCACCCCAATCGATTATTGATCATGGAAATATGCGATATCTCCTGATCAGGACATATTTCAAGCGCCTCATAAAGCAAATCTGTGGCAGTATCCGGATCTTTCAGGTCCGTATGCCGCCTGGCCATTTCATACAATGCCTTGCTGACTTTAAAGGGTTCATTGGCCAATGTGTAATGTTCTTTGGCTTTTACCAGGTAGTTTAGAGCCTCCTGATGATTATGTGCTCGAGCAAAAATCCTTCCAATGTTGAAGTATACCGTACCCAAACCTCCGTTATCATCTAACTCCTGGTAAATTTTTTCCGCTTTAAAATAATAACGGATGCTTTGACTTAGCGCTTTCTTTTTTTCATAGGCCCATCCAAGCTGCCGCAGTGAAAACGCTTTGTTGGTATTGTCTTCCAACTTCTCAGCGATATCCCCTAACTGTTCGGAGAGTGATATAATAGAGTCATACGCCTTTTCGTCAAGACTAAGAATGGCTTTATGCAGTGCATCTGCCTGTTGATGTAGTGGCAAATTTTCCCATGGATGCGTATTAGCGTGCAACACTACCGTTACCCAAATGCAAATAAAACACATCATTAACCGGAGAATTTTCATAGCGATTTTTGTGATTTAACTGGTATGAAAACTAAAGTACGCATTTCTCCTGATAATTACAAAATAGCTTTGGGTCACAGGCAAAACGAAAATCACCTGGATATAGCGATTGGATTTTTCCAGGGTTTAAGCCGTCAAATTAATGGTAAAAAAAGCGGACCATATCCGGTCCGCTTTTACGGTAAGTCCTATCTGTCTTCTGCCTCTTCGTCTTCGGTAAGTGTTACCTCAGTTGCGTCGGCAACAATGGGCTGAATGTCATCTGCCGGATCGTCGGCGCAGCTGGAGAAAAATAGGGGAGACACTAGAATCGGAGACATCAAGATGAAATTTTTTACTAACTTTTTCATGATTGTGAATTTTAATTGGATTACAGATTAATTAATTGTTTAAAGCCTGTGGCCTCCTATGACAGGAAACCTCCGAGCTTATCGTTTCCTTAATAACATTCGTGCAAATTCATAGCTGTTGCCTGATTTCGAGGCCAATAAGATGCCATGAATCAGGTTAAAATATGGGAAAATGATAGGTCAGATCCTTCGCAGCATGTTGACCCACAGTGTCTTATACTATTTCTAATAACATAAGCGGCTTTGACAACCGCCAAATATTTTTTGGCGTTGCCAACCATCCCGCTATATAACCAAAATAGCATCTACGGGGTCAGTTTTATGATTTTAGGTGCTGGTCTATGTACGTTTCCCTTAATAGTATAAAATTCCCTTCAAGCTTTCCCCTCTTCCATGGTTTCATTCGTTTCCACAAAAATCTCAGGGCAGGACCCTAAACCTTTAATTTAGCCATTTTTAATGTTATGGCCTAATTTTTCGAGATATATCTTGGGGGTTTTGTGATGGGCATCGCTGACATTTAACAAAATATTAACTAAAAAAACTTGCAAATCCTTTGGAATAATGACTGCGATGACGGAATTTTAAGCAAAGGAAGTCCAAATATTATAAAATCTTGGCTAGCGTTTTCAAAAGCTATGGAAGCAAAAGAAGTACATATTCAACTATTTCAGCCATTCATTGACAGCACGATTAGTCCGGCGGAAGCGGAAGCGTTTAATATCCTGCCAATTGCCGGCCGGGAACACATTGACAATATATTGGACTTGATGCAATGGACCCGATTTTATAGTATTCATTAAATCAGGTAATACAGATTTTTGGCGGCGTAATTAAAAAATGCCGATGCTTATGACGACTAATTAAAAAATGATAAAGAAAGTTGACGGTTAATCCCGGGCATATTGCCTTCGAAGTTGATAACTGCGATTTATACTGACAACCGGATGCCGTCTTGTAAACCATAAAAGATGATGGAAACAAAAAAGGAATTTAAACAATTATTTCAAAAATTTATTGATAAAACCATCAGTCCGGAGGAATTGGAAAAATTTTATAATTACGTCAACAACCCAGACAATAATGCTCAGTTTCTGGAACTTCTTACGGAACTTATGAGCTACATAGAATTTAGCGCCAATCCCGAGAGCCATCATGCCGGAGAAAAAGGGCTTGCACAATTGCAGAACAGGATCAGGCTGATGGACACCTTACTGAAGGGTAATACCCAGGAGCAGAAAAAGATTGCCAATATCTTCAGGAAAATTGCGAATATTTGTCGCAATTAATGCGGTATGAGCCGTATAGTCTAATCCGGTCAGATTTACTTATAACGGTTTGCATTGCAAGACCATTCCTTCCGTCTTTGTGAGGAGTTGGCAGGCTTTGTATGTTAGGTTCGAAGCGATCCCCTGGCTTTTTTTAAAGCACTATCAACTAGAAAAACAGGACTTCTATATCACCCCCGAACATCTGAAATGGTGGAAAACAGCCAAAGAATTTTTAAGCTTTTTCATGGCTTGTCTCCCTTAAACCGACAGAAAATCAGTCAGTTAAAACCATCCTATTTGAGCGTATTCACAGTTGTACCATTTTTTAAGTTTCTTTAACAAATATGCAGGACTTTTGAGAGAATACGGGCCCTGTCATAATTTTTTATGATAATAAGCTTAAATATTGTAAATTGGAAAGGATTTAAGCCTGAACCGTCAATCATTCAGTTATTTCTTACCTGGATGATTTTATATTAAAATATGAAGTAATTTAACGCAGGATAATTATTTTTGAGGCTTAGGACAGCAAACCAGAAACATGAAGAAAACTTTACCCCTGATAACTATATGCCTTTTGACTTTGATGTGGTCATTGGGAACCAACGCACAAACTACTTTCACCTCCGCTGCCACTGGTAATTGGAATGATGGCGCCACCTGGGGAAATACAAGCCCCGGGGTCCAGGGAACGGATTGGCCGGCAAACACAGACCATGCGGTAATTCAAAATACACACACGGTGACACTCACCGCTGCCGCTACTATTGTCGATCTTGATATTCAGGATGGTGGAATTTTGGACGCAGCGACTTCGGAGATGACCTGTAACGGAAACTTTACAATCAACGGGGAATATCGGAATGATGCAGGCTCGGGCCAGAATCTAAAATTAGAAGGTATTAGTACTATCATAGATGGAACAGCATCCGGTGCTATTAATTTGAACAATGGATCTAGCTCCCTGACTATTTCAGGAAATAAAACCATTGCAACAAATGCTGTGATTACAGTTAATGGAAATGTTCTATTACTGGCTCTCGGTTTGGCTGCCGATGTAACAAATAATGGTAGCATTACATCGTCTGGAAATATTAATGGTTTAGGATCTCCTACTCCTACATGGACTAATAGCACCGATTCGTATGTGTCCGTGGAAGGTCAGATGATGAGTTCAGCAAATTTAGTTGCGACGGCAACTGGTAATACTGTAGAATATGTAGCCACTTCAAATTTTCCTATAAAATCCACTGTCGGGATGACCTATTTCAACCTGACGATATCTGGAGCCAACACTTTAACAGTAAATAATGATTTGGATGTCAACGGTGATCTGAATATTTCCTCCGGTACGCTGAACGCCAATAACAATGATCTTACTATCGCAGGAAATTTCACAATTAACGGAAACTTTACCGAAGGCACCGGTACAATAACATTGGATGGTACCGGAGATCAAAGCTTTTCGGCACCCACCGACAATACGCTTAATAATCTGACACTCAGTAAAGCAAGTGGCACTGTTAATGGCAGTACTGACTTTACGGTTCTTGGTATACTTAACCTGGGCGATGATCCAATTAACATGGCGGCAAACACCCTCACTTTGGGAGATGCGACGGATGGCGGTACCTTAAGTGTCACCAGTGGAAGAATTATCGGGGCTTTTGAACGCTTTATAAATGCTTTACCTGGTGGGGCAGTCACTTTTCCAATTGGAACTTCGAGCAATGACAGGACCGTGACATTGACTATTAATACTTTTACGAGCGGAGGAAGTGTTACTGCTTCATTTGTTGAGTCAAGTCCCGGGAACGCAGGCCTCTCTTTAACGGATGGCGCAGTCACTGTAGAGACCACCTTCCCGGATGGTTACTGGGATTTGACCGCTGCCAACGGCTTTGCCATCACGAATTATGACCTGGACTTAAATGGAGGTGGTTTTAACAACGCGCCGGCTCCTTCCGTAGACGCGGACACCAGGCTCTTGATCAGAGCAAATGCAGGTAGTAACTGGGTGGTAGAAGGAACTCATGTAAATGCATCAGGTACTACTGCAAGCAGAACCGGTTTAACTACCTTCGCCGCGCAATATGCCTTCGGTGATGACACACCTTGTACGCCACCGGTCACGGCGGGTATTACCGGTAGCACCAGCGTTTGTACCAGTAGCCAGGAAATTTATTCGGTCAGCGGTACACCAACGGTTGGTAATACATTTACCTGGGTCGTTGTAGGCGGAACCATTAATGGCGGTGTCGATACTGGTGTTGATTTAACCAGCATTACCGTCGATTGGGGAAGTACAGGGCAGGCCGGTAGCGTTAGTGTTACGGAAAGCGCCCCAGCCGGTTGTTCTGGGACACAGGTTACCCTGGATGTTACCATTAATACCATAGCTCCTACAGCGATCACGGGACCTACAACTACATTTGAAGGTGAAACAGAGACTTATTCTGTCACAAGTATGGCAGGTTATACCTATAGCTGGACTATTACCAATGGTACACTTTCTTCCGGTGACGGCACCAACTCAGTGGAAGTGCTGTGGGATCAGATCACCAATGAAAGTACGGTGAATGTGACTGGGGTAGTTAGCGTTGTAGCAGAATTTGGAGCCTGTGCCGATGCGGCACCTTTTGCAACCAATGTTACTGTTTCCAATACCATAAGGGCCATTAGCGATGGGCTATGGACGACACCCAGTACCTGGCTTGGAGGAAACGTACCAACAGGGACCGACAATGCCATCATTCCCGCTACATTTGATGTTACTACAAATGCTGTAACATCAGTAAATGACCTGACAATTGAGACTAACGGAACTTTGGAAATTGATGGCAATTTTACAGTTAATGGTAATCTGCAGGTAGATGGCGCGTTGACTGATGCGCTGGCCAGCAGTAGTATAACTTTGTCCGGGTCGGAAACCAGCCCTCAAAATACCTTGAGTGGGACAGGAAGTATTACTTTCTCAGCAACTGGCATCATCCAAATTACCAATGAAAGCAAACAAATACCATCGGGTTCCAGTTTAACGATTACAGGACCTACCATCGGTGGTCTCCTCACCCTCGGTGCAAGCATAACCGTTACTAATTTGGGATCGACAACCGTTAACGGCAATATTAGCGGACAAGCCAGTAGTACCTGGATCAACGGAGCAAATTCAAGTTTGACCATCGACGGGACATTATTGTCTACCGGTTCCCTGTCAGCTGGTGCTACGGGCAATACTGTATCATTTACCGGGTCTGACAATTTTACCATAAAACAGCCTACGGATTCTTACAATGATATAACTTTTGCTGGTACAGGAATAGCATCTTTAGGGGCAAACCTTACGGTTGATGGGGATCTAAACCTACAGAGTGGTACCTTAGCCGCGACGCCATCGAACTTCAGAATTATTTTGCGGGGTGATTGGAATAACACTGGTGGAACCTTCAATGAACAGCAAGGCACCCTTCAGATTGATGGCACTGGCGATCAATTGATCATCAACACCGCCGGTGAGGAAACCTTCCATTTTGTAGAAGTAAATAAAGCCAGCGGCACTTTAACCGTTCAAAATGGTACTACGATGAGAATTGCTGGAGCCACCGGTGGTCCGGCCCCTGGGCATGGCGTTATGACGTTTACTAATGGAATAGTCAACACCTCTGCCACCGGTCTCTTAATATTTAATGACGGTTCTTCAACTACTGGCGCCACTGCTGCAAGCTTTGTCGACGGACCAGTACGAAAAGTTGGGAATACGGCCTTTGAATTTCCAATTGGAGATGGCAGTATATGGGCGCCACTTTCATTGTCGGATTTCCAAGGAGCTGCGGTAACTGATGAAGTAACAGTTGAATATTTTGACCAGCCATTTTCTAATACAACCAGTTTTGGTGCATCAGGTTTAAACAATGTTAGTTTGGTGGAGTATTGGGATGTCTCTGCTACCGGTGGCTTTACTGTCGATCTTACTTTTTTCTGGAAAGATATTAACAGAAGTTCAATTGATGATGCTAATGATTTGAGAATTGCTCATTGGAATGGAACCAGTTGGGATGATCTTGGAAAGCTCGCTGTGCCTACCCTGGGAACTGAGGGGAGTGTTACCGCAGATAATGTAGGGAGCTTTAGCCCTTTCACCTTTGGTTCATCCAGTTCCTCCAGTAACCCTTTACCTGTCGATTTATTAAGCTTCGAAGCTAATCTGGTAGAAGATCAGACCGAACTAACCTGGTCTACCGCCAGCGAGATAAATAATGACTTCTTCCTTGTACAAAGATCTGAGGATGGTACTGAGTGGGAGACGCTGGGAGAAGTAGATGGAAACGGAACAGTTAATGAAATTATCAACTATGGTTTCAGAGATACCAGACCACTTTTCGGAAAATCATTTTACCGGTTAAAACAGGTAGATTTTGACGGTCAATTTGAGTACTCTCCGGTAGTTAGTGTGAATAACCCCTTTACAGGCCAGGCTATGAGAGTAATGGTTTACCCCAATCCCACCTCCGCCGAAAATATAAATTTAAGAGTATTAACCGGAAATCAGGAAAACAAAATCTCCATACAACTTATTGATGCCCTGGGCCACCGTTTTATCGACGAAAAAATGAGCCCTGAAACCTTCAGTCAGGACGTGATTGTCAGACCCAATGAAGGCCTTTCCAAGGGCGTATATTTTTTGATGGTTAGCCAGAATAATAATGTGGTAAAGCAGAGGCTGATTGTTGATTAGCTAACATAGGCCTTCCAGGACAAATCTAAAAAAACGATGAAAATAATACAGGGCTTGTCCACAACGGAGACTCCTGGCTTTTAGTTTTTGGTTTTTGTTAATTTGTCATTGCTTTTTTTTAATAATCGGGCTTCCCCAAAATATAAGAAAACTTTAGTCCCATGGCCGGAAATATTACAACGGATGTACTAAGACCAACACGTTGTGCATAACCAATGCCAATATATTGGTGGAAAAGAAATTTGCGACCTAATGGCCGTTGTATACCCCAGTGTACATTAAAATTTACGGCTTCCTGAATAGCACCATCGGAGATTACATCGAAGAAGTTTTGTTGGCCAAGTGTGGAAGAAGTGTATTTCAGCATGACCCCCACGAAATTTCCGGCATTGTTGCGAAGGGATTTTCCCTTATTATATCGTTTGCGCCGATTGTAATATCGTTTTATGTGGGACTTGGCAAATATTACCGGGTTACCAATATCCCAGCGGTAAGAGAATTTGGTATTGCTTATATGATAGCCACCTCCCAAGCCTGCAGACAGGTCTATTCTGGTATTGCTTCCCACCTGGAAATTGTAAGCCAACCCTATGCCATGAAATCCCGCTTCCAGTTTAAGCAGGTTTCGGAAATCGTCTTTTTCCAGGGCTTGAGCTTTTGTGAGATTTGGGACAAGAAGTGCTACCAGCGTTAAAGTAAAAATTGCTGTTTTCATAAGTAGATTGATTTGGGACCATAAAACCGGCTAAAAAAAATCCGGCGTTTTAGTTCAAGGTAAAAAAATGTAACAGTAAATCAGGTGTTGTTATTAAACACTTTAATAATTCAATACATACCTTGTGGGCAAAAAGAATGCCAGAATGAAATGAGGATTGATTAAGGGACCAGCAGTGTGGCAGGGGGGAGGTGACTGGACATCACCTCTTCGGGAGTTATGCCTTCAGCGCAGCCAGACTTTCTTCCAGCGCTTTGATCTTTGCTTCAGCATCGGCTTTTTTCTTCTTTTCATTGACGACCACCTGTTCGGGGGCATTGTTCACAAAGCGATCGTTACTCAGTTTCTTATTGACAGATACTAAAAAACCTTTGGTATAGTTCAGCTCACCCTCTAATTGCTCAATTTCCTTTTCAACATTTACCTTGCCATCGATGGGAAGAAAAAATTCATTTCCCTTTACAACAAAGTTCAGAGCATTGTCGACATTGTCCGGTGTGAAATGTATCTCACTGACATTGGCCAGCTTTTTAATAATGCCGGAAAAACCTTCAAAAACATCCTGATTGCCGGTTTTGATCAAAAGTTTTAAAGCTTCTTTTTGAGGAATTTGCTTGTTATTTTTAATGTTTCTGATGCTGGAGATAATCTCGAAACTTAACTGCGCCTTCTCGAGTAATGCTTCGTCAAAAGTGCCTTTTTCAGGCCATTCGGCTACGATAATGCAATCGTCATTTGTTCTCTCTTTTATCTCATGCCAGATTTCTTCCGTAATGAATGGCATGAAGGGATGCAAGATCTTCATAACCTTCTCCAGGTAACCGATAGTCTGGTCGTATGTAGCCTGATCAATAGGCTGTTCATAGCCAGGCTTGATCATTTCCAGGTATTGCGAGCAAAAGTCGTCCCACACCAATTTGTAGGTGGTCATCAAAGCATCTGAAATCCTGAAATTCTTAAAGTAGCTTTCGATTTCTTCCAGCGCCTGGTTAAACCTGGCGTCAAACCATGCCACTGCGGTTTCGTTTTGATTTTCCAGTTGGTCATTGATTTCCCAGCCTTTGATCAGTCGGAAGGCATTCCAAATCTTGTTGGCAAAGTTTCTGCCTTGCTCGCATAGCTTTTCGTCAAACAGCAGATCATTACCTGCCGGCGAACTAAATAGCATACCGGTACGGATTCCGTCGGCTCCATACTTGTCGATTAATTCCAGCGGATCCGGGGAGTTACCAAGTGACTTGGACATTTTCCTTCTTAGCTTGTCCCTTACAATACCCGTCAGATATACATTCCTGAAAGGTAGGTCCTGCTTATATTCATAACCCGAAATGATCATTCTTGCTACCCAGAAAAATAATATCTCCGGCGCTGTCACCAGGTCATTGGTTGGGTAGTAATATTTTATCTCCTCGTTGTCTGGGTCATCTATGCCGTTAAATACTGAAATCGGCCATAACCAGGATGATGCCCAGGTATCCAGCACATCCTCTTCCTGTCTGAGTGATTCTGCTGAAAGCGAAGGATCTTTTTCCCGGGCCAGCTCCAGCGCTTCCTCCGGGGTCTCGGCGACCACAAAGCTGCCATCCGGAAGATAATAGGCCGGAATACGATGACCCCACCAAAGCTGTCTGGATATACACCAATCCCTGATGTTTTCCATCCAGTGTTTATAGGTATTGATAAATTTGGCCGGATGAAATTTTATCTTGCCATTCACTACATTTTCCAGCGCGGGCTTGCATAGTTCCTCCATTTTCATGAACCATTGCATAGACAATTTTGGCTCAATAGCGGCATCTGTGCGCTCAGAGAATCCCACGTTATTAATCATTTCTTCGACCTTAGCCAGCTGTCCCTTTTCTTCCAGATCCTTGACAATCTTCTTTCTGACAACAAAGCGATCTTCACCTATGTAAAATTGCGCTTTTTCGTTTAAAGTGCCGTCATCGCCGATAATATCGATTACTTCCAGTCCGTGTCTTTGTCCGATTTCATAGTCATTCAGATCGTGGGCCGGCGTAACTTTCAAACACCCTGTTCCATACTCCGGGTCTACGTAGGCGTCGGCAATAATAGGTACCTCGCGGTTTACCATAGGGATGATGGCTTGTTTTCCTACCAGGTGCTTGAATCGTTCATCATCCGGATTTACGCATACGGCTGTGTCGGCCAATATGGTTTCCGGCCTGGTAGTGGCGATGGTAAGCCATTCATCATTAGTGCCGGCAATCTGATATTTTACGTAGTATAGTTTGGAGTTTACCTCCTTATAAATAACCTCTTCGTCGGAAACCGCAGTTTGTCCCTGTGGATCCCAATTGACCATTCTTACCCCCCGGTAGATGTAACCTTTATTATGCAAGTCCACAAATACCCGGATTACTTCCTTGTAATAGTGGTCGTCCATGGTAAAGCGGGTCCGGTCCCAATCGCAGGAGGCTCCCAGTTTTTTTAATTGCTCCAGGATAATTCCACCATATTTTTCCTTCCATTCCCAGGAGTATTTCATAAACTCCTGCCTGGATATGTCGCTTTTTTTGATGCCCTTTTCTTTTAACATGGCCACCACCTTGGCTTCGGTGGCGATAGAAGCATGATCCATACCAGGCACCCAGCAGGCTTCCTTACCCTCCATACGGGCCTTTCTGATTAAGACGTCCTGGATAGTGTTATTCAGCATATGACCCATGTGCAATATCCCCGTAACGTTAGGAGGGGGGATGACGATGGTATAGGGCTCTTTATCCGGATTTGGCTCGGAGTGAAAAAAACCTTTTTCCATCCAATGTTGATACCATTTATCTTCAACTTCCAGTGGGTTATATTTTGCCGATATGGACATAGGTGTTATATGATTTAAGTTTGCAAAACTAATTAAAATATGTTTTTTCAGGAAAATAAAATCAAGGACTTAAGTATTTATTATCTTTGATTGGAGATTTGGGAAATTATAAATACCCTTTTGGATGCATGATCAGTTTGAAAAATTTGTAATTTGGCTGGAAAATCGACTGAGCCAGTCATTACCTGGTCATGAGGCACAGATGTTAATGATGCCTAAAAGTGCGGATGCCAAAAATTTTCGGATAAATAATGGAAAACCTATTAAGCTGGGTGGTGTTTTATTATTACTCTATCCGCATGAAGGAAAAGTTTTTTTACCATTGATGAAGCGGCCTGAGTACAACGGCGTGCATAGTGGTCAGATTAGTTTTCCCGGTGGAAAGATGGAGGAGAGCGATCCGGATTTGATTTCCACCGCGTTGAGGGAAGGTGAGGAAGAGGTAGGCATAGCGGCAGATCAGGTAAAAGTGCTGGGCAGCCTGACAGAACATGTTATTGTTGCCAGTAATTTCAAGGTGCTGCCGGTGGTAGGTTACCTCGATTATCGCCCTGAATTTGTGGCCAATAAGCACGAGGTTGATCAGGTATTAGAGGTGAGTATTGACCATCTGCTGGACAATCAAAACAGGAAGGAGAAAGAATTGCTGGTCAGAGGAAGCTACCGGCTCATGGCGCCATATTATGACGTGCAGGGTCATGTGGTCTGGGGGGCCACAGCGATGATGTTAAGTGAGTTTTTGATGATGATCAGGGAAGGATAATTTTGTTTTTGATCTCCGGATTTTTAGTTTTTGGTTTTTAGTTCTTAGTTTTATATTCAATGATTCAGGAAGAGAATTTTATCGCTGAAATAGATGGAAAAGAAACAGGTCTTTTCACGCTAAAAAACAATCAAGGGGTATCTGTCGATGTCACCAATTACGGTGCTGCGCTGGTGTCAATTTTTGTTCCGGATAAACAAGGGAGTTTTGAGGATGTGATCCTGGGATACAACTCGGTTCACGACTATCAGGCAGATCAGTACTACCATGGAGCTATCGTAGGAAGATATGCCAACAGGATTGCTGAAGCGAGGTTTTCTATCGATGGGCAGGAATATAGACTGAGTCGAAATAACGGCGTTCATACACTTCACGGTGGTCCTACAGGATTTGGCAGGAAGGTTTGGAACGCGGAGAAGCGTGGGAACCAATTGATGCTTGACTACTTTTCTGAAGATGGGGAAGAGGGTTATCCCGGAAACCTGGAAGTGGCTGTGTGTTATACCTTAAATGATAATAATGCCCTGGTAATTGATTTCGAGGCAAAAACCGACAAACCCACGGTGGTTAATCTTACCAACCATGCCTACTTTAATCTTGGGGGATCCCGGAAGCAGGAAATTGCCAACCATATATTGTGGCTCAACGCCGATAAGTTTACGCCTAAATCTGCAGAGGGAATCCCTACCGGCGAATATTTGAAAGTAAAGAAAACACCAATGGACTTTACCAGTCCAAAGCCGATTGGCAAGGACATCGGGGCCTCTTATCCGCAGTTGAGCCAGGGGCGTGGCTACGACCACAATTTTGTGTTAAATAACGAAACCGGCGATCTTATCAAAGCCGCTGAGGTTTTCGATCCGGCGAGCAGGCGGTGTTTGGAGGTGTTGACTACCATGCCCGGCGTTCAGTTCTATACGGCCGACTACCTGGGTTCGGGGGCGCCGGGAAAAGAGGGGCTCGTTTATCAACCAAGAGATGGGTTTTGTCTGGAAACCCAGTTTTTTCCCGATTCACCAAACAAACCGAGTTTTCCTTCAACCCTGCTAAATCCGGGAGAAACTTTTTCGCATCAAACTGTATATAAGTTTTCCGTTAAAACCTGATTGTTAGCCTTGTGCAAGTACAGAAATTGAATCCTGGAAATTTGGCGCCATAAAACCGATTTTATTCTTGTTCGCTGATCCAGTCGCCGATGATGGTGAGTGCTTCAGGGGCGAACGTTTCTGTAATCTTACCATATTCTTTGGGGAGTCCCTTTTTAGCATGTTGAAACAGGTGATTTAACCCCTCCATCGGCATAACTTTATAATGCTCGTTTCCGCCGGCTGTGAGAGCATTTTTTATGGACGCCAGGTTTTCCTCGTAGGGTACCTGCAAATCTAAAGTGCCGTTGAGTGCCAGCACAGGGCATGTTACCTGAACCAGATAATCAGCGGGATTAAATCTGAGAAATGTACGCATCCATTTGTTGTTGTAAATGCTTAGATTTTCTTTGATTTTAGCCTCCCGGCCACCAATGGCCTTCACATGATCCGGTGGTAAGAGATCCAGTTCACTATTGATAAAATCACTGATCACTTCTGCCGATTCTTCGGGGTTTTCGTGGTTTACAACCGCGTCGATAATGACTTTGATATCGTTACTGGTTTTTTGTACAAATGCCGGCGGAATACCTTTCGCATTCGCGATAAGCACTGTCTGGGTTTCGTATACTTCTCTTCCGGTAGTACCGACTCCAGCCAGCAGAATGATAAAATCGATGGTCTTATCTTTGGCGGCAACCACCGGTGCAATCATACCGCCTTCACTGTGACCGATTAAGCCGATTTTTTCTTTTTTGATGTCTTTTCTGCTTTTTAGATAGGCAACTGCTGCTGCTACATCATCCGCAAAATCGAAGGTGGTGGCTTCCTGGAAATTGCCGGTAGACTGACCTACCCCTCGGTCGTCGTATCTCAGTACAGCCATACCTCTTCTCGTAAGGTAATCAGCTATTACCCAAAATGGTTTATGGCCGTTAATCTCTTCATCCCTGTTCTGCGGCCCGGATCCACTGATCAATACAACGGCCGGGTATGGCCCAAGTGTATCAGGGATAGTTAATGTGCCGGCCAGACGATGTCCCGCTTGCGGGTTTTGGAAATTTACAGTTTCTACCCGGTAATCAAATGGTGGTTTGGGTTCCTGTGGACGTTCTGGTACCGCTGCCTCTAATGGTTTTCTTCCGAGCGTAACAGGTATGTTGATGATACCCCGCTGAAGAATGTTACCTTTAATTTCCTGCTGACTATTTAACTCACCCCGATAGGTAAGAAGAATGCTGTTTACTTTAATAATCAATCTATTGTTTGAAAAGGTAACTGTATCTGTTTTAATGTCAAAAGTATTTTGATCCGGACTATCCATCGTCGCTTCCAGACGGCCATCAGCCTCATTGATGTGAAAGACTACCCTCAATTTAGTGCCATTGATGTCTCCGATCCCATGCCAGTCACCAAGGATTTTTTCATTTTGAGCAGATAAGGTCTGATAGGTAAGAAAAAAGGCCAGCAGCAGGAGGATTTTTTTGTGCATTGTATCGATTTTATTTTGGGGCTATTGAGAGTAGTATAGTTATAACGGGTGGGAATGTAGCAAACATTGACCTATTCCATCCCTGATTTTTACACGATGAAAGTACAAAGTACAGGTAAAACCGGAAGACAGCGCTTAAAACCATCCCGTTCGTGGAATGACTAATTACATTTTTCTTTATAGTCTACCCTAATCAGTTTTGTCCCGGGGACATTTTGTTCAGTAGCTTCTTTAATCATGGTTAAGGCCAGGTCAGCATCCTGAATTTTGCCCAGTGGAGACTCCCCACGGTAATTTTCATCAACATTTTTCTGGATCCACTTTTCAGCTCTTTTTAAAAGCTTACGGTATTTGGGCGACTTTACACAACAAGTAATTTTAAAGGGTTCATTGCTTACGATTCTGGAAGTTTGTCCGTTGGATTGCGCGGTGGCATCTATCCAAACAAACCAGGTGTCATTGGCATTATCTTGCGTTTCCTGGGCCAGGCCCTCTATTGCCAACAGACAGGAAAAAAGCGCGATGACAAAAATATTTTTCATAGTCGATTTTGTTTTCGGTACATAACCCTTCACGTACCAGGTGATAGCTTTATTATGTGAAGTTAAACAATTTACAGGGCAAATGAGCATGAACGGGGTAGAAGCATAGTCTTATAATCGTTTTCTTTCAATGGTATTACCATTTTCATCGTAGGCTTTCCAAATGCCAACCTGCCTGTCTCTCCTGTATTTGCCCTTTAGCTTTATGTTTCCATTGGCATGATACTCGCGATAGGTGCCATGCTTCATGCCGTCTTTTAGCGGAACTTCAATTTTTAGTTCCCCGCTGTCATAATATTCCTTGAAAGTTTTACTGTCTAAATCTTCCGGGCTGATTTCTTCGGCTTTTATTAATTCCTCCTCCTCCACCATATTCAACAAAACCTGATTTGACAGGTTAAAATCGACCGGTTCTTCCAGTATTTTACCAAAGGATTCAAGCATCAATTGTTCTGGTTTCTGGGCAAATTGAATTTTTTGCTCTAATTGCTCCGGATCCTGATATTGGATTAATAGCTTGCTTTCAAAGATATTACCCGACGGGACCAGCTGGAAACCCATCTGTGAAAAACAGGTGATGAATCTTTTGTTTCTATCGAGATTTGTCCGGGTTTCGTTGTTTACCCAAGACTTGAGATTACGATGCAAAACGGGCGTGTTGATGTAGGCAAAGAGATTGGATTTATTGTCGAATTGATCCTTAAAACTTTTAAAATCCACTGAGCGGGACAGGGTGTTCTCAAGATTGTAATCGTTAATAATATTTTTAATGGTTTGCGGATGATTACTGAAAACTACATAGTCGTCGATGACTGTAAAATAAGGCTTTTCAAGGTCGTCGAAAAATTTACCTAATAGCAATTTGAAGAATCCCTTTATTGACATGAAGTTGATAGGGTAGCCTTTATAAGTGACTTGCTTGAACCTTACCGGCGTCTTTTTCCTGATTTGTTTGAGAATGATGTTTAAATTTTCCAGTGCTTCATCGCCGTCTTTGGCCTTTAGAACCAGGGCAAATTCATTTTTTGTACCCAAGCCGGAGTTTTGCATTTGCAAAAAAGCAATTTCATCATCGATCCAGTTAATGAAATGTTTTCTAATATCGATTTTTAGCAGTTTTTCGATTTTTTGATAGTTTTCGGAATAACCTTCAAATGCCGTGGGATCCTTTTTTTGCAAGGTTTCCAGATTCTCATAAAATTCCCCGAAGCTGTCAAACCCCAGGCTGAAATAGAAAGCAGTCCTTTGCGGGGCTATTTCGGGAATGGATATTTCACCTTTACCAGACGCCTGTAAAACGTGCAGGTAGGACAGGGAATCGCTTTTTATATTCGTATGACCATTGGCTATCAAAAGGTTGTTGGCATCCAGTTCAAAGGTAAAACCGGAAAACAGCAAGGTTTCACTTAAGGACTTTACATATTCGTTAATATCTTCCATGTAAATGCCGAGATAATCGTCCAGGTACTTATATTGGAAAAATAGCCGGAACATTTCGTCCTGATCAACCTTTTTATTGATTTCAATAAAATGAAGATCTCGTCCGATAACCGGTTCAGCTACCTCGTCGATAGCGGCCTCAACCAGCAGATGGGTATAGGAAACCGCCAGCAAGTTTTCCACAAAGGCCATATAGATCGTTTCCCTACTCTCCCTGTCATACAATTCAATGATTTCCTTATCATGATAGGTTCTTCTGCTGACCTTATAGTTATTACTGAGGACCGCGCTTAGATAGTCTTTCAACTGCGTTAGCTTGCTGACTTTTTGCAAATCAACTACAAACAAAAAGTCGTAGTCATCGCGTTTATACAGGTGGGCGGAAATGACAAGAGCTCTCGATCCTAAAAGCTTGAAAAGCATTTTGTTATGTTTGAAAAGCATTTTGTTATGTTTGAAAAGCGTGTCAAGACTGTTGGCATTGTGGGTGAGGTCGGCAATGTAATCATTGCTTTGTAAATGGGCCCAAACCTCACTTTGGCTAATGGTTTCCCAGTTACTGATAGGCTCCTCGGTTTCAATAATGTAGACGGCATTGCCAGGAACCAGATAGATTGGGCGCAGCCCCTGGTCGGGAAGAAGCAGAAAGGTGTAAATTGCCCATCCAATACTGGCTATGATCGCTACCAGAAGCCCCCGGGATAAAATTTTTTTTACCATCGTAATATGGTCAACGTTTTATCAAATAATGAAGATTTTTTAAAACGGATTAAAACTATTTTGGTACCTTGAAAAATATAAAAAAAACAACAAAATTTTTTATGGTTTTTAATCTAAAGATGCGCACGTATGGTTGTGAAAGTAAAACCATTTGAAAAAAGTTGGGTCAGCCGTGTGGGTTAAAACAAAGAGGGACTAATCATTTTGAAACACCATTTTGAGAGGTGATTTCAACAAATTAAAACTATCAATCATTTAGATTGACGGTAGTACAATGTGATAATCGAATTAAGATTTATTTCACTCTAAGCGGAGGTGTGATGGTGTCGCTCTTGAAAGTTAAATATGACAATTTAGCTGAAATTATGAAACAAATAACTCCTGCTGCAATTTTACTGATAATATTATGCACCTTAACGCTTTTTTCATGTGTTAAGGAAAAAAAGCAAAGTCCAAATATTTTGTGGATCTATGTAGAGGATATCTCACCGGACCTGGGTTGCTATGGAGATTCATTGGTAAGTACTCCCCACCTTGATCGATTGGCAAGCAACGGTGTCTTATTTAATAACGTGATTATGCCGGCGCCGGTATGTTCACCCTGCAGATCAGCAATGATAACAGGCTTGATGCATACAACCACCGGACTACACAATCACCACAGTTCCCGGACTCAGGAGTCAGCCATTTTTTTACCAGACACTGTTAAAACTATCCCGGAACTATTCAAAGAAGCCGGTTATTTTACGTTTAATAGTGGAAAAGACGATTATAACTTTTGGTATGATCGAAAGAAGCTTTACGATGGGCCATATGCCGAACATCCGCTGTATGGTAAATCGGGGTTGAAGATTGACTGGAATGCCAGGAAGGATAAGAATCAACCTTTTTTTGGACAAATCCAACTGAAAGGTGGAAAGCATATTTTTAATAAAAAATTTAGAGAAAATGTCAGATTGCCCATTGATAGATCTAAAGTCCAGTTGCCTCCTTACTATCCCGGCGATTCGGTGCTTATAGAGGAATGGGCGCGTTACCTGGAGTCCTTGCAAATTACAGATGATGAGGTGGGCGATATTATTCAAGCGCTTGAAAGGGATGGATTATTAGAGAATACCCTAATTTTCTTTTTTGCAGATCATGGTATGCGGTTTCCAAGACATAAGCAATTTTTATACGAAGGAGGTATTAAAGTGCCTTTGATTGCCTACTGGAGTGGAAATACGCGATTGCTGAAGGGGGATAACGTGCGGAATGGATTGGTAAGTGGGTTTGATATTGGAGCCAGCTCGCTAGCTGTGGCAGGAATAGACCCCCCCGGCTATTTTGAAGGGAAAAATTTATTTGATGAGGATTATAAATCAAGAGAATTTGTTATTTCAGCGCGAGACAGATGTGACTTTACCATTGATCGAATTCGATCCGTCCGGACCGAGCGCTATAAATACGTGAAAAATTTTAAGACCGACCGTCCTGCCATGCAACCAAATTACAGGGATGCGTGGGAAATGACAAAAGTGTTCAGAAAGCTTTTCAAGCAAGGCGAACTAAACCAAATACAAGAGAGGTTTTTTGGGGATAAAAGAGAGCAGGAAGAACTTTATTCCCTGAAAAATGATCCTCATGAAATCAACAATTTGGCGTCCAACCCTGATTATGCGGAAATACTGGCGTATCATAGAGATATCCTACGTGATTGGATCGTCAAGACCGATGATCAGGGCCAATATCCGGAAAATGAGGAAGGATTGTATTTAATGCTTGGAATTTGGGGAGAACAGGCTGTTAACCCTGAATATGAGATACTCAAAAATAAATATCCCGGTTTATCCGGTTCACTGGTGGATCTCAAGAATCAGCCGTTTCAAAGAAAAGAATGATTTAAACTGCTACGATAACGAATAATATTTTGCATAACTGCAATGCCGTTTAAAACCAGTAGAGAGGGTTCTTGATTCCATGACGCGACAGAAGAGAAATCATCACTAAAGAAAAAGGCCGCTATAAATCTATAGCGACCAGATAGTACTTAAAAAATAAAAAATATCAGGTGACAGCTATTTTATCCCGGCCTTGCCTTACCAAAGCCCGGCCATAACTGGCCTTTAATGCATAAACCCGTTCGAAGGTTTTAAAACAATGTTGCGTAAAAGTGTTGAACCCATATTTTCCAGCCTTTAAGACTTTACCATGATAATACCAGACTAATAAAAGTGTTCCGGCAAGAAATAGCTTATGCCCCATGAATTTTAATCTTTTAAGGCCCTGTGAGCTATTTTTATTAATATGTGCTAAAGTATATGCCTGAAATTCCAGGTGTTTATCTTCATCTTTTATGAGGCGATTACAAATCTGTTTCAACAGGCCTGATGAGGTGGCTTTTTTTAAGCCACAATAATAAGAGGCAGCCACTATTTCTGCAGTAACCAGTACAGTAATAGATAGTTCCAGTCCCATTAGATTTCTGATTTTTCTAAAAGCGCTATCCAGCCAGTGCTTTTTGATTTTGGGAATATGGGCTATTTCCATAAACTTCCCCAATAACAACGCATGGGTTTGTTCTTCCCTGATAAACAATTTTATGGTATCAACATAGGCGGGTTCACGGTACCTTTTGGCATGATTGAGCAGGTGTTTCCCTTCGGAGTTTTCGCCTTTTTGAAATTGTTGGATAGATGAAGTGATAAGCTTTTTCTCTGTTTTTCCCAAACCTGCCCCGCTGTGAAAATTTATGTGATCGAAGTGATCGGCATTACCTAAAAAATAATAATACCAACTTTTAAAATCGCTCATAATTTTAATTAATTAATGCCATAAAATACTTGTAAAAAATCAGTATGCCGCCAACAAATGCCGAGCAGGAGGCCAATAACACAGCGCCGGCCGCTATATCTTTAATTTTACCTGCCTGGGGGTTTTGCTCCGGTGATTGCCAATCGACCATTTTTTCCATGGCGGTGTTAAAAACCTCGGCCATCGTTACCATGCCGATAAAGAGAATAATAAATAGCCATTCTGTTTTTGTAACAGAAAAGTAAAATCCCATTCCCAGTGTTATCGACATGGCGAGTATATGAAACCGGAAGTTATTTTCGTTTTTAAGTACTTCAAGTAAGCCCTTGAAGGCATACCTGAAGCTTCGCAGACTTTTGCTAATATTAATGCTGAATATGGCCATAGGGTTCATATTTATATTGTAGAAGGCTTATGAAAAGAAAATAAATAGAAAACAAAAGTAATCCAAATACCAGGGTAATGGCCTGGGCAGTGTGATCGTGAATTTGTAAGGTACTATCTTTCAGCACCTGTAATGGATGTGTAAATAAATCCCAGCTATTCCAGCGTAAAATCCTGCCCAAATAGACACCATATCCTGCCAGGAGACTACTGCCTGCGACCGCAAGCCAGCCCCAGAACTGGTTAAACATTTCTTTGATTACCTGGTGTACCCAATACAGGGAAAGCATTCCGGTGCTAAGCCCAGAGAAAGCAAACAAATAAATCAGAACAAGGTCAAACCAATACCTGGCGCCATAATGATAATTAATGTGTACCAGGTCGGTTACCAGGTAGGGAGCATTGGGAAAGAATAGCAGCCAAAGGGAGAATAACGGCATGAGCACCACTTTTGAAAGTGGGTGATCGCTCTGGTGATAGGTCCTTCTCAACATAAATGCCAGCGCCAGGGGTACCCAGGCAAGAAACAAATTCCAGGATAAGAAGATGTAAGTAATATTTCCGGTAAGGAAAATCCTCGAAAACATTAAGATTAAACTAAGCAAAGTGCTTAACATCAGTGCTTTTATAGGTTTGGATATATGATTGATTTTTGAATACATGACTATTGATTTGATGATAAATTAAATTGATGTTGTTTTTTAGCGATACTGCGCGATAACCAGTACCACCCCAGGACCGATGTCAGATAAGCGCTGATTATTATGGCTAAGGGGAATGGGCTGTAGCCGTCAATACTAAAGAGCATAGCGCTGCCTGCAAGGGGAAAAATAACGATTAAGACTGGCAGAAACCGTTTGAAATGATCGACGACGGTGCCTTGCTTGCGTAGCGCCAATAATACCAGGACACTGTAAATGACGATAGAGGCGCCGAAACTAATGAAAATGCAGATAAGACTGCCAAAAAATAATATGAACCACAAGTCTTGCGCAGACCACCCGACTTCGGCCTTAAGTATAAAAAGCATCACAAGAAATAACACCAGGGCAATCGGCCCCAGAAAGATAGCGTTGACCAAAATTTTTCCTGTAAAGTCAAATAATTTCAATTGATTGTTCATGATCTATCTTATTTCGTTGTGAATAATTTGATCCTGATAATTCCAGGAAGGCCACTGCTTTTTTTCCATTTTTTCAAGAAAAAGGCGCCTTTTCCGGTCAATAAGACTTTTTTCCCTGTCATTCAGATATACCACGCCTTTATTTTTCATGGCGATGAGTTCAGGTAAATTCTTGCTGGTCAGGTTGATGAGATAAATAGTATCTATCTTTTCCGTTTTACTGAGATTGTGTCTTGTGATGATCTTGTCCCAGTTAAAAAATGAGGCAATAATGAAGATACCATAAAACATCCAGCTATTGGTCCTGATTAAATACCAGTTGCTCTTAATGCCTTTTATTTTGATAAGTGTAGTTATCAAACCAATAAAAGTCAGCAGTAGATAGATATATACCCCAATTCTTTTATAGGTGAGACCATACTCATCTACATACTGGAAATTTTTATAAACAGTAGTGCAAACCAAAAGTGTATTTTGAAAAATCCACAGGTAGGCCAGGTTTTTGACCTTTTTATTATTCTTGTAGAAATTAATATTGGCCCTGAAATAATAAAGGATAACCAGAATGGCCAAAACAATGGATGTGATCAGCGTATTGACACCCTGGTGCAGGTACTCCGAATATTGCAAGGTTCCCTCGAATTTTTGCCTCAGAATGTAATAGCTGTCTACCATGTGAAAACCAAATAGTAACAGGTTTAGCAATAATAATAAGAGCCAGCCGGATTTAATTTCGTATTTCAGCGCGAGCATGTTAAAGGTTTTCCTGCGAGGCTTTTTGCGTTTCAGTACGTTTGGCGCCCGGCTGTCGATACTGGTTAAGGATTCAATATGGGACTGATGGAAAAAACCGAATAAAATTAAGAATCCCAGCAAGGTAAACCGTACCCAGTCCCAGGAAATGAAATCAAGATTGAAGTTGGCCAGGAGATCGTTGATAGCCGGATTGGCCGCCGCGTATAATATCAAAAATATGCCGGCAACAAGTATGGGAATAGAGAAAGTCACGAATTTAAGCCATGAAAGGGTTTTGCCGCTGCTTTTCCGGGAAGTGCCATAAATGCTTCGATCAATTTTTTCAACTATTTTAATGAGGATGGATGCCAGAAAAGAGAAGATGGCATTGATAAATGCCACAATGAATGAGCTTTTAGGGTTTAATGTCATGCCAGCAAAAACGATCAATGACAAAAAGTTCATGACCAGAGACAAAGTTGTGTTTACCCACACGATATTTAAGGCGGAAATGACCGCCCCAAGTGCCGCATAAACGGTGTATTGGCTGGAGAAAATCAACGGGTTTTTGACCAAAACGGCCAAAATTAATACCAGGTTGAAAATCAGGTAATTTACCCCTGGGCTCTGCTGGTAAAATAACAGGCTAAAAACCAGGGTTGAGATCAGTAATAAGACATCTGTTTTTTTCATAATCGTTTTTTATTTTAAAAGTACTTTGTATTGCAAAGTGATTGGACAAAAAAATTATGGTGACCCTTTCAAAAGGTTCTCCAGCGCATTGATATGTGCTTCAAAGGCCTTTTTGCCGGCGTTGGAAACTTTATATTTGGTATTGGGTTTCCTGCCAATAAATTCTTTACTCATCACTACGTATTTTTCTTTTTCAAGTGCCTTCAGGTGACTGGCCAGGTTGCCGTCGGTGACATCAAGGAGTTCCTTGAGCCGGTTAAAGTCCACAAAATCATTAACCACCAGTATTGACATAATTCCTAGTCTGACCCGGTTTTCAAAGGCCTTGTTAAAGTTGTTTAATAAATTTTTCACCTTTCATATTTAAAGTACATAATGGCGCCATATAAAATATGCAAGATCCCAAATCCAAGTGCCCAAAAATACAGGCCAAATCCCACATAATATGCAGAGACAAGACCAAGGGCAATCTCTGCAAAACCCAGGTATCGAATATCTGTAAAGGTATACTTACTGGCGTTAATCAGGGATAATCCATAAAAGATCAGGGTAGAGGGGGCTACCACACCAACCAGACCGTGATGCAAAAAGATTAAACACAAAATACCCCCCGTAACCAAAGGGATCAACAAATTTATGGTTAAAAGTTTTGCTGTCTTGTCCCAGATTTTTAATCCGCTCTTGCGCGCTTTTTGTGTGGTTAGTATGATGCCTGTTCCAATGGCAAGGGCTAAAACCGCTAAGGCAATGATTACCAATTGTTCCAGACGACCGGACGACAAATTTAGAAATTTAGCCTGATAGTTAATGCCAATTTCACGGTTAATGATCTGGTGGGCTAGAAATGCCCCCGCGAGCGCATATACCCCGGCAAAAACACCGGACAGGCCGCTGAGAGAGATGAACCTGGAAGATCGCTCCATCATGGATCTGATTTGCGATATATCTTCAAGATATTGTGTTTTATTTTCCATTTTAAAAGTACTTTGTATTGCAAAGTAAAAATAAAAAACCTAAAAATCCAAATATTGTTTAAAGACTGGTGCATATAAATACTCATCCTGTTCTGAAATTCAATGAAAACAGTTATTTTGAGTAATTATTGTATGAGATTTTAATGACTAAAGTATTATGGATGAATTTATGCGGGCTGCAATAGCCCAGGCGCAAAAAAGCTTGTCAGAAGGCGGGATCCCCATCGGTTCGGTGCTGGTAAGGAATAACCAGATTGTGGCGAGCGGTCATAATAAACGGGTACAGGAACAAAATCCTATTTTGCATGGTGAAATGGATTGTTTAAATAATGCCGGAAGAATAGGTAGCTACAAAGATACTGTTATTTATTCTACTTTGATGCCCTGTTATATGTGTGCCGGCACTATCGTACAATTTAAAATCTCTAAAGTCATTGTCGGTGAATCGGTGACATTCCCGGGGGCGAGGGCATTCATGGAATCCCACGGGGTGGAAGTTGTCGATTTGAACCTGCCTGAATGCATTCAAATGATGGAGCAATTTATTGCCGAAAAACCGGAATTATGGTATGAGGATATTGGAGAGCTTTGACGGTCAAATTTGTTGGGTTCTCTTGTTAACAAAAAAAGGAAATTGCCAATCCTTATTCACTGCGCAAAGATTTCGCAGGAGGGATTAATGCGGCCCGGATACTTTGCCTGCCAACAGACAACAAAGCGATGATCAAAACCATTAGACCTGAAATGGCATATAACCACCAGTTTAGCTCGATTTTGTAGGCAAAATTAGTCAGCCATTCGGTGATAAAATAATTGGCAATGGGAAGTGTAACCACGATAGCAACCAGTATAAGCCAGATATATTCCTTGGAAAGTAAAACAATGATATTAAATAAAGATGCTCCCAGCAATTTCCTAATCCCTATCTCCTTGGTTCGCAATTCGTTGTTATAAACCGACAAGGCAATGAGACCCAGGCAGGCAATCAGCACCGCAAGTATGGAAAATAAAAGAAATAATTGCTTCAGGTTATTTTCAGATTGATACATAAAATTTAATTGATCATCCAAAAAACTATGGATCATTATTGTTCCTGGAGCAATATTTTCAATTTCTTTCTGAATAGATGCCAGCGTTTCCTTGGTATTGAGACCGTCCACCCTTACCAATATATTGTCAACCCAATCCGGTCTGTATTCTATCACCAGCGGTTCTATGTCATAATGCAAAGAAGCAAAATTGTAGTTTTTAACCACCCCGACAATCTTTCCTTTGGCACCTGACCACCTATTTTCCGCTTCAGCCCCAATCGGGTCTTTAATGCCTAACACTTCAACTAACTTTTCGTTCACTATAAAGACAACCGAGGTATCAGCCCCGGCCCGAAAGTTTCTTCCTTTAGTTAATTCAATACCTACGGTTGGGATAAAACCTTCATCTCCTCTGATAAACCGCATGGCCGGGAGGTCCATGTCAGGGTCCGCCGCTGTCGGACGCAAGGTTTCAACACTTAAATTGTTTCCTAAAAAACGAGAAACATTACCAACACTTTTTACACCGGGTTTTTTCATCAGTTCATTACGGAAAACATCTTTTTTCAATACGGCATGCTCCCATAACCTGCCATAAAGCCGAATGGAAATAACTTTTTCCTTTTCGAAACCAATCTTCTGATCATGTAAAAAAGACATTTGCTTGAAAACTACTATTGTCGCAGTAATAATGAATATGGCAATGGCAAATTGAAAAGTCACAAGAATTCTTCGGATTTTTACTACAGGAGATGTGGGTAATTTAGCTCCTTTAATAGCATGAATAGGATGGGAACCGGAAATCAGGAAAGCTGGCAGGCCGGTTGAAAGTAATACAATTCCAAATACAATGGCTATCAGAACAAGAATGTTTTGCCACTTGAAAAATGTGACTGTTACCAGGTTTATCCCAGCAATCTCATTATAAAAGGGTAAAAGAACATAACAAATTGCCAGTGCCAATAAGCCTGAAATTGCGGTGATCAGAAAACCTTCACCAAAAAACTGGAAGAAAACCTGCTTGCGGCTTGCGCCAATTACTTTTCTTAAGCCAATTTCCCTGCTTCTTTTTATGATCTGTACAGTGAAGAGATTAATAAAATTTAAACAGGCTATAATCATAATTAAAAAAGCCAGCGCTGTCAAAATGTATACATAAACTACATTGCTATTCTGCCCCATTTCCTGTTCTCTATCTGAATGAAGGTGAATGCTTTTTATAGGATGAAATTCAAAACCGGCATCTTCACGCTTTATTTCCTCCTTTGTTGCTATTCCTTCATAAAATTTCACCAGAAAATCAAACAACCGATCATCCCTATTACGAATACGCTCAATGCTTTGACCTTCGCGCATCAGGCCATAGGTATATACCGACATCCAATCTCTTTTTCGCTGCATGTCATCGGAAATCTGATTGAGAAAGGTTGGAAGTGATATAAGATAATGAAAGTTTAAATGCGTATTGGAAGGTAAATCAGCTATTACCCCGGTTACCTCCAGATCTCCCATTCCACCGATTTTGAGTTGTTTACCTACCGGATTATTGGATTTGAAAAGTCTTTTTGCGACACTTTGGGTCAGGACAATTGTATTGGGCCTGGTTAATGCCTCCCTGGAACTGCCATAAATGAACTCAAAATTGAAAATAGAAAGCAGCGATTGTTCACCATACAAGCCTTCTTTGACAGGAATGTGAATGTCTTCATGAATTAAAATGTTACTTTGCCGATACTGCCCGAACCTTCCGGTTTTTTCAATTTCAGGAAAGGCCTTTTCTAATTCGGTGGCGTAAGGAAGTGAGGATTTGGCCCAATGGGTGGAAGCGGCCCTGAAAATTCTTTGATGTCTGTCAAAGCTTTTTTCAAACGATAGCTCATATTGTATATGAATCAACAGGTAAAAACTTGCAGAGATCCCTAACACAAGTCCAAATGCATTGGTCAAAGTATAATTTTGATTCCTTAAAGTATTTCTGTAAGCTATTTTTAGCAGACTTTTGAACATTTCGAGTACGTTTGTTGTTGGAATATCCTTTATTGACCACTCAATTCCCAATGATTTGCAGGAAAAGGAAATGATTTTGCAGGAAAGTGCAAAAAGAGGGTAGGGGTAGGTTGAATGACTTACGATCCATCCCACAGTTAAACTCTCATGAAGGTTCTCCTACAAAATCAACACTACTAGAAATCAGATCGATTCCAGTAAATTACCAGATTATGGGTACTTCTTCCCGCTGCAATAATGTCTTTTTTGCCATCACCATCCAGATCAGCTACTTTCAGATCCTCGCAAGCCATACCGTTCCGGTCGATCCAGACTGAATGCCAACTGTTCCAGTTTTTGTCGTCGGCAATAAATAGTTTGATTCCGGTTTCCTGTTTTGCATCGGGTTTTCTCCAGCCTGCTACAATCTGATTCTGACCTAGCGACAATAGATCTGCCAGCGCCAGCGCGTGTCCTTCTTTCAGTGAGTTAGTCAATATTTTTCTTTTTCCTCCCGGTTTATATATGGCAAGCGTGTTTCCGTGTAATGGCTGTATTCCTGCGGTAAGCCCCTGATGTTGTCTGATTTCCCCAAAACCGTGGTCCTTGATAATCCAGCCCTGATCTTCCTCTTTTAGCCATTGCCCGTTTTGTTGACGAAGTATTTTAGCGCCTTCTTTGCCTCCAATCAGGATGGCTTCGGTATCATTTTCGGAAATAATATCCAGGTTGTGCGTGAGATGCATGTCCTGATCCAGTAAAGTGTAAGACCAGGTTTTTCGGGGATTTTCAGGAACCTGATAAGCCAACACCCTTACACCTTGGCCTTGTCCGTTTTGATTCCCTCTTCCATGCAGCGGTAGTACAACCAGCTGGTAGGTATCCTGAACTTTCACCCACTTCATCCGGTGTACAGTAGGTTCGTGGTGTAGTGCGATAGCCTCCCACAATTGGGTTGGATCTTCCGGGCGAATCAAAAAGTGTACGGTCCCCGATTTGGTTTCGTCGCTGGTTTCTCCTGGATTCCATTGGGCACCGACGGCCACCTCGACTTTCCCGTCTCCATCAATATCTCTGGCGGCAAGACAGACGTTGTCCCTTTCCGTCAGGTTGTCGATCATGACAAATCGTTGCCAGTCGGGGTTTCGATACCAAACAAATTGCTTTTTGTCTGCCAGCAATATATCAGCCCTGCCATCACCGTCTACATCCCCAATTCCCAGGCCATATCCGATCTTCACCTGATCGTCCAATATTTGTTTTTGAAATTGTGGGGTTGGTCCCTTTTGTTGGCTGCCGGTTATTATCAACAGCAAAAAGCAGGATAAAAAAATCTTTTGTATTGCCACAGTCGTATCGAATTTGGTTTTAGTTAAGGAAGTTCGATATTTTTCAGCTAAAATGTTTAGCGTCAAAGCCATTTTTTTTTTTCCCGGCGGGCGCCTGAGGCGATGATGATCAAAAAACTGGTTTCCGGGCACAAAAACCGTTACCTGCAAGATATTTTCAGTTTGCTGCAAATTAGTAGGGATTATAGCAGATAGTCTACAAATTTGAAATCAAACAATGACAAGAGGATAATGATACGTTACTTTTTCAAAATCGGGTGGCGAAACCTGTGGAAAAACAAAAAGCTGTTTCTGATCAACATCGGAGGCCTGGCCTTCGGTATGTCCATCTGCCTGGCCATTACGCTTTTTTTCCTTAAAGAATATTCCTTTGATCGTTACCATGTCAATGCTGATGTTATTTATAGATTAGTTGATAAGGAAAACAACAGCAGTGGCATTGATTACAGAGTGAAAGATCTCGTCACTGATAATTTTCCGGAAATTGAAAATGCTTGCCTGGTACAAATTGTACCGAGCCAAATAGATGTCAACAATGCCACTGACGCCTATTATCTGAATAATATTCTGTCTACCGACAATGCCATTTTTGAAATGTTTTCGATCCCGTTTTTAAAAGGAAATCCACAAAAACCATTTCCAAATACACATGCTGCCATATTAACAGAAAGCGCCGCACAAATGCTGTTTAAGGGGGCAGATCCGATGGGTAAAGAAATAGTGATACGTCATATGAACCCGGTGATCGTTTCGGGTGTCATCCGGGATTTCCCTGACAATTCCAGTATCCAGGCAGATATATTGGTTAATGCCGAAAATGATAATTTTAAGTTTCACAGGTATTGCAGTGACTGTACGGATTCTACTACCTTAAGATTTCCTTTCAGAGTATACTTGCAGCTTAACCCACAATCAAAACCCGACCAGTTGATTGCCAAGGTCAACAAAAATGCAGGCATATTTGAGCCATATTTGAAGGAAACGGACCTACTGCCTTTGAAGGAAACGTATTTATATGACGCTACAACCGGGAGTAGAGCCAAAAAAGGTAATCCTAAACTTTTACAAATTCTGGCTGTCATAGGCCTGATTATTCTTTCCCTGGCATTTATTAATTACAACAACCTGGTAATGGCCAGACAAAGTAAGCGTAACAAGGAAACGGGTGTTCGAAAAATATTCGGGGCTTTTCGCAGGGATATATATGGTCATTTTTTTGCTGAAGCAATTTTGCTGACTTTCCTGTCATTTATAGTAGCCATGACTATCTTGGTGTTAAGCCTCCCTTTTTATGAAAGTGTTTTTGACCGGTCATTAGATATCGGTATTCTATGGCAATTTCCCACAAATGTTTTTCTGCTTTTGGTCATTTTAACACTTGGAATACTCGCCGGGGTAAGTCCGGCGCTGGTATATGCATCTTTTAATCCTGTTAAAATTTTCAGGGGAGATATATTTCGTAAAAGGGGGGGGCATGGTTTTCGAAATGGTTTAACTACTTTTCAGTTCGCGGTCTCCATTGGTTTAATTGCCTGTCTAATTATTATTCAACGACAAATTCAATTTGTTAAGGAAAAGAAAACAGGCTTTTCCGAAGAACAGCTTTTACGTATCCAAATACCAAACCTCCAGCAAGGTGACCAGGGGAAGCTCTCAACGTTGATCCGAAACCTTTCGCAGTATCCTGAAATACTTGATATGAGCCTATCCAATGGTGCGCCAGGGCAGATCAATATGTTTTGGGGGGCTGGAATAGAGGGAAAGAATAAAAGTGTCCCGATAATTTCTGTTGATTCTGTTTTTATTAAAACTTTTGGCATTGAGCTT
Source organism: Cyclobacteriaceae bacterium (assembly GCA_965228415.1). Taxonomy (GTDB): domain Bacteria; phylum Bacteroidota; class Bacteroidia; order Cytophagales; family Cyclobacteriaceae; genus Agaribacillus. The sequence continues at coordinate 1,873,100 of OZ245814.1, read as the reverse complement.
AGCAAAGGCCGGCTACCGCGACCATCTGAAATGGGTGCTACCTGTCTGGTTAACGAGGCTGCCCTCAAGTATTTTGAATGGGATGAATTCGAAGGAAAAACTTTTAATAACGGAGGAGGCTTTGAAGTTGTAGGGGTAGTCAAGGATTTTCATTTCAATTCCTTACATAAAGCTATTGATCCTTTGTGCATCGTATTTATGATGGACCACATGCCGGGTACCGATCTCTCTATCCGGCTTGCCGGAAACAATATTTCCGGTAGTTTGGATAACATCTTGGCGGAATGGAAGAAAGTACTGCCTGACTATGCCTTAAAATACGAGTTCTACGACGAGTGGTTTGACGCTATGTACAGACAAGAAGAGAAATTTGCAAGCACCATTGGTTTATTTGCGCTGCTGGCGATTAGTATTTCATGCGTTGGTATATTGGGGCTGGCTATGTTTAATGCCGAAAGCCGCACCAAAGAAATTGGGATCCGGAAAGTACTGGGTGCCTCTATCTCCAATATTTTAATATTGCTTACCAAGGATTTTGGGAAATTAATAGCCATAGCCTTTGTTATTGCTATCCCTGTTGCCAATTACTTCATCTCTGAATGGCTGGCGGCGTTTGCCTACCGTATTGACGTGCAATGGTGGCTATTTGGAATACCTGGCGTGGTGGTGTTGGCAATTGCATTTTTAATTGTAGGAGGACAATCTTTGAAAGCAGCTACTATCAATCCCGCCGATTCGCTGCGAAATGAATAAATGGGTATATCAAATGGCCTTATCTTTATTGTTGTTTTAGTTTTAAATTGTCACCGGAGGTAGGAAGGTTTTTAATCAGGCTTTTGTGAAGCCAACTCAATGTATTTGTATCATACCGGTCCCAGATCAGGATGGATTTTGTATTGGAGGGGCCAGTAATGTTTATAACCGTAACCAATCTACCATTAACGACAAGGGCTATTTCCCGGTAGCCAAGTTTCGAAATAATCGTTTCAAGCCGCTTTGAGCCCTTATCGGTAAGATAAATGTCTATTGATCTTTTTTGTAGGGTAGGGTGAAAATAAATATCGCTGACGCCTGCAAAATCTTCAAATTTAATGGCCGATTCATTTGACAGACAAAATTCAGTTTCTCCATTGAATACTTTAAACCTGTTCTGACACTGCGAGATTTCGACATTAAAAATTAAATAAACACCGGTATGCTTCTGCCCGGGTGCTAGCTCAGAGATCAGTATTAAGGCAAAAAAAATAACTCTTTTCATCAATTTAAGGACTGAATTATACAATATAAATTAATTCACAAGAAAATCACAGCATTGTTCACACCGATGCCGGGAGACTCGCCTGTACCCCCCGGGATTTGGATTTAGGCTTAATCATTGATAGCTTATATCAGACATAGTCCGTAATAGCCGCTGAAGAAGACCTCATAAGCTCATTATTCTCGGTCTTCATAAAATTTGCTCAAAGTCCGGAAGATACTGGCAGGCTTTGAGATTAATAAATTGGCAACTCCCTTGGAGATTAAACGGCGGTTTTTAAACTTTATAAGCTGAACGTGGGTTTGCAAGGGATAAAGTAGACTTTGGCAGTAAATTGAGGAATATTATAACAATAGGTATTGATGATGAGATGAAGAACGCTTTTAAAAAGGGCTAAAGTAAACCTGTAAAATGCTTAACACAAAAAAAGGCCTTATATTTCAGTGTTTTGCAGTTTCATAAGCTTCTGATAAAAACTCCTTAATAATTTCTTAAATTAAGATGGGCAAACAAACCCATCCGGATTTCAGATAATTACATATCATTGCATAGTAAATTGATGTAATTTGATTGCAAAGAAGAAAGACGTACAAAAGTTACTAACCAGGATGAGTGAATCTTCGGATCAGAATGCTTTCGAAGGATTGTTTAATCTCTACTATGCCTGGTTGCATTCCGTGGCGATATCTATTACCAGAAGGAATGAGGATGCTGAAGAGATAGTGGAGGACGTGTTTTTAAAACTTTGGGAGATAAGGGAGGGTTTTGGTCGCATTAAAAACCTGGAAACGTATCTATATACAGCCACCAAGAACAAATCATACGATTACTACAAGAAAAGTTCGAAAGTTCATTTTGTGGAATTTGAAAAGAACTGGAACAAAAAGGATTACATTATTTCACCCGAAGATGCCTACCTCTATGAAGAGCTAAAATCAAAATACCAATATGCCGTAGACAATCTTCCACACAAATGTAAGGAGGTGTTTAAGCTCGTTCGGGAAGAGGGGCATTCTTATGCAAAAGCTGCTGAAATCTTGGGTATATCTCCCCGAACAGTGGAAAACCACCTTCGAACGGCCATACAAAAAATTCGGGAAACACTGCATACTTATATGGATTCCACATCCGACGAGGAGAAAAAGAAGCTTTACGTGTTACTCTTTTTGCTTTGAGGAAGAACGGCCGGACTTTAACCTCGACCGTTTCAGAACCAAAAGATATTTACAGCCGCCGCATTCGGCAATGACCTTTTAAACAATTTCATTTTTTTTTTAAATGCCACTAGGGGATTTTTAAAAAAATGTCGTCCTGCCTCTAACTTATGAAAAATGATATTAATAATATAATAGCAAAAGAGCTGTCGGGGGTAGCCGACAAGAAAGAGATCAAAGTACTAAGGGACTGGTATAAGGCTAAAAAGTCTAACAGAGCAGCATACAATCTTATTCGCCTGAATTGGGTGCAGGGCGATCTTGATATTGGCGATTCCAGGCAGAGGGTGTTTGACAATCTATCTAAAAAGATCGTAACAAAACATGAAACAAAGGTAAAGGCGATTACTAATGAAACTACCTATTCGTGGAAGTACTGGGCTAAAATTGCAGCCATATTAGTGATTGTTGCAGGTATATCATTTATCTTTTACCGCACTTATCAAGGTGGTTCGGATAAGCCTATCGCCAGGATTACCAGGCTGGTAAAAGATACACCGAAAGGCGTTAAACGTCAAATAATGCTTCCCGATGGTACCAATGTTTGGCTCAATTCCGAAAGCAAAATTAAATATCCCTCTGACTTTAGCGATAGTATCAGAATAGTGGAGCTTATTGGTGAAGCTTATTTTGAAGTCGTCAAAGATGAAAAGAAACCCTTCCTGGTTAAATCCGGAGATCTTACGACCACCGCCATTGGCACGGCCTTTAATGTCAATGCATTCTCTGACGAAAATGAAATTACAGTATCGCTTATGGAAGGTAAAGTTAAGGTGGCGCTGTCCTCCGGAAAAGAGGCCGTCTATCTTAACCCGGGATATGCAGCAGTTCTTAGCAAAGAGACTGTGACTTTGGATACGCGTAGTTTTGACATGGATATTGACCTCGCCTGGAAAAACGGCATTCTGGTATTTAAAGATGCTGACGAAAATACGGTGTTCAACAAATTTGAAAGCTGGTATGGTGTCGATATTACCGTTGTCAACCAAAGCCCTCAAAAATGGAACCTGACGGCGAAGTTCGATAATGAAAATTTAAAAAATGCGCTCAATATCCTGAGCATTAAAATGAAATTTGACTACAAAATTGAAGGCAAAAAAATTTATGTGAAGTACCTAACCCAATAATATATGATATAATGTGACTATAAAAAAGCAGCAATGCTCAAGGAGCATTGCTGACAAAGTTTTTCCCGGAAGAAATTTAACATTACCACATATCTCATTTCAACCGGGGAATGGCTTCAATGTCTGTTTCCAACATTAAAACATAGTAAAAATATGAAAAATAACCCATTACAACTATATAATAAGATCCTAATGTATTCATTTTATGGCTTAGTGACACAATTGTTTTTTTGCGGGCTGGTCCTTGCGTCGGGTCCTTCGCATGCGCAGAAAAATGTCAGTGTAAAAGAGACTTACGCAAGTTTCAGCTTTAAATCCAGTGATCTGGTTTCTGTATTTGAGCAGATCGAAAAAATAACAAATTATAGTTTTACATACGACAAAAGAGAACTTGATGAAAAAATCAAAATTTCGGGCAAATACCGGGATGCTTCAGTATATCAGGTCTTAATGGATTTGTCAAGAGAGTCAAACCTGGGTTTTAGACAATTTAATAACAACATTATTGTTTCAAAATATCACAAGCAGAAAAAGCCACGGGCGGTGGATATTTTGATTAGTGTTGAAATTTCAGGGAAGATTACCGATGAAACCGGGCAGGGACTACCTGGTGTTTCGGTCGTGGAAAAGGGCACAACTAATGGCGCTACCACCAACCTCGACGGCTATTACAAGCTTAGTGTCGCGGAAGAAGCTGTATTGATTGTATCTATTGTGGGTTATAAAACACAGGAAGTGCGTTTTAACGGTAGATCGATCGTGGATATTCAGATGGAGGCGGATATAGAACAATTGCAGGAAGTGGTAGTGATGGGTTATGGTACGCAGGAAAGTGCTAATGTTACCTCGGCTATTGGTTCGGTCAAGGCCTCCAAATTCAAGGATATACCCATAACCAATCTCGAGGATGGGTTGACCGGACAATTGGCAGGGGTCCAAATAGTGCAAAATTCAGGTCAACCGGGTGAAAGTGCGCAGATCAATATAAGAGGAATTGCTACATTGACGGCTGGAACCGATCCTTTGATCGTGATCGATGGCATACCGATGTCCCCAAGAACCGGTTCTAATATTAATGAATCAGCGACCCTGCCAAGTGTGCCAACAAACATTTTGTCTACTATCAGTCCTAGTGATATCGCGTCTATTGAGGTACTGAAAGATGCGGCTTCGGCAGCAATTTATGGTTCCAGGGCTTCCAACGGCGTTATAATCGTTACCACAAAAAAAGGTCAGGCCGGTAAGCCAAAATTTCAGTTTAATGCCTTTTATGGAACACAAAGTGTTTCCAAAAGACTTGATTTGACAGGTGCCTATGACTTTGCAACGTTGGTCGCCGATGCCAGAAATAACTATTATCTCAGCCTTGACCCGGCTAATCACTCCGTGAATGATCCTAACGATCTACGACAGGCCAATGCCGGTGCATTGGGAGGTAATACCAAGAAAGTTATTATTCCGGATTACGTACAGCCGTATTTGGATGGAGAGACAGGACTAACTGATACGGATTGGCAGGATGCCATTTTTAGAAGCGCCCCCATCCAGAGCTATCAACTATCAGCGGCAGGTGGCACGGAAAATACAACCTATTACATTTCAGGCAACTATTTTGATCAGGAAGGAATCGTCTTGGGGTCAGATTTTAAAAGATATACCTTAAGGTTGAATCTGGAGACTGAGCTATCGAAAAAACTAAAACTTGGTACAAATTTGTCCCCGTCGTTTTCAAGTCAAAATGGGACGCCAAGTGACTGGCATGATAATCCAATCATGATGATGATTAATATGTTGCCGGTATTTTCTCCCTACAATGCCGATGGGACTATTGCCATAAGTACACAAGCCAATGCGGCTATTGGACCTGACCAGGCCATTGCTGAGAACCCTGTAGCCTTTACAACTTTTATTGACGAAGGCAAGGATCTGCTCAATTTAAACGGGTATACTTATCTGGAGTATGAGCTGATGGAAGGGCTCACCGCAAAGACTTCCCTGGGAATAAATTATGGTGCCTTGAAGTTCAACTATTACAGACCCTCCTTTATCGGGGCTTACAGGGATCCCGCTCCCACTGTAGCTTCGGGGGTTTCATCGACCGCCACATCCGTCAATTGGATTTCCGAGTCTATACTCCGCTATTCCAGGAACTTTCAGGGGGGGCATAATCTTAACCTTCTTGGCGTTTATTCCTTTCAAAAGGAAACCGAGGAATCAAATAGAGTAACAGCCACAGGTTTTCCAAACGACGTTGTACCTACGCTTAGTGCCGGCGTGGTGAATGGTGGCACTTCCATAAAAACAGAATGGACGCTTATCTCATATATTTTACGCGCGAATTATGCCTTTGATGATAAATATTTATTGATGGCGTCAATTCGGCGGGATGGATCTTCGAGATTCGGGGCCAATAATAAATGGGCCATGTTTCCGTCGGTGTCCGCAGGATGGAGGGTTTCTTCCGAAAATTTTTTCCCCGATAATGGCCTGATCTCGGACCTGAAATTAAGGGCAAGCTGGGGTTTGACAGGAAACAACCTGATAGGGAATTACGGGTCTCAGGCCTTGCTGGGAACAAGTAATGCTATTTTAGGAGGTTCGCTACAATCTGGCCTGGCACCGACGACCTCTCCAAATGAGGATTTGTCCTGGGAGCAGACACAAATGTTTGACGTTGGCTTAGATGTTGATTTTTTTGAAGGAAAACTGCTGGTGGGTGTAGATTATTATCGTGCCACTACCAAAGATATGTTGCTTAATGTACCGGTTCCTGCACATTCGGGATTTGTGAACTCACTACAAAATATAGGGCGCGTTCGAAATGCCGGTGTAGAGTTGTCCATTAACGGGAGATATGAACTGGGTGATTTTCAGATCTCCCATTCCTTTAACGTGGCGTCAAACAAGAATGAAGTCCTCGAATTGGGTCCGGGGCAAGATCAGCTTATTTCCGGGGGGCGTAGCATTACAGTTGTTGGCGGTGAGATTGGCGCACATTACGGATATCGAACTGATGGCATCTTTTTAAGCCAGGAACAATTGGACAATACCCCTCATTTATCTTCTGCTACCATTGGTGATTATATATATAGGGATTCTAATGGCGATGGACAAATCAATTCTGACGACCGGGTTGTATTGGGAAGCTTTTGGCCTGACTATACGGCTGGTTTTTCAACAAACGTAGTATTCAAAGGGTTTGATTTGAGCTTCCTGCTGCAAAGTGTACAAGGTGTGATTTTGCATAACAGACAGGTCAGCGTCAATTTATATAACCCGGAAGGTTGGGGGAACGGTGCCCAGGATTACTTCGATAACCGGTATACACCAGATAATCCAAACCCAAAATATGCCAGGGCCAATCCTGTTCCTAAAGACAATGGTTTCTGGCGGGAAACAGATATTTTACACGATGATGCGTCGTTTGTACGAGTGAGAAATATTACCCTGGGCTATAGTCTGCCAGTAGATTTGGCGGGAAAAATAGGTCTTCAATCGGGCAGATTTTATTTTACAGCCAAAGATCCGATTACTTCCACTGATTACCGTGGTTTTAATCCGGAAGCAACCTCTTCCAATCCATTGAGAGCAGGCGTCGTACGGGAAGGATATGCCCGTGAAAAATCCTTTGTATTTGGTGTTAATTTAACCTTCTAAAATCAAGACTCATGAAAAAAATAATTGGTACAATATTAATATTAGGATCCTTAATGACGGCATGTCATAGTGAGTTGGATTTGGCGCCGGTCTCTGAGGTTACCGCCGATAATTTTTATCAAAAAGCCACAGACATTGAGCAGGGGGTCGTTGCTGCGTATGATGGATTGCAATCTCAGGGATTGTATGGACAAAATTATATGTTTTTTATGGAAATCAGATCCGATAATGCGACCGTTGAGAGTCCAACTAACAGTGGCGGCGTATTCGGCGAGTTTGACCTGTTTTCGTTGAGCGCTTCCAATTCAGTGATTGAACGGTGCTGGAACGACACCTACGAAACAATCTCAAGGTGTAACATCGTTCTTGACCGCATAGACGAAATTGAGGACTTAAGTTCAGAGAGAAATAATGTTTTAAAGGGGGAGTTAAAGTTTATCAGGGCTTTGGTTTATTTTAATTCCGTCAGAATTTGGGGCGGAATTCCATTGGTGACTACTACTTTTTCCAATTCCTTCGATGCATTTTCCGTAGGGAAATCATCTGTTAATGAGGTTTATAGCCAGATAATTACTGATTTGACAGATGCCGTCAACGTTTTGCCAGCTGCTAATGAGGAAGGTAGAGCTACCAAAGGGGCTGCTAATGGATTGCTGGGCAAGGTGCATTTGACATTAGGGAATACGAGCGAAGCCATCAATGCCTTGAGAGCTGTTACAGGATATACGCTGCTTGCTGCATACGAGGACAACTTCGGTCTGGACAATGAAAACAGTGATGAGTCAATTTTTGAAATCCAATTTCAGGCCGGAAATGGTGAAGGTAGTCCATACCCTAATTTGGTAGCTCCTGTTGGCTCCGGAGAAGTACTATTAGGAGGAGTCGGTGAGCAAAAAGGAGAGAACATCCCTACAAACGATTTATACGCTTCATTTGAAGACGGAGATGTTCGCAGAGACATCTCTATTGGGGATTTGGGTACTATTAAATATGCATCCAAATTAATCGCGCCACCTTCAAATAATCGGGATTCTGACGTGAATATTATCGTGCTCAGATATGCCGATATTTTGCTAATGCTTTCGGAGGCATTGAACATGCAATCATACGTTGCCGATGGAGAGGCATTTGATTTATTAAATCAGGTAAGGAACAGGGCCGGTTTGGCAAGTCTTACCTCCTCAGATCTGCCCGATCAGGCCAGCTTAAGTGAAGCTATACTGGCAGAAAGAAGACATGAATTTGTCTCGGAGAACCATCGCTGGTTTGACCTGGTAAGAACCGGTCGGGCCATTGAGGTAATGAACGCCAGCACCACTGTGTTTACGGTTTCAGAAGCTCAGTTGGTATATCCGATACCACAGTCGGCAGTTGATACCATGAATGATCCAACGCTTCTGGGCCAAAACCCCGGGTATTGATAGTTTCGAATTATTAGAACGTTTTGAATAGTGCTCCGAAAACCAGGAGCGCTATTTAATCAAATAGAGTAGGTATGAAATATTATATGTTAAGTGTGCTGGTATATCTGTTTGTTTGCCAGTCAGCTTTTAAGAATGAAACAAACAAAAAACCGGAGGGTAAAGCTTTCGACAAATTATTGCCGTGGAAACCGGGCTACCTCGATATTCACCATATCAATACGGGGGCAGGAGACGCTGCTTTTTTTATATTGCCTGACGGTACTTCCATGTTATTTGATTGTGGTGATATGGACGCCGGAAATTTCAATGAGAAATATAAACCGTTAAAGGCCTCCGGATTGCATCCATCCGATTCGCTGACCGCAGGACAATGGATCATAAATTACATTAATCAGGTCTTTCCCGAAGGTAGCGTACCGCGGATTGATTATGCTCTTATATCCCATTTTCATTCGGATCATTATGGACTTGTAAGGCCAGGCGTAAAACCATCAAACAGTGGAAAATATCAATTGACGGGCATCACTGAAGTGGGCGAGTATATACCAATAAAAACCTTGATCGATAGAAATGCCCCTGATTATGATTATCCGGTAGATTTAAAAACCCGGTATAAAGAAAACCAGACGTTTCAAAACTATTTAAAATTTATTGAGTATCAATCCAAGACAAATGGCCTCAAAGTAGAAGCGCTTAAACCGGGTAGAAGTGATCAAATAATCCTTTTAAACAATGCACAAAAATATCCGGATTTTGCTGTTCGCAATGTCAAAAACAATGGTTCAATCTGGAAAGGGCGTGGCAATGACATCTTTGAATATTTTTCCAGAGATTCAGTATTGAACGAAAAGGGCAATTTTAATGAAAATCCATTGAGCCTGGCTATTAAAATATCTTATGGAAAGTTCGACTATTTTACGGGAGGTGATATGACCGGACTACAGGGTTACGGGAAGCCCCGGTGGTTTGATGTAGAAACTCCGGTAGCTAATGTGGTGGGCGAGGTAGAAGTAACCACCCTCAATCACCATGGCAACAGGGATGCAACCAATGAGAATTTTGTGAAAGCGCTGGCGCCTGCAGTAATAGTTCAGCAATCCTGGTGCTCGGACCATCCGGGGCAGGAAGTCTATGAAAGATTGATTTCAAAGTCATTATACCAGGGTGGGCGGGATATTTTTGCTACCAACATTCACGACGAGACAAAAGTCACTTTGGGTCCCTGGTTTACAAATGCCTATAGAAGTATGGAGGGACACATTATGATAAGAGTAATGCCCGGGGGAGATGAATATTATACTTTTGTCCTGGATGACACCTTGGCCTCCCTGCACGTGCGCGATAAATTCGGACCTTATAAGTCCCGATAACACTAAAAAAACAGATCTTCGGGAAAATAATTTAGGATATTTCTGCTGAGATTTTAATCATCTGGCCGTAAAAAACAGAAGAACCTGTTTTTCCATAATGAAACGATAGATATATTTGCCCGAAAGTCATCGACACCTGATTCTAATCATTTCCTGGTTTTGATCGTGTAATGATGATTGGATTTACCTTAAAAAACAATGAGAGAAAAAAAACCAACCCTAATTTTAGCGGCCGTACTGCTATTAATCGCCATAAGCGGTATAAGATCTGAAGCCCAGGAAAAAGCCATGGCGCCTGCGGCAAAAAACATTATCCTCCTGATTGGCGATGGTATGGGGCTGTCTCAGGTATCATCAGCATTTTATTACCAGGACGGGATTCCGAATTTTCAAAGGTTTGAGACCGTAGGATTAATCAAAACCTCGTCATCTTCTCATAAGATCACAGACTCGGCTGCCGGGGCCACTGCGTTTTCTACAGGTGTCAAGACATACAATGGCGCTATTGGAGTAGATCCCGATACCCTGGCACAAAAAACTATTGTTGAAATAGTTTCCGAAATTGGTATGAAGACCGGGCTTGTGGCGACTTCGTCTATCACCCATGCCACGCCGGCTTCCTTTTTTGCACATGTAAAACTTCGAAAGATGCAGGAGGAGATTGCTGCCTGGTTGCCCGCGTCGGGTGTGGACTACTTTGCAGGTGGAGGATTGAAGTTTTTTAATAGCAGGAGTGATGAAGTAGATTATTTAGGGAAACTTAGGGAAAGTGGCTTCGAGATTGATACCGCAAGTTTGGATTTGCAGAAAGCTTTATCTCCCGACAAAAAATATGGCTATTTGTTGGCCGAGGACGGCATGCCTAAAATGGTAGAGGGCAGGGGAGACTTTTTACCCGAAGCCACCTCGCAGGCATTGTCGTATTTATCACAATCTGAACAAGGCTTCTTCCTGATGGTTGAAGGTTCGCAAATTGATTGGGGTGGACATGACAATGATGCCGATTACCTTATTGGCGAAGTAATTGATTTTGATAAAACCCTCGGTGTCGTTTTGGACTTTGCTAAAGAAAACGAAAATACGCTGATTGTGGTGACGGCCGATCATGAAACCGGCGGCTTTACGCTGGCCTCAACAGTGGAGACCGATGAACAGGGGAACAAGAAAAGTGATTATAATAATATAACCCCCTCTTTTTCTACTTCGGGCCATTCTACTACTTTAATTCCGGTTTTTGCGCATGGTCCGGGAAGTGAACTGTTTTCCGGTATTTACGAAAATACCGAGATATTTCATAAGTTGATTCAATTTATTCCGGAGGAATTGAGTGTCAGCGAGTAATATACATCGTACCAGGTTTAAAAATGATCGCAAACACTGTTATCTAGTGCGCCTATTCGACGCGCGGCACTGTGCTTTTGATAAACGTTGCTGTTGCTAAACCTGGACGATGTAAAAATCAAAAACCTAAGCCATAAAAAAATCACCCTTTAATAGGAATCTTCTCCTAACTTCGTCACGCCACGATAGGTCCAGTAGATCAGTGCTGTGTAACCCAACACAAAAGGCAATCCGATGCAGGTCAGCGTAAACATGGTTTTCAGTGTATAATTCGAGGAAGATGCGTTATAGATGTCGAGGTTAAATGCCGGGTCAAGGGTCGAAATCATCATATTGGGGAATAGCCCCAGGGCGAAAAATAATATAATAGCTATCATCATTAATGCGGAAGATGCAAAAGTATGCAGTGGTCGATCTTTTGCCAGGGTTCTGGGAATATTTAAAATAGCCAACACATTCAGCAAAACGATTATCCAGGCAATTACCGAGATAGTCAATTGGTGTGTGGTAATCAGCGGGTGTTGCGGCCCTTCACTTTGAATCGTGCCAAAGGAAAAATTGGCCAGCATAGTCGGTCTTAGATAGATTGTAACGGCAGTAGTGAGCGCATAAAGTGTTACAAAAACCACATAGGCCCTCTTTACCCATTTTTTAATCTTTTCTCTTAAGGGGTTTTCCGTTTTTAAAAGCAAGTAAATGCCGCCATGCATTGTAAACATAGCCAGGTTAAAGAGCCCTGTTAATAAAGTATATGGTGTAATCAGGTCTAAAAAACTGCCTTGGTATTCTTTATCGCTACCAATCTCAAATCCCATGATCACATTGCCTATCGCTACGCCAAACAACAGGGCAGCGATGATAGATCCTACTGAAAAAGCCCAATCCCAAAAGCTGCGCCAGCTTTTAAGATCTTCTTTGCTACGGAATTCTATGGAGACCGCTCTGAAAATCAGGGCAAATAACAACAACATAAAGGGCAGATAAAAACCGGAAAATGCCGTGGCATAGACATGGGGAAAGGCCGCAAACAACGCGCCGCCGGCGGTTACCAGCCATACTTCATTGCCGTCCCACACCGGGCCAATAGAATTAAGCATGATACGTCGATCATGGTCATTTTTTGTCATTAAATGCAAGGCACCCACACCGAGATCAAAACCGTCCAGTATGGCATATCCTGTCAGCAAAAAACCAATGATTATAAACCATAATATATTGTAATCCATTTTTATGACAATTTTAATCTTTTTGTTTTCTGGTAATGATATCTATGCGTTCCTGCCTGTCAGGGTAATTGGTTTCCAGTTGTTTTAAGGAGCCTGGGCCGTGTTTTATCTCTTTGTCGAGAATGTAAATCCAGGCAAAAAACAGCAGTAGATAGATGATGCCAAATAAAATTAATGATGTCAGTACTTCACTGGCGACAATAGACTTGGAAACACCATCTTCCGTTCTCAAAAGCCCGTATACCAGCCAGGGTTGTCTGCCTCTTTCGGCGGAATACCAACCGGCCTGGTTGGCAATGACCGGCAATGCCACCGATGCAACATAAATTTTTAAGAGCCATTTTTGGTCGAACAGCTTGCCTCTCCATAAGAGGAACAAACTAAATAAGGTTAGCCCCACAAAAAAACTTCCCAGCATAATCATAATATGGTAACTTTGAAATACTGCGTTGACGGGGGGATGATCCTTGGCGTCAAACTGATCCAACCCTTTTACTTCAAAGTCTGTGCGCCAGCCAAGTAAATAACTTAAAGCGCCCGGTATTTTGATGCCTTTGGTTTCCTTTGATGTCTCATCTGTAATCCCGATAAGATATAGCGGTGCATTTTTCTGTGTTTCATAGAGCCCTTCAAAAGCAGCCATTTTTGCTGGTTGATATTCATAGGCAACATGGGCACTGTAGTGGCCGGCAATGGGCTGTGCCAGTGAGGTAATCGTGGCCACCATCAGGGCAATAACAAATGATTTCCTGGCAAACTCAAGATGGACACCTTTGATAAAATAATAGGCCGATACACTCAATATTAAAAATGCACCCTGGATGAAGGCACCTAAGATGGTATGTGTAAATCTGCTGGCAGTGGAGGGATTGAATACCATTGCCCAGAAATCAGTGATAGCAGCCCGCGTAAAACCGCCGGCATCCTGTACCAGTTCATAGGCCACCGGGGTTTGTTGCCAGGAATTGGCTACAATAATCCAGAAGCCTGACATGATTGAACCCAGTGCCACCATGATGGTGGCAAATAAATGTACACCGGGCTTCACTTTGTCCCATCCAAATAATAATACCGCCAGGAATCCTGACTCCAGGAAGAAGGCAAATATACCCTCGGCAGCCAAAGGTGATCCGAATACATCGCCCACAAACCGGGAATAAGTAGCCCAGTTGGTTCCGAATTCAAATTCCAGGACGATGCCCGTGGCAACACCGACAGAGAAATTAGCGGCAAAGATCTTGATCCAAAACCTGGTGATGGTTTCATAGATCTTTTTTTTAGTAATTAGAAATAAGCTTTCATAGATTACCAACAGCAGTCCCATGCCAATGCTAAAAGGAGGGAAAATATAGTGGAACATTGCTGTAAAGGCAAACTGCAAACGGGATAGGCTTTCTACATCCATCTTTTCCTATGTTTTATTTTTGATACCTTACTGTTTGAAGAAGTGTCCTTTTTGAGGTATATCCAAAGCGCCCCGGCTCCCATGGCTAATCCAATGAAAGCTTTGATAATCTTTTTGGTAGGAACAGCCGAAATTTGTTCTGGAAAAACGGGAATCCGGGTAATGAAATAATAAACTATTATCAGGGAAAAAACATAGATAAACAGCTTTTGATATTTTTCCATTCCCGACATTTTCACTTGGTGAAAGACGACTTAAAGGTACAAAGGTCAGGGTTATTTTTTGCTAAAAAAGTAGCAAAAATGTGTAGGCTGTGACAGCTTTTAAACTACTTGAATTTTATATGGGGCAGTCGCTTTGTACAGGATGATTCGGGTGGTGAAAAAGGATTGTCCAGGAAGGTCAAAAACACCTCCGTAGGGCAATAAGAGAATAAATTGTGCGACATCAGGGGGAACTCGTACAAATAGCTGTTGGGAAGCGTAGCAGCCGTCAGTGCGGCGTAGGACGGCGGTGTCACCGGGTCCAGTTGCCCAACCAAAATTAAAGTCGGAATGTCGCTTTCCACCGGCAAATTTTCTGTTTCATCTGCCCTTGCATCATGCCACTCGGGCAAAATCCTGACATCGGAGTTGAAAAATGCCAACCCCGGCTTATAATCATCCAATTCCTCCAGGGATTGCGCATATTCGCTGGCCCCGTTAAAGGGTAATTCGTCGAAAGCCTGTACGGAAAAATACATGCCCATATCAATGGCTCCAGACCGTTGTAATAAAGGTTTTAAAGCTTTGGAAATAACTTCCTGGTCTTTGCTTTTCAATGCTTCGATAAATCCTGGCACCTGGCCTAAGGTATTTCTGCTATATAGCAGTTGATGGATAATTAAAAGAGCGTCTTGCGCATTAATGACAAATGGCTGCCCCTGGTATTCAAAAGTTACCGGTTTGTCAATCAGCTGGGGGATAATCTTCCTGAATTTATCCTGTAATCCGGGATATTTGTTATGACAGGCCGGATTTTCCTGGCATACCCGAAAGAATTTGCTAAGTGATTGGTCAAAGTTGGGGATCAATTCGGCATACATGTTGGCGTTAGGAGGGAAGGGGCCGGATAGTATGACACTTCGAATGCCATCGGGATAATCTCTCATCATGGTGAGTGCCAGCCTCGTTCCGTAAGAGCCTCCGTACAGGTTCCACTTTTCATGCCCCAGGTGTATTCGTAATTCCTCCAGATCTGCCGCATTTTCTTTGCTGTTAAAGGATCCCAAATCAATTCCGGAGGCAATGAGGGAAGTTTTGCAGTCCATCGCCAATTTACTTAGCCTTTTATACTCTTCCTCCGGAGAAAAATCTTCAGCCATTACATTGACGGTTTCCAAACCAACTTGAGGACAGAGGTTGGGCCGGGAGAATCCGGTGCCCCTTTGGTCGACCAGTATCATATCCCGTTTTTCCACAATGGCGTGCCTGGACCAGTATCGAATATTATTCAGGCTGGAACCACCTGGCCCACCCATTAAATATACTACCGGGTCCAGCCCCGCATGTCGGTCTTTACTCTTAATGACAGCATATGCGATTTCAATTTTACGGCCATTGGGGTTGGCCCTGTTTTCAGGGACCTCCAAATAACCGCAATTGATTTTAACCGAAATTGCGGAAGCATCAAAAGGACAGCTTTTATCTTGTGATAGCTGGCTCTCAGATCGATCGCAGCCATCAAAGACCAGCAACGGCAGCGCAAAGAGCAGGTTGATACCATAAAGTTTTATACCCATCATATCGTTTAGATGATCGGGAGATAGTATGTCGGGTTTGCTTCTGGAATCAGGCCGGAATGGTCACAATAACCAATAGCATCCGCGTATATCTCCCGGTTACATTTTGCAACCTTTTGCCTAATATAATAAAATAAGCACATGAATCCCCGCGGTATATTTAATGAATTGCACGTAATGTTTCATTGAGTTTTTGTCCAGACGCTCAAATTTGAGATCTCTGTCTGCGAGATATGATAAATATTTTTAAGAAATCTTCCTAAAAATTAAGTTCATCACTTAATATAAAAGACTAATTATTTCTGAATCAAGCAAATCCTTGTAAATACTTACCAATACATATTATTTTCAAAAACACCTTTGAGCCATACCCAATAATTGACCTTTTTGCTACCTGCAAAATTTACTGATATGAAACCTATATGTTTGCTAAAATGATTATGGCAAATTCTAAAGGTTCCATGTGACCAATGAAAATAAATTATAAACAGATGAAAAGAACTATTTTGATATCTCTTTTGGTTGTTTGTTCCAGTTATTGTCATGGGGTTTCCCTGGAAAAATTTTTTCTGGACACTGACAGATTTTTACAGACCTATGTGACCAACGGCGAGGTTGATTATAAAAAAATACGGAGACAGGCGGCCAGAATACAACAGCTTTATCAGGATATTGGGAAAATCAGCCTGGAAAACAAGTCGAGAGATGAAATTAAAGCCTTTTACCTCAATGCTTATAATATCATTGTGATCCATGAAACCCTGTTTAATAAAAAATATAAAAAACTATTAAAAACCGGGAAGTTCTTTAAAGAGGTAAGACATACCATAAACGGTCAGGACCTGACCCTTGAAAAGTTAGAAAGAAATTACCTGTTGTTAAAATTCAGGGATCCCAGGATATACTTTTATCTGGGCCATAGCACCCGGGGGAAAAGCCAGTTTCAGGAGTTTGCCATTTCCCCTCAAAAAATACAGGAGCAATTGGAATCGCTCAGTATCAGGGGTTAGCCTGACTTTTACTGTTTTAAGTTGGCACCACCCCATAGCTTGCTGTATTGCACACAGTGAATAATAATAGAGCGGTAGAGGCTTAAATCGGGATTGCCTGGAATTTTATACCTGGCGTTGCCTTTGAAGGTATCCAGTTTTGCCACCAACAATGGAGAGCCTTTGGAAGCTGCATTTTTACCATTAATATCATCAAGCACCAGCTTTGATAAAAATATCTGCAGGTCTGGGGCCTTTTTAGCTTTGAAATTATCTTCCAATACAACGTAGGCATGCTGATCTTTTTGCACTATTTTCCAGGAGCCTTCGAAAGTCGTGAAATAGCTGTCAGCTTCAAACTCACCTTGATACAGTGTTTTATCAGTCTGGGCGTTGGCATTGACCGTAAGGTTTAAAAATAAAATCAGCAGTGATAATCGGTAAAATAGTTTATGTCCATTCATAATTTCAAGATAAGCTTGCGTTATATTTGAATTTACGTGTCACAAATGGTCATAGTTAAGCCATAGATGTAAGCCAGGCTACATTTAGGTGTGTTTTTCTTTTAGATGGTCACGACAGCCTTTGATTTTGACGGCATTCAGGTCTGGTCAGGAGTTTTGTCTCGTAGCCCTGGCTTTTACGGATTGTACGTCGATTCCTCCTTTGATCATTTTGTCTTCGGCCTCCGCTTTAATCTCCTGGCACAATTCTTTTAAAAACGGATCATACTCGCAATACTGATCCATTTTATTATATACCAGATCGTACTCAATTTCTTCCCAGGTTTCAAACTGCGCCAGGTTATGTTGTATTTGTACTTCCAGGTTATCCAATGCCTTAGCGAATTTGGCTTCCGGCGTGTTATATGCTTCAAATTCGTACCACAGGTCATAGATTTCATCGCCGGTTTCGCTATTAAGCTGGTTTTTTATATTTTCTATGGCCTGTTGCTCCATTTTCTGCTTGGCATCTTTGCGGGGACTTTTCTCGAAAAAAGGGATATCACCGACTTCTGCCTCAATCAGGTCGTGAATCAGGATCATTTTTAAGGTTTTTCCCAAATCCACGGGTTGTGATAAATATTTATGAATTAAAATAGCCATTAAAGCCATTTGCCAGGTGTGCTCAGCCACACTTTCGCGACGGCCATTGGAAAGCCAGCTGTGGCGCAGTTCAAATTTCAGCTTTTCTGCCAGCCTGATTAATTGCAATGTGGAATGAATGGTTTCTTTCATAGGTGTCGGGCTGTGGGTTAGTTTTAATTCGAAAATTTGTTAAGGATAAAAACGACCTGAAGGCAGGCTCATCAATTTTTACTTCGATTCCAATAACGAATTTTTTTGGCGATTTCGCTATTGTTTTATGGTTAAATTTGATATCGCCGTATCCGACGCCTGCAATACCCGCCCGCCCCACCGGTGACAGGCTGGTGTATAATTATACTTTCCGGA
This sequence comes from Cyclobacteriaceae bacterium, assembly GCA_965228415.1. Taxonomy (GTDB): domain Bacteria; phylum Bacteroidota; class Bacteroidia; order Cytophagales; family Cyclobacteriaceae; genus Agaribacillus. Next base: position 1,854,855 of record OZ245814.1, on the reverse strand, counting down.
AAAACGTGCTTATTTCCTCCTGACGTTGATCAACGTTTAATTACTTTTAAGCTTCTCATTCGCCTCGAGCACCCTGTCTTTTTGTTTTTTACTTAACCCGTGTTGGTAGAAAAATTCCGGTTTATAGTAATTGTTGTGTTTTTTCATTTCAGGATCATGAACATCCAAACTTAAATCACAATCAAATCGCATCAATACGGCATGGTTGTGATCCCAGTCTGTGGCGTTGGTAATATGTGAAATCCCCCACGTGATCCCTCTTCCGTCTTTGGTATTGGTGAAAGCATCCGGTATAAACGGACCGGCTGCCGTAGGCATGAGTGATACGATAGAGGCTATTTCAAAATTCACACCGTCCTCGGCATACTGTACCGTAAAGTGCTCATTGCCATCTTTGATTACCAACGCAGCAATACCTGTTTTGAAAGGGAAAAGTGTTGTCTCATGCCCTGAATTGATTACCGGGTTTAGCGGGTGTTTGGTAAAAGGGCCTAACGGATTGTCTGCCGTTGCCAGGCCCTGCATGCGAACCAGCCTTGGATCTCCGTCAAAATCCGATTTATAATAAAGGTAAATTTTATCCTTATAAACCAAAGGATAGGGATCGTGAATCGAGTATTGATCCCACGCACCTGCTTCGCCATTGGGAATTACGATTTCATCATGAGGGGTCCATGGACCATCGGGGGAGTCAGCATAAGACACAGCTACCGGACAGTCATCTCCGCGCTTACCACTGGTTTCCAAAAAACCCTGGTAGTATAAGTAATACTTTCCTTGCCAAACCAGAATATCCGTGGTTGAAACCGATCGCCATCCGGCCTGGGGTTTGGGTGGACGTGGTACCGCTACGCCTTGCTCCTCCCAGGTAAATCCATCCTCGCTGGTTGCATACCATATCTCACACAAATCCCAGTCGGTGGAAGGAATGGTATCGTTACTGTTTTTGGCACCTTGAGGAGGGGTAGATGTATGGCGATAGGTGTACCACACATAATATTTACCATTGGCGAAAATTACCTTGGACGGATCGCGCCTGGTAATTGTGCCGTCTCCGTTATTGTAGTTGAGGCCATTGAGTTTGGTATACCTGAATTGTGTAAACAGCTCGTTATCCTCCGGCCTTGGAGCCATATACCGGGTATAGTTGCGTTCCATGGCAGCACTCATTTTTCGATTTGGTTTTTCCTTTGGCAAAACAAATGGAAAACTTTTTTGTGCCACTGATACCGCCTGGTTGGGTTCATCTTTTTGTTCGGTGGTGGTGGTACAGGAACTGATCAGCACGATGGAAAACAGACCCCCAAAAAGCATTTGTAGCTTTATTTTAGCAATGACCGGATGAGGTACCTGACTTAACAGTTGATTTAGAATTGGCGTTACGAGTTTTTGCATGGTTCAATGATTTGGAATTTCAATTAACTAATATCTGCCTATATATGGAAATTTTAATGATTGGCAACTGTACAAAAACTGTACGTCACAAAATTCTTTTTGAATTAAAGCTATATGGCGCGTCATGATATAACTGTCCACTGCCATAGCGGTTGTCATTGAACGAGGGCAAGGCGCCGGCGTATCTGAGATGGAACGGGAACTATAAAAGTTTCACTTTAATACCTACCTTTGCATGCTTCCATATTCACTGGTAATATTTATTGCCAATTTTTGTATGCAGATAAAACAATTGAATAATGCGATTTGAAGACCTGGAATTAGTTCCCCCGATCTTGAAGGCTTTAAGAGAGGAAAAGTATACTGAACCTACTTCCATACAGGAAAAAGCGATTCCATTCGTCTTAAATAGAGACGATGTGTTGGGTAGTGCACAAACGGGGACAGGTAAAACGGCTGCCTTTGCTATCCCAATCCTGCAACACCTTTTTCTTGACCGGCAACAACATAACCGTTCACATAAGATAAAGGCATTGGTTATAACGCCCACCCGTGAGCTGGCCATTCAAATTGCGGAGAGTTTTACAACCTATGGCAAATTCACCGGTATTAAAAACGTCGTTATATTCGGAGGAGTAACGCAGCGCCCGCAAATTGATGCGCTGCGCCGGCGTCCTGATATTCTGGTGGCAACGCCGGGAAGGCTCCTGGATTTGATGGATCAGGGTTTCATCAGCCTGGATGATATTGAATACTTTGTATTGGACGAAGCCGACCGGATGCTGGATATGGGATTCATTCACGACATCAGAAAGATCATTGCCAGATTACCGGTGAAACGGCAGTCGCTGTTTTTTTCGGCCACCATGCCGAAAAACATCGTGGAACTTTCCAGGAAAATCCTGAAGAATCCAAGGAAGGTAGCTGTCAGTCCTGTTTCCTCTACTGCTGAAACCATACAGCAATACCTTTATTACACAAACAAGGCAAATAAGAAAGATCTGCTCTATTATATACTTCAGGATCCAAAGATCGATCAGGTGTTATTGTTTTCAAAAACAAAGCACGGTGCTGATAAAATAGCCCGTCATCTGAAAAAGAAAAACATTACCACGGCTGCCATACATGGTGACAAAGCCCAGAATCAGAGACAAAAAGCACTGCGGCAGTTTAAAGATGGTACGATCAGGGTATTGGTAGCAACGGATATTGCCGCCCGGGGCATCGATATTGACAAGCTAAAGTATGTGATCAATTATGATATTCCCAATGTTGCCGAGACTTATGTGCACAGAATTGGCAGGTCGGGCAGAGCCGGGGAAGATGGCGTTGCCATATCTATTTGCGAGCCAGAAGAAAATGCATTTTTAAAAGACATAGAAAAGTTAATCAACAAGAAAATTGAACTGGTCAAAGAAAACCCTTTCCCGCAAACGGATAAACCTATGACCGCCCAGGAAAAAAAGGAATTTGAGAAAGAGAAACAACGAAAAAGACAGGAATTCTTTGCGGCCAGGAAAAAGGCTAAAAACAGATCAAATTCTTCTAATTTCAAAAGGAGAAGGTAAGCGTCAATAGCTGAAACATGAAGGAAACGCGGCTTTTAACTTTATTGACCACCTGGTGGCGCTTCTGATTTGAGCTTGTTATTGCTTACTTTTTTAACGATTTAACTATCATTTTATCTTAAATTTGTCGTTTTAATTAGCAGTTATTATTTTCGATGTAACAGAAGTATTTATTACAGAATTGAGAGCGAACAAATTCTTCAGGATCAAAATACTTTATTCAAGTTTAAGATTTCATTTCAATCTTCTTTCCTTATTGCTGCTAATTGGCATACCGGAAGCCTTTTCTCAGGATTCTACGTATTTGGCCCTTCGTCCCAGGCCCGGCGATGGCATTTTATCGTTTCTGGAGCGTTACAACGTGCTTGACTCCTGTGATCAGCAATATTTTTATCAACTCAACGATATTGAAGAAAAGCACGGACTGAAACTGGAACGCCTGTATCAGTTGCCCATACGGGTTTACCAATACAACGGTAAAAGTATTCGTACAACCATTGGGATCAGTGATTATCAGCAGGCTAAAACAATCGAGAGCTACAACGATGATTTGACGGCAAAGGGTGTTAAACCTGGAGATTATCGATCTGAGGATAAACTATGGGTGCCACACCGGTTTTTCGATTGTGACAGTGAGCTGCTGCAGTCGGCGGATTCTCTGACGGAAAAGGAACCGGAAGTTGTTGATAAACCGGTAGAAACCGTCGTTTTTCCTTTACTCGGAAAGAATGACGAGGTAGTGGATATCAGAGGTGACCAATTGAAAAATCATATTTATTATCTCGTGAGCGGCCATGGCGGCCCCGATCCCGGCGCTATTGGCAAGTACGGTAGCAGCAACCTGTGTGAGGACGAATATGCCTATGATGTTACCCTCAGGTTGGCCAATAACCTTATCAGATACGGGGCGCAGGTGTATTTGATTGTTCAGGATGAAAATGACGGTATCAGGTCCGGAACTATTTTACCTTGTGACACAGATGAGACATGTTATGGGGGAAGTAAAATTCCAAGAAATCAGCTGGCGCGATTAAAGCAAAGAGCTGATACGATCAACAGATTGTATAGAAAGCATAGAAAAGAAGGAAACAAGATACAACGGTTATTGATATTTCATGTAGATTCCAGGAGCACCAATGAAAGAGTTGATCTTTTCTTTTATCACTCAGCAAATAGTAAGTCTGGAAAAAAAATGGCGCAAGGCCTGCGCCAGCATATTGATGAAAAGTATGGGTTACATCAAAAAAACCGGGGATATAACGGCACTGTCGTTACACGCAACCTATACATGTTGAAAAAAACACTACCAACTTCGGTTTACGTCGAATTGGGAAATATCAGAAATAAAAAGGACCAGCAAAGATTTGTGTTGGAAACAAACAGGCAAGCCCTGGCCAATTGGTTTATGGAAGGTGTTATCAAATATGAGACTTCGGTCTCCGATTAAAAGCCGGCAGGTCTTTTAAATCTTAAAATGGATGGTTGATTGCCGGTTATACCAAAGCGATCTTCCGCGGTTTTGGATGCTTTCAGACCATTGTTATCTATGCCGATCCAGATTTCGTCTTTCGTTAATAATAAAGCTTCTGCCATTCCGTATTTGGTGGGCTCGTAAAGTTTCCCTGGCCTGGCGCTGGTACGATTATAGCTTACTTTGGTGATCAGGGCCTTGGTATGGGCATCGACTTTGCTGATGTGACTACCACCTCTTTCCAGCAGGTACAAGAACCCATTTTCATATTTCATATCGGCAAAATCGTTGCTTTCATCTTCGGGTATGTTAAACTGGCTTTCAATAACACCATATTTCATGTCAACTTCCAGTAAAAACCTTGGATCCCTTTCCTTGGCCAGGTAGAGGATGGAGTCTTTACAATTTACGGCTATGCCTTCATAACCGGCATTTTCATTCCAGGTTTCAGGATCGATATTTTTCTGAGCATAATGGATAGATAAAAGCCTCATTTCTCCGTTGATCCCCAGCGTATAAACCTGGTTGCCAAGCTCGTTAATGAGGTAAAAATTTTCATTGCAAAAATCGAGGCCTTCCAGGTCGAGCGGGGCCACCAGCCCCAATGAAACCGAATTAATAACCTGCCATGTATTCTGCTGATAGCCAATTTCGTAGATGTAATTATTCCAACCCTTATCAGCTACCACATAATAACTGTCATCCACGATCACAATCCCGCTTAAATCAAAACGGTTGTTTTGATCATTGTTCATCTGGCTGACATTGATTAATTCCAATTCCTCATATTTGTTCTGTGCTCCCAGGGGAGAAATTGGTAATGATGCGACGATAAGTACTAAATTAATTTTAAGCCATTTTCGAAAAAAAAACACGACTTATCTTATTAACGTTAGCTAATCAATTCTGGTAATATCGGCTCCCAGCGCCCTTAACCTGTCATCAATGTTTTGATAACCCCTGTCGATTTGCTCAACATGATCAATAATACTAACCCCTTCTGCTGAAAGGGCTGCTATCAAAAGGGAGACGCCTGCCCGAATATCCGGAGAACTCATACGAATGCCTCGCAACGCCTGTTTTCTGTCTAAACCGATGACGGTAGCTCTATGCGGATCGCAAAGAATGATTTGTGCCCCCATATCGATTAATTTATCCACGAAAAACAGGCGGCTTTCAAACATTTTTTGATGCACCAGTACCGTACCTTTCGCCTGTGTCGCGACTACCAAAACGATACTCAGCAAATCCGGGGTGAAGCCCGGCCAAATTGCATCCGCCACGGTCATAATAGAACCGTCGATAAAGGTCTCTATCTCATAGTTGGTTTGAGCGGGTATCAGTATGTCATCATCAATAATTTCCATTTGGATACCCAACTTGCGAAATACATCGGGTATCAACCCTAATTGATCAACCCTGGCATTTTTTATTTTTAACGACGATTGTGTCATAGCCGCCATACCGATAAAGCTGCCAATTTCGATCATATCTGGCAGAAGTTGGTGCTCGGTTCCGTGCAATTCCGTAACACCGTTGATGGTGAGAAGATTGGAACCTATTCCCTGAATATCTGCTCCCATACTATTGAGCATACGACATAGTTGCTGCACATAAGGTTCACAAGCGGCATTATATACTGTAGTTTGCCCCTTGGCCAATACAGCGGCCATCACAATATTGGCGGTGCCGGTAACTGAAGCTTCATCCATTAAGATGTAAGTGCCGTTGAGATCTGAAGCATCGATGTGAAAGAACTCATCGCCCGCATGATACTCAAATTTGGCACCTAGTTTTTGAAAGCCGATGAAGTGGGTATCTAACCTCCGCCGTCCTATTTTGTCCCCTCCGGGTTTGGGGATTTTCCCTTTCCCAAACCTTGCCAACAACGGTCCCAGGACCATAATAGATCCTCTCAGCGAAGAAGCCATTGTTTTGTACTCCTCCGTTTCCAGAATGGAAAGCTCGACATTTTTCGCAGTAAAGCGGTAGGATTCCGGTCCTAACTTTTCTACATCGACCCCCATTAATTTTAGCAGGTCTATTAATTTGTTTACATCCCGGATGTTTGGGACCTTATGAATAGTTACCGACTCGCCGGTTAGTAGGGTAGCGCTTAAAATTTGCAGCGCTTCATTTTTGGCACCTTGGGGCTCAATTTCCCCGTGAAGCCGGTTGCCTCCGGTAATTTTGAAAGATGCCATTAATTTCTTCGCCGTTTTTTTCCGTTGTTGCTCCTTTTACCTGTATTTTCTTTTTTAGGCTTTGTATTTTTTTCCTTGTAAAGAATTTCGAAAAGGTTTTCATCTTTAACCTTCTGGGGATCGATGTCTAATTGATTCTTGGATAATTCCTTAATATGATCAATAATTACCTGATCACTAACTACCTCTTTATTCCAGGAAGCATAAAAAGTCTTCATTAATTTACCCAGGTAAATGACAAATGCTTCTCTTTCTTCCGGATCTTCAGTACTAATGGCCTTTTCAACAATTAATTCAATATTTCGGCCGTAGTGTTTGTATCTTATACGGTTGACGTTGTAACCTACTCTTTGTGGTTTTTTGGTCAATATTCCTTCTTCAGGTTTGGGGTAGGGGCTCTTGATATCTGCTTTAAAATCCGACATGATAAAAAGATCGTCCCAGAGCTTTTGATTGTATTCGCTACTTTCTTTTATATTCGGATTGATTTGTCTCATTAAATCAACTAGCACAGCAGCATAGGAGTTTCTTTTTTCGTCATCCTCCACGCTGGTCATATATTCAACTAACTTTTGAATATTCCGTCCGTACTCCTTCAAAACTAACTTCGGCTTCTGCGTGTTGTATTCGCTCATTTCAGTTTTCATACATTAAATCTTTTGCTTAGGAAACCTAAAAATACAGGAATTTTTTTAAAACGGTGGAAAATACACCACGATTTGATTTTTAAACCTGATATAAGATGGTTTTATCTGTTTATAATTTGTTTTTCCGGGTCTGATGGAAACCCTAATGTTTGTTTTTGTCCTTCCCCTACTTATTCAATAATCATATCAGACATATCAGTTTCACGTGATTACCTGCCTTTTTCTCCCGCGCTGTTTGCGTTGGGAAAACTGGCAAACAGGTTTAACTATCATGAATTTTAAGTTTGGCAAAACTTAACAATAGCGTTTTTTCTCCGAACTTTTCAAAGTTGACTTTTGCTTTTTTGTTGGCACCCAGGTTGTCCATCATAGTAACCACGCCAAACCCGAATTTTGCGTGTTCTACTTTCATACCTTCGGCCAATCCTGACGTGTCACTTGGGGCAAAATCCTTGTCGGGTTTGTGATAATGCTTCGGATTGGTCGCAGGCGTTTTGCGGACACTGTTGACCAGGTTTCTGGCATATTGACTGCCAGCGCCATGATTTGGAGTAAGCTGATCAAAAGTCAGTGCATCGCTTCCTTTTTGCAACCTGTTTACTTTAATATACTTTGGGTCAATATCTTCCAGGAACCGGCTGGGCTCACAGTTCTTAAGCCGGCCGAATCGATACCTGTTAAGTGCATAGGAAAGGCACAGTTTTATTTTTGCCCGGGTAATGGCGACATAAAATAACCGTCTTTCCTCTTCCAGATCAGCCCTGCTTGATAACATCATTTGGGAAGGGAATAGATCTTCTTCCATACCCACCACATAAATATATTTAAATTCCAATCCCTTGGCCATGTGGATTGTCATCAATGTTACCAGGTCATTGTCCTCGCTTTTGTCCTGATCAACGCTGGTAAGCAGGGCTATTTCCTGTAGAAAGGCGCCCAGTGACTTATCTTCATTTTCTTCATTATCCACATATTCTTTGATGGCATTTAATAGTTCCTGAACGTTTTCATACCTGTTAAGCCCCTCAATGGTCTTATCCTCGTACAATTCCCTTAGAATGCCCGAATTTTTGGCTATATGTGTAGCAGCTTCAAAAGCGTCTTTTCTTTCTATTTCCAGCTTAAAGGCCTTGATCATGGTCACAAAGTCACTGATGGCGTTGGCTGTTCTGCCGGAAAGGAAGCTATGGATGTTTTCCAATACTTCCCAGATAGTAATATCATGTTCGTATGCGGCTACTAACACCTTATCGACAGAGGCCGGCCCGATGCCGCGTTTAGGCAGGTTGATAATGCGTCGCAGGGCCTGCTCGTCCTGCTGGTTGATGGCAAATCTCAGATAGGAAAGTATATCTTTGATTTCCTTTCTTTGATAAAAGGACAAACCACCAATGATTTTATATTTGATATTGGCCCGGCGAAGCGCCTCTTCAATAGATCTCGACTGGCTGTTGGTGCGGTACAGGATGGCGAAATCTTCGTAGGACAGTTGATGGTGCATTTTTTCTTCAAAAATGTTGCTGGCAACCAGTTTGCCTTCCTCATTATCACTACTGGCCTTAATCACTTCAATGAGTTCACCTGGTGTGTTTTCAGTCCACACTTTTTTCTTTAGCTGTGCCCGGTTTTTATTGATTACCGAATTAGCGGCGTCAACGATGTTCTGGGTAGAACGATAATTTTGCTCCAGCTTGATAATCCTCAAATCGGCATAGTCCTTTTCAAAATTCAGGATGTTTTGAATGTCGGCGCCCCGAAAGGCGTAAATACTTTGCGCATCGTCTCCCACCACACAAATATTCTGATTGACGGCCGCCAGTTTTTTGGTGATAAGATATTGAGACAAATTAGTATCCTGGAACTCATCCACCAGCACATACCTGAATCGCTGCTGATATTTATTTAAAACATCCAAATGATCTCTGAATAAGACATTGGTATTAAATAAGAGATCATCAAAATCCATGGCGGATGCTTTGAAGCAGCGGTCTGCGTAGGACTGATATATGTTACCTACTTCCGGTTTCATCGCGCTTTCGTCATCGGCGCGGTAGATAGGATTTTTTAGGTATTCCTGCCAGGAAACCAGTCTGTTTTTAGCAGCAGAGATCCTGTTTAAGACGGTATTGGGTTTATAAACTTTATCATCAAGTCCTTTCTCTTTGACAATATTTTTAATCAAAGATTTGGAATCATCAGTATCGTAAATGGTAAAATTGCTGGGATAACCGAGTTTCGAAGCCTCGGCCCTCAGAATACGGGCAAAAATAGAATGGAATGTCCCCATCCATATGTTCCTGGCTTCATGACCTACCACACCTTCAATCCTGTCCCGCATCTCTTTCGAGGCTTTGTTGGTAAAAGTAAGCGCCAGAATGTTAAATGGATCTATCTCTTGTGCTTTTATAAGATGGGCAATACGCATGGTCAACACCCTGGTTTTTCCCGAACCCGCTCCGGCGATGATCATGCACGGGCCTTCGGTATTCATTACCCCTTCAAGTTGTGGCTCATTAAGGTTCTTTAGATAATCCATTTTCAATCAATGTATAAATTGCAATTTACAAAAGCCAAAGAATATATCACTAAAATAAACTATCTAACCATCAATGCGCCAATAAAATTTTTGAGATTCTGCCCGGTGGTTCGAAAATCAGCAAGCTACCGCATTTACCCTGTTCCTTTTCCTTCCAATCTTACTCATTATTTTTGAATAAGCAATTTTTGCACGTCATTGAGACTGGGACCAGCTGTTTTAACAAAGTAAACGCCATTGATCAGTTGTGGCAATTCCAGGGTATAGGTTTGGTTGAGCGTTTTTTCCAAATTTCTTTCATAAACGACCTGCCCCTTGCAGTCAATAATAGCAAGATGAATATCTTCTTTGTTGGCCAAATTGAAGCTGGCGTTGAAATTACCATTAACTACCGGATTGGGGTAGATAACAAAGGAATTGGTTTCCGGTACCGGGAAATTCCGGTTGCTGGTGAGAAAAAATTCAATATCATCTACATAGAGATTGTTGCCAAATTGGTTTTCAAACACAAAAGCCAATCTGATCTGTTTGTAACCTGCGTAGCTATTCAGATTCACGAATTCGGCTTGCCAATCTTCCTCTGCCGCAGGCGCCCAGGGTTGACTGGAAGTGGTTATCCCCAATGCAGCTGCTTGTTTTACATAAATAGGATCGTCGAAAGTTTCACCGCAGTTACGTGATACCCGGATTTTCAGCAGGTCATTATAATTATTGATGTTGGCATAGGAAAACTTAAAGGTTAAACTGGCTTTATCCGCACCGCTAAAATCCAAAACCGGGCTGACTAACCAGTCCTCTTCGCCGGTAGTTTCGTAATCATATCCATTTATATATGCAGCGTTATTATTGTTGCCATTTCCCGCTGCCGGAGTAATAAGCCATGTCTTATCCCGATCGGGATTTAAGACCTGCCACCCTGTATTTTTAAGGTCGGTATTTTTGAATGTTTCCCGGATCGGTGCTTCCTCTGTGTTGTTGTCAATACTTTGAATGACAATGATTTGGTTGTTATCCGGGTTTTGATCTGTTTGTCCGGACGGATTGACTACCAGGAAATCAAATTCAAACTGGCCATCAGCCAATGTGATTTCCGGAAATTCAACGGTGATTTCTTCTCCGGGATTCAGGCTGAGCGCATCAACAGTAGCCTGTTGAACACCGTCGATGCTGTATTGGGCTGCAAAATTACTGATCGTCAAACGGCCGGGGTTTTGGATTTGAATGCCCGGAACAAATGTGTTGTTGCAAGAGATAGCAGTAGGTGAAAGTACTGATTTAATACTTATATCGGTATCATACTGTTGCTCCATTTCCAGCACAACATCGTCTAAATACAGGTTATTACCTTCGCCGTTTTGAGCATCAAAAGCTATCCTCACGTCCTGGGCACCCGCAAAATTATCCAGATTGATGGAAACAGTTTTCCAGTGTGATTTATCCTCGGGAACAAATGCAGTTTCCTGAGCGTCCGAGGTAGCCAGTGTCGGACCTACCTCGTCAAAAATAATATTGTCAAAGCTACTGCCGCAATTAGTGGACATAGCCACGGTAAGCCGGTCCTGCTTATCATTCCGGTTCACATAGGCATATCTAAAAGTCAGTGAGATGGACGTAGCATTGGAAAAGTCCAGCGGAGGACTTATCAGCCGGTCTATTTCACCGAGTGCATCTTCGTAACCAAAATAATTGATCACCATTGCCTTATTGTTCTGGCTGATACCCGGTGCGGATTGCAACAACCAGGTGGTACTCGCATCAGCGTTCACCACGATCCAGTCGGTGGGAAAAATCTCAAAGGTTTCGTTGATGGATGTCACGCGTTCTGTGTTGACGATATAAGTCAGTGACTGCGTGTTGTTTGCCGGGTTATTGTCGGGAATCCCATTAGCTTCTACTACTTCAAAAAGAATATCATTGCTTCCTACATTTATATCGTTTACGGCCGAGAAGGTTAAGGTGTCTGTATCCAGTGGCGTTAAGGAAAGGTTTACATCAATGGATTCTTCAATGACACCATTAATGGAGAAATTCACCCTGGCAGAGGTAATATTATTTGTTCCGTAATTTCTGACCTCGATAGTCGGTGTAAAAGTGGTGCCGCACTGTGATAGCGATGGATTGATGACGCTTTTTACCCCCAGGTCATCCGCTACAAGATTGGGGTCAATGGCGCCCGAGGAAGTGGTAAGACTTTTTCGTCTCGGGCTACTTTCCAGGACAATTCTCATTCTTTCCTTTTGATCTGAGGTAAATAAATTCATACAGACATCATCGGTGTAGTCCATGTAATTCTGCACCATGCTGAGTTGTCCGCAGCTTTCCCGCGACAGGTTACAGCCTTCATGTTCGGATGAGGAAGAAGGTGTGTCCAGGCAGAAATCATCCTGGCTGCAATTGCCGTCGCCCCAAATATGTCTTAACCCAAAAAAATGACCCATTTCGTGTGTAGCAGTTCGGCCCCGGTCATAAGGCGCGATCAACGATGGAAATGTACCCTTGGTGTTTGACCCAAAACTTTGATATCGCATCACCAGTCCATCGGTCAGCCGGTTATTGGAAGCATCTTCCAGCCCCTCCAGCGATGAAACCGGAAATTGGGCGAATCCCAATAAACTGCCTCCCAAGGTGGTTACCCATATATTCAGGTAGTCTTCGGCGGGCCAATAACTTAAATTTGATAATTTAATAGCATCTTTAAGACCATAACTGGATTGATCGCTCAATACCCTCACAATACCATTAGTGGCAAGTCCTTCCGGGGTTTGTTTGGCCAGGGTAAATTCAATTTCCATGTCATCAGCTACCGGAGCAAAGACCGGTAGCGTCTCACTGGCATCGCTATTCAATCTGCGAAAGTCCTCATTTAAAACCTCAATTTGTGAGATGATCTGCGCATCGGATATATTACTGCCCTGCCCAACGGGTTCGCCCATGTGTACCACATGTACTACTATCGGGATGGTAACCACAGCTGCGCTTGTCTTGGCGCCTGAAGCAATGGATTTTTTATAAGCGATTTTTTTGCCCAGCCAGTTTTCAAATGTTTTGGAAGTTTCCATCGTTGGGTGCTGGTTACGGCGATACGCTTCATACTCCACGGTACTGCACCGCTTTTGCCCTAAAAGTGACAATGGAGACGCAAAAACCAATATGGCAAGCACCACAAAAAAACGCAAGTTATAAAAGTTATCTTTCCCCATATACCAATAGTTGGACGGTAATTATACAATTCTTTTCGTATAAAGGTTTATCCTGATTTTTAGTTCCGGTTAGAGTTGATTAGGAAACAAAATTATCAGGTAATTTGGCATTAGGGTCGTTAGGTTGTGTTATGTTAATAGCTTCTACAGCAACAATTTCAGGTACTGCTCTTTTAATGGACTCTTCGACACCGGCTCGCAGTGTCATAGCAGACATAGGACATTGGCCACAGGCTCCCAACAACTCCAGCTTTACCACCTTATCGCTGCTAATCTCCAAAATTTTAACATCGCCACCGTCCGTTTCAAGGTAGGGACGTATGTTATCAAGCGCTTGCTGCACCCGGTGCATCAGATCATCATTTGTCAACTTCTCTTCTTTCATAACCTAGATATTTACTTCTACTTTTTTTGTTTTTAGCAAAGATGAATTCCTGATGGCAACCTGCTGTGCCAGCGTTTGCGCCAGCGTCTTAAAAGATTGAGCAGTAATGTTATCTTTTAATACAACTGGATAGCCATTATCCCCACTTTCTCGTATGCCCTGAACCACGGGAATTTGTCCCAATAATGGCAAATCAAACTTCTCGGCCAACTTCTTACCTCCATCCTGACCAAAAATATAATATTTATTGTCTGGCAATTCCTCAGGTGTAAAATAAGCCATATTTTCAACAACTCCCAACACGGGCACATTAATTTGAGGCTGCTTAAACATCGCCAGTCCTTTAGTAGCATCGGCCAGTGCCACCTTTTGGGGAGTTGTGACGATGATGGCCCCCGTGACCGGAACAGTTTGTACCAGTGTCAGATGAATGTCGCTGGTGCCCGGAGGCAAATCAATCAGCAGGTAATCCAATGATCCCCATTCAGCATCTCCGATAAACTGTTTTAAGGCAGAACTAGCCATGGGGCCTCTCCAAACCACCGCATTGTCCGAAGGTGTGAGGAATCCGATAGATATCACCTTTACACCGTATTGTTCTATCGGAACAATCAGGTTCTTATCACCTTTTTTTACAATCGATGGCTGTTCATGCTCACAGTTGAACATGGTCGGCAGGGAAGGGCCGAAAATGTCAGCATCGATAACCCCTACCGTCGCACCGCTCTGTGCCAACGCCACCGCCAAATTTGCGGTGACAGTAGATTTTCCAACACCCCCTTTTCCGGAAGCTACAGCTATTATGTTTTTTACGTTGGGAAGTAGGGGAGTAGTGTCCAGCCGTGTGCTGGTAACTTCAGAAGTCATGTTAATCTCAATAGGAAAACCTTCCCCGGCAACTGCACTCACCGCTTTCAGACAATCATTTTTAATCATCTCCTTTAGAGGACACGCCGGTGTTGTGAGTACCACGGAAAAGGAAATTTTGTGATCATCAACTTCCAGGTCCCTGATCATGTTTAAAGTAACAAGATCCTTTTTTAAATCAGGGTCTTCTACCGTTGCCAATGCCTTCAGAACCGCTTCTTTAGTTACAGACATATTTAATGTTTTAGACTTGTTTTATGCAATTTACCTACTTACTGTGATTTTATTAACAATTAATACCTAAAATAAGTTGGGTAGGTAAGATAAATTAATATTTTCTACAGTTAAATTTGTTTCTAAATATTGGTTATTCATTAACTTTAAAAGATTATTAACCCCCTTTAATGTGAAAATCAGACAAGACATCATAGATCAGATAAAAAGCAGGATCGATATTGTGGAGGTGTTGGACGATTTTCTTACCCTCAAAAAGGTAGGGCAGAACTACCGGGCATTGAGTCCCTTTACGGATGAAAAGACGCCGTCTTTCTACGTATCGCCCTCCAAAGGGATTTTTAAGGATTTTAGTTCCGGCAAAGGCGGAGATGCCATTGCTTTCATCATGGAACTGGAGGGGCTTTCTTATCTGGAAGCGATTAAGTACCTGGGTAAAAAATACGGCATTGAAATTGAAGAAGAAGCGCAAACCGATGAACAAATTGCGCAACAGAATGAGCGAGAAAGCCTTTACATTGCCTTGAATTTTGCCAACGAATACTATCAAAATCTGCTGTGGCACAACACCGACGGGAAGGCTATCGGGCTTTCTTATTTCAAAGAGCGTGGCTTTACAGATCAGATTATCAAGGAGTTTGAATTGGGTTACAGCCTCGATATTTGGGATGGATTGATGAAAGAAGCCCTGGACAAGGGCTTTAAGCAGGAGGTACTGGAAAAAGCCGGCTTAATCATTGCCAAAGAGGATAAGCGTTATGACCGCTTTAGAGGCAGGGTGATATTTCCCATTCACAATATTACAGGAAAGCCAATCGCTTTTGGTGCAAGAACGCTGGTATCAGACAAAAAGCAGCCTAAGTACATTAACAGCCCGGAGACGGAAATTTACCACAAGAGTAAAGTACTATATGGCATACATCAGGCCAAACAAGCTATCAGGCAGGCTGATAACTGTTTTTTAGTGGAAGGTTATACCGATGTCATTTCCATGCATATGGCCGATGTAAAGAATGTCGTTGCATCTTCGGGAACCTCCTTAACTGATGAACAGATAAAACTGATTAGCCGGTACACAAGGAATATCACGGTTTTATTTGATGGTGATGCTGCTGGTATACGCGCCTCGCTCAGGGGGGTGGATATGATCCTGGAGACGGGGATGAATGTGAAGGTGGTAATTTTTCCCGATGGTGAAGATCCTGATAGCTACGCCCGTAAATCCGGTAGCGCACAATTTCAGGAATATCTGCAAACAGAGTCCCAGGATTTTATCAGATTCAAAATCTCCGAGTATGCCAAAGACGGTGTGAGCGACCCTGTTAAGAAGGCAGATACGATCCGAAACATCGTTGAAAGTATTTCCAAGATCCCGGATCCCATCCAAAGGGCAGTTTACGTCCAGGAAAGTAGCAAACTACTGGATATCGATGAGTCTATACTCATTGCTGAGCAAAACAAAATCCTTATCAAGAAACATAAGGAGCAAAGAAGGGAAAAAAGCAATCGGCAGGTGGAAGAGGAAGCTTTGCTTGACAAGCTGGTACAGGTCGACGAGGAACAAACAGCATTGGCCGAGGTAGATGCCCTGATGTGGCAGGAGAAAGAAAGTGTCAGAATTTTGCTCACATATGGCATTAATGAAGTGGAAGATGACGTCAAGTTAAGCCAATATATGCTTCAGGAATTGGAGGAAATTAATTTTAACACACCTATATATTCGGAAATATTAACTACCATTAAAGAACACCTTAAAAAAGGTGTCTGGGTTGATGCAAGCTATTTTTTAAACCATGGCTCTGAAGAAGTCAAACAAGAAGTAATTAATCTTACCACCGAAAAATTTGATATTAGCGAAAACTGGCACGACATGTTTAAAATTCATGTGCCAAGAGAATCGGATATAATTAGTAATGTGGTTTATACCAACATTCACCGGTTGAAGTTACGGGTGATCCAAAAGATAATTGATGAGCATTTGATACGTTTGAAACAGGAAGGTGATTTGGAGAAGCAGGAATCGCTACTGAAAGTTATAGCCTCCTATAAAAAGACCGAAATGGAAATTGCCAGCGTGTTAGGTAACGTTGTGTCGCGCTAAAACCAGGGCAAATGCCAGTGACCTTACAGGTAGAATGCCTTTGCACCGCTTGCACTTAATTCCTTCACTAAATTAGATCGGGTTTTATAATTTTTTATTTACCTTACTTTAAATATTAGTAATGTTTAGTCCTCATTTACATCAAATACTAACTTAATCCTGTTAAATTTGTAAAGACATGGATGAATAGAGGAAATAAAGATGAGCAACAAAATAGAACTCGATACCATAGAAGAGGCCATAGAGGCCATTAAAAGAGAAGAAGTAATTATTGTGGTAGATGATGAAAACCGGGAAAATGAGGGGGATTTTATTTGTGCCGCGGAATGTATTACGCCCGAAATTGTCAACTTTATGGCCACGCACGGCAGAGGGTTAATCTGCGCACCTGTGGTGGAGGATCGTTGTAATGAGCTGGGACTGGAGTTAATGGTCGGCAATAATACGGCCTTACATGAAACGCCATTTACCGTTTCAATTGACCTGATCGGTCATGGTTGTACAACCGGCATATCGGCCAGTGACAGGGCTAAAACCATTCGGGCCCTTGTAAATCCTAATACCAAACCGACAGACCTGGGCAGGCCTGGACATATTTTTCCACTAAAAGCTAAATCCGGCGGTGTTTTACGCCGGACAGGCCATACCGAAGCGGCCATTGATTTTGCCAGATTAGCGGGCTTTCAGCCGGCCGGGGTATTGGTGGAGATTATGAACGAGGATGGCACCATGGCCAGACTCCCGGATCTGAGAAAGGTAGCTGATAAATTTAACCTGAAACTGGTTACAATTAAAGATTTAATTGCCTACCGGTTGAAAAAAGAAAGTTTGATTAAGCGGGAAGTGGAGGTCAACATGCCTACGCTGTACGGTGATTTTAATCTCGTGGCGTATGCGCAGACCAATACCGGCGATACACATCTGGCGTTGGTAAAAGGTGAATGGGAAAAGGATGAACCGGTCATGGTAAGGGTGCACTCATCATGTGTCACCGGTGATATCTTTGCCTCCTTTCGCTGCGATTGCGGTAATCAATTGCATAAAGCGTTGAAAATGGTAGACGAAAATGGCAAAGGAATCGTCTTATATATGAACCAAGAGGGTAGGGGAATTGGTTTAATAAATAAACTTAAGGCATATAAATTGCAGGAAGAAGGAATGGATACCGTCCAGGCCAACCTGGAATTGGGGTTTGATATGGATAACCGGGATTATGGGGTTGGCGCACAGATATTGAGGGATTTGGGGGTGAGTAAGCTTCAACTTATTTCCAATAACCCGAAAAAGCGTGCTGGTTTAATGGGCTATGGATTGGAAATTGTGGATAATATTCCTATTGAAATTGAACCAAATGAGCATAATAGGCAATATTTAATTACAAAAAGAGACAAAATGGGGCATAGGATTTTGAAAAAATAGTTGGAATAACTCAGGAGCGTATGAAAAACTTGATCTTAATGTTGTTAGCCGTATGGCTGGTCGATATGCTTCAGGCTCAGAGCTTCCCCTCGGATATCTGGCATGAAGGAAAGCTGATTACCATTGACGAAGATACGGTGAGAGGTAAAATAAAATACGACCTCGACAATGACCTTATTCAAATTGAATCTCAAAAGAGCATCTATACCTACGGATCCAGAAAGATCCTTTACTTTGAAATTTTTGATGAATATTTTGAGGATTACAGATACTTTTATGCCATTCCATATGAAACATCCAATAATTATAAAGTACCTATTTTATTCGAGGTTTTATATGAAGGGCAACTGACCCTATTGTGCCGCGAGTATATATCTACCGAAACAATTCCGCAGTTTAACTCCTACAGCGGCCGCAATCTTTACAGTACTTTTAAGCTGTCTTATAATTATTACTTCATTTCAAAAGACGGAAATATCACCCAGTATTACCTTAAAAAGAAAGATTTGCTCTCCATTATGAAGAAAAGATCTACCGAGGTAAAACAGTTTATGAAAAACAATAATTTGAAATTTGATAAACGTGGAGATTTGGTGCGAATAACAGCTTACTACAATTCTTTATTGGATGCTTGATTTCTTGCTCAGCATTGATTACCTATGCCAAAAAATTAAGTAATCTGAATAATGGCCAAACCTTTAATTTTAGTTTCCAATGACGATGGTATCACTTCCTATGGCATTAGGATTTTAGTGGAAATTATGAGCGAACTGGGGGAAGTTGTCGTGGTTGCACCTGACAGCCCCCAATCGGGTATGGGCCATGCCATTACCATTGGCAATACGCTCAGGCTCGATGAAGTGGATATCTTTAAAGTGGCCAGATCCTACAAATGTTCAGGTACCCCGGCGGATTGTGTCAAATTGGCCAAACATCAGGTGCTGAAAGATAGAAAACCTGATTTGGTGGTGAGTGGTATTAACCACGGGGCCAATACTTCCATCAGCGTCTTGTACTCCGGCACCATGTCAGCGGCTATTGAAGGCGCCATTGAAGATATGCCATCTATTGGGTTTTCGCTTTGTGATTATTCTTCTAAAGCGGACTTTTCTCACATCAGGGAATTTGTCTATAAAATTGCCGCCGAAGCTTTGGAAAAAGGAATGCCCAAAAACACAGCCTTGAATGTCAATTTTCCCCCCAAGAGAAATGAAAAAATACGCGGCATCAAAATTTGCCGGCAGGCCAGGGCCAGGTGGCAGGAGGAATTTGACGAGCGCTTTGATCCCTACGGGCGTAGCTACTTTTGGTTGGCTGGTAATTTTGTGAATTTTGATAAAGGAGAAGATAATGATGAATGGGCTATTGCGAACAATTATGTCTCCGTTGTCCCCTGCCAATTCGATATGACAGCCCATCATGCCATCGGGCAGCTGAACAATGACTGGGACCTCTAGTTTTTTGTTGGACCTCTTATAAATTTAATGCCAATCACGTTATTGTGCTCGTTCTTATGACGACATTCACCCCATTTTTTGTGGCGGTATGCAACGGGTTTTTGCCAAACATACATAATATTCCGCGAGCAGGACTTATCGCATTACATCCCATTCAAATCCTCACGTAGAAAGAAAGAATATTTGGTTGAAAATTAAATGAGCATATTTAATTCATGTGCACCAGGAGAAAAGGTTTCAAATGGGAATAATTTATAATTGTTCTAAATAAGAAATGACGTGACATAATAGCTATTTATATATTTGATAATCAGTGTGTTAAGTTATATATTGATATTGATTAAGTGTATGTTTTTTGTTGAAAATGTGCGGGGAATAAATTTGAAAAAAAAAGATCGCATAGTACATTTGCAACGATCTTAAAAACGCTTGCTAACAGTATGGTCAAAAAATTTATTAACGATCGAATAACGAGATTGTTGCAAATAAAAGCTCTTAAGCTATCCTTCACATTATTATTATCTGTTCTTTTTTTTCAGCCAGCATTTTCACAGGAACCTTCTTCCGGAGACCTTCCCTCAGATGAGGCTTCAATTGCAGCAGGTAAAGCCACCTTTCAGGAGTTGTGTACGGTATGTCACGCCGTAGACAAGAGGGTTGTGGGACCGGCTTTGATGAATGTATATGAAAGAAGAGATCTTCCCTGGATCATCAGCTTTGTCAAAAATTCACAAAAGGTAATTTCCAGTGGAGACCCCTATGCCGTTGCCCTGTACAACGAGTATAACAAAACGCAGATGAGTAATTTTGATTATTTGTCTGATGAAGAAATTATCAACATTGTTGCCTATGTAAAACATGCAACTGACAACCCGGCAACACCACAGGCGGCAGCTACCGATGATGCCGCAGCCGGGGGAGCGGAAGCAGTTGACCAGGGTGGTATCCCTTCACAATATTTAACGGCTATCCTGGTAGGATTACTGGTGATCCTGGTGATTATTCTGGGTGTTTTAATGTTGATTATTTCGGTATTGACCAAATACCTGAAAGATAAAAAAGACCTGGATGAGGAAAGCCAGGAATTGGTTGGGCAGAAACTGGATTTTGGTAAATTTTTCACCAGCTCAGGATTTTTAGGGTTAGTGATCTTTTTGTTTGCCGCGGTGGCTTTTAAATCTGTGATCGACGGCTTATATAATGTCGGTGTTCAGCAGAATTATGAACCTACACAACCCATTGCCTTTTCGCATGCCTTGCACGCCGGGGAATATGAAATTGATTGTAACTATTGCCACACCGGTGTGACAAAAAGTAAAAATGCCAATATTCCTTCAGCGAATATTTGTATGAACTGTCACGGTCAGATATTGACGGAATCTCCGGAAATTGCCAAGATATATAAGGCTTTGGACTATGATAAAAGAACACAGACCTATGGCCCCAATCAAAAGCCCATAGAGTGGGTTCGGATTCATAATTTACCCGATTTGGCATATTTCAATCATTCCCAGCATGTGAAGGTAGGAGGAATAGAATGTCAGACCTGCCACGGTGAAATACAGGAAATGACGGTGGTAAAACAACACGCCAATCTAACAATGGGATGGTGTATTGATTGTCACAGGCAAACAGATGTCAATACAGTAGGAAATAAATATTATGACCAGTTGGTGGAACTACACGAAGCCAGCAATAAAAATCAGTTGAAGGTGAAAGACATTGGTGGACTTGAATGTTCCAAGTGCCACTATTAAATATTTGTCTAAATTTTACAATCGAATAATTTGACTTCCATATATAGATCATATGAAGGATTCTAAAAAAACGTATTGGAAAGGTTTGGAGGAGCTTGCGCAGGATGAAAGCTTCAAGAAATATGCGCAAAAAGAGTTTCCCGAATACTTACCGGTTAATCTCCAAAAAGGTGGGTTTGATGAGAGTGAGGGTAGCAGCCGCAGAGATTTTCTCAAATTAATGGGATTTGGCGTTGCCGCCGCTTCTTTGGCAGCCTGTGAGGCCCCGGTGAGAAAGGCCATTCCATATTTGAATAAGCCGGTGGATGTAGATCCTGGTTTAGCTAATTATTACGCATCGACTTACGTCAATGGTGGCGACTATTGTAGCGTCGTTGTAAAAACAAGAGAAGGACGCCCTATTAAAATAGAGGGTAACGCGCTATCTCCGATTACACGAGGTGGCGTTTCTGCTCAGGTAGAAGCTTCTGTACTGTCTTTATATGATGAAGCAAGGTTAAAAAAGCCTCTTTTAAATGGCAAGGCCTCGTCGTGGGAGGAAGTAGATAAAGACATCAAAGGTAAATTAAGGTCTATCAGCACTTCAGGAGATAAAATCTGTCTGGTAAGTAATACGATTTTAAGCCCTACAACAAAGGCTGTTATCGCTGACTTCCAGGCAAAATTCCCTAATACCGAGCATGTAGTTTATGATACTTACTCTGCTGAAGGATTGAAGTCTGCCCACCAAAACCTGTTCGGACAGGCAGTGGTACCTTCACTTGATTTTAGCAAGGCCGAAGTTATTGTCAGTTTTGCTGCTGACTTCTTAGGAACCTGGATTTCGCCCATTGAATTTACAAAACAGTATAGTCAGACAAGAAAATTGAATAATGGCAAAAAGACTATGTCTCGTCATTATCATTTTGAAGCTAATTTATCACTGACTGGTGCCAACGCAGATTATCGCAGCATGTTAAAACCCTCTCAGGAAGGGTTAGCTGTTGCCGCATTGTATAATGCCATTGCCAAAAAAGCCGGAGCTCCCGGGTATAACACTGCTAAGGTGGACATAAAGTTCATTGAAAAAGCTGCCAGCGAGTTGTGGGCTAAACGGGGCAGATCATTAGTGGTTGGCGGATCTAACGATCCGGATGTTCAAACGGTTATCGCCAAAATAAATGATTTGCTCGGGAATTACGGAAAGACCATTGACATCGAGAATCCCGTCAACTTCAGGCAGGGCAGTGATCGTCAGATGGCAGGTTTTATCAATGACTTGAAAGGCGGCCGGATAGGTGCTGTTATCTTTTTGAATGCCAATCCGGTATATAACCATCCTCAGGGTAGCGAAATTGCTTCGGGCCTGGAGAAAATCAAATTAAAAGTATCTACCACCGACAGGATGGATGAAACAGCCACATTGTGTGACGTCGTGGCGCCTGATAATCATTATCTCGAATCCTGGAATGATGCTGAACCTAAATCAGGTCATTACAGCCTGGCCCAACCGGTGATCAGACCATTGTTTGATACCAGGCAGGTACAGGAAACCCTGTTAGCATGGGCAGGCAGTTCCCAAACATACTTTGATTATTTGCAAGACAATTGGAAAACCACCTTCTATCAGGGGGATGATACCGCTTTAGGTTTCCAGACGTTTTGGGATAAACTGCTCCATGATGGTGTTTACAAACATGAAAAAACAGCAGTAGATGAGGTATCGGAAGACAGCGTGGAAGAAGCACCCGAAGGTAATAGTGATTTAAGCGGAGCATTTGCTGCGATAGGAAAAAATTATAAAGCTGATAACAGCGGTTACGAACTGGTATTGTATCAAAAAGTTGGGTTGGGCGATGGTTCTCAGGCTAACAACCCCTGGTTACAGGAAATGCCAGACCCTATCAGTAAAGCTACCTGGGACAACTATTTTACCATGTCGCAGGCTGATGCCGAGGCAATTGGCGTAGCCATGTCCCCGGAGGGAGATACTAGTTATGCCAGCCTTACTGCCGGTGGCCATACGGTAAAAGCGCCGGTGCTCATTCAGCCCGGTCAGGCCAGAGGTACTATCGGATTGGCTTTGGGATATGGAAGAAGTAAAGCTGGAAAAGTAGCGGATAATGTTGGAGCCAATGCCTATCCACTCGCCAGTATGAAAGGCGGCGTGGCAAATTATTCAGTGCATGGTGATGTTAGCATTGCCGTTGATGCTGAAAAGGCTAAAATTGCCAGAACTCAGACCCATCAAACGATCATGGGTCGCAGCATCATACAGGAGTCTACACTGCCGGCCTATAAAAAAGATCCGGCTGCAGGCAGGGTTTATCCAAAAATTGCGACAAGTGAAGGATTTAAAGCGCCCGGTGCCATTAGTTTATGGAAAGGCCACGAGTATAATAACCATCATTGGGGATTAATAGTCGACATGAATTCCTGTACCGGATGTAGCGCCTGTACTGTTTCATGTCAGGCGGAGAATAACGTACCGGTTGTGGGCAAGCAGGAAGTGTTGAACAGAAGAGAAATGCACTGGATTCGTATTGACCGCTATTACACCAGCAATAAGCCGGAAGAGGGGTTAGGCCAAATTAAGAAGCTGCGTGTCATGGAAGATGCTTCGGATAATCCGGAGGTAGTTTTCCAGCCAATGATGTGTCAACACTGTAACAACGCTCCCTGTGAAACTGTTTGCCCGGTGGCAGCTACAACACATAGCTCCGAAGGGCTGAACCAGATGACTTATAACCGTTGTATCGGTACAAGATATTGTGCCAACAACTGTCCTTATAAAGTAAGAAGATTCAATTGGTTTAAATACCATGACAACGATCAATTTGCCGATGCCAACCCATCTATGAATTCCAATCTGGGTAAAATGGTATTGAATCCGGATGTAACGGTTAGATCGAGAGGTGTTATGGAAAAATGTTCCCTGTGTGTACAAAGAATTCAGGCGGGCAAACTGGAAGCCAGGAAAGAAAACAGAAGACCTGCTGATGGTGAAATTACCACAGCTTGCGCTAGCGCCTGTCCGGCAGATGCCCTATTGTTTGGGGACATGAATGATCCAAATAGCCGAATCTCCAAAGCACTTAAAATCAAAGAAAAGGATAAGGCAAATGTAGAAGTGGGCGAACCACGGGCTTACCACGTATTGGAAGAATTAAACGTGAACCCCAATGTCTTCTACTTAACAAAAATCCGGAATAAGGATTTGGGGAGTGAAGAAGCTTAATGAATAGTAATAACAAGTACAAAAGAAAATTATATGAGCGTTACTGCATCTGTTCGTAAACCTTTGATAACCGGCGGAAAAACCGCCCATGATGTTACCGAAGATATTTGTCGCCAGGTAGAAGGGAAGCCCTCCAAATTGTGGTTCACAGCCATGGCTATCTCTCTTGGAGCACTTGCTGTTGGCGGGTATGCGTTGATTATGACATTGTGGCATGGAATAGGTATGTGGGGGCTGAACAAAACCGTCGGCTGGGCCTGGGATATTACCAACTTCGTCTGGTGGGTAGGTATTGGTCACGCCGGTACATTGATTTCCGCTATTTTGTTGCTGTTCAGGCAAAAGTGGAGAATGTCAATTAACCGGGCGGCAGAGGCGATGACTATTTTTGCCGTTATCTGTGCTGCGCAATTTCCCCTGGTACATATGGGAAGATTGTGGTTAGGTTTTTACTGGGCACTTCCCCTTCCAAATACCTTCGGATCACTGTGGGTGAATTTTAACTCACCACTTTTGTGGGACGTGTTTGCCATCAGTACTTACTTTTCGGTGTCACTGGTATTTTGGTACATTGGTTTGATCCCGGATTTTGCCACCATCAGAGACAGAGCTCAAAACAAAATATCAAAGGCAATTTACGGTGCTTTAAGCTTTGGTTGGGATGGCGCCGCCAAAACCTGGATGCGATATGAGTCAGTAGCCTTGATTTTGGCAGGATTAGCCACACCGCTGGTACTTTCAGTACATACAATCGTATCTTTTGACTTTGCCACCTCGGTAATTCCGGGATGGCACACTACTATTTTCCCACCCTATTTTGTGGCTGGAGCGATATTTTCAGGATTTGCCATGGTGCAGACATTGCTGCTGGTCACAAGAAAAGTATACAAGCTGGAGCATTATATCACCATAAACCACATAGAACTGATGAACATCATTATCATGGTCACCGGCTCTATTGTGGGAATAGCCTATATCACGGAATTTGTAATTGCCTTTTATTCCGGTGTGGAATATGAGGAATATGCATTTATTAACAGGATGACAGGACCTTACTGGTGGGCATACTGGTCAATGATGACCTGCAATGTGATTTCGCCACAGTTATTTTGGATTAAGAAAATCAGAACAAACCTGGCTGCTACATTTATACTTTCAATTGTGGTGAACATAGGCATGTGGTTTGAAAGGTTCGTGATTATTGTTACCTCGCTGCACAGGGATTATATTCCTTCAAGCTGGGCTATGTTTACGCCTACATTTTATGACATAGGGGTTTACCTTTTTACTTTTGGATTGTTTTTCACAGCTTTCTTCCTGTTTGCGAAGTTCTTCCCGGTGATCAACCTTGCAGAGGTGAAGTCTATTTTAAAATCTGATTCTCTCAAACTTAAAAAAGGAGAGACAATCAATGAAATGCAAGAAGTTCAAGACCTAGAAAATAATTAAATGGAAAGCGGTAAAAATTATTTAGTTGGTATTTACGATGACGAGGATGTCATGCTAAATGCCGTTAAGCAGGTTAGAGAAAGTGGCGTAAAAATCCATGAAGTATTTACACCTTTCCCGGTGCATGGACTGGAAGACGCCCTGGGGTACCGAAGATCACGGTTGCCAATTGCTGCTTTCTTGTTTGGTTTAACCGGTACCACACTGGCCTTAACCATGATGTTTTACATGATGGGATTCGATTGGCCCATGAACATTGGTGGTAAAGATTTTGCGCCTTTGCCAACCTTTATCCCTGTTACCTTTGAAATGACGGTACTGTTATCAGCCTTTGGAATGGTTGGCACTTTTTTCGTCGTCAGTAATTTAAAACCTTACGGGAAACCTAAAATTTTCGATATCAGAAGTACGGATGATAAGCATGTAATGGCTATTGACCTGGCAAAAAATCATCTTTCCTCTGAAGAGATCACCGGCATACTGAATCAGTCCGGCGCTTCAGAGGTGAATACTAAAAATTTTGATTAAATGAGCTTAAAATTAACAAGCATGTTTATATATAATAGGTTACATTTTATTGTAGGTCTGGTTGGAATAGCACTTCTCACCTCGTGCGGGGCCGGTGTTAATGATCCGGGTAATGAGTATTCTCCTAATATGTACCATGCCGTACCCTACGAACCCCTAAAACAAATTAAGGATGTAGATGCAGGAAATTGGGTCAGTTCTTTGGATAATGGCGAAGGAGAGTATTTTAGCTCAAACCCTATCAACCCCGACAGCATGAATATGAGGGAGCCCGTGCCTAATACGGTAAGAAGAAGTAAAAAAGGATTTTTGCCCTATCGGGTACCTAAGGACAGTATCTCCTGGGCAGCCGCCAATCTGAAGAATCCATTGGATTCCACACAAGCTGTTATAGCAGATGGAAAAGTGCTGTACGATAAGTTTTGTGGCCATTGTCATGGTGCAAATGGAAAGGGAGATGGAAAAGTGGGCAAAGTTTATCAGGGTGTACCCTCCTATACTTCCAGACCGGTAAAAGATTATAGCGAGGGACATATTTTCCACGTGATCACACATGGTATTAGAAGGATGGGTGCACATGGGTCGCAGTTGAATATAGAAGAGCGTTGGAAGATTGTGCGGTACGTTCAAAAATTGCAAAATCAGTAACCTTTTAAAAGATTTTAATTGAGGCCCTGGGCCATCAAAAATAAATACAATGACAGACGAAAAATTTGAATTTACCGGAGATCTTAAAAAGAAATTGGGCATCTTCCTGATCGTTGGAATCATTGCCGTTGTCCTGGGTATCATCCTGGTCAATACCGGCGGACACCATGGTGAAGAACACGCTGGAGCGCATGCCACTGAACACGTGGCTGATGCGGCAGGGCATGACACGGGAGATCACGAGGAGCATGGCGCCGTATGGCTAAAACGCGTAAAAGCCAATTTATGGATCAATAATGTATTTTTCGCAGGCCTGGGTTTAATCGGGGTCTTCTTTGTAGCCATTCAATATGTAGCCCAGGCAGGTTGGTCTGCTCCAATCAAAAGAGTGGCAGAGCCTTTTGGCTATTGGTTGCCTATCGCCGGAGGATTAATGTTGGTGCTATTCTTTTGGGCCGGACACGATATTTTTCACTGGACACATAGCTATCTTTATAATGAATTTCTCGAAGATGGTTCTCCTAATCCTGATTATGACCATATTATCGCAGGTAAAACATGGTATTTAGGAGTACCCTTTTATCTCGGGAGAATGGTCGGGTTTTTTGCGGTGTGGTTCATGATGTTCCTGGCAATCAGAAAACAGTCTTTACTGGAAGACATTCACGGTGGGGACCAGTATTGGAGGAAAATGGTTAAACTATCAGCAATTTTCATCGTATTTTTTGCCGTCTCCTCATCAATGGCCGCCTGGGATTGGGTGATGTCAATAGATACACATTGGTTTAGTACCATGTTTGGATGGTATGTATTCGCCAGCTGGTGGGTAGCCGGATTGGCCTCTATTACCTTATTGATATTATTTCTTAAAGGACGGGGATACCTGAAAATGGTTAATTCCAACCACCTGCACGACCTGGGAAAATTCATTTGGGCCTTTAGTATTTTCTGGACGTACATTTGGTTCTCTCAGTTCATGCTTATCTATTATGCCAACATTCCCGAAGAATCAATTTACTTTGTAGAAAGGATGAGTAGCGCCCAATATCGACCGGTATTTTTTATCAATTTGATACTAAACTTCTTCCTTCCCTTTTTGTTATTAATGACAAGAGATGCAAAGCGCCACGCTATATTCTTGAAGCTGGTTTGTATCATCATTATTTTCGGCCACTGGCTGGATTTTTACCTAATGGTAACACCGGGAGTTATGAAAGAAAACGGAGGGTTTGGTTTCCTTGAATTAGGATTATTGGTCGTGTTTGCCAGTATCTTCATATTTGTAATATTTTCCCAATTGGCAAAGACGCCGTTGGTTGCCAAAAACCATCCGATGATGGAAGAAAGCTTGCATCACCATATTTAATAATAGATCAAAGAACAGACTTTATAAATTAAGAATATATGTTAACATTTGCGATAATTGCCGGCCTTGTACTACTTGTAGTTCTGTTGCTGCTGCTATTCAGGATTAACTCCCTGGCCGATGTGATGAAGACAGAGGCGCAGAGAAGAGCATCAACCAGCAATAGGGTTAATGCAATCCTGATGATGGTATTTCTGATTGGTGCATGCGCATTATTCTTTTGGTATTCCATTGCAAGACAAAACGAGTACAAGCTTCCTGTTGCTTCGGATCATGGTATCGTGACTGATAATTTATTCTGGATTTCGACTGTGGTAACCGGGATTGTATTTATCATCACTCATATTCTGCTATTCTGGTTCTCTTACAAATATCAGTATAAGAAAAATGCCAAGGCTCACTACTATCCCGAAAATAACAAGCTGGAAATTTACTGGACGGTCATTCCTGCCATTGTGCTGACAGGACTGGTATTTAGTGGGTGGAAGGCCTGGTCTGATATTACTGACAAGGCTCCCGAAGGTGCAGAGGTTGTTGAGATTGTGGGACAGCAATTTCAGTGGTCGGCGAGGTATCCAGGTAAAGACAAGCAACTGGGTGCTTTCGATTTTCGCAAGATCGACGATGAAAATAGTCTTGGTATAGATTTTTCTGATAAATCATCCTTTGATGACTTTATTCCTAGGAAGATATATTTACCAGTAAACAGACCTGTTGAATTTAAAATACGGGCGAAGGATGTTTTACACAGTGTGTATGCACCACACTTTAGATTAAAAATGGATGCAGTACCGGGGATGCCGACAAGATTCTGGTTTGTTCCCAACAAAACTACTGCACAAATGAGGGAAGATTTGAATAATAGCGGCAATCCGGTGTGGCAGGAAATCGATCCGAATACCGGTGAGCCAAAGTGGAAAAATTTTAATTACGAGCTGGCCTGTACGGAGATCTGCGGAAGAGGACACTTTTCCATGAAAATGCTGATCGAAGTAGTGGAAGAGGCCGAATACAAGGAATGGTATGCGAAACAGAAATCCTGGTTGTCAACACACGAGGATTACCTGTCCAAGGTACCGGCTGATTTAAAAGAACTGGCGGTTATATCTGCGGGTATAGAAAGTGATAAAAACAATTAATAAGTAAATTAAAACCAAACAGCCAATAGCTGGAAGTTTCAAAAATATAAGATCTATGGCAGACGCGAATAATGCTCATCACGACGAGCACCATGATGATCACCACGAAGGTAACTTTTTCACAAAGTATATATTTTCCCTTGATCATAAGGTCATAGCAAAACAATTTCTGTTTACAGGAATGTTTTGGGCCATAATTGGGGGAGGTATGTCGATCCTTTTCCGCCTTCAATTGGGTTTCCCCGATATGAATCTGGAATGGCTAAGGCCACTTTTAGGAGAGTGGATCACGACAGAAGGTAAAATAGATCCTGAATTTTATCTGGCATTGGTTACTATGCACGGCACCATTATGGTGTTTTTTGTATTGACGGCAGGGCTAAGTGGAACATTTAGTAACTTTTTGATCCCACTCCAGATTGGTGCGCGGGATATGGCTTCGGGATTTATGAATATGCTGTCATACTGGTTCTTCTTCCTTTCCGGTGTGATCATGTTTATTTCTCTTTTCCTCTCCACCGGACCGGCTTCAGGCGGTTGGGTTATTTATCCACCACTCAGTGCATTGCCGGACGCGATGCTGGGATCTCAGGGAGGGATGACGTTGTGGCTGGTAGCCATGGTTTTCTTTATCGTGTCTTCATTGCTGGGCGGTATCAATTATGTTACCACAGTTATTAACCTGCGTACTAAAGGTATGTCTTTTGCCCGGTTGCCATTGACAATCTGGGCGTTTTTCCTGACAGCAGTGATTGGATTGCTTTCATTTCCAGTCCTTTTTTCCGCAGCATTATTACTGGTATTTGACAGAAGCTTCGGTACCAGCTTTTATTTATCGGATATCTATATTGCCGGAGAGGCTTTACCTAACACCGGAGGTAGTGCCTTACTGTTTCAGCATTTGTTCTGGTTCTTAGGGCACCCCGAGGTATATATCGTGATTTTACCATCACTGGGGATTACTTCAGAGATCATATCTACCAATTCCAGAAAACCGATTTTTGGCTACAGGGCCATGGTGGGCTCACTGTTGGGGATTACGATACTGTCCTTTGTCGTATGGGCGCATCACATGTTTGTGACCGGTATGAACCCGTTCCTGGGCTCGATATTCATGTTTTTGACATTAATTATTGCCGTTCCCTCTGCAGTAAAGGTATTTAACTATCTGACTACGTTGTGGAGAGGCAATATCGTATTTACGCCGGGCATGTTATTTTCGATTGGCCTGGTTTCCCTGTTTATCTCAGGTGGTCTGACAGGAATCTTTTTAGGTAATTCAGCCATCGACATCCAGTTACACGATACCTATTTTGTGGTAGCACACTTTCACATCGTGATGGGCAGTGCCTCCTTCTTTGGTATGGTGGCTGGAATCTATCACTGGTTCCCTAAAATGTTTGGCCGTATGATGGATGATAAATTAGGATATGTGCATTTCTGGTTGACCTTTGTTGGTGTTTATCTGGTGTTTTTCCCGATGCACTACATTGGTGTTGCCGGATTCCCCAGAAGATATTATTCTTTTACAAATTTTGATGCCTTCTCTTCATTTACAGATTTAAATATGTTTGTAAGTGCGGCGGCCATCATTACTTTTGGTTCGCAATTCATTTTCGTATTTAACTTTATCTTTAGCATTTTCAAGGGAAGGAAGGCAACTTTAAATCCTTGGAGATCAAATACTTTGGAATGGACAACGCCAAGGGTTCCCGGGCATGGTAACTGGCCTGGTGAAATCCCAACGGTTTATCGATGGCCGTATGACTATAGTAAACCAGGGGCAGAAGAAGATTTTATTCCTCAAACTGTGCCGTATTCGGAAACGCCGGAATCAAATCTACCCCACGAAAATGAACTGATTGATCAGGAGGAAGTACAGCAAGAAGGCATTACTGTTGATGAAGCAAGTGAATAATCATAATTATTCATTCTTTCAAAAAATAAGTTTTATAACCTTAATTGCCGTTTACTTTCTAATATTAGTGGGAGGGATAGTGCGAAGCACAGGGTCAGGAATGGGATGCCCCGACTGGCCGAAATGTTTTGGACAAATTGTTCCCCCGGCGGATGTTAGGGAACTTCCGGAAAATTACCGGGAGATCTATGCCGCCAAAAGAGCAAAAAGAAATGAAAAATTTTCAGGTTATCTGGAGATATTGGGTTTTGAGGAATTGGCTGATAAGATCAGAAACGACAAATCCATTCTTGTAGAAGCCGAATTTAATAAATATAAAACCTGGACAGAGTACATAAATAGATTAGTGGGTGCAATAATAGGCATATTGATTTTTGCAACGTTGGTGGCTTCTTTTTCTTACCGCAAAAAAAGCCCCAGGGTATTCTATTTGTCATTGGCGTCGTTTGTGTTGGTGCTATTTCAGGGATGGATAGGATCTATTGTGGTGTCTACCAACCTGTTGCCCTGGATGGTTACCGTGCATATGATATTAGCTATGGTCATCATGTTTTTACTCATTTACCTTGTTTATTTTACAGGGACCAATAAAAACAGGCTGGCATGGGGCGGTTCATTAAAGACCTTAAACATATTATTTGTACTGGGTATCGTTCTAACGTTTACTCAAATTGTATTGGGCACCCAGGTACGAGAAGCGATTGATGTGATTGCGGCAGGATTTGACTTCGGTATGCGTGAAAAATGGATAGAAAATATCGGTGCTCCGTTTTTGATCCATCGATCATATTCATGGCTGATTTTAGCCTTGCATGTCTATCTGGTTTATTACCTGTTTAAAAATATGACCGAGAGACCAGGAAAATTTCATACTTTGACAAAAGTACTCCTGGCTGCCGTAGTGGTAGAAATACTTTCCGGAACCTTAATGGCTTATTTTGGAATTCCGGCAATACTGCAACCGGTGCACCTGTTGGTGGCGCTAATTATTATTGGGATACAATACTATCTTTTTTTGCAGTTGGGAAGAAATACGCGTGTTAACCCTGAAATGGTCGCTAAATCATGATCACGGCTACATCGAATCATATTAACCTCCTGAAGGATTTAAGGATCAAATCAAAGGCTTATTTTGAGCTGGTTAAATTCAGACTATCATTTTTGGTGGCGTTTTCGTCGGGGTTTGGTTATGTGTTGGGAACTAAGGGTAGCCTGGACTGGCAAGTGCTGGCGATGTTGTGCCTGGGAGGATTTCTGGTTTCCGGCGCTGCCATAATTATCAATCAGATCATTGAAAGGGACCTGGACGCCGTGATGGTCAGAACACAGGAAAGACCGCTGCCGACAAGAAAGGTATCCACCAGGGAATCTATGATACTCTCCCTGATTTTGGGAGTCATAGGATTAGCTATCCTCCACCAATTTACCAACCCGTTGACTACCTTCCTGTCATTTATTTCCATGATCCTGTATAGCTTTGTCTATACACCACTGAAAAGAGTTGGTCCTGTTGCTGTTTTTGTAGGCGCTATTCCCGGAGCATTGCCTCCTTTGTTGGGATGGGTGGCAGTTACAGGTGTTATAGACGCTTATGCGCTGATATTGTTTGGCATTCAGTTTATATGGCAGTTTCCCCATTTTTGGGCCATTGCCTGGGTATCTGATGATGATTACAAAAGAGCTGGGTTTAAGCTGTTACCCGGAGCCGGAAGGAAGGATTTGAAGACGGCGTTTCAAATCATGACTTATACGTTGTTTTTAATTCCATTGGGCTTATTGCCGGCTAAATTTGGATTGACCGGAATAAATTCTGCTATTGTAGCAACCATTTGTGGGGTTTTGTTTCTGGCCCAAACATTTAAATTGATTAGAAACTGTATGCCTGGAAACGAAGTTGAATCGAGAAAATCCGCATTGAGAATTATGTTTGGATCATTCTTGTATTTACCAATCGTTCAAATTGCATATTTGCTGGATAAAATATAGGAGATAAAGTGTATGGATATGGAACATAAAATAGAATCAAGAGATCGCATCGTACAGCCACTTTCCATGCATCCCAAAAAGTTTGCTTTGTGGTTATTTATTATTTCCGTGGTGATGATCTTTGCAGCTATGACCAGCGCCTACATAGTTCGCCGGGGAGAAGGTAACTGGCTGGATTTTAACTTACCTGACATCTTTTGGGTAAATACCATCATCATTTTTATCAGCAGTATATCTATGCATATTGCCTACCGGGCAGCAAAAAAAGATAATTTAAATACGCTCAGGGTGGCCATGGCAATAACCACGGCGCTGGGAGCGGCCTTTTTAATAGGACAATACCTGTCCTGGGATCAGTTGAAAGCACAAAATGTGATTTTTTCAGATCCCGGTACCCCCGCGGGCTCATTTGTTTATGTGTTTACGGGATTACATGGATTCCACCTGGTTACCGGACTTGTATTTTTGGTGATCGTGTTAATAGCGGCCTTTAGATATAAGGTGCATTCCAGGAATATGGTCCAAATTGAAATGTGTGCAACGTATTGGCACTTTTTAGATGGACTTTGGATTTATTTGTTCTTATTTTTGCTAATGAATCATTAATTAAAAAATAGTTTTATGTCTGATACAGCAACTGTAGTTGGTACATCATCTGGCAATTTGTGGAAAGGCGGCAGATCTCCTTTCAAAGCAAGCTATGGCAAGCTTATGATGTGGTTTTTTCTGATGTCTGATGCCTTTACATTTTCGGCATTGTTAATCTCCTACGGATTGATAAGATTCAGAAATCCCGCCTATGAGGGGCATCCCGATGATTTTACTTTTTCTCAGGAATGGTGGCCTATCCCTGAAAAAGTATTTGAAGCCGTACCATTTTTACATGGCGTTCCACTGCCTTTGGTTTTTGTGGGAATTATGACCTTCATTTTGATCCTTAGTAGTGTTACCATGGTATTGGCTGTGGAGGCTGGACATAGGAATGACCGCAAGGCTGTAGAAAAATGGATGTTATGGACCATCCTGGGAGGCTTGACTTTCTTAGGCTGTCAGGCTTGGGAATGGTCGCACTTTATTCACGGTACCGACTTTGGCACTGCTGCAAAATTTCTAATAAATGGTGAATGGATCACAAAAACCATTCATGGTGCCAATTTAACGGTAAATGAATATGGCCCACCGCCATTTGCAGCATTGTTTTTCTTTATTACAGGATTTCATGGGACACACGTAGCCAGTGGTGTTTTGTTAAATTTCCTCATTTTTTATCGTACCGCCACCGGTTACTATGATAGAAGAGGACATTATGAAATGGTAGAAAAAGTAGGCTTGTACTGGCACTTTGTAGATCTGGTTTGGGTATTTGTATTTACCTTTTTCTATCTTGTTTAATCATTGATATAAATTTATCTAATATGCATAGCGAAGAAACCAATGAAGTAGTAGTTCAACCGCCAGATAAAGAAAAGATTCGCAAGATCTGGAAGGTTGCTTTGATCTTAGGCATTGTAACCGCGTGTGAGTTTGCCGTTGCTTTCCTGTTGCCACCGGAATACAGGACCATAAAAATTGTCACCTTCATTATAATGACCATTGTTAAGGCTTTTTATATTGTTGGCGAATTTATGCACCTGGGGCATGAGGTGAAATCTTTGATCTATTCGGTCTTGATCCCCATGGCCTTTGTCGTATGGCTCCTGATTGCTTTGATTGTTGAAGGAGACTCTATCTTAATGGCAAGGTAATTACACCTCCTTAAAAATATGCAAAGGTTCATGGTTTCAGATTTGCCATGAACCTTTTTTTCTTTTCTACCCAATTCTCAGGATAATGAATAAAGGCTTGAAAGGATTGATACTGGGAATGATACTGGTCGTACCGGTTTTAATCTTTATTTTTCTCAAAGTATTTGGGGTAAATCAATTTGATTTACCGGTTTATTATGAAGATGGCGTCGATACGGCCTTTACAGATTGTGAGTTTCAAAAGGGATTGCATCGCATTCCGGATTTTTCCTTTCCGGATTATGAAGGAATGGTAACGCGCAGTAACGACCTTGCCGGTAAGTCGCTCATTGTATATTTCACACAGAATCCAGGCGATTCGGTAGGTCACAGGGTGAATAGCGGATTAGCCAGGGTGCTGGGATCATTCGAAGCGCAGGAGAATATAAGTGTATTGACCATTCATGCCAAAGACTCCCGCCAGCCGGTAGCACCATTAAGGGAATTGGCTAAAAAGTATAACAACGGAAACAAAGCCTGGATCATTGGTTACGCCAATCCTGTTTATACCAATCAATTGGCGAGGTGTGGGTTTATCATTGATTTTGACGCTGCAAGCGTTAACACCAACAACATATTGGCACTGGCGGATCACGAGGGAAAAATCAGAGGCTATTTTAATGGACTGGACGATGACGACATTGACCGGCTCATCGTTGAACTTAAAATTTTAAACAGCAATCAGAAATGAAAACTATTGTTGATAAAGAGGAGAAATACCGAAAACTTGTGATCGCGCTATCCATACTGATTCCAATTGCGGTGGCCGCCTTGTTTGGTATCAAAATCGATGGCGTTGACTTGTCTTTTTTACCACCTATATATGCCAGTATCAATGGCCTGACAGCGGTATTACTGATCATCGCTGTAGTCGCCATTAAAAATGGCAAACGAGCCCTTCATGAAAGACTAATGACAGTGAATATTTGTCTCTCAGCGCTGTTCTTGATATTATATGTGGCCTATCACATGACGAGCGACAGTACCAAATTTGGCGGGGAGGGATTGGTAAAGAGTATCTATCTCTTTATCCTGGCGTCTCATATTCTTTTATCTGTCGTCGTCATCCCGCTGGTATTATTTACTTATATAAGGGCCTTGTCTGAAAAATTTGACAAACACCGAAAGTTGGCGAAAATAACTTTTCCTATTTGGCTTTATGTGGCCGTCACAGGTGTCATTGTTTACATAATGATTAGTCCTTATTATCAATAATGGTACTTAATTAGAGAATATATGCCTATTTTTGCGTATAACTTAAACAAGTGAAAAAACTTAAAAACATATTGCTGAGATTGGTTTTGGTGATGGTTGTGCTGGCGATACAACTCAATGGCTATGCGCAATGCGCTATGTGCCGGGCAAGTGTTGCCAATAACGCCAGTAATGGGGATACTGCCCTGGCAGGTAGTCTAAATTCGGGGATATTATATTTGTTTTTTACCCCCTATTTATTAATCGGAATCATCGCAGCTTTGTGGTTTTATAACAGTAAAAGGAATGGCGGCAAATAAAAGTTTAGTGGCATCGATATTGGAAGCGAAATGCCCCCGGTGCAGAGAGGGAGAAATGTTTCAGTTTTCTCCGTTTAATTTAGCCAAGTTTAGCAAGATGCATGACACGTGTCCCAACTGTCACCAAAAATATGAGGTGGAACCCGGGTTTTTCATTGGCGCTATGTACATTAGTTACGCCATGTCAGTCGGGCTGTTGCTGACAATTGGCCTCATACTGTACCATCTGTTTGACGATCCCGAGCTATGGGTATATTTGGTAACGGTAAGTGCCGTGGTTGTGCTGTTATTGCCATTTATGTTTCGATATTCCAGAGTGCTTTATTTATATTGGTTTGGCGGGGTTCATTACCAGCAGAAAGATACAACCCTAAAGAGACAGTCTTGAGCCATTTGGAGGCCCTGCAATGATTCTTTCATAATCTTTTTTCATCCGGGAATTTTTGGTGCGCGAATTGTGGTTAAGAATTAAACATTCTTAATAATCTGAGGCATGTGAGTAAATTTCGATTAAAAGTAGTAGCCTTATGCCGAAGTATCTTAAATTTGTTAAGGATTGAATAGATTTAATCACTTGGATTTCAGAATTATAGTTAGGGACAAGGCTTTATTCTATGCTATTTTACTGTTAATAGCAGGCGTGTCTCTGTGGCTTTTTTTTGACTTGAGAATGCAAAATGAGTCAAATTTCACCAGCAACATCAAAGCCAATATCTCTCGTGAAATCAAAATTCTGGAACAGGACCTGGACAGAGTGGCCAACCGGATTGGCGAAAACCCCGGAATGCGGTTCCTGAACCTGAGAGTTACCACAAAATATCCTTATTATTTGTTCGATGGCCGGGAACTTGTGTTTTGGTCCAATAACCAGTTGGTGCCGTCTTCCGGTGCGTTACAGGGTGAATACAGCTATAAGCTGATCGATCTGGAAAAGGGGCAGTACATTGCCTGTAAAAAAAAGGTTATGGTAAATGACCGGCAATTTGAGCTATATGGCCTCTTGCCTGTCTACTTTCGCTCCAAAATCAACAATCAATACCTGCAATCCCGTGTTAACACCACCCTGTTTTCCAATCCTGATATAAAGATTTATAATGTCAGAGGAATAGGAAATGATGTGACCATTGAAGAAAACCAATATTTGTTTTCGGTTGCATACGGTAGAGAATACAAATTATTAAATCAACCGCTCCAATACCTGGTCCTGCTAATTCTTGTTGCCGGATTAATTTATCTGCTATTGTGGATAAGCCGGGTTCTGAAACTATTCGTTGCTGAGGGTAATGTAATCGGGGGTTTAGTATTTTTTTTGGTTAGCCTCATCATCATCAGGGCGTTGATGCTTTGGCTGAATTTTCCGTTCAATGTAATTGCATTTGATATTTTTAATTCGCGCTATTTTGCCTCTTCTAATTTGAACCCTTCGCTTGGGGATTTGTGTTTAAACGCCATGGTTTTTATAGCCGGCACAAATTTTTTATTTCAGAACTATTTTCATTCCAAACTTTATATCCGGCTGATTGAGCTAAAAGGGCAAAACAGGAGAATAATCTCATTTGCCTTGATCTTTGGAAGTTTTTTTCTGCTTTTGGGGGTTTATGAGTTGATGATGAATTTGCAAAAGCACGCGCAATGGTCTATCGACATCAATGAAAGCATTAATTTTTCAAGCCCTTTAAAATGGATTAGCCTGTTGATATTCTTTATAGGTGCCGTCGGGTATTTTACCATCTCCCATATTGCCTTTCGTACTTTTATTAAACTCAACTACCCCGACAATAAATATGTCATGTGGCAGTTGGTAGTAAGCGCAGTGCTGTTTATGAGCCTGGGCCTGTTTATTAAATGGCCGTTTACGTTGCTGGCAATTGTTCATGGCCTTTACTTTTTCATCGTTTATAAGCTGTTTCTCACCCGGCATCTGGTCAAAATCAGTTACCTCACTTTCATTTACCTGTTTATATGTGTAATTGCCTGTTCTACTGTTGGTACCTATACTATTTATAAATTCAGCAAAGTAAGAAATCTGGTAGAAAAGCAAAACATCGCTACCCAATTGCTAACGGAAAAGGACTTTCTTGGTGAATATCTGATCAATGAGGCCGTAAGGAAAATTAAGGATGATATTTTTATCGGTATTACATTTTCCAACTTATTTTCCGATAAAGAAAGTGTGAAGCATAAAATCAAAAGAAAACATCTTAACAATTACCTTGATCGCTATGATATAGAAATATATCTCTTTGATCAGCGCGGTGTCCCGATTGAAAATAACCGGTACATTGAGAATTATTATCAATTCAGAGAGAAATATGCGATTGACAATTTAGAAACGGAATATGAGGATATTTTTCAGGTCAATAGCTTTGAAACGGATCTTGAGAAAGGGTATGTGGTTTTTATTCCAATTTATTACGAACGCTTTAAGTCCATCGTTGGCCATACTATTTTAAGATTGAAACTTAAAAAGGTAATTCCAAATAGTGTTTATCCTGAATTGCTGGTCGATCAAAACCAGTCGGCGGCGACCATCCGAGGAGCCTATGGTTATGCGCTTTTTAAAGGAGCGACGTTGGAATATACCTCGGGCATATTCAATGCGCGCAATGATTTTGAGGTGGCTGATTTACAGAAGGAAAGGTTATATCGGACCGGGATTGTTAATGGCAAAACTTTCTACTTAGGAATGAAAGGAGACGGTGATAAGATTATTGTTGTTTCATCCGATGCCTATCCCTTTAAAAATGTGTTGGCCAATTTTTCCTTTTTGTTTCTGCTCCTGGTTTTTGTGATCTTACTGATCATGGTTTTCTATGCCATAAAATTTCAATTGAAAGGCACCAATCTCAATCTGGCCACCAAGATCCAGCTATATTTGAATTTTGCTTTTTTTCTGCCACTTTTTGCTGTAAGCATCACCACCCTTAGCTTATTAAATTCTTCCTACAAAGACCAGCTGAAAAATGAATATTATGCAAAGGCAGAGAATTTAAGTGGTAACATTTCCAGTTTACTCGAAAGCTATTTTAAAAATCTGACCAATAAGGAAAGCCTGTCCAATAAGCTGGTGGACATAGCGAAGTTTGCCGAATGTGACCTTAACCTTTTTAATGTTAACGGTAAACTGATAGCCTCCACCCAACCGCTTATTTACGAAAATGAGTTATTGTCTCAATATGTCCATCCGGTGGCCGTTGAGGCGGTGATAGAGAACAGAGATCGGCTGTTGCTTGATGAATCAGTAGGATCATTAGAATTTAAGAATACTTATTATGGCATAAAATCGTACGAAACCGGCAATGTGATCAGTATTTTGAGTATTCCCTTTTTTGAATCTGAAAGTGAAAGAAGCAAACAGGTAATCGAGGTTTTGTCTAATATCATTGTCACCTTTACTTTTATTTTTATTATTTTCCTGGCCCTTTCCTATTTTGCTTCGAGGTTTTTAACCTCACCGCTGCGTTATATCAGGCAAAAAATTAAAAAAATATCCCTTTCAGGAACCAATACGCCAATGGTCTGGAATTCTGATGACGAAATTGGCCTGTTGGTAGGAGAGTACAATAAGATGCTCATCAACCTTGAGGAAAGTAAAAAGGCCCTGGCGCGTTCGGAGAAGGAGTCTGCCTGGAGAGAAATGGCCCAACAGGTGGCCCATGAAATCAAGAATCCACTCACGCCAATGAAGCTGAATTTACAACACCTGAAGAGAACGCTTGAAAGTAATGGCGATAAAAAAGAAGGCTATACCAATAAATCGATCAATAACTTACTGCTTCAGATCGAAACCTTAAACGATATTGCGACGTCATTTTCGGCTTTTGCTACCATGCCTATTCCTAAGAATGAGCGGCTGGAATTGACGAAAGTGGTAAGAGATGCTGCCAATCTTCACGCCAATGATGAGGGGATTAACCTTAAAATCAAAATTGACGAGCAACCGATTCATGTCACAGGAGATGTGAAATTGTATGGCAGAATAATTAATAACCTAATTATCAACGGAATTCAAGCCGTACCGCCTGAAAGAATTCCTGAAATCACTGTAAAACTAACCAGGTTAAATAACAAGGCCGTCATTGAAGTAAAAGACAATGGTTCCGGCATTGGAGAGGATATTGCAAAGAAAGTTTTTATACCGAATTTCAGTACTAAAGACACTGGTTCCGGTATAGGATTGGCTATTTCAAAAAGAGGAATTGAGCAAACCGGAGGAAGTATTTGGTTTGAAACCAGCATGGACGAAGGGACCTCTTTTTTTATTGAATTACCCATGGTTGATTAGTGTTCGTGAAATCAGGTTATTCCATATTATTACTACTTTTGGTTTCTTTCTCGGGTTTTGGACAAAGCTACGAGGAGCGGTGCCGATGGATAAAAAATTTTGATGCGCCTGTTGTACTGGACAGTATGACCGTTTCCCCCGAATCCATCCGTTTCCCCCACCAAAATGATTCATTAATTCGTTTTCATTATGATATCAATACCGGCAAGGTACAATTTGATACTGGTCACGGGTTAGACTCTTTGCTGGTATGTTTCCGCGTGTTTCCCTTTGACCTGTCCAAAACTCATTTTAAGAGGGATTTACATATTTACGATTCTAATGCATTCTTTAAGGAGCAGCGTCAAATTGACAATAGCCTGATTAACAAAAGGGAAGAGTTATTCACCTCTCCCGGACTTCAAAAGAGCGGTAGTATCAGCCGGGGCATATCGTTTGGCAACAATCAAAGTGTATTTGTCAATTCATCCCTGAATTTGCAGCTGGAAGGAAAATTGACCGATGATGTTAACATCAGGGCGGTGATTTCCGATCAGAACATTCCCTTTCAACCAGAGGGCAATACACAGCAATTGCAGGAATTTGACAACGTCTTTGTTCAACTATATAATAAAAACGGATCTTTAACTGTGGGGGATGTGGTTTTCAAAAACCAACCCTCTCAATTCATGCGGTTCTATAGAAATGTGCAGGGTGGTTTATTGGATCTGAACTATAAAATTGCCGACAGGCACGAAAGTAAAACGCAGGTGGGGATGGCCGTAGCTAAGGGAAAATTTGCCTCTCACCAGATCCCGGTGACGGAAGGGGTGTTGGGACCTTACCAGGTGCGCGGCCCTAATAATGAGCGTTTTATTATTATCCTGGCCAATTCAGAGAGGGTTTACCTGGACGGCCGGTTACTGAAACGGGGTTTTAATTATGACTATGTAATTGATTATAACCTGGCAGAGATCACCTTTACCAATAAAATATTAATTACAAAATTTTCCAGGGTCCGCGTAGACTTTGAATTTTCAGACAGAAACTATAGCCGGACAGTCTTCAATGCAAGCCATCAGCAGCGTATTGGTAATCTTGACTTTTTCGTGCATGCTTACAGCGAAAAGGATAACCCCAATAAACCGTTGACTTTTGATTTGACCAATCAGGAAAAACTGTTATTTCGCGATGCCGGAGATCAGGTTCCGCTGGCAATTGCAGACCCCGGAGACAGTGTGGCATTTAATGAAAATATTGTTTTGTATAAAAAAGTTGATACAGTCACCCAGGATAACAATCGCTTCAATATTTTCAAATTTTCTGCCAATCCCGACAGTGCTTTTTTTAGCGTATCATTTACGGAAACAGGCAGTGGGGAGGGAAATTATATTCAGCAGAATTCTACGGCCAACGGCAGGGTATTTGCCTGGGTGGCTCCGGTGAATGGTGTGCCCCAGGGCAACTATGAGCCCGTACGCGTGCTGCCCGCACCTACCAAGAAACAAATGGTGACTATCGGATCGTCCTATAAAATTAATAAAGTCGGTAGAGTTTACGGTGAAATAGCCCTCTCAGACCAGGATATTAATTTGTTTTCCGAACTTAACAGTGACAATAACAAAGGCTATGCGCTTAAATTTGGCTACGAAAGTGAAAAAAAGCCCATAGGATTTCTGGATGGTTATGAATGGAAGGCAGCAATAGATTATGAAATTGATGATAAAAACTTTGTCCCGCTAGATAGGTTTCGCTATGTGGAGTTTGACCGCGACTGGAGTTATAACAGGCAGGAAAATGACCCGGTTTTTGAAGATCATATTTTTAATTTTTCCACCGAACTGGCAAAAGATAATTTAAACCGGTTTCACTACCGGTTAAGCAACAGAAGGAGAGGAGATCAGGTAAACGGCTATCAGCACAAAGCTAACTTTGCCCAGGAATTTGGTAAACTCAAGCTGTCATCCGATTTCTTTTTAATGAATAATGAGCAACGGGAATTGCAATCAGATTGGATCAGGTTTAATGCCGATTTACATTGGAATTCACGTTTTTTGGTGCCTGGCTATACTTATAGTACTGATCGAAACGAGGTTAAAAATATCAGAACCGATTCCCTGGTCAGCACGGTCATGAACTTTGAAGAGCATAAATTCTACATCAGAAGTAACGATACGCTAAAGACCAGCTTTTGGGTAGATTACAGCATTCGCGAAGACAAGTTTCCAAGGTCGGGTATGCTGGCCAATAGCAACCACGCTGAGACCGCCAATTTTGGTTTTAATGGAAAAATAAGAAAGAATCATAGAATCAACACCCTGATAACTTATCGGGTGATTGATAACTTCCTGCTGGAGGAGGGGGATCCTAAAAGGGAAGAAACCATTATGGGACGATTGGACTGGAGAGGTAGTTTTTTGGATCGTATTATAAGTACGAATATGACCTATGCCATAGGTAATGGGAGAGAACTGAAGCGTGAGTTTGCTTTTTTGCCGGTTCCGACAGGGGAGGGCACCCATACCTGGCGTGATGACAATGGCGATGGGGTGCAGGATTTGAATGAGTTTTTTGAGGCCATCAATACCGATGAAAGAAATTTTATTAAAATATTGCAGCCAACAAACGAGTTTATTCAGGCTTTCTCCAATAACTTTATTTTCCGTGTCGATGCAAAATTACCCACATCCTGGAGCCAGGCGCCGGGTATCAGGCGGTTTCTCTATCGCTTTTCCAACAATACGTCCATCAATATGCTCCAGAAATTTACTGACGATGACCTGGAGACCAGATTAGCATCCTTTTTGACTGATATTCCGGACAATAAACTAATTTCCACCAGAGAGTCCGTCCGGTCGACTTTGTTTTTTAACCGCTCCCAAACGAAGTATGGACTTGATCTGACCTATTTGATGAATCGAAGAAAACAGCTGTTGACCGGCGGGTTTGAAGATGTGCGTGACAAATCCTTAAATGTCAACGCAAGGATAAACCTAAGAAGAAGCTGGGACATTCGCGTACAGATGAGGCGGGGAGAAAAGGCCAATAGCTCGGATTTTTTGTTGGAGAGAAACTTTCTGATTGAGGAACACGCGGTTTCCCCACAAATTTCATTACAACCTAGAAATAATCTGCGCATAAGCGGCGGCTACACCTTGGCCAATAGGAAAAATGTGTTGCAAAATGAATTAAACGAGTTTGCCGATGTTAATGAATTTAATTTGGAAATGCGTGTGAGTAAGGTAAGTAAAAGCAATTTAGGAATGAATTTCAAGGTGGTTGATATCCAGTTTGAAGGCGATGAAAATTCTGCTTCCGGCTATGAGCTATTGAGGGCCTTGCGTCCTGGCACCAACTTAACCTGGTTGGTCAACTGGCAACAAAAGATCGCCGGTGGTTTGCAATTGAGTATAAACTACGAAGGACGCAAGTCACCTGACCGCGCCGTAGTGCATGTAGGTAGAATGCAGGTAAGAGCGCTTTTCTAAGAAATATGTGGCGCTTTAGAGAACCACCATGTAACTTAAATTTTGGAATGGGTATCCCATTGCTTTAAAGGTAGCTGGCAAAAGATTATTTGTGAAGAATTTTTACAAGCGATCCCCAAAACCCCAAAAACTATCAGATATC
Source organism: Cyclobacteriaceae bacterium (assembly GCA_965228415.1). Lineage (GTDB taxonomy): Bacteria > Bacteroidota > Bacteroidia > Cytophagales > Cyclobacteriaceae > Agaribacillus. The sequence continues at coordinate 1,810,171 of OZ245814.1, read as the reverse complement.
CGGGTGTGAAGGTTTTGAATTTAAGTGAATACATCAAAAAATGTCTTTGCCCTCCAAAAATAAAATTTTTTATACCAAAACAATTTTCAAGGAAGCCCTTTGAAAATACCGTCTCAACCGCTCCCTGGATTAACCGGGTGTTTCTTCATTTCTAACCGTCCGCATCATTTTATTGGCAAAAACAAAGTCATTTAACTCTTTGACCCGGGACTTCATTATATTTTGATCAGAACCTTCCCACACTTTTAGACCCTCGTGTAAAAACATGACATAATCACCAATTTCCATCACAGAATTCATATCATGGGTTACTACAATCGTTGTAATGTTAAATTCCTCAGTTATCTCCTTGATAAGGTTATCAATGGTAATGGCGGTTTGGGGATCAAGGCCTGAGTTGGGTTCATCACAAAACAAGTAGCTTGAGTTGTTTACAATAGCCCTGGCGATACCCACCCTTTTTTTCATACCTCCGCTTATTTCCGAGGGCATTTTTTTATTAACATTTTCCAGCCCTACCCGCTGCAGGCAAAAATTGACTCTGTCCAGCTTTTCATCCGGTGGCATTTGTGTCAGAACGTTTAGTGGGAAAATAACGTTTTCTTCTACATTTTTAGAGTCAAATAAGGCACCTCCCTGGAAGAGCATACCAATTTCACGCCGGATATCTGTTTTGAGATTTCTATCCGCGTCGGTGAAATTCCGGTTATCGTAGAAGACCTTACCTTCATCCGGCTTAATTAAGCCAACAATACATTTTAATAAAACGCTTTTTCCGGTACCGCTGGCTCCTATGATTAAATTAGTTTTTCCCTTTTCGAAAACTCCGCTGATTCCTTTAAGAACCTCTTTTCCGTCAAATGATTTTTTAATATTATCAATTTCAATCATATGTAAAAAACTTAGAGGAGCAATTGAGCCAATAAATAGTCAGCCAACAGAATAGCGATACAACTATTGGTAACGGCTATGGTACTGGCTTTGCCTACTTCGAAGGCACCGCCTGTTGTATAATAACCCTTGTAAGACGAAATGGAAGATACGAGAAAGGCAAATACAAAAGACTTGATCATGGCAAAGAAGACATTAAATTCTATAAAATCTACTTTTAATCCGTATATATAATCCGCCTCCGTTACGATGCCCGTATATACTCCGGCGAGATATCCGCCCATAATAGATAAAAACCCGGCGATAACCACAAGCATTGGATAAGTAATTAGCGAGGCAAGCACTTTTGGGAATACAAGATAGGAGACCGAATTAATGCCCATTACCTCCAGCGCGTCAATTTGCTCTGTGATCCGCATGGTGCCCAATTCTCCGGCAATATTTGAACCGACTTTTCCGGCAAACACAATGGCTGTAATAGAGGGAGCCAGCTCAAGTATGGTAAGATCCCGTACCACCTGACTGATCACATAATCGGGAATTAAAGGGCTCACCAGGTTATAGGCAGTTTGTATAGTAGATACGGCGCCGATAAAGGTGGCTACTATTGATACCAGTACCAAAGAGTTAATGCCAATGTTGATACATTCGTCCAGTGTAAGTTGTACATAGGTTTTGAATCTTTCCCGATTTACGAATAAAGAACCGATAAAAAGAATATACTTTCCTATACTTTTCATATGAAAAAGTGACGTCTTTAATCAATTAGCTAAAATAATAGATCGATGGTTATTATTGCGTAATCTTCAAACTTATTTAGTCAAAAGCCAAATATTTTTAAAGAAACAATATGGCGGATCCACCGGTATGCCTGCTTGACTTGCACTCCGAAGAACACAAGGCATGGAACCGGATCAGCGGGTTGTGGCTGGTGCTATTATCAGGGATTAAGTATTTTTTATTCCGGGCAGACTTTTTATCTTTGCCGCAGTAATTAAACTAAAAGTTTATTGATCTATGAGCGTGTTATTTATTATTATCGTTCTTTTTGTTTTAGCAATCATTTCACCGCTGGTTTTTCCAAACCGTATGTTAAGTGACAATGAGCATGACAAAGAAGCGTAACAGATATTTTCACAACAAAAGCCTCAACTTGTCCGTGAAAGGAAAGTTGGGGCTTTTTTGTTAGTTGATCAATAGGTAAGCTAACGTCGGGAAACATTATTCTGTCAATCATTTTTGCTATGAACAAACTAGTGGTTATTACCGGAGGTACTAAAGGGATCGGAAGAGCGCTAATTGATAAATTTTTAGCCGGAGGATTTGATGTCGCTACATGTGCAAGAAGCCACGGTGATCTTGAGCTACTGGAAAAGGAAGTAAAAGCCAACTTCCCCGGGGCAGGGATTTATGTGAAACCGGCAGATTTGTCAAAAAAAACAGAGGTACTTCAGTTCGCCCAATTTATCCGGGAGATAAACAGGCCGGTAGAGGTGTTAATTAATAATACGGGCATTTTTATTCCCGGCATGGTGCATAATGAAGAAGATGGTGTGCTGGAGACCATGATGGACACCAATTTGTATAGCGCCTACCACCTCACACGGGCTTTGATCGGCGAAATGATGAAAAATAAGCTTGGAGACATTTTCAATATATGTTCAGTGGCCAGCATTAAGGCCTATCCCAACGGAGGTTCCTATGCCATCTCAAAATTTGCCTTGCTGGGATTTACCAAGGTGCTGCGAGAAGAATTGAAAGAATCCGGTATCCGTGTAATAGCAGTATTACCTGGAGCTACACTTACGGCCAGTTGGGAGGGAGTTGAATTGCCGGCGACCCGGTTCATGAAGCCGGAAGACGTAGCCGATTCTATCTGGTCGGCTACACAACTTTCCAGGCAATCAGTAGTTGAAGAAATTATCATCAGGCCGCAGCTGGGTGATTTATAATTTGTTTAAATCAAACAAATCTTAAAATGCGTCAAAACATTTCATCAGGAGCGGAATGGGAAGATATAGTTGGTTATTCCCGTGCCGTAAAAATCGGGAATCTTATCGAAGTAGCCGGCACTACATCGGTAGTGAATGGTGAGGTTATTGGTATCAACGATCCCTATCTGCAAACAAAATGTGCGTTGGAAATCATTCAAAATGCCCTGGAAAAGGCTGGAGCATCATTGGAAAATGTGATAAGGACCCGAATATTTGTCACCGATATGGATCACTGGGAGGCCGTTGGCAAGGCTCATGGAGAATTTTTTAAAGAAATAAAACCGGCCGCAACCATGATTGGAGTAAAATCGCTAATTAATAAGGATTTATTAGTGGAGATTGAAGCTACGGCGGTTTTATTTTAAGAGTGGGAAGAATAAGCTGCTTTTTCCATTATAATATCTATTGTAATAAACCTACTTTCTCTATGACCAGATCTGCCCAGCTATGAACATATTCCGGTAAATTATGCTTATCACCGTCTAATACCCAGAACATTACCTTATCGCCTCTTTTCAATTCTATATAAATGCCTCCCTGGTCATAAGCATCCGGCATACCCAGCACCAGGTTGATTTCTTCCATGAGCTTTTCGGGAAACGCATCCGGCAGATCCTGCACCAGCTTATATTTTTCGTTGGAAAGAAGTTTATATTGACCTGGATAGGGTAATTTGTTTGAGGATGGATATTCGTCAACCGTATCCTCAAACAACTGGTTGTTTTCTATCTTGAATATTTCAATACAGGACTCGCCGCCACAAAAGCCTGCAAACCTGCCGAATACAAAATAATCATCACCGTCCTGGGCCACTTCCATTTCGTCTACCTTATCGCCGCACCCGCAGAGGATGCTGAAAAGGCATAAAGACAAAAATTGTAAAATAACAAATCTGGAATTCATATTTCGATAATCGTGTTATGGTTCTGAAATCAGGACCCATATTTTTGTGTTTTCGTTGGAACACCTTGATAAAAAAACTATATTTTTGTTGTGAAAAGTAAAAGGATAACAAACAATTCCAACAATTAACAGTTACTTTTAAGCGCAAAGATTGATCATAAAATTATTTGCATGGAAGGTATAAAAACTGAAAAAATACAGTCCGGGAAATATTGCAATAGTCTTACCCAATACCAACGACGACTGTCACGGCAAGTGACTATTGGGGGCCTGCCTTTGGGGGGAACAGCGCCGATAAGAATACAATCCATGACCACCGTTGATACGATGGATACCGCGGGTTCCGTGGCCCAGGTCATCCGAATGGTAGAGGCCGGCTGTGAATATGTGAGAATTACAGCCCCCAGTATCAAGGAAGCCCAGAATTTAGAGGCAATAAAAAAAGAATTAAGGTCAAGGGGTTATCATGTTCCCCTCATTGCCGACATTCATTTTACACCTAACGCCGCCGAACTAGCGGCTAGGATTGTTGAAAAAGTGCGGGTAAACCCCGGCAATTATGCCGACAAAAAGAAATTTCAGGTGATCGAATATACCGATGACAGCTACGACGCAGAGGTGGAGAGGATAAGAGAAAGGTTTACGCCGCTGGTCAGGATTTGCAAAGAATATGGTACAGCCATGCGTATTGGCACCAATCATGGTTCTCTTTCCGACCGCATTATGAGTCGGTATGGAGATAATCCTTTAGGTATGGTAGAGTCTGCATTGGAATTTTTAAGGATCTGTGAAGACCTTAAATATTACGATGTGGTACTTTCTATGAAAGCCAGCAACACGCAGGTGATGGTGCAGGCTTACCGGCTGCTGGTACAAAAGTTGGAAGAAGAGAAATTACAACCTTATCCGCTGCACCTGGGTGTAACCGAGGCCGGTGAAGGTGAGGACGGACGGATAAAGTCAGCCGTAGGCATCGGTACGTTGCTGGAAGACGGCTTGGGAGATACCGTCAGGGTTTCACTGACAGAAGAGCCCGAACTGGAAGCGCCGGTGGCTAAAATGTTGGTAGATCGCTATGTGGGAAGAGCGGAACATCAGTTTATAGAACCTGCCATTGAAATTCCTTACGACCCTTTTCATTATCAAAAAAGGAAATCTGTTGAGATTGAAAATATTGGCGGGAGTCATGTGCCCAGAGTGATTACTGATATATCGCGCCTGAGCAACCCTGAATATAAAGACTTAAAAAGTATTGGCCATTTTTATCTCCCGGAATTGGATAAGTGGAAGATGAATGATTTGGGAGCAGATTACATCTATAGTGGCCGGCAGCCGGTTCCTTTTATGCTTCCTAATGGGTTGAAGGAAGTGATGGATCACGCTTGTTGGATCAACGCTGATGATAAGGTGAATAAGATGCCGTTGTTGACGGTAGATGAATATATAAGCGAGGGTGAACGGCACAGTAGCCTCAATTTTTTATTGCTTCAGCTGAAGGACTTAAACGATCTGCTGATTCAAAAGATTAAAAGAGACAGGACTTTAGTGCTGGTGATTGATACTGACAATGATCATGCAATGCCGGAGCAGCGAAGGTTTTTTATTTCATTACTGGAGCAGCAGATTGATTTGCCTGTGATTATCAGGCGGAAATATGATAATATTCCTGAAGAAAAATTACAGCTTTATGCTTCCACTGACGTCGGCGGGCTGCTTATCGACGGTATGGGGGATGGAATTTGGCTGAGTACTGATCGGTTGGAGAAGCAAGAGAGGGCAGATTGGATTTCGACCATAAAAACCTATAACAATCTCTCATTCGGAATTTTGCAGGCCGCCAGAACCCGTATGTCAAAGACCGAATATATTTCCTGCCCCTCCTGTGGGCGGACCTTATTTGACCTGCAGGAAACCACGGCCATGATAAGGCGCAGGACCGACCATTTGAAAGGGGTGAAAATTGGCATCATGGGCTGCATTGTGAACGGACCTGGTGAAATGGCAGACGCTGATTATGGTTATGTGGGATCTGGTAAGGGTAAAATTACTCTGTATAAAGGGCAGGAAGTTATTAAGCGGTCAGTGCCTTCGGAAAATGCTGTTGACGAGCTGATAGAAATTATTAAAGCCGACGGAAAATGGGTGGCCCAGGAAGAAGAGGAAAAAATTTAACTTAAATACCAAGACCATGGATGATAAAAAAAACAGGAATTCATTAAAAGATTATTTTCAGGTTGGAGAAGTTTTTAGTTATTTTATCAGGGTTTTTGGTAAAAGAGATCCCAATAAGCCAACCAGTTTTAACCTGACGATGATGCATGGAATCAATAAGATTTCCATCGTTGTCTTTTTGTTAGCGGTATTTTATTTAATCATTAAGCGATTTATATAATTGGATATATTAAGCTTCAGAGAGTATTGCCTCAGTAAAAAAGGAGTAACCGAATCTTTCCCGTTTGACGAGCAGACCCTGGTTTTTAAGGTGATGGATAAAATGTTTGCTTTGACCAATGTCGATAATTTTGTGAGTGTGAATTTAAAATGCGATCCTGAAAAAGCGGTGACGCTGAGGGAAGAATATGAAGCGGTAACTCCGGGTTACCATATGAATAAAAAGCATTGGAATACCATTGAGATGAACGGCACTATTTCAGATGATCTAATTATCTCATGGGTCGATCATTCCTACGATCTGGTTGTATCGGGCTTGCCAAAGGCCAAGAAACTGGCTCTTCAATCCTTAAAGGAATAACATGACCTGGAAAATTGCTATTGTCAGTAGCTTATTAATAGGATGTCTTGCCTGCAAACAACAGACCGGCAATAATACAAAACTGTCTAACCGGGAAACTTCAGTAGATATGGCCGAACCTAAAAACGGAATACCCCTTAAATTTTTAGCACTGGGAGATTCATATACCATTGGCGAAAGTGTAGCTACGGCGGAAAGATGGCCGGTTGTGCTGGCAGAGCGATTGAAGGAAAAAGGTGTGTCAATAGAAGTACCTGAAATAATAGCAACCACAGGATGGACCACCGATGAGTTAAAGGATGGAATTGAAAAAGCAGGCCCTGAAGGCAGTTATGACCTGGTTTCTCTTCTGATTGGAGTTAATAATCAATACAGAGGTTATGACACGGCGGTGTATGAAAAGGAGTTCCGGGAGTTGCTCAATATAGCACTTGGGTTTGCCGAAAAACGTTCGCGTGTATTTGTTGTCTCTATCCCTGATTATGGCGTAACGCCGTTTGGCAAGGAGAAAGATCCAAAGAAAATCTCACAGGAAATAGACCTTTATAATCAAATAAATAAGGACCTGTCATCAAAAGCCGGGGTACAGTACTTTGATATTACCGGTATTTCCCGTCAAGCTGCGGATGATCCGGAGTTGGTAGCAGATGATGGGCTGCATCCGTCCGGAAAAATGTATAGACAGTGGGTAAATATTATTTTACCAGGCGTGGAGAAAATGCTTGAATAAGCGCACTGCCCTGTGGTATCAAACCGGTGTGAATTTTTTTAATATTGGTAGTATGCATGCATACAAATAATCATTATATTTATGTACCAAATTAACTGCAATCATGGAAGCCAACACCTTAGATAAAAAAACACCAGCGGTTATAACCCACCAGCAGATAAAGGAAATTATTGAAAAACAAAGCGCGTTTTTTAATGCCGGCGGTACAAAGCCAATAAAATTTAGAAAGCAAAAAATCAAAGCGCTGAAGCGGGAAATCAAGGTTAACGAGCAAGCTATTTTTGATGCTTTACACAAGGATTTCGGGAAGTCAAATTATGAGTCTTACATTACCGAGATTGGACTGGTATACGAGGAAATCAACACCACCCTGACCCATCTGTCTGATTGGGCGGAGCCGAGGCAGGTGGCTACACCCCTGACACAATTTAAAGGAGCCAGCTACATTCATCGGGTGCCATATGGTGTGTCACTGGTTATTGGCCCGTGGAACTATCCCTTTCATCTGGCGATCCTGCCGGCCATCGGTGCGGTTGCCGGAGGCAATACATGCATTGTCAAGCCGTCGGAACTCACTGAAAACACAGCAAGTATTCTGGCCAAAATTATAACATCTGTATTCGATGAAAGACATGTAGCGGTGGTGCAGGGTGGCGTAGAGACTGCTACAGCATTGCTGGCTGAGAAGTTTGACCATATCTTTTTCACCGGTAGTGAGTATGTAGGCAAAATTGTCGCCAGGGCTGCTGCTGAAAATTTAACACCTACCACATTGGAACTAGGTGGGAAAAGTCCTTGTATTGTCGATAAAGACGCAGATCTGAAGGTGGCCGCCAAAAGGATTGTTTGGGGTAAATTTGTCAATGCGGGGCAAACATGTGTGGCACCTGATTATTTACTGGTACACGAGCAGGTCAAGGATAAACTGGTGTTGTTGATGAAAGGTGTTATCAACACATTTTACGGGGAGAATCCCAAAACCTCCGGCGACTACCCCAGAATCATTAGTCGTAAGAATTTTGATCGCCTGAATCTTTTCCTTGATCAGGGTAAAAAAATTATAGGAGGAGAAAGTGATGCTGACGAACTGTACATTGCTCCCACACTGTTGGACGACATATCGTGGGATGATAAAGTAATGCAGGATGAGATATTTGGGCCTATTTTGCCTGTATTAACTTTTACAGACCTGGAGGAGATGATCCACAAAATAAATGGGCGTCCCCGGCCTTTGTCTTTATATTATTTCTCTCGAAACAAAAAGAAACAACAGCGTATCGTGGAAGCTATCAATTTTGGAGGAGGGTGTATTAACGACACTTTAGTGCATCTGGGCAATCCCAATTTGCCTTTTGGCGGTGTAGGTGATAGCGGTATGGGTGCTTATCACGGAAAGGCAAGTTTTGATACCTTTACCCAACAAAAAAGTATTATGAAAAAAGCTACCTGGATCGATGTGCCGTTGAGGTATCCGCCTTATAAAGGTAAGCTGGGGGTAGTAAGGAAAATTATAAAATAAGGGGAAAAGATAGGCCTGTTACACTTTGCAGGAAAAACTGTTTATTGCAATGACAATAAAAATGAAATTTTAAAAATCAAGAACCAATCAGGCACCAAAATGATTTTTCCTGCGAAAAAAGACCGGTTAATAGGCTTCATATTTTTAACGGTGATATTAATTTGCCTGGTGGTGATGGGGGTAGTTGTTGACGAAGTTTTACATACCGGCAATAATAGTCTGCTACTCATCTTTTTACCGGCGATGTTTGTAACCGGGCTTTTAGTGTGGTTATGGTTTGATACCAGTTATATGATTGATGGAAATGCCTTAATATATCATTCCGGTCCGTTTAATGGAAAATTAACCCTGGCGCGAATTACTAAAATTGCCCGAAACAGGACGATGTGGATCGGATTGAAACCAGCGTTGGCTCAAAACGGTATGATCGTTTGCTTTGGAAAATGGAACGAAATCTACATTGCCCCGCAAGACCAGGAAGAAATGATTACTGAGATATTGAAGGTAAATCCGGATGTTTTAGTGACATGAGGGAATGTTGGCGTAGCCGGCAGGCTAAATTTTTTTGCTATAGGAGCAAAAAATAATATCTTTCTCCCCTTAAACCCTAAGATTAATCATGAAGCCCATTACACGCTTTTACCTCAGTGTAGCCATTATATTATATTTTCACGCTTTCGCTTTTTCACAAAATGAAAGCCCGGACTTTATCACCAAATTCGAAAAAAGCAACGCTTTCGAAACCGTTACCTACCAGGAAGGCATTCAATACTACCGGGAATTATCGCATCACTTCACCACCATCAAAATGATGGAGATGGGAAAGACCGATTCGGGTAAGCCGTTGCATTTGGTATTATTTTCCACCGCCGGCGATTTTGATATTCAAAGCAACCGGGCCAAAAACAAGACCATTTTACTGATCAATAACGCCATACATCCCGGTGAGAGTGATGGCGTTGATGCCTCCATGATGTTTCTACGCGATGTTGCACAAAGGAAGATCCTGGCTGCGGCAATGGATGATGTCTTGTTGGCGATTATACCCTTTTACAACATTGGCGGTGTTTTAAACAGGAATAGTACAACCAGGGTCAACCAGAATGGACCGCGAGAATACGGATTTAGAGGAAATGCCAGAAATTACGATCTAAACAGGGATTTTATTAAAAATGATACCCGCAATGCCCGGTCATTTACCCGGATATTTCACTACCTGGATCCCGACCTCTTTATTGATACCCATGTCAGCAATGGCGCCGACTATCAATATACCATGACCCTGGATTATCCCCAGCAGGATAAATTAGGGGGCAGCCTGAAAGATTTTCAATCTGCTCAATTGTTGCCGTTTTTATTTACCTACATGAAGGATCACAAATTTGAGATGACGCCCTATGTAAATGTATTCGGCCGTACCCCGGATCCTGGCTTTCAACAATTCGCCGACTGGCCGCGCTATTCCTCCGGCTATGCCACGTTATTTCATACAATAGGTTTCATGACAGAAACCCATATGCTGAAGCCTTATCGTCAAAGGGTAATGTCCACTTATACTTTCATGCAGGCAGCCATAGCAGCCTTGCATCGATTTGGCGATCAACTGATCAAATTGCGGGAAGCGACCAGGTTAGCTGTGAAAAATCAATCTCAATTTCCGGTACAATGGGCCATAGATACCACTCATTTTGAAATGCTGGATTTTAAAGGATATGAGGGATCATATGTTGAAAGTAAAATAACGGATCAAAAGCGATTGTATTACGACCGCTCCAAACCCTTTTCCAAAAAGATCAAATTTTACAACAAATACCGGCCTGCCATAGTTATTGACAAACCCCTATATTATGTAATACCCAGGGGTTGGTACCATGTCATCAATCTGTTGCAGCTCAATGGCGTTCAAATGGATACACTGAAAAAAGATAGTGTTATGCGGGTGGAGGCATATCACATTAAGGACTACAACACTTCCCAAAGGGCGTATGAAGGGCATTATTTTCACTATGATGTTAAGGTTGAAAGCAAAAATGAGCAAATAGCTTTTAAGCAAGGCGATTACCTGATTCCCGTTAATCAGGCGGTAAACCGTTACATTATAGAAACCCTGGAGCCACAGGGTGTTGACTCCTATTTCAAGTGGAATTTTTTCGACCCTATCTTACAAATAAAAGAGGGAATTTCTCCATATGTGTTTGAAGATCTGGCGGCGGAAGTACTGGAGGAAGACCCGAAACTGGCAGCGGCATTCATTGATAAAAAGAAGTCAGATCCGAAGTTTCGGGAAAACAGGATGGCACAGCTCTATTATATTTATCAGAGAAGTAAATATTTTGAAAGCGCTTATCTGAGGTATCCGGTATACCGCATAAATGCTGATTGATAGGGGCAGGCTTACTTTGTACAAAGCGTTACTTAAACAGGTTATAGATAATTGAGAGCTAATCCTTTTTGTCGGGATTAAAGCGCCTGTATAACATTTTGCCAAGCAAAAAATAGGCAAGCAGAATGAACAATGCTCCTGTGTAAAATCCGTTTTCCTTCAATCCCGTAATGCCATACTGATAAATAAATAAGCTGATGGAAATAACAAAATTGAAGAGTCCGTACAAAATGTTCTGTCGGTATCCAAAGCCAAAACCCCCCAGGATCCGTGCCCTCCAAATGCCTAATACAAAATGAGGCATAGCATTCATAAGTGTAAACCCGATAAAGAAATCAATTATATGCATTTCAAGAGGATTAGATTGATTTTAGTACAATTATACTAATTATTTTCAATTTGTACAATAGTACTAAAAACTTTATTTTTACTTTATGAATAACAGGGAAAGAATATTGACGGCTGCTTTAAAATTGTTTAACAGCCGGGGTGTATTGAAAGTATCGGTTCGCGATATATGTGAGGACTTAAACATAAGTCCAGGTAATTTTTCCTATCATTTTCCTGACAAAGAACTGGTTGTAAGTGAGTTGTACCACAGGATGTCTGATAAGATCCATGATGTGGTTGCTTCTATCCCGTATAACCAGGCCAGCGTCACGTTTTTTTTGGAGACACACCGACTAATTTTTTTAATACAAAATGAATATCGGTTTTTTTATTTAAACCTGTTTGAAATTTTAACCCATTTCCGCGGCATAAAAAAGTCATTTTCAGAGCGATACCGCCAGGAGAAGGCATTTGCCAGGGAATTTATGGCACTTTACGCCAAAAAGGGTGTACTGGTTCCTGGACTGACCGACGAGCAATACCAGAGGTTGGTTGATGTGGGGATGATACTTAACAATGCCTGGATGGTTGATGCCGAGATCAACGCTAAAAGTAGCATGAAAAAGAAAATGCTCCATTATATGCAGTTGTGTTGTGGCCGGCTGGAACCTTATCTTACTGCTGCTGCAAGGAAAGAATACCAGGCATATTTTGAGGAATTAGCCAACAAGCCTTAGACAATGCCTATAAGTCTTTTTACGTCCTTCCTATGAGTGGATTACTTTTGGTTTTCTCCTGAATTTTGCGCGTTAAAAACAAGTGATCTAAATAGCAGTGGTCAGGTAACGGTGACGTTATCTATTCGGAGAGCAGGTTGGGTGATGCTTTTTGCAAAAGCAACAAAAAAGGAGAACATCTTATCGACATTCTCCTGTACGACACCAAAATTTTAATTCTTAGTCAAGTGTTACCAATGCTTTGGTCAATGTAAGCTTATCCTGCGTTGAAGCCGGTGCCACCTGATATTTCTTCTTATCCCTGCTGTGCCTCAGGGCCGGGGTTATAATAAAATCTTTCCTGTACAATCTGCCCATCAACCCAGTTTTGCACAGCTACTTCTTCAAATTTCCGACGGTTTCCATCCTGGAATGTTATGTCCATCCAACTCTCGATGCACGTTTGTCCCGAATCCTCGTTGCTTGTGATGGAATTTACACCGCCATCATGCACTTCCTTTACCATTTGTGTCTGCCACTGTTTAATAGCTTCACGTTGTTCATCCTTTCCGTTTCTTATGGTACCGTCCGCTTCTATGATCTTACAGTTTTCGGCGTAATACTGCTCAAAAGCATCCATGATTTGACCTGTACCTATTTTCATGGATAGATCCTGTGCTTTTTCTAAATAATTCATCTTAACAGTTTTTTTATTGTTAAATAATAATTTTTTAATTGGTTTTATAGGGTTGTACCTATCCTTCCACCGGCCGGTCTGATTGCAATGCCTGTTGTAAGAATATCATCCTTTGACTTCCATCACGAAAGTTACATCAATAAGACATTATTGGCTATGACCGTTTGCCGGCTTGTACCACCTTAAATACAACCGATAAAACTGTGTTTTGACCATACTTGCCAATAGTCTTATTTTCCAAATTCAATCCGGTTAAGCGCTGGAAGACAAATAAACAAGTGTAGGTGATTGCTTGGTAAATATATGGATTTTAGGGGGTTTTGCAAGTTAATTTAAGGTTAAGTTCTGGCTAATAAATTATTTATTTTTTCCAGATTAACCGTTTGTATTTCAGATCTGGCTGAATCAAATTTAAGCTGGCCAACGTCTTGATAGCTTTTTTCAGGCTTTTTTTGTTCAGGTTAAATTTGGTAGTCCATCTGGTCGACGAAAGCCAGTCTTCCACATCTTTTTCTTTCAGTTGATAATGATCCGCGATGATTGCTGTACGTTCCGGATTTTTGTATAATTTCTTGCCGGCTTTGAAGACCTCCTTAATAGTGGCATATACAGCTGCTTCTTTGTTCTTTAAAGCCTTTTCAGTAACGCATATCACAAAACAGGCATAGGGTGTGGGGCATTCGGCGATCCGCCTGAATTCTCCGCTATCGACATATTTTTTGGTTGTGAATTTCTCCCAGTAAAAGATTTCAGCCTGGTTGTCTCTGAACGCTTTCCTGGCTCCCTCCAGGGTGCTTACAGTATTAAATTTGAGATCCTCAGTACGCCAACCCCTGATTTGGGCATCTACAAATGACATCAGATGAGAGCCGGAGCCATAATTGCTGATAGCGTACGTTTTCCCTTTTACCTCCTCCATATGCTGGTAGGGAGCCTTGGCGGGAATATGAATTCCCCAGATTAAGGGAGAATCGACATAAAAGCTAACAATTTTATAGCGTCCCCCATTGTCGATGCCTTTCACGGCCCCCTCGGTTAACAACATCGCAATGTCGAGTTCATTTTCGTTCAAAGCTTTAATCATGGCGCCCGTACCACTCTTAAAATCCTGCCAGGAAGCTTTAATACCTTTTCTTGCCAATTTCGGAGATTGCAACAAAAGCTGCCAGGGCATATTAAAATGTTCTGGTACGCCCCCTACTCTTAATGTTTCCATACTTTGGTGTGGAGATGAAATCAATAGACGCTACTTATTTGGGATGTAAAGGAAAGCAATGATTGTGATTTGATGAAAGAATTTTTGTGTTTTTTATTTATCTGAAAGGGGCAATACCGGCACGCTTAAACCAAAAATCCAAACCCGGGAGCCCGGGACTAAAAACTAATCCTCAAAAATCCTATTTTTACTAAACATTATTTTAATCAGCTAACAACCAAATGCAAGAGACTAATTAAATGACTTTAACCAAAGATGCAAAAAAGCAATTAAGAGCCAGAATATTCAGGTATTTGGACGGCATTGTATGTGTGCCCACCGCATTCACACTTTACAGGCATGGGATATTTGAGAAACTCGCCGATTTAAAACCTCATCCCATTAAGGATTTAGCAGCAGCATTTAAAGCCAACGAAGGCTACTTAAATGTAGCCTTGAGGATCATGTGCTCTCAGGGGTGGATGAGCCGGGAATCCATAGCAGGGGATAAGGACATCAGGTACTCCCTGACGCCTTCCGGTAAACTGGCTATTCCCTACCTGCCTTTGTATGAAGCCGTAACCGCGTTCATACCGGAGGCCATTAAAATGGAAGATTACATCATTCACGGTTTTCCGGCAGGCACGTTTATGAAGCTTAAGACCTTGTTTCAGCAGTGTTCCTGTAAATTTGAAATCCGGGAAGCTTCAACCCCGGAGGAGCAGGAGATTCAGCAGCAAATAGCGCTACACCTGGAGGGGGCTATTGCCGGACCGCTGATTGTAAGTTTGGGGATCAGTGGATTATTCAATAAATACTTTACCGTGGCGCCGTTCGAGGTCGAAGAGTTTACCGAACACCATAATGAATTCAGAGAAATTATTAAATTCTTTGAATCGTTAGGATGGTTTACCAGGAATGGCAATACTTTTAATTTTACCCCGGAAGGTGTATTTTTTGCCAAAAGGGCGGGAGCCTATGGGGTTACTGTTTCTTATTTGCCCACCTTCATGCGATTAAACGATTTGCTCTTTGGCAATCCGGGTATACTTTGGGATAAACCAGCCAACACACCGGAAATTCATGTCAACAGAAGAATGAACGTATGGGGTAGTGGTGCTGCCCATAGCGGATATTTTACAAGAGTTGATGAGATCATTTTAGATATATTTAACAAACCAATTCACGAACAACCCAAGGGATTTATTGATATGGGTTGCGGCGATGGAACGTTGCTTGTACATATTTTTGAGGTCATCTACCGCCGGACACTGCGGGGAAAATTACTGGACGAATATCCACTCTTCATTATAGGCGCCGATTATAACGAAGCGGCGCTTTCAGCTACCAGAAACACGCTAAACCAGGCTGATATCTGGGCCAAGGTGGTTTGGGGTGATATAGGTGAACCTGATATGCTGGCAGATAACATTAAAAGTAAATATGAGCTAAACCTGGAAGACCTGCTCCATGTGCGATCATTCCTGGACCATAACAGGATCTATCATCCTCCGGAAAAAGTTGACGACCAGCGACAGAGCAAATCCACAGGCGCATTTGCTTTCAGAGGAGAAAAACTGTCAAATAACGCCGTAGAAGAAAACTTAATTAATCATTTCAAAAACTGGATGCCCTATGTAAGGCAATATGGCCTGCTGGTGATCGAGTTACATACGATTCCCTCAGAGTTAGTAGCCAAAAATCTGGGGAATACCCCTGCTACCGCTTATGATGCCACCCACGGTTTTTCGGATCAGTATATTTTGGAGCTGGATTGCTTTTTGGAAGCAGCGGCTGAAGCCGGATTATTCCCGGATACACAACACCAGTACAAGTTTCCAAATTCAGATCTGGCTACAGTAAGTATCAATATTTTAAAGTCAAAGGAATATTTATAAGCTTGCCTAGGCATGAGTTATTTAACAAGTCGCTTATGTTAAAAACATTATTTAAATTATTCGGAACGCTGGTGGGCGTTTCGATATTATTGCTGGCCGGTGCGTATTTTTATTATGATGAACCCTTGCCGCAGGGCCACCAGGGCAAAGAGGCCGATCAATTGGCTCATAAAATGCTCGAGGCCATTAATTTTGAAGCCTGGGAAGAAACCAATGTCATACAATGGACTTTCCGTCAGGCGCATCATTTCATTTGGCATAAAAAAAGAAAGTTAGTAAAGGTCCGCTGGGATGATATTGAGGTTTTATTAAACCTTCGCAATTTATCTGACGGGAAGGTGTTCATAGGAGGGCTGGAACCATCCGCCGGGAGACAAAAACTGCTGTTGGAGAAAGCATGGCAATTTTTTATCAATGATTCGTTTTGGTTAATTGCCCCTACCAAGGTCTTTGACCAGGGGGTAACGCGCCGGGTGGTAGCATTGGCCGATGGGCAAAAAGCACTTTTGGTAACCTTTCAAAGCGGCGGTGTAACACCCGGTGACTCCTATCTCTGGATTTTGGATGATGGTGGCCTTCCGAAAAGTTATAAAATGTGGGTGTCGATTATTCCTGTTGGCGGTTTGGAAGCCACCTGGGAAAACTGGCGGCAAACTACCACAGGCGTTAAGTTGCCCACACTTCATCGACTGCCCGTATTACACATTGCTATGGATAATGTCAACACCGGATATAGCCTGGCAGATCTGGGTATTGTGGAAGATCCTTTTGCCGGATTGTCCTCAGAGTAATTTTGGCTGCCACGGTTTGCCGTTGACGTAAGCTGGAATAGGATTGGTCTTTCTGCGATTTCCTTGTATTTTTATCGCGGACTTGCTGTATTATTGGCTAAATTAACGGATTGCTACAAAATGCGAATGCGATGAGCGAATTGAAAACCAGAGAAAATGATTCCGGGGTCATTGATTTTATCCATACGATAGCGGATGAAGAGAAGCGGCAAGACTGCCTGGAAGTCATGCAAGTCATGAAAGAAATAACAAGCAGGGAACCGAAAATGTGGGGCGGTAGTATTATAGGCTTTGGTAAATATCATTACAAATATGCCAGTGACAGGGAGGGAGACTGGTTTTTAACAGGGCTATCCCCCAGAAAGCAAAGCCTGACATTGTACCTCATGTCGGGGCTTGACGACGATGACAAATTATTGGCCAGACTAGGTAAATATAAAACTGGCAAGGCTTGCCTCTATATTAAAAGGTTGGAAGATGTCGATAGGAATATCCTCAGAGAAATGATAACCAGGTCTGTCGAAAGAACAATCCGTAAATATCCCGACGCACAAGAACGAAAATACCATAACAATGGTTTGTTATTCTAAATATTTAATTTAACCAATTATTTTATGAAAGTAGCTGAAAAATACCTTCCCGCCGGACTTCTGTTAGCTGTTTTGATTTTGTCAGCCTTTGGCCTCACTAAATATAAAAGCACAGAATTTTCCTCACCTACGATCCAGATAGGTGTTGTTGTTAAAAACCTGGAAGCTTCTGTAAGGTTTTATACCGAGATCATTGGTATGAAAAAGACAGGTGGCTTTAGTATTGACAAGGATTTTGGAAAACGGTTAGGCCTCACGGATACCAAGGCTGTCGAAGTGTCGGTTTTACAACTGGAAGATCGCGAATCAGCGACGCAGTGGAAGCTAATGAGTTTTAACCAGGATGCCAATCACCCCAAGCAATCCTATATACATGACGATACCGGTGTTCAGTATATCACGATATATGTTAAGTCTTTGGCTCCGGTATTGGAAAGGTTGAAGAAACACGACATTAAACTGCTCGGTGAAACACCACTATCTTTGCCTGATGGTAACATGTTTGTGCTTGTTCAGGATCCGGATGGGATCTTTGTTGAATTAATCGGCCCCAAATAATTGAAAAGCCTTAAGAATATTATGAAATTAAAACTCTATCAGATTGATGCTTTTACGGACCGCGTTTTTGGAGGAAACCCGGCCGGTGTATGCATTCTGGCGGCTTGGTTAAGTGAAGATATTATGCAAAAAATTGCGCTTGAAAATAACCTGGCTGAGACCGCATTTGTCGTTGAGGAGGAAGGAGTCTTTGGCATTAGATGGTTTACTCCATTGGTAGAAGTAGATTTATGCGGCCATGCTACATTGGCGGCGGCATACGTATTGTTTGAACACTTCCAATATGACAGGGACACTATTGAATTCTATTCTACGCGAAGTGGCACATTGAAAGTAAGCAAAACCGATGAACTTTTGACAATGGATTTTCCCACCGACGACTATACACCGGTGGCGCCACCTGAAAACATTGTACACGCTTTGGGAAGTGTGCCCCTGGAGGCTTTTAAGGGAAAGACGGACTATTTACTCACATTTTCCTCGCAGCGAGAGGTTGAAAATTTATCGCCTGACTTCAATTTGCTGAGTAAGGTCGACGGGAGAGGTGTAATTGTATCGTCACCTGGTGATCAGGTAGATTTTGTTTCCAGGTTTTTTGCTCCGCAGGTAGGCATAAGTGAAGATCCTGTTACCGGATCGGCGCATACCACGCTTACACCTGTATGGAGTAAGAAACTGGGTAAAAGCCAGCTGACAGCAAAGCAGATTTCCCAAAGAGGCGGTGATTTGTGGTGTGAGTTTCTGGGAGATCGGGTAAAGATATCCGGGAAAGCAGTAACCTATTTGGTGGGAGAAATTGCCATTACCTGAGGTTGAAATCCCCGCTTAACCCGGGATATGCCTACCGTTCTACCATGGATATTCGGTCAACAGATGATAAGCTCCACAACGTCGGTAATCAGTAATTTGATGGATTCCATTGGTCAAATTGGGGTTTTTAAAGAAATTGATCAATGATTTTCCGGATTTATTGGATTATTTTATGGATAATTACCCATTTCTTATTTTTTAAATTACATTTGTATTATTAACAATAAATGAGGGTAGTACCGTGAATTGGTTTTGACTCAGGTTTGGGGCAAAAAGGATTTTCGTTTCTGGCTCTTAAAAAAATAACTAATTATTATGTATACTGGAACAGTAAAATTTTTTAATGATTCCAAAGGTTTCGGATTCATTAAAGATCAAGACTCCGACAAAGAATATTTTGTTCATGTAACTGGTCTTGTCGATGAAATCAGAGAAAATGACAAAGTAACCTTTGATTTACAGGAAGGAAAAAAAGGTCTAAATGCAGTAAATGTTAAACTGTCATAGTTTAATTATATACATACATTGGAAGTTTTAAGTCTTAATTTTTATTAAGGCTTTTTTTTTTGCCGTATGTTCTGACAAGGTGAGCTGCTTTGAAAAGGCGTACTCCTGAGTAATACAACACAGCGTTATAATTCATCACCGGCCAGCTATAAAATTGGTTTCATGCTTTCAACAATAGACTAACTTGAAAATTGGGACATTTATTAATATCAGCAGTGTTATAGAAGATGCTACTGACCGGCAATCATTAACCGGAATTTATGGGGAGAAATTGCAAATTCTTTTTTAAAAGCCCTGATGAAGGCAGCTTCTGACTGGTAGCCAACCGCATATCCGATTTGATGGATAGGCTCGGAGGAGGATTTCAGGTGTGATCTGGCTTCATTAAGTTTCCAGCGGCTTAAGTATTTGATGGGCGTTTCTCCCATGGTCTTTTTGAATTTTTCAATAAATAGCGTTCTTGATATGCCCAGTTCCTTAATGATTTTTTCAATATTCCAGTTCACCGCCAGGTTCGCGTGCATTATATTCAGGGCTTCGTAGATAATCGGATCCTTTAAAAGATTTATGTGCCGATCATTTTTCAGATAATAGTGCCTGATAATAGAGATTAGCAGGATATCTGCTAATCTAAGCGTAACCAAATTATAACCGGGTTTTTGCTCATTTAATTCTTCAATTAGATTTTCGGCGATATTTCTTAATAAATCAAATCTTCCATAACTTTCTCCGTTAATAATCAGGCAATCGGGCAAGTTCTGAATGATCGGATGACGGATGTCATTATCCAGTGCAAAGTGCCCGCATATCAAGGTACAATTATCTTCGTTTCCCTTGAAAGGTTCCTCGCCATTGGCAATGCAGTTAACAACCTCGCCACCGGGCATACTTTCTACCTCAAAATCACTTTTCAGCTCATGTGCGCCACCATGGGGAAAGACAATCACATCGCCCTGTGATAATGGCAGTGGATTTTTATCCGGTCTCAGCAGCCAGCAACGACCCTTGACCACCATATGAAATTGCGCTTTGTTGCCCTTTGGAATACCCATTCCCCACGGCGCATAAAAACTGTATTTAAAATAAACGGCACTATCAATATTGATCTTACTTAATACATCACTTACAAAATCCTTCATGACCGTAATTTAATGATTAATATTTAAATTGGAAATAAGTACTAACTGCAAATTTTAATGTTATTTATGTATATAAAGTTTATTTTATGACTGATTAATTTGTATATAATTAATTTTTTAAAAATACTATTATGAAAAATTTAAGCTTTATTATTATGTTATGTATGGTAGCAATCGGACAGCGTGGGTTAGCCCAATCCGGGATTTACAGTAATGAAAACAACGTAGCGATCAATGGTTACGATCTGGTGGCTTATTTCAACCGGCATGAGGCTGTTAGAGGAGAGGAGGTATTTTCTTATACAAGTGAAGGTAAAAAATTCTATTTTGCCAGCGCTGCAAACAAAGATGCCTTCAAAGCGGATCCGCAAAAGTACCTTCCTCAGTTTGACGGCTACTGCGCTTTTGCGGTAGCGATGAAAAATACCAGGGTACCTTCCGATCCCAGGACTTTTAAGCTAAGAGATGGTAAGCTTTACCTCTTCTTTAATGATTATTATGAAGGCCAGCCATTTAATACCATTGTTCCCTGGAATGCCAGTGAAACGCAATTGCTGTCAAAGGCAGAAGCCAATTGGCAAAGCCTGAAATAAAAGACAGTCCATTTTAACGCATGGAAAAAATGATGGCAAAGGCATGTCTGTTGTGATGAAGGCCATGTTAGCAACGCTTTCTCACCATTGACACACCTTTGCCTCTTTTATATGACCTCTCGTTAATGTCCTTTTTGGAGCATTTGTAGCAGGTTTTTGTATTTTTTTTGAATTTTTTTTTGGCTTCTGATTACTACTGACAGCACGTTGTCACCAATGTGGGTTTAATTGCCGGTGTAATTCATGACAAGCACTTTAAAATTTGACATTGATCTAAAAATTGTACAATGCTGCTAATAATATACGAAGCGATAAAGGCCCTTATCTACCTCCTGCTTAAAAGCAAAAGCGCCATTAGTTTTAAGAGATGAATACGATCTCATATTAAAATTGCAATGAAACGGGGCATTATCAAATATTTGCTTCAGACATGGGGCTTGTGAAGTTTTTTATTTAATTTATCCAATATGAAAAAAACGGTTGGTATATTCATTTTTAATGAGGTAGAGGTCCTTGATTTTGCCGGACCCTTCGAGGTGTTTTCCAAAGCTGAAAATGACGGGGAAAAATTATTTGACGTTGTCACAATTGGTGAGGATACGGCATTGAAAACAGCCAGAAACGGATTATTGGTTAAGCCGGGCCATGATTTTAAAGATGCCCCCGAATGCGACATTCTGATTATTCCCGGCGGCTATGGTGCTGAGCAGATTGAAATTCATAATCACCGCGTTATTTCCTGGATTAATAGCCAGGCTGAAAAAGTTGAAATACTGGCCTCTGTTTGTACCGGCGCCCTGTTACTGGCAAAAGCCGGACTGCTAAAAGGTAAAAAAGCAACCACCCACTGGATGGACTTATCGCGACTGCGGGATGAATTTGAAGATATTGAGGTGATTGAAGGCGTGAAATTTGTCGATCAGGGAAATATCCTAACGGCTGGTGGAATTTCGGCAGGCATCAACCTTTCTTTTCATATCGTGGGGCGTTACTACGGCCCTGAAATTGTTGATATAACAGCTCGCCGCATGGAGTATGATGTAGAGGCAGATAACTTAGGTGGAATCTAATTTTCTTTTGCACTGATTCCCGATGGAAAATTGTGTATAAAGTACTGTTGAAGCCAAACACATTGGTTTTGTCAATAAATGATTTCCACTGCATTACGCTTATTAATGACAGATACAATAGCATTCAGGGAAGTGGATCAAAAAGACCAGCACATACTGGAGGAGATGCTGTATGTCGCATTATTTATCCCGGAGGGAGCGCCTGTACCGCCCGCAAACATAGTCCGGAAACCGGAATTAAGTAAGTATTATCTTCATTGGGGCCGGAGCGGAGATATGGGTGTTTTGGCCATTACCGGGGAAATACCGATTGCAGCCTGTTGGAGTAGAATATATCCCAAAAACGATCCCGGATATGGATTTGTAGATGAAGATACACCCGAGTTAACCATTGCCGTCAAAGATGGGTGGCGCAATCAGGGATTGGGAAAAAGGCTGCTTTCCAGGTTATGTGCCAATGGCGGGGCTGCGGGTTTTAAATCTATGTCATTAAGTGTCGATAAAAGAAACCCGGCACAAAGACTTTATAACAGGTTGGGTTTCACGGTAGTAGCAGAAAAAGGTACGGCCTATACCATGTTAAAATCACTTTGACCCATTAAAACCAGCTTAGTTTTATTTAAATGTTGTAAAAATTGACAAATAGTTTAAATCTGTCATAATTAATGCCTAATTTTTAGGTTCGAATTGAGTTTATAAAGCGTAATTAGAAGGCTTTACAAAATAATGGGGCATTATTTAGTACAAAGAAATATGTTAAGAATCATACTGATCACCTTTGTCATTATGATCAATGTGGGCTGTGATCAAATTTCTAAAAACCTGGTAAGAGACCGGCTGCATTACTATCAGAAAATATCCTTGGTCAAGGACTACTTCACGCTCACGAAAGTTGAAAATACCGGCGCTTTCCTTGGGCTTGGCTCGAATTTTCCTCCGTTGATTAAGAAGGTCATATTCTCCATCCTGCCTGCGGCGGTACTTATCATAGCCTTATTTGTGTTGTTGTCAAAACTCAATCTTGGTTTTTATGCCATTTTTGGTTTATGTTTTATGATTGGCGGTGGTGTAGGCAACGTTATCGACCGGATACGGTACAACTCGGTAACAGATTTTCTGCACATAGATCTGGGAATTGTCAGTACGGGCATTTTTAATCTTGCCGATGTATCAATCATGTTGGGTCTGGCCTTGCTGACGATACAACACTTTTTTCCAAAAGCTAATACCATTAGCTCTGGCGCCGGAAGTTCGGAAGATTTATAGAAAGTCTGTGGTGTCTTCGACCGTCAGTCACACGCCGGATAATCCTTTTTCATACCATTTTTATTGGCTAAAAATGCGGCGATTATAGCTGGTTTTTAATGGGTGAAAAGCCCGTAAATCCACCCGACAGACAGCCTAAAATATGAATAAATGTTTTTGATTTAATCAAAACTTTACTTAATTGATTTTTCTGAATTTTCACATTGTTCAGTAAAACTTTTCGGCCGAAACTAACTTTAACCCATGTATTTTGAAAAAATTTGTATTCTTTAATGCCCTGGTAGCCGCGTTAGGCGGTTTTTTATTTGGTTTTGATACGGCCGTTATTTCCGGGGCCGAACAGGATATTCAGAAATTATGGGCGCTGAGCGATTTGACACATGGACTAGCTGTTGCTATCGCCTTGTATGGCACCGTGATAGGTTCTCTGGTAGCCGGCTACCCTTCTGAAGTAATCGGCAGAAAAAAAACGCTGATCATGGTGGGGTTTTTATACCTGCTTTCGGCGCTGGGCTCGGCGTTGGCTCCGGAGATCTATTCCTTTATGATATTTAGATTTTTAGGAGGACTGGGCGTGGGGGTGTCTTCTGTTACAGCCCCTATGTACATTTCAGAAATCTCTCCCGCAAAATTCAGAGGTAGACTGGTAGCGCTGTTTCAATTTAATATTGTGCTGGGTATTATGGTTGCCTTTGTTTCCAATTATCTGGTAGAGGGCACCTCTGAAAATGACTGGCGGTGGATGTTGGGCATTGAAGCATTTCCGGCCTTCCTCTACAGCGTTTTGGTATATTTTATTCCGGAAAGCCCTCGATGGCTGCTATTGCACAAAGGGAATGAACAGGCAGCAAAAGCCATTTTGGCGAAAATGGACCCGGAAAGTGTAAACGAGTCGATCGATGCTATCAAGGCGTCAATCATTGATGTAAAAGAAAAACTTTTTTCGAGGAAATTCAACAAACCGGTAATCCTGGTGTTTTTATTTGCTTTTTTCAATCAGCTGTCGGGAATCAATGCCATTATATATTTTGCTCCCAGGATATTCAATGCCGCGGGATTGGCTACTGACTCATCCCTGCTTTCTACGGCGGGCATCGGATTGGTTAACCTGGTATTTACCCTGTTGGGAATGTCGGTGATTGATAAAGTTGGCAGAAAAAGGCTCATGTATGTCGGGTCGGTTGGCTTGATGTTGTCCCTCGCCTTAATTGCCGTTTATATATCCAAAGACTTTGAGGCGATTTATCTGTTCTTCTTTATTTATATTGGCTTTTTCGCTATGTCGCAGGGAGCGGTTATCTGGGTGTTTATTGCGGAAATATTTCCAAACACCGTACGCGCCTACGGACAGTCATTCGGGAGCTTTACCCATTGGCTGTTTGCGGCGATTATTGCCAATGTTTTTCCTTATTTTGCCAATTTATTTATTGATAACCAGGGGCCGATATTCGGATTTTTTGGATTTATGATGTTATTGCAACTTCTTTTTGTGTGGAAATTAATGCCTGAAACCAAAGGGTTATCGCTGGAAAAAATCCAGAAAATCCTGAAGATTGAATAAATGCCGAATGAAAGTAATGCTGTTACCTCATGCTAGCTGAAATAACAGCATTATGTCGGTTGAAAGGTATCAGATTACCTTTGCCAGTACCAGCAGATTGCGACTTACCTTCAGTTGCCTTTCTTCGATGGCTCCTTTATTGATTGTAAATCTCAATTTATTATCTTCCATGAAAAAACTTATTCCCGCTCCCTTTTGAGCCAACCCCTCACTTTCGGAAATAACGAGGACACTTTTTCCTTTGGTTTTTTCCAATACCAACTCCAGGTTTCTGTCCTGGTCTTTGGCAAGAAAGATGATGTTGCAATCGTTTAAATTATCGTAAGAAGTAAGTTTTATCAATTTCAATTTGTCTGTACCTTTGTTTGCAGCCATTTTTTGCAACTCTCTGTTGATAGTTCCCGACCCGAGTACTCCGATTACCAGTTGCTGACTGGCTCCGGGCCATTGGATATATTTGGTGAAGTTGTAGATATACAGCGCCTGGTACTTGCCGACATCCTGGCCCTGGATTTTAGTATTTCCCAATGCCAAAATCATTGCCGTGATCATAAAGCCCTTTATTAACGATTTATATGTCATAATTTCTTTGTTTTAATTCAAAATTTAAACCGTAATTTTCGAATTAAAACCCAAGTGATAGTTGCAGGCCAAATACGTTATCGTCTTCATCTATACCATCATCACTTATCATCTCGTAATTGACCTTGGCTACAGCGGTTTTGGAGATATGATAATTAATCCCCAGTGTTATCCGTTGCCTATCGCCTTCGGGAGCGCCATCCAGGATAATTTGATCATATCTGACCACAGGTTCAAGTCCTTTATAAACCTTGTAAGCGGCCAGCAGATAAAATGCGCTCTTATTCAAAGGTTCAGTTTCAGTTTGGTCGGTACTGGTAAAAATTTGCTGATTGGCCATCTGGTATTCTCCCCAAACGGTAAGTTTATCACTATTATAACTTAGCGATGATCCCATTATAGTCAATCCGAGCTTGTTGGTGTCGTCATATTTGCCGTTGTACATATTAGTGGAAATGGTAAGGCCGCCTATTTCTACGCCGAGATTACCGCCCACGGCCTTGTTACCGTTGGTTCCCTTTTCGCGATTGTTGCCTCTCAATCCTCTAATGCCGGCCCCTTCGTCACCGTGCAAGCCGTTGACTACATAAAGGGAGTAAAAAGGCGTGAGCTTACTACCGTCCCTCTTAATACTGCCTCTTAACTGCACACCAACTTCTCCCCATGCCGAAGGAGAAATTTCTCTGTTTACCCACGCCCTGTTGATGGTCTTGCTAATATATTCGGGATATAGATATTCGTTAAATTCTCCGGCAGGTACCAGGAATTTTCCAGTTCTGAGTATAAAAGCGTCGCTAAATTTATAATCCGCAAAAACATATCGAACATCCACATCTTCCCCGGCATGCTCGTATTCAAGCATTCCTTCTGCGGACAATTTATCTGTCAATTGCACCGTCGTGGAAATGTTAAAATAGTGTTGATCAAATTTACTATCTCCATTTTGCGGCGCGAGAAAATCCGTAGTGATATACCCATTTATATTTACAAAACTAGCTAGCTTGGCTAATTTGGATCCGTAAGATCCGGTAGAACCCTTTCCGTTTTCAGTTCTTTTTTCTACAATAGCATCAAATTCATCCGCCTCCTGGGCAAAAGTGTTCAAACTGATCAGAATGAGTGAACTTATCAGTAGTTTTAGTTTTCTCATAAATATTGTAATTGTTTCTGACAAAAGAGGGGAAAGAAAATAAGACATTAACAGAATTAACGGTGTGTATATAAAATGTGTAATTTAATTGCAGCTATTCAAGGCCAAAATAGGACAGGATTTCCATTAACCGAAATATTCAAATAACTCACCGTGAGTCTGTAGTCACTCAACTTTTGTCGTTTTTTGCTTTATTTCTGAAAGACAGGCAATGTTTTGGCACTTTTAGACAATTAATTGGGTAAATACTGCCTCTATGAAAGGTCAGACAATTAAATATTACATTTTAACTATCAAAAAAATAGTGGATTTTAAAGGGAAATTTTGTTTTCAAACCTCTCAAAATTGGTTTGATGATCTTTTTAATGTTAGCAAGGCAGACAGAGATACTATTGTAAGAGGTTACTCTTGTATACAACTTTTATCATTTCCAACATGTTTTTTACCCGCAGTTTCTTCATAATATGGGCCCGGTGATTTTGTACGGTCCTGATGCTGATTGACAACTCTGAGGCTACCTGCCGGCTCTTATATCCATCCAAGATCAATTTCAGCACTTCCATTTCGCGCTTTGAAAGCAATGCCCCATCAGTTGGCTGGTCGGTAATTTTATTATTGTATACCTTTTTGGCGCCATTTAAGTTGGAAATCCGGTTATCAAAAAAATATTTACCCTGGTTGATGGCATGTATCACTCTTGTGATATGATTAGCCGATATGTCGTTGGCAATATACCCTTTGATATTCAGTGCTCGCAATTTTTTTATAAATGTTGCGTCTAACCTGAAGCCAATCACCAGGATGTTGATTTGCGGTTCGTCATTCAATATTTGAGTGAGCAGCAACAGGGCACTGATATCAGGAGAAAGGAGGTTGAACACGATAAAGTCCGGCTGATAATATTTTATTTTTGTCAGTGATTCGGGACTTTTGGCTACTACGGCCTCAACTTTGATAAGAGTATCATGATTCAATAGCCTGCTGATTCCCTCTCTAAAAATCTGATTGTCACCAATAATCATTATTCGGATGTTTTCCTTGGATTGCATATTGAATAACGTTTGAGAAAGATAGTACTTTGGGTTATAGTCATTGAATACGTTAATTAATTTAGGGGCTGAAAAAAACAATAATTGTATTTATCGATGACCGGTATATTTTTACGGTTCACTCTACTGATAAAATCTTTAAACTATTTTGTCCCGCTCCCAACTTATTTTGCGTCATCAGATGGAATGCTGATCTTTCCGATATGTTTCCTGAAGCCGGCAGGCAAAACGTGGTTGTACGTATCCAATTGTACTAAAATTCTTACATAAGTTATGGTTTCATACCATACACCATTTTGCTAATCAGATATTTTATCATCTTTATCATATTTAAATCTTAACAATGCATTCATGGCTACACTTTATACGGTTTCCAGAAATGTAACTTTTGAAGATGGAGCGATTTTGTCCCTAAAAAGATCGGCAGAAGCCGACAAAAGTCACGGTGAGCTGGTCCAACATCAAGAGATTGATGAGTATCTGAGTCTTAATTACCCTGAAGGACTTTCCAGACATGGTATTAAGTATCTGTTAGAAAAGAATAAGCCAACCGATGAACCCATTGATGATGATACCGCCATGGAAATGTTGTTTGAGATGGTTAGGATGCTCAAATTTCCTCAAAAAAACTCGAGATTCAATTCCTTTTTCGGTTTTGAATCGCTGGATGCGGCATTGGAATTTAAAAATGAATATGGGAAATCGGATGATCCTATTTATAAGGTTGAATGCCAGCACTATTTTAGAACCGACATGAATTGGTTAAAGCTCGGAGGGTCGCCACTTCGGGGTTTAATGTTTGCACAGAATTATTGGAAGGGTGTGCCCAGTGAAAGTCCACGTTGGGAGTGCCTGATAAAGTTTCCTATACAGATAGTGGGATTGGCTGATTGAACATTGGAAAATCTTGCCATTTGACCACCTCATTTCCTAAAATGCTACATTTAATAGCTACGTGAGCGGTCGTGTTGTTAGCAATAAATCGCATCATCCGCGCCGGGAATAGCAACTACCAGTCACTTGTTACTATTTAATGACAGGGAGCGCTAAAGATAATTGACAAAATTCACAATAAAATGCCTATATTTTCCTTCTAATAAAGTATCATGATGCCTGAAATCAAGGGGCATCCCATAAGTTGATTCCAGATAGTAAACCATTATATAGTGACCAGGACTTGCGAGCCTTCCTATTGCAGGACGATAGAAGGGGACTTGAAATACTTTTTAACAAGTATTTTCGGGATTTATACCGGTTTGCCTTTATGATCGTCAATCGTAACGATCTCAGTCAGGATATTGTCCAGGAGGTTTTTTTAAAATTATGGCAAATTAGATATAGATTGCCGGAAAAGATTGTTTTTAAACCTTACCTGTACAAAGCGGTCAGAAACCTGTCCCTGAATAAATTAAAAAAAATTCAGCGTCATGATTTTATCTATGACTTTCCCGAGGACATTGAAACGCAACAATTAGATATGTCCGAACTCCTGGAGGTCCGTGACCTGAAAGATAAAATTCGCCTGGCCATTCAATTATTGCCGCCAAAATGCCAGCTTGTATTTAAATTGAGCAGGTATGAAGAAATGAGTTATTCCGAAATCGCTGCTCATCTTGATGTATCAGTCAAAACAGTAGAAAATCAAATGGGAAAGGCGCTCCGAAGAATCAGAGACAGCCTTAAGCCGTATTTGGATGATTATTAATGCTTTTGGAATGAACCCATAATTTCCACCTGATGTCGAAATGTGTTTTTGGGATGGCAACCTTTAATTTTTGTACCCTGCTGCTATCATTTGAGTAAACGATAAGCCGGTAGGAAATTCGGCAATACAGCCTATATTACAGTTAAATCTTCTTTTCTTACCATGCTATTTAGATGATAAAGCGCTGGATGATACCTGGAAAGAAATTTTAATAATTTTTCCTGGGCGTAGGGGTAGGGGCTTTTTTTATTGTTACAGGTATAAACAGGCATATAATATTGGACATTAGCGCTACTATATGGGATTTGATGGCCAGGAAGCTGGCCGGAGAGCTATCCGCAGAGGAAGAAGTGATCCTTAACACCTGGATAAAGGAAAACCCGGGCAGTGAAAAGGTGCTCAATCAGTTAGGTAACATTTGGAATCAGGCAGCGCAACCCGGGGATATCGTAATGCCCGAGCCCGGGATGGTTTGGGAAGCATTGAATAATCAACTGGATTTAGAGGATGAATCGGCTACCATAAAACCTTTGATGATTGAGCACGGTGCCAGGAAGCGATATTTACCGGTTGCAGTCGGATTGTTGGCCGTGGCAGTGTTGATATTGGTAATTTCGTCTATTTTTTATCCTGGAATTAAGAAAGATGCCCTGGTTTCCCAGGAGTTAATGATAGCCCCTGCCGAGTTGTCTATCTTCCCTGAAAAACCTGCAGCTATAAAACTCACAAGTGATTCGTCACAGGTATATGTTTTACCTGATAAGAGCAGAGTCTGGCTTAACAAAAATAGTCGGATCTCTTATCTGCCCGATTTTGGCGATTCAATAAGAAAGATAGAATTAAAGGGTGAGGCCTTTTTTGAAATTCAACGGGATGAGGCCAGGCCTTTCATTATCCTGGCAAATGGCAGTGAAACCAGGGTTTTGGGAACGACCTTTAACCTGAGAGCCTACGAAAAAGAGGATCCTGTATTAACGGTGGTAAGCGGGAAAGTGGCATTTGCCAATGAAGACGCGAGAAATGACGTATTGCTGCTAACGAAAGGGGAGAAGGCCACCTTGCATAAAAAAGAAAAGACACTCACCAAAAAAAAGAACGACCAGCAACACTTTTTGGATTGGAAGCATATCCTGGTTTATAAAAAAGAGATCTCTCGTCCTGCCAATTATATGAAAAGTACGGCGCAATGGAAAAAGAGTAAGATAAAACAAACCGAGATCAGGGGGCAAATACAAAACCTGGCCACTTTGGCTACTTACAAAAACGTTAAGTTAAGGGTAAGCTATTACAAGAAAAGAAAAAAGAAAGACCATGTTTTCACCGTGTATAAATCCTTGGGACCCGGTGAGACTATTAACTATAAATACAGGTTGGCTGATTGGTTCGCCAGGGTAGACAACCTTAAGATAGAAATTGTAGATGCTTCGGTATCTAAAAATTAATGAGATTTTAATACTAAAAACCAAAACAATTATGTTTAACAACCAATTCATTCAAGACGAAGAAGTTGGCAGTACTAACAATGCCATTAGCAAAGGAACCACCCTGAGAGGAAAAGTAGAAACCAGCGGATCCATCCGGATCGATGGGGAAATTATCGGGGATGTAAATACGCAAGCCAAGATTGTTCTGGGCGATTCATCCAGAGTCGAAGGGAACATTTGGGCTAAAAATGCCGACATTGGCGGAATAGTAGAAGGGAAGGTAGAGGTCGGTGAAACATTGATACTGAAACCCAACTGTAAAATTCAGGGAGATATCGTCACCAACACACTGATTGTAGAATCAGGAGCTAAGTTTTCCGGCCAGTGCGATATCGGCGGCAATTCGAAGCAAATCAAACTGAAGGAACCTGAAAAGAAGGTGTTTGATAAAGGTATCGAAGCAGATACCAAGTACAAATCAAAACTTGGTGCCTGAATGAATCGGGTGCGTAGATGGATGCAAAGCATCAGCTGATGAAATCCATATTTTTACCAATTTTTATGCTATTGCTTCTGCTCTTGTCCAAATCCGAGATTTATGGTCAAAGCGGAGCGTGGGGGCTGGGTTTACGTATTGGAAACCCGACAGGGATCACGGCAAAAAAATACCTGGGGGCCAGTAACGCCCTGGAAGTTGCTTTGGGCACCAACTACAACAGCGGTGGCTTCGAGTTACTTGCACATTACCTTTTCCACTTTCCAGTCAGCAATGCCCCCGGCCTGGACTGGTACTATGGCTTTGGTGGCCAGGTGCAGACCCACGACCGGAAAGAGGGAAACAGGGATGATGATTTTGAAATGGGTGCCGACGGTGTCATTGGTTTGGAATATGTTTTTCCCAATGCCCCCGTATCTGTATTTCTCGACGGAATTCTTTTCCTTGAGATTGTCGATGACCCTTTTGACTTCGACCTGGATGCCGGGATCGGGGTGAGATATAATTTTTGAATGCTAACATTACCCTGCAACCCAGGGGTCTTCCTGGTAGATGACGGGAAGCTGTAACATTGTATTTATTGTAATAATTAATAAAAATGACTATGAAAAATCAACTTAAAGTTGGTAATGTGGTGGGGATATATAGAACAGGAATGGTAGGAGAAGTAACTAAAGTTATCCAAAATGAAATCCAGGTTAAGTGCCATGTCAAAATACCTGGTGAGGATGGAACCTATTTATATTCAAAAGATGATTTGCATTTGTTTTGCGAGGCGGCAGAGAAGAATATTCGAAAAGAGTGGCGGGAAGAGTCACCGGCTGAGAAACAAGTAAGTCAGTCATTCGAAAAACCGGCGCATTACTTTACTCCTACAAAAATAATCAATAGCAGATATATCAATTTTCTGGATAAAATCAGGTTTCTTGCCAAGATTTTAGTGTTTATGGCCCTTTTTGGGTGTTGGATAACAGCCATCTGATATTTACTAAACTCCCAACATATCACCACAAGCCGATCACGCTGGTAATCGGGTTGGTTGAAACCACTCCATAGCCTGGAACCAAAAGCCGGAAGCCAAAATCCCATAAATTCATTAAATCTTAAATGCATTTTGACTATTTTTGGCTGAATGGTTCGTTTAGCTTTTTGCCTGTTTTTTCTATCTGCGATTTTTCATGATGTTTTTTCTCAGGAAAAGAAAGAGCAATTGGCTATTACTGTCACTACTGGTTTTAAAACCGGATGGTGGATTTATCACAGAGGATCATCCAATGGAAGCAGTCGGAATGACCTCGGTTGGGATAGATCCCACTATCAGCCAAAATTGAGTCTTGGAACAGGATTTTCCTACCGGTACTCCAAAATCACTACTACGATTTTTTTGCAGGCAGCCATATTCATCGAAGATGATATGCTGGAACATGAAGATTTCACCCGTTTGAGAAGGAAATACACAATTTCCGACGGTGTGGTCTCCTTTTTGGAATATGGGTTGGCGGTAAGCTATGACTTAATTGCCAGGCACAATTTTAGCTTAAGCCCTACAGTGGGTGCCGGTTTTTTTGAAATAGGTTCAAAACATCCTGAAAAAGAGAATTTTGGAAGTCGTCATTTTTGGCATGTTGGCATCCAAAATCAGGTGCGGAAGGGAAAGTTTACCTGGGTATTGACCCCGGTGTACCAGGAAATGACCATACTACCCAAAGAAGAACGCAACCACAGCGAAAAACATAAAATTCATAGTTTAGGACTTAACCTGGGCCTCAGGTACTGGATAAAGTGAGCATTATGACCAACATTAAGCTATTATTGATTGTTGCCTTTATTTTCTTCTGCTGCCTGATTCAAGGTTGTGTTTCTGTGGAAGCCTATCAGAAAATGTATCTGAACGATGAGGAAATGGAACTCAGTTCCAGGAAAGTGGAGTACTTTGAAATTAATATTGAGTCTTATCGCGAGGGTGCTTCGGGTATCAATGGCGGTAAAATAGGAGGAGGATGCGGTTGCAATTGACAGATAATTGGCCGGAATCGTCTTGCAGACAACCGCACAGGTGGTTAACAGCCGGCGTCCTGATAATTTGTCTGTGTACTCACACAATGACTTTTGGACAGAAAACCAATCAAATTGACGAAAAAGACGCGATCTCCAAGGATGAATCCTTTTCAACGCCCCGGGATACAAAAAAAGAAATTGACATAAACTTTTTGTTTAACTATTACGATCAGGATGGCAAACATTCTGCTGTTACGGGGGGGCAGGGCACCGAAGAATTAAATGATCGGGCGATGAAAATTGTGGTGAATGTTCCCCTGGACTCCGTCAGTACACTGAATTTTGGTACCCATTTGAATGTTTATACCAGCGCTTCTACAGACCGCATTGACTCCAACGTATCTTCTGCCTCCAGGCATGATCTCCGAAACCAGTTTGATGTCGGTTATACGCGCGAAATACCGGCTGGGAAACAACAATATGGATTGAATTTCGGGGGATCTTCGGAGTCAGATTACATTTCAATTTACGGCGGAGGTCGCTGGAGTAAAAATTTTAATAACAACAACAGCCAAATCGGGCTAAGTTTTCAGGCCTTTTTTGATACCTGGCTATTGATCTTTCCTGAAGAGCTGAGAACCCCTCAGGCCACGGCGTTTATTGAGACCAACCGGAGAAAATCATTCAACCTTTCAGTTACCCTTGCCCAGGTACTTCATAAAAAATTGCAGGCAGCTGTTTTTGGTGATGTGGTTTATCAGACAGGCTTGCTTTCTACGCCATTTCACCGGGTTTATTTCAATGTTGGTGACTCGCTAAGGATTGAAAAATTGCCTTCCCGAAGATTTAAGTTTCCTGTAGGTGTAAGAATAAATTATTTTAGTACTGATCACTTGATTTTTCGGTTTTATTACCGGTTTTATTATGACAACTTCGGTATCAATGCCCACACCCTGAGCCTGGAAGCACCGCTAAAGGTGAATAGTTTCTTTTCCATTTATCCATTTTACCGTTACCATAGGCAAACTGCATCAAAGTATTTTAAGCCCTTTAAGGAACATTCGTTGCAACAAACCTATTATACCTCCGACTTCGATTTATCGGGCTTTGATAGTCATAAGGTAGGACTGGGATTGCATTTTGCACCGATTTGGGGCATTGGCAGGTTCAAATTGTTTTCAAAGACGAAAATTACGAGGTTCAAAAGTATAGATCTGCGATACGCATGGTATTCCAGGAGTGATGGGTTGAGCGCTTCAGTGATCAGTGGTGGGTTTGCTTTTACCAGCAAATGATGAATATAACCACTAACAGCATCATTTCCCGGTCACCGGCTATTGGATTTTCGGATGGCCCCTGACGAATGACAGGTCGGGTAGCTCTATTTCAAAAGACGACTCTTTATCAACAGTGGAAGTAGCAACAATATTTCCGCCGAGCTTTTCTACAGTTTCTTTTACGAGGTATAAACCCAGGCCGGATCCGGATATTTTCTCATTGGCCCGGTAAAACATATCAAAAACCCTATTCAAATGATGTCTTTGAATACCTTTCCCATTGTCCTTTACGATAATTTTTGCCTGGTGGTCGGCGACAATGACATCGATGCGTACATAGGGGTTATTTTTTTGGGGATCATGATACTTAAAAGCATTGGCAATTAAGTTACTGAGGATAATTTGGATGCGTTTTTTGTCCGAGGTGAATGGTTCGACCTGGTTGATGTTGATGCGTGTTTCAATAAGGGAATATTTATTTTCAAAATTGTATTGGCTAAGGATGCCGCGGACAATTTGCTCAAAATTAACAGACTCCTTTTCAAGCGTGAGATTAGTATTTCTTGAGTAATTTATAATATCCTCGATGAATTCATTTAGCTTAATTAAACTCTTTTCTTCCAGGTCAATGTATTCGGCAACCTTGTCCGGGTCTTTTTCTTCTTTGACAATTTTAATCAGGCTTAACACTGATGCGATTGGCCCCCGCAACTCATGTGAAACCACCGCCAATAATTGATCAAGTTGATGATTTAAATTAATTTGTTCCTTGTTTCGGAATTTCAGCTTTTGAATAGCTTTACTGATCCCCTTTTCATATTTGTTGTTGATTTTATGGATATAGTAGATGAATAGCGCAAATAATACAGTAGACAGACATAGGTTAAAGATCAGCGTAACTTTTTTCTGAAAAGCATTAATAGAGGGATCCAGAAATAGGGAATGGTCGGTATAAATGGATAGAATTAAGTACCCGATAGGGATTCCAAAATGCAATAGACAATAAAATGAGTTGTAGTTGGTTACAAAAGAAATGGCAAATGCTGTTGGTAAAAATAAAATAAACACACCGGCGGGAAGGCCATATTTTGCATCCGAATAAAATATAAGTGTACAGAGAAAAAAGATGGATAGCGTAACTGTCGTATTGTAATACCTGGCTTTATCCACAAAGAGAAGGATGAAGACAAAAATTGCCAGGGTAATCAGGGTTGCAATTACTTCCTCGTAAATTCCAAGAAAGGTATCTACGATACTGCTGACGATCAATCCGATGATAATTAGTTTTATCAGTTGGATGATCAGTAGAACGCGTATCTTTTTTTCTTTGTTAGAAGCAGTTAGGATCTTTGTTCCATCGAAATTAAAGGACTCATTATTTGGCTTAAACATTTCTAGGCGCTTAATTCTTTCCTATCCGCACTCAAAATATCATGTCACCACAGAGAAAGAACAAATTTTCAACAACCAATGTTTTGATGCGTATTAAATATATGGAATAACCGCAGTATTTAAAATAATTACCATCATTAGTTTATTTTTTTTAAAACCACTATTTCTTTCAATTTGGCAATCATAATATTGTAAAACTTTTGAAGGACCGGGTAGTATTCTGTTGGAACGCTAGCTTTATTGATGCGAAAATCAACTGACAAATGGTACCTATTTCCTTGCAGCTGAGAGACATAGATAAAGCTACCCAGATTATCCGGGAGTGATATTTTTTTGTCCTCCGGTATCTCCACAATTTCGAAATTGTCGGGAATATCGGTAAGGAGGATATAATTTTCTTTAAACGGATAGCTGTAATCTACCGGAAAATGTCTCAGGTCGGATTTAAATGGATTCTCTTTGTGATTATTGATCAATATCGGGTGAAAATAAATTAACTCATTTTTACCCACCGCCTCATCATTTGAACTGAGGGTAAAGGCAAATTCATATGGTTTGTCGAGCTGATCCTGGTGTTTTTGCTTAATATCTTTTAATGATAAATCATCAGTTTCCAGGTGGGAATCCAGAAAACCCGCAAAGTCATCCTCGTCAAACTTCTCCCTGAATGCCAATGCCTTATAACCATTATACTTTAGATTTACCCTGGAAGTAACGTTGCCATTCTCGTCAAATACAGCATCTACCAGGATGGTTTCCGAAGTACGCGTATCCGGTTTTATAGGGATCCAGCGTGGGTTTCGTTTGTCGAGCAAATACCCGAACTCATTCAGGCAACTTTTACTCAGGAGTGAATAAGGGCGTTTTGGATTGGTAGCGTCCATCAAAATATCCCGGCCATCTAAATGGACATTGCAAATCAGGTAATTAAACTGTGATAAAAAAGGGTAAGAACGCGAAATCTTGCCATGTTTGCGCGTGCTTAATAGCACGGGATTCGCTTCAAATCCTGCGCTTTTAAGTAACAAGTTCAAAAAGAGATTTATCTCGGCATTGCTTCCGACCTTGGTGTTTAGGAATTCATTAAAACTTTTTCGGGTAAAAAGTCGATACCTGGTATTCCACGTATAGGTATCTTTGACATAATTGTAAATGGATTTGATTTTTTCCATGGGCTTCTGACCCTGCAACCCTATCGCTTCCAAAATCTCGTTTGCTTTACCGCTTTTAAGCAGGAATGAGCTATAATTCACATCCTGAAGTCTTTCTTTCGCCAGCTTTTCCCAGGTGGTCATGGTGGTTATGTATTCAATACGGCCAGGTATACTGCCCGCCCGTTTGTAACCGGCTAACTGGAATCGGATTTTTTCAGCATAGTCCAGATAGTTGGCGACAAATGGCTCATCCTTTATAGAAAAGACATTATCGATCGACCATTTGTTTACAGGCTTTTGACCACCATATTTTTGTAGTAATCTTTTACCTTCAAAAAGTATGCGGTAGTCCATACTTTCAGGTATCAGCGCCGTAAAGGTGCTTTGAAGCGTAGGGATTTCGCTTTGAAATATCCAGCCATCCAGAAAGGTGAAATTTTTGGAATAGGTAACGTAGGAATATTCAATGATTGACCCTTTTTTAATGGCAGGAAAAGTAAACCTTATGGCTTTCCAATGATTGCTTTCATCGATCTGATAAATTTTATCTGCCGGTATTTTGATCTTCTCCAGTTTTCCACCCTGGCTGATGTTGATCGTCTGGGCTCTCACATTTTTAACAGCCTCCCATCCTCCTTTGGTGTAAAAGGGGATTTCGATATTGCCCTGACTAAGACCGTTTTCGTGTAAAATTTTTATTCTCCGGTGTCTGGTAATAACCACGTTATTGGAGGCTATTTTCAAGACACCCAGGTCATTTAGCACTACTGCATCAACCCCGGGTTCGAATTCGCATTCAACCAAGTTTAATTCAGTCTTACTGACTTTTCCCCATTTTAATTCATTTTCCCTGGGAAAGGCATGGGAGGAAAAGAACGAAACCGAGACGGCTGCGACAGCGACTAAACATTTCCACATATTGATTATCTGAGGTGAAAATTATAATGATTCTCTGTGGACATAGCTTAAAAAATGGCCTATTGACGTTTACCGGTCGAGTACTCCTTTGTCCATGGAATACTCGCCGCTTCCTGTAAAATATAAAGTAATGTAAGGAAGCAGATACACAATTGCAAGTTCTTTCTTATGCCATGGATCGTCAATGTTAATGACCAACATAGTGATGAGCATAGTAATAATAATCGGTATCACTGCAAGTCTGGTGAACAATCCGAGGATCAGAGCCATGGAACAAATCACTTCTGTGAATATGGTGATAAAAAAGCTGATTTCATTCCCTATTCCCAAAGGGTCGGGAAAAGTATCATAACTTTGATAGAAGTTCATTAAATTCGGCATTCCGTGGCCTAGTAACATAAGTGAACCTACTGTTGCCCTTAAGATAAATATTCCAAAATTCTCATAACTATTATAAAGGAAACCTTTTGTTCTCATGGTTTATAGGTTAAATACTGAAATATTAATAATTGATATATAATTTTATAGCATCAGGCTATATCAAAGCCAGCAGAGCAGGTCTGGCAAGTCGTGTCATGGCGACTGCTGTTGTAAATAGTTGATTTGATCTTTGGCTTTGATAAGGCGGTTTTTGATATTCCATGTTTCAGCCTTGACGTGGTGATTTAAGGGTTTTTAGAGGATTAGTGCCCTATCCCCGATCATACAAACGCCCGGACTATTTTCTTTATTTTTTAATTTACTATTAATTTCATCATGTTACCCGCATTTAGTGATGCCATCATGGTGATTCAGCGACGATATTTATTCGGAACACCTGAATTTGATTGCTGCTTATGCTTTGTCAGGACTAAACAAAATAGTAATTATCAAATGGTGATAACAAATTCCTGAATATCTGTTTACCGATAAAAAAGTACAAATCAGCAAGTAACTAACTTAGCTTACCGATTATAAGCAAATATAATTATATTATGCCTTTACTTTGAAATAGATATTTAAAAATAAGAGAATTTCAGAAGGAGATTGAAAGTGTAAAAGTTGAAAGATGAGGTTGATTGTTGAGGCAGATTTTAAATATCTTAAGTTTCTATGTGTGAATTAGGTTCACGATTTGTTGCCCGCCACAAGGAGAAGTTGGAATATCTGGTGTGTTGGATTACAGGTTGGAGTTTTATTTAAGGTTGTATAATAAGCGAAGAGGTGGGAAAAAAGAACCTAATTAATCGTTGAATTAGTTGGATTGGTTGTTTATAACCGGTTAATTAATTTCGTTTCCCAATAACCCTGCATAAAGCCATTTATGTCAGGGTTATTCGCTTTTAGGCCATAGTATTTTTCCAATCGTCACCTGACGTAATTTTGGAAAAGAGCCAGAAATTTTGTATATTTTATAGTTTACGGAAGTTTATCCAATAAGTCACGGGCCGGTGGAGGCCCGAGGTGAATGATCCTTCCGTTCATGTAAATAAACACACCTAAATATTATTGCTATGAATTTTACACCAAGAAAGGCAGAAAATCCAGCTTCTTCCAAATTGATGTCTTTTCCCGAAGTAAGTAAATATATGGCGACGGATGAAGTTACCCTACAACCCGGGTTAACGATCAATGAGGCCATTGATGTTTTGTTAAATTTTAAAGTAACGGGAGTACCGGTGTTGGATGACGAAAGAAAAATCGTTGGCATGCTGACTGAAAAGGATTGCCTGAGGCTCATTATTGATAGCGCCTACAACAACCTTCCCTATGAAGACAAGCGGGTGTCCGATTATATGTCGCCGGTGGTTAAAACAATCTCCGTCGACAGCGACATACTGGATGTTGCCAATGAATTTCTGACCACCAACTTCAGGAAGTTTCCGGTAGTGAATGAACACGGGAGATTGATGGGGCAGGTGAGTCGGCGAGATATTCTGAAAGCCATTAGAGATATCAAGAATACCACCTGGTAATGGAAGGCGGTACCAAGGTTTAGTTTATTCACACAAGATGACAAATTGCTTGTAGGAAAATTATTGTGCCTTCTACTCCATACCAGATTTTAAAGATTTTTTAGCCATTAATTCCCTTCCTTTCTGATTTAGATTCATAAAGTAGCTGAGATATTTAAATATACTGCGTAAATCAGTTTATTGTAGTTATATTTATTGTTGTTTAACTACCGGATTTAACCATGACTTCTATGAACCTTAGAATAACCAATGCCATATTGCTTCTGACGCTCATTGCATTCCCGTTTTTTTCGTGCGCCAATGCTGGGGGTGGTGATAAAAAAGGAAAAAAGGCCGCCGAGAATCTGGATAAAATAAAACTTCCGGAGGGTTTTAAAATTAGTATTTATGCGACGGACGTAGAAAACGCGCGGTCAATTTGTCTATCACCAAATGGTACACTGTTTGTCGGAAACCGGGGAAAAGACAAGGTCTATGCATTACAGGATACTGACGGAGATTTTAAAGTGGATAAAAAATTCACTATCACTACAGGTTTAACAATGCCAAATGGGGTCGCATTTAAGGACGGAGATCTTTATGTAGCAGAGGTAAGCAGAGTCCTTCGGTTTAAAGACATTGAGTCTCACCTGGATAACCCTCCCAAACCCGAGGTAATTTATGACCAGTACCCAACCAAAAAACACCATGGGTGGAAATACATAGCTTTTGGTCCGGATGGCAAACTTTATATTCCGGTGGGTGCTCCCTGCAATATTTGTGAATCTGAAGATGAGATTTTCGCCACCATCACAAGGATGAATCCGGATGGTTCCGGTTTGGAAATCTTTGCGAAAGGGGTAAGGAACTCCGTAGGGTTTACCTGGCACCCCGATACCAAGGAGATGTGGTTCACCGACAATGGCCGGGATATGCTGGGAGATGATATGCCACCTTGTGAGTTAAATCACGCACCTGAAAAAGGTATGCACTTTGGCTACCCTTATTGCCATGGTGGTACCATCAAAGACCCTGAGTTTGGTCACAAATATCCTTGTAAAGACTTTACGGTACCCGCTCAGAATCTGGGGGCTCATGTCGCTCCGCTGGGGTTAAAATTTTATAATGGCACCATGTTCCCTGAAAAATACAGAAAACACGTATTTATTGCAGAACATGGTAGCTGGAATCGATCAAAGAAAAGCGGCTACAGGATAACCATGGTAAAATTACAGGAAAGTAAAGCGGTGGGCTACGAAACCTTTGCCGAAGGCTGGTTAGATCATGAAGCCCAGGATGCCTGGGGAAGACCCGTAGATCTGCTGTTTATGCCCGACGGCTCAATGCTGTTGTCCGATGATAAATCCGGCGTTATCTACCGCATTACCTATGGTAGCTAGGCAGGGCATTATTTTAAGATAAAAATGATTGATATTTCCCCGGTCAATCCTTTTGGGAGCGGTGGATTATGCTATTGGATCAAAACAGGGAATTAATCGGTTTTAGAGCCTGGCGTCCTGAAACGCAGCTCTTTTCCATTCATTGTTGATCAGTACCCAGGTTTGGGTAAATCTTACACTTACGGTAAATGGCATTCCTGCATCAGTACCGGTTGATTGTACTACACCGGTGATGACGGCGGTGTTTTCATTTAATTGGTAATTGACTTCCGAAAGGTCATAGGTGTCAATTCTTAATATTTTATCCGCAATTTTTCGGCGGCGTTTGCGGATGTAATCAAACCACGTTGTCTTATCAATGGGAGGATGGTTTTGATTGGTGTGCGTATAGTTATCGGTGACCAACAAGGTTAATTGGCCAACGTCTGCGGCCACAAATGCCTGGTTAAAAGAAGAAAAAGTCTCTTTCAGCAAATCTAGCCTGGATTGACCAAATAATGCAGCATCACCTGGCATCCCACTGAGTGATACTATTACCGCAATACTAATGACTAATTTATTCATTGACCTTTTTGTAATTAATACGCCAAAGAAGCTTCCAGCTTTCTCCGCCGTCGCTCGAGCTTTCCCAATCCCATGTCATGCGCTCCTTTTGTATGTTATAGAATACCATTCTTTGAGTGATTTTTTTACCCTCCTTTTCAATGGTTCGGGTTTTGAATATTTTTTTATCACCCTCAATGTCGCCGGTAAAGTCAAAGTAGGAGCCCTGATTATCAGCCCAGGCCTGGTGCCACTGTTTGGTTTTTGGATTGTACACCGATATACTTGTACCTTTAAACCCTTTTTGGGCGCCTTCTAAAACTTCAAAGTTTTCCTGGATCACTTTATCGTCGAGTATCTTAACAATATTATTAGTGGCTTTTCCAACACTGCCATTACCTTCATCCCAGGTTAATGCCCACTTGCCAACCCAAAAGTCAAAGGCCGTAGCGGCTCCCTCTTCTTGTGCATACGTGGAAAAATAGTTAAAGATGGTGATAAATAGAATTAAATATTTTTTCATGACCGATCGCTTTTTATGGTTTGGATCAATATCCTGTTATTTTATATATGACAGGATAAATCCTATAAAATTTTACCCGAAGAGATCAAGAATTTCATTTAATGCCGGTCATAAGTTTGGAGGCATATTACTTTTTGCGAAACGCGGAGGGGGAGACACCTTCGAATTTCTTGAAAGCGGTATTGAAGGAGACCTTATTGTTAAAACCGCTGTCATAGGCGATGTTGATGATTTTTTCCCGGCTGTTGTCTTGCTGCTTTAGCAATATTTTGGCATGTCTGATACGGTAATTATTTATAAAATCAGAAAAATTTTGCCGAAGGTTCTGGTTAATAACCTGGGATAAGTGATGTGGAGATGTGTCCAATTGATTGGCCAGTTCTGTTAGTTTTAATTCGCTATTGGTATACGGCTGGTAATGGTCCATATAAAATAGCAATTTGTTTACCAGGGTCTCAGAGGCACTTTTGCTCAGACTCGACTTTTCGTACTTTACTGTATTGTCTATGGCTTGCAGTATCTCAGGGTTTTTAAACCCAAAATATCCCGTCATATAAATGAAAATTGACATGACCAGGGAAATAACATAGTCGTATTCAATTTTTAACATCCCTGACCAAACCAGCAAATAATAAGAGGAATAGCTCAGGCAAAACCCTACATAAAATAAGCTGACACGTCTTAGCCATCGACGTTGGGTGTTGCTGATGTTTTTTGGAAAGATATGCTTTTGTTGATACGTATTGATGGCAACAGCGTAAG
Source organism: Cyclobacteriaceae bacterium (assembly GCA_965228415.1). Lineage (GTDB taxonomy): Bacteria > Bacteroidota > Bacteroidia > Cytophagales > Cyclobacteriaceae > Agaribacillus. Next base: position 1,766,971 of record OZ245814.1, on the reverse strand, counting down.
AAAATAAATGTACTAACTGAAGTGTAATCAACAGGTCGGGAATCATAGTGCCGGAGCCTGAAAATGATGGCAAGCCGAAAAGTGCCTGAAGGTCAAAAATATTTGCCAGGCGATTAAAAAATGCCAGCCCGAAAGGTAAAAAGTGCCATAACCAGCCTTGTTCCGGTTTGCTTCCATTTAAGGCTTTAAAATAAAAAAATAGCAACGGTCCGAATAACCATACAAACGACAGCGGAAGAGAGATGACCGGATGCAGGTGATTTTCATATCCCGTCCAAAAGGCAACGTAGTATACCAGCGATAGGGAAAAAAGCAAGATGACAGATGCCAATATATGATTGGCCTGTTTCACACCTTTATTTAAGGTGAATATCAAAACGGCTAGAAAAAGGCCCTGGGCAGCGGCAAATAGGAAAATGAAAGTCCAGGAATTTATAGCGACATCCATGGCTGTAATTTGTTTTTACAGGAAGCGAATAGGTATAATAACTTTGGTCCGATCCCATTGCATTAACAGGTTGGTGATTTTTTCCTTTTGTTCAAATTCTATGGTAAAAGGTTCATGGTGGATATTTGAAGCAGCTACGGGAACGGTAAACCTCAGCACATCCCGTTCCTTATTATATTCGTAAGCGCCCCATTGTCCAACTTCACTGTTAATGATAATAATCCATTCGTCGGGATAGGGAATCGTAAATATGGAATAAGTTCCGGTAGCTAATTTTTTGCCACCTATAAGGATCTCCCTGGTGATAGTCAGTTCCGTTGCTTCATTGGCGCCGGTTCTCCAAACTTTGCCGTACGGTATCATACCGCCAAAAACAGTTCTTCCTCTTTGATGCGGCCGGCAATAGGTGATCTTTATGTAGGTCCCCTCATATTTGAGCGTGGAAATGGCATTGGGACTAGGCTGCGGTGGCAGTGCATTTTGCGCCATGGCGTCAAAAGTACCTGACAACATAATGATGAATACCGTAACCCAAGTAAAACTTTTCATTTTATCAGCAACATGTTTGCCTCAAAATACTTTAAATTTAAAAATTATTTATCCCAAATTTGAATATTTATTTATAGCAACTTTTCAATTAACGTTATGAGCAGGCCAAAGTTTGATGATATTTACATGGAATTGGCGGTAAACCTTGCAAAACGATCACATTGCATTAAGCGTCATGTGGGGGCGGTACTGGCTAAAGATACTAGAATCATTTCGATCGGCTACAACGGGCCTCCGGCCGGAACACACAATTGCGATGATGAATGGCCGGGGGACGGTTGTCCACGCGATTCAAAAGGAGGATGTTCACTGGCCATTCACGCCGAACAAAATGCGCTGTTGTATGCTGTTAAAAATAAAACTTCCGTAGAAGGTGCTACTATGTATGTCACCTTATCTCCCTGCCTGGCCTGCTCACGCATTATTTATACCATGGGGGTTAAAAAGGTTATTTACCTGAAGTCTTATGCTGAATATAAAGGTATTCCCAGTGATGAAGGAGTAGATTTTTTGTTAAGATTTGGTGTCGAGGTGGAAAAATACCACGGCAATTTGGAGAATATTACCCATATGATTTGATGGTCGATGATTGGAGGAAAGTCCGGTCAATTTGGGTGGGTAAACAGGAGAGCTGAAGGAATTAAAGTGGAAACCAGGAGCCCAAAACTAAACCACATTTACCTCTTCCTCTATTTCGATGCCAAATTTTCGTGCGACGGATTTTTTTATTTCCTGGGCAAGATCCTTAATATCGCCACCTTTCCCCTCTCCGTAGTTGACCAGCACTAACGCCTGGTTCTTGTGTACACCAATCTGACCAAGCGTCTTACCTTTCCAGCCACATTGTTCAATCAACCAACCGGCTGGCACTTTTATAGTATTTTCAGGCTGTTCATAACCCGGCATATTGGGAAACTGGATTTTCAATTGCTCAAAGTCTATAAAGTCGATGGTGGGATTTTTAAAAAAGCTGCCAGCATTGCCTATGTTTTTGGGGTCCGGTAATTTGCTTTGCCGTATATGAATTACAGCATCACTGACGGCTTTAATGCTAAGTTTCTGTACGCCGGATTCCTCCAACGTTTGGGCAATGGCCCCATAAGATATATTAAATGCCGGTTGTTTAGACAATTTTAGTGTTACGCTGGTAATGATATATTGCCCTTTACCCTCTTTCTTGAAGTAACTTTCGCGATAGCCAAACCGGCAATCTTCATTGGAAAAAGTTTTGATGGCTTTGTCCTTAATATGAATGGCTTCCAACGATTCGAATACCTCCTTTATTTCCACGCCATAGGCGCCGATGTTTTGCATAGGGGCGGCACCTACCGTGCCGGGAATAAGGGATAAATTTTCCACCCCGGCCCAGCCATGGCTGATACAGTACAAAACGAATTCATGCCAGTTTTCCCCCGCGCCTATCCGAAGCCACACGTGATTTTCATCTTCTTTTAGCTTGTCAATGCCCCTGATATCATTTTTCATCACCAGTCCGTCAAAATCGCAAGTGAATAACAAATTACTTCCACCGCCCAGAATTAACTTTTTCTCTTCCTGAAACCGGTCATTGGATAGCAAATTGATAACATCATTTTCATTTTCAAACGAGCAAAACCATCTGGCTTTTATATCGATGCCAAAGGTATTGAAAGGTTTCAAAGAGATGTTTTCCTGTATTTTCATAGTGCAGTGAAAAGCAAAATATTTGCAATTATATCAATAACTCAGCATATTACCCGCTTTCGGGATGATTAAATCATAATTGTGAAAACCGTACCGACGCCGGGCTTTGTATCGACCGTTAACACACCCTTGTGAAGTTGAATGATCTGCCGGCAAATGCTTAAGCCAATCCCTGATCCCCCTTCCTTGGTAGTGAAAAAAGGTATAAATATATTTTCCAGGATTTCCGGCGGGATTCCCGGACCATTATCTTTGACTTTAATGACAACGCTTTTTTCCCCGTGGCTTTGGGTGCTTATTGAAATTAAAGGGTTTTTCTGATTAGCAACAGCTTCCATAGCGTTTTTTAGCAGGTTGATCAATACCTGCGACAATAATTCAGGATCAGCCAGTATCTCCGGTGTAGCATCTACCTCGTTTACTTCAAAGTCGATATTTGATTCGGCAAGTTTAGGTTTAAATAACAATGATAGTCGCTGCTGGAGATTTGAGACATTTACCTTTTTGAAAGTGGGGGCAGGAATGCGGGTTAGATTTTTGTAAGCCTCCGTAAAATTGACCAAACCTTTGCTTCGGTCATTGATCACCATGAGGCCGTTATTAACTTTTTCCAATGTCAATGCATCTATAGCCTCGTTTTTTTCCAGTTTTTGCCTGACGATGTGATGTAAAGTGTCTGTAAGCGAAGTGATGGGAGTCACAGAATTCATGATTTCATGGGTCAGTACCCGGATGAGCTTTTGCCAGGCCATTGTCTCATTTTCATCTAATTGATGCGCTATGTTTTGCAGAGATACCAGCTTATATGCGGCGGATCCTATCTTGAACTCCGAGGCTTCTACAGCAAATTCATTAATTTTATGGTGCCTTGCCAATTTCACCAGCTGCTGCCGGCCTGGTTGAATATCATTAATAGCCTGATACAACACAGGACTGACCCTGTCCAACACTTTGATATTATTGATAAATGGCTTGTCTACGATTTCCTTGAATGCATTATTGATCAGGTGGACATTGCCCTTCTCATCATAACTGATGATACCGATGTTTATGTGCTTTATCAGCATCAATAAATACTGATGCTGTAATTCCTTGTCGGCATTGATGTCTTTAAATTTTTGGGTTATCTGATTGTAGGCGTTATAAAGTCTGGCAAAGGATTTTCCCTTACTCTTACCGGAAAAAGTGGTGGAAAAGTCATTTTGTAACAAGGCGAGTAGAAAGGAGGAAAAATCGCGATTGGACTTATCGATATACCACAATAATTCAAGAACGGATAAGATTAGAAATACAGCCAGATAAATACTGCGAAGATATCTCTTATCGACCAGGAGAAAATACATCAGCAGGCCAATGAATATGCAAATAAGCAATACCCGAAAAACTACATTAACCTTAAAGTTTTTATAGATCATATTTTTCCATTCTACGATAAAGGGCACCCCTGGAAAGACCTAATTCCTGGGCTGCGTGACTTATGTTTCCATGATGTTTTTTAATAGCATTTTTAATGGCCCAGGCTTCCAGGTTGTCCAAATTATAATGTTCTATTTTTAATTCCTCATCGCTTTCTTTATCCAGAAAGGTGAAATCCTCTGCCTGTAAGGTATCTCCTTCACACATGATCACGGCTCTTTCCAATGCGTGTTGCAATTCACGGATATTGCCAGGCCAGCGATATCTCTGTAGCCTTTTTACAACGTGTCCCGGGATTTTTAGCTTGGGTTTTTGATATTTTTTGCAATAATTATCAAGAAAATGGGCTGACAGCAGCGGAATATCATCTATACGCTCCCGCAGTGGAGGTAATGTAATTTCAACCGTATTGATGCGATACAAAAGGTCTTCCCGGAAAGTTTGCCCTTTTACCATTTTGTAGATATTGCTATTGGTTGCACAAATCACCCTCGCATCAACGGGAATAGCTTCATTGCTACCTACTTTAGTAATAACCTGGCTTTGCAGTACCGACAGGAGTTTGGCTTGCAGGTTAAGGGATAAGTTCCCAATCTCATCCAGAAACAGGGTTCCCCCGTTTGCTGCCTCAAAGCGACCAATACGATCCTCTTTAGCGTCGGTAAATGCGCCTTTTTTATGACCAAACAACTCGCTTTCAAATAAATTCTCAGCAATGGCACCCATGTCTACCCCGATAAATATTTGCTTATGGCGATCCGACTGACGGTGAATTGCCCGGGCGACCATTTCCTTTCCGGTGCCATTTTCACCCAAGATCAACACGTTGGCATTGGTTTGGGCGACTTTTTGGATGGTTTTGAAAACACTGACCATGGCGTCTGATTGCCCGATGATGTTTGAAAACTGATGATCAATGGTGGAAGTAATTATCTTTTGCTGGGATTCCAGCTGTTCCACCCGCTTTTTTTCGTGGCTTAATTTGTAAGCGGCGATGACCGTAGCCAATAATTTTTCGTTCTGCCACGGTTTGATCACAAAATCCAGCGCCCCTTCTTTAATGGCCTGCACAGCAACACCCACATCGCCATAGGCAGTGATCAGGATAACGTTGCCGGTATTGGGCGATTGTTTGATAGTCCTGAGCCACTTTAATCCCTCTTCTCCACTGGTAGCGCCCTGCTGAAAGTTCATGTCCAGGATAATGACATCGTAGTTACTTTGATTCAGCAGAAAAGGTATTTTTTTTGGGTTTTTTTCGGTAATGACAGTCTTAAAATGCTCCTCCAGTAACATTTTTAGAGAAATGGCTACATATTGGTCGTCATCAATAATTAGTACTTTTCCTGGAATTTTACTCATGGACATCCCGTTTTTTTTTAACATCCATACTCTCACAAGCCATGCCCGCCTTAAATTGATTTAAATGTATTAAGATTAGTCAATAAATCCACAATAACTGCCCATGAATGGACACTTGACGTTTTAAAAATGGTCAGTTGATATCCAAATAAATAAAGAAAAAGAGTTTAATTCGTTGATAATCAGACAATTAATATTGTGGCACATGAATTGACATCCTACGGGAAATGTTTCTCAAATGATCAGGAATTATATTAAAATTAGCATTCGGAATATTCAACGAAACAAGTTGTTTACCCTCATTAATATCTTTGGACTCTCCGTTGGCGTGGCCTGCTGCCTTTTGCTGGCCCTCTATATTCAGGAAGAGTTGAGCTATGACAAACATTTCGACAAAGCTGAAGATATTTATCGTGTAACCTCATATATGAAAAACGATACCGGAAAGGAGTTTAGGCTTGCCTCCTGCTCAGGTCCTCTGGCGTGGGGCATTAAAGACAGAATCCCGGAAATTGGTGTCGTAACGCGAATATTTGTACCTCCTGGCTCCGAACAAAGCCTGATAAAATTCAAAGACAATAAGTTTTATGAAACCAACGGTTATATGGTTGATTCTACTTTTTTCAAAGTTTTTGATTATCAGTTTACCGAAGGAAATGCGCGGTATGCAATGAAAGAATCTAATGCGGTAGTGATTGGTCAGGCCTTGAAAAACAAACTGTTCGGCTCCGGAGAGGCGCTGGGTAAGATCATTGAAATCGAAAATGGTCGCTCACCGGCACCTTACAAAGTCACCGGTGTGATTAAGGAATCCACAAAAAAATCACATTTAAAAATCAACTATCTATTATCTATGCACGGTGATGGTTGGGGCAGACCGGTCGATAATACATTGACCAATTGGGTAGGTAACAATTTGTTTTTTGCCTATCTCCGGTTAATGCCCGGAAGCGATGTTGCTGGTGTTGAGACGCAGATTAATGAAATCTTGCAGGAAAACGGTGCACAGGAAATGAAAGTGTTGGGTTTGCACAAAGTACACCGATTGCAAAGGCTCGCAGATATTCATCTGAGGTCTGATTTTGATTTCATCGATTTGGGTGTCAATGGAAATATCAGAAATATCTATATGCTTTCCACCATCGCTATGTTTATTTTGGTGATTGCCTGTATTAATTTTATGAATTTGGCGACCGCCAATGCGAATAAACGCAGCAACGAGGTAGGGATCAGAAAGGTGATGGGTGCTGAACGAAAAGGGCTAATCGGCCAATTCCTGGGAGAATCCCTTATCATGGTTTTGATTGCTATCCTTTTCAGCGTGCTTTGGGTGGAATTATTATTACCCCTGTTTAATACCCTTACCCAGAGATCACTGAGTTTTGGTGGTGAAAACCTGCCTTTTTTCCTTGCTATTTTACTGGTCACTACTTTTGTGACCGGCATATTATCGGGAAGCTATCCGGCTTTCTACCTATCCTCTTTTCAGCCGGCTTCTGTCTTAAAAGCTGGCAGGAAATCGACAAAGTCCAATGATTTTTTCAGAAAGCACCTGGTCATTTTCCAATTTGTCATTTCAATTACATTGGTGGGGATGGTGGTAGTGATCAACCAGCAGCTGTCTTATCTGGAAAATAAAGATTTAGGATTCAATGCCAAATCTAAAGTTGTTATCCCATTGCGGAATAATGAGACCAGAAGAAATTATAAAGTTTTACTTGAAAGCATTAAGGAAAAGTCTTTTGTTACCAATGCCTGTGGTGTCGACGCTATTCCGGGAAGCACGATTTTAGACGATATGATTTTGTATCCCAAGGGCTCCAATTCAGAAAATGGTGTGTTGACGAAATTCAACTATATTGACCACGGTTTTCTAAAAATGATGGACATGGATTTACTTGCCGGACGCAGGTTTACCGATAATCGAGCGGTTGAAAGTCAAAGCAAAATCATTATCAATCGCAAGGCGGTGGAAAACCTGGGTTTCAACCTGGAGAATGCTGTGGGACAAATCGTTAGTTTTAATTGGGCAGATTCAGTTTTTAAGCAGGAAATTATTGGTGTGATTGAGAATTTCCATCAACTGTCGTTGCACGAGGATATTATGCCTTTAGCTTTAGGTGTCCTGCCTCAGGCTACTTATAATGCCATTATTATTGAAGCCAAGTCCGCACAGACCAGCGAAATAGTTGCTTCCCTGCAAGATACCTGGCAGGTAACCAATAGCCAAACCCCTTTTGAGTACTGGTTTCTGGATGATCACATTCAAAAACAATATGATGAGGATCGGTCCACGTCGGCGATCATAACATACTTTACGGCCCTGGCCATTTTAATTTCCTGCCTTGGGTTATATGGCCTATCGCTTTACTCGGCTGAACAAAGGGTCAAAGAAATTGGCATAAGGAAAATAATGGGCGCTACCTCCGTGCAAATATTGAGGTTGTTATCCAGGGATTTCGGTAAGCTGACCTTAATTGCCTTTATATTATCCATACCAGTCTCCTATTTCACCATGACAAAATGGTTGGAGAATTTTAGCTATAGAATTGATATTAGTTTATGGGTTTTTGCTTCGGCCGGACTGATGGCGCTCATCATCACCCAAATAACGATTAGTTTTCATGCTGTCAGGGCTTCTATGGCCAATCCGGTAGATTCCTTAAGAAATGAATAGCTGTTTACCATCTACCTTAATTTAAATGCGCAAATGGTTAAAAATTATCTAAAAATCGCCTTCAGAAACATGCTAAGGCATAAGCTGTACACCAGTATCAATATCATTGGTTTGACGATTGGCATTACCAGCGCCTGCCTGATATTCATGTTTGTCAACAACGAATTGTCGTACGATAGTTTTCATCAAAAGGGCGATCGCATATATCGGGTGGTAACGTCGGACAACTCCGTGGAGCCTGTCAGGCATTACGGGCAAACATTGCAGGCGGTAGGCCCAACCCTGGTAAAGGACTATCCGGAGGTTATCAGTCAAACCAAAATCCGCCGGCCCTGGGGGCATATTGACATCAACTGGAAAGGCCAGCGTATCAGTGAAAGAAATTGGTTAATGAGCGACCCGACATTTTTTGAGTTATTTGATTTTGAATTTTTGGAAGGTTCTCCTGAAGCTGCCCTTAACGCGCCTAATCAGGCCGTAATTACCAAAGAACTGGCTGAAAAGTATTTTGGCAAACAAAAAGCACTTGGCAGGGTTTTAGATTTTAATGCCCTGGAACCCGTCAAAATTTCCGGGGTCGTTAATCCCAGTTTGGACAGGTCACACATTCAGTTTGATATTTTACTTTCCAGGAATACCTTTTTCAAGGAATGGGACACTTATAACCAATCCTGGGAGAATTACGGTGCTTACACTTATATATTGTTGGATGAGCAGAATAAGATTGAGCATGTTGAATCCGAAATCCCTGCGTTTATCGATCGCTATCTGGCGGATAATCCTCGGAAAATTGGCTTGCAGCTTCAGCCACTAAGGGAGATTTATCTTAATTCTGAAAATATAGAGGCGGGAATTTCGGGGGTAAAAGGTGATTATTATTATATATATGTTTTTTTGGCCATAGGTATATTTATATTGTTAATCGCCTGCATCAATTACATCAATCTCGCAACCGCCAAATCTATGCAACGGGCCAAGGAAATTGGCCTAAGAAAGGTGTCTGGTGCTGGAAGAAGCCAGTTAATCATACAGTTTCTCGCCGAATCAATGATTATAACATTTATAGCATTTGTACTTTCGGTAGGCCTCACCGATTTATTAATGCCGCTATTTAATGAGCTCTCGGGAAAATCGCTGGTCTTTAGCGATGAGTTGTCGGGAAGAAATTTATGGTGGTTATTTTCCATTGCTCTTGTCATTGGCCTGGTTTCCGGCAGTTTTCCGGCATTTTATCTTTCGAAGCTCAAACCAGCCGATACCCTGAAAGGCGAGATTAAAACCTCCGTCGGAAATTTAAAGCTAAGGCAGTTATTGGTCATTGTCCAGTTTACCTTATCTGTTGTAATGATTGTCTCTACCGTTGTGGTAAGTCACCAAATGGATTTTATCAGAAACAAGAAAATGGGCTTCGACTTTGATAAAATGCTGGTGGTAGATATTAATAATGGCAACGTGAGGAGAAGTTCCCATGCTATGAAATCCGAGATTTTGAAAGTACCGGGTGTGAAGGCGGTAGCTATTTCTTCCCGTGTACCCGGTGAATGGAAAAACATTCAGGAAGTATTCGTCAAGGGAGGCAACCTGACACCGGATGACTCAATTCAATCTTATCTGATGGGCTTCGATGAAGATATGTTGGCAACCTATGATATGGAATTGTTGGCTGGTAGGAATTTTTCCGGAAACGAAGGAGCCGATTCCACCAATGTTTTATTAAATGAAATGGCAGTCAAGTTGATGGGTTGGGAAAATCCGATAGGCCAGGAATTTCAGATCGGTGGCAGGCCCTATGGGTTTAAGGTAATTGGTATTGTGAAAGATTTCCATTTTCAATCGCTGCATCAAAAAATTTCACCCCTGATCATGGCATATCGGGCAAATCCGTTTAACTACATTGACTATTTTTCTATAAAGATCAATGCTCAAAATATGCCTGAAACTATTGCCGGTATCAAAAAAATTCACGAAAAGTTTGATGAATCAACCCCCATGGAATATCACTTTCTGGAAAACCAGCTGGCTAATTTTTATAAGAACGATCTTAGGGCAGAGCGACTTTTTACGATAGGAGCCGGCTTGACAATTTTTATTGCCTGCCTGGGGCTCTTTGGGTTGGCATCTTATGTGATTCAAAGAAGAACCAAGGAAATTGGCCTTCGCAAGGTATTGGGTGCTTCCGTTACCAATCTATTGTTACTGCTAATTAAAGGATTTGCCAGCCAGGTAATGATAGCTTTTATGATTGCTACTCCTATTGCTTATTTACTTATGGAGAAATGGCTGGGATTTTTTACTTATAAAATAGGTCTTGGGGCCGGTAATTTTTTATTGGCAGGTGTCATAACGCTGATAATTGCTATACTGACAATTAGTTATCGCGCATTTAAAACCAGCAACATCAACCCCGCAGAAACCCTTAGAACAGAGTAGGCCGAAGATCAATTTAAATTCCGCGCTTTTACACCTTAAACCAATAATTAATGATAGATATCCTCAATATCTATTTTATCCAGATAAGGCTGTAATTTCGACAAGGTGCTGAATGTTCTGATAGATCCCACCTTCTGTTGGTTGCCGTTGTACCACACCTCGGCATAAAAACTTCCGGTATAATATAGATTGATGCGATAGCCATTGTGGTCAAACCTGTTGGATATAAATGTACCCTCTTGCCAGATTAAGACACATTGCTGGAATTTTGAAAGTTTGTTAAAGGCACCAATTGATATCATATAGTGGTTATCTTGTGAAACATAATATAATATACGATTTATTTAACATTAAGATAACCAAATTGGGAGTTGAATCCCATTTTGACACAGATTTTTAGCCCACTGGCACAAAAAGTGCCTGTTTTGCCCGGATTAAAGAAGAAAACGCTCTTGGCATATCATTTGGAAATACGGTATCAAATCATAAATCTAAAATTGTGAAAGCGTTGAAGACAAATAAAATAACAAATTTAAGCGACATTATTGATATTGTATTAGGCGATAAGTTTATAGTGGTGCATAAAAAAGATGGTATCATTGAAGTCTATGATAGTAGCTTTCATTTATTAAGTACCAGCCACTTTACCAATATTGAAAAGGTTAATGCCAATAAAAGAGTATTACTTATCAGAAAGAATGGCAAGGTAGATTTTTACGATAAATGGCTCAACTTTCAATTTTCCAAAGACGCAAATTGAATAAATTAGCTGATTTGCCAGGCACAGATTGTTTTGTTCCGGAGGTAACTACCTTTCCCACCTAATTTCCGATCTCATTTTATAGTGTGTCCGATTGTTAGGTTAATTGGAGATTAAGACTTTAATTCTCATCCGAAAGCTTATATTTTTATTTTATTTTTTTAATTTGAGGTTTACATATACCCTCAAGTTATGAAGAACCATTTCTCACTCGCGCTCCTTATTTTCTGGACCTGTGTGCTTAGCCCCTGTGTTTTTGCCCAGAAGTCTGTTTACTCAAAGATAGATGAATTAAGCCGCAAGGTCGAACCCAGGGTAATCGAGTGGCGCCATCACTTTCATCAATATCCCGAATTATCCAACCGTGAATTCAAAACTGCCGCCAAAGTTGCTGCGCATTTAAAAGAGCTGGGGCTTGAAGTGAAAACCGGAATAGCCCATACCGGCGTAGTAGGTATATTGCGCGGTGGCAAACCCGGGCCGGTGATCGGATTGAGGGCAGATATGGATGCACTACCGGTAACGGAAAGAGTAAACATCGACTTTGCCTCCAACGAGAAGGCAGAATACCGGGGGCAGGAGGTAGGCGTTATGCATGCCTGCGGACATGATACGCATATCGCCATTTTAATGGGTACTGCGGAAGTATTGTCAAAACTTAAGGCGACCTTGAAAGGAACTGTCGTATTTATTTTCCAACCTGCCGAAGAAGGGGCACCTGAGGGTGAAGAGGGGGGCGCTGACCTTATGATCAGGGAAGGTGTGCTGGATGACCCAAAAGTGGAGGTTATATTTGGCCTGCACATTAACTCCAGGACTGAGGTCGGCAAGCTAAAATATCGCTCGAAGGGGATCATGGCGGCCATGAATTCATTCAAAATTATGGTAAAAGGCAAACAAACGCATGGATCCACGCCATGGACCGGCGTCGACCCCGTCATGGCTTCTGCACAGATTATCAATGGCCTGCAAACCATTGTCAGCAGGCAAATGGAACTTACCAAGGCAGCCGCCGTAATTTCGGTGGGAAGCATTCATGGTGGCGTAAGAAATAACATTATCCCGGAGCAGGTGGAATTGATCGGAACCATCAGAACCCTGGATTACGATATGCGCAAGATTATTCATGAAAAGATCATCCACACAGCTAAGAAGATAGCGGAAAGTTCCGGTGCCGAAGCGGAGGTTACCATCAATTCCGGTTACCCCATTACCTACAACGACCCGGAGCTCACGGCCAATATGGAAGCTACTTTTGAACGGGTAGCTGGCAAGCAGAACCTGATTTATATGGACGCGATTACAGGTGCTGAGGATTTTTCATTTTTTCAGGAAAAAATTCCGGGTCTTTACTTTTTTATCGGCGGTATGCCCAAAGGCAAAGAAAGTACAGAAGCTGCTCCGCACCATACCCCGGATTTTTATGTAGAAGACGCAGGGATGCTGTTGGGCCTGAGAGCATTTTGCAACCTGGTTTTCGATTATGGGAACCAATGGAAAAAATAATATGTCTCCGAGACCTTGATTAATCTTATTTCAAAAACTACCCGAAAAGCAAATAGAAAAAAATCATAGGTAGTAGTTGTTCGGTATTTTTGTATTATATTTGGAAAAAAAATAATTATATTAATAGATTTTAGGCATTAAGCCGCTTACAATAACGATCTGTCACCAAAGGTATCCGAAGAAGCCCTGTGTGAAATTATTATGAGAACATTAATTTTTAAGTTGCTAAGGCTTTCGGGATTACCGTTCATCTTTCGAGAACTACTACAAAGAAATAAGGTCTCTATTTTGCTGTTCCACGATCTCGACAAAAAAAAGGCAGAAGAAATATTTAGATACCTGTCAGGAAAATATAACCTTATTCATTTAAATGATTTCATCCAGGCGTGTCAAAGCAAAGACCTTTCCGGTATTCCAAAGAAAGCTTTAATTATCACCTTCGACGATGGACATATTGGCAATTATGAAATGTTGTCTGTCATCAAAGAATTCAATGTACCTGTTACCATTTTTCTATGTGCTTCCATTATTGATACAAACAGACATTTTTGGTTTAATTTTAAGCAATCTTCCTTTTCATCGTTGAAATTAAAACACATATCAAACAAAGAGCGGCTACAGGCCCTTTCAACTGTAGGGTTTGAACAGGATAAGGAGTTTGATAACCCCGAGGCTATGACCAGTGAACAGATACATGAAATGAAGGAGACAGTAAATATGCAGGCCCACACGCTGTTTCATCCATGTTTGCCCAGATGTAATGAGGAGGAGGCCAGGGAAGAGATTTTTGGATCGAAGGAAAAACTGGAAAACGAATACGCGTTAAATATCAATACCATTGCCTATCCAAATGGCGATTATTCCGACAGAGATATCCGGCTTTCTAGGGAAGCTGGCTATACCCATGGGGTAACCGTTGATGCGGGTTTTAATACAATTCATACGGATCCTTTCAAACTCAAGCGATTAAGTATGAATGATTCTTGTACGCTGGATGAACTCATTGTAAAAGCCAGCGGTGTCTGGTCGTTTCTTACACCTGACAAGCGAAAGAAAAATGATTTTGGATGGACTAAAAATGTTGAGCAATGAAAGCAACAAACGTCGGTGATCTCAGGCCCATGGCCCTAACGATTGGGGCAACAGCGTTTGCGCCTTGCTTGAAATCGTTGCTAAATGTCAATGGCGACTATTTCAATTATCAAAGGTTCCACCTGACAAAAAAATCAAAGTAATTAGATGAAACCGAGCATGACGCAATCGACACGCACCGCGTGTCGCTGAAGCTTTAGCGGAGGCGCAAGGGAATGATTATAACAGGCGAGGTTCCATGTGACCATTGAAAATAAATTATAAACACGTGAAAGTACTTTTTATAAGTAGAAAAAGACCCAGTTTTGATATTATTCCATTTATCAAGAGTCAGGGAGATTCTTTACAGCAGAATGGAGTTGACCTCGATTATTTTATTATCCCGGCTGGAGGATTGAAAGGCTACATCAAAAGTATATTTGGTCTGAGGAGATATTTGAAAAGGAACAAATGCGACGTTATCCACGCGCATTATTCTTATAGTGCCTGGGTTGGTTTGCTAACCTTTAGTGGTGTTCCGGTAGTGGTTTCCCTTATGGGTTCAGATGTATACGGCTCAGGCGGGTTAAGTGGCAATGAGAAAGTAAGAATACGGGTGGACCGGATGTTGGTCAGATTGCTGCAGCCACTCGTCAGTGCCATAATTGTTAAATCTGAAAAACTGCTCGAAGGTGTTGCTTTAAAATCAAAGGCAGTGGTTGTACCGAATGGGGTCAATTTTGAAAAGTTTCAACCCCGCGATAAGGTGGCAACCAGGAAAAAACTGGGGATAGATATCAATAAGAAAGTAATTTTGTTTCTTGGACACCCCACCTATGTGATTAAGAATTTTGCATTGCTGAAAGAAGCGGAGGCGTTGGCGGGAGATCCTTCCTGGCAGGTACTCAATCCATATCCTACAGCCCCCGAAAATATTCCGGCTTATATTAATAGTGCCGACGTACTTGTATTGGCCTCTTTACTGGAAGGCTCTCCTAATGTGATCAAGGAAGCCATGGCCAGCAATTGTCCTATTGTTTCTACTGATGTGGGAGATGTGAGTGAAATTATCGGAAAAACCGAAGGTTGCTATCTGACGGCATCCACCGCGGAAGATATGAAAGAGAAAGTTAGTATGGCCTTGAATTTTGGCCGGGCGACTGCCGGAAGAAGAGACATTCAACACCTGGAAATAAACACTATTGCAAAAAAGATCATCGGTATTTATGAAAAGGTGCTTAACGTAAAACACGAACATTCCGACAAGACCGTCGCTTCCAAAACATCCGTTTCCGCAGGGGATTAAACATTAAAAGCCTGACAGATCCGGCTATCTACCATTTTATCAATGCCGAAGCCCATGTAAACCCACTGCCAAATGCTGCAAGGCACACCAGGTGATTGGCTTTAATTTTGCCTTCGTCCCAGGCTTCACTTAGGGCAATAGGTATGGAGGCCGCAGTTGTATTGCCATATTTCATGATATTATTGTAAACCTTTTCATCGGGGAGTTTTAGTGAGCTTTGCAGGAATTTACTGATTCTTAAATTGGCCTGATGAGGTATGAGTAAATCAATATCTTCAACCCTGGCATCATTGGCATTCAGAGCTTCGTGAATGACCTCCGAAAATTTAACGACAGCATGCTTAAATACGGCGTTGCCATTCATGTGCACTTTAAAGGACGATGTATCCAGAATCTGTTCCGATTGTCGCTCAGCGTGCGGGCGGCTACTTCCGGGATCTTTTACGTACAATTCTTCCGCGTAGCGACCATCGGAATGAAGGTGGGTCGACAATACACCGGCGCCATTTTCTTCAGAAGCTTGCAATATCGCAGCTCCTGCGCCATCTCCGAAAATCACGGCAGTTCCACGTCCCCTGGTGGTGAGATCCAGGGCTGTGGACTGAATTTCAGCCCCAATTACCAGAATGGTCTTGTACATACCTGTTTTAATAAACTGGTCGGCTACAGAAAGTGCATAAATAAATCCCGAGCAGGCATTGCGAATATCAAGGGCGCCAATGTCTTCCAGGCCCAACTCCCGTTGCAGTAATACCCCTGATCCGGGAAAGAAGTAATCGGGTGTAATGGTGGCAAACACAATAAACTCAATGTCTTCAACCTTCAAATTTGCCCTCTCAAGTGCCATATGGGTAGCTTTGGCAGACATATTCGCCACGGTATCTTTTTCCGGATCCAGGAATCTCCGCTGATGAATGCCTGTTCTTTCCACGATCCATTCATCGGTCGTATCCATTAATTTGGATAAATCATCGTTGGTCACGACGTTTTCCGGTACATAATGTCCTATTCCTGTAATCCTTGAGCTTGTCATATGGCGCGTATTGATCCTAAAGTTAAACAAATGAAGGTGGAATATTAAGGCTATTTATCGGGAATACCAAGCGTTGTGTACGAGTAACAGGGGGGAAGGGGATATCTTTCCCTTAATTGTTCCTTTTTTTTCTGCGCTGCCGCCGTGTTTTGTTGCGTTTCGGTTTCGGTCTGTTGCGTTTTTTCAATATTTTGGCAAATATATCATCTATAAAGGAACGGCGATCCCGGTAATCTTCACAATCCATCAATGTACGAACGATGTTGTCGGGCGTGCTAAATTTCGCCTTTGTATAATGATTTAGTTGCTGATCGCTGTTTAGCTGTTTAATAAATAATGCCCAAATTGGTAACGCCATCGCAGCGCCCTGGCCGTAGGTAATGCTTCTGAAATGAATGTTAGGATCATCAGAACCTACCCATACGCCAGCCACCAGCCTGGGCGTGAAACCCATAAACCAGCCGTCGGCGTGAGATTGTGTCGTACCGGTTTTTCCGGCAATGTCGTTCTGCAGTTGGTATTTGGTTCTAAGCCGCGCAGCCGTACCCTTATTGACCACATTTCTCATCATTTCCACCATCATGTCAGCTGTCTGTGTGCTCATAACTTGTTCCCCCTGAGAATCACTTTGGAAATTTTCTAGTATGTTGCCATTTTTATCAGTAATCTTCAGTAGAAAATTCGGATGACTTACAGCACCCCGATTGGCAAAAGTAGCAAAGGCACTGACCATTTCATACAAAGAGATATTCGGCGTACCAAGGGCAATAGAGGGCACTTTTGGAATATCACTTTGAATGCCCATAGCCTTGGCTAAAGCTACGGTTTTATTGATAGTAGCCTTTTTTAATACCTTAACCGATACGGTATTTACCGAATGAGTCAGCGCACCTTTCACCGAATAGGAGCCTTCGTAGTTGTCATTGGCGTTTCCTGGAGACCAGTCTTCAAAATTCTTGTAGGTAACACGCCGGGCCCGTACAAAATCACAGGGTTCTACACCATTTTGGAGGGCGGTGGCGTAAACGATCGGTTTGAATGTGGAACCTACCTGTCGCTTCGTATTAATGTTGACGTGATCAAATTTGAAATACTTATGATTTATGCCGCCTACCCAGGCCAATACATTACCCGTCCGGGGCTCCATAGCCATAAATCCGGCCTGTAGAAATTGTAGGTAATGTTTAATGGAATCCAGCGGGCTCATTTCTTTTTCCTCTTCACCAGCCCATGTAAAGATTTTCATATTCACCGGCTCTTGAAATATCTTATCAATCTCATTGTCAGCAAGGCCGGAAGCCTTTAGTTTTTTATATCGCTCACTTTTATTTCTGGCATTAAGCAATATCCGGCGGTTTTTTGTCCAGGGTTTGGTTTTTCCCCAATGTTCGTTAAATGTCGCTTGTAATTCAGCCATATGTGTTTGCAGCGCGCTTTCGGCGTATCGCTGCATGCGGGCATTAATGGTAGTATAGATTTTGAGACCATCGGTATATAGGTTGAAGGAAGTGCCGTCCGGTTTTTCGTTTTTCCGGCACCATTCATTTAACGCGTGACGAATGTGTTCTCTGAAGTAGGTGGCGATACCCTGATTGTGGTTGTATTGTTTGTATTTCAGTTCCAGTGGCAATGACTTTAAAGAATCGGCAGCTTTCCTGGTCAGGTAATCATACCTGGCCATCTGGTTAATCACCAGGTTTCTTCGTTCGATAGATTTGTTGGGATGCAGCCTGGGGTTGTAGGTATTGGTCGCCTTGAGCAGGCCTACTAAAACGGCGGCTTCCTGGTGATTAAGTTGTTTTGGCTTAACACTGAAAAATCTTTCGGAAGCCGTTTTAATACCAAAAGCATTTTCGCCAAAGGAAACGGTATTGAGATATAAAGTCAGTATTTCTTCCTTGGAATAGATGGCTTCCAACTTTCTGGCAACGATTATTTCCTTCAGTTTATTTATTGGCGTTGACAAATATTTATTTCTTTTCCTGGGGAAAATGTTTTTAGCCAGTTGTTGCGTGATGGTACTTCCGCCACCTGAAGATTCATCCCCTAATAAGATGCTTTTGAATAAAACCCGGAAAAGACTTCGTCTATCGACGCCGGAATGCTCGTAAAACCTGACATCTTCCGTGGCCAGCAATGCCTGGATGAGATGAGTTGGCAACTGATCAAAATTCACATCGGTGCGCTCCTGTAGATAGTACTTGCCCAACAACACACTATCCGCCGAATAGACTTCTGAAGCTACCTGGTTTTGTATATTCTGAAGTTCCTGCTGTGTTGGAATGGGACCAAAAAATCCCAGGTGGATACTCCAGTAAAACCCTGCCATACCTGCGATACCCATCAGAAATAAAATGAGCACTGCCCGGGTTAAGGATTTGTGCCAAGGCCTGTTTTTCCAGGAATCCGCAATTTTTTTAGTGAGGAACTTAAGGGATATTAAAGCATCTGCCAACCGGTTATTCACAATAAAGGGTCAAGGTTCCAATTTAAATCAACTAAACAACGATATATCCTTTTTGATATTTTGCAAACCTAATGGAATTCTGACTCAAAAAAAAGAGCCTCACACCGGTGAGGCTCTTGCATATTCATGTGATGATTTACTGCTCTCTACGCCTGGATCGGGAACTTCCACTGGAAGAGGCAGATGAATTACTACGTTTTTGAGGCTTTACCTGGCGTTGGCTGGTACGGCCACTGCTTTCCGATCTGCTTCGTCGGCTGCTTTCGTAACTAGCACCTTTGCCCGATCTTGCAGATGGGGTCTTATGGTTGTTTTCTGCCCTTCTGCTCTGCGGACGACTTTTATAGGAAGTACCACTGCCTGCCCTGCTTTGGACCCGACTTTGTTGGCTATAACTCCTGCTTGCCCGGCCTTGGGTGCGACCATTTTGGATACTGCTCCCGCTTCTGCTTCTTTGGACACTACCGCTTCGGTTGGCACTGCTACCACTTCTGCTTCTTTGGACACTACCGCTTCGGTTGGCACTGCTGCCACTTCTGCTTTGGACACTACCGCTTCGATTGGCACTGCTACCACTTCTGCTTCTTTGGACGCTACCACTTCGGTTGGCACTGGTGCCCCCTCTACGACTGCTGATCCTACCGCTTTGGCTGCTGCTGCCGCTTCTCCGGCTTCTAACGCTGCTGTTTTGGCCACTTCTTCTGGCACTACTGTTATAATCCGCATTCCTTCTGCTTCGCGTCGCCTCACTTCGATAGGCTTTGTTGTTGCCATAGGAATGTCTCCTGGAGTTATTATTGTATCTTCTGCTTACAGGCCTGTCCCTGTAATAGTTTTTATGATAATGGAAGTGGTTATAATTATAGACATACGTATTGCGATAATAGGGTCTGTTATAGAAATAATGCGGTCTTATCCTGAAATTTATGAAAGCCGGATAGTAATAATTGTGATAATAGTAACTGTGAAACCCACAATCATAACACGTATGATTAACCAACGGATAATAATCATGATAAACTCTGTCAAGTACGTGACCATAACGGTTCAGATGTAATTCAACGTAAGAGGGGCCGTCTTTCAGGATCAGCCTGAAGGTCAGTCGCCCGTTAAATCTAAATCTTTCAGTATGCACCCAGATGTACCCCGGATAGTCATAAGCAACCACATCCGAAACGGCAAGTGGGATATTCCAGCTTAGGTGTATCCCGCCGGCAGTGATAAATGTTTGAGCCTGACTATTGTAAATTGAAAGTCCGGCTATTATAGTAGTAATTATTAATATCTTTTTCATAACGTAGAGAGTTTTGAGTCCTGCCCAATAAATATCAAGTATTGTGCCAACGTAAAAAAGGTGGTGTTAACTAATTGATAATCAGTATTTAGTATCGGTGAGATAAATGCCTGCGCCTTAAATTTTTCAGTCAGATAATGGTTCGCGAAGCGAGCGTGGTTGCAAACTATGAATTTCCCTGTTTTTTGGGATTTTCCAGGCTATTTAAAATGATGAGATCAATTGAAGCGAACAATTAAAACATTTACAAATAATCTCTTCTGCGTCGTTCAATAAGAAATTTTCATATTAATGTTTATATTGTATATAGACGAAATTAATAACTTGTTAAATGAATTAATTTTGATTTTATACTTAATTAGTAATAAAAATCTGATAAACCTGAAACTGATGGCTATTGTTAATAGCAAACGTTATTTTGGGAAGATATTTTGGGTAGCCGCCATGCTGATAGCTGCAGGTAAAGTTCAGTCGCAACAATTTCAGCTAAGCACTTATAATCTTGATGAAGGTTTATCAAATGGCCTGATCAAAGCAGTGATTACAGATGATATTGGGTTTGTTTGGAGTGCTACTGACAGGGGTATAATTCGATTTGATGGCAAAAAATCAGTTTTATTTAAAGATGAAATACCTAAGGGGTTTGCCAAAGCATTTTGGAAAAGAAAAGATGGAAAACTGTTGGCTTTACATGATTTTGGCATTAAGTCCATAAGTAGTAAACCGGATACAGTTTATTTTGATAACATTATCAATGGGCTTCCTGAGGATACTGACACCACTCTTTATTACCCAAAATCAATATTTGAAGATAGTCAGGAAAATTTGTGGATAGGCGAAAACCAATCCATAAGTAAATATGCGGATGGGAAGTTGAAAAAATACCGTTTTGTTCCTGAAGATTTCGCAGATAGTTTCTATAAGGCTTTCTCGATAGTCGAAGACCATTTTGGAATAATTTGGGCAATTTCGTTCAACGGAAACTTGTATTGGTATGATACTAACCGTGATCAGTTTATTCACTTGCCGTTGGACAAAAAAATGATAGAGGTAGGAAGTATGGATGCCATTAAGAAAAATACATTTTGGATCGGGGCAAGAAATGGTTTGTTTGAAATAAAAATTACAGACGGTAAAAATATTGAATATTGCAAAAAGCTTAATGCACCTCAAAATATACTGTGTACTTTACTTATTAATGATAAGGAATATTATGTTGGCACCTCAGGTGATGGGCTGTTCCGGGCAGATATCTCAAAGGAAAATTTAAGTTTTGCTCAACTGGGGGTATTACCTTTTAACGATATCACCAGTCTCTACTATGATGAAAATGGAATCTGGGCTTCCAGTGCTGAAAATATAGCTTTATTGCACCCGGTATTTTTTGAGAGGGTCAATAATGCCGGCGTTGATCATATTTCCTCATTAAAATTAAACAATGATAGTACCATTTATGCGACGGCAGATAATTATATTTTTCAATTACAGAAAAGCGACAATCAATGGTATCAAAAAGAGATTATGGAAAATTATGACATCTATCCGGTGGCAGTTTCCAGAAAAGATAATTTTTTGTGGGTAGGGGATTTCTCTGGAGAAGTATTTAAATATGATTTAACCAATAAGAATCTAGAACCGGTCGGGGAGATTCGGCCCAGCAACCAACTAACACAGATTTATGAAGACCGAAATGGCAACACTTGGATCGTTGGCCACGAATCGTTGGGATTGATTAAAATTGATCCTTCAGGTAAACTTAAATTTTACGATCAGGGAGGATTGACCAGGCCAAAAGTTATAAAAGAGTCTGCCAGCGGTGTTTTATTTTGCGCGGGGGGAGATGCCGGCAGCTATTTATTTCTTTATAAACCTGACAATGATTCTTTCAAAGATATGAGTGTTGAACTCGATTTTGCTACTCAGGAAGATTTCACTATTGAAGATTTAGCTTTTGATCAAACAGGTGAGCTGTTACTTGCCAGCACCAATGGCTTACTCAAATATAGTTTAAAGCCCAGTGGTATTGATGGACAAAGAATAAAAAGAATCGACCTGAGAAAGGTTCCTATTGATGAACCCACCAAAGCATTGGCCTTTTCTGATGGGGCTTTGTGGGTGGCCACATCCAATGGCTTAGTGAATTATCAAAAAAAATCCAGTTTGTTTTTCGATAAAACCAGGGGACTGCCCAGTAAAAACTTATCTGAAAGAGGTTTGTTGTTTGACTACGACAATACATTGTGGATTGCCACCGCCCGTGGGTTAGCCTATTTACCCAGCAGGGGTCCAGGTAATGTGGTAACACCAAAACCAATATTTGAATACTTAAAAATAAATAGTAAGAAACAAAACCTTTCGCTGAATGAGTTTCAGAATTTTGACCATAATTCCTTTCTTGAGGCGAGGTTTGTATCATTGTCATACCCCGCCGATAGGATAAAATATCAAACCCGGGTATTACCAGTTGATTCTATCTGGTCAGAGCCTTCCACCTCCAATGAATTGTTCATACCTAAATTGGCTGCAGGTAAGTATACCCTGGAAGTTCGTGCCCAGCAATACGGTGGTTTATTATGGAGTGACGTTCAGTCCTACGATTTTGGTATAATGCTTCCATGGTTTAAAGAGTGGTGGGCCTATTTGTTATATGTTGGCTCATTTATTATACTCATGGTAGGAGTAGTGAGACTTCACAATTGGAATCTAATGAAAAAAAATGAGAGGCTGGAAAAAATCATTAAGGATAGAACCAAAGAAATAAATCAGCAAAAAAATAAAATCATTTCACAAAAAAATGAAATGATCAGACAAAATGAAAAACTCAGGATCTTGAAGGAGAAGCAGCTAAATGATAAAATTGAATACAAGAACAAACAACTCACCACACACACCTTAAATACCATTCAAAAAAATGAAACGCTGAAAGAACTAAGCAGGGGAATCATTCAAATAATCAGGAATTCCAAAGGAAATTCCACTTCCGAATTAAGGCAATTGCTGGGGCTGATAAATTACAGTTTCAGAAAGGATAAGGATTGGGAAGAATTTAAATTATATTTTGAGGAGGTTCACACCGGTTTTTTTGAGAATCTTATTAAATGCCAACCCGATCTTACCTCACTGGATCTTAGACATTGTGCCTTGTTAAGGTTAAACATGTCCATAAGCGATAGTGCTGCCCTGCTGGGGATTTCACCCGAAAGCGTAAAAACCTCCCGTTTCAGACTCAGAAAAAAATTGAATCTGGAAACTCAACAGGATTTGACTGACCATGTAATGGCTATGTAAGCACTGTATTTTACGCAAGACCTTTCATACCTGCCAGACATAAACAAAGTTTCATATGATTGATAATCAAATAGTTAAGTTGTTATGTTGACTATTTGTAAACCTAATATTATTGTGTAAGCCAAAAGTATTTTCAAACTTCATGCTCTCGATATTTACCAACTTTTCAAAGTTTGAATGTAAATCATTGGCTTATTAAAACATCCGTATTTATGGGTGTAAAAATTGAAATAATATTAAAAATATCTTGTATGAAACAAATTTACTTTAGATTAACTAGACGAGTTATCAGGCTGGGCAACATGCGCAGTTTGATAAGTCATTGGTTGCCTGTGGTGATGGTTATTTCACTCGTGACCATGTCATGTAAAATCGATGACTTTTCCGATGATTTAGGAAGTAACGTAGCACCCATACTGGCTATTGCATCTCCGGGCGACACGGCTAATGTGAATGAAGGGTTTATCGTAAAGCTGATTGTGGAAGACACAACCCCCGGTTTAAGTCTGGCTTCAATCGCCCTGGAAGATGAATCAGGATCAACTGTATTGACCCTTACTGAAACATTAATAGGTGTTCTGGATACCATTGAATTTATCATAGAGCCTAATCAATTGCCGGTGGGTGACTATGATCTTACGGCCGCGGTGGAAGACACCGAAGGCTTCAGAACAGAAGAAGAGATCGCCTTCTTCGGTAGCCCTTTCAAGTCTGTGCAATCTCAAATGTTTATGCTGGGATCCATGAATGGATGGGGGGCAAATGACCCTGATCTGAGCATGACCTTGGTTGATGATTATATGTGGGAAGTACAAGATGTATCAATTTCAGCTACTGACGAATTTAAATTTGTCAATACCCCGGATTTTTCGGATACAGACTGGTCTGATTCCAATTGTGATGGCGTAGCAGAGGAAGCTGGCAGTACCAACATAGCTTGTGGTTATAATGGCACCTTTACGATTAGATACAATGACCTGACTCTTGAATATTCTGTTGAGGGTGAGGTGGTTCTTTTATCCAACCAGGATCAGATGTTTGTATTGGGATCCATGAATGGCTGGGGATCAAATGACCCGGATCTGAGTATGACCCTGATTGATGATCATACCTGGGAAGTAGCCGGAGTTAGTATAACTGATACAGACCAATTCAAATTCGCCAATACCCCGGATTTTTCGGATACCGACTGGTCTGACCCTGAATGTGATGGCGTGGCAGATGAAGCCGGTGCATCGGATAACATCAATTGCGGGTTTAACGGGACAGTGACAATCACCTACAATGATGAAACATTTGAATACGTGGTAACAAACTAATCAAGATTTAAAAAGACTTAATCCAATGAGACTAAAAATATTAATAAAAATGGTATTCTTTTCTGTGTGCCTCGCGCTTACAGCAACGGCTCAAGCCCAGGAGAATACGGTAACCGGTAAAGTAACCGACGCTGAAACCGGAGATGGATTACCGGGCGTAAATGTTTTGATCAAGGGCACTTCTTCCGGTGCCGTGACTGATATCAACGGAAATTTTTCAATTGCGGTAAAGCCTTCGGATATTTTGACAGTATCCTATGTAGGGTATGAAACAGCTGAGTTGGCGGTAGGGTCACAATCCGTTATCAATGTTGCCCTGGAATTAGATTTACAATCACTTCAAGAGGTTGTAGTAGTAGGTTATGGTGAACAAAGAAAGGAGGATGTGACCGGAGTAGTTGCCGCTGTAAATGCCGAAAATTTCAATCGGGGTGCCATCGTATCTCCCGATCAATTGGTAACCGGTAAAGTAGCGGGAGTGCAAATAACCTCTAATACCGGGGAACCAGGTGGACAAACTTCTATTCGGATCAGAGGCGGTACTTCAATTAATGCCAGCAATGAACCGCTGTATGTTATTGATGGTGTAGCCATTGATAATTCTCCTCATAACCCGGGAGGGTTTTCCACTGGAAGAAACCCATTAAATTTCCTTAACCCCGACGATATAGAAACCTTCACTGTTTTAAAGGATGCTTCCGCAGCCGCTATTTATGGGTCCAGGGGAGCAAATGGGGTGATTATCATTACCACCAAAAAAGGGACAAAAGAAAGTGCCGGTAGACTGGCCTATAGCGGTTGGGTTTCAATTGCCAATGCCATTGATAAGATAGATGTACTAAATGCTGACGAATTCCGGGCCATTGTTGATGAGGAAGCCCCTTTTAGGAATGACTTGTTACTTAATGCCAATACCGACTGGCAGGCAAAAATATTGCAACAAGCTATTGGTCAGAACCACTCTCTCAGCTTTACCGGTGGTGCTGACAATCTGGGTTACAGGTTCTCGGTTGGTTACCTGAAGCAGGAAGGAATTGTAAGGGTCTCGGAAACAGAAAGATTAAGTTTTTCTGCCGGATTCAACCAGTCACTGTTAAATGATGATCTGATCATTGATGTTAACATCAAGGGATCATCTACAAATGACCGATTCAATGATAATGGCGCCATAGGAGGTGCGATTTCTTTTGCTCCAACCCAACCTGTATTTGATGTAAATAGTGATTTTGGCGGGTTTTGGGAATGGCCTTTAAGCTTTGGAAATGCCTTGGGTACTAATCCGGTGTCTTTGATTGAACAAACTAAGGATGAAGGAGAAACATTTAGAAGTGTTGGCAACGTCCAGATTGAATACAAAATGCCTTTTCTTGAAGGGCTATCGGCTAAAGTTAATTTAGGATACGATGTGACCAGAGGGCAAAGAAAAAAGTTTGTGCCTTTTACTTTAAGAACTCAGGCGACAGATAGTGGCGAAGTTAGAAACGAAAACATTATAAGAGTTAGTAAATTACTTGAAACATACCTCACCTATAAAACAGATATTGAAAGCATCAAAAGCAGCATTAATTTTACGGCCGGGTATTCTTACCAGGATTTCAGAAATGAGTTTCCGTCATTCAGGACGTTTACTTTGAATACCAATGTATTTGGTTTTAATAACCCTGCTGTGGGATCTCAATTTGAAGTGTTTAATAGTATTACTGAAAACAGGTTGATCTCATTTTTTGGTAGATTAAATTATGCATTCAGAGATAAATACTTATTGACATTAACTGTCAGACGGGATGGTTCTTCCCGGTTTGGTCCGTTAAACAGATGGGGTACCTTCCCTTCTGCCGCTTTTGCGTGGAGGATAATTGATGAGCCTTTTATCAATGCCGGCAGCGTGTTGGATGATTTGAAGTTAAGAGTGGGATGGGGTATTACGGGTAATCAGGAAATAGGTGACTATAAATTCTTGTTTAGTTATCAACCCGGAGATCAATTCACTCAATATCAATTTGGTAATGATTTTGTCACCACTTCCCGTCCCAATGGGGCGGATCAAAGTCTGAAGTGGGAAGAAACAGAATCATTTAATGTCGGTCTGGATTACGGTTTATTCCAAGGAAGAATTACAGGATCGCTGGAATACTATTACAAAAAAACGGAAGACTTACTGTTTACAGTGGCCGTACCTGCCGGCACTAATTTGACCAATAGAATCCTGACAAATATTGGGGAACTGGAAAATAAGGGTTTTGAATTCTCTGCTAATGTGATTGCTCTGGATAAACAGAATTTGCGGTGGGATATTGGTTTTAACGTAGCTTATAACCAAAATGAGATTACGGGACTTTCTGGCGATGAAGATCCTGATTTTGATGGATTTGAAACCGGTGGAATCTCCGGCGGTGTGGGAAACAATATTCAAAGACTCAATGTGGGCCAGCCGACTAATTCGTTTTTTGTGTTCCAGCATCTTCTTGATGAGAATGGTAACCCTCGCGTGGATGGTGTTGACTTTAATGAGGATGGTCAAATTAATATGGCGGATATTTACGCGGATACTAATGGAGATGGGGAGGTAAATGATCTGGATAAGAGATTCCTGGAAAAACCTGCTCCTGATTGGATCTTCGGATTGACGTCGCAGGTGTACTATAAGAACTTTGACTTAAATTTTACGATGAGAGCCAATCTTGGTAATTATGTTTATAACAACATTTCCTCATCTGCCGGCTTTAAAGATTTGGTGAATGGTGTTGTGCCGGGTAATATGCACAGGTCTGTTTTGGAGACCGGTTTTAACGATTCTCAATTCTTCTCTGATTATTATATTGAAGATGCTTCTTTTTTACGAATGGATAATATCACATTAGGGTATACCATTCCGGGATTACCACAGAAAATGAATTTACGAGTATATGGAACCGTGCAAAACCTGTTTACATTGACGGATTATAGCGGTTTGGACCCTGAAATTGGCAATGCGTCTAACAACAATATTACGCCTCAAATTGGTATAGATAACAATATATACCCCAGGGCGAGAACGTTTATCATTGGTGCCAGCTTTGGCTTGTAAATAACCCGATCAGATGAAGTTTATTACCATAATAAATTTAAAAATCATGAATAATATTTTTAAAATAGCTTATACAATATTACTTGTTGGAGTGGTTTCCTGCACGGACCTGGATCTGGAACCAAAAAACCTGACCACAGCAGATAAAGTGTTTAATGACCCATCGCAATACAGGAGTTTTCTTGCCAAACTTTATGCCGGCCTGGCCGTTAGCGGTCAGCAAGGGCCTTCTGGGCAGGGGGACATCCAGGGTATTGATGAAGGGTTCTCTCAATATTTGAGGGGTTACTGGAAAATCCAGGAACTTCCTACGGATGAGGCAGTTACCAGGTGGGGAGATGAGGGCTTACGCGATTTTCATAATCACAACTGGACTTCAAGTAACCAGTTTACAGAGGCTTTTTATGCCAGGATATTTTTCCAGATAGGACTTGCAAATCAATTCCTGAGAGAAACTACCGATGCCAAACTTTCTGAAAGAGGGGTGGGTTCGGATCTGAGAGAAAGCATCCAATTTTTTAGGGCGGAGGCCAGGTTTCTTAGAGCTTTAAGTTATTGGCATGGATTGGATTTATTTAGAAATATCCCATTCTTTACCGATTTGGATGAACTCACCACCGAAGCACCGTCGCAAGCAGATCCGCAAACGGTTTTTGATTTTATTGAATCAGAACTTTTGGCCATTGAAAACGAGTTGCCTGCTCCCCGGGGCAATGAATACGGGCGAGTGGATCGGGCTGCTGCCTGGGTATTATTATCCAAGCTGTATTTGAATGCGGAAGTTTATTTGGGCCAGCAAAAATATACAGAGTGCCTGACTTTCTGTAACAAGGTAATTGATGCCAACGCTTACAATTTGACCCCAACGTATAGTCACCTTTTCCTCGCAGATAACCATACCTCAAACGAGGTCATTTTCATAGTTCCTTTCGATGGGGAAAATACACGAAGTTTTGGCGGAATGACTTTCCTCACTCACATGCCGGTAGGAGGATCTATGAATGCAGAGGAATTTGGCATAGACGGTGGCTGGGCCGGAATGAGAACTACCAGCGCATTGGTGGACTTATTCCCGGATGAAAATGGTGTGGCGGATAAAAGATCTGGCTTATTCTGGTCTGATGGGCAGACAAAGGAGATTACC
Organism: Cyclobacteriaceae bacterium; assembly: GCA_965228415.1. Taxonomy (GTDB): domain Bacteria; phylum Bacteroidota; class Bacteroidia; order Cytophagales; family Cyclobacteriaceae; genus Agaribacillus. Next base: position 1,738,151 of record OZ245814.1, on the reverse strand, counting down.
GAGAGTGGTTTTCTTGATTTTACCAATGGACTTGGTGTCGTTAAATATAGAAACGTTACGGCTGCCGGCGAAGCTGGTAAAAATGCCACCCATCCCGATACCGATTTTCCGTTCTTTAGATTAGCTGATGTTTTCCTTATGTATGCTGAATCAGTTTTAAAAGGTGGCGCCGGTGGAGACCTGAATACAGCACTTGATTTAATTAATAGGATTAGAGAAAGAGCCTATGACGGTACAAACGGTAATATCACAGCGGGAGAGCTTACCCTGGACTTTATTCTTAATGAGAGGGGACGTGAATTATTTTGGGAAGGATATCGAAGGACAGACTTAATCAGATTCAACCAGTTTAGCGAAAATGGCTTGTGGCCTTTTAAAGGCGGGGTTGCAAATGGGGAGGTCAGCGAGAAATTCCGGGACGTTTATCCCATACCATCCTCAGAGCTTGTTGCCAACCCCAAGTTACGCCAGAACAATGGATATTAATCATATGTTATTTGAGTTTAGTCGACATAGGATTATTTATTAAATATGATTAGCGCAAAGCCAGGCTTTGCGCTATTTCATATTCAAAAATTTCAAATTCCTGATAATTCTATACCGATCCCAATGGTTGGCAAGAAATAGCGGAAAAATATCCCTGCCGAAAGCAAATATGAAAATTACCCATTGACACAAATTAGGAATTGACGTAGAAAATGATGATCGATTATGAGAGTATTTAAATATGGATTTTTAATGCTGGTTGCTATTTGCGTTGTAACCGGTGAAATTTATGCCCAGGAAAGGTTAGAGCGTGTAGAACCATCGTTTTGGTGGGTTGGTATGAAAAATCCCTCTTGCCAATTATTGGTTTACGGAAAAAATATTTCAGATACCAACCCCTCTATTCAGTACCCGGGGGTTAGAATTGAAAAGGTTGTAAGGGTGGAAAACCCTAATTATTTGTTTGTGTATCTAAACATTGCCCCTGATACCAAACCCGGAAGCCTCTTAATCAACTTTCTAAAGGGAAAGAAAAACCATGCCACCTTTAATTATGAATTAAGATCAAGACGAGAAGGTTCCGCGGAAAGAATTGGTTTTGACCCGTCTGATGTAATGTATCTGATTACGCCTGATCGATTTGTTAATGGCGATCCCGGCAATGATAATGTCACTGGATATAAGGAAAAAGCTGATCGTGAAAATAAAGGAGGTAGGCATGGTGGAGATATCAAAGGAATTGTTGACAATCTTGATTACATTCATGACCTGGGTTTTACGGCAATATGGTTGAATCCGGTTCTTGAGAATGATATGCCGGACTTTTCCTATCATGGCTATGCTACTACGGACTTTTACAAAGTAGACCAGCGATTTGGTACCAATGAGAGTTACCGAAACCTTAGCATCAAAGCCAGGGAAATGGGAATTAAAATGGTGATGGACATGATATTGAACCACTGTGGCTCAGCGCATTGGTGGATGAATGATTTACCTACCAGTGATTGGTTGAACTATCAAAGCGGATTTAAAAGGACCTCTCATCGTAGAACTACCGTTCAGGATCCATATCGCGCCGAAATTGATTATGAAGAGTTTGCTGACGGTTGGTTTGTGAAAACTATGCCCGATTTGAATCAAAGAAATGAGCTATTGGGGACCTATTTGATTCAAAACAGTATCTGGTGGATTGAGTATGCGGAATTATCCGGCATCAGGATGGATACTTATTCGTACCCGGATATGTATTATATGTCTGAATGGACATGCCGGGTAATGCAGGAGTACCCAAATTTTAATATTGTAGGTGAGGAGTGGTCGGTTAACCCTGCTGTTATTTCGCATTGGCAACGTGGAAAAGTTAACGCCAATGGTTATTCCTCCTGCCTTCCCAGTCTCATGGATTTCCCTACCCAGGCCATGTTAGTGAAAGGTCTGAACGACCAGGAATCAGGACATACTGGTATGTTGACGGTCTATGAGATGCTGGCCAATGATTTTTTGTATGAAGATCCACTTAATTTGGTCATCTTTTTGGATAATCATGATATGGACAGGATCTATACCCAGGTACATGAAGATTATAATCTTTTCAGGCAAAGTATTACTTATATATTAACCATGAGGGGTATACCGCAGCTTTATTATGGAACCGAGATATTGATGACTAACAATAAGCCAGGCGATCATGGCTTGATAAGGACCGATTTTCCAGGTGGATGGGGAGGGGACAGGAAAAACGCAATTACCGGTGAAGGTTTAAGCGTCAGCGAAAAAGGGGCAAAGAACTTTATAAAAAATGTTTTAAATTGGAGGAAAAGAGCCAGGGCCATTCACAATGGAAAACTGATACATTATGCTCCCAGAGATGGTTTTTATGTTTATTTCAGGTATACTGATAATCATAAAGTCATGATAATTTTGAATAAAAATAACGAAGATACCAACCTGGAACTAAGTAGATTCAACCAACTATTAAAGGGTGTGAAAAAAGGAAAAGATATCATTTCCGGAAAGATAGTAGTGCTTGGCGAACGACTACTTGTTCCTGCCAATATGCCAATGATTATTGATATACGGTAAGTCTGGCGTTTTAATATTTTGGTATAAAATATTATATTCGACCCGCTGCATGAAATCAATTGACGTTAACTAATTATTGGTATGAATAAATATGATTTAATTTTTAAATTATTAACGATTGCTTCGCTATTGTTTTTCGGCTGTCATCCCTCTCCTGAAAAATCCACAGAGGCCAAAAGACCAAATATCGTATTTATCATGACCGACGACCACGCCTATCAGGCCATCAGCGCCTATGGTTCGAATCTGATTAATACACCCAATATAGACAGGTTGGCCTGGGAAGGCATGCGTTTTGATAAAGCCTTTGTCACTAATTCCATATGTTCTCCCAGCCGGGCGGTTATACTTACGGGAAAACATAGTCACATCAATGGGTTAAGAGATAATGTTCAGGTTTTTGACAGCAGCCAACAAACTTTACCAAAATTAATGCAAGCTTCGGGCTACGAAACCGCTATGATTGGCAAATGGCATTTAAAATCAACGCCAACGGGATTTGATTTCTGGAAGGTATTGCCTGGTCAGGGGCATTATTATCATCCGGAATTCAGGACGCCCGAGGGTATGGTAAAGGAAACAGGCTATGTCACCGATATCATTACTGATATTGCTCTTGAATGGTTGGATAAAAAAAGGGATCAGGAAAAACCCTTTATGCTGATGTACCAGCATAAAGCGCCTCATAGGGAATGGTGGCCTTCTCAGGATCATTTGTCTGATATCGGCAAGCAAACATACCCTGAACCGCCGTCTTTATTTGACGATTATCAAAACCGTGGCGCAGCAGCCAGGGAGGCGGAAATGAGGATAAGTGACCACATGGGCTTAACGAATGATAACAAGATTAAACCGAATATAGCCGATTCCCTTGGATTTAAGGATTTTCTGTCATGGTATTCCCGGGCTCATTTAAATGACTATAACCGGATGTCTGAAACGGAAAAGGCAAACTGGGAAAAGGTTTATGGCCCCATCAATGAGGACTTCAAAAATAATACACCTGAAAATGATGCCTTAACCCGCTGGAAATACCAACGTTATATGCAGGACTATTTGACGTCTATTCGGTCGGTAGATGAAAACGTAGGCCGTTTATTGCAATATTTGGATAGCACCGGTTTGGCGGAAAATACGCTGGTGGTTTATACCTCCGACCAGGGCTTTTATCTGGGAGAGCATGGCTGGTTTGATAAGCGTTTTATGTATGAAGAGTCTTTCAGAACGCCCTTGATCGTGAGATGGCCCGGTAAGGTAAAAGCCGGAAGTGTCAATAACAACCTGGTACAAAATCTTGATTTTGCGGAAACATTCCTGGAAGCGGTCGGCGCAGAAATTCCCGGAGACATGCAGGGAAAAAGCCTGCTGCCACTGTTGACGGAAACATCTTCGGAATGGAGAAAATCCATTTACTACCATTATTATGAATACCCTGGTATCCATGCCGTAAAACGACACTATGGCGTTCGTACCGATCGCTATAAACTTATCCATTTTTATCATGACATTGACGAATGGGAGTTATATGACCTGGAAAAGGATCCTCGCGAGATGAACAATGTTTTCGATGATGATAATTATGCGGAAGTCAGACAAACGATGACCGCCGAGTTAAGAAAACTACAGGAACAATACCAGGACTCAGAAGAATTGGCGCAGCAAATATTATCTACTGATCTTGGCTCAGACTAATATAAGGACGGCCCGCTGGAATTAAATTGTGATTTTTAAGGCAGTATCAATGAGCTTAGTTTGCCACTTCCTTTGCCTTTATTTGGTCGATAAGCTTTTGTTTGTGTGTTTGTAAATGGCGGAGATAGGCATCAAAATTTTCTTTTTCCAGCTTAGCCATGGCATCATTTGTCATGGTTTTCAGGAATTCCTGGCGAAAGAGGTCTTTGGTTTTCGCTTCAACAGCATTTTTTATAGCATACGCATGTAATTCATACGACTTTTCAACCATATCCGTGGTATCATTTTCTTTGATGTCTTCTATGGCCGTCTCATTTAAAATAGCCAGGAATGCGTGATAAGTATCCGCCTTTTTTTGGCTGTCGGCATAGTTGTGATTGCTATGGGCTTTTGTAAACTGTTCAATAAGCTTTTTGGCCTGTCCGGATCCTTTGGAATATTTTATGGCATTTTTAAAGTATAACAATGCCTTTTCTTCATCCTTTTTATCTTCCAGATAGAGAACCGCCAGATCATTGTGGGCTTCCGCATAATCATAAACATACGTCGTGGCGTCTCTATAGGCTTTTTCAGCTTCGATTACCCTGTTTCCCATTGACCTGTAAATATTTCCCAAATTATCGTGGGCATGGTGATAGCGACTGTTAATTTTAATAGCGGCCTGGACGGCCTTTTTTGCCATGTCCTGTAACTCTGGTTTGGTGATGTGCTTTTTGCTTTTGAATATTTTTTTAAAAAAAGTGCTCTTTCCTTCAATTCTGTGTCTGGGATAAAACACTTTGGCATCCTGCAGGTTTTTGGCCCACTCCAGGTATAAATTCCCTAGGTTGTTAAGTGCCACATAGTGTTTTGAATTGTATTTTACAGCCAGGCGGTAGTGCTTGATCGCTTCAATTTTACAGGCGATAACATCCTGGCGGTCGCGCTCTTCTGTGGATGATGCCAGATATTCACTGTATTGATGCAAACCAAAAGCGTAGGCCTTATGCGCAGCGTCGTTTTTTCTGTCGATGAGAATCGCTACCCTGCTAAATTCTATAGCGGCGAGGTAGTTTTCGCGATTTCTGCGTGTTTTATCAAACCGGTGCATCTGTTGAGATAGCGCATTGGTAATGCCGCTTCTGGCCCGGGCTTCCAACTTTTTGTTTTGTGTGTTCAATGATTTTTTAAAATAATCCAGGGCAGCAAGGTTTTCAGAGGGGTCATATTTATAATATTTCAAGACCCCGAGATTGTAAGCAATAGCGGGGTTGGAGTCTTCTTTTTCAAGGGCTTCAAGATATTTTTTCTCAGCGTTCTTGCGATCGTCCACCCTGCCTAAATTAGTAAATCGAATATAGTCGTCAACACCCTCCGTATAAATTTTAAAACACTCCGGAGTTTTGAAAAGATCCTCTTCCACGAGGTCCAGGTAAATTTTGTAGGCAAGATCTTCTATGAGGTTAGGCAGATTATTTTGATCGACATTGGTCTCTTCTTTTTCCCACAGTAATGTGGTACGCCTGGAAAAAATACCGGAACGATAGTTTTTAATAGTTACCAGAAAAATCATTTTTTCCCCATATTTTTGAATGCTTCCCTCTAGTTGTGCTGGCTTTACAGCCAGAGGGATTAGTTTAAAGAGGATGGAAAGGATACCTGAAATAATTTTGCCGTAGTTCTCCAGTTCCACCGAAGCTAATAGTTTGACATCGTCATCAAGGCTCTGCTTAAAGGCGGGAATATCATCATAAGGGTTCCACAGGCCCAGCTTTTTTGCCGATTGGGCGTGGATTTTCTTGATATATCTGATTTTAAATAATAACAATTCTCCTAATCGGTTGCCTATAGTGGCATCCTTTTCATCGTACAGATTTACCCAGGGTTTAAAAACAATTCTTTTGGCTGAAATAAAATACTGATAAAAAATAAATATGCTGATCAGGACAAAAATGATCAGTATCAACCTTTCATTGTCTTTGATCAGGTTAAAAAAGTTTCCAAGTATCAGTAAGGGTTGGCTCATCTGCTTATGCTAATTAATAAGATTTTTATATTCAAACGGCCGGTAATAATGTGGATCGCGCGTATCTATCATACGACACCGGTCTTTAATTTTCTCTTGTAAGGAATAGGCATGATTGGATGCTTTGACAATTCCATTAAACAATTTCAAAATTTTCTTATATCCTTTGTGTGCGGTATGCTGCTTATTAAATTCCTTCCACCAGTTGTCATTCATATAACCGGATAGCCGTTTGTGCAGCGGTACATCTTCTCCGTGGTTGTTTATAAGAGCGGCTATTTTTTCATCCAAATCATAAACCTGAATAAAGTGATCGATCAACTCAGCGGTGGTCTTTGCCGGTATATTTCGGTTAGAGGCACTTACGGTTGAAAAAGCAATCGGGGTTTGGTGGTGTTTTGATACAAATAAAGGATCCGTACCTATATAGCATAACGGTGTAACTGCTACGTCAGGTTTACATAACATGACTTGATTAATATCACAAAGTGTGTACATGCCGGTTTTAATATGCTCCGAATCATTCATCACACGCAATTGATCACCGTCTAATAACATTACCCATACTTCAGTTTCTGTCAGGTTGGTATACTTTGTATCAAGTAACAAGTCACCAAAAAAGTAACCCTGCCCATGAAATCCCGAAGCGACGACGTCGGCGTTTTTAATGTAGGCCTTTAGCATGGGAACGGCTATGGCATGGCCGGGTGACTTGTAACGGTAGTTTTCGAACTTAATTTTCAAGGTTGCCGGGTTGCGGTTAGCGCCGTATGCCAACACGGCAATGCGCTCATCGACAGGAGGCAAATTAAGATCTTCCAGAATCCTGTCGACGGCAACCGGCTCGTTTGTTCCGGCGTGTGCAAAAAAGGCACCTGAATCTTCAGCCGTCAAAGGCAAAATGTTATTATCGAGCAATAAAAATGAATCATCGGGACATAATCCCGGATAGGTCAGGGGAAACTTTCGCGCTGGTTTCCAAAAATCAGTATTTGCAGACACGTATGATGTTTTGGTGAAACGGTAACAATGATTTAAGATAATGCTGTCGCTACGTCCGTTTAAATTAGAAAAAAATAAAGTAAAAAACGAGCCTTACCACCGTCCAATCAAGGTGTCGGTTTATTTCAATGGCCTGCAAGTCTGGCTGAGGCAGCTTTTTTCTGCATAAAATTAATGCCGGCGATATCCTGCCGCTGCCGGATTAATCCCGGGCAATGGGTGCTTTTTTCATTAGAAAACCTGAATCTGTATCTTATTAGCTCCATATTACGTATGGTAACTAATGCTTGAGAACTGAAATTTAGAAACCTTATTAATTCCCTAAACTTTGAACCACGTGTACAGATCAAAAATTTTAACCGTTTTTTTTACCTTCAGTTTATTTTTTTTACCGGGTTTACTCATCGCCCAGGATGGCAAATCGCTTTACGATAAATATTGCGCGACATGTCATGGTAAAAACCTGGAAGGGGGTGATGGATCCAGCTTTATAGATGCCGTATGGAGCTATGGGGATGGAAAAAATGCCGTTTTCCGCAATATAAAATATGGTATACTGAATGTCGGGATGCCGGCCTGGGGTTCTGTTATGACAGATGATGATATAAGAACCCTGATGGGATTTATTTTTGATCAGGAAAATAAATCAGGTGTTTCTCCTCCGCCAATTCCCCGGGAAATAACCACCGAAGACTACGAAATCTCTGTTGAGACAGTTGCGGAAGGATTGGATACACCCTGGGCCATTGCCTTTTTGGATGAGCACAACAGCCTTGTCACTGAAAAGAACGGCCAACTTCGCCTCCTGGTGGATGATCAATTGCAACAAAAGCCGGTGGCAAATACGCCGGCAGTATTGAATGAGGGACAGGGTGGACTGTTAGACGTGGCAGCGGATCCCGAATATGCTAAAAACGGGTGGGTGTACCTGGCGTATAGCCATGACCTGGGGACAGCAAAAACCGGCGAAACCCGCAATGGAGCCATGACACGCATTGTGCGTGGTAAAATTAAAAACAACACCTGGACATCAGAGCAAGTGGTTTTTGAGGCCCCTCACGAAAAATACCGGACCACGCGCCATCACTATGGTTGCCGAATTGTTTTTGATAATGAAGGATATCTGTATTTTTCCATCGGTGATCGCGGGGCAGGGGACCAGGCCCAGGATGTGGCTTATCCTAACGGTAAATTGCATCGCATTCACAGAGACGGTAAAATTCCGGAAGATAACCCCTTTGTCAAGGATAAAAATGCCATTCCATCCATCTTTAGCTACGGGCATCGCAACCCTCAGGGACTGGCATTCCACCCTTCAACCGGGGAGCTTTGGGAAACAGAACATGGCCCCATGGGCGGTGACGAACTCAATAAACCAATAATGGGGCTGAATTACGGCTGGCCGGAAATTACTTATGGGATCAATTATAATGGCGATATCATCTCTGAATTTAAAGAGAAGCCTGATATGGAACAACCGGTGCTGCATTGGACCCCATCCATTGCCGTTTGCGGTATTGATTTTTACAAAGGAGATGCTTTCCCGAAGTGGAAAAACAATCTTTTTGTCAGTGCTTTAAAATACAAGCAATTAGCAAGGCTGGTGATAGAGGATAACAAAGTTGTGAAAGAAGAGATCATCCTCAAAAATGCCGGCAGGGTAAGAGATGTTGGCATTACAGATGACGGAGCCATCTACATGGTACTTAACCGACCCGGAAAAATCTTAAAACTTTCGCCTAAGTAGCAGACAGGCTTCAATTTAGTTTGATAAAATGGTTCGTGGAAATCTCATTTCCAAAGGCCAGCTGGTAAAAATAAGTTCGGGGAGTGGTCAGACGATTTACTCCCAGGTTTATCTGATGTTTTCGGCCGCATTCAAATAGTGGCAGGCTGCCTGTATTTATTTTAACTCCTTGAAATTTTATTTAAATAAGGCGATGGAATTGTAAATAGTACGACGGTTTTTAGTTTTTAAATGCGGTTTTTCGTAATTTCTCCATAGGTCGTTGAATATGCAATATATGATGTGGTCCTATGAGAATTGTTTTAATCTTTCTTTTTATTGTTACTTTTTGTGGCTTTTCCGCCTGGCCCCAATCCTTTTCGGGAAAGTTGAATTTTGAGGATTTCAGCGTTGAAAGTGGCTTTCGTCAAAGCTCTTCCATCAACTGTATATTACAGGATAGCCAGGGTTATTTGTGGCTTGGTACCTGGGAGGGCCTTTTTAGGTACGATGGATTTGAGTTTAAAGCTTATACCGCTGATAAAAATAACCCCAATTCAATCCAGGGAAGAAAGATCAGGACCCTTTTTGAAGATAGCCGGGGTACGCTTTGGATCGGCATTGAAAATGAGGGGCTTCATCGCTACAACCGGGAAAAGGATTCCTTTTCCAAGTTTTTAATTAATCCTGACGACCAGCCGCGTTTGGGTAGCAATTATGTTATTGGTATTTGTGAAGACCGGGAGGGTTCAATATGGTTGGTCACAAAGGACAGGGTAGTGCATAAAGTACAACAGAAAAACTTAAATGATCAAAAGGAACCACATCTTCAGGAGCAAACCCTGTCTTTTTTGTCGTTTCCCTTCAGGAACTTTCACGTAGACTCATCCTTTGTATCTATCTATAAATCTTCGAATGATATCCTATGGATAGGAGGTTCTGATGGAATAGCTACGTTTGACCTTCAAAATCCACGGAAAGATAACTTTAAGGAAATCCACCTGGACAGTGAATCCGAAGAAAGCCGGTATCACAATATTGTGAATATCATCCTGGGAAACGTAAAACCCAACGCGGAAGGAGGGGAAGAAATCTGGATAGGCACTATGGCCGGGTTAAAAAAAATTACAATGGATAGTAGCGGCATGCAGTTGATCCATTTCAATAATCCCTTTAATTCAGGCACTTTCAATCAGGACAAGATCAAGTCACTGTATCAAACGACCACCGACGGCGAAACCTTCCTCTGGGTAGGGACGGATGCCGGCTTGTATAAATTTGATAAACGAAACGAAGCATTTATAACTTTTACCGGTCAGGCCCTGGGCACATCTACGCTTGAGGAAGTACATATTTACTCCATGTATGAAGATTTCTCCGGCGTTTTATGGATGGGTACTGAAAAGGGGTTGTATAAACTTGACCGGTACCGGAAAAAGTTTATTCATATTAACGATGATGAGAAATACATAGACAGGCTTTCTCACCACGATGTAAAGGATTTTAGTGAAAGCCTTTCCGGTGACATCTGGATTGCTACTAATGGCGGCGGAATCAACCGACTTCGGTTTGGGGATGAAAACGACAATACCTTCCATATAACACATCACAGAATTGATATCTCCGGCGGGAAAAACAACTTTTCAGATATTATCACATCAGTTTTCGCAGATCATTCCGGCAGCGTGTGGGTCGGTACAAAAGGTGATGGCGTTTACAGGTTTCATGAAAATGATGTCGGGAAGAAGTCCGGTAAAATTTCCAGGTTTACGCATTACGGAAGAAGGGTTCCCAATACGTTTGATGATGACTATACAAATGAAATATATGAGGATCGCGCCCATAATATATGGATAGGCACCTGGCAAAGGGGACTGACCAAATATAATCCGGCCACAAATCAGTTTACTTTATACAATCGGATGTCACACGTCCCAAAAGACTTAAATACCTTTCCCATTATAAAGATTTTGGAAGATCATTCGGGGAGAATATGGCTGGGGACTAAAGGGGGAGGCTTATATGCCTTCAGGCCTGGTGATACGCTTACAGGAAAAGAAGATTTTCTGCGTTTTTACAAAACCCAAAACGGGGAGATGGATAAATACATCAGTGACATTTATGAAGATAGTCACCATAATATTTGGGTAGCCTCAGAAAGTGGCTTATGTAAGCTGGACAATGAGACCGGTGTGTTCAGATGCTTTACAAGCCAGGATGGCCTTCAGTCCGATTTTATACAAAGTATCGTGGAAGATGACAACGAAAACCTTTGGGTCAGTACTAATAATGGATTGTTTGAATTTCCTGCCACCAAAAGTATGGAACCGGATTCTGGTCAATTTTCTTTCAGGAGATTTGATGTGGACGATGGATTGCAAGGTGATTTTTTCAACCAAAGTTCCTGCTTGAAAGCCAGGAACGGGTTGCTTTTATTTGGTGGCATCAATGGCTTTAACATTTTTAATCCCGCTGATATTAAAACCAATCCCATCCCGCCGAAGGTAGTGCTTACAAATTTTCAGATTAACCATGAAGATGTTGCCATCGGTGAGAAAATAAATGGCAGGGTGATTTTGACGGATGCGATCAGCAATACCTCCGGCCTTACCCTTACACATAAAGAAAAGATCCTGTCATTTGAATTTGCCGGATTACATTTTGCCTCCCCGGAAAGAAATCAATACGCCTATAAGATGGTAGGGTTTGATGAGGATTGGGTTTACAAGGACGCCTCCCAGACACAGGCAAATTATACTAATTTGAAGCCAGGTAGTTATGTGTTTAAAGTGAAAGCTTCCAACAATGACGGCGTTTGGAGCGAAGCGGGGGTCGCCCTGGCCATTCATATTACCCCCCCTTTCTGGCTTACAGGATGGGCTTACTTTCTGTATTTTATTGCCGGTTTGGGTTTGCTGTTCCTGGTGAGAAGCCTGACTTTGATGAGAGCAAATTTCCGGTACAGGATTAACCTCGAAAGAGTGGAAAGAGAAAAATCCGAGGAGTTAAACAGGATGCAGCTACGTTTTTTTACCAATATATCACACGAAATACGTACGCCGCTGACTTTAATCCTAGGGCCTTTGGAAAAACTGGCCCAATCCACTGATTTGAGTGCCAAACTGCATAACCAACTGCTCAATATGCAAAAAAATGGAGAGCGGCTAATACGATTAATGAACCAGTTGATGGATTTTCGTAAGAAGGAGGCCGGATTTTTAAAATTACAGGCCATAGAAGGTAATCTGGTGGAATTCTTAAAAGAGATTCATGTTTCCTTCCGGGAATATGCCCTTGAAAAGGGAATTGATTTTAAATTCGAGTCTGAGCAGCGGGAAATACGCTGCTGGTTTGACCAGGATATGTTGGAGAAAGTCTTCTTTAATTTGCTTTCCAATGCATTTAAATTCACCCCAAATAAAGGTAAAATCACCCTTCGTGTCTGCGTGGGTTTGAAGGATCCGGAAGCTACTGACACACAATATACCGAAACGGGTAAATACGTGAAAATTTCTGTGCTTGACACAGGCAGGGGTATAGCTGATCAACATTTAAAGAATATTTTTGACAGGTATTACAGCGTGCAAAAGGCTAATCCCAAAAGTGAACGGGGCATAGGCATTGGATTGGCTCTGTCCAAAGAGCTGGTACAACTGCATCATGGTCAGATCAAGGTTGAAAGTGAGTTAAACAAAGGGACTGATTTTAGTGTATGGCTTCCCACGGGTAATACACACCTGAAGGAAGATGAAATGCTTGTGGGTTTTATTGATAGCGAGCATGAAAATCATTACCAGGTACCTGGACGGCGGCAAGAGCAAGTGCAGGAAGCCGCTGCTGATGTTAATGTAAATAAAGAAAGTCCGCTGATATTAATTGTGGAGGACAATAAGAGTGTAAAGGATTTTATTCAAAGTTTATTCAGTGAGGAATACCAGGTGTTGCTAGCTTCGGATGGCAAAGAAGGCCTGGCGATGGCTACAACGACTATTCCCGATTTAATAATCAGTGATGTCATGATGCCGGAAATGGATGGCATGGAATTGTGCCGTCAGCTGAAAACCAATGAAAAAACAAGTCACATCCCTATCATTTTGCTAACAGCCAGAACATCGTTAATATACAAGACTGAAGGGCTTGAAACGGGGGCCGACGACTATATAACCAAACCTTTTGAGCCTTCCCTGTTGCTGCTTCGGGTAAAAAACCTGATCAACCTCAGAAAACAACTTAAAAAACGCTCCCAGGGGAAGTTATACCTGAAACCTGCAGATATCACCATCAATTCCGTTGATGAAATATTCCTGCAAAAGGCCATGGACCTGGTCGAGAAACACATGGATGACTCTACCTACAGTGTGGAGGACTTTAGTAAAGACCTGGCAATGAGCAGGGTTCACCTATACCGGAAGCTGAAAGCTTTGGTAGGCCAGTCTGCCAATGAATTTATTCGAACCCAAAGATTGCAAAGAGCCGCGCAACTCCTTGAAAAGAGCCAGTTGCGGGTTGCGGAAGTAGCTTACATGGTGGGTTTTAATGATCTCAAATATTTTCGCGGCTGTTTTGTAAAACAATTCCAGGTTACCCCTTCTCAATACGCATCGAAGTTTGATCAGTCCCTGGAGCCCTCGGAGAAATAGTTGCTCACAGATATTTGCCAGGTTTTGTTAAAGATCAGGAAAAAGGGATTTTTTAAAGACTTAAAACTCATTTATTGAAATGTTACACCCTTCTTTTTGAAAGAATTGCACCCCATTTTCTGTGCCTCGTCTGTCTAGCTTTAAACAGCACTTTTAAGTCAACCTAAATTTTTAATGAAGAAACGAAAATAATCCCGGGTTCTAACCTTAAGGTTGACTAAATTAATTGATAAGGCTGGCCAGAATGGTGAAATACCAGCTTTATCATTAAATCATTTTCATATAGAAATTAATAACCAAAATAATATGAGATGCAAAAAATTAACTGTTTGGCTTTTGTTCATAGGCTTTGGTATAAGCGGCTATGCTCAAAATGTGAAAACAGACGCTACGCTTAAAACAGTAAAACTGGTCGACCCAAAAGCCACCAAAAAAACCAGGGCCCTTTACCTGAATTTACAGGATATTGCTCGCCGGGGTGTGCTCTTTGGTCATCAGGATGATTTGGCTTACGGCGTAAACTGGAAAAATGAGGATGGACGATCTGATGTGAAAGACGTTTGCGGTGCCTATCCAGCAGTATTTGGATGGGATGTGGGCAAAATTGTCGATGATCAGAATATCGATTCTATCAATTTTCAGAATATGAAGAAGTGGATAATTGCGGCCTTTAAAATGGGAGGGATCAACACCATCAGCTGGCATATGGACAATCCCGTATCGGGAGGAAACTCCTGGGATACCACCAGGGCGGTAGCAGGTATTCTGCCGAACGGCACGCATCACAGTACTTACAGGACCAAACTGGATCTTTTTGCCACCTTCGTTAAGGAATTGAAATCGGGATTGTTTGGTACGAAGGTCCCGATCATTTTTCGTCCATTTCACGAGCACACTGGTCATTGGTTTTGGTGGGGTGATGACCATTGCAGCAAGGAGGAGTATGTGAAACTCTGGCGCTTTACGGTTCACTACCTGCGCGATGTTAAGGGTTTAAACAATATACTCTACGCCTATTCAACGGATGTCTTTTCTTCCTTAGAAGAATACCTTGACTACTATCCAGGTGATGATTACGTGGATATCCTGGCCTTTGATGATTACAAAGGCATTAAATCCACCGCAGACACGGCTGCTTTTATCCAAAGATTAAAAGCGGTGGTACAACTTGCCGAGGAAAAGAACAAGGTGGCGGCACTTTCCGAAACTGGGCTGGAGGCTATTGGAATACAGGAATGGTGGACTCAGATATTACTAAAAAGTATTAAAAGTGATCCGGTCGCCAGGGGGATTGCCTACGTATTAGTGTGGCGTAATGCCAATACAAAGCATCACTACGCACCCTATCCGGGACATGCAAGCAGCGAGGATTTTATAAAATTCCATAATGATCCTTTTACGCTGTTTGAGAACGATTTGCCACGTGTTTACGCCCGGCCCAAAAAATGAAATTAGTCTGTAAATCAGGTACACGAATGAGCCAAAGGTTTTTGGGTTAATAACGGAAAAGCTTCCTCCCCGATGCCCCAAAAACTCAAATTGAAATTAGGAAGTGCCCTGACCGGATGGATCCCGGCGGCCTTTGGATTTGAAGCCAACATGGAACAGCGTGCGGACACGCTTTTGGGAATCCGCCTGATGATCAGTATTATTGCTGGAGCAGGGGCCTTGTTGAGCGCATTGTTTATGGTATTTTTTAAGCTGGATGAAGCATTTATGGCCAAAATAACCATGGAGCTCAGACAGGCAAGAGGACATTCCTAACGCTATAATTTAAAAGATTATGAACATTGGCACCATTAACAGCATTAAAGTAATTTTCACCATTACAGTATTAACATTCATGTCTTGTTCGGAAGTGAAAAAAGAAATGTTATCAGATCCCAAAAAAGTCTTGCTGGAGGAGCTGGAATACTCCTTTAACAAAGAATTGATTGACGTATGGTATCCAATAGCCCTGGATACAACACACGGTGGTTTTTTGAGTGATTTTGACTATCGCTGGGAACCGAAGGGTAAACACGACAAGATGATTGTCACTCAGGCGCGCCACGTATGGACCTGCGCTAAAGTAGCTGCCTTTTCTGCGGAAAAAGCAGTATTAAAGTCTCACGCATCCCATGGGTTTAAATTCCTTAAAGAAAGCATGTGGGATCACGAACATGGGGGTTTTTACAATCTGCTTGACCGACAAGGTAAGGTAAAGCCCGATGGCCAGGGTAATATCATTAAAAATGCCTATGGTAACGCTTTTGCTATTTATGGTTTGGCGGCTTATTATGGGTTGTCAGGAGAGCAGGAGGCCCTGGCGTTGGCGAAACAGACATTTCACTGGTTAGAGGAGCACAGCTATGACTCATTGCACGGCGGGTATTTTCAGTTTATACAACGCGATGGCACGCCCTTTATTTCCGGCTACGGCGAAGTGCCCCCCAAGGACCAGAATAGTACCATTCACTTATTGGAGGCCTTTACCGAATTATACCAGGTCTGGCCTGATAATACATTAAAAGAAAGGCTTTCAGAGCTGCTGTTACTGATCAGGGACACCATCACCACCGATAAAGGTTATATGAACCTGTTTTTTGAGCGGGATTGGACGGCCGTATCCTATCGGGATTCCACTGCGGAAAGACGCACTGCCAACTATCAATTTGACCATGTTTCTTTTGGACATGATGTCGAGACCGCCTTTTTACTATTAGAAGCTTCCGAGGCCCTGGAAATTGAAAATAATGCCCCAACATTGCAGAAGGCCAAGGTAATGGTGGACCACGCACTTCAAAATGGTTGGGATGCGACGTTGGGAGGGTTGTATGATCAGGGATATTATTTTAAAGGGGAAGAGAAAATAACCATTATAAAAGATACTAAAGTCTGGTGGGCCCAGGCGGAGACGCTCAATACCTTACTCATGATGGCCGATCTTTTTCCCGACGACGAGGCAAGGTATTTTGAAAAATTTAAAATTTTATGGGATTATACCAGAACTTACCTTATAGATCATGAGCATGGCGGCTGGTATTGGGGTGGTTTGGATATGGAACCGGAATGGAAAACCGGCCCCAAAGGGCAGGTTTGGAAGGTCAATTATCATACGGCCAGGTCCATGATGCACTGCATCGAACGGTTGAAAATTATTGACCAATAAGTATTTAAAAGTTGTAAATAGTTTAAACACTGTGAAAGAAAAAAGATTTAATGAAGAGGTAGCCCTGTTATTTGAGCATTACCAGCGCCTTATAGATACCAAAAATGAGCTGGAAAACACAAGTAACGGAATTTTCAGCCGCTACAAAAGACCTATACTAACCGCGGCCCATGTACCGCCATTTTGGAAATATGACCTCGATTACCAGACTAATCCAATGCTGATGGAAAGAATGGGTATTAATGCCGTGTTTAATGCCGGCGCCATACGGCTTAACGGCAAGGTATTGTTGGTGGTCAGGATGGAAGGGGCAGATCGTAAATCTTTTTTTGCAGTGGCGGAGAGTGCCAATGGTGTAGATCAATTTTGGTTTTGGGATTATCCGGTTACGATGCCTGAAACCAGTGATCCCGATACCAATGTCTACGATATGCGGGTGGTGCAACATGAGGATGGATGGATTTATGGATTATTTTGTACGGAAAGAAAAGATCCCGGAAGCTTACCATCTGACACCTCGTCGGCCATTGCACAATGTGGCATTGCCCGTACCAGGGATCTTAAAACCTGGGAAAGGCTCGAAGACTTGAAGACCTATACGGGCCAGCAACGAAATGTTGTGCTGCATCCGGAATTTGTTCAGGGCAAATATGCTTTTTACACACGACCTCAGCAAGGCTTTATTGATGTTGGTTCCGGTGGAGGAATTGGGTGGGGGCTATCAGATGGCATTGAACGGGCAGAAATTCGGGAGGAGATCATCATTGACGATCGGATCTATCATACTATCAAAGAAGTAAAAAACGGTTTGGGACCGGCGCCTATAAAGACCGATCATGGCTGGTTGCACCTCGCCCATGGTGTTCGCAATACCGCTGCCGGATTAAGATATGTATTATATGTATTTATGACAGCGCTGGAATCTCCCTGGAAGGTAATCCACAGACCCGGTGGACATTTTTTAGCGCCGGAAGGCATGGAGCGTGTAGGGGATGTCTCTAATGTTGTATTTTCCAATGGCTGGGTTGCCGATGAAGCAGGCAGGGTTTTTATTTATTATGCATCCTCCGATACCAGGTTACATGTCGCTACTACTTCTATAGAAAGACTGTTGGATTATACCATGCATACCCCCGAAGATGGCTTGACTTCAGCGAATAGTGTGCGCCAGCGAATGGCGCTGATCAAGCATAACCTCAATAAAAGTTACAACGCTACCAGTTAGAAGGTTGTAAAACGGCTAACCTTCCCCATGCTTATAAATTTTTTGCACCATTAATTGTCAGCCTCACAGGATGAGCTGACAAATGGGTGCACTACAAAGGTGCGTTGACAATTGCATTCACAAAAAATTGAAGCTATATCCGGACGATAAGGTCTTTTATCGTGGATGTAGATGCTTTGTATACGCCCTAAATGTCTTTTTTTGCCACGTTTTTCACACTTTCGCATTGACGACAGGCGCATGTCTGGCTTCAACATTTTACACCATTAAATCATGAAAAACAAAAATCAATTGACACTCTACGAGCGCATTGGCGGAAAAGAAGCCGTGAATAAAGCTGTAGAGATTTTTTACCAGAAAATACTTCAGGATGACCTGATCAAACATTTTTTTAACGACATCGATATGAAGCTGCAGGTGGAAAAGCAAAAATCATTTTTGACCTACGCATTCGGAGGGCCGGTAAATTACTCCGGCAAGGACCTGGCAAGTGCCCATAGCCGGCTGGTAGCGAATGGGCTTGATCATAAACACTTTGATGCGGTGGCGCAACACTTGCAAAATACACTGGTCCAGCTTGGTTTAACCGCCGATTTAGTAGACGAAGTAATGCAGTTGGTAGGTAGTACCCGAGGTGACGTTTTAGGCCATTAGATGGTTAAGGCAAATACTTGAATATTGCGGAAGTCCGCATTCGGAAGTAAAGAGGATATAAAGGTGATCCCACCCGAATGGACAAAACACCATTAGTCAACAGATAATGTCATCGCCTGTCTCAGGCGCCAAAGAAGGCATGACCCGGTTTATAGCATAATTAAAGCTAACAATTGAATAACCATGAAAGCATTGATAAAAAAAATATTTGTAGGAGCATTTGTACTGATGGCGATGTCAACCATCCTGTTGGTGATACATATCTATGCCGTTACCCAATCTTCCCGCGAGCCAGGTATTCGCTGGCAGCTGACCAGGGTGGAATTTAATGAAGCTCCTTTAAGTCCTGCCACTTCCGTAAAGGCCAGACAGGTCATTGATACGATTCCTGACGTCATGGATAGCTATTTAAACATCAAAAAAGGAACGTTGGTATATGCCACGGAAAAAGGAAGCTTTAAATCAGCTAAAGTTTTTGATGAATTTATTCAGGCAGGTTCATTTGATGCCGTAAGATATGCCCCAGAAAAAGGAATCCAATCCGGCACAAGTTGCCCGGTTTTAGATAAAAAATCAATCACTTACCGGATAGGATCCTTTTTCCAGGAATTTTTTAAGAACAGTAAAACAGAGTAATCTAAATCAAATACAACAAACAATGAAAACAATCAAAATGTACCGCTCTGCCGGTATACTATTTTTTTGCTTAGTAGTCATAATTTCCATGTTGTTCTCAGGGTGTGGAGATGACGACGATGGAGGTGATCAACAATCCCTTTATCAAAAGCTGGGAGAAAGGGCTGGCATAGAAAGTGCCGTAGAAAAATCAATACTTGCCATCGCGTCTGACCCTGATCTTACGCCATTTTTTGCCGTTTTACTTCAGGATGAGAATGGTGAAGGCCCAGGACTGGAAGCATTAAAGGACAACATTGCCGATTTTATTGATGAGGCGACCGGCGGCGACGCAACCTATGGCGGACTGAGTATGCAGGCTGCCCATGCAGCGACGAATCCCAGAATGGCAAACGCTGAAAATATAACCAATGCCACCTACGATTCCTTTTTGGATGCGATGATTTCGGGAGCAAAACAGGCGGGGATCTCCAATGAATCCACCTTGTCTGAATATAGGAACTTACTTGAACAGAGCAGGAGTTCTATTGTGCCTTGATGGGGTTATAAATAAGAAATCATTGAGTAATAATTGCACTTAGATGATAAGGTCAGTTATTTTTAACTGTCCTTATCTTTTTACATAAGTGATGGGAAGCCTACGATATCTCACCCAGGTAATCGTGCAGGTCAGTTTCTTCAGATAACTCCAGTTTCCTTTTCAGGCGATATTTGTTCATCCTTACACTTTTGGATTCGATGTTTAATATGGAAGCTATTTCTCTATTGGATAACTTCATTTTTATCAGAGAAGCCAGGCGTCTGTCTCCAATGCTTAAGCCGGGGAATCTCTTAGCAAATTGCTGCTCAAAACCAGGATGTGCTGCGCTGAAGTAATTATTAAAGTTATCCCAATCTTTTTCCGCCGACCGGTTGAGGTTAATGATATTCAATAGCTTTTGGAAGTTTACTTCATCTTTTTCTCTCATACTTCTAACCTCCTGTTCCATTTGCATAAACCCATTGTTTTTATGCACCATGTTCAGGGTGTGATTAGTCAGGTTTTTCTGGTTTAAATCGAGTTTCCTTTCAAGTGTTTTTTGCTTTAAGCGCTGTTCATGACGATAGAACATAAAAATGGCAAGGACGAAGAGGATCCCGGTGATCAGGCTCCCTGTTGTGATGCGGCTTTGTAGTTTATCAATCACTCTTTTCTGCCTCAGCTGGTCTATTTCTTGTTGCTTTTCCATGGTGACCAGCGCCATGACCGAGTTGTTGAACTTCCGTTCGTTGGACTCATTGTAAATGGAATCCTTATAAATATGGTGAAGCTGTTGATAAAAATAAGCAGAGTCAAAGGCCTTTTTTTCAAAATGAGCCAGCTGCAAATGGTTTGAAGCATTTTTGATCCCTTTTTTTGCATGGCTTGCGGTAGCGATAGAAAGTGCTTTGCGCGCATAAAAAAGGGTGCTGTCGTACTGTTTCAATTTGAGATAATTCGATGCAATGGTGTTATACAGAATTTCTGTTTGATAATTGTACCCTTCGGTTTCTACCTTTTTTAATAATTTGATAGCTTCATCAAGCTTATTCTGGCGAATATAGATGTTACTGGTTCCGGTAATGGCTCGTGCAATAATCGGTGTAAACCTGGGATTATCAGCTGGCGCTAAATTCACATTCAGGTCATAGTAATAGAGGGCACTGTCATAATCGTCATTCCGGTTATAGATGTTTGCTATTAAGTTATGACTAATGTATACACCTCTCATGAGTTTTTCTTCTTTATCAATAGCCAACGTTTTGAAAGCATATTGCAAAGCTTGTTCCTTTTTGCCCATCAGGCTTAAGATTGTTGCAATGTTAGACATAGCCTCTGCCTGTCGTCTCACCGGCACATTTTCATTATTGGCTATTTTATGTGCTGCCAGAAAAAAGTCCAGGGCCTCCGGATAGCTTCCCTGCATACCGAAAATAGTGCCAATGTTGGTGGTTGCTGCACAGATATAACTATTATTATTTATATCCTTGAATATCTCCAGTGCTTCTTCGAAATTTTGCCTTGCTTTATCAAGGCTGCTGAGACGGGTAAAAACACTGCCAAGGAAATTTTTCGCCAACCCATATTCAAATGTCTTTTCCGCATTTGAATCTTCGGCCAGTTGAATGGCGGTAAGCAGTTCGGTAGATGACGAGTCCAGTTGATTGGAAAATAAATAGCCGATTCCTTTAATTACCCTGGCCCTTATGATGCCGCGTAAATAATCCTGATTTTGGCTCATTACCAACATTCGGTTGCCAATGGCAATGGTAGAATCCGGTGGCAGATTGACCTCGTTGAGGCCTATATCAAAAAGTTTATCAACATCATTTTTGGTGTTTGCAAAAATCCAATGGCTGGATAGTAGCAATAATAAACCCAGAAAGAAAGATTGTTTCATGATTTTAAAGCAATTAGACGGTAATCAATGTAAACCCGTAGTCTAAGTAAATGTAATATTAAATGTAGCGCCTCGAATTGAAATTTCAAACACACTTATGTATACCTGGAATTTACCGGCGCAGATAGGAACATCAGATGACGCTCAGCCTTCCTCCAAATTTTTTGTAATTTGGAATAGCCAGGGCACCTGGCGTTTTTAAGTTGCTAAAGAAAGGAAGCCTCCTTGGATTGCTCATGACAAACCCGAAGCCGGTTTTTATAGCATTTTATACTTTAGGCTTTAGGGTGTATTTGTGGGAGGCAAGTTTCCTCTTTTGATAGGACATGTCATAAGCGAGGCCATTTTTTTCCTTATGATTCATTAACCATCTTAGATGTCTGCTTTCTGATGGTACACCACCAGATTTAGAAGCCAGCTTATTTCCTGCTTGTCTGCGGGCAGCATTTGTATTTTCAGAAATGTAGCTGATGTTCGGATTGTTAATTAATCTCAATGGTTGGTTAGGGTAATTGATGATCACTTTGATTAAGAAATTTGTTTAACAATGCCCAAATCTAATAATCTTTTTGTTATCCAATTGAGTGCCAAAAGGTTGTCAGACGTAATTTTGAGGGGATGTAGACGGTTTGTAGACAACTACAAACAAAGCCGCCAAAGTCGCCTCACCTAAAATAATTGATTTAAGGTAGGTTAGCTTAACCATGCACCCGGATTTGACAGCCTTGGGAGTTTATCTCAAACAGGGCTGCATTAGTCAGGATATTTGAATATCTGCGGTAATGTCATGATTAAGCATAAAGCCCTGTTGTTTCTGTGGCCTAAAAGCGAGGCTTCCACGGCTTAAGCCGATCATTTATCAAGTTCCAGCTGATTTTTGACCAGGTAATAATAACTTCCTTGTTGTCTGATTAAGGAATGATGATTACCCAGCTCTACAATACCACCTTTATCCATGACAATGATCTGATCTGCGTTTTTAACAGTACTCAAACGGTGAGCTATGACCAACACGGTCCTGCCTGCAAATACTTGCTCCAGGTTTCTCATAATTTCGGTTTCATTATTGGCATCCAGCGAGGAGGTAGCCTCGTCGAAGAAAAGAAACTCAGGCTCTTTATAAATGGCCCTGGCAATCAATAACCTTTGTTTCTGGCCCTGGCTCATCCCTATCCCTTCCTGACCGATTTTGGTATTAAACCCAAGGGGGAGCTCTTCTACAAAGCTTGAGATATTGGATAGTTCCGACACCTTTTTCAGGCGCTGTTGGTCCGGGTATTCAATATCTTCGCCGACAGCAATGTTACCGGCGATGGTATCGGAAAATATAAAGCCGTCTTGCATTACTGCACCACACAGACTACGCCATCTTTTGCTGTGAATGGCCTGGAGGTCCATGCCTCCTACGGTAATTTTGCCCGCTGTCGGCTGATAAAATTTTAAAAGCAACTTCAACAAAGTTGTTTTACCGCTCCCACTCATCCCTACAATGGCCGTCACTTTACCTTCGGGTATATCAAAGGAAACATTATCCAGTGCCAGATCTCCACGCCCACCGTCATAGCGGAATGACAGGTTTTTGACTTTTATAGACCTGCGGGCAGGCAAGATCAGGCTATAATCTGCATGCTGTGCTTCTTCATTTTCCTGGTCGTATACCTGGCCCACCCGCTCCAGACTGATTTTTGCATCCTGCCACTCCCGTAAAAATAAAATGATGTCATTGATGGGGGCATTGAGCTGGCCAATGATGTATTGTACTGCCAACATCATACCCAGGGTCATTTCACCATCGATTACCGCTTTGGCAGCCAGTATGGTCACCACAATGTTTTTCAGTTCGTTGATAAAAACACTTCCAGACTCCTGCCACTGTTGTAGCGAGGTAGAGGCTACTTTCACTTTGAAAAGCTTCGCTTGAATTCTCTCCCATTCCCAACGTTTGGTTTTTTCGGCTCCATTGAGTTTGATTTCGGCGATCCCTGTAATCAGTTGTATCAAATTGCTTTGATTAGTGGATTGTTGATTGAATAGTTTATAATCCAGCTCCTCTCTTTTTTTAAGAAACTGGATAACGTACAGGAAGTATATGGCGCTGCCAACAAAGAAAATCAGGAAAATTGAAATATCATAAAAGAGCAGGATAGCCCCAAATACCAGCAGGTTGAAAAAAGAAAACAGAATATTGAGAGAGGAGGAGCTCAGGAAGTTTTGAATCCTGGTATGATCCCCGATACGTTGGAGAATGTCGCCGATCATCCTGGAATCAAAAAATGACATGGGTGCCAGCATGATCTTAATGAGAAAATCTGAGATCATACCAATATTCACGCGGGTACTCAGGTGAAGCAATATCCATCTTCTGATAAAATCCACAGCAGTGCGGCTAAATACCAGCATGAGTTGTGCTGCCAGGATAATATAGATAAAGTTCAGGTTTTGGGTGTTGATACCAACATCCACCACGGCTTGTGTCAGGAAGGGTAGCGATAGCTGTACAAGGCTACCGGCCAGCAACCCCAAAATCAACTGCCAGATAAACGACTTATATTGACGAAAGTAGGAAAATAAATGGGTGATACTCTTTTTGTGACTGGCCTGCTCGTCCTTTTCCCTGGAATAGAAATCGGGGGTAGTTTCAAGCAGCAGCGCAATACCCAGCTTTTCATTGCCATCTGTCATAAAAGCCCAGGATCGTAAAAATTCGTCGTGGCTAAGTGTGATTCTTTGTCCTATAGGGTCGGCAATCCAAACCTTTTTCTTATCTATCTTATAGACCACGATAAAATGTTGCTGCTGCCAGTGGACAATACATGGCAATGGTGCTTCCACGGCCAGGTTTTCAAGTGTAGTCTTTACCGCCAGTGTCCTGAAACCTATGGTTTCCGCCGCCTCGCTTATGCCTGCCAACGATACACCCTCACGGGTAAAGTAGGACCGGCGTTTTAGATATTCAAGTGAATAATTTTTACCATACCATTTAGCGATCATTCGTATGCAGGTAGGGCCGCAATCCATACTATCATGTTGTGTGAATAAGGGAAATCTTTTTGTCATTGCTGTCACTCAATTAAAGCCGAGATCATAAATAGAATTGAGAAAGTCAGGGGGGTATTGACATCACCTAGATTATTACCGCGCTCCCTCCAATCTTTTCAGGGGGTGATGTTAATTAAAAAAAAGATTTTAGAGGGGCTTGTTAGTGGATCATTATTCAGGAGTAGACTCTTTGTAGACGCCCTTTTTTATTAAGGCGGTTTTCTTCATACTAAATTTATCCCCTATGAATAATAATAACCAACAACATTACGAAGAAGTCGGTA
Source organism: Cyclobacteriaceae bacterium (assembly GCA_965228415.1). Lineage (GTDB taxonomy): Bacteria > Bacteroidota > Bacteroidia > Cytophagales > Cyclobacteriaceae > Agaribacillus. The sequence continues at coordinate 1,713,109 of OZ245814.1, read as the reverse complement.
TCAACCCATATGAGGGAATTCATCGCCGGTCTGACGAGATACAGGATATGATCGGGGCGGTGCCGCATTGGCTGGTACGTACAGGCATTTCACTAATCTTTGCCGTGCTGATTGTGTTGCTGACTATTTCATGGTTTGTCAAATACCCGGATGTCCTTCATGCCGATGTATTGATCACTACCAACCCCGCACCTGTTACCCTGGTAGCCAGGTCTTCGGGGCCTATTGTAGTACTAATGAAAGAAAAGGAAGCAGTTAAGGAAGGAGATATTCTGGGGCTAATAAAATCACCGGAAGATTGGCGTGTTATTTTGCAGCTTGAAGCTGAACTAAAGGCGCCTGAAGCAACAACTGGTGAATATGCCAACCTCGGCCCGCTTCAGGATTACTATAACCGGTATACACTGGCAAAAAGTCAATGGCATTTATTCCTTGCCATGGATGATCATGACCGGCAAATTTCACAAATACAAAAGCAATTGGTGGCTCATGAAAAACTCAAATTAAACCTCGTTCAACAGTTGCAGCTGACCAAAGTACAGCAAAGTCTTGCTGCCACTAAATTTAAAGCAGATTCTATATTGTTTACTCAGAACGTCATTCCAAAAGTAGATTTTCAAACAAGGAAAAAGGAATTTCTGCAAAGCCGCAAGGAATCGGAACGAACGGGAGCTTCCCTGATTAACCAGGAGGTACGAATTGAAGAACTAAAAGCCTTGCAAACCAAATTAAGTATAGCAAAACAATCGGAAAGCAATCAACTTTGGCAGGCACTGGCCAATACCAAAAGCGAGCTATTAGCACAGATCGGAAACTGGAAAACTGCTCACCTGTTTATAGCGCCGACAGAGGGCAGGCTAAGCTATCTGGATATCCTGCACGATAATCAATATGTACCCATGGGCAAGGCGTTGTTTTCGCTGGTCCCGGATCACGGAGAGATCCTCGCCATCGCCACATTGCCGGTGACGGGCGCCGGGAAGGTAGATATAGGTCAGCAGGTAAATATCAAACTCGATCACTATCCGCATGAGCAGTATGGCATGCTTCGCGGCGTGGTGAGAGATTTTCCGATTATATCTGTAGAGGATCACTACCAGGTTGAGCTTTCCTTACCAAATCAACTGGAGACCACCTATGGCAAAGCGCTAAGCATTCGTCAAAACCTCACAGGACAAACCGAAGTGATCACAGAAGACCTGCGGCTGATGGAGAAAATGTTTCATTGGTTAAAATCTATCAAATACAAGCTACAAGGACAGTAACAGGTCTTTTTAGCTACAATAGTCCAACTGTTTGGGGTAGGACAAGTCGTCTACAAGCTGTTTTTAACAGCTGTAGACGCATTGTAGATGATGCAAATTAGCGTTTTGCAAGACTAGCCCGTTATATTCGTCATCTAATAATTTTTTGCACATAACTAATATTTTAAACTAAAAACAATGATGAAAAAGCAAAAATCAATTCGCCGACTTGAGCATTGCAAAATAGCATTTTCCGAAAAGATCAAAGGCGGCGGCTGGTCGCTGGGGCCTAACGGAGAATTTATTTGGACCTCTGAGGTGAACCTGTCTCACCCAAATAGAAAGAAGGTAAGAACGACATCATAAATGTCATGCGGCTCAAAGCAGTAAACTTTATTAAAATTTTAAAATCTGAAAATCATGAAAAAATTCGAAAAACTAAACGCGACAAAATTTCAAACTATCGAACGTTCCTGGATGGAAGCAGCCAAAGGCGGTGCGCGCGGCGGCCTGGATACTGCTACCTACAAAAAAAGCTATACAGGGTCAGTATGCGAATGGGATACCGATGATTCCCTGGACCTGGTAATGGTAGGGTCATCTATATAGTATAGGACATTTTTTTGTGTAAATTCTAAAAATGCATCCATGAAAAAATTTGAAAAATTAAAGGCAACTAAATTTCAAACATTGGAAGCCTCCCAAATGGCCCAGGCAAAAGGAGGTTTTAGATTCAAAGCAAATGACAGTTGCAACAAAAAAACACACGGAGATTTGTACGACATAGATTTCTAGTTAACGAGTTTATTTGTTAGTCTTTTTTAAAAGGGGTTTTGGATCAAGGTCGGGTTGGGACTTAATTTCAAGGCTCCTTTTCTAAACTTCATTTATCAGGCATTGTGATTTTAATTATGAGTATGTCCGGAGATCCATCTACGGAAGATGTGATGGACTGGTTGAATTTTTATAAACACCCTTTTATAAGGATCAATTTAGGTGACTTTTTGGATAAACGGGTTTCTTTTTCCCTTTTGTCCGGAGTGTTTACCATTGAAGGAGACCGGATGGAGGCATCTGAGGTGAACGCCGTGTGGTATAGAAGAACGGATACATTTAAGAAATCCACTTTCTTTCGGAACAACCAAAAACAATTGGTGGAACAGGCCATCGAGCAGCTTAACTTTGAATATGCTAGCCTGCGCCATAGTTTTGCCACACTCTTCCATGATGCCTACTGGTTAAATCATCCGTTCAATGTTTCTGTAAATAAAATGCATGTGCTCAACAAGGCTAATCAGTGCGGGCTATCCATTCCTGCTACCCATGTTGTGAATACCAAAGATCAACTGCTCACCCTGATGGAAAATCAGACTTTGATTTGCAAATCAATTTTTGAATCTACTGTACTGGAGATAGACCAGGCGACCTATATGATGTATACCGAAGAGCTCACACCAGAAATTGTTAAAAATCTGGAAATGCAATTCTACCCGTCAATGGTTCAGAAAAAGATAGAAAAGCATTATGAGATCAGGATTTTTTACCTGGACGGTGCTTTTTATGCTATGGCCATTTTTTCCCAGTCAGACGCGCAGACAAAGCTTGATTTCAGACACTACAATGATGACAGACCCAATCGTAATGTCCTCTATCATTTACCGCAGGAAGTACAAGGCAAATTGCACCGTTTGATGCAGGCCCTTGATCTGAATTGCGGTTCCATAGACATGATACGGGGCTGTGACGGGAGCTATTACTTTTTAGAAGTTAACCCCGTAGGCCAGTATGGTATGACAGCGATACCATGCAACTTTAACCTTGATCAGCTTATAGCGGAACACCTTATTGAAAAAGACCATACCTATGAAAAAAGAAAAGTTTTTTGATACCCTCCCCGCGGGTCAACGGAAGTTGTATTCACTCAATCTTTTGATGGCACAATTGAAGGAGTTTAAGCAACAATACGCAGAGGAAGAATCCGAGCAAGACGGGGAAACAGTAGCACCTTGCGGTAGCGCTCAATACAATACCAAACTGTTTTTTACTTACGGTTTATATAAACCAATTTCTACCACCTTAAACGAGTCTATATGGAAGTCAATAGAAGAGAAACGGAATTCCTGAAAAATTACTTTGTGCTGTTTGCCTGCTGCATTCCGGTGGAGGGGGCTAACAGAAGTACTATCTGCGATTTGCAGCGAGACTCTTTTGAGCTCATTCCGAATGTGCTGTACGAAATTCTCACCGAGCATCAGGGAAAATCCATCGAGGAAGTATTCGAGGCATATGATCATGCCTATGATAAAGAGATATTAGAGTACCTGGAATTTTTAACAGAGAAGGAGTATGGTTTCTTCAGTAAGGAACCGCAAAAATTTCCTAAAATGGATCTGACCTGGTATAATCCTGTTCCTATCACCAATGCCATTGTGGACTTTGATGAAAAAAGTGATCATAGTTTGTCAGACATTATTACTCAATTATCTGCTATCTACTGCCCGGTGGTAGAGCTACGCTTTTTCCATGCACTGTCCTTCAGTCAGCTCACCGCTAGCCTGCGTCTATTTGATGATACCGCTATTCGGGGAGTACAGGTAATGGTCCGTTACCATGAAGATTTGGTACCGGAGAAATTAAACCAACTTGCTCATCAGAATCCCAGAGTACAAAAGATTTTTGTCCATGCTGCTCCTGGCCACTTGATTGATGATGGAAGTGCGGGTGATAAGATCTTTTATTTGGAAGAGGAAATGGCGTCTGAGGCCTGTTGCGGACAAGTGTTACCCCATTACTTTACTGCCAACGTGGCCTCATTTACGGAAGCGCAAACTTTTAATAGTTGCCTGAACCGCAAGATTGGCATTGACAAAAGAGGAGAAATAAAAAACTGCCCTTCCATGACAAAGTCTTTTGGGCAAATTAAAACGACATCTGTAAAAGCGGTAAGCGAGGATGCAAACTTTCAGCGGGCCTGGCACCTCCGCAAAGACGAGATATTGGTTTGTAAAGATTGTGAGTTCCGGTATATCTGTCATGACTGCCGGGCATATGTAACCGATCCGGCCAATGAATTATCCAAACCCGCCAAATGTACATATGACCCTTATGAAGGAGCTTGGTGACCCCTGCCGGAAAACGGATGTATTTGCTTATAAATAAAAAATCTTGACATATAAAGATAAAAGCGGATCCGAAAAGCTTTAATAGAGTAGGAATCATCTAAATATATAAAATAATGAAAAAAACAATGAAAAATTTCGAAAGTATGACGTTGGAAAAGTTCCAGCTTGAAGCAATTAAAGGTGGTTTAGGTTTTAAAACTAGAACCGGAGGAGGAAGAAATGTTGCTGGAAAAAACTCTTCTGAACCAGGTGACACTTTTATTGATGACGAAACCGCTGCTACTTACAACGATTCCGAAGGAACTTGTGATTATGATAGCGAATGCTAGCCTGTTAATACCCTAAATAAATAACCGAAACTATACTGGTTTCGGTTATTTTTTGATGATTTATGCTAAATGCTTAATGACTCAAAATACAGTTATCAACGCAAAGAGATCTGGTTGGTCAGGAAAGGGAAGCCAGGCCAGGTTCTACCGGCTTTGTCAGTACTTAAAAAAACCGCCATTAGTTAATCATGATATTGATCGTAACGAATAATGATGATGTTTCTGCCCTTCATGTAATGGAGTGGATTAATTGGTCAGGAGGAAAATTTGAAGTCATGAAAGGGGATTACATTTTACGGAACACTCCCTTCTCCTATACTTTGACTGATGAAGAAACCACCATTAACCTGAGAAAAAAAAACCTAAATAAGGCCAAGCCCAACGTTGTTTTTTACAGGCGCTGGAAGTCAAAACCCTACTATGCGGATGACCATTCATTTGATCCGGTTGCAGATCCGGAACTTAAGATGGAGATAGCGCGACATATAGAAAACGAACAGCTATACAACGATTATGGATTCGTAGCGCTTTTTGAGGACGCACACTGGCTGGGGAATTTTGGTTTCAGAAAATCAGAGGATAAGATAAAAGTTTTGACTTATGCCAGGGAAATAGGCTTATCCATACCGCCCACCCGGGTCACCTCACAGAAATCGGAATTAAGCCAATTTCACAAATCGCAGGGGACATTGATAACCAAGGGCCTTCATAGTGTCAGGGTTTTTTCCCACAAGGACACCAGATATATGATGTATACCCAGGAAATAAATAAGGAAGATATAGAAAAGCTCCCGGACCTTTTTTCTCCTTCTCTTTTTCAAAAACAAATAAGCAAAGAATTAGAACTGCGTATTTTCTATTTAGAACCTGAGTTTTATGCCATGGCTATATTTTCACAAGCCAATGACCAAACTGCAGTTGATTTCAGGCATTATGATCATTCAAAGCCAAATAGAAAGGTCCCTTTCATGTTGCCGGATAAACTGAAAAAAAAGCTAAAAAAACTGATGAAGAAACTGGCACTCAATACGGGTTCTATTGATATGATTTTGACGCCGGAGGGCGAGTTTGTCTTTTTGGAAGTAAACCCCATTGGACAATTTGGTATGATCTCTTCCCCATGCAATTATAATCTGGAAAAGAAAATAGCCGAATACCTTATGGAACATGATGTTTAATTTTTCAACCCTGAACCATGCTAAAAATGAGTAAAACAAATGATTTGGCTGAAACACTGAGCGATGGAGATCCTGACATCAAAGCAGGTCTGGAAGAAGTGTTTCCCGTGCTTTACAGAAAACTGCAAGTGGCCAATAAAAGAAAAGTTTCTCGCCATCGGTCTGTTGATGTGTCTGTTTACGATTCAAATAGACGCATATATCCCCTTTGGAAAGAAATTCATCCTCTCAAAATCGAAAAATGAACAATCACTTTGTATTATTTTCTTGTTGCCGCCTGGTAAAAGGAGCTAGCCGGTCTCTGATAGCTGATAGCCAGAGACGTGCATTTGATCTTATCCCCAATATTTTGGCGGAAATTATTGAGCAACACCAGGGTAAAACCATTGATGAGATAATAGCAGTGTATGGAAAAGAAAACGCTGCATTTATTGAAAAATATTTTTCCTTTTTGGAAGAAAAAGAATATATCTTTTACACGACAGAAGACCGGGTGAAGTATTTCACCGCTATAAGTACCGATTGGGAATATCCGGGCTTACTAACCAACGCTATCATCGATTATGGAAAAAAAACAGGGCCACATTTTGAAAAAATGGCGAGCGCGTTGGATGCGATGAATTGTTTTGCAGTGCAACTGCGTTTTTTTTCTGAAATTGATAAATCTGCGCTTGAAAGGGTTTTAACCCTTTTTGACGGGACCAGAATCGCTGATCTCCAATTGCTCCTTACCGCTGCTTCCAACGGAAGTACCAGTGATACCTACCTGAAAGACCTACTGGAAAAATTTCAAAGAATAGGGTCTTTGAACGTCTTTGGTGCCGATAAAGAAAAAACGGTAGACTCCGCTGCGGCAACAGACAGCAGGAAAATTAACTACCACAGTGTTACTTTTCAACAAAAAGATGTTAGTTATGAAAAAACCATAGCAGACTTTCAAAGAAATAACCACCTGAAGATATTCAACGAATCCCATCACTTCAATCTTTATTTTAATAAAAAAATATATATAAATGAGGAAGGAGAGGTGAAAAATGCGCCACATACCGAAGAGGTATTTGGTAATATAGAAACTGATAGAATAGTCGAAATTGTCAATTCATCTGATTTTCAAAAATACTGGAAAGTCAAAAAAGCTGATATTGAAATTTGCAAAGACTGTGAATTCCGCCATATGTGTGTAGATCCGAGAATTCCAATCGAAAGAGGCGATAATAATTATTATTTTGAAACACCTTGCAATTATGATCCTTACGCGGCCAGCTGGCGTGAAAACCAAGCGGTGGCACTTGAAAAATAACGGTGGTGAAAATTATCCTTGAAAGCCACACGGCGAATGGCGCCTGATGTTAAATACATAGATCATGTTATGCTAAGCTTCCAACCAGGTAATTTGATAATTAGCTGAAAAATCATCATTTTGTAAGCTTAACCTTAAATAGCTTTTAAACATGAGGAGCCTATTCATCTTTCTGTTGACTGCGTTTACTTTGACGGCAGTTGCCCAAACCAAATCCATTAAAAAATCTGCTCCTTTATCCGAAGGCCCCGCAGCGGAAGCGGGAATGTCAGGGGAACGTTTGGCCCGGATAGATAAAATGTGCCGGCAGGCAGTTGAAAACGGGGACATACCGGGCGCGGTTGCGCTGGTTGCCAGGAATGGAAAAATTGTCTATCACAAAGCATTCGGAATGGCTGATAACGAATCGGGCAGAAGCTTAAAACGCGATGATATTTTTAGAATAGCCTCCCAAAGCAAAGCGATTACGGCCACAGCAGTAATGATGCTGTGGGAAGAAGGTAAATTCAGGTTGGATGATCCCATATCAAAGTATATTCCCGAGTTTGAAAATGAACAATTACTGGACTCTCTGATAGAAAGCGACACCACCTATACAACCAAACCCGCTGAAAATAAAATTACAATTCGGCATCTGCTGACACATACTTCAGGGGTTGGCTATGGTGTCATAGACGGCGATGCGCGTTTTAAAAAGATCTATCACAAGGCCGGGATAACTGACTTATTTACCACGGAAAATATAACCATTGAGGAAAGTGTCAAAAAGCTGGCGAAACTTCCATTGCACCACAATCCCGGTGAGAAGTTTACTTACAGCGAAGGCCTGGATATATTGGGATACTTCGTTGAAATAATATCCGGTATGCCCTTCGATAAATTCCTGAGGACCCGTTTATTTGATCCGCTGGGTATGGATGATACCTGGTTTTATCTGCCAAAGGGAAAAGCAGACCGATTAGTTACAGTCCAAAAAATGGAAGGTAAGCAATGGCATAGATACCCGGTTACTTTTTATGATCCGGATTATCCTGTGAAGGGTGCCAGGAAATTTTTTTCAGGTGGCGCCGGACTTTCCAGTACGGCAAAAGATTATGCGACATTTCTTCAAATGTATCTAAACGGTGGTGAGTTGAACGGTATTCGTATTTTGAGCAGAACTACCGTGCAATCTATCATGAGTAATCAAATTGGCGACCTTTGGGGAGACTCAGGCAAGGATTATGGCATCGCCTTCGGTATTGTAAATCAAAGAGGCCAGGCCATGGGAGGTATCGGAAGTGAAGGTACTTTTGATTGGGGAGGCTATTTTAATACCCAATATTTTGCTGACCCCAAGGAAAAGGTTATCGGTGTATTATTGAAACAAACGCAGGAAGCAACGTCCGACAATACCGGCTGGATGTTCAGGCAACTGGTATTCCAGGCGGTAGATGATTGAACCGCAACAGCCACCTTGCGATTATTATCGCGTCAGCTCGTGGTCCCGGTGTTATTATTAATTGGCTTAAGTCGGGATAGTTTTTCCCTGCGCTGTCTTCAGGCTTTATATGGCTTTCATCCTGTTGTTTCTTTTGTTGTGTTCCACCTCGGCAAGTCCCAGCTGCTCCATCAACGGGGGTATATACATACCAAAACGACCTCTGAAACCCTTTTTTAGGCCATACCAGCCACCAACAGGATTTTTTTCAGAGCGGGCCCAGGCTTCAACAGTGCCTTCCTTAGCAGGCTTTTGCTCGTCTGCGCTGCCCAGTAGCATCCAATCGCCATGTGCTTTTAGCATTTGATGCAGGTCTTCGATACACCTGGCGCTGTAGTGCAGGACGGTTTTGCCTACCACACAAACGATAATTTCTTTACCGTCTTTTTCATCCATATACATTTGATATTCAGAAGTTAAGGGAGGTGTTTGTAATTTCCAGGGATTGTCTTTTGTTCTTTTTTCCATTATAAATTTCAGTAAAAGATTGTGTTGAGATATATTAATTTTTGGTGTTTTGGATCAACTCTGCTTCCTTTTTCAGGTCAGCGGCAAATTGCTCAAATGCTTCATCAAAAGGGGGGATGTATTTGGCATACATCGGAAACATCAGCCCTCCGATTTTTTCATCCATTGAAAAAGTGATGCTGCCACTGCTGTTTTCCTCCAGTGTAAAAAGACGATTGCCTTTACCGTCTCCCCAAATCATACTTTTTTCCGGCTTTAAATCCTTGATTTTTAATTTGAAAGTTCTTTTTTCATCCAGCGTTGATTTGAGTTTGATCTTTTTCCCCATTTCGATATCTCCTTCTATGGAAACAATGGTCGAATTCCACCTGGGGTAATCGGAGGCATTGGTTAGCAGAGACCAGATAATGACCGGGCTGGCTTTGATATCAATGCTTATGGAGGTTTGGCGGCTGAAGGTCTTTTTGACCGTACTGGCTTTGCCAGTTTGGGCGAAGGTATTTGTTACTGTCATCATTGTCAGAATTAAGATTATAATTTTCATTTTTTTGCTTTTTATAATCTTTGACAATTCAGCGATTGGAAATGATAGGATTATTCAGCTTTTTTTTCCAAATATTTTTCCATGACCTTCCTATTTTGCTCTAAATGATGGAGTTGCAATACGGCAGCCTTTGATTCAAAAGGATCAATTTCCCGCATAACCTCCATGCGCAGATCAAAAAGATGTTCTTTATCCTTGTTTTTAGCTGCCTTTACCATTTCAATTTTCATCAGTGCCTCCTGGGTGTTTTGCTTCGGGTTAAAGATGCCGTTTAACTCTGTACACTGATGGCAAACACCCTTTTGATTAATCAGGGCACACCTTCCTTCAAAAATATCCAGCATCTTGGCACGGCCTGTATGTAGATAGTATTTGATCATAGCTTCGGTGGTAGCCACAATTTGTGCGATCTCCTTTACCTGAAAGCCGTATACCTCCTTCAGCAGGAGACATATTTGTTGCTCCAATGGTAAAGATTTGGCAATACAGGTAAAACAAAAGGCTATGTGCTCCTTAATCTCAAAATCTCCCTGTGGTGAGGTAGCCCGAATTTGCATCGCCTCTTTGAAAAATTGCTGATCCGTCATCGCGGCTTCCCTGCAAACATCGGTAACATTTTCAGTCCAGCGTTTTTTGGCCTTTAAATTGTTTTTGGCCAGGTTGGAGGCTATTGTAAACAACCAGGTTTTTAGACTGGAATCTCCCCGGAAAGTTTCCAGTTTTTCCAAAGCCTTTACATAGGTGTCCTGTACAATGTCTTCAGTATCGGCGACACTGGCCGTAATTCGAAGAATATAGGACTTTAATGGCCCCCTGATTTCTTCAAATTCTTGATTTAACTGTTCTGTGGTCATTTTTTGTTATCGGATAATCGGTTGCGTATTTAGATGTTCGGGCGGTTTTGATTCTAACAGGCATCACCCAAGATAAACAAAGAAAACAATTTTAAGTTTTAATCGGGGGTACTATGTTGTACTTTGACAAAATTTTCTGAATTTTTTAATTTTTTAAATCCATTATCATCCTTACTTTTGCCGTGATGAAGGTAGTAAGAAATATCCTTATTTTTGTGCTGATCCTGAACACGGTTGGAAGCACCTTCATGGTACCGCTTATTTACCTTGATTTCAACTTGCGCAAAGATTATATTGCGCGGGTTTTGTGTATAAACCGGGAAACGACCTCCATGACGGTTTGCGGTGGTCAGTGCTATTTATCAGATCAACTGGCCAAAACCGGCCAACAACAGGAAAAAGAAGCAACTACCACCAATCAAAAGATTGAAATACCGGTTTTTAATCAGTTAATAACGGAATTGGATTTTAATGTTGTTGTGAAGACCTCTGGTGAAAACTACACAATTCCGGATTTTTTATTGTATCCTTCCGGTCACATAGCAGATATCTTTCATCCTCCGCAGTCAGCCTGATAACAAGGCTTCAAAATCGAATAAGCTATCATTCGATTTGTTTTTCCAATACTTTCCTTTTTTCAATGCGATTGAGGAATCATCATGCTTTAAGGGTATAAAATGGCTGGAATCATATGCCATTTAGGTGTTATGTAAATGCGCCTGCCTTGAAGCAATCTGTCTATCATTTTAAAAATTGCATAAAAATGTATTTACATAAAAAACTATTAATTTTTGTGTTGTTCCTGGCTTTTATAGCCTCAACCAATTCATACGGACAACAAACAATAACCGGAACTGTTAGCGATAAACAGACCGGTGAACCGTTAGTCGGTGCGGAAATTACCGTTCCGGATACGAATGTGGGTACCGTAACCAACCTGCTGGGACAGTTCTCGCTGGTGCTGCCACCACAGAGTAAGTTGATAAAAGTATCATTCATGGGCTATGAGTCCAGTGAAATTACAGATTTAAGTGGTGAAATGAATATAACACTAACTGAGTCCCTTGGCACCTTGCAACAGGTGATTGTATCAGCCAACAGGGAAAAGGAACTCAGAACCCAGGTACCTGCCGCCATTTCTACCGTTTCTTTACAAGTCATAGAAGAAACAGCTCCCAATACGTTGGATCAGGTCTTAAACAAGATACCAGGGGTATTTGTGGCCGACCTGGCCAATGAACAACATATGACAAGTATTCGCCAGCCCATCTCCACCAAAGGTCTTTTTCTTTACCTGGAGGATGGGCTACCCACTCGTCCAACCGGGGTTTTTAATCACAATGCCATGAATGAGTTAAACCAGGGAGCTATCAGAAGCATAGAAGTTATCAGGGGACCTGCCTCTTCAACCTATGGAGCGGAAGCTATCGGGGGTGTCATTAATGTAATCACACAGTCCCCGTCGCTGGATTTTACGGGCCGTTTGGCATTAAGATCAAACAGCAATGGGCTGAGAAGAACCGACTTGCGCTTCAGCGATACTTTTGGAAAAACCGGTGTCTTTGTAGGAGGTTATTACGCCAGAAGAAGAGATGGCTTTTTTGAGCACAGCGATATGGATAAGTACGCCGGAACGTTGAAGATTACGCGCGCGATTTCCAACAAAACGGATGTGAATTTTTCATTGACCTATGCGGATCTGGATACGGATATGACCGGAAGCCTCGACAGCGCTGCTTTTTTTGAGCAGAACCTGACCAGCGTGCAAACTTTTACCGAGAGAACCGTAAGTGCTTTAAGGATACAGTCAACGCTTCATCACGACTGGAGTGAACGCGGAAATACCACGGCCAGAGTTTTCTTCAGAGATAATTCCCTGGGGCAGATCCCATCCTATCGTATAAGTACCGATAGAAATACGGGCGTTACGTCTGGCAGAATTAACGAGCGCACTTTCCGAAGCTATGGGTCGGTTATTCAACATGCCCAAAAACTGGATCGCATCAGGGCAAAGGTGATTGGTGGTATATCGCTTGATTATAGTCCAACTGATTTTTATGAAGACTATATGCTCGTCGAGCAAAATGGTGAAGGCATCAACATCGGCTATACCGAGGTCGATTCGGCATTGACCAAAAATGAAATAAAACTCACCAATATAGGCACTTATGCTACTTTTCAGGTCAATCCGGTGGAAAGACTAAGACTTTCTGCATCGTTAAGGTACGACCGCTTTAGCTACGATCACAAGAATTTCCTGCCTCCTTCTTCTTTTTCCGGTTCACCCGATGATGTGAGCACGTTTGATGCAGTGACCCCTAAAGTTGGCGTAACCTATGATTTTACCAATAATAACGGACTGTATGCCAATTACGCCCAGGGTTTTGTTCCGCCGCAGGTAGGTGAGCTGTATCGGGGTGTGAAGATACCCACGTTGGACCCGGCTGTATATGACAATTATGAAATTGGGGGCTGGTTTGGTTTTCGAATCAGTGACCGGATTCACGGTCACAGCAACGTAGCTTTTTACAATGTCAACGCTACCAATCAAATTATATCCGTCCTGCTGGATGATGGTACCCGCGAAAACAGAAATGCGGGCGAAACCCGATCGCGGGGGATAGAATACGCGGTGAATCTAACCTATGCCAAACAACTTCAATTCAGGTGGAGCGGCTCTTTCGCGCAGCATGAGTTTATGGATTACACAGAGAATGGCAGTAAATTCGATGGCAATGAAATGGCGCAGGGAGCTAATGTGCAATACAACTGGGAAGTTACCTACAGACCTTTATGGCTGCACGGGTTGAGGTTTTCTTTGGAAAATCAATATTTAGGGCCTTATTGGATGGACAATGCCAATACGAAAGAATTTGACGGCTTCAGTTTGTTCAATGTAAGGGCCGGTTATCGTATCAAAGGTTTTGACCTGGCGTTTAGCGTGCTCAATCTGTCCGATGAACTTTGGTCTCCACGGGCAAGTTCTTCCAGGTTTGGAACCAGCTTTTCACCTGGCATTCCAAGAACATACCAGGTAGGTCTGGCCTATAATTTTGGAAGCAACTAACAGGGATCATGGAAACAGTAACAAAAGATCCGGTCAGAGAGGTCGCAGTCGGGAAAACTACACAGAAAAGAAGAAAACCCACATTAGGCAAGTGGTACAAATGGCACAGGAAAACAGGGATTGTGGTGTTGATACCGGTAATCATGTGGTGCATCAGCGGTCTCATGCACCCAATCATGGCCAGATGGGTAAAAGTGCAGATTCCAAACAGGTTTGTGAAAACCCCCGCGCTGCAACAGGGAGATTTTAAGCTTTCACTAAAAGAAGCGCTGACCAAAAATGGTATAACCACGTTTGGAAATGTTAATATGGTGCGTTTAGGAGACACACCTTACTATCAGGTACTGCCGGCAAATGGCGGACAAGACGTGGTGTATTTAAATACCACCGATGGTAACCCACTGAAAGACGGTGACCGCGTTTATGCCACTTATCTGGCCCGATATTTTATGGATGAACACAATGCAGCGGTAGCGGGAATTAGTACAGTACACAAATTTACTTCACAGTACAAATTCATTAACAGACTGCTCCCGGTGTATAAAGTTTCCTTTGACCGGCCGGATAAACTGGATGTTTATGTTCACACGATTTCCAGCAGGCTTGGAACGGTCAATAATCAGCAGCGAAAAACCTTTATGTGGCTCTTCAACCAGTTGCATAACTGGGATTTCCTGAAATTTGCTGGCCCGGCAAGGGCGCTGGTGATGACCTTGTTGCTGTCGCTGATCTTTTTGTCAGCCATCAGCGGATTATATATCTATTCCATTGGTTGGCGAAAATTCAAAAAACAGGCAGCCAATACGATCAGGTCAAAAAGGAGAAGACAGCATAGAAGCCTTGGTTTTGCTGTGTCGGTGGTGACATTGACATTCTCCTTCAGCGGTGCTTACCATCTCCTTTATAAGAAGGATCCATATGCCTTGCATAAGTTTACGTCACAGTCCCAAATTGCCACTGCCAACCTTCAATCCGATCCGGTGACTTTCATGGATGGACTTGAAAAGCCGGTTGCCAACATATCAATTTCTACTATGAACGGACAGTTGTATTACCGGTTTGCTCATGGGGGTAAGTACCGGCATGAGGTGAGTTACCTGTCCGTAGGCAACGGTAAGAAGCTGGAAAATGGCGACACGGAATATGCAAAATACCTGGCCGGTATTTACAGTGGACTTTCAGAGATTGAAAATACGGGGCAGATTACCAAATTTGCCGGTGAATATGGATTTGTCAATAAACGATTGCCGGTTCAAAAAATCAGTTATAAGACCCCTGATAAGGCGACGTACTATATAGAAACCGCCACCGGTAAACTGGCGGCTATGGTAACCAATCCCGACCGATGGGAAGGTTTCAGCTTTGCTTTTTTGCATAAGTATCATACCCTTGATTTTGCCGGGAAAGATTTTAGAGATATCGTGATGTCTCTGGCCGCCCTGGGGCTGTTAACCGTTGCTTTGTTGGGACTAAGTGTATATATGAAATCTTAAATTCAGCCAATTGTGATACCTATGGTTCCTGTGACTGGGAGCCATAGGTATTTTAACCAGCCTCAAGTTTTTTCTCAAGGGCGCTTACGTAATAATCCCAGCCGTCCACATGCATCTCCATACTTTCTTTTGTCAGGAACCCTTCGTGGCGGAGGTTAATAGTACTCATTTGTTCCTCGCTGCCAAATACTATGGTAACGATCGTTGTTTCATCACTTCCTTCCCAATGCCAGGTGTACTTTAGCTTCCTGTTTTGCTCCAGTTCAAGAAATTCCCCCTTCATGACTGATAAACCCTGAGCTGATCCGGACTGAAGTATCAGGTGTCCGCCAACCTGTGGTTTGACATCAATTTTTGTAACAGGATCAATCAGCATTTCGGGTGAAATCCAGGCTGCAAAAAGCTCGGGGATACTAATTTTGGTATGATAGTGCTTGGAGATTACCATAAGATAGCGTTGTTGCGTTTGATGAAATGAATGCGCAGAGGTCCGTTTTTTAGTTCGACAAACCTGTACCGACCACTAAATTTACTATTTCCACCCGAACTTCATAGTGTATTTTGAGCTTTTGTTTGACCACTATTTAGTTGCTCGTTTATCTCTTTCACACGACCTTTTCCATGATTACATAGTCTTGATCTTCTTTTGTGAATCGTTTGTCGGTTTCGATCATTCCAAACTTTTTGTAAAAGGAGGTCTTGTCACTTCTGGCATTACACCAGATTTTATTAACCTGCTGATCGGAAGCGTATTGCATAACATAAGCGAGTAGCGTTGTGGCATATCCGTTTCCCTGTTCGCCTGTGTCTGTAGCCAATTTTCTGAATTGAGCGCTTCCATCCTCAATGAATAAAGAAACGACTGAAACCAACATCTCATCTTTCCACAGACCAAAATGTATACCTTCCAGATCTTTTGGCAGCTTTATATAGTTCAGAGGCTTGGCAGGCCACATGACGTTGTGACGTAATATCCAGGTTTCAGAGGCAGATAATTGGGTGATTTTTGTCTTCATTTCGTTTAAAGGTATCTTTTTTAAGATGGTTTGGAAACCGATTCATTTTATGTTTGTGTGCGTTTTGCATGAAGATCCGGGCTTGTAAATCCTTTCATTTTGCGGGAAACAATAATTTAAGCCCAAATTTATCATTTCTCTCCGAACTTTTTAAAATACCCGCCATGCTTTGCTCCAGGAATTGCCGGGACTTTTCTTTTCGAAAATGCAGTCAGGTGCTTTAATTCGGTATACTTTAAAAATAGTTTTTTTGATCTTTAATTAATTTGTAATTTGCCGGTTGAAACAAACCGGTCACGGTGGTGGTTTCGTGAAATTTAGTATATGCAAGCACTTTCTTACTTTCTGCTTTACCCGTTTATTTATCTCATTTCATACAGCCCATTTTGGGTATTATATAGAATTTCAGATGCTTTTTATATATTGATTTACTATGCCATCGGCTATCGAAAAAGTGTTGTATTAACCAATCTCAAAAATTCATTTCCCGAAAATTCCGAGCAGGAGATAAAACAGATTAGCAAGCGCTATTACCGCTATTTATGTGATCTGATATTAGAGACACTAAAAACGATCACCTGGCGTCAGGAAGATGTCAGGAGCCGGGTGACCATGAGAAATCCCGAGATGATAGATGCGATATTTGAGCAGAAAAAAAGTATCCTTATCGTCATGGGGCATTTGGGTAACTGGGAATGGGCCGGACCCTGTTTTTCTCTTAACTGTAAACATCAGCTATTCGTCGTTTACAACCCGCTGTCAAATCCTTATTTTGAAAAAATGTTCAGCGGTTCCAGAACCAAATTCAACACCAAGATCATACCCAGAAACAATACACTAAGGAGCATGGTAGCCAATAGAAAGGTAATCAGTGCTACAGCGCTAATTGCCGACCAGGCCCCTTCGCCGATCAATACAGCGGTTTGGATGGACTTCCTGAACCAGGATACACCTGTTTTCAACGGGCCTGAGAAACTTGCCAAGAAATTGGATTACCCTGTTGTGTATATGCATGTTAAACGCGTAAAACGAGGGTACTATGAAGTTTGCCCGAAAATATTATTTGAGGCACCAAAGGCAACGGCCGACATAGAAATTACTACTGCTTTAAACAAAATTTTGGAGGAGGGGATCAGGGAGCAACCGGAAACGTGGTTGTGGTCTCATAGAAGGTGGAAACATCAAAGACCATCCAATTAGTTATCGCCTATGAAATATAACGTTCACTTAATGAATTCTAAATGATCATTGATAAAGAACCGCCATTAACCAAACGCGTAAAGCTGCTCGAGGGAAAAGAACTGATTCTTTACAGTAAAAAATATGCTGTTGAAAACCGTCGTAAAAGCTGGGTTTATACGATCAGTACCATAATATTTTTGTTGTTGGCATTTGCGGGCACATACAATGAGGTTCATTGGGTGTTGAGACTGGCGTTCAGCATAGTGACCGCCTTGTTTATTGTAAAATTCTTCGTGATATACCACGACTACCAGCACCGGGCAATTCTCCAGAACTCTATACTGGCCAAATGCATCATGAAAGCTTTCGGATTATTCGTTCTGGCGCCTTCAGCCATCTGGAGGCGAACCCACAATCACCATCATAATTATAATTCCAAGCTGTCTCACGAAGGGATCGGTTCTTATCCCCTGATCAGTAAAGATGCGTACCAAAAACTCGGTACCAAAGAAAGGCTGAGATACCTTGCCATGCGTCACCCGATGACCATTTTTTCCGGCTATATCACATTATTTCTATTTGACTTCAATATTAAACCCCTTTTCCGAAGCCCTAAAAATCATTGGGATTCTTTCTTTGCCTTGCTTTTTCATTTTTTGATCGGAGGGGTGATTTATAATTATGGCGGTATTGAGGCTTTGTTTTTTAGTTGGTTGTTGCCATTTGTATTAGCCCATGGCTTTGGGGCATATCTTTTTTACGCGCAGCACAATTTTCCAGGCGCTACATTTGCCGATAATACAAATTGGGATTACGCCAAGGCAGCCATCCACTCTACCAGTTTTTTAGTGATGAATCCTGTTATGAACTGGTTTACGGGCAATATTGGCTATCATCACGTCCACCATGTCAACCACCGGATTCCCTTTTACCGGCTTAAGGAAGTGATGCGGGAGATGCCCGAACTTCAAAGTCCTGTTACCACTACGCTGCGTCCGTCGGATATTATAGCTTGCCTGAAGTTAAAAGTCTGGGATTTTGAAAAGGGTGAAATGACAGGTTTATAATTTGATTTTACCGAATATTTGTTATTTTTACCATCAGGAAACGTGGAATATATACTTTTGTGAAGAGGATATTTTTATGCCAGTGACTCATGGATTATTTTGACAGGTATTGTTTCTGCCTGTAGCTGATTTCCCCTCTCTACGTATTTGTTTCTTTCCGCAATACACCCAATAATTATTTGATATTGTGAAAAGCTTAATAACCCTTATCAGTGCGCTCATTTTTTGGAGCTCATCATTCGGTCAATCAGAAATTGCCACCGCAGACCTGCTGGAAGCCAGGAAAAAGCAGGTTTATCAAAACCACAGAGACGCCTTCGTCGCACATATTTTGACGGGCAGGTATTATAGTCTGAAGTATGAAGGAGCAAAAAACAGTCAGTTTTTCCGGTCGAAAAACCTGGTGAAGGGTACTATGGTTTACGATGGTGTGGTTTTTAATGATATTGAGATGCAATATGATTTGTACATCCAGAAAATCGTGGTCATGCTGGACTCCAAAAACTATATAAGACATGTGACCATCGATGGTGAAAGGGCGTCAGAGTTTTCAATCGTGGGATGTAATTTCAGACGCATCAAAGGCGATACAGTCATGAAAGAAGGATTCTACCAGGTGGCTGTTGAGGGGGATAACGCTCATTTATTTATAAAAAGAAACATGGAAAAGAAAGAGTCCATTGAAAACAACAGAATTCGCCAGGAATTTCTGCCTGTCAATAGGTATTTCATTAAAAATGCCTTCGGAACATTTCCTGTTCAAAAAAAGAAAAGCGTGCTGGAGGCATTTAACCAGGAGAAAGAAGTGATGGCTACCATAAAAAAGAATAAACTCAAATTCTCAAAAAAGAAGCGGGAAAAGAGCCTCATTGAATTGGTATCATTATTAGATCCGAAATTCCCAATTAACTGATGCTATGAAGAAAACCATACTACAACTGTCTCTTTTTATTTTTTTGGTCGCCAATGGTTTAAATGCGCAGGAAAAGCCATCCTTTCAGGGATCCTATCAGCAATCCTATTTTATTGACATGATTGAAGACCTGGAATCCAGGTATGGTCTAAAGTTCCTTTTCGGGCCTGAGCTGGACAGTACGATCATTGACCTGGAATTCAGCAATGTCAGCCTGGACAAATTGGTTGAAAAAATTTCTATCACATCCAATATCAACTTTTATATCAAAAACAGCGCCTTGGTCATTGCCACCGGAAAATACAAGATAAAGGAAACCCTTAATCCGGCGATATTTAATGTCAGGCAACTGGAAAAAAAAGCCCCCTCCCCGGATCAGGAAAGCATTCTTGACAACATTCGGGAAATAGCTGAACTGGACAGGGACAATCGTATGGAAAACCAATTAATCGAAATTGGCAAGGCGATCAACCGGTTTGATGGAAAAACAGCCATCATTGACGGGTTTATCAAAGAGGCAAAAACAGGAGAGCCGGTGATCGGTGCATCGGTTTTTAAGAAAAACCCGCTGGTTGGTGTTATTACTGACCAGTATGGCTATTTCTCATTTACATTGCCCAAGGGAAAACACGAGTTGTTTATCACATCGGCGGGCATGAAATCAACCAAAAGGCAGGTGATGTTGTATAGCGACGGAGAACTGAATGTAGAACTGAAAAATGGTATTATATCACTGAAAGAGGTGGTGGTGACGGGAGAGAGAAATACTATTGAAAATTTGCAGACCGGTTTTGCCAATTTGAACATTAAAAACATTCGTCAAATCCCTTCCGTAATGGGGGAGGCTGATATCATGAAAATTGCTTTAACCCTTCCGGGTGTACAAACGGTGGGTGAGGGCGCTGCAGGTTTTAATGTTCGCGGAGGAAGTGCCGATCAGAATCTGGTGCTGCTCAATGATGTTCCGGTCTATAATACGAATCATCTATTTGGGTTCTTTTCAGTATTTAATCCCGATGTTATTGCCAGCGCCAATTTGTATAAGAGTGGCATCGGCGCCAACTATGGGGGCAGGATAGCATCGGTCTTTGATGTGGCACTGAGAGATGGTAACAAGAAAAAATTTACCTATAAAGGGGGAATAAGCCCTGTAACACTGAAATTGACGGTGGAAGGACCGATCAAAAAAGATACCAGCAGCTATCTCGTAGGTTTGCGGAGCACGTATTCCGATTGGATACTTTCTTTATTGGATGATCCTGACTTTAGAAATAGTGAAGGAGGATTTTCTGATTTGGTTGGGAAAGTCAGTCATAAAATAGATGATAACAATACCCTGATATTGTCGGCTTACCACAGCAGGGATAGGTTTAAGCTTAACTCGGATTCGCTATACCGGTATTTTAACAGCAATGCCGCTTTACAGTGGCGGCATACATTCTCCAAAAAACTTCATGCGATTTCATCAATTGCCTATGCCAATTATAACTATCAGCTGTCCAGCGATCAGAATCCGGCCAATTCGTTCAAAATTGATTACAATATCAATCACTACGCCCTCAAAACAGAGTTCAACTACTTTCCTAAAGAGCGGGTCAATGTAAAGTTTGGCGTGTCCTCCACGCTTTATGATTTACAACCCGGCAGGAAAAAGCCACTGGGTGATCAGTCTTTGGTATTGCCCATCGATTTGAACAAGGAAAAGGGACTGGAGACCGCAATTTTTGGCGGTTATGAATATGAGCTGACAAACCGGTTTAGCGTTTACGGTGGGCTGAGGCTTTCGGTGTTCAATAGTTTGGGGCCGGGCCAGTCCTTTAGCTATCAGCCGAATACACCAAAAGAAGAAGAGTTTGTGACCGATACCACCTTTCATTCCAATAATGAATTTATCAAGACCTATGTCGGTCCTGAATTGCGGCTGTCCGGCAGATATAAGCTGGGTGAAGATTTGTCACTGAAATTTTCCTATGATCGCATGAACCAGTACATTCATGTCCTCTCCAATACCACAGCTATTTCGCCGATAGATACCTGGAGGCTCAGTAGTGCCGCTATTAAACCTCAAATTGGAAATCAATACTCTGTCGGCTTGTATAAAACTTTTTTTGGTACAAGCCTGGAAATGTCTATAGAAGGATATTATAAAACTGTTAATAATGTGCTGGAATACAAAGACGGCGCAGATCTGTTGCTGAATGAAGTACTGGAAACCGATATTGTGCCGGCCAAAGGCAGGGCCTATGGTGTGGAGGTATTGTTGAAGCGAAAGTCGGGTAAGTTCAGCGGTTGGTTGAGCTATACATATGCCAGATCTGAAATTCAGGCCAATGGTACCTTTGCTTCGGAAAGGATTAATGGCGGAAGGTTTTATCCGTCAAATTTTGATAAACCTCATTCGGCGGTATTGGTATCAAACTACAAAATCAACAGGCGGGTAAATATTTCTTTTAACGTGACTTACAGCACCGGCAGGCCCGCCACCTTTCCCATTACGAAATATGAGTTTAAAGACAAGCCAAGAGTGCTGTACGGGAATCGCAATGAATTTCGGATACCGGATTATTTCAGAACAGATATCGCATTTAATTTCGACGGTAACCATAGAGTACATAAGCGGATCGATGGCTCGTGGTCGTTGTCGGTGTACAACCTGACGAGCCGCGCCAATGCCTATTCTGTGTTTTTCAGGGCGGAAGGCAACGAAATCAATGGCTATAAACTTTCAATCTTTAAGAATGCTATTCCAACTATAACCTATCACTTTAAGCTTAAATGAGACATGTAAACAAATATCTGGTTTTATTGATTTACCTGGGGATTTCCGGCTGTCTTGACCCTTTCGATCCTAATGTACCGGAAAGCGATCAGTCGTTTGTGGTAGTGGATGGTATTGTTACCGATCAGCCAGGTCCCTATACAGTAAAAATCAGTAGAAGCACTTCCCTTAATGGTGATAGTGATAAGGTGACCGGTGCGCAGGTATCTATTGAGGTGCAAAATGGCGGTACAGAAACCTTAATTGAGACGCGTGATGGCGTATACGAGACCAGTACCCTGCAGGGGGAAATTGGAAAAAGTTACCGGTTAAACATAAACACCGGAGGGCAAACCTATCAGTCGACGTGGGAAACAATATATCCGTCACCGGTCATCGACAGCGTGTATTATCAAATCAGGACCATCGGCACAACAGACGTAGATGAAGATGAAGATGTGGTGCAGTTTTTTGTTGATAGCCGGGGACCGGATGACGGTCCCAGGTATTTTAGATATGAAATGGAAGAGGTCTGGAAAATAGGTGTCTTTTGGCCTTCGTTTTCAGATTACATTGGAAATGATCAGGTGGTGCGGACCACCAACCCACGACATACGTGTTGGAAGTATTGGGAACCTTCCGGCATAAACATTGCCACAACGGTGGGGCTGAAATCCAATGTGCTTTCAAAACATAAGATAGCTTTTGTCGGCAAAGAAGAAGAACGATTTACCAGGAGATATAGCATATTGGTGAAGCAATTTGCGCTGGAGGAAAAGGAGTATTTATTTTGGAAAAATCTGAAAGAATCAAACGAGGATTTAGGAAGCATTTTTGACAAACAGCCTGCCAGGGTTTTGGGAAACCTCACAAACGTTACTAACCCCGATGAAAATGTTCTTGGATACTTTTCAGCATCAGGGGTGCAGGAAGAAAGGGTTTACGTAAAAGCAGCGGATGTCACGCCATCATTACGCAGAAGACCTTTCTGTAATCCGATGGACACCTTGAAAAAAGCTGACTTTGAGGAGCTCGAAGACTATGAAGAGACACTGGTAACCGCTGTCAACAGCGGCAGAAGCTTTTTTATTGGGTTTTATTTTAGTGAAATTGGTGGCAATGTATTGGGCGCTTTGCTAGCGTTACCGAAATGCTCCGATTGTACCTTAAAGGGAGGAGATGTCAATGAACCTGAATTTTGGGAAGAATAATATAATGAGAACAATTGTATTAATATTAACGCTCCTGGTATCCGGCAATTTATACTTGTTGGCCCAGTCGGATATCGATGACCTGGAGGCTTTTAAAAATAAGTTTGAAGACCAGGTAACCTTCACACACCAGGAGAAGGTGTTTTTGGATACGGACAGGTCCCTGTACATTACCGGTGAAACAATTTGGATAAGCGGCTATTGTACCGATGCCTCTGTCC
This sequence comes from Cyclobacteriaceae bacterium, assembly GCA_965228415.1. Classification (GTDB taxonomy): domain Bacteria; phylum Bacteroidota; class Bacteroidia; order Cytophagales; family Cyclobacteriaceae; genus Agaribacillus. The sequence goes on along the minus strand of OZ245814.1, from coordinate 1,689,662 downwards.
ATATTCCCACCGATTTATCGAAAGTCCTTAACATTGAATTGCTGGATGCCGAAGGCCAGTCCATAAAACAGGAACGCATCCAATTGGCCCAGGGCTTTGGAAAAGGACAGATGTTTGTATCACCGGATATTAAATCCGGCCATTATGTGTTACGGGCCTTTACCAACTGGATGAAAAACTTTGACCCCGGCTTTGTTTTCCAAAAACAACTCAGCATTATAAATCCGTCTGTCACAAATAATCAGGAGCTAACGGAGAAGCCTCGAATAACTACTCAGGTGGATTTTTTCCCGGAAGGTGGTGATATGATAAATGGCCTGACAGGCAAAGTAGCAGTCAGGGCTGCCGACAATTTTGGAAGGGGTTTAAAGCTAACAGGAGTAATTTACGATAATGATGATTTGGAAGTCGCCAAATTCAGTACTTCTCCACAGGGTTATGCCAGTTTTTGGCTCCTTCCGGAACAGGGTAAAACTTATTTTGCCAGGGTGGCAGAAGGCCTTGAAATCAGGAAATACAACTTGCCGGCTGCAAAAAATACCGGAGTAGCCATGTCTGTAGCAGGTGCTGGCGGTGATTTTAAGCTTACGATAAATACCGCTGAAGATCCCCCCCAACCACTTTATCTGATAGTGCATACCCGCGGTGTTATTCATCAGATTTTACCTGTGAGCACGGATAACCGGAAAAACGTAACCGTACCGCTTAAGAACTTGTCTTCCGGCATATCACACATCACTGTCCTGGATGCATCTTTTCAACCACAATGTGAAAGGTTAATATTCAAATACCCCGGCAACAAGGAATACCTGAAGCTGAACCTTGAAAAAACCAGCTATGCCAAAAGAGAAAAGGTAAGGCTGGATTTAAGCAGTACAGATGCAGGTATCGACGAAGCAATGGCAAGACTGTCAGTTTCGGTTTACCGGTCGGATAACTTAATTCCGCAGGAGGATAATATTATCGCTGATCTGCTTTGCTCTTCCGATATTGGTGGCTTGGTCTCCGGTCTTCCGGAGTTGTTTGATCCTGAGAACAGCTCCAGGGTACAGGAAATGGATCTTGTAATGCTAACCCATGGCTGGAGAAGGTTTCAATGGGCAGATATAAAAGACGGCGAAAAGATCGAAATAAAATATCCCGCCGAAATCAACGGGCCGATCCTGTCGGGTATTTTGCAGGATATGGATAGATTGCCAATAGCCATTCAAATAAGTTTTCACGGAAAGACCTCCATATTAAACTCATTGGACATAGATCCCAATGGCATTTTTCATTTTGAGGTGCCTACCAGGGTGACCAATGAGAAAGTCCACTTTTTTGATATGCGGGAGTCTTTAGAACCACAGCATATCAAAATTGATAAGCCGTTTGATTTGCATTTCGAAACAAACCTGTATCCGCCATTGAACTTTAAACAGGAAATGAAACCTTTCCTGGAATCACTGAATACCAACATTCAGCTTTCACAGGTTTACCGGGATCATAATTACATCAATGGCGTACTGCCGGAGACAGAAATTATTAATACGCAGTTTTACGGCGAACCTGATTTCCTTTATCCGCTTGATGATTATACCAGGTTTGAGACCGTCCGGGATTTATTTATTGAATATATTCGGTCCGCTGTTATCAGAAGGAAAAACAAGAAACCTGGCTTTTATGTAATAAACGAAGATCCACTTCCAAGAAGCGCGCTTATGTTGATAGACGGCATTCCCGTGCTGGACCCCCAATTTATTTTGGACTTTGATCCTTTACAGGTAGAAAAAATAGGAATAATAAATGATCGCTACTACATGGGAGGAGCAGCTTTTTATGGCTTAATCAACTTTACTACCTACAACGGAGACTTTGGGGAGCAGGAGTTTCCATCCTACATGATTGAAAAAGCCTATCAGGGCTTGCAAAAAAGCAGGACGTTTTATGCACCCAACTACTCATCTCACCAAAAATTGCTCAAGAGGATACCTGACTATCGCAACACCCTCTACTGGAATCCGGATGTCAGGGTCAACGGTGGCAAGGCGGCAACACTGGAATTTTACACCGCTGACGACACCGGCTCTTATCAAATTGAAATTAACGGGCTAACCCAATCCGGAAAATTGATTCACATTAGCAGAGAAATTGAGGTTTCTGAAGAATTGCCTTAAACAACCGCGCCACCTGCTGTTTAAAGACTTATCCGGGGAACTTTTGTTTTTAGATTATTCCATTGACAACCGCTATACATTTGGTTTCCCTTTAGTTTGGATTTTACCACGGCACCTGGGTTTTTCCAATCTGAACAGGTGAATCCGGATCCTTTCTAAACTTTTTCCCAAAATTCGTTGACCTTTTCCCTGTTAAATTTAATAACGCTTGGTTATATGTTTGTTTATCTATTCGGGGCTCTATTGAAATAGTAGCAACCGGATGGTGTTTCCCTTAATTTTTGGACATAATGCAAAATACAACAAAGCAACTCGATCATTATAAACAGGAGATCAGACAACAGATTTGCTTTTTTCTGGATAAAAACGGTCCGGAGAAAACGGACTATAAACAATTTGATCAGCTCATGAATGAAATAGGAGACAGGAGGCGGGAAGGTGTATTTAATGAAACGGACATCTGGGAGTTACAGCAATTTTTTGGAGAACCCATGACCACCACTAAAACCCTGCAGGGGCAGGTTTGTATCAAGCAATACGGGTATCCCGGAGATTTTCAGATTATTGATCGCATTTATACCCATCATATTTCTCCCGATAAAATGCTATCAAGGTGGGATCATTATTTCCAGGCACAGGCGGCTTCCAAAGCCGTAAGAAACCGAAAAGAATATTTTAAATCTCTCCTGGCGGCAAAACCGGAAAATATTGCTGTGCTCAACATCGTCAGCGGGCCTTGCCGGGATATAGCAGAATACCTGCAGCAGCACCCCGATAGCAAGATGAAGTTTGATTGCCTGGAATTTGATTTGGAAGCCATCAAGTATGCCAGGCAGTTATTATGCGAACATGGGATTACCCGTCATGCTATTAATTTTATCCCCAAAAATATATTCAAATTCGAACCGACCAGGCGCTACAATTTTATCTGGTCCGCAGGGCTTTTCGACTACCTGGAAGATGAAGTAGTTGTGGAAGTACTTAGCGGCTTGATCAAAATCCTGGAAAAGGGCGGGGAAATTGTCATTGGCAATTTTCACACCAAAAACCCGTCCAGGGATTATATGGAATTTGGACTGTGGTACCTGTATCACCGCACCGAAGACCAGTTGGTTAAACTGGCTGAATTAAGTGGTGTCCGGCCTGAACATATAAGGATCAGTAAAGAGTCTGAAGACGTTAATCTCTTTCTGCACATCAAACTTCCCGCCTAGTTGTGTAAATGCCGACAGGCCTGTCTCATCAGTTACTAAATCATTTTTGATAAGATATGCAAGGAAATGAAAATCTTAATCGCATCAGGTTAATTCGACTGTTACTGAAAATTTTACCGCTTATCCCCCGCGCATTTTCAATCTTCATGTATGTAAACAAAGCCTTGAAGATTAAAAATGAGGACAGACTTTCAATAGGAAGGGTTTTGGAGCACAATGCCATAAAATTTAGCGATAAAAATGCCGTACTCTTTGAAGATCGGATTTATACCCACCGTCAGTTTAATGCGATCGTAAATCAGTATGCAAATTATTTTTTATCCGTAGGTTTAGGCAGGGGAGAAGTGGTTGTTTTATACATGGAGAATGGGCCTGAAATGTTATTTTTGGTGGCGGCGTTGGCCAAGCTTGGGGCGATAGCCTCCATAATCAATGCTAATCAAAAGGGGAAGGCGTTGGTTCATAGCATCCACCTGGATCCTGGCTCACATTTTGTGGTTGATGAAACGTTGCTGCCTCGTTTTAAAGAGATAAAAGATAAGATACGGACTGCTGTTCCCCATAAATTTTATTGGCAGGAAAATACCGGCCGGAATGCCTGTCCGCAAGGTTACATTGACCTGCAAAAGGAAATAGCAAATCACCAGCAGCATAATCCGTTTACTACCCGTTCGATAGTGACTGAGGAACGTTTTGCCAACATCTTTACATCCGGCACCACCGGCATGCCAAAAGCGGCTATTCAAACCCACAGAAAGTGGATGCAACTATACTACTGGTTTGGAAAAGTGAACATGAACTTAAGTAGCAATGATGTAATTTATGTTCCTATTCCGTTTTTTCACTCTAATGCTTTAATGATCGCCTGGACGTCCGCAGCAGCTTCAGGGGCCGCACTGGCGATACGCCGCAAATATTCGACGACGGGTTTCTGGAAGGACATACAAAAGTTTCAGGCCTCTGCATTCATTTATATCGGGGAAATCTGCAGGTATCTGTTGAACGCACCGGGGTCGGAAGAAGAAAAGCAACATAAAGTAAGGAAGATTGTCGGAAATGGCTTGCGTCCCGAGATATGGAAAGATTTCAAAAAACGGTTTGGTATTAATACCATCATAGAATTCTATGGAGCAGCCGAGGGAAATATCGCGTTTACCAACACATTTAATATGGACAATACAGTTGGATGGACTCCAGTGCGATATGCCATTGTAAAGTATGACATAATGGAAGGCAAACCAACCGTTTGCCAGCAGGGTTTTTTTGAACGGGTAAAAGTAGGGGAGGCAGGACTATTGTTAAGTCATGTTAATAATAACACACCTTTGCTGGGTTATGTGAAAAGCGAGGATACGGAAAAAAAAGTGTTTAGAAATGTATTTAAAAAAGGAGATGTATGGTTTAACACCGGCGATTTAATCCGTGATATCGGCTACCGTCATGTTCAGTTTGTCGATCGGCTGGGCGATACATTCAGGTGGAAAGGTGAAAATGTTTCAACCACAGAAGTTGAAAAGATAGTTAATCGGGTTAATGGCGTTTTATTGTCAACAGCTTATGGCGTTAAAATACCGGGTACAGACGGCCGCGCCGGCATGGTTGCAATACAGACAGCTAGCGAGTGGTCGAAGGGCGACCTGGAAAAATTTTTGGTTGCTTTGCGGGAGGAATTGCCGGCTTATGCTATTCCGGTTTTTGTCAGATTTTGTAAGATGTTTGAAACAACCGCAACGCAGAAAATAAAGAAAACTTCCTTAAAGGAAGAGGCTTACAATATTGACCAATTAAAAGATGATATCTTTATTCTTCTTCCCAGGACCGCCTGTTATGTAAAACTTGATAAAACGATATACCGGGGAATTAACAACTATCAATATGAATTCTAACAGCTATTTTTAATGTCTGTAAATCCGACCGTGGCAATTGTCCATTCTTGTGCGGACAGGAATAATTTTTATCTTTAATTAAAAGTTGGTTTACCTTATGGTTTTTCATATTACTACATAACCGGCACCTTATTTTTACAATGTAGAAAAAAGTTGATAACTAAAATCGCCGAAATGAAAAAATACCTGATAGTAGTACCGTTGCTATTGTTTGATGGCATTGTCGGTGCGCAATCGATTAAAGCTCCCGTTGACCATCACCATCCTGAAAAAGGGAGCTTTGAGTTGCACTACGAATTTGGGGCGCCTTATAATCCAAATTTGCCTACCGTCATGGTGATTGCCGACGCACAACAGTTTTATGTGGTAAAGGGAAGATTAAAAAAAATTCAGACACAACTCTTTGGAGATAAAATCAATGTGCTGGGTGTCATTTCCAGAAGTAATGTCAGCGAATTGAGACAGCGGGTAATCAGTCCTGAAGATAACAAGATAGATTGGATGGCTGCGTACAGGATTTTTCAAGCCTTCCAATATGTGAATGACATTGAACTTATAAGATCCAGGGTACTGGCCAACCAAGGGGAAGTCTATCTTTATGGACAATCTGGTGGCGCTTTTCTAATCACGGAATACCTGTCCGTATTTCCGGATAACCCTGTAAAAAAGGTATTTATCGGAGCATCCGTTAATCCGGTAATAGAAGCGAAGTTGGGCATAATCCACGACAATTTCCAACGGGATTTTTTGTCCGAACATCCTGAGGTCAGCAAAAAGCTGGACCGGATAATTGCGGAAAATTTCTTTGACAGAAAGCTCGTAGCCAGGTTATTTCAACGGCAGAATTTTTTTGTAAAATTGGCTGACCTGAATGCCAGTCGCCTTACATTAACAGATCGGTTGATCGATAAAGACACTGCTTATATCAACCAGTTAAAGAAATCCTATCAGATTGACGCACTGGAGGAGCTGGCGAAGAGTGACTTCGCCATCCCTATAAAGGTCAGAATATTTGAGTTTATAGCCCCTCTCTTAAGTTCCTGGGAAGTTGGTGGGCCCTTTCGTTATCCGGATCTGGAAAACAGTCGTAATACCGCTTACCCGCTGATAGCGGCTTTTGAAAAGGCCGGGATTGATTTTAATCCTCTTTTTAATGACAAAAGCGCTGGAAATTTTAAAGGAGAGATTTTTGTGCTGGCCGGCAGGCATGATCATGTTGCTGACTACCGGTCTTCTATTTATTTAAGTGCGCTTTTTAGGAATAATCACCTGTTCATCGCCGATGATGATCACACTTTTAAATCTCTGAAGTCAGATAACAATTTTGCTCAAATCATCCAGGACTTTTTCCTGAATAACCATAATATCGACTGGATAAATAAATACGGTCAGTATAAATGGAGAGAAGAGTAATGATGCTTTTTCAGAACTCTTTTTCCAATTCCAGCTTTTTGGGTTTTTTGGTTTCAGTACGGACAATGCCTTTACTTTCCAGTTCGTCAATAATTTCTTTCATAAATTCGTTGTCCACAGAGATGTCCAGGTCCGACACAATGATTGGTTTAGACACCTGCCACAGTACAATGCCAGATACGATAATTGAGAAGGCAATAAGGCTGATTAGTACAAACATAGGTTTCTTATCTTGTTACATCATGAAATTTGAGTATTAGTATGATGAGAAGGCGATTTGTAAACAAGGTTAAAGAAATTACGGACATTTGTTGACTGATCAGGTCTAGCGGCTACTAACGGTTCTGAAACGGAAGTGTCCTGAGGGTTTGTATTTTTGATTTAAAGTCTACCGTAACATTCCACAATAATCCATATTTTTTACAAAAATAATATTTGCGTTATAGATGTTACTATTCATTTTTGATGGACAAAAAAGGCCCTGGTATCAAAGCATACCAGGGCCATCATAATGGGAATGAGGCAGATTAATTAAAATCTTCCCCTGCCTCAAGTTTTTTAACGTAGCCTTCCAAAAATTGCTTGCTGCCATCCGGTGCCTTTTGCAGGGCTACCCGCTCAAACTTCAGGGCCTTTTTAAAATCACCCAGAGCGGCGTAACCCCTGGCCAGACCATGTGGAGCCAGCCAATGATCCGGCCATTTTTTGTTGAGCTTTTGGAATATCTCCAATGCTTTTTGGTCTTGCTCGGTGCCGATCAATACCCTGCCATAGTTATAATAATTGTCGGCACTGGCAGTAGGGTGAGCCAGGGCTTTTGTCATTACCTTTTCCGCTTCTGATGTTTTTCCCTGCGCCGCCAAAATTTGCGATTTTAGTTGCAGGTTGTTAAAATTCTCCTGTCCTATAAATGGCGCGCTGATAGCACTTTCCGACCAAACAAGGGCATCATCCAGGTGTATTTTATGTTGTAATAAATAATTGGCGGCTGCATTCCAGGCCAGGTCGGTAAATCCCGTACTTCCCTTTAACTCTTCCTGCAAATTGGCATATACAATTTCGGGAACCTCAAAGGCCACTTTAAATGGAAACCTTCTTTTCTCCCAATCCAGAATAACGGTAGCGGCATGGTCGTCAATATTAATAAAATCATACGTCAGGCGCTCAGTCATTGGGATTTCCTCTGTTTTGATATCGGCGCGAAGGGCATCGTTGGAAGGGTCATAAAAGTAACTTCCCCACGCTTTGTGATCTTTCGACAAGATCAGCGTAGCATCCTGGTTTTCGCCTACAGCCAGAAACAGACCATAAGTTCCGGCAGCAATGGGTTTTCCTTCGATGGTGGCGTTGTGAGAAAACGTGATTGTCGTGTTTTCATTGGCGCCCGCCCGCCAGGGAGATTCTTTGGCAGTGCCGAATCCAAGGTTTTTGAATCCCGTGTGTACCAGTTTTCCCCAGATTTCCCTGCCGTTGACAGATGGCCTCGAGTACTTGATGGTAATTTTGGAAATTCCTATGGTTTGGCTAACCTTTGCCGCCGGACTGGCAGCTCTGGGTAAGGTCACGGTTTGTGCGGCGACCTCAGTGAAGAGGAAAATTGCCAACAAGGCAAACAGTGTAAACAAATTGGTAGTTTTCATAGATTAAAGTTGTAGGGTTTATTAAATAGTGATTAGTTAAATGTTAATGGTTCTTATTGGCTTCACAGCCAGGATTATCAAAATTGGGTACGGGTATTAATGCCGGAAAATCCGGCACCCTAAAGTTATGATGAAAAATATTCACATCGATGGGTTTAAGAGAACGGTTTAGTTAAAAGCCCCGGGGATGGCTATAACTGATGAACGTAAGCCTGCCCCGGGGTTGAATTTGTTGGTAGCTTGTATTTGTCTATTTAATCAGTGCCGGCGTAGTCTTCAACACCTAGTTCCTTTAATAATTTGATTGAATTGGCTTTCACGTTAGCCGGAGGATTAAGCGAAAGGGATTTTTTTAAGCTTTTAATAGCCAGCTTATTTTGTCCGCTGGTTTTATAAGCTTCCCCTAAACTGTCGTACACATTGGCATCTTCCGGATTATTTTTAACATTAAGCTTAAAGTATTCAATGGCCTTATCATAGTTTTTGTGCTTCATAAGCATTTGGTAGCCAAGAAAATTTAGCTGTCCGATATTAGCCAATTGTGCCGCTTCATCCATCATGGACATGCCGTTTCCTTCTTGGCCTGTTTGCTGTAGTAAGCTGGCTTTTACAAATACATTCTGGAAATTTTTATTGGCCTTGATAGACTTGTCTACCCATTTCAAAGCCTGCTCGTGATTAATATTATTTTGCATGCAGTAGTTGGCAGCGCTTAAAGATCCCTGCCAACCGAAGCCGGTAACACCTCTCAATTGATCTTCGGCGTTAGCCAATACAATCTCGTCGGTATCAAAATTAATCGTCATAGGGAATCTTTTCTTTTCCCAATCCAGGACCGCAATTGTTGAGTTTTTAGAATTTTGCAGAAAATCAAAGGTGAGTGTCTCTGTCATGGGTATTTCTTCAGTGGTGACGTTTACCCTAAGCAGATCCTCTTTTTCATCGTAAAAGAAGCTTCCCCACGAAGAATAATTTTTGGACAGAATAATTGTAGCTTCTCCGTTTTCCATTACGGCAACATGATATCCATAAGACCCTGCGGGAACCTCTTTGCCATCCACTTTGGCGTCGTGAGAAAATGTGATAATGGTATTCTCATTAGCGCCGGCGCGCCATGGCGCTGCTTTGGAAGTGCCAAATCCTAAATCATTAAAGCCATACGGCACCAACGTACCCCAAATTTCACGGCCTTTCACGGAAGGCCGTGAATAGTTAATAGTAACTTTAGAAATGCCTACGGTCTGGCTGACTTCAGCCGCGGGACTTGCTACTCTTGGTGTGGTAATGGTTTGCGCTTCTGTTTTGGCTGTAAAAAAAATCGCAAACAGCAATACACCTGCTGACAGTACAGATTTTACTTTCATAATTTTTGGTTTAGTAAATAACTTTAAAACTGGGCGTGTGCGGATTGTTTTTTTATATAAGCACTTGGCGTGCCGTTATTTATACGGATAACTCAGACCAAAGGTGCTTTTTTTATTTGAAAGGAATTTTATGGTTTTCAGCGGCAATTGCAGGTGGCTGTAGGAGATTTATCCCGCAAACTTCGTGGTATCATCCCTGGTTTTAGCCGGTTGTACACCTGAAAATCCTAAAGTGATTCACAGGATCTTCAAATCTATTTGACTGCTGCCAGGCCCTGCCAATAGTTTCGTTTAAAACCTGGAATTGTATTAGAAGGATAAGTGCCGGCCACAATGCTTCCGATTAAAAGTATGAACAGCATAGTAAACCAGGCCTCCGGCCCGATCCACATGTCAAATGACAAGACACTTATACCAACTAACTGGTTAAAAAAGTTCATGGATGAAATAACCAGTAATACAGACAACAGTATATCTATAATATTTTTAATAAATAAATTCGTAAAATATTGTTTGATTACCCCCCTCTTAATGGCCCCTGCTACCTTTTCCAGGTCCACCTCTCCAATGCTCCACGCTGACCTGGCGATAGATAAATGGACAAAGTTAATCAAAGCAATAAGAATGACAAAGAGGGCAATAAAGATTGGAAAATTTAATGTTTGCTTCGTGCTGCCACCCGTAAATTTGCCGGCCACCCCGGCAGATGATATGAGATATGGTGGGGCACTTGGGGTAACTTTAGGTTTTTCAGCATTGGCAGATAGCCCAAAAGGATCATGCATGAAATATGACCGAAACCGTGATGGCCGGTGCTTTTTTAACAATGTGGCGAAGGCCTCCTGAAGGCAACCCACTAGTCTTGATCCACGTGTATTAATCATGACTTTGATCGTTTCCCAAATGATTGACCGAACTTTTGTTCCAATCCGGTGTCATGTTAAAAGTATCACGCCAAAGCACAATTTGTATCCACTTTTGCCTGCTAATCCCCTGGCCGGCAGCATAATAGCCATGTTCCTGGTTACATAAAACGGTGCCCGGAGGCAAACTGACTCCCCCGGATATTCCTAAATAGACGCTTCGCATGTACTATACAAACAAGTATTACTTAAATGTAGATAAAATAATTGACAACTTCAAATTTGATATGATTTTCTATTCGATGCCAGTGCTTAAACGTCGGGTCAAGAGGAATTAGCTAAATCTAACGGAGTAGATCATTGGCAAATTATGATTAAGTGCCACCCATTCGTCACCCTGGTTTTCTGATAAGTATAAGTTACCGGTTGTGGTGCCAAAAGCCAATGTATCGCCAGTGATATCCATACTGTGCCGATAAACAATATCATAGCAGGCTTTTTGAGGTAGCCCATTAGTGAGTTTTTCCCAGCGCTTACCACCATCCTTGGTGCGGCATACGACCAAAGCACGGTCAATAGCCAGTCTTTTTTCGTCGCTCACCGCCGGCACCACCCAAGCTGTATTTTCATCATTTTCGTCCAGGGTAATGACAAACCCAAAATTAGCTACGCCGTTTGGTTCGGAGATATCCTCCCACTGATTTGCGCCATCTACCGACCGGTAAATTCCGCAGTGATTTTGTTGCCACATTACTTTTTGGTTAACCGGGTGCGCCACCAGTAAGTGTGGGTCCTGTCCCACTTCACTGGCGGGATCAGGTAGGAAATCGGCTCTTAGTCCTTTGTTTTTGGGTTCCCATTGACGGCCGCCATCCCAGGTCTCAAATACGCCGGCACAACTGATGCCAACATACCGGTGATCATGGTTATCTTTATCAATAACGATGGAATGGATACCGGCATAATCTCTGCCGCCGCCAAACCATTGTTCCTTCCTGGAAGGGTGCTCCCAGAGGCCTCTGACCAACTCGAAGTTTTTCCCTGTATTTTTGCTTTCGAACAGTCCCCCAGGCTCAGTGCCAATTAAAACATGATCCGCGTCACCATTCAGATGTGGTTGTAACACCCACAAATATTTTAATGAGGCAGGTACACCATCTTTGATTTCATCCTCCTCAGCGTATTTTGGGGCTTCTATCTCTTCCCAGCTGACGCCCCGATCTTTTGATAAGTGCAATTTGCATCCCCAATGCCCATGGTCCTGGCAGGCCCACCAAATTTTGTTGTCGGGAGAGCTTACCGCATAGGAGACGGGAATGCCATCAAAATGCTCCGCAGCGTATTCCCAACCGGAAGATCGTTTCTCATAAATGACCAGTCCTTTCCTGGTACCAATAAGTAAAGTGTTTTTTGAGGAAGACATAGGTTTAGGTTTTTAATTGTAAAATGCCAATAACGGTCTCGATTTTAAATCACCCCCCTGATAAAGCCTGCATAATATATACCTCATCATCGTCGCGAACTTTATCCGCCAGGGAAATTTTATCTTCGATGATGGTGCTGCCAATGAATATATTCACGTGTTTCCTGAGGGCACCCCGTTCGTCGATAATGTAAGTTGACATTCTGGGGTAGATTTCATCCAGCTTCCTGACAATGTCCGCCACTGTATCCGCGGCGATATTGACTTCCTTCAACCCGGGATAAAATCGTTTTAAGGCATAGGTAAACTTAATTGTAGGCACTTTTAAAACGGGTTTATTTAAAAAGATGACGTTAATTATTGATGGTGGATAGCGATTGTTTTAGTTCAAAAAGATACAAACTTTTGTACTTTAACCAAAATTAAGGATTGGAACGATTTCGGTTTTAAAACTGCAATTTTCTCATCTATTCAATAAATTATTAAATTTTGAATAGATGGTAATTACCTATTTACAAATGGGTGTGGGTTTTATCCAAAATATTTTCGAAGGCCTAACGATGGGAAATCCTGTCTTAAACCTTGAAATATTTACTCCGTCACCCTTACATTTTATTCCTTGCGTGAAGATTCAAAAATAGTCATCGGAACTTCGCCGGTCCATGATAGCGGTATATTATCACAGTCAAATAGGTAGGCTATTGTTAATGCCGTATTGACAGAATTATTAGGTTCTTGCAAGGTAAAGCCTTTTTTTATACCTGGACCTGTAATTGCCCACGGTACCTCCAGCTCTTGTTGAGTCAGACCACCATGCCCGTTTTCCGGATCTCCCCCGTGATCTGTAAAGAACATAAAATGGGTGTCTTTATAAAGATCTTCACGCTTTAATTTTTCTACAAATTCACCAATATAAACATCTATTTCTTCTATCGACGAAATATATTCCGGAGACATCCAGCCGTGATTATGGCCTGCATGATCTGTGTGTACCGAATATAAAAATACTAATGTAGGGTTATCTTTGTTACGCTCGATAAAGTTAAACGCATTAGAATAGTTTTTTAAATATTCGTCATTCTCCTCAAAATTGACTTCGTCAAAATAACGGGGGTTCATAGAATTTATAAGTTCTGCCCAGTTGTAGTAAAATGCAGTTTTGACATTAGTAATTTCTTCCTTTAGCACTTTAAAGATAGATGGGTAGTAGCCATCGTTGTCCTGGTCTATTGCTGGTAAAACGATTTTATCCTTAGTCCAGCCATTATTTAATACGCCGTGTTGTTCAGGCCCGCTACCGGTTAAGTGCGATGTCCAATTTGGTAATGTGACTGAAGGCATAACATTTCTGGTCGTTAATGATAACGTACCATCAGCCATGAGTTTATCCAAATTAGGATGTCTAGCTGTTTTATATCCATCAACGCTAATACCGTCAAGTCCAATAATAACCACCCGTTTTGAGATAGGTTCTTTTTTGTTATTGCAACTTGTTATTAATGATATACCTAACATTAATAGAATGTACCACGCATTTTTCATGATATTTATATTATTTAGATTTTGGTTTTTTATTTTCTTACAAAAATGATTATGGCGGCGCTTAAAAAACACATGATGGCTGTTATTGCAAAAACAGTATTTTCCTGCCCTGTGATATCAGCCATATAGCCTATGAAAGGTTCGCCGGCACCTGCGAATGCATAGGCAAAAGTATTCATTACGCCAACGCCGGTTCCAGAGCGTTTGATGCCTAATAAGTCAGGGCTTAAGGGCCAATAGCAGGATTGCGGGCCATACACTAAAAATCCGGATAGGAACATAAGGATCAACCCACCTGCAACATTGTCTTTAGGAATCATATAGACTAACAATGCGACAAGTCCGGCCAGGGTCATTGACAGGGCAATTGGTCTGGAACGATTGGAATTGAAAAGCCTATCAGATAATTGACCAAAAAAGACAGTTCCAAGAGCCATCCCAATTGGTAAGGCCAATGAAACCCATAAATTAGAAGCTTCGGTGATTTTTGTCCCTAAATAATATAGAGGTACCCATACCAAAAGGCCATAACGCGCAGCGTTTTGAAAACCTATGGAAAAACAAGCTAAAATAAATTTCTTATTTTTGAATACCTCCGTATAACGATGAATAGAGCTTTCTTCATATTCCTCCTCTTCAGACGCTGCGGGTTTGTGGTCATCATTCAATGGTTTAAACCCCCGATCTTCAGGCTTATCTCTTACTACAATAAAGAAGACCGTACATCCTAATAGTAGTAAGAAAACCGGAAGACGAAAAACCCACCTCCATTCCAACTCATAAACATCTAATATAATAATTGACAATAAGTAAATGAGAATTGAGGAACAGCCTGCGGCAAACAAATAGAAACCAAATGCTTTTCCTCTTTCGTTTTTCCCCCACCAGTTGGCCACCAGACGACTGCCGGGAGCCCAACCTAAAGACTGACAAAATCCGTTCAATGTCCAAAAAACCAAGATCATTAAATAGTTGGTTGCAAAGCTGGTCAGCCAGTTCATCAGGAAGGAAAGAAAACCACCCAGGGCCATCATACGGCGTGCCCCAAACTTATCGGCTAAATTTCCATTTATAAATTGGCCAATTCCATAAGCCCATAGCATTCCCGCTCCGGTCCAACCGATATCTCCTTTTGAAATGTTAAATTCTTTGCTGATACCAAGAATAGCCCAACCGAAATTCTGTCGGCCTGTGTAGAAAAACAAATAGCAGAACATGACTGCAAAAAGCATTAGCCATTGGGATTTTCTGAAATCTGACTGGTGAGACTTTAATTGATCAGCCATACTTAATTGGGTTTGACAGACACCCGGACCCAGTGTTTGTTTCTGGCTTCATTCACAGCACTTTGAAGTTGGGTCAATTGGTAAGGAGGACTCACCAATGAATCGAAAGGAAAATTATTTACATTCCGATGCAGAAATGATACAGCTTCATCAAGATGCCATGGCGCATAATTGTGAACACCTTTGATATGAATGCACTTCCGTATAATTTGTTCAGCCGTGATATCTAATCTGGAATTGGGATGTACTAATCCCGCCAAAATATATTCTCCGCCGGGTCTAAGTAAAGCAACACCCTGTGGGATTAGCTCTTTGATACCTGCGACTTCAAAAACAACATCAACACCATTTTCAGTCTGGTCCAAAATAAACCGGGTGGTTTTTTTTATGTCTCTTGCGTCCACCGCAACGCCCCCAAAACCTTCAATCAGCGGAAACCTTTTCTCATTTATTTCCAGACAAAATATTTGTGAGACCCCTTTCTCCTTTAAGAGTCCACAGGTATATATTCCCAATAAGCCACCACCCTGAATTACTGCTTTTTTTGGTATACGACGCATTTGTAAAACAGCATTTACCATCGTAGACAAAGCACAGTTGGCGGGTGCAGCCATTACATCGGAAACGATTTCCGGCAATTTTACCATGTGTGTCCCTTTTCGAATATGGATGTGAGAAGCGTAACATCCGTTTAGCCCACTTCCATTGTGGATGTTGGCATGCCCATACTTAAATAGTGCTTCGCATTTTTCCGGAAGTCCGTATTCCGCACATGCCGGACACTTGCCACAGCTATCAGCTATTGTCCAGGTCACTCTATCCCCCAACGAAAAACCATCCCGGGCATTTATTGCCACAATTTCACCCACTGCCTCATGACCCAATATGCAAGGTGTGTCCTCTTTTCGTTTACCATCAATAGTATGAAGATCTGAACCACAAATCGTGGCTAACAAAATTTTCACCAGCACTTCCCCTTCACTGAGCTCGGGCAGGTGATCTTTTCCATCAAGAAGGAATGGTTTATCAGATTCTTCGAAGAGTTGATATTGTACTGATAAATTGGACATTATAAATAGTTATAGTAGTTTTTGTATAACCAATTATTCTCTGGTGAAGATTAGGTTTTTATTTAAAAACAATCGCTACAAATCTAAAAATTAATTTTACTAATAGTGAAATAATTATTGTTAAGTTTACTAATAGTATATATTAACTTTTGCAATTTACAACGTAGAGTGATGCAGAAGGTAAACTTGGTTGTCTCAACTGACCATAAACTTGAGCAATAACGGTTAATGGCAAATAAGACTTTAAAATAATTTCATCAAACTATTTCATTCAGTAAAAAACACTATTCCCGCCATCTAGCGTATCTGTATGATTACTTGTATTGACGGATGCCTAGAAGTATATGCAACCAAATCTCCAAATGGTAGTATTTAACTTATCAGTCAAGACAACCGGCCATGTATACTGTCAGATTGCCTTAAAAGATAAGGTCATTCTTAAATTATGCTCTCTGGTCTATGGTTTTAGCAGGAGGGAAGCATGGCCCTTTACGTTTTACGCTTTGGGGGTGGTGATTCCCCCTTTTTTAGCATGCGAATAGTATGATATAACATTATTTATTCGGTCCGATAAGCTTTCACGGCGATTCTGTAAAGGAAAATGCAAATAGCCAGAATAACTACAAGTCCGGGCAGGCTTCCGAAGGTTTCTTCGGTCAGTGCCATAAAGTCGCCGGACTCTGTGAGCACAATGGGAACGGCCAGTCCTATGCCGATGAGCGCTTCACCAGTTATCAGGCCGGAGGCAAATAAGAGACCGGTTCTTTCGCTGCGCTGTTTGGCGGCCTTGTGTTGCCCCGCATCCTGCAATTGATTTTGCTTTTGATATCTGCTCACCAGCCAGGCTATTACACCTCCCAGCATGATGGCACTATCCAGTTCGAACGGTAAGTACAAACCAACGGCCACAGCCAGTACAGGAATCCTGAATTCAGACTTGCGCATTTCCTGCATTTTGTCCAGTATAATGATAATGACGGCCAGTCCCATACCAAAGTAAACCATTACCCAGGGCAGCCCTCCCCCAAAAACGCCAACGGCGACACTTTGCATTAAGGTGGCTTGAGGGGCTTGCAGAGAATTTGGTTTTTCTGCAGTTGCCGGTCCAAACCCGTATGCTTCGTTGAGTAAATCCAGGATCAGGGGCATGGCAAAGGCGGCGGCGACAACACCAACCATTTGCATAATTTGCTGTCTTTGAGGCGTTGCCCCCAGTAGGTGTCCGGCCTTTAAATCCTGCATGTTATCTCCGGCAATAGCGGCGGCACACGCTACAACAGATCCTATTAGTATCGCTGCAGCCGGTCCTTTTTCAGATCCGCTTCCCAGCAAGGCCAATAGAATCAGTGATGAAGTGAGGATAGTGGCTATTGATACACCCGAAATGGGGTTATTTGAGCTGCCGACCAACCCGGCCATATAACCTGCCACTGCTGCAAATAAAAAACCTGCAATGACCATAATGATAGCCATCAGACCTGAGATAGGTATTTCTTCAATTTCTCTTAAGTAGATGATGAAAATCGGTACAACCATGATGCCCACACCCATTATTACCCATTGCATAGGAGTGTCTTTCTCGGTCCTGAGTGTGGTTGCGGTTTCCGAAGTTTTGTTTTTAATAGCTTTCAGCCCGGCATTTAAGGCGGTTCCGATAGCACCTTTCAGGTTGATCAATGCCCACAGGCCACCGACAACCATAGCGCCAACACCTAAAAACCTGATATTGGAACTCCATGTAGCTGACCCCAGGGCTACGGGTTCTGCGCCGTCCGGATTGCCGTTGAGATACAGGTATATGGGGATAGCTATCCACCAGCTAATGACCCCACCGGCAAAAACCAGCGTGGCAATTCTTAATCCGACGATGTATCCCACCGACATTAGGGCGGGAGAGAGGTTTATGCCAAAATAAAGATAAGCCTTGTCTGCAGCCAGCGTGGCTTTTTCAAAGACGGCGTCCCATATTTTTAATCCTGATTCGGATAATTTAACCAGGGCCCCCAAAAGCGCTCCCATCGCTAAAAACCTGATGGCCTTTCCGCCTTCCTCACCACTTTTTAATACCTCCGATGTAGCCACGCCTTCCGGAAATTTTAGTTTTTGTTTGACAATCAGGGCAGATCTCAGTGGAATTGTAAACAGAACGCCCAGTACGCCTCCTGCTAATGCTATTAATGCCGTTTCCAGATAGTTGAAACCAGACCAGTAGCCCATTAATACCAGGGCGGGGAAAGTGAATATTACGCCGGCGGCCAATGATTCACCTGCTGAAGCCGCTGTTTGGACAATGTTGTTTTCGAGAATGTTGTTTTTCTTGAACAATTTCAGGATGGCCATAGAAATAACCGCCGCCGGTATGGATGCCGAGACAGTCAATCCGGCGAAAAGTCCTAAATAGGCATTGGCGGCGGCGAGTGCTGCCGATAAAATCGCTCCTAATACAAATGCTTTAACAGTGGTTTCCGGTAATTTAATATCCGGCTTAATGTAGGGCTTATCTTCGTCTTTCATCTGTTTATATGATTTTTTTGATCAGATGGAACCTTAGATGCTTGCCATAATCCTCCCCTTGCACCTCCGCCGGGTAGCTTTGGTGCATGAGATGTGTTTAATAATGATGTCAAGCATGTAGTTTCCTGCGGGTTTAATTGTTAATTAATGCGGTAATATATTGTTTTATTACTTGATTAACAAATCACCACAATCCTTAAAGGTTCCGGGACTATTGGCCGGATCAGGCAAGCTCCCGAAGGTCTACTGGCACTACGCGCGATACCCCCTGTTCTATCATGGTGATGCCGTATATAATGTCGGTGGTGGCCATGGTGCGCTTGTTGTGGGTCACGATAATGAATTGGGAATCTTCGGAGAATTTACGAATGATGTTATTAAATTTATCGATGTTGGCGTCATCCAACGGTGCGTCTACCTCGTCAAAAATACAGAAAGGAGCGGGCTTCAGCAGGTAAATTGAAAATAAGAGGGAAGTAGCGGTTAGTGTTTTTTCACCTCCCGATAATTGATTAATGGACAGGGGGCGCTTTCCTTTTGGCTGTGCCATGATTTCGATGGCCGATTCCAACGGGTCATCGGGATTGCTTAGTCGTAAATCGCAGTTATCTTCGTCAGTAAACAGTGACCTGAACACGAGGATAAAATTTTCTTTTATTTTGTCAAAAGCCTCTAAAAATGTTTCGCGGGCGACGGTATCAATTTCATTGATGGTTTCCAATAATGATTCCTTAGCCTTCAGCAGATCTTCCTTTTGGGTGCTGATGAAAACATGCCTTTCCTTGATCTCGTCATAGGCCTCCATAGCCATCGGGTTGATGGGGCCGATTTTGTCAAGCCGGTCTTTTGCCTTCTGGATGTTTTCCAACAGCTCTCCCTCACTTAAAGCAGCTATTTTTTCGTCAGCTGTTTCCTCTTGGATCACCTGATCAAGTTCCGTATCAAACTCGATAGAAAGTCTTTCCTTGACAGAGTTTAGCTGTAATTTGGTCTCGTTAAGCTGATTTTGCAATTGCATCAGCAACTCATCGCCGGTCTCTCTGGTGCGTTGTATTTCACGAATGGTTTTTTCCAGATCGTCAATCTCACCCCGGCACTGGTAATAATCCTTTTCTGCCTCGCCAACACCACTTTCAATACTTTCCTTTTCGTTGTACATCTCAATCAGCTCATCTTCATCCGACTCCGATGTCTCCAACAGCCTTTTGATCTCCAGTTCGTTGCTTTTCAGCTCCAATTGATTTTTTCCGATTCTTTCATAACTGCTGTTGTAGGTATCTTTTTTGAAAGATATTTCCTGTACAGTGCTGTCTACCTTGTTTTGCCTTTGGTGGAACAGGATGTTTTCCTGGTTAAAGGCTGATGACTTTTGGCCGAGGGTGTCATTTTGGGTTGTCAGGTCCTCATTTAAAACATGCAGGCGTTCTTCGACATCTGCCAGGGCTTCCTGTTCGCTTTTTACCTGAGGAGTTAAAGCAGTCACCTCCTCGGAGAGGGTATCTATACTGGCCAGGATATCTTCCTTCTTATTGGCGTTACTGCTCAACATCTCCTGGAATTGCTCATGTTTGGTTTTGAAGGATATGTATTCTTCGTTGATCAGATTTATTTCCTGCTGCAAAGTTTCGAGCTCATCTTTTTGCGTGCTTTCTTTCAGGCGGTGATAGTCGACCTGTTTTTCTTCAAGGCTCTGTTCTATTTTGTTGATCTTTGCCGACAGTTTATTGATTTCTTTGCTGAGCTTTTCAAGATTTTTAGCGCGGCCAATCCTTTTACCTTCAAAAAGGCCGACCGATCCGCCTGAGAGGCTGTGTTTTCTTTTTGTTACTTTTCCGCTTTTGGTGATGAATGTGCTGTCTTCAATATCGGGAATAACATCATATTCTCCGGGCACGATGTAAACATTGTCCAGCATGTAAGCGATCAGTTTAGCATACTTGCTTTCAAATTCAACAATTTCCGTAGCTGGTAAAGCGTTGTCATATATTTTGCCGGCTGAGGGGTGAAAATTTTTGAAACTTTCCAGGATAAAGAAATTGGCTTTACCCTTGGCAGCTTCGCTCAATAAATTAACAGCCTTGTTGGCTTCTTCAAAGGTGTTAACAATGTAGAAGTTCATATAAGGCTCAAGGTAATTTTCGATGGTGATTCTGTAGGCCTCCGGACAGGTGAGGATATCTGATACCAGGGGAAAGTTTTTCCCCCATTTGGCTTGTTTTTTCAGGAATTTAATGGCCTCTGGAAATCCTTCCAGGTTATCAACCAGCGATTTGGTAAGGTTATATTCGTTTTGCAAGGCATCCAGCTTTCTGCTGTGTCCCGTCAATTCATCTTTGATTTGCTCAATGGTTCGCTCCAGAGAATCCACCCTGGCCTGTAGGTTTTCCTCTTCAGCTTTTAGTTTTGTTAATCTTTCATTTCTGGACGCCAGATCACTTGCCAGTTTGGAAGCCCGCTCTTCAAATTCAGCGAGGTTAGCGCTTTGCTCGGTAGTATCAGTGGTAGCTCTTTCCAACTCCTGTTTTAAGGTGGAAAGCTGCATCTCTTTGATCTCCAGGGATTTGCTTAATTGATAAAGCGCATTCTGCTTGCTTTTGTAAAATGTATTGATCTCGTTTATCTGCTCCTGAACCTCTGTCGCCTTATTTTTGTGTGTGTCATGATCTTCTTTGAGGATTTCGAGGTTTTTCTCTGTCTCCCTCAGTAACTTTTCCGCACTCTCCTTTTCCTTTTCGAGGCTTTTTATACTAAACGCTGCTCTTTCATTACTCTTTTTATCCTGATCAATTTGTTCATTGAGGCTGTCGCTTTTATCGTTCAGGTAGCGAAGTCTTTCATTCTTTATTTTCTTGTCACTTTCGTATTGCCGGATTTTGTTAACGTGTTCGTTGAGTGTTTTTTGCCTGGAAGACAGGGTCTTTTCTTTGGTGATCATGGCAGCTTTGGCCTGTTCTACCAACGACTCCTGCTCACTGATCTGCCTGGTCAGGCTAATTTTTTTGTCATTTTCAGCCTCAATTTGTTTTTCAAGATCAGACAACTTCGTGGTGTGCTTGCTAAAGGATTTTTTTGCGTATTCAATGCTGAAGTTTTTGTAATCCTCTTTGATTTTAAAGTAGCGCTCGGTCTGCCTGGCCTGGCGTTCCAGGGATTTCATGTTTTTTTCAATCTCAAACAACAGATCTTCCACCCTTTCCAGGTCATCATCGGTACCCGACAGTTTTCTTAGCGTCTCTTTTTTCCGGATTTTAAACTTTGAAATACCCGCTGCCTCTTCAAACAGCGCGCGTCGTGAATTGTCTTTATCATTCAGAATGTCATCTACCATTTTTAATTCTATAATGGCATAGCTGTTAGAGGCGATGCCGGTATCCAGAAATAAATTGGTAATATCTTTTAAGCGGCAGGTAACATTGTTAAGCAGGTATTCACTTTCTCCTGACCGGTAATAACGCCTGGTAATGGTGACCTGTGAATATTCTGTAGGAAGTAGGTTCTTGGTGTTGTTGAAAGTTAAAGACACCTCGGCCATCTGCAAGGCTTTTCGGTTTTTGGTGCCGTTAAAGATGATGTTTTCCATTTTTTCGGAGCGCAGCATCCTGGTTTTTTGTTCCCCGAGCACCCATCTTATGGCATCTACAACATTTGACTTGCCGCAGCCGTTGGGCCCAACAATACCGGTAATGCCGTTGTCAAAGTTGATGATGACTTTATCGCCAAAACTTTTGAAACCTTTTATCTCTAATTTGACTAATTCCATGCAGCACTTCTATTACAAAGACAACAAATTTAAAATTATTTTATGAATTTGTTTCCAGGTCAGGATATTTATAATATTTATTTGCCCTTCTGCACTTGCTACTGCTCCTGCTTGAAGTGGCGAGATCAACAAAAATAGAAGTAACATATTTTTATTATCATAAGAATCATAGTACATTTGATATTAACTATGGACGATTTATCAACGGTATTTTATATTATTATAGGCATTATATACTTTATATATTCTGCCATAAAGAAGGGAAAGTCTAAAAATATCCCAAGAAATCAGCCCGGATCGCCGGTTCCGGATGAATTTGATCAAGGCACAGAAGAGTCTACGGGCGGACAGATGCCCAAAAGGCCAAGCTTTGAGGATCTGTTGCGCGAATTCACGCAGGAGGAACCTCCGGCAGCACCAAAGGAAGTCATTGAGGAAACCTATGAAACC
This sequence comes from Cyclobacteriaceae bacterium, assembly GCA_965228415.1. Taxonomy (GTDB): domain Bacteria; phylum Bacteroidota; class Bacteroidia; order Cytophagales; family Cyclobacteriaceae; genus Agaribacillus. The sequence goes on along the minus strand of OZ245814.1, from coordinate 1,667,081 downwards.
TATGAGGAACCGGTCCATACTTATGTGCCTGACACCACCTATCAGGAGGAAAAAAAGGCACCGTCTATTTATGACGCGTATCAAAACATCCAGGTAACCGAAGAAGATATCGTTCGCCGGCCTCTTTTTAAAGCTAATGACGCAGATGAAGCGCGGGTCAGTAAATATGGCGCTGAGATAAGAAAAATGTTAAAAGATCCCGAAGGTTTGAAAAAAGCGGTAATCATTAACGAAATACTCAAACCGAAATATTTTTAACATAAGGGTTTGTCGTTCCTGTAGACTTTATAAATTCATCATAGTGTTTTAATTTTCAGATTATAATCGATGCTGTCGATATGGAAGAATTACGTTATCCGATAGGGAGATTTAAGTGTCCTCAACCAATAACGAAAGAAGATGTTGCTAATTTTATCAATGAAATTGCGCGATTGCCAACACTTATCGCGGAAGCTGTAGAAGGTTTGACTGATCAGCAATTGGATACACCCTATCGCGAGGGGGGCTGGACCGTGAGGCAGGTGGTGCATCACCTGGCCGATTCCCACACCAATAGCTATATCAGATTTAAATGGGCTATAACTGAAGACAAACCGGTGATTAAGGCCTATTTTGAAGACCGGTGGGCCACCCTAGCAGATGCAAGTGCCGCGCCGGTTTCCATTTCCTTACATTTTTTGACCGCACTTCATGCCCGGTGGGTCTATTTTTTAAGGTCTTTGTCTGAAGAAGCCTTAAACCGGGAGTTCATTCATCCGGAGTCAGGCAAAGCCATTGATTTAAAAAGAAATATTGCCTTGTATGCGTGGCATGGCAATCACCACCTGGCTCATATTACCAATTTGAAGGAGCGGGAAGGGTGGTAAGTGGAAGCCAGAGTTTATGCTGTCGACAGTTAAAAATCATTTGCCTAAGTCTTATCCAGCTTAAAAGTAATAGGGATAACCATTCTAACCTTGACAGGGGTTCCGCGCTGATAGCCTGGATTCCAGCGGTTCGCATTTCGAACCACATTGGCAGCTTCCTCATCACATCCGGCACCGATACCTTTTATCACGGTTATATCGCTTAAACTACCGTCGCTGTCTACTACAAATTGCACAAATACTTTCCCCTCAATCCCCATTCTTCTTGCCTGTTTGGGATACTTCAGGTTTTTGCTAATGTAGGAATAAAACACCTTCATGCCGCCGATGGGGTGCGGAGCCTGCTCAACGATTGTGAAAATTTCATCTTTGGAAGCTCCCGGGGTATCAATGTTATCATCTGCCCCCTGTGGTGACAACCCATCCTGTCCAGGGCCATTTGGCCTGATAAGCGAGGGAGCACCAGGACGCTTATTTCCCGTTCCCTCCGATTTTTCAAGTCCTGAGCCTGAAATAGCCCGGGATTGCTCCGGCTGCCCGGGGGAGGTGGATTCGCCGGATCCGGCAGTGGTCTGGTCAAGACCCAACCGGGGTAAATTCTGACGAACAAACGCGGCTGTCGAACGCTGCTCGATACTAAATCCCATCATAAATGTAAGACCTACAACCAGTGGAAATGAGATCAACAGCTTGTAAAAACTGGTTTTTTTACCGTTGATTTTCATCATATGCAAGCGGCGATAGGCCTGTGATTTATTAAAGTAACTCCCAATGGCCAGATCCGTGCGCACAAAAAGCTGCCTCACGATCAAATGTCCGTAATGAATTACATTGGTATTTTTAATGACTTCGTTGTCGGCAATATACTCATGCGTGTCCGTGACTGCCTCTTTATACAGGCTGATGATGGGATTAAACCAAAACAGCACACGCAGCATTTCAAAATAGAGTACATCGTAACTGTGTTTTTGTCGTATATGTACCAGCTCGTGATTTAAAATTTGCAACTTTTCCTGGTCGCTAAATCCGGCGCTGTTGTCCCAAAACAAATATTTAAAGAATGAAAACGTAGGCAATTTACCACCGGTATTGATTAAATAACAGCCATTCCAAAATTTGGTGTTATACCGGTTTTTACCAATAATCGCCCTTATGGTTACAAGCTGGATCAGAAACCTTATCAAAAAAAAAGTAAACCCAACCAGGTAGATACCTGCCACTATGATGGATAGATACTGCGTGGGTTGCGGTACCCCATTATCTACGGGACCTGATTCCGGCAGGTAAATAGTAGGGATTATTTGTGCCTGCTGCCATCCAAAAAATTCAAATAGCGCGTAGAAATCGATCAGGGGTAAAACAAGGCCCAGCATCGAGGAGAAGAATAAATAAGCCCGGTTATATTGAAAGCAGGTTTCTTTTTTTAAAAAAAAGAAGTAGAAAGCATAAAAGATTAAAAGACAGACAGCTGACTGAACAACATAGTTAATTAAACTATTCATTTTTTTTCTTTTTTATGTCATCTTCTACAAGTTTCATTAAAGCTTCAACTTCCTGAATATCCATGTCGTTTGATTTGGCAAAAAAGGAAACCAGGCGGTGAAAAGATCCTTCGAAATAGTTTCCAACAAAGTTTTTCAAATAGAAGTTTTTGTATTTATCCTTTGCGATCAATGGGTAGTATTCGTGTGTTTTACCATAGGCCTTGTATCCTACAAATCCTTTCTTTTCCAGTATTCTTACGATGGTGGAAACGGTATTATAGGCGGGTTTAGGCGCTTCCATTTCCGCTAAGATATCTTTTACAAATCCTTTTTTTAATTGCCAAAGGATTTGCATTACTTGTTCTTCGGCTTTTGTTAACTCTCTCATGGTTAATGATTGGTGGCGCATTGAAATTTAAAGATAACGATTTATCAGAAAAGGTATAATATTCATCTGGTAACAATTTTCTGTTAAACCTGGCTGCCAATACAGGCGTAGCTAAGATGCTGCCACCAAACCAGTTAGCTTATAGATTTAACCTTTTTCATCATTTAATTTGAAAGTTATCGGAAGCACCATCCTGACTTTTACAGCCTGACCTTTTTGTCTGCCGGGCTGCCAGGGGGCCGAGTTTTCAACGACTTTTTTGGCCGCTTCGTCGCAGCCGGCACCTATGCCCTTTAATACCTTCACGTTAGTAATTTCTCCAAAGTCGTTCACCACAAATTCCACAAATACTTTTCCCTCTATGCCCATTTTTCTGGCTTGTTCGGGATATTTTAAGTTTTGCGCAATATATTGAAAGTATTGCCCCATGCCCTCTTTGGGCTTAGGCTGCTCCTCTACCACCGTAAAGATTTCATCTACATCCTGCAATTGCGCCATGTCTTTTTGAACAATACGAATCGAAGTCAATGCGGAAGCCATTCTATTCAGATCCTGAGTGGGGACGCCTTTTATCGGTTGTTTCCGGGCGTCAAGCAGTACTACCACCCCGTTACTCTCACCATTTTCAGGCCCGGTATACTGGTAGCTATGAGCATTGTATTTAAACATGATTTGCTGGATACGCTCCATCAGCTCCTGATTTTCGGCGTTTGTTTCAGTCCACTGATCATTGATATCCTCCATATTGTTAATTGTCTCGTCTTCACAGGCTGAGAAGAGTAACAAGAGACCAATAAATGTAAGGAAAGAAATGCTTTTCATAAGTAATGAATTAGTTGTGTTAAACTTTAATTTATTAAAGGTAAAACTAAATAATTAGTTTTCAAACTAAAATAATAGTTTTGTTTTTAATAATTTAGTTAATCGAATTCATTTCTTCTGGAATTCCGCATTTAATCTTGGGTAAAAGCAAAGCTGAGGATATTTGCGCCCATCTTCAGGGCTTTTTGCCGCACTTCCTCAGAATCATTGTAAATAGACTGATCTTCCCAACCATTGCCCAGATCACTTTCATAGGAATAAAAACACAACAAGCGACCCTGGAATATTAATCCAAAGCCCTGAGGCGGTTTTCCATCGTGTTCATGGATTTTCGGCAGTCCTTCCGGGAATTTGAATTTTTGGTGATAGATCGGATGACTATAGGGAAGTTCCGTAAACTCCAGTTCCGGAAATACTTTTTTCATTTCGAGCCGAACAAACTGGTCGAGACCATAATTGTCATCAATGTGTAAAAAACCGCCGGATAACAGGTATTTCCTTAGGTTCTGCGCTTCACCCTGGCTGAAAACGACATTCCCATGGCCGGTCATATAAATGTAGGGAAAGAAAAAAAGCTCCGGGCTGCCAACATCGACCACCTTATCGTTTGATTGAATATTTGTATTAATATGTTCATTGCAAAACGAAATTAAATTGGGTAAGGCCGTTTTATTGGCATACCAATCTCCGCCGCCATTATATTTTAATTTGGCTATTTGAATAGAACTCCTCTGCGATTGTGCAATCCCGCTAAGCGTCACCAATACAGTGACAGACATCAAAAGACACTTTTTCATAGGAAAAGTTTTAATATCGATACTCAATACGAAACTAAGAAAAGATACTGCAATTTTTAAAATTAATTATAGTAATCAACGGTGTAACGTTTAAAATGGTCATTTCATTCATCCGGTAAGTATTTTAAGGCCATAATTTATTCCTGCATCCCGGGCCGGATTTTTGTGAATTATCAGCTTTCAAGTCGCTAAAACAGTATAAGCTAAGTTCGGGTTCCATGTGATTTATGGCGCTCTTTTATCCCGGTTTTTGAATAACTTTTGCCTTTCTTGGAAAATGACTGGTTTAGTTTGATATAAAAAGTAACAATTGTAGAAGATTTTGGTTAATCTTACAGTCAAAAATACCGAAGAGATTTTTGTAATACATGGAGCCAATAAAAACACCTGCATTTTCGGTAGTAGTGCCTGTTTACAACAGCGAGCGATCCCTGGAAGAATTGTATCAAAGGATTTCAGCAGTGTTTGCAAAAATGGGGCATGCCTTTGAAATTATTTTTGTAAATGACTATAGTAGCGATGGAAGCTATGCAGTGCTTAGAGACATTCATAAAGCCCATCCGGAAGATACCGTTATTGTAGATCTGCTGAGAAATTATGGGCAGCACAACGCTGTCATTTGTGGTTTTAATTATTGTAGTGGTGATTATGTTATCACCATAGACGACGATTTGCAAAACCCTCCCGAGGAGATCCCCGCGATTTTCGAGAAGTTGAACGAAGGCTATGATGTGGTATTCGGGATCCCCGAAGAAAAAAATCATAAGGCCTACAAAAACCTGGGAAGCTTGATGATCCGAAAATTGAATCGCAAGATTTTTAGTCTTAAGAATAAGTTGCGCTTTTCAAGTTTTCGAATTATCAAAAAAGAAATTGTCGATGAGGTCAAAACTATGAAAACCCCGTTTCCTTATATTTCAGGCATGTTGTTAACGGTTACCCGATCCGTGGGAAACCACGAAGTGGAGCATCAGTCGAGGCGTTATGGCAGGTCGAATTACAATTTGCGAAAACTAATTAAGCTGTCGTTTAATTTATTGATTAACTATTCGGCCATTCCTCTTCGGGCCATTGGTGTTTTTGGCTTTATTATTTCCATTATCTCGTTTATCATAGGTATGGTTTACATTTTCCGGCAGTTATTTATCGGTGAGGCACCGGAGGGCTGGACTACCCTGGTTGTCCTCATTTCTTTTTATAATGCTTTATTTCTGGTGTTTTTTTCTATTCTGGGAGAATACATTTCCAGGTTGTTGAAAGAATCCTCAAAAGTCAGCCAATTTGTCGTCAGGGCTGTTCATTATCAAAAAAGATTGTCTCATTCAGATACAAAAAAATAATCCTCTAAATTAATTGATTCCAGATAGCGATATTTACGACCCCCAGTAAAGGACCATCACCCATCAACCAAATCTATTCATGAAACCGAGCATAACTTAATCGACACAAAAGGGAATTATAATAATATTCGCGGTTCCATGTGACCAATTAAAAAGATCATTAACACATGAAAATACCTTTTAATAAACCATATTTTACAGGCAAAGAAACCAAATACATCGAGCAGGCGGTAAGGAACGGCAAAATTTCCGGCGATGGCGCTTTTACCAAAAAATGTCATGAATTTTTTGAAAATAAGTTCGGTTTTAAAAAGGTGTTGCTCACTACTTCGTGTACTGACGCCCTGGAAATGGCTGCCATTTTAATTGATATAAAAGAAGGAGACGAGGTAATTATCCCTTCCTATACCTTTGTCTCTTCTGCAAATGCCTTTGTGCTTAGAAATGCCCGCATTGTTTTTGCAGATAGTAGCGCTAATAACCCAAACCTGGATGTTGATCAGATTGAGGGCCTGATTACTGAAAAAACAAAAGCCATTGTTGTCGTACATTATGCCGGTATTGCCAATGATATGCAAAAAGTTATGGACCTGGCTACAAAATACGGGTTATATGTCATTGAGGATGCCGCACAGGCTATTGATAGTTATTATCGCGATCAACCGCTGGGGGCTATTGGCGATTTGGCAGCTTTCTCATTTCACGAAACCAAAAATATCATTTCCGGGGAAGGCGGGATGATTGTCATTAATAATGAAAAATTCATGGATCGCGCCGAAATCATACGGGAGAAAGGCACCAACCGGTCGGCGTTCTTCAGAGGAGAAATTGATAAATATGGCTGGGTGGATATAGGCTCTTCTTTTCTGCCCGCCGATGTGACCGCCGCCATTTTGTTGGCGCAGCTGGAGAATTTGGAAAAAATCCAGCAAAGAAGAAAGGAGATTTGGTCTATTTATCACAAGGCGTTGACCAAATTGGCAGAGGAAGGATACATCAAACTGCCGGTAATCCCGGAATATGCCACCAATAACGGACATATGTTTTATATACTTTGTCGCTCAGAGGAGGAACGTCAGGGTTTGATCCAACATCTTAAAAAGCATGATATATTAGCGGTGTTTCATTACTTATCATTGCATAAAAGCACTTTCTTTCATAAAATACATGATCAAAGACAGCTGCCTATGACGGATTACTATAGCGATCACCTTTTGCGTCTGCCTTTTTATTACGAATTAGGCCCGGATGACCAGGAGTTGATTATCAAACTTATTTATGAATTTTACAGTCAATGCTGAAGCTGATTCACAAATACCCCTATTTGTCTGTGGCAGCAATCTTTGCGCTTGTCTATGCGTGCGCGCTGACGTTCATTTATGCGGAAGGCGATGATGCAGCCACGGTAGCTTATCACGCTCTGGGAAGAAACCCGGATTTTCAGCAACCCTACAGCCCCTATCACGGCATGATGGACGTATTGCTGGGAATTTTACCCACAGGGGAACCGTTACTCCGATTCGTGGCTATCGGCCTGTCAGCTTTATCGGCGATATTTTTTGTTGTACTGACATTAAAACTTATAGCCCAGTGGCTTCCTTCCGGCCTTCATAAAAACTTTCTCTTTTTTATACCATTGTTGCCCTTAATGGTGCCGGAACTATTGTTTTTTGGATTAATCTACACGCCTTCTACGCTAGCTATGTCTTTCATTCTGGCTGGTCATTTGATGGCCAGGCGTTTTTTTGAAAAAGAGGGTCAGCACCTTGGCTGGTTTGCAGGTGCTTTTCTTTTGTATGGTTTGGGAGCTTCCTTTCGATGGGATGTTGCGGTGTACGGCATTGTGATATTTGTGGACATCTTCTTTATTGTTTGGGGGAAGCCATTGTGGAATTACCTGAACCTTCTGAAATTAGGAGGCTGGTCGGTCCTGGCAATCATTGCTGTTGTTTTTTTTATATACCTGTCGGGTTATGCCCCCAATAGAATTATGGGAATAATTCAATGGGCCAAAGCCTATTTAGGGAACAAGCAGGTAAGCTATCTTCAACAGACCGGGGTGGCTATCTCCCTGTTTACACCGGTCTTTGTGTTGTGTTTGGCAGCCGGATTTATCAGACTGGTGATTGACCGGCAATGGTCTTTTATATTCCTGGGCCTGTCGGGTTTTTTGCCAAAGTTGTATTTTGGATTTTCATTGTTGCCAAAAGGACTGATTATGGCATTTCCGGGATTGTTTTTCATCGCGTACTTTGGGGTTAATTTTTTCCTGGAAAGTAACCGGTACCAGGTTAAGTTATTTCATAGAAAGGTCTCCGTAGCGAGCATTGTCTTTGTAACGGCTTTGACGCTTCCCTGGCTAATAGGTATAAAAATTCACAGTCCCAATACCTCCTGGGGGCCGGGTTTTGAAGTTAGCTATAAGAGAAATAAAGGCAGCGGCAATGATGCGGGACTTGATAGGAGAATAGGTTTAGGCAGTATTAAATTGGGCGTTGATGGCGGCTTTGCCATTCCTACACCAGAGGGACCGCGCCCCGTATGGGGTTATGGCGGCGTTTTACTGGGTGGCGCATGGCGGGCGTTGCTTAAGCATTCGAATGCCGAAAGAGACAGCATTATCGGTTTGGCACGAAAAGAAAACCTGCCCATTCTACAGAATAATGACTACAGTTTGCTACTGGTCAATTTATTGCGTGATGGCTATGCTGAAAAAAATCCCATTTTCAAAGAAAGCCTGTACAAGGTCAGAACGTTGGAGAACGAAGCTGAAACCGTTAAAATATTTCATATCAAAGCACCTGAATTGTACGATAAACCCACTTTATTGGCAATCAGCAAGGCAATTCACTACCAAAAGTTCGTCTGTTGGTTTCTGTCCAGCTCAGACATTATAAAACTAAAAACCACCTATCCCGATCAGGTGAAGATACTGGGGCCTTTCTCCGCCAGGATAGACCTGGCTGGTTTAAATTAACTTCCATGATTTCAATAATTTATGGAATAATATATTTATCCTTACATGATGCGTAATATATTTTCTTTAAATTGTATAATATCCTAATTTTGGTTGGTTTGTTATGGCCAGATAGTTATTGTCATTTATATGCTACTTGAATATTTTCATTTCACCAGGTACATAAAGCCTACCTGGTATTTTAATTTAAAGCCGGAAGCCGGAAAAACACCCTATTGGCTTGATTATGATCAACTGGAGGAAAATGAAAAGCAGATCGTGATATACGATCATTCTTTTGATAGCAGGGGGGCGGCGTTGCTGGATGCTTCCTACCAGGCCTGGAACAGGGGGATTATCTCCCACGACGAAAAAAAGGCGCTGAGTGCCGATAAACTTACCGAAAAACCCAGTCTTGCCGACAATTACAAATTTGTAAGAAAATATTTCAATCCGGCATGGTCAATCTATATTCTAATAATAAGACTGGTCACTTTTCACAATCCCTTCAAAGAGCTGCCGGCATTTTTCAGAGGGGCAAAAACCGGGAGAACCAATTTATTTGCTCCCTTTCATAAACATGAGGCTTATGCTTCGTACGATGCCCGAATTTTAAAAGAAAGCCCTACTGTAAGTATTATTCTACCCACACTAAACAGGTATAAATATCTCAAAGACGCGCTGCTGGATTTGGGAAATCAAACCATCCCACCCTATGAAATTATCGTTATCGATCAAACTGATAACCCGGATAAAGCATTTTATGATCAGTTTCCACAACTGCCGCTTAAGCTGATATTTCAGGATCAAAAAGGACAATGGCTAGCCCGAAACAGGGCTATCCAGCAATCAGGTGGCGCGTATATTTTGATGTTTGATGACGACTCCCGGGTAGACCCTGACTGGACTGCAGAGCATTTAAAATCGCTTGAATACTTTAATGCAGACATTTCCGCCGGCGTATCGCTGTCAACGGTAGGGGCGGCAATTCCCGAAAACTATAGCTTTTTCAGATGGGCCGACCAGTTTGACTCCGGCAACGCTTTGATCAAAAGAGCAGTATTCGAAAAAGTGGGCTTGTTTGACCGCCAGTATGACGGGCAGCGGATGGGAGATGGTGAATTTGGCTTACGGGCTTATCTGAGTGGCTTTCTTAGTATCTCAAATCCTTATGGTAAGAGAATACATTTGAAGGTATCAAGCGGCGGCTTGAGGCAAATGGGTAGTTGGGATGGTTTCAGGCCCAAGAAACTGCTGGCGCCCAGGCCCATACCGAGTGTATTATTTTTATTTAGAAAATATTTTGGCAAGAAACTGGCCATTTATTCCCTGTTAAATTCTGTGCCACCTTCTATCATGCCCTATAAATTCAAGCGAAGTAAGCTTATGCTGCTATTGGGAGCGTTTATCAGTATATTTATTTTTCCCCTGGTTTTATTCCAGGTAAATAAAGCATGGAAATTATCATCTAAAATGATGTTTGAAGGAGATAAAATTGAATGGCTCAATTAACCCCCCCTTTTAAAATTTTACAGGTAATTGATCGCCTCGACGCTGGCGGCGCGGAAAGGGTTATGGTTGATCTGGCTAACGTACTTTTTCGGAATGGTCAGGCCGTGACAACCCTGGCCATCTTGAATCATGGAGACCTTCGCAATGATCTGGATAAGGAAATTCCGAAAATAGACCTGAACCGGACAGGAAGATTTAGTATCGGCCACATGCGGAAATTAAGCAAGGAAGCAAAAAAACATGATATCGTGCATGTACACATGCGGCACAATTTAAAATACGTCTGGCTTGTCAGGTTTTTATTTCCATTCCGTGCCAGGATTATTTTTCATGATCATTATGGAAAGATAAATGTAGATCAATCCGTTTCAAGAGCGCTGAAGCTGGCATTGAATAAAGTTGCTTACATAGGTGTGAGTACCCAACTGGCAGATTGGGCAAGGGATAAAGTGGGAATGCCCGAAAGTAAGGTCTTTTATCTTTCCAATATTATCATCAGGAAAGAATTACCACCCAGGCCTGATAAAGACAAGACCGGGGTGAAACTTGTCATGGTATCTAACATCAGGAAAGAGAAAAACATTGAATTTGCCATAAGAGTTGCTGATCGCCTGTCCACAGATAGGGCAGTAACCCTAACGGTTTACGGCCAAATAGTGGATCACGACTATCACGATCAGTTAAAAAGAATGATTGAGGGGGCGGGATTATCGGATAAAGTGAGCTTTATTCATAACTGTGTAGACATACAACCGGAACTGCATAAATATGATTTGGCCCTGCACACGGCAAAGTCCGAAACAGGCCCGCTGGTATTAATTGAGTACCTCTGCCAGGCATTGCCATTTATCAGTTTCCGGACCGGGGAAGTGATCAGTCAGTTACAGGATGAGACCCCGGATTTTATTATGGATGACTTTGAGGTTGAGGCCTGGGCGCAGCGTATTGAGCAGCTGTTATCCGGGAAAACGTACCATCATTTGATCGACTTGTATCGCAAGCATTATTCAGCCGAAAACTATTTTCAAAAATGCATGAAAATCTACGAAAAAAGCCTGACCTATTGATTGTATCTGATACGCCAATGTGGCGTGTTGACGGTAGGAATCTGGCTTTTGAACCGGTCATAAGAGAAATCGATAACTTTTATCCGCTTTTCGATAAGATCACCTGGATCGGTTTTCGGCATGATAACGATAAGATCCAGGACAGTGCTGTAACACTAAAGCATGCCCAGGTGAAATTTGTTTTTCTAAATAATATTGGTGGCAAGGGATTAATGGAGAAATTGAAAATTCTTTGGAAAATACCCGCCTACTTTTATCGTGTCTACAGGCATATCAAAAAATGCGATGTCGTGCATGCGAGGGGGCCTTCCATCCCTGCGTTTTTTACATTGATTATCGCTAATTTCGTCACCAGACCGGTTTACTGGTATAAATATGCCGGCAACTGGGACCTGGAAAATCCGCCTTTCTCTTATAAAATGCAAAAGAATTATTTGAAGAAAAACACAAAAGTGGTGGGCACTATTAACGGTCGCTGGCCAAACCAGGAAAAACATTTAGTGAGCTTTGAAAACCCATGTTTTACAAACGCCGAGTTACAAAAGGCAAAAGATATAGCTGCCACCAAATCTTTTTCAGGGGATTTGAATTTATTGTTTGTTGGAAGAATTGAGGAGAGGAAAGGTTTTGACAGACTGCTGGAGGCATTGGCACAATTTAAGAAAGGCGATGGCCTCGGAACTGCCTATATGGTTGGCGGTGGGGTAAAAAAAACGCATTTTGAGCAACTGGCAGGAGAGATGCTACAGGTCGATTATGTCTTTACCGGGCCGCTTAAAAGGGATGCATTAAACGAATTATATGGCAAGTCACACATTTTTTGTTTGCCATCATTATCCGAAGGATTTCCAAAGGTGCTGGCAGAATCGGCCGCCTTTGGCTGCGTGCCGATAGTATCGGATTTGTCCTGCATCGGTCAATATATTTTACACCTCAAAAATGGCTTGTTGTTGCAGGATATTTCACCGGCGGAGATAAAAGAGCAGCTATCATGGATGCTCGATCACAGGGATGAACTGAAAGCTATGTCCCGGAGTGTCAATGAAATCACTGACAATTTCACCTATGAATACTATAATGAACGGATCAACAGGGATATTTTAAGTGGATTGAACTAATTATGGCTGGTAAAGTTATTACCCCTTACAATTTTTATTAATTTTGGAGGTGTAATTTATTTGGTAAGTTTAAGCAAAATTATTTTTAAATAATTTTGAATATTGTGCCATATGAAACCAACATAATTATTTTTACCATCAAAGGTTCCCCTGACGGATAAAAAATTATGACAAACAGATGAAACCGAGCATGACGTAATCGATACTGGAAATGATAATAGTATGCGAGGTTCCATGTGGCCAATGAAAATAAATTATAAACACATGAAAGAAGATAAATCCCACATCATACCAATCATTGCGCTGCATGCAGTAATGGGATACCTTTCAATACAATCTTCCCTCTTTTGCATGGCATGGGGTATGGGGGTGATGATAGTTGGCCTTTACTTCATTCTAAAAAATAATAATGTCAACAACGAAGCGGCTTATTTTTCCGCATACTGGGTAGGCATAGAGATATTGCTGCGGATGAACAAGGGCAGTCTGACCTATGAAAGCGGGAAGTACGGTGTTATCATATTACTGGTAGCCGGATTATTGGCCGAAGAGCGTCCCTTTAGGTTTCCCAGACATTTTCTGGTGTTTTTTCTGCTGCTGTTGCCGGCACTTACCGTGGTTGAATTCGAGACCGTAACAGCGGCCCGTAAAGACATATTATTTAACTTTTCCGGTCCGCTGAGCCTGGTGGCCGCGGGGGTATATTTCTATAAAAGGGAATTTACCAAGGAACAGTTGAATAAATTGCTGTTATACTTTGTACTACCAATTTTTGCTACAGCAATCGTGCTTTTCTTCAAAACGCCTGATCTGAGTGAAGTCACCTTTACCTTGAATTCCAGCGCAAAACTTTCCGGTGGATTTGGTGCCAACCAGGTTTCCACAATGCTGGGGCTGGGTATATTTATTGTGGGCCTGTCGATATTTATGGATTTTAAAATTACGGGCTACAGAGCACTTGATATAGGAATAATTGCCATTTTTGGCATACGTGGCCTGCTGACATTTTCCAGGGGAGGTATTATCGCAGCCGTTGGAGCCCTTTTTGTGGCCATTTTCATTTTTGCCATCAAGGCCAACAATCCACAGTTGATTAAAAGGCTTTTTGTAACAGGCATACTGGCGCTGATTGCGGGGACAGCAGTATTTAGCTACACCGATAGCCTGACAGGTGGTTTTTTGAAAAGACGCTATGCCAATGAGTCGTCAACCAAAGGAAAGAAAAGAGATTTTACAACCGGTAGGTTAAAAATACTTTTGTCGGAATTGGAGGCTTTTGGAGAATATCCCGTGCTGGGAGCAGGTGTGGGTATGGGGAAACATTTCCGGTTAAAACAGGGAAAAAAATACCAGGCTTCCCATACCGAATTTAGCAGGTTGTTGGCAGAACATGGGATCTATGGGCTTTTAGCCTTGATCATAATTATCGCCAGCCCGCCCATCTACTACTGGTCGGCCAATGATATCACAAAACCTTTGGTGGCGGCTTTCACCATACTGTGCTTTCTGACCATGACACACGGCGCCATGAGGTTGGCTATGCCCGGATTTCTTTATGGTCTGATTTTTATTCATTTATTACCCTCGACGGATGATTCTTTACATCGGGAACAAGCTTAGCAAACACGGTGTTACGCCTACAAATGTAGAGACCCTGGGAGCTAAACTTCAAGAGCAGTTCGATACCCTGTTGGTTTCCGACAAAAAAAATAAGATCATCAGGTTTTTTGATGCTGTACTGGCCATTATAAGAAACAGGCGCAAGATAGGCCTGGTTTTTATCGATACTTACAGCACCAGCAACTTCTATTATACACTGGTGGCGGCCTTAACTTGTCAGCTTTTTAAGTTGCCCTACGTTCCCATTTTGCATGGTGGAGGATTGCCCGACCGGTTGAAAAATTCGCCAAAGCTTAGCCGGATGGTTTTTGCAAAAGCAGCCATAAACATTTCTCCATCACATTACCTGATGGATGCCTTTCGGAAACATGGCTATGAAGTAGAATACATTCCGAACTATATTGATACCGAAAATTATCCTTCTGCTGTTAGAAGAAAATTACGTCCTAAATTACTTTATGTACGATCCCTCCATAAAATTTATAACCCCGAAATGGCCGTTAAGGCACTAAAAGCACTGAGTGAGGATTATCCTGAAATTGAATTGTGCATGGTAGGGCCCGATAAGGATGGAAGCAAGGCAAGTGTTGAACAGTTGGCAGCGTCACTAGGCGTAAGTGAAAAGCTGACACTGACCGGTAAGCTAAGCAAGGAAGCGTGGATAAAATTATCAGATGGGTATGATGTATTCATAAATACCACCAATTTTGACAATTTACCGGTAAGTATCATTGAGGCGATGTGCCTGGGTTTTCCGGTGGTGTCAACCAACGCCGGTGGGTTACCCTATTTAATAAAGGATCAAGTGGATGGCATGCTGGTCGACCTGGATGATGATCAGGCCATGGTCTCCTGTATTAAAAAGCTATTGGAAGACGTGGAACTGGCGGAAAGCATCTCGAAGACAGCTATTGAAAAAGGTAAATCTTTTGATTGGGAACACATTAAGGGGCAATGGGATGCATTGATAAGTCGTATAGCGCTTAAGGAAAAGTTAAAAGCTTCTGGATCACATGAATATATTTGAGCTGACGTTAAAACTTCAGGGATTTAAGTTAGGCAAGGCGGAAAAATTTTTAAAATCTATTATCGACCTTCCGCCGACAGCATTGTATGAATGGCAGGAAAAAAAGAAGTGGGAGATATTCAACCATCATTATAACAACAATCCGTTTTATCAGAGGATAGTTGGCTCGCAGAAACCCCAAAAATGGGAGGACCTTCCGGTACTTAACAAAAAGGACCTTCAAAACCCCATCGAAGAAATGATGGCCGAGGGCTACAACCGAAAAAATGTGTACCTGTCAAATACGTCGGGATCTTCAGGACATCCTTTTTTCTTTGCGAAGGATAAATTCTCACATGCGCTGGCCTGGGCTTTGATCAAGCACCGCTTTAGCCAACACGGGGTTCGATTAAACTCTTCGCAGGTACGGTTTTATGGAATACCACTTAATAAGAAATCCTATCTGGCTGAAAAATTAAAAGACAGGCTGTCGAACAGAATCAGATTCCAGGTATTTGATTTATCCGAAAAAGTACTGGAGGGCTTTGTCAATACTTTCAGGAAAAACAAAATCGAATATGTTTACGGATACACCAGCTCTATCGCTTATTTTGCCAGATTTCTTAAGGAAAAAGGGATTGTTTTAAAAGACATTTGCCCTTCTTTGAAGGTGTGTATTGTTACCTCAGAGTTGTGCACCGATGAGGATAAAGCGTTGATAGCGGCGGCATTTGGCATCAAGGTAGCCATAGAATACGGATCTTCGGAATTAAGTGTACTGGGGTTTGAATTTCCAAATGGTGATATGATCTGCTCCGACGAAATCACCTTTTTTGAAAATGTGACAGCGCCGGATGGCACGACGCGATTGCTTTGCACCTCGTTATTCAACAAGGCTTTTCCCCTTATCAGGTATAGCATTGGCGATTCAGTAGATTTTGATGTGAATGACGACGGCCGCAAGATCATCAGCAGGATTAATGGAAGGGTAAATGATTTTGTCAAACTTCCCTCCGGTAAGGTGGCGGCAGGATTTACGTTCTATTATGTTTCCAGAAGTATTTTGGAGTCCACAGGGTGTTTACGGGAGTTTGTGGTTAGGCAAACAAGGCTTGACACATTTGTTTTGGACGTCGTGGCGACGGAAAAACTTTCAGAAGAGGAGATTGAGGATATTCACCAAAAAATGGCCATGTACCTGGAACCAGGGTTGAATATAGAGATCAATTATGTAGATAAAATAGCTAGAAAAGCCAATGGCAAAATTCAGCATTTTTTCTCCGAACTAGAAGCTTAAAACTACCGGGCAATGAAGATTGTATTAATATGTCATAAAGATTCTGTGTTATCCTTCAAGGGGATTGCTGCCTGGTTAAATGCCTTTTCCGATTTAGCCGGTATTGTGGTTATAGAGGAAAAAAAGCAAAAGAAAATGGAAAGGGTTAAAAAGGAGATGAAGCGAAGTGGGTTTTGGGGGCTAATAGATGTCTTGCTTTTCCGTTTTTTCTATAAGTTTACCAGCCAAAGCAAGGACCGGTTAATTGAGCAGTCTATACTCAGTGACGTAAAGACCAAATATGGGGAGCCTGATTTCAGTCAGATTGACCAGGTTACCGTTACCACACCTAATGCCAAAGCTGCCCAGGCGTTTATCGAAAGCAAGCAACCTGACTTTATTATTGCCAGGTGTAAGTTTCTGCTTACCGAAAGGATTTTTTCCATCCCAAAATTTGGTACCTATGTATTTCACCCCGGCATATGTCCGGAGTACAGAAATGCCCACGGATGTTTCTGGGCTATCATGAACAAGGATTATGACAATGTGGGAATGACCATGCTCAAAATTGATAAAGGTGTGGACACGGGTCCTATTTACGGTTATTTCACCTATGACTACGATCCTGTAAGCGAGTCTCATGTTACTATCCAGAGTAGGGTTGTTTTTGACAACCTGGAAGGGATTAAAGATAAAATAAACGAGATATATCAGGGTACGGCGGTGCCTTTGACAGTAGACAAATCCAGGAAGTCAAATGTCTGGGGTCAGCCGAGGCTTACTAAATTTTTACGATGGAAATGGCAACGAAAACGGGAATAGCATCATGAGAATAACAGCGCTTCTGTACCATGACGTAATTGAAAATGAGCACTTTAGTGAAAGTGGATTTAATGGCAGTGGGCCGGATTCCTATAAATTGAATTTGCCGGATTTCAAATCTCATTTGCAGGTAGCAGCCCCCAGACTGGCAGGACAGGCAGAAGCATTGAAGGATTTTCTAAGCAGGGGAGATGTCGATACGCAGGTGTTGCGATTAATTACTTTTGATGACGGAGGGGTGAGTTTTTTGAGTCGCATAGCGCCGCTTTTGGAAGGGCATCAGGCTGCAGGTATTTTTTTTATTGCCACAAAGTACCTGGGTACCAGCGGTTTTTTGGAAGCTTCCGAAGTCAGAGAGTTACATGATAGAGGTCATATCATTGGCTCTCATTCACATTCACATCCCAAAATTATCTCCAACCTCTCTTATCAGGAGTTGCTGCAGGAATGGAAAATCAGCAAGGATATTTTAAGTGATATTGTGGGGGAGGAGGTGCTCACCGCGTCGGTACCTGGAGGATTTTATTCAAAGCAGGTTGCCAGGGCCGCGGAGGAGACCGGCTTTAAAATACTCTTTACTTCCGAGCCTACCAATAAAGTGACAAAATTAGGCGATTGCTATATAGTCGGGCGCTACAGTATTAAACAAAATGACATCCCGGCGAAGGCCGCAAAAATTATAAATCATAACCCCGTATTTTTTGCAAGAGAGTTTCTGTATTGGAATCTAAAAAAGTTACTGAAAAACTCTCTTGGTAGTAACTATCTAAAACTAAGAGAGAAGCTTCTGAGATGACACTAAGTGTAATTTGCCCATGTTTTAATGAGGAAGAATATATCGAAGGTTTACTGGACTTTTTTATTGCAGCCAATCCGGCGGACAAGGAATTATTTTTAGTAGACGGTGGTTCGAAAGATCGTACAATTGCCATCATTGAAGACTATCAGAAAAATCATCCAAACATTCATTTACTTCATAACCCTGAAAAGATTGTACCTTTTGCATTGAACAAGGCCATTCCACTATGTGCAGCGGACCGGATTGTCAGGTTGGATGCCCATACAAAATATGCACCTGATTATTTTGAAAAGGTCATGGAGACATTTGAAAAAGTCGACGCAGATATTGTAGGCGGACCGACAAGAACGGCTTGTAAAGCGCCTTTCCAATGCGCGGTAGCGCATGCTATCTGCACGCCGTTTGGTGTAGGGAACAGTCAGGTGCATAATATAACGTACGAGGGATATAGCGATTCCGTCACTTTTGGGTCATGGAAGAAGGAGATATTTGCCGAGGTTGGCATGTTTGACGAGAGACTGGTGAGAAATCAGGATGATGAATTTCACTATCGCGCCAAAAGTAAAGGCAAAAAGATCTACCAGAATCCAGAGATTAAATTATGGTATTATCCCAGAAGCGATGTGAAAGGCCTGTTCAGACAGTACTTTCAGTATGGTTTGTACAAACCGATGGTCCTGAAGAAGGTGAATTCAGAAGTAAAGCTGCGTCACCTGATACCCAGCTGTTTTCTCCTGTATTTTCTATCCCTGCCACTGGCTTTTTTTTCCTTACTATGGCTGGTCCCGCTGGCGATATATTTGTCTTTGGATCTTATTTTTTCTTTTAAGGCCAAAGGCAATCTGAAGGTGAAATTATCGGCGTTGCTGGTTTATCCTACACTACATGTGTCATATGGAGCCGGTTTTCTGAAAGGGCTTTTGAAGAAAGGATAGAGGCAGGGCAACAGGAGAATTGCGCTAAAACCGGTTTTATTTAATAAAAGATAATATAAAGTTTTATTATAATTTCCGAAAACATCTTAATTTGGAAATTTATAGTACTTTTTGCTGGTGCAGGGATAAATTCCCGGATTAAGGGAGTGTTTTTTTGTTTTTTACCGATAGCTGGAACTCACAGAACATATTTTGCAATGGTCTACCTCAAATTATGGTAAGATTTTTAAAAAAAATAAAAATTGATAAAGCAGATATTGTTTTAGGAATAGTCACACTATTGATTTTCACGCTTTTTATATTTTCACCGGTTCAGCCAAAAAAATTCGGTGACAAGAATTTTCACAGGGAAACAAAAAATTGGGTCAATATTATTTTTGCCGATGGGCATTGGCATAGTTTTTACATCAAAAAGGCTCCGGGACCGAACGTCTACTATCTTGTCCCATATGCATTGGTAGGACCTTCCGGCGATAGGCAACAGTACTGGCTTGCCGGCATTCTCTGGAATGGGATTTTTATGGTGCTGTCGGTTTTGATCGTGAAAAGAATTGCGAGCCAACTTTTTGGCAGCGAAGTCGGTGTTTTTTCAGGGATCCTGATGTTAATTTTTCCTATTCACATTTATTATGCCATGGGAATCAACGGAGAAAGCATGGTCTATATCAGTTTCATTTTACTATTGTATGGAGGAATGAAATGGAGCGGAAAGCCTGACAGGCCCCTCAATTCGAGTGCGTGGTGGTACTTTTTGCTCGGGTCACTGGCGCTGATGTCAGCGCGATTAAACTTTGTGGTGATCGTACCGGTGCTCCTTCTTTTCTTGTTGGTGACCATCAGGGTAAAGCAAGCGCCTGGCTTGAGAAAAGGGTTGTTGATATATTGTCTCCTCATTGGGTTGTTTATGATAGTTTTCAGAATGACGTTGAATCATCTACCGGGAAACAAAGGAAAAAATTACCACAACAATTATGGCTCCTATGTCTTACATTTGGGGAGGTTCCAATTTAGAGACGAACCCTGGGATTGGCGGTTTTGGGAAGGAGATATACGGGGAGATAGCCAGGACTACCAGCATTGGCTGAAAAGCCAACGGGCCCTTTCCAGCGAGGCGGATGACAGGCCGGACCGACCGCTTCATAAGGTTTTCAATGGATGGGTAATAAATGATTATATTTCCCATCCCGCGATGACCTTAAAGCAATTCATTATCAAAACACTCTACGGCAATGTCTTTATTGTGAATTCATTTCGGCCCGAAAATTTCAGCCTGGGCCCGCTAAAGAGCAGAACCGGCTATTTTATCTTTCATTTTTTGGTGAATGCCGTTAACCTTTTGCTGATTATCGGTTTTATCGGATTTATCTGGAAAAACAGAAAAATTATTTTAAACGATTACTGGTTGATACCTGTATTGTTTTTAACATTTGTTGGGTTTTATGCATTGACCTATATGGAACCTCGCTATCTATTTCCGGTGAGGGTCTTATATATTATTACGGCCGCTGAATTTTGGTGGGGATTATCGCGTAAACTGATAAAACCCAAAACATTAAATTGAATAAGAAGTGATATTAAAATATTTAAAATCTTCATGCTTTGTTAATTCGTGAAACCGACATGCCTGGTGTAAATATTGAACAGACCTCGTGTTGCTAAGTCCACTGCCATGTGCCTGCGCTGACCGCGTTCGCATAAAGCTTTAGCGTAAGAGACCGGAGAAGGCTATAGCAGGTATCAACGGTTCCATCTGACCAATAAATTTAAATTATGAACAGATGAAGGAAATCGTTAAACTGATCAGGGTAAACCAATGGGTGAAAAATTTTTTCATTTTTGCACCTGCCTTCTTTTCGGGACAGTTTTATCACTGGCCTACCATGACAAACGTGTTGCTCGGTTTTTTTAGCTTTTGTTTTGTTGCCAGCGCCATTTATGTCATCAACGACTATGCAGATATTGAAAAAGACCGCCTGCATCCTGAGAAGTGCAAAAGGCCGTTGGCTTCCGGAGCGATTAAGCTACCATTGGCTTTTGCTATTGGCGCCATACTATTTGTGTCAGGAGTTGCCATTGCGTTTACCTTATCTCCTTGGTTTCTTGGCATTGTACTTTTCTATTTTGTGATGAATATTGCCTATTCGTTCCGGTTAAAACGAATAGCTATATTGGACGTTACACTAATCTCCATAGGATTTTTGCTCAGGGTCATAGCCGGTGGTATCCTGGCCAGTGTAGAAGTATCTAAGTGGCTTTTTCTGATGACCTTTCTATTGTCGATGATCCTGGCTTTGGCTAAGCGGAGAGATGAGTTTATCATACTTCAACACAGAGGATCGCTCAGAAAGTCAATCAGGGGATATAACCTGACTTTCATAGACATCAGCATGGGTTTCCTGGCTACTGTGACTTTTGTGTGCTACATGATGTATACCATCTCCGAAGATGTAGTGCAGGGATTTGGATCAGATTACATCTACGGAAGCTCTTTTTTCGTGCTTATAGGTTTGTTGCGGTACCTTCAGCTATCGTTCGTTTACAGGTTAAGCGGGTCGCCTACTAAAATTTTATACAGGGATAAAATTATCCAGTTGACTATTGTTGCCTGGATAGTTTTTTTTGCGGTCGTGATTTATTGGAAATGAAATTGGCCGGCCCAAATTGACATTTATGAAACAAATAGCACTTTTTGATTTAGACCATACGATTACTTCAAAAGATACCTTTATTGAGTTCTTGAAATTTACCCATGGGAAATGGCGATTCTTCTTAAACTTTGGGTTATTGTCCCCTATACTAATCCTTTACAAAGCAAAAATTATCCCTAACTCGAAAGCTAAGTTAGCAGTATTATCATTTTTTTACCGGGGTTGGCCAAAGGAGCGGCTTCAAAAGCTGGGTGACCGGTTTGCGATGGAACTTCTTCCTGACATAGTTTATGAAAGTGCCCTGACCAGAATTAACTGGCATTTAGAGCAAGGCCATAAAGTAGTTATTGTGAGTGCTTCTGTGGAAATATGGTTTCAGGCCTGGTGCCATGCGCTTGGGTTGGAGTTTTTATCTACCGAACTGGCGTTTTCCGATGGGTTGTTCACCGGCGCGTTCGAAAGGCCCAATTGTTATGGGGAAGAAAAGGTTAAAAGAATCAGGGAAAAATATGATTTATCCCTTTTTGAGAAGGTTTATGCCTATGGTGACAGTCAGGCAGATCAATTTATGATGAGTTTGGCACATGAAAGTTTTTTTTGTCCATTTTCTTGATATATTTAAGACTTGTTACAAATCGAATTTTTGAAAAATTTTAAATACTAATATGATTCCATTTTCCCCGCCATATGTAGACCAGGATGTGATTGATGAAGTTGTTGATTCATTGAAATCAGGATGGATTACCACCGGTCCCAAAGTGAAGACGCTGGAGCAGAAAATCGGTGAATTTGTTGGCGTTCCGAATGTGTTGTGCGTAAATTCCTGGACCAGCGGTATGATGCTAATGTTGCGATGGTTTGGGGTTGGAGAAGGCGACGAGGTAATTGTACCTGCCTATACTTACAGTGCCACCGCCCTGTCTGTGATGAATATAGGGGCGATTCCTGTCATGGTTGATGTAAAGGATGATTTTAATATTAATGTAGATAAAATCCGGGAAGCTGTCACCGAAAAAACAAAGGTGATTGTACCGGTAGACATAGCGGGCTGGCCATGCGATTACGACGCGATCAATGCTTTGGTAAAAGAGCCGGCCGTTATTGACAAATTTCGACCGGCCAATGACCTGCAGCAAAAGTTAGGCAGAATTGCTGTCATGGCTGATGCCGCTCATTCTATTGGAGCGCGATACAAGGGAAATAATTGTGGTAGTCTGACCGATGTGACCATATTCTCCCTGCATGCTGTCAAAAATGTGACCACTGCCGAAGGCGGAGCCATCGCATTGAATCTTCCCGAACCGTTTGACAACGGGGAATTGTATGACTTTCTCAGGGTATTTTCGCTCAATGGCCAGACAAAGGATGCTTTCACAAAAACCAAGGCGGGAGGCTGGCGATATGATATTGTAAGTCAGGGATTAAAGGTCAACATGCCAGATGTTTGTGCAGCTATAGGTCTGGTGCAAATTCAAAAGTATGATGAACAACTTCTGCAGGAAAGGCGAAGAGTATTTGAGCATTATAATCAGCTGTTTTCCCGGTTTTCATGGGCTATACTGCCACCTTATAAAAATGATACCACCTTGTCTTCCTGCCATATTTATGCGCTGAGGGTCAATAATATTTCCGAGGCACAAAGAGATGCCATGATTGACGATATCTCTTCCAGACAAGTAGCGGTAAATGTCCATTTTGTGCCGATGCCACTTTTATCACTTTTCAAGAACAAAGGATACGATATCCGGGATTATGCCAGCGCTTATCAACAATACAAAGGTGAAATTTCATTACCTATCTACCCTCAACTGAGCAACCAGCAGGTTGAGACGGTGGCCAATGCGGTAATTCAAGCTTACGACAAAATAGTATGTTAAAGAGATTATTCGATATTTTATTTTCGCTGATCCTGATAATCCCGCTGCTTCCTGTATTTTTGATCATAGCTATTATGGTGAAGCTCGACTCAAAAGGGCCGGTTTTTTACCTGCAAACCAGAGTAGGCAAGCAAAATAAGGATTTTAAGCTGTTTAAATTCCGTACAATGTACACCGATGCCGACAAAAAGGGATTGCTTACTGTAGGTCATCGGGATAATCGGATTACCCGGGTCGGCTATAACCTGAGGAAGTACAAAGTTGATGAATTACCACAGCTTTTTAATGTCATCATTGGCGATATGAGCGTAGTAGGGCCTCGACCGGAGGTCAGGAAGTATGTTGATATGTATAACGAGCGTCAGCAGAAGGTTGTGTCTGTGAGACCTGGCATTACCGATTTTGCCTCGATCCAATATGTCCACGAAAATGAGTTGCTTAAAAATGCCGATGATCCGGAAAAGCTTTATATCGATGAAATAATGCCGGCAAAGCTGGAGCTAAATTTAAAATATATTGAAAACCGGCATTTCTTTAAGGATTTAAAAATTATATTGCTGACTATCAAGGCGATTTTTACCTGATCAGGTAAGTTGCCGGCCCGTTGCCGCTATGTATGTGAGATTATTCAAACCAATTATTGACTTGTTGATGGCATTGTTACTGTCTATCCTATTATTGCCGGTTTTCACAGTGCTGGCAGTAGTGACCGCTATCGTGAATCGCGGGAAGGTCTGGTTTGTACAAAGCAGGGTAGGGTACAATGAAAAAGAATTTAAAATATATAAATTTAAGACGCTTTTAGACGCAAATACGGAGAGCGGGCAGGTCATCGAGGATCCATTAAGCCATAGACCCATGGTTATGACCCGGTGGGGCAGGTTTATGCGCGTTTATTCATTAGATGAAATTCCGCAGCTGGTTAATGTATTGCTAAATGATCTGAGTTTTGTTGGCCCCAGACCACTGCTGCCGGAATATATTGGCTATTACAGTGACGAGGAAAAAAGGCGGCATCACGTAAAACCAGGAATCACCGGTTTGGCTCAGGTCAATGGAAGAAAGGCCATTGAGTGGTCTCAGAAGCTTGCTTTTGACGTGACGTATGTGAAAAACATTTCGTTTTTATTAGATATGAAAATCCTGGTGATGACACTTTGGCAATGCCTGCAGCCGCGAAAGGAAACTGCTGAAATTTCGCTGATTGATTACAAAAAGCAAACGGAATAAATCATAAGAGTCTTTGAAAAAGTTACTATATACGGCAATCACCGGCGTTAATTTGATCATTAAAAAAGTTTATCCCGAATTTTTCCTATCGTAATTTACCGGCATGTCAGAATTCAGAATTAAGCTAGCTCCCCCCGATATTGATGCCGCCATATTGAAACAGTTACCAAATTGTTTTGCCATTGGAGCGGCTGACCCCGGCAAATCCCTCCGCCGCTTTGAACAGGCGCTATGTCAAAGATCGGGTGCCACCCAGGCACTGGCTGTTAACTCCGGAACTTCAGCGTTGCACCTGGCGATGCTCGCTTTAAATGTGAATCCTGGCGATGAGGTGTTGTGTCCTGCTTTTACTTTTGTCGCCACCATCAACGCTATTTCATATGTAGGGGCTATTCCGGTCATAGTAGACTCTGAGCGCGATACCTGGAACATGGATCCTACCATCGTAGAAGATATTTTAAAATCGCGTGTTGCATCAAACAAAAAGCCGGCGGCCTTACTGCTGGCCCATACTTATGGGATGCCAGCCAAAGTAGCCAAGATAGTGACACTGTGCCAAAAATACGAAATTCCCATTATCGAGGATGCCGCCGGTTCCCTTGGCGCAAGGTATGAGGGGCAGTTTCTGGGAACCTTTGGTGATGTTGGTATATTGTCGTTTAATTATAACAAAATAATCACCACCGGCGGCGGTGGCATGTTGCTTACTAATCGAGCTGATATCAAAGAAAAAGCAGCATATCTGGCCACACAAGCCCGCTTGCAAGCACCTTACTACGTACACCATGATGTTGGCTATAATTATCAGATGAACGGACTGGCAGCGGAGCTTGGCGCTAGTCAAATAGGTTTGCTGGATGAACGAATTAATAAGAAAAGAACAATTTTCAACAACTATTATGAAGCATTCCGAACCTGGGATTTCGTCCTGTTCCAGGAAGAGCAGCCTGGCTGTTATTCAAACCGCTGGCTAACCACCCTGATTTTTGACCGTCCGGATATGGCCGGTGCTTTAAAGAGGTATTTGGAAGAAAATAACATAGAAGCCAGGCATCTTTGGAATCCAATGCATCGGCAGCCGGTCTTCAAACACTTTCCCCAATATATAAATGGAACCGCTGATTGGTTGTTTAAACATGGGTTGGCACTTCCCTCCGGCACCAATCTTTCCGCAGCCCAGCAGGCAGAAATAATAGGTCTTATTCGACAGTTTTTGAAAACTTAACGAATGCATAATATGGACTTTTACTATTTTTATTATAATTTTTTGGTTATTTTGCATGCCTGAATTTGGCAAAGCCTAATTGTCTTTATTTCCTATTTCGGCCTGTTTCAACGCTTTTGGAGTCAAATGCTTAAAATCAGGGTAAGATTAAGCCGAAGGCCGTGTAATAGATGGGGAAAACACCAAAGTAAGGTTTTGTTTAATTATAAAGTGAAAAAATGTCTGATATGTGGTAATCTGGCAATGAATTTATAATGCATGCATAAAATAATACAAAGTCTTCGGATTCTTCCAAGGTGGATTATTTTACTCATTGATCTGGTTATCCTTTTCTTTGCAGTACTATTTGGCTATTTGCTAAGATTCGACTTTGATGTCGAGCGGTTATTTATTGAGAATTTTTCGATTGGAGCCCTGTTGTTTATGGGCAGTGGGCTGCTAGCCATATTGATCACCAAAAGTTATGCTGGCATTATCCGCTTTACCACTATTCAGGATGGCCTAAGAATTGTGTATATGGCCACAATGGCCACGATGATAACGCTGATTATCAATTTGATCTATCTTAATTTTGATGTTTCAATTATTCCCCGAAGCGTTATTATCATCAGTTTTTTTAATACGGTTATATTCCTCTTTTCCTATCGCTTGATCGTAAAATATGTATTTTCCTATTTTACAAATTCGATTCATAAACGTATCAATATAGTAATTTTTGGAGCAGGTCAATTTGGCCAGATCACAAAACAGGTCGTCGATCACGATACCTCCTCAAATTCAAAGGTGGTTGCTTTTTTGGATGATGATCCCCGGAAAATTGGTAAAGTCATCAACGGAATAAAAATATTCAACCCAAGAAAAGACCTGTCAGAGCTGGTATTAAAGCTGGATATCCACGAATTAATTATTGCCTCTTCGGAAATATCCCTGGACAGGACCAATGAAATCGTAGATCAATGCCTGAAGTTGGATGTCAAAGTGAGAAGTGTGCCTCAACCTGATAAATGGGTAAAAGGAGAGCTTAGTGTAGGGCAGATAAAGGAGGTAAAAATTGAAGACTTGCTTGGAAGGGATTCCGTGGAGCTGGATAATGTGCATGTACGGGAACAACTGAAGGATCGCAGGGTAATGATTACCGGTGCCGGAGGATCTATTGGCAGCGAGATTGTAAGGCAGGTAATTCGTCATGATCCGGAATGTATTATCCTGTTGGATCAGGGTGAAACGCCATTATACGAAATTGAAAGAGAAATCAAGGAGCATAAAGATAGAATTGACATTTTTGCCGTCATCGGGGATGTGAGGAATAAAAACCGGATGGAAAGCATTTTTGATCAATTCAGGCCACAAGTGGTCTATCATGCCGCGGCTTACAAGCATGTGCCGATGATGGAAAACAATGCCACCGAAGCCGTATTGTGCAATGTTTGTGGCACCAAGAGCCTGGCCGATCTGGCGGTGAAATATAATGCTGAAAAATTTGTGATGATTTCTACCGACAAGGCGGTCAATCCAACAAATGTCATGGGGGCTTCCAAAAGGATTGCGGAAATTTATGTGCAGTCCCTGAGTGCCTTCCTGTCCCAGGAAAGTGACAAAACAACTGCTTTTATCACCACGCGTTTTGGCAATGTGCTGGGGTCCAATGGTTCGGTTATTCCGCTGTTTAAAAAACAATTGGCAGATGGCGGCCCCGTAACCGTAACACACCCGGAAATGACACGGTACTTTATGACGATTCCCGAGGCCTGTCAGCTATCCCTGGAAGCTGGTGCCATGGGTGAGGGACATGAGATATTTATCATTGATATGGGCAAGTCGATTAAAATTGTGGACCTGGCCAGGAAGATGATCCAATTGTCGGGAAAGGAATTAGGAAAAGACATTGATATTGTGTTTACCGGCCTGAGAAATGGGGAAAAACTCTACGAAGAATTACTAAATAATAAAGAAAATACCATTCCTACCCATCATCCTAAGATAATGATCGCCAAGGTCAGAGAGGAAGATTACAACGAGGTGAAATTCAAAATTGACAACTTGATTACAGTAGCCAAAAATGGCGACGAATTGGAAATGGTGAAAATGATGAAAAAGATCGTCCCTGAATTTATCAGTAATCAATCCAAATATGAGGAGTTGGATAAAAAGATGATGGATCACCTCTAATACACCCGGTCAGACCATTAATTAGTTTTCAATATTCCTTTATTTTCCGGAACTGCGTACGCATCATTTCCCAACTTTTACGTCCTTAATCAAATAGGATTACTTTTTTAAAAAACGTCGTCAGGAAAATGAATAATTTGGATATCTACAAGGAATTTTATGATCGACTTCTCTCTTTTTTTAACCAAAGAGTGCTGCAAAAGGAAGATGCCAGGGATCTTGTACAGGAGGTCTTCCTGAAAATCAGCAGGCATCAGGGGCAAAAGCCGGTGATAAAAAACATAAGCGGTTGGGTTTTTACGATTGCCCATCATACTTTAATAGATTACTATCGCAAAAATAAAAGAAGGTTTTCCCCATACGAAGAAGCTCTGGAGCCGGAAGAAGTGGACCAAAATGAAAAATTGACCGGTGAAATTACTGCTTGCATAAAATTATTTTTAAGTCAATTAAGTCCCGAGACCAGGATGATCCTCGAGTGGGTAGAGATTAACAAAGGATCACAAAAGTCCCTGGCAGCCCAACTGAACCTGCCATATCCCACATTGCGTTCCAAAGTACGCCGCGGAAGAAAAGCAATATTGAAATTATTACAGGAGTCATGCCATATGTCATTTGATGCCAGGGGATGGGTGGTACACTGTGAATCGAAATGCCAACCCAATAATGCCTGTCATTACAAGTGCTGAAAAATCACTCCTTACTGAATTTAACACCTTTCACTAAATTAATGGATCCGGATAGTCCTAAAAATTTAGTACAAGGCCAATAATAGGTAAAATAGAGGCATTATCATCTTCAATTTCTACCAGGGAACGCGGCTCAATAATAGCCCCGCTCGGGTCTCTGTCAAGGCCGAAGTCAGGAGGTTCAGGAACTGATTGATTGAAGGCGTTTTGGATTTCCAGATAAACATCCAGCGTTAATTTATTGAAATTCCATTTTTTATCAATCCTTACGTCAGCCTGGTTAAAACTACTTAATCGGTTTTCTCCTAATTGCGCATAATCCAAAATAACGGCCGGATAAAACTGTAGGGTGGCTTCCTGATCAACCGGCACAAAAGGTGTTTTGCCCACAAAGCGATATCTAAGACTGACTTCCCAATTATTCCCCAACTTGTAACCACCGGTAAAAGTCAATAAATGTCGACTGTCCCAAAGAGAGGGCAGTAGCCGGTTATCAGTGCCTGAAAATTCGCTTACAAAAAAGGTGTAAGCAAGGATACCATAAAAGTGCTTCGTGTATTTTTGCTGATACAAAAATTCCATGCCGTAGGTTTCACCCTTTCCTGTGCTTTGGATGGCCTCGTTGCCTAATACTTCAAAGTCGCCTCCTTTATTGGCCAGAGAGATACCGTCCAACGACGATACCGGATAATCGTTGTATTTTTTATAGAATCCTTCCAGGGTAATGCGCGTGGATTCATTAAGTAAATGTTCGACGCCAATAACCGCATGATCGCTACGAATGTACGACGCGGATTGGTTGATTAGACGACCTGTATTGTCGCGAAAGCCAAGGATGGTATAAGGGGGTATTTTATAATATCTGCCAAGAGAAGCATTCAGATTCCATCGCTGATCCTGATCTAAAGCGTAGGAAACAGCTACCCTCGGGGAGAGTGTAGCAATCAGCTGATCGTTTTGGGTTGTTAGAGAGTTGGCATCCGATCTTATTCCCAACGAAATATTCATTTTGTTGTCGAGCAGGCTTCTGGTGGTTTGGATAAAAAAGCCGTATTTGGTAAAGTCAATATCGCTTTGGTAGGTAATATTATCTACAAGGTTTAAAGTATTGTTGTTATATCCAACTCGCTGTAAAGTCAAACCTCCCGTAACGGTCCAATCTTCAAAGAACCGGGTCTGTTCATACCTTAACTTTATTTCCGACTCCCGCGAATTGTTGCTGAAGTACAGGCCGGTTTGATTTTCATTATTATTAAATTGGGAAAAATTGTTGTCCAGTATATTGGTGCTAAGGATGGTATTCATATAGCCGTCTCCTTTTTTAAATCTTCTTTTCCAATTAATACCGGCAGTAGTCGTCCATTGTTTTATCACCGGTACCTGGTCCAGTGTTGCCTGTTGCTCTGCATCTATGTCGTCGGGCACGTTGATGCTGAAGTCATCAACGGCTCCGATTCCCAGGAAACTCACCTCATTATAATCGTCAATTTTATGATGGATTTTGTATTGGTAGTCCCAGTAGTCTGGTAAAATTGGCAACCCGATAACCTTGAACAAAAACTGAAGATAACTTCTTCTTGCTGACACAAGGTAGGTGGTTTTGCCAATTTCGTTGCCTGCCTTAAACACGGGCCCCTCCAGGGTCAACGCAGTTTCACTGGCGCTGACACGCAGGTTACCCTGAAATTCTTTGGGGTTTCCTATGCGTTGGTCGAATTGCAATACACCGGAAAGGGGGTTATCATATTTGGCATTAAAGGCTGAGGTAGAGAGTGTAACCCCTTCGATAAATGATACATTTAATAATCCGACCGGCCCGCCGGCACTGCCCTGCGTGCTGAAATGATTGATATTGGGTATTTCCATCCCATCCAGATAATAAACATTTTCATTGGGAGCCCCACCCCGGATAATTACATCGTTTCTAAACCCCCCAACCGAACCGGAAACGCCCGGAAGGGACTGAACAACTTTGGCGATGTCATTATTGCCGCCCGGATAGGTGGCAATTTCCTCAGCCGATAAACTTTGAATAGAAAGCGGTGTTTCAGGCAACTTGTCAAAAGGATTTGCTTTTATTACTACATCTTCAAGTGTTTCGCTGGTCTGCGACAGGTAGAAATTTAACATTGGATTGCCTGCCGACCGGATGACCACGCTATATTTTGAAAGCTGTTTATAGCCGATAAAACTGGCGGTAATCACATAAGTTTTACCTGGGATACCGGTAATTTCATAGTATCCATTGAGGTCTGCCACTGCGCCCAGATTAGTGCCGGCAATGACAATGGTGGCGCCGGTAAGTGCCTGTCCCGTGTTTTGATCTCTTACGTAACCTGTTAATGCACCAGTTTGAGCCAGTGCATTGCCGGTTATGAATGCTATGAGAGAAATCAGGTAAATGAATTTTGACATTTGCAACAATGGCTTTTTTGAGTAAAGGACAAATAAACACCAAAATTGTTCTGTTAGAAAGCTAATGATCTCTCATTTTTAATGGATACATGAAAGATTTTTTATTGTTGCGGGCCTGGAAAGGTTGCTTTAAATTGCCACAGATTAAACGGTTGTTATTTAACTGTCTTTTACCCGAAGTTACAGTTGTTTTGCCCTTGCTGTTCAACTTGGCAATTCTCCGGTTCGCATGCATTATTCTACGGTTCAGGAAAGATTAAAAACGGAGATCTGCCAATCTCCGTTCTAAGCCATGTAGATTAGAATTACCTTTAAAAAGAAAACCATGAAAACTAAAGGAACACTTATCGCCTTTGTGATCGTCCTGTTATTTTCAGCATTACCTTCTAAGAGTCAAAATCTCACGCCGCCAAAGGATGGAGCCGCCATCAGGTTGGCTTCAAACAAAATTGAGGTATCGTCAGGAGGGGAGGTTTCTGCAGATGTGTGGCTGGTAAAATCCAAAAGATATGTTTCCAGAGAATTTGGAGGATTGCAGGCCAAGGCACCTGAGGGTATTAAAATCTCATTTGAACCCAAAGATGCAAACAAGAATGTATTTTCCATGCATGTTAAAGCTGATAATGCAGTGGCTAAAGGAAAGTTTACCGTCGTCATAAAAGGCGAAGGCAAAAACTTCCAAAAAGTAACCTCCTCCGTGATTTCTTTGATCGTAGGTGATAGTATTGTTGCCGGCACGGAGCAAAACTAGTCAACGGGCTTAAGAGGCCCTTGTTTTATGAATTATTCTGTACGTATATTTATAATTAAAGGTAATTCCTGGCAGAGAATTGCCTTTTTTTGTGCGTGATAGATTATTTCCCACACCAAATACGTATTTTTATGTACCCATGGCAAATGCTTTAAAAAAATATAGTGGCAGGCTGGGAATAGCCATACTGATCCACCTTTTTTTTAAGATTACCTCTTCCCGAACGCCTGAGGAGATGACTACCTACGACCTGCCGGCGAAGGTGATGTTTGTATTGACAATCGCTGTAGTGTTGATCGCCTGGGAGGTTTGCGATTTAATTGCCAACTATTTTGTTAAAAAATACCCTATCGAAATCGTCAGCAAAAAGCGGCTGGTACAGCTTTTTACAACCATCATTGTTTTTACTTTCCCATTGATAATTTTATATATTTATTTTGAAAATTACTATATCAAGGTGTGGTTGGAATGTGCCGAAGAAGGGAATATGATCAATGAGTTCTGGTCAGAAACAGTCAGGGCATTTGTTATTACCGGAATGATCATTGGCTTTAAGGTATTCGGGTTGTATATTAACCACTCTTCCCAGGTGGAGCGCGACAAGGCACAAATGCAGAAGGAACTGCTTCGCTCTAAATATGAAAGTTTAAAAAGTCAGCTTAACCCACATTTTCTGTTCAACAGTTACAGTGTACTGTCCACTTTGATTCACAGGGATCCGGACCTTGCCTCTGATTTTCTGAATAAGCTTTCCAGGATGTATCGGTATATTCTGGATAACAAGGAAAATGCCATGGTTAGTTTAAGCAAAGAATTTGAATTTCTGGAGTCTTACCTGTTTTTGTTAAAAACCAGGCATGAGGAAGGGATTGCCATAGAGAACAACGTAAAACTCGATACCTCACGCTTTTTTGTACCTACCCTGGCCTTGCAAATGTTAATCGAAAACGCGATAAAGCACAACACTTTTTCGGTTGATCAACCCCTGCTTATCAAAATATACAATGAAGGAGAGGACTATCTCGTGGTGAGAAATGAAATAAGAAAGAAGGGCGGGGCGGTAAGCTCCACAAAAATAGGCTTGGAAAATATTTGTAAACGATATAACATTCACTCGGAAAAGCAGGTGGTAGTGAAAAGCAATGATAATTTTTTCACGGTAAAATTACCCATTTTGCCATCTCTCAATGCGATATGACCCAAGTTGTAATTGTAGAAGATGAAAGATTGATTGCCGAAAGGTTAAGATCACTCGTATTGGCCTGTGATGAAGACATCAATGTCACCGCTATGCTGGCATCAGTTAGTCAGGCCAAAGAATGGTTTCGCGGTAATTCTCCTCCGGACCTGATTTTTCTGGATATTCAGTTAAATGACGGAACGTGCTTTGATGTCTTAAAGTACCTCGATCATTCACCCCCTGTAATTTTTACTACCGCTTATCACGAATATGCCGTAAAAGCATTCAAATTCAACAGTATTGATTACCTGCTGAAACCTATTGACAAAGCCGAATTGCAAAAGGCCATTCAGAAGTTTAAAACCTTAAGCCCCGAACAATTTCATTTACAGGAGGTGAACTATGACAAGATGAATGACATCATTACTCATAACTATAAAAGGCGTTTCCTGGTAAAATTAGGAGACCAATACCAAAATGTGGATGTGCGGGACATTGGTTTCTTTCATTATGAAGAAGCTACAACATACCTTATGGCGGTTGATGGAAAAAAATTGCCAATTGATTATTCCCTCGATCAGCTGGAAGATGTGTTGAACCCGGTGGACTTCTTTCGTATTAACCGGCAATACCTGGTAAGTGTTGAAGCTATTAAACAGATCAATTCCTACTTCAATAGCCGTCTGTTACTGACACTGCGTCCTGAAACTTCCCAGGA
Organism: Cyclobacteriaceae bacterium; assembly: GCA_965228415.1. GTDB lineage: Bacteria > Bacteroidota > Bacteroidia > Cytophagales > Cyclobacteriaceae > Agaribacillus. The sequence goes on along the minus strand of OZ245814.1, from coordinate 1,633,371 downwards.
GGTAATCGTGAGCCGCGACCGGGTGCCTGATTTTAAAAAATGGATGGACTGTTGAAAGTTAGAAATCAAAATTAAAATGAAAATAAAAATTAAAATAGAAATGACCGCTCAACCCGTATTTTCATTTTAATTATCATTCCCCATTTTCATTTTAATTTTCATTGCCATTTTCATTCCCTAACCTGCCCGTTTCCCTTAACCACCCATTTTTCCGTAATCAGTTTTTCCAATGCAAACGGGCCCCGTGCATGTAGCTTTTGTGTCGATATCCCAATTTCTGCTCCAAGCCCAAAGACGCCGCCATCGGTAAACCTGGTAGATGCGTTGGCATAAACAGCTGCCGCATCCACCTCATTGAGGAATCTTTCTACTATCGCAGTATCCTCGGCGACGATGGCTTCAGAGTGTTTTGATGAGTACTTTCTGATATGTGTTACTGCCTCTTCAAAGTTTTCAACCACTTTGACAGAGCATTTAAAATCCAGAAATTCGCATCCGAAATCGGATTCGGAAGCGTGCTCTAAAAGTTCATAACCGGCTTGCTGAAGTATCGGAAAGGCCTTTTGGTCTGCAAACATTTGTACATTGTAGGCTTTCATGCCCTTCACGATCAGGGGTAAGAAAGATGCCGCCACCGCTTCCTCCACGAGGACAGTGTCCAGTGCGTTACACACGGATGGCCTGGATACTTTGGCATTGACAACAATTTCGCTGGCTTTATCCAATTGTGCCGACTGCGACACAAATGTATGGCATACCCCGGCTCCGGTTTCTATGGTTGGAACCTTTGAATTGTCTCTTACAAAGTCGATCAATTCCTGTGAGCCTCGCGGAATAATGATGTCGACAAATTTTTTGGCTTCCAGCAGCTCCTTTACAAATTGACGGTCGGTGGGTAGCAATTGAATGCACGATTCCGGTAGCTCGTTACTGGCCAATGCGCGATGGATCAGAGCGACTAAAGCTTTGTTGGAATATTCCGCGTCAGAACCTCCCCTTAATATCGCGCAATTCCCGGAGCGAAGGCAGAGGGCAGCAACGTCGATAGTGACATTGGGCCTGGACTCATAAATGACACCTACCGTTCCAAGTGGCACGGTAATTTTTTTAATTTCCAGATCATCTGCAGTTTTTGATTCATATAATACCTTACCGGTTGGATCGGCAAGCGCAGCGACATCTTCAAGTCCGGCAATCAGGTCATCAATGCGTTGCTCGTTAAGTATCAGCCTGTCTTTTTTTGGATTTCCATCCTCCATTCTTACCACATCTTTGGCATTTTCCTCAAGTATTAGTGGACGATGCTCATTGATGAGGCGTGCCAGTGTCAAAAGTACCTGCTTTCTGACCTCGTCTGTTGCCTTTTGAATGGCTGGAGCGGTTGCATTGGCTTTTTCCAATAATGGAATGATCGTTTCTTGTGTAGTCATCATGATTTCAATATCCTCCTTATAACATTACAATATCCTGACTGGTTGCAATTTCAAAGGTCGTATCTTTGATTTTTTCAATGATCTCTTTGGAAGAAATAATAGCCCTGGCCACGGCCAGCGAGCTGCCATGACCATTCTGTATTTCAAAGATTTCTCCTTTTTCAAAATTCTCTATAATTTTTATAACTGATATGGCCTTCAGACTGTTTCCTTTTAAGAGATCATTTACTCCCTTTTTTTCTATTTGCAGTTTCCCGGTAACCAGATTGCCACTACTTAGCCATGCCGTCCTGGTTTCCGGGGCTATATCTTTTTGTGCATCGAATAGTGTTCCGGCCTTGTCATCCAATGCTTTGATAATGCCGTTTTCATCCCTTATTCCAAAAATCGTTGTTTTAATGCCCATTCTTGTTGCCAGTCGGGCGAAGGTGAGCTTTGATACCATACCGCCCAGACCCATAGCGCTTTGCTCTTTGTGAGCGAGTGAAAGGACACTTTCGTCGATTTTTTTGATCCGCCTGATAATACTATCGTCCTTGTCAACCAAACCAGACACCGAGGTTCCCAATAACAAATTGGAAGCGCCGAAACCAACGGCAATCAAGGTAGCCAATTCATCATTATCGGAAAACTTTAGCTCCAGGTTACTGACCACATCATTTTCATTGGCAATAGGAATAATTTCGTTGGCCCATAACTCTTTAAATGTCTGCTTTAGCTGATTGAATTGCGTAAGGTTTGAAAAATGTTGCCGTTCACATAAACTCTGGGCGATGGCGATGTCATAAGGTGCAAAGAATTGGGCGTATCTGTTTAAGAGCAATGGATTGCCAATAGCTGCTGCGGCTTTTCTTTCAATTATTTTTCCGGAGTAATTTTTTAACAGGTTTTTCCCTGTTCCCACGGCCCCGGAAGAAACAATTACTATACGATATTTTTTATGGATACTGGCTAATTGTCGTACAATGTCGACCATTGTTATCTGATCCAGGTCACCATTCTCTTTGGTGATGGAGGCAGTGCCGATTTTTAGTACCAGGATTGGTTTCTCCATTGGTTTTGCGTTAAATCAATTTGTAAGTTCTTTAAAAAATTATAATACTCCATAAAATCTCACCATTTTTAGCATTTTTTTATTATTGGCCCGTAATTTTTGCAATAATAACAATCTGATTTCAGGCGCCAGGCACTTTAAGGTGTGTTTCTGTCAGGCAGGTCAGCAGAACAGGTTACTTTTTAAACTTATTTTTATTAATTTCAACGCGCTGTGGAAATAGGGTGATAACGTGTTGGAGAATTGGCTGTCCGCAAACGTATTTTAACAATTAGCTTCGAAGGCGAAAATGAAATTTATTAAGCCTGTTTCTCTACCATCAACCTGGTCTGTATTAACAGTCGTGTTTCTTGCCATTATTTTTTGCTACTACTATTTTGTAATTGTAAAGGAAAAGGAAGATTACCTGGTTGGCAGAAATTTCCGCGTTTTAAACAGGATCAATGATAACCTGAATAAAACCAATAACAACCTTATCAAGAATGCCAGAAACATTTTTGATTATAGCAAATCCACGACCCAATCGGTAGAAAATGGTAATAATCTTGCTTACCTGTATAAAGCATATGGCACCGACATTATCAATGCCTCCTACCACCAACTTTCTCCGGCTACTGCAGATGCCACCGGTAGGGTAGATCAAAGCAGCATCATATATTATGACGATCAGCATTATCTCGATTATAATCTTCCCACCCGTGCCCGCGACTCGGCCTATTACTCGCTCTCATTCAGGTTTCCCTTCCGGTCTTTAATAGATCAGTCATTGGTCAAAGATGTTTTTGAAGAATTTCTGGTGATCCATGATGGCAAACCCGTTTTTAACTCAGGTCCGGTTATTCTTAACAAAAACAGGATTGATTCATTGTTGCAGAATAACATCTCAAAACTGTCTATTGACGGGAAACCCTATAAAACATTTACGCAGCCTTCGCTAATGAAAATAGACGGGAAGGAGTTGTATTTAATTGGTCTGATAGGCAACAAAAAATTCAACAATGAGAAATACAGCATTTCAGTGATTGCTGTGATCATAATTTTCCTGATATTTTTTTTATTGGCGCTGGGTTACCCTTTTTTCAAATTAAGGTTAATTGGTCCCCTGGAACGGATAATTGCCGGCGATGTTATTCAGGCCCTGATATCATTTGTGCTGGGGTCGTCGGTTCTGACCATCGTCGCCATTAGCGTACTTGGGCACTTTGAAGGAAATCATGGCCGGGTGTCTAAAGAATTGAATGAATTGTCCAGACAAATAAACGATAGCCTGGACTTTGAATTGAGGCGGGAAATTCTTCCCCAATTGGCGACCATAAACCGGCAATTACAGGCCAATGACGTGCTTCCCAATCGTAAAATTGACAATCTTGATCTTAGCAATTTTACTTATAAGAATATTGAGCTGGTATTTTGGATGGATGCCAGGGGATTACAAAAAGAAAAATGGTCGGCAACCGCACTCAATACACCCTATATAGATGTGAGCAAACGGGACTATTTTAAAAGAATAATCAGTGGCAATTTCTGGCGAAAGGATAAGTATAAATACTATCTGCAATCAATAAAATCATGGAATACCGGTAAAAATTACGCAGTTGTCTCAACGCCATCTCCCTTGAAAGGATTACCGGTAAGCGCGGTATCTGTCGAGTTACATTCCTTAAACAAGGCCTTACTTCCCTACGGATTTGGATTTGCCATTATTGATGAGAGCGGGGAGGTGTGGTTTCATTCCGATGAGCACAAGAACCTCCAGGAAAATTTTGTCGAAGAATGCGATCAGAACGAAGACCTCCGCGCTTTGCTTTTTTCGAAAAGATCCGGGCAGATAGATGCCAAATATCACGGCAGCAATTTTTTTATGCAGGTAAGTCCGGTAAAAGATACAAGCCTCACACTGGTAACCTTTGCTGATATGGGCTATTACCGGGTTCCTTTTGATCAGATAATCAGCCTGACTTTTTTGTTGAATCTGTTTCTTTTCGTGTTTATCTTCCTGCTGTTTTTTGGAAGCAGGGTGGTAGATTTTTATCCACGTAAACTAGCCAGCAATAATTTTGACTTCACCCTTTTCAGGCCCACGGTTAACCGTTCATTCCGTTACATTTTTGGTATATGTATCAATGCCTTTAACCTCTTAATTCTGATTTCCCTGACCAGGATATTTTATGCGACCCCTGCCATTGTGATATTTTTGCTGGTCACCTCCTGTCTCTACCAGGTGATGTTTTTATATTTTATTATGAAAAAGGATTCTTTTGCTCGTCTTTGGCTTTATAGAAAACTTTTTCCACAAAATAAGAACCTGGTTTATGATGATCAGATAGACGGCTTTTTGATTGTCGTAAGTAGCTTGATTGTCGCCGTAAATCTGTTTGCCTTTTTCTTTCTTATTGATGAGGTCGGCGAGGCAGTTAAAATTATAGCTTATCAGGGAATACAGGCACTGTTTTTTGTTGCTATGTTTTTTGAAAATAAAATGCCGAAAATAAAGTACCGGTACTTAAAGCTGGTCTTTAAGAATTATAAAACAAACCACAATCTTTTTTTTGTATCCAGTATCATCTTTATCAGTGTTTTTCCCGCTTACAAATTCTATCAAATTGCCAACGATTATGAATTGGATCATTTCATCAAACATGCGCAGATTCAGCTGGCCAATGATGTTCACGACAGGAATCAATGGATAGAAACCAAGTTTGCGAAACGAAATGGGATTGAGGAGAAAGACCTTGAAAAATTTAAGAAAAGAGGCCTGTTTGTGAAGAGCTTTTATCAAACTGAACTTATCGAAAAAATCCCGGACCGGTCAAAATTTGTCAGGGGAACCGATTTTGACTCTATCTTTTCTTATTTGAGAATTCCTTATCATCAAATAATTAAAGATACCAAATACCTGAAATTACATAGCGACTCTATCAATCACCTGGCCACGTTTTATCTCTTCAATGAATTTGGCGATAAACAGGGTTACAGTTTTCTGAAGAACGATAAGGTAGCGGAAAAAGTTATATTGAATTATGTATCGCACGACCATGTCAGTGACACCTTAAAGCTGGCTTCTATCCCTAACAGGATACATTTTTCTGATATGAAAATTTTTGATTCTTATTTGATTACCATAGCCCTGGTGTTATCGGGGATCATATTCTTTTTTATCCTGTTTAAGTTTGGGTTAAGAAGGTATTTGGGGACGGATATCAGGCAAAACCGGCTGTCCAGTAAGTTTGATACCGAGTTGATTGGCAATTGGTTTGAAAATAAAAACCTGTTTATCATAGTGCCGCCATACACTAAAAAGGAGACTTTAGAAAACAAACTCACCAAATGGATCTCCTTAAACGGGGAGTCCGGCGACAAAAATACCAAAGCAAATGCCTTAAAACCTTTGGATCTGGCTGAGCACCCTACAAGGGAGGCGTATGATGCTTTTATTAAGGAGATGGACAAAAACCCTGAGGAAGGCAGTACCTGCATTCTGTACCATTTGGAATCGACGATAAGATCGCGGGAGGACAGGGATACGTTTATGGATTTTCTGGAGAAATTAATTTACCATAAAAAAGTTTGTTCCGTCATCATCACGTCGCTGCATCATACGCGGAAAATACAGGAACTAATTCATGAGTCGGAACAATCCGATTTGAAAGATTTTGAGGTTAAACTTCGCTTTGCGCGATGGAAAATGATATTAAGTGGTTTTTGGAAAGTCTATTATCCCTTTCAATCAAAATCCAACAGGAAATTCAAACGCCAGACTGAGCCGTTGATTTTGGCGAGTCATGATTTGCTGGAGTATGAATTGAGTGCCAGCGAATACCTTGAAACGATCAAGAGCAGTCTGGGGCAATCCAATTTGTATAAAATGGAGGCCCCTGTAAATTCTGACAGGCAAACAATATCCTTTAAGGAAGACATCATATTGAAGGTGCAAAGCCTGGCAGGAAATTATTATCATGCGTTGTGGTCTTCCTGCTCCAAAGCCGAAAAATATGCCATGTATGATTTGGCGGTGGACGGGTTGGTCAACACCAAAAACCGGGAAGCTATTTATATGCTGATGAATAAGGGCATTTTAATCAAAAGGGGAACCCTCAAGTTTATGAATGAGAGTTTCAGAAATTTTATTTTGACGATCATAAATCCAGATGACGAATTTAAAATGCAAATGGAAATCAATCGGGTAGGCACCTGGGCGAAATTCAGGACGCCAATTCTGTTAATCATTATAGGAGCGGCTTTTTTTATCGCCTTTACACAGGAAGCTGTGTTTAATAAAATATTAGCCGGATCGACATCGGTGCTGGCGCTGGTGCCACTGGTATTGAAGCTAAACACCATACTGGGCGCCCGCGCTATTAAATCCGATAAGCTGGATTGAGAAGTTACGCGCCGGGTGTCCGGAACGACTATCGCAACCATTTGAGTTGCAATTAATTGGAATAATGCATAGATTAATTTGCCTGTTTTAAATAACCAGAAACTAATTCTTTTGTAATGAGCCGGGCCAGGTATTTTTTAATCATATTGGGAACAATCATTGTTACCGCTCTTATTATTGTCTTGATCAGAAGACCGGAATTGTTGCGGGATTTTTGGCTGTGGATCGTTGGATTTGCCGGTATTGTTGCGGCCCCGATAAAGAATCTGTATGATATAATCAGGGAAAAACTGGATGGAAAGCTACCGGGAGAGGAAAAAAATAGTTCCTCTGAAAAGGTGACAGCGCTTAAAAACAGGGTGTCGATGCTGGAATCAGCGTTAAAAAGGAAAGAAGATTTTTATATGCCGGAAGTAGAAAAGCTGGATCCCCGCGGATATGATTTGGATGACCATATGGAAACCCTGCGAAAAAACTTTTTCGAGGTAGAAGAAGATTTGGCGACGGCGCTTTCCGAACAACCTGCCAAAGAAGAAATATTAACTTTTATAAAATCATTGACTCGAAAAGAACGAAGAAGGCTTATCCGGGATGGGAAATTACCCGGTGAATAATCAAAACAGATATGTATATAAGAGGAAAGAAAATAGAAGGAAAATATATCCTTAATGCAATTGTAGCAGTCGGTGTGCTTGTTATTGAATTGCTTATCATTGCTTACCTGTATAAACTATTTAGTAAGGTAGATATTTCATCCGGAACAGATGGAACGCTTCCTGTCAGTCTTTTTGATGCATTGGCGATTTCCCTGATACTGGTATGGTTTGGTGTGCTGATAGCGTATTTGGCATGGGCCATTCATTTTTACAACATAAACCTGGGTTTAACGAACGAAGATTGGGCTGCGATCAAGGAAAGGATAAATGAGGGCAAAGCCAGAATGGCGATGGGCGAAGACGTCCCCGAAGAGGAACTGGTTGAACCTACTGAAAATCCCTACAAGGATGAAACCTTTGGGTTACCACCCGGGACGATAAGAGGAACGCTGGCGTTGAGCTTGCTATTGGGGGGATTTTCGCTGTTGATTGTCAGTTTCGGACATCCGGACGTGCTAGGGAGCTCGGATATTTTCCGTGAAAACTACGAATTCTTTAAAACGGCATTTCTAATGATGATCGCCTTTTATTTCGGTAGTAAGTCGTTGCAATATATTATGAAGCCGGATCGTAAGTCAGGCACGCAGATCGCTCCAAGGGGGATTAATAAAAAGACGGCTGTCGATGATGTTTTATCAGCACCGCAAGAAATTGAAAACGCCGCCCCGCCACCGCCGGCTGTGGATGACAGTGCCTTTGAAGCCGAACCCCCGGCACCTCCTGCGCTAAGTGTGCCGAAGTCTGAGACGACCAATATTTATGATCCGGACACGCTGGAGGTAAAAAATATTATCAATGAATTTCCCCAGATAAAAGATAATCTAAGCGAGAAAAAGTTAACACAAAAGAATATTATCGATGCCGCCAAGGCAAATAGTATAGAGCCACCTATTATGATGGCGGTGATCAAAGTAGAATCCGGCGGCAGCGGATTTTTGCGGGATGGAAGGCCGAAGATACTATTTGAGGGACATAAATTTTATAAACACCTGAAATCAGCCGGAGAAGATGTTGAAGCCCTGGCCAAAGAGCACCCCACCATTATTTACGCAAAATGGACCAAGGTGCATTATGTTGGTGGAGCAGGTGAACATGATCGGTTAGACCAGGCTATCAAAATCCATAGAGAGGCTGCATTGAAATCAGCTTCGTGGGGACTGTTTCAAATTCTGGGAGAACATGCCGAAAATCTAAATTATGATTCTGTGGAAACCTTTGTCCGGGAACAGTATGAGTCAGAACAAAAGCATTTGGAGGCTTTCATTCGGTTCATCGACAGGTTTGACATGATACAGCTGCTGAAAGACCGGGATTGGAGGGGGTTTGCCAGAAGGTATAATGGCCCGGGGTATGAGCGAAACAACTATCACGTAAAACTGGAAATGGCCTACGCCAAGTATTATAACGACCTGTATCCCACACTCAGGACTGAGCTGATAAGGACTTCTGATGACTCCGTACAAACCCTGGGCGAATTTAGAGTCCTCGACAATGATCACCTGCTATACACCTGTAAAACACTGGAGTTGGCCTGGCGAAATAACCAGATTAACATCAGCTGTATTCCCGAGGGTGAGTATTGGGTTGAAAAGCGATACAATACCCGCCGCCGCAATCATTTTCAAATCCTGGATGTAAAAGGAAGATCCTGGATTTTGATTCGCATCGGCAATTACTATACTCAAATAAAAGGAAGTGTGTTAGTGGGGGAAAGACATATTGATATCAACCAGGACGGTTATAAAGACGTGACCAATAGCCGAAAAACCATGGTGGAATTATACAGAAAATTACCGAAGCGATTCAAGTTGAAAATTAAGCATTCAGATGAAGTGGGTTAACAATGGCGTCCTCTTAATTGCTATCACCCTGTCCATAAACGCCTGCAATACCGGGCCTGACCGGGCATTTGTTATTAGTAAAATAAAAAATGTGGCAAAGCTGGCGACGACGGAAACAGTGGTGAACAAGAAAATCATAGCGGTGAAAGACAAGAGAATTCTGTTTGTCATCAAGGTCAATACAGCTACTTTCATGGCGGATACGGAGGCCACTATTAAAACCGGCATTGACCTTTCGAGGATTACCAGCGATGATGTGGAAATTAACGGAAAGCAAATAAAGCTGAGAGTTCCGCCGATAGAATTATTAAATTTCTCTTATCCGGCGGAAAAATTTGTGGTCGACCGGGAAAATACAGATAGCAAAAAGCTTTTCAACAAGATATCTACTACTGAGATTGACGAATTTTATCAAAAAGGAGAAATGGAAATCAGGAGTAGCCTTCAATACCTTGGCATCGTTGAAGCGACCAAAAAGAATACGCGGATTTTCCTGGAAGGACTACTTGGAAATATTGGGTTTGAAGAAATAGACATCATATTTAATCCGCAACACGAACTGACTATCAGAGAATTGGTAGTTAATGAGAACGACTTTGAAGAAAATTGATCTATGATTTTCCAATTTATTATCAGGAATTATAGAATTATTTTAGACGTGCTGTTAGTAGCAGGTGCTGTTGTGGCATTTTCTTTCTGGGATCCTTTTAATTTCTTTAGCGTAAGGGCAAGGGTCATTGATACACCTGTATCCGTAAAATCGATCAGACAAATCGCAGAATTCACCAGTGCGGAATACTATGGAGAAGTGGTGGCCTCAATCAATGAAAAAGCCAGTGATACATTAGCTGCTGCTGAGATAAAGGAAGAATTTGAGCATTTGTATGGCGAAATTAAAGAGGCGATAGATGAAGTTAAGGAGAACAGGGAGGCGTATAAAAAAGATTACGGTGGCAGTTCATTATTTGGCATTTACAAAAGAGCATTCAGGCAATTAAGGAATCAGGAACATTACGATTATACCTACAAAGTAATTCATAAAAATGAAAGAAAGGCTATCATGGCGATAGCCAGCGATACCTCAACTACCTTGTCGGCCTGGTTATCGGGTTCCGGATCGCCGCAGAAAGGAAGGGATCACGAGGCCTATGTCAATGAACTGGTAGCCAAAAATAAAAACAAAAAAGAGCTGGTCTATATTGGCCGTGGCTGGGTAAAAGCCGGCTTTGATTTCAAACATTTCTCCGAGAACCAGTTTACTTATTATGAAGACAGGAAATTCATTGTTATCAGAGGCTTAAAACCAAAAATCCTGGATGCGGATATCAATCCCTGGTTTATACCGGAAAAAGCATTAAAAGGATTTGAATTGTTCAAATACAAAGGAAAATTAAAATTCCAGGATGTGGCAAGGGTAAAAAAACTATGTAAAATAAAGTTGATACAGGATGCCCATGACCGGGAAATTTTGGAAAAAGCAACCAAAAATGCTGCTAATTTTTTCCAGCGCTTTTTTTCGGAGATTTATGATACACCTATCGATTCGGTCATTATAGGCCTGCCGCATTATACAGAGATGGAACAAAGAATCATGGCCGATACCCTTTTGAATGATCCTGAAATAAATGAGCTAAAACAGGAAATGAACGATATCTATGAAGGAAAGCAACACCCGGCTTTTGAGACGCTGGGAGAACAGCGGATGGCTTTCGCCGGTATGATGAAGTCCCTGAACGGATTTGTGCTCAAAACGTCCCAAATGCAGGATACTGCCAGGTGGGGCGAATTGTATCGAATGCACCGGCAAAAGCAAACCGATAAGGAAAAAGAGCTTACCGGGTACAATCCTGAAATGGATCACCTACTGCCAGACAAAAAAAATAACGATGGTTAAAAGACGTAACTATGGGAAAGAGAAAAATCAATTTTGAGATATTCCTGACTGATAACACCAACCATAGGAGGAACGCCAAAAACGAAATTAAAAAACGTTTTAAAGGTAAACTGAAATGTTTATTTAAGAGAGAAAATCCCCTTGAAGAAGCGCGTTTTTTTCAAATCGCGATTAAGTGCGACGAACGGGAGGCATGGGATATTGCCAGGTCTATGATTAAGATACCAGGTGTTTTGGACGTTGACCCTGATGTGGAAGATGATAGTAATAATATCCCGGAGGTAGAGGACGAATTAACGGATGGCAGACCATCACCGATGTGGTTTCATAATAATATTAAAATTGAGGAGGCTGTCAGGTTTGCGCTGGATGCCTTCGAGAAAGGAGAGGGAGAATTCAGCGGCACTGCTACCGGCATCAGGATGGCACAGTTTGACACCGGCTATACCAAACATCCCGAAATTAGAGAGATCAGAAATGAGTTGGGGTACAACTATGTCTATACCCTTTTAGACCGGTTTTTTAGCCTATTTCGGGGCAGACCATCTGAACGCGATGCCCTGGACCGGCTTCGCAATTTTAAACCTTTTAAATGGGCAGCACATGGAACAGCCACCGCCGGCGTGATTATCGGACGGACCACAGATGGGACAAGTGGTGATAAAGAATTCCCCGACCGTGCGGATGGTATATTTCCTTATGTGGATTTGATCCCTTACCGAATTTCGGAAACCATTATTTCATTTAACTGTAAAATGGCGCATGCCGCTCATCAGGCGATCAGGGACAATTGCCAGATCATTACCATGAGCCATGCCGGCTTGTTAAGAAAACGCTCGTGGCGGGAGGCCGTCAGAGAAGCCTATGAGGCCGGCATCATCTGGGTGGCGGCAGGAGGCAGTCATGTCCCGAATTTTGGTAAAATCTGGTTGTATCCTGCCAGGTTTCCCGAAACTATCGCTACATCGGCATCTACCCATGAGAACAAGCCATGGAAAAAAACTTTTTCGGGAAAGGCAATTGATATCAGTGCGCCAGGCTTTGATATATATGTCCCCTTTTCAAGGAAAAAAAGCAAGTTTAAATATCGCTGGAGTGAAGGAACTTCATTTTCCACGCCTATCACTGCCGCCGCTGCCGCATTCTGGCTGGCCCATCACGGTGAAAATAAATTGTCATCCCTGTACCAGAAGGGATGGCAAAGGGTTGAAGCATTCAGAAAGGTGCTGAAAGATAGCAGCCTTAAACCCGAAGGTTGGGAAACAGATAAATATGGCGAAGGTATTTTGGATGTGGAACAACTCCTAAAAACCCCGCTTCCCCCGGCTGAAACGTTGAGGCATGTAGACGCGCCCCAAAAGGCCGTGGAGGATTTAAGCTCTGAGGAGGAATTTGAGGAAATGATTACCGACAAGGAAATAACCTATCTCACCTGCCGCGAGAAAGTGTGCAATCAACACCATGACGATCATGGACTGTATCAACAGGTTATGGATAGCGCCAGTGAGAAAACCAAATTGAAAATTAACCATATTTGCGACCGGGAAGGTGAGGAGAAAAACGAACAGCTCAAGCAGCATGTAAAGGCTTATGCCGGCAGATGGGGGTTTTGAATGAATACCCTAACTTAATTTCACAGCAACGACGGTTGGGGGATCAAGTATAAAACCCCATGAGTTAAAGATCCTGTTCCGAAGTAAGCTTACAGCTTCTGTTTGTTATCTGTTAAGGGGCGAATACTTAACTTCGGTGTAAACCCAACCTGGAACAGAATCTTATTCTTAGACCTGGTGCTCAATAATTTTAAAGGTCCGTAAAAGAAAAGATGAACCAGGCATCTTACCTCTTTATTTCCTTAAGGCCGGTGATACCCGGTCAGTTTTATCTAAAACCTTCTTTTATTCCTCATTTTCATCACCTCCTTATACATTTTACTAAATCCTTTATCTTTTTTTCTTTTCTCGGCCTTGCTTGTTTCAAATCGTTGAGATTCTCTTTGCAGCTTTTTGAAATTTTTCAAGGCACCTTCGTCAAGCGTTCCCTGTCGGATCGCCTCTAAAACAGCACAGTTGGGTTCACTTGTATGGGTACAGTCTGCAAATTGACAGTTGGCTGCCAATAACTCAATTTGCTCAAAGGTCTGGCTCAGACCTGGGCCGCTTTCTGTAACACCAAGCTCTCGCATGCCTGGCGTATCGATAATAAGGGCACCATTGTCCAGCACAAATAATTCTCTGTGTGTTGTTGTATGTTTCCCTTTTTGATGTGCCTGACTAAGGCTGCTGGTTTTCATAATATCTTGCTTTGTTAAAGCATTAATCAGGCTCGATTTGCCAACCCCCGATGACCCTACGAGGCAATATGTTTTTTGCGGTTGCAGTTTTTCCTGCAATGGGTGTGCGCCATGTTCAAACAGTGTTGTCGTGGTGATCACCGGAACATTCGGTATCCGTTGTTTAACCTCATTGATCAGTGCATTAAGCCTGTCATTATCAATAAGATCAATTTTGTTTAATACAATGATGGGCTTAATATTTCCGGTGTGACAGATTGAAATGTACCTTTCCAGGCGATTCAAATTGAAATTCTGGTCCACGGATTGTACAATTAATGCATCGTCAATATTGGCGGCGATGAGCTGCGATTCACTTAAACCCTGCAGTGCCTGACGTTCCAGGCGCGTATGCCTGGGCAGCACCTGATATATCAAATAAAGATCGCCGGAATCAATCAGTAAAACCCAGTCGCCAACCACCGGTAACTCCGATTTTTCGGTAACAGTATACCGAAGATTGCCGGTAATGGTAGCCTTTTTGCTTTCCCGGCCGGTCAGGACAATATAGCCGTCTTTATGTTGTTGTGCTACCCTGCCAATGGTGAATCCTTTTAAATTATTTGTTTCAATATAGTTTGCTAAATCCTGGTTAAAGCCCAGGGTATATAAATTACTCATGGTCATTTTTAATCAAAAGTGAAGTAGTAAATACAAAGAAAGAATCAGGATATTGCGCAGAAATAATGATGGCAGATAGCGGGACTATCTGTAAGCCATTAAGCTATTAATATTTCTGCTATGCCACAATTATGTAGCTGGCAGTGATGACCGATGAAGAAATTCTGGTTTTACACATAAACCGTAAAGTTATTTAAAAATATGGAAAAAGAATAATATAATTTAGGAAGTTGGTAACTGATACGTTTTACCATTTTATTTCCCCTGCAGGTCATTTTCTGGCGAGGCGTTGGTATTATTTCACTTATTTTTTGTGGAAATCCGACTATTCCATAAAATAGCTTTTAAAACTTTTCGTTATATAATATTTTTAAACCTGTATTGTTTTACAAGGGGAAACTATCATTGATTTTACCTACACTATGTCGATTTTGCATGCTTTGGATTTTGATCCACTTTTGCGTTCCGCCTCAGCGGACAATCTTTCTTTAAATTTAATCACGTCACACCATTCCGATTCAACATTTACTTTTAATGATGAGGAGAGACGGTCTGATGGCCCCATCCATAAAGAAAAAAGATGCGCAGGGCCTACACCCGGGATCTTTGTGCTATTTGTTTTGAACAATATCAAATTAATGTTATCCGTGTTCCTCGCTATTGTCGGATTTTATAACTTTTCAGCAAAAGCCCAGGAACAGGAGCGGCCACAATATGATCTGGAATTATATAAGCCGGTCTTCAAGCCAATCCAAAAAAACAAGGTGGAAAGCGGTACGGAATTGATTATTAAGCTGGAAGCTTCCAATAAAGAGAAAACAGATTTACAATATTCGTTTTCCTGGGATTTCGGCGGTAACATTAACCAGGAAAAAGATGAATTCAGGTGGACACCCGGTCCGAGGGATACCGGCATATATCCTATCATTTTTACAGCCAGGGATCCTGTCACCAACCAGGAAACCAATCAACCGGCCATTATTGAGATTATAGAGAAGCGATATGCGCCATCTTTGAAAGTTATCTCCAGTTCAAAACCTCTTGGCGGATTTATTACTTTAAATGAGTTGGAAGAGTTTGCTTTGATCATCGAGGCCAGCGACCAAAATCAAAAAGACAAAATCCACCTGGATTATTATATCAATAACAGGGTTGGTATGCATTTCGAAAATGCCACGTTTGAAGTGAATAACCGCAGGGCTACTTTTATATGGACGCCAAATAACGATCAGGCAAAACAAAGAACTTTTAACATCACCTTCATCGCCAGGGACGAGACCGGGCTTGTGGCAAAAAACAGTTACCAGCTATTGGTCAATGACATTCAGCACCCTCCGGTATTTCGAAACCCTACTAAAAACTATTATATTGATGAGGACAAGTTGCTGTCGTTTTCAGTAAAAGCTACCGATCAGGATGGAGACCCGCTATTCTACGATATACAAACCGCAGACATCAAAAGAGGGGACTTTGCCTTTCACCATGAATCGGGTAAATTTCAGTGGAAACCTAATTTTTCTTACGCTAACGCGAAGACGGAGTACGATTTGATCTTTAGTGCTTCTGATGGTGTATTAACTGATTTTGATACAATCAGCATCAGAGTAGATCCGAAAAATTACCCGCCAAAAATTGAGCCGATGGCAGAAAAAGCTGTCAAGGAAAATTCGCTTTTGGTGATCAAGCTGGATGTGGAAGATTTGAATGGAAACGAAGATTTATCGATTATCGCCGAGGCGGATTTTGAGGGGTTTCAGTTTGATGCGGAGAAAGGTATTTTCTCGTGGACACCGCCATTTTCATTTGTGAACGGCTTTGACAAGAGAACCGTCACCGTGAAATTTACTGCCTCAGATGGCATATCCGAGGATGTGGAACGGGTAAATATTCATGTTTACGACCGGGAGGATCCCAGGAAGCTAATTAAAAATTACCAGGCCAACCTGGAACTTGCCCAGGAAATGGACAAAAAATTGTCGGAAATCAACTATCAATTGGAAGACAGGGTCAGAAAGAAAAGGTTTTGGAATACTTTTTTCGATGTTTCAACTGTAGCGTTGGGTGCATTTACAGGTGTAGCGAGTTCGTCCCTGGTAGGAGACTCATTTCGTCAAACAGCTGCACCAATCGGTTCTGCCATGACCACCCTCATCGGTTTGCATGCTATATTGGATAAGGTGAAGGATAAACCTTCCGAATTGAATTGGAAAATGATCTCTTTACAAACCAATTTAAACAGATCTACCAATGCCATGGTGCGCAAATACGGTGAACGTCCATCCTCGGAAACCATGGATAATCCTCAGTTCAAAAAAGATCTGAGCGAATTCGAAAAGACGGTTACCGCAAATGAAATTGAAAAAGATAAACTGCTGGTTGAATACACAAAATTAAAAGGAAATTAAAAATGCGGCCAAGTGGCCGCATTTTTATGATATCTTAATTAATAAGCTTGAAGCCAGCGCCAAGCGTTGACAACCTGTTCCGCTGACTTGCTTTTATAAACCACCACGTTATATGGAACTCAGGTTAATTTAATTTCAAGCCGGTTCTTGTGCCCTGCCCACCACTCCTTGGCATATGTGTTAAACAATAATTTGAATTGTTAACACATATTTGTAATTTACTTATGCTAAACTTTAATCGAAGCGCATAATGGCACAGGTTTACGGAGATGCGTACAAAGGTGAGTTTGAGAAAACCAGCAGCCCGAATCTAACTGAAGAGATTTTTGAAGAGATCTACAACAGGTATTTTGATCGATTATTCAGCTATGCCCTAGGCATTGTCAAATCAGAAGATCTGGCAAAAGACGTAGTTTCAGAGATCTTTTTGAATCTGTGGACTCAATCAAAATCGATAAAGGAAATCAAACAATTAGATTCCTATCTTTTCGTGGCGGTTAAAAACCAATCCTTCAGAATCCTGGGCAAGGAAGCCCGATTTAATCAGATCGCTGAATTTACCCCGGGACTGTCTACGAAGAGGATTAATACACCGGAAGAACTGTTTATTGGCAAAGAACTTCATGAGATCATTGAATCGGCAGTAAAAACGTTGCCTGAACAGTGCAGGCTGGTATTTGAATTGGTAAGAAGCGGAAGATTAAAACATGAAGAAGTGGCTAAAGAATTAGACATATCCAAAAACACGGTCAAAAATCATATGGTTAATGCCATCAAAAAGATCAGGGTAAAATTACAAAATCACCTACATACCTCAGATGAAAGTAAGATGGAGATTGAACACGTCAAGGCTTTATTACTGTTAATACTGATCGAATTTATCCGGTAAATTGTTCCCTTCCAACACCAACTAACAAATACATAAAAAAAAGATCCATTTTTGGTGAATTTCATATTTTTTTAGTTCTTATTTCACCTTGGTTATAATTCTTTTATCAAATATAGTCCTGTCTCAGCTTCATTGACTCCTTATATACAATGATTATAGTGTTTAACCTGATTGTCTTATGGACCAAATTATTTATAAGAGTCTAATAAACGAGATAAGTGAGGAAGAGAAAAAGTTGTTGTTGGATTGGATAGAAGAAAGTGAAGAAAACAGAAAGCTTTACAATGCGATCCGGAGCTATTGGAACCATTCCGGCAAAAATACCGAGGGGATCAAAAAAGAAGTATGGTCAAACATAAGATCAAGACTGGCAGAGAAAAAACCTACTAATGCTGCCAAGGCTGGAAACGCATCCGGGACAGACAAGCTTAAATATCTTAAGGTCGCAGCGACGGTTTTGCTATTAATGGTTAGCATTTGGGTTGCCGACAGAATAACTGGTATCAGGCAAAGTTTATTTGATAATACCCGTCAGGTAAATTTGGTAGAGAAAGTTAATGACATTGGCCAGCTTACATTGAAACTTCCCGACGGCAGCTTTGTAAAATTGAATGCGGACAGTAAGCTCATATTCCCGGAGAAGTTTGACAGGGAAATAAGGGAGGTAGAATTAATCGGAGAAGGTTTTTTCGAGATTAGTGAGGATTTAACCAGACCGTTCATCATCAATTCCGGAAAGGTCAGAACTACCGTTTTGGGAACATCTTTTAATATTCGGGCCTATCCCGATGAGAAAGATATCAAAGTAGCTGTGAGAACAGGAAAAGTAGGAATAAATGTGGTAAATGGATATGAAACAGACAGGTTAAAAGCGTTGCGCCTCAAACCAAATGAAATGGTTATTTACGAAAAAGATAAAGGATTTGCCACAAAAATAGGATCATTTAATGAAATGGAGGTTTTTGGTTGGAAAGATGGCGTAATATATTTCAAGAACGCAAATATGTACCATGTCATAAGCAAGCTGGAAACCTGGTATGGTGTGGAGATTAATGTTTACAAAAGTTTTGATCCTCAAAATGATTTTACCGGATATTATGAAAATCAGTCCCTGGAATCTGTCCTGAAGGGTCTCAGTTACGTATTCGACTTTTCTTACGAGATAAATAATAAAGTGATAACTATCAAATAAAGGACTATGAGAGCATATAATACAAGCTAAAAAAAATCATGGCGCCGACATCGCATCGCCAAATGTAAGATCAGACGCCATGAAGTTGCATAATTGCCTTCGATAATTACTTAATCAAAAACAACTTATTATGTTAGCAAAATTACTAAAAATTATTCTAAACATGTCTAAGTATACTTTCTACGGTATATTTATGCAAATGATGTTTTTAACCCTGGTTCTGGCGGATGAGGGGAGGGGACAATTTAAAAGTATAGAGGATGTTAATATATCCATAGCGCTCAAAAATGCGAAAGTAAACGAGACATTTGACAAGATTGAGCGACTTACGCAGTTTCGCTTTGCATACAAAAAAAGCGTTCTGCCAAAGCAAAGACTTAATATTTCCCAGAAGACCAGGTCACTTGGTGATTTATTAAGAGTCATCTCTTCCGAGACAAAATTGGGTTTTAAGCGCGTGAATAACACAATTCACGTTAAATTGCATGAGTATGACAAGCCTGTTTCAGAACAGATTCCCCTACCTGTTGGCGAGGAGTTTGAAGTGAGCGGGAAAGTTACATCTGATGATGGGGAGCCACTTCCCGGTGTGAATATCGTGATCAAAGGGACTACAAGGGGTACGGTAACGTCAACAGATGGCAATTACAACATAACGGTTCCGGATGCAAATGCGGTGTTAGTTTTCAGCTCCATAGGTTATACCACAGAAGAAGTAGTAGTGGGGAGCAGGACAACCATAGATATTATGCTGGTTTCCGATATTCAGTCCCTGAGTGAAATTGTGGTGGTAGGCTATGGTACGCAAAAGAAAGCAACTGTAACAGGTGCCATTTCCTCGGTTAAGTCGGATCAGATAACGGCCTTGCCTGTTTTGAATGCTCAGGAAGCACTACAAGGCCGAGCGGCCGGGGTGACAGTGGTGAACAATGGCGCCCCAGGTTCTACCCCAACCGTTAGAATAAGGGGGTTAAGCACCATAAATGATAACAACCCTTTATATGTTATTGATGGTATACCTGCCGGGGGGCTGAACGAAATTAACCCGGCCGATATTGAGTCCATAGAAATCTTAAAAGACGCTTCAACAGCGGCCATCTACGGATCAAGGGGAGCTAATGGAGTAGTACTGATTACTACAAAGAAAGGTCAGGCAGGAAAAACAAGGGTCGACTTCGACATGTATTACGGGCGGCAAAGCGCTGCGAATGAGCTGGATTTGCTCCAATCAAGCGATTACATAGCATATGCCACAGACCTGCAGCAAAATGCAGGATTACCCGTTCCCGCACGATTCACAGATCCGCAGTGGGCTCAATATATCCAGAGAGAAACGGATTGGCAGGATGAAATTTTCCAGGCCGGGACTATTCAAAATTACAATGTGAATGTTTCCGGAGGTGGTGAGAATTCCACCTTTAGCATTTCCTCCAGCTATTTTAAACAGGACGGGATTATGTTGAATACCGGATTTGAACGATACACCTTACGGGCCAATAGCGAGTTTACCCTGGGCAAGTTGAAGGTAGGACAAACCTTTACAACAGCACTATCGGAAAGAAGGGATGAGCCCCTGAGCGGTGGCAGGTCTCAAATCGAGCATGCTATTAAATCCCCTCCTTATCAACCCGTATTTGAGCCTAACAACCTTGGAGGTTTTAAAGGGCCCGATCAGATTGATAATAATGATGCCGAAAACCCGGTCCGTATTGCCCGGCTAAATCAGGATCTGAGGGATAATACGAAGATACTGGCCACACTCTACGGCGAATATGAGATAATTGATGGGTTAAGGTACAAATTACAGATCGGACTGGATGCAGCATTTGGCTCAAGAAATGAATTTAGCCCCGCATTCCGGGATGGCGAATTTCATTTCCGTGACTGGGCTACTATGAGAAGGGAAAAAACCACTTTTGTTTCACCCATTGTCACCAATATATTAACTTATAGTACGACCTTCGCGGAAAATCATAATATCGAAGTAACCGGGGTTGTTGACTATCAAACCAGCTCATTTGAACGTCTGGATGGCAGCAGTATCAATACTATTACCAGCGAAATCGAGCAATTGAACTTTGCAGAGGCTACTGATTTGGTTAGCTCGGAAACCGAAACTGTATGGATAGGTTATGTAGCACGGATCAATTACAACTTTGCCGACAGGTTTCTGCTCAACGCCTCTATCAGGCGGGATGGCCACTCCAGGTTCGGTCCGGACAATCGATGGGGAACATTTCCATCGGTATCCGCAGGGTGGAGGATCAGCGAAGAATCTTTCATGGAGGGTGTGTCTACAATCAGCGATCTGAAGCTTAGGGCAAGCTGGGGACAAACCGGGAACAACCTGCTGGGTGATTACCGGTTTGTGGCGACTTTGCAAAACAACTTCAATTATCACTTTGGAGATGGCCAATTAGTTGGAGGTACCACAGCGGGCTCTTTAGCTAATGAAGAATTAGGTTGGGAGAGAAGCACCATGACAAACGTGGGACTGGATATGGGCTTCTTTGGTGATAAATTAAGGATCAGTGCTGAATACTATAACAATGAACTGGATGACATGCTTCTTGTCATTCCCATCGCCCAATCTTTAGGCTTCACCGACTCATCAGTGACCGCTAACGGAGGTTCCGTAGAGACTTCAGGTTTCGAATTTGATATTGGATACCGTAACTATGACAAGGATTTCAAGTGGTCGGTGGATTTTAATATCGGAACGTCGACCAATGAGGTCACCTCTCTTGGTGAGGGACAACCTATCCAGTCATTTAATTTTGAGGGAGATAACCTTACAAGAACTGAAGAAGGGCACCCAATAGGATCGTTTTACGGCTGGGTGACAGATGGATTATTCCAAACTGCCGATGAAGTCGCGGCTTCGCCTAATCAGGATAATGCCTCCCCCGGTGATATCAGATTCCAGGACCTCGCCGGGCCCGAGGATGAAGATGGCAACCCTACAGCAGCCGACGGGGTCATTGACGCCAATGACAAAACCTTTATCGGAAATCCGTTCCCAAAATTAACCTATGGTCTGAGCGCCGATTTATCTTACAAAGGATTTGACTTCAACGTTTTTCTGACCGGAGTTGCAGGAAATGATATCTATAACACAAACATTTATGACCTGGAAGGAATGACCAGAGTGTTTAACGCCGGAACTGCTGTCTTGAATCGGTGGACCGGACCAAACACTTCAAATACTGTCCCCAGGGCAGTTTCAGGCGATCCCAATAGAAATACCAGGGCTTCCAATAGATTTGTGGAAGATGGCTCTTTTACCAGATTGAGGAATGTAACGATCGGTTATAGCCTTCCGGAAAGTGTGCTCTCCAGCTTTGCCAATGGGGCATTGTCAAGGGTAAGATTTTATATTAGCGCCCAGAATTTATTTACCATCACAGATTATTCAGGCTATGATCCGGAGATCGGAAGTTACCGAGGTCAATCCCGGAATAACAATGATAATAACGCTCAAAATAATACCACACTTCAGTTTGGTATTGACAGAGGAAATTATCCTCAACCGAGAACATTTTTGGGTGGATTACAAATCAGCTTTTAATTAAAAAATTGAGAGTAATGAAAAAAATATTCAGTACAATACTAATAGGGTTGTTTGCAATACATGCCTGTGATAACGACAATTTATCACTATCTAACCCCAACGAACTTACACCGGATACTTATTTTACAACAGATGCTCAGCTAACGGCCTCTGTTAACGCAATATATACCAATCTCCAGTCCAGAGGCTACTATGCCAGAAGATACTTTTTTACAAATGATCTTATGAGCCAGGAATGTTTTGGTCTCGGTAGTTTGGCTGCAGACCTGAGGCAATACATCGATCATTCTTTTGACCCGTCAAACCCTGGATTTCAGTTCTTTTGGGAAAACAGTTTTCAGGGAATTGCCCAGGCCAACTTCGTTATTAACAATCAGGAGAATTTTCAGAATATGACGGAAGCTTTAGTAAACAAAAGGTTAGGTGAGGCGCATTATCTCCGGGCACATTATTATTTTGAGCTGGTGTCCAGGTTCGGGGATGTACCATTACTGGTCGAGATCGTCACTTCCCCGGAGGGATTACCAAGGACGACAAGTGAAGAAATCTATCAATTTATACTTTCCGACCTTACTGAGGCGATCAGGTTGCTTCCTGAAAAAGATATAGCAGATGCGGCGAATTTGGGAAGGGCCACCAGAGGTACCGCACAGGCGCTTAAGGGCATGGTTCACCTATTCAGGGAAGAATATGCTGAGGCCAGTACGGAATTTCAAAGTGTGATCGATGGCCCTTATTCACTTGTAGATGATTTCAACGATAATTTTGAAGAGGAATCAGAGCACAATGAAGAGTCAATATTCGAAATTCAGTTTAATTCTGCCTGGGGAGGTAGCGGAGCTTGGTCAATCAATGGAACCGGAGTTGCTGAGGTGACATTCAGGGGACAGGAGTACGGTTTCAGCGCATGGCGAAACGTAATACCATCTCAGGAACTATTGGAGGAGTTTGAAAGTGATGACCCCCGATTTGGTTATACATTTTATGCTCCAGGTGACGCATATGGTTCCAATGATGAATTCACTGTAGAAGCCTTTGTTACCATTCCGGATGATTTACCAAGTTGGAGAAAATATCAAAGATATTACAAACAAGAGAACGAGGACACTAATTCGGGTGTGAACTTCAGGTTTATGCGCCTGGCAAATGTAATTTTAATGCAGGCGGAGGCATTGGCCATGAGCAACAATCTGCAAGGCGCTGTCGATCTTTTGAATCAAATAAGATCAAGACCCTCGGTGAATATGCCATTGTACGGAACCGCTGAAATGGATTCAAGGGGCTATCCCATAAGTACACAGGAGCAGGTGATGAATGCCATCCATCACGAAAAAATGGTTGAACTGGCAGGCGAACAGGTTCGTTACCGGGATATTATACGATGGGGTATGGGACCTGATGTTATTCCAAATTTTCAAACCGGGAAGCATGAACTTTGGCCAATTCCGCAGACTGAAATTGATGCGAATCCGGAAATGACCAATAATGACCAAAATCCCGGATATTAGTTAGTTTAGATACTTAAAAAGCTGTCCAAAAAGGTCCGTGCTCTCACAAATTTTACCAATAAATAGTTTGGGCGTGATCAAACGGGCAAATCTTTTTGGACAGCTTTTATGCAAATGGTAAATGATTCGAAGATAAATTCTTGTCCTGTTTTCGACACCGGGACACCCAATCCAATACTAAAATCAAACTATAATGCCGGCAAATAGACATTTTTTCACAAAATCAAAAAAGTGTCGAAAACAGGTGATATCTTAATTAATGAGCTTGAAGCCAACACTTAGCGTTAACAACCTGTTCCGCTGGTCAGTTTGGAATGTTTGACCGAATAATGAAAGGTCGTCGCCAAAGGAGCTGAGGTTACCCTCCCATTTCAGGTCTATCACCAATCTGGATATATCTACACCAAACCCGAGCTGATAGCCGAGGGTGGCGTCTTTGTAACTGGATTTAACATCTTCCTTGACCCCGCTGAGACTTGATTTGGCATCGGCACTTAATAATAAGCTGGCGGTCGGGCCGGCCTGTAATCTGAATATTTTGAGAAATCTTGTACCAAACATGACAGGTACATCTAATTTGTTGTATTCAAGGTCGACGATTTGATTTGAAGGACTGGAGCCGCCTTCTGTAATTTGTACCTGACCATCTACTGAGGTAAACAGCGCTTCGGGCTGTACATAAAATCCGCCCAGGGAAAACCTGGTGAACAATCCGGCATGGAATCCCAACTGTGCGTCTTTTTCTTTAATGGCATCAATATTATCTGAAAGTTTTAATTTGGAGGAACTAAAGCCGATCTTAGGCCCCAAGGTAAAAAACTGGCCATAACTTAAGCTACTGATCATTAAGGTTATAGCTAATAAGGTTAATTTTTTCATCGCTTTCATTTATTATTTGTGTATGGTTGATATTACGTCAATAACTTTTAAATATTATAATTTATAGTCAGCTTTTTAAATTCAAAAAGCGTGCCTGATTCCATTATCTATGATTAAAATATCAACTTAATGGTTGCAATTTAATACAAAAAAAAATGAATAAAGTTCAAAAAAGGCCTTTTTTGGGATGAAATATATTTTTTTAATTTTTAAAAAATGTGTTCAAAAGGTAAAGAAATGATGCCGGTGACCTGTAAATTTTCAGAATTCAATTCCCAATTTGATACTGGCATAACGGTGCTTTAACCCATTTTTAACTTCTTTGGATAAATGATGAACTGTAAAGGAGATATTGATTAACCACGCATTTACCTGTAGGCCATACTCGCTGTGAAACACCCAGGGAACTATACCCAGCGTATGCGGACTCTCTTTCCCGATCCAGTTCCCCTCAATTAGTCCATTGTAGTTGACGTATTCCACTCCGCCACCGGCGAAGAAGTAAATTTCCATGGTTTTGGTGGCAGATTCATTTCCCAGATGGCCGCCTGAGTAAGCTGACATAATTAATGTCTTCGGATTTCCGATCCTGAATTTTCCACTTTGTCCTGCACTGGTCAATAACGTGCCAAGATTTAATGTCGAGGTGGAAATGAAATCGATAAACCCTTCATGGAACCATTGCCTGGAGAACTGCAACCGGATGGCGGCGATAGGGTTGTTGGCTATTTGGTTTTCCCACCCCCTAGGCTCAAATATATCAATCTGGTCATGCCACCATTCCTGGAGTTTTTGCCCGCCCGCCATCGGACCTGCCACTCCAAGGGTAATATCAGATTGGATATATTGATGCTTATGAAAAAAAAGCCTCAGTCCTCCGGTCACAGTAAGTGTGGCGGCATAAGGGCGATCGTGACGCGACTCTTCGTAAAATGTTATGGCCGATGGTGTATAGATTTTATGTTGAATACCAGCCACCAATATCCTTTTGTCTACGCCTTTGATATTCGGAAAACCGTGGTTGCTGATAACACGATCCCAATGTACGCTGACGCCATTACTGTAATATCGATCGGTCGGCTTAAAATGAAACTGATCATTGTCTGCCTGGGCAATGATTTGATTTACCTTTGTTTCCTGCGCTTGTATTTTGAGGGAGGAAACAGAGCCAATTAGTGCAAAAATGATCAGTAAGCGAACCATAAATTATTTGTTGATGCAAATTAGGTGAGGATTTATGGTAATTTCATTTGAGATAATTATTTATTTTGGCCCGGGTAATGTATCATTAAAGATAATTCTAAAAGCAACCGAAAATTTTGGCTATAGAAGACCAATTAAGAGAGACTTTAGGCAAAAGGGCGGCAAAGGGCAATCTAAGGTCCCTGACGACAACGAATTCGTTGGTGGATTTTTTCTCCAATGACTATTTGGGTTTGGCCCGAAGCCAGGAATTGTGGCAATTGATAAAACAAAACTACGATCACCTGGCTCCCAAAAGTAATGGTGCTACCGGATCGAGACTGCTATCGGGAAACTCAGTTTTTTATGAACAGTTGGAAAGTTACCTGGCTTCTCTTTTCAAGGCCGAAGCCACTCTAGTATTTAATGCCGGCTATAGCGCCAATCTGGCTGTTCTTTCTTCCATCGCCCAGAAAAATGATACTATTATTTACGATGATACAATTCACGCCTGTATTAAAGAGGGAGCCCGGCTAAGCCTTGCCAAATATTATTCATTTAAACATAATGATATCGATGATTTAACAAGGAAAATCGCCCTGGCCAGGGGCAACATTTTTGTAGCGGTGGAATCGATTTATTCAATGGATGGTGACCATGGAAAGTTGATAGAAATACTTGAAGTTTGCAAAAAATACGGAGCGCAGCTACTCGTTGACGAGGCACACAGCACCGGCATCCTGGGAAAAAATGGCAACGGTTTGGTTTGTCAGCTGGGAATAGAAAAGGAAGTTTTTCTGCGAATATATACTTTTGGGAAGGCTATGGGCGTACATGGGGCTTGTGTGGCAGGTTCACAAGTAGTAAAAGACTATTTGATAAATTTTGCCAGGGCTTTTATTTATACCACGGCCTTGCCACAGCACAGTTTGGTCAGTATTAGATCGGCTTTTGAATATCTGGGGAAAAATGCCGGTTTACAGCAAAAACTTCAAAAAGTGATCAACCACTTTAATACAAGCGTGAAAACATCTCATCATGCGACTGACGACGTGCGTTTTCTTTGTAATCAGAGTGCTATTCAGGTGGTGATCGTGCCGGGCAACGACCGTGCTAAAAAACTGGCTTTGACCTTGCAGGCAAAGGGATTTGACGTGAGGGCAATTTTGTCACCCACCGTGAAAGAAGGATCCGAGCGCATCAGAATATGTTTGCATGTCTTTAATACAGAGGAGGAAATTAATGATTTGGTAGCAGCAATATTTGAAATAATACATGAATAAATATTTTGTAAGCGCGATAGGAACCGATTCTGGAAAAACGCTGGTAAGTGCCATCATTTGTCAGGCGTT
Source organism: Cyclobacteriaceae bacterium (assembly GCA_965228415.1). Classification (GTDB taxonomy): domain Bacteria; phylum Bacteroidota; class Bacteroidia; order Cytophagales; family Cyclobacteriaceae; genus Agaribacillus. Next base: position 1,606,181 of record OZ245814.1, on the reverse strand, counting down.
AGGCGCAGATTATTGGAAACCCGTGCAATGCGGCTTTCCCAGGGACCTTGAAACAGTGCGTGGCCTCGTACAGGATCCCCAATGTAATTTTTACGAGGAGCAGTACTTGCTGAAAACGCCTGCCTCGCCCCATGCTGCGGCTAAAATTGATGACGTACACCTGTCTGTAGCACACTTTCGATTACCACCTACCAAAAACAACCTGGTCATTGAGGGAGCGGGTGGATTGCTGGTGCCATTAAATGATGAGGAGAATATTGTCGACCTGATAGGCCACTTTGAAGCCATGGTAGTGCTGGTGTCGGATTTATACCTGGGCAGTATCAATCATACGCTGATGAGCGTTGAGGTATTAAAAAGCAGAAATCTAAAGGTAAAAGGAATCATCTTCAACGGACCTGAAAACAAAGAAAGTGAAACAATTATTCTGAAGAGATCAGGTTTTACTAACCTGTTGTATATCCCCCGGGAAAATCAAATTAATGCCGATGTGGTGTGCCGGTATGCCGATGAGCTAAGGACAAAATGGAAAATTTAATTCAAAGAGATAAAAATGTAGTCTGGCATCCTTTCACACAATGGGGCTCGGGACCGGACCCAATCCCGATTGTGAAAGGGGAGGGGGTATACCTTTACACAGCCGAAAACAAAAAGATAATAGATGCAGTTTCTTCCTGGTGGGTGAATATTCATGGGCATGGCAATAAAGTTATCGCTGAGGCAGTGGCAAAACAGGCGGCACAGCTTGAACACGTGATTTTTGCCAATTTTACCCATGAGCCGGCCATTCAATTAGCCGAAAACGTACTGTCTATATTACCCGATAATCAAAGTAAGGTTTTCTACTCCGACGATGGTAGCACAGCCGTTGAGGTGGGATTAAAGATGGCCTTCCAGTATTGGCACAATCAGAATATTAATAAAACCAAGGTAATTGCCATTGAGGGCGCTTACCACGGAGATACATTCGGGAGTATGTCGGTAGGAGACCGCGATACGTTTGTAAAACCATTTTCTCCCTTTTTGTTTGAGGTAGCATATATTCCTTTTCCGCAATTAGAGAATGAAGACGAGGTGCTTGCCAGATTCGAAGGCTTTCTTAAAAGCGGAGAGGTGGCTTCTTTTATTTTTGAACCCTTGCTACAGGGGTCAGGGGGGATGCGAACTTATGAAGCCCGCATGCTCGATCAGTTAATTGCCCTGGCCCAATCGTATGGAGCTATCTGTATCGCAGATGAAGTTTTAACCGGTTTCGGACGAACAGGTAAACTTTTTGCCAGTCTTTATCTGCAACATCAGCCCGACATCTTTTGCTTGTCCAAGGGGCTTACCGGTGGCACCATGGCGTTGGGGGCCACAACCTGCTCTCAAAAAATCGTGGAGGCTTTTCATTCCAAAGATGTGGCAAAAACTTTTTTCCATGGCCATTCCTTTACGGCCAATCCGGTGGCTTGTGCGGCTGCCAATGCCAGCTTTCATTTGTTAATGCAGGATACCTGTCTTGATAACATTCAGAGAATCAACAGTCAGCATATCGGATTCAAAAACTGGTTGCAGGAGCAGCCGGTCGTAAAAGCATCAAGGTGCCTGGGTACGATGCTTTCTTTCGAAGTGCAGACAGCGGGCAATACCTCTTATTTCAATGAACTCAGACATCAGGTGCTGCCTTTTTTTGTGGAACGAAATATTTTATTGAGACCGCTGGGAAATGTCATTTATGTCTTACCACCGTACATCATTACCAATGACGAGCTGCAGTGTGTTTACGATGCAATTAAGGAGTTTTTATCCGGGATTAAATAAACGGTTGGTCTTCACCAAGTACCATACGTTGATTTTTTTTGGCACGAACATAGAGGATTATAATTACATTTGTTAAAATTACGGACACATAACCTAGAAAATAAAAAATGAGAAAAACCACATTAGTAGTAATGCTGACATTGTTGACAGCAGTGACTGCGAAAGCACAGATTTATAATCCTGTAAATTGGAGTACCTCCACGGAAAAAATCTCAGATACAGAGTATGAGCTGATTGCCACCGCACATATCGAAGACAATTGGCATTTGTATTCGCAGTCAGTTCCGGATAACGGACCAAAACCTACTGTTTTTTCTTACGTAGGCAATAGTAATTATCTTAAAAAAGGGAATACCAAAGAAGAGGAAGGACATACTGTTGATGATCCGGTTTTTGAGATGCGCATTAAGTACTTTAGCGAAAAGGCGGAATTCAGACAACGGATCCGGCTAAAAAGTGATGCGGCATTTAAGATTGAGGCGGTGGTAGAATATATGGTATGTGACGATGAGAAGTGTTTGCCCCCCAAAGAGGTGGATCTGACCTTCGACATCAAATAAGGTTTACGTCCAATTGTATTTATACGTATGAAAAAAATTGCTACGGTGGTCATATGTCTGTTGATATACCAACTTCAGACACTGGCACAGATACATGACCCGGTCAAATGGCAAACGTCGGTAGAAAGAATTTCTGATACGGAATATAAATTGATTTCCCGGGCTACTATTGATCCGGGCTGGCATTTATATGCTCAGGATGTACCCGAAGACGGCCCACTGCCAACGACTTTTACCTATGATGATGAAAATGGTGCTTTTAAAATAATCGGCAATACCACTGAAGAAGAAGGCCATACGGTTGCCGATCCGGTTTTCGAGATGGATATTAAGTATTTTGAAAACACGGCGGTCTTTGAACAGCAGATAGAAGTGCTGGGAGATAAAAACAAGTTAACGGCTTTTGTAGAATTTATGGTATGTGATGACTCGAAATGTTTGCCGCCAACCGAAGAAACGCTTACTTTCCTGATCCCAACGGGTACTACCGGCCAGCGTGACCTGCAAAATAGCGAAGCCGAAGAGGATTTGTCATCAACACCAAAAAAGGCTTCCAAAACCAATAAAAGGGGATTATTTGCTATATTTTTTATTGCATTTATTTCCGGTTTCGCGGCGCTACTGACACCTTGTGTGTTTCCCCTTATACCGATGACGGTTAGCTTTTTTACAAAACAAAGTAAGAGTAAGGCTGCCGGCGTAAGGAATGCGACCTTATACGGGGTATCAATCGTTATTATTTATGTCTTATTAGGTTCTCTGGTGAGCTTGATTTTTGGTGCGGATGCGCTGAATGCACTGGCTACCAATGTATGGTTCAATATAATTTTCTTTGTATTGCTACTGGTGTTTGCCGCGTCTTTCCTGGGAGCTTTTGAGCTGACCTTGCCTCATACCTGGGCCAACAAGGTGGACCGTCAGGCAGACAAGGGCGGTTTTATCGGTATTTTCTTCATGGCGCTGGCACTGGCTATTGTATCTTTTTCATGCACGGGGCCCATTGTGGGTACTTTGCTCGTAGAAGCTGCTGCAGGCGGAAGTCAAATCGGTCCCATTGTCGGGATGCTGGGATTCTCCCTGGCGCTGGCCATACCATTTGGGCTCTTTGCAGCATTTCCGGGATGGCTAAATTCATTGCCAAAATCAGGGGGCTGGCTGAATAGTGTGAAGGTTGTCCTGGGATTTTTGGAATTGGCCCTGGCTTTTAAGTTCCTGTCTAATGCAGACCTGGTACTGCAATTACATTGGCTGGAACGGGAGGTCTTCATAGCGATTTGGATAGCTATTTTTGGTGCATTAACGCTTTATTTATTTGGAAAAATTCAATTACCCAATGACACGCCTGTAACCCACCTTTCAGTGGTCAGGTTGAGCCTTGCTTTAGTAACATGTGCTTTCACACTTTATATGATTCCAGGCTTGTGGGGTGCCCCGTTAAATTTGATAAGCGCTTTTCCGCCCCCGCAACATTATAGCGAATCGCCATATGGGGTAGGCTTTGCTAAAACAGGAGGTGGTTTGGCCTCCACCAGTCATGATGCCCTGCCGGAAGGTGGCCATTTATTGCCGCCACATAATATTCTGGCTTTTAACGATTATGAGAAAGGGCTGGCATATGCAAAAGAAGTTGGAAAACCGGTTATGATAGATTTCACAGGCCATGCTTGTGTGAATTGTAGAAAGATGGAGCAAAATGTATGGGTAAAGCCTAAGGTACTGGATATTTTAAAAAATAAGGTAGTGTTAATATCGCTGTATGTTGATGACAAACGCAAGTTGGCAGCACAGGAAATAACAGAGTCGAAACTAAAACCTGGCAAAAAGCTGAAATACATTGGACAAAAGTGGAGCGAGCTGCAGACGATTAAATACAAAACCAACTCCCAGCCATTTTATGTGCTTATGGATCATAGTGAAGAGAACCTGATTGATCCCGTAGCCTATACACCGGATGTGGACACATACTACAATTGGCTGATAGAAGGGATAGGGAATTACAAATAAAGCCTTAATAGCGGTCAGGTAATCAGTGGCTAAAGAACAAAGATCAGATTTCTTGGCAGTCGTTTAAAACGATCAAACAGGACCTCCGGAGGACAATCACCGATCCTATTCTTGAGTCACCGGGTAATAGGTTGTCAATACTTTGTCAGGAGCTGATTTTATTAGCGTTTAATGCATACTGTTTTCCGTTTTGGCTGCTACCACCAAGATAAGGGCTGTCTTTCAGGAACTGCATACTGGTGAATTTTACCGGATCTTTTTCGTAGTGGTAGGTGCTTTTCAAGGTCTTGGTGAAATTATTATCGCCCATACTTACATCAACATCTTCCATTGTCATCTGACAAGGATGCTCGTATCCGGCAGCGTGTGTAATTTCCAATATTTCGGTTTTGAGCGTTTTTATGTAGTTGGCAAAGCGCTCTGACTTCAGCCTGGTGTCTATACCTGATTGAAGCCATTTGCTTTGGGTAGCAATGCCTGTGGGGCATCTATTGGTGTGACAGACCTGGGCCTGAATACAACCGATAGACATCATAGCTTCCCTGGCTACATTGATCAGATCTGCTCCCATGGCCATAGCCATCAATGTATTGGCTGGAAACCCAAGTTTACCCGAGGCAATGAATACAATGCGTTCTGTAATTTTACGGGCTGCAAAAATCTGATAAACTTCGCTAAAGGCATATACAAAAGGTAAAGCAACATGATCTGCAAAGGAGGGAGGAGCTGCACCAGTACCCCCTTCACCACCATCTATCGTTATAAAATCGGGCCCCCTGCCTGTTTCCTCCATGATATCAGCCAGTTCTTCCCATTCAGCCAATTTTCCCACTGCGGACTTGATGCCTACCGGTAACCCGGTATTTTCTGCAATGTCCTCAATAAAGTCAATCATTTCCGGAACAGTTGAAAAGGCGGTATGGTTGGCGGGAGATAATACATCTTTTCCCATGGGCACTGTTCTTATTGTAGAAATTTCCTTACTTATTTTCGAGGCTGGCAGCACCCCGCCTTTGCCGGGTTTGGCACCCTGGGATAACTTTATTTCAATGGCCCTGATGAACGGGTTCTTATTGACCAGCTCAACCATTTTCTCCATTGAAAAAGTTCCGTTTTCGTCCCTTACACCAAAATATCCGGTGCCTATATGGAATACCACATCAGCGCCATGGGAATGATAGGGCGACAATCCGCCTTCGCCGGTGTTGTGATAACAACCGGCCTTAAGCGCTCCCCTGTTCATCGATTCAACGGCCCTGGCTGATAGGGAACCAAAGCTCATGGCAGATATATTTACAATGGAGTTGGGCATATAGGGCTTTCTTCGACCGTTTTCCAGCCCCATAACCTTGGCGCAGGGTATAAATGATTTATCTTTAAAATTGGGATGATTTTCACGTACATGATAGGGTATCATGCATGGGTTGATAAAAACATGGCCGGGGGCATAAATATCCTGGTCAGTGCCAAAGCCTTCATAATTATTTTGTTTTTTAGAGGAAGCGTATATCCAGGACCTTTGGCTCCGGTCAAACGGAAGCTCTTCACGGTTATTGGCCACAATGTACTGGCGCAATTCGGGACCGATTTTTTCAAGCAGATATCTGATATGACCAATTACCGGAAAATTGTGGCTAATGGTATGCTTTCTATTAAAAAAAATATCTCTGATTGCAACCAGTACTATTCCCACAATAACATAACCCCACCAGGGGAACTGCCTAAAGATATCAAGATAGTTTTCCATAAATGTGTTATTAACTTTTTTCCAGTACCAGCGACGGGATACCGATTACAAAGACGGTGCCACCGCCGGCTAAATTTTGTACATGAATAGTGCCATTCAGTTTGTGAACTACCTCACGGACAATATATAACCCCAGGCCCGAGCCCTCGGAGTTGAGACTGCCCCGATAAAACATATCAAAGACATGATCCATATGTTCGTCGTTGATACCTTCGCCGTTGTCCTCGATGATAATGTCCACTTTCTCAGAATTTCCGCTCACAGTTATTTTTATATACGAGTCAGATTCATCATGTCGCTGATACTTAATAGCATTAGATATAATATTACTAAAAATAAGCAGTAACCTGCTTTTGTGAGAAAGAAATTCTTCTTTTAAATTAATATTTACAATAAGATCTATGTCCTTTGCACCCCTCAAATACTTGTACAAGTCAAAAGACTCGGCAATGATAGCCTCGAAATCAATAACACCTACATTAATCTTTTTGTTTTCATTCGCTGAAAAAGCCAGGACATCTCTTACGTAATTATTTAACTTGTCGATGCTTAGTTTAATTTTTTCTATATATTCTTGAGATTTTTTATCTGTAAGCTCAATGCTCATCAGATTAATAAGCCCCAAAACAGAGGCAATAGGAGCTTTGATGTCATGGGAGATGCTGTAAGTAAACTTGTCCAACTCAAGATTCTTTTTTTGAAGTTCCTCATTTTTGATTTCCAGCTTTGTTTGCACGTCTTTTATGAAAGTAATATCCATCACTGTGCCGTTCAGCCCTACAATTTTGTCTTTTAGCCCGTCGTAAGTGGGTTTTATTTTTATCCACAGGTTTTTGTTTTCCTTTTTTTTGTTAATAGCTCTCACCTCAAAGGTGTAAATGACCGGATTATCGCAGGCATTGGAAAAGGTTTCAGTCACCATTTGTCGGTCCTGTGGATGGATAAATTCAAGAAATTCTTCAAAATCCGGCACAGGATCATTGACAGCCAATCCAAATATAACCTTCTGTTCCTCAGACCACTCGGTAGTTTCCGATTCAAAGTCGTATTTCCAACTGCCAAGATTGGCTAATTTTTGTGCCTCTTTCAGTTCCAGCTCCCTGCTTTTTAATCTTTTTTCCGCATTTATTTTTTCGTTTAACTCACTTTTTATAGCGACGGTTTTGGTTTTTACCATGCGCCTTAGCGTTTGAATCCAAAAAACTGATAATACCAGCAATACAAATAGCGATAAGCCTACCCATTTGGATATTTTGGTAAGGATGGAATCTTCCTTTTTACCAAACCATTTTACATAAATTTTTGAATATCTTCCGGTTTTCTTCAGAATTTCCAACCCTGTATTGATCTCCCGGATGAGGTTTGTACGTCCTTTTGAGGTGGCAAAAGCGAGTTCCAACGGCAGCACAACCGGGCCTACAGGAGAGAGTTTGCTGGCTTTGTTCTCGGCAATAAAACGGTGTGCCTGGTAGCCGCTAACCAATGCATAATCGTATTTGTTTTGGGCCAGCAGGTTTAAAGCTTCCAGCTCATCGTTGACACCAATAATGCTTAATTGAAGTTCACTTTTTTTCAACAGGTCTTCCAGGATCGAACCCTTTTCTACGACGACGGTGGCATTGGCAATATCACTAATTTTTTCAATGTTTTTTGTGCCGTCCCTTGTTATCAATTCGTGTGAAACAACTGCATGTGAGTTGGCAAACTCAACAACCTGTGTTCTCTCAGCAGAGAAGAACATGTCCGTAACATCAATGGTTCCTTCTACCTCAAGCATTTGCCTTATCCTGCTCCAGTCATCGAACTTAAATGCTACCTGAAATCCCATTACCTCACCGATAGCTCTGAACAAATCCACATGGAAGCCGTCGGGCTGTCCCTTGGCATTAACAAACTCAAAGGGAGGGTAGTGTTTATCGCCGCCGTAAATGATGGTTTGATCAGTCTTCTTTTGGGCAAATCCCGCATGTTGAGTCCCCGCCAGAATGACTAAAACACAAATGATTTTACGCAAGAGGTTACACTTTATTGCTTGATGGAAGCAGGATGGTATATAAATAAACATCCGTATAAAGACAGTATTGATCTTATTCAATTTAAAGTAAAAACCGGTAAATTAAAAGTCTGGATGGTAGTGGTTATCGATATCTTTATAAAAGAATTTATAAAAGAAGACCCCTGCTGATTAGCAGGGGTCTCATATTTTGTTAGTCAGCCGCCTTTCAATGTTTCCAAAGCCTTATCGGGTAAGGGGCCGTTTATTTTTCAAGTATCTTGAATTCTACCCTTCTGTTTAACTCTCTGCCGTCTTTTTCATCGTCATTGCTAACCATGGGGCGATCTTTTCCGTAACCCACAGTCGTCAGTCGGCTACCGTCTATTCCGGTTTTAACCAAAAAGTCATAAACCGCTCTGGCCCTTCTTTCCGATAATGCCTGGTTATACTTTCGGGTTCCAATATTATCGGTATGTCCTGATATCTCTATCTTCATAGCGCCATTTTCCTGAAGCAAACTTGCCAACCTATTTAGCTCAGGCGTTGATTCTGCCTTGAGCGACGCCCTGTCAAAATCAAAGAATATGTTGTTCAGCCTGATAGTTACCTCTGTTTCAATAGGAACCAATATCAGGTTTTGAGTCATTTCACTATATTCTGTTGTGTTTTCCAGATCTATATTTTCATTGATAGCCACATAACCGGCCGCTTCGGCCAGGTAACCGTATTTTTCTCCGGAAGGTAATAATATCTGGTACTCTCCGGTAACCGGATCGGCGTTGACAGTACCAATTTCTTCACCTTCGGGAAGTTTTTCGTAGAATATCCTTGCGCCAACAGGTTTTTGCGTTTTGCGATCAAAAACCTTTCCTTTAACCAGGATGACAGCCGTCGGCCTGAACAGGTCTGGCATGTTGATGGAAAAGATATCGGCGTCATCATCGGAGACACTTCTTGAGAAGTATGCATTTTCTCCCTTGGGATCGATATTGAAAAATACGTCATCTGAGGAAGAATTTATACCAGGGCCCAGGTTTTCAGGCTCTGACCAGTTTTCCCAGGTATCATCAAGCCTTCTGGTGACATAAATATCGGTACCACCATACCCGCTGTAACCTTTTGAAGAAAAATAGAGTGTCTTGTCATCCGGTGCCAAAAACGGAGAGGATTCCTCACTTGCGCTGTTTACATTGTCTCCCAGGTTTTTGGGTTCTGACCAGGTACCATCATTTTTCAAAAAGCTGACATAAATGTCTCTGTCACCTTTGGTGTCACGCCGCTGCACCGACATCATCAGCACTTTTCTGTTATTGGCCAGATAATACCCGACCTTTGGCGAAAGGTTATAATCATTTTTTATTTCCAGTGACGATGGCTCTTCCCACCCTTCGCTGGTCTTGGTACTTAGCGATACACCTGCCGTCATTTTACCATTTTTGCCATACTTGTTACCCAGCAGCAGAATGGCCGTATTGCCGTCCGGAGTGATGGATGAAATAAAATTGGGTCCGGCATTGTTAAGCGGGGCACCGATATTTTTCGCCACATCCCATTCTCCCGTTGTTGCATTTCTCTCGGAATACCAAATGTCTTCTATGTCATCCACACCACCTACGTTATCTGGATGATTCTGGCGGCTGAAATAAAGAAGATTACCGTCCGGAGAAATTAGTGGCTTGATTTCTTTGTAAGGACTGTTCACATTTTCACTGAGTCTTTCTGACCTTAAGTCCATGTTCAGACCTTCAGGTAAATTCAGTTCTATTTTGATCGGTTCTTTTGAGTCACTTATTCCTATAGCATCTATACTGTTATAACCCTCAATTTTTGTTCCGTCAAGGATTATTTTTACGGCATGCACCTCGTAGGGCGTCCGGTCGATAAAGATATTTAATAATCTCCTGGAAAGGTTTATTGGGGTAGGTTCCAATGAAAATACACTGTATTCCTTGTTGTCTTTGTCGTAAACCAAAACTTCGCTAACCGCGCTGGGATTTAAAGATTCCGCTATAGCAATTTGCTGAACCCTGACAGGGTTATCAAAGCCTACTTTGATGAAATCGACCTTGTCCGGTTTTTTGGGAAGCCACGCATTGGGGTTATCACCGCCTTCCGGATAAACATTGGGTCTGTGAAGTGCTTGCGCGGCCGAGTATTCCACTGGTGATAATTGCGAGCTGAATTCTATTACCTTTGAAGCCCAGTGTACAACGGGTATTTCTTCTTGTCCCTTGGCAACATGAATGATGAAAAAGCAAATAGCAAGAATTGTAAATCTTCCTTTCAACATGTTTGTGAATTTATTTAGTAACAATTGGTCTACTTTGCCCGAAAATTAAAAATATTCGTAACAATACAATCTTAATGAAGCTTCGAAATATTACATCAAAAGGTAATTAATTCATTTTTAACCTAATTAACCCAAGTGTTTCCCTTACGCAACTTCAATAATTACTACCGGCAATGCTAACTAATATATTGATTGACAAAAGCTTTAGACTGAATTTACGGATCGAAAATATAGAAATTTAATCCCAATAATTTTACCAAAAAGAGGTAAAAAAACTCTTTATACAGTAAATTTTATATTTTCTAAATTTTTAATCCTATCCAATTTGCTGGCAATAAAATTTAATCTTCGTATAATTTAATTATAAATGGGAAATATTTCACCTAAAAATCACATAATATTTCGGCTGATCCTGGCATACCGTCCAGGCCAATTGGAGATCCGGCCGGCATATCTGCTACTTTAACAGGCTTTAGGTGATCAAAATGGCGCATGTACTCATCGATTATCGCTTTCGAATGTTTCAAAAAAGCAAGGTGGTTTGTAGAAGATTTTTTCCGGATTTCCTGAGCCAGCCAGTCGTTCAATTCATCTAATTTTAAATAGCAGATGGCCCTGGTTTGAGCGGTGGCGCTTTGAGTAGTCGCCAGGTGTATTAAATGCCTGATTACTAATTTGTTTACCATTCTCTGTATTTCGCCATGCATGCCATCGATGGTGGTTGATTCCAAAGTTCTGCCGATAATATCATCCAGGAGCTCTGAGAAACCCGGCAGGTTGCTGTTCCGGTTTTTGAATTCGATCATTCTGGCGGCTCGCTGTGGGTGCAGCAACAATTTCAACACCATGTCCGCCACACTCTCAGCCGCTGACAAGGGATCAAAAGTAGGGCCGGTGCTGGCGCTGAATGTTTCCCGGGTACGCCGGTAACCCAGTGGTCTTGGCGGTATTTGGCTGATGATATTCTCGGAGATAGCCAATGCCTCGGGCCTTAACGTATTCAAAATAGCATAGATAGCTTTTTTTTGCTCAATGGCTGGTATCATTTCTGTGGTTTTCTGACCGTCGTTTCTAAGGGCATAGGTGTAGTTTAGTCCTCCGATTAATTTTACTGTTGCTTCGATCTGGTAGCGGTGTAGTAAATAGACCGGTACCAGTACTTCCTCCAGGGTCGCCATCGGATCCTGGGGTTTGATATTGCTGGCAGAAAATTTTTCCAGTACCGTCTTTCGAATGTTCATGATTCTGTTTAACTCATCGGCGGCACTTTTACCATTGTCCCAAAGGTGGGCATAGGGATGGGCGCCTCCCTGTGGCCTGGCATCCTGGTCGGAAATAAACATGATACCATCGCTATGTGCTTTGTTGAGTATTTCAGCCAGTAATGTTTTTTCGTCACTTTTTTTAGGAAAATCCTGATATCCGTATGCAATAGCCACCTTGTCCCATGCGCCGATTTTGTCATCGTAGGCATTGCTCAGATCCACATTCCCCTCGTCGTCAAGCGTAATGTAAGGATGAGGATAATCCATGACAGAGCTTCTTTCATTTACGCTGGCCGCAAAGTTGTGAGCCAGGCCAAGCGTGTGACCAACCTCGTGTGCTGATAATTGCCTTAACCTGGCCAGTGCCAGCCCTTCCATGGCCTTTGATACCGGTTTTCCGGTCTCATAAGGGGTAAGCAGGCCCTGGGCAATTAAAAAGTCTTGCCTTACCCGAAGAGAGCCCAGCGATACATGCCCCTTGATGATTTCTCCTGTTCTTGGGTCCCTTACCGAGCTGCCGTAAGACCAGCCCCGGGTAGACCGGTGCACCCATTGAATGACATTATATCGCACATCGAGCGGATCAACGCCTGCAGGGAGTACTTTTACCTGAAAAGCATTTTTATAACCAATGGCTTCAAAGGCCTGATTCCACCAGCTGGCTCCTTCTATCAAAGCAGATTTGACAGGCTCGGGGGCTCCTCTGTCCAGGTAGTAGACAATGGGTTCGATCGCCTCACTTACTTTTGCCTCGGGATCTTTCTTTTTCAGGCGATGCCGGCTGATAAATCTTTTAACAATATTTTCGCTGATTGGCGTGGCATAGTCCATATAGGAAATGCCCAAATACCCTGCACCGGGTGAGAATTCTCTGGGCTGATAACCCCTGTCCGGCAGTTCGATAAAGCTGTGATGCTGTCTTACGGTAATATTGTCCGGCGTAGGTACTACTTGATTTACATAAGTGCCGGCAGCAATGCCCGAAAATGTTAGTAGGGCCTCAAATTCTGAATTTTTTGGAAAATTCTTTGTCCGGGGTATATAAATGGCACTTTTGGTATCATCTGCCTTATAGTTACCCTGACCGGTATTTTTTAAGGTGCCGACCACATCATGGGCGTCTCTCATCAAAAATGCTGTGGCGTCTACCAGTAATTTGTCTTCTTCAATAACTTCTATTTTGAAACCCCATAATACAGATTGGGCAAAGGCTTCCTGTACAGCTGTTATTTCGTCGGGATTATCACTTATTGCCCGGTAGTCATAATTTGGTTGGATCAACAATAGTTTCGAGCCGCTTTTGAAGAACTTTACAATCCGCGTATCTCCGAGCTGGCCACGGTCAAGCCCAATATCATTTGAACCAACACCGGCAGAAAGCGCGTTGACGTACAAAAATTCATGCTCCAACTTGTCAACCTCCAGCCAGATTTTCCCATTTTCTTCATCCCAATAAAAGTTAAAATAACCTTCATATTTTGTCATACCCTCCACCTTTTTTGCGATGGGACCCGGAACGATGCTTTTTTTCTTTTGTGCTTTTAGTAAAACCGGCAATGACAACAGAAGTAAAAAAATGAGCAATATTTTTTTCATGTGTTTATAATTTATTTTCATTGGTCATATGGAATCTCGCGTATTATTATCATTCCCTGTCGTCTCCACTCTTTCTCCGGTCTCTTACGCTTGCGCTCGACCGCGTTCGCTTAAAGCTACAGCGTAGGCGCATGGCCAAGAATTCAGCGACAGGCGGGGTGGGTCGATTACGTCGCGCTCGATTTCATATGAATAAAGATAACGGCTGTTAACAGATGATTTGTGTACGATCAAATATAACAAAAAAATGATCACAAATTTCCCTTTGGTGCGGTTGGGAATATTATTAAAAATCAGCGCTGAAAGGATTTGTGTTTTTTATTTTAAAAGAGATATCTCGGGTCCGTATCAAATCAGTTCCCTGCCAAATAGGACGGCCGGCTACATTCGGTAAAGAAATACTAATTATTCGACGCTAAGCCAGGTTTGCGACCTGCCTATCAACGAGATACCAATATAGCCCCGGACGACTAATTTTTTGTCTTCAACCCACATTTTACACCGATAAACTTTGCCATTTTCAGGGTCCAGTATCGTACCGTCATCCCATTCGTCGTCATCTTTTTCCAGACCCTTGATTATTTCCATACCCAGGATTTTTTGACCTTTTCTGGGGTCGTCATCATCGCACTTGTCACACACCGGCGCCGGTTTTTTTTTGTCGAGAATTTCAATAATCTTTCCGAAGGCCTTGTCACCTTTTTTGAAGATTTCTACCACTGATTTTGCCTCTCCGGTCTCGTCATCTATCGTTTTCCACTTGCCAAAAATAGATGTCTGACCATAGCTAAATGATATAAAAAACAGGCTGAAGATGAATATTGAGAATGATTTGTTCATAGTCATAAATTTAACATCAAAATAACAAAAAAGCCCCAACATTGTTGAGGCTTTCTAATATTTTCAATCGGGTTTGGGTGAATATATTTATTCCGGGGTCTGTTCCGGATCTATTTCACTGTTAGCTTCGTAGTCCACACTAGCTTTCCCGCCAGACATTGTTGGATGTTTGGCCCGGGTATTATCCTGGCCGGATTGATTTGTTGTAGCTGTGAGCTTGGATTCCTTTGCCGCGGTCTCTTTATTTAGGACACTATGAATATCATTGCTGGCGTCAATTTCAAGGGTGTGCTTATCGATGATCTGGGAAGTGTGATTTCCTGAGTCCACCGCAATGTGGGGAGCAATAATCAAGGCCACAATGGACATCAGCTTGATTAATATATTCATGGAAGGGCCTGAAGTATCTTTAAAGGGATCACCCACTGTATCTCCGGTCACAGACGATTTATGCGCCTCTGATCCTTTGTATTCCATTTTACCGTCTATCTCTACGCCTTTTTCAAAAGATTTTTTGGCATTGTCCCACGCACCGCCGGCGTTGTTCATAAACATACCCATCAATACCCCCGACACGGTAACACCTGCCAGCAGCCCGCCAAGTATTTCAGCCGAAGAGGTACCTTCAAATACCCCTTGAAACCCAAAGCCTACCAGCACCGGAATAATCAGTGCAATAGCACCAGGCAAAATCATTTCCCTGATGGAAGCTTTGGTTGATATATTGACACACTTTTCGTACTCAGGTTTGGCTTTGTATTCCATAATCCCCGGTATTTCTTTAAACTGCCTTCTTACCTCATTGACCATATCCATCGCTGCCCGGCCAACCGCCGCTATGGCAAGCGAGGAAAATATAAACGGGATCATCGCTCCGATAAACAGCGCGCCCAATACCGGCGCTTTATATAAATCTATGGAATCGATCCCGGCAATGCCGACAAAAGCAGCAAATAGTGCCAGCGCTGTTAAGGCGGCGGAAGCTATCGCGAAACCTTTACCTGCAGCAGCGGTGGTGTTGCCAACGGCATCGAGATTGTCTGTTCTGCCTCTTACTTCTTCCGGTAAACCACTCATTTCAGCAATACCGCCCGCATTATCTGCAATAGGTCCGAATGCGTCAATTGCCAGTTGCATTGCCGTAGTGGCCATCATACCGGCGGCGGCAATAGCGACACCATATAGTCCGGCAAAGCTATATGAGGTGACAATACCTGTTGCCAGCACCAAAATAGGCAGCACGGTGGATTCCATACCTACCGATAGCCCTGAGATAATGTTGGTGGCGTGGCCGGTAGAAGATTGTTTGACAATTGATTTTACAGGTCTTTTTCCCATAGCGGTATAATACTCTGTAATAATACTCATCAGCGCGCCTACAATTAATCCCACGATGATGGCATAAAAGACATCCATACCTGAGAACTCGAATCCTCTGATAGAAAGACTTTCCGGCAATAAGGCTCTAACCGCAAAGTAAGAGGCGATGGCAGTTAACACAATAGAAGACCAGTTGCCAAGATTCAATGCTTTTTGTACGTTATCTGTCTCATTTTTAATTCTTACAAACCACGTCCCCACAATGGAAAACATCAACCCTATACCGGCGATGAGCATAGGCAACAAAATGGGCGCTATGCCTCCAAAATTATCGTCTGATACGATTTCTCTTCCCAGCACCATGGAGGCGAGAATTGTCGCAACATAAGATCCAAACAGGTCGGCACCCATCCCAGCGACATCACCCACATTATCGCCGACGTTATCGGCGATTGTAGCCGGGTTTCGAACATCATCTTCCGGTATGCCGGCTTCTACTTTTCCTACCAGATCCGCTCCGACGTCAGCTGCTTTGGTATAAATACCGCCGCCTACACGAGCAAACAAAGCGATACTTTCAGCACCCAAGGAAAAACCTGCCAAAACTTCCAGGGCTTTTTCCATCTCGTGGCCATTCACGGAGCCTCCCTGATTAATGACGTAGGCATTATAAAATATGATGAATAATACGCCAAGCCCAAATACCGCCAGGCCAGCAACGCCGAGGCCCATGACACTTCCTCCCGTAAAGGAGACCTTTAATGCTTTTGATAAACTTGTTCTGGCTGCCTGGGTAGTTCTTACGTTAGCCTTTGTGGCAATATTCATACCTACCCACCCGGCGAATGCAGAGAAAAAGGCACCAATCACAAATGATATGGCAATTACCGGGCTGGAGGTGTCGACAAGGGTTCCCGAGTAGGCCAGCAAAATTCCACCTATGATAACAAAATACGTCAGGACTTTCCATTCGGCTTTCAGGAAGGCCATGGCGCCACTGGCAATGTGACCTGCCAATTCTTTCATGTTGTCATCGCCGGCATCCTGTTTGCTTACCCAGGCGGATTTTATCACCATAATTGCTAATCCAATAAGACCAAGAGCTGGAATCAAGTAAATCAAATTTTCCATATTATTCACTTTGCGTAAAAGAATTCTTTTATTCTCAACAAATATAAAAGAGCCCACAAAGCGTGGGCGCAATAAAAAAACTTGCGCAAAGATAGGGTTTCAACTTTTATTATGAAATAAAAAAAGGCAAATCTCCGGGATGTAGATACAGCAAAATGAAAAATTTAAGGAATGGATACATTTAACGGCTGGATTTTCAGGAAAATGGGGTGTGATGCGATAGCTCATCGCAGGGCATAATGCCGCGCAGGTGGAGGAAATGGCGAATTATCAGATAATTAACTTCTTAATTTATCCAGCAATTTATTGAGGGTAACCAATTCATCCCGGGAAAGGTTTTTGGTTAGCGCGTTAACTTTTACCATGATCCCGTCCATTTTTTCGAGCAGGGCCAGCCCGGCTTTGGAAATGGTAATTTCAGCGGCGCGTCGGTCATTGGAAGAGGTGTCGCGGATAATTAGTTGCTTGATTCTCAGCCGCTCAACAATTCGGGAGGCGTCAGACATCTTATCAAGCATTCGCTCTTTTAAAAGATTGATGGTAGAGGGGCTGGGATATTGTCCCCGTAAGATACGCAAAACGTTATATTGCTGCCGGGTAATGTGATGAGATTTGAAAAAGCCGTTTACTTCGCTAATGATAAAGTTGTTGGTGTACATGATATTGATAATCGCTTTTTCACCTTCACTTTGAAACTTGGATTGAACGATTTCTTTTTCTAAAGTCATCATTATTCGGTTTATATAAAAAATTGGCCGGTGGTCAAAACAAATGGTTTGGTATTTGGCAGTAACCGGCTAACCGTATCGGTGGTATCCAAAAATAACTAAAACGAATAAATATTTATTTATTATTTATAAAATCCAAAAACTCCTGCCTGATTCTTCGTTTGGTGAATTTACCGCTAAAATGAGCTGTGCCGGTAGTGCTGCTGGTGTCTCCAACCCCCCGGGAAGACACACACAGGTGCGTCGCGTCGATCACAACGGCTACATCCTGCGTTTTGAGCGCATCTTTCATCGCATTGGCTATTTGTACGGTCAGCCTTTCCTGAACCTGTGGTCTTTTGGCGTAATATTGTACAATCCTGTTGATTTTTGATAATCCAATAACCTTGCCGTTGGAGAAATAACCTACGTGGGCTTTGCCAAATATCGGCACAAAATGATGCTCACAATTTGAATAGAATGTGATCTCTTTTTCCACCAGCATTTCATCGTACTTGTACTTGTTATCAAAAAGAGTAATGCTTGGCTTGTTGGATGGGTTGAGCCCACTAAAAATTTCTTTGACATACATATTTGCCACCCTGTCAGGTGTCCCGCTCAAGCTATCGTCAGTCAGATCTAGCCCCAGGATATCCATGATAGCCTCAAAATGTTTGGATATTTTTTTGATTTTCTCATCATCATCCATTTCGAAAGCATCTTCCCTCAAAGGGGTGTTGTAGGATGTGATCAAGTGCTCGTCTTTATCTTCCGGATCGTTTTGCAAACTTCTAATTCGCGGGGAATTCAACGAAATTTCTTTCTGTTTCATATAATTTGATTTTCAGGTCATACTTAGAATCGATCTCCTTCCTTAGAATTCTCCATATCACTAAAGCGATATTTTCGGCAGTAGGATTCAGGTCTTTGAACTCCGTTGTATCTAAGTTTAGGTTTTTGTGATCGAATTTTTCTAACACGTTTTTTTTAATAATATCACTCAGGACTTTCATGTCCATCACATATCCTGTCTCCGGATCAACCTCACCGATGATTTGTACAATCATCTCGTAATTATGACCATGATAACTGGGATTATTACACTTACCAAATACATTTTGATTCTTTTCTTCCGACCAGGAAGTGTTATGTAACCTGTGTGCTGCGTTAAAATGCTCCTTCCTGAATACTGAAATTCTCATACTCATCGAAAACGTATAGGTAAGCAAATTGTTCGATTACTTACCAAGATATTATAAAACTCAACAATCAATAATGTTAAAAAGGTTCTTCAATACGCGAATTTAACTTAATTAAAGGCATTTACCAATTTGACAGCTAATCCGTTTTGTTTGTGCCGGCTTATCAAAAAATATCCCCTGCCAGGATAAACTAAGCAATTAAAATCTTAAGTTTGCCTTCGAAAATGTAATTTCTATACCTAAAACAAAACAACGGTTTGACTACCGAGGAGATTAAAGATCGTATTTTGTCCTACAAGGCCCAGGGGAAAAGATTATTTACAACTTCCTCTTTCCAGACACATAGCATTGTATTATTGCATATTATCAGCGAGGTGGACAATAGTATTCCGGTTTATTTTTTGAATACCGGATATTTGTTCCCCGAGACCCTGAAGTTCAGGGACCAGGTAAGTGCGATGTTAGGTTTGAATGTCAAAGACTTACAATCTGTAATCCCCAAATCAATGCAAAGGGATCATGAGGGGAAATTATTTTTTGTTTCAGACCCTGACCATTGCTGCTCTATCAACAAAACCCAACCTCTTGAAAATATATTGGCTTCACATGACATTTGGATAAATGGTGTCAGGGCCGACCAAAGCGCTGCGCGGAAAGCCATGAAGGTGGAGCAGTCAGCACCTTTTGGTGTCACCAGGTTTCATCCCATGTTGCAATGGAATGCAAAGTCAATATATGAGTACCGAAAAAAATACAATCTACCAAGCCATTCGATGGAGGCTAAGGGATATTTTAGTGTTGGATGTGAACCCTGCACCCGCAGGATCGATCCGCAAATGCAGGAAAGAGACTCCAGGTGGTTCGGCATGAACAAAACCGAATGTGGATTGCATACGGAATTAATTAATAAATAACCTATTTAATTTATTATTAAGCATCAATATGAAGGTTTTAATTACGGGTGGTGCCGGTTACCTGGGCACAGAGTTGGTAAAACTGTTGACCAAAAACGAAGCAATAACCGAAATAGTGGTTTATGACAACTTAAGTCGGAATAACTATAACCTGCTTCTTGGCCATAAAATGGAAAATCATCAGAAAGTCAAATTGGTGATGGGGGATGTGCTGGATTCAAGGTCACTGCGGAAACATCTCAACGGCGTGACTACCGTTTTTCATTTTGCGGCAAATGTTACAACGCCGTTTTCCAATACCGACCCTCATTTTTTTGAACAGGTAAATCACTGGGGAACCGCTGAACTTGTTTATGCCATTGAAGAGAGCGATGTTCAGAAGGTGATCTATACCAGTAGCACCTCGGTATATGGCGCCTCCAAACAATTTGTGAATGAAGACACCGTACCCAACCCCCGAACTTTTTATGGCATTTCCAAAATGAGAGGAGAGGAGCACATCACGAGATTAAGCAATCAGCTTGATACCTACATATTGCGATGCGGAAATGTTTATGGCTATAGCCGAAGCATGCGCTTTGATGCAGTCATTAATAAGTTTGTCTTTGAAGCTAATTTTAATCGCAAGATTTCTATTAACGGGAAAGGTAATCAATCGCGCTCATTTATTCATATTGACAAACTCACTAAAGTGCTGGGCGACCTTATCTTCAGTGAAGCACCCTCGGGAACTTATAATGTTGTGGGTAAAAACCTGTCTATTCTGGACATCGTGCATGTTTTAAAAGAGGTTTATCCCGACCTTGAATTTAACTTTGTTAACCAACACCTTAACCTGCGGGAAATAAATGTGGATCCCAAGTCAAAACTGGAGGCTTTTTTAGATATCCCACATGACGGTGATTTAAAAGAGGATCTGATAAACTTCAAGAGTAAGTTTTCTTTTTAGCGCCAGGGTAGTATTAGCCCGGTCACGACTGATATTGTATACCGGCTCTTATTACTTGCGATGATATTCCACGAAGGCATAAGGATACTTATTCTTTTCATCGGGTTCAAATGTTTCGCGTGACACTTCGACCCAGTAATTTTTGTCAATTTCCGGGAAAAAGGCATCTCCTTCAAAAGTTGATTTAATTTCGGTTATAAACATTTTATCAGCCAACCCAATAGTTTTTTCATAGATTTGAGCGCCCCCGAGAATGTAGACTTCATCTATGCCGTCTTGTTCGGCAAGCTCAAAAGCCTTGTCAATGTTATTGACGACCCGGCATTCTTCTGCGGTGAATTCCGGATTGCGTGTAATGATAATTGTCGGCCTGCCGGGAAGCGGTTTGTTTCCGATAGACGCGAAGGTCTTACGCCCCATAATGACCAGCTTGCCCCTGGTTTTATTTTTAAAAAATTTCAGATCGGCCGGCATATGCCACACAAGATCATTGGACTTGCCGATCACATTGTTATCCGATTTTGCGGCGATGATTATTTTTATCATAATTTGTTTCCTCTTAGAAATTCGGCTGTCTTCATTCTCTTTTTACCCTGGAGCTGTAATTCCTTAACCTTTATGAGATCGTCATTGGTTTTAAAGTAAAGATCATTATTCAGTGTTTTGTAATCCCCGGGGTTGGTTAGGCCGATATCATCGTTGCTGATTTCAGCTTTGAATATTTTACATACAGCATCGCCAATGTAGGTCCAGGCCGCCGGATAGGGTGATAAACCTCGAATAAAATTGCGAATATCTGTAGCTTTTGCCTGCCAGTTGATCTGGCAGGTATCTTTAAAAATTTTTGGTGCGTGTTTGATGGCTGTCTGTAAGTCCTGGGTTTGCGTGGTATAATTATTTTCCTGGATGGCCTGCACCGTTTTCAACACCAGCTTTGCGCCTTTCTGCATCAGTCTTTCATAGAGGCTGCCGGCATCATCGTCTTCGGCAATTGCCTCTTTTTCCTGGAAAATAATATTACCGGTATCAATCTCATGCTTAAGGAAAAAAGTGGTAACACCGGTTTCCTTTTCCCCGTTTATGATAGCCCAATTGATGGGAGCGGCCCCGCGGTAACTAGGCAGTAGTGAGGCATGTAAGTTAAATGTGCCAATAGCCGGCATAGCCCATACAGCTTCCGGCAACATTCTGAAGGCTACCACCACCTGGAGATTGGCCTGGTAGCTTTCGAGCTGTGCCAGAAATTCCGGGTTTTTGAGGTTGGTAGGCTGCAATACAGGAATGGCCTTAGATTGGCTATAGGCCTTAACCGGAGAAATAGCAAGCTTTTGCCCCCTGCCTTTGGGTTTGTCGGGAGCGGTAATGACCGCAACAATGTTAAAGTTATTTTCAACCAGGATCTTTAAACTGGGTACTGCGAAATCCGGAGTGCCCATAAAGATGATTCTCAATTCCTGCATACCATCAATTTTCGGGATATAGTAAGTATTTTTTTCTTATTTCTTTGTAGTGATTAAGATCCTCCTCCCAGGTCTGTCTGATTTCTTTCTCGGAAAGCCCTGCTATTATTTGCTGTTGCAACTTATCGTTTCCGGCCAATCTTGTAAATGTTTTGATAAAAAATTTTTCTTTATCGGGAAACTTGTGGTAAAAATCTATCAGATAAGATAATGAGAATTTCATGTTATCCTTTTTCTCTCTCAGGTCCACCCCGAAACAGCGCTGGTTTTCCAGTTTTGGATACTTTGAAACACCTTCAATACTTTGGGGCGTGAAGGTAAAGGAGCCATATATTTCATTGGGATATCCGATCACCTGGAAGGGAAACGGCGTGCCGCGCCCAATACTCATGGCTGTTCCTTCAAACAGGCAGAGGGTTGGATACAACCTGGCTGCCTGATCGTTTGGAAGGTTGGGAGAAGTCCTGATAGGTAGAGAATACCGCTTTTGGTGGTGATATTCACCGCATTTAATGACCGTCAGATCGCATCTGGCACCATTTTCCAGCCACCCTTCTCCATTGATCATTTCTGCCAATTCGCCTACAGTAAGCCCATGTACAATAGGAATCCGATGCATCCCCACAAAAGTCCTGAATTTCATGTCCAGCACGGGACCGTCTACGTAATCTCCATTAGGGTTTGGGCGATCCAGGACCATAAACCTTTTATCGTATTTGGCGCAGGCCTCCATGATGTAGTGCATGGTACTGATGTAGGTATAAAACCTTGCCCCCACATCCTGGATGTCAAAGATTACCACATCTACATCTGCCAACATCTCCTGCGTAGGTTTTCTTGTCTTGCCATATAGCGAAACCAGTGATACACCGGTTTCCTGATCCGTGGTGTAATTAACCTTCTCTCCATCGGCCGCCTCGCCCCGGAAACCATGCTCCGGCGAAAATATTTTGACGAGATTGACACCCCTTGACAGCAACGTGTCCACCAGGTGCGTCGACCCGATGAGAGAGGTTTGGTTGACGGCAACGGCGATGTTTTTTTGCTTTAGAGCGGGGAGGTATTCGTCAAAATTAGCAGCACCTACTACTATGGCCTTTTCAGCCGGAGGCGCATCCGATTCTGCGGTGTTGTTGCTGGCTACCTGACCGCAGGATGCCAAAAAAAGTAGTAAAACCACCGATGAAAAAATAGGTTTGATTTGCATAATATTATATTTTCGACCTTTAATAATTATGTTTGCGTTCAAAAGGGTCATATTTATTCAAAATTAATTAAAATTTGAATCTCTCATATTTTATATCAAAAAGAATTAATAAGGCACAGTCCGGCAGCTTTTCTGCCATTATTCACAAGATAGCCATTGCAAGCATTGGCGTTGGGTTGGGCATTATGATCATCTCCTTTTTGATCCTAGGAGGCTTTAAGAGAAATATTATAGAGAAAAACTTTAGTTTTTCCGGCCATTTAAATATCACAAAGTTTACGTTAAGTGGGAGCTATGAGGAACAACCCATATCTACTAATAGCGATTTTTTCAGAAATCATAAAAAATATGATTTTATAGACCACTTACAGGTATATAGTCACAAATTCGGCCTACTCAAAACTGGCGAGGGTGTTTCAGGTGCCCTGCTAAAGGGGGTGGGCAGGGATTTTGATACGACCAGATTCAATAAAATTTTGGTGAGTGGCTCCTTTATAAAAAGAAACGACTCGACCTATTCTAAAGACATCGTGATCAGCCGTAAGCTTTCCAGAAAGTTACGACTTGAACTGGGAGATGACGTAGTGATGTATTTTATTCAAAAACCGCCGCGGCAAAGAAAGTTAAAGGTGAGGGGTATCTACGATTCGGGCCTGGAAGAGTTTGACGACAGGATCATTATGGGCGATATAGATATGATCCAGCGGCTAAATGGTTGGGAGGAAGAACAAGTTGGTGGTTTTGAGCTTTTTATAAAGGACTTTGACCAACTCGACCTGGCCAGGGAAACTATTGAGGAAGACCTGGATTTTGACCTTTACGCAAGACAAATAACCGATCAGTTTGTTCAGATATTTGATTGGCTGACCCTGGTCAACCGGCAAGTATATCTGTTTATAGCGCTCATATTGTTTGTAGCCTGTTTTAACATGGCATCCATCCTTTTGATCCTGATCATGGAACGGACACAAATGATAGGCATTTTAAAAGCCCTTGGCGCCGATAACCTGCAGATCAGGAAATTATTTGTTTACAACGGCATATGGATCGTTTTAAAAGGAATGTTGTTCGGGAATATGGTAGGTGTGGGATTAGCTTTTTTGCAATATAGGTTTCAGCTTATTCCTTTGAATTATGAGACTTATTTCATGCACTATGTGCCCATTGAGTGGGATTGGACAGCCATCACTGCCCTTAACATATTAACGCTGGTGGTGGTTTCGGCGGTGCTGATCATTCCTTCCATAATAATTTCCAGAATTCAACCGATCAAGTCTATCCGGTTTGATTAAAAATATTGGCGGGGATCAAATTAAAATCAAGCCCACCAACCGGAAGTCAAACACACTACCCCTGCTGCGGCCTGGGAAATGTCTTGAACCAACTGGTGATTTTCATTTGAACAACCCCGAATATAGCCTCTTTAATAATACCTTTCGATAGTTTTGAGGTTCCTTTCGACCGGTCTGTAAAAATGATAGGTACTTCTTTAATCTTAAAGCCGTGTTTCCAGGCGAGGAATTTCATTTCGATCTGGAAAGCATAACCGATAAACTTTATTTTATCCAAAGCGATGGTTTCCAATACCACCCTTTTATAACATTTAAAACCGGCCGTGGTGTCATTGATGGGCATGCCGGTTATGGCCCTCACGTATCTGCTGGCATAATAAGACATCAACACCCTGGCTATCGGCCAGTTGACTACATTAACACCCGTAATATACCTCGACCCAATGGCCAGATCATACCATTGCTTTTCGCAGGCTTCTTTTAGTTTTACCAGGTCGTTGGGATTATGTGAAAAGTCAGCGTCCATTTCGAATATGTATTCATAAGGCCGCTCCAATGCATACTTAAACCCGGCAATATAAGCCGTCCCCAACCCTTGCTTTTTAGCCCGCTTCATCAGGTGTAGCCTGTCGCAAAATTCAGCTTGAAGTGATTCTACAATGTCCTGGGTGCCGTCAGGTGAGCTGTCGTCTACAATGAGTATATGAAAGGCCGGTTCCAAAGCAAACACTTCTCTGATGATTGCCTCTACATTTTCTTTCTCATTGTAGGTAGGGATAATAACTAATGAATCACTCACGCTTGGTTTAAAAAAAATGAAATGGCAAATTAAATAAATAAATATAATTATTCTTTGATTTTTTCAAACATTCAAATCCAATGCCTTTGTTTGGAGGATGATTTTCGGGTTATGGTTGTGGACGGGCCCTATGCCGGGACAGACAGTGTGAGATATTCTTATTTGTTGGCTGCTATTATAGTTTGCGCAGATATGGTAATGACTTTTTTAGATATTTTTAACATCTTTGCAATCAAAATCATAAGATATAATTTTGGAGACCACTGCAGCAATAGACATTAATCAGCATCTTAAGAAAGCCATTTCCAATGCTTTTAAAGAGGTATTTCACCATGAGTTATCAAGCGAGGAAGTTGCATTGCAACCCACCAGAAAGGAATTTGAAGGGTCACACACTTTTGTGGTCTTTCCATATTTAAAAATCACCAGAAAGCCCCCGGAAGCGTCAGGCGAGCTACTGGGTGCCCATATCGTTGATAACACCGACATAGTGCAAAGCTTCAATGTGGTGAAGGGTTTTCTGAATCTGGAATTAACGGATAAGTTGTGGATCGATATTTTTAATCAGATAGCCGATCAGGAAAATTATGGTCTCGTCGAAGCCACCCAGGATGAGCTGATGGTTGAATATTCCTCTCCCAACACTAATAAACCATTACATTTAGGGCATTTAAGAAACAATTTTCTGGGTTATTCAGTGTCCAGAATTTTAGAGGCACGGGGGAATAAAGTGCACAAAGTACAAATTATCAATGATCGCGGTATCCATATCTGTAAATCGATGGTAGCGTGGCTTAAATATGGCCAGGGTGAAACACCGGAATCATTGGGTGTCAAAGGAGATAAGCTGGTAGGAGATTACTATGTTAAGTTTGACCGGGAATATAAATTACAGATAGAAGCGCTGATTGCAGAAGGGCATGATAAAGAATGGGCCGAAAAAAATGCGCCGATCCTGCTGGAAGCGCAGGACATGCTAAGAAAGTGGGAGCAGAAAGAGCCTGAAGTTTACGACCTATGGGAAAAAATGAACGGGTGGGTGTACAGTGGATTTGAAGCCTCCTATAACACTATGGGCGTGACGTTTGATAAACTCTATTATGAATCAAATACATTTTTGCTGGGCAAGGACGAAATACTCGGCGGCCTGGAAAAGGGTATTTTTTTCAAAAAAGAAGATGGATCGGTATGGGTTGATCTTACCGAAGACGGTTTGGACCAGAAAATATTGTTGCGATCCGACGGCACATCAGTTTACATGACCCAGGATATAGGTACAGCCATCTTGAGATTCAGGGATTTTCCTAACATAAAAAGCCAGATCTACACGGTGGGCAACGAGCAGGAATACCATTTCAGGGTCTTGTTTTTAATTCTGGACAAATTAGGGTATGCCTGGGCCAAAAATTGCTACCATCTTTCCTATGGCATGGTAGACCTGCCATCCGGAAAAATGAAATCCAGAGAGGGCACGGTGGTTGATGCCGATGATCTGATGCAGCAAATGATTGACACCGCTGCCGAAAGGACCAGGGAACTGGGCAAAATTGATGGGTTTACAGATGAACAGGCCAGCGACTTGTACAATATCATCGGGCTGGGAGCTTTAAAATATTTTATATTGAAGGTAGATCCCAGAAAAAGGATGTTATTTAATCCGGAGGAGTCCATTGATTTCCAGGGCAATACCGCTCCCTTTATTCAATATACCTATGCCCGGATAGCAGCTATATTAAGGAAGGCGAAACAATTGTCTATTGCAGACCAATCTTATAAAATTACCAATTTACATAGCGCCGAGAAAGAGGTGATCATGATGTTGAATGAATTCCCCGACCGGATCAAGTTGGCTGCAAAAGAATATGCCCCTTATATCATTGCGCAATTTGCCTATGATCTGGCTAAGGAATACAACCGGTTTTATGCAGAAGTTTCCATTTTTAATGAAGAAAACAAAAATGCTTTGTATTTTCGGATAGCCTTTTCTGCCCAGGTGGCAAGAACAATAAAGACTGCCATGGGTTTACTAGGTATTGAGGTACCTGAAAGGATGTAGTATGACTGTAAACTTGATTTGGGTTTTATTATTGGCTGTTGGGGGCTTCGGCGAAGCCAAACCCAGCGGTGATGAGGTGATCAAAACAAAGATACGGATGCCTGAGATATATGATATTAAGATGAAGTCAATTGAAGGAGAGGAGATTTCCTTCGAAAAATTCAGGGGGAAATGGTTACTACTGGTCAATGTTGCATCCCGGTGTGGGTATACGCCACAGTACGAGGATCTGCAAAGGCTTCATGAGACATATGGGAACAAGGTTACAGTCCTTGGTTTTCCGGCAAATAATTTTGGCGGACAGGAGCCCGGAACCCACGAAGAGATATTGGGATTTTGCAAGAAGAATTACGGCGTCACCTTTCAGCTATTTGAAAAAATATCTGTAGCCGGCAATGATCAGCACCCTTTATATCAATGGTTGAGTAATGCTGATAAAAACGGTTGGAACGATCAGGAGCCTACCTGGAATTTCTGTAAATACCTGGTAGATGCCAGTGGCCGATTGGTGAAGTTTTACAACTCAGGTGTTAATCCGTTGTCAGAAGACATATTAAAGGAATTAAGCCAAGAATAATTGGAAAAGCCCGCAAACATTAAATCCTGGATTTCTGCGTTTAGATTACGAACCTTGCCACTGGCGCTGGCCAGTATAGGAATGGGAAGCTTTTTGGCTGCTTCGGTGCAAAGGTTTAACGTGGCCATTTTTACGCTTTGTGCAACGACAACCATATGCCTGCAGATCCTGTCCAATCTGGCCAATGACTATGGTGACAGCGTCAATGGTGCGGATCACGAACAACGGCAGGGTCCATCCCGGGCGGTTCAGGCAGGACATATCTCCGCAGAGGCCATGAAACGGGGTATTATTATTTTTGTCCTGCTTTCGCTGTTATCAGGTATCTATCTCTTATATATTGCCCTGGGTTGGAACCTGAAGACTTTCCTGTTTTTCCTGGCTACGGGGTTGGGGGCGATTTTGGCTGCCATGGCCTATACAATAGGGAAAAAACCATATGGCTATATCGGTCTGGGGGATTTATCCGTTCTGCTTTTTTTTGGTATTGTTGGCGTTATAGGATCTTTTTATTTATATACGGGGCTCATCAGCTGGCAGTACCTGTTCCCCGCGCTGAGCTGCGGACTTTTTAGTATGGCGGTGCTAAATGTAAACAACATCCGGGATATAGCCTCCGATAAGTTAGCCGGAAAAATGTCTATTCCGGTACGGATAGGGCGGAAAAAGGCAGTGATCTATCATTGGGTACTACTGATTACCGGTCTGCTGGCGGCGTTGGTATTTACATTTTTAAATTTTAATTCCTATTTTCAGTTGTTATTTTTAATCACCGTACCCCTGATGTTAAAAAATGGCATGGCGGTGGCAAAAAATACAGCGCCCAGACACCTTGATCCATATCTGAAACAGATGGCTTTAACGACCTTGCTGTTTGTGTTAACATTTGGATTCGGATTGCTAATTTAGATCCTATTGTTTGGCGAAATGCAGATGTCAGAGGCCGTGTTTATGGCTGAATGGCTTGTTTGGTCACGGTAATCCGGTTTGATGGGCGTTCCATTTTTTAAGTATAAAAACAGCGAGTAAACATGAATTGAGGCGGATGATATTGATCATTTGCGTTAATTGATTAAATATGTAATTTTCGGCGGTAAAATTAAAAGCAAACTTAATTATGGATAGAGTATTAGTCCCTATTGATTTTTCAGAAGAGTCCCATCATGCACTGGATCTGGCCTACCAGATTGCAAGAAAATCTAATGCCAGACTCATCTTATTAAATGTCATCGAGCACCCGACAAGTCAGAATTTTAGTGCCCTGGGCGATGCATTGCCAGGAGATTTTGAAAGTAATGTATATATTTTACAACTTATCAAAAAGGTGAGAGCTGATCTAACGGCAATTATTGAAGATACCCAATACTCCGATATCGATATTCGCTTTGACATTCAAATAGGTAATCCTTACAAGAGCATCGCAGCTACGATATCCGAACATGAAGTTGAACTGGTCGTCATGGGGACCAAAGGGGCAAGTGGTATGGATGAAGTGTTGATAGGCTCCAATGCCGAAAAAGTAGTGCGTTATGCGAAGTGTCCTGTAATTACCGTTAAGCATAAAGTAAATATCACCGATATCGGAGAAATATTATTTGCCAGCAGCTTCACTGAAAACAATGACAAAATCATCGACCATTTAAAAAAGCTACAAAAGATTTTTGTTGGGAAACTTCATCTGCTAAAGGTAAATACCCCTAATAACTTTGAAAGAGATCAGGTTAATAAAAACTTAATGAAGAAATTTGCCGGCGACTATCAGCTGGAAGATTATACATTAAATGTTTACAATGAGCTGTCAGAGGAAGATGGAATTCTGCATTTTGCTGCTGAGAATCAGGTAGATATGATAGCCCTGGTGACGCATGGAAGAACTGGTTTGATGCACCTCCTGAGTGGCAGTATTGCCGAAGATGTCGTCAACCACGCCAAACGGCCGGTTTGGACTTTGAATATTCATGGATAACGACTATCATTAGGGTGTAGCTATACACAATCTGACCATGAGTAGAAAAAATAATCGAAAAGGCAGGTCCGGAGTGGTTTTTTCAACCAATCCGGATTTTGACTATGAATACAATTCAGAAGAGGAAGCCGAAACCTTGCCGCCTGGCCAACAGCAGTTGAAAGTCATGCTGGATAAGAAGAAGCGCGGCGGTAAGCAGGTAACATTAGTGGAAGGATTTGTCGGAAGTAACGACGACCTGAAGGCGCTTGGCAAGGTCTTAAAATCGAAATGCGGTGTAGGAGGAACTGCGAAGGACGGAGAGATTTTAATTCAGGGAGATTTTAGAGACAAAATCCTGGAGGTACTGCAAGCCAACGGTTATAAGGCCAAAAAGGCAGGTGGCTAGTTTTCTCAGGCTATAGGGAATTTCCGGGTTTTAGAAAACTTCCAAATATAAAAATCGCCTAAATTTTGTTATCAATGAAATAGCCTTATATTTGCAGTCAAATGAGCAATGCAAATAAATATCCCACCATTTCTTTACACGATGTTGTCGTGGAAGCTCATCATTTCCATCATTCCTCGTAAGAGGAATATAATTCAAATATCGCCAATTATTCACTGGAATATACCATTTGGTTCGCTTTACCAACCAACTTAGCTTTTATATAACTAATTCTAAAATGTCTGAAAAAATAAAATTAGCCATTCAAAAATCCGGCAGACTGAGCAATGACTCACTGAAGTTAATTAAGGAATGCGGAATCAACGTAAACAACGGAAAAGGGAAACTTACTTCTATTGCCGGTAATTTTCCCATGGAATTTCTTTTTCTAAGAGATGACGACATTCCGGGCTATGTAGCCGACGGTGTAGCAGACCTTGGCATTGTGGGTAAAAATGTGTTGCTGGAAAAGGGAAAAAATATTGACGTCGTTAAGGAGCTGGGATTTTCCAAATGCCGCCTTTCTCTTGCCATACCAAAAGAAAAGGAATATACGGGGATCAAATATTTTGATCAGGTCAGTATTGCCACCTCCTATCCAAAGATTTTGCAGGAATTTTTAGATAAAAATAACCTTACGGCAGACATTCACGAGATTAGCGGCTCTGTAGAAATAGCGCCCAATATCGGCCTGGCAGATGCTATTTGCGATTTGGTAAGTTCCGGGAGCACTTTGTTCACCAATGGTCTGAAAGAGGTGGAGGTCCTGATGCATTCTGAGGCAGTACTGGTAGGGTCGCCTAATATGAATGCGGCAAAGAAAGAGATATTGGAGCGGCTGCTATTTAGAGTCAACGCTGTACAAACCGGCGAAAAAAATAGGTATATTTTGTTGAATGCCCCTAACGATTCCCTGGATAAAATCATTAGTATAATTCCGGGAATGAAAAGTCCTACCGTACTGCCTTTGGCCATTGAAGGCTGGAGCTCGGTGCATTCGGTGATAGGTGAAGGAGAATTTTGGGAAGTAATTGAGAACCTGAGAGCCGAAGGGGCGCAGGGAATTCTGGTAGTGCCTATAGAAAAGATGGTAATATAAAATAATAATTTGTTATGATGCGTGTCGTAAAATATCCGGAAAAATCTTCGTGGGAGGACCTGCTTAAAAGACCTGCGCATGATGGAAAAGAACTGACAGAAATTGTTAGGCCAATTCTGGAAGAAGTAAAGCAAGGTGGTGATAAAGCGTTGATCGGTTTCAACAGCAAACTCGACGGCTATCAATCTTCTGAGCTGACTGTTGACCAACAAGTTATTGATCAGGCGGAAGCAGCTTTGAGCCATGATTTGAAAACGGCGATTCTGCTGGCCAAGGCAAACATTTTACGGTTTCACGAGGCTCAAAAAGAAGAGCAACTTACAGTGGAGACTGTGCCGGGTGTTATTTGTACCAGGAAAAGTGTGCCGATTGAAAAGGTAGGCCTTTATATTCCGGGTGGTACTGCTCCCTTGTTTTCTACGGTGTTGATGTTGGGCATTCCCGCAAAGATTGCCGGTTGCAAGGAAATAATCCTCTGCACCCCTCCGGGAAAAGACGGCGTCATTCACCCCGCCATCTTATATACAGCAAAATTGGTGGGTGTTAATAAAATCATAAAGGCAGGGGGCGCCCAGGCCATTGCCGCGATGGCTTATGGCACAGAAACAGTGCCACAGGTCTACAAAATATTTGGCCCGGGAAATCAATATGTCACCATGGCGAAACAACTGGTTAATGCGGAAAATACGGCTATAGATATGCCTGCGGGCCCTTCCGAAGTAGCGGTCATGGCGGATGAAAAGGCTATTCCCGAGTTTATTGCCGCCGACCTGTTGTCGCAGGCTGAACATGGGGTTGACAGTCAGGTGCTATTGGTGAGTACCTCGGAAAACATCATCGAACAATCAAATACGGCCTTGCAACAACAGCTGGCAAAATTGCCACGCCGTGAAATTGCTGAGGCTTCCCTTGCCAATAGTCTCGCTGTTTTGGTAGCAAATGAAGATGAGGCGCTCGCCCTCCTGAATCAGTACGGGCCGGAGCATTTAATCCTCGCCGTACAAAATGAAGATGAAGTAGCCGGTAAGGTGGTCAATGCAGGATCCGTCTTTGTGGGTAATTTTTCTCCGGAATCAGTAGGTGATTATGCTTCGGGCACTAACCATACACTCCCTACCAACGGGTTTGCCAAGGCCTATAGCGGCATTTCACTGGATAGCTTTGTGAAGAAAATAACCTACCAGAAATTGACGCCGGAAGGCCTCAAAAATATTGGAAATACCGTGGAGGTGATGGCAGCGGCCGAGGAACTCATCGGGCACAAGGAGGCCGTATCTGTAAGATTAAAATACCTAATTGACTCGAAGGATGTTTGAACTGGATAAGATTTTACGCAGCCATTTAAAGGAACTGGAGCCCTATTCCTCTGCCAGGGATGAGTTTTCAGGCGAGGCCAGAATTTTCCTGGATGCCAACGAAAATGCCATTGGTTCCACTGTTAATGAGCTGTATAATCGCTACCCGGATCCTTATCAAAGATCAATTAAGGAAAAGCTGGCTGGTATAAAAAGGGTAAAGCCGGAACAGATTTTTTTAGGCAACGGAAGCGACGAAGCCATCGATCTG
This sequence comes from Cyclobacteriaceae bacterium, assembly GCA_965228415.1. Lineage (GTDB taxonomy): Bacteria > Bacteroidota > Bacteroidia > Cytophagales > Cyclobacteriaceae > Agaribacillus. The sequence continues at coordinate 1,573,408 of OZ245814.1, read as the reverse complement.
ATTATCAGGGCCTTCTGCGAACCTGCGGAAGACAATGTTATCATCTTACCACCGACCTATGGCATGTATAAAGTTTCGGCGGGCATTAACAATGTCACCGTGGTGCAGGTTCCTTTAACAGCTGATTTTAATATTGATGAAACAGCATTGTTTGCTCATATCAATGCAAATACCAAGGTGATTTTTATTTGTAACCCAAATAACCCCACAGGTAATGCCCTTGATGAGGGGCCGATTATCCATCTGCTGGAGCAGTTTTCCGGCTGTGTTGTCGTGGATGAAGCCTACATTGACTTTGCCGCACATGAAAGCTTTACCAAATACCTTGATAAATATCCCAACCTTATTGTCATGCAAACATTTAGCAAGGCCTGGGGGTTGGCAGCATTACGACTGGGTATGGCCTTTGCCGATACGTCCATCATAAACGTCTTGAACAGGATCAAACCTCCTTACAATATCAATGGGCTTACACAGGAAAAAGCGTTGCAGGCCCTATCCAATGAAACCATAAAAAATACGATGGTGGCATCGATTCTTAAGGAACGGGAATGGCTCATCGCCGCGCTGTCTGAATTGGAGATGGTCCAAAAGATCTACCCCAGTGATGCGAACTTTATACTGGTCAAAATGGAAGATCCCAGGGCGGTGTATAAATATCTGATCGCGGAAATGGTGGTGGTGAGAGATCGGTCAAATGTACACCTCTGTGAAGGCTGTCTGAGGATTACGGTAGGAACCAGAGCCGAAAATGATGTATTGGTGCTGAAGTTACGGGCCTGGTCCTGACTTATAACAAGGTGAATTCATTTAATCCGGTTATCTTTAAAGGGGAAGCAAATACGCTTGCTATTACTATTAAACGCCTGGGGGAATGAATGATAAAGGCAAACATTAAAGTTTCCAGCTGATCGAAAAAAAAATTAAACAAACAAATGAAGAAAGTATTATTTATTGACAGGGACGGAACAATCATCATAGAGCCCAAAGAAGACCAGCAGGTTGACTCGCTTGAAAAACTGGCATTTTTACCCAAGGTGTTGTCTAATCTTCGAAAAATCGCCGAGGAAACCGATTTTGAGCTGGTAATGGTGACTAACCAGGATGGTTTGGGAACGGACTCGTTTCCCGAAGATACTTTCTGGCCGGCCCATAACAAGATGATGAAAACCCTGGAAGGGGAGAATATTCATTTTTCCGCTATACATATTGACAAAACCTTCCCCCACGAAAATGCGCCCACCCGAAAACCTGGCACTGCCATGCTACAGGAATATTTACAAGGCGGATATGATTTAAAAAACTCTTTTGTCATCGGTGACCGGGAATCTGACCTTCAATTAGCCGACAACCTGGGGTGCCAGGGTATATTGATTGGTGAAGGGAAAAAAAACAATGCCGCTTTGGTCAGCACAGACTGGGATGATATCTATAATTTTTTAAAACTACCTCCCAGAACAGCGACGGTCATTCGCAAAACGAAGGAAACCGCCATTGAGATTCATCTTAATCTGGATGGGAGCGGCAAAACCAAAATCAGCACTGGATTAGGCTTTTTCGATCATATGCTGGATCAGTTGGGCAAGCATTCCGGAAGTGATTTGCAGGTAAATGTCGACGGGGATTTACACATTGATGAGCACCATACTATTGAAGATACAGCCCTGGCGTTGGGTGAGGCTTATGGCAAGGCCATTGGTGATAAAAAAGGCATAAAGCGATATGGCTTCCTGCTGCCGATGGATGATGCCCTGGCCCAGGTGGCGATCGACTTCGGCGGCAGGCCATGGATGGTGTGGGATGCCACATTTAAACGTGAGAAAGTGGGAGAGATGCCAACGGAAATGTTCTATCACTTTTTTAAATCCTTTTCCGATACCTCCAGGTCCAATTTAAATATCAAGGTAGAGGGTGACAATGAGCACCATAAAATTGAAGCCATTTTTAAGGCAGTCGCCAAGTCCATTAAAATGGCCGTTTCCAGGGACAGTGCTGCACTCGATAGCCTTCCGTCTACCAAAGGCGTTTTGTAATCGCGCCTCGCGCTATTGCTCCGGTTATCCCTCCCTGTAGGCAAAAACGGGCTGATGCATTTGCTCACATAAGTGTTTGGTAACTTTATGTGTGAACAGATCAATGAGGATATTCCTTTTCCTGGGAAAGATCATCAGCACATTAGCATCTAATCCCTTCATATGATCAATCAGGCCCCGTTCTACGGAGTTACTGGTGATCGTGTGAAAACGATAGGCAATGTCTCCGAAAAGTTGTTGCAAAGAGGGCTTAAACAGTTCCTCATAATTCTTCTCATCAGGCTGGTCATTGACATGAACAACATGGAATTTACTGCCAAAGATCCGGTGAATTTGAGACACCCATGACTTTGGTCCGTCAATGGCTATATCCATATTGTCAACGGCCATTACCACATTGTCCCATTTTACAGCCCTCACTTCTTTGGGTATCGCGATAACCGGGCAGTTGGCATTATTGATGATGTCATTGGTGGTACTACCGAACAGTTTACTGACCACGTCGGTTTCTCCCTTGCTTCCCATGATGACCAAATCGATATCTTTTGTCTTAAGCCGTTCCAGAATGCAACTGCTGGTGAGGCCGAATTTGACGGACAGCGTGTAAGAAACGGCCTTTAGTCCCGGAATATCGGCAGCCAGTTCTTTTAATTTCCCCTCAGCCAGCAACTGGTGATTTTCAATCATTGCTTCGTTAACAAAAAACGCGGTATCCCCACTGGCTGTGACGTGATAGGCGTGCATTATTTCCAGCCTGGCCGCAAATTTTTGGGCCAGTTCAGCGCCATATTTCAGCGCATTGATCGAAGCTGCCGAAAAATCAACAGGTATGAGTATTTGCTTGGTGGTCAAAACAATCGATTAAATGGTTAACAGTGGTATTTTGGTGTGTAAGATCATTTTCCTGGTGACACTGCCCTTGAATAGCCTTTCAAAGAATGAATGCTTTTTAGGCAAAAGTACAAGCATATCAATGTCATGCGATGACAGGTATTCTTCGAGCCCGTTTTCGATGTTTTTGCTTTCTATAAAATGAAATTGGTTTTCCAGGTCTTCAAATTCCTTTTTGAATGCAAGGGCCTCCCAGGCCTGGTCATAAGATACCTCGCTGGGTTTGTCATCTACGTGAAGAAAATGTACCGTAGCATTAAATTGCCGGGCGATTGCCATGACCATATTTAAAGGCCAATCTTCCTCCCGCTCATTTAAGTCCACGGCAATCGCGATATTATTTATTTTCCTGGAAGCAATATTTTCAGGAATCGCCAATACCGGGCAGATTGATCTTTTGGCTACATGGAACGTGTTACTGCCAATCGCTACTTCCGCGAGATTAGTAGCACCTTTGGTACCCATTACCACTAAATCAACGTTCTGGTTGTTGATTTCCTGTTCAATGGCTTCTACCGGGAATGCCATTTTTACTTTATATTGCACTTGCACCATCGTTAATTCGGGTATTTTTTGTGGTAACAGGGCAAATTTATCCTGCATTTCCTTTTCGTAATCATCAAATATGCTGGGGTCGAACGTATAATTTATGTCGGCGGCGGGCATTGGGATTTTATAGCCGTTGATCACTGTAATTCCCGCCTTAAAATCTTTGGCAAGGATCAGCGCATAACGCAGCGCATTAAGTGAGCACTCTGAAAAATCTATGGGAACCAGAATATTATTAATGTGCATTGATATATTTTTTATATGTGAATAGTAAGTAAAGGGATTTTTGAGCTAAATACAAGTTTACTGGTATGGCTCCTTTTGAGGACCCGTTCCAAAAAAGTATGTGCCCTCGGTAGGATCACTACCATATCAATTTGATGATCGTCAATATATTGATTTAATCCTTCTTCAAATTTTTCATGGGTCTGAAAGTGATACGACCTTTTGATTCCTTTAAGCACATGTTCCAGCTTCTTTGCTTCTTCAGCGGAATCATAACTGATATACTGTTTGGCGCTGATATGCAATACATGCAATTCGGCATTAAATAGTTCAATAACCATTTTTAACCCGTCCAGTTTCTTGTAATCGTCTATTTCCAGGTAATCAGAAGCCAATACGATATTGTTAATTTGATGGAGGCTGGCATCATTGGGAATGGCTAAAACAGGGGTTTTTGACTTTTTAATCACATTATTGGTGTTACTTCCAAGAAAAACCGCCTCTACACCGGTGGCCCCGTGGGTTCCCATAATTACAAGATCGATATGGTAGTCTTCAATGGCAGCCAAAACTTCTTCTACGGCAAAACCATGTTTTATGACACACTCATAGTCGATCCGGGCAAGCTGCGGCAAAGAATTTACCAGTTTTTCAAAGTCTTCCTTGACGACTTGTTCCACTTCGCTGGCCAAAGAATGTACAATGGTGGCAGTGCCAACCCTGGCGTGTGGTACGGGCACGTGAAAAGCGCTCATCAGGATTAACTTTGCCCCACTGAATTCAGCTATGTTGATCGCATTGATCAAAGCATTTTTGGCGCAGGTGGAAAAATCTGTCGGTACCAGAATATTTTTTAACTTCATTATTTTTATAGTTAGCGTTAACCTTTCTCTAAAATCAGCCTTTAATTTCCACATAGTGCGCCCATTTTTCAATGATGGAAATCAAAGGTGCCAATGACAAAAGTCATAATTTCGGACAATTATTGCCTTTATATTTAAAAATGGAACAATATAGAGAGTAACGTTCAACATGTTACATGAAAACAATAACCCAATTGATAATTATAACCATGAGCTCTTTATGAAAAAAATTTTACAATGGATTGGTGATGTCAGGTTAGGTGATTGTGATACGGATAAGATTCTATATCATGAAGGTGATAGGGCCGAAAGGGTGTTTGTGTTGAAAAGCGGATCAATTCACATCTACAAAAAAAACAGTAAAAACCAGAACAGGTTGATACATAAGATCTACCCGGGAGAAATCTTTGGCATTTCCTCCCTGTTGCAACAGGCATGCTATCACGTTACCGCCAAATCCCGCAGTCCGGTTACCTACTGGCAGTTTTCCAGTTGTGATTTGTTCAATTTCCTTCAAAATAATCCCGATCAACAATTGTATTTTATGCGTAAACTGGCGTCGAGAATGACATTGATCGAACTGGGACTAAGCAGTTAATTTATTTACTAAAAACTCTCTGCATTTATCTCCATAGGTCAGCCCGGCATATTTTGCACAACAAATGATAAGAATTAATTTGTATGTGCTAAATTCGCTGAAATATGGCTAACCTTTAGACGATTACAAATGGCGGAGATTCAAATACAGGATCAAATGTTTAAGGCACTTTTCGACTCATTGGCTGAAGGGATCGTAGTGGTTGATGAAAGTGGGGAGATCATCATGGTAAACCGAAGTTGTTTGAAAGTATTCGGTTACAAACACGATGAGCTAGTAGGGGCAGGGCTTGAAATTCTGGTGCCTGACAGGTTTGCCAAAGGGCACGGCAAGCACCGCCAGGAATACAATAAAGCCCCCAGGGTCAGAGCAATGGGCAGAGGACTGGAATTGTTTGCCAAAAAGAAAGATGGCACCGAGTTTCCGGTAGAAATCAGTCTTAGTTATACCAAGTCTCAAAATAAAGTTCGCGCCATTGCCTTCATTATTGATATCACAGAACGAAAAAGAGCGGAACTGGTATTAAAAAAGGAAAAAGAGAAAGCCCAACTTTATCTTGATATCGCCACCTCTATATTTGTTGTTCTGGATGTAGATGGATATGTCACCCTCATTAATCAAAAAGGTTGTGAGATTTTAGGGTATGATGAAAAAGAAATTGTAGGAAAAAACTGGTTTGAACATTTTGTCCCGGCGGATAACCGGGGTAAAATGGAATTGATTTTTCATCAAATGACATCCGGAAAGCTCGAGAAGGTAGAATTTCTTAACAACCAGATACTGCGGAAAGATGGCTCCAGGTTGTTGATTGAGTGGCACAATACGATTGTCAGAAATGAACACAATCAAATTGCCGGTACCTTAAGCTCTGGAATTGATATTACGAAAGTTAGTCAAATCGAGCAGTTGCAAATGCAGGCCCTGCACCGGGGACAGGAAAATGAGCGAAAAAGACTGGCTAAAGAGTTACACGATGGCCTGGTTCAAACCTTATCGGCAGCAAATATCAATTTAAACGTGCTCGAAGAGAGCATAGAAAAATTAGGGGATGACGAAAGAAAGGCTTACAGGAAAGCACTCCGCTTCCTGAAGGAAGCCATTAATGACACCAGAAGCATTTCCCATGATTTGATGCCTTACGGTCTCGAATTATCCGGATTGGTACCCGCCATTCAAAATTTGTGCAAAAAACTTCCGGATTCAATAGTGGTGAAATTTTCCTGCCAGGATGACATAGGAAGATTGGATCCTCATTTGGAATTAGGCCTGTACCGGATACTTCAGGAACTGATCAACAACATTATAAAGCACGCAGCTGCCGATACGATCCTGATCAAATTATCAAGAGATGAAAAGACGATAACACTAGAGGTCGAAGACAATGGTTCGGGTTTTTCAGGCACCCTGGACGAAGTCAAATTAAATGGAATCGGCCTGAGAAACATCACCACCCGGGTGATCTCGCTGAATGGAAAAGTAGATATCGAATCCAACCGTGGTAAAGGCGTGTGCGTTCAGGTAGTTTTTCCTATATAATTAGGACAGACAATCAACTTATACTATTTTTAATGGGAAATTGATGGATCATTAAATGATTATATAGATTGACCTTTCCGTGCAAGCAATAAGAATTTTATTAGCCGACGATCACAAAATAATCAGGGATGGTATCAAAGCATTACTAAAGGGCGCCGAAGGTATCGAAATAGTAGGTGATGTTGATGATGGACAACAAGCTATCAATCTGCTGGAAAAAGAAAAGATTGACCTGGTTTTAATGGATATTTCCATGCCTGTCATGAATGGCATTGATACGACCAAATACATCCGGCAGAATTTTCCTGACGTTAAGGTAATGGCTTTATCCATGCACGATGATGACGCACATATAATTAACATGCTGAAAGCCGGAGCGGTCGGTTATGTTTTTAAAAATACGGGAAAGGGAAATTTAGTTGAAGCCATAAAAACCGTGTCTTCCGGGGAAAGCTTTTTTGCCAAAGAGGCTTCCCAAAAGATCATGGAGTATTTTATGCAAAACAAGGACCTGCGCAAAAAAGCAGGTACTGCCCAGGATACAACGCGTTTGACCGAAAGGGAAAAAGAAGTATTGAAATTGATCGCGGAAGAATATACAAACCAGGAAATTGCCGAAAAGCTATTTTTAAGTCATCGTACCATCGATACCCATCGCCGTAATCTCCTCCAAAAACTAAGCGTTAAGAACACCGCAGGACTTGTCAAATATGCGATCAAGTGCGGGTTACTTGATTACTGATCCCCACGGGATTTTCTATGGATAAATAACAGGTTTTAAGTTTTTTAGTAGGTGTTGAGAGGTTAAAAACCTGTCTTCTGTCAGCGATTAACCGGTCTTAAAAAACAACTAGGTGAAAAAGCGTAGTTGATCTAAGCCTTTTACAGTATTTTTTGATTTACGCTTTTTGCGTCTTATATAAGCGTCAGTGTCTGGCTATCTTCGTACTATCAATTTAAACTCCAAACAAAAAAGCTATGAGACACCTAACGCAAAACCTAACCCTAACGCCGATTTCCGGGACGCTGACGTTTGAGAATACTTTTTCCAATAAAATGAATCAGATCAAGGAGAATTTTGAAAGTATCTTTTACAAAAAAGGACAGGTTCTGTTTAATGAAGGTAATCTCGCCAGAGGACTACATTACATAGAATCAGGCATCGTTAAGATCTATAAGTATGGAAGTGATGGGAAGGAACAGATCTTGCACATTGCTAAAAACGGAGATATTATTGGTTATAAAAGTTTATTGAGCGATTCAAATTATAACGTCTCAGCCTCTATTCTGGAAGATACCAGATTGACGTATATTCCCAAAGAAGACTTTGTGGATTTGTTCAAGAATGATCAGGAAATTGCCAGCAATATTATGCGATTGCTGTGTAATGACCTTGTAAACATGGAATCTAAAATGGTTTCTATGGCCTATAAACCGGTACGAGGCAGGTTGGCAGAAACACTTTTGGAGTTAGATGGCATGTTTCACGAGCAAAAGGAAGATGAAAAACCTAAGAAAAGCGGGTTGATTCAATTAAGCAGGGAAGACCTGGCTAATCTTATCGGAACAGCCAAAGAGACTGTGATACGGTTGCTGTCTGAATTCAAAACGGAAAAACTAATTAAAACGGAAGGCAAAAGAATATCCATTCTGGATTATCAGGGATTAATGAGGATAGATAATTTGTATCATTAGCACCTGGTTTTAATAATCTTCAGTACTTCCCAGAGGCCCAGGTTTCGCAATGAGATTGGCGATGAATGTCTGACACGGCGCCTGCCATATGTTGGGGGCGCTTTTGATAACAGTGATCAGCAAAAATTCTTGTGCAGGTCGTGTTCCAATGATTCCATCACCTCTTTTAGCAGTCCATCGCGGTCGGCCTTGTATCTCTCGAAAAATTCCGGGACTACCATGGTAGATGGGTCAAACCCATGGCCCCAAACCAGCATTTCCATGATTACAGGCACCATCCCAATACCCAACGCGGTGAGTTTGTATTCTTTGCGTTTCTTGAGCCGGTTGTATTTTTTGCTCTCTACAGTTCTACTGACTATAATCTTTTTTTCTTCCAGCATTTTTAACCTGTCGGCCAGGATATTGGTCGCAATTTTTTCATCGGAGCCAAGAAATTCATTGTAAAAATTATATCCCTTAAAAGCAATATCCCGCAAGATCAACAGCGTCCACCTGTCGCCGAAAAGGTCCAATGTGCGGCTAATAGGGCAATTTGAGCGCTTGACCGTACTTCTCATCTTAAAAATTTTAAGCGTTTAGTATAACTTTTGTTTTGCAAGTTATAAAATTATTTCTACATTTGATACAACTTGCATTTTGCAATCTGAATATTAACACACTAAAACATGACAACAAATACAAACCAATCATTACAAGTAGTGGAGGCTTTTTTCGAGGCCATCAATACCGGCGATATGGAGAAGGCCAAGAGCTTTATGTCTGATAACCACCGGTACACCGGACCTATGTTTTCGACTGACAACCCGGAAGATTATTTCCGGAAACTGATGAATTTCGGGATGGAATTTGCCGTAGAAACCCAGGATTTAATAGCCTATGAAAAGTCGGTAACCCATGTATCTATCCTTAAGGTACTATCGCCTGTGCAGGCGAGCATTCCCTGCTGCGAGGTATTTGACCTTGAAGGCGGTAAGATAGCCCGTCAGCGGTTCTTCTTCGATACAGCGCTGTTTCCAAAAACGTAGGGAACTTTACCCGGTTATAAATACAAAATTTCAATCAATATATCTATGAAAAACATTAATCTGGCAGTTTTACTTTGCTTGTTGACAAGTACGGTATGGGCCCAAAAATCTAAATCCGATAATATGTTAATGCTTAATAAAGAAGTGGTAAAAGCCTACGTAGAAAGCTTTAATACCAAAAAAGGTCCTGCGAGTTTGATAGCGGACGATATCGTGTTCAGCATGGAAGATGAAACGCAAGGCACCGTCCGCGGGAGAGGAACTTACCTGGAGGGAGCCGCGGAATTCCAGGGCATGATCCGACGGGCGGCAATAGATGACATCGTAGCGGAAGGAAGTAAAGTGGTGATTAAAGCTACTTACGACCTGCTACTGCCAACAGGTCATACCCATATACTTAAGACCATGGAATACTTTGAACTGAAGAATGCCAAAATCACCCACCAATACTTTATGCTGGACACCAGCGCATTCTATAAATTCATGGCGCACATGTCTTCTGAATCGACAGACCAATAACACTGTGCGGCTTTGGGGATAGCCCCTGATACTCTGGCCTGAAATACTTCATTTTGTGATTTTAAAATAAAACCAGTTGCTAATTAAAACTTTTTAGTTATTTTTAAAACTGATTGTATATAGCAACTGGTTTTGTACCTTATTAAAATAAAAAATGGAACGACTCATTGAACAATACCGCTATCATGACATGCTCTATCACAATGTTCTGGATGGCATCAGGCCCGAACACATGCATGTCAGGATCAACGGCCTGACCAATCACATTGCATGGATTGCGGGAAACCTCCCTGCGACGCGTTGCAAAATTGCAGAAAGTCTGGGCATTGGTCTTCAACAGGCCTTTCCCGAATTCTATGAAGATAACAAGGCCATCATGCCCGATACCGAATACCCACCACTGGACGAACTTATTAAAGATTGGGAGCGTATTACACCCGTCCTGGAGAAGCGGTTGGGTGATTTGACCCGGGAAGAACTGATGAGCGAATCGCCTTTCCATACCCCGAAAATTGCCCATGACAATCTTTTGGGGACCATTGCTTTTCTTATTGACAGGGAGGCCTATGCCATCGGACAATTGAGCCTTATGAGAAAAGCCTTTGGATATGAGGCTATGAAATACAGTTATCAGCGCTAAATTTTGGAACCCAGATGTTCCGCTCTTAATTTAGCCATGATGGCCTTGTAACTGTCATATCCTCCGTCCAGGATGGATTGTGCCTGAAGGCGATCTTTTTTATCAACTGGCTTGTGCTTCAGGCTCCACCTGGCATTTTCCATGATAATGGGGAAGAGATCTATTCCTTTTTCTGTGAGCAGGTAGATGATCTTTTGCTTGTGCCGGGGATCATTCTTTTTATGAATGAGGCCTTCTTCTTCCATCGATTGCAGCCGGCTGGCTAAAATGTTGGAGGCAATTTTCTCTTTTGAATGCAGAAATTCCCTGAAATACTTTTTCCCTTCGATCATCATATCCCGGATGATCAGCAAGGTCCACTTATCGCCAAAGGCTTCCAACGCCAGGTACTGGGGACAATTGGATCTGTATTTTTTTTCTTTTGTCATCAGGTATTCCCTTGATCAGTTGCAAAAGAAAAGTATTTACATCATATTTGCAACTGGTTTTATTTTGCAATCACATTTCTAAAAAATTTCAAGATGGAAACAAAGGAAGATTACAGGCAGTCGGTTTTGATTCAATGTAGCACTCAGGAGGTTTTTAAGGCACTAACCCAGGAGATTGAGGAGTGGTGGGGCCCCGTAGATCAACCAGCTGTGGTGCCGACCGATGTTTTTAAAATTGATTTTGGCGGGAACTCCTATTGGAAATTCAAGGTGATTTCATCAGGTGATGATCATGTACTTTGGGAATGTATCGCCTCCAATCAGGATCACAACGTTGAGGGTATGGACGAAGAATGGCTTGGGTCTAAACTACATTGGAAATTTACCCGGACCCAGGCCGGGGTGACCGTAACATTTATGCATCAGGGACTTGTGCCTCATGGCAGGTGTTACGACGTATGTGCCTCTGCCTGGGATTTTTATGTTACCGAAAGTCTTAAAAATTTCTTGGAACAAGGACAGGGCAACCCAAATGAGCGGTAGCAAAAATGGCCGTTAATCAAAAGTTTCGTACGGATTGATAATTTTTTACGGCTGCGCCGCTTCATAAATCGCATCCAGGAGACTGTTTTCCTCTTTGGTATCGTTGCTCAATTCCCAAAACATGATACCGCCAAGTTTTTGATCCAATGCATATTTGGTTTTTAACCCGACCGAAGCAGTATCGTCATAAGAAATAAAGATGCTGTCTGCTGCATTAAACAAAAATGGCGCCTTGGCAACGGGATCCCAATGTCGCTGAAAGCCGTTTTTACCCTCGTATTTTTCCCTGATCTGGTGGTAAGCACTCCATCCGATATAAGACCCGCCATTGCGTTGGTACAACCCATTTTTATCGGGAAACACCCCTTTCCATGCGCGCCCGTAAAAAGCCCCGCCAATCACGATCTGCTCCCGTTTTACACCGGCTTCCAGGCAAAAAGATACTATTTTTTCGACAGATCGCGGTTCCCATCGATAGCCACGCTTTGCCATGGCTTCTTTTCTGCTTTCCATAAACTGTCCATAGGGATACTTAGCAATATCTTCTCCCCTGATCAATCCCAAAGCAGTGTGATGACCTGTATATGGTGAATTGGCGCCAATTTGATCGTAAGTCATCACGTTAATGTAATCAACATACTTCATCACCTCTCTGATCTCAATGTTGTCGTAGTAGCGTTTCCAGCCGGCAGCCGCAAATGTAAGCGTTTGTGGCCTGTCAAGCTCATTCATTTTTTCTCTCAGTGCCTTCATCAGCAAGGTGAAATTTTGCTTGTCTTCCTTTCGATGCTTTGTTCCTGCCGCCGGAATACCGGGATATTCCCAATCAATATCCAGTCCATCCAGCTGATATGCTTCGATAAAAGCAATCGCACTATTGACAAACCTGGTTCTGTTTTCAGCTGTATGTGCCATATCGGAGAAGCCGTCAGCTCCCCAGCCGCCGCAGGCGATCATCACTTTTAAGTGGGGGTGATTTTTTTTCTGGGCAACCAGCAGCCTTAGTTTTTCAGCCGATTTTTTGTTTTTGAATTTCATTTCACCATCAATGACATTGGTAAAAGAAAATATGATGTGTGTCAATTTCTCCAATGGCAACTGTTCGGGGTGGTAATCCCTTTCCGCTACATAATATGCCATAATAGAAAAGGGATTTTCCTGGATATCCAATGCTTTTTGGTTTGGTGCGTAACCCGAAAACAAAAAGAAAAGCGATAAAAAAATGCAGTACTTGCTCATTTTACTTAAAATTGTTGATACTATGATCCTGATAGTAAATCTGTATTTCTGGCACAGGAAATTTCTAAAACCTCCGGATGATATCATCTGGCTTGTTGCGGACCAAGATCTACCGCCATACTTCGCGAAAAATTCCTGTGATCCTCCTCACGGGGATCGTCCGTAGCGCACCTTTTTATAAGATGCACATGATTACCCTGGACGATTATCAAATCTACGTACACTTCTTTTGGTCTGCAAGCGCAGGCAAAAAAAGTTCGGCTTTAGCCGGAAGCCGGAATGTAACTAAAGAGCATTTACAGTTTATATAGGGGGCAATGGCCAAAGGCAATGTACAGGTTGGGTGACAGACTTTACCAGTGTACAGTCGCTGGAGTATAATGTAACCAGTAAGTTGTACTTGCTTAACAGTTAACCCGGCCTATTTGTTAATACACTTTAATTGATGATTTTAAGAATATTCGGTGCAATCTGTTTCAGGGGCAGAATGTTATCAACAGCCTTTAGCTTTATGGCTGCTTTTGGCATCCCAAAAATCACGGAAGAGGCTTCATCCTGAGCAATAGTATGTGCTCCTGCTTCCTTCATTTCCAACAGACCTTTTGCGCCATCCTTGCCCATTCCGGTCATAATTATTCCAATAGCATTTCTACCCGCATACCTGGCGGTAGCCCTGAATAAAACGTCCACAGAAGGCTTATGTCTACCTACCAATGGTCCATCTTTGATTTCAACATAATATCTTGCTCCATTTCTTTTCAGCAACATATGATGATTACCCGGGGCAATAAGCGCTTGTCCCCTCAAAACTGTATCTCCGTTCTTAGCCTCCTTTACGGTAATGCTGCATTTATCATTAAGCATTCTGGCAAATTGTTTAGTGAAGATCTCAGGCATGTGTTGTACTATTACGATTCCCGAACAATCCAAAGGCATCGCCAGCAAAAAAGATTTAATGGCTTCTGTACCTCCGGTGGAAGCTCCTACGGCGATCACTTTCTCAGCAGCTTTTATCGGGCTTTTTCGGGCCGGTTTTTTCAGAATTACATCGGCCGGTAATTTTGGTAGATCATTAAATATTGAGGCAGGGGGCAGTCGCCTGATTTTAGTGCATGCCGCAGCCTTTACTTTATCGCATAACTTAATGGTGCTTTCTCTCAGTTTTGCAGCCGTATCAATTTTTGGCTTACCTATTACTTCAATTGCACCATATTCCAGGGCCTTCAAGGCAGTGCTGGTCCCCTTTTCGGTAAGTGTCGAAATAATAACCACCGGGATCGGATGTTGAGACATCAGCTTGCGTAAAAAAGTAATACCATCCATACGTGGCATTTCTATATCCAATGTTATTACATCAGGAATTTCTTTTTTTAGTCTTTGTGCAGCGACATATGGGTCTGAAGCCGTTCCCACAACTCTTATATCGTTATCGCTGGAAAGAATAGAAGTTAGCGTATTTCGTACCACTGCGGAGTCATCAATTATCAAAACTTTCACCTTCTCTTTCATTTCACTTTTGTTTATTTGGCATGTATCTATAAATCGTTCGCACAGGATTATGTGGTTTGATATTTATGTCTGAGACTATTTATCAACATACTTCATACGCACTTGTCCTGTAGCAGTATTAAAAATAATCTTTCTGCCTACAAATCCTCCCGTGCTCCTGGCTACGATATCGATGTTGTTTTTTTGCAGCAGATCTATCGCTAACTCAACGTTTCTTTCGCCAATTCGCATAGTCGAATTTGATTGATTAGCACCACCAAATAACTTTGCGATCAGGTTTTCTTTTTTGGAGCCTGATTTTAACATTTTTGTGATTAATTGTTCTATCGCGATGTTCCCAAATTTGGGAGAAGCTAAGCCTTTGCCATTCCAAAGCGGCAACATATAATGATTTATTCCCCCAACTTTTCTTACCTTGTCGTGCAGGCAAACGGCAACACAGGATCCCAGCACCGTCGTGACCAGATAGTCTTTTTCAGTAACAAAAATGGCTGATGGAAATAAATAATGTCCGGAGATATTAATAGTCTGCTCTTTCAAAATATTACTTCATTATCATCATCCTCAAATAGAAAATCGTTTCCGGAACTGGAAAACTGCAAATCATCAGAAAGAGGGAGCCCCTCCGGTAATTTTATAGTAAAAGCGCTTCCATATCCCTCAACGCTTTCTACTTCAATTTCACCGTTAAGAATATCTACCAGGGACTTTACAACTGAAAGGCCCAGGCCATGTCCTTCGTATGCTTTCATTGTCCCCGATTCTAACTGTTTGAAGCGATCAAAAATTGCTGCATGGTATTCTTCAGCTATGCCCACACCGTTGTCTATAACATTAATGATCAATTGGTCTTTATCAATATCGGTCTTAACTGTTATTTCAGAACATTCGCCACCGAATTTGATGGCATTGGATAAAAGATTTGAAAGTATTAAATGAAGTTTAGCAGCGTCGGTTTTAAATGACGTTTTGGTCGTATAATTAAATTTTACATGAATTTTTTTCTGTTTGGCGGTATCTTCAAATATGCCAATAACAGATTCAATGAGAGCGCCAATATTTACACTGGATATTTCAGGAGATTTCTCGCCGGCCTCTATCTCTGCAGCACAAAAGATGTTGCCCAATTGGAAATTCAGATTAACGATCTCTTTATGAATTAGCGCTGAGTTGACTGCCACTTTATCTTTATCGTGGGAATTAGACATAATACTGTTTGAAAGTCCTAAAATTGCGGCCAGGGGATTATTTATTTCATTTTTAATATTTGATAAAAAATGGCCTTTGAGCATTTCCGATTCAATAAGCTTTTCATTCAGATCTTCGACTTGTCTGATCATTTTCTTTTGTGCTTCCAGCATTTTATGGTTTTGTTCGAAACGAATTTTTAACTCGTTCAACAACGCTGCATCCGTAAGTTTTATTTGGTTCTCCATATTACATTTTTTTATAAATAGTTGGCTTGACTTGTATTAGAGGCACATTCATGCCTACCACAGATTCCGAATGACCCAGAAAAAGATACCCGCCTTTTCGCAAATTTGAACATAATTTGTTGATGACATTTTCCTGTGTTTTTTTATCAAAGTATATCAGTACATTTCTACAAAAAATAAGATCAAAGTTGGTGTTGACATGATAGGTGGCATCCATCAAATTGACCCTTTGGAATTTAACCTTACTCCTCAGCCTGGGGATTACCCGAACCAGTTTTTTAGCCTTATCTTTGTTTCGGAGAAAGTAGGTATGTTTTAAGCCGGGGGGGATGACGGCAATTTTTGTCTCTTCATAAATGGCTGCAACTGCTTTTTTGAGGATTTCAACTGAAATATCAGTACCCAATAAGGAATATTCGATTTTATTAATTGCCTCTTTATTATATTCTTCCATGCAAATGGCCAGGGTATAAGGCTCCTCTCCGCTGGAAGCTGCAGCGCTCCAAATTGTAAGTGGTTTTCTTCCCTGTTCCGCAAAGTATTCAGGAAGTAACTGTTCGGTCAGGTACTCAAAATGATAGGGTTCTCTAAAAAAGTCGGTTTTATTGGTAGAAACAGAATCTATCATATTTATTAGCTCCGGTTGTCCTTCTTTACTGGTCACGAGCTCAAAGTAGCTTTGAAAAGATAGCAGGCCTACTGCCCGAAGGCGCTTTTGTAACCTCCCTTCTATCATTATTTTCTTGGCGATAGGGAGTTTAATGCCAAAATGCGCATATATGAATTTGCTGAGTTTAATAAACTCCGGATCACTCATAAGCACTTTGCTATTGTTAAAATGATTTACCTGCAAAATCAAAAGTATTATATGATCAACTGTACTATTATCTGCATCCTAACCGTATTGTATGATGTTAATAAAAGCCTAACCAATGGATACGGATAGCCAAAGTGAAATTTTAAGGTTTATTGTCAATGAGTGTGGGTTTAACAACAACCATTACCCAGGCCCAATTGCTAATTTGATCGGTCCTCCCATTGCCATCAGTTTTGGTTACTCCTTTAAGGATAGCCAATGTTTCGGAGCCCAGCATATGTGAGTATCCCATTTTGAGATCTACCTCTTTGGCAATTTTAAAACCACCAGTCAAATCAATTTCCAAGCCTAAATATTTATTCATTTCCTTGATTTCGGCGTTATCTGTAAACGCTTTATTATCAAGAACAGTAGCGGCGCTGGAGAAAATATGCAGATCGGCGCCTACCCACTGCTTCTTACTGTTTTTGTACTTTATCTTTACAAATGCATCTTGCAAACCTACCTGTCCATGCCCGCTGCCAACATAGAAATAATCCATCAGACCATTGAATTTATGGTTGGTTCCATAAAACGGTGTAAATGAATGATTGATATTGGTGTATGCGCTGGTGGTATCGGTCTGGTTCTGACCGCTTTGATATTCTATTCCCGCGATTGCAGATAGGTTATTTGTTATCTTATAGGATACATCGGCTCCGATATTATAAGCGCTTAGCCTTCTACCGGCGCCATCTTTACCTGTTTGCAAATAGACCGAGCTATTTACACCCCAGACTTCTCCTTTATGTACCAACCTGGTTCCAAGCGTCTGGCTGAATTTGGTGCTATATTTAACATTGCCTGATATATCGGTTGATGAAACCTGTAATCCGTTGTTCAAAACCAATAAACTAGCGCTTAATCTGTCGCTTAATTTATTGTTTACCCACAAAAATTGCATGGTTTTATAATTTTTAGGAACGGTATAAATATTATGATCAAGCTGTTCTTTATCCTGGTTGAATGCGCCTCCGAGATGTACTTTTGTTTTATTACCTGAATATTTAAACAGGGCTACGTCATGACTTCTTCCCTGCATGGCCCAGTCCACATTTCCCAGAATTCTTTGATCATCGTAAGCGAGTTCCTGCCTTCCCAATTTTAATGACAGATTATTTTTAAAAAGGATCTCAGCCCATGCCTCATGGATTGACAATAAATTGTCGCTTATATTGAGTTGCGTTTGGCTTCCCCACGTTCTGACATCCTGCAAGGCTATGCCAACCTTATATTTTTCACTATCATAACTAAATGTTAACCTTGCTCTTTGAGAAATAAAAAAGGCGGGATCCTGTGAGACATCTGCAAGTGATTTATAGCCGTGCCTGTATTCGGCACGTGGCCGCATATCTCCTGACAGTTTCACCTGAGCATTGGAGATAATTGAGGAGCTTATGATCATTATTATAATCCCTCCTTTTATAATTGTATTATCCATGTTTATAGTCGTTTTATTAAAAGGACTTACGACACCTAATATAATGGTATGGTACTGGCAATACTGCGTTTAACAAACACCGTATTGCCTGCTGTTCCATTCCATATAGCCAATTCGAAATATTTGCTTAGTTTAGAACTTCTCGTAATCGTTATCTGAATGGCCGTTGGTATCGCCCAAATCAATATCCACACCACCATTACCATTACTGGTTACGGCTGTCAGTTCTTCTTTTTTCATGCTGATTGCTCCGGGTTTCCTGAAATCTGATCTTGCTATTTTGGTGGATTGGGAGGTATTTCTGTCATCAACTTTGAAAAAATCAACAGCTTCCTTTAACATATCTGCCTGGCTGTTGAGTTCTTCGGAATTGGCAGCCATTTGCTCTGCTGATGCCGCATTTTGCTGAACAATTTGATTCAATTGCTGGATAGCACTATTGACTTGATTAGCGCCACTGTTTTGTTCGATACTGGCTGAAGTAATTTCTCTTACCAGGTCGGAGGTCTTCTGAATTTCAGGGACAATGCTCTCCAATAATTCTCCTGATTTTTTAGCAATATCGACGCTTGAAGAAGAAACCTCATCAATTTCGGTAGCTGCCGCCTGACTTCTCTCTGCCAGCCGGCGGATTTCGGCTGCCACTACGGCAAAACCTTTTCCATGTTCCCCGGCCCTCGCCGCTTCCACGGCAGCATTTAGCGCTAACAAATTAGTTTGCCTCGCTATTTCTCCAATGATTGATATTTTGTCGGTAATGGTTTTCATGGAGTCAACGGTTTGATTCACAGATTTACTGCTTTCTTTAATGCTACTCGCGGCACTTCCGGCTATTTTTTCAGTTTCTTTTGCATTATCTGTGTTTTGTTGAATGTTGGCGGCCATTTCTTCCATAGAGGAGGATACCTCCTCCGCCGAGCTGGCCTGCTCAGTAGCGCCTTGCGACATTTGTTGTGATGAGCTATTCATTTCGGCACTTGCAGTGGCAATATTATCCGAGCCATTCTTAACCGTCATAATTACCTCTTTCAGTTTCTCTACCATTAATTTCATATTTGAAGTGGCCACAGCAATTTCATCGTTTCCTTTGACCAGCACGTTCGTTGTTAAGTCGCCTTTTGCGATGGCTCCAATATTGTCATTGAGTCTGAAAATTGGTTTTGTAATACTGTTTACAATGAATACAACTATAAAAATTGCAAAGGCCAGGGCAACAAAAAGAATGATAAACGAATTTCTCTTCATCGACAAGCTCAGGTTGGCAAGCGTCATAATATCTGTATCCAGCAACTCTTTTTGGTTCTCTACCATATCTTCAAGTGAAGCTGTTATTTTAGAGGCCACAGGGGCAGCCTTGGTTTTTAACCAGTAATTTGCGATGTTCCAATCTTCATTTCCCCTCAATTCAAACATTTTAGGTGGATATTGTTTAAACTCGTCCCTGGCTGTTTTGAAGCTGTTAAAGGCTTTTTGCTGGGATCCGCTTAAGCCATTATAATTGTTGGACAGGTCGGTAAATCTTCTTTCATTTTTTTTCCAGAGTGTTAAGAAATCCTGACTAAATTTTTCATCTCCTGTAAGCAGGTACGCCCTGATATTGGCTAAGCCAAGGCCTAACGTTCCTCTTACATCGGCCATCATCGCCAGTACCGCTTTTCGCTCTACGGTGGCTTCTCTTTTAGCTTCCAGGTCGATCATTTTAGTGATCTCAGCAGACATGATAGCGGCTTTTGGTGCAGCCTTGGTTAACAACATATTAAAGGAGGGAATATTTTCGTCCGTATTGGCCATATTCTCTATTTCTTTCTGATATTGCCGGAATTTTTCGAGTTCGTCTCCCATGTCACTTAACCTCTTTATGTTTTCAGGATTGGTCCAGTTTTTGGATAATTCGCTCATTTCCCTATACCCCTCGTCGATATAATCTGCCCATGCTTTTTGCCTTGCATCCTTAAATGCAGTGTTATTCAATAACATCCAGCCTCTAAGCCCCGCCAAAGATTGGTTTATCCCATTCATCATTCTTAAACTCGCCTGTGCAGTTGGAGATCTTAATTCAGCCACCCTGGAGACTAGTTCCTCATTTTGTTGTAAACCCCTGAAGTTGAAGAATACGATCATCAGCATTAACAGGGCCAATGCGGAAAATCCCGTAATCAATTTATTCTTAATTGTCCATCTCATGATTTTATTTTTTGATATGAATATTATTTTTTACCACGATTATTAGGGTTTTTGATTGACTTGTTTTCCTTTGGCAAGGATCCGTCGTGCGTTTCTTTTAATTCGATGATATCATTTATTGAAAAAATCATATCAATTTTCAATAGCATGATAAACTTATTATCCACCTCGAGCATTCCCTCAATAAAATCAAGGTTGTATTTGGCATCCATACTTGGTGAAGGTTGAAGTTGCGCCTCATTTATTTCCATTACTTCCAAAACAGAATCTACCAATGCACCCACCTGTATTTTTTCATCCTCAACTTTTATTTCCAAAACCACAATACAAGTATCAACTGTAAACTCGACAGGCTTCATTCCAAATTTGATTTTTGTGTCAACTAAAGGAAGTACGGTACCTCTCAAATTAATCACTCCGGTCATATATTCCGGTGATTTTGGGATTTTGGTGATCTTTGGGACCTCCAAAATTTCATTTACTTTTGATACCTCCACAGCAAATATTTCTTTCCCTAATCTGAAAGATAAAAATGATTGAGCTGCAGAAATTTCTTTTTGTTCAAATACATTCATAATGCAACTATTTTTTGTCTAATATTTTGTTCAATAATTTTATTTGTATCCAATACCAGGGCAATAGTTCCATCTCCCAGAATAGTGGCCCCGGATATGAATTCCTGGTTTCTGTAATATTTACCAACTGGTTTTAATACTGCCTGATATTCACCTATTATGGTATCTACACATATTCCAATCCTTTTATGATCCTTGCGTACCACAATAATTTGTGTCAATTCCGGCGCGGTATTTTTATCTGCATCAAACGCTTCCCGCAGGTCCAGAAACGGAACTTGCTTTCCATCAAGCGTTACTAATTGATTAATATTTTCCTGAAGTTCTCCGGTGTTTAATTCGTGGCATTTTTCCACTACATCCAGAGGAATAACATATTTGGTATGTTCCAACTGAACTAGTAAACCATCAATGATTGATAGTGTGAGTGGAAGGATAATTTCGACCACAGATCCTTTTCCAACTTCTGAATCTACCAGGATCTCACCTCGCAGGTTTGTTACATTTTTCCTTACTACATCCATTCCGACTCCCCGGCCCGACACATCTGTTACCTGTGCTGCCGTCGATAGCCCTGGAGCGAATATCAGGCTCAGGATTTCTGCCTTATCCAGTTTGTCATGCTTGCCAATGAGGCCTTTTTCAATAGCTTTGGCCTTTATTTTTTCCTGATCTATACCTTTGCCATCATCTTTAATCTGAATGTGCACATTTGCCCCGGAATAGTAGGCCGAAACAGTTACGGTGCCTGTTTTGTTCTTACCGGCACTTATTCTCTCGTCTTCGCGTTCCAGACCATGGTCTAAACTATTGCGAAGAATGTGCATCAGAGGATCTGTGAGTGCTTCTATAATCGTCTTATCGAGCTCTGTTTCACCTCCTTTGATCACCAGGTTTATCTCTTTATTAAGTTGTAGTGAAACATCTCTAACCAATCTTTTGAACCGTTGAAAAAGATGATTAATAGGGATCAAAGTCATGCTAAAGGCGGTATCGCGTAACTGCCTGGTGAGCTTTTCTATATTTTCGGAAAATACCTCAAGCCTCCTGTCAGGGTTTTGCTCGGAATAAAGGCTTAAACCTGCTTGTGTTGTTACCAACTCACTGACCAGATTCATTAAGTTGTCTAATTTATTCGAGGCTACCCTTATACTTGAAATGTTTTTAATCCGCTCTTTAGGGTTTCCTGCACCTATGTCATTTTCTGTGCCGACGACTAAACCTGTATTGCCGGATATTTCAGATTTTTTATTGATACGATCTCCTGCCTTTTTTTCAGGTACCTGACCAGCAGCCTCTGTGAGGTAACTGCTAAAGGTCTTAGGGTTTTCGAAAAGTTTTAGATCGATCTGGTCATTTTCAAAAATATTAAACGCCCCAATTTTATTGACAGCAATTTCGCACTGGTCTTCAATAAAAATGAAGACGTCTTTTATTTCTTCTACCGGGCTTCCGGTAAATATTAACAAGTCCCAATGGACAAAACATTTCTCGGGATTAATTTTATCAAAAGAAGGAATGCGCGTTGTCCTGGCAAAAGCTCTTCCATCTCCTAATTCCAACAGATCTTCTATAATAAACAACGGGTTGGTTCCATCTGCAAAAATTTCTTTATTAGGTTTGAAAACTACATGATACAAAGCGCTAACATGGGAAATAACCTCTTCCGGGGTGTGAGCTCTTTCGGTAGCAGCTTCCCTAATTCCAATCGCTTTAACAATAATGTCTATTTCATTTTTTATCCGTGTGTGATTTTCCTTGTTTATTTCTTCTTTACATTCAGCATCATGCAGCAGGGCGGTAAGGTGATCTACTGTACTCAGTGTTATATCTAATATTTGCGCTGATGTTCCTAATTTGTTATCTCTGATCAGGTCATATATATTTTCCAGGTAATGCGTAAGCTCTTCAATTTTTTGAAACCCAAACATTCCGGCTCCTCCTTTCAAGGTGTGCATGATCCTGAAAACTTCTTCAACCTGAGATTTGTCATCAGGCGCTCTTTCCAACACCAGTAAAGCGTTTTCCAGGTTGATGATCAACTCCTTTGCTTCT
Organism: Cyclobacteriaceae bacterium; assembly: GCA_965228415.1. Taxonomy (GTDB): domain Bacteria; phylum Bacteroidota; class Bacteroidia; order Cytophagales; family Cyclobacteriaceae; genus Agaribacillus. Next base: position 1,550,565 of record OZ245814.1, on the reverse strand, counting down.
ATTATATAATGTTCCTGGTGGCTATCCATCTCGAAATAATTTTTACAACAGACCGTGAAAACCAAATCTTTTCAGCGCATTTTCCTGCTTCTCGCTGATATCGATATTCAAAGTCAGTGACCTCTTTCTTTTTAAGGCGTACAATAATTGAATGAAGGCCAGGTCAAAGGTCTGGAGATTTTCCACGGTCACCTTTAACTTGTTGTTAGCCTGTAGCTTGCTATCTATTTCCTGATATAGTTTTTTGACATTGACAATGGTAATGTCTCCGGAAATTCTGATGTTTCCGGCTGCCTTATTTTTGTTTCCCTTTGCAGACATCAAATTTTACGGTTTATTTATCGGAGTACTTTTTTTACCACCGCCAACAGCTTATCTTCCACAAAAGGTTTCACGATCCACCCGGTGGCGCCGGCTTTTTTTGCTGCTTCTTTTTTAGAAGCCTGGGATTCGGTAGTTAGCATAAGCACCGGGATGAATTTATATTGTTCCTTTTCCCTTACCCCTTTTACAACACCAATGCCATCTAATTTTGGCATATTCAGATCGGTTATTACCAAATCAATAACACTTCCATCCAGGTAGTTTAATGCATCTTCTCCATCCACACTTACCAGCACACTATATCCTGAACTTTCCAGTGTGGCACTTACTAATTGTCTAATACTCTCCGAATCATCGGCAATTAAGATTGTTTTGTTCATGATACTATAGAATTAAAATAAATCAATATCAACGGTTTCATTTTCATCGTTTCCTTTTTTGAATACCCGGTTATAGATCATTCGCTCTGATCTCATGGTAAATCCCTTTTTAACTTTGTCCAGCACCCGGTCCCTTCGTGGTATATTTTTTCCCTCCAATAGCATTGGCGCAGCAAGAGTATTTAAATTTGCCAGGCAATTGGATAATTGAACAGCTAGTGTATAAAATTCACTTTTTCTGCTCATGACCAAGGTTTCACTTTTAAGTAAATCCCTGATTTTTTCTTCTTTCCAAAGGTTAGACAATTCCTGTTTTAGGTTTTCGGTAGAAGTCTTGTACTCTTTAATGATAAAGTCAAAGAGTGCTCTATCCAGCAATAAGATATCCGGAAATGCGTAAACGTAAAGCGCTTTATCCATTGTGATATCGCCATTAAGCAATTGTTTGAATTCTGTTTTTAGCGTACTAAAAACAGATTGAATATGACGTAGTTTCTGGCTTATGATGTCATGAAACTGCAGATCTTTTACCATTAGGGAAAGATTGTCATTGAGCAACGATTTATTGCTATCATGAGCCAGGGCATTAATAAACTTATGAAAAGCTTTAACGTGTGATGTCCATCTGAGGAAATCTTCCGCGGAGATCTTTATTAGTTCATCAATATCATTGTGTGCAAGCATGATACCGTCAAGTAATTGCCCGATGGTGATCGAAAATTCCTCGTTTATTTTATCATTTATTTGTGCCAATGTAAAAGGGATTTAAAACAGGTCCACCGTTATATTTTGTAAAAAAAGCGTATAGTAAGTGTTGTCTTCTACCTTTGCCAGCGACAATGTACCCAATACTTCTACCTCCTCATCAAACCGGTTTTTAAAAGCCATTTCTGTTCTTACCTCAATTTCTTTTGATCCGTTGCTACTTGTATAAAATGCCTTGCCATGCCCATTGATATTCAGCTCGACGGGCATAAATTCATCAATATTTCTACCTATAATTTCCGACCTGTCAAGGCATAAAATTTCTTCACTGGCATTATTGACAAAATCAATTATTCCCCGCATGTCAAACGAGATCACACCATCCACTGAGCCTTCCAGAATGGCCATATTTTTCTGTTTTTCGGCTTCTATCTCTTTTAATTTTTTATTCAGATTTTCCTGCGTGACTTTTAATTCTTCAGTGTTCTGACGCATTTCCTCTTCCTGCGTACGCATCACCTCGGCTTGGGTCTGGAATTGTTCCAGTAAAAGCAGCGTTTTGGAATTTACTTTAACACTTGAAAGTGTGGAGGCAATGTTTTCAGCTAATTTTAAGATAAATTCCCTTTGGTAATCCTGAAATTCATTTAAAGAAGCCAATTCGATCACGCCAAAGACTTCTTCCTGCACCTTTAATGGCACGATCAATATACTTCCGGGGTTGGTCTGTCCAAGACCGGAGGTAATTTTGATATAGTTATCCGGAAGATCAGTCAGGTAGATTTCCTGCTTTTCCTGCCAGCATTGCCCGGTCAAACCTTCTCCGATCCGGATCTTTTTTTTAGTATATTTTTCTCTTTCCCAGGCATAGCAGGCCATAAGCTCCAGGTATGTTTCATTTTCCTCGTTGTCTTTAACAATAAACAATCCTCCCTGATTGATCCCCAAATATTTAATCAGGTTGCGGATAATTGTTTGAGAGAGACTGGTCAGGTCTTTCAGATCATTTCCAAGTATTTCGGAGAACTTGGCCAAACCATTGACAACCCAATTGCGTTTTTCATCTTCTTGCATCGAATCTTGCAATTTTTCATGCATGGTTAATAATGCTTCTTCCAACACCCCCTGATTTAAGTTTTTGCCGTTGCTCAGGTCTAGTTCTCCATCACCAATTTTTTTAGCAAAATCAGCTGCTGATTTTATTCTTTCGGTCAGATCGTTAACAGCCTGCTGGATATCAATTAATTCATCCTGCCCGGTTATTGATCTTTTTTCCGGGAAGTCGCCCTCCGATAACTTTACAATGCTATCCCTTATTAAAGAAATTCGGTTGGAAAGTCTATTGGAGAATATTACTCCCAACAGTGCTCCGGTTGTCAGCGAAAAAATAAAGATTAAAATTCCCTGGAATAAGACCGTGAAGTTAATCTCCTCTTGTGCGCTGCTCAGGTCATTGTTTACTGCCTCCAATCGATGGCTCAACCCGAGTGCTACTTTTCTTAATTCACCTTGTAGCCCTTCCTTTTCATTTAGCCCTATTTCTTGCTCGGTTTTTATAATTTGGTTAAACCTGTGTTGATAATTGTCAACCCATTTTAATAGCTCATCTCTTTCCGTTACAGAAATTCCGGAAAGAGATCCCACATCTGATCTTAATATGGCTGATTTAAATTCTTGGACCGTATTTTCAAATTTTGACTGATAGCTTGGATCCCCGGTCAATAAAAAGTCTTTTTTATATATCCTTAGCAATAACGTTAAAGATCCATTATATGGGAAACCTGCTTGTTCCATGTAGTGGTCGGCGGCAATTGGTTCTTCTTGTGTGGGAAGGTTATAGAACCTGCGGTTTCTGATATTTAGCGCCAGTTGGTTAAGTTTCTGTGAGTACCGGGTTAAAGACGTTGTTATTTCATTTAAGTGCTTATCGATATTGAGACCAAAGGCCGTTTTATGCTCTCCGAGGTCTTTCATTTTATTTCGAATGCTGTCCACTATTTCCGCACTCTCGGTCAGATATTTGCTCTCGCCGGTTTGCATAAATTCCGGGTGCTTACTTTCTTCGATCAAAAAACTTCTCTCTGTCCTTCCCAGTTGTGAGACCAAATTATTTATATGATAAAATGTTTCCCTGGCCGATTGATAATTCATAATTTTGTTGACATTATATATTCCCCATACAGGTAATAGAAGGGATAAAACTAAAATCGCCCCAAAGACCGATAAGAGATTAACCTTAATACTTTTCCTATATTTCATAATCTTTCCATATTCTAAAAATAAGCGGAATAACTGATTTGGATTTTCATAATTATTAGATTATGATATCCAAATTACGCGCATTAAAATTTCACTATTGGTTGCATTAAAAGGCTGATCAAAACCTGTGTAACATTAATTTTTGAGAAAATTTATGTCTATGGTGAATAATAACCAGCCTTTGTAGGGAAAAGGGATCAGATGATATAGGGTATAAATTCTATCTTTTTGATTTCGATGTGTCGATTTAGGTCAGGGTGGTCCCAAGTTTCTTGTTTTCTTTTAAACCGTATTTATTTGGATTGTGTAACTTTTAAACAGGTATTTCCTGAATTGGTCCCCGTATGTCAAAATTTTAATTATTCCTATACAATTTTGAGATAGGTCCAATTTGGCTTTTTAAATAGAAATTTGAGAGATTCTGCCAGATCCCTTGGGAGGGATCTTTGGGGTAAGGTATTAATTTGCAATTACCTGGCTTCCGAACGTAGGCCTATATGTTAATCTTTTTTCTTATTTTCCGTGGGAATTCTTATCACTACTTCACATCCTTTGCCAGGAGAGGTATTGATCTCAACCACCCCATTTAACAGTTTTACCCTGTGATTCAAATTGGATATTCCCTGGTGGCTCTTTGCGTATATGTTAATGGCCTTTAAGTCGAATCCTATTCCATCATCTTTCACCCTGATCCTGATAGATGCTTTTTCTTCGGCAATGTCTATCAACACATTTTTAGCGTTGGAATGCTTTCGTATATTATTTAACAATTCCTGGATCACCCTAAATACCGTTACCTCCAACATGTTGTTAAATCTTCTTTCTTGAACGGTACAGTTTATCTTAACCTTAAATTCCGTATCGGCGAAAATTAATGCAGTCAGGTGATTTATAGCTTCGGATATCCCAAAATCACTAAGAATAGCAGGACTTAGATTGTTGGATATCCTTCTGATTTCCTGGTCTGCGCTATTGACTAGATCAGATAACTTTATAGCATCATAACGGCTCCTGGCGACATGCTTGTCATCAGCACTTTGATTTAGGGACCCAAGCCGGAATTGTATGGAGGTAATTATTTGGCCAACTCCGTCATGCAATTCCATAGCAATTCTTTTTCTCTCCTCTTCCTGACCTTCGAGGACGGCCAGGTATCTGATCTTATCTTCTTCTATATTTCTTGTTATGTCCTTGATAAAAGCAGTATATTGGATTTCTCCGCCAACATCCACTTTACACAATGACAGGTTCCCCCAGAATTTTGATCCGTTTTTACGCACCATTTCCAGGTCTCTACCTAACCCAACTACCTTATTGACCCCGGTTGTCATATTAGCGTCCACATAGGAATCATGATGGGCCTGATGTTCCGGTGACACGACCATTTTTACATTTTTGCCGATTACTTCATCTTTGCTGTAACCAAACATTTGTTCTGCTGCGCTGTTAAAAAAACTTATCGTTTTATTTGAATCAATGGTGACCACAGAGTCCACGGCCTGTTCCAGTGTCTGTCTAAACCTTTCCTTTAGCAATACTTCATCTGTAATATCTCTGATAATGACCATATATTGAATTTGCCCGCGTAACTCCAACCTGCTTAATGACAAATTCCCCCAAAAAACTGATCCGCTTTTGTGTGCCAGCTCTATATCACCCGACTTTGCTGTGATTTTATTGATCTTGTTTTTTTTACTGTCTTTGACATAGCAGTCACCATGCGTTTCGCATTGAATAGGGGCTATCATCCTGATATTTTTACCGAGTACTTCCACCTTGCTATACCCAAACATCTTTTCCGCCGCGTGGTTATAAAAGGTAATCTCCCCAAGACCATTGATGATGACTACGGAATCAACCAATTGTTCCAATATTTGGTTTTTATTGTCCGAAAAGTTTGCTTTTCTTTTAATCACCCCTTTTGTGTAGTTTCCCTGTTTTCTATTTCCCTCCACCAGATCCCCGTACTCATTTATTAATTTATTTGAATAAACGACCGGCATATCCCCTGGTTCCCATCAAAATATGAGTACCCCTCCCAACTTAACGTCACTTTGCGTGTGTCACCAGTTCTTCATCAGAAGCACTAGCTGTATGAAAGCGAAAAAGAGAGGTAAGAATAGTGTTGATAAACGTTGATCTGAATAAAATTTGGCTTAACTGGCACCAATAAACCTTTTTGAGACAACCCCTTAAATTGTTGTACTAAAGTTAAGCGCATAAATACCTGTATTTCAATTTTTATAATATTTATTTTTGAATGGTTCCTGGCTTTGAGAAGCAATTACTATTTATTAGCAAAATAGATTGATCAATTTGGACCGTCATCATCGATAAGATCGTTTTTTAAAGCAAATTTGACCAGCCCTGCCGTATTATTCACCCCAAGTTTTCTCATGATATTGGTGCGATGGTTCTCAGCTGTATTTTTGCTGATCAATAGTTTTGTGCCAATTTGAGTACTATTATAACCATCTACGATCAGTTTTAATATTTCCAGCTCTCTCTTTGTAAGATTTTTCTTTTCTGTACTTTGCCCGGTACTTTTAATTATTCCAACCGCAAGCTCTGTGGTTATTATCTGGGCTATTCTTGTGTGGAAATATAAATTACCTTTTCCGACCTCTCGTATTGCTTGAACCAATTCTTCTTTCGAAATATTCTTCGAGAGATACCCCATTGCACCGGCACCGATGGCTTTTTTGACGTAGGCTTCTTCTTCGTGCCGGCTTAATATTAAGACATATACATTGGGAAATCTTTCTCTAACAACTTCCGTCAATTCTATTCCATTCATTTCCGGCATCGACAGGTCAGTTATAACTATATCAGGTTGAAGTACAGGGATTTTTCCCAAAGCCTCCTGGCTATTACTGGCTTCTCCCTCTATGACTATATCGGGCTCATGGCTAATCAAAAACCTAAGCCCTTCTATGATCATTTGATGGTTATCGACGAGTACCAGTTTAATCTTTTTCATGATCGTTCAGAATAATGTTCATTAACATTTCACATCTCTTGTGAGATATGAGGCTGAGATCAATATCTTTATCTAACGGGTTTAAACGATATTTTAAGTTGGATTGACTGTTGTTTCCCTTTATTAGATTATTTTTGACTGATAAGTTGGGTTCCATACACTTATCGTTCGCCATGGAAAAGGTCAAAGTAGGTCCAACGGCCGATAATGGTTTAACCTTAACGTATCTTCCGTATTTCATGATCCTTCTTTTTATCATTCTTAATTAATAGTCTTTTTAAGGTTCTCATTGCTTTACAGTTGCATGATTGTAAAATCCAAATTAAGAATTTTAAAATTTTATTATTGACAGCATTAAGAGCTATATTAAAACTTATGTAATATTTATTTTTGCCAAATTTGGAGTACTAGTGAAAAGTGACCAGTTGCTGTAGGACATAGCCCTTACTCTTCATAGTGAATAAATTCTATTTTTTTCATAAAATACCTCATGATAACCCTAAATCGATTGAAGTTTTTTTTTTTTGAATTCTATAATTAGGTAACTTTTTTATAAATACTATCTTAATAGGTTCAAGTATTTCGATATAACGATTATTCTTATACAGCTTTGACACACCTTTTTCATCAAGGTGGTAGAAATCAGGAATACCGGATCAGACTTTTCTTTAAGTAGATTATTTGGAAAACCCCTAAACTACCATACGTTTCCACGAACAATGCTGGTTTAATCTCAAGTAGAAAACCTAAAATCGTATATTGAAAAAATAAAATTATTAAGATGAGCTAACATCACATAAAAGGTCATTTTTAGAGTAATTATAACTAACGCTACAGTATTGTTTAAATTGAATCTTCTCGATAATATTGGTATAATGATTCTTTGCTGTATCCTGGCACAGGCCGGTATCAGCAGTCTTTCAGTAGAGACTTCTCTCAGGCGCCGGCTTTACATTAAAACCTTTGCATGAAGGAGTTTTTTTTAAGCAATTTCTATTAATTCTATTCATTTCCCGCATAGAAATATTGATGATAATGATATCGGCTTGAAGCATAGGGATCTTAGTGAAGATCTTCCCCTTTTTTTTTCTGGCCCCCGGGTTGGCTGTTAAGCAACAAACCGGGATCATCCGTTATGATTTTTTCGCTGTCAATTGTTATTAGTTTAACCTTTCTCATAGTGGTTTTGAAGAATTTCTATATAATTTAGTTATAGCTGTCAAACAAATCAAGGATCAATCGAATTTATCTGTCTGATAAACAATAGGTTTGTAAGGACGAAAATGAGATTTTACACTAAAACTTCATATTAAAAAGTTTTGCAGGCAATAGGGAATGACGTCCTGTAAATCATCTGTTTAGATTAAAAAAATCTTGAAGCAGATTTCAATAGTTTCTTTCCAATACTACTTGTTTTATATCCTGATTATGAATTCAATTTTAGGCTTACACCAGTTTTTTGGATGGCATGTATGAGGTGTTCGCTTTGCATACGAATAAAACAAACCACCTTTATGTTGCGACAATTAAATTCATATTTCCGCGAAAAGTTAGCTCTTTTTCAATATTTTTTTGAAAAATGAAATTTCAAGACGGCAATATTAATTATAAGGTACAGGTTTTTTTCAAATAGATTGGATGGAAGTTTGATTCTCACTCTATGAAAAACAGATAATTCTGATATTAAATTTTAAAAGAAGGAGATATTTACCTTTACTATTATTTTGATTTAGCTATTGTGCTGATTTTTAATAAATTTGTTTTGAAGTGTGGCGCTAATAGCGTTAAACTTCAGATTACCTAAGTTTGTCCAACTAATTAAAAGATATGAAATCCACTCTATTTAGCCTTATTTTTTGCCTGTTTGCCAGCGTAGTTGTAGCGCAGAATTCCAGCTCAGCTGACTTTATACCGCTGTTTGATGGAAAAAGCCTGAAGGGGTGGACGGCATCCAAAGAAAATTCTGCCTCTTTTCTGGTGGAAGATGGAACACTCGTCTGCCGGGGCGGAAGAGCTCATATCTTTTATACCGGCGATGTTGGTGGCGCCGATTTCAAAAATTTTGAATTGAAACTAAAAATAAAAACCACCGCCAATTCAAATTCCGGTGTTTATTTCCATACCAAGTACCAGGAAGAGGGATGGCCAAAGATTGGTTTTGAAGCACAGGTAAATTCTACCCATAGCGATCCGCGAAAGACGGGAAGTTTATACGGTATTGTGAATATGTGGGCCCCGGTGAAAGCCGAGGAGTCCTACCTGGCGAAAGTAAATGAAAAGGGAGAAGTTTTTATCCTTCGACCCAAAGCGCCTTCGACCGATGACGAATGGTTTGACTACCATATAAAGGTTCAAAACAATACCATTGTTATCAAGGTGAATGGCGAGACTACCGTCGACTGGACCCAGCCTGAAGAATGGACCAAAAAACGGCGGATCGGTAGTGGTACGGTTGGACTGCAAGCGCACGACCCTACCTGCAACGTGCATTACAAGGATATTCAAATTAAGATTTTATAATAGATACCTTCTCTGTTTTGAGGGCTGACCGGGGAGCATAATATCTTTGCCATTCGAATTGCCAAATATCATTTGATCATCAGGTCAAAGAATGGCATGTACCGTAAAAATGCTGATTTGCAAAAATTATTTAAGGTATTAAATGCTATTATTTCCTCCTTTATGGTGGATCAACCGGCACATTTTTAAGATTGGTTTCTCGTCTGCTTAACATATATACTAACAGTTGATCAAAAGATAAAGAGACTGGTAACTGCGCTCATGGGATTTTAATTTTGAATTTTAATTTCTAACTTAAACTTTTATTGACAGGTGATTTTGGGTTTACAGGGACTTATGGACTTCATAGGCCCGCCTAATGATGTTAAAGGACACTAATCATTGATGCACGAAAAGGATTTGGTCAAACGCATAAGAAAGGGGAATGAAAAAGCATTCCGGGGCTTGTATGGTCTTTACTTTCATAAAGTGGCCAATTACGCCTTTAAGCTACTTCGGACGGAAGAAGATGCGGGGGAGGTAGCGCAGGATGTATTTGTCAAGCTATGGAATATGAGAGCGGAACTGGACCCCCAAAAGCCGGTATCCGGGTTGATATTCAAAATAACAAAATTTACCGCTATCGATTTTATCAGAAAACAGCAGGCGGCCGTTAGGACCATTCACATCGGAGAGATGCCGGTGGCAGTGGAGCATACCTTTGATCACGACTTGTATGGTCGCGAATTATATGATGAATACCTAAAGATCCTTAACAGATTACCGGAAAAGAGAAGACAGATTTTTCAGATGAGCCGGGATGAAAATCTTTCGCATAAGGAAATTGCAGCAAAACTAAACATTTCCATCAAAACCGTGGAAACCCAGATCAGGCTTGCCTTACAGCAGATCCGCAAATACCTGAAGGATTACTCAAGTACCATGGTCATAACACTCGCCTCGCTTTTTTTCCATTAAACCCGGGCTGATGCCCGTTACCTATTCCATTTAATTTTTTTTTTGATGCGCTTAAGGGTTAGGCTACCTTTTTTACGAATTAAAAGGTAAATGCCATAATTCTTTAATAAATCAATGAAATCAGAGGATCTTAAATTGCTTAAAAAGTATTTGGATGGAAATACATCTGCAGCGGAGAACCAGGTCGTACAAGATATACTAACACAGTATGAGCATGATGAGGAATTGAAACGATGGTTATTTGATGCCTGGCAAAAAACGTCGGCAAAAAAAGAGCTGTCACTGGATATTAATGAGGGTTGGCTGGAAATTAAAAAAACCATTTCGAATAATACGAAGTCCCCTAGAACAATTCACTGGTCCCGGGTCGGAGTTGCTGCCTCGATAATTTTGGTGATTGCCCTGGGGATCTTATTTTTTCAGCAAAAGCCAGTGGGCAATCCCGGCGATCCTGTGGTGGAGCAGGCTGTTTTCATTGAAAAACAGACGGGGAAAGGTGAAAAACTGAATATTTCTCTACCCGACGGAAGTTTCATAAAACTAAATACCTCCACAAAACTAAGCATCCCTTCAAATTATTATTCCAATAATGAAAGAGTAGTTCACCTCCAGGGGGAAGCATTTTTTGAGGTAGCAAAATTTGAAAAGAAACCATTCAAGGTAATTACAGGGAACGTAACCACTACGGTGATGGGCACCTCATTCAATGTAAAGGCACTCTCGGAAAATGAACCGGTGAGTGTTGCTCTGGTAGAGGGGAAAGTCAGTGTGGCGAATGCAAAAGATGAGATTACACTTGATCCTGCAGAAATGACGACGGTGCATCCTTCAACCGGTAAGCTCTCAAAGGAGATTTTTGATGTGGAGGTTGTCACAGGTTGGAGAAGTAACTTGTTGATTTTTGATGAAATTCTCTTTGACGAGATTATTGAAAAACTGGAACAGTGGTACGGGGTAGAGTTTAAAATTAAGGGTGCTCCCGCGGGTAGCAAGCGGTATAGCGGACGATTTGAAAATAAGCCATTAGCCCTGGTCCTTGAGGGCCTTGGTTTCTCCTCGACATTTTCTTATGAGATTAAAGGCAAAACCATATTTCTAAACTTTAAAAAACAAAATCCATGAAACATATAGACCCCGGCTGAATCTTCTCACTTTAATATTCGCGGAATATATTCCGATCCTAAAATAAAGAAGTACCCTTATCAAAGTCTTGGCAAAGTCGCAATGACAAGGGTACCCTGTGTTAAATTTAACTTATGTAAAGATATGAATTCAAATTTTACAAGACAATTAATTATGATGTCCAGGACGGTTTTTAAGGTTATCTTTTTCAATTGCTGTCTGGCAGGTACATTAATGGCCAGTAATTTGAATGGCCAAACAAAAAGCATTGAGGAAATCGTCATTTCTTTGAAAGTGAAAGAAAAAGCGCTGACCGATGTGCTCCATCGCATTGAATCAAAGACCACTTTTCATTTTTCTTATTACATCGATGATCTGATAGGCGAGAAAATTACCCTAGACGCCCGAAACCAATCGCTGGCCAATGTATTGAGAGACATTGCCAGGCAGACCAGGCTTGGTTTTAAGAGAATTAATCAAAACATTCACGTGGTAGGCAGAAAAGATGATAACAGGCTTGTGGAAGAATTTCAAACGCAATGGCCTAATAATAGAATCGTTACCGGAAGAGTAACCTCAGAAAACGGAGAGGCGTTGCCCGGAGTAAATATTCTGATAAAGGGAACCACCATAGGTGTGGTTACCGATGTGGAAGGAAGATATAAAATTAATGTGCCTGAAGACGCAACTATATTGGTTTTTTCCTATGTGGGTTATATAACCGAAGAAGTGGATATCGCCGGTAGAACAACCGTTGATTTTATACTTACACCGGATATTGAGACGCTTTCTGAAATTGTGGTAGTGGGATATGGCACGCAAAAGAAAAGTGATTTAACCGGAGCCGTTGCCTCCGTGACTTCTGAGGAGGTGAAAGCCTTGACCATATCCAACCCCACATTATCGTTACAGGGACGCGTCGCCGGTGTTAATGTTCAGTCCAACGGCGGAGCGCCGGGGGCTGGTGTGAGTGTAGTGATTAGAGGAGCAGGAACCATCAACGGTAGCCTCGACCCGCTTTACGTTGTCGACGGTGTATTCCTGGAATCCTTAAGTTCGGTTAATCCTAATGACATTCAATCCATGGAGGTCCTGAAAGATGCATCGGCAGCAGCCATTTATGGATCCAGGGCAGCCAATGGCGTCGTTATCGTTACCACTTCAAAAGGGAGTGACGGGGGATTGGTAATTAATGCGCATGCTACGGTTGGTGTGTCTAACCCAACCAATGAGATCGATTTTTTAAATGCCCGGCAATATGCCGATGTGCGAAATGCCATAGACGATGCCAGCAATGCCCCCCGGGCGCCGGTTAATTCAACTGCTTTTGATCCAAATGTAGATACCGACTGGCAGGATTTGTCGATAAGAACCGGCGTTATTCAGGATTATGGTTTTAGTCTTTCTGGTGCCGGAAGTAATTCTTCGGTCTACTTTTCAGCCAATTATTTTAACGAGCGCGGTGTTCTGATTTCTTCAGACTTTAACCGGATCAATTTGAGGTTAAACTCAGAATATTGGTCGACCAACAAAAAATTCAGGTTATCACAATCTTTGGGTTTAGTGCAGAAAAACCTGAATGAAAATGATAACTACGGCGTTGCCGGGTACAACTTCCCAACTTTACCCTTTAAAGATGATGAAGGCAATTTTGTGGCGCCCAGCAATGCTGATCATGGCGTTGCCTTTAGCCAAAACAGGTATGCCAGGGCGGTAACACTCGATGACGATAACCGGATCGATGAGATTTTTGGAAATATTGCCGGAGAATTGGAATTCCTTCCGGGGTTAAAATACAGACTGAATTTAGGGGTAAATTTTTCCTCGGAGGTTGACTATCTTTTTGTGCCCACTTTTTTCTGGAGTGTGTCTAACCAGGGAGCGAATCAAAACCTTGACGCCGATCTGACCGAAAGCCGCACGACCCGTTTTGACGGATTGATTGATAACATTTTAAGTTACAATCAGGAAATTGGTAAACATTCAATTAATGCTATTCTTGGAAGTTCGCTTCAAAAGATAGTCACCAGAGGGACTTCCGTTACCGCAAGTACTTTCCCCTCCAACGATCTCAGAGTAGTGTCAGCGGCGGAGGAAGTAACCTTATTTTCAGGAGATGAAATAGTCACCGGCCTGGCCTCGGTGTACGGCCGATTGATCTATGATTATGATGATAAATATTTGCTGACCGCGACTTTAAGGCGGGATGAATCTTCCAGATTTGCGGAGTCATTCCGTACCGGTTATTTTCCATCTGTATCAGCAGGCTGGAGGATAAGTAGTGAAGATTTCTTTCCGGCTGGCAGCTTTTTGACAGATTTGAAACTGCGTGTGAGTTATGGAGAATTGGGTTCTCAGAATGTAGAAGATTATGCCTTTACGCCGGTTATCAACCTGAATTCGAACTATGATTTTGGAGATCAAAGGTTTTTTGGGGTTTCCCGTACGCAGTTCAGGTTGCAAAATTTGGTTTGGGAAAAGTCGAGAACAACCAACTTTGGAATTAATGCCGGATTCTTAGGAGGTAAATTACAGGCTACAATAGACTACTATATCCGAAAAACCGATGACATCCTGTTATCACTGGCTATTCCGCAGACCTCGGGCTCACGACAGCCGGTAGTCACCAATGCCGCCGCCATTGATAATAAGGGTTTAGAAATAAATCTAAACTATAAAGAAAGCGAAGGAGCATTTACCTATGACATAAACCTGAACCTGACTTCCACAAGTAATGAAATAACTTCTTTAGGTGCCCTTGAGTCGCCTATTTCGGGAGGGATCTTCTCTTCCGAAGCGCTGAGAGGTACCAGGGCCGATGTGGGAGAACAGCTCGGCGTATTTTGGGGATTTGAAACGGCTGGATTGTACCAGTCCCAGACAGAAATTGACAATGATCCTAACTTAAGCAGTAATCCCGCCGCCAAATCCTTGCTGAAGCCTGGTGATTTGATATACGTGGATCAAAATGGTGATGGATTTGTCAATAATGATGATAAGGTAAATATCGGCAACCCATATCCCGACTTTGAATACGGCCTGAATTTTAACGGAAGCTACAAGAACTTCGAGCTTACCCTGTTTATTCAGGGGCAGGTAGGCAATGAGATCCTGAATGCAAACAAGTACAATCTTTCTTTTGAATCCCGGAGTAACTATTCCACCGATGTCTTGAATGCCTGGTCCGAGACGAATACAAATTCCAATTTCCCTGTCGTTGGTACCACACGCTTTGATGTTTCAGACTTTTATATCGAAGATGGGAGCTACCTGAGACTGAAACAACTGCGCGTCGCCTATAACATCAGAAACCTGTTTAAGGGCTCAACAGAAGCCAAGGCTTTTATCAGCGGTCAAAACTTATTGACTTTGACCGGTTATTCAGGCTATGACCCTGAGTTAGGAGTGCCTGGAAATTCAGGGCGACCAAGTGCAGGAGGTCCTGCTCTTCTGACACGTGGCGTAGATCTATCTGCGTATCCACAAAGTGTTGTCATAATGGGAGGAGTACAATTTACCATCAAATAAAGCGATTTTACCATGAAAAATTTCACTATAAAATTTAGTTTCTTAATGCTGGTATTAATGGGTTCGACGATCTCCTGTAACGATTTACTCGATCAGGAAAACCCCAATGCCCTTTCTACCGATAGTTTTTGGCAGGATGAAGAGGATGTACAACAGGCAGTAGTCGGGGCCTATAGCCCTATGAGCACCATTTTCGGATGGGGAAGGTACCTTCCTTTCACCTGGTTCAGAAGAGCGGACGAATACACGCCATCATTTGAAAATGTAAGGATCAGGGGGATTATCATTGATCCGTCGGACATTTTTTTACCCAACCAATGGCCTGAGGCCTGGAGACTTATTTTCAGGACCAATGACATCCTTGATAATATTGATCGCGTACCGGATCTTGATCAAACAGTAAAGAACCATGCCATGGGACAGGCACATTTTCTGAGGGCTTTGTATTATTTCTATCTTGTCAACGCGTGGGATAACGTGCCATTGATAACGAAGGCAGCGGTTGGTAATAGTACGGATGAATTTTCCGAACCAAATAGTAACCCGGCCGCTATCTATGAGCAGATTATTAAAGACGCTGCAGAGGCTAAGAGGCTGTTGCCTACCAGTTTTGATGGTGAGGAGGGCAGGGCTACCTGGGGTGCAGCCACTGCGTTACTTGGTAAAGCCTATCTGTACACGCAGGAGTGGAGTTTGGCGGCAGCGGAATTTAAGGAGCTGATTGATTCCAATATTTACGATTTGGATCCTGACTATGCCAATAACTTCACCGAAAATGGAGATAATAATATTGAGTCGGTGTTTGAAGTGCAGCACACCTCGGAGGCCGCCATTGGATGGTCTTCGGATCAGCCTAACTCAAGCAGATCATCTGTATTTCTTCAATTGCGGGCACCTGAAGCCTTTGGCGGCGAATGGATAGATCAGGTTAATCCCTGGATTTTGGAAGCATTTCTTTCGGAAAATGATCTGGACGGCGAAATAGACCAAAGGGCGTTGACTACCCTGGCATGGAATCATCCGGAATCGACAATTTATCTCAATCAACCGTTTTCTGAATCAATTCTGGACCAGAATAAGGTTTATCCAAAAAAGAATACAGGAATGCTGACAGAAGGTCGCCCTGATGATGGTGATCTGGGCACCGGATCCGGCCAGAACTTTAAGTTGATTAGGTTCTCAGACGTCCTGCTAATGCATGCTGAAGCCGCAAACGAGGCAGACGGCGCAGAAACAGATATCCTGGCCTCCATAAACAGGGTGAGGGCCAGGGCAAATATGCCGGACATACCAACAGGACTTACCAAAGATGAGTTGAGGGATCGAATCAGAAAGGAGAGAATACTTGAGTTATCCCTTGAAAATGACAGGTTTTTTGATCTCAAAAGATGGGAAGTTGTGGTAGATCGCATGAATGGCAATGCCGATATGGTAGGTAATATAGGACCTTCTACCGATCAAATAAGAGCAGTAGGACACCCGGAACACGGCTTTCCATTTGCGGAAATTCATACAAGAGCCCCCATTCCAATTGCTGAAATACTGAGTAACCCGAGTCTGAAGCAGAACCCTGGCTATTAAAACATAAACATAGCTTTAGTAAATAATTGAAAATAGAGGCATTACAATTTGTGATGCCTTTATTTCTTTGATATTAATAAGAATGCGCCAGTGAGATCTTCCGGCAATTTGATGGAAAAAGAAGGGAAGAACGTGAACTGTGGCAGAATAATGAAAGTAAAAAAAGTATGTTTAGTTTACGCGGCGAAAAAGAAGGACTGACTATACTTACCCCATAAATAAAGCCGAAACTGCGAGCGCAATTTCGGCTTACTTGAACCAAACCTTTGCTTGCAGAACTATCGCCAAACAATTCCACAAGGGGTCCGGGCCAATTAATGATTAACTATAAATCATACACTAATATACGTATTTCTGACTTATCTATTGCCAATTAATACTTAAGGAACGGCCGTCGAAGACAATTTACTTCCTGATTGTTTCCAATAGTTTTTTTGCCATGATCAAGCCTCTATTGCCAATTTGTTAATAAAATCGATATATTTAAGATGATTTTGAGGTTCTGTTAAAATTTTGGCGTATTGTTGAAAAGTAATAATCATAGCGCAGGTGATTTGAATTCTTTGCAAAAAGATGGAAAAATATCCGATCAGCTGATATGGAATTCTTTTCGCGATGGCAACCGGAAGGCATTCCAGCACATTTATGATCAAAACTTTAATGCGCTATTACGCTATGGATTGAAGCTGGTACCCGACCAGAGTTTCGTAGAAGATCAGATCCAGGATTTTTTCATATACCTATGGAAGAAAAAGGAAAACCTTGAAATCAAGTCCTCCATCACTATTTATCTCCTCTGGTCGCTGAGAAACAGGATTATAAAATCGCTGAAAGCAGAAAAAAGGCTGGTTTCGGATGAAGGCCTGGAGATGATCCCAGATTCCGGTGCTGACACCATAAGTGTTCCACCCGCATTAAAAAGTGCCGTCGACTCTTTGCCTTACAAACAGCGTGAAGCAGTTTATCTTAAATACTATCAGAATTTGGATGGCAAGGAAATAGCCCAGATAATGGATATTACCCTGGGGACCACTTACAACCTTCTTTCAAGGGCTATGGCCAATTTACGTAAGAGTGTACCATTAATTTCCATGCTTATTGGCATTGTCAAGCAATGGATTTGAGTATGACATAGAAGCTATTAAAAGTTTGTTATTGTTTACCTAATTAGGTGGAATGTGGCCTTTCTGTGGCCATAGCAGTGCAAAAAAATCTTTTTTGGTCAGGGGTATTAGGTTTTTACCTATCCGGACTCTTATAAATAAAAAAGGAAGAGATTTGGAGCACCAAGAGATTTACATCATTCAGAGTTTAGTGGATAACCCAAAATTCAGGGACATGGTCAGGCAGTTGGCGCCAGGGGAAAATATACCTGAAAAATTTGCGTCTGAATTTAAGGATTATACAGCAAAGGACATGCGTGTAGCGAGGGAAATTGTTCTCTCGCTGGAAAGTGATAAACACTTAAGTAATAACAAAGACCAGATATGGACAAACATTGTCAAGGCGGCTGACGCATTTGATCGCACAAACAAAAACCCCGATCAACAAGGGATGTTTCTGGTGCGTAGAAGGCCGTCCAAATGGAAATCGGCTATGAAGTATGTCGCCATATTTGCTGGTATTTTAGTGGCGGCAGTGTCGGTACTACTGCTCGATGAGACCCAACCTCCTACTGAAATTCAAACCCGGACTATTGTAAAGTCAAACCCCTCAGGTCAAAAATCAAGGATACATTTGGAAGATGGAAGTGTGGTTCATCTGAATGCGGAAAGTGAACTTCAATACGTAGAAGGCTTCACGAAAGACGACAGGACCATATATTTAAAAGGAGAAGCCTACTTTGAGGTTGCTAAAGATGTATCCAGGCCGTTCGCTGTCATTTCAAACAATATACGCATAACCGCTTTGGGGACAGAGTTCAATGTAAATGCTTTTGAGCAAGATGTTCAGGTGGCACTGCTGGAGGGAAGTGTTGCTGTGAGCAATACTAACAATCGCGATGAAGTAATCTTAGATCCGATGAAAGTTGTCCGCTTTGACAGCTACTCTGAAAAATTTCACATGGAAAATGCCAATGCAGATAACCTGGTGTTGTGGAAAAACAGGATCATTTGTTTTGATAATACACCGGTTGATGAGGCTATTAAAGTGCTGTCCAGATGGTATGCTGTGAATATTGATATTGGCCATGCTCCGGCAAGGGAACTCACATGTTCGGGTAAATTTAACAATCAATCTTTGGAGCTGGTTTTAAAAAATCTCGGCTATACATTGGATTTCAAATATAAGATACAAGGAAAAAATGTCACATTAAATTTTAAAAATTAATGCCTATGAAAAAATGTAAACAGTACTAGGTGCTTGTCAGGACCGATGCTGAACTTCTTATCGCCAAAAAATTCGGAAGTGCAGCATACGGGTCAATTAATGAAATTTTAACTATAAACACTATTACATGAAATTACAATTTATACAAACACTTATAAAATTGAGTAAGTTTTCATTCCACGTTTTGTTCATTACTTTGCTGAGCCTCAATTCATTGCTCGCCAATGAAGGCAATGCTCAGATAAAAAGTGTGAAGGAAGTCCGGATTGATATTTACCTGCAAAATGTCAACTTATCGGAGGCATTAAGTGCTATCGAGCAAAAGACCAACTACCATTTTATTACCAGTAAAGAGAAAATCAATCTTAAACAAAAGGTTAACCTCTCTTCGAAAAATGGTACCGTGGAAAAAGTGCTCCTGGATATTTCCAGGCAGGCCGGTTTAAAGTTTCAGCAAATCAATGAGAATATTGATGTGAGCAAAACCGATTTCCGCACAAAAAAAAGAAAGCGTTCAATTGAAGTCTCATTGGATGTGAATGTTTCAGGAAAGGTTACAGGAGAAGATGGGGAGGGATTACCAGGAGCGACAGTTGTAGAAAAAGGAACCACCAACGGTACCACCACTGATCTTGACGGAAATTACAAAATTACAGTTTCCGACGGCGCTACTTTGGTCATATCCTCTGTTGGCTATCTGGATGAGGAAATACTGGTTGGGAATCAAAGTGTCATTGATGTCCAGTTAGTATATGATATTACCCAGCTAAATGAGATTGTCGTCGTTGGTTTTGGAGAAAGAGGAAAAAAATCGCTTACAGGAGCTATAGAAAATGTTGAAATGGCCCCTATTCAGCAGCGTTCTGCTTCAAACCTGGTAGAGGCTATGCAGGGTGCCATACCCGGCCTTATTGTCACCAGAAGATCGGGAGATCCTGGCGAAGAAAGGACTAATTTTCAGATTAGAGGTGCTTCTTCTATCAATAATACCCCTCCGCTGCTTGTAGTTGACGATATTCCTTATCCGGATCACCAGGTGCTAAGTACACTTAACCCTAATGATATTGAACAGTTTTCAGTATTAAAAGACGCGGCGGCAGCTTCATTATATGGGGCGAGAGCGGCTGGAGGCGTAATTCTGATTACCACCAAAAGTGGCAGAGCAGGTGGTACAAGGGTAACCTATCAAGGCAAGGTCAGCGCTGAATTTCTCGGGATGGAGTTCGAGCCCTTGAGCCAGGCTGATTATTATCGCATGTTCGATGAGGGCAATGTAAATGATGGACTGCCCAATCACCGATACAAATACGGGGAGCAGTGGTTTTTAAATGGAAATAACGGGCAGGCTACATTCCCTCCCGATGTTCCTTTTTTCGATGCGCTGGATTTTACTTATGCCGACAGGGATTTTGTGGATGAAATGTGGGACAATGTTGCCTACAGCCAGTATCACAATGTGGGTATAACTGGGGGTTCGGAAAAGAGCACTTACAACTTGTCGCTTGGATATCTTTACCGCGACGGATTACAGGCACCCGCCAGAAACAACTATCAAAGGATAAATACCAGGTTTAATTACGACATCAACTTTACGGAGAAGTTGGAAATGTCCACCTCCTTATATATTGAGCGTGGTGTTAAAGATAAGCCATCTCTACTGGACGCGGTATTTTCCAGGGATGGAAACAGCACCTACTGGTATACCATGCCCACCATTGCACAAAAGAATGCCAATGGCGATGTATACGGTTATGGCGGAACAACCGATCCGATCAATGAACTCTTATTTGCTGGAAGGACCGAAAATGTAAATACCAAGTTAAATACTATGTTGCGGCTTAGATACCGACTAAATGATAACTTTAGTCTGGTGGGTTTAACAGGTATTAACTATTGGAACAATTTTTTCGAGAGCCATACCAACATTATGACCTATTATAATTGGCCTGGAACAATTGTCAATAAAAACAACCCAAATCGAAATAGTGTCACAAAAACTTATGATCAAACACTTTTTCAAAATTATTCAGCTTATATAAATTATAACAAGGAGTTTGGTTCGGGACATAATTTTACGGCCTTGCTGGGTGGATCTTACGAGAAAAGTGAATTTGACCGTTTTAGTGCATGGCGACGCGACCTGTTAACAGAAGAGCTTCATTCTCTTCAGATAGGAGATCCGGATGAACAGTTTAACACCAGTTCTGCCAATGCCTGGGCTTTGGGTTCCTTTTTCGGAAGGTTAAACTACAATTACATGAACAAATACCTGCTGGAGGTAAATCTCCGTAGGGATGGTAGCTCCAGGTTTGTTGAAAGTGAGCGGTGGGATACTTTTGGAGGAATATCGGCCGGTTGGAATATTACGGAAGAAACGTTTTTTGATATTCAATCCATCGACCTGTTGAAACTAAGGGCTTCCTATGGTGTAGTAGGTAATCAAAGCAGTATTGGCCTTTACGACTACATTCAGCTTATCAATGCCAACGATGATATTTATCCATTTGGTGCTACAGAGGCCAGAAATGTTACTGCAAGCCTGGGAGGACTGGCAAGCGAAGAGCGTACATGGGAACGGATCTCAAACGTGAACTTCGGGATAGACTTTGCGGTGCTTAATTCCAAGCTATCCGGATCTTTTGATTATTTCATCAAGAAAAATGACAACATGCTCGTGAACATTACGCTTCCCGAAGTGTTAGGGTCCAACCCACCTACGAGTAACTTTGGCGAATTAAAAACTACCGGCTGGGAAACCTCCCTGCTGTGGCAGGATAAAAAAGGTGAATTTTCTTACCAGGTCGGCATTAACTTAAGTGATAATAAAAACGAGGTGGTCAACCTGGCAGGAGCTAATGTGGTAAGTGCCACCAGGATAGATGATGCCGTAGAAGGATATCCTATGCGGTCCATATTTGGTTATGTTCGTGAGGGACTGATTCAGAGTCAGAACGAGTTGAACGAATACACGCAACTGGATGGTGTGCCCTCTAACCTTCGCGTGGGTGATGCCAAGCTGGCAGATCTTAATGGCGACGGAAGAATTAGCGCCTACGATGATAATGGCAACCTGGCGGATGTCAAACACCTTGGCTCAGATAATCCAAGGTTTAACTTTGGCATTAATACCGGGGTTCAATACAAAAACTTCGATTTATCGGCCTTTTTTACCGGGTGGCTGAAGCATGATATCATAAGAACGTCGAGAACGTCCCTGCCTTTGAATAGTTGGTGGCATAATCAAAATTCATTTTACTATGAAAATGCCTATCACCCGGAAAGGAATCCCGGTGGTCAGTACCCACTGCTTTCTCTTAATCGCGGGACCATCATTCCATGGAACTATGGAAGATTTCAGGACTTCCTGGTACTGAATAATAGCTACATCAGGCTTAAGAACATTACCCTGGGGTATACATTCCCGAACGAAGTGCTTGACAAAATAGGGATCAGAGGATTAAGGATATACATCAATGCCGATGATATCTGGGAATGGGCTAATGCTTCCGATGATGGAAGAGACCCTGAAAGAGATATGGATTGGGACGGTGGTATTCCACTGATGAGAAAGGTTTCTTTTGGAGTTAATGCCAATTTTTAAGTGCTAAAATTTTAAAAAGATGAAAGTTATAAATTCATATAAATTAAAGGGCCTGATTGTTATAATCATACTCTTTTCAATACAGTCATGTAATGATAAACTGGAGTTTTTCCCGGAAGATGATGTCTCCGATGCCTCCTATTGGAAATCACCCAGTGATTTTAAGGCCATCGTCAACGATTTCTATTATAGCTTAAAACGTTGGAACCGCTACGATGATGATTCAGATATATTTATTAATTCAGAGGATCTTAATACAATAAGTGATGGGAGTTTAATCCCCACGGAGGTAAGCGGCGTTTGGAATGATTCTTACACTACTATCAGAGGCGCTAATTATTTACTGGGCAAAGCAGATGAATATGCCGGCGATCCAAGTGAAATAAGCCAGTATGTGGCCGAAGCCAAGTTCTTCAGGGCTTATATTTATTTCAGACTGTTGAAGGACTTTGGAGGTGTACCGTTAATTCTGGATCCCTTAAATATTAACTCTGAAGAACTAAACCAGCCTCGGGCTACCCGCGATGAGGTGGTTGATCAAATCCTGAATGACCTTGACGCCGCGATTGCTGATCTACCTAATCAGACGGATATTCCGGATCCCGATCTAAACAGGATAAGCAAACAGGCTGCCCTGGGATTCAAATCAAGGGTTACCCTTTACGAAGGTACCTGGCAAAAATTCAGGGATAACCAGGGAAGAGCATCTGCTCTTCTCACCCAGTCGGTAAGTGCATCTCAAAGTGTGATCCAAAGTGGAGAATATGAAATTTTTATGGCACTGGCTGATTCAAGTTATAAATATGTGTTCATCATTGATAATAATCTAAGGGCCAAGTCCAACCCGCTTGCGCTGGCAAAAAACGATGTGAAAGAGTTTTTGATTGTCAGAAAGTATTCCTGGGAGTTTAACAAAAGACACGGCCACTCACATGGTCTGGCCCAGCGATATTGTCCAACAAAAAAAATGGCAGATATGTATCTGTGTTCGGATGGCCTGCCCATTGATAAATCTCCTCTTTTTATGGGTAGAAGTCAAATAACGACCGAATACACGAACAGAGATCTGAGAATGAAACACTCGTTTATGATCCGGGGTATCAAGTACTTCAGTTATGGTTCTTTTGGCAGAGATTTTGACAATCCTACTGATCCGGGGCCCGGTACCGGCATACATGAACCCGCCTTTGGGAATAATACCGGCACCGGCTATTCTGTCCATAAAACTTCGTCTGAAAATATGGGGAATAATATCGGTGAGGAAGACTTTGATTATCCGGTGTTAAGATATGCAGAAGTACTCCTGAATTATGCAGAAGCCAAATTTGAGTTGGATGGTAGCATCAGCGACGGCGATCTTGACATGTCTATCAATTTGCTTAGAAGCAGGGGAGGTATCGCGCCGCTAACCAATGCTTTGGTGGGTGCTAACGGTTTAGATATGCGTGAAGAGATTCGAAGAGAGCGGACGGTTGAATTATTTATGGAAGGCTTTCGTTTAGATGATCTTAAGCGATGGAAGACCGCTGAGGTTGAAATGCCCCAGGCTATAAGAGGAATATTATATACAGGAACAGAATGGGAAACAATTCCACTTTATGATAATCTTCAGTCCAACCTTGACGGAGATGGATTCTACATTTTTCAGGAAGCTGGTAATCGACAATTTCAGGACAAACATTACCTCTTTCCATTACCCACAAAACAGGTGGAAATATCAGGCCTTGAACAAAATCCAGGTTGGTAATCATGATACCAATGCAGCAAGTTCCTGTCTAAGGGAGCTTGCTGCTTCATAAAATTCAATAACCTTAAGGCGGGCTCCTTTTTGTGTCCCAAAAAACACATAGGATTTTCCTCAAGATTTCTGGAAACTGATTTAAGGCCGCATTTGTGAGTGTCGAGGGCTGAGTCACATTCTCCAAAAAATAGTATCAAAACACCGGCTTTTGAGATACCTGAAGGAAGAAACCAACAAGCTGGCAGTAACTATCACATTTAAATAGGATACAAAAAATTATAAGGATTACTACATCATCTCTAAAACAAAAAATATGAATATAATTAAGTCCCTTTTGCTCAATTTTATGATCCTGGCTGTTGGAATAATAGGCTTGTCATGTCAACAAAAAGATGCCGGCACACAAAAATCCGGGAGCGATCCACTGAAACAATATACGGATCAACTAGTGTTCAAAAACGCTGGTATTGTCCACCGGGATATGGTATTTACCAAGTCTACCAAAAAGGGGCTTTATGTTGAAACTGACTATTTGTATAGTGATACCAGAAGAAGCTATGACTACCTGTTCGAGGTCAAAGATGGTGTCCGGGTTGATCCGCCGTCAGGCATGAGATCGTCGGTTCCCTTAGGAGGACTAGGGGCGGGCACTGTTGAGTTGCGAGGTGATGGCGGGTTCATGGATTGGAACATTTTCAACAACTCACCGGCCACCGGCAATGAAAAAGTGCAATTGCCGAATGGGTTCATGGGCTTATGGGTACAGGGAAAGTCTGAAGAATCGGTGGCAAGCACCTTGCGTACCCATCCGGAAGAGGGTTTCCCGGCCATCGCACAAATTGAATATTCAGGTGCGTTTCCGGTATCCAAACTAAGTTTTTCAGATCCTGAAATTGCTTTGCAACCAACCTTATATGCCTATTCGGAGTTTCATACCGGGCAACCCGGGCGATCAGCTTCACCTTGCGCTATTTTTAGCCTGGAACTTCATAACCCTACTGATAAACCTTACGAGGCCGCATTCCTTTTCAACCTGCCCAACTATATTAAGGGGCAATTCCAGGTTAAAAATGGCTTGATCCTGACAAAGGAAGGAAAAGAACCGGCCAGTGGAAATATGACTTTGATGGCCACAGGAGCAGATCAGGTGACTTACCAAACCGGAAATAACCTCACTAAACTGTGGAAGGATTTTAGCGCTGAAGGCCTGTTACCGGAAAATGTGGCTGATGAAAATGGTGCCTTTGGAGCCATAAGTGCCAAGGCTAAAATTGCGCCGGGAGCAACCAGGACTATTACCATCGCCATGGGATGGTATTTCCCCGAGCTTCCCATTTCTATTGAAGTGGTTGGCAATTATTACACCAATCTATATAAAAATAGCGCGGATGTGGTAAGACAAGTCCTGACTCGCCTGCCCGAGACATGGGAAGGAATCCTCACATGGAATCAAACCTGCTTTGACAATACCCTCCCGGATTGGTTACAGGATGCTATGGTGAACAGTATGGCAACCATGTTCAAAACCGGCATATGGACAAAAGACGGAAGATTCCGGCAATGGGAATCTTTTGCTTGTCCCAATATAGATCCTATTCATATCCATTTTGCCCGTTCTTTGCCTTACGAGCTGTTTTTTCCCCGGTTAAAACAAAGCATCATTGGCGCACATGGCGCGGCACAACGCGAAAACGGCTATATCCCTGAAAAACTGTGGCCCAGGAACACCGAGTGTGTCCTTGATAAGCCTACCCCCGGGCGTATCCTGGGAGACTGCAGTACCTCCTTTATTTTGAGTGTTTACATGACGCACAAATGGGCAGGTGATAAGGCGTTTGTGGACAAAATGTGGCCTCATGTAAAAAGGGCTGCGGAATGGCAAATGGATCGCTCTAAACGTCTTGGACTACCTGACAGACTGGCTTCTACGTACGACCTTTCGGGATTTGGAAAGAAAGACCTTGTTTCATACAATGCTTTTATGCACATGGCCGGACTGCAATCGTCAATAGCACTGGCCAAGGTCTATGGAGATGATGTATTTGCCACTCGCTGCGAAGAAAGTCTGAAGGTGGCAAAAAAGACACTGAGGAAGCATCTCTGGACCGGAGAATATTTCAGAAATTGGTGGAGCGAAGATGAGCCACTCAATGATGATATCCATATCGATTCACAATTCGGGCAATTGTGGAGTTATTTGCTCGGATTGGGCCATACCATGGACCCTGATTTAATGCGGGCACATCTTCAAAAGGAAGCGGAAGTCGCTGATTCCCCTTTTGGCCTGAAAGTATTTGCCTATGCGGAAAAGGATAGGGATGAAACAGGTTCTGGCGTAAATAACGCCGTCTGGCAAGCCGGAAGCATCCACTGGTCGATTCTGAACCTGTACCTGGGAACAGATGTAGCGTCGAGTCTTTCAAAGTCGGAGAAGTTGATCAATCACTGGCGTAAAAAATTAAATGATCAGTGGAATTATTCGGACTTAACCTCAGGTTCAGATGGCTATCCTCATACCAATTCCCACTATGGCAGGCAGTTGATATTATGGGGGTTGCCGCTGGCGCTGACTGGTCAGGATTATTCAGCGAGTGAGGCAAGGTTAGTGTTAAATCCCAAAATGAAGCCCCCTTATAGATTGCCTGTTTTTACACCGCACGCCAGCGGTTTGTTAATAGCAGACCCCGATAAACCATTGCGCCTTGACATGAAATCCGGCACGTTAAGCCTTAACGAACTAATGGTCAATGGACAGATGGTGGCTACGGATGTTGAGATGAAAGCAGGTGATTCACTTTTCCTGGACAATGCCAGGCCATAAATTAATAACATCCATGAGAAAATTTTGCATTTTGCTGTTACTGGTTATAAGTACAACCGGATTAAATGCACAAACCGATACGTTGGTAGCCAATGGGGTTGATCACGAATTTCTGACAGCGCTGCGCGCCAAGGGGGTTTGGGAGGCGTGTGCTAAAATGGACATAGATTTTGAGGAAGTATTTGCGCCTATGACGACCAGTACCGGTCATCCCTATCGCCGGTACCGGTGGTCGGTGAGTAATGACGGGTCCGGGACACCTGTTATCCATGCACTGCCACCGGAGGAAGAGATGGGATGGACTCCCTGGGAAAGATGGCATGTCAGAGACGGGCAGGTTGTGCATACTGAGTGGGTGCAATACCCGGTAAAAGAACCAATCAGGCGGGGTATAATTCCCTGGTATATGCCTACGGCATCTCAAGGCTTAAAGCCAAGGTTTATGAAAACATGCAAGGATCTGGAAACCAGGCTGAAAATGTCACGCGTGGAAGTAGCTGCCGACTGGTTGGGGCTGGACTTTAAAAAAACATTTATCGACGCCTTACCGGAAACTGTTCAGCAAGACTATCTGCAGTTCAGGTGGGCTGTTATTCCCCATGTGCTTGCGGCAGACGGCCCGGTGATTTACGCACTACCGCCTATGAACAAATCCGATGACTGGCCCTGGGAATCCTGGTATACCGATGGCGATGTGCCAATTATCCATCACGTACATTATACCAGTCAAAAAGAGCAGACGACCGGTCAATGGTCTGAAAGTACCGGGGCTCCGCAACGCCCACCTGAAATATATGAACACCGGTGGCACTGGTATGATGATAAGGATATGAAACCAGCCTTGTCACATTAAAATTAAACAGATAATAACCTGGTTTTGGTTAATGCAGGCCGATGAGATCTAATAGTGAGCATCTGAAGTGTATTCATTTTAAAAATCGGAATAATTGAATAATCTTTAAAGTGTAAATACACGATCATCACTAAAATCAATATACGCATGCAAAAGAGAAATTGTCAAACAGTAAATCTAGAATTGTCAGTCGTAGGTACGGGATGCTGGACTTTTGGAGGGGGTGAGTATTGGGGAAGTCAAAGCCAAAAAGATGTCAACGAGGTAGTTCACGCGTCAGTAGATTTGGGCATTAATTATTTCGATACGGCAGAGGCCTATAACGGCGGAAGAAGCGAAGAATCTCTGGGAGAAGCGATCAAAGGAATCGCCAGAGATAAAATTGTAATTGGCTCCAAAGTAAGCCCTTCAAACTGTTACAAGGACACTTTAATAGAACACTGTGAGGCATCTTTAAAAAGACTGGATACGGATTACATTGACCTGTACATGATCCATTGGCCAATTCACCCGCGGTCTATCGTGTTTTCTACCAAGGATCAAAAAGTGATTGAAAACCCACCAACTATCGATGAAGCTATTGAGGCTTTGAGAATTTTAAAGCAGGAAGGTAAAATCAGGGAATTCGGCATAAGCAATTTTGGTCTCAACAAGATGCGCGAGCTGCCCGTTCAGGAAATTGCCGCCAACCAGCTGCCATATAATTTGCTTTGCAGGGCCATTGAATATGACACTTTGCCATTTTGCCAGCAAAATGGGATAGGAATAATCGGTTACATGGCTCTGATGCAAGGGATTTTGGCAGATGCCTTTCCTTCACTGGACGATGTTCCGGTATGGCGAAGACGTACACGTCACTTTAATTCGCTGAACAACAAAGAGTGCCGCCATGAGGAAGCTGGTGCTGAGGAAGAAACAAATGCAGCCATGGAAGGTATCAGGAATTTGTGTAGAGAAACCGGGTATGAAATGATGGATTTAGCACTTAAATGGATTTTTGCCAATCCGGCAGTGACCTGTATTTTGGTCGGTTCGAGAAATGTTAAGCAACTGGAGGCCAATGTAAGCGCCATCAGAGAGCCTCTTCACAAAGATTTAAAGGACAAGCTTGACCAAATCACGTTACCGCTTATGGAAAATTTGGGCAATCACCTGGACTATTTTGAAGGTGCCAAAAATGATAGGACAATTTAATGAATGGAGATAGGTGCTGTTACAGATAATTTCATTGGTAGTCATGCTCATTCCTTCATTTGGAAATTAACATGATAAAATGCCCCGGGTTTTTGCATTGAGTATAATTGTGCAAATGATGGGATAAAATTTTAGGTATCAGAATTATTTAAATGATCATAAATTAAAATCAATGAAAAACAACAATCTGGCTCTTCAGTACTATATTGACAACAATACTTATAAAAAGACCTGTGCCCTTTTTGGGGGAATGCGATTAAATGATCCGGTTTTAAAAAATGATTGGGTAGGTAGACGCCTCTTTTTGATAATAATCGCGTGCTGGTTGGTCCTGGTCATCCCCACAGCACTCATTGCCCAGCCAAAACCAGGGGATCCGTATATCCCTGTAGATAAAAAACTGGATCCTGAATGGGTTGAATCACTTTTTCAGAGAGGGGACCGCAAGGTGTATAAGGGTGCTGAACTCAAACACATTGCCATGCCTTGCGGGGGAATTGGTGCTGGGCAAGTGCAAATAACAGGAGAGGGGGAAATTTCCTTTACACCCTCAGTCTATAACCAAATGCAGGAGCCTAATGGAGGACATGGACTTTCCACAGGGTATCATTACTTGAATCCGCCGGATTTACAGACAAAAATCGCCAACAGTTTCTCAATAGTTATTAAACAAGCGGGGCAGGAACCCGGTGTATTCAAACTGAGTAATGATGACTTTGATGATATCCGTTTCATCGGAGAATATCCGATTGCCCAACTTGAGTATTTTAAGACAGGTGCGGATCTCCCGGTTAAGATCAGTGCAGAGGTTTTCTCACCTTTTGTGCCACTGGATCTTAGAAGTTCTGCCAACCCGGTCACGGTCCTAAAATATTCGGTGACCAATACCAGTAATAAGCCAATAGATGTATCACTTGTAGGCTGGCTGAAGAATATAACTTTTCCAATGGAAGCCGATGTGAACTACGTAAACAGGGTAGAAAAATCTCCTGGTATAACCGGAGTTTTGTTTGATATGCAACCGTTGGGATCAGGTGACGATGTGGCCAGGCACCCTCAATTAGGTGGGGTTTCTTTAAGTGTATTGGATGAAAATGCCGGTTACTCAGTAGCCAGCGTTACGGATGACGCTTACCTCAAAAGTCTTGTTAACCGCGGTGGTCGGCGAAAGACTCATCAAAAATCCCACACGACCAATGA
Organism: Cyclobacteriaceae bacterium; assembly: GCA_965228415.1. Lineage (GTDB taxonomy): Bacteria > Bacteroidota > Bacteroidia > Cytophagales > Cyclobacteriaceae > Agaribacillus. Next base: position 1,520,468 of record OZ245814.1, on the reverse strand, counting down.
GTCGGTGGGCGGAAGCATAAGTTCCGGTGTTACCCTCGGTCAAAATGAAACCAAAACCATTACTTTCCTTATTTCCTGGTTTTTTCCGAATGCCTATGAGCATGGAAAGCGCTACAAACAGGCTCTTGCTGAAGCACCTGGCTGGGTCGGCCATATATACAATAATTGGTACGACAACTCCTTCGAGGTGGCGAAATACATAGCATCTAATTTTAACCGGCTTTATAATGAAACAAGATTATTTCGGGATACTTATTTTGATAATACCTTACCATATTGGCTCGCCAACCGGATCACCATGCCTGTTTCCACCTTGGCCGCCGGTAATGTGTCTATCTGGCAAAATGGGCGAATGTACGCCTACGAAGGTGTAGGCTTTTGTCAGGGGACGTGTGGTCATGTATATAATTTTGTCACCGCTATATCCAGACTTTTTCCCGCGCTTGAACGCTCGGTTAGATCAATGCAGGATTTTAGTGATAAAGGTCCCTATAGCGGATATAGCAAAAGTGGTCGGATTAATTTTCGAGGCTATGGTGTAAACGACCCCAACGCCATACATAGCTATGCATCAGATGCTCAAAGCGGCTATGTTCTGAAGGCATATCGGGAGCATCTGATGTCAACAAATAATGACTTTTTAGATTCAATCTGGGATAAAGTCAAAGGAGCGATCGGCTATCAGATTTTTAAAGACGGGGCGGAGATCGGACTTGAGCCCAACGGGGTTTTGGAAGGGAAACAAACCTTTTGGGATCCGATGTGGTACGGGCCAAATCCCTATAACAACACACTTTATCTGGCAGCGTTGCGGGCAGCTGAAGAAATGGCATTGGTTATGGGTGAACAAGCATTGGCAAAACGTTATCATGGCATTTTCGAAAAGGGGCGACAGTATATGAATGAAAAGATGTGGAATGGTGAATACTATGTTCACCTGTATCCAATGGGCTTTCAGGGTAATGTCGGCGTCAGAAATGGGTTTAGTACCCCACAAATAATAGATGACAATGCCACCAGGTACATTGAAAACTTCAATCAGGGAGGTCCCAACTATTATATAGGCAAAGGTTGCGATGCACAGCAACTCTTTGGCCAAAATTGGGCGCACCAGCTAGGACTGGGATACATTCTTCCGAAGGAAAATTGCCGGATAGCGGCCAACAGCATCTTCCGCTATAACTGGACGCCGGATATTGCCACGGTGTATGATTATCAAAAGCCCGAACACCGCACCCTTGCCGCACCCGGAGAAGGCGCCATGGTCAATGGCAGCTGGCCCGGGGGAAAAGCACAGGATTTTGAGAATACGCATGACAAATTTAATATTTGGACCGGTCTTGAATATGAAGCAAGCTGCAATATGATCAACGAAGGACATGTCAAAGAGGGCCTCATTGCCATTCGAGCCATTCATGATCGGTACAATGCTCTAAAGAGAAATCCCTGGAATGAAATTGAAGGTTCCGATCACTACTCCCGCGCCATGCATTCCTGGAATGTGTTGCTGGCTCTGAGTGGATTTAAATATGATGGCCCCGCTGGAAACCTGGGTTTTATCCCACGGATAACACCTGAAAACTTTAAAGCCTTTTTTACATCGGCAGAAGGTTGGGGTAACATCAGCCAAAAAATTATGGATGGACAACAACAGCAACTCGTTGAAATCAAATGGGGGCAATTGCGATTAAACAAATTAAAATTTACTTTAAATGAAAGTCTGAATTCGCCCCAGGTGAAGGTTACAAAAAATGGTCGACCCGTTGCGGCAGATCATGAGATCCTTGGAGAAGAAATACTAATATCGTTTAAGGATGAGCAAATACTTGAGAAGGGGCAACAAATGCTGGTTGAGATGAAATGATTACCCCTCAACCCACTATTAATTAACCTGTCTCACGGGTATCCACTGACTTTTTGTTTTCCGGTTAATTTCTTGATAAGGCAAAAAAATCTGAAAAAAATTCAGATAGGAAAATAGCCTGTGCAATACTTATTTAAGTAATTACTAGTGAAAGTATGTGGGTAAGCGGGCGCCATGTCTTATCCGGGAACATAACCTTGAGATACCATGATCAACAAAATATTTCGAATTAGCCAACTGTTGCTGCTGGCAACGTTGACGGTTGCAGGTCAGGAATTTAAAGCAGGGGCGGCCCTTAGGGTCATTACGCCGGATCCATTGTTGCCGGTATCCGGAGGTGTGGGTACACCCAATCCGGTAAAGGAAAAGAAAGGAGAGCTTTTCGTACGGGCCCTGGTGTTGGAAGAAGGCGGGACCCGGGTAGCTATTGTAGGTATCGATAACCTGGGCTGGCCGGCTGTTCTCGGTGACAAATCGCGGGCGTTGATCGCCGGTATTCCTCCCGAAAACATCTTAATCGGCGCTACACACACCCACAGCGCTCCTGATGCTTATGGTTTCCCTAACGAGAAAGGGGAAGTTTTGGCGGATTTAAACTACTTGAGCTGGTGTGTGCAACAGGTGGCAGATGCCGTCAATGAAGCCATCAATAACCTGGAGCCTGCTGCTTTAAAAATAGCAGTTGGTGAAGCTAAAGGTAAAATTGCCTATAATTACTATGCTCCACAATTATACGACCCGAGATGTAGTGTAATGCAGACAATCGGCACCGCAGGGAAAAATAAGGGAAAAGTAATTTCCACACTGGTAAACTATGCCATTCACCCCGAAGTCATCGGATCAGAGCGCGGAATTTTAACGCCCGATCTATGTGGCCCCCTTTACGATCGGATCGAGTCCAGGGTAGGGGGAGTGGCTATATTTATGAATGGGGCACAAGGCGGCATGGTTACCGCCGATAACCGAAAGCCCACTGGCGGGGAAGCGAACGATTGGCAGGAATGTATTCGTATCGGAGAATTATTGGCGGATCAGGCGTTAGCCATTGTAGACAAGGCAGAGATGCAACATAAGCCTGAGCTGCATTGTGTATCCAAAACCATAGAATTCCCCATTGATTCAGAGCTAATGAAAATGCTTATCGACCTGGCCAAAATGAAGTTAAATATCTCCGATAACAACCAGATAAAAACCAATGTTAATCTCCTGAATATAGGAACAGCCCAGATACTGACCATCCCCGGCGAAGCGCTGCCGAATATTGGTTATTACCTGAAAAGAAATATGCAAACCAAACATCCGTTTTTGTTTGGGTTGACCAACGATGCTTTTGGTTATATCCTCACCAAAGTAGATTACAACAGTTTCAAGCGATATAATTATGTGAGTAGAACCAGCCTTGGAGAAATGACGGGTGAGATATTCATAGAACAAGCGCTTGATCTGATAGCCGAAAATCCGGCAGCTACAGGCTTTTAAAATTTGATATATGCCTGGCACCGGTGCGAAAAACTTGAATAAATTATGTGTGAACAAATGATAAGACGTTTATCGTCATTGGCATTAATGATATGGTTAGCAGCCTGCGCGCAGCCTGAAAAGGAAAATCAGGAACTTGCCAGGCCATATCTGGATAAACCGTTTATCCAGGAATATCACGAAGGTTACGTTGTGGATGAAGCAACGGAAGCCGCCAATGATGTCAGAAGTATTCAACCCGATAACGAGGGAAACATCTGGATAGCCACCAGGGACGGAGTTTATCTGAAAAAACCAGCCGGCAATAAATGGGATCTGATAATCAGCGGGCCGGAAAAAGGCCCTGCCTATGATATTAAGCTGGACGAAAAAGGGCATGTTTGGATTGCTACATGGAACGGCATTTATTCCGGCAATCCGGGCCAGGTTGAAAAAGTTGACGGGCCAATGCCACCCATAGCAAAGATTGTAACTGCGAAAGAAGGTGTTTATGCACTTGGACCGCATGGAATTTGGCTGTACCGTGATCAAGCGTGGAAAAAGCAGGATTATAAGACGGCGAAAAGTATCAGAACAGCCATATCCGATGGTACCGGTGGCCTTTGGATAGGCACTGACGTCGGGTTATATCATTGCCTGGATAATGAGACCCAGGTATATCAAAACCAGGATTATCTGATCAGCGCATATGTACGTGGGCTTGATTTTGATGAAAAAGAAAACCTGTGGGTGGGTAGTGTAGGGGGCATCACCATCAACAACAAAAATCGCAGGATCGCAGAAAAGCTGCCGGGGGATGGTATTCCCAATGCCAATGTAAATGTGATAAAAAAAGCGCCTGACGGAAAAATGTGGGTGGGCACGGATTATGGTATCAGCAGATTCGAGCCTGGAAATAAGGAATATTCTGTCAGGTTAAGCAAACGCTGGTTAATGTCAGACATTGTAAGAGATATTGCTTTTGATCAAAATGGCCATGCCTGGGTAGCTACGGCCAAAGGCGTAAGCGCTATAAAACAAAAAGAAATTAGCCTGGCAGAGAAAGCGGATTTTTTTTATAAAAGGTTAATCCAACGTCACGTGAGAGAACCCTGGATTGTCGCCAGGTTTCGCCTGAATATGCCGGGTGATACAACTACTATCGAGCCGGACGACGATGATAATGACGGGGAATATACTGCCATGTACCTGGCCATGGAGTCGTTGCGTTATGCGGTTACTAAAGATCCCACCGCCAGGGAACGCGCCAAAAAGGCCTTTGACTTTTTATACATGTTGAGGGAAGTTACCGAAATGGACGGGTTCTTTGCCAGGACCGTTATTCCTGTCGATTGGACAAGAATGCACGATCCGGATCGGACTTATACCCCCCGTCAATTGGCAGACGAAATGATCAGAGACCCCAGGCACAAACCTGTGGAAAAGAGGTGGCATCTTTCCAAAGATGGGAAGTGGATGTGGAAAGGTGATACCAGCAGCGATGAGCTGTGCGGCCATGCATTTGGATATTACTGGTATTATAACCTTGTGGCAGATGAATCAGAGAAACAGCGAATCGCTTATCATTTCGGCCAGATAATGGATCATCTGATCCGTCATGATTTTTACTTAGTGGGTGTGGATGGAAAACATACCAGGTGGGGCGTGTGGTCTCCCCAAAGTTTGAACCGTGATCCGGAGTGGGCACCAGAGCAGGCATTGAATTCCCTCGAGGTCTTATCATTTTTAAAGTTTGCCTATCATATTACCGGGTTTGAGCGATATCAGGAGGCATATTTAAAGCTGATAAATGAGGAAGGGTATTTGAAAAATGCCGGCAAGCTACACAATACCAATCCAGCCTGGGAAACTTATTTTGACATTTACCTGGCCCTTTATGTGTACCCCCCTTTGCTGAACTACGAAAGCGATTCAACATTGAGGAATGCTTTCAGGGCCCATTTTGATCAATGGTTTGAGCAGCACAAAACCGTAAAAAGCCCATTTGTCAATTTTACCTATAACTATCTGGCCGGTGGGCAGGATGAACTGGATAACTCCATATTTTTTTTAAAGGATGCCCCGCTTGACCTGGTTGACTGGCAAATCGATAATGGGCGACGAGAGGATCTCCAGGTGGTCAGAAAACCAATTTTAGAAGATTTACAAATGAATGAGTTACGTCCCCCCAGTGAGTACAGGACGCTTCGTTGGGACAAAAACCCGTACGTTGCAGTGGGGGGCAACCCAGCGCAGGAGCGTGATCCGGTTTACTGGCTTTTGCCTTATTGGATGGGGCGGTATCTGGAATTGATTAAATAAGCGATTGCTATTACCGGTGATTTCGCGGCTATTGAATTGAGCCTTAACTGGTTAGTCATATTGGAACTCACCGTGGAACGCAAAGGGGTACAAAAAGACTTTGAAGTTATTTCATAATCACATCATCTCCCTACGGTGTATTAAATCCGATGAGATCTGCCGCTAAATCATGAAAAATTCAATTTTAAGTGGATTCAATAAAATATCTGCTTAAATTGGTAATTGCTAAATTAACCTTTAATGCTTCAAAGAGGACCTTCAAATAGCTCACATGACTGGTACTATGACGAGTTTGTTTGGATCTATGATACTTACTACGACGATCTGTACAGATTCGGATTAAGGTTATCGATGAATGTGGATATGACCAAAGACTGTATACAGGAAGTCTTTACAGACCTTTGGGCTAAAAGAGATAAAATAAGCACCATAACAAATGTCAAAGCCTATCTTTTAAAACATCTGAGCAGGGTAATCTATGCTGCTATCACGAAAGATGAAAAAAAGAAGAAGGTCGATAAGCTTTTCGAGCTTCAAAATGAAATAATCTTTAATTATGAAAACAGGCTTCTGGATGATCACGAGGAGACTTTAAGCAAGACGCGGTTGCTAAACGCATTGCAATCATTATCCAAAAGAAAACAGCAAATAATCAGACTTAGATTTTTGGAGGGCTATGACTATGAGGAGATAGCATCAATCACATCCCTTAAGAGCAATACCGTTTACAACCTTTCGCACAAAGCTATCAAAGTGCTCCGTGAAAAGCTTATAACAATCGCCTTTTTTTGCCTGACAAGCCTGCCCTATTTTTTATAGTGCCAACTTAATTTAAGCAATTGGCAGATACCACACTCACATGCAACTTCACTGATTTTGAGATGCAGTAATTATTGACACGCTAACCCCTGGTTGAACCGATTTTCACGACGGTAATATTTTAGATTGTTGCTGCAATTTGATTCTATTGTATAAATATTTCTATTTTAATTGGTACTATTGAAAGTATTTTCAAAAATTCTGCTAAAATAATAGCGAAATATTGCCTTCAGGTCCCACTACTTATCAAAACTAACTCAAGACCTGATGCAAAGGGATTATACCAATTACGAAGCTCATGATTTCATAGACGATAAGTCGTTTCAATCTTTTGCCTATAAGGAAAATGTAACCGATATCTCTTTTTGGAACGACTGGATAAAGTCCCACCCTGAGAAGATAACTGAAATAGAGGAGGCCTTATTTCTTCTGAGAAATATCTATGCAGATAACAAGCAATTATTGAGCAGGGAGGAGCGGGAACATGAATTACAAAAAGTATTTGACCAGGTAGAAAAGAAACAACTGGTTTCCGTAAAATCAAAAGTTTTGGATGCCAATACATGGTATTCCTGGAAAAGTGTGGCGGCGGTCCTGTTTTTACTAGTGGTTTCGATTAGTGTTTTTTATTTAAACTCAGGAATACCGGTTAGCGACCCACCCCGGGCGCAGGTGGAATGGATTGAGAAAATAGTTCCCCATGGCCAAAAATTAACCACCAAATTGAGCGATGGATCAATTGTAAAATTAAATGCGGGAAGTAAGCTAAGATTCCCCAAACAGTTTTCTGCATCGCTAAGAGAGGTTTATTTGGAAGGGGAAGCCTTTTTCGAGGTGGAAAGAGATACCTCAAGAAAATTTATCATACATACTGAACGTATACTTACCAGCGTATTGGGAACCTCATTTAACATAAAAGCGTACCCGGAGGATCAAACCACTGAGGTGGCTGTTGCAACGGGAAAAGTGTTGGTGCAAAGTGAGGATCATAAAGGTGATATCCGGCATAGTGTGACCTTAAGGGCGAATGAAATGGCGGTTTATGATAAAAAAGATTTTGACCAGTTGAAAGCTGTCAGGTTTGATGAAAGCGAATTCAGCTGGCGGGATGATATTCTTTATTTCGACAAAACGCCGGTTCCCGAATTAATCATCATGCTGGAAAGGTGGTATGGCAAGCATATCCGGCTTGAAAATGAGGCATTTAGAAACAAAACCTACAGCGGCATCTTTGAAAATGAAACCTTAAAAAATGTGTTGGACGGCATAAAATTCGAAGCCGATATTAAGTACAAGATAAATGGAAATAATGTATTGATCTATTAAAACAGAAAGCTTATGAGATAAACATACAAAAACCAACTACCCAATTAAAATTGTCCGAAAGTCGGATGATTTCGCTCTCCGGAAAGCTCAGGAATTTGAGCCCCCCAAGCTTTACCAGAGAACTGAATGCATTTGATGAAAATTAAATTATTCACCAAAAACTAATCAAAAATATGAAATCAACTTTACACAGACAACTTATATATATGTCTAAGTTATTGTTTTACAGTTTTGTCATTCAATGTTTGGCATACAACTTTATACTGGCCCATGACGGGATGACGCAGAACTTAAGCAGTGTATTCTTAACGGTTAACCTTAAAAATACATCCCTGGAAGAAGCCTTTTCAATAATAGAAAAAGAGACAGGCTTTAAGTTTTTATATAGCGACGGATCTATTGAACTCGAAAATGACGCCAGGGCAGGATCTTACAGCGGTACTTCCCTAAGGGAAATACTGACCTCAATTGCCAGGACCGCTGGCGTTCGTTTCAAGCGTATTAATAATACTATTATTGTTGATCCTTTAAAGAAAAAGCATTTGAAAGAGGACGTGGTGGTGGAGATTATTGAAATACCGATTTCCGGAACTGTCACAGGAGAAAATAATGAACCGCTGCCGGGCGTGAATATATTGGTAAAGGGAACGACTATCGGCGTGGTTACCGATGTAGATGGGAAATACAAGATCAATGTGCCGGAAGATGCTACCACACTGGTGTTCAGCTATGTGGGGCATTTGACAGAAGAGATATCCCTGGATGGCCGCACAGTCATTGACGTTGTCTTATTAGCCGATATAGCAGCGCTGCAAGAGGTTGTTGTCGTCGGTTTCGGTAGTCAAAAGAAGGCACATGTTACCGGGGCCGCGGCATCTGTTGAAATGAAAGATATTCTGGCCAACAGGCCGGTCACCAATCCGTTATTGGCCTTGCAGGGCTCAATTCCGGGTTTACAGATTACCGCCAGTTCCGGACAACCCGGCGATACGGGCCTGGGAATTAATATCAGGGGAACTACCTCGATCAATGGCGGAAGCCCTTTGATACTTTTGAATAATGTGCCGGTATCTGCGGAGGACATCAACCCCCAGGATGTAGAATCGGTCACTGTGTTAAAGGATGCGGCGGCTACTTCCATTTATGGAGCGAGAGCGGCATTTGGGGTTATTCTGATCACCACCAAAAAAGCCGATAAGAATCAACCGGTAAAGTTCAACTATTCGTCAACATTTAGCTTCCATTCCCCCGAAGATATACCGGACAAGGCCTCCACCTTCGATTTTGTCAATGCCTTGAATGATTGGGGACTTAGTACGTTTTGGACCGGTCAGGATGTTCCCTCCTGGTTGGGTTTTTTGCAGGAATTCAGAGCCAACCCATCAGCCTTCCCGGAAGGCTTTGCTACACTGGATGGCTTGAGATACCCATTGGTCGATACAGATCTCATTGGAGAATGGCTCGATGATCCCGGAAGTACCCAGATCCATAATTTCAGCATGAGTGGCGGCAGTGAAAAAACAACCTACAGAATTTCCACCGGCTATAGTGATGAGGATGGGATTATCATCACCGATAATGACAGCTACAAGAAATATAATGTAAATGCTTCCTTAAATACGGAACTTTCCAACAAACTTACCTCCACTACCAACGTGTTGTATAGAAACAGTGTAAGAACAGCGCCGCTCGGAAGCTATAGTGATGCTATTAGTTTTAATTCCTTTACGCCGGCCAGTGGGAATCACGTTCTTGACGACGGTACAGAGGTCCCTTACTTTTCTCCGGCAAATGTGGAGCAGCTAAAGGAAGCCCCAAAGTTTTCTCGTGATAATATCCGTTTCTTTCAAAAGCTGAATTTTAATCCGGTTGAAGGATTAAATATAACCGGAGAGTATACTTTTGAAAAACGCAACCTGGATATCGTTCGAAGCGAAAATCAGGTGTTAACAGTCAACCCCGAGAGATTTACCCTGAATGCAGTAGATCCGGTCAATACCTTCTATCAAAGAAACAACAGCAAAACAGTGTATAATGCGCTGAACCTTTACGCTAATTATACGAAATCTTTCAACGATCACAATATAGGTGTGTTGGTTGGATTCAATCAGGAAAAAAGTGATGCTGAAAGCTTTTGGGTCAGAAAGACCAACCTGATCAACGTTAACTTGCCGTCCATATCAGGTGCTACAGGTACGTTGACAAGCGATGACGGTTTCAATGAATGGTCTGTAAGAGGTTACTTTGGTCGACTCAATTATAATTTCAGGGAAAAATATTTTTTAGAGGTCAATGGCCGTTATGACGGTTCTTCCAGATTCAGAGAAGGGGATCGCTTTGGGTTCTTCCCTTCATTTTCAGCCGGATGGCATTTAGGCAGGGAAACATTCATGGAATCTTTGGAAGTAATATCCGACCTGAAATTAAGAGCTTCCTGGGGTGAGGTAGGGAATCAGCAGGTCGTTTTCCCGGGGACTAATATTCAAAATTTCTATCCTGCTATACCTGGGATGTCTGTTAATAATGCCAGTTGGTTAAATGAAAGTGCCGGGATTCCCTATGTCACACTAGGCCTTCCCGAATTGGTAAGCGCCGGATTTACCTGGGAACGGGTGCAAACACTCAACTTTGGGTTGGACCTCCAGTTATTCGATCATAAATTATCGACTTCCCTGGATGTTTTTAAACGAGAGACCATTGGGATGATAACAGAGGGCGCAGAATTGCCCGCCGTACTAGGCGCTGATGCACCAAACGCCAACGCAGCGGACCTGAAAGTAAATGGTTGGGAGCTGGCCATATCATGGAAGGATCAAATCAAAGATTTCTCTTATCATGTGGGCTTCACCTTATCGGATAACCAGGGTGAGATCACCAGGTTTGATAATCCCGCAGGTTTAATAAGTCAGTTTTACGTAGGTCAGGAGATGGGAGAAATATGGGGGTATACAACCGACGGATACTATATCGTAGACGATTTTGTGGAAGGTACCCTGGATGATAACCTTATGGGCGGAACGCTTAAAGAGGGTATTCCGCAATGGGAAGGCAGAAACCCAAATCCCGGAGATATCAAGTACGTTGACCTGAACGGCGATGGTTTGATTACGGACGGGGATAATACACTGGATAATCCAGGTGATAGATCTGTTATCGGAAACAATACCAGAAGGTATCAATACGGGCTTTATGGCAGCGCTTCCTATAAGAACTTTGACTTGTCTATTTTGTTGAATGGTGTTGCCAAGAGAGATCTTTGGCAGAACAATAACGTTCGCTTTCCTTATGTCAGCGAATTCCACGTGGTTTATGTTTCGCAACTGGATTACTGGACCCCCGAAAACACAGACGCATTCTTTCCCAGGAACTATCCTTTAGGAGGTGTCAATTACGGGATTAACAGAGCCACACAAACAAAATACTTGTTGAATGGGGCTTACATGAGAATTAAGAACATCACGTTGGGATATTCTTTGCCGAGAACATTGCTGGAGAAGATAAAAATTCAGTCGCTGCGCTTTTTTGTGGCGGGAGAAAATGTGCTGGATTTTAATGATTATCCCGACGGTATCAATACCGAACTATCCAATAAAGCCAACGGCGCCACTTATCCCTATATGAGAAGCTATTCCGTTGGATTAAACTTGACTTTCTAACATGACACTGGTGATATTAAAGATAATGATGGAGGCAAATGAGTGCAGAACTGAGTTAGGTGTCAAATTGGATAAGAATTATAAATTATAAAGAAATGAAAAAAATATATATAATACTGACAACGTCCTTGTTGCTGACCTTTACCGGGTGTGATGACGATTTCCTCGAGAAATTGCCTAAAGACCAATTAACGGAAGAAACTACCTTTACCGACAATTCAAACTTTCAAACCTATGCCTGGGGATTTTATAACAGTCTACCCGGATATTGGGATCATGCTACCATCTGGAGAGAAAGAGGCAGCGATCTGATGGTGGATAATAGCGGGACACAGGGAGATCCTCTTTTATGGCAATTAAAAACTGTGGTCTCCTCTTCAACCGTCTGGACGGGTACTTATGCCAACATCAGGCGTATTAATTTGATGTTGGACAATATTGATAACAGTACACTCACAGACGAACAGAAGAACCACTGGAGGGCTGTTGGACTCTTCTTCAGGGCTTATGAGTATCATGAGTTAGTTGCTAACTACGGAGCGGTTCCCTGGGTGGATAAAGTGTTGACAGAAGTTGATGAAGATGCGTTGTACGGTTCCAGAACATCAAGGGATGAAGTTGCCCAAAATATCTTAAATGACTTATTATGGGCCGAAGAAAATATCAATCCGGAAGGGAATGGCCCTAACACTGTCAATACTGATGTGGTCAGAGCCATGATCTCGCGTTTTGGTTTGTATGAAGGTACCTGGCGCAAATACCACAGTCTTGGCGGGGAGCAACAATATTTACAAGCCAGTGCAGATGCCGGCGCAAAATTAATTGCTGATCATCCCAATTTGCACCCGAGCTACGACGAAGTGTTTAACAGCGAGTCATTGGAAGGTGTTCCGGGTATACTTTTGTATAAAGCCTATGAGTTTGGCATCCTGAACGGCCGGTTTTCTCATTGGAACAGGAGTTCTATCGGCCACGAGGATCTGACCAAAAAGGCGGTGGATCAATATCTGTGTCTTGACGGTCAGACTATACATACAAGTCCGTTATTTGACGGTGAACAGGATCCTTATGACGAGTTTAGAAATCGCGATCATCGACTGTATTTTAATACACCTCCACCTTTCAGAGTAGATACTGATGGTAAGAATCAATTGACCTGGAAGTTCGATGCCGATCCAAGACACAGAGAATATATCGATTTAATGACTACGTTATCTGATGATGAGCACAAAACATTACCGACTATGAATTGGCGAGGGTTGATTGTCAGAACCAGCCCGCACTTCAGAAAGTTTAATGAAGGGCACGGTTTCAATGTCACATACACGGGATATGCATTTTACAAGTTCTCCAATAAGATCAGTCGATTGCAAAACCGCGATTCTCACGATGCCCCCATTTTTAGAATGGGCGAAGTTTTTTTGAACTATGCAGAGGCAACCTTTGAATTAGGACAATTTACGCAGGGAATAGCAGATCAAACCATTAATAAGCTGAGAGAGAGAGGAAGTGTCGCGCCATTGGATGTCGCCAATATTGTTGCAGACCCCACCAGGGATAGCGATGTAGATCCTGTGTTATGGGAGATCAGAAGAGAACGTGGTATCGAATTTTTAGCAGAGGGACTGGGAAGGGTATTTGATATCAAGCGCTGGAAAAAATTGGTGGAATACGGTGGACAGGAAAAGCTGGGTCGATGGGTTAAAAATGCAGACTATGGCGATAGACTGCCGATACAAAACGGTGCCACCGAAGGTTATGTTTCACCCTGGGGACCACCTCCGGGAGTTCCGGAACACTATTACCTGGAACCAATACCTTCTGATCAAATTGTGTTGAACCCTCAACTGGAACAAAATCCCGGTTGGATTTCACAGTAAATTGTATTCAATACTATGATAGAAATATGAGGATTGAGTGGGATCAAATAAGCCCACTCAATTTTTTTGAATAAAGACTAAAATTTTCTTAAAAAACTGTTGTCGATGATGCATTTAACTACAAAAATGACCATTTTTTTTACTCTGCTTGTGATGTTGCTGCAAGTGAGCTGTGTGGATTCACGTACTGGCGAAAATATAAAAAAGCCCAATATTATCTATATCCTCGCTGATGACCTGGGCTATGCTGAACTTGGGTGTTATGGACAACAATATATTGAAACCCCAAACATTGATGCATTGGCCTCAAATGGAATCCGGTTCACAGATCATTATGCGGGAGCGCCCGTCTGCGCTCCTTCAAGATGTGTCTTACTGACTGGTCAGCATTCCGGTCATGCCTACATCCGTGGGAATGATGAATGGTCGGCCAGGGGTGAGGTCTGGAATTTTGCCAAAGCAGTGGAGGACCCCAATCTGGAGGGACAAAGGCCGATACCGGATAGCATTCCTACCATAGGCAATATTTTGCAACAGGCCGGATACCAAACAGCGATTGTCGGGAAATGGGGCCTTGGGGCACCTTTAACCGATGGCATTCCCAACAATCGGGGGTTTGATTTTTTTTATGGCTACAATTGTCAGCGTCAGGCACACACTTTATATCCGAAGCACCTTTGGAAAAATAAAGAAAAAATATGGCTTGATAATGAATTGGTAGTTCCTGGAACAAGATTGGATAGCACTGCCAATCCGCGAAGTATGGCTAGCTATGCTAAATATTTCCAAAAGGATTATGCGCCTGAATTGATGCTCGACGAGGCACTTGGATTTATGGAAAAGAACAAAGACACGCCCTTTTTTCTTTACTTTGCCACACCACTAACGCATGCGCCATTGCAAGTGCCGCAAACCTATGTGGAAAAATATACCAGAAAGTTTGGAGATGAAGAACCTTATCTTGGAAACAGAGGGTATTTTCCAAACCGTTATCCCAGGGCTGCGTACGCCGCGATGGTAACTTACCTGGATGATCAGGTGGGAGAAATTGTAAAGAAGCTGAAGGAACTAGGAGTCTATGAAAATACACTGATTATTTTCTCAAGTGACAATGGCCCCACCTATAACGGCGGTACCGACTCCCCTTTTTTTGATAGTGCCAAACCGTTTAAAAGTGAATTTGGGTGGGGCAAAGGCTTTACCCATGAGGGAGGCATAAGAGTCCCTATGATCGCCAGTTGGGAGGGAAAAATTGTACCCGGCTCCACCACCAGCCACATCTCCGCCTTTTGGGATGTGCTCCCTACATTGGCTGAAGTGGTCAATGTTAAAGCGCCTGAAAATATCGATGGTATTAGTTTTTTACCCACGCTATTGGGCAGTGAACACCAAACGAAACATGAGTTTTTGTACTGGGAGTTTCCATCCTATCAAGGGCAACAGGCTGTTCGCCTCGGTGAGTGGAAGGGGATCAGAAAAAATATATTCAAGGGGAATATGGATATTGAACTTTATAATTTGGCGGAGGACCCCGCTGAACAACAGAATGTGGCAGAAGAAAATCCGGATATTGTTAACAGGATTCGCCGGATCATGGTAAATGAACGTACATCACCTCATATTGACCGGTTTAAAATGGAGCAATTAGGTGATGTGAAAGATTAAATGCAATTTGCCATAAAAATGCCTCCAAGAGGTTTGATTTTTCAGGTCCATGTATATTGAACGGTAGCATTGTTTGCAAAAAAAGTTGATCTAAACGAATTTTTTTCCTTAAATTGATGGCTGTTCGATGAAGGATTCCGCATTCTATGTCCTTACCTCTTGACAATATCACGCGTGAAGAAAGTAGCCAAAAAACTATCCCTGCCGGATTAAATTTGGCTTTAAAGGATGATAAATTGTTATGGAAATTGCTTAAAGACGGTAGTGAAACAGCCTTTGTTCATGTCTATCAACAGCATTTTCAAATACTTTATGATCTCGGAAGGCAGTTTTCAGGAGATTTCGAATTGGTAAAGGATTGTATACAAGATGTGTTTGTAACGATACGTACCAAAAGATCAAAGTTACCGGTTGTATCTTCTATCAAAGCCTACCTGCTGAAAGCTGTCAGAAACAGGATTTTGACGGAGATTAAAAACTCAAGAAAGAACCGGTTTTCAAATATTACTAATGCTGCCCTTAACTTTCAGGTGGTACCTTCTTATGAAAGTGTGCTGATCAACAGACAATTCAATGACCAGCAGATCCTGCAAATTCAACACTCATTGTCCCTTTTATCGGAAAGACAAAGGGAGGCAGTATATCATTTTTATTATTCCAACCTTGGCTACGATGAAATAAGGGATATTATGAACTTTAGTAGTACCAAAGCAGCAAGAAATTTAATATACCGTGCGCTGGCCGAAATAAGAAAAACTTTGAAAGCTCGCAAATAATCCAATCAGCCGGCACATCGAAACAGGCACCCAAAAACCCTCCCTTTCTTTTGACAGAGACCATTTAACACCTGAAGATGCAAGGCCTGCGGTAGCATTTTTTTAAAATAATTCATTTTGTCTGATGTCATTGGAGATTTTTTGGAGTCTTACTTCAGAAGACTAGGAATAATGGATGATAATAAATACAAATTAGAGGATTTTCTTTCAGATGCCCGGTTCCGGGATTGGGTGTTGAATCCTACGCAGGAGTCGCAACTATATTGGGAAAAATGGATGAGGACGCACCCGGATCACAGAGAACTGATCCTTTCTGCCCGTGAGGCAATACTTTCCTTTCAATTTCAAAAAGCTGAGGTAGTCTCTCCCGAGGAAAAGGAGGTACTGCTTAAAAACATTTTGGGTGAAGATAAGATGGTTAATAGCCGTCGTAGGGGAAGCAACTACCGGCTTTTTTACAAAATTGCTGCGTCAATATTAATTGTCCTGTGCCTGTCGCTCTATTATTTGCATTTCACAAAAACAAAGAAGGTCGCCGTACCGGAATTGATTACACAGGTGGTTAAGGAAAATCCACGAGGTCAGAAGACAAGGTTTACGTTGCCGGATGGTTCGAAAGTGTGGCTAAACAGCGACAGCCGCATCGAATACCCAGATAAATTTGTGGCCAGGCGTACCATCTATTTGCAGGGCGAGGCATTTTTTGAAGTCGCTGAAAATCCGGAGAAGCCCTTTGAAGTGGTCTCAAGGGGGATTATCACCACGGCCATTGGAACCTCCTTTAATGTCAGCGCCTTTGAAGGTCATGATATAGAAGTGGGCCTGGTGACCGGAAGGATATCGGTAGAAACGGAAACGCAGGATCAAAACAATAGAGTCTATGCCGGTCCCGGCGAAATGGTTATTTACAACCAAGCGCTAAATGGGCTTCAGGTTAAGTACTACACAAATCTGGATTTTATCAAATGGACAGACCGAATTATTGTTTTCAAGCGAGCCGGATTCCCGGAGATAAAAGAAAAGCTTGAAAGATGGTACGACGTGCGTATTAATGCCCGCAACCTCGATAGAGAAATGACTTTTACAGGAGAGTTTAAAAATGAAAGCCTTGAAAGGATCCTGGAGCGTATGGCATTTGTGGAAAAATTCTCCTTTGAAATCAATGATAAAGAAGTGAATATATTTTTCGAATAAAAAACTAACGACTATGAAGACTGACACATCTTGAGGAGAAATAAGCCTGGTGAGTGGAATTGGCTCTTCCCTCACCAGTGCTTATTTCAATGTTTAATGAATTTCATCACACTAAACACCTATAAAAGTATGAAAACAAAACTACTAAAAGCAACTGTTATGCTTACAAAAAGATTCTTGCAACTACTCATAGTACAGGCTCTTTTTTACTCATTGGCTATTGCGAATGAAGGCATCACCCAAAACTTGAGTATCAATGAAATATACATTGAGTTGCATGACCGGCAAATGAGGGTAACGGAAATCTTCAATGAAATTGAAGCCCGGTCTCAATTTAAGTTTACTTATGAAGAAAATGACATAGCTGATGAGGACCGATTCACATTTGATAGTGAAAGACAGTCCATTTATGAAATCTTGTCAAAAATTGCCCGAAAAACATCGCTAAGCTTCCGGAGACTCAACGATGTCATTGACGTATCTTTAACCGACCGGAAATCTAAAAGCCCTCCCATAGAGGAAATATTCCTGGAAAAAACCATTACAGGCAAAGTAACCGATGAAAATGGTCAGGCACTCCCGGGCGTTAACGTCCTGATAAAAGGATCTGTTTTAGGCACGGTAACGGATTTGCAGGGGAATTATAGGTTAGATGCACCGGATAATGCGGAGACATTGGTTTTTTCATATATAGGTTATTTGGCCGAGGAGGTCCAAATTGCCGGAAGAGATGTTATTGACGTTACGCTGGTACCGGATATTGAAACCCTGGAAGAAATTGTTGTTATCGGGTACGGCGTTAAAAAGCGGAAAGATTTAACGGGAGCGGTGGAGAGTATCAGTAGCAAGGAGATAGAGCAGCGGGCTGTAACAAACGTACAGGAGTTGCTGAGGGGTCGTGTCTCAGGCCTAAATACCACCATCAGCAACTCGGCCGACGGTGGGTCTGACATACTTATAAGAGGAAAAACATCAATAAATGCGAGCAATGCTCCTTTGATCGTGCTGGATGGTATGATTTATTATGGGAGCATCTCAGACATTAATATCAATGATATCGAAAGCATTGACGTATTAAAAGATGCCAGTTCTGCCGCCATTTTTGGAGCGCGCTCCTCTTCAGGTGTAATTATTATTACCACAAAAAAAGGCACCAAAGGCAAGCCGGTCATCAACATCAGCTCCAGCTTTGGCATATCCAAACTGGTGGATGTTCAGGAGCTCAAGGGACCTGAGGAATACATTTCATCAAGGGTTGATTTTTTTGAAATAACCAACCCGGCTCAACCACCTGATTTCTACCGCGGGCCGAACGATCTGAGATCTGTATCATTACAGGCGTGGAGGGATTATGATTCCAATATTGCCGGCCGCTCCGATGACGAACTCTGGTTCGACCGCCTTCAGATGAGTGATATAGAGTTTCAAAACTGGCAGGCAGGAAATATCACAGACTGGTTTGATGAAGCTACCCAGGTTGGTTTGCGTCAGGATCACTCGGTAAGTATATCGGGAGCCAACGATAAATCTTCACATTATTTTTCAATTAACTATGTCAACAATGACGGATTTGTTGTCGGCCAGAATTTTGAGAGTATCAGAACAAGGTTTAACCTGGAGACAAAAATTACGGATTTTTTGACTTTGGGTACTACTATCCAGTTCTCTCACGACAATAACGCACCTATCGCCGGTGGCGGGTCTGTTGGGGGAGCTGATCCGGGCCACCTGATTGCAGATTTAAATCAGGCACGGGTAAATAGCCCTTTTGCTGACCCATTCCTGGCCGACGGCACTACCTTGAAACGATTTCCGCATAATGATAATGCCGCCACGCATCCATTTTATAATGTAGAAAATAGTGATAAAGACAACCAGCAGGATAAGTTGGTGGGAAATATTTTTGCAGATATCAAACTACCTTTAGGTTTTAAATATCGGATTAACTGGATCAATAACATCAATATAAACCATGATTACAACTTTGGGTTTTCCACGCCGGAACGAACACCCGGCCCGGGAGCCCGAAGAAGGGAAAGAAAGGCTTATACATGGAATATTGACCATATATTGACCTGGCAGAAACTGATAGGAGAGGATCATGAACTGGATGCAACTTTCCTTTTTAACGCTGAAAAAAGAAGATTCTTTGAAACAGTCAACATCGGCCAGGGCTTTCTGCCCAGTGAAGAACTGGGATTTGGTAATCTCGAATTTGCGTCCACTATTCAAAGTCTGAATCGGGACGGAGAGTATCAGGCCAATGCTTTAATGGCCAGGATAAACTATACATTCAAAGGAAAATACCTCTTTACAGCCTCAGTCCGCCGTGATGGTTATTCTGCCTTTGGCGCCAACAACCAGACAGCTACCTTCCCGTCGGGTGCATTTGCATGGAGGGTGTCCGATGAAGACTTTTTTAATACCTCCTGGGTTGATAACCTGAAGTTAAGGGTTTCCTGGGGAGAGAATGGTAATAGAAGTATACCGCTGTACCGATCATTTGCCGCGTTTGGAAATGTGCAATATCTTCATTCCGATAATGGAGCATCACAGACCGTAACAGGTTTTTCAGGCGCAAGACTGGCAAACCCCGATCTGGTATGGGAATCGACGGAAGCCATCAATGTGGGCATGGATTTTTCTATTCTGAATGGGCTTCTTTCAGGTTCCATAGAGTATTACAACACCTCTACAACTGACTTGTTAATCACCAGAAGATTGCCCAACCTCACAGGATATAAAGATATCCTCACAAATATTGGAGAAATTCAAAACAACGGCGTTGAAGTGACATTAAATGCAGGCATTATAGATCAACCCAATTTCTCCTGGAATTCCTATTTATTATACTCGGCAAACAGGAATAAAATCAAGGAACTTTTTGGGGAAATGGAGGATGTGCTGGATGACAACGGAAATGTTATCGGACAACGCGAGGCCGACGATGTAGGAAACGGCTGGTTTATAGGACAGGACCTGGATGTTATTTACGATTTTGAAATCGACGGTGTGTATAGAACTGACGAAGAAACCGAAGCCGCCCAGTTTGGCTTGAGCCCGGGTAATTTCAGGATAAAAGATCAAAATGGCGACGGCGAAATCGTAGCCAGGGAAGATGAAAGATTTTTGGGACACTTCACACCAAGACATCGCGTGAACCTTAGAAACGATTTCACTTTCTACAAAAACTTTGAATTGTCGATAGGACTGGATGCCCAGCTAGGTCATATGGGGAGGTTTAACGGACACTTTGGAGGAGGATATGCGCCGGGTGAAGCCTGGCAGGCTCCCAGGTTAAATCATTATAGTTATCCCTATTGGACACCTGACAATCAATTGCAGGAGTGGGCGAAGGTAGGCTCCATAAACCCGTTTGGCGCTAATTACTATGAGAGTCTCTCCTTTGTCAGGATCCAGAATGTGACACTGAGTTATCGCTTGCCTAAAGGGATTTTAGAGCCGCTTAAGATCCAGGCGGCCAGGTTTTCTCTCGATTTTAGTAACCTGGCAGTTTTTACAAAATGGGATTATTGGGATCCGGAACTGGTGCGTCGTACCGACAGTCGCAACAATCCGCCTGCCAGACCAACACCTATGATTGCTACCGCCAGATTAATGGTTACACTCTAAATTGGACTAACGATGAAAAAGTATAAATTAACAACTTTATTAACTTGCTTTCTGATTCTGATATTATGCGGATGCGGCGATGATTGGCTGGATACGGAGCCTGAGTCTTTTTTCGGTCCGGAGACCGCTTTCAAATCCCCTGAGGGAATTGATGCTATGTTGATAAGCATGCGCAAAGCACTGCGGGATAATGACTGGGGAAATAATGCCCGTATACGGAGTGAATATTATTTTACCGACATCTCATACATGAGCCTTCAAAATGCGGGTTCTCCGAGAAATGCCAATGTTATTACACCATTCGCCAACGCCTTCCAGATGTGGACGCAAAACACATGGGAAGAATCATACCAGGTGATCAGGGATGCGAATATTGTTATCAGCAGAATTGATTTACCCACCTATGAAAATGAGGCACAAAGGAACGCATTTTTGGCCGAAGCTTACTTTCACAGGTCTTACTGGTACTACCGGCTGGTTCACCGTTTCGGGGATGTACCGTGGATTGGCAAGGAAATTACTTCTCCCAGGGTAGATTTCTTTTCTTTTACCAGGGAAGTAATCCTGGATAAAATCAAGGAAGACATGGAGTGGGCCGTGCAGCATCTCCCCGAGGATGTTATTGGCGGAAAAGTAAGCCGAGGTGCCGGAGATCACCTTTTAACCAAACTTTACTTATCTGTTGGAGAATTTGACAATGCGATTGCTTCTGCCAGCAGGGTTATCGATGGGGGCAGCTACGCGCTGATGACAGAACGCTTTGGATCCGGGCCATTTTCAGATGACCCAAATTATGATGTCTTGTGGGATTTACACCAAAGAGAAAATAAGGATCTAAACATAAACACTGAAGCCATTTTAATAGCGGTTGACGAATTTGAAGCCATTGGAAGATCGGGAAATAACGGTTCGCTGTCAGACAGGTATTGGATGCCGCTGTGGTGGTTGATCCCGGGGTGTGAATACAACGTAAACAATGGCATCGATGAGATAGAGGAAGCGCTAAACAGGGGGGTAAGTTGGGCGCGCCCGAATAATTACTTTAATTATACATTAAAAGCCGAAGATCCGAACGACGGCCGGTATAGCGAAACCAACTGGTGGTCTCTTGATGATTTTTGGTATAATGATCCAACCGGGGCTAACTTTGGGCAGACTATTGACATTGCCGACGTTGGGCTGGATTCTATTAGCAGGATGTTTGAATTTCCACATTACAAATTACACGTTCCCGCCGATGTTCCCGGTCAACTATCTCATGGCGGTACGACCGACTTTTATGTTTACAGACTGGCAGAGACCTATTTATTGAGGGCAGAAGCATATATGTGGAAAGGCGAGACAGCCAATGCGGCAGCAGATGTAAACGTAGTAAGAGCCAGAGCCGGCGCCAGTCAAAAGGCTGCTACAGACATGTCTATGGACTATATATTTGACGAGCGGGCCAGAGAATTATATACCGAAGAAAAAAGATGGACTGAGCTGGCTCGTGTATCCTTCACTATGGCTTTGCTGAATAGAGATGGTTACTCGCTTGAAACTATGCATGACAAGAATTACTACCATGATAAAATCACCAGGACGAATGATATATTTGACAGCGGCGTGGTTTACACCGACCAGGAGTACGATGTACAGGCGTATAATGTATATTGGCCGGTGCCGCAAGTGGTAATCGATGCCAATTCATTGGGACACATTAATCAAAACAGAGGTTATACCGGTGCTGAGAGCAATATTGATCCCGTAACCGTCATAACCGAAGACGATTGATAATACCACGGTTGCGAGGAGGTATATAAAGATCGTTGAGGTTCTTTATATACCTCTTTTTTTTCAAATAACAGCTAACCTGAAGTTTCAAAATAATGGTTACAACGTTCCCTCAGTATTCTTTCTATATTCCGTTGGCTTTACTTTTTTCAGCTTTTTGAAGGTTTTTATGAAATGGGAAATGTTATTAAACCCACTGACAAAAGCTATTTCGGTCATACTCATAGATGTTTCCTGTATTAGTCTGCATACATTGGCTATTCTTAGCTCGTTTACAAATTCTCTATAAGTTTTTCTGGTGTGTAGCTTGAAATACCGGCAAAAAGCATTGGGTGTAAGGTGGACCAACTCACTGATTTCCTCCAGGGTAATATGCTCTTTATAGTTTTGGAGCGTGTACTCAAGAATCTTATTTAACCTGCCCAGGTTTTCAGAGGTTATATTGGTAGCAGCATAGGCTTTGCATAAGGTCCTTTTTTCTTTCGTATTGGCCATTACTTCCAGGATATCTATTAGCTGCGTTACCCTTCTTGCACCTTTGGATTCAATTAAATCAAAAAGCTTCTGCCTGATGACCGGTTTGATCTTGTCTAAAAACTTAATCCCCTGTGTAGCGCTCCTGATCAACTGATCGATATGCTGCAGCTCTATTAATTGAAATAATTGCCCTGCAAAATCCGCCTTGAATTGGATGACGATGGCCTGCGCCTCCAGGTTGGTGCCGGGTTGAAAATATTCAGCCTCGTTTTTCCAGCAATGCGGCAGGTTAGACCCTACCAGTACCAGATCATCTACATCAAAGCGTTCGATACTATCTCCAATAAACCTGGTTCCATGACTTTTCAGGATATAGGTGATTTCAAGCTCCGGGTGGAAGTGAAACGGGTTATAAAAATGTGGTACCGTCTCGGTTGAAATCCTGAAGGAGTAATCTCCATAGGCGGGAACCTGGATTAAAATTGGCTTCATAGCATTAAAAATATGTATTATTAACCATTTAATCGACATAAACATTAAATTAATGGTAATTTAACACAGTTATTGGTTAATTATTGATATTTTTTTGATAGCAGCAATGCTTAACTTTAACCATAGTTTTTTTACCTTATCGGCTGTTTATAGCGCTGCAGGCAGCAAAACAACAACCGGTTGAGATATAAATTATGGTCTTAATTTTTCTTGACGGTTTATTGGCATTGGCACTATGAGAATTGACGGCGTAACCAGGCAGTTTCTTCCCGGGCAGGAGGTGTGTCATTGATGCCTTTAAGCAATAAGAGGTGATGCCATGCATGTCCTTTAAAAGATAAAATAATGATATATGAACTAAGAACCTATACCTGCTATCCGGGAACGGTACCCAAAGTATTGGAAATGTGGGAAAAACAAGGCAAAGCTATGCTCGATCCCTATTTTAAAATGGTAGGACAATGGACTTCCGAAACAGGTACTGCCAACCAGATTGTCACACTATGGGCATTTGATGATATGAACCATCGACAGGAAATGCGGGAGAAACTTATGAAACACCCGGGGTTTTTGGAATACCTGACAGCATGCAGAAAATACTATGTGACGCAGACATCCCAGTTTTTATCCGCAACGGCGCTCAGTCCCATAAAGTAATTTTTTAAATGATTGTTTTAAAAGGAATTACCTGGAAAAATCCCAGGGGATATGACCCGCTGGTAGCGGCATCCGCCAGATACAATGCCTTGTTCCCGGATATTCAGGTACAATGGGAGCAGTACCCCTGGTATGAGTTCGAGCAAAGGATACTGGATGATTTTAATCAAAAAAAACGTATTTACGATTTGATCATGTTTGATCACCCATGGACGGGTACCCTTGCGGCAAATGGATGGCTTCTTCCCTGGGACGATTATTTGCCGGAAAGCTACACCCGGGAACTTAAGCAACGAGTAGTAGCCCCTTCCGTGGAGTCTTATTACTATAATGACAAACAATGGGCATTGCCACTGGATGCTGCATCGCACTGTGCGTTGTATCAAAAGCATCCGGGTTTAAGGGGGGAGCTTCCCGCTACCTGGGAAATGATCGGCGCCTGGGCGATTGAGCAGCAAAAAGCAGGGTTTGAAACGCCGCTTGTATTGTCCCTTCAGGGTGTACTGGGAAGTTGTTTGTTTTTATCCATGATGGCATCGTACGGGCAACCTGCATTTGCAGACCCGGAAGCAGCAAATATTAATATTGAAGCAGCAAAATACGTGCTGACGCTCCTGAAAGAACTACAGGCGTATTCGCCACCCGGATCCTCAAATTGGGGTCCCTGGGACATCTATGACCGGTTTTGTGAAAATCAGGACCTGCTCTATTCACCTTCCATATTCGGGTATGTAAATTACCTGGGGCCAAACAATGCCGGCAAAAATCTTTATGTGTCCACGATACCGTCATTTCAACACAGGGATAAGCCCAGTGCCATTATCGGTGGCGTGGGCCTTGGACTTACCTATTCATGTAACCATGTTGATGCAGCATTAGCATATGGCCGTTTTTTGATGTCAGACCAGGTACAAAAAGAAGTATTTCCGGTACATTTCGGACAGCCGTCGGTAAAGGACGTATGGGAAGATACTGCGCTTAACCTGGCGGTTAATAACTTCTATCTTGACCTCAGACCAAATATGGATAACGGGTATATCAGACCCAGATACAATGGTTTCCACAGTGTGGAGCTCGCCATTGGTGATACCCTTCAAAAATGGTGGGATGATGAAACTGATCTGGAGACAACCATTGTGAAACTTTCTGAAATAAAACCAACCCTAAAACATTGAAATTATGTACAACAGAGAAACAGTGGAAGAGGCCCCTGGTATTTATCGTTTTTCAGAACCGGCCGGAGAGCGGGTTATTAACTTTTATGGGATAAAAGAAGAAAACGGATGGACACTCATAGATTGTGGGTTGCCTGGTGCTGTAAAGTCATGGGTGAATGAAGGTGCCATTGATGGGAATATCAACAGATTAATTGTTACCCACGCCGATGCCGATCATTTTGGGAGTGGTGCGTGGTTAAGGGACCATTATCCCGACCTCGATATTATCTGTCATCAGGCAGACCGGGCCCAGATCGAGGACCACGAGCTCATCGTCCGGAAGCGATATGATGTGGCCAGGCCCGTTTTTGGCTTTGGTTATCCACAGGAAACCCTGGATTTATTGTTTACTATCTGCGGTGATGACTTCAAGGTAGACAAAACGGTTGAAGGTGATGAAATACTTTCAATAGCCGGTGACGATTGGGTAGTTTATCATTTGCCCGGGCATAGTGCCGGGCATATCGCGTTGTTCAGATCTAAAGATGGTGTTTTGATCCTTGGAGATGCCTTTTTAGCTGACGGGCCGCCAAACATTCTGGGAGTCCCTTCCATGCCCCCTACGCATGAAACGGTGACAGCATATTTAAACTCTGTAAAAATTGCCAGAACAATTGAGGTTAACACGGTCCTGTCGGGGCATTGGATGGCCCTTGACAAAAGTGCTTTTACAGAACTGCTCGATAAAAGCGAGCAAGTAGTTGCTCGCGATATTGCAATTATCATGGGCCTTTTGGAAGAGGGAGAAAAATCATTTGCTGAAATCTTGAAAGCATTAAACGAACAGGTTTCAACGTGGGATGAGGGAGAATACGACCACTATTTGTATGCTGTAAATGGCTACATAAAGCATCTTGAAGCTACAAACCAGGTAACGGTTGAGGCACAAAAAATCAAACGTATATAGCTATGGGCTTAGGATTGTTAGAAAACACAACAGCAGTCATAACCGGAGGGGCACAGGGGTTGGGGCTTAGCACGGCCACATATCTGGCACAAAATGGTGCCCGGATTGCCATTCTGGATCTTAACGGTGATAATGCCTCCACCCAGGCTGCCAACCTGCCGGGATCGGGACATGTCGGATTAAAATGTGATGTTACCAGTGCCAAAGACCGGACAGCGGCAATTGAAAGTATCCTGGATAACTTCGGAACTATTGATGTGCTGGTCAACAATGCCGGCATCCAATACCATAGCGAAGGCCATCATATGCCTGAAGAAAAGTGGCTGAAAGTCGTCGACGTTAACCTTAATTCCGTGATGTTTATGAGCAGGGATGTCTCTCATAGCATGATCCGGAATAGAAAGGGCAGCATCGTCAATATCGGAAGTATTGCTTCCTTTCAGGCGATGCCCGGCCGGGCTGTTTATTCCGCCACCAAGACCGCTATATTAGGACTCACCAGGAACCTGGCCGTAGATTGGGGAAAATATAATATCAGGGTAAATACCGTTTGCCCGGGTTACCATGATACACCGTTGTTCCGGGAATATGTAGATAATGGAAAATTAGATCCTGAGGTTATTAAATCCAGAATACCCATGGGACGTTTGGGGCTGGCGGAAGATATCGGCAAGGCGGTTCTTTTTTTTGCGTCCGGGCTATCGGCATATGTTACCGGCCAGGCGATTATGGTCGATGGCGGTTACACCACCTACGGGGCGCCTGGAGCCATCGTGTAAATCAGTAGAACAGGACACTTTATGAAGGAAAACATAATCACAAAGGTCGAGGCATTTAATGTAAGGGTACCACTGGGCAGGCCCTTAAAACTTGGGGCCATTGAGATTCCAGACAGGCAATACGTTATTGTTCGCGTATATGATGAGCAGGGCCATATAGGAACGGCGCATGGCCTTACCCGAAATGCCCCGATTGCAGAGACGGTACTTCAGACCATTGCCGGTATCTGGACCCACAAAAGCTTTGACGAATACAATAGCTTATATGAGTTGACCCTGAAAGCCAACGTTTGCCTCGGTACAAATGGCATTTTTTACAGGGCGCTCAGCCTGTTCGACTGCGCGCTCCACGATTTAATGGCCATGCGTGTGGGCGTTCCGTTATTCAAATATCTTGGCGGAGAACTACGCTCAACCCCTGCCATACTTGTGGGAGGGTATCCCGTTCCGGATGAAAGTGAAGATACTTTGTCCGGGGAAATGAAATTATATGAGTCCTATAAACCGGCAGGCGTCAAAATTGCCAGTACCACTGACCCGCTAAAAGATGGAAAGCGACTGGCGACCTGTAGAAAATTCCTGCGTCAGGATATCCCACTAATGATAGATTGTGTATGGGGGCAGCGGAATGCGCAGGCCTTTGCCAGAGAAGTTTCAAAATGGGAGGGTTTGAATATGGGATGGGTAGAAGATCCTTTCCTTCCCGATGATTACGAAAACATTCGCTTTCTGAGTGAAAACACCCGGGTAAACGTGGCCGTCGGAGATGAGCAATCGGGATACCTGAATATGCTGAGATTAATGGATCTGGGCAAAATAGCCGTGCTGCGCCTGGATGCGACGGTATGTGGGGGCATCAGGAGTTTTATCAACATAGCCAAAGAAGCCGGCAAACGGAATATCCCTGTATCCTGCCACGTTTTTCATCAGATACACGCCCATCTGGCCTGCGTACTTCCCGGAGTAAAGTGGGTAGAATACATGCTGCCGGAAAGCGACATAGAGTCTTACCAGCGGCTATGGCATGAAGACCTTGTGTTGGATCATGGCCATTTCACCCCCACAAACCGGCCGGGTGTTGGTACTTGGTGGAATGAAGAGGCTATTGATTATTACAGAGAATAATATTATTAAGATGCATTTAATCATTAAAAAATAAGTATATGGCATTGCAAATAGACTTTGGAGGTAAGGTAGCGCTCGTCACCGGTATCAGCAAAGGAGTAGGCGCCGGTATTGCGTCGGTTTTATTGGAGGCCGGTTGCAGTATTTCGGGCTGTGGATTAGATACCGACACCGCCGAGCTGGCGATGTTAAAGGAAAAGGCAGATGTATCGGAAGGTTCATTAACTTACAGCCGGACAGACGTCACACAGCCGGATGAGTTGGAAGCCTTTGTCAGACAAACCGTGGATCAATATGGCCGGATAGATATACTGGTGTCCAATGCCGGTGGGATCGTTTTTGAGGGAGTGGAAGGCTGTTCTGAGGAACTATGGCAAAAAAACCTTGACCTGAACCTGAGCTCGCATTGGCGCCTGGCAAAAATGTGCAAACCGTATCTTGAAAAAAGTGACGTGGGCAGCATCGTTATCATTGGCTCTAATCACGCATTTTCTACGATACCCGGCTGTGCCCCCTACAATATAGCCAAGACAGCCCTTAAAGGACTGGTTCAAAGTATGGCTATGGAATGGGGCCCTTCCGTCAGGGCCAACTGCATTGCGCCAGGATTTATCGACACGGAACTAAACAGGAGGTGGTTTGCCAGCTTTCCGGATGCCGGCAGGGAAAGGTTGCGTACCGAAAACAGGCATCCGGTAAAAAAACTGGGTACACCAGAGGAAATAGGCGGTTTTTGCGCGTTTTTGTCTTCCCCATATGCCGGCTTTATTACCGGCGTCACTTACCTGGTCGATGGAGGAAGGTCGACCTTGATGCAAGACGATGAATAAAATGAATAAAAATTCCCCTGAGGGTTTTATTAAATACCCCCATCTATGATTCAGATATGCACGGTAGAGAAATCAATATTTGGCAAGACACCGCAAGGTGAAACCGTACACAGCTTTCTATTGAGACACAAAAATGGGTTGACAGCGAAAGTACTCGATTTCGGTGGTATCCTGAATAAATTATGTGTTCCGGATAAAGACGGAAATGCCGTAGATGTTGTTTTGGGGTTTGAAGATGTCGGGGCCTATCTTGACGAAGATATTTATGCCGGCGCCCTGGTAGGGCGTATTGCGGGTAGGCTTTCCAACGGCAGGTTTGCGATACATGGTAAAACCTATCAACTTCCCCAAAACGAAGGATCCACACATTTGCACGGTGGTGTCAAGGGTTTTGACAAAAGACTTTGGAAGGCAAAAATTCACCGGAAGGAGAAGCATGAGGTGTTGGAATTGGCGCTCCATAGCCCTGATGGCGATGAAGGATATCCGGGAAACCTTGATGTTGTGGTGACTTATTCACTTTCGGACAAAAACGGTATACGAATTGACCTGGCGGCAAAAACTGACCGCCCGACGCCTTTTTGCCCAACCAGTCATGCTTATTTCAACCTTGCCGGAGAAGGCACCGGAGATATCTGTGATCATATTTTACAGATTGACGCCAACACCATAACAGCAATGGGTGCCGGTTTTCTTCCTACCGGAAATATGGTAAAAACTACGCCAGGTGTCAATGATTTCATCCAGGCAGCACCTGTCCGAAAAATAGTAAAATCGCCTGATCAGGTACACGGTGCGATGTATAGGTTAAATACATCTCCGGACCAACATGAGAAGAAGGCCATGCTGCAGGATCCGGAGAGTGGTCGTACTATGCATGTATATACAAATGCCCCCGGAATACAATTGTATACAGGCTCTGGATTAAATACGAAGACCCGGGGAAAATCAGGAGTTTCTTATGGCCCCTTTGCCGGCATGTGCCTGGAATGCCAGGGTTTTTCCGATGCCCCTCATCATCTGCAATTTGAACCGATTTGGCTCTACCCCGATAAGCCTTTTTTTCAGTACGTGGAATATCGTTTTGAAAACAAGAAAACTGATTAAACAAAACATTTATGAAACACTAGTCAATGAGTAATAAGCTTTATAACCATTTCACAACCTGGTTTAAAATGAAAAAAAACTACCATTTCACAACCTGGTTTAAAATGAAAAAAAACTACCTTTTCGCTGTACTGGTCTTATTATACTGGCCCCAGATTTTTTCAGCCTATGCTACGGATTTTTATGTGTCAAAAAGCGGAAACGATAAAAACCCGGGTACCCTCGAATCACCTGTAGCTACCCTGGAGGCCGCCAGAGATCTCATCCGGAAACAACAGTCCATTGCAGCCTATCCCCAAGAGGGCTTTACTGTTTGGGTTTCGGCAGGAGAATATTATCAATCAAAATCTTTTACACTTAACGCAAATGACAGTGGCCTGCCACAAGCGCCTGTCACCTATCGCGCCGTACCCGGTGACAAGGTTTTTCTTACCGGCGGGATTTCCATTCCACAAAGTGCCGTAAAGCGCTTAGATCCGGGATCTGTCAAAGCCATGCTCACACCCGACGCGGTGAAAAATATTTATTTTGTTGATTTGCAGTCTTTGGGCATCACTGATTTTGGTACCCACAAGCAGTATGGACATGCACTGCCGGTTAATCCCGCGCCAATAGAGTTGTTTTTTAATAGCCGTCCGCTGACTTTAGCCAGATATCCTAATGAAGGATTTATATCCATTGAAGAAGTCGTTGATCCGGGGTCAAACCCGAGAATGGGAGACCATTCAAACCGGGGGGCTACCATTAAATATACCGACAAGCGCCATGAGGTGTGGGCCGGAAACGACGACGTCTGGTTTCAGGGAACTTTCTACAACGGATATGCTGATGACAAAATTCATGTGGAAAATATTGATCCGAACACCAGGGAGATCAAATTTTCCACACCCCATATGTACTCGGTCAGGGGAGGAAAGGATTACACCCACTATGTGGCCCTCAACATTCTGGATGAATTGGATATGCCCGGAGAGTGGTATGCAGATCGCAAATCAGGGATATTGTATTTCTGGCCGCCTGAGCCTGTTGACGCAAACACACGCGTGGAGATTTCTTTGCTTGAAGATCCGGTGGTAAGCCTCGAAGGTGTAAGCCATGCGATTTTGCGTGATTTTACGATCCAGAATGGAAGAGGCATTGGGATCTATATGGAAAGAGGAGTTAATAACCTGATAGCCGGTTGCACCGTCCGCAACTTTGGCACCACCGGCATCTTTATGGGACAAGGAGCCAGACAAACCGTTCCTTACATCACCCACGACTTCTACGAGGGTGTTCCCATCTCGCGCCGGGTAGGCAACTACGCCGCTCACATCTACAAGTATACGACCTGGGATCGGATGGCGGGTAAAAATCATAAAGTATTGAGTTGTGATATTTACAATACAGGGGCTGGCGGCATCGTGTTAAGCGGGGGGAGTAAACGCGAATTGATACCGGGCAACAATGTGATCGAAAATTGCAAAATCCATGATTATAACCGGCGCAATAAATTCCGCTGGGGCGGGGTGATCGTAGATGGCTGTGGTAATAAAGTGCGGTACAATGAAATCTATAATGCCGATTTTCAAGCCATATTTTCCGTAGGGCCCGAACATATATTTGAGTACAACGACATTCATCATGTCACCCTGCACTCGGATGATGTGTCTGTGTGGTATACCGGCAGAGACCCCAGCGACAGAGGGCTGATGGTCAGATACAATTATTTTCATGAGTGCGGAAATGCAAAACGAATGAATATGGGTGTTTACTGTGATGATTCGTCAGGAGGAATTACCGTATTTGGAAACGTATTTTATAATATGCATACCGCCCATGGTGTGTTGTACAGTAATACCGGCTGGGATCTGACTATGAAAAACAACATCATCATCCATCCACATTCGTATACAGCCGTTCTGAGTCCTCACTATTACACCTGGTATAAGGGCAGGGCACCCATTATGTTTGGCAAGGGAAAGCTGTTTGAGCAGCGCCTTCTCAAAGATATAAACATTCGAAAACCTCCTTATAGCGAACGCTACCCCAAACTGGTCAATTACATGGACGTGATTGTGGAAGAGGAGGAGTGGGAAGGAATGCACTCCCGCAGAAACGTCCTTTCCACCAATGTGATTGTGGGAGGAAACAAAGACCTGATTCAGATCAGAGGTGGCAAATACGGTGTTTTTGAGAACATTAATAACTACCACACCAATGGAGATCCCGGATTTGAAAATTTTCAGGAACAGAATTTTATGTTGAGGGAAGATTCCAAAGTGTATAAAAAGCTTCCTGATTTCGAAAAGATTCCCTTTGACCGTATGGGATTGTATGAGGACGAATTCAGGAAAAACCTTATTTCTGATTGATAATTTCAAAAGGCAATTATCCACAGTATTTAAAATGAAAAAAATAACACAATTAAACTTAGCAGGTAAGGCATTGACAGCATTTAAAATCAACAAATCAATGAAAACATTGAGATACATCACATGGGGTATATTACCGGTGCTGCTAGGTACCGTGATTTCATGTGGTAATAACAAAAATTTTAAGGTAAAAACGTCGAACCTGGAGATTGCCTTCAACGCAAACGGATCAATAGAAAGTGCCTCCCTGCAAAACGGGCAGGTACAGAGGAAGATTGCAGGGCATTCCACGTTGAGTGGTTGCCAGGTAATAAAAGTACAGGCGTCGCGGCTTCCGGATGGTGGTGTAACATTTGTAAAAACACTGGTGGATACGCTTAAAAATAATGAATTGCTACTGACAGAAACATTTACACCCACCGCCAATAGTATCCGTTGGGAGGTGCTCATAGAAGATGATGCAGCCAGTTGGACGACTCCGATCGAGACCTTGTTCAAGTATCCTACAGCTGACAATGTCACACACTGGTTGCCCTGGGCAGATCCCCGGGGCGACATCAGCAATGGCGGTACGGACAATGCCCTGATCGCTAACGCCATTCTTAATTCCGGTGATTTGGATGACTTCACCAGCTGGGCAGACCCGCTGGTGACCCTACCTTTAGCAGATAACAAATGGCACTATGGCGCACCGCGTTACGAATATCAAAACCCTGGTATCCTCTATTGCCCTTTTCAGGGAGATGTGATAAGTATTCCAATGCTTAGTTTTTTCGAGGAAGATAAAGATTTGGGATTAAGCCTGGTTTTGTCACCTGAGGACTTACTTCTGGATATCAGCTTAGAGACCAGTAAGGATGGTGACATCAGGTTTTTACGATACAATCACCGGCTTGGCGAGGGCCGGGAAATAAAATTCGCCATGGATATCGTCGCCCATCCGTCAGATTGGCGAAGCAGCCTGGAATGGGTGGTAAATCGATATGCCGCCTTCTTTCACCCGGTCAATTCGTTGGCTCTTGAAATGGGGGGCACAGGAGCTTATTCCAACAGCGACGTGGCATTTGATGTGGAGAAAATGAAAAAAATGGCATTTCGTGTTAATTGGCGGGCTGCTTTTGATTTTCCTTACCTGGGCATGTACATACCACCGGTTGAGAAAGACGAGGAATGGATGGGATTTATCCGTCAAAGCAACCTCGGAAAGATAACCAGGAAACCATCATCCATACCCCTGATGAATGCATACTGTAAAAAAATGGATGACAATGGCTTTTTTGTGTTGAGTTACTTCAATGTAACGGAGTTTGGCACGCAAA
The DNA here is from genome assembly GCA_965228415.1 of Cyclobacteriaceae bacterium. Lineage (GTDB taxonomy): Bacteria > Bacteroidota > Bacteroidia > Cytophagales > Cyclobacteriaceae > Agaribacillus. The sequence goes on along the minus strand of OZ245814.1, from coordinate 1,486,838 downwards.
TCGAATACCCCAGACCTGAATCCACCAGAAAGGCAGGAGAGCCCCTGTGGAAAAATTCCAATGACTTCCTTTACGAAAAGCTTGAAGATGCCATGCTCTTTGTGCCTGAAGCGCAGAAGCCGGTTTTGGACAAGGGCATCTACAGCGCCAGGCCGGGATTGCCATTCTGGACCTGGGAGAAAGCCGTGGCTATGGACCCGGGCGTAAAAAGCTTTCAGGACTTTTTAGCAGAGCAGGCCAGGAGGCAGGTAGCGTTCCTGCCAAACGCTTATGGAATATGCATCGACCGAATGGACTGGACACGCATGTACAATCACAGGACTGATGATGACGTAAGCTGGATGGGAGATCAACCGGTCGGTTCGGGCTTCGTGTCCTGGAACAAGATAATGGACCGGTTACATCCGATTTTTCATGAAAAGAACAAGGTGATTTTTGTCAACAATCACGTCAAGAGAATAGAACAGCTTAAGTATGTTGACGGTATTTTTGATGAATTTACTTATGCGGGGTCTTCGTTAAATGCTATTGCCTTGCTGGGGAATCAAAAACCGGTTTTAGGCTGGATCAGCGGTGATCAACAATTATTGCCTGATTCGGATGAGGTGATGCAAAAATATCTGTATTTGGGGGTATTCCCCATGGCACCCTTTCCGGGCAATGACCATTCCATTCGTCCAAGTGCGCTGGCCGATAAGGTTTATTTGGATTACGGGCCATTATTTAATCAATTAAGAGGTAGGGAATGGGTTCTGGAGTCACATGTAATAGCAGTCACCGGTGGAGAGGCCAGGGTAAACCTGTTCAAAACCTTTGATAGCTATGCCGTGCCTGTTACCTACGCAACGGGAACGGCACCTGTTGAAGTTACACTAAGAAAAAAGGAACTAATAAAAGATGAACTTGTTGTCAAAGCCTTTTATCCAGGCGAGGACACACCCGTTTTGATAGCTTCCGAAGTTGTAAATGGGGAGCTGAAAATCAAGGTACCTACAAAACGAAATTGCGCAGTGGTAAAAATTTACTTGCCATAGAAAAATATACATCAAGCTGCAAATAACCTGCATTCTTCAAATTTTGACCGACGGTTAATTTGTATGGCGCCGCGGTCGAAACAAAATTCCTGGTGCCGGATGTTTTACTTGTTGATAATCAGCTAGTTAATTGCAGGGCTGTATCGGCAAGGTGCAGGTCTGCTACAACCATCAATACTTTCCGGAACAATAACCCTCATAAAGTTATCAATTAGCTTAAAAAATAGTAAATTGACTAATTAATCAAATGGCGTACAGGCCTGTAAGTTACAAATTGGCGGTGAGGCAAAAAATGGGTGTTTAATCGTGTTTTTTTAGGAAAGATAGCAAGAAGATCCAATGTTCCGGGCAGGTCGGGTCTGGTGAAGATGAAAGTTTCGAGGTTTGTGCCGGCAAGCCTTAATCTCATTTCAAATTAAGATTTTTTTATTGTTTTATGGGCAAACTATTGTTTTCGGGAGCAATTTACAGCGGTCTCCTGTTTTTCTTTTTAAATTCCTGCATTTCCAGGCAGGAGATCTCAGTTTTAAGTTATTACAATTACGATCGGGAACTGCCGTTGGAGGATTCGGTGCAATTACTGGTTGACTCAGCAGATATCCGGTTATATGCCGTTTCATTCACAAGCGTTCATAACAAAAGAGTGAGGGGATTACTATCAATTCCTGCTGCCCCTGATCCACTACCGCTTGTTATTTTGCTACATGGCCTTGGCGATCGTAAGACAGTGGATTACATCGAAACCGGGCATGCGCATTTTATAGATAGCGGATATGCGGTTTTAAGAATTGATATTGCCAATCACGGCACGCGCAAAAAACAAAATTACGATTTTGATCTGGTCAATGGATACCGGTATTGGACCAGGGATATCATATCGCAAACGGTTTTTGACCTTCGTCGATCCGTCGATTTTCTTAAAACCAGAAATGAAATTGACACTGAAAGGCTCGGATTTTTTGGTATAAGTCTGGGAGGTGTTATCGGCACAGTTTTTTGTGGTGTTGATCAGCGTATAAAAGTTCCGACCATAGCGCTCGCTGGTGGTAATCTTAGTCTGATGTTTGGGTTAGATGCCCTTACCAAAGAAACCCAGGAGTTTTTCAGCATCATTGATCCAGTCAATTTTGTGGAACAAATAGCCCCCAGACCACTGCTGATGATCAATGCGGAAAATGATGAAGTCATTGCGCCAATAACAAGTAAATTACTTTTTGAAAAGGCCGAAAACCCTAAGAAGATCATTTGGTATCCATCAAAACACCGTGACCTGCCAGTCGATAAGGCCTACCGGGATGGGATACAATGGTTCAGGGAACATCTTTGACAGATAAGGGTATGGGTTGCTAACGCTGCTCACCCATCGACCTATGACTTTGCAAAACAAAAAATGAAATTAGTTAGGACGATTAAAAAGATTTTACGTTACACACTACTGCTTATTGTGTTATTGGCTGCGGTTGGTATGATCTTTTTGTTTGGCCCTGCTTTATTAAAGAGTTGGGTGACTTATCCAAAGTTGGAAAAAGAACGTGTGCAGTTATGGGCCAGGTACAAAAAGCCGGATCAGTATATTGGCAGAGAAGCCTTCATGGGTGTCCTCCATGCCCATTCTTATTGGTCACATGACAGCAGAGGTACATTGCCCGAAATTTTGGATGCTGCAAAAAAGGCAAACCTGAATTTTATCTTTTATTCGGATCACGCCCGCGGAAAACTCGATACCTTCCCCAGAGGTTATGAGGGGGTATTTGACGGGATCCTTATGGAAGCCGGTACGGAGTCTGGTAATGGACTGATGGTCAATCCATTTGACAGTGTGGTTCTTGACTGGAACCAGGAAACGGATACGTTGATACGCAAAGTGGTAGCTGGTGGTGGATTAGTAGGTTATGTGCACACAGAGCGGGATCACAACTGGAAAAACCCGGATTATCAGGCTATGGAGATCTATAATATACACACTGATTTATTGGATGAAGATGGCATATTGCCTTTTGTTGTCAACAATGTTGTTAATGGTGAACGATTTAAGCACTGGTGTTATCGCGAGCTCTATGATGAGCAGACGGCTATTCTGAACAATTGGGATTCCCTTAATCTCAGCCGGAGGATTGTGGGTGTAGCCGGTGTTGATGCCCATAACAACCAGGGTTTGAGGGCACGTTATCTGGAAGACGGCCGGGTGGAATGGGTAGGTTCAAACGCCAAAACCCTCACCATAAGAGAACCTGGGTGGTTGGATAAATTGTTGCTAGGCGAACCGGATGCGTTTGGGTGGTCATTTAAATGGGAATTAGATACTTATTACCATTCCTTCAATTTTGTCACAAATCATGTGTTCTGTGATACCTTATCCACAGTCAATATTAAGGAGCATATTATCAAAGGCCACGTATATGTTTCGTTTGAAAGTCTGGCTCAGGCAAATGGGTTTCAATATTTTACCACTAACCGGAAAGATAGTGTTACCGGTATTCTTGGTGATTCCGTTAGGACCACAGACGTTAACCAACTAAAGGCAGTGTCCCCCTTACCCGTGAGGTTTCAGCTTTACAACAGCGGAAAACTGATTGATGAAGTGGAAGAAGCATATGAATACACCTACCCCGTAAATAACAAAACGGGGAATTACAGGATTGTTGCCCTGGTGAATTTCAATGATAAATGGATACCATGGGTATATACAAACCAGATTTACATATATTGATAAGAAGTTGAATTGTAGTGATAGATCAATTTCTGTTGAAACTATAAAATGCATTTGGTTCCATGCCAAAACCAATTAATACTATGAAAAATTTTGTGTATTCACTCCTCTTGCTGCTTCTGGTGACAGCTTGCAAACCAAAAAGTACCCATCCGGATCGCTCGCTCAACCCGCCAAGGGGATTCATGAATGAGAGCTTTATGAAAATATCTTATTTCCTGGGTATGCTTGATCTCATTGAAACAGCACCGGCGATTCCCGATGAAATTCAGGAAATTAAAAACATCGAATACAAAAACATTGATTCCCTGTCTCTTCAACTGGATATTTATAAACGCAAGAACCTATCCGAACCAGCTCCTGTCATGATCTTCATTCATGGCGGGGCGTGGCGAACAGGAAAGAGATCGGATTACCTGCCTTATTTGATTGATTATGCAAAAAAAGGGTTTATCACAGTTACCGTATCGTATCGGCTGGTGAAGCAGGCTGTTTTCCCCGCGGCGGTTCAGGATGTAAATTGTGCGGTGAAATGGATTAAGACCCATGGGGCAGCATATGGCATTGACACTGAAAAGATAGTGCTCATCGGTGGCTCGGCCGGAGGCCATCTTGCGATGATGATTGGCTATGGCGGTGATGATGAGCTATTTAATCAGTCGTGCATGTTTGAAGGTGACAATAAGGTCAGCGCCGTTATTAATTTATATGGACCGACAGACCTCTCTACCCCGTATGCCATCAGTACCTACCAGGTAAAGGACTTCCTGAACACCACTTTTCATGACGATCCTGAAACTTATCGACAGGCTTCCCCAAAGACATTTATCTCAGCTGACGACCCGCCAACACTGATATTTCATGGCACCATCGATTCCCTGGTACCGGTTAGTCAATCCGACTCTCTAAGCAGTTGGTTGGAAAAAGCAGGTGTCCCGCATGATTACCATCGCCTGAAAGGATGGCCGCACACCATGGACCTTTCAGTGAAAGTGAATGAATACTGTCAGTTTTATATTGATGCCTTCCTTAAAAAACACCTGTGACCAGGCAGGTTTTATCGGGCTGATGATACTTTTTCAATTAATTCCCCGATTATATAATTGATAAATGGATTGTAACCGGGGCCGAACCAATTCATCATCCTCGATTCATAGGCATTCAGGTGATAATATTTACATGGAATAATATAACCGGTATAGGCGCCATTGAAACTCGTAACCATGGCCCGAAAGCCCTTTTTATGCATGGCATTTTTATAGGTAAGCGCAGTCTCTCCGCTAAAGTCACTGGGTGTGGTGGTCCAAATCAGACTGTCCAGCCGGATCGTTTGCAGATAAACATCCCCGACGTCAGGGAATAACCTGCGGGCGATGACCGGATTCAGGCAAAGGCCGTCTGACACCCGGATCTGGGGTTCCGGGTAATCAATCTTAAGTGTGAGTGAGGCTGTAGTGATGCTGTCTTTTGTAATAATCTTTTGTGAATAATTAATGGAACTATCCGCCAATGCTTCTCCAATGTACCTCGGTTTTTCAAACTTTTCACCTTTGCTTTGATAACTATGACTTCCCACACTTCCGGCAAAAAACATGGCCATATCAAAGCCATTTGCTTCTAATTTTCGCTGCCAATAGCCGGGATAATCGGCGCTGAATTCCATATTCCAGTCTCCCAGTGTTGTGGCATGTGCATCAAATGAACCCAGGATAGCCTTTATCCCGGTCAACTGCTCGGCGACAATTATTAAAAAGTCGTCGTTTACAACACCATCATCTCCCACAAGCCGGTTCTTCACAAATGACCTGGCATGAAAGTTTCCGATTCCGATCTTACCGGGCTGGAGATTTTTAACTGCTTCAATAATGGTTTTAGAAACCCGTTGGGAAAGCCAAGAAACAACATCCGGATTATATTCACCCGCAAATAGTTCTCCAACGGTGCCAGCAGACCAGGCGCCAACACTTGAATGCGTATGTGTAGCGGAATAAAATATATTTTCCTGCGTTAATCCAATTTCTTTTGTGACTGTGATGACGGATAATTTACTTACCTCCGGGGGCATAATCAATAAATCCGAGCCGACAAAAACCATGACTTTGTTATTGACCTTAACGGCCATTGCTTTCACAAACAGGCTGTCATGGATCCCCGTGGCCGGCATTCCCTCTCTTCCTCCGTAACCTGATAATGGCAGTGCCACAAATTTGCCCGCAGAAGGATCATACGTATCTTCAACTAATGTTGGCGTGATACTGTTCCTGCCGAAGCCTATCTGCACCTGTCCCCGGGCAACACCGGGATTTGTGGCTATACTGTCCAGCCGTGCCTTTGTGGCAGCGTAATAGTCGGATTTAAAATATGGGGTGTAGTCGACGGTTTTTAATGCCCAGAGGAGAAAGCAGACAACCAGTATCAGGACTACAAAAAGGATTTTTAAAATTTTTTTTATCATCGCATCAATATACGAAAACCATAAAATATTGAAAGCCATCTCAAGGGGGAATGGCTTTCAATATTTCAATCGGGAATAATTAATAAGGGAATCCCGTTCCTTTCAACAGCCACGATCGGGACCATGCACTGTTGTTTGGGTCGGGAGAGGTGAAATTTGTTGTCTCCAACTTGTCAATGGCGGCTCTCGCATTGGTTGTGTTTAGGTTTATCTCATCCAACATGTAATAAAACCTTAATGGTATAGCCTGCCTCATCGCGGATGGCCCTGCCTGAAGATCGGGTAAACCAGTACGTCGATAATCAAACCAGGCTTCGGCTGCGGCAGTCCAGCTTGCTATCCATTTTTGCTCAATTAATTGCTCAAGCGTTCCATTATAATTTGCCGGGCCGGCAAGATATGTACTATACTCATTACTTATATTCCAGGTTTCAAATGAAGCCTTGATTGCCTCTTCATAGGAGGTCTGTGCATCAACGCCAACGGACCAACCTTTTAATGCTGCTTCAGAAAGGATAAAGTGTACTTCGGAGGCCGACATCATACGTCCTTTTAATAAAGGTCCGGAGGCTTCTTTATACATGCTATTTAACTGGGAACAGTGAGGGTTGAGTGTTCCTTGCGCTAAATCAGGATTGAGATTGTATGCGCCGCCTGCCGGTGAAGACGGAGGTAACCCAATATATTCCGGATCCAGATTTATCGGCTCTCCCCAGTTTTGTTCGTAGTCATCTGCTATGTTTTGAGCAATATGGCGTTCATTACCAATAATTTCATCCCGATCATCTTCCCAACCAGGTTCGATCACCAGAGCGATTTCAATTTTGTCTGCATATACTCCAATCCTTGGGTCATTCAACCCCTGCAACGTTTCGATCAGGGTGGAGCACAATTTAGTCCTGTTATATCCGCTGGTGGTAGTCCTGTCAAAAACTGTGTTGTTTGGCCATGAATCAAAGGTAGCGCCACCAATATAATTCATGGTTGCATCATCTGCAGCCGAAGTTATGATTGGATAATTGCCCGGATCGGAGGTTATCTTTTCTATACCGGCACGTGCCAGGGCTTCTTCCTTGTTTGAAATTCTCATGAAATATCGCAATGCCAGGGAGTTGGCAAACTTTTGCCAATTCGCAACATTCCCCCTGTAATAAGGATCCTGGGCCGGAGTTATGTCGGAATAATCCGCCTGATTACCCGACAGCAGGCTATTGGCCTCTTCAAGATCAGCTAAAATTCCAAGGTAAATGTCTCTTTGATCATCATATGCCGGTTTAAGATTTGCTTCTCCTCCTGCTTCTCCTTTAAGCGCATTGGCATAGGGAGCATCACCCCAAAGATCAGTTATTAAACCAAACGTATATGCCCGTATTACCAGGCCAACACCTTTATGAAAATCAAGATTTAATTCCTCAGCCTTTTGAAGTAATTCATCATTTGTTCTGAGTATTCCGTAATAACTACTCCAACTTTGTCCCTGTGAAGCCCAGTCATAATCGTTATGTCCGCTGGACCACCCATCTCTTTGAGTATGTTGCATGACACCAGCAATATTTCCAAACCCAAGATTTACTACATTTTGTCCCAAATCTGTCATCACAGTGGCCATCAAGAGATTTGGATGTCCATCTGCCGGATCAACGCCATTAGGATTGATGTTCATTTCATCCAGGTCCTTGCATGAGAAGACACAGCTTAAGACCAGGGTCAGTAGGAATGTTGTTTTATATTTTACACTATACATGATTTCAATTTTTAGCTAACTTAAAATGTAAGATCTAACTTAAATCCGACCGGCATTACCCAGGGGTCTACATTGTACCGCTCAATGCCTTGCTTAAATTGCGTGCCCCTGTTGCCGCTCCCGGATTCAGCCTGAAATGCACGTTCAGGATCTATGCCAAAGTCAGAATCCTTCGTCCACAACATGATATTTCTGCTGTAGATAGAGATCATAGCGTTTTGCATTCCCAACTTGCTCACAATATTTGCAGGCAACTGATACCCTAAAGATATATCCCTTATCTTTATAAAATCAGCATCAAACATTGATGGGGTACCGAACTCCCATGGAAAACTGACCACATATGGCAAAAACACCGTGCCATCACCGCCAAGGTTCTCGCGATCTAAAATAAAGTTTCCGTCATCATCATGATGCCCTACGACACCGGGAGCAAATGTTCCATCATAGACCGTAGTTCCGCTAAATGTTTCCGGGAAACCACCATATTCCGGTGTTGGTCCACCGACCGGTCTTAGATCTTCTGTAAACAAATATTTATCGGCATTGGCTATTATCCAATCACGAAGCTCCTGGCCCGGCCCAAGATCACCAGGATGCACCAGGCGATCAAGCCATAATTGCGTTTGTACACTTTCCGAGAAATACCGGTTAGTTTGCGACATATATTGACCGCCGCTTCTCCACTCTAATGTCATATTCAGTACAAAGTTTTTAAAGGACAAATGTGATTGGAATCCCATTATAAAATCAGGATTATAATTTCCAACTTTTACAGGCTCCTCCGTAGGCAGCCATTCTGCATCCAAACCCTCACCAATAAGGGGGTATCCAAAATATGGTGAATTCTCATCCGTTACGCGTTTAATACGGGGAGAATAAATGTTTCCTACCAAACCATCTTCGCCGCTTTCAGGGTTTTCCACATAACCCCTGGAAAAGCTCTTGTTATCGCTCCAGAATTCAATGGCGTCTACACCCTCGTCAAGTTCGATGATCCTTGTCAGGTTTCTGCTGAAATTGACATTGATATCCCAATTCCAATTGGCGTTTTTTATTGGAGTGAGTCCCAGCTCAAACTCCAGGCCTTTGCTTTCTATCAATCCCGCATTTATATTAATGTTGTTAAAACCCGAGGAAACCGGAAGAGGAATGTTCTGTAGTATTTGGTTTCTATTTTCAAGTTCATAGTAGGTACCTTTAAATCGCACCTTGTCGTCAAACATATTCAGATCGAGGCCAAATTCCATGGATGTTGCCTCCTCAGGCTTTAAGCCCGGAACTAAAATTGTTCCCGATTTATTCAGCCTGACGGCGTCACCCCATTGACCGGAATTTCCATATACCGGAAACAAATTATAAGGAGAGGTATCATTACCCACCTGCGCCCAACCCGCTCGCAGCTTTAATAAACTAATATTATTGCCTAATTTAACAAGCTCATTTACCAGAAAGCTCAACGAAACAGACGGATAGAAATAGGAACGATTCTCAGAAGGTAGCGTACTTGACCAATCATTCCTTCCTTGTATATCCAGATACAATAAATCTTTCCATCCGACATTAGCAAATGCAAAAACGCTATGGATAGCTCGTTGCGACCAACGGCTACTGTAGTTTAAGGCAGTATTGCTGATGTTTGTTACAGAAAATACATTGGGAACAATCAAGCCAGCTTTTGATCTTGACGAATTGCTAATCGCCGTATTTTTAGCATATAAAGTGTTTCCACCGGCAGATACGGTAAGGCTAAAGTTATTCCATACCTTACTATAGGTCGCCAGTATATCTATATTTCTTTCAAATGAGGTAGAGGTTGCCAATCCATAAGCCCCATTATTTGGTTCTCTGTTGTATCCAGGCGGAATTTTGTTTTCACGACGTCCATCAGTCTGATCATGAAGATACCTTGCCTTGACTTTAAAATCATTGGTGATCCGCCATTCTGCCTGAATATTTCCGAATATCCTTGTTCTTTCAAAAGCATTATCAACTTCATAAGCCAGGAAGTAAGGATTTTCGTGATTCGGCGAAACAGTCCTTGTTGCCAACCCTTCCTGGCCTGGCAACCAATAATCCTCCAATTCCCTGATATCGACATTAACCGGCGTGGAATATGCCCACTGCAGAGGATTAGTCCCCCGGTTACTGGAAGGCCTGTTGTCTGACCAGGTTTTTCCAATATTAATACTGGAACTAATGGTCACGTTTTTGTGTGGGTTTGTCGAAGCCGATGTAGAAATATTGTTTCTGAAAAGATCAGAGCCTGGAACAATTCCGTTATGGCTCATGTTGGTAAACCCTATTCTGTAGTCAATAGCATCGGTACTGTTTGAAATAGACACGCCATTGGTAGTCGTAAAACCTGTTTGAACAAAGTTTTCCACGTTATCCGGATAGGATACCAGCTCAGTCGGTATGGGAAAGCCGTTGGCATCAAGAGGCGCATTCCATTGTTGCGCAAAATATCCTTTGTCAAGTTCAGGTCCGGCGCCTGTTCCATCGCCATCATTAATGGGTGGTAATACCCCTCCTCCAACATTTTCTGGTCTGAAAGAGAAAAAACCGGAGGCGAATTTTTTCTGTACATTCAAAAATTTGAAGGGAATGTCAAAAACCGTATTGGAAGAAACACTTACTTTCATCCCCTGGCCTTTTTGTGCAGTCTTGGTGGTAATCAATACCACGCCATTACCTGCACGTGTTCCGTATAAAGCGGCAGCGCTTGGGCCCTTTAAAACGGTTACACTTTCTATGTCATTGGGGTTGAGATCGGAAATAGCATTTCCGTAGTCTACAATGTTCCGGTCCCCGACTTGCCCCATATTATTCAACGAATTTTCCATGGGTATACCATCCACTACAAAAAGAGGTTGGTTATCCGTATTTAACGAAGTTGCTCCCCGGATTACCATACTCACTGAAGACCCGGTACCCCCTGTTGAACTAATAGTGGCGCCGGCTACTTTCCCGGTTAATGCATTTAATACGTTTTCCTGTGCTACGCGTGTTACTTCTTCTCCTTTTACCTTCCCCACAGAATACCCCAATGATCTCTCTTCTCTTTTTATACCTAATGCGGTTACCACTACCTCATCCAATGCAGTTACATCATCCTTCATTTCAATATTGATCACGCTTTGATCGCCAACCGTGATTTCCTGGGTGAAGTATCCTATGTAGGAAAATATCAATACTGAATTTTGGTCAGGGACGACAATACTGTAGTTGCCATCGACATCAGTAATAGTGCCTTCATTACTTCCTTTTAGTAAAACATTTACCCCCGGAAGCGCACTGCCATCGGATGAGCTGGTAACTTTACCCGATACAGTGATGCTTTGCAGTTTACCGGAGTCTGCCCTTGCCGAAGCGGCAAGCATCAGCAATACACTAAATATAATCAGTGAATGAGGCAGCCTAATGGTTTTTTCTAGGTGATATTTTAGTTTCATGATTTTCATTGTTTAATAGTCCGAAAGACTGAAAATTAATGTGAACTCTGCGTCAACCAACTACCTCGAAAGTTAGAATAAGGGCATGTGTATTAATGCCGATAATTGCGGGATCCTGACCAGCAGCCATGAACATGACAATTCTCATTGAACTATCAGTAATTTCCTGCACCATCACCTTTCGTTGAAAATCCCTGAACCCGACGAATTCCGTACCTGAAAAATCCAATGTGCTTACACCGCTAAATGTCAGGGAACCTCCGGCTCCGTGAACGGAGGATACAGTAAAGTCTTCTTGTTCAACATAGGTAAAGGTCGCATTGCTCTCAGGGGTGTACTTGGCGGTGCACAGACCAAAATCCTGGCCGTTATTATTGACGACGTCCACTCCTCCATTTAATACAAACTGATAAACCAAACCACCAAAGGCGGCGCCATCATCCTTTACATCGTGCTCATAAGTGCCATCAAAGTGAAATGTAAACTCATCGGCATATACTTCTCCCATGCCCAACAGCAAATCAAATACACCTTGCGGAAGCGGCCCTTCAATAATGGAAAAGTCTGCATCTGCATTGGCGAAAATATCGTTTTCAGAATGTGCTGCCGACAGCTTCCATGTCTTTCCATTTTCGGCGGTAGGGCCACCTGTCAATAAAACATAGGGGGTAAGCGCAACCGCCAGATCAGCTTCGTCACTGACAGATCCGGTACCTCCGCTAACAGTAAGTGTGGCCTTGTAATATCCGCCGGTTTCATATTCGTGAACCGGGTTCGGATCTGTACTTGTCTGGCCATCACCAAAATCCCACGAATAGGAATCTGCATTCGTGGTCAACGCAGTAAATGCCACCTTTTTATCTGCTACACTATAATGGATAATGGCAGAGGTTGGCAAATCAGGTTTCTCGCTGTCATCGCATGAAAAAAATAGCAATGCCAGCAGTAAGCAAGAACTAAAAAGGAATGGTCGAGTTTTTTCCATAATCGAATATTTAAGTTAAATGTAGGAGAGGCAAGCATTTCATATTAACCTTTATATAATTTAACTAATCGGATCCGGAAGTCCAATTCTTCTGTATTGGAGAAGCTAAATTTATGGGTTACACAGTTACATCTATATTTAATACTTAAAAATGGAAGAATCGGGCTATTCCGGAAGTCATGAAATGCTTAGACTTAATGAAATGATAACTTTTATGTGCATTTTTCATAAATTGCCTTTGCCCGGACATTGAGGAACGCAAGACCAGTGGTTGTTATATACTAAGGGGGTTGGTAATGCAGCCATTGTATCAATCACAATCCGTGCTGAAGAGATTGTGGAAAATCCGGGTAAACCCAACTAAATTGAATATTTATGAAGATTGTCACCCACTTCCCGTCTGTTGGTATTGCCCTGGTGCCATTGATTATTTTATCCGCTTGTGGTACAAAAAAAATGTCCGAAAGAAAATCAGGTGAAACCATGGTATTTACCGGTGTACGAAGCGTACAATCCGGGGACGGGTGGAATGCCAAAGAAGAGATGATGAAATGGAATACCCAGGAAACCGCCATGGTTATTTGTGATATGTGGGACCGGCATTGGTGCAAGGGAGCTACGGAAAGGGTGGGGAAAATGGCCCCCAAAATCAATGAACTGGCGGAAGTGGCCCGGAAAAAAGGGGTGACCATTATTCATGCGCCCAGTGATGTAATACAATTTTATGAGGATACGCCCCAGAGAAACCGGTTGAAAGATGTGGCTATCGAAGCATGGGCTGCTAAGATTCCCTACTGGTACGAGCTTGATACGTTAAAGGAAGCACAATTACCCATCGACGATTCCGATGGCGGCTGCGATTGCCTTCCTAAATGTACCTCGCAAAAGGCCTGGAAAAAACAAATCAGTACCATTCATATTGATGAGAAAGACGGAATATCTGATAATGGAAAAGAGATACTCAGTTACTTTGAGCAAAAGGGCATTAAAAATGTGATCATGACCGGCGTTCATGTTAACATGTGTGTACTCGGACGATCATTTGGCATTCGCTCACAAAAAACGGCGGGATTGAATGTGGCGCTGGTACGGGATTTAACGGATGCTATGTATAATCATGAAATGCCCCCGTTTGTCAGTCACAAAGAAGGCACCGAATTGGTGATAAACCACATCGAAAAATACTGGAGTCCCACCACTACCTCGCGGGAGTTAGTTGAAAGTTTAAAATAGTGCCTATCGCTAATTTTGATTCCCCGGGAGTACCGGTGGTCTTTAATAGATTTTTGTCCTGCCCTCAGACCACATTAGTTTTGTTGATCTAATCCACAGATTTTAATTGGGTAGTAATCAAGGGAGCTAACTTAAGGTAACCTTCTTTGTTAGGATGTAAGCCATCTGTGAATAGTGACTCGTTGATCTTGCCATCATGGTTCAAAAGGGAGGTGCCAATATCGGCAAAATTTACGTTCATTAAATCAGCCAGTTGTGCAATCAGCAGGTTCAATTGCCGCACTCTTTTTTCCTGAGCCCTTCGTGGCAATATGCCGACCAGGTGAATTTGAGCATCGGGTTGCCTGGTTTTAATGGCGTTTACGACAAACCGGAGACCGGCAATAATTTCGCTATCCGGGTTATATCCAAGGTTATTGGTGCCCAACATCACCACAATTTGTTCCGCCTCGAAACCGTCGAGTTCATCGTGATAAATTCGCCAAAGTACATTTTCAATGCGATCCCAACCAAAACCGTAGTTACCCACCTTCAACGGTTCAAGGTGCGTTTCCCAGGAGTCACTGCCGTTGCTTAGCGGTGCTTCGGGCAGACCACCCCAATAGTTGATAATTGAGTTGCCGAAAAAACAAATCTCAGGAGGATTGGTTTTACTTATTCCAAGTAACGCCTGGTGTCTTTGTTCCCAATCATACATACCAGGTTCCCGGCGCTGTGTGACAGGAATGGCGGTTGAAATGGCTCCTACCGGCTCATGTAGTATAGTACGGAGAGATCTTTCATAAGCCGTCGCATAATATTGCATTCCCAGGTCGGAAGGATGCGTCCCGTCTACATAGCCATCCATTCCCAACGCCATTTCGCTTCGAGGCAATACATATAAACCGCTAATACCGGCCTTCCTCAATTGCCAATAAGCCTTTCGCAATACCTCATTTAGCTTTGTGTAAATTTCATGCCTTTCCTTGTTCAATGTACCGTCGGAATATCCGGCGTGTTCTGCCAGCAACACAGGTACCCCAGGCCGCTTCTCTTTTAACCTTTTTACAGCTGAAACAATCCTTCCTTCCACCTCTTCAATGGTCCTGTCTTTAGTAGGTGTCAGGTTTGGCAAACAGTCTAATACATAGACCTTTGCATCGATTTGGGCTAAAAGATCAATGATCGCCTCTTCCAACCGGCCATTTCCGGAGAATCCCAGATTAATGAGCTGCCTGTCCATTTTTCTGCTGAGAATTCCCGTCCAGGCCATACCCGGCCGGGAGGCACAAGCCCCCTGAGCGATGGATGTGCCATAGACGACGATGGGTTTCTCCTGTCTTACCGGCAGCGGTTCAAAGGAGGCTCCTTCCGGGACACCTATTTCCAGCCATTTCACAGAATTGTAAAGCGGGAGATACAACTGGTATTCCCTTCCCAGTTCATGGTATTGGTCGCTGGGATCGATAGGGTCAAAAATGTATCTTGTGGTATCTGCGAATGACCTGCTACCCCTGAGCCAATGCCACCGACCATCACTATTTTTAGCATATAGATCAACGCCACTTACCCCTGTGGCCGGCATGTGAGGCATTTGAAAACTGCCACCAAGGCCATATCGCACTTTTATTTGGTTGGCATCGGATCTGAATCGGATCACCAGCCCGGCCGCGTGTTTTGACAGGCTCCAAACCGGCTTTCTTACTTTTTGCTTTGCCTGTTGAGGGAGCCGGTCATAATATGATTCTACCGATTCGGCCCATGCCTGCCCTTCCAGGGTTGAAAATGGATGCTGCTCGGGGTTCCACCAACTGTCATTCGTTTTTTCCTGTGAAATAGATAAATGATTGATACAAAACAGGAGCAGAAAGCAGCATATGTGAATTTTTTGTTTCATGATGAAAGGCTAAAATTTGACATGGTGTATTTGGCCTGAAATATAAATGATTTAATATCATTTCGTTTAAAAACCTGGCACCTAAATTTAAAATTCAGCAACCTCTTATGGTTATGTACTCCTGTGGTTACTTGATTTACAGCCTAAGAAACGCTTAATTTCTCTTTTGAATGGCATTCTTGTATAAAGTTAAAATAGGCTGGTCTTTTAGATAAACAGTAGACAACATGTCAAAAAACAATCAATGTTATGTTTGTTTTAATTGAACTTCACAGATAGGTGATTGAACTTTTTATAACACACTTTTACCTGTTATTTTTGAATATTTGCATATTGAGAAAGTATCAATTCACAATCACAAAATAATAAAATGAAGGCATACGTCAGACACAAATTCGGAGGTCCGGAGGTGCTGCAAATCGAGGAGGTCGAAAAACCCAGCCCTGCAGATGATGAGATCCTCGTGAGAATCAAGGCCATTTCAGTGAACCCGGTTGAGTGGCACAGACTGAGAGGAACACCATTCTTTATGAGGTTGGTCACAAGGCCTTTTAAACCGAAAAACAAGCTGATAGGTTCTGATTTTGCCGGTATTGTAGAGGCGGTGGGGACGCATATCACCAAATTTGAGGTGGGGGATGAAGTTTTTGGTGAAGCTTCTCTGGGAAGTTTCGGCGAATACAACTGTGTGAAACTTCACATGCTGGCACACAAGCCGGAAAACGCATCCTTTGAAGAGGCGGCATGTCTGGGAGTTGCCGGGTTAACGGCGCTTCAGGGCATCAGGGACTATGGCAGGCTATGTGCCGGTGAAAAGGTATTGATCAATGGCGCTGCGGGAGGAGTTGGACACTACAGCGTACAAATCGCCAAAGCCCTTGGCGCAGAAGTTACGGCAGTATGCAGCACTGGAAATATTGATTTTGTCCGCTCCATTGGTGCCAGTCATGTAGTTGATTATAGTAAACATGATATTCATAAACACAATGGTCAATATGACCTGGTGGTAGATGTACATGGCAATCTTAATTTTTCAGATTACCGGCGCATGGCAGGCAGAGGTGTTATGATAGGGTTTGTGGGTACGGGACATATGATGGGGCTACTGTTGCGAAAAGCCTTTAGTAAAATGAAAATTGAACAATTTACAGCCCAGCCTAAAGCCGAAGACCTGGAATTCCTGGCGAAATACTATTCCGAAAGCAAGTTAAGGACAAACCTGGATCGTACCTTTTCATTTGAGCAATTGCCAGAGGCCATAGCTTTTATTGAACGAATGCATACCAGCGGAAAGGTGGCGGTAAGTTATTAAGCCGTGACCTTTGTTTTTCTATATACCCCCGGTTTTATTGTCTTGTCACAGGGTGCTGGATTTATCAGGGACTATCGTGAAAATTCCAATTGTCGGCGTAAATGCCGTAAATATGGTCCATCTCATACTTTACCACATACTTTTCGTCTTTTGTCACCTCTGCATTTATATGAAATGCATAGGCCTTAATACCATGTTTTTTTAAATCCTTGTAGAATTTAGCATTCCCGGCAACGTCACCCCGGGATATGGCGATGTCTGTGATGCCTAATTTTTTAAGTATATAGGCTTTGTTTCCCTTTAAGGAGCGAATTACACCCCGGGAAGGCATGGCCGATTTTATTCCTGCGGCGAGTCCTTCTTTTACAGCCTCAAGGCTGAACAATTCCATCATCAATCTTTTTTTGTCAATAAATACCTCGGAGAATGCCTTGGGTTTATTTACTTTATCGGTTACCAGGGTGGCATCTTTGTGTTCTTTAAACCAACTGTTTATCATGTTCATATCCATTGGACTGTAGGTGCCGAAAAGTTTATGTTTCAAAAAAGTCTCTCTTGATACCGGTATTTCACCTTTGTAACCGGCCATTTTGGACCAGCTTTTCCAATCGTGAGCAGCCACGTAATGTCCGTCTGTTGTTTTAATGATATCCAATTCAAATAACCTGAAGCCCTTGCTGTAAAAGAGATTTAACGCTTCCAGGGAATTTGTATATTTTTTTCCGTCAATCATGCCTCCCGCGTGCGCAATAAATCGACTGGTATCTTTGGCGTATTGAAAGTAGTTTTTAGATTTTTCGGGTATTTTATACGGCTTTTTAAAGTGGATTCTATTTAAGCCGGAAATATTCAAAGCTGTAATTAAGAATTTATTTTCCTTGATAAAATTCAGCTTATCCCGAGGTGCATAGTCTGTTAAAAACCTGGCATTGTGATGGATATCAGCACCCTCAAGAAACATTTTAGGCATATCAATTTGATATAGCCTGTCGGATTGTCGGAAACTAAATTTATCATAAGATGCATTGGTTATTACATACAGGGACCGCTCTCCGGTGTCTTCAAAAATAGACTCGCTACCCATTTTCAGATGATCGGGAAGAATATACACCACTGTATTGGAAAGAATTTGCTCCTGTTGCAAAAAATTCACGAAATCACCTATCAAATGGTCAACCGCTGCCACCATAAATTCAAGCTCCGTGTTTTGAGGAGGTACATACTGCTCCATTCTTTTATCATAATCCCCATTGGGAAAGTGGGTGTCAAGTGTAGATAAAAATAGTGCAAACGGTACCTTTTGCTCAGTTTTTAACTTAATCTCCCGCTTAGCGCTTTTGAATAAATCTTTATCGTGTATGCCTTCACCCAAGACAGACTGGTCAATAATGCGATTGAATTGAAAAGTATGCAACATTTCCTGTGTACCGGCAAATTGAGCATCGCTCGTTATGTAGGTCATATCGTAGCCTGCCCTTTTGAATATATGACTGATACTGGTAATATGGGTATGATAAGTTGACTGAAAGGTAGCATTGACTCCCGAATCAAAGAAGGATGGAAACCCTGTCAGGCAGGTATAAAGTGAGCCACTTGTCCACTGACTCCCGGGGGTTTGTTGCAAATCATAGTAGGTCCATTGGGTCTTTAATGAACGCATATTTGGGGTAAGGTGAGCCATTTTATCACTTAAATAGCCCCTTTCGTAAGATTCTAAAAACAGAACAATAACATTCTTACCTGGTTCCACCACCAGTTCGGTGGGACTGACATAGCTTTCCATACCTATTTTCTC
Source organism: Cyclobacteriaceae bacterium (assembly GCA_965228415.1). Lineage (GTDB taxonomy): Bacteria > Bacteroidota > Bacteroidia > Cytophagales > Cyclobacteriaceae > Agaribacillus. The sequence continues at coordinate 1,468,239 of OZ245814.1, read as the reverse complement.
CAATGCTTCCTCAAAACCGGTACTTTTTATCTTTGCCATAGAAAAAAAGTCAAGTGCTTTGTCAACCACGCCACGGTCGGGAGTCATGGCGTAAATGCAGCTCCCTATGATCAAAAATCTGGTTATCAAGACCATGCCATCAGGGATTTTCCAAAGCCATTGGCGAATTTTAGGTGTAAAGGACAGTATTTTCCACCAGAGGTCATGCCAAAAAAAGATAAGACCGATGGACAACAGAAATATGGCAAATAGCACCAGGAGTTGATAGACAAATATGTCTATCATCGCCATCAGGTCCCTCATATTAAAATGGATGATGAATGAGTAACCAATAAAAGTGTGGCTGATATATAAAGAACTTAGTTGCAATACCCAAAATAAGCTGGTCAGGGAGGAAACAACTAGCTTTAGCCGTTTGTCTTTTACAAAGGAAACTACAGTAATGGACAGTACCAATAACAACACTACGTTTAATGTAACGAACCTGCCATATGGAAATAAAATATGGTAAAGATTATTCATTCCTAAAATTTGGATCCCAGCCGATTTATAAGCCACATCTATTCTTGCAGGCCCCATGATATGGAAATAATAACTAAATTGAAAAGTTTTAACATAAATATTTAGCATAATTTCAGTTTTGTCAGCGGGCGGTAGTATTAAACAAGACAGCATTTGTTAAAGAGAATCAGAAAGTTAATTTTGTGATAAACATCATTATATGAAGTATATACTAATCTTTGCAGCTTTTCTGATCCTGGTTTCTTCGTGTAACAGTAAAAAGCCGGCTCCGCAGCCAAACGTCATTGTCATGTTGGTAGATGACATGGGATGGGGAGATATTGGATATAATAATCCCGGAAATGTGTACACCCCTAATCTGGATAAGCTGGCGGCTGAGGGCATTACTTTTAAGGAGCATTATACCATGCCACAATGTACCCCAACACGTGTGGCAGCTTTTACCGGACGTTATCCCGGACGTTTTGGGACCGCCGGGCTCCAGGCAACTAACGACACTGTTTTTGCCAAAGGAACACCCACTCTGGCTACCATGTTCAAGGCGGCGGGATACAGGACTTACTTAAGCGGGAAATGGCATATGGGATCTTCATTTACACATGGCCCCGATCAGTTTGGCTTTGATGAAAGCTACGGCTCGTTGGCCGGAGCGGTCGGTATGTACGATCACAGGTACCGGGAAGGCGAGTATGAAAATACCTGGCACCGGGACCTTCAGCTCATTGAAGGTGGTGAGAATGGCATACATGCCACTGACCTTGTTGCCGAAGAGGCCAAACGAATTATCGGAATCCGGCAGGATAGTCCTTTCTTTATGTACCTGGCTTTTCATGCGCCCCACACACCGCTTGATGAAAGGGGAACCTTTGTGGATATACCTACACAATTAGATCTCGATAATCCTGATCGCTGGTTAAATGAAGACAAAATAGCGTGGTTTAATGACCCCAAAGGGATCATACAAAAAGAACCTGACCCGGAAAAGCGATTATTACTGGCTGCAGTCTACCATCTGGACCATGCCATCGGGCAGGTAATCCAGGCACTGGAGGAAAGCGGCAAGCGTGACAATACCCTGATACTATTTTCATCAGACAACGGTCCTCAGGTAAATTGGCCCGGCAACGCCTATCCCGACGATCTGCATTTAACAGACTTTAACCAGCCAATTCCCATGCGGGGGTCGAAGCTGGATGTATGGGAAGGTGGCATACACGTTCCTGCCATTGCCAGCTGGCCAGGAACACTGGCGCCTAAAACGGTGTCAGACCCCGTTCATATCATCGACTGGTTCCCAACCCTCGCCGGTATCCTGGCATTTCAGGAAACTGAGGGTTATGATCTGGATGGCGTTGATATTGGTCCCTTGCTTTTTGAAAATAAACCATTGGCAAAGCGGGACCTGTACTGGCTATGGAACAAGCGCACCAACCGGTGGGCATTGCGTTACGGAGATTGGAAAATTGTGAAGTATGATACCGAAGAACCCAATAGCCCGGACGACTGGCAACTCTATAACTTGGTTGAAGACCCTAAGGAGTCAAATGATATTTCGGCGGATCATAAGGAAATAGTGGCTGATCTACATAAGCGGTTTCTCGGCCAGCGGAAAAAAGATAAAGGAGAAAATAGGATGGAATAAATTAACGGTTTAAATACGTGTGCTGGCGAAAAAACATCGTAACACGAAAAACATAAGCGCCCTTCATGGTCCTGGTTTACACCTGGTACCATGCCTTTAGATTTTTATCCATTCCTTACTGCGTCAAGTGATATTTCACCAACTCAAATGCCTTTTCAGGACTTTTAAAAGTGAGATAATAAGATTATCGATTGACTATAAAAATTGACTAACATTTCTCAGTTAGGTTGGAAAACTAATTTAATTTGTCTTATTTGGATGTTAAAACTGTAAGACTGAATCAAAATTGGGCGACCTTGGGATCTTTGCAACATAGGCAGCGTGAGCATTTTCAGCAATTAAAACCTGAAGAAGTTTGGAATCATCTGAAGGAAGATAATGACCTTGCATTGGTCATCCTGTACAACAGGTTTATTGATGATCTTTATCACTATGGAGAAAGGATTACCCATGACAAAGAATTGATAAAAGACTGTATACATGATATTTTTATTGACCTTTGGCGTGGCAGAAAGAAACTCCCTGAAGTAACCTCCCCGAAACTCTATTTATTCAAAGCACTTAAAAGGAGCATTATCAAGAAGTTGGAAAGAAGTAGAAAGATGTTCGTGGAAAACGATATGTCAGAGGGGCATGATATTGAAATAGTGCTTTCCTATGAGTCGCAACTGATCAATGCTCAGATTTCCCAGCAGCAAAAAAGAAGATTGCTGAGTTCCCTGAATTCTCTCCCCAAAAAACAAAAGGAAGCCATTACGCTGAAATTTTTAGATGGTTTCAGCTACCAGGAGGTAGCGGAGATCTTATCCATCAGCGTCAGGTCGACCTACAATCTTATTTACAGGGCTTTGGAATTGCTTAAAGATCGCCTTATTAAGTTGGTTTCCCTTTTATTGATCCATATTTTTTCCTAGCTCATTATTTTAAGTAGGCTTACCGTTATGGTAATGATTTTTTATGAAAATGGCTTTTTACTAAAAAAATCACTTTAACACCCCCGAAAAAATTAGATGAAATAAAAAAATTAAAAAAAAAGTAACGCTTACCTATGTAAAATAAGATGTTCAAAGACCTTTATATAAAAGGTTCTCATCAATGGAATACAAAGACTATAAGCTCCTGGACTTCTTGATGGATGAAGATTTTCAACAATGGGCGCTATTTCCTACTGAGCTATCTGATCAATTTTGGCATATGGTGATACGGGAGAATCCCGATAAAAATGCAATTGTTAATCAGGCCAGAGCAATCCTAACCAGCATCGACTATAAAAAAACGGGCGTAAGTGACTCCGATAAAAAAAATATCTTAATTAATATTCAGTCAAGTATTAATGCTGAGAAATTAAAAGAAAATGGTAGAAATCCTTATTTAACTGCTGTAGGGAAAGGTAATAGTAATGGTTTATCCGTTACAAATAGATTAGCGAAGAAAAAAAACAGATACAAATTTGTACGGGAGATTGCCGCCTCTCTGATAGGTATATTGATCGTAGCAGGGGCTTTTTATTTTTCCCGCGATTCTTCCAGGGAAACAGAAACGATAGTGGTTGATTATTTGGAAAAATCAAGTTTAAAAGGTGAAAAGTCTAATATTACCCTTTCTGACGGCACAAAAATCAAGTTAAATTCCAATAGTAAACTGATTATTCCCAAGCTGTTTTCCGACCACGAAAGAAGAGTTACTCTGGTTGGGGAAGCCTATTTTGAAGTGAGTAAGGATGCATCAAGACCATTCGTTATAACCTCCAATCATATCAAAACGGTTGTATTAGGTACAAGTTTTAATGTCCGGGCTTATCCCTCTGAAAATACGATAAAAGTCGCCGTGGCAGAAGGTCAGGTATCTGTTGAGAAAACAACACCAGACCAGGCACAAGACAGTCAGGCCCCCATTTTTTTATTACCCAATGAAATGGCTGTTTACTCCAAAGAAACTGGCCAGGCCAATAAAGAAAGCTTTGAACCCATGGCCATGTTCGGATGGAAAGATGGCATTCTTTACTTCCAGGATGCCGATATATACGAAGCTATTGAAGCGCTCGAGCAGTGGTATGGCGTTACATTCATTGTCAAAACACAACTGAATGAAGACAAGGATTTGAGCGGTTCATTTAAGAAGAAATCCCTGGAAACTGTTCTCGACGGGTTAAGCTATGTCTTTGGTTTCAATTTCGAAATAAACGGTAAAGTAGTCACACTTAAATAAACTGAATATGATCTATACAAATACGAGCTAAAAAAATCACATCAAAAAACCCCATGCTGCCGGACAGTACATTTGGCTATGAGTTGCCGGTAAACATGAGGCCAATGTCTTTGACAAATTTTTCACCAAAAACATTTTAGATAATGAGAATAAAATTACTAAAAAAAATTCTAATTATGTCCAGATACGCAATTTTTGGCATATTTCTGCAATGCATTTTTTACTCTTTTCTTTTTGCCGGAAACAGTAAAGCGCAAAAGACAAGTATTCATGACGTTCAAATCGTTATTGAATTGAATAATGCAAGTTTGGAAAGTGCCCTGAAAAGGATTGAGCGTCTTACGAATTTTGAATTTGTCTATAAGAAAAAGTCGATTGATTCGGGTAAGAGAATAAATATGAAGGGCGGACAAATATCTCTGGGAGAGGTGCTTCGCAATTTTTCTAAAGAATTCAACCTTCAGTTTAAGCGTATCAACGAAACAATTTTTGTACGCGAGAAGGCTGAAAGTGAAAATACCTTAGTGGCAGATATCAACCATGGCCTTGTCTGGTATGACAAAGAAATATCGGGTAAGGTAACTGATGAAAATGGGAATGAACTTCCCGGCGTAAACGTTTTGGTAAAGGGCACCAGCATTGGTGTCGTTACCGATTTGGATGGAAATTATACGATAGGAGTACCCGATGATGCGACCGCACTTATTTACTCTTATGTTGGTTATATCAGTGAAGAGGTGGAAATTGGCGCGAGATCGGTCATTGATGTCAAACTGGTTCCCGACCTGGAGACGCTTAGCGAGGTGGTGATTGTTGGGTATGGCACCCAAAAAAAAGCAAATCTGACAGGTGCAGTGGCAACGGTAACGTCCAAAGATATTGATTCCCGGCCTATCACCAGTTTGGCTACAGCCTTGCAAGGAACAACCTCCGGGGTTTTTGTAAATCAAAATTCAGGGCAGCCGGGACGAGATAATGTATTGATCAGAATAAGGGGTGTAGGTACCTTGAACAACGCTAATCCCTTGGTACTGGTGGATGGGATCGAGGCGCCTTTGAATAATATCAACCCTTCTGATATTGAATCCATTACAGTTTTAAAAGATGCCGCGTCCTCTGCTATATATGGTTCCCGTGCTGCCAACGGCGTGGTTTTGGTAACAACCAAAAGAGGGAATATTAACGCAAAACCCTCTTTCACCTATGATGGATATGTAGGTACTACCGAAGCGGTACGGCTTCCCGGAATGGTCAATGACGCAGTCCTGTTTGCCGAACTTAGAAACGAGGCAGCTACCAATTTTGGCAACACACCCATTTATAGTGATGCCCAGATAGCGGCATTTCGAACGAGGGCTTCCGAGATCAATACCAATTGGGTCGATGAGCTTTTCAATGCTGCACCCATTCAGCAACATAATTTTGGTTTATCGGGGGGATCGGGCAAAACAAATTTCAGGCTTTCTTTTGGCTACCTGGACCAGGATGGTACCGTGCCTAATAGTGAATTCGAAAGATACAATGCCAGGTTAAATCTGGATACAAAAGTCAATGATCAGGTGAGAATCGGGACCAGTGTTTCACTGGTACGCGGGGACCGCGATTCGCAAATAGATGACCTGGGAAACATTGGTTCCGCGATAACAAGAGCCCTTCAGGCACATCCGACCTATCCGGTAAGAGACGCCCAGGGACGGTGGGCGATTGCCGACCCGGCATTTTCCAATGTTTCGCGCGGCAATCCCCTGGCAGAAGCGGAAGCCACCACATTCAGGAATCTGACCAACGACTTTCTTGGAAATGCCTACATTGAATATATGCCGTTGACCGGATTGACGATTAAGGGAACGGTAGCAGCCAACTATCAAACAACTAATAATAGTACTTTTAATAAAAGTGTCAGTGTTTATAATTGGAATACCGGTGAAGAAAGCGTTTTGAATGCAACCAGAAGTGCTTCTGAATCCAATAGTCAGTCGTTAAACATTACTACCTGGCTTACCGCTTCATATGATAAAAGCTTTGGGGAACATAACTTCCAGACTTTAGTGGGCTACAACCAGGAAGAAAGTAATTCCAGTAACTTCAGGGCCTTTAGAAATGGACACCTGTCAAATTCAGTGACTTCACTCGATGCGGGTGTGGCATCCAGTTCAACCAATGGTGGAAACAAAACTACCTGGGGGTTGAGATCCTATTTTGGAAGGATCAGTTATAATTTTGCCAACCGCTATTTGTTTGAGGCCAATGTACGTATTGACGGTAGCTCAAGGTTTTTGAACGACAAATGGGGGACTTTTCCATCATTTTCTGCCGGTTGGATCATTTCCCAGGAGAACTTTATGCAAGGTATCTCAGCCATTGATTTTCTGAAAGTCAGGGCCTCATGGGGCCAGCTGGGAAATCAGAATATCGGAAATTTTGCGTTTGCCAAACAACTTGACCTATCCCAGGCATACAATTTTGGAGGCAGTGTAGTACCCGGCGTGGCTCAGACTACACTGGGTAACGCGGATTTGTCCTGGGAAACAAGCACCATGACAAATGTGGGTATTGACCTGGGCCTGTTTGACAACCTGACAATAGAAGCAGACTACTTCATTAAGACGACCAGTGACATTCTATTGGATGTTCCTATTTCCGTATTGAGTGGATTTAACACACAAATTGCCAACGCCTCGGAAGTCGAAAATAGAGGGTGGGAAATCGGTTTGAGTTTTGATAAGGAATTCGGTGATTTGATCTTCGGTGTCAGTGGCAATGTGACACATGTGACCACAGAGGTTACAGAGTTGAACCCTAATATTGACGCCGGTGAAATCGATCGTTTTATCGATGGTAGAAGAATATTAGAGCAGGGTTCCCCGATTAACGCATTTTATGGGCTGCGGTCGATTGGCATATTCCAGTCACAACAGGAAGTGGACAATGCTCCCGACCAATCGCAATTGCACGGACAATTTGGCCCGGGCGATTTAAGGTTTGAAGACGTTAATGGCGATGGTGTGGTAAATGCCGACGACCGGGTTGTCATCGGCAAAGAAGATCCGACCTGGACCTACGGTTTTACTGTCAGGTTAGGCTATAAGGGATTTGATCTGGCCGCCATTTTCCAGGGTGCTGCTGATTTTAATTCCTATGCCGGCGAAGAACTGGCCGATCCTTTCTTTAATATAGCAGGTCTCCAGGACCGGTGGGTGGACCGGTGGACTCCTGAAAATCCCGGCGCTTCCATGCCTCGATTGTACTTTTCGACCGGGCCAAGTAATTCTATAGCAAACTCCTTTTTTGTGTTTGACAGAAGTTATCTTAGGTTTAAGAACTTACAGATCGGTTACAGCCTCCCTCAAAAGATTTTGAATAATATATTCCTGGAAAAAGTAAGAATATACCTGAATGGAAGTAATCTTTTTACAATAACCGACTTCCCTTATTTCGATCCGGAAAGACCTTCCGGTGCTGATAGAGGTGGGCAGGGTTTTCCAAACCTGAGAATTTTTTCAGGGGGAGTATCGCTCACTTTTTAATGGTATTTTGATTATTTAAAAGAGTAAACTTATGAGAGATCTGAAGAATATATTAAGTGTATTTTTTATAGCATTCCTGATTTTGGGATGCAACGATGAACTGTTAGAAAAAACGGATCCCGGTTCTGGTAGTGTAGAAGCTTTCTTCAACAATGAAGACGAGCTCGTCCTTGGTATAAATGGTATTTACAATGCCTTTCAAGGTAGCTGGTGGGGTGGCTCGCTGATACATATTCAGCCACACCTGGATGGCGCCACCGACAATGCGGCTATATGTTGTGCCTGGGAATACGGCTTCCCCGCTGTGGCAACGGGTAATATGAGTCCTAATTCCGGCGGTATTGTGGGGTGGAAGTGGACATTCGGATTCCAGGCTATTACCCGTGTTAATCAAATGCTGGAATTAATAGACGCTGAAATTCCCGGCCTATCGGAGGCTGGTGCCAATAAATGGCGCGGCGAACTGCGATTCCTGAGAGGTTTTATTTATAATGAAATGGCCACGGTTTATGGGGATGTTCCTCTGATTACCAAAGTACTGACACCCGAAGAAGCTTCCGAGGTTGGCAGAACAGCAAAAAATGAGGTGATAAGCGCCATTTTAGCTGATTTAACCTTTGCTGCCGAGAACCTTGAAACAACGCCAAACAGGGGAGATATTGGCCGGCCTACGCAACAGGCCGCTTTGGCCTTGAAGGGTAAAGTACAGTTGTATAATGACATGCTTGCCGAGGCAGCTGCATCGCTGGGACAGGTGATAGCCATGGAAGGTGGTGCTGTTGACCTGGACCCGGACTATGAAAGCCTTTTCAACGGATCAAACGAGGCCAGTTCTGAGATTTTATTTAGCCTGCAGGCATTAGGTGACGGTAATGAAGAGGGTAGTTTTTTTCAGGTGCACTATGCACCGCCAAATCTTCCCTCCGGCAACACGGCCGGCGGTTGGAATTCGATGCATTACACAAGGAATTTACTGGATGATTATTATATGTCCGACGGAATGTCCATTAGTGAATCCCCCTTGTATGATCCTGATAACATATTCGCCAATCGCGATCCCAGGCTTACCATGTCATTTTTAACCCCACTTCCCGGTACAACCTGGAATGGAGCTGTCCTGGAGCCCGATAATTTTTTCTTCAACGGCGCCGCTCCTGATCCGGTGCATGGGGCACAGATGATATCGAAGAAATGGTCGGCAGAGGATACTCAGAACAATGGAGATACCAATGTTGATTTTGTCCTGCTGCGTTATGCCGACGTTTTGTTAATGTATGCTGAAGCGCAGAACGAGAATGTCGGCCCTGATGCATCGGTTTATAGTGCCGTTAACAAGATCCGTGCAAGGGTAGGTATGCCGGATTTCCCGGCTGGATTAAGCCAGGCTGAAATGCGGGCTGAGATTCGACATGAACGTAGAATTGAATTTGTAATGGAGGGTACCAGATATTATGACCTGATCAGATGGAGAACTGCTGAAACCGTAATTCCAAGCGTTCCGGATATCGAAACCAGGAATTTCGATCCTTCCAAAAATTATTTGTGGCCGGTTCCTCAAAGTGCTATTGATTCCAACCCGGAATTGATAAGTCAGAATCCTAACTATTGAGGACAAGGCTGACCTGGTATATGAGAAAGGTCTCTAAAAGATGCAATGATTTTAGAGACCTTTCTATCACTTAATCTCCTCAGCTAAACACTGTGTTATATGGTTAAAACTTTACTTTTTAGTCTTGTTCTTTGTCTGACAACTCATTTGGCATTTAATCAGACACATTTTACAGATGTCACGTCAGAGGCAGGGATCAACCATGCCTTTCGCGTTTTCCAGGGCACTTTTGGCGGAGGGGTTGCTGTGCTGGACTATAATAATGATGGATTTGAAGATTTGTTTATTGCGGGTGGGCTCGGAAGGGACTATCTGTATAAAAATAATGGCGACGGCACTTTTTCGGATTTGACCGAAATGGCGGGGTTGTCCCTGAGAGATACGGTAATTACACAAGGTGCTGTTTGTGCCGATGTAAACAAAGATGGATACATCGATATATTTGTTACCACGATAGCTTCTTTTTCAAGGGGCAAGGAAATACCGCGTGCCTCGGATTTGCTATACCTGAATAACGGAGACGGAACATTTAGCGATGCAACGCAACTTTACGGATTGGAGGAAATACAGACATTCTCTACCGGTGCTGCATTCGGCGATATTAATGCAGATGGCTACCCCGACCTTTTTGTAGGTAATTATTTTGACCAGTTTGAAGGAAATTTGGGAAAAATAAATGGAGGAACCATTACCGGCGAACAAAAGCCCTCCGTAGATCAGTTCTATGTCAACGTCAACGGCAGGTATTTTACAAACATGGCCGAGATTTTTGATATTCAGGATGAGGGTTTTGGATTCGGCGCCGTGCTTACGGATTTTGATAACGACAGTGATCTCGACCTTTATGTAATCAACGACTTTGGAGACAGAGCAACACCCAACCAGCTCTACAGAAACAATTTTCCGCAAAAATCATTTACCAATGTAAGTGAAGATCTGAAAGCTGGTTTCGGGATCAATGCTATGGGAACAGCCATTGGTGACTATAACAACGACGGATGGTTTGATTATTTTATTTCAAACTTCAGGATCAGCCCATTCATGGTTGGAAGAGGAATTGATAAGCCATTTCTGCAACAAACCTCGGAACTGGGAATATCATTTGGCACTGTGCAAACTGAATCAGGCGATGTAGTGGTGCCGATTAGCTGGGGCGCTAATTTTTTCGATTATGACAATGATCTGGACGTCGATCTGTTTATATCAAATGGTGCGCTCAATCCTTCGGTAATCCCTAACCCCAACATTTTTCTCGAAAACAAGATGGAATACTTTGAAGACATCAGCCATCCTGCCGGTCTGGCTGATCCGGGAATTGGACGGGGTTCGGTAACCTTTGATTATGATAACGATGGAGACCTGGATCTTTTTGTTGTAAACCAGCGGCCGGAGGAAAATGCCGCTCAGGTAGGCACAACGAAGTCTAAATTATACAGAAATGAGTTAACATCAGGAAATTGGCTGAAAATAAGGCTGAACGGCATTAATGCTGATAGTCATGGGATCGGGTCCAGAATAGAAGTTGTGGTAGGTGACCTGAAAATGATTCGTGAAATTGATGGGGGCTCGAGTCATGAGTCACAAAATAGTACCATCGCACACTTTGGGTTGGCAAGTTTTACAACCGTTGATTCTGTCATTGTCAGATGGATCGGTGGAAATACGCAAATATTGACGGATGTACAGGTAAACCAAACTTTAAGTATTGAGGAAGAGATAACAGGTTTACAAAGTCCCTTTTCAATAGGTAATGTAAGTGTTTTTCCGAGTTATTTCAGGGATGAGCTAATGGTGCGCTATGAATTGTCTGAGTATTCTTCGTATAGTCTTGAGGTATTCGATCAATCGGGGAAAAGAGTGGCCCTGCTTATTGATCACAAGGAAGGTTATGCGGGCAACTACCGGTGGTTGGCCCCTCGGGATTTAAGTTCAGGGGTTTATTATTTTGTGATACAATCCGACCACGGAAAGTTGATGACCAGGGGGGTGAAGCTTAAATAAATTATACGTTATGAAGAGCGTCTCAATTATACTTTATATAATGCTGCTTTTAAGTAGTAACCTCGTGAATGGCCAAAATGATGTTGGTATATCAGGTCGGGAGGTTGGCAGCAAGGTATTGATCCCCGCGATTCCCTTTTTGAATTTAACACCCGATGCACGCGGCGGTGCTTTGGGTAGTAGTGGCGTTGCCACGGATCCCGATATCAATTCCCTGTACTGGAACAACGCCAAACTAGTGTTTATAGAACAAAAAATAGGAGGAACATTATCATATACCCCGTGGCTGAATAAAATAGCCAACGACATGTTTATTTCCTATGTAGCAGGCTATTTGAAGATTGATGACCGGCAAGCCATCGGTGTGTCAATGAGGTATTTCAATCTGGGCGAATTTCAAATAAACGATAAATTAGGTGCATATGTGGCAGACTTAAGTCCTTATGAGATGGCCTTTGATGCTGCATACTCCAGAAAACTAAGCGATCAGTTGAGTATTGGTGTCACCGGCAGGTTTATCAGCTCCAATATTTCAAGGCAATTTGAGCTATTGGAGGATATTGGTGTTGTATATAGTATGGCGGTAGACTTAGGTGTATTCTATAAAAAAAGTATTACACTGGCAGGGAATAATACCGATCTGTCCCTGGGAGCACATCTGTCCAATTTTGGCCCCAAAATTAATTATGGAAATAGCAGTAGTAAGGACTTTATTCCAACCAACCTAAGATTAGGTGTTGCCCTCAAAAATTATCTGGACAATTACCATTCACTTACATTTGTTTTTGATATCAACAAGTTGATGGTGCCGACGCCACCTGTTTATGGAAAAGACGAAAGTGGCAACCTGAATATTATCAACGGCAAGGACCCGGATAGAAGTTTGTTTGCCGGCACCTTTGGCTCATTTGGCGATGCTCCGGGAGGGATAAGGGAAGAACTGCAGGAATTAATTTTTTCCGGAGGCCTGGAATATATGTATAGAAATAATGCGGCATTGAGGGTAGGATACTTCCACGAAAATAAAAATAAGGGTAACAGAAGGTACTTAACCTTTGGAACGGGTTTCAAATACCGCGCATTTGGCCTTGATGTATCATACCTGGTTCCGGTTGTTGAAAATCATCCCCTGGCTGAAACGCTCCGGTTTTCATTATTATTTAACGTCGATTGATGAAGATTTTTTGTCGGGAATAGTTGAGATGCAGAATGTTACTTCCCGATTCGATTTATATGTGTAAAACTACAAAAATTCTTAAAATGAATATCGTTGAATTCCATCGCAAGGTTTTCATAATATCTTTATTACTTTTTAGTTCCGGTGTCGCTTTTGCCCAGCAGTCAGTCGCGAGGAAATGGAATGAGGTATTACTTGATGCCATTCGCGTAGATTACGCAAGGCCTACCGTGCATGCCAGGAACCTTTTTCACAGCGCTGTGGCCATGTATGACGCTTGGGCTGTATATGACCCAACAGCTAAGACTTTTTTCCTCGGAAAATCCCTGGGTGGTTTTGATTGTCCTTTCGATGGCATTCCGGCTTCTTCCAACGTTGGGGCAGCCCGATCGGAGGCTATTAGTTACGCGGTGTACAGGATACTTAAACACAGGTTTCAAAACTCTCCGGGCGCTGCGGAGTCACTTCCGGTATTTGATGATCTCATGCAGGAGCTGGGTTACGATACCGAAATGGGTTCTACAGATTATTCACAAGGCGATCCAGCTGCGCTCGGTAATTATCTGGCTGAAAAGATCATAGAATTTGGACTGCAGGATGGGGCTAATGAGAAACTTGATTACAGAAACTTGTATTACACCCCATTAAATGTGCCTATGGATCCTACCAAGGCAGGAAGCCAGGGATTGCAGGAGCCGAATCACTGGCAACCATTGGCCTTTGATTTCTTTATTGACCAGGCTGGTTTTGAGGTGCCTGGTGGCACACCTGATTTTCTAAGCCCTGAATGGGGGAAGGTGATACCTTTCGCGTTGACACCTGATGACCTGAGTATTTACGAGCGCGATGGAGACGATTATTGGGTTTATCATGACCCGGGAGCTCCCTGCTATATTCAGGAAAATGGAGAGGGCACCGCTTCCGAATACCTGTGGGGGCATAGCCTTGTAGCCATATGGTCTGCACACCTGGATCCGTCTGACAACGTGATGATGGATATTTCGCCGGCATCAATTGGAAATATTGAGCATTATCCGGAAACGCTCGAAGGGCTTAGAGCGTTTTATAACCTTCTGGAGGGAGGCGATCCTGGTAAAGGGCATGAAATCAACCCTAATACACAGCAACCTTATGAACCACAAATGGTGCCACGCGCTGATTATGCGAGGGTTTTGGCAGAATTTTGGGCGGATGGTCCGGATTCTGAAACACCGCCAGGACACTGGTTTACGATATTAAACTATGTAAACGATCACGATCTGTTTGAAAAGAAATTTATGGGTGAAGGAGCCGTTTTGGAAGAGCTGGAATGGGATGTGAAGGCTTACTTCATTTTAGGGGGGGCAGTTCATGATGCAGCAGTCACAGCCTGGGGAATTAAAGGTTGGTATGATTATATCAGACCGGTATCAGCCATCCGGTATATGGCCGATAGGGGCCAATCGTCAGACCCTGAATTACCTAACTATGCTCCTGACGGCATTCCTTTGGAAGCAGGCCTTATTGAGCTGGTACCCGAAGGTGATGCTCTGGCAGGCGATATGAATGAAAATGTCAATAAGATCAAACTTTTTGCCTGGAAGGGACCAGAATATATTGCCGACCCCGAAACTGATGTGGCTGGTGTGGGCTGGATACTGGCAGAAAACTGGTGGCCCTACCAAAGGCCATCATTTGTCACGCCTCCTTTTGCAGGTTATATATCAGGCCATTCCACATTTTCTAGGGCAGCAGCAGAGGTGATGACTTTGCTCACCGGAGATGAATTTTTCCCCGGAGGTATGGGAGAGTTTGTTGCCAGGAAGAATGAGTTTCTCGTTTTTGAGGAAGGTCCGAGTATGGATATTACACTGCAATGGGCAACTTACAGAGATGCCTCTGACCAGACCAGCTTGTCCAGGATTTGGGGAGGCATTCATCCACCTGTTGATGATATTCCGGGAAGGTTAATAGGAGAAAAAATTGGAATTTCAGCTTTTAACTTTGCCAAAGCCTATTTCGACGGCACGGTCATAACCGGCGGTATTAATGAAACACCATTTGACGAAATATCGGTTTATCCCAATCCCGTAAAAGGGCCAAATTTAAGCGTGAAGTTGGATCGCCGCTTTAGTTCACAGCCTGTGTCAATAGTCTTAATGGATATACGCGGCAAGGTTGTAAGGAGGGAAAACACCAGGCTTCTAAATAATATTGGTCTTATGAAACTGGACCGGGTCCCGGAAGGGGTCTATCTTTTGAATGTTAAGGTTGATGACATGGATCGCACCTTAAAAGTAGTTGTGAAACACTAAATTTTAGGATGATGAAATGTGCTTTTAAAATAAGCTGGATAGTAGCTGTGACACTTGCCTTATTCAGATGCTCGACCAAATCTGAGATAAAAAATACAGCCATTGATAATACCAAGAGCGGATCCTATGTATTGGTTTGGTCAGATGACTTTGAAATTGATGGCCCACCAGACCCGGCCAAATGGACTTATGAAAATGGATTTGTTCGTAATAAAGAACTTCAATGGTATCGACCCGAAAATGCTTTTTGTGAAAATGGCCTTCTGGTAATTGAAGGGAGAAGGGAAACCTTTTCAAATCCGAACTACAGCCCTGGCAGTGAAAATTGGAAGGAGAATCGAAAAGAGGCGGCCTATACTTCAGCCAGTGTTACCACCAAGGGATTGCATGCGTGGAAATACGGAAGGTTTGAAATAAAGGCAAAAATTAAAACCCAACCGGGGCTTTGGCCGGCAATCTGGACTTTGGGCGCCAATCAACCCTGGCCTGAGGGTGGTGAAATAGATATTATGGAATATTATGATCACAGCATTCTGGCTAATGCCGCCTGGGCAGGGGCGGAGCCATATAGTGCGATCTGGGATGATAGCAAACGACCCATGGCACACTTTGGTGAAGATGACTGGTCAGAGCAGTTCCACATCTGGCGGATGGATTGGGATGAGACGAGCATTAAACTATTCCTTGACGATGAATTATTAAACACCATAGCGCTATCCAAGACCATTAATAAACGGGGTGCGATCATGAATCCATTTAAGATCCCGCATTTTCTCATATTAAACCTGGCAATAGGAGGAAAAGCCGGTGGAGATCCTTCCAATACCCCCTTCCCGTCCAGATATGAGATTGATTATGTCAGGGTTTATCAGGTAAATAATTAAATTTAAATTTTACGGCACTATAAATAACACTAAAAGAAAGTAATTAATTGCTTTTTAAAGGAAGCCAATGGTTGAAAACAAAAGTATAGGGAAATGAAAATCAGAAGATTAAGTATATTAATAATCATTTTGGGAGGCTTGATCTCCTGTCAGCATAACAATAGTACACCCCAGGTAGAGAAGCTGTCATCAGACAAATTATGGTATACTCAACCAGCTAAGTCGTGGATGCGCGAGGCACTCCCCATTGGAAACGGATATATGGGCGCCATGTTTTTTGGTGGCATTAAGGAGGAGCGTATACAGTTCAATGAAGAATCACTATGGGCAGGAGGCAAGGGAGAGTGGGACCAGTACAATGGTGGAAATCGCGAAAAAGCCTATCAATATTTGCCACAGGTAAGAGCGTTATTAAACGAAGGTAAATTTGATGAAGCCCACGCGCTGGCAAAAAAAGAATTGACCGGTGTTATTAAAGATAATAAAGGTAACAGCATCTGGGAAGGTTTTGGAGCCTACCAGGCCTTTGGTGATCTCTATGTCGAAACAACGCACCAGGGAGAAATCAGCGATTATCGCAGGGAGTTGAATATTGGCCAAGCAGTAGGATCGGTAAGCTACATGGCCGGAGAAACGAACTTTCAACGAACGTACTTTGGAAGCTATCCGCAACGCACACTGGTATTCCGCTTTAAAAATGACGCTCCAGCCGGGGCAGATTATATCCTTCGCCTGGAAACTCCTCACAAAAACGTACAAATAGCATTTGAAAACAACCAGCTCATTTTATCAGGCGCCCTGGAAAATAACGGGATGGAATTTGAAAGCAGGATCCTGATAGATGCCGACGGATCTGAAGCTTCTTTTTTAAATGGAAAGTTATCTGTCAAATCTGCGAAAACGCTGACGCTTTACCTTGTTGCAGCCACCGATTACCGCAATGACTACCCGGATTACAAGGGACGCGATTACCGCGCCCTGAATGAAAAGACAATAAGTAGCCTGCTTGGCAAAGAATATGACGTACTGCTTGCTGAGCACAAAAGTGATTATCAGTCGCTGTATTCCAGGGTATCTTTGAACCTGGGAGCGCCTGCCAATGTGTTGCCTACAGATGAGCGGTTAAAGGCTTATGCCGAGGGCCAGCCTGACCCAGCGCTGGAAGCCCTGTATTTTCAATACGGCCGCTACCTTATGATAAGCAGCTCCAGGCCCGGTACGATGCCTGCCAATCTTCAGGGAAAATGGAACGATAAGACCAATCCACCCTGGGCGTCTGACTATCATGCCAACATCAACATCCAAATGATCTACTGGCCGGTAGAGGTAACCAACCTGGCCGAATGCCATCAACCCCTGATCACCTATATTGACAAATTACAACAGCCGGGTAGCAAAACAGCCAGAGACTTTTTCAATGCCAGGGGCTGGATTGTTAACACGATGAACAACCCGTTTGGTTTTACAGCACCCGGATGGGATTTTCCATGGGGCTTTTTTCCGGGAGGAGCGGCATGGTATGCCCGCCATATATGGGAACACTATGACTATTCGAGGGATAGCCAGTTTCTCCGGGATACCGGCTATCCGATCATGAAAGAAGCGGCCCTTTTTTGGCTGGATTACCTGACCGCAGATCAGGAGGGTTACCTGGTGTCATCCCCCTCGTATTCACCCGAGCATGGAGGCATATCCACCGGCGCCTATATGGACATCCAGATAGCATGGGACCTTTTCACCAATTGCATTAAAGCCTGTGAAGTAATGGGAGAAGATCCGGCTTTCAAGGCGCAATTGATAGAAGCAAAAGAAAAACTATTGCCACTAAAAATTGGGCGCTGGGGGCAGCTACAGGAATGGAAGGAAGACCGGGACGATCCGGACAACAAACATCGCCACGTCTCCCATTTGTACGCCCTGTATCCGGGTAGTCAGGTAAGCGTGGCAAAAACCCCAAAGCTGGCAGAAGCCGCCAAAGTTTCCCTCGACGCAAGGGGTGATGACGGCACGGGGTGGTCCATTGCATGGAAGATTAACTTTTGGGCGAGACTATTGGACGGTGACCACGCCTATAAACTACTGCGGCGGGCCATGAAATTTTCATCCGACGAAGGCGTCAATATGATGGACGGAGGCGGTGTGTATGCCAACCTGTTTTCGACCCATCCACCGTTTCAGCTAGATGGTAACATGGGAGCTACGGCAGGAATGGCAGAAATGCTGGTACAATCCAATGCGGGAACCATACACCTCTTACCCGCCTTACCCACCGCCTGGCCCGGTGGCAAAGTAAGTGGGCTGCGAACAAGAGGCGGTTGTAAAGTGGATATCACCTGGGAAGATGGCAAACTGGTGAATGCGGAAATTTCGTCAATAAGTGGGGGTAGTTATACCGTCAGGTATGCCGATTACAATACCACAATAGCAATGGAAAAAGGGAAGGTTTACCGATTGAATTCCATGTTAAAAGAAATCGGTAGCTAAATACGGCCCAAGGCATAATTTTAAATGGAACTACCAGGGTCCTCGTTTACAAAGAGGATCCGCTACTTAGCGTTTTGACTCATTTCTCAATTAACACATTATAAGGTTATTGTGTACAATTAAAATTGTGAAGGTGAGATTTAGTCATGCTGTTTCCACTACCTGGCAGTTTGGTTTTTACTGTGTTTTATTTTTTTTGCAAACTCTTTCTACTACCTTTAAAAAGGTAAACTCCAAGTTTTTATGGTTTTAGATGAGAGGACGGATAAGGACCTGATAAACCGGATCAAAAATGATGACAAGCCTTCTTTCGAAGAACTCTTCGATCGATATTGGGAAATGTTATTCAGGTTTTGCAACGGTATCCTGGAGGACGAGGAACTTTGTCAGGACATCATCCAGGAGATTTTCACAGACCTGTGGCAGCGCAGAAAAACATGGCATATTGAAAATATAAAAGCATTTCTTTTCCAGGCCGTAAGAAATAAAGTGGCCAAACATATCCGTCATATACAACTAAAAAGAAAGCATCTGGAAGCCATTGCCATGTTGTCAGAGGTTGAACCGAGTGCAGACATGATTTATGAATTGAAGGAATTAAGACAAACGATAGATGAACATCTAAAAGCATTGCCAAATCGTTGTCATCAAATATTTAAGCTTAGCAGGTTTGAACATTATAGTAATAAAGAGATCGCTTCACAGCTAAATATATCTATTCGAACAGTTGAAACCCAAATCAGCAGGGCGACAAGACATTTGCGCACCTCCCTTAAACCCGAATTGTTGGCAATCCTGGTTTTGCTCTCCCGATATTCCCTCTAAAGCACATGGTTATAAAGGCCAGGGTGTTACAGTTCGTTTGACTGTTATCTGCTCCCCGTTTACATTGAAGCGCCGGCCCTTCACCTGAAAGCATGGCTTATTGTACCCGTTACCCTTTTCCTCAAAACCTTGGGATTTATAGATCATAATTTTTTTCAAAAAATTTAAAAAAAGAATGCGTGTTTTTGACGGTTTAAGGTACTACCAGTCAAATTAAGCATAATATGACCACAAAGGAATTTTTGGAATTAGCAGAGAAATATGAAAAGGGCACCTGTTCACAGCAGGAAAAAGCGTTGTTTGAGGATTTCTGCAATCAGTTTAAAGAAGACGAATTGAAATGGGATTTGAAAGATGACGCGTATAAACTCGCTATCAAACAAAACATCCACAGGCGGATAGAACATCAAATAGAACCTGGTAGATCCCGTCGGGTTGCTTATTGGACGCGACCTGTTTTTAGGGTAGCGGCTGTCCTTTTTCTGGTGGTTGGAATGGCATTTCTTTTTTATCACTATCGCCCTGATACCAGTGACCAACCGGTGGCAACTATTGAGATGATCACCAAAGAAAACCCTAATGGCGTAAAAACGCAGATCAAGTTGCCCGATGGCACAAAAGTCAGGCTAAACGCAGGCAGCAAGTTAATATTTCCTTCTGAGTTTTCAGCGGACGAAAGGCAAATAGAACTATTTGGAGAAGCCTTTTTTGAGGTTGAAAGGGATGAGCAAAGGCCATTTGTGATCAGATCCCGGGAAATTGAAACCACTGTTCTGGGTACTACCTTTAATATCCGCGCCTTTGAAAATGAAGACATTTACGTAACCGTGGCTACCGGCAAGGTGCGCGTGAGCATTTTAGATGATCAGGGGGGCAAAGAGACTTCCCGCGACCTGGTATCCCATCAACAAGCCATGTTTAACCGGTCCTCTGGTAATATTCAGGTCAAAGAAACTAATTCGTTGCCCGACCTGGCCTGGACACAAGGTAAGATGATCTTTGACGACATATCACTGGCTGAAGCGGCTAAGATCATAGAGCGATGGTACGGTGTGGAAGTTGTTTTTAAAACCGCCGCCATCAAATCCTGCAAGATTAAAAATGAATATACAAATGAGACCCTGGTCAATGTATTAGAAGGGCTCAAACACATATTCGACCTCGATTATGAAATGACCGATGATCACAAAGTCATCTTAAACGGAAATGGATGTAACACCTAAAATTAATGCCTATGATTAAAATTTGACTATCCCGTCACTTCTTGTATCCTACTGGTTAGGAAATAAAAAGTCCGGTACTGTTGGAGCAGCTCACCGGACCGAAAATCTTGGTTCCTAATGTAGGAATCTAACCCAAGTTTTACTTTCAAACAATACAAAATTATGTATTTAAATTTAATTAAACTATTAATGTTTGTATCAAAGCAGGCGTTTTACATGTTTTTAATCCAGCTGGTAGCCATGCAGTTGCTGCTTGCTAATCCTTCCAACGGACAAAAACAGCTTCTGAAAGAGGTAGAGGTTGAAATAAATCTCACCGATGTTTCTCTTAAAAAAGTATTTGATATCATTGGCGAGCAAACAGGTTTCGTATTTGGTTATGATACGGAATTGATCAAATCCGATGTAAAGAAATACAATTTAAATTTCAAAAAGAGTAACCTCCACAAAGTGTTGGAGACCATTGCTTATGAGGCAGAGGTACGGTTTAGGAGGCTTAATAATAACATATTGGTGATTGAAGATAAGCGTAACCAGTCACCAAAGAAAATTAAGATTACCGAAGTGGTGGAGGTATCCGGAAGAGTAACGGATGAAAACAATGAGGGACTGCCCGGTGTAAATATTTTGGTAAAGGGGACCACGATAGGCGCCATAACCGATGTGGATGGGAACTATAGGATTGGCGTTCCTGATGGAGCAACCGTACTGGTTTTTTCTTATGTGGGGTATATAACCGAAGAAGTTGAAATTTCAGGAAGGACTACTGTTGATTTGATACTCACGCCGGATATTGAACAGCTTTCAGAAATTGTGGTGGTGGGATATGGTACGCAAAAGAAAAGTGATTTAACAGGGGCCATAGCAACTGTAACCTCAGAGGAGGTACAATCTTTAACCGTATCAAATCCAACATTAGCGCTGCAGGGACGCGCACCAGGGGTAAGTGTCCAATCAAATGGAGGTGCTCCCGGAGCAGGAGTGAACGTTGTAATCAGAGGAGCAGGATCTATCAATGGAAGTCTTGCTCCCCTATATGTTGTAGATGGGGTTTTTAGAAGATCTTTGGATGCCGTTAACCCTAATGATATTGAATCGATTCAGATACTTAAGGACGCATCTGCCGCAGCGATATATGGGTCCAGAGCTGCCAATGGCGTGGTCATTGTGACCACGCATAAAGGAAGTTCTGAAGGGTTGACAGTTCAGGGACATACCAGAATAGGTTTTACCAAAGTCACAAATACACTTGACTTTTTGAATGCAAGACAATATGCAGATGTAAGAAACGCCATAGCAGACGCAAATGGCGCTGCACGTGCCCCGGCAAATAATGAAGACTTTAACCCTAATAATGATACAGATTGGCAAAGCCTGCAGTTAGGTACCGGTACCATACAGGATTATGGTTTCAGTATTGGCGGACAGGGAAAAAATTCCTCTGTTTACTTTTCTGCAAATTATTTTGATGAAACAGGGGTGCTGGTATCATCAGACTTTAATCGAATTAATGCACGCTTGAATTCAGAATTCTGGTCCAATAATAACAAATTCCGCTTAATACAGACTTTAGGTCTTAGCCAACAAAATTTTAATAGGAACGCTGCCTATGGAAGTAATGGCTATAATCTGCCAACTTTGCCCTTGCGAGATGAAGAGGGTAATTTTGTTGGTCCCAATCAAGCCGTTCACGGGGTTTCATTTAGTTCTAATAGGTATGCAAATGCAGTGACCCGGGATGATGAGACAAGGATAGACGAAGTTTTTGGTAGTATTGCCGGTGAAGTAGAATTGTTGGAGGGGCTAAAATATAAACTAAATGTTGGTTTAAATTTTGCCTCTAATTTTGATTATCAATTCACACCTACTTTTGATTGGAGGATTGATGGTCAAGGACAAGATTTTAATGAGTTTGCGGATTTAAGTGAAAGTAGAAGTACTTCTTTTGATGTACTTATAGATAACATCATTAGTTATGATAAAGCCTTTGGCAAGAATACTATTGGGGTTGTATTTGGTAATACAAGGCAAAGAATAACAACCAGAGGCACATCCATTAGTGTATTTGATTTTCCGTCAAATGATATTCGCGTGGTAGGTGGGGCTACGGCCGTAGACAGCCACGCTGGAGAAGAGGTAATTACAGGCTTACAATCCTACTATGGCCGGTTGACGTATAATTTTGATGACAAATATTTGCTCACTGCTACTGTAAGACAGGATAAGTCATCAAGGTTTGCAGAAGATTTTCGCAAAGGTGTTTTCCCTTCCGTATCCTTAGGTTGGCGGATCAGTAACGAGGATTTTTTTCCTCAGGATGGTTTGGTGACCAATCTGAAATTGCGCGCCAGCTATGGGGAACTGGGTTCCCAAAATTTAGCAGATTATGCCTTTTCTCCGGTAATTAACCTGGGCTCAAACTATTATTTGGGTGATATCGAGTTTACAGGAGCATCCCGCACCAGATTTACACTGGAAGACCTGGTTTGGGAAACATCGAAGACAATGAATTTTGGACTTGATGCCGGTTTGTTCAATGGTAAACTACGTGCTTCTATAGACTATTATATACGGGATACTGAAGATATTTTGGTAGAGCTGCCTATCCCGCAAACTACCGGAGCACGGGAGCCGGTTACGACCAACGCAGCTTCTATCCGAAACAAAGGTTTTGAACTTGGACTTAATTACGCAGAGGGTTCAGGAGATTTCAAATATGACATCGGCCTAAACATTTCAACGGTCAAAAACGAAGTGACTTCTCTTGGTCCATTGAGGACACCTATTGTGGGAGGAACATTCTCCTCAGAGACCATTAATACAACCAGGGCCATAAAAGGAGAGGAACTAGGCGTATTCTGGGGTTTTGAAACCAATGGTTTATATCAAACACAGGAAGATATTGATAATGATCCTAACCTTGTTAACGACGCTGCCGGAAGGAGCCAGCTACGGCCAGGGGATCTGATCTATATAGATCAGAACGGAGATGGTATTGTCAATAATGATGATAGATTAAAAGTAGGTAGCCCGCTGCCTGATTTTGAATACGGACTTAATTTCAATGCCAGTTACAAAAACTTTGAAGCAACCTTGTTTTTTCAGGGAACGGTTGGAAATGACATATTTAATGCAAGAAAGTATTTTGAACATTTCGAATTCAGAAGTAATTATTCAACTTCTGTGCTAAATTCCTGGACGCCTACCAATACCAATACCGACATCCCAAGATTTGGTGCCAGACGTACAGATGCATCCGATTGGTATATTGAAGACGGAACTTACCTGAGATTAAAGCAGCTTAGACTGGCCTATAACTTTAACGATCTTATAAAAGGGGTGTCCCAGCTAAAAGTTTTTGTAAATGCCCAGAACCTGCTAACATTTACCAGCTATAATGGCTATGACCCTGATGCAATTAATGGCACCAGGGGTATTAATAGTAGTGGTCCTGCTCTTTTGAATCGTGGACTTGACGTGGCCACATACCCTGTAAGCCTGCAAGTAATGGGAGGTGTTGAATTTACAATTAAATAAAGAAGTTATCATGAAAAAGCACAAAATCATATATAGTATTGTCTTAATCGTCTTAATGGCTTTTCCATTATCCTGTGATACCGATGAATTGTTGAATCAACAGAATCCCAACCAAATTTCTACAGCATCATTTTGGAAGACAGAGGATGATGTGCAAAAGGCCATTATCGCCAACTACAGCCCTATGAGTGCCATTTTTGGATGGGGTAGGTACCTGCCATTTACGTGGTTAAGAAGAGCAGATGAGTATACACCTGGCTTTAATAATCCTTTTACAGAGGGTATTATGACGAATCCGGCAGATATCTTTCTGCCCAATCAATGGCCGGAAGCGTGGAAGGTGATCTTCAGGTCCAACGAGATCCTTGATAATATAGATCGTGTGGAAGGTATTTCCAGCACATTCAAGGACCAGGCTTTAGGTCAGGCCTATTTTTTAAGGGCATTATATTATTTCTACCTGGTCAATACCTGGGACAATGTACCTTTGATTACTAAAGCAGCTACCAGTTCCGACGAATTTTTTGCTTCCAATAGTACCCCCGATGCTATTTATCCGCAGATTATCAGTGATGCCCAAATGGCAAAATCCTTGTTACCGGCGGAATGGCCTGAAAAGAATGGAAGAGCTACCTGGGGTGCAGCTACGGCACTGTTGGGCAAAGCCTATCTGTATAGAGGAGAATGGGCTTCTGCAGCGGCCGAATTTAAAGAGGTGATTGATTCGAATATTTATGACCTGGACCCCGATTATGCGAACAATTTTACCGAGGAAGGAGATAATAATATAGAATCCGTATTTGAAGTCCAGTTTGAGGCTGAGGCACGATTGAGATGGTCCACTGACGAACCAGAATCTTCCAGGTCGTCAATTTTTCTTGATTTTAGGTCTCCGAAACCAGGAATTTGGATTGACCAGGTGAATCCGTGGATTTTAGACGCCTTTCTTATGGAAGATGATCTGGATGGTAATATAGATCCGAGAGCTTTGATCACGCTTGCATGGGATCATCCTGAGTCTACCATTTATTTAGGAGCGCCATTTATTGGATCGGATTTACCGCAAGATAAGATCCATCCTAAAAAGTATACGTCAATGTTAGTGCCCGGCCGGGCCGATGATTTGGATCTGGGTGTTGGTGCTGGTGTTAATTATAAGCTGATTCGATATGCCGATGTATTGTTGATGTATGCCGAGGCTGCCAATGAAGCAAATTTATCACAAGCTGATATCCTATCCGCCATCAACAAAGTCAGGGCCAGGGCCAATATGCCCGATATACCTGCAGGGCTCTCACAGGCTGAGATGCGCGATCGTGTCCGTCTGGAAAGAATTTTGGAACTATCACTTGAAACCGACCGGTTTTTTGACCTTAAAAGATGGGGTGTTGTGGTAGACAGAATGAACAAGAATGCTGATATGTTAGGCAATATTGGTCCCTCCACAGATCAAATAAGGGCGGCAGGGCACCCCGAGGAGGATTTCCCTTTCTCAGAAATTCATACCAGGGCCCCGATACCTATCGCTGAAATAAATAGTAACCCTAATATGAAACAAAATCCGGGGTACTAGATTGATACGCGACAAAGGCCTTGTATACGATTACAATGCAGGGCCTTTGTTGCAAATTTTCCTTTAACAACGATTCCTTAAAACCAATAGAAAAAATGCCGGGCCATACTTACCGGGAGCGGAGTGAATAACTTTTGCTTTAAACAGGCAGCAATATAATACCGAGCGCTAAAATTAAAATTATGAAAAATAACAATTGGAAGAGAAGAGAATTGATTAAATCACTGGGACTAGCTGCAATAGGAGCTCCATTGGCGGCAGAATCAAAAGTGCCTGATGGGAGTTTTAAACAGATCCCCGAACTGCAAAAAGATGAAAGATTAAAATTAGAACGCCCGATTAAGATTATTGTATTAGGGGCGGGAAGCCGGGGTTGGGGGGCTTATAGCTCCTATGGGTTGAAGTTGCCTGAAGAACTGCAGGTCGTTGGTGTAGCCGAACCAATCCCTTATCGCAGGGAACGTATGTCCAAGGCGTTTAATATACCCAAAAAACATCAATTTGAAACTTGGGAACATGTTTTTGAACACCCCAAATTTGCGGATGCAGTCATGGTCACTACGCCGGACGACTTGCATTATGGCCCGGCCATGGCGGCGCTGAATGCGGGCTACGACATGCTCCTGGAGAAGGCTATTGCCCAGTCGTGGGAAGAATGCAACGACATTCTGAAATTGGCCGAGAAGAAAAATGCCATTGTGGCCGTCTGTCATGTATTGCGCTATACCCCATACTTCCGCAAAATGAAAGAGGTAATTGACAATGGAGAAATTGGGGAAGTGGTTAGTATCCAACATTTGGAACCAATAGAACGGATACATATGTCGCATTCCTTTGTGCGTGGCAATTGGGGCAATTCCAAAAAGTCAAACCCTATTATTCTCTCCAAATCATGTCATGATACTGATATTCTTCGATGGCTAATCGGTAAGCCCAGTAAAAGGGTATCGTCCTTTGGATCATTAACCTTGTTTCGGAAGGAAAGAGCGCCTGAAGGCTCCACTATGCGGTGTACCGACGGATGTGCCATTGAACGCGAATGCCCGTATTCAGCTATCAGGTTATACAGGGATAAAAGAGGTTGGCTGGCACACCTGAATCTTGAAGCGGTCAACGACGCCACCATCATGCGAGAATTGAGAAATGGCCCCTACGGACGATGTGTTTATCGTTGCGACAACGATGTGGTAGATCATCAAATCTCTAATTTTGAATTTGAAGGAGGGGTCACAGCCGCTTTTTCCATGGAAGCCCATTCACATTACGGTGGTAGGAGAACCCGGATCTTCGGTACTGAAGGTGATTTGTTTGGTGATGAAAAGACCCTGACCGTGACTAACTCGGTAACCGGAAAGCAGGAAGTATGGGATGCCGGAAAAGAAATAAAATACCAATCCGGACATGGTGGAGGTGACCACGGATTAATGCATGATTTTGTAAGGGCTGTATACTTTAAAGACGCTACCAGACTTACATCTACCATACAGGCCTCTATGGAGAGCCACTTGATGGGATTTCGGGCTGAGGAATCAAGACTTGACACCGGAATTACCAAGGAAATCAGAATGTAGATAAAGTAATCGCAGCCTGAAGCGAGACACAGGCTATTAAAAAGAAAACACAGCTTTAGTAAATAATAGAAAACAAAGGCATTACGTATTGTAATGTCTTTGTTTTTTCATCCTGGCTGGCCGAACTCTGGGTTGGATTGCCTGAAATTCCTTTATGGAAAAAAAGCCCTATCTTATCCCCAACAGCATTTAAAGAAAAAAGTCGAATACCTACTGTGCAAAGGCTTTAAACAAATTTGATTTATATTGAAAGATAAAAGCTGACTACGCAACACAATAACCAGCAAGCCGATGCAAATCTTTAAAAATTACCTTTCTCTTGGCTTATTGCTCACTGCCATGGCCTGTACGGAGCAAAAATCAGGAGATGATGATAAGCAGGTCATAGACCTCCCCAAACAGGAAAAATTTAAAAATGACTGGACTTCCCTGCGTAAACACCAAACGCCCCAGTGGTTGATCAATGCCAAATTTGGTATTTATTGTCACTGGGGAATTCAGACTTTACAATACATTCCCGAATATGCCAACCTGAGCAATGATGAAAGAATCGCCTTGTTTAAAGGAGAGAAATTTGACGCCGACAACTGGGCGGCGCTTTTTCAGGCAGCCGGGGCAAAATTTGGTGGTGTGATCGGCTGGCATGGCAGTGATTTTAAGCATTGGGATAGCGATATTTCAGACTACAACACTTTCAAAATGGGACCCAGGATCGATATTGTAGGAGAAGTATTCAAGGCGGTCAGAAAAAGAGGAATGAAAACAATGGTGTCTTATCATTCTATCAAGGGAGCCGATTGGATTAATTTTGCCAAAGAGGGTGTTGACAAATACGACCCCGACATTTTTTGGGTAGATGCCAGTTTTGGTGGTACCAAAGGCGCCAACCACAGGAAAGTCACCAGGAATTCAAAGTATATAGGTGCGGAAAAGGAATCCAAACAGGTTTTCGAAGAAAAGTATCAAAGAAGCTTCATTACCTATTTCTACAATAAAGCCGTGGAAAGTGGGAAAGAAGTCGAGTTTATGTACAAGTCCAACGACATCCCTCCCGGTGTCGGTATGCGGGACCTGGAAAACGGGATCCTCAGTGAAACCGCATACGATGTCTGGATCACTGATATGGACATCAATGTGCCACCTGACTACCCGACACACGGTTGGTTTTACCGGGAAGGTATTCCGATAAGGTCCGCCAATGAATTAGTGGATATGATTATGGATGTAGTGAGTAAAAACGGAATCTTTCTACTGAACATACCGCCCATGGCCGACGGCACTTTTCCAAAGGAAGTCGTTGATAATCTGAATGAGCTGGGGACCTGGTTAAAAAGAAATGGAGACGCTGTTTATGGTACTGCGCCGTGGTTTATATACGGTGAGGGCCCCAATGATATTGAGGTAGGAAACTACTCCTTTCACCACAACAATCATTTTGCCCAGATACAATATAGTGTTGAAGATATTAGATATACAACCAATGGAAATAACCTCTATGCTACCTGCCTGGGAAAACCTGAAGATGAATTAAAAATTGGCGCGCTTAAATCCAGCTTCAAGGTCCGAAAAGGTGACATACTGTCTGTCACCCACCTGGATACCGGAAAGAAAATAGATTGGGAGCACAACGAGGATGCGCTGGTGCTGAAGCTGGATGGGATTGACATGAATGAAATGGCTAATGCCTTCAGAATTGAGCTAGACTTTGATATTAAGTGAGTTTAAATAAAAAAGGTGTTGTTTTCGGATATAAAATAAAGACAAGAGCAGGAGACCATACCATTGGCTTTAATTTTTGAGGCATTCTTTCTAACTTGTCGGTTTAATAACAGTCTCATTTATGCCTTTTCTATTTTACCTGCTCTGTTGGGTTTCCAACCCATATGTTTCTTCTTCGCCAACGGTTCAATTGTATTATTCTATTCCCCAGGAAAGTGATTCTCTAAAGGCCGCCGAATATTCGGAGATTGCGATAGGTTATCGCAAAAAAAGACAGTTTGATTCCGCCTATTACTTTTACGAAAAGGCGAAAAACATCTATCAGACCGTTAGTGATCAAAAGTTGTATTTTGACCAAAAAATACGCATGGGAGAGATGCTGGAACGCATGCAGCTATTTGACAGCGCCATTAGTTTTTTTAATCATTTGGAAGTAGAGATCAATGAGTCCGGCTTTTTTAATTATATCACTTTCTATTCGATTAATCAAAACCTGGGTATGATCAACGGAAGAGCCAGGAATTTTTTAGAGAGTATAAACGCTTTTAAAAAGAATATTCCTTTATCTAAAAATCATGCCCCAAAGGACGACGAAAATGCTTTGATAAACCTGGGCCGTACCTACAACAATTTGGGTATCAGCTATTCAGATATTAATAGCTACGAGCTTTCGAACAAATATTATGACAGCGCATTGATAAATCTACGGGAACATTATGATGAGCCCACCGAGCTGGAACACGTCATTTATAATAATAAAGCCCGGAATTACAAAATGTTGGGTTATTTTGACGAGGCCCTGGACTATTTCAGGCAAAGCGAGTCCATGATGGATCAGCTGGCCGAAGGCGCTCTCGATGAGGTAGACCGCGGATTATTTTACTTGTCCTACGGAAGCTTTTATTTGTATAAAAATCAAAATCGTGAAGATCTGGTAAAAGCCAAACAATTCGTGGACTCTTCGTACACCTATTTCAGAGCGGTGAATCCGGATTTTTATTTTCTGAACTACAGTGATTACAATGCCGGAGAAATATTCCTGCTCGAAAAAAAATACGAATCGGCAAAAGAAAAAGCCCTGGATGCGCGAAGAAGGCTTTTGAAATATTTTGGGCCGGATAATTCAGAACTAGGATATGTCAGTGAGCTGCTTGGAAGGATCGCCCATGAGAGAGGGGAATTTGATTTGGCAGACGATTATTACCAGGAGTCGTTAGCATTATACAATCGTATTAAATCAGAAAGTTTTGAAGAGTTTTCCTCGGTTTATATCAACCAGGCCAGGAATTATGCTGCGCTGGGAAGATTTTCTGAATCCCTGACCGCCAGCCAGGAAGCGTTGAAACTGCTGATCCCGGATTTCGATCCCACAGATGAGTTTACTAACCCCGGGGATGATCAGTTATTCAACTGGGAAAGTATGTACCAGGCTTTGGAAACACGAGCTGATATTCTCATGCAAAAATTCAATGCGGAAAAGGAAACGGCCGCCTTAATCTCAGCCATAGGTTGCTATAATCTTTTGATCAACCATATCCGGCTTTCGCGTAGCGATCTTTTTAGCCTGAAATCAAAATCTAACCTGTCTGCCCGCCGGTCTAAGCTCTATGAGGACGCCGTGGGTGCCGCCATGCTGGCTCATAAAATTACAGGTGACAGGAGGTTTCTGGAACAGGCCTTTGTTTTTGCGGATAATCGTAAATCAAACAATTTAAATGAACGGCTGACCCTCCAGCAGCAAAAAGTAGAACAGAATATTCCCGGTTCGTGGAAATTGGAGGAAACCGACTTGCTGGCCAAAATTAATTTGAAAGAAAAAGAGATTCACGACGCAAAAAGTAGCGAAGGTCAGGAAAGCCTGTCCTCACTTGAAAATGATCTCTTTTATCTTAAACAAGCTTATGACCAGCATTTTGTCCAACTTAAAGATCAGTTCCCCTATTATATCCACAACCGTCAAAATAAATCGGTGGCGCTTAATCAGTTAAGTAGCCAGCTAGGTAAAGAGGAAGCTTTAATGGCCTATTTTGAAACAGATAGCAGTCTGTATTTGTTCCTTCTTACCGATCAGTTGGATTGTATTGAAATACCGCAGGGAGAGGGGTTTCAAGACCGGCTGTCTCAACTTTTAAATTCATTAAAAAACAATCAATATAACAAGGACCTGGCCCAATCGGTATCTAATGTCATTCTAAAACCGGCCTTTGCCAAACTAAAAAATCAGGATATTGAAAGTTTATTAATTATCCCCGACGGATATTTGAATTATCTGCCATTCGAATTGCTTCCGCCACCGCAGGGTGCCGCGGTAAACCCCAAAATTCCGTTCCTTATTAATGATTTTACCATTCGATATCATTATGCAGCCAGGTTGGTCAATTTTTTCCAGGGAATTGGGAAGCAAAACGAACCGGCTACGCAATTTTATGGGTTTGCTCCATCGTTTAGCCGGAAATCAAATCCCCTGTTAGCCACCCGTTCGGCTGAAAACATAAAAATAGCTTCGGAACTTCAAGACCTGCCCCAGGCCAGGGCAGAGGTTTTATACGGTGCAAATCTTTTGAATGGGCAGTCGTTTATGGAAGATGAGGCAACGGAAGAAAATTTCAAGGAGGTTATTAAGAATGCCGGAATCATCCATCTGGCTTCGCACGCCATTATCAATGATGAAGATCCAATGTACTCAAAAATAGTTTTTGCCACTGCAACAGGAGATGAAGAGGATGGCCTGCTTTACACTTATGAACTCTATAATATGGACATGAATGCGCAATTGGCTTGCCTGAGCGCCTGTAATACAGGATTTGGCAACTTACAAGGCGGGGAGGGAGTAGTAAGCCTGGGCCGTGGATTTATGTACGCCGGCGTTCCTAACGTAATGATGAGCCTTTGGTCCGTGCCTGATAATTCAACAGCCGAGATTATGAAAGTGTTTTATGAGGAAATTGACCTGGGAAAAGGTAAGGCAGATGCTTTACGTACGGCGAAATTAAAATACCTTCGCAGCGCTGATGCCAATACCTCCAACCCTTATTACTGGGGAGCAATTACTATGATTGGTGACAATGAGCCAATAAAAAGGTCAATATCAGATTCCTCAGAAAACCTTTGGATGTGGGCTATCGGCACATTGATGCTGGTTGCGCTGGTCGGAGTTTTTATTGGGCGATATAAAAAATAAATCCTGCGTAGGATACATGCTTATTTATTAATGATAACGTACAATTCGCCGGCTTTATCTTCGTAATCAGGATGTCCGGAAATCAGGCGATCAAGGTATTTTTTTACTGACTGGCTGTGGCCTTGTTTAAGTTCAATCAGACTCAGATACCATATAGCCGGCCCGGTATAGCGAGAAGAGTCCCGGTTTAATACCGCTTGCAGTTGCCGGGAAGCCTTCGACAGCTGATTGGTGGCCATGGCAGCCTGGCCGTGGTAAAAAAGGAGATCAACGCTATCGGGATTTAGCAGCAGTTCTTTTTCAATGGCTGACATGGCATATGTGTAATCTCTGGCATCGTAAGCCACTGACCAGCTTTCTGATTGGCTGTGCAGAGAACGGGATGAGGGGTTTACTATATTAGGATAGGGCTCATAAAAAGCCTGAAACGTATCATCTATACTTTGTCGCGGGGCATAAAGTAAAAAGGTGGAAACCAGCAGGATGGTAACCGCTGCGGCTATGGCCCACCAAACCCAGGATCTTGAAGTAGAGGTCGGCCGGGATAGCTCATGCTCAATCACCTTTAACTCTGACTTCAGCACTTCATCAAAATGCTGATCAATGCCCTCCAGAGTTTCCTTATGCAGGTTGAACTGCCGTAAAAAATGCTCATCAGCTTCCAGGCGATTTTCAAATTCAATCACTTTGGCCTCATCGAGTTCGCCTCTCAGGTATTGGTCAAATAGCGCCGTATAGTCTTCTGATGCTTCCATAACCGTTAATCTTCAAAATTTACTTTATGGTCAGAAACCCGCTCCTTCAACGTTTTAATGCATCTTAGTTTCTGGCTTTTTACTACATTTTCATTTTTATAATCCAAATGCAGGGCAATGGACTCCATGGAGAAATTTTCGTAATAATACAATCGCAGGATGGAATAACAGGGTTCTCCGAGTTCTTTAAGTATTTGGGTGACGTAGTTTTTCTTTTCCCGGTTTTTAAGCGGGGCATCTGTGATATAATCTTCGCTCAACTGTAGTTTAAGCAGGTCATCACTATGTACAGTTTTACTATCCCTGCGAAGCCTGGAAAGCGCCAGGTGCTTGCCAATGGCAAAGAGATAAGTTTTTAAGGAGCTGGACAAATGTGTGAGTTTACCTTTCACAATATTTTTTCTCAAACTAATAATGGTATCTTGAAACAGATCAGCACTTGCTGCATCGTCCAAACTAAAATGTCTTTGTGACCAGGAGAAAAATTCCGACCTATATAATTTGTAGATCTCAATTAATCCTTCATTACCACCCTGGCGAATATCTTCAACAATCGTTTGATCGGTTGATTTCAAATCAGTTTTTCTTAATGCTTTAATATATCAAAAGGTAAACATCGATTAATAGGAGTAGAGAAAATCTATGAATCCTACCTCTATTGATGCCTAAAATTAAAATATTTCAAGAAAATCAAAAAAAAATTCTACCAGCTGTTTACTTTTTTAAATCTCATGAGATGAAGGCTGTCAATACAAAAATTAACTAAATCTCATATGAAATGAAAAAGTTCTTTATGATTATTCTTTTTGCGTCACAGGTCATTTTTGGCAGTGAAGAATCAAATGCGCAAACGACGTTGGGCGGTGGCCTTGCCTACGGTACTGAAATTGAGAGTATCGGCATACATGCCACAGGTCAATATTTTATCAATGATAACATGGCCATTACCCCATCGATTCTCTATTACTTTCCCAGGGAGTTGGTGGAAGGATTTAACTACAAATGGTTTGAGATCAACGCCAACGGTAGCTATTATTTTATCACTGATGAAAGTATGAATGTGTACGCGTTGGCCGGTTTAAATATAGCGATCATATCATTCCCCTTCTTAGACTTCTCCAGTGTGTTTGGCGGTGATGCAAATAATTCATCTACCACGAAGGTGGGCCTGAACATAGGGATAGGGGCGGATTTTGATATCGGCAGTAACATTACACCCTTTGGTCAGCTTCGCTACAACCTCAGCAGCTTCGACCAGCTAGCCATTGAAGCAGGCGTCAGATTTCCATTACAATAAATTTAATTACCATGAAACCGACATGCTTGATATAATTATTAAACTCACCAGGCAATGATTATAGCAAGCATCAAAGGTTCCATGTGACCAATGAAAATAAATTATAAACACATGAAAAGATTAAAGTTACCAATAATACTCATCCTGACCATTTTGTTTGTTGGGAGCTGTTCCGATGACTCATCTGAACCTGAATTTGAAGAAGATCAGTTTGGTTTCGGCCTGTTTAACGATGAAAACCTGATCGATGGCCTTTTCTTTATTTCTACTCCCGATGCAATGTCCAATGTGTCGGACCAGTGCGCATTTTTAGCCACCTCTATGGTGAATGTCGCCAATGCTTTCGTTAGTGTTAGAGGATTCTTTTTTCCCGCATTAAGCAGGGAAAGAAGCACCGATCCAATTATGACACTCAGTGGTCATTCTAATTACAGGGTATATACCTGGTCACCCGATGGCGGCCTCTCAACCCTGGCCATTCAATTTTCCGAAGCTTCCGGCAAAAATTACCAATTGGTATTTTTGCAGGAAGATGGCGGCCCTTTCATCCGGTTTCTTGAGTCGAGTGAGAATGAGGAAGGAACTGAAGGTAAATTAAATGTTTACGGTGCCGATGACGACCAGGCCTTGATAAATACCTATGAGTGGAAGGTGCTCTCAGATAACAGTCGCGAAATTATTGTTACCGACCCATCTGACAATAACTTTTTAGTTAAGGCAAAGGGAAACACGGATCTTTCCGGTTCGATTGAATATAGAGAGGATGGGCAAAATACCAAAATAGTTCAGTGGGACAGCGCCGGAAATGGTACCTGGCAGGAATTAGATGAAGACGATAACCTTGTAGAGGAAGGCAGTTGGACCGTATCCTAATACAATCAAAAACGAAATTTAACCCTAATATCGTTTTAGCCTGCGGACTGGAAAGTCCGCAGGCTTTTTCTTTCCTGAGGAACTTACAGGCAAATGACCGGACAACAGCATAATGAGCTGATCGGCCATAAGGAAAGTTCCTTTATGATATTAAATAAATTTATCCCATCTCAATATTGATCAATTCCTGATTTGCTGTGGAAAACGGCTGATGATAGTATCTTTTTCCAGTAGCTTTGTACAATGCATTGGCCATGGCTCCAACCGCCGGTGGAAGGCCTGGTTCACCCAGACCGGTAGGAGATATGTCATTGTCAACGAAGAAGACTTCAATCTCCTCTGGCGCCTGGTTATGACGGATCAACTGATAGGTATTGAAATTCTTGTGAACTGATGAACCGTTCTCGAATTTCAGCTCACTATACATCGCATGTCCAATGCCGTCGATCACCCCGCCCTGAATAATGTTAATGGCTCCTTCATAATTGATCACGATACCACAATCCACTGCGCACCATACTTTTTTTACCTTTGGTTTGCCGTCTGTCATAACCATATCGAAAACCTGCGCAACGTATGAATGATGGCAGAAATAGGCTGCTACGCCCCGGTGCACTCCCGGTCGGTCTTCACCCCATCCGGCCTTCTCTTTCACCAGTTTCAGTACACCGGCGTAACGATCAGCATCATAGTCATACTTTTCACCAACAGGGTTATTCTTGGCCCTCTCAAACAGCTCCAGGCGTAAATCTATGGGATCCTTTCCGGCGGCTTCAGCCACTTCATCCAAAAATGACTGTTCAGCCCCGGCAGTGAAATGAGACCTTGGTGCCCTCCATGCTCCTGTGGATATATTCGTCCTTGACTTCAGTTTTTCGGCTGAGTAATTTTCTACAGCTCCGGCTGGGAAACGATTTGGGAAAACGGGCCCTTCAGGCAATCCAACCCCTTTCACCGAAAATGCGATCAGGTTATTATCTTCATCGAGTCCTGCTTTATAAGTCGACAGATAGGTGGGGCGATAGGTTCCTTGCGTCATATCATCTTCCCGGCTGTAAATAAGCTTAACAGGCCTGCCAAGTTTTTTGGATATGGCAGCTGCCTCCACACCGAAATTCACGTACAGCCTTCTTCCGAAACCACCTCCCATGCGTGTCATGTCTACCGTGATATTTTCTACAGGTATATCCAGGAGCTTGGACACAGATTCTTCCATAGCCTTTGGCGTCTGGGTAGGGCCAATTAGTTCGGCCTTGTCTTCGGTTACGTTCGCGAAGAAGTTCATAGGCTCCATTGTATTGTGGGCCATGAAAGGGGAAGTATAAGATCGTTCAATTACTTTTGCTGCTTTCGCAAATGCCGCTTCCGGATCGCCATCCTTGCGACTTTCTCCGACCTCTCCCTTGTGCAGGTCCCACTTAAGTCGTTCTGCATGCATTTCAGAATTCTCCAGCTCACTTACTGTCTCCCAATTTACTTTCAGCGCCTTTTTTGCTTTCATTAATCTCCAGGTGGAACTACCAATAATGGCAATTAACTGGGGAAATGCATTGACATCGCTCCAGACCGGATCTTTTATGGTTGTATCGACAATGAATGCATCCTCAATACCTTCCATTTCCTTAATTTCCGAGTCATTAAAATCCTTTACCTTCATGCCAAATGCCGGCGGATGCTCGATCATAGCCAGGGCCATTCCTTCGCGTTTGAAATCAAGACCAAAAAGGGGCTTTCCGGTTACAATTTTACTGCCTTCTACATTCTTTTGGGAGGTTCCTATCAGTTTGTAGTCTTTCGGCTCCTTCAATGGCACCTCCTCCGGTACCTCCAGGCCAACAGCCTTGGAAGCAATTTCGCCATAACCGACGGACCTGTTACCATTTAATTCTGTTATCGTGCCATCTTTTGCCGATAAATCGGTTATGGCCACATTCCATTCCTTTGCCGCGGCTTCCAACAGCATTCTTCGTCCGGTTGCTCCGGCCATTCTCAGGGCATCCCAGCCCAGCTTGATAGACAAACTTCCACCGGCAAACTGGGGATTCTTAAATGCATCTTCATCGAGGGCGCCCTGTTCAACCACCACATGATCCCAGGGTACGTCCAGTTCCTCGGCCACGATCATTGGCATGGAAGTCATAACATTCTGGCCGATCTCCGGGTTGGGTGAGAAAATGGTGACCATGCCGGTATTTCCGATTTTGATATAACCATTGATATCAAACCATGCATCGGG
Organism: Cyclobacteriaceae bacterium; assembly: GCA_965228415.1. Lineage (GTDB taxonomy): Bacteria > Bacteroidota > Bacteroidia > Cytophagales > Cyclobacteriaceae > Agaribacillus. Next base: position 1,431,101 of record OZ245814.1, on the reverse strand, counting down.
AATGGCCAAACCCTCCTTTATTGGAGGAGTACATCGGGTTAGCCAGCTAAATCCGATTAGCATACCTCCTCCGGTAGCGGTTGATACCTTAAGAAATGAACGGCGGTTATAATGTGTTTTTACAAGCTTCATATCTTCGGGAATTAAGTTTAGGAATTAGTGGCCACCTTTTTGATGGCTTGTTTGATTCTTATGTAGGTTCCACAACGGCAAATATTTCCCGTCATGGCGGCTTCAATTTCTTCGTCCGAAGGACTCGGATTTTGGTTTAAAAGTGCTACCGCATTCATGATCTGTCCGGCCTGACAATATCCGCATTGCGGCACATCAATTTCAAGCCAGGCTTTTTGGACCGGGTGATCTGCATTTTCCGAAAGTCCTTCAATAGTGGTAATAGATTTTTCGGCTACCGCGGAAACCGGTAGCTGACAGGAGCGAACTGCCGTACCGTCCAGGTGAATAGTACACGCACCACACATAGCTACGCCGCAGCCGTATTTGGTGCCTACCAAATCAAGTTCGTCCCGTAACACCCACAGCATGGGGGTATCCGGATCTACATCGACTTGTTTGGATTCTCCATTTATAGTTAAATTAAAAACTGCCATATTTTTGGAAATTGGATGAAACATTAAGTTAATGATAAAAGGCGAAATTCTCTTTTAATTTTCGGTTTTTACATAAAAATCGGTTCATTATTGCTTAAATAGATCAATATAATTGTCAATGCCATAGGTGTTGCATACGGATTTTGTTATTTTTAAAATAATCGCAATGATGGAGGTTTACAGGAATCCGTCCTGAGAATTAATGTATTCAGAGAAAATGATAACTTTCAATGTTGAGGAACAACTAATTAATAACGCTACGATTTTTTTTACAAATTATGGCCCTTTTGGTGATGCTGGCTTTACAGTATCAGGAATTCTCCGGCCATTATGGGTAAAGTCCATCAAAAGTAAAGGGAGATGAAAAATACCGGTCCAATATCAGCAGCCAGGTTAGGCCTGAGAAGCCATTACGCAAGATCATTGGTATTGTTGTTAAGTATGGCCTTCATACAGTGCCATGAAATTGAGCTGCCGCCAGGCGATCCCGACAACGGGGGGCTGTTTTTGCCGGAAGGCTTCGAGGCTGTAGTAGTAGCAGATAGCCTGGGGCTTGCCCGGCATCTGGCAGTTAACGATAACGGAGACATCTATGTGAAGCTTAGAATGTCCGATCCCGAGGGAGAAAATGTAGCCATGCGCGATACCGATAATGATGGAAAGGCGGATATCATAAAAAGATTCGGTGTCTATGAAAACAAGCATAGATATGGAAACGGCATGCGAATACACCAGGGCTATCTTTATTTTAGCACCGCAGGTGAAGTTTACCGCAATAAGTTAACCCCTGGAAAACTGGTTCCGGAGAGTAGGACAGAAGTAATACTAAGAGACGATTATAAAAATGCGATACATGGCTATTCCCATATAGCTAAGCCGCTGGCTTTCGATAATGAGGGTAACATGTATGTTCCATTCGGAGCACCTGGAGACGTTTGCCAGGTGGCGGACAGAAGACCGGGGTCCCTGGGACAAGATCCCTGCCCGGAACTTGAAAACCATGGGGGTATCTGGCGGTTTGATGCCCACCGCGAAGGGCAAACACAAAAGGACGGGTACCGGTATGCCACTGGCATCCGAAGTGTGGTTGGAATGGATTGGAATCACATCGATAACAACTTGTACGCCCTGCAGCATGGAAGGGATAACTTAGCCAGTACCTGGCCAGACCTGTACACGACCTGGCAAAGCGCCATGCTCCCTTCCGAAGAATTTCTGAGAGTTAAGGACGGAACTGACGCCGGCTGGCCCTATTATTATTACGACCAGATGCAGGAAAAGAAACTCCTGAATCCGGAATACGGCGGTGATGGTAAGAAGGCTGGCAATGGCCACGAGTATGAACAACCTATCATTGGTTTTCCCGGCCATTGGGCGCCCAATGACCTCTTATTTTACGATGGAGATCAATTTCCGGAGCACTATAAAAACGGCGCCTTTATTGCTTTTCACGGATCTACTATTCGTGCTCCTTATCCCCAATCAGGCTATTTTATCGGTTTTGTTCCATTCAAAAATGGCTCCCCCTCAGGCCCATGGGAAGTTTTTGCCGATGGTTTCGCGCAGGTAGATACGATCATTAACACCAGCAATGCCAGCTACCGGCCCATGGGGCTTGCCGTGGGCCCCGATGGTTCTCTCTATATCAGCGAAAGCGAGCATGGTAAGATCTGGAGAGTCATGTACAAGGGAAACAAGAAGGATTTTGGCCCTGCACAACTTGCAGGCATGGAACAACGTAAATCGCTACCCCATATCAGAACTCCCCACGAGATAAATGATAACATGGATAAGGTAGTAGCCAAGGCGGGACAAAAGGTCTACAATTTTTATTGCGGCAGTTGTCATCAAAGGGATGGCAAGGGCGACGGCAACCGATTCCCTCCCTTAAATGGTTCGGAATGGGTGACAGATGATAAGTGGAGATTATTGGAAATCACTTTGAAAGGAATGGAAGGACCTATCACTGTAAAAGGCCAACCTTATGATGGCATCATGCCGCCCCATAATCATTTGACGGATGAAGAGCTTTCCCAGGTTTTGACCTATGTCAGGAAGAGCTTTGGGAACGATGCCAGCAGAGTCACAACACGCGAGGTGCGTTGGGTGAGAAGGAGACTTAAAATGGAGTAAGTAAGCGCCTGGCTGGCTCATTGACCCCACTTTATAGCAGGTGCCGGGTTTAAGCTAAAAGGAAATTTATGAGATATTTTTTTATATTAAAGCAAGAGAATAGGAGGTATGCGCAATCATTTTGATCTTTAAAGCCGTGAATACGAAAAAGATATTCCTGTTTATTGTGATCCTTATCAATGCTGCTGGCCCGGTTTTTACCCAAAACCGGCAGGTGGTAGATTCTCTTACCCAATTGCTGCCGGAGACCAGCAATGATTCCTTGCGCATTGAGATTTTATACGCACTGGCCGACAAATATTATTATACCGACCAGAAAAAATCGATTGAATACGGGGAAAATATCCTCCGGATTAGCCGGGAAACAGGTAACCGGTGGGGCATGCGGAAAGGATATAACGTCCAGGGCTCAAGTATGGTCGCCCAGGCGAAATACGACAGCGCTATCACGTATTTTGAAAAAGCCTTCCAGATCTCCGATGCTGATAATATCATAGACGAGGTGAGCATGTTTACTTTGTACTGGCTTGGGAGTAGTTATGTGCGGATAAAAAAACATGAGGAGGGTAGAAAATTGATCCGTGAGCAACTTTCGCAAGCTGGTGCTTTAAGGAATAAAAATTATATGGCTAAAGGTGAAAAAGGATTAGGGATCTCCCACTACATGGAGGGTAATAATGAAATGGCCTTAAAGCATTATTTGCGTTGCGACTCCATATTAGGCGATGCAAAAAGTATTATGCGTGGCGACAATCTGCAAAATATAGCTATCATTTATCATTCATTGGACAAACGCAACCTTGAGCACGAATACCTCGACAAGGCTTTGGAAGTTTATCAGGCCATAGGAGATGATTGGGGCGAGGCCCAAATATCCAAAAGTTTGGGCAATACAGAAAAGGAAAAAGGTAATTACGAAAAAGCCCTGCAACATTTTAATAAGGCCTATGCGTATTTTGAAAAAAGCCGGAATTTTGCGGTTATGGGACAGGTACTGGCCGGCAAAGGGGAGGTCTTTTACAGGATGAATAAATTCGAGACAGCGTTGTCAAATCTTAAACAGGCAGTTGACTACCTCGATGACACAGACGATGGGATAGGCTTAACATATGCTTATATGGAATTGGGAAGAACCTATCTCGCATTGGGCCAGTATGGAAATGCCAGGCAGGCCTTTGATCAAACTTTTTCTTCCATCAAAAGCGGGGAAAATAAACAGGCACGCATGAAGATCCATCGTGCTCTATCGGAATACTACGCTGACCTGGGGCTATATGATAAAGCCTATGACGCCCAGTCTCGTTATATGGTGATTAAAGACAGTGTGGACCGGGAAAAATATTCCGAGGACCTGTTGGAAATGGAGAACAAATACCAAAGCCAACAAAAAGCACAGCAAATTGATTTGCTGGAAGCCCAGAATCAACTGACCGAGGAATCCGCCAAAAACCAACTAATTATTTTCTTCATAATCGCAGTTAGCATAGCTGTGCTTGCAGTGGTGTTTTTTGTAATGTACAAAACCAAGGTCAATACAAATCGTAAATTGAAACAACTGGATGCCTTGAAATCGCGGTTGTATGTCAATCTGGCCCATGAATTTCGTACCCCGCTTACCCTGATCACCGGTCCCGTCAAAAAGCGACTGACCGATGAATCGCTGACGCAGGACGAGCGGCATGCCATGCAAATGATTAGCCGCAATACCGACCAGCTGCTGGATCTTACCAATCAATTGCTCGATCTCTCCAAACTGGAGGATGGTAGCGTAAACCTGAACATATCCAAAGGAGATATGGGAAAGCTACTGCATCAGATTACCACTTCTTATAACCATCTTGCAGTAGAAAAAAACATTCACTACTCGATTTCATGCGATCCGCTCGACGCGGTTTATTACGATCGGCAGGTAGTCTTAAAATCGGTCAATAACCTGCTGTCTAACGCCTTTAAATTTACAGCAGCGGAAGGGACTGTCGATTTCAGGGCTGAAGAGGTGGCGGGAAAAGTGGTGATCTCCGTGGCTAACTCAGGCTCAAAAATTCCGGATGACAAGATTGAAAAATTGTTTGAACGGTTTTACCGTGCCGAAAATTCCCAGGATGGATCCGGCATTGGCCTGGCCCTGGTAAAAGAATTGGTTACACTATCTCGTGGGACAGTCGAAGTACGGCAGGTCGACCGGCCCACCTTTATCGTCAGCTTACCGATCGCGAAGGAAGCCTTCGCTCCTCATGAGATTGTTGCTGTGCAAGAACACATTGGCCACTCCGACAGCGTAGCGGCCAATGGATCCACACCAGCTGCGTTGGATCCGGACCATGCGGTATTGGATACAAACCTCCCTTTGTTACTGATTGTTGAAGACCACGAGGAAATCCGGCGTTTTCTTAAGGAGTGCCTGCAGGATCATTACCAGTTACTGGAAGCGGAAAATGGTAAGGAAGGCATTGCGCTGGCCCTGGAGAAGGTTCCGGATCTGATCATCAGCGATATCATGATGCCGGAAACCGATGGTATCGCCTTACTGAACCGGTTAAAGCACGAGGAATCCACTGCCCACATCCCTGTCATGTTGTTGACTGCCAAAGTGGGAGAGGAGCATGAATTGGAGGGATTAAAAACCGGCGCGGATGATTACATCACCAAGCCGTTTAATCCGGAAATCCTTTTAACCAAAGTGAAGAATCAATTTCGTCTGATTGATCAATTCCAGAAAAAATATAGTCAGGAAATTGTATTGAAACCGGTGAATATTCCGGTGAGCACCAAGGAAGCGTCATTTCTTAAAAAACTACAATACATCCTTGAGGAGGAGATCAGCAATAGTGATTTTAATATTGAAAAATTCTGCGAAATTACCGGGATGAGCCGGATGCAATTGCATCGTAAGATGAAAGCACTTACCGGAATTTCACCCCATGCCTATATCCGTAAGGCCCGGCTAAATTTAGCGGCGGAGCTCTTGAGAAATAATGAACTGAACATTGCCGAAATCGGATATATGGTCGGATTCAATGATCCTTCCTTCTTCGCCAAATCCTTCAAGGAACAATTTGGTATCACTCCCAAAGAGTTTATCTCCAACCCCGCCACAGAGTAGGAAGTATATTCGTTTGTCTGCAATTAGAATTTTGTCCCATATCGCGAGCGTCCGCTCGTGCTTCCCCGCTATTAAAGGCACGCACCAGCGGATGCTGGTAATTGGCCCAAAACACCCGGTTGTTATAATCCTTTGATGATCTGATATAATCCTTTTATCCGGACGCCCACACAACTTTTACCTTTAGCATGTAATTCATTTGACCAATTAATTGTATGCCAGGGGAAGAGCGTAAAAATATGATAGCCTATCGGGGAACGACAGATGCCCTACGGTCATTTACTATTGACCTGAACATCAAATATCTCCGCAAGGGAAAATACGAAATCAGAATTATTAACAACAAAAAAATAGTGGAAATCTTCCACTTTGAAAACTAATAATTATCATGATGAATCAAGCAGAAAAACAAATTAATAAAAAAGATTATAGCCAAACGGTTAGGTTTTCGCCAATGTGGGGTACCAAAGCACATACGATTCAAATTTTACGGTCTCAAAATTTTAATTTTATGAAAATCTTAAATAATCTGCCGGCATTAGTGCTAGTAGCAGTAATCCTCGGCGCTTGCAAAAATGACGACGAGCCAGCTCCCGTCAACGAAAAACCAACTGCGGTAAATGTTTCTGTTGAGGCATTTAAAAATGAAGCCGCACTTTCCTGGACACCCTCTTATGATCCGGAAGGCACACCCCTCACCTACGACATTGAGTTGGATGGCAATATAGTGGAAAATTCATATGGAAATCTGTCGTACACTTTTTCGGATCTGAAGTATGAAACAACGTATTCGGGACGAATAATCGCCAAGGATGGCGATGGTAATACCACCGCAACTGAATTTTCCTTTACTACCGATTTTCTTTTTTTACAAAGCTACGAGCAGTACGGGTTTGAATCCTTTTTGCGATACGATGATAGAAATCGCCTGTCTTTTATTGGCGAACATGTGGTTGCCTTTGATGAAAGCGGCAACCTCAGCGCTATTGGCCCGGATCGTTTCCTGAGAAATAGCAGTGGCTTGATCACGAGGGTTGAAACCGGCAGTAATTTGGGTAAGATCGAATATGACGGATTTGGAAAGATCATTAAAACTTCAGGGAATTTCCAATACCCGTTGGGAAATGCTGTTACAAACACAAACCACAAGTACGATGAGGATGGCCGCTTGATACAGGTAGTAGAATCTTATTCATTTGCTGCGCTGCGCGGGTTTAAAAGAAAAACTATAAGTTATAACGGGGAAAACATAAGTGAAGTAATTACTGAAAACAGTAGTGATGGTATTAACTTTTCACCTCACCGTCGTGTAGTATATACTTATGATACGCAAAAAAATCCATGGTATGTTTTGTTAGAGGAGCAGTTGGGATTGGAGGAGTTATATTTGTTCAGTGATACTTACTTTTTCCACAACATCCAATTAGGATACATTGAGCCATATGCTACTTTATGGATGAGTAGAAATAATTTATTGTCTTCAACCTGGTATGATAACACAGGCGCTCAGGAAGCTTCGTATGTTTACACCTATCACTACAATGAATATGGCTATCCAATTGATTATACAATGGAGGTAGTATACGCCCACAGGGGGACAGGCACCGATACCATGCGATTTAATTACTAAAATCATAACTACCATATTATCGTGAAAACTAATCTTGTTTTATATCTACTGATTGTCTTTAGCTGCTGTTTATTGTCCTGTAAAGAAGACGATGAACCTCAAATAAACCGGGCGCCGGGAAATGTAGCAGTTACGGTAAGCTTAACCGGCAATACGGCCTTGATAGTGTGGACTGCCGCAGCCGACCCCGACCTGGATCCCATAACCTATGATATCGTTTTAAACGGAACTATGATTGGCCAGGGAATTACTGAGCTGAATTATTCAGTGGAAGATCTTCCTTTTGATTTTCAATTTTCCGGCCAGGTGATCGCCAGGGATGACGAGGGGTTGACCTCGGAAAGTGATTTTTCCTTCTCAACCGGACCGATGACCTTGCTAAGCTATACTGTCGACGGTAGTGATTATGAGCTGACCTTTAACGGCGATGGACAAATCGCCATTATTGAATCTCCATCTCTTTCGGGCATAGTGACCAGTGATATAACATTTAACGCAGAGGGGAAATTGACCCAATTCGGCGACTTATTGTACCAGTTCAACACCCAGGGCCAAATCGGGCAGATCGATAACGGCGACCATACGGCCATCTTGTTATATGACGGAGAGGGCAATATGACGCGATTGAATTATGCATTCAGTACTGATTTTACAGATGTAACGGTCGATAAAACCCTGACCTATGATTCGCAAAATAAATTAGACCAATTGGATGTTCACTATCTCGTATCAGGTACCAATGAATATTACCGTTATCAATTTGCTTACATTGGTGAAAATATTACCCAGATCAACTTATTGACCAGTATCGATGGTATTAACTATGCTTCCGAATTTTTAATTGCATACAGTTATGATGAGATGAAGAATCCCTGGTATGGTATACTGACCCATCATCTTGGGCTCGATCCGGTGTATATTGAAATAAACAACAGGCTTTCTCCAACAATGGACCTGCACCTATTTAATAATTTTCCGATCGCGTGGATGAGTCGGAATAATGTGACCAATGCCAGACTCATGGCACCTGACTTATCGGTTATGTTTGAGGAAAGCTACAGTTATAACTACAACGAATATGACTATCCTGTAACTCAGGAAAAGGTGGTAAGTATTCCGGGCGCCCCGTTAAGGGTGATCCGTACGGATTTTAATTATTAAACTGTTGTAAACAAGCCCACTTACAATGTGGCTTGAGTGGGCTTATTTTTTTAACTTATTATACAGGCTATTATTACCATAAGCCCAGATACACACTTAAATTAGAAATGAAGATCAAAATATAGTTTATTAGAATCTATAACCAATATTTTTATAGCCCGTATTTTCTCCTCTGTTTGGTCGTAAAAACCCGAAAATAACAGTTATCAGGTGATAAGGCAGATTTATTTGTGATTACTTTTTGAATAAAAAATAATATTTCATTTTTTGTGGTTACCTTCCGCTTTCAATTCTGCCCTTAAAATATGAGACTAAATAGCCTATTCCTTTTATTGCTGATAATGGCAACCACAATGCCCCTGATAGGTGAGATCAATACCGAACCAGGATATGCCATTGTTAAAAGAATGTTTAAAAAGTCTTTAACGATCAATTCGTTGACCTATACGATAACTAAGCAGGAAAGAATAGGGGATAAGATGATCAAACAAATCTCCTTTACCAAAATGGAAAAGGAGCCATTCAAGGTTTACCTGAAACAACAATACCCAAAAGAGGGAATGGAGGTACTTTACGTACAAGGCACTAACAATAACAAGGCGCTGATTAATCCCAACGGTTTCCCATGGGTCAACTTGAAGCTTAATCCCACAGAAGGTGTTATGAGAAACAACCAGCATCATACAATTTTTCAATCAGGTTTTGATCATGTGATCTCCATTTTGGAATTTCTATGTAACAAGTACCAATCTGAGGTGGAAAATATGGTGATCAACAAAGGAACCATAATTTGGGACAATAAGGAATGTCACGCTATCGCATTCATAAATCCTTATTTTAGATACATTGACTACACCGTTTCTCAAGGCGAAACTATTGAGGACATCGCTAAGAAATTCAAATTAAGTGCTCATATGATTCTGGAAAATAACCCCAACGTAGATGACTATGAGGATGTGGCTGCCAATCAACAAATAAGAATACCAAATGACTATTCTCCTAAAATGTTACTGTATATAGATAAAAAGGAGCTGGTTCCGGTTAAGATGGATATTTATGATAACAATGGATTGTACGAGCAGTACCACTATTCTGAAATAACCATCAATCCTGTTTTATCTTCAGAAGAATTTTCCAAGAATTACCAAAATTACAATTTCTGAGTTTGGAATTTTATAATGCCAAAATATTTATAAGCATCAGGTTTTTTTTAAGGGAGCTACTCTTAAGCCCCGCCTAATTTTAATGCCGGTTTTCTGATACCTTCATGAATCAGTGAATCGCCATTTACGATAAAAATCACTTTCTTATGAACCTGATAAATTGAAAACGACTTATTCCAACAACTGCAGCACTATTGGCGCAATAAACGTATATAGTTTTCTTAAAGATTGTAATGCCCGCCTAAGCAAATTGGCCACGGATTGATTTTCCATTTCCATCACTTTGGCGATCTCATCATAGCTTAATTTAGAATAGTATTTGAGGTAGATAGCTTCCTTCTGTCTGTCGGACAAATTGTTGAGTGCACTACTCAGTCTTTTCTGCACTTCGGTCTTTTCTTCATTACGAATGACAAATTCTTCATGAGAAAATGTGATTCCCAGCTCTGAGTGTGTAAGATAACTATCCCCGTGGACCCTTTTTTTGTTCCATGCAGTAAGGTGATTAATTAATCTTCTCCTCAGGGACAAAAGTAAGTAAGCCTTGACAGCCTTGACATCAGACAAACCACTTCTATGTTCCCAAACGTATATAAACAGTTCCTGAATGCAATCTTCTACAGTTGAACTATCATTATATATCTTTTGTCCATAGTTAAAAAGAAGTGCATAATTTTGATAAATTATGCAGTTAAATGCCTCTTTATTGCCTTTCTTGATTTCTTGCCATAAATCCTTTTCTAAATCTTGACTGTCAAAACCACTTTTCATACTTGGCTATTTTAAGTAACTATCAAGTCACCGTCTTATGTGTTAGGAATATGGCAATATATAGTTGAAGATATGCTGTCCGCATCATAACAACTTGTGCAATTTGTATTTTGGAATGTGTGCCACTCTTTTTAGCATGTTAAATATAAGTTTACTTTTTAATTTTTTCATAAATTCTCCTTGTAATTGAATATGCTTTGGCTTGAGTGCTGCTTGTATCTAATCGTACTTGCTACTGCCGGTCATAGTATTAACCACTACATCACCTTTAGGCACTCATTGGTATTACGAATGCTATGAGGGTGGAATCACCAGCTTATTAGTTATTACAAAGTAGGTTTCATCATGGAGGATACTATTACGGGGTTTAGTATATTCTGACCGGCCGATTTATCTATAAACAATTTTTTATAATTGGTGATCATATTAACCAGACTAGATAGGTCGACCCCGGAAATTGAATTTGTTCCAAAACCAGATTCTTCTGCTCGGAGAATAGGCTTTTACATTCTTAATTGCAGATGACTTGTTGTTTTAGGCCATATGATAATAGATTTTTTCAGATCAAAATAGCGGTATTCAACATTAAATTTGATTGGATATCAAAAAATTAATACAAATCAGTGAGTATATATTCTACAATAACCCCTCATAAAGTATCTGTAATACAATATTGAATAACTATGAGACTTGCCCTGCTGTTTGCTTTTTTTGCCTTGTTCAGTTGTGAAACCAATACAATAACACCAAAAGAAAAGCAAGATGATGCGAATCTGTTTTCTATACTCACCCCTTACCATTCAGGATTAAATTTTACCAACCGGCTGAGAGAAAGTGAACGGATGAACGGCCTTTTCTATGAATATTTTTACAATGGTGGTGGTGTGGCAGTTGGAGATGTTAACAACGATGGATTGGCAGATATTTATTTTACTTCAAACCTTGAAGCTAACAAGCTTTTTCTTAATCGAGGTAATCTGAAATTTGAAGATGTAACGAATGCTGCCGGAGTCATGGGAAATTATGGCTTTCCAACAGGAGTCACAATGGTAGATATTAATCAGGATGGATTACTTGATATTTATATATGTAAATCGGGCCAATTTAGTGACCCCGATAAAAGGCGTAACGAATTGTATGTTAATCAGGGTATGGATCAAAATGGAAGGCTTTTTTTTAAAGAACAGGCTGCTAACTATGGATTAGACATTCCTACTTTTTCCACACAGGCTACTTTTTTTGATTATGACCGAGACAACGACCTCGATATGTTCCTGATTAACCATGGTATTAAATCCTTTGAAGGTAGTAGGATAGCGGAATTAGCCAATGAGAAGTCAGATTTGCGTGGAGAACGTTTGTATGAAAACATAGATGGGTTTTATAAAGATGTTACTGATCAGGCAAAAATTATAAACAATAATCTGGGTTATTGTCTTGGTGTTGGTATTGGTGATTTTAACAACGATCATTGGCCGGATGTATACGTCAGCATTGATTATTCAGGCAAAGACCATCTGTACATAAACAATCAGGATGGAACCTTTAAAGAATCCATTTTAGTGGCAACCAAACACATCTCAAATTTTTCCATGGGCAATGATGTTGCAGATTTTAACAACGATGGTAGGATGGACATCATTTCCGTTGATATGGCATCGGAAGACAACTACGGAACCAAGACCAGTATGGGAGGCATGAACCCTGAAAAATTTCAAGAAGTAGTTAACCTTGATCAACACCATCAGTATATGTATAACGCTTTGCAATTGAACAGGGGTATTGCTGAAAATGGTTTTCCCCGGTTCTCCGAAGTAGCTCAAATGGCAGGAATAGCCAAAACCGATTGGAGTTGGGCTCCCCTGATCTTTGACATGAATAATGATGGTTTAAAAGATTTGTTTATTTCCAATGGAATAAAAAGAGATTTCAGAAACAACGATTTCGTAAACTTTCGCAAACAGAAAGATGAAGAGGTAAAAACCATAATCCGTAATAAGCAAACCTGGGACATCGGTAAGTATGTTAGTGATCTGCTTGATCGAATGCCTGAGCGTAAAAAACCAAACTATTTCTATAAAAATGAGGGCAATTTAAAATTTGAAAAAATGAATGGCCTATGGGTGGAAGATATCCCCAACTCCTCCAATGGGGCCGCTTATGCCGATTTTGATAATGATGGTGATTTGGATATAGTGGTCAATAATACGGATGAACCAGCCCTGATTTATAAAAACAATGGCAACGAACTGGTACGAAATGCTTTTATTAAGATAAAACTGAACGGGCCGGCAGGGAACCTCAATGGAATTGGTACTCGCATTGAAATCTTTCATGATGATAGAAGGCAATATGCTGAGCAATATCTATCCAGAGGGTTTCAGTCTTCCGTAGATCGGATTTTACATTTTGGTTTGGGTGAGACTAAGCGCTTGGATAAACTGACTGTTATCTGGCCTGATGGCAGAACTCAAACCTTGCATGATGAGCTTGTTAATCAGACTATTCAGGTGAATTATGAGGATGCCGATAGTGTTATAGTTAACACACAAAGTTTCAAACCGGAATTTTTTGAAGATATAACAACCCAATTTGGGTTGAAACACAAACACAGCGAAAACGAATTCGACGACTACGCAAAAGAGTCGCTACTTCCTCATAAGATGTCCCGATTTGGTCCGGCTCTTGCGGTAGGTGATATTAACCTTGATGGATTGGACGATTTTTTTATTGGTGGAGCTGTGGGTGAACCAGGCCAACTTTACCTGCAATTAGAAAATTCCACCTTTGTGAAAGCCCAAAGTCAACCATGGATATATGATAAGGGCAGTGAGGATGTAGGGGCTACTTTTTTTGATGCCGATAATGATCAGGATATGGATTTATATGTGGTCAGCGGAGGCAATGAATTCTCACCAAATGATCCGGCATTACAGGACAGGTTATATCTGAATAATGGTAAAGGAGATTTCTTACCATCGGAAGCGCTCCCCGAAATCAGGAGTAGTGGATCCAGGGTCGTACCGTGTGATTTTGATTTGGACGGTGATACGGATTTGTTTATCGGTGGTCGCCTAATTCCTGGGAAATATCCCTTTTCCCCTAAAAGTTTTTTACTCAGAAATGAGTCCACTCCCAATCAGGTGGCATTTGTGGATGTGACGAATAAGATTGCACCGCCTTTATTAGAGGCAGGTATGGTTACCGATGCTGTATGGACCGACCTTAACGGAGATACATTACCCGATCTCGTTATCGTTGGTGAGTGGATGCCAGTCATGGTAATGATAAATGTGGATGGAAAATATGAAGACCGCACCGAATTTTACGGTTTAAATACTCAGCGTGGTTGGTGGTTCAGTTTACGATCATATGATTTTGACCGTGATGGAGACCAGGACCTTGTCGCGGGTAATCTCGGTTTAAATTATAAGTACAAGGCGACTGTTCAGGAGCCCTTCGAAGTTTTTGCCGATGATTTTGATCAGAATGGATCATTGGATGTGGTACTCGGGTATCATGATCAGGGGCATCTATATCCCTTGAGAGGCCGGGAATGCTCATCTAACCAAATGCCTTTCATAAAACATAGATTTCCAACCTATGACAGTTTTGCCAAAGCAAGCCTGGGTGATATCTACGAAATTGACACTCGTGGTACCGCTCTTAATCATAAAGTATACACTTTTTCCACCACATACTTTGAAAACGTTGGAGGAGGTTTTGAACCAAGACCCCTGCCACGTTTAGCTCAAATTTCGTCGGTCAATAGCATAGCACTAAGAGATGTCGATGACAATGGAACAATGGATATGATTTTGGCGGGGAACTTATATGCTTCGGAAGTCGAAACAACAAGAAATGATGCAAGTATCGGTCTCCTTCTAAAAGGAGATAACAAAGGTAATTTTACCGCTGTTGGTGCCCGGGAAAGCGGTCTGATTGTCGAGGGGGATGTCAAAAATGTATTACCAATCAAACTAGGGAGGCAATGGGACTCTGGACTTGTGGTTGGTAAAAATGACGACTATATCCAATTGATCAGGCTAAAAAAATAGATTGGTCAGGTTCGAAATGAGAATCTATAAATAACATTGATCATAAATAGTTGCATTTAAGTGAGTATTTAATTTCGACTATTCGCTCTATAAGTAATATAACAAAGTACTATAAATATTTAAACCAATTGGATTACATTAGTTACACGATCGAGGATTTTGCATTAGACGAAAGTTTCCAAAAATTTGTACTGGAAACTGATGATAATGCGACAAGGTTTTGGAAAGACTGGATAGAAAAACATCCGCAGAAAAAGGCTGAGATCTTAAAGGCTGCTGAAATTTGCAAATCGCTCACCTTTGCTGAAGTTGCGCTGCCGGAAAGTAAAATAGAATCGGCGGTTATCCGAATAAACAAGGAACTGGCAAGAAGAAAAGAAATAAACGGATCAAAAAGTACGAGGATCAAAATACACTGGCCAATTTATGCAGTAGCCGCAACTATTACCCTGCTGCTTGCATCAACCTTTCTTTTTAAACATCTGACTGAAAATGAAGACCTTTCTGAGAAACCGGCAATTAGCTATGTTAGCAAGACTGTGCCTAATGGTCGCAAACTAACCATTGCCCTGGCTGATAGCACGGTTGTCAAGTTAAATTCAGGAACCACTTTTAAATATCCTGAAACATTTTCGGGCTCTCTGAGAGAAGTTTTTCTTGAAGGAGAAGCATTTTTTCAGGTTACCAAAAATAAAGAAAAACCATTTATTATTCATTCCGGAAATGTAGATACAAGAGTATTAGGCACTTCTTTTAATGTGACTGCCTATGATTCTGAAGACGATGTGAAAGTTGCGGTAGTTACGGGTAAAATAAGTGTGAATCTGGCGTCTGATACATCAAAAACAGAGATTTTGACCCCCAATCAAATGTTTGTTTTTAACAAAAAAAATCAGACAACTTTCAAATCTGAAAATATCTCACTTGATGAGATTCTGGCTTGGAAAGACGCACGCATTGTTTTTAGCAGATCTTCTCATGATCAGATCATCGAAAAACTTCGAAGATGGTATGGTGTGGAATTCGAAGTAAATAATGAATTAAAGGTTGGACAAGGATATACGGCTCAGTTTAAACCAAATGAATCCCTCGAAAAGGTCTTGGAATTTATGCAATACACTTTGAAGTTCAATTACAAAATTGAAGAGAACAAAGTCATCTTATACTAAACCCAACTCTAAATATGAAAACCCTTATAGACAGTAGCTAAGTTCCAGTAACGCAACGTTTAACGTTGCATTACTGGAGAAATTTAACGCTTAAAATCAGTTTAATGGCCTCAAACTCCGATCAAACTTTTCTTAAGCGAATTGTTTAATTAAAACTATTAAAAATATGTATTCAAAATTACTTAAACAAATTTTACGTATGACTAGAATTACCTTTTGGGGATTAGTCCTTCAGGCCGCTTTGGTCAATGTACTAATTGCATCCTCGCCAGGATCTGCTCAGACGAGAAGTGTATATAAGATTTACGTAACTATAGAATCTGGTAATCACAATATCGGAAAAATTTTTCCTCAAATAGAACAACAGACCAAATTCACCTTTGCTTATAAAAACGATAAATTGATTGATAGAGATGCTTTCATCGATCTTCCAAAAAAAGCAAGCCTTGGTGATGTGCTGAAAGAGATTTCTAAAGAAACTGATCTCAGTTTCAAACGTGTGGATGATCTTATCCTTGTCAGAGTTAAAGATAATATTGCAGAAATGAAAGGTAAGGCTGTGATAGAAGAAAAGATTAAAGTTACAGGTCAGGTTACAGCCTCAGACAATGGTGATCCGTTGCCCGGAGTTAATGTTGTTGTGAAAGGCACGAGCATAGGTACCATTACGGATGTTAACGGCCAATACGCTATTGAAGTGGACGATAGTGCCATATTAATTTTCAGTTATACCGGCTATTTAACACAAGAAATAGCAGTCGGAAATCAATCTGTTATCAATTTACAGCTGCTACCTGACCTCCGGGAACTGGAAGAAATAGTTGTGGTAGGATACGGCACTCAGAAAAAATCCCATCTCACCGGTTCTATTGGAGCTATCGAATCCAAAGACTTGCAATTAAGCGCTACCGCTAATGTAAGCAATGCATTAATCGGTCGTATCACCGGTCTTTCTGGTGTGCAGCAAAGCGGACAACCTGGTGAAGACAGGACCCAATTTAATATCAGGGGTCAAAGTTCATTAAATGATGCCAGCCCACTTATTCTTGTGGATGGAGTAAACCGGGATCTAAATGGTTACAATCCCATGGATATTGCCAGTATTAGTGTTCTGAAGGATGCTGCATCTGCTTCAGTATACGGGGTAAGAGCAGCGAATGGTGTAATCCTGACCACCTTAAAAAGAGGAGTTGAGGGAAAACCTACTTTTTCATTCTCCACCAATGTGGGATGGGCCAGACCGACCGTTCTACCGGAATTTGCCAATTCCTTTGATTTCACAAGATTATTTAATGAAGCGAGGGCGAATGATGGTGAAGCACCTGCTTTTTCCGATGAAGCTATTGAGAACTACAGGAACAGCACAGACCGTGACCGATATCCCGATACAGATTGGATAAAAAACGGTCTGAAAAAAAACCAGGTTACAAAACAATACGCTTTATCAGTGAGAGGCGGTACTGAAAAGGCCCGGTACTATATATCTTCCGGCATCCTGGATCAAAGCGGAATCGTAAATAACGTTTCATATAAAAGATACAATCTTCTAGCTAATCTGGATTTCGATATTAACGATAATTTCAGCTTACGATTTGATTTGGCAGGAAGATACGAAGATAGAGATACGCCAGGCGTAGCACCTGGGCCTGATATTTTTGGTCCGTTTTATTCAATGTGGCCAATATATAAGGACAAATTTTCCAACGGTTTGTGGGGTAGAGGCAGAAATGGTGACAATCCTATCCAAAGACAATTCGAATCCGGTTTCACCAAAGACGATAGACAATTTTTCACTAGTACAATTGGGTTTAACTACAAGTTGCCTATCAAAGGGATGTCACTGGGCGGGAATTACAGCTTTGACCGAACAAGCAGTACAACCAAAAGTTGGCAGACACCTTTAGCTTATTATGAATTACTGGACAATGATAATGATGGAGTTTTTACTTTTGAACGTTTCCAATTTGGAAACCCAAGCCTAAACCAGTCACAATCGACGGTATCATTAGATCTATATGAGACTTTCTTGACCTATGAAAAAAGCTTAGAGGGTGGTCATGATTTTAGGGGGTTCGCACTATATTCCCAACGAAAATTTAAAACTTCGTCAATTGCAGCAGGCAGGATCAATTTCAGCAGTACCGAGGTGCCTCAGCTAAACGCTGGCAGCGCGGACAAAGCAGATCAAAGTAATGCCGGTGATGAGTCTGTAGAGGTTCGCCAGGGTATGGTTGGAAAACTAAATTATAGCTACCAAGGCAAATATTTATTTGAGGCTAGCTTTAGATATGAGGGATCAGAGAAGTTTTCGAAAGATGAAAGATGGGGCTTTTTTCCAGCTTTCTCTGTGGGTTGGAATTTGGCTCAAGAAAACTTTTTTGGAAATGTAAGCTGGATAGACCAATTAAAAATCAGGGCGTCTTGGGGTAAACTGGGCTTTGATGAGATCACTGCATTCAGGTTCTTGAATTTTTATCAACAGGGGCCAGGTTATGTTTTTAACGGCTCCACCGGCGTTTCTAGCTTAATTTATGGTGCTATACCTGATGCGAGTGCTACCTGGGAAAAAGCTACTACCACAAATATTGGACTCAATACGGAACTTTTTGGAGGTAAGATCGATTTTGAGGCGGACTACTTTTTCAGAAGGACTACAGATATTTTAGTTCCGGATCAAGGAGCAATACCAGCTACCTTAGGCGCAGAACTACCTGAGCAAAACTTAGCCTCTGTGGATAACAAAGGTTATGAATTGGTGGTCAGGCATAGGAATCATTTTGGGCCGGTTGAATTCGTAGGGGAAGTTAATTTCACAAGAAACCAGAATGAATTGGTCAAGACGAGCGAGCCTGAGGCTCTTCGGGAAGATTGGAGCCTGGAAGGACAGCCGCTGGGAACAAGATTAATGCTAAAAGCAATCGGTCTTTATCAGTCACAAGAGGAAATTGATAACTCTCCCCGACAGGACCTGGGGATTGCCAATCAACCGGGTGACATTAAATATATGGATGCTAACGGAGATGGTATTGTGAATTTGGATGACAGAGTCCTTGTTGACAACAATACCTTACCCAAAAGTGTGATTGGATTAAACTTAAAAGGCAGATACAAAGGTTTTTCGTTGGATGTTTTGTTCCAGGGGTCTTACGATTTCACGACCTACTTAAATGCAACAGTTACCAAAGCCTTTATCGATAACGCCAGCATACAAAAATGGCATGTAAGAGAACGTTGGACAGCCGACAACCCGAACGCTACGTATCCTCGGTTATCTCAGAGACGTGGTAGTAGTAATGACCAGGTCTCGACCTTTTGGCTAAAGGATGCTTCTTTTTTAAGGTTAAAATCCGTAACGCTTAATTATTCATTGCCAGCTCAAATCGTTGAGAAGTTTAAATTACAAGATGTTACCCTTGGTGTATCCGGATTTAATCTCGCCACTTGGAGTGATTTAGACATAGTTGATCCTTCCGCTCCTAACAATCAAGGGGCTGGCTTTTACCCTGTAATGAGAAATTATAATGTAAGTCTGAACATCAGCTTTTAATGTTGGATAAATGATTTTGAATATCAATAAAAAAATAAACAAGATAGAGATGAAAAATTCTGTAATTAAATATTATATGCTTCTCTTACTAATTGTTATATGCTCGAGTTGCGAGGATGATTTCTTGGAAAAACCTCCCTTGGGATTGTTTGATGAAGGGAAGGTTTGGTCTGATCCAGTACTCATCGAGCAATTTGTAAACGATATTTATGCAGGGATTCCTTCAGGATGGAACTGGTCCCCAGGTTTTGGCATAGTTGGAAGGTATCATCTGGCAGGGGCAACTGATGATGCTGAAGTTGGGTATACATGGGCTTCGTCGCATGTTTTTAATGATGGGGCCATTACGACCGCTTCGGCACCATTCGAAAGGCAATGGACCGATCTATATCTTAATATTCGAAAGGCTAATGTATTCTTTGAACAAATTGCGGATTTTGAAACAACGCCTGATAATGAGGAGATGATCCAAAGAATGACAGGAGAGGCACATTTTCTTCGGGCATTGTCCTATTTCAGATTAGTCCGGCTATATGGAGGGGTGCCAATAGTAACAACCCCGCAGCAGTTAGATGATGATTTGCTTCTTCCCAGGGCGTCTCGCACTGAAACGCTAAATTTAATTATAGATGATTTGGAATCAGCTTTTTCATTGCTGCCGGGTGAATATACTAACACAGCCAATATAGGACGAGCTACACGATATGCAGCCAGAGCATTGCAAGCCAGAGCATATTTATATGATGAGTCTTGGGAGAAAGCTGCCGCTGCCGCAAAAGAGGTTATAGACAACGGTGGTTATACACTTTTCCCTGATTATGAAACATTATTCCATGAGGAAAACGAATACAATTCAGAAGTCATTTTCGATATTGGATATGACGCTTTCGCGGCAGTTGAGGAAAGAGGGATTTACATTAATAGATTAAATAATCCCGATTCTTATGATAATGGTTGGGGGGGCACGACGCCGTCACAAAACCTGGTTGATGCTTATGAAATGTCAAACGGTCTGTCCATTGATGATCCTGGTTCCGGTTATGACCCCAATAATCCTTATGTAAACCGTGATCCAAGGTTTTATGCGACTGTAAATCACGATGGAACGATGTGGAGAGGAAGACCAATGGTGATCAGACATGGAGGAGTAGATGGTATTGGTTCACATCCCACGGATGCTACTAAAACCGGATATTACCTAAGAAAACACATGGATGAAGATCACGCTGATATCAAAGACACCAATGCGGGTCCAAATTGGATAGAGTTGAGGCTGGCCGAAATACTGTTAATCTATGCAGAGGCCCAAAATGAAGCGGTTGGTCCGGATGCATCTGTTTATGATGCGGTAAACCAGGTGAGGGCCAGGCCAAGTGTAAGTATGCCTCCATTGACAGCAGGAAAATCTCAAGACGAAATGAGAGATGCTATTAGACATGAACGTAGAATAGAATTAACATTCGAAGATCATCGATTTTTTGATGTAAGACGTTGGGGTATTGCCGAACAAGTGCTCAATGGAGAACTAAGAGGAGTCAGAATCGGACCAAACGGTGAGTTCTCTGGTGTTTCAGATGATGGCCAGTTTACTTTTGGTGAATTTGTTCATGAAACAAGATTATACAATCCAAGACATAAATACTTACCAATTCCACAAGCAGAAATAGACAAAAATCCACGTCTTGAGCAAAATCCCGGATACTAATTTCAATAGCTTATCTCTTGTCCTTCAGTTTACAAGGGATCTGGTTTGAAGAATGTATCATTATTTATTTACTTATGCTCGTCACTCCCATTATGGGGGTGACGGCTTAAGTCTGCTTTTTACAAATTATTCTTAGGTCCAATTTTTCACACTGCTTGCCCTTCAGTTTGTCCGGCAAGAAAAATGTTTAGTTAAATGAAGCAATTATCTCTTATTCTTGCATCTAATCTTTTGTTGTCGCTTTATGTCCTGGCTCAAATAAATGAGCAGTCTACGGAAAAAAAGACACCGTATGAATATGTTAATCCGTTTATTGGCACTGGAGGTGATGGTCACACATACCCGGGCGCTACCGTACCATTTGGTATGGTCCAATTAGGGCCGGATACAGGAATCAAAGATGTTTTGATAGACCGTGGAGAAGCCTATCATTGGTCAGCCGGGTATCGATACGAAGATCAAAGCATTGTTGGGTTTAGCCACACTCATTTTAGCGGTACCGGACATTCTGATCTTGGGGATGTTCTACTTATGCCTACTGTTGGAACATTAAAAATGAAGCGGGGAAGTGAGGCAAACCCGGACTCAGGATTTCGCTCCAGGTTTGACCATGAATTTGAAAGTGCGTCTCCCGGATATTATACCGTAGACTTGAAAGACTATAACATCAAGGCAGAAATGACAGTATCTAATCGGGTAGGGTTGCACAAATATACCTTTCCGGAGTCCGATCAGGGACATATTATATTGGATCTTACAACTAGTATGCATAATTACGACGGTAAAGTTATTTGGTCAGAATTAAGGGTAGAAAATAATATGACCCTTACCGGATTCCGTCAAACAAAGGGTTGGGCTCCTAATCGGTACGTATATTTTGCTATCGAGTTTTCTCGGCCCTTTCAGAACTACGGATTGCTGGATGAAGATGAACAAATAAAATATAAGGGCTTTGGATTTCGTGGATCATACGTCGAAAATTATCCGCATATGAGTGGAAAGAGATTGAAGGCACACTTTGATTTCAATACAAAAGAAAATGAAACGATAATGGTCAAAGTTGCGCTTTCCGGAGTAAGTACCAATGGGGCCTTAAAAAACTTAAGATCCGAAATACCTGATTGGAACTTTGGCAAGATCAGGTCCAAGGCCAGAAAACAATGGGAAAATGAGCTGAATAAAATCATAATAGAAGGTACAGACCGGGATAAAGAAATTTTTTATACTGCCATGTACCATACCTTACTTGCTCCGGTAACTTATATGGATGTTGACGGCCAATATAGAGGCATTGATCAGAACATCCATTCCGCAGAAGGTTTCACCAATTATACGGTTTTTTCTCTTTGGGATACCTATCGGGCCCTTCACCCGTGGTTTACCATTGCTCAGCCCGAAAGAACTATCGATATGATCAAATCAATGTTGGCTCACCAGGAACAGAGTGTGCATGGCATTCTACCGATATGGTCATTCCATGCAAATGAAACCTGGTGCATGATCGGTTATCATGCCGTACCGGTAATTGCGGATGCTTATGCAAAAGGAATTCGCGGATTTGATACGCAAAAAGCATACAATGCAATAAAATCCAGCGCAACATATGAAAATTATGGAGAACTGAAGTTCTATATGAACAGAGGATATATACCCATTGACCAGCATAGCGGTTCTTCGGTATCAAAAACTTTAGAATATGCCTATGACGACTGGACCATTTGCATGATGGCTGATAGTTTAAAAGAACCGCTGGACCATAAAACCTTTGCGAAACGTTCTCAATACTATCAAAACATGTTTGACCCATCTGTTAAATTTATGAGAGGTAAGAATGCTGATGGGTCATGGAGAAAAGATTTCGATCCGGTTAATCCCAGCACCTTGGGGGGAGGGGATTTTACTGAAGGAAACTCGTGGCAATACAGTTGGTATGCCCCCCACGATGTAAATGGTTTGATCAACCTTATGGGAGGTGAAGATAAATTTACTGAAAAACTTGATTCTGTTTTTGAATTAAATCTGGATACCGATAAGTACGAACATGTGGAAGACATGGTGGGTTTAATTGGGCAATATGCACATGGCAATGAACCAAGTCACCACATTGCTTATTTATACAACTATGCAGGAAAACCCTGGAAAACGCAAGAGAGAATCCATCAGATCATGAATAACCTGGTTGATAACTCCCCGGATGGACTAGCTGGGAATGATGACTGCGGACAAATGTCAGCCTGGTATATATTCAGTGCCATGGGATTTTATCCGGTTTGCCCTGGTAGCAGTGAATACGTATTTGGCAGCCCCAGCATACCTAAAGTAACCCTAAATTTGCCCAACAAGAGGAAGTTTTCGATTACAGCCAAAAACCTATCGGATAAAAACATGTATATTCAAAAAGTCTGGTTGAACG
Organism: Cyclobacteriaceae bacterium; assembly: GCA_965228415.1. GTDB lineage: Bacteria > Bacteroidota > Bacteroidia > Cytophagales > Cyclobacteriaceae > Agaribacillus. The sequence goes on along the minus strand of OZ245814.1, from coordinate 1,407,640 downwards.
GTGAACTGTATGATAAGGCCTATCTGAGGCATGAAAGTATTGTGGCGGGAGGAAATCTTATCTATGAAATGGGAAGCAAACCGAACAAAAACCGGGCGACGAGTATTGGTAGCCGTCCTTATTCCATGTCAATCCTTAAATCCATGAATGAATAACTGTCTTTAAAGTCAATTCGATGGCATACTTACCTGCTGCTGAATCTTATACGGTTATCGTAAGTTTCTGTATTTTGTTAATAAGTCATGAATTCATCTTGTTTGCAATTTCAAAACAGATAGATTTATTTGATTTCTAGACAGTTTAGTTTTGTGAAGGATTACAAATCAACAAGATAAAAATACTTTATTGGCAATGGATTTTGATTATTCCAATACTTTTAACATGTTTAAACTAGATATTTGATATTCTTTAAGGTTTGAAGATAGTTTAAGTGAAATTGATATGGCAACGCTTACGCTATAAATAATGTCCTACGACGATAATAAAAAACCGGACCAAGGCTTAAATTGGAGGCAACTGCGTTTTTTTGAGGATAAAAGTGCATATCCCTATTCAGTTGGATGGAAAAGTGAATCGGAAATTTGGGAGCAGTTCAAAAATGGTAACGAGCAAGCCATCATCATCGTTTACCGCAACTATTCTGATAAGCTCTTTAATTATGGATGTCAATTTACGGTTAAACGGGAAATTGTAGAAGACTGCATTCAGGATCTTTTTATTGATTTGATCAATAGGAGAAAAAGTTTAGGAAAAGTTGTATCTGTAAAATTTTATTTATTCAAGTCACTTAGGTATAAACTCCTTCGGGAGTTGAAAAAACAGGGAAGATTGGCATTTAGAGAAAATTTTGATGGAGATCAGGATTTTTTGATAAATGTTTCTCATGAAATTAAGCTTATTAATGAACAATTCTCCAAGGACCAAAAAAAACTGATCAAAAAATATTTGAATCAACTCCCACCCCTCCAGCGGGAGGCCCTTTTGTTGTATTTTTATGAGGGAATGAGCTATCAGCAAATTGCAGATATGATGCAAACAGGGAAGGTAAAGTCGACAAGAGCCCTGGTGTACCGGGCCATTTCATCTCTTTCAAGTTTCCTCGAATCTCACAAGGATAAGTTGATATCAATTCTTTTTGTACAGGGCATTCTTTAACCCCCTACCAAAATCCTTTTTACAAAAGTTCAGGACGCGGCTGCAACCCCCAGTCTGTAGTAGTTTGGTGTAAAAGCCATATTTTACAAAACATGATATCAATAATATTTAGATGGTTTTTTTGTGATACTCGCAATCTTTGAGCTTAAATAATGGAATTAATATAAATATTTCCTTTGGCTATGGTCATTTCGAAACCTAATGTCACATATATATAGCAGGAGAAACAAGTGGTATTCCTGGAATGTTTTAATGGAATTGAATATATGAAGTATAAGGAATATACGATAGAACAGTTTTTAAAGGATGAGCATTTTGTGAATTGGGTAATAGCACCTAACCCTGAGTCTGATCATTTTTGGAAAGAATGGACGAGGTTAAACCCGGAAAAAAGATCGGTAATTGAATCCGCTCGCCAGCTTGTGCAAGCTATTGAATATGAGCACAAGCATAAATTCTCTGACAGCCGGAACCATCAGATATTAGAGAATATACTACAACACAATAGAAGTGCCAGATCAAAAAATAACTCAGCTTTCTTAGCGCCAAATTGGATAGGGGGCTTAGCAGCTTCCTTTATCTTATTACTTTTAGCAGGTGTCTATTTTTTTAACCGCACGAATTCGGAAGATTATCTTGATGTGCCGGTTCACACTGTTACCAAAACCACTGTTCTTGGACAAAAAAAGACAATTGGCTTACCCGATGGGACCATTGTAAAGCTGAATACAGGTAGCAAATTAATATATACACAACCGTTTAATAAAAATCAAAGAGAAGTTGAACTTGAAGGGGAGGCTTTTTTTGAGGTAGCAAAAGATGTGGAAAGACCGTTCATTATTCAATCGGGGCAACTAAAGACAAAGGTCTTGGGAACTTCCTTTAATATTCGCTCTTATAAAGATGAAAAAACGATTAGTGTATCTGTACTCACAGGAAAAGTCAAAATAGCTAATGAAAATGGTGAATCTGACATTTTGTTTCCGGAAGATATGGGGGTCTATAATAGGAAGGATAAAGCAATCACAAAAACAAATTTTGATAGCAAAAGCGTATTCGGATGGAAGGATGGTATTCTCGTGTTTAAGGATATGGAGATCGAAGACATATTTTCCAATCTTGAAAAATGGTATGGTGTTAAAATAAAGGTGGACCAGGGTATGAAAATTACTGGGAGATATACTGGGGAATACCAAAATGCATCCCTGGAGCGGGTACTAGATGGGATTAGTTATACATCCAAATTTGACTACGCAATCAACGCAAATGAGGTATTGATAACAAAACAAATCAAATAAGTATGATGAGCTACTTCAATTCAAGTTAAATCAGCCGGAACTAATGATTTTCCGGCTGACATTAAAACAGCCCCTTAACCGAAGCGTATTTCAGTTTGGCAGCAGAATACACTTTGAAAGGGGGTTTTTAGCAAACATTATTATTTCACTAAAAACTTAATAAATATATGAAATATGATTTACCAAGAAAAATTCTCTTCATGTCAAAACTATTCTTTTACGGGATTTTTCTCCAAACCCTGTTCATTACTTTGTTAGATGCAAAAGACATTTCAGCACAAAGTAAAAGCGTTTATGAAATCAAGCTTGATCTGCATATAAATAACAAGACAGTTATTGAAACCTTTAAGCAGATTGAAGAAAAAACAGCATTTAGATTTACTTATAATACCGACTTCCTCTTAAAAGAACAAATAATATCCATAAAAGCTCGAAATAGATCTTTGGGCTTTATACTGGAAAAAATTGCCAAAAAAGCTAATGTTAACTTTAAAAGAATTGATGAAAATATTCACATAGTTCTGAAGGAAAAAAGTAATGGACTTATTCAGGAATTTGAAACACAATTCTTAGACAGTAAAACAATTACCGGAAAAGTAACCGATGAAAACGGTGAGGGATTACCTGGAGTAAATGTTTTAGGAAAAGGCACAACCATTGGAACCATTACAGATGCCATTGGAAATTACCTCTTGCAAGTTCCGGAGGATGTATCGGTATTGGTTTTTTCATATGTAGGCTACAAAACTCAGGAGGAATCGATCTCCGGTCGCAATGAGATAAATGTGGTTATGAAAGCTGACCTGGAATTTCTTCAAGAAATTATTGTTGTAGGGTATGGTTCCCAGAAAAAGGCAGATTTGACGGGGGCCGTAGAGCAAGTTCCTGCCGCTGTTTTAGAAAACAGGCCCTTGGTAGACGTTTCCACTGCTTTGCAGGGTGTCATTCCCAATCTTAATATAACTACCCGAAATGGTGCCCCTGGAGAATCTGCTAATTTCAATATTAGAGGATTTACTTCCATTAATGGTGGGGGACCGTTGATTTTGGTAGATGGAGTGGAGATTGACCCTAACCTAATCAATGTAAATGACATTGAAAGCGTTACGGTTTTGAAAGATGCCGGAGCTGCGGCGATATATGGTGCGAGGGCAGCATTTGGTGTCGTATTGATTACTACTAAAAGTGGTGATCGCGGCAAAACACGTATTACCCTCAACGAGCAGTTTATATGGTCCAAACCAACAATTGTACCGGATGTGATAGAAAACTCTTATGAGCAAGCCATAGCTGTAAATGAGGCATTAAACAACTATAACGGTAGCTTTTTGTATTCTGACCATACTTTAGAAAGAATGAAGGCACATTTCGAAGATCCGGCGAATAATCCTGCCTGGGATGTTGTAAATGGTGGCTTTGAATGGTATGGTTATACCAACCTGAAAGAAGAAATGTTCAATGACTATGCCCCTACACAGATGCACTCCTTAAGTGTATCAGGAGGGAACGACAGAACCACCTATTACACTTCTTTAGGTTATTCTAATCAAAAAGGCCTTATTAAAAGAGGAGAGGCAGATAGCTACGAAAAAGTGAACATCTCTCTGGCAGTAAAGGATCAAACCTCTTCATGGTTAGAAACCAGGGCTAAAATAAACTACAATAGAAACCAGAAAGTAAGTCCCTTTGTCTATAAGGGAGACGAAAGGCCCGCCAATATTTTGGTCTTTTCAACACCAAGAACACTGCCAACCGAATATCCGGGAGATGATCCCCTATATCAGGGAATGTATTTTGAAAATGCCGCCACTTACCTTGAATTGGGGGGAAGGAATAGAAGTCAGGTGAACCTGGTGTCTTTGAGTACTGGTCTTACGGCTACAATTAATGACAACTTTTCAGTTGTTAGTGATTTTACTTACAATATTTATAGAAACAGTGCTTCCAATTATAAGAAAAGAATTACTTTCCTGAGATCAGATTTCACCACTGACCTGGGAGAAACAACGAATGATTACATTCATGAAAGCTCCAATGATAGAAATCATTATGTACTCAATGCCTATGCCCAATATGATAGCAAAATATGGGATCATTTTTCCGTTAAGGCCATTTTGGGATTTAACCAGGAATTTAGTGATCAGGCCTGGATTAGTGCACGAAGATATGACTTAATCAATCCTGACCAAGGGGAACTTAGACTTGCCACAGGCGAACAAGAAACATCCAATAACAAGACCCAGTGGTCTTTACGAGGGGTGTTCACCAGGTTCAATTTTAGCTATAAAGACAAGTATTTGATAACCTTCAACGGAAGGTATGATGGCAGTTCGAGATTTCCCGAAAATACATTTGGATTCTTTCCCTCGATCTCATTGGGTTGGAGAGTTTCCGAAGAGTCATTTATGAATTCCAGCTCGGATTTTCTTAGTGATTTAAAACTGAGGGGGTCGTATGGTACGCTGGGAAATCAGTCAATAAGCATCAGTGGATCACAGCAATATTATCCTGCTGTTCCGGGCATGGGTTCAGGACAAACCAGGAATTACCTGTTTAGCGACACAAGGGATTTGTACATCAATCCTCCGGGGCTGGTTTCACCTTCTTTAACATGGGAAAAAGCGACAACGCTGAATTTCGGAGTTGACTTTGCACTATTAAACGGAAAAATCGAAGCCTCTTTTGATTGGTATAAACGTACAACATCTGATATGCTTATCAAAGTATCCTATCCCCATGTACTGGGGGCGAGTGCACCTTGGCAAAATGGTGCGGAGCTTGAGGCCAAAGGATGGGAAATGTCTGTAAAATGGAACGAAAATTTCAACAACGGCCTTAATTTGGGCGTCAGGTTTGTAATGTCTGATAATTCTGCCGAAATAACCAAATATTTGAATGAGACAGGAGCATTGGGAGACTATTATGAAGGGCAAAAATTAGGTGAGATCTGGGGGTATGAGACTGTGGGTATTTTCCAGACCCAGTCTGAGGTAGACAATGCACCCACTCAAACAAGAATAGATGCGGTTTGGGCTCCTGGCGACATTCAATATGCCGATCTGGATGGAGATGGAGAAATTACTATCGGAGATAATACCACCGAAAACCCTGGTGACAGAAGAATTATTGGCAATACCACGCCGAGATATTCCTTTGGTTTGACAACCGACATGGACTACAAAGGCTTCTTTGTCAATATATTCTTTCAGGGTGTAGGCAAGCGTGACTATTGGCCAGGCATGGGAGCTTTCTGGCCATTTTCTACGCAATGGTTCCAGGTACAAAAACACTTTATTACCGATTCATGGAGTGAAGATAACCGGGATGCCTATTTCTCCCGTCCACTAGCCAGGTCCAGCAAAAACAGGCAGGTTCAAAGCAGGTACATACAAAATGCGGCTTATATAAGGCTTAAAGCACTTACGCTGGGTTATAACCTCCCATCTCAATTGACTAACAAATTTGGCATTTCGAACTTCCAAATATATGTAAGCGGTCAAAACTTGTGGGAGTATTCGAAAATCTCAAAGCCTATTGACCCCGAACTTAATTTAGGAAGTGGAAGTGCCAGTCATTTGGGTTACCCATATATGAGGTCTTATTCTGTAGGTTTTAACGTGACTTTTTAAACTTAAAGACTTGAATGATGAAAAATTATAATAAAATAATTATAGCGATATTCTTGTCGTGTATGACATTTTCGTGTAATGATGAATTCATGGACAGAACGCCCCAGGCTGCATTGGTAAACGATACATATTGGACTTCTGAGGCGTCCCTGGATATTTATAACAAGGGCATCTATGAGGAAGCAGGAAATAATGGGTCTTACTCGTTTTTATTGGGGCATTTCAATAGTGCCTGGAGTTCCGGTTTTAATGGAATGAGTTGGGAAGACTGTCAGAGTGACAATGGCGCACCTTTAAACGGTGCGTTAAACCAATATGCAATAGTTGCCTCCGGACAACATGTTGTTGATGCTAATCCCGGGAGGAAAGGATGGCGTTGGGGGCTTTTAAGGCGTATAAATTATGGCCTGGCCAATTATGATAAGACGCCAATATCACAAGAGATTATTGACAAATACGTGGGTGAAGCGAGGTTATTCAGGGCCTGGTTTTATTTTGATAAGGTGAAGCGGTTTGGAGGTGTGCCGTGGATTGAAGAACCATTAAACATCGAATCAGCAGAACTTACGGCCCCCCGGGATTCTCGGGATATGGTTATGGAAAAGATATTGGAGGATCTGGACTTTGCGATAGCCAATCTTCCCGCCAGCTGGGAAATGGAGGGTAGGTTTAGCCGCTGGGTGGCTTTGGCTCTCAAAGCACGGATTTCGCTGTATGAGGGTACACATAGGAAATACCATAACCGCAGTGGGCATGAAATATGGCTTCAGGAAGCGGTCAATGCCGCCAAAGAGATCATGGACGATGGTAATTTTGCGTTATACTCCACGAATGATCCTCAAAATGACTACAATATGTTGTTCAGACAGGTTGATCTCAATAATAACCCCGAGGTAATTGCCTATCGAAGATATGTGACGGGTGTAAACGGGCACAGGTTAAACGGGTATCAGCGGGCAAGAACTAACGGATTGACAAAGGACCTCGTTGAAGATTATTTGTGTACTGATGGTCTGCCAATTCAATTGTCAGTATTATATGCCGGCAATACCAACCTTCAGGTAGAACACACCAACCGTGATCCACGTTTACGTCAGACTACTTTACACCCCGATGACGCGGAGAAGTACATGACCCAATCTGATTTTGATGCGGGACCATACCCAAGGTTTAGTGGTATGTCAGGAGGGTTTAAATCCTCTACAGGGTACACGATGATCAAATTTTATGATAAAGCTGAAATACCGAAGGGATTTGGTAAGGAAGAGAATGATGCCATTCTGTTTAGACTTGGAGAGGTCTATCTAAACTATGCGGAGGCACTGGCAGAACTTGGTACATTAACTCAAGGGGACTTAGATATAAGCATCAATGAATTACGAGAAAGAGTTGGTATGCCACCTCTTACCACTACGGTCGATTTGGATCCGAAGTATGCCAATGAGGGAATATCTGCTCTATTGGTGGAAATCAGGCGTGAAAGGAGGGTGGAACTGGCTTTTGAAGGATTTCGATATGATGATATTGTTCGTTGGAAAAAAGGGGAATATTTGACAAAGCGTGTGCTTGGGATGAGACTTGAAGATAGCGATTTGGCAAATTACCCAGATGCCCAGGTAACGACAACTACGGTCAACGGCGAAAAATATTTAGATGTTTATCAGGGTTCACCTTACGAGAATAGGATATTTGACCCGGCCAAACACTATCTTTTCCCCATAGCCACCAGTGTAATGGCTCAAAATGATAAAATTGAGCAAAACCCCGGATGGTGATTTAAATGAAAATTAAAGAAGCTGTCTCAAAAGTAGGTTGAGACAGCCTCTTTGATATATGGCCTTTCGATCGCTTGACTCAACTTACAACGGACAATAGTTAGGAGGGAGGAAAGGATAATTATATTTATGCGCATTTCTACACTTCGAACTTAATTTTTTGTTTTCTATTCAACTAACGAAGTGATTTATAACTTAAACAAACACAATCATATTAAAAGTTCTATTTTTCAAGCACTTGGTTCACCTGTATTGTCCAGTAATTACTACTTTCCTTGCCAGGGCTTTCAGTTCTCCTGATTGTTGCGTGTATTCACCAAGGCCTTTAATGTCAGTTTTCAGGCTGTTGATAGATAATGATCGAAGAATGGCAGCGACATTTGAAGCTCTTTTTCCCGAAAGTTCCCGATTGTAATTGTAAGATCCCGTTTCATCGGCATAACCTGTTATAATCATGGAAATAATCTGCTTGTCAATAAGATCATGTATATAATCTATTAATGATTGTTTCTCTTCCTGGGTTGGGATATACTGATCATGGTTAAAAAACACCTCGTAGGTAAAAAATTTGATGGTCCGGTTATTTTGGTCAACCGGGTTATCATTAGGTTTTGCCTGTGCTATTGTTGGTGGTAATTCCTTCGGTTTTTGCTCGACAATGTACAAATCCGCAAAAGTTGAATTTCTGTTGCTGGCAAATACGGCCTGACCGGCATTATTTTCGTAAAAGTAGCAGTCAAAAAATTCAGAGTTGACAGGTGGTCCCATGTTTTGCGGGGCGGTCCAGTTGTTCCAGCTATCATCTAATCTGTCTGCATACCATATGTCCATACCACCTTGTCCTCCGTCTCTGTCACTGCTAAAGTACAAGCGTGTGCCATCACCGGTTAAAAAAGGTGCCACATCTATATTTTTGCCGTTGACCTGACCACCTAGATGAATGGGGCCTTCCCAAGTTTTTCCATTATTTAAATAAACATACAGGTCCTCCTTACCCAATCCATCATAACGTTCAATGGCCATCAACAAATACTTTTCAGAAGGATGCAGGTAAAAATCATGGTATTGACGAATTGGGATTTGTATGCCCTGCCACGAATGTGGAATTGGCGCTGTTTCAAGCAATGGATGCATAACGCGCTTAGCCAATTTTATAGACCGTTGCTGTCGGCCATTATTATAGCTTAGGAGCTGTAATGTTAAATATTTTCCTTCCTTTATGCCGGCAATGATATCATTTTCTTCATCATTCAATTGGCCGTATTGATTGGTTGGTAAAGACCATTGGCCATTAGTACCCCTTTGGGACATCCAAATATCTTCACCGGCATTTTCTCCACCCACATTCTCCGGATAATACGATCGGACAAAAAATAACTGATTGCCACTGTGTGTCAGGAATGGTTTGCTTTCTTCATAGTTGGAGTTGATGAATTGGGGTAATTTGGTGATTAAATATTCACGATTAATATTATCCTGATCATGCTGAGATAACGTAAGAAAAGGAATTAGTAGTTGGGCCAGGAAAAGATATGGTTTGATAAAGCGTATCAATTTTAAGCATTGGGAGTTACCACAAAAAAGGTTCACTTACATGATCACGGAAAATACGCATGCCAATAGTAAGTTCATGACTGCCGTTGGATTGGTATCCTATGTTTTCAACGTGATATTCATAGGCATAGCTAAATAGGAGTCCATTCCGGCTACTAAAACCGATGATGGCTGAAATGGCATCGTTTAGGCGATAGCCGCTGCCTAACCAAAATAAATTCCTGTATTTTACCTTGGCCATATAATGCTGCGAAAGCTCATAATGTTCATTGTACTGAAGCAAAACTGATGGTTGAAGGGTGAAGGAGTGATTTATTGTTATATTATACCCCGCGATCATGTAATGGAACATCCCGGGATCAATGATTTGATTGTCGTTGGTATTTGATGTAATCTTCATTGGTTGATGAATGGCATAACTGACAAACAGATTTTTGCCATAAATCATCGCTCCCACATTTAGGTTCATACCAAACATATCTCCGGCACCATTGAGATAGTTCAGATAAACATCATCATCGTCCGGATTATTAAGCACAACGAAATCCTGCCTGAATTTTTGCCGGGTAAATTGTGTTCCCAGTCCCATTGAGATTTTAAAATCATTGGATAAACCATAGATCAGGGCGTAAGACAGATACCCGCTGAATTTATTGAATGCACCCTGCTTGTGAAATGACAGGTAAGCACCCAATCCATGGCTTAAGGCGTTTTTTTGGTTGGTTAATTTTTTATAAAACCGCTCATTGCTTCGTCTGAGCGTCCTTTTTTCTGACATAGCATTTTTAAAACTGCTGATACTTCCTTGGATACCTGCATAATAATTTGTTGGTGCATCATCCAAACCGGCCCACATTCTTTTGAAACCCGTATGCCCATTGATTACATCCTCTACTCCTGAGAATGCCGGGTTGATGGCAAATGCGCTGTAAATAAATTGGGTTTGCTGAAATTGTTCCTGCCCGAAGACCATCTGCATCGGACAAAGCATTAAACCGGACCATAGGAGGTGAGCACATAAATTCAGAAAATGTTTTTTCATAATTGTAGCTTTTATTTCAGAATAGAGACTGTTCCCGTTTTTGTTCTTTCACCATTAAAATCAATTAAATAATAGTAGGTGCCGGTAGGTAAAATTTCCTGGTTAAAGTGACCATCCCATGGAATGTTATACCCTATTGAACTGTAAATCAATTGTCCCCATCGATTGTAGATTTCAACTTTGCAACTGTTACAATTTTCAATTTCAGGAATGAGCCACTCATCGTTTTTACCATCTCCATTAGGTGTAATGGCATTGGCGACTAATTCATTTTCAACTGGTTCAACTGCGATGGTAAAAATGGCGATGAAGCTGGCACCTGCTGAGTCTTCAACTGTAATTTGAATTTCATAGGTGCTTTGCTGATCAAAATTTAATGGCCGCGCCAGAACAAGCCTGTCGTTTTCGATGTTGAAAAAAGATGCGTCATCAGTATTGGCGCCTGAAAAAAAGTAGGTATGCAAATCATCCAGATCAACATCCTGCGTAGATAAAATTCCAACCAGGTCACCTACCAATGCGTTTTCTGCAATTGTTTGATTATCAAGATCTAAAGCAGTGGGCGCATCGTTTACCGGGTTGACGACAACCGTTAACAATGCCTCATCTTCGGCCTTCACTTTACCGTCGTCTGCATTCCATAACCACTGGTCTGTGCCGTTAAAATCATCGTTTGGAATGTAGATGAATTCAAATGCCGATTGCGTATCGATTGTGGTACCCTGGAACAATTGATTGCCATTTAATGTCAGTATGCCGTTGGTGGGAAGCGTTTCTATGTATATTTTTCCTATCGGGTCATTTTCGTTGTCGGCAAATCCGGCTTTAAAGTCGTTAAGCGTGATTATTAGGGTCTGGTCTTCCTGTGTTTCAAGAATAACGGGGCTAATTTGAGGTGGAGTGTTTACATTAGTCGGATCTGAGACAATAATTTCGAAATTCTGATTGGTGGTAGCACCTGATTCATCTTCTACCAGGATTTGTATGGTATAGTTGCCAATATCGCCAGACTGAGGGATACCTTCCAACAAGGCTGTGCCATCTCCATTATCAGTGAAATTGAGCCATCCGGGCACAAAAGGCATTGAGAATTCCAGGGCATTGCCATCGGCGTCTGTTGCGCTGATTTCATAGCTATAAGTTTCACCCACTGTTGCATTGGTTATTGGGATGCTGGTAAATTCCGGTGTTTCATTGTCAGATATAACCACCAAATTGAAAAATTGCAGATCATTAGCCCCTGAAAGGTCGGTAACAATGAGAGAGATAGCATAAGTGCCAACATCTTCAAGTTGAGGAGTACCGGATAAACTTGCGGTGCCATCTCCTAAATCCTCAAAACTTAACCAGCCGGGGACAAAAGGCATGGTGATACTTAATACATCATTTTCATCGACGTCCAGAGACTCAATAGTGTAAATGTATTGCGTGCCTACAAAGGCGATCGTGTCAGGTATACTCGTAAATTCCGGAGGATCATTTACATTTATTACCTCCAGGTCAAATGCCTGCTCATCTGTTCCTCCCCGGCTGTCATTTACAATAATGGTAATGTTATAAAATCCCACATCATCATTTTCGGGTATACCGGAAAGTGTAGCGGAGCCATCACCATTATCTGTTAATTCAAGCCAGTCCGGAAGGTTTTCCACAATAATCGCCAATGCGTCCCCGGTATCCGGATCCAGTGCTGTAATGGCGTAAACATAGGGTTGGTCTTCAATGGCAGTGACGATCGAATCACTTGTAATTTCCGGTAATGTATTGGGTATGGCGATCAATTCAACAGAATCGGTGAACTGGCAGCCCAGGGCATCAGTCACTGTTAAAATGTATGTACCTTCGCATAGCGCGTCAATTGAATTTGTAGTTTCCCCAGTATCCCAAAGAAAGCTGTAATCAGGGGTGCCTCTGAAAGGTTCGGCTTCAATTTGGCCATCACAAGCCGATTCGAATGATGGGTGGGTGACACTAAACCCGATGCTATCAAGTCGTTCCGGAACGCCATTCCATTCAATGGCGCCGATGTCTACAATTTCGTCAAATACCCTTTCATTTCCATTGAAATCAAGTTCGGTGTTGGTCTCCGGGATGACATCATTATCACCGGCATTTATTGCCGGGGAGCATGGAGAAACGCTAAAATCTGCGGCGTCTGTATTGACCAATTGGGGGTCCTCATCTATGGTAATGACCTGGCTTCCCGTGCCGCTGTATCCGCCTTCAATAATGTTGTTTAAAAGAGAAGGCGTGGCATTGTTGTTGCCAATCTGATCCTCGGCTCCCCAAATGATATTGTTGGCTATCACTGGTGAAGCAAATTCGTTGAACAGGCTATTGCCCTCAGTATCGGCAACGTTATTGTAAAATGTGTTATTGATAATTTGGGGAATGCAAACACCCAGATTATTTCCGTCTCCCGTTATTGATCCCTGGCTAAAAATTGCCCCACCGCGTAATTGTGCTTTGTTACTATTAAAAATGCTGTTAATTATCCTCGAGTCATTTGTAGCTTCCTGGGAGCCTCTGATATATATGGCGCTTCCATCCTGATCTGTTTCATTGTTGTTGAATGTGCAATTGATATAAAGGTTTGAGGAAAGGGCTGGGGCAAAGCTTGCTCTGTCAAATACGGCTCCCCCGTGACTTTCCGCTCTATTATTCTCAAACAGGGTATTGCTTATTATATTTTGGGTGGCGACATTGGCTGTTATACGACTATAGATAGCGCCACCACGAGAATTTACGCCGGCGACAACATTATTTTCGAAAACACAACTGTCAATGCGCATTGAAGTAGAGATCGTATTCCCGCTATTATTGCCAAGCAGCGTTGCTAAGGCACCTCCATCATTACCGCATCGGTTTCCTTTGAATATACAATTAAGAAAGGCCGGATTAAATGCTGTCAGGCTGTTACTGGATAACATGACAGCCCCTCCGAAGCTTGTTACATTTAAAAGCGAGGAACTATTATTTTCAAACAATATATTATTGAATTGTGGAGATAATACACCCGAGATGACCCTCATCCTTATGCCTCCACCGCCACCACCAAAGTTATTTCGTATTATTAAGTTAGAAAGATGTACCTGTACCTCCGCTGATAGGCCACTTAGAATCTCAACATTAATTGCCCCGCCACCGCTGTTGCCGATGGCATCTATGCCACTGGCGTCGGCATGTCCCTTTTCAATAATAAAACCATCTATTGTTGTACCGGGAGTCGAATTTTGCATCATAATGACAGAATAAGTATTATCCGTACTGTCATTTTCCACCCCAATATCGCCGCTGAGTATTGTGCTATTTTGCTCCCAGTTTCGCTGTTCACGTTCGTTTTCGGTGGCATTGAAACCGCCGAATAACCTGACACTATCAGGTACAAAAAATGAAATGGCCCTTTCTTCTTCCGTGCAATCATCCTGGCAGGTGGTGGGGAAATAAGTTCCTTGGGCCACCCATATTTCCTTGTTATATTTTGTGGCAGCTAAGGCGGATTGTAAGTCGACAAAGGCATCCTGCCAGGATAAGCCGTTATTATTACCGGTGGCATTTTGGTCGACAAATATGGCGCCGGTTTCATAAGCACCCATATCGACCGTCTCATGACGTATTCTTAAATTTCCGTCAAAATCAAATGGGGCATCATCCAGTACTGCATTGTTGTCGCCACTATTGATGGCAGGAGAAGAGGTACGTAGATGGAAATCGCCAGGATTAATGTTAAAGAATTCAGGGTCGGTGAAAATGTTATTGCCGTTGTCAGTAACATTGGCTGGTAGCCCTGCTTTTATCAGGTTGTTGCTCATAGTAACTGTACCGCCATTATTACCTATTACATCATCTCCGCTGTTCGCATTTTCGGCAAAAATATTATTGACAACATCCATTTCGTTGAAACCATTGAATTGACTGTTGTAAATGGCTAACCCTGCCTGTGAGCCAATGTTGTTTGAGAAGGTATTATTGATCACATCAACATTTTTGTCATTTCCCTGATTGTCGGATGAATTGCTGAATATGGCACCTCCGAATGACTGGGCCTGGTTACTATCAAAAATATTGTTGGCGATTTCCACCTTAAATTCATCATTAAAAAAGGATTGTAACATTAATGCGCCACCATTTTTACCTGCAGTATTTTCAAGGAAATGGTTATTGAATATTTTACTGGTCAATGAAAAATTGTCTTTTCCTCCTTCAATAGCGATCGCGCCGCCGTCTTCGCTTGACTGATTTCCAATGAACGTGGAATTGCGAACAAGGCTTTGCATTGAACCTATTCCAAGGCCGCGGATATATATTGCCGCCCCTCTTTCGAAAGTTGATACAACCTGGTTATTTTCGAAATGGCAACTGTCGATAACAGCCAGTAAATTATCAGTGCCAACGTCTGAAAAAATACTGGTTACATTAATGCTGATAGCGCCACCACTACTGCCGGCTACGTTTGCTATGAAGGAGCAATTCAAAAAACTTACGTCAAGCTCAGTACCTTGACCAACATTAACATTGACAGCGCCGCCTGAGCCAATTACCGATGAGGCTGTCCGGTTATTTTCAAACCTGTTATTTTTGAACTGAGACCGAATATTGGCATTATTAGCCGTAGTAATTTTAATTCCACCCGTACGCTCTCCAAAATTGTTGACAATACTGCAATTTTCTATCCGGGGACTGGCATTGTCATTGGCATCGGCAAAAATGTAGATTCCGCCGGCTTTTTGAGAAAAAGATCCGTTGTCATTTGCATTGGTAATGGTTATGCCGTCAATGATTGTATTTTCAGTCACGTTGCTCATTTCAATCAGGGTAAAGCTATTGTCCGTATCATCACCGCCAATTCCAATGTCTCCACTTAATATGCTTTTATTTGCTTCCCAATCCCTTTGCTCCAGACTACTTTCATTGCCTTCAAACCCTCCGTAGAGTTTAATGCCTTCACCTACCTCAAATGAAACATTTCTGTCGTTGTTATCACAAGCCCCATCACAAAGAACAGGTGTGTAAATACCTTTGGCAATCCAAATTTCCTCGCCTTCGGTAGCAACCGCCAGGGCATCCTGCAGATCTGTAAAGGCATTTTGCCAGGAAGAACCGTCGTTGGTGCCATTTGCCAGCTGGCGCACGAAGATCTGTGCCTTCAGGCTATTTGATGAACCTAGCAAAATGACCAGGAATAGTAAAGTTCTATACATAATTAACCATTTAATTCATTATGCGCTTTATTGGAATATCCTGTATGATCAATCACCGGCAATCCGGCCTTGCTTCTGCGTAACTGTCATTTGGATTACAGGTACGTAAATAGCGTTCCCCATTTAACAAAGTATGTCCTTTTTCATTTTTGGAAAGGGAAAACGCTTTTACCCTGCCATCGTGAAAATTAAGCTGTAATAGCACTTCTGTTCCACGCCCAATTACTTCCCAGGATCCGTTTCCTTTATTTTTTTGGAAACTGTAAGCACCGGTAAGATTCCCTTGACCGTTAAGTACGGTTTGATCATCAAGATTATAAACAAAGTAACCCTGGTTACAAAGAGACATTTTGATCACGGTTGTATAACCGCTTCCACCACCACTGTTGTAGGAATTATAGTAGCTTAACTTGCAACCACTGATCAGCGCTTTCCATTCTTCAATGGCCTTGCTATGATCGGGCCTCGAAAACCTAACGCTCTGACTAATGGAAGTAGTAATTTCTTTGTACCTGTTCGAAAAGCTCTGGGTATTGGTTGCCGACATGATGGTAATACCACCTCCATAAGGGGAAATCATGGATACGATATATGCCTTTGACGGATATCCATCTAGCTGACCTGCGAAAGTCCCACCGACGGTTGTTGCGTTGAAATGATCGATTTCGCTAATTAACTGTAAAGATGTGCTTATGCCGTCTTGTATGCCCGATTTGGCTTCAGTAATAATAGCATTGATGTCATTTTCCTGATGCTGGGTAATAATAATTACACCTTTTTCGTCATAACTTCCGGCAATGATATATCCTTGCAATTCTCGCGCTATCCAACCATTTGGGATTGAAAATTCTACACCGGAAGATTTATAAATATTTACAGGTGTCTGTGCCAGTGTGCCAGTCTTGACCTGCATGATGATCAAAACCATTAATACAGTTTGATTTAGGGTGAAGTTTTGCATAGTTTGAAAATTTTGTTTAAAAACCGGTTTCCATCGTAAAGGTGGAAACCGGCGATCACACCCAATTTTTAACTATTATCAACTGTTTAACTGATTATGAATTTTAGCAGGTATTGGTAATTATTTTATCACCCCGAATAATAATCATCTGGCTTTGTCCTGATCGTGAATTTTTGTGGGAGTACCTGAAACATCATAGGTTTTTAGTCATTATACTATACAGTTCTTAAATGATACCCTTTGGCATCAAATGCTAATAGTTAAAAATTATAGTATAAATTTCGAAAGAAACACTTTCCAATAAATCACCTAAAACCATGAATTAAAAATATACCTGAAAACCCTGATGTTCGGGGAAATGTATGATGTTGAAGTTGAAAATTAGTCCAGAAGCCCCTTTTGAATAACTGTCCGAACCAGACCGGCGGTATTTCGGACGTTCAGTTTTTGAAGCACATGCTTTCTGTGGGTTTCTACAGTTTTTTCGCTTATGAAGAGTTTCTCAGCAATTTCTGCAGTTGTATATTCGTCAATAATCAAGTTGATGATTTCCTTTTCTCTGCGCGTTAGTTTTACCATAAATTCCGAGGAACTCTTTGTTTTACCCGGCTGCATACTTGTCAACAGGGTATCTTTCACATGATCCGAAAAATAGTTCTCGCCATCATATACTGTTTGTATCGCCTCAAGCAATCTTTCTTTACCAATATTTTTCAGGATATAACCTTTTACACCGTTCTTTAGCATGCTATAGATCAATGCACCTTCATCATACATGGATAGGGCAATCACTTTTACCATGGGATATAATGCCTTGATTTTCTTACTGGTTTCAACACCGTCTAAAACAGGCATATTTATATCAAGTAAAACAATATCAATATCATTTTTCTCCAGGCAGGAAAGTGCTTCTATGCCATTTGAAGCCTCTGCCACTACACGTATGGCGGGTTCATTTGCCAACATGGCTTTAATACCATCAACCATCATTTGATGATCCTCGGCGATCAATATATTTATCATGCTGTTTGAAGTTATTCTTTAAACAATACTTTTCTATCGATATCAACTGTTACCGATGTTCCTTTTCCCTGTTCTGAAACAATATTTAAATTTCCATTCAGGTATTTGACCCTGGATTCAATGCTCTTTAAACCCATTCCCCCGCTATTGAGGGCCTCGTAAACATTAAAACCAATGCCGTTGTCTTCCACTGTAATATTGAAATTTTCATTGTTATTCATCAACTGAACAATGACTTCACTGGCCTTGGCATGTTTAATGACGTTATTAAGCATTTCCTGGATTAATCGATAAATGGTAATTTCAGCGGTTTCCTTAAAACGATGATCCATTTCAAATGCTTCTAAGGATATTTCCAGTTCATCTTTTTTTTTGAGTTTTTCGCACAAATCATTTAATGCCGGCACCAGCCCAAGTTTCAATAAAGAACCCGGCATCATATTATGGGCTATTTTTCTTACCTCGATACACGCCTCATCGAGCAGGGCATTGGCTTTGCCATACATCGCGACGCCATTGGGATGATCTATTTTGTTGTCGACACTGTTGAAGTGCATTTGGGCCGTTGAAAGCAAAACACCCAACCCATCATGGAGGTCGCTTGCAATTCTTTTTCTTTCTGCTTCCTGGCCGGATATCATGGCGTCCAGGGCAAAAAGTTTTTGGTTATTCTCCAGCTCTTTTATTTTTTGGCTATTAATTTCCTGTTTTTGTTTATTGATAAGTCTGATGGCCTGTATTCTGTTTTTATATGCGACATATAAAACAACAATTAATATCAGTAATAGTATGGAACCCATGATAAATCCGTTTTTAATGGCTTTCTGTTGCGCAATTTCTACACCCTGGATTTTCTTTTCGCTAGTCAATAATTGGATTTCCTGTTCTTTTTTCTCGGCTTCATAGCGCGCCTTTAATTCATTGATTTGTTGCGCACTGGTCTGATTAAAAATGCTGTCCTGTACGTGGCTATATTGCTTGTGATTTTCATAGGCTTTTTTATAATTGCCCAATTTTGCATAAGCCCTGGACAAGAATTCATAACTGTCTTTTAAATCGGGATTTGATCCAATTTCTTTTGCAATACGAGCTCCTTCCAGAAAATGTCCTACGGCCTGTTGGTTTTGGTTCATTTCGGAAAGAACAAATCCAACCTTATTGTTACTCATTGCAATTTCTTTCTTTTGGCCCAATGCTTTTCTGATTTCCAATGCTTCTTTTTGGTAATTCAGCGCTTGACGGAGATTGCCCATGTCGGAGTAGACCAGACCAAGATTTTCTTTTTGATAGGCGATGCCCCATTGATTGCCTAATTTTTCATCTATTGCCAGCGCACGGGTATAATGTGTTATAGCTTTCTCGTATTGTCCCATAGTAGCATATACATTGCCCAGATTGTGCAGTCCATCGGCAATATCGATTTCTTCCTCCAATTTGGTCATGATGGCAATGGCGTGATTATAATGTTTGATCGCCTCATCATAGTTTTTTAGTCTGAAATGTATTATGCCAATGCTATTCAGCGTGGTTGCTATGCTGTATTCATCCTGCTCTTCTTCGTAGATTTTAAGAATCCTATAATGAATATCCAGACTTTTTTCGTAATTGCCCTGGAAACTGTTAATGACCGCCATATGGTAGAGACCATTGGCGACATTAATTCTATCTCCCCGGCTGGTGGCATAGGCATTATACTGATCAAAATGGTTGAGCGCCTCATAATAATCACCTTCAAGCCGGCCAATTACCCCGTAATAATAATGGGATTTAGCAATGCCAAATTGATAATTTAATTGCTCACTCAAGCGTCTGCCACTATCCGCATATTGTTTTGCCAGCTTGGTTTGTTGCCGGGTGATGATCAGTTGCCAGGTAAGGGCATTGATGGTTTTTATTTTTAAGGTATCATCGGGCTGATGGGCTATAAAATTTTTAAGACTGTCGATCAGCGCCTGATTTTGTGCCAGGGCTGTAGCTTGAAAAAAAATGAAAGACACAAGACATCCGATAACAAATTGGCATCTTCTCATGTTAGGCGGGTTTGATCCGTAACAAATTTACTCAAAATTGACGATTATAACTGGGATTTAAAACCCGGAAATCCTTGATATTGAGCTATCAGGGTAAACCCTGACAAAAAGATTGCTTGAATCAATTATTTCTAATAGATTCCTCATCTGTTGCGCAAAATTTCTAAAACGTACATGAGAAGATCAAATTGACTTAAATAAGTGGATATAACAGCTATAGGATTGGGAAAATTAATAAATTATAATTCTAAAGGGAGTAAACTTTTGCAAAGGCAATGACACAAACCTTTTACCTGGTGATTACTAAATTAGACAACTCACTTACCCCAATCTGTTGGTGTTGCAGACATTTCAAAAACGAGCTCATCACATGACACTATATCGGCATGACTTATAAATGGTTTTGTAATGGGTTTTCCGTCCATTGTCAATGATCGGATATATTTTTTTCCCTCGTCTACACCTTTTGCGCTAATGGTAACTTTTTTATGATAAGGTTCCGGGAGATTTAGTACTATTTTAGAATACAACGGGGAGCCGATAACGTACTCTCCGCTTCCAGGGCAAACAGGGTAAAATCCCATGCTACTGAATATTAGCCAGGCAGACATTTGACCACAATCATCATTTCCGGATAACCCGTCCGGGGCATTCCGATAATTCAAGGGCGTGTGTTCCCATATTTTCTCCTGGGTTTTTGAAGGCTCTCCGGCATAATTGTAGAGATAAATAAAATGATGTCCGGGTTCGTTTCGATGTTGGAAATGTCCTTCATTAAAATTCTGATCAAGCAAACTTATAAATTTTTCTCTCCCGCCTGTTAATGAAATAAGCCCTTCAACATCTTGCATGACACAAAACAGATAGGTCCACCGGCCACCTTCTGTAATTCCTTCTTCCACCACCTGTTCCACCTCATCAATCCTGGCTTTTATTTCTTGAACAAAAGTACCATCAAAATTTCTGGCACTCATAAACCCGGTTTCAGGATCGTAAATATTCCTGTAATTTTTACTTCGTTCTAAAAAATAGTTGTAATCATCTGCTTTGCCCAATCCTTTGGCAATTTGTGCCACACAGAAGTCATCATAAGCAAACTCCAATGTTCGTGAAACCGATTCTGCAGTTTTATCGGCAGGAATATATCCCTTTTCTTTATAATACGTCAAACCACCCCGACCTTCATACAATTTGGTTTTCTCCCGGTCAGCCCAGCGCATTGTTGTGTCATCATCAGGAGGAGTCATTGCGTTTTTATAAACCGCTGCGTAAGCTTTATCCAGGTCATAGTCTCTGAAGTTTTTAACAAATGCATCAGCAACCACGGCATCGGCATGCGTTCCGATCATTATATTAGAATACGTGGGATTTGGCCATTTGGGCATCCAACCTCCTTCATCGTACATTTGCAAGAGCGACTGAATCATTGGATTTACATGCTCAGGAGCAACCAATGTTAGCCAGGGGTGTTGCGCCCTGAAAGTATCCCAAAGCGAATAATCATTATAACTATCCCCTACATGAATTGTATCATCAAAGGCGCTGTAGTATTTTCCGTATTCTGAAAAAATACGCGGATATTGTAAGGTTCGATGTAAAGCAGTGTAAAAGCAGGTTTTCTGATCTTCATCATCACTTTCGACAATTACACGGTCAAAATATTTTTCCCATTCAGCTTTATTTTCAATGACAACCTGATCGAAATCCCATGCCGGGATTTCATTACTGAGGTTTTGACGAGCCTGTTCTATGCTTATAAACGATGTCGCAATTTTAACCTGGACAATCTCGTCTTCTCCCATATCAAAATAAACGTATCCCCCGATATGGTCTCCTTTTCTTTCCGTAGCACCTTCGAGAAGCTGATCGCCTTCCCACAGGCCCGACCGGGTAAAGGGTTTTGAAAACTGCATAACAAAATATCCTTTGAAATTTGGTAAATCAGGCCCCAGCATGTAAGAGTAACGGTCTGAATTATATCCGATAATCTCATTGGATTCTGGCAGAATGCGAATGGATCCAACAAATTCTTTCTGATCCGATATTTTTCGACTGGCTTCAACAAAGATATGATTTTCATTTCCGGGCGGTAAGGAGATGTTAAAAATCGCGCATCGAAGGGTGGAAGCCATTTCAGTTTTAATTTGCCCACCATTTTCCGTGGTTGTCTGCACCGAGTAAAAGTAAGGAGAAGCCTTTTCTTCTGTATGTTTAAACCTCAATGCCCTGTCTTTTGCTGATATTTTTACCTTTCCGGTTGAGGGAAGAAACGAGATGAATCCATAATCTCCCATCCAAATGGCGGGTTGATGCGTTCCAATAAAACCGATTATTGATGAGTCCCTATAATTATATGGATTGCTGCTAATGTAGTTCTCACGAGTCATGGCGCTCCATTGTGTCATGGCAAATGGGGGTGCAACCGATGGGATGGTTCCGCCATAATCAGAGTCGCTCGCACCTGTTGAACCAATAAATGAGTTAACATACTCAATGGGGCTTTTTGTACTTTGCGTTGTACAAGAAAAGAGACAGGCACAAAAGAGCACCAGTATTGAAAGATTATATTGCATATTGATAGATTACTTACTTACCATTTATATTAATTGAATAACTCTCATCCATTTCAATTACGACTTCAAGGATATGTTTAGCGTCCCTGTTTCCTTTAGCCCTGAACCATTTATTAACCATTGTTCCGGCAGGCTTCTTCACTATTACAATGAGCTGTTAAACTATACATATTCATAGAACCCTATTGGGTTCAATATAAGGTTTTATCTTTAATTATCAGCAGTTACGGATATTCGAATTGAATTTTAACATTTATTATGCATCCAAACTAAATTAATGAAATTGTCAATAGTGAAATTGGCTACAAAGACCAGGGTTGATTTAATGGCCGCATGACTATTGGGTGTTATAACGATGCTAAAATGGATAGGGATAACCCGGAAAATGCCTGAATTCATTCCAAATAACGCTTCTAATACATATCAACAATTATTTATCCTCTGCCAGGCAGGAAAGGACAACAAAATGTCTGAACACATAAGGCAATTACGGTCTCCAACAAATGGTTATTTTAAATTCATAAGAATTAGTAAATTGAGTCACTTACTAATCCAACTATTATGACAACTTCAATATACCCCCTCAGCTTCACTACTCGCTTATGTTCCCGGATCTTATGTGGATTTGCAATTTTAATCACTGCATGTCAAAGTTCGGAGATTATTCTGGTGGATGGCGGGAATACCGGGTACCAAATCATTTTGCCCGAAGAAGCTGATGGGAATGAGAAGAAGGCAGCATCCGTTTTGAAAAATTACCTACAGGAAATGAGCGGAGTGGAGCTTGTTGTTAGTTCAGAAGAAACGGCAAAAGAAGGAAATGGTATTTGGATTGGGGCCACCTCCCAGGTGGAAGGAAAGGGCCTGAATAGCGAGGAAGTATTGATCAAGGCAGATGGGGAACAGCTCATTATAGCCGGTGGAGACACTAAAGCGACATTGAATGCAGTCTATACATTTCTTGAAAATCAGCTTGGCTGTCGGTTTTATGCGCCGGATGCAGAGGATGTTCCTAAACAGCAAAAAATCACAATTGCGAAGAATTTAGACTATAGGTATACACCTGAGATTACCACGCGAACTGTTCATTCACAATTATACTATCAGCATGAGGAATTTGCTGATAAGCGAAAAGTGACTTATGAAGCTTTCCCTGGCTACGTTCCTTCCGCAAGGGTACATACTTTCCATCGCTTTGTACCTAAGGTCAAGTATTACAAAGCCCATCCGGAGTATTACGCCTTGAGAGGTGAGCGGAGGGTTCCTACGCAGCTTTGTCTTACGAACGAAGCGGTGTTTAATATCGTAAGAGATACGGTAGCGGCATTGCTCCGGGAAAATCCCGATGCGAAGGTGATTTCCGTAAGCCAGGATGATAACCAGCAATATTGTCAATGTGCTTCTTGCCAGGCCATTCATGATCACGAAGAATCCCCCGCTGGCTCGATGATCACTTTTGTCAATAAAGTCGCCGAAGCATTTCCCAATGTACAAATATCAACCCTGGCATATCAATATACCCGCAAGGCGCCAAAGCACATTAAGCCAAAGGAGAATGTTTTGATTACCCTGTGTTCCATAGAATGTGATCGAAGCGCCTCAATCGGGGAAAAATGTGAGGCATTTGCCAATGACCTGATAGCATGGGGTAAAAAGACCAGCAATATCAGGATTTGGGATTATACGACCCAGTTCACCAACTTTCTTGCTCCGTTTCCGAACATCCATACGCTCCAGCCTAACATTCAGCTTTTTAGGGACAACAATGCCAAATGGATTTTTGAACAACACAGCCATAATCCCAGTGAATTATTCGAGCTGCGTTCTTACTTGACGGCCAAACTGTTGTGGGATCCCGATATTTCTGTTGATTCCGTAATGAATGAATTTATGAATGGTTATTATCAGGAAGCCGCACCTTATGTTGAAAAATATATTCAAACCGTGCATGAAGAAATACAAAAAGATTCCACCTTCTTTCTTTTTCTGTATGGAGATCCGTCCCAGGCATTCTCATCGTATCTGAAGCACCAACTATTGAATCAATATGACGCATGGTTTGACGAAGCAGAGCAGTTGGTAGCCAACAATCAGGAAGTATTGCAACGCGTCAGAAGGGCAAGATTAGGAGTGGACTACGCCATTTTGGAGGCATCCAGACAGAATACTTCCAATGAATTCGCCCTGGTAAATGTTGATGAGTCCGGTAAGAAACAGGTGCCTGAAAGACTCCAAAAGAGGCTGGCAGACTTCAAATCGACCTGTGAGGCCGCGGAAATTACTGCCATGAATGAAATGCGGTATACTATTGATGAATACCTGGGGTTTTATGATAAAACCCTTACGCGTGCTCAGCAGAAGAATATAATAGCGGGTAAACAAGTTGAACTTCTCACCAGGCCAAAAAAATATGCCGGTGAAAATCCTCAGGCGCTGACAGATGGCGCGCTCGGGGGCGCTAATTTTTATGCCAACTGGCTAGGCTTTGAAGGAAACGATATGGCAGCTGTAATTAACCTTGAAGAAGCGGTTGAAGTAAGCAAGGTTTCTAGCGCGTTTCTGCAGGTGGTCAATCACATTGTATTTTTTCCCAAAAGTGTTTCTTATTATGGCTCTTTAAATGGGCAGGATTTCAGGCTTTTGGGAAAGGTGGTCAATGAAAGTCCACTCAAACCAGATAGCAAAATCAATGATATTCAATATTTCAATTCGGAATTCAACCCTACCAAAATCAGATACCTGAAGGTGCTCGCCGACAACATAGAGACTGCGCCCGTGTGGCATCACGGCACCGGCCTGGGTAGTTGGATATTTGTGGATGAGATAATGGTGGAATGATTTAATAGTAAAATCCAAACCTTGATCCTCAACCCAAATCATCTGATTAATACTTAGGCAAGGGAAAATAGCTATAGAAACTTCCTCGTGTAATTACATCCTTTGCGTTGATTCCGCTTTATTTATCTTTTGGGGGGTGTGTTTGGTATAAGTTGCACAAGTTTTGTAAGAGCAGCTTGTTGATAAAATGGCAAGGGAAATAAATAAAATTGATACGATCTTTTTCATGATTTTAAATGTTTAGTAATTAATTTTTTGTGATTTGTCATTTCCAATTCCCATACCAACTCTTAAAAAACGAAGGTAATTCCCTTAAAATGGCGATAATCCTGGTTTTTGCCTTTTCAATAGTCCCAAAATGGGACAGTTAATTTAAATTGGGAATAAATTTTTAATGCTTTCGGCCTTATGTCGGCCAAATCCTGAAGCACATAGATCAACTGATCCTTATGGTTTGTTTAAAAGGGGTAAACCCGGTGAGATACAGGCAATCCAGATCAGGTTTTGGCAAAGCGCCTCTTAATTGTATCCAGGAATGCGCTGCCTGTCCCATATCGATCTCTATTTCATCACCGCCCATTTTATACTTGCCCGCTGTCCCCTTGGATAAATAAGCGTGCGCTATATCTTCAAGTTTTTCAACTCCTTCCAGTTTGCCCCCTTTCCTGAATCCCAGTTCGACAACCACTGGGACATGATCTGTACCGTTAACATGAATATGCAGTGCAAAACCCTGGTTCTTTTCTTCTATTTCAACGTTCATTTGCAAGCTTTGTAGTTCACTTATTTTGCGTTTGTCCTGATCCATTTTTTCCCAGTCACCGTCTCTGGCAAGGTGTTTTTTTGAAACGGGTTGGTAATAACCCCGTTCCAGATTCCATTGCAAATGATATTTTCCTTTTTCTTTAAGCACTTTCTGTGCTACAAACTGTCCCCTGCCAAAAAATGCTGCCGATAACCGGACTGCCTGCAATACCGCATTACCCTTATGGAAAGTAAAAAAGGTCGGATTATTTTGAATGATGGTAGCATCCAATTGCTCCCTGCGAATACGGTAAACCCCCGAATGAACAAACATTTTCTCATAATTGGTTGGTATTTTCTCAGTGCTTGTTTCAAAATCGAGTAACTCCCTGTCTTCCAATAAGTAATTTAAATAGGTGATTACATCTGTGAACCTGGTTCTTTCAATCAGGCTGGTCATGGCAAAAAACCTGGGATTATTATCCAACCTCGCCATGTACATATAGGAATAATAATAACGTCCCGGATATCTCACTTCCCCTTTATCCTGACGACCCGATGCTTCGGTAACTACCTCGCCATTGGAGTGAAGATAATACAGCGTCATTTCAAGATTTCTCCTTACGGGATCATACAACTCCGGCCGGCCAAGAAACCGGGCGATGGTTATCAAAACACGATCGCAAAGCGGTGAATAAACGGATGTGCTCTTTTCGTGATACTGCCCGTCCGGATCCATATCTATGCCTTCCCTCAGCCACTTATCGATCCTGTTTTCATATTTTTGATTGGGATCAAAATGATAAAGCCAGGCTAGGGCAGCGCAAACCACCCATCTGTGATTCGGCGTGTGAATGCCACCCACCAGCAGTGTTTTACCGGATCTCATAAGAAATTCGCGGAGCAGCGCTCTTACGGCTTTCGACTGATCCCATTGATCCCTTTCCAAAATTACATAAACGGGACTCAGCCAATTAACTAAGAACCCTGTATCAGGAGTAGAATGGAAATTTGTGGTGATCAGGTCGATGCTCCCATCGGCATGTTGTGATTTTAACAAATATTGCGCTGCCGAAACCATTCGTTCCAACATAGTTTCGGATCGGTAGTAGGCAGACTCCGGCGTGGCCAAAGAGCATCCGAAAGTCCTGATAAAGCCGGCGGTACTATGAGCATTGTAAATACCATAGCTATTTTTTACACCTCCGTACCGTTTATCGCCTGTCTGCCAGTGCTGATCGTTTAAGTAACTTTCCAACCTTCTGTCATTACCCTGCAGCAAAATATCGAGCCGGGCGCCCGGATTTTCAGGATATGGTATTGGCGGTTTTTCATGCGGGTGATGGGGTTCCGGGTCATGATCCAGCATTGCCAGGGACGGTATTAAGGCGGTTGAAGCACCATATTTTAAAAAAAATCTGCGTTCCATGCTAAAATTATTTTTCGAACAATTTAGTATTTTGCCCGGTTTTTGACCAGGAAAAACGCGGTTTCTATTCATTAATCTTTTCCGACTTAGTGTTACGTATGATCTGTAGCTACCATCAGGTGTTATTATGGTTTTGATCCTGAAAATAGATTTATACCATAAAATAAATGCTCCGGGAAGTTGTGGAACCACACTTTTGAAAAAAGGTAACTATATTGCTATAAAGTTTAGCAATTACTAAAAGATACTGATACAATGAAACGCAGAGAAGCAATTCGGAAAACCTCATGGATACTTAAATCAGCTGTCTTTGGCCCCGGATTGGTAGGTGCTTTGCATGGCTGTCAACAGAAAGCTTCTGATTCGGAGGGTTTAGCGGTATTAAATAAGCAACAGCATAATCTTGCAATATCTATTGCCGACACCATTCTTCCAAGAACAGATACACCGTCGGCTTCGGATGCCCGCGTACCTCAGTTTTTGGATTTGCTGCTAAAAGATGTTTTCAGCGAGGAAGTCAAGGAGCATTTTATAGCTGGTTTAAATCAATTTGATGTAGAATGTGAAACGGCAACTGGAAAATCATTTACCAAACTTGATCAGGAAGCCAGAAATAAATATCTCGACTTGATAGACCAGGAGGTGATGACCAAAACGTACAAGGAGCATATCCCATTCTACTTTACGTTTAAACAGTTAACCATCACAATTTACTTTTCTTCAGAACAAGGGGTTAAGCAAAATCTGAATTACATGCCGATTCCCGGATCATTCCAGGGAGACATTTCAATGGATCGCAGTGGTAAAATAATGGTAGGAAATCAAATGTATAGCTATGAGCCGTAGTAACACCTATGATGTAATAATAGTCGGGTCAGGAATGACCGGCGGGTGGGCAGCAAAGGAATTCACAGAAAAAGGGCTGGCTACCCTGGTGTTGGAGCGTGGTCGTGATGTGAAACATGTAAAGGATTATCCCACCGCCAATAAAGCTCCCTGGGAATTTGAACACCGGGGGTATCTTACTAAAGAAGAAAAGGAGCAATATTTTATCCAGCGTAACAAGTATAATTTCGATTCTAGTAGCAAGCACTTTTTTGTCAATGATAAGGAACATACTTATGATTACCCCAAAGAAAAGCCATTTTGGTGGTTTCGAGGTTATCAAACAGGAGGGCGATCTTTACTTTGGGGCCGTGGAGCTTACCGCTACAGTGACCTGGAATTTGAAGCAAACCTAAGAGATGGTGTAGGAATAGACTGGCCTATCAGATACAAAGACATCGCACCCTGGTATGACTACGTGGAGCGCTTCATTGGTGTAGCCGGCTCGGTAGAAAATGTTTGGCAATTCCCCGACGGGCAATTTTTACCACCATTTGAAATGAATTATGGGGAAAAGCTAATCAAAGAAAGAATAGAATCGCATTACCCGGACCGTAAACTTATACCCAATAGGGTAGCACATATCACAAAAGCAAAACCCGGTCAGTTTAAAGGAAGGTCGGAATGTCAATCGCGAAACATGTGTCATCGTGGGTGTCCCTACGGAGCATACTTCTCCAGTAATAGCTCCACCTTACCGGCGGCCTATGAAACCGGGAACCTGACACTCTTGTCACACAAACTGGTAGAATCGGTTATATATGATGAAAATCAAGACAAGGCAGTAGGCGTTCGGGTAATCGATACTCAAAGTAATGAAACCACAGAATATTTTGCCCGTGTTATTTTTCTATGTGCCTCTACATTGACATCTACTGCGATTCTGTTGAATTCCAAAACGCCAAGATTTTCCGAAGGGCTGGCGAATTCCAGCGGCGTCCTGGGGCATTACCTTATGGACCATCATGGAGGTGTTGGCGGTTCCGGAACGCTGAGTGGCGGTGAGGACAGCATATACAAAGGGTATCGACCTGCGATGGTAGCTATTCCAAGATTCAGAAACGTGAACAAACAGGAGATGGATTATCTCAGGGGATATGGACTTTGGGGAGGGGCTTACCGCCAGGGATTAAACCCTTCCCAAATTGGAATTGGGGCTGGTTTGAAACAAAAGCTTACCCAATATGGCCCCTGGAAAATGTCATTGGCATGTCAGGCAGAAACGCTTCCCTACTATGAAAATAGGGTAGAGATCGACGAAAATAACAAAGATAAATGGGGTTTCCCAATGTTAAAGATCACCGCTGCTTATGGGAAAAATGAGCGGTTAATGCGCGACGACATTAAGGAGCAAATAGGTGAAATACTGGAAGTTGCCGGGCTCAGCAACATCAATCTATATAATTCCAAGCCAATTTTTGGAAATACAATTCATGAAATGGGAACCGCCAGAATGGGCCGGGATCCTAAAACATCAGTACTTAATGGTTATAATCAATGTCACGATGTATCGAACTTGTTTATTACCGATGGGTCATGCATGGTCTCTTCAGGTAATGCAAGTCCTTCGCTGACATACATGGCACTTACGGCCAGGGCTTGTAATTATGCAGTTGATCAAATGAAAAAGGGAGAAATTTAAAAAAGCCGGCCTTGCCACCTTTTACTTATTAAAATGATGACTAAACCCGGTAAGATCGGGAAAAGAATCTGGGCATTAACTCGGGAGTAAATATAGCAAAACGATAAAAGGAAGCTGTTTCAAAAGTATGTCGAGACAGCTTCGTTCAAGAGTATAAGGAGAGATTACTTTAATAACCCTTTGGCTTGTGATACCCAATGATCGCGTTCAATTCTACCCGGGAAAAACTCAATGGCTTCTGTCAACGAGGCAATATCTTCAGAGGAAAGACGGCTGATTTGGGTAAATGTATAAATGCCAAGCATATTCAGTTTTTTTTCGATAAAGGGTCCTATTCCGCTGATAATTTTTAAATCGTCTTTTTCCATTGCGGACGCTTCTCCAAAGCTGTCAAAGTTTAGCAGGTGTTTTTTAGCCTGAACTTTGGCTAACGTTGCGGCATCTTCTTCTGAGGTTTCAATCTCATCTTTTAATGACGAACGGCTTTCCGGGCTCAAATCAAAGGCTGTTGTATCTTCCTTGTAAACCTTTTGTTCAAAGAATTGGGTAGCTTTCTTTTCTAAAAGATCTATTGATTCGTTCAAAATGGAAATATTAGCCTTTACCTCATCAATCGTGGATTTATTAGCTTTCAATTCAAATAACTGATCGGCTTTTGTTTGTGTTGCTGACACACGAGGTTCCAGATCATTGAGTTTGTTGCCGTAAATAGAAGTGTTAACTTCCACATCGGTGATCTTGGTCGCCATGTTGTTTATTTGACCCTGCAGAGATTTAATTTTTTCTTTTTGTGATCGTTTTTCTCTGAATAAAATCCATCCGAGGATGATGCCTAAAATAAGTAGGCCTAGTGCTATAACAACAAACTCGAAGATTGCTTCAGGTCTGTCTGTTGCGAAAAGGGTTATCAATACAGTTTTCATGTGTTTATGATTTATTTTTATCGGTCACATGGAACCTCGCATATTATTATCATTCCCTTGCGTCTCCGCGACACGTGGTGTGTGTCGATTACGTCATGCTCGGTTTCATTTTTTTATTTGAATTTCTATTCTTCTATTGAGTTGTCTCCCGTTTTCTGATGCATTGTCAGCTATTGGCGTATTTTCTCCTTTGCTGGTGGCCACAAGGTGCTTTTCTGGTATTCCGGCGTTAACCAAAACCGCTTTCAGGGCTTTTGCCCGTTTTAATCCTAGTTCATAGTTACTATTTGCTTCACCCACGTTATCCGTATGGCCTTCAATAGCGATAGAGGTAATGTTACCCTTATCATACAGTCTTTTCACTTTTGACAGGTAGAGCGTGAGACTTTTGTCCTGATTAAACTTCTGGCTTCCAAAGTCGCAGTATAGCGTACGAGTTTTGACTGTTTCATCAATGCCAAATCGTTGAAATTGAATGTTGAAATAGTTTCTTAATGTATCCTGAATCATGAAATTTTCCATGGTAACCGGCCTGGTTTCAATGACAAAATTTGAAGTGTCCAGGTTGTATTGGTTGAGTAGGTTTCGCAATATATATCCTCTGGTCATGGCAATGTTCTTGGTTTCTTTTGCCTGATCAAAAAAGGAAGTGATGACTATTTTACTTTCAGGTTTTTCAAGTAAATAATGATAATTGAAAGTATTGATTTCAGATAAGTCAAAAGTAGTAGTTACACTTGTTTGTCGCGGAATTGCGTTGATGTGCAATTTGAATGATTCAAGCAAGGAGTCATTCTCTTTGTACAGAGAAAGGCTTGGGAAGAAATATTCTTTTTCTTCAATTATATCCGAATTGTTATCTGGTGTTTCGTTTTTGGCAGTTAAGCTGACCTCAGGTTCATCCACACACATATTCTGGAGATGGCAGACGTAGTAATGTCCTGAAAGTGAACTGAAAAATATACAACCCAGTACCCAGAAAAGAATTTTTACCATGACACATCGGCTTAGTTTATTACAAACTTGTCGACTTCAGGCTAGCAATCAATTGATTATCGTTGGTTAATCCGTTTTGCTCGATTAAATAACATAGACAAGCCGTGGGGCAAAAACCAAAAAAGTATATTCAAACCCGGTCCGGGAAAAGGGAGGGTTACAGATGGAATTGAATCATGTAGCAAGCGCTGATTGTATCCTCAATTTTTGTGTTTAACCGGAAATACTAATCAAATCTTCGCTACTCAATCCGAAAATGTTAGGCACTGAGGCACCACACGCCGATAATAGCTGATAGATTTGCCCCCGATGATGTATTTCATGTTCTAAAATGAGTCTTAGCCATTTATACAGGCTAATGTCTCCTTTCGGCATGGTTACTCTCTCTTTTAAAAATTCCGCAGGCTTATCTTTCAGTATATGTCGCATTTCCGACTCAGCTTGTTCATAAAGCGCCAAAATGGATGCTGTATCAGGTGCAAACGAAGGACCACAACCAGAATAGCCTGTTGCATGACCCTTGATAATCGGTAAATAGAAATGAAGTTCTACCAGGGGAATGTGCCTGGCAAGATCACCAATAGAGAATTGTTTTTCACCAAGTGAGAAGGTTATATTATCTTCTGTAATAAGAGAAACTACTTTCCTGGTTCTGCCCTTAACTTTTGAATAGTATTGCAAGAACTCAGTTATTGAAGCGTGTTGCATATTGAAGCTATTTTGTCATTTCAACTGGTTAAAACATAAAGTTAATGAATCGAACCAAATAAAAGTCCGGACACTTCAATTGATAGTTCAACCTGGACTGAGTGGTATTAAGAGCTCCTTAAAATCGTGAGAGTCCTTTGGTTATCTTGATATACTTATATCCTAAGGCGGATATTCCTTTTTTCCAACACCCCCACAAATAGTACAATGGCCAATGAAAAAAGGAGCGATTTTATAATTCCAATAAAACCGTTTGATATGGATTCCGGCCACTGAAATCCGATCAGTACTATTGTCGGATAAATGAAATACGGTATCAAATAACAGGTGAGCGTGCTGGTACCTGCAGGTTTAATCGGATTTGCCCATTTATGGTAACCGTGCTTGTCGACCATGACATAGAGCATGGCATAGAACAAATAACTGATACCAATACAAATGGCCGCCCATGATGGTGTCGCTAAAATTTTTGATATGGGGAATGTGGGACGAATCAGAAATCCATAGCAGATAAAAATGATGCCCATAAAAGAAACAAGTCCCAAAAATTGGTTTAGGTTATTTTTTTCATTTCTGAACTTAAGATAGAGGACGGTACATAACATCCCTGCCATTACCAGGGCATGGTTTGAAGCGCTGATAACCAGTTTAAAATCTGGCAAGAATTTAAAAAAGCCATTTTCCTGTACGTTCATGAAGAGCAAAATTACAAACGCCAGCACGAGGTAAAATAACCTTCGTCCAATCAACAGGTAAAGCAAACAGTTAAGCAGATAGGCCCAACCAATAAGCCCCAGTATGCCCCACCAGTGAGGCTTCATCCAGGAAATATTTTCTATAGTGCCTCCCTTATAAATCCAGGCCAAATACACCAAAAGCAGTATGCCTGTGATTTTTAAACCCAAGACCAGGTTTTTGTTCAAGTTGGGCAGACGTTTATAATCCATCCAAATTAAAAATATCGCGGTAGCCATCAGAATTTGCCATATGCTCTTGCTCAACCCCATAGCTTCCTGATTGATTGCCTCGTAGTTGACCATATAAAAGCCCATGGTCAGTAAGGCAATCGTCCGTGTCAGAATGTGACCTAAGATTACCGGTCGTGACTGGTGTCTTTTAATTCGTATATTAATTGCCAACGGTATAGACAAGCCAACGATAAACAGGAACAAAGGAAAGATAATATCGGAAAAACCCATACCATCTTCATCGGCGGCAGTGTGTTCCAGCCATTTTGGAACGCCGGTAAGCGACCAGAGGTCGTTGACAAAAATCATCAGGAACATCGTTAAAGCCCTTAGTATGTCAATCGTGCGAATGCGATTATTAGATGCTGTTACTTTGGTATTTTCCATTTCCCGGATTTTATTTCCAAAACCTTTTTCTTATTGTTCTTTTCAATTCTTTAAGTTTAAAATATTTTCCAAGGATTCAAATTTATATCCCCTTTCTTGCAATATTGAAATAAGTTCGTCGAGCCTTGAATAAAATTTATCGCTACGATCGGGGTGAGTACCAATGTGCGAAAGCAGCATAAACCCATTCAATCCCTTTTTTTCCTCAAAGGACAGAATGGATCGCATGATCTTGTCGCTGTTTTTAAAATTATCCATGTCAGGTGTGGTATAGTCAGCATGCGATAACGTACCTGGGGTATAATTAATCAATATTAGATCCATCTGTTCTGCCCACTGGGTAATCATCTCATTGTTCCATTCAAAAGGAGGTAAAAAGTATGGAGCTTCCTCCTTCCGGATTCCGTAATGTTCCATTTCGGCGTAGTTCGCTTTTAAATCGGATTTAAATGCCTCTTGACTAACCAACAACTTCTTTTCATCTGTCCAATCGTTGTACAACAGGTGTTTATCGGAATGCGCCCCAAGGTAATGCCCTTGTTTTTTTGCTTTTTTGATCATCGGGGCAAACTGTTCATTTCTATAGAAATTTCCGGTAAAAAAGAAAGCGGCTTTGATGCCATGCTTTTCAAGAATATCAAGAATTTCTTCAGCGCCATCGGCGTATTCATCTCCGGAAAACATTAGGTTGATTTTCTTTTCCGTTGTATCGCCTCTGATAATAGCGCCGCTCTCATCTAAAGTATACTGCTTTTTTTGATGGCCTTTCGCAATACTTTCACTTTCGAGGGACGAAAGATAATAGACCAGACAAGCCGTACCATCCATGGTTGGTTCGTTGGTAGAAAAACTTCCAACGTCGTCCTGATAGACTACCAGATCTGATTGAAATTCGGCATATTCATCCTCGTCGTGGAGCTCAACCCCAATGAGGCTATTGGCTATGGAACCGTAAACAGGGCCATCGATCAGACCACCATTGGTTTGATACCCTTCCAGGTGATTAAGAGAAGAGTGGGGATCTACCGGTGTGTCTCCGTAATTGGGAAGCCCTACGACCATGGAGGTTCCCCATATATTGCAACCAAAAAGCCAATCGCGTAGGGCTGCTTCCATTTCAAGATAAGTTTCATCACCTGTCAAACGATGATACAATTTGCACTGAGTCACCGCCGCTGTTACAAAATTATTGGAGCACCAGACAAAGGGGACCCCTATGTAAAAGGGATTGTCTCTGCCTCGTTCATGAAGCATTTGGAGTCCCATGTCATAGTAGGAGGCAACTTTGGTTTTCATATCCGGTTTAAGCATGGAGGCCAGTTCGTAGTGCCCGGCATTCAGGAACGGATAATATTGATAATGCACTACGGTATCTCTCCCAATCCATGGAGTCGTTTTTTCTTCGGAGGCATATTCCAAAGCTGCTTCTTTGTAATTTTCATTTTGGGTAAGCCTATATAAACTAGCTGCCCCCAATTCCATATCATCGACCCAATTGTCTTCCTCATAAAAATAAGGAGCACCACCAGGTGCGGTTTGACTCACGCCCGGGTTTTGCTCTCCGTAGCGATAGGCATCTATGGCGCGTTTTGGGAGATTATCTGTATATCCGGTATAAAAATCTCTTAAGACTATGGCACCCAGTGCAAAAGCAGCCGCATATTTTCCTGCAGTCGAAGCAATGCCGGTGGAGCGGTTTTTATATTTTACTACCCCCTGTATTTCACCATTGGCCAAATAAACGGGTCGCCCTTTTTGCTTTGGGTCATATACCACCGAATCTTTATTTGGCAATCGAAAACCCGCGTGATCCCGGTCATCGGCGATTTGGTTATAATACTCGGTTGAAGATGGGTTCATTTTTTTAAGCCAATCCATGCCCCACTTAGCCTCATCGATTATGTCTGGAATGCCATTTGGTCCTGGCAATCCGTTTGATCTGTAGGCATCGCCAAACGCTTCCGGATTATCTCGATAGGACAGCAATAATTGCGACACAGCATTGGCAGAAGTGGCAGTGTACTGCAAATAATCAGTGGCATCATGCCAACCTCCGGTCACGTCAATGCGCTCTCCTTCTTTCGCTGTGTTGTACAGAATATAGCCATCGTCCAAATGGCACGAATCGGTAAGATAGGGATTATACCCGCAGCGTTGCTGACGCATGTATTCCAAAAGGAAATCCGCGGTGTGATCATAGACATCTTCATTGATACGGAATGCCAGAGATTTAACACCATTGGCTTCAATATAGTATTTACCCGGATGGTTGTAGTCACTAAAATTTAGCCGGTAAGTGGATTCAAACGGTCCATATGTGCCTTTTGATTCCGGATTTTTTGAGTTGAATACCTCTTTGTCAGTTTTGGCATCAAATAATGAAAATGATTTTACAGTGGTTTTCTTTTTTGATCCGAAAACCGCAACCTTAATACTCCCGGGCAAATAGCCCAGTTGGTTAATGCGAACAACTGCAACACCTGGTTTTTCAGGTGCATGATTCTCCGAGCATGATAAGAAAAGAATAATACCTGGGAGCAAGAAATATTTTTTCATATTGAGCAAAATTAGAGGCTAACCCAGCCGTGGAGAAATGTGATTTTTTAAGCAAGCATTCTTTATGTACATCCAAGTGGCTTGATGCTGTTTCGAACAATTTAATGAGCTTTTGGTACAGATCGCATACCTATTCCAAATGTCGGTTATTTCAAAGTCATCTGCATTTATAATTAAATGTATCACGTCGCTCATTTATACCCCGGCTATTTTTCGCTTATATTCCCTTAGCGCATCGGCTAGCCGTTGTTTTGAGGTCGAGTCGCCCGGGATATTGTGAGAGGGATGAATATATAATTTGACACCTCTATCTGCCAGAATTTCGGCTACCGTAGTCACAGTCATCCATACCGTGGTTATAAAGGCCATTGTAGAAACAGGTCCGATTTTATCAATATGGTTCCTTAGGGAAACAGACGCATCTTCAGAAGGCGCACAGGAATCGACCACAAGGTCGGCCAGCTCGAACAAAGTTTTTCCACAAGAATGTTTCGTGGTTTTACCCCTGGCCTCGGCGGCTGAACCAAAGACGATTACTTTCATTCCTTTTTCTTTTGCTTCCAAGGCGATATCGATGTTCACGGCATTCACGCCTGTATGCGAAAAGAGCCACATAGTATCCTCTTTGTCAAAATTATGACCCTTCATGATTTCCCTTCCATAACCTTCCGCCCTCTCGAGGAAAATAAATTGGTCTACGCCCATTTGACCGGTAATATTAGTAAAGAAAGTAAGCGGTAATTCCACGATGGGATGAAACCCGACAAAACCGCCGATTCTTGGGTACATCTCCTCAATGGGAAGGGTAGCGTGTCCACATCCGAAGGTATGTACCCATTTTCCTTTTTCAATGGAATCGGCCATGATGGTAGCTGCCTGCTGGATGCTTTCCATTTGGGTGTCCTCTATTTTACTCATGACGTTTCTGGCATTTTCAAGCCACTGCTTTGCTAACATAAAGTTGAATTTTAATTAATCTTAGTATTATATTTTTTGTTGGTGATATAGAGTAAAATGAGCGCCGTCAGGATAGCTATTATAATAAAATAAGGAAGCACCCTGATTCCATAGTATTGTGAAACCTGCCCCATCAAATAGTTAGCGATGACATTTCCGATCAGCGCAATGGTAACAACAATACTGAAAGCTGTACCCGATAGGTGGGTATATATTTGGCCCACATAGCCTAAGATGACAGGGAATCCCGCTGCCACACCCACACCGATAGTAACCATTCCCGCTACTAACACAACATACGACCCGCCCTGGAGTATCAATAAACATCCTGTTAAGGCGATAATAAACCCTGCAACCATTACTTTTAAAGGATTGAATATGCGGAGAATTTTACCGAGTACAACACGGGCAATTGTAATGGCGCCAACGAAAGATGATAAGATAAACAGGGCGTTGGAAGCTTTAATTTCTTTGACGGTCTCAAGATACGTTGTAGTCCAGTTATTGGTCAACCCTTCTATGCCGCTTTGAAAAAATAGAATAAAACCGAATAACAATAGCAGGGGGTTTTTTACCATTTTCAGTCCTTCTTTAACAGGGATTCCTCTGGTCTCAGCGGATTTTGGAAAACGAATGATCAAAAAGAACAAAATGGGCACGACAATAGATATACCCAGGAGCGCGAAAATGGTCTCAAAAGAATAAACCCCTTTGAGGAACCCCAGAATTACAGGCGTTCCCAGGGCTCCGACCCCCAAAAAAACACCGAGCAAACTAAGATTGGCACTGTGATCTTCCTCACTGATCTCCGAGACTAACGCATTGGTAATCCCATTGAGAATGCCCCCGCCAATACCGATACAAAAAACGGAGAGATGCAAGAGCAACAAGGCCTCTGAAAATACAATTCCTTCAAGGCCCAATAACGTAAAAACACTTCCACCAATCAGGATTTTTTGATAAGATAGCCAATCGACTAACGGGCCAAATACCAGAGACCCCACCAGGATACCGGAGGGCAAAAGGGTAAGCAAAAATCCTGCCCTGGCCTCGTCGAGTTTAAATTTTTCTGTAACCTCGGGTAAAATAGATCCTAAGGAAATCATTACAATCCCAAAGAGCAGCATCCCGATACAGGCCGCAGAAAAGACATATCCCTTGTGGTATCGGTTATCAGCCATGAGCCTGGGAATTTATAGTTTTGATGGCCAGATACCCGGCACCGACCAATCCGGCATCCCCTCCCAGGGTCGAAGACTCCAGGGTCACTTCTTGAATAGACAATGGCTGTGCCCATTTTTTAGCCTCCTCCAAAATGCGATTTAGAAATTGATTGGCGGGTCCGAAAACACCACCTCCGAAAATCACTTTCTGTGGATTGAATATGCTCACCAAATTGGCCAAAGCCATACCCCAATAGACGATGGCCTTTTCAATGACTTCAACGGCAACAGAATCTTGTTTTTCAAATGCTTTGAAAACGTCTTGTGATGTGATCTCAGTAATTGGAATATCATCCAAAAGGCTGGTTGTTTCTCGATTTTTACTTAAAGCTTCGATAGCGCTTCTTGCTATGCCATTGCCGGAGGCATAGTGTTCAAAGTTGCCCCAGGGGTTATATTTTTTATCATAGGGTGGTTCTAAGGCCATCCAGCCTATCGCACCGGCAATACCACTGTGGCCACCGATAATGCTACCATTCGAAAGTATTCCCATACCTATTCCGGTACCTACGGCAACAAAAATTGCATCCTTGCAGCCTTTTGCACAACCCTTCCAGACTTCTCCGAGGATGTGACAAGACCGGTCGCTCTCCAAAACAATCTTTATGGATGGATTGTTAATGCGCTTCCTAAGTTCATCCCAAAGTGGAATTTGATCCCAACCGGGAATGTTGGGTGCCCATGCAGTTTTCCTGACAGGATTGTAGATGCCAGGTATGCAGGCTCCGATAGCAACTACCTGGTAAGCTGTATGTCCGGCATAATTCAAAAGCGATTGCGCCATTGTGCCGATTAAATCAATTACTTCCTTGCCTTTTCTTTCTTCCAGGGGCTGGGTTTCTTTTTGCAATATGTCGCCATTATGATAAAACAGGGCAGCGGAAATCTTTGTCCCACCGATATCGATGCCAATTACTGCGCTATTATCTTTCATAAAAGTTTGCGAGAATACGATCTAATATATTAAAAAATGAATATAAAACGCAAGAAAATATAATAAACATGCATAATACATGCAAAATTGTGTCCAAAATACCTATGGCCAATGCTTAATTACTTAAAACTTATGAGAATGTTGTACCCGGTTTGATCAAAGCAGCAGAATACCGGCTTCGGCATAGTGCGCTAGCATGGGGTTTATCGGATCTAACTCTGTGACTAAAAATCCGATTTCCGAGGGCTTACAAATGCTATAGGGCTGCCTTAACCCTAACTTGTTTGAAGTCGCCAGTGAAATGACGCTATCGGAAGCCGCAATGATGGCTTTTTTGATTAGAGAAACCTCATACGAACCTTCCGTGATTCCTTCGGTGGGACCAATACTTCCGGTGCCTAAAAAGCACATATCGACGTGAATATCAGAGAATTTATCCAATACATCGATACCAATGGCAACCATGGATTTCTTTTCAATTTTTCCACCCAGAAAGATAATCTCAATGCCCGGATGTTCTGTCAATTCCATGGCAATGGGCAGGCAATAGGTAAATACAGTGGCCTTTAAATCTTTGGGAATGTTTCTGGCGAAGGCGAGATTGGTGGTTCCATCAGTTATGATAATCGACATGTCATCACTTAGAAATGATATCGCTTTTTTAGCAATACTTTCTTTCTCCTGCTGGTCCTTTATGACATTGTCGTTATAGTAGTATAACTTTTGAATGGAGGAAACAGCGCCACCGTGCACTTTTGAAAGCAGTCCTTTTTGAGCCATTTCGTTCAAATCTCTACGGATTGTATCCTCTGAGACCCTAAAGTCTTCTGCCAATTGTTGCGTAGTCACTTTTTGGTCCGTATTCAATTTGTCAAGAATGGAATCTTGCCTTTTGTCCTTTTGCATAAATGGAAATTTATAGCTTCAAATGTACAACTTTGAACGAATATGAACGAAACATGCAGAAAAAGTAATAAATAATGCAGGAAATGCGGATATTATGAAAGCTGATTAACATCAAAATAAACCTCACAAAAAGGAAATCTCCCTTTGATGCCTGAATGCAAGGAGGGAAGATTGAGTCGATTATGAAGCCCTCCGTTAGCTTCTTTTTGTGCATAAGAATATTGGCAAAACCCTGCTACCATCGCACAGCTCCGGCAAGGCCGCTGGCATATACACCTATGGCCAATACAGATATGAATTTTTTCAAAAATCCTTTAGATTAAGGTTTTGATAAAATAAATATAAGCATCACATTGTGGTGAATTGTCGGCAGTAAATTATACTGATATGAAGAAATTTCTCCTGGTAAATCTAATATTCCTGGTTGGGTGTATTTCCAAAGATGAACCGGAATTTGACCTGATCATCTACAATGTCAATTTAATAGATGGGGTCAGCAATGAACTTCAGACTGGAATGAATGTGTTCATTAAAGGAAGCCAAATTCATGCGGTCAATTCTGAAAGAATAACACAAACCACAAACATTATTGATGGATCCGGAAAGTATCTGATTCCAGGTCTGTTTGACTGTCATGCTCACACTGGTGATTATAAGGCTGACTTCCCCAGATTCCTGCATTTTGGCGTTACCTCGATATTTGTTACAGGGGGAAGCACGTGCACGAATGAATATTTCCGTCTGATGCGGGATTTGGGTAATCAAGATTCGATTCCCGCTCCAAGAGTGTACCATACCAGCCAACATTTTACCATGGAGGGAAGTCATCCTGCAAAAACTTATGCCAACAGTAATTGGAAAGAGGGTGAATCCATTTTCTTTCTAAAAGACACCGCACAAATATCTGCGTTGGTTAAGAAGGTTGTAAAATACCCGATTTCAGGAATTAAACTAACCGTAGAAGATGGCCCATACCCACCCTTCGTTGAGCGCATGCCTCAGGCATTTATTAATCATGTAAATAGCGAAGCCATAAAAAATGGTACCCGCGTTTTCGTTCATGTCAGCGACAACATTGAACTAAAAATGGTATTGGACGCCGGTATCAAAAATATTGTTCATTACTCGGGTATTGATCTGGATTTTGAAAATGATAAAGAACTCATTCAAAAAATATATCGCGATAGTATTTCGTGGGTTACTACTTTGATGTTAGACAAGAGCATGTTGTATCCAAAACACCCGGAATGGTTTGATGATGAAGCGCTACATAAGATTTATCCACCTGAAGAATTCGAAAAAATGAATGATCCGGATTATATTTTTCGGGCTGAGGAATTCGTAAAATTCTTTCAGGAACATTACAATTTCGATAACCCCTCATTGAAACAGGTAGTGGGATTTCAGGTGGAGGATTTAATTCGGCTTTTTATGAATGGCGTGAACGTGGTGCTTGGAACTGATACGGGAAATGATTTAATTCTGCCGGGATATAGTTTGCACGAGGAGATGCAGTTAATGGAATTAGGTGGTGCAGAACCTATTGATATAATCAAAATGGGCACTTTGAACGCGGCTAAAATGCTGGATGTTGCCGATCAACTAGGATCTATAGAGAGCGGTAAACTGGCAGATATGATTCTACTGGACAAAAACCCACTTGAAAAAGTCGAAAATACCTTGACAATCAATACCATCATCAAAAATGGAAAAGTTCAAAAAAGACTGATTGAATAAAAGCCATACCGCCAACACTTTGCGGCGGTATAGTTATTTTAAATGGAGAATTAAAAAAGATGTAGGGTGAAAAATCGTTTCACTCCTTTTCCTTGCGGAAATTGAAACTATTGTTATAGTTTTTGCAACTTTTGAGCAAGTTTTTAGTGTTAAATTGCTTTACTTTTTCGTCGCAACAAATAGATAGGTACCATCTTGAGAAATCTAGATCAAGATTCCTGATCAATTTGAGGCGACTGATATAATGTAAAGTTCACCCCATGTTAATCGACTGCTATTAGGTTACTACTGATACAAATTTTAATAAATTAACAATATGAGAGGGGCCTTCTTCACTATAGGAATTTTTCTAAGCTTTGTGCTCTTTGGGCAGGATAATGAGCATAGGGAGAAATTACATGGAATTTGGGAGGCCGGCCTTCCTTTTATTACACAATATACTACCGATGATTATAAAGCTGCCGCCCAAAATTGGTGCTTCATACAAGATGACAATGGAATCATGTATGTGGGTAATAGTTCAGGAATTCTTGAGTTTGATGGAATCTCCTGGCGCCTTTTAAAGTCCTTAAAAGGAAGTACTAGAATTAACTCTTTTGCAAAAAGAAATGATGGCAGGATATTCGTAGGAGCATCTAGAGACCTTGGCTATTTAATGCCGGATTCCTCAGGTCAAATGCAGTTTTACTCACTTTTACCTCAACTTGACACCACATTTCATAAATTTTCAGACATATGGCATACATATGCGGTACGGGATACCATCTATTTCATCACTGAAAAATATATTTTCCGGTGGGCCAACAACTTATTTAAGATAATATTTCCAAAAAAAATTTTTGGCTTTGGTTTTCTGGTGAAGGAAAATATCTATGTCGATGATCGAGGTACGGGTCTTATGAGGATAGACGGTGATTCTACAATTCTCATTCCGGATGGGTTTATGTTCAACAAAGGAGGCGTCACGGCCATGCATTCGTACGGACAAAATGATATTATGATAATCCATGTTTTGGAGGGAGCATTTCTGTATGATCAAGACAAAATTGTTCCATTTAAAAATAAATTAATTAAAGATGATGGAACTTATGGTAGTACTAGCTTGCCAAATGGAGATATTCTTATTTATTCCATTGGAGGTGGAGCATACATCTTGGATAGAGAGGGGAATTGTAAACTCAGGCTTACGAAAAAGAGCGGATTGACCAGTAATGTCATTTATGGTGCATATGTTGATGGCGATGGTGGATTATGGTTGGCAAGTGATAACGGTATTAACAGAGTTGAGATTTCTTCTGCATTAAGGTTATATAACGATTTGAATGGATTTACTGAAGGTGCACAAAATATTCTGTATAGTTCCAATGGCCTTTATGCAAGCACCAATGATGGCCTTTACCATTTTTCTCAGAAAGATTTAGGTTTTAAAAGGGTTGAGGGAATCGGAAATATAACACGCCATCTGATTCAAATTGACGAAAATATCCTGGCAGGTAATATGGATGCCTTGTACAGGATAGATCATGAAAATAAGTCGTACGTTATCAGACATAAAAATAAAAGAGATTCATATAATATTTTATTTCAATCCAAGGTCGACAGTACCAGAGTTTATGTTGCCGGAAACTCCGGAAATGTTTATGAATTGGGGTTGACCGATGAGGATTGGCAATTGGGAGAATCAATTTTCAGCGTTGATGGAAAAATAGGGCAAATAGTCGAAAACTCGGATACTTCATGGTGGATCAGTACCCGATATAATGGTGTTTTTAAAGTGGATTGGTCAAAAAATAAAGCCGGTCAGATTCTAAAAAAAAATTATAAGATTAAGCATTTTAATGTAGAAGATGGCTTGCCTGGTTTAAACAGTATTTACTTGTGCCCTGTAGATAATAAACTTTATGCATCAACTGAGATGGGTGTGTATCTTTTTGATAATTCCAGGCAAAGATTTAAACCGGACTCTTCAATTATGGATCAAATAGGCTTAAAGAATGTGAGTACCGGACCTATGGTAAGTTCAAAAGATGAAATATGGATAGCTGTAAAATCAGACTTTCAAAACAAAATTTACGGATTTAAAAACAAGCTTACAAAAGAAGTAATCCCTTTACGTAGATTCTCAAATTTTATAGTTTATAACATATATGATTCTGCAGGTGATATCATTTTTTTTTCAGGACCAAAGGGCATAATAGCATACAATCAACGGGTGGACCAAAACATTAAGTTATCATATCCAATTCAATTAAGAAGAGTTCTTCTAAAAAATGATTCTCTACTGATTGCCAATCATTTTTCCACGCAACCTGGAAATCATCCGGTTCAATTGCCTTTT
This sequence comes from Cyclobacteriaceae bacterium, assembly GCA_965228415.1. Classification (GTDB taxonomy): domain Bacteria; phylum Bacteroidota; class Bacteroidia; order Cytophagales; family Cyclobacteriaceae; genus Agaribacillus. Next base: position 1,363,228 of record OZ245814.1, on the reverse strand, counting down.
CAGGAAAATAATTTACGTTTTGTCTTTGCGTTGCCCAGTTACGATAAACCTGAATCTAATCAATATCAGTATTTTCTGGAGGGTTATGATAAGGGCTGGTCCTCCTGGACTCTTGAAACGCAAAAAGATTTCACCAACCTACCGGAAGGGGACTATAATTTTCGGATAAGAGGCCAAAATGTTTACGGGCAGATGAGCGATGAAGCCGTTTATTCATTCACTATTCTCCCTCCTTGGTACCGTACGTGGTGGGCTTATATATCATATGGCTTGGTGTTACTGGGATTTGTTGGACTTATTGTTCGCTGGCGATCAAGCCAACTGCGTAGGGAGAAAGAAAAACTGGAAGTTATTGTAGAAAAACGAACGCATGAAATTGCAAAAAAAAACCTGCGGCTTAAGGAACAGGCGGATCAATTATCTTCGCAAGCGGAACATCTCAAAGAAATGGATCAAATAAAATCACGATTTTTTGCAAATATTTCCCATGAATTCCGAACTCCCATTACTCTTATCAAAGGACCAATCAATGATTTATTAAAGAAAAAAGAAGAAAAATTGCCTTTAGAAAAAGCGGAAATGATTGATCGTAATGCCGGTCGGCTGCAACGGCTGGTCAATCAGCTTTTGGATCTTTCCAAACTGGATGCAGGTAGCCTGGAGTTGGAAAATAAGAAAGGAGATCTCAATTCATTTTTAAGAGCTTTATGCTCTGCATTCAGCTCCCATGCTGAACAGAGGGAAATGGACTACCAGATCTCAATTCCGTCCAAAGTTTTGGAAGTTTCCTTTGATCACGATAAGGTTGAAAAAATAATCTATAATCTGCTGTCAAACGCTTTTAAATATACCCCTGATCAAGGGAAAGTTGAATTTCGTGCTATTGAGGACAAAGACCAATTGGTAATTAAAGTATCGGATAATGGCAGAGGAATACCTGAAGATCTACTTCAAAATATTTTTGAGCGGTTTTTTCAGGTGGATTCGAGCACCACAAGAGAACAGGAGGGAACGGGTATTGGATTGGCGCTTACAAAAGAATTGGTCACGCTAATGCAGGGTAGAATACAGGTTGAAAGTAAAGTCGGAAAAGGAACCACTTTTATTATAACTTTTCCGATAAGTGCATTTAGCAAAGGGATGCGTATAACAAAAACGATCGCTGCAGTCGAGGCCGGAGGTTATGACAGATTTCACGATAAAATGGAAAAATCAGCAGTCCAATCTGATTTAGATCCTCAGGCTCCTTTGATATTGATTGTTGAAGACAACAGTGATATGAGGAGTTATATCTCGGATTACTTAAAAAATACATATCGCGTTTTGGAAGCAATGCATGGATTAGCTGGTTTGGAAATAGCGGTGAAGGAGATCCCTGACCTGGTAATAACAGACTTGATGATGCCTCAGATGGATGGTAGCTCATTGTGTGAAAGACTAAAGCTGGATGAGCGTACCAGTCATATTCCAGTAATTATGTTGACCGCCAAAGCGCAGCGGGATGATAAGATTGAAGGCCTGAAAATTGGAGCGGATGATTACCTTACCAAGCCATTTGATGGTCAGGAGCTACTGGTGAGGGTGGATAATCTAATCCAACAGCGTGAGCAGTTAAGAGAACGTTTTAGCAAGCAGATGACTTTGCAACCCAAGGGCGTCGTTATTACAAGCCTGGACGAGCAATTTTTACAAAAACTTCAAGGCCTAATAGAGCAGAATTTATCTGACGGCAGTTTTGGATCTCCGGAAATGCAGCGTGCTATGGCTATGAGTAAAACACAACTACATAGAAAAATGAAAGCGCTGACCAACGAGGCGCCTGGTGAATTCTTAAAAAATTACCGATTAAAAAGAGCAGTACAAATCCTGGCAAAGCAGGGTGATAGTATTACGCAAATAGCCTATACAGTTGGCTTCAATAGTCCATCGCATTTTACTTCCAGCTTCAAAGATTTATATGGTATTTCTCCATCAGAATATGTAAAAAGAGAAAAATCAAAGTAACCCCTGGCTACTACCAAGATTCAAGATTTACAGTCATTACCAGGTAATGGAAAAAAAGTAAAATTCTTGACCCATGCTGAAATGACCCTTTGTTAATAAGGAAGAGGGAAGAGTGGTTGAAGGAGCAGAACAAAAGACTGCAAGGGCCAATGGAGAGATAGGAGCAGGTCAGGTTAGCAGAAAATGTAAGAGGAAGAACGAATATGGAACTTTAATTTTCATTTTGAGACCTACCTCTACTAAAAACTTGGTTTGCTTAATACAACTTTTTGGAACTGCTACTATACCATTTGGAACTGTCGTGAAAGCCGTTTGTTAAGCTTCGGGCTACCTTTATCAGCATCAAAATCAAAACTTTTAAATAAAGATGAAAATGATATGGAAAAATTTGGTTCCGGTAATAATTTTGATTTTTGCCATGATATTAGATGGCTGTGGTGACGATGACAGTGCACCAGCACCCGAACCCAAGAAAACGGCAGAGATCTTCTCTATAGACCCCACCCAGGGTCCCTTTGATCAGGAAGTAACAATTGTCGGAAAAAATTTCAAAGTCGACACTGCATTAGCTGTGTCATTCAATGGAAAGGTGGCTGAAATAATTAGCGCGACATCTACGCAAATTATCGTAAAAGTCCCTCGTGGAGCAGGACCCGGTAAGGTAATCGTAACCTCGGATGGGAAAGGTGTAGAAGGCTCAGAATTTGTTTATCAACTTACACCGATCATCACTCTCCTGGCGGGCTCCGGAAAGTCGGGCAGTAGAAACGGAACTGGCAGAAGTGCGGAATTTAATAATCCTGTTGGAATTGAAATAGAACAAGATGGAAGTGTATTAGTAGCAGATTGGGCAAATAATAAAATACGGGCAATTACACCCGAGGGTAGAGTATCAATATTTGCGGATTTAGATGGAAAAATTAAAGGACGCATCTTTGACTTTAAGGTATTAGGAGCCCCGGAAGATGATACCAGGGATGTGAGACTTGTGAGTTTTGAAGGACACGCTATGTATTATGGTTTTATAGAATCCAACGATATCACTATCTCTAACAGTGCTGGAACTCCAGGGAACAGCGGATATAAAGATGGCATCCAGGAAGGTGCTCGGTTTAGTAGTCCACGGTCTATAAACCTGCTTAGCGATAAACCTCATATCGTTGATCGAAATAACCATTGCATCCGGTTGGTGGAAGCAGGAATAGTTAAAACGATAGCAGGAGACGGTGATTCCCAGCCCGGATTTTTGGATGGTACTGGAGCTGATGCCCGATTCAATACACCGAGCGGAGCCGATATGGATGAACAAGGCAATCTCTACGTCGCGGACCAGGGAAATCATGCCATCAGAAAAATAACACCGTCAGGAGAGGTGACTACCATTGCCGGTATTGGTGTGGCAGGATTTAAGGATGGCAGTGTTAACCAGGCACAATTTGATAGACCAAGAGCAGTTGCAGTTGATGGGCAAGGAAACCTATATGTCGCAGATTTTGGCAATAACCGCATACGTATGATCACTGTTGATGCACAGGTGGTCACACTCGCCGGATCAGATGAAAAAGGTTTTGTTGCCGGTGTAGGTATCCCCGATCATCCTTCAGGTCGACACCAGGCACTAATTAATGGTCCTAACGACCTGATTGTAGATAACCAGGGAAATGTTTACATCTCCGAAGTGGGTAACCATGCTATTCGCAAGATCGCTTTCGAGTGATTTCATCACACACCACTCACAAATTATCTGAAAATAACGTGGTATTTAATAATTCAAATAATAACCTGAAAAACAATGAGGAAATTTAGAGTATCCGGCATTAAAATATTATTACTTCTATTGATTATTCAGTTTACAGGATGTAAGGATGATGATGAATCAGGTAATCGTCCTCCGGGCAATTTTGAGGTGATGGTGGAGGTGGAAGGTACCGTAGCTATTTTAAACTGGACAGATTCTATTGATCCTGATGGAGATATTGTTAGTTACAGCATTTCTGTCAACGACGAATTGATCATCGATGGCTTGACCAAAAATTCTTTTACTTTGGAAGAATTGGATTATGCCTTAAGCTATACCGGAAAGGTAACTGCAAGTGACGGAAAAGGAAACCTGACGGAGGAATCCTATTTTGTTAAAACCGAAGACATAAGCATTAAATGGCAAGTAAGTTTTGGAGATACTGGTGGAGATCTTGTAAGGGCAATTGATCAAACGGCCGATGGGGGTTTCATTGTTGCAGGCTATTCCACTGAGGGTGTAAATGATCCTGGTATGGGTAGTGATGATTTTCGTGTTATGAAACTAGATAAGCAGGGAAATATTGTATGGAACAGAAAATATGGAGGATCTAAAAGTGACCGGGCAGAGGCTATTAAACAAACGGCAGACGGTGGATACATTGTTGGGGGAAGGTCATTTTCTGCCGATGGGGACGTCGGTGGGAACAATGGTTCGGATGATTTTTGGATACTGAAGTTAAGCGGGGAGGGTAATGTCATGGCATCAAAGAATCTTGGAGGATCAGATTCAGATCAGTTATTTGATATTCAACAACTAGCCGATGGCGGATTTATTGCGACCGGATTTACACGATCCTCCGAAAGTTTTGATGCCAAGGGAATAAATAAAGGCAATAGTGATTTTTGGATTGTGAAACTTAACTCCATGCTAAACATAGAGTGGGAGAAAAATTATGGGGGTTCAATGAGCGATAGGGCACTTTCAATTGAGCACACGACGGATGGCGGATTTATAGTTGCAGGTAACACCGAATCCACAGATGGCGATGTTGTAGGGGAGGTAGTTAGCTTCTCCGGGTGGGTTCTAAAGTTAAATGCTTCCGGGGAATTGGAAAGGCAAATTACTTTAGGAGGATCACAAGTGGACTGGCTTCATGTCTTGCGGCAAACTACTGATGGTGGATTTGTAATGGTGGGATATTCAGCGTCGGCAAACGGTGATGTGCCGGACAATAACGGAGGCCTGGACTTCTGGATGGTCAAACTGGCCCCTTCATTGGGAGTACAATGGAGTAGAAATTTTGGAGGTAGTGGGAATGATGAAGCTTTTTCAATCACCGAAAGTATTGATGGCGGATTTCTACTTACGGGACACTCACGGTCGGCAGATGCTGACGTAAGGCAAAATTACGGAGGCAGGGATTTTTGGGTAGTAAAAACAGATCATGAGGGCAATTTGCTCTGGGAAAACAATTTTGGAGGATCCGATACTGACTGGGCCTCTGGCATATTACAGACAGACAATGGTGAAGTTGTCGTGGCGGGTTATAGCAGGTCGTCTGACGGTGATGTGCTTGAAAACAAAGGCAATAGCGATTTCTGGATTATCAACTTGGAATAATGCATTTTTTTATCAACTTACCTTTGACTTCTGATACCCCGGAACTCTGCCCCGGGGTAGTTCATTTGACAAATTATCATATGAAAGTTGAGTTGGTAATCAGAAGTATTCACCACTATAATTAATCTTGCTTGTATCCTCTATAAATTGCTTCAGGCAGTTTATTAGTGTTGTTTGTTGATGCATTGTATTTCATAATTTCTCCTGGACAAAGGCTATTTTTATGGACTCATATCCGCAATGAGAAGTTCAACGAGCCGGATTTTCCCACTTTTAAAGCGTCCGTAAATGCAAGGAGATCAATGTATTAAGTTCTATAGCTTCACAATGGTGTTATCTTTGATTAACATGAAAATTCACCAACCCTTCCATTGGAGATTTAACTATTAATCCTAATTCCATATTGTAGATGCTTGCTACTGCTCCCAACAGGCTTTTAAAATGGTATCCTACAGAACCAATACAATTGAACTTATATACCTGGTGGTTGGGATAGCTACAAACCAAATTTTCAAATAAATCATGAAAGGCCCGTTTTACTACCTCTTGGGAGTAATTATTGTTAATATGTGCTTTAATAAATTTAGTCATGGACGCGCAAAAACGGTTTGGTGTAGGTTCGTTATAAATATGGTTTAACAGCTCCTGGGCACTTAGCCCATAGGTATTGAAAAATGCGGAAGCTATTTCATTGGGCATTTTGTTCCTTATAAAGTCGGTAATGACCTTTTTTCCAATTGCTGCCCCACTTCCTTCATCACCTAAAAAAAATCCTAGGGAATGAATGCTATGTATAATGCAATTGCCGTCATAAACACATGTATTCGTGCCTGTTCCCAGAATGGCTATGAAACCAGGGTTTGTTCCCAGAATTGCTCTTGCTGCTGCTAACAAATCAAGTTCTATATGACATTTTGCATGTGTGAAGAGCCGTTGAAAAGCTTTTTTTAATATCCAGATTTTGTCTGGCAAGCAACCTGCACCATAAAAATGAATCTCCTTTATGGCGTCAGCATTTACATCTTTAGGCAAGCTTTCTCCTAAAGATGTAACAATATAGTCTGCATTTACAAAATAAGGATTATAACCTTCTGTCTCAAAATAGAAAATGCTTTGTCGCCCAACCAGGCACCAGTCTGCTTTGGTCGAGCCTCCATCGGCTATCAATATCATTTTGGTTAAAATTTAAATTTAGCATTAACAGGTTTGAAACCGGCCCCGGAACTTTCCACCGTAATCATCAAATGCGGCTGTTCAAAAATGCTTTATTCTAGATTCGAACTTTTCATAAATGAGGTTATTACTATTATCTGTTTGGTCGATATTTTGACTTTTAAAAATCGGAACATCTACGCCACGAGCCATATTGATTTTAATTGCCTCGGTTGATATTATATTGACAATTACAATTCCAAGCACAGATGAGGCAGGCCCATAAAGTTTTCCACTTTTTTTAAGGACACCATCTCCCGAGGGAACACAGTTGTCTATCACCAAATCCGCAAGTTGATATAATTTTTTTCCGCTGATATGTCTTGATTTATATTTTTTTGACTGCTCAAGAGAAGTGATCGCTATAACATTAAGCCCTTCCTGTTTGGCCTTTATTGCCATCTCTATAGGCATGGCATTTCTACCAGAATTTGAGATTATCAAGATCAAATCCGATTTGTCAAACCTATAATTTCTCCACAATATTTCGGCGAGGCCACTAACCTGCTCAATTTCGGCAGACCTTCTCGCACCATTAGCCAATAGCACCAGATCATCCATAATGGCATTAACATTTCCGATATTCGATGCTCTTCCAAACATCTCCATGCCAATCATTTGCGAATGTCCCGTACCTAAAGTATGGACAATCCCATCATTTTTTATAACATCGGCCACCAATTTTGAAGCATTTACTAATTGATCCTTTTGGCCTGAGGACAATTTGTTGATCAACAGTTTTATTTTATCCAGATATTCAAACATATTTCTTTTATTTACTTGATTTTTTCTTTTACATATACGCCATGTACATTTCTAATTCTCTTCAGTTCGTACTATGTTATATGGCACTGATTTTAAATGTCAAATACAAAACTAGTGCGATATAAATTCATAATTATTAATTAAATTGTCTAATTAATGTTTTAATTTGTCTATTTAAAATCCATTTTCCAATAAAGAACCCGGGACTGCCCATTTCCATCACATGTCCATTTAATGAAATTTTCTGCCAATGACGCGTTTAGGAATACATCGTCAACTTATTTTATTATTGGTTTTAAACCGTCTTTTTGGAACTTCTATAGCTTTATCTTCCAAAAAATCATGAAGTATTGTTAAATGCAGGTTATAAAGATTTCAATTAATCGTCAAATTAATTAAAATATTATTTAAATTGTCTCATTAGTTTTTTAAATTAACATTCGATTGTCATTAAAATCACAACCAATGACTGTTAGGAGGCCCTTTTTAGAAGAAATCTCGCCAAATATTGAATCATCTATTTATTTCGCCCATCAATTTGAAAAAGAGATTGAAAGAAACGATTATTGGCATTATCACAATACGTATGAAATTGTATTTCTTCCTCATGGAAGCGGTAAGAGGTTCATTTCAAATAGGATAAGCGAATATGACGATGGGGATTTAATACTTTTGGCCCCAAATACTCCTCATAATACCCTGGCCAAGGGGTTTTCGGGAAACAAATTTGAGCAGTATGTTATACTTTTTAAAGATTCTCAACTTGAACGAATAGGTTTATATTACAAGGAATTCTATCAGATAATTACCTTGCTGAATAGAATACGCTCCGGCATTGCGTTTAAAGGAAGAACCAAGTATGAAGTAGGGTTAATTGTACAACAGATGGAGTTTTTAAGTGGATTTCAAAAAATAATAAAGTTTTTTGAAATCATGGATATAATGGCCAATTCAAGAAATTATGAGTATTTGGGACCATCTAATCAACCTGGTTTACCCAAAATACATATGGGTAGGATACAATATATTTATGAACAAATAAATCGCCATTACAATACTAAATTGTCTTCTTCGGAGATGGGCAATAAAATTGGAATGACCAACTCATCTTTTTGTCGTTTTTTCAAAAAATCCACCGGAAAGACATTTAAAGAGGTGCTGAATGAAACCCGTATTCAGAATGCTTGTTTCATGTTGAAAGAAACAAATATGCCAATTGACAGTGTTGCTGTCGAATGTGGTTTTACTTCTGTGCCCTTATTTTATAAATTCTTTAAGAAGTTAATCCGGCAAAACCCATCAGCATATAGAAAGAAACTATCCAATTAATAAGTATTACTACTTCATTTTTCATCGCTAACTTACGTTGTAGTACAAAACGCCAATAGTCATTTGAAACTACTGGGCAAATCCAATAAATTGTAGCAATTCAGGAAATTCCAGAGGCACATACCATAGCTGGACGTTCACTACAATAAGCGTAAGAGAGGTCATGAAGTTCAAATTCTTGAAAAGCCGAAAATTCTGGTGGCGGTTTATTCCCATTACAATCCTGCTGCCTGTACTGTTTTTTGGTATCCTGTTGCTATATATATACAGGGAGCAGGACAATATCCTTCAGGATCAAATTACTACCCTGAACAAGCAGCACAAAGGCCTGATCGAGGTAGGGGACTCACACTTGTCACCCTTTGAGAACTTCCCCTACATTTCTATAAAGGTGGACGATGTACAGGTGTACGAGACCAAAGGGGATGATGCATCGGTAATCGTGGATGTTGCCGATATCTACATTGGTTTCAATTTATGGGATATTGTGGGTGGAAACTATGATATTCAAACACTTCTTATAGAAGAGGGATTCTTCAATATTGTGATACATGAGGATGGAACCACCAATCTTCAAAATGCGGTGGCAGCTTCCGGCGAGGCAGAGGAGGAAGATCCAGTGGCCATTCATCTCAAGAATATTGAGCTGCGTAAGTTGGATATTCACAAGCTGGATGAAGCTACCAATACGGATGTCGAGACCTTCATTTACTGGGGCAAAGGTGGATTTAACACAGGCAATGGCTTGATTTCAGCCCATATTGATACTGAATTTGAATTGAATGTGATTGATGATGGCGATACAACCTATATCCATCATAAGCATTTTGAATTTCACACAGATATTACACTGGATGAAGATACCGGACTGCTCACCATTAAACCTTCCGGTATCACAATGGAACATGGTGAGTTTGAGTTGGAAGGATCGCTGGATACCAAAAATGACATGAACGTTGATCTTGCCGTGAAGGGTGCAAAGCCCAATTTCGATATGCTTATTGCTTTTGCACCGGAGGACCTTATACCGGTGCTGGAACGCTACAAAAACGCGGGAAAAATCTATTTCAACGCGGTCGTTCAAGGCCCTACACTCCACGGAAAAATGCCGCTTATTGACGCGAAGTTTGGAGCAAGCGAGGCCTTTCTCGAAAACACCGACAAGGGTAAGCGCATTAACGATATGGGTTTCAAAGGACACTTCACCAATGGTAAAGACCGCAATATGCGCACCATGGAATTCTCACTGACCGATATGACTGCCAAACTGGAATCCGGTAAATTTTTGGGTTCCGTTGTCGTTAGGAACTTTGAAGAACCGGAGGTGGATATGCAACTGAATGCAGATTTTAACCTGGAATTTCTGGCAGGTTTCTTAAATCTCACCGACATAGAAAATGCCTCGGGAAATGTATCGCTGGAAATGAAGTTTCACGATATTATTGACCTGGATCAACCCGAACTTGCCCTCAATGATCTTAATCAGGCGTATTTTAGTGAGCTGAAGGTGACCGATCTAAGCCTGTCCTCTGCAGACCTTCCCACACCATTAAAACAGCTTGATATGCACCTTATAATGAATGGGAAGCAGGCCACCCTCGATCAATTTGATATGCTACTGGGTGAATCCGATTTATCAGTGACCGGATACTTGTCTGACCTGCCTGCCATTGTGCACCACACGAATATACCAGTAATTGCACACCTGGAAATTGAATCGGAAGTATTGGATATCGCAGCAATAACCGGCTATTCAGAGAAAGACAGTACCGGCATAAATGAACGGATTGAGGATTTAAGCGTTGGGTTTTCCTTTAAATCTTCAGCCAAAGCATTTACAGAGTCTCGTTACCTGCCCGTGGGAGAATTCTTTATTGACAGCCTGCATGCCCAGCTTAAACACTACCCACACGAATTGCATGATTTCCATGTAGACTTTCTGATTGACGACCGGGATTTAAAAATTGTGGATTTTACAGGTTTTATTGATGATTCCGATTTTCATTTCAATGGACTGGTACACGATTATGGATTCTGGATGCAGGAAGCGCTTAATGGTGATGTGGATCTGGACATTACTTTAACGTCTGACCTGTTGCGACTGGAGGACATCTTTTGCTATCAGGGAGAGAACTATGTACCGGAGGATTACCGCCACGAGGAGTTTGAAAACCTGACCTTGCACGTGAATTCAAGTATGCATTATAAGGAATCGGCATTACACGCCATAGATGTTGAACTTGATAAGTTTGACGCCAAAATGCACGTGCATCCTATGCGGTTTGAGGATTTTGAAGGCCGCTTCCATTATGAGGATGATCATCTCATGATACAGAAGTTTCATGGGAAAATGGGTAGAACCGTTTTTGATGTAGACATGAACTATTATCTTGGGGATGATCAAACAATTAGAAAACGTGACAATTATCTTGGCCTGAAGGCGAACTACATCGATTTCGATCAGCTTTTCAATTTCAACCTGGCCCCTTCGACCCCTTCTGAAACCACAGAAACAAATGCTGTCGCAACAACTGCTGATGTGCAGGAACATGCAGAAGCTTTCAACCTATATCAGCTCCCCTTTACAGATATGCAATTTGATGTGAATGTCGACCACTTCATTTATAACCGTATTGATCTGCAGCATATCAATGCGCATTTGCGCACCACGCAAGACCATTACATTTATGTAGATACTCTTAACATGAATGCGGCCGGAGGCAGCTTCAAGATGTCTGGTTATTTTAATGGCAGTGATCCGAAACACATTTACATGAAGCCCGATTTAATTATTGAGGATGTGAATCTTGATAAGTTGATGTTCAAATTTGAAAACTTCGGACAGGATCATTTGGTGTCTGAGAACTTGCATGGCCGGCTTTCCACCCGGATCAATGGAAAAATCAGGGTATATCCCGACTTGGTTCCGGATCTGGATCAGTCAGAAGTCCATATGGATGTAGAAGTGCTGGATGGCAGGTTAGAGAATTATGAGCCGATGTTATTGCTTTCTGATTATATGGGCGACAAGGATCTTTATAACATCCGGTTTGATACGCTCAGGAATCACCTGGACGTCACTAATGGACAACTGAAGATACCGAGCATGACCATTGAGTCAACGCTGGGTCACATGGAATTATCGGGTACCCAGGATATCGATCAAAATATTGAGTACTTCCTGCGAATTCCCTGGAAAACTATCAAACAGGCGGCTCGCTACAAATTGTTTGGGGATAAAAAAGACACGGATGGCCAAACGGGAGATGACAAGATTATAGAACTCGACCCAAATGAGAAAGTGCGTTACCTCAACCTGAAGATACACGGCAATACAGATGATTTTAAGATAGGACTGGGTAAGGCGAAACAGCGGAAAAGTTAAATAGGGCTTTGTTGCTTATTTGGGATTTAGCTGGTCAATTATGTTGGAATTTATGAACTCATAAATTTTGTAGTTGGAATTATGAAAAATCATAAAAAGGTTGGAAGGAAGTTTTCGATTAATCTGCCAATGAAGTAGTCGCTACCCGCCAAATCTTAAAACAAAAAATCGGCAAAAACCTGAAGTAGCCATCATTTAGGCTTGTTATTCCTCCGCTTTTTTTTACCCTCAAAAAATTCCCTGAATTTACTATACGGAGAAATATTGTGATAAGAAACATACAGGAATACTAATCCGGCAAAAATAAATAACTCGCCTCCTGTTGCTGTATATTTCATGTATCTTAATGAGATTCCACCTCGATAAATGCCGTTTACAATCATAATTATTCCATAGCCAATGAAAGCTATGGATAGAAGTAAACTACCTATTAAACCCCATGTATGGTCATTATCTTTTTTATTTTTAACCGGTTTTTTAGTCATATACAAAAGGTAATCTACTTCCAAATACAGCAATTAAAGTAAATTTGCGTAGAAAAACTTCCAATTTCTATTTAGAACGAGAAAGAAAAGATTAAAAAGTGTAATAAATTAAAATTACCATAATTGGTATTTATTACTAAAAATGGTAATATTGTACCATGAATATGATCGAAAAGATAATAATAGAAATGAAAAAACAGAACCTGTCCCAAAAGGCTTTAGCCTCTAAAATGAAGGGGAACACTGCTACAAGAACAAAAGACCTTTCTAATATTTTGTCTCGAAAAAGGGAGCCCGGAGTTGAATTATTAGAAGAAATTGCCGAGGGATTAGGATGTAAATGGAATTTAACTATGAATGAAAAAGACTTAAAAAAGTATGTAATTTACGACAAAGGAACCCCAGAATATCCCGGAGTATACCATGTTCGAGGATTCCTTAACGGAGTACCTGATAAGATGACAACCATGATTCATCGAAACTTAGATCATATAAGGAATGAACTAAGTAAAAGGGGACTTATAAACTTTGGCCCAGGGGAAAATAATCATCCTGTTGTGCTAGAAATATGGGTTGGCACAGATGAAAATCTTGGAACAATTGTTTAATTATTCTGGATTCAAAGTAAATCTACTTCCCAATACAGAAAATTCTATGTGTTGATTATCCACTAGTTGTGGATGTGAAGATACAAATAGGGTACAAATTACATTTCAACTTTTGAAAATCCTTTTGGCAGAGCGGAATCATTAAAAATAGACTATTCTTCCCTACGATTTCTCGTAATAAACAGTCTCTAACTCCGACACTTTCTTAAAACCTTTATCCGAAGTTATTATGGGAAGATCCAGGTGCAAAGCGCTGGCCATGATTATGCTGTCAGGTAGCTTTAATTTATATTTTTTCGCAGCCTGATGGTTTCGGTTTTGATCGAAAGGTTAACATCAATAATAACGCATTCCGATAAAAAATTGGATATTCTTGACTCTTCTTGCTTCGTCAGCTCGGAATAACTTAATAATTCCAACTGGGTGATGAAAGAAGCGTAAACTGTTTTTTATCTAATAGTTCGGCAATTGTTTTGTCACCGGATAAAAAATAAACAATGATATTGGTATCTAAGAACAGCTTATTCCCACTCATCCCTCCAACGTTTTTGCAAGGTTAAGCCATCCTCTTTGAATTTTACCGTGCCACAATATTTGTAAGCATCGAGCCCTTTTTTTGGACTTCGTTCTCGCAGCTTTTTTAACACCGATTGTATGGCACGCTTACCAGCTCCTGATTTTAATACGGTTACCATAAGTTTCTATCTTTGTTGAAAGATAATGATTTCATTTTGTTTGTTAATTTTAAGGACTGATATTTATTTGATTTCCTGACAGTCCGATTTTTTGGACGGATTACAACGACGGTGAGTATAAGAATAGTAGCCGTCTGCGTGACACTTTACTTTCTAGTTACAAGAAAGTTGAAGCAGGTTACAAGCCTTGAATTCACTACTATTTCGGCTATTATTTTCACACATTGTCAGGGCATGTATTTGTTATTCAAAATACTTATATAATTCATTTGCAATTAGTTGATGTCCTTTTTTATTCGGGTGGTTTATTTGAGACATATAATCAGAAAGACTATCACCCTCAATAACTTTCTCTTTAAATAAATTATAGCTATCAATAAGTCCAAGCCCATACTTTTCTGCCAGTTTAACAACTTGGTTTCTGTGCTGTCCCAATTCATTTTTGGCTTCTTGAATATTTATTCGTTGGTCTGGTGATGGAGTCAACAAAATTACCTTAATGTTTTGTTTTAGTGATTTATTAATCATTTCATCCCATGCTTCATATGACTTGTTTAATCCAATTCCTAAATCATTAAGTGAATAATCTATAAAAAGTACATCTGGTTTATGTGTCAATACATCTGAATCAAATCTTTTTGCTCCTTTTAAAGAATTCTCTCCGCCAATTGCTGTATTTATAACATTAATTACAGCATAGGGGTATCTTTCTTTCAACTTTTTTAATAGTAGATAAGGATAAGAATCTAATGTATTTACAACAGGTGTTTTAAAATAACCTGAAGGAACTGAGTGTCCATGAAAGACCAGATTTATAGTCCTATTATTGGGCCATTTTTTTTTTAATTCGACTTTGATATCTTTTAAATAGCCAGATTTTTCTACAATTCCTTTTTTAATTACAGAACTACATGATATTGTAATTAGTATTAGAAGAATAAAATTGTTTTTTTTCATCAAATATTTTGTTTTCGTGTATTTCTCTGTATGTGCCCTAACGTCCATGTATGAGGCGTGTGCTCACACTTGGTAAATTTCTTCTAAAGTAGCGAAGTCTGCCCATGCTTCCAACTATTCAGATAACGGTACACCTCACAAATCTAAATCTCCCGCGAGCTGAAGTTGTTGCCTTACAAGAATTTCCTTCCTTACTTCCTAATTTAGGATATTCTATGTTTTGATTATCAGTAAGTTATGAGTGTTTGGATACAAATGAGGTACAAAAGTATATTTGCATTTATCAATATTAATCAATGCAATTAATCCTGGGACAAACCACATATTTTTGATAAGCTTCCTATACTAAATACTGTAAATCACTGGAATACAGAAATTTATCTATCTTTGGCTATGGGCAAAAAGAACCTATATATCATTGCTGGGTGTAATGGCGCAGGCAAAACCACCGCTTCATTTAACATATTACCAGAAATAAAAGCCTGTTTGTAATGAAAAGTAAACAAGCCGCGATACTTAGAAAAAAATTATTAAAGGAATGAAAATTTCTTCACAAAAACTGATAGCCCGTAAAAAACTGTTGGGACAAAAGGTAGTGGTAAGTGAAAATGGTGTGATACGGGAAATTGAGCCGGAAGATTTAAAATAGTTACAAACTACCACCAATTCCAACGTACGTTATAAGCATTTCAGCAAAAAAAGACAGTATAGTGGATGTTGAATAATACCTTTATCACTTTCTATTCAAATACTTAAACAATAAACCTGAAAACCCCGTTGAAATATACAATGCATTAATGGATTTGTATATTTGTATATACATTATGATAGGCAGTTTTGGAGTAGAATGCGACCACTAATAGCGGTTCAAAGTGCGGGGATAATCGGAAGTTATAACCTAAAAGATATCCAACAATTTGTTTTGATACTAATATTGACATTTGTTTTGATAATATCCATAGCAAGATTGATTTACCAAGATATTATGAATAGGAATGAAAACAAGGCTGTTATGGACATTCTGGCACATCGGTTAACGCCTCCGGTTGGCAGCTTCTGTAACATAACTTGAGGTTAAGGGCAGAAAGCTACTACCTACCATGCCTTTTCCAAAAACCAAACGTCGAATAAATTTGGGGAAAGGGAACTAAAATACTTGTGCGAAAACTGTCATACTTGTGCAAAGACCATCAAAATGAAATAATTTAGCTACAACGAAATTATATGATTTTCAAACCAACCGACTACATCCTTTTTTCCCTCTTATTTATTATCCTGTTGTTTTATAGTTTTCCGGGATTAAGCCAGCAGTCCGCTAAGTTGGACAGCCTTCTGCAGGAATTGAAAAAGCCCGAAAAAGATACGAATAGGGTAGAAGTACTGGTACACGCTTCAGGATTGCTCCATTATACTGAAAAACCCAAAGCCAAATCGTATGCCTGGGAGGCCCTGGCTTTATCCACAGAATTATCTTATACCGGGGGGTTGGCCAACGCCAGCCGGATCATGGGCAACATTTATCAGTCCGAGGTACTGGATTCTGCACTCTACTATTATTTGGAATCATTACAGTATTATCAAATCTTAGATGATTCATTGGGCTGCATTGATGCTTACTACAATATTGCTAATGTCTATTTACAGTTATCCAATTTTGAGGCTGCAAAAAAAAATCAGCTCCTTTGTTGTGAGCTTGCTGAGAAAGTAAATAATCACGAGTATTTATTCCGTGCTAAAAACGGAATGGGCATCTACTATATCGGGCTAGGACAATACCAGGAAGAAAACAAAGACTCCCTTGCGGCCCTGGAGAGTTACCGGGAAGCCATTCCCTTCCTCTCTGAAGCTGCACAACATGCAGCAAGTATGGATAAACATTCTGAATATTACAAATCACAAGCGTATGGTAACCTCGCTTATGTAAAAACCGCATTGGGGGATTATGACACAGCCCTTACCTTAGCTATGCAGATGCTGAAAACATACAAAGCTTATGGCTATACGGCTTATTATCCTATTTCGTATTCTCAGATTGCGGATATCTATCTAAAGTTGGGTAACTACCGGCAGTCCATTGTTTATGCATCTACGTCACTTGAGTGGAGTAGTGAGACTGATAACCTTTACGCCATGAGCGAGTCATACGAAATATTGTACAAGGCTCATAAGGCCATGGGGAACTATAAAGAGGCCGTTCTTTTTGGGCAGCAGATGTTTGATCTTTCCAGGAAGATCCTCAATAAAGAGCGGGAAGAGCAGATCGCCCAGATGCAAACGAAGTATGATACCAAGCAGATAGCACAGGAAAACAAGTTGTTAAAGAAGGAAGCGGAAATAGCAGAGATCAGTATAAAAAAACAACGAGTTTACGTCGTGCTTACCTCCGGGTTAATGATATTGATCGTTGCCATTACACTACTTATTTACAAAAACCTGTTGAACAAAAAGCACTTTGCCAAAAAAGTGCAAGACCTTCAAACTTCCCAGGCCCGATGGTTTGCCAGTATCGCCCATGAGTTGCGTACGCCACTGACCTTGATATGTGGGCCGGTCCGGAATATCATAAGAGATCAATCACTTCCGGAATCCCTGGTTGATGAGTTGGAAATGGTAAAAAAAAACGGAGAACAACTTGCCAGCAGGGTCAATGAGATCCTGGAAGTCTCCCGTTTGGAATCCGGAAAGTCGGTAGTAAACCTACAACCGGAAGATCTTGCCGTGCTCGCCAGGAATGTCGTTGATTCTTTTCAACCCCTGGCCAAACAGCAGCGGGTTGCCCTGAAGTTTTCTTATAATGTCAGCCCAGTACTAAACATCGATGCTCACAAGGTGACGACCATTCTCAATAATCTGTTATCCAACGCGTTAAAATTTACACCTTCAGGAGGAACAGTAAGTATTGATTGGGATTTTGACCAGGCCTCGGATACTTCTTTGGACATCAAAGTAAGCGATACAGGGATCGGGATCGCTGAAAAAGATCTACCTCATATTTTTGAGCGTTTTTATCAGGTTTCTCATTCACAACAAACCCAAAGCGGGGGATCCGGTGTAGGGTTGGCCCTGGCCCGGGAATTAGCCCTGCTTCACGGAGGGCTTATCACCGTATCGAGCCGGGAAAACCAGGGATCTACTTTTGTGCTTTCGCTTCCCAAAAACCTGATCGAGGAGGTGGGGGACTTTTCAGCTTCCGGATCCTACGCAATGGAACATACGTATGAGCCGGATATTGTTATGTCACAAAAAAACGAACGCTCGAACAAACCATCCATATTGTTGGTAGAAGATCACTCGGACATGAGACATTATATTTGCAAGTGTCTGGGGAACGACTACCAGGTCATTGAAGCCCCCGACGGCCGGCAGGCATTGGAAATTATCAGGGAGTTTACCCCTGATCTGATCATCTCAGATATGATGATGCCCGTGATGGACGGGCTCAACTTTGCCCGGAAGCTGAAGGAAGACCCTAAGCATAAGCTAACCCCGTTTATTATCCTAACGGCCCATGCCAACGAACGAGATAAACTGATGGCCTACCGCACCGGAGTAGATGATTACATGGTAAAGCCGTTTGATGCCGAGGAACTCAGGGTGAGGATCCGGAACCTGCTGTTCAATGCACTGGAACGAAAAAAGACCATAGAAGAGTCATTGGCCTTATCTGACCAGGTTCAGGCCCCCACGCATGAAGAGGAATTAGTAAAGGAACTGGAAAAACTGGTAAAGGAACATTTATCAGACAGCCCTTTTTCAATTAGCTCGCTAGCCAACCATGCGGCTATGAGTGAGAGCAGCCTACGTCGTCTGTTAAAGAAAATGACTGGGTTATCGCCTGGCCAGTTTATCCGCGATATCCGGTTACAGGAAGCCATTTTTTTCCTTGAAAGCCATCGGTACAAGACCATTTCAGAAGTAGTGTATGCCGTTGGATTTGAGGATACGTCCAGTTTTACGCGGTTATTTAAGAAACGATTCGGTAAGAGTCCCACCGCTTACTTGGAAACCATCAGTAAGCGAAACGTGGGACGCAACATAACATCTGCTGGATTTGATAACGATTGACAACATTGGAGTGTGGAGATTGGTTTCGTGTTTTAACGACAGAGACCTTTTAAATCATAACTACAATTTCGACGACTGCACTATTTAATGGTAACCAGAGCCGGGAATAATGGAGAGGACAGCACCTACAATGAGAAGCCATTGGCTGGTCTGTCTAAATTTGATATGCTGTCAGGTACTAAAACAGCTAAGAGTAACCAGGTGGTTGCCAATATGAAAGATATTCATATAGCATCTGATGGTTCATTGAATGGCGCGATGACCAATAGACGTAGTAGTTAAGGCCATACAGATAATTTCAGGATCAAACCCGACATTGCCGGGGTTGGTACTGACATATATTCTGCTACTGATGTAAGCGTGTGATAGCATGTGGCATCAACTCGCCGGTTGATCTTGTTTTTTGCTTCACGGCCGATGCTTCTAAAACCCGAGCAACAAAAAAGATCTCAATAACCCTAAAGAATTGCTGAGCAAGTCTTAGTGTTTCTTAAGGGACTTACTGATTCTATATTGTGTTGAGATAATTTTGTTAGGGATCCCTAATAGTCCTCGTTTACAACGAGGATTCCATGGCACCGAGTTTGTAACTCACTTCCCAATACAAAACTTCCCAAATATATTCGCCAACAAATCATCGGTAGTGATATCTCCTGTAATCTCTCCCAGATGATGCAAGGCGGTGCGGATGTCGAGGGCGAGGAGATCATTGGTGACCTGGTTGTCAATGCCTTGGATCACGTCGTCGAGAGCCTGTTTGGTTTTGAGCAAACTTTCGTAATGGCGTAGGTTGGTGACTATCGTGTTGCCGGTTTTGAAGGAATCCAGGTGAACGATCTCCAGGATCTTTTGGCGAAGGCCTTCCAGGCTTGCCTTGTCGAGGGCCGAGAGGAGGATGAGGTCAAATGTATTAAAAGCCTCCAGCTGGTCTGTGGATACCCGGTCCACCTTGTTGCCGACCAGGATGAACGGAATGCCCAGGTTTTCCAGGCGGTTGATTTCCTGGCCTACCTCTGTGGGACTTGCCGCAGCGAGGTCAACCATATAGATAATCAAAGAGGCCTGCTTCATTTTTTCCTGGGTGCGCTCTACGCCGATGGCTTCTATCTCGTCGGTGGTATCGCGCAGGCCGGCTGTATCAATGAAGCGGAAGGAGATGCCTTCGATGTTGATTTCATCTTCTATAAAGTCTCTGGTAGTACCCGGTATATCTGAAACAATAGCTTTTTCTTCGTTTAATAGGGCGTTAAGCAACGTGGATTTCCCGGCATTGGGTTTCCCGGCAATAACAGTGGGCACGCCATTTTTGATAACATTGCCCAGGTCAAAGCTGGCAATTAATGAAGCGATGACTGTCTTTAACTCGTTTACTAAAGCTTGTAATGCCTCTCTGCTGGCGAATTCCACATCCTCTTCTCCAAAATCCAGTTCTAATTCAATCATGGAGGCAAAATGGATGAGTTTTTCCCGCAGGGCACTGATCTCCTGAGAAAAACCGCCGCGCATTTGATTTAACGCCGCCTTATGCGCAGCCTCCGAATCAGCTGCAATCAGGTCCGCGACGGCCTCGGCCTGGGGCAGATCAAATTGTCCGTGTAAAAAAGCTCTTTTGGTAAATTCCCCAGGTTGAGCCAGGCGAGCGCCGGTTTTTACCAGTAGCTGGATGATTTGGCGAATGATGTAATTGGAACCATGACAACTGATCTCCACAACATTCTCTTTGGTAAATGACTTTGGCGCAATAAAAACAGATATTAGCACTTCATCCAACACCTTTTCTCCGTCCCGGATGGTACCAAAATGAATGGTATGACTAGCTGCTTTGCTTAGATCTTTTCCTTTAAATACCTGATTGCAAATGGTGATAGCATCAGTTCCGGAAAGCCGGATCACACCAATGGCCCCTATCCCTGCAGGCGTAGCCAGGGCGACAATGGTATCCTGAGAGGAAGCAATTTCATTTTTCATCCAATATCATCTTGCAGCCAGCAAAATTAATGGAAAAATAGGAATAGCCTTTTAATTAACGACGATTTTTCTGGCTACAAAATGCGTGGCGGTTTTTACCCATACCAGGTACATGCCCGGGGCGGTACCTTCAAGAGACATTTGATATCGGTTGTTGCGCCATAAAAGTTGTTGTTGCCGGAAAACTTTACCTTGCATATCGCTGACACCCACTACCAGGGGTTGAATCCCCGGCAGATTGAAATCAATGTTGATTAATTTTTGGGCTGGGTTAGGGTAAATAGCTAACTGATCCTCTAAATGGTCGCCTGGTGCCCTGTCCTTTATGCCGGTAACAAGAGAAGCTTCGTCGGGCCGGGCACAAAACTCAGAGGAAGCTACGCTTTCACCACCGATATTATCCTGGAAAACGGCAACTATCCGATAACAGTATTTTGTATTGGGATCGAGACCAGATCCATCGTTGTCATCCACAAAGGAATTGTCATTCGGGTTTACTTCTGCTAATAGTTCAAAACCGCTGCCGTCGGGTACACCTGGCTGACAGTTATCCTGCGGGAAGTCGAAGTTGTCTTCAATCCTGTAAATAGCAATACTTTTGGCGGCCGAACAAAAATAGTCGTTCCAGCTGAGCGTGATTTCTCCTATGTTTTCTACCTGACCGTGCAATCCTTCCGGGGCACCGGCTACGGTGATGTTCCACGTTCTGTAAACAGCCAGTCCCGGCCCGGCTGTCGCCGATGGGTTATCTTTTGCCTTAAAATAAACCGCATATGGTCGGTTGCGGGCATTTTCGCAATTGGGTGTCCAATTAAAATCCAGGAAACTAGTGCCGTCAGAAGGACCTTTACCGGTTAAGAAAGAGGCAGCATTTGCTGAGAGCCTGTACACTTCGCTTTGGCTTGAAAAAAGGATCTCATGTCCGTCCTGGTCCGCGGCTAGCAGGGATGTTTCTATAGGGTTATTGGCTAAAATGCAGGTGTCATTGGGGATTTGAAAATCGGGCCGTTCATTATCCGTTTTCTCCACAAGGACCTGCATATCGCGCACACGGTATCCGATACTGATCCATCTACCCTGTATTTTTCGCCATTCTACGACCTTGATAGCCAGTGCATATTCGCCCTCCAAGCCCGGTGCATCCCAGGTCAAATCTCCCGTAGAAGCATCGATCCCAAAACTCGGAGCACCGTTCATAGCTTCATTGGCTGCGTTATAATCAAATCCGGTATAATGTTTAGCGTCATTGGGAAGTGTATAATCACTAACCGTTTCGGTAGCACTTTGCTTAGGTGTCACCAATTGATAGGTAACGCTATCCCCGTCAGGATCATAGCCCCCCGGATTATGAAAAAAGGTCTTTCCGGATGTGGCTTTATCTATGGGAGGAAATAGAAGCACCGGCTGGGCATTATCACCTATAAAAGGATCAATTACTATCAGACTTTCAATATAAAAAGGTGTTTGTGCGGAATTGGCCATGTTTAGAATACCGCCATTCCGATTGGATTCTTCAAGGCTTACCAGGTAGACGCCCGGACTGCCATAGGTATGTAGAATTTCATAATTCACAAATATCCTGTCATCACCCAGGGGTTCATAGGTCTTAGAAAAATCATCTGATCCTAAATCAATGGACGCTCCGTCTCCGTAAAACAGTGTACCGCTTAGATTCGCAGTCGCACTGCCGCTGACATAGGCTGACAAGGTGATTTTATAGGTAAGGGAGGGACCGGGTACTTTATCAACCTTCAACTCTCCGCCAACCAGGTGAGTGGCGTAACAATTATAGCTGCTATAACACAGCAGCAATAAAAGTGCTGGGAAATTGTAGAAGCGATTTTTCATAGTACTAGTTGTTAGTGGTTGGGATAAAAAAATAAGTTAAAAAATTCGTTTCATTTAGATGTAATACATTTTAAAATGACTTTACCCTGAACATAAACGGAACTTTTTTATCCTATTAGTACCGATGATTTAAAAATAATTTAATTCCTAAATATTAATTTTATATTTTCGTCAACTGTATTAACTGAAAGTTATGAAAACCCGGGTTGACTATCTTTTTACACCCTTATTTCTTATTCTCTTAGCCACTTTTTTATCCTGTAGCCCGAACAAGAACCAGGAGTCAAACACCTCGGCGGAGGAGCTCAGCGAGGATGAAAAACGGAAAATAGAAAATGCGCTGGCTGGCCTGGATATTGCCGATGGTTTGGAGGTTTCTCTTTTTGCAAGTGAACCAATGTTGGTCAATCCTACCAATATTGATGTGGATGCCAAAGGACGTGTCTGGGTATGCGAGGCTTATAATTACAGACCGCGTCTGAATGCCGGTAATGACACCCTGCCCGAGGGGGATCGTATTGTAATACTGGAAGACACAGACAGTGACGGGCAGGCGGATCAGAGCACTGTCTTTTATCAGGGAAATGAAATTAATGCAGCCCTTGGTATTGTGGTGTTAGGCAATAAGGTCATTGTTTCCTGCAGTCCGAATGTTTGGATATTTACCGACGAAAACGGCGACGACAAGGCAGACAAAAAAGAGCTGTTGTTTACGGGTATCGGTGGAGAGCAACACGATCATGCGGTTCATGCTTTTGTATTTGGACCCGACGGTAAGTTATATTTTAATTTTGGCAATGAAGGGAAACAGATTTTTGATAAAGGGGGAAACCCAATTATCGACAAGTCGGGACATGAGGTGAATAATAGTGGAAAACCCTACCGGCAAGGTATGATATTTCGCTGCAACCCCGACGGCAGTGAATTTGAAGTGCTGGCCCATAATTTCCGGAATAATTATGAAGTAGCCATTGATTCTTATGGAGGGCTATGGCAATCCGACAACGATGATGATGGTAACAAAGGAGTACGTATCAATTACGTGATGGAATACGGCAATTATGGATATACCGATGAAATGACCGGTGCTGGCTGGCGGGCGAAACGTACGAATATGCATTCCGAAATCCCCAAACGCCATTGGCATCTGAATGATCCCGGGGTGGTACCCAACCTTTTACAAACCGGAGCCGGATCACCTACAGGCATTGTCATTTATGAAGGCCGCTTGTTACCCGAAAAATTCTGGGATCAAATGATTCATACTGATGCCGGTCCCAATGTAGTGAGGGCTTATCCTGTCTCAAAGTCAGGCGCTGGTTATCAGGCTCAAATTGTTAATATTTTAAAAGGTTCCCGCGATGCCTGGTTTCGCCCGGTAGATGTTTGCGTGGCACCGGATGGCTCTTTAATTATTGCTGACTGGTATGATCCCGGTGTGGGCGGACATCAAATGGGTGATCAGCAAAAGGGGCGGATCTATCGTGTGGCACCCTCGGGCGCCACTTATAAAGTGCCTAAGCTTGATCTTTCTACATCCAAAGCCGCCACCAACGCCCTGCAAAGCCCTAATCATGCTACGCGCTACCTGGGCTGGCAACAGTTAAAGGAGGATGGCCCATCTGCAGCGCCAGCGTTGCAATCACTTTTAACCAATACAAATACCCGAATAAAAGCCAGGGCCATCTGGCTGCTGGCGATAATCTCGGAGGAACCCGAAAAGTATATTATCCAGGCCCTGGAAGATGCCGACGAAGATATTCGCGTCACAGGGTTGCGGGTAGCCCGAAGTATAGATGCTGAGAATCTGTCCGGATATCTGCAAAAAATGATTGATGATCCGTCTATGCAAGTTAAACGGGAAATAGCCATAGCCTTGCGATATCTGAATGATCCAAAAGCCGCTGATCTGTGGGTAGCGCTTGCTTTGCAATATAAATCCGGGGACCGTTGGTTCCTGGAAGCCCTTGGCATAGCCGCTGATCCCCGGGCCGATATTTTCTTTGATGCCTGGATTGAGAGGGTAGGAGATCAGTGGAATAGCAAGGAAGGACACGATTTGATATGGCGCATGAGATCCAAAGACGCTATCCCTTTTTTAGGCAAATTAATTGGTAGTGACGCAATAGATCTGGAAACCAAGAAGCGGTATTTCCGGGCGCTGGATTTCCATCGCGATCCTGTTAAAGATAAACTATTAGCCAGTCTGACAGGGACGGAGGCTGGTGATCAGGCAGAAGTCCAACGTCTGATTCTGAATCACATTTCCTCGTCGGCATTGCATAAATATAACAGCCTGGCGGCCACCTTAAATAAATCCCTCCCCAGTGTCAAGGGAACTTCCCAATATCTTGAATGGGTGCGAAAATTTAACCTGGAAGATCAATATCAGGAGTTGGAAAATTTAATGCTTGCCGGTCCTAATAGTGAAATAGGTCAGGAGGCTACCCGCATTTTGCGGGAAAAAAAGGGAATGACGTATTTTCGGGATTTGGTTGAAAGCAAAGATGCGTCCAGGGTGACCAATGCGTTGGAGGCGTTGCGGCATATACACGGAGAGGAAAGTTGGGCTTTAAAAAAATATGTTGTCTTTGATAAAAGCCGGGATATTGCCACCAGGCGCCAGGCTGTAAAAGTACTGGGTTCAGGATGGCAGGAGGAAGATAAGCTGCTAGAAATGATGATGGCAGATGAAATCCCTGAAGATTTGAAAGAAGCGGCTACCGCGGCTTTAATGAACGCGTATAAAGAATCCGTCAGGAAACAATCCCTGTCTTTTCTTAAAAACCCTCAACAAACCGAATTGAAACCTATTAGTGAATTAGTGGCCCTTAGCGGCGAAGTAGAGGCCGGCCGTAAAGTATTTGAAAAGTTATGCCAATCCTGCCACCAGGTGCAGGGCAAAGGCCAGGACTTTGGCCCTGATTTGACGGAAATAGGCTCGAAGCTATCAAAAGATGGGTTATATACTTCCATTATTTACCCCAGCGCTGGTATCAGTTTCGGTTATGAAGGTTATGTATTAACTTTAAAGGACCAAAGTAAGGATGTTGGTTATATTGCAAGCAGAACGGAAGAGGCCATTGATTTACGAAAAAATGGCGGAATCACTGCTACCTATCAGCTACAAGATGTGGTGGCCATTGAGGCCCTGGAAAACTCTTTGATGATAGAAGGATTAACCAATGCCATGAATCAACAGGAACTGGTAGATCTGGTTTCATACCTGGCGTCCTTAAAAAAAGTAGAAAACCAGACTGCCGATTAGGTGACAATGGGTCGGTAGTCTGAAGGAAACGAAAAACAATAATACAACATTAATCCCATAGATTTTTTAAACCTAGTAACACAATTAAATTACTTAACTATTCAAAAATGAGTCATTTGAAACTACTATTGATGAAAATTCCCTTTGGGTTGCTGATCTTATTCATGTGCGCAACATCGGTCCGGGGGCAGGAGATACCCTTGCAGCCACTACCGCTTAATGACCTGTCGCAGTTTAAACAACAGGCGGGTAACTGGCAGATTGTGGGCGATGTGGTGATGAGCCGGACAATCGATGTTCATCACAAAGCCTCGGAAGGAGCAAGTAAGAAAAAGAAGAAGAAAAGCAAGAAGGTGAGTCAACCCCAGGCAGGACCGGTTCAGTTTGTAGCTGGAGAAGGTGTGTTGTTGAATATAAATGACACGGAAAAGAAAGACAACCTGTTTACCACGTGGGAACATGGGGATATTGACCTTGAGCTGGAGGTAATGCTGCCAAAAGGTTCTAATTCCGGCATTTATCTACAGGGGCGGTATGAAGTGCAGCTTTTTGATAGCTGGGGCAGGGACGACCCTATGTTTACAGATATAGGTGGCATCTACAAGAACCGTGAAAAGGATCCGCTGAAAAATTTTAGTGGCAAAGCGCCGTACACCAATGCTGCCAGGGCACCGGGCTTATGGCAAAAGTTATATATCAGTTTTCAGGCTCCACGATTTAATGCCAATGGAGAGAAGATTGCCAATGCCGTTTTTCTCAAAGTAATACTTAATGGGGTTTTAATACATGATAATGTAGAGGTACAAAACTTTACCGGTGGGCCCATGGAAAAAAATGAAAAAGCCAAAGGGCCGCTCATGATTCAGGGAGATCATGGCCCGGTAGCTTTTAGAAATATTCGATATCTGGCCTTTGATTCGGCACCCTTGCGTGCTACCGGTATTACTTACAACTATCATCAGGGACCGTTTAAAAAAATATCTGATTTTGCCTCAAAGGAAGTGGCGGGATCCGGATCGGGAAAAAACATATCCTGGGAGTATTCTCCCAAAGAAGATCAATTTGGGTTAGAAATTAAAGGAAATCTCGAAGTGCCTGAAAATGGATCTTATCACTTCGAAATGCGATGCAACGGCGGAGCCAGGTTTGTTATTGACGATCAGGTTGTAATAGACCATGATAATAACCATAATGTAAGACAAGTAGTCAAAGGCGCTAAACAATTAACCGCCGGAAGCCATCCATTTAAACTTTATTATTTCAAAAGCGCAGGCTGGATGGCACCTGCAATCGGCCTTTTTGTAGAAGGCGACAACCTGCGTAAGCAGCCGCTTCATGCGCAGTCCTCCATGTTGAATGACCGTGGCCTGGTTAATCCTATCATCGAACGTGTGGAAGCGAAACCCAGGTTGTTGCGGGCATTTTTGGACTTTAATGGTAACAATCGCCAACGTTTAACACATACCGTCGGTATTGGAGACCCGTCCGGAGTACACTACATCTATAACCTGAAAGCCGGTAATGTAGTTTGTGGCTGGAGAGGAGCGTTTATTGATGCTACGCCAATGTGGCACAACAGGGGAGACGGTTCTTTCAGGCCTTTGGGAGATGTTCAATACTTTTTTATTGATCAACCCTTGGCCGTACTCGATAACATGAATGCACATTTTCCAAACGAATACAAAGAAAGCGATTTTAGACCAAAGGGTTATGCGTTAGATGAAGCGACCGGAAGGCCTGTTTTCAAGTACATCTATAAAGGTATTGAAGTACAGGACAGTATTGAGCCGGATGGCAAAGGTAATTATCTTAACAGGGTTGTCAGGTTATCCCAAACGGTGCCCAATCTCTATTTTAAGATTGCCGAAGGGAAAGATATGACTGTCATGCCCGACGGATCATATGCGGTCGACGACAAAAAATACTATGTGCAAATATTGGACTCCGCGGCACCAGTGGTACGGGAGGTAAAAGGTAAGAAAGAGCTAATTGTTCCAATGACAACGCAGGAACTGTCTTACGCCATTATTTGGTAGTATAAAATAAAAATAATATTAAAGAAATATAATCTCTATCTATTAATGGAAACACAGATTATGAATAATTTTTCCAGGAAAAGAAAAATATACAACCGGGCTTGCCAGGTTTTTTCAGGCCTGAATGAAGGCGTTTTTAATAAGACCAGGGTGATAGCGGGACTTTTGCTTTTTGCCGTTGCCTGCCTGATATCGTCAGGGCTTTATGCGCAGGAACCACCAGCAGAGAAAGTAGACTTGCCAATATCACCAAAAGAAAGTGCCTATTACAGAATTATCACTTTACCGGTAGCGGAAGATGTAGCATTGGAAGTCGGCGGGTTAACTACCTTACCTGATGGCCGCATTGCCCTGTGTACCCGTCGCGGAGATGTGTGGATTGTTGAAAATCCTTATATGCACGGAGGGAGGCAACCCCAGTTTAAGCTGTTTGCCTCGGGATTGCATGAGGCCCTGGGGTTAGCTTATCGCGACAATTCGCTTTATACCGCTCAAAGAGGGGAGCTCACAAGGTTAATAGACAAAAACGGAGACGACAGAGCAGATGTATATGAAACCATTTATGCCTGGCCACTTTCAGGCCATTACCATGAATATTCCTTCGGCCCTAAATTTGCGCCCGATGGCAGCATGTTTGTGACCGGAAATGTAGCATTTGGGAGCCAGGAATGGTGGCGTGGTGAAAGTAGAGTGCCCTGGAGAGGTTGGGCTATGAAAATTACCCCCGAGGGAAAAATGGAGCCCTGGGCCACGGGCATGCGATCCCCGGCAGGCCTTGGTATTGTCAATGATGAGTTTTTCTACACTGATAACCAGGGAGATTGGGTTGGTTCAGGCGCCATATGGCATGTGCCCAAAGGCGCTTTCATAGGCCATCCCGCAGGATTGCGATGGACTGACAAGCCCGGATCTCCGGTACAGCTCACCGAAGAACAATTTTACAGTAAAATAGATAAGAGGCAGGTAAAGAAAGATGGCAGGTTTGTAAAACCTGAAAATATTGAAAATGAGGAAAACCCCGATTTCCTGTATGAGATCAAAGAGGAAATACCAGTGTTGAGATTACCGGCGGTCTGGTTGCCACACGGGGTGTTGGGTATCTCCAACTCTGAGATCATCACCGATGATACCGAGGGTAAATTCGGACCATTTGCCGGACAAATTTTTGTCGGAGACCAGGGACAAAGCAAAATCATGAGAGTGGTATTGGAAAAGGTAAAAGGCGAATACCAGGGCGTGGCTTTTGACTTTAAAAGTGGGTTTCAATCCGGCGTATTGCGCATGACCTGGGGGCATGATGGCTCTTTGTTTGTAGGTGAAACTAATCGGGGTTGGGGCTCTGCCGGAAACCGTGATTCGGGACTTCAGCGATTGGTATGGACTGGCAATACACCATTGGAAATGAAAACCGTAAAATCAAAACCGGATGGCTTTGAGATTGAATTTACTTTACCGGTAGACAAGAAATCCGCCGGCGACCTGGACTCTTATACCGGTAGAAGTTATATCTATAAATATCATCCGGTGTATGGAAGCCCTCCTGTTAATGAAGAAAAGTTGAAGATAAAAGGAGTACAGGTTTCAGAAGATGGTATGAAAGTCCGGCTGGTCATTGATAATTTGAGGCCTCATTATTTACATGAGCTAACCCTGGGTGGCATTCGATCCAGTGATGGAAGTACGTCTTTGCTACACCCTATTGCCTATTATACGCTGAATCAAATAGCGGAGGGTAAGAAACTGGAGGCCGGATCGTTCAGCAACTATCGGTCCTCAAAAGTGGGCGGCAAAGCTAAAAGTTCGGCATCTAACAGAAAAGCCCGGCCAACTGCTGCTAAAAGCCCTGTTAAAAAAGCCAAAGTGCCATCTTATAATGAGATTAAGCCTTTGCTGACCAAACATACCTGTATAGCCTGTCACAGTGCTAATGAACGCCTGGTGGGGCCGTCTTTTAAAGATATTGCCAAGCGGAAGTATTCTAAGGAGAAAATATTATCGCTGGTATACAACCCGCAACCTGAGAACTGGCCAGATTATGCCACACCAATGGCGCCGATGCCACAGGTACCAAAAGCGGATGTGTTAAAAATAGCGGAGTGGATTAATTCGCTGGATAAGTGAGCAGGTGAATTTTAGATCTTGGTTCTTAGTTCGTGGCTTCATTTCAAAAACCATGCACTAAGAACCAAGAATTTTTTTGACTTCGCTTAGTTTTTATTGAAGTCTTGCAATATTCTTCTGAATTGGGCGGCGGTTCTGTAGCCGGGTATCGGTTGGATACTTTCAAATTTCTCGTCGATAAACACGATGGTTGGATAGCCGCTGACCCTCATTGATCTGGCTAAATAGGCTTCGGTCATCTCCTTGCCATTAAACTTAATTTTTTTTGAGCTTTCAGCATTTAACTTAACAGCATAATAATTATCATTGACATAATTCACGACCGATTCATCAGCAAAGGTAGAACGATCCATCTTTTTGCACCAACCGCACCAATCCGTATATACATCAACAAAAACCTTTCTGGGTTCACTTTTTCCTAACCTTTGTGCCTCTTCTATATCGACCCATTTTATAGCAGTTTCATTGGTATTACTTTGCACGGAGCTTCCTGCATTTACAAATGCCACCAAAACCACCAGCGCCGCAATTCCCAATAAGACTTTATTCTTAAACATCATAAATAATAGTTTAGCTTTCATAAATACCCAACGCAAATTATCCTAAAAAGATTCACTTAATTCTTTTTTTATTAACCTATTTTTCAGCCATGTAATAATTATTCCTTCTTTTGGGGAAAATAAAAAGGCCAAAGCAAACAGCAATCCCGCAACAGTTGACATTGCTCCGGCAATAGACCCATCGATACCAACCGCCAGATAATAACCGGTTACGG
The DNA here is from genome assembly GCA_965228415.1 of Cyclobacteriaceae bacterium. Classification (GTDB taxonomy): domain Bacteria; phylum Bacteroidota; class Bacteroidia; order Cytophagales; family Cyclobacteriaceae; genus Agaribacillus. The sequence goes on along the minus strand of OZ245814.1, from coordinate 1,332,346 downwards.
AGATAAATACACCCAAAAAGGCGGTTAATATCAGCATAAACAAAAACTTCTCAGTCAACAGGTAGGCCGTTGCCGGTGGAGCAATGAGCAAGGCCACTACCAAAATAGCGCCTACGGACTCGAATGAGGCCACTGTAGCCAGGGAAACAGCGCCCATCAGCAAATAATGCCACAAGGCGGTGGAAATCCCGATAGCTGCCGCAAAAGCCGGGTCAAATGTGGTTAGGAAGAGTTCTTTATAGCCAATCACAATAAAGCTGATAATAATGATCAACACGCTTCCGGTGATGAAAACAGCCCTTGGCCCAATAATTTCACCACTTGCTGTTATCCAAAGGTCTATCGGCACATAGGCAATTTCTCCGTGGAGCACGCAATCCTGGTCCAGGTCCACCTGGCCGGCGTAGGCTGAGATCAGAATAATGCCCAGGGCAAATAACCAGGTAAAGGTTACACCAATCGAGGCATCTGTTTGAAGATTGCCTCTTTTATGGAGGAATTCAATTAAAAAAGTCGTTAAAACACCCAGTACACCGGCGCCAATTAACATGGTAACGCTGTCTCTTTGTCCCGAAATCAGAAAAGCGATTACAATACCCGGGAGTACTGCGTGGGATATGGCGTCTCCGACCATAGCCATTCTTCTTAAGATAAGATAGCTACCCAGCAATCCGCAGGAGATGGAGACAAATGATCCTGTTAGTATGATCCAAAAAGCATCCATATTTGCATAATATTTATCTTATTTTCCATTTTATGATTATAAGTAGGGGATATCAGACTCATGAGGATCCTTGACGGGATATTCGAGTAACTTTTCAAGCTTTGCTTCTAAATCGGGCGTGATGATGTGCTCGATTGTTTCAGCATCCTCGTGCACATGGTCCGGGGCAATTCTCAGGTAACGGGTTAGGTATACCTCCCACAGCCGGTGCAGTTTTACCATTCTGGCACCTTTTTTTTGACCGGCCTGTGTAAATTGCCAACGATCGCCACCTTTTTCCAAAAAACCTTGCTTTTTTAGTCTTTCCAGTGCATTTAACAGCAGCTTTGTATGGAAAGGACGCCTGGCCTGGATATCTCTGACACTCCGTTGTTGAAAATAGTTTTTATCTTCCTGGCCCAGCTGGAATAATAACTTTAAAACATTCTCCTCCTGAATCTGGCGTGCCATCGCCCTGCGGCTGATTAACTTCATCACAATACCTTTCTGCGGAGCAAAGAAAAAGGAAAAAAAGGCTATAACCGAAATCACCATAACAATCCACGGACCGGTTGGCATGGCCGGTGCTATATAGGAAATATAGGCGCCGGCAAGCCCTGAGAACCCGCCAAAGGCAGCAGCAAGAAATATCATTTTCCTTAGGTTATTGGTCCAGAATCGGGCCGCGGCCGCAGGGGTTATCAGAATGGCCGCCATGAGCACGACCCCGATAGCCTGAATACCTGCCACAATAGCAAACACCGTTAAAGTCGTCAAAACCAGCTCAAGCCCTTTTACCGGGAAACCAATAGTTTTAGCAAAATCGATATCAAAGGAGATCAGGGTAAACTCTTTGAACAGCAACGCTACAGCAATGATCAGAACAAATGCCATACCGCCAAAAATGTTTACATCATTGCTAACCATGGCAGCCGCCTTTCCAAACAGGAAATGATCCAATCCCGATTGGGCCGCATTGCCACTATGTTGTATGTAGGTGAGTAACAAAATGCCGATACCAAAGAAGACCGATAGTATTAAGCCAATGGCAGTATCTTCTTTTATTTTTGACCTGGCGGAAATATAGTCAATAATTACCAGGGAAAGCCACCCGGTGATAAAGGCTCCTGCGATAAGTAATATGGGGTTTTTGTTGCCGGCCAGGATAAAACCAAGGCATACACCCGGTAGCACCGAATGTGCCACTGCATCGCCGACCAATGCTTTTTTCTTTAAAAAAATAAAAGAGCCAACTACCGCCGCACTGCTACATAACAAAATAGAACCAAATGTCACATAACGAATATTCGGTTCTGCAAAGGATAAGAATTCCCAAAGTTGTCCCATGATTTACCTTTTATCCCGTCCTGTAAATTCCTTTTTGTGCATTAAATTTCCTACCTCGGCCAATAATGTCAGCTTTCCGCCGTAAGTCTCCTCTAAAAGAGAAGGGACCAATGTTTTTTGGGTAGGCCCGGAAGCGACAAGTCTCATATTCAATAACACGATCCAATTGAAGTATTCCAGCGCAGACTGGATATCGTGATGAATAACGACCACCGTCTTTCCTTTTTCCGACATTTCCCTTAACAATCCGATAATCGCTTTTTCCGTGGCAGCGTCAACACCTGCGAAAGGCTCATCCATGAAATATATTTCCGCTTCCTGTGCCAGCGCGCGGGCGAGAAATACCCGCTGTTGCTGCCCCCCGGATAGTTGCGCTATCTGCCGTGATTTGTAGGCTTCCATACCTACTTTTTTTAAGCAGTCCAGGGCCACCTCACGATCGGCTTTTCTAGGGCGCTTAAAAAGTCCAAGCCTGGCATATCTCCCCATTAATACCACATCCATCACCGATGCCGGAAAGTCCCAGTCAACGGATTCTTTTTGGGGAACGTAACTTACCTGATGACGTACTTTATCAATGTCACTATTAAATATCCTTACATAACCACTGCTATGAGGAATCAAATTCATCATCGATTTGATCAAGGTGGATTTGCCGGCGCCGTTGGGTCCGATAATTCCAATGATGGCGCCTTTGGGCAGGGTTAGGTCAATGTCCCACAACACCGGTTTCTTATGGTAGGTCACCGTTAAGTCATGCACTTCTACCGCCGGATCTTCAACTTGTTGGATCATGTTAATGAATAATTAAAGTTTTAAATCAACATTATTTTAATGCGTTTACAATCGTATTGACGTTTGTCCTGACCATGCCGATGTAACTTCCGGCAGTGGTTCCCTTATTTCCCATGGCATCGGAATACAAGGTGCCTCCGATGACCACTTCATGGCCTTTCTTGCGACAACCTTCCACAACAGACCTGATATATTTTTCCGGTACTGATGATTCCACAAAAACGGCTTTGATTTTTTTTTCAGTAATAAAATTCACCAGGTCCACGACATCCTTGGATCCAAATTCCGACATAGTGGAAATACCTTGTAATGCTTCAACTCTGATGTTATAAGCCTGGCCAAAGTACTCAAAGGCATCGTGGGCAGTGACCATGATCCTTTGATCCTGCGGTATCTCGGTGATCTTTTGTTCTACGTACGCATGTAGTGAGTCCAGTTTTAAGAGATAGTTCGCCGTGTTTTGTGCATAGTAGGCGCCATTGATAGAATCATTTTTGATAAGCGACCGGCTTACGTAGGTGGCAGCTTCTTTCCATAACGATACATCAAACCAGATATGCGGATCATATTGTCCTCCCATAGTCGTATTGTTGATTAATCGCTCCCGGGGAATGTCATCAGATACCGCCATCACCAGCTTTATCTTACTTAGATTTTTGAAGATATCACCCAGTTTACCCTCCAGGTGCAAGCCATTATAAAAGATCAGGGAAGCATCTTTCAGGCGCTTTAAATCTCCCTGAGTGGCTTTGTATAAATGAGGGTCGACTCCGGGCCCCATCAGTGAGATAACATTGGCAGAGTCCTTTACTATATTTTTAACAATATCCTCAATCATGCCGGTGGTGGTCACAATATTCATACGACCATCGCTGTTGGCCATTTCTCCCGTGGTCCTGGAGCAGGAAGCATACATGAAAAGGATCAATAAAAAAAGGAGGGGAGCGGGGCTTTTGATGGCTGCTTTATCTACAATCATTTTATTCCGTAATTAATATATTTTCAGAAACCTCTTTGGAAATAAAAACAGTACGCTTATTGTCTATCATGATTTCCAAGGAGTTGTCAAATTCTATTTTATCCAATACTTTAATCTTGGCTCCTAAATAGGCGCCAATTTTATCCAGGTATTGAAGGAAAAGTGAATTTGAATCATCAACCGCCACAATGATGCCGCTGGCGTTTAGGTCTAAAGCCGATAAAGGAACTTTGGGTTTGATCTGAAATTCTCCGTTTTCATCGGGGATGGGATCTCCATGCGGATCGTATTTGGGATAATTCAGGAATTCGTCAAGTCTCTTGATAAGCAGGGGGGACTTGATATGTTCCAATTGTTCCGCCACATCGTGAACTTCGTCCCAGTTAAATTTTAGTTTGTCGACCAGAAAAACTTCCCATAGTCGATGTTTTCTCACCACGGTGAGGGCCACTTTTTTTCCTTCATCTGATATTGACACGCCATGATATTTGCGATAGTTGATCATTCCCTTATTGGAAAGTTTTCGGATCATGTCGGTGACGGAGGCGGGTTTGGTGTGGAGCGTTTCAGCTATAGCATTTGTTGACACATCTTCCTTATCCGTTGTCGACAGGTGATAAATGGTCTTTAGATAATTTTCTTCTGCAAAACTTAACATATCAAAATGTTTTTTACAAAGTAAGTGAATTTTTTAGTTTAATCTAAATAAATTTTAATTACATCCCTAAAAACACTCAAAATTGGTCTTTATTAACGAAAATAGCACTTAAATGTTTTGGCTAAAATTTATTTTAGCTAAGACTAAAAAAATAAATCCCAATATATTGTCTTTTTGGGGATTTAAAAAAAGGGTTGGAATTACTTATTATCCACAAGGTTTTCAATGGCTTGCAGGAGCTTTATTTCCTCCGTTTCCCAGTAGATATCCATCGACTGACGGGTACCGTAAAACGATGTATTACTGTATTTATCTAAAACCATTTCCGCGTCAAAAGATGAAAAGTCTATGGGGATACAGGATCCGTGAGAAAGGCAGAAATCGACCCAGTAAGGATTGTTTTGCAAGATCATTGGCAGCCGGTAGGCCATGTATTCATAAATTTTAGTAGGAAAGCAATTATCTGTGCTTTTATTGCTTCGATAAGGCACCAGGCCTATGTCAGCGTCCCCGATAGCTTTTAAAACTTCAGTGTGGGGTACAGGCTTTTCCCCGCCTATCAGGCGAATATATGGTTTATCTCCAATACGTCTTTTTATCTGTTGTAAAAGTTTAGGTTTTGCACAGTAACCTATGATTGTTAGGGTAATATCGCTTCTATATGCAAATAATCCTTCAGCAAAATGAATGGCTTCCAGTATACCGTAGTTCTCAGCGATGGTGCCGCTGTAAATCATTTTGAGCTGATGGCCGGCAACTCTGGTTTTGGGAAGTTGGAGGCCCGGGTTTTTGAATTTGTTTTCAATGATCGTCCGCTTATTCCTGGTAAATGCCATGGCTGCTGCATAACTCTTTTCGGCCAGGAAATAATGATCAATAAAAGGCTTGCTCAGTATTTCAAGCCCTCTTATCAAACCCGCCAGAAAGGGCCTGAGTATCCTGGGATAGGTATTAGTATACTTTATATTTTCAGGATAATTTTCTCTGATATCATAGACGATTTTACTGCCAAATATTATTTTGTAGGCAATGATAACTATCAGTAATTCAGGAGTGTTAAGTATAATTACTTCAGGTTTTACTTTAAGTATTTTTTGATAACATTTCCATGGTGCCAGCAGCCTCTTAAAACTCAGGCGGGGGGAATTATAAATTGGATGCCACAGGATACTTGCCCTGTTAGAAATATTTTTTGTGGAAAACCCTATGATATTTATTTCATATTTATTTGTTTGGTCGAGCGAAAAGCCCATCTTTTCATACATGCGGGGTTCGTCTACCGGTTTGAGAATGGAGGCAAAAGCGATTTTAGTTTTACGCATCAAATCAAAATTAATTTTTTTTTACATAATTCCTTAATTGAAATGGAACTTAAAAACATCATTGAAGCGGCCTGGGAAAATAGAGAATTGTTAAAAGAGTCATCTACACAACAAGCCATTGAATCAATCATAGAAGATCTGGACAAGGGAAGGCTGAGAGTAGCCGAACCGGTGGATCAGGGTTGGCAGGTAAATGAGTGGATTAAGAAGGCGGTAATTCTGTATTTTCCAATACGACAGATGGAGTTGATCGAAGTAGGCCCCTTTGAATTCCATGATAAAATGAAACTTAAAACCGGCTACAAGGAATTGGGTATCCGGGTAGTACCTCACGCTGTGGCCAGGTATGGGGCTTATATCAGCAAAGGGGTGGTCATGATGCCATCCTATGTAAACATTGGCGCCTATGTCGAAAGTGGCACAATGGTTGATACCTGGGCTACTGTTGGTAGTTGTGCGCAGATCGGAAAAAATGTACACCTGAGTGGTGGTGTTGGTGTCGGCGGTGTATTAGAGCCCATACAGGCCGCGCCTGTCATTATAGAAGATGGTGCTTTTGTCGGATCGCGGTGCATATTGGTGGAAGGTGTGAAGGTTGGAAAAGAAGCTGTTCTCGGGGCAAATGTAACGTTGACAGCCAGCTCAAAGATTATTGATGTAACGGGCCAGGAACCAATAATTTATAAAGGGGAAGTTCCGGAACGGTCGGTAGTTATTCCAGGCTCTTACACCAAAGAATTCCCGGCCGGATCCTACCAGGTTCCTGCCGCCTTAATCATAGGAAAGCGCAAACCAAGTACCGACCTGAAAACATCGCTGAATGATGCGTTGAGGGAAAATGATGTAGCTGTATGATATGGTTTCACTCTAAATTAATCGATGATGAAGAATGTAAAAGAAATATTGTTCCTGGTAACTTGCCTGATGATATGGCATATTTCCACTTTAAATGCCCAGGATAAGACAACATTTCAAAAGAAGATCTCAGTACAGGGAAGCGCTGAAATGGAGGTGATCCCCGATGAGATTTATTTTAGTATTACGCTGAAGGAATATGAGAAGGATAGAAAGAAAATAAATATAACCCAACTGGAGAAACAATTGGCCAGGGCGGTAGATAAGCTAGGTATTCCCGAAGAGCATTTTCAGGTAGAAAATATACATGGTTACAACTGGAATTACCGTAAAAAAAAGAGCGACAATTTTTTAGCTTCCAAAAGCTACCGGCTAAAACTGGCTGATTTGAATAAGATGAACACCTTGCTGGAGCAACTGGATGAAAAGGGCATACAAAGTGTTAATGTCAGCGAATTTTCACATTCAAAAATCGAGCAATACCGAAAGGAGCTTAAGTTAGAAGCCTTACGCGCCGCCAAGGAAAAGGCAGGCTTTCTGCTGTCAGGTATCGGAGAGAAATTGGGTGAAGTACTGGAAGTTTCAGAAGTGTCTTTGGGGTCACCGGTTAACTATAAAGCCGCAAGAGCATATTCCAATGTCGCGCTGGAATATGCCGAGTCAGATCTGGCAGGTCCGGTAAATATTGATTTTAAAACGATCAAACTGAGATTTGTGATCAATGCGGTATTTAGTATACAGTAACATTGAAGCGTATCAGCAGTAGACGAAAACCGGCCTGCACCTCGCCCCGTTAAGAGGTAAGTTTTTACGGGTTTTTGACCTGGAGCCTTGTCAATTAGTTCATGTCCGCTACCGGGAACTTACAGCAATATTTACGAGGAAGCGAACGAGCCCTGTCAAAAGTTATTCTGACATAAAACTCACCGGCATGTTGGATCACAAACCAGTGCCGGTTCGGTTTTGGCGGATATTTGTTTTTGCAGCGGTGTCTTCAGGTTAACGTGTATATCCGGATTGAGATAATAAAATGTAAGGGGAGAGATCATGTTATAAGCCAACCATATCAACTTAGAGCGCGTCTGTATGATAAGAGATCATTTATTGCTGATGTAATATTGCGTTTTATTTGATTCACATATTATCTCAATATTAATTTTCTTTACGCAGTAAACGTTTAAGTGGATTTGACGTATCAACTGTAAGCCAGATACGTTATGAACAACAAAACTGAAATAAATTTAGAAATTGGGGCAGGCCAATTAATAGAAAAGGAATTTATTTTGATGAAATGAGAAAGCTGGGCTTTTATTTTTTGGGATTGCTATTTTTATCTTCGTTTATTTTACGTGAGGGGACGGTTGACAATACCGCTGGCAATAAAAGCTTTACAACAGGAGAATTATTGAACTTCCACGTGACCTTTGGTATTTTCAGTGTTGGGGAAGCAAAAATGGAGATCAAGGATAAGACCTTTAACATTAATGGTAAAAAATGTTACCGTGTGGATGTGCATGGAAAAACAACGGGCCTTGTGAGTTGGGTAGCTAAGGTTAACGACGTCTGGGGTGCCTATGTCGATACCGCCGCCATGACACCTCAAATATCCTACAGAAAAATCAGGGAAAATAACTATAAGAAGGACGAACTCGTCAAATTTGATCATAATACCAATATGATTGAATATAAGGTTGTAGACAAAAAAACGGGAAAATTTAAGGATCCCATGTATTATAAAGCACCGGAAAATGTACGAGATATGGTGGGAGGGTATATGTATTTGAGAACCATGGACCTGAATAGTTTTCATCTGGGAGATACAATCACGGTGGATGCTTTTTTTGAAGATACATTTTATGACTTTCAAATCATGTACAGCGGAAAAGAAACCGTAAAAACCAAAATTGGAAAAATCCGTTGCCACAAACTGATACCTGTAATGCCAGACAATAAATTGTTTGACGGGGAGAACTCCATCACTGTATGGTTTTCAGATGATCAAAATAAAATTCCGGTTAGAATAGAAGCCAGTATGTTCATAGGAAAGGCAGGAGTGGAAATTGAAAAGACGCAGGGACTGCTTCATCCATTGAATTTGGTTAAAAAAAGAAATGGCTAATTCCACTTTTTGTTTATTATTTTGGGTAAATTGAACAGTAAATTACTAGCCGGTCCAATCATCATGAATTTTCTCATAAAATCACGTTTAGTATACGTGTTTTGCCTGGGTTTCACCCTGGCAGTCAGCGGGAAGGAAACCATTACCATCAAAGCCGATGATGGTGTTGAGATTACTGCCGATCTATATTTGGCCCACGACAAGAACGCACCGTTTATCGTCCTTTTTCATCAGGCGGGATGGAGCAGGGGGGAATATCTTGAAATAGCGCCTAAGCTTAACGCGATGGGGTTTAATTGTCTGGCAGTAGATCAGCGATCGGGTGGTGCTGTTAATGGCCTGAAAAATCAGACCCATTTGTCAGCCACCGAATTGGGTAAAAAAACTACCTACCTGGATGCCTTGCCGGATATGATAAAAGCTATAAACTATAGCAGAAAGCACTATGCCAAAGGAAAGTTGTTGATCTGGGGCAGTTCCTACTCTTCAAGTTTAGTCATTAAAATCGCCGGAGACCATTCCGGATTAATCGATGCCGCTTTGGCCTTTGCCCCGGGTGAGTATTTTTCGAGATTTGGAAAATCCAGGAATTTCATCGCGCAGAGCGCCGGGCTTATCGACAAGCCCGTTTTTATCACGTCGGCCAAAAATGAGAAAAACAACTGGTGGGCCATTTACCAGGCAATTCCGTCGACGGATAAAGTTTATTTTTTGCCCGATACCAATGGCAATCATGGTTCCAGAGCATTATGGGAAAAATTTGGAGATCACCGTGACTACTGGAATTCGGTAAAGGATTTTTTGAATAAAATAATGTAATAACCAACATAAAGTAATTTCATCCTGATTCAAATGTTAAAATTTTCCTAATAATAATTATTATGTTACCATCAATGAATATTTCTGTTACCTTTGCCCTTGCTTAAAATATTAGCTTAAATGAAGAACAACTTAGTATATTTAATTTTATCTGGCCTGATACTGTTAGCCGCTGGCTGTAAGGATGATAGCTCAACCAAAGGAGACATACATTTTAAAAATCAGGAATACGCCCTGGCCATTGCTGCCTATGACGATTACTTATCTTTAAAACCAAATAATATAAAGACCCTTTACAACCGTGGCAGGTCGTATGAGGAATTGGGTGAATTTGACAAAGCCCTGGAAGATTATAATCGCGTACTTGAAATTAATCCCGATAATATTCATGCAAATCTTAGTATTGGCAAAGATTTTTATCGCAAAAATATATTTGACAACGCTGCCTTTTATTTTGACAAGGTTATCAAAGTTGATGGCAATAATGCTATTGCACATTTTTTTAAGGGCAGGTCCTTACACAAATCAGGTGTAATAAAAGAGGCACTCAATGAATACAATCTGGCACTGAATATTAACAAGGACTACGGCGAGGCCTATTTATACAGGGGAGCACTGCATTTATATCTTAAAAAACGGTCCCAGGCCTGTAGTGACTTTAAGCTGGCCAAATCGCTCAATGTAAAAGAAGCCGACGAAGCAATCAGGAAATATTGTAATTAATTTTCAATCTTGGTTTCCGATTCATGATCACCCGCCGGGTCGTGGAGATGCTCCGACTCCGAATGGTGCGGTTGATGATCACAAATTTCACTAGTCTGTGTGAGCCTGCTGCCCAGGCAGTCAGGGCACTGGTTTTCGATCACTTTGTGACCGTGACATACCTTGCACACATTAAATCCTTTTGTTTCACAAACGTGGCAAGCCTTGTATTCTTCCACATCAAAAATATTCCTGGTAACGATGACACCTTCCCCGTGACAGGTCAGACAATTTGTTTTGCCATATCCCTTGCAATAATAACATGTTGAGGTAAGTGTTCCTTTACCATTACAAAGCTCACATGTCTCCAGGCGATAGCCAAAGACATTACAATATTCACAATCCTTGATTTCAACTTTCTTCTGATCGAGTAATTGCTGCAACTGTACAGCCTGATCGTAATAATCTCCACCCATGCCTGCCAGTTTCAAATATTTTTTCACAAAGTTCTCGCTGTTGTGAAATTGATTGATCATGTACAGGGTTTCAGCAAAAAAATAACTCATATTGGTCGGCAAGACCTTTTTACTTGCCAGCATCTTGCGAAAGGTCACATTTGCTTCCGCATACTTCTCCGCATTCATTTCCTCAATAGCCTTGCGCATCAAAGCTTTAATTTCAGGCGCTGTTTCCGGCACCTGGGCCAAAGTGATTTGACAACTAAATACCAACAGCAAAACGCCCGAAATCATAAATCCTTTTGACATATAATTTAAATGCTTACAGTGTAAAAAAGGTTCCTTATAAGTTTTAAATACTATTCAATAGCTCAAATCAGGTACCCAACGATCTTCCGCCGTTCCCTATTCTGCCTAAGTATGGGCTGTGTTACAGGCCATATCTATTGCTGTTCTTAAGGTACTTAAATTGGCGGCGATCAGTTTTGTTAATTTACCAAAAATAGCGATTATTTTTTTCTGCCCGGCATTTGGCCAGAAAACATTTTAGGGGGCATAAGCGCCTATTTCAGTTCAAACGGCCGTGTTTTATATTTTTTTTGAAAGAAGTGTATTGATTAATAGTTTATCCTAAGGCCTGTAGAAAACAGGAAGCTATGCTATTTTTTAAAGTTATCAGATACCACCAGGTCCTTGGTGCCATGAGCATAAGTGTAGAATCCCTCTCCGGATTTTACGCCTAATTTGCCTGCTGTTACCATGTTAATTAACAGTGGGCATGGCGCATATTTGGGATTCCCAAAACCTTCATGCAATACTTTCAGGATCGACAAGCAGACATCCAAACCGATAAAATCCGCCAATTGCAGCGGCCCCATCGGATGGGCCATGCCAAGTTTCATAACCGCATCAATCTGTGCTACACCGGAGACATTTTCGTATAGCGCGTAAATAGCCTCATTGATCATAGGCATAAGTATCCGGTTAGCGACAAAGCCGGGATAATCGTTTACTTCAACCGGTGTTTTTCCCAATTTTTCCGATAACGACATAATTTGAGAGGTCACTTCGTCGCTGGTAGCATATCCCCTGATCACCTCAACCAGTTGCATAATGGGTACCGGATTCATGAAATGCATACCAATCACTTTATCCGGCCTTTGGGTTGCGGCCGCTATCTTGGTAATGGAAATGGATGAGGTGTTGGAAGCGAGCAAGGTATTCTCCTGACAGATCTGGTCGATCTGGGCAAATATTTTTAGTTTAAGTTCCACATTTTCCGTGGCAGCTTCCACCACCAGGTCGATGTCTTTTAAACCTTCTTCAAGGCTGGGATAGGTAGTAATATTCTGCAAAGTTTGGGATTTGATATCTTCACTGATTTTTCCTTTGCTGAGCTGGCGGTCAAGGTTTTTTTCAATGGTTTTTAATGCTTTTTCCAAAGCTTCCGGCGAAATATCAATGAGCGATACCTTGTGGTCATTTTGGGCAAACACGTGAGCGATTCCATTTCCCATGGTTCCGGAGCCAATTACTGCAATATTTTTCATTTATGTTATTTATTTAAAATTGATTTCTGTGCCTTGCAAATATATAAACAATTGGCGAAGGCAAAATATCAACCCGGACGTGTGGAAAAAATAAGATTAGGCCAGGCAGATAATTTTTGTAATCTTTGTCCCTGGTATTGGAAAATATGGCAGATTTAGACAAATTCAGGCGTGACGCGGAGAAAGCTTTTCCCACAAATAAGGCATTTATCAAATCCCTAAAAAGAAAGAAAAAAGGAGATCTTGATAAGGTTTTTCAGCAAACGCATGAGAAAGTTTTTCAACAAACCGACTGTCTCGATTGCGCGAATTGTTGTAAAACCACCAGCCCCATCTTTTACTTACCGGATATTGAGCGGGTGGCCAGGGCTTTGAAAATAAAACCAGCTGCCTTCATCGAAGAATACCTCCAGGTAGACGAAGACCAGGATTATGTGTTGCAAAGAACTCCGTGCCCTTTTCTGGGGATAGATAATAAATGCCTTGTCTACGAAAGCCGCCCAAGAGCATGCCGGGAATATCCACATACCGATCGAAAAAGGGTTTATCAAATATTGAATCTGACCCTGAAAAACACATTGATCTGTCCGGCTACTTTGGAAATTGTAAAGCGGATCAGGAATTTGTATACGGCCTGATATTATATGTTATCAATCCATGGTAGGGCTGAAAGGCAGGATCCAGGAGGCATGCTCAAATCGCTTCCAGGGTATCTCCGACATATTTACCGTCGAATCGACGAATTTTTTCACAGGCCTACCGTTTAGTGATACCATGGCATGTACGTAAATCTCCGGATAAACGCCATCTTTTTTGTGCTCTTCCTTTAAATATTGGACGGCCTGCCATATCATATCAGGCCGGATGGCCACTTTTCCGGCCTGGTTGCGGGATAAAAATTCAGACGGGTAAATCTTTTGGGTAGCTTTGGTGACCGGGTCCTTTAATTCAAAATATACATTACCTGATTTGGACCGTAGCATCATCCGCCACGACATCCGGTGGCCTTCTTCGGTCCAAAGTACATTTCCTTCGTACAGATGATGCCGCAACGGCAATAGAATTTGCAACAGGAAATACAGCGTCATGATGCCCATCCATAAACTTGCTTTTTGGGGATAAGCAGGAGGGGGCATGTGCTGATCTGTCAGAGACGGTTTCTTTTTCAAAAAGATTTTTCTGATTTTTTCCGGAGGAAAAAATAAAACGGTCATCCCTATCATTAAGTACGGAAAGATACCAATATGAAATACCGCAGAATTAAAGCCGTGAAAGAAAAGAGAAACTATTAATGCCAGGACCCTGGTCTTTTTCCAGAGCAGCATAGGTGTAATCAATAAATCATAAAAAATACCACCATAGACTACCACCGGTATAATCCAGGGTTGTGCCAGGAGCGGTCCGATAACGGGGAGCTTGCTTTTATATCCGAACCAGATCCCAATGGTAGTGCCATCCAGCCAATCCGGGTATAATTTGGCAATAGAAGCATAGGTAAACACAATGCCAATTTGCAAATAGAAAATACCGTAACACCATCGTGGGCATGTCAATTTCTTTAGGTTGGGCTTCCTTTTAACGTCTAGTGAATAATACCGGTGAGCCGGCATCAGCATCATTAAAAAACACAATAATATTAATAGGTAGTAATGGTTGTTATAGTGCGATTTCTGCATGAGGTAGCTCATGGTCCACATGAGTGTAAAGCCACCCATGGCTGCGCGATAATACCAACCCACCATCACCGCCAGTCCGAATAGAGACATCACCGCATAATAAAAATACATGCCTCCGCCCGGTAATGGTTGTAGCCATTCAAAACCAATAAAGTTGAAAGTAAATGCCGGCTCCACAAAGGTTTCCTTTACCCATCCCGTAGCGATGGCCCCGGCGCTTTCAAGGAAGATTAACAGGCCAAAGATAACCCTGAATACGATCAGCCCACTGTTATCAATTTCTGTAAATAGCGACTGTATAAGTGGTTTTCTGAAGAAGGATTGGTTCACCGTTAAAAAGATTGATTTAAATAGACATCAAAGAACCTAAATATACATAATGCCATTTTTTCCTTGTATTGTTTGTTATTATTTTATCTTAATTATTCCAAAATATTTATTGACTTTCTTTACGGTTTAAGCCATCTATTGCCAATAGCACCGGTTGACTGCAGCCGCAGTTTTCCAGAGACAAATTCCCGTAAGAGATAGCGGCGCGCGAAAAGCTGTCATAGTTTTTGTGTTTTACTTTACCATATGTTTTATTATTAGCTTATTTTTGAATAAACCGTTAACTACAAACAATTTTTGATAGTTATTATCTCCGGTAGTCAAACAATGTTAAAAATTAACACCAACTGTTTTTATGAAAGATTTTGAATTTCAAAATGGCGATAAAATGCCAATGCTGGGACTAGGTACCTGGAAAGCCGCGCCAGGCCAGGTTTATGACGCAGTAAGAGAGGCCATTAAAATCGGATATCGGCATTTTGATTGTGCGGCTATCTACAGAAATGAAGAAGAAATCGGACAAGCCTTTGAAGATGTCTTTGCAGCCGGAGAAGTAACCAGGGAGGAATTGTGGATAACTTCCAAATTGTGGAATAACTCACATGGTGAAGAAAATGTAATAGGTGCCCTGCAAAAAACACTGGCCGATCTCAGGTTGTCGTATTTGGACCTATATCTCATACACTGGCCGGTGGCGTTGAAACCGGAAGTTCTATTTCCCGAGAGCGGCACAGATTTTTTTAGCCTGGAAGAGAAGCCCATCGCGAACACATGGAAAGGCATGGAAAGTGTGGCCAGGGCAGGATTAGCGAGGCATATCGGTGTTTCAAACTTCACCATCAATAAGCTGAAGCAGCTTTTGAACACCTGCGATATCCGACCGGAAATGAATCAAATAGAAATGCATCCGTTTTTACAGCAACCGGAAATGATTAAGTATTGTCAGGAGCAACATATTTTCCTGACAGCTTACTCTCCATTGGGCTCCGGCGATCGACCAGATATTCTGAAATCGTCGGATGAGATCAGCCTGCTGGAAAACGAAGTGATTAAACGAATAGCTGATGCCAAAGGCTGTTCTCCAGCCCAGGTACTTATACAGTGGGCACTTGCCAGAGGTACTGCTGTCATCCCAAAGTCGGCGAACCCCGTTCGTCTCAAGCAAAACTTTGAATCAACCGCTGTACGGTTGAATCCGGATGATATGAATGAAATTGCCAGCCTGGATCAACATGCCCGCTATATCAAAGGCATTTTCTGGACCATGCCGGAATCGCCTTATACCATTGAGGAATTATGGGATGAATAACATCACGATGAAGAAAGCGGTACTAGACATACAGGCGGCAACGCAAAAGGATATCCCGGAAATAAAACAATGGCTCATTAACAATGATTTGCCCATAGAGGATATAGATGGAACTTCGGCTCATTTTTTCCTCTTTTATCAACAAAATCAATTGGTTGGGATGAGCGGCATTGAACACTTTGAGTCAGTGGGATTGTTGCGGTCCGTAGTTGTCAAAAGAATGCTTAGAAATAATAATGTGGGGCTTGAACTGGTTTCAATGACCATTACTCAGGCAAAAAAGATGGGGATTCACCAATTATATTTATTGACGACTACCGCTGACAAGTTTTTTCGAAAATTAGGATTTGTTGACACGGATCGCGCCGCAGCCCCGGAATGTATCAGGTGCACCCATGAATTTGCAGATCTGTGTCCGGAATCAGCCAGCTTCATGACTTTGAACATTCACTAAGCCCGGAATAATTGCCTTCAATAGGACTAAGATTGAAAAAACCTGCCTGATCCAAATATTTTTTTGACAGAATTACCTGTTTTTTTCTTTGGTTTAGATTTTAAATATCGGCTTTTCAGGCGGTTTTAGGCATATTTTTACGCCTGTATACCTGTTGTATACCGTTTCAAAAATAGTGTATACTCAGTGTCTACCATTAAAAATTCTTTCCCTTGTACTTCTCCTATAGCTTTGCATGAGAACATTAAACAAAAGGAAATTACTTCAGGTAACTTCTTTGGAAATTAAAAAGATGAAAGTGAAAATAAATAGTTGGCCGGACAAAAAAGTTATGAAAAATATGATTTACATACTTGGCATAATCGTGGCGCTGTTAATTCTGCTTTCGGTTTTCCACAAAGGCTTGTATTTCTCTGCTTCTTCCGGAAGCACCGATCACCTTGGCAGTAAACTAAAGGTAATTGGGAAAGAGAGTAAGCAAGTCCTGATGTTTAAAGATAATGAAATCAAAAATAATTGTAAGACCAACGGCCGTTTCTCAAAAAAATCTGGAACGGATAAACTAGAAGATACTAAAAAAAAGACAGGATATCTGGCGATAAAATCTGATATGAAAAGTAGGGAGGAGCTAACGCCGGATTACGACATTATAACGGAATAGACCGCAACTTCGGTTGCCTCTTCATAGTTTTTTTTGGTTTGGGTGTAAAATGCCAATGCGGATTTCGGTCCGCTTGGCATTATTACCAAAGCCTTGATAAAAACGCTTATGTTACTTGTCTGTTAACATATTAAAGAACCTAATTACGCCCGATTATCTGCACGGTCAGATAAAGCGGCCGCCCCCGGATCTTTTCCATTCACCTGCACCCGGGGGCTTTTTTTAAATTAATTATTATAAAATATTGTCAGATTTAAATATGAAAAAATGATTATTGCATTGGCTTATATTGGCTGTATAGTGCTACTGATAAATGCAATCATAATAGTTCGAATTATTTATAACTTTATCATTATCAGGAGGAAGGAAAAGGTATTGGCCGGGCTAAGCAAATTGCGAAAAAATCGTTATAAGAAGCAGTCCCCGTTACCCAAAGCACGGAAAAGAGACAAGATATCGCAATACTGATTTGTCTTTAAATACTTGTTGCGATACCGTGTTTGTGTGTAACGGTTAGTGTATTGTAAATGGTAGTACAACGATTGTGAAACTACCATCAACCAAAATGTAAACTACGCTTAATCTTCGGAAAATAAAAGAAGCCGGTTCTTTAAGAATCGGCTTCTTTTATTGAATTTTTAAATCTTATTTTTAGTAAGTAACGATGCCCTTATACACAATAGATTCCTCTAGAGGCGAAAACTCGCCGGCGAAACTTAGCCTTGTCCTGAACGCACCGCTAACATAAGCTCTGGATGTCCCGTCTCTGCTTACTGTGATCCCTACCTCTGTTGATCCTAACAGCAAAGAATTTACCGTCAGACGAATTCTGGCGGGCCCATTTTCTTTGGCTTCAAGGATCTCATAGCGGGTAATATTACCTTCCAGCGTGACACCTCCCAGCCCGTTAACGCCTATTCGGCCATTAAACCCCAGTTGCATGGTAAATTCATCCCCGTTGACCATCACAAAATTGGTGTTGGGTGAGACCTGGTAAGAATTATTATATCGATCAAAGAGTGTGTTGGTTTCAATGACAAAGGAAGAGTCTTTGATCTGTGAAACGATTAACTCATAATTTTCCTTCAATCGTATCGCTTCTTCGTTTTTCCTTTCCGCTTTTTGCAGCTTTCTTTCCTGCTTCCTGTTTTCCTTTATTTCCCGTTTTTCTTCTTTGGTCTGTGCGAAAGAGGAGTTACTTGCTATCAGTACCAAAGCAGCCACCAGCCATTGCATTAACTTTTTCATAGTATCAATTTATTTTTAATTCTTCTCTAAAACAAATTAGTATAGTTTGTGCATAAAAGGGTGACTTGTTATTAAAAAATAATTATCAGAAACCATGCCAATTGTTAAGCAACAAGGACTACGAAAATGATTTTTGGTTAATTCCTATTGGTGGACTTTGAAGATTGGATTGCTGCTCTTAACATCCAACGGATAATAGCCAGGTTGTGCTTACGTATGGGATTGGTGCGATAAATGTGCTTTTGTGAAGCTGATGGGGATAAAACCCGGGATTCAGCATTAAATGTCTTTGTTATACTAAATCCCGGGCAGAAATGATATATTATTGACTTAGAGTCCGCGAATGGCGGTAAGCTCGGTACGTCCCAGCAGTTTACCTTTTCCGTTATAATCTTCCTGTTTCACAACCCCGACTTTTTCGGCTATCCATTGCTTGGAAGTGCTGGCCTGGTTGATCCCTATTTGATTTTTAAGGATGGTTTTATAGGTAATTAAATAACAATCAAAAGTTCCGGCGCCTGTTGTTACCTTTTCTTTAAGCGCGACCTGGCGATCCGTAATATCCACCCTCATTTTCATGTTTATCGGAGCAACATTAACAGACATTATAGCATGAGCGTCAGGCAGACTTTGGCCGGTCGATAGATTGTTTGGTAACTGCAGGTTTTCACCCGACATTTCAATTTCCATTTCCTTATAGGTTTCACGTAATGTAGGGGCAATCAAATTGGAAAAATCGACCGATACAATGTCATCCTTACAGGTAATTTTATATTCCATGGTCAAGGCTGATTTTCCTTTTTCATCAAAGATTTCATTGGCAATGAAAGCAGTTTCGGCACCACCGCCATTGGATACCTCCATCACCTTGTAGATGGACTTTGCATTTACCTTTCCTTTTTTATTGTAACTTGACAATTCAAATTCTGCCCCTTCTTTGAAAGGATAGTAGCGGCTGCAATCCTGCGCATTGGCAGTTACTGAGGTAATACCTATTATCAGTAATAGGGTAATTTTAAATTTCATCATCATCAATGGTTTGGCTTTTGGAATTAATCAATTTTAACAATATCGCCTTTTTGAAAGTTGCTGCCTTCCATAATTTGACATTGCGAAGCTTTTCCCTCTCCAACATCGGCGCTTACTACTTTTATTTTCCCGACTTTCTTTTCAACAGACCCTAAGTTCAGGCCGGTATCCGGGTCTATCAATGCTTCACCCTCCTTGTAAATAAAGAAATGATCTCCGGCCTTGATGCCATCAGTGGATCCCGCATTGATATATACAGAACCGCTATTTGTGGTGATTACCTTGGCTTTCCATGAGACCTTGCTCATATTTTCATTGACCAGTGTCGCTACTCTTTCAACGGCCTGACGTGCTGCTTTTCCTACTAAAGACTCGTCGAAACCCCGGCGATTGTCTACATTAAAATCCCTGGTCCTCAATTTCACGCCTTTGGCAGACTTGGACTTTCTTACCTGCTCCGCGGCGATGATCTCACCGGTACTGGTATTGATCAACCGGACATCAACACCCACTACCGCAGCCTCGTTCCGATAGCCTAATCCAACACTTTTTACAGCGCCATCGCCACCTCTGTCTTTATAGCCAAATTCGGTTACCGACCCTACAACCGCCAGTTCAACGCCTAATACCTGCCCCAGACTAGCGGCACTTTCGGGGGTGACCACACCCTGTGTACCCAGGTCCTGTTCTTTTAACAGACTTTCCAGTTCTTCTCTTTCTATCATCCGATACTGACCTGATTGGACCAGCTCAGTAGTCAACATATCTGCGAGTCCTTCGCCGACGGTCTTATATCGTCCCCAGCCACCGCCGTTATCTGTTTCATCTTTGAAAGCAAAAACAGCTACTCTTTTTTTTAGTTGGGGAGATTGGGCGTAAATAGTGGTGGTTAAACCAAATTGTGTGAAGGCCAGAAGACCAAAGCATAATATTAGATTATTTAGGAGTTTTAGATTTTTCATAACAATTTATTTTCAATTACTTATTTTTTAGTGTCACCGGAATTTGAAAGGTTACCGGTTCATTGATTTTTTTTAAGATAAGGGTTAACATAATATGTATCCCGAACAAGAAGTTTTAACACATCCGCGTTACGAGAAGCCGGTAACGGCCCGAAACCATCCAATGGCTTTGGATACTGTAGGTAGGATTGGTGCAATGCATTTGATATCTTTCATAGTTTAGTATTTCTGTTTACACCAAATTTTAGGACCAGGTAAGCAAATAGGAAAAATACCAGCAATGCCATGGCTGTTCCCCATAAACTAAATTTGTGAACAACCGGCTGATTATTTCCTAAAACCACAAATCCCGCCCAATAGTAAGGGTTGGCAGTAAATTTATCAGCGTCAGCCAGGAATGCCAGCTTGGCATTCCTGAGCGCTTCGTCCGTGTGTTGGCCGGCGTTAATGTTTTTATAAAATTTTTGCATTAAATTCGACGTGGACTTATCCTGGGCCGGCCATAAGCTCATGACAATGCTCGGACAACCGGCGTAGGCAAACGCTCTGGCCAGACTCATTGTTCCCTCTCCTTTATAGAAAGTACCAATGCCTGTATTACAAGCGCTCAGCGTCACCAGATCCGCGTCGATTTTCATGTTATACAATTCGTAAGCGTGTAATCTGCCGTCGTGAATGCTGTCTTCTTCATCGGCAAACAGCAATCGGGTAAAATTGGGTGACTCATTATCTACCACTGCGTGCGTAGCAAAGTGCAGCATATTGTACTTGCCTTTGGAAATCAAGGATTTGAGCTGACTTTCAGTAGCTGCTGCTCCGGAAAAGGTAGTGGCATCAATTACTTTTTTAATATTTTCGATTTCTTCCTGTGCATAGGGGATTTGGCCTAATTCCCGGCCGTCTCTGGTGGTGGTAATAGGACTGCCCCTTCCAAAAACAGGTGCAAAGGCCAGGAGCTCGTCACTTTTCGATGTTCTTTTCAGGCCAGGGGTCCTTTCTAAAAGGGTTGCCGCGTGAAGGTATCTGATGTTAAAATCTTTGAGGACATATTTCAGGTCTTTGTAATCGGTAGATCCTGGATCTTCAGTTAGCAGTATATCAAAAGGGACTGCTCCCAGGTTTCCATCCGGAATGATGATCAGTGATTTTTTGTCGCTGATGTTTTCATCCATTGCCGGCGCCAGCAGGTCCTCGTACAATTCATAGGCATGGATCCCAAACGCTTTCAGGTCCCTTTGGGTGATGCCTTGCCTTAATTGTTCGATTTTATCATTTATAGCTTCACGGTCAAGTATTTTGACCGAGACATCGTCATGGGTAACGACGGCAACATAAATATGCTGCTGGCCAAAAAAATAATTTAACAGACCCTGATCACTGTCAAGTAGCGATTGGACCTCCGTTGAGGTAATGTGGCTGGTGCTAAATTTAATGCTAAAATAAGCAGGGTAGTTAAATTTGTAGTTTTCCAGCAATTGGTAATATGCTTCCTTCGACGCAATAATGTGATGACGATACTCATTGATTTTATCCGGATTCCTGTCGCTTTTCTTTGATGTTTCTTTCAAAAGAAGGTTTTGGTTAAAACCAATTTGAGATACGAGGAATTGCTCCTTTTCCAATAATTCCGTTGGCACGCCTGCATATTGCTGAATTTTGGTTTTATTCAGAGAGGTTAACAAGTTAATACTCTTGCTTTTTTCTATAAGTGAAAATACCTGATGTAAATACGTGTCATCCCCGTACAAATCAAAAAGTGTCATCAACAGGTTAATGCTGTTTTCATAGGTGTCATATGATTGTTGAGATAAGATAAGCCGGGAGTCATCCTCATGAAAATTGGCTCTCAGAAAATCCGTGTAATCAATAGCTACATTGTAAGCGTTTAAAGCTTTATCCAAATTGTCGGAATTACTGTCAATTTCATATAATGATGCATGTAAACGCCCTTTTTGATTTAGCGCCTGAAGCCATAACATCGGGCTTTGGACGGAGTCATAATTAATCTTTTGATCATTGTCCTGGCCTAGTGAAAATTGATAAACGCGATTGTTGTAGTATAAGGCGCTGTCATATTGTTTCGTAGCCGTAAAATAAGTGGCATAATCATAATACAAACTGAAAAGTGACCGGTGTTTCGGTCCCAACCGTTGCTTTAGGATTTTAGTAGCCTTGTCGTAAGCCGATTTGGCCAGGTCATATTGCTTGGTGTCCGTATAGACATTCCCCTGATAGCGAAATGACTGCGCCAATTCCGGATGGTTCTCATCATATATTTCCAGGTACCACTTGTACGCGCGTTGATGATAGTAGAGCGCTGAATCATACTGTTTTGAAAACTGATAGCTATTGCCAATGTTGTCTAGTGCGCCGGCCTTTGAGGTAATTTGCTTTAAGTCGCCACCATCAGACATATTGACGACTTTCTTGAAATAGTATCGGGCTTTGTCATAATGGCCTTTTTTGCGCCAAACCGTGCCGATGTTATTATAAATTATGCCGGTCTCAAAATGATCTTCACCACGATTTTTCAGGGTTATTTCCAGACATTTGTTATAATAAAGCAGTTGATTATCCCAATCATTAAATCTGCTGTAAATGTTTCCCCAATTGTTGTAAATGGCAGCAAGCCTGGGGTGGAAGGGGTCGGCAGAACGGGCGTAAATATCCGCGGCTTTCTGATAGTATTTCAATGCCTCATTATTTAAACCCACGGTTTTTTTATAGATACCCAGGTTATAGTATTGGTCAGCAACTTTCAGACCATCCTGCCCATATATAGTTTTATAGATTTCCGCTGCTTTCAGGTAGTAAGTCCCCAAATGGTCAAATTTTCCTGCAAACCACTCACTAAATGCCAGGTTGGTATAAATGTCAGCAATAACCTCCTGGTTATCGCCGGCATTAGCGCTATTGATGAAAATATTCAGGCTTTTTTTTAAAAAATCAATTGCTTTATCCATTTGCCCAGCAAATGAATACCCTTTCCCCACCAATTTGTAGGCATGAGCTGTTTTGACATGCCCGGGACCTAATAGGTCCTCGTAGATTTTTATGGCCCTTTCCCCTGATGCAATGAGTTCTTTATGTTGCCTTTGTTCAAAATGTTTTTGAGCTTTATTCATTAAATCCCTGGCAACCAGGGTATCAGGAGTCTGTGCGCACAATGGCTCCAGGACCAGAATAAGGAGAATAGATAGGATATATTCGAAAAAGCTTCGAGCGGTCAGGGTCATTGGGTTAAAAATCGGAGTATGCAATTTGAATGAAACAATAAATTACGTTATAAGCTCGATATATTCAAATTTCTCGAACCTAATTAAGTTTCAAAATATTTGAAACTTCACTAATATTTATTGATTAAATGCCAACTGGTAACCTCTTTACCTGCTTTTTCGAACTATATTTTGCTTAAGGCGTGCAATGTTTTTTTACCCCTGGACACGAATCCTGCCGATCCGTAGGGCATTTGATCTTCGATGATAATTTTTAACTCGTTTTTTAATTCAGGGATTTTTTTGACCACATTTAACAGAACGGTCATGCTAAAAACTTTAATGGCTACCGGCTCATCGCGCGCGGAAAGAAACCGAAAGCATATGTCTGCGGCAGGGCCCATTAAATTATCCGGTAAATCCATGTCCTGGAGTATTCTGAGTGAATTTCTTTTTACAGCGTCGTGTATATCATTGTCCAGGTTCAGGATCATTTTTTCCAAATAGGGTATTATTAAGAACGGATGTTTTTCACCACAAATACCAACGACCCAGGCCGCCCTTTGTGTAATGAGGTAAGGCTCATCAAAAAATAATTGCATCAATTCGCCGAAGCGACCTTCATCCTGGCCGATATAATCAGCCAAATACAATGCATGTGCCTTGGAATGATCTTTTAATAACGCATTTTTTAAGTTCATGATAAGCAGTGTTACGATAGTGAGCATAAAATTAGTAAATGATGCGGCGGCCAGTAATAGATCTGTCAAATATATATTTGAGATTTCATGTGAGGTATCGGATCTACTGCCAGCAACCGGAAGGCATTATTAAATCTGGCATGAATAGGTGGGCACATAATCATTGGAAACGGCTTTGGTCAGGTGATAAGATCAATTAAAACTTACGAATTTTTACTTGTAAATTTAAAATTATTGTATTTTAGAATAAACATTATCACTACTGTTTGCAGATCAAAAATAGAAATAATTTTGCCAAACAATTTAGCTATAAAAAGTAATCGGTCCCAGGCTCACAAGTTGGCTAAATACAGAATATCACATCAAAATTTTTTTAATATATGTTGAATATGAAACAGTTGAAGGCCATTGTCTTCGACGCCTATGGTACTTTGTTTAATATAAGCTCGCTGGATGATCGGTTGCATCACTACTATGGAAAAAAATCACCGGAAATTGCGGCTACCTGGAGAAAAAAACAGCTGGAATATACCTGGCTGAGGACATTGATGCAAAAATACGAACCCTTTTCGAGGGTTACTGCCGATGCATTGCAATATGCATGCCGTCAACATGCCGCAGAATTTACCAGGGACATTTTGGATGATATGATGTTGAGATACCAGGTATTATCTGCCTACCCCGAGGTAAGTGAAGTATTGGACCAGCTCAAAAGAAAGCATCATCTGGCTGTATTGTCAAATGCAGATTTTAAAATGCTTAAATCAGCCGTTGACCATAACCAGCTAAGTCATGTATTTGATCGCGTTATCAGCGTAGATGTCATCAATAAATTTAAGCCGGTTCCCAGCGTTTACCAATTGGCTATCAGTGGTTTGGAAGTCGATAAAGAGTACATTGCCTTTGTATCCACCAATACCTGGGATGTGGCAGGGGCCAAATCATTCGGTTTCAAGACCATTTGGTTAAACAGAAATAACACCATTACGGAAAATTTGGATTTTGATCCGGATTGGACCATTACATCACTTCACGAATTACTATCACAGTAAACAAACACTTTATCGAAGGCCTGCCAGGCCGGGTATATTCGTTTTAGCATTTGCGATTTAGGATTAATATTGGTATTTTATGTTACCAATGATGAACATTGAATTTTCGAATTAGCCATATATAACCAGGCGGAATATCAAACTGCACCGCCCGCTACTATGCCTTATAAAGAGGGTAGGCGTCGCAACAGGATTTAAATATGGCATAAACCGGCTGTCCGAACTTTTCGGTGTTACTGTCTTGACTGTCCGGAAGATGGTGGATCAAGGTGGGCGTACAAATCTTGTAATAGGTTTTCACGGAAGTGTTACGATATCAATTTATTGATAGAGGGGATACCTGATTCATACAGTTAATTATCCAGGAAGAGGATTTTAATCACGCAAATCTAAATAAACTAATTATGTCAATGGTGAGCCCTATTCATTTAAAAGTAAATGGTCAACCCCGGTCCGATGAAGTGGAGCCGAGGTTGTTACTTGTCTATTATTTAAGAGAAGTATTAAACCTGACCGGTACCCATGTTGGATGCGATACCAGCAGTTGTGGCGCCTGTGTTGTTTTAGTTGACGGCAAGGCGATAAAATCATGTACCATGCTAGCCGTGCAGGCTGATGGTTCGGAAATTACTACGATTGAAGGATTGGCGAATGGCAGCGAACTTCACCCTATCCAGGAAGGTTTCAAAGAGCAACACGGCCTGCAATGTGGATTTTGTACGCCGGGGATGATTATGACAGCATCGCAGTTATTGGAGCGCAATCCCGACCCTACCGAAGCTGAAATACGGGAGGCTTTGGATGGCAATTATTGTCGTTGTACCGGGTATCATAATATTGTTAAGGCGATTCAATACGCCGCCAAGAAAATGAAAAAGGAGGTTTTCCATGACTAATATGATAGGCAAACCTGTAAAAAGGGTAGAAGACAAAAGGTTTATCAGTGGTAAAGGAAGATATACCGATGATATCGTCCTACCTGGCATGCTTTACGCTCAAATCATCAGGAGTCACTATGCACACGCAAAAATACTGGGAATAGACACTAATGAGGCTGAAAAAATGGACGGAGTGGTAGCCATTTTCACCGGTAAAGATATTGCGGAAGCCGGCATTAATGGCGTACCTTGCGGATGGCAGGTGGATTTCAAGAATGGAGAAACCATGAAAGAGCCACCTCATCCATTATTGGTGGCTGCCAAAACCCGTTATATGGGAGATGCGGTCGCGGTAGTCATTGCCGAATCAAAGGCACTGGCCAAAGATGCCGCCGAGCTGGTAGTGGTCGATTATGAACCATTGGATGCGGTTGTAGATGCCGCCATGGCGGTCGAACAGGGCGCTCCCCTGGTTCATGAGGATATCCCCGGCAATACGGCTTTTGACTGGGAACTTGGAGACCGGGAAAAAACCAATCAGACCATGGCCAAGGCCCACCACACGACAACATTGGAGTTTGTTAATCAGCGATTGATTCCAAACGCCATTGAACCCAGATGTGCTATCGGAGATTATGATAGTACCAATGATAAATACACACTCTATACCAGCTCCCAGAATCCGCATTTGATTCGATTGCTGATGTGTGCTTTTGTTTTAGGCATTCCCGAACATAAAGTAAGGGTAGTATCTCCTGACGTTGGTGGCGGTTTTGGAAGTAAAATATTCCACTACACCGAAGAAGCCCTCATGACATGGTGCTCAAAACAAATTGGTAGACCGGTAAAATGGACCGCGGAGCGAAGCGAGAGCTTCATGACAGACTGCCATGGTCGCGATCATGTTACCAAGGCTCAGATGGGGTTTGATGAAAATGGTAAAATCATAGGGTTGCGGGTAAAAACCTTTGCCAATCTGGGCGCTTATTTAAGTACATTTGCCCCCTGTGTTCCGACCTATTTACATGGTACACTATTACAGGGATTGTATACAACGACGGCTATTCATGTAGATGTTACAGGAGTTTTTACACATACCACACCTGTTGACGCCTACCGCGGCGCAGGCAGACCGGAAGCCACCTACCTGCTGGAACGTCTGATTGATAAGGCAGCATTGGAAATGGGCGTTGACCCGGCGGCCCTGAGGTTTAAAAACTTTATCCCGCCATTTGACGGTATCAATGAGCCGGGCTTTCAAACCGAGGTAGCGCTACAATATGATAGCGGAAATTACGCTCCGGTCTTAAAGCGGGCGATGGAGATGGTTGACTATGATACACTAAGAGAAGAACAGGCCAGCGGCCGGAACAATGGCAAACTGATTGGCATTGGTATTTCTACCTATATTGAAGCCTGCGGGATCGCTCCTTCCGCCGTCGTCGGATCGTTGGGAGCCAGGGCGGGATTGTACGAATCTGCGCAGGTAAGAGTTCAACCTACCGGAAAAGTGAGTGTTTATGTTGGGTCCCATGCCCATGGACAAGGACATGAAACTACTTTCGCTCAAATTGTAGCCGATAAATTCGGTATTGCCATGGAGGACGTTGAGATCGTACACGGCGATTCCGAATCCGTCGCATTTGGCATGGGTACCTATGGCTCCAGGAGCCTGGCAGTAGGAGGCAGTGCTATCATGAAAGGTATAGAAAAAGTATTGGAAAAAGGCGCAAAAATTGCCGCTCATAAACTGGAAGCTTCCGAAAATGACCTGGAATTCGCAGAGGGGAAATGGACGGTGAAAGGTACGGACAAGTCCATCTCCTTTGGCGACGTGGCGTTGACCGCCTATGTACCGCATAATTACCCCGAAGGACTTGAACCGGGCATGGACTTTGCAAGCTTCTACGACCCCGCCAACTTCACCTATCCGTTTGGTGCGCATATTGCCGTGGTAGAGGTAGACGAGCAAACCGGTAAAGTCGATTTGAAAAGGTTTATAGCCTGTGATGATGTCGGAAATGTGATTAATCCGATGATTGTGGACGGACAAATACACGGCGGCGTGGCGCAGGGAATTGGCCAGGCTTTATTTGAAGGGGCTATTTATGATGAATCAGGGCAACTGGTTAACGGTTCCTATATGGATTACACCATACCGAGAGCCGATGATTTACCCTTATTTGAAACCGACAGGACCGTAACTCCCTGTCCGCATAATCCACTTGGTGTGAAAGGAGCCGGGGAAGCCGGCACCATTGGTTCGACACCGGCGGTAGTTAATGCAGTAATGGATGCACTGGCACCTTTCGGTATCATAGACCTGGAAATGCCCCTGACGCCGGAAAAGGTTTGGAATGCCATTCACAATAACCAATAACGAAGCATATTATGATACCTAATAAATTTGATTATCAAAAAGCCACCACCGTAGAAGAAGCCATTGAATACCTGGTTGAATATGGTGATGAGGCTAAATTGCTGGCCGGGGGACATAGTCTGCTTCCGGCCATGAAGCTACGTCTGAACAATCCCGTAAAGCTGGTAGATATTAACCGTATTCCGGGGTTAAAATACATTCGGGAAGAAAATGCCATGCTTTGCTTTGGCGCAGCCACCACGCACTACGATATTGAGTCCTCTGAGTTAGTAAAAAGTAAAATCCCCATGTTATGCCAGATCGCCGCTAGCATTGGCGATTTGCAGGTGCGAAATATGGGAACCATCGGGGGAAGCCTGGCACATGCAGACCCTGCCGCTGACTGGCCGGCGGGCATGCTGGCTACAGAGGCTATAATCGTTATACAGGGCCCGGAAGGAACGAAAAATGTATCTGCCAAA
Source organism: Cyclobacteriaceae bacterium (assembly GCA_965228415.1). Classification (GTDB taxonomy): domain Bacteria; phylum Bacteroidota; class Bacteroidia; order Cytophagales; family Cyclobacteriaceae; genus Agaribacillus. The sequence goes on along the minus strand of OZ245814.1, from coordinate 1,303,683 downwards.
GATTTTTTCATGGGGCTGTATACCACAGCGCTCGCTGAAAACGAGATTATCACGGAAATAAGAATTCCGATTCCGGAAGGTAATATTGGCACGGCATATGCAAAATGTGTTCAACCCGCCTCTCGCTTTGCCTTGGTAGGTTGTGCTGCTATCATTAGTAAAAATAATGGCCTGTGCGACCGTGTGAAATTAGCCTTTACCGGTGTGTCGGTGAATGCTTTTTGCGATGAAGCCGTGGAAAACGCATTAACCGGACATGCCCCGGATGTAGATAATATTACCATTGCGGCAGAAAAAGTGGCAATCAATGTGGATGTTCTAAGCGACCACTTTGCCTCTGAAAATTATCGCCGCCACCTGGCAAAGGTTTATGCCAAAAAGGCTTTGATGGAAGCTGCCAATAATCTATAATTAACTTTAATGCTATCAGCCAATACCAATGTTGAGAAAGCGGAACCTTGTTTCCGCTTTTTTTAATAAATTGATCATATGCAATTAAATGAACTGAGTCAGGTCCAATCATCATTACAACACCATGGATATATCACAGAGCGTAGGACGGCTTTGTCAGTGTATTTGTCCATGCAGCTAAACAAACCGCTGCTTATTGAAGGGCCGGCAGGAGTAGGTAAAACGGAAATTGCCAAAGTAATGAGCCAGTCTTTGGATGCCAGATTGATAAGGCTGCAATGCTATGAAGGTCTCGATGCCAGCCATGCGATCTATGAGTGGAATTATCAAAGACAGTTGTTACATCTTAAAATGGAGGAAGGTAGTGATAAAAGCATCGCTGAGCGGGAAAGCGATATTTTTAGTGACCGTTTCCTGTTGAAACGGCCGCTTCTGGAGGCGATTTCACAAGAGGGACCTACCGTATTGTTGATTGATGAAGTAGATCGGGCAGATGAAGCCTTTGAGAGCTTTTTATTGGAGATACTATCTGAATGGCAGATTTCAATTCCTGAGATTGGCACGATAAAAGCCAATGTCATTCCCTGTGTAGTATTAACCAGCAACAGCATCAGAGAATTATCCGAGGCCCTGAGAAGACGTTGTCTCTATCTGTGGATCGATTACCCTGACTTTGAAAAGGAAATAGCAATTATTAAAAGAAAGGTTCCCGGAATCAATGAAAAACTAGCGCAACAGATTACACTGTTTATGCAGGAAGTCAGGAAAATGAAACTGGAGAAAATTCCCGGCATTGCCGAAACCATGGACTGGGCCAGAGCCCTGGCGGCCTTACATTTGTCCAGCCTCGACAAGTCTGCCGTCGAAGACACCCTAGGGATTATATTAAAAGATTGGCAGGATATCCGGCATACCACGGATTCCCTGTCAGAGCTGCTGGAAAAAGTGGGTGTGACGTCTAAATTGGATACATAAACTTATCATTGTATGGCATCAGACTATATATCAAGAAAGACTACACTGACTGAAAACATAATATCTTTTTGTCGTTACCTCAGAGGACATGGTTTCAGTGTGGATCCCACTGTGCAGGCCGATGCATTGTACGCGTTAACTTTGATTCGAATTAATTCCCGGGATGAATTGCGTATCGTTTTAAAGTCGACGCTCCCCAAAAACCAGAAACAAGTAGTTGTATTCGACAAATTGTTTGAGGCCTATTGGAAAGCGTTAAACCAGGCGGTTGACGCAAAGATCAAGGAGAAGCCCTCCGGTAAAAAGAAGCAACAACCTAAATGGCCCCCGGGAAGTAAACCGTCGTTTGATACACTCAAAAACTGGCTATACGGCAATGCTGACAATAAGCAGCAGGAGACAGCTTTCTATAGTTCTCAAACCAATTTGTCACAAAAGGATTTCAGCTCATTTACTGATGATGAGCTTTGGGAACTTAGAAAATTGATCAAAAAAATTGCTAAATCTATTGTTAATCGCAAAATACGCAGATTTGTGACAACACATGAACATCAAAAAATGGACCTTAGAAAAATATTCAGAAACAATTTGAAAAGGGGAGGAGAAGCCCTGGATCTTTATTATAAAAAGCATAAGGAAACGGATCTGAACCTGGTGATTTTGTGTGATGTAAGCAAATCAATGGAATTATACAGCCGGTTTCTGATTCAATTCCTTTATGCCTTTCAACATGTGTATAGCCGTATTGAGACCTTTGTTTTCAGTACATCATTATATCATGTAAGTGCCCAGCTCAGCAATAAAAACTTTGAACGGTCTTTGCAAAGTCTGACCAATGAAGTCAGCCACTGGGCAGGTGGTACCAAAATCGGAAAATCGCTTCATACATTTGTTAATGATTATGCCCCGCATTTTCTGAACCGGAAAACCACTGTCGTAATTGTCAGCGACGGCTGGGATACCGGAGATGTCTTATTACTTAAAGAAAGCATGGCACATATCTATCAATCTTCCGGCAGAGTAATATGGCTTAACCCCCTGGCGGGAGCACCTGATTTTCAGCCGGACACGGAGGGCATGAAATGCTCATTGCCATTTATAGATATACTGGCACCTATCCACAATATTGATAGTTTAAAGAAATTACCTGGCTATTTATTGAATACGAGAAGAAAAAAAAGGGCCAGGGTGTTGTCGCCCCATAGAACCGGAATGGATCAGGTGATTAGGAATTAATTCTTCTTTTCAGATCCTCAACCCGGTTTATTTCGGTTTGTAACTCTCTTTTCAGCTTTCTTTCCTTTTCCAGGGATTTCTTCTTAAATTCTTCATACTCCTCCGACACATTTCTAAAATCCCTTTCCGCATTTACAGTAATTTTATTGCTATCCTTAAATTTGTAGATAGCCACTCCCAGCATAGCCAGCAAAGCAAATACCAGGAACCACATCAAACCATGGTAGTTTTTCTTCGCCATGCTTATGCCCAACAGGGAAATACTATCCTTCTCCTCAGTTACCTCCGTCAACTGTTGTTTGGTATCTTCAAGACTTTTATTGAGTCCATCAATTGTTGTTTGCTGTGTACCGACTTTCGTTTGAAATTCTGCCAGTGAGGACCTGGTAGCTGATAATGAATCAAGCGCATTAGACCACATTTTATTGAGCCTTGATAGTTTGATTACTTTAAAATCGTTATAACTACTTGATTTCTTCTTCACATATTCAAATTGTTGATTTAAAGTGCCAGAGTCCAGCGGCGTCTTTTCAATGGTTTGTGCATGGAGGGTGGAAGTTGCTATCACGACAAAAAAAATGGTGCATAGCAATGCACTATACAAGGTAGATGAGAATCGCATATTTTGGTTGTTTGATTTATTTTAGTCTATACAGTACAAATTAAATGAACAGTTTTTTGAGATCATAGATACTACCTCAAAAAATATCAAAAAAACTTAAAAAAAGCCACAAAACAGGGTGTTGAAAGTGTATTCATGCAGCTGTGTATACCAAAGCGACACTTTTAAACCCAAATTTCCGGTTCCGGACTTTTCTTATGGTCGTATGAATAGCGGGTCTCATTTCCCACCTGGCTTAAGTTAGGGATGCCATTTTGGCTAAGGTATTGGCTTTTGATAAATTTACTAAAAAAATTAGTATAATATTTTGAAATACTATTTTTGTTAGTATATTTGTCAATATAATTAGCAATCAAAAATTTCTAAAACTGACAAGAGCTATGAAACCAAAAATGAACCTTTACTTTATTGCCCTGTTACCACCGGAGGATTTAATTCACCATATAGAAATGACCAGACTGGAATTGGCAAGACAATTCAAATGCAAGGCAGCTTTAAAACTGGTACCTGGTATTTCCATACAGATCCCGTTCCAGCAACTACCTTTCAGAGAAGAAATAATGATTGAAAAGCTGAGGCGGTTCGCGCATTTGCAACATCCGATGATGGTTAAGCTTGACGGCTACAGTGCTTTCCCTGAGCACACTATTTTTATCAACGCCAAGCTTTCAAATTCCCTGAAAATGTTGCATCATCAATTGGGAAAGTTTTTGAAAATGGAGTTGAATTTTTCCGACGACATGATAGGTCATAATATTTTCAAACCACACATCACGGTAGCTACCAAAGACATTAAAAGTAAATTCAGGAAAATCTTTAATACCTACAAACCCAGGAAATTCGAAGCGGGTTTCATGGCATCTTCTATGTATTTAATGAAACATAATTATACTCACTGGGAAGTTTTGGAAGAGCTGACTTTTAAAGGTATAGGATATACAATGGATTTATTCAAGGAAAGCAGCTATAACAGCACCCGGAATTTAGTATTGACCTGATAGCAGATTAATCAATGGTGATTTGCAAGAATGTTGCCGACGGAGCTAAATCTTTCAGTTTAAGGCACTCTACGGATCATAACTATTTCATTTAGAAATTTTGCTGCAATCATAGCGGTTATATTTATATTTTCTCTTTTTGGGTTTAATTCGACTATATCAGCGCCTGTTTCAGGTGCTGATATTTTTTTTGTGGAGACTGGGTTTTGGATAATGTACTTATTGTTAGCCATGTTTAAGATCAATGTAAATGTATAGGCAGGCAGTATAAGTGGTGCAAAGTATTTATCTTGCTCTGAACCTAAAGCATTTGAATAGCATATTTAATACCGGTGGCTGATAAGGGTAAAAGTATGTGAACGACCGGATGTACCTGGCAGGTTTGACCTGATACTGGTATTATTTCATATCTAATATATTAATTTTGCTTTTATCAATATACACGGAAATAAGAAGCTATGAATCTGATTATTATTTTTGTAGTGGTGGTTTTGATAATTCAGATAGCCCTGTTTTTTGTTATCAGAGCCAGAAACAAGAAGTTAAAAAAGGAAAATGTTATTGAAAAATATAACATTAAATCGCCGGGAGAAGCATTTGAACTAATGAATAACCCGGAAATACCGGAGGAAGACCGTATAAAAATTGAGAAGCTCTATCAGGGTGAAAGTTAAATGGTACGTGCTATCCATGACAAATGCCACCATAAAAACTTATGGCGGCATTTGCTTGAAAACAGTCTTTGACCTTTGGGGCGAAACCATTTAAGAGCAAGCTATCGATAATTATGGGTATATAACTATTTATAGTGCCCTGTTTTTTGGTTTGCTAATTCTTGATGAGTCGTTTAATAATTTGTCTTTTATCCTGTGTTTTTATCCTCACCAAATATAGTCCGGATTGCATATCCGTTAAATCCAGATTAGTTTCCACCCTGGTATTTACAGGATTAACATGGTGATGCTTAATTATTTTTCCTGCCAGATCTGTTACAAATATATCCAGATTTCCCAGGGTCGGCATTTCCAGGGAAAGGTGAAAGACACCGGCGCCGGGATTGGGCCATATATTGGTGTTTCGGGATAAAAACTCATCATTGATACCGGTTGCCTTCTCAACATTAATAGTAAATGTTTGAGTAGCTGTATTATTGGCACTTTCCTGATCGTTGGCTGTAATAGTAAACGTTTCACTACCAAAAGCATCTACAATAGAAGTGATGGTGACATTACCGGTGTTTGAATCAAATTGTATATTTACCAAATCTGAAGTGGATGGCTCAAGGCTATAAACAACTACCTGATCGGCTTCATCTGCGGGTACTTCTCCGGGAATAACGGAAATGGTAATTGGATCTGCAAATTCTTGCTCTGCAGTAATGTCTGATTGATCGAGTGTGAAATCCGGGCTATCATTGACTGCATTTACTGTTACTGAAAAACTTCTTTCGAATTCAATATCATTATTCCTGACGGTAACAGTAATTGTAGCTTCCCCGCTTGCATTCGCTAAAGGCGAAAGTGAGAATGAGCCTGTTTCGTCATTTTGTGTTACAGTGATATCTGAAAACAAATCACTGTTGCTAGATGCGGCAATTACCTCAAGAGATTGGGTACCACCAAGACCATCGGTAATACCTGTTAAATTGATGGTTGTTGGCACATCTTCATCCGTGGCGGTATCTTCTATAAAATCTAATGTAGGCAAAGTACCCAGGCTAATATCACCCTGTCCGGCTATTTCTGCGGTAAAGTCCCCGGAGTCATCGATATTAGATGAAGTGGTTACAACAAAATACTGTTTGCCAGCCACCAGCTCCTGAATTAAAAGGGGAAATATTCCAAGATCTCCTATAAAATCATCATTATTGGCGCTAAGCGCATCGTTTAACGGTGCCGATGGATTGAAATTGGTTTCATAGATAGCTATAAATGGATCATAATTAGCATTAATGATGCTGATATGATATTCGCCGTCAACAGATACTATGAATGGTTGGACATGATAGGGATGGTCTCCAGCAATAGTAGATGCCGGAGGCGCTCCTTCAACAGGTCGTTGAAAGCTTGGGTTACCCGAGGTGGAGGCGGAATAATTAACAAACTTGTTAACGGTAAGTTTAAAGGTTTCAACGATGCTGTCGATGCCGTTGTTATCAGTTCCACCATTGTCGGTGACTGTAACAGAGATATTGGCAACACCAACCTGGTCCTGTATCGGTGTAAAGCTGAAAGAGCCGGTAGCATCATTTGGTGTATATGTCAATATAAAATCAGATACCAATGATGGATTGTCTGAAGTAACCTCAATGATTAAATCCTGCGTCTCTCCAATACCGGCACTAATTCCACTTAAATTAATGGTTTGTTCCGGGCTGTTTTTATTGATGGTTAAATCCTCTAATTCATCGATGGTAGGAGGAAGATTTGAAGTTACCTGAACCGTAAATGTCCTGCTAAATATGTTTATTCCTCCATTGTCAGTTCCACCGTCATCCTGCACGGTAACCGTAATCGTAGCGGTTCCGCTCATATCTGTGGCCGGGGTAAATGCAATGCTTCCAGTCCCATCAGGAGAGGTATAAGTAACAGTAGGGTCCGGTATCAATCCGGTATTATCTGAGGAGGCTGTAACAGTGAGTACCTGGGTTTCACCAGGTCCGGCAGTAATGCCATCCAAACCAACGTTCTGTAATCCATCATTTACCGGTATAATCATATTGTCCAACTCATTCAGGGTAGGGGCAAAATTGCCACTAACCTGCACTTTGAAAGAAGTGGTGGTAATATCTACGCTTCCCTCAGCTGTTCCACCATTATCCTGAACGGTGACTGTAATGGTAGCCATTCCAAATTGGTCAGTTACAGGTGTGAATCTCAATTCACCCGTTGTACCAGGTGAGGTATAGGTAATGGTGGGGTCGGGGATCAAAGCGGTATTATCCGAAGTCGCTGTAACAGTTATGTCTTGTGTATTACCGTCTCCATCGCTAATTCCATTAATGGCAACAGTTTGTTCGGAGGCATTAATACCTAAAATCCGATCAGCAATCTCATCTACTGAAGGTGTTTGGTTGGGGTTAACTTTCACCACAAATGTTGTGGTAAATGTATCGTTTCCGTTGTTGGCTGTACCACCATCATCCATCAAAGTTACGGTTACCGTTGTTTGGCCTATCACGTTCGGGTTTGGTGTAAACCGAAGGATGCCGTTATTATCCGGACTAGTATATTCAACAGCGAGTGAGCTGGTACTGACAATAGCCTCATTGCTTGATGAAGCACTGACAGTGATAACCTGACTTTCATTGTTATTTTTGCCGGCATTGATACCTGTCAGATTCACCGTTTGCTCATCTGCACTTATGGGCAATGTCAAATTATTGAGTGCCGTAATTTGTGGTGGAAAATTACTATTGATATCTACCATGAACGTCTTGACTACATTATCAACAGCGCCGTTAGCAGTACCACCATCGTCTGAAACGGTCACTGTAATTGTAGCTGTACCAAAAGCATCTGTTACCGGAGATAATAATAGCGAGCCGGTCATGTCGGGGCTTGTATAAGTTACCGCAGGATCAGGTAAAATGTCCGTGTCGCTTGAGGTAGCTGTAATAGATATGGTTTGCGTCGGCTCGGCTATACCGGAGGCGATGCCGGTAAGATCAACGCTAAAAGGAGTTTCATTAACACCTATATAAAGATTTGTCAGGTTATCTAATGTTGGAGTAGCATTTTTAAAAGGCGTAAAGTTGTCGATCGTGAAAATACCTGGCCCCGCAACGCCGTCGACGGTATATACTCTAAAGGCAAATACGTCACCATCCGCTACAGTTACGGAAGCTACACCATTTTGACTGGGAGGTCCTCCCGGATCTGTCAACGGGGTAAAAACATCGTTAAGAACATATCCCCCCGGATCAAAACTTGCGCCGTCAACGTCAGTACTAAAGAAAGTCCAGGCAAATTTTATGTCACCTGCCTGCGTAAATGTAATGGTATAATCAGTATTTCCTTCCTCACCGTCATTTCCTCCCTTGATTATAATCGCATTTGGAACTTGTGAAAGATCGATTGAAGCATCGGCATTTTCCGTTGAAAAAGTCCAGTTGTCTGGTGCAAAGTCGCCTGCAAATTGGGCATAAGCGCCTTGGCTTAATAGTAAAAAAAGGCCGGTCAGCATTAACACTGAGCTTTTAATAGCCTTGATTATGCCTGGTGAATTTAGTAGTGCTTTATCCATTTGGTAAGTAGTATTGGTGGTGAATGCTAGAATTAAATTATATTTCACATAGTTAAATGTTGATACTCAATTACAATAGGCATAAAAGGAACCGATCTACTACATGTAATTTTTTGGCGGAATTCACACCGGTGACGGTATCAAATGGAAGATTTTAGTTTTAACAATGTTTCGGTATTGTCCGGTAAGTAGCTGTTTTTCACCTGAACGGAGTCTTTTGGCTTGAATGTGGTTAATAAGCCGGTTATTTTGACAAAAGAAAGAAGAAAATTTTTAGAAGTATTTTTTTTATTCGGAGATTAAAAAAGTAGGGTATAGGCTGCAAGCAGCAATTCTATTTGTTTAGAAAGGTAATACTATAGAAAAAGTACTCCCCTGACCATGCTCGCTTTTGAGTTTAATTTTTCCATTCAACTTGTCCACCGCATATTTCAGGATATAAAGCCCTAAACCCGAACCTTCCTTTTCATCGTTTGCCCTGAAAAACATCTCAAAAATGCGTTCCTGGTAATCGGCACCTATACCAATGCCATTGTCGCTGACTTCAATGACCAGAAAGTTATCGCGACTATCTTTTGCCACTGCTACATTGATAACAGGCGAAATATCCACCCTGGAATATTTGATAGAATTTTCTATAAGATTTTGAAACACTGTTGTAATGATACTTTTATCAGAGTAGTATTCTATCGTCTCATCTATATCGAGGTTGAATTTAATATTCGAAAAATTAGGAAGGTATTCAAAAGATTTGATAATGCTCTGGACGATGGTGCCAAATTCAATTTTACTGTCTTTTACCTGCCAGCCCTTTATTCTTGTCAGGTTGATCAAGTCCAGTATAATATTATTTAACCGCATGATTTGCTCGTGGTACATATCCAGATACTTCTTGGATAAGGCATCTTTTATGTCGTACCTGGCGATATTGTACAATCCCAAAAGGGAGGCGATGGGTCCCCTTAAATCATGAGAAACGCGATAAACAAATGTGTCAAGTTCGGTATTTTTCTTTTCGATATCCTTATTTTTTTCCTTGACAATCCTGGCCTCTCTTTCTAACATCTCGATTTTTGCCATGGCCTTCAGGCTTTTGATAATGGAGCCTGTGCCGGTATTAATGACACTCTCTTTATTCTCCAGGTGTCTTTCCAGGTATTTAAGCGCCAGCGGTGCGTCATTTTCTTTTTTGGCAATAAGGTATAGAGAATTAAATCCTTTAAACAAGATTAATTTACTATTGACCCCTTCACCAATGGCTATGGCCTGCTGCAAATGTTTTTTTGCTTTTGCATAATCATCCAGCGCCAGGTAAAGCTCTCCTAACTTAAGTTCGCACATGCCCTCACCCATCTTTTCTCCTACCTGGCGTTGCAATTGGAGACTTTTCAAAAACCACTTTTCAGACTTTTCAAACTCCCTGGTGCGAAGGAAAACTTTGGCCTTGGCATGATAGGCAAAAGCCAACCCCCTCGTATCTCCTCCTGCCTCTTTCAACCCAATACTTCTGTTGGCCATGTCCAAAGCCTTTTCATACTTCCCACGCTTCAGATATATACCGGATAGGGGATTACAGGCATTGGATTCCCCCAGCTTGTCATTGATAGACCGGCTGATTTCAAAACACCTTTCATAGACTTCTTCGGCGCTTTCATAGTCGTTAAAGAACTCATAAATGGTGCCAATGGCTTTTAACACCTGCGATTCACCCAATTTATCATCAAGTTCACGTCGCAATGACAGACACTCCAGCAAATGCTGCAGACCAACATGGTAGTTGTCCGACTTATAACAAACGCTGCCGATGGTGTAGTGGACTACCGATCTTTCCGCCTTTAAATGGTCATCCTGAAATTTGTCCAACAATGCCTTGGATAATTTTAGCGCTGTCTTAAAATCTCCCAGTATCATTAGAAAAAATCCTTTATAGGCTTCAGAAACATCTACGCCGTATTGATAATGATACTTGAGACTGAGGTTTCTGGCTTTTTCGATAATTAGGAGTGATTCATTGACGTCCTTGATCCTGATTTGGTAGGCACTTATAACCAGCTTCTGGATTTTCTCTTTAATTGCCGGATCAATCTCCGCTTTCGGGCTTAATTGTTGTATTTGACCCATATGAGATACTAAATTTAAAGAAATTGGAAACCTCCAATCAGAATTAACTAGTTGTTAAAGTGGCAAAGTAGAATAATAATTTTAAAAATATAAAAATAATTCAAAAAAAAAGCAGAATAGTTTTAAAAGTTACGTTTATTATTTTAAAAATCAAAGAAATAAATGATAACCTTTACGAATATTCCAAATTTGCACGGATATTATTTGCGAAAACAGGCATTACCAAATATTACAGAAAAAACTATCTGCCGGTAATATCCGCACTGATTGATTAGATTTGTAAATTACATTTGTATATCCATCATGAACTATCAGGAATTTTTACATACCATTACTTCTCCCAATCCACCTGAAGGGGCTGAAAGATTAGTTAAGGCATTGTGGCACATAAAAAAAGATCATTGGGATGAGGCCCACAACATTGTCCAGGATGACCCGGGTACGGACGCTGCGTGGATTCATGCATTATTGCATAAGATTGAAGGTGATAACTGGAATGCTGACTATTGGTATCGAAGAGCCGGCGTCAAGAATCCGGCATTGTCGAGGGATGAAGAGTGGGAAACGATTGCCAGGAAATTATTATCACCCCCAGGTTGATGGCCTGGCCTATTGCGCAATAGGCTACAAAGTATATTTATGCCGACTTTTATCGAGAAATCGTACAAATCAATATTAAACAAAAAGAAGTTTATTGATTCCTGGTTTTGGGACAGTTATACCCTCAACCCCTATAATGGTTGCCTGTTCGGTTGTATATATTGCGATGCCAGAAATGCCAGGTATCATATGCCGCAAGACTTTGAAAACCAGATTATTGTAAAAAAAGATGTAGCCCATTTATTGAGATCTCAACTGAATAAAGGCGTGCATAAACCGGTAGATGTTATAGGCGTCGGCGGTGTTACAGATGCCTACCAGGGGGCAGAACTTAAATATGAGCGTACCCGGGCTTGCCTGGAGGTTATCAACGAATTTAAGTTTCCCGTGCACATTGCTACTAAATCGGACCTGATACTTAGAGACAGCGACCTGCTATCTGAAATAGCCAGGCAAACCTGGTGTTCAGTTTCTTTTACCATCATTAGTTTGGATCCTGCAAAATCCAGGTTTTTAGATGGAAGGGCACCGCGCCCCGGTAAGAGGTTGAAGGCGTTATCGATCCTTAAAAAAAATACTTCCTTGCAAGTAGGCGTTTTGTTAATGCCGTTAGTACCCTATTTAAACGATGACCCGGTGGAATTGGAGGAATTAGTGAAGGCTGTCAAAGATCATGGTGCAGACTATATTTTATTTGCCGGTGGCATTTCAATGAAAAACCAGCAAGCTACCTGGTTTCTTAGCCATCTTAAAGAGGCATATCCGGATTTAATACCGGCCTACGAAAAGCTATTGGATTTTTCCTACCAGCCAAATGTGTATACGGGCAGGCAATCGCCTCATTTTGAGTACACCGCCCAGAAAAATAAAATGCTGCTGGCATTGTGTGAGAAATATAAGCTTCCCTATCGGATGCCAAGGTTTATTCCGTCTGACTACAGGAAATTCAATTACTTATTGGCCGAGAAAATGTTTAATGAACACTACCTGCAATCAATCAGGGGTGGCGCGTCCAAAGAATATTATACATTAGCACAAAATATTCAACGTTTAAAGTTGGGGATAAACAAGGAAAATCTACAGGATATTATCTCGTTGAATTTTCCCGGAAGCGAACACCTGATTTCAAAGCTGGGGATGATATTAGATAATTTGCATGGAATAAAGTAGGCTGATAAAATCCTACTTCATTCTAAATAACCATCATCTGAATTTGAATTAATTTTGGGACTTGTAAAAATATTTGTGGAAATTGTATATCCCATTCGATAAATTTTACATCTGATAGACGTAAATAATGTTTAGGAGATCTGCTATATTGATTGTTTTACTCTGTCAATTTTTCAACGCTTTCTCAAAGGAAAAAATTGATAGTTTATTAATGCTCCTTGAGAATCATCAAAGTTTTGACACAACCAGGGTCAACTTGTTAAACAAGCTTGGGTTTGAATACTGGATTGTAGATCCGGGCCAATCTGAAGATTTTGGAGCACGGGCCCTGCTGTTGGCAGAAGATCTCAACTATATGGATGGTATGGCCTTCGCTCAGCGCGTTATTGGAGTATCTCACTGGTCTAGAGGGAATTATGAACTGGCTTTGTATTCGCTTTTCGACAGTTTGGAAAAATACAAATCTATTTCAGATCGTTTAGGCGAAGCAAATTGTTTGATGAATATTGGGTTGGTTTATGCAGATCGCAAGGATTATAAAAGGGCATTGGACTATTATTTTGATGCAGAGAAAGTATTTCTTGATCTGGGGGAAATTGATCGGATCGCCACTAATTACAATAAAATAGGTACCATATTTATCGGGCAACAAAAATACGATCAGGCACTTGATTATCTTCAAAGAGCTTTGGAAATACACCAGAGAGCCGGATTCAAATATGGCATATCAGAAAGCAATAATCGCCTTGGAGTACTGTATTATAAACAAGGCAAGCTGGATAAAGGCCTGGACTTTTTCTTTGAATCTTTAAGTATCGCCAGGGAAAACGATGATACCCATAGCATCGCCACTAATTTAAGTCACATCGGCCGTATTTACCTGGAAAAAGAGGATTATAAAGGCGCCCGGAGAAATTTGGAAGAAGGTATACTGTTTGCTAAGACAGTTAAGTCCAAGGTGATTTTACGTGATATTTATTTCGATCTAAAGCAACTGTTCCTGCGACTTGAAGCCTATGAAAAGGCAATAGAATATTGGGCATTATACACGCAAATGAAAGACAGCATTTTCAGCCAGGAGAAAGCTATCCAAATAGCGAATCTTCAAACAAAGCACGAGCTCGCCAACAAAGACCGCATGCTGGAAATAGGGAAGCAAGAGATAGCCATTTTGGAGCAACGGGCACAGTTTGATAGAATAATGCGTATTGGCCTAATAACGGGTATTCTGATATTGGGTATCATCGCCTATTTAATTATCAGCAAGCAGCGGTTAAGGATCAGGAGAAACAAAGAGTTGCTAATTAAAAATCAGGAGTTGTATTCTTCCCGGCAAGCCCTGACCGAGGCCGAACTGGAAAATTCCAGGCTGAAAGAAAAAGAACTTACCAAGGAGCTTGAATTCAAAAATAAAGAACTCACCTCGTTCACGATTAATTTTATTCAGAAAAATGAATTAATGGAGGAACTAAAGGATAATATCAAGGAAATAAAAAAAATATCGGACGTCAAGTTATCCGGCAGGTTAAATAATTTGAATCGGTTGGTTAATAACTCCCTGCATGTGGACAAGGACTGGGAAGACTTCAAATTGTATTTTGAAAATGTTCACCGGGATTTTTTTAAAATACTCAAGGATTTTAAGGAAGACCTTAGCAACTACGAGTTGAAATTATGTGCGCTGATCCGGTTGAATCTCAACATGAAGGAGATGGGTACAATACTGGGAATTTCCACAGAAAGTGTCAAAACCGCCAGATATAGGTTAAGGAAAAAATTGGGCTTGTCGAGGGAAGAAAACCTGATTGATTTTATCATGAATCTGGAAAACGCCTATATCCCTGAAAAATATAATTGATCTTTGAGCGATGGCAGTTTTTAGGGTTTGCTTAACCGCCAGGCGCCTATTTTTCTCCTTTTGTAATATTATAAGATTTAGCACCATTTATGCCAATAGCATTGTGTTTTTCTAATATTCAAAGGAGTCCCCCCATCTTGTGTTTATGCAAATTTCTTAAGAATTAGGAATAAAACATTCATTATTCCCCAGTTTATTACATTTGGATTGCATTATTTTTATCAAAATAATACAAATTTTAATACACAAAATACACTTTTTTGAAATACTGAGTACATCGTGCAAATTTTGCGTTTATCAAGGGCTGGCTTCAAAGATGAAAAATTATAAGTATTTAAAAATCAGTGAATTACCTCAAAATAAGCTTGTAATTTTGTTAAAAAGCAGTTTTTTAAGTGTTGGGGTCATCCAAAATATTGATCAGATTACCCAATTTTATATCTTTTATTTGTCATAAAAAATTATAGATCATTGATTGCCAGTTATATTTAATTATCCATGTAATCTAATGATTTAAGGGATATTCAGCCGTTTTGACACCATTTTCTAAGATTTATTTTGGAATTGAAAGTTACATAGGTGGTATACTAGGTGTTAGCTTTTTTAAATGTTTTTATTACTAAGCTAATTTGCTTATGTGAAATTCTTAGGCCTATATATTGTAATTAGCATAGCAGCGATGACCGGTTGGAGCCAGTCTCGCACCAACGATAGTTTGCATAAATCACTTCAACTGGCAAATGATACATCGAAGATTGATTTGATGATAAGTCTGTCAGAGCACCATCTGGGGTCAAATCCCGATTCAGCCATTTACTGGTCTTCAGAAGCGGTGCAACTTTCTCAAAAAATCCTGGACGATCTTGCGGAAGCCAGATCACTTAATCAACTCGGGCGCAGCTATTCGGAAAAGGTTGACCATCCTTCAGCGCTGTCCTCCCACTCGAAGGCGCTCAGTATATACCGTGCGGCGCGGCATTTTAAAGGAATTTTTAATTCGTTGGTATTTATAGGTGATGTGCATCAAAACAAAAGCCTTCTGGAGGAAGCAGAGCAGTATTATACCGACGCATTGGAATATGCTGTCGGACACGAAAGAATGCGCTACATTGCGGAGGGCTACAATGCCCTTGGAGGATTGGCCTACTACAAAGGCGATCATGCAGAAGCGCTCAAAAATTATATCAACGCTGCCCATCACTATGATCAGGCCGGTAATAAAATAGAGTTTGCGCTGGTAGACAATAATATAGGCAATATTTATCAGGTGCAGGGCGATTTGGAAAACGCACTTAAATACTTCCTTAAATCAACTTCGCTGTTAACCGAACTTGGAGAAGAATCGCTGCTTATCGAGAAGCTGTATAACTTATCGTCTGTATACCTGTCTATGGGCAAAAAGGAGGAGTCGCTGCAGCATCTGATAAAAGCTTTCGGCATCAGCAAAAAAATTAAGGATAAGGGAAAAATACTGAGTACACTCCTGCGGATAAACGATGTGTATATTGAACTGGAAAACTATGACCAGGGACTTGAGTTTGCGCAGAAGTCGCTGGCGCTTGCCAAGGAATTTAACAATCCCAGCAAATTAGCAGAAGTGTATAAGCAATTGGCAACCACCTACAAGGGAGGTGGCAAGTACAATTTAAGTATCCAGTATTTTAAAGAGGCAGAAAAGATTATTGACGACCTCGAAAACTATGAGGTGAAATTTGGGCTTTACAGGGATATGGCGCTGACTTATAAAACTATTAAGAATTATAGTAAGGCTTTACATTATGGCAAAAGATCTCTGCAAGCTGCCAAAAAAACCCATGTGAGCGAGCGAATCTATAAGGCCACAGAGACGTTGTATGAGATTTTCAGGCAGCAAAATAATTATGCCAAGGCATTATCTTATCTTGAAATGTTAACGGCTTACAGAGATTCAATCCACCTGGAAAATAAGGCCTTGGAAATCGGGAAACTACAGGCGCAATATGAAGCCGAAAAGGAGAAGCAGCAGTTGACAATGCTACAAAAGGATAAGGATTATAAGGCCCGGGCTACGCTGGCTACGCAAAAGGTTATTAGAAATGCATTCATCGTTGGTTTTCTCTTTGCATTGACCATGGCCGTCTTTATCTACGGGAATTACAAAAGAAAATCCAAAGCTAATCTGTTACTGCGTAAAAAGAATAATGAGATTCTGTTACAAAAAAAGGAATTGTTAAGCCAGAAGGATAAGCTTTCAATATTAAACAATGAAATAGCCCATCAAAAAGAAAGGATTAGCTTTCAAAATGAAATCCTTTTCAATAAGAACAGGGAATTAAAAAATCTCAACAATGAAAAAGATAACCTGCTAAGCATTGTAGCCCATGATCTGCGAGCACCATTAAATAGGAGTAAAGGCCTGGCGGAACTCATAAAAATGGATGGTACGTTAAACAAATCGCAATTAAAATACCTTAAAATGATGGTCAGCGTTTGTGACGAAGGCATCGGTTTATCGGAAGATCTTTTATGTCTCCATTCCATTGCCCAGTCAGATGCTGAACCAAAAAATGAAAAAGTAAATGTGAATGCATTTTTTGAAGAGTTTTTACAGGGTTATTATGACAAGCTCCAAAAGAAAGATCAAAAGTTACATTTCCAACCGCTGGATAAAGAATTGACACTTATTACAGATCCAAAATATCTGATAAGAATAATTGACAACTTGTTTTCCAATGCTATCAAGTTTACATTTCCAGGTAAAAATATATTTCTTACCCTGACGGAATCTTACCGTTGTCTGATTATTTCTATTAAAGATGAGGGGCAGGGAATCAGTGAAGAAGAGCAAAAGCATATGTTTAAAAAATTCCAAAAACTATCTGCCGCGCCAACCTCGGGTGAGCATTCAACCGGACTTGGTTTATCGATTGTTGAAAATCTCGTAGCAAAGCTAAATGCCAGCATCAAAGTCAATAGTCAGGTAGGGGTAGGAACGGAGATCATATTGGAAGTCGAAAAACTGACAAAAAAAGCATCAATGCTTAATCTAAATAATCAATTTAAGAAATTGGGAAATAATAAGGGGTTGAAAGTATAAGTCGGCGTCAGCTGATTATTCTCAAAAGCTATTTTTTAATAATTTTATTTAAGGTGGAATATTTCATGGTCGAAAAACCGCCAATAACTCCCATCATACGGGCGTATGAGCATTGAGGTTTTGGGTAATCTTTTCCAACAAGGAAATCAGATTTGACTGATCTTTTAGTGAAAGGTCTTTTAATATGCGTTCGCCCATCAACATTTTTTGCCGCTGAAACAATTCATAGGTCTTTTGCCCCTTATTGGTTAATCCCACTTTAACTATTCGCCGGTCTTCTATTGAATTATACCTTTTTAGATATCTTTTGGCTACCAGCTTGTCTACGATCCATGTGGCAGTGCTAAGCGGTGTTTCCAGATACTCCGCTATCTCACGCATGATGACCTCTCCTTTTATGCCGATATTACCGATGAGCGATAGATCCTGCTTGGAAATATCTTTGGTTAATTCAACGCAGGTGTTATCGACCTCTTGCATTTTAAGAAGTAACTTTTCAAGAGATTGGCCTAGTCGGTTAACATTGTTTGTTCCCTCATCCATATCAACTTCAATTTTTACTAAACACTAATTTAATAAAAAAATGATCAATTTTTGAATTAGCGCGGATCAATTCTAACCTGTGAACCGTAATGGTTAAAAATTAATGATTAGTTTATGTTTCTCAGGCCATGTTGAAATATGAAGTCCTCAGCCTGTACTAAAAAGGGTTACTAAAAAGGCGATGATCTCCCACCTTGAAATCATCGCCCAACGGGTCCCTTAAAAATAACAGCAAGCGCTGATATTTACCCATCTGAAATTAATTATTGGATTTGAAAAATAACCATCCTCGTATTAAAAGTATTTGCCTGTCCGTGTAAACTGCCCAACTTTCATTTGCCACTTCTATGGTTGCAAGCCGGGCGTGGTGGTTATGGAATATATCACTTCCACAAGCTGATTACCAGGCATTTATAAAGTTAGCGAAGTTTTATGGGAATCTGAAGTGATCTGCATAATTTCATGAATACCCACACTTCAATTTTTCTGGTAAAGAGGCGGAGCCAGTGGTGTTGAAGATGGCCGGCGCCTAGCTAAATAAGCCGTTGATCTCTATATCGACCCTGTTGATAACATCGTAGAGGTCATTTGCGCTTTCCACAAAATCAATGTTATTGACATCGATAATCAGCAGTTTTCCCAAATCATAGCTTTCTATCCAATCGCGATAATGATCATTTAGGGTTTTTAAATAGTCCAGGCGAATGGCATTTTCATAGTCCCGCCCCCTTTTTTGTATTCTTTCTACCAATCTCGGAAGGTCTGCTTTCAGGTAAATTAGCAAATCAGGCGCTTCCACCACTTTTATCATGGAATCAAATACACCCAGGTAATTGTCATAATCTCTTTGGTTTAGCTTTCCTATTTTATGGAGGTTCCTGGCGAAAATATAGGCATCTTCATAAATAGTCCTGTCCTGTATTACGGTCTGGTTATTAAGTCTGATTTTTTTTATCTGCGTGAATCGACTGTTTAGAAAGTAAATCTGTAAGTGAAAAGCCCACTTTTCCATGTCCTCATAAAAATCTTTAAGATAGGGATTGTTTTCAACCGATTCCAACTCAGCCAGCCAGCCAAAGTGTTTGGCTAATTTTTCTGCCAGGGTGGTTTTACCGGATCCTATATTGCCGGCAATCGCTATGTGCATGGGGTTTCTCAAAAATTGTGTCTTAAAGCTAAATAAAAATTCCTTCCTGGGGCACTTATGCCGGAAGAATATGGCCGGTAGTGCTTGTCGAGAATGTTTTCCACGCCCCCGGTTAAATTCCACTTAGGGTTGAATTGATAGGCCGCTTTCAGATTGATTGTTTGCCACCCTAACGCGCCGTCTTCTGTGTAAAGGTGTGTTTTGTTGCGTTCAGATGGCGCCAAATCTTCAAATTTTCTTCTGGCGGCGGTTTTTAGAGACAACTCCATAAGTAAACCGCTGTGTTTGTAGCGAAGGCTGGTTTTGGTAAATAGGGGAGTGGTATGTCGTAATGGTTCGTTGTTAGACAAATCTTCGCCATCGTTGTATGTCAAAGAAGTGGCCAGGGAAAAATGGTGATTGAGGTCCCATAAAGCATTGAAACTACCGCCATAGATGTAAGCGCTTCCCGTGTTGATAAGTGCTTCGACCTTATTCAGGCTCCCATCAAAAACAATAGAGTCCTGACCGTTAAATGTAAAGTCCCCCTGAACCATAGCATTGTCAAGGTAGGTAATAAAAACTGTGGTACTCAATTTGAGCCTATCGGCAATTACTTTTGAAACCGATGATTCAAGATTATAGGTGTATTCTGGTTTTAGATCCTGATTGGGAACGATAACGACGTTGTTAGACCCATCGAATACCTTTCCGATATCATCGATATTGGGTGATCTGAATCCGGTTGAAGCTACTACATCAAACTGCCAGGATTCTCTTGGTTTGAATACCAGTCCCAAGCTGCCATTGAGGGCACCATTTTCGATGCTTAGTCTTTCGAAATCCAGGCCTATATCGTCTTCTTCATCTACCCTGGCAGTGATTCTGACATAGCTAAATCTAACGCCTGCATTCAAATTGAGCTTTGTATTAAATTTCCATTGATAGGTCAGGTAAGTTGACAGACTTGTATAATCACTGCCACCACTGGGATACCGTGTGCTCAGGGATGACAAGCTGCCATCATCAACATTTCTTCTAAAAGCGGATGACCTTACATCATTGTACAATCCTTCAAAACCGTAGTAAACATGTCCTTTACTATCCAATGCTTTTTCAAAGTCAAAATTTCCGGAAAAAACATCCACATTTTCCCGCCTTACTTTCAGTTGCGGATCCTGGAAGTCCCTGCTGTTTCTGCTTTCCTCGAGGCGTTGATAGCCAAGCGTAACTTTTACCCGGTCAAACAGCCGGTTGTTTCTGGTAGCGTTGAATTGGAGGGAGTTCATCATCCATTGTTGGGGACCGTAGTACCATTCTGATGATACCGGTAAATTATTCTCTACTTCAATGAGCCGGTCATACCTGGGGATGTCAGAGGTGGTACTATAATTTAATGTATATACGATATCCAGGTCAGGATTGATTTTATAACCTAGTTTTTGCATTAGGTTGAGTTGATTGTAGCCTGATGCCACTTGCCGGTTTTCGTCGTTATTGGTGATAATCCGATCTTCACCGTCGATTCGTGCTACAAAGTGTTTTCTTTTACCGAAATCCGGAAATTTATCTGTTCGCTGCCTTCCTGTATTTAAATCATCATAGTCGCTATAGGTGATACTGGTTAAGGCGCTGAATTTTTTGCCTGCGATATTGATGTTGGCATGTAGTGTTTTTTCATTATTGGCGGTGGCGGTTCTGATAAAAGCATTACCCGTCGTTATCGGCTTTAGCTTTTCGGAGAATGCTAATTTTTTGGTTTGAAAACTCATGACACCTCCCAGGGCATCACTTCCATAGATAACTGACCCCGGGCCGAAGACTACTTCTGCTTTTTCGAGAATATTAGGATCAATGCTGATGACGTTTTGTAAGTTGCCGCTTCTGAAGATAGCATTATTCATTCTAATTCCGTCTACTACAATCAATACAGAATTAGCAGCAAATCCTCTGATCATAGGACTACCGCCACCCAACTGGCTTTTTTGTACAAATACCTGCCCCGAACTTTCCAGTAGATCTGCACTCGTTTGAGGGTTATTGAATATGACGTTTTTGGGCGATACAGAAACAATTTTATGGGGGATCTCATCTTTCGATTGCTCCCAGCGGTTAGCTGAAATAACGATTTCATTAATTTTGATAACGCTTTCCGTCAAATCCACTTCTATGATCTCTTCGCTATCTTTGGTCAGGAAGCCTGGAATACTCTTATTGACATAACCAGGATGTTGAAAATAAAGCACAGCATAATGCTTAAAGCCTGAAATATCGGCTATACCACTTTTGTCGGTCAACATGGAGGAACCGTTTTCAGTGTAGACCGTAACGTTTTCAATAGGACTTCGAAGGTCTTTATCCACCACCCTTACCCTTTGAGCCAGGCAGCAATGAACACCGATAAGCCACAAAACCACCAATAAATTAACCCGCCAAAAAAAGTATTTCAACTTTTTTACCATAAATTTGAAGCCATTATTCCGAAACAGGCAAAAGTATTAAATTCGTCTCCAAATTTAATAATATCATGATGTTTCTAATTGATCAATGAGACCACAAGATTCATGCCCATTATCCTGCAATCCAGTTATAAACGCCCTTTTTATTTGTTCAGTAAACACCTGGAAACCATCATACCCAGCGTTTTTAGGAAAATTCACGGCGTTCATTACCAGCGTGAAAGAATTGATACGGAAGACGGAGACTTTTTGGACCTGGATTGGCTAAAAGATAATAATACCCAACTGGCGATTATTAGTCACGGTTTAGAGGGCAGTTCCGAGCGGCATTATGTAAAGGGGATGGCCAAAGCCTACCATCAAAACGGTTGGGATGTACTCGCCTGGAATTGCCGTACCTGTAGCGGTGAGATCAATCGCACGGCGAGGTTTTACCATCATGGGGCTACCGATGATCTGAAGGCCGTTATTGACCATGCGGTTTTACCGAATGACTACCAAAATGTGGTGCTGATAGGTTGCAGTATGGGAGGTAGCCTTATTCTGAAATACCTGGGAGAAAATCAGGTGCTTCCGGAGGCATTACTTTGTGCTACTGTATTTTCCGTGCCCTGTAACTTAAAATCCAGTGCCCTGGCCCTGGAAAAAGCTGAAAACAGGTTTTACAAACGCAGGTTTTTGAAAAAGCTGGAGAAAAAAGTCAGGGCCAAGGCCGAAATTATGCCGGATGTGGTCAGATATGATGGCTTTGATGACATAAAAAATTTCACTGATTTTGATAACAGATATACGGCGCCGTTACATGGGTTTCTCAATGCTGAGGACTTTTATAAAAACGCGAGCGCTGAAAACTATCTGGACAAAATAAATCTTCCGACATTGGTGGTAAATGCCAAAAATGATCCATTCCTTCCGGCTGCTTGCTATCCGGTTGAAATAGCCAGAACCCATGATTGCATTTATCTGGAAATGCCAGAACATGGGGGACATGTGGGGTTTAGCTTACGGGGAGAAGAATTTAATTGGGCGGAAAAAAGATCCCGGTCTTTTGTGAATGAGGTTTTAAGTAAAAGCCGATCCAACGATAATATTGAACCGGCCTGATTTATCAGTACTTTGTGAGATTTGGATCTATTTCATCGGCATATGCCAGAATGCCGCCTTTAAGGTTAAATAGATTTTCATACCCAAATTTTTGCTGTAAAAAATGAATGGCCTGAGCGCTTCTTGCACCGCTTCTGCAATGAACTACTACTTTTTTTTCCGTAGAAATTTTATCTTTTGCCTCGGCAATGGTGGCCAAGGGGATCAATTCACCATCAATATTGGCGATATCATACTCATGAGGCTCTCTTACGTCGATCAACTGGAAATCTTCCCCGTTTTCCTTCATTTTTGCTAATTCGCTTACTGAGATTTCTTTAACCATATAATTAGTGTTTATTGTACAACCAATATTACAAAACTCTTAAAGCCCTTCAAAGGTTTTTTGGGTAATTAGTTGGAGGGTATTTGAAATAAATGCTTTAAAGATATCTGCGAAATAAAGGTGGTTATGTGTAAGGTTAAAACCATAGTTTCGCACTGGTCCCATGACCCTCTTTGGAACTGATTTCAATAGTGCCGTGGTGCAACCGCATAATTTGCCTGGAAAGGCTTAAGCCAATTCCCGAGCCTTCATTTTTTGTGGTATAAAACGGTACAAACACATTTTCCAGAATTTCTTCGGAAATACCGGTGCCGTTGTCATGAATCTGAATGCATTTTTTACCGTCGGGATTGACAAAGCTGGAAATGGTTACCTGCGGTTTGTCTACCGGTTTTAACGCGTCGATGGCGTTGATTAAGAGGTTGATAATGACCTGATCGATTAAATCACTATCAGCCTTGATTGCCAGATCAGGAGGCTCAAGCTGGTATTTAAGCACAATCCCGGAATCCCTGAATTGAGGCATCAACAATTTTTCAATCCTTTTGAGCATGCCGGAAACTTCCACAGACTGAATTTTAGGCGGTGGAATTTTGGTTAAATGGTTATAGGCTTTCACAAAGTTCACCAAACCCTTGCTACGGCTGGCAATGGTTTTAAGGCTTGTCTTGATGTCATCCAACTCTTCCCTGTCCAAATTGGCCAGGTCCTTCGGGTCGTTGTTTTCGTCTATTAGCTGCTGGTAAGTGACGTCTGTCAAGGTAGCAATGGGAATGGCTGAATTTTTAATCTCATGGGTCATTACCCTGATTAATTTTTGCCAGGACTCCAATTCCTTTTCCTCCAATTCCGATTTGATATCCTGAAATGATACTAATTTGTAGTTGTTGCCCTTTATTTTAAAGGTGGTCGCCTGCAATGACAGATGCATTAATTTATTTTTAATGACAACTTTTATTAATTGCTTTTGCCCTGGTCTTAAAGACTTTAATAAAAGATAGAGCTCTTCATCAATAATTTTTAAAGTGGCAATGTTTTTTAAATATGGACGATCAAACAATTGACTGGCGGCTTGATTCAGGAGCGTAATTTCCCCTTCATCATCAAAGCAGATGAGGGCCACCTTCACATGCTCAACAACAGTTTTTAGGTATTGATGTTCAGACTCTTTCTCCTTATTCAATCGCTGAAATACCTTGAGTATTTGTTTTTGGGCATATTTTAAATCAATTTTTCGATTAGATGGAGGGGAGGATATGGTGAAATCATTCTGCTTGATAGCGAGCAGGAAGTTTACCATTTCCCTTTTGGATTTTTCAATGTTTCGAATTAAATCGACAGTTACAATTACCAAAAATACTATTGCCCATACCGAAATGGTCCAATAAGGCGTATGTAGCCAGAAATAGACAATGGTGAAGCACAGTATCAGGATAGCAATGACTCTAAGAAAGATGCCTAAACTATAGCTTTTATGTAATTTCATAGTCCTGTATCCTGGTCACTATACTGATATGCCATATCGCCTCATTTTTCTGTATAAAGTGGTTCTGCCTATTCCCAACTCTTCGGAGGCCTTGGTGAGATTACCTTCAGCCAAGGCGATGGCGGTTTCAATGGCATTTTTTTCCAATAACTCAATATTTAAAGTTTCCGGCAAATTTTTGGAGGACTGGCCTCCCGTATTTTTCAGGAGAAAGTCGGAAGGTAATAATTTTTGGCCGTTACTCATAATGACCGCTCTTTCAATGGCATGCTGCAATTCTCTGATGTTGCCGGGCCAATGGTAGTCCATTAATTTGTCCAGGGTATTTTGACTGATTTGTAGTGAGCCTTTTTGGTATTTAGCCCGATATATTTCCAGGTAATGATTGGCGATCAAGGGGATATCCTCTTTTCTTTCTTTAAGCGAAGGTAAGTTTATTTCTACCGTATTGACACGGTAAAGTAAGTCCTGTCGAAATGTATTTTGCGCTACCATTTTATAGATATCCCGGTTGGTTGCACAGATTAACCTGATATCAATAGGGATAGGTTTATTGGATCCGACTCTTACTATTTCACGTTGTTGCAGCACCGTCAATAATTTAGCCTGCATATTGGCTGATATGTTGCCGATCTCATCCAAAAACAACGATCCTCCCGAGGCGATTTCAAATCTTCCCGCCCGGCTCTCCCTGGCATCGGTGAATGCTCCTTTGCTATGACCAAATAATTCTGAAGAAAACAGGCTTTCAGTGATGGCGCCCAGATCCACTTTGATGAAGGAGTCCTTGTTGCGGTTTGACCTTTGATGAATGGCCCTGGCAATCAACTCTTTGCCCGTACCATTTTCCCCCAGAATCAATACATTAGCCTCTGTTTCCGCAATCTTTTCGATGGCGTTGAAAATGTCTTGCATGGCTTTGGATTGACCAATAATATCATTGAACTGGCGATGTAAATCCTGATTTAATAGCTTGGTTTTATTTCTTAATTGCTTGAGCTCCTTTTTAGACTTACTTAACTCGAAAATTGAAAGTACTGTCGACAGAAGTTTTTCCTTTTCCCACGGTTTGGTGAGAAAGTCTACCGCTCCGGCCTTCATGGCCTCCACTGCAATGTCGATATCCCCATAGGCCGTGTTTACCAACACATGCAGGTTAGGATCAATTTTCTTTATTTTCCTCAACCACTCCAGGCCTTCATGACCGGAGGTCACCCCTCTGGAGAAATTCATATCCAATATAATGACATCTACCTGGTTGTTTTTTAGGAAAACAGGCAGATTGTGGGGTGAGGTGAAAGTGCTGACTTCAGAAAAATGTTTTTTTAATATCACTTTGGCCGTGTGAAGTACACCTTCATCATCGTCAATTACCAGGATAGTTCCTTGCTTTTTTGTCATAAGGTAAAGTTATGTATCGTTTCATTATGGGACAAGAAGTTGTTTCATAATGAAACGATATTTTTTAACAAAATAGAAAATTTAAAATGTAAGTATCTGATTTTTAAAAGCTTATAAATTGGCCTGTTTATTGGTTTTAAAAAAAAAGTTTGCCATTGATAAGAAAATAAAAAATTAAGAATCCCTCAATAAAATTGGGTAACTTAATAGAGTGCTTATATGGTAATACCAGTTTTGACAAGAGTAGATCTATTATGCTTAAAAATTATTTCAAGATTTCCCTTAGGTATTTTTTAAAAAATAAGCTTTTCTCCGTGATCAATTTAATCGGGCTGGCAGCCGGTATGGCCGTTTTTATTATTATTGTTCACTACGTGAATTTTGAAATGAGTTATGATCAATTTCACAAAAATAAGAAAACGCTTTATAGAGTAGCCATTGACGACCGCGACCAGGAAGGGAAATTAACAGGGAAATATGCCACAGTCAGTCCGGGATACGGACCTAAGATAAAAAACTATTTCTCGGAGGTTAAGCAATATTCAAGATTGGTTCATACGGCTCCATTTATGCCGAAACCAGTGTTGTCTTATCGGCAACATAAATTCTATGAGGATCATATATATTATGCCGACCAGGCCTTCCTGCAAATGTTTTCTTTCCCTCTGGTTTCGGGAGATTTACAAACGGTGTTGAAAGAACCTAAAAGCATTGTTATTTCTAAGTCCAGCGCTAAAAAGTATTTTGGTGAGGAAGATCCTATTGGTAAGATGTTAAACCTTCAAATGGGAGCCAGGGGAACGGTGAATCTAAAGATCACGGGAATCATGTCAGACTTCCCTAGAAACTCTCATCTTCATGTCGATATGTTGATCTCTTTCAATACATTACCAGCAAACTGGCATTTAGACGAAGTGCTCGATTGGGGAGATTTTTATGTGTATCTGCAGCTTCAGAATGAGCAAAGTATTAAAACGTTGACAGCCAATCTTCCTTTATTTCTTAGGGCCACTATAGGAGAATTTGCTAAATCCTACAGGTTGGTTTTACAGGACGTACCAGGCATTCACCTTAATTCCGATCGTTTATTTGAGGCAAAACCAACAAGTAGTGCAGAATTAATTAGATTACTTCTCATCGTGGCAATACTGGTGTTGACCATTGCCTGGATAAATTATATCAACCTTGCCACCGTAAAATCACTGGAATATACAAAGGAGGTAAGCTTGAGGAAAATGTTTGGTGCCAGCAAGACCCAACTATATTTACAACAGCTGATCAATGCACTAAGCCTTAACCTTATGGCATTTTTAATAGCATTTTCGCTGTCGCAATTGGCGGAGCCGTACGTGCATCATATTACTTCTATCCCACTAAAAGTAAGTTTAGTTGGCGACGGTTTTATACTTATATCGATATTCCTTGTTGTATTGGGAGGGAGTATATTGTCAGGATTATACCCAGCACTTGTACTTTCCCGGCAAAACCTTCATCATGTTGTCAAGGGAAGTTCCTTAAACAGTTCAAATGGAAAATTCGCAAAGAAGTTATTAGTGACCTTTCAGTTCATGGTCTCTGTCATTTTAATTGCAATTACCCTGACAGTATATATGCAAATGAAATATATGCAAGACAAGGATCTGGGGATGAGCATTGATCAAACCTTGATTATCAAAGGCTCTGGAAAGAAGGGTGCAGCGCATTTTGACAAATGGGAATATTTCGCCAACAAGGCAGTTAGTTATGGTCCAATCAGAAGTGTGGCGGTTTCGACCAATATCCCGGGACATAATTCAGGGTGGGGTCGCAATTTGTATCCGGTGGACATGCCTGAACAAAAGGAAGTTCCGGTGAAAATCATTGCCACCGGACCTGATTTTTTCTCACTTTATGAGATGGAGTTTATTGCTGGCAATAACTTTTCCCTTGCGCCAAATACCTGGAATAAAACTGCCATTCTGAATGAGGAAGCCATTAAACTATTGGGATATGACTCGCCGGAAGAGGCCATTGGCCGCGTGGTGGCCTGGGATGAAAATAATGATCAGTTTGCATTTAATATTATCGGAGTGATCAGGAATTTTAATCAACAATCTCCCAAAAAGCCTCATATGCCTATTATATTTCCAATGAAGAAATTCCTTGATCCACCATGGGCGGGAGAATATTATTCGGTGAAGTTCGGGGAGAATGAAGTGGGTGAGGCAATCGAAATTATCAAAGATGTTTGGCGTGAAGCATTTGCCGATAGCCCTTTTGATTACTTTTTTCTGGATGCCTTTTTTGAAAGGCAATACAATGCCGACAAGCAGTTTGGCAAAGTATTTACCATATTCACGGCATTAGCCATCATGGTGGCCTACCTGGGGTTACTGGGATTGGTCGGTTACACGGTGGCGCGGAAGACCAAGGAAATTGGGATCAGGAGAGTATTAGGTGCTACTCAATTCAATATATTAAAATTACTTTCACGCGAATACATCTGGTTGGTAGCGATAGCGTTAGCATTGGCTGGTCCTATCGCTTATTATGCCGCCAATGAATGGTTACAGAGTTTTGCATCCCGTATTAACCTTGGTTGGTGGTTTTACGCTTTACCTGTTTTAGTCACCTTTTTGATGTTGGCCTTTACGTTATCGTTACAATTAATCAAAACTGCGAAAACCAATCCGGTGCATGCCTTACGTGATGAATGAAATTTGTCTATGATAATTTATTTGTATTCAACTAAATCCTTTTCATACCTGGAATACTTAATACCATGATCAGAAACTATCTTAAAACCGCCTTTAGAAATCTTAGAAAAAATAAAGTTTTCTCCTTGATCAATATTATAGGACTGTCAATTGGCATGGCTACCTGTATGCTGATTTTGCAGTATGTAAATTTTGAATTAAGCTTTGACAGGTTTCATGATAATCACGATCAAATTTACCGGGTGATCAATTACCGTTACCAAAATGGAAAACAGATCCAACATGGGCCGATTACCTACCCTACAATAGGTCCCACCATGTATAAAGATTATCCTGAAATTGAAGCATATACCAGGCTCACACCACTTAGCCGAATGAATATTAAAAAAGGTGAAAATGTTTTTCCCGTTGACAGGAGTCTGATAGTTGATAAGCATTTTCTGAAGGTTTTTAGTTTTCCTTTATTGGCGGGAGACAGGGAAAGCGTATTGAACAAACCTAACACTACTGTAATTTCTGCCTCCCTTGCCAGGAAACATTTTAATATTACCGATGGAAACTATCAGAAATTATTGGGTACAACCATTCAACTGGGATTACAGCCCGACCTTTTCACAATTACAGGCGTTTTTGAAGATATCCCTCGGAATTCACATATAGATTTTGATCTTTTATATTCTTATACAACCTTGATTAAATATACGGACGGGGATGCGGATGATAGTTGGCAATGGTCTGATTTCAGGCACTATTTGGTCTTAAAGCCGGAGACCAATATAAAGGCCCTTGAGCACAAGTTCATCGATTTTAGCCGGCAATATTTTAAAGGCAATGAAGTGTCCGGAAGCGATGAGAAATTCGTTTTGCAGCCACTTAAGAATACACATCTTTTTTCAAACTATGAATATGATATTGCGAAGGTAGCCAATGGACAGACCGTTTGGACCCTGTTTTATGTAGCGCTGTTCATTTTGGTCATTGCCTGGATTAATTACATCAATTTGACCACCTCCAAAGCTTTGGAAAGAGCCAGGGAGGTAGGTTTGAGAAAGGTGGTGGGTGCCTATAGGAGACAGTTGGTTTTTCAGTTTCTTACCGAGTCGCTTGTGATCAATATGACTGCCTTCTTGTTGGCAATTACCTTAGTACAAATCATTCAACCCTTTTTTAATCAGCTCGTTGATCAGGACCTTTCTCTTTTGAAACTGTTGTATAGTGATTTTACTCTAATTTCATTACTTGTTGTATTTACAGGTATTTTCCTGGTCGGCATGTTTCTTTCCGGGTTTTATCCGGCTTTTGTTTTGTCCTCTTACCGTCCTGTAACCATATTAAAAGAGAGGTTTCAACGATCTTCAACCGGAAATTTGATCCGTAGGGTGTTGGTTGTATTTCAATTTGTTGCTTCGGTGGGCTTGATTTCAGGTACTTTGGCGGTTTTCAAGCAACTACAATTTATCCAGGACAGGGATCTTGGGATTAACATGGATCGCATAGTGGTGATTCAGGGACCGGGGCTAACCAGTTTCGATTCTACTTTTATAGATAATACCAACACCTTTAAAGAAGAGCTGAGAAAACATGCCGCAATCAAAACCGTGGCCACCTCCAATAGATTGCCAGGTCAACGTCTGGGAAGAACTTTTAATGTCAGGAGGCCGGGTGTAAATGGTGAGCAGCAATTTGCGGCTAGTCTGTATAATATCGATTTTGATTTTTTGAATACTTATAAACTAAAACTGTTGGCCGGCCGGAATTTTAGGCCTCAAGATCATAATTCCGACTTTGGGCGGCTTAACACCGTAATAGTCAACGATGCATTGATCAGGTTATTGGGTTTCGCCAGTCCTGAAGATGCCATCAACCAAGAAGTCAGTATTTTCGGACGGGAGTGGAACGTTGTGGGTGTTATTAATAATTTTCATCAGGAGTCTTTACATAACCCGCTTGAGGCAATTATATTTTTACCAGCTTACGGCAATAGAAATTATGTCTCTTTAAAAATAAGCAACAATGATATTGCCAATACCCTGAGCCATGTAGAATCCGTTTATGAAAAATTTTATCCCGGCAACAGTTTTGATTATTTCTTTTTAAAGGAAAGATACAACCGGCAATATCAGGGAGAAAATAGATTTAGCAGCGTATTAAGTTTGTTTACCTCACTGGCAATACTGGTGGCTTGCTTAGGCTTATTTGGCTTATCTTCATTTACCATTCTGCAAAAAAATAAGGAAATAGGCATTCGAAAAGTGTTAGGCGCCACCGTGCCAAATATTGTGGGCATCCTGTCTGTAAATTTTATGAAATTGATTATTATCGCCAGTCTTATTGCTATTCCGTTGGCTTATTTCGGGATAAGTAACTGGCTGGACAACTATACCTATAAAATGAGCCCATCGTGGTGGGTATTTGTGTTGCCGATTCTGATAATTCTGACGATCGCTTTTTTCAGCATCAGTATACAAATTTTCAGAGCGGCTAACAGTAATCCGATAAAAGCTTTACGGCAAGAATAATACAGTTATGTGGTTAAATTATTTAAAAATAGCCCTTAGAAATACCTGGAAATACAGAACGTTTTCTCTGGTAAATATTATCGGTTTGTCAGTTGGTATGGCAACATTCTACGTGATTTTTAGCTATGTTCAATACGAACTGGGTTATGATAACTTCCACGAAGCTTATGACCGGTTGTACCGGGTCAACTTAGTGACCAAAAAGGATGGAGAGGTTATTACGAAAGATTCGCGAACACCTCCTGCCATTGGCAAACTGATGAAAAACGAAATTCCAGGTGTAATGGATTTTACACGGGTAGTTATTTTTGGAGAGGGTATTATATCATGTGAGGAAAAAAGTATCCGGGAAAAAAACATTTTGGTTACGGATCCTGAGCATTTTGATGTATTAAGCTATGAGATGACGCTTGGAGCGGGTAAGGAATCACTACGAGAACCGATGTCAGTGGTAATTTCAGCTTCCATGGCCAATCTTTTATTTGGGGAACGTGATCCCATCAATCAGTTTATCAATATTAACAGTGGTAATTTGGATGGTTCATCGGATTTTATGGTCAGGGGCGTTTTTAAGGATCAGGATGTACATTCGCATTTGAGGCCGAATGTCTTAATATCTTATGCCACCATTCATCAATTCATTAACAAACAAATTGATGATTCCTGGGATTGGAATAATCTATATACCTATATCAAAACAGCAAAGGATGTCTCACCATCACACATAAAAAGGCAACTGCAATTATTGGTGCAGGACAGAATCGGGGAGAAGCTGGACGGCATGCAGGTCGAATGGGAATTTGTATTGCAGCCGGTGGAGGATATTTATATTGACGCCGGTTATCAGTACGAGTTTGCACGAGGGGGCAATAAAAAAATCGTCTATCTGTTAAGTGTCATCGCATTTTTTATCTTGCTGATTGCCTATGTTAACTTTATTAATCTGGCCACTTCTCAATCCACACGGCGCTCCAGGGAGGTGGGCATCAGAAAGGTGAACGGCGCCAGACAGGCGCAACTGATCCCACAATTTATGTGCGAATCCCTGATCATTAATATTCTTAGCTTTTTGGTAGCCTTTACATTGGTGCAATCCCTATATACAAACCTGGCAGATTATTTCCGGTTACCGCCAATGCAGGGAGCAATATTAAGCTATTGGCCATATTTTGGGGTGTTTGTAGCATTAAGTACCTTCATCTCAGGATTGTATCCGGCGATGGTTTTGTCCTCATTCAAGCCCACCAATATGATGCGGGGCACCGAAAATTTAAAGATCAAAGGGATATTACTTAAAAAGGTATTGGTTGTTATTCAATTTTCGATTTCCCTGATACTGATCCTCGGTACTTTAACAATCTATCTTCAATTACAATTTATCAGAGATTTTGACCTCGGCATTAATCTTCATAATCAATTGATTATCAAATCGCCCCGCCTGAATCCTGAGGATCACGCCGCCCGGTCGGATGCGTTCAAAAAGGAATTGCTACGTGTCGGTTCTGTGGAAAAAGTAGCTTCTCTGAATGAAATTCCGGGTAATGAGATTTATTGGCGAGCAGCAACTTTTGAAAGTAATAGTGGTAGCATATTGAATAACCCATCTATACTTCCGGTAGATGATAACTACTTTAGCGTATTTGGAATTAACCTCCTTCACGGTCGGGCTTTTAAGCGGGAAACAGATACCTATGAAAGTGCTGTAATAATCAACAGGAAGGCCGCTGATGTATTAGGTTTCACCACTCCCGGCAATGCTATCGGGCACACTGTAACTACTGAGGGAATGACTTCTGAAATTGTTGGTGTGGTGGATAATTATTACCAGGAGAGCTTAAAAAAGACCATTCAACCCGTGGTCTTCAGATATTCGTCAAGTATGCTGAATTATTTTGCCATTAATATCAATGGTACCGGGGCAGACAATGTTATTAAAGAGGTCAAAGCAACTTTCAAAAATATGTTCCCTGATAGCCCCTTTGAGTACTTTTTCCTGGATGATTTTTATCAGAAACAATATGTCCCGGATGTTTTATTTGGCAAGCTCTTTAATTTTTTTGCATTGCTGGCCATTCTGGTGGCATCGTTAGGTATTTTTGCCTTATCACTTATCAACGTTTTACAAAGAACAAAAGAAATAGGCATCAGGAAAGTACTGGGCGCTTCTGCCACCAATATTTTAGGTTTGTTGTCGAAGGAATATTTTTTTCTAATCCTGATTGCCACTGTCATTGGATTGCCGGTCGCTTACTGGTCGATGAAATTATGGCTCATCAACTTTGTGGTTCACGTTGAATTATCATGGTGGCTTTTTGTGATTCCACCGTTTGTTATGGGTGTAGTAATTGTTATAACCATCGCTTACAACAGTATAAAGGCAGCCTTGACCGACCCTGTAAAATCCATACGTTATGAATAGCTGATAATCATCCTCCAAAATAAACTGCTATGCCGGGCAAGGGTTTATATCAGGGGAAGCTTCTGGTACCGGTTTACAATTGTGAAATAATGACTATTTTTGGATTGAATCATCTTATCCTGCAATGCTTGAAAGCCGCAGAATATTTCACTATAAATATTTTTACTGGTATCAATTTGGCTTTTGCCTTTTGATCTGCCTGGTTGTGCTTTTACGCGATGTTGCCGGTGCCCGGATTTCAAATCAACATTTCAACTGGGATAGCATTATTCGCTGGCCGGTTGCTTATTTTTTGAGTTTTTGGCTCCTGAGCTTTTCCATCGTCAATGTCTTTTTACAGGTCAGGAGTTATTCCAAAAAGCGTGCTTTGGCCACGCATTTTGTAGCCAGCATTATTTTTGGATTTGCGCATTTCATCCTGACCAGCATTAGTATACTGTTGCTGGAAAGATTATTTAAGCTGCCGGAAACGTACGACTGGAATTCCCTGCTTATGTTCTGGAAGACCGACTTTT
Source organism: Cyclobacteriaceae bacterium (assembly GCA_965228415.1). Classification (GTDB taxonomy): domain Bacteria; phylum Bacteroidota; class Bacteroidia; order Cytophagales; family Cyclobacteriaceae; genus Agaribacillus. The sequence continues at coordinate 1,269,778 of OZ245814.1, read as the reverse complement.
TAAGTGCCGTTGATGCGATGGCATTTTATTGGGTTGGCGTAGTTATATTGATTGCCCTGGATTTTTTTAACCGTTACCGTAATCAACAGGATCTGGCGGTACAGCTGGAGTCCCGGCTGGTAACATCACAGCTGCAGACGCTCAAAATGCAATTAAAACCCCATTTTTTGTTTAATGCCTTAAACACTATTGCCATGATGGTAAGGAGAAATAACAACAGGGAGGCGGTAAATATGTTGTCGGGCTTAAGTGATATGCTTAGAAATTCTTTAGGCAAAGAAAAGAAGCAATACATAACCATAGAGGAGGAGCTGGATCTGATAAAAAAATATCTCAAAATCGAATCTATCAGGTTTCAGGACCGGTTGAAGATTAACTTTAACATCGATGAAGAAGCATTGCAGTGCATGATACCGAATTTATTACTTCAACCCATTGTTGAAAATGCATTTAAACACGGGGTATCCAGAAGCATAAATGACGCATTGATCGAAATAGCTATTTTGCGGGAAGATCAGCATGTTACATTATCAGTATATAATTCCGGCTCCACCCTTCCTCAGGGTTGGGATTTAAGTAACAGCAAAGGCATCGGAATCGTCAATACAACCCATCGCCTGAAACAGCTGTATCACGGGAAATTTAAGTTTTTGGTGAAGGAACAAAACGGAGGGGTAGTATTTAAAATTATTTTACCATTCAGAAAATTAAAGCTGTGAAAAAAATAAGTGTACTTATCGTTGACGATGAGAAGGAAGCGCGGGATGGGGTGAATTTCCTGCTGCAAAAAGATGCTGATATAGAAGTTGTGGGTACCTGTAAAAATGGCGTCGAAGCCATTCAGTTCATCAATGAAAATAGTCCTGACCTGGTTTTTTTGGATATTCAAATGCCAGGTGTCAATGGTTTTGAAGTGTTAAACAGCATTGCCCCTGAAAAATTGCCAATTGTTATTTTTATTACAGCCTATGACCAATATTCTTTGAAAGCTTTTGAAATCCATGCCATGGATTATTTGTTAAAACCTTTTACCGATGAAAGGTTTTACCAGGCGCTCCATTACGCCAAGGACTTTTTGAAAGGAACAAATCCCCGTCAGGTAAAAGAACAGTTGGTAAATCTATTGGCTTTTTATGAAGACAAAGTGCAGGACAACGCTGATAACAGGGTGATTGACGACCAAAATAAAAATAACAGGGTTTTTAATAACCGCCTGGTCATCAAATCTGATGGCAAAATACATTTCCTTCCACTGGATGATATTATTTGGATACAGGCATTTGACTATTATATCAAAGTGCATGTAAAAGGTAAGTTTTACCTTGTTCGCGAAAGCCTGAAAAAAATGGATGCACTCTTACCCGACGACAGGTTTTTGCGTATCCACAAATCAAGCCTGGTCAATATCAGCTTTATACGGGATTTGACACCACATTTTAACAATGAATACATCGTTACCCTCGTGACCGGAGAAAAACTGAAAATCAGCCGTAATTACCGGGAAAAATTAAGAAGCTTGTTTGATTTTTAGCGAGCTTCGCGGTTGGCATTTTCTTGGAAAATGATATCTCCTTTTACACTGTAGTATGAATATTGATTTTGGTCATCAGTAGTTATGGCCAGACAACAGTCTTTTTGTGTGAACTATAACAAATAAATCATAGCATTTTGTATTTTTAGGATGACCATAAACTGTAACCCAATGAAATATTTAAGACCATTGATCCTTCACACTTCCCTGCTTTCAATCCTGTCTTTATTTCCGTTAGGCGCCAGGCTGCTGGCGCAGGAAAATATTGAAATCAAAATAGCGACGAAGGACTTAACCATGAATGTAAATGAGACCAAAACTATCAGCGCTTTTGTGGTTGATGGAGATGGCCACAAAATTGAAGATAGAAAGATAATGTATTATTCCAGCGATGGTAAGGCGTTTGAGATTGATTCGATGGGGGTATTAAAAAGCCACAAGCCGGGTATTCATAATATCATTATTATCAGTCCTGATCCGGATGGCAAGTTCCTGAGAAAAGACGTGTCCATAAAGATCAATTTTCCTCCTTTGGCCAAGGTTGAAATTAAGGACGTACCCGATAAGATTTACGCCGGCAGCACCATACCTTTAGATATAAGCATATTTGATGAACTGAACATGAAGAGAGAAGACCTGAGTGCAGTTGTGTCGAGTTCGGATCGGAAGATTGCGGTAATAGACAAATTTTATAACCTGACGGCGTTAAAACCTGGAAAAGTGGCAATAACCGCCTCCATCGAGGGAATATCGGGGAAAGTGAATGTGAATATTTCCGAAAATCCCGTTCGCACGATCAACCTTACAGCGGATAAGGATGAGGCCAGAACCGGAGATGTACTCCGTTTTAAGGCTACCGCCATAGATAAAAATGGTAAGGAGGTGAAAGATGCCCTGATCACGTACACATTTGAGGGCCAGGCATATGACGTGTCATCCAGTGCCTCAGGTCTGATCATGCAGGATGGTAGATTTGTGGCCGACGAAGCGGGATTATATACGATTACTGCTTCCTCAGGTGGATATGCCACCAGAAAGGCGGTGGAAATTGAGAAAAGAAATGTTAAAAGAAAAATAGAATTGATTGGCAAGGGTATCGTAGGTGATAAGCATACCTCGGATTTTTGGATATGGGAAGGAATAGATGGTAAAGATTACGGTGTTACCGGTACCTGGGGCGCCGATGGAACCGCTTATTTCTGGGACGTTACTAACCCTGCCAATATCACTAAAATTGATAGTGTACAGGTAGATGCCAGAACAGTCAATGACGTAAAGGTCTCCGAAGATGGAAAGATATGTGTTATCAGCCGTGAAGGAGCCTCAAATCGCAAAAATGGTATCGTTATTTTAGATGTGACCAATCCACGGGATGTACAGATAATTTCGACTTTTACTGAAAACCTCACGGGGGGCGTGCATAACTTGTTTATATATAAAGACCATGTTTATGCCTTGAGCGCGGGCCAAAAATACTACGTGATCAACATCAAAGATCCGGGTAATCCGTCTATCGTAGGAAAGTTTGAATTGGATACACCACATCACGCTATCCATGACGTTTGGGTAGACGATGGAATTGCCTATTCCTCCAACTGGTCCGATGGTATTCAGCTGGTGGATGTTGGCAACGGCATTGCCGGAGGATCTCCTGAAAACCCGGTGCAATTTGCCAGCTATGCTTATCCCAGTGGAGCCAATCATGCTACTTTTCCTTTCAAAAGCAAGTCAGCCGGGAAGTTTTACGTGATTGGTGGGGACGAGATTTTTCCATATGGCTTAAATGTGAACGGCCCGAATGTTGCCGGCGGGTTTTTACATTTTATCGATTTTACAGACTTGAAAAACCCAAGCGAAATAGCAAGGTTTGAAGTGCCGGGTGCAGGATCTCATAATTACTGGGTAGATGGAGAAACCCTGTATGTGGCATTTTACAACGGAGGTGTCAGAGTGGTAGATATTAGCGGAGAGTTGATGGGGGACCTGTATAAGCAAGGACGCGAAATTGCCTTTATTCTTCCAAGTGATCCGGAAGGGTATATTCCTAACTCACCTTTTACTTGGGGAGCGCAGCTACACAAGGGACATATCTTTTATTCCGACTGGAATAGTGGATTATGGTCGGCCAAACTGGAACCGGAAACACCGTCAGATACAAAGCTTGAAAGTCGATGAAACCGGTTGCTTGATATAAATGGTGCACTTGGAAAGACATTTGTATCAGGAATCAGTGGTTCCATCCGGCTGGAAAAAAGAAATTAAAATAGACAAATGAAAAAGATACCCATAATTTTTATATGCCTGATTTTGTACGCATATTCGGCCGTTTCCCAGGATTACTATGTATACACCACCGCAGAGTCGGAAGATGAGGTGGCATTGATCAAATTTGATGGAAAAAAAGCCGAGGCCATCAAAAGAATTCCTGTAGGCGTGTGGCCGGCAGAAATTGAGGGCCCTCATGGGATTACTGTCAGCCCGGACGGGAAGTTCTGGTATCTTACCATGGCCCATGGAAATCCCTATGGCACCTTGTATAAATTTTCTACAGAGACCAACGAGGTAGTGGGGCAGACCACCCTCGGTTTGTTTCCTGCCACCATGCAAATTTCCAAAGCTACGGGTTTTCTATATTGCGTGAATTTTAACTTGCATGGAGATATGGTGCCAAGTACCGTTTCAGTGGTAGATCCTGAAACGATGACCGAGATTAAGCAAATCACCACCGGCGCCATGCCCCATGGATCCCGGATATCTCCGGATGGCTTGAAACATTATTCTGTTGCTATGATGTCCGGAGAATTGTTTGAAATTGATGCCATCAGCCTGCAGGTTAGCAGGGTATTAAACCTGGATAAGGCTGACAAATCCACCGGGAAAGGTCATGCCGACATGGATCACTCCAAAATGGACCATTCCCAAATGGATCATTCAAAAATGAAGCACGAAAATGACAAGATGCAAGGCCATAAAATGAGCCATTCCAGGGTTAAGCCAACCTGGGTGATCCCACATCCCAATGGAAAAAAGGTATATGTTGCCGGTAATGGCAGTAATGAAATCCTGGAAGTAGATCTGGGGAAATGGATGGTTACCAAACGTTTTCCAGGGGATAAGGGTCCCTATAATGTAGAGGTCACACCCGATGGTAATAAGATGGTTGTCACCTATAAATCGGCCGGGAGTACCGGAATATGGGACTTAAACGCCGGAAAAGAAGTCGCCAGGATAAAAAATAATCGCCGGGTTTCACACGGAATTGCCATATCGCCAGATAGCCGGTACGCTTTTGTTTCTATAGAAGGTATTGGCGGCGAGCCTGGAAGTGTTGATGTGGTTGATCTCGAAACCTTAGAAATTGTCGATACAGCAGAGATAGGCAAGCAGGCAGGCGGCATCTATTTCTGGAAAATTGCGCATGACAATTAAATCCGATAGCACGCTTACCTGTCGCCTTCGCCATTGGTAGTGCTGCGTATAATGACACCTGCTTATCTTATTGAATTATCAGGTTTATGAGCCTTGTATGGCATTTCCTGATCCTGAGAGATTTTTGACGCCAATCATTTGGAACAGGGCGAAATCAGCTACAAAAGCTGCCACAACACCAATAAGCCAATGACCGGTGACCGAAATCCCGTTGTCGGCAAATAAAACGATGATGCTCATTACAATCCATGATACATCCATGATGATCACCTGTTTAGCGGCCTTTAAGGAGATAGGCTTCTGGTTTGCCACTCTAAATACATGCCATGCAAAAAGAAGTAAGCCAATGCCAAGCGCATAGAATGGAAAGTTGATTTCGAAAATTGCTAACCAATATCGGTGGAACGCGATCAATGCGATCCCGGATAAAAGTGAAAATGATGCGTTTACTTTTAGCGTCGTTGATAATAAATGGATACTTTTCATAAGCTTAATTTGAATGATGTTCCACAAAAGTAGGCTGGATAGAATAGTTTTAGATTACCATTACACGCCGTGTTATTACCCGATGACGACAAGTTATTATTTTCAAAATGGGTGAAATAAAAAAGGGGAATAGCATTCTTGAAACTATTCCCCTTTTTTAAAAATACCTATTGCTTAACGATCATATAAAAATGCCTCTGCGTTTCTATCCAATTGATTCAGTCTGAATGATCTCACACCATTGAACATAAAGTTCAAGCCAATTTGAGCGCCGATAGCCAGGTTAGCTCGCCGGTCAATCAAACCGTCCAGGTTGTTGTTCTTTATCAGATCTACCAGGTCGCCGTTTCTCATATCCGTGAAACTGTAATTGGCCCTGATCAAAGTGGATAAATAAAGATGTTTTGAAATATCAATATCCACACCAAAGGTAGCGGCAATTTGTAGTTCGGTGTTATTAAACTTTTTAATTTCTTCATCAGCAGAACTGCTTAATAATTCGGTACTGGGCAGCGCTGGAACATCATAACCCCCATTGGGATTGGGTGTGGCACCTACAGGCAACTGGGAAACATCGGTAATATCCTGCGTAGATGCATCATATTGAATGGTTTCAACCCCATTTCTAAGTATTGACAATTGTGGTCCGAGAGAGAAATTTGTACGTGCCTTAGTAGCTTTAGCGCTCATGAATTTAAAAAGCAATGGTAACTGAATGTAATTTAAGTCAATTTTACGCTCTCCAACCACCGTCTTTGCAATATCGATTATTTCAAATATCTGACCCTGTTTTGCCAGTATTGACTCCATCTGCAAGCCGAAGCCGTTGCTGATGTCTACACCAAAGGAAAAACCAATAGGCGCAAAGTTATAAGTCATCTTACTATTAAACCTGGGATCTTCTGAAAGGCCTTTATCCAATACAAATGTACTATTTACACCAGTTGTTGTGCCTATATGCACCTGGGCGCCAGCAACAAATGGCGCAAAAAGCAGGGCTAGTATGATTAAATTCCTGTTCATTTTTCTCATAGTGATTCATTGTTTTGATAATAATTAAGGGGAATACAAGTCGTTATCAGCAACATTTTGGTGATAAAAGCCATTTTTTAATTTTTAAATACGGCCTCTTGCCCAATTCCTCTTTATTATTTATCCTGCGATGCAAGGGGCTGTAACCCGGAAAAGCCGGCAAGGGTGCTGTCAGGATGTAATAATTGGCTGTTATTTACCGGCAATTACCTTATTTCTGCGATAATGCTGATTTTTCGATGTGGTTTGCTGGCTTTGTAAGTGACGGTCTCTCAGTAGGGAAGGTATAAAAAAAGACACCTGCCTGTGTCATTAAAGGAAGGTGTCTTGTAAAGTATCGTGATTGACAATAAATCAGTATTTTAAATAGCTATTCGTCCGAGGTCAGATCTTTAATTCTACTAAATTCACCTTTACTTTCAATAGTATTGCCATCAGCGCCCGGAGAATGGGAAATAACGGTAAACTTATCATTACCCTCTTTTTTAGTGATACGTGTAGCGTTGCCATTAGGGCCATACCAGGTCATTTTTACCATGTCTCCTTCTCTCATCCCTTTTCCTTTGTACATGCCCCGCATATTGTCAATCCAGTAACCAACCACCTCATCGCTTTCCGGCTTTAAGGTAATGGCACCGGTTCCCTTGTAATTAAATTCCCCCATCGAGGAAGTAGCAGAAACCATAAGAAACTGATCACCAAGACCATATTCGTATTTCAACCATTCTTCTGATTCTCCCATCGGTCCGACCATTTTTCCCTTCCATTCGCCAATCATCCATTCCATAAGATCGTCATTGAGGGGAGCAGGGGCAGAGTAGCTTGCAGATTCTGTTGTCGCTTCTTTCTCCTGGGCCATTGTGGCACAAGAAAGAAAAACCAAAGTTAGGGTAGCAAAAAACAGTTTTTTCATTGTGTTAAGTTTTTGGTTGTAAAATTATTGACTGTCAATAACTTATATAAGTTAGCCAAAGAAATATTAAATGTCAAATTAACCCGGTAAATTGACCTGTGAGGTGAAAGGGAAAAATTGAACATAACTATTCCCGATATTTTGTCGGAATTTCAATTTAACGCGGCTTCCCGTAGGTAAAATACTACTGGCTGTACATTCACCTTCGAAATGGCATTAATTGTAAACCAATTTGAAAGGAATGCGCAGAAATATTTTTATCTTTCTTTTTTAAATCAGATATGTTATTAGCTATAGATATCGGTAACACTGACATTGTATTTGCGCTTAACAAGCACGACCAATGGATTCATCACTGGCGGGAGAAAAGTGACGTTTCTCAATTGCCAGGTGCCTTTGCCCTGAATTTAAAAAATCATTTTTTGGAGAGTGACTTAAAAATCGCTCAGGTTAATACTGTTATTTTAAGCAGCGTGGTACCGGCATTGACACCGGTCATTCAGAATATGATTGAGATAGTATTCAGGCTCCAACCCTTGATTGTCGGCCCCGATATTTACCAGAAGATAACGATCAAAACCAACAATCCTTTAGAGATTGGTACCGACCTTGTGGCCAATGCTGCTGCTGCCTTTGCAGGTACAAAAGATTTTTGTGTGGTAGTAGACTTTGGTACCGCCCTGACATTTACCACGGTCAATGATGTTGCCCAGATAGTGGGAGTCGCTATCGCTCCCGGGTTAAAGACGGCGATGAAAAGCTTGTCTGGAAATACCGCTCAATTACCGGATATCCCTTTAGAGGTTCCTGATTCGGTGCTGGGGAAAGATACCATACACGCGATGCAAGCCGGAATACTACACGGGTATATCGGCCTGGTCAAAAATATGATTGAGGCTATTCAAAATGAAATCGGCCGAACCTGCAAGGTAATAGCTACCGGCGGCCTGTCTTCCGTACTGGTTGAGTTACACCCGCATTTTGATGAGATCAATGCTTTGTTAACCCTGGATGGGTTGAAAGTGATCGCCGAGGAGATCAGTCAAGGGAGCAGTGAATCCCACGGGTAACACTAAGAGCGCTGCCTTTACCCGGCAGGTCAAATGTTCAAGGATAGCTGATAGCCGGTAAAATAGAATTTTGAATAAGATAAAATGGTAATTTGTCTTTTTCAGAATTGTAATTACCCCCGGTAAATACACACACCAGATCCAGCTTAGGTATAATGAATATGTATTGTCCGCCGTTTCCCGAGGCAAAAATTGTATTAACCTGATCCGTTTTATGCTGCAAATCGACATTCCACCATAAATAACCAAAGTTTACACCACCCAGGCTTGTTTGAGAAGATGTTGAGTTTTTTATCCACAATTCCGAAACGATTTTTTTGCCATTCCATAATCCGTTATTCAACACCAGCTGACCGATTTTTGCCATGTCTCTCGGCGTTAAAAACAGGTGGCCGCCGGCATCGACATTTTTATTATCATTGAAATAGCGCCATTGATAATTTGATATTTGCAAAGGCTCGAATAAATACCTTCTCGCAAAATCATCATAGTTCTGGCCGGTGGCAGCGGCAATAACCTGACCAAGCAATACAACGCCACCGGTACAGTAAGCAGTTTCTTCTCCTGGTTCATTGACCATGGAAAGGTTTAGCACATGCTCAATCCAATCCCTTTTTTTGTACATTTTATCCTCCTGGCCCGGGGATTTTTTATTCCAGTCGTTGCAATCAAGCCCCGAGGACATAGTGAGCAGGTGCCGGATGGTGATTTTACTTTTTTCACCTTTCAGGTATATCTGATGCTCTTTCCGCGGCAGATATTTAATAATTGGATCATCAATACTTTTAATGAACCCCTTGTCTACGGCTATACCCACCAAAAGCGAAGTAATACTCTTGGTACTTGACCTTAAATCATGGAGCTTTTCAGGATTGTAATGCAGAAAATATTCCTCAAGGATCAATTCATTGTTTTTGACCAACAATAAGCTATGAATATTATGGTTTTCGTTCTGGCCCATCTTTTCCAACATAGCGTAGATAAGTTGTGAGTCAATATCGTGAGACGTTATATTGTTGGTAATCCATCCATCATTAAATAAGAATGGTTCGTTATAACGATATGGGTTTTGAGCCTGCAGGAAAGAAGTTGTAAACAAACAGCCAACTAACAATAGTAACTTTGTATTCATAGGAGTAGGATTATAGTCAAAGGTCTTATAGAATTTATTGAGACATGTTTGTGCGTTGTCTTTTGAATGAAGAATTTACGGCACTCCTTTTAATTGTGAATGTTCTCTATAAAGGAATGCTGAATGTATAGTAAATGTTGCCTGACTTCATGTAATTGGTAGCAACTTTACGATAATCTTAATTGCGAGCAGATAAAAAGGTATCCCACTGACATCAAAATTATTTTAAAAGGTTAGGTTAACCACGGATTAGTGAAAGATCATTACCCTAATGACAATCATGGTGCCGTACACCCTGATCAATGTGTGCGGTAGAGCCAGACAACACTTTATCTGATCTGGCTTTCCCGGAGAAAAGGTTTTATATATTTAGTGGTGATAAAAATCTATTCTTTAATGATTGCGCCGGTTACCTGCATAATCCCGTCGGAACCATAGGAATTTTCAAGGTTAAGTTGTAAATTAAATCGATAGCCTGAGGGGTAAGAAGATATGCTTTAGAATCAAGGTTAAATATTTTTGACAATCTGGTTGTAAAAATATTCTCATTTTGGAGATATTTGAAGCATGGAGGGGGTGAAAGTTATAGAAATCGACCTTATTAAATAACAAAGAGATAATCCAGTTTCGGAAGGATGTGTAAAAAAAAGCGCAGTGTAATTTACACTGCGCTTTCATCTAAACTTTAACTAAACCCTATACAATTTCAAAGTAACAGCCTTTTCCGATTAATAACCCGGGAAATGATTCTTTATAATTACCCAAGTAAGTTTATCCACACCCATTAAATATTCAGGGTATATTTTTCTATCATAAGCAATTACTATTTGCTATTATTTTTCGTACTGGCTGCCATACGATGCGTGATTACGATTTAAGCCAAGGCTTTTGTCGGGTAACTAACAGAAGTAATAAGTAGTGCGGGTATGAACAATGACTGAAATTAGGAACAGGTCGATTGGCTTTTACATACATAATACCTGACGGGGGCCATCTATTTTTTATCAGAATGCAAGCTTCAATTTTGTAAGGGAGTTAGTAATGGTCTTCAGTTTCAATTAATTCAAGAATATCAGCCAGTTCATCAAAATCCTTATAGCCGGGTTTTATTTCATTGCCTCCTTTCAGGGCAATGCCACCAAAATTTGTATTGGTAATCATTTCGCTAATATCATGGCTGTCGATCCAGGATCCAAGAACAAGCCTGTATGAGGAAGCCAGTGGTGCTAATGTACGCCAGTTATAGGTGTTTTCATGATTATCCTGGCTGTGAAGCAGGCAATACTCGGTTAAATCAGATGCGTATTTCAATGCTTGTTCCAGCCGGTTTATATCCTCATATTCATCAACGTTAAGATTTAAAACAACTTTTTGAGATAGTTGATTAACCTCCGAAAGCAAATCGACCCTGGAGGTTTGAATATAATCGAACCTGTAATTAGAAAGGGCTTCCTTAATATAGTCAAGCGGTTGGTGGTCAAATTCTCCTACAAACGCCACACCAGCGACCCATCCGGTAATTTCATTGAATTTTTCAATATCCACAAAATTTGGATGCCCTGGTGTCACGTTGAAACCCAATTGATCCACACCCATACCGGCACAATAGCGGGCGTCACTCAGGTTACTGATTTCACTGATTTTCACAAAGGTTTTTAAGGCCATTATCTGTTAGCAATTTCAAGTGTTTACGGTGCAAAAAAGGAATAATTAGGGGAATAAAGCAAACGGTTAATTCTTGAAATTTTACTTGAATTGAAGGAATAGCTTTATATTTGCAACAAATATTTTCTATTTCACAATTTTCTGCATATGTAAGGATGGGAAAAAAGAAGGATAGAAAATGGTGAATCTTTTCGTACTTTTAATTGTTTAGTCAACAAAGCGATGGGTTTTGCCGGTTCCCGGCGCGTAACCCTGATAACAGAGGAAATGATGAGTAACAAAGGAAGGGTATTAGTGGCTATGAGCGGTGGAATAGATAGTTCACTGGCGGCAGTTTTGTTGCACGAACAGGGCTATGATGTGATAGGCATGACCATGAAAACATGGGACTATGTTTCTTCAGGAGGAAGTAAAAAGGAGACGGGCTGCTGTAGCCTTGATTCAATTAACGATGCCAGGAATATTGCTGTCGAACTGGGGTTTCCACACTATATATTGGATATTCGAGAGGAGTTTGGCGATTATGTTATTGATCATTTTACTGATGAATACCTGGCCGGCAGGACGCCTAATCCCTGTGTTTTGTGTAATACCCATATTAAATGGGACGCGTTGTTGAGAAGAGCCGATAAGTTGAATTGTGACTATATTGCTACCGGTCATTATGCCAATATCCGAGAGGAAAATGGCCGGTTTGTGATTAGCAGGGGCAAGGACCTGAGTAAAGACCAGTCTTACGCACTTTGGGGAATCTCTCAGGAAAGCCTGAGTAGAACAATTTTTCCATTGGGAAATTTGACAAAAGACAGCATTAGAGCGCAGGCCCTTGAAAGAGGATTTGTGGAACTGGTCAATAAATCCGAGTCATATGAGATTTGTTTTGTTCCTGATAATGATTACAGGGGATTTTTGAAAAGACGTGTAGATGGGCTGGAGGAGCAGGTGAAAGGTGGAGAGTTTGTCCTGGAGGATGGTTCGGTCATAGGAAATCATAACGGTTATCCATTTTATACGGTAGGCCAACGCAAAGGTCTGGGCGTGGCGCTTGGTTATCCTGTTTATGTGACGGAAATTCAGAAAGACAAAAACCGGGTTATACTCGGAACTTTTGATGAATTGGAAAGAGATGGTATGTATGTTGACAAGCTTAATATGGTTAAATATAAAGATCTGGGCCAGCAAAGAATGGATGTAGTAGCAAAGGTAAGGTATAATGATCCCGGAAGTCCCGCAGTGATAGAACAAGCCGGAGACATTATGAAAGTCTTTTTTGGAAAAGGAGTTAAGGCCATCGCCCCGGGGCAGGCCGCGGTGTTCTATGAAGAAGATGACGTTATTGGTGGAGGGTGGATCAAATCAAGTTTTAGACAAAATGAGGCTGGCTAATATTTTTAATACGGTCCTTCTGGGAATAATCATTCTGTTTTCGTCTTGCGACACGGACACGCTGGAGCCGGATTCTTCAAGGCTGGGATTTGACTTCTTTCCATTGCAAAAAGGGATTTTTCGCACTTATGACGTCGAGGATATTCAATATTCCGTCCTGGGTGTCGATACCTTGAGGTATCAATTGAAAGAACAAGTGGTAGACTCCTTTTTGAATCAGGAAGATGGGTATACCCACATTATTCATCGTTTTTCCAGGATAAATGAAAATGAATCATGGGGACTGGATTCGGTCTGGACTGCCCGGCAGACACCCCGGCAGGCAATTTCAACAGAAAATAATGTATCTTTTATCAAACTCATTTTCCCGGTAAATGAAAATGCCGCCTGGGATGGTAACGCCCTGAATGTTAATCAGGGAGATGAATATGTTATTCAGGATTTGTTTAATCCCAGGACCTACAAGGAGAAAGAAGTACGGACTGTAACAGTCTTACAGGAAGATGAAGAGGACTTGTTGATCAAGGATGAAAGAAAAGAAATCTTCGCAGAACACATTGGATTGGCAGAAAAAACGTTTATAAAGTTAGAGTTTTGCGATGATTCCGATTGCTTTGGCCAAAAGGTCATCGAAAGGGGCCGGGCTTTGCGATTAGTCCTGAATGATTATGGTAAAGAATAGCTTATTGTTTTTTTATTTGATTTTTTTGCTCTGTACCGCCAGGGTTTTGGGCCAGGAAAATCGCTATGTTGTTTACTTTACCAATAAAGACAATTCTACCTATTCTATCAGCAACCCGGAAGCATTTCTCTCTCAAAAAGCTATTGAAAGGAGACAAAAGAATCAGATAGCTATCGTAGAAAGCGACTTACCGGTTAATCAGGCTTACATTCAACAGGTTGAAGCATTGGGTATCAGTGTTTTTTATACCTCAAAATGGCTGAATGCCGCCCTTATTGAAGCAGTACCAGCAAAGATCACTGAAATAGAAGGTTTACCGGTTGTTGAGAAGGTAGAATTAGTGGCCCCGGGAGGTAAGCTTGGGAGTAGAATTGCTGCCCATACTAAAATGGAAAAAAGCCATTTGGTTGAAAGGGCAAACAGGAAAAATAATACTGATCTGACCAACGAACAAAATAGTTTGCTGGGGATTCCTCATATGCACCAGCTAGGTTATAGAGGAGAAGGAATATTAATTGGTGTTTTTGACAGCGGATTCCAGGAAGTTGACAATTTACCGTATTTCGGGCATTTGTTTACAGACAATCGCCTAAAGTACACTTTTGATTACGTCAATAATAATCAAAACGTGTTTGCTATCGACGATCATGGGACACAGGTCTTGTCTTGCGTTGGGGCATTCCAGGAGGACAGGTTGATTGGGACGGCGCCCGGGGCAGAATTTGCGCTCTGCATAACTGAGGATGTATCAAGTGAATACCGAATTGAGGAATACAATTGGATTTTTGCCGCCGAGAAAGCGGATAGCCTGGGTGTTGATGTTATTACTACCTCATTGGGCTATAATACATTTGATGATCCGTCCATGGACTATACCACGACTGAAATTGATGGGCAGACAGCTATCATATCGATTGGGGCTCAGCTGGCAGCGGATAAAGGCATCCTGCTGGTAGCCAGTGCCGGTAATCTCGGAAATGATGCATCCTGGAGAATAATTGCACCACCTGCGGATGTTGATAAAGTGATTACTGTCGGTTCGATTACGACGGATACCGTTAAAACCACTTTCAGTTCCATAGGGCCTACAGCAGACGGAAGAACCAAGCCAGACGTAGTGACACTTGGCGCCGGTGTGGTGGTTGGCTATGACGAAGCATCAGATAGGCCTGTCGGTGCTTCGGGAACTTCATTTTCTGCACCGATGGTGGCCGGGTTGGCAGCGGGAATTATGCAGGCTTTCCCCGAAAAAAACCGTGATGAGGTTTTGCAAATGATCAGGGATTCGGGACATCAGGCTGATAATAGCGACACGGACCTGGGATTTGGGATACCGAGTTTTGGCAGAGCACGCATCCTGGTGGTGGGTATTGAAGATAAATTAACCACAGCATTTAGTTTGTTCCCAAATCCTGTCGACAGGGAATTTTATTTGAAATTGGAAAATGATAGCGGTATGGATGGGGTTAAAGTTTTGATATTTAGTAGTTTGGGAAAAGTTGTTTATGAAAGCAGTCGCCCGATTTTTCCGAAAAACCAGCAGATTAAAATAGATGCCGGGAATCTTGTTCCCGGATTATACTTTGTAAATGTGATTGACAGTAATAATCGTATCAATGCTAAATTCTTAAAAAATTAGCGATGCTTATTTGTTGGCACAAGGCCGAACGCAACTTTATATTATTGCGTAAAAGTTACGTCTCCTTTTATATATTTGTTTCATGAAACCATTGATCGCACCATCAGTATTAGCAGCAGACTTCGCCAACCTGCAAAGAGATATAGAACTTATTAATGAAAGCGAGGCAGATTGGATCCATGTGGATATTATGGATGGCGTTTTTGTTCCGAACATCTCATTTGGGTTGCCTGTTTGCGAAGCCATCCAAAAGCACGCAAAAAAGCCCATGGATGTACATTTGATGATCGAAAAGCCCGAAAAATATTTATCGGCATTTAAACGGGCCGGCGCTGCTGTTTTAACGGTTCATTATGAGGCTTGCGATCACCTGCATCGCATTTTGCAGGAGATTAAGGCACTCGATTGTAAAGCTGGTGTCGCTTTAAATCCGCATACCAACGTAGCGTTGCTGGAAGACACTTTGCCTGATATTGACCTGGTATTAATTATGTCTGTAAACCCCGGTTTTGGCGGGCAATCTTTTATTGAGAATACATATCAGAAAATTAAGAGAATCCGGAAAATGATTAAAGATACCGGTTCACAGGCGTTGATAGAGGTAGATGGCGGTGTAAATGCAGGTAATGCCAAATCATTACTTGAGGCCGGTGCAGATGTTTTGGTAGCCGGGAGCTTTGTGTTTAAATCAGATAACCCACAAAAAACTATTAGCGATCTGAAAAACGTTTATACTGTTGTTTGATTTTACATGAACCTGAAGCGTTATTTTCTGCTGTTGCCTGTATTGTTGCAGGTAGCAACTTTGTATAGTCAAAGCCTGAAAGTACTGGGTACCGTAACGGACACAGACGGCAAACCAGTACCCGCTGTAAATGTTCTGATAAAGCCAGGTGATTTGGGAACGTTTACCGACGATGCCGGAAAATTTGAATTGGCCGTTTCTCATACCAATAACCTGACCATTACTTTTTCCCATATACGGTATCAGGATCAGTCTGTAAGCTATGCGATACAGCCGGATCAAACACAACTGACCGTTGATTTGAAGATGGCATTGGATATCCAGTACCTGGAAGGAGTTAAGGTTACGGACGATCAGGAGGATCTATCAATCCGGGAGGAAGTCAGCGTATATAAAATTGACCCCAAAAGTGCTTCGGTCTTACCATCACCATTTGGAGATTTTAATAAAATACTGAACACCTTGCCAGGGGTTGTCGGTAACAACGAGCTGTCTTCCAACTATGCGGTAAGAGGAGGAAACTTTGATGAAAACCTGGTTTATGTAAATGATATTCTGATTTACAGACCTTTCCTGATACGGGCCGGACAGCAGGAGGGATTGAGTTTTGTGAATCCTGATTTGGTAGCGTCTGTGGAGTTTTCCGCCGGCGGCTGGCAGCCGAAATATGGCGATAAACTGTCCTCATCACTTAACATCCAATATAAAAAACCAGAAGAAAACGCCGCGTCTCTCACACTGGGCCTTTTAGGTGGAAGTGCTCACTTTGAAGGTTCCAATCGCAAAAAAAATATCAGTTATATCTTTGGAGCCAGGCATAAAAGCGCCGCCTACCTGCTTGAGACCCAGGAAACCCAGGGAGGATACCGTCCCAGGTTTACCGATATACAATCTTTCATTAACTTCGACCTTAGTAAAGACCAGTCAAAAGACACTGAGCTTGGGGTGCTTTTCTCTTATGCCAGAAACAGGTACCAGGTAGTACCGGAAACACGGGAGACCACCTTTGGTGTGATCAATCAATCATTGAGGCTTTTAGTCGCCTTTGATGGCCGCGAAACGTTGCGTTATGATCTTTGGCAGGGAGGGCTTAAACTGACGCACCGATTTAACGACAAGTTTTCTTCCAAATTTATGTCCTCGGCGATGCGTTCGGGAGAAAGAGAATATTTTGACGTAGAGGGCGGATACTTATTGTGCGATGTCAACAATAACCCCGGCACAAACAATTTTAACGAATGTGTGTCGGTAAGGGGTATAGGGACCAATTATGACTATGGCAGAAACAAACTGGAAGCAACCATCTATAACCTTGAAAACCGTAATGTTTACCGCCCCGGCAACCGGAATGTTATTGAATTTGGTTTTGGATACAGCCGGCAGGAAATTGAGGACGAAATCGATGAGTATTCCTTTATTGATTCTTCGGACTTTGTGACCATTACCAGAACGCTGAATACACAGCTTGAGCTTAATACGAACATAGCCACAGCTTATCTGCAACACACGTTTTACATTAATGACCAACAAACCGTAACTTATGGTGCCCGCCTAAACTACAGGGATGTTAACGATCAATTGCTGATTAGCCCAAGACTGCAATATTCCATAAAGCCGGCGTGGCAAAGAGACATACTTTTTAAGGCAGCGGTTGGTATTTATCAACAGCCACCTTTTTACCGGGAATTGCGGGATTTTGAAGGGAATTTGAATGAGAACCTGAAAGCTCAGACCTCTATTCATTTTATTGCCGGCATGGACTACAACTTTAAACTCTGGGGAAGAAATTTTAAATTTTTGACAGAAGGTTATTATAAAAGGCTATCCAATGTCGTCGCCTATGACCTGGATAACGTGAAGATCAGGTACTATGCCAATAACCGAACCGACGCCTATGCTTCGGGGATTGATTTTAGGGTTAGCGGGGAGTTTATTCCCGGTACCGAGTCATGGTTTAGTTTGGGCCTGCTTAATACCAGGGAAGATTTGGAAGATGATACTAAAGGTAGCGTGAGAAGACCGTCGGACCAGCATATCAATCTGGCTATTTTTTTCCAGGATCATTTGCCTAATGATCCTACCATCCGGGTAAACCTAAATCTGCTTTTTGGCAGCGGCCTTCCTTTCGGTCCTCCGAATGACATTAATGACAGGACCGTATTTATCGGTAGAGCCTACAGGCGTGTGGATATAGGGTTTTCAAAGATCATAACCCTTAAAAACAAAATGTTGAAGTCCCTGTGGCTGGGATTGGATGTTCTTAACCTGTTGGGCACCAATAATACGATATCATATACCTGGGTACAAGACTTTTCAGGCATTGAATACGGTGTGCCAAACAACCTCTCTCAAAGGTTTTTCAACGTAAAGGTCCATGCCAAGTTTTAAAGATTTTTCTGCTAACAACGTTGTTATACCAGTCGTCATTTAATATTTTTCTATTGGAAAACCATCGATCGTAAGAGCCCGGACTTTGATCTTTGTATTAGTAAATTTCGTTCTGTTACCAGCTAAAACCTTATCTGTGATAACGGGAAAGTCAGCAATTTCAGGAAGGATAAAATGATTTTTAAGGGAGCACCAGGGTTAATATAGGGCGGTATCTGTGGCATACAAAGTGTGATTCGGCGCCTGGTCTTAATCGTAAAATTTTAAGGATTTATCCTCAAAAAGTGCCTGATTCGTCGTAATTACGGCC
The DNA here is from genome assembly GCA_965228415.1 of Cyclobacteriaceae bacterium. Lineage (GTDB taxonomy): Bacteria > Bacteroidota > Bacteroidia > Cytophagales > Cyclobacteriaceae > Agaribacillus. Next base: position 1,251,370 of record OZ245814.1, on the reverse strand, counting down.
TATGTATACCTATTGTACACTTATTTTTTTAGCATCTTTTGGGTATACACCGTATGTTTTCGCATAAATTTAGTTTTAAAAAGCGAAATTAGTAATGGGGAATATTTTTTAGATAAAGAAATTTTTATGGATATGAAAAAGAAACTGTGTGTGCTAATATTACTTTTTATCGTTAACGCAGGTGTCGTCAGGAGTCAGGATCAGCGTGTAATAGACAGTTTGAAAAATGAGCTGCAAATGACCGCTGATGGTGACACGTTTAGAAAAATTGACATCATCAATGACCTCTCGCAGGAACTCCTCGCGTCAAACATTGATCAGGCGTTGAACTATGCCAATCGCGCTAAAAAACTCCTGGAGAAAGATCATTACCCCAAACTGGCCATTGAGAATGAAGGTATTCTTGGCATCATTCGAAAAGACCTTGGAAATTACGATCAGGCGTTGAATCACTATGACAAAGCACTTGAACTTGTCCAACAATTAATTGCCGAATATCCCGATAGCCTGAAATATCTGAAGGGGAAAGCGCAGATATTTGAAAACAGGGGTATTGTGTACAGAAGGCAAGGTGAGTTCAAAGATGCTCTTGAACAGTATTTACTGGCTGAAAAAATCTATGAGTCGCTTAAAGGTACTAATGCCGACTCCCAAACATACGATCTTGAACTGGCCAATACACTTAATAATATAGGCGTGGTTCAAAGCTCGCTGGGACGTAGTGAAAAGGCCATCGATTATTTTTCAAGGGCAATAGAAACCTATGAGAGTAAAGGTGACAGCCTGGCGTCGTTGTTCCCAACACATAACCTGGGTTGTGAATATAAGCTTGGTAAACGGTATGATGAGGCTTTGACGCTTTTTAAGAAGTCGCTGATGTTGGCACAGCGATATAACTACGAGCGCGTGGTGCTGAGAGCATATCTGGAACTGGCAGAAATTTTGACGGTAAAAAAGGAATTTAAACAGGCCTTGAACTATTTTAATAGAGCCCTGATTATTTCTCAAAACAGGAGTGACAAAGAAGGAATAGCACAATCCTATAATGGTATTGGAACACTTTATGCCGATCAGGAAATCTTCGTGAAGGCGGAGAAAAACTTTTTAAAAGGATTGAAAATTGCAGAGGAAATTGGCGCCAAAACATTGATTTCCAGAAATTACAAAAGCCTGTCGGAGCTTTATGAATCCGTAAACAATTATCAAACCTCGCTTGATTATTATAAACTATATAAAAATATGAGCGACAGCATTTTCGATGAGGAAAGTGATCGTGCCATCGCTAAACTGGAAACGGAATTTGCTACGGAAAAAAAGGAAAAAGAGCTGATGTTGCAGGAACAACACATTCAATTGTTAAAGCGCGACAAAGAACTCGAAGCTTTATGGCGGAAAATCCTGATTATGGGCATGATATTTTTAACCGGTGCCACGCTGGTAATCTATTATTATCAAAAAGTGCGTATTCGAAAAAATCAGGAGTTATATGAAACGCATAATAAACTGATGGAATACGAGCTTGAAAACAGGAAATTAAAAGAGAAAGATCTGGAGCAGCAACTGGTATATAAAAACAAGGAATTAACGACACATACCCTGAACCTTGTTCAGAAAAATGGTATCATGGAAGAGCTGAAAAATAATATCAGTCAAATCAGCAGTGAGGTTGATCGCGGGTTTTCGAAAAAGCTTAACCAGTTAAAACGCCTGGTAGATTATAGTTTTAACCTGGACAAAGACTGGAAAAATTTTAAATTACATTTCGAGCAGGTACATAATAATTTCTTCAATGAATTAATGGAAAAATATCCTGAGCTTACGCCCTCAGAATGTAAATTATGTGCCTTGATCAAATTAAATCTTAATACCAAAGAGATCGCTTCCATTTTGTCTATCAACCCTGAAAGTGTAAAAGTGGCCAGATATCGCCTTAGGAAAAAACTTGGACTTGACGGACAAACCAACCTCGCAGAATTTCTGATCGGCTTTAGCGAGGAAGTGGCAGCTTAAAAACCTGCTGTTGTAAAGGTGGGATCAAAAGATTAAGAAACACCGAAGGTCATTGCTTTGCAGGCAATGGCCTTTTTTGTTTTGCAGTTTTCCTCAGACCTATAAAGAACAGGTTGATTGGTGCATTGATCTTAATCGGTGGTCGGCGTTTTATTTTGAAAATTTCCTGCGTAATTTTAACAGGTCACGATCATGGTAACCCGATTATACAATGAAAGCCATTACCTTAACACATTTCGGTGATGTAGATGCGTTAAACATTGCCTCGAGGCCTATGCCTGAGATTGGAATGGAAGAGGTTTTGATAAAAGTACACGCTACAGCCCTCAACAGGGCTGATCTGTTGCAACGGAGAGGCCTTTATCCACCACCACCTGGCGAAAGTGATATTCTTGGCCTGGAGGTGGCTGGAGAAATTATGGACATGGGCGCAGCCGTAACCGGATGGCAAATTGGCGACAGGGTATTGACCCTATTGGCGGGCGGCGGTTATGCGCAATATGCCAAAGCTCATCATAACATGCTTATACCTTTTCCCTCGGCCATTACCATGGAACAAGCTGCCGGCATAGCAGAAGCATTTTTAACCGCCTGGCAGGCCCTGGTTTGGCTTGGTGATTTACAAAAAGCCGAACGTGTTTTAATCCATGCCGGTGCGAGTGGAGTGGGTACAGCTGCTACACAAATCGCCAAAGTACTGGGGGCAGAGGTAATCATCACAGCTTCGAGGGAAAAACACGCCTTGTGCCATTCCCTGGGAGCGGACCAGTGTATTGATTACAAAACAGTCGATTTTGCTGCAGTATTGAAAAATGGTGCGGATCCAGGTGTTGATGTCATCATTGATTTTATTGGAGCTCCTTATTTGAACCAAAACCTGCAATCATTAAGAATGGATGGACGCATGGTATTGTTGGGATTGATGGGCGGTGGGGGTGTCAAATCACTGAGCATAGCTCCCATCTTATTCAAAAGACTCCATATTTTAGGTTCAACCCTGAGGTCCCGGAGCATGGATTACAAGATTAAGCTTACTCAGGACTTTCAACAACGGGCGGCATTTTTGTTTGATACCGGCCAGCTGCGGCCGGTAATCGATTCCGTATTTGATTGGGAAGAAGTCGGCAAAGCTCATACCTATATGGAAGCCAATAAAAACCTGGGAAAAATTATTTTGAAGGTAAACCATCCCTAGGGAGGTCTCGGGTCTTTACGGTTTCAACAGGGTATTTTATGTGTTAAGCCGTCATGTGCATTTCCGGTTGGTGAAGGCTTAGTTTTTTGGTGTCACCATAATATGTGCCCGGTGTGTTCCCGGATCCATCAACCATGGTTCTCCCGCCGCCCGGGGTTTGGTAGGCAGCCCGCTGCTTTCCGGAGTAGCATAAGGAATATAAATAACATAGCGGTATTTTGTTTCTGTCATTTGACCCGTAGCCTCATCATAATTGCCATTTGGGCCGTATAGTATATGTAGCGTAGTTGGTTGTGAGGGCATTTTTAACTTTCCCGACTTTACTTCCGCCTCGCGAATATCAAATATTTCCTTTGGCGATTTTCCCTCCGCCTTTAACGCTCTCCCTCTCGCCATAAAAGGTTCCAGGTCTTTGTGATAGCAGGCCGCATTAAACCCTTTACGGTTTGGATCGTCGGCCAAACAAATTAGATCATTGGTTCCCCCCTTTAGTGTTACCAGCTGTCCCTTGCTATTAAAACCAAGGACTGTCACCCCTGCTCTCATCTCTTCCGGTGCAGCCAGGGAGGCCGATTTTATTTGTGTATTTTCATCAGGGATTTGAGCATAAGCGGAAGTGCCAATTAATAGAGAAGCAAATGTTAGCAACCTGGTAATATCTTTTAAACGATTCATAGGAATATTTTTTAAACAGTTTACCTAAAATTAAGCCATTTTTTGGTAATAAATTCTCCTAAGAACAATTATTATTTATCCAACATTTTACGCATTTAATTTTTAATCAGGTTTTAATATCAAAGGATTTGAACAATTGTCATCCAAAATTGTCGATTTTTAGACAAAAACCTACCACCCCTAGAAGACTATATTTTCATGAAAAAATCATATTTGATTTAAGCCATTAATTGAATATTACTAAAATCGAATCCCCTTAAAAGGCGGCTCAGTGGGCAGTGGAAGCTGATTGGTTTTTAAGCCCGGATTCTTAAGATTTTTGACTCGTTAATTGTAAATGCCTGGTAATCAGTAGTTTAATAATTTTTATTGTTAGATAACCTTACGGTATATTCTTTGTAACACCCTGATTTTTAGATAATTAAAGTCGTTTTTGTATCCCCTGCAATACTATAAAAACTTATAAAATGTGAAGGACCCCGCCAGGTTCAAAATTATGGATATTTGTTTCAACCCATTTCAAAATGTTACAAATGTTGACTTCACTTTTAATTCGATCGTAATGCAAATTATATCCAGCCTACTTTTGAGCCACATTCAAATCATAAATTCGAATTTTTGACCAGTTAATTTATTTATAACATTTAAATTATTTATTATTATGGAAACATGCTTAATAACAATGAAAGTTGATACAGCTAATATCAACCCAGGTAATGTTACAGAGCAGGTAATGTTTGAAGACTCGTTTGGTGGCCATCAGTCCGGTTCACCAGAAGATTTTACCTCTGAAATCAGCATTGGAAATGAAATATGCTGGCAGGCAATACCTAGAGACGCACAAACGGGAGACACCGTTACTATTGACAAAATCACCTATGAGGCTGACACGAATATTTTGGGTGTTACAGAGTTGCTTTGCAATTGTCAAGGCCATGTATCAGGAAATGCATTACATGGAACAGTTGGAGATGAACAAGAATATGGCGTTTATTTCACGGTTACCAGAGGTACGCAACCTCCTGTACAGTTCTTTATTGATCCGAAACTTAGGATACAGAATACAACACCCTGATAAAAAGGTAAATGCATTCAAAAAAGCCTGTTTTATAATAGGCTTTTTTTTCCTATCATCTTTTGGTTATTCACAAAATCAAAACCAGGCAGATAGCCTCATTTCTGTATTAAGTGAACCTGACAATCTAAATGATTCCTCCAGGTTAAATATTTACCATCACATATTTCTAAATCAAGTTAATCCTGATTCTATCATCTTTTATGCCCGGAAAGCCATTGATCTTGCCGAAGCCCTGGATAATAATTTTGTTTTAATTAGCGCTTATCTTAACATTGGCCAGGCTCAGCGGGCCAAAGGCGATTTAGATGAAGCCTTAACCACCCTGATTAAATATATTAATTTGACGGAAAAGAATGGGTTTACCGTTGAATTAGGTTCAGGTTATAGTGCGATAGGTGACGTTTATTCAGTGCAGGGGAACCATAAAAACGCCTTGTTGTATTACAATAAAGCTATCGATTTATTCAGGAACGAAAATGATTCCAGCAAATTAGCGACTTCCTTATTCAACACTGGTGACGAATATTTCAACCATGATGAACTGGATTCGGCTTTAATATATTTCGAGGAGTCCTCCAGGATTTTCGAAAAGCTCGATTCCAAAATTGGCAAAGCCTATAATCTGGGAAATATAGGATTGGTTTATGCTAAGCAGGGTAAACATGAACTGGCCCAGGAAAATATTAGCCAGGCTACCAGGATACTGGAAGAACTTGGCGATTATTATCCCATTGCGGTTTATGAGACCTATATGGCAGATATTTATAATGAAAAAGGTGACCTCGACCGGGCGCTTGAACATGCAAGGAAAAGCCTTAAAATTGCTGAGGAAGAGGGACTTAAAGAGCAAATCAGGGATGCCAACCAAAAACTTTCGGAGTTATACCTATCATCGGGAGATTATCGCCATGCCTTTGAATATCAAAGTCAGTATTTCATCTTTAGAGACAGCATTAACAATGCTGAAACTATTCAGAAGATGGCAGACCTTCGCACAGATTTTGAAGTGGCGCAAAAACAGGCAGAACTTGATCTTGCCAACAAGACCAAAGAAACACAACAAATAATAGGTATGGGATTGGGAATTGTGCTGTTGCTGCTGGTGGCCCTGGCCTATATGTTGTTTCGTAACATCAGGCAAGAAAAGAAAACTAATTTGATACTATCCCATCAAAAAGAGGAAATCACCAGCCAGCGAGACCAATTGTCAGCGCTTAATAAGACTAAAGACCGGTTTTTTTCAATAATCTCCCATGACTTACGAGGTCCTGTGAATGCATTTCAGGGTATTACCAGGATTATCAAGGCCTATGCCGACAGGGATCAATTAGAAAAAATACCGCAGGTTTTGGATGTGGTCGATCGATCCTCTAATCAGCTATCAGGCTTATTGGATAATTTACTGAATTGGGCATTAAGCCAGCAGGGTAGCTTTCCATATACACCTGAAAAATTATATTTGAATCTTTTAGCAGATGAATTGATGGCGATATTTCACAATATGGCTGTGGCCAAGAACATTGAGCTTATCAAATCAATTGATCACGAAATTTATCTTTGGTGCGACAGAAATAGTACAATGGCCATTTTCAGAAACCTTATTAATAATGCTTTAAAGTTTACCCCTGAAAATGGAACAGTAACCTTAACCGCCGGCCAGGACGCCGACAGTTGTTGGATTGCTGTCACCGATACAGGGCTTGGAATACCTGCAGATAAACTGGAAAAGCTGTTTGAGCTAAAGGAGAAAAAGCAAAGTACGGATGGTACAGCCGGGGAGAAAGGAACAGGTTTAGGTCTGGTTATTTGTAAAGAATTTGCCCAGCTAAATCATGGCCGGATAACTGTTGAAAACGGAGCGAATGGTGGCGCAACTTTTACGGTAACACTACCACTTTACAGACATCACGAAGTGTCCGAATCTGGGTAATAATGGCGCCTCAACCGGCATAAATAGCAATATATTTTGATCCTTGTATATTAAACAAAGACAATTCATATTTTCGTTAAATTGTATTTTGCGATGGTAGGGGTTTTTCCTAATTTCGTAATTGTCAGAAAATAAAGGATTTAAGTTTTTTCACTAGCTTTAAGTATTAGACAAATTGGCGATTGAAAATATCAGAGTATTGATTGTAGAAGATGATTTGTTATATGCAGAACAATTGCGTCTCGACCTTGAGGAAATGGGTTTTCTCGTTATTGATGTGGCAGATAGCGCCAAATCGGCCATACATATGGCCAAAATATCCAGGCCTGAAATCATCTTAATGGATATAAATCTGAAAGGAGAAATGGATGGTATTGCGGCGGCACAGCAAATTTTTACCATGGATCCGACACCAATTATTTTTGTGACTTCACTTTCTGATAAAGATACTTTCGAAAGAGCCAAGAAAGTGCATCCGTTTGCCTTTTTGATTAAACCCGCCAATAAGATTTCTCTCAAGCACTCTATTGAGCTGGCTATTGAGAACTTTAATGCAAAGACGCTGAAAAAGAGATTGACACTGGAACAATTTCCATTTTTAAAACAGAATCTACTCATTAAGGAGGGAACCAAATTGATAAAACTGAATATAGAAAATATCCACATTATCGAAGTTGAAGAAAAATATTGTTCGATTTATGATGAAAATAAAAAGTTTGTAGTCAGAATTTCCCTAAAGGATATTTTAGAAAAATTGGCCAATGATAAATTCATGAGAATACATAGAAATTATGTGGTTAATATCGATAGGATCATCGCTATTGACCTGGAAAAAAACCTGGTACAAACCGAAATTAAGGAATTACCGTTAGGAAGAAAATACCGGTCTGAAATTATCAATAATAAAGGTTATATTTCATAAAATATTCCCAGATCCCTATTCAATATCTCCTTTCAATTTCTCATTCCAGTTATATGGCATTTTATACCTTAAGATTGCTGTTTATGGACAAGACAGAGCATCTTTCTATTACTGTAGTTATTTTGGAAGTATTATTAGGTGGTGAAAAATATGTTAATGTAATTCGTCAATTATGAAACGGACAACTGGTGAGATTTTGATTTCCCAGGCGACTGATTTGTTTACTTATTTTCTGGCGCCAACGATGATTTTGGCACTGATGGCGGGCATTAATTTTCAATACATCGGCGGGGTGACGTTTCTTTCAGGGCTAGTGATAATTGGGTTGTCCTTTATGGTAATTTTTCCCCGGCAAAAAAAAGATAAAGATTCCAAGGAGCTCTTGAATACACAGGAAAAATTAATAATCGCCCAGGAGGAGATTAAAAGATTAAATAAAAAGATCGAAAATCTCGAACGGATAGATCAATCTAAAAATGATTTTCTTAAAATATTGGCCCATGACCTGAAAAGCCCTGTAAATAGTATTTTGGGACTGAACGAAGTAGCGCAGTTAAGCGAGCATGCCGATAAAGAGGAAATGAAGAAGCTGATAGGGAAGATGGTCCATGCCGGAAGAAATCTGAAAATGCTGATTGATAACCTGTTGAGCTGGTGTATTAATAATCAGGGTAGAATTACACCCAACATTGAAAAGGTTTCAGTTTTGGATGTGGCTGAAAAATCAAGGATGATTTATCAGTTTCTGGCCGAAGACAAGCGTATTGAACTTAAGATTGATATCAAAGATGATATTTACTTGAAGGCAGATAAGGACCATGTTTTTTCCATCTTGAGGAACATTGTTAATAACGCCTTAAAATTTACCGGGAAAGGGGGCAAGGTAACGGTATCCGCCCATGAAAAAGAAGGGTACTGTGTGCTGACAATTCAGGACAATGGCGTAGGGATGGAACCTGAAAAGATAAATAGCCTGCTAGGTAAGAATAACCATAAAGTAATGCGAAGTCTGATTGGGACAAAAGGAGAATTAGGAAATGGATTGGGGTTAACTATTTGTGCGGACCTGGTAGCATTAAATCATGGCAAAATAGAAATTAATAGTGTATTAGATAAAGGAACAGTTTTCTCGGTCTCTTTGCCGGTTTTCAACTAAGTATGCAAAGTGATTTAGCTATGGGAAGAAGGTGCGTTGAATAAGAGCACGTAGCTCTTGATTTTTGGGGGACTCTGAATAATCGGCCGGTGGATTATTGCTGAAGTCCCCCTTTCTTATTTACCCCGCCTTATCTTTTGATTTATATTTGGATTTTCATTCCGGACGACCTCCCACGAGCAATTTTATTGAAAGGGTTCTAAGCGCCGGTATTAAATGTAATATCAGGGGCGGTCATACATACCGTTGGTGTCCCGTTCACAACCTTTACCATATTGTTAAATATTTGGCTTTCATAAAATTAATCGACATTTTTTTCCAAATTATAGTATATTCGCCATCCATATTGAAGAAACAAACCATTTGCTATCATGTTGACCGCCGAGGATAAAGAACAATTAGGCCGATTGAATATCAATGAATCTGACGTTATCAAACAGGTAAATGCCTTCAAAACCGGTTTTCCGTATTTACCCGTTCAAAAGGCGGCGACAGTGGGAGATGGAATTGTGAGGCTTGAGGATAAGGAGATCGATGACCTGGTTGCGCACTATGAAAATATGCAATCAAAAATCAGGATTATTAAATTTGTTCCCGCATCAGGTGCAGCTTCCAGGATGTTCAAGGATTTATTTGCCTTTCTTAATGAAACCGGTCCGGAACTGAATGATCATCAGGCTGTTGCCAGGTTTTTTGAAGGAATCGGCGATTTTGCTTTTGCCGATGATCTGGCTGAGGTAATTGAGAAGAGCGGAGCGTCTTTTGAATCACTACTGAACGATCAACAATATCAATCCATATTGAGTTATGTATTGACAGATAAAGGACTTAATTACGGAAATCTACCTAAGGGCCTGATCAAGTTTCATAAATACGGCGCCACCTCGCGGGTAGCGGGCGAGGAGCATTTGATAGAGGGCATAAATTACGGGCAGGGCAATAAAAATAGTGTTGTAATTCACTTTACCGTTTCTCCCGAACATTTGCCTTTATTCAAGGCTATGGCTGAGAAAGCCAGCAACCAATGGCCTGAGATACAATTTGAAATCTCGTTTTCCGAGCAAAAAACTGCTACCAACACGATTGCCGTAGACATAAATAATGAACCCTTTCGCGAACGTGATAACAGCATTTTGTTCAGACCCGGTGGACACGGTGCACTTTTGTCAAATCTGAATGATTTGGAGGCGGAGATAATATTTATAAAGAATATTGATAACGTAGTGCCAGACAAAATTAAGGATACAACCTATCGCTATAAAAAGGCATTAGCCGGGTTGCTTTTAAACCTGAGGGAGAAAATCTCTTTCCACATGCAACAATTGGCGGCAGGTGAAGTTGGTGAAGAGGCGATCGCGGAAGCGCAGAAGTTTTTAGAAGATGCATTGAACTATAAATTACCGGAAGCTTTCGCAGGCTATGATACCAGCGAAAAGATATCATACCTCCGGTCCAGGTTAAATCGGCCGACAAGAATTTGCGGCATGGTAAAAAATGAAGGCGAGCCGGGAGGAGGGCCCTTTTGGGTAGAAAATGCAGACGGATCGCGATCGTTGCAAATAGCTGAAACCTCCCAGCTGGATATGGGGGATCCCGCTATCGCAACCATGGTACAGCAATCAACACACTTTAACCCGGTTGATTTAATTTGTAGCAATGTTGATTTCGAAGGAAGAAAATTTGATTTAATGAGATATCGGGATCCGGCCACAGGTTTTATTACCGAAAAATCAAAAGACGGTAGAAAGCTCAAGGCCCAGGAATTACCCGGGTTGTGGAATGGTGCTATGGCAGATTGGAACACAGTTTTTGTTGAAGTGCCAATAATTACATTCAACCCGGTAAAGACGGTAAATGATCTGCTGAGGCCGCAACATCAATAAATTATTGGCTGGTTTTAGCCACCTATTTAGGTCTGACCTGCGAGTTAATTAAATCGGGGGGTCTTTTTATACTACTAATAATTTTATAACTTGAATTAGTTCCTGTTTAAATCAACCGCGTCTGACTTCGGCGCAATAGCAGGCTTGCGCCTTGATTATCTGATATTTTGTGAACTGTAATTGCTACCTAAATGAATATAATAAAAAAAGGCAATGCGTTGATGCTATGTATTTTTTTGATCCCCATTTTGTTGATGGGACAGTCGCCCTCAAAACAACAGAACATAGCCATTATTGCCGACGCAAACCAACCCTATCTTAATGACATCCTGTCGCTAATTATAAAGGAGTGCAATGACCTGTTGAGGAATCAATATCGACTGGTCTTTAGGGACGAAAACCGTCGATACGCAAACTGGGATGAAAATGTCATCAAATCGGACCTGCAGGAGTTTTTGAAAGCAGACGATATCGACATGATCATAGGCATTGGGGCATTGAGTTCGGCCGAATTAGCGAAGTCAGGACCTTATGAAAAACCAGTATTTGCGACGGTAGTCCTGAGCGCTGAGTTGCAGGGAATTCAGGTTACGGAGGAAGCTAACAGCGGGATGCGCAACATGACCTATGTTGTGGCACCGTATGATCATTATAAGGATATCAGGACGTTTCACTCGCTTCATCCTTTTAAGCATTTGACAATTTTGCTGGACAAATATTTTTTCGATCAAATCACGGGCGACGATGCAGAATTCGAAAGTTTAATGGCCGACCTCGGTGCTACCACCAGTCTTATACCGGTAGATTTAAAGGCTGCTGATGTTTTGGAGCAACTCTCAGAGACGTCCGATGCGGTCTATGTTGGTCCCATTGTGAAAATGAGTAACAGTGAGATACAACTGCTGATAGATGGTATCAATGAAAAAAAAATACCCTCTTTTGCTTTTATAGGTAAACCGGGTGTGGAAAGAGGTATCATGGCAGGCCTGGCGCCAGCCTCAAATTTTAGCCGGATGGCGCGCAGGTTAGCATTGAATATAGAGGCTTACCTGGAAGGCAAGAAATTAAAAAACATGCCTGTTTACCTGAAATACCAGGAGCAACCCGTCATAAACCTGGCCACTGTCCAGGATATTAATTTTAACCCCACCTGGGAATTCCTGGAAGACGCGGAGATCTTAAACGATGCCTTGATAGTTGCCTCCAGGAAGATAAGCTTAATTCAGACAGTTAATGAAGCCCTGGACAATAACAATGAACTGGCTATTGCCAAAAAGGATGTGGAGGCAGGGCAATATGACGTCAGGGAGTCTAAGTCTCCTTTGTTGCCCCAATTGGACGTAAGCGCCACGACCAGTATAATTGACCAGGACCGGGCGGCCGTCAGTAATGGCCAGGCGCCGGAGCGATCGACGACGGCTTCCTCTTCTGTTTCACAAATTATTTTTTCCGAAGGGGCCAACAGTAATTATGCTGTTGCCAAAAGGCAGCAGGAAGCTTTGGTCAAAAGCTTTGATGCCACCGAGATGGATATTATCCTGACCGCCGTGGAAACCTATCTTAATTTGATGCAGGCTAAAGCACTGGAGAGAATTCAGAAAGAAAATATCAAGCTCAACCGCGCCAACCTGAAGCTGGCGGAGGTAAGACAGGAAGTCGGCGATTCCGGCCCCTCTGATCTCCTTCGCTGGAAAAGTAGTATTGCGCTGGCAAATATTGATTTAAACAATGCTTTTGTTAATCGAAAAGCAGCAGAAATTGCTTTAAATACATTGCTTAACCGTCCTATTGGAGAATTGTTTGAAACCAGCGAGGTTGATATCACCGACAGCCATTTGGCACTCTTTGACAACCGGGTTTTGGACTTGATCGATAGTCCCTACGATTTGACCGTTTTCACAGACTTTCTGGTGAAGGAAGGGTTTGCCAACCTTCCGGAAGTAAAGCAAATCAATGCCAATATTGCAGCGCAAGACAGGTTTTTAACGTTTACCAGAAGAAACTTTTACCTGCCGGAAATAGGATTCTCAGCTAACACCAGCTACTTGTTAAACAGAGCAGGAGCGGGTTCGGAAATTATTGCGCAACCCGGTATTGAACGACCCAATGATCTTACCTGGCAGTTGGGGATTTCGGCCAGTTTACCATTATATACCGGCAATAGACGGAATGCGCAAAACCAAAAAGCTGTCATTGGTCTGGAACAGCTTCAGTTTCAGAAAAAAGATCTGCTGAATCAACTGGAGCAACGAATTCGGGTGGCGGTCACACAAGTATCGGCCAGCTATGCCAATATTGGCTTAAGTGAAGAGGCTGAAGATGCGGCAAAACGCAATTTTGAAATATTTCAGGATGCCTATGCCGAAGGCACCGTGTCAGTAATAGAGTTAATAGATGCCCAGAACTCTGCCATCCAGGCAAGTTTAAATGCAGCCAATGCCGGCTATCAGTTTCTGATCGATTTTTTTAACGTCGAAAGGGCCATTGGAAAATATTATTCGCTGGGTACGGTAGAGGATAGAGAGGACTTTTTCAGGAACTATCAAACCTATATTGAAAACATTCAAAACTAGTTTATATACCAAGATGAGATTAAAATTAGCTTTTCCACTGTTATTTATAGTGCTTCTTGGAGCGCAATGCTCATCAAAGCAAAATACGGCGCAGCAAGTAGTTAAACCGGTCAAATATGAAAAAGCGGCCAGGTCAGGAGGCAGCACAGGAAGAACCTTTTCAGGTGCAGCCAAAGCCGGAGTTCAAAGAATATTAAGCTTCAGAGTAGGCGGAACCCTGCAACGGATTTATGTCAGAGTCGGGCAAAAGGTTAAGAAAGGAGCTTTGATTGCAGCATTGGAATCTTCCGATTATGAATTATCCTATGAAGAGGCGGACGCGGCAGTTAAAAATGCGGATGCCCTGGAAAAACAGGCAAAATCAAACTACGAAAGGGTGAGAGTATTATATGAAAATGAAAATACCTCATTGAGCGAATATGAATCTGCTAAGGCTAATTTCGAGTCGGCAAAGGCCAATGAAAAAGCAGCTAAGCAGAAACGTAAACAGGCCCGGTCTCAGCTGAGTTATACCCGGCTGTACGCGCCTTCGGAAGGTATTATCAATAATGTCTATGTGGAGGAAAATGAAAATGTGGGCACAGGAAGCCAGATTGTAACGCTGAGCTCAGGCGATAACCTGGAGGTTTTGGTAGGCATACCAGAGTCCTTTATCACACAAATCAGCGATAACCAAAAAGTGGAAGTGCAGTTTTCGGCCCTTTCGGGAAAAATATATGAGGGTAAGGTTTCGGAAATATCCTATGCCATTGACCAACAGACTTCTACTTATCCGGTAACTTTGAAACTGGAAGGCAATACTGAGGGGATCAGGCCGGGCATGGCTGCGGATGTTAATTTTACTTTTACCCGCGAAAACTCATTAGCTACGCTTATGGTTTCACCAAAAGCAGTAGGGGAAGATCAACAAGGCAATTTCGTATTTGTGCTCGAAAAAGAAAATGAAAACACTTATATCGCCCGAAAACGAGCCATCCAATTAGGCAAATTAACCGGTGAAGGATTTGAAGTTCAATCGGGACTTAATGGCGAAGAACTCATCGCCACTGCCGGCCTGCAAACATTGCTGGATGGAATGAAAGTAAGAATTCAATAAACGCGCTGCATGAACCTAACACAATTTTCTATCGAAAGAAATAGAATATCACTTTCTATTTTATTGGTTATCATCATTTTCGGTCTGGTGTTATACCAAAGCCTGGCAAGAGACAGCATGCCGCCCTACACGGTAAGAGTGGCGACGGTAGTAAGTTCTTTTACAGGCGCCTCACCGGAAAGGGTGGAGCTTTTGGTAAGTGATAAAATAGAGAAAAAAGCACAGGAGATCCCCGAAGTTAAAAAGATAACCAGTACCTCCAGAACCGGGCTGTCTGTTGTTAGTGTAGAACTGAAAGATGAGGTGCCGCCCCAGAAATTACAGCCGGTATGGGATCGGCTGAGACGCAAAATAGAGGCAATAGATGATTTGCCCGAAGGAGTGACACCGGATTTAAATGACGATGATGTTGGAGTAGTTTACGGAATCATGGTAGGCCTGGTGAGTGATGGGTTTGAATATTTGGAAATAAAGGAATACGCCGATGATATTAAGGACGCCTTTATTAAGCTGAATGACGCTGCGAAAGTGGAATTAGGAGGCGTGCAGGAAGAAAGGATTTTTGTGGAATTTGACAATGCCCGACTGGCAGAATACGGATTAACCTCCAGCCAATTGCAAAGTATTATTGGAAGTACTAACATCATTAATTCCGGTGGTGCCATTGACCTGGAGGAGGAGAGGATCATCCTGGAACCGACGGGAAATTATAATGAGTTGGAGGACCTGAAAAACACAGTAATTCCTGTGGGCGGTGGCGGACAGGTTGTTTATCTGCGCGATATTACCACAATTCGCAGTGGCTATATTTCCCCTGCCAATTCATTGGTACGCGTCAATGGCAGAGAAGCTATTGCCCTGTCAATTTCGCTGAAGGAGGGCGCCAATATTATCAAGCTGGGCGAGGAGGTAGATATTTTGATTAATGAATGGAATCAAAAACTGCCGGTAGGACTTGATTTGATCCGCCTGGCGTCGCTTGATGGTTATGTACAGGATAGCATTGACAATTTTATAGGAAACCTGATCCAGAGTATTGTTATCGTTCTGTTAGTAATGCTTGTATTTTTAGGCGTAAGAACGGGTTTTGTTGTCGCCAGCCTGATCCCTATTGTGACCGTGATGACCCTGATGATTATGGGGCTGCTGGATATAGGGTTGAATCAGGTATCGCTGGCAGCGTTGATCATGGCTTTGGGGATGATGGTAGATAACGCTATTGTCGTTTCAGAGTCTATTATGGTAAAAATGGAAGAGGGAGCATCAGCAAAAAAAGCGGCCATTGAATCGTGTTCCGAACTAGCTATTCCTCTACTCATTTCGACACTGACTACCTCAGCGGCTTTCCTGTCATTTTTCCTGGCAGAATCAGCGATGGGCGATATCATGGGGCCCTTATTTTCTGTCATATCCATTGCCCTGCTGTCTTCCTGGGTGGTTTCACTAAGCATCGTGACACTGCTGGCTTTCTTTTTTCTTAAAGTAAAAAAGAAAGGAGAACCGCGAAAGAAGCGATTGATTGACCTTGATGCCCTGTTTGATAAGCTAAAAGTATACTATGAGCGAATATTGTTGAAAGTACTCAGAGCAAAAGCCTTATTTATCATCGCCATATTGCTGCTCTTTTTTGCGTCTATGTTCGGTTTTTCATTGGTTCCCTTCATATTTTTTCCCGATAGTGATCGCAATTTGATAACAGTAGATATCAACCTTCCGTTAGGTACCAAAATTGAAGTTTCTGAGGGAGTCGTTAAATCTATTGAAACCTACCTTAAAGATTCCCTGTTGGTAAATGAGGATAGAATGAGCGGTGTAACCGATTGGTCCTCATTTATAGGGCAGGGACCCGAGTCTTACGATTTGGGGTACTCCCAGGATGAAAGTAATTCCAGCTATGCACATATGCTGGTTAATACCTCTTCGGGCGATGAAAATCAAAGATTAATCAACCTGCTGGACGACTTTTGCTTCAGGAGCTTCCCGAATGCAGATATCAAAGTAAATCGATTGGGGCAAGGTGGAGGTGGCACACCAATTGAAATTCGCATCAGTGGCAACAAACCCGATCTCTTAACAGCAATTGCCGATCAGGTAAAGCTGCAATTGACGGCTGTTCCGGGCACTAAAAATGTGAAAGACGACTGGGGGCCAAAAATCAAAAAGTTTGTGGTAGACATCGATCAGAACAGGGCACAGGCCGCAGGTGTTTCCAATCAGGATATTGCTATTTCCCTTAACACGGTACTAAATGGATTCAGAACCGGTGAATTTCGCTATCACGACAAAACCATTCCGATCCTGATGAGAAGCGAAGATAGTCAGGAACAGACCTTTGAATCCCTACAAACATTAAATATTTATGCGCAAAACAGCGGACGAAGTGTACCCCTGATCCAGGTCGCCAATATTTTGCCGCAATGGCAGTACGCTAAAATAAAACGAAAGGATCTTTTTAAAACCATTACTATTCAAAGCTATTTGCGGGAAGGTGCCAATGCTTCGGAAATTATGAGTGAGGTAAAGCCCTGGTTGGATGAGCAGAAGAATAACTGGCCGACAGGATATTTCTATGAACTGGGTGGAGATAGTGAAAATACAGCTGATAATATGGGTGCGGTGGTAAAGTATTTGCCCTTATCTGCTTTTATCATTTTAATGTTGCTGATCATTCAATTTAATTCCATGAGAAAAACATTTATGGTAATTTCTACCATTCCCCTGGGAATTATCGGCGTAGTGATCGGTTTGATTATATTTCGTTCCTCTTTTGGTTTTATGGGATTTTTAGGGATCATCTCTCTGGCAGGGATCGTCATTAATAATGCGATTGTCCTGATAGACCGTATTGAAATTGAGATTAATGATTTCAACAGAGAGCCGGCAGCAGCTGTGGTAGAAGCTGCCAAGCAAAGGTTTCGTCCTATTTTATTGACCACATTTACAACCACACTGGGACTAATACCCCTCTATCTTGGAGGAGGTGTCATGTGGGAACCTATGGCCGTTGCCATTATTGTTGGCCTCTTGTTCGCTACCGTGATTACCTTATTGTTTATTCCGGTGCTTTACAGTATTTTATATAAGGTAAAGTTTAATAACTTTCCGGGGTAAGCAATGCTGTCCTAAACATCTTATGAGTGTGTCTGATACATCAAACCATGCTGTTCGTTTAAAAGCCTTTTTATTTGAGCACCGATTTTCAATTTTATTAGCTGCGCTTTTGGTGGGCATGATTCTTCCGGGCTTTTTTTATGAGAAAACCGGTGAAGTGATTGTCTGGTCAGCAACCCGTACCTTGACAGTATTGGCCTGTGTAAATGTGGTGCAAAAATTAAAAAAGTTTATAATTACCATCATTATACTTGGATTTTTGGCCGTGTTCAGTGATTGGATCAACCAGCTGAAATGGGTACATGAATATTCGGGATTACTTGGCCTGGCTCTTTTTTCAATTTTTTTGGTCATTATCACCTATGAGCTTTTTGAGCAATTGTTACATATGAAAAGGGTGACGATCAACACGATTGTAGCTGCCTTTACAGGTTTCCTGCTGATTGGTGCTATCGGCTTTTTGATTTTTATGTTTGTGCATCTGTTGTATCCCGAATCATTCAGCAACATCAGGGAAGGCGAGCTGGCAAGTAGCGATCTTGCTTATTTTAGTTATATCACCTTGTTGACGATTGGCTACGGAGATATTGTGCCTACCAGTATTGCGGCCAGAGGTATTGCTATGTTTTTGGGGCTGGTGGGTCAGTTTTACCTGGTGGTGGTTATGTCATTGCTGGTAGGGAAATACTTAAGCAAACGATAAGCTACCAATTCGGGAAAACCTCTGTATCGTCAGCAACTGATTCAATTCAGACCAGTGAAATGCCATTTAGATCAGTAGTGAGAATACCCGTCATATAATCAAGGAAGGGGCGCATGTTTTTGAATCCTGAGGACATGGATTTATAAAAATCTGCGGCGACTACCTCCTTGTCGCTAAACTCATGTTTAATGATAAATTGCTTAAATCTCAGCAGGTCGATCGTTGGATCTTCTTTGGAAAATCCTTTGGGCGCCGTCTTTACCTGGTCTCCTGTTAATTCGCCAAAATAGCTTTTAAAGTGTTTTGAATTTAAGATGCTGCGAAGAGGTTCCGGTTCCTGCGCAATTTGTTTTCTGATGTGTAAAAGATCCTGTGCATTTGGACCAAAAAAACCACCTGCAATAAATGTATTGCCAGGCTCCAGGTGAAAATAGTAACCACCTCTCAGACTGGTAGTTGCCCTTCTGAAACTTCCGCTCCAGCTGCCTTTATAGGGCGTTTTGTCATTTGAAAACCTGACATCCCGGTAAATGCGGTAGATCTTTCCGTGTCCCTCGATATGATCGTGGCTGTTCATTTGTTCACTCGCCTTATCTACAAATTCCTTCATATCCTCCAATGAGGCTTGATACCATTCTTTATTGGCCATAAACCAATCACGGTTATTATTACTTTTAAGCGCACTTAAAAAATCCAATGTTTTTTGCATTTTCGGGGATATATGAGGTGAATAAATTACATTTTTTGCAATATACTAAACATCAAAAAGAATGTTTTGTCAGCCGGTGTAATTTAGGTTTTAAGACTTCTTGATCCCGATCCAAATCCGTAAGAAAGGGTTACAATTGGTAGTGAGGACCCGGGGTTGGAATATTGATTTCAAATTAAGAAATCCCCGTTTGTTTAGTGGGTAGAATGTATTTTATTTGCACTTTATTTTAAGTACACCTAACAATATAATTATCTATTCCAGGAATGCAGATATTAACCAACACGCTCAATTTTATTGCGAACGCCGGAGACTATTTTGAAAGGACAGATGAGAAAACCAGAAGGTTGAAGCGAATCCTGAGTATTTTATTGGTTTTAATATTATTGGGATTGTGGGCAAATATGGTCATCAGGGCAACCCGGGGGCATGGCAGTCAATATGATGATTTTACGGAATTTAGTCGCGATCTGCTCTTTAACCAGGTTAACGTGTACGAGGTGTATGATTTGGATGTTACCTCTATCGGAAAGTATCCGCCTTTTTTTGCCATGGTATATGCGCCACTGGTACCGTTACCGCTGCCACTTGGTGCGGCAATCTGGTTTTTGTTTAGCGTAGTGATGATGGTTTTAGCATCCAAGGCCGCTGTAAATATAGTTATGCGGTTTTCAGAAATATCTTCTATGCCACACCAAACGGCATTATGGGCGGTGCCATTGGCATTAATTGGTGTGGTAACCATTACTAACCTGGAAACTTCCCAGGTGAATATTTTTATTTTTTCCCTGGTATTATTAGGGTTGGATCAATTCTCAAAAAACAAGGACATGCAGGCCGGTCTGCTGTTAGGGGTAGCAACGGCTATCAAAATTACGCCGGGGTTATTTATAGCCTATTTCTTCTATAAGAGATCCTGGAAAATGGTATTTTGGGCTTCAGCCGGCGTCCTGATTTGCTGGGGAGTAATACTCCCGCTGGCCCTGACACCTTCCAGGTTTTTACCGGTACTGGAATCCTGGCTGGGGATATTTTTTTCATTTATTACCGAAGGAACAATCGCCGAGGGAGTTACCGGATTCAGGCATACCAATCAATCTTTGAGCGCGGTGATTTATCGTTTTTTTACAGATACGCCAGCCAATGGTGGGTTTGAAAATTTTTATGTAAATATCCTGAACCTGTCTTATACAACAGCTGGATGGATCATGAAAATTTTAAAGATTGGAATTTTGGTGGGGCTGGCGCTGGTATGCAGGGCGCCGATGAAAGGGAGGAAAGATCCACGAATTCCACTTGAATTGTCGCTGGTGGCTATTGCAACGCTTTATCTTTCGCCTATATCATGGATTAACCACTATATTGTCATGATCCTGCCATTTGTGGTAGCCTACTTTTTTGTGAAGTCGAGAAAACCATTGGATCAACAGGGCCATAAAATGTTGGTAGCGTTGGCATGGTCAGCATTTCTGGTGGCGATGATTCACCCATTGATTATGACGGTGTCCTTGCCGTTTTTTGGCTCCCTGCTAATGGTAATATTTTTAATTAAAGGTATCCGTTGGCTAAAACCATCTGCGGAAGTTGTGAGATAACTTACTAATCACATAACTTGTGTTCGGACAGGGCATCAAGCTGTCTGCTTGAATTGCCAGATCAAAGGGTAGTCTTTGTCAGTCGCATTTCGTAGGGAAATTTGATAAGGCAAATGCCCTGGATTCCCCAAAATTATAATGCCACCATTCTGTGCGAATTGATTTGAAACCGTGTTGCTCCATGATGTCCTTTAATAGTTTCCTGTTGCTAAGAACCTTTTCCGGCAGATTGCGATAAGCATGGTGTGCCTCTTCCCCAAAGTGATCAAAGCCTGTCCCCATATCCAATTCATTTTCTTCCTTATCGACCAGCGTGATATCGACAGCGCCACCGCGGTTATGGATAGATCCTGAAGTATGGGGGTTGGCAACGTAACCTTCCACCGGATAAACCTCCCACATAATCTTTTGCACATCCAGCGGGCGATAACAATCGAAGAATTTAATACGATAACCTTTTTTCATAAAATCGCGATTAGCCTTCATTAAAGCCAGGGCTACCTTCTTCCGAATCATGCATTGATCACAATCATAAACCTTCTTCCCAATAAAATTATCGGCAGTTGCATACTTCATGTCATAGACAAAATCGTCTGACCACTTCTTTATAAATACAAAACTGGAGTCATGTAATTTAGCGGTGGCTAAAGAATGTTCCGCACGGTCTTCTTTATCTACCCCATCTTTACTACTGACGACTTCATTTTGCTCACTTTCGGGTTTTATAGTGTCATTAATTTTTTCCGATTCCCTTTTTGGATTTTGACAGCTTACCATCACGGCTGCTAAAAGAAAGCAATAACTTATTCTATTCATCATTTCACAAGGCTGTTTAGTGGACAATGCGCAAACTATCAATTCTCAACTAAAAATCTTCCATTATCTATTATTAAACAACTGTTTTGAAGGTTAATTAATGTTAAAAAGCAGTGATATGTTATGTTTTTCTGTGCCTGATTTATGGAATTTGCATTATATCTTCATCATAGGGATAAAAATTCACTAAAAGTAAATAGACATGATGAAGTTTAAATTTTTGAGCATCGCCCTGATGGGAGCCAGTGCGCTTTCCTTGTTTTATCCATTTAATAAACAGGTTACCAGTACAAGGACTACTGATGATATCCCGGTTTGTTATACCGATAAAGGATGTGTATTTAAGACCATCTTTGGAGAAGAATCGTCGGATTCAAGTTTTGTATATAACACACCGGCTAACGTTCGATTAGCCACTGAGCGCGGGTTAGCGTGGATCACAAAAGCCCAGCTAGCCAATGGTGGGTGGGGAGCCGGTAGTCATCACCGGCAAAACGTCATTGATCCCCATGCCGTTAATGCAGACCCGGCTACTACTGCCATGGTTTCCATGGCGCTATTACGTACCGGAACAAGGCTGAATTCGGGTAAATACAGTGAGGAATTGGGGAGGGCCCTGGCATATATATTGTCGGCTGTCGAAAATACGCCTGCCAATCAGTTGAAGATTACTACTGAGACCAACACCCAAATACAAACCAAGTTGGGAGAAAACATTGATGCTATTTTAGCGGTTCAGTTTTTGACGAATATATTAGACTATCTTGATGATAATCAGCCGCTAAAGGATCGTGTGACGGCTGCATTGAATAGCTGTGTCGCTAAAATTCAAAAATTACAGGAGGAAGATGGCAGCTTTAAGGGCGCCGGCTGGGCCGGGGTGTTGCAATCCGCATTAGCCAACAATGCTTTGGAATCTGCGGAGCACAAGGGTGTGCAGGTAGATAAAGTAGTGTTGAAAAGGTCAAGAGACTACCAAAGGGGAAATTATGACGCCAACTCAGGTAGCGTCAATACGGAAAAAGGAGCAGGCATTGTGCTTTATTCAGTAACCGGATCGGCAAGAGCCAGCGCCAAACAGGCCAGAAAAGTCAGGGAGGCTGTAAAAAATGCTAGGCGCGAAGGTAAAATTAAGGAAGATGATAAGGTGACCGATGAAGTGTTAATGGAGATTGGATTTGATGAGGAAGAGGCAGAGGAGTACTTTGGCGCTTACCAGGTTTACGAGTCTTCAAAGGACACCGCCCAGGAGGATAATGTCATGCAGGGATTTGGAAATAATGGGGGTGAGGAATTTTTGAGCTATCTGCAAACGGGTGAATCGTTGATCATCAACCAGGATAAAACCTGGAAAGACTGGTATGAAAATATTTCCGGCAGGTTGGTGAGTATCCAAAATAACGATGGCAGTTGGAATGGCCACCACTGTATTACAAGCCCGGTTTTTTGCACAGCAACGACCCTTTTGACTTTATCTATCAATAATGATATTGATAAGCTAATAGCGCTTGGAGCGGAGTAGAGTGTGAGTGAGTGTGAATGTGAATGTAGACAGGTTATCTGGGCGATCTTAGTTGCTTTTTTTGTTCCTTATTTAAAAAGGGATAACTAATCCTTCCCTGGGGAAGGTGGCCCCGCGGGTATATGTCGATTAAGACGAATGAATTGGCCGGAAGGGGTAATTCTTGAGTGTGAGTGTGAGAGTGTATTCTAAGTTAAAGTCAATTAAATCAGTACAATTTTAGGCTGCAAATTTAAAAGTTTCCACATAGGGTGTTTGCCTTTTTATTACGGCAAACACTCTTGCTATTAATTTGTTTTTGACGATATTTTTAGCATTCATTGGGTGTTTTCCTTCAGCTACTCTTCTTTGGTAATACATTCTTATTTCTGGGTTATGTTTAATGGCAGAGACCGCACAATTACTCAATAAGCTTTTCATTTGTTTATGGGCCATATAGCTGATTTTTGTTTTTCCTTTGCTGTTTCCGGATTGATTAGGAAATGGTGCGGTGCCAGCATAACTAGCAAACTTTCTCCAACTATCGAATTGGGTGAATCCATGGGTTAGGATAATCATCATTAATGCGGTTTGTGGTCCAATGGATTTAATACTGGTGATCAGATCAAATTGCTGTTGAAGGGTTTTATCCTGTTTTAACAACCTGGAGATCTCAGCCTGTATATGTTTGATTTCTTCGGTCAACTGTGTAATCATTCTTTCCAATGATTGTAGCATTACCGCATTTTTTGTGTCGGTCAAAAAAGCTTGATATTCATGTAAGCTCATCTTCATACCAGCACGTTCCTTAACCAATCGATTTCTGTAATTGACTAATTTTTTAAGCTCGATAACGGTTTTTGAAGGCATTACATAGCACTTTATCTTCTCTTTTTTTTCGTAAATGTACTCGGCTATACCTTGGGCATCCATTTTATCACTTTTTCCCCGGACTATTCCTCGAGAACGTTTTAATTGTAATCCTCCTAGCAAAGTAAATTTATAACCCTTAGCATTTAAATACTTACTGACAGGTAAAGAGTACAGGCCTGTATGCTCCAAGCCAAATAAAACATCTGAATATGAACACAATCCCAGGCCTTTAAGCCAATCTATCATTGATCGAAAGCCCTTTTGATGATTAATAAATCTTTGATATTGACCAGTAGGATAAAGGAATACATCCAGGTGAGATTTGCTAACATCAATGCCAATAAAATATTGAAAATACATAACTTTATAGTATTAAAATTAAAAATCAGTTGCCTGCACTACTACCTTTAGAAGGTCTGCTAACCTAAAATTCTAATTGGTTCAGAAGGCAACTCTTAAGAAGAATGGGGACTAATACACACTTTAGGCCTTAATCCTGGAGTGTGGGAAAGTTCACCCCATTCTTCTTTAAAGTTATTCACTATCTAATTAATTTAATATGTATATGTTGATAACTTAAAAGTTACCAACATACCCACATTGCAATAACAATTATCTTTGTTTAGTTATATTTTGTAAATCTAAAGGAGTGTGGGAGTTGGGAGTTGTTCCGGTGCCTGCACCCACGATTGGATGGGTTTGGTTGGATCTGTTTTTATTTTTAACTTTTAGACAAGATTTTGTCTTGAAGTTTGACGATAAGATGTATTTGGATAGAAGCAAAGAAAAAAATGCACGGTGGTACTTTGGGCGCGTTGGTGTCAATGGTTTTGTAAGTAAAATTATGTTGCTTCTGTTGATTGCTTTTTGTATCAGCTGTGAAAATCCCAAAGACAACATACGATCCGAACACCAGGCATTAAAATCCTGGACTCAAAAGGAGCGGGGGTATCTGGTGCGTGAATTGCGGAGAATACAGACTGATCTTCGGGCTGAGGTAGATCATTTGAGCGTGGAGCAATGGCTATTCAAATCCGATACCGGGGCCTGGTCCATTAGTGAAGTAGTGGAGCACCTGGAGATACATGATGTGTTATTTCGGAGAGAAATTACTGTCATCACACAATTTCCGGAAATGATAACTTTAAGTCATTTAGCTACAGACACAGACGAAGAACTGATGACTTATAGTCAGATTACCGGTCAGAACACGGCCAAATCGCCCTGGTATCTGGAACCACGTGGAAGGTGGCCTTCCAAAGAGCAAGCCATGGATGCATTCAATAAGGTACGAAGTGAAATGATCAGGTTTATTGAGGAAACTGATAAAGATTTTAGACGGTATTACAGTCCCAGTGGTAAGGGGAAGGCGGCTTTTCGGGACCTGCATCAATTAATGCTGGTTTCCATTGCCCATGCCGATAGACATCTGACGCAGATCCGTAATATTAAAAGGCATGCCGGCTTTCCTAAATCAAAATAACCAGATTGGATAGATACTGTTTGGCTTTAAAAATCTTTCCTGGCGGCTTTTCTTAGAAACAGGTAGGTAGGAAAGATGACCCAGATTACCGAAGCCGCTACCGAAATAATAAGGCCGGTGTTGCTACCGAAGAAACTGTTAAAAAGTGCCCCGGTGTAGCCCATTAAAGCAGAAATGTCGAGTTTCAACATCATGATGATGCGTGCCAGATCTATAGGATTCAGAAATGACAGCCCCAGGGCAATTTTGTCGGTTGGGTAATCATTGAAAAGTACTAAAGTAAAAAGAAACAATCCGTCATAAATGACAGCCATAAAAAGCCAGATAAATATGGCCGTTCCAAACCCTTTGATCTTGTTTTCGTGGTACAATGCGACTAAATAACCAAGTGCTGAAAAGATGAAGGTCAGCAAGACGCCTATACCAATCAGGGTGGATAGGTTGATGATATTTTCTGAAGACAGCAAGCCAAAGACCAAAAACGGGATTAACAACCCAGCTGTGAAACTAAGGGATAATGAACCGGCAAGACCAAGAAACTGCCCTTTCAATAAATTGCTTCTTTTCAATGGCTGTGCCAGGAGAAGTTCAATAAACTCCCTGGAATTATAGTAATACATAACCACCAGCAAGGTACTTATCAAAGGACACAGGGTAATGATGATGTTCATCAGGCTGGTAATGGCCCTGGAGGCATCCGTGCTGAAATTGAGTAAAGTGGCCGAAGTTATAAAATAGAATAAAAAGTAGGCATAGCTCCACCAGCTCCTCAGCATATCAAAACAGGTATATTTGAGAATCTTAATCATAGGCAATTAGCTAAGTGCTTTTTTTTTAAGGGATCGGGGATGCCTCCACTAATAATGGCGGCAATGGCACTTTCAAGATTGGATTTATCTGAAAATTGAAGGATTTCTTCTTTGCTCCCCCGGAAATATACTTTTCCCTCCAGCAGAAATATGATTTCGTCTGCCAGATCTTCTACCAAACTCATAATATGTGATGTGAAAAGAATCGTTTTGCCGTTGTCTCTTTCACGATGTATCAGGTCCTTCAATCTGATGATGGCTACGGGATCGAGTCCCGAACTTGGCTCATCCAGTATGATAACCGGATTGTTAAACATAAAGGTCAGTAAAATATTCACTTTTTGCCTGGTACCCCCTGATAAGTGCCTTATCTTCTTATGCATGAAGGGTGATAACTCAAACAGCTCGATTAAGGCTTCGCTGTCACCCTGCTGTTGCCTGATATCGGTGATCATTTTTATCAGCTCACCAGTCGTCAGATTCTCCGGGAACCGCGCTATCTGGGGCAAATAATCAATTTTTTGTCTGTACTGCCATGCGTTCCTGATGGGTTGCCCGTCGAATAGGATCTGGCCACTATCGGGAAGTACCAGCCCTAGCAAACATTTGATAATGGTTGATTTGCCAGACCCATTCGGGCCAAGTACAGCAGATATTTTACCTTCACTGACATTTAAATTCAGATTATCCAATACCAGGTTTTTACCAAAGGATTTGTTCAGGTTGATAAATTCAATCATGATACGGCTTTATTAAAGGGGAATTATCAACCAATGTAGCGGGCGTAAATACCGGGGTGACCTTCTCCGCAAAATTTATTAAGTCCATAAAAAAAGATCGAAGCAGTATAATGGATGAACTGGATTTATTAATGATGTACGAGAACAATTTCATGGGCCGGTACGGAACATCTCCATAGCCGTCTTTGTCGAGATCATAACCCGTATATTTACTCCAGTAGTTGTGAATATAACGGTTGTTATTACGGCCGCTATCGGTAGTGAGGTCAAATGTATTACCGATAAAATTATTGTACGTGAATTCATTGTCCATGCTACTTCCCAAAAACTTGACCGCCCAGCCGTTTTGCTTAAAATCATTATGTACAATACTGATACGTGTGGCGCTTTCTCCATACATACCAATGGTGTTCATGGAGAACGTATTGCCTTCTATTTTTCCATCGTAGATTTCCTTAAGCAACAATCCATAAGAGGCTGTTCCCCAATTATTTAGGAAATTGTTGTCAATCATTTGGATTTGCTTGGAAAACATAACGGCTACGCCGGCGCCGTTATTTTTAAACGTATTGCCAATATAATTGTCGTGATTGGAAAACATGAAATGCAGGCCATACCGCAGATTGTGTTCACTAAGATTATGGCTGATCAATGTACTGTCTACAAACTCGAGGTAGATACCGTCGCGGTGTTTATTAACCTTATTGTTTGACACTTCAATATTTTTGCAATACCAGAGATGGATGGCATTGCCGCTGGAGATCTCTTTTGCAGCCTGGCCAACAATCCTGTTATTGATTATCCGGCAGTTTTTGGCGTTTTTTAAATAAATGCCGAAAAAGGTATTTAACAGAACATTGTCATCAATGACACAGTCCGATACTTTTTCGACGCTGATCCCGGCAAAATCCCTGGTGTAGCTTACGCCTACATTTTGGATCTGCAATCCTGTAATAAAAACGCTGTCAGCAGCAATTTGCAGGATCTCATGTTTGTTTTCACCATCGATGATTGGGCGATCAACCCCCATAATGGTAATGGACTTATCAATCAGGATGGTGCCCTCTGTGTAGAAGCCTTTTTCAATCAACAAAACATCGCCCTTTTCCGCCTGAAGGATACCCGCCTTTATTGATTTAATATGCGACGAAGCGCCTACTCTTAATGTATCTCCAGCTCTTAAGAGAGGAGGAGCAACGGTGATCATCAGGCATATTGTCAACGCGCGAATCACCGGCCACCGTCATTTAATGTGGAGAAATTGGGGAATTCCTTTGTGAGGTCATGCCATGAATACTTGTCACCCGCGTGTTGGTCCATGGCCTTTATCACCGCCTGATGATTGGCAAATGAGGTGAGATACATACCCATAGGGCTGGGCAGGCTGGCACTGCGCAGGTAGTAGGCGGCAGTGGCGTCTATCAATTTGCCCGGATTTTGAAAATCTGTGACCAGCAACAGGCTATTGTCATAATTTGCCTCGGCGGCCTTTTGATAATTCAGCATACACTCCACCGCATCGAATTTCAGGACCTTAAGCTTTTCCGTCACGATCTCAGCGCCATACCGGTTGTCCATGATGGTCATTTTGCAATAATGACATCCGTCATGCCCGTAATTAATGGGTTCCGGCTTTTGAGAACAGGCTGCGAGGAACCAACAAACAAGTAACCAGCTACTAACGTTTTTCATGGCTAAATCGGCTTTTAATTAATGCCACATAACTCAAAACAATCGACAAACCCAGAATGGCCCCACCCCAGTGTGGGTAGGAGTCTGCCTTAAAGTTTAATAACATCTTTGTGCCCAGTAAAGGCGGTTGATAGGCCATTCCTGGCACCTTGATAGGTGCTTTGTCACTTAAATTATGACCGTAATCGTATTCCCAGAGATAGAAATCATATATTCCTAAAATGCTCAGGATCAGCATCGTAACCAGCCATGTTCCAATCAATTTTCTATTATTGGTGAAAGCAACAGCCACTCCCGCCGCTGTCATAAATAAAATGATGTAGGGAAAATAGGTCAACTCCGGAATAGATTCCGGCACAATATATTGCATCCCAACGTAGTGATTTAAGATGTTGATATTTTGCAGGGTATGCTCATTGTCTCCGGTGATCTTATTGATCCAGATAAACATGGATATGCCATCCGGGTATTGTGGCGCGGTCAAGGTGATGCGCCACAATGGAAAAACGAATAAAAGCACTAGCAAAAGGGACGCTATTAACATCAAATAATTGATTCTTCTCCTCATATGCGTAGGTTTTGGCAAGGGAATCATTACTGATCCCTTGCCGTTTGTGCTAAATAGATTCTCCTAAAGACCAGGATAATTTTATATCACTGCCGGCTTCAGATACTCTGATATAACCCTGCATTTCCTGGTGGAGGGCAGAGCAAAAATCTGTGCAGTAAAATGGATATACTCCCGGTTTTTGAGGCTCCCAGTAAAGCGTTTCCGTTTGCCCGGGCATAACCAACAGCTCGGCGTTCCTTGCTCCCATGATACTGAGGCCATGTGGGGTATCCCAATCCTGTTCGAGGTTGGTCAGGTGAACATATACCTTGTCGCCCACTTTGATCCCTTCAATGTTGTCAGGCGCAAAATGGCTTCGAATGGAGGTCATGTAGATACGCACGACATCACCGTCCCTTTCTACTCTTGCGTCATCCTCAGATTTTATATTGTGGGGATGTGTATTATCATTTAAAGGGTAGATTTTTTTAGACCTGTTTTTTACAACATCGGCGGCAATGCCCTGACCGTAATGAGGTTCTCCAACAGTTGGAAAGTCAAGAAGCATTTCCATTTTATCCCCTGAAATATCGTAAAGCTGCGCTGAATGATTCATTTCAGGTCCGGTGGGTAGGTAGCGGTCTTTGGTGATCTTATTGAGTGCCACGAGATATTTTCCCCAGGGTTTTTTGGAGTCACCTCCCGGGATCATCAGGTGCCCTACAGAATAATAACAAGGGGCCCGGTCGAGTACTTCCCAACTGCCGACTTTCCATTTTACTACTTCAGAAGATATGAAAAATGTAGTATAGGCATTACCATCGGCATCAAATTCGGTATGTAATGGTCCCAAACCGCCGCTGCTGACAGTACCTGCCAGCACTTCTTCAAATTTTAAAACAGGGATACCGTCTATGGTCTCCTCAAATGCTTCATTGGCAATGGCAGCCATCATTTTATCAAAGGAATGAACTGTCAGGTCTGCGGAGAGTTTACCATTACCGACAATGTACTCGCCAGTGGGATCCACATCCACACCGTGTGGAGATTTCGGGGTGGGCAGGTAGTAAATCAACCCGGGACATTCTTCCGGAATCAGGACTTTTACGGAATTCCGGGTAATGGAAGTACTGGTATGAGAATGTTCATCATAACGATTGATCAGGTATTCAGTAGGATAGTCTTGTGCCTTGCCCTGAGCAAGATACTCCTCAGCTTTTTTCCAATTGACCGCGGCAATAAAATCCTTATCGTTTTGAGAGGCATTTATCTCCTTCAAAGTATGGCTTTGCTCGGAATTATAAGTAGTGAAAAAAGTCCAGCCATGTGATTTTCCCTTTCCGGAATGGGCAAGGTCATAATCATAGCCGGGCACCAGCACCTGGAAAGCTATATCCATATGCCCATCCTCGTCCAGCTTTATAAAACTCAATGCACCCTTGAAGTTCTCTTTGTAACTGCCGATGGCTACATCTTTTTGTGGAAATGGAACACTGAAACGGGTTCCCGCCACTACATACTCAGAATTCTCAGTGGTGAAAGGAGAACTGTGGTTTCCACCGCTATTTGGAATTTCGATGATTTCGGTGGTCTCGAAAGTTGATAAGTCGAGTTTTGCAATTCTCGGCGTATTATTTCCGTTGATAAAAAGCCATCTGCCATCGGGAATACCGTTGGTTTGAGAAAGCTCCGGATGGTGGGCATCATCCCAGGGTACGAAGCCAAAGGAGGTGTTAAGCATCGGCTTGGTCTCCTCATTGAACCCATAGCCCTTTTCGGCATCGACAGAAAATACAGGAATGATTTTTAACAATCTGCCCGAGGGTAACCCATAAACACTAACCTGCCCGCTAAACCCTCCTGAGAAAAATGCATAGTACTCGTCATGCTCCCCTGGTGCTACGTAAACTTTTTGCGCGGCACTTTGGTTATTCAGGATGCCGGAATTTTGTTTCATGCCATTGTTACAGGCTGAGAAAACAAACAATCCGGTCAACATTAGCATAAAGAAATTTAGTGGTTTGAATTTCATGGTATTGATCTTTTGAATTGACTATTCCAGGGTTCTAAAATATTCTAAAACTTTGCGGGCCTGGTCTTCCGTCAAGTTTTGATTGGCCATTGGAGACATATTGAATTCGATGAATAATGCCTTGGCGATCGGGTCCTCTTTTATCATTTGCTCGGGATTCAATATCATGTTCATCACCCATTCCGGAGACCGCCGTTTTAAAATCCCTTTTGGTGAAGGACCTATAAACTTTTCATCTATTTTATGGCAGGCAGTGCACATGGTTTCGAAAATGCTTTTCCCCTCAGCAGCCATGGCCTCATCAATTTCCGCATCCAGGATTACTTCCGATACAGGGCCTATCCCTTTACTATTCATCGGGTCCTCGGGCTCTTCGGCTGTTTCTACCATGGATTTTGGTGTGGATTTGGTCTCGCTGTTGGTGGAGGAAGGTCCGCCGCAAAAGGACAAAAACAAGGCGGAACCGCAAAAAAAAGTGATTTTTAGGCGTTTTATCATAGCTTTTCTTTGATGTATTGCGGTAAAGGTAGACTAACGAGTGTTAGTCAAATATGATGGGGATCAGTTGACGAAATGACTTTCGTCACTACAGCATATCGCAACGGAATAGGGGCGTGCCAAGGTTTTGAAGATAGGAATTATTTGTCCGGTAAAAATGATTTTTTTTGCGAATTCTCTTTTAAAATAGTGTGATTAAATGCTTAGGCTGAGAAAAATTGTAACTTAACAGGGTAAAATATGATCCATCAAAATCCAACACTTAAATGAAACGCTGCAGTCTATCACTAATCATTTATTCGCTATCAATAATATTCGCGTACCATACACAGGCCCAGTCCAATCGGGAAACGGAGGAATGGCTACCACTGTTTAACGGTAAAGATTTAACCGGCTGGGATATTAAAATTGCTGGGTTTCCGATAAATGAGAATTTCAGGAATACCTTTATTGTTAAGGATAGTGTTTTAGAGGTTAATTATGATGAGTATGAGCGTTTTAATGACGAGTTCGGACACTTATATTACCAAAAGCCATATGCCTATTACAAACTAAGGGTAGAGTACAGGTTTACGGGGGAGCAATTGCCAGGTGGCGCCTCCTGGAATGTGCGTAATAGTGGTGTCATGGTGCATTCACAATCCGCCGCCAGCGTAGAGCTTGACCAGGGTTTTCCCGTATCCATTGAATTACAATTGTTGGGGGGATTGGGAACAAAAAAACGTACTACCTGCAATGTTTGCACACCGGGGACAGTGGTTGAAATGGCAGGAGCATTAAATACCCAGCACTGTATTAACTCTACTTCAAAGACTTATCATGGAGATCAGTGGGTTACGGTTGAAATGCTTGTATTAGGAGATTCAGTGATTCAGCATATTATTGATGATGAGGTGGTGCTAAGTTATGAAAAGCCTCAGATTGGCGGTGCATTTATCAGCAAAGGGATGAATGGTAAAGACTGGGAGCAGTTTGGCATAACAAAGGGAAAAGCGTGGGAATCAAGGGAGGGAGAGCTACTTTCAGACGGTTATATCGCTTTGCAGGCAGAAAGTCATCCCATTGGTTTCAGAAAGGTGGAATTGCTTAACCTGGAAGGGTGCACTGATCCCGCTGCCAGCAATTACAAGTCTTATTACGTGAAGTCGAATAATGATTTATGTAAATACGACTGATGCTTAACGGGGAGCGGCCTGTAGTAAGGACAAAAAAAGACACCTTGTGATCAAACAAGGTGTCTTATAGAGAATTTTTATATTAGAATTATTATCAAAACTCAACAATCATTGTCTGGTAATCGATGGATTTTTCGGTAGTAATAATAAATTTATACAATCCACTTTTTACAAGTCCCAGAGCAAAATGCTCAACATCAAAATACTTGTTATAATCTTTGTCATAAACCTTGTTACCAAAAGAGTCATAGACGGCAACAGAGATTATTTTGATGTCTTTATTAACAGGCTCCAGATCGAATACGCCTTTGTTTGGATTCGGATAGATCATGTACTTCCTGACTTCGCCTGATTTAGCACCTGAGGGTATGTATGATTCTATCGTGAAGTTCAATGCCAGCGGCTTGCCAACTTCTCCACCTCTGTTTTTATGTGAATAAGGCGTGGCGGTGACCGTATGGCTCCCCAAAGCAGGTCTCCACGCTATATAGTCCCCATTCTTATCACTGTTTAAGGCGTAAGGTACTACATTTTCGGTCTTAAAATTGAGCTGATCATCGTAAGAAAACATAACGCTACCTACTTTATAAGGATCTGTATTGGCCCGGATGTTTAAGTTCAAAGTAGGAAGTGCCTGTAAGTTAATAGTGCTTCCCTCTGGAATAGGATCGTAGGCGGCGATGGGCTTATCGGTGTCTGCATTAATCAGCGTAAAGCTAACTACCTTGTGAGCCGGTTCTTCCACCTCGGGCTCTTCCACCGGCTCCTCTTCAACAGGTGGCGCTTGGTCAATGACTGTGAAATTCAAAGTCAACGCACTGCCCTTTTCTCCACCTCGGTTTTTTGCAGAGAAAGGCGTGGCCACCACCGTATGACTTCCGGTATTAGGCTTCCATGCCTGATAATTTCCATTGTTATCACTGTACAGTGCAAATGGTGTCACATTTTCAGTTCTGAAATTCTCTTTGCCGCCGTAGGAAAACATAACGCTTCCTACCGGCGAAGAATTTGTATTGGCCCGGATGTTCAGGTTTTTTGTTGGTAAATCATACAGATTAATCTCTGCCTGTTCCGGAATAGGATCAAAAGCGGCGATAGGCTTGTCGGTATCGGCATTGATTAAAGTAAAGCTGATTACCTTATGAGCAGGCTCCGGATCCTCGCCGGCGCCGGGATTCTGCGGCTCTTCTTCGGCAGGTTCCTCTTCCTCTTCAGGTTCTTCCTCAGGCTCTTCTTCGACAGGTTCCTCTTCAACAGGAGGTGCTTCATCAATCACCACGAAATTTATCGTTAATACCTGACCTTTTTCACCAGTGCGATTTTTTCCTGAGAAAGGGGTGGCGGATACTGTATGATTGCCAGTGCCCGGTGTCCATGCCTTGTAGTTGCCGTTGTTGTCGCTGTACAACGCAAAAGGTGTTACGTTTTCAGTATGGAAATTTTCCTTGCCGTCGTAGGTGAACATAACACTGCCCACTTTCAACGGATCTGTGTTGGCCCGGATATTCAGATTTTTCGTGGGTAGATCATAAAGGTTAATTACGGCTTGCTCAGGAATGGGATCGAAAGCAGCTATTGGTTGATCGGTATCCGCATTGATCAGGGTAAAACTGATCGTCTTTTGACTGGGCTCCTGTACCGGGTCTTCATTGCCTTGCTGGCCTTGATCCGGTATTTCTTCAGGTTTAACCGTAAGCGCAACCTCATCGCTGGAACTGCCTCCCCGATCGTCGGTTACCGTCAGCTTGAATTTGTAGGAACCTTCTTTCAGATCAGACAATACCAACTGGTGTGTGTCGTCTCCGTCTATATCGATAGGAGAGGGACCACTCAATTTTGTCCACTCATACTTTTCAATATCACCGTCTCCATCATCGCTGTCAGAGCCATCAAGTATGATGGTGTTGTTGGGCAGGGTGATGGTTTTATTAGGACCTGCATCGGCTGTAGGATCCTGATTTTCCGGTATTTCCTCAGGTTTAACCGTAAGCGCAACCTCATCGCTGGAACTGCCGCCCTGATCGTCGGTTACCGTCAGCTTGAATTTGTAGGAACCTTCTTTCAGATCAGACAATACCAACTGGTGTGTGTCGTCTCCGTCTATATCGATAGGAGAGGGACCACTCAATTTTGTCCACTCATACTTTTCGATATCACCGTCTCCATCATCGCTGTCAGAGCCATCAAGTATGATGGTGTTGTTGGGCAGGGTGATGGTTTTATTAGGACCTGCATCGGCTATAGGATCCTGGTTTTCCGGTTTGCCCGGATCAACGGTGATTTTTACCTCATCCGATGCGGAAGCACCGTTGTTATCAGTTACCGTTACTTTAAATGTATAGACACCTTCAGACAATTCACTGATCTTAGGTTGATCCGTATCGCTATCGTCTATCTTAAAGCTATCAGGGCCGGAAGCTTTCTCGCAGGAATAAGCTGTAATATCTCCATCGGGATCCTCACTGGCAGAGGCATCAATAACAATGCTATTTTTAGGAAGTGTTATTTTTTGATCCTCCCCGGCATCGGCCACAGGCATCTCATTGACTTTTTGACTACCCCTTTCAACCCTTACAATCAAATAAGTGCCAAACCTTTTATCAGTACCAAATGGTCCAACCATCTCTCCGGTAGGGTCCTTTACCACATTGTTGTCATTGTGGTTGATCATATCAATTTCAACAAATCCGTTGGATCCGCTGTAAAGACCTTCATACAGGTATTTACTGGTTAAATCCCCGGCTATATTCTGAACATCAATGACCCGGAATTTGTCTCCTTCATTGAGTCCGAATTTACTGACGTCAATATATTTCTTGTTTTGGCCGGAAAAATTAAGTATTACTACATGGCCTCTCCAGTCGGTGTCATAATATTGCAGATATTCGTTCGAGAAATACTTGATCATATCACCCGGCAATTCTTCCGAGTAGCTACTGTTTTTGTCAAAACCTTTATTTTGCCAGGCCTTAAAACTGATTTTATCATATGACCGTCGCGCCTTATCATGATCCCATCTGGAATAGTGAACGTTGCCACCGCCATAAAAGGCGTTGTTATTCCATTTGCGGGCTCCTGACAAAGCTTCACCCTCGTGGTTGACATTGACCTCAAAGCTTATCTGCTTTCCGTCCAGCGCCACAAAAGTGTTACTGGATACTTCTTTAATGCTCTTGACATTTCTGAATATGGCGCCACTTCCTACCAATAGATTGTCCTTGAAATAGAAATTTCTACGTTCATTGGTCAGGTTTAAAGAGTAACCACTTTGCCAGCTACTTCCACCCTGGTCATGCCAGCTGATATTTCCAATTAACCTGATGTCATTGTCGTAAGAATACCCACCGATCTTGGAGTTACTTGAAATCCGGTGTGGGTGGTTTTTACCGCTGAGGGTCCCACCATTGATAAGTACGTTTTCAATCAGGTCAACTTTATCCACTTTACTTTCCCCGGTAACAGGATCAATACCGCTCTGAGCCCATAATTGTAGTTGCTCCTCGGCCGAAAACTGTACAATACTATGCTTATGGATCAAGCGGCCTCTGTTATTGGATTGCCATTGCTGGTAAACGGAATGAAAACGGTCTTTTTCAGGGCCACTATGACCGATGTTGGTAAGGACGTTTCCGTAGAAGGTGGCGTTGCCTTTTCTTAATCCGGAATTAACGCCTATACCACTGTGCCCCAAATTCCAGAAAATACAATTAATTAGTCGACCACCATAGGCCCTAAGGCTGATAAGTCCTGTCATGTTATCATAATTCTGGCTTCCGGCGATGGTTCCGGGATCTCTGGCTCCGGTCGATCCGTAGGGCATATTCATACTTCCCAGGTCTCTTTTGGGAAAGCTCTTCCCGAAGTTGCCTTGCATAATTATTTCACGGATCCAAACGTACCTTCCTACCTCTGACTGGTCGGCCCCTTTGGTGTTCCATCCTGAAACGGGATCGGTTCTGTTAGAGGTTTTCCAATGAACTTCCCCACCGACTACAATCCCATCCGGATTTAATTTTCTGTCGATGTGCCTGGAATTGTTCTGTGGATATTTTTCAATTCTGAAAATGGCAAACCCTCCCGGCTCACTTAAATAATGAATAGCTCCTGCATAGGTATCACTACATCCCGAAGCGTAAATTCTCGTACCTTCGGTATAAATACCCTGATCCCATCTTAGTAAGACACTGTCTCCGCATTGCAGCTGCCTTGCCATCTCACCTTGCGTGATGTGGCGCCAGTCGGCTGGGTTATCGCGGGTAACTTTACTTAATACTGTCTCGGTACCAGTAGGAGAGGTATAATAAACCTTGCCGAACGTAAAGAAATAAAGGAAGAATAGAAAAAGTGTTGTTAGTGTAATTTTTTTCATCATGGCTGTAATCTCTCTTAACTTCAACTCGCGGACCTCAACGGATCTCCGTAAATGCCCATTACTAAGGTTCCCAATTACCTTTAAACCTGGACCAGAGAAGTTTCTATTGCATAACCTGAAAAGTCAGATGTGAAACAGAAATGTTGAAGATCACTTGTTTTAGTATTCGGAACAAAGCGGCGACTCATCGTCCCGAATGGTTAAATAATAATTTTATTTTTTCAAACTGCCGTTAACCCAGCTCGTGGGATTGGCACTACAAAAAAAATCTTCTTATAACACAGTAGCATTACGTTTTAATGCTTATTCTGGAAAGACGCAATTAAAAGTTTTCCAGATACAGGTTAAACTTTTTGATGATCTAACTTAGGCCTCGGGTCGAGTTGTTTTTACCATGTCTAAACGACGTCCCAAATGTAATAATAAAATGCGGAAATAATCAATCGCCAGCAGTTCTTTTATAGAAAATATAGTGTAACATAATACCGGGAAATGAATGGATTATCATGGTTTGGGGTCATACATGAAGGCATCTTGCTGTGAATACATGTGAGGCCTTTGCGGGGTTTACCTGCCATGCAACTCAAATTCCAGGCAATAGTACACCATTCAATTACTAACGGTCTGGATATATATTCCACAGTTTGTGGTATTGAATCTCTTGTTTCAAAGGGGGAACAGTTAAATCTTAAAACATTAGTTTTAAGCACGTTAATGGGGTTGTTAAAAAAATGACTTTAGGGTAACGGTCGGTGGGTATATTTTACTGTTGGACAAAGTGTGGAATTATACCACACTTTCGCCCAACAAATGACCGGGAGGTTAGGAATAAAGATATTGTAACAGCTTGATGAGAAATTAATGGAAAATAATAAGACACTATACGATGTAAAGTATATTGTATGTTATTAATAATAATTTAATCTTTATCCACCGACAATTTTTTTTTGGATGAATGAATAATTGTACATATCCTTTAAATTATATGTTTTTGAGAGGAAGCAAGATTTATCCCCATTTTTTCTCAAGCATCTGTTATTGTATTTTTCTAAGTTAATGTTAAAATATATCACTGTTGTCGGCATCATATAAAGTGGCAACTATGGTCCCTGAAATGGCAGTGAACTGCTGCGGCCTGGTTTGGAAGAAATGTTAGATAGTATACCGGTGGAATAAGAAAGGTAAGTAGTAATCGATTCCTTAACTACACCAGTCGTTGACTTTGGAAAATTCTATGCAAGTGGATAACCTTGATGCGGTCAGTGGTATTTTCAAAGACCGGTCAGTGACAAAGCCAATTTGTAATAGTCGTGGCCTTGAAACAAAGTGAGGGTGCCTGGCAGCTAGCCGGTGCACCCTCACAGATTTCAAGTTACTGAGGAATTAAGATGACGGAAATGTGGGTGTAGCCAATATCTCCTCAATTTGCTTTAAATGTCTTATGCTATGCCCGGACATAAATAACAGCACCTGGTAGGTATCGGCTTTTCCAAAAGGAAAATCAAAGTAGTGATTTCTCAGATCATCTTTAGTAAATTTTACATACTTCAAACTGCCTTTACGCCGGTTATTGAATTCATCTAAAGCACCCTGGAAAGATCCGAAACTATTCTTGGGTTCAAATACCTCCCTCGTTTTGACCTTGGTTGACCGGTCGGTAGTCAATTGAATAATCTGTTCATCGGTCATCTTTACTTCGCTTCTCAGGGAAGGGTCGGCGGCGGTCTTCAGACTACCGTCGATAAAACTAAATATGACTGACTCTGAAATGGCCAGGTGTTCAACGCATTCCGCAATAGACCAGGATTCGGGACTGGCTTTGAAGTTAAGCTGCGCGTCACTAAGGCCTTTCACGGCTTTCTGAAGTTGCTTTTGCGATTGCTTCAGATGGTTGTAAGCGAAATCCCGGTCTGCGTCAGTCAGCCCGGTTTGAGCACTGGTACGATAGCTTACGAGCAGGCAGGCTGCCACGATAAACAATGATAGTATCTTATTCATGATTTCTTTAATTAATAATAATTACTTGTTTTTCTGATCCAGATGATCTCCAAGACTTTTAAGCTTATTGTCCCAAAAGCGTTCGTAGAGTTGCACCCAATCTTGTATGGCTTTCAAGGGCTTTACATTGGCCAGACAGAAATGTTCACGCCCTTTCTCCGTCATGTCGATCAGGCCGGCATCCCGTAACATTCTGATATGCTTGGTGATGCCCTGGCGACTGATTTCAAAATGTTGAGAAATCTGTGTGATAGAGAGGGCCGAGCTGGCCAATACAAGCAAGTGAAATATCTCACGCCTCGTTGGATCGGCAATTGATTTAAAGATTTTATTTAAGTTATGAGGCATGTGTTGATTCCTTTAGGAATTTATCCAGATTAGTAATGCAGGCGTCCCAACCACCTGAGAAGTTTGTGAACATGGTGGCGGCCATATCTTCGGTAGGGTAATTGGAAATCCCTGAATGTTCCAGCGTTAACAGGGTTCCTTGTTCATTTTCCTGAAGCTGCCACGATACGGTTGTTTCAACGCCCGTGCCCACAACAATCCAGGTATAGACCAGCTTATGTACCGGATTGGCTTCAATTACCTCACCGTTGATGGTGGTTTGTTCGTGCGTAAAAGTGTACTTGTAACCAACTTCGGCTTTGAAGTCTGCTTTGATAAACCACGCCGAGATTTCATTAGGATCGGAAATAGCATTCCATACATTGTTAATTTTGTGGCTGTACTGATACTCTTTTTTAATTACGTCTTTCATGTTATTATGCGGTTAAGTGAATAATAAATGCAACTATATGGTTGCAAATATAAACAATCTAAATTTAAATGCAACTATTTGGTTGCATAATTTAATATTTTTGTTAAAATCCGCATTTGTATATCAGTTGATTTACATTGGTATGGTTATTAATTAAAAAATGACAATATTTGGCAAAACTTCGAAAACAGATGAATTGGATAGAAACCTTGGGGCTCATTGGGGCTTTGTTGAGTAGTTTAACCTTTGTGCCACAGGTAATACGTGCCTGGAAAACCAAACGCATTGGCGACCTAAGCTTAAATATGATGGTGATTGTATTTATCAGCACAATTATCTGGCTGATTTATGGTTTTGCTTTGCAACTCTGGCCGGTGATTTTAGCCAATGTCATCATTAGTTTACTGAGTGTAACCCTTATTTACTTTAAATTAACATTCACCCGGTAATGCAAATTTGACTTATATTTGTTAGAAGTTTTTGCATAGATTTACGCTTTGGGGTTTCCAATTATAATTGATAACCAGCTTCAAGATACCTTCAAAAATAACTGAAACCCATTGCTACTCAATTAGTTGTAAAATTCTTATTACATTTACCAGCTAAATTTTAAGGTATGAGCACCGATATTTTTGTCACCGTTGCGCTTGTCCTGGCAGGAGGAGCTATTATGTTTTTGGCTATTTTAGGTACCAGGCGGATATTTAAACTATTGTCTAACATGAAGTATCGCAGAAATTGGCGCCTGTTGCTCTATTTAATGGTGTTTTTCTTTCTGGGATATTTAGTAACCGCTTACATTGTCTGGCAAGGATTTACGGATATTCTTAACCTGCTTACCGGCATAGTATTCTTCTTTGGGGCAACTTTCGTTTATATTGTTGTCCAATCGGGTTTATATACTATTCACGACCTGAAGACTAAAACCGCAGATACCATTAATCAGGCTCAAAAACTAAAATTGTCACAGGAAAGATTACAATTGATCAACAAAGCCCTCAACACACAAAATCAGGAATTGGAGCAATTTAACTACATTGTTTCTCATGATTTACAGGAGCCATTGCGGACGATTTCCAGCGTCATTCATTTGTTGGAATTGGAATATGGTAAGAAACTGGGAAAAGAGGGGGATCAGTATCTGACCTTTATTGCTCAGGCTTCCGATCGTATGAGAACGCTTATCAAATCGCTTTTGAACTATTCCAGGCTTGGAGAAGAGGACAGGCCGCTGGAAAAAGTAGATTGTACTGCACTTGCTGAAGAGGTAATTCAAAGTCTTGATGCAATCATCCGGGAAAATCAGGCTATTATTACTGTAGATACATTACCGGTATTGTATGCTCATCGGGTCGAAATGATGCAGCTTTTTCAAAACCTTCTAAGCAATGCCATCAAGTTTCACAAAAAGGATGCTCCCCCTGAAATCAGTATCTCAGCAAGTAAAGAGGGGGCATACTGGAGATTTTCTTTTACCGATAAGGGAATTGGCATTGAAGAAGAATACAGGGAAAAGATATTTGTTATCTTCCAGCGATTACATTCCAAGGGGGAGTATGAAGGCACAGGTATTGGCCTTGCTCATTGCAAAAAAATAGTGGAGATGCATAAGGGAAAGATTTGGGTTGAATCTAAGACGGGAGAGGGGAGTACGTTCCACTTCACAATTTTGGAAAATAAGCATAGGGATAAATAACCCGATATGTGAGTGGTTTGACAGAGGAGTTAATTTGGTCAGCCGGTGGGCACGAGGTGCTAAGCCCTGCGGTGCGCAGGAATTCCCGGCGGTTTTCCGTTGAATGGATTAACCCGGCCAATTCCCCTGGAACCCATGGCGACGGCCAGCTTCACTGCATCCTGTCCATAGCGGTTTCTGATCCTATCCATGGCCTGCAAGAGGTTTATCTTTTCTTCGGTGTCATCTAAAAAGTTAATTTGATGCCCTCCTTCAACAAGCCGGCTATACCTGACACCAATCAACCTGATGGATAACCTTCGGTCATAAAGTGATTTGAACAGGCTCTTGGCAGTGCTAATCAATGTATCGTCACAGGCAGTATAAGGTATTCTCGCTTGTTTTGAAACGGATTCCAGATCGGCATATCGGAGTCTTACAATAACACAAGAAGTTAATTTATGACCATTTCTCAATTGAAAAGCCAGGTTTTCAGCCATAGCGATTAAAATACTATTCAATTTGTTAAGGTCGATGGTGTCTTTTTCAAAAGTTCGCTCGATACCGATTGATTTTCTTTCATGATATGGAATTACCGGAGTGTTGTCAATGCCCTGGCATTTTTTCCATAATGTAACGCCATTTGCTCCTAAAAGCGCTTGCATGAGCTCCATTGGCATCTTCTGCACTGTTTTTACATGCTGTACTCCCATACCTCTTAACAACTCAAAGGTTACAGGGCCTACCATGGGTATTTTTTGAAGCGATAGCGGTGCTAAAAAATCCTTCTCCAAACCCGTTTTTATCTCAATCTGACCATTGGGTTTTGCTTCTCCGGCACTTACTTTTGATACGGTTTTATTAACAGATAACCCAAAAGAAATGGGTAATCCCGATTCTTTAATAATCCTGTTTCGAAGTGCCGTGGCCCATTGAAAACACCCAAAGAAATGGTCCATGCCGGTCATGTCGATGTAAAACTCATCAAATGATGCTTTTTCATACAGGGGGGCGCTTTCTTTTATGATATCGGTTACCAGATCCGAGTATTTACCATAAAACCCGCTGTTTCCTCTTATAACCACCGCATGAGGGCACAATTGCTTGGCCAGTTTCATGGGCATCATCGAATAAACACCATAAGCCCTGGCCTCATAGCTGCATGATGATACCACACCGCGCTCTGTCGTGCCGCCTATGATAAGCGGTTTACCGTTCAGTTTTGGGTTTGCCAACCTTTCGCAGGAAACAAAAAAAGTATCTAGATCAAGATGTAATATTGCTCTGGACATAACGCAATATACTAAATATATTAGTAATTGCTAAAATATTTAACATTATCAAAAGTTGAACAATGGATTAAAAAATAGGATAACATAGGTACTTCATTGATGATGTGTTAAATTCAGTGTTTTTTCTTTTATGATGTTGTTTAAACAATTTGAGCCAAGCCGGGAAGTCAGTAGCTTTATTGAGTGTTACTGGGTCGTTGAAAATAAGTGCACTGATATTTGCAGGGAAAAGATCATTCCCGATGGTTTCCCTGAAGTTATTTTTCATTATAAAGCGCCATACAGGATAAATATTGATGGCAATTGGCAGACCCAGTCCAAAAACCTGATGGCCGGACAGCTCCGTAATCATTTTTTCCTGGAAAATACCGGGGAGTCGGGAATGGTAGGTATTAAATTTAAGCAAACCGGCCTGACCCGCTTATTTGATCTTCACATGAAGGAGCTGACCGATAAGGTGGTACCGTTAGCGTCGAAGGTGGGAGATCAACTCAATGATGTCATTACACTTGTTGGAAAAGACATAGATCCTGATGAAAAAATCCTGGAGGTTGATAAATGGTTGGTGAATTTTACGAAATCTCACCGTTTCAATGACGTCTTTACAGAGAGGGTTGTCAATTTTATAATTGATCGCAAAGGTATGATTGCCGTCAAAGATCTGACAAGCCATTTTGATATCAGTGAGCGTAAGCTGGAGAGGGTTTTTGATAAGTTTGTAGGGCTGTCCCCAAAATTTTTTTCAAGGATTATCAGGTTCAATTACCTATTTAAATTAATGAAGGAAAAAAAA
The DNA here is from genome assembly GCA_965228415.1 of Cyclobacteriaceae bacterium. GTDB lineage: Bacteria > Bacteroidota > Bacteroidia > Cytophagales > Cyclobacteriaceae > Agaribacillus. Next base: position 1,207,675 of record OZ245814.1, on the reverse strand, counting down.
CACAGCTGGACCGATCTTGCTTTTTCTTCAGGTTTTTTTGATCAATCTCATTTTATCAAAAACTTCCGCGAGTTTACAGGAGAGGATCCGTCGCGTTATCTTTTTGATCAACAAAACATGGCAAACTTTTTTTTGTATAGGTAATTTGGAGTGCTGTCGGTTTTTTACAATACTTTACGGATTTTGGGTGCTAGTTTTAACAAAAAACCGAAAGATGAAAAGACCAGTTGCTTTAACATTATGGTGGACTTTATTGGTATCCATTGGTTTTCAAGTCCCGGGTCAACAAAGGGAAAATAATCTTGAGGCCGTGGAATGGATCCTTGGCACGTGGGTGAGAACAGATGCCCGGCCAGGGGAGAAGGCCTATGAAAAATGGGAAAAGAAGTCAACATTCGAATACAATGGTATAGGGGTAACACTGAAAGCAAAGGATACCTTATTCAAAGAGAACCTGAAACTATTGGTGAAGGATAATGATATTTTTTATGTGGCTGAAGTTGCGCACAATGAAGCGCCGGTATATTTTAGAATAACTGAGTACAATGAATCCGGCTTTGTTTCTTCGAACCCCGATCATGACTTTCCTAAAAAAATCAGCTACCAGTTAGAGGGCGACAACCTTAAAGCGAAAATATCGGGTAACGGAAAATCAATTGGATTTGATTTTGTAAAAATAGAATGAAGCATGGCCGTTATGACAAACATGGAGCGCAAATCACGACATGATGACAATGTGTTATGAGGGCATAATCACTAACTTTTACAAAGCAATCTCCCGGCGGCAAAGCGCGCAGCCGACTAATGAATAGCATGTGGCCGGGAGATTGTTTTTTAATCGATCAAATAATAAAAAGATTTTCTAAGCAATTCCAGGCTTTTGGGTATAGCGATATCTGGATCTTCCTTTCCTTCAAATTCTAATGATATATAGCCTTTGTAATTATGGTTACGCATAATTTCACCGATCCTGGCGTAGTCCAGGTCCAGGGTATACCATTTCCCCTCGCCATAATAGGTCTTGGCTTGCATGAGAAAAGTATCGGAGGCCAGTGATTCTAATTGTTGATAGGGATCTTCCAGAAAGTTGCCGGTATCCAGGGTAACTTTCAGCCAGGGAGAGTCAATTTCGTCGACGATTCTCTTGACGCCGGCAGCGGTTCTTCCAAGCCCCCAATGATTTTCAAGTCCCAGTACCACACCGCATTCTTCAGCTTTTGATAAACATTGTGTAATCGAATCAATCACCCATTTGAACCCATCTTCTTCCGTGTAACCTTCTATAGCAGGTTCAATGCCGCGGTTAGCCATCAATTCATCAAATGACTTGGTAGTTCCCCAGCGCCCGGTATTTAATCTCATGGTGGGAATACCGAGTTTATAGGCCAATTCAATCTGGTGTATGGTCTTTTGGATATTTTCATCCCGGTAACTTTTGTCAGGGCGTAAATAACCTTGATGGGTAGAAAACCCGCATAGATCCAGGCCACTGTGGAAGGCGCGTTTTTTTAGCGCCTGCAAATAACCATTTTCTTCGGAAGTCATTTGTACCAACAGCAATTCAATCCCATCAAATCCCATAGCAGCAGCTTTTTCAATACAGCTTTCGATAGAGACATTTTCTTTGGGGCCATTAAATTGCCAAAATGAATAGGTCGACACGCCGATAGGATTATGTCTGATGGGAGAGGGGGGCTTTGAGTCTTCACTGGTAGCTGCATCTTCAAGTGGTGCTTTTTGGGGATTACAACTGGCGGCCAAAGCGCCGACAGTTGCGGCTGTGGCTGATTGTATAAATTTTCGTCTGGAACTTTTCATTGGTTTGTGGTTAGTGTAAAAAATTTTTCATCACTGGAACTTACCGGTATTGATGGTTAAAGTTACTGTTTCAATCTATAAAACAATTTCGAATTCTTCCAGATATTCTTTAATAATTCCGGTCAAAACGCAGCTTGCAGTAAGCGAGAAACGCATGCCGGCTGTCAGCTAATCCAAAGAAAGGAATGTGCCAATTTTTTCTTCCTGGTCGTACAGACCTTTAAAACGGATATCAAGATCTTCCCATTTGGTCTTATGTTGTTTTTTAAACTTTTCATAATGCTCGGCAGTATCCCACATGTCTATTAGGAAGTAGGTGTAGGCCGTTTTATCACTTTTGTAGAGATAGGAGCCACGGTGGTGGCTGGATTGTTTGAATAACGCACACCAACCGCCACTGCTCCCATAAGCAAATTCAAATTGTTGGGCATTGGGATGGTTGGTAACATACTTCCAGGTTATGATGTACATGTTATTGTTGTTTAGTTATTAAAAATGCATTCGCGGGTAAATTATATTTATAAATATTTAGAATTATCGATATATAAACCAAAAACATAAACTATAAATGTTTATTGATCAATGATTTAAATGTCTCCAGAGAAGCTTCATTTCTTTTGTAATGTGTCCATTGCCCATCTCTTGTCGCTATCAGGAAATCTATCTTTTCCAGGGTTTTCAGATAATTGGACACAGTAGATTGTGACAACCCGGATTTTTTGGTCAGATCCCCTACACATACACCGAGTTGGTCAACGTCATAATCAAGCGTATATCCTTTAAAATGTTTCCTCGGCTCCCTGAGCCACTCCAGAATATCCAACCTGGTCTTATTTGCCAATGCCTTGTACACATCAATTAAATTCATAGTTTATTCGATATATCTAAATATAGGTAATTATAGATTAATAAACAACCTTCTTCAAACTCATTTCCCACATTTCCAGCTTCAGTCAAAGACTGGACCTAACATAATCGCACTCGTTCAGGCAATGACACAAAGGCGATAGAGGTGTTATAATAACCATATACAAGAAAGGTAAACAATCCCCTCCGCACTCACACCCACACTCCTTTAGATTTACAAAATATAACTAAACAAAGATAATTGTTATTGCAATGTGGGTATGTTGGTAACTTTTAAGTTATCAACATATACATATTAAATTAATTAGATAGTGAATAACTTTAAAGAAGAATGGGGTGAACTTTCCCACACTCCAGGATTAAGGCCTAAAGTGTGTATTAGTCCCCATTCTTCTTAAGAGTTGCCTTCTGAACCAATTAGAATTTTAGGTTAGCAGACCTTCTAAAGGTAGTAGTGCAGGCAACTGATTTTTAATTTTAATACTATAAAGTTATGTATTTTCAATATTTTATTGGCATTGATGTTAGCAAATCTCACCTGGATGTATTCCTTTATCCTACTGGTCAATATCAAAGATTTATTAATCATCAAAAGGGCTTTCGATCAATGATAGATTGGCTTAAAGGCCTGGGATTGTGTTCATATTCAGATGTTTTATTTGGCTTGGAGCATACAGGCCTGTACTCTTTACCTGTCAGTAAGTATTTAAATGCTAAGGGTTATAAATTTACTTTGCTAGGAGGATTACAATTAAAACGTTCTCGAGGAATAGTCCGGGGAAAAAGTGATAAAATGGATGCCCAAGGTATAGCCGAGTACATTTACGAAAAAAAAGAGAAGATAAAGTGCTATGTAATGCCTTCAAAAACCGTTATCGAGCTTAAAAAATTAGTCAATTACAGAAATCGATTGGTTAAGGAACGTGCTGGTATGAAGATGAGCTTACATGAATATCAAGCTTTTTTGACCGACACAAAAAATGCGGTAATGCTACAATCATTGGAAAGAATGATTACACAGTTGACCGAAGAAATCAAACATATACAGGCTGAGATCTCCAGGTTGTTAAAACAGGATAAAACCCTTCAACAGCAATTTGATCTGATCACCAGTATTAAATCCATTGGACCACAAACCGCATTAATGATGATTATCCTAACCCATGGATTCACCCAATTCGATAGTTGGAGAAAGTTTGCTAGTTATGCTGGCACCGCACCATTTCCTAATCAATCCGGAAACAGCAAAGGAAAAACAAAAATCAGCTATATGGCCCATAAACAAATGAAAAGCTTATTGAGTAATTGTGCGGTCTCTGCCATTAAACATAACCCAGAAATAAGAATGTATTACCAAAGAAGAGTAGCTGAAGGAAAACACCCAATGAATGCTAAAAATATCGTCAAAAACAAATTAATAGCAAGAGTGTTTGCCGTAATAAAAAGGCAAACACCCTATGTGGAAACTTTTAAATTTGCAGCCTAAAATTGTACTGATTTAATTGACTTTAACTTAGAATACACACTCCTCCCACACTCATTTCGCAATCTCCTGTATCAACTGATCCTTGCTATTGATAAATTCTTCAAAAGACACGGTAGTTTCCGTACGGATTACGCCGTCAATAGAATGAATATTTTGAATAATGTGCTTGGCGTGGTCGGCATCTAAAGCGCGAATTTTGCAGGTAATATTAAATTTACCGCTGGTGATATTGGCAACCGTGATTTGCGGAATATTTTTTAGTTCCTGACAAACCTTGTCAATGTTCAATCCGCTATTCACCAATACACCCAGATAGCAGGTTAATTTATAACCTAATTTATTATAATCTATCACCACTGATGTTTTTTGAATGATCCCCATTTTTTCCATTTTCTTCACTCTTTGGTGAATAGTGCCGTGAGAAACACTAATTTTTTTAGCCATTTCTGTGTAGGGCATTTTGCCATCTTCAGCCAGATAGGACAGGATAGCGCTGTCAATGCTATCAATTTGATATAAAGGATTCATATATGATATCATTTGGTATATGATTTTTAAAAATACATAATGTATTATTAAATATTTATACTAAATACAAAATAGTTGTATATTTTTTATATTTAAAACACCTTAATTGTGTAATTTTGTATTAAATCCTGAAGTGATTAGGCGAAAATGTCAGTTTGCCAGTTGAGGAGGGATCCTTGAAAGATAACCATTTGCCTCAGCCATACCGGTCATCACGGGATGATAATTTATAACATTTATAAATTATCGATAGTAATAAATTTCGAAAAAGTAATTGATGATAATTATTGAAAATAATTACCTTTATGAATCATTGTAGCAACATTAATAAATAAAATATGGCCTTCGATATTGATATGATAAAAGCCGTTTATGAAAACATAGGCGAACGGATAAACAAAGCAAAAGCGTTGACAGGGAAACCACTTACGTTGGCGGAAAAGATATTGTATTCACATCTTTCACAAGGAGACCCGACGGAAGTTTATAAGCGGGGTGTGGACTATGTGGATTTTGGTCCTGACCGGATAGCTTTGCAGGATGCTACGGCTCAAATGGCCTTATTACAGTTTATGCAAGCCGGGAAAGCGAAAACCGCGGTGCCTACAACAGTGCACTGTGATCATTTGATCCAGGCAAAAATCGGGGCAGCTGCTGATTTGCAAAATGCCCTGAACACCAGCAATGAGGTATTTAACTTCCTGGAAACAGTGTCTGACAAATACGGCGTTGGATTCTGGAAGCCCGGAGCCGGTATTATTCACCAGGTAGTTTTGGAAAACTATGCCTTCCCCGGCGGTATGATGATCGGTACGGATTCTCATACTGTAAATGCCGGTGGGTTGGGCATGTTGGCTATCGGTGTCGGAGGAGCTGATGCGGTTGATGTAATGGCAGGCATGCCATGGGAATTAAAATACCCCAAATTAATTGGCGTTAAATTGACCGGTGAGCTAAATGGCTGGACCGCCTCTAAAGATGTCATATTGAAAGTAGCGGGTATACTTACCGTTAAAGGAGGTACAGGGGCGATTTTAGAATATTTTGGAGAAGGAGCACGAAGCCTGTCATGTACCGGAAAAGGTACAATTTGTAATATGGGTGCTGAAATAGGTGCAACTACTTCTACTTTTGGCTATGATGATTCTATGGAAAGATACCTGAGAGCTACCGGAAGGGCAGAGGTAGCTGATCTGGCTAATGGCATTAGGGAGCACTTAACTGGAGATCCCGAGGTTTATGCCAATCCCGAGCAATATTTTGATCAGGTAATCGAGATTAATCTGTCAGAACTGGAACCACATATCAATGGTCCTTTCACGCCGGATCTGGCTACGCCGGTTTCTGAAATGGCCAGTACGCTGAAAGAAAACGGCTGGCCGGAAAAGATCGAGTGGGGATTGATAGGATCCTGTACCAATTCTTCCTATGAAGACATATCCAGGGCCGCCTCAATTGCCGAGCAAGCACTGGAGAAGGGGTTGAAAACCAAGGCTGAATTTGGCATTAATCCGGGTTCCGAGCAGGTAAGGTATACCATTGAAAGAGATGGATATATAGAAACCTTTGAAAAGTTAGATGCCAAGATATTTACCAATGCCTGCGGTCCCTGCATTGGCCAATGGGCCAGGAGCGGAGCCGACCAGGGAGAGAAAAACTCCATCATTCACTCTTTTAACAGAAATTTTGCCAAACGTAACGACGGCAACCCCAATACACATGCCTTTGTGGCTTCTCCGGAAATAGTGGCTGCCATAGCGATATCCGGAAATTTAGGATTCAATCCTATCACTGATAAGCTGGTCAATGAAAGTGGCGAAGAAGTGATGCTGGACCCGCCTAAGGGAGATGAATTGCCGGAAAAGGGATTTGATGTCGAGGATCCCGGCTTTAAAGCACCTTCTGAAGATGGTTCGTCGGTCACTATATCGGTGAACCCCGACTCCAAAAGGCTTCAATTACTAACGCCTTTTTCACCCTGGACCGGAGAAAACATTTACGGCGCCAAATTGCTGATCAAAGCCAAAGGTAAATGTACTACCGATCACATTTCCATGGCCGGACCGTGGTTGCGATTCAGGGGACACCTGGATAATATTTCCAACAATACGCTTACCGGTGCTGTTAATGCCTTCAATGATAAAACCGACAATGTTAAAAATCAATTAACCGGAGAATATGGAGCCGTGCCTGATGTTCAAAGAGCCTATAAGGCTGCCGGTGTTCCAACCATTGTGGTAGGAGATCAGAATTATGGAGAAGGTTCATCACGTGAACACGCCGCCATGCAACCAAGACACCTGGGGGTAATCGCCGTATTGGTAAGGTCTTTTGCCAGAATCCACGAAACCAATTTGAAAAAACAGGGCATGCTGGCACTGACTTTCGCCAACGAGGCCGACTACGACAAAATACAGGAAGATGATACGCTGGATTTTGTGGATTTGAAAGAATTTAGTGCCGGTAAACCTTTGACGATCGTGGCCAAACACGCTGATGGCTCTGAAGATACAATCCTGGCCAATCATACCTATAACGAGGGGCAGATAGAATGGTTCCGTGCTGGCTCAGCTTTGAATTTGATCAAAAAGCAGAATGCTTAATTGATTTTTGATGGCTGGTTTTTAGCTGCTGGCTCGGGAATATTCCCGCCGGCCAATGTTTTGAAGCGGGCTTTGCAAAATGTCTGGGCAGATTGCAAAGCCTTTACTAGCCACTTTTATAAACTACCATGAAGAAGTGGGTATCGCACACAATGGTTCTATTTAAACCCGACCAAAATCAATCGTCCATCCTATGAGCCTACACATAGCAGCTAATCCTGGTGATATCGCCGAAACAGTACTGATTTCCGGAGATCCCAAACGGGCAAGGCATATTGCGGAGACAATGCTAGCGGATGCAGTATGCTTTAATGAAATTCGGGGTATGTATGGTTATACGGGCGGGTTTGAAGGTAAAAGCGTATCTGTGATGGGAACGGGAATCGGCATGCCAAGCACTGCCATTTATTTGAATGAATTGATCGTTGATTACGGTGTCAAGAAGATCATTAGAGTCGGGACATGTGGCTGTATTCAACCCGGATTGGCGCTTGGCAATGTAGTAGTTGCCATGGGAGCTTCCACAGACTCCAACATTAACCGAAGTACTTTCAATGGCCTGGACTTTGCGCCACTGGCGGATTTTTCACTGCTGCAATCCGCACAAAAAGTGGCCGGCGAGATGAGCATAAAGACCACCGTAGGAAACATCTTTAGCACAGACCTGTTCTATCACCCCAATGACCCTCAACGCTGGGAAATACTGGCCGCACATAACGTTTTGTGTGTTGAAATGGAAACGGCTATTTTATACACGCTGGCAGCGAGATTTAAGGTATCCCCCCTGTCGTTGCTTACCGTAAGTGATAACATCCTGACCGGGGAAGCATCTTCGGCGCAGGACCGGGAAAAGTCTTTTACAGACATGATTACTATTGCTTTGAAAATTGCCTGAAAGACAATTTAAGAATTAACCTGCCTGAATTGAGTAGGTGTCTGACCGGTGAACTTTTTAAAGGCGAGGTTAAAGGTGCTTTTCGAATTGAAACCTGCGTCATAGGCGATTTCCAATACATTTAGGTCAGGTTTTGTCTGAAGCAACTCCCTGGCATAGGCTATTCTGTAACCGTTGATAAAATCATAAAAATTGTTGTTACCAAACTGGTTGATGATCTGAGACAATTGATGAGAAGATAAACCCAGGGCATTCGACAAATCGCTCAAAGAAAGTTCGGCATTTGTATAAACCCTGGTCGACTCAATGTAAGCCTGCAATTTTTGATACTGATTTTCGGCGTTGTGTTCATTGAGGCCGCTATGGGTGTATTTTGGTGCTTTAGGATTACCGTAAGTCAATATCGCGGGATGTTTAATTAGCGAATAACCAAATGAATAAACCCCTATCGACAGGCTAAAACCAAAGAAATAAGTCCAATAGTTATAGTATTTAATATCAATGCCAGCTTGATAGATCAGAAAAAACACAAAATACAATCCCCAGATGAGAAAGTTCAGGCGCAAAATTTTCCGCATCCATTTTACCTGTATGTTGAAACGCTTCTTTAAGTGATTCATTTGTTTTGTCTCGCCAAGAGCCCTCGCGGCAGCATACAGGTAAATCAAAATGTGAATACAATAAATTCCCCACATGATTTTAAAATCGGTTGGAATACCCTCACTCATCACCGATTGGTTGATGATTCTTTTCTCTGCCGCTGATTTCGTCAGAAAGGGAATAAGGTAAAGGTAGTTGATAACAAAAGGAAGGATGTGGACCGGTGCCCGCGACAAACGCAATTTTGTCAGGAATCCAAGGCAATACAAATAGACACTGGGGCCAATCAAAAGCATAAATGGAAAATAAGCGGCGGTTATGTGCGGGAATTGAACCACATAATATTTATAGATCTCAGGCAATATGATAAAAATGGCAAATACAATAAGATGGGTGCACAGCAGGAAGTTTTGAAAAGTTCTGTTAGCGCGAAAAATGGAAATGCCCAGAAAAATGGCCTGGACCCCTCCGGCTACCAATAATATGGACATTAATTGAAAAAGCTGTTGTTGACGCATACTCAAATAATTGGTCCTAACCGATCAGTTCGGTCGATAAGTTGAAAGAACGGTCTTTAAATTTGATCCTTTGGCCACTAAATGTTCCGTCATTGAGCCTGCACCAATGTAAAAAGTAAAATTAAAATTTGCAATGAAGTATGTTTTAATCGCCTGGATATGCATGCCATTTTATACACCTTTATTAATAGCACAAAATATGGAAAACAGCGACTATCAAATTAGCGGCTTCACCATCGCCGTCACCAACATGGAAGAGATGGTAAATTTTTACCGGGAAGTATTTGAGGTTCGGTTTACTAAAGTTCCGAAATATGGAGGTATACTTTACGAGGGGAAATTTGGTGGGATGAAAATGTTGATGTGCCCTGCGGAAATCGCCCGCAATACGGCAAGGCAGAATCGGCATCAGTTTGATATTATTGTCGACCGTTTGGATGACTACAAACAAAAAATTCCGGAAAACGGGGGCTCATTGCTTGAAGATGTGACGGAAAACAATGATTGTTACGCGTTGGGTTTTAAGGATCCCGATGGTAATTCCATGGTATTGATCGCATACAAATGACATCTTTAATATTGAAATGAATTTTGTTTGAAGAGAGAAAAAATGTATGGATATTTAGTTTGGGAAAGCAGCCATGCAACCAGGAAAAAAAATCTACATATTAATTGGCCCAAAAGGAAGTGGAAAAACGTTTATTGGGAACCTCCTGAGCAACCATTTTTCCATGCCTTTTCTACCGGTTGAAGCCATAGCGCTCAGGCTCAAAAATGAAAGAAATTATGACAATGACACCTATATCCTGGAGGTATTTGAAGCAATCGAGAAAGCCGTGAGAAAATGTTTGCAGCAGAAAGATGAAGTGATATTTGAGGCCACCGGCCTGACCGATGCCTTTGACAAGATGCTATTACAGTTGCAGGCGGATTTTAACGTAAAACTTATTAAAATCATAACCAAATCCGAAATTTGCCTCGACAGGGTAAAAACCAGAGATAACACACAGCAAATCAAAATGGCGGATAGCGACATCCTGGCGATGAATACCCTTTCTATGGAAAAGACGTTTGATTTTGACGGAGAAATTGATAACAATACGGCGACCGGACAACAGATAATTGACGCTTTCGGGAAAATTATTAAAGCGACAAATCACAGGGAATAAGAGGGGCATTTTTCCTGTTGACACACGCATTTTTCTGGTACTCACGCATTTAGTTCAGCAATTAATTCCTTATCTTGTTATTACCTTTAACCAACTTTATCTAATATGAAAACATTATTTAACTGCGCATGCCTGCTGAGTCTGGCATTGGTTTTATCCTATTGTGCTGCCCCTACGAAGGAGAGTGATACACAGGAAGCCGGGGAAAGTGTTCCGACCTACAAAATTGTTGAGGGTCACGCTCCTGTATGGACCGAGGCTATTTCTCAATTAATGGAATTGGCCGACGCCATGCCGGAAGATCAATACAATTACAAGCCTCATGACAGTGTCCGGTCATTTGCTGAGCAGCTGGTTCACATCGGAGGTTCCTCAAAGGTAATCTCCAACATGTTTTTAAAAGATGTTAAACCCGACGGCCCGCCGCCAACGGTAGATGTCTCAGGCATGAGTAAAGACGATGTCAAGAATATGGTCAAGACCAGCTTGGAGGAGACATGGGAAATTATGAAAGGGATGTCTGACCAGCAACTGCTGGAAGAAGAGACACAAAGCTTTTCCGGTAATAAAATGAGCCGTTTAGAAGGCATGTTGTTAGTTCATGACCATCTAAGCAACCATAAAGCCAAGGCAAACCTTTATGTACGTATCAGCGGCAATGAGCCACCGCGTTATCGCTATTATTAACGGTTATATTTAAAAAGATCAATGGCCGCTGGTAATTAATGCCGGCGGCCATTTTTATGTTTATAGAGCGGTTTGCATAAACAAACTGCACGAAGCTCACTCATTCCACTAATTGGAAAGTATTAAAAATGGGTTTTTATGCCGATGTTCAGTGAGAGCAGATTGAATTTGTGTGCGGATAGGTCTGTGGTAGCGGGTATTCTGGTATAAAATGACTCCAGATAAATAATATAGACCGTCTTGACTTTGTTATCGGCTATCTCTTCTTCTGTTAGCGGATTTAAAGCAAAATCAACTCCTAAACCTGCTACATGGCTAAAATGAGCACTCACTTCCTGGTCAATATCAATCACATTACCAGATAAATCCAGGTCCACCGTCGGGTGGGAGACAAAGGATGCCCCGGCCCCCAGGAATCCGTACGGGGTAAAACGGCCAAGTGAGAGGTAGTAGCCTCCCGAAACCAGCAAAGAAATTAAATTATTGGATCCTCCGATCTCAAAATCCTGGTTATCAATATTCTGTGTTATCGCGCCCGGGTTAAATCTGAAATTTGAAAAATCAAACATGCCTCGTAGCATAAAACGATTGGGAAAGCGGTATTCTATAGCAGTATTAAGATCGAAGCCGCTTTCTCTTTCATCCCCAAAGTCTCCCAACGGAATGGCAGGACCAATGCCACCATAAAAAAAGATGCCGGTTTGCTGATTTTGGAGCGTGTCGGTTGTTGTTTGAGCCATTATGTGATGTTGCCAGGGAAGAAGTAATGCGGAAAGTAAAACACTGGTAACAATTTTTTTCATATCATCTGAAAGCAGGATATATGTATCATAATCCATTTTTGAAGAAATAAGTTCGCGATCTACCTTCCTGCTAAAAATTCGGCGGATTTCAAATAAACAAATCAGACTGCCGGAATAGCTTCTGTCTAAAATATCTGGCTTTGTAATGCCTATTCATAAATACTGATTTTTATCATTTTTCGGGGTGATTCAAGTCACCTCAAATGCCAGCCAGTAATTCTAGTATTGAGAGAAACTAAATGACAGCGATGAGAAACTATAGATTGCCAATTTTGCTACTTGTTTTTTGTTCCATGACCTTTGGTAGCTATGCCCAATTTACACTTTCAGGAGAAATCAGACCCAGAGCGGAATACCGGCATGGGTTCCGTGCGCTGGCGGAAGAAGATCAACGCACTGCCTTTTTTATTGATCAGCGTAGCCGTCTTAATCTTGACTACAAAAGCGAAAAATTCACGGTTAAGATAACACTTCAGGACGTGCGGACATGGGGTAGCCAGTCTCAGCTGGTGACAGACGACGGTGAGCTGACGACGTTACATGAAGCCTGGGGACAAGTGATGTTATCAGATCGCTTTTCATTAAAGATGGGAAGGCAGGAAATAATCCTGGATGACCATCGCATATTTGGCAATGTAGGTTGGCTGCAACAGGCAAGAAGTCATGATGGCGCTATTGTCAAGTATGAAGACAACGGCCTGAAAGTGGATCTTGGACTCGCCTTTAACCAAAATGGCCCCCAATCGACTACCTCATTTTATTCCGTCCCCAATAGTTACAAAACTTTCCAATACCTGTGGGCCCATAAAAACTTTGAAAAAATCACAGGTAGTGTTTTATTCTTAAATAATGGGTTGCAGGGCGGTGATCCCGATGATTATAAAACCTATTTCAGCCAAACAATTGGAAGTCGCCTTGGCTTTAAAGACAGTAGGTTTGACAGCCATTTGGCTTTTTACTTCCAAACTGGCAAGGAACCGACGAATGAGACTAAAATCAATGCCACCTTAGCCAGCTTTGATGTCAGGTACATGATCACGGATAAAACCTCGGCGTTGGTAGGGGCAGAGTTAATCTCCGGCAATGACGAAGTAAACCCAAATGGTGAAAACAATGCATTTAATCCCTTTTATGGCACAAACCATAAGTTCAACGGGCTGATGGATTACTTCTATGTGGGCAATCATGCGAATAGCGTTGGGTTGCAGGACTATTTGTTTCAGGTGAAATCCAAAATTGCCAAGGTGAATGCCACTTTTGATCTCCACCTGTTTTTTAGTGAAGAAGGGGTTATGGACACACAGGAAAATGTGGGAATGGATAAATACCTGGGCACAGAAGTCGATGTGGTGTTCGATTACAATTTCAGCAAGTTGATCAATTTTAAGTTGGGGTATTCGCAGATGTTTGGCTCCGAAACAATGGAAGTATTGAGAGGTGGGGATAGGGATGCCACCAGCAATTGGGCCTGGACCATGATTACCATCAAACCGACGTTTTTTACGATCGCAAAAGATGATGGAAAACATTAGTATACAAACTAAAAATTACAACTATGCCAATAAAAAGCTATTTGGTGTTTCCTCACGAAGGGCAACAAAAAGCGCTGGAGGCGGCACTTAAGTCATTGCCATCCTGTGAGGTTATTCCGGCCCAGAACAAGGACATTTTTGTTTTGGTAACAGATTCCTCTGACCAAAAGGAGGAAGAAGATATATTAAATCGGATCTACAGCATTGAAAGCATGGACCATCTGACATTGGTTTCCGGCTTCAAAGAATCTGACCCATCTTAAAACTATAAACAGTATGAGAAAAACGGCAACTAATCGAAGGAAGTTTCTGAAACAACTCGCCGCAGCTTCGGCCATGTCAGCGGCTGCCAGTATGTTTCCCGGAATTGTTTTTGCCGAAGAACAATTGAAGGGTTTACCAAAGGGGTTGATCAACTGGAAAAAGGCACCGTGCAGGTTTTGTGGGGTGGGATGTGGGTTGCTGATCGGCGTGTCTGATGGAAAAGCCGTAGCCGTCAAAGGAGACCCAAAAAGCACTGTAAATAAAGGGTTGTGTTGTGTCAAAGGTTATCACTCGGTGATGGCTATGTATGGTAAAGATCGCCTGACCAGGCCACTGATACGGGAAAATGGTAAGCTGGTAGAAACCAGCATGGAAAAAGCATTGGACCTGGTTGCCAGCAAAATGAAGGAAGTAATTGATACCCATGGCAAAGATGCCGTCTCTATGTACGGGTCCGGTCAGTGGACTATACCGGATGGATATGCGGCCTCCAAATTTATGAAGGGAGCCATCGGCACCAATAACCTCGAGGCCAACGCAAGGCTTTGTATGGCCAGCGCTGTTACCGGTTTTATCTCCTCATTTGGGCTCGATGAGCCAATGGGGTGTTATGAAGACATTGACCATGCCGACGTATTTGTCCTTTGGGGCAACAATATGGCTGAAATGCATCCCGTACTCTTTTCGAGATTACTGGATCAAAGGTTAAAACGGCCCGATGTAAAAATTATAGACCTCGCTACCCGAACCACCCGAACCAGCGTGGCGGCGGACCGATCCATATTGTTCAGACCTCAGGGAGATTTGGCCGTTGCAAATGCCATTTGTTATGAGTTGGTAGAAAACAACTGGATCGATAGGGGTTTCATTGAAAAGCATTGCAGCTTCAAACAGGGTAAAACCAACATTGGCTATGGGCTGGAAGATAAATTTAAATTCTCAGACAAGGCCACCAATATCACCTTCGAAGATTTTAAAGCTTTTTTGCAGGATTACAGGCCGGATAAGGTAGAGGCGGTATCAGGTGTTTCGGCCAGGGATATAAAGTACCTCGCATCCCTTTTCGGAGATCCTAATAAAAAAGTCACTTCCTTTTGGTGTATGGGTGCCAACCAGCATACCCGTGGAACCTGGATCAATAACCTGATCTATAACATACACCTTATGGTCGGAAAAATATCAACCCCAGGCAATAGCCCGTTTTCTTTGACCGGGCAACCCAGCGCCTGCGGAACGGTAAGAGAGGTTGGAACTTTGACGCACAAATTACCACATGGGGTGGTTGCCAACGAAAAGGACAGAAAGATGGCAGCCGAAATTTGGAAGGTCCCCGTTGAAAGAATTCCTTCCAAACCTTCTTACCATACAGTAGAAATGTTTAGGGCGCTTGACCGGGGAGATATAAGATTCATGTGGATACAGGTTACCAACCCGATGGTAACGATGCCTAAACTTAACCGATACAGAGATGCAGTACAAAAAGATGATAGGTTTATTGTGGTTTCGGATATCTATCCGACACCTACTACTGATATAGCTGACGTAATATTGCCTTCCGCCATGTGGGTCGAACGCGAGGGGATGTTTGGAAATTCAGAAAGAAGAACGCAACATTTTGAGCAAATGCTGGACGCCCCGGGGGAAGCCATGAGTGATACCTGGCAAATAATTGAAGTGGCCCGAAGAATGGGATTCAATGAATTATTTCCCTGGAGCAAGGAGAATCATATCGAAGAAATCTGGAAGGAATATACCCGCTTTCACGAAGGGAAAAAACATGGCATGGCACCATATGAAGCTTTAAAACAGGCGCCCGGCTTGCAGTGGCCTTTTGTGGAAGGAAAGGAAACAAAATGGCGTTTTCATGCAAAACACGATCCGGCCTGTGAAGGTGACTCCTTTGATTTTTACGGTAAACCGGACCGGAAAGCGTGGATATGGGCGCGCCCTTATGAGGCACCACCGGAAATTCCGGATACGGAATTCCCATTCTGGCTGAATACAGGGCGGGTTTTGGAGCACTGGCATACCGGGTCAATGACCCGAAGAATTACCGTGTTACATCAGGCGATGCCTCGCAGCTATGTTGAAATAAACCCACAGGATGCAAAAGCTATGGGTATTAAAAATGGGGATCAGGTGCGACTTATATCCAGACGAGGCAAGATAGAGTTGCCTGCCTCTGTCCATGAAAGAGGACAACCAACAAAGGGACAGGTCTTCGTTCCGTTTTTTGATGAATCACTGCTCATCAATGATTTGACCCTGGATGCTTTCTGTCCCATTTCCAAACAACCGGATTATAAAAAATGTGCGGTAAAGCTTGAAAAGGTAAATGTGATAAACTAGAATTTTATGGTAATTAAACAAAGAAAATTCACCATTTTCATTTTTATTGCCTTGACAATATCGGTAATTATTATTGCCGATGTAAGCTATCTCAGTAGCCAGGAGGAGGCAAGGTTAGCGGCTGGGACTACAGTCGATATCCCCTCGATCCCATCTGAGACCGGGGTTTTTCGCAGATCTGCCGATGCCCTGGATTATACGCTGATGCCTGAGGCCGTAGAAAATCAGAGAAACCTGGAGGTTTACTACGAAAATCGCGCTTTCCCTGGAGCGCCACCCATGATACCTCATCCACTGGTTTCCGAAAAAGGAATTGGCGGGAATACCTGCCTGCAATGTCATGAAAATGGAGGGTTTGTTCCTAAGTTTAATGCTTACGCGCCAATAACACCTCATCCTGAAATGCTTAATTGCAAGCAATGCCATGTCAGCGCCAAAACTACTTCCAGGTTCAAGTCTTCGGATTGGGAAAAATACCGCCATCCTGATATTCATAATGCCGCCCTGACCGGAAGTCCGCCAACCATTCCTCATACTTTGCAAATGAGGGAAAATTGCCTGGCCTGCCACGCTGGGCCTGCAGCGCCAAAGGAAATTAGAGTATCGCATCCTTCGAGAATAAACTGTCGCCAATGCCATGTCCCGGCTGCCGGTAAAATACAATGGGATTCCATGCAATGGGATAGGGGCTCGGTTTTAGAAAACTTAAATAATTAACGGATGATAAAACTTTCCACTATCAACAGGATTTCGCTTTTCTTTGCGGCCATCATCAGTTATTATGCCTGTACCGATAAACCGCACCAGGAAGAGAAGTCGCACAATATCCTGGAAAATATAGGACAGGCACATCGGGATTCAATCACTTATGAAGTTAGTATCGAAGAGGACTTAAAAGAGGTAAGGAAAGTGGTAGCAGAAGTTTCGGGAAGTGAATTGTTTTACGTTCCCGAAAGACATAGTATTATTAAATCTTTTCCCTGCACTAATTGTCATTCCGAACCCTTGTCGGAATTACAGAAAAAAAGAAAACCGGAAGACCGAAAAGCCCACTGGAATGTCAAAATTTCGCATGCCGGCAAAGATGTGATGAACTGTGCCACTTGCCATAGCGAAAAAAATCCCGATCATTTGACTTTCCTGACCGGAAAGCCGTTATCGGTTAATCATAGTTATCAATTGTGCGGACAATGCCACACAAAGCAATATAAGGATTGGGTAGGAGGGGCTCATGGCAAGCGTTTAGGTGGATGGGCTCCGCCAAAGGTGATACGTACCTGTGTAAACTGTCATGACCCGCACAAACCATCATTCGATTCAAGGTGGCCGGCCAGACTGAATACAGTTAAGTTACAACAACAAAAAGGGGATTAAGTTATGAGCCAAAAAGAAAATAAAACCACCAACCAGACCGGCTGTAGCTCAGGCAATTGTGCTTGTGGCAAGCAGGATGGCTTTGACCAGTCTATGAATAAAAAAACCGGCCGGCGGCAAATGCTTCAGAAATTGACCGGAGGCCTGTTAGCGGGTGCCGGATTGGTCAATTCAGCGTGTAGTGTCACGGCCACCGATAATAAAAAAGAAAACGCCCAACTGAAATGGGAGGAGTTTTTTAAAGGGAATTACCGGTTGATGACAGATGATGAAAAAAAGGAGACTGTCAATAGATTGCAGCGGTTATACGAGCTTAATCACGGAAAACGGATTGATATGTCAACCCAGGGCCCTGTCAAAGATGTCCTTTACGGTTATGCTTTTAATATCTCTAAATGCCAGGGTTATATGGACTGTGTAAATGCCTGTGTGAAAGAAAATAACCAGGATCGGGATTCTCAGATGCAATATATCAGAATTCATGAAATGAAAAACGGGCACTTCAATTTTGAAGAGTCGGACGATGATTTTTATCATGAAGTGCCTGCTGCCGGGCATTTTTATCTCGGGACCCAATGTTATCATTGTGAAAATCCCCCATGTGTTGATGTATGTCCGGTAGGGGCCACTTGGAAGGAAAAAGACGGTATTGTAGTGATAGATTATGATTGGTGTATTGGTTGCCGTTATTGTATGGCTGCCTGTCCCTATGATGGCAGGAGGTTTAACTGGTCAACACCAGAGGTACCCGAAGAAGAGGTGAATAAAAAACAGCACTACCTGGGAAACAGGTTAAGAAAGAAGGGTGTCACAGAAAAATGTACTTTCTGTATCCAGCGTAGCAGGGAAGGGAAAAATCCCGCCTGCGTCGAAGCCTGTCCTACCGGCGCCAGAATATTTGGCAATTTGCTTGATCCCGACAGCGAGATCCGCTGGGTTTTGGATAATAAAAAAGTATTCCGTTTAAAGGAAGACCTCGGCACAGAACCTAAATTCTGGTACTTTATGGATTGATAACCATATGATTCAAGAACTGATGAGACAACTTAAAATATTCTTCAGCCTGGTACGCGATGCCCTTGACTCGGCCACCAAAGGCAACACGGCCTATCATATATGGATGGGCATACTAACCGTTTTAATGTTGACGGGAGCGTATTGCTACTCCAAACAACTCAATGAGGGGTTGTCTGTAACCGGTATGAATGACCGGGTGAGTTGGGGTTTGTATATTTCAAATTTTACTTTTTTGGTTGGCGTTGCGGCAGCAGCGGTGATGCTTGTGCTGCCTACCTATGTTTTAAAAGATATAGACTTTTCCAAAGCGGTGCTCATTGGTGAAGGACTGGCGGTTTCCGCGCTAGTTATGTGTCTTGCTTTTGTGACAGTCGATCTTGGAGGGCCAGCACGAGCGTGGCACCTTATTCCAGGGATAGGTTTGTTCAACTGGCCGGATTCGATGCTGGCCTGGGATGTAATAGTTTTAAATGGTTATTTATTTATCAACATTACCATTCCGCTGTACATCCTGATGAAGAAATACCAGGGTAAATTGCCTCATAAGCGGGTCTATTTTCCGGGGGTGATGATTTCGGTTTTTTGGGCCATTGGGATACACATGGTTACCGCTTTTCTATATGCGGGATTGCCTGCAAAGCCCTTTTGGAATAATGCGTTATTGGGTCCACGGTTTTTAGCCTCGGCATTTGCAGCAGGCCCCGCCCTGATCATACTGGCACTTGAGATCATCAAGAAGTATTCGGACTATAAAATTGATAATAAAACGATCAGAAAAATTTCCCTGGTTGTTACCGTCGCCGCTCAAATTAACCTCATAATGCTGGCATCTGAACTTTTCAAAGAGTTCTACGCGCCGACGCACCACAGTAGCAGTGCCATATACCTGTTCTTTGGCCTGGATGGAAAAAATGCGCTGATGCCCTGGATCTATACATCTATCGCTATGAATGTAACGGCAACGGTCATTCTTACTGTCCATACTTTAAGAAAAGATCTGCGGTGGCTAAATGTGGCATGCGTCTTACTCTTCGTAGCCATATGGATTGAAAAGGGCATGGGATTAATTATCCCCGGCTTTATTCCCGGCCCGTGGGGAGATATTGTGGAATACATGCCCACCTGGATAGAAGTTGGCGTGACACTTGGCGTTTGGGCGATGGGTTTTTTCCTTTTTACAATATTAGTAAAAGCCGCTATTCCTATAGAAACCGGAAGGTTAAAGTATGAAAAATTAGGATCCCAATGAGGGGATCATAAAAATTGTATTTATGCGGCGCGTTAGAGATACTATGCCTGTAATCATGCTAACCTATTTTTTCGGGATGGATAGTCTATCTGTTTTTAATTTCTTTCATACTCTTTCTGGAACTGGCAAACTCTATTTTCCATATAGTCATTAATACCATATGGATATTGCCAGGTCTAACGGTGATAAAAAATCTATTCATTGGTTGCAATTCTCCTTAAAATCATTAAGTTACAAATTTAAGTATCCAGCTTTTCGACCATGAGAAAATTGACATTATTTATGCTGGTAATTATTCTTATTAGTTGCCAGACCGAGCCAGAAGTTATTACTATTCAAGAACAAAGACATCAGGCATATCTAAAAGAATTTTATACAAAAAATACGATTGAAAGCTTGAGAGAAAAAAGGAAACAATGGAAGGAGAATAATCCCCAATATTTTGATACTCCGGAGCATTACGAAGCGTATAGGAAAGAAAAAGGTCGCCAACTAAAAATTAATCATGAGATATTGGATCAGATTGTTGGAATTGCATATAAAAATTATTTGAAAGGAATGTTGCGCCCCAAAGAAGCAATCATAATTCATGATTCCTTGTTTAAGGTTCATGGATTAGATGAAAATCTGGTTTTTCTGGATCCCAACTATTTCAAGAAGAAATTGGAAGATTAAGGATCTGGCGACAGTTTCTTGCGTATTAAGCCATTCTACCAGGATTTTTAGTTTACTTTCATTTTATTAGTTCTTGTGAAATATTTTTTATACATTTAAGTATTACTGTTTAGAAAAGTCTATGAAAGGTCTAAATCTTGGAGAATTCGAGGAAATTGTGATATTGGCGGTGGCTATATTGGACGATAAAGCCTACGGCTATGCTATCAGCCGCGAAATTCAACATCAAACCGGTCGGATTGTAAGTTTAGGCGCTGTTCACTCAGCTTTGCACCGCCTGGAAAAAAAGGGGTTTTTGCAATCACACCTTGCCGGAGCTACTACGAAAAGAGGTGGAAAGCGGAGGAGGTTTTTTCTGTTAACTAATTATGGGAAGAAAGCAGTCGAAGAGAAAAGGAGGGTAAGAGAGAATATGTGGCTGTCGATCCCCAAGGTGGTATGGGCAAGGTAACCGCAATTACGAGGATACGGTAGGGGTATCCGTCAAATTAAGAAATGGTCAACTCAAATAAATCAAATCAGCCTCAATGGCCTGGTTGGATCCTGAAAAGGTTATGTAATCCTCATTACCTTGAAGAGATCCAGGGCGATCTGTATGAAGCCTACGAAGATAGATTAAAAGTGCATAGGCCCCAGGTAGTCAGGTGGCTGTATTTCCTGGATGTGCTTGGCTTTTTAAGATATTCCCTCATTAAAAGGTTTACCTCTCCGTACAATTTCATTCGTATCCATATGCTTTACAATCACCTTAAAATCGCGCTCAGGATCTTTTCGAAAAACAAGCTTTTCTCCCTGATCAATGTGGTCGGACTAACAATTGGCATTACCGCCTATGTGCTCATTACACAATACGTGAAATTCGAGTCCGGCTATGACAAATATCATCCCGATATAGATGATCTGTACCGGGTAACCTTGACCTGGGATTATGGGTCTAAGGGATTTTATACGGATGCCACCAATCATCCCGCCGTAGCTTCTTCCATGAAAGCAGACTTCCCGGAGGTAGAGAATTACGCCCGTGTGGTTGATAAGACGGTAATGTGGGGTACATTCGTTTTATCTTATACCAACGAAAATGGCATTGTGGTTAAATCCAATGCTAACGATAATAAGATGTTTATTGCCGATGGCTCTATTTTTGAGTTGTTTGATATTCCACTTGTCCATGGAAACCCAGCCACGGCACTAAAGGAACCTTTAACCGTGGTCATGTCCGAGCGCCTGGCCGGCCGGTTTTTCGGTGAGGAAGATCCACTTGGTAAGACCCTCATGGTTAATAATGAGCAACCTGTTAAGGTTACCGGTGTATTTAAGGACCTTCCGCAAAACACCCATTTGAACTTCGATATTTTGGCATCTTTCTCAACTTTGGGTGACTGGACTGATAATACCTGGATATGGCCGGAGTTTTACAATTATGTGAAGCTAAGGCCGGGAACCAACCCGCAGGAAGTGGAGGCCAAATTCCCGGCATTTGTCAAAAAATACCTGGGTGAGGTGATGAAGGAGCATGGATTTGAAGCGAGCTTTGGCCTGCAACCGGTGAAAGATATTCACCTTAAATCGCAGCTTAACCATGAAATATCTGCCAATAGCAGTGACCAAACATTGCATTTCCTGATGATCATTGCAGGATTTGTGATCGTTATTGCCTTGATTAATTTTATTAACCTATCGACAGCAAAATCTGTTGAAAGAGCGAAAGAAGTGGGATTAAGAAAAGTTGTGGGTGGCCGCAGAGGAGCTTTGATCGTACAATTTCTAATGGAGTCGCTGATGATTAACCTAATCAGCGTTGTGGTTGCTGTTGGCCTAATCAGCTTGCTAATGGGGCCTTTTAACGACCTGGTGGGACTTAATGTGTTGTCCTTGTCGCTTTGGACGGATCCAAATATATGGCTGACCTTGTTACTGGTATTTTTATCCGGTGGGCTGTTGGCCGGTATTTACCCGGCGTTGGTATTATCGGGCTTTAAGCCGGTGTATGTGTTAAAAGGAAAATTTCACAAATCCGGTAGTGGAGCACTGCTGCGCAGAATCCTGGTCATTACGCAATTTATCGTATCTATTGGCTTAATAGCCGGTACCTTTATTTTGTATAAGCAGTTCACTTTCATGCAAAGTCAGGATCTTGGCTATGACGTTGAACATAGTCTGATTGTGAATGCACCCATCGTCACAGATTCGACGATTACCAGCAAAATTGAGGTTTTTAAAAATGAACTATTGCGCAATCCGAATATCAACGCTGTCGCCGCCTCAAGTGCAATCCCGGGTAAACGAATTATCTGGAGAAACGGGACACGAAAGCTAAATGACGAAAAGGAAATATCGGTGTTATGTTATCAGCTAACCATTGATCAGGACTTCTTGCCTACCTACAAAATAGCCTTATTGGCAGGTAGAAATTTTACTGAGGCTGACAGGTCTCCTTATTTTAACCCACAAGCAGAAAGTCAGCAATCTCATAAAGTATTGGTCAACAGAGCTGCCGCTAAAAAGTTAGGATTTACCGGAATAGAGGATGTATTGAATGAAAAAATTATATTTAAGATCGGCCCCAAAGACCGGACTGGTGAAATCATAGGAGTGGTAGATGATTATCACCAGCAGTCTTTGCAACACAATATCGATCCCATCATATTTATTTATCCGGATAATTATTTTGCCATGTATCTCACCCTTAATGTGAATACAACGAATTTAAAGGAGACTATTGAGGCTGTGGAAGCGCAATTCAACGATTTCTTTCCGCACGATCCCTATAAATACTTTTTCCTGGATGAATACTTTAACCGGCAATACCAGGCCGACAATCAATTTGCGAAAATATGTTTTTGGTTTTCTGGATTGGCGATTTTCATAGCTGTATTAGGTTTGTTTGGGTTAGGGTCTTATATGGCACTCCAGCGTACCAAGGAAATCAGCGTTCGTAAAGTACTGGGTGCCAACACAATGCAAATGCTGATATTGATACCTAAGGACCTGTTGAAATTGATCTTGATCGCCAGCCTGATTGCATTACCGACGGCATATTTAGTGACGCAGAAGTGGTTGTCGGGTTATGCATTTCAGGTTGATCTCAGTTTATGGATGTTCATGTTTCCATTACTCATGGTGGCACTGGTCGCCATGATGTCGGTGTTGTTTCAGTCTTTAAAGGCTGCCCTGGTTAATCCGGCTGATTCGTTACGGAATGAATAATGAACCTGGATGTATACTCTTTTTTTACTTAAAATACCATCAAGAGCTAAAGTTAAATTTGGTTATTTTAAAATTTGATTTTCTTAGACCCCATTAGCTATTTTTTGTACATTTAAGTAATACTAGGTTGTATAAATTTTGAAGGGTATATATGAGGGAGAGCGTGAAGAGATGATAATGTTGGGGGTTGTCCGCTCGGCTTTATATCGCTTGGAAAATAAAGGATCTCTGCAGTCACATTTGGCTGGGGCCTGGGCAAAGCGAGCAGGAAAAGGTTTTTTGTTTAACCAATTATGGAAAAAAGGCGGTTGAAAAGAAAAATGAGAGAAAATATGTGGCCTTCTATTGCTAAAGTAGTGTTGAGCAAGTAACGGCAACTTCACTGGTATTGTAAAAATATCTATCAATTAAAATGGTCAACTCCAATAAATCAAATCGGCCCCAATGGCCTGGTTGGATCTTAAAAAGACTATGTAATCCACATTACCTTGAGGAGATCCAGGGTGATTTGCATGAAGCCTTTGAAGGTCGTTTGAAAAAAAATAAACCGGCGATCGCAAAGTTACTGTATGTAATAGATATGCTTGGATTTTTAAGATTTCCCCTCATGAAGAGGCTTATTATTTTACATAATATTAACCATTGTGATATGTTTTATAACCACTTTAAAATCGCACTGAGGATTTTTTCAAAAAACAAGCTTTTTTCTTTGATCAACATAGCTGGACTGACCATTGGCATAAGTGCCTATCTTCTTATTACACAGTATATAAAGTTTGAATCCAGTTATGATCAGTATCACCAAAATATTGATGATCTGTATAGAGTCACTTTGACCTGGATTCCCGAGGATAAAGGACCGGGCACTGCGGCAACAAACTATCCTGCCGTCGCCTCAGCCATGCAATCCGATTTTCCTGAGGTAGAAAATTATGCCAGAGTAGTAGACAAGACCGTCAGGTGGACGGCATTCGTTTTATCCTATACCAAAGAAAGTGGTGTTGTGGTAAAATCCAATGCCAATGATGATAAAGTGTATATTGCTGATGGTACTATTTTTGACCTGTTTGATATTCCGCTTATCCGTGGAAATCCTGATACGGCACTGAAAGATCCCATGTCAGTTATTCTATCGGCAAGCGTGGCCCGTCGTTTCTTTGGCGATGAAGATCCTCTCGATAAATTTATCATGGTGAATAATCAGGAGCAGATAAAAGTTACAGGCGTATTTGATGACCTCCCTCAAAATACCCATTTAAATTTCAATATTTTAGTTTCGTTCTCAACTTTAGGAAACGGGCTGGATAACATCTGGGAATGGCCGGATTTTTACAATTATGTAAAGCTTAAGCCAGGCACGGACCCGGAAGAATTGGAGGCCAAATTTCCCGTATTTGCCAAAAAATACGCTAGCGAAGCCATAAATAACTTAGGCGTTGAATCGAAATTCGGCCTTCAGCCGGTCAAAGATATACACCTTAAATCACACCTTCATCGAGAGATATCGGCCAACAATAGCGATCAAACTTTGTATTTTTTGATTATTATTGCCGGATTTGTCATCATCATCGCCCTGATCAATTTTATTAATTTATCTACTGCGAGGTCAGCGGAAAGGGCTAAAGAAGTAGGATTAAGAAAGATAGCTGGAAGTCGCAGAAGTACGCTGATAGGACAATTTCTGATGGAATCGCTGATGATTAATTTTGTTAGCATTGCGTTGGCTGTTGTCCTGGTAAGTTTATCAATGAATTCTTTTAACAATCTGGTAGGATTGAATATATTGTCAGTTTCCTTATGGACTGAATTAAACACCTGGTTTATCTTGCTGGCCATTTTTTTATCAGGAGCCTTGCTGGCTGGCATATATCCGGCTTTGGTTTTATCAAGCTTCAAGCCGGTCAATATATTGAAAAGCAGATTTCTTCAAACCGGCCGTGGTGTACTTTTGCGAAAGATTCTGGTAATAACTCAAATTACTGTATCTATTGGCTTAATAGCGGGCACCTTCGTATTGTACAGCCAATTCTCTTTTATGAAAAATAAAGAATTGGGATATGACGCTCAACACAGTTTGATTGTTAATGCACCACAAGTGGTCGATTCAATCATTACCAGCAAGATAGAGGTTTTTAAAAATAAATTGCTTCGAATTCCTACCATTAACATGGCTACAGTTACTAATGCGATACCAGGCAAGCGAATACTCTGGACAAATATGGTCAGAAAATTTAATGAAGTAAATGAACAGTCGGTTGTGTGCAGCCAGTTAACTGTCGATCAAGATTTTTTAGCAACCTACAGGATAGGTTTACTGGCTGGCAGAAACTTCACGCCTAATGACCGTACCTCTTTTGGCCTTAGGGAGCAAGAAGTCTTGCATCGGATTATGGTTAACAAATCAGCGGCAAAAAAATTAGGTTATTTGGACATTCAAAAAATTGTGAACGAGAAAATTATATTTTCGCTATTTGGTGAGGACAGAGTCGGGGAAGTCATAGGAGTTACGGATGACTATCATCAGCAATCCTTGAAAAATAATCTTGATCCGATCATGTTTCTCTATCCTGATTATTATTCCGGGACTTACTTTACCTTCAATGTTAACACTGCCAATATAAAAGAAACCATTGAAGCCGTGGGAAAACAATTCAATGATTTCTTTCCTCATGACCCCTATAATTACTTTTTTCTGGATGAGTACTTTAACAGGCAATATCAGGCCGATTTTAAATTCGGTCGAATATGCCTGTTGTTTGCTGGATTGGCGATCTTTATAGCTGCTTTGGGCTTGTTTGGATTAGGGTCTTATATGGCTGTGCAAAAAACAAAGGAAATGAGTATTCGCAAGGTGCTTGGTGCTACCATAATGCAGATGCTGATATTGATACCTAAAAATCTGATGAATTTAATTTTAATATCCGGTTTAATTGCACTGCCAATCACCTATTTAGTTGCCGAAAAATGGCTTTCAGGTTATGCCTTTAAAGTTGATATTGGTTTATGGATGTTTATACTTCCCCTGATTATGGTGGCATTGGTAGCTACGATAGCTGTTTTGTTTCAGTCCTTAAAAGCAGCTTTGGTTAATCCGGCTGATTCGTTGCGAGGTGAATAACTAGCTCTGTTTCTTAACTAAGAACCAAAACCTAAAGATCCTCAAATATTTCCAGTCTGCCCACATTGACACCGTAATTATCTACAGCAGTGCCTGAAGAAAACCGCAGTCCTATAATAACCAGTTCCTTTCCACCATGGCTACTCAAATCCAGGGTTTTACTATTCCAGTTGACACTGGGGCTGCTGCCAATATCCAAAACCACTAAATTGGAAGGGTTGTCACTAAAGCCCATTACCACCTGCATGTTGCTATCACCAGCAATATCTAATTTATAG
The DNA here is from genome assembly GCA_965228415.1 of Cyclobacteriaceae bacterium. GTDB lineage: Bacteria > Bacteroidota > Bacteroidia > Cytophagales > Cyclobacteriaceae > Agaribacillus. Next base: position 1,180,638 of record OZ245814.1, on the reverse strand, counting down.
GTGATATCAATTTTGGTTTGACCAGATACATTGAGTTTGGTCTTGTAAAGTTTGAAAGTAGTGTTTGTACCACCGGCCAGATTACCAGCTACTTTTAACGAAGTACCGCCGTTGTAAGCTGTTGTGAAATCAAAGGTGGCGGATAGATTACTATTACCCTCATGGGCGAATTGCCAGGTAGGCAAAATGTCCTGCTTGCCTATGTCATGCCAGCTACCCACTGATTGAGCGCCTTCGGTGGCAAAGATTTTTCCGTGACCGGTATTGAAGTTTGTTATAAATGGCAGACTGGTGATTACCGAGGAGGCTGGAATCCAGTTGGCAATACCTTTGAACCCGTTGGCGTCTTCGGTAGCCGGATTGCGATCCTCTCCCGCAAACAGATGTCTTTCAGCACTGTAAAATTCGCCGACCTCCTCCTCGTTGGTTTTAAAAGTGCTGTAATTATCGTTATCAAATAACAAATTCGCGGCAAAAAAAGCGATGGAGGTGATTGGACGATCTGCCTCGTGAAGTGATGCCATCCATGCGTTGCCTCCCACCTCAAAAACCTGCTGATTACGACCAGGCCATAAATCAATCCCGGTAAAGACGTCAAATTCGCTCCTGCCATTGTTGATAGCCGTGCTTTTCGAATTAGAGGGCTTTGAACTTCCCGACCAGAAAAAATTGATAAATATACCATCAGAAACGATCGTACCGTTATCCTGAAGAAATTTTATATTGTTATCGTTCAATTCATTTTGCCACCTTACGCTACCTCCCGGTAACATGGCATCATACCAGATCACCTCTTTGTCTTCAGGCAAAATGCTTTTCAATTCCTTGACAAAATCCAACATCAATTGACCATTGGTGGCATTAGTATCGGTTTCCATATTAATAAACCATCCATCAAATTGGTAGTATTCAACAATCGCTTTTAATTTTTGGGCTGCAATAAATTTACCCTGATCGTCTTTTTGCAGAAAATTGTTAACTGTGGCTGTATTACCTCCAAAAGCAGTAGGGGCAAAAAATATATTGCCAATCACCTTTACACCGTTTTGATGGGCGGCATTGACCCATGGTGCGGCCGGGATTTGCACTGTTTCATCCGCGGTGCCGCCAAACCAAATTAGTTTGTCAATATAAGCCCAATGTGTGAAATTGAACAAATTGAATTTTGGTTGTTCTTCCAGGTAGTTGCCTAAGTTGTTCATACCGTCAGGAGCATAGATAAGCTTAGCATCATTGCTTAAAACAGGGTTTAGTTGGGTGGTGGTCTCTTTGAAACGAGTAGCCAACGGGATAGTGGCTATGTTGCGCTCATCAGTCGAATTGGCGTCTAAAGTCCAGTTTTTTAGCTCATCTACCGATAAAATAAATGGTGTAAATTCAGGATCATCCAGAATAGGCGCCGAGGAATCACATGCAAACATTAACATTGATACCACTGCGATTTTATAAACCGGTTTTTCAAACAAATAGTTTAGACAGGCCCCCATACGAATTGATTTTGGATGATAATTGATACGATCATTAAATGTATGTGTAAAAATAAATAATAAGGTAAACTAAGAGTAGTAAGCGTGTGTGTTTAAAATAAAACTATATATCTTTTACAATTTATATAGAAATAAGTATATTTGTTTAACAAAATATATAGAAATAATGAAAGAATACCTTGGCGAATTTGAAGAGTTGGTGTTGACGATAGTTGGCATTCTTCAGGAGGAAGCTTACGGCAATGCTATTGTTGCAGAGATCAAAGAGCGGGTGGGGAGAGAGGTCAATCTCAGCGCTGTACACGTGACCTTATACCGGTTGGAAGACAAGGGTTATGTCACCTCACAGATGGGAGGTGTCACCAAGGCCAGGGGAGGAAGGCGTAAACGAATATTTACCATAACGAATGCCGGATTAACCATGTTACGCACTATGAAAGCTGTTCGCATTGACCTTTGGAAGTTAATCCCACAATTGAATTATGGAAAAAGTTAGGCATAAAACAGACGTACCCGGCCGGTTGCTGAAGTTTCTTGAATGGTTCTGTCCACCCGAGTTGTACGAAGGCATTGCCGGCGATTTACTGGAAAAATTTGAAGCGGAGGTAAAGCTGCTGGGTTTGAAAAAAGCCAGAAGAAACTTTTTCCTGGGGGTCATGGGATTTCTCAGGCCTGAAATCATTTTAAGAAACAAATTGTCGCTTAACCCAATCAATAGTATCATGCTGAAAAGTTATTTAAAAATTGCCTGTAAAAGAATGTGGGCCCACAAGACCAATTCATTCGTTAATATTTCAGGGCTGACCCTGGGTATTGTTTGCACCTTGATTATAGCTATGGTCATTCGCTATGAATTAAGTTTTGATTCCTACCATTCAAAAGCGGCGCGCACTTATCGCATTGTCAGGGTAAGCCAGGTTGAAGGTCAGGTTGAATACCGCATGGGCGTGGTCTCTCCGCTTCCAATGGCGCTTCGAAATGGTATAGCCGCCCTGGAAAAAGTTACGGCTATGTCTTACCAAAGGAATGCCCAGGTGAATGTAATCGATGATAAGGGTAATACCATTGAAAAATTTCAGGAACCGGAAGGGTTTGGGATTGTGGATGAATCGTTTTTTGAGGTGTTTGACTTTAACGGAACCAATTTCAAATGGCTGTTGGGAGATGCAAAATCAGCATTGACGGCGCCGAATACGGTGGTACTTACCCGGTCCATTGCGGAGAAGTATTTTCAGGGTATCAACGTGCTTGGCAGGATCATAAAATTTGAAAAAATGCTTGATTTGAAAGTGACCGGTATTGTGGAAGACCTTCCTGCCAATACGGATTTTCCCTTTAAACTATTAATGTCCCATGCGACCCTGCAACAATTCAGGGGCGATAGCTTCACGACCAACTGGAATGCTATATCGGATGTTTATCAAAGTTATGTTGTACTGCGTGAAGGTGTGAGTAAGACTGGGATAGAACAACAAATTGCTCAGATACACGCAACCAATGTTTCCAAAGAAATTTCCAGCTTCAGATCTTACGTATTACAACCCTTGGCGCAAGTGCATAGTGACACCCGGTTTGGTAACTATAATCTCAGGGTTGTTACAGTAGAAAGCATCTGGGCGTTGGGTATTATCGGTGGATTTTTGTTGGTAATGATATGTATCAACTTTATTAACCTTTCCACAGCCCAGGCCATCACCAGATCCAGGGAAGTTGGCATTCGTAAAGTAATGGGGAGTACCCGCTGGCAAGTGGTCGGACAGGCGATCACCGAGACCCTGCTTATGATAGTCATAGCCTCGGCAGTGGCGATGATGGCGAGTACGCTAATTCTGAATAAGGCACAACCATTGATCGGATTTGATATTCCCAATGAACCTTATGCCGACGGTTTTGTCTGGGTTTGTTTGTTGATTTTGATAGTGGTAATCACAGGATTCGCAGGGCTCTATCCCGCGCTCGTGTTGTCCCGTTACAGGCCGTTACAGGCCATGAAGAAAAATCTGGACTCATCGACGGGAGGCAGATTTCAACTCCGTAGAGTTTTGTTGGTCACCCAATTTACCATTATGCAGATTTTACTTATCTCCACCTTCATTGCGGTCAGACAAATGCACCTCTTCAAAGAGGTAAATATGGGATTCGACAAAGATGCGGTCATCAACGTGGAAATACCTGATCTGAGTGAAGACAAACTGGCTGCCTTTAGAAATGACATGCTTTCGTTTTCATCAATTGACAAAGTTAGTTTTAGTCTATCTCTGCCGTCGGGGCTCAAACGACCCCGCTGGATTTGGGACATCAGGAGAAAAGGGACAGATGCCAGTGAAAACCTGGTTTATGAGCATCAATCTGTAGATCATCAGTACATGGATCTTTACGATATAAAACTATTGGCCGGAAGAGGTTTTAGCGAAGCAGATGACGCAGGCTACATGATCATTAATCAAACGTTGTCATCGGATTTGGGCTTTTCAAATCCGGAGGAAGCCGTTAATGGTCAGGTTATTGTGTTTGGCCAAACAGTAACGGTCATTGGGGTAATGCAGGATTTCTATTCGAATTCCTTTAAAGAGCATTTTGATAAAGTGGGCCTGGTTGTGTTGCCCGAACATTACAGGTTAGCCAGCTTGAAATTAATTGGCCTGGATGGAAAAGTCGCATCTTATGATAACCTTAGCCAATCGTTGGAGTACATCAAACGCAAATGGAATGAACATTTTCCTGAAAGCGTCTTTACCTATTCGTTTCTGGACGAAAACGTGGAGGCCTTTTACAAGGAAGAAGCCAGGCTTTCCAGGTTATTCCAGCTTTTTTCTTTTGTTTTTCTAATGATTGGTTGCCTGGGGTTATATGGACTGGTTGCTTTCATTGTCAATAGAAAAACCAAGGAAATGGCCGTAAGAAAAGTGTTGGGAGCTTCAGTTGGTCAAATACTATTATTGTTTTCAAAAGACTATCTCAGGCAAATTGTGGTGGCGTTTGTATTGGCTGCACCCGTGGCTTATTACCTGATGTCCGAATGGCTCAACGGATTTGCCAGGCAAATAGAATTACATTGGTGGTATTTTGTCGGTCCGGCAGTATTCGTACTGTTTACTGCCTTGCTTTCTGTTGGAGGCCAAACCTGGAAATCAGCTACCGCCAATCCTAGCAACAAGCTAAGAAATGAGTAAAGACTGTGCAAATTGAGATATAACTCCTAGTGGGGCGATAAACGCCTGATATCGGTCAGCAATTTTTCAGCAAGGATTTGATAGGCATGAGCATTTGGGTGCTTTTCATATTGGGGATGAATTTGGAATTCTTTGGCAGATTTATCAAATGTGCCGGAATAATCAAGGACCTTAATGCCTTTTTCCTGCAAACGCGATTTAATTTCGTCGGACCGGTGATAAATAACAACAAAGAAGTTGTCGTTGCCGAACTGGCGTTTATAGGTTTGATAGGATTCTTCGATCAGGCGGCTGGTTACATCAAAATGATGGGTATTCATTTTTACTGGAAAATTCACATTGAAATACCTGAGCGTATTGCTTCTTCCCAGCATACTGTAAAGTTTTGAAATGAATGGCCTGCCATTTTTGAAAGACCCCTTATAAATAAGTTTATCTGCTTCCAGGTCATAATAAGGCATATTGGCACCCCAGATATTGTGAACAAACATATCGCCGATTACCCTGTTTATATGCATTGGTATGTGCAGGTAGATGGCAATTCCGTTTGGCTCAGCAACCGCCGCTTTCAGATTACCGTCCTGAAGTCCGGCCAGCATTTGCTGTGTTCCATAGCCGCACAAACCATAATTGTAGGGAATAAACGTGCTGTCGGTCTTGGAAAAATAATAAGGATAGGTCTCATCGTCATTTACACCTTCTCCAAAGGTGAAAGAGCAACCAAAAAACAAGGCATATTGCTTGTTTAGCTTGCTTTTTGCTGTTAGTGGTGTTGATCTTCGGCTAAGGCTGTCGATGGTATAATACACGTCATACAACGCCAGCGTATCCTGTCCGTTTATGGCTTTCTTGATTGAATTTACCTTAATTTCCGGGATAGAGGTGTATCCCAATAGTTTGTCGTGTTTGAAAAATTTCTTGGCATAACTTCCCGAGGTATTGAACCTCGTATTGTCTTGAAAATACAAAACGCCGGCAAAAATCAACTCAATCAAGATGACCGGCGTAATAGAGGATATGAAAACCAGGGCAAGGTGCTGTATTTGCCTGATTTTGGATTTAAATAGAAGGAAGGCAATAAAAACCGAAAAAATAGTGAGTTTGGCAAGTCCCAATAGATTGAAAGTATTGAAGATGATCACAACCGGATTGTCGTCTATATCCAAATACCGGATTCCTTTTTCTACCAGGTAAATGGTGACCATCAGAAGTATAAGAACCAGCGGGAGCTTGTATCTTTGAAAGAAGTTAATCATTTGGTTTTGGGTGTCTTGGGTGATTGTTTTCATTCCCCGATGCCAAAATTTGATTGCCAGGCCAGCAAAACATGTATCAAGGTGGAGAAGTCCTTAAAATTTAACAACAGGTAGGTTTTTTAACTCATTTGGTCATTTTTGCATTGAATATCGTTTGAGTAGGTATTTGAAAAATATCTCTGCGCCGCACTTATCCTAACAATTACTACCTTTATGATTGAGAAACGATTTTGTAACCTTTTCGGGAAACGATTCTTCTTCATCTGTCTTCCAAATCCAAAAGCTTCCCCTATCTTTGCGGTAATTAAATGAGAAAGTAGTCAATGAGTGAACATCCAGAAGTGAAACCCTCTTTGAATTTCATCGAAGAGATCATAGAGGAGGATCTAAGATTAGGTAAAAATCAAGGCCGGGTACATACCAGGTTCCCGCCCGAACCAAACGGATATCTACATATCGGGCACGCTAAATCCATTTGTCTGAACTTTGGTCTTGCAGAAAAATATCATGGATTATGTAACCTGAGGTTTGATGATACCAACCCCGAAAAAGAAGAACAACAATATATAGATGCTATCAAAAAAGACATTCGATGGCTGGGTTTTGATTGGGGAGACCGCGAGTTCTACGCGTCGGATTATTTTCAAAAATTATATGAACTGGCAGTACAGCTGATTGCTTCGGGCAAGGCTTATGTCGATGATCAGACAGCGGAAGAAATTGCCGCCACCAGGGGAACGCCTACTACACCGGGTACCGAAAGTCCCTTCAGAAACAGGTCTGCAGATGAAAACCTGGCATTATTTGAGCAAATGAAGGCAGGGGAATTTGAAGAAGGTGCCAGGGTATTAAGGGCTAAAATAGATATGGCCTCACCTCATACCTACCTGAGAGATCCGGTGATGTATCGAATAAAATATGCGGAGCACCCAAGAACCGGCGACCAATGGTGTATATATCCGACCTATGACTGGGCACACGGGCAATCTGATGCGCTGGAGGAAATTACACACTCCATTTGTACATTGGAATTTAAGGTGCACCGACCATTGTACGAATGGTACATTGACACCCTGGGTATTTTTCCCTCAAAGCAAAGGGAGTTTGCCCGCCTGAACCTGGGCTATACAGTCCTGTCAAAGAGAAAGCTGCGGCAGTTAGTTGAAGAAGGTTATGTAAACGGATGGGATGATCCTAGAATGCCAACACTTTCCGGTATGAGAAGGAGAGGCTATACGGCGGCATCCATCAGAAATTTTTGTGATACTATAGGAATAGCAAAAAGAGATGGAGTAATTGACCTCGCTTTGCTGGAACACAGCGTCAGAGATAGCCTGAACAAAACGGCGCCACGGGTAATGGGTGTTTTGAGGCCGTTGAAGCTGGTAATTACCAATTTTCCCGAGGGCGATATTGAAATGTGCCATGCGGTCAACAACCCGGAAGATCCGGAAGCAGGGACGAGGGAAATACCTTTTACCAGAGAGCTTTTCATTGAGAAAACCGACTTTATGGAAGAACCTCCCAAAAAGTTTTTCAGATTAGGGCCAGACAGGGAGGTAAGACTAAAGTACGCCTATATCATTAAGTGCGAAAGTTATGATAAAGATCCGGATACTGGTGAAGTGACAACAATCTATGGTACCTACGATCCAAATACGAAAAGTGGCGCTGATACCAGCGGGAAAAAAGTGAAAGGAACCCTTAGCTGGGTGTCTGCCACAGAAGCAATTGATGCCGAGTTGCGATTGTACGACCGCTTGTTTACCGAAGAAAATCCGGATTGGGATAAAGAAAAGGATTTTAAGACTTTCATTAACCCCGAATCACTGGAAGTACTGACCGGAAGCAAGGTTGAACCGGGCTTAAAAGAGGCCAAAGCGCTGGACCGCTTTCAATTTGAAAGACAGGGTTATTTTAATGTTGACAAAGATTCTACCGATTTCAAACTAGTTTTTAATAGAACTGTAGCTTTAAGAGACAATTGGGCTAAAATGCAGAAGAAATAGTCCATTTTGACAATCACAACAGCGCTATATCTCCTTGCCCATTTTTTTGAATAGCTAACGGGCAAGGAGTACAGGGCTGTTTCCTGGACTTTGGCCATGCCAGAGGACAATGCCCCTGTTTATTTTTTTGTTGAATGCTATAGAAAGAGGATCACCTGGATCAAAGATCCGGCCCATCCTTTTTATCATCGTCTTCCGCTTCTTCATCGGATTTTTCGGAGAAAGCATCCTTTGCCCGGTGCGGAGGTGATTGCGTCTGAACGAAAAATTATCAATAGTTGTTGACTTTGTGAGCCTGATAACTCATATAAAGCCGGCTTTGGAGAACTTTAAGATTGTTTGAGGCCGGTCCGAAAAATGACAGTTAGAGAGGCCTTAATTGGTCAAAACCCAGAAATTGAGATTGATTTATTTTAGTAGGTAACCTGAATGTTAACATTTGAAACATGATTGACAGCGTTTGATGATCCGGAGATTTAGCTTTACAAGGTTATCATTTTTTACAAAAGTTTATCATCATGAGAAATTTGCTAATTCTTTCTGTTGTCTGGATCATAAGTTTTACATGCGCTTACAGTCAATCATCACTCTCCAGAAGGTTCTCGTACATAGGAGAGCCCAATGCTGATGGGTACAGAGTGGTTGGACTGCTGAAAACGGTAACTGTTGCAACCGGAAGTTATACGAACTACTCCGCCGGTACAAGAACCGTTGCTTATGAAAGAAGTATTATTGGTATGCGCTATGGTGTAGTGAATGCAAAGGGGAACATGGTTGTTAGCGTGCGGTATGAAAGTATTAGCCTAATAGGTAATGAGGCACGTGCAAGCAAAAATAATAAGATAAGGATCATTCACTTAAAAGAGAGAAAAAGTTCTCCCAAAAGCTGGATTTTATCTTATAATTTTGTCGGGGAACCATGGGATGGTATGACACTGGTTGAAAAGAACGGAAAATACGGCTACGTCAATGAAGAAGGAAAAGAAATTATTTCACCGGCATACGACGATTTATCACCTTATGCAACAGCCTATATACCAGCCAAAAAGGGGAAATATTGGGGATTTATAACCAGAGATAATAATGTAGCGATAGATTTTAAATATCAACAAACAGCTTATCTGAAAGATTACCTCCTTGAAAAGGCAAATGGGAAATGGGCATTTATTGATCCAAGCGGACAGTACTATTCACAATTTGAATATGATAGCATCATAGTAAATTGGCAAAGTGAGCTTACAAGGGTCAAAAAAAACGGATATTGGGGCTTAATAGACTTCAGCCAGCAGGGTAAGGAAATACTGCCGGTGGAATATGATTCAATAGGTAGATTTAATGATTCCTATGCCAGATCTACCTGGCAAAATTTCTCTCAGGACAGGAATCCCTATGTGGCATTGGCGCCTGTGAAAAAGGACGGAAAATACGGTTATGTGAATGGAAAAGGGAAGTTTGTTGTCCCGGTACTTTTTGAAAGTTATACCGAGGCATGCTTCAACAGCGATCTGATACTCCTAAAACACAAAGGCAAGTATGGATACATGAATGGAGAAGGGCAAATAGTAATTCCTTTTGAATATGATTCGGCCAGTTGTGATAGACATAAGGAGGGTTTTTTTGCCATACGTGGTACTAAACGTGGGTTAGTTAAGTACGATGGAACATTCACTCCTTTGCAAAGCTCTGACCCATATTATGTAACAGGAGATTTCAAGTTAAAGAATGTCTATGACAAAATGGAAACTTTTAATTATGCTCCAGGAGGTAATTTGGATATGGCAAAGGTACACAAGGATGGAAAAGTAGGATCGGTTGATCGCGCGGGTAACGAGTTGGTACCGCCCATATACGATGATGTAAGCGGTAGCTTTATGCCCTCAGAAGCTTACTGGAATTATAAAGTATTCAGACACATGGTCCTCGAGCCTGATGCACAGCTATATACACCTGTTAAAATCAATGAAAAATGGGGTGTCGTCAACAGGGACAATCAGTTAATCGTAGAGCCTCAATATACTTCGCTCACTTTGTACACCATTAGAAAAACTAAGTCATTATTTGCGTACGTGGTGAAGGATGGGAAAAAGGGTATTATTGACATGCAGGATAACAAGGTCATTCAAATTATCTATGAAGATATTTACGAAAGCATCGGCGGACCACACCCATTTGAAAGTGATGACGCGGCCGCAGTGAAACAAGATGGAAAATGGGGATTTGTCAATCGAAAAGGAGAGGTAATTATCCCTTTTAAATATGACAAGGCATATAACTTTGACTATTTCCCCAAAGGTTCAAAGGCCAGGGTGCGGTTAGGAAATAAGGAGTTTAATATCAACATCAAAGGAAGACGCACCAAATAATCTTAAATAATTACCCTGACAACAAATCGAATAAGCAAGGAGCACTGAACCGTTTCTTAGGCCTTGGCCAGGTTAAAGGGCAATGCCCTTGTTCATCTTGTTATTAAATTTTATAGAAAGAGGATCACCTGGATCAAAGATCCGGTCCATCCTTTTTATTATCGTCTTCCACCTCTTCATCGCCGGTATCCTCTTCCGCTTCTTCATCGGATTTTTCAGAGAAAGCATCCTTTGCCCGATCAAATGTATCTTCCACTTTATGGGCGATGTTACTCCCGATATCCTTGGCTTTGTCGGCGGCGTCCTCCGCTGCGTCTTCTACTTTATCGGCTACGTCCTTGGCTATCTCTTTGGCTTTTTCGGCAGCTTCCTCGGCTTTTTCGGTAATACTTTCGGCAATATCCTTGGCTTTTTCTGCCGCTCCCTCCGCGAATTCCTCTGCTTTGTCCGCCACATTTCCGGCGATGTCTTTACTCCTCTCGAAGGCGTCTTCGGCCTTTTCAGCGACATTTTCAGCAAAATCCTCTACGCGATCGGCCACGTTTTCGGCCACCTCTTTGGCTTTTTCGAAGACTCCTTCCTCTTTTTCAGGATTTGAAGCGGGGGTACTGTCGGCAGTTTCAGGGGCGTGTTCCTGGTCTTTTGCGATTACTTCGCTGGCAGATTCCTCGGAACCTCCAAAAAGTTTCTTGAAAAATTTGCTTAATCCCATGTTTATAAGTTTTAGATAGTTAAATTTTTATTAAATATAGGCATTCGCATGATCACATTCAAGCCATGGTGACCCAGGAGATTTATCCCCTGAAACCTTTGAATTATAATGGTTTGAGTCAATTTTTAATATCTATTATACCAAAGAACGCCATAAATACAGTGTGGCATAGCCTTCCCAGTTTTTCCAGTTTTTGGCCAGTTGCTGAATACTTTCCAGGATCGGCTTTTCCGTTAATTGTAATTGTTGCTTTAAAGCGTTGTGTAAACCCACATCCTGTATCGGAAATGCAGTTGGAATTTTCAGGCATTTCATCATGGCGTAGTTGGCCGTCCACGCGCCAACTCCTTTGAGGTTGATGAGATGTGTCAATATGTTTTCCTTGCTTTTAAGTGCTATCAACTGGTCTTTTGAAATTATACCATCGCGGAAATCTTTAGCCAGAGAAATTAGATAATGCGCTTTGTTGCGTGAAAATTGTAGTTTTTTCAAAGCTTCTACGGTACAATTACTCAGAATATCGGGTGTGGGAAACAAGTAGTGCGTGGTGCCATTGTGTTCAATAGTCTCGCCGTAATTTTCCACCAGGGCCCTTTTGGTTTTGTAAGCAAAACTTAAATTTATCTGCTGGCCAATAATGGCCCAGCACAGGGCTTCGAACAGGTCTTCAATACCAATTAAGCGAAGTCCCCAATATTTTTTGATTAAGGGTTTTAGCACAGAATCCTTGTTGGCAACCATATAAAATTTTTCCAGGTCTGTATGAAGGTCAAACCATTGTGATATATAGGATTTAATTAACTCGATTTCCCTGGCAGATGGATTTCCATGCAGTATTTGGATGGATAAAAGCTTTTCCTTATAGCGGATTAAAACGAGGAAGAGATTATTCTGGATTTTCAGTGCTTTGGTAATAGTATTTTTATTAATTTGATGCAGACAATCGTCGAATCCACGATCCAGGAACCAGAGGCATTCCTCGTAATTAAAAATTTCAGGAGGTTTGATTTTAATGGTTGTCATAAGTTAATTGGCCTGCTTCGACATATTTGGCAGCGGGCCGGGAATATACAAAATCACTTTTAAATTTTTAAATCTTCAAAGCTTATGCCCAGGCCTTACATTTTGTCAGAAACCAATTGGAAAACCGTTAAATCCACCGATTATGAGGTAGCTGTTTTACCCTGGGGTGCTACCGAGGCCCATAATTATCATTTACCATATGCTACCGACAATATACAATGTGATTTTATCGCTGAAGCATCGGCAAAAGTTGCCTGGGAATCCGGTGCAAAAGTCATCGTCCTGCCAACCGTTCCATTTGGGGTAAATACCGGTCAGTTGGATATAAAATTAAACCTCAACCTTAACCCAACAACACAAATGGCGATCATCAAAGATATTGCAGATACCTTGCAAAGAAGTGGTATCCCAAAACTAGTCATTATGAATGGCCATGGGGGAAATGATTTTAAGCAGATGGTGAGAGAGGTAGGGCAGTTTTTCCCGGATTTGTTTATAGCTACATTTTCCTGGTTTAAGGTGGTTGATGGCCGTGACTATTTTGATGATCTCGGTGATCATGCGGGAGAATTGGAAACCAGCTTAATGATGCACTTCCGGCCTGATATTGTACTTCCCCTGGAAGAGGCCGGCGATGGCGGGGCCAGGGGCTTTAAAATCTCCGCTATGAAAGAAGGTTGGGCATGGGCCGAACGATCGTGGTCCCAGGTCACAAAGGATACGGGGATTGGAAATCCGGCAACCGCGAGTGAAGCTAAAGGCAAAGCCTATTTTGAGGCTTTTACAAAAAAAATCGCCTCTTTTTTTGTGGAATTGAGTAAGCTGGATAATAACGATCTGTACGAATAACCCGAGGTTACAATACGGTCATATTAATTGGGTCCCAATGAACAATTTTCTTTTCAAAGTAACTCAGGTTTGAGGCCAGGGCCGGGCCTGCTGCACGCAACCCAAAGGTCGCATCTTCAATAACCGGTTTGCCATTTCTGATGCTATCCACAAAATTTTGCATATGAGCCAAATGAGAATTATACCCCGGCGGCGTGCTGAATTGAATATCTTCTTTCTTTTCCGGAATGCCTTTTTCGGGCTGAAAGTTTTTTTTGTAGTCGGCTTCAAACGCCTTCTGCGTGGCTTTTTCAAAAGTGTTAAAACTATCCCAACCACCGTAACCAGGGGCTTCGGGCATGATCCTGTGTTTTACATGAACATCCCTGCCACCTATCGTCATAACGCCCTCTGATCCTACCAGCCTGATCATTGAGCCTCCACCGCCACCATCAATAAAATTCACCCGCATCTGGACATTAAAGGCAGGATGCTGGTCCGTAGTAGGGTAATCATAGCTACCAATAATCACATCGGGAACATCCCTTCCATCCTTCCAGTATCTCAACCCCCCGGTAGCATAAATTCTTTCGGGTCCGTAGCTACTGGTGATGAGGTGCAGTCCCGAAAATAAATGTACAAAAAGGTCTCCCGCCACGCCGGTTCCATAGTCCTGGTAATTACGCCATCTGAAAAATCTTGTAGCGTCAAAGGGTACCCGCGGAGCATCTCCCAAAAACTTTTCCCAGTTGACGGTGTCCTCCGATGCATCCGGCGGTATCGAATATTGCCATGCGCCTAAAGCTGATTGCCTGTCGTTCCAAATTTCAGCTAAATTCAGTTCTCCAATGGCGCCTGACTCAAATAATTCCTTTGCTCTGAGATATACCTGGGAGCTGACCCTTTGACTGCCAACCTGAAATACCTGCCCGGTAGATTGCTGGGTTTTTATTACTTCATGACCTTCATCAAGGCGATGAACCATAGGCTTTTCGCAATAAACAGCTTTTCCGGCCTTCATGGCTGCAATCGAAATTTTATCGTGCCAATGATCGCTGGTTGAAATCAATACGGCATCTATATCATCGCGCTCCAGGATTTCTTCATAATGCTCTGCAGTAATCAGGGAGTTACCATACAATTCCTTAGCCCTTTTTAAGCGGCCTTTGTACAGGTCGCACCCTGCTATGACCTTGACGCCATCTATTTGACCGATCGTATGGCAATTGTTAAATCCCATAATTCCAAGTCCGATAGCTGCTACCTGTAGCTTGTCATTACTACTAATTTGTCCTGGACTTTCTTTTCTCAGGATAGACCACGGTTTAAGACTTAAACTACTACCGGCTAAAATACTGCCTTTGGCTACCTGTTTTACAAACTGCCTTCTTGAGTTTTTATTGGGGGCTTGCATCGTCTATAAAGTTCTAAGGAAAAAGAATAATTGTTTAATTTAATAAATGGATATTGTAATTGGAATTATCATTGGGAATTAATTAGATTTAGGAGTTAATTGTTTTATGTCTATTATTCACACTTCAGTAGTACTGATTGCCATTTTTGCCGGATTAGTAATCTGTGGCAAAGATAAAGGAACCAGAAAACACCGATTCTGGGGAAAAATTTATGTTTTTAGCGTTGTGTTAATAATAGCCACTGCTTTTATGACCCAGGAATTGCAAACCAGGATTGGGGCTTACAAAATATTTATCATCTTAAGTTTACTATTCATTGCCGCGGGCTTTTATCCGCTGTTTTTTCGCAAGCGCATTAAGATTTGGGTGGTTTGGCATTACACGTTTATGTTATACTCATTCTTGTTTTTACTAATTGCCGCGGTGACTCATTTCATAGATTATTTCCGGGATTTTCTAATATCCCTCAGAATGATCGAATCTGAAGCCAATGTGACAAGCAGGGTTTTGTTTTGGTTTTTGCCATTCATCATAGGAACAGTTTGGATTTTCAGCAAAAAGCGTTTTTATGAGAGTAGGTTCCGAAACTTTATGATGAGACCCCCGAAGTAAGTTTCCCGGTTTAAATACACACAGATTTCCTCAATTTTAATTCGCGATAAATTCGGCTACGGTTCTGGCGATGATCTTCGCCCCGTTGGCGTTGGGATGTATGCCGTCGGGAAAGTGTTCGGGGTGCTGCGATAATGGCTCGTAAAGATCTATTACAGGTATAGATAAGTGATTTTTGATACTGTCTATTTTGGGGATCACATGACGGGTAATTACCGTATCATTAATATCGGAACCGGCGAAAAACAATGGAACAGGAAAACAAATATACACTTTTGGCCGGGCCGGCAAGTTTTTAAAAACGGTTATCATTTCCTCGTAGTCGGCGATGAATTCGCGGCTATGTGCCCAGTTGTGAAACTTGGCATCGTTGGTTCCTAATTTAATGATGACAATGTCCGGGTTATAGTCAATAGCCTCCTGATAAGAGGATTCATTCCAGTAGGGCATGTCACCATGTTTCAAAATAGTGCAGCCGGAGACACCGAAGTTTTTCACTTCGTAACCGGTCCCTAATATTTTGTTTAATTGTGAAGGGTAGGCATTTTTCTCCCTGTTTTTAATGCCCAGGCCATAAGTGATACTATTGCCTACACAGGCTACTTTGATTTTTTTTCCCAAGGTTTTACGATCGGCATTGCTTTGGCAGGAAACTAAAAAAAAATGGAGAGAAAATAAAGATAGTGTAAATATGCTTACGCAGAAATTGGCATTTTGTACCATGCTTAATTTAACCATATTCCAGGGTCGTTAGCTTTGAACTAAAATATGTAGAATATAGTTAGTAATCAAGATGAGGTAATGTAGCAACGGCTGGAGGGATCATCAGCTGGAAATTGATCAGGGGCCTTGTATTAATTTCCGGATCCGCAATTTCAGATTTCTCTACAAGAACTTACTGTATTATAAGCAAAAATCAAGCCAAATTTAATGATTTTTAAGCTTTTTTTTAATTTTTTCGTAAAAATCAGGGGGTATCTTTCGCCTGATGTGTAGTAATTAGTAAGAAGGCTTGGAAAAATGCCGGGGAGTAACTATCGCTTATTAGCATAAATTTTAAGGTATGTAAAAAGTATACATGATTGTTTTTTAATTTTTAATCAAAATGGTGATGTATAAAATAAAAATGTGTAGATGTATAAATCGCATCGCGATACTTTGTATAGGATTAATGATTTTAGGTTGTAGTCAGGATGATGTAGAAGAAGTGGTGGAACCGGTAGCTTTTCCCAATGTGGATGCACAACTGGTTCCATACTTTGAGCGGTTCCAGCAGGAGGCCGCGGCCAGAGGAATTTCAGTGAATCTTGCCACAGCCGATATAGAGGGGGTGATAGAAGAGATCGATGAGCAGCACGTGGCAGGGCAATGTTCCTACGGCAGATTTAGCAACCCCAGATTGGTGACTGTTGACGCCTCTTTCTGGAGAAGATCTTCCAATACATTCAAGGAGTTTATTGTATTCCATGAGCTGGGTCACTGCTACTTGAACAGAGGGCACCTGGAAAGTTCATTTTCCAACGGTGTCTGCACCAGCATCATGAGAAGTGGTACCGGAAGTTGTTTTGACAATTATAATCAAAATACACGTGATTATTATTTGGACGAGTTGTTTGAGCCGGAGCTGGCCCGGTAGGTAGTGTGATTTTTGCCAGATATAAAAATACCAGCTCCCGAAAAGGAGCTGGTATCAAAAATTTGAAATAAACGATTACTTTCTTAATAATACTTTTTCTTCGGTCGAGATCTCAAAAGATACCTCCGGATTTATTAGCCTCTTCAGATTGTAAACACGGCTAAAACTGGTTTGAAGATCAATAGTCTCTCCAAATAGTTGCCGGTTGCTTTTGTCCAGGATTTTCACAAAAATGGCTTCATCGGTAATACCAATAACATCTAACTTAAACTTGTGTTGGCTTGCTTTAACCGGCTCCAATCGGACTTTAAGAGGCTTGGCAATGACCTTCTTTTTTCTGGAATAATCAGCGACCTTTGATACTTTGCCTTCAGCATCAGTAATTTCAAATCTGTATTTCCCTTCTGAAAGCTGATTGAAGTTGTAGGGCCTCATGAATCCATTTTCATTTTGGACTCTATCCATACAGATTAATTGATTTTTGTCATCGTAAATGCGGATCACAACTTTACCTTGTTTTTCTCCTTGATAAAATAATTTAATTACCGGTTGATTGGCGTCAATTACCAATTTACTGTTTTCTTTAGGATCAAGTCCATTAGAGGCATTGACATTAGTAAACCCTAAGGAAATGAACATTCCAAGCATCAATAATTTTGTTGTCTTTTTCATTTTGGTGTTTTTTTAGTAATTATTTTTTGTGCAAATGTAGCGTCGCTCCCTGCAACAGAAAACATAAAGACGTTAAGTTATGGCTAAGAGTTTTTGTCAATCTTTAGTCTTGGAGTAATATTTTGAGGGCTGTTCTACGGTTATGATAAACCTCTGAAAAAAGGGTAACTGAAAACAGGAGAAAGATCCGTAACAACTATTGAACGGTTAAATGGAGACAGAATTTTATTAGGATAATTTTGAAAGTTGCAAAAGGGTGGATGATTTAACAATTACATAATGTGGTGTAATGTAAAGCCATTTTTTACCGGTGAATCTTTAAGTCAGGGTGGGTTAAAAAAAGAACAGCTAGCTGGAACTCCCTGCTAACTGTCTTTTAAAGTTTATAAAACTTATTACTAATGGGTTATTCTTAATGGAGGCCATGGGAAATGGTAACCCGGTTTTCAAAAAATAATTAGTAAAATTTATTTGATTAATGTAAATAGGATGCTCAAATGGTAAACATATAAGTTTGTTTTTTAAAAAGACCGGTTAGTTATTTAAATCCAGGCAATTCACCGCGGGAAACTACAAGATTTTGTATTATTGGGAAATTATTGCATCACATTCATGTATAAAGATCCTATTAAACGCAGCCGAGCACAAGAATCCAGATCCGCTATCGAGCGATTGTATATTATTATGCGTCACCTATTTATCAGGGGAGGATATAAGCCTCTGGGGCTTTCCGGTGAGTCATTAATACAGGCGTTATTAACACTAAGACCGGAGATTTATGGACTGATCGCGGATACTGAAAAGGTGGAACTTGACGGGTTACTTTACGTGATGGACAGGCTCCCGAAAGGAATAGAGGAGTGCCGGTTTATTCGACTGATTTCAAGGGAGGGGTTGGACAAAACCAACTTTCAGGCTATTATCCCCTTGAAGCGCCGAAGGAATTGCTATAGGGTGGACGATGACCAAATGTACATTGAATTGACCAGGGGCCGGAGTGATATTTATGATATACTGACCCACCTCACTTTCATCTATATTGAAGCTGAAAAAATCAAACGCCACAGTCTGGATCAAAAAGGTAGAAAAACGCAGGCCTGGCTCAAGCTGGAAGATATTATTACGAAAGAACATCAGGGAAAGGAATTTAACAGGGAAATAGCGTACACTTACTTAAGTACAGCCATTGGCAGAACTTATGAAGAAACCGCCAAGGCAGGCGACAGTTTTCACGAAAACAAAAACCGTAACAGTCTTTTTCATACCATTTATTGGCTGGGAAAACTGGCCATTGATGAAGAGACGGGCAATGGAGACCGGGAAATAAATTTTTCAGCGACTTTAAGAGAGCGAATTGGTCATCACGTCTACGGGGACCTGTGGGCCAATAATATCAAAGACTATTTAAGCGAAAATGATTTATTACAGCGGCCTATTCATATTATTAGCTCCAACCTTCATAGTGTTGTCAATGCCCTTTATGGCTATAAAGTGTTGAGAAATAGCCTTAAAACCAATAAGCTGGAAATCATTGCCAAGCAGCTAAGCCTTGTTAAAAATGAAAAACTGCGAGAACGCGTTAAAAAGTATGCCCGGAACAATGGATTATTTGAAATCCCGGATCAGTCAGGTACCAACCTGGCAGTACAAATTATTGATACCGGCAAAATGGATATCGATGCGCTGCCAGCGGAGATTTTAGTAGATAAAAAGAAAATTGCCGATCATAAACCTGTTATTCTAGTCATGGACTATGCCTTTGGTGAACAGGCTTTTGAGACCATGGATGAATTGCTGAGACCTTTTGAGAAAAACGGTAAGGAATATCCGTTGAAGGTGGATTCTATTTCAATCATGGGTAAGGCAGGCATATTAACCGGACAAAAAAGCGATATTATGGTGCCATCTTCCCATATTTTTGAGGGAACCGCCGACAATTATCCTATCGATAATGAATTTTCCAAACAAGATTTTGAAGGACATAATTTGCAGGTATTTGAGGGCCCGATGGTGACTGTTTTAGGCACATCATTGCAAAATAAGGATGTGCTGGAATACTTCCTTAAATCTTCCTGGAAAGCAATAGGACTGGAGATGGAGGGGGCCCATTACCAAAAAGCTATCCAATCTGCATCCAAGATCAGAAATAGTATTAAAAAAACGGTCAAGTTGAGATATGCCTATTATGCCTCTGATAATCCTTTGATAACAGGCAAAACTTTAGCCTCGGGTAGTCTGGGAGAAGATGGCGTAAGACCAACTTACCTGATAACCGTTCAAATTCTCAGCAAAATTCTTAGTTAAAAAATCATTCCCTGACAACAATGGCCAGTTTCAGGTTGTTAGCGCTAACCGCCAGACGGCTACAATGATTTTTAATGCCATAGTCAGTTAAATCAGCCACTTTGGACCAATCAATATCGGTTTTGATATTGTATTTAAATAATGTACTTCCTTGCGCCATCAGAATGGTGCCGTCACTGGTAATACAAAAGTCTTCCGATCCCGGTAAAGTTTCAATAATGTCTTTCATGGCCAAATTATTCGGGTCCAAAGATTTAATCACCCAATGAGCCGAATCTTTTTTTTGCACAAAAGCAAGTAGCCCCTCTTCCCCTGGTATCAACTGCATTGATCTTCCGATTTTTTCAGTAACATAAAGTGCATTGCCGGTCACTTTATTTCCAATTTGTAAAGTATTGGGATCGCCCAGGATAAACAACCCAAGCCGGTGCTTATCGATCCAACAGTGATACCCTACAAAGTTAATGCTTTTAAAAACCGGTGACCTTTCCTTTCCGTTGATCTTATATCGCCATAACCTTTGGTCTCCATTTTCTTCTACCACGACACAGGTGAAATACTTGCCATTGTCAATTGGCGTGGGAGAGTATTCGCTTACCGTGGTGTTAAACACTTTTCTTGTTTTTCCGGACTTGATTTGGTGACTGTAAATATTGGTTTGATTATTATCCTCCATAGAAGTGAACAATACCTTTTTCCCGTTATCATAAAAATGAGGTTGATTATCGTAGCCGGGACGTTGGCTGATGTTTCTGGGATTGGAGATGGTCACATTGCGAAGGTCACTTGTCAGATCAAAAACATAAATTTCGCTGCCGCTCTGCCCGTATAAATTCCCTGACCATATCAACAAAATAAAATAAATACACCGGTGCATTATGAAACAATTTTGGTTGATTAATTAAATTATTCAGCTTTATTGCGCGAATTTAGTTAAATTGTTGTAACAACTTTCTGAAATCAAGTTTTTTATATAAACCTTCTAATGCTAAAAATTAAATCTTATTTACTGAATAAACCAGCAATCTATCTTCATTTACTTTTGGCAATCACAATGCTTAATTTTTGTACGGAAAACCAATCTCATAAAGGAGAGGTTGACGACGCACAAAAACCCAATATTGTGTTAATACTAACCGATGATCAGGGATGGGGCGACCTGTCATCCCATGGAAATGAGATGATACAGACACCCAACCTTGACACCCTACGTACCGAATCCGCCAGTTTTCTTAATTTTTACGTGAGCCCTGTCTGTGCACCAACCAGGGCCAGTTTACTGACAGGGCGTTATGCCCTTCGTACCGGAA
Organism: Cyclobacteriaceae bacterium; assembly: GCA_965228415.1. Lineage (GTDB taxonomy): Bacteria > Bacteroidota > Bacteroidia > Cytophagales > Cyclobacteriaceae > Agaribacillus. The sequence goes on along the minus strand of OZ245814.1, from coordinate 1,159,838 downwards.
CCAGCTGGGTGACCCACCGCAAGGAGGTGATGAGGAGTGAAGAATTAACCCTGGCCGAACTTTTGAAAAACCACGGCTACAAAACAGGTATTTTTGGCAAGTGGCACAACGGACAACAGTATCCCAATGATCCCCTGGGACAGGGATTTGATGAGTTTTTCGGGTTCTCTGCGGGGCATTGGAATAACTATTTTAATGCTACCTTGCAACACAATCAGGAAGAGGTGGCAACTTCAGGTTATATAGCTGATGTGCTGACGGATAAGGCCTTGCAGTTTATGGAAGAAAGCCAGCACCAACCCTTTTTATGCTATCTTCCTTACAATACTCCTCATAGTCCTTTTCAGGTGCCAGATGCGCTTTATGATAAGTACAAAGCCCTGGGACTGAATAACAAAGATGCCTGTGTTTATGCCATGTGCGAAAATATTGACCAGAATGTAGGAAGGGTTTTAGACAAACTGGAAGCATTGGGTTTGGAAGAAAATACCATTGTACTGTTTTTAACCGACAACGGTCCCAATGGCCATCGGTACAACGGGGGTATGAAAGGTATCAAGGCCAGTGTGGATGAAGGTGGGGTACGGGTCCCGCTCTTTATAAGATGGCCGGGAAAGATCCCCGCAGATACCAGAGTTCCCACGATTAGTGCTCATATTGATATACTTCCAACCATTGCCGAATGGTGTGAAATCGGGCTCCCACAAGATTTAGAATTAGATGGGAGAAGTTTGGTGCCTCTGATAAATGGCGATGCTGACAACTGGCCTGATCGCAGTATTTATAGCTATAAGCCAAATAAAAATCTGACCAGGGCCGGTGCTGTCAGAGATAGTAATTACAGATTGGTTGTCGATCAAGACGATAACTTGTATTTGTATAATATGAAGGAAGATCCCGGACAAAAAAATAATATAGCCGAGAAGGAACCCGAAGTTGCCAAAAGCTTAAAAAGGGCATTTGATAATTGGTTTACAGATGTTACTGCTCAGGGTGTAGAGCCGCCACCCATTCCTGTTGGGTTTGATGCCGCACCTGAAATAGAATTGCCAGCACCTGAGGCGGGGATTCACGGAAAGTTAAACTTTAAAGGTGGTATGGGCTGGGCTAATGACTGGATTACGGGATGGAACAGTCCCTTTGATACCGTATTGTGGGAATTGGAAGTTGAAAAAGATGGCTTGTATGAATTAGCAGTACAATTGAATATTAGTGAAGAAATGGTAGGCGCTGATATCGTGGCGCATTCCAATCAGAAAGTGATTCGCCATACCGTTACCGAAGCCTTTCTCTCGCCATATTTGTCAGGCAATGACCGGGTAAACAGGGGGGAAGTGTATGAAAAAAGTTGGAAAAATGTGATTATTGGAAACATGGACCTAAAAAAGGGAAAACAAATGCTGAAGATCAGTGTTAATGCATCCCGGTGGAATGGAGAAATGGAATTAAAAGCTTTGCGCTTGAAAAAAGTAAGTAAAGCCGGGTAAGGCCATTTCATAGGAAATACTTATATTAAAATCTTTAAAATAAACCCTCGATGACATGGGCGATCTCAATGTAAAGTTGGTAACCACGCAGAAACAGCTTAATGATTTTACCAAGCGGTTGTTGCTGGATGTGCAGGCTTTGGAAAGAATGATTGAAGAAGATTGGTTTGACGATAGCCCGGCCCGGATTGGTGCGGAACAGGAGATCTGTTTGATAGATCAATATTATAAGCCTGCTCCGGTAGCTATGGAGTTATTGGAGAAACTTGATGATGAAAACTTCACCACTGAACTGGCCAAGTTTAATATAGAAGCCAACCTGCCACCTTTGGATTTTACAGCCAACTGTTTCTCAACACTTGAAAACAATATTAACGCGCTGCTGGAAAAGCTCAGAAAAACAGCGAATAGCATGGATATCGATTTTCTTATTACCGGCATATTGCCCACACTGAGAAAATTTGATATGGATATGGATAACCTGACACCATTACAGCGGTATCATGCATTGATGAAAGCCATTAGTAAGTTGCGCGGGAGAATATATGAACTGAGGATCAAAGGGATTGATGAGCTTAATTTAAAACATGATTCAGCCATGTTGGAAGCTTGTAATACAAGTTTCCAGGTGCATTTGCAGGTAAGGCCGGAAGAGTTTGTCGAAAAGTATAACATCGCCCAGGTACTAACGGCACCTACCATAGCGATTGCTTCAAATTCTCCATTACTCTTTGGCAAAAGATTGTGGAGCGAAACACGGGTTGCTTTGTTTCAACAATCAATCGATACCAGAGTTACCAGCGAGCATCTGAGAGATAGAAGCCCAAGAGTGACCTTTGGCAGTAAATGGTTGCAAAACTCTATTTTGGACCTGTATAAAGAGGACATTGTGCGGTTTAGGGTAATGTTGATGACGCAGCTGGAAAAGGATGTTATGCAATTGCTGGACGAAGGCATTACACCTAAACTAAGGGCCTTAACGATCCATAACTCAACCGTATACCGTTGGAATAGGCCATGTTACGGTATTAGTAGTAATGGCAAGCCCCATTTTAGAATAGAAAACAGGGTATTACCTGCCGGTCCAAGCGTTATTGATGAGGTTGCCAATGCTGCCTTTTGGTTAGGGCTGATGAATGCATTTGGTAACCACTATCCGAATGTGGACCAACTGATGGATTTTGATGATGCCAAATCAAATTTCATGGCCACTTCATTTAATGGAATTAATAGTGAGGTAAAGTGGTTTAATAACAGGAAACTAAGCGTCAGAAAACTAATTAAAAATGAATTGTTACCAATAGCCCGGGAGGGGCTGGAAAACAACAATGTCGATAAGGAAGATATTGACCGTTATCTCGCGGTCATTGAAGAGCGGAATAAGGCACAGCAAAATGGGACCGCCTGGTTGTTGAATTCTTTCTCGAAATTATCGAAAGAACATAAAACCAAAGAGGAAATCATGATAACGTTGTCCTCATCGATGGTAGAAAATCAAAAAAAAGGTATTCCGGTGCATCAGTGGAAGGAAGCGAGTATGAATGATATTGATAACTGGCATCCTTCTAAAATTTTGGTAGAGGAATTTATGACCACCGATATCTTTACGGTCCACAAGGACGATATACCGGAATTAGTGGCCGATATTATGGATTGGCAAAAGATCAGATATACACCTGTGGAAGATGAAAAAGGAAAATTGACCGGACTGATTACTTCCAGAATATTATTGCGCTATTTTTGCACTAAGCACAAGCTGGGAGAGGAGAAAGAGAAAACTGTTAATGATCTGATGATTAAGAATCCCATTACCATTTCACCCAGTGCCACTATTATTGAGGCCATGAATTTAATGAGGGAGAAGAGTATAGGTTGCCTTCCTGTGGTGAATAATGGGAAATTGGTGGGGGTGGTTTCGGAAGGAAATTTTATCAATATTACAGGCAGTCTTCTAAATATATTAAAAGAAAAAGGTATCAAGTGATAGAATGAATAGAATACTGGGTAAAATAGAAGGTGAGGATGGAGGGCCGCTAATTATTTTTGTAGGAGGACTTCATGGAAATGAGATTGCCGGAGTTAAAGCTATTTCTAATGTTTTTCAGACGCTAAGGCACCAAAATGTACCGGTAAAAGGCAAGATTGTTGGCATATCCGGTAACTTATCGGCTTTAAGACAATACAGCCGCTATGTGGATTATGACCTCAACCGCTGCTGGGATCCTGCCTTTATTAGCAGCCTGAAAAGTGGTAGCAATGGCTGGCAAAACGCCGTTGAAAGCCAGGAAGCATTGTCTTTAATGACTGTGCTGGAAAGAGAAAGCCAGGGCGATTACCGTAAAAAGATTTTTGTTGATCTCCACACTACGTCCTCCGACAACGGGAATTTTATTATAATCCCCGAAGATGAAGCTGATAATCATGTTGTCAAGGTTTTAAAGCTGCCCATCGTCATTGATCTTGACAAATATTTACAGGGAACGCTGCTAAAGTTTATGCATGACCTTGGCTTTTTATCGTTTGCCTTTGAGGGAGGGCTTATCGGAAGCGATCAGGCGCTGAACCTTCACACAGCAGGTATTTGGGAATTGTTAAAGGCTTGTGAAGTGGTTACTTCAGAGCATGTGAATGGTTTTTCCAGTTACGATAGGATTATCGCTGATTTTTCTAAAAACCTTCCCCATCTGGTAACGGTAAAATACCGGCATTGGGTTGAAGACGGTGATTTTTTTAAGATGAAACCAGGTTATCATAATTTTCAGAAAATTGCGAAAGGAGAAATTCTGGCTCGTGACAGATCCGGCGATATCAGGGCAAAATGTGATGGTTTGATATTCATGCCCCTTTACCAGGATTTTGGTAACGACGGTTTCTTTGTGGTAGAAATTATAGATCGGACATGAAGCCAGGTTAACCGCAAGAAAAATGGCTTGGCTTAATCCGACCCGAAGATCAGACCAAGCCTGAAGCCACCTTTGTTGAAAGGAAATTGTTTTATTGTCTTCCACAATGTCCAGGGTAATTAGATTATTACCAGGTTATTAAACTTTTTGGTATTACCAGAAATCCCAAAAGCAAGTTTCCAACATAAAAAGTGTGCTTTTTATCATTGTTTTACAATGCTAAACCAAAAGGAGCTGTGTCACAGTACCCGACACCAGACGATACCCTCGCGATACCCTCGCACTAACCCTAATGCCTCAACCGTAACAACCATCCGCATATCCTTCCCTTGATTAGATCATTGACACCGGGGTAAGTTTTGCCCGGCAAACTTGTGCCAAGTACCTTGTCGATCCAATTACTAATCACGGAACTTGTATTAACCCCGACATTTGGCAATACCAAACTGTCAATGGGTTTTTAAACCTATAAAGTCAAGAATGCCTCAAAATGAGGCATTCTTTGGCAAAGAAGCTTCAGCTTGATGGCTAACCTATTTTTATACACCAAACTATCGACGCTCTTGCCAGCGATTCAAAATCGCAACTATCCCCCAATAATTATTCACTAAACTTCAACTAAGTCTGTAGGATTTGGATAGGGCCGTGCTATGAGTTAAAAAAATTGACTTTATAAAAGTTATCCGTAAATTAAAAAATGAGCCCTATCCGCATCCAGACCATGATTAATTGACTGCATCAATCAACGTGCTATGTTTGTTAATTGATGATGTAATGTTAATAATTAATTACATTAATGTCAATTATATTGTTAATAAAATTTAAAGAAATTGCATTATTTTCTATAATAAAATGTAAATAACTGAATGAGAGATAGATAGATTGTGAAGGTTATAAGAAGCTGCAATGCCGCTTCGGCGCCCGGCAGGAAAATGGGGTGTTCATTAATCCCTGCAGATTTTTTTGATGATAGGTGCTGCGTTTTGAATGCCCAGCTCAAGGGCCTTTTGTAAATCCGGACAAGCTTCCGGAGATCCCCTGTAATTGTGCTTGGCAATACCCCTGTTAAAGTAGGCCAGGCCATAGGAAGGATAATAAAATAATGCAATGTCGTAATTTTGGATGGCTTCTTCGTATTTATCCAGCCTGATCAAGACATTGGCTCGGCTCAGATAGGCCTTATCATGATCGGGTTTAAGGTTTATGGTCTGACTGAAATCCCGGTAGGCTCCGGCGAAGTCACCAAGTTTTTCCTTGGCCAACCCTCGATTCAGCCAGTTTTCAGGGTTGTGATCATCCAGCTTCAAAGCAGCATTATAATCCTGCAGGGCCCCTTCGTAATCCTGGCTCTCCATTTTTGCAATGCCTCTTTGCGTAAAGGCATACGCCAGGGTCGAGTCTTGTTGTATCACATCCGTATAGGTCTCAATGGCCAATTTACTATCGCTGGTCCGGGTAGCCAATACACCCAGGTTGTAACTGGCCAATGCATTGCCGGGATCGACTAGCAAAGCGGCCTTGTAATCAGCGACGGCCGCCGCCGTATTCCCCAGCCCCTCGTGGGCGATTCCTCTGTTAATAAGATAATCAGGCTCATTGGAATTGATATGGATGGCACTATCGAAGTAGATAATGGCCTGGTTAAAAGCTTTTAATTTGGTATTGGCCAGGCCCAGGTAATTATATATTTCAACCGTAGTGCCTTGTGCGGTCATGATTTTATCCGTACCGGACTGAAATAGCGATGACCTGAAAAAAACGGTGTTGGTCACTCCCTTTGGCAAAGACAAAAATTTTATAAAATCTTCTTTCGCCAAAGCATACTGCTTCAGGTTATACCTGAGGATTCCTCTTGCCATGGTTCCTTCCGAATGATCCGGAACCAATTCCAGAAGGATGTTGTAATCGGTCAATGCACCTTTGTACTGTTTCAGCCATTCCTTGGCAGTGGCACGTGAAAAATAGGCTTGGGTATAAAGGTGGTTTTTGTACAGGCAGGCATCAAAATATTGCACAGCTTTTTCATATTTCCCGTTATCCAGTGCTTCCGTACCTAGCCGAAAATTTTTCTCAGGGGAATTAAACACCAAATCTCGTCGCTGTTGATCTTGTGCAGTAACAGTAAGCGCAATGGTGGCAATAACAAGGTTTATAATTACTGTCAGTATCCTGGTCATGTCATGGGGCAGAAATGGGATAATGCTGCATCAATAGTTTATACGTATTTGAATGAATTTGGATAGCAGGTATCGGTATAGCGTGATTTAAATCTACACCAAATGATATATTAAAGATACGATTTAATCAATGAATTGCCCAGCTAACCGGACAACAATCCAAACCTGCACCAACAAACTTGTTTTCTTAATCGGCCGACTGGTTCATTTTATTCAAAATGACCTGATCTAATCCGTATTTTCCCGTGCCCAGCAGGGAGATAGTCAATGCCAGGATCAGATAATTAAATGCCAGCTCTCCTTCGGTAAATATCAGCAGTTTATGGGCGATCAATACGGCAACAGCCATATTGAATGCCAGGATGATGGCACCAAGCCTGAAACCGATGATAATTAATATAGCTGTTACAAATTCAGCTCCCTGGGATAGGTAGGCCATTATCTCCGGGGCCGGGAATCCCAAACTGGTTAAAAAGTTTGTAAATTCTTCCATTTTTCCACCGAAAAGATAGGTGCTGCTATGCTTTAACATAATTGAACCCAACCACAAGCGGATCATTAACAGACTGATATGCAAAGGAGAAAATTTCAGTATTTTTTCGAGTATGGTCATAATTGATAAATTTGTGGGAGCAGGTCGTTTCATTTAGTTATTCATGTTATGGTTCAGTGTGCTTTAGAAGCCCGTTGCCAATCAGAATTACGTCATTATTTAGTAGTAATACCAGCGTAATCTGGACTATTTTGTATGGAGCACAGCAAATTTTTCAATCGGTAAAGGAAGAAAGGATGACGTACCCATTGTTGTTTTCAATTTATTATCCACATGATCAGAAGTGTCTTCTGGTCAAATGGGGTATTTTGCCACTTTTGGCAGGTAATGATTTTAAAGCGGTTAACTTTTTTCTTAGTAATTATAAAGGTGAGAATATTACTATGTATTTGGCTAATGGCAATAAGGCTGATCGGAAAAGGCTGGTAAAAGATAGCATGGATTCTTTTTTTGGTGAACACAAAGCAAAAGCGTTGAAAATGCAGCTGCCGGTGAATCAGTTGTTCCTGGACTTTCCTCATAATAGTATTCATTTTTGGGAGAAGGACCCCTTCGGAACAGGAGACGCCACAGCAAAGCTTCAAAATCCGGCAGCGTATTATCACGTGCTTTCAATGCATTGTCTGCAACGACTATCACTTGAAAACAGCTGGGATGATGTAACCACTTTCAAAATTTTCATGGAGTTATTGATGGTCCTCAACATTTATTTCGGGATGAAACATCATATGGAAACCATTGCTGTTTTCAAAGAATTAATAGAAGCTATAAAGCAGCGGGCTGGGGGTAAAGGGTATTTGATAGATGTTTTTTTGCGGCAGGGAAAGGACATTTACCGTCAGGAACGACCGGAAATACACAAAACTTTCAATGGTATAAAAAATCAGATTATAGGGGAAACTGATTTTGTAGAAAGCCAGGTGAGTGACTGGCTGGAGATAATTCATCAAAAGCAAAAGACACAGCCGGGGCAAATTACTCAAAATGTTACTTCCCGGATCATTAAAGAAATCATCCTGGATATTAGCAGTCGAATTGATCTCTCACAAAAAGGCCTGATTCAAGCCGTGGCGGTGATCTCTATGATAGCAGAGGATCAGGACAATTCAATAGACAACCTAACCAGTAGCATGGATGTTTAAAATATCGTTTTGCACCGTAAGTATGAACCGCCTTCAACACATCAGGAAGACGTTACCGGTGAATCTGGCGGATAACAGGGATTATGCGAACCTGGAGTTTGTTTTGTATGACTACAATTCCCAAGATGGCCTGGCCCGGTGGGTAGAAAAAAATTGTAAAGAAGCGCTGGCTACAGGAAGATTGATTTTTAAACGAACAGACCAACCACACTACTTTGATTGGAGCCGCTCCAAAAACCAGGCTTTTCATCTGGCTTCGGGAGATATTGTTTGTGGTATCGATGCCGATAACTTTACAGGACCCGGCTTTGCCGAATTTATTAACCGGCACTTTCAGGAGAACCCTGACAGCTTTTTATCGATGGATTATAAAGACCGGTTCAATAATATTTCGGATACTTTCGGAAGAGTAGTCTGTTATAAAAAAGACTTTTTGGCCATTGGCGGATATGACGAAAGCATGAAGGGATATTCCTATGAAGATATTGATTTTTGCAACCGGTTGACGCTTCTGGGCAGGAAACAATATTTTATTTCGGACAAAAGGTTTCACAAAGTCATCAAACATACTGATCTGGATAGAATTGGTAGCACCGTTCATTTTTCAAGTATCCATCAAGTTTATATCAGTTATTTATCGCCTTTTGCATCCAAAGTTTTCTTTCTGTTTAAAGATGGTGACTGTTCATTTGGAACACTACAGGATTTGAATGAAGGCTTCGGGAACCCAACCATTAAAGAAAAACGATGGATCACCGGCAAATACCATTTTGATAAGAACGGTGACCTGGAAATTGATATGTCTGAGCGTCACATCAAATTGTTGCTAAAGGATGGGCATTTGATAAATGAAGATGGTGAAGTATTTTATGAGATTAAAGACGGCCGCTTTTTAGAAGCACTGCAACGTCACTACTCTGTTATCGGCAATCACCAGGTATTGGTAAACAATATGAATGAAAGGAAAATTAAGGTGAACCAATAGTCGGTGGTTTTATTTGTAAGTCAGAAAGTTTAGGGCGAGGTCCTGATTTTTATGGCAAATGCCCGCTGTGGATTTTTAACCGTGAGCTGGTCTATCTCATCATCTGTGTAACCCTGCTCCTTTAAGGCAGGAATAAGGTTTTTTACGATGGCTTCATAAGGGCGGATCTTCCCGCCTCTGGGAAAGGAATTACCATCATGCGAAAGTAAAACCTTGTGAAGAAGATTTTGTTCTCTGAAGTGGCCTATTTTTCTGATGTATGCTGTAATGTTAGCTTCTTTTACACCGTCCAGGGAGATCCAGGCACCCTTTTTGGCAGCGTCGATCAGCAGTTGTTCGTTTTTGACTTTATTGGCATGCACCCATACCCAGGCCTCAGGACTGACCTCATATTCTTTCAGCAATTCAAGCTGTTTTGCCGCAGCAAGGGGATTATCGCCGGTGTGAACTGCTATAGTCAGGCCGGTACTTAAATGGGTTAATATACCTGCTACAAACAGTTTGACATCAATTTCCGATGGTGCTCCATTGTCAAAAGCTAACTTGATAAACCCGGGTTTAACACCGGTCTGATCAATACCGTTGTCAAATTCGGCAATCCAGCGCTTTGAGATCTCTGTGGCATTGTGCCTGAAAGCAAACTCCGGCACATATCTGTCATTGGCCGCCCCGTAAAATCCGGTATTGGTAATAAGCTGCATTCCAGAGGCGTCGGCTAATGCTTTAAGGATATTGACATCACGTCCAAAATAAGCGGTGGTACAATCAAATATTGTGGAGACCCCCAGTGCTTTGATGCTTTTTAGATAGGGGATGACCTGGCTAAAAAGGGAATCCCTTTGATATTGCGGAATGTAGTCGGCTTCGGCGCCAAAATTTGACATGACATGTTCGTGTGTCAATGCAAATTTTAACTTTTCCACGCTGATCCTTCCGTTGACGGTGTTGATAAATCCATGGCTGGCCCTTTGATTGGTTTGGCAGCATTGCATTGTTAAAAACAAAGCGCCTGTGATAATGATGTATTTCATCGGCCTTGTCATTTTATGGGGGCATGATACCCCTGGTTAAATCAGAATTTGTATCCCAACAATAAATGATACCTTTTGGTAGATGACCCTAAGCTTTGGTAGGTCGACATCCCGTTTCCATTTTCGTACCTGGTCTCAAAAGAGTATTTTTTAAGTTTCACCCCTAAGCCAACGATGTAGCCCTGCTCATATTTTCTGGTTTCATCCATGGCCTTACCTTCCTCAATTCTTTCGGTATCATAAAATATCGATTCCTTCCTTTTGTAATTTTTTTTACCTATTGCAATTCCGTTTGAAACTCCGGCATTTAAGTAAAGGAAAAAATTTTTGATTGGGTATTTATATCGAACCATCGTATTCAATTTTAAATACCAATAACCAATTTCGGTATAGGTGGTAGTATAAACATTTTCATTTTGAAAATCCCTGTATTTGCCTTCAATTTTAAAAGAAGTAAGTAGCAGGTCATTGTATATTGACCATTTATTGCGGTTTCTTGCCAGGGTCAGGTCAAAAAAAAGCCCGGCAGAAACGCCGGCGGATAATGGGTAGCCACCCTGGGCGAGGTAATCGAATTGTGTACTACTGGTAAAATCCAGCCTTGTCAGTGATGTTCCGGCCACAAAACCAGCTTCAATAGGCGCTTTGTCAACTTTCTTTTGAAATTGGATCTCCCCTGGCATGCATTTGTAGTAGGTAAGAAATAGTTTTTCCAGGCTTTTTTTGTTATAACCTGTGTTTTCTATGGTAGGTTGAATTAATGAGCAATCCTCAAGATAATTCAATAATTGATGCCGGTAAATATTGACCTCGGCAATAAACTTTCCGCCATTGAGCTTTTTAAGATATTTTTTATACTCCAATAAGTCAAATGCACCATTTTGCTTAATGTAGAAATTTTCTTTTCCGGCCTTCTCGTAGAAATACAGGCTTTTTTCCCCTTTAACCATGGTTTGCAGGAATGTTGTGTCGACCAGGGTTTGAATGGCCGGGTCTTGTTGTAATTTGCCGCTTTGCGATGGACTTATTTCCCTTCTTATGATAGCACCTTCATATAATTCATCGGCGACACCAAATCCGATGATATCAAGGGGTGAATAAATAATTTCACTACCCCTAACCGGATCTTTAAAGGATATTTTGTTGGGATTTTCTTTCCAGTTCCGGTAATCGACCAGGCCATGGATGGTATCTCCTTGTAATCTTATCAGGTATCCTTCCATATAATTTTCCTGACTGAAAGATTTTTGAAATACCAGCACTCCTAAAAATGTCAATGCGAGATATTTGATGGATTTGCTTCTTTTCATAGTATTTGGTTTGTGACCCGCAAAAAATTTGCAAATTGCAAATGTAGTAATTTTTTGAAATCCTCTAAAGGTATCAACAAGGTCCGGAAGTTTAGGAAATGGTCGAGGTGAGTGTAACAAATTGCCTGGCGTTTTGGACAAACAAAGTGCCGGTTAATTCTTCCATTTTTATTTTTATATGTAGTACTTATTTGTTACTTTGTTAATTTCATTATACAACCAAACCAGAATGTGTGGGAAATGCACGGGAAACAAAAAATCATCATAAAATTCATTGTATTCTTCCTTTTAACTTCACCCCTTAAATCATTTGGCCGGCAAATGCCCGATTCACTAATCAGGGCCTTGGAGACCACCTATGACGAAGAGGAGCGATTAAAGCTTTTATGGAAAATTGTAAAGAAGACATTTCAGATTCCCGAATATGATACAACATTATATTTTGCTGATGTACAAGAAAGACTAGCCAAAAAATCAAAAAATCAAAAAATGCTCGCAAATGCTATTTGGGCGAAGTCCATGGTTTATAGGGAAAAAGGTAACCTGAGAATAACAATCAAATACTTAATTGAAGCACATGATTTGTACAAAGAATTGAAAGATAAGAGAAAGGTACCAATTGCCTTGTATAATATTGGACAGATTTTTTTTGAGGTTAATGATATTGAGAATGCTCTTTTTTATTTAAGACAAGCACTAAAAGAAAACAGAAAATCAAAAAATGGTATATTCTCGGCGGCAATTCACTATGAAATAGCAAGATGCCTTATTGAAGTTGCCGATTATGAAAAATCATTATTTAATCTTAGACAGTGCATCAAAATAAATGATATTAAAATAAATCCGGGACTTACCAGCAAAGCCCACAACTACTTAGGTGTTAATTATTACAAATTAAAAGAGTACGATCAAGCCATAATAGAATACAAAAGATCCAGGGAACTGGCTGTTGGTTTAAAGGACTATAACCTGAAGTCAGCCATCTCCCACAATAATATCGGAGAAGTTTACATTGAAAAAAAAGATTATCAAAGTGCCCGAATGTATTACGAAAAGGCTTTGATACTTAAACGCGAACTGGATAATAAGGAACTTTTGGCCGGTACATTGATCAACTTGGCGAAATTGGATTTGCTGGAAAATAAGCCTTCCTCAGCAATTTCGCATTTAGAAGAAATCGTTCACATTTTGGATAAAAACCGTATAAGTAAAAATTTGAAGGAGGCTTCCTTGTTACTCAACCAGGCTTATAAAAGTAAGCAAAATTTAACGTCAGGAGACTTGCAAAAGATCATTGATCTTAATGAGCAGTATGCGCAGCTTATCAACGAATTGAAAGAAGCTGAATTTCAACAATCGATATTATCGACAATTTTAAAAAATGAACTGAGAAGCGAGGCTGTGTACCTTGGGGAGAAAGTGGATAAGGTACGTCACTTTTCCTTGTGGCTTGCTTGTTTTTGCTTGCTGGTGATTATCGGGTTTTCGATATTATTGTATTATCAGAAACAGAAATTCAAATCATTTGTTAATCAAATGTGGCGAGATATCAAAGATATTTAATTGGCTATTCATTTTTATTCAATGCCTCCGTTTCACATTATTTTTTATCGTGAAGGAAAATATAGGTAACATTTATTGGTCCTTATTCCTGTATACTAAATACGCTATGTCATACACTTTCTTGCCAATTTTCGAGTGAATTAAGGGAAATGGGCTTACCAAAAATAACAAAGAATTATTAGGACCAACTGGCGAAATTCCTTCAGTCTCTATGCTAATAATCAAACTTAAACTTTGAAAAATTTAATTTATCAGCCGGTGTTCCATTTAATTTTGGTATCCCACCTTAATCTTCTGTCGATTTGTTATATTATTGACAGTACGACATCTAAAATTGTGTATCCTACTTAATGTGAATGAAAGAAGGAGACCATGTCTAATTGTTAAAATTAAAAAAAATGCTATGAAAAAGTTGATATTGCTAATGCTGGTTGTTGGATTTTCAATTTCATTTTACGGGTGTGAGGAAGACAACCTGGAAGAAGTCCAACCGAAATTTGATTTGCCGGAGGTAACAGCAACAGATGGGGAGAACGAACAAAGTGGTGATATAAATGGCGGTGATTGATTTTATTTGGTAGCAGGAATTTCCTGCTACCTTATTTTTTTTCAAATATTTATGGTAAATTAGGAGATTATTACCCCTGGATCGCGTTTAAATTTCCTAGTGTTCGACTCTTTCGATTTATTATACCATGAATACGAAAATATTTACTTTTTTAGTACTGGTGGCAATCTCTTTGTACAGTTGGGGTAAGCAGCTGCCGGAAAATAAAATGGCAGAGCTGGAAAGAACTTCTGACAAGAGAGCCAAGGTTGAGCTGCTGTGGGAAATTATTAAGGATACCCATATGGATTATCCGGACACAGCGATATATTTTGCCGATAAAATGGGTGATTTGGCTAAGGCTATTGGTAATGAAAAAAGATATACAAATTCTGTCTGGGCAAAAGCTATCATTTATAGGGACAGAGGTGCCTTAAAAAACTCAGCTACCTATTTATTTGAGGCCCATCAATTGTATAAAAAAGCAAATGATAATAAAAACGTTGCGATTGCCCTATATAACATTGGACAGGTATTTCAGGCGGGCAATGATTTTACCAATGCCCTGCTGTATTTGGAAAGAGCCTTGAACTATTATCAGTCAAATGAAGATGGTCCAATGGCCGCCAAAGCACACTATGAAATGGCGAGGTGTTATATTGAAATTAAGGATTATGAAAAATCATTGACCCACCTCAACCAATGCCTCTCATCAAATGATGATAAAAAAAATCAATCACTGACCAGTAAAGCCCATAACTACCTTGGCGCCACTTATTTTAAGATGAAGCAATATCATCGTGCCATTGAAGAGTATATGTTATCCATCGAGGCAGCCAGGGGACTTAAAGATTTTAAGAAAAAATCGGCTATTGCCTACAACAACATAGGCGAGGCATACCTGTATAATGATGATTTGAATAATGCCGGCGTTTACCTGCAAAAAGCACTGACCTTGAAAGATGAGCTTGGCGATCCCAATTTTGCCTTAAGCACCCGCGTGTTGTTAAGCAGGTTAGCCACCAAAGAACAGGATTATAAAAAGGCGCTTACTTATCTCGAAGAAGGAATAATGGTAGCCGATAAGTCCGTCATCAATACCAATTTAATGGATGCCCTGGATGAGGTCATCGCTTTAAATGAAAGGCAAACCACTGTACAAATTCCCACAGATCAGATTATTTCTTATTTTAAGTTTGAAAATCAACAGGCCAACTTACTGCGAAGCCTCAACGATGAGCTGGGAAGTTTAAATGGCCGTTACGTCCTAAAAAATGCTTTTGAAACCTATCAGCTATCGGAAGCCAATAGCAATCTCACCGATCAGCTATCGCAATCGAAGGTAATTATTATTCTTATCATTCTACTGTCGCTGTCTACGGGCATGTTGTCGGTCTACTACGTGAGGAAGTATTTAAGCCTGCGGGAATTCAAGCAGGAAACCACGTTGGGATTGGAATTGATTTCCCATCAGCTGGAAAGGACGATCAAAATGGCCTCCAAAAAATGATCGATCTCTCGTTTTATTCTTAATACATCTGGCGAAATTTTGATAGCCCGAAACCATTTCAACTATTAAATACCAACATGAAACTGGCACCTGCCCCTTTGGAAGAGATGACTTTAATGGTCCCGTTATGTAGATTCATGATCTGTTTGGAAAGGCTCAAGCCGATACCTGAACCGTTAGTTTTTGTGGAATAAAAAGGTACAAAAATACTTTCCAGCTTTTTAGCGTCAATACCTTCGCCATTGTCTTTTATGGTTATTATTTTCTGATGCCGACTGCCCGAAGTATTTATTTCAATGGTACCGCCGGGCTTGTTTTCCAGGGCGTGAATGCTGTTGGTGATCACGTTGATTAACACCTGCTCGATAAGTTGCGGGTCAGCCAGGATGGTTTGATCCGACGCCGGCGGGCGGAGTAGGAGGGTAATCCCTTTTTTGTCGACTTCGCCCTTCATCAGGATATATATACTTTCCAACAATGCTTTAATTTCAATTTCCTCAGGCGCTGGTGTGGGGATTTTTGACAGCTTACGGTAGTCTTCCACAAACTTCAGCATGCCATCGCTTCGGCGCTGAATGGTTTTTAAAGAAAGTCTGATATCGTTGATATCATCATTGTGCAGGGTATCGACAGTTCTTTGTTTACCATCTCCGTCCTCCAATAAACGTAGTAAACTATCGGTAAGCGATGTAATAGGCAAGACCGAATTCATGATTTCATGGGTAAGAATACGGATCAGTTTATTCCACGCCTCCATTTCTTTTTGTTCCATTTCCGGCTCAATATCCTGTATGAGGATCAGCCGGTATTGTCGATTGATCAACAACATGGTACTTACCCCAACTGACAGTTGTTTACCGCTTTTCAGCGTAATTAGCTTTTTTCCGTATTCACCGATTTTTTCTATCTCAGCCCTCAGGTCGCGTTGAGGTAAATCCAGATCCTGCCAATGCCTCAGATTTTCTATTTCCAAAAGCGTCCGGGCCTCCTCGTTGATCAGGTAAATTTCATCATTCTCCTTAATCGATATAATGCCGACGGAGATTTTGTCAATCAACATTTCAAGGAATTGATGCTGGGCTTCTTTTTGAATTTTTGCCTCTTTGATCGTGTCCATCACTTTGAAGAAAGATTGGTGCAATGATTCAAAGGAGGCGCCTAATCCACCGCTATTGTAGTTGCCTGAATAGTCGGAATACGTCACTGCCAATAAAAACTTTGATAGTTCATAATTGGTCTTGGAAACAAATTTTGTAAGGTCGTAAACCTGGGCAAAAATAATACTTGCCAGGATAATTTGATTGAATAGCAGCGCCTTGTTGCCAAAGATGAAGGCAAATGTGCAAAGGGTAATCATTAAAAGCCCGATTCTCAGGATGACCTTGAAATTAAATCTTTTGAATAGCATAGGGTTAAGTTTATGGTTGATACGCAAAAAGTTTTGCCAGTCCGGCAGGTTATATGCCGTATTTTTCCAGTTTCCTGTATAAGGTGGCCCTGGTTATTCCCAACTCCTGGGCGGCCTTGGTCATATTGCCCTGGTTGTGCGCCATGGATTCCTTAATCGTCTTTTCTTCCATTTGGTCCAGGGTTACCGGGTTGGTTGCTTTTCTTTTTTCCGTGACGGGTTTGATGAGAAAATCACGATCGTGAAGCTGGCTCCCTTCGCTTAATATCACCGCTCTTTCCACAGCATGTTGCAACTCTCTGACATTCCCAGGCCACGGATAATGTTGTAGCATACTGACAGCAGATTTGTCTATTTTAATACCTGCCTTTTTGTATTTTTTCCCGTAAATACCTATAAAATGATCAATGAGCAACGGGATATCCTGATTTCTATCCCGTAAGGCGGGGATCTGTATTTCCACCGTGTTAATTCTATACAACAGATCCTGCCGGAATTTTTTATCTGCGACCATCTCATAAACCGGCATATTGGTAGCGCTTATCAACCGGATATCGATGGGCTTATAGGTATTGGCACCTACGCGCTTGACCTCGCGATTTTGCAAAACCGTCAATAACTTGGCCTGTAAACTCATGAATAAATTACCAATTTCATCCAGAAACAGGGTGCCGTCAGAAGCCAGCTCAAAACTTCCCGGCCGGTCTTCTCTGGCATCGGTAAATGCCCCTTTTACATGCCCGAAAAGCTCGCTTTCAAAAAGACTTTCACTGATAGCGCCAAGATCTACATTGATCAAAGCCCGGTCCTTTCGTAACGACCTGTTGTGCAATGCCCTGGCCACCAGCTCTTTACCCGTTCCATTCTCGCCAAGGATCAAGACGTTGGCGTCAGTAACGGCCACTTTATCGATTAATTCAAATACTCTTTGCATGGCAGGCGATTGCCCCACAAAACCGCTAAAGCTTTTATTGATATCCGCCGCCAGGTGCTGCTGTGTGCTTTTTAGTTTTTCCACCTCCAGTTTTGATTTCCTCAATTGTACTGCCGATAAAATGGTAGCCAGCAATTTTTCGTTGTTCCACGGCTTTAGTACAAATTCAACGGCCCCTTTTTTAATGGCATTGACGGCAACATCAATTTCGCCATAAGCTGTGATCATGATGACGCTAATGGTGGGATCAAGCTTTAATATGTTTTCCAGCCAAAAAATTCCCTCCGATCCATCGTGCTCACCTTTGCGATAATTCATGTCTAAGAGCACGACATCAATATTCCCCGGGGAGATGATTTTTTCAATCTTATTTGGATTTTGAACGGTTTTGACAGTATTAAATTCCTGTTTCAAAAACATTTCCGCCGTGTGCAACACATCTGCATCATCGTCGACAATGAGTAGATTTGCCTTGTGTTTTGTCATGACTACCGAGGATTTTATGATTGATAATTATCTGCTATCTATTTATTCAAGTTAAATATTTGTATTATAATTATACAGTTTTTTGTTTAAAAATTATACAATTTCTCACTTTTTGAATTTAAAAATTATTTGTAAGTATTTAATAACCAGATGTTTATAATCCTGGCATTCTTGTTGAAACTTTAGTCATTGATCCGCTCAAATTTAGAATTCATGATTAAAAACTATTTTATCACCGCACTGCGAAATTTATCCCGTAACAAGACCTATGCAGTGATTAACATTACCGGTTTATCCATTGGCATTTCATGTGCCATTGTAGCCTATTTAATGGTTAGCTATATGACTGGTTTTGATAAAGTGCATCGTAAAAAGGACCGTATTTACCGCGTGGTGACCATATCAAAATCAGAAGATAATCAAGACAATAACCCCGGTGTTCCCCTGCCTTTGCTAACTGCTTTGGAAGAATACTTTCCGGAATTTGAGAAAATATCAGGCCTTCAAAACTATGGTGGCGGACTGATTAGTGTCCCCTCCGGAAGAAGCGATCAGATCAGTATTCAACAAAGAAAAGGTATTGGCTTTATCGACCCGAATTTTTATCAGATATTAGACCGGCGATGGTTGCAGGGAGATCCGCTTCGAGCTTTGGAGAAGCCCAATAGTGTGATTATTGCCCGGTCATTGGCGCAAAAGCTTTTCCCCAACCAGGAAGCCCTTGATAAGGTTATTAATTTGGACAATAAGTATGATTTGAGAATAACCGGTGTAGTGGAAGATCTCAGCGACGAAAACACAGATTTTAATTTTAATCTCCTGGGCAGCTTCGCCACTATTGCCGATGAGAAGGAACCGGATAGCTGGGGTAATTTGAGTAGTGATTTCCAGTGTTTTGTATTGGTAAAGGAAAATGCCTCCTTACAAGACGCACCAGCGAGAATGAGTCAGTTGATCGAGAAATATTATAAGCTGGGAGTGCATGAGTCAAAGAATCATCCACTACAGCCGTTTACCAATATTCATTATAACCAGGATTATCGCAGTTTTCACAGCTCAGTATCCAAAACCAATGTTTGGACTTTGATGTTAGTGGCCTTATTTCTCATTGTAACAGCCTGTGTTAATTTTATTAATTTGGCCACAGCCCAGGCAGTAAAAAGATCTAAAGAGATAGGCGTGCGCAAAGTGCTTGGCGGGTTTAAATCACAGATCAGATGGCAGTTTCTTGCCGAGACGATGATGATTTCCCTGGTGTCTATTATAATTTCCCTGGGTTTGGCTGAATTATTATTGTTGAAAGTCAATCATTACCTTGAGCTCAAGCTTAGCATTGATTATTGGCGCGACTTAACATTTTGGCACTTTTTGCTGGTACTTTGGCTATTTACAAGTTTATTGTCGGGGTTGTATCCGGCCTTTGTATTATCCGGGTTTAAGCCTATATCAGTTTTAAAAAATTCAATCACTGTCAGCAATATTGGCGGGATACAATTGAGGAAAGGACTTGTCGTATTTCAATTTATCATTTCACAGGTCCTGATGATGTCGACCATTGTCATCATGTATCAAATGTATTTTGTCAGGCACCAGGATATGGGGTTTGACAGGAATGCGATATTGACTATTCAATTGCCCCACAAAGACCAAAACAGTCGTAAAGCATTGGTCCGGCAGTTAAAGCAATTACCGTCAGTACAAGCTATTAGCAGCGCAGCAGATACACCTGCCTCCAACTCTGTTTGGAGATCCAATTTTATCTTGAAAACAGATAGCGGTAAGGTAGAAAATGATGCACAGATCAAAATGGCTGATCACCATTACGTGCCGACCTACGGGTTGACTATTCTAAGCGGTAAGAACCTGACGGAGAGCGATACTATTAATGGGTTTTTGATCAATGAAACACTGGCCCGGTATGCGGGATTTAGAAATTTGGATGATGCCGTAGGTAGGCAATTTAAATTTGGGTGGAATAATGAATACTATCCTATTATTGGCGTTGTAAAGGATTTTCACACCACTTCTTTTAAAAATAAAATCATTCCCACCGTAGTTTGTCAATCCGAAAAAGAATATGCATCCATTGGTGTCAGATTATCATCATCAGACCTGGGAAAAGAGGTGGCGGCTATCGGAAAGCTTTTTAAGTCTTTTTACCCTGAATACGATTACAACTACAGGTTTATGGATGATATCATCCAAAGGTTTTATAGCAGCGAGGAGAAAATGTACAATATACTCGTCGCTTTGACCCTGATCGCCATTTTTATTGGTTGCCTGGGTTTATATGGCCTCGCAGCCTTCATGGCCAACCAACGGGTAAAGGAAATTGGCGTCAGAAAGATCCTTGGCGCTTCTTTTGCCAATATATTTGGTTTGTTTTCAATAGCGTTTCTGAAACTGATCGCCATCGCTTTTATGGTGGCCCTACCCCTTGCTTACCTTGGTATGGACAGGTGGTTACAGGAATTTACTTACAGAATAAATTTTGAATGGTGGATATTTATATTGACGGTCCTGGCCACCTTAACGTTGGCGCTGCTCACCGTAGGTTATAAGACGGTCAGAGCAGCTGTCACTAATCCTATAGATTGCCTGAAGGATGAATAATTTTAAATTTTACTATTTTCAAAAGCCGGCAAATTAAAGAACTTATGCTTATCAATTATCTTAAAATAACCTTTCGGAATATAAAAAGACAGCGGTTTTACGCGTTGCTTAATATTTTAGGTCTGGCTATCGGTATCGCCAGCGCTGTTATTATTGCTATGTATGTAGCGCATGAACTAAGCTATGACAGGTTCTATACCAACCATCAAAATATCTACAGAATTAATACTGTCTGGAAAAGCCAGGACGGAGAGCAGCGATATGCCACCACACCACCGCCATTGGCAAAGGTGATTACTAACGAAATTCCGGCGGTTAAGGCTGTCACGGTTTTGGGCAAAAGGGGCGACTTTACCTTCCGGCCGGACCATGACTTTGAAAAAGTATTCCGTGAAACCAATGTATGGCAGGCCGGAAAAGATTTTTTTAAAGTATTGAATTTTGGCTTGCTGGAAGGTGATCCCGAAACGGCGCTCGTGGCACCAAGATCTGTTATTTTACCAAAGTCAACGGCCATCCGTTACTTTGGACAAAAAGCTTATGATGAAAAGAGAATATTAGGCCGGAGTTTACTCGGCGGTGGGGATGGCGGCTCGGTCAGTATCATTACCGGTATCATGGAAGATCAACCGGCTAACTCACACATTCAGTTTGATATGCTGGTTCCGTATCGGGCCGGCCAGGTGATCGATGAGTTTAAAGACTGGAACTGGAACGTTTTGCATACCTATGTTTTAGTCGACGAGACAGCCGTGAATGGACCGGACGATTTATCTGAAAAATTTCAACACATAATAGCTAAGTATGCACTGCCTTCCATGGGTTACCATGCTCCCGAGGCTTATGAGCAGTTAGGCGGATCGATAGACTATGTATTACAACCCATTACTGACATTCACCTGACCTCTCATTACTTGCGGGAAATGGCTCCTAACGGTAATATTAATTACGTGTATACATTTATAGCCATTGCCTTATTTGTGATCATCATTGCAGCCGTAAACTTTATGAACCTTTCGACCGCCCAATCTGCCAATCGCGCAAAAGAAGTAGGAGTAAAGAAAGCCATGGGTATTGGCCGGTCCTTTTTGATTCATCAGTTTTTGGTAGAATCCATGGTGTTTGCGTTTATAGGATTAATATTAGCTATGGGGCTGGTGGAGTTGCTGCTAAAGATTTTTCCGGACGTATTGGGTATGCACTTTACCTATCATCCGCATATGTGGCCGTTTTGGTTTTTCCTGCTGTTGGGAACCTCTTTGCTAGGCTTCCTGGCGGGTGTTTATCCCGCTTTTTATCTTTCATCTTTCCAGCCAATTAAAGTATTAAGCGGAAAGCTGAGCGCAGGCATAAAAAGTAAAAACCTGCGTCATGTGCTCATTACTTTTCAATTGGCGGTGTCGGTTGGCATGATTATATGCACCTTGGTCGTGGTTAAACAGGTAAACTACATTAGCAACAAATCCCTTGGTTTCAAAAAGGAAAACGTGATTGTTATCCAAAATGACAGAGAAATTGATGAGCGCCGACAGGAGTATAAAGACTATCTGGGGGCTAAGCCAGGTATTGAAGGGGTGAGTTTTTCCACCGGAATTCCCGGTCAGACCCAATTCCACATGAGGGATTTTGTATTGCCTGGGAATACCGCAGGTACCGGCATTCGCTGGTATGAAGGCGATGATACTTACCTGGATGCACTGGACATAGCTTTAATTGATGGGCGAAATTTTGACCGGCATAGGGCTTCAGATTCCAGCGCGGTTCTCTTGAACGAAGCGGCGGTAAAAATGATGGGACTTTCCGATCCCGTTGGTAAATACCTGATTAAAAACCTCGGAGCTCCCGATGAAGAAAGAGTACAAATCGTGGGCGTCATGAAAGATTTCAATTTTGAGTCGTTTCACCATGAAATACAGCCTTTGGTGGTTGAGTTTCTGGATAATTTTGTTTTCAAAGATTACATATCGATCAGGGTATCCGGTGGCAATGTTCAGCAGTCATTGGAGATCGTGAAAGAAGCCTGGGGGATTTTTGAACCAAATGTTCCTTTTAATTATTCTTTCCTGGATGAAGACTTCAACCGGTTGTTTAAATCGGAAATGAAATTGCAGCAGATATTTGGCATATTCACCTTTCTGGCCATCTTTATTGCCGGTTTGGGGCTGGTTGGCCTGGCGGCTTTTGTAGCGGAAAACAGAAAAAAGGAAATCGGTGTGAGAAAGGTGTTCGGAGCCGGGGTGATGCAAATCCTGCTGTTATTGTCAAAAAACTTTGCCGGCATGACGGCCCTCGGCTTTCTGATGGCGGCGCCTCTCGCTTATTATTTGATGAATAACTGGCTGCAAAGCTTTGAATATAAAACCCAAATCAGTTTTGACCTGATCCTGACGGCTGGATTGTTTACAGCCTTGGTGGTCATTTTAACAGTTAGTTACCAATCTGTAAAAACCGCCATTGCCAATCCAATCAACAGCTTGAAAGAAGAATAAGAAAACCTCTACTGGCTTAAGTTTAGCGAAGCGTAACTTAAGCCTAAAATGTGTCAAGTTTATAACTTGACAATAATAATATCTCATTGCCCGCATTTGTGTGTAGGCCTGTTGGGCCAGCCAATGCGGATACGCTGGTTTTGCATTTGTAATGCCCGGAAGCGTCATGGAACTGTATGCACAATCCAAGTCGGATGATCTGAGTTAAAAACTCAGTACCATTTGATCCTCGTCATAGACGAGGACCAGTTGTGATGGTTGTGGCAAGAGGGTGCTTTATAATCTCCTTGTCCGCATTTGTGTGTAGGCCTGTTGGGCCAGCCAATGCGGATACGCTGGTTTTGCATTTGTAATGCCCGAATGCTTCATGAAACAGTATACACGATCCAAGTCGGATGATCTGAGTTAAAAACTCAGTACCATTTGATCCTCGTCATAGACGAGGACCAGTTGTGGGTTGGCAGTTTTTAAATTTATTTTACATGAATCTACAAGTTGTTTTTGCCCGTACCACAACCTTTCCTATATTCAAGAAAAAATTTCACAAAGTGGCAAATAAACTGAACGTACTGGTCGTAGGCTGTGGCAACATGGGTGCTTCTCACGCCCGAGCCTATCACAAAATTCCTGATTTTAATATTGTAGGATTAGTAAGCCGCGGACCTGAGCGACGAAAGGCCCTCATAGAGCAGATCGGCCCATATCCCGAATATGAAGATTTTGACAAAGCATTAACCGCCTCGAAACCCGATGTGGTTTCCATCAATACCTACCCCGATACGCACGCTAATTATGCTATCAAAAGCATGGAGGCAGGAGCCCATGTTTTCCTGGAAAAACCGATTGCCCTGACAACAGCTGAGGCCCAAAAGGTGGTGGATTGTGCTATTCACAATAACCGGAAACTGGTTATTGGCTATATCCTGAGGGTGCATCCGGCATGGAAAAAGTTTACACAATTAGCACAATCTTTGGGCAAGCCACTGGTCATGCGCATGAACCTGAATCAGCAAAGCGCCGGAAAAAACTGGCTTACCCACAAAAACCTGATGCAGTCCATGTCGCCCATTGTGGACTGCGGAGTGCATTATGTAGATGTCATGTGTCAAATGACCCGGTCGAAACCGGTGAGCGTAAGTGCCATTGGCGCGAAGTTGACCGACGAGGTAAAGGCCGACATGTATAATTATGGCCAGCTCCAGGTTAAGTTTTCCGACGGGTCGGTTGGTTGGTATGAGGCAGGGTGGGGCCCCATGATGAGTGAGACCGCCTACTTTATTAAAGATGTCATTGGCCCCGAAGGAGCGGTAAGTATCGTGGAATCCCCAAAAGGAGAAGACTCCCAGGATATTGACGGTCACACACAAACCGGATGTTTAAAAATCCATCATAGCGCATTGGGGGAGGACGGCAGTTTTCTCAAAAATGATGAATTCCTCGACACCTCCGATGAACCCAGCCATGACGAACTCTGTGAACTGGAACAACTGTATTTACTGGAGGCAATTCAACAGGACCTGGATATCTCAGATCATATGGCAGATGCCATAAGCAGTCTGCAGATCGTCCTCGCAGCCGACGAGTCCTTTAAAACCGGGAAAACCGTTAACCTGGATTAGTGGGCTTAAAATCGTTTCAGGACCAGATCGGAGACCGTATTGCCAATAGCCAATGAGGAAGTAGCGGCAGGAGATGGGGCATTGCAAACATTGATGGCCTGCTCATCTTCTAAAATCAAAAAATCATCCAATAGGCCACCATCCCGGTCGCAGGCCTGTGCCCTCACACCGGCGCCTCCGGGTTCCAGGTCATCCTTGGTTATCTCCGGCAATAGTTTTTGCAGCGCTTTTGTAAACGCAGCCTTTGAAAAGGACCGGTACATTTCTCCAAAACCGGTTTGCCAGTATTTAAAAGCTACTTTCTGAAAGCCGGGCCAGGCGAGTGTTTCCGCGAGCTCACTTATTTTCAGGTCAGTTTTTTTGTAGCCCTCTCTTTGAAAGGCCAGGACTGCATTGGGCCCTGCCTCTACGCCGCCTGAAATCATCCTGGTAAAATGCACGCCAAGGAATGGAAACGCGGGATCAGGTACCGGGTAAATCAGGTTTTTGACCAGGTATTCTTTCTCCTTTTTCAATTGATAATACTCGCCGCGGAAGGGGATAATTTTCAGGTTTAGCTTTTCGGCGGTCAGTCGTGCTATTTTATCTGAATATAATCCCGCACAGTTGACCACCAGTTTTGTTTCATAGCTACTTTTATCAGTGACTATTTCAGCGCCACCTTTAGAAGGCTTTATCGACTGTACCCTTTCTCCAAGTATCAACGCCCCATCTTTCTCCTGGATTTTTTCGGCGTATTTCCGGGCAACCCGCTTATAATCGACAATACCTGTCTGCGGTACAAATAAACCTTTTAACCCGTTAACGTGGGGTTCATATGCCTTGAGCTCCTCCGCGTTCAGGTCTTTTAGATTGGTAAGCCCATTGGCCGAGCCTCTTTCCTTTAAATTCTTTAACAGCGGAATTTCCCGCTCATCGGTGGCGACCACAATTTTCCCGCAAAGCTCATAGGGAATTTCCTGTTTGTTGCAAAAGTCGAGGAGCATGTGATAACCCTGGATGCAGTTTTGAGCCTTGAGGCTACCGGGTTTATAATATAAACCCGAATGGATAACACCACTATTGTGACCGGTTTGATGGCATGCCAGACTGTCTTCCTTCTCAATAATAGAAAGTTTTAAACCGGGGTTTTTATTTTTGAGTTGTAATGCCGTCGCTAACCCAACAATGCCGCCTCCTATAATGATAATATCGTTTTTCAATTTAAATACGCGCTGATTCAACACGCGAAATTAGCCAATTTGATCAATTATTGGAGATTGTCATGTTTATTTATCATAAAAAGGTATAAATAATCAACCCATTGAGAAATTCTTTTTCCCAACTATTTGTTTAAGTGGATAGGCCCAACCGTAAAAAGGGATGGCAATTCGCTGTTTTTGAAAAAGGTAGGAATTAGACGATAAAGACAAAGCGTTTAAAAAATTGTAAATTTTGTAATAATGCGTTGATTGAATTTAATTTAATTGATATAATCACAATTAATTTGCGGTTCCAACATGGAATGCGTAATTTGAGGATCGCTAAACGTTTGTAAAGACCGGTTAGGCTGCCGGATTGTGAATTAAATAGATGGCCTGAGTGTCTGTTTATTAACTGTAAAATAGAAAGCATCACAAACCTGTTTTGAATGACTGACCTTTTCGTAAATAGAGATGCGAAACAAGTTGCAAAGCTTAAAAAAGGTGATGAAAAGGCCTTTAACAAGTTGTTCAGAAAATATGCAAAAAAAATCTATAACACTTCCCGTAAATTAAATCTTAGCCACGAAGAGGCGGAAGAAGTTGTACAGGAGTTGTTTTTAAAAATTTGGCAAAACCGGACAAGTCTTGATGTAAGCCGGTCATTTAATGCCTACCTGCTCACGATCACCAAATCGCTTATCATCAAAAAAAGCAGAAAAAGGGTGTATCAAATGGCTTATGAAAAATACGCTATCAACCACCTCAGCGATATTTCCAACCAAACGGAGGATTATATAATTTTTTCAGATTTGGAGACCTTGTCAAAATCCTGTGTAGAAAAGCTGCCCAACCAGCAAAAACAGATATACATGATGAAAATGCATGATAATTTGTCCATGGAAGAGATTGCCAAAACCTTGAAAGTATCCAAAAGGACCGTTGAAAACCACTTTTACCGGGCCTGTAAAAACCTGCGTACACAACTGGCTGAATAGTTTGTCAGGACGGAAAACCAATCATTTTAATTTTTTTTAAGCAGGACTGAGTAGTTCGTATGTTTCATGGCTATATAATATACGCAAGCGAAGTACTGTATGATAAACCCTAGTGATCTAGCCGAGAAATTTTTCAATGGATTGTGTACCGAAAGTGAAGCCCAGGCTTTTCTTACCTGGTATTTTTCAGAAAATGCGAAGGGCAAACTAAAAAAGGAGATTGACCGACAGTGGTCAGATTCAGGGGAATTTAAGGAATGGGACGAAAAAGCTGCATTTGAAAAGATCCAGCGTTTCAAAAAAGAAAACAAATTATTTGTTTCGCACAAAGCCGAAGAAGAGGCCAAACAACGGCGAATTAAGCATATAAAGAAAAAAAAGGAAAAAAAATACTGGTGGTATGCCGCCGCCTGTTTTGTTATCCTGGCCACTGCCTTCGTTGCCGTGCGTGTTT
Source organism: Cyclobacteriaceae bacterium (assembly GCA_965228415.1). Classification (GTDB taxonomy): domain Bacteria; phylum Bacteroidota; class Bacteroidia; order Cytophagales; family Cyclobacteriaceae; genus Agaribacillus. The sequence goes on along the minus strand of OZ245814.1, from coordinate 1,132,448 downwards.
TACCGGAGTCCCATGCTGAAAAAGAGGTAGCAAGTGTTCCCCGCTTCATCGTTAAATCCAATCCGGCAGGCCAGAAATCTACCATATATCTTGGCGATGGCTCCGAGATAGTGCTGAACTCGGCAAGTACCATAAAATATCCCCCAAGATTTGCTACACAGGATAGGATTATATACCTGGAGGGTGAGGCTTTTTTTAAAGTCGCCAAGGATTCTTTAAGGCCCTTTACAGTGCTGGTGAATGATACAAAAGTCACGGCTTTGGGCACTTCCTTTAATATACGGGCATTTGAAGAAGAGGGTAAAACATCTATTGCGTTGGTTACCGGCAAAGTGAAGGTAGATGACCTGCAGGGAGATACCGCACAATCCTTTTACCTGAAGCCTGGTGAAGGTATTGCCTATACCAATGAAGAAAGAAGGCTGACAAAAATAAACATAGATTCGGACGAGGTAGTTGCCTGGAAATATGGTATATTGAATTTTAACCAGGAACCTGTTCAACAGGTTGTCAGAGAATTGGAAAGATGGTATGATGTTAACATCATGTTATCTCCGGCTATAGAAGGAAATTTCACAGGTCGTTTCCGCAATCAGACGCTAAAAGCGGTCTTAGAAGGCCTTTCCTATTCTTTTGCATTGACTTATAGCATCGACGGAAAATCCGTGATGCTCGAACCAAAAAATAAATAATATGGAAATACTTATACGATTTAATTCCAGCTAAAACAGAAAAAAGCCAGCGACTTGGCGGAGGCTGGCTTTTCTGAAATTCACGTTTTAATCAAACAATGTTCAATTAAAAACAAGCTAAATTATGAAATTATGCATACTTCGGCAAATTATTATGATTTCAAAATATTGCATCTATGGTATAATTATACAATGTATAGCTTTATCGCTCTTAAGTGCTAAAAATGTAGAAGCACAAAAAGTAAGTCTGGAGGATTTATCCATTGTATTAAACGGCGAGGCCCAAACGTTGGGAGAGGTGTTTATTGAAATCAGCAATAAGACTGATTTTACCTTTGCTTTTAATAATGAGGATATTAATCTTGGAAAAAGAGTAAAGTTCCAGGGTTATCAGGGATCGCTGGCAGGCTTATTAAGAGAATTAGCGATTGGCGCAAAATTAGGCTTTAAAAGAATTAACAATGATATTTTCGTTAAAAAGCGGGTCTCCAACAAAAAGTTAAACCCTGTACTCGAAGAACTATTTGAAGTTCAGATTACGGGTAAGGTAATTACTGTCGATAACGACCCGATTCCCGGCGTTAATATATTGGTAAAAGGAACGCAAATTGGTACAGTCACCGACGTAAATGGCGATTATACTTTAAATGTTCCGGATGACGCCACCACCCTGGTATTTTCTTCTATCGGCTACAATATTGAAGAAATAGCCATAGAGGGCAGAACAGTCATTAACGTTACGATGGTTGAAGATGTACAGGCACTGGAGGAAATTGTGGTGGTAGGCTACGGTACACAAAAGAAAGCCGATCTTACCGGCGCTGTGGGCTCTATCCGGGGTGACAATATTGTCAACAAGCCTATCATTAGCCCCGACCAGGCTTTGGCCGGAACGGTAGCAGGTGTCAGCATCATTAATAGAAGTGGTGACGCCGCAGCGCCCATTAACGTCAGAATCAGAGGTGTAGGTACCATTGGCAATAACCAACCTTTGTGGGTAATAGATGGTGTGCCAATAGTACAAACTACCAATATAACGGTTAATACCTCTTCCACCACCGACTCAAATCCACTGGCGGGTATTAATCCCAATGATATTGAATCCATTGACGTATTGAAAGACGCCTCAGCGGCCGCCATCTATGGTGCCAGGGCCGCCAACGGCGTTGTTATTGTTACTACCAAAAGAGGAACTGACGGCAGCGCTTCATTTTCTTATAACGGCTATGTGGGCACCGCCAAGGTCAGGGAAAGGCTGGACGTACTTAATGTGGACCAATATATTGACTTGCAGGCTGAGCTTGGCCGTGATTTTAGCCAATTTCGTGGCAGACCTTTTGTAGACTGGCAGGATGCGGTGTTTAGAAACGGCGCGACCCAAAGTCATAACCTTTCGGTTTCCGGTGGTAATGACAAGGCTAATTACTTGATATCGGGTGGCTATTTGACCCAGGAAGGCATTGAGCGGGCACAGGACTTTCAAAGGTATTCGGTAAAAGCGAACTCAGATGTAAAAGTAGGAGAGCGTTTTAAGTTCGGCGAATCTATTCTTGTAAGTATGACAGAGAGATTGGTGCAATCCGAAGGTGTTGGTAATTGCTGTCAGGCAGCTTTTAACGGCGCCCTCAATAACGTACCCTGGTTTGAGGTATTTGACCCTACTACCGAGTTTGGCTATAATCTCGAAACCCCTGAAAACCGTGGCGCGGCCGGAACGGCGCTGAATACGGTTTTTAGAACCGACACGAGGGTCAATGAGACAATTATTAACTCTACAAAAATACTTGGCAATGTTTACGGCGAGTTTGAGATCATCAAAGGTTTGACCTTTAAGATGTCCGGAGGAATTGACTACAATGTTGGCGATGCCAGCTTATTTCAAAATAATGCCAACTACGGTACCAGCAATCAACAATCGCTGTTGGTACAATCAAGACCAATTGAGCTTACTACCAACTGGGCCAATACGCTTACCTACAATAAAAGCTTTGGCCAAAATGATTTCACCTTCCTGCTGGGCTACGAGGAGACTAATTTCAGGTTTGACAAGGTAAGAATACAGGGAAGAGGGCTGTTTGATCCTGATAATGTTAGATTTGCTTCAACAGGAACCGCCGTAGCGGCAGGCAATGAAGCCGACCATTGGGCATTACGGGGTTTGTTGGGCAGGATCAATTATTCCTACGGAGGAAAATACCTGGCCACGATCAACGTTAGGAGAGACGCTACCTCACGATTTGCTGAGAATAACAGGGATGATGTATTTCTTTCTGGTTCAGCAGGCTGGCGGATCAGTGAAGAAAGCTTTTTTCCGCAAACCAGCTTTGTTGACGACTTAAAAATCAGAGTTGGTTGGGGAGAGTCCGGAAATCAATTCACAGGTGTCAATTTTGCCTTTCTCAGCGCTTTGCAAACCACGATCTTCTATGTTGTGGGAGATGCGCAGGGGGTAATCAGAGGACCGGCACCTGTCAATTTCGCCAATGAGAATTTAATATGGGAAACCAGTACCCAGTTTGATATCGGATTTGACGCCAGCCTTTTGGAAGGCAAGGTGGAGCTTACTTTCGACTACTACAATAAACTATCAAAAGACGTTTTGATCGGACTGCCACTACCCTTTGTGTCCGGATACTTCCTGCCGGCGGATGCCAATGTGGGGGAGATCAAAAATACCGGTATAGAGCTTGCAGCAAGTTACCGCAATTCGATTGGAGATTTTACTTATAGCATCAGTGGAAATATCACCACCGTAAATAATGAGGTAGAGGATTTAGGTTCGGTGACCAGCATCATTACCGGAATTGGCGGAAATCAGACACACAGAACCATTTCCGGGGAGTCCTTAGGTCATTTTTACGGTTACAAAACCAACGGCATTTATCAAACCCAGGAAGAAGCCAATGCCGCTTTACCGGATGCATTTTCTGCCGGTGCTGAGCCAGGTGATATCCGATTTGTAGATGTGAATGGCGATGGCCAGGTGAATGCGGATGACCGTACGATTTTAGGCAGCCCGATACCAGGCTTTTTCTACGGGTTCAGGTTGCAGGGAGCTTATAAAGGTTTCGACCTGTCCGTTCAGTTGCAGGGAATGGGAGACCGTCAGGTATACAACCAGGCACGCGAGCAGCTGGAAGCCCTGAGTGGTAATCGTAACTCTTCTACCAGTGTATTGGGCCGTTGGACCGGTCCGGGTACCAGCAACAGTATGCCCCGACTGACCGAAGGAGATCCTAACGGAAATAGACGTTTTTCAGAACGGTGGATAGAAGATGCCGGCTTTATGCGAATCAAAAATTTGCAGTTTGGGTATACCGTACCTGCTGAAATCCTTGAAAGGGTGACCAATAATTTTGTCTCCAACGTCAGAGTTTTCTTTGGTGCACAAAACCTGGCGACCTTCACCGATTACACTGGCTTTGACCCTGAAGTTACACGGGCGCAAAGTTTCCAGAAAGGAGAATTTCCCCTGGCAACAGGGCAGGACGGAGGCGCTTCCCCTCAGCCCAGAATATTTCAATTTGGCTGGCAGGTTAATTTTTAAGGGCTTCTAATACTACGATTATGATTTCTACAAAAAATAAAATATTCAGGATTATGAAAAAGATGGCAAGCCTCCTGGTAGTCTTTATGATTCTTAATTCTTGTAATGATCTGGATTTGTTGCCGCTGGACCGTGTGACTACGGCAACTTTTTATCAAACCAGAAGTGATTTTGACGGGGCGATATTTGCGGCTTATTCTTCCATACAGGATTTTTGGGGAACAAGTACGGAAACGCTGTCGGAAAGAGGAGAGTTTTGGAAGATTACCATGACAATTACCGATGACGTGGCGGCCGACGCAGACGCAGGCGCCGACCAGATTTCCAGGGATGTTGATAATCTGTTTATCAGGGCCAGCGACATTCCTTTTGCCGCTATTTATACACAGATCTATGAAGGTATTCTCAGAACCAATCTGGTGCTGGAAAACCTTGAGTCTGAAAATCAGCTAACAGCAGCTGAAAAAACTGCTTTCGAAGGGGAAGCAAAATTTCTTAGGGCATTCTTTCATTTTCAGGCACTGAAAATGTTTGGCACACCCCCGCTGGCTACTGAGGTAAAAAAGGATCTCAATGATCTGGCCTTGCCTAATGCTACCCAGGATGCTTTGTTTACCCAAATTCTGGATGACTTTGCGGTGGCCGCCAGTAATTTACCTGAAAGCTGGGACGGCGGTAACACCGGTAGGGCTACAAGCTGGGCAGCAAGGTCATTTATTGGTAAAGTAAACGTCTGGAGAGAGGATTGGCCGGCTGCGGTTACTGCGTTTGAGGAAGTGGTTAACATGGGGCCTTATGCTTTGGAACCCACCTATGAGGATGTTTTTGCTTTCGATAACGAAAACAACGCCGAATCGATTTTTGAAGTGCAATACGGCGGACCTTTTTCCGATGATAACCTTTGGGTTTTTGATGATACGCATTCGGAGAACTTCAAAGCCTCCCAGGGTACCGGCCGCGGTTGGTATTGGGATGCCAGTAACGGAGCACCTGGCGGAAAGTTGGGTTGGTGGCCGCCGACACAAGATTTGGTCGATGCTTACGAACCCGGTGATGAGCGCTTTGGCATTAGCGTTTACCAGGATGGAGACATGTATTATACGACCTTCACCTCTCTACCTTACGATCCTACCTGGTCCTCAACCGGGTTCACGATAAAAAAGTACAGGGGAGAACGCAATATTGACCCGGCCAATCACGCGCCCAATCAACAGGCTGACTTTAACAATGAGCGGTGGTTTCGGTTTGCCGAATTAAAACTGCTTTATGCGGAAGCCCTCCTGGAAACCAACAACGCGGGTGATGCGACCATTCAGATCAATGATATTCGGACAAGAGCCGGGCTACCCGCTTTGGCCGGTACGGCTACCATGGCTGATCTGCAACAGGAAAAGAGGGTCGAACTGGCCTTCGAACCGCACCGGTGGTTTGACATTGTGCGATGGGGTATAGGCCCTCAGGTCTTTGGTGCTGCCTGGGATAATAGGTTTGAGGTGTTCCCATTTCCACAATCGGAGATCGACAGGTCCAATGGACTTTTAGAACAAAACACAGGCTATTAAGAGCTTAATGGGTAATTGATAATGGATAATTGGCGATTGTCAATTGTCCATTATCAATTTCAAAATTGTATTACTAAAACTTAGCGTGGCAATTTTTAATATGTTAAGGTGCAGAACGTCAGGAACATTTATCTGCTTATTTTTCTTGTTATTTGTTGTAAGCTGCGATTTACACAAAACAAAGCCACTATTTCAAACCATAGACGCAGGCCATTCGGGTGTTCATTTTTCCAATAACCTTGTTTACAATGATTCACTGACAGTCCTCGAATTTGAATATATGTACAATGGGGCCGGTGTTGCCCTGGGCGATATCAATAATGATGGATTGTTGGATATTTACCTTACCGGTAATATGGTGTCAGGAAGGTTATACCTTAATTTGGGAAACTGGCAATTTGAGGATATCACGGATAAGGCCGGTGTGACGACAACAGGATGGTCTAACGGCGTGGCCATGGTTGATATTAATCAGGATGGCTTTAAAGATATTTACATATGCAGGGGAGGACCCAGAGGTACGGACGAAAAAGACAGGGCAAATCTTCTTTTTATCAATAACGGTGATAACTCTTTTACGGAAGCAGCATCACAATACGGCCTTGCCGATGGTGAATACAGTGTACAAGCCGCCTTTTTTGATTATGACAGGGATGGCGACCTCGATGTGTACCTGTTAAGTAACGCCTTAGTAAATTTTAATCGCAATACTTCAAGGCCAAGGGAGATCAGTGGTAAAGCGCCCTCGGTAGATAAACTGTACCGCAATAATGGCGACAATACTTTCACCAATGTTTCCGGGGAAGCAAATATTCTGGTCGAAGGATTTGGGCTCGGTGTAGAGATATGCGATATCAATGAAGATGGCTGGCCGGACATCTATGTGTCCAATGATTTTTTAACCGACGACCTTTTATACATCAACAACCGCGTGGGCGGATTCTCCAATCAGGCAGGCCACTACCTGAAGCATCAAACCTACAACGGCATGGGTAATGACCTGGCAGACTTCAACAACGACGGCCTGGTAGATATTGTGGTATTGGATATGTTACCCGAAAGCAACCGGCGGCGCAAGCTGACGATGATGGGCAATAACTATGATGAATTTCAAACGGGCTTATCCTACGGCTATCAACCACAATATATCCGTAATACGCTGCAACTCAATAATGGCAATGGCTCTTTTAGTGAAATTGGACAACTGGCCGGCATTGAAGCTACCGACTGGAGCTGGAGCGCGTTGTTTGCCGACTATGACAATGACGGCCTTAAGGATTTATTGGTTACCAACGGTTATCGCCAGGATATTACCAACCTCGACTTTATGGTTTATGGGCAGCAGGTATTGGCGATGGGTAGACCCGAAGCTAACAAAAAACAAAGGCTGGAGGCATTGAATGAGCTTCCAGGGATCAAAATCCACAATTACATTTACAAGAACCAGGGAAATATGACCTTTAGCGATGAAACCGAAAGCTGGGGGTTTTCGGCGCCGACCTATTCCAATGGCGCTGCTTATGGGGATTTGGATAATGACGGAGATCTGGATCTTGTGATAAACAATATTGACGACAAAGCATCTCTTTTAAAGAATCAGCATAATCAGGAGAAGCAGCCGGAGGAGGCCGGTGATTATTTAAGAATTGCCTTCAAGGGGCCGAAATTAAACCGCGAGGGGCTGGGAACAAAGGTATATTTAAAATACAATCAGCAAGTACAATATCAGTATTTCACCCCTTACCGCGGCTACCTTTCTTCGGTGGAACCTTATCTTCATTTCGGTCTTAACCAGGTGAAAAAAATTGACAGCGTGGAAGTATGGTGGCCGGATGGCAATTATCAACTTTTGAAAAATGTATCGACCAATCAGGTAATTACGCTTGACTATCACGCCGCCGCCATTGCAACCAGTTACCATTCCCCACCTCTGAAGCCAAAGATGTTCAGAGAAGTAAACGACCAGTTGGATGTGAATTATGTGCACAAGGAAAACTTATTTGTTGACTACAAACGGCAGCCCTTGTTGCCACACATGCATTCAAGAAATGGTCCGGGGCTGGCAGTTGGCGATATTAATGGAGATGGATTGGATGATTTTTATGTAGGTGGCGCTACGGGTTATTCCGGTGGCTTGTACATGCAACTTCAAAATGGTCAATTTCAACAAAAACCGAACGGCCTCGATAGTTTGGCCGAAGATATGGGCGTGTTGTTCTTCGACGCCGATCAGGATGGTGATTTGGACCTGTACACCGCTAGTGGTGGATCAGCCCATATAAAAGGATCGGCGCTGTATGTAGACCAATTGTATTTAAACGACGGAAATGGTCATTTTGAGCAATCATCGGATGCGCTTCCGGCAATGCATCAAAGTGCCTCCTGTGTGGTAGCGGCCGACTATGATCGCGATGGAGACCTGGATTTATTTATTGGAGGTAGAGTGCTGCCGGGAGATTATCCAATGCCTCCAAAAAGCTATTTATTAAGAAATGATACTGAAAAGGGCATTAGCCGGTTTACAGACGTCTCCGATGTCATTATTCCCGGGTTAAGTAATATCGGTATGGTAACATCGGCCTTATGGACCGACTACGACAACGACGGTTGGTCAGATTTGTTGATTGCCGGAGAGTTTATGCCACTGCGTTTTTATCGAAACATGCAGGGCAAATTTGAAGATGTGACTGCGCAGGCCGGTCTGGAGCATACTTCAGGGTGGTGGAATAGCCTGGTGGGCGGAGATTTTGACCAGGATGGTGATACCGACTATTTGGCTGGAAACCTTGGTCTTAATAGCCACTATGAGGCTTCCCCCGAAGAACCGCTATGTATATATGCCGCAGACTATGATAAAAACGGGCGCATTGATCCTGTGATGTGTTATTACCGGGATGGTATAAACTACGTTGCACATTCGAGGGATGACCTGATTAGCCAAATAAATGCCATGAGAGCCAGGTTTAGAACTTATACCGAATATGCCGAGGCCACGTTTGAAAAATCCTTTTTGCCCGCCGAATTATCTGCGGCCTATGTCGTGCATAGTAAAAACTTTGCCAGCAGCTACATCAAAAACCTGGGTGACGGAAAATTTCAATTGACCCCGCTTCCTGTAGAAGCCCAGTTGTCGCCCGTTTTTGGAATGTTGGCAGATGACTTTGACTTTGATGGTAATCTGGATGTATTGCTGGTGGGCAACGCCTACGCTACGGAGGTATCGGCAGGACGTTATGACGCATCTATAGGCTTGTATTTGCGAGGCGACGGGCAGGGGAATTTTCAGTCAGTTAATGTTAATAACAGTGGATTTTTTGCCGATGGCGATGCCAAAGGGATGGCCCAGGTGATAAAGGCCGACGGTAGCCGCACAATTCTCGTCGCTAACAATTCACAAAAACTTCGGGTATATGCCGGCAGGGGCAGTGGCCAATACTTCAAAGCGCAACATAACGATGCTTATGCGGTGATAAATCTGAAAAATGGCAAAACCTGCAAATACGAGTTTTACTATGGAGCCACTTATTTATCAAATAGTAGTCGCTTTATAGAATTGCCACCGGCAATGGCGTCGATGACGGTTTATGACTTTCAGGGAAATGCCAGGAGTCCAAAAATAGTAATGCCATGAGGAGAATAGCGGGCATATTATTTTCTATGGTTATCATCTGCTTAGCCTCATGCAAGACTGACACGCCACAAGTTTTTAAACGCCTGTACCCGGAACAAACGGGCATAAACTTCAACAATAAGATTGAAGAAGACGATGTTCATAATGTCTATAACTACATGAATATCTATACCGGCGCCGGAGTTGCCATAGGTGATATTAACAACGACGGTTTGGCAGATATTTATTTCAGCGGTAACATGGTGACAGGCCGCCTTTATCTTAACCTGGGAAATTTGGAGTTTCGCGATATCACGGAAACTGCTGGGATAGTCGATGATCGCTGGGGTACCGGTGCGGCCATGGTCGATATCAATCAGGATGGATGGACGGATATTTACGTATGTGTTTCCGGGAGTGCAACCGCCGATCGGAGAGCCAATTTATTATATGTAAACAATGGTGATAATACTTTTTCCGAAAAAGCCGCTGAATACGGCATTGACGAAAGCCGCCAAAGCATGCACGCCTCTTTTTTTGATTATGACCGGGATGGCGACCTGGACTTGTTCACCATTATAAATTCCGCAGCTTATGCAAACAATGTCAACGTACCCTTGCCAAGGAAATTAAATGGTGAAGCGGGAAATACAGATGTCCTTTATCGCAATAACGGAGACAATACATTTACCGATGTCTCCAGGGAAGCTGGTATTTTAATAGAGGGATATAGCTTAGGGTTAGCAGTCAGCGACATTAATCACGACGGATGGCCTGATATTTATATCTCCAATGATTTTATCGGAAACGATGTGTTTTATATAAATAATGCCGACGGTACTTTTAGCGATAGGGCAGGCGAATATTTAAAACATACCAGTTACGCCGGAATGGGTAATGATTTGGCGGACGTGAACAATGATGGCTTAGTAGACATTATGGTGCTCGATATGAGGCCTGAGGATAACAAAAGGCAAAAACTGATCATATCTTCAACAGGTTATGACAAGTTTCAACTAATGCTGCAAAAAGGCTATAAGCCTCAATACAGCCGCAATACGTTGCAGTTAAATCGTGGAGGAGGCCTGTTTAGTGAAATTGGCTTCCTGGCCGGCGTCAGCAGCACCGACTGGAGTTGGAGTGCCTTACTGGCTGATTATGACAATGATGGCGACAGGGATCTTTTTGTGACCAATGGGTTTTTGAGAGATCTGGGGAATCTTGACTATATCCATTATCAGAATATTTACGACGCCCCAATGGGTAGTGTGGAAGCGAAAATAAAGAACAAACTGGCCGCTATCAAAGCGCTTGAGGGGGCCGAGCTGAAAGATTACCTGTACGAAAATACCGGTGACCTCAACTTTTCTAACCGCTCCGGTGATTGGGGTATCGATAAGCCTGGTTATTCAAACGGCGCTGCGTACGCCGATCTTGATAATGACGGCGACCTTGAGTTGGTGGTCAACAATATCAATGAGGCGCCACATGTTTATGAAAACCGGGCAGATCAATTATTTAAAAGAAATTTTATTCAATTAAAATTGATAGGACATCCTGCCAATCGCGATGGGATCGGGGCTAAAGTAAGTGTGAAATGCGATGATCATTTACAGTTCTATGAGCATTATCCCTATCGTGGCTATGAATCAACGGTAGGTCCGATCATACATTTCGGCCTGGGAGATGCCACCAGGATTGACAGTTTGGAGATCTTCTGGCCTGACGGAAAATACCAGCTATTAAGAAATCCAGAGGTAAATCAGGTGCTGACCCTGGCATACACCGATGCCGCAGTATTGGAAAAGGGTCCTGACAAGAAAAAGCCTTCCACTATATTGCAGGAGGTATCCGGCGAAAAGGGTATCAATTACTTTCACCGGGAAAATCAATATGTAGATTTCAAGTTACAGCCTATTCTACCTCATATGCATTCCAGGGGAGGGCCGGGTATTGCTGTCGGAGATATTAATGGAGATCTTCTGGAAGATTTCTATGTAGGTGGTGCCTCTGGAAAGGCAGGGCAGTTTTTTATCCAACAGCCGTCGGGTTTATTTGATCATTTTGGGTTACCCGAAGATTCCATTTATGAAGATATGGGTGTCCTGCTCTTTGATGCCGATCTTGACCTGGACTTGGATTTATATGTAGTAAGCGGCGGCAGCGCCCACCCAAAAGGTTCCGCCCACTATCAGGATCGGTTATACCTCAATGATGGATCTGGCAATTTCTCAAAGTCGGAAGTAGCACTGCCCCCCATGCTAAGCAGCGGGTCGAGTGTGGTGGCCGCCGACTATGATCGCGATGGCGATCTGGACTTGTTCGTCGGAGGAAGGGTTATCCCAGGGGAATATCCTTTGCCACCAAGAAGCTATTTGCTTCGAAATGATACACCACCAGGAGGCACCTGCCGATTCGTTGATGAAACGAATGAAACCCCCGGGCTTTCCACCCCGGGCCTGGTTACAACCGCCCTCTGGACAGATTATGATAATGATGGATGGGCAGATTTGCTGGTGGCCGGTGAGTTTATGCCGCTGAGGTTTTTTCACAATGAAAAAGGAAGCCTGATAGAAAAAACCGACCAAACGGGAATGGCTCATACCGCAGGCTGGTGGAATACATTGCTTGGAGGTGATTTTGATCAGGATGGCGACATAGACTACATAGCTGGCAACCTGGGACTTAACAGTCGCCTTAAAGCATCGCCACAGCAACCTTTATGCATCTACGCCAGCGACTTTGACAAAAACGGACGTATTGATCCGGTGATGTGCTATTACATTCAGGGAGAAAACTACCTGGCCCATAGCAGGGATGAAATCATTCAGCAGATAAGTGCTATGAGAGCCAGGTTTAAGACCTATGAGGAATATTCCGATGCTACTTTCGAACAATCCTTTTTGCCCTCGGAGCTGAATGCAGCCTACGTTGTAAAGAGCCAACGCTTTGAGAGCAGCTATATAGAAAACCTGGGGCAGGGTAAGTTTACCATTAAACCGCTGCCAACAGACGCACAGTTATCGCCGGTGTTTGCAATGGCAGCCAACGATTACGACGGAGATGGACAGCTGGATGTGCTTATGGCAGGAAACTCCTATGCCACCGAAGTTTCGGTTGGGCAATACGATGCCTCCCTCGGCTTGTACCTGAAACGAGACAGCAGCGGTAACTGGTTGCCGGTGAAGATTTCAAAGAGCGGTTTTATCGCTGACGGCGATGTTAAGAGCCTTGCCCGTATTCAAATGGGAGATGGAAATGAGGTGGTGCTGGTGGGAAATAATTCAGGAGCGCTCAAAGCATTTTCAGGTAATATAAAACATTCAGGCTTGTATCGACCTACAGCTGCGGATGCATTTGCCGACATAACTTTGGAGGACGGAACAAGCTACAGGCACGAGTTTTATCACGGATCATCTTATTTGTCACAGTCTTCACGGGTAATTCATATAACGCCTGGTATGAAGCAAATAACGGTGACCCGCTCTGATGGGAAAAGAAATGAGGTAGTAATCGGTGAATATACAGGAATTCAATAATGTTAGGTGAGAGATTTTTTAATATAATGTACAAAGTAAAAGAATATTTCAGGGGTATTGCAGATAGGATAAAAGTTGTGATACGCTTTCAGGTGATGGCATTTTCATTGATGCTGATTCAATGTTCAGGCCATCACGATATTGGTAAACTCGACGAGTTCTCGAGAGGCCAGCTGGTGGAATGGAACCGGAAGCTGACCGACGTGATTATCGCCGATATCTTCACCCCCCCGGTCGCCAGCCGGCTTTATGCCTATCCAAATATAGCGGCCTATGAAGCGATGAGGTTTTTAGATGCCAGCCGTCAGTCATACGCCGGTCGGCTCAAAGGGTTGGAAGCGATGCCTGTGCCCAAAAATTCAGAGGAATACTATTTTCCATTGGCGGGAATTGCCGCTTTTACCACAGTGGCCCAGGAGCTGGTGTATAACCGGCAGGCCGTTGAGATATTGGAAGTTGAATATTTTGACAGTATTCAAAATATTGGGATAAATCGTAAGGTATTTGAACGGTCCGTTAATTTTGGCAGAGAGGTAGGAAATCGTATCTTGACCTGGGCCGGGGAGGATGGTTATAATCAGCGAACCTCCCTTATGGGCTATCAGGTCGATCAGGATCCCGGGCGATGGCAACCTACGCCACCCGACTATATGGAAGCTATTGAGCCGCACTGGGGCACGTTGCGGACGTTTGTGCTGGATTCGGCCAATCAATTTATGCCCGGAATGCCAACGGCTTTCGACACCATTCCCAATTCAAAATTCTACCAGGAGACGCTGGAGGTATACGAAACCGTTAAAGACTTGAACCAGGAGCAGTTGGCCATTGCCAAATTTTGGGATTGCAACCCAAATATCTCATTTACACAGGGCCATGTGATGTATTTTCATCAGCAAATATCACCCGGCGGTCACTGGGTTCACATTACCGCCCAGGTATTGGAAGAAAAGGATCAGGGACCTTTGTATGAGGCAGAGGTTTTTTCCAAAGTCTGTATTACACTTGCAGATGCCTTCATTAGCTGCTGGGATGAAAAGTATCGCAGCAACCTGATCAGGCCTGAGACGTACATTAACCGCTACATTGACGCCGAATGGAATCCGATTCTGCAAACCCCGGCATTTCCTGAGCATACAAGCGGACATAGTGTGGCATCTTCATCGGCCGCCACCATGCTGACGCATCTCATCGGTGACAACTACGCCTTTATCGATTCAACCGAGGTGCCCTTCGGTTTGCCGCCACGGAATTTCAAATCATTTTTCGAGGCCTCCGAAGAAGCTGCCATCAGCCGGCTTTACGGAGGGATACATTATTTGCCAGCTATTAAAAAAGGTGTTAATCAGGGAAGGAATATCGGGGAATTTATTGTAAAAAAACTGGAAGGCTATGGAGAATAAACTTATACCAACTATCAACTGTCAAATAATTTTTCAAGCATTTACGAATGAATAAAAATCTTAACAATATGTCTAAATTGACCTCAATACTTTGTGTTTTCATTTTAATTACCTGGACCGGTAACCTGCATGCCCAGCAATACCAGCTGGCTTCTCCCGATGGGGCCAATCAAATCAATGTTTACCTGGACGACCATATTAGCTATACGGTTATTCATAACGGCAAATTGCTGTTGGATAAATCACCGGTAAGTATAACTGTCAACGGTCAAAAACTAGGTGATAACCCCCGGGTGAAAAGAACCAAAACGCACCAGGTCAATGAAGTCATTACCCCGGTTGTAAAAGAAAAATTTGCGCAATTCTCTGATCAATACAATATGCTCTCCCTGGATTTCAGAGGGAGCTTTGGTTTGGATTTCAAGGCCTACAATGATGGCATTGCCTATCGTTTCAGAACAGCCTACAAAAAAGATATTACCGTAGATGCCGAAGAAATAAATTACAGATTCACAGCTGATTACAAGACTACTTTTCCTATTGCCGACGGCTTCTTTACACACTATGAAAGAGGTTACACAACCCAGCCGATGAGTAAACTGGGAAAAGAGGAAATGAGTTGCCTGCCGGTGATGGTGCACCTGGATGGCGGCGTGAAGGCGGTGATTTCCGAAGCGGATTTATACGATTATCCCGGTTATTATCTGAAAAACACAGCTTCCAAAAATAGCCTGAATGCCGTATTTCCGCTTTATCCAAAAAAATACGAGCAGCCAACCGACCGGGATGTAAAGGTACCGGAAAGGGAGACGTACCTGGGCATAACCAACGGCACCAGAACTTTTCCCTGGAGGTTTGTGGTCATATCCGATACAGACAAGGAGCTCATAGAGAATACCATGGTTTTTAAGCTATCCTCGCCCCTGAAACTGGAAAATGCCGACTGGATCAGGCCCGGGAAGGTAGCCTGGGACTGGTACAATGCAAACAATATCTATGGGGTGGATTTTGAGTCGGGGGTTAATACCGAAACTTACAAATACTACATCGATTTTGCTTCAAAATACGGGTTGGATTATATCATTCTCGATGAAGGATGGTATGATATTAAAACCAACGATCTGATTCACCCGGTTAAAGCAATTGATATGGAGGCGTTGGTAGCTTATGGGAAGGAAAAAAATGTAGACTTAATTCTTTGGGTAACATGGAAGGCTCTGGAGGATCAGCTTGAGGCCGCTTTGGCGAAGTTTTCCGAATGGAACATTAAAGGTATCAAAGTAGATTTTATGCAACGGGATGACCAGTGGATGGTACGTTATTACGAAAAGATAGCCAAAAGAGCAGCAGATTATAAGATGTTAGTAGATTTTCACGGTTCGTACAAACCTTCGGGGCTGCGGCGTGCCTATCCGAATGTGATTAGCAGAGAAGGTGTCAGAGGCCTGGAGCAACATAAGTGGGAGGGACAATTTGCTAATCCCGAACACGATGTGGAGCTTCCTTTTATGCGTATGCTCACCGGACCGATGGACTATACGCCAGGCGCCATGGTTAATGCCCAGCAGAAAAATTATTTCCCGGTTTTTGACAGACCGATGGCCCTGGGTACCAGGTGTCACCAACTGGCTATGTACGTAGTTTTTGAAAGCCCGCTGCAAATGCTGGCCGACAGCCCGTCCAACTATTTGAAAGAAGAGGAGTGTATGGAATTTCTATCAGTGGTACCATCCACCTGGGAGGATACAAAGGTATTACATGCCCAATTTGGTGATTATGTGGCGATAGCAAGGAAAAATGGCAACGAGTGGTATGTAGGGGCCATGACCGACTGGGATCAGCGAGACCTGGATATTGACTTTTCATTTTTGGGAGATAAAGAATACACCATGGAAATATACCGCGATGGTGTCAATGCTGAGCGATATGCCAGCGACTATAAAAAAATCACCAAAAAGGTAAATAAAGATAGTAAAGAAACCATCCATCTCGCATCCGGAGGTGGCTGGGTGGCAAGAATTTATTAAGTTGCCTAATGACCCCTAATTGATGAGAGGCCCCGGTTTGGGGCCTTTCTTCTTTATATTGTCACCATCCCAAACTTAATTGGCGATATAAATCAGATCGCGTTTGTCCTCTAAAAAATTATTGACCTGCTTTTCCGAAAGATTATCTAAATCAGACAGCCTGATCATGAAACAGGCAAATGAAGCGGGATACCCCTCGAGCTCATTACTGATACCGGCACAATTGTAAAATTCATGCGTGGTGTTTTTTCTTGTATTGAAAAAAATAGTCAGGCTACTTTGCGATACCTCTGTAAAGGAATGACCTTCCTGTAATTTAATTTGCAGGGTATGAGGATCCAAAAGTTTGGTATGCCCGGCATAATTTAACCCGCCAATATCCATGGTGGATTTGGAGTTAATTTCAATGGTTAATTCAGCCTTTGTAAATTCATGATTTCTATTGGGATAAAATAATACGTAACGCCCGGCATACTTTTGAATAATCCGGTGCTCTGAAGACAGGTCATCCAGTGAGTTGGGGGTGTAGGTTTTGGATACAAAAACCTTGTTGGTTAAGTAAGAAACAATCCTGGGATCTGTTTCATTGTTTAATTTTTCATGAATATCGTGCTCCTGTTCGACCTTTTCCAGCAAAATGCGTCCGGCGGCGGGAAAACCATCTCTTTTAACCGTGCTGTAGGTACCCAGCAATATAGGCCTGCCGTATTTTTTAGTGCCGGAAAACAAGCAGATTAGTTTTTTTACCGGGGTTGAATCACCGGCTTTGACCGCATTGATAAATGTATAGTTTTCCACCACCTCATAGGTGCCTTCCCAATGCTCCTCCAGCCGGTAGTCAATGATAACCCTTTTTTTATTGATGATCCGGATAACTGCTTTTCCGACGGTTTCCCGGGCGAAAGCGTAATAATACATGATATAATACAGCACTTCCCGGGAAGTGGTAATGGGTTTTAACTCGCCACCTGGAAATATATGATCAGTGGCTTCATCATAGCGCAGGCCAAACTCCCCCAAAAGCCGCTGCAATAATTCCTGCCTGCTCATTTTTTCAATGATTACCTGTGGGTAGCGATCAAAATTCTTCGCTTTGCTTAACGAAGTATAATTGATACGTTGCTCTATCTCGTATTGCGTGATTTTTTGTTCTTTCAGATAATTTAAAACCTTGGAAATACGATCAGCCAATACACGTCCGGTTACCTCATTCATTTCATTACAAATTGAAACTTTCAGATTGAATATAATCTTTATGCCTTAAATATGATAGGTGAAACGAAATTTTCTGAAAATTTCTTAAAGAATATTCTTCTAGGGCATTTTTGTTTCCACAGACCAATCTAATAATTACCTTTTGGAAAAAATGTTGCAGAAACCTGACATTTTTTCAATACCTGAACTAATTCTAAATCAACTATAAAATCAATATTATGGCAAAAATTTTACGCTTTAGCATGTTAGTTATCCTGTTAACACCGCTTGCACGTGCACAGGATCTGACGGTTTCAGGAAGAGTTTCCGCCCAGGAGGATGGAACCGGATTACCCGGCATAAATGTCATTGTAAAAGGTACCACGATCGGTACCACCACCGATGTCGACGGTAATTACCGGATTAGCCAGGTTCAGCCCAATGCGGTAATGATCTTTTCCTCCATAGGCTATGTTTCCGAGGAAGTTGAGGTCAACGGAAGATCTGTTATTGATGTGGTCATGGTCCGGGACATTACAGCATTGGAAGAAGTGGTAGTGGTCGCTTTTGGTACCTCCCAAAAAGCCGCCGTTACCGGAGCACTGGAATCCATAAAATCAGAGGATATTATCAGACAGCAACAGGCCAACGTCTCCAAGGCGATACAAGGACTGGTACCGGGATTGCAGGTACTCGATGGGAATGGCCAGCCGGGTAGCGCCGGTGGGTTTCTGATACGGGGTATCGGATCTTTGGAGGCTGGAAACGGGCCATTAATTGTTGTTGACGGAGCCGTATTTAACGGATCGTTATCACAGCTGAATGCCAGCGATATTGAAAGCATTAATGTCTTAAAAGACGCCAGTTCCGCGGCCCTTTATGGATCCAGGGCCGGCAATGGTGTTGTTCTGGTCACCACGAAACAGGGGACGGATCGCGAGACAACTTATACCATCAATGCGCAGGCAGGATTTACAGAAACCCTCAATCCGAATGATTTTAGAGTAATGAACACAGCGGAGTATGTGGAATATTACCGCGAGGCCATCATCAACAGTGGCCAGGATCCCGATGATACGGGCTCCGGTTTTTTTCTGCCGGTTAATCAGGAGTTTGATACCGATTGGGTCGAAGAAGCGCTGCAAACCGGAACTTTTAATAAATACGACTTTACCGCTTCCGGCGGAAATGAAAAAACATCCTTTTTTTCATCCCTGGGATATTTTTATCAGGAAGGTACGATAGTGGCTACGGATTTTGAGCGGGTAAACGGGACTTTAAACCTGAAGCACCAGGCCAGTGATAAGTTTGACCTTGGCGGTAAAATACAGGTAACTTACAGCAATGCTGATAACCTGATTTCTGAAGGTGGCAGAAGCGGTCAGTTTTCTGGGGCTTTCGAGACGGCGCCTACCGAACCTATTTTTGCGACACCCGATCTCATCGGTGGCCCTGATGAGGGTGCAGGGTATAATTTTGAAATACCAAGCAACGCGCGGCATAATCCGGTGGCGACAGCGATCTTAAACAATAATACTACGGAGACCTGGGCAACAAACAATAATTTTAACCTGGGTTATAACTTTACACCTGAAATACGCGGTGAAGCATTGGCCAACTACTACTTTTTTTCAACTACCAACAGAGAGACGATCGGCAAGTTATACAGAGCTGAAACAGATGACGGGACTGCAGTGGAGGAAAGAATAACCGGTAACACGTTTAATTTTATCGGTACAATGGCCTATAAAAAGGAGTTGCAAAATCACGGATTCGGTTTAAAGATAGGTTTCGAGAACACCCGTCAAAGGTTAAATGCCCTGGATGTAACTACCAATAATTTCACCTTTCCAAATTTAAATGCCGTCGGTTTTGGTAATAACGTAGTATTGCAGGACATAGGGTCGGATTTTGAAGGCTTGTCAGTGGCGGGCTTTTTTGGAAGGGTAAATTACAGTTTCAGAGACAAATTGTTCTTTGAAGGTTCCATACGCCGCGATGGCGCCTCTAATTTTGGACCGGATACAAGGTGGGGGACTTTTGGTGCAGCTGGTGTTAGTTACATTTTGTCAGAAGAACAATTTATTAAAGACCTGTCTTTTTTCAATCACTTAAAACTAAGGGTGAGTTATGGATCGTCGGGCAATAATAATTTCGGCCAGTTTCTTTGGCGTGACCTCTACAAACCCGACGTTATATTTACGACAGGGCCGGGACCGGAAAATGCCAACAGCGGCGTCGGAACCCTGGATCCTTCAAACCCTAACCTTCGATGGGAAAAGAATCTGCAATTTGACGCCGGGGTAGATTTCACGATTTTCGATAATAAAGTGAGCGGATCTTTGGATTACTTCAGAAGAGTATCCCAGGATTTATTATTCGCCAAACCATTATCACTAACCACCGGCTTTGAGGAGGTTATCGTCAACTCAGAGGCAGAGATTCTTAACACCGGCATCGAAGTTTCCCTGGGTTTGTTCCCGGTAAGAAATGATGATTTTGTATGGCGCGTCGATGCCAATTTTGCCTTCTATAATCAAGAGATTACCAGCATTCCGGATGAGGTAGTATTCACAACCAACATATGGCAGAAGGGCGGCCGATCCGATAACTGGTACCTTCAGCGCTACGCCGGCGTTGATCCCGATACCGGGGAGGCACTTTTTTTAACCGCCGATGAGGTATCAACCACCGACTATAACGGTGATGAGGACCGGGTCATTGTCGGCCAACGCACCCCCGATACCTATGGCGGCATAACGAATGCACTTGAATATAAAGGCATTAGTTTATCATTTATGTTTTATTATAGTTTTGGCTCTGACGGATATTTTAATCTGGCACAGGACCTGAGCACCGATGGAGGCAGTTTTCCGGCTAACCAGTGGTCAAATGTGCTGAACAGGTGGCAACAACCAGGTGATATCACCGACGTTCCCAGAGCATTGGTAAACAATCCAAATGGAGACTTGGTCAGTACGCGATATTTATATGATGAGTCCTTTATCAGATTGCAGAATGTAAGCCTTGGCTATTCATTGCCACAAGCCATAGTAGGCAAATTGGGTATGTCGGCCATTTCAGTAAACGTGACAGGGCAGAATTTATGGATATCCACAGATTTCCCGGGATATGATCCAACTTCCGCCAGCAATTCGAACTTTGATGAATCTTATCCTTTGGCCAGGACAATTACGTTTGGTGTTAACCTATCATTTTAAAAAGCATCCTCATGAAAAAAATATATAATTCCAAAATTTGTTTTTTATTGCTGATCCTTTTCATCACATCTGCTTGCGATGATTATCTGGATGTAGAGTCAGAAACTGCTGTAAGCAGTGAAAGTGTCTTTCAATCCCAGGATGGGGTACTATTTGCTTTAACCGGGGTCTATACCCGCTTGAAACTTAAAGGATTCTATGGTACCGAGTTTGCCTTGATCGGCGATGCAGCTACCGATAATGGTAAAATACCTTCCGACAGAGAATCTGCCGGGGCCAATGCTGACAGAATGCCCTTTGCCTATACCCTGAATTTAAATACCACGAATACTTCTACGCTGTGGCAGGATGCCTATATCGTCATAAATAATATTAATAACATTCTTGAGAATATAGACAATGCAACCGATATTAATGAAGATGTCAGAAGTCAGGTGATCGCCGAAAGTAGAATACTAAGGGCCTGGGCATATTTTAGTCTTGTGCAACTTTATTCACAGGATTTTAATTTCACTGCCGATCAGTCTCATCCCGGAGTACCGATAGTGACCGCTACCGGTATTGAAGGTCAGCCGGTAAGAAATACTGTGGGGGAGGTTTTTGATTTCATTTTTACGGAAATGAATGAATCTATTTTGGTATTACAAAACAATGATGCTATCGGCAGGGATAATGATATTTATTTCCTGAATTACTTTAGCGCCGTGGCCATGCGGGCCAAGATGCATTTTTATGTGACAAACTATGCGGATGCATTGTCGGATGCCGACATCGTCATCGGTCAGGGCCCTTACTCGCTGGTTGAAAATTATACTACTTCCCTGTATGAGGCCAGGGGTCTGGGCGATTTGGAATTCATTGATGCCTGGGCGGGGACGGTCATCGTAGAACCGGAAAGTATTTTTCAGCTGTATGTCAATGAAGATAACCCCGAAGAGGTTACGACCAACCGGTCTATCATCGATATTTATACTTCCAATAACGGTAATGCAGCACATGCCATTTCCAACGACTTGTTAAGTCTTTATGAAGCAGGCGATGTTAGAACTAATTGGTATAAGATAGAAGACGTAGACCCCCATGTGTTTAAGTACCCTGGAGGTTTTGGGGATGCAAGGGATGATACGCCCTATTCGGTATTGCGCCTGACAGAGTTTATTCTGATGAAGGCAGAATGTGAAGTTCGCATCAACGGTGCTGATAACGTTGCCAGAGATTTGGTTAACCTCATTACACTTCGGGCCGGGGCATCGCCGATTGCCTCTTCCGGAAATGACCTGATAGAAGATATAATAACAGAAAGACGGAAGGAAATGGCTTTTGAAGGTAACCGTCTGTTTGATCTAAAACGCCTGCAGCGTGGATTTACCAGGGTAGACTGTATCCTGCCGGAAAATTGTACCGTTGCCTATCCGTCAGACCTCTATGCCTGGCCGATACCCCAGGATGAGTTAAACGGAAATCCGAACATAGCGCAGAATGCGGGTTATTAAAATTTTGAGTTTGTCATAATGGAAAATTTAATAGTGTCCTTAAGAAGGCTTTTTGCATTACTTACTACCTGGAAGGGCTTCCGTCATGAAGCCGCAATGATGATTTCGGCTTTATCATTTTTGCTGACAAAGCCGGAATGCCTTCTTCGTGTGAATATAGCTTTGCTTTTGGGTGATGTTGCTGATGATTTTCCAGGCAACTTTAAAATCAAACATTTTTAATTAGACTTAATATTTATGTACGAGAGCAAAAATATATCAACAAGGGTGCAAAATTCTGAACCCTCTTCTACGGTTATGATTGCTGATAAGGCCAGGTCACTGCGGGAGGAGGGAAAGAAAGTCTTTGACTTTTCAGCTGGAAGGGCCTTTGAACCAACCCCAGGCTATGTGATAGAAGGAGCAATTGATGCCATGCGGGCGGGCGATACACACCAAACCATGGCTAAGGGAACTACCGTCTACAGAAAAGCCTGCTCGATTAAATTACAAAGAGAGAACAATATAACGGCCGATCCTGAAAAAGAAATCGTAGCTACCATGGGGGCCAAGCAAGGGTTAACCATTTCTTTGTTGGCGCTTATCAATCCCGGCGATGAGGTAATTGTTGAAGATCCCTGCTTTGTGAGTTATAAACAGACTATACATTATTTGGGAGGAAAGGCAGTTCCGGTTCCCCTCCGGCCTGAAAATAATTTCCGATGGAATAAGGAAGAACTGGAAAGTTATATTTCTCCTAAAACAAAAGCTATCATTCTTTGCAGCCCTCATAATCCCACGGGAGTGGTACATACCAATGAAGACTTGCAGGAAATAGCCGGTCTTGCTGTCAAGCATAACCTGTATGTAATTACCGACGAGGTTTACGAACGTATGGCCTGGGGTGGCCGTGAACACATAAATATGGCCACTTTACCAGGTATGAAGTCCCGGACGATCACTTTGATGAGCCTTACCAAAAGCTTTTCCATGGGAGGGTGGCGGATTGGCTTTGTTTATGCCGAACAAGCCATCGTCAGAGCACTGGAAAAATTGCAGCAGCACCTGATTACCAGCGTCAATTCATTTGTTCAGGCCGGAGGCGCTATTGCCTTTGGGCAGGAACCTTTGCCGGAAGTCAAAGCCTATTGGACCGAATGGCAAAAAAAGGTCAAATACTTTACTGAAGCCCTCAATGACATTGACGGTTTAAAATGTAGTATGCCGGAGGGATCATTTTACGCCTGGACGGATATCAGCGCACTTAATATTTCCTCTGAATCTTTTGCCAACCAACTTTTAATGAAAGAAAATGTAGCTGTAATTCACGGCTCTTCATTTGGCAAAATAGGAGAAAATTACATACGAATTACCTGTGTCAAATCGTGGGAGGAGATTAACGAAGGACTTGGTCGAATTCGCACTTTTGTACAGGAACTTTAACTTGTATAACTTTAGTAAGCTATCGCCAATTGTATGTTTAAATTCTACAAAAAACTGTCCTTCGCCACACGTATACTGATATGGATGTTATTGGGATCCCTGTTAGGTCTGATTTTTAAAGAAAGAGCCGTCATCGTAAAGCCAATCGGAGAGATGTTCCTGCAATTACTGGTCATGGGGGCTATACCTTTGGTTTTTTTTAACCTCCTGGCGGGAATGGGATCGATAGGTACTGTCAAAGCATTTGGAAAAGTAGGCCTCAAAATTATTGTGTATTACTTATTTTCCACAGCCATGGCTTTAGCGATCGGAATTTTTATAATGAGTGTTACCAAAGCCGGGAAAGGTATGACATTAAAGGGAGAAACTCCGGAGAATATTGGCGTCATGCCTGAATTGACGACCATTATCAGGGACATGTTGCCCACCAATATATTCCAGTCATTTGCCGAAGGAAAGCTGATTCAGATAGTCGTTTTTGCCGTGCTGCTTGGGATTACGGTCCTGAGTTTACCCGAGGAAAAAAAGCAATGGTTTCAAACAGGGTTTGAGAAAATTGCGGAGCTATTGCGAAAGTTGGTGGAGCTCATCCTAAAGGCTTCACCCCTGGGCCTGGGTGCTTTGATGGCTGCCACTTTTGGAGAGTATGGAAGCCGGATCATTGGCGCGCTGACACTTTTTATTGGTAGTGTATACCTGGCCCAATTTATCATGATGATTTTTTATATGTTAATTCTTTGGTTTGTAGGGCGCGTTTCCCCAAAGTGGTTTTTAAATAAAACTTCACCGCTCTATGCTACCACTGTCGCCACCTGCAGTAGTTTGGCAAGTCTGGCCGTGTCATTGGACATAGCGGAAAAAGATTTGAAGTTGCCCAAAAAGATATTTTCATTTACCCTGCCGTTGGGAGCGCAATTCAATAAAGACGGTACGTCCATTATGCTGGCCGGAATTTTGATATTTACCGCCCAGGCTGTGGGAATTGAATTTTCCTTGCCTCAGATAATACAGATAGTACTTGTGGGATTACTGCTGTCTGAAGGCTCCGGCGGTGTTCCGGGCGGAGGCCTGGTAATTGCTATGTTATTTGCGGAAGCGTTTAATCTCCCACTTGAAATTGTAGCCATTGTAGGTGGCATTTACCGGTTGATAGACATGGGTAATACCACCGTAAATTGTATGGGAGACATGGTTGCCACAACGGTCATCTCCAGGTTAGAAAAAGAATGGAAACCAGTATTAGACGACAAAGTTCATGAATAATAAAATTAAATCGCTGATCCTAGTATCGCTGTTTTTTATCAGCGGTCCCCTGTATGCCCAAAACCATGGTTCTAAAGAGGACCGGGAAGCACTCTTTAATGATCTTTATAAAAAAATCATCGAAAGAGAGTCGGTGTCACCTTATAAAATAGAAAAGTTTGGGATGAACCTTAACGACGATCTACTGAAAATGAAGCGGGAAGTCATCGAGGCCGATAATGATGAAGAATTATATTTTGCACTCGTTAAGCTAAGTAACTTAAGAAAGAACCGGCATTTAAGTGTTGGGCTTCTTGAGAAAGGTTTAAAGTTGACACAAAATCGCGGTGTTGCTCCCATAAGATTTCGTCCTGACTATGGAAAAGAAGAAGCTTACTTCATGTTCGTGTCCGACCTCGGTAAAAGTATGAAGCAATATGTAGGTAACAACATTCCCAAAATTGGGGATAAACTAATTGCGGTCAACGGGATGCCTTTCGATCAGTATTTAAAAGCTGTAGAACCTTATCAAAGGTACTCCACTGTCAACAATCTCTGGATCAGACTTGGCCACAGTCTTTCTGAAAAACACGAAAGAAGTTTACCCTCCACATTTTATAAGGAAAAGTTCGAAGTAACGCTTCAGAATAAAAAAGGTAGAGAGTACATTGTTTCCCTTCCTTATTTAGAAGAAGATAATATCAGGTGGCAGTCGGAAGATAGTCAAAGGTATCCCGGTTTCAAAAAAGTAATGGAAAGGGTCTGTTATCACCTTTACATGCCACTAAACCGCAAAAACAAGACAATTTTGCTTTGGTGGTATGGGTTTCGCAGATCTATTCAGGAGGATATGGATGACCTGATGGCTTACGCGGAAGAGAATGATCTTTTGGATTACAACATTATAGTTGACATGACGGAGAGCAGAGGTGGGAGCAGGGGAGCGGTCATGCTGCAACGCCTATCTCCGAAACCCTACAAAACCACATTCGGTAATTTAAAGCTGAGCGATATTACCGATGATTTTATTGCAAAGATGACTGACGCTTATATGCATAATAACATCAATGATCACGGAGCACGGGAAAATGACGATGATGGACGATGGGTTATGGATTGGCTGCATACAGATGTTCTTGACGGATTAGCGGCCGGACAAGATTACAGTAATAATGTGCCATTTAAATGTGCCCATGCCCCAAAGTATTCAGATGGTATCATTCACCCTGCCAAGGTACATTTTACCGGCAAAATGATCTGCCTG
Source organism: Cyclobacteriaceae bacterium (assembly GCA_965228415.1). Lineage (GTDB taxonomy): Bacteria > Bacteroidota > Bacteroidia > Cytophagales > Cyclobacteriaceae > Agaribacillus. The sequence goes on along the minus strand of OZ245814.1, from coordinate 1,106,235 downwards.
TTTAGCCCCTGGGGAGGATCGCACCTCGATCAGTTTTCGTCAATTGTAAATGACAATAACCTGGCTCACACCATGGGAATGCCCACCGGCGGATATAGCAATACATGGGAATGGTCTGAAATAGTGAAATTCCCCGAGGCTGACAAAGAGGTGGTCAGGTTTATGTGGGACATCGGCCACACGATCAGGCCGAACGGTCAGATTCTTGAAGGCAACCCGGCTGAAGTAGATGATTATATTCCTATTACCGCAAGCAACTACAAAGATTATTTACCATCCTTACTTGAAAAAGCGCAAAAATGGCTTCGAGACAACCCCTGATAAGCTAAGTATTGCCGTTTAGCCAAACCCGATGAAAACCTTGATGATGATGAAAAAAAATAGCTGTAAGTTGGTGTTATTAACAGGCCTAATATGGTCCTCCCCATTTCTGTGGGGACAGGAATCTGCTGTTTTTAACTTTAAGAACGTGGGACCTACCAGAGGAGGAAGGGTAACAACGGTCAGGGGGGTAACAAGCCAGACCAATGTTTATTACATGGGAGCATCAGGTGGTGGTGTTTGGAAAACTACGGATTACGGCCAAAGCTGGAAAAATATATCGGATGGTTATTTTGCCACGGGATCTATTGGGGCTATAGCTGTTGATCAAAAACATCCCGATACCTTGTATGTAGGCACTGGCTCGGAAGCTATTCGCAGTAATGTTATTACAGGAAAGGGAATTTATAAATCCATGGATGGCGGGGAAACCTGGAAATTTGTGGGGCTGAGAAACGCCGGGCAAATCGGCGCTATAGAAATTGATCCGTCGGATAGTAAGATCGTATATGCAGCCGTAATGGGGCAGGCATTCGGCAGATCAGAGGAGCGCGGTTTGTATAAATCCATGGATGGTGGAAAAAAATGGCATAAAGCGCTTTACCTGTCCGACAGTGTTGGATGTGTTGATGTTGAACTGGCACCAGGCAATCCTAAGATCATCTATGCGGCGATGTGGCGGGCCGAGCGGAAGCCATGGACTATTATCAGCGGCGATACAACGGGAGGAGTTTTTAGGTCAACAGATGGCGGCGATACGTGGCAGAAAATAAAAAATGGATTGCCCCGGGGCTTAATCGGCAAAATAGACTTTGCGGTCAGCAAAGCCAAACCCGAACGGGTATGGGCCATCATTCAGGCGCCGGACGGTGAGGAAGGCGTTTACAAATCCGATGACTTTGGGGAAAGCTGGCAAAGGATCAGGCTTCCTGACAAGGTAGCCAAAAGTTGGATGTACAGGCCTTATTATTTTCATAATCTCGATGTAAATCCCCAAAATCCTGATAATATTTATTCGGGCACCAAACAATCCTATACCAGCAGGGATGGTGGAAAAACCTGGAAAAAGATAACATTTCCCCACGCCGATCATCACGACTTGTGGATTAACCCAAAAGATAGCTTGCTGATGATCGAAGGAAGTGACGGCGGCGCTGCCGTATCCAGGGATGGCGGTAAATCCTGGTCTACCCTGTTCAACCAGCCTACAGCGGAGCTGTACCAGGTGGAAGTCGATGACCGCTACCCTTTTTGGTTATACGCCGGACAGCAGGATAACAGCACCATCATGGTACCTATCCGGAAGCCCTATGAATCCGTGGCTGATCATAATCACGAACCGTTAATTAATGACCTGGTCTACTGGAAGGTAGTTGGGGGCTGTGAGACTGGTCCGGTCGTTCCAAAACCAGGAGACCCCAACGTTGTATACACGAATTGCAAAGGCAGGTTTGGTGTATATGACCATCGTACAGGTCAGGAAAAACAATATTATATAGGCGCTGAAAGTTTGTACGGACATAATCCGAAAGATTTGACTTACCGATTTCAAAGAGTTACGCCCTTGCATGTTTCTCCCCATGATGCAAATGTTGTTTATTATGGCTCCCAGTTTTTGCATAAAACTACCGATGCCGGTAAAAACTGGGAACAAATATCTCCGGACCTGACGGCGTTTAAATCCGATTTTCAGGTGAGAAGCGGTGGTCCAATCTCCGAGGACATTTCGGGAGAGGAATACTACAGTACTTTATACGCTATACGGGAATCGCCGGTCAGCCCCGGCGTTATTTGGACGGGGGCCAATGACGGGCCATTCTATCTATCCAAAGACGGGGGTAAGTCATGGAAAGAGGTGACACCACCTGATCTGCCCGAAGGCGGGCGTGTTCAAAACATTGAAGCCTCACCGCACAAGGCAGGTAAAGCCTATTATGCGGTTTATCGCTATTTATTGGATGACTGGCAACCGTATTTATATAAAACGGAAGATTTTGGCACAACCTGGGAACGCCTTACTGACAATAAAAATGGCATACCTTCAAACTATCCTGTAAGGGTGGTCAGAGAAGATCCAAACAAAGAAGGACTGTTATACGCCGGAACAGAATTCGGATTATTCATTTCTTTTGATGACGGAAAAAAATGGTACACTTTCCAACAAAATCTGCCGGTAACGCCTATAACGGATATCAAGATTAAAAGAAATCAACTGGCACTATCCACCATGGGGCGATCATTCTGGCATTTAAACGACATATCCGTTTTATCGCAGCTATCACAGGATGAAACCGATCAAACGCAGTTATTTACACCTAAAAATTCTTTTGGTGAAAATATAAATGTATTCTTTTCTCTCAGTAAGGAAGACAAGAAGAAACCAATCCGGGCGATTTTCAAAAGAGATAATATCGTATTGCATCAAAAAAGGCTTGGCATTGACACCGCACAAAAAAAGGAAAAAGATGGTAATCCTGTTAAACGGCTTTTCAAAACCGTATGGGATTTGAGATATTACTTTCCCAATGGAAAAAGGGATGCTAGGGGACCAAAGGTAGCCCCTGGGTTATACGAGGTAATATTACAGGTTGGCGACAGGGTCTACAGAAAATCCTTTGAATATAAAATCAATCCTAATTTAACCGAAAGTGGCATTACAGCAGATGATTTAATGGAGCAGGAGATGCTTAATGTGAAATTAGCTAAAATGAGGCTTGAGGTGAAGAATGTTATCAAGGAACTGGAAACCAAAATTAAAAAAAGTAAAAAGTCAAAAAAAATAAGTTCCTGGCAGCAGACGCTGGATCAACTGCAAAAAGGGAAAAAACGCTACGACCAGCCCAGGCTGTATGATCACATAGATTATCTTTACGAAATGCTTACCACTGCACCGCAGCCACCGGGTAAGGATGCCTATGAACGCTACGAATACCTTAAAACTGAATGGGAAAACATCAGAGAAAAGGTAGATTGACCCGGGGTTGAATGTTTTGGCTTTTCTGTTGATAAGCCCACAAAAAATATCTGAAAGCCTATAGACTCAGACCCTGCGTATAACATCTTACCTTGTATTTTAGGGCTTCGCCGCGGAACGCTTTTCAAACCACAGATTCCTGACCCGCCCGCTTGATACCTTCATGCCCTGAACCATGCCGTTGCTGTTTCTTACAAATTCAACGTTCCCAAAATACCAGCGATTGCTACTAAAGAAATCATCTTTAGCACGTTTAATTTCTATGTCGCCTGTTCGGAAGTGTTTGGCGAGCAGTTTATCATCCTCTATTTTAATGGTGTAAGAAGTTTCTAATTCTGGACTGTAATAGGTGCCTGTAAATGCTGCCCAGTCATCTTTTGAAGGAGGTTTGGGTTCATATGATTCCAATGTGGCCGGGGTACCATTTCCAATGGTAACCGCCATGATTTGACCGTTGTCCTTAACCTCAAATTTTATTTTCAGATCAACACCAACGCCTAACATCTGAAATTCATTATTATCAATGGGCATTAAAGGACTTTCGCTGTATTCATTTCTGAAATATCTCAAAGTATCGTCTTTTACATAGATTTTTCTGGAATACCTGTCCTTTTCGTTCCAGTAAAAACCGGTAAAACGTTCCAGCTGTTTTGGCTTTAATTTTTTGTATTTGACTTTTTTTACCGGTTTGTCAGGTTTTGCTTCCTGCTTTACATAGTAATCTGCCAAATAAAGGTCAGCTATTTTGAGGGCGATGCCCCTGGGATTGAATCTGGCGTAATTACTAAAGACGATGACGGCGAAGTCCTGGTCGGGAAACCTGCCAAGATAGGTACGGTAGCCGGCATCTGCACCCCCGTGTTGAATTTGATTCAGCCCCTTATATTGATTGACGAATTGGCCAAGTGCCCCACCAAAATTTTTCCCATTGTTCAGGGTGGCTTTGGTATTCAATTGTTGAATAATTTCTGCATTTCCCACTTTTGTTGACTTGAAATTCATAGTCCAGCGGCTTAAATCTTCCACGGTCGTAAATAAACTTGTTGCACCGACATTAGCATAGCTTAAGACACTTTTTTTGTATTCATCGCCATCCATGTAGTACGAATATGCTCTGTTTTTTACGATTTTCTGGTGATCATCGTAAAACACGGTATTGGACATTTTTAATGGCTCGAAAATATTTTCTCTGGTAAATTCCGCAAAAGTTTTTCCGGAAACCCTGGATACGACTTCTGCCAGGAGTGTAAACCCTGTGTTGCAGTACACAAACTCCTCACCCGGATCGAAATTGAGTTCCCGCTGTTTGCTGACCAGTTGAAGTACATGCTCTTTTGTAATGACATCATCGAGGCGCCACCCGGCCATAGCCAGTAAATTCCACTGATCTCTTAAACCGCTGGTATGATTGGCCAGGTGTCGCAGGGTGATGGTTTTTCCAAAATCAGGTACCTCCGGAATGTACTTCCTGATATCATCGTCAAGGGATAATTGCCCTGAGGCTTGCAGCAATAATACCGAGAAAGCCGTGAACTGTTTTGATACCGAGGCGATATGGAATATGGTAGAAGGGGTATTTGGAATTCCATATTCCAGGTTGGCACTTCCGTAGCCTTTCTTGTAAACAATCGCCCCGTCATGAACTACCGCAACAGAAGCACCAGGTTTTTCCGGACTATCCCATTCAGCCAAAAGGCTGTCCACTTGTTTTGACAGGAACGTTACGTTTTTGGTGGTCTCTTTTTGTGAGGACTGGGCCTGCAAACAATCCGTAAAGGCTAGTCCCATCAAAAGCATTGAAAAAACAAGGATTGAAGGTTTCATGGTGTTAGGTTTAGTTAGTTGAACGATGTTTAGCCTGAAAATAGAATATGCGTAACCTGGAGATAATAAGCCTGCCAGCCTACTGATCCGACGTAAATATGTATCGATGATTGCAAAAAACTTTCCGATCCGGTCAATTTGGTACCGGCGATAAAAATTTGCTTTTGCCTTTACTACCTGTCTGCTACATCATTTTATTTGATGCTATTCAAATATACTGAATTGTTTTTTACATTAAAATCCCCATTTAAATTATGTAAGCAGGAGCTTTGGAGGGAGAGCCATCAAAAAAAGCACGCCGTAAAGCGTGCTTTAAAATTAAACCATACTACCATTATCAACCATTTCTTAACCTTTCATCATTTCCACAAATCCATCCGGTTTAGATGGTAGTGCCCGAACTACGTCTTAATAGACATGAGCTTCATTTACAGGCATCTTTCACATCAGGGTTCATCTGTCAGCCATCCACATATCTATACCAGATAAAGGGTTAAACATCCGCTAGTCATTAGGCTTCATATGTACATCGAGTTGTGGGAAAGGGATGTTTACCTGATGTTCATCTAATGTCTTCTTACAAGCTTCCAATACTGAGAAATAAACGTCCCAATAATCTTTTGGCAGGCAATAAGGCCTTACAGCCAGATTAACAGAGCTATCTGCCAAAGCCTCCACACCTACAAACGGAGCCGGCGAATCGAGCACTTTATCATTTTGTTGCATGACGTTGACCAACAGGTCTTTTGCCTTATCTATATCTTCACTATAAGCGATTCCAACACTTAAATCGACACGGATCTTACCGAGCTCTGTATAATTGACAATATTGTCATTTGATAAGACACCGTTTGGAATAATGACCTTCTTGTTTTCCAGAGAAGCCAGGATGGTGGTGAAAATTTGGATTTCCCTGACCTCACCCAGCTGTCCCTGAGCCTCTATCAAATCACCTACTTTAAAAGGCTTGAAAATCATAATCAGCACACCCCCGGCAAAATTGGCCAGTGTACCTTGCAGCGCCAATCCTACTGCCAGACCTGCCGCCCCAAGTATGGCTACAAAAGAGGTGGTTTGTATGCCTATGATGGAGGCTACACTGATGAAAATCATTATCTTTAAAATCCATGATATAAGGTTGATCAGGAACGGTCTTAAGGATTCATCAACACCACTCGACTTGAATTGCCTCTCAAGGATTCTGGCAATCCAGCCGACGATTTTTAACCCGATCCATAACGTGATAAGGGCTAAAAGTATTTTTGGGGCATAATCGATGACGTTATTCCAAATGTTGGTTAAATAGGGTTGTAGTTTTTCCATCATAATTATTTTTAAAAATCACAGGAAAGTTAAGTTGTTTTGAGGCTCATCTTTATAAAAACTAGATAGGATTACAGCATTGCCCGGTAGATGAATGTATTTGGTCAGTAGCTGGAAGTGGCAGGTGTGATAGGGATGGATGCTACCAGTATAAATTGAGTTGCTTTTAATATTAAAAACTGTCTTCGCTGTTGTCGGAAGACACGGAATATCTATGCTGATTTTATTATTAGAAATCATGCAGACCTCACATGTGAAATGTTTCAATTATAATAAGAATTACCCGCTTCCTTAACTTTTATAAATTTAGTCCTTTGCCTAAATCATTTTGTTTGCCGGGTTTTTGTCTATATGAGAAACTTTTTTAATGCCCCAAATCTGTTTTTGATCTGTTTCATGTTAATGACGGCGATTCCATCGCCGGGACAGGAAGCAAAGGTGCAGGAATTTCAAAAACAACTTGATGTGGCCCTTGACGAGAACAATTATGGCAAAGCTTCATTTTTGAGTTATGAGATCGCCAAGATTTTTATTAGTCAAAATGATGCGGGCAATGCCATTAAGTATTTTTCTCAATCCGCCAGTTATGGTAACAAGGGGGATGAGCCCATGCTTGTCTATCTGGCATATCAGCGTTTGGGTGTTACCTATATGGATCGGAAAAATAATTCCAAGGCGCTTCATAACTTTCAAAAGGCATTGAAGGTGGCCAGAGAGATGGGGAAGAAGGAATTCATAAGCGATGGGCTGATTGACGTGGCCGTCAACTATGCGCTGCTAAATCGTCACAAACGATCTATAGGTCACCTGGAGGAGGCCCTGGCCCTGTCTATCCAGATTGAAAACGAATCGATGGAACAAACCTGCTGCGAGTTATTGGCAGAATACCACCAAATATTAGGAAATGACCACAAGGCAGTTGAGTATACAGCCATGATCAACAAGATCAATGACCAAAAGATAAACGAGCAGAAAAGTGGGGAGCAATTAAAAGAACTGGCTGAAAAGGTAGAAGAAGCAGATGCCGAGATCGATAAAACAAATTCTCTGCTAAACCGGCAATCTCAGGAACTGCGAAAGGCGGAAGATAATCTACTGGCGGTAAAATATTCCTTACAAGCTACCGAGGGACTTTTGAGAAGTAAGGAAGACTCTCTGTCCACTGCCAGAGAGGTAAGCAAAAATCAACAGTTGCAGATAGATCTTCTCAACAAAGACAAAGCCATTTCAGAGATGCAGATCAAAGAACAGGAGGCACGCTTGCAACATGCTGCCATGGTCCGGAATTTTATCATATTGGCAGTTTTGCTGGCCGGTTCACTGGTCTTTGTATTAATTGTCAGCTACCGGAAAAAAATTGAAGCGAACAAGGAGATCGACCGGAAAAATCAAAAGATCAATAGCAGCATAAACTATGCGAAGCGGATACAGGAGGCCATGTTGCATACCAGTGACCTGCGCGAAGATGTGATCCCCGATTCATTCATTTTATTCAGGCCAAGGGATACGGTTAGCGGTGATTTTTATTTTATCTCGGAAATAAAAAGCTGGTATGATCCCGATGTGGTAATCGCTGCAGTGGACTGTACCGGTCATGGAATCCCCGGCGCTTTCATGTCAATGATCGGCATGAACTCCCTGAATCAGATCATCAGCCAGGGAGAAGCGCATTCAGATCAGATATTGACAACGTTGAACAAGACCGTTAACGCCGCCCTGCAGCAGGAAGCTACCGGCAATAAAGATGGTATGGATGTGGCCTTGTGTATTTATAGAAAAGAAAAAGGTATCATAGAGTTCTCCGGCGCCAAGAACCCCCTGGTCTATGTCCAAAATAATGAGCTATTCCAAATCAAAGGAGATGTACACCCAATAGGAGGTTTAAGGAAAAGCAGGAAAAAAGGTGACCTGAAAAAGACTTTTAAAAAGCATATCGTACAAATCGACCAACCTACCATGATCTATTTATTTTCCGACGGATACCAGGATCAGTTTGGTGGTGAGGAGGGTACCAAATTTATGTCAAAGCGTTTTAAGAATTTGCTGCTGGAGATCCATCATAAGCCGGTGTCAGAGCAAAAAAGTATCCTGGAGGAAACCCTTGAGTCCTGGAAAGGCGATACCAAACAAACAGACGACATTCTTGTCATGGGGATACGATTGGATAATACCATGGAGACCTAACGCGTTCAAATCCGGTTGTAAACCTCTTTTTCAGAAGCTAAAATGTTAAATCTGCCGATGACATGTTTCTATAGGTTTACCTGCTCAAATTAATCAATGCTGCCCTTCCGCACTAACTCAAAAAATATTGCTAATTCCTTGTCTCTGTTTTCTATAATATCTTCCAAATTGTATTTTGTCTCGTAATGAGGGATTACGCCACGCCCTTTGGGTTCTCCCTGTGATACTGCCAGTTTGTATTTTGAAAGTGGAATAGCGATTTTGATTCCGGAATTTGGCAGCGTAAGGAATGGTGTTCCCAAGCTGCAGTTGCCGTAATATCCGCCACCGGTTTCCTGGCCAATGAAGATGGCCCGGTTTTTTGAGTAAGCAACAGCTGCAAACTCTGCCGCCGCCGAAAAAGTACCTCCGTTGATCAAAATGTAAACCCGGCCCTGATAAGCACCGGGCCTGGCATGCTGAATGCCGAGGTTTTGATGCCGTGTAAAAAGAAATTGCCCGTCCTGTTTTTCAATCTGAGAAGGATAATCAGGTAATACTTTGTTAAATGGGATGCCATCAAATGTCAACCGGTTTAGTACCGAAGTATCTGGCGGATTAACCTCAATTTTATCATAATAATCAAAAGAGTCACGGGTTAAGTAAGAAAACAACATAGCGCCATCGTGATCTCGTCCTCCCTGGTTATTCCTGAGATCAATCGCCAGGTGCTTGATATCGCTGTCTTCAATTTCCTGAAATGCCTTTTCCAGAAAGGACGGAAAATCCTGATTGGAAGCAAAGGAAGGAATAGTTAGAACGGCGGCGTTTATTGAATCGTAAAGGAAAAATGTCGCAAATTCATTATTTTCTACTGCTGTATTTTTCTTTTTTCCTGCTATTGTTAAGGTTTTGTTTTTTCCTTTTTCAGTTTGAATAATCACTTCAAACGTATCCGGCATTTCAAAATACCTGGCATACAGATCCGCGAAATCGCGTTGGAGACGAAATGCTTTATAGGTAGTATTATAGCCATCAGAGGGGACATTTGATTTAATCCGGTGAATTATTGCCGATATTTTTTTGCCATTGATAGCCACTACTTTTGATCCGGCCGCTATGCCTGCATGATCCGTTGTGACAATGGCTCGATCACCATTTATCCACAAGTCCAATGGAAAGCGCTCTTGATGCAGCGCCATATATCCGGAAGTATTGGTAGAGGGATAGATCCCGGTATGCCCACAGTTGATCATTTCAATTACCGGACTGAGCATTTGAAAAAAACCAGCTTCAGTGGTTTTTTTCTTCAGGTCATTTTGTGCAACTTCAAAAGCCTTGTCAAAGTCCGTTTTATCCGTATACCAGTAAAGACCGGGGTGTATCTTTTCCAGCGACTCTTTCAGGTATCTCAAATCCTGTTTCAACTGTCCGGGTGTATAGCGCACTGATAATGCTTTTTCGCCCATTGACTTTTGAGTTTCAAGCTCCCATTGTTCATTGTTTAGCTGAAGCATGGCGGCAATTTGAGTAACAGCTGTATCTGATTTTATAAAATTAAAATCCATCCATTTTTCTTCCACGGTCTCATGGTAGTCTTCGAAGGTTTTTTTGATGAAATTCTGAAGCGTTGGCATGCTTCCTACAATACCTATGTTTGTAAGTTGGCCGGGATCAATGGTGCTCGTGGTGTCTATAGCTGTTACAATACGCTCGGAATGAAATTCTAAATCATTTTTTTTAGCGAGAACAGCGCCCAGAAAAGTCAGTGACGCATCAAACCTGGCATCTGTTACCCAACTACTCATGAACCACTTTCCTCCGATCTTTTTATAAGAAATCTCTCCTTTGTCTTGCTTTATTGCTATCTTCTTTGGCGGGGCGCTGAGTTTTACATCTCCCCATGTCCTATGAGGTTTAAGAAACCTGGAGCCTTTTGGACTTAGCTCATAGGTCAGCCTGATGATCGCACCGGAGACGCCATCGATATAAAGGGTGCCTTTTAATAGTGGTTTTTTCACTTTTTTCCTTTGGTCAAATGCGATCACATAAACTTCCCGGTTTTCCAGGCTAATGGATTCCTTCATTTCAAATTCATAATATCTGGCCAGGTCCTCCTTATTTTTTAATTTAATCCCTAAAAAGTTATCCTTTGAAGGGGCCTTAATACCTGAAACTTTCGTCCAGCCAAGGGTATAAAACCCTCCCCTTGAAGGATCCCAAAGTGGCGCTTTCTCCTTTTTGTCTTCCATGTATCTGGCGTCGAGCACCCGGGAAGATTGTTGGCTGGGGGTACCCTGGGTCTCAAATGCAACCTCCATCAGTTGAATGAAGTGCTTATCGGAAGTCACATACTCCCTTTGAAAGCCTTGAACTGTGTAGGGAGATGTGTAATAGTTTTTCGGAATTTTGTCGATGGCCGCGTAAATGATTTGCAATGGATTTATGGGTTCCACCACTATCTCCTGCAACTCAAAAACCTGTGGGACCAGTTGAATGTTTAAATAATCACCAGTTGTTGCTTCCAGTTTAATTTTTTCTGTTTTGTATCCTAAATGAGATATTATTAATATTTTGTCGATCGTATTTGCAGGTGCCTTAAAGGTAAATTCTCCCATCCGGTTGGTGCTGGTGCCAGAGCCTGTTCCCGCCAGATAGATATGAACATATGCCAGACCTTCGGCGGTCAACTTATCCGTTATCCTCCCCGATATGGTGATAGATTCTTGCGCAACAGTAGTATTAAAAACCAAAAAGAGTATCGCAGTTGTTAGCGTCTTCATGCATAATATAGATTATGCTAAGAATGCGGTTTTATCAGAAACCGTTGTCTTTCCGGAAAAATAATTTAAATGGTCTATTTGAAGGGCTGAAAGACAGTAGATAACGGATGACCGTTTGAATGGCAGCGATTTCATGGCTTTAACAATTAAAAGGCACTTATTAATTATTACTAAATTTTTCTATGCAATAAATGTTTTATCATCTTATATTAACCTCAAATGCAATTATAAAATCAGATGTGAAATGAATAGCACGATGATAAAAACCGGGCGAAATCTATTGACAGGATTAGGTATTACCCTGTTTCTACCCATGGCTTCTCTGTCTTTGCTCTGGGCCCAATCCGCCAGCCATAAAGGTACTGTGACCTGCGGAGAAACAGGCCGATTGCTGAAGGATGTCTATATACGGGTAATTGGAAAGGACGTTACCGCTTTAACGGATGCCGGTGGTGCATTTGAATTGTTTTTGGACGGTTCAGGCACAAAAACTGTCATATTCGATAAGCCGGGATTTATGGTGCTGGAAAAAAAGATCACAGATGAGACCGGGTCTATAGATGTTAAATTAAGACCCAGAAAAATTAGTGCGGCTTCTTTCAGATGGTCAAAACACATTGAGGGCGAATCGGCATTTGGTCAGTTGACGTACAAGGAAGATCCCACCTGGCAGGCCGGTTTTAATCAAACCAGTCTTACGGGAGATTTTGCCTCGGATTCGAATATGGTTCGCCGCGATCCGAGCGCAGTCATCAAAGTGGACGATCTTTATTATTTCTATTATACACGAGGTGTCAGGTATGCGGCTGGCTCAGATCCGAAAGTCTTCCCTTGGGACCAATGTGATATTTGGTACGCAACGTCAAAGGATGGCTGGAAGTGGGAAGAAAGGGGCGTAGCCGTCAAACGGGGCCCTGCTGGTTCCTACGACGACAGGTCTGTTTTTACACCCGAAATCCTGGCGCATCAAGGGAAATATTATTTGGTTTACCAGGCGGTAAAATCCCCCTATGTAGACCGGGTAAGGAATACCATCGGTATGGCGATTGCTGACTCGCCAAACGGCCCATGGCTTAAACTGGCAGAACCTATACTAAGAACCACCAGCAATGGAGAATGGCTGGGAGAGGAGGATAATCGCTTGGCTTTGAGGAAGGGTGATTTTGACAGCCACAAAGTACACGATCCCTGCCTAGTGTATTATCAGGATAAGTTTTATTTGTATTATAAAGGTCAACGGATCGGCGAACACAGGTTTTATGGCGAACGGGAAATTAAATGGGGTGTAGCCATAGCAGATCAGCCGGAGGGCCCTTATGTAAAATCGGCATTTAATCCCATCACCAATACTGGCCATGAGGTATGTGTATGGCCTTTTGATGGCGGCATTGCCCTGCTCCATACGCTTGACGGCCCGGAAGCCAATACCATTCAATGGGCACCCGATGGCCTAAATTTCGAGATTATGTCCACGGTGACCAATCCACCGGAAGCCCCGGGCAATTACCGGTCCCCGCTGGCTGACAAGGAGCCGCTGGAAGGTATCCGGTGGGGGCTATGCCATGTCTACGGAGGGAACAATTGGAGAACCGGCTGGAATTATATTAAACGATTTGACCTTGTTCAAAAGAACCGGACAAAGTAAAGTTATGTTTCTTATCAAAACCAGGCATTTCAAGTATAAACTTTACTTTGATGATTTTGAACGGTTAAAACCAATATATTAAAGCATGAATTACAACAACAAAAAATTCAGGCCAGTAAGCAACACTGCAAATGGGGAAATCTCCGAGCAAACTATTTTTCACTACAAACAATCCCGGAATATTTTAACCTGTGACTATCAGGGAGGCAACATCGTTAAGGGGCACCTGATCGGTTTGGTTGACACAGATGGTAATATTGACATGCGATATCATCAAATTAATAAAAAAGGTCAGTTGATGACAGGTATCTGTAAGTCAAGGCCTGAGCTATTGCCAAGCGGAAAAATCAGGCTAAAGGAAGACTGGCAATGGACTTCCGGGGATAAATCAAAGGGAAACTCCACCATTGAAGAAATATAACACAGTTGCCTTGCTTCAGCTTATTAATAACATTGATATATGTTTCACAAGAAGAGCAGTCGCATACAGTCCAACCCCATAAATGGTATGAGTGCACAGGCTTTTGAATCTGGCAGTGTTGGGGGCAGGCAGTTTAGAAGAGGCGATCCCAATTCCAAAGGCGGGTTGCATGACAAATAAAGGTGCGACAATGGTAATGACACCTATGATGAGGGCCGGATAAAAAGTAGGTTCATCTAACCATCCCTTTCCATAAACTAAAACCAGTAAAACTGCAAAGGAAATGCCAATGAGGTAATGGGCTATCCAGCCTATTATTAATTCATTTCGTACGGGAGGGGTATCAAAGATTTTGTCGTGAAAAAATTTACCCTTGGGAATATTCCCTATCCATCGCCCTAAAAAACGATAATCAAGAGACTTAATATTGAAAAAACGCAACAGATACGCCCATACATCCATTGTAAAAGTGGCTCCTATACCGATAAGGATCGTTTTGACTATTAAATTCATCGTGTACTTGTTATCTTTGGCAAAGATAGAAATATTTCCTTAATTGCGATAATGTCGCAATAAAATACTATGAAACGAAGAAATACAGATTCAAAAAAAGCGATCCTTGAACTGTTGGAAAGCTCAAAATCAGCCTTAAGTCATGACATGATCCAGGGTACAATATCCCGCAATATTGATAGGGCCACGATTTACAGAGTGCTTAATCGTTTTTGTGAAGACAAAATTGTGCGTAGGATCGTGGGAGATGATGGCAAGCAATACTTTGCGTATTGCATTAACTGTGTTGAAAAGAAGCACAAACACAATCATTTTCACTTCAGATGCACCCAGTGTGGTAAGGTAGAGTGTCTAAATGAGGAGGTCAAAGTAGGCTTACCAGAGGGCTATCAGATGCACAATTTTAATGGCATAGTTTCAGGACTTTGTTCGGATTGCGCCGGCTTGCCGCCAGGTGAATAGGTATCTTTAAGACCTCTTTGAAAATCCGGAAGAAGGGTACTTTATAGGTCGATAGGGCTATCTTAAAAGGTGACAGTACCTTGGGAGGAAAAGTTGCTTTGATTTTTTTAATGCACTGTATTTCTGCAATTTGACCGCGTAGCGAAGTTAAACCAGCGTTATAGATATTTTCAATATTGCCATCAATTAATTCAATAAAAATCTTCGCAAAAATACGCTTATATTAAGGTTAAAAATTTCTTTAACTTATGGAAAACGACAAAAGTATGACCTCATCAACAAGTGCTACCAATGGTAGTAATGGCAGTGCGGCCAAGTGCCCGGTGATGCACGGAGCCTTAAAGCAAAGTGCTGGAGGCGGCACGTCAAACCGCGATTGGTGGCCCAATCAGTTGAAATTAAACATCCTACGCCAAAATTCCTCTCTATCCAACCCCATGGGCGAAGCGTTCAACTACGCAGAGGAATTCAAGACACTTGACCTGAATGCAGTAAAGCAAGATATTTTCGATCTGATGACCACCTCTCAGGATTGGTGGCCGGCGGACTTTGGCCACTATGGCCCACTTTTTATTCGGATGGCATGGCACAGTGCCGGTACCTACCGGATAGGAGATGGTCGCGGTGGTGGTGGAACCGGTACCCAACGCTTTGCGCCACTCAACAGCTGGCCTGACAATGCCAATCTCGACAAGGCACGTCTGTTACTTTGGCCGGTAAAACAAAAGTACGGCAAAAAAATTTCCTGGGCTGACCTTTTGATCCTGACTGGCAACTGCGCTCTTGAATCGATGGGCTTTAAGACGTTCGGTTTTGCCGGCGGACGGGAAGATGTATGGGAACCTGAAGAAGACATTTATTGGGGTTCTGAAGCCGAATGGCTTGGGGACAAGCGTTATACCGGTGACCGGGAACTCGAAAATCCCCTTGGCGCCGTTCAGATGGGCCTGATCTACGTAAACCCACAAGGGCCGAACGGCAACCCGGATCCCGTAGCCGCTGCGAGGGACATTCGCGAGACGTTTGCGCGTATGGCAATGAACGATGAAGAGACTGTGGCACTTATTGCCGGCGGGCACACCTTTGGCAAAACCCACGGTGCCGCCGAGGAAGAAAAGTACGTTGGCCGGGAGCCTGCAGGTGCGGGCATCGAGGAGCAAAGCCTTGGCTGGAAAAACACATTTGGCAGCGGGAAAGCCGGCGATACGATTACCAGCGGCCTCGAAGGTATATGGACCACGACGCCGACAAAGTGGAGCAATAACTTTTTTGAGAACCTTTTCGGCTATGAATGGGAGCTGAGCAAGAGTCCGGCCGGAGCTCATCAATGGATACCGAAAGATGGTGCCGGTGCAGGTACTGTACCGGATCCGTTCGATCCGTCGAAGCGCCATGTGCCAACCATGCTGACCACAGACCTCTCTCTGAGGATGGACCCTATCTACGAGCCTATTTCACGGCGTTTCTATGAAAACCCCGATCAATTCGCGGACGCTTTTGCACGGGCCTGGTTTAAGCTTACACACCGGGATATGGGACCTCGAGCACGCTATCTCGGACCCGAGGTGCCTGCGGAAGAGTTAATCTGGCAAGATCCAATCCCAGCCGTTACACATAAATTGATTGATGACCAGGATATCGCTGCCCTGAAGGACAAGATACTTGCTGCGGGGCTCACTGTGTCGCAACTGGTATCTACTGCCTGGGCTTCAGCATCGACATTCCGTGGCTCTGATAAACGCGGCGGTGCAAATGGCGCACGCATTCGCCTGGCGCCTCAGAAGGACTGGGAAGTGAACAATCCAACCCAGCTGGCCGCTGTGCTGGAGATCCTGGAAGGTATCCAACAAGCATTCAACAGCGAGCAGTCGGGCGGTAAGGCCGTTTCGCTTGCTGACTTGATAGTACTTAGCGGTGGTGTAGGCATCGAACAGGCGGCGAAACAAGCCGGTCACAGTGTGACTGTTCCCTTCACACCGGGACGCGGCGATGCCACACAGGAGCAAACAGACCAGGAATCGTTCGCTGTCCTTGAGCCGATTGCAGATGGATTTCGCAACTACCTGAAAACCCAGCAACCCATATCGACAGAGGAAATGCTGGTGGACCGCTCGCAGCTGTTGACATTAACAGCGCCGGAGATGGCGGTATTGTTAGGCGGCCTGCGTGTCCTTAACACAAATTTTGGACAAGCGCAACACGGTGTCTTCACCAAGCGTACGGAGACGCTCACCAATGATTTCTTTGTCAACCTGCTTGACCTGGGCACTACCTGGAAGGCTACTACGGACGACCAGGAAGTATTTGAAGGTCGCGATCGCGCAACCGGTGAGGTCAAATGGACCGGTACCCGGGTGGATTTGATATTTGGTTCCAATTCGGAACTTCGGGCTATTGCGGAAGTTTACGGCTCACAAGATGCCGGAGAGCGCTTTGTGAACGATTTCGTAGCCGCATGGGCCAAGGTAATGAATCTCGATCGTTTCGACCTGGCTTGATCCGTTACGGTCTGGCTGGTGCCGGGCCAGCATATGAATGCATAATTATTTGGAATTGAAAGGTGGCCTTCTTGGAGGCCACCTTTTTTTATGTAAGCTCTTAATTTTTCGATAGTCAATAAGTAATGTACAGCTAGTCAAAAAATCCTGCCATTTTTATCATTACTGTGGAAGATAGGTTCTTATCTGAACGTTGTCTGCTTTCAAGTTGTGCAATAAATTATATAGGCCAAAAAATGTTCGATTAACATAAATGAAGTGCCTTGAACCCCGGTTACCATTCATATTTCGGAGTTCACTATTTTGAGAGTATTGGCCACCCAGATCACTGAGCTTATTGAAAAAAGAGGCATTCGAAAAGTCGAATGTATCGTTTTGAAAGGGCTCCGTGAAGAGGATCAATAATTCGCGGAACATGCCTATGAGAAAATCGATTTCCTGAGGGCTATCCTCCGGTCTGAGAATTTCTAATTCATAAAGCTTAGCCTTAAAGTGAGCCGGGTTTTCTAAGTTTTTCCGCTGCGCTAACTCAAAATACGGCTGATAAAATTCATCGGGAATATCTTTGATGCAACCAAAATCCAATACGGTTAAGCACTGATCTTTCGAGACCAAAAAATTACCCGGATGAGGGTCGGCGTGGAATTTCTTCAAACGATGAATCTGGTACATGTAAAAATCCCAAAGCGCTTGTCCTAACTTATTGGCAAGCTCCTTATTCTCATTGCTTTTAGCGAACTCAGATAAATGCTGGCCTTCCATCCAATCCATGGTAATGATACGTTCGGAGGAAAGTTCTTTGTAATAATGCGGGAAATTAAGATTTTTAATATGGCTGCACGCCCCGGCCAATTCAAGACTTTCACGAAGCTCCATGACGTAGTTGGTTTCGTCAAGCAGCTTCTCTTCAACCTCCCTGAAGTAAACATCCGAACCCTTACCCTGGATGTTAAACATCTTCATGGCTAGTGGCTTGATTAATGCCAGGTCGCTGCTAATACTTTCAGAAACACCTGGATATTGTATTTTAACGGCCAGTTTTTTGCCATTTTTTTCTGCCTGATGGACCTGTCCAATACTTGCCGCGTTGATGGAGGTGGCATTAAATGTGTCAAACATCTCACTCGGTGCTTTTCCAAAATATGTTTTAAAGGTCTTTAATACCAGCGCTGCTGACAAGGGGGGAACTGAAAATTGCGACAAGGAAAATTTATCTACATATGCTTTTGGCAATATATTTTTCTCCATGCTCAACATTTGGGCTACTTTTAGTGCGCTCCCCTTAAGGCTTTTTAACCCATTATAGATATCGTTGGCATTGGAGTTATTCAACTTTTCCCTGGCATCATCTTCGGTGTTGGACAGTTTATCTCCGAAGTACTTGAGATAGTTGACCCCTACCTTTGCCCCGGTTTGAAGGATTTTGGAAGCGCGCTGTATCTTAGAGGTTGGAATGCGATCTATAGTTTCCATTAATGCTTCATTACCTTTTCCTTGAAAAGAAATTTACCCAAATCAAACACACTTCTGAGAGCGGCATTATCCAACACGGCAAAGCTGGTTGTGATTGATTTTTCTATGAAAATATCTGTCTTCTCAAATCCTTTGGAGCTGTCTTCCAACCAAAATTTAATGGTGAAAAGCAGTTGGGCCCATGCCCCTTCTGAGAGACCCTGGTTTTTGAACTTCTCCATTTTCTCCTCTTTGAGGTCCATAGTTTCAATCCCGATTTCCCGAATGAACTGCCCAAAGGACTTTTTAAGCTCTGAAAGTGTGGAAAGTAATCTCAATTTATGCTTCTCTGCTTCAAATGTGAAAACCACATAGCTGCGATTTGCCTTCAATACCTCAAAAAAGGTATAATAAAAACTGAGCAATTTGTTTTGGGCATCAAAGGCTTGGAATTCTTTGTTTTTGTCTAAAAGTGCTTTGGTATGATCAAAAAAAGCTTTAAAAATGCCTCTTTCAACGGCTTCGAACGAACCAAATTGGTCATAAAACTCAGATTCCCTTATGCCTAAATCCTGTGCGAATGCATAAATACTTTTAGGACGATCGCCACGTTCCAGCACATATTTCATATATGCGTCCACTATGTCTACTGGTGTTTTTTCTTTCTTTTTTGTCATACATTAAAAAACACCTCAATTTTAATATTGTTTAATAAATGAAAAATTAATTATACCAGGTTGGTAATGGCATGGATCTCCCGGAGGAATTTATGGATCATGCAGCCCTTTTCCATCCAAAATTCGCGGTATGCATTTTTCAATTCTCAAGGACCGGGTTTTGTCAACCCCGGTCCTTAGTTGATCTATTTATTTCAGCTCCGGGTATTTTTGAATGAGATCATACTTCAGGGTGGTCCATTTACGGTCCTTAGCTGTAGTGATTTTGTCAAACATCAATGACAGGCCAACTCTTTTCTTTTTTATGTTCTCAATTTGTTGCCAAATATCCCATTTTTCTTGTTCAGAAACATTTGTTACTATACGCTTAAGCACTAAAATTTTATTATCAAGTTCATCCAGGTAATTGCGAATGCGACTATAGAATTCTTGTTTGTTAGTTATTAATTTAGGCTTATACGGATCTTTTTGTCTTTTTATCGTATGCATAGATATATTTTTAATTTAATAACCATTAATAGGCATGGCGCTGGTAATTTGGTAAAATATAATCCAATTAAATTGGCCGGCCAGTTGAAATAATATTTCAGGTTGTTAACCGGTAATTAACATAATTATTGGCTCTCAAATTGGGTAATGAGATCCAATCTTTGGGCTTCTTTTATTTTTATCAAAAAGGCACTTAGTGCATTTTTTAATTCAGCCATTTTGAATTCTGCGTGAATAACCTCTTCATTTAAACCCAGCATTGTTTTATTCAACTTGCTTATCTCATTGTGATGATTTGCATTTTTGCTATTCCATATCAGTTTTTTAGCGGTATCGTCAGACTTGCTCATCTTTTTATCATTATTACCAATCCGTTTTCTTAGTTTGCCAATTGCCCTTTCGGTTGTTTTTATTTCCTTCAAGAGCTTTTTCTTTTGGTTTTCCTGATCTGCAATCTGGTTATTGTGAAAACTTGTAAAATGGTATTCCTGATAGCCTCTGACGAATTCTCTTAACTTTTTCATCTCTTCGGGATAGTTCTCGGAGTTTATGAATATCTCGTAGCCCAGGATAAATGAAACGCCGAGATAGGCACTGTCCCTATCTGTAAAATAAGTCGCTTTAAGATCTCCTTTTTTTGACGACAGCGTGGGCACATTTACCTTTTGGGCTAGCAGAGCGCTTTTGCCGTCGTTCCCCATTTTCACATCCAAAGCATCTTTTACATATGCCTTGAATGTCTTTTTGGAAAATGTATATTCCTCTCCAATGGCCATGACCAGTGCATCGACAGGAGTTTTTTCAATAAGTATTTTTTTTTCTACTATCTCAAGGTTTTGCGCATGCAAGGTGCTAAACCCAATGGTTGTTAATAATATTGTTAACACAAATTTTTTCATTTTCTTGATGATTTAGGTTATAATATTCTTTTCACGCTGTTACCGCATTTGACCAATAACAGCTCACATGATCAGTAGCATGAGACGAGGTGTGTCTATGCTGCTCATTTCCCGCGGGGGATTTTTTACAATCTGATATTTAGACGTCAGGACTTCCGGCAGGTAACAAGCTGACTGAAAATATTTTGCAATTCCATTATGTTTGAAAAGATGGTCGGTCGACAGTAGTAGTTTTCATAGGAAACCAATGAAACAAGGGAGGGCATTTGAATTACGTTTCCGCTCAATTGTATTTTGAAAATAATCTTCCGGAAGGGTCTTCAAATGGATTATTTTTCTAACAAAGCGTAATTTCTCGGGGAATACTTTAATATTTCAAGGCCTGGAAAAGCACCATGAAATTTAAAAAAAAATTATTCATATGTTTGACCGGACAATCTAAATTGATGAGAAGCATCTTTCAATTTTTTTTCAATCCGGTTTTTCTCCACAATTAATTCTTCAACACGTCTCTTGTATCTGAATTTATATAGTGCAATGTTTGCTTTGGCCATCTTTGCATTGAGCAAATCAATACTTTTGTTAATGGCATTCAGCCGCAGCGAAAGTTGTTGAGAATGCATCAAAGCTGAGTCTGGAATTAAGAGAAGGCGTTATGAGTCCGAATCACCAAACTTCTGGACATTCTCTGATATAAGCCTGCTGGCGGGAATCACATATGTGGACTTTTCATTTTTTATGGACACTGAGATACTATCGATTTTGGTAATCTTGCCATGAATATTTCCGATTGATATTTCATCACCAGTTTCAAAATTCTTTCTGCTATAGGTTGCAGAAAGTATGTTACTGAGTAGATTTCGAGCTCCAAGGCCAAATGCCAGCGCAAATGCTAACATCAGGGCGCCAATAACAAGTGTAAAATTTGAGGTGATGATACTGGTATCGATTCCGGCTTGATTTATGGCTGTAATGCTGATAATTGTAGCTATTACATAGTACGCTGCACTACTTATGATTCTGTTGCTTGAAATTTCCAGGGAACCCAAAGTTGCGGCTATCACACCCTTTACTACAGTGGCAATATACAAGCCTACGATCAGGATAACTACCGCGCTGAAAAGTTTTGGGAGATAAGCGATAATATTACTAATTTCCTGAGACACAGAAGTCCATCCTAAAGTTTCTGACGCTGATATGAAAAAAAGCAATAGGACAATCCAGTAGACAAATTTTTTGATGATAGCTATACCATTTATGTTGAATTGGGAATTTTTAATGAGTGGCATTTCTGACATTTTGTCCATTAATTTGTCAAATTTTAGTCCGTTCAATATTTTTCCTATAATATAGGATAAAGCCTTCGCAATGAGCCAACCGGCGAAGATCAAAAATATAGCGCCAAGTATGTTGGGTACAGCCTGCATCAATGCTTCACCCAGGGCTTTTAGTGATGATATGATAATGTCGGTCCAATTGCTAACGGTTTTCATGATATTAATATTTTGTTTGAAATTTCAGTACCCGGATTTGGTCAAATATTTTAAAACAGGATCAATAAATGATTTATAAAAAGATTGTCAATTGCTTTTTTCACTTAAAATATTCGCCAATTATTGTCTTGTAGACTCCTATTATTTTTGAGACGGTAAAGACCCTGGGAAGTAACTCATTTTTTAAGGTTTTTTTTCTCCGTCTTAAAAAGCCCCTCCAGGGTCTCACCCATTTTACCAATGAAAAGATCCGAAATGTCCATAATCAACCGGCTAAAATTAATACTCGACATAACTTTATTTTTTAACCCTTCGGGAGCCTGTTCATTAGATTCCAATTCTTTGAAAGTGTTTTTCATGTGTTTATAATTTATTTTTTCGGTCACATGGAACCTTTGGTGTTTGCTATAATCATTTCCTTGCACCGCCACTAGCACCTCCGCAGAGCAGCTTTGGCGCTCGCGGAAAGCTTTCTCCGGTCTCTTACGCTTTAGCTTCAGCGACAGCGTGCGGCCGAAGCCTTACGCTTGCGCTCGACCGCGTTCGCTTAAAGCTAAAGCGGTTGCGAAAGCTACAGCGTAGGCGCATGGCGAAGGACTCAGCGACACGCGGCGCGCGTTTAATAATTATATCAAGCATGTCGGTTTCATCGCGTATTATTTTAAATCGGATTTAAGATTTTTTGATAATCGAATAATTTTTTCTTTGCAACGTTTCAATCTCATTTTGACAGCCCCTTCTGTTAATTTTGTGATTTCCATAATGTCATTTTTTATAGGTAACTCATCCCGGTATTTCATCAATAGTAATGCTTTATCCTCAGGATCTATTTGTTCGAGTAAAATTCGCAACTTCTCAACCTTGATCTGAAACAACGCTTCATCCGAAGGTTCATCCTGCTGGTAACTTTCCTCATGCGCATACGCTGCGAAGTTCTTTAAACCTTTATCAACAGCTCTTTTATAATCAACGCAAAAATTATAGGTAATGGAGTACAACCACGTTGAAAATCGGGATCTTCCTTCGAATTTACTGAGATTCAAATAAGCCTTCAGCAATATATCGTGGGTCAGGTCCTCCGCGTCCGCTTGTCGGGTAGTAAAGCTTAAACATTTTCGGTAGATAATTGAAGCATATCTGTCGTAGATCACCTGAAAGAGCATAGAATCGTTATCGCGAAGTATCAATGATACGATCTCTTCGTCGGAGCTTCTGTTATTGTCCTTTTTTTTCAATTTCCTGATAGCTTGCCTTACAGTACCGGACTGTAACCTTTGATTTTATTTTTAGACGGGAAAAGGTTTTTAAGGTAACAAAATTTTAATAAACCATTCCTTACAGCAACACCCGGGACCAGGTAATACACGGTCAAGATGTAAAATCCTGGGTAGAGTAGGAGGCGATTTCCAGTGATTTTCAAACAAAAATTACCTTACCTTGAAAAATAAGGGGTGCAAGCATCAAATTCGTACGGCAATATTTGGATGATATAGTAAAAGAAAAAAGGTGTTTATGATTTCCAAGGTAATAAATGATACCTAAGATTTGATGAACCAGGGGGGGTAGAAACCCTTGCACCTGATCGCATAAGCGGTGCCCAATAGGCCTACGACTCATGACCATCTACCGGATTCTGCTCTTTTTTGTTACTAATTATAGTATACAGCTCCTCGCAATTATTGGCTATAAAGTCAACCTTTTCCGCTTGAAGTTCTTCTAAACTACCATGTCCATAAACCGCGCCGATAGACATAAGAGCATTGTTTTTTGCACCAATTATATCAAATTTTCTATCGCCAATCATCAATGTCCCGTTGGGGTCAAGACCATATGTCTTTAATATGAAGCCAATTATTTCTGTTTTGTCCCTTCTGGTATTGTCCAGATTGCTTCCTGTTACTTCTTTAAAAAGATTAAATATTTTAAAGTTGATGAGTATCTTTTTAGCATAGATAGTAGGTTTGGAGGTAGCTATGAATAAATTATAATTTTCATCTTTCAGTCGGCCAAGGACCTTTGTTATATCCGGATATAAGGTGGTTTGATACATTCCTTTTTTGGAAAAGTATTGCCGATAATAGTTAACCGCTTTTTCAGCTTTTCCTTTATTTAGATGGTACCGGGTTGCAAAAGAATCGATTAATGGGGGTCCGATGAAGCTTTTTAATTCCTGGTGATTCTCCTCTCGAATGTCCATTTTGTTTAATGCAAAAAGTATGGAGTTTATTATTCCTTCTTGTGGCTCTATGATGGTCCCGTCCAGATCAAAAAGTATATTTTTAATTTTCTCCATTCCAATTGAGTACAGCGGTATTTTCGAAATTACAGCTCCGGATATTTTTGAATTAGGATGCCCTAATCTACCGCATTTTTAATTGCATTCAAAAGTATCGAATTCATCAATTTTTCATGATAAGTCCCTTCTTCCTGTCTGTAGAATTATTGATTACGCCGAAACACACTACAAGTAAGGGCAAAAAAAGTATCGACGCTGGTAAACAATTTGGTGGTTCCCTAAAAAAGAAAATAATATATTTGATGATACCGGATATCATGTCGATACCTCATGCGAAAATGTTTAACCCAACCATCTTATTTGATTTTCCTTTTGAAATGGAAAAAGGTTTTAAGGGTGTGAACCTTCCATAGTCATGAAGCATTCCTACCCAGGATAATGATATATTTCTAGTAAGAATGATTAAATTGTAAGTATGTCCTCAATTGCAAACCTTGAATCCTGGTTCCAACAAACCCCTAAGGTATTGATAGCCCTATCGGGTGGTGTAGACTCCTGCCTGGTAGCCTTTCTCTCACGTAAATTTCTTGGAAAATTGTGTGCGCCGGCGGTGATCTCGGTTTCTCCTAGTTTAAAAACCAGGGACTTATTAATAGCTCGCAAATTCTGTAATGGATATGATATCCATTTGGAAGAAATTTCAGGGCAGGAAATCAATGATGAAAAATACTTGAGCAACCCGGCAAATCGTTGCTTTTATTGCAAGTCGTCCCTTTACACTTCGCTAAGGGGCTTGATAGATGGTGGTAAATACTCTGGACATACTATCATTAATGGCAACAATTTAAGCGATACCGGAGATTACCGACCAGGTCTTAGGGCCGCTTTGGAATTCAGCGCCAGGAGCCCGCTGATAGAATGTAAAATCAAAAATAATTATTGAAAATGAAAAAGATTAAAAATTACGTATTATCGTCAATCATGGTTTTGACGCCTGCTTTGCTTTTGGCACATCCAGGGCATGAGCATCAGGGAACCATTGTGGAATTAATTTTTCACTTCCTGGTCACTTCCTTTTTGGCCTTGGGGATAGCAGCAGGAATGTTCTATTTGGTAAAGTATTACCACCGCAAAAAAAATCGAATTAACAGCCAAACCAGATTACCATGAAAACCAGACGATCTACCCTAAAATCCCTGGCAGTATTAACTGCCGGGCTGTTGGTCCCTGCTAAGGGACTAGGAGGTAATTTAATTACACCAAGGGACAAATTTGGTGAATTGTTGCCTTTAAGATTACTCGGAAAGACCGGGGAAAAAGTAACCATGCTTGGTCTTGGAGGTGCTCATATTGCACGATGTGATGAAAAAACTGCAGAGGCACAAATAGAATGCGCCATTGAAGGGGGTATCAGATTTTTTGATAACGCTCACATGTACGGAAATGGTTTAGCAGAAGAAAGATATGGCAAATTCCTGGTACCTAAATATCGTGACGTTTCTTTTATCATGACTAAGACAACTGCTAAAACTGGAAAGGATGCCTTAACAGAATTTGAGCAATCCCTAAGCAGGATGAAACTCGATTATGTTGATTTATGGCAAATACACAGCATAGGAAGCCCCGAAGACGTGGATTCCAGAATCGAAGAAGAGGTGTTGGAAGTATTTAGGAAAGCCAAAGAGTCAGGAAAAGCCAGATATATTGGGTTTACTGGTCATCGTGATTTCAATGCCCATAAGCAGATGCTAAAACGCACCAATATCTTGGAAACCTGTCAGATGCCGATCAACTGTTTCGATCCGAATTATAAGAGTTTTATTAATAATGTATTGCCAACCCTGGTAGAAAAAGAAGTAGGTGTTTTGGCTATGAAAACCCTTTCAAATGGTGGTTTCTTTGGTGGTACTTCCCACTTTGAAGGTGGTAAAAACCCCAAAATTGTTCCGAATGTGGTAAGTGTTAAGGAGGCCATTCATTTCGTTTGGTCACTTCCTGTTAGCACCTTGATTACAGGTGCCAATGATGTACCTATGTTACAGGAAAAAATAGACTTGGCTAAATCTTTCAAAAAGATGAATGACAACTCTCGTATGGAATTAGTAGAAAGGGTTGGTAATGCGAATTTAGACGGAGCCAAGGTGGA
The DNA here is from genome assembly GCA_965228415.1 of Cyclobacteriaceae bacterium. Classification (GTDB taxonomy): domain Bacteria; phylum Bacteroidota; class Bacteroidia; order Cytophagales; family Cyclobacteriaceae; genus Agaribacillus. Next base: position 1,079,916 of record OZ245814.1, on the reverse strand, counting down.
GTTTTATAAAGCTTGATTTCAATAGGGCTGTTTGGAACCATAATCCAAGGAATTAAGCCGTTAACAAAAATGAAATACCCCACGTGAATTTGCCAAAGGAAGTGTGTCTGCTCAAATGAATATTTCAGATATTGAAATACGTTTATGCAGGTATGCAACACCTGCCATGGAGCATATAGAGATGAGGGACGGCATTCGGTCTGATCTTGAGTTTCTTGTTATTTCGCTAAAGACAGAAGAAGGTATCCAGGCTGATACCTTTGGATTTGCTGGCAGGGGTACAAGTGGGTAGATTCCGAAGGTGTTCGAGCTCCTGGCAAGTCCCAATAGGTATTTTTTTTTGTCGCATTTACCAGTCATGTAACCCTTTTCCATCCAAAATTCGCGGTATGCATTTTTCAATTCGCGACACCCGGGTTTTGGATTGTTTGGGCTGAGAAAAATGGATAATATATCCTCTTTGCCGTCCGGGAGTCAGTGCCTCAAAAGCAGCTTTTACCACAGGGTTTTCGGTCATCGTCTTTTGAAATTCCTCAGGAACACGTTCCGGATTCTTTTTAAAAGCCACTTTCAGACCTGCTTTTTCCACTTCCATGGCTTCAAAGATATAGGCTTTAAGAATGGCCTCTTTCTTTATTATTTCCCGGACGTTGGTGAACCTGATCAGCCGTGCCGCCTGGGAACTCTTCCCTGGTTTGTCCAGAAGTTTATGGGTATCATTTAACAAGGAACCTTTGAAAAAACTAAGTGCCGCATATTCTTTAAAGGCACTTACTATTGCTACGTTGTTTTGTTGAAATGTGTAACATGGAACGCCCCATTTCAATTCTTCGGTCAGCCCACATTGAAGGGCAATCGCTCTCAATGCTTTTAATTCGTCTGGCCACTTGTTGACTTTACACTCAGGTGTAGCGCCTAGTTTGCAACGCATACAACCGTCGACAAGGTATTTATCTACTTCGGGATTCATGTCCTTTCATTTATTCACTAATATAAGTTTTCGATTGACAGGCCTGAAATACCACGATACCAAAGTCAGCACTATTAATAATAATGGGCCAAAAAAAGTGGAAATTTCGTCCTTAACGGCTAAGTGGGAAAAGACGGCTCCCGACATGGTAAAGAAAAAGCCCGCATAAGCCCATTCCTTGAGCAAAGGAAATTTGGGAATGAGTACCGCCACTACTCCCAACATTTTCCAAACCCCGATTATGGTGAGGAAGTAGATAGGATAACCCAATTGTGTCATTTTATCTACCTCTTCTTCCATCTTGATTAATTGCACTGTTCCGGTAGAAACCATGCCTAGCGAAAGCCAGATAGTGGCAATCCAATAGATTATCTTGTTTCTCTTCTCCACAGTCTTTTATTTAAGTTTTTCTACTAATTCCTGTAGTAGGTCATGGGCCATACTGATACCCATTGCAAATGGTAACTGAAGCATTTGATCTCTGACAGCAACTGATTTATAAACAATATGCATCGTGAGTCTGCTGGTATCGTCTGTGAGTTTTTCAAATTCAAGGAACTCCAACTGAACAGGAAAGGCCGTATGCTCCATTTCAAAAGTCCTGGTGATTTTCCGGTTCGGAATAAACTCGTGAATTGTGCCATTGAATCCATGTTTGTTGCCTTTGGGATCAGTAGTTTCAAATTGCCAGCTGCCATGTCTTTTATTTTCCAGTTTCAGCACCTTCGTCCCCATCCATTGCGCGACAATGTCGGGTTCCACATACGCTTTAAAGAGTAATTCCAGGGGCAAATCAAACTCCCTTGTTATCAGTAAATCCTGTTGGTTGTCCTCGGCCTGAATTTTTGTTTTCAACTCCATAAATACCTATTTATTTGATTGGTGATTTTTCATGATGGCCTCCAGCTTATTAAACCTGTCATCCCACATTTTTGCAAAAGGCTGAAGCCATTCGGCTACTTCGGCAAGCTTGTTGGCATTGACGCGATAGTAAATCTCTCTCCCCGTTTGTTCCTGCTCCAGCAGCTGGCATTCGGTAAGAATTTGTATATGTCTTGAGATCGTTTGCCTGGCCGAGTCAAAATTGTCTGCAATCGCACCCGGAGTCATGGCATTAACCGCCAGCATGGTAAGAATGATCCTTCTTGTCGGATCGGCAATAGCCTGGAATACGTCTCTTCTCGATTTCATAATGCAGTCATTTGGCTGCAAATATACATGCAGTTATTTAGCTGCGCAAATATTTTGTTAAGAATCTGCTATTTAATGGGCCCGGACCACCTATCATTTGAATTTGGTAAAAAATTAAAGGTGTGTCTGGAAGGAGCCGGAAAGTAAGGTCCTTTTACAGCATTTTCTCAATTGTTTGCGTTAAAGCTTCGACATGTTTATAGGTTCGCTTTTTTTATTCTTTTACTGATATAAAAGTTTCTACCTCGGCATTGTCTCCATCATAATACTTTTTCCCGTGAATGGTAAAATCAGCTTTATAAGCTCGGTTTAGCTTTTTATTTTGCCATATTTCCATCCAAGTAGCTAAAACAGCTTCTGGCATTTTACCTTTTGAAACAAATTTTTGGTACACGGCATTTTCAATTGTTATTCCTACAAAACCTTCAGGAATATTTGCTAACGAACTGACAGGTAATCCAATAATTGCGGTGTATGGTCCGGTGACGTCGGTTTCATAGTCTGTGTAAACTGCGTAAATATTATCATTGACTTTGTTGGGAATTTGTTTTTGAATCTCCCCGCCCCAAAATTTACCCCACAATGTTTCAAGGTCTTCGATAGATTGCCCATTTTCGTTGGTTGTTCTTATAGAAATGCCGATTACATGAAATTTTTGCATGATTTGATTGTTCATAGTCTTAGTTTTTTTGTTTGTACCGGTGATTGGGTTGCGATTGAGAATGACATAAATGCAAAATGCATCAAAACGTGAAAAGTTTTCATTGGTGATCATTATCGTTTGTTATACTACAAACTTAGAATGAACTTGTGACAACCCTATGGCATGAGTGGCGCTTATTTTTTTTATACATCAAAATATTACCCTGGCTTCCGTTTCCTTGTACTGGCTTCCGTTTCCAACGGAATGCCCAATATGTGATGAGTTTTTAACCTGTAATAGCACTATTTAAGTATTTACAAATATAAAAGCCCGAACCTTTACGAAGCGAGCTCCTAGTAGCGTTTTGGGGACAAATATGGAGCCTTAATATCCCAGATTAGCAACAGAGATTGGCTTTTGCAAGTATAGCTTAAAAACTGAGTAACACTTCCTTAGATTTTTTTGTCACTTTCTTAACCACCTAAAACACCCAACCTAAGGTATAAGGTATGCATAATTCAAGTCCGCCAAAAGATATTGAAGGGTATGGCAACAGTTTGTAGAAACTAATAAAGAATTTTATATTTGAGTGGTTGTTGGTTCCCCACCATCTAGAAAGTGCCAATGCAGAAAACCAAAAGTAGCTAACATACTTGCCGGGCGTACCCTTTTAAATTATTTTTTTAGCATTAACTGTCATTGGTAGCTTATTGAAACAAAAGAAAAGTTGTCTTATCTGTGGGTGAATTATTTTCGAATGTTATTAAAATCAAAATAACAAGTTGAGTATAAACTAAAATAAATGGGAAATGAAATACTTGATGAATAGAAAGATATGTACAATAATCATAGCAATATTCTTTTTTGGTTGCAATGGAGAAGATGGATCTATTGGCCCAAGTGGTTTAAATAGTCTGATAGAAACAACAGAAGAGATTGCAGGGGCAAACTGTGAATTTGGTGGACTCAAAGTGGAAACCGGATTAGACAAAAACTCGAATGGAACACTGGACGCTAATGAGATATTGAAAACTGAATATGTATGTGGTGTCGCAGGGAAAAATAACTTGGTGAACATAACTGACGAACCTCCTGGTTCAAATTGTGAAATTGGAGGGGTTAAAATAGACTCGGGCATGGACTCTAACGGTAATGGAACGCTCGATGGTACCGAAATAACTTTAACGGAATATGTTTGTAGCGGTAATTATGACAAAGAAATTAAATTCAATTTAAGAGCCTGTGCCTGTAGCTATGGTAATGAGATAGACATTCTCGAGACATCGCTGCTTGAATTTGACATAAGAGATTATTCTGGGATTGATTCTGTGGTTTTTGTGATATATGATATTGCTACTTATGATGGCACCGGTAAGCCAAAAGATTTTGCATCAACATTTGAACTTTACGATATTACCAATGATACTCCTATTGCTGGCAGTTCTTTTACTTCTGATGACATTCAAAAAGGAACATATATTGCCACGCCAAATTTACTGGGAAGTTTTCCTCAAGAAAGGGTTAATATTGGTATCAGAGTTACGGATGAGGCCGACGTAAATACCGTAACCGGGACCACTTACTTAATATTGAGAAGGTATTGACGCAATATCAGTAATATCCAGGAAAGGAAAATATTTTACGAGTTCAGTGGTTAATTTGCCGATAATCTTTTCATATGTCACAATAGGCTAAGAATGCCGTGTTGTCGAAAATAGTTGCACCTAATGACAAAATAATCCGCTAGTACACGTTTAAAAGCAACCTATTTGTAAGCAATGGTAAAGGGGACTACGGAACAATTCATTAAAGATAATTAGCTATTGATTCCGATAGGACGCTGCCAACGTGGATATTGAGAGAAAAGCGGTGTGATTGTGCACCGTCTCAATACTCATACAGCACACTCACACTGTTTTTGTAGTGGTGAAGGGATCAATATTGCATCTAATCATCCCGAACTTATGAATGGTATTAGTTTTTTAAGCATTCCACTTTAACACTTCATTCAATAATTAGGTTTTTACTGTGTAAAAAGCATTTCCAGCAACTTAGATTCTCAACAATTGCTGCTTTTAGAATCTAAAAGAAAGGAAAGAGGTTTCATGCTGATTTCAGGTAATTCTCTTCAGCGTATTTTCTTTCACCATAATATAATGCTTGACAACACCAATTACGTGCATAACGAAAAGTAGCATTAGCATCACAACCATGATTTCATGACCTTTTAAGGATGGTATCTTACCGGAACTTTTGATTGATCCTGAATTCCCGTTACGCAATGCCTGTCCATAACCATCTAAAATCAATGTTACAATGCCGGAAATGGCAATACCAAAAAGAAGAAAGTAAAATGCATTGTGAATCCATACAGCTAGTTTGTCATTAAACTTGGAGCCCGTTTTTATGTCAGCGGGGCGTGGGGCTTTGAAAAACAGCCAACTTCTTATTATTGTAAGAATAAATGTGATCATGCCTAGCATAACATGTATTCTGACCAGTCCCATTTTTTCGCCAGGTTCAAGTCCGGCCATGTATTTTCCAAGAGGAAATAAAATGACTATAAGCAATACAGTAAGCCAGTGTATTGCAATGGTTCCTTTGCTATATTTGAGGCTCAGATCGTTGTGAATTTTTTCTTTCATGATGGCAAAGTTTTTAATTTCCAGTTGGTAAGAATGAATCTGTAAATAGCTTCAACCCGCGTGAACATCTGATGGAACATTTGTTTTCCTATGAGATTGCTAAGAGCTGATTTTACCTGAGAGCATTAAGCCCGCTCTTACATTCAATCCAATTAGTGTCAGGTTCCCTAATCCAAAAATAAATTCCATGATCTGGGCTATCAGAAATACATTATTGATCATTTTGAAGTGTGACTGGTAATACAGAAAAACAGCCAGGGATATCAGGATCATACCATTAAATAAGACAAATTTCATCCTGCGTTTCTTTTCAGTTACTTTTGGGTTTTTGGAGTTGCCGGCTAGTTTATTACCTGTAATAGCCAATGTTGGCATCGTTAAAATCAGTATCGGAAGCGCATAAAAGATTCCTTGTTTGACGGTTCTGATTACATCTATAGCACCATCTAACTCTGCTATTAGAGACGAAATGAAAAATGTACTTATGACCAGAATGGCAAATGCAGTGGCAACCACATGGATACTTACCAAATTTTTACGCTTCATATTCTTTTGAATTTGATTCCACCTCAAATTTCCAGAATGATAAAAGCTTAAAATTGTAAAAACCGGAAGTTGAGCATTTCCTTCCTCAAAGTTTTCGGAGATTTACCAGTGATCTTTTTGAATGCGTTTATAAAATGAGGTTGATCAAAATAATTATTGTGGTAAGTGACATCTGTTAAGGAGTCGTCAGTAAAATTCATTTGATGCAGGGACTTCTTTAGTCGAACCAACTGAATAAATTCCTTTGGAGCGCAGCCAATATGTTTATGGAACTGCGCGCGAAGAGCGCGATCTGATAGACCAAATTGATCTGCCAATTCAGAAAATTTGATATCGCCTTCATTTGTTTCTATAAGGTCTACAGCTTGTGTGATTGTTTGCAGGTCTCTGGTAAGAAGTGTATTTAGAAATACTTTTTCTACTTCCTCGAACATTTCTATGTGATCATTACATTTCAAAATTTTTTCGCGAAATGAAATAGCCGTATTGCCAAATAGTTTCACCGTGTTAATCAGCCAGGGAAGATTGCCAATAGGCTGTTCGGTCAAATAAGCAAGCGTGTAAGGTCTTACATGAGCTCCGATTATTTTGATTCTATTGGTCAGCGGCAAAACGGTTATTTTTTGGGTTGATATTCTTGAGATCACCATATCTACCTTTTCACTTTGTTTCAGGTCATGGTTGGTGACCATAAAAGGATGATCAAAGAAATATCCGAATGTTATTCTGGGAAACGGTAAAACATATTCTTGATCTTCGGATAAAGCGTCAATCGGTATGTCAATAAAGAAGTAATAATCTACTAAGGTGGAAAGAAAATGATTGTGTGGCTTTTGTATGATAAAATCGCTCTTCATTCAGGTGCCAAATATTTTTAATTGTTCACGACGTCACGGATAAGCTCATGTGAGCATGCCTTGTTCATTTAGTTTCTAAAGTTAATGTTTTGCCCTGAAAATTGCTCGTGGCTCAGTCTGGTCATTGAGCTTATTGTTTGTTACTATCAGTTTTCGATCATTGGAATGATGTACCGCAGCAGGATATCAAACGGTAGCTTGCCTCTCCAGTTTCCAAAGTTGCTGCCGGTAAACGCAATCGCAGTATCGTAATCTTCCAGCACCATCATGTATTGCCCCCCATTGCCAGATGAAAATAGCGCTTCAGTTTTGATGTCTCCATATTGTAGTAATTCACGATACCAGAAGTAGCCGTATTTGGCTGACATATATTTTGCATCCTTTGTTCCGGCCCAATATAAAAATGACATCTCCACTTTGGTCTGGCAGTGAGTCGATTCGTCCAGCCACTTCTTACTGACGATTTGTTGACCTTTCCAATTTCCTTCGTTTAAAACCAACTGGGCAATTTTCAACATGTCAAGTGGTTTCATATAAAAAGAACCAGCTGAATAGCCTCTGCCATCCGGCGTGATCAGCCATTCATAGTGTTCAATACCAAGTGGTTCGAATAGGTGCTTTTTAGCAAATTCCATAATAGTCATGTTGCTGGTTCTTGAAATAATTAATCCAACAAGCTCAGGTTCCATAGACGTGTATTCCCATTTTAATCCGGGCTCATATCTGAGTGGAATATCAAAAATGTAGCCCAGCCAGTCATCCGTTTCCCACATCTCGGATTCACAGTCAGGTCCGATATCAAAGAAGCCTTCACAGGCTAATCCTGATTTCATCTCCAGCAAATCTTTTACAGTTATATTTCCTCTTGGGTCATTTTTCCATTCAGCAAAAAACTTATGTATTTCATCATCTACTTTGAATAGTCCCTGATCGATGGCTATTCCAGCCAGCAAACTTGTGATTGATTTATGTGAGGATCGGGTTTCGTGCAAACTATCTCTTTCGAAACCATTAAAATATTCTTCGATAAGTATTTTGTTATTCCTGGCCACAACTATTCCGTCTATGTTTGGATATTTATTAGTCGCCATAGCTTCCTTAAGATCACGAAGTTTACTTTTTATCGGTTGTTGACCTTGACAATTCAAACTCAATAGTGAGAGTAAAATTATAAGGTTAAATCTTAAGTAAAATTGTGCTTTCATAATTACAGATAACGGTCCTGGCGATAGGCAGTTGCGTGGGGTTGGTACCTAACTTTGTAAATACACACCAACGAGGCATTTTAAAAACTTTAATCTGGGAGATTTTTAATAAAATTTATATCTGTATTGATGAGGTGTGGGTATTGAGGGAAAAACAGTGTGATAAAGTGTCGTCTCAATACTCATACTACACCCTCACACTGTTTTTGTAGCGAAGACGGGAGTTGAACCCGTGACCTCAGGGTTATGAATCCTGCGCTCTAACCAACTGAGCTACCTCGCCATACAATATTAAAAATCTTTAAAAGAACATATACTGCACCTTTTCAGCGCCCGTTATGAAACGGAGTGCAAACTTACTAATATTGTCTTTTAAAATGCAATACATTTACGGAGTAATTTTTGGGCATCTCGTAAAAAAAATATATCTTAAAAAAACAATTACTAACGATCAGGTTATGAGTAAATATAAGTTTAACACCGAGTTTGAGATAAATGCATCCAAAAAAATGCTTTTCCCATACTTGAATACTGCTAGTGGCCTGGCGCAATGGTTTGCCGACGATGTTAATGTAAACGAAGACAAGGTTTACAACTTTATCTGGGATGGCGAAGACCATAAAGCCAAATTAGTGGCCCACCGATCGAACAGCTATGTAAAATTTGAGTTTCTTAACAAGGACGACAACAATACCGATGATGAACATGACCGGGCATTCTTTGAATTTAAACTGGATCAAAATGAATTAACCCAATCTGTATTTCTGCGCATTACCGACTACTCCGAAAATAGTGACCCGGAAGAACTGGAAGATATGTGGGAAAACCTGGTTGTCGCCCTTAAAGAAACGGTAGGCGGCTGAATTAACATTCAGACATTTATACTTCTGGAACCCTCCCAAATTAAATGGCCTTATTAAAATCAAGGGGTCGGCTCAGGATATAGCCCTGAAAAGAGCGCTTGTCGCGCGAAATAAAAAAATTGCACTATTTTTGCTAGCAATTCTATACTTTTGTGTAAGAGGATTAAAATCGTCGGCGACATATGAAAAAGCTGGATAAGCTGGTACTTAAATCTTTTCTGGGACCATTTATACTGACCTTTATTGTAGTGGTATTTATTCTCCTGCTGCAATATATGCTCAAGTATTTTGATGATCTCGTAGGGAAAGGTTTGGGGTTTGAAGTCTTTGCCGAATTGATGACTTCATTTAGTATTGTGATGACCCCCAATGCCTTGCCGCTGGCAATTTTGTTGTCCTCTTTGATGACTTTTGGCAACCTGGGGGAGCATTTTGAGCTGACAGCCATCAAAAGCGCAGGCATCTCCCTCTTGAGGACCATGGCGCCGATTTTTTACTTTACCATCTTTCTTACAGTTTTCGCATTTTTTTCAAATAACAACATTGTCCCTAAGGCGGCGTTGAATGCCTACAGTCTAATGTATGATGTGCGACAGCAGAAACCTTCTTTGAGCATTAAAGAAGGGGCGTTCTACAATGGTATTCAAAATTTCACGATCCGCGTGAATGAAAAGGATCCCAAAGGCGATACGATGAAGGATCTGATGATTTACGATCACACCAAAAGGAGAGGTAATGTTGAAATTATCATGGCCGACTCCGGCAGGATGTATTCCTTTATGAATGATCGCTACTTGGTGATGGAATTGTATGACGGGCACCGGTACCAGCAATCCGATAAAACACCCCAAAAAAGCTACAGTAAAAAAGATATTGAGCCCTACATCAGGACTAAATTTTCACAAACAAAAATGATATTTAGCCTGGAGGACTTCGATCTGAAAAAAACCAAAAAAGAACTGTTTGCCAATAACCGGCTTATGAAAAACATCCAGCAGTTAAATGTGGATATTGATTCAATGGATTTTGAAGTGGAGGAAGTGAAATACAAACTCTTCAAAAATGCGCAGAATTATTATAATTATCATTTGGATGAAAAAATTGTTGTTCCCGAAAAATATGAGATAGTAGGAATAAAGCTGGATTCAATCAGGAAGATAAGAGACAGTATACAGGCAGTCAAAGACGGATTGTATGAGGAGCGGTACACTGCGGAGAGAGAGTTAGAAAAGTCCCGAAAGGCTGCTGAGAAGAAAAAAAAGACTACGCCGGCAAAAGAAACCGTCGCCGTTAAGAGTGTACCGGCAAGCAAAAGTGTTAAAAAACTGGATAAAAATGTTACCCCAATTTTCAAGAACCCTCAAAATCAGAAAAAAAAGAAGCCCACGACGGTAGCGGGCAAAAACAAAAAAACCGACAAGTCCAAACCCGAGGAAGAAGATAAGAAAGAACCTGTCCTTACCATGGAAGAGGCGCTGAACAAGGTTGACAGTACGATGGCACTTGAAAAAAATACGAAAAAGGTCATGGCCAGCGCGTTAACCAAGGCGCGTCAGATGAAAAACCAGATGGTTACACAGGATGCCAATACTACTAATTTGGTGAATGAGGCACGAAAATATAAAATAGAAAAAAATAAAAAAATAGCGCTGGCGCTGGCCTGCTTGTCTATGTTTTTAATCGGCGCACCTTTGGGCGCTATTATTAAAAAGGGAGGGCTCGGCGTGCCGGTAATTATATCCATAATTTTCTTCATTACTTTCTACGTGATCAATATCACAGGCGAAAAGCTGGCCAAGCAGGGCATCATTGAACCGTGGATAGGGGCCTGGGCTGCCAATTTTGTATTATTTCCAATAGGGTTATTTTTTCTGCGCCAGGCGAGAATCGATGCCCGCGTTTTTGATGTAGATTTTTACAATGTGTTTGTGGGAAACATCCGAAGGAAATTCTCAAAAGACAAATCCTGACAGACTGCTAAAGGCCGGGCTTTAAGGCATTTTTTGTTAGCTGCTGGTAGTTAAATATTTATGTTTAATGATTTGGTTATGAAAAATCGTATCTATACCTTTGTGCCTCGATAAAAAATATTTAATTTATTTTGACTAAGCATGTATTTAAATAAGGAAAAAAAGGAAGATTTATTCAAGAATCATGGTCGGTTAAAATCAGCTACGGATACGGGATCTCCCGAATCGCAAATAGCTTTATTTACCTACAGGATTAACCACCTGACAGAGCACCTAAAGACAAATAAGAAAGATCACTCCAGCCGCTTGGGATTATTGAAGCTGGTAGGAAAGCGACGGAGGTTGCTGGATTATCTATATAAAAGAGATATAGAAAGATATAGATCTATTATAGCAGAATTAAAATTAAGAAAATAACATCAAGAATTTAAGGAGGGGATTTCCGGTGGAAATCCCTCTTTCGTTCCAACCTCGAAGGCCTATTTTTCAATTTGATCTGGGCTTGCCAATTTTACGACTAAACAATACTATATGTCTTATAATATTATTTCTAAAACTATTAAATTAAGTGATGGGAGGGAAATTACTATAGAAACCGGTAAACTTGCCAAGCAAGCAGATGGTTCTGTAGTAGTGAGAATGGGAAATACCATGCTATTGGCTACTGTAGTTTCTAAACAGGAGGCTATGGAAGGAGTTGATTTCTTACCTTTATCCGTTGATTATCAGGAAAAGTTTGCCGCCTCCGGAAAAATACCAGGTGGCTTCCTCAAACGGGAGGGAAGACTTTCTGATCATGAAATTTTAATATGCAGATTGGTGGACAGGGCCCTCCGTCCGCTATTCCCGGAAGATTATCATGCAGATACACAAGTAAATATCAGCCTGATCTCTTACGATGAAAAGAATGTGCCGGATTCTCTGGCTGCCCTTGCGGCTTCATCAGCACTGGCCGTATCGGATATTCCCTTTAATGGCCCCATCTCTGAAGTAAGGGTTATCTGGGATGAAGAAAAGTATATAGTTAACCCAACCCTGGAGCAGATACCAGAGGCAAAACTGGATTTAATTGTAGCAGCTTCTTACGACAATATCACCATGGTTGAGGGGGAAATGAATGAAGTAGCGGAAGAAGTAATGCTCGAGGCTTTGCAGGTGGCCCATGATGCCATCAAAATACAATGCGAAGCGCAAATGGAGCTTACAAAAGAAACCGGAAAGGAAGAAAAAAGAGTTTACGACCACGAAGAAAGTGATCCGGAGCTAAGGGAAAAGCTGTTTGAAATGTTTTATGACCAGCTTTATGAAGTGGCCAAACAAACCATTACAAACAAGTCGGAAAGAAAAGAGGCATTTAAAGCGCCTTTGGAAGCCTATATCGAAAGCCTGCCTGAAGAGCACGAGCTAAGTGAATGGCTGATCCATAAATACTACCATGAAATAGAAAAGAAAGCGGCAAGAGACCTCGTACTAAAGAATGACATCCGTCTTGATGGCCGGAAACCGGAAGAGATCAGACCTATCTGGAGTGAAACGGATTACTTGCCGTCGCCTCATGGTTCTGCGGTTTTTACCAGAGGAGAAACCCAGTCATTGACAACCGTTACCCTCGGAACTAAGTTAGACGAGCAAATGGTTGACGGAGCCGTCTATTCCGGTTACAATAAGTTTATCCTTCATTATAACTTCCCGGGCTTCAGCACCGGCGAGGTAAAGCCAAATCGAGGCCCTGGCCGGAGAGAAGTAGGGCATGGGAATCTGGCGGCGCGATCTTTGAAAAAAGTGCTGCCCTCAGATGACGATAACCCTTACACCATTAGGGTAGTTTCGGATATTTTAGAGTCTAACGGTTCGTCGTCTATGGCCACAGTCTGCGCTGGGTCACTGGCAATGATGGATGCCGGCATCCCTGTAAAAGCGGCTGTTTCAGGTATCGCCATGGGAATGATTTCCGATGCTGAAACAGGTAAGTTTGCCATTCTTTCAGATATTTTGGGCGACGAAGATCACCTTGGTGACATGGATTTTAAGGTAACTGGTACGGAAAAAGGTATAACAGCCTGTCAGATGGATATCAAAATCGATGGGTTGCATTATGATGTGTTGAAAAAGGCCTTGTTGCAGGCCAGGGAAGGGCGACTGCACATTCTGGGCGAAATGAACAAGACCCTGGATAAGCCGAGGCCTGACTACAAACCACATGCACCGAGATCAGTCACTATTAAGATCAACAAGGATTATATTGGCGCAGTGATCGGCCCTGGCGGAAAAGTAGTTCAGGAAATTCAAAAAGAAACAGGCGCTACGATTATTATTGACGAAGTAGATGACAAGGGTATAGTAAATATCTTTGCTACTGATAAAGAAGCTATGGACCAGGCGTTTGCCAGAGTTAAAGCGATCGTTACAGAACCTGAAATTGGTGAAGTATATGATGGCAAGGTGAAATCTATCATGCCTTTCGGCGCTTTTGTGGAATTTTTACCTGGAAAAGAAGGGTTATTGCACATCTCTGAAATCAAGTGGGAACGCATCGAAAACATGGAAGGAGTGTTGGAAAATGGGGAAGAAATTCAGGTCAAATTGCTGGATATTGACAAGAAATCCGGCAAATTTAGGTTGTCTAGAAAGGTTTTATTACCTAGGCCAGAAAAAAATGCTGAAAACAAAAATTAATTTTTTTAATTTAACTTATTTTACAACAATATTCTTTATATTCGATTTAATGTAAAATAAATAGCTGTTATTTGGCACCGTTTTGTTATGGCTAATAAAATCCAAAATGCATGAGACAACTCAAGATTAGCAAGCAGATTACTAACCGCGAGAGCCAGTCTCTCGACAAGTATTTGCAGGAAATTGGAAAAGTTGACTTGCTAACCCCTGACGAAGAAGTAGATCTTGCCAAAAGAATCAGAGACGGAGACCAGCTGGCATTGGAAAAATTAACCAAAGCAAATTTAAGGTTTGTGGTCTCGGTAGCTAAACAATATCAAAATCAAGGATTGTCTCTCGGAGATCTTATCAACGAAGGAAATCTCGGACTCATTAAAGCAGCCCAAAGGTTTGACGAAACCAGAGGATTTAAATTCATTTCCTACGCCGTATGGTGGATTAGACAATCTATCCTGCAGGCACTGGCAGAGCAATCACGTATCGTTAGACTTCCTTTAAACAGGGTTGGATCGCTGAATAAAATTTCCAAAACTTTTTCGGAACTAGAGCAAAAATATGAACGCGAACCTTCACCGGACGAGCTGGCGGAGGTTTTGGATGTTACCACAAATGAGGTAGTGGATACCATGAAAATTTCCGGTCGCCACGTCTCTATGGATGCGCCATTTGTGCAGGGAGAGGAAAATAGTTTACTGGATGTGTTGGAGAATGACGGTGAAGAAAAGCCAGACTCCGAATTAATGAATGACTCACTGCGCCGTGAGGTGCAAAGAGCGCTTTCAACACTCACACAAAGGGAAGCTGATGTAATTACATTGTACTTTGGCTTAAATGGTGAGCACTCCATGACACTCGAAGAAATAGGTGAAAAATTTAACTTAACCCGTGAAAGGGTAAGACAAATTAAGGAAAAGGCTATCAGACGATTGCGTCATACTTCAAGAAGTAAGGCTTTAAAACCATACCTGGGGTAATAAAATACTAACATTTATTACATGGGTCTCTCACTAGATAGGAGACCTTTTTTTATGTGTTAAAATTGACGTAATTTTTCTTATTATTATACAACATTATTACATATCTTTCGTAAAGGATTTGGAATAAATTAAGGAACTTAGCATGTCAGAAGAACAAATTAAAGTATTGATACTTGGCTCGGGACCCGCGGGATATACAGCAGCCATTTATGCCTCTAGGGCAGGCTTAAAACCGGTTTTATATACTGGTGGAGAGCCTGGCGGGCAATTAACGATTACCAACGATGTGGAAAATTATCCAGGCTACCCCGACGGGGTAATGGGCCCTGAAATGATGGTTGACTTCCAAAAACAGGCGGAAAGGTTCGGGACCGACGTCAGATTTGGATTAGCGACGGCTGTGGATTTTAATAGTTATCCTTTTAAGGTAACCATCGATGAAAAAGAAGTAATTACCGCCGAATCCGTTATCATCTCGACAGGAGCATCAGCTAAATGGTTGGGATTACCTTCTGAAAAAAGACTAAACGGAAAAGGCGTATCAGCCTGTGCGGTTTGTGATGGCTTTTTCTTCAAAGGCAAGGATGTTGTAGTTGTAGGTGGTGGAGATACCGCTGCCGAAGAAGCTACGTACCTGTCTAAATTATGTAACAAGGTATACCTGCTGGTACGACGAGACGAAATGAGAGCATCCAAAATTATGCAACACAGGGTATTAAATACACCTAATTTGGAAGTGCTGTGGAATACCGAGACGGATGAGGTGCTTGGCGAAGAAGAGGTAAATGCCGTACGGGTTATAAATAATAAAACCGGAGAGAAGACCGACTTACCGGTACAAGGATTTTTTGTCGCCATTGGTCATAAACCCAATACTGATATATTCAAATCTTTTCTGGATCTGGATGACAGCGGGTACATCAAAACTATTCCCGGGACCACCAAAACCAATGTTGAGGGGGTCTTTGCATCAGGAGATGCCCAGGATCCGGTTTACCGCCAGGCTGTAACAGCCGCCGGTACCGGTTGTATGGCCGCCCTGGATGCAGAAAGATTTTTAGCCGCTAAAGAAGTTACAGTTTCTTCATGAGGCAAAAGCATTTTTTAATTGGCCTGTTGGCGCTAACCCTGCCTTTTCTGTCTACCCCATCGCCGGGGCAGAATCAGGATGTCTATTCATTTAATGATCTCGGGGAAGTAACAGGGAGTGGTGCAAGCCATGTTCGCGGCCCGTCATCGCCGGGAGATTCAGGCACACATGTGGAGTCTTCCAGGATTCCGTTTAGAATCAAGTGGCCAACTGCCGACACCTTTAGAGTGAATGTCAGGAAAAGCTTATTGCTGGCTTACGGGCAGCCTCAGATGCTTGAAAGAGGTGTTATGCATTTTTATGAACTTTCTCAGGAATTAACCGTCCAGGGCGATTGGATAGACAGTCACGATCATTTTGCTGTGTGGGATTCCAAAAAGGTCAACCCATATGATTTCGATCCTACAAAATATCAGGAAAGTGTATCCATCGCATTGAAAGAAGGCAGAGATCCTTGGGTTTCACCAATCAAAGGCGCTACCAAAGTCAACTCCTCCTTTGGAATGAGACGGTACCGGTGGCATTACGGGGTGGATTTAGACCTGAATCGTGGTGATACGGTAACAGCAGTGGCAGATGGTATTGTTCGGGTGGCTCAGTATGACCGTTACGGTTATGGCCACTATGTCGTCTTGCGTCATAAGAATGGGTTAGAGACGCTTTATGGTCATTTTTTGAAAAGAATTGTGCGTGTAGGACAGGAAGTGAAAAAGGGAGATCTGATCGGGTTGGGAGGAAGTACCGGAAGAAGTACGGGCTATCACCTGCATTTTGAGGTTCGATACAAAGGAGCCGCTGTTAATCCGGTAGAACTATACGATTTTGAAAAGAATGAATTGAGAAGCGAGATCGTGGATATAACGCCTCAAACCTTCGCCTATGTCAAGGAACTTAGAAAAAAGAAATACCACCGTATCAGATCGGGAGATACATTGGGCAGGATAAGCCGGAGATACCATACCACTATTAGCGCTGTATGTCGCCTGAATGGTATTTCCAGAAATAAAATATTGAGGATTGGACGTATGCTAAGAGTACGCTAACCGGCAATTTTACTCCTTAAGTCATGAAACTAGATATGCTTGTTTTTGCCGCTCATCCCGATGATGCGGAATTGGCTTGTTCCGGTACCATCATTTCACATATAAACCAGCGCAAAAAAGTTGGGATCGTAGACTTTACAAGAGGTGAACTGGGTACGCGAGGTAATCCGGAGATAAGGATGAAGGAAGCTCAAAAAGCCGCTGAAATATTGGGTTTGTCGGTGAGAATAAACCTGGGATTTGAAGATATCTATTTCAAAAATGATAAGGAACACCAGCTGGAAGTGGTCAAAATGATCAGAAAGTTCCAACCGGACGTAGTGCTGGCTAATGCTGTTGAAGACCGGCATCCCGATCACCCAAAAGCTTCTCAACTTACTGTACAGGCTTGTTTTATGGCGGGGTTAAAAAAGATTGAGACCAGGCTGGACGGTGAGGATCAGTTGGCGTGGCGACCCGCAACCGTTTACCATTACATTCAAAGCAACTTTATCAGCCCTGACATTATTGTTGACGTCTCTGACCACTGGGAACAACGGATGGCCGCCGTCAAAGCTTTTAAATCGCAATTTTTTGATCCCGATAGCAAGGAGTCTGAAACCTTCATTTCCTCTGCGCAGTTCTTGCAGCTGCTGGAAGCAAGAGCCACGGATTTTGGTAAATCTATCGGCGTAAAATATGGTGAAGGTTTTACGGTTGACAAAAATATGGGTGTAAAAAGCCTTTTCCATTTGCTTTGAGGTTTTATAGATATTTCGTAAAATGTCTTAAGCCTCTCTGTCGATCTTTCTCCATTTAATGAGCTGTGCTTTTGCAGAAACAGGAACCTGCTGCTCTTGCTTGTGGGTAGACGATAACCATTGGATAGCCTTTTCAATGTCCAAGTTTTTATGAAAATTGTCTCTTGAAAAATGAACAAATCTCAATACTTTAAAGCCATTAAACCAGCTGTAAAATCGCTTTAAAAACGCCTCATAAGTAGGGCCGCAATATTGGTTGATTTCTTTTAAATTTTCGGTGAGATTATTTGCTGTAAGGAAAGTAGCGATACTTTTCGGCAATTTTTCTAAATGCTGCACTAAGGCCGATTCCTGAATCTGGAAAAGGTGACTTACCTGGTCCAAAAACGCTTTTAAGTCCATGAAGGTTTCCGGTGAGTAAGTCAGGTAGTGGCCCTCATTCTGGCTGAGCCAGTCGCCAATAGCTTTTCCCGTGCCAAAAGGTACCCGGTCGGAGGACCTGGCGGATGGAATTACACGTGTCTGATTGATCTCGTGGAAATTTCCCAGAGGGATCACCTTGTGCAGAAAATAAAAATCTTCTCCGGCTTTTCTTTTATTCATTCCTCCCTGCTTTTGGTAAACATCCGATCTTACCGCCATACTCGAGCCAATGGTTTGATAAGCGAAGGGAAATCCGGCATAACGCAATGCATTGACATAATATCTAAGAAATAACTCGTAAAAAATGATGCCCTTATAATGGGCAGGACTTAAATCGCCCTCCAGGGGATGCTCAAAATAGATGGAGGCGCCATTGCATTTTTGGTGATGGAAAAAGTGTTGCTCGATAGCGCTTAAATAATTCTCGTCACATTGTGAATCCGCATCAAAACAGATGATTATACCCTTATCCCTGCTGACCTTGTCTAACCTCCTGACAGCCTCATCCATACCGATTTTTCGTGCCATGCCTACACCAGATTGCTTGTGAGGCAATTGAGACTCATAGTGAATGAGGATCCTTCTTTTTAGGTCGTCATTTTTCTTTGCCCACAATACGGACTGCTCATAAGTCGATTGGTTTTGCAACAGGATTTCCTCGGAAGCGCGTTCTGAGTCATTGATAATAACCAGAATTTCTACCGCGCATTGTGTGTCGGTGCAGGACATCAAAGAGGATAATGACCTGATGAGATCTTTTTCATTAAAGCACGGGATCACCACGATCATGCCAAGGTCGGGGTGGGGATCTGAAAAAAATAAACTTTTTGGAAATCCGTATCTCTGCAGATAAAAATTGGATGTTTCCATATAGCACCGGTATTGACTAAGGTGCTAATCTTTCAATTTGCCACTGTCCTGTGTCGGTCAGTTGATATACAATACGGTCATGTAAACGGCTCGAACGGCCCTGCCAGAACTCTAGTTTATCAGGGGTCAGCTGATATCCTCCCCAATGAGCGGGTTTAGGTACCTCAATGCCCGAATACTTTTCTGTCAGCTGCTTAACATTTTCTTCCAAAATTACTCTGCTTTCGATTACCTGGCTTTGGGGGGAAGCCCAGGCACCTATTTTACTATCCCTGGGGCGGGTTGAAAAATAGTCTTCCGAAGTAGATGCATCCAACTTTTCCACCTTTCCCTCAATCCGTATTTGCCTTTCCAATTCAGGCCAAAAAAAAGTAAGTGCCGCATATGGATTTTGTGCCAGGTCGTTTCCTTTTTGACTGTCGTAATTCGTGTAAAATTGAAATGCATTGTCATTTATTCCTTTCAACAGCACGATGCGGGCGCTTGGACGGCCACTGCCGCTCACCGTTGATAAATTCATAGCAGTGGGTTCAATAATCTCTGCCTCCGTAGCTTCTTCAAACCATTGTTCGAATTGATCTAACGGGTTACCGCAGACGTTTTGCCTGCTAAGAGACTTTTGCTGGTAATCACTTCTTATGGAGGCCAGGTCTGATTTCATTTCATTTTAGTTTAAGGTCCGTTCTTCAAAAAACATTATTTTCAGCCTAACAGCTGCAGAATAAGCGAAAAAATTAAACTTTCACGGCAATATTAAGCTTCTTTCTTAAAATACCTTTACAAAAGTCATTAAATTTATTTAAATTCTGGCTTATAAAAATCATTTGATAGCTAATTATTTTCATTATAATTACAGCTATAGCGGTGGCGGTTTTATTTTTGTTTAGTTGGCTGCCATATTCAGGTCGGAAAGCAGTGGTTGGAAATTTAAATGAGTACCTGAATCATTCCTCAATTTTCACCGGTTGCGGGCGTTAATTAAATACAGGGAAACGCAAACCGGGATGCTATAGTAAATCAAATTCCGGTGGCTATGGAAATTGGATGGGGAAACAAGACATTAATGAAAATGGGTGCGCGAACCGACATTTTTATTCCCTGAAGGTACGATTTAAAGATTGATATGAAGTTTAGTATTGAGTTATCCTGTGAAAGTAGCACCGAATGGGTGGAGACAGTGATGAAAGATTTTGACAGTTTTTTACAAGATCATGCCAATTGTGAACGCAAGGCTTCTGCGATGGCAATGAGTTTTGTTGCAAAATATCCTGACAGACTGGAAATTATTCCGGAATTAATAGATACAGCGGTTGAGGAGTTGGAACATTTTAGGTCGGTTTATGAGTTAATGGAACAAAGGGGTGTCAAATTGCCGGCAGAAATGACGCAGGATATGTATGTAAAACAGCTCATAGATCATTGTCGCTCGGGAAAAACGGATAGATTTCTGGATCGATTGTTATTTGCCAGCATTATTGAATGCCGGGGAGCGGAGCGGTTTAAGATGGTAGCCGAACACCTTGATGAACCATCGCTGAAAGGTTTTTATAAGGCATTATGGACCTCAGAGGCAAAACACGGCAATATATTTGTAAAAATGGCTTTAAATTATTTTGAAGAAAAGGAGGTATACAACCGCTTGCATACGTTAAATGAGATAGAGGGACAAGTACTAAAATCGCTACCATTGAAAGCAGCATTGCATTAGAGAAAGGGCATGATAGATTATAAACATAACAAAAATTTAGAACCGAAAAAGGGAGACTTGCTGATCTCGGAGCCGTTTTTGCCCGATCCGAATTTTGAAAGGACTGTTATCATTATGTGTCAGCACGGGGAGGAGGGCTCGTTTGGTTTTGTGTTGAATAAGCCTTCAACGGTGAAATTTGATGAGGTTTTGGAGGATATTGTGGGCTTTGGGGAAACCCTTTATATAGGTGGTCCCGTACAACAAGATACATTGCACTTTATCCACAGGGCTGGTGACCTGGTAGAAGGAGGGGTTGAAATCAGCAAAGACCTGTACTGGGGGGGCAATTTTGAGACTTTAAAGATATTAATTGAAAATAAACAAATAAATCCAAATGATTTTAAGTTTTTCCTTGGATATTCGGGATGGGGCAGTGGCCAACTGTCAGATGAAATTAAAGCAAATTCCTGGATCATTTCGCCGCAGGCAACACCGGAGAATATCTTCGACTGTGAGCCTGAGAAGTTATGGCGGGAAGTGCTAAAAGAGATGGGAGGCCAATTTAAGATGTTTTCAAACTATCCTGACGATCCTCGGTTAAACTAGATAGATCGCTTGATTTGCTTTTGTCCGGTGGGCAAAGGATATTACTGGTACTGTAAATAACAGGAAAATGAGTAAAGAGACCGAACCATCAGAAGAAATCAAAAATGAGGCGCTTAATGCAGGTGAAGAAGGAGCGGAAAGTGTAAATGATCAAGACAGTGTTTCGTCTGATGAAAATCAATCACTCGAAGAAGAGGCTCAGGCAGCCGCTTTAAACGAGGACCCAGAAGCTTTGACTACTAATGATGAAGCGGTGAAAGCGGATGATGATCAGGAAAAAACGGAAGACGCTACAACAACGAAGGAGGAGGCCAGCGAAGAAGAAGTAGTGGCAGCGGAACAACAGGAGACCAACCCTTCGGAGGAACAGGAGAAGCCGATTATTCAGGTATCTGACACCGAAGACGGTGATTCGACCAGTGAGCCCGTTACCCAGGAGGCACCTGATGATGAAGCCGCACCCGAGATCGTAGCAGAGACCGAAGTGATTGACACACCAATGGAAGAAAGTACGGTTGAAACAGATGCCGCCGTCACTGCAACACCTACAGAAACAGTACCACCGGATTCAGGTAATGAGTCAGCTACATCCACGCAACCTGACGAATCCGTCTCTACAAGCGAAAAAGAAGTGCCGGAAATCACAGAACAGGATACGGCAAAAGAAGATACACCGGGTCAACCGGACCTGGTAGCCGATGAAGCACCTGAAGAAACACCTGCCGCCATGGAGCAAGCGGCTGATCCGGAACAACCAGATCATGACCCAATTCCAGGAGAGGAAAAAGTTGATACCGCGGTTGACTCATCTGCCAGTACAACAGAATCTCCCACAAGTGAGGAAATAACGGCACCGTTAGAAGCTGATATAGCTGGCGCTGAAGAAACATCAACTGCACAAGATAAGCAGGAAACCGCAACAGCTACCGCAGAACCGGAAACACCAACAGCCGAGACACCTGTTGAAGAGGAAGCATCGGACACCGAAAAAGCGGCTGAAGGGGAGACAGGAGCGGCGACGGGGTTTGATGATTTAGGCGCCGCCGACCATGAAGAAGAAATTCATGATGATGGCGATGAACTGGTACACGCAGATTATACCCAATACAGCAAGGAAGAGCTGGTTAAGACCATCAAAACGCTTACGAAGCTGGATGATTTTAAAAAATTGGATATTGTCTTAAATATTATTACCCCGCTTTTCCAGGCAATGAAAGAGGGAGACAGGGCAAAGGCGCTTGAAAGGTATATTGCGGATGGTGGTAGTGAGGAAGATTTTTCTTATAAAAATGAGCTGGACCAAAAATATGATGCTTATTATAAATTAATTAAGGAACGTAAGCATAAATTTTATGGCGACTTAGGACGGCAAAAGCTGGAAAACTACCAAAAAGCCACTGAACTGCTTGAAAAGTTAAGACACCTGGTAGACGGAGAGGAATCTACTACCAGCATCAATGCTATTAAGGAAATTCAGGAAGAGTGGAAAGCCACTGGTCAGGTACCGCCACAACATGTGCGAAATCTTTGGGCCAGTTACAACGCTTTAATGGATCGCTTTTATGATAACAGGAGCATCTATTTTGAACTAAAGGAGCTGGACCGCAAGAAAAACCTGACGGCTAAAGAGGAACTGTGTGTAAGAGCGGAAAAGCTGGAGCAGCAGGAAAACCTCAGAGATGCCATTAAGGAGCTGAATGAATTACACAATGAATACAAACATATTGGTCCGGTTCCGAAAGCCCAGCAGGAGGCGCTTTGGCAAAGATTTAAGGCGGCCTCGGACAAGATCTATGCACGTCGTAAGACTCATTACGATGAACTGAAAAAAGATCTTGAGGTTAACCTGGAGGCCAAGGCCAAACTGAGGGATGAGGTTCAGCCGTTTGCTGAATTTAATTCCGACAGGATTGTGGAGTGGAATAAGAAAACCCAGGAAATCCTGGAGATTCAAAAACGGTGGGAAGCTATTGGCGGTTTACCGCGCGAGCGCGCTCATGAGGTAAATAAGCCGTTTTGGTCCGCATTCAAACGGTTTTTTAATAATAAAAATGCTTTCTTCAAAAAGCTGGAAGGCGAGCGGGGAGAAAACCTGAAACTTAAGGAAGCGTTAGTAGCCAAAGCTGTTGAATTAAAGGATAGCACCGATTGGAACCAAACCGCTAATGAATTAAAGAAATTGCAGCAGGACTGGCGCAACATAGGGCCTGTTCCGGAAAAACACCGCAATGAGGTGTATCAACGATTCAAACAGGCGTGCGACACCTTCTTTGATAATCGCAGAAATAGCTTCAAAGAAGTAGAGAAAGGGTATGAAGAGAATCTAAAATTAAAGGAAGATGTTTGCCAGCGGATTCTAAAGCTCGCCGAGGAAGGGGCAGGGGATATTGGTCAATTGGAAGCCTTGCAGGAAGAGTGGAATAACATAGGATTTGTACCCAAAAATGCTATTCGTTCCAGCCAGGAGATGTTTGCCAAAGCTGTAGACAAATTTATTACCAACAGCAGCCTGGACGAGGAAGAAAAGACCAAGCTGAAAATAACCACCAAGCTGACCTCCCTGAAAGGAACGCCGAATGCCAATCGAAAACTGAATAAAAAGGAGTTCAACCTGCGACGGCAGATAACCAACCTGGAAAATGACATTAGTCTTTGGAAAAATAACCTCGAATTTTTCGCAAATTCCAAAAATGCGGACCAGGTCCGGGAAGAGTTTGACCTGAAGATTGACAATGCCAAAAAAGAGTTAATGGAATTAAAGGCACAGTTGAAAATCATCAAGAACATCTAGGGAGAAAATTTCCCAAAATTATTTGTTAAAGTTTTTCAGAAATTAAAAAATCCGTATAAATTTGCACACTTGTTAAGAAAACAAGCCTCCATAGCTCAGCTGGCCAGAGCAACTGACTTGTAATCAGTAGGTCGTTGGTTCGAATCCGACTGGGGGCTCTTGATAATCAAGGAGTTACAAAACAAAAAATGTAACTCCTTTTTTGTTTGCCTAACAATTTGCCTAACAAAATTAGTTTTAAAAGCCGCTTTTAAGGCTTTGAAATAGCAACCACCCCTTATCTAAGACATTCTATTACTAGGAACTCCGGGGAGTAGATCGGTTGACTTTCATCTGCTTTGGGAGCAGGGGGCCGCAGGTTCGAATCCTGCCACCCCGACTTTTGCCTGAATTGTTAATATTCAGGCTTTTTTGTTGGAAAACGTTAGATATTGGCGGTAATTCATTATTTAAAAGTATACTGAACAGATTCCGTATAGCCATACGTTAGAATTAAATTATCGAGATGAAAATACGAATATGAGATAAACTTGAATGCAATACCCGGTTGTCTAATAAATGGTTCCCCATTAATTACTCAAACCTCAGTTACACAGTTTATTGGATGCTACCGGATAAAAGTTATAACTATCCCAATTATTAATATCGCTTTAACTCACCATTGAATAGTTTCATATAGTTCTGACCCAGTCTAGTTGCAATTGCATTACTAAATGTAGCATTTTGCATTAATGCTCTATACAAATCAATATAGTGTGGATGGTGAAAGTTTATTGCAATACAGAAAAAGCTACGAGCAATAGCCGTTGAATCGAAAATGAGATCAAAAACGATAACCCCATGGTACCTTAGTCTAGCAACCCATATATGCTTGGGATAAGAAGAGAAAAGTGGCTTTCTCTTTATATTGCTTTTAATTGGAGATTGTGTTAATTCTTCTTTGTAAATATTGCTAAAGTCTAAATAAACATCCCATTCATAATTTTCTGGATCATGAGTTATGTTTCCAAGAATAAAATCTAGTTTTTCAACCTCTACCAAAACTTCTTCAAATTGAATTCTTATCTTGGGATGCAATACGGCATGAGCGCTAATCACATTTGATTTTATGATTTGAGTGGATCCACTAGAACTATCAGGCGGTAAGTCAGTTTCAAGTTCATATTCTGTTCCATCGGAATTTGTGGCCTTTATTTTAGTCCTTGCGAATGGTCCAATTTGATCATCATGAACATAGATCTTTTCGATTCGATGAGCACGTAAACTTGCACCAGAGGTAGGCAAAAAAGTAGCATTTTCCTCAACATGAAATCCTGTCGCTGCAATTAGATGCAATCCGTGAGGTTGCCTAATTCCTAATAAAATTGGAATCCCAATCTTATTATATGCATAAAGGAATGCACGAAACGTGAACATACTATCAAAAGGTTGAGGACTTTTATTTCTTAGTTCCGCAACTAAGCCTACTGACTTAAGAACATTACCTATTTGATGATAATCAAGGCCATGGTTAGGAAATGAACGACCTGAGGTGAAAAATAAATTACCGGCTGATGCGGTTATTTGATTTGGGGTTGGGGATATGGTTTCAAACAACCTCGATGCTTTATGAAGTGCTACCCAAGTTGCCATTGTTGCACATGCACTTACAACTGTATCTTGTTCTTGAAATACCAAAGAATCAAACTTTACCTTCTTTCCAAAAAGATTAATTTTATAAGGCTTTGTTGTGTATTGACGACCGTGAACATTTTGGAAAATTCTGAGTAAGGTTGGGCCGATGATTGCATCTGGTAGTGGCTTAGCAACTACATTTCCCAAATAGTTAAGCCCTCCAAACACTTTCTTACTTGCGGAACCATCTAGGTTGAGAATGGCAGAAGAGAAGGTTCTCTTACTAAATTCCGTTTGAAAAAAATGTATTCGTTTAGTGTGCTTTTTGTAAGGTTCGAAACAGAGAGAGTAATAACTAGCATAGTCATTTAAATATGATTTGCTAACGTATGGATATTCTATAACAATCGTTTCTGCAGCCAAGCCGCTTGTACCCAAATAACTTAGTAAATATCTAAAATGAAATGATTTGATGGTTGGTACCTCTGTGTCTGGTAAATAATCATTTGATAGAGCTTTGGCTAAATTTTGCTCTGTAAATGGAATAACTTCAAAATCATTAGGTCTAGTTGGCATTTTTAGAATTCGAACCGATTACTTAGACTCTCAGTGTCAATTTTTGGAGAGTGTAAATTAAAGTCTGTCTAAGTTAAATAATAGAAATAATATCTAACTTAGAACAGAAATGACGCAAGAAGAATTAAACGAATTACAAAAGAAAGCCTTAGAGCAATTCAAAACAGGCAAGCCATTATTTGGTAAGGATGGTGCTTTCGCCCCGATGTTAAAACAATTCCTGGAGTCAGCGCTTGAAGCGGAGATGAACGATCATCTGGATGAACAGAAGCGTGATCAGGGGAACAAGCGAAACGGTAAAGGGAAAAAAACCATCAAGAGCTCCACAGGCTCCTTTGACATTGAAACCCCTCAGGATCGTCAAAGTAGCTTTGATCCTCAGATTGTCAAGAAACGTGAGACGGTGCTGGCCGATAACCTTCAGGATAAGATTATCGGTCTATATGGTTTAGGTATGAGCCTTCGGGATATCAGTGCTCACATCAAAGAGATGTATGATACAGAGATTTCCCACACGTTACTAGGCCAGATTACCGATCGAATCATTCCTCAGGTGAAAGCCTGGCAGAACCGTCCATTAGAGCCTGTTTACTGCATTGTGTGGCTGGATGCGATGCATTACAAGGTACGTTCAGAAGGGAAAGTGGAACACAAAGCCTTATACAATATCCTGGGTGTTAATGCAGCAGGTATGAAGGAAGTATTGGGCATGTATGTGTCAGAAAGCGAAGGGGCGAATTTTTGGTTACAAGTGCTTACTGACTTGCATAACCGGGGGTTGAAAGATATCCTGATCGCCTGTACGGACAACCTGAGGGGCTTTTCAGAGGCCATACAGAGTATTTACCCTAAAGCGGAGATACAGAGCTGTATAGTGCATCAAGTGCGCAATTCGCTCAAGTATGTGGCCAGTAAAGACCAAAAGGCATTCATGGCCGAGCTTAAGGAAGTTTATCGTGCTGACACCAAAGAATTAGCAGAAACCGAACTATTGAACTTATCTGAAAAATGGGGAAAGAAGTATCCGATTGTCATCCAAAGCTGGGAGGCCAATTGGGAGAAGCTGACGACCTATTTTCAGTACACCGCCCCGATCCGCAAATTGATTTACACCACCAATGCGGTAGAGGGTTATCATCGTCAGATCAGGAAGGTAACCAAGACCAAAGGGGCATTCACCTCAGACATGGCCTTGTTGAAGCTGGTCTATCTGGCCACCAAAAATATTGAGAAAAAATGGACATCACCTTTGCAAAATTGGAGTTTGACTGTCCAGCAATTAGCCATAAAATTTGGGGACCGGTTGCCCATCGATTTGGCGCGCAGCCCATCTTCCGGGGGCTAGCCCCCGGAAGATGGGCTGAAGGAGTAGACAGAGTTTACTTTACACTTCCAATTTTTGTGGATTCAATTAATTGCTCATTTCTTTTCTTTACTTCCTCAAATTCTTTTTTCAGTTTCTTACTTTCAAAATTCACATTACTTAGGTTTTTGAGCTTTATTTTAACCACTTCAATTTTTTTTTCAGACATGTTTGTTAGGCTTATTTTGTAAGATAAATAATAGATTACACATGTGGTAATTTCTTATCTAATACTTTTTCAGTACAAAAATAAGAGAAATCAATTCTCTTCGCCAGAATTATACTTTTTCATAATTTTCAGTAGATCAGTGTCAGCCTTTAATTCTTTAACTAATTGTTCAACATTTATATCTTTTTCTGGAGAATTACTTATACTCCTAAAAACCATACTAACTTGTTGTCCATTCATTGATGGAATTAGGTCTTTTAATGCCTTAACCGCTTTCTTGGTTTCATGATTGATAGATTCAGTCATCTTGATTTTCAATAAATCAATTACCCTTTTCTTAGAAACTTGATTGGATTGGATTTTTCTTAGCTTTTCAATCCCTTCATTGACGATTTGATCGGGAATCAATCCTTCATCTCTCAATATTTCATCAACATTATCGACATTTGAAAGTTGACTAAATACATTTTCCAAGTTTATTTTATTCATGATTCAACATGCTTAATCTTATTACTTATTTTTCTAATGAATCCGCCTAATCTTCTAGATGCATTATCGTAAACCCTCTTTTCCCAATTATATTTTTCACAAATTTCAGATCGTTTAAGCCCAATTAATAGCTCTTCAAATACGATCCTCACTTGCCGATCTGATGAAATCTCTTGTCTGAGGATATTTAATATTTGATCTTGGTTCATTGATTCAATTATTCCATCACCTTCTTGGTTAGCTACCCCATGTAATTCTGAAGATTCTATCTCATGTGTCGACTTAAATTCACTACTCTTGGCAAGATTCGAAACGATCCCACGAATTACATGAAACTTTAAATAATTTAATAGTCCCGATTTTTCTGGATTCCACTTCCATTCTCCTGAATAAACTTTTTCAATGGCTTCCATGGCTATTTCTTGTGCAGAATATCCCTTTAATCCTCTTCGATCCCAGAGACCATAATATTTGAGTTGATACACTGCATGTAGGGTAGCTGATTTAATTATTACAACCCAATCTTGTTTTTCTAGCTCCTCAATTATCGAATCAGATAACATATTTTGATTAGTTACACCTATATATGGTAGACAAAATTAAAAAATTACAATTGAATCGTAATTTTTAGAAAATGGTTACCATCTAATTGTGAAAATAATTATTTAAAATAAGAAAACTATGAACAAAAATAAAAACTCAGAAAGCCAATCTGGAAATTCTCATGACAACCGACAGGATTTGATTATTATTGTGAATGGTCGGGAGAGGAAAGCAGAAAGCAAGGAATTAACCTTTAACCAGGTAGTTGAGTTGGCTTTTGGCCAAGTTGATCCGAACCCAAATATATGCTATACAATTACATATAAGCGTGGTCCTGGTCAAAATCCAGAAGGTAGTATGGTTGAGGGAGATTCTGTAAAAATTAATAAAGGAATGATTTTCAATGTCACAAGAACTGATAAGTCATAATAGCGACCTAAATCAACTTTGGGAAGAAGGGTATGATCTATCCATTAAAGATGGTCATTTGTTGATTCAACAAGTTCCATATGTTAATTCTAAGAAAGAAGTAAAATATGGATCAATTGTGTCGACTCTTAATTTGTCTGGAAATAAAACCCTAAAACCAGAAACTCATGTTGTTTATTTTCAAGGAGAGATCCCATGTAGGAAAAATGGACAACCAATAACGGGCATTCTAAATTCAAGCGGTAGAAGATCACTAACACGATCAATTCAAGTAGATCATTTATTTTCCAGTAAACCTCCAGGAGGCTACCCGAACTACTATCAAAAAATTAAGACTTACATTGAAATAATTTCTTCACCAGCTACATCTATAGACAAAAATGTGACAGCTCGAAATTTCAAAGTAAGTAGTTCTGACGATGAATCGGTGTTTAAATACATTGATACAAATTCCACAAGAGCAGGAATTAGAAATGTCAGCGATAAAATGGCAGGTCAAAAAATTGGAATCATAGGTTTGGGAGGAACTGGGGCATATATACTTGATCTAGTTTCAAAGAACCCAGTCGAAGAAATACATCTTTTTGATGATGATTATTTCCTTCAGCACAACGCATTCCGTGCACCAGGGGCCGCAAATTTTGAAGATATTAAAACTCGATTCAAAAAAGTGGAATATTTGGAAAAGATATATTCTAATATTCACAAGGGAATAATAGCACATACCCAATACATAGATTCAACAAATGTTCAGGCTCTCAAAGAATTCGATTTCGTTTTTATATGTGTAGATAAGGGAGAGGTAAAAAAAATAATAATAGATGAACTGATTAAGGATAATACTCCATTCACAGACGTTGGAATGGGCATACAACTCGTGGATGATGAATTAATTGGTACGATAAGAATTACAACGGGTACGCAAAGCAAGCATGATCATATTTCAAAACGTATATCTTTCGATAACGGTCAGATAGATGATGAATATAATGCAAACATCCAAATTGCAGAACTTAATGCATTGAATGCTTCATTAGCTGTGATTAGATGGAAAAAATTCTTCCATTTCTATCAAGATCATGAACATGAGTACAATTCAAGTTATTCAATCAATGTAAATATGTTATTAAGTGAAGACCTTGAGTCATAAGTTTGTTGAGTTTATCCCTGAAAATATTCAAGAGAATACGATTTATATCTCAATTGAGTATTCAACCGCGGTGCATAAATGCTGTTGCGGATGTGGAAATGAAGTCGTTACCCCATTTTCACCGACTGATTGGAAGTTGATTTTTGATGGTGAATCAATAACACTTAGTCCATCAATAGGTAATTGGAACTTCGATTGTAGGTCCCATTATTTTATTCGAAATAATAAAATTCATTGGGCTGGAAACTGGACAGATGAAGAAATCGAACAAGGAAGGCAGGATGATAAGATATGTAAAGAAGCTTATTATACTAAACAAAGCAATTCATCAAACTCTCATGAAGAAAGAAAATCTCAAGCTCGAAGATGGAATTTGTGGAAATGGTTAGGTGGTAGGTAAAAAATTTGTATTGCGACTAAACTGAACTAAACTTACAAAGGTCGTGCTTATACGGGAAGTTTACATAGCCCAGTGTTTGGAGTCATACCAAACATCCTTGGTTAAAATCTATCATAATTATTAATTAGATTTCCGTATGAAAGAAAAAGTCAATTTGGAAAATAAAGGTAACGCTAAAGAAGCGATAAAGCATATACGTCAATCAAATGTTACTGACGATGACAATGAGCTAATTCTTGAGTCAAATGACAAAAGAATTCAACCGTACTATAAATTCTCATTAATGAAACAACATATCTATCAAGCCATAAAATTTTTAGAGTTCTACTGTAACTTTGATAAGCCCCAAGGGAGTAATGCAGGTGAAGCCCTAAATAATGAAACTAGCTATTTGAAATTTGCTCTGTTTTTTTCTTCAATGGTAACCTATATGAAACCATTTATTAAAGGTAGTGGAGTGATGTCAGATACACTTCAATTCAACTCAATTTCTAAGGCCGAAAAACATCGGATTCTTCATGCCGAAATTGCGGAGCTTCGGCATTCATACCTTGCACATAGTGGAGAGTCTGGATACCAAGAAATGAAAATAATTTTTAAGGTAAAGTTTAATCAACCAGGTTATGCAGATATCAGTTTACATCCAGAAATTGTTTATCAATATGGCTTAAGTACCGATAAAGCAAAAGAAATGCTAGATTTACAAAGGTTGGTTTATCAATACCTAACTAAGCAATGCCAAATAACGAGTAGTAGCTATCTTAACTCTTTAACTGATAAAGAGAAAAATACGCTAATTAAGAAGTTGGTTGAATCAAAAACCAATTATAAATTTTAAACCGAATAATAATATTACCTTAGGTAAGGTATGGCTCGTCTTTGGACAAGAGAATGGTGCTCCGAGTCCAGCGGCCCATTTGGGCAATTCATGAATTTGTATTTGCCCTTGAGAGTGTAAATTAAAGTCTGTCTAAGTTAAATAATAGAAATAATATCTAACTTAGAACAGAAATGACGCAAGAAGAATTAAACGAATTACAAAAGAAAGCCTTAGAGCAATTCAAAACAGGCAAGCCATTATTTGGTAAGGATGGTGCTTTCGCCCCGATGTTAAAACAATTCCTGGAGTCAGCGCTTGAAGCGGAGATGAACGATCATCTGGATGAACAGAAGCGTGATCAGGGGAACAAGCGAAACGGTAAAGGGAAAAAAACCATCAAGAGCTCCACAGGCTCCTTTGACATTGAAACCCCTCAGGATCGTCAAAGTAGCTTTGATCCTCAGATTGTCAAGAAACGTGAGACGGTGCTGGCCGATAACCTTCAGGATAAGATTATCGGTCTATATGGTTTAGGTATGAGCCTTCGGGATATCAGTGCTCACATCAAAGAGATGTATGATACAGAGATTTCCCACACGTTACTAGGCCAGATTACCGATCGAATCATTCCTCAGGTGAAAGCCTGGCAGAACCGTCCATTAGAGCCTGTTTACTGCATTGTGTGGCTGGATGCGATGCATTACAAGGTACGTTCAGAAGGGAAAGTGGAACACAAAGCCTTATACAATATCCTGGGTGTTAATGCAGCAGGTATGAAGGAAGTATTGGGCATGTATGTGTCAGAAAGCGAAGGGGCGAATTTTTGGTTACAAGTGCTTACTGACTTGCATAACCGGGGGTTGAAAGATATCCTGATCGCCTGTACGGACAACCTGAGGGGCTTTTCAGAGGCCATACAGAGTATTTACCCTAAAGCGGAGATACAGAGCTGTATAGTGCATCAAGTGCGCAATTCGCTCAAGTATGTGGCCAGTAAAGACCAAAAGGCATTCATGGCCGAGCTTAAGGAAGTTTATCGTGCTGACACCAAAGAATTAGCAGAAACCGAACTATTGAACTTATCTGAAAAATGGGGAAAGAAGTATCCGATTGTCATCCAAAGCTGGGAGGCCAATTGGGAGAAGCTGACGACCTATTTTCAGTACACCGCCCCGATCCGCAAATTGATTTACACCACCAATGCGGTAGAGGGTTATCATCGTCAGATCAGGAAGGTAACCAAGACCAAAGGGGCATTCACCTCAGACATGGCCTTGTTGAAGCTGGTCTATCTGGCCACCAAAAATATTGAGAAAAAATGGACATCACCTTTGCAAAATTGGAGTTTGACTGTCCAGCAATTAGCCATAAAATTTGGGGACCGGTTGCCCATCGATTTGGCGCGCAGCCCATCTTCCGGGGGCTAGCCCCCGGAAGATGGGCTGAAGGAGTAGACAGAGTTTACTTTACACTTCCTTGCCCTTTTTTCGAGATGATCTCATTCTTACCGTCGGGCTGAGTGACCCTGACTGGTTCATCGATGCAGGCCAATTCACCCCTTTCCTTAATATAGTCATTAAACTTTTAGTTGGAGACTACGGGGAGTTGGAAGTCAACTCAAAATACTTCTCCAACTTACTCAAATCCTCCATCAAAAAGTTCGATCGAGAGCAAGTCATTCCGACTTGTTAATAATGAGGTAGTTACAGTAAAAAGTAGCTACCTCTTTTTGTTTATGGTTTACACAAAAGTGTACCTTTATGAGTGTATTTTTTACTTTCTGGTGAGAGTGTAAGCTTCCTCAATTGTTGTTCATTTGAAAATGAAGTTAATTAGTTAACTGAACCATCACAACCGATTATAATTATATTCATGTTGTAATGAATTATAAACGTCAACAGTTCTTTCTACCATTCTAAGACCTTCCAAACTTTCTAAATGCCTGAACGATCTGGTAGATCAAGGTGTACGTATACCATAATTAACTGGGTTGAAGTTTTAGTATTTACAAGGTAAATGTAAAAAGGAATTTCACTAAATAAAGGAATTGAATAAGCATATTAAAGATGCACAGTAAAAGGAACCTGCCGACAGCTAAAGACCACTGCTATTTGATTAGCTCCATCAACAATTGTGTGGTGAGCATCGAACTGGCACTACCCCGGATCGAACCTGTTACCGACATAGTATTTTCAAATTGTGAACTTGTTGCGATTGGAATGTGTGAATTGCCCACCAGAATGCCATTGCTGGGATCAAAGCCAACCCATCCTGCTCCAGGAAGAAAAACTTCCACCCAGGCATGTAGTTCAAATTGAGGGTCTTTCACTATCGGGTAAAAATAGCCGCTGACAAATCTTGAAGCAATTCCTATATCCCTTAAAAGATGAATCTGCATCCATGCCACATCTCTGCAAGAGCCAGTTCTGACCTTCAGGGTTTGGCCCGGAGAATAGGGCTCGCCCAGTTCGCGTGCCTTAATGATGAAATCAGAATGGATCTGCCGAGTCAGATTGGTGAGGAATTCTATTGTTTGCGAATTGGACTGGTTCAGTATTTTTTGACCATATTTCAAAAGGGAATCAGTCATTCCTTGCACCTCCAAAGCCGATTGCAGGGAATTAGCGACAGCACCAGAATAGGTAAAAGGTAATTCGTTATACTCCTGCGGGTGAAGGATAAAATTAAAGGGATTGTACTCCTGTATTTCAACTATTGACTCAGATTTAATAGTGAGATCTGTGCTCATACCATCAAACCAACAGAAATGTACAATGTTGTTTTCTGAGTCTATTTGCTCGGAAATGCCTGCAGGCTGCGGAAACACATTCAATTGAAAATCTTTAAGCTCACGATTTGGTGCAGTTTTTGGCTTGAATCTTAGATAATGCGGTTCAAGAAAAACCTCCGAACTGAATTTATAAACCGTGTCATGTTTTATTCTGAACTTCACAATGAACGGTTTACTTGAGACGTAAGTTCTTTCTCAAGGGGATCATTGGAGAATAATTTATCCATCCAATCTTCTTGTAAACAGTTAATTGACTCCTTGAGCTGGCGGTTCCAGAGTTTGGAAATCCTTTGAAGTTCTTCCCTTTTATATCTTTTCTCAATAATATTAAAAGAATCTCTTTTGTAGTATAACACATCAATGGGATACTCTACATCATTGGCGCTAATCCGTGTAGCATCAAAGGAAAGAAAACCTGCCTTTAAAGCAAACTTCAAAGTTGAGTCATATTTTATTACTCTATCAAGTATAGGCTTGCCGTACCCACTATTGCCAATGATAACGAATGGGGAACCTTCTGAAACTTCCACCCAATTACCTTCCGGATAGAGCAAATAAATCTTATGCTCATCATCATCCTGCAGTTGGCCACCTACAATAGCGTAGAGATTAAAATTTAATCCGGCATCTTTCAGGCCTTCCTTGTCCTCATTGGCCGCTCTTTTTACCTGATCGGCAAAAGCATTAACAGCCTTGTAAAGTTTGTTGAAGTTTTCATCGTTTTCTTCAATTATTTCCTTAAAATAGGTAATGGACTTATCTCTGACAGATCTCAGACCGGAGGTCATGATGAAAAAGGAATGTTTTTCCTTATTGATCGTAAAAACTTTCTTAGCCCTGGTCGTTTCATGCCCTGAGGTAATGCGCGTATCCGCTATTCCCACAAAACCAGATTTTAATTTTATTCCTAAACAATATGTCATTATTTCGTAATTACTGGTTAGAACTTTATTTAAAAAATGTCTCAAAAATGGCCCAAGAAACGTCATTGAGCTTTTTCTGAAAATCATCCATATATTCATGTAAGCCATAATTGAAGATATCCTGACCATCGGCATATTTCAACTGGGATTTAAGTATACCAAGTTTTTTCTCCGCAGGATTTGTATAACCATCATCATTGCTGCCTGCAATAGCATGCAAGGATACTCCTGCTTGTATCAGACAGCTTAATATAGACCGAGGAAAGTTCTTGTCAAGGACTAAAAACTCAGATATTCCAAAAGGAGTGAGCTTTCCGTTTTTTTTACGATACATGTCATAGGCGCTCACCGATTTGAGCAAGGCAGCCCAATGTATGATGTCTAGAGGAGAGCCAACAGGGGCAGGGTTGGGTAGTATAATATGATATTTAACATCCAACACCCTTGATGTTTTATCGGATCTTTCAATGAGCTGTCCGATCTTTCCAAAATGCCATCCTTCTGTACGGGAGATGGTTGCATCAAAGATGCCATACAATAGCTGACAGCTTTTCTTAATTTCCATAAAAAAATCCCTTGGATCCTTTTTCTTCCATATTTTTTTCTCCAGGCCATTCTTTGCCAGGTAATATAAGGAATTTATCTGTTCCCATACCTCTCTGGTAATTTCAGGTCTGATTGTGCGGGCATTCTCCCTGGCCTTTATGATTGAATTATACATGGAATTTGGGTTGTCCGGATCAAACCCCAGGAAGTAAAGCACCTTACTCTTTTCTACATTTTTATGCAGCTTCTCATACAAATCCCAGTCCCCGGTGGTATCGACCAAAGGTTTCCACTGCTCAGATACATCGGGATGCAACTCTAGTGAAAGATTGTAATTAACATCAATAAAACGGGCATAATTTTCAGCCCTTTCGATGTATCTGTTCATCCAATATATGGCATCTGCAACTCTACTTAGCATTTCTTCGTTTTTTTAGGTATCCAAAACCCAGGTGTCTTTACTGCCTCCTCCTTGGGAGGAATTCACCACGAGAGATCCTTTCTTCAAAGCAACCCTGGTTAATGCTCCCGGCACTATCTTTATTTCTTTGCCATATAGTATATAAGGTCTTAGATCAACATGTCTGCCTTCAATGGTGTTATCGCACAATGTGGGTACCCTTGATAAGTTAATAGTGGGCTGAGCTATATAGTTTCTAGGATTATTTTTTACTTTCTTGATAAAGTCATCTTGTTCCTTTTTGGTAGATTTCGGACCAATAAGCATCCCGTATCCTCCGGAGGCGTCGGTTTGCTTAATGACAAGCTCACCTATATTTTCAATCACATACTTCATATCTTCTGCTTCCGAACAGATATAGGTCTGCACATTAGGCAGAAGTATTTCCTCATCGAGGTAATACTTTATGATCCTGGGTAGGTAGGCATAGACAGCTTTATCATCTGCGACCCCCGTACCTGGCGCATTTACCAATACGACATTGCCTTTCTTGTATGAGTTAAATAATCCGGGAGTCCCCAATAGAGAGTCCTTGTTAAATACCAAAGGATCAAGATAGTCATCATCTATTCTTCGATAAATAACGTCTACTTTTTGCAATCCTTTGGTGGTCTTCATAAAAACTTTATCATCATTCACCACCAAATCCCGGCCTTCCACCAATTCAGCCCCTATTTGCTGGGCAAGGTAAGCATGTTCAAAGTAAGCGGAGTTAAAACTGCCGGGTGTCAAAATAGCTATTGAAGCTGGCGTAACCGGAGTGAGGGACTCCAGCATATCTCTAAGGTCATGTGAATAATTATAGACCGGGCGCACGCGAAGTTTTTCAAATAATTCAGGGAACGTGCGCTTCAGTATTTCCCTGTTTTCCAGCATATATGATACGCCGGATGGGCATCTCAGGTTGTCTTCCAGCACAAAAAACTGGCCATTGTCATCACGAATCAGGTCGCTTCCGGTTATATGACACCACACATTTTCAGGTGGTTTCAAGCCAATACATTGTTTCTGATACGTTGGGCTTGAAAGTATAAGCTCTTTTGGAATGCCTTTATCTTTCAGTATTTTCTGGCCGTTGTACAAATCATGAATGAACAAATTAAGCGCCGTTATTCGCTGCTTCAGACCATTTTCAAGGGTATCCCAATCACTGCCATGGATAATTCTGGGAATAATATCCAGCGGTAATACCCGCTCAACGCCCTGATTATCGTTGTAGACGTTGAATGTCATGCCAAGCGACAACTGGGCCCTATCTGTAGAGTGTTGCAGAAAATTTAGATTTTTCCATCCCATCTTTTGAAGTCGTTGTTGAAACAGATAATAGTGAGGACGCGTCGATTGGTCTTTGTCGAACATTTCATCGAAAAAACCAGTAGACTGATATGTGTCAAAATTGATTTTTTGCATGGATTGGTTTTTCCAATTTAGAAGGAGGTTTAGCTAAATTCGCTTGTTTGAACCTTTGCTTTTTCTTTTGATTTTCTTAAAGTTAAGACTATTTTTTATAATTTTGGCGTTTTGCTTATTAATTAATAAGGGGTTTATAACATGACCAAATTCCATTGTATAAAAGTGATAAGACACTTTGGTTGATCTGATAATATAAATTAGATTTGACCTGTTTTCAGTAACACAACACCTTCCATTTTATTGATTATTTAGTAATTAGTTTACGACTTCTCTCATCGCATGCTCCTTGAGTTTATCTGAAAATATCCCCCCCCCCCCCGGTTTTTGGACAAAAATTACTTTCTATGAAGAGAGCGTGAGTCTGGATTCTTCAGGATTATGAATTTAATCAGCATTCTCTTTATTGGGCGCCTGATGACATTCATCATTCATTTATATCTAATTCTTCCTTTTATTTATACTGACATGGAACTCTCTGAACAAACCCTGTGGATACTAGCCATTGTTTTGTTTTTCGGTCTTGTCTTACCACAATTATTCAGGCGAATTCAACTGCCATTTGCAACAGCGTTAATTCTGGTTGGGGCTATACTTGGGCCTAATGGCACCAATATGGTCCGTCCAGACAACACAATGGAAATTTTCGGATTTCTAGGTGCCACCTTCCACATGCTGTTGGCTGGTTTTGAGGCTGAAACCTTGCTTATAAAACGCGCAGGCAGTAAATTTTGGGTTCTCGCTGTTTTGAATACAACAATCCCGTTCATTACCGGAGTTGCCACTGTAAAACTGTTTGGTTATAAATGGGAAACTTCATTGTTCATGGGGGCAATCTTTATTTCATCTTCTATCATGATGGTATTTTCAACCGTAAAGAATCTGAAGATCCAGGCTACAAAACTTGGTAAAACTTTAAAATCATTGGTAGTAGTGGAGGACTTGTCCAGCGCAATGGTTATTTTTATTCTTTTCAAGTACACCACTCCACACGAAAGGTTTCCATTGCCTATTCTCCTTGGCTTACTTATTTCTTCAGTTATTATGCTAAGAATGTTTTTGCCTGAGGTAATAAGCTATTTCTTTGATAGATTTGAAAGGTTAAAAGAAGAACACGAAGCCCAATTACGTCTGATAATCGCCGTTTTATTTTTTGTATTGATCCTCTATTCATCTTTGGATGTTCATCCAATTATCGGTGCGTTCCTGGTAGGATTCATTCTTTCTGAAATTCCCCAATCAGCACAAGTAAAAGAAAAGCTAAATACCATTGGTTATGCACTGTTTATACCTATCTATCTTTTTATTACCGGTATAATGATCGATCCTGCAGCACTCCTTGAATTAACACTTGAGAACTATTTACCAATAATTATCGTTGCCGGTGCATTATTTTCAAAGATATTAAGTGGATACGTTGGGGCGAAGCTTGCCGATTTTTCTTCGGCTGAGGCAATGCTTGTTGGAATATCGTCTTCCACAAAATTGACTGTCACTGTATCATCGGCTTTAGTTGCGTTGTCCATTGGGCTTATTGACAATGAACTTTATTCAGCGGTACTGATGGTTTCTGTTATTACAACCATTCTTAATCCCGTTTTAATGTCCACCCTTGTTAAAAGAAAGACCAAAACTCATCATGGTTAGCCATCTTGTCATATTCGCAGTAGCGCTTGTATTTTTATCCAAAGGTGCGGATTTTTTCGTGGAATATGCGGGAAGAATAGCAAAACGCCTGGGTGTCTCGGATTTTGTTATTGGGCTAACGCTTACTTCTGTCGGCACTTCCATACCTGAACTGGCGGCTTCCGTCTCCGCCTCATTAAATAATGCCTCCGGTCTGATAATGGGAAATGTAGTCGGTAGTAATATTGCCAATATCGGACTGATCATGGGGATATCTGCTATGGTCAAAGGTTTTAATACCGAGCAAAAGATGTATGAGCGAGATGGCTTTATCATGATTGCCAGTGTGATACTACTTTTTGCTTTTTCGCTTGATAACCAAATTGAGGGCTGGGAGTCAGGTATTATGCTGGCGGGATATATTTTCTACTTATTATTTCTAATTAAATCAGATAAAGAGTCCAGGGCTTATCATTTTCAGGATTTTATGAAATACATCTTCGATTTTGAATATATGTCGCCAGTGAAAGACAAACTGCTGAAAGTTGCTATTAAAAAGTCGGCAGATGAAAGGGCTGCCGCAGAACAGAAAGTTGTTAAAAAATTTCAATTAAACATCCTTAAAGACTTAGCAATCGTTCTAACCTCAGGAGTTGCTATCATGTTCGGTGCTAAATATCTGGTTCAGGAAGCTATATGGCTGGCACAATTGTTAAATGTACCAGAGAGTGTAATTGGAATAAGCCTGGTTGCCATTGGAACGTCGCTACCGGAACTTACAGTATCTATAAGTGGTGTGAGAAAGGGTAAAAGTGAAATGGTGGTGGGAAATGTTCTTGGGAGTAACATTGCCAATATCCTACTGATTATTGGCACAAGTGGATGGATCACACAAATGAATGTGGCAGAAATAAGTGTTGTTTATACCATTCCCATTATGCTTTTCTTTTCCATTGCTTTGCTTTATTTTATTAAATCGGACTGGACAATTACCAGATCTCAGGGAATTATAGCAGTTGTCGCTTATGTCGGATTTATGATTATGGCCTTCGTCATGAGCTGGAGTTGATTGCCTGATAATATTTATTTAAAACTTCCTTATCTTTGACAGGAACTAAAATAGTGTAGCATACCTACAACCTGCTCCACTTGAAATTTAAGCAATATTCGGGATCTAAGCATGTGACAAATCTACCAGGATCCGTCTAATATATAGAGAAAAGATTCAATGAACCTCATACAAGAAATATCTACCTATCTGGACAGAAATCTTATCCAGATTTCTATTACAACTGTTCTCATAGTAGTATTTTTAATTGTGAGATCGGTGATCCTGAAAATCGTTAAGAAGCATGCACGGAACAATGATGTACAATATTCAAGAGAAGTTTACGTGAAAAAGCTAATAAGTGCGACATTTTTTATGATTTTTGCTACCATAATTGGCATGACCTGGGAGATTTCTCTTCAAGGCTTATCAATTTATTTTGCCTCTATCTTTGCCGTGATCGGTGTTGGGCTTTTTGCAACCTGGTCAATGTTAAGCAATGTTACAGCTTCAGTTATCCTCTTTTTCTTCTATCCCTACCGGATAGGTGCAAAAATTAAGATTATTGATAAGGATAATTCCGTCGAAGGTGAGGTAGTTGATATCACCCTGTTTTATATAAAAGTAAAAACTGAAGATAAGCAGATCGTATCATATCCTAACAACCTTGCGATTCAAAAACCTATTCAACAATCGTAAATTATAACCAAACAAAGCTTATAAGCAATAAATTAAAACTTGATCTATAAATAGCATGAACGGAATTGTCACAGGAATTTTGATCGTTATTATCGGTTTCATCCTTTATGTCATGTGGAGTAGACGGGAATTTATCAGAAACCAAAAAGAGCCCCCCAAGGGGGAAATGGAGGACAATGGCCGGGGAGCGGCAGAAGATGACATGGGTATGAATGGTGACGATGGATAGTAACCATCACGGAAAGTTATTGTATTTTCATGTTGGTCAATTTCCAGGGGGTTAAACAATCAGTAACTAAAATAATCATGTCTGGTCAGTAGGTTTCCATTTCGCCGAAATCTGTCTGGACAAACTAATCCAAAACGGGCTTAGCAATAGCGTAAGGGAAATTACAGCAACAATGACCTGATAGGCATAGTTGGTTATGATATTATTGAAATACGCCAGATTACCCAATACAAAGCTAAACTCCCCGATTTGTGAAAGTAAAGCTCCGGCATACAGGCTTTCCTGCCAGCCTATATTAAAGCTACGCATGATGATCGTATTGATCAGGTTATTGGCTGCAAAAACCACCAGAACCAAAGAGGAAATAACAAATAGGTGCTGCCATAGAAACCGTACATCAATTAACATCCCTACCGAAATAAAAAAAAGTGCCACAAATATCACTTTCAAGGAATACAAACTGTCATGAAACCATGAAATCGACTTAAAAGTTGCCACCAAAATACCAGCGATAAAAGCCCCAAGTGCTGTAGACAATCCAAAGAAACCTGTTATAGCCGAAAAACCAAAACATAATCCAAAGGCAAAGAAAATCTGGATCTCATGGTCTTTTTCAAGTAGTTTGCGATAGGGAAGCCTCAATTCTTTTTTAAAAAGCAAAAATCCTACAAAGCCAGTAATTAAAAGCCCGCCTGCTATCTGGAGGGTAACCTCGGTGGACGTTATTGGTGCACCGGAAAGATAACTCAAAGTAATTAACATGGGTACAATGAGTACATCCTGAACCAGCAATATGCCCAATACATTTTGACCTACACGGCTTCCAATCTCGTCTGAATCCTGAAGCAGTTTTACGATAACTGCTGTGCTACTCAGGCTGATCACAAAACCCAATGTTAATACCCTTGTCAAAGACCAATTGTAAAAGCTCCCTATTAACCAAACGGCCAGCACGCTAAACAGGATCTGTAACAATGTGCCGATAACAGATATTTTCCAATTGGCAACAAGTTTTTCTAAGGAGATTTCCATGCCGATAAAAAACAATAAAAGGATTAGTCCTAGGGAACCCAGGGAGCTAATCAATTCTGAATCGGACACAATACCTAATCCATGCGGACCTATAGCCACCCCGGTAATGATATAAATAATGACATGAGTTTGCCGGAGGACCCGGAGAATAAGCCCAATTAGTACAACACCAAGGGCAATAGATACAAACCTCATAATTAACGGATTGCTTTCGATAGAGGCAAAGAGCATTTTAAATTCAGTTTTTTGTTGTTACGTACCCGAAATAAATAATTACAATCTAAGATATAATTTAAAATAAGTGTAAAAAGGTGGTTAGATTTTTTTACAAAAAAAAATATGTGACCTGTTCAATATTCCACGGTCAAAAAATAAACCAGAATAATTAATGCAATCCAAACATATATATTGACCAAAATAGATTTAACCAATGAAAAAATTCCTGACATTGTTGTTTTTATTTAACTCATTTGGAGGATATGCTCAAGATAAAATTGAACTTGTAGAAAAAGATATTACCATGGGCAAAAAGGCGTTGACTGCATTCGTATTC
Organism: Cyclobacteriaceae bacterium; assembly: GCA_965228415.1. Lineage (GTDB taxonomy): Bacteria > Bacteroidota > Bacteroidia > Cytophagales > Cyclobacteriaceae > Agaribacillus. The sequence continues at coordinate 1,037,250 of OZ245814.1, read as the reverse complement.
AATGTCGGGCACAATCCGCAAACCGTTAAAAAAAGTTTTACAAGGTATTGTAAAGATCATCTTAAGATAAAAATAAAAAGCGAAGGTAAAGACCGACTAGTCGCTGCAAAAGTCAATATTCCTGCCATCAGTGATAAAACCGGGGATCTTCTGGCAATGGTATTTCAGGAGAACAAAATTCCTAAAATGGCTGTCGGCTTTACCGTTGGTTATGATCTATTCATTAATAGCAAAGCGTATCCCCAGGAAGCGGCCAGATTAAAAGAGTTTGTTCGTAAATACGCCATTTACCATGAGTCAAAATACTTCTATGAAATACTTGACGAAAATCAAAGGCGGCTGGATGATCTGGTCAAAAATCTTGAAAACAGTGAGAAAGAAGTGAAATCGCTTACCAGCAGAATCAGGAAAATTGACAAGACCATAAGAAAGGAACAAGATCCCAATAAAAAATTTGATCTGGATAATCAAAACATAGCGAACAGAGCAAGGGTTCAGGCTGTCAGTGATATTATCGTAAACCTGAAAGCCGAAATCGTTAAAATGGATGCTTTGGTGGAAAAGACTAAAGTATCTTTGAAAAAATTGGAAAACCAGACTTATTAGCCAAAGTGGGCAATCATATCAACTTCGCCAATCTATTTTAAATTATAAATCATGTCAAAAGAAAAATTAAATATCAAAAAGCCATCCTTTTTGGCCAGGTTTAAGACTTTCTTAATTCTGGCGTTGTCAGTACTGGCAATTGGTTTATACCTGTACAAAGAAATGCAAGTAAAAAGGACAGCGAAACAATATGAGCTTCAGCAGGAGAAAATGAAAATTGAAGTTTCTAATTTTGTATCGGAGGAAAATGAGCTATTCCTGAGGCTTTTGATGAAGCCTTTCGTGTGGGCTGTCAGAAGTGAAATGTTAAAGAATAACTACGATCAAATCGATAACTATATCAGGGATATTGTAAAGGACCCTCATTTCGAAACCATTGCCGTTGCAGACACGGCAGGAATAATCCTTTTATGTAGCAACAAGAAACTGGAAGGTGAAAAGCTTAAGAATAAATTTACTAAAGTCGATGTTAATGCTCCCCAAATCCGGATTTACGATCACAATAACGTTCTGGAAGTGATTACTCCGATAATGGGCTTTGACCAAAGGTTAGGTAGCTTGTTCGCAGTGTATGTTCCGGATTCTCTGGAATTAAAAATAATCAATAAATAAAAATCCGCTGGCTACATTTTCATACCCACATAATAAATTCTATTGGTTGATTATGGAACTATGGATGGGCTTCCTGATAATAATCATAACTTAACCCTCCACGAAATGCCACTGTCCACGAACCAGTCCGTCAACCCTTGATTCCTTCCAAAGCCTGCTGAAAAATCTATCGCGAAGTCATTATTCACCTGATAAGCCAAACCGGTATCCCATCTTGTTTCAAAGTTGCCATTATAAACCTCTCCATAGTTTTCGATGAAGCTGCTTAAGTTTCCAGCAATTGGAAATGAAGTATTAATAACATAGCTGCCTTTCGGAAGGTTATCATTGCCGTTCCAGGAAACAGACCAGTTGGTTGTAATGCCAAAAGTTTCACTCAGTTTTTGAGTATGTATCAGCAGTAGTCTGGGTGCGATTTCCTGTGATTGGTAGTCTTTATTAACCCAGGTGAGTTTAACGTCAACCTGGAAACCGAAGGACGGTTTATAGCCATCGCTCTCAACTATATTATATCGTACCCCAACATTCCAGAAACTAAGTCCATTTAATTGCCGGGAACTCTTATCTGCCAATGTGATTTTGTCATGGCGTAACCTGAAAGCCGATCTGACCTCAAAGCTTTCAAGGATTCCATACCGCAGGGAGGCTGTATATTCCAGGTTGTCCCCTTGCTGATCTACGTCGGTATTTTCAAAGTCTGCATAGGTCAATCCGGTTTGAATCTGGAAAACGTTTTTGCCCGTTGTAAAGGGCCCGAAGGCTTGTCCCGGACGGGCGGTTCTGATAGTCTCATGATATTGGGCGACAACAAATTGGCTAATTAATATAGCTGTTGTTATTAAAAACAATCTTCTCATCATCTAAATTTATGGAAGCTCTTTTATCTCAAAGCACGGTTATCCGTTCCTAACAGGTAAAGGTACCGCAGTTTTTAAATGCAGATCACGTTGTGGGAATGGAATGGTCACATTATTCTCCCTGAATTTCCGATCAATGATCACCCGGATGTCACTTCTAACAAATTCGATCTCAAACATCTTGCTGCTAAAAAAAAGCAGTTCAAAATCCAGCGATGATTCACCAAAGTCAATAAACCGGGCCGAAGGTTCAGGGTTTTTTGCAACATCAGGATGCTCCATGGCCGCCTGTTGAAGCACTTGCATTACCAGCTTTACATCGGATCCATAAGCCACCCCTACCGTAACATTAAACCGGGTCAGAACCCGGTTGTGAGACCAATTGGTGACATTGTCATTAGCCAGTTTGGAGTTGGGAACAATAATAATGATGCGATCCCTGGTTTCAATTTTTGACGTTCGTATAGCGATTCTTTTAACCTTCCCAACAATATTGTTGACTTCCACAATATCCCCGATACTTATTGTCCCTTCAAAAAGTAAAAGAACGCCGGAAACGATATCATTGAAAATCTGCTGAAGCCCAAGACCAATTCCTACAAGCAGCGCTGCTGATCCGGCCAATAACAAGGTAAGCTTGACACCTACGGCATCAAGCCCTAGAAATAAGGCAATGACAATAATTACGTAACGAAGTATCTGAAAAAAGGCGTCGCCTCTACCTTCATCAAAACGACCGGACCTGATTTGTTTTTTGATAATCCGCCGTGCTATCCAAATGATGATCCAGGATATAAGCACCAGAACAGACACCTGAATCAGATGAAACAACGTAACGCTATAATCACCTATCGAGATGAGTTTATATTCAAGCAGCTCCTGGAATTTCATTGTTTAATTATGAGAGATTTTTTGTTCAACTATTTTTACCTCCTCTGTAATCAACTTTTTGACTGGAACCACCATTTTACCATCCGCTATTCTTACGGTACAAGAGATGTTGTCAATCTTCTCAATTTCGCCTTTTATTTGTCCAATCTCTATATATTGTCCTGTCTCAAAATTGTTTTTTGTATAAAATGCGGATAGAATATTAACCAGTACATCCCTGGATCCTAAGCCAAAGGAAATGGCGAAAGCCAGCAAAATGCCCCCAAGGATCAAAGTAACATTGGAAGTGATCACGGTGGTATCTACTCCTGCCTGGTTGAGTGCTGTCAGTGTGATGACAATAAGGATCAGGTAATAAGCAAAAATGCTGATCATTCTGCCTGAAGATACCAATAAAGAATCCAAAATACCTCTTATCCCGCTTCTGACAAAATTGGCAATGTAAAAGCCAATTACAAAAATAACGATGGCGCTGAGAAGTTTAGGCAAATACAGGATTAAATCGCTGATAGACTCTGAAACTACGAACCACCCCAGTGTATCGGAAGCTGTAACAAAAAACAGCAAGATAATGACCCAATAAACAAACTTGGCTATTATCTTTGATGGAGTGGTGGTAACGTTTATCCGGTCAAGTATTTCCCTAATGTTCACTTTTTCGGATAACTTATCAAATTTTACTACCCCGAGTGCCTTGCTGACAATGAAAGAAACGATCTTTGCAAGGATCCAGCCTAGTAAAATAAGAAATAAAGCCCCTAGAATATTAGGTACTTCGGTCATGATTTTTTGACCCAAAGCAACTAACGATTCCATCGCTATCTGGGTCCAGTCTGTAATTTTTTCCATGATTTTTAATATGAGATTTAGGTTTGCTCTTACTTTTTCAAATGTTGTTTGAATTCCTCTGTTTCAGGATTTTTCATGTGGTAATATGTTTGGGACTAAGAAGCCACATCCTGGTCACTCTTTCCTCCGTTCTTTTTTCTCTTTTTTTTTCTGACTTTGGGATCAAATTCTTCCTTAGGAATCATTTTAACTGCCGTCTCAGCGAGGTTGACGGTAAACAGCTCTGTAAATCCGGATAACATCTCAGCGATCCCAATACTGTTCATAACCCTTTCTTTCAGATTTTCCGGAAGTTCTCTTTCAGCCTCAAGTTTCTTAAATGGATTTTCTTTATGCATGTTCATTATCCGTGATTTTAAAATACATTATGAGCGTATTTATCTTTATATAGTGTGAGCAACTTCGCTTTACTTCGCTTTAACCTCATCTTTACTGCACTTTCTTTCAAATTAAAAAGTTCAGAAAGTTCCTTTATTGAGAGACCATCCTGATATTTTAACAATAGCAGCATCCTCTCTTCGGGCACCATCATATCCATCAGAAATTTTAATCTTTCCGTCTGGATCTGAAATAAATCTTCATCACCTGGCTCTTTTTCTCCTTCATTCACCTCCATAAAATACTGTTCCCTCATTTCTCTTTCTTTTTTGCTTAACTTCTGCTTACTTACACAATGATTGTAAGTAATAGCGTAAAGCCAGGTAGAAAACCTGGCACTTTTTCTAAAAGAAGATAAGTGCATATAAACTTTTACCAGAATATCGTGCGTATAGTCTTCAGCCTCATTCCTATCTCTGGTAAAACTCAAACATTTGCCAAATACTTTTCGTGCATATCGATCATAAATTTCTTCAAAGATTTTTGAATTTCTAGAAGACAGGAGCAGATCAACCAAAGCTTCATCGCTTAACGTTTTAAAGTCTTTTCGGCTCATAGTTTAACTAAGAATGTAAATAGACGGATTCGTGGAATCACGAAACTATCGGTCTGGTTACAGAATACCCGTGAGGCTGGCTGACGGAATATATATATACTTTTTTTCATTTCGTTTTTGGCGCCTTTTAATTAAGACTATAAAAGCCGGCACCAGTCACAATAAAATTGAAAAATTTAGTGACCTTTATCCGGAAGGTCAGTCTCAATAGCAAATGTTTATTTCTGAAATTTGTTACTGGATCCCCCGAACAGGGCCAGAACGTTTGGTAAAGGGTTATTTTGAGAAAGCTTTTATGCTGCCCTGGATTTTAGATGAGAAACTCAGTATAATTTATCTTAATAGATCATGGTACTTGAAATTCAGAGCAAAACCTTAAGGGATCAACTACCGGATCGATTTCGTCTGGAAGACCCGGTGCTTATAAATATCTTTTATACCACGCTTGTTTTTATTGTCATCTTTGTATTAGCCAGACTAATCAACCGGCTGCTGGGTGGGTATATCAAAAATAATTCAACACGGTACACCGCCCGTAAATTTATAAGTTTTTCCAGCTATGTGATTTTCATCATAGTTGCCATGGTAATCTTCAATTACAGGCTCTCCAGTTTAACCCTGGCACTGGGAGTTGCAGGCGCTGGGATTGCCTTTGCCCTTCAGGAGGTGATTGTAAGTATTGCTGGCTTTCTCGCGATTATATTTGGTAATTTTTATAAAGTAGGTGACCGTGTACAGCTGGGAGGGGTCAAAGGAGATGTAGTAGATATCGGTATTTTACGTACCACCGTTATGGAGATCGGCGATTGGGTAAATGGTGATCTTTATAACGGAAAAATGGTCAGAGTAGCTAACAGCTTTATATTCAAGGAACCTGTATCCAATTATTCGGGTGATTTTCCTTTTTTGTGGGACGAAATCGCCATTCCATTAAAACAAAGTAGTGATCATCAATATGCGCAAAACCTTTTTTCTGAAATTCTTCTCACAGAATTAGGTGAATTTGCAAAAAGTTGTGAGCAATCCTGGAGTCGTCTTACAAAAGAATTATATGTGGAAAATGCGCAGATTAAACCTATGATAAACATGTCATTCGACGAAAACTGGATCACCTTTACGTTGAGATATGTAGTAGATTTTAAGAAAAGAAGAGGCACCAAGGATTTACTCTTCAAAAAAATACTGGAAAGTATCCGTGAAAGCAAAGGCAAGCTTGAAATTGCCAGCGCGGCTATGGAGATCACTACATTTAATGGTAGCAAGGTTGGTTAAGCATTTTAGCCCTATTCTTCCAGTTCTTCTAAGTTTCTGTTTAAAACTTGACTTAACAGATCAAATCAACTTCTCTTTTACATCATCTCCGTGCATTATCCCTTCAGCGACCAGCTCCCTTATGACCAGTTCGGTCATATCACTTTTGAATTTAAATTCATCCCTGATATCCATTACGTATGCCTTTAGCCGCATTTTGAGAAAGGATCTCCGTTCTTTGACCTCATGAAAAAACAAAACAGTAATTGGCTTGTTGAGATAAACATATTTTGAGACACTGGCTGCCTGAGTGGCTATGGCACGGATATGAATTGTATTCACATCTACCGGAAGATAAATCTCAGCCACAACCTGGCAGTTGGCTTCCCCTGAATTAGCATTGGAAACGGAACTGTTCATTATTTCACCATTTGGGATGGTTACCAGTGAGTCATCGGGAGTAACAATGCGTGTTGATCGTAATCCGATCTCCACTACTTCTCCATAGTATTTACCCATTTCGATTTTGTCACCGGACTTGAACGGGCGGTCAAAGAGTATGATCATCCCTCCAAAGATATTTTTAAGGAGATCCTGAGATGCAAAACCCACTGCCACACCAACGGAGGCGGAAAAGGCCAGGATAGTAGCTGCAGGAGGACGAAATATTCCTACTATAATCACAAAGATGACCAGGATCCAGCCAAAAATCTTGATAAGAGGTATAGCCCCTTTAAACGTAATCCGGTATTTGGCGCTACGCTCTGCAAGGACATTTAGTACAAAAGACAGAAACTTGATAACAAAGTAGCCTGCTACTAAAAAAACAATTGTCCAGAAGATTTTATATGCAGAGAAGAGGTCACTTACATTCGGAGCTTCTACATTTAGTTTCTTGGAAGTTTCCGTTTCAACCTCCAACTGGCTGACAGTGTCCGGGGGCTGTTCACTTTGAGTTGCGCTTAGCGTGTCAATAACAGCTGTGGTTGTGGAGTCCTCCTGCCCGTTTGTGTCATAGCAACAAAATAGTAGCAGTAAGCAAATGTAAATACCAATTCCTTTCATCAGTACAATAAGTTTTTGGATTTTAACAATTGAATGACGCCCCGGTAAACCAGGGGGTGAACCATGAATACCTCCTTATCCTGGTACAGTATGCCATCCTCCTCCATGGCTAGTAATAACATATTTACCTGTTGTGGGGGTAATGAAAGCACCTCCGTTATCTGCTCCGCTTTCAATCCGTCATGAAGAATGAGACAATGCAAAACAAATATCCGTTCACTTGACAGCAAAAGTAAAAATGACAAATCCAATTTTTTGAAATTGGAAATAATTATGGTGTTTTTAGTGACTTTTTTGGTAGATAGTAACCAATACAGAAGGGCCAGGCTCACATTGTGCCTGGCAAAGCTATTCAGCTCTTTAAAAAAGCGTGTCTTTAAAAAGTTTTGCTTTCCATTTTCATCAAGTTTGAGGAACCTCTTATCTTTCAGGTCACTCTTTCCTGCTTCAAAAAGGATCTTAAATCCACTGATCCTGTTTCTTTTGATCACAAGATTGCTGATTTGCTCCGCTGAAAAATCTGCTAAACTTATGGGGTAGCTAAAAAAACCGGATATATGGATGTTTTTTTCAAGAAACTGGGCGGCATAAGATGATAAAGTAGCTATCCAGAATACCCGCTTATGAGTGGCTGCAATGATCTCTATCAATTCCATCAAAGCTTTCAGGCCGTTTATTTTACGCAGGTACAAGTGTTGCAAATCTTCAAGGATAATAATTTTCTTGTCGGAGGTATTGAGATACTCAACCACCTCGGAGATGGATTGAAAGTTGTCTTTATTGAATATTTTTGCCAACAAACTATATAATTCCCCAGGCTCTGTGATGGTGTCCTCAAATATGTGTCTATGGATCGGATGAGGAAAATTATTTTGAGAAAGCAGATAGTTAATCAGTGAGGTGAGACCACTCCACATCTCTCCGGAGATCAGTACGGAACCAAACCTTCCCTGGCGCCATTGGTCGAAGGCCTTATTAACAGTTTCTATTTCCTTTTCCCTACCTTCGAAAAGCATCGGTTCTACCAGTGGCTCTATAGTGTACAGTCTCCTGTAAATCACTGGCAGGTTTTCTATAATTTGGTTTGACTCGTTAAGGAAATCAGAAACATCTCGGGAGGGAACCGCGGAAGAAGCCGAAGGAATTAGCATTTGCTCGATTTGCTTTCGCCAGGACTGAACATGGTTCCAGGCTTCTGTTATCCTTAGTGCCAACATTTTAATCAACTTCTTAAGTGTCGATAATAGTCGATGTTTTAGCGCTATAGATTGCCTGATAGCTTTGGCCTTGCTGATTCTCATTCGAATTGCTGAGACATTTTCCGTTTCGGTTAAGTCCCATATACTAGTTTTAAGCTGATCTAAGGTGCTGATAAACTCATTCCGGCATGTTTTTAGAATCTCCTCTAATCTTTGATCAACCTCCTTAACCTTTTGAGATGCCCGGTCAAAGCCTTCGTTGATAATCCCCTCGCATTCTTCTGAATTAGATTTTTCATTTTTAAGATTATCCAGAGCGGTATTCAGCGTAAAAGTAACTACTTCATCCACATCCCCTGCCTGTATCAACAATTCATTGACCACGATAAGTAACTCGTTCTTTATGTTATCCAGTTTTTCCTCATAACGGGGCTGAATCTCAAATGAAATGAGCTCAAAGTTAGACACGCTATAAAGTTCATCTGAATCAAGCGCTTGATCAAAGCTTGCTGATTTAACCGCCGCGTATGCCTGTTGAAGTGATTTTATCCGTTCTCTGAGAAGATGCTCCACTTTGTCCATGTGGCTAAGCATTGTATTTTTTGTAAGCCTTTCCTGTAGTGGCTTGATCATTTCAAGGTCCAGGGCTTTCTTAATCTGGTAACGGGTTTGCGATATAAGCTTGGCTAATTCTGTTCCTTTTAATTGAGTAAACTTACTTTTGGTCTGGGATAAATATGATAAAATGGGGCTCAAAAAATCCTTTTTTGATTTTTGGGCCCATTGATCAAAGGTTTCTGTCAGGGATGTTATACAATGGGATACATAGTGATGCAAGCCGCCTAGCTCCAAATCCGAGCGCCAGTCCTCAAAAAGGGCATGTGAGGTATTAACCCAATTTCGATGGTTTCTATTCCACTTCTTTACATCCGAAAGAAAGCGGCGATCCAAAGATTTCTGCTCGAGCCGGCTATCCAGGTATTCCATTGTGCCTGATAGCTCCAATTCTTTTTCAAATTCCACCACAGTGGTTTCAAACCATGCTTCTATTTCGGCCATTGCCTCGCCATGCATTACCGACCAATCACCCACCAGATCCGGGATTTCCACGGGATCAATGACAAGACAATTTATTTCTTCCCATTTTTTAATTTCCATCACCAATCGGCAAAATTCTCTTTCAATTTTATCATCCAGCATCATCCATTTGCCCATAAAACCTTTTATAAAGTGAAGTTGAAAAAGTCCCCGTAACCTGGGTGAATGTTGCCAGTACTCAATATTTATTTTGTTTTTATGGAAAATGTTGAGTATGTAAAGGTGGATCCTGGAAAAATAAAAAAACCATCTTTTAAAGAATTTGAAGACTTTCAACAACCTTTCTCCCGGCTGAGCTTGAAAACGCTCGGCAAGCTGAGGCTTACTAACCCTTACCGGAAGTTCTGCGACTATTTCTTTGGCTTTTTCTTGCCATGCCTTATGCAACTCGTCAAAGGGTAGTGTGTTAGGTTTGTCGTAAAAGGACTTAATGTGTTGAAATATTACCTCTTTATGACTGGAAACTAATGCTGTACCCGCCTTTTGGTTTGAAGACAGTGCTTTCACCTTCTCATCAATAAAGTTGGAAAGCTCCAGTAGAAATTGCGCCCTGATCTGTATGTCCTCAGCCACATGGAACTTTATGAATTCCTTCCAGTTTTGCAGAGGTTGATGATAGTGGTCCTTAAACGAGTCTTCCTGAATTTCCGGACTCACAGTTAATTTAGTTATGTTTTCAGCTAAATCCATTTTAAATGAGACGTCTTATCCAAATTTGGTCACTACGAGCTCAAATCCTGAATAAGATGCAAAATTTAATTAAAATGTAGCTAAATCCATACTTTTAAGCGCTTGTATTAGCCCGGAATTCATTTAACGAAAACAAAAATGTCAATTAATTTTTTGCTATTTCATAGTCTTAAGATTAAAGGTAAGTACAGGTATTGTTGCATGATTTACAAGAAACTCGGTAACGTCTCCTCTGATTATCTTTAAAAAGTTATCCTGGTGCTTTGAAAATAAGGTAATCGTATCAGCATTGATTTTACTGGCGAATTTCATTATACCTTTTTTAACAGTTCTTTCTGAATAGACCGAACACTTTGTTTGATTGTCAAGATGATGCCTTTCTTTGAATTGTGCTATTTGTAGTTCTATTTCCTCTGTGGTCTTAAACTGTCCGGGAGTATTTATGTATACAATGTGAAGGGCACCACCGATCAATTTCAGAAAGGACTTTAGATTTGGCATGAGCTTGGTATAATCATCGGTGAGATTGGTCGGTAATAGAATGTTTTTTGGTTTATAGCCGCTTATTTGGCCATTCACAGAAAGCACCGGAGATTTTGCAATTTCGACTATCTTCTCAGGATGTGTCTTTTGTAAAAATTCGTCAAACGGATGGGTAATACCTCCAATCACTATAAGATCATAGGTTTTTTCGGTTATCAGTTCGGCCAGCTTTTCAGGCTTTGGATCAACTTTGATTTTTATATTGACAGGAATGTCCGGTGCTTCTGCTTTGTCTCTTAGCTTTTCAAGCCGGCGTTTGCTTCTTTCCATCAGGTGATCCAGCAGCGGCTTTCCTTTTGAAGCGGTACTTACATATTCATCATTGATGGCCTGCACGGCAAGCGGAACTTCCACCACATTCATCAGGTCTATATATCCGTTGCATTGTCTGGCAATACTTACCGCAATGTTAAGCGCAGTGGCAGATTTGGGGGTAAAATCAACTGGCACGAGAATACTTTTAAACATAGCTTACCAAATTTTGGGTTACTTTAATTTAGGACTGAAAAAAAACCGGAGGTCACATCCAAAATATTTATTTCACTATTCCAATGTGCATCAGTGCATCCCCCTGGTGCAGAATGGGATTGTTGTTTAATGCAATTATAAAACCAGTGGCCGGTGACTTGATGGATAATTTAAAGTCTCCGAAAGGATCAGTCAGGTACCCTACCAACTGGTTTTTAGTAACCCTTTCTCCGTTGGATACCAGGCTTTGGAACATCCCGGAGACACGTGCTCTGATCCAGGAAGAGTTTTTAATAAAATAATTTTGATATTTAGGTTCGGGAACTTTCACAGAGATCATTCCCAGATGTCTCATCAATCGAATCGTTCCGTTCAGGCCTTCCTGAATGGCATATTCATCAAATCTGGAAGATTCACCTCCTTCATAAACCAGGATTCTTTTACCCAATTTGGCTGCTGCCTGTCTGAGCGAATTTGGACGATATCTGGCGTGAAGTGTAAAGGGAGCATTGAACGCGCTTGCCATTTCTTCATTTTTAGGATCAGTCATGACGCATCTTATTTGAGGATAATTAGTACGGTCAGCACCACCAGTGTGAAAATCGACCCCAAAATCGATATTGGGGAGAATATCCTTCATCAGATAATAAGCCACTCGCGAGGCCAGTGACCCATTCTTATTACCTGGAAAAGACCGGTTGACATCCTTGCCATCTGGCACATATCTTGAAAAATGGATAAATCCATATATATTAATAATTGGGATGCAAATGATTGTACCAAAATCAGGTAGGTTGAGACCTTGTTCAATTATTCGTCTTACAATTTCCACCCCATTAATTTCATCCCCGTGAAGGCCTCCCATTAACAACAGGACAGGCCCTGGTTTGGTAGCCCTTGATACAGTGATGGATATATCTATAGCTGAATGTGAGGGGAGTTTAGCAATGTTTACATCTACTCTTTTACTTTCTCCGGGGTGAATTTCAATATTATTAATCTCCATAGTCAAAAGGCATTACGCTTTCACTTTGTCCCTTGGCCTTCTTTTTTTAACTACCGATTGTTCGATATACTCCACGATCTTTCCGGCAATATCAACACCGGTAGCTTTTTCTATACCCTCAAGGCCGGGTGAAGAGTTTACTTCCAAAACCATGGGGCCTGCCTTGGATTGAAGCATATCTACGCCGGCTATTGCCAATCCCATGCTTTTAGCAGCCTTTAAAGCAGTAGCTTTTTCAGCTCTGCTTAATTTGATGACACTGGCTTGTCCACCACGATGGAGATTAGACCTGAATTCTCCCTCTTTGCCTTGTCTTTTCATAGCCCCTACCACTTCACCATTTACTATAAAGGCACGAATATCTGCTCCGCCTGCCTCAGCTATAAACTGCTGTAGGATGACCCTCGTTTTAAGACTTTCAAAGGCTTCTACAATTGATTTAGCGGCCTTGTTAGTCTCCGCCAATACCACACCTAGACCTTGTGTCCCTTCTAAAAGCTTTATTACTACTGGTGCTTCCCCGATATGCTTCAATACTTTATTTTCCTCCTTACTATAATTGGTGAAAGCTGTTTTGGGCATACGAACTCCGGAGCGTGATAATATCTGCAAACTTCGCAATTTATCTCTTGATCGCGTTATGGCTAATGAATCCACTGCACTAAACACTTTCATCATTTCAAACTGTCTTACCACCGCTGTACCATAAAATGTAACCGAAGCCCCGATTCTTGGGATTACAGCATCTATATCGGCCAGTTTTTCACCAATATAAAATATCGATGGGCCCTTATCATCCATAATAATATCGCACTTCAGATGGTCGATCACCCGGCCCTCATGTCCTCTTTGATCAATTGCTTCAATAAGCCTTTTGGTAGAATACAAATTTGGATTTCTGGATAATACTGCAATTTTCATAGTTTTTTACTTTTAAGTTTGAATGAAACGTCCTTTTGTTCGACATCAACCAGGAACCGCTTGGCAAGGAATTTTCTCCCTAAAAGAACCGGATACTTCATATCTTTGCGATCGGCCAATGAGAATTCGGCCTTTCTTTTTTTATTGAAAATAATTACAGTACTTTTAATTGTATAGCGATGCTCCGATTGCCCGCTGGAATTTTTTACCAGCTTGTCACTGAAATCTTCAACAACAAAAACCTTGCCCTCATATTCCGGATGTGTAGGATCCAATACCTCGAAAGAAAGCATATCCTTTCCCTCCCTTTGCACCACTTCGATATGGTGACAATGTAAAGCGTTTCCGTAAGCTCCGGTGTCTACTTTTGCCTCAATATCAAACAATCCCAGCTCCGGCAGGTCAATCCTATCTTTTCTTCCGATAACGATCATTGGCTTTTATATTTAGACTGAAAACAGAAATATAGTCACATCCAAATATAATATTTTTGTGACCTGAAGAGTGGACTTTTTTTGCAAATCTAGCTTGCAAATGTAATGAAGGATTGTCTGAAACTTATATGGCTGTCGCAAAAGGCCTGTCAGACCTTATGCTCAAAACCGGTACTTTCGAATGGGAAATGATGCGTTTGGCCTTTGGCGATACCCAAAGATCAGACCACCTGAACCCAGGTCTGCTCATAATAATTACAAGGTCTATATCTATTTTTGTAATAAAAAATGCAATGGCTGCGTGTAAGGTACCTGTATATATGCTGTTTCTTGTTACATTGACACCTTTATCCTTTAGATCGGCCTGTGTCTTATCCATTTGCTTGTTCAGCGCCTCATGATCATCATTATGCTCCGAACCTGAAATCAGATGAAGGGTAGCCCTAAACTGCTGTGCCAGGATTACCGCTAACGGAATTTTGTATAAAGTACCTTCGCTGAGATCCAGTGGAAGTAATATGTTTTTAATTTTTAGATTAGTTGGCATTTGCATGAAAGTGAACACCGGACAAGGGGCTTCCAAAATCACCTTGTAAGCATTGGTGTTTTTAAAATGAGACTCCCATGCATCGGTATCAGGCAACCCATGACTTCTCATAATAATAAAATCTATTTCATTTTGTATGGCAAAATCAACAATGTGTCTGGGTAGCGGTTTTTCCAATCCCTGAGTCTGAAGCTCGATCTTTTGGATATTGGGATAGGTGAGTTGTATTTTCGAAAGCTTGGGACGTAATTGTCTATCTATAAATTTTGCGAGTTTTTTTTCGAATTCCAGTTTGGAGTGATAATCTTTCGGATCTGCAAGATGATATGCTACGATCTTTGCTCCTATTCCTGAGGCAAACATTGCGGCATATTCCAGGGCTCTGATTGACCGGGTGTCATTGTCAAAAGGAACCAGTATTTTGTTAAAATTGGTCATGTTGGTTAGAAAACTTTTTAAGCAATTGTTAAGAATTTCAGCTATTGTCCGGCTTCCTTCTGCTTTGCCTGAAAACGGTAGGTTAAGACCGGCCGAAATGTATGGTCCGTAACCTGATTAGCAAGAGAGCCCCCGCTGATCAACCGTCGAAACCCACTTTTTTCGTGAACACCCATTGCAATAAGATCTGCCCTTTTTTCGTCGGCAAAGTAAACAATGCCATATTCTTCATCCTCATGGTTATATACGTTTAGCGTATAGTTTTTAAGATCGTATTGGTCAACAAGCTTCTCCAACGCCACCCTGGTGTCAATGTCGTTTTTGAAGTTTTTCCGAGTATTAATCTTTACTATATGGATCGTTGATTTAAATAAATTTTGCAATTTTGTCAACAGATTCATCAGCGGTGCATGACTTTCTTCCATATTTGTTGCGTAAATAATGTTTTTAAACGTTGTCTTATCTACCACCTCTTTCACCGTGATAACCGGACAAGGCATGGATCGTACCACTTTGTCAGTTATTGAGCCTAAAAAAAACTCCTCCGGATCCGTGAAACCCTTAGCCCCAATGATTACCAGTTCGGCATCTAACTCTTTCACCAATTTTTTAATTTCCTTATAAGGATCCCCAACTTTGATAGTAGGCTTTATAACCACGGAAGGGTTGCTTTCAGAATTTTTTAGTGCTAACAATTTATCCCATAGCTTTTCTATCATGGTCATGGTGTACAAATCATCAAAATCATCTTCCAGCATTCCGTCCATATCAGGGTAGTTTCCAAGTATGGACTCTGCTACGTGGATCAAATGCACGGTGCCTTTTGTTTTTTTTGCTATCCTTTTAGCAAGTGTAAGCGCATTATAGGACTTAATAGAGAAGTCTGTGGGTACTACTATTTTCCGCATGTCTTAGTTTTTTTCTTTCTGACGCGATTTTGGCAGAAGGTCACTTTTTTGTTGTAGGCGGTGACTAAATCCAATAAATTAGTCTTAAAAGTTAAAGTAAAATTTAAAATCAGAAAATCGATATGAAACCAATAGATTTGATAAGACCTGACAAGCTACTCCTGGGAGGTATCAAAACATTAAGTAGCCTGACCCATTTCCTCTATTCCGATCAAAAAGCAGAAGCAAAGGCCAAAGCTGAATTAACTTTCATTGGTAAGAAAAAAATGGATAAGGTACAGAACCAGTTGTACGAATACGACCTGAAAACTTGTACCAGAATAGAAAAGCTAAAAGAGTTTGGATTCACTAAGGCCCCAATTGACGGAAAAAGTTACTGGCTTAACTTCCATGGAATACATGATGTTAAAATTATAAGGCAAATCGGAGAGGCGACTAATCTGGACAGGCTGACTATCCGTCAGATCCTGGATACCACCCAACGTCCAAAGGTGGAAGAATATGACTATTATCTGTTTCTAAGTGTTAAGTCCATCTTAAAAGGGGAATTAGGTGAATTGAAGGTAGAGCAATTGTCTTTTGTCCTGGGGCCTCATTACGTTATCTCATTCCAGGAGGAGATCGGGGATCACTTCGACGGGATTCGTAACAGGCTTACAGAAGGACTGGGACTTCTTAGAAGGAAAGAAAGCGACTACCTGCTTGGACAACTGCTGGACGCTATTCTCGATAATTATTTTGAAACCATCGATCAAATTAATAAAGTGATAGAAACAATTGAAAATGCTGTATTCGAAAATCCAGATAGATCCACCTTGGTCTCGCTCGAAGCACTTAAGAGATCTGCACAAGTCATTAAGAAGGCCCTTGGTCCGTTTAAAGAAGCCTTGCTAAACATTATGAATGAACGTACCGGCCTCATTAACAAGCAGAATCTAAGATACTTTAAAGACCTGGGCAATTCGGCCACCGCGGCTATAGAGGAGACAGATGCAACCCTGAAAACGCTGGAAGGTCTTACTAATATTTATTTTGCCTCTCTAAGCCAGAAAATGAACGAAACCATGAAGGTATTGACCCTGGTGGCTACCATTTTCATCCCGCTGACCTTCATCGCGGGGGTTTACGGAATGAACTTTGATAATATGCCTGAGCTAGGCTATAAATATAGCTATTTTATCACCCTGGTGGTTATGGTGGTTATCGGTTTAGGGTCATTGATTTATATGAAACGAAAAAAGTGGTTGTGAAAATAATTTCCACAACCACCAGCCATGAGACAGCTATTAAAATATCAATTACGTAAATTTCGATTCAGATTAAAAAGACACTTTGTAGATGTTATCAAGTTTAAAACGTCCGATAGGTCGGTGGCTCTGGGCTATGCTTTGGGGACTTTTGTGGCTATTTTGCCTACTCCAGGGATCAGTGTTTTTTTGGGTATTTTGATTGTTGCAATTTTTAAGAACGTCAATAAAGTAGCTGTTTTTATCGCTATGGCCATTTGGAATGTCTGGACGGTAATACCATTATACTGGCTTAGCATTAAGATAGGAGATCTGATTTTTCATAATCAGACTGTAATCCATTTCAGGTTTGAGCTTTTAAACCAAATATTTGACTACACGAGAAGATTTTTGGTTGGAAATTTAGTTATTTCAATTCCATTTTCTATTCTCACCTACTATTCAGGACGCTGGGGATTAAGGAAGTTTCGCATGCACAGGCTTAAAAGGTCAGAAGACAAGAAAAGGCAACGCTAAAACTGATGTATTGGACAAATATAAATATGTCCCGAGGTAGTAAAATTTAACCCTTAAGGCCGCCAATCATAGAAATCGTTTGTATAGGTGTGACCTAAAACCAATCAGCCGTCTAAAGTAAAATGGAATTAAAAATGGACTATAATAAAGAGATTGATTCGCTTATAGACCGAATCAATCAACTGGTGAAGGAGCTTATGTTGCGCCCCGATCGAGAAGTTCAGGCAGTGGTGAAGAGGTATATTAAAAAGATGAACAGGTTAAAAAACAAGATCAGGGATCTGAAGATCCGGCAATTTCAAGATGGGGGCTTAAACAACAGATAGATACTGCTCACATGCAATAAATTGTATGGTCGGTTGGTTAGGTCGATCAGGAAGTATTAACTTACATAGTAAATTCCCTTATTTATCAAACATTTCGCCATGGCAAAACAAGAAAAACAGGGACTAAAAGAATCATCTGAGGACAAGATAGCAACAAGTCAAAAAAAAATAGGAGGGGAAGTCCCAATTGTTATAAACGAAATTGTGGACGACTGTCTTTATGCAAGCTTATTTGGAACGCTTGATCCTGCACGGATTAAATCTGCTGTGGATCTTTTACTCGCGATAGCCTCCACCTCCGAAACAAATGTTATCATCATTGACCTCAGTAATGTTAACATGATGGATCCAGCGATAACTGAAAAGTTGGCAAAGGTCACCAGGGCGCTGCAAACGGAAGGCATGAAAGTCATATATTGCGGCATCAGGCTAATGGTATCCTAACGTATTGTTAATGCAGAAACAGCATAACGTTCCGGTGGATGTGGTAAAAAACCCGGGATACACGAAACCTTGGCAGAAAAGGTCTGGAAATAGTAAAAATTGATTGTTAATAAATTGGAAAAATTTCACACCATATCGCTATTGGCTGCTAATGATATAAGACTCGCTTCGGAATGGGCATCTAGTAAAGCTATCGAGATGGGCTTTGAGGTTGCTAAAAGTTCGGAATTGGCCCGGGCCGTGTCAGAAATTGCCCGGAACGTCATCAGCTATGTCGGGGAGGGTAAAGCTATTTTCTCCTTTCCAAACAGCGAACGGGCACTCACTGTAACCATCAAGGACTACGGTTCTGGCATTGAAAATCTTAAACTCGCTATAAGCAATGGGTATTCCAGTGAAAAAGTCAGCCTGGGTATAGGACTGGATGTGGCGGAAAGGTCCGTAGATGAGTTTGAGATCAAAACTGACAGGGAAAAAGGGACTGAAGTAATTTTAAGAAAATTTCTTCCAATACCTGATTATGAAATAGCATATGGTGTGGTGAGCATGGTGGACGAGCGGTATGCAATCAATGGTGATGCATTTCTAATCAGAGAATATGACGGGAATAAGGTCTTAATGGCGGTGATTGATGGTAGTGGAGGGGGGTATCCCGCCCACGCCGCAGCTATTCTGGTCAAAGAGTATTTGCTTCGGCATTACCGGCTACCACTGGAAGAGCTGGTTGAAAACTGTCACAAAATTTTAAAACAAAGTAAAATTGATCGTGGGGCTACCATTGCTTTGGCTAGAATAGCGTCGGGTTATTTATCATACTTAGGTGTGGGAGATACCCATGCCTATGTATTGGGCGAAGAAATGTCGTATCTTCATAATCATGAAGGCACCGTGGGACAATTCTATTTGCCCTCCTTGGAAACAAAAAAGATTGAATTAACTGAGGATACTTATTTCATATTGTGCACAGACGGGATCAAATCCAGCCTTTGGCTGGACGAAGATCAGTCAATAGGTGCCCAGAGCATGGCAAATCTTGTTTTTAACGAATTTCGCCGAGAGTATGGAGATGTAACCGTACTTGTAGCAAAACATTTCAAGGGCTTATGATTTTTAACCGAGGATTTACAGTAAGTCATGATTTCCTCCTTTCGGTGTTAGGAGGAGCGCCTTACGGCATCGTTGCCATTAATCTTGAGGGATATATTACTATTGCCAATACGCAGGCATTGACGCTTTTAGATTTAAAAATGAAGGTGAATGAAATAGTGGAGATGGAAATCCTGGAAGTAGTTAGTGAATTGAAAGAGCTAAAAGAGTCCATTGAACATTGCCTGGTTGTATCCCGTAAAGATTTCGATATCGAAGAAATTCATTTTCGCAACAAGTATTTAACCTGTAAAGGACGAATGATACCCGATGGTATAATCATTACTATTACTGATATCACTTCAATTAAAGACGCGGAACACGATGCCCTTAATTCCATGCTGGAAGGACAGGAACTGGAACGAAAAAGACTGGCTCGGGAAATACATGATGGTATAGGCCCTATTTTGTCGACAGTAAAAATGAATCTGGCCAATATTGAAGACGACATAGAAAGCCTGAACCATGATCTGGGAGAAAAATTCCGTAAATCGTATGAGATGATTGATGAAGCGGCCAATGACCTGAGGTCCATTTCACACAACTTACTTCCCAAAGTGCTGTCTGATTTTGGTCTGATAGAGGCGTTGGAAACGCTCTGTGAAAAAATAGACAAGACAAAGAGTGTTGGGGTGGTTTTTATCAACTCCGGTTTAAATAAACGGCTGGATGAAGTAACAGAGCTTGGATTGTATAGAATTAGTCAGGAATTAATTAACAACACCCTGAAGCATGGCCAATCCAAAAAAATCACCTTGCAATTAATCAAACGTGATCAAAACATACAACTAATGTATGAAGATGACGGCAAGGGTTTTGACCCGGATAAGGTTAGCCAGGGAATTGGTTTATTAAACATAGGAAACAGAGTTAAGGCGCTGGCTGGGGAGGTTATAATTGATTCACATCCGAATAAGGGCATGACCGCCACTGTGGAGATCCCTTTAAATTGAAAATAAAATGAAACAAATAAATGTATTGATCGCTGATGATCATAAAATGTTCAGAGAGGGGCTGGCGGAATTGCTCAATAAGGAGCAATATATTAAGGTAATTGATGACGTCGGCAGTGCCAATGAGATCCGCCATACCCTAAAGAGTAATGACATTGATGTTATTCTGATGGACATTGACATGGGAGAAACCAACGGAATTGAGATGACCGCCGAGGTTAAGAATGATTATCCAAATGTCAAAGTACTTTCCTTATCAATGCATGGAGATAAAAACTATATAGTGAAAATGCTTGAGGCCGGCGCTAACGGCTACATTCTCAAAAATGCAGGAAAAGATGAAATGATCAATGCTATACATACCGTCGCAAATGGCGACACATATCTTAGCAACCAGGTTTCAGCAAAATTACTCGAGCATATTACAAATCCGTCTGCTGCAGGAAAGAAAAAATCTGAAGGGACGCCATTGACCGATCGGGAGGTTGAAGTCCTTAGACTAATAGCTGAAGAATATTCAAATGCCGAGATTGCCGAAAGACTTTTTATCAGTATTAGAACTGTTGACACCCATCGCAGAAACCTTCTTGATAAGTTAGGAGTAAAAAATACAGCTGGATTGGTAAAATACGCTATTCAAAGGGGACTCCTTGAAAATTGAATGGGTTAAGATCATTCCCCGGTACGCAAATTACCTGCCTTATAGGTAATTCTTGTACCTCATACGTCTTACACCGGTTTTTTAATATACGCTTTTCTGCTCTTATATTTAACCTTTACAAGCTTCATATTAGCATCATCAATTAAAAATAAGGAAGATTAAAAGATGAATGCTAAGATATACCCGTCGCTTACAGACGAACAACTTGCAAGGCAACTTCAACTGGGCGATCGGAAAGCAATGGAGGAACTCTATACCCGATACTATATGCTGGTTTTCAACAAGTGCCTCTCATTTGTTAAAAATACCCAGGAGGCAACTGACCTGACACAGGATATCATGCTGAAAGTAATGGAAAAGATATCCACTTTTAGAGGAGATGCGAAGTTTTCCACCTGGCTTTACGCGATAACTTTCAATTTTTGTACGGACCATTCAAGAAAAAATAAAAAACGGTTTTATGTAGGTTTGGAAAGTAGCCTGAATCTGGAGGACCATTCAAAGGAAGAACTGGTCATGGCAATGGAAAAAGAAATTGAATCTGGCATTGCTGAAAAAGCATTGAATGCAATTTCGGAAGAAGATCAGCAACTTTTGCGAATGAAGTACTTGTTCAACAAATCCATCAGCGAACTGCAGGCCATGTATAATCTGTCGGCCAGTGCCGTAAAAATGCGTTTGATGCGGGCGAAAGCAAAAGCCTATTGCATTTACAGGTCTCATACGCGTGTAGCGGCATAATTGTACCCGATTAAAAAGGACATCTCAATTAAATGTCATAATAATTTAAAAATACCATTATGAAAAACATAACTTTTGCCTTCATGCTATTCGTTGCAATGGCATATGGTGCCAATCAGGAAGTCCCAAAAAAAGTAACCAAAGCATTTGAGTCAAAGTACCAAGGCGCCTGAAATGTGAGTTGGAGTTCTTCAAAAGAGAGTTTTCAAGCAACCTTCGAGCATGACAATCTCGAGAAGATCGCAAACTTTAGCAAAGATGGCGCCTGGACTTTGACAACCGCGTCTATTCCAATAGGTGAGGTGGAGCAATGTATTTTAGATTTGATAAATCAGGAGTATCCTGAATCTGACATATTAGGCAGCGCATTTGTGGAGACCCCGGAATCGGAAAAATACCTTATCACAATTGAAATGGGCCAAAATGATTTTGAAGAGGAAACAGAGGACGAAGATATTGGTGAATTTGATAGCATATCCATTCGCCTGATGTTCAGTCCGGATTGTGAATTTCTCGGAGAAGAATAATTAGGAAAGAGAAGTCCAGTAGTTTGGACTTCTCTTCACAATTTCCCCAACACTCTAATTGTACTAAAACCAATAAATGAAAATAAAATTTCCCGCCGGGCCAATTAACAGTAATGGTGTTAAAACTATGGGGCCTGTTGACAATCTTGAGCGTCGTTTTCCAAGACTTTTTTAATTCTGATTGACCGACTGTTTTCAGCCGAGTTGAGACATTCACCATCAGCTAGCAGTTAAAGCAGCTTTCACGAAATAGACTTATTTATTCGCATTTTAAAATGCTTTGATCGGTTTTCAAAAGAAATATGTGAGTAGAGAAAACTCCACACCCAGTTTTGGGGTATACCATATAATCGTTCTCACATCAACTCATCTTTATTTTTTTCAACATATCGAGCGTGTTATCCAGGTGCTTGTGGCCCCAGCTCCCGACTGCCAATAAGACGTCTTTCAAATCTCGACCTTTTTTCGTAAGCTGATAATGGATCTTCAGTTTATGTTCTTTGTCCGGGATTTTTTTAAATATGCCTAGTTCCACCAGTTTCTGCAGGCGGGCTGCCAGAATGTTGCTAGCAATGTGCTCCGGGGAGGAACGAAACTCTCCAAAAGTGGTTCGTTGCCGGAATAGTGCATCTCGGATGATCAACAGGGTCCATTTATCCCCCAGGATTTCCAAAGCAGATGATATGGGACAGTTAGAGCGCTTTTTCATGGATCAAATCTATTCGATTTGCTAATGTTTTGAAAGTTATTTTCGATAATTAAAAATTAATTGCATATTGCAACTGATTGCGCTCTGCAATATTTAAAAATCATTAAGATATCCGTTTGACAGTATACTTATCGTTACGGACTAAACAGTTGCAAAGTGCAACCATATTTAAATCGACAAAATTACTCATCATGAATCTTAAGTATAAAAAAGCCATAATTACCGGAGGTGGATCAGGAATTGGCCTAGCCATAGCCCAAGAACTCTCCTGGCAAGGTGTCAAGGTTATTATTTCCGGCCGAAATAAAGATAAATTGGATCGTGCCCAATCCGTCAACCCTAAGCTCCATATTCAGGTTTGTGATGTGACCAGGGATGAGCAGATTGCTGCCTTGGTAGACACCATGGAGGCAGATCATGGCGGAATCGATATCTTGATTAATAATGCCGGTGTATTTGAGAAAGTAGACTACCGGGCTAAAAATCAATCAATAGCCCAACAGGAGAAAGAGATCAATATCGATTTTGTTGGGCCAATACGCATGGTACATCATTTTTTACCAGGATTAAAATTAAAAGCGGAATCCGCTATAGTGAATGTGTCCTCCGGCTTGGCTTTTGTCCCTTTGGCCCTTGCTCCTATTTACTGCGCCACTAAGGCGGGCCTGCACTCCTGGACCCGCTCCTTGAGATATCAGTTGCAAGGAAGTACGGTTAAGGTATTCGAATTAATGCCACCTTGGGTGGATACTGAAATGGTCACAGAGTTCAAAGGTCAAAAAATGATCGCACCGGAAGTGGTTGCCGGTGCTTTAGCCAAAGGGCTCAGATCAAACAAGCTGGAGATCACGCCAGGGCAATCCAGCCAGCTAAAGATGATGTCCCGTTACGCGCCAGGCTTTATCTTTAAGATGTTGAACAAACGGTTTAATTAAATAAGATTTCGAAAAAGGTGAGGTCAACCTAATTCTAAATCCGTTGTTTAAAGGAACGCTCTTCAGACCCTAATTTAATATAGTATATCTTTAACCAAATATGCAATTACCAAAGAGGACATTTGACCCCTTGGGTCTTGGAAAATTTATTTTCCAATTGTTCAAGAACAATAATTAACTCATCAAATTGCAGTGAGCTTATATCGAATGAACAATTATTGTCCAAGTAGGTTGCTTGTTAAAATCCGACTTGAGTTTTTCCGCAAGACTATGGTCTATATACTATTTGTCTCAATAAGTCTCTTTTGATACAATCATCTACATCTCCGTAGGAGGTTATTTTAGTGAAAGGCTCCGAAGGGGATGCAACCCTACTTCGGGCCATGTCTATGGCCATGAATATTCGTTGGATACGTAGCTTTATTGATGTTATTAAACTTCATTAATTCAGAAATGAACAAAATAGGGATATTAAGAACCCCTGTAGATTGTTTAGCTTTGTTTTCATTGGTATTGATATGATTAGATGAGAACTATATAAACTGTGAATTTCGTCTATAGAAATATCAATAGATGATTTTTTGCAAGATCCTTTAGGAGAAAGGTACCACATACCTATTGATCTGCTAAAGCCTTGTTTGTAGTACTCATCAGTTTCTGTTGATTTAATTTGATCTTTATATAGGTTTTGGTGTCACCTGATATCCAAATCCAAGAACCGCGTACTTCTATAAGAATTTCCGGAATATTTATCAGCTGACTAAAATCATCGGCGTCATTTTTGCATTTTACCTTATAGGGATGGAATGCTTCAAACTGATTGGCTAATTCTTTAAAATCTTCTTCATTACCAAACTTATCAGGGCAAGGAAAAGTCAAATTACCAGGCAGGTCCCTATTAATTGCCAGGTTTTTTTCTTTTAGGAATTGATTAATTTTGACTAAGTGCCTACGGATGGCTTGAAGTTTATTTTAGTTGGGCGAAAATCTAAATTTGTATTCAGGGCATATAAAATATTGCGTTAACCCAAACGACAGAAAAAGGGAAGCGCCGGCTTCCCTTTAATGAGTGAAAAGATTATTCAATATCCAACTCCTTCACTTCAATAAAAGCCCTTTTAATCTTTACATTTTTCACTTTGGTGACTGCTTTGTCAAATTCTTCGTATTTAAGGACACCGAAAACTGAGATATGTGCGCCTTTAACGAGCGCATCAATCAAATTTTGATTGATTTTTTTAACATATTTTTTACACTCATGCCAGGTTGATTGTTGAATAAGTTCGCCGTCTTTGTTGTAATAGTAATTATGGGTGGCAATTGAAAATTGGATGACTGCGTTGCCATTTTTGAAGTTAACTACTTTTGCGTTGCTTCCTAGATTTCCTGATGCGAATACTTTTGCTTCCATGATATTATTTTTTTAAGTTGAAAATTTAATTGATGGCCGGGTATAAGATTCGAAGAGGAAACAAGAACAGTTAAATGGAAGGCAAAGCCGGTAAAATATACTACCCTAAAGGGATGGAGATATTTTATAATGTACTTGTTCGTTTTCCAATGAAGGATCTACCTTTGGACAGCAATAGGATTTGAAAAGAAAAATAAAAATGGATGCCAAAGCAGCATCGAAAAAAGCTCGAAGTATGAAAAACTGTTTGACAGAGCAACGAAATGAATTTTATGATTGCTTACTTATTATAATAGAAGGCACAAGGTATTCATTCTGCAGGAATAAGAAATGAAAAATTGGGTCGGGACCGGTCAAAGTGATTAGGGAACTTAAATAGGGTTAAAGTATGATTGAGGTTAAATTGAGATGACAGATAATTGTGTAATTGAATTTTCACCTCGATTAGAAGGTATCCATCACAGAATACCCTCATCAACAAAGCTAAAATATCCACCATTAGCAAATATCACATGATCCAATACCGGTATCTCTAACGATGCTCCGGCCTTTTTTAGTTGGGATGTAAGTCGAATGTCAGCCTCACTTGGTTTTAAGGTACCAGATGGGTGATTATGGATTAAGATTATGGCTGATGCACGATTTTCAAGCGCTTCGATAAAGATTTTTTTAGGATCGGCTAGTGTTCCGGAAATGCCACCCGTGGATATGAGCGATTTCTTAATGATTGAATTGTTTCTTCTAAGCGTGAGTATCCAAAATGATTCGTATTGGGCATCTAGCAAATCACGCTTGATGTAGTTATATACATCTCTGGAGGCAGTTATCTTGGTGATAGGCTCTGCTGGTGATGCGATCCTTCTACGGCCTAGCTCCAGCGCTGCGAAAATTCTGTGGGCACGGGCTTTGCCGATGTTGTCAATTTTCATGAGTTCTGCAATAGATAATTGTGACAATTTTATGAGATCCCCGTTTACATGATTGAGTAAATTTCTGGCGATTTGCACGGATTGTATCATATTTTGGTTCCCAATGATCATAGCTAGTATTTCAGAATCAGTTAAATTGTCCGGACCTTTGGCGGCTAGTTTTGATTGTGGGCAGTCTTCGATTAGCCAATGATTGTATTCATTTTCGTTTGGTTTGTTTTTGGAATAAGCCATAAGGATTATCGTTTTAAATTTTGCATCATTTTGCCAGATAAAAGGCCGGAAAAGGAAAAAATGACAAATAGGAAACGTACGGCTAACAAGCCAGGGCTATTGGCAGAGCTTGGCGGCGTAGTCTTTTGGCAATTTTGAACTGTCGGCCACCTTTGCAATAATGAATGTGAATAAAACGATAGTTCAAATGGCGGCGTAAAAAGCTTAAATTGTCGAATGTGCATTCAATGAGTTTAATTATAACAATGTCTGATTTTTACAATACCCTTTTTGGGGTTTGATCATTAAGGCAGTTCAAAAAGATAGGTATGAATATTTGAGTTTTATTAATATAGGCAGATCCGATTTTATGAATAATTAATTGAGTGACGTTTGTTTATTGGAAAAGAATCTGCTACTCTAATACTTTCGAGGTTCTTGTTTTGTATGCCTGAAACGGAGTATCCTGATTTCCTTGGTTGTGTGTTTGTAGGCTATGCGGAAGGAGTATTTTTCAAAAGCCCGGTAATTACCCGGATTATTAATTTTAAACTTATCTAATGGGTGTTTCTCCGGGTTGGATGGCAAGTTATCTACCATTTTGATAATTGCATTACGAACTTTTTTGGCATTAGCCGGAGAATCCTCTTTTATGTATTTGTAAGCTTTTTGTAAATTATTAACAGCCCTTTTATTCCATATGACGATTGGTAAATCCTTTTTTACCATCCTTTCATTTGCTTCTTCAACGACTCATGATCAACAGATTCGCCGCGTTCTATTTCAGCCTCTGACTGATCGAGTTCCTCATTGTATTGCTGGATACTAATGGGGCCCTTTGAGCTTTTGACACCGAAGTCAACCATATGTTTCAATGCCCTGATAAGAGATATATCATTAATTTGTTCAAGACGTTTTATTAAAGCCGTTTTCTCCGCTTGTATGTCCATCATTAAATAGATTATTCTTCTTAAAGATAATGAATTTTCAGATATTGGAGGCCTAAATTTTTTTCTTTCTTAGTAATCTAACTATGTTCTTGAACAGCAAAAAGGCTAAGAAAAGCATCGTAGAAATGCCTATTACCCAAAATAAAGGAGAGATATTCAGCCCTTCAAAACCCGCCAAATCCAAGGCTAAAATGGCCTGAATGGCAAAAAACAATAGGCCGAAAAAAGTAAGTTTAAAAAGTGTTTTCATGGTAATATGCTGGTTTGCTTTGGATAAATATAATGAATTAAATTAATCAATTTCAAAAACATGATCAATTTTTCTTGCGCAATGAACAAGGTTTGAAACAGGTATTTAATAGAGGGTTAAAACTGGATGAAATTGGTCAACGTAAGTAACTTTTCTTTGGCGACAGGCCAGGCCGGGTCTTTATTTTTTTCAGCATCTCATTAAAATCTTTGCCGTCTGATTTATGAGCTTTTACCGAAGGCCTCAATTTTGTGACTTTTCGGAAATTGGTAAGACTGATTTCTTCAATAGGCAATTTGAAATTGCATTTTTTCAATTCAAATTCTACCGTGTCATTATTCCTTTTTATGTTCAGTGATAGATTTTCTTTTATCGCAGTTACCCGGATATCAAACAGATGACCAGCCAGGTCATTATCAAATATGGTATGGACTGTGGCATGTGGAAAATAGGTTAACATATTTTTAACCTGGTATTCTGAAACTGTTCCACCGGTGGAAGTATAGACGGCACGTTGAGTACCTGCATTGCTTTTATTTAACTCAAAGTAGCTCATGGCATCGATGGCAGATTCAGCAAAATAAATATCAGTTATCAATGTTCCTTCCAATTCCGGAGTAGCAATCCAAAGAGCATTTGTTTTGTCACTGCCAGGCGCATGCTGCTTCCAGTTATAGTTGATAATTTCCATGCCTTTGATGGTATCCTCTCCCGGTTTGAAATAAGGAAAACCAATATTGGTATAGGCAGGTTTATTGCTTTGTTTCTTTATGGTAACAATGAATGGCAAAAAACTGCGAATGGTATTTTCAGAAAGTTTTCTGCTATGAATGAGATAGATAAGCTCATTCATATTTGCCTTAATGATAATATAGTGCTTGGGATCAAACGATTTAGCTACTGCACTGGATATTGAATGATTGCCTTTCCATTTGGTCAAATCAAACGGTATCCTGGCATAGTCAGCTAAAACCTTCCTGATCCCTTCCCATTCATTATTATAGTGAACATCAAACCTATCCAAACGATACTTCACAAAATCAATGACACTACCCCGGTCATGGTCAACATTCCTGGTAAAGTATCTCTGCCCATTGATGTGATTGAGGTTTGAGATGATTACGTTTGGATAATCCGGATGCTGATATTCCAGGCTTCTTGTTCTGCCTTTTAGGGGATTAAAGGCGTATCCCAGCGATTCGGCAATTTGGATGATGGGAACATTGGCTTTAAAGTAGTCGAAATCGTAAAGCATTATCGATTTCTTTTAAATGAATGTTTTTGTTCATTCTTAGCTTCCATACGATTTTGGTTTTCCTCTTGGGGGTTTAATTTCTGATCAATTGATTGATACCCCTTATGAGAAATAAGATCGATTTGAATTTCTTGACGTTGGTTTTTACTGTTATAAAAAATGACTGGCTTACCTTCTTTAAGTAAAGATTTTTGATAATCCTGAATTGGGTTACCATCTATTTTGTGGGGAATCTGAATATTTGATAATGAAATTTTATACATCTCATTGGTTTGCAAATCAACCTGGCAAAGAAAACGTTGTGATCGATTGGCAGCCATTTCTTCAATCAGTAAGGGTTTCCCTTCTTGTAACACTTTCTTTTGGTAGGAGGTAAATTCAGGTGGGATCTGAAGTGCCTCCCGGACCGGATGGACTTTGATATCTGCTGAACCATCATGCCCGCGGTAAATACTTAGTTTTGCCTTAGTTGTTTCCGCTCCTGCGGACTTGATATCCATTAGGCGGGTAGGTCTTCCAGAAAGTAAAGCTTGTAATTCCGTATTAGGTAAGCCTAGTATGTTATCTTTGGATTTTCCAAGTTTTTGAAATTGGTCGAAGGGGATATCCGTTGATTGAAACATGTTAAATATATAATTGCGTTGAAACATTAATTTTGAATATTGGGACTTTCAAAATGAACTTTTACCTCAGCAATTAGCAGCTAAATGAATTTGGTTTCAATCGAGTAAATAAGTTATTTTCATACTTAATTGGGGGTAGCAGATGCATTGAGGTGACTTTCTTAAAGGTTTTCTGAATATTTACTCAATTATTGATTTACGAATTTGAATTTAAATGTCATGGAATTATTCCTCAGTTTTAAAACCTATAAATACCAATTAATGATATCTTTCACTTTAATATAATTAATATGAAACCCAAGAAAATAGTTTTAATGGGTTATTCAATCCAAGATTATCTACTGAAACACAAAATACAAGAAGCTAAACCCAGAGAACTAACGGAATATTTAGTTGAAAAAGGATCCCTTACGAAGGATCATCGTGAGGGGTTACCACTTCGAAAGGTATTGAGAGAGCTAGATGCAGAAAATAAGCTGTATTTAGTTCCGCAAGCAAGGGTTAAGAGAAAGAATAAAAATAGGTTTTGGTTTTTCAATGCTGTTGAAATTTAATCTGTTTAAAGTTACTTAGCAGTTGTATATAAGATTATTCAAAATGAATAAATGCTACCGATGTGAAACAGACCTGATCGAAAAGGGAAATGCATCTGAAAAATTAATTAGAGAAAAAAAATACAAATCGGAAGAACATATTATACCCAATTTTTGTGGTGGAAAATTAACTTCGGAAGAGTTACTTTGTGAAAAATGCAATAATGAATTAGGTCATGAACTTGACAGAAAATTGTCAAGACAAATCTTATTACATGATTTATTTCCAATCAAACTTGATCGTGGAAAGCAGCGAGATAGGAAGCTCATTGCTTATACGATCGAAACCAATCAAAAAGTGCTTGTTAAGAGGGATGGTTCATGGTTTCATTTCAAACCTATTTATGAAATTGAGGACGGTGAAATTGTTAAACTGATATGCAATACAATGAGTCAGGCAAAAGAAACTTTAAAAGGATTAGCACGAAAACACCCCAAAATTGATGTTAATAATTGTCTCAAAAAGATGGTGGAAAAGAACGAAGGAACGGAAGTAAGAGTCAATTATAATGTAGCCTTTGGAGGTTCTCATGGATATAGGGCTATAGCGAAAATTGCTCTAAATTTTTATTTATACTGTGGATTTGATATAACTTTTGTAGAAAAATTTAAAAAATATGTAATTAAGCCAGATATCAGTAATGACTATGTATCCTTTTATTATTCCGTATGCCCTATTCACGAATTAAAACCAAATGAAGTTTCACATATTTTATTTCTAAAAGGGGATAATCGAAAACAAATTTTGTATTGTTATATTGAATTGTTTAATACTTTAAATTTTCTGGTAATGCTGGATGATAATTATTTAGGGGAAAATTTTGAGAAAACTTATGCCTATGATGTGTTGGGAGATAAGGAAATAAGAGATAAGACAGTATCACTTTCTCTTCTTAGAAACATATTTGAGGAATTGAAATTCAAAGTTTTCTATGATAAATATTACGAAGAAATAGACCAATATATTGAGGATAGGATGACAAGAGCATTTGCTATTTTGGACACAATAAATAAAAATATTTGACGTGTTTAATTTAATTAATGATAAATACACAAAATTTTCAATAGTATCTGTTAGGATTTATGTGCAGCCATCTTATCAAATTCTTGCCTAAACCTTTTTTAGTTCAATCAAGTAATTCTTAGAAATTTGAAGATGCTTTTTAACCAGAATCCCAGTTACTATGGCGATTGATGATTGAAGCCTACTTTTCAAAAGCCTGTGATAATATTACCATGGAGATGTTTGGATACGACTCTTCAAACTATTTCAAGGTTATTTTTATTTCATAAAATATAGGACCCTTTACTAATTATTTTTAGTGATTTTGGAGCCTAATTTCAACATTTACCCCTTAATAATAGTGCTTTTTAGCTATTGAAAAATTCGTAGGTTTTGTTTTCATTGTTAAATGAAATTCTAAATAATCACCAAATTTAATTTTAGTCAATGACTAGTGATAAATTGTCCCACAGAGAAAGGCTGGGAAAAAGGATAAACCAAAAACAGCCAAAAGGGATCAGGCAACAAAAATCGGTGGGAATAAGGCTAAAAAATTGTTAAGAGGATTCTAGAAACAGATGATCTGGATCCTGAAGTTGAAAGGTGCGGAGGGGATATACCAAAATCTGTCAAAGATTTTCCCGGTCCTGGAGATGAAAAACAGATGAGTGAAGAAGAAAACAGAAAAAAGCTTATATACGAAGATAGAAACCCTACTTCTGAACAGATAAGTAATCTGTCTAGGTATATCGGTTTTGGCTTAATTACGATTACTTTTTGTTATCGTAACAGGACAACATTCCGTGCTCAATGTATTACTTCAAAAGCATAATGCTTTATTGGAGATGGTTGCGCTATTCGGTATCTTAATTGTCATTTTTGATTACCTGCATTATGTTTCTGGGAATCTTTCATCTAAAATAGCAGTAGAAATAATGGATCAACCTTTTCTGGTCAATAAAAGATCAATGTATTTTAAACTTCGTGTGGTTTTCTACCGAACCAAGCAAATAAAATCCATTATTGGCAGCTTACTGTTATTGGTGATATTAACAATAACTTTTTTCATTTGTTAGCAAGAAGCTAAATTATAATCTGAAAATATTAGGCAATAATCTAAATTCGGTAAAATTGAACTTATTTAAATATAGGAATTACTTATGATTACAATATTGTATAAAAACGTCTTAAGTCATGAAAAAAAATTCCATTTTTTTCATGTAAATGAAACCAATAACATGCATTTATGGTATAATACATAAAACTATATTTTTTTAAATTAAATATTGTTATATATTTATATTACTTAAAATTGTTGTAGCAAATATTATTCTAAGGATTTATTAAAACCTAAGTCTCATCGTAAACGCATGTATCCTTAATTGGAGTTTTGTATTGTTATTCACTGTGGATGGCGTCATTTTTGATGATACCAGTTTGTATGTTAGACAATATTACTGAAAATTGTGTTTTTAATTTAATTATTGAGTGATGAGATCTGATCCCCAAAAAAACGGGAGACTTGAAGATATGGAAACGAAAAACGGTAAATCTCCCAGTTTACATGAATTTGAAGAAATAAATCAAATTATTGTTGATTTTAAGGTACCAATTCCTATTGGTTTTATAATTTCTGAAACAAAGATACCCTACAATTCGGTAATGAAAGTTATTGAATACTTTCAAAAAAGGAATTTTGTAGAATTAGTGAATGGTATGGTTTTTAAAAAACCTGAATTTAAAGGAGAGATTTATTAAAGTTGTTGTCTTTATCAATAATTTGGTCATCTCCTACTTCTTCAAAGTAAAACAATAATAGCTGAATTGGATCTGTATAAGATTCCATTGCTTTTACGATAACACTCTCTGGATTGGGAATAGTTTGTGCAAGGATTTTTCTAAGATGATTTATGTCTCTATAGGGGATTTGCTTTGCTATTGCCTTAGCACGCTTTAAATTATTGTTGTAATGTTTTAATTTTAAACGTCCCTCAAGTTTCCTCCTAATCACCCCAATATCAATCTTCTGCACTTTATTCGTAATATTATTTTTCGGAATTTCAATGTAGGTTATATTCCTAGATATAATTCCTATCAATATCGCCTCTAAGTACTTATCACCATCAAATCCTTGTATGGAAATATCCAGCTTCAGTAAATCTACAATTCCAAAAAATATTAGGAAGGCTATTAACCCTTCATATAATATTAAATGATACATTAATTTTTGCTTTTTCAAAAGCTTAAATGTATTATAGTATACTATGTACCTGAAGTTTATATATCTTACAAAACATGCAGTTAAAGCCGCAATAAATGCTGGTTCAATAGAAACAATTGCCGTAATTTTTTTCCAAATTTCCCATAAATCAGTGATCCCCATAGCCCAAAAAAATAAGAAGTATGATAATTTAAGAATAAATATCAAACTATCAAAAAAAACTGCGATTTTTTAGAAATAATAAACAAATTATAAAATTCACTATCCAATATTTTATGATAAACTGAAATATATTGTTTTCTATTAAATTTCAACTGGCAAAATCATTGAACCCTACTTATATACCAATTGATAATTCTGGTTATTTAAATAACATTACTATGATTGAAATTTTCATTTGGGATAGCAACAATGATTAAATTAGAATTCCTTAATAATTGTATTTATATTTCTTTTGATGGTTAGCATATTATTCTTTAAAACCTGATTTTTTTTATCATGTGACTCAAAATCATAATATTTCGGCAAATCCACATAATTGTTAACCTCCCTATTCAAACTCTTTAAATCAACATCAACCTTGCAGTTGTAAATTGAAAAAATATTTTGTTGATTTAAATCTTCAGCTTCCATACCAATGTTCGCGACTAGCTCACCGGCTTTCAACTTGGCTATTTTAGAAGCCGGAATTAAATGATCCATATGCTCGTTGATATTAACAGAGGTTCTGGATCGATCGATGTTAATGCCGCTTTTAATTTGCTTAACCTTGCCGAATAGCTTTTCTAACCAGTCCAATGTCTCCTTGTACCTGGCTGACCCGGCGATAACATTGGCTGTTACTGCGGTGATGGTATCCGCTGTAGCTTTGGTATATTGTTGCTTTAACTGGGGTATTTCCTGCAGGCCTAACAAGACCGAAACACGGTTACTTCTGGCGGTGGCGATCAGGTTTTCAACTTTGTGAAAATAGAGTGTTGGTAACTCATCGACAATGATGGAAGTTGGGACATTGCCCGGTTTATTGACCAATTTTGTCAGCCTGTTTAGCACCACTGAGTAAAAAGCGCTGTTAATGTTTTGTGTATCCGGATCATTAGCCAATATCAAAACACCAGGTGAGGCTTTGTCACTGATTTTAAGATTAAAATCATCGCCGGAGAATACCCAAAATGTTTCTTTGGTGGCCAGTCTGGAAACATTGATTTTTAAAGTACCCAATTGTCCCTCTAATTGATCAAAAGCCTGTTTATCGTAAGCATTTTTGAAAGGAGAAAGCAGGCTTTCCAGTTCCGGTTCACTGTATAAAACGGAAAACATTTCAGCATAGCTTCTATTGATAAATGCCAGGACATGAGGCAGGGTAGAATACTGACCATTTTGATAACGGCTGAAAAAGAATATACAGGCAGCCAGGAAATTAATGGCCGATTGAGTAAAAAATTGATCGGTACCTGTGCTGCCGTCAATTTTTCGTAGGGCTTGTAATAGGGCCTCAGCTGTTTCGGTGGCATCAGCCAGGGTGGATATATATTCAGCCTTTAAGGGATTGATCCTTTTACTTCTTTCGACATCATTTAGGTTTATTACGAAAAACTGGTGGGTTTTTAAGGCACCTGTTTTCTTATTGATCAAATAATGG
Organism: Cyclobacteriaceae bacterium; assembly: GCA_965228415.1. Classification (GTDB taxonomy): domain Bacteria; phylum Bacteroidota; class Bacteroidia; order Cytophagales; family Cyclobacteriaceae; genus Agaribacillus. The sequence continues at coordinate 1,002,638 of OZ245814.1, read as the reverse complement.
TAATAAGCGATTTTACCTAGGTCGGGATATTTGTAATCATATACCAGCATAGAAAACCCTTTGGCCAAATGCTGTTTTATGAAGGGAAGGACAATGCTAAAGGTTTTACCTGAACCGGGCGTCCCTATCAGTAAAGTCCCACGAAAGGGATTTAAAATATTCATCCAACCCTTATTGACTCTTTTTTTATAATAGTACTGAATAGGAATATTGACTGAATATTGATTTTCAATATATTTGGCGTTTTGCTCAAAGGATTCATTTTCGACATTAAACCTATCCTTAAGCAATCCCGATTTCACAAACTTTGAAACATTATCGAGGGCCACATGTATGATCACTGCCCCAGCGAAGGATAGCATGATATAACAGATGTCAAACAGGCTCAAACCTAATATTATTAGATAACCGCTGTCATAGAAATAAAAAACGCTTGACCCGAAGAAGAGCACCAGGCCAAAAAGCAAAGGGATTATTATGTGTTTTGCCGGATTCAGCCTGATATCTTTCTTTGGTTTTGTGCCAATGGAAACCATCAAAATCAAGACCAAGGTTGATAATTTACTGAAAAGGACATTTTGATAAATGGGCAAAGCACTTAAACGCAGGAATAATTGATTTGCCAATTCAGGCATTATCCTTTTCCACATCAGAATTAGGACAAATATTTCTATTGCAATAGAAAAATAAATAAGACCCTGGAAGAGATTAAATACTTTTTGGATTTCTTTGGTTTCTTCCATTATAAAGTTTTGTAGATCAGAAAGATGACAATAGTTGCGTCAAAATGTGTCAGCTTTTAATACGTCCGAGTATGATATTTTTAGCTTTATCATTCTTCCTGAGATTTGTTTTTCGGAAACCTCGATACTGAATACTTTCTCATCAGGAAAAGTAAATTTTTTGAATACAAAGACATTCCGATAGTTCTTTTTGAACTGTGGAGTGCTATAAAGCCTGAAAACCGGCGCAATCTCAATTTGCTGGTAGTTGGTGGATTTTAAAATTTTTTTGTCCGCTACCTTGAACCTGATCTGATCAATGTCATAACTGACGTTGGATTTGTTATGCAATGACAAATCAACAAAATAATAATCTCCAACGGCATAAAGATGATTCAGCAATATCTGTATTTTATTTCGTTTGACTCTGGCAATAGGGTGTGAGGGTTTGGATTTTAAAATATTCAGGCAAAATGTCCTCATTTCATTTGTTGATAATGAGATTCCCGGGTTAATAAAACCAATCATGTCTGTAGTTCCAACCTGATAATTCTTTACGGCCTTATCCTCCGAAGTACATGCAAGTTCGAATTGTGCCATGGTTTTTTCCCCAACAATGGTGAGCACACCAATAAATCCGGAATTCAGCGAATCGCCAGATATTGGTTTAATGCGTAGAATATTGGACAGGGGTAAATCACCCACTACTTTTTTATTGCTGATATCAACATAGGAAATGGGTTCGGGATAAACAAAGTGCGTAGATACATTTTCATGCACAAATATTTTCACCAGGTTTTTCTTTTCCTGGCCCGACAACCGGAAGGATAATAAAGCTAGTAAGCAAATGATAGATATTCTTTTCATGACTGGTTAGTTTTTTAATTGATCCGGACTTACCAAATAAATGAACGATCCGAATTTCAGTTTTGTCCTGTTTTTTCTTGAAGTGTTAGCGGCAGCCCTGCTGGTTGTTCGAATGCCTCTTTCGGATAATCCGTACAACAATTCAGAAAGCTGGCTTGGGCTATTATTTCCTAAACCGATATTTGTTCCACTAGCCAAATTACTCCCCAGACCTTTTGTAAACTCTCTGAATTTTGAAGCAGGGACATATAAGCCTTCCAGGCCGTCATTATCATAGATAACCAGTTCAACCGGTACTATTTGACCTTTTAACAAAATTGATTGTATGGTAATGTAAATGCGCTGCGACGAAAATGCATCCACATGGGCAAACAAGTAAGTTCCCCGTTCCAGTAGATGTTCTCCGACATAAATATCTTCTATTATTCTGATCCTAATACGGCTGCCTTTAATGACTTTAAGGTCTTCATCTAAAATGGCTCTGATATAACTATCTTCATGTTCCAGGGTAACCGTATTAAAGAATCTATCCTGATGGTTTGTTGATTTACTCACAGGAACCAACTTACTCCTTCGCAGTTGATTTTGTTCTGACAATGCCGTTAATGCCGCTTGCTTTTGCTTAGCAAGTGCCTCGGCCTGTCGTTGTTCAGGCGTTTTTGCCAGGCTATCCAGGATTAACATTTGCTGTTTAAACAATCTTAACTCCTGTTTCTCTGCAGCTTTGGGTTTTGGCTTCGAGTAATGTGTATTGTTAACTTGGTAAGATGGTTTAACTGGCCTGTATTTTTTAGATCGCTTTTCCACTTCAGAAAGAAAATCACCCTTTTGGCCTGTAATGATGGCATTATTGATGGAATCAATCAAGTGCTTCTCCTTTTCTGTATATTTACTCTCCCCATCAATTTTGTCCTTATCCTTTAAATCTTCCAATTCACTAATAGCAGTATAATCCCGGCGGTGTTTAAAAGCTTGCTTGAACGATTCAAACTTGTCTTTTAACTCCTTTTTATCCAGGTTTGCCTCTGGTATTTTTGGATTTATTTCATTCAATGTTTCTGCCGCATTGCTTGGTTCCGATTTGTCCGGTAATGTGTCTAACAGCACCCAATTAATCCCGATCAAAAATGGCAGGATGATCAGTGGTATCACATATTTGGGTTGCGAAAATCTGATTTTATTCATTAATCATGTTGTTTAGTTTTTTGTTTAATCCTATGATAAAAATACTGTCCTGTTTTGATAAGCTGTCTTTTTCCATGATTCGCTCAAGATTGCTTTCCATTCGCAGAATGTCATATAGGTCGGTAATTCCAGGAGAATTTTTAAGAAAGGTGGAGTCAGATAATGGTAGCTGCGGAATTATACTTTCAATGTTTTCGGTCCGGCTAATGGTAACATTACTCCGGTTAATGAGGGTATAAATAGTGCCCAAAAATACGATAAGCAATATTATTAATAGGAACCATTTTGGGTTAGCGCTGAGTGCCTGATCCACACTTTTTTTTAATTGGTGCATCAGAATTTTAAAAAGTCCTTTTCTCAACATCGCTTATGTCCTTATTTAGTATTGTCTTCCAATTGATAATTAAACAGCCATGGGGGTTGTTATCTGATCTTAATACATCTTTGATCGAACCTGTAGTGATCAGTTCCCTGGTCAGAATTCGGGTTTCCCTTTCAATCCTTTGGATACCATAGTAGGTAAAAGTCATTTTATCCATATCAATTCGAATCGAGTCGGTCTTGATTGACATTACGGCAGAGCTGGCAAGGATAGCGTTGTAATAACCTTTTTCCTTTAGGTTGTTATATTCGATGGCACCTGATTTATCAATCAGATACATCGCCTTGCCTATATTATTTTTCATAAACTCATCATCAGGGGGAAGGGTAAAGAAAAGCAAATGAAATAGGTTTACATGTGATTTGTATTCCACCAGCCGGTTTACATCCTGGCTGGTTTGACGGACCAGCATAGGAATTCCATTATCAAGCACATAAATATTTTTCCTGCTTTCGTTCACCAGGCTTGTGGCAAAGTTGAATCCTATGATGATAATGGAAATCGCGCTAACAAAGCTGCCAATCGAGACGATCAGGGCAAGTTTGATTTTATTTTCTAAATTCTTTAATAGCATAGTTGCATTAGTTAGGTAACTATTTTGTCAACTGATAGATCCTTTGAACGCCCCTGGACATTGATGTGATGGCATTACCAACGCCAGCGGTAGAAATGATCCAGGTACTAATGATTGGTATGGTTAACATCGCTAATCCACCTACAAGCAATGAAACCAGGTAGAAATTGGTTGAACCGTCATTGCTGGAAATGTAAAAAAAGAAGGCAGTTTCATTTTGTAGCACAAAATCCAGCAGCAGCAATTCTTTTTCCAGGGCATACCTGATCAATAGCATGGAAAGTGACATGATGATATAACCAATGCCTGTGTATAGGCTAACCGAAATATACCTGGCTATCCAATGCAGGTAGGCATCATTAAACCCGGGTAAAACACTAAACGCAAAAGCAAAGGGGCCCAGAATGATCAGGATGGAAGCGAAAATTATTTGCAGGAAAAAGATCAGGTAGGAACAAACCTGGTAGAAAGTGATCACCAAAAATTCCAACAATTCAACCAGCAGATACCGCAGCTTGCTAAGAATAATGATGTAATACCCTTTAATCTCATCGAATATTTTACCAAAATCAACACCCAGGATTTTAAAACCCTCATCTTCTGATGCACTATCAAATTTTTCTAATTCGGCGCTGTCTTCAATCAGCTTTCTGGCGATTTTAGCCATTTTTGTTCTGCGTACTACCTGTATGGCATCCACCTCATCAATTCTGTCTTTGAGCAAGTCTTTAGATTTAAGCGTAACAATTTCAATAGGCAGGTTGATGGTTTCAATAAAGAGTGGCCAAAGGAAAATAACTAAAGAAAGGGCAAAGGGTCTGAGTAGGGGTACAATTTCCAATGGCTTGTCGCCGGAAAGCATGCCATAGCTTTTTAACCCAAAATACAAAAGCATAAAAATAGCACAAAGTGCCTGGGCATCGTTGGTGAATAAGGATAACTCGGAAGCCAGCCGGTCAAATAGACCATCCAGAAGGTCCAATATATTCCTGTCAATTAATTCCCTCATGGCCGGTATTGGATGTTAATGATCCTGTTTTTAAGCTTGTATAAGTTGATTGTTTTGATCATGCTGTTTCGAAGTGTTTCCATCTCACTTTGAATTGCTGCCATCGCTTCCTGACTTTCCCCAGGATCAGTATGCCATGATCTGACCGTTTCTAAATATTCATGAAGCAGGATCTGTTCATCGCGGAAAACAGCAATATCCTCACCTGCCATATTTACCGTGTAGCATTGCACGAAGAGTTCCTCAATGTCGCGATCCAGTTTTTCAAATACCTTTTTATAATGCAGGTGATAGTGTTTTTCTGCCAGTATATTGGCTTCTTTCATCAGATAAAAATGAGTGATGGTATCAACTTTTTCTTTTTCAATGTCTGTTTGCTGATGGTTTAATTCTGTGGCTAACAGGGTAGGGACCAACTGAAATATATTTCTTTTATCCTTCTTTTTGTATTTGTTGTGAAATAGCCAGAAATACCATACCGGCCTGAATTTATTCCATCTCTTAAACACAGTTCTTTCAATTTGAAACCTTTTATTGCGGTCTTCTACAGCGGTGACACCCTGGGCAATAGCGATAGGGAATTGAAAAGTAACCATAATGAATACCATTGAAATAATAGTTTTTTTCATCAGCATAAGCTTTAAAAATCTTCTAGTATCTTGCCTACCAAAAATTCATCCTTATCAGGATAGTTTAAATGATATGGATTTAGCGAATTCAGCACGCCAGTTCTTGCGGCAATGCTCATTTTTCTAAGCACGCCATAGGCTATTCCCCTGATGATCCTCAGCTCATGAATTATGTGGCGGATTAATTCAATACGTTGTTTGCCGGTCATCAGATTTTCATCACCACCTTTGATAGCTACATCAAAAATGTAGGTTAATAAATCTGCAGATCTGCTGACAAGTGCTGCCTCATTATCAAAGGCTATTACGAGCAAAGCAGGATTGTCCTGAGCATAGGCCACCATCTCTTGCTGGTATTTGCCAATATCCTGGACGATATCATAGGCATGCCTGATATTCTTGCCATCCCGGATAGTATCAGCTACAATTTCCATATGCTCATAATACTTTTGCTTTAGCAATTGAATAGCAATAATTTTTTCAGCGATTATTTTTCTTGTCGCAGAAACTTCTTCAAGGTTACTTTGAATAGGGGATAGCTGCGACATGGTTGCTATATGATTTGCTGCAATTGCTTCAACCAGCTTCCGGTCAAATACCGTGATTTGGGACCTGACTGGAATTGCCATTCCAATCAGCAGACAAAGGATTACAGATGTTTTGATACGGTCCCTCATATTTTGATTAAAAATCCTTTAAAATATCGGTAACAATTTCTGTATCCAGATCCGGATAGTTTAGGTGGAATGGATTGATATATTCAAGAACACCGGTTCTAGCCGCCATCTTCATTTTTCTTGCGATCCCATAAGCGATTCCTCGCATAATCCTTAATTCTCGGATTACATGTTGAATAATTTCCAACCTTTGTTTATTGTCCAGAAGGTTGATGTCCCCACCTAAAACAGCATTGGTGTAAATGTAGGTGAAGAGATCTGAGGTACGGTCGATCAGGGCAGCTTCGGCTTCATAGGCCACGCCTAGTAATAATGGGTTTTCGGTAGCATACCTAATCATTAATCCCTGATATTTTCCAATATCTGCTGCGATGGTCGAGGCATATACGATGTCTTTGGCATCCTTGACGATGGCTGAAATCTCCTTTAGCCGATTATACATCTTTTCTTCCAACGCCTTGATCTCCGTCATTTTTGTAGTGATGATTTTTTGAGCTACCGAAATTTCAATCTCGTTGTTTCTGATTTTTTTCAACTCCCCCTGCTGGTCCTTATGTTGGATCACAAGGGTAGACATGACAACTGGGTCCCATACAATAGCTTGTGCATTCACGTTCGGGGAAATAGCAATAATTGCCAATATTAGGAATAAACTTTTCATATTAATTTGGTTTCAGCGGTTGACGGAAGATTACTATGCACCAGATTTACAAATTGAGGAAGCGTTAGTGTTGATTTCTGGAAATCTGAGACAAAAGCAATTAAGCCTTTTCTAAAATCATTTTCTTCATTGACATAATATTGTAGCACTTCTTTCTCCTTTCGTTCGGTGGTGTATGTGAGGTATTCATAAATTGAAACTTCCACCCCATATACTTCCCCAGAATTGCCGCGCTTTATATAAACCTCCTTAAACCGGCCTCTTCCAGATTTATTATCAAGATTATTGATGGTAAATATTTTCCGTTTTTCAATTTCATTTAAAGACAGTAGCCTGGAAACTTCATCATAGTTGTCTTTGAATTTGGTTTGGTCCAGCAAACATATGGTGTCTGAATTATTGATAATGCTATCTTTGACAATCTCATTGCCAATGATATCATCCAATTCCTGGGTTACGACAATGGCTTCTCCCCAAAACTTCCGCACCGTTTTATAGAGATATAATATGTAGCTAGCCATCATAGGTGAGGCTATTGCCTTCCAGGCTTCTTCAATGATAAGGGCTTTTCTATTTTTCTTATGGCGCATTTTTTGCAAAAACACATCCATGATGATAATCGTGGTGATTGGGAACAATATTTTATGCTCTTTAATGGCATCAATTTCAAACACGATGAGTTGTTCATTAAACAGGGTTGAATCAAGCTCATCGTTAAGGATCATATCAAAGTGGCCACCCTTATAAAATTTCTTTAAGATGAAGGCGTATTCCTTTATATCGAAGGGGATTTTTTCTTTCTTCATAATCTGATTGATCTTGACTATGGAGAATTCATAAAAACTATTAAACGACGGATAGGTGAGATCCAAGGACATATTTTCAAAATAATCATCATAGTATGCCTCAATCACATTGGCTAATACAGTGTCTTCAATCTGGCTCAATGACCCATCAACTCCTTTCCATATGAGCCCGATCAGCGATCTTAAAAATTCTCTTTTTTCCTCATTGAATTCTTCCTGTTTTATTCTGAAAGGATTCATTGTAATGGGTTTCTCTTCGCCGTAGGTAATATACCTTCCTCCATAATAGCTGCATAAGCCGGAATAACTATGGCCGGTATCAACGATGACAATGTCCATATTATATTGGTAATATTGCCTTACCAAGTGGTTCATGAAGAAAGACTTTCCCGATCCTGATGGCCCTAACACGAACTTGTTACGGTTGTTAATTCTTCCGGTTTCCAGGGGATTATCGTTTATATCAATGCCTATTGGAATTCCTTGCCGATCTGAAAAGAAAGTTTTAAAATCAGAGTCCTCCGTTTGGGGGATTCTTTCCTTAAAAAGAAAACATAGGGCCGCATCGCCGGTTGTCAGAAATTTATCATACGGCTTAAGCTCACTTGAATTTCCCGGCAGGCAAGCTCTGAATAGTTCTAATTGGTTATAGGAATTTTTAGATGGAGTTATACCTATATTGAAAAGTGAACTTTCGATATAATTAATGATGGTATCCTGGTCCTTATGTGTAGCTTTAATAAGCATATTAAAATGGCCATAAACCAATAATTGATCATTTTTGGCAATTTCATTGAGGAATTCATTGATATCCTCAACTGATACATTGTTGGCAGGATCAGGAATAGCCTCATGCCTTTGCTTCTTCCTTTGAAGTCTATTAATTTCATTATGTTGATCCGGAATGGATATTACTTGGTTGTAGATGATGCCTTCAAACTTTGGAATGCTGTACATGAAGGAAAGAAGATCCGTTGGAAATCCCACCCCGATCTTATGTTCGTATTTATATGGCTTTGTGGTTTCGGGAAGATCGATTTTATCAATGTCAATAAGGCTAAGGCTTTTGATAGCTTTGTCCCCCATATGAATAGTCTCTTCATCACACTTATAATTATTAACAGAGAAGATATCTTCACTGAAATTAAAGGCCATCATTCTTTTGATATATATTCCGATTTCAGCTTCTCTTAAAATTTGAGGTTCCAGATTATGGCTTAGCAATATGTCGATCACCTTACCAATATTTCTGATGAAAGTGTTAAACTCCGTTTTATCATATTTTAAAAAAGTCGAGCGTTTAACAGTTTTGGTTATAATTAAGTAAGTGGAGATTTCATTGTATTCCTTTTCGTTAAAATGCCCGATATATTTACCCGTCAGGAAATCATTAGAATTATATCCTTTGAATTTCTTTTTAGTGAAAATATCCTGTTTTTGCAGCGTATAGCCAGCCCCTAGTAATTTTAGGATATTGGTGAACAATCTGTGAAATGAGTAGTATGCATCCTGGTCAGCGGCATATTGCAAAACTGGGTTAATACATTTAATGATGACAGCATAATCCCCGGACCTTGTATAAAGGATACTGTATGTTTTGGTATCAGTTCCAATGTATGGTAGTTTAAATGCCTTCATTGTAAAAAATTTTAGAACTCATACTTGGTACAATGTATATTCCGATATGCTTGCTCTTTATATTCAACCCTCTTTTCTGATAATAAGAGGTAATCCACATCCCAACTCCCATAGTAGCGACCAACGTTAACAAGCCAAACCCAATATTGGCAATGGAAGCAATAATCATGGTGAGAATTAAACCTAAGAGAATGGAGCCAACCCCCCAATAGATATACCTTCCTTTGAAGGACTTAAAAATAAGGGGCCTTTGGAGCCCCTTGTAGAGGTTGAATGGTTTTACATGATTCATCCTTAAACACCAAAAAATGCCTTGATCACAATACCAACTACAATCAAAAAAATACATGAACCAAACCACCCCATAATAGATTTTTCCACATCTCGGTCCCCGGAGTTCCATTTGATGTACACCCGCACCCCACCAATGAGTCCGACTACCGCGCCGATTATAAGAATGAGATTGGCTACGGGATCTACGTAAGTGGTGATCTCTGACGAGGCCGCATCAATGCCAGCAGCTCCTTGCCCATACAGCAAAGGAGTGCCGGAAATGATAGCTATGGCAACAAAAATTAGTCTTTTCAGGTTTTGCTTTTTCATATATAAATCATTTATACACTGCATTGTTAGGTTACTTTAAGAATACTGGATTTTATTAGCTGATTGAACGGCTTTGTCTCTGGCCATTTTTAGAAATTCTTGTAAGGGGATTCCTTGGTTTTCTGGTGGTTCTTTGAAGGTGATGAACTGGTTTTCCTGGGGCTGTGTATCTTTCAAGTTGGTTGTTGGATTCATTTGATCTTTTCGGGGATCGTTTGTCGAAAAATCTTCTTCCCGGACAGGTACTACATTTTCTTCTTCTGCAATAAGGTTTTGGATGTTGTAATTCTGAAATCCACTTCGAGCCTTTCCAAGACCTCTAGTTAAGGCGAAATCCCTGATAAGATTAAAACAGTACCATAGTAGGTAGAGTAAAATAATTGTCGTAAAGAAATCTGTCCAATTCATGAAGGCAATTAGCATTTTCAGGCAATGATTGGCAATGGGGCAAAGGGAGAGTTTTTGTACTTAATTTTGAGTATTGGGTGAATTGCAATTATAATTTTGAATAATGTTTCCTGTTTTGGTTTTGGAGCGTAGCTTTAAAATAAGCGATGTGTATGAATAATTATGAGTTACTTTCCATTAAACTTTTTACATTTAAAGAAACTAATGTTTAAGAAAAATCCACAGTATTAATTAATGTTAATGGCAATTACACCCGATGAAAAATCATGACAAAGCGAATTGAAACTCTAACTTATGGTATTATCAACAATGTTGATCGCTCAATATTAAAGCTTAACAAATTTTTGGAGCCTTATGGCTATACTTTTGAGGCTGTCTCGCTTCATGATTTGGAACTCAAGTTTTCTGAGGTATTCGGTATTTCAAGGCATTTCCAGCCAAATCAAATGATAGTCAAAAGTATCACTCAGACTCTGGATAAACAGCCGAACACTATTTCTGAATTATTCGATGAGGCTTTAAAGAAGTACTTCACACTTAATCAATATAGCAATAGGAGTAAGCAGGAACCTCCTGATCACGAAGTTTACTTGCTTAAGGTGATTAAAAGCACCTATACCGTAGAAGAAGAATCATACACTTTAATTGGAGAGTCTGCTACCGCAGAATCAAGATTAGTATTATTCACACAACAATTATTAAGAAAATTGAGACTTTTTAAAAAAGGGCAAATTGATTTTCAAGGCTACTTTTCAATATTCAAAGACAATAGAAGAGTAATTAGTTTATATAAAACCATAAATAAGCCTATATATTCGTCGACCAAATATACAATTACAAATGGTGATCTTAGTAGTTTATCAAAGCTTCTTAATGATGACTTAAAAATTCCTAATTGGCTTGGATTAGGAATTGAAAGTTTTGAATTAGCATATGAGACCACTGAAAAGAAAGTCAGATTTGTTTTACTCATGATCGCACTAGAGAGTATTTTTAATAGAAGCAATAATACGCCTATTAGACACGTAATTGCGAGACACACTGCCTTGTTGATTACAGAATCTAAAAAGGAATTTGACGAAATTTTCAGGGAGACGAAGTCTCTCTATGATACGCGATGCAATATTGTGCATGGCATATCGAAACAGAAGGAATTAGCAAGACTAAAAGAGAAATTGCCAGACCATTTGGTTAAATTAGAGGAATTAACCCGAAAGGTAATCTTAAAATGTTTGTGGTTAAAAAACATCCAAGATAAAGAGAAGCTTTTTGATTATTTAAATAAAAAGGGATTTTGAAGAATAAAAGAAGCACCACCACTACTACCATAAATGTAAAACAACGTTATTCTCAATTACGCTTATGATAAAGTATACTCCTTTCAAATGTGAATTGAATGAATTGGATGAAAGTAAAATTCAAATTCTTGTTGAAAATGAGGTTGCGGAGGGTTGGTATATTGAATATAAGAATTATCTAATACTTGATGGAAAAAAAATCGCAAAATCGATTTCCTCTTTTGCTAACTCTGAAGGAGGTTGGTACTTTATGGGAATAGAAAGTGATAGTCAGACTAATAAAGCAACAAGTATTATTGGAGTCGATATTTCCGCACACAAGGAAATCGCAGATCAAATCAGCAAATTAATTACAGGTAACATTTCTCCTATCCCTATCTTCGACGTCAAAATTATTAACCTAAAATCGGGTAATTCAGTAGTGGTAATAAGGGTTGAAGAAGGTCAACAGCCTCCTTACACTACAAGTACTGGTACAATCCATCAACGAGAACACAATTCTAATAACCCTGTAAAGGATAGATATATTCTTGAAAAAATGCACGAAAAAGCTAAAATTTATAAGGATCAAATCGACCGGTTTTGTCAAATCGACTATGCTGAAACAATAGGCCAAGGAGAAAATGATCAAGCTTATCTCGAACTCTACCTCTTTCCAGTTCCCTATAACGATTTCTTTTTTGAAGGTTTTTTTGAATCGAACTTCTTTAATTCCGTAGCAGAAAAATTTTTTAATGGAATGAGTTTCACCTTGGAAGACCAGGGCGAAATACATAAAACCAGACTTGGTTTAAGGTTTAATAGTATTTACTCATCTTTTGATTCTTTGATAATTAGACCTCTTAATGATGATAATTTAATTTACAAGGGCACAACTGTTGAACTTTTCAGAAATGGTAACTTAAAATTGTTGGTACCACTATATCAGTTTAATCTTAAACAAATACCATCTGATTATCTGGAATCTGAAGTTATTAACTACCTACTGGAGCGATTTAGCCCTTACGAGAAAGGGACTGAATATCCAGCAAATACCCTACATAATTTTGAACCGTATGAGAGCAACAATAGACGTCAAAGTAATTTTGTGGATTGGTTTAGGTTGATCGATGGTCATCAAATGATTTTAGTTATTTTGTTTATCACCAAGATTTATCAATCCCTTCTTGAGGAGAATAATTATGAAAAAGAGAATAAAATAGGTTTTAGAGCTAGAATAAGTAACTGTTGGCGAAAAATCGTATTTTTCGATAATCAAAAATTTCTCAGCTCTATCAAAAAGTATAACATTCCAGCTACTCCAAAAAATGAAATTGAAATACCTAATTTTAGAAATGGTAATCATCTCTCCTTTTTACAGGAGCAATATGTGTTTATTCATATGTGCGAAGCTATTTTTGAAGGAATTGGAATTCCGAGAGATCAAAAAATCGACTACTTAGATATTCTGAAAACATCAATTAGTATCTTAAAAACAAAAACTGAATAAACAAATGCTAAAATGTATATGCTATCTAAGCTATCAGACAGGCATTTGCTGAATTCAAACTTATCAGTTTACACAGTTTTTAGGATACTGTCGGTAAAGCTAAATCTATAATTTATCCGATCTTTTGAAACCAATAGGATTACGCCGATTTTCCTTTTCCCCAATCAACTCCTTTATATAATAAAACAATTGCTTGATACTTTTATCCTGGTTATCCATTCTTTTTTCAAACTGCTCAATTTTTAGCAATAAGTCCTTATGTGTTAACAACATTTCCCGCATGCGTGTGAATACCCGCATGATTTGAATGCTGATTTTGATAGCATTTTCACTACTAAGTACGTTTGATAACATGAGAACTCCGTGTTCTGTGAAAGCAAAGGGAGGAACACGTAAGCCCATGATCTCCTTATTGGAGGTTGCAAATTGTGACCTCCAATCTTCGAGCTCCTCTTTACTTAACTCAAACATGAAGTCTTCCGGGAAACGGTTAATATTCCTGCGGACTTGCTGCTTTAGCCTTTTCGTTTGCACGTCATACAGTTTGGCCAGATCTCGGTCCAGCATTACTTTTTTCCCTCTGATCAAGTAAATCTTTTCAATAACCGTTTCCTCTGGAATGGAGACTTCGTTTTCCATGATATTAAAATTTTAACTATTAGCTGATTTGTATTGATAGTTTTCCTATCCCATTGAAGGCAAGAGCTTTTTGTCTATAAAGCTGACATAGTTTTTCGTTGAAATGATTAAATGGTCCAGTACTTTTAATTCGAGGAATTTGCCTCCGTTTAATAATTTGTTTGTCAAATCGATATCTGCTTGGCTGGGGTTCAAATCGCCGCTGGGGTGATTATGCACTAGAATAACACTTTCACATTTTTTGGCTACCGCAAAACTAAAAACCTCTACAGGTTTAATAATAACTTGACTGATAGAACCAAGCGCTACCAATTCGATATAGTTTATGACGTAGTTTACATCTAATCCAACCACCCAAAAATGCTCCTTTTGTCTTCCCAGCCGGTCTTCTCTTTTCAATATCTGCTTCATGATGGAAAATACATCTTCAGAATTGGCGATCTTTACTTTTTGCTGTTTTGATAATTTAATATTCATGGTTTTGTTTTTTAAGGAGCGCATCGTTAAAAATAAACAAGAAATTTAAAAGCTCTAAATACTCCTCGCTCCCGGTATAATTTTTCTTTTCGGTGCTAAGCGCAATTAACCGAATCCACTTGAAAATCTCTTCTGCAAGATGTTTGCGACCAAAAAGGCCATAGACAAAGTCTAATGATCTGTTAATAAAATTGTTGTCATCAATTGAAAATTGAAGCAACTCTTTGAAGGTAAATAAAAAAAATAACAGGTCTAAATGTGTTTGGTTTCCAATGCGATTTTCTTCTTCGATGTTTAAGCTTACCAATTTAATCCACTCATCGATTGATTGAACAAGTTGTATCTTACCCCCATAAGTATCATTAATCATGGCCTGCAGTCTTTTAGCAAGTTTAACGCGTTTTTTGGGAATAGCAGCGTAATTACCTTTTTTAGTTTCTTCCAGCAGTTGCCCGACCTTAATTTCGGTTAATACTTTAGTTAAGAAACCGTCGATTTCATGTTTATCTTCCGAGATTGTTAAATGTGAATAATAATTTGTTGAGTTAGCTTTTTTTGAAACATTAATTTTTGCTTTCATAATAAAATAAATTAGCGTGGAACTTAAGTCTATCTGCCCTCAAAGGCACTGGTATACCCGTGCAGCAAAACAAACCAAGCCCACGCCGTAACAGGGCTTTAGTCCATTTTCTCGCTGCACCAAAAATTACCAGTTTTATGAGGGGAGAAAATAGCTAATGCTATATTTTCAATATGTTATTATTCTGTTTTTTCGATATTTGATCTGTTTGTTTATTTAAAACTAAAGAGTAAAAATGAATTAATGAAGTAATCCGGTAAAATTGTGAAGAATTGGATGATCTCATATTTGTTGTTGTTAATTTAAAATACATTTCAATTAAAGACCCTCAAGCGCGTTGATCAATTCCACCTTGTTATGAACATTGGTTTTCCTGAATATATTTGAGACATGTTTATCAACCGTTGTTTTAGCTATATTCAAGTCGGCACTAATTATTTTGTATGGATGTCCCTTGATGATCAATTTTGTAATTTCCTTTTCCTTATTGGTCAGACCGAAACGTTTGCAGTTGATGTCAAAAATTTCTTCGCTGGTTCGAAATATTTCATTGTTATTTTTTGACTTGGTTAAGATGGTTTTATAAGCCTGGTTTACAATGGCCAATCTTTGTTTTTCAAGATTTGACAAAATTGAATCTATCTTGGTAAGAAGCTCATTGATTTGAAATGGTTTATCAATATAATCAACTGCGCCCTGGCTCAGGCCTTCTATTTTTGATGCTTTATCGGTTTTGGCAGTTAAAAATATAAACGGGATGTGGCTATATTTTTGGTTGGCAGACAACATTTCGTGAAGCTCAAATCCGTCAATTACATCCATCATAACATCAGAAATCACAAGATCCAACTCGTCAATACTTTCCAGTTTTTGCAAGGCTTTCGCGCCATTTTCCGCGGCATAAACGTTGTAATTTGCCTTAAGTTTCATAACCAAATAACTTAATAGCGAAAGATTATCTTCCACAACCAATATATAAGGTAAATCAGGGTTTGATACGGAGTCCTGAATGGAATCTTGATTGGTTAAAATAAGTCTTCGTTGCAAACGTGAAACACTGGATGCGACCTCGGCATTTTTAGGAATGTATTTTTGAAGTTCAACGATAAAATCCGTACCGACATTGGGATCACTATGGAGTAGAATATTGCCACCGAGCCCGTCAACAATTTTTTTCACTAATGCCAAACCCATACCCATGCCATCACTATTTCTCTTTTTGGAATGAATTTGAAAGTAAGGCTCAAAGATCGATTCTTGCATATTTGGCGGTATGCCAATTCCATTATCCTGGACTGAGAAACATATTTTATCAGCTTTAGAAATTAACTTGATAGCTACTTCTCCATTTTCTCTGGTATATTTCAAGGCATTATCGATCAGGTTGTTAATAATCCTAAATACCGCTTCCGGATCAGATTTAATGAATAGGTCGTCCTCAATTTTCTCCTTGATATTAATCCGCATTTTATAGGCTAATGATCTGAATAATATGATAGTAGATTGCAGGCTTGCACTGAAATTGGTGATCTGTTCATGCTCATAAAAATCAAAACCCTTATCCAGCCTTTCTAGGTCAAAAAAGTTAACAATATCTCTGGTAAGCTTATCGGTATTGGATTTGATTACACTTAACTCTTCTGTAACCCCATGTTTTAAAATATATTCTTCCAGGTAATTGTTCATTAATGTTAAAGGGGTTTTGGTTTCATGGGCCAGATTGATAAAAGTATTTGTTTTTTGCTCATTTAGCTTTTCGAGCTCAAAGGTTCTCTCTCTTACTTTCTCCTGAAGTTCAGAATTTAGTTTTTGAAGGTTTTGTTTTGAGGACTGCAGTGTATTGAACTCCCTTTTGGAATTCCTGATAATGGTGCGAATGTAGGAAATGGTCATTACCAAAAAACCGGTATTGGTCAAGGTATGTTCCAATAACTGACTTCCTCCGAAATAAGTGACAACAGGCAAGTTGAGCCAGAATAGAAAAGCAACATATACCGAGATCATGGATTCGATGTGGAAATTATTATTGCTTTTATGAGAAACCAATTTGTATTTATGCTTAAATGCCTTAAATATTGAAATACCCATCATGATGGCATAAAAACAAGGAATTATTAAAACCAGCTTCCCGAATAATTCCAAATTGCCAAAGATGTAATAGGGTATTGCAAATAATACTATAAAGGGAATGGCAATGTAAAGCAAAGCGCCATATGTGGCAATACGTCGAAGGCGATCAAGTTTAAAGGCCTTATAAAAATAGAAAGCAAAATACATGGACATGGCTGCTCCTGATCCGTAAGATAAGATGTTTTGTATAGTCAGTGATATGGGTAGCTGCACATCAGGAAATAATCCGCCTGTAACGTTATAGAGAATCAAAAAGCAAAGCAGAATAAGGTACCACAGGCGACTTTTATCGCTTGGCCTTTGCAGATAATATATGATTTGTACTACCAGGATCACTAATTCAAATACGGTAATTGAAAAAGTGATGAGATGCATTTGAGTTCCGGGTAAAAACATGTCATATAACCTTTGGTTGATCCCTTTTTATCATGAATAACTTGTATGAAAATTCAAGTTCATTATAAATTTCAAAATCAAATTTTCGATACCAAGGGATATTCACAATTGTTGAGGTCTCAAGGTAAATGGGTCTATCTAACTGATCATACCGGGCAATTACTTCTCGTAGCAAATGGCTGCCAATTCCCTTTTTTTGAAACTTAGGGTCGACGCCAATAAACCATAAATAGCCAAATAATTCTTTAGGATGGTACTTCTTAATTTTTGCCTCTCTGTCCAGCACTTTGAAAACTCTGGTCATTCCGATAGCCGAATATGCTAATTTCAGATCCAGCAGGATTGATTTTAAATTTGATTTTTTCTTGTCCGGTAACAGGATCAGCGCACAAGCGTTTTTATCTTCTGATAGATATATCTCTCCAAAGGCGTGGCAAATATCAAATGAGTATTCAATTAAGCTCCGGATTCTTTGGTTTCTTTTACGGTCTTGTTTGACCACATAATTGACACTTTTGTTTTCATCAAATGATTGGGATAGAATGTCAACTACCCTGGATTTGTCGCTGGATGATGCTTGAATCATAATTTTGGTTGTTTTAAAGAAATTTGTTGGATTTTTTATTGATGATTTCTGAAATGGCATCTAAATTCTCCACAATGAAATTTTCTAAAAGAAAACTCACCAGATGGGAAATTTTGATCTTTGAAGCGTATTTCAGCTTAGTAAAAATTTCGTGAATATCCTGGTCAATATAAATGATGGCTTCAGCTCCATATTGATCCATTTTGTTCACTTCATTGATAAACGCTAAAAATTTGGTTGTGTCGCCCGGACTTTTAGTTTTGATGGTATTATAGTTTTCAGTTTGATCTTGCTCAGGCTGGATTACCGGGGCTTGATCAGTTGGAAAATTATAGTTAGCTGAGTCCTTCGATTCCGTTTTATTTCGTTCTTTGATTAGTTGAGCAAGGTTTTTAATGCTCTTTTTTTCAATAGCCATGTGGTTGATAAAATTTCAAAAAATGTAAATGTAAATTAAAAAATGTTAATATCATTTAAAAATATATTTATTGTAAATAAAATCATAGGCGTTGCATAATTGACTTTTGATATTTGGTGATATGGTCAATGTATCAATTCGTTGATAAGCTACCTTATCTGAGATTTCAGGTGCGATATTTCCAAATTCATTGAGTTCATCAATAGTTTGCTGTTTAGTCCTGAATTTAACCCCCGATTTCAAGCGATTGGGTAAAAATACAATTGGTACGGATTCATTAAGATGCCTTACCACCTGGGCAAATAAATACGTGCTTTCGTGTGTAACCTTATCATAACAAAACGGACAAATAATCAAATCAGCTTTTTTAAATACGGGAATGAGATTTTCATCATCCATTTTTCCGGGTAAGTCAATAATTATCTCCCCGTCAATATCCTTTATTTGTTCAAGTATGCGGGAAGACTCTTCGAGATCAATATCCAGCACCTCATATAGCGGCTGGTTATCATAGTTTTTAATATCCGATTCCCATATTCCCTTGATGGAGGACTGAAAATCCATGTCAAGGATAGCTACCTCTTTCTGTTTCTCGAGCACCAGGTAATTGGCGAATAACACACAATGCGTTGTTTTACCGGCACCTCCTTTTTGATTTGCGATAATGATTATCATATTATTATAAGTTAAGTATTACTTAATTTTTCTTTGTTTTTTCTTTTTATGTTCCGCTGAGTGACTTTGTTCAACAGCCCCAATTATCTCAAAAACTGTGGATAGCAAGCTTTCTTTATTATTTGCATATATAAAATGATGGTTTTCGGGAATTAGGTTTTTTCTCGAATCAAGATCTACCACTTCAACCATATTGAAATCGATATTTCGATTCAGAATGTCCTCTAAATTGACAAAAACTTTTCCCTTGGTGTCAAGTAAATAGTGTTCTTCCTCAAACTTGATAATCTTAAGGTTATTTTCATGAAGGGCATCATTCAGATTAGATTTTTGATCCAGGTTATTAATTAAGTTTTCATAGAAAAAAGTTGATCCCTTATATGAAGGAAGAGCCTTTAATTCTTCCGGGTTTATAAAAAATAATCTGGCTAAAACTTTATTATGGTCTTCATTTGTTAGCTCGTATTGGGAAGCATGCTTTACTCTTTCGTAATGGTACAGGCTCTTAAGCTGCTCCTTATTTAATTTAAACAGAGATTTCTTTTCATATTTAAATACTACAACGCCATTTTTATCAACTTTAAATCCCAGCTTAGATAATTCATTTCCAAAGGTTGAAAAGGGGATCTTATCAAGTTGTATGTGATCAATTAATTGAACTGCCTTATTAATTTTCTCTTCCTTGGTAAGTTCTGATAAAAAGTCCCTGAGCAGCATAATCTGAGATCCCTTAAAGACTTCCTTTTTAGCATGATCTATGATAGTGTAACCATAAGGTGTGTCATGACCCCCTTTTTGGTGAAAAATGATTTCCAGTCCAAATTTTTCTTTAAGATGTGGGACCAATTCCTTAGGCTCAAACTGTTTTTTATACTTCCTGAAAATTGAGCGGAGTTGTACCATTCTTTTTTTAGGTGGAACATGATCCTTAATTATTTTTTTGACTGGAATGTTCTCGAAGGATCCTTGTACCAAACCATACTTGATTAGTATTACCTGATCTTTATCTTCCTGCACTTTGTATCCTTCTTGTTCCAGGATAAGTTTGAATTGAGCAATTGTTGAAAAGTCGTATTGCAGGGCTTTATTAAAAATCCGCTTTGCTTCTTCCTTTGGGTATTCTAGCATGATATTTTGCAATACCTGTTGAGAACGAATTTTTTCAAAAGAATCATCCACCTTATTGCCATCCGGATCAACGCGGGTAGAAACCAGGTGAACATGATTATTAGGCGTATCGGAATGATAGTAGATAAGATAAGGGTTTTGGCCATATCCCATAGCCTCCAAATACTTGACCGCCAGGTCCTTTAGTTCTTCCGGTGAATGTTCTTTACCCTTTGTTGAAATAATGGCGTGAAACTGCTTATTTTTTACGTTGGTATTAAGATTACAAACTGCCTTCATATGGTTTATCATATCTTTTCTGCTTAATTCTTCCTGTACATGGCCAAGCGCACCGAAATTTTGTGCTTCAAGAAGCTCACTTTTGCCCTGACTATTTTTCCGTTCGCTGTAGTGAATGCCAACAAAACTTTTACTGGCTGACAGAATCTTGACTATCATTAATAATTATTCATTATTATTTAATAATTTTTCCATAGTGAATAGTGCGCATTAAGCAATACATATTGATTTTTAATTTTTGCGTAATAATTATTATTTGGCATGCATTGCTTAACAATTATTGTGTAGTAATTATTATTCATTAAATATTATTTAGTGCTTACTGATTATTTTTCATTATTGCCCTGTATGATTTGACCAGGTCCCTTCGTGATCTTAAATACTCGGCCATCAGCCTATTGAATTCCTGGAATACTTTAGGATGTATATTTCCGGCCTTATTCATTTTGTTAGCAAGCCTGGCCACTTGATTGATATTGTTACCAATCCTACCAATTTCGGTACCGATCACCGTCAGTTGCTTTAATAAGGTAGAGGAATGAATCTTTTGTGGTTTATGGGATGCCCTTAAAAAGAATACACGCAGATATTCAGATAAACTTTTGAAACCCGAATTTTTATAATCACGGAGTAGTGATTTAAAGTCATCGTCTTTTAATCTGAATATGACCTGTTTCCAAAGCGAGTCTTTTGTGGGCATTCTTTTCCTTTCTTTCATGTTATATTTCGATTCCAAAATTTTTAATTTGTCGAGTTGCGAGATATATTACCCTTTCAGCAATGAAAGGCAAGATTGTTTTGGGATTAGAAAAACGGCAGTTTTGCGAATACAAAAACACATCTTGCAAGGCTGGCTGCGGACATCCCCTTGCGACCAAAACCTCTCGTAGATACAACGGGTAGGGGATCTGTTTTTGATTTACTTCATAATTATTGTTGTTTCGTGAGTAGTTAATTTTTCCATTTTTATTACCACTGGTTAACATATTGTTATAAAAAACTAAAGGGGAAAAAATATACTTTTATTGAATAGTAACTTACTATTCTTACTACCTACTACCTTGCATCACCTTAAAGGTATAACAATTGAGGTAGTAGGTAGTAGGATGGTAGTAGGATTAGAAATCGTCATGCTGCTACCTTTAAATATCAGGAAAACAGAAAGTTATGTATCTGGTAGCGGGGTAGTAGGATTGTTAAAGAAAACGTAATAACCTTTTACCGGAAACGACTTGTGTAAATGGCCCTTTTTTTGTTCTTGTTTGAATCCCATCATTTTCAGTGCTTTTCCCATATTGATATTATTTAATCTCATCTTTCCGTTTACCTTGCCCAGGAGGTATTCAACACAATCAGTGGTAGTAAAAAATTCATCATGACATTCCCGGGAGGCGGGGGTTAAATACTTTGAAAGCAATTCCATTTCAGCCGTTGCTAACCGGTAGGAATCGTTGATCCTTTCGTTTTCCTGGTATTCTGCTGCGGTCAGCTCATATTCAAAACCGGATTTCCATAACTGATATGCCTGGCTCCAGGCGATATTAATATCAATTTCGTGGATATAATTCCAGTCGATTCTATTCACCTCAAAATTTAAAAACCGGACAGAACCGGTTTCATCCGTTAAAAATTGTGTTTTATTCGTCGAGCCAATGAAGCTGGCAATCCGGGGCATGGTGGTAGCCCTTCTACCGTAAGGTAATCTTACCTTTACCTTGTCTTTACTAAAGATGCTTTTGAGCGCATTGACCTCAATTTTTGTAAGTGTGGATAATTCGTCCAGATTTATGATAAAATTCTCGCAGATAGCAATCAAGCTATCTTTATCTGTGCTGATATTCTCAGTCATATAAGACTGCAATGCCTTTGGGCATAAAAACCTGATCCAGGAAGACTTACCTGTATTTTGTTTTTCACCGATCAGAATGAGGGAAGTCTTGTTATAGTAAGAGGGAATCACGGAACAAACTACCGTCCTTACCATCCATTTTTTTAAATGATTTTGAAACCGGACTGGTTCCTTAGCATTGATATAGCTTGCTAAGGTGTGGATGTAGTCGCCATAATTGTTATCAGACCATAAATTCTT
The DNA here is from genome assembly GCA_965228415.1 of Cyclobacteriaceae bacterium. GTDB lineage: Bacteria > Bacteroidota > Bacteroidia > Cytophagales > Cyclobacteriaceae > Agaribacillus. Next base: position 980,293 of record OZ245814.1, on the reverse strand, counting down.
GATCTCATCGAAATACATTTCAATTGGGTTATAGCTGGTAATAAAGTCAGAACCAAGTAATATTTGTATTTCCTGGATCGATGCTTTTATGTGGTTATGGTGTAACATCCGATAGAGGCTATTCTCATTAATCTGTTTCCATGTTTTTTCCCCTTTGGTTTTAAACTCCACTTCGTTGGTGATGACATTATACTGGAGGTCGAATTTATCGTTTAAGAAAGATTCCACTTGTTCAATACGGGATATTGAATGTTTAATAGCATTCGATTTTGGCATGTTATATCAATAGACTTTTTGTAAAACCATTTTGAAACCCCAATCCTTGAACCTCAACCAGGATAAGATTTCTATTGTAAGAAGGTAAAGTGTTCAGGCTTTACCTTTTTTCTTTGACCGTATTGGAATTCCTTTTCACCAGAAATTCTTCCGTTTCCGATTGGATTTGCTGGGTAGTTTTTCTTTTACCACTTAGCAGCCATTCTATTAGCTCCTTTTTCCGGAAGTATAATTTCTTCCCCTTTTTGAAATGAGGGATTTGCAGCTTAGAGCACTTGGCATAAATGGTGGGCTTGGCAATATCCAAAAATTTGGAAGCCTTAGTTACATTTAAAAATTGTTCCTCATTATTAGTAGATTCTTTTTGTCTTTGATCCAGTACCTTATGAAAGGCTTCTTCAAAGATCTCCTTAAATTCCTCTTTCCTGATGGATGTTAATAATACGTCTTTCATGATATTTCGAGTCTGTTGTGAGAAACAAAAGACCATTTATACCACTGAGTTTTCAATACTGTTTTTTATTGATTTTGATACTTGGTTGGGAGTAGTGGTGGGGAAAATACCAAAGGTTGGGTATTTTAATTAACTGAATGGAATGGAAAATTCGTGTTCTAAATTTCCTCAAAACGATAGATACTGAAATAATGAATAAGTGTTTAATGAATTTGAAAAAAAGGTAACAAGCGCTCAGGTGGAAATAACTCAGCCGTTGAACAATCATAAGTTTACACCACATGAACATGCTGGTGTACTAGCATTTAAAGTATATCCCAACCTGCTGGACGATTTTGACATTATGTATTCCATAGAAATTGAGCCAATAATTCTTACCTTCAATCATGGTCTTAATAAAATCATAGTCCTTTGGCTGTTCTTTTTTGGAGTAAGAGCCCTGGTCATATACGTACAATTGACTTTGTACTCGTTCCATTTTCTTTTCTCCAATAAAAGTAAGTTCCGCTCTGGCCTTTGCTTGAGATTTTTGTTTGGAGTAAAGGTTTTGTCCAAAACTGCTAAGTGTTTTAAAGCCATATAATAATAGCTTATCTGGTCTTGTTAAATCTTTAACTTTCATAGGAGTGTTGATTGGATAAAAGTAAAACGTTAATAATGGGACGGGTTTTAATCGGACCGGTCACAAATCTGATTACGTAGTCTGAGCGTAAAATCCGTTATATCACAAAACTAATATAATGGATAATACAATCTAGCCCACAGGCTTTTCAATCAAATTTTAGGATGCATTGTTGTTATTACGCTTTCCTTTTAAGGTATTTAATGTTGATCCTGATGTGCCTAGGATTGTACGAATGTTTTTACAGAATAATATTATAAGAATTATTTACGAAATGATTTTCATTGAATTCATACCAAAATGAATTGATAGATGACGAAGATACAATTCGTGACCAATCTAGTTATGGTATAAACTAAAGAATTTCATGGGGAAGTTGAATGAGGGCAGTGTAAAACCAATAATAACCTAAGATCCAAATATTTTTTAAGTGCTTGAGAGGCGATACTATATGGAATTAAGTCTAAGATCAATTTGTTTTTCCTGATTATTGGATTGTTTGATTTTTGAAATAGTAGTATCAAGGTGATGTCGCTGTTGTTTAACAACAAATCCGTGGTTCAAAACTAACACACCTAATAAATTCGCTTTAGCTATTATACTGTCTATCATCTCTAGAAGTTATGTTAAAATGATTTGTTATTTCTTAATTGAATAATTTCTTTTTGTAAAATTAATAGATATATACCTGGGAAAAATTGCAAAATTTTTAGATTTATATTACGTGTAAAAAAAACGATAATTAATAATGAAAATATACCCCTAAGAAAAAATATCAACTATTACATGCCAAGATTATGCCTCTTTCATCTCAAATGGAGAGTATAGAAATTCGGCACATTGAAAGACTGTAAGTGGTTGATAATCAGTAGAAGGGTTTAAATAATACACAAGAAAAAATCCAGAAAGAGCTTATAAACTACTTGATTTGATATATCCTATACCTGGTACAGGAGTGACCATAAAATTTCAGGAACAATTCCAACTTTTTAGTGAATGTTTTACTTTTTCTTCAAAATTGTACATTTTCAAGCCTACTTCTTTGGATGGATTACATTGGAAACTTCCTCTTGGTATCTGATCAGACTGTTGTAGACTCAAAATGGAGAAGTTCCTTTTTAGATTGATAGTAGAGATTACTTGGCGATTATATTTTTTTGATTTTCTAGGTAGGGGCAGGTCGCAGAACATTTGAACTTTGTTAAAGGCATTCAAGGGATAAAAGAACTTAAGGTGCCAATAGGGAACTATATTGATGAAATCGTTACCATATATCATGAAAATCAATGTATTGGTTGCGAGGGAGTAAAAAGCTGTGACATAATCTTGCAAATTATAGCCTAAAGGCTTGGATACAGGAGGTGGAAGTGGTACCTGGTATAGAGTGAGCCCGCTTCATTTCAATTAATGAAGTCCAAAACTTTTTTTGATCTTTATCATATTGAAATATTTTTCAAATGGTAAGAATTTAAACTTTATTAGAAGCGAGAGTGTAAATTAAAGTCTGTCTAAGTTAAATAATAGAAATAATATCTAACTTAGAACAGAAATGACGCAAGAAGAATTAAACGAATTACAAAAGAAAGCCTTAGAGCAATTCAAAACAGGCAAGCCATTATTTGGTAAGGATGGTGCTTTCGCCCCGATGTTAAAACAATTCCTGGAGTCAGCGCTTGAAGCGGAGATGAACGATCATCTGGATGAACAGAAGCGTGATCAGGGGAACAAGCGAAACGGTAAAGGGAAAAAAACCATCAAGAGCTCCACAGGCTCCTTTGACATTGAAACCCCTCAGGATCGTCAAAGTAGCTTTGATCCTCAGATTGTCAAGAAACGTGAGACGGTGCTGGCCGATAACCTTCAGGATAAGATTATCGGTCTATATGGTTTAGGTATGAGCCTTCGGGATATCAGTGCTCACATCAAAGAGATGTATGATACAGAGATTTCCCACACGTTACTAGGCCAGATTACCGATCGAATCATTCCTCAGGTGAAAGCCTGGCAGAACCGTCCATTAGAGCCTGTTTACTGCATTGTGTGGCTGGATGCGATGCATTACAAGGTACGTTCAGAAGGGAAAGTGGAACACAAAGCCTTATACAATATCCTGGGTGTTAATGCAGCAGGTATGAAGGAAGTATTGGGCATGTATGTGTCAGAAAGCGAAGGGGCGAATTTTTGGTTACAAGTGCTTACTGACTTGCATAACCGGGGGTTGAAAGATATCCTGATCGCCTGTACGGACAACCTGAGGGGCTTTTCAGAGGCCATACAGAGTATTTACCCTAAAGCGGAGATACAGAGCTGTATAGTGCATCAAGTGCGCAATTCGCTCAAGTATGTGGCCAGTAAAGACCAAAAGGCATTCATGGCCGAGCTTAAGGAAGTTTATCGTGCTGACACCAAAGAATTAGCAGAAACCGAACTATTGAACTTATCTGAAAAATGGGGAAAGAAGTATCCGATTGTCATCCAAAGCTGGGAGGCCAATTGGGAGAAGCTGACGACCTATTTTCAGTACACCGCCCCGATCCGCAAATTGATTTACACCACCAATGCGGTAGAGGGTTATCATCGTCAGATCAGGAAGGTAACCAAGACCAAAGGGGCATTCACCTCAGACATGGCCTTGTTGAAGCTGGTCTATCTGGCCACCAAAAATATTGAGAAAAAATGGACATCACCTTTGCAAAATTGGAGTTTGACTGTCCAGCAATTAGCCATAAAATTTGGGGACCGGTTGCCCATCGATTTGGCGCGCAGCCCATCTTCCGGGGGCTAGCCCCCGGAAGATGGGCTGAAGGAGTAGACAGAGTTTACTTTACACTTCCTTAGAAGCGGAAGTTTGCTAAAATCAAAAACGGTTTTACAAACAATCAAGATCTATGGCCGAACTCAAATTTTGCGGCATCCTTACCAATTCCTTATTCAATAACTTCTTTAATATCTTCAGTTGTTTTTAGTTGGGCAATGCCTATTCTTTGAATAACTTTACCATCTTCATTTCGTTTAAATATTTTCTCTATGCTGGTTAAAGTCAGGTAGTTTCCACCTTTCGTTTTCATCCGATAAGAAAATTCAAGAACATCTGAGTCCTTAGCTTTTAATATAGCTTTATTTTGGTTTTTTACAAGATCCAGGTCATCCGGATGAATTATTTCAAAAATTCCAGATTTCAGAGATTGAATTTCTTCTGGCTCATACCCTAACAGGCCAGTTATTTCCTGGTTAATATAAACATTTCTATTGAGTTCCATATCATAAACGTATAGAACATATGGAATGGCTGAAGCAACTTTTTCGATAAAATGTTTTGCTTCGAGTAAATCGTTTTCAATTCTTTTTCTTTCCGATACATCTATGGTTACAGCCAGCGATCTTTTAACATTACCTTCTTCATCTTTTTCCGAAATGGCTGATAATAGGGTGTCTATTATTTCTCCATTCTTCTTGACAAATTGGTAAGGAACGTTTTTAAGCCTGCCTTTTTTAAAGAAAACCGGAAGATTATCATTTAATGCAATTTTTCTTGACTCTTCCGTTAAAAAATCGGTTGACGATTTTCCTAAAACTTCTTCTCTTTTAAAGCCCATTTCCTCTAACCAAAAATCACTAACATCCATTATTTTCCCTTTATTGTCGATAGAATGTAACATGACTGGAGCTTTATTATACAACGACCAGTATCGGCTTTCACTTTCCTCTAATGCTTCTTGATTTTGACTTAATTCCTCAATGTCTATGAATGAAATTACCACTCCCACAACCTCCTGTTCACTGGTTATAAACGGGTTTATTTTCATCAGATAGGCTCTACCACTCTCATTTTTTATTTTTATTTGTGCAGATTCAAGTGTGGACAATACTTCAACAATTTGCTGTTTGAAATTTTCGAATCCGAAATAACTGCTGAAGTGATGTATTGGTCGGCCTAAATCACCGGAAACAATATTGAATTGGTATTTAACGGCGGGCGTGAATTTTCTTATTCTCAAATCATTATCTAAGAATATTGTACCTATGTCTGTACTGGATAACAGGTTATTTATATCGTTATTTAAGGCTGTAAGTTCCTCAATTTTAGCATTTAATTCAGCATTAACCGTATAAAGTTCTTCATTTACCGATTGCAACTCCTCGTTTGTACTCTGCATTTCCTCATTGGAGGACATCAGTTCCTCATTTGCAGCCTGCAATTCCTCATTGGCTATCTCATATTTCTCATGATTGATTTTAAGTTTCTGCTTTGTCTCCAATAAATCCAACTCCAGGATCTTTATTTGTTCTTTAGTATGATCTTCCTTGGAGAAAAAGGCTTCCACCTCATTTTGACTGGTGCTTAATCTGGATAAAAATTCTATGAGAACCAATTTTTCCTGTTTCAGGTCTACCCACTGTGGCGTAAACTTTACATTAATTTTAAAGTTGTTTCCTTTCTTCTTAAAGGGAAATTCTTTTATGGCATAGGGTTTATTTTCGGCAAGTGCTTGTTTTACACCATTTTTAAAAATTACTAATTGATTTTTCTCAATCATGTAATTCAAGTTAAAATCGGCCGGGGTGGTGGGGAACTCTAAAAATTCCTCTACCTCACCTACAATGTGAAGCACATCCAAGTGCTTATTTACAAATAGGCACGCGGGTGGTGCGTAGTGCTTAATTAGAAGTTCATTATAGCCTGCTTTCAGATCGACATTTTTTATCCAAACATCCTCTTCCACTCTTTCACTCAAATTCGAACTTTTGGGAGTTACAGGATCTATTTCTTTTAGGGTGAGTTCTGATATTGGTTTTTTCAGCGCTTTTTTGCATTGAAAAATGCGCCATTTATTATCAATCACTTCGAATTCTTTATCCTTTCCCTGAAGTGACTCACTTGAACCTAGAAACAGATATCCATTTTTATTTAAGGAGAAATGAAATTTGTCTATTAAAACCTTTTGTGGCTTAGCGTCAATGTATATCAAGAAATTTCTTGATACAATCATGTCCATATTGATGAATGGGGGATCTTTCAAAACGTTATGTACTGCAAATACAATATTTTCCCGAATTTCTTTTACAACCTCGTATTTGGCATCTTGTTTAATGAAATAGCGTTCAAGTAGATTGCCTGGAACATCAGCTAGCAAATGATTTCCATAGATTCCCTGTTGGGCCTTTAAAATGGCGGTTTCATCAATATCTGAGGCAAAGATTTTAAATTTTGTATTTAAGTTGTTTAACCGTTTGTATTCATGCAACAAAATAGCGAGTGAGTAGGCCTCCTCTCCGGTAGAACAAGCCATCACCCACACCCTAACATGGTTCATACCTTTTACATTTTGATATAGAGCGGGAATTACGACATTTTTTATTACTTCAAATGCACCGGTATTTCTAAAAAATTTGGTAACTCCTATCAGAAATTCTTTTGCTAATATATTTGTCTCATTTTCATCGCTGATTAAGTAATCGCAATATTCAGTTATATTTTGCAAGCCTAAAATTTGAATTCTTTTTTCAATTCTCCTGGAAAGTGTCCCTGGCTTGTAAAATTTGAAATCAATACCTTTTTTAGTCAGAATAGTTGCCAGGATGTTACTGAATGGAAGTTTTTCAGACCTGGTAAGCGCATCATCCAACTCTTCAATATCTTTTCCCTTGCAAATTTTCACCAGTCTTTCCGCTATTTCAATCGGTGTACCTACAAAATCTACTAAATCAGTATTTAACGCGGCATTGGGCATGCCATCAAATTGGGCAGAATAAGCATCTTGTACCATAACGATGCCTCCTTCTTCAATGATAGTCCTGATGCCTCGCGAACCATCTGTACCTGATCCTGACAATATTATTCCAATAGCCTTTTCTTTAAAAGATTTGCCTAGCGAATGGAAAAATACATCGATGGGCATATTAAGAGATCTGGAGTCCTTTTCGGTAATGATAAACCTGTTTTTCTCAATTTTGATATATTTTTTTCTAGGGACAAGATAAACTCTGTTGGCCAGAATAAGCTCATTATTTACTGCCGTATTTACCTTCATATCGGTATGCTTGCGCAGTAGTTCATCCATCAAACTTACGAAATCTGGAGAAAGATGCTGTACAACCACAAAGGCAGCCTCAGAGTACCTGGGAATGACATCGAATAGCTGTTGAATAGGATCAAGTCCGCCGGCAGATGCACCTATACCAACAACATAAAATTTGCCATTATCTTTTTTAGTCATAAAATCAGGGGTTAGATTGTTATCAAGTATCAGTTTATCTCTTCCTCAATTAATTCAACCATGGGCTTAAATAAAACTTTAAATTTACAACCCTTGTTAAGATCACTCTCGAAGGAAATTTTACCACCATTTGATTCTATTTGGGATTTGATAGCAAATAACCCGATTCCTTTACCTTCAACACTTTCGTCAAGCCTTTTAAATAATTTAAACACCTGATGATGCTGGTTTTTACTAATGCCTTTTCCATTGTCCTCTACGGTCAAATAAACGTATTCTTCCTCTTTCCCCGTTTTTACATTTACAGTAAGTCTTCTTTTAGGTGATCTATACTTTATTGAATTGGTTAATAAATTTTGCATTACACTCTTAATATGCCCGGGGATATATGATATGGAACTGACTTCATCGAAATCAGTGATTATATTGCCGTTTGCCATTTTAACCTGCTCCTCAATACTTTCAACCACCATATCAAATAGTTCTTGAAATGATGCTTTTTTTATACTTTGGTCGATGGTTTTTCTTAAGGCCACAATACCAATTAAATCATGTAAAGTATCATGAATACCGCCCACGGCCAATTTAAGCTTTCTGAATAATTCTTCATTATCTTCATTAACATAACCCAACGTCTCAAAAATATTAATTAATGATCCGAGATTAACAATGGGAGCTCTCAGGTCGTGCGTTGCGACATAAGCAAACTGTTCAAGCTCCTCATGTGATCTTCTTAAATTTTCATAGTTCTGTTTATCCTGGGTTACATCTCTGCCGATTGAATAAACGGTGCCGTCGATCGTAGATTGACAGGACCAAGCAATGACCCTGTAGCTCCCATCCTGAGTAAAAATACGGTTTTCAAAGTGGAGGGTAGAAGGCTCCTGAGATAGTTCATTTAAGTACTTTTCCGTAGCCTCCTGATCCTCCGGGTGAATAAACTCTAATATTGGTTTTTGGAACATGTAATCTTTTGTCCATCCCAATAATTCAATAAATCTTGGATTAATTTGCTTAAAGCGTCCTTCTTTATTGCTAATGGATATCAAGTCCACTGATAGTTCAAACCAACGATTTATTTCCTCTTTTACCTTTGTACTTTCATCGATATCAATGAAAGATATGACTATTCCTTTTAAAGCACCCTTATGGTTGATAAAGGGATTAATTTTCATCAAATAGTATTTTTCATTAGACCTGTTTTTGATTTCAAACTCTACTGATACCCTGGATTCCAACACTTTATTTAGGCTATTTTTATAATTCTCAAAATCAAAATTATCCGTGAAATTATAAACATGACGTCCTATATCATTTTTTTGTACATTGAACAGGCGTTCAATTACAGGCGTATATTTTCTGATTCTGAGCTGGCTATCAAGGAAAATGGTACCGATTTCAGTACTTGAAAGCAGGTTATTTATATCGTTATTTATATCTGTAAGTTCGACTAATTTGGATTGTAATTCGCTATTTACGGAATATAGCTCCTCATTTACCGCTTGCAACTCCTCGTTGGTACTTTGCATTTCCTCATTGGAAGACATTAATTCCTCATTAGAAGTCTGTAATTCCTCATTAGTCTGTTCGAATTGTTCTACATAGTCAGCTAGTTCCTGTTCGGTCTCTTTTAATTTTAATTCAAGTGATCGAACGTGTTGATCGTAAAAATTTTGTCTGTTATATGACTCTTTTAATACCTTTCCTTCAGTTTTTCTGTGGTTCCCTAATTCAATAATAAATAGTTTCTCTTCCATTTCCTCAAACCAGAGTGGGATAAACCGCAAATCCAAATGCTTCGAGTCGGACTCATTTATAAAAGGAATATTGCTAAACTCCATAGTTTTATTTTCCTCGTTTACCCTTTGTATTCCAGCTCTGAAAGCACCTAGGTTTTTTCTGGAAACCATGTTTTCCAAGTTAAATTCTGAACGGTTTCGCGGAAATCTCATAAAATTTTGGGTTTCTCCCGATATGTGCAATACGTCCAGATTGTCATTAACAAGTAAAAATGCTGGAGCATAATGTTTTAATAATGTGCCGACATATTGCTTAAGTTCATTATCTGCTGCAATAGCCGGTTTGGGGGGATTTTTAAATGTTTGTATTTCCCTGGGAACTCTGGTTCTTTTTAAATTTAATTTGAATAGGTTGTTTTGTGGTAACTCTTTAACAACTGATTGATTTTGATAAATTTTCCATTTATTACTAACGATTGAAAAATTTTGGTTACCACTATTAATAGATTCATTTATTCCCAAGAATAAAAACCCCTTTTGATTCAGGCAGTAGTTAAATCGATTAAACAATGATTGTTGCAGATCTTTTTCAAAATAGATCAGTACATTCCGACAAACAATGAGGTCAATATTGATGAAAGGGGGATTTTTTAAAATATCATGATTGGCGAAAATAATAGCATTTCTTATTTCCTTCTTAATGTGATACTGATCTTTTTTGAGAATAAAGTGTTTTTCTAACAACTTTTTGTCCAGATCAACGACCAGGTTACTGTTAAAGACTCCTTTTGCGGCCTCATTTAGATAAAGATCATTTAAATCCGTAGCAAAAATTTTGAAAGGTTGTTTCAGACCGTGGGCTTTCCTGTATTCATCCATCATGATGGCGAGCGAGTAGGCTTCTTCACCGGAAGCGCATCCAACACTCCAAATTCTAATTTCCTGAGACCCGGGCTTTGACTTGAATATCTTGTCTAACACTTTGCTTTCCAGATATTTAAAAGCTCCCCTGTCCCTGAAAAATTTTGTTACACCAATTAAAAATTCTTTTTCAAGGATTTCTGCTTCTATTTCGTCACCAACAAGATAATCGTGATAATCGCTTAGTGATTGAAGACCCAGGATTTGGATACGTTTAGCTATTCTCCTTAACAACGTACCTTTTTTATAAAGCTTAAAATCAATATTTCTTCTTGAAGCCAACTGATCGAGGATTGCATCCAGCGTTTTTGATTCCTCAAATTCCTCGTCCAATTTTAAGGCATCTATCTGAAGATCGGGGCGACCATTTTCAATAATGTCAATTAATCTGCTCGTAATCAAGTCTATCGACCCAATGATGTCAACTAACCCCGTATTAATTGCGCTATTTGGCATGCCATCGAATTCTGCCTTTCTAGGATCCTGAACTATAATCAAGCCATCTCCCTCCTTTATGGCTTTAATTCCCCTTGAACCGTCGGTTCCGGTTCCTGTGAGAATAATACCCACTGCCCGTTCCTTATAATTTCTGCCAAGTGAATGAAAAAAAGTGTCTATAGGATAGTTGACAGGTTTGGTTCTATCTATATCGGATAAGATAAATTTCTCCTGGTCTACAGTCAGGTTTTTATTTGGGGGGATAAGATAAACATGATTAGGAGATATAATTTGATTTTGGACAACTGTTTCAATTTTCAGGGAAGTATGGCTGCTTAAAAGATCGTCCATCAAGCTCTTATAATCTGGCGATAGGTGCTGGACTATCACAAAGGCAGCATTTACAGATTCTTTTATTTCATCAAAGAAGTGTTGTATTACTTTTAAGCCACCGGCAGAAGCACCGATACCTATAACGGGAAATTTCTTTTCATTCATGGCTGGAAATTAAAGTTAAGCACTTGGCTGAGCTTTAGAGGATAAAATTTGCAATTAGTGATTTTTTATCCTGTAACTTTAAGCTTTAACAATGAATTTATTAATTTCTTCGGAAATACCGAAGGACTTTCCAAATATTTTAATTCACCAAGTTAATCGACGGCATTAAATAAGTTCTAATTCGTGCTTTAGGCAAAAATTATGAATCCCTTCCAGGTCTATCGGTTTGGTTATAAAATCTTGTACTTCTTCAAATACTTTGGCTTTTTTTTCATCATTAATGTAAATAGACGATGAAAGCATGGCAATGACAGTATCATTATGAGCCTTACTCAAACCTAGATTTTTATACGCCTCCAGAAATTCAAAACCATCCATTACCGGCATGTTAATATCCAGGAAAATCAATTGTGGAAAAGCCTCATTATCCATTTTTGATAATTCTGATAGCGCCTCCTCAGCGCGAGTCTTGCATATGAGTTCACTCTTTATTCCGCCAATTTCAAAAGTTTTTTTAATAATAAAACTAAAGGTGTCATCATCGTCGATGAACATAATCTTTCCAACTGTTCTTTTCATGATTTTTTTAAAATGATAATTAATAAAGGTAAAAGCAATGGTAAAAATGATCAATAGAGTAATCCCCTAAAGGATATTTTAGGTAAAAGCAACTATTGCCTTTTATTGATTTAGAGCTCCTGAATAACTAAAAAATGAATTCGATAAAGTTTGCATTTACCTTGCTACACTAAAAATTCTCAAGATATAATGTAGCATAGTAAATATTGTTAAAGTTTATATTAAGAGAATACTCTATTGCTGGCAGGCCCTCAATTTAGCTACTTTTGTTTAAACTCAATATAAAGGTTAGATAGAATACGCATGTTTTAACCGGGGAAGATATAATAAGTATTAAGATAAAAGTGTTTTCAGCTAGTTACCAATTCTCCATTTATCTTTTTCCGTTTTATGACTTAACAAATTGAATGACAATATATAGTAGAATGATCCTGTAAACAGGAGAGCTTTTATCAAAATACAGAAATAATTATGAAAGGAACTCAGGGAACAGAAAAAAGTACGGAATTGGACTATGAAAGCTTGTCCAATGAATTGCTGGTGGCCAAATCAAAACTTGCTACTTCAAAAAAGGTCGTTAGCGCATTGGAAGTAGAGCTTGAAAATAAAGCCACCACATTAAAGGAAGCTAATTTAAAGCTTAAGAAATATAATGAGCTACTGGTTGCCACTCATAAAGTAGCAAAAATTGGTGTATGGGAAGTTAACCTAAAAACAATGGATTGTTTTTGGTCCAAAGAAGTATACAAGATCCATGAGGTGCCCTTTAATACTGAAATCAACATTGCCCAAGGCATTGGTTTCTACCACCCGGAGGATCAGGAGTGTATAAAGTCGGCTGTTGATAATGCCATTGAAGAACGGAAAGGCTTTGATGTTGAACTACGGATTGTAACGGCCAAAAAGAAGGTGGTATGGGTAAGGTCAATTGGAATTCCAATCGTTAGAAACAACAAAATTGTTTCTTTACAAGGGGTATTTCAGGATATTGATGAGAGGAAAAGAACGGAAGATTCATTGAGGGAGAGCAGAGAGCTATTCAGAAATATATTTGAAAGCGCTGCGATAGGAGTAGCATTGGTTGATGGAAATGGGAAACCAATATTGGCCAATCTAAGTCTTCAGAATATTCTCGGGTACACCGAGTCCGAATTAAAGCACATGCATTTTGCTGATTTTACGCATCCTGAAGATGTAGATAAAGATATTCAGTTATACCAGGAACTCTTAGAAGATAAAATCCCATCGTATCGAATAGACAAGCGATATGTTCGAAAAGATGGGGAGATTGTTTGGGCGGTTTTATCAGTGTCGCTCATCCACGACAGCTTTAATAAACCGAAATATGCAATTGGTATGGTCGAGGACGTCACAGCAGAAAAACAAAATGAAATAAAATTACTGGAGGCCAAAGAAAGTTTAAAAATAAGAAATGCTCAATTGCAAAAGACAACTAACGAACTCGATAAACAATTACGGATTTTGGCCTCCTCTAATAGAGATTTAGAAGAATTCGCCTTCATAGCCTCTCACGATTTGCAGGAACCATTGCGTGTGATTTCAAATTACTCACAACTTCTTAAAAGAAGATATAAGTCAACACTTGCGGATGAGGCCCAGGATTTTCTGACCTATATTATTGATGGAACGCAGCGAATGCAAAAACTTATAAGAGATCTCCTCGGCTACTCAAAAGTTGGAAGAAAACAAGTAAACTTTGAGTTAGTAAATGTGTCCCAGGTTATAACGGATATATTTGAAGATTTACAGTTGACAATTGATAGTACGCAGGCTCAAATTCATTTTGATGATGACATCGAAATCAGAGCTGATCCGGTACAACTGCGGCAATTGTTGCAAAATTTAATTTCCAATGCGATCAAATACAGGAATCCTAATGAAAGTCCTCACATTTTCATCAAAGTTGAGGACGATGGTGATTACTGGCTCCTTTCAGTTGCTGACAACGGTATAGGTATAGAAAAGCAATATTCAGAGAAAATTTTTCAGGTATTTCAGCGGCTTCACCCAAAAGAAAAATATGAAGGCACAGGTATTGGACTGGCAATTTGTAAAAAGATAGTTGAAAGACACCAAGGAAAGATCTGGTTAAAATCTATACCTGGCAAAGGAAGTGTATTTTGTTTTACCATTTTAAAGAATTAAAGCTATGGTACCCATTGATGTATTACTTGTAGAAGACAGTATAGCAGATGCGCGGCTGTTTGAAGAAACAATAAAGGATAATGCAAACCCAATTCATATCAACAATGCTTATGATGGCATTGAAGCATTAGATTATCTGTATAAGAGAAACGGGTACGAAGACAAAGTTACCCCAGACCTCATTTTACTGGATTTAAATATGCCTCGTGTAGATGGTTTTGAGGTACTGAAAACTATAAAGTCCGATGACGTGTTAAAACAAATCCCTGTAATTGTTCTATCCTCATCGCAATCGGATGAAGATATAGCAAAATCGTATCTCTGTTATGCTAATTCCTACATTAATAAAACTGTTGATTTTAATGAGTTTTCGGAAATTGTTAACGGCCTGGAACAATACTGGTTAAAGATATCCAAATTGCCGGCAAAAAATAAATGTATGTGACCATGAATCTGGATAAAATTAAGATACTTTTAGTAGAAGATAACAATATAGACCAACGCCTGTTTAAAGAGTTACTGCGGGAAACAGATATAGACACTAGGGGCCTGATTACCTGTGAAGATTTAAAAACTGCTGAGGAAATCCTTTCCTGCGAAGAAATAGATGTGATATTATTGGATTTTTTTCTACCTGACAGCGTTGGCCTGGATAGTTTAAGCAAATTGAAGCAAAGCTTTCCGTCCATTCCTATTGTTATTATAACAGGTCTTGATGATAAGTCTATTGCCTTAACTGCCATAAACAAAGGCGCACAGGACTACATAATAAAAGGTGAGTATAGTGCAGAATTATTACAAAAAACAATTCAATATGCAATACATCGCCATAGGATTAGTGATGAGTTGGTACAGATCAACAGGAGGCTGGACAGTTTCGTATATACCGTCTCTCATGACTTACGAGGGCCCATTAAAAACTTGAAAGTTTTAATGGAAATGTTCCAACAAAGCGAAGATGATCTGGAAAAAGGCAGTCTAATACATCATGTAAACACTTCGATTTTAAGAATAAATAATATCATTGAGGACTTGAATGAGGTATTAAAAATGCAAAATAATGATACCTCGATTGAGTTGGTAAGATTTGATCAGGTGGTAGAGGAGGTATTGGAAAGTTTGGATCAAATTATTAATGCCACTTCTGCACAGATTAATACTAATTTTAGTTCTTGTCCTTCTATTAATTCAACCCGGTCCCAAGTTTATAGTTTATTTTACAACTTGATATTCAATGCTTTGAAGTACTCCAAAGAACATATCACACCGATAATTGAGTTAACCTCAAAAAAAGAAGACAAGTTTGTTTGCTTAAAGGTCAAGGATAACGGAATTGGTATTGACAGCAAGTACCATGAAAAAGTATTTAGAATGTTTTATCGAAATAATGAAACGGTGGACGGAAAGGGAATTGGGCTGCACATTGTGAAAACTATAGCAGAAAACTGCGGAGGGACTGTGCAACTTGAAAGTGTGCCTAATAAGGGATCAGTGTTCTCAGTTTTTTTAAAAGAAAAAAAATATGATACGGATAAGAAATATATTGTTAATTGACGACGATGAAGTAAATAATTTTATTAACAGGAAAATGATTGAAACCAGTAAGGAAATTGAAGTTGAACAAATTTTAGAATTCCTCAATGGAGAGGAAGCTCTCCTTTTCCTCACTAAAAACCGCGAGGTTTTAAATACGTTGGACCTTATCATCCTAGATATTAACATGCCTCGAATGGATGGGTTTGAATTTTTGGAAGCACTTCCTCGTTTGCATGTGGTAACTGACATCAAAAATATCCCTGTCATGATGTTGAGTTCATCGGTAAGGCAGGAGGATAAAGTGAAATCGTTGAGTTTTAATAATGTGAAAGCTTATGTAGCGAAGCCCCTGACAGATCAGATATTAAGTGATTTTATTCGGGAGAATATTCTGATTGTCAGATAACTTACATTTACTAAACGGTGATGATATGGAGATAGGTAACAGTAAAATTTTATTGATAAAAGACAATCTTGTCGAGGCCAAGCTAACAACGGTAACTCTTAACTTGCTCCTAAAAAAAATTGTCTTTAATAAGGTGTACAAATAGATTGTAAATGGAAGTATGCCCTCTTTTATGTGGTAATAATTCTACACCTAATGAAGGGATATTTCCTATTTTCCAACATTATGCTTGCCTTATTTTGGCTTGATATTATCTGGTCAGAGGATATGAAAGTTAGTTTGCATGAACAGACAAGAGCTTTGTAATTAATACCATTAAATCAAACATAATAGGTAAGTTAATCTTTACGCACCTCCAATAATGTACAGGCGAGATACAACACCGTCAGTATTTATTTTTTGTGGAAAGCTTTAGCGAGTGACCTTGATTCCTCAGCATTATAGCCACCTGATAGATAAATCCCGATCAGATAAATAGCTGTTATGGTTGGTCGCAATAAGCCTTTTTTTGGGGAAATGAGGTAACAAGCCGAAATATACAGCAACATTCGAAATACTTGTTAGTGTAGTCAGGAAGAGGGGCCATACACTCAATTGAACTGGCATAACCAGCATCACATTTATCAGAATAAGTGGTGGTGCTTCTGTTGATCATGACAATTTTGTTTACTCGGTAAATGCTTCTTGTGCAAACCCCAATACTCCAACTGTTGCCAATAGTCCGGCCACCATCTGCAATGGAAATAATGCCACACTGAATATTTCAGATTTACTTAATAGTGCCACACAATGGAGCATTTATACGGGATCTTGTGGGGATACGTTTGTTGGAAGTACATCATCTTCTACTTTTGTGGCTACACCCACGGCTTCAGGCACGACTTATTTTGTTTGTGGAGAGGACGGTGAAGGTTGTGTTAATGAATCAAGCATATCTGATGGTATGGTAACCATGAAGACCGACGGAACTTCTCCAACCCCAGACCCAGGCAGCCTTTCGGATGCAACTGCTGTGTTCAGTGACTTCCTTAACGACACCTACAGCTACAGACAATTGTGAGAGTAGCATTACCGGCACTCATAACGCCACACTGCCGATTATCACCCAAGCAACTACAGTGGTCACCTGGACATATGATGATGGTGATGGTAATACAACAACCCAAAACCAGGACATTATTGTAGCGGAAATGGATAATACCGTTACACAAGATGGTTTTACGCTCACTACAAATGCCATTGGGTATATTTATCAATGGTTAGATTGTAATAATGGTAATTCGGTAATCGTGGGAGAAACTAATCAAAGCTTCAGTTCTGAAGTCAGTGAAAGTTATGCCATTGAAATTAGTGATGAAAGCTGCTCTACCACTTCTGAATGCAATTACCATGGAATTGGTATTGGGGGTTGATAACACTTTCGGACCAGGGATTAATTTGTTCCCAAATCCAACTAAAGATAATGTGTTTATAACATTTCCGAAAAATTTGACAGATATTCGTATTTCTATTGTTGACCCTGCCGGTAAAGAGCAATATAGTGCTAGTTATACACCAGGAAAATAAATTGAATTGCCAACAAAAGATCTCGTTGCGGGAGTATATTATATACATGTTATAAGTAAGGGACAAGAAAAAGCATTTTTGTTAATTAAGGAGTAGGTCAAATAACAGATTCAAAACCTGGCACCAGCTTTTGTTTCATAAGATTTCTTTTTCATTTATGGAATTTACAAAGAGTATATTTCCTACGCCGTCATATCCATTAAACACCTTGTTTCCCAGCTGTTTGACTCCTTCACTTCTGAACCCAACAATGATTAGATCTGCGTCTTTGGATTTTTTATTGATAATTTTTTTGTTATCGATTCCCCGGGTTCTGGGAATAAGTTCAACGTTACGTCGTGCAATAGGTAACCGGCCTTCTTCGATTAGCGCTACCAGCTTTTCATTCTCATCCTGCATTTCGCTTTCCGGGAAGATGGCAAAGATCTTTATTTGGGCTTTCTTCCAATCGTTGTGGCCGGCAATTACGTAGGATAATAAGATCATGAGTGAGGCGTTGTCTATATCTTTTTGAGTAATCCAAATATGAATTTGAGCGCGGAATCCAAATCCCCTGGGGGTGCTGGCCAAGATGCAAATGTCGAAGCCTGCGGCTTTAATAAGCGGTAAACTTTCTACAATGTCGTCACTGCAACCTCTCGGGCTTCTTAAATACTCAAACAGGTAGGTATTACTTTCTTTTCCGGACACACTGGGTAGTTGTATAGATTGTGCTACTGCAGTTGTGTAGGAAGGAGAAATAAGTGTCTCGATGTAGACGTTGCTGTCAGAGATACCTGCCTGTTTAACCAATCTTTTGGCTATCTCTTTGGCTTCCTTACATGACTCCCTGGATACATAACCATCAATATAGTGCAGGTAAGTTCCAAACCCATAGCGATCTGATATCCACCTCATTAATTCGAATGCGGAAGTCCGTTCGAAGGAATCTTTGGATATACAAATGACAGATGGACGCCAGGTTTCTATGTCTTCTTTTTCCGCTTTTTGTAAAAATACCTGCAATTGTCGGCTCAATTGAAAAATAACACCTTGAAATATTTTAGCCATGCCTTGCTGACTTCCTAAATGACGTGAAATACGCCAATAAATAAGCACCATGATCGAGATAGATAGTAAAGCATAACCTGTATTCATTTTGAACATAAGATAAATGCAAAGCACCGCTCCAATGAGTGAAAGGTACCAACGGGATTTAAAAGAAGGTCGGTACGATGGATCAGCAGCAAAATGTTGTAAAAAAGATATCAGGCAAAGGGCTCCATAGGTTACCATAAAAAACATTGAAATGATGCGGGCAATAATATCCACATTACCTAAAGCCACAAAGATGAAAGCTATGCCTATGCAAGCAGCCGTTGCATTCATCGGCTCCCTCTTAGTTCCTATGCCTTTCGATAAGAAACGATTGATTGAAATGGAGGGGAATATTTTATCGGCAGCTAACGCTTGCAAGGTTCGGGGCGCCACCATAATTGAGCCTAAAGCGGAAGAAACTGTGGCACATGCCAGACCAATAGGGATGATCGGGGCCCAAAGTGCAATTTTAGACATGATCAACTGATCATTTACTAATTTATAAGGGGCGGCGGCAACTGAAAATTTGTAAGCTAAAAAAATATAAATTACCATTCCGGTAATCGTAGCAGCCAGTGTGCCGAGAGGAATTGATTTCCTGGGATATTTCAGGTCCCCAGATAACCCAACGCCAGCAGTCATACCTGTGAAAGCTGGAAAGCAAATAGCGAAAACTACAAAAAAGCTATCTCCACCTTCAATCTTATCAAACAAACGGCTGCCGCCGGTCGGTGAACTATCCAAAGGACTCCCCAAAAAGAACATAATTATGGAAAGTAATAATATGGCAGCCACCACATACAGCGCTTTCACACCCAGATCTGCTCCTTTGGTCAGCATAAGGATAGCCAGTAGCATCAATGCGGGTAGGCTGACAATCCTTACATCGTTTAGTGCCCACCCGTAAGTTGTATTTAAGAAGTCAAATACTGGCTTAAATGCCTCGGCAAAGGCAATAACGTAAAAGGCAACGCTAATAGCCTGGGAGAGGAAAAGTGCTATGCCAATAGCAGCTCCTATGTTCAATCCGAAAGACCGTGAAATAATGAAGTATTCACCCCCGCCTTCCACTTTTTCGTTAGTAGCTATTTCGGCAATGGCCATCGCTGTAGGGATTGTTACCAAATGACTGATTGCTATGATAGCCAACGCCCCCAGGAAACCCACGCTTCCTACTACAAAACCAAATCTTAAGAATAAAATAGCTCCTAAAATGGTTGAGATGGCGGTCAGGAACACTGGCGCCGTACCAAATCCGGTCCTTTTTTTAATTGAAGACTTCAAGTGAGTTTATTTAAAGTATTTATCAACCTTACCAAATGAGTTGAAATCAAAATAATCTATAGCCGAAATTTGTCAAGAGCTTTATTACGGTTATTATAGAATAAACGAGATAGGTAATAAACAGTATATAACCAAGGAAAATGATATAAAATATAAATGTTTGGCTTAATTCTGAGGCCGTTAAAGCCTGCACATGATCCGACTGCTATGAATTGCGGGTACGCTTAAATCCGGCCTGTTTTGTTGTAGTTGTTAATTCATCTTTACCCCAACCTATGTCAATAGCAACTACCGTCACCCACAAAATTTACCAATCTCCGCCAACTAAAATCTATGATAGTCTATTCCAAATACGTTTGTTAGAGAAAGTGTGTGAAAAATTAATGATAGCAAGCGGTCATCTTTTTTCCTTTTCTATGTGATTTCGCTTTTTTAATTGTCTCGAAATTTTATCGGCAACCCTTCCCAGGGCAATCGAAAAATTCTCAGCATCAGCAGCGGCATATATATCTGCTCCCGGGAGAAAAAGCCTGATTTCTACAGTCTTGTTTGCATTTTCCTCAGCCCGGTTAGTACCTTTCAAGTAGACGTCTGCGCCGATAATGTTATGGTAGTATTTTTTGAATTCTTTAAGTTTCTTGTGAACCTGATTAATCAGGCCCCGACCCGCTTCGAAATTTAAGGTTTGAATATCTGTTTTCATATTATTGTTATGTTAATTGTTATCAATGTTGTTTTTCCTTAGTTAAGACAAAACTTAGGCCACATATTGATTAGCGTTCCATAGCCTCATGTTGGCCATTGAAAGTAATATTAAGAGGGAACCACTTATTGCCGTGTAAAACTACCACAATCAGCGGGTCGAATCTTCCACAAAAAAAAGAAAAGAATTTGATTGAATAGCTACTAGTGTTTTAAGAGCGTACCCGATAACAAAATTATTACGTAGAAGAGCCTACCCAGGAACGGGTAATATGTATCACTAATCTAATTTTTTTCCGTCATGTATGGGTGATATGTGAATCATAATCCATTGATTATCAGCAAATTTTAAAAAAAAGAATAGAGGCGATAAAGGCTGGCACGATAATATTGTATAGGTCTGTATACAATTTTTCAATTAAAACCATTATATATTATGTTTCCACTAAATTTATCTTCTTCCAGTATTACTGGAACAAACGTTGTAAATGCCCGGGATGAAAATCTTGGTAATATCAAAGAGGTAATGATTGACACAACCAATGGTAGAGTTTCTTATGTTGTGCTATCATTTGGAGGATTCTTAGGAATTGGCGATAAGTATTTTGCTATGCCCTGGGAAGCTTTTACGATCGATACCGAAAACAAACGGTTCGTCTTAAATGTACCAAAAGAAAAACTGGAAGACGCGCCTGGTTTTGATAAAGATCATTGGCCTACTAATGCCGATCATGATTATATAACCAGTGTTTACGATCACTATGGCTATAAACCTTATTGGGATACAGCTAGCTTTTGATCCAAACCAACGGTGGCCGGATCGAACTTTTCGGTCACCATTTTTTAATAAATTATTGCATGATCAACGCAGATTGCGATATATTTTGAAAAACAGTATTCTTTAAATACCTGATAATTAACCTGGAAGTTATTATTCAATTATATCTTTTCGATATATTAAAAACAATATTATTAAGATTACAAAATAAATACTGCTGACAACTCCAAAGCCCAATATAGCACTTTGACTAAAATAATTGATTGTCAGGGCCAGGGTAGCGGAGACAAAAAATAAGAAGAAAAGGAAAACACTGCCAATACTGACCAAAATTTTCATTTTAGAGAGATACTGGTCGACTTCCTCTTTGAATTCCTGTTTCACATTATCAACTCCCTTACTAATCACCTTTGCCGGGAGAACCACTACTGCCAGCGTCGTTATTAACTTAGAGGTCCAGCTCATTTTTAGTTCTGCTTATCCGCCTGTTTAGGTTGAGAAATTCCTTTTCTGGAATCAGTATCGCCTTCTTCAAGTAAATTTCCCGCCAGCTTTTCTGCTTCATCCAATATTTTTTTTCTAAGCTTCTTGCCTTCTTCAGGCGCTATCAAGGTGCCAATAGCGATACCAATCACCGCGCCTGCGAAAAATCCAGTTATAACCTTAAAGTCATTCATAATTCTACTATTTTTATACTTTATCTAACTACTTAAAATTTCTCTTTGTTATTTGCCATTGACTTCTCAAAACTAAAGCAGTCAGCGATTTGATAATGATGAAATCATCATCTTTTTATTTACGGAAATTACAATAAATCTCTCTAACAGCTTAATTGCAATAACCAATAACCAACTTTAATTCCAATCATACCTGCCCACATACTATTGTTGCCGGGCTTTGCATAGACTTTAGAGCTGAAGAAAACAGATCTTTACCACAGACGCGCTGACCTTATTAAATAAATCATGAGACTTCTACATAATGTCTACATCTGCTTACAGAGCGGCGCAAAGAAACGATGAACGGTCATTTAACTTAATGGTAATTTCAAATCCATTTGACGCCATTCCAGTTACAACAGAAAAATTCTTGCTAATTGCATGCCAAAAAGTATGTAACATTTTCCTAAATGTAAAATGCTTTGTTCTGAGGCTGAGAATACACGATAACAGGTAATTGCTGCACTTATTTTAATATTAATATTCTAAGGCAACCGGTATGGAAGTACCCGTTAGTGTGGAATTTTTTCCTCCATCATTATTAGGTAGCGGTCACCGGAATCAGGTTTTTTGTATTTAAAAAATTGATTATCAGATTGTTGTGTGTAAAAAGGACGGGCGGCGAAGTTTGGAACAAAATTGTCAACCGGCAACATATAGATTGTATAAATTAGCCTTTAACTACAAAAAATAAAGTTATGAATAACGACTTAAAAGCGCTTGCAGGTGTACTCTCCGGTGTGGCTGTAGGAACTGTAGTTGGATTGCTCATCGCGCCAGACAGTGGAAAAGAGACACGGAAAAAACTGGATTTTGAAGCTACCAAATTCAATGATAATCTTTCAAAAGCTATGAGGAATAGTTTTGAAGCATTACAAGATTCCCTTACAAATACTGGTGATGATATATCTTCCAAAGTAAACAAAACTGAAACCAGGAATAAAGAAGATATGAAGCGTGAACTTACCGGACGTTTTTCAAAGGAAGAGTTGAAAAGAAAAGCCGGGGAGGCGTAGCCACACGCTACTTTTACAACAGGATGTTGTATTGTTTTTCTCCAATCAGTAATAATCATATATAGCCAGCCCCATAAATGCAAGGACCTGCCCACCTGATATTTGTTTCCGATGATCACCCCGGTTTTTCAAGGAAAAGGTGGGGTAGAGGTTTTATGTACTTTGATGACAACCAATAACCAAGACCAAACCTTAACACACCCGCTAAACTTTTGGTTTGATAATCCATGATATGACCAAGCTCATGACCCATCCATCCTACTAAAACATCTTCTGGCATATCTGAAACAGGCGTCGTGTGATTTTCAAGGCGTAGGGTATCACTTATTTTAATAATATACTCCCTCTTATCCTTAGGGCCGAAAAGCGTAATTACCCTAGGCTGGGCCAGCATAAAGGCTTTCTTCATAGCTTTGACCAATTGGAACTCAACAGTTGTATCCTCCAGTTCAGGGTAGAAAGACCGGGCCTTGTCAATAATCGATTGTATTTTCGTATTAAACGATTCATTTTGTTGCGATAGGCTCATATGCTAAATATAAAATAAGCTTCGAATACATCCGTATTCGAAGCTCATAGATCGAAGTTAAAAAAACGCTTACTTCTTGCCTTATTATTTTAGTTTCAAATATTTATAACTATTCATTGTCACTATCAGTGATGCTTGGAGCTGTTTGGTCAAAATCATCATCAGCTGCTTCCTTAAATCGCTTTAGATTCCAATAATTTCGAAATTCGAGATCCTCCGATGCTATATCGCTGAGGCGTGAGTTACGATTCATTGCGTGCTCCAATTCCCTTACCATGATATCCATATCTCCCAAGCGGGCAGCAGCTACAGCGGTAAGATAGTGTCCCAATGCATATTCAGCGTTATCTCTGGAAAACGTTTGAAGGTCTTTCAAAGCTCCTGCTTCGTCGCCAACCATTAACTTGGCAATTCCTCTGTTGTAGGCAATATTAGATACTTTTGAGGCCTTAGTGAAATGCTCATTTGCTTTTTCGTAGTCACCCATCCTGGCGTAATATACCCCCAGATTATAATTGAGTCCATCACTGTCTTGCTTCTCCGCGGAGCGATCCAGGTATTTTTTGGCTTTTTCATAATCACCTACCGTCAGATAATAAGCACCTAAATTGTTAAGTGTTACGAAATTTTCGGGGTCATTGTCGTATGCTTTTATTAACAATACTTTGGCATTCTCCAAATCTCCTTTCCTCTTGAACTTGTACTTCTCATTATCTTTCACATCCTCTTTTTTATACTTGTATTTGTATTTAAGTTTACCTTCATCGGGATCTATTTCCTCATCTATATCCACCAAATCACGGCTGAAGCCGACACCTACAAGTGCGTCATCTCCGCCAACCACATCGAATTTATGAAAATCCACTGCTGTTAAAGCGCCCAGGTTGCTATAGGCCCTCACATCACCAGGATAGGTGAGGTAATAGCTACTGAGTAGTGTCAGTTTTCCTTTAGGGTCTTTGGTCCGTTGTGAGGCCGCCAGATATTCTTCCTGTTCATAAATTTCCCGGATAGAAGACAATGTCAGCTCACCTTTTGCATAGGCTGAATTAATGGAGTCTATTTGTGCTGTGTCATATCCTGGTCTGGTAGCGGATTTATTAGCCACTACTATGGTAGTTCTTCTAAGTGGCATCAGGAATTTTTCGGCATTTTCCAGGCCTCCGAGTTCTTTTATTACCTTAGCTTCTTTTTCATCCGGGGTTAGGTCTTCTTTTAATAGTGAGAACACTGCCTTTTGTTTTTCCTGACTTAAATCGGATTGTTCCAAAACATATTTGAATCCATCCCAATCTTCCGGTACACTTTCTGTTTTTATTTTGGACTCCTCTAAATAAGTACCGTAACCATTGGTTTTTAAGGCATTTACCAGCCATATCTTCACCTGTTTTACCCGCTTTTCAGCCAATTCTTTATTTCTTTGGCTGGTGCCTTCAGGTGAAGCGAATCCTTTAATAATAATAGTAGACAGGGGATATTGCTTTAAATATTGCCCAATCTGGCTTACCCCTTTAGTAGATTCTTCCGTTGAAAATTGGGCGATGTCCAACGGGAAGTTTATTTGTGCTATCACTTTTAGCGGCACAGTGGTAGATGGTGTATATTCATAGGTCATTAATTCGTATTGTCCGTTCAGTGAAAAAAGCGTACCTGTAGTAATACAGCATTCGGTGAGATCATCCATGTCCTTAAATTCTACATTTTTTTTCCCTCCCTTATATTCGTATTCATGCTCTATTTCGAGGTCGTTACCTATCATATCCTCATCAAATGGTGCGCTGGCCTGAATCGTAACATTGATACCACCTTCAGGAGCATGTTCAAGGTCAGCGGATGAAATTCTGATAGGATCGAATTTAAATTCCCCCAGCTCAGGCATTATAACATAAGTGCCTTCTTTCTTAAAAACTTTATGCTTCGGAACATTTATTTCCGCCTTAAATTTCACGCTATCTCCATAAACCATCAAAGGTTTTGCGTCTAGCTTTGTGGTAGGATTTTGTGCTATTGTTACATAAGACATCAAGCCGAATCCTATCAATAATATCATATTGAGAGTTTTTCTTTTCATAGTAATTTTAATTTTTTTAAAACACATTTTCACAAGGAGTATACAAGTATTGTTCCTTCCAAAGATATGCGCCTAATGGAAGGATTAGATGAAGGTATTGTCAAGAAAATTCAACATGTTTGGGGAATTGTGGCCCCACCCGGCACTGGTAAAAGATGCTTGACTACTATGCTGAATAGCATTCTGGTTCGATTTGCCTGATTTACCTGCTTTGAGGGTTAGCTGGCATGAAATTTCCAAATTAAAACAATACACAAAATTTACATTCCATGAAAATCTTTGAAATAATATTAGCTATACTAATTCCGCCGCTGGCCGTTGGTATGAAAACCGGTTTAAGCAATACTTTTTGGCTCAACCTGATTCTTACACTTATTTTTTTTATTCCAGGAATGATCCACGCTTTAATAGTAGTCACAAAATAAACCTGTTGATAGATTTGAAGATGGTATATTAAAAGTTATGATACATCGTTTCTTTATTCCTAAATTTGCCCTGTGAACTACTTTGTTTTCGGTACCGGCATACTACTACTTACAGCGGCAGCCACCGATTTGATAAATACAGCCCTATCCGCTCGTGGGGCAGGATTTCTGTCCAAACGATTGTCCAAATTTATATGGAAAGTTTTATTGGCGACGAGCAAAAATACCGGTACCAGGAAAGTGCTGGAAATGGGTGGTGCCATTATACTGGTATCCATACTTATCAATTGGTTGATGTTGATATGGTTGTCGGCTAGTCTCTTATTTATAAGTAAGTCAGATTCGCTGATCAATGTGGAAACCAATACCCCTACTACTCTGGTCAGCAAGATATTCTTCACAGGGTATACCCTATCTACCCTGGGGTTGGGAGATATTGAACCAAAAGGACCTTTTTGGGAAATATTGACCGCTATTATTTCATTTGCAGGCCTGATTCTGATATCAATTGCGATAACTTACCTGATACCTGTGGTTTCAGCAGAAATTGAAAAAAGGAGAATAAGTGTTTACATCACTACTATGGGTTGTTCCATCAAAGAAATATTGTTAAATTTTTGGGATGGCAATGATTTCAAGGGATTGACCATACCATTTCAAAATCTTACCAGCATGATTATTTTGCATGCCCAAAATCACAAGGCTTATTCAGTACTGCATTTTTTTCATACATCCAATAAAAAGGAAGCATTTGTTCTGAATATTACGAATCTTGATGAAGTACTGACCATACTTTTACATCATGTACCCGAATCTATTCGTCCTCAGGCTACTGTGCTGATGGCTTTGAGAAAAGCCGTTTCAAGTTACCTTTTAACGTTGCCTTCCGCGTTTATTACTCCCGGAGATGAAATTCCACCGGTCTTACAGATTGGCGAACTTGAAAAGGAAGGTATTCCGATGGTGCGTTCAGAGCAAATAGAGTCCAATTATGAAAATCTTATTGATCGGCGGCGGTTATTGCTGTCACTTATTAAAGATGATGGATGGCAATGGAAAGACCTGGAAGCGGGCGCATACGATCACCTCATTAGGGCTATTCATGGTTAACGTCAATTCCATAAGTCTCAATCGAAACAGGCCGGCAATTCCACATAAAGATTATTCCATTGTTTTTTAATGCCCCGGTGCCTTAACAATTTCCTTTATTTTTGAAGCGCTAAAGCCAGGTGCTTCCTTTATTCCTGTTTTGGAGGCAATGACAATTCGCCACCCGCTATTTTGCATCAAAAATGAATGGCTTTAACGATGTTTTTGCCTGCTTGGTAGCGCCGGGAATTCAATGCGTCACCGGCAACACCAAAAATATGGGTAACACCGTCATTGGTAAGCTTCTTCAAAAGTTGTT
This sequence comes from Cyclobacteriaceae bacterium, assembly GCA_965228415.1. Taxonomy (GTDB): domain Bacteria; phylum Bacteroidota; class Bacteroidia; order Cytophagales; family Cyclobacteriaceae; genus Agaribacillus. The sequence continues at coordinate 952,865 of OZ245814.1, read as the reverse complement.
CGGAAACATTCATTAGTACAACATCTACTAAGGCTAACTACATATTTTACCTGTATTCCGGATTTTCAAATCCCCAACGACTTCCATCATCCCACTCCGTTCTGGAATTTCCATATTGAGGGTAACCTTTTTGATCCTTCAAAATTTTGGCAAGATGAAGCAGGTTATAGGTCATAAAGGTTGTGTTTCTGTTGGTAAATTCATTATTGCGCGCATTGGATTCCTCGTCCAAATAGCTTGGACCAGGTCCGGCTTCCCCAATCCAGCCACAATCGGCCTGTGGAGGTATGCTGTAACCAATATGCTGAAGTGCATAAAGTATACTCATACCGCAGTGCTTAATGCCATCTTCATTACCTGTAATTACACAACCACCAACTTTGCCATAATAAATATATTGGCCTTTGTCGTTTTGTTCCCCGCTCATCGCGTACAACCGTTCAATTAACTTTGAAGCCACCGACGACTTTTCTCCCAACCAGATAGGGGTTCCAATTACCAGGATATCTGCATCCAGAACCTTATTGTAAATATCGGGCCAATCATCCTTTTCCCAACCTTCTTTGGTCATATCAGGTTGTACGCCACTGGCCACCTCATAATCAATCAATCGCAGGCAATCTACCTTTACCTTTTCAGAGCGCATAATATTCATAGATACATCTATGAGTCCCTGAGTGTGACTTTTCGTGGGAGATTTTTTTAAGGAACAATTGATATAAAGGCCTTTTAATGATCCGAAGTCAGGACCGTCTTGTGATAAGTTACTCATAATTAAAATGTTATAGTTTAAATTTCTTTAATGGGCTCAGCAATCTTATAGTAAGACCAGATTGCTTGGAAGTTTTAAAGTTCCCGTTGATTTTATTTTCCGGATTTTTTGTTTTCTTTTTTCAGAATAGCCAATTAAAAAGACCGGCTACTAGTTGCCAATTAATATAAATGACCAATAATAGGGCGGCAAGAAATATTACAAGCGACCACAAGATCAGGATACTTCCCGACCCATGGTGTTTCCGTTCATAATAATGTTCTTTCAGTAATTTTACATTGCGATTGTTAGCTTTGAAGGAAATGTCAAAAAGGGTGCCGACTAAAGGAATCGTGCCAATGAGGGCATCAAGACTAGCATTAAATACCATTTTAACCACAACTTTTCCACTGGCCCCATGGCGGTACATCGCAAAGATTAACAATCCTGAAATTATATAAGTGGCAAGATCGCCAATGACCGGAACCAAACTGAAAACAGGATCTAGGCCAAGGCGAATGGAGGTGCCGGGTATTCTGAACTTGGAGTCCAGAAGCCGTGAAAATCTATCTACCGTAGCTAAAGTGGTACTTTCAGAATTCGTTTTCGCTAAATCCGGGACCTTATTAATTGGTAAACCCATTTGATATTATACTGCTAAAATCTTTCACTAACTATTCATTAATATTTTTTGCCGTGTCCGCTATTTCTTGAGTGTAACCTGATGTCTCTTCTTCAAATTTTTTCTTCATAAATAACTTAGCCAATCCGGAAAGTACCGCTACCGACAGTGTCCACGCGATGGCTTCTCCCATCTTTACATCAGGCTTGGCAGGGTTTTCCGGAGGAGGGGTTCCATTGACTTTTGTCCATAATTTCCGTGTGAGGAAGCGAATGCCAACGCCGGCCATAAGAGTAGCAGCACTGGCAATTAGTTTTTTGGTATTATTATATGAATTATTCATGGCTACAATTTTTTAACTTCGAAAGTTACCGGGATTTCCAGTGTTGTAGCAACCTCGCGACTGCCTTGTTTGGCAGGCACCCAATCCCCTGAGGTGGCCATAATAGCATCTTTAGCTTGTATATTGAGTTTTGAAATAATCTCCGGATTTTTACTGTCATAATCAGTGTCTACTACCTTAACATTTCTGACTTCACCACCTTCAATGACATCAAACTGAATGAATGCGGTACCTTCAACACCTTGTGACTGTGCGGCATCCGGATAATTGATATTAGACTTGATTTTCTTGTAAAGTTCTTCATATCCCATCTCCGGCACCGCTTTTTTTTCCACTTTCATTATAGAATTTTCATATTCCCTTGCACGATTTCGATCGGTTCCCCATGCTTCTAGTAATAATGTCAGTCTTTCAATTTCCAACGAATCTTTAATACCCTCAATGACGGGGCGGTAGTTGCCGCCCAAAGATTGAATGTTTCCCCCTGGTTCCAGGCTGTAACTGTACTTTAAATTGGGATTTTTGCTTTTAATTTTTTCAATTTCCTTTTTGTATGCCTTTATTTTTTTATTGACTTTTACCGCATCAACCTCCTTTGTGATTTCTTCTCTTACAATCTTAATGGCTCCTAGAACTTCAGCATAATAAATGGTATCGACATCTAATGTGCTGTCCGGAGCTGATTCGGATTGTTCGACAGATTGCTTGTCATTCTCAGCATTTTCTTTTGACGATTCGTATGTACAACTTGTGAGAATGATGGCAGCTATGAGTAGATAGGCTGCTATTCGCAGGTTTTTACTAATTTCTAACATAATTTCAACTTTTATATTAAACAACTTTACGGATGAAAACGAAAAACCGTACCATCAACTTTGGATCTGTGAAATTGTTGTAAATCATTGATAATCAGCTAAAATGATTGCTTTCTTCCTTAGACGCTCATAAATTAATTCAGATACGTAGAAACATTTCTACAGGTGCTATGGAGACGCTGACACCTGTTGATTTATAGTGGGATCAAAACTAATTGCCATCTTTACTATTTAAATTGGCAACATTTAATTTCATGTCATTCAGCTTTTCACCGCCTTTTATTCCAAAATCCAATGTCCTGATTGGAAATGGAATAGTAATATTATTGCCGTCATAAGCCTTCTTGATATTCATAATGGCCTGACTTTTTGATTCAAGGTATTGTTGCTGGCTTGTAAAATTAATCCAGAACATGGCGGTCAGGTTAATTGCGCTATCCCCAAACTCATTAAAGTAAATGTTGATTTCTTTGTCTTCAAGCAAATTGGGAAGTTCTTTAAGGGATTGAATAGTCACTTCTTTTACCTTTTCCAGATCATCTGCATATGATACGCCTATTTTAAGGTCTATCCTGCGATTATCTGTGAGGGTGAGATTGATAATAGGATTTTGAAAGACTTCTTTATTAGGTATAATTACATGTAATCCCTGGAAAGTGCGTAAGACTGTGGATCTGAGATTGATGGTTTGTACAATACCTTTATATTCATTAGTATCTATGATGTCTCCCTGTCTAAAAGGTTTTCTGAAAATTATCAGCACTCCGGAAATCAAATTAGCAGATATATCCTGAAAGGCAAAACCCAACGCCAGGCCAATAATACCGGCACCAGCTAAAATGGAAGACACCGTTTGTTCCAGTTGCATTATGTTCAGCGAAACCACCAATCCTACTAACAACACCAGAAAATATACAATAGTGGAAAATAAATCCCTGATTGCCTGACGATCCGAAAATCTGTAGAATAATTTAGCACTGAACTGTTTTATTATTTTCGCAAGAAAATAAAACAATGTAATAACGATTATAGCAACTGTCAGGTTGGGCAACATGGCGATGAATTGTTCCAGCCATTGCTGTAATTTATTTGCTACTAAATTTAGCGCTTTGGAAATGTCAAATTGCATAATCGTTAATTTGGGTTGAGGAGGCTACCAAATAAAATATGAGTATTGATCTTCAATACTCATATTTCATTCATAACCTGTCATATTACTATTGTTGTAACCACGCATTAAACATCCAGTGGTCCTTCTCCATATTCTTTATAAAAGTGTTAATCAGATCTTCAGTTCCAACGTCTCCGATGTCTATTGCGGCGTCTGTAACGGCAATCATATCCTGAAGTAAAATTTCATAGTCACTCTGAATTTCCTTGACCATTTGAAATGCGGTTAAATTTGTTCCAACTTCCTCAATAGTGGATTGCTCGAGATATTCTCGTAAGGTACTGAATGGTGTTTGACCAAATACTCTGATTCTTTCAGCCACCTCATCAATATTAACTTTTGCTTTATTGTATTGATTTTCGAAAACTTCATGCAATTCAAAAAAATCACCACCTTTTACATTCCAATGAAAATTTCTTAACTTTTGATAATGTACATGATAATTGGCCAATAACTTATTTAAATGAATTACTATTGACGCAGATTGAAGAGAAGAATAACCCAATTTTCTAAATACGCGTTCTTTTGCTTTTGGTGTTTCCATTTCTTTACTTTTTAGTTACTTGATTATTCCAACTTATTGATCTTAAGCTTTGCTATTGGCCGGAGCGCCTTGTTCTATTTTATCTAATAACTCATGGCCTTTGGAAGCGGCTTTGGAAACTGAAGTGTTATATTGTTCTTTAATGGCCGCCAGGTTGTTATTGACAGTGGTTTCCAGTTTGCCCTTGGCTTTCTTCAATTCCTTCTGAATTTTTTTTCTTGATTGCTTGCCATCAGCAGGAGCGGTTAAAAGGGCTACAATTGATCCTGCTGCTGCTCCGACTGCTAATCCCGCTAATACTTTTAATGTGTTATTCATAATTAATGTAGTTTTAAGTGAAAAATCTTTAACCATTATAAAGGAAAAGTAATGCCATCCCTTTGATGGATGTCATAAACACAAAATTTTAAATGTTTAAACTATTGATAATCAAATATTTAAGTTTTAAAAATTAAAAAAACAGGCAAAAAAATTATTAACCTTTCATTTAAAGTGTGGAAATAATTCTACGTTTTTGTGGATATTACCTTTATGAGGGATGCAACTTGCCTGAGAAAGGGGTAAGTAAATATGATAAATTATTTATTTTTAGATAAAAAATAATAAATCTTTTCTCTCAAGTTTAGTAGGGGCTGATTTGGTATGTTTTGTTGGAATATTGGTGTTTTCTGGCATCAATTTAGAGTTACCTTATCTATACAAATGTTTCACGAAAATTAATGGAAAATGAAAATCGAAGAGAAAGTAAAAATGTATCAAACATTGTTGGATCAGGTAAAATATAGCAAAGAAATTTATGTGGAAGCCACCAATAGCATCCATACAGATGGTATGAGAACAGTGTTTAAAACCCTGGCTGAGGAGAGAAAAGAAATAGCCATTAGCTTAAAGGAAAAGATCATTTTGAATGGGGGAAGGCCTGACAGCGGGCTGATCTTAAGAACACCGTTACACAAAACATGGATTAAAGTTAGATCTGCGATCATTGAGAAAAATGTTCCAATGATCATGCAGGACTGCATCGACGCAGAAAGGGTCCTCATAAACACATATGAGGATTATTTGAAAGACCAGGAATTAGAAGAGGATGACGAGAAGCTTTTAAAAAAACATATTCAAATATTTGATAAATTAAGATATAAGTTTTCTGAAAAGAAATCGCATTATTCCTATGAATAAAAGAGGGAAACCTTCTATCAATTTAGAATTTATTTTCCACAAAACCATAAAGATACTGGCCTGGTTCGGAAGTGGGTTGGTTTTATTGTTAACACTGCTTTGGATGGTGATTCAGATACCGGCTACACAAACTTTTCTTGCTCAAAAGGCTGTTAGCTTTATTGAAGATAAGATTAATACCAAATTTGAGGTTAAAGGAATAGATATCGACTTGCCACAATCTCTTGTATTAAATGACATTTATCTGGAAGATCTTGCAGGTGATACTTTAGTGTATTCCGAAAGATTGGTGCTAAACCTGGGTTTGTTCAATCTCATTTCTAAGGAAGTTTTGATTGAAGAATTAAAATTATTTAATCTGGTTGGAAGTATCAACCGTCAAAAATCAGATAGTCTTTTTAATTACCAATTTATTATTGATGCTTTTGCAACCGACTCACCCTCTCAGGCAGATACCGTTTCCGCCGGATGGCAGATAGATCTGGAGCAGGTCGAAATAAAAAAAGCACGGTTTGCGTATGAAGATAAGCTGCAAGCCCAGTTTTTTGGTATAAATATAGGAGATTGTTCCATAGGAATGGACCAGTTCGATATTGACAGCATGACTTTTCTTGCCGAAAAATTCCAACTAGCTGATTCACGAATAAGTTATGACGCTCGGTCCGGTAATGACAAATCAGCTCAGAAGACAGAGATTCAATCTCAGAAAACCGATTTAAAATTTAATATTAGAACCACTGTTGTCAAAAATACCGATGTGACTTTCACGGATGAAATACAGCATTTGGATTTGTCCGCCAATATTGGCCACCTGTTCATCAAATCCGACAACCTGGATATTAGTCGTCAAAAAATCGCCCTTCAGGGGTTTCAATTGGATAATTCATTCATTACATTTTCTCATACACAGTCACAAGATACTAACAGTGGCACAAATATCAGTGAAATGCCAAAGGAAAACACCGGTTATCCCGCAAACCAGGACTGGTCATTTTCTCTGAGTCAACTTACATTGTCCAACAATAATTTTGGTTATAATAATAATTACGCTGGCGATACCCTCACCAGTTTTACTGACCTTAATCACATAGCTTTAACTACAGAGGCACTTAAGGTGCAAGACATTAAATATTCCAAGAATTTATTATCGGCTACAATTTCCAAGGCAATTTTATCTGAGGCCCGTGGTATCAACATCGGGGAGTTTCAGTCCAGAATCAATATTTCCGATCAGGGTACCAGGATTGATTTGAGTCATCTTCATTTTAATAATAGCAAGGTGGCGCTAAATTTTTCAACAGACATCAATGCACTCGCTGCCAATACTTCCGAAATAGGAGAGGCTCAGATAGTACTGGATATTGATCATGCCAGCGTGGCTTTGCAAGATATTGGTTTATTTCAACCTACATTGCTGAACTCCCTTACATTTCTAAAGCGTAAGGACTTCAGCGTTTTTGTCCAGGGAGCAATCTCTGGAAAGATTAATGATTTAAAAATTGATCAACTGGACTTGCGGGTAGGTGATACCACCAAGCTATCCATGGCAGGTGGTTTGACAGGTCTTCCCGATATTGATTCGACTTATTATAGACTAACAGTTAATCGATTGACTTCGAGTGAGGCCGATCTGAGTAAATTGGTTGCTGAACAAATGTGGCCTCAGTCCCTTTGCTGGCCAGAGAGTATCGTTGTATCAGGAAATGTTTTAGGGTCTTTTAAGGATTTTGAGGGACAGCTGAAGGCAGATCTTTACGAGGGTAAATTCTCATCCGAATTCACGGTGCGAAATGAGAATTCCGAAAACAAAACCACTTTCAATGGTAAGTATGCATTTGAACAATTGGATGTTGGCGCATTGTTGAATGATCGAAAATTTTACGGTTCCATAACTATGAATGGGGAAATAGAAGGAAGCAAAGCCTCCTCTGGCGAATTGTTGGCAGAATTATCGACAAGTATCGATTCAGTCAACATTAATAATTATACCTATAAAAAGGTAAAAATAGATAGCCGATTGAGCAATAAGGTATTACAAACCTCGGTAGAAAGTAAAGATCCGAACCTGCTGTTTGATCTTGAAAACTCTATAAATTTTAGCAATAGCCTTCATGTTTACAGTATAGAGCTGGCACTTGAAAAAGCGGATTTGCAGGAAACTTATTGGGTGAGTGATGAGATCATTGTAAGGGGAAACCTTGCCAGTGAGATAGCCTTTTCCTCGCTGGGTAATTTAGATGGTGATTTTGATTTGAGAAAAGTTGAAATAATTAAAAATGGAAAACTATATAAAATAGATTCCCTGCTATTCTTGTCCATTAACCAAACAGGTAAATCGGAGCTCAATATTGAGTCGGACGTTATGTATGCCGATTTTAAAGGTAATTTTGATATTACTACCTTGCCAGACGCTTTGATGCGCTTCATTAATGCGTACTACCCTACAGCTGAAATGGTCGATATGAATGCAACGGAACTTCAAAAATTCGATTTCGAAATTGACATTAGAAACAGCGATGTACTAACTGAAATTCTTTTTCCTAGATTGAAAAACTTTGAGCCGGCAGAAATCATAGGAAATTTCGATAATCAACAAAAAGACCTGGGACTTACCGTGGATATTCCTTCCATGAATTATAACGGATTTAATATTGACTCCCTTGTTTTCACCCTTGCAAGTGAGGGGAATAAACTATCTTACCAATTTGATGTGGGACATGCAGAAAGTGATAGGATGGAAATTAACCATTTTTCCATCTATGGAAACGTACAAAATGATAGCATTGATGTCCACCTCGCTATCCTTGATACGATTGGAAACAAAAGGTGGTTTGTAGAGGCATCTATGGAAAGGGAAGAACAGGATAATATTATAAAAGTTTTTCCGGAAAGTTTTATGCTTAACTACGAAAAATGGGGGGTAAGCGGCGACAATGAAATTAAAATAAGTAAGGGACGAGTATATGATTCCAAACTGCTGATCAGTAAAGACGAACAGACGATTAAGATAGAATCGGATTACAATGAAAAGGACAATTCTTTCGTAACGCTAGGTTTATCGCAGCTTAATCTGGCTGACTTGTCCAAAATTGTGGATCATGAAAGAGCTGTGGTGACTGGTATTCTCAATGCACACCTGAATTTGGAGGGAGCCTCATCGTCAGTGAATTACGATAGTGAAATGCTCATCACTAACTTTGGTGTTTTAGGTGACACAGTCGGTGATTTATCGCTTACAGCTCACAATAAGGGAAATGAGAGGCATTTTCTGGATCTTGGCATACAGCATTCTACCAATCGGGTAAAGGTATCTGGTTTCCTGGAAATGTTAGAGGAGACTACAGTGCTACACATGAATGCGGATATTGCAAAGCTGGACTTATCATCAGTGGAAGCATTTGCTTTTGGGACTCTGGAAGACACTGAAGGGGCTCTGCATGGAAATTTACAGGTGGATGGCACGGCAGCGGAGCCGGTAATCGATGGTATTCTTCACTTTGATGATGTGAAATTTAAGGTAGATTATGTCAACAGTGTTTTCGGCATAAAGGATGAGTCGATTACCTTGTCTGAAAATAAAATCCTCTTTGATCAGTTTGAAATTACAGATGATGATCACGACAAAGCGGTGATTGACGGCTATTTGTTTACTAAAAATTATGTTGATTATAATTATAATCTGAATGTCGAAGCAACTCGTTTTAAATTGCTAAATACCCAAAGCAAGGATAATGATTTGTATTATGGCAAGCTGTATGTAGATGCCCGGATAGAATTGTCGGGTACCACCGGTCAACCCAATATTGATATGGATCTTACAGTAGTTGACGGAACCGACCTCACTTACATGGTGCCACAGACAGAGGTAGGTATCATTCGCAGGAAAGGGTTGGTAGAGTTTATCGATCAGGATACCAATAGTGACCGGTTTTATGAAGAGTTATATAAAAACGCTACCCAGGATACCCTGGAAGCCGAGCTCACCGGCATTAATCTGACAGCGAACATCGATATAAACGATAAAAGCTTAGTGAGGGTAATTGTGGATCCTGTGTCCGGAGATTTTCTATCCTTAAGCGGAAATGCTAATTTAAGTCTTGGTATTGTTCCAAGTGGAGACATTAGTTTATCAGGTAGATACGAGGTGCAGGAGGGGCATTACAAACTGTCATTTTATAAATTGGTAAAGAGGGAATTCGATCTGGAAGAAGGAAGCTATGTCATTTGGACAGGTGACCCTTACAATCCGCGTCTTAATATTACGGCGATATATACAACAGAGGCCTCCACTTACGAGTTAATAGCGAATCAGGTTATTGGAGCGGAGGCCAATCAACTGAAACAGCAAGTGCCTGTAGAGGTGCATATGAACATGCACGGTTTATTGATGTCGCCGGAAATTAATTTTCGATTTGACATGCCATCCGAGGAGCGTCAGGTTTTGGGCGGCGCTCCGTATGCCAAATTGCTTTCACTAAATAATGATGAATCCAGCCTTAATAAACAAGTATTTGCCTTGCTGACCTTGAAAAAGTTCATTGCCGATGATCCGCTGAGTGATGGGGGTAATGCGGTGGAAGCACAGGCTAGAAACAGTGTAAGTAAGATTTTAACAAATGAATTGAATAAGCTAACCTCGGGCGTGGAAGTCGTGGATATCAGCTTGAATGTAGATTCGTACGAAGATTATTCCAGTGGAAGCGCCGAAGGCAGAACAGCGCTGGAACTAGGTATATCCAAACAATTTTTGGATGACAGGGTAGTGGTGAAAGTGGCTGGAAATTTTGATCTTGAAGGGAATGAAGATAATCCAAACAACATAAGCAACTATATCGGAGATCTGTTGATCGAGTATAAACTCACAGAAGACGACAGATTCAGGTTAACAGGTTTCAGACGAAGTCAATATGAAAGTATTTTAAACCAGGAGGTTGTGGGTACTGGTGTTGGAATTATCTTTGTAAGAGATTACAATGCCTTTCGGGAATTGTTTGAATCAAAGAAACTGCCACAATAAACCATTGCCTTGAAAGTGACAAACAACAATACCCATTGCACCACATCTTTTACGGCGATTTTTTGTCTGATTGCGTTGTTATCAGCAGGCTGCAGTGGCACCAGATATCTTGACGAAAACCAATCATTGTACGTGGGATCAACCATAAAAATCGAATCATCTTATCCCATTACCGAAAAGGATATTTCAAAAAATGAATTGAATGATCTGATATATCCTGATCCTAACGAAACAATATTGAGTTCAAGGCCCTGGCTATGGTTTTACAATATAGCGGGAGAGCCAAAAAAGAAAAAAGGATTCAGGCCATGGTTGAAAAATAAACTGGGATCACCACCCATACTTTTAAGTGATGTTGATAGTGACCGGATCAGCAGGTTATTGCGAAGTAGACTGAATAACAAAGGGTTTTTTCAGGCAAATGTAGATTACACCGTCAAAACCAAAAAGAAAAAATCAAACATTACATACCGCATTAATGTTTCCAGGCCCTATACCATCAGGTCTATTAGTTATGTTCGACCAGAGACTACGTTGGAAAAAAACATCAGCGACCAGCATTTAAAATCATTGCTGAGCCCTGGTCAAAACTACGATCTTGCAAAGATGCAGGCAGAGCGTAGCAGAATAACGGGAGCGCTTAAAGATCTGGGATTTTACTATTTTGACGATCGCCATATGATTTTTCAGGCGGATACAACCATTGGCAATAGGAAGGTCGACCTGTTTTTGGACCATACCAGGGATATTCCTTCTCAGGCCAAAACCAGGTATCATATCGGGGAGGTAAATATTTTTCCCGATTATTCCTTATCCAGAGACTCCGTAGTCAACACCTATAAGCCACTTACCGTAGACGGATACCAATTTTTTGCACGGCATCAAGCTATAAAACCAAAGGTAATTATCGATAAAATAAATGTCAAAAGTGGAGCACTATATTCCAATGAAGCGAATCAATTATCAATAAGCAGGTTAATTGGTCTTGGTGTTTTTAAATTTGTAAATATTACCTATCAAGAAGATTCCACGGCAGATAACGTATTAGACGTGGCTGTTTACCTGACCCCATTGTTGAAAAAATCATTGCGGTTACAACTGGAGGCTGTTTCAAAATCAAATGACTTTATTGGACCATCCGTCGTTTCAACCTTTTTGAATAGAAACACATTTGGAGGTGCAGAACTGTTTCAATTGACATTTGATTTTGGATTTGAAACACAGGTGAGCAGCCAACAAAGCAAAGCAGTTAATGCCATTGAATTTGGTGCTGAGGCTTCTTTGGAGGTACCAAGGTTCATGACGCCTATTGTCACCATAGATTACAGTTCAAAAAAATACATTCCAAAAACAAGGTTTAAAATAGGCTATCGACAACAAAACAGGACAGACTTTTTTAACTTAATGGCATTTAATGCCAACTATGGATATGTATGGACAGAAACCGCCAAGAAAAGCCATGAGTTAAACCCTGTGGACATCAGTTTGGTGACTGTGAACAGGGAGCCGGCTTTTGAGCAACTGCTGGAAAGCAACCCATTGTTGAGACAAAGCTATGATGAACAATTTATTTTAGGCAGTAATTATTCATTTGTCTACAGCACACTCAATGTTGAAAATCGTGAGTATATAAAAAATAACATCTATTTTAAAGGTAGCATTGATATTTCCGGAAATCTCTTGAATTTACTACAGCGTGGAGAGCGTAATGGCTTAAATGGTGAGGTGAAAGAAATTCTTGGCAAACCTTATTCCCAATATGCCAAAGTCAGCGCTGATTTTAGATATTACTATAAAATTGACAGACGTAATCTGATGGCTACCAGGTTTTTTGCCGGGCTCGGCGTGCCTTACGGGAATTCTCAAAGCTTGCCGTACCTAAAGCAGTTTGCCGCAGGAGGCACTAACACGATCAGGGCTTTCCGTTCCCGCTCTTTGGGGCCGGGATCATTTCCCCGCAAACAGCCGGTTGACCGCGATTCTCTTTTATTGGATCAGACCGGGGATATCAGTTTACTGGCTAACATCGAATATAGATTTGATATACTGGGAGCTTTAAAAGGTGCGCTCTTCTTGGATGCCGGCAATATTTGGCTTGTAAATCAGGATGTTGACAGACCTGGCGGAAAATTTAGGATGAAAGATTTTTTAAGTGAAGTCGCTATGGGAACAGGATTTGGTGTGCGTTACGATGCTGAATTTTTTGTCATAAGGTTTGATCTGGCATTTCCATTAAGATCACCGTTTTTACCCAAAGGCGAACGCTGGGTGTTGAAGGATATAAAACCGCTGGACAGCTCCTGGAGAGGTGATAATTTAATTCTGAATATTGCGATTGGTTATCCTTTTTAGATACCTTTTCTTCCGTCTTTGCCTTCGATGGAAAGCCCTCTCTTAAAAGCCTGGCTGTCCTTCTATGGGGAAAAATAATTAGTTGCATGCAATTCATGCCTTTTCTATTTTCCGGGTTTTAAAGCTTACTGCATGCTGTGAAGACCTTATGCGGTTTCCGGTCTCAGCAGCATATGCCTTGATAAAAGAGGCACCGAGAAAAAGCAGCAGACTGGTGTAATATATCCATAGCAAAATAGCGACAAAAGAGCCTGCGACGCCGTAGGTGCTTGTAAATGAGCTTTGTTGAAGATATAAATTCATGCCATACTTACCAAGAATAAATAGGATGGTAGTTATAAAAGCACCCAGCCAAACCTGTTTCCATTTCAGGCTGGCATCAGGCAATACCTTGAAAATTAGTAAAAATATTCCCATTATCACTAAAGCTGAGGCGGATGAGTTGATAACCTCCATAAGTCTCAGAAAAAAATCTGTAAAATGGTTTGCCATATAATTTTTTACAACGGAAAAAAGAGCATCAATCAAAAGAAATACGAGTATGATAAAGCCAAAGCCAAGCACTATTCCGAATGACAATAATCGATCTAAAATAAATTTCATATAGACATTTCCTGGTTTAGGTTTTATCTGCCACAACATATTTAATGCGTTCTGAAGAGATATAAATACAGTGGTAGCGCTAAATATGAGCAATCCGATGCCTATGACATTCATCCAGGCAGAAGAATATGGATGACGGGCATTTTTTACAATTTCTCGGACCTGAACCGTATTTTCAGCCCCTATAACTTTTCTTATCTGTGTGAATAATTCACTCCTCACGAGATCTACATCAAAGGCAGTTCCGGCTACAAATATTATTATGATCAGAACCGCGGGCAGTGAGAATATGGTGTAAAAAGCGACAGCGGCGCTGGAATTTAATGATTGTGCTGCTACAAATTCTTGGACGGTCTTCTTAATAAGCCTGAAAATGAATGCCAGGAAAGTTATTATTTTTGATTTCATAGCCAAAGATATTGTTTGTTGTTAAATGCCTAATTGCCATGATGAAAACAAGCATGCTGCCAATATTTCCAGGGGAGATTCAGTCACCATTTCGCAATTAAAATATCTTAATTTTTTAAGCCTACCGCTATTCACACATGGCATCCGATATCCTTTCACTACCCCGTTTAATGAGAAATCCATGCCAGAACAATTCAGATAAACTGACATGAGTCTCTACAGTGATCCCATATATTGTGTTGTGTTCAGACACTAATGAAAATTGATTTCGCTTATTATTTTACTGGGTATTTTCATTCACACCCTTTTTCCACAAATTGTGGAAATCCCTTCTCCCGGTTCAATGGTTACTTGACCGGTTTAACAGATGAAAAATTTGTTTTAAAGGAAATATTAGATTTAGGAAATCTCTGGCATGATACTTTTTTTATTTAGTACAGAAGGTGAACCAGTAATGTAAGGGTTCTTTGGCATTGTTTCTAATTCACGTTCAAAACATAAATCCAAGATTCATGTTAAAAAGACCTGATTCATCCGATTGTGTGAAAACTGCGGTAAATACCCATTTGCCCAGAGGACTGATCCATATACCACCCCCATAGCCGGCATGCCATTTGTCAGAACTTTCCCCATCGGTCCACACTCGACCGTGATCATAGTGCCCCGAGATACCCATTTCGAAAGGCATATAATAAAAAGGGAGGCGCAGTAACCTAATCCTGATCTCATTATTTTGATAAATACCAGATCGACCACTAAAGCGGTCCCGCTCGAAACCTCGTATCGTGCCTGCCCTGCTTAATCCGGCATTGCCGCCTAATGTATTAGCCTGGTAGAAAGTGAAATTACCGGCATTGCTGGCCCCACCTATTCTGGCCGCAAAAGTAATTTTGGCCGGGAATTCAATCGTGTGATAAACACTCAGGGAACTTTTTATTTGGCTGAATTTCCGTTTTTGGTTATTCAACTGAGCCATCCATCCGATATCCGTTTTCCAACGAATTCCATTTTCAGGATAAATATCACTCTCGGTGGTCTTCAAGTCTGCAGAAAACCTCAAACCACCGTAATGGTTGGACTCAAACACATCCTCCTGAAGCTGAGACATAGCATCCGGAGTACTGATGAACCCGTCTGTCTCCCTTTCGACCTTTGCATATTGGTATTGTGGTCCAAGCTTGACACTGGCCTTGTTGCCGGCATGTAGTGTAAAGCCAGGATAAAAATCTACCTGGTTATAGCGTACCCGGTGAAATCTGCTCTCTTCATCAAATTTTTCAGTTTCATTACCAAATCCAAAAAAATTAGTATAAAAATTTGGAGCCTGAACCAGCAGGTCAACATTAAATCCAATATCGCCCAGTACATTAATAAAATCACCTTTATAATCAAAGTTCCAGGCGGAAGAGCGGGGAGCTACATTGGCCATAATCCGGTGGCTGGCCGCATAAGGCTTTTTTCTGAAACTATGGGTAATTATTTTCATACCACCACCAATGAAAATGCCATCATCCACATTATAACCAGGGAATACAACTGGACCAAGATAATTATAAGCAAATGACTCAAAATTATAACGGTGTACATCCAGACTATTAGAAAGCTTTAACCGAGTTTCTTTAGAAATTTGTATTTCATTGCCTTGTTCGGAATCATAATATATTGTATGCTTCTTTAATCCATTTACCAGTGAGTTATCAATAAGATGGTCTTCTCCCTTCCCGCCGATTACTTTTATCATGATGCCTTTGCCGGCTTGTCCGGAGAATTCAAAAAAATCCTCATCTTCCTGTCCATACAGTCGAATCTCTTCCGTTTCGTTCCGGTAAAACAATCTGTCATAAATCAATCTTTCTTTTTTACCTTCATCGGATGACTTATACATGCGCACGCGGGTATTCCCTTCCGGCAACCTTTGGATCATAAAATATTCGTTATCCTCACTTCCTACCACCTCTACCGATTGGGCCAAAATGAGATAGTATCTACGGGCAAATTGATCCAGGCGATCTCTTCTGGCTTTTAGAGTTTTGATCAATTCATGACCTGTCAGGCTATAAACTGTATCTGGCAAAAGGTTGATAGCTTTTTGAATCACCTCATCGGACAACCGGCTTTGCAAATCTTTGGCGATGGTAATCCACTCATCCCGGGAAAGATCTGTCAAAAAGCGGCGGTCCAGATGCCGGCCATTGAAATTGAGCCCCGCTATATCCCTGACATCTTGTTGAAAATCCTGAAATTTCCTTAACGCCCACTTTCGGCTGGCCCACCATGGTATAAAACCATCAAATTTGAAAAATATATTGTCCCGGTCCTCAGGTATCGGCCGATAATATTTGCCTGTTTCGTCTTCCAGTTCGGCCCATCTGAATTGTCCCTCATGACGGTCCCAGTCTCCAATCCACATATCAAACAGTCTGGCTCGAAGTAAGTTCTTTTGATCCACCCTGTTATCATTATCCTCATGTAACGCTTCCAGTACGGTTCCGGTGCTTACAGCATTTTTGGTATTTCCAAAATCAGGATAATCTGACCAATTCTCATCCGCATCCTCTTCCAACATGGCCAGCATACCCCCGAAATCTTTGCGATATTTACCAAGTTCATCAGAGTCGGGCAAATACACAAGCCGGGGGTTTGTATGATAAATACCAGCTGCATCACCCAATAAAGGCAATATAAAAGCGCCATAAGGGTGAGAGGCGGATATCTGATCCTGAACAAGGTCAGCGGCAAATGAATATTGCAGTGGTTTAGGTAGTGTGGGGGTTGGGTCTTTCTGGACCGATCTCAGGGAATAAAGTTTCCCGTCTTTGCCTTTCAGTTTCAGTGATAAGGTTTGCATTCCACCGCCCTTTTCCAGTATTGTTAACCCACCTTTCTCTTTACTGAGATGAAGTATGGGAACTTCTACCGGCGCCAGCCATGTATCCCGATAATGATCACCAAGCAGAAATCTTTTAAATCTACCTGCCTCGTATATTGCACCCGCTCTCACTAATACCGTTCTGTCATTTTCGTTCAGTGGATTTTGGGTTACGGGTACTTTTGTATTGTGTTTAATTAGTTGGCAACGCCATAATAAACAAACAGAAAGCAGAATTCCAAAAACTCGATACATATACTCAGCAGACAGATTATAAGGTATTTGAATAAAAGAAAATTAATAATAGGCCCATTCTCAGAAAGTGCCAGGTCTTTTACCGGAAACTAATATTATAAAACCGCACCAAAATCCTGGTAATTCACCTTAGTAATTTGTTGAATTGATTTTAATCTTTCAACTGAATGCCGCAGGTGCAGAATATTTTGCCGACAATAGTATCTAAAGCCAGACACTGCTGGTGTCTGACAATCAATAAAATTTCTCGAACTAATCAGTTGTTACCACCTCCCGGCTGTCCAATTTAATTCCGGCAGCCTGATAGTATAAAGAATAATAATTCCTACAACAGCGGTTTGAAGCCCCTTCTTTTTTTAGCTGCGGGCTCAGACATTATTGTAAGAATATTTATTCTGAATTTGGCCATTAGCCTTTTGTACGGTCAAACTGGTTCTATGTTTCTTAGCTAACGCTTTACCTTTCTCAACGGCCTCCTTTTTGTTAGAAAAAGTGAACGAAACCCTTTCACTGCTTTCAGATTTAACCGCCCAGCCATTTTGATGGGGAATCACATATTGATCCTGTCCATGGGTTTTGTTATCGGTATCGCTGGGTTTGACTTTCAGGCCTCGATTAACGGCCCAGTCCTTGGCTCTGCTGATTGCGATGGGTATTGCCGTGCTTTCTTCCATTTTTTCTTCTTTTATCAAGGTGTTGGCGATTTCAATTGCTTTTTCCCTGATTTCCTCCGCCAGGTTTTTCATAGAATTGGGATAGTTGTTTTTGGAATATGTCATAATTTTTTTGCTTTATTTAACCATTCATTTCTTGGATAAGTCAGGTAAAAGCCGGTTTGTCTATCTCCCGGATGCAATTACTGTTAGTAACATGCTACCAGCTAATTATTTACGCTAAACCCTCCCAAAAACAATCAACAGACATTTTCATGATTGACTTTTAAAGGATTTACCTGTGCACTCACCGGTAAATGTTTGTTGAGTGCTTTTAACATCTTATTAATCTGAGACCTATCCAAATGATTTTGAATATTTTCATCAATGTCAACAATTGTACTTTTGACTTGTGTCGACAATTTGTTGTTAATTATTACTTTATTTTGCGCAGAATATGCCATGTTTTTAAAAGCCTCCAGCAAATTGATCATCACTAATGCATCTTTTTTTCCATAAGCTCTGATCGGTGTTAAAGAATCATAAAGCAGGTCTTCCATATTGTAGTCCTCAGAAGTGATTCTTATTTTTTTGTCCGCTACAAAATCAAATTCCTCCAGTCTCATTTTTTTCATAAAAAGTATCGATAATAAGTCGATGGCTTTCACAGCGGTTCCCGGATCGTTAATGCCAGGACTCAGCGCCTTAACTGCGATTTCGGTGATTTGCTTAAAGCCATAACTATAGTGATCTGTTACGAATTCTTCCATATAAAAATTAAAACAGCTGTGTATCTGATCAATGACCTCGGGCTTTTCTTCCAGGGTTTTACTGGTCAGGACATAGGGATAGCCTTTGACGGTGAAGTGCCCTCTTTTGATTTGAATATGTAATTCAAGGTCCTCTTTTTGACTGATTTCCTTTAGTTTTTCCTGTTGCAATGATTTGAAGTAACCGGGATGTACATTGCTTATTTCAAACCAATTCTCTGTGTGGGGAGCGGTAAAATCTTTCAGGTCTTTTCCCTGCTTTTTGTAAAGCTTATCAAGCTCCTTGTCTGTTTCATGAAATATTTTATTGAGAATGTTGTCCACCTGAATAGATTGCGAAATTGAATGGATAAAGTAAACAAATAACCCTAAAGAAATAATCCCGAAGCACATGGCCAGCAAAACACTTAACGACGGCGTCTCGTAATTTTGTTGATTTTTGTTAATATTCACTATAACAATCATGCTATAAACAATGCTTCCCAGATAAAAGCCAAGCACTATTTGGTGAAATTTCTGCGTAATCAAGCCGGGAATGATTCTGGGCGATAGGGTGGAGGAGGCCCGGTTAAGTACAATCATCACCATCGAAAAGCTAAATACTGTCAATGAAATAATGCCGCTGATCAGGATGCCGAGGATAGTTCTGGCATTTTCACTACCCTCCACCAGGACGAAACCCAACTTTTTTTTAGCAAAAACTCCCAATTCCGAATATTCGGTAGGTATCATGGCTACCGCCAGCACAAAAAACAGAAAGGTTATCAGTGCTGGATACAAAGCCATGCTGTTTAGTATACGCTTGTAGGTATTTTGGATTTTAAGATGAATTTTTTGCAGCATATTTTATGAGCGGTAATTATCCCGGTCTTGTCGCGACTCAGGCGGTAAGAGATGATCTTTCGGTCGCTAGTTTATGTTTTTAACAGCCAGCGGAATAGGGTTTCCTTCCTGGTATATTTTTAATTCCACGATATCAGCCGGCATATTGAACTTATTATTTAGAAGCACATCCACAACATCATTCATAACTTTATTCTTAAGCACATGAATGGCTCCATTGAATGCCTGGTTATTTGTCCAGTAAAATACTTTAAGATTGATAGTACTGGTACCATAGCCATCGATCATGACAAAAGGATCCAGGCCGGGGCCTTTGCCAAGCTGCATGTTGTTTTGCATCACTGTGGTGATCAACCCGATTGCTTCAGGAATATTATCACCGTAATCCAAGCCGATTACAAACTCGTGTCTTAGCAGGCCATCTTTGGTATAATTAATTAATGGATTTTTGAAGACCAGCGCATTTGGCATATATACGTCCTTACCATCAAAAGTTCGGATATGCGTATTTCTGAAATCCAATGCTTTTGCAGTACCTATCATATCCTGCGTCTCGATAACGTCACCAATGTTAAAGGGACGACTGAAGGCAAGGAAAATACCAGCAATAAAGTTTTCGCCAATGTCTTTGAATGCGAAACCCAAAATTAAGGCTGACACCCCGGCGCCGGCCAATAATCCACCGGCAGCTTTTCCAAGGCCCAGTTGATTTAGAAATATGATTATACCCAGGGTAACCATCACAAGAAATACAGTCCTGGTGATGAAATTCAATAATAAGACATCAGCTATTCTCGATTTCAGGTGTCGCCTGATCTGATTTTTGAGAATCCTACCTACAATGATCGAAATGACTAAAAAAAACAGCCCTATCAGAATTAAAGGCAGCTTTTCGATAAATAGTGAGACGTAAGCCTCAAATGATTTAATAATGCTGTTCCACATAATTATTGGTTTTGTGATTAATAAGTTTTGTGCAAGTTAACGTGGATATGCAATAATAAGGAGGGAAAAAAGCAAAATTGGAAAGACCCAGCCATGGGTAGTTTAAATCTTCCAATTTTGCCTGATTAAATCATATTTTTTTAAAAAAGGTTTTAACTATTTTCAAAGAATGACTTGATATCATTTTTTGCCTTGTTAAAACTCTTTTCGACATCATTCATCGTGTTTTCAGCGCCTTTTTCTATGTCATCCCAGGTGTTTTCTGATGCATTTTTAACATCATCCCAGGTTTTTTCCAATTTTGTTTTTTCACCTGTTAAGTTTTCTTTAAAATTTTCTAAGTCTTGCCTGGTCTCCTCAGAAGCCTCGGCCAACTTATTATCAATTTTGTCGATCTCCCGATCTATCTCATCTATTGCCTTTTCAATTTTCTGAGACAGTTCGTTTTGTTTTCTGTCTATATCATCAGCTATCTCACTGGCTGTATTTTCCACCTCATTGGCAGATTTTCTGGTGTTGTCACATTGCGTAAAAAATAATGGCAATATCAAGCCTATCATTAATAATCTTAGTGAAGTTTTCATAGTTTTCAAATTAGTTATTAAAAGGTTTTATTATCAATTTTGATTCTTATAATTTATGACCTTTATCGATTTTGACCAATTGACTGTTGAGCTCGAATGGGGATTTCATTAAATCAGCACCATTAGCCGTAATGACAATCGGTGTACGAATAATCGAAGGGTTGTGCTTTAAGATCTTTAATTCTTCCTTTTGTATATAAGTACTGTTCTTCATTCGCTCTTTATAGAGATCAGACTGCTGATCTATCAGATATTCAGGAGATTTTTTTAATTTGGCTGCAATCGATGCTATTTGTGTTTCGGTTAATGGTTCTTTTGAAATGTCCCATGACTTAATTACATATTGATCTAGCGACTGCAAATAGCCGAGCGCTTTTTTATCATTTTGCTTTTTACTATCATAGATAAGTATAAGTTCATTTTTCTTAACTTCTATCATGGTTAATTCTTTTGCCTGATTTCCTGTATTAGTTTTATATCATTTTCAATATTGTTAAGTTCTTGGTCAAATTCCGCCAGAGAGCTATCCACTGCCTGACTGATGCTTTCCCAGTTGTCATCAGTGCTATTTCGAAGCACTTCTATCTGGTCTTTGACTTTGACCAACTCGGCTTTTACTTTTTGAGAAGCCTTTTCAATCTCCGGGGTCGCAACATCTACCTGAGATTCCAGGGTTTTCTGAAGTTGTGTGAGCTTCTCCTGCAACCATTCTTCTCTTTGGCCTAATTGTGCTATTAAGCTGTCTTTTTTATTTTCAAAAAAGCTTTGCTTTGTAGCAATGGCATCTTTCATTTCTTCCTTGGCCTCTTCGAGTTCCTCTTTTGCCTCGCTGACCTCTTCCAATACGTCTTCGGCTGAGGTCGCTCTCTTGGTGTCTGTACAGCAAAACAAGGCGATTGATATGATCGTGAAAATTGCGGAAAGCAGACCTATGTTTTTATTTAAATCCATTTTTTCTTGTAAATAGTTAAACTTAATTTTGACTTCCATTTTCATTGGAAACTTTCAAGCTCATTGCCGATAATTCTTTTCCTCCCTCAATTCCGAAATCCAGTGTTCTGATGGGAAAAGGAATAGTGATGTCATTTTCATCAAAGGACCTCTTGATCGCCTTAATTGCCTCACTACGCACTGTAAGAAATCCAGGTTCATCCGGATATTTGATCCAGAATTTGATAGAGAAATTTACAGAGCTGTCTCCGAAATCCGTATAGAATAAATCAATACCTTTATCAACCATCACGCCATTGAGGTCTTTTATAGCCTCTACTGCTTTTTCCTGGGCTATTTTCAGATCATCGGCGTAGGAAACACCTATGGTAAGATTGATGCGTCTTAATCCGGTGGCAGAGTAATTTTTGATGGCTGTCTGCAAAACTTCTTTGTTGGGAATGTAAATTTCCTGACCATCGAAATTCTCTATCACTGTTACCCTTAAGTTGGCGCGACTAACTTTACCCATATATCCTTTTACTTCAATAATCTCGCCTACCTGAAATGGCGTCCGGAATGCCAGAATGATACCAGAAACAAAATTGGATGCAATGTCTTGAAAAGCGAAGCCCAGGGCTAACCCAATTACACCAACACCTGCCAACAGCGAAGTCACTGTCTTGTCCAACTTTAGAATACCCAACACGACAAATATTCCTATCCCTACGATAACGGCATAAACTATTTTTGAAAACAGACTTTGTAAGGCGAGGTTATCAGTGGCTTTTTTTACAACTTTAGAGGTGATCCTGCGTATAACGGTGGCAATCGTAAAAAATATCGACAGTACTATAATAGCCACCACCATGTTAGGCAGCATGGTGACAAACACTTCCAACCATGTTTCCAGTTTGTCAGCTATATTGTTTAAAGGCTTTTCAAATTTGATCTCCATAAATTTCTTAACGCTTAAAGATTAGATAGCAAAGAAGAAGGCAGGGACTGTCATAGTCCCTGACCTACAGCTTCTATAGATTTTTAATTTCTTCTCTGATTTCTTCCCTGGATTTACCAAGTCTTTGTTGCAATTTTCCCAACAACTCATCTTCATGCCCCTCGACATAAGTCACATCGTCATCGGTTAGATTACCATACTTTTGTTTCAACTTTCCCTTAACTTCGTTCCATTTTCCTTTGATTTCTAACTTATCCATTGCTTTTAATTTTTAGTTAAACATTTATGTCTCTTCAAACTAATATAATGCCACCATAGATCGTGGTAGATGTATAAATCAAAAAAGCACTCAAATAAATCAATATCCCTCATATTTGTTTCTTCGGCGTTGTAAACTCAGGTTTTTACATGCCTTTATATTGTGTAGATTGTTCCACACTAATGGGTATATTCATAGGAAAACTGTGACATGGGGACTGCAAAATCTGGATGGCTGTTTTCTTTGATATTTAGGTTATGATGTAGAAATCAGGCATCATTATATGATACAAACACCTTTAATTGACTGGGAAGAATAACCAAAAATATTACTCACCATGGTTGGCAAGGTTTTTATCTAACATCTAATAAAAATTGTTAACTAAACCTCAATATTATGTTACGTTGGATATTAATCTTCTTAGTTGTTGCAATCATTGCCGCTTTACTTGGTTTTGGCGGAATAGCGGCTGGAGCTGCCTCGATAGCAAAAGTTATATTTTTTGTTTTTCTGGTAGCCTTGGTTGTCTCCCTTATTATGCATTTTGCCAAAAGGGTCTGACCATCTTTCAATAATAAGTTTTAAAAAATTTTAGAATTATCCATGGAGTCCGATAGCCGGACTCTATTTTTTTGAAAGCTAAAGCCAAACAATTATTATTTTTTAGATGGCCGGATACGGATGGAATAGACTGTCTGCTTACATAAAATAAAAGCAGGTAAATATGCGCATTAATAAATGATCTGAAGGTCTATATCTGATTCTCCCGGCTTGTTGACCCGACCCACCAGGCTTTCAACCTTCTGAAACTCGTTCACATCATTTACTTTTACCACTAAATTTAATTTGTTTTCAATTAAACTGGTATGTTTAATTTCATACCCTTCTTCGCGGATCAACAAGAATAATTTTTGGTACTTATCTTTCATTGTATACGGAATTTAATCTGTCTTTTACTAAAGTATTATGAACAAGGGATCTCTGGAGTCATCAATACAAACTATACCCCGCCATGATTAGATCTGAATATAGAACTACATCGGTTTGAGGCAAGGATCGGTCAGGAGTTACCCTGTTCCTACACCATGTGACCTTCATGCACCAGAGAATGTTTTCGAATCCTTCAAATCGACCAACGCATTATTTATAATAAGGGTGGCTTGACCATTCTAAACATATTTAACTATATCTTAATCCCAAGGTGTAGAAAATTAAAATACTTTGTCTAACAATCACAATCCATTTGGAAGAATAATTACTCCTTTCCGAATTTTCCTCCTAAAACGGCATAATTGTGGAATTATTTCTACATTTATTGAGTATTTATCTAATGGTAACCGATGAAACCATGCTTAGTTCCACGTTAGAGCGTTTTTTTACTTAGGTATTTTATTTGCAATAAAAGTCTTATAGAGCAGGTGAGGGAAGGTAATTCGAAATAATTGTCCTTCCTGACAGGGTGTGGAGCTTCAATAAGTTTCAATGATTAAACCGAATTAACATGAAAACGCAAATAACATTTAACGCCCGCAGCATATGTGAAAATGTAAAGACTTTAGCAAATCAGATGAATGCTTCTTACGATGAAACTTGTGGGGAAATTATTGTAAAAATCCCTAAAAAAAATGGAACCGGAATTATAACAGGTGTTGATTTCGATAGTGGTGTCAGTATAATGACTATCAACTGTCGATTTGAGCAACCATTGGTTTTTAAATGGGTGATCAGGCCGGTGCAGCCACTTAGATTTAATTTTTGTGCTGAAGGTTCAATTAAGCATACGGCTGAAAACGGTTCATTGGATTATTGCGTCAGTCGATTCGAGGGTTCAATTGCCACTTCCTTCAGAAGTGATGTAGAATATTTCTATCTGCCAGCGGGGGAAGTAGTGAGTATTTGTTCTATTGGAGTAGACCGGGAAACTTATTATGAATTTATAAAATGTGATCTTGAGGAAGTACCCGAACAATTGAAACAACTATTTGCTGATGTCGACGGTAAGCGCCAGTTTTGCTACACAGGCAACTACAGCCTCGCCATAGCAGAATGTGCCCAAAGCATCGACAATAATGATTCTGAGGGTTTGGCTAGAAAAACCTTCTTGGAGAGTAAAGCGTTAGAATTGCTTTCGCTCCAGATCCAACAATATGAAGATGATCTGAAATCAAGTGGTAAGCGATTGGTCATCAGAAGAGTGGAATTGGAAATGATCTTAAAAGCAAAACAATATCTTATTGAAAATTTGGCCAATCCACCTACCATTGTAGAACTGGCCAGAATTATCGGTTTAAATCAGCAAAAGTTAAAAGAAGGTTTTCGAAATGCTACCAACTCAACCATTAATAAATTTGTTCAAAACGAACGGTTGAAATTGGCAGCAGAACTCATCAAGGGTGAAGATCTTGATATCAATGAGGTCGCAAACCGTGTTGGATATGCCAACAAGAGCTTTTTTTCTAAAAAGTTTAAGAAAAAATTTGGTGTTCTGCCAAAGCATTATGCCTCCAGGGCAAGAAACCGATCTATCGATGTTGAAAAGCAGCAGATCGTTGAATAGCTATTTTGTGAAAATTCTGATCATAAACTTAACAAACTCATTGAATCTGACCGGCTTGATAAAAAAAGTATCAAATCCTGATTTCATGATCTTTTTCTTATCCGTTTCCATCGCATATGCGGTAAGGGCGATAGTTATGGTTTCGTCATTGCCAGTCTCCTTGAACTCTTTTATAATTTCATAGCCATTTATGGAATTCGGCCCCAGATTGATATCGATAAGCGCCAAATCATATTGATTATTTTTAAGTGCATTTAAGGCGTCAGCTCCATTTGAAACACATGTGATTTCCATGCCTTTTGCTTTCAGCAATTTATCCATTAAAAAACAATTGGTTTTATCATCTTCTACCAAAAGCACACTTTTTCCTACAAGCGTTTTTTCGTTTTCTATTTTCTCCATAATTTTGATCATTGCTGGACACTAGTCTTATTGTTTTTGGAAGGAAAGGAAAGTTTAAATGTAGTTCCTCTGCCAACCTCACTGGTCAACTCAATTTTACCTTTTAATTTGTCGACATAGTTTTTGGTTATTGACAATCCAAGTCCGGTTCCAT
This sequence comes from Cyclobacteriaceae bacterium, assembly GCA_965228415.1. Lineage (GTDB taxonomy): Bacteria > Bacteroidota > Bacteroidia > Cytophagales > Cyclobacteriaceae > Agaribacillus. Next base: position 926,881 of record OZ245814.1, on the reverse strand, counting down.
TCCCGTCTACGTCTTTTTCCCGCGTAAAGGGTTCAAAAATTTTCTTCATGAAACTTTTGGATATGCCGATGCCGGTGTCGCTGATTTCAATGATTGCTTTTCTTACTTTACTGTTTTTGGAATCCTGTTCATATTTACTTTTTATCATCACGCCTCCTGTGGACGTGTATTTTAAAGCGTTTCCAATCAAATTCATCAGAATGTGATACAACGCCTGTTCGTCAATATTTGCTTTTATCTCATCTTTTTGAAATTCAGTGGAGAGGTAAAGGCGTTTGTTGTCGGCAATAGGTTGAAGGTTACTGATCACCATTAAAATGGATTCGTTAACATTGTGGTGCCTGATGTTCAATTCGACCCTTCCGGACTCTACTTTCGAGAGATCCAGTACTTCGTCGATCGTATGAAGTAACCGTTCTCCGCTTTGCATAATTAAATCGGCATATTCCAGAATGTGTTTTTCCTTGGATTCCATCTTGACCAACTGCGAAAGTCCCAATACACCACTTAAAGGTGTTCTAAGCTCATGACTTACATTTGACAGGAAAGCAGTTTTGGTCTTATTCAACTTTTCCGCCTCATGCTTAGCTGCGATAAGGCTTCGCTCAAATAGTTTTCTTTCATTAATATTTTGGATGATGCCCCTCATTTTGGTGATATTACCTTTTTCTCTGATAGCTTCTGCCGCCACTCTTACCCATATTTTTTTCCCTGTGGCAGTGGCTAATGGCAATTCCAGCTGAAATGACCTTCCTTTTTCGGCACATTGATCGAACTCCTTTCTTAGAAGTTTCCGTGCTGATTCCGGGTAATAAGAAAAAGCTTTTTCCAGGTCCAGTACGTAATCTGTTGGTAGCTCATGAAGGTGATAAACCTCATCTGACCAGTATGGCTTTCCAGAGTTCAGATCCAGTTCCCAGCCGCCGATTTTGCCAATCTTGTTAGTTAATTTCAGTAAGGCGTACTGTTTAATCTCATCATTGATATCTACTGCTATACAGTAATATTTCTTACGGTCGGGGTCAAAAATTATATTCCATATCAACCACCTATATACCCCATTTTTGTCTTTGAACCTGTTTTTAAACCCTCTGACCTCTATCATATTTTTATCTGAAAAGACCTCAAAGGTCGAGTCTACATCATCGGGATGTATAAACTTTTTTAAGGCTTTGCCTTCCAAATCCTGTTTTTTGTAGGAGAGCATTGTGGCCCATGCAGCATTTACCTCGTAAAAAATTCCATCACTATCAATCAGCGCTAACAGGTTTAATGACAGGTTGAAAAGTTTTTCCCGCTCCGATTCGGCATTTTTCTTGGCTGTGATGTCCATAAAGCTAACAGAAACCAGGTCTACCTTATTATTATTTTCATCAAGAGCAGGGTTATAATTATAACTGAGAATAGTCTGTCTTCCGTTTACGTCTCTAACCTTGATTTCATCGTTTACGATCTGTCCGCTAAGCGCCTTTTTAAAGTTGATATGAAAATCTTCAAAGGCTTCGGGTTGAATTAGATCAATGAATGATTGTTTGTTCTTTACCTCTTTGTTAAACTTGTTTTTATATATTGATTTTGCCGCATTATTGAAGGTTACAATCTTGTAGTCTTTGTCAATTAATATGAACGCTTGTAACGTATTATTCAAAAGCGTTCGAAAGTTATTCTCCGATTGCCTAATTAATTCATTTTGTCGTTCGATTTCACTAGTGGCCGAGCGGATCTCATTATAGGCAATTTCCAGTTCTTCATTGGTAGATTGTAACTCCTCATTGGATGTTTCAAGCTCTTCATTACTAGCCTGCAGTTCTTCATTCGAAGATTGAAGCTCCTCATTCAAGGCTTGTAATTCTTCATTGGATGTTTCCAGTTGTTCAACCAGGGTATTCATATGCTCTTTCGTGGCTGCCAATTCATGTTCCAATTCTACCAGGACAGGATAATTGGCCTGATCGTCCATGGCCTTGCGATTTCCAAAGAAGCTTTCATCCAGGTCGAACTTTTCAAAAATTACCAAAAAAAGTGGGTTGTTACTTTTGGAAAACAGTAATGGCTTGGCATTTATTCTCAGAAAGTACTCCTGATCATTGATCAAAATTTTCCTGACATTTCCTTTAACCGGCTTGCTTTTCCGTATCGCCTTTCCGGCCACCGCCCGCAATTCTATTTGGAGATCCTGACGAATCAGTTTAAGAATATTGTTGCTGGCTTCCCCGGATTTAATTGATAGGTAATCATTGACATTACCAAAGATCTGTACCAGCTCGAGGCTTTCACTAATCACCAGGTATGGGCTTTCAAAGGAGTTATAAAATGTTTCCTTGACCATCTCCGGAATAGATAAATCACCGGAACGCCGTTTTGGTTCGTCCAATACCGGTTTATGAGTATTAATTGGTTTTAGGTAAGGAAATTTTATGATGCGACCTTCTCCGGTTTTTTTCTGATATAATTTATTTTTTCCGTTGATGGTAGAAAACAGCTTATTGAAACTCCCGATACTTTCCGATTTCCCCAAAAATAGTGTGCCATCGGGATGAAGCGCGTAGTGGAATAATGGGATAGCCTGATCTTGCAGGTTTTGATTAAAATAGATAAGCAAATTACGGCAACTGATAAAATCCAACTTCAGAAATGGCGGGTTACAGGTCAGGTCATGTTTTGAAAACAGCACCATCTTTCGTATTTTCTTTACTAACTCGAAGTGAGTACCTTTCTTTATAAAATATTTTGAAATGGTTTTTTTATCCAGATTTTCCAGTGCCTCAGTCGCGTAAACACCATTTCTGGCAAAAGCCAATGATCGTTGATCAATATCTGTAGCAAAAATTTGGATAATAACACTTTTGCCGAGGGATTCCATTAATTCATTCAATACAATGGCGAAAGTATATGCTTCCTCGCCGGTGGAACAACCTGCTACCCAGATACGTAAATTTTGCTCCGGTAGCTTTTCCAGCAACTTCTCTTTTAAAATCCTTTTAGCTTCTTGGAAGGCTTCAGGATCCCGGTTAAATTTTGTAACACCAATCAGCAATTTGTTGAACAACGTATCAAATTCTTTTGGATTATCCTTAAGATGGGCCAGATAATCATCAATATCTTTAAATTTGCCATCTGACATGCGCTTCTCTAACCTTCTGAAGATGGTAGATGCTTTGTAGCTGGTGAAATCTGTGCCCGTCCTTTCGGACAATAATCCCAGTACCGTTTTAACACTTTCAAATTCGTTTTCGGGTACTTCCTGAAAATCATTTTTGGAAGGATCCGGCTTCTCCATCTTACCTTCCAGAATTAATTGTATGTCCCGGCCAATCTCCTCTGCGTTCAATACAAAATCTATTTTTCCGGTATCTATGGCGGCTTGCGGCATGCCATCATATTTTGAGGATGTTGTATTTTGTACAATGGTAATCCCACCACCCTGTTTAATACGTTCCATACCAACCGCCCCGTCTTTACCTGTGCCTGAAAGTATGATGCCCACACCCTTACTGCCATATTCTGAGGCAATTGATTTCAGCAACCTGTCTATGGAGGGTTTTGGGCCGATGCCGGTGGGTTCGTGGAGATATACGGTATTGTCCTTAATGGTAATGTCATTATCAGGAGGTGTTGTATATATTCTGTTGGCAACCAGCCTTTCCCCATTGGTGGCCTGTGATACCTTAAGGTCGGTTTTTTTTTGAAGAAGATCTACCAACATACTTTTGTAATTGGAGCTCATATGCTGGGCTAATATAATGGTAGTTTCCGGAAGTTTGCCTGGTAAGTTGGCTACCAGATTTTGAAATGGCTCGAGGCCCCCTGCGGAAGCGCCAACCCCAATCATGTTGATAATTGGCGGGGTCCCATTAAGTTTTTGTTTTTTTATATTATTTTTTACTTCAGTCATAACCTGTTTATTGTAATTTTTGCGCTTTTGAAAATATTATTGTTTACATTCAAAAAGTGCTTTAAATGATAACAGCAATCAATTAATACGCTACAATCAAAAAATTAAACGCAATGATTCCGCTAAAGTATGGGGGGGATGAGGATATTTGGTAGGAAATGAACAGATTAAGTTCCAATCGGATTCTTTTCTGTTCTAATCAATTCAAAAAGTATGAAGAGTTATATTATTTTGAGGTTAAACAGTCTAAAATGGATATTTATGATGGTGAAATTTAATTAAAATGAGATTTAAGGTGGATAATGCTTTATCTAAAACCCACAAAACATTACCTAGCTTTTAGTTTTATGATAAAGAGGCGGACCTTCCGTACTGTTCTGGTGGATAGGGAATAGTATTAAGAATCGGGTACCTTTACCGGGTTCACTTTGCACCTCGATTTTACCGGAATGACTGGATATGATGTTCCTTGCTGAGGTTAAACCAAGTCCCATGCCATCATTTTTTTCTGAAAAGAAAGGATCGAAGAGTTTTTTTATATTTTCTGGTGATATACCTACGCCATTATCTGCTATGGATACAAAGACGTTGTCTTTGTCGCTGCCGGTAATGATCGTTAATTTTCCTATGTCATCCTCTACAGCCTCTACGGCGTTTAAAATAATATTTAGCAGGGCTATCTTCAGGTTTTCCCTGTCAAACATGGCCGGAGGGGTTTCTTCAAATTGTTTTTCAAGTTTCAACCCACGCAAATGTATACGGTCGTAGGTGTATTTCAGACTATCTTCGAGGATATCATTTAATATAGCTTCCTCCAATTTGAGTTCTTTTGGCCTTGATGAGTCAAGCAATTCTGTTATTAACTGGTTGATACGTGTAGTGTTGCGGTCAATAATATCTGTATATAAGGCCGATTCCTCGTTATCAGTCAACTCTTCCTTAAGCTGCTCCAAAGAAAGACTGATGTTGGTGAGCGGGTTGCGAACCTCGTGGGCAATGGTTCTTACCAGTTTTCCAGTCATTGAAAGTTTTTCGGCAACCAACAATTCGTTCTCCGCTTTTTTTCGGTCGGAAATGTCATGAATTATTCCCTGGTAGCCGGTAATATTGCCTTCTGTATCCAATAGTGCGTTAGAAGTTATTTCACAGATAAGCTCGTGGCCATCCTGACATTTCATGATAACTTCGTAGCCCCTGATTTGCTTTTTCTCTTCCAATGCTTTTTGATAAATTGAAATGTCTTTATCATTTTTAAAAAGTACATCAATCTTATTGTATAAAAGATGCGCTTTATTATACCCAAATAGTTGCACCATCGCCTCATTAATTTCCTCAAATTGGTTTTCGGGGTCTGTTACAAAGATTGCATCGACAGATTTTTCAAATAGATTGCGATATTTAACTTCCTTATCGTGTAATTGCTTTAAGGTTTTGTACCGGCTAAGGGCATATCTGATACTTCTTTCCAGCAATTGACTTTGCAGGGCTCCTTTTATAAGATAATCGGCAGCCCCCTGGTTCATGGCCTCATTGTCAGTTTCCTTACTGTCCTGACCTGTGAGTAAAATCATTGGATTGGAGCATTCTTTCGAAATGGCCTCTTTAATGAGATCCACTCCGGTTTTAGGACCTAACCTGAAATCAATCAGGTAAATATCATGTCTGAATTCACAAATTTTGTTAAGACCATCATCGTAGTTTGAAGCCCATTCCACCTTAAATTCAAACGAGTCGGCCTCTGCCAGCAACGCTTTGGTGAGAATAAAATCGTCTTCATCGTCTTCGATGACCAGAATATCCAGTTTTTCCTTATACATTAATTCAACTTTTCTTTACTGATTTGAGAGATCTTTTGATATTGAAGGCAAGGCTTCCATCAAAACTATTGTTGTTCTTTGGGTAGCACTACAATACCAAACCAATAATTACCTATTTCCCTTGTTACCTCCAATAATCCATCAAAGGAAACAGGCTTTGAAATAAACGATGAAACCCCCAAATCATAACTTTTGATGATATCTTCCTCAGCCTTGCTGGTGGTTAACACCACTACGGGAATTCTCTTTAGTTCAGGATCTGATTTAATTTCCCTCAAGGCATCCCGGCCATCTTTTTTGGGCATATTGAGATCAAGGAGTATGATGCCCGGTCTTGGTGCGTTATCGGCATTATATTTACCCCGGTGATTTAAGTAATTTAATAATTGTTCTCCATCTTCTACAAAGTGCAGGTTATTGGCCAACTTATTTTCTTTGAACGCTTCCTTTGCCAACATACGATCATCCGGATCATCATCAGCCATTAAAATAGTGATTGTTTCTGGTTTTTGCATTTTGCTGATTTTTATAATTTGAAATAAATGGTAGAAAAATTTTGAATTCGGCGCCTTGCCCTTTTTCTCCGTGTGCTGTTATGAATCCGTGATGATTACTTACTACTTTTTCACAAATGGCCAGGCCTATTCCGGTACCTTCATATTCGTTGCGCCCATGGAGTCTTTGAAAGATACTGAAAATCTTATTTAGGTATTGATTATCAAATCCTATGCCATTGTCTTTTATAATTATTTCATGATATTGCTGAGAAGGGTCTGCATTTTCAAAATTTAAAGACTTTCCGGGAACTTTGCGAACACTTATATTGACTTCCGGAGAAACCTCATTTTTGTGGAATTTGATGGCGTTGCTAAGGATGTTTTGGAATAACTGCTGCAGCTGGGTTGGATTGCCTTTAATAATAGGTAACTTCTCACAATGGATAGTGGCCTTTGTATTTTCAATGGCTATTTGCATGTTTGCAAGCACTGCTGAAAAAACATCATTTAAATCAACTCTTTCAAATTTTTCAATATTGCGTGAAACCCTTGAGAACCTGAGCAGATCCTGAATCAGGGTTTGCATTCTTGCGGAGGCGTTTGACATACGGTCTATGTAGTCTTTGCCTGTATCATCTAACTGAGCCCCATATTTTGTGACCAATCGATCTCCAAATGACCGGATTTTTCTAAGCGGCTCCTGCAAATCATGCGAAGCCACATAGGCAAATTGTTCCAATTCTTCATTGGATTTTTTTAATTCTTCAGTTTGCTTAAGAAGCAATTGCTCATATTCTTTTTCTACAGAAATATCCTGAATGGTCCCTAAATAACCAATAAAATTACCAAGTTCATCATGGTTTGCCCTTGCGTTGGCATTGATGTGTTTGATTTTATCGTTAATGATAATTCTAAACCCAACCCGATATGGTTCTTGCTTTTCTACACTTTCCTGTATGATGCGGGTTACTTCATCTTTATCTTCTGGATGCAGGTATTCGATAAAAGTATCAAACGTTGGTATTGTATCGTCTGCGGATAATCCGTAAATTTTATATACGTTTTTTGACCAGACAATTTTGTCAGAAACTATATTCCACTCCCAACTTCCGGTTTCAGCCAACTTTTCGGCCTCCGATAGTAACGTTTCATTTTCAATGATCAATTTATGTTGCAATTTTTGCTTGGTAATGTCGCTGAAAGTGGCCACAAAACCGTCGTTCAATTTTATGGCTGTGATAAAAAACCAGCTGTCAAGTTCCTCATGAGAATAATACTGCTCAATTTCCGCCATTATACCTTTTTCAACGACCTCACAATATCTGTCAAACAGGCCTGAAGTTTTATTGCCAGGCATTATTTCAAGCAGGCGCTGATTGATCAGCGATTCCTTCTTTTTGCCTGTTATTTGCTCCGCCATACTGTTAACCATTTGCCATTCAAAGTCAACAATTTTATTTTTCTCATCCCTGACGGCCACAAAAGACATAATTCCGTTGGTGGAACTATCTAATACACCTTCAAGCATTTGTTCAGCTAGCAACCTGATCCTGGCTTCCTCATCCAGCTTTTTGATTTGGGAGGTGGCCACTTTCTCTGCCTTCTCTTTTTTGGTGAAAGCTTTTAAAAGGTATAGGTATAAATAAAGCAGGGTTCCCAGAGATAGTATGGTAAATGAAGTAAGTAAAATTGGAACGTAAAGGCTTGTTTCGGTTACTTGCTTGCTCCTTTGACGTAACAGGTTGATTTCCTCCTTATGCATTTTATCAATTAAAATACGAATATCTTCCATGTTTGATTTCGCGGCCAATTCCTGAGTGTCAGTGCTTTGCTGATCCAAACTTGTTTGGTTTTGTCCTGAAATTAAACCTTCTGTAAGCTCAAATTGGCTAGATACTAATTTTTTAAGATTGGCAATATTAGACTGTTGATAGGGGTTATCACTTGTAAGGCTGTCAAGATCTGCAATGTCATGCCATATAGTGTTTTTCTTTCCAATGGCAGGTTTAATAAACACTGAATCAGCTGTTAATGCATAACCTATTTGAGCGGTTTCAAGATGATCTAATTGAACGATAATGTGCTCCAGCTTAAACTTGACCAGATTGGTATGTTTGACCCATTTAGCATCATTTTTATATTCGGTAAACGTGTTGAATGTAAAAAAAGCGATAGCAATCAACACAATAACCAGTAAGGAAAATATGCCTTTAACAAACGTGATAGATTTCATTTTTGTGACCTGGTACTTTGAAAGGTAAATTTAGTGATAGTTTCGATAATGCTAATGTGGTCTATATGCCTAAATTACAATTTATTTTTTTTATCTTTCTTAGACCCACCCCTATGATTCAAAAATCCGGCCAGGTTGCATTGCCCCAGGCTTAAGCAATTTTCCATTTGTTCCGGGTATAAAATCTACAAAACTGTTGAAATTATTACCCTGCATAAATTGTTGATACTCGCCGGTTACATTTCCAAATGCCTGATGATGATATTGGCATGAATATTTTATCAAGGTCTTAATAAAATATTATTTTAACCAATAAATCAGAACATCATGAAAAAGACTCAGTCAGTATTATTAAAGTTTTTCTTAATTTTATCAGTGATATTATCGGCCTTCCAGGCCGAATTAAAGGCACAGGAAAGTAAAGTTGGGATCAAAGGAGGTGTGAATTTTTCCAGCCTTTATATTGATGAGGTGGATGATGAAAATCCCAGAATAGGATTTCATGCCGGTTTGTTTTCTCAAATATCCCTGGGAGAGTTTCTGGCAATACAGCCGGAGATACTGTTTACAACAAAGGGAGCGAAGGGTGAATATGATGTCTTATTTTTTAGTGGCGAAAGTAAATTCAATTTGAATTACTTAGAAGTTCCCGTATTGTTGGTATTTGATGTCGCTAATGTGTTTGAAGTACACGGAGGTGCCTATGGCGCCTATCTGACCGGCGCTAATATTTCTACCGACGGGAGTTTCGGATCAGGCAGTGAAGAATTAGACAGCGATAATTTCTCGAAGTTTGATTACGGAATCGCATTTGGATTTGGACTTAATCTCAATGAGTCGTTGCAGGTAGGGGCTCGCTATAATGCAGGATTGAAAAATATTGCCGACAGTAACGCTGCAGATACATTTTTGGGAGATTCCAAAAATGCCAATGCTCAAATATTTGTTGCAATAGGACTATAAACAAATAAAGAAAGTGTGCCAAGGCGAGTGCCTTTGCACGCTTTTTTAAAGCTTGATATCGTAAGCCTTCAATTTATTGTATAAAGTCTTTCGATCGATGTTTAACACTTGTGCGGCCCTGGTTTTATTGTATCCTGTTTTTTCCAGCACGTTAAGAATCGCGTTTTTCTCTGCATTATCTGCTATAGACTTAAGATTAGCAGCTTTCTGAGATGAATCAACCTGCGATGAAATGCCAGGCGACGCCTCAAAATACTCCGGAGAAATTATTTCCTTGGGTAGGCAGGTCATTGTAATACTATTGGCTTCTGCGAGCAACACGGCTCTTTTCATGACATTTTGCAACTCCCGAAGGTTGCCATGCCAATAGTAATCTTTAAGTTTATCCTGTACATCCGGATCAATCAATTCCACATTTTTACTCAATTGCTCATTGGCCAAACCTACGAAGTGTTCAGCAAATAACAAGATATCACTTCTCCTTTCCCTCAGTGGCGAAATTTCTATTTTAAATTCATTTAATCTATGATATATATCTTCCCGGAAATCTCCAGCTCTGACCGCTTCTTTCAAGTCCTCATTGGTTGCTGTTATTACCCTGACATCAATCTCAACATCTTTTGTACCTCCAAGCTTTTTAATTTTTCTTTCCTGTAGTACCCGCAGCAATTTTATTTGATTCTCATAAGAGAGATTGCCGATCTCGTCAAGAAATAATGTGCCGCCATTCGCCAGTTCAAAACTGCCGGTTTTGTCGCTTAAAGCACCTGTAAAAGCACCTTTGACGTGACCAAATAGTTCACTTCCTGCCAAATCTTTGGGCAGTGCGCCACAGTCGATAGCAACGAAAGGCTCATCTCTTCGCTCGCTTTTTCTGTGAATTGCGTTGGCCACAAATTCTTTTCCTGTTCCGGTCTCACCCATAATAATGACCGACATGTCCGTAGGGGCTATTAAGTTAATATGCTTTTCAACCAGTTCAGCGGGCTTACTCTGACCTGAAATATAGGCCTTGTTTTCCTTTTTCCCTTTGCCGTGAGGTTTTTTTTGTTCGACTATCTTAGAAGCTTTCTTTTGAAGCGCATTGTTGATTGTCATCAGGATTTCGTCCGGATAAAGCGGTTTCGTGACATAGTCGTATGCACCATTTTTTAAGCTGGAAATGGCTGTTTTCATATCGGAATATCCTGTAATGATGATTACAATGGCTTCAGGATTAAGGATTCGAATCCTTTGAAGCATTTCCAGGCCATTGGTATCCGGTAATTTATAATCCAGCAATACAAGATCATATGAGTCCTTTTTCAACATTCCTATGGCCTCGTCTCCCTTATTGGCTATGGCAGTGTTAAAGTTTTTTTTGTTTAAAAACCTGGAGAGTAAAAGACATATGTCCTTATCGTCGTCAACAATTAATAAGTTGTTCATAAACTTTAATAACTTTTTCTGATCCAAGTAAATCAGCCGTTTTCAATATTCACAAGCGCCTCAATGATAGCATTTTTATTAAATGGCTTACCAATAAAAGTCGATGCTCCGTGTAATTTTGCATTTTTTCTTTCCATGCTGCGATCATAAGCACTGATGATTATGAATTTACTTTTATGGTTAATTTTTTTGGCTTTCGGAATAAATTCAAAACCTACACCATCCGGTAGGTTAAGGTCTAGAAATACAGTATCGTAATGTTTTTCTTTAAATTTAATCAAACCTTCGGATATTGTGTGTGCATAACTTGTATAATATCCATATCCCTGAATAATTGCTGATAACAGCAAACATATTTCCACTTCATCATCAATTATTAAAATGTTTTTCTTATCCTTCATATTTTTTAAATCCTGTCACCATGATAAATCAAATTTCTATTTTACGGATTATCGAATTATTAATAAGAAATTTTTTGATTAAGGTTATGCACGTATATCATACTCCTGGTAGTCTCAATTGTTTTTCCCATTATTTTATGTGTTACGAAAGAAACTAACCGGTAAAAATTTATCAAAAATGCCAAAGTCGGGAACAAAATAATTTCTGTAACTAAAATCGACATGAACCTATCTTTTGAATTGTGAAACATTTTCCAATAAACTTATCTAAATATAATACCAACTTTTTAAAAAGGGCTATAATTGGATTAATTATAATGATTGACACATTTTTTAGTTCTGGTTCTCATTTTCCGGTTGAAATTCTTTTTTAGGTGTAGAAATACTTCTACAGTTCAGAGGTCAGTTTTACCCATATGATGTGATTTAATCTGTCTGCAGGTGCACTTGCGAATAAGGAGTTGGTTGTTGCAGTTATGGTATGATTCTTCTAGGTCAATACAATATGTTTCACCTAAAATTATTGTTATGAGTAGTTTGTTATATATAATAGCTGTTATTCTGTTAATAGGTTGGCTATTAGGTTTTTTTTATTTCAGTGTTGGGGGTTTTATTCACGTCCTATTGGTGATTGCGATTGTAGCTGTTTTATTTCGGTTGATTCAGGGGAGATCAATTTGACCCATACAAAAGAGTTTTAGAATCCAGGCGATGATAGTATCTATCATCGCTTTTTTTTCAGGAAATTACTTACTGTCGGAATCAAAGTTTAGGACGGGTATGCTAGCTTTATTTAAGATCTTTTGTGAGAAATTATTATTGACAATTCCTAAAAATCCGTTTTTAACATTTGCAAATATGGAAATAATGCCGGCACCCTTGTGCTTCGAAAACTCAGCTACCGAATTTTCGTTGTCCGTGTCAATCACTACTTTATAACCTCCTGTCAGTGTATTTTCAAGGGAGTCAGAAAACGATTTTATTTTTGCAATGTCCTCTGGTTCAATTTTTTCGGTAGGGTTTATTACACACAACACATAAGCCTCGGTACACAACTGTTCAGCCATTTCCCGGAGGCTTTCCTGGTGAATATCCAAATAATTTAGACTTTTTTTGTTTAGCGCAATAACTATAACATCAAGGTCAATTCCCTTGGCTGTAGAAACTGTAATTACCGGGCAAGAAATACTTTGACCTAGTTGCTCGGTATCAGTGCCTGTAAGCTTTTCTTCCAACGTGTTTTCTACGTCGATACCTATTACCACAAGATCTATTTCATGTTCAACAATATATGGCAATATACCCACATCCAATGGCTCATTGACAATATCATATTTTATAGATACCCCCTGTTGCGCATAATGTGATGCCAGCAGGGCTAATTTTGACTTATTTTTTCTAACCATTTCAATTCTGGCCTCGATATCATTTAAACCTGGTTTTGCTGGAAATTTGTTTCTGATAACGAATGATTTGGCAGCAGTGCGTGATTCGAAAAAATTGACTAAGCAAATCTCTGCATTAAGCTTGACAGCTAATTTAACCGCCATTTTTAATCCTTCTTCGGCTACATCGGTTAGATTGCTGGGTACCAAAATTTTTTTCATATCTGATCCTTTTATTGCTCAACATTCACTTTGGCCCGGTAAACCAATTGTGGAAATGAATTTCATTCCAATTTATTTTTTACAAAAAATCTGCTAAAGTAAAAGTTTAAACACCTTTCTGTGGTTAATTGCCTGATAAACAGACTGTAAGATGGTTTTTGAAGGATAATTTAAGAATATTTCATGAAGACAAGTGTGGAATATCTAAGTGTATTGTTGTTGAATTTCCACAGTTTTCATAATGTCAAAATCCCTAAAACCTTCTTTTCTCTGAAATCTTGTAATTGAAATCAATACTATTTGTGATGGGAAACGCACTATCGAATTTTTTGAACGGGGTGACTTTAGACCGTGCCTCTTAATAATTAGGCAATAAATTTGTACTTGATTATATACACATTAACTGTAAAATTTGAATTCCATGGATAATTTAGAAAATACGGCAGGAGAAGCTCAACCGGCGACGATCATCATTCCTGATATTACAGGATTCACAAAATTCATGAGTGACATAGATATCAAAATAAGTAAAAAAGTAATCCCGGCATTACTGAATAGATTAATATATACCAACCAATCCGGATTGAAAGTATCTGAAATTGAAGGAGATGCGGTATTGTTTTATAAAATCGGTCCCCCTCCGGTTTCGAAACAAATAGCAAACCAGTGTCAACGCTTTTATCTGGATTTTTACGAGCAGCTAAAAGAGCTTAAGTATCAATTTAGAAAGAAGCCTGGAGGCAGGGAGATATCTCGTATGTTAGGGTTAAAAATTGTGGTACATTATGGTGAGGTGGGTATGGCAAAAATAGGTAAAAGAATAAAATTGATTGGAGAAGATGTAATTGTTGCCCATCGGTTGTTGAAAAATGGTATTACACTCGATGACTATGTTTTATTCACTAATAGTTATCTAGATACGGCGAATATTGAGCAGTTACAAAAAGAATGTTCTTGGGGCAATTTGCAGGAAGGTCATGGCAACTATAAACATATTGGTAAAATATCCTATCACTATATTGATCTGGAGCCCTTATTGGATCTGCGAAAAGAAATGGAACTTAATGGGAGCCGGGATATATAAATTAAGCAGATTCTTTCTGTCATTATTTTATACGGTTATTTGGGCCAGACCGGATTTTTTGATGAAGTAGCTAATTTTGAATAAATCAGGATAGCATTAATTATTTTTTAACGGTGATACATTACCGAAAATTTACTTAATTTAAACGGTTATAAAATGAATTATAGAAGAGTGTTTTTGATTTTCATAGGCATCTTTATGATTATTGCAACGTTACTCCCCATAATAAATCATGAGGGATGGTGGATCCGTGTATTTGATTTTCCCAGGTTGCAAATTGCCGTCATAATTTTGATTACGCTGTTCTTGTATATTTTAATCCATAGACCGGAAAATTACTTTGATTTTGCATTTATTATCGTGTTGTCAGGGTGCTTTATTTATCTGTGTTATGTGATTTTTCCATATACACCTATATCTGGTACACAGGTAAATAGGGTTTCAGAAATTGACAAAGACAATAACATAAGCATACTCAGCTCAAATGTTTTAATGACCAATCGTGAGGCACAAGGTCTTATTGATATTATTGCCAGGTCAAATCCCGATATTATATTATTAGTGGAGACAGATCAATGGTGGTCTGAAAAGGTTAGTTTTCTTGAAGCGGAATACCCTTATCATGTAGAAAAGACGTTGGACAATACTTATGGTATGATACTTTATTCCAGGTTGGAACTAGTGGAGCCGGAGGTTCTTTTTCTGATTGAAAGAGATGTTCCTTCAATTCACAGTTATGTAAAATTAAAATCAGGTCAGAAGATCAGGTTATATTGTCTTCATCCCAAACCGCCGACGCCTACTCAGAATGACCAAAGCACTGAAAGAGATGCCGAAATATTATTGGTAGGTAAATTAGTTAAAGCCAGAAAGGAACCGGCTATAGTGACAGGTGATCTCAACGACGTGGCATGGTCTTATACCACAAATCTTTTTCAAAAGACCAGTCAAATGCTCGATCCAAGAATCGGAAGGGGTTTTTTCAATACCTTCAATGCGAAAATTCCAATGCTTCGCTGGCCATTGGATCATGTATTCCATACCAGAGGATTTCAGCTCAGGGACATTAAAACCTTGCCATTCTATGGGTCTGACCATTTTCCGATATATTTTGCTTTGCAATATGTGCCTGAAAAAAGTCATCAGAATCACCCACCTGAAAGGCTGCAAGGAGATGAAAAGGATTTGGTGAAAGAAAAAATAAAGAATGGCATCAACTCAGGACTGAATTGACTGTCCTACTTTTCAAATTACGTCTTAAAAAAGAGTTAAAGCTGTCTGCAAGCCAAAGTGTTTTTCAGACCTTCTGATAGGAATAAAAGAAAATCACTAAAAAGGCCGCGACACACAGGATCAGGCCAAACATGAAGATGTTATAAGAGTATCTTAGAAGTTTATATTTTTTGGTCAGAACCAAGCCCAGGTAATACATGTCAATGGACATATTATCATAGAGCAGTTCCTGATCCCTTCTAAACATGGCCAGGTTTTCTATAAATTTTGGCAGCGCTATTTTTGAGAAATTTCCAAAAAATAATATGCTGCTTTTTTTGTTCTTTATCTTTTGTTCATTGACTTTTTTCTTTGTTACATTAGGTCTGGCCGAAAGCACGGCAAAAATAACTGATACGAGGGCACTTACCAGTAAAATAGTCATGGGCACCGTAAAACGAAGGTGTTGGTAAAATTCTTGTCCGGCAAATGTAAACCCGGAACCCACAATTGTAATAATTACCGACATGATGATGGCATTGATGCTGATCATCATGTTTGCTTTTGAGTCAGCAATTGAACTTAGATTAATATGATTTCGGTAAGTGGCTCTGTACATGGTTTCGATACCTCTACCTAATCTCTTTTTCTTAACGTTAATTTTTTTGTTTTTAAGGAAGTGACTTTGTGCCATTTTCCTTAGTTTACGTATGTTTTTTTCACGCCTTTTCCCATATTTTTTGGTGGCATAGGTAGTGTAGAATTTGTTTTTCACCAAAAACTCTTCCTGCTGGTCAAACCATTCATTACCGGTATAATTTTTATCCAGGTACCTTTCCCATTCAATTCTGATAAGCTCGCCTTTTGAAAAAAAACTTTTCTTGCCCACATGCAGGATATCGGCATCGTGCAGAATTTCCTCCAGTAAATTTTTCGGTTGCTGATCAGACCTGGTGGATAATATCAATGCTTTGATCTCGTCAATTTTCGATTGCAAAAAACCTTCCTTCTCGAGAAATTTTTCGGCAATTTCCACACTGGCTTCTTCGTGTTTATCATAGGTTTTAATAAATCCGGTATCATGGAACCACGCAGCAATTAATAACAAATCTTTTTCGCTATCCTCCAAATCATGATTTTTCATAATTTTTTCACAATTTTCCACCACCTCTTGCGTGTGCAAATAGTTATGATAGACAATACCTTCCGGCAGTTCGTTTTTGAGTAATTGATAGATAAAAGTTGATATTTCTTCGGTTATATTTACTTGCTTTTCCATTTTTAGATTAGATTTTGAACAAACAGACCTATGGTTTAAATGTGACAATATTTGTTCCTTTTAAAAAAGTGATATTTAGGCTGGGGACAAGGTACAAAGTGATAAGATTGTAGAAAATATTCCACAGTATTGGGTATTTAGGGATACTTAATCAGCGGTAACCACAGTGTTTTTCATTGGTAATTATTTCAATCAGTTAGCGAAACTTAACGCAAATCATCGCTGGTAACACTTTTTGAAACTCAGGTACGATGCATTAAATCTTTTCATGATTCTTGCTTTAATGATGAGTGTTAAAATAAAACTTATTTAATAAATGATCACCATCTTTTTAGTTCCCCAAACTCACAAATTTTCAAATCCCATTTATTTCATTGTTGTTGGGATAGTTATTCTTTTTTCGAATGGCTGCAGCCCCAGCAAACCTTTTTACCATAAATCTGTATCCAAATGGGAGAAGGCCGATGTGCCCAGGGAAAATCAAATACAGCAATCCGTTTATTTAATCGGTGATACCGGCCTGCCGAATCTGGATGGCGAGGACCCGGTATTTAATCTTTTGAGCAATCATCTCTATTATAATTCCGATACCATTGTCAACACTCCTTCCGCTTCAAATATTCCGGAAGGGATAACTTTTAACAGAATTAATGAAGATAGTGCCGTGGTTTTGAAATCCCGGGAAAAGGATGCGGTAATCTTTTTAGGTGACAACCTGTACGAAAATGGTTTGCCGGACACGACTGCGGGGGATAGGGAGTTAATGGAAAGCAGACTTACTTTTCAGCTGGATATTTTGAAACCTTTTAAGGGCCGGGTATATTATGTGCCTGGTAATCACGATTGGAATAAGAGCCAGGCTGGAGGTTTGGAGGCTGTAATCCGGCAGGGGCAATTTATGGCCAATTATATGGACCGGGAAATCCTATTTCCAAAAAGCGGATGCCCCGGACCGGTTGAAGTGACGCTTGGGAAAGATTTAACTGTGATATTTGTTGACTCGGAGTGGTGGCTCACACATCATGAAAGGCCCGAGGGGCCGGAAAACAATTGCTATGTGGATGATGAATTTGATTTTTTGGTTCAATTGGAAGATGCCATCGAAAGAAACAAAGACAGGAATATTTTGGTAGCTATGCACCATCCCTTATTTAGTAATGGCAATCATGGCGGTCATTATTCTTTTGCCGATAATTTGTTTCCTCTCAGACTAATCAATAGTAACAATAGACTGTACCTGCCACTACCTGTTATTGGTTCTTTGTATCCATTGTTGCGTAAACTGGGTGTCTCCCGGCAGGATATTCCAAACAGTAAATATCAGGAATTGAAAGATGGTATTTTAGACATACTGGAAGAGAGAAAAAATATCGTATTTGCTTCGGGACACGATCATAATCTGCAATTAAAAAGTCATAAAGATAACCACTTTGTTGTGAGCGGTTCAGGGTCAAAAGTAAACTATGTGGCCAAAGCCAACAAGGCTACCTATGTACACCGTGCCAAGGGTTTTGCTAAATTAAATTACTATGAAAACGGAGAGGTTTGGATTGAATACTGGATTGTGGATGAAGCATCTTCACATGGGCACCTGAGCTTCAGAAAACCGTTATATGCGAACAAACCTAAAAAAAATGTAAAAATGGGGGGTGACCTGATCGATTTTCGAGATAGTACCCGTATTGTTAAAGCCGGGGCGCAGTATAAGGCAGGATGGTTCAAACAACTTTGGCTTGGGCAGCATTATCGAAAAGAATGGCGTGCCCCGGTTAAAGTTCCATATCTTGATATCAAAAGTGAGGCCGGGGGACTGACGCCGCTCAAGAAGGGCGGTGGTAAGCAAACAGTTTCGTTGCGGTTGTTAGGTGACGATAGTGTTCAGTACACTTTGCGTTCAGTGAACAAAAATCCAGGTGCTGTCATCCCATCTCCCTTTAAAAATACTTTTGCCCAGGATCTTGTTCAGGATCAAATATCCTCTTCACATCCCTATGGTGCATTTGCTATTCCGAAGTTGGCAAATGCTGTGGGTATTTATCACACAGATCCCAAGTTATTTTATGTGCCATTTACACCGCTTTTAGGGAGCTACATAGATGACTTTGGAGGTATGTTGGCGCTCATGGAGGTTAGGCCTGATGAGGACCTGTCTCATCTCAAAAGATTTGGTAAATCAAGTAATGTGGTGAGCACCAGAACGCTGTATAAACATTTGCTGGAAGACAATGACAATGAGGTTGATCAAAAAATGTTTCTTAGAGCCAGGCTTTTTGATATGTTGATTGGAGATTGGGATAGGCACCAGGATCAGTGGCGATGGGCTGAATTTGAGAAGGAAGATAAAGGTTCTGAATTCAAACCGGTTCCTCGGGATCGCGACCAGGTATTTACTAAATTCGATGGCATCATTCCGTGGCTTATGTCGAGGAAATGGGCAGTAAGGGAATTGAGCCATTTTGATTACAAATTTGATGATATTATCGGTTTGAATATGTCTGCGGTACACTTGGATAAGCGACTGCTCAATGACCTGGAGTACCGCGATTGGAAGACAGTGGCGGAAGATATTAGATCCAAATTAACCGATCAGATTATTGAAGAATCGGTCCGGCAAATGCCCGCTGAAATATTTGCGATATCAGGAGGAGAAATAATTGCCAAACTCAAATCGCGAAGAGACCAGCTAGTTGAGGCGGCCAACAGCTACTATAAGGTATTGGCAGAAGTGGTTGATGTCGTTGGTACCCGGAAACATGAGTATTTTCAGATTCAGTTTCAGGACAATGGCTTGCTAAATGTAAAAGTCTATAAAATCAAAAAAGAAGGCAAGGTAAAGCATTTGCTGTACAATAGAGACTTTTCAGAAGTAGCAACAAAAGAAGTGAATATCTATACACTGAGTGGCCAGGATAGTGTTTTGATTGTTGGCAGGCAGAAAAATGGGATAAAACTAAGGGTAATAGGCGGTGAAGATGAAAATGTAATAGTTGATAAGTCAAATAGCAACAAAATATTTGTTTATGATAATGTAGTGGCTGATAATTTGATCGAGCCCGGAGTAAATACCAAAGTAATTACTTCCAAAAATAGCTATATCAATCGCTATAATCCTGTGGGCTTTCAATATAATTATTTTGGGCCCAGACTTTATTTTGAGTATAACATTGATGATGGTTTTTTTGTTGGGGGCGGATTTAATGTCAAACGTCATGGTTTTAGAAAAGAGCCCTATGCTGCAGAGCATACGGTGCTGGCAAATTATGCATTTGGAACAGGTTCCTATAACGCGTCTTATACAGGCAATTTTCACCAGCTTTTGGGTAGAAGATGGGATCTCGAGGTCAATGCCGGGACCTTTGGTCCAAAATTTATATTTAATTATTTTGGACAGGGAAATGGTACAGAAAGAGGAACTGAAGGCATTAATTTTTATAGAGTCCGCAGTTCCAGTATTCAAATCGAGCCGACAATCAACTTTAGACCCGGTCAGAGTTTTAAGATGGGTTTTGGGCCATTTTTTAATTATTTTAAGATCGCTGACAAAACCGATTCATTTATTGACAGCGAACGGTTCGAGGAGAGAGAAGACGTAGACGTTCCTACCTATTTTGTCGGCCTTAAGTTATTTGCAACGCTCGATCGCGTCAATTATAGCCTATATCCTACCAAAGGAATCAGATGGAAGAATGAAGTTAAATTCTTTAATGAATTTTCAAATGGTTCCGACAGTTTTGTAGGACTGAATACGGATCTATCATTTTACCTGACACCCAATTTGCCATTTTATCTT
This sequence comes from Cyclobacteriaceae bacterium, assembly GCA_965228415.1. Taxonomy (GTDB): domain Bacteria; phylum Bacteroidota; class Bacteroidia; order Cytophagales; family Cyclobacteriaceae; genus Agaribacillus. The sequence goes on along the minus strand of OZ245814.1, from coordinate 906,675 downwards.
ACCCTGGCAATGCGTTTTGGCGCCTCGACCAATATCGGGGACTACAAGTTCTACCAATCCAATTTTTTGGGGGGAAACCAGAATCTCAGAGGGTATAGAAATTTTAGATTCGCCGGAGAGTCATCTGCCTATCAGAATACAGAATTAAGAATGGGGCTGTCAAAGTTTAGCAACTATCTTTTTACAGGTGCCTTTGGTTTGTTTGGCTTTGTTGATACAGGCAGGGTATGGGGCGGCAGCGTGGAAAACAGATCTGATAAGTGGCATGTATCATACGGTCCAGGCATTTGGGTGAACTTCTATAAAATTATTGTTCTCTCGTCTGGCTACGGCATTTCCGATGAGAAGGATCTGTTTTATTTCAGATTTGGTATGTTTTTCTAAGACTACTAATTCACATGCATTTCGTCAGGAAAATATTACTCTGTGTATTATTGCATAATTTTTGGCCATTGGCCATGGAGGCGCAGGTCTTTAGTGATACCGTCAACCTCAACCCCGAGCCAAAAATTGCAAAATCTGTTAAATATGATTCTCCATCAGTTGTAGGGGGCAGAAGAAGTAAGGCCTTAACCATCGGTTTAATGCTATTACCGGCATTCGATATTAGGTCCGTTTCGAGGATTGAAGCGTTGGAAGATGCTAACATACAAGTAAAAAACCTTGAGGTGGTTGGTATTAAATTAAAAATACCCATTATTCTAAAGCCAAGAACCAAACTTATTTTTGGCTTTGGTTATCGTTATGAAGAGTACAATCTCCGGGAAGAGCAGCCGCAGCCTGCTGTTTTCGCCAATCTTAAAGATAAAAAGCTGAATTCCCTGGACTTTAATCTCTTTTTATCCAGGGCCATTGCCCCAAACAGGTTTTTGATAATGAGAGGAGGGGTTCAATTTAATGGTGATTATGGTCAAAACAAATTTCCGATCGCCAGATATACCAAATATATATTTTCGGGCATCTATGGATGGAAAAAGAATAAGTATACTTTTAATGGTGTAGGCTTATATTTTAATTACAACTTGGGCAGCCCCAGCCTGTATCCGGCCTTTGTGTGGAATAAAACTTTTAATGAAAAATGGGGGATTGAAAGCATTTTGCCGGCTAAGATAAATCTAAGATACAACTTTAGTGAGCAAAGTATACTGGTTGCATCAACGGAGATAGAAGGCAGCAGTTACCACATTGTTTTAAACGACCCGCCATTGTCAGCATTTCAGGCACTGGAATTGAGACGGGCTGATATTCTTAATGCTATCACTTTTGAGCAGGAGATTTACGATTTTTTATGGTTTAGTATGTCGGTCGGATATAGACACAATGTAAATTTTGATGTATCGGAAGATAATAAAATCGGCAGCGCTACTATCATTGACAATCAGGTCGGTGGTGGTCCTTTTGCACAGATATCACTGTTTGTGGTTCCCCCCGGAAAATTGACCACCAAAATACTTAAGGAAGTCGGTGATTAGTTATTTTTGGTAACAACTCAAAAAAAATCCCGGTTTCCAGGGATTCAATGGTAAGAGCCGGGATTTAAATCTTGATCCTGATGTTATTCATTTGAGACTACTTTTCCTTTAAAACCAGCGTCAACTTTTGACATTTTACTTTTGATCTTTTTTAATGTTTCTCTTTTCGTATTAAGATTGGTGATCGACTCTTCAACTTTTAACTTGTTGTTCCCAATCTGCATATTCATCTGTTCATTTTCTTGCGTCATTTCAGCTATGGCTGTTTCATTTTTTTGTATATCTTCAACCAATTTTGAATTGTCTTCCAGAAGATCGATGCGGTTTTTCTCAATCTCATTTATTTCGTCTTGCAAATCGTTAAACGTCTCTAAATAATAATTAGACAAATAGCTACGGAGAAAATTTTTGAACACTGCCTTCATGCTGTTGTAGTCAACAGGCATATTATCCGGGCCTAAATATTTTCCTTTTCTCACACGCATGAAAAGATTAATCTTGCTCATATTGCCTTGTGGAATTATTCTGGTAAAGAGATCGATAGGCTCCTGGTCAATCCTTCCTATCCTAACATCTTCGGCGGTCAATATATCTTTATTGGCAAATAAGCCAATACCTTTTAGATTGACATCGTAATTGTCTTTAAGAAAATCGTCCCATGCTTTTTTTACATCCGTTGGGTCGGGTTCAACAACCGCCTGAATGGATGGCCTGGCTTTCCCCTTATAAATTATGGTCGCGTCTTGAACACCGAATGTTTGTGCTTGCGTATAAATATTCAAACATAGTGTGCATAATAAAATTAGTGTGGTGATCTTTTTCATAACTTGAATTTTTTGATGAATGAAAGTTTTTATGGTAACAACAACCGCGATAATCGAACCTACTATTAACATTGATTACTTCCTGAATTAGCGGTTATTTTTGATGGTTTTTATAAACCCTTGCTTAATATAAGGTAAATACCATGCCAATCGCAGCACTAGAAAGTTTGTATAGATTGGAATGTAAATATCTGATTTTCAATAAGTTAATTCTTTAAGTGAGACGATCGCTATTTTATCGGAAAAGTGGTTCTTGTATTTGTATAAAAACTTCCACAAAATCTGTGTATAAACCGTCACAATTCAAACGGTTGCTGTCAGGAAGCAGCTTATTTTGAGCAGAGGGTGCTAGGATATTTCCTCAATGCCACGAATCAATTCCTGGATGGTAATTTCCGCCTTTGTGATAGCTATGGATTTCATTTGCTTCTCAATTTTAACTTTGTTTTTTCCGGAGTAAATCAAAGAAGTTAATTGTGTGCAGTTTTCATCATTTTTCGTTTTTCTTACAGGACAAAAGCTGAAGTTGGTTATTTTGTACTGGTAGGCATTGTTACGGATTTGAAAATGGATTTTGTATGTAAACAGGTAGTCTTGTTTCTTCAGCCCTTTTTTTATAGATACAGTATACTCCATTTCACAGCGAAAATACTTTTCATTTTTGTTCATGCTTAGTCCGGTAAAATGATCAGTAGCACAGTACTCCATGGTCAGAAGATCCTTTAAATAGTCATACATTTGCCGGTGATTGCTGACCTGAACGTCAATGGTACCCGACAGTTCAAGAAAATTCGCATAGGGGTTGCTTTTGCTAAAGGAGAACTGACATTGAAAAAATACAATGGTAAAAATTATGATCATTTTGGAGATCGACAGATTTTTCATGTGTGTTGTTTTCGAATTAGTTTTAGTTCATGGTTATTTCCAGTGTCACTATCTAAATACCAATTCCTATGCCCGTTTAACCAATTTTGATCAAAAAAAGGTAAATTTTGGGCGCTGGTTTTTTCAAAACAAAAAATTGTGCTGAAAATCAGCTAGTTGTGTTCCGGTTTTGTTGATGAGACCATTATTTATAAGCCTATACGCTGAAATAAAAAGTAAGATTTTCCACAATTGTGTGTGGACCATTATCAACAAATATGACTTTCGGGCCCCATAACATCTATGCCTCCTTCTCCATGTTGGCCGTGTAGTCTCCTAAAAATTTTCGGTAACCATTGCACAGGGCCCCCTGCTGATATGTAACTTTGGATTATTGTAAGAGGGGAGTAGTTAGATTTGTTCAGGGAAAAAATTTTAGCAGTGATCTGTTAAAATCACTGTGAGCTGTTAATTATCAGGATAATGGCCTCGTACTATTTTCTGGTAAAAAAGCGAAAAATCCTGTAAGCACGCTCATTGTATTTTTTAAAGAACACATTTTCTTTTTCATAAATCTCGCTGCTCAATAAAAAACCAGCAGGTTTTAAAGGTTCTACATTATCAAGTATTATTTTAAGAATTGCCAGAAATGGCAGGGCTAATATTAATCCCGCTATGCCCCAAATGAACCCTCCTACGATCATGGAAATGATGGCGGCAAGCGGATTTACCTTGATATTGGCCCCGACGATTTTAGGTGTTATTAGATTACCTTCAATCTGTTGAACGACAACAAACAATAGTACCACCGCTACCGGCTGCCAGATTGTACCACTGTAAACCAATGCGTAAACAAAAGGCAAAAAGGCGCCTATGAATGTTCCCACATAAGGAATGATGGTCAGAAATGCTGCCAGAAACCCCCAGAAAAAGGGATAGTCAATACCAATAATCAGCAATGCCAGACTTTCTACTAAGCCTAAAATCACCATTACAATTCCAATCCCAATTAGGTATTTTTGAACTATTTGTTGAATTTGTTTGATAATGTTTTCAGCGTTGCTTCTGTTCTCTTCCGCAAATTGCGTGAGAAAAAAATTTTTAATTGCTGAGCGATATAATAGAAAAAGGAAGGTGTAAATAGTAGTTAGGATTAAATTGGCAATAAATGTAGTTGAGGACTTAAGGCCTTGTGCAATAAAGTTTACAGGGGCTGTCATCAGGTTTGAGACATTATCTTTTATCCAGTCCCTGCTGGTGTCTTCCGTAATATTAAATTGCGTTTGTAACCAATCCTGGCCACTAGCCAGTACTAGGTTCATTTTTTTTTCAAGAGAGGAAAGGTCTGAGATTACGCTCACCAATTGGGTAGAGAACAAGGTGATAACACTTCCCATAGCCAATGTAAAGGCTAGAAAAATCAGTGCTATTGAGATTACCCTGTTTAACCCTTTTCTTTCAAAAAAATTGCAAAAAGGATAAAACAGAAAAGCGAACAATAATCCAAATGCCAGCGGTGTGAAAATTACCTTTCCAATAATTAGAATGAAACAAATTAAGGTGACAAAAATGAGCAGGTAAGTTAATTTCTGTATGTTTAGTTTTTCAAGCCCCATCGTTCAGGTTTTTAATTTCCAGATAATTTATTGAGCCAACACCCTTTAATCTAGCAAAAATTTTTGTTTTTTTAATACTGAAATTTTTTGAGGTAACTCATCTTTGAGGCAACTATTTCGGCGTCAGGAAATCTTCGGAAGTTCCGGATTGTCATGAAATAAAGATGTAGCAGTTTTCGATAACTCTGGATATTACATTTGAACAATTATTGAACTTTATCTGGTGACAACAATAAGGGCATGTATTATTCCGGGCACATAAAAAAGTAATGTCAATAGAAAATTCAGCCAAAAGACATTGTTCAATGCGCCTTCGTGCAACCCTACAGCCAGGGGTGGCAATATTACGGCAAGAACGATAATTAAAACACCTTCTTCGGTGGCTAGGGGAGAGGACTCTAGCAACTCCGCTCTGGGTTGATCTTGGTATTTTTTGATTTCCTCTTTAACTAATTTTTTTATTTCCCTCTTAATTTTTCTTTGATCTGATTTTTCAAGGTTTTCATGTTTGGAAATGAATGCCTCCGGGTCCTTGGAAATATCTAAAGACTGATGGGGAGGAACAATTTTATTGATGGACAGGTTAATCTCCTGAACCAATTTGGATTGCCCGCTATCGCCGGATATAGTGCTTGAGAAGTCTTGCTTTTTTCTTTGTAAGCTTTCCGTGATATTCGCCGGAATAAATTTATTGGGTTCGCTGCTTACCAGGAGTTTTTCCGCCGGCGCTATAGTTTGTTGTTCATGTTTCTCATGCGGATAGGTGGGGTTAGTGGTCCTTTGAAAATAAGCGCCATACCTGACCTTGCAGGATGAGGTAAGCATAACAATTAGGATAAGAATCAAAATGGGATATGGACTTTTCATGGTTATATTTTTAGATATTGGTTTGGTAAAATTTTGAACTACCGATTTTCAGTAGATAACCTGGTTTTTCTTGTTGTCGATTTTTTTATCCTGTAAGGTTGGGTGATGACTTTTACGAACATGCGGCTGATCCAGCTTCGGGCCTTCATAACCAGGTGTATTGAAGGCTTTGATGATGATAATGGTAATTAATAAGATAATTATTATAAATACAGTTCGATAATTAGGTCTATAGTGTTTTCCCAGCATATTTTCATTTTCCATAATCACATACCTTGTTTTTGATAGCTAAATTCTATGCTCTGGATCAAAAAAATCATACCATATTTATGTTAGTAATTGACGGGCATGCGGTGGGGCGATAAAAATTTTCATCTTCAAGGCGCCAATCCTTAATTCCGATTAAATTTTGGAGCGGAAAAATATGGCAGTGAAGGAATTAGCATGATGTGCGCTTGCTCTATCCGGGTTTATTGTAGAAAAATTTAGACAGCTATGTGGAAATATTGAGACGGGTTTGATTTTGATTTTTGCCTTTTGTTGTCGCTATAATTGAAAATTTTAAACGAGTCAACCTCCCTGTACTACTAACCGCTGAAAAAGGATGATCAAACCGTCAAAAACCAAAAGGTGGTATAGTTTTTTCTGTTGATCCTGTGATATCAAATCTAAATTTAAATCAATATGAATATGAATAAGTCAAAAACAATATTAACCTCTTCACTAAAAGGTACTGTAGTTAAGAACGCTAAGCAGGAAGAATTAGGAGTAATTGAAGATACGGCCATAGACCCAATTTCCGGAAATATTATTTATGCTTTGGTTTCTTTTGGCGGTTTTATGGGCTTTGGTGAAAAGTACTACATTTTCCCATGGTCTTCTTTCTATCTTGACACTGTCACAGAAAATGTTATCATCCTAAATGTAGAGAAAGATAAACTTAAGGATTCGGAAGGAATCTCAAAAGATGAATGGCCTCCGCAAATCAGTGATGAACTTATTGATAAGATTTACATTTACTATGGTTATGAACCTTATTCTTTAACCAGGAAAAAAAAATTAGGCACGTCAGGGTTGGCAAACTCCGGTGAAGCCAGAAATTTCCGGGAATCGGGCCTTGGAACAACTAGTATCGAGAGGGCGGGTATCAAGTAGGTAAACGCAACGAATTGATTGAATGATGAGCCCCAAATGTTATTATTTGGGGCTTTAATATGTAAATATGTACCTAAAAATGAAATACGCTAATATTTTAATTACTACATGTTTGATGCCGGTACTGGTCGGGTGCATGGAGAAAAAACCATATCAAGGTACGTTTGCCCAAAAAGTGATGGAAAACAATCAGGTAAAAGGGTTGATGTCAACAAATCTTAGATTTACAGATTCTGTATATGTTCCCATTTATTCCAACATTTACAGCAGAACAAAGGACTTACGTTTTTTGCTTACAGCTACTTTAAGCATCCGTAATTCGAGTTATGCAGACACCATGGTGATCAGCGCAATTGATTATTTTGATACTAAGGGTACTCTGGTTAAGCATTATCTGGGAAGCCCAATTTACTTGCAACCAATGGAATCCATAGATTATGTGATAGACGAAGAAGATGATTCCGGTGGTTCGGGAGCAAAACTTATTCTTTCAAACATTGAAAGTACAAGCGAAAAATCATTAGTTGGGGTTGTAAGGTCCATCAATGGGGATGAAAAATTTATTAACAGGTTATCTCCCCCTCCCAAAATATTTTGAGCAGTTAAATTTGCTAAGTTTAAACGGTCATAACTTTTCCTTAATTGATCTAATTCCTCAGAATTCGGAACCTCCATTGGAGATGGTATTTGTTTTTTATCCAATCATTCTTGTATAGTTTTTTACTTATTTGGTTTATTTTTTTAGTATTTTTGAATAGAAGGGGAAATTATTGTTTTTAAAACAATAAAATTTTCTAATTCATCCAATATCGGCTTTGAAACTTCTTTATTTCTAATTCAGTTTTCTAAAAAGCCTATGTAAGCTCGTTATTGCTTTTTGTATCGTGTAAACAATTCCTAATAAAAGATCAAGATTTAGTTTTACTTGAAATCTACCAAAATCTTCGCAAATTTTTCCTTAGTCTCATCCTCAAAAGAATCCAAATACCTTTCAGTGGTCTCTAAATTCCCGTGTCCTAAACTTTCCGATATGTATTCAATTGGTGCTCCGCCTCTTTTCAATATTGTTGCAAAAGAATGCCTTGCGGTATAGGTAGTGATTTTTTTGTCAATCTCAAGTTTACTAGCAATATGACCCATCCACTTATTGATGTTTTTTATTACTTGCCTGGTGATTGCTAATTCCCTTTCAGGAGGTTCATTTCCCTTGAGAAAAGGAAATATATGTTTGCTGGGAACAGAATTATTGACACCGTGTTTCTTTATAATTTTATCAAGCTGAGGTAATCGGGCAACAATAACATTCTTATAATTGCTAATGGTTGTTCTCTCAGTTTTTGCTCTAATAAAATGGATGGTTTTGGAGTGCAAATTTTGATATTTCAACCGACAGATATCTTTAATGTTTGCTCCATTACCTAAATAGCTAAATATCCAAATATCTCTGGCTAATTCCTCCCAGGTTCCCTCGGTTGGATGATAGTTAAATATCTTCGAGATTTCTTCTTTAGTTAGTGCCTTCTTAGTATTTCTTCCGGATGGGATTTTAAAATTACCTTTGCCAAAAGGATAAGAGTTTCTACCAATGATTTTGTTATTGATAGCATGGTTGAATACTGCTCTTAATGCCCTTACATATATCCCAATAGTTGTAAGTGATTTTTTGTTCTCCAGCATATAGTCTTGGTACTGATTTAACCACTCTTTCGTTATTTCCTCGAATTGGATTTTACGATCACGTCCTTTGAATTTTTTAAAACTTTCTTTTGCATTATTATAAGAGCTGGCGGTTCCAACCCGGCTTTCTTCTTTTAGTTTGTCAATAACTTCATCAAAAACATGAATCAAATCGGTGGATTTGGGTTTGCTGAAATACAATTCCTTAAATTTATCAAATGAAAAATTTTGTTCAATATCTTTTAAGATGTTAATGGCTTTTCCCTCAATCGATTCTAACTGAATCTTAACCTCCTTTAATTTACCTCTTGGGTTTATACTATTTAGTTTATCAAAATCGCTTTCTGACAAGTAAACACCTGTAGTATAATAGCGTGGCTGCCGATTAAAAGTCACCCGGAGCTTTACAGGATAACCTTTGCTGGTTTTCCTTCTTCTGTCAAGTTGAAGTCCTGTATTTAAATATTTCATTTCACCAAAATTTAATATTAATCTAATATAATAATTGCCTAACAATTTGCCTAACAATTTTCATAAACAAGTATAGATATCTAATATTGTCAATTGGTAAAAATGCCTATTTTGATAGGGTAATCGATTTTTATAAATAATTGGTTATTATTTATTATTAAATTAAACTGACTTGTAATCAGTAGGTCGTTGGTTCGAATCCGACTGGGGGCTCACTAGTAAAGCCTTGTAAATCAAAAATTTATGAGGCTTTTGTTTTTTGCAATTGTCCCTGGCTCGAAGTTATTTATTGATTTTGTTCGGTTTCTTTATAAATCAATTCCTTTTTAAGATATTTAAATATAATGCCAAGGGTTACAGTCTCATTAATGTTTGTCCTTTTTTATCTGGCCGCGTCTGCTCAAGAGGAGCTGGATGACAAATCAAAAATAGATAGTTCCAAATTTTACGCAAAGAAAGCGCTGGAGTTTTATGAATTGAATAAAAAGGATTTGTCATTGATTTATTATCAAAAAGCCAACCATTTAAATCCAAATAATAGCAGCCTTAATTTGATGATTGCAGATCTTCTAGCTCAAAAAAAGTTGCCTGATTCGGCTATAAAATATTACACATTGGCATTAACAAATAATTCAAATGACTCGTATGCCTATTTATTTAGAGGTATAACCTATCTTGAAAAGAAACTTTTTGCGTTGGCAATTGAAGATTTTGATAAGGCAATTCATTTAAATTCCTATAATCATTACCTGGTTTATGCAAACCGAGGTTTGGCCCGGATGAAATTAGGTGACTATGAAAATGCAATTTCAGATTATGGTAAGGTGATTGAATTGGAACCTGACAACCACCTTCATTATCTTAGTCGAGGATATAGTTTTTTCCAAGTAAGAAAATATAAAGAAGCAATAGAGGATTATACAATTTCCCTAGACTTAAGCCCTAATCATTGCTTAAGTCTTATTAATAGAGCAGTTGTTTATCAAAAGCTAGGTAAAGATCAATTGGCTATTAATGATTTGCGTGACTGCAAAGATCATGAATCCCTTGATTCTTTGGAATTATTCCAGGTTGGTTTACTTTATTATGAATTGAAAAAATATGATAAGACAATAATCTATATGAATAATGCTGAAGAAAGGAATTATAATTCAATTATGCTTTATTTTCTTAGAGGGATGGCTTACTACTATCTTGTTAACGACAAAGAGGCAATCGTTGATTTTGAGAAGACCATAGCAATCCAGCCGAATTTCCCACAACCTTATTTTTATATGGGAGTATGTAAAAACAATCTGGAATCAAAATCTGGATGTAATTATATTAAAAGGTCAATTGAGCTTGGTTTTAAAGATGGTGAAGGAACTTATAAATTAGATTGTATAAGATGAGCCATTTTCATTTTGATTGAAAGATATCCGTAAGAGATTGGTTTCAGCAACTTAAAAAATCTGAACTTACAGAAAGCCCGATTTCTCGGATTTTGCTGTTGATGATGAACAGGAGGAGTCAAAATTCAATCTAACACGTTTCTGGAAAAGGAGTGTGTTAGATCCGGAAGCGGAGTCTATTAAATGATTTCATCCTAAACCAAAGGAATATCCAAACCTGAACAGGTCGGCATAGCATTTAATTTCCAGTTTTCGATTGATATTTTTCCGATGTTGCTCCACAGTGCGGCGACTAATAAACAATCTCTCTGCGATTTGCGGATTGTTAAGTCCCTTCATCAACAAAGAAATAATCTCAATTTCTCTTTTGGTTAATGAGTCATATTTCAACTGATTAGTCTGAACAAAATGTATTTCCTCTACCAGCCGTGTTGCCTTTTGTCTATTATCAACATTAGGACCTGGTGTACGTGATAATTTCGGAATATTCCTGCTTATATCTGCCATTATATTTTAGGTGTTGTTAAAGCTCAACAGATCAGTAACTCAAATGTGAGTTAATTTCGTCATAGATCGCGTCAATTCTAAATCCCTGGTTTCGGTAATATCTATATGGGTTGTGAGGATCTCTTACCCTGCGGCTATGCAGGCCAAGTACATCAAAAAAATCATTGAAGACCGGGCTGCCAGAACTCCCATAGTCGGTGTCAGTGAGATATTGAATAAACTCATCTGTAATGCCTTTAATTTGATTATCCCTAAAGGCGATCTCCTGATATCGGCCTTGTGGGTGTTGAATAATGTTTACTCGTTGATTCGGAAAAACATTCAAAGCTTTACTAATACGATTGAAACCGAATTCTTTACCCGGCTTTTTGCCACCCTTATTTTTTATTTTGCAGATGGAGTAATCAAGGGCTGCATTAGTTTTAAATAGCTTTTTAGGTTCACAGGTCCATTCATCTATTTTGTCCTCCTCACCATTTTGGGTAAGGCGATATTTGAATTGTAATACACAGTTTTTAGTGTCTTTTTTGTTTTCAAAAACATGATTATTTGTAATCAAGATGTCTTCGTCAATTAAAAAGCCAGTGGCTGATCCGTTGGGAAATTTTATTCTGCAGATAGTGTCAGCCACCTTGACAGCTTTTGTTAACCACCATATTTGCTTAAAATTAGGTTCACCAAATACTCTTTCCAGATCTATTCCCAGGGTGGGATCCACTGACCCCCGGGTAATCCACTTAAAAGAGGCCATTGGCCCTCCTGTCATTAACCAATTTGTTTTCATAGTAGCAGAATTTAGGGTTGTTTTTAGATGGTTGAAGTTAGTTTTATAGATATTCTATGACATCACCATAATTAGCCGAACTGAATCCCCGATTTCAGGGAGTATGGGTCAAATTAGGTTTGTATAATGCTTATTGATTATGTAAAGCCAAGTTTTTACAATTGCATGGGGCCAGGAATAATATTAATTTGACAGGCTGATCATGTCTGTACTGATATTAACACCCACTATCAATTGTGGGCCGGTTAGACCATCGACATCTTCTCCAGATAATATGATGGGTAGCTCGGCAAAAAACCTTGCCTGGTTGACACTAAGGCTAAATTGGAATTCCAGCCCATGAAAATAATCCTTGGTAGTGCCTATGGTATTTTCGCGGAATTCAATGCGCCGGTTAAAGTCTCCCAAGGTAAACCGGCTGGTATAACCAGCACCTAGCCAGACTGAAACTGTATTTTCACCGGATTCTTTGTAAATACCAATTGTTGGTACAATTTTCAAGAAACCCTGCAAGACCTGATGGGTTTCATCATCCAACCGCCATTTGTTGTTTGACAATCCGAATTCGAGGGAGGATAAACTAAAAAAGGTTCTATTCGCAGTAACAAAGTGGTATTTATCAAATCGAATATTGATACCGGAGTTGCCTTTTCCGGGGACAAGCAGTGCTTTGCCATAGTTGTCCTGAATCGTGTCATTAAAATTGAGAACGAAACCAACTGAGAACGACCAATCGAATTCTTTTATAACCCTTATACCGGTAGAAATACCACTATTTTCGTTGGCATTGTCATTTTCACTGTCAGAATTTTGAGATACGTAACCAGCGGCAGCCCCATATAATGACCAAACCGGCCTTGATAATTGTCGAAAGTCTTTATTAGACATTTTGTCTGACTTATGCTTTTTCTCTTCCAATTCATAGGCGGCCGATTTTGTATAAAGTTTGTTTGAGATTGGAGCGATTTGACCAAATGATAAATTGACGGCCAGTAAATAGGTGATTAAGGGGGATATTAGCTTTTTCATAAGAGGTTTATTTTTTTTATAAAGGTCTTATGAATGCCCTTGCTTATCTACCCCATATTTCACCATTTTTTTATCACTGAAAATAGGGAGGAGACCTGTATTCCAAAGTACAAAATCGGGAAAACGGGTTAGAAATTATCACCAAAATTTATAATTCCCATATTGATGGCTTTATTTAACAATGAGGGGGTATTGTTTACATAAAATTTGCTCAACAGATTTTTTCTATGAGATTCGACGGTGTGGGAACTAATAAAAAGCATTTCAGCTATCTCCGAGGTTTTCATTCCGTCCGCCAATAGTTGAAGTACTTCCTGTTCGCGGTCTGTAATCTTAATTATATTTTTTTCCTGATCACGAAAACTGTTTAAAAGAGTCTGAGTAACCTCTTCACCATAGTAATTCTTATCTTGCATAATACATGTAATAGCCTTAATTAATTCATTTTTACTGGTATTTTTTAAGATAAAGCCATGGGCACCGGCGGAGACCAATCTTTTAATGAAACTGGGATTTTTATACATCGATAGGATCAGTATTTTTACTCCCGGGTGTTTTTCCATCAGTATTTTAGTAGTTTCAATGCCATCCAATATGGGCATATTGATGTCTAGAATTGCAAGATCAAAAGGTTTGATTTGCATTTGCTCAAGGACTTCATTTCCATTTGTTGCCTCGCCAACAATAAGATACTCGTCAAATTGCTCCAGGATTGAACGCAATCCATCAATAACAATTTTATGGTCATCGGCGATTAGAATTTTAACCATAATTTTCTACAACTTTAGGTATGTCTATAGTTAACGTGGTACCTTTTTCAAGTCGGCTATCGATATATAGCGACCCGTTGAAAGGGGATATTCTAGCTTCGATATTTTTCAGACCCATGCCGGTTTTAGTAGAATTCAAATCAAATCCTTTGCCATTATCTTCAAACATTAGGCCCAGACTATTGTTCTGATGTCTGATTATTTGCAATGTGACTTTTGATGCATGAGCATGTTTTAAGGTATTACCTATCATCTCCTGGATAATCCTGTAAAGTGCAATTTCCAATTGGCCACTCAGCCGTTCGTCAATATTTTGAAAGTGTGTTTCAATTTTAATTTTGTTGCTTGCTTCCAGGGTATTCACGAGATCATTTAAAGCAGCCTTTAATCCAAATTTTGTAAGTACCCCGGAAGCCAGGTTGTTAGATATTTCTCGAATCTCCTCGACTGCGTTGTCAAGCAATTTTAAGGTCTTTTGAATTTTGGCCTCGTCCTTATTGTTTCCCACAACAAAACCGTCAAAATAAATCTTTATGGTGGAAAGCATACTGCCTAACCTGTCATGTAATTCCCTGGCAATTCTTTTACGCTCACTTTCCTGTCCTTCCATTAACACACTCAGAGATTTAAGCTCCTGACTTTTTAGGATCTCATCTACCTTTTGGTCATACAACGATTTGTCAGAAATTCTTAGTTGAGCCAGAGTATTCTGTCTTTGTTGATAAATTATAACAATGACAATGGTCAATGCCAAAGCCACAATCAGACTAATCAAATAACCTTTTCGCTCAGAATCTTTTTGTTTGATAGTTGCTTCCTGAAGCTTAATTTGATTTTCTTTTTTTTCGGTTTCGTATTTCGTTTTCGACTCAATTATTTGTTGTGATTTTACCTCATTGTAAACCGAATCCTTATATTCATCATAAGTTAATAAATAATAGGTAGCATTTTGCCAGTCATTTTCATTTAAATAAATATCTGCTATCAGTTTGGAAATGTTCTGTACGTCGTTCTTTAAAGACAATTGCTGGGCATATATCAGTCCGGTTTTAAGTTTTTCCAGGGCTTCTAATGATTTTCCCTGTTTAAAATAAACATTTCCAATATTGAGACTTAATCCCGCCAATTCATTTTGAAAATTAAGCTTGGAATTTAACTCATAGCATTTATCATAATAAATTATTGCACTATCCAGATTACTCTGAAGTTCATGTGCAAAACCCAAATTACGTAAAGAGGAAGTTAAGCTAATTGTGTCCTGAACCTTTTGAAAATGATTGAAGGCGTACCTATAAAAATAGAAAGCAGAGTCGTAGTTTGTATATTTATTACCAACATTATTGTCGGCATAAATATTTCCCAGATTATTCATTACCATCATCTTTTTTCTGTTGTTGTTGAGATGGGACGCTAAAGTTGAGGCCTGCTTGAAAAAATCAATACTTTGAGAATAATTATGCCTTTTTCCGTAGTAATTTCCCAGATTAATGAGATTGTTTAGTTTGCCTGGAAGATTATTTAATGCTTCATTAATTGACAGGCTATTTAGATAGTAGGAAAGGGCCTTATCAAATTCACCGATACGGTAGTAGGCACTACCTATTCGATTACTGCACTTTGCAATGCCTAATGAATCGCTATGTTTTTCATAGATGTCCAAAGCGTTAAGGTAAGCCTCAAACGCATCGTTATAGTTGCCTTGTTTCTTATAAATTAACCCAAGATTATTTAAGGAATCGGCCTCCTTTTTCCATTTCTCCGATTGAGTCCAGTCCTTGGCGGTCTTAATTTGGTATTTAGATCCAGATAGTGAAAAAATTAAAACTAGGATTGCCGCAATTCTTATTCTAACCATAGTAAATTAAGCTGATAATCTTTTATCAGCTTAATTTACTAAAACATTTAATCATCTGCATCGATATAATGCCCGGCACTGTTATTAGTGTGGTCCGTTAGTTGATGTGGTTGTTCAACAATTACCTGAACCATTTCATCATTGACAACCTCATTTTTATTGATTCTGAGAACATCATGCCAGATAGCTTTATTTCCATGTTTTAAAAGCAACTTTACCACTGTTCGCTTGGCTTGATTGTGATATGGTTTAGGCGAATTAAGTCTTGCCTCATTGTCATCATTATTGAGTGGCTGGTTAGGCTTATACTTTGTTGAGACCTCATAATCAAAATCTGATTTTCCATCCAAAGGGATCAGTATATGTAGTTCATACTCGGTACTAGTAGCATGTCTAAGTGAAATGAACGGGTGGAATTCAGTCGTACTTGCTGCTTGTACGCTGTCTAATGATTTTACACTTGAGTTTGCATTTTCCATTGTCGTTGGTTTTTGTTTAAAAGATAGATTAAATTTATTCAGTATTTTTTGTGTGGGAATTGCTATACTTTCCTTATAATAAGTTTCGTCCTTTAGCTTGAGTCTTACGGAACTAAATAATATTCCCACAGATTTTTCAGTAGCTTTTCCGCGAGACGAAATCATAGCCATTGCCCCGGAATCGCCACTTTCACAAAAGTTCGAAGGGGGATTCACAGGACTGATTTGAATAAAGCTCAAATCCCTGATATTTTTATACCTCCGGAGTCTTACTTCTAAAAGGCGAACGTAGCCATGAGTAACTTTTGTAGTTTGCCCGTATTTAATGATTTTGTCTCCTATTTTTGGAGAGTAAACCTGTTGCGGCGATTTGCCAAGTTTATAAATTTCTGTTTTGTATTTTACACCTTGTTTAATCGTGGCTGTTGCACAATCAATTCCGGCATTAATTGCCCCCCGATCAAACTCACCAATAACGTTAGCAGGCGGATTTCCGTTTTGATTAAATGCCGGTACAGAGACATATTTAGAATAGTCATCACAGTTTGATAGTGGTCGAAGTATATGATCGCAGGTCAATACGTAATCATTTTCATCATCCTGAAATATTCCGCTAATGGTACCTGCTTTGACACAGTTGCTGCTACTTATGCTAAGTCCAGGTTGGATAGCCTGGGTTGGAGACGGAATGCTATCTTTTTCTATTTCCGGTGTTTCCAATACAAGATCCTCAATTTCTGCGGGTACGAAAAGTATTTTCGTGTCGATAAGATCCTTTTCAAGATCCCGTTGTATATCCGACTTAATTTCAAGAATATGCTGGGTTTCATAACCAACGCTGGCTTCGATATAAAAACCATCTCCATCCTTTCCAATTCCTAGTGATTGAATAGATGGGTTGCGATTAAAGTAAAATTGTGCTTTTTGATCAAGCGAACGCTTTATTTCATCAAAATTTTTCATTAGTGAGACTTGCTTTTAGTTTTTACAATTTTTTTTATTTGATAAAGTCCTGAACTAATTAAAAGCAGTTGTCTTAACAATTCAGGTAGGTCTACAGTATCATAAAGAAGTACTTTCGTCATAAATACTGTCATACATATAAGCGACACCACAGTAAATTGAAGTCTGGTGAAACTTATTTTGTCATGGACATAGAACAAATCTTTAAATAATCCTTGGGAACATCTTGATAGTCTGTTGGAGGTTGAAGTGGTGGTTTTGTTATCAATAAATTCAATAATTATCGAACTCAAATAGGTAACCACACTAATTACTAAAATCCACCATAACGATTTGTTAAATATGAATTTAGTATCTACCTGAAATGATTGTTTATCGCACAGATAAACATAAACAATTGTGCAAAGCAAAATATACATCCAAAAAGCCAATTGAAGTCTGGACAGGCTGAACTTCACCTGGCCATTTCTACAACGACCACGCACCCTGAGTAAATCGATATTTTTATTTAGTAGTAACACAATCAATACAGAGGCTAATGCAATTGCAACAGCGGATAACATCATTTTTGGAGAATTTTTAGCAAGTTAGACTTGGCCGGATTTAAAAACATCACCGCTCTTTACCATATTCAAATCCCTTTTTTCAGTGATATTATGTCTTGTTCAATTAATGCAATGTGTGATAAAAATGAAATACCAAGGGTTGGGCATATTTGAAATTCATACCCTATCTAGTAGTCTACCCCTATAGGCGTAGAATCCAAAAAAAAGACACCACTGAGCGTAGAATTCTCTACGCTCCTCTATTATTTTGAAAACGACACGAGGCATTTGAATGCCGGCTACTTGACTGCGATCGATAAGAAAATCACACTTAAACTATCTTTACAACAACGACAGCAATTACACCCAATCAGGTGCACTGATTGTCGCTAACCTGATATGAGGAAGCAGTTGCAAAGCATCCATGGAGGGACCATAACATTTTCAGGATACCTTGAAATCTACGAATGCAGTTTATCCTCTTTGTAAATGAATACCACAACCTTTCAACCGGCTATTTTTGAAGATCGACAAGTCAAATGGATACATGTTATGATACCATCTTTATCAATATAGCTTGTCCAAAAAAATCACCAAAACCAACCACCACCACATGTTACCATTGGATTAAATCCTGGCGTATCATTGCATATATTTTATCTTTTTATTTCTTTTATATACTTTGTTTACCATTTCTTCAGGTAAAACTATTGAAAAAGGGTCTAATAAGGTCAATCTTTGAAAGTTGATTTTTTGTCTGTCTGATACAATATGGATCTTAACAACGTGTTTTCCATTGACACTGCCTCCGACTTATCTGCATTAAAGGAAAGCCTGACTACCAGTGATTTGTCCGACGTGCAGCTGTGGGATATGATTGGGAAAGAAGATGCCGGGGCCATGGTGAAACTGTATAAACGTCATTATCACATCCTTTATGCTTATGGGGTAAAGGTTTGTCACGATAAAGACCTGACTAAGGACAGCATTCAGGAAGTTTTTACCAATATCTGGGCATCCCGGTCCAGGTTGAACAAAGTGAAAAAGGTGAGGTCTTATCTGCTCCAGTCCTTGTGGAATAAGCTGATGCGGGAATTGAAAAAAACTTCCAAAATAAGTGAGATATATAATAATAAAGCATATCAGTATGAACCGGTGTTTTCGTTTGAACATCAGTTGATTGACAGGGAAAAAAGTGATGAACAATTGGAAAAACTGGATAAATCAGTTTCGTCACTAAGCAAAAGTCAAAAAGAAATTATTTTCATGGTGTTTTACGAAGGGCTTTCTTACAAAGAAATTTCCGAAAGAAAATCCATCAATTACCAGTCCGTTAAAAACCTCTCACACAAGGCCATTAAAAAGTTACGGGAAATGATTATTGCGGTAGTACTTACGATAGTTTACCTTTTCATATAAGCTAACGGTGTTTGCTCCGTGTATTCCCTGACCAACTTCATTTTACCCTAATTGTCGCTCCATCATTTTTCAAATAAAATGATAGATATAGCTGAAATTGCTCCGGCGCCTACCGTATTGCTGCAGCTGATCTACATCTAATCCGCAAAAAAAAATTAAAAAGGGAGTACCATCTTCTTGTTCATGTATCATGTGTATAAAAGTGTGCAAGAATGAAAAATTTGAAAGATTACACATTGGAGGATTTGGTGCAGGATGAGTCTTTCCAGCGATACATTCGGGACGGCTCTGAAGCTGACCGGGTAATATGGGAAGAGTTTTTGAAACTTTACCCGGAAAAAGAACAAATGCTTCATGAGGCCAAAGCGGTAATCGATCGGTTGTATGTTAAGATCCCGCCGCAGGAATTCAGCGAGGAATTGATGAAATTCCGATCGGTGATCGAAACTGATAAAGCCGCGATTAATCCCAAGCCCGCTACTAAATCAATATGGAGATATACCGCTGCCGCCACTATTGCCGCCATTGTATTGATACCGTTATTGATGACCATCAATAAAACCCCCGTTCGCGAACCCGAAGCAATATCGAATATAGAACGCAGTACCGCAAAAGGGCAAAGAGCTAAGTTGATGCTTAAAGACAGCACCACGATCAAAATGAATACACAAAGTTCACTAATTTATCCCGACAGATTTTCTGCCAATTCAAGGGAAGTCTATCTGAAGGGTGAGGCCTTTTTCGATGTGAAGAGGGATGAAAGCAGACCTTTTATTGTGCATGTCGGAAATTTGGATGTGCGGGTGCTTGGCACCTCATTCAATATTAGGTTTTACCCGGAGGAGGAGACTTTGGATGTCTCACTGGTTTCCGGAAAAGTGGAAGTGGTTAGAAACGACAGCGTCAAACTCACCTTATCACCCAATACGGAAGCAGTGCTTAATCGATCTACAGGCCAATTGACAAAAGCTTCTTTTGACCCTTACTACAAGTTGGCCTGGAAAGAAAACATCATCAGATTTAACAAGGCATCCTTTGAAGAAATTGTCAAGGAACTGGAGCGTTGGTATGGCGTTGAGTTTATCTATGATCAGCGCATCGTCTCAGATGGTTTTACCGGTGAATTTGAGAACATGAGCCTTGAAAACATCCTATCGGGAATAAGCCACTCCCTGGGATTTGAATTTGAAATAGAAGGACAACAAATAAAGATTTTCACAAAATAAAGAACTATGATACTATTTAACCCTGATTAACAGCAGCGAAAAAAGGAACTCCCCGTTTCCCATTTCCACATAAGATCGAGAGAGTTCCTATCCTATAAAGTATGTTATACCTTATTACCTTAAAAATATGAAATTTAAAATTTTACAAAAAATATATTTAATGTCGAAGTATGCCATATACGGATTAATCATTCAGACGATTTTGTCCAGTGTATTGATCGCATCAGACGGGGAGGCCCAATCCAAACTTCCGATGGACAAAATTTATCTGTCATTGGATCTTCATAACCAAACCCTGCGAAATGCCTTTCGGCAAATTACCAAAAAATCAGATCTGAAATTTGCCTACGAAGAGGGCAAGGTAGGATTAAACAAAAGGGTTGACCAGGAGACTTCCGGAAAATCTCTGAGGGAGGTTTTACAGGGCATTTCCACAAGTAATCGTTTGAGCTTCAAACGAATTGGTAACCAAATATTTGTGTCAAAGCCCAAAGGGACCCAATTTATACATGAAATCATCGCCAAGGTGGCGGTGACCGGGAAAGTAAGCGATGAAAATGGCGAGGCCTTGCCAGGCGTTTCAATCCTTGAAAAAGGAACATCTAACGGTACGATAACTGATGCATCAGGTGTATTTCAACTCGATGTAATAGATGACAATGCGATACTTATTTTCTCTTTTGTTGGCTACTTGCCCCAGGAAATACCGGTAAATGGGAAGGCCGAGCTCATTGTCCAGATGTCCCCGGACATTCAGGCGCTGGAGGATATTGTCGTCGTTGGTTATGGTGAGCAAAGGAAGATTAGTTTTACGGGAGCGCAATCCAGTATTCCCGCAAGAGAGCTCGATCACCCGGTTGCCAACATCAGCACCATGCTGGCAGGGCGCCTGGCAGGTATCACCGGAGTGCAACGCTCCGGAGAACCGGGCTATGATGGCGCGGATATATGGATCAGAGGTATTTCTACCATGAGCGGGGGCAGTAATCCCCTTGTCTTAGTCGATGGGGTGGAACGATCTATGAACAATATTGAACCACAGGATATTGAATCATTCACTATTTTAAAAGATGCCTCTGCCACTGCTGTATATGGTGTTAGGGGAGCCAATGGGGTGATTTTGATAAACACAAAAAAAGGAAAGGAAGGAAAGCCCGCCGTTGTGTTTGATTATAACCAGGGCATTACCATGTTTACCAAAACGCCGGAATTATTGGGCGGTGTGGATTATATGAAATTATCAAACGAGGCTCTTACCACCCGGGGAGAAGCGCCGCGATATAGCCAG
Organism: Cyclobacteriaceae bacterium; assembly: GCA_965228415.1. Lineage (GTDB taxonomy): Bacteria > Bacteroidota > Bacteroidia > Cytophagales > Cyclobacteriaceae > Agaribacillus. The sequence goes on along the minus strand of OZ245814.1, from coordinate 885,473 downwards.
GAGGTTATTGAGAGAACAGAGAGCAAGTACGACCCCTTCGTTTACCCGGATGTTAACTGGATGGAAGAAGTGTTTCGCGATCATGGAAATAACCGCCAGGCAAGTCTGAATGTCAATGGCGGTTCGGCCACCTCAAAATATTACGTTTCATTAGGCTATTATGATGAAACCGGCCTGTATAATACGGATGCTTTGGCCCAGTACAACTCATCGGCCCGCTTTACAAGGTATAATGTCACTACTAATATCAACATGAACCTGACGCCTACCACGAAGGTGGACCTTGGGATTCAGGGATACCTGGCAGATGGCAACTACCCGGGCGAATCGGCAAATACCATATTTAATGGTGCACTTGAAGTGAGTCCTGTGGAATATCCGGTGATGTATCCCGGAGGTTATGTACCCGGAAGGAGCCCTAATGGCGGGATGAGAAATCCTTATGCGGACGCTACTTTGAGGGGATATCAAAACCACAACCGCAACCAGTTGTATTCCAACCTGAGAGTTACACAGGATTTGTCAGGGTTTACAGAAGGACTTTCCGTTACTACCATGTTTGCCTTTGATGTTTATAACGAGCATCGAATCCAACGGCGAAAACGTGAAGATACCTGGATTGTAGACGTAAATAATCCCCGGAATCCGGATGGGACGTTGAATTTGGGTACGGTGCCAACCTTCCAGGGACAAAACTTTTTGAGTTACAGTCGTAGCAATGGCGGCAATAGGAGGTTTTATATGGAGACATCACTTAATTATGACAGGGCATTTGACAGGCATCGGGTCGGCGGTTTATTGTTGTTTAACAGATCAGATTATTTGAACGCTTTTGCCGGAGATTTCACCGAATCGATACCCTACAGGAACCAGGGTTTGGCAGGGCGAATTACTTACTCTTATGACGATCGGTATTTTATTGAGTTTAATGCCGGCTATAATGGATCTGAGAATTTCGCTCCTTCAAAACGATATGGCTTTTTTCCCGCTTTTGGTTTTGGATGGGCAATTTCCAACGAAAAGTTCTTTGAGCCACTTACGAATGTCATAGATTTTCTCAAGATAAGGTATACGGACGGTAAAGTGGGCTCCGCGTCAGGTGCCGGAAGGTTTGCTTTTATAGGTGAGGTGATCAGAAGCGGAGATAGTGGTTATACCTATGGGAAGAACAGGATCAGGTATGACGGGATTTTTGAAGATTCTTATGCGGTTGATGTCACATGGGCAGAGGCCCGGAAGCAAGACTTAGGTATTGAGATCAATATGTTCAATTATAGTTTGGGCATCATCGTGGATGTATTTAAGGAATATACCGAAGGAGCCTTCCTTGGCAGGGCTGATATTCCGAACTATGTGGGCTTGAGTACTAATCCGTTTGGCAATATCGGTATTGTTGAAAACAAGGGTTTTGATGGTTCGATTAACTTCAACAAGAGTTTCAAGGATTTGGTGGTCGGTTTCAGAGGTACTTTTTCCTACAATAGAAATAAAATATTGGAAAATGGCCAACCGGAGCAGCTTTATGAATGGCTGGAGCGTAGGGGGGACCCGGTACTTGCCCGTTATGGATTCATAGCTGAAAGGCTGTTCACTTTTGAAGATGATACGGATGGAGACGGATTTATCACCACGACAGACGGAGAATTTGCAGAACAGTTCGGGCAGATAATGCCCGGAGATATCAAATATAAAGATCTTAACGGAGATGGCCGAATTGATGCTTTTGATCAAATTCAGATTGGACAGGGTGACGTCCCGGCGCTTACTTACGGCTTCGGAGTCAGCCTGGGTTATAGAAACTTGGATATGAGCTTATTTTTTCAGGGACAAGCTGAGGCAGACATTATTTTGAGCGGCACCGGCATTATTCCTTTCAGAGGAGATGGTGGTGGCGCTAACCTCTACAAGGTAGCCTTGGACCGGTGGACCGGAGAAAACCCCGACCCTGAAGCTATGTATCCAAGACTTTCCTATGGATCTGCTGCCGTAGGACAGAATAACAATACCCAGACCAGCACCTGGTGGTTACGAGATATCGATTTTCTTCGCTTAAAAACAGCTGAGATCGGTTATACCTTACCATCACACATTGCCGGGTATTTAAAAATGAAGAATGCCAGGGTTTATATGAGAGGTGTAAACTTGCTTACATTCAGCAAATTTGATATCTGGGATCCCGAACTCCTTACTTCCAATGGAGCGCGATACCCAAATAGCACAATCTACTCTCTAGGTGTTAACATAGAATTTTAACTAACATGAAAATATTAAATATAAAACTACTGATTACGACAGCGTTAATAAGCGCGTTCGGGGTTTCATGTGGTGACTATCTGGACCAGGTACCTGATGACAGACTAACCCTGGAGCAAACTTTTGCCAATGAAAGTACCGTAGAGCAATATCTGGCCAATGTCTTTTCAGTGCTTCCCGACGAGCTATCACAGCGGTTTTTAGCTAACAATGCCGGGCCATGGACTGGAGGGTCCGATGAGGCTGAGTATGTGTGGTCATTTGTCCTGAGTAATAATATGAATATCGGAACGTGGAATCCGACCACCGGGTTTGTCAACGATAAATGGACCAACTATTACAGGGGTATCCGTAAAGCCAGTTTTTTTATCGAACATGTACACGAATGCCTGGATTGCGTTGCGCAATTGGAAATTCAGTATAAAGCTGAGGCCAGGGCATTAAGAGCCATCTATTATTATCACCTTATGCGCCTGTTTGGCCCGGTGGTTTTAGTCCCTGACACACCCATTTCCCCGGATGCCGACATTACTGAGGTCCAGCTAACCAGAAGTTCTTTTGACGAGTGTGTCGATTACGTTGTCAATGAGCTGGATGAGGCCATGATCGATTTACCCAATGTGCCTGCCAATGACGACGCCTATGGCAGAATTACCAGGCCGTATGCTATGGCTATCAGATCTCAGGTTTTGTTATTGGCAGCAAGTCCACTGTTTAATGGCAACAGTGATTACGCCGATTTGATCAATGAGGATGGATCACCACTCATAAGCCAGGTATACGATGAAAACAAGTGGAAAATAGCAGCTGCGTCGTACAAAGAGTTTATTGACGAGTTTGTGCCCGGCACCTTTAGTTTATTTAGAAAAAGTAACAGTGAAGGACAGTTTGATCCCTATTTATCGACAAGGGATGTCATGCTGGATGAGTGGAATGAGGAAATAATCATGGCGCGCCCCGCAGCTGATGTGGGGTCAAGGCAATATGAAATGACGCCGTTTCATTCAGGCAGCTCTGGTGAAGCCAGGGGAAGCGGTGGGCTTGGCGCCACACAAACCATGGTCGATGCCTATTTTATGGCTAACGGACGATCTATCGACGATCCGGAATCCGGTTACCAGGAATCCGGATTCAGCAATTTCAGGGCACCATATGATATCGCCGAACGTGAGGTTTTCAACCAGTGGGTAAACAGAGAACCCAGGTTTTATACGGGAATTACTTATGATAACACCCTGTGGCTTAACCGGAATACAGGTGATATCGTGACACGGACATGGTATGAAGGAAATTCGGGAAGAAAGGTTGGTGGCAATGATTATTCTCCAACCGGATACATTGTAAGGAAAAATATGGGACTAGGTAGCTGGACAAGCGGGAACAGGGCCAATAGCATGTTACGGTTAGCCGAAGTTTATCTCGATTATGCGGAGGCACTGAATGAAACATCTTCAGGGCATCCCGATATTCTCAAATATATCAATTTGATCAGAAACAGGGCCGGCATTCCCGAATATGGCTCTTCTGAATTGGAGGCCCCGGGGAGCATGGAAGCCATGAGAGAGGCTATCAGAAAAGAACGGAGGGTAGAATTAGCTTTTGAAAATGTACGTTATTTTGACGCACGGCGATGGAAAATTGCCCATGAGGCTTTTAATGGGCCTACCATGGGACTGGATATCAATGCTGCCGATATTAGTAATTTTTATACAAAAGTCCCATTTGAAAATCGTGTGTTTGACAAAAGGCATTATTTGTGGCCAATACCGCAGAATGATATAAATACCAACAACAAACTAGTGCAAAATTCCGGTTGGTAAGCCTATAATCTGCTTTAATAGATCGATTTGGAGGCGTCCTTTTTGGTAGTCTCATTAATCCATAAAATTTTAAATAAATGAAAATTAGTATGCATATAAAAAGTGTTGTGCTTTGCGTTGTCTTTCTATTTGTAAGTGCAGCGCAGGCCTTCGCTCAGGATATTACCGCAACGGGAGGAACCCTTACAGTGCTGCAGGAGAATGGCGGTGGCAGTGGGGCGGCCGAAGGGTCTGCCAAAGTGATTGATAATGATATTCAAACGAAATTTTTATCTGATTTTGCCGGTAACAATTTACAGTGGATGCAATTTCAACTCAATACCCCTGCTATAGTTGGAATTTATACGCTCACTTCTGGCAATGATGCCCCCGAACGAGATCCAAAAGACTGGACTTTTGAAGGTTCCGACAATGGCACGGACTGGACGATCCTTGACACTCGTTCCAACATGCAATTGGGGGGGAGGTTTAATACTACTTCATATGATGTTGAGAATAATGTGGCCTTTGAATATTATCGGTTTAAAATCACAGCTTTAAACGGATCAGGTACTTTTCAGCTCGGAGAGTGGCGATTGCTGGAGGCAAGTGTTCCTGACGCACCTACCGGTTTAAGTGCCATATCCACAGCCGGAAATGAAGTATTGCTTACCTGGGAAGATCAAAGTAATGTGGAAGGAGGGTTTCAATTAGAGAGGTCTACCGATAACATTACATTTCAGCAAATTGCCGGGTTGCCGTCCAATTCGGTAAACTATTATGAAAACGACCTGACTCCGGCTACCGCTTATTATTATCGTGTTCGAAGCTATAATTCTTTTGGTAGTTCTGACTTTACATCTGTGTTAGAAATTAGTACACTGGACTATAGCGGTGCCCCATGGGATATTACAGATGATGGAGGAACGCTGACCGTTTCCAAAGAAAATGATAACGTCAATGAGGACTCACCGAAATTTATTGATAATAATGTCAATACGAAGTTTCTGGTTGGAAATACGGCCACGTTGTGGACTCAGTACGAATCCACTTCTTCGAAAAACCTGGTGACAAAATATAGTATTACTTCTGCGAATGATGCGGATAGCAGAGACCCTAAAGACTGGACATTCGAAGGGTCTGATGATGGTGTTAGCTGGACCATACTTGATACCCGGACAAATGAAGATTTTCCGTCCCGATTCCAGGAAAGAACCTTTAGCTTCCAAAATAGTGATACCTATAAATATTTTCGTTTGAATATGACGGCCAACAATGGGTCAGATGCCTATCAGATGGCAGAGTGGCAAATCTTCGGTATACCAGTAGATGCGCCGGCGATACCGACAGATTTAACTGTTGACGAAGTGACCAAAAATTCAATTTTACTGAGTTGGAATGATGTAGCTGACAATGAATCCGGGTATGAGCTATGGCGTTCAACGGATGGAAATAACTATGAAATTATCGACACTTTCGAAGCCAATAGCAACCAGTTTACCGACGAAAACCTGAAGGTATTGACAACTTATTACTACAGGGTAAGGGCCGTAAGTTCCTCGGGTAATTCGCTTTTTTCATCGGCGGCAAGTGCTACCACCATTTATGACGAAAACCTGCCGCTCCCGGCCGAATCTTTAGCGGCCACGACGCTATCGGAAACAGCGGTGGAATTGACCTGGACGGACCGGGCAGACAATGAATCGGGCTATGATATCGAAAGGTCTCCGGATGGAGAGCAATTTACTGTCGTGGCATCGGTGGGAGAAAACAGTACTGCTTATACCGATGATGAGTTAAAGCTGGCAACACAGTATTATTACCGGGTCAGGCCATTTAATGACTACAGCATTGGCTCGGACCAGGAGGTCCCTTATACTGCCGTTGTACAGGCCATTACATTGGGAACCAATCAGCCACCAACCATGATGGAGCTATCCGATCGGAGCAGTTGTAACTATAGTGATGCCTATACAATCACTCTGGAAGCATTAACACCCGGACCTGAGACCGGTCAGGAACTGGGCTTATCAATTACGACAGATAACGGCAGCCTTTTCGGTGAACTATCTGTCAGTGAGGTAGAGGATGGGATTGGTTACATCACCTATAAGCTTAATGAGGGTATAATTGGTGATGCCAATGTGACTGTAACCGTCAGGGACGACGGTGGCACATTAAATGGCGGGGCGGATAGTTTCAGCAGATCCTTTATGATTACCGCCTACGAATTGGATGTCGAGGTATCAACGAATTACCCCGAGGAGAAAGTGGTGCGTGGTGATTTTATTGAACTGACCGTGAAGGGAGCCGGTAATTATAATTACGTTTGGCAGGAAGGCCCGGGGATTTTAAGTGATCTGCAGGAGGAGACCATCATCGTCAAGCCAAATCAAAATTATATTTATATTGTGAACGCCAGCACGGCTGAGGGGTGTTCCAGGGATGCGGAGTATATCGTGCAGATGAACGGAAGTCCTTATCTGATCGAAGCCAACAATATTTTAACCCCCAACGGCGATACAAAAAATGACACCTGGGTAGTGTGGAACATCAATACTTACCCTGATAACCAGGTAAAGGTTTATGACCCACAAGGCCGGGTAGTTTTGGACCGGCAAAATTACGATAACAGCTGGGATGGTACTTATAAGGGCAGCCTGTTATCTCCCGGGACCTATTACTATATCATCAACCTGGGATCCGGTATTCCCAAAGAAAAGGGGATTTTGACAATTCTTCATTATTAATCGAAACGAAATGCAATATTTATATAAATCAATTTTTGCCAAAGGTTTTATGGCGGCGATCATATGCCTGCCACTGCTTTGTGCTACACAAAGGGGATATGCGCAGTTAAGCCCTTCGGGATCTGCCTATTTTCTAAATCAATTTGCCCTCAACCCCGCTGCATCGGGCCTCGATGAAAATCTTAAAGTTACGCTATCATATCAGCAGCAAGCGGGCAGTATTAGCCCGGCATCAGTCACACAATACCTGACAGCAGACTATGGTTTAAGTGACCGTGTCGGCCTGGGCCTGGCGGTTTTCAGGCAGGAACTGGGGCTATTAAAGGGGACCCGGTTTCTGGTGAATTATTCATACCACCTTCCACTGGCCGACAATCAAAATTTAGCATTTGGACTCTCACTTGGAGGATTTGATGAAAGTATCAATAAAGAAGGGTTAATAGGCGACCAGGGAGATCCGGTATTGATGCAATTTGACGATACCGGAATACAATTTGATAGTGATTTTGGCTTATCCTATACAATAGATAATTTCAATGTCCAGGTAGTAGGATCGTCACTGGGCTCCCTGATTTATGACAACAGGGAAAATATGATCACTTCTATCAGGCAACCATCCGTTTTTGTAGCTGCCGGTTATGATATTTTGTTAAAACCGGGAACCAATGCCATTAACCTAAAACCGAAAGCGGTATTTCGAAAGGTAAGAGAACACGAGGAAATTGTCGATATTGGAGCACAGATCAACTTTTTAGATGAGAAATTAAACTTCTTTACCATGTATCATACCTCCAGGTGTGCGACCTTTGGATTGACAGGGGAGATAAAGGATCTAATCACCTTTGGCACAATGTATAGCACCCAATCCACTGAATACAGTGGAAATGTCGGAGGTAATTTGGAGTTTGTTTTACAGATAAACTTAGATTAATAATCTTAAGCAATTTGCCAAAACCGGTGTAGGGAAACTATGCATTCCTTTAAACTGTAGTTGCAACTGTTTCGGGCATATATCTACATGCCCGAAACGCATTATTTCACATTATTTATGATCACCTGCATTTGCATATTAGCGTGCCGGGGCGAAACCGTGTGCAGTAAGTGTCGCATTTAGTAAATATGCTTAATGGATGTTTTACCTGGCAGCTAATAGCAAACCTAAAATACAATTGACAATATCATGATTAAAAACAATATATTACTTTTTAGCCTTTTACTTATTGGAAGTTGCGGTGGCGACCATGAAGAAAAGCCTACTTCCAAAGTTTCGGAAGTTCAGGAGCATAAACTCTCCTACACAATCCAGGATGCCACCTTGTCCTTTGAAGCATTTAATACACATTTTTATGATCATGACTCAAAACTATACTACAGGACCACGCAGCGAAAGGAATTGGCGGAAGGGTGGACCCAGGCAATATTTTGGGATATTGCTATGGATGCCTACCTTAGAACGGGCAGCGAGAAGGCCCTTGATTTAGTAAAAGAGATATATCAGGGAGGAAACAAGGCTTATTCTGAATTCAATTGGCCGGATGTAAAGCGGGTTAATGACTTTATCTATGACGACATGATGTGGTGGATAATTTCATTGGCCAGAGGTTATGAGCTTACCCAAAATCAGGAATACCTTCAAAAGGCCACCAGTGGTTTTGATTTCGTATGGGAAGAGGCTTATGACACGAAAAATGGCGGGATGGACTGGAGCTGGAAAGTAAAAGGGAAAAATGCCTGTATCAATTATCCAACCGTCATTGGCGCTGTGATGTTGTACAATATTACCAACGATGATAAATATTTGTCCAAAGCGAAAAATGTTTATAGCTGGGCAAGAAAAAATCTCTTTGAATCAATTACAGGAAGGGTAGCTGATCACAAGATTGGTGATAGCCTTCCCGGGTTTGAGGATTATACTTACAATCAGGGGACGTGTATAGGTGCCGCTGTAATGCTCTATCGGGCCACAGGCAATGGCTCTTATCTTCGCGATGCTAAGCTGGCGGCAGATTATACAAAAAACGTCATGTCAGATAGTGAAGGTATTCTTCCCGCCGAAGGCGACTGGAATGAACAGGGCGTACTTAAAGCGGTTTTTGCCAGGTATCTGTATATGCTCATAAGCGATGGGAAACAGGAGCAGTATTTACCATGGCTTAGGTACAACGCCGCTACCGCGTGGGCCAACCGGGATCCCGGTCGCAACCTGATGTTCCGAAATTATAAAGTGGCGTGTCCTACCGGCGATTTTCAGTCTTATGAAGCCAGTAGTGCAGTAGGTATCATGCAGGTCTGCCCTCCGGCGAAAAATTGATTTTCACCGCCCCGAAATTCATGGTGTCAATAAATCTTTATTCAAATGCCATAGCTACTGGCCTTTTGCTTGTAGTTTATGGTTTTTATGCTCGATTTGATGTTTATTTAAATAACCCGCCCCCCTCTGCTCTTCCTTTACGAAATAGCAAGGTGTAGTTGAAGGTGTAGGTCCGGGTTTTACTTTTTTGCGTTGTGCACGGAGGGGGCAATTTTTTGATTCAGGGTAAAAATCGGCTTGACAAGACCGATAACACTTTTTTACCTCATTACCGAAGATATGTCGTTCACAGGGTTAGTTTTGGCGTTTGTAGAAATTATTTTTTATGATCGCGTAAGTATTGTTTCTTTGGGAGTCGATTGTTGAAGCACCTGTTTTAGAAAAAAATGAGCATTAAGCCCGAATATTTTGTTTACTTCTTAGTCTTTATCCTTAGCATTACCGCCTCAGTTGCTCAGACCGGTGGCGTGGAAATCACCGGAACCATCATAGATACGCAAAGCAAACAGCCTGTGGAGCATGCTACCATCACCATTAAAGACAGTAAAACGCAAAATATGATAACCGGTACGGTAGCAGGTGAAAAAGGGGATTTTTCGATTACGACCGACGCATCGGATATATATGTGGAAGTAAGTTTTATTGGATATAAAAGCAACACGATCAAAGATATTTCAGTCGCCAATGGAAAAGTGGTGTTGGGTACCATCCTGTTAAGTGAAGATAAACAACTGCTGGATGAAATAATGGTCGTAGGAGAAAGATCCACAACCGAATTTCAACTTGACAAACGGGTCTTTAATGTCGGCAAAGACATCAGCAGTACCGGCATGAGCGCTTTGGAAGTACTTAACAACGTGCCATCGGTTAATGTAAACATCGAAGGCCAGATCAGCTTGCGCGGAAGCACTGGTGTGCAGATAATGATAGATGGAAAACCTTCTGTTTTGGCAGATGAACAAAGCAACGCTTTGGGGACAATTACAGCGGATATGATTGAAAAAATAGAGGTGATTACCAATCCATCCGCCAAGTACGATGCCGAGGGAACCTCTGGAATTATCAATATCGTATTAAAAAAGGAGGAGAAAAAGGGGCTAAACGGTTCTATCTCCGTCAATACCGGAACACCGGATAATCATAGTGTAGGCATTAGTTTGAATAGAAGGACAGAGAAGTTCAACCTGTTTGCGCAATTGGGCGCCGGCTATCGTTCGTTGCCAAGAGATTCGGAAAGTATAAATACCGACCTGAATAAAAATACTACCGTAAACAGCGGCGGCACCTCCTACAGAAATGAGACCTTTTACAATGTTATTTTAGGCACGGATTATCACATAGATGGTCACAATGTACTGACACTCTCCGGAAATTTTGCCTATGAGATAGAGGACCAGCCTTCCTCAACCAATTTCAGCTTTCTGGACGACACCAATTCCCTGGTATCGGCATGGAGGAGAGATGAAACCACCGAGGCTACGAATCCAAAATGGCAATACGATCTGCAATACAGCAGGGAATTTAAGGACAACGAAGAGCATACGCTACTTTTTAATGCCTTGGGAAGGTTTTTTGGAAAGGATCAGGCGTCGGAGTTTGAAAATACCAATATCTCCGGCAGTGAGATTTACAACGATCAGCAAACCGAGACCAAATTCCAGCAGGCAGACTATACTTTCAAACTGGATTATACCAGGCCATTTACCGATAAAGTAAAGATTGAAACAGGTGCTCAATATGTTATTAATGATGTAGGAAATGACTATGCGGTAAGGGACCTGGTGGAAGGCGAGTGGATACCTGACGATAATCTTACCAATAACTTTGAATATGACCAGAAGGTATTGGGACTGTACGGAACGGGCGCTTATGAAGGCGACAAATGGGGTGTGAAGTTAGGCCTTCGGATGGAAAATACGAATCTGAATACCTTGCTAACCAACACAAATGAAGCAAATAGTCAGGATTATATTAATCTTTTTCCAAGTGCCCATACCTCGTATAAGTTTACAGAACTCTTTTCGCTTCAGGCAGGTTACTCAAGGAGGATTTACAGACCCAGGCTCTGGGATTTAAATCCGTTTTTCAATATTAGAAATAACTTTAACGTCCGTACAGGAAATCCTGATTTGCAACCTGAATTTACAGACTCCTATGAGGTGACAGGTATTTTTGTTTTTGGCAAAGCCTCTTTAAATGCAGGTGTTTATCATCGTTATGTCACTGATGTGATAGAGCGTGTTTCCAGATTTGAAGATAATGTAAATACTACGACACCATTAAATATCGGGACAGATAAAACCACGGGATTTGAGGTAAACGCAAAATATGATCCGGTCCGTTGGTTGGCAATCAACGGCGATCTCAATTACAATCAATTTAACCGAGAGGGAGACTTTGAAAACCAATCTTTTGACTTTGAAGGTGACCGGTGGTCATCCAGGCTTACCACAAAATTTAAACTTCCGGCCCAGTTTGATCTCGAATTAACCGGAAATTATGAATCCGGATATCAAACGGTCCAAAGCCAGGTTGCTGACAATGCCTATGGGGATATAGGTTTGCGAAAAAAAATGATGGAAGGCAAGGCAGTGATCAATTTCGCAGTCAGGGATATTTTTGCATCGAGGATCAGAAAAATAACTACAAATCAACCTGATTTTTCCTTATATAATGAAGATTTTCGTGGGCGATTTGTGACCCTTGGCTTTAGCTATGGCTTCGGAAAAGGGGAGGCGATGACTTATTCCGGCGGGCGACGAAGATAGTTTTGAATTTGAAGCCATGACGCATGACGCCTCAGTTGCGAGAAAAGCGCGGACCAGGTGCTGGCTCTGAAGCAATCTCCTGGCTTGAGCCACCTTTTTCAAGTTTTGCCTTAAATTATCTTTTCAATAGCTCCTGTTTGCTTATTGTATTTCATGGTCACAATAGTTTTAGGTTTTCCGGTGGACTTTTGCTTGTCTGTCAATATTTCTGTTATCCAGTTTGGAAGTTGTTTCCTTTTTAGAAGCTCAAATAGGACATGCTTGCTGATAGGATTATTAAAATGAAGGTGGGCTGTCTTACCATAGTCGATAGTGTGTAAAACATCTCGTATTCGGTCAAATTCATCTTTAAATATTTTTGAAGTTGTACCCACCCTCCGGTACTCCTGGTAATTGGCGTCAAAAGTACTCACCGGCATGCCCAGGGTAAGGAATAATTTTGAGTCTTTGTCAAGGTCTATGTCATCGGGCCGGGAAAAATAGACCATCGTCCAATAATATTGGTTACTCCACTGATAGTTTTCATCGTAGTCTCTCACCTGGCTGTTTTTAAATTTGTATTTGGTGTGGATGATGTGACTTGGAGATTTAGGATATTTATGGAAGATCTTAGCAATTGACGAGACTTTTCCGATGAATCCACCGCTATTTAAAAACACCGGATCTTTGTTCGCGGCTATTTTATGATAAATAGGAAGTAGTTCTGGCTCGGGCCAACAGTTTATTTCCGATGAAAAAACGATGGTAGCGTCAAAACGATGGTAAGCATTTATGATCCCCGAAAAATCATTGATCAACAAAGTATCATAGGCATCTGTAAATAAAATTATTTCATCCGGATCCAGTTCCGGTAGGTAGTATGCCAAAAACTGATCTTTGATTTTGTGATGGTGCCAGGCAGTTACCGGGTTTAAAACGATCAGATCCAAATCGAAATATTGACAGGATGGGATCAGAAAGTTATTTACAAAGAAGTTGTTAATATCTGAAGCAACCGTTATGACTTTCATAAAACCTTGAGTCTTTCGTTAGCAGATTTGGTTGAATGGCCTTGTTATCTTTCAGATCTCCGGTAATCAACGCAGCTTATCAGAAACCTTTGTGGCATCGCTGTAAAGATAGTATTTCGGTTTTATCAAGCCATAGCAGGAGCATGGAAAAAAAGGGTTACCATCGGTGCCACATCCAAAAAGATGGCCAAACGATGCAACTATATGAACTGAAAAAAATGGTTTTGTGACAAGACAAAAAGATATCCGAAGTTTATTTAGGTCTTCGGTAAATGATTTTCTGTCAATTTCGCTTGATGAAAGTGGCTGATGTCGCGCTTTCAGATATAGCGATGAAAACGCATGCGTCTAAGCATGCGTTTATCACCGAAATCCACCCGGTCAAGATATATCGTTTTTGAGAAATTATATAAAGCCGATATTGCCTCGAAAAAGCGTTATATTTTAGCCATGTTTTTTCCCAGAATTTCTATGGCCCTGTCAAGTTCACTTCTGGCAATAGTAAGCGGGGGTAAAAATTGAATGATATTGCCGGAAGAGATTTTGAAACTCAATCCATCCGCCATGCAGTTATACATTAGTTGTTCGGCAGCCTCACCGGCCTTTTCTTTAGTTTGGCGGTCTTTTACCAGTTCAATACCCCATATGGTGCCCAGCCCTCGTACATCTCCGATGATATCAAACCTGTCTTGTAAGTCGGACAGCCGGCCGCTGATGTACTTTTCGTCTTCTTTTACCTTTTCCAACAGGTTTTCATTTTCAATAAAATTTAAGACTGCAAGGCCCGCGGCACAGGCGACAGGATTTTTTTCATGGGTATAATGCCCCAGTGAAATTTCCGGTGCAATATTGTATTTATCCTTGGTTACGATTGCGGCCAGTGGAATAATGCAACCGCCCAATCCTTTTCCCAGGCACATGATGTCGGGAACCACTCCGTAATGCTGCCAGGCATACATTTGCCCTGTTCTGCCCAGTCCGTTGGGAATTTCATCAAAAATCAACATAATCCCATGTGCGTCGCAGATCTGCCTGACACGTTGCCAGAATGCTTTTGGAGGCACCACCACATCGGTATTGCGGATTGGCTCGGCCAGCAATGCACCTATTTCTCCTTCTTTTTCGATGACATATTCCAGGTAATCAGCATATTTCATGGGATCATCTCCCAGGATGCCCCTATAGACATTGGGCGCGGGAATGCGCTCGGTTCCGGGCATGGTTGGTCCCATGTTTTTACGGAATATGGCCTCTCCGCCAGCTGAGATGGCATCCAATGAAGCTCCGTGAAAGGAATCCCAAAACGAAATGACTTTGTGTTTTCCCGTCACTACCCGCGCAAGCTTGAGTGCCATGCCCACGGCCAGACTGCCACCAGGAGCAAATAAAACTCTTTGCAATTGATGCCCGGTTGATGCCACTAGTTTTTTTGCGAGATCTATGGCTGGCTTGTTGGTATATCGCCGGGTGCAAAAAGGTAAGCGGTCCAGTTGCTTTTTGATGGCTTCAATAACATAAGGGTTGCTGAACCCAACCTGATGGGCGCTGTTGCCGTGGAAGTCCAGAAAGGCCTCCCCATTTAACCTCGTAAAAGATGCCTCGGAAGATTCCTCTACAATATCGAGGCAAGGGGTAGATAAGCTTTGATGTAAAAAATACCTGGCGTCGTCATCCAGCCATTGCTTTGTATTTGCGTCGTGTGTGGTTTCCCATTTTTCTCTTAAAACACTTTGGTTTATATCACCTTCGGTAAATAATGATTCGTTGCTCATATCAATTTATGTTTTCCTAATGCTTGAATTTTTTACTGCCTGTTTAAAAATAACTTGTCCGCAGGAATGATCTGTTTTGGTATTCCGGGCCCTTTATAATAGGTGTCCAGCCAATAGCCGCCACCCTCGTTAAAATAGGTTACCTCCAGCAATACCATGCCGCTTTCCAGTTGTGTAGTGCCCGAGCGCTCAATAGCGCCGTGACCTCCGTCATTATCGACAATTAGTTGATTGTTTATAAATAATTTACTCCCGTCATCCGAAACAAGGTAAAACTTGTAAGATCCCACCTGTTCAATTTTTAAGTAGGTTGAATACCGGATTGCGAACTGGTCCTTCCTGTCGTTGATGCTATCAATTCTAATCTGAAATTTACTTCCTGACTTAATGGGTTTCAATTTTTCAAATAGCGGTAAGGAGTGCCAGTCGCTACCTTCAAAGTACTCATATCGCACACCATTGCCGTTGTTGGAATGAACTATCCGGAAATAGGCTTTGGCAGCTCGGCTTGTTTCCTGACCGGCGCCAAATGCCCGGGCCATAACGACCGTAGTTTTGTCCAGGGTTATGGGGTCGCTGTAAATCGGTGAATTTTCAGTAGGTTCCTGTCCATCCAATGTATATCTTATTTTTACATCATCGGATGCTTCGATTTTTAACACGGCATTTTCATCAATGAATAACCCTCCGGCAGATTCATACAAATTTGGTTTGGGTATGATTACGGGGGCAGGAAGCTGTATAACCGTATTTTTATCCAAAACCGGATCTGGATTTCCTTCAAAGACAGGCTTCACAGGTTTTCCAATCCACGCATGTGGTTGCTTTAAACCAAATGCATAGGCCACCGTGGCTGCATTGTCATATTGATAGACCTGTTGACTAATGCGCTTATTTTTTTTGATTCCCTTGCCGCAGATAATAAATGGTATTTCTATTTCATCCAATGTTTCCCCGCCATGGCCATAGCCGATGCCACCATGATCTGCGGAAACGATAAAAATTGTTTCCTCGAATAATCCCGCGTCTCTGGACGCCTGTATGATATCGCCTATTAATTTATCGGCTTTTGTCACCGATTTGTAATAATCCGGCGTCTTGTGCCCGTAGTGATGGCCGGCATGATCTACATGATCGAGATGTACAAACAGAAAGTGCGGCTGCTCCGATTTGATATAATCGATGGCGAGTTGGGCAGTGATATCTTCGTCTTCTCCGTGCTGGTCATAATCAAGGATACTGCGTTCTATTAACCTTCCAAATCCTCCCCAGTCATAGATAGCTGCCATTTTAAGGTCGGGTTTTTGATTTTTTATGACACTAAAGATAGTGGGGAAAATCTTTTCCAGGCCCGTCGTTACCGCCGGCAGTGTGTGGTCGTCCCTTTCCCAGCCATTAGAGGTGATACCGTGTTGCTCAGGGCCGGCTCCTGATACCATGGACGCCCAGTTAGTGCTGCTGCTGGTAGGTAAGACACCTCTGGCATTCAGCGTGTGGCTTCCTTCTTTTATCAATTGATCAATGACAGGCGTTGTTGCATTAATAATACCATCCGGACTCAACCCGTCAACTCCAATGACAATAACGTGCCTGGCACGTTGTTTTAGCGTAGTTTGATTTGATTCATGGGTACAGGCGTATAAAAAGATCACTGATGCCAGGGCGAGTAACAGGCGTAACGGATGGCGAACGTTTAATTTCATTAGGCAATTTTGAGGTTTTAATAATATTAAACTTTTTTATCAAAAGTTGCAATAAGCCGCCGGTAACACCGAAGATGCTACCAGCGGCAGTACTTCAATTAAAATCTAAGGGGCAATTTTCTTTAATGTAACGGCATACTCGCCAACGCCGAAGGCTCTGCCTCCATCTTCCCCATTGTAAATGAAACTTACCCGTATTTCGGAAGCTTCCTTCAACACCTGTATATTGGAGATAGGGGAGATGTTGGTAAGTTTAATATTCTTAAACTCCTGATCTTCCCAGTTCCATAATCCGGCTTCCTCCGTAGCGCCGAAAAAATAGTCTGCGCCGGAAGCAGTAAAACCCATAGGGTTATAATCATCGGTTATGGTAAACGCCATGACAAAATCGTCTAATACGGTTTCAGTTGTGCCGAATGGCAAAAGAGGATCCGACGCCTGGCCCCACTTTCCGCGCATAGACACCGAAGCTGTCTGGGATTCACTGAGTTCAATATCTGCCTGGGGATCACCACTCTCGTCACAGGAGGAAACCATGGCGGCAGTCATAAGTAGCAGGGCGATAACTAAGCTATTAATTGTTTTCATTTTCTGACTTTTATAAGATTAAACTATCTATTCAGGATTACACGTAAGGTTTTATTGAGGTGATTGCTCTCAATTCGGTAGAAGTACATACCCTTGGATTGATGAGTAGTATCCCACTCAATGGTATGATAGCCACCAGACATCGATTCATTAATCATCGTTTTTACCAGGTTACCCATGATATCGTAAACAGACAATTTGATATTGGCAGGGCTTTCCAGGAAAAATGAAACCTTTGAAATGTTGCCATGAACCGGATTGGGATAGGTGGTAAATACGTTTTCATGCGGTGTTTTTGGATCATCAATTGAAAGCACTATGCCGGTTTCTCCTTCACCGATATTACTGCCTTTATCTTCGCTGAATATTTCGGATACTTCTTCATCGGTAATCACCCGGTCCCAAACGCGGATGTTATCCAGCAGGGCGGCAAAATCATCGCCGTATGCTCCCGTCCCATCCTGCATGATGGTTAGCGGTAAACCGGCCGCGCTGATGCTCGCAGGTATTAAGGTCATGTCTTTGGAATCCTGTTCTACATCTGTTTGCCGCAATTCTCCGTCAAAATAAACATTCATAGTAGCGTCACGATCGAAGGCAACGGCGACAAGGTGCCATTCCCCGTCTTTTAAATTCGGTGTTTGATTATCATCGGCATCCCAGTCCAGCCGGCCGGTACCGTCCGCGGCATTAACCGTCCAAAGATGAGCAGATGGATCATCTGCACCGTCCAGGCCAATTTGAAATCCGGGATTTCCGCCACTGCCCCAATCTTTGTTACCCAATATCACAGGGTCTCCGGGGATATCGATGTTGGGGTTGATCCTGATCCAGAAGGCCACACTGAAATCTTCTGTGCCAAAATCAAGCTTCGGGTCGATGGGGAATTGCGCATGGGCAGAAATCGGAAATTCCGCCACGTCTCCTCTTTTAGTATCTTTCACAAATTTTGTTTCTTCAGTTCCTTGATCCGTCGCATGCAGGTTGTTGCCGCTAAAGTCAAAAAGGTTGTTGTTTAATGGAAGAAAAACAATTGACTCATAGGGTTTATCTTCAGGGCTATAGATCTCTGACACCTCATTGGCACTCAGTACTTTACCTTTCCAGATCCTGATGTCATCAATTCTGGCCTCAAAATCTGCGGGATACATGCCTGTTCCATCCTGCATAATGGTCAGGGGCAAACCGGCTGCATTTAAATCACCTGGAATGAGCGTCATATCTTTGGAATCGGCTTCCGGGTCAGTTTGCCTTAAAATACCGTCCAGATAGACATTCATGGTGGCATCTCTATCAAAGGCCACGGCCACAAAATGCCAGTTGCCGTCTTTCAGGTTAGGTGTCTGGTTGTCGTCGGCATCCCAATCTAAACGGCCGGTGCCGTCCGCCACGTTGACGATCCATAGGTGCGCTGCGGCATCATCTGCGCCATCCAGTCCAATTTGGAATCCCGGGTTTCCACCACTGCCCCAATCTTTATTGCCTAGAATTACCGGGTCGCTCGGCACCAGTACATCTGCACTTATTTTTACCCAGAATGAAACTGTAAAATCATCCGTACCAAAATCCAGCAAAGTATGATCTGGGAATTGCGCATGAGCAGCCGACGGGAACTCGGCTACCAGGCCTCTTTGGCTATCCTCTACAAATTTAATCTCTTCAGTGCCGGCGCTCGTAGCGTCTACACCATTGCCGCTTTGATCTTTCAGGTCCTCATCCAGTGGCAGATAAACGTCAGCGCCAAAGGCCTGGTCGCTTTCCGGAACAGCTTCCTGGTATTTGAACATGTTAAAAACCGCTGTTGGCGAGACCACGGTACCTACCCAGATCCTGATATCGTCCATCCATGCCTCAAAATCAGCGCCATAGGCTCCGGTGCCGTCCTGCATGATGGTAATTGGCAATCCATGAGCACTCATGTCGCCTGGAACCAAGGTCATATCCTTGGAATCGGCTTCCGGGTCTGTTTGTTTTAAATCGCCATCGAAGTATACATTCATAGTTGCGTCCCGATCATAAGTGACCACAACGAAATGCCAGTTGCCATCTACCAGATTGGGTGTGGCATTGTCATCCGCATCCCAATCCAGTCTCCCAGTGCCATCCGCGATGTTGGATGTCCACATATGCCGATTTGCCGGATCATTAGCGCCGTCGAGGGCGATGAGGAAACCCGGGTTACCACCACTTCCCCAGTCTTTGTTACTAAGAATTGACGGGTCGCTTTCCGGCGGATTTGTGTCGTCAACTTTGATCCAGAATGCTACGCTGAAATCTTCTGTTCCCAGGTTTAATTTAGGGTCAACGGGTAACTGTGCATGGGCAGCTACCGGAAACCTAGCCACCTGACCTCTTTCGGGGTCTGTCTCAAAGACAGTAGCCTCACTGCCGGCATCGGTAGCATGCAACCCGCTGCCGCTGGCGTCATTCAAATCAGTATCGAGGGGCAAGTAGACATCGGCATCGTAAGATTTGTCGACACCGGCTTTGGCATTCATCGACTGTACCACTTTCTCAGCGGTTAATACTTCTCCATTCCACACACGTACCTCGTCGATATATGCCTCAAAGTCGGCGCCATAGGCCCCGGTGCCGTCTTGCATAATAGTAATCGGAAGATTGCCAGCTCCTATATCTCCGGGAACCAACGTCATGTCTTTGGAGTCGGCCGCGGGGTCGCTTTGCTTCAATATACCATCGAAGTAAACATTCATGGTGGCATCCCGGTCATAGGTGACGGCAACATAATGCCAGGTGGCATCTACCAAATTGGGGGTTTGATTGTCGTCAGCATCCCAGTCCAACCTGGCTGTACCATCCGCGATGTTGGAAGTCCACATGTGCTGATTACCGGGATCATTGGCGCCATCCAGTGCAATCAGGAAGCCCGGGTTACCGCCACTTCCCCAATCTTTGTTGCTTAGAATGGCCGGATCGCTTTCGGGTGCGACGTCGACTTTGATCCAAAATGCTACGCTGAAATCTCCCGTGCTGATGTCTAATGCCGGATCCAGGGGTAGCTGGGCATGTGCCTCCACAGGAAAATGCCCCACCATTCCCCGGTCGGGATCGTCCACAAAACCGGTAGGTACGGTGCCGGCATCAGTGGCATGAAGATCGTTACCGCTTGCATCATTCAGGTTTCCGTCGAATGGCAGATATACATCAGCATCAAGCACGACATCTTGTGCTGGGTTGAGACCGAAGGATTTGAGATCATTTACTTCCGAAGGTTCAAGAACCCTGTCATAGATATAGATTTCATCCAAAAAAGCTGCAAAATCGGCACCGTAGGCGCCGGTGCCATCCTGCATGATCGTAATCGGTAAACCGTGGCTGCTGATATCGCCGGGGATCAAGGTCATGTCCTTGGAATCTGCCTCGGGGTCTGTTTGCTTTAACTCACCGTCAAAGTATACGTTCATGGTGGCATCTCTGTCATAAGACACTACCACAAAATGCCAGGTGCCATCGACAAGGTTAGGGGTAGCATTGTCATCGGCATCCCAATCCAGCCTTCCCGTGCCATCCGCGATGTTGGATGTCCACATATGTTGGTTGCCGGGATCGTCCGCGCCGTCAAGGGCAATTAAAAACCCTGGGTTGCCGCCACTTCCCCAGTCCTTATTGCTTAAAATAACGGGATCACTGGTAGGGGCATTGTCAATTTTGATCCAGAATGCGACACTAAAAT
This sequence comes from Cyclobacteriaceae bacterium, assembly GCA_965228415.1. Taxonomy (GTDB): domain Bacteria; phylum Bacteroidota; class Bacteroidia; order Cytophagales; family Cyclobacteriaceae; genus Agaribacillus. The sequence goes on along the minus strand of OZ245814.1, from coordinate 864,825 downwards.
CACCAGCTCCAAAATTTAATTTTGCATCAACAGGCAATTGGGCATGGGCGGCTTCCGCGAAAAAAGCAACGCTACCGCGCTCGGCATCGCTAACAAATGTAGTGGCCTCTGTACCGGCGTCACTGGCATGTAGCCCGTTGCCACTATAATCATTGAGGCTGTTGTCTAGTGGTAAAAAGACCACCGGATCCTGGGCATATCCTTTTCCAAGAATGGCCATAGCCAATGTTAATAAGTATATTATCTTTTTCATGTTAAATTTCTTTAGTCTTCAGTTTAACCTTCCTTTGTGCGCTCTTAAACTTTTGCCAAAGTGTTTCCCAACCGCCAAAGCCTTTGCGAAAGAGGGCGGCGCCGTCGTCGGAGGACGAGGAGGTATGATTTAGACCCAGGTAAGGCATGGCAAAATAGTTCCAGCATTTATACCATGGGCTAATACTATTTATTTCATTGATTAATCGACGTCCCACCACACCCTGGTTTGTGTGTTATCTGCTCCCTGCCTGGCAACAGCTGCATCGTAATTGGCTTTATTCAGGTTTTGTTCTGTAAGAGGATACAGGTGCCTTACCGGCACAAATCCCAGACTATTTGGACCTGCCTGAATGGCCGGGACACCGGTTCTGCGCCAGTGCGACCACCCTTCGTAACCGGAGTTGAACAGGGCTACCCATTTCTGGTACCAGATTTTATTCAATTTTTCTTGCTGAGTGCCTGTATAGCTTACCGCATCTTGCGTGTAGTAAGACGGAGGAGCAATCACATCAGCTGCTGTAGGAAATGTATAATTATCAGGTATGCGACTGGCGTAGTATTCAAAGTGACTTGTGATACCTTCATTATAATACCCGGCAGCATCTCCGGATATCCATCCTTTTTCAGCGGATTCAGCCAAAATGAATTGCAATTCGGAATAGGTCATCAATAATGATTGAGCAGCAGTGGGGGAGGACAATTCCTCATCCCAGGAAACTGAGGCCCACAGTAGCCCCGGAGGTGACTGGTTGGCCTGGCCACCATTGTAAAGATCTTCATTCGCAATGCCATTAGGGACACCCAGATATTCGGGACTTGCACTACCCGAGGTTGCAGGAGTAGGCTGGGCAAAGACAAATAATCTCGGGTCATTCATAGCCTTGAAGCGCTCCACCATGCTTTCTGAGGCCCTGGTACTGCTGGCATAATTGGTAGCGCGATAGCGCGGAAATTCATTGCCCAATTCGTCCAGGTATTGCAAGGCTGCCTGATCATCATTGCTTTCAAAGATGGGATGCTCGGTAGGGTTATCGACAATTCTGGCGATATCCGATGAGGTATCCTTTCTTCCCGAAATGCGGAGCAAACATCTTAATCTCAATGAATTGGCGAGTTTCCGCCATTTGGATACGTCCCCAAAGTAAAGGATGTCACCTGTCACAGACCCATTTTCAGGTCTTAATAATTGATTGGCTGATTCAAGATCTGCCAGGATACCTGCATAGATATCTTCCTGACGATCATATTCCGGAAAGTTGACATTACTTTTCGCCTGGGTTGCCTGGGAATATGGAATGTCGCCGTATACGTCGGTAAGGTTTTGAAATATAAATGATTTGTAAACCAAAGCTATGCCCTGGTAATTTTCATGTCCTTGTGCTACAGCTAGTTCATAAAGCGTATTTACGTTGCGCATGTGACCGTAAAATCCCCATAGAAAGTATTCCGATGCATCGGCTGGTGTCCAATCAAAGGCGCTGACAAATTGGTTGGCCAGATAATCGGCAACCACATTGCCTCTTCGCCATGATCCGGTATAATAATCGTCCATTGATGCTCTGACAATCTCAGGTAACAACAAGCCCGGATTGGAGAGTTGGTCCGGTTGGTTCGGGTTTGTATTAATCTCTTCAAAATCCTCGGTACAACTGACAGCGATCAGATTCAATATGACAACCAGTAGTATTGATTTGTTAAATATCTTTTTCATCATTCACGGGTATGAATTACAGTTTAAAACTTAGGTTAAAGCCCCAGCTTCTGGTGGAGGGGAGGCTCATGTTCTCAAATCCAGGCGCAAGTCCGCCGCCTGTGGTGGCCATAGATGCCTCCGGGTCGAAATGTTGATTGTCGGTCCATAGTGCCAGGTTTCTGCCAACAAATGAAACCCTCACATCGCTAAAACCTGAATTACCAAACAACTTGTTGGGAAGCGTGTAACCCAGGGAGAGCTCTCGTAATTTGATGAAAGAGGCATCGAATAATTGAGATTCGGAGTTATGATCATGGTAACGTTTGTAATAATTCCTGGCGCTGGTGCCATAGATACCTTCACTTGCAGTGCCATCGGTACTGGTTAAATTTTGTTCGTACCCTGTTACGTTTCCTTCCGAATCCATGATCTGCGCGGCACCGGCAAGATAGTAGTCGACGTCATATTCCGTTCCCGGCTCCCGGGCAGCCCGCTCTATGGCAGATTCTTCCAAAATGCCGGCGCCCATGGCTTTGTTATAGAATCTCGAAATGAATTTTCCTCCCTGCCGTGTATCAAATAAAACATTCAGAAATAACCCCTTATAAGAAAATGAGTTTGAAAGCCCCGCCGTCCAGTCCGGATTATAGTTACCTAAATAGATGGGATTGGTGGTTTTGATGGGCTGGCCATTGGTGCCAATTATTATTTCTCCTGCCATAGGGCCTGAAGGTACTCTTTCGAAACCCGGTCCGTACAGCGCGCCCATTTCTCCACCTACTCTTGCCTCAACGGTTGCCTCTTCACCAGGGCTTGAAATGACAATGGCGCTGATGTCATCTGCCAGTTCAACAACCTTGTTGGTATTTTTGGCAAAGTTAAAGGTGATATCCCAGCGAAAGCCATTATTGAGTTGAACCGGAGTAGCATTAAGCATGACTTCAATTCCCTTATTTGTAATTTCGCCGGCATTGATAATCCTGGAGGTATATCCGGTGGTTTCGGTGATGGGTATCGGTATGATTTGATCCTTTGTACTGATATAGTAATAAGTCAAATCAACGCCCAGCCGGTTATTGAAGAATGCCAGGTCAAGCCCTGCTTCATAAGTTGTCACCGATTCGGGCTTGAGTTGCGGGTTTTTTAAACCTGAAGATTCAGAAACTGCCAATATCGATCCCCAGGGATTTTCAAACCCAAAAGTGTTCAATAAATTATAAGGAGAGGTGTCATTACCTACCTGGGCCACACCCAACCTGAGTTTTGCCATATTAACAATGTCCGGCATGGTAAACACCTGATCGAACAATACACTGGCAGACACCGAAGGATAGAAGTAAGAATTATTGCCACTGGGCAATGTGCTGGACCAGTCATTTCGTCCTGTAATGTCAAGGAAAACCATGTTATTGTAATCCAATTGTACCAGTCCGTATAAACTATTAATCCGTTTTTCGAATACGCTTTCATTGACGACCAATGGTGATGCAAAATTCGAGAGACTGTAGATGCCCGGGAAGTTCAGCTCTGGCGCAACGGTCGAGATAGTGCGTCCTTTTTGATCCATTCTGTTACCACCGACCGACGCAATCATGCCAATTTTTCCATCACTTTTCAGGTCGTATTTCAAAAGAAAATCAGAGTTCCGTTCCTCGAAATTGATGTCTACCACTTCATAACGCCCTTTTTCTCTTCCTACCGTACTTACGGCATGTCGAATGGGCCGGGAATCGTAGTACCAATCGGTGCCGGTTCTCACCATCAGACTTAAATGATCATTGAAGTCATAATTAAGCGACACATTTCCCAAAATGCGATCTTTGGATTGTGAACTGGTGTTTTCGTATTGGTAGAAAAAGGGGTTATTGTGATTCTCCCCATAGTTGTACTGGAACTGCTGTAATCCTTCCAGCCCGGGCTGCCAGTAATCCCGCATACTATTCATATTCACCTGCCGGCCCATCCACAGTATAAAATACATGGGTGTGTTTCGGCCGTACCCTTGGTCAGGCCGGTTGGTACTTTCGGTTTTGATATAGTTCATTTTCAGGTCAGCTCTGAGTTTTTTGGACAGTGCGTAGCCTGTGTTTAAGGCGATAGTATTTCGTTTTAAATCATTATTAGGCACAATGCCTTTTTGGTCGAAATTGGTATATCCTAAACGAATATTGCCTTTCTCATTCCCGCCGGTTACGGCGATGCTGTTTTGCAAAGTTCGTCCCAGTTCGAAAAAGTCGTCTACGTTATCCGGGTTTGATACCCAGGGGGTGGGAATGATGTCTCCGCGGTTTCTTAAATGAACATCGGCTCCCCTAAAACCGCCGGTGGTAGGAGAGTCAAACTGGGCCCGGTTAGGACCGAAATTTAGCCGGGGTCCCCAGCTCTCGTCATAGCCGTCCTGAACACCATTTGGATAAAGATCCAGGTTTCCCTGGTAACCAAAGTTTGAACCTTCAAATAAACCATTTGATCCCTGGCCAAATTCATCCTGAAATTTTGGCATGACCAGGATATCCTCAAATGTAACCGACGAATTTACCGCAATGCCGATTCCTTTGGTTTGCTTTCCGGATTTTGTGGTAATGATAATGGCCCCTTTCGCTGCACGGGATCCATACAATGCTGCCGCTGCGGGACCCTTGAGTACATTAACGCTCTGTATATCAGACGGGTTGATTTCAGCGGCACCATTTCCATAATCGGCAGCAGAGGTATTGGTGATATCATTGCTGATGGGGACACCATCCACCACAAACAATGGTTGATTGCCGTTTTGGGCCAGTATTGATTCCCCTCTCAATATAACCCTGGTGGAGCTACCGACGCCGGCATTTGACCTGATTTCCAGTCCTGCTACTTTTCCGGAAAGGGCATTGGTAAAGTTAGATACTTTGCTGTTGTTAATCACGTCGCCTTCAAGTTCCTGCACTGCGTAACCAAGGGATTCTTTCTCACGCTCTATTCCCAAAGCGGTTACAACGATTTCATCCATTTGCACTACATCGGGAACAAGACCAACATCAATTACGGCTTGTGTGCCTACAGTGATCCGCTCGGTGATGTATCCAACGAATGAAAAAATCAAAACACTATTTTCATCGGGAACTTCCAGAGAATAATTGCCTTCTACATCAGATATGGCGCCAGTACTTCCACCTTCAATCAGGATGCTTACCCCGGGTAGCCCCTCCTTTGTGTTGGCATCAATGATTCGCCCTTTAATCAATATGGCAGGTTGTTCCTCAATACTTGGCTGGGCCCCGGCCTGGCGTTTAATCACGTAAATGTTGCTGTTGATACGCTTAAAATTGAAACGGGACTGTTTTGAGATCTCTTCCAGTACACTTCGGAGGTTTCTGCGACCAGCGGCAAGAGAAATCCGTTCTTTGGCTTCTTCAACCTCACTTGAATAAGAAAAAGTAAATTCCGTTTGCCGCTCAATATCCTCAAAAATCTCTATAAGTTTTAGTGACTTGGATTTTAAGTTAACATCAATATCTCCCAGGCTTTGACCTGAAGAGTCGTTCGCCATCAAGAACTGACCTGCCGTAACCTGGATTACGAATATGTAAAGCAGACGTTTTGATGCTAGCATAAATTGTTTTATTAAAATGGAATGCATAATTTTGAAAAATTGTAAGTAACAATAATGGTAATTCCGAATAGCAGTCGGGATTATTCGGTCCGAATCTGTTGGCGCAGGTTCGGATTTTTTTATTTCCTACCTGGTAGGAAATAATGCACTCTGTGGGTACTTATTTATATCATATGCCTATTGCTTTTGTTTGACAACCTGAACCGGTGATTTTTATTTGTTTATCGTGTATAAACTGATATTTGAAGTCAAAAATCAGCTGTAACCCCTCCAGTACTGTTTCCAGGCTTTCACCCCTGTATTTTGCCCTGACAGGACAGCTTAAATCACTGACGTCATCTACATTTATTTTCACATTGTAATATCGACTGAGCATAAAGAAAGCTTCTTTAAGCGATACCCTGTTAAAAGTCAATTCCGGATTTTTCCACAGGGTGACGTGATCGGCCTGGATTTTTTGTTTTTGAATATTGTTGGTCAGTCGATTGATCACGGCCTGTTCATCCGGCTCCAGTGCTACGCCGGTTAATTGGTTGGATACCCGCACCTTTCCGGTTGCTACCGTAACTTCCACGTTGTCTTCGGGAAAAGCGCGAACGTTGAAAGAGGTGCCTAAAACTTTAGTAGATACTGCTCCTGTCTTTACTATAAATGGGAATTCCTTATTTTTGGTAACGTTGAAAAAAGCCTCTCCAATCAATTGTACCCTTCTTTCTCCTTCGCGGATCAGGTCTTCAGCGTAGGTAAGGCTACTGTTTTCCTGCAACCAGACTTCTGTACCATCCTTGAGCGTAACCATGGCCCGTTGATTGGCGCCGGTTGTTTTGGAGATAAACGGTGATGTTGTTACCTGATTTTCGCTTTCAAGGCCGGCATAGAAAACGGCGCCGCAGGCTATTAGTAAAATAATGATCGCGGCGTACTTCCAAAGGTTGAAAGAGGAGGACTTAACCTCCTGTGCTTTTTGCAGACTTACATTGGATAGTACTTTGGATTTAATCTTATCCTTATCAAAGTGAACCTGATGCTTGTTCTTGACGATGTCATTCCAAAGGCCACCGTGTTGTTCAAATAGCTGCTTGTACCTTGGCTCACTCGATATGAGATCTTTGAGTTCCTCATTTTCTTCCAATGAAGATTCATGAGATAGGTAATGGGTTAGTAGATACCAGAATCGCTCTTCCACTTTTGTTAGTTTTACATAGCAGACGGAAAATTCATCGACGACCTACTAGTTGAGTCGGAATTTTTTTTGAGAAAAGAAAAAATAGAGGGATGTTTATTCTATGTCAACCTTTCGCTTGGCCATAAACTTTACGGCTTCCACCATGTGGTTTTGAACGGTGTTGACAGATATCGATAGAATTTCGGCTATTTCACTATATTTTAAACCATCAATACGGCTCATCCTGAAAATGATTTGTTTTTGATGGGGCATTTCGCTTATCAGTGAGTCGATACGACGGTTTAAGTCTTTGATATTGAGTGATAGTTCAGGGGAAATGCCTCCTCTTATCTGGCGAAAGGAATCAATATCATCGTTGAGATGCATTTTTTCTTTTTCCAGCAGGTCAAGCGCCCGGTTCCGGCAGGCCTTATACAGGTAAGCCCTTAAGCTGGATTGGATGTTCAGGGATTTTCTGATCCTCCAGAGATTGATAAAAACATCGGCCACCACCTCTTCCGCCAGGTCTTTGCTATGGGTGAAATACATGACATAATCACATAACGGGTCGATGTAATTATCCATAAGTTGGGCCAAGGACTTTTCACAACCTTCCACAATTTGTGTATAAAGATTTTCGTCAGCGGCGTTATTTTTTTTTATGACTTTCAAAGGTTTGCCAAATTTATGTAACAAAGTTAGCATTCACCCCAAGAATGCGATTACGTCTTGATTAACGGTTGATTAAATAATCGTTAATCAAATGGCCGATCCTCAATGCAGGACCATCAGTTGGTTAAAAATACCTGTATGTATCATACATAGACCTTAGCCTGTCATGGTCAAATTTCGTTTTGAGTATAACAATATATCAATACGAGAGCAAATTCCCAAAATAATAGGACAGCGTAAGTCTTTATATAAAGTAATGAGCACGATGTATAGGCTTTCTGGTGCTTACCGGAAAATCCTGTTGGCGGAACTCAGCCTCCTGATTATTTTTCTCCATTTTATGACTTTTACCTGGCTTGATAAGGTCCAAATACCGCTTTTACTTCATTTGCCTCATTTTCATCATTCAAAATAATGACGAAATATTCCTGCCCACCAGGAAGGACTCTGACTACTATATGTCCATCCATACTTTTATAGGCTTTTTCCAGGGCATCGCCAATGACCAGTATATTGGCTTCGAGCATATTGGTAGCAAACAGGTCGCGGGGCCCGGGGTAAAGGTACTCGGAGGTGACTCGCCTTAAGACTTCGTGGCCTGGATGGTCAGATGACCAGGTCTGGCTGATCCAGACCCTGGGACGAAGCGTTTTGACATTAAACGCGTTATGGGAATCGCGGTTTCCATGATGATCCATGACCGCCACATCCACCGCGCCGATTGCCTCTGCCATAGGGGTTTCGACATCCGTCCAGCCCGGTGCTCCCAGGTCTATGATGCCGGGGTTGTCTCCGCCGGTATAATAGCTAAAATCTCCGTAGTCAAGTCTAATCGCTAAGCTCGACTGATTTTCACTGGGGAGCTGTTCCGTGTTGCCGGCATCTAAAAATGGAAAAAGGTTGATAGTCTCTGTCCCCTGGCCAGTCCAGACAGTGCCATTTACTTTTATGTTTTGGACTTTAAAATTTTTGTACAGGTCGGGTTGGTGACGCATCACGATCTGATCTGATTTTCCGGCCTGTAGTTTTTCTGCTTTCATGCCGGTATTTTTGGTGTGGTAGTAGATAAAGTCCCAATAGTTTTGCATGCTTTTCAGATAACCTGTTGCAGCGGGGTTTTTTGATACGTATTGCTGCAATCTTCTCTTTATATCCACCGGGAAATCATAGGCAGGGTAACCCCTGTCTATCAAAGTCCCGATTTTCAGCTCATCGCCCACGCTGGTAATGCCTGTTTTGAAATAACCCCCTTTTTCTGATTGTTTCACGCCCTTGTAGTAACCACCAAAATGGTCGTCGTGAAAATGAGAGATTAAGGCGTAATCGATGCCTGTAGCTTTTCCGGCCGGTGCCATTTTTTTTATATACCAGGCCACCCATTCTCCGGCGGTTTTGGTGTCATTGGGATGGAGTTTTGCATTGCGGGGAGAGTTGGTTCTGGCACTGGTGGGATCGAGTTCGCCGGCATCAAAAAGCATAGTGGTACCATCGGGGAATATGCAAAAAGCCGCATCACCCCGGCCGGTATTGATATGGTGGATGTCAAGCATTCCATCCTGCCATGCCGGCAGGGGTTTTCCAATTTCCTGGGCGTAGGCGCTTAGTGCCAACAGGCATAGAAGACACGAGGCTTTTATTATTTTTTTCATGCTTATCTAGGTTCATTGAATATGGGTTAGCTTTTTTCGGGGTTACAGGTTGCAGCGAATTTTAATTTTCTGTCTGTGGGATGCTAAAAGCAAATATACCATAGGATACGATCAAAATTGCATGTAAACCAAAACAATATTTGCGTTATATTTGCATAGGATACACGGTTTAAATATTTAAAAATACGTTATCTAAAACGAATATTAACGAGTTTTTTAATGGGTAATTAAGCTGATCCGGCGCCTGGCTTTTTGAGGGGACAGGAGGGTGTTTCAGGTTGATTTACCAGCGATTTACATGCAAATTTTTAAAGTAGAAAACCTTGCCCTGATTCATTACGATGGCTGCTACTATCTGAGGGAAGCAGCGAATTGGGATGCTTTTATCAACAGAACGGACCTCCATCAATGTTTACTTGACGAGATAAAATATCTTAAGGAATTTGAAGATGGTGCCTCGCTGTTGAAAGGATCCATTGATGCACCGATCGGTAGCCAGGAGATCTGGGCTTCAGGTGTTACCTATTATCGAAGCAGGGAGGCGCGCATGGAGGAGTCGAAAGCTGCCGGCGGCGCTGATTTTTATGATAAAGTATACGAAGCCGAGCGCCCGGAGCTTTTTTTTAAGGCTTTGGCAAACCGGACAGTAGGCTCCGGCGGCGTGGTTAATATCCGCAAGGATTCTTCCTGGAATGTGCCTGAACCCGAGCTGGCATTATTCATCAGTGACAAAGGTACTATTGAGGGATATACTATTGGCAATGATATGAGTTCCAGGGTTATTGAAGGGGAAAATCCTTTATATCTGCCCCAGGCTAAGGTATATGACCGGTGTGCAGGCTTAGGGCCTTGTATTTACGTGCCTAAAGATCCCATTTCCCCTGATACCACCATCCACATTGCCATACGCAGAGATGAAGCTTCCGTATTTGAGGAGTCGATCAGGATCAGTCAGATGAAGAGAGCGCATACCGAGTTGGTTGAATACTTATATCGCGAATGTAATTTTGAACACGGTAGCTTTTTGATGACAGGAACCGGGATTATACCGCCGGATGATTTTACATTACAGGTAAAGGATGAAATTCGTATCACCATTGACCCTATCGGAACATTAATAAATTTTGTAGGCCAGAAATAATCTAGAAAGGTGGAAATAACAGGAAAAAACTTAATCGGAAATCAACTATCAGCTAAAGGAACAAGTACATTTAAAGCGCTTAACCCACAAAACGGAGCGGAATTGCCGGTACTGTTTCACGAGGCCGACGCAAATGAGATCAGCGAGGCCATTGTGCTCGCCGGTCATGCCTTTGAATCCTATAGAAAGCTACCGAAAGATCAAAGAGCTGCTTTCCTGGAAGAAATAGCGGAGAGGCTGACGCAGATGAAGGAAACCATTATCAGTCGCTGCATGCAGGAAACCGGGCTTCCGGACGCGAGGTTGCAGGGAGAACTGGGAAGAACCACCAATCAACTCAGACTGTTTGCGTCCGTAGTGCGGGAAGGTTCCTGGGTCGATGCCAGGATTGATACCGCCATACCCGATCGTCAGCCCATTCCAAAGCCGGACCTGAGACATATGCAGTTGCCGCTTGGACCGGTAGGCGTTTTTGGCGCCAGTAACTTTCCGCTGGCGTTTTCAGTGGCAGGAGGGGACACGGCTTCCGCCTTGGCGGCTGGTTGTACGGTGGTATTTAAAGGACACCCCGCTCATCCCGGAACCTCTGAGCTGGTGGCGGCTGCCATCATCGACGCCGCTAAACATACCGGTATGCCTGAAGGCGTATTTTCTCTTGTACAAGGTAGGTCAAATGATGTAGGAGGAGCTATTGTTAAACATGCAGCTATCAAAGCTATCGGGTTTACAGGTTCTTATGCCGGTGGGAAAGCACTTTTTGATATAGCTAATCAAAGAGAAGTGCCGATTCCCGTGTATGCTGAAATGGGCAGTTTGAATCCCGTTTTCATTTTACCAGATGCCCTGAAAACCAGGGGTGAAGAAATTGCCGGTGGACTGTTTAACTCTTTGACATTAGGGTGGGGGCAGTTTTGTACCAATCCGGGCCTTTCCTTTGTCACCAAATCACCTGAATCCGATAGGTTTATTGAAACCCTTTCGGGAAAGATCAAAGCATCGGAAGCTGCGCCCATGCTGACTTCACAAATCGGTGCGGCCTATGAAAAAGCTACTTCGACACTGGCGGCAGATAGCAAGATCCAAAACTTTGCCGCCGGTTCAAACGGAGCGGGTGCTCATGGGGTGGTAGCTAAGATGTTCAAGACCGATCTTGAAGGATTTATGGCCACACCCGGGGCATCAGAAGAAATATTTGGCCCATCAGGGGTTATTGTAGAGGCGGGTTCAAAGGAAGAAATTTTAAAAGCAGCCAGTCAGCTGGAGGGTCATCTTACCGCGACTGTATTTGGCACGGAAAAAGACATCGAAGCGTTCCGGGAACTATTTGCCATCCTCGAACAAAAAGTTGGAAGGGTCATTGTGAATGGCTATCCAACTGGTGTTGAAGTGTCTCATGCCATGGTTCATGGCGGCCCCTTTCCCTCTACCACAGCGCCGCAAACCACCTCGGTAGGTACCAACGCCATACAGCGTTTTGCCAGGCCGGTGTGCTACCAAGACTTTCCCCAATCATTGCTACCCGAGGAATTAAAGGATGACAATGAGCTTAATGTATGGCGGATGGTGAATGGTCAAATGACTAAAGATCCCTTGTAAGGCAGGCGGATAATCCTTTTTTCCAAATCCATCCATCTAACGCCCTTCATCCGTCATTGCGATAAGCGAGTGCGCGAGCGAAGAAGCAATCCCCCGGCTTGCTGCACCTCACTTTGGCCATTGCCGGCCCCGACGTATGTATAGGTGTAATGGGTATGCTAGGTTTAGTGTGCTTTGGCTAAGGGATCACTTCACAACCTACCCTCAAAGCCAGCGCGTTGTTCGTGATGACAGATAGTAAAAAATTTAAAATTCCGAGCAATTTTAAAAAATACCATTAGCACAACAAAGAATCCTTTTAAGGTTATATCAAACCGAGCCGTAGCCGTATAATTAATGTATACTTAATTATTTAAATCATTGGCATTAATGGATTTCGAAAAACTGAAAATACCGGCTACAGATGGTTATCAACTTTCTGCAAACCTGTTTAAAACCAAAGGTGATGTAAACGGTTGTGTCATTATAGGCTCTGCGATGGCGGCGCATAAAACCTACTATCGGCACTTTGCCGACTACCTGACTGAAAATGGGTATCACGCCATTACGTTTGACTACAGAGGGGTAGGGGCGTCTTTACACGATAATATCAAATCATTTCAAGGCAGTATACTGGATTGGGGAATGAAAGACCTCACTGGCATCCGGCGGTGGGCTGAGAAAAATACAGAAACGGATAACCTACTGTTCGTCGGGCACAGTGTGGCAGGGCAGCTATTTCCTTTGATGCAGGAAAATTATAAGATTAAGGCCGCTTACCTGGTGGGTAGTCAGATGGCCTACAATGGACACTGGAGTGGCAAGGAAAAACTATATGTCAGACTATTTTGGCATGTGATCATTCCGGTTTGTACCAGGGTTTTTGGTTATCTACCCGCATGGGCCATCGGGGGAGGGGTACACCTACCCGCCAGCATCGCCAGAGAATGGCGGGCATTTGGTTTACATCCCCATGGCATACTGGAAGACGACCCTATCAGAAGGTCGCAATTTTCCGATGTGCAAACACCCACCAGATTTATTGGCATGACAGACGACCTCATGTTAGCACCGCCCCGGTCGGTGGAGGCCTTGAAAGATAATTACGGGGGTAACGTAATTGACTTAAAAATCCTGGATCCTAAAGATATCCGGGCTACGCGCATTGAGCACTTTGGTTTTTTTAGAAAAAAATTCCAAGATACTTTATGGGAAGATGTGCTGAAGTGGTTTGAAAAAAGTCAAAAGTTGGAAGTTTCACCCAGTGCCCCTGGATGCTAGGTCATACTAAAGCAACAGGCCTTGCGACTAAACGGTTTCAGGTGACATGGGCGGTCATTGGTCAGGGGTGTTTTCTGATACAGTAAAGAGGCTGAAAGGAAGAGGCCTGGGATCAAGGTCAACGCTGTTTGTAGTTTTGTAAAAAGTGTAAGGAGGCGGGAGTTGGATTTTGTCTTTGAGGGGTTCCGATACCAGCAGGTCTTGCCCCAGCTTTCCACATAGTTTTTCAATTTGTCCGGTCACATAAAGCGGCTCACCGTGAAAAACGATCTGACTTTTGATATCGCCGATTTCTCCTCTGATGACTTGCCCGTAATGTATGGCCGCCCTGAATGCCGGTAAGAAACCATATTTATGTTGGTATTTATCCTTCAGGTTATTGATAGCGTCCTTGATATAAAAGTAAGTCATAATGCAACGGGCGTTCTGTATTTCGTCTCGTATTTTCCAGGTCAGTACCACCTGGTCTCCGACATAGCGATAAATGACCCCATGCCCCTTTTCAATACTCGGTGTAATATCAAAAAAGAAATCATTCAACAATTTGTGATAATTGACCGCCCCCATTTTCTCCGCAATACTGGTGGAGGATTTCAGATCCAGAAACATAAATATTCTGACTTCCTCACGAGGTTCATGCAACCGGCCAGTGATAAAACTTAACAAGACCCCTTGCCCCATTTTCTTATTGATTTGAATCGTGAAAATGATAAATCCTACCATGATCAGAGAGTAGATCAATATGACGTCAAAATCCTCTTTACGCAAAAAATGTTGAAATGAATCGCCCAGAATGTATTGAAAAAATGGTTCGCCGGCTGCGATGCTGTCTACAAGTCCTTTGATAAATATGACCAGAAAGAAAAAGAGGAAAGTATAAATAGCTGTTTTAGCAATCACAATCACCGGGAATGAGTACCGGCGGTTTTTAGGATTTAGCACGTAAATCTCAAACAGGGAAATAATATAGCCACCGATACCCCCTATACTCAAACCATTTATTAAAGCCACCGGCTGATCCAGTTCGCCGGCAAATAATGGATAACTCACACCCAGGATCAGGCCGCAGATCGTGATGGTTAATATCGTTCGCTTATTTCGGGTCATGGGCATAATCAATCGGACAATGCCGTCTTTTTTACACTATATAAATGGGTTTTGTCACCCTTTCCCTTCAAGGTCAATACACCACAGTCTTCCCACACAAATTCAGCAGGGAGTTGCACGTTATTTTTTATCTGTTCGGAAACCAGGATAGGTTTTTGCAATAGCTGGCATTGACCAAGAATCCTTGAAGTGGTATTGACCGGATCACCATAAAAGGCTATTTCACTTTTTAGCTCGCCGATTTCACCCTGGATAACTTCCCCGGCATGCAGCGCCGCCTGAAATTGAGGCTCGTATCCATATTTTTGTAAATAGTCTTCCTTTAATGTTTCAAACCTGTTGATAATGGAGAAGAAAGTGCTAATACAATGCGCCTTTCTAAAAGCAGATTTTTTGTCCCAGTAGATAACAATTTCGTCTTCCACATAATGATGGATAATTCCATGATGTATCAGGATAGGAGGGGCTATATGATAGGTGACATCTTTCAAAAACCGGTGAAAATTAAAGCGGCCGACTTTATTGATTACCTCATTTGAGTTTTTGATGTTGATGAACATAAATACTTTTTCATCTTTGATGGGATGATAAAACCTGCCGATCATAAAACTGAGCAATATACCCTGCCCCATCTTGCGGCTCATTTGATAGCTAAGGCTTGCCAAAAATGAAAGTACGACGGCATAGGTGATGGCTACGTTAAAATCTTGTTTATAGATGTAGTTTTGGAACTCGCTGCTGGACAAGACGCCGCCAAACGACAGGTCATACCTGACCATGCGGGATATGACAAATATCAGAAATAGCATCGTGGGAATAACTAACCCGTAAAGCCCGGTTCTGATTAGCAGCACATAGTAAAATTTTAAAAACCGTTTCTTTCCAGACAATAATTCCAGCTCAACCCAACTGATAAATAGCGCCCCCATTACCCCTCCGATCATACTGTTGATAAAAGGGAAGAGGTGATCAAATCCATCCGAAAAAATTACGTAAAAGGGCCCTGCCACTACCCCCACTGCCACAAGATATGCTGTAATACGTAATTTTCTGAGTTGATATAGGGACAAACTCATTTTATGAAAAAATAACTTCTAAAGATAGTAAAATTATGTGCGGGCGCAAGCGTCCCGCTTGTGCTACACGTCAATTAGAATAACATCAATCAACCCCTTACCAAGCCCATAATAATCTTTGGCACTGCTATATTTCCACATCTCGGGGCTTTCTACAAACCCGGCCACTACAGGGTTTTTGTGGATATAATTTAATTTTTGCTCCATTATAAAATTGGAATACAGTTCGATCGGATGGAAATGCTGTTGCCAAAGCTGAAAATCTTTGTTCCTGTTATTGCTTTTACCAGCGTCTTTCATCATTTTGAGCATCCACATTTTCCTGCTCTCGTAATGATTTTGCCTGTATTCCAATTCTTTTCGGATAGACCTTGAGGTAAAACTTTTCAAATCCCTGATGATATCTTCCAATTTTTTATCATTGGTGCCCAGGATCATATGCACATGATTGGTCATTATGCACCAGGCATAGACTTCCAAACCCTTGTTAAGCTGGCAATATTTTATGCTGTCCAAAAATATACCTCGATATTTATCTCGGGTAAATACATCGATCCAATGAATTACGGTAAACGTGACAAAATAAAGCTTAGATTGATCCCTAATTTTATATTTTCTGCTCATAACTGTTATGAAAATCAATTAGGGGGATAGGAATTTTAAATTTAGTTTCAAATATCGATTAATCAAAATTAATACCGCGACACTGGCGCAAGCGGGACGCTTGTGCTATGTGCCAAATTATCGTATATTTTATGGCTAATTACAGAGTTATGAAAAGAAGAGTATTTGCAAAACAGGCTTCAGCTCTATTGGCTGGCGGCGTATTGGGCAGTCAGTCATTGATGGGGAGCCCCAGAACTAATAACCGACTTTCTCCCAATGATAAGTTACAGATAGGCGTAATAGGCTGTAACGGTATGGGGTGGTCCAATACCAATTCGATGCTGAAAATGAACGATGTGGACCTGGTGGGTCTATGCGATGTAGATCAAAACGTCGTCAAACGCCGGCTGGCTGACTATGCAAAGCTGCGGAAAAATAAACCTAAGGTTTATAGCGATTACCGGGATCTGCTGGGCGATGAGGGCATTGATGCGGTGATCATTGGCAGCCCGGATCACTGGCATTGTAAAATGATGGTGGATGCCGTGCAAAGTGGCAAGCACGTGTATGTAGAAAAGCCACTGGCCAATTCGATAGAAGAATGCAACATAATGGTCGGAGCCGCTGAAAAATCGCAAAAGGTCGTTCAGGTCGGCCAGTGGCAACGCAGCGGTACCCATTACCAAAAGGCGTTGGAAGTTCTTCAATCAGGGGTACTGGGCAATATACGCCTGGTAAAGGTATGGGCCTACCAGGGTTGGATGAAGCCTGTCCCTAAATTGGCTGACTCAGAAGTGCCAAAAGGCGTTGATTACGATTTTTGGCTAGGTCCGGCGCCGAAAAAACCGTTTAATCAAAATCGGTTTCACTTCAATTTTCGCTGGTTTTGGGATTATGCCGGAGGACTAATGACCGATTGGGGTGTCCACGAAATTGATATTGCGCTTTATTTTATGAAGGCAGCTGCACCGGTTTCAGTAATGGCTACAGGCGGAAAAATCGCCTATCCCGACGACGCTTCCGAAACGCCGGATACTTTGCAGGCCATCTTTGAGTATGAACGATTCAACATGTTGTGGGAGCACGCTACCGGCATTGACAACGGGCCATATGGCAGGAGAGAAGGTATCGCCTTTATCGGCAATAACGGTACCCTGGTTGTAAACCGGGGTGGTTATGAGGTAATGGTGGAGAAGAAGTCAGTTGGCTATAGTAAATCAGGAGAAAATAAAATGACACCTATCAAGGCTTATCAAAAACCGGCAAAGGTAAAATACCTGGATTTGCATACGCGGAACTTTATCGATGCCGTCAAAAAAAACGATCCGTCCGGGTTAAAAACACCCATTAAATCCGGAAGCCTGGCAGCGATCAATGCGCATATGGGCAACATTGCCTACAAAACCGGTCGTAAAATCTATTGGGACCGGACCACCGGTAAATTTAAAGATAATGAGGCTGCCAATAAACTGTTGCTTGCTGATTACCAAAACGGATGGGAATTGCCTGGGATATAATCGGTTAAACAAAAACTAATTTTACAACATGGAATTTGACCTGCAAGAATCGATCAAAATATTAGCGCGTACACCCGCTGTTTTCAATCGGCTGCTATTGGATTTGGCGCCGGCCTGGACCCACCAAAACGAGGGCGAGAATACCTGGAGTGCCTACGACATTATCGGACATTTAATTCATGGCGAAAAAACCGACTGGATACCGCGAACAGAAATCATTCTGAAGCAGGAGGGTGATAAAACATTTGTGCCATTTGATCGTTTTGCCCAGTTTGAAAACTCCAAAGGCCAGACTTTAGAGGAACTGTTGAAAACGTTTGAACGACTACGCGCTGAGAATCTGCAAAAACTGGATTCGCTGAAACTTACCGAACAAGACCTGCTTAAAACCGGAACACACCCTGAGCTCGGAACAGTAACATTGAAGCAACTGATTGCCACCTGGACAATACACGATCTGAGCCACATTCACCAAATGACCAGGGTGATGGTAAAGCTATATGGCGACCAGATTGGTCCGTGGAAAGCCTACTCCGGAATATTGCGTAACACGACGTAGCATTTAATAATCGGCAGGATCAAGATCTAAAAAGATCCCTGATAGGGGTGACTGGCTATTTTGAAATATCATGTAATGAGTCGATGTGCTTAATCGAAGGATAAGGTGGCAAAAGCCTGGTTTGCCAAAGGAATAAATTTCTAATAATTCCTATAATTTTTTATTATTGCAACCGTAAAAAAATCTTTCACTAACTTTTTTTAAATCCTAGGTGAATAATGGATATTAAAATTGATAATTTAACCAAGAATTACGGTCCCCAGAAAGCTGTTGACAATATTTCTTTTGAGGTTAAAACCGGTGAAATCCTTGGATTTTTGGGTCCTAACGGCGCTGGCAAAACCACCACCATGAAGATGATCACCAATTACATCGCGGTGGATAAAGGAGATATTACAATCGGTGGTGGCTCCGTAAGGTCCGGTGGCGAAAAGCTTCGAAAACACATTGGCTACCTGCCGGAACATAATCCCCTGTATTTGGATATGGCCGTGCTGGACTACCTTGAATTCTCGGCAGCCTTGCAAGGTGTGCCGGGTCATCAAATTCCTGAGCGGGTTAAAGAAATGGTGAAGCTTTGCGGATTAAATGCTGAAAAACATAAAAAAATAGCTGAGCTGTCTAAGGGCTACCGACAAAGAGTGGGTTTGGCGCAAGCCATGATCCATAATCCGGAGATCCTTATTTTGGATGAACCTACTACCGGTTTGGATCCCAATCAAATTGTCGAGATAAGGAAGTTGATCAAAGAAATTGGCAAGCAAAAAACGGTAATTCTAAGCACCCATATTTTGCCGGAAGTGGAGGCCACCTGTGATCGCATTCTGATTATTGACAACGGTAAAATTGTGGCCGATGGAACAGCAGAGAATCTGAGGAAACAGGCGCAGGGGCAGGAATTGTTAACAACCACAATAGAGGATGGAACCAGCGAGGTAATTGAAAAGGCATTGCGCGCCATACCATCGGTTTCGGCAGTAGAGCGACTGGAAAACAACCGGTTTGAAATACAAAGCAAACCAGATATGTCCTCTAAAAGAGAAGTTTTTAAGCTATGTGTTGAAAACAATTGGGTTATTACTGAATTAACGCCTACGGAAACGAAACTAGAAGATATATTCCGGGATTTAACCACAAAATAAAACTTTAATTACTAATTTTTTCATGGGTTGACAACTAAGAGATTTTAAAGTAAGCTTACCTGCCATCGGACCACTGTTTTGTGGTTATCAGCAAAAAATGGGATCGATCGCCATAGATTTAAAAATGACAAAAAGGTAAGCTGCCATCCAATTTAATATTTCCTCCTATTTGCACAACCCTGATCATAAAAACCAGATTAACCATGAAATCAATTTGGATCATTGCTAAAAGAGAATTACAATCATTTTTTGATTCCCTGATAGCCTATATTATGCTAATCTTATTTTTGGGATTTAGCGGTTTTTTTACCTGGCTATATGGAACCGATATTTTTTTGGTAAATCAGGCCAGTTTACAAAGTTTTTTCAATATCGCCTTTTGGACGCTATTCTTTTTCATTCCCGCTATTACGATGCGGATGTTGGCGGAAGAAAAAAAGACAGGCACCATCGAGTTGCTGCTTACCAAAGCCGTATCTGACCGCCAGGTGGTGTTGGGTAAGTTCTTGGCTTGTTTTTTATTGGTAGCCATTGCGCTGATTTTTACTTTGCCCTATTATATAACCATTGCCAATATTGGTAAGGTCGATCACGGTGCCGTCTGGTGCGGATACCTGGGGCTTTTATTGATGAGCGCAGCGTATGTAAGCATTGGATTATTTACCAGCAGTATTACCAATAACCAGATTGTGGCATTCCTGCTGGCGATATTTGCCGGACTTTTCCTGCATCTTATTTTTAATGTATTGGCTGGAAACTTTACCGGTTTCCTGGGGCAATTATTTTACACATTAAGCCTTTCTGTCCACTTTGACTCCCTGTCCAGAGGGGTAATTGACAGCCGGGATATTATTTATTTCGCCAGTATCGTGATCATTGGCATATTGCTCGCAGAATTAAACTTAGCTAAAAGAAACTTAACCAGTCGTTAATTATGAGAACCAGAAAGTCATACTATAATTCCGTTTTGTTGGTTATTGGCATTCTTTTACTAACCAATATATTATCCAATGACTATTTTTTCCGCTTGGATTTTACTAAAAATAAAAGATATACACTTAGTACGGCAACTGAAGATATTGTCGAAAACTTGCTGGAGCCTGTTACGGTGAAAGCCTACTTTTCCGAAAATCTGCCACCTAATATTGCCCAAACCAGGCAGGACTTCAAAGATCTGCTGCTGGAGTACGCCAGCTTATCGGACGGCAACCTGGTTTACGAATTTATCAATCCGAATGAAACACCGGAGAAAGAACAGGAGGCAGCGCAGTCCGGAATTAACCCGGTAATGATCAATGTCAGGGAAAAAGATCAGATGAAGCAACAAAAGGCCTTTATGGGTGCGGTGATAGAGATGGGTGAGCAGAAAGATGCCATCCCTTTTATGCAGCCCGGAGAAGCCATGGAATACGCGCTTACCTCCAGTATTAAAAAGCTTTCTATTGCCGACAAACCATCGGTAGCGCTCATCCAGGGACACGGCGAAGCAGCCACGACCGATATGCTGCAGGTAGCGCAGTCATTGAGTGTACTTTACAGTTTTGAAGACCTGACGATTACAGACACCACCGACATTCCGGATCGTATCAAAACGATAGCCATCGTGGCGCCAAAGGACACCATACCCCCTTCGCACCTGGCAAAAATTGACGACTACCTGTCCAGGGGAGGAAAGGTGCTGGTGGCGTTGAATAAAGTAGATGGCAACCTTCAAAATGCATATGGCACGTCGATCTATACAGGCCTGACCGGTTGGTTAAAAAACAAGGGAGTTACCGTAGAAAATCAATTTTTGATTGACGCCAGCTGTGCATCGATAAGTGTTCAGCAACAGCAGGGACCATTTACCTTCCAGTCTCAGATACAATTTCCCTACCTCCCAATTTTAAATAATTTTGCCGATCATCCTATAACCAAAGGCCTGGAAACAGTTATCTTACCCTTCGTGAGTCCTTTGACATTTTCCGGCGATTCAACGGTTAATTTTACGCCACTGGCTTTTTCTTCGGAACAGTCCGGCACCAGTGCCGTGCCAACTTATTTCGATATTCAAAAACAATGGACAGAATCTGATTTTCCATTGCAAAGACTTGTAGCTGCCGGCGCACTGGAAACTGATGGTGTAGCCCAGCTGGTCGTGATAGGCGACGGTGATTTCGCTGTCAATACCCGGAACGGAGGAGAACCTCAGGCGGTACAGCCGGATAACATCAGCCTCTTCGTCAACAGCATCGACTGGCTGTCAGATGACACGGGCCTGATTGATTTGCGTACGAAAGGTGTCACCTCACAGCCACTTGATCAGCTGGAGGAAGGCACCCAGGCAACGCTTAAATACACAAACTTTCTTTTGCCTATTTTGGCTGTGATAATCTATGGTATCATCAGGTTTCAACGACAAAGAATTTTAAGAATTAAAAGAATGGAGGTGAGCTATGAGTAAAATAAACAATAAAGTATTATTAGCCATATTGCTGGTATTGCTTTTCATTTTTCTGGGTAAACGTTTTTTCGGAAGCTCCGGCGAACGCAATTTCAGAGACATATTGGTGGCGGTCGATACCGCACAGGTAAACAAGATCGTAATTTATCCGAAGTCCGCAGCTGAAAGCGATAACATCAACTTTACCAAAACGGGTACCGGTTGGGAAGTTGCCCGGGCGGCAGTTAAGGATGAAGCAAATATTAGCAGTGTAAAAGGGATGCTGGGCAACATGATCAACATGAAACCCAAAAGATTGGTGGCGAAATCCAGCGATAGATGGGTGCAATATGAAGTTAATGATTCACTGGGTACCAGAGTCCAGGCCTTTGCCAATGACGAGTTGGTGGCGGATTTTGTCCTGGGAAAATTCAACTTTCAGCAAGCTACACGGTCGATGTCAAACTTTGTCCGTTTGACGGAGGACCAGGAGGTATATTCGGTTGACGGTTTTCTGTCTTCCTCGTTTAACCAGGAGTTTAACAACTTCAGGGATAGAACCTTTGTTAACCTGACACCGGAAAATATTACCAGTGTCCGCTTTGAATATCCTGCCGATAGTGCCTTTGCGCTTAATAAGATCGAATCAGAATGGCAAATAGATGGCGCACAGGCCGATTCTGCGGCAGTGAGCAACTATTTGTCGGGACTCAGAAATATGACCAACAGTGAATTTGCCGATGATTTTGTTCCCGAAGGAAAATCAGTTGCATATCAATTAGCCATATCCGGCGATAACATGCAATCGATCACGGTTTCGGCGTACCTGGAAGAAGATAAATACATCTTACATTCAACCCTGAATGAAGGGGCCTTTTTCAATGAGGGCAGTTTGGAAATTTTTGATAAGTTGTTTGTCAACAAAGGGAGTCTTTTTCCCAAAGATGATCAGTCTGAGGAATAGACAAAGATAATCAGATGGAAAAGCGTGTGCCTAACGCTTTTCCATTGAACCCCTCCACGGGCTGTTTTGAAGAAAGGGTAAGCCCTTATCTGTTTTTACTCACTATCCCGGAGATCTTATAATGTACACGCTTTGGTTGGTGTCTCATGAGAATAACCAGGGTTTGTATCCAACATATTTCTACGCAATCACCAGCTAGCTTCATTGAATTAAGAGCACTCTTTTCAGGGACTCATTCTGACAATGCCGTACCCGGAATATGCTTTGATTGCAGGGATACTAAGTGCCAAAAAATATCAGTACTTTAAATTTTTCAGTTATATAAAATCCGCATAAAAAGCAGCAATATCTTTTAACGTTAACAAGGGAAAAATTTTTTGAAAACTTAAACGCAACAATATTGCTTTTGTGAGGACTATTGATTATATATGCAACAGTGTTGCAACAGCTAAGGATACGCCGAAAACCTTTAACAGAGTAGGCAATCAATCTAAATTTTTTACAAAAATGAAAACGAACAAACAAGCTTTGATCGCTCAAATTTTGGCCGACAAAGCAGAACAGCCAGTAGGGGGTACACACTGCAGTAACTGCGGACATTGTACTAACACATTGTAAATCTAATTGTGGCGGCAGCGTGTATCCACACACTGCCGCTACTTTACCAATGCTTGTTTACTATGCAACTTTTGGAAAAAGAACAATTACTTGGACTATTACAGTTTGAAAATGAGGACATGCTCTCCAGGTTCACTGATATGTTTGACGTAAGTGAAGATGAGGCCCGGGACATATTGCAGGAGACTTTGAAATTTCTTTATATAAGTCAGATACCCGGTACCTTTATACCAGACGATCTGCTCATTGTGGATGAGATGTGGCATAACATGATATTATTTTCTCCGCAATATCATGAGTTCAGCCAAAAGCATTTCCAAAAATATTTCCATCACCTTCCCGCCAGTAAAAAAGAAAAAGATGAAAGAAAGCGATCGTTGGAGGCAGATCCGAAAAAAGCCAGGCAGGATTATTTGGCTAAGCTTGAGGTATTGATCTCAATTACGTACGATCACCTGGGAGAAGAGACTGTAAGAAAGTGGTTCCAGGAGTATCCGGAAAAATATGGCAAGGAGCAAATCAAGGCATTAAGAAAGTAAGGTTATGAGCATTTTTCCTAAACGATCAGTTCCTGGCGATACCGTGACAATTCACTGGAACTTCAATACAGCACATTTGACTGACGTTCATATTTGTCCTTGGGTAAGGATAGGAGTCAGGGATCCAGATGGAGAAGTAACCATGCTATTTGAAGGTCACGTACTGGGGCTACCTGACCCGAAGGATCAACCTCCGGATTCTTCTATGCCTACATTGAAATACCTCAACAAAAATTTGCCCCTGATGATCATTGCAGATTATTTGAGTGGCCGGCATAAACGAGAAAGACTGGTTGAGATATTGCAAAATATCCAATCGGGCAGGCATTACTATTTTACCTATCCTGTAGCCAAAGATGCTCCATTGGGAAAATATACACTTATTTCGGAAGTACACAGCGGTGGAGAAATAAGGTATTCAAAGACAGCCCCTGATGATTTCTTTCTTGTCGAAAAGGTGTCATTAAAAAGCACCGATGAGTCCGGTGGGAAAAAGAATGCTATAATTGTAAATCACTCCCCGGAAAAAACACCGGTCAAAATGGTGGGTTGTATACCCACGGTTGATGGAAAACTGCAAACCTCTGTAAAAGCTTTTGAGATGGAAGCGCTGGAAGAGAAAAGCATTCCGTTGAAGGCACCGATGAATTTCTTGCTTTACAATGAAGAGCGGCAAGTAGTGCCTTTAGAAGAAGGTTCACCGGACTATCTAATTCGCAATCAACAGGTGCTTGAATTAAATAAGAATGATGGCAGCACTTATTTGATGAAAAAGGATAAAGAGGAGGGGTACAAATGCACTGAACAGACAAAAGCCCTGTGGCTGAGATCGGATGGCTTGCTGAATAAACGCCACCTGTCAGACCAGGAACTGGAAGCTTATAAAGAATTGAAGGCTGATGGCTTAATTACAGATATCCGGTTTTAATCTCATTGGAGATACCACCGTTTATCCAACATTATCATTGATTGAACTTCTTTTAAGTTTTTCTTTCGCTTTTCCTAAATGAAAATTTTGGAATAAAAGTGCTTTTTTTCTTCCGTGATGAAGAACGAATGTAATAAAGGTCTGAGGAAAATCAGCCTCGAATTACTCATTGGACGTTTCTCGCATAGATTTAAACATTTTTTGCACAGTCCATTCGTCTCCTCCTTCGCTATTTTTGAATTAGTTAGTAGAATGAATATAAGTCTAGTGCTCTTTTTAATCATTCTTTTTCTTAAATATATTTTTCTGGCAAAATTTTAAACGCAGGCATATTGCGTTTAAAACTTAATACTATATTTGCAATAATGTTGCATTTATCCTACTATGAATAGTCGCTATTTACTTTTTACCTTCTTGTTTTTGGGCAGTGGATTCTGCTTCGGGCAAAATGCATCTGTATCCGGAGTCCTTCATGATCAAGGAGGGGAGGGTATCCCCGGTGTGCATGTGCGGCTCAATGATAGTCAGGCGACCGTTACAAATGAAGAGGGCAGGTTCGTCTTCAAGAATCTGAAAGCCGGAGACTATGTTGTCACAGCTTCTTTTCTGGGCTTTAAGGCAATTCGGGAAAACATCCGCTTGAATAAAGGACAAAGGCTTGCTATTAACCTCACGCTTAATGAAGAAGTAACCCAACTGAATGAAGTGACAGTCACAGGACAGTCAGAGATAAAAGCGCTGAAGGAAAGTATTGCCTCCATCGCATTGATTGATGTCAAGCCATTTTATAACCGGTCTATAAATGCTACTGACCTGCTCAACACGGTTTCAGGAGTTCAGGTCCGTCAGAGTGGCGGTGTGGGTAACAGCGCGGAAGTGTCCATTCAGGGCCTCACTGGCAGACAAGTAAAATTGTTTATCGACGGTATCCCAATGGATTTTTTATTGCCATTAGAGGAACTGGGTATTGGCGCGTCTCTCGCCATGGTTCCCGTTAACCTGATGGAGAGGATGGAGGTGTACAAAGGAGCAGTACCCGTTACATTGGGAGCTGATGCCCTTGGGGGAGCTATCAACATCATCACCAGGAAAAACTTTGAGGACTACGTTGAAGTATCAGCTGAACATAGCTCTTTTAATACCTGGCGTACGACACTTAGTACCCGTAAGTTATTCTCCAAAGGGCTTACAGTTGGTTTTGGCGCATTCTACACCTCTTCCGATAACAACTATTTGTTAGATGGCGTGAAGGTCATCAATGAATTTGGCAATCCGGAAACCATCTCGGCCCCGAAATTTCATGACCGATTCAGAAGTTACCTGCTGAAAGGAGATATTGGATTAGTAGGTAAAACCTGGGCAGACCGGCTGACACTCAGTTTCTCCTATGGTGATTTGTACGATGAGATCCAACACAATTTTGAGATGCGTCAACCTTACGGCCAGGCGCTCAATCTTGCCACTACCTACAACACGGCCTTGCAATATGAAAAATATAACATAAGCAATAAGCTGGATATCAATTTCTACCTGGGTCATAACCTAATCCAAACCGACTTTATTGATACAACCAGTACTATTTACAATTGGAGGGGGGAGATAATTGGAGAGAAGACTTATGGCGGTGAGATCACTACTTCACAAAACAATCTGAAACTTGAAGGGAACAACATTACGGGAAGAATAAATCTTAATTACAGCATCACGCCAACATCTAAACTCATTTTTAATGGTGTAGCCTCCTATTTTACCCGGTCCGGCAATGATCCGGTGGCGGCGGATTTTTATGAGGAAGATTACTTTCAAAATCCGGTTCACATCAATAAATGGGTAGGTGGTATTGGATTTGAAAAAGAGCTTTTTGGAGCAACAGTGACCAGCCATACTGCCGTGAAAGTGTATAATTATATGTCAGAGGGTTTTATCATTGAAAATGGAGAGGCCACTACCATCGAGCAAGACCGTTTCCAGCCGGGATTCAGTCAGTCGTTCAAATGGAAAGTTAACGAACACCTGCTTACCAAAGTCTCCTATGAATATGCCACGCGTATGCCTGACAGGGTAGAGACCCTGGGCGATTTTAGTGCTGCTATTAACGCTAATCCGGGGCTGAAGCCGGAAACAAGTCATAATGTAAACTTGAGTGGATTATATAAAAGAGAAAAATGGCGTATTGAGGCCGGTAGTTTTTTTCGTAAGGTGAATGATATCATTATCCTGCAGGCCGTACCGCCACCGGTGCTCAGCAAGTATGAAAATCTGCTTAAAGCCAGTATTATGGGCGTAGAAGGTGAGGTGCAGTTTCATCCCTGGCGCTGGTTGACCTTTAAGGCCAATGCCACCTATCAGGATTTGCGCAGCCGGTCCGACAAAGAAAATGCAGGGGTCTCAAGTGACCGGTATTATGGTGCAAGGCTTCCGAATCGTCCATACCTATTCGGCAACGGGGAGGTACAGTTTGAAAAACATGGCTTGCTAAAGGAAGGTGACCGGTTGCAAGTCTGGTGGTCCACGGCTTACGTGGAAGAGTTTTTTCGCTATTGGGAAATAGATGGACGGAAAGAAGATAAGCTAACGATCCCCGATCAGTGGCTACACCATATTGGCCTGGCCTATTCGACCTGGGGAGAACGCATGACGCTCTCTTTGGAATCACAAAACATTTTCAACGCAAATGCCTATGACAACTTCAGGGTCCAAAAGCCAGGACGGTCGTGGCACGCTAAACTAAGACTTTTCATCACTAAATCGTAAAAATATTAATAGAATTACAATGAAAAAACTGACTAACTACTTAAGACCTGGAAGAAGCCTTAATCTCTTACTTGTCATCCTAACGGCTGCCACGCTATTGGTTTCCTCCTGCAGCGATGATGATCCGGATATAGATACTAATGCGCCAATTATCAGCGCGGACGAAGGGTTATCGATGCGGGGAGGTCAAACAGAGGAATTTACTTTTTCTGTAATTGCGCCGGGCACCGTTTCCGAAGTAAAAGTTGCCGCCAGCGCCGGCACTGCATCCATCCTCAATGAGGAAGAGTTAGTGGGTAGCACCAATGGATCGGCCAGAATTAGTTATGAGACTAATAAAGATATTAGCGGTACCCAGACTGTAACGTTAACTATTACTGATCAACAGGGAAAATCTTCAAGCCAACCTGCCGAAATAGAGGTATTTGCACCCGTTACCTTTGGCCTGGCCCTGGTATCAGGAGCAGGCAGTGTAACCACCACCTTCCTTCAGGGGCTGATTGACCTGGATATCACCTCAGTAGACAATAGCGCCAGTACCGAATTGGCCCAGTTTGCTGCTGTTTATTCAGATGGAAGTTCATTATTTACGGTGGGCTTTGGTGCTCCGGCTACCATGGGCAAATATGTATTTAATAGCGCCGGTGAGGCAGCTCTTGACCAGGAGATCATCGTACCGGGTTCCAACTCATTTTCTTCAGTGGAGATCATTGACGAAAATAAAGCTTATGCTACTGTTGGGGGAGGGCTTTCCCGTGCCGTGGAGTTTAGTCCATCCGAGATGCGTATTACGGGAGAAATAGATCTGAGTGATGCCGGAGATGGGTTATTCTATTCCGATATGATTGTTCGGGGCAATACGCTCTTTATTGCTTTAAATGACTTTGGAGGATCTGGTGAAGCCAAGGTAGCAGTTGTTGATCTTGCTACCAATACACTGGAAAAAGTAATCTCAGATGCGCGTACCGCTACTTTGTTTGGAACACTTACGACCTCCATTATGGTGGAGGATGAAAATGGGGACATTTATGTGCAAGGCTCAGGACTTTTTAGTGGTAAACCCAGCGGTATCCTAAGGGTCTTATCGGGCGAGACTGAGTTTGACGGGGATTATTTCTTTGACCTCAGTGCCGCTACGGGAGGCTCCTGCTTTGGTCTTTATCATTTTGGCAATGGCGCAACATTCACCGCCGTTTCGGAAGATGACGACAACTGGTTTGGTTTTGACGGAGATAATCCCGCTTTCAGATATCGCAAAATCGACCTGGCTGGCCTTAGTGATGTTGGAGACCTGGCCGCATCACTGCCCAATATGTTTGCGGCTTCCCGGACCATGTTCTTCACGCAGACATCAACAGATGAGGTGCTTTTCCCAACTGCCGGAAAAGATGAAGATGCGCTTTACAGCTATACGATTAGCACGGGTGAGGTATCCAAAAAGATCACCAGTACCAGCGGCTATGTGAGTGGGTTAGTAGGAGTAGGTGCAAATTAATCCTTGAGAAATGCTACAGGCAATAAACCTGACCAAAAAGTACGGAAATTTCACTGCACTGAATGCTCTCAACCTTTCAGTAAAAGAGGGCGATATTTTCTGCCTGCTGGGAGCCAATGGGGCCGGTAAGTCCACCACGATCAATCTATTCCTCAATTTCATTGATCCCACAGAGGGGCAGGCTACTATCGGTTCACTGGACGTGACCAAAAATGCGAAAGAAACCAAGCAACTGCTGTCTTATATCCCCGAAAACCTGATGCTATATCCCAATCTGAGTGGCCTGGAAAACCTGGACTTTTTTTGCGGGCTGGGAGGCAAAAGCTATACGAAAGAGCAATTGGAAGCGCTACTGAAGCAATCGGGCCTGCAGCCGGATTTTATCCACAAGCGTGTAAGTAGCTACTCCAAAGGGATGCGCCAGAAGGTGGGCATCGCCCTGGCCGCTGCCAGAGAGGCCAGCGCGTTGCTTCTGGATGAGCCAACTTCCGGACTGGACCCAAAGGCCAGCAATGAGTTTTCAGAGTTGCTTTTGAGTATGAAGGAAAAAGGGGTAGCTACCTTGATGGCTACGCACGACCTTTTCAGGGCCAAAGATACCGGCACACACATCGGCATCATGAATGAAGGCGTACTGGTCGAACAGTTTGAGTCAGCCGACGTAAGCTTTCAGGATTTGGAAAAATTATACCTCAAGCATATGCACAACTAACCCGATTATGCGCCAGTTATTTTTTATAGCACGGAAAGAAATCAAGGTCGCCCTCCGCGAAAAGTTGGTGGTTGCGCTGGGTGTAGTCACTTTGCTACTACTAGGAGTGGCGCTGTATGCGGGATATATATCTTATCAACAACAGAAGGTAATAATTACCGGGACCCAGGCAGAGAAACGAAAAGAGTGGCTCAACCAGGGAGACAAGCACCCTCATATCGCCGCTCATTACGGCACATTTATTTTCAAGCCTAAAACAGTGCTTAGCCTGTTTGATTTTGGCCTGGATGCCTATACGGGCACTTCGGTATATTTGGAAGCGCATTATCAGCACGGATTTATGTTTCGTCCGGCACAGGATCACACCAGTATGATCCGCTTTGGAGAGCTTAGCGCAGCACTGGTTTTGCAGGTACTGGTACCTTTGCTCATTATTTTCCTGGCTTTTGGTGCCTTTACCCGTGAGCGGGAAAGCGGCACACTGAAATTGCTGATGAGCCAGGGCATATCGTTTCGCCTGCTCACCTGGGGGAAAATTGTGGCCTATGGCATCATGCTGGTGATTGTGCTATTGCCTATTGTCGTGGGAATATTTATACTGTCTGTCTCGGGCATCCGGCAGGAAGTTATACCCGATATAGCCGTCAGAGCCGTATTACTGGTGTTGATATACGGCGTGTATTTATTGCTGTTCATTTCATTTTCCGTATGGATATCTCTTCGTTCCTCTACCGGAAGGAATGCCCTGCTCATATTGCTCACCGGCTGGATGTTCTTTGCTGTACTTATGCCTAAAACAGTAACCAATTTTAGCGAAAGCCTCTATTCGCTTCCATCAATGCGGGAGTTTAAAGCCCGGATACAGGAAGACAAAACCAATGGCCTGGATGGGAAAACACCACGCTCGGTGAGAAGGGCCAGGCTGGAAAAAGAGTACCTTGAAAAGTATCAGGTGGATTCCCTTCAGCAGCTTCCGTTAAACTTTGAAGGGGTGAGCATGCAGGCTGGTGAAGATCATGGCAATAAGGTCTATGACCATCACCTCAATAAACTCCGTGAGATCTTCCATCAGCAAAACCGGCTCCGCAGTATTGCCAGTCTTTTTAATCCCTTCCTGGCCGTACAGCATTTGTCCATGGCCCTTTCGGGAACCGACATGTACACCTTCATCCATTTTGAAAAAGCAGTAGAGGATTACCGCAGGGACCTGGTCCGGAAGATGAACGGCGATATGGCTGAGAATTCCCGCTATGGAGAATTTTACGGCTATAAAGCCCAAAGTGATTTATGGCAGGAAATAGATGATTTTACCTATCAAACACCTACGGCAGCAGAATTACTTCAGTTTTACCATTTAGAGATTCTGTCACTGCTTATATGGACGGTGTTAGTATTTGTACTGTTGAATTATTCCAATCGAAAAATGAAACCACTTCATGGATAAAACGACCCAAACGCTGATCCACTATGAGTGGAAGTCTTTCATCCGCAACCGGTTCCAGTTGCTCATGCTGACTGCTGCCTTCGCTTTTGGAATGTATGCGATCTACTATGGCCAGTCGGAGATCAACATGCATCGACAGACCATAGAGGCCGTCAAAGCGCTGGAGGAAAAAGAATTTTTTGAGTACAAAGCAAGCTTTCAGGAAGAACTGAATACATTGGAAGCCGAGCAAACGCACGATATAGCCTCCCGGCCAGCGTATGCCTGGTTCCGGCATGGCTATCATGCCATTTTGCCGCCGCACGATTACGCATCCCTGGCCATTGGTCAGCGGGACCTGTTCCGTTATTATTACCGCCTTACCGGCATGAGTCTGCACTACCAGCTTTTTGAAAATGAACTCGCCAACCCGGTCAACCTGATGACGGGCAATTTTGATCTGTCTTTTATACTGATCTACCTGTTTCCACTACTTATTATCGCCTTTTGCTACAGTTTATTTTCAGCCGAAAGGGAAAACGGTACGTTAGCCCTTCTGCAAATCCAGTCAGTCACTATCCGTAAAATTATACTGGTACGGCTGGCTTTTTACTTTACCGTGGTTACCGGTCTGGCCCTGCTGATCTCTTCAATAGGGTTGCTTACATCAGGTAATCCACTGGCTGAACAAAACAGATTACCGGCAGTCGCCTGGGTCGCCGGCGTGTTGGCCTATTGTATTTTTTGGTTCGGCTTAATGTTTCTGATTGTAAGTTTTCGCAAAAACTCATCATTTAATGCTATTGTGGCTGCCGGATGTTGGCTGGTTTTTCTCATTGTTGTACCCGCCCTGCTCAACGTACTCGTTACCACGAAATTTCCATTGAGCAGCACTACCCTTGCCGGCCTTATGCGCCGGACAAGTCTGGAGAACGAAAACGATGAAGAGGAAGCCCGGGAGGTAATCATGGAGTTTCTGGCCCATAAGCCTAAGCTGGCAGGAAGTGACAGCTTATTAAATAATGACCTTATGTCAAAAGCCTACGCGGCCTTCACTTCTCTTAAAGACCTCAATAGCAAAGAAGAGGTAGATAGCTACACCGCACAGGTAATCAGGAGAAACGAATGGAGCTCCCGCTTTTACTGGCTCAGCCCGGCAGTAAATATGCAGCATTTGTACGCGCAGATGGTAAAAACAGACTTGCGCACATTTTTGCGTTTTCATGAGTCCCTGGCAAAATTTCACGGCGATATTACCGATTTCTATTTCAATCGACTCTTTTGGAATAAACCCATACTTCGGGAAGATTATTCGCATCTTCCGGTATTTGAGATGCCCGGGACTCAAGACCGCTGGGGTGCTATCTGGACAGGCATTGGCAAAATTATGTTGATGGCTGTTGTTGTTTATATAACCGGCTATATTAAAATGAAATAATATGTTATGAGATTATTCTTACTTTTTCTTATCTGTTTTCAGCTTAACACCGGCCTGGCTCAGGACGGCCAAAACTTTCCGCCTTCGGAAAACCCTCCGGTGGTGAATGCGCATAGGGCAATGGGAGGGATCAAAGTAGATGGCAAGCTTCTGGAAGCTGACTGGCATGATGCTGAAGCTGTCTCCGATTTTTTCCGTATGGAGCCCCGTCAGGGAGGTAATTACCTGTATGATACACGTGTAAAAGTCTTGTATGATAACAAAAACCTCTATATCGGGGCTTTTTGCAAAGATTCGCTTGGACGTAAAGGTGTGCGTGTACAAGATTTAAGAAGGGACTTCAGTTGGGGTGAAAATGATATTTTCTTTGTTCAACTCGACCCACAGAACCTGAAACAATATTGTGTATCCTTTCAAACCACACCTTATGGCAATCAACGGGATCTTCAAAACTTTAATGATGAGAACACTGATAACGACTGGAATGCCCTCTGGTCGGTAAGGACCCATCGCACAGACTCAGGATATTTTGCCGAATTTGCCATTCCCTTTAAATCCATTCGTTATGAGCAGTTGCAGGCCACTGATTCTGTTGCCTGGGGGATCACCTTCAGCCGCCTGGCCAGGCGAGATTACGAACAAACGGTTTTTCCGGCCATTCCCCAGTCTTTTTCTCCTTATCGGATGACATATGCCGCTCAACTCAAAGGACTGAAAGTGCCCGACCCCAGCGCCAATGTACGTATAGAGCCTTATTTTCTGTATCAATATGATGACGTTGAGGAAGGCGGCACAAGTGCTTCCGAAGGAGATGTGAAGCTGGGGGGAGATATAAAGTGGGCTATCAACCCACGTTCTGTGCTGGATTTAACCTTTAATACGGATTTTGCCCAGGCAGACGTGGATAGAGCCGTAAATAACCTGGAGCGTTTTAACATTTTCTTTCCGGAAAGACGACAATTCTTTTTGGAAAATTCAGGCATCTGGGCGGGAGCAGGCAACCGGTCTATTAAACCTTTCTTTAGCCGTACCATCGGGCTGCAGGGCAACTTTAATGCTGAACCTGCCCGCATAAATGGCGGCGTCCGCTACACTATGCGTAATGAAGATCAGGCAATTGCGGGGTTGTACATTCACCAGGCCGAGACCCCCAACTCGACAGCTGCCAGCTTTGGAGTAGCCCGTTATTTACAGAACTATGGTCAAGAGAATAATATCGGCGTGATGGTTACCCACAGGTTGGATGAGCAATCGAGAGAATTAGGTACCCAAAAAAGCAACAATACCACCCTCACGGTGGATGGATTGGTTCGTCCCAAAGATGAGCTGACGGTGACTTATATGGTTTCCGGCTCCCGCGACAATTCGAATGATACCCTTGGATTGGCAGGAAGTATTTTTGCTGCCTATAGCACCAATAAATTTTATGCCGGCTGGCTCACCAATTTTGTATCCGAAGATTACAATCCGGATATGGGCTTTGTTTTCCAAAAAAATGTGATCTGGCACAATCCGGGTGGATATTTTATCTGGCGGCCAAAAAACATTCCATGGATCAGGCGCTTTGACCCCGGCGCCTTTTTCAACTACTATCACGACGCCAGCGATCCGGGCAATTTCCAGCAGGGGAGTATTTACCTATTTCCCATTTATCTGATTTTCACCAACGGCAGTTTTTTTCAATATGCCATTTTCCCCACGTGGCAAAACATCAATTTTAATTTTGCCCCGCTAGGCATTTCCATTGCACAGGATAATTATTACTATACCCGTCATCAAATCAATTTTAATACGGATAGATCGGCTAAATTTTCATTGTCGGGAAAGCTCAACTGGGGAAAGTTTTACAATGGAACCCGGACTACCATAGAGGGAGGACTCAGATTTGCCCCGATTCCTCATGCGGCCCTGACGGTAGACTATGAATACAATAACCTGGAAAACCTTGGAGAAGGTAATGAAAACCTAAAAACGCACCTCACCACCATTGGATCGCGGTTTGCCCTGAGTCCACGCTTACAGTTGTCGGCCTTTTATCAGTACAATACATTTGACGATCAGGGACGCTGGAACATCCGTGGCAGTTGGGAATACCGTCCTTTGTCATTTATCTACCTGGTTTTCAATGATAACCGCATTGACGGGTTGGAACGGCCCTTTGAGGAGCAGCAATTGATCGGTAAGATTACTTTCCTTAAACAGTTCTGATTTGTCCAGGCAGCCTGACTTACTCAAAGACAGCCCGTGGAAGTTAATGAGAAAACTTTCACTGCCAGGCATCCTGGGAATGATGGTATTGTCCATTAATTCACTGGTGGATTCAGTATATCTGGGTAACCTGGTAAGCGCGGAAGGTTTTGCGGGAGTATCCCTTTTGTTTCCCCTTACTTTAATAGTATCCAGCGTAACAGGTTTCATAGCGGCGGGTTCATCTTCTGTTCTAAGCAGAGCTATTGGGGCTACCAATAAATCTGTTCAGCGAAAAGTGATTCCCAATCTACTGGCGCTTTCGCTGATCTCTTCAGTTATTTTGACGCTATTAGGACTGCTGCTGACGGATGAAGCTGTTTCCTTCATGGGTGCAGAGGGGGCCGTTTATCAGACAGGAGTGTCCTACCTGAAAGTTTACGTATTTGGTCTGTTTTTTAGTATTTACGGGCTTGCTGCCAATGGATTGATCCGTTCGGAAGGACGGATCCGGCAGGCTATGACCTATACTGTTACCGCTGTGGTTATCAATATTATATTTACGCCCATATTTATTGATTTGCTTGGCCTTGGAATAGCGGGCGCAGCCTGGAGTAGCATTGCCAGCATGCTGGTGTATTGTGTGTTAACCACGCTTTATTTTATTCGTGGAAAAGCCTCTTTTGAAACCGGAACATTTGCTGTCAGGATTGAAAAAGACATTATCCGGGATGTTGCAAGTGTAGGTTTTTCCGCTCTTACCATGCAATTGTCTAATGTATTGCGGCAATTTATTGCTTTTCGGTCGGTCACCTGGTATGGCTCAGCCCACGATCTGATAGTTTTCAGTGCCATCTTTCGACTGTTTTCCTTTGTTGCTGTACCGGCAATGGGCTTACTGCAACCTCTGCAGCCGGTGGTGGGGGTTAATTTCGGAGCTTTCGAATTGAAAAGGTGCATTCAGGCTGCCATGACATTCCGACTGGCGGGAATATCTTTGATGTGCCTCCTGCTTCTGCCGTTGGTGCTTTTTCCCGGAACCTTTATTGGCTTTATGATTCCGGATGCACCGGTAACCAATGAAGAATTGAATTATTTGAGATTTGTTTTGGTGGCTTTACCATTTTTACCCGTATCTACAAGCGCAATGATCTTTTTTCAGGCCATTGGGGAAGGCAAAAAAGCGACCCTTTTGTCTTTAGCGCGGCAATTAATATTATTTATTCCGCTGATCCTGTTCATTCCTTATTTTAGGGGGTTAGATGGGATCTATTATGCATTGGTTATTGAAAATATAGGCTTTGCCGTATCACTTTGGATATTGCTCGCCTTGAAGATGCAAAAATTCCAACAAGGTGTACCCATGCAAAGTTGATCACATCAAATTTTTTCTGGCGACCACATGAAACACATGCCAGTGCTTGTCTTTGCCAGAAACGGTCTTGCCATCTTTATTTATTTCCTGAAATGCTTCTATAGTAAAACCTGAGAGTAGTTGCTGCACTTCAAAAGACTGATGAAAGGTCATATCAGGATTGTCCTTCCAGGAGTCTTCCACGCCGAAAAAATGTCCGGCAAAGCGACCTCCCGGCAGCAGGCTGTTGACAATAAATTGCCACAAGTGGTGAAACCTATCAGGTTTGCAAAAAGGCAGGCTGAAGGTGGCATTTACCAATGTACTCTCCGGGAGTTCAGACAGATCTTCAAAAGACCGGCAAAGCGTGGTCAGGGAATTCTTTTTATGAAAGGGAATATCGTGGTGCAGCTGACGGAGCACCTCCTCTTGCTGATCAATGGCCAGTACCTGCCATTCCTGCTGAATCATAGCCTGTGTATCAATCCCATTGCCACAGCCCAAATCTATGGCAAGCCGATTTTGTACAGGATATTCTGCCTCATTAAAGAGGTCCAGAGCTTTGGATAGTGTTGCGGCAGGAGGTATCTTTTTCCCCTCAAAATGACGGTAATGCGTTTCCCAGGATCCACTCATTTTTCCCGATCAGCCATTACATTGTTTACAGATCCCGCTAATGGTGTAATTTGCACCGGTAACAGAAAACTCATTGGATATTTTGGCTTCAGGTACTTTCACATCTTCCAAACAATAAGTCTGGTGGCATTCATCACAGATAAAATGAGCGTGTTTGTCCGTATGCAGTTCATCCGGGCAATGTTGCCCACATAATGCATATTTGATACCCTGACCATCTTCCGATGCGCGGTGTAATATGCCGTGCTCTTCAAAAGAACTTAATGCCCGGTAGATTGTCACCCGGTCATGTCCGGCAGTCATTTTAGCCACTATACCGCTGGCTGAAAGTGCAAAATCATGATCCATAAACAACGCCAGCATTTCCGTTCTAATAGGAGTCTTCTTCAAGCCATGTGCATGCAATAAGTCACCAATCAATTTTTTATTATCCATATCCCTAGTATAATGATTTTTATCAATATTAACGGTCTACAACAAAGATTAGTTTGAAAATCTAATGTTCTGTAAAGGTATTGAAATTATTCTTTAAGCGCCTCGGTTTCCTCCAGTACATAGTTATATTGGTATAGATCATCCTGATTAAGTTTCAGCTTGCCTTTAATGGTCATCACTCACTGAAGACGCAAGATTAAAATCCGGGAAGCGGAAATAGGCAGACTTATTGTAAGCAAAAAACGGCGATCGGGCTCTGAACATTTCCTCTCTTTTTATGCACAAAAATAATAACTGGAATCAATAGATGCAACAATGTTGCATTTTGTATATAAACCCCTATATTTGCGACTATATTGCATTTAACAAAACTTTAAAACGTGAAGAATCAATTTGCAGGACGCCATTTGGACTTTATTGCCTTACACACTTCGTTGTTATGTGATGTACATTTTGCGGGCCGGCATTTTTTACTTAAGGCAGGTCGAATAGAGGACATTACCCTGGCCGATCAACCGAAGGTGGGTAAAACAGCCTCCCATCCCATTTCCAAATTATTTACATGACTAAAAATATTCGAAATAAAATGTTAGGAATTAAAAAGTTACCAGTAACCGTGCTCAGTGGTTTTCTGGGAGCAGGTAAAACTACGCTGCTTAACCATATTTTGCACAACAGACATGGACTAAAAGTAGCTGTGATCGTTAATGATATGAGCGAGGTGAATGTGGACAGCCAATTGGTTCAGAATGAGATAAATCTTTCGCGTACAGATGAGAAATTGGTGGAAATGAGCAACGGATGTATATGCTGCACCCTCAGAGAAGATCTGATAATTGAGGTGGAGAAATTAGCCAAGATGAAGAAATTTGATTATCTGCTCATTGAAAGCACCGGAATATCTGAGCCTATTCCTGTTGCCCAAAGTTTCTCCTTCGCTACCGGTGATGAGCTTTTTGATCTCACAAAATTCAGCCGCCTGGATACGATGGTCACGGTGGTGGACGCCTTCAACTTTTTCAAAGACTTTGGTAGTGCCGATACAATCCTGGACCGCAACCTGAATGACGATCCACAAGATCAGCGTACGATCGTTAACCTGCTTACCGATCAGGTGGAGTTTGCCAATGTAATTCTTCTCAATAAAACTGATCTCGTGGATGAGGAACAATTACGGTTGCTCGAAGGCATGCTCATAAAACTTAATCCGGAGGCCCGTATCATCAGAACCTCTTATGGTAAAGTAGATCCTAAGGCGATACTTAATACCAATTTGTTTGATTATGAGCGGGCTGAACAGGCGGCCGGATGGATCAAAGAGCTGAATAATGAACATATTCCTGAGACAGAGGAGTATGGTATTTCTTCTTTTGTTTTCAGGGAGCGCAGACCTTTTCATCCTGAGCGATTTTGGGAATATGTTAATCATAAATGGCCTGGCAATATTATACGAAGTAAAGGACTTTTCTGGCTGGCTTCGCGTTCTGATCAAGCCTTGTTATGGAGTCAGGCCGGCGGTTCACTCAAAGCCGAACCCTACGGTCGCTGGTGGGCTTCAGTACCCATCAGAGAAAGGGCCGTGAACCAGGCATACATGGAAAATCAGCAGGAAATTATGGAAAAATGGGATAAAAAATGGGGCGACCGGATGAATGAGTTGGTGATTATAGGACAGGATCTGAATGAAGAAGCCGTTACCGATGCTTTAAGAAAATGCCTTGTCAATGAAATGGATGAAGCGGGTATGGCTTCCGGTAATCAGTTTGAAGACAATTGGCCGATTTACCAATATTAGTTTAATCTGTAAGCTGACAATATCAGGAGGACTTTGGGATGCTGGTGATGCGATCCATTTTTGGCCAGAAGTGAGTATCTGCCAAGCCAAATTCGTGGCAGTGCGTAAGCATATAAATCTACTCCTTAATTAACAAAAATGCTTTTTCTTGTCCCTCACTTATAACGTGAATATAATATACTCCCGCAACGAGATCTTTTGTCGGTAATTCGATTCGTTTTCCAAGTGTATATTTAGCCGTATATTGCTCTTTACCAGCAGCATCAACAATTGAAATACGAATATCTGTTAAATTTTTCGGAAATGTTATAAACACATTGTCTTTGGTTGGATTTGGGAATAAATTGACATCTGGCCCAAAAGTGTCATCAATCCCCAATACCAATGCCATGTTAACGCATTCAGAAGTTGTAGAGCAGCCTTCACCACTAATTTCAACAGCATAACTTCCGCTGACTTCAGAACTAAAGCTTCGATTAGTTTCTCCGGTGATTGCCGAATTCCCGTTATTACAATCTAACCATTGATAACTATGCCCAATGGCATTTGCGGTGAGTGTAAAACCATCCTGGGAAACGGTATTATCTATTTCGGTTATAATGATGTTCTGGTCTTGTGTGGAGGTGTTTCCATGGCCATCATCAAAGGTCCATGTGACAGTGGTGGTTCCCTGCGCGGTAATTGGAAGTGTGGCATTATGCGTGCCAGTGATGCTGCTGGCACAATTATCGGTAGCGGTAGGCGCAGTTAAGGAAGTTACCGAGCATTGGGCCGTAATATCTGCAAGGCTTATTGCATCAGCTATCGGCGCCGTTGTATCATCGATCACCACATTTTGGTCTTGTGTGGAGGTGTTTCCATGGCCATCATCAAAGGTCCATGTGACAGTGGTGGTTCCCTGCGCGGTAATTGGAAGTGTGGCATTATGCGTGCCAGTGATGCTGCTGGCACAATTATCGGTAGCGGTAGGCGCAGTTAAGGAAGTTACCGAGCATTGGGCCGTAATATCTGCAAGGCTTATTGCATCAGCTATCGGCGCCGTTGTATCATCGATCACCACATTTTGGTCTTGTGTGGAGGTGTTTCCATGGCCATCATCAAAGGTCCATGTGACAGTGGTGGTTCCCTGCGCGGTAATTGGAAGTGTGGCATTATGCGTGCCAGTGATGCTTCCTGCACAATTATCGGTAGCCGTAGGCGCGGTTAAGGAAGTTACGGTACATGGGGCGGTTACATCTGAAAGGCTTACTGCATCAGCCACCGGCGCCGTTGTATCATCGATCACCACATTTTGGTCTTGGGTAGAAGTGTTTCCATGACCGTCATCAAAGGTCCATGTGACAGTGGTTGTTCCCTGAGTGGTAATGGGAAGTGTGGCATTATGCGTACCTGTGATGCTGCCAGCACAATTATCTGTAGCCGTAGGCGCGGTTAAGGAAGTTACGGTGCATTGGGCGGTTACATCTGAAAGGCTTACAGCATCAGCCACCGGCGCCGTTGTATCATCGATCACCACATTTTGGTCTTGGGTAGAAGTGTTTCCATGACCGTCATCAAAGGTCCATGTGACAGTGGTTGTTCCCTGTGCGGTAATTGGAAGGGAGGCATTATGCGTGCCAGTGATGCTTCCTGCACAATTATCGGTAGCTGTAGGTGCGGTTAATGAAGTTACGGTGCATTGGGCAGTAATATCAGCAAGGCTTACAGCATCAGCCACCGGCGCCATTGTATCATCGATCACCACATTCTGGTCTTGTGTGGCGGTGTTCCCATGACCGTCATCAAAGGTCCATGTGACAGTGGTGGTTCCCTGAGTGGTAATGGGAAGTGTGGCATTATGCGTACCTGTGATGCTGCCAGCACAATTATCGGTAGCGGTGGGCGCGGTTAATGAAGTTACCGAGCATTGGGCAGTAATATCTGCAAGGCTTACAGCATCAGCCACCGGCGCCGTTGTATCATCGATCACCACATTTTGGTCTTGCGTGGCGGTGTTCCCATGGCCATCATCAAAGGTCCATGTGACAGTGGTGGTTCCCTGCGCGGTAATGGGAAGGGAGGCATTATGCGTACCTGTGATGCTTCCTGCACAATTATCGGTAGCGGTGGGCGCAGTTAAGGAAGTTACCGAGCATTGGGCAGTAATATCTGCAAGGCTTACAGCATCAGCCACCGGCGCCGTTGTATCATCGATCACCACATTTTGATCTTGAGTGGAGGTGTTCCCATGGCCATCATCGAAGGTCCATGTGACAGTGGTTGTTCCCTGTGCGGTAATTGGAAGGGAGGCATTATGTGTACCTGTGATGCTACCAGCACAATTATCGGTAGCCGTAGGCGCCGTTAAGGAGGTTACTGTGCATTGGGCGGTTACATCAGCAAGGCTTACAGCATCAGCCACCGGCGCCGTTGTATCATCTATCACCACATTTTGGTCCTGGGTAGAAGTGTTTCCATGTCCGTCATCAAAGGTCCATGTGACTGTGGTTGTTCCCTGCGCGGTAATGGGAAGTGTGGCATTATGCGTACCTGTGATGCTGCCAGCACAATTATCGGTAGCGGTGGGCGCGGTTAATGAAGTTACCGAGCATTGAGCGGTTACATCTGAAAGGCTTACGGCATCAGCTATCGGCGCCGTTGTATCATCGATCACCACATTTTGGTCCTGGGTAGAAGTGTTTCCATGTCCGTCATCAAAGGTCCATGTGACAGTGGTGGTTCCCTGCGCGGTAATGGGAAGTGTGGCATTATGCGTACCTGTGATGCTGCCAGCACAATTATCGGTAGCCGTAGGCGCGGTTAAGGAAGTTACGGTGCATTGGGCGGTTACATCTGAAAGGCTTACAGCATCAGCTATTGGCGCCGTTGTATCATCGATCACCACATTTTGGTCCTGGGTAGAAGTATTCCCATGTCCGTCATCGTAGGTCCATGTAACTGTTGTGGTTCCCTGAGCGGTAATTGGAAGGGAGGCATTATGCGTACCTGTGATGCTGCCAGCACAATTATCGGTAGCGGTGGGCGCGGTTAATGAAGTTACCGAGCATTGAGCGGTTACATCTGAAAGGCTTACAGCATCAGCCACCGGCGCCGTTGTATCATCGATCACCACATTCTGGTCTTGTGTGGAAGTATTCCCATGTCCATCATCGTAGGTCCATGTAACTGTTGTGGTTCCCTGCGCGGTAATGGGAAGTGTGGCATTATGCGTACCTGTGATGCTGCCAGCACAATTATCGGTAGCGGTAGGCGCGGTTAAGGAAGTTACGGTGCATTGGGCGGTTACATCTGCAAGACTTACAGCATCAGCTATCGGCGCCATTGTATCATCGATCACCACATTCTGGTCTTGTGTGGAAGTATTCCCATGTCCGTCATCAAAGGTCCATGTAACTGTGGTTGTTCCCTGCGCGGTAATGGGAAGTGTGGCATTATGCGTACCTGTGATGCTGCCAGCACAATTATCGGTAGCAGTAGGCGCGGTTAAGGAAGTTACGGTGCATTGGGCGGTTACATCTGAAAGGCTTACAGCATCAGCTATCGGCGCCGTTGTATCATCGATCACCACATTTTGGTCTTGTGTGGAGGTGTTTCCATGGCCATCATCAAAGGTCCATGTGACAGTGGTGGTTCCCTGCGCGGTAATTGGAAGTGTGGCATTATGCGTGCCAGTGATGCTTCCTGCACAATTATCGGTAGCCGTAGGCGCGGTTAAGGAAGTTACGGTACATGGGGCGGTTACATCTGAAAGGCTTACTGCATCAGCCACCGGCGCCGTTGTATCATCGATCACCACATTTTGGTCTTGGGTAGAAGTGTTTCCATGACCGTCATCAAAGGTCCATGTGACAGTGGTTGTTCCCTGAGTGGTAATGGGAAGTGTGGCATTATGCGTACCTGTGATGCTGCCAGCACAATTATCTGTAGCCGTAGGCGCGGTTAAGGAAGTTACGGTGCATTGGGCGGTTACATCTGCAAGACTTACAGCATCAGCTATCGGCGCCATTGTATCATCGATCACCACATTCTGGTCTTGTGTGGAAGTATTCCCATGTCCGTCATCGTAGGTCCATGTGACAGTGGTGGTTCCCTGAGCGGTAATGGGAAGGGAGGCATTATGCGTGCCTGTGATGCTGCCAATACAATT
The DNA here is from genome assembly GCA_965228415.1 of Cyclobacteriaceae bacterium. GTDB lineage: Bacteria > Bacteroidota > Bacteroidia > Cytophagales > Cyclobacteriaceae > Agaribacillus. The sequence continues at coordinate 821,945 of OZ245814.1, read as the reverse complement.
ATCGGTAGCGGTAGGCGCCGTTAAGGAGGTTACGGTGCATTGGGCCGTAATATCTGAAAGGCTTACTGCATCAGCAACCGGAGCTGTTCTATCATCGATCACCACATTTTGATCTTGAGTGGAAGTGTTCCCATGTCCGTCATCGAAGGTCCATGTGACAGTGGTGGTTCCCTGCGCGGTAATGGGAAGGGAGGCATTATGCGTGCCTGTGATGCTGCCAATACAATTATCGGTAGCGGTAGGCGCCGTTAAGGAGGTTACGGTGCATTGGGCCGTAATATCTGAAAGGCTTACTGCATCAGCAACCGGAGCAGTTTTGTCTGTCGTTGTTGTAATGGTAACCGACCCACAGGATATTTTTGATTCATCAACACAGCCTGCACCGTCCTCTCCCCGAATGAAGTAAGTTGTGCCTGGAGCCGCTGGTGTAACCAGAAATGTAGAAGAAGACGTATTTCCAATAAAAGTACCGCCGCACGAACCAGTATAAATGCTCCATTGTGTAGCACTGTTTAGCGAACCTGAAATATTTAGTGTCGCGCTATTTCCATTACAAACCGTGGCTGGGCTGTAGGTAACGGTTGGAACACTGGGATCCACGCAGGAAGAAGCAACCGAGTAAACAAAATTATCGTGGTCAGCCGAAGCACCACTACCACTTATTCTGGTAAATGTGACACTCGTTATGCCCGTCCAATTAAGTGTATGGGTACCTGCGCTTGCTGTGCTGTAATTATAAGAATCACCTAAGTTTGAAGTAACTCTCATATTATTTGCCCCTGTAAAAGGACCAACGGTAAACGAGGTGAAATTCCAGGTACCACTATTTTTGGTTACTGTTGCCGGATTTGCCAGGTTTGAAAGGTAAATGGCTCCTCCTATGGCTGACCAACCACCAAAACTAAACCCCGATTCTGAGGCTCCACTGTTAAATGTCATAGTTTGACTTTTAACGTATAAATGACTGGTCATTAAAATTGATAATAATAATAGTGTTTTCATCTTCCTTTCTTCGGTAACCGGTTTTCGTTTAAAGGGATAAAGTTCCTGAAAAAGAAAACCAATCGTCAGAGCAGAATTGCTGAATTAACAAATTTGGTAAAACCCTTATTTTATAAGCAAAATACCTATTGAATAGTATACAGGTATCAACCACCGGTTCCAAATTAATTAATGAAACAGGTTGGATATTTTTAGGATGGCCATAGGGTAACTTGATGGTTAGTTAATGGTTTGGCAACTTAAACAGATCAATAACAAGGTATCTACCTTATTTCAATAGGTTATAAAAAGTCAGCCGTCGCATTATCAGGCTCTGGTCACCGACGGCCATAACCTCGTTTCTCCACTGAAGCTTTCTCCGGTCTCTTACGCTAAAGCTTCAGCGACAGCGTACGGCCGAAGTCGGGATGACTAGATCTCGATCGAACTTTTTGATGGAGGATTCGAACATCTGATTTAGGATATTCCTTCCTTGCAGAAGACTGGTCATCTAGTCTACCTTTGGTTATTAGACAAACCATTTGCTTATTGAACCCTTTTACCTACCTTTGCGGCTAATTTAAAAACAGATGCAAACATTCGAGGAGTTGGGATTGTCAGGTGAGTTGATACAAAGTCTTTCAGAATCTTCCATCTTAAAACCCACAGAAATACAACGTTTGGTAATTCCCACCTTGTTGGGAAAGCAAACAGATTTAATAGGCCTGGCGCAGACAGGTACGGGTAAGACGGCGGCATTTGGCCTGCCCATGCTGGATTTGATAGAGGCCGAAGAATCATGCACACAAGGTGTCATACTGGCCCCAACCAGGGAATTGGCACAGCAAATCGCCAAAAGCCTTAAAGACTTTTCTGCTTTCAGAAAGGATATCAATGTAGAGGTGGTGTACGGAGGGGCTCCGATTATTAATCAGATTAAAGCCATTAAAAAAAATACGCCACACATATTGGTCGCTACACCGGGCAGGTTAAAAGATCTGCTGAAAAGAAAGGTGGTATTTTTTGACGAAGTACGGACTTTTGTTTTAGATGAAGCCGATGAAATGCTGAATATGGGCTTTAAGGAGGAAATCTATGAAATACTTGCTTATGCGGACCAGGAGAAAAATATCTGGCTGTTTTCAGCAACCATGGCTTCCGATATAAGGGCCATAGTCAAGACATTCATGCATAAACCGGTAGAATTTTCGGTTAATTCCTCCCAAAAAATCAATAAAAATATTGATCATAGGTATTGCGTGGTTAAAGCCACCGATAAGCAAGCCGTTCTGGAAAGGTTTATCGATTGTCTCCCGGATTTATATGGTGTTGTATTCTGCCGCACCAAGCGGGATACGCAAAAACTGGCTGATAGCTTAAACAAATCCGGCTATCCGGCAGACGCATTGCATGGCGATTTAAATCAGAATCAAAGAGATGCGGTAATGAACAAGTTTCGAAGCCGCCGGACACGACTGCTTATCGCCACCGATGTGGCGGCCCGCGGTATTGATGTAGAGGATTTGACACACGTGATCCACTTTGCTTTGCCGGATGAAATGGCTTTTTACACGCATCGTAGCGGGCGAACAGCCAGGGCAGGTAAAAAAGGATGGTCGCTGTCAATTATGAATGCCAGCGAAGAGCGGAAATTAAGAGTTTATGCCAAAAAACTTAAATTCGAGCTGAATGAGATGCCTATTCCCACGGTCGAAGAGGTTAAAAAACAGCATGTGCTAGCCTGGCAGAGTGCGTTGGACGAGACAGCAGTTTCAGAGGCGCTCACCGGCGAATTAATAGATCGCACCATGGCTTACGTGGACCAGATTGGTGTCGAAACGTTTGTGCAAAAAGTGATAAGCCAGGAGCTGAATAAATTGAGCAGCCTGGAGGAAAAGGAGTTTCAACAACCTGCCCGGCACGGCAAAAAAGACAAACACGAGAAAACGGAAAAGCGATCCGGTAAGAAAAACGCTTCCGGCCAAAATGGCCTGCGATTCTTTGTCAATATTGGCAAAATGGATCAGACCAGCAAGGGGGAGCTTTTAGCCTTTCTTTGCGATGTAGGAAAGGTGGAAGCGCACCATATCACCAATGTCAATATGGAAAAGCGATGTTCCTACTTTGAAGTGGAGGCTTCCAAAGCCAAATCCTTTGCGCCAAGGTTCAGGGATATGGAAATTGATGGCAGGGAGTTGCGGGTCAACCGCGACAATCCGAAAGACCAGAAAAGAAAACGAAGAAGATGAATACTGGAGACTGGTTTTCATTAATAAAGGTAATTTTGAAACATGGCTCACCTACCATTCCATCATATAACTACGAACAATTCCAGCAGGATGAGTTGGAAAAAATTAATCACCTGATCAAACCAGTTAAAAAGGTTAATCCAAAAAAAGCTAAACTTGCCAGATCTCTTCTGCCTATCCCATTCATTGGCCCTTTGATTGCCCTGGTCAGTTATTACAGGGCGCAAAAGCGATGGCCCACTTATATATACCACTGGCCTGAGAAAAAACTGGCTTATGTGCGAATCTCGAAAAGTGGCTGCACATCACTCCAGGGAGCCATTTTGCAAAAACAATATCCCAACCTGGATATCGCCCGGTTGTCCTGGGATCAGATCCATAATTTAGGGAAACAATATATCAGGCCCTCACTTTTTGCTGACTACACTTGCTTTACCGTGGTCAGAAATCCTGTCAACCGGTTGATCTCCTGCTACCATGACAAATGTCTGCCCGTACAAAAAGACTTCTACTATTATCAGGATTATCTGTTTCGGATTATCAATCCTAATTTATCCATTGCACAATTTGTAAAAAGGATCAAAGAGATACCGGATTTTGTCAAAGACATGCATTTCCGGCCGCAGTCCGGCTTTGTAGAAGGCCTGGAAGGAATTAAAATATTTAAACTTGAAGAGGATTATGCGGCACTGGAAGCTTTCCTGCGGTCATATGACCTGTCTTTGCCACACCTGCATAAAAACCCGATGAAAAAACTCCAGGTAAAAGACCTGGATCCCGATACCAAAAATATGATTAAGGTGATCTATAAAAAGGATTTTCAAAACTTTAATTACTCCACGGATTTTTGATATTACCAATCGGATAACAGCTTGTTTCCGCCGCGGTTAGGGCCATTAAGGATTTTAGTTTTTTAACCTTTATCTCTAATTTTGTAATTAAATCTATCAAATTGCACTATGCCAAAGTATCGCCTGCTGAGCCTTGAAGAATTGAAGGAATTGGAAAAAGAATTTGTTGACTACCTTGTGGTCAATGGCATCACCGCCGATGACTGGGAAAAAATTAAGCAGGAGGATTCTAAAAAAGCTGCGCAAATCATTGAGTTATTTAGTGATGTTGTTTTTGAAGGGATCATGCGAAAGGTTAAATTCCTCGAGGTCAGAACGCGTAGCGAATTAAAGGTGTTTCAGTGCCTGGCAGATAAACTGGTGCTGGTAGGCATGTCTGCAGGACCCGATAAAGATGTCGATTTTACCAACCCCGATTTTATTAAGAATGCCATGGTAGACCCACCCTCCGGTTTAAAGGTTTACACTTCAGAAAAGACGTACGATGGTAAAAGGGAAATAGAGCTGTTCAAGATGATCCAGGCGGGTGCCGTCATTGTGGACGACCGATTATTTAAATCATTGTGTATGGCACTGTCTGACTAATAGGAACTTGTTAATGTACATTATTTAGGTTCTCAAAACATGCCTTTGGGCTGCATGGAGTGTGCGGACTGCCTGGATTCCGTTATAAATAGAAGACTTCGTAATGGTATAACTAAATCCATCCTAAAATGCCGGTATTTTAGTATATTAAGGGTGGACCTATGGAAGTCTGCGTGGGTTTCTACGTGCTGACTTCAGGCACAAGCAACCTTTAAGCCCTTTAAACACTTATGGTATCACGGGTATGATCAGCATAGACTTTACAACGCTTCTGGCAATCTTTGGTACCTTTCAGGGTTTTCTGTTTGCAGTTTTTATTTGGTTCAGAAATAAATTCACCTTCAACCGCCTTTTTTCCCTGCTGCTGATAGCGACCAGTATTCGTATTGCCAAAAACATCATAGTACATGCCAGCGATATTGACCCGCAGTTTTCCATGGCGCCCTTCCTATGGCGATTTTTAGTGAATTTTGGTATTACCCACCAATTTGCCATAGGCCCGTTGTTTTATTTGTATTTTCTGGCAAGGCTGCGAACGGATTTTAAGTTCCGAAAGGTACACCTTTGGCATTTTGCGCCTTACTTGTTGTTATTGTTTGGAAGTTATCATATTCAATGGCCGTTCTGGCGGGATGTGGGACTATGGCTTTCCTATATTTCTATATTGACCTATTACTTGCTGGCTTTCAGGGCCTGTTATCTCCCGCGACAAAGCCATTGGCAAAAAGAACAGGGATCTGCCCGGACGACCCTTACCTGGTTGCGAAGCCTGTTATTAATAACGGGCATACTTTTATTAGCCTATTCCCCGGCGTTGTTTAAGTACCTGGGTTATATTGGGGGTGCCGTATTGTATGCGATAGGTATTTATGTGGTTTCTATGATTCTATTGAAACAGAAACGAACAAATTCCTTGTTACAGACAAAATACCAGGGCACTTCCTTAAACCAGAGACTATATGAAAGTACAATTCAGGATCTAATAACATTAATGATAGAGCACAAGCCCTACAAAGATCCCGATCTTACTTTACAATCTTTAGCGGGGCAGCTTAACGTAAAACCGTACCATTTAAGTCAGGCCATCAACCAGAAATATCAAAAAAGTTTTTCCGAATATATCAACGAACATCGTGTAGAAGAGGCCAAAATCCAATTAACGGATCCCCAAAAGGCCCATCTTAAAATAGCCAGTATCGGATTTGATAGCGGCTTTAACGGATTGTCTACTTTCAACAGTACTTTCAAAAAACACACCGGTCAGACGCCGTCTCAATTTAAAAAGCGGGGCCAAAAATCATAAATACAATCCCAACATTATAATCCTGAGATGTTTTTTGGTAATCAGCGATTTGTTTTGTTTTAAAAAATTAAACCTATGAAAAAATTATCATTGTATTTTGTATTTACCCTAACACCTTTTTTTATCACGCTTCCCCAACTCAATGCCCAGGACAAGGAAGCTATTATTGAGACCATCGATCGGGAGGTTTGGAAACCTTTTGTAAAATCCTGGGAGGCGCTCGATACAGAATCATTTAACGCCTTACATGCCGACAATGTGCTCAGGGCAAGTAAATGGGGTGTCAAAAGCGGCAGTCAATACAAAGAGGGAATTGTAACCGGTTTTGCCATGGCCCGGGAACGAGGCGATAAAAGGACCATCGACTTCTGGTTTGAGGAAAGAAATGTGGGAGAAGGCGTTGTGTACGAGGTGGGCTATTACAAAATTACCGTGCAAAAGCCTGGGGAGGAAGTGAAAGAATACTATGCCCGGTTTCATGTTGTTACGAAAATGATCGATGGTCAATGGAAAATAGTCCAGGATTGGGATAGTGCAGAGCTGAATGGTGTAAAAATCTCAAAAAGCGATTTTGAGAAAGGAACGCCCATGGCCTATAGGGAATAGACCATAAATTGCGCCGGGAATTTTTGGTCACTCGCCTTGCAAAATTAATTTGCCAGACATTTTTAATCTTCAGGGCAGTTATATGTATTGGTGAAAGTCACAGTAGACAAATCAAAATTGGTTTGTTTGACGGTGGCCGGGTATCCTTCCAGGTTATAAGTAAATTCAAAGGTTTTTTTGTCTACCTCATTATCATTGGCATCGGTAGTAGTAATAGAGATAATATTATTGACATTATTGCCGATGGGCGGTGGCGCGAACTTTAAAGTGTTAAAAGGATTGTTTTTGTCATCATATTCGTACGCGACTGTTAACGCCAGGGTATTTGTACCAAAAAGATTGAAGGTTTCGAGGGCAACGTTATCGTTGTCATCATATTCGTAAGTAACATCGAAAGCGGTGAATCCACCAACTCCGTCACTTTGTTGTGTAATTGATGTGATGGGATTTTCCGATCCTGCCTCGTAGGTATAATCGGTGAAGAACTGAGGCGCTCCTGTTTCGTCAAAAAGGCTGTAACGGGAGACCTGGCCATCGTCATTGTATAAAAATGTTTCAGTGGTGATCAGTTGGTTCAGCGCGTCAAACTTTTCAACTTTGTCCAATCTGTCATCGGCATAGCTCGCCAGAAGATAATTAACCAGGTCATCATTGAGAAATTCATCCAAACGTTGCCATCTGAAATCAATGTCGTAAGTAAAAGAGCTGGAAGTGCCATCTGAACCCGTCGTTTCGGTAGGAAAACACACAACACTTTCAGGTGCGGGTACCACGGTGATATATTCTGTTTTCAGCTCGGTATCTGTACTTAGTTCATTGGAAACGGTAAGGCTGACATCCAATTTCCCAGGCACTATATAGGTGACCGTAACCGTCGATTCCGTGGAAGTGGCGGGGATCCCACCTTCAAAGGACCAGTTCCATGTCAGGTCTTCCACAGGGCCTGAAGGCGAGGCTGTAAATACTACCTGGCCATCGACATTTATCGTGGTTACGTCTGCCGTGAAATCCGCTGTCGCTTCCGCCAGCACTTGAACGACACCTTCTTTGGTAGTCTTATCCCCGAAGGCGTCCGTTGCGGTTAATGTCACCTTGAAAGTACCAGGCTGATTGTAGGTCACAACTGGGTTTAGATCAGTGGAGCTACTTGGGGTACCACCTTCAAATTCCCAATTCGAGGACGATACGGAGCCTGTTGATCTATCCTGGAAAGTGATCTGGTTGCCCACAAGTATTTTTTCTTCAAGAGGGCTGAAATTTGCCTCTCCGGGGTCCGGCTCATCGTCATCATCCCCACAGCTGAGTATAAATGTCATAAAAAGAAATAAGATGGTGATGTTAGCCAGATAGGCTAATAGTCTGATCAGATTGCCCATTTCCAGGAAGGATTAGTTTATAATATAAAAGCTACGAATTTTTGGGTATGAAAGCAACCCGGGTGAAAAATTTCAGCAAAATACTTTAGCTAAACACAATTTTTAATATTTTTTCTCTCAGGTTTTTGCTGAACGGTATGTCTACACCATTTATCACCAAATTGTTACCATGCAGTGATTCCACCTTTAATTTGTTAATGATGTAAGACTTATGTACCCGCATAAACCGGGATGGGGGCAGGGTGCCCTCCAATCTTTTCAAAGAGTCGAGGCTGATGATTTTACCCTGTACCGTGTGAAAGGTAACATATTCCCGGAGCCCCTGAATAAAATAAATATCTTTTAGCAGGATCCGATATATTTTTCTGTCCGACTTGACAATTATGTGTTCCCTGGCATTAGGGGTTGGCGTTTCCTGGTGGTGGGAAGGCTTGGTTTTTAGTGTCAACAGTTCTTTTGCCTTCGATACTGATTGATAAAACCTGTCAAACTTAATAGGTTTTAGTAAGTAGTCGATAACATTCAATGTATACCCCTCCAACGCATAGTCGGCATACGCCGTTGTTAATATTACCATTGGCTTTGTCTCGAGGGCGTTTATAAATCCCAACCCGGATAATTCAGGCATTTGAATATCCAGGAATATCAGATCTACGGCTTGATCCTGCAGGTAATTAAGCGCCTCGATCGGATTGCTGAAAGCCCCCAGCAAATTTAAATGGTCCACTTGTCCGATGTATTCCTTCATCAAAATCCTGGCGGGATATTCATCATCTACTACAATGCAATTCAGGATCATGATGAATAAATGGTTAGATTGACACTAAATGAATTTTCTTCTTGCTGAATAACAAGCTGGTGCCTGTCAGGATATAGTAGTTGCAGTCTCTTTTTGCTGTTAGCAAGTCCTATGCCACCGGTCTGGTCTTTGGTAAACGCTTCTTTTGGTATACTGTTACTTACTTTTAACGCAATTTTGCCACCTTCCGAAGACAGGTTGATGTCAATCCAACTTCCGCTGCCTTTTTCAATTTTGCTATGTTTAAAACTGTTTTCGATAAAGGGAATAAATAACATGGGCTCCACCTCAATGTTTGGGTCGGCATTTTCCAGGTTTACTTTAATATCTGCCTCACCCTCGATTTTAAGTGTTTGAAAGGCAATATAGTTTTTAATATATTCTATTTCCTTGGCCAGTGGAACCTTCTTCCCGTTACTTTCATATAAGACATAGCGTAACATCTCGGAAAGTTTCATGATCATTTCCGGTGCGGCCGGTGCCTGGGTGTAAGACAATGCATAAATATTGTTAAGGGCGTTAAACAAAAAGTGGGGATTGGTTTGAGATTTCAGAAATTTCATTTCAGCCTCCAGGTTTTCGCTTTTAAGCGCAATGGCCTGCTGCTTTCTTTTCTGGCTTTGTGCGTTTATCCAATAGGTGCTGCTGATAAATAATATGGCCAGCGATGAAGCGAAGCTAACATATAAACCACGTCCGAAAAATATTCTTGGAAAAAGCGCGGGTCTTTTTACTCTTCGAAAACCACCCATATGATCACGGAAAGGTAGCCATTCATTGGAAAATTTGATGAGATAGAATATGGCCATGATCAACAAAATTACAGCTGCCAGGTAGATCAGGTATTGCCCTCTTTCCACAAAGCGGGGAAGCAGAAAATAGGTGTTAAGATAAAAAAGCAAGCCATGTATGAATACGATCCTGAAGCTGATCAAAGCCGCGATCTCTGGGTCATTGACCTGTGCAAACCAATAGAATGCCAGCACATAATAGCCTAACCAAAATAAAAGGTGCAGCATTGTCTTTTTTAGATCCGAATCAAACCTGACCATTGGATAAAGTTACACACTTTTAAATGATTAAGATTTGTTTTTCAATCAAATGCCTGGATTTTTCAACGATCGAACAGTTTTCCTCAACCAGATTGACAATTGCCCCCGATGACAGTATATGAATGACCTCAATTAGGTCTATACTGAACAAAACCGGCCTTTGGTTGAAAAATCCCGGGCATAGGTTGAATTGATTTTACAGGCTTTTCATTTATGCATATGTTTAGAAAAACAAACGTAAATCAAGCATGCAAATCTTAAATCATATGAAAAGGAACAGGATATTTTTACCGGCATCAGTCATTGGTTGCCTGATGTTATCAGTAACCGTCATGGCCCAACCCAGAATGGATCCCGATGCCATGGTAAAAAGGGAAAATGAGCTTGTTTTTGCAAACATAGAAGGGTTGACAGAAAAGCAAAAGGAAAAAGTAACGAAAGTCAACGAGGATTTTGCGGCTTCGGTAAAGGATTTAATGGCTAACAGAACCGGAGATCGCGAGGAAATGAGGGGCAAAATGATGGCATTAAGGGAAGAGAAGGAAAAAGCCATGCAAAACATTTTTACCGAAGAGCAATTTAAAAAATACCAGACCCTCATGGAGGAGAAAAGGCAAGAAAGAAGGGGGAAGAGGAAGAAGAGATCCTCAGGAGCTGGCACCTGAAAGCCGTTGGCGGTTACGCTATATCAACTCAAATAAAACGATGTTAAATTAACTTCAACAACTTCAAAACTCCCGGGAATGATTAAAAATTGTCTTATTCTATCGTGGTGCTGTTTGGTTTTTCTGGACGGTATGGCGCAAAATGGCGTGATATCTGGAAAAATCACAGACGACGAGGAGGAAAACCCACTTATTGGCGCTAACCTGATTCTCAATAAAACCAGTGATACAACCAGACTTTTTTACGCGGTTTCTGATGTGAACGGCAACTTCAGGTTTGAAAAACTTGACAAAGGTGATTACAGGCTACAAATAAGTTACCTGGGCTATCAACTTCGGAAACAGGTGGTAAGTTTAACGGGCGAGTCCAGAGATATGGGCATTTTGACATTAAAAAAGGATGCTACCCAATTGAATGAAGTGGTTATTGAGGAAAAGGTGGTACCGGTGACAACCAAAGGGGATACGACGCAATTTAATGCCAGGGCCTATAAAACCAGCCCGGACGCCAGCGCCGAAGATCTGATTACTAAAATGCCGGGTATCGTGGTCGAAAACGGCACGGTGCAGGCCCAGGGCGAAAATGTACAAAAAGTGCTTGTGGACGGCCGTGAGTTTTTTGGAGAGGATCCCAACCTGGCCCTTAAAAATTTGCCCGCAGAAGTAATTGATAAAATCGAAGTCTTTGACCAGGCAAGTGAGCAGTCGCAGTTTTCGGGATTTGACGATGGGCAAACGACAAAAACTATTAATATAGTTACCAAGGTGGAGATGAGAAATGGCGTCTTCGGACAGGTTTATGGCGGGGGAGGGACCGACGAAAGGTATAAATCAGGAGGAAATATTAACCAGTTCGACAATGAAAAAAGGATCTCCATCATAGGGCTGGCCAATAATGTAAACCAACAAAATTTTTCCAATGAGGATTTGCTGGGTGTTTTAAGCAGTGGCAGCAGTCGCAGAAGAAGAGGCTTCGGAGGTGGCTCGGGCAGAGGTGGAAACCGGGGTGGGGGGTCGTTTCGGGGCAGGGGAAATAATGCCGGTGACTTTTTGGTAGGTCAGCAAAACGGTATTACCACTACCCAGTCTTTCGGCATTAACTACACCGACCAATGGGGCGATAAATTAAAGTTGACAGGCAGTTATTTCTTTAACAAATCCGACAATACTGCCATCGAAAGCCTGTCGCGCGAGACATTTCTGACCGATGGCATGAATCAATTCTATGTCGAGGACAATCAAAATGAAAGCATGAACTTTAACCATCGCCTGAATCTTAGGATGGAGTATCAAATAGATGATTATAATTCCATTATTTTCACGCCAAGAATTAGTTTTCAGGATAACGAAACCATCTCGCGTTTTTTTGGTGAAAACGCTTCTTTTATCAATGAACCTATCAGTGAAACCACCGATTTTGCATCATCTGACAATTCGGGATATAACGTCAATAGTAACCTGCTTTACCGGCACAGGTTTGAGAAAAGGGGCAGAACTTTTTCAGTAAACTTTAGTAGCCGGTTTAATCAACAGGACGGTAATGATAAGTTGCAGGCTTTTAACAAATTCTTTAGTCGCCAGACAGTTGAAAATGACAGCTTAAACCAGGAGACATTGAGTGCGGTCAATGGCTACACTTTGTCGACCAATTTGGTATATACCGAACCCCTGACCAATAAGATGCAATTGCAACTGTCTTACAATGGAAGTTACTCAGAGAACATGTCCGACAGGAGAACCTACGACCTTTTTACGCAGCTCAACGAGGTCAATCAATTGGACACAGCCTTATCAAACGAGTTTGAAAATGATTACCTGACACATCGAATGGCAACAGGGGTGATGTTCAGAGATGGAAAGGTAATGTTCAGGGGAAATGTATCCTATCAATCTGCCAGTTTGCAAAGTGAGGAGTTCTTTCCGGAAAGCACCTTTCTGGAGAGAAAGTTTGATAATATTCTGCCTACTTTCATGTTAAGATATAATATTTCCCGTCAAAAGAATCTTCGGGTTTTTTACAGGACCCAGACGAATGCACCGTCGGTTAATCAGTTACAAAACGTTATCAACAACGCCAACCCTTTGCTGATAACTGGTGGCAACCAGGCATTGAAACAGGATTATACCCATATGTTCATTACCAGGTATTCAAATACTAATGCCGAAAAGTCGAGCAGTTTTTTTGCCTTTCTTATGCTCCGTAAAACCAATAATTATATTGGCAACAGCACATTTGTTGCGCAGGCGGATACGATTTTGCAGCAAGGCGTTGTGCTAAATCAGGGCTCTCAATTTACGCAACCTGTGAATATGAACGGTTATTGGAATCTGAGAAGTTTTGTATCTTTTGGAATGCCCAACAAGCTGTTGAAATCAAATATTAACCTTAATACCGGCATTACCTACACCCGCACGCCGGGGTTGATCAACCAGCTGGAAAATGTTTCAAAAACCTTAAACCTGAGACAGGGAGTGGTGATTGGCAGTAACATTAGCCAAAATGTGGATTTCACCCTGTCATACACGGCCAATTATAACCTGGTAAATAATTCCCTGCAATCAGACCTGGATAATAACTACTTTCTTCAGACAGTGGGTGTGAAGTTTAACTGGATATTCTGGAAGGGGATTAACTTAAAAAATGAATTTAACCATCAACTGTATCGCGGTCTTTCCGATGAATTTAATGACGACTTTTTGTTGTGGAATGTGAGTGTGGGAAAGAAACTTTTCAAACATCAAAGGGGAGAGTTAAGGGCTACGGTATTTGATTTACTGGGGCAAAATATCAGTATCGCCAGATCTGTTACCGACAGTTATATCGAAGATGTGAATACCCAGGTATTGCAACAGTATTTTATGCTGTCGTTCATTTATAATATCAGGAATTTTAAAGGTGTGGAAGGGAACTAATTTTTACCGATTTTCCTTTTATTAATACTTGTTGACTAGTCATCAATAGGTAAGTAATCAAAGGACTATATTTAATTGGTTAACAAAAGCAGGCCCTCTGGGCCTGTTTTCGTATTTAGCTCGTATTCCGGGTCGCATCAGCCCCTTGATTCCACTGCGCCGGGCAGCTCGTAGCCAAAGCTTTTTGCTCCTTCCTCAATGTATGGCAGTATGGCTGCAATATCGGTGTGGGTCAGGTTTTCCTGCCATCTGCCCACCTTTTTTGCATGATCTTTTCGGGAATATGGTTTGGAGCATTCCGCCTCTACAAATTTTTCATTGTTCTCATTCTGGATTCGGTTTACCCATTCCATAATGGGTGACCTGTTTTCTTCAAAGTTGATATCTGCGAGCCGGCATATGTTTTTGGCGGTATCCAGTGGGTCGAGCACCATGGTTTCAAAGGTATTGATCACTGTAAGATCTTTTACCTGCCGGTAGCCATGGGTGTTAATAAAATTCCAGTGATAGGCACATTTCTCCACCAGTGGTTGTGATAGCCGGTCCTTCCAATCCCCGGGTCTGGGGTGGTGGCCCCAGTTGTTGTCAATGCCAATGCGCAGCGAACTGATGGCATCCAATGGATGCCTCACCTGCCAAAAAAGCAAGTGGTCTTTGGGAAATATTTGAAGAAAATGATCCAGATCAAACGAGAGTCCGTCAAAAAAATCATTTTCGTTGTCCTGCGTAGGCACTTTGATAGCGACCGGTCGGGAATAATCAACGTGCTCCAACATCGAAAACAGTGGCTCACTATAATAGGTATACTGTGGCAGGTGGTCAAAGAATTCTCCAAAGATAGAAGTGCCGCTGCGGCCACATCCCAGTATGCATATGTGTTTACTCAAAATATAGAAGTTATTATTTTACCAACTGTAATTTAACCAATATTTTTAAGAACCCCAGTGTCATTTAACAAATGCTGTTTTGCGCCTTTGCGCTTGCCGTGAGACTTATTGAGGTTTGGTGGTTATAAATGATGGCGTTGGGTGCCAACCAAAAAAATAAGCACCCATAAAAACCACGGGTGCTATTTTAAAAATGCATAACCAAAACTTTGTTGTGCACCTTAATTACCAGGATTGCGATACACTAAAAAACGCAATTATTTTTTGAAGAGTTATCACAAAACCATAACATTTTTGTCGGTAGGCGACAATTGCGGGATTTATTGAGGAATCGTTCAATTTATTAATCATCATGCCTGAAGACTGTTGATTTTTTCATGGGACTCTTATTTAGTTAGCCCTAATCGCTTCGAATTATTGATAATATTCAATACATTTATCCTTATTCAACACCGCAAATACCATGATCCTTGCAGGCGTTGTTAGCGAAAAGTAATATTCAGAAGCACAGCAAACAATTATAAGATGTCTATCAAATCAATTCAGGATTTAAACGGGATGACCAGGGCGAGTCAGATTGTGGGGGAAACTTTAAATAAGATGAGGGCATATGCGAGGCCAGGAATGTCAACCATGGCCCTGGATGAATACGGTTATAACATTTTAAAGTCCTATGGAGCCAACCCGGCGCCAAAGAAAATGTATGGATTTCCGGGGTGGAACTGTATCAGTGTTAATCACGAGGTGGCACACGGAATCCCTTCTGAACAGGTTATATTGGAAGAAGGCGACCTGGTCAATATCGATGTTTCCGCGGAAGTAGATGGTTATTACGGAGATAATGGGGCCTCTTTTGTTTTAGGAAAAGATTATCGGCAACTGGAATCACTGGTCAATTCATCAAAGGAAATACTTTATACGGCAATTAGTCACATCAGGGGCGGTGTGAGAATTGCCGCGGTTGGAGCCTTAATCGAAAATGAAGCAAAAAAAAGAGGCTATACCACCATAAAAAACCTGGTTGGCCACGGCATCGGGCGGAGCTTACATGACAAACCCCATGAGATCCCCTGTTTTGCAGACCGGTTCAACAGGCAGCGATTCAGAAAGGACTCAGTAATTGCTCTTGAAACTTTTATTTCCACCAGGGCGAGAATGGTCAGACAATCCGACGATGGCTGGACTTTGAAAACCACTGACGGCAGTTTTGTTGCACAGCACGAACACACGCTGATTGTGACAGATGAATCCCCCATTATTTTGACCGCCAATAATGGTATATAAAACTGTGGTGCGGCGGCCCTGGAACGAATGGGGGCGGATAACCGGTAAGCCGGCGGCAAACCTATATCGCTAAAACAGGTACGTGCGCCTTAACCTTTAAGCCATCCCTCCAGCTTCTCTCCCACAAAATTCATACTAATGGAATTAACGCAATGTCTTACATTCTTTGGTGTCAGATATTCACCTTCAAAAATATGTCCAAGATGAGCGTCACAATTGGCACAGAGTATTTCGGTTCGCCTTCCATCGGCATCCGGTTCGCGCTTGACGGCTCCGGGGATCTCATCATCAAAACTGGGCCAGCCGCAGTGAGAAGAGAACTTGTGCTCGGAATGGTAAAGGGGGGCATTGCAACGTTTGCATGTATAGGTACCCTTAGGTTCAAAATGTTTGTCATACTTACCTGTAAAAGGCATTTCCGTTCCCTTATGTACAATAACCCTTTCCTCTTCGGGTGACAGCTCATTAAATTTTTGTTCCATGGGTATAATTAGTTTTAAATTCGATGTTGTTTCCGGAGGTCGCCGCTCAACCACCGGGCAGGCATACCATCTGCCTTCATGAACGGCTATTTAATGATGACGCCTTTGGCCACAAAGGCTACCTCCCTTTTAGGTTCTGTAATGGCATCAATTTCTTCCTGCGTTTTTCCGGCGTCCTGAGCGTAGTGTTTTAAAGTGGCTACGTCTGTTTCTATTTGTGTAGCATACCCTTCAATGATGGTCTCTTTTCCCTCCATGCCTTCCTTGGGTACAAAAAAACCATAGTCCTTGAAAGTAACCCGCATATCTGAGTTCTCGGCCAGGTTTACCTTCATCCAGCAACCTTTCACTTTGCAGGTAGATAATATTTGGCTGCTGAGTTTTACGGCAACGGAATCTTTTCCTTCCAGCGCCGCCAGTAAGTCCTCACTTTTCATAGCACCATCCGGGTTTATTTTTTCTCCATAGTAATTTAGCGTTGCACTGGCATCGGACACTTCATCACTTGGCACGCTGTCAGCTGTTTCCTGGTTTTCCTGCGCTTTTTGCTGACAGGCCGCAAATACCAACGTGATGGCGATAATCCTGGCGATGTTTTTCATGGGTTTTCGGGGTTTAACTGATACAATTTTTGACATAAATTTAAACATTTTAACGCCAAATTAGGTAAAAGCAGAAACAGAATTAAGACTTTCCGGTCCCTGGGTTACAGCCGTGACAGGTTGCCGGTCGCATGGTTCCTGTAAGGAATCAAATTACGCGACCTGATCTTAGTTCCCCACGGCTTATGACCTAATCAAATAAGGTTGCCAAATCCGTATAACCGGCTTTTTCCAGGTTTTCCTTAGGGATAAATTTCAATGATGCAGAATTGATGCAATAACGCAAACCCGTGGGTTTTGGCCCATCCGGAAATACATGCCCCAGGTGACTATCGCCATATTTGCTTCTTACTTCAGTACGCGCATAACCAAGATGATGGTCGGTTTTCTCCACAATGTAATGGTTGTTGATAGGTTTGGTAAAACTTGGCCAGCCTGTTCCTGAACGATACTTATCTTTTGAGCTGAATAAAGGTTCTCCGGAAACGATGTCCACATAAATGCCTTCCTTTTTATTATTCCAGTATTCGTTGGAAAAAGGGCGCTCCGTAGCCTCATTTTGGGTGACATCATATTGCAACCGCGTTAATTGCTTTTTAAGTTCTTCCCGCGAAGGTTTGTGATAAGTATTGGAAGATTCATCGGTCGCAGAAGTTTTTACTTTGTACTTCAGATCATCACCCCATATTTTTTGGATATAAAGGTCTCTGCCGGAACCTCTGCGATAACGATAGTAGTTATCGGGACTTTTTAAATAATAATCCTGGTGATAGCCCTCTGCCTGGTAAAATTTTTTGAATGGTGTAATGGCGGTGACAATGGGTTTGTCGAACCTTCCGGAACGATCCAGTTTATTTTTTGAAGCTTCCGCCTGTTTTTTTTGCTGCTGATCGTGATAATATATTTCAGAACGATATTGGGATCCCCTGTCCACAAACTGGCCCCCACCGTCGGTAGGATTAATTTGGCGCCAAAATACTTCCAGCAGATCATTGTATGAAATCTTGGCCGGGTCATAGTATATCTGTACCGCCTCAGCATGACCTGTAGCACCTGAGGATACTTCGCGGTAGGTGGGGTTTGGTTTTGCCCCGCCGGTATACCCTGAAATTACGGCTGAAACCCCGGGTAATTTTTCAAAAGGTTTTTCCATACACCAAAAACAACCTCCGGCAAAAGTGGCGATTTTCAGGTCCTTATTCTGGGGAATTACGGTGGTGTTATAAACCTCTTTGGACTCGTCTTTGGCTACAGAAACCGCGTAAACCAGGCCTGCCAATACTATGACAGCACCTGATAAGATTAATTGCTTCTTCATCATATTTAAATTCATGTTTGTAGTAAGTACGAGGTACTAAAGTTAATGAATGTTAAATTGTTATTTAATTATTAGTTTATGTATTGGACACAACATTTTAAGGCTGTTACTATAAAAAACAATGACAGGAGGAAAAAGTTCTCCTCCCTCGTCAGTCATATAAATATTCAAAAGCGCTTGAATACTTGCCGTTTTGTTCGATGTAGTCAATCATTTGTTTATAGAACGTATCGCTGGCCAAGGTGGCAGAATCGCCAATGATAACCAGTGTTGATTTGGCGCGTGTCATGGCAACGTTCATGCGGCGGTATTCTTTCAGGAAACCAATTTCCGCCTCATTATTTGATCTGACAAGGCTAATGTAAATGACGTCCCGTTCCTGTCCCTGAAAGGCGTCAACGGTATTTATCCGTATATTGCCCATAATGTTTTCCAATGCATTTTCTTCCTGTACAATTTCCGTCAGCAGTTTGATTTGTGCCTTGTAAGGCGCGATGACGCCAATTGTCATTTCCGGTGCCGGTTGGTTTTGACTTAAATGTTTTACCAGCAGGTGAGCTTCTTCCTTGTTATAGGTAGAAAGCGTATTGCTGTCGCGGTTTTCATTGAAACCACTCCCCGCTGTGTCAATGAATTCACATAACACCGGTCCGGGTCTGGTAAGAACTTCTTCTGCGGTTTGCAACTTGTTTTGGTAAAAATAACGACTGGAAAATCCCATGATAGCCGGTGCCATCCGGTATTGCATTTCCAGCATAATATCGGTTTGGGTATTGGTGATGGCCTTTTCAAACAAAGAGACCTCCAATCCCGCTTTTGCGGCTTTAATGGATTTGACCGTGGGCGGAAGTTGACAATGGTCTCCGGCCATAATTACTCTTTGTGCTTTGATAATAGGTATCCAACAAGCCGGTTCCATGGCCTGGGAGCATTCGTCAATGAATACGGTTTTAAATGTACGATCCCTCAGAAACATCTGGTTGGCGCCGGTGACGGTGCATGCGATGACCTGGGCCGACTCCAACAGGTGATCGATAATGTATTTTTCAATATCCTTGCTATAGTTTTTTAATGCCCTGGCCTCTTTCAATATCCGGTCCCGCTGTTGTCGTTCCTGTTTGCCAAAATTCCGTTTGTATTTATAACCCAGCTTTCTCAGTTCGTCCGACTTTTTCCGGCTTTCTTTCAAGTCCTTAAATTGAGGGTGCCGGGATATTTTTACGTCAAGGCTATTTTCGATAACATTTTCAGTTAACCGGGCCGGATGCCCAATCCGTAGCGTATTGACCTGAGTTTCCAGGAGCTTTTCTACCAGTAAGTCAACGGCGGCATTACTTGGTGCACATACAAGCACCTGTTTTTCTGTATCGATGGTTGTTTTGATGGCCTGGATCAAGGTCGTTGTTTTGCCCGTACCGGGCGGACCGTGGATAATGGCCAGATCGGTGGCATTGATGATGTTGGTTAAAGCCTGGTTTTGTTTCTCGTTAAGAGATACGGTGTGGTAATCGTAACCTTTGCGAAAAGCCGGTGGACTGGCACCATAGAAAATCTCCCTTAATTCGGCTATCCTTCCCCGCTCAGCACCGGCCACAATTTGCAGAGCCTGGTTCATTTCCTTGTAAGACGCCTCGTCGAATAACAGATTGACTCCCAGTTTCCCTTCATCCAACCATTCCGGCGGCGTTTCATTTTCTCGCAGGACCACCCGCATCTTTTCCTTGTTGAGGTAACTGATGACACCCGAAACCTGCCTTTCCTGTGATGCTTCGGACTTAAATATACTCACCACCGCGCCCACCTGGAAGCTTGACTGGTGCTGATCGTGGGTGGTTTTGGTCAAAGACAATGTCGTGCGCTCACCAGTGCTAATGAATTGTCCGGACTTGATGATGGGATACCAGGTAATGCCGGCCTTTTTTCTGTCCTCAATGGTATTTATTTGAATTTTTTCGCTGTATTGCCGGTAGTCTTCTTCCTTTTCAGTTTTCAGCAATTCCTGTAATTTGATTAACTCATTCTGTGATGCTGTGGGCATGGAAGTAAAACGTCTTAAAAGTTGTTTCTAATTATTTAGTCCGGGTAATGGTATCAATGCATGAATTATCTCAACAGGTCAAAGATATGTTTTTGAGCTAAAAAACGCTAACCGTGAAAATCCGTTGCCCCTCGAATGCAGATAGCCCGAAGCAACAGTGCCGGCATCTCAATAATCTGATAGCCAGGCGATACTATTATGGTCAATACACTTTTGATTTACGGGAAGACAATATGCAGCTTTAATAACTTACCAAAACCGGCGCATGTATTTCATTGGATTTGTAGACAGCTTCCTGCACCGCCAAAGATTTTAAATAATCTCCGCCACCGGTTTCAAAAGGCTCTCCGGCAATAAATTGACGTGAAAAATGTGTTTGGGTGGCAAAAACACAATCACCCGCAAAATTGATGTCCTGGTGTTGGTACGGATGATCTTTTTCCTTTTGCCCTAAATGTTGAATGGTTAACCTTCCGTCGGGATATAGTCTGACACAGCCCTGGCTTCCCTCGACTAAAAATTCGCCAAAAGTATACCTGGGATTGTTGTAATTGGACTCATGGTAGCGGCTTCCATCCAATACGCCGACCGCCCCGTTTTCAAACTCAAAATTTACCAGTCCACAATCTTCGCCGGTGATGTTTTTGTTAATTTTCCGGAGTATGGCGTATACTCTTCTGATGTCACCGGCGAGATACCTGAATATGTCTATAAAATGGATGCCGGTTTCATAGATAAGAAGTTTTGGCATTGCTCTGAAATATGGTTGTCGCGCCAGATACGCATCTTTTTGCCAGCCGTCTCCCATGCGCATCCGAAAGTTTAGTGACAGGATGTCTTCACCTATGATACCACCGTCCATTATTTTTTTTATTTCCCGGTGCCATGGCTGAAAGCGAAAGTTCTCGTGTACCATAAATCGGACATTGGCCTGGGTGACATGGGCTACCAACGCTTTTGATTCTGCCAGGGTAGGGGTTAGTGGCTTTTGACAAATAATATGTATTCCCAGGTCTGCCGCCGCCTTACAAATTTCAAGGTGTGTATCCGGAGGGGTAATGATATCGACAAAATCAGGCTTTTCCTTTTCAAACATCTCAAGGTAATCCGAGTACGTGTTAGGAATCTCATATTTTGAAGCCATTTCGCGGGCCTTGCCAATATTGTTATCACAAATGGCCGCTATATGCACCGTTGGAATCCTGGTCCATGCCTCACATTGAAAGTGGCTGAAATATCCGGCACCAATACATACGCCTTTTAGTGTTTCCATGTAATGAGTTATTAATAGTCTTCCACAAATCTTTTAGGCTTGATACCAAGCCACATGATGACTGCAATAATATTTAATGCTGCTCCAACAAAAAAGAAGGGGGTAACCGATCCTGTCCAGTCCTGTAAGTACGGAAATGCCAGGGCGGTGATAAAGGAACCGACGTTTCCAGCCATATTCATGGTTCCGCTGACCGCGCCGGAGTGCTTCCTGCCTATGTCCACGCAGGTAGACCAGGACGGCGGTAACGTCATGTCAGCGCCAAATATGGCCATGCTCAGAAAACAAACCGCCGGAAATACGCTTTCTGTATAAACGCTAAATACCAGTCCTGCCGCAGCCAGTATAAAACCTGTAATGGCGGGAATGATTCTTGAATATTTCCAATGTCCCTTCCTGTAAATGTAGTCAACAAGCCAACCGGAAAACCAGTTTCCCAGTGCGCCAAATATGAGAGGGGCGGAAGCATAAAAACCTGCCTCCAGAGAGTCAAGTTGATATTTGTTCTTTAAATGGGGGAAAAGCCAGGTAAGCGCAAAGAAAAAGGTAAAATTACTGGCGAAGTACTGCCCCATAGCCAGCCACATATTTTTAGAGGAAATGATGGTTTTAAAAGATAGTTTTTGAACTTTTTCGTTAACCGTCTGGCGATTTTCCAGAATGTATTTTTTTTCCCCGGCGGACAGGGCGGGGTGATCTTCAGGCTCGTCTCTGAACAACAGAAACCAGGCCAAAGCCCACAATACGCCAATAACGCCCAGCACTGCAAAACTGACGCGCCAGCCAAATACATGGATCAACCAGGCTACGGAAGGCAACGCAAAGGCGGCACCCAGCCGTGACCCGGAAAAATTGATGCCGGTTATCAACCCTCTTTCATTTAAGGGAATCCAGGAAAAAATAGCCCTGGACATGGAAGGAAAAGCGCCGGCTTCTCCCGCGCCAAATAACAGTCTGACCACCAGAAGAGAAATAAAATTCCAGACAGCCCCCGTTAAAGCTGTAAAGAAAGACCATAGACTAACGATGGTTGCCAGCGTTTTCCGCGGACCGTATTTGTCGGCCATCATACCTGACGGCGTTTGCATAAGTGCATAGCCAAGGGCGAAAGCCGATAGCACCCAACCCATCATTTTATCATTGAGACCCAAATCACCGGCAATGGGATCTTTGGCAACCGATATACATACCCGGTCGATGTAAAGTAGTAAAGCCAGTAGAAAAGTGCCTAAGACAAGAAAGTACCTTTTATTCATGCGCAAGGGGGGTTAATTGTTTATAGATGGTGGCCAGTGCCTGGTCGTCGCCTACGTTACCAGGGTACACAATATAGGAGATTCCAGGAAATTTGGCCTCATTTCCCAATTGCCAGACCGGTACACCCGGGATTATTTGTCCCAACACCAGCGCCCTTTTTACTTTCAGGCTTTTAGTAGCAATATCGCTGGAGGTAATGCCCCCTTTGGACAAAATATAGGCTGGCCTGACTACTATTTCAGCCACAATTTCGGTTAATGCCCTGGAAACCTGATTGCCAATGCGAAGACTTGCTTCCCTGTCTTCTGCAGCGATAAGTTTTCTGCTGGTGTACAGCACGACATGCTGCCCTTCGCCGAGATAAGTGTTGATATTATATACCGCATCCCTGATGACTCCGTCCCTTTGATCCTCGTCCAAAAGTTTCATTACATCCACCTGCAAACCTTTGATATCGGTATTGTCCAGCAGGTGTGATAATTGATTGGTCGTTTTGGGTACATAAGATCCAACGATCCAAAGCGAACCCATTTTATGCGAGGGGTTGAAATCTTGTCTTGACAACAGCGGTTTCTTATCAATGGCCCCAACAGATGCTACAAAAGAGGCGGCTGTTCTACCTACAAAAGGAACCTCGGACCTTAGCAGTCCAAGAACAAACACATCGAGGTCACCCTTTGTCATGGCATTCACGATACAGGTGCTCCCAGGCGTCAGCGTTTTCAGTTGCCTGGTGACAAAGGACACTCCGCCAGATCTCAGGTCTTTCAGACTAAAGGCATATACATCTTCCGATTTGATCTTTCCGTTGCTTTTTTCCTCTACCCATTTTTTGAGATTGGCATTTTTATAGCCAAATGTTTTATCTTCGGCATAGGCGGTTTCCGATACCGGAACCAGTTTTTCTTCTTCTACTATATAGTGGGTATCATCTACGGTGATTCTATTGCCTTCAAAGAAAGCCGGAGCAATAATCTTCAGGGATCCGCTGTGCCCTAATCCCCGTTCCAGCATATCTACTTCGTGAGGGTAGTGGCCCCGGAGCGTAGAGTCACTGCGGCTGATGACACAAAATTTCCTTTGAAATTTATGCCCGGCATCTCTTAAAACCAAACCGATTTCTTCCGCCAGCTGGCTGGCAGATAGTGGGCCCAGGCTTCTTGAATTAGTCAGCAGGTAGAAAAGTGGTGTTTTGGCCTCAAACTCTTTTTCAATGGCTTCGGAGCTCCAACTGGTCAATACCGGTATATCGTGAACAGTTTGTGTGCCCGTTGGGTCATCGTCAAGAACTACAATGGTGACATCCAGCCTTTTCAATTCCTGGCGAATTTCCTCGCGTAGTCCCTGCGCATCTATGGCGACAGGTAATTTACTGGTAATATCATCTATAGTGCTATGCATAAGTGGATGACGATATGGTTTAGCTTTTCAAAAACACCGTAATAACTATTTTTTACTGCTGCCGGAAACAGTCCTCCATCTTTCGTACAACTAAGGGCTACCGGAACAGGCCAATAAAAAGGCTGAATGACGTTGATGACTTCCATGAGGATTTATCCATTTTCAAATTGACCCTCCAGGGCAATGGCCCTGGCAGGAGCGCCATCGCCGCCCTCGATTTTAAGGGGGAGAACTACCAATGTAAATGCCTCTTTTTCAATGGCGGAGAGGTTGGTTAAACCTTCTACAATAGTAACATTCCCACTCAGAAGTATTTTGTGAATATGGGTAACCTCATCCAGGTTGTTGACATCAGCCACCGACGGTGGTTCAACACCCAGCATTTTTATTTTCTTTTCAACACACCAGTGGGCCAGTCCTTCACTTATTCTCGGAAGTTCATGCCGGTATTTGGCAGTTCCTGAAAATTGACTCCAACCGGTTTTTATAATCAGGCTGTCACCTTCCCCGGTCTTCTCTGCCACCGGCCCCAGGTCTTCGATGGTGATCAAATGTTTTGGGGCAACGGCACCGAGGTCGGCCATACGGCAAGGCCCCATGCATTGATCCAGCGATAGCTGGTCAATAGTCTGATTGCTAACGCCAAAATGCCACGGAGCGTCCATATGGGTTCCCGCGTGGGAGTAAAGGTGCAGCGTCTGTGCATTCCAGCCGTCGATGGCAAGGGTTTTGGCCTGCTCAATTTCAACGCCGGGCATGGCGGGGTTATAGGGTAGGGTCAGGTCAATGATTTTCATATTTTCAGTGCCATTCAACTTACTTTGGTTGATAAATGATCGACTATCGCATCGGCAATATCGCTGGTACTGGCTTTGCCTCCCACATCGACCGTCAGTATTTGTTTCTTCGTGGTTTCCTCTATGCCGGAGATAATATCGGCGGCAGCTTCTTTTTCGCCCAGATGTTCCAGCATTAACGCTGCCGACCATATGGCACCAATGGGATTGGCGATGTTTTGGCCGGCGATGTCAGGTGCCGATCCGTGAATTGGTTCAAACATCGATGGGTAGGTCCCCTCGGGGTTAATATTGCCGCTTGGGCCAAACCCCAGACTTCCCATAATGGCTCCTCCCAGATCACTTAAGATATCGCCAATCATATTGGTGGTAAGGATGACATCAAAAGTCTCAGGTTTAAGAACAAAAGAGGCGGCAGCGTTATCCACGTACATTTTATTATAAGTCACATCCGGGTAATTTTCGGCCACTTCGGCGATAACCGTGTCCCAATATAATAAACTGTTTATAAGTGTGTTAGACTTTGTTACATTGGTTAACTTTTTCCTTCTTTTTTGTGCCAGTTGAAAGGCGTAGTTGGCGACACTTTCAATTCCTTTTCTTGTGAATAAGCTTGTATCTGTCGCGTAACCTTCCGGTGTGCCGGGATTAACGATCTCACCGTTTTGAACAAATTCACCCTCATTATTTTCTCTGATTACGACAAAATCTATATCTTCCCGCTGCTTGTGTGTTAAGGGACTCTCAATACCGGGCAGTAATCGCACCGGCCTGTAATTCACATATTGCTCAAAGGATTTTCGGACTTTAAACGTGTATAGCTTTGCGGGGAGTGTGTCATCTACCTCCGGCAATCCCACCGCCCCAAAGTATACTGCATCATATTTTTGCAGCGTTGCCAGGCCGTCTTCTGGCATGAATTCTCCGTGGCGCTGATAATACCCGGCACCCCAGGGATAAAATTCCGTATCGATTTTAAAATTATGTTTGCTGGCTACTGCTTCAACAACTTTAAGCCCTGCCGGCACGATTTCATGGCCTATTCCATCTCCGGGAACAACAGCAATCTTGTAATTTTTCACGTGAGTAGTTTTTAAGTTATTTGTTTTTGTTCTTAGTGCTTGATTTTTAATATTAGTTTAGGTTATGCTAACTAGGCGCGTTTGAGTAGTACCACCCAATCCTGGTTATCATCTAATTTGGGGAGGTCTTGCCAACCGGATCCTTCCAGCAATAATTGGGGACCATCTTTCAACGGTCCGCCCTGCAAGGGATCAAACCATTTGACATGAAATTTCCCGGTATTTTGATCCAGGTTAATCCTGGTATGATCGCCTTTACGCAGGTAGATGGTATAGACCTCACCTTTTTTGCCAAAGCAATAAGCCTTTTCAGAGCTCGTGAGGTCATTTAAATTACTCATTTCCCAAAAAGGTAACTGCTGCTGAAAAAACGTAAGTGCATGGGCCGTTTGCCGCCAAAGGTTTTGCCTGGTTCTCCAATCTTCAGCGTTTAAGTCATTGTGTGCGTATTTATAGCCGAAATACCACTCCACGCCTGCACCTCCGGCCATTAAATTGCCCCACAATACTTCCTGCCGTAGCGTGTCGTGGACCGGATCAACATCATCCGGGACAGCACCGGCATTGGCCGGACCAATTTCATCCTGAAATAATACCCAGGTCTGCCCGGATTTGATGGATTTATCTAATAATTTCAGCGTTTCGCGATGGACGGTTTTTTTATTGCCGATTTGTATTGACAGGCCATCGAGTGCTTTGTATCCGAGAAGTGAATCAACAATCGGCTCTCTTGCTTTGAGTGCAGCATGCGTATGTACCACCGTAAAGTTTTGGTATGGATCGTGCTGATCAAAATAAGTGGCCATGGCCTTGCGCTGTGCATCATTTTGTCCGTGTGGTGTAAAGGACGCAGGTCCGTTTTCCTCCCCGAGATTCCAGGTGATCGCGAGGTGGTGGGCAAACCTGGCGATCAACTCGCGGTAGTAAAGCTTGCGTTGAGGACCGACATCTCCGTTATCCAGCAAGAGTTCGTTTTCAGTTTCCTGGGTAACGAAATGAAGCATGAGCCCTAATTTATCGGCGTGTGTAAAAACTTTCTCCCATTGGTCCAGTTTGCTGCAATCAAATCGCTCAAAGTTTTCGTGATTTACGTAGGGCCACACATCTTTACCATCACCGCCGATATTCATTGTCAGGAAGTAGACGGCATTCATTTTTTCTTCAGCCAGGTAATTTAGTGCGCCGATGATACCTTTTCCTTTTCCATCTTTCCAGGTAATATCACCCGTTTTCCAGTCTCTGATATGATCGGGATAGGATTTTATAAACGTCTTGGAAGAGTCTGATGAATAAGTGCCGTCAAAATCCTGGTAAGCCAGAAAATTCTCTGGACTGTCTGCACCTCCCTTTAAAAAGTACTGCTTTGACCCGGCAAATTGAAGGTATCGGCGACCTGTGTACTGCAGCCGGCCGTGCGCCCTGAGATCACTTCCCGTTTTGTCAGTGGCTGTCACCTTAAAATGCCCGGTTGCACCGTCAAAAGCCACCGGATCGCCTGCCGCCGGGTCATCATTTATACTGATGGATGGCCCTTTTCTGAAGGAAACGCGATAATCCCAGTCACCTTCCTCATCCGCCACAAATTTTACCTGCCAGATTTTGCCACTATCCGCACCGGTGTCGCCTGCATTACCGTCCGCGGCATAATATCCCGGTATCACCAGGTCTCTGCCATTCCTGGAAAAGGTGACATTTAGCCGGTAATCAAGAAAAGGGTTTTCCGCTGCCATCTCAGCCGTGGCAGGACCCTCAAAGTTAAGTGTAATAGTGTGCCATTTGCGATATTCTTCAATGGCACCACCTTCATTGACCTGCTCGCCGCAGCCGGCTAACAGGATAAAAATAAATAGTGCTGACAGCGACTTTTTTAATATTTTGAATATTGTTAAAGTACAATTTTTGTAAAGATAATGAGATAAAACTAACATCGGATAGTAGATCATATGGAAAAAATTTTGCACAATCTTTTAAATCTTGCTTAAATCGACTTATCCATAGATAATAACAAATAGCTTAAAATGGAAGTAAAATAACTGCTTAAAATTCAAAAATTTTTGCGCAAACAGTTGCACAATGTGCAAATAGATGTTTTATTGCACATAAAATTTATGACAGTGTATATTTCTGCCTGCCACTCGATATCTATAATTGTAGCCAAAAGAGGCTAAAACATTAGCAGATATTTGTGAAATCAGAAGAATTGATAAGGAAGAATATTAGAATAGTTTAATTTTTGGCAATGAACAAACGGCAAATTACACTCAGGGATCTGGCTGAGAAACTGAACGTCTCCGTGGCCACCGTTTCCAGGGCCCTGAAAGACCATCCCAGGATCAGTCGCAAAACCAAGGAAGCCGTATGGCAATTAGCCGCTGATTTGGACTATGAACCGAATCAATTGGCACTAAGTTTTAGAAACCGGCAAATCAACGCGATAGGAGTGGTGGTACCAAAAATCATATATCATCTTTATGCCACGGCCATTAGTGGCATGGAAGATTATGCCAATGCCCAGGGATACAATATTATCATATGCCAAAGCAATGAATCGATGGAAAGAGAGAAAGCCATTATTAATGAACTGATAACCAGCCAGGTGGCGGGGTTTATCATTTCTTTATCCAGCGAAACAAATAACTTCGATCATTTTACCCGTTTGCAAAAGAAAGGCATTCCCCTGGTATTTTTTAATCGTGAGTGCGAAGACGTTGACGCCGACAGGGTTATTATTGACAATTTTCAGGCATCCTACGATGCGGTTGACCATCTGATTTCAACAGGGTGCAGGAGAATTGCTTATATGGGTGGCCCGACGGAAGTTCAAATCAGTAATCACCGCTTGAAAGGCTACCAAAAAGCACTGGCAGATAACGGCATAGCCGTTGATGATCGGTTGGTACAACATTGTGAATTTGATAAAGAAAGTGTTTTAAGTCATGCGCGGCGGCTCGTCTATGGGCCCCAACCGCCAGAGGCCATCCTGGCCTTCAGTGATCAGATAGCCATCAACACCATGATCGCCTGTAAAGAAAGGGGTTTGAAAATCCCGGAGGACGTTTCTATTGTAGGATTTAACAATGAACCGGTCACAGAATTGATTGAACCGCCACTAACCTCCATAGACCAACCGGGATTTTTAATGGGTAAAACAGCTGCCGAATTATTGGTTCGCCAAATAGAAAATTCCGCCGCTGCGATTAAACCCGAAAAGCGTATTTTGAGCTCCACTTTGATCATTAGAAAGTCGACCAACAGGAACAGATCATAGACAAATATCCCACCGTCAAACGGGCCGTTAACTACCCCGAAAATTTATATCGGAGATAACAAAATATTCTTTCTCTTTTGATATAATTTAGCGCTTGTTTAAAGACAAGTACTTAACACATCCATGAATTAAATGATCAATGAATAAATCAGTTTATATAGCGACCATTGAACCATATAGTGGCAAATCCATCCTCGTTTTGGGACTGATGACAATGCTTTTGGGAAAAACTGCCAGGGTCGGATATTTCAGACCGATTATTGATGACATCCCGGAAGGTGAAATAGATAATCATATCAAAACAGTTATTTCTCATTTTGATTTAAAAATTGATTTTGAGACTGCCTATGTTTATACGCGAAGTGAGGTATTGTCCAAGCTGAATCAGGGGGCATCGGGTGAAATTATTGATACCATCATTAGAAGATATAAAGAAATTGAGGCCGACTTTGATTTTATACTGGTGGAAGGGACAGATTTTTCAGATGACGGAAGCATCACCGAGTTTGACGTGAATATACTAATTGCCAAAAACCTGGGTATTCCCGTCATTATTATTGCCCATGGTATTGGAAAAAGTACCGATGAGTTGATAGGCAGTCTTTGCTTAGCCTGCAAAACGTTTAAAGACAAAGATGTCGAGGTACTTTCCGTATTTGCTAACAAGGTATCCCAGGACCATGTTAAGGAAATTTCTTCGAAGTTAAGGAACAACTTACCGGAAGAGGTAGAGGTGTCAATTATACCCGAGATAAAGTCGTTATTGAATCCCACATTGAAGGAGATCCAGACGCAGCTTGACGGAAAGGTATTGTTCGGAAGTGACTTTCTGGACAACCATGCTGAAAGCTTCAGCGTGGGAGCGATGCAATTGCGTCATTACCTTCCTTATGTCAGCGACAATAGCCTGGTGATAACACCCGGAGACCGGGCCGATATCATTTTAGGTGCCCTGCAGGCCAATGTGTCTGTCAACTATCCCAAAATATCAGGTATTATTTTAACTGGCGGACTGGTACCTGAGGAGCCGATTTTGAAATTAATCGAAGGTGTTTCAGAAGTAGTGCCCATTATTTCCGTGGAGCCGGGAACCTTCATTATTGCCAATAAAGTGGGCGCCATCAAATCTAAAATATATGCGGAGAGTAAACAAAAAATCGCCACTTCTATCAGTGCCTTTGAAAAGCATGTCAATGCGGATAAGCTGGCCGAACGGCTGATTACCTTCGACTCTGACAAGCTGACCCCGAGGATGTTTCTTTACAATTTGATGATCAGGGCCCAACAGGAGAAAAAACACATTGTGCTACCCGAAGGAGAGGACAGTCGTATATTGAAGGCGGTATCCAGGTTGATGGCTGCTGATGTGGTAGATATTACCTTGATTGGCGATGTGGAAAAGATCAAAAACCTGTCGCTAAAATTAAATACCCCCATAGACTTTGATAAGCTAAACGTGGTTTTACCGGCAGAAACGCCTTATTATGAGGATTATGTGGATGCATTTTACGAACTCCGCAAACACAAAGGTATGAACCATTCGATGGCCAGGGATATGATGTTGGATGTATCTTACTTTGGGTCCATGATGGTATACATGGGGCACGCAGATGGCATGGTTTCAGGAGCCATCCACACTACCCAGCATACGATAAGGCCTGCCCTGCAATTTATAAAAACCAAGCCGGGAGCTTCGGTGGTATCCTCGGTGTTTTTTATGTGTATGGAAGACCGGGTTTCGGTTTTTGGTGACTGTGCTATTAATCCTAATCCCAATGCCGAGGAGTTGGCAGAAATCGCTATCGCCTCGGCCGATTCCAGCAAAGCATTTGGTATTGAACCAAAAATAGCGATGTTGTCCTATTCTTCAGGTGCTTCCGGTAAAGGGGAAGATGTGGAAAAAGTAAGAAAGGCCTCGGAAATCGCAAAACAAAAACGCCCGGAACTCAACATCGAAGGCCCCATACAATATGACGCCGCTGTGGATGCCAGGGTTGGAAAAAGTAAGCTTCCCGACTCCAAGGTAGCCGGTCAGGCCAATGTTCTGATTTTTCCGGATCTGAACACCGGTAACAATACCTATAAAGCCGTGCAAAGGGAAACCGGCGCGCTGGCCATCGGACCGATGCTGCAGGGGTTAAATAAGCCGGTCAACGATTTAAGCAGGGGGTGTACGGTTGAAGATGTTTACAATACAGTAATCATTACAGCTATTCAGGCCCAGCAGGAATAAGTATCAAAACATATTTTATGCAAATATTAGTAATAAATTCAGGCAGTTCTTCGATAAAGTTTCAGTTAATTGAAATGCCATCCGCCAGGGCGATTTGTGAAGGAATGGTAGAAAGGGTAGGGCTGGAGGATGCTAAAATTCATTTTCATTCCGGTCAGAAGGAATTTAAGAAAGTAATCCCGGCCCGGGACCATAAAGAAGGCTTAAAAACCATCGCCTCTTATTTAATGGATCCTGATTTTGGCGTGATCAAAAGTGCGGATGAGATCGATGCGGTGGGGCATAGAGTGGTACATGGCGGAAGTACTTTCTCCGGGACCACACTAATTAATGAAGCGGTCAAGGATAAAATCAGCGCGTTATTTGCATTGGCCCCCTTGCATAACCCTCCCAATTTGGAAGGAATCTTAGTGTCAGAGGAAGTCTTTCCGGAAGCTAAACAAGTGGCGGTATTTGACACGGCATTTCACCAAACCATTCCCGTAGAAGCATTTAAATATGCTATTCCCAATCGCTTTTTGGATGAAAATGGAATCAGGGTATATGGATTCCACGGAACCAGTCATAAGTATGTCTCCGAAAGGGCCATCGAATATCTGGGTAAAACATCTTCGAAAATAATCACCATTCATCTGGGAAACGGCTGTAGCATGACGGCAGTAAAAGATGGTAAAAGCATTGACCACACACTTGGCTTTAGCCCAATGAATGGTTTGATCATGGGCACCCGCAGCGGAGACATAGATGCCTCCATTGTTTTTTACCTGGTAAATTCCCTTGGTTATTCGCTGGACGAGGTAAATGGAATTTTGCAGAAAGAGAGCGGCATGTTGGGACTTACCGGCTATAGCGACTTGCGCGATATTCAAAGGGAGGCGGAGCATGGTAATAGCAACTGCCAATTAGCGCTGAAAATGAATGCCTATCGCATTCGAAAATATATAGGGGCTTACGCTACCGCCATGAATGGGCTGGATGCGATCGTGTTTACCGCCGGTGTTGGTGAAAACTCCGATGTTCTGCGATCATTGGTCTGTGAAAACATGGATTTTTTAGGAATAAGCCTGGATCGTCAGAAAAATGAAATGCGTTCCAGGGAATTGCGTGAGATCAATGCTTCTACCTCAAAAGTCAAGGTGCTGATCATTCCTACAAATGAGGAACTGGAAATCGCCAGGCAGGCTTTCGGTTTAATGGAATAGACAAACACACCGGCGAATAACCTTATCCATTTTGCCTTGGAAACCACCCATTTGTCAGATGGATAAATTTCATGGGGTCAAAGAAAAGTATGTTGTTTTTCTGTCATAAGTTCGATGGAAATAATGCGCTGCAGGTGATTAAAAATGGCCGGTAACGCCGCACATCTGAATTTTAAAAGTTGCGTCTTTTGGATATAATTCCTAATATAGAATGATTTTCAAGGGCTATTATTTAAAATTTGGCTTGGAAATCCGGTCGTAAACTTAAGTGGCTATTACCGGAACAAATTGCTTGAAAGCTAACTAAAACTTGGTTTGACCCTAAATGTAACACATAACAAATATGCCGGGGAGGTACTGGATAAGTTTACTTCCAGTCAGGAGCTATGGGATGCATTTAAGTTGGGAAATAAAGAAGCATATGCCAAAATTTATGAAGAGCACCTGGATGCTTTGTATGATTACGGTATGCATATACTCAACAACCCGGGTTTTATTGAAGATTGCATTCATGATCTATATGTCGGTTTATGGAAAAACAGGGAAAACCTGGGAAATCCTGATTCTGTCAAAAGTTACCTGCTGACTTCCATGAGGAGAATCATATTCCGCAAGGTAAAAAAAGAACGCAAATACACATCCTTACCCGACAACTCCTTTATGCCCGAAGGTTTACCGGAAATAGGCAGCGAGGATAACCTCTCCGGAAATCCAACCAGATCGGGGAATCAGCAGCGTTTAAACCGGGCGTTGACGGCTTTAACAAAAAGACAGAGAGAGGCCATTTACCTGAGGTTTTATCATAACCTTGATAGTGCTGAAGTAGCGTCTGTGATGTGTATTTCCCTGGAAGGTGTTTACAACCATATATCCAAAGGGGTTGGAAGACTGAAGGACTTATTAAAACATTCAACCGTCGCAATTTTTGCCATTATCCACCACATCATTTAATCACTTAAAAAGAGATCCTGGGGATTAAACCGGGATGCCTAAGCACCAGGCTTTCATCAACTGACATCATTTCGAATAGTATGCCGGCCGCCAGGCAGAGCAGAAATTGAAAAAATTTCAAAAAAATATTTTGAAAATGATGAGGTTTCACAAACACGTGTCTCTGGTAGTGAAAATTACTTCAGGATGTACAAAAACTTTGATATTGAAGATTTTGTCAAGGACGATAAATTCAGGGAATGGGTATTGAGGCCCAACCCGGAAATTAATTATTTCTGGGAAAAATGGTTGTTGCAAAACGCTGATAAAGCAGGGATCCTTAACGATGCCAGGCAAATCATATTAGCCACAAAGTTCCAAAGACATGAAATCAGTCCTGGAAATAGAAAGCGTTTATGGGAAAAAATTGATCGAAGCAACCAAACCATTGATCAACAGACGCCATTTCCAAAAACTGCCAACATTAAGCCGCTTTATCCATCCAGCATTAAAAAACCGAATCGGTCCAAACCCATTCGCCGGATAGCGTACGGCACCATTGCGGCTGCTGTTACGCTTATGTTTCTGATTTTTAATTGGCAACAATACAAACCGGAGCAGGTTGCTGTCAAACCGGCGTCGAGGCTGGTCGTTAAATCCAATTCCCCCGGTCAAAAATCCGAATTGCGACTTCCCGATGGTTCCATAGTGTATTTGAATGCCGGCAGTAGCCTTCGCTACCTGGAATATTTTCAGGAAGACAAACGCCAGGTCTTTTTGCAGGGAGAAGCTTTTTTTCAGGTAGTTAAAGATTCGTTGAGGCCATTTACGGTATTTACCAAAAATCTGGCTACAACTGCGCTGGGTACCTCATTTAATATTCAGGCGTTTGGAGAGGAAGAGCAGATCAAAGTGGCCTTAATTTCAGGAAAGGTAATAGTACGGGATACAGTTACAAATAATAGCTTATCGCTGGATCCCGGGGAAGGAATGATCTTGAAAGAGCCGGCAGCGGAAATGAGCAAAAACAACATTGATATTGAAAAGACGCTGTATTGGAAAAACCAAACGATCCATTTCGACAATACGGATTTTTATGAAGCGATTCACTACCTGGAAAGGTGGTATGGCGTTCAATTTGAAATTGAAAATTACTCGCAAAAGGCCCCGCTGACGTGTTCAGGGGTGTATAAAAATCAAAGTCTGGATAATGTTTTAAACATTCTGGGATTTGCGCTGAACTTTGATTACAAGATCGATAAGAAAAAAATCAACATTATGTTCAAATCAAAATGATAGGCCTATGATATGATATCCTACTACTATGAACTACCGGGAGAAAGACTTCTCCCGGTAGTAAGCAGCTACCTTATGGTCGTACTACCATCGCCAAATGAATAGAAGCGACCAAATGAATAGCTAGAGAATAAAAGTTTAACTAAGTAAACAGTACAAATATATGAAATCTAAAACTATACTAATTATTTGGATGGTATTGAAACATGCTTCATTTGTTTTATTGATTATTAACCTTAGCTTAAGTACGTTGATGGCCAATGTCGGTAGGGCTCAAGTCAAAAGCCTTAATGATATTTCGATCAGCATTAGTTTAAGTAATGCAACAGTCAAGCAGGCGTTAAAAGCTATTGAGGGTAAAACAGACTTTATTTTTACTTATAGCAATGAAAAGTTAAGTAAGGATATAAGGATTGATCTGTATGTGGAAAATGAAACACTGGCAACATCTTTATTAAGCATAGCGAAGCAGGCAAACCTGGAGTTTCGCAGGGTAAACAATGCAATTAGTGTCAAACAGATGGCCAAAAAGATTCCTGTGAGCAAAAGGTTAATTGAGGTACTTGAAACGGTTATCTCCGGCACGGTAACTGACGAGAATAACGAAGGTATACCGGGTGTGAATGTGTTGGTGAAAGACACTGATATTGGCACAATCACAGATGCTGATGGTAGCTATGTTTTGAATGTGCCTGATAATGCGACTACCCTTGTATTTTCCTACGTAGGTTATGTGTCTGAAGAAGTGGAGATCGGGGAGCGGACAACGATTGATGTTCGCCTCGTTCCGGATGTTTCCACACTTTCGGAAATTGTGGTCATTGGTTACGGTACGGTAAAAAAATCGGATTTAACCGGCTCTGTAGCTTCTCTGAAGAGCCAGGAAATAACGGCTACCCCAACTGCCCGCTTAGATGATGCACTGCGGGGAAAGATAGCAGGTCTTCAGGTCGTTCCGACTTCTTCCGCGCCAGGTGCTGCGGCATCTATCCGTATCCGGGGAAGTAATTCCGTTTCGGCAAACAATGAACCTTTGTTTGTTATCGATGGCTTTATCGGTGGCGGCAATCTGACGGATATCAACATCAATGATGTGGAATCTGTGGAGGTGTTAAAAGACGCCTCGGCAACGGCAATTTATGGTTCAAGAGGATCCAATGGGGTGATACTGATTACTACCAAGCGGGGCAGTGCCGGAAAAGCGCGTTTTTCCTATGACATGAATGTCAGTTTTCAATCGCCCACAAGGTTACTGGGTGTATTGAATGCGACTGAGTATGCAGAGTGGATTAATGAGATAAAAGGGATCACCATATATCCCGATCCGGCTTCACTAGGAGAAGGAACTGACTGGCAGGAAGAGGTTTACAGGGATGGAGCGCCTATGATCAGCCATACCCTATCACTGTCGGGGGGCAATGATAAAAGCCGCTATTTCATTTCCGGCAATTACTTTGATCAGGATGGTATTTACATTGAAAGTAACCTCAAGCGTTGGCAATTCCGGGTAAATACTGACCATAAGGTTGGTGAAAAATTGAGAATCGGCAACTCTCTGACCCTGAGCAGGCGCACGAACACACCCAGAAGTTCGAATATTATCAATATCGCAGGTTGGGATCCTACACTGCCGGTAAGAGATGCTGACGGTAATTTTACTATTCAGACCGTTAGTAGTGAATTAAGTGCTGATAACCCGGTGGGCAGTGCTATGCAGAATATAGATGAGAACACCAATACCCGAATCCTGGGAAATATATTTGGAGAATTTGAACCGATCAAAGGTTTGAAATATAAATTGAGCCTGGGAACTAATTTAAATCTTTTCCGAAGAGAACGCTATGCGCCCTCTACTTTATTTGGTCAGCGAAATGATCAGGGAACTGCGACTATTAATCACGAAGAAAGTCTTGATTTGCTAATTGAAAACACCGTGAGTTATGAAAAGGAATTCGGGGATCACCGTGTAAATGCCTTGATGGGTTATACGCGCCAGACCATTGATAATTCAAGCAGTAATGTGCAGACCCAGGGGTTTGTAACCGACGCTTTTGGCTTTGACAATCTGGGTGCAGGTACAAACCGCTCGGCCGCGGGATCAAGTGCCTCTAAAGAAGGCTTGCAATCGTATCTTTTCAGGGCCAATTATGCCTATAAGGGCAAGTACCTGTTGACTGTGTCAGGTCGAGCCGACGGCGCTTCTGTCTTTGCCAAAAATAATCAATGGGGTATATTTCCCTCAGCTGCGGTGGCCTGGCGTGCAGGAGATGAGGAGTTTATTCAGGACCTTGGCATTTTTGATGACTTAAAAGTACGCGCAAGTTATGGCCGGCTGGGCAATCCCGGTTTGGATCCCGGCGCTTCCCTTACCCGTCTGGCGCAGGGAGGAAATAATTACATTTTGGGCGTTAATCAGCAGGTGGTCTCCGGAATTGCCGCCAACGCTCTCGGCAACGATAACCTGAAATGGGAAAGTACCAATCAATTTGATATTGGCGTGGATATGTCATTCATGGATAACCGCATACAGGCATCGGTAGATTATTATAGCAAACGGACCGATGATTTACTGGTGTCGGTGCCCATCCTATGGCTTACCAGCTTTGCCAATTCTCTCACCAACTTTGGCGAGGTATCCAACAAAGGTTTTGAGCTATCATTGAACTCCGTAAATGTAGACCGGGCAGGCTTTAGATGGGAATCGAATTTCAATATATCTACCAATAAAAATGAAGTGGTTGATATTGATGCCCCCGAAGGATTTATTTTTATTAATCCAATTGGTGGCGTAGAGGCGGTTACTTCGGGTGTTTTGCAGGAAGGTGAGCCTATTGGAACATTTTACGGCATGGTCCAGGATGGTATATGGAATAGCCAGGCTGAGATCGACGAATCCGGATTAAGCGGATTTTCTGTATTTCCCGGTGGTAAGCGGTATGTCGATCTTAATGGTGATAACGTGATCAGTGAAGAAGATGACAGGGAAATCATCGGTGATGCCAATCCCGATTTTTTTGGTGGCTTTGGAAATACATTGAGTTACAAAGGGTTTGAATTATACTTTTATTGGTCATTTGTTGTGGGTAACGATATTTTCAACGAGACCGACAGTAGAATAGCGATTGCCTTCGATAATAACGTTCCGAAAAGGTTTGCCGATCGCTGGACCCCTGAAAATACTGATACAAACGTTCCTTCCGGCAGTGGCGTGGAACGGCCGTTAATTACTTCCAATACCCAGGTACTGGAGGACGGATCCTTTTTAAGAC
This sequence comes from Cyclobacteriaceae bacterium, assembly GCA_965228415.1. Classification (GTDB taxonomy): domain Bacteria; phylum Bacteroidota; class Bacteroidia; order Cytophagales; family Cyclobacteriaceae; genus Agaribacillus. The sequence continues at coordinate 783,946 of OZ245814.1, read as the reverse complement.
TCAGGAACGTTAGCCTTGCCTATAACCTGCCTGTTCATAAACTATCATGGCTGCAATCAGCAAGGGTTTATGTCTCGGGAACCAATTTGCTGTTATTTGACAACTATAGCGGTTATGACCCGGAAGTAAGCAGAGGGTTTAGTAACCTGCGACGTGGTTACGATCAGGCGCAGGATCCAACTGTCAAAATGGTCACCTTTGGCGTGACATTGGATTTCTAAGGGTTAATGTGTCACAATAAAACATTGTAAATCATGAAAAAAATATTGCTAGTATTTATAATAACGTTGGTGTTGGGTGCAGTACTTTCATCCTGTGAAGATATTCTTACCGAAAAGCCCACCAGCTTTTTGACACCAGGTACTTTTCCAGGTTCTGAAAAAGACGCTGTTGCCGCGACTAATGCAGCATATTCACGCCTATACAGCACTATAATATCTTTTTATTATTCATTTACGCCCAGTGATGTGGCATTTCAGGGACAACACAATACCAGGCCGGTGTCATACTTTGTAAATCTGACATCCCTAAACGGCGATGCGGTCGCCATGTGGCGGGAAAACTATGAAGGTATTTCCAGGGCAAATACAGTGATAGACTTTGTCCCGGAAGTGGATATGGATGTCGATCTTCGCGCAAGATTGGTAGGGGAAGCCAAGTTTTTACGGGCCTTTTACTATTTTGAACTCGTTAGGATATACGGAGGAGTTCCGATCCTCGATAAGGTATTGAGTGGTCCCGATGAACTGGAAGGAATTCAACGTAACTCAGTTGCCGAGGTATACACCTTGATAAAACAGGACCTTACCGAAGCTATGGCTGTATTGCCTACCGTGTACCCGGCGGTTGAAGCGGGAAGGGCCACCAAATGGGCGGCGGCATCCCTGCTGTCTAAAGTGCATATGACCAATCAGGAATGGAATGAGGCCAATGAGCTTTTAAAGCAGATTATTGACTCCGGAGACTTTGGTCTGGTAGCCAATTATGAGAGCTTATTTGGCCAACAGGCCGAGCACCAACTGATGCCTGATAAAGATGGGAACCTGGTGAATGAAAATATTTTTGATATCCAATGGGAACAGGATGAGAGGAACGATTTTATACAATCATGGGTAGGCTCGCGGGATGTGGAAGTAGGAGGTGTGACCGCTGTCGGCGGGGGATGGGAAAATATGCTTCCTACACAAGATTTTCTCGCCATGTTTGAGCCCGGAGATCTGAGAAAGGATATCAGCTACCTGACCGAAATTGATGGAAACGTTCTGGAATCTCCGAGAACACCGGGTGCCGGGCCGATTACCGGAAAATATCTAAACAAAGAAGGCGATGCACCAAAAGGTAACAATGGTAGTCAAAATACCTACGTGCTACGGTATGCGGATATATTGCTTTTAAGGGCGGAAGCGGAGAATGAATTGAATGGGCCGGCTAATGCCTATACCTTTATCAATCTGGTTAGAGAAAGAGCCGGTTTGCCAGGATTGGCTGGACTGGATCAGGAGGCATTCCGGCAGGCCATCAGAAAGGAGCGTGCCACCGAGTTAAGTTTTGAAGGCCACCGCAAGTATGATCTTTTACGGTGGAATGCATTCGTGGAGACCATCAGAAATACCACGGATCCCAATATGCAGATTCCCAGAGATAATATACAGGATTTTCATATACTGCTGCCGGTACCCCAAAGGGAAATTGATATATCCAACGGCAGTATCGTCCAAAATACGGGTTATGAATAATAACAATGTTGTTATCCAGTCATAACCAAAGGTAATCTGTTGATGTTTGCTGTAGGCGTGAAATTGATAAGTATCAATTTCACGCCTGGCAGTTTATGAGAATTGATCTATATGTGTTTACCGAATGATAAGGGCGCTATGAGCAGTCCCCTCCGGATACAAGTCTTTGTTTTGGCAGCTCTTTTTTTGGCATGCCAAAAAGTGAGCCATGATCCGCCGGTTAAAAAGCCGAACCAATTTGTGGTGTTAAAAGCCGATAAAACAGGAATTGATTTTAGAAATGACCTTCAGGAGACACGTTATATGAATGGTCTTTTCTATGAATACTATTACAATGGCGGTGGCGTGGCGGCGGGCGATTTTAATAATGATGGTTTGGCAGACATTTATTTTATCTCCAATTTGGAATCAAACCGATTATATCTGAATCAGGGTAACCTGACTTTTAAAGACGTTACCGAAATAGCGGGTGTTGCAGGCAAGGCTGTTTTTCCAACCGGTGTCACAACGGTAGATATCAATAACGACGGAAGGTTGGATATCTATATTTCCGCTTCGGGAAAGCTGAAGGACCCGGAGAAAAGAAGGAATGAATTATACGTTAATCTTGGCGTCAATCAGCAAGGTATTCCGGTTTTCAGGGAGGAAGGCCGGAAATACGGCCTTGATTTACCATTGCTTTCTACACAGGCCTCTTTTTTCGACTACGACCGGGATGGTGACCTCGATTTGTTTTTGATTAACCACGACGTTGATATCTACAGGGACGATCAAATTGAAGCATACCTTCACACGGAAGCGCCATTAAGTAGCGAAAAGCTATACAGAAATGATCACGGCAAATTCACAGATGTAACAAAGGAAGCCAATATTATTAATAACAGGTTGAGCTTTGGACTGGGAATAGCCATTGGGGACCTGAACAATGATGGCTGGCCCGATATATATGTCAGCCACGATTTCTCTGAAAAAGATCATCTTTATATCAATAATCTTGATGGAACCTTCCGGGAGGTGTCGGCAAGCGCCTTGCAGCATCTGTCTAATTTTTCTATGGGCAATGACCTGGCAGACTTCAATAATGACGGCTGGTTAGATGTACTTAGTGTAGATATGGCTTCCCAAAGCAATTACGATATCAAGACCAGCATGAGTGGGATGGACCCTGATAAATTCAACAGGCATGTGGAGCTTGGCTTACATCATCAATACATGTATAATACACTTCATCTGCATACGGGGTTTGTCACCGGCGCAATTCCACATTTTTCAGAAATCGCGCAATTGGCCGGAATCGCCAGTACCGATTGGAGCTGGGGGCCGCTGTTTGCTGATTTTGATAATGATGGATATAAAGACCTGTTTGTTGCCAATGGTATAAAAAGAGATTTCAGAAATAATGATTTCGTGAATTACCACAAGGCCTACAGGGAAAAACTATTGCAGCAGAAAACAATTGATCAGGAAAGTTATATAAATCATATAATGGGCAAAATGCCCTACCGGCGGAAATTGAACTACTTCTTTCGCAATAATGGAGATCTTACGTTTTCCCGCATGAACAATAATTGGCCGGATGATACCCTGACCTGCTCCAATGGCGCAGCCTATGGGGACTTTGATAATGACGGAGACATAGACATTGTGGTTAATAACATGGACGATGTGGCCTTTGTTTATAAAAACAATGCTGTGGAGAATGAGCCGGGGAACCAGTACGTCAAATTCCGGTTTGAAGGACCAGATAATAACAGGCTGGGCATTGGAGCAAGGGTTAGGATAAAGTATCGGGATAAACTACAGATCCAGGAGCATTATGTTACCCGTGGATTTCAGTCTTCGGTGGAACCGGGTTTGCATTTTGGGTTGGGAAATGATGTTTCGTTAATAGATCAAGTTGAAGTAATATGGCCGGACGGCAACCGTCAAATCATGGATAGTGTTTCCACCAATCAAACCATAATATTTAAATATCAGGAAGCCGGTAGCCGACATACTTCCAAAAATAACGGTCACGGGTTATTTAAGGACATTACCGGGCAAATGGAGATGGCACACACCCATCGGGAAAACGATTTCAATGATTTTGACAGAGAGAGCCTGCTGCCTCACAAAATGTCTCAGATGGGGCCGGCTTTGGCGATTGGAGATGTGAATGGCGATGACCTCGATGATTTTTATGTTGGAGGAGCGCTGGGCGTCTCCGGAAAGCTGTATATACAGCAATCGGATGGGCATTTCTTGTCGATAAAAAATGAGGACTTTTTAAATGATAAAGCCTGTGAGGATGTCGGAGCCATTTTTTTTGATGCGGATGGGGACAAGGATGTGGATCTGTACGTGGTAAGCGGTGGCAATGAGTATCAGGAGGGAGCTTTGCTGTTGCAGGACCGGCTTTATGAAAATAAAGGGCAAGGGAAATTCATTAAAAACAACAACGGATTACCCGAATTCAATGTAAGTGGTTCAAAGGTGAGGGCGTCGGACTATGATCTCGATGGGGATTTGGATTTGTTTGTTGGAGGAAGACAGACGCCAGGAAAATACCCAATCGCGCCGGATAGCTATTTGTTGAGAAATGATTCGCGAAATGACCTGATTAAATTTTCTGATGTTACAGATGAAGTGGCGCCGGTTTTGAGATCAATGGGCATGGTAACCGATGCCGAGTGGGTAGATATCGATGGAGACGAACTGACGGATTTGGTCATCGTTGGAGAATGGATGCCTGTCAGAGTCCTTAAAAATCAGGGTGATTATTTTGAGGATATCACAGCGCCGTCCGGCTTATCCCGGGAGGTTGGTTGGTGGTTTGACATTGTCTCGGCCGATTTTGATCGGGATGGCGATATGGATCTGGTAGCTGGGAACCTGGGATTAAACTATAAATACAAAGCAAGCGAGGCAGCGCCATTTGAAATATATGCTAAAGATTTCGACAATAATGGAAGCCTGGACATTGTATTAGGCTACCATAATAGTGGCAACCTTTATCCATTAAGGGGGAGAGAATGTACGTCCAATCAGATGCCTTTTGTCAAGGAGAAATTTCCTTCCTATGATGCCTTTGGAAAAGCTACATTGCGTGAAGTTTTTGGCGTTGAGAGCCTGGAACAAGCGGTACATCACCAGGCTACTAATTTTGCTACCAGCTATCTGGAAAACCAAGGGAGTGGCACTTTTAAGCTCCGGCCACTGGTGAATTCCGCCCAATTATCATCCGTAAATAGTATCCTGGTTGAAGATTACAACGGAGATGGGTACCTGGATTTGGTAATTGCCGGAAATATGTATGGGGCGGAGGTTGAGACGCCGAGAAATGATGCCGGGGTCGGATTGTATTTGCAGGGAGACGGTAAGGGGGCTTTCCAGGCAGTGTCCCCGGGTCAAAGCAACCTGTTCATTTCCGGGGAAGTTAAAGATGCCGGTTTTGTGCGGTTACCGGGTAAGAGAAGCGGGATGCTTTTTGCTAAAAACAACGATTTTGTGCAGATGGTGGAAATTTATTTAAAAAAGCCTGACACAAAAATCGCCAATTGATCAGGGCATAAAGTCATGATCACAACACAAACAATATTTAATATTAAAACAAATGAAGAACTACTTGATTTTAAGCATAAATACTATATTTCACAATCATTTCAAATTGCCTGTCGCGGCTTTAATTCTTATCTCCGCAATAGTGGGGTGTAAGGAAAACAGCGACCGGCCTTCCGGGCAGGACAGACCGAACATCATTTTATTCCTGGTAGACGATATGGGGTGGCAGGACACTTCCGTGCCGTTCTGGACCAGGAAAACACCATTTAATGACCGCTATCATACACCAAATATGGAACGTCTTGCCAGGCAGGGAATGAAATTTACCCAGGCCTATGCTACACCCGTATGCTCTCCCACGCGTATCAGCCTGATGACTGGTATGAATGCGGCCAGACACCGTGTGACCAACTGGACCCTTAGGAAGAATACCTCAAACGACAGGAAAAACCCTCGACTAGACTTTCCTGACTGGCACGTCAATGGCATGAGCCCGGAGCCCGGAATTGAGCGCACTGTTTATGCCACAGCTTTACCGGCCCTTCTTCAAGAGGCGGGTTATTTTACGATACATTGCGGCAAAGCACATTTTGGCGCGATGGAAACACCGGGAGCTGACCCGGAAACACTGGGCTTTGAAGTGAATATTGCGGGTCACGCTGCCGGAGCGCCAAAAAGTTACCGGGGAACAGAAAACTTTGGTAATATCAAAGCGTATGAAGGAACGCCATGGGCGGTACCTGGGCTGGATAAATATCATGGAAAAGACATCTTTCTGACAGAAGCTTTGACACGGGAAGCCAAACTAGCCATGGAGAGTGCTATCGATAAAAAACAACCATTTTTTCTTTATATGGCCCATTATGCCGTCCATACGCCTATACAATCAGACCCGCGTTATTGGCAAAAATACCTAAATGCCGGCCTTGATTCCATTGAGGCCAGTTATGCTTCTATGGTAGAGGGTATGGACAAAAGCCTGGGGGATCTAATGGATTTCATAGAAGAAAAGAAGGTTGATGAAAATACCATCATACTTTTTATGTCTGATAATGGAGGATTAAGCGCCGCCGCAAGGGGAGGAGAACCCCATACCCATAACCGCCCACTTTCAAGTGGCAAGGGATCTTCTCACGAGGGAGGTATCAGGGAGCCTATGATTGTCCGTTGGCCCGGACTGGTTAAACCCAATTCTGTTAATGATCATTATCTGATTATTGAAGATTTCTTTCCTACCATACTGGAAATGGCCGGTAAGACCGGGTATGAGACAGTACAGCAGGTAGATGGTATCAGCTTTGTCCCGCTATTAACAGAATCGACCATACCATCAGAAGATAGACCATTATTTTGGCATTTTCCCAATGAGTGGGGGCATGATGGTCCGGGTATCGGCGCATTTAGTGCAGTAAGAAGAGGTGACTGGAAGTTGATCTATTTTCATAGGGACAGGCGTTTTGAGTTATTTAATTTGATCGAGGATATTGGTGAAACCCATAACCTGGCAGCAGGAAATGACGAAAAATTGCAGGAAATGTCGATACTGCTGACACAATATCTGAAAGAAGTGGATGCCCAAATGCCTGTAGATAAGGAAACAGGCAAGCTGGTGGATTATCCCGAAGATGCCCGGTTGAAAATGTGAAAATAAGGCCATGACCGGTATAAACGTGCGATATTATTTGCCTGGGAAACATACCGGAGGACCGATGAAAGCCCGGAGACAAAAGACAGATCCATCAGTAAATTCCTGGCTGTAATAAATTGGAAAACGGATAATAGTGCTAATTTTGACAAATTTAAATTTTAATAAGACCTCAATTATCAAAATGAAAAAGGTAACCACCCTGCTGTTTTTGCTCCTTTATTGCCTCGAAATAGTTGCCCAGGAAAGGGTTTCTATCATACCCAAACCTAACCATGTGGAAACAAAACAAGGAACTTTTCTTTTAGATCCCGGAACGCAAATAATACCTGATAAAAACGCCAGGGAAATAGCGGAGTATTTACAGGTTCAACTGGCAAAAGATGTAGGGTTGTCATTACCATCTTCCACTGGCGAAAAGCAGGTGAACGCCATATTTTTACAATTAGACAGGCAGGGAGATAAAGTGCCTGCATCCGGGCATTATACTCTGGAGGTTAGGACCGGTCAGGTTTTGGTCAGGGCGCCGGACCACCAGGGACTTTTCTATGGCATCCAAACGCTTAGGCAACTGGCGTTGGCCGGAGAGAAGAAAGGTCAGGGTATCGTGCTTCCAACACTTCATATCACGGATCAGCCCAGGTTTACCTGGCGTGCTTTTATGCTTGATGAAGCCAGGAATTTTAAAGGCATGGACGAGGTGAAAAAATTGCTGGATCAAATGGCGTTGCTTAAAATGAATGTATTTCATTGGCATTTGACTGATGATCAGGGCTGGAGAATCGAGATCAAAAAATACCCTTTACTCACTCAAATTGGTTCCAAGAGGAAAGATACTCAAATTGGCGGTTGGAAGAGTAAGGAAATGACCGGGGTGCCTCATGAAGGTTTTTACACCCAGGATCAAATAAAGGAAATTGTGCAATATGCAGCCGATCGGTATATAAAGGTCATTCCCGAAATAGAAATGCCGGGGCATTCAAGTGCCGCCATAGCTGCCTACCCCTGGTTGGGTACTTCCGGCAATGCCATTGAAGTGCCGGTGGTCTTTGGTAAAATGCCTGATACTTACAATGTTGTGGATCCTAAAGTTTATGAATTTCTTACCGATGTCCTTGACGAGGTGATGACACTGTTTCCTTCTGATGTTATTCATATTGGCGGTGATGAAGTTAAATATGATCAATGGAAGGAATCAAAAGCCGTTGCCCAATTTATGAAAGACAACGGCCTCAACAGCCCGGTCGATTTACAAATTTATTTTACCAATAAGATTTCCCAATACCTGCAATCAAAAGGAAAGAGAATGATGGGATGGAATGAGATTATGGGACATAATGTACATGATTATCAACAGGAGGAAGATACCCGGGTAGGGCAACAGCTGGCTAAAAATACGGTGATCCACTTTTGGAAGGGAGATTTAGCGCTCGCACGGAATGCTATAGAAAATGGGTATGACATCGTGAATTCCCTCCATTCAATGACCTACCTCGATTACAATTACAAAAGTATTTCCCTGGAAAAAGCCTATGGATTTGACCCCGTACCGGCGGGACTGGAGAAAAAATACCACGACAAGGTAATTGGCATGGGCTGCCAAATGTGGGGAGAGTGGATACCAACAGTTGAACAGATGGACAGACAGGTATTTCCACGTTTAGCTGCCTATGCGGAAGTTGGGTGGACCCAAAACGCCAACAAAGACTACGATGATTTTTCCAAGAATCTGGATGTATTAAAGCGGGTCTGGGACCGGGCGCTAATCTCTTATCCCACGGATTTGTAAAATTGCCTCTTTGGCGAAATAGGGATAGCCATTCTTATCCATTGCCAGGCCGGGCTGTAAGAGCGAGATTTGCAGTTGCGTATGGAAAAACCGTGGATGAAAAAATACAGCGGTCAATATAGCTCCGGCTATTCAATATAAATCTGGATTTCTACACGCCGGTTTAACTGCCGTTTTCTTTCGTTGCGGTTATCAGCTACGGGGTTATAAGGGCCAAAACCGGCAGTGATAATGCGTTCGCCGGATATGCTTTTTTGTTGAATCAGGTAATTTTTGAGGAATTCCGAACGCTTTTCTGACAGCACTATGTTTTCCCGCAGCCTGCCCCTGTTTTCTGTATAACCATCCAGCTTTACTTTCCACGTCGGGTATGCCTGTAGCATATTACCCAGTCGTACAAGCTCAAGGGAGTCTTTAGCAGTAAGTAAGTCGGCCTCGCCTTGTTTAAACAGTATGTTATTGAATATGGAATCGGATTGATTAAATGCCTGTACAGTGTCTCGTTTGACGGTTTTTTTAGGTATGGGTTTTAAGGGAGCGATACGTTTGGCATAGATTTTAACCGGCCCTTTCAATCCCAGAATGGCTGTCGTAAAAATCAGAGAATCGCCATAGCTTTGAAAAGACTTTTGCGAAGCGAAATCATACTGGCCATCGAGAATCAGCACGCCATTGGTATTGGTTATTTTTCCGGAAAAATTCAGGTCATATAGCCCAGACACATTGGCCGGTGTATAACATCCTTCTTTAATGATCCCTACGGTTTTTAAAGTCAGCAAGCCCGCTTTGTAGGTTCCCTTCACACGCGTGTGCTTTTGCACCGTACCCCCGCTCATGAACACTCTCATCAGAAAAGTGCCATTAACACTTGACTTTTCCTGCCTGAGGGTAAGTTTGAAAGATGACTCCCTTCGTACGTGACCGTTAAAATCATAGGCGGGCACTTCCGTGGTGTTTTCCCAGATTCCGCTGATGTCCTCGGGAAAATCCGCATTGCCCGTATGCCTGGCTAACTCCAAATCAGATCGGCTGGTGTTGGTACCAAAGGTATTAGGGTTTTTTCTTTTGGTTTTACGAAGTTCCACCGGGGATTCCTCAGTATGGGCTACATCATTGCCTTGACTGTGGCACAACGGAACAGACACGAGATTTATGATGATATACCATTTGAACCATAACCAACTTTTGCCTGAAAAAGATTGAAATTTTAGCATGGCAGCCTCCGTGTCTGTGTTATACCTCTCGCGTATTGAATTGCTTTGCTTCCTTTAATTTAAGGATTTTTAAGGATAAAAGGACCAGGTAGCCACAAAATTTTTGTTACCGGGATAAATTTTAAAACCTGTCTCAGGGGCTCTCAGGAATCGGAACCTACAAGGTTAAACCCAAGGCTCAATGACCACATCCAGTTTCTGATGGCTGCATCAGGTTGTTTAAGTGTGGGCAAAATATCAAAATTAAGATCTCCCTGCAATATCATTCTTTGGTGCAACTTTATACCCATGCCGGCGATACCTCCAAGCCCAAGCGCTCTGAAGTCTCCCCTCTTAATAGGTTGGGTGCCTTGCGGATTACCGAATTGTTCCGGCATGTTGTCACTGATCAGGACGTCACCGCGGATTCCACCGATGATATAGGGTTTCGAATCGCTTTTGCCGATACTGTATTGAATTAATTTATCAATACTGACATAGTGCAGCCGGTATCTTGACGAAACCTCCTTTATCTGGCTACTCCCAAGTGCGTATTGTGCGTGGTGTTTAAATCCTTTTTGCGAATAGATAAGCCTGTTTCGCAAAGCAAAGCGGTCGCTGAAGTGATGATTTCTGTAAACGCCGATACCCCAGGTTTTAATAAATGCCCAGCCAAAGGTGCCGTTTTTTGGCACTGCCGGGTTTTTAACAAGTTGGGTGGCGGCGTTTGCCTGGATCTGGAGTCCAAATTCGGAATGTTGCTGTGCGTGGATTCTGAAAAAAAATGAAATAAAAAAAATAACGAAAGCCAGCGTTTTCATGGGATGATATATTTACTTCTCTTAAACAGGCTATCCCGATGTATTATTGTTTGAAACGGGTTAAAATTCTGACAAAAATCCTATCGAGTATAAATGGATATAAAAAGACCAGCTACCTGAGGGTTCGCGAGCTTAAGCATACCAGAAAAAATAAGGGCATCCGGACTAAACCTTGACCGACTCCTTCACTTTGTGTGCTTCATCAAGGCATGCCTGCAGTTGCCTGGCCAGCGGCTGTACATCCGGTTCTTCAAACAAAGTCAGATGCTTTCCGGGCACGACGTGGGTACTGAGGCCACCCAGGGCGATTGCCGTCCATCTTTCGATATGAAAATCTTTTTCGGGGTCGTCGTTGTATTCACTACTGCGAATGAGCGTCACTTTTTCCTCGCAGGACTCCCAGAAATAGTCTCCGTAAAGTTTGCCGAGGTGTTCCTGCATTTCGCGTAAATTACGGGCTTGCCGGGTTTCCGTTAAAATAATCCATTTCTTTTTTAACTTTTCATACCTCTTGGTAATTTTTTTCAACACCGCATCCCTGGCCTCTTTGAATTCCAGATTGACAAATCGCTTCAGCCTTTTCTGGATGGGTGGTGCCGGCGTTGGTACCCATACACGCCGTCCCAGTTCCCTGCCACCGGAATCCACAATTACCAATAGTGAAATGGATTCTCCCATTTTTCGTAGCTGGTGGGCAATTTCAAGACATACCGCATTGCTGAAGCAAGTTCCCAACAAGGCGTACGGCCCTTCCGGCTGGACGCTCTGGATTTCTTTTATATAATCCGCGGCCATGTCTTTAATACTTTTATGATAGGCACTAACACCATCCAGTCCAACCGGTTGCATGGAGTACACCGGTTGATCTTCGTCCAGGTAAGTCGAAAGCGCATAGTAAAAATACACGTGGCCGCCGCCGGCGTGCATGCAGAAAATAGGAGATTTGCTGCCTTTCGTTCGCAAAGGTACCAGGGCCGACCACCCGGGGCCTGCTTCATCTTCGTTAAGCAACTTTGCCAATGCCTCAATGGTTGGATTTTGTAAAAGGGCAATGGGTGGTAAATTTCTATCTAATTTTTGCTCGATCAGGGCCAGTAATTTCACCGCAAGAATAGAGGTGCCTCCAATTTCGAAAAAGTTTTCGGTGATCCCAATAGGGCTCCGGCCAAAGAGCTGTTCCCAGAGTTTGGTGATCTGTAGTTCCGTATGATTTCGGGGCGTGATAAAACGCTTTTCTATTTTTCCCTGGGATAAAAGTGTTGATCGCTTTTTGTCCGAGGCTTTTTTAAAGCTTTGTGGACTTTTTTCAACGGGTGGAGCCTTAATACTTTTACCTAAGTCCCCCACCGCAGCCTTTGCCTGGTCTGGCAGAGACAGGAGCAACTTGTAGAGCTGGTCTGAAAGCCAGCTGACAGTGGCTTTGGAGACCCGGCTTTTGTTGTACTTAACTTCAAACTTAAGTGATTTTCCCGGTACCACAATGACGGTGATCGGATAGGTAGATGTAATGCCTCCGGAAAAATCCTTTACCTTGACACCTCCTGCTTCCAGGGTGCTCCACGGAAAGTTTTCAAAGACCAGCAAACTATCGAGTAGCGGCAGCTCTCCCGGCCAGCCTATCCAATCGGTTATTTGATCCAGCGTGGTATATTCAAAGTTTTGCGTTCCCGACTGCGCCGATTGTGTGACCTTCAGCCATTCGGGCAAGGTTGTATTTTCGTCCCAGTTTATTCTTGCCGGCAAAACATTGGTAAACATGCCGGCGAGAAGTTCCATATTAGCCAATCCGGTATTACGTCCGGAAACGGTTGTGCCAAAGGTGGCGTCATTCGTGCCTGAATAGCGTCCGAGTAAAAGTCCCCAGCTACACTGAATAATTGTGCCAAGTGTTACGTGGTGTTGCCGGGCCAGGGATTGCAGCCGATCTGTCTCCTGATCCGACAGCGAAAAAACATCAGTGATAAAAGCATTTGAATTTACAGGCTTTCTGCCAGCGTTTTTGGCCAGCAACGCCGGCGTTTTAAAGCCTTCAAATTTTTGTTGCCAAAACGATTTTGCCTGCTTGAGATCCTGGTTTTGTACCCAATGCAGGTAGTTGGGATAGGTGGGTAACTGGGGCGGTGAGATGGTTTTTTTATGGAATAGTGCATCATAAAATGCAAACACATCTTTAATAATAAGCGCCGCCGACCACCCGTCGAGGAGCAAGTGATGACAACTCCATAACATTTGATAGAGATCGGTATCCAGACGAATTAACGACAACCGGGAGATAGGTGCTTTAGTCAAGTCAAACCCTTGATCGCGATCTTCTTTTTTCAGCGCTTCGACTTTCTTCCTTTGGGCCCTGTCCGACAATCCCGTTACATCGTGTACCGTCCACGGCATCTGACTCTCGGGGTGAATAATTTGTACAGGCTTCTTTATTTTTTCCCAATGAACCGACGCGCGCAAGGCCCAGTGCCTCATGACGCAATGCTGCCAGGAAGTTTTTAGCAAATCGACATCCAGCGGCCCCCCCAGCTTACAGATTACCTGAAGAAATCCTTGATCTTCGCTTTCATGTAGTTTATGCAACAGCAGGGTTTGCTGCATAAATGTTAAGGGATAAATCGCTTCAACTTTAGGTTTTGACATTGTACTTTAGGTTTATGAGTCTATTTCTCCCAGCAAGTTGTCCAGATCATCCTGACTGAGTCCCGCTTCAGGAAAATCTGACGGGGTAAATCCCCCGCTATTCGGCACACTGCAATGCTCGATAAAACTTTGCAATGTTTTTTCAAACGCCTGCACCAGATTGTAAATCGTGTCAGGCTGATGCAGTTGCCTGCTGTAACTCCAACGCATTTTGAGTTGATCCTCCTGGATAAAAGCGTTGATTTCCAACATATGATAGCGCTCACTTTGCTGGTGCCGGGTATTATCCGACATTTCTTTTCCAAATCCCAGTATGCCAGCGTCAAAAGGTGACAGGTTACCCAGATAGTTAAAAATTATGGGAGGACGGTGTTGCCTGTCCATCCTGCTGCCATTCTCTTTACAAAGATACCGAAGTATCCCATAACCAATGCCTCCGTTTGGTATTTTTCGTATTTGTTCTTTGACGGATTTTAATAATATACCGGCATCTGTATTAGCCGGATAGTCAAGTATTAACGGGAAATAGGCCGTACACCATCCAACTGTATGCGAAAGGTCCATGTTATTGTTCATGGCTTCCCGCCCATGACGTTCAAGACCAAGGCAGACGTTATGACTATTTGACCACTTCACAATGACCTCTGTGAGCACCGCTGTTAAAAATTCATCAATCCTGGTGTTATAGGTATTTAATGCGTCGGTACGCAATTGGCGAGTGATAGATTGGTCCAGCGCAAAATCGATAGTGGCTGTGTACTCCTCCGGTACGGGAAGTTTTGCCTCCAGGTCGCACGGCAGGGTACTGATTCCCTGTGTTTGTCGATGCCAGAATTCATATTCCTTCTCCAATTGGCCACTGTCTGCCATTTCCTGCAGATGGAGCCCCCAATCCTTATAGGACACTGTCTTGGCAGGTAACGATATATCAACGCCCTGTTGTAATTGTCCACATGCTGTTTTTAAATCTTCCACCAAAATACCCCATGACACGGCGTCTACTACCAGGTGGTGGGCGAATAGGTAAAGTTTACCGGGTTGTTCTTTGCCACAATCAAAGTAAATTCCCTGAAAGAGTTTCCCCTCTGAAAGATTTAGCCTGGCCTGCATTTCTCCGGACCTGGCTTTGATTTCTTTTTCCTGACTGGCAGGCGACAGCGTGCTTAAGTCAATATGCTGAAAAGCCTCCCTGCTTTGCGGTTCCTCAATAGACGCTTTCCATTGGTTGCCATCCTTGATAAATATTGTCCTTAGCGCATCGTGATGTGAGCTCAGATGATGGACGGCCCTAGCCAAAAGTTCAGTACTGATACCAGCGGCATTGGTGAAAATCAACCCCTGATTCCAGTGATGTGGTGCCTGTTGGTGTTCTTCGAAAAACCAATGCTGAATAGGCAGGAGGGGTATTTCACCGGTAACAACTTCATTGTTCACAGGTCTTTCCGCCCTGGTTTCTGCCGATTGCGCCAGGGCAGCGATGGTTTGATGGTCAAACAGGGCATTGGGCTTCAGTATCAGCCCGGCTTTGTTGGCTTTGGCGATAATTTGGATGCTAAGAATGGAATCCCCTCCAATTTCGAAATAATTATCATGTATACCCACAGGCTCGAAATTCAACACCTCACTCCAAATGGCAGCAAGTTTTTTTTCGGTAGCTGTTCTTGGCGCTGCGTAGTCTCCAGCTGTTTGGTTGGAAGCTTCATCGGGGTTGGGTAGGGCCTGATTGTTGATTTTGCCATTTGGCAGCCTGGGGAATTCATCTAATTGTACGTAAGCGGCCGGAATCATATAGTCAGGCAACAAATTTTTTAGATGATCGCGAAAATCGTCGGTGATTAAATTGCCATCATCAATAATATATGCCACGAGCCGCTCTGTATCATGCCCATTGCCCAGATTAGTGTCAAGGTGTTGTGCCTTGAGCTGGAGGGCCAGCAAAGCTTTTTGCTTAGGAGACAGCTTTTCTATCCGTTGTTTTAATTCCTGCTTACTCATTTTACGGCTTTAACAATTACCATTGAATTAGCCCACCAAGTATCTTTAACATCATCCGGAACCTGTAGTTCGACGGTTTTAACAGAAAAAGATGAAAAATGTTTTAAGATCAGGCGTTGATGCTCTCTGCTCAGGGAGTCTATTTCGTTGGAGAAATAGGTAAATACCCCGTTGGGTTCCAGGTGTTTTACCGCGGTTTGGAAAAAGTGCTCCGCAAAGGTAACGCTACCATTCACATAATTCATATATTCATCCTCGTTTAGGGGATATGTATGAAAAAAAATACTATCAAACCTCCCCAAATCATGAATGACATCCTGCCACATGCCATGCTTCAATCTGATATCTTTGCCTTGATACTTTTCTTGCCACTGGTGGAAACGATCTACTATGGCGTCATTGCATTCGATAATCGTATGTGAATTTATGGCGTGAGACTGGATCATATCCGAGGAAATGCCTCTGCCAAATCCAATTTCCAATACATCTCCCTGGCTTTCCGTAACAATGTCAGCCATTGCCTGCATAATGGGCATTTGCCAGT
Source organism: Cyclobacteriaceae bacterium (assembly GCA_965228415.1). Lineage (GTDB taxonomy): Bacteria > Bacteroidota > Bacteroidia > Cytophagales > Cyclobacteriaceae > Agaribacillus. Next base: position 768,046 of record OZ245814.1, on the reverse strand, counting down.
CCTCCATAATCTCCTGGTCCGAAAGTAAAGCCTGGGTTCGGTCTCCAAAGGTGTCCTGAACAGCTCCTTCGACAAATTCGGCGGCCTGCTGGTCCAATGCAGCCAGATCTTCCGCAAATTCCTTGACCGCTCTGTTTAAAAGCGCATTGCGCTGAGCGTCTCTTGGCGGACGGATAAACTGGTCATCCTTGATCACCAAAGAGATTTCAAATTTATCTGATCTTTTAATTCTTCGGGTCATATCCCATTTTGTTTATTTGACTTCTTCATCTCATCCAACATATAATCCAGCTCGTTTTCGGAAAGTATCTCCACGGATTTTAAAAGCTCCGAGGCTTTATCAGCATCTAACGCCGTTATGCAGTCTACAAGTTCCTTTTCATCTACACTATTTATATCGTCTATCGGGAAAGGCTTTTGTTCTTTGTGTACCAGAACAGCAGCATCCTGAATGCCATCTAATGTTTTCAGGGTTTCCTTAATCTCATCCAACTCAATCCGAAAACCACGGATCTTTACCTGGTCATCAGCGCGTCCCAAAAACTCGATGAGGCCATCCGCTTTGTAGCGCGCCAGATCGCCGGTTTTATAGATTTTGTCCATGGGATCAGTACTGAACGGATTGGGGAGGAATTTGGAATTTGAAATATCCGGTTTTCCCAAATACCCACTGGTCAGTCCGGCCCCTGCAACATATAATTCTCCGGGAACACCTACCGGGACAGGCCTTAATTTTTGATCCAGAATGTAAATCCGGGCGTTGGCAATAGGGCGACCAATCGAGACCGGCCCCGTTTTATCTTCCGCCGAAGTTTTGTGGACTGTACACCAAACTGTCGCCTCGGTGGGACCGTATTCGTTGTAAAGCGTCGCGTGCTCCATAGTGTCGGCGTGAAGTGTGCACAGCGAGGGCAGGCATGCTTCACCCGCTACAATGACGGTGCGCAGAGAGGCAAGACTCTTTTCCGGTGCGTATTGTAGTAACAAATTATAGAGCGACGGCAAAAGCAGCGTATGGGTTATCTGATGATTGTCTATTAAGTTCGCCAACTGGCTGATATCCTGTTCTATACGCTTGTCAGATACTACCAGCAGACCACCACTGCAGAGTGTCCAGAAAACCCCTGCCACCGAACTGTCAAAAGAAAATGACGACAGCAGCAGAAAGGACTCAGGTGTAGTGGGGTAATATTCAAATCGGGCACGTGTCGAATGCAGTAAATTACCATGGGTAACAGGAACGCCCTTCGGTTGCCCTGTGCTCCCGGAAGTATAGATGACATAGGCCAGGTTGTCTGCGGATACGTCTGTGGGTAGGCTTTGGGGCGTAGTCAAAGATCCTGCCTCGGCCGCCTCGAAGGTGAGCAACGATAAGTTCGTATTTGATAAGTTTGACGTTAACCGGTCGTGTGTCAAAACAACATCGATTCCCGCATCAGCTATCATCAGGGAGATCCGCTCGGCAGGGTAATCCGGATCCAGCGGCAAGTAGGCGCCCCCGGCCTTTAAAATTCCTAAAATACCCACTACGAACGCTGTAGAACGTTCGGCATATAATCCCACCAGGCTGTCTTTGCCAACCCCATTCTCTTGCAGATAGGCTGCCACGGCATTGGATTTCTCATTTAGCTGTTTATAGGTAAGCTGATTTCCCTGGAAAGCTACAGCCGGTGCATTCGGATTGTCGATTGCCTGGCGCTCAAATAATTGGTGGATCAGCGGGCTATCCTCAAATGGAACCCCGGTCTCATTCCACTCGTCTAACAGTTGATGCTGTTCGGATTGGCTCAGGAGGGGTAAGTCTTCAATCCCGGTTTCCGGGTTTTCGGCGATACCTTCGAGTAATACTTTAAAATGTTGCTGCATTCTCCTAATGGTTGCCTCATCGAAAAGATCTTTTGCATATTCAAAGGTAGCAGTCAGCACACCGTTTTTTTCCGAAACATGCAAGGTAAGATCAAATTTGGAGGAGACAGCCTCAAAAGGCTCCTGCTCAAATGTCAGGTCGGGGCCAAAGGAAGTAAGGGAAGGAACTTTGTGGTATACAAACATTACCTGGAACAACGGATTTGTGCTCATATAACGATCGGGCTTCAATTCCTTGACAAGCGTTTCAAAAGGCAGATCTTTATGAGAAAATGCATCCAGTGATGTCTGACGAACGGCAGCCAGCAAATCGGTAAATCTGGTATTGCCACTGAGCTTGGAGCGAAGCACCAGGGTATCAATAAAATAACCGATCAGTTTTTCCATGGAAACCTGGTCCCGCCCATTGAAGGGAGTACCTACCATTATGTCTTCCTGACCCGAATAACGATATAATAAGACCTTATAGACCGCTAACAAAAAGACAAACATAGTTGTATTTGTTTCCTTGGCAAGCTCCCTTATCCGGTCTGATAGTGCTATGGGAAACGACTGTGTACAAAATCCTCCTTCAAACGAGGGTATGGCCGGCCGGGGGCGATCTGAGGGTAAATTTAAAACAGGTAATTTTCCTTGCAACTTCTCTTTCCAGTAATTGAGATGTTTCGGATCAACGGGGCGTTTCTTTTGCCAGTAGGCATAGTCGGCATATTGAATTGACAATGCCTCCAGCGTTGGGTTGTTCCCCGATTGCAAGGCCTGATAAATCTGGCCCCATTCCTTTTGCAGAATTCCCAAAGACCATTCATCGGTAATTATATGATGCATGGTGATCATAACCAGATGATTGTTCTCCGATAGTTTTATCATGTTGAGCCGGGTAAGCGGACCCCTGGTGAGATCAAATGAATGGCTTGATTCTTTGGAGATTAACGATTGTATCTCTTGCTCGTGTTGAGCCTCCGCAACATGTTGGAAATCGTGGCTGATGACATCGGCGGCGGTATTGTCGTTGACAATTTGAACCGCTTCGCCATCCTTTATCTCAATGGTTGTGCGCAAGATTTCGTGACGGGCAACCACCTGCCGGAAACTCTCCAGCAAAGTTTCGGTATTCAGCTTTCCTGTAAAACGATATATTTCCGTATAGTTGTAAAATGGGTTTTGAGGGTAAAGTTGCTGTAAAAACCACAGCTTTTGTTGGCCTGATGAAAGCGGACTTATAGTGCCCTCAGGACGGGGGGTGACGCCACCGGAAACTTCCTGGGATTTGTTGAGCGTCAACCACCTTTCAAGTAGCGAACCTTTGTTTTGAGATGACTTATTTTTTGATGTCATGAATACCTACCTTCTTTTCTTGAGTAGAAGCCGTAATTGCTGCTTCTACCATTCTTCCAAATCAAATAAACCTATTAAAATACTAAACTAAAAAACCAAAAACAAATTTGCCAAGCAGCAGGTCTACTTCGAAAAAACGCTCTGTAAACCAGTAGAGTGATATTAAAATAAGTAAAATCGAACCCGAAAACAGGAACTGCGGATACAGTTTCAGGTTGCGCATCAGATAAAGTACCGGAAAAATGAGGCAGATAATAATAATTTGTCCTATTTCCACGCCTACATTAAACCCAAATAAGGTCAACGTTAAAAATTGCCCACCCAGGCCGATGTCTCCGAGAACGCTTGCAAACCCGAAGCCATGAAAAAGTCCAAAACCAAAAGCGATAAGCCAATCTTTCCCCTTGAAAAGGGGATAAATGTTATGCAGGGCAGCCAGTGCGATTGAAAGGGCGATAATGGATTCGACAATACGTGACGGCAGGCTGACAATTTCCAATGCGGCCAGGCTCAAAGTGATGGTATGCGCAATGGTGAAGAAAGTTACAATTTTAACGATGTAAATGAAGGCCGGTTTAAAGCTTTCAACAGGTTTCCAGCCATTACTTATGCTGGACAAAAAACCCAATTTGGAAGTCGCTGCCGCAGAAGATTTTTTCTCTGAAAAAAGTCTTGTCAATACAGAAGGCAGTATCAGTGCCAATAAAAATAGTATGTGATCAATGCCAATCCAAATGTGGTGTATACCTTGCCCCACCATCATGGTAAACCCTTGCCATAAAGATCCCTCCGCTATTTCCAAAGTTTTATCGCGCTCATCAGCGCTCAGGATCAACGAAACCATGGCTTCGTTGTTAACGATCCCGGCCTTCCAGTGTTCAGCAATTACCATGAGACCCTGATGAGAGGGATCTTTGTCAAATAAAACTTCGTACCTGATATCTAATTTTTCGGGCACTTCCGAAAGACCTTCCAGGCTGAAATGAAGCTGAACGTAATTGCCCAGACTGCCACCGTTAAATAGGGTAGTTTCGTTGAATTGAATGGCATGGCTGCCTTGTACCGACTTGAAAGAGATGTTTTCAAGAACATAGGCCCTTATCTGTGGCACGTATGCATTCAAATCTTCCAGGGATATGTCACGGGGCAACGAAAGGTTTAGGGCCCGGTTGACGTCGTCTGTGGTAATTTCTATTATGCCGTCAATACCGTCTTCATAGATGTAGAAGAAAATGTAGCTCTGATTGGGTGCATGCGCCTGCACCGCTCGCGGCGTGGTGATAATGAATAAACTTATTATGACAACATAAATAAATCGTAGATGTATCCTCATTTTCTTAAATTTATCTTACAAAATCAACTTGTCAAACAAAAGGTTACAGGAGTTTAACAAGATTATTTTCTATGTATTTCAGAACAATTTTTTCGTCAATATGTTCTGTTCTGTAGTAAAGTTGATCTTTCTGGTTTTGGGACGAAAAGTGTACAAAACTAATTAAAAATTGTATTAAATATAGTATATTGCATTGAGAAAAGTGCCCAGATTACAAATTTCTTTCTCGATAACGTAATCATTTAATCGTGAGATTCAGTCAAAATAAAACGATAATTTTATCTGGCCAAGATGTGCAAAAAATTGTGCAACATCATGGTATTGACGCAGTTATGGAGGCGCTTATTTCAAGAATGTGGACAGCTTTTAATATATATGACCCTTTGAATACCATCATTCCCAAACGCTCGGGGTTCAATTACAAGAATCCTGAGTCTGGATTAGTCGAATGGATGCCATTACATGGGAAAGGGGAGAAAGTAATCATTAAAGTTGTGGGTTATCATCCTAACAATCCTGATAAATATAATTTACCTACAATCCTGTCAACTTTATCGGCTTACGATACGGCTACGGGACATCTGTTGGGCCTGATGGATGGCGTCCTGCTTACGGCACTCAGAACAGGTGCGGCATCAGCTATTGCCAGCACACTGTTGGCAAAGCCTGATAGTACCACCCTCGGGTTGATTGGCTGTGGCGCACAGTCAGTAACCCAACTCCACGCGTTGTCTTGTAAGTTTGACTTTGACCGCGTGCTGATATATGATGTCGATAATGCGGCTTTATCTTCCTTTGAGGATCGCTGTGCGGCATTGCAACTGAACGTTGAGGTTGTCCCGGCTTCCATAGAAGAAATTGTGGCTGCAGCTGATATATTGTGTACCGCCACTTCCGTTGAGGCAGGGAAGGGCCCGTTGTTTTCAGGGCTTCGTACCAAGTCCTGGTTGCATGTAAATGCCGTCGGTGCCGATTTTCCGGGCAAGGTAGAATTACCCTTGAACCTTTTAGAAAACAGTTTCGTATGCCCGGATTTTAGAGAACAGGCCATTGTGGAAGGAGAATGCCAGCAATTAGATCACAGCAAAATAGGTCCTGATTTGGTTGAAGTGGTACAAAATCTAGAGGCCTATGCGCATGCACAAAATCAATGCACCGTATTTGACTCTACAGGGTGGGCATTGGAGGATCAGGTAGTGATGGAATTGTTTTTAGAATACGCATCCTCGCTGGGCTTAGGTCAGGAGATAGAAGTCGAATTTATGCCTGAGGATGCCAAGAGTCCATATCATTTTATCAATACCATGGGCATGGTCGAGCGAAAAGACGCGTGAAAGGGGCAATGTGGAGATCTTGATTTTTCGAGTAGAAAGTGCCGGTCTTGGAAGATATTTCCGGGAAAAGTGAAGAATATATCTGGTTTTTAATAACTTTCCGGTAGAAGGCCTGTAGATGATTGCAGCGTCTGTTTGAAGCCCATAGTTAAATCGACCAGTACTCCAATACGTGGAAGAAAGTATTATTTTTTGATTTCCGGGTCAGCTACCTTAACAATCTGAAGGTTTAGTCAGGATGAGAACCATGCTTTTGTCATCGAAGGACTAAGCGCGATTAATTGAAATTTTGTATAATTTGTATAAAAAATTGTATTAAACATGAGGTATTATTGGGCGATAATGATTATTTTTGAAAATTCTTTTGAACACTTTCAATACTTTATTGTTTAGTTCTTGTTAAAACTAAACTAATAGAATTCAACATAGCAATTCTGCGAATTATTGTCACTACTGGCTCGGATGGTTAATGTGTGGTTAAGACTAAACTATTGTAAACCTTAATGCAAGTATGAAATCTATATTTACCATTTTTATTTTTGTTATAGCACCATCCGTTATTTATGGACAAACCATAAAGGGATCGGTAACCGATGCGAAAAGCGTACCCATTGAAGGCGCCTACATTATTCATCATCTTTCCGGAAGACATGAACATACCAACGAGTTGGGTAAGTTTTCTATGAAGGTAAAACCCGGAGACACTTTATTGGTAAGGCATTTGGGATATAAGAGTATGGAGGTGGTTGTCGACGATTTATCCAATTACCTTGAAATTGTACTTTCCGAGGCTTCTTTCCGACTGGATGAAATCATGGTGACCCAAAATGTGAAAGCTGTTAATCTTATTTCAGATATCAACACCGAATTGTTTCCTGTTAACTCGTCCCAGGAAATTTTAAGAAAAGTGCCGGGGCTGTTCATCGGGCAACATGCCGGAGGAGGCAAGGCGGAGCAAATATTTCTGCGAGGTTTTGATATTGACCATGGCACGGATATACGTATCGACGTGGATGGCTTACCGGTCAATATGGTTTCACATGCACATGGACAGGGGTATTCCGATCTGCATTTTTTGATTCCGGAGACAGTTGATAAAATTGATTTTGGAAAAGGAGCTTATTATGCGGACAAAGGCAATTTTGGTACCGCCGGCTATGTCAATTTTAAAACCAAAGACCGGTTAGAAAAAAGTTCCGTGAGCGTGGAAGCAGGACGTTTCAATACATTTCGTTCGGTTGGATTGTTTAAACTGGCAGACACCGATCATCATGACGCTTACGTAGCTGCCGAGTATCTGAGCTCTGACGGTGCTTTTGAGTCGCCCCAGGATTTTAGTCGGATTAATGTGATGGGAAAGTATACCGCCAATTTTCATAATCTTGACAGGTTTTCGTTAATAGTTTCTCATTTTTCCAGTGAGTGGGATGCCTCTGGACAAATTCCTCAACGGGCAGTGGATGCAGGACTTATTTCGCGCTTTGGTGCCATTGATGATACGGAAGGTGGTGAAACACATCGTACCAATGTGATGCTGAAGTATATGAAAAGCTTTAACGATGGTACTTTTCTTAAAAATAAGCTCTATTATTCTGCCTATGATTTTAGGTTGTTCTCCAATTTTACCTTTTTCCTGAATGATCCTGTAAATGGTGACAGGATTATGCAAAGTGAGGATCGCCAGTTATTCGGTGCAGAAAGTGAATTGAATCATCATTTCGAAATTAACGACACCGAAGTCCTGATGCAGGTCGGAGTTGGGGTGCGATATGATAACAACGACGATGTGGAGCTTTCACGAATGCTGGATCGCCAGACTACTATTGAACGCCTCCAGTTTGGAGACGTAGATGAAACTAATTTATTTTCCTATCTCAACTTTGAATTTGATTTGGGATCGCTGTTGATCAACCCGGGTATCCGGCTGGACTATTTTGATTTTAATTACCGAAATGGCCTTTTGTCTACCAATGATAATGAGCGCCAACTTTCGAAGTCTGCCGTGAGCCCCAAACTTAATTTCATCTACAACTATGATGAAAATGTTCAGTTTTTTCTAAAATCAGGTGTTGGATTCCATTCCAACGATGCCCGGGTGGTGATCGATGGAGCCAGGTCAGTGCTTCCTGCGTCTTACGGCAGTGATTTGGGAGTTATCTGGAAGCCGGTACCCGATTTGATTATAAATTCTGCCTTATGGTACTTATCGCTGGAACAGGAGTTTGTCTATGTAGGAGACGAAGGAATCGTAGAGCCCAGTGGAAAAACCAGGCGCCTCGGTGTGGATTTTGGGTTACAGTACCAGGTTTTGGATTGGCTATTTTTTAATGGAGATATTAATTACGCCTATGCCAGAAGTGTGGATGAACCGGAGGGACAGCGATATATTCCACTAGCCCCCGACCTAACAGCGATGGGTGGTTTTAGTGTCCAAAAGGATAATTTTTCCGGTGGTTTGCAGATGCGATACCTTAAAAACAGGCCTGCCAACGAAGATAATAGTATTGTTGCCGAAGGCTATTTTATTACAGATTTAAATGTTAATTATGAATGGAACTCATTCACTTTCGGGCTGGCAGTGGAGAACCTGTTTGACCAGGAATGGAATGAGACGCAATTTGCCACGGAGTCCCGATTAGCTTCCGAAGCAGCAAGTGTTGAAGAAATTCATTTTACGCCAGGAGTCCCATTTTTTTTGAAAGGAAAAGTGAAATTTGAATTCTAGATATCGCCGGATTTTATATAATTCGAGCTCTATTTCATACGACTTTCGAGTTTTTGGAATATTTTAGATTTTTAACAAAGGATACATCAGATGGATTTTTCCTGGTCAGAAGAACAAATAAAATATCGTGATAGCGTTGTCCGCTTTGCCCAAGAGTCCTTAAATGACGATCTGGTTGAGCGGGATAAACAGGGAAGTTTCTCCCGTGAATTATGGCAGAAGTGCGCCCAATTTGGCATCCAGGGACTGGCCGCTCCGGCACAATATGGTGGACAGCACGATAAAATAGATATTCTTTCCGCGATGCTGGCCATGGAAGGGTTTGGCTATGGCTGTCGCGACAATGGGCTCGCGCTGGCATTAAATGCCCAGATGTGGACCGTTCAGGTTCCAATTGCACAATTTGGAACAGAGGCACAGAAAGAGAAATACCTAAACGCATTTACCAGTGGCCAGAAAATAGGTGCACACGCGTTAACAGAGCCCGATGCCGGTTCTGATATTTTAAGCATGAAAATGACGGCTGAAAAGTGCGAAGGCGGTTACATGCTCAATGGCGAAAAGCGTCTGATTACGCTTGCCCCGTTAGCAGATGTGGTGTTGGTTTTTGCTAATGTCAATCCTAAGCTAGGTAGATGGGGTGTGTCAGCTTTTCTTGCTGAAAAAGGTGAGGGGTCTTTTACCGCCAGTCCGGTACGCGATAAAATGGGTATGCGCACCGTTCCATTTGGAGAGCTGACATTTGAGAACTGCTTCGTGCCGGAAGGAAACCGGCTTGGCAAGGAGGGCGCTGGTTTTAGTATATTAAACCATTCTTTGGAATATGACCGGTGTTGTATCCTGGCCAGTCAGCTTGGCGCCATGGAGCGGCAGCTGGAGCAAACGATTAAATACGTGCAGGAACGCCAACAGTTTGGACAATCCATTGGCCAGTTTCAGTCTGTTTCCAATAGAATAGCGGATATGAAATTACGGTTAGAGACTTCCAGACTGCTACTGTATAAAGTAGCATGGCTCAAGAAAAACGGCAAACCGGCCACTCTGGAAGCAGCACTACTGAAACTGCAGTTAAGTGAGTCCTTCATCGCATCGAGCCTGGATGCTATTCGCAACTATGGTGGTAGTGGCTATATGACCGATTTTGAGGTAGAAAGAAATTTAAGAGATGCCGTGGGCGGTGTGCTTTACGCAGGTACATCCGATATTCAGCGTAATATTATTGCTAAATGGCTCGGCCTGTAGCGTATAAACAGTATAGCATTTGTGTTAAAATATGAATTATCTATTACCACATCTAATTGATCAATCCGCCGTAAGTTTTCCGGACAAAGACGCCTTTCGGTGTGGTAATAATCATATGTCCTATCGCGAGTTATCTGAGAAAACCAATCAACTGGCGCATTTGTTGGTTAATCTGGGCGTCCGGAAAGGCGACCGGGTAGGAATTTACCTTCGCAGGAGTTTGGAGACGGCCCTGGCTGTTTACGGTATTATGAAGGCCGGTGCGGCCTATGTCCCGCTGGATCCTGATGCCCCGGCGGCCCGTACCCGTTTTTTGTTGGAGGATTGCGGCATTGAACATTTGATTTCACACCAATCCCAGTTAAGAGGTTTAAATGATATCTTAAAAGAAGATGTTAGGCTAAAAACGATCATTGGCGTGAGCGGGGAGCAAGTGATCAAAACGTTGCCTTGGGAGGCGTTGGAGCAATTTCCTGCCGAGAATAGACCCGCTCTACGGATACTGGAACAGGACCTGGCCTATGTGATGTATACGTCAGGTTCAACCGGAGCTCCGAAAGGAATCATGCATACCCATTACAGCGGCCTGAGTTATGCGAGATTATCAGCACAGCTATATCAGCTAAACGCTGAGGATCGGATAGGTAATCATGCAGCATTGCATTTTGATATATCCACAATGGGTTATTTTTCAGGGCCGTTGGTAGGAGCAACTACGGTCATTATTCCCGAGGCTCATACAAAAATGCCCGCCAGTCTGGCGCAGTTGATGGAAAAAGAAAAAGTAACGGTTTGGTATTCCGTGCCACTGGCATTGGTACAGTTACTTAATCAGGGACTTTTAGACCAACGCGACCTGGTTACCCTAAGATGGGTTTTGTTTGGTGGGGAACCTTTTTCAAGCCGGCATCTGAAAGCCTTAATGGATCTTTGGCCGCAGGCAACTTTTAGCAATGTTTATGGTCCTGCAGAGGTCAATCAATGCACCTATTATCATTTGACCACGCCACCTGACATCAATACCGCCATTCCGATTGGCCGGGTCTGGGACAATACGGAAATAATGATTGTCAACGACGCCGATGCTTTGGTGTCGGAGGGTGAACATGGAGAGTTGCTTGTCCGGTCCGCTACCATGATGAAAGGCTATTGGAAACAGCCACAGCTTACGGAAAAATCCTTGTATGTTTCCAGGGATGAATGGGGATTCGAAAAGATATTTTACCGTACCGGTGACCTGGTACAGCTAAACCCGGAAGGAGAGTTGATGTTTTTAGGTCGAAAAGACCGGCAGATTAAAACACGAGGATATCGGGTGGAATTAGACGAAGTCGAGGCGGCGTTACTAAGACACGAGGGGGTAACGGAGGCGGCGGCCTTCAGTGTTTCCAATGATGTGGAAGGTTTGCTGATTGAGGCTACAGTGATACTCAAGGACCAATACACCTTGTCCGAAAAGGCATTGCAGGGTTTTATAGGACTTCATTTGCCATTATATGCCTTACCTCATAAAATTAATTTTGTATCGTCAATTCCCCACACATCAACAGGAAAAATAGATCGGGTAAAACTACAGGAAGCGGGAGCAAAAATTAAAGAAAATAAACAATAATTATGCGTCAGGTTTTAATAGATTATATTGAAGAGCAATTACTTAGCGGCAGGTCGGGGATAAAGGTAGCAGCAGAAGATGATCTGATGGGTAGTGGATTAATAGATTCCATGGGCATGATGCGGTTTGTCAGATTTATTGAGGATCATTTTGAGATTACTATTCCCCCCGAAGATCTGGTCGTTGAAAATTTCATGACCGTCGAAGATATTGATAATTATCTGAAAGGGCGCAAATCAGTATAAAGAAAAAGTGAATGGGCCATATTGATACTTCTTTGAATACCTCTAATTTAACGCAAAGTCAGTTGCTGATTTGGACCGGACAAAAATTGAGTCCGGATGCGCCGCTGTATAACATGGTTTTAACGTTTGACTTGCCCGGGCCAGTCGATGCCCCTCGCTTTCAGCGGGCATTCCAGCATTTAATCGGTCAAAGCGATGCGTTGAGAACGGTATTTGTAGAAGAGACAGGAATCCCGCAACAAAAGGTACTGCCGGAACTCGATTATCATCTCGAGGTACTGGACTGGTCATCAAATGCGGCGGTATTGGAAAGCGAAGCATCGTGGCTTGCTAACCGCAACCAGGTAAAGTTTGATCTGTCGCACCGGCTGTTTGATGCTGCGCTCATCAAAAAATCAGAACATCACTGGATGTGGTACCTTAATCAGCATCACCTTATTACGGATGCCTGGGGAGTATCGGTGCTGTATCAAAAAATGGCCGAGTTATATCAGGGACTGACGTCAGATACTTTACCGGAAGTTTCACCTTTGCCCGGTTTCCAAAACTACGTGGCGTATGAGCATAATAGCAGATTTGTTGATCAAAATGAAAAGGCTGATACATATTGGCAAGAAGTAACGACCAAACTTCCTCCGCCACCTGGATTATACGGTTATACCGGTGCTCCATCTACCACCGAAGCTACCCGGGTTTCTCTAGATCTGGGGAAAGATCGCTCGGATCGTCTGCGACAGCTGACAAAGGAAAAAGATTTGCGCTCCTGGACACAACACCTTTCCTTATTTAACATCTTTGCTTCCATTCTATTTGCGTATCTGCACCGCGTAAGCACCCAAACCAAACTGGCTATCGGGACTCCTACGCATAACCGGACCACCACTGATTTTAAAGAGACACCAGGTGTTTTCATTGAGGTTTTACCGTTGGTTGCGGAAATTAAACCGGAAGATACTTTTAGCACACTGCTGGAGCGTGTTCGCACGGAAGTGAATGAATTTATGATGAATGTCAGGGCCGGTACGGCAACCCCGGCGCTGGGTCAGGGCTTTAATGTCATACTGAACTATATTCATGCCAGCTTCGGCGATTTTGGGAACATCCCGGTTAATGCCGAATGGTTACATCCCGGTCATGTGGACCCGCGTCATCATATGAGGTTGCAGGTATATGATTTTACCACAGAAGGGAGCATCCAGCTTCATTTTGATCTGAATCATGATGTATTCGACCAATCGTTGCTCAAAAGAGTGCCTGGGCATTTTTTAAAAATACTGGACGCTTTTATAGAAGATCGTTTTCAACCGATAGCCCGTATCGGCTTACCAGACCAGGAAGAGCAGCAGCAAATAATTACCGCTCTGGATGCCGGAAAAACAGCAGACTACGATCAGGCAACGGTTGTTGAGTTATTTCAAAAACAGGCTGCTGAAAATCCCGATGCCATTGCGCTGCGTTATGAGGGTACATCTTTGAGTTATCGTGATTTAGATAAAAAATCAAATCAGCTTGCCCGGTATCTTGGTAAAAGAGAAATTTCACATGGAAAAAGATTGATCATTTACCTGCCAAGAACACCTGAATTTCTGATCAGTGTACTGGGAATACTGAAGGCTGGTGGTACTTTTATTCCGATAGCAGCAGACAATCCCCGTCATCGCGTACAGCAAATACTTGAGTCGGCGAAGGCAACAATGATATTGACCAACAATGCACTGGCCAAAAACCTGGCCGATCCCGAGGTGGCGTTGTTGTCGCTGGACCTCGATAAAGAAGAAATCTTTGCGGAGAACGCAGATAAACCCGAAGTCGCCCCGACACCCCAGGATTTGGCTTACATCATGTTTACTTCCGGCTCTACCGGAAACCCGAAGGGTGTAATGATCTCCCATGGCGCGCTGGCGCATTATGTACAATGGGCCAAAACAGTGTATGTGGGTGAGGAGCTGCCGGTATTCCCATTGTTTACATCTGTCGGCTTTGATCTGACGATTACTTCTATTTTTGTACCCTTGATTTCAGGCGGTCACGTGGTGGTATTCAAAGACTCAGACGCCGGTCCTGATTTATCACTGCTAAATGTCATTGAAGATAAAACAATCAACACTATTAAACTGACCCCGGCGCACCTGGCGTTACTTCGGGATAAAGATTTATCAGCTTCAGCATTGAAGACCATGATTGTGGGAGGTGAGGACCTGAAGTTGGAGCTGGCAAAGGCTATTGCCGGGGCGCTGGATCCAACCTTACGGGTATTCAATGAATATGGGCCCACCGAAGCTACCGTTGGTTGCGTGGTTCACGAACTTGATGTGAGTCGCGATGTGCAGACATCGGTGCCCATTGGCAAACCCATCCCCGATATGCAGGCCCTGGTATTGGATAATGGTCAAAATCAGGTTCCACAGGGGGTACCGGGTGAATTATATCTAAGCGGAAAAGGATTGGCAAATGGATACTGGGACGACAAAAAACTTACTGAAGATCGATTTATTAATCACAAGTCTGAGACCGGATCGCTGATGTATCGCACCGGCGACATGGCGCGCTTAAATAAGGATGGTGAATTGGAATTTTTAGGGAGGATAGATCATCAGGTTAAAATTGGTGGTATCCGTGTTGAACCGGGAGAAATTGAGTCGGCTTTGAACACGCATCCCGGTATTCAGGATTGTGTGGTTGCGCTACAGACCCATCCGGGGTCCATTGAATCAGGTGAGATTAGTCATTGTGTTCGTTGTGGGTTGCCATCCAACTATCCCAATGTGGCATTTGATGAAACAGGTACCTGCGAACTATGCCTTTCTTTTGATTCGTACCAGGAAAAGGCAAAAAAATATTTTAAAACTACCGAAGACTTAGGCAATATATTCACCGGGACCAAAGGACAGGAGAAAAAAAATTATGACTGCATGATGCTGTTGAGCGGAGGCAAGGACAGCACATATGCCCTGGCCCAATTGGTAGATATGGGCGCAAAGGTGCTCGCCTACACCCTGGACAATGGCTACATCTCGGAAGAGGCCAAGGCCAATATTGAGCGTGTGGCTGCACACCTTGGGGTGGATCATATGTATGGGACTACTCCCGCCATGAACGCCATCTTTGTGGACAGCCTGAAACGGCATAGCAATGTCTGCAACGGATGCTTTAAAACCCTGTATACCTTAAGCACCAAAGTAGCCCTGGAAAAAGGAATACCTTTTATCGTAACCGGACTTTCGCGAGGTCAGTTTTTCGAAACAAGACTCACCGAAGAGTTATTTTGGAAAAAAGATGTAGATATTCAAGGGATTGATGACATCATCCTGAATGTGAGAAAAGCATACCACCGGGTAGATGATGCTGTCAATAAATTACTGGATACCTCAGTCTTTGCCGGAGACGAGGTATTTGAGAAAGTGCAGTTTATCGACTTCTATCGTTACACAAATGTAAGCATGGATGTGATGATGGACTATCTGCAACAAAATTTGCCGTGGATCCGTCCGTCGGATACGGGGCGCTCAACAAATTGCCTGATTAATCAGGTGGGTATTTATGTGCATAAGAAAGAGCAGGGTTACAGCAACTATGCTTTTCCTTACAGCTGGGATGTTCGCCTGGGGCATAAAACCAGAGAGGGGGCCCTTGACGAAATCAATGAGGAGATAGATTCGGAGGAGGTTCATAGAATTATGCGGGAAATCGGCTACACCGAAACAAGTGAAAATCATGTCCGGGACAAAAAGCATCTTGTAGCTTTTTATACGGCTTCTTCGGGCGTTTCCCAATCAGAGCTGAAGGCACATTTATCCAAACATGTACCTCCCTATATGATACCCACATATTTCAAACATCTGGATAATTTGCCGTTATCTGGCAATGGTAAAATTGACCGTAAGGCCTTGCCGGATTTGAACATAGATCAGCCAACCGTAGAGGTGCCCTACGTGGCTCCTGAGACCGAAATCGAAGAGATACTTGCCGGAATCTGGGCAGAGGTGTTGCAAGTCAGCCGGGTGGGTGTAAATGACAACTTCCTTGATCTGGGCGGAAACTCATTAGGCGCAATTCGAATTACCGCACGCATCGAAGAGACACTGAAGCTGGCACTTCCGGTAAATTGTATTTTTGAAAAACCTACAATAAGTGAACTGGCAGCCCATGTTGAATCAACCATAACAGCTATGATGGAAGCCTACAAGGAACAGCAGTAATCGTATCCCAAACAAGGTTAACGCCGTATGCAAAAGATAATCGTTTTGGGAAATAACACTTAATTTTTTTAATTGTCATGATATGATAAATATGCTGTTCACATTTTTTGATCAAAAGTTGGATCAGGCGGCCTTTGACTACCACCTTGGCAGTGTCCCGCGTTACATGCAGGAGCGGATAGGGAAATTTCGCAGATGGGAGGACGCCCATTGCGGCTTGTTTGGAAAACTATTATTGATCGAAGCGTTGAAAAAGTATGGGATCAGCCGGGAAATGTTAAACGAAATTCAGTACACTAAATACGACCGGCCGTTTCTGGCAGGAGGCATAGACTTCAACATATCTCACTCAGGCAAGGCTGTAGTATGCGTCATTACCCAAAATGGCGACATTGGCGCGGATATTGAAGAGATTAACCCCATTGAGCTTAAATACTTTACCAGGCAATTCACGGAGCGGGAATTAGCGATCATCCGCAATGCCAATGACAGCGATCGTGAATTCTATCGCTGGTGGACCAGGAAGGAAGCGATCATCAAGGCCGATGGCATGGGCTTGAGCCTGCCGCTAAAGAAAATACGCTTTAATGGTTCCGGGCAGGCTGAAATTAATAACCGAACATGGCAAATGCGTGAAATATCTTTGCCACATGAAAAATATTGCTGTCACCTGGCTTTTGACGGAAAGGCAGATACTCCCATAAGTATGGAGCAATATTATATAGGGGCCAAACTCACAAGTAAAAAGCTTGATCAATAGAAAAGGTAACAATACCGCAAGCGTATATTTCCTCAAAAGTTTTAGTTATTTTTTGATTTTGAGACCAAAAGCGTTTAATTTACGCTTATTGCTTGTCCTTCATTGGGGAAAGATCAGGGGCCTCTGATGGGTAAGATCCTATTAACGACCAACCTGATGGTCGACTACACAAATGATAGATTGGCTAAGAAAACATATAATTGCGCCGGTCAACATTTTCAAACTTTATGAATTGGTTTTTGCACTGGTTTTAATAAATTGTATCCTATACGTTGCCGCAAATGGATTTAAATGTTAACAATAACATAAACGTTAAAGGGGATAATTCCGATTTCTTTTTCAAGGCTAAGCCCGATGAGGCCGACGGATCCGTGATTGAAAAAAAATGGCTGGGTTTTGTAGCAGGTAGGAAGAGCGATTTTGAGTTTATCTATCAAAGTTATCACCAGCACCTGTTCAACTATGGCATGCATCTGTGTTCGGACCGGGAACTGGTTAAAGATTGTATTCAGGATGCTTTTATCACTTTGGTTAAAAACAAAAATGATATTAAAAAGGCTGCCTCGATCAAATTTTATCTATTTAAATGTTTTAAGCGAAAAATAATAAAATCAATTAAAAAGAAACGGGATCTGACGCTTCATCAGGCCGATGTCGACCGCGATAATTTTTTGTTGGGAGTGACTAATCAATTTTATGAAATTGAGGAAGCGCTTTCAGCAGATCTAAAGAAACAACTAAAGGATACCATCAACGCTTTGCCAAACTCACAGAGAGAAGCGATAATTCTATACTTTTATGAGGGTATGGATTATAAACAAATCGCAGTATTGATGAATATGACCAGGGTTAAATCCGCAAGAGCGCTGATCTACAGAGCGCTATCTTCCATATCTCAAAAATTAAATCCAGCCTGAAGTGCTGCAACAGTAAATTGGCAAGGTCCGGAACCTTAAGGTATACCGCCTCCATCCGTAAATCCATTACCAGGTTTATTACAAATTAAAGTATAAGGCCATAATAGGCAGTACGGCAATCTCTATTGTGATTTATTCAATTATTCAGCCATAATGATGATAATTTATTAGCTGGAATATTGTTTTAGTGAAAAAAATACATTTTTCATTAAAAATCATGGTCATTTCAAGGACCTGCGGCCCTATATTATAAGGTCAAACCTAAAATATATAAGTAGCCGAATGTCACAAAATAAAATATTGGCACTATTAGCTGACGAGCGTTTTGTCAGGTGGGTGAAGTCAGATGACCCTGCTTTAAAGGAATATTGGAGTGAGTGGTTGCGGGAACATCCGGAGTTTGAAACGGAATTTAAAAAAGCGCAACAACTGATAAGATCCGCCCACTATCAGGAAACCTATAGACTGGACGAATCGGAAAGTAGCCAGATTTTAGAATCGATAGAAGGCCAGTTGAATGTGACCAACACCCACCGGTCTTATTTGAAATACTGGATCCGGGGTGTTGCAGCAGTGCTAATCCTGGCCTTTGGTGTGACCTATTATATCAATTATAATGGTAAGGATCAGGTTGCTGATAGTGGTCAATCCGAACTTGTTGAAAAAACTGCGGCAATAGGTTCAAAAGTCACCATTACTTTGTCGGACGGATCCACGGTCAAGCTAAACTCCGGTAGTAAGTTATCCTATCATTCACCTTTTGGCCTGGAAAACAGAGAGGTTGAATTAGACGGCGAGGCGTTTTTTGAAGTCACAAAAGACCCGGATAAACCATTTATCGTAAGATCAAATTCTTTAAAAACGGAAGTATTAGGCACCTCCTTCAACGTAAGGGCATATCAGGATGATGGCGACCTTGACGTGGTATTGGTCACCGGCCTGGTTAAGGTAGATTTTTTTGATGAAGAAACCCGCGTTGAAAAGATCCTGAACCCCAACGAAATGATCTCTTATTCCAAAGCGACGAAGGAAGTAAAAATCGGGAGGGTTGAGCCGGAAGCATTCATTTGCTGGAAAGATCAAATATTGAATTTTTCAGATGAATCGTTGCCGGAGGTAATTCATAAATTGGAAAGATGGTATGGTGTAAAAATTATGGTGAAAAACCCTCAAAACCGGGAGTGGGAGTATACCGGACGGTTTAACAAAAAAAGCCTGGAGCATGTGTTGCTAAGGATGAGCTTTGCAGAAAAATTTACCTACAGTATAAATAAAGATAACGTAACTATTGAACTAAAATAAAAGCCATGAAAAAATTTACAAATACAAGCTGATTCTATCCTAAAAGAAAGGAGAGTGCAAATTTTTGACGGAATCACACTCTCCAATGTATCATATTATTAATTAAAATAATCTAGCAAAGATATGAAAAAAAGTATACTAACCTTAAGTGTTTTCGTAATGAAAATATCTCTAATTGCAATAATTATTAATGGGATATTATTCTCATTTGTACTTGCTGGAGGTGTTGATGCTCAAAATACACTCAAAAATACCCGATTGAATATTACCCTTAAAAATGAAAGTATTTTACGCACGCTTAGAAAGATTAAAGATAAAACTGAGTTTGATTTTTCATATGATAAAAAGGTAATAACGAGTAAACAAACCATTAATTTTTCTAAAAAAGACGTTTCTCTGGCAGAGGTTTTAATTGAAATATCAAAACAGACCAACCTTCGTTTCCGGCGGGTTAACCGAAGCATTGATGTCAGTTTTGCAGACGAGTCCGTTCGCGACGACGGGCCGGAATTTGTATTGGCAGTGGAAGTATCCGGGAAAGTGATCGATGAAGGAGGAGAAGGATTGCCCGGAGTAAATATATTAGTGAAAGGTACGACCATCGGTACGGTAACTGACGCAGCGGGAAACTACGCGTTGGCAGTCCCCGAGGATGCTACTACATTGGTATTTACTTATGTAGGCTATTTGGCAGAGGAGGTAGAAATTAATGGTCAATCCACGATCAATATTACACTTGCTCCTGATATATCTACACTTTCGGAAATTGTGGTAGTGGGTTTCCAGACTTTGAAGAAGGAAAATGTAGCAGGGTCAGTTTCACAGGTTAAATCAGACCAATTAACGATCAATACCGTACCTACCGTATCCGGCGCGTTAGTTGGAAAAATTGCAGGAGTAACGCAAAGACAATCCGACGGTCGTCCCGGCGCTGGCGCCAGCGTTAGAATCCGGAATTTTACAGGAAGTCCATTGTTCATTATTGATGGCGTTCAAAAGGATGAGGGGCAATTCAACAATCTTGATGTAAATGATATTGAGAGCATTTCAGTCCTGAAAGATGCCGAGGCCGCGGTTTACGGTGTAAGAGGTGCCAATGGCGTTGTCATTGTCACCACTAAGTCAGGTAAAGATATTGAAGGCGTGCAATTCAACGCCCGGTATTACACTGGCAGACAGGAATGGACAAAATTTCCAAAATTTGCCGATGCGCCTAACTATGTTCAGGCCCTGGTAGAGGATGAAATGAACAGGACCGGAACCACCACCTGGGACAAGGCCGAATATGATAAGTGGCAGGCGGGCACGGAGCGCGGTTATCAAAGTTTTGATTGGAGCTCTTTTATAGACCCGGCCCCAATAAATTATTATCACATTGATGCCCAGGGCGGATCCAAAAGAATTAATTTTTATACCGGCTTGAGCTTCATTGATCAGGACGGTACGTTAGCGGATTTTGAATTCGAGAGAATCAACCTTCAATTTAACAACGATGTCAAAATAACGGACAATCTTACTTTATCCACGAGAGTGAATGCAAGACAGGAGAGCCGCCTGAACCCGGGTTTGCCCTGGGGTGATGATCTTACTTACCCGTTATGGGCGTTATCCAGAAATGTTCCCACGCAGCGGCCATTTGCCAATGACAATCCGGATTTCTTGGCTGATAATGGGAGCAGGACTTTTTTGAATTTTGCATATCTGACCTATGACAGGTCCGGTATTCACACCAATGTTTGGAAGGTATTTCAAGGTAACACAAGTTTGGAATACGAAATTCCCGAAACCTCTTTTCTACGGGGTTTAAAGGCTAAAGTAACCGCCAGTTATTACAATGCACAAAATGCGCAAAATTCGCATGAATTTACTTTTGACACCTTTACTTACAGGGAAGCTACCGACACTTATGAAAGGACCGGCGGGAATGACAACGATTGGAGGGACGAGCGTACCAATTTTGTGTCTGAGATCAATTTACAAAGTCAATTATCGTATAACAACGTTTTTGGTGACCACGAAGTGGCAGCCGTTTTGGCGGCGGAAACCTATGACCGTAAGTTCGAAACAAGATGGGTTGTTATTGATCCACCCAGTAACTTTTTGTTTTTATACCCGACAAATACGGAATTCAGGCTTTCCGATCACGATATAACGGAGACGGCCACACAGGGGTATTCCGGCAGGATCAATTATAGCTATAAGGGTAAGTATATTGCACAGTTTGTCGGAAGACGTGATGGAAGCTACCGGTTTCCCAAAAAAGACCGGTGGGGTTTTTTCCCCAGTTATTCGCTTGCCTATAGGATTTCCGAGGAAGACTTTTTCCAGGAATCCATCGGCAATATAGTTTCCGATCTTAAAATCCGGGTTTCCACCGGAAAACTGGGAAGTGATGCTTTAGGAGGTTATGGTGATTTTGATTATTTGGCCGGATATAATTTTGGACAAAATGGCTCATTTATAGGTACATTCAGAAACAGAGAAGTACCCTTTACGGTGATCAGGGATCGTGGGGTGCCGGTCACAACCATCTCATGGATAGTGGCGACCACTCAAAACATCGGTATCGACTTTGGCCTGTTCGATAACAAGATCACAGGAACATTCGATGTCTTCAGAAGAAAACAAGACGGGCTTACCGCCCGGCGAAATGATGTGGTAATACCGGACGAAGTCGGGCTTAGTGTTCCATTGGAAAACCTTGAATCTGATGAAACCTCGGGATTCGATATGAGTTTGAATTACTCCACAAATATTTCCGATTTACAACTCAGTTTTGGTGGCGTGTTGACCTACGGGCGTACCAAGGTTACAGACAGGTATAATCCCCGGTTTGGTAATTCATGGGAAGCGTATAGAAATGGTGATGAGGGACGTTGGAGAGATCGTTTTTGGGTGTACGAAGCCATAGGTCAATTCCAATCACAGGAAGAAATTGACAATTATCCGATCGAATTGGATGGCAATGGCAATCAAAGCCTGCTGCCAGGTGATATCATTTACAGAGACCTGAATGGGGATAATAAGATAGATGGATTTGACCAGAGGCCGTTGGGATTTGGTACAGGTAACCCTAATTTTTCTTATGGTTTGACTACCGAGGCAACCTGGAAGGGTTTTGACCTTGTGATGGTATTGCAGGGGGCTAGTGGATATGCCACTTACTTAAGTCGTGATCACGGCGTGCCCTTGGTATCTTCCTTCGGTTTCGGGAACGGGAACATTGCCGAACATCTGCTTGATCGATGGCATCGCCAGGATCCGTTTAATGCCGAAAGTGCCTGGGTATCCGGGAAATATCCGGCGACAAGGGTCAATGGACATGGTTCCAATAACCGGCGATCTACGTTTTGGATGACAAATGCCAGATATTTAAGGCTGAGAAATGTTGAGCTGGGCTATTCTTTACCGCCATCAATCCTGGAAAAAGTTGGCATCAGGAAGGCCAGGATTTTTGCGAACGGTACCAACCTGTTCACCATTACCAATGTAGAGGTACGCGATCCGGAAGTAACGGAAGACGGCGTGTCCGGGGCTGGCCAGACCTACCCGCAAACCCGAATCATGAACATTGGTATTGATCTTTCATTCTAATGTTTGATCCCGATAATTTAAAATTTGAAATACTATGAAAAAAATATTAGTTGTATCGATAGCTATTATATCAGGATATCTGTTTGCCGGCTGTTCCGAGGATGTTTTAGATAAAGAACCTTTTGATATTTTAAGTGTTGAAACGGTTTGGTCCAATGAAGATCTGGTAATATCACTATTAGGGGACCTCTACAATAGAGTACCTCGAGGTTCTTTTAGTCAGAATGACATGCAGTGGAGCAATGAAGCTATCTGGAGTGGTGGTGGGAACGGATTGAACGGTGGAGGCGATTTTCCATTAAACTTGTATACTTATTGGGATTATGGGCTTATCAGGGAGATAAATCTGTTTATTGAAAATGCCGAAACCTCTCCTTTGGATGTAGATGTGCTTAATGGCTTGGTTGCGGAAGCGAGATTCATCCGGGCCTCCGTTTATTTTGAGATGGTAAAGCGTATGGGTGGAGTACCGATCATTACCCAAACCTTTTCCTTTGAAGGAAGTACAGAGGAAGAACTTCAGTTTGCCCGCGCCACAGAAGCCGAGGTATATGATTTCATTGCCACAGAACTGGACGCCATCAAAAATGATCTTTCCGACTCGCCAACAGAGATAAGAAGAGCCAGTAAATGGACTGCACTGGCACTAAAGTCAAGAGCCATGTTATATGCGGCTACCATCGCTAAATACAATGGCACCCTTACTACACCGCTTACGTTGCCCGGAGGAGAAGTAGGAATACCGGTAGGGCAGGCTAATAGCTATTTTCAGGCGTCATTAGATGCCTCCAATGAGATTATCAATTCCGGTCATTTTTCATTGCATGAAGACTATTACGACCTGTTTGTTCCTGCAGGCAAAAGTGCTGTGAGGGAAATGATCTTTGTGGACGATTTTAGAAATCCGGTGAAGAGAAGTTGGTTTACTTATTGGAACACCATGCCTACGGCCCGGGAAGATGATAACGGCGGAAATCTATCCCCTACGCTGGAAATGATAGAAGCATATGATTACCTGGATAATTCTCCGGGCCAATTACAAATGAAGGATGCATTTGGAGATCCGGTCTATTACGATAATCCCGAGGATATTTTTGCCAATAAAGATGGGAGATTAAATGCAACTTACGTGTTGCCGAATACTCAGTTTAGAGGGAACAAAGCCCAAATTCAGGCAGGGATCATCCAGTGGAACGGAGCGTCTTATGATACGGTTACAACCAATGTGTTAGGGGACAGAGATACAGATAATAATATAATCACAGGACAGGACGGCCCGGCGGATGAAGCATCTGTGACCAACACAGGGTTTTATATCAAAAAGTTTGTTTCGGAGGCACCTGGCGCCGGCTCGCGAACAATCCTGGCAGATAATTGGTGGGCAGTGTATCGCTATGCCGAGATATTATTAAATGCTGCCGAAGCACTCCAGGAACTTGGACAGACCGGAGCCCTGGTCCACATCAACGCAATCAGGGAAAGAGCTGGCTTTCCGGCCAACAGCCTTGGTTCAGTGACGATAGATGATATCCGCAAAGAAAGAACCGTTGAGCTGGCCTATGAGGGGCATCGGTTTTTTGACTTGAAAAGATGGAGAGTAGCCCACCTTGAATTTGATGGGGCCAGTAAGCCTACCGGCGCATATCCTTACCTGGTCTTGCACGAAGGGCAGCCCTTCCATAAAAAGTATGTTTACGTTCAAAAATCTTTATCGAGATTAGGAATAAATCCTGCAAGAAATTTCCGGGCTGATGTGAACTATTATTCGGCCATTCCCGGAAGTGCGCTCGCCAACAATCCTAAGTTGACGAAAAACCCTAATCATTAGTTAAAATATGTAAATGGAACAATTATGAGAAAAATAACATATATAATATTGTCAGTTGCATTTGTTAGCTTTCTGGGAGCCGGTTGCAACGAGATTGATGATGTAGATCCACCTTCTTCTTTGGTGCAGGGAACCTTGATGTATAATAATCAGGCCGTAGCCGTTGAACAATCTCAGATATGGTTTAATCTTATTCAGTCGGGGTTTGCCTTCGAAAGTGACCTTCAAATGGCAGTGGACCAGGACGGTCATTTCAGTGCCTTGCTTTTCAACGGAAATTACAGGGTTGAAATAGGGGGATCGGCACCTTATAACCTGCAAGGAGGAGCCACAAGTATGGATTTAAATGTCTCTGACAATCAGACATTTGACATTTCGGTAGTGCCATTTTTCTTTATTCCTGAAACTTCAGCCAGTTACAATATCTCTGGCAATACGCTTACTGCTACTTTTACCGTAGAACAGCCGGATGCAGCTAAAACTTTGGATGAGGTAGCGGTTTTTGTTGGAGATACCAGGATTGTTGACGCGTCCATAAATCAAGATGTTGTAATAGAAGCTATTGCCGCCGGAGACCTGCCCGGGATGACCAATATTTCGATAAATGCGGACATATCGGGTCTGAACAAAAATTATGTGTTTGTGCGGGTAGGAGCAAGGGCCGCAGGGGCGCCATGGAATTACTCGCTGACCCAAAAGATGACTAAATAAATATTTATAAATATATTTTCCTGAAAAGAAGGGCGATGTAGCATCGTCTTTCTTTTTTCTCTATAAAAATAATGATGCGTTATATCGGTATGCTAATACTTTGGTTGCTGAGTTGGGATTTGTATAGCCAACATAAAAAATTTCAGCTGCTGCCCTCATCCGCAACTAACATCAGGTTTACCAATTGGGTGGAACCCACCGCCCGTATGAATGTTTTTATATCACCCTATTTCTATAATGGAGGAGGCGTAGCGGTAGGTGACATCAATAATGATGGCCTGTCCGACATTTTCTTTGTCGCCAACTTTGGGCCCGATAAATTGTACCTCAACAAAGGCAATATGATTTTTGAAGATATAAGCCTGAGTGCAAATGTGATTGGTGTAAAAAGTTGGGAGACTGGAGTTACCATGTGCGATATTAACAATGATGGCTGGTTGGATATATACGTTTCGCGATCTGGCTTGATGCCTGGCACACCTTCACATAATCTTCTTTATGTGAATAATAAAGATAATACTTTCACTGAGCAGGCGAGTGTATATGGGCTGGCAGATATTTCACACGCTACCCAGGCATCGTTTTTCGATTACGACCTGGACGGGGATCTCGATGTCTTTCTGCTCAACCACAATGTGAAAAGAATTACCCCTGAAAGCATGACATTTACTTTCAGAGACATTTTTGCGGGTGACAAACTTTATCGAAACGATGAAGGTAAGTTCACAGATGTGTCAGAAGAAGCTGGAATCCTGGGCAGTACCATTGGTTATGGGCTTGGTGTTATGATAGGTGATGTGAATCAAGACTCCTGGCCCGATGTGTATGTAAGCAATGACTACATTGAAAACGATTATTTATACATCAACAATGGAAATGGGTCGTTTACCGAATGCATAAAAGAGCAAATGCCGCATATCCCGTTATATTCCATGGGTGGTGATATGGCTGATTTTAATAATGACGGCTTGCTCGACCTTATGACACTGGATATGACCGCCGAAGATAATTTCAGGCAAAAGGCCAATATGGCTGGCATGGATCCGGAAAAATTTTGGGCTACTGTCCGGGCGGGCAAACACTATCAATATATGGTCAATTGTTTGCAACTGAATAATGGAAAAGGTTCTTTCAGCGATGTCGCCGCAATGGCAGGAGTTAGCTATAGTGATTGGAGCTGGGGGGCCGTGTTTGCTGATTTTGATAATGATGGTTTAAAAGACCAGTTCATAACCAATGGTTACCGGGTTACACTTTCCAAAGATTTTATCAATTGGTACAAGGAACGGGAAAAATTCTTAAATAAGAGGCCGGCTCATGAAAGGGATTATATGGCGGAAACCCGCGAGGCTATGAACAATGTACCCTCCGAAAAAGTAAAAAACTATATGTTCCGCAATAAAGGTAATCTGTCATTTGAGCGTGTGACGGAAAGCTGGGGATTGGATAAACCTTCATTCTCAAACGGGTTTGCTTACGCAGACCTTGATAATGACGGAGATCTGGATTTAGTAGTGAACAACCTCGATCACCAGGCTTTTGTTTATGAAAATATGGGCACGTTGCCCAATACCTATTTAAGATTAAAGTTTCAGGGTCCGGCGCAGAATAAGCTGGGCCTGGGTACAAAAGTAACGATCAGGACAGGCGGCTGGGAGCAATTCCAGGAACATTATATTACCAGAGGCTACCAGTCTTCTGTCGAGCCGGTAATGCATTTTGGGCTTGCAGATGCCAGACAGATCGACGAGATTGAGGTGATATGGTTTGATGGAAAGGTCGAACACCTGAAAAATGTGGAACCCAACCAGTTGCTTACTTTGTCCTATGTCAACGCCGCCAAACCTGTCAAAAGCATTAAGAAGCCTGAAGGTAACGGTTTCTTCGAAATCACCGACGAGTTAGGAATCGACTTCAGACATATTGAAAATGAATACGATGACTTCGAAGAACAAATACTTTTACCTCATAAGCTATCTCAATTCGGTCCGGCCTTAGCTGTTGCGGATGTGAATGGCGATGGTTCGGATGATTTTTATATAGGTGGTGCCAGGGGGCAGGCCGGGTTACTTTACTTTCAGGGGGCAGATGGGAAATTTAGTGCCTCAACCAATGCCCCGTGGCAGATGCATAAGCAATCGGAAGATCTGGACGCGCTGTTTTTTGATGCCGATACCGACGGCGACCTTGATTTGTATGTGGTAAGCGGGGGAAATGAATATGAAGTAAATGATTCTTTGTTACAGGACAGATTATACTTGAACAATGGCCTTGGTGCCTTTACCTATGCGGCCGAAGCCCTGCCTCCGATGTTGGTGAGTGGAGGGGTGGTTAAAGCTGGCGATTTGGATAATGACGGTGATTCCGATCTTTTCGTAGGTGGCCGTTTGATACCAGGTCAATATCCCAAGTCCCCTCGCAGCTATATTTTGGAAAATAACATGGGTGTTTTTAAAGATATTACTACCGCAGTTGCTCCGTCGTTAAGCACGCCAGGTATGGTTACTGATGCCACCTGGTCGGATTTTAATGGTGACAACCGCCCCGATCTTGTAGTGGTAGGAGAGTGGATGCCTATTCATATGCTTTTGAATAAAAATGGAAAACTTGAAGAGCTGCCGTTCAGAGAGGAATTTAATGAAAACACCGGGTGGTGGTTTTCCGTCACTTCAGCAGATATGGACGGTGATGGTGATATGGATTTTGTTGCTGGAAATTTAGGAAACAATTATAAATACCAGGCAAGTAAACAGGAACCATTTAATATCTATGCTAAGGATTTTGATCAAAATGGACAGTGGGATATTGTACTGGGTTACTACAATGATCATGAATTGTATCCGGTAAGAGGACTTCAGTGTTCCAGCCAGCAAATACCCGACATTGAGAGGAAGTTTAATAGTTACAATGCCTTTGCCGAAGCTACTTTAATGGACATTTACGAAGAAATGGACATTGGTCGGGCATTAAAATATAGTGCAACAAATTTTTCGTCATCCTACATAGAAAACCTTGGTAACGGAAGATTTGAGATCCGCGCATTACCATCAAGGGCACAGCTGGCTCCTGTCAACGATATCATCATTGAAGATTTCGATGATGATAAGCAGAAAGATATTTTACTGGCCGGAAATCTGTATGGCAGTGAAGTAGAAACACCAAGAGCAGATGGAGGGACAGGGCTTTTGCTCCGGGGAGATGGTCATGGAAATTTTTCAGAGGTACCCCCGCATCTTTCGGGACTATTGGTAAATGGGAACGTGAAGAAAATGCGGACCATACAACTGAATAAATGGGGGAAAGCGATTTTAGTAGCAGCCAATAACCAGCCCTTACGCGTTATTGCCCTTAAATGAATAATAAGAGGCCGGTAGCCTCACAAGAAAAATAACAAATTGCTAACCATATAAAAAATAAATAATGTATAGAATTTTTAGTTTGATGCTGATAACCGTACTTTACTTTGGAGGTTTAAAAGCACAAAATTTGCCAGGTAACAAAGCTAACACCCTACAGTCAAAATGGGCTGCTGATGTTAATATTTCCAGTCCCTTACCGGAATACCCACGGCCACAGATGACGCGACAAACCTGGAATAATCTCAATGGGTTATGGGATTACACGATAACTTCGGAAGGCAGTGATGTGCCGGCAAGCTATGAGCAAAAGATTCTGGTGCCTTTTGCAATCGAGTCGGCCTTGTCCGGTGTCCAAAAAAGAATTTCTGAAAATGAAGTGCTGTGGTATCGTCGTTCTTTTACTTTACCCAAAAATTGGAATGGCAAAAGGATTTTATTGCATTTTGGTGCTGTGGATTGGGAGGCGACGGTCTATGTTAATGGAAAAAAGCTGGGTAGCCACCAGGGAGGCTTCGATCCGTTTTCGTTTGACATTACCGACGCATTGACTATATCGGAACAGCAGGAACTTGTAGTATCAGTATGGGACCCTACCAGTAATGGCACGCAGCCGAGAGGCAAACAGGTGACAGACCCTAAAGGTATATGGTACACACCTGTCACAGGCATTTGGCAAACGGTTTGGCTAGAGCCCGTTCCCCAGCAATCTATCGCCTCATTACGCCTGACGCCGGACATTGACAAGCAACAACTGACGGCGGTCGTTGATGGCAGTGGTGTATCCCGGGAAGGTTACGAAGTCACACTTACCGCCTTTGATGGCAAACGGAAAGTGGCTACTGCTAAAGGAGGTTTGGGCCAAACCATTACGATTGCCATTAAGAAACCAAAACTCTGGTCTCCGGATGACCCTTTCCTGTATGATCTGAAGGTAACGCTCACTTCCAATGGAAAGAACGTAGATGAAGTAGGCAGTTATTTTGGGATGAGAAAAATATCAACGCAAAAAGATGCAAACGGTCATTTCCGTCTGATGTTGAACAACAAATACTTATTTCAATACGGAACCCTGGATCAGGGGTGGTGGCCGGATGGCCTGTATACGGCACCTTCCGATGCAGGACTTAAATATGATATAGAGGTCACCAAAAAAAGTGGGTTCAACATGATACGAAAACATGTAAAAGTAGAACCTGCCAGGTGGTACTATCACTGCGATAAACTCGGGATGTTGGTCTGGCAAGATATGCCAAGCGGAGACAAAAGTGCTGATTGGAGAGGGCCGTCAGGATACGATGGAAGGGAGATGCAACGGACCGCACAGTCGGCCCATCAATTTTACAGAGAATGGAAGGCTGTGATGGATGCCAATTACAATAAACCTTCAATTGTCATGTGGGTGCCATTCAATGAGGCCTGGGGCCAGTTTAATACAGTAAAAGTCATCAACTGGACCATGGATTATGATCCCTCACGTTTGGTAAATGGTCCAAGCGGTGGCAATTACTTTCCCGCCGGTCACACGGTCGATTGGCATCAATATCCGGGACCCGGTATGCCTGATGCCAATAATCATGCGCCGGCAATTTTAAAAGACAGGGTTTTGGTACTGGGAGAATTTGGTGGATTGGGTTTGCCAATTAAGGACCATCTTTGGCAAAAGGATAAAAACTGGGGATACAGGAACCTTATTGATCGGGATGAATTGATCCGGAACTACGAGGCGTTGATCAATAAGATCCCGGAGCTTATTAAAAGAGGCTTGTCAGCGGCCATTTACACTCAAACCACTGATGTGGAAGGAGAGGTAAACGGTTTAATGACTTATGACAGGGCGATCATAAAAATGGATGCAGATAAAATAAAAAAGATCAATGCAAAGCTTTTTGAGGTAACTGCTAAAGAATAGTTTAATAAAATGGCGAGGACCGGACCCATCACGGCGGTTCATCTCCATGAGATATCGGTGTCTGTTAACAGCTTTTCCCGCAATAGATCACCGGAAAGAAGGTATTCACTCCCGAATTAATATGGCCGTGAAGAATTTACCAAACCATTCTTCACGGCCTGATATAAACATATAAGAGGAACGAAATAACCGGCATGATATGCTTCCCTGATCTTTAGACTAAACCATCACCCGCCGACGTTTTACCGGCCGCAACCGTGTAACGCGTTGGCGCATGTTACTTCACTGGAATGAAGCATTCCTGTTGGATACATTTCTCCGGGAAGGCGATTTTTACAACTTAACATTTGAATTGGACTGTAAACTATTGTACTGATGATAGGCTTAACTCATTGATGTCAGCCCTTAAATTTGCCGTTTCTCGCATAGATTTTAATGATTTTCGCACAATCCATTTTCAAATCTTTTTCCTATAATTGAATCGAAATGCGATTGCCAGACTTGGAGGTCATGGCAGTTAGTTATTTTAACGGTGTATCAGTTTCCCGATTTTTTTTATAACCGGGAAACTTTTTTTTGTGAACTCCCAACCGTAAAGCCCGGAAACCACGACCATCAGTATCTGACTGAAATTGATCAGAAGCTATATATTGTTTTTTTTAAAATT
The DNA here is from genome assembly GCA_965228415.1 of Cyclobacteriaceae bacterium. Classification (GTDB taxonomy): domain Bacteria; phylum Bacteroidota; class Bacteroidia; order Cytophagales; family Cyclobacteriaceae; genus Agaribacillus. The sequence continues at coordinate 737,105 of OZ245814.1, read as the reverse complement.
TCTAGCAAATGTAAGAAAGCCTTATCAAGGCGATGATAACAAAGATCACATAAAGATATATTTACTGGCAAGACCACCTGACTGACCGGGATCATCGCAATGGTTGATCAGGGGATTTTAGACTGTTTGTTTACCGGTCTTACCTGATTTAAAGAAAATCGAGAACACCCACACTTAAATAAAAATTTGATGAAAACTATTAAGCCATTTGTCAAACTTGCTCTCTATTGCATGGTATTATATTTTTGCACTTCCTGTAAGGAAGATGATGACGGTAATGCGAATCAGCCACCCACAATAGAAAATCAAAGCTTTTCTATACAGGAGAACAGCGCAAAGGACGCCGTTGTAGGAACGGTCAAAGCTACCGACCCCAACAGTGATGCCCTGACTTTTTCTATAACCGCCGGCAATACCGGTGATGCTTTTTCCATCAATGCCGCAACGGGAGAATTGATCGTAAATACTGCATCAGTATTTGATTTTGAAACCAATCCCACTTTTACCCTGACTATTCAGGTAAGTGACGGAACAGAAACAGCCCAGGCAACGATTACGGTTAATGTTACAGACGAAAATGAAAATTCAGCGCCTGTAATTGACAACCAGGAATTTACCATTGATGAAAACAGTGCCGATGCTACCGCCGTGGGTACTATATCAGCCAGCGACCCTGATCAGAATACCTTGACTTATTCTATTACAGCAGGAAATACAAATGACGCTTTTGCGATTGATGCTAACTCCGGAGAGTTGACTGTTAACACTTCCTCAGAACTGAATTATGAAGTGACACCTTCCTTCTCGCTTACTATCGCGGTAAATGACGGGCAGGTGAGCAGCACAGCGGTAGTTACAGTAAGTCTGAATGATATTGAGCCTGAACCGCTTACCTCACCGGCTGAAATACAGCAAAGCCTTACAATGAGGTATGAGGAACTCACCGCATACCTGGAGTTCGCCTCCATCTTTGATGGGGTATATGCGAATACCACGACAGCCCCGTCAACGGATTGGGATAATGTACATGCTCATACGCAGAATTCGCTTGATAGTAAGGTCAATGAGCTTTGGTCCGGAGCCTTTGATATCATATTTGGTTTGAATAATATTATTTCAAGCGCTGAAACTGTTTTTAGTTCGGCTCCTGAAAAAGACGATGTTACACCCCAGGCTTTAGCCATGAGGGCCTATCTGAATTTTAATTTGGTCATGTGGTTTGGAAGTATTCCACAGGAGACGGGAATTGAAGACAGCCAGGGCTCACAAGTCGCACAACAAAATATGATTGCCTTGATTCAAACTGATCTTAATACCGCCATCAGCGACCTTCCCACCAGTTGGACAGCGGAAAATGAAGGCAATGTTACCCAGGGTTTTGCACGTGCCTTATTGGCCAGGACTTATCTTTTTAGTGAAGATTGGTCTAATGCCCTGAGTCAGGCTGATATCTTAATCGGGGATCCTATGTACGAATTGAGCGACAATACAACGAATTTTACTTCAGATAATGTAGAATTAATTTGGGGATTTGATAAAAGCGCAGATGCGGAATTTTCCGATTTTTTCTCGAAGGGAGCGCATGTGCCGGTATTCCGGTTGACAGAGGCGTATCTCATCAATGCCCATGCAAATACCGTTATGGGTTCTTTGGGGACGGCCAAAGACACGCTTGACGAATTAAAACTACGTGCCGGTGAAGCGGCTTTGCCCGGCGGGATGTCGCAGGGAGAGCTTTTAGAGGCTGCCTTCGCACAATCGCAAGCTGAAATGGAGAAGGAAGGTATTTCATTTTTAACGCTGAGAGTATTTGGAAAGGCAACAGCTCAACTTTCCATCTCAGACATGCAATTGATCCTTCCGATACCGCAGACGGCTATTGATAACAACCCTAACCTGTTTCAAAACCCGGGATACTAGGGATTACTTATTGGAATAGGATGGATATGGATTCCCCTGGTTCAGGCTACAGGCCCGGCCAGGGGAATTTTATTTGTATTCTTAACAACCAGTAATTCTAAAAAAGGATTAAACCTTAACTAACCTAAGACATTTCCCTGAGTCAAGCGGATGGTCTTAGCGCATTCAATATATTCCCCTCTCAATTGTAATTCTATTTGTATCATTTGCGGTAGATGCTATGTTTTCAGATAGCCTCCATAATTTTTTAAAATTTGACAAATATTTAAATTTTCCTGTTAATAGATATTAATATTCAGGAGTGCAAATAGGTGAATGTTTTTTATTATTTCATTTTAAATATTTGGTATATAGTGGTTTAAATATTATCATAATGTGAAATAAATTATTATATTGTTAAACATTCCGGCAAACGTTTTGTGAAGATTTAATCTTAATAACTTTACAAATATGAATTTTTTGAATCTGTGAACAAATCGATACTTCATGGATTTGAATTCATAAAATAGGTTTCAGACGGCTTTGTATTGTTCGCAGCCAGATTTTTAAAGAATGAAAAATTTGACCGGTAAAAACGAAAAGCTCATGGCGCTTATAGCAGCCATTGCTGCCTTTGGTACTTACTCCTGTATGTACGCTTTCCGAAAACCGTTTACCGTGGCTACCTTCGATGCGGTAGTTTGGCTGGGAGTTGACTATAAAACCTGGCTTATTTTTGCACAAACTGTTGGTTATACACTGTCTAAGTTTTACGGGGTGAAATTTATCTCCGAGATGGGACAAAACTACAGATTACGTGCCATTCTCATGTTTATTCTGCTATCCTGGCTCGCCTTGTTACTGTTTCCATTGGTACCGCAACCATTTAATATTGTATTGCTCTTTGTTAATGGCTTTCCCCTCGGAATGGTTTGGGGGCTTGTTTTTAGTTACCTGGAAGGCAGAAAACACACGGAGTTTATGGGCGCTTTCCTGAGCGTTAGCTTTATCTTCTCTTCGGGGCTGGTAAAATCTGTCGGAGCTTATTTAATGATGAATTTTCAGGTGAGCCAATGGTGGATGCCCTGCCTTACCGGATTAGTTTTTGTATTGCCGTTGCTACTATTCACGTGGCTGTTGGATCAGACACCCGCGCCTACAAAGGAAGATATTGCTTTACGAAACCCCCGCCTGCCAATGGACAGGAAAGATCGCCAAAACTTGCTAAAATCATACGGATTTGGAATTGCTATGCTTATAGCAGGCTACGTGTTGCTTACTTTGTTAAGGGACATCAGAGACAACTTTGTTTCCAACATCTGGTTAGAACTGGGCTTTGAAGGGGAGGCTGCTATTTTCACGATGACTGAAGTACCTGTTTCCATTGTGGTGCTATTAATGATAAGCGCATTGGTTCTGGTGAAAAATAACATGAAAGCCCTTATGATCAATCATCTGTTGATCATGGCGGGTTTTTTGATCATACTGATAGCTACCACTTTGTTTTTACGGTCATCCATCACACCTGTTACCTGGATAATCGCGATAGGGTTGGGTTTGTATATGGCCTATGTACCCTTTAATTGTGTGATTTTTGAACGCTTCATGGCGGTATTCAGACATGTTGGCAACGCAGGGTTTCTTATATACCTGGCGGATAGTTTTGGGTATTTGGGGAGTGTCAGTTTCCTGTTTTATAAGGAACTGGGCGGTTTCAAAAATACTTCTTGGACCGAATTTTTCAGTACTACATTGTTGGTAGCCTCGGTGATAGGCGTATTCACCACCTTTGTAGCATCTGTCTATTTCTACCATAAACATAGGGCCGACTTAAAAATATTGGAAAGGCAAATTGTTTTAACCTCTTGAATATGAGTATGGACTGGGTTTAGAACCATTTATAAAAAAATTGATGATATGATCCTGCAAAATCTTTCAATTTTTGCCCGTTTCAAAGACTGGACTATCAGCGCTCGCAGGAAAGGAGTGTATTCCATAAGGCGGGATAGCGCTATTGAAATAGTCACGCTCCCACAAAATAGAGGAACGATTATCAAAGACCTCGGCGGAGCCAGGCTGACGCTGTCATTGGCCTGCAGAGGAAATAATTGAAGCCGTTTGAATGGATTAAAAGCTTACTAAAACTAAACAAGCCTATGTAAAAGAAAAACTATAAAGAAGAAGGAAGTGCCAAATAGCACTTCCAGATTGAATTATTTAAAGCCAAGGAAATCTTTGCACGGATACGTTGGCTTTCAACAACTCTAATATTTCACTTAAGCATTACACTTAGTAAAACATGTAAAACTATGAAAATTTGTTTAAAAAGATCAGTCTTTCTGACGGTTCAGACCGTCATCTGCATGGTACTGATTCAGACAATGATTATCAACAACCTTGTGGCCGGGGAGTCAAAGGATCCAAAAAACCAGCAAAAAGACATAACAATAACCGGGAAAGTAACAGATGCCAGTACCGGCATGGAACTGCCATTTGTAGCGGTCACCGTTAAAAACACTAATATTGGCCAGGTCACCGATGTCAATGGAGATTATAAAATTACTGTACCTGAGGACGCTGAAGCCTTAATATTTTCATTTGTTGGCTACCTGAATGTCGAAGAGGTCATCGGTAACAGGACAGTCATTAATGTACAGCTGAAGGAAAATGTCACCGCACTGGATGAGGTAGTAGTAACAGCGCTTGGTGTGGAAAGAGAGCAAAAGGCGCTTGGTTATGCAGTACAGGAAGTGCAGGGCTCCGAACTTACTGAGGCACGGGAAACCAATGTGGTCAACTCACTGTCTGGCAAGGTTGCCGGCGTGCAGGTAGTGGGTGGTAGCTCGGGAGTAGGTTCCACAGCGCTAATCACCATCAGGGGAGAAAGCTCTTTGATACCAGGCCAGAATTCTCCACTTTTCGTAGTTGACGGTATTCCGATTAACAACAGAACAGTAAGCAATCGGACAGAAGGAAACCTGGAAACAGATTTTGGCAATGGCGCGCAGGATATCAATCCGGATGATATCGAGTCTATTTCAGTTCTAAAAGGACCCAATGCAACCGCCTTATACGGTTCAAGGGGAGCAAATGGCGTCATTCTGGTCACTACTAAATCCGGCAAGGGGAGTCAGGGTTTCAGGGTTGATATTAACCAGAACGTCACCTTTGAAGAACCATTGAGAATACCAAAATATCAGAACCAGTACGGCCAGGGCGCTGGAGGAGAATTTGCGTTTGGCGATGGCTTTGGTGCTGGTATCAACGATAACATAGATGAAAGCTGGGGCCCCAGATTCAATGGTCAGCCTATTGTGCAACATAATAGCCCGACCTCTTCCGGTGTGAGGGCCGGCGACTTTGCGCTGCGCCCAAGAGATGAAAATGGTAATTTTACTGACGAGGCTACACCGCTGCCCTGGACAGCCAGCCCGGATAACATCGAAGATTTTTTTAGAACCGGCTATACGACAAGCACCAACATAGCACTTAGCGGTTCTAATGAGCAAGGCAATTTCCGGACGGCCTATACCAGAATGAATAGTGAAGGCATCCTTCCCAATACTGATTATAAGAGAGAAAACTTTGCATTAAGCGGTGCCTATCAGTTGACCGACAAAGTAAAGGTAACCTCATCACTCAACTATGTGAATAGCAGCAGTGGAAACCGCCCGAATAACTCCTATGGTACCGAAAATATCATGTACCTATGGGTGTGGTTTGGAAGGCAAATTGACATGAACACGCTGAGAGATTACTGGCAACCTGGATTGGAGGGCGTTCAGCAGTTTAATTACAACTACAACTGGCATGATAACCCTTACTTTACTATGCATGAAAATACGAACAGCTTCAATAAAGACAGGTTGTTTGGTAATGTAAGACTGGATTTTGAAATTACAGATGAACTTTCTCTAATGGTAAGATCCGGGCTTGACTTATTCAATGATCTGAGAATTGGCAAAAGGGCCTTCAGTACACAGCGATTTGACAGAGGGCAATACCGTGAGGATGACATCTACTTTAAAGAGCAGAATACAGACTTCCTGCTTTCTTATAACAAAAAACTCAATGGTGCTTTTCAACTGGGTGCTTCACTTGGAGGAAACCTCAGACGCGAGGAAAACAGGTATAAGCGAATCAGCGCCAATGCGCTTTCCGTACCGGGCATTTTCAATTTTGGCAATGCTGCCGAACCGCTTTCAAAAAATCAGTTCAACGATGAAAAAGAAGTTCAAAGTTTATACGGTTTCCTGAACCTGTCTTATAAAAACATACTCTTCCTTGATGTAACAGGCAGAAACGACTGGTCAAGTACTTTGCCGGATTCTGACAATTCCTATTTCTACCCATCGGTTGGTCTAAGCGCCATCATCTCCGATATGGTTGATCTGCCACCGGTGTTTTCATTTGCAAAACTTAGAGCAGGCTGGGCAATTGTAGGTAATGACACCGATCCATACGCCTTGATCAATACCTTTAAATTCGAGGAACCCTTTGGCAATGTCCAGCAGGTAAGCGCCTCGGAAACTTTGAAAAACGCTAACCTGAAGCCGGAGGAGTCAAATTCAATCGAAGTTGGAGCCGATATCCGGTTATTTAAAGGTAGACTTGGGTTGGATGTGACTTATTATAAGGCGAACACCAAGAACCAGATCCTGACACTGCCTGTTTCCATTACATCGGGCTATAAATCGAGAATCATCAACGCCGGTGAAATTGAGAACCAGGGTTTGGAAATAATGTTGAATGGTCAGATTGTGCAATCACCTTCAGGGTTTAACTGGACATCTTCTTTTAACTTTACCAGAAACCGGGGCAAGGTAAAAGAATTAATTGATGATCTGGATGTATATACCATTTCGAACAATTACGTCGAAGTTCAGGCCCGGGTGGGTGGTAGAGTAGGGGATGTCTATGGAACCGGATTTGCAACAGTAGAAGATGCAAACAGCCCTTTCTTCGGAGAAGTCATTCACAATGAAGACGGATTTGCTGTGCGGGACCCTACACTGAAAAACCTGGGTAACTATAACCCTGATTTCATGCTTGGCTTCCAGAACACCTTCACTTACAAAAACATATCCCTGGGTGTTTTATTTGACTGGCGACATGGTGGTGTTGTCAACTCAAGAACAGTATTAATCGGCGGTACATCAGGTATGATGGATTTCACAGCCGAAGGCAGAGAAGAAGGAATCATTTCGGAAGGCGTGATTGATAATGGCGATGGCACCTTCAGAGTAAACGACGTGCGATTGAGTGGTAGAGATTTTTACTGGTGGAGATACAACAGGGGCAATGAGGAAGTAGGTATGTTCGATGCCTCTTTCCTGAAATTGAGAGAGGTGAAGCTTGGGTATAGCTTACCTCAAACCCTGATAGAAAGAACGCCATTTAAAGCAGTAACCATAGCCGTTGTCGGTAGAAACCTGGCCTTGTGGACGGAAAACCCACACTTTGATCCTGAAACTTTGTCATTTAACGGTGGCACAATTGTACCGGGGGTTGAAGATATGGCCACACCTTCTTCAAGGAGCATGGGCTTTAACTTAAATATTACCTTCTGATGAATTCAATTAAAATTAAAAATATACTTGTGATGAAACAATTTAAAACAATGTTGCTCTGCATTCTTATTTTGGCGGGCTGCACTGATGATTTTGAAGATATCAACACAAACAACAATGAACCGGAGACCGTAACGCCTAATTTGCTGTTATCAACTGTTCTCTCCAAGACCCTTACCGATCAGGTTAACACCGGATGGAGTAATGGAAATATAGTGGCTCAGCTTACTGCTAAAATCAACTTTACCGATTTTGACCGTTACAATTGGGGATCGGAAAGTGGCAAGTGGAATGACTTTTACGGTAATCTTACCGAAGTGGAATTGATTTTAGAGTCTGCCCGTGCCGAAGGATCTAAAAACCCTAGTTATGAGGCCATGGCGTTGATCATTAAGTCCTGGATATATTCCAACCTGACCGATAACTGGGGTGAGGTGCCTTATTCTGAAGCCATTAAAGGTCAGACCGATGGAGAGTTTCAGCCAAAATACGACGCTCAGGAAAGTATCTATAACGGCATACTGGCTGATCTCGCCGCCGCTGATGGCTTATTGGCGCAGGGTGTGCCAATTTTTGGTGGTGACTTGTTGTATGACGGTGACTTGTTAGCCTGGCGGAAACTGGCTAATTCTCTTCATCTGAGATACCTGATGAGAATTTCAAATAAAGTAGATGTATCCGGCCAGATGCAGCAAATTATTGATAACAAACCAATTTTTGAAAGTAACGCAGACAATGCTGTGCTAATATATCCGGCAACCAGCGTGGCCACCTCTTTTCCAATAAGTCGCAATAGAATCGGTAGTTTTGATGAGCATCGTCTGAGTGAAACGAGTGAAGCCGTGTTAAAAGCCTTTGGTGATAACAGGCTAAACACCTGGTTTCAGCCAACTGACAATCCAAATGACGACCCTGCCTTATTTGTGGGGTTACCCAATGGCCTAAGCGAAAACAACGCCTCTACCTTTAATGGCGGTGCGTCTAATGTTTCAAGGTTGAATCAGGGATTGTTTTTTGATTCCCCGGATGCGGTGGGCGGTGCTTTGATGCAATACGCTGAATTACAGCTTATTTTGGCCGAAGCCGCCCAGAGAGGGATGATTACAGGAGACGCCCAGGCCTATTATGAGGAAGGGGTAAAGGGCTCCTTCGAGTATTGGAAAACCGAGCAGGATCTTACAGCATATCTGTCACAACCCGGTGTTGCCTACAACGGCCAGCTGGATGTTATCATGAGACAAAAGTGGTTGGCCTCCTTCATGGTTGGAATGGAAGCGTGGTATGATTTCAGAAGAACCGGCTTGCCGGAAGAGATACAGCCAGGGCAGGATAATGTAAATGATAATCAGGTGCCTGTAAGGTTTTTATATCCGGATCAGGAACAGTCATTGAATGCTGAAAATTATCAGCAGGCGATACAAAGCATAGGTAGCGACAATATCAATGCCAAAGGTTGGTGGGAAAATTAATAGGATAATTGTTTAGAATATAGAGAGGGTATATATTGCCCTCTCTATTTTTATATATCTTAGAATTTTGACCCTAACAATTAAATGATCTTATGAACAGAATAGCTGTTTTTGCACTTTTGGCACTTATAACTTTCCAGGGATGTGCTCAGATGTCCCGCACGGAAAATGTGTTTTTAATTACCCTGGATGGCTTGCGGTGGCAGGAATTATTCGGAGGCGCCGACTCGACATTAATTGGGGATAAAGATTATGTAAAAAACCCGGAACAATTAAAGACACTTTTTTGGTCAGATGACCTGGAGGAGAGAAAGCAGAAGTTAATGCCTTTCTTTTGGTCCGTTATCGCCAAAGAAGGTCAGCTTTATGGTAACAGATGGAAAGAAAGCAAGGTTAATGTTACCAACCAGATGTGGTTTTCCTATCCCGGTTACAACGAAATTCTTGCCGGCTTCGCCGATGATGAAAGAATTGACTCCAATGACAAGATCCCTAATCCGAATCAAACCATCCTGGAATATGTCAACACCCAAAAATCATTCCAGGGAAAAGTGGCAGCATTTGGTTCATGGGATGTTTTCCCTTACATTATCAATGAAGAGCGGAGTGGGGTACCCGTCAACGCGGGTTTTGAAAAATCCACGGATCAACCGCTTAGTGAAAAAGAAATTTTCCTCAATAAGCTACAGGACGAAATTCCAAGCCCCTGGGGCGGGGTGAGGCTGGATGCATTTACGCATCACTTTGCCATGGAATATGTGAAAAAGCATCAGCCGCGATTGTTATATATAGCTTATGGTGAAACAGATGATTTTGCCCACGATGGTGAATACGATCATTATTTAAAATCCACACACCAGACCGATCAGTTTATCAAAGAAATCTGGCAATATATCCAGTCTACTGAAGTGTACAAAGATAAAACCACTTTAATAATAACCACTGATCACGGAAGAGGCACAAACCCGAAGGAAACCTGGAAAAGCCATGGCACCGACATTGATAAAGCGGATGAGATTTGGATAGCGGCACTGGGCCCGGATACCCGGCCACAGGGAGATGCGATCAAAGGACAATTTTATCAAAATCAGATAGCAGCTACCATATTGAAAGCCCTGGGTTTTAAATACGAAAATCCGAAATCCGGGAAATACATCAAAGGCATACTCAAATAACCAATAATTGAATAAAGTCGAAATTGCATCGTTCGCAACCATTTCCAGGGTGATATGCTTTGACCAGGGCTGTTTTTTGAATATTTTGCAATAGGATTATATTGCCTTATTGCCATTGCATTTATGGTTTTATTTAATTAACGTGAGTTCGATGTAATCCCCTGCCCGGCCTGAGGGAAATCTCATGAAAGGAGATTTAAATGAGCCCTGGCCGAGCGAAGCCAAAAACAATTTATATTGGTTTTGGTGGAGCTTGCCTTGACGGTGGCTATTATATATAATTAGAATTATGACCCGCAGAAACAAAATATGTTATACTGAACGCAGGTTAAGTAGTATTTTTAATAATAAAAAGTCAATGAATTGGAAAATTAGCAGGCGGAAGTTTATAGCCCTGTCAGGAAGTGCCGCCGGGACGCTTATGTTGCCTCCCGGCCTTATTAAGGACAATCACAAATCAACCGTAAGATTTGGAATTATAACAGATTCGCACTACGCCGACAGTGACCACGCCGGCACGCGATATTATCGCGATTCATTGGAGAAAATGCGGGTGTGTATTGATGTTTTTAATAAGGAAAAAGTAGATTTTGCAGTACATCTGGGAGATTTCAAAGATCAGGACCCCGGTAAAAGAACAGCAGATACACTGAGATATTTAAAAGCGATTGAAACAGTATTTGCCAGGTTTAAAGGCCCCCGGTTTCATTGCGTAGGCAACCATGATGTGGACAGCATTACCAAACGTCAATTTTTACAAAATATAGAAAATACCGGTATTGCCAATGATCGTAGCTACTATTCCTTTGCCCAAAATGGTTTCCATTTTGTGGTGCTGGATGCCAATTACCATAAAGACGGAAAACCTCATTTTTATAAAGAAGGAGCGGACTGGCAGGATACCAATATTCCGGAGGAACAACAACAATGGCTTGAGGCCGATTTGAAAAAGACCACCTTGCCAACGATTGTTTTCTGTCACCATCCCCTGTTTGAATATATAAGGGATGATCATAAGTATCATGTGAATAACTTTATGGCAATTCAAGGCATCCTGGAGGCTTCGAAAAAAGTAAAAGCCGTGATTCACGGACATGTGCATGAGGAACGCTTCCAACAAATCAACGGCATTCAATACATTACGCAACTGGGTATGGTTGATTATGAGGGGCTTGAAAATAATAGCTTTGCCATTGTTACCTGTACAGGCAATGAAATATTGCTTGACGGCTATAAGAGAACTACAGACAAAGCATTGCCTTTGGTACATTAGATCAACAACGGAAGTCTTTAATCCGTTAGCTGTCCAATTTCAAAGGATTATTTTTAAGCCCAAATTCTGTCTAAAGATCCTTTCCCCCTAAAATAATTCCAAAATTATAATGGTACTGTTTTATAATTGTTGGTTAAAGATTATCTTGGAAACTTGAAGTGGTCTGAAGCATTGCGGATCAGGCCTGACCAATGTGATCACAGGGGGGTAGTAATCAGACGTTCAATATAAATCGGGACATTTTGAAAAACGATCAAAATAAAACAGGAGTTAACCATGAAAATAACAGATAGTCTCTATAGAGTAATTAAGCTTAAGGCGATCAGATGTGATCAATTAAGCAACACCAAAATCTTTAATGCTTCCACGACCATGTTTTTGGGGATAGGCTGCAGCCTGCTGTTAACCCTTGGTGCCTGTCAGGCACCGCAATCGACGGATACTGACGCAGATGGTTTTGTGCAAATATTCGATGGGAAAACACTGGATGGATGGGAAGGTGATGAAAGTCTGTGGAGAGTAGAAGATGGAAAATTAATAGGAGAAATAACTCCCGCCACGACACTGGATCGCAACTCATTTATCATATGGAAAGGAGATATGCCGGCAGATTTTGAGTTAAAAGTTGAGTTCAAAATTTCAGAAGCCGGTAACAGCGGCATTAATTATCGCAGCGAAAGAGTAGAAGGAGTGCCATATGGACTGAGGGGATACCAGGCAGATTTGGATGGTCAAAAAAATTATACCGGCAGTAACTATGAAGAACGCCGGCGAACTACACTGGCTTCCCAGGGAGAAGTGGTGGTTGTACCGGCCGTTGAAAATGCTGACTCGATCAAGGCTTACAGCCGCGGAAATCAATGGACCCCCAGGAATGTAACCAGCTCACTTGGCAACCGCGAGTCCATGCAAGCTGCCATTAAGGATGGGGATTGGAACGAGTACCACCTCATCGTAAACGGCAACCGTCTGCAACATAAAGTTAACGGTGTTTTAATGAGCGATGTGACTGATAATGATACTATTAACCTAAGAACTGATGGCTTGCTGGGCGTCCAGGTGCACGTAGGGCCACCTATGAAAATAGCATATAAAAACTTTCTGCTGAAATCGCTGAAATAATCAGCAACTTTGTTAGGCAACGGTTGATCCCGTAGACTTTTTCCTTATTTCAGGATGTTACTTTTGACGAAATAAATGATTAGACAATTTTGGAGGTACTATTAATCGATCATGGGTAAGATTACCTTGAAATATTATCTTGACCATCGGCTGAAATCAACACAGGCGTCAAAAGATGAATTTTTTTTGAAAGCCGCCGACGGGTATTATTACCCATTATATGTCCAGGTTATATGTAAGCGTCAAAATACCAAATTCAAAAGCTTCATCAAACCACCCCGAAGAAGTTCCGATTTTGGCGTACATGAAGTCGGGTGTGACCTGGGAGATACCGACGACAAAAAACTGAGCAGGCTTATTGAACAAGAAAAGAAAAGCATCCGCACAGTGGTTTTATTGTTAAGGCCATTTGAAAATGAAAAGTTCTCGCTGGCGGGATTTAGTTCAGTGTACAGGAGATCAGTGATAGAGATGAGGCTTTTAGTGTCAGATCATTGCAAGCAAGCGTTGAAAAAAGTGATATTAGGTTCCAAATTCAAAGCCATGGCTGAGATTATTGATTGGCAATTAACGTACGTGGTTATTAAGTCTGGTTTGAACGGTATGTTGCGCTTTATTGCCAAACGCAACAAGCAAAAATTTATGAAACAGGTGGATGAGATTGACAAAATATTTACAGGCTTTGGAGATTATACCGGGAAAAAGACCATTACCCTGAGCCAATGGATCGCAGAAGACCACGGACAAAAAATAAAATTTTTTTTAATGAGCAATAAATACAGGGAGTACGATAAAATAAGCGCAGAAATTCAGGTGGTTGTCAATCGGAATAACCTGGATTTTAAATAATGCCTACCTGAAATTTACAGTGCATTCAAAGCTTTGACCACTGATTTTTTAAGTGTTAAAGGCAAAAAGAAAAATTTCCATCAACTAAACCGAAAAGCTGGGATGCTGACCTGATCCCCTCAGCCATCACTGACAGTGTTTTACAAACGGAATAAGTGGCCAATACTATGCCTGTATTTTAGCTATTCGTATATTGACGGTATAATGACGGTGATTTTCCCACGACTTTCTTAAAAACCCTGGTAAAATAATAAGGATCATCATAACCCAGGCCTTCAGCAATCCTGTTGATTTTCAGGGTGCTGAAATTGAGCAGTGTACAAGCCTTTTGCATCTTAATAAATGTAAAGTACTCTAAGGGAGATCGCGAGGTTTTCTTTTTGAAGATTAAACAGAAGTGGGATACCGATAGGCCACAATGGCTGGCGATTTCCAACACGGAGAGTTTTCGTTCTACGTTTTCTTTCATAAAATAAATAGCATTGGAAATCACATCCTTCTGGTGTATTTCTGTCGCTTTTCCGAATTGTGAGGCGTATTTTAACGAACCGAGTAACAATACCAGCAAAACGCTGCTATACTCCAGGTTGTCGATCGAATAGCCTTCGTCAAGAATATAATAGATCTCCTCAAAAAGTTGTTTTCGGTCTTCAAACCTCGCGTTTGCAGACTCCTTTAAAGTTCTGGGATACCCCAATGGAAAAACAAAGTGATCGGTCTTATTTCCTGCAAAATGGATCCAATAGATAGTCCAGGGAGCATCGTGGTCCGCAGCATAGCGGTGCGGCGTGTTTCGGGGAATTATAAAATATTGGTTTTTATTGAGGGTTGCTTTTTTGCCGTCCACCTCAATCCACCCGCGACCTTCCACACAGAATAAAAGAATATATTCCAAAGATCCTTCCTTTCTTTTCCGGTAATGATATCTTGCCTTTGGAAAATAGCCAATGTCAGTAATGTATAAATCACTCGTAAATTGATTATTTTTGAGCTCTTTTATGATCTTGCTAGGTAATACCAGCATTTTTTGCCCTTCAAAATCGTCTTTCTTTTTCACAGGTTTTATCTGGATAAAATAAGAATATAATCCATTAAAATAAAAAATTTATCTATTTTATTCCAAAATTCAGACTGGTATTTTTATGATAGATTGGAGCGGGATTTTGTCTCCAACTCGCCATTTCAAATGTTTATCTATGCGTAATAATTACAATTTCAAATACATCGCTGCCATTTCCATGGTTTCGGCACTTGGAGGATTGTTATTTGGGTATGACTGGGTGGTAATCGGTGGTGCAAAGCCTTTCTATGAACAATTTTTCGATATTGCCACCTTTCCTGAGTTACAGGGTTGGGCGATGAGTTGTGCATTAATTGGCTGCATCGGCGGAACAGTTTTGTCCGGTATCTTGGCCGATAATCTAGGTAGAAAGAAGTTACTAATTGCAGCCGCGGCATTGTTTGTTGTATCAGCCCTGGGCACAGGGCTTGCCAATCAGTTTTGGGTTTTTGTGCTCTACAGGGTGATCGGGGGAGTTGGTATAGGGTTGGCGTCAAATCTTTCTCCTATGTATATTGCCGAGGTCGCTCCGGCGAATATCCGTGGCCGGTTTGTGGCTGTCAACCAACTGACTATTGTGATAGGTATTCTACTGGCACAAATTGTTAACTGGATGATTGCAGAACCCGTATCCGAAAATGCCACCGCCGCCGATATCCTGAACTCCTGGAACGGAAAACAAGGCTGGCGTTATATGTTTTGGGCTGAAGCTATACCTGCGATGTTATTTTTTATATTAATGTGGTTTGTGCCCGATAGTCCCAGGTGGTTGGTTAGATCTGACAATACACCAAAAGCCAACACCATTTTGAAACGCATTGGCGGGGAACTTTATGCCGAAAATGCTATTGCTGAAATCAAAACCTCTATCTTGTCCCAGGGCAAACAGCTTGGGCTGGCAGCTTTGTTACATAAAAAGATATGGCCCGTCCTGATAATTGGCGTAGTGCTGGCTGTTTTTCAACAGTGGTGTGGCATCAATGTAATATTCCTCTATGCCGAAGAGGTCTTTGCTTCCGCCGGATACCATGTTTCCGACATGTTATTCAACGTCATCATCATTGGAAGTGTAAACCTGCTGTTTACCATCGTGGCCATGACTTTAGTGGATAAAATAGGAAGAAAGTCATTGATGCTCATCGGGTCGTTTGGATTGATGGTGATTTATGCCATCATGGGTACGTTATATTTTATGGAGGTCCAGGGTGCACCCTTGCTGATCCTGGTAGTATCCGCCATAGGATGTTATGCCATGACGCTGGCGCCGGTGGTATGGATCGTCTTGTCGGAAATATTTCCAAATAAGATCAGAGGGGCGGCTATGGCTGTAGCAACCTTCATGCTCTGGACTTCCAACGCTTTGCTGGCCTTCTTTTTTCCTATTGTAAACAAGCTGTTAAATGCCTCCGGCACTTTCTGGCTCTTTGCAGTGATCTGCGGGGCGGGATTCCTGTTTGTGCTATTCAGAACCACTGAGACCAAAGGAAAGACATTGGAAGAAATTGAGAGAGAATTGAACCTGTGAATTTTAACGAAAGCGCGCTCATAGCGAATAAATAAAATTTAAGATTAGTCGAACAAAAAAAGGTAGCAGATGAAAGTAAAAGCCTGGTCAGAGAAAGTGATCATTCCCACCTATGAAATTGGAACACCTGAAAAAAATCCGATTTTTCAGGAAAAACGTGTTTATCAGGGCAGCAGTGGTAAAGTTTATCCCTTTCCCGTCATCGAGAAAATAAAGGATGACAAAGTAGATAAGGAATGGTTGGGGTGTTTTCTGGAGAATGATTTTTTGAAGATCATGATTTTACCGGAACTTGGCGGGAGGGTACAGATGGCTTATGATAAGACTAAGCAACGTCATTTTGTCTATTATAATGAGGTGATCAAACCGGCCCTGGTTGGACTAACCGGCCCCTGGATTTCAGGTGGTATAGAATTTAATTGGCCGCAGCACCACCGTCCAAGTACTTATGAGTCGGTTGATTATCATATCGAGGATATGGGCGATGGCAGCAAAACGGTTTGGTGTAGCGAAATTGAGCGGATGTCAGGAACCAAGGGCATGGCCGGTTTCCGGCTTTACCCCGATAAGGCATACCTGGAAATAGATGTTAAGTTGTACAACCGAACGTCGCAGCCTCAGACCTTTTTGTGGTGGGCCAACCCGGCAGTGTCGGTCAACGATGACTATCAATCTGTATTTCCGCCGGATGTAAATGCGGTTTTTGACCATGGCAAACGGGATGTTTCTAAATTCCCGATAGCCACCGGTACTTACTATAAGGTTGATTATTCCTCAGGTGTTGATATTTCGCGTTACAAAAATATTCCCGTTCCAACTTCCTACATGGCCATACAATCTGATTACAATTTCGTGGGAGGTTATGAAAATGACAGCAAAGGGGGGCTACTCCATGTAGCCAACCATCACGTTTCTCCCGGTAAAAAACAATGGACCTGGGGCCATGGCGACTTTGGCAGGGCCTGGGACCGAAACCTGACAGATAAAAATGGCCCCTATATTGAATTGATGTGCGGGGTTTATACCGATAACCAGCCTGATTTTTCATGGTTAATGCCCTATGAAGAAAAATCATTTAGCCAGTATTTCATGCCCTACAGGGACCTGGGGGTAGTAAAAAATGCCTCCAGAGACGCGATGTTGAATTTGGAGTTCAAAGGTGGAAAGGCTTTTGTTAGCGTATATACTACCGGCATATTTCCCAAGACCTCAGTCAAATTGGCTGCGGAAAGCCAGGTTTTTCTCGATGTGCAGTTCGACTTTAGCCCGGAGGTATCGTATCAGAAGGAGATTGTTATAGACCCACACCTTGCCCCATATCAGTATTATATCTCTGTTATTTCAGAGCAAGGCGATTTATTGATAGACTGGGTGCCTGAGAAAGAAACGATTAAGGAGGTGCCGGCACCTGCCTCGCCGGCGAAGGCGCCCACTGATATCCGGGAGCATGAAGAACTTTACCTCAATGGTTTGCACCTCGAGCAGTATCGTCATGCTACCTATGATCCTACCGATTATTACCTGGAAGCCCTTCGGCGCAATCCCAGGGATATTCGTTGCAACAACGCGATGGGCCTGTGGCTGCTGCGACGCGGAAAATTTCAAAGGGCTGAAAAATATTTCCAGACTGCCTGTCAAACGCAAATACAACGTAATCCCAATCCTTATGACGGTGAACCGCTTTTTAATCTTGGACTGTCTTTGCGTTATCAGGGCAGGGATGAGGAAGCCTATAAAGCCTTTTACAAATCGGTCTGGAATGCCGCCTTTATGGATAGTGGCTATTTTCACATTGCCCAAATCGATGCCGCCAACGGCAACTGGCACTTGGCTCTGGATACCATTGATCGGTCTCTGGTGAGAAATTGGCACAATCATAAGGCGCGACATTTAAAAATAGTAACCCTTAGAAAAATAGGAGCGTTTGAAGAGGCATTTAAACTAATAGAGGAATCACTGGCATTGGACAAGTTTAACATTGGTGTTTATTATGAAAAGTACCTGCTTGGAGACAAAGCATCACTGGAAGAGATGAAAGTGTTAATGCGAGGCAACATTCATAATTATATCGAAGTTTCACTGGATTACGCATGGGCCGGCAGATATGATGAAGCCATAGCACTACTCAATATTGGTATAGGAGTACTAGTTTCGGGTTATCCAATGGCATTTTATTTTAAAGCCTGGTATTTATCCAAATCCGGAAATATCGATAAAGCCTTTCAAACTTTCCAAAAAGCCGAAAAATGTCCTCCAGATTATTGTTTTCCCAATCGGATTGAAGCGGTTCCGGCGTTGACGTTGGCCATGGAAGTCAATCCGGATGGCGGCATGGCGCCTTATTATTTAGGAAATTTTTGGTACAATGCCCGCCAATATGAAGACGCCTTGCAATGTTGGGAAAAATCGGTGCAAAAGAGTGACACCTTTCCAACAGCACAAAGGAACCTGGCCCTTGTTTATTACAATAAGTTGAATGAACCCGAAAAAGCACTTGATTTACTCGAAAAAGCCTTTGCATTAGACCAGGCTGACGCAAGGATTTTGATGGAACTCGATCAGCTTTATAGTAAGTTGAACAAACCTACAGGGTTTCGTCTGGATTTCCTGGAAAGCCATTTAAACCTGGTCAATGAGCGGGATGACTTATACATTGAGCGGGCCTATCTGTATATCCTGAAACAGGATTTTCAGATGGCTTACGATTTGATCATGGGCAGAAAATTTCATCCGTGGGAGGGAGGTGAAGGAAGGGTAACCGGTGCTTATGTAAGCAGCCTTGTTGGCCTTACCAAACAGGCGCTTGACGCTGGAAATGATGCCAGGGCCGTTGAATTGCTTGAAAAAGCAAAAACATACCCCGATAATTTGGGAGAAGGCAAACTCTCGGGAACGCAGGAGAATAACATTGACTACTGGCTGGGCTGTGCCTATGAAAAGATGAACAACCCTAAAGCAGCAACACAAGCCTGGATCAATGCTTCCACCGGGTTGAGCGAACCGTCATTTGCATGGTTTTACAACGATCAACAGCCCGATACTATATTTTACCAGGGACTGGCGTTGTTAAAACTTGGGCAAAAAGAAAGTGCCTATGGCCGGTTCAATAAACTGGTTGATTTTGGAGAACAGCACGTATTCGATGAGGTCAAGATTGATTATTTCGCCGTTTCATTGCCAAATTTGATGGTTTGGGAAGAAGACCTCAAGTTGAGAAACCAAATTCATTGTCACTATTTAATGGCATTAGGTTATTTGGGTAAGGGGATGCATTTGAAAGCCGAAGAAGGTTTTGATAAAGTTTTAGGGTACGATAACGCTCATTTAGGGGCCAATGAAAATTTACATGTTAAGCCATTCTGACAGTTTTAAGCCGAATACCTGCTGAACTCAGGGCAATGAAAGAAAATCATTAAATCCCGCCTGGATGAGCAAGATATTACACAGCCTTCAGTCACAATTAAATGCTTACCGCTGGCAGATTTTTATTTTCAGGCCACCTGCCAACCTTTGGCAATGTAGTTGAAACGTTTGCCGGGATAAAAAGGACCATGACTTCCGTTTAATTGAATTTTTATTATATTAGTACGTCATAATGGTGACTATAGCCTGTTTGTATATATGAATGTCAAATCTAGTGAGTCGGATGTAGCGTACGTTAAAGAACTCAAAAAAGATAATATTGAGGCCTTTGAGGGCTTGTTTCGACTATATGGCAAAAGGTTGTACCACTTTGCGCTGGGATACCTGAAATCTGAGAGTGAGGCGGAGGAGTTAGTGCAGGAAGTTTTTACCAGAGTTTGGGAAAAGCGGGCGGGTTTAAAATCAGAGCTTTCTTTTAAATCATATATTTTTACCATTGCCTTTAACATCATCAGGAAAAGTTTTATCAAAAAAGAAAGATTTAAAACGTACCTGGAATCGAGCTATGTAAAGGCAGATTTTGACATCGAAACAACCAACCAGGTGGATTATCATTCCCTGCTTGATTATCTAAAACAGCTTGTCGATAAATTACCGGCCCGGAGGAAGGAAGTTTTTGTAAAAAGCCGCCTTGATGGTTTAACGGTCAAAGAAATTGCTGAAGACATGGGGATCAGTCCTAAAACAGTAGAAAACCAATTGACCGAGGCAATAAAATTTATCCGCCTGAACTGGAGAACTGAAAACCTGTCAACCATTCTGTTTTTCATACTGTTTATTGGATAACTGGTTATCTGTTTCATCATTATTGGGGCGCCTGGCATGAATGAGGCATTGTTGAAGACAAAAAATTTCCACTTGTAAAAGCCGACACCTTCTAATTAGCACTGTTTTCGAACACAACCATTCCAATTCCTTGTTTTTAAGAAATCCGTTTGCTGGGAACATCAGTTTTATTAGGTGAAAGCATTAAAATTATATGGTGACCGTGAAGGCAAATTCAAATAATATTTCAAAAAAAAATAGCAATGGATAGGGGGTTTTTCTTTTTTGCAGATATAACTATCAATAAGCAGATCACTAAAGTCGATAATTGTATTTAGTATAATGAAAGAAAAAATTGATAAAGAACAGTTAAGGAGATTTTTTTCGGGAGATTATTCTGAGGAAGATGCGTCGGGTGTTGAGGAGGTGTTTCAGGATGATGGCAGAAAAGAAGCACTAGAGACATTTCTTTTATCGGAGTGGCATAGGTTTGATGAAACTACCATGGCTCAGGATAAAAATCTTGATCACATCTTACATAAATTGTATTATAAATTTCAACACCAGCAGGAGAAGAAAAAGGAAGGGCTGGTTATCAGATTATGGAAGACTTATTCCCGCGTAGCGGCGCTTTTACTGATACCGTTAGCGTTGGCGTTGGCTTTTTTGTTACAACCGGATGATCAGCAACTGAAAATGTCTGAAACATGGGCTGAGATCGAGGCGCCGTTAGGTTCCAGGGTGAAATTTACACTGCCCGATGGTAGTGTGGGCTGGTTAAACAGTGGATCCTTCCTGACCTATCCTATAAAATTTGGCGATGAACGAAATGTCAAGCTTACCGGTGAAGCTTTTTTTGACATTAAAAAAGATCCCACAAAGCCATTCAACGTAGTCGCTACCGATCTTAATATCTCCGTGCTTGGCACCAGATTTAATGTTGCTGCCTACAAAGATGTGAATGAGGTACAGGTGGTACTGGAATCCGGAAAGGTGAAATTAAACCATATACACGGCAAAAATGAGGTAGATATGGATCCAAACGACAAAATTATCTATAACAGCGACACGAGAAAACTGGTCAGATCTAAAGTAGATCCCTACAAATATTCCTCCTGGACCGAAGGGAAGCTGGTTTTTAGAAATGATGATATTGCGGTTGTTGGTAAACGCCTTGGCAGGTGGTACAATATGGATGTCGAGGTGCGGAATGAAAAGAACAGAGACCTGCGTTTGAGAGCCACTTTTGAAAATGAAGCCATCGAAGAGGTGCTTAGATTGTTGAAGATAAGCTTCCCCATAGAATATGAAGTGGAAAAAAGAAAAATGGATTTAAATGGAAAATATGAGAAAAGAAAAGTAATAATAACGGTCAGATAAGTAATCTGGCCATAACCTAAAACCTTGGTGCCTATGAGAAAAATCAGATTTACAAATTAAAAAGTGCAGGAAAGTGCTGAACCCACTTTCCTGCCAGAAGTAGCAGCGTTAAAATGAAATATAGTATGATGTAACACTACTAAACTGTTTAAAATTATGAAAAAAATACCATTAAGGGAATTTAATTCTGCCCTTAATTTAACCAAAATCGAAAGATCTATGAGATTAACTGTATTATGCCTTGTAATAGGGATTTGCAATGTATTTGCAGGTAATTCCTATTCACAGAATACAAAATTGTCATTGAGTATGTCGAACGTCAGCCTTGAACAAGTGCTTGACGAGATTGAGAAGCAAAGTGAATTTTATTTTCTTTTTAATCAAAAGCTTATAGATACCGAAAGAGTTGTTAATGTAGAAGCGGAAGATAAAAAAATAAGTGACGTATTGGATGGACTGTTTAAGCGTACGGATGTCAATTACCTTGTGCTTGATAGACAAATAGTCTTGACTACCACGAAAGTCAAAGAACTTGACAGATATGTAGGGGCAAATACCGCCAGCCGGTCCTTCCTGCCCAGAAAAAAAATAAGAACGTTAAGGATTAATGAAATTGCCGACAGAACTATTACCGGTCGTGTAACTGATACTGATGGCGAGGCAATTCCCGGTGTCA
The DNA here is from genome assembly GCA_965228415.1 of Cyclobacteriaceae bacterium. Taxonomy (GTDB): domain Bacteria; phylum Bacteroidota; class Bacteroidia; order Cytophagales; family Cyclobacteriaceae; genus Agaribacillus. The sequence continues at coordinate 714,919 of OZ245814.1, read as the reverse complement.
ATGTGATCGCCAAGGAAACGACGGTAGGTACCATCACCGATGCGGAGGGAAAATACACCCTTGATATTACCAATGAGGTAAAAACATTGGTCTTTTCCTATGTGGGAATGAACAGTGAAGAGGTCGAAATTGGCAATCGATCAGTTATTGATATAACCATGGTCCAGGATATTGCAAGCCTTGAAGAGATCGTGGTGATTGGTTATGGTGCCGTTAAAAGAAGTGATCTGACAGGTTCTGTAGCTTCAATTACCAGTGAAGATATTCAGGAGATCCCAACCAACACGGTTAGTGCCCTGTTGCAAGGAAGAGCTGCAGGCGTGCAGGTAACCACGGGAGATGCAGCTCCCGGCGGTGGTATTAACATCAGAATTCGAGGTACCAGTACTATTACCGGTTCAACGGAACCATTGTATATAGTAGATGGTTTCCCGGTTAATAGCGACAACGATGATCTATATGTATCCGGGGGATTCAATGAAGGAACTGTTGAAGGTACTAATGCAAACAAAGTTAGACCCAACGCCTTGTCATTTATCAATCCAAATGACATTGAGTCAATTGAAATTTTGAAAGATGCTGCGGCCACTGCCATCTACGGTAGTAGGGGAGCAAATGGCGTTGTGCTTATCAAGACCAAAAGAGGTGTTGCCGGTAAGACTAAGGTCAGCGTGAACTATTCCTATGGAAGCCAGTCGATTATCCGGAAAATCACAAGACTGGATGGCCCTGCCTTTGCTGCAAGGAAAAATGAAGGGGAAATCAATAGCGGAGTAGATCCCGCTAATGTAGGGTTTAATGGGTCCGATCCATTTCATCCGCTTCCGCAAAATGCTGAGACCCACAATTGGCAGGATCTGTTATACCGCACCGCACCAGTACACGACGTGTCTGTATCCTTTTCAGGTGGAGACAGTAATACTAAATATTTATTATCAGGAAAATTTTATGACCAGGAGGGGATTATGATCAACTCCGGCTTTAAGGATGCGCAACTCCGGTTAAACCTTGATCAGAATTTGGGTGATTTGGTAAGTGTAAGAACTAACGTGTTGTTAAGTCATTCGATCAATGACAGGGTACCCACAGGTGCCGGTTTCAATTACAATACCGTGACTTTTGCATTGGGTTATAGTCCCGCCATCAATCCGGATTGGTTTGACGAAACCACGGGGCTTTGGTATACCGATACAAAATTGGCTAATCAATATACTAACCCATTTAGAATAGTGGGCGCTATTGATGATCAACTGAAGACCAACCGCGTATTAGCGAACGCCTTTGTTGATCTTAAATTCAACGAATCTTTAAAGTTGACCGCGAGTTATGGTATTGATTACTCCGATGGAACAAGGGAAACCTTTATCGACAGGACATTAACCATTTTTGGTAGCCCGGTTGCCAAAGGTGATGCAGACATAAATACTATTGAGTCATTAAGAACCAATGCTAACGCCTACCTTACCTGGACCAAAAGTTTTGGCGAACATAGTATAAATGCCGTAGCTGGTACGGAATTGATAGAGCAAAGCATTTCTAACTTAAATATTGGTGTAAGGGATTTTGCTACAGATGACCTGGGGACTGATAACTTAGCCGCGGGCGATGGGGAAACCAGGTCTATAACTAATGGTAAGAACAAATGGCAAACGGCCGGTTTTTTTGGCAGGGTAAACTATGATTATCAAAGCAAGTACTATGCTAGTGTTAATTTAAGGCGTGATGGTTCTTCCAGATTTGGAGCAGCCAATAAATGGTCATTTTTCCCTTCTTTAGCGCTGGCCTGGAGACCCTCTGAGGAAGCCTTTATGCAGGGACAGAACCTCATGACCGACTTAAAGATCAGAGCTAGTGTAGGGCAAACCGGTAATGGTGCGTTAGATCCTTATAGCTCCATTGGCCTTTGGTCGATCAACCGGAATTATAGTTTTGGTGATCAGGTTGTTAATGCAGCAAGTTTGTCGAGAATATCAAACCCCGATCTGAAGTGGGAAACTACTACGCAATGGAACGTAGGCTTTGATGCCAGGTTTTTGAATAACCGATTAGGGTTTACCTTTGATTATTTTATTAAGGATACAGATGATTTGATACTTCCTGTGGTGATCCCAAAAAGTACAGGGTTTAAGTCGTCTATACAGAATATAGGGTCATTGAGAAACAGCGGCCTTGAGTTTTCAGTGGATTACGTAGTACTGGACGGTGATTTTCACTGGGACATTAACGCCAACCTGACTTATCTTAAATCGGAGGCAACAGACGTAGGAGAAGGTACTACCATCGACCCCAATACAGGAGAACCTTACGTTGAAGTAGCCACATGGCCAAGAAATGGAGGACCAAGGCTTTATAACGGCCGGCCTGCGGGAGAAATTTATGGCTTTATCATAGAAGGCGTTTTCCGTGATCAGGCACAGGCAGATGGCTGGCCGGTAGACATGGACCCCAGCAGAGCTAATAACCAGGAAGGCTTTTGGATATATAAGGACGTGAACGGCGATGGCATCATTACCGACGATGATAAGGAGTCCCTGGGGACCGGACAGCCCGATTTTATTTTTGGATTTACCAATCGCTTTAGTTGGAAAAACTTTGATCTTTCCCTGTTCTTCCAGGGAATTACTGGGGCAGATGTATTTATGTTTTATGGCGGTGATATAGATCCTGAGTTTACTGATGTTTGGACACCCGATAACCGAGATGCCATTAGCGCGATCAACAGATCCGGAGGAAATGGTTGGAGAGGTGGATTCAATAATAGAGGAATGGAAGACGCCAGCTATTTAAGGCTGAAAAATGTCCGGCTCGGATACAGCGTTCCTACCAGCACCATAAATTTCTTAGGTGGTCTAAACGTTTATTTGAACGCAACCAATGTATTTACCATTACCAGTTATGATGGGTACAATCCTGATGTAAGTTCAGGTGGTACATTCGCATTTAGTGAGGGTTTTGATACTGGTGTTTATCCCCTGGCTAAAACCTTTACGATTGGTGTAAATGTTAACTTCTAAATTTGATTAAGATGAGAAAGATACTTATATATTTATCAGTTATAGTAGGCTTGCTTATTTTCCCTATGGGATGCGATGAATACCTCGAAGAAGACCTCTTTAGTTCATTTGGAGAGGGTAATTTTCCTACCGAAGCTACTGCGGAAACCATGGTGAATGCTAACCACAGGTTTATGGGAATACTAGTTGTTAATAATCACAGAATGTTTTGGGCCACTGAATTTCCCACACCCTCCGTGCATTACCGCTTCAGACAGGTACACGAACGGAATCACCTTTCTACCTGGAGTTGGAATAATACCTTTACCGATCCTGCTTATTTCGAGATCATGGATCATATTTGGAATACGGTAAGAATGTCAAATGATATCATTGGCCTTGTTCCGGACATTGAAATGGAGGATACGCAGCGACAGGCAGAAATTGTTGGCGAAGCTAAATTTCTCAGGGCTATGACCTACTTTTATGCTGTGAGACTGTGGGGAGGCATGCCGATCATTGATAAAGCACAGACATTGGATGATGAATTATTTCCTGCCAGATCTTCTATTGCAGAAACCTATGCATTTATTATCCAGGACCTTCAGGATGCCGCCTCTATATTGCCCACCAGAAGTGAATATACATCCAGGGGATTTAACGCGGGCCATATCACAAAAGGTGCTGCCCTGGGAACCTTAGCAAAAGTTTATCTTACTATGGCTGGCGAACCGTTAAATGATAATTCTAATTTGCAAGCTGCTAAAGATGCCCTGGATCAGATTATTGCGTCAGGAGAGTACGCCCTGGTGCAATCCGCTACTCCATATCAAGACCTTTGGGATTGGCAAAATGATAACAATGAGGAGTTCATTTATGCTATACAAAAACAAGGCACACAGCAAAATTTCAGAGGTATATTTGGTTACATGACACCCTCAGATCCTACCGAGGGTATTTGGACTACAACTACCGATTTTTCAGCGGGCTCCGCATTAGACGGTGTACCACCGGAATTTGCCAAATGGTACGAATCTCATGATTCCGGCCCCAGATACGATTGGACAATTATCACTGAATATACGTTAACGAGAGATAATGCAACACATAGCGCCGGTGAAGTATTTACCATGGAAGATGGTGACAGAGCCCAGGGTTATATAGGTAAATACCGTGCGGTGGGTGCTGAGTTGGATAACAACTTTTTCTGTCCCAACAACTTTCCGGTGCTTAGATACGCCGATGTATTATTGATGCACTCCGAAGTAACCAATGAACTGGGATCGGCAGATTATACAGGGCTTAATGCTACCAGAGCAAGAGCAGGACTACCCCCCCTGGGTGGATTGTCACAGAGTGAATTCAGGGATGCCGTATTTTTGGAAAGAGACCTGGAACTGACTTACGAACAGAATATGTTGTTTGATATTCGCAGAAGAGGTTTGGATTATGCGAAATCAAAACTGGAAGGGTTTTATAATCCGAATCAAAACGAATCTGCTCCAGGTGCGGGAGACGGTTATCCCCAGGATTTCCAATTCACAATTGAACCTCATAGGATGCTATACCCTTATCCTCCAAGAGAATTGGCTTCCAATCCTAATTTAGAACAGAATCCAGGCTATTAATTGGTTTATTTTTTTTAGATTTAGATTCGTAATAAGTAAAAAGCTGTGTAAGCAGCTTTTTACTTATTTATTCGCGAAATGTTTCCACCGTGACGCTGATTTTTTAACAATTATTTTTTATCATAAGACTATCAAACACGATCAACCAATGCGTCAAATTACCCGGTAGGCTCCTCTTAAAGAAAAATACACTTCAACTAATAACACATGAAAATGATTAAAAATTTCCTGATGACAGTTAACAAAATTATTTTTTACCGATTGCTGTTGTTGCTGACGATTGTAACGGCTGCCTGCAGTCCCCAGCGGCATGAAGTTACCGTTCAAAGTCCCGATGGCAACTACCAGTTTACATTTCAACTAAAGGAACAAAGCACACCTTCCTATATGGTGAATTATAAAGGGAAACAAATTATAGGAACATCAGTATTGGGATTCGAAATGCCGGGCGTGTCAGGAGATAATAAAAAAATCAAAATTGGCCATGTGGAACACAAGGCGTTTGACGCCAACTGGCAGCCTGTTTATGGGGAAAAGAGCGAGTACCCTGACAAATATTCGGAGAGGCTGATTGTACTTACAGGTGAAGATGCGAAATTTAATCTTAGGGTAAGGGCCTTTAATGAGGGTGTTGCTTTTCGCTACGAATTCCGGGTAGGCGATATTCAGATTCAAAAAGAACTAACGGAATTTGCATTGCCACCGGATGCCACCGCCTGGGCTTCGGTGAGAGCCCAAAGTGAAATTCTTAAAATGCCGGTTGCGGATATAAAGGAAGCGGTGGAGAGACCTTTGTTGGTAGAACTGGACAAGGCATCATTTATTGCCCTGGGAGAAGCCGCTTTGGTGGATTATGCGCGCATGAAATTTACAGGGAAACCGGGTAAACCCGGAACGCTGGTAGCTGATTTGAGTAGTGAAGTCACAAGTGAGCAACCTTTCGAAACCCCCTGGCGGTTTATCATGGCCGGCGAGAAGCCTGGACAGCTGCTGGAGAATAATTACTTGCTGCTAAACCTCAACGAACCGAATAAAATCACCGATAACTCCTGGATAAAACCCGGAAAAGTCATCCGGGAAGTCACCCTCACGACCCAGGGAGGTATGGCTTGTGTCGATTTCGCAGTTGCTAATAATCTCCAGTTCATCGAATTTGATGCCGGATGGTATGGCAATGAATACGACGACGCTTCTGACGCTACGACCATTACCGTGGATCCCAAACGTTCCAAAGGGCCGTTGGAACTTCTAAAAGTCATTGACTATGCAAAAAGCAAAGACATAGGGGTGATCCTCTACGTAAACAGACGGGCGCTTGAAAAACAATTGGACGATGTACTTCCACTGGCGAAATCCTGGGGTGTCAGTGGCCTCAAATACGGTTTTGTCAATGTCGGACCGCAGGAATGGACAAGCTGGCTACACGATGCCGTTAGAAAAGCGGCTGACCATCAGTTGATGGTAGATGTCCACGACGAGTACCGGCCTACCGGATACTCCCGGACGTATCCCAACTTTATGACCCAGGAAGGTATCCGTGGAGATGAAGAGTCTCCAGCAAATTCTATGGTGCTGAATACTATTTTCACCAGGATGATAGCCGGTGCCGGAGACCAGACCAATTGCTACTTTGCCAGCCGGGTAACTGAAAAAATGGGCTCCCATGCCTCTCAATTAGCCAAGGCCGTATGTATTTACAGTCCGTGGCAGTTTCTTTACTGGTATGATCGTCCCCAGGGATCTCCCGCCAAGGACGGGGGAGCCGGAGGAAGCGAAGATCATATTATAGACCTACCGGAGCTTGAATTTTACCAGCAATTGCCTACGGTCTGGGATGATACCAGGGTTATTGATGGATACCCGGGCGAATATGCCATAATAGCGCGAAAAAGTGGAGATGACTGGTTCGTTGGCGCGTTAAATGGAAGCGATGCGCGTGATATGGAGATGCCACTGGATTTTTTAACCCCCAACAAAAATTATGAGGCAACAATTTATGCCGATGACAAAAATGCAGGTACCAGAACCAATGTGGTGATTGAGAAACAAGAAGTGGTTTCAGGCGATCTGATCACACGTTCTGTCGGAGGAAGTAATGGAGTGGCTGTACATATCAAAGCACTTAAATAACGGTTTAAACCACGGAGGTTATAGCATTGGAAATATATCAATTTGTGGATGTGGCCACCATCGGCGTGATTTGTAAAGGATTCAGAATATATTTAAATCACAGCTGGCAAATTAACCGTGGTGGCCGTGCCCCTATGAATTTTTAACATTGTTTTGTTAATCCACTATATTTTAATCTTTGGCTAATTACTTTTTTTTTACCATATTGACAATCTGTTAATTGTAAAAAAAGTAAAATTTGGCTAATCCAATGCAGTTCATCAAAAGAGAAGATCAATGGGCTGATGGAAAAGAGCGTTTTCAGAATGATCAATTTGAAACACGCTGCGATGGAGAATGGTGGGAAAAGTTTAAAAAAGGCCATAAAAACGCGTTTGACTATATTTATCACACCTATAGCCGCCAGCTTTTCAATTACGGATGCCACCTTTGTAATGACCGGGAACTGGTGAAGGATTGTGTACATGACCTGTTTGCTTCTTTAATTAAAAACAGGTCGAGACTTGGAAAGACCGATTCTATCAAATTTTACCTTCTGAAGGCCTTTAAAAGGAGACTACTGAGGCTTTTAAGGAAGCAATCCAACACAAAACAGCGGGAGGGAATATACGGAAGAGAAAATTTCAGACTAAGCATTTCCGAAGATTCTATATCCCTTGATAATACAATCCCAAAGGAAGTTAAGGAACACATTCAGAAAACCGTCAATAAACTACCGGCTTCACAAAGAGAGGCGGTTATATTGTTTTATTATGAGGGGCTAAGCTACCGGGAAATTGCGGACCTAATGAATCTTAGCAGGGTAAAATCTGCCAGAGCCCTTATTTATCGGGCCGTTGCTTCCTTAACAAAAAAGATAGGTCCCGTTCAGAAGATATTTATTCAACTGGCGATACTGCTGCATCAAATACTGTTTTGGCAATTTATGTCGAAATAGTTGGATAAAGCAGCTCACAATGCCTGTCTATTTCTGGCAAGCCCGATCATACCGGACGATCGCCACATTAATCACTCAATCCTATTCTAACGTCTATCGCTAACACTGCGTTGGCCTTGCGTGTCAGCTATGAAGCGATCCCTTAGCGACAGACCACTAAGACCTGCCTGAGCACCCCACCCGGTTGCCAATCTGCGAATAGTAACAGGGTAAATCACATGGTTGCTTCCAAAAAGGCACCTAAAATCTTAGCCTTCTTTGCCACAAAGGGTGGGTTAATTCAATTTAAGGCAATAAATATACTGAAGGTAATGGATTGCGATATTTTCATACAAAAGCATTCTAATTGATGATATTCTTATTAATTGAATTCGAAAAATAAATTTTTTGTAAAATTTTGAATTTTCCGTGGGCATTTAAAAGTCGAATGCCTTTATATGATTGTTAGGTGAAATTATAAAAATGGATTGCCGATATGCTAGATGATGAGATAAAAGAATTGTTGACTAACGAAAGCTTTGTGAATTGGGTAAAATCTGAGGATGCCTCAAAAAATCAATATTGGGTTGACTGGCTTTCCAGGAACCCCGGAAAGAAAAAAGCATTTCACCAGGCGCAACAGCTGATAAGGTCCATGAAATATGAGGACGATTATCAAATGAATCCCGATGATTACGATGGCCTTTATTATGATTTACTCAACAGTTTCCACCAGTCAGGCGCGAAAAGGTCTACAACCCGGTATTGGATATCCGGCGTTGCAGCTTCCCTGCTGCTGCTATGCGGATTGGTTGGCTATTTCTGGTTAAATAACAACGCGAAAGAAGCTGGGTACCAGGCTTACGAAACCATTGAAAAATCTACCCCCAACGGAACCAAACTAACGGTAAGCTTACCTGATGGATCGATGGTAAAACTTAATTCCGGTAGTAAACTGTTATTTCAAACCCCCTTTGGACTTAACGGTACCCGAGAAATCAGTCTGGTGGGAGAGGCGTATTTTGAGGTGACTGAAGACGAATCAAAACCCTTTATAGTCAAAACAACAGGCGTAGAAACAACCGTGTTAGGTACAACCTTTAATGTAAGCGCTTATGAGGAAGATAATCAGGTAAATGTAGCGTTGGTAACCGGCATGGTGAAAGTAAATGTCAATCACGCTTCGCAAAAAACGGAAAAAATCCTCAGCCCCAGTGAAATGATGACCTTTTCCCGAAAAGACAGACAAGTGACGGTCAAAAATTTTGAAGTGGATCAGGTGATAGGGTGGAAAGATCAGATCATACACTTTGAGAAAGAATCCCTTCCACGGATCATAGACCGACTCGAAAGGTGGTATGGCGTGGATATAAAGGTCAACAACCCCAATGATCGCATATGGAATTATACCGGTAGGTTTGAAAAAAAGAGCCTCGAACTTGTGTTATTGAGAATGGCCTATACGGAAGAGTTTACCTATAAAATTGAGAATAACAAGGTGATTATCAATATAAAATAATTTCAAATGAAAACTAACCCTTACTTCGACACAAGCTAAAGCGATCTGAAAACCAGGGGAGCGTGAAGGTTTGGTCGCTCGCACACTCCCACCAGTTTAATTATTTATTACTTAAAATAATCATATAAAGATATGAAAAAAAAGATACTACTAACAGGTATTCATGTCATGAAAATGTCTCTATACGCAATTTTAATCAATGGGATTTTTATCTCGATCGTGTTTGCCGGAGGTGTTGACGCCCAAAATACGCTTAAAGAAACCTATGTACGGCTTGATCTGAAAAACGAAAATCTGTTAAATACTTTTATGGAAATTGAGCATCAAACAGATTTCGAATTCTCCTACGATCACAACATCCTGCTCGAGGATTTCAGGATTAATCTAAGTGATCGACACATAAGTGTAGCCAAAGCGTTAGCAGAGGTTGCAAAACAAACTAACCTAAGATTCAGGAGGGTCAATAAAAGTATTGATGTCCGGATGGCAAGTAAAAACGCTGCCATACCTCAAGTTGAGGAAGTCACAGTAGATAAAAACATTTCTGGTAAGGTGAAAGATGAAACCGGTGAACCCATTCCCGGGGCGAATGTGGTGGTTAAAAATACAACAATAGGTACCATTACGGACGCAAATGGGGAATTTTCTTTACAAATTCCTGATGATGCTACTACACTCGTATTTTCTTATGTTGGTATGAATGAGGAAGAGGTAGAAATAGGAAATCGAACGTTTATAGAAATATCTATGATCCCTGACATCCAAAGTTTGGAGGAGATCGTAGTCATTGGTTACGGAGAGGTAAAAAGAAGTGATTTAACCGGATCTGTGGCTACTATTACCAATCAGGATATACGTGAGATCCCGACAAATACAGTGAGCCAATTGTTCCAGGGTAGGGCCGCGGGCGTTCAGGTGACCACCGGTGATGCTGCGCCTGGTGGCGGTATCAATATCCGGATACGCGGAACCAGTACGATTACGGGTTCAACCGAACCATTGTACATCATCGATGGATTTCCGGTAAACAGCGATAACGATGACTTGTATGTGACAGGAGGTTTCAATGAAAATGACGGGGGGCCTAGCAGAGGAAATAGTACAAATAAAGTACGTCCAAATGCTTTATCATTTATCAATCCGAATGATATTGAGTCTATAGAAATATTAAAGGATGCGGCCGCGACAGCGATTTATGGTAATAGAGGTGCCAATGGCGTCATTATTATTACAACCAAGCGGGGAGAGGTTGGAAAAACCAAGGTTAATGTAAACTATTCGTTTGGTTCTCAGTCTATTGTAAAAAAAATCGTAAGACCTGATGGTCCTGAGTGGGTAGCAAGACTGACGGAAGCAGAAATAAACGCGGGCGTAGCGCCGGAATTTGTACGCTACAACGGTTCTGATGAGTTTCACCCCTTGGCCGAGAATGCCGAGACGCATGATTGGCAGGATATTTTGTACAGGACCGCACCGGTTCACGATTTGGCTGTAAACTTTACAGGGGGAACGGAAAACACAAAGTATCTTTTTTCCGCAAAGTATTATGACCAGGAAGGAACGATGGTAGGCTCAGGCTACCAGGATTTACAAACCCGGCTAAACCTTGATCAAAATATTGCCGACGTAGTTGCTTTACAAAGTAATCTTCTATTAAGCCATAACGTTAACGAAAGGGTTCCAACAGGTGCAGGTTTTAATTACAATGCTGTTCAACAGGCTTTGGGGTATTCACCGGCGATTAATCCGGATTGGTTTGATACTGCCACCGGGCTGTGGTATACTGACCCGAAGACCTCAGGTCCAAACGTTTACACCAATCCTTTACGTTTGATAGAGGGTATCCACGATGAAATTGCAACTAATCGTCTTCTTGGTAATATCCTGGCTAAGGTAAAAATTCTTGAATCGTTAAAATTTACCGCGAGCTATGGCATTGACTACTATGATGCGAACAGGGAGATTTATATTGACAGAACATTAGTAACAGCCGGCAGTCCTACCAATAACGGGGAAGCCAGTATCAATAAGGTAATATCTACCAGAACGAACGCGAACGCCTACTTCACCTGGAATCAGAGTTTTGACAAGCATAATTTAAATGCTGTCATTGGCGTCGAAAGGGTTAAACAAATCAATTCAAATTTGAATGTTTCAATCGCCGACTTTGCAACAGATGATTTAAAAACGGACAATATAGCCGGAGGAAATTCAGATAACTTAAGAGCCGGTAACGGCAAAACCCAGTGGCAAAGTGAAGGTTATTTTGGCCGTATCAATTACAATTACGCCAATAAATATTATGTAAGTATTAATGCCAGATACGATGGCTCCTCTGTTTTCGGAATTGACAATAAATGGAAGTTTTTTCCTTCTGCTGCCTTTGCCTGGAAACCTACCGAGGAGACATTCCTTCAAGGTCAGGAAATACTATCCGATTTAAAAGTCAGATTAAGTGTTGGACAGGTAGGAAACGGCAATATTCCTGCATATAGTTCACAGGGGTTATGGACTATTCGCGCAAACCGGTACAGTTACGGAAATGGTGAGCTTGTCAATGGAGCGGCACTGTCCCGAATTCAAAATGACGAGTTACAATGGGAAACAACAACGCAGTACAATTTAGGTTTTGATGCCAGATTTCTGGGAGGTAGACTTGGCTTCACATTTGATTATTATTTGAAAAATACTGATGATTTAATCCTGGATGTGGTAATCCCAAAGAGCTCGGGCTTTAAGTCTTCGAGACAGAATATCGGATCCCTTCGAAATACCGGACTTGAGTTTTCTACTGATTATGTCATTTATGATGGTGAGTTCCATTGGGACCTTAATGCCAACCTTACCTTCCTGAAAAGTGAAGCAACCGATGTAGGAGAAGGAACTACCATAGATCCAAATACGGGAGAACCCTATATCGAAGTTTCCGAATGGCAAAGAAGAGGCGGATTGCGTCTCTATGAAGGGCAACCTGCCGGTGAAATTTACGGTTTTGTGATTGAAGGAGTTTTTGATAACCAGGAGCAGGCGGATAACTGGCCGGTGGATATGAATGCCGATCGAAGCCTTAATCAGGCAGGTTACTGGATATACAAGGATATCAATGGCGACGGAATTGTTACGGAGGATGATCAGACTTCTCTGGGAACCGGACAGCCTGATATGATCTTTGGTGTGACAAACCGGTTTAGATACAAGGCTTTTGATTTATCTCTGTTCATCCAGGGAGTTACAGGCGCGAACATAGTCCAATTTTATGGAGGTGATTCTGATGATCCCTTTTATTCTGATTTTTGGACCCCGGAAAATCAAGATGCCGAGGTGGCTATTAACACTACGGGCACAAATGGTTATAGATTCCTAAGATTTGATAATAGACAAGTTCAGAATGGTAATTATGTCAGGCTCAAAAATGTAAGGTTAGGCTACACTGTACCTACTCAGAATATCGGTTTTTTAAGTGGCCTTAATTTGTATGTAAATGTATCCAACCTGCTTACTATTACCGGGTATGACGGATACAATCCCGATGTGAGTTCAGGTGGAACATCGCCATTTAGTCAGGGATTTGATACCGGTGTATATCCCCTGGCGAGAACATTTACCTTTGGTTTGAACGCGAACTTTTAATCTTTAAGCAATGAAAAATTCAATTTATAAGATACTATTGATAGGGGTATTCACTTTTTTCTTTACAGGATGTAATGAATACCTGGAAGAGGAACTCCATAGTTCGTTCGGAAATGGAAATTTCCCCACGGAATCTAATGTGGAGACCTTGTTGAATCATACTCATGGAGAAATAGGGAAATTTATAATGCTTGCGAATTGGATGTTTTGGGCAACGGAGTTTCCTACCCCTTCTGCGCAATATAGATATCGTCAGAATCACGAAAGAAGCAACCTTTCCGGATGGAACTGGGGTACCACGCGTACTGATCCGGCGTATTTTGATTTGATGGAATGGATGTGGGATGCCATCAGGCCCGCGAATGAAATAATCGCAAAGGTGCCCGGTATTGAAATGGAGGATACCAAAAGGCAGGCCGAGATCGTCGGTGAAGCTAAATTCATAAGAGCAATGTGTTATTTCTATGCAGTGAGACTTTGGGGCGGCATGCCAATAATTGACATTCCCCAGGGGTTGTCTGATGATTTGTTTCCAAAGAGGGCCACGATTGCCGAAACTTATGACTTCATTGTCAAGGATTTAAAGGATGCCGCCGAGGTTTTGCCGACCAGAAGCGAATATATGGCCAGGGGCATTCCCTTAGGTCATATCACAAAAGGAGCGGCTAAAGGTACTTTGGCTACAGCATATATTACAATGGCCGGAGAGGCCCTGGGTGATGATTCCCATTTGGCTGAGGCCAAAACGCTTTTGGAAGAGATCATCAATTCAGGAGAATATGCTTTAGTAGGTGTTGGAACACCAGACCCTTATGAAGTACTCTGGGATTGGCAAAATGATAATAATGAAGAGTTTTTATATACCATTCAAAAGGAAGGCGGCGCTCAGAATTACAGGGGAATATTTGGTTACTTTACGCCACAACACGCGACCTCTGGAATTTGGACAAGTGGTGATGGCGATAAATTTGCTAAAGGGGTTGGGCTTGATGGGATTCCTCCCGAGTTTGTTGAGTGGTATGCCTCGCATGATTCGGGCCCCAGGTTTAAATGGACCATTATCTCTGAGTATGTTTTGCAGGAGGATATCACAGGGTTCAATGCAGGCGATACACTTAGATATAACGCCAGCCCGGAAGCGCAGGGTCATATTGGAAAATATAGGGCCAAAGGGGCTCCGCTTACCGATAATTTTGGTAACCCCGGAAATTTTCCTGTATTAAGATACGCGGACATTTTGCTGCTGCACTCTGAAGTAAGCAATGAATTAGATGCACCTGACTACACAGGCGTCAACGCTACCCGTGAGAGAGCTGGCTTGCCTCCACTAAGTGGTCTTTCAAAAGATGAATTCAGGGATGCCGTGTTTTTAGAAAGGGATCTGGAACTTACCTATGAACAAAAAATGCTGTTTGATATGCGAAGAAGAGGTTTGGAATATACCAAATCGAAGCTGGTAGGTTTTTATAATCCGACGCAAAACAACTATCCGCGTTCTTTTGATATTCAGGATATTGAGCCACATAGGATGTTGTATCCATACCCGCCAAGAGAATTGCAATCTAATCCTAATTTAGAACAAAACCCGGGATACCAGTAATAACCAAATTTATACCCCCCGTTCCTGTAATATTTGATTGTACGGAACGGGGGTACACTGTTGGAGCATCAGCAACCGGGATTTCCTTTTTAGCGGTCTTTTTTCAATGAGCCTCTTCCCGTGTAAAGCCTGATCAGAAAAATGTATTGTACAGCAATGATTTAAACACGTTACCACCTGCTAAAATCAGACTTACCGTTTTGGCCATTTTTTGCTTAATTCAGGATTAGTGCTATATTGTATTCCTGAAATGGCTATAACTGACCCGAAACATATTGCTTTCGAGCGCCACGTTTATGTTAAACCCCTCACGTCGGCAAGTTTAGCAGACAAGCCTGATATTGAAATCTGGCGCATGTTTAAAAAGGGCAACGAAGGCGCCTTTAATTTTATCTATGAAAAGTTTTTTCCCGTGCTGTTCAAGTACGGACATCGCTTTACAAAAAACCGCGAAATAGTAAAAGATGCCATCCAGGACCTGTTTATTGAACTTCGTGCCAGTGGCCAAAACCTGTCAGATACGGATTCCATTAAATACTACCTCTTCAAAGCATTGCGATGGAAAATACAGCAATATTTAAACAGAAAACGGAAGTTTCCGGGACGAGATAGATTACCAGGTGAACTTGATTTTGAGATCATCGATTCGCCGGAAATTGTGCTGATCCAGCAGCAAACCGACGAAGAAAAAAAAATTAAACTTCAAAAAGCGCTTCAATCATTATCAAAGCGACAAAAAGAAGCGATTTATTATTTCTACTACGAAGGTCTTACCTATGCTCAGGTGGCTTCTATCATGGGGATGTCAAATATTAAATCTGCCAGGAATCTTATTTATAAGGCGATAGATGCACTCAAAAAGATCTTCAGTACGATTATGCTCCTGATGCTGCTTTTCATATGCTCCTGATGTGGCAAAAGCATTTTCTCTGCGCTGTCAGGCATGAATTTACAAAGCCGTACCGATACATTTTTTAGAAAGCCCTCCTGTATAATTACTTTTTTATAAAAAAAGCGATGTCATTTTTCTGATTTTTATAATTATCTAAATAAAGGGCAAAATACCTTATCGAAATTATACAGGAAATGAAATACCTTGACTACTCCACGGAGGATTTTTTGAAGGATGAATATTTTATTCAATGGGTAAAAAACCCAGATCATGAGACAGATTTATTCTGGAAGTCATGGATTCAAAACCATCCCGAAAAGTTAACATTAATAAAGCAGGCAAAAGAAATTATTGAAAATATAAATTTCAATGACCTTTCAGAATATGAACCCACATCCAAGGAATATGAAGAAGTTTTTGCCAAGATATTAAAGAAGGAAAAATCGGTGTCATACCGGCATACCTCCCGGGAACGTATGCAATTGTGGAACTCCCCTTCATTCAGAAAAATTGCAGCAGTTTTTATTTTGGTTGCACTAAGTACCAGTCTGTATTTTTATCTGCCATGGTTTGATAAAAATACACAAACAGGGGTTGCCGCTCAGGTCACTAAACAAAACCCCAAAGGTCAGCGGTCAATTATCACACTTACAGACGGAACGGTAGTGCATCTAAATGCCAATAGTAAATTGGTTGTGCTTGAGAATTTTAGTAAAACCAACAGGCGTGTAGCCCTGGAAGGCGAGGCATTTTTTGATGTGGTTAAAAACCCTCAAAGCCCGTTCAGCATTTTGTGCGGCGATATAAAAACTACTGTTTTAGGGACCTCTTTCAATATCAGCGCCTATCCCGATAAAGACAATTTCCAGGTGTCATTGGTCACCGGAAAATTAGTAGTTGGAATGAAAGGTACGAATAAAGAAACAGTTGAATTAAAACCCAATGAAATGGTCAGCTACAACAAAACTTCCAAAACTATTAAAAAGAAACGTTTCACAAGTTTTGATTTTATGGCCTGGAAAGACGGCGTGCTGCAATTTAAAGATGCCGGAATAGATATAATTGTGGAGAGACTGGAGCAATGGTATGGTGTCAATATCACCCTGGAAGGAGAAGTTGGTATCAAAAGGAGATTTAGCGGAAAATTTGAAAACAAAAGTCTTGAATATGTACTCAATGGAATTAGCTATACCTCGGAATTTGACTACGAAATTCAAGGCAAAGAAGTAATTATAAAAAACCTTAAATAACCATAAAATGATGAAAACAAATACCAGTTAAAAAAACAGCCGGCAGATTTCTGAGATCTACCGGCCAAAAGATGTTTTTAAACCACCAGCAATAAATTTCTGACGACTTACCCGGTAGTTTAAAGACGGCGTTTCTGATAAAATTTAGTTTCACCAAAAACACACAAATTTATGAAAATAAAAGTTTTACGACAAATTCTCATTATGTCACGGTATGTATTTCTTGGGATAAGCTTGCAGTGTCTTTTGTATAGTATGCTTATGGCTACCGATGGAAAGGCACAGCCGGATGCTATAAAAAATAAGTCTCTGAAGGAGATTTATGTTTCCATCGACATCGATAATAGGACACTTGAAGATGCCTTTTCGATTATAACTAAAACAACCAATTTTGATTTTATTTACGACAAGGCTATCATTAATGACAAACGCAATATTCGCGTTGCCGTCAAAAATAAACCTTTAGGTGATTTACTGCTTCAGATATCAAGGGCCGCTAAGGTGCAGTTCAAAAGAGTAAACGATGATATCTTTGTGAAAAAGAAAACGCATTTACAATCTTTCATTCCGGAAACGATCAATAGTAATGCTTCCTTTGATGAACAAAAAAATATCACCGGCAAGGTTACGGATGAAGATGGCGAGCCGATCCCCGGCGCAAATGTCGTAGTTAAAAATACCACCATTGGTACTATTACAGATGCCAACGGCGAATTTTCCTTACAAATTCCAGACAATGCTACGATACTGGTGTTTTCTTATGTTGGCATGAATGAAGAAGAGGTCGAAATAGGAAACCAGACTTTTTTCGAAATATCCATGATCCCCAATATTCAAAGCCTGGAGGAAATTGTGGTGATTGGTTACGGGGGGACGGTGAATAAAAAAGACCTGACGGGCGCCGTTGCCAGTGCCAATTTGGACAGGGCTTTGGAATCTCCAAATATATCCGTCATGCAAGCCCTGCGCGGTGCTATTCCGGGCCTTAATATCGGAGCAGTGGACCAGGCAGGAGAAAACCCATCTTTATCCATAAGAGGACAAAGTACCTTATCGAGTAGCGGGAGTGCAAACGCGCCGCTTATTGTTGTGGATGGGATCATATATCGGGGCAGCATTATTGACCTGAATACCGCCGATATTGAATCCATCGATATACTCAAGGATGCAAGTTCAGCCGCAATTTATGGGTCTCAGGCATCTAATGGCGTCATTGTGATTACTACCAAGGGCGGTACATCCGACGGTAAACCAATTATTAATTATACGGCGAGTTATTCTATTCAGACACCTTCCAATGACATAGAACCCATGCAGTCCGCAGAATATGAAACGTTTTACCCCGATATCTTTTGGAACGAAGGCGGTAGGATAGGCCCTGACTTTTTACAGGATGATCCCAACTATGACTGGACCCGAAACCTTAAAACCAATTTTTTGATCGATGGTTATAATGATGGCGTTGATACACCCTGGTGGGATTTGCTCACACGCAACGGGCAGGTAAATACGCACAATCTAAGTATACGGGGAAAAACCGAAAACATTAATTATTTCATTTCGGGTGGTATTACTGATCAAAAAGGCTTTCTGGAAAATGACGACTATACAAGGTATAATCTCAGGGTCAACCTCGATGCCAAAATCAATAATTGGCTGAATATAGGAACGCAAAGCTATTTCGTTTCCAGTGATTATTCAGGTCAACATGTGCCTTCCAGCTCAATATTTCGTATGCAGCCCTGGGCACCAATCAGGGATGATAACGGCGAAATTATAACTAACCCCATAGATATCTTAAATCCGTTCCTGACGATAGAGCAGGATAATTCGGATATCAGGATCAACCTATTCAGCAATTTATATGCAGATATTAAACTTCCGTTGGAGGGGCTAACCTACAGGATGAACTATGCCAATAGTTACAGGACGGTTAATCAGGATAACTTCAACCCATGGGGAAGCAATTTTACAGGGGTGGGTAGTAAATTTAATTCCTCAAACAGGGATTGGACCTTCGACAATATTTTCAATTATAAAAAGACATTCGCCGATGTCCACGACGTGGCCTTCACTTTTGTCTATGGTGTTGAAAAAAGAGATTTGAGCTCTACACGTGCAACGGCCCAAAATTTTGGTGTCGATTTCCTGGGATTCAACAGGTTGCAGGCCGGAGATCCCACTCTTAATGAAATCGTGACGACAAAAGAAGTTGAAACCAGTTTATACCAAATGGCAAGGTTCTTATATAATTACAATCAGAAATACTATTTCACGGGTACCATCAGACGGGATGGGTTTTCCGGTTTCGGTGAAAATAATAAGACCGCCGTATTTCCCTCTGCAGCTATAGGTTGGGTGCTTAGCGAAGAATCTTTTGTCAGCGATTTATCATGGTTGAGCTTTTTGAAACTAAGAGCATCGTATGGGCAGTCAGGCCGGCGAGGTGTCGGGCGCTATCAGACAATCGCAGTTGTCGACGCAGGCCCCAGCGTTGTATTTGGCGATGGAGGACAAACTTTTCAAGGGCAATCTATTTCCTCTTTGTCAAATCCTTCCCTGACCTGGGAGACCACCACCGGATCTAACTTTGGATTGGACTTTGAAGTGATGAATTCCAGATTAAGAGGTAGTATCGAGTACTATACCAATAAGACTGAAAACATTTTGTTTGATATCGCACTCCCCAGAATAACAGGGTTTGGTGAGATAAGCTCAAATATTGCAGAAGTGTCTAACAACGGAATCGAGTTGTCTTTATCAACTACTGTGATTGATAAAGGACCCTGGACCTGGGAAGCCGCCTTCAATTTCAACAGGGTTCGCAACCAAATTGAATCGATTTTGGGAGCTGATAATGACAATGACGGCCTGGAGGATGATTTGGTCGGAAGCCAATTGTTTATAGGAGAGCCACAACGGGTAATATACGACTACGAGGTAGTGGGTATGTGGCAGCTGGCAGATGAAGCTGAAGGGGTAATATGGCAAGGTTTTTTCCCCGGCACCTATAAGTTAAGGGATTTAAATGGAGATAATGCCATTTCTTCCCTTGACGACAGGAAAATATTGGGTTACAGAGATCCATCCTATCGTTTCGGTATTACAAATACTGTTGGATACAAAAATTTCAGCCTTCATGTGTTTATTAATTCCATCCAAGGTGGGAAAAATTATTATATGGGTGATGATGCCATACACTCCAAAAGAGATCAATTATCTTTCCAGAACATTCCAAAAGGTGCATGGGACTATTGGATGCCTGAAAACCCCAATGCGAAATACCGAAGGTTAGATACAGGCTCACAATTTGGTGGAAGACCATATTCCCAGAGAAGTTTTGTCAGGCTACAGGATGTTTCATTGTCTTACACATTCCCTCAGGGAATCGTTGAAAAACTTAAACTCCGTAACGCTAAAGCATTTGTAAGTGGGAAAAACCTGATTACCTGGACTGACTGGCAAGGAACGGATCCTGAGACAGGAGGAAGTTTTGGATTCGGTGTTCCATTGCTGAGAAGTTATACTTTGGGAGTAAATATTGAATTTTAATGATCAGAAACATGAAAAGTTTAAAATATATATTGACCGTTATCTTAACGATAAACATATTATTTTCCTGCAACGAGGAAGAATGGTTGAAAGAAGAAGCGTTTGATTTTTATTCACCTGAGAATTCCTTTTCTACGCCTGAACAAATAGACCTCGCGGTGGTAAAACTATATGAAAATGTACACACATTCCTGTTTGGCACACAATGGCAACAACAATTCGTCTTTCAATACACAACGGATGTCGGATATGACGCGATAGCGCCCAATCATCAACTTAATTCCTGGTCGGATAAAATAACGCCTGAAACTGCTGAGGTACGTTGGATATGGACCAGTTATTATAAAATAATATTTAATGCAAACGCCGTACTGTCAAGAATCGGTGATGTGGAATATGCTTCTGAAGATGAACGAAATCTGAAAATTGCAGAGGCAAAATTTTTCAGGGCGTTTGCTTACAGAGGATTGGGGATCATGTATGGTGGTGTTCCTCTGGTTTTGGAAGAAATAAATTCTCCGCGCCGGGACTTTGTTCGCACTCCTCAGACGGAAATATGGAATCAGGTGGTGAGTGACCTTACGGACGCCATACAGCATTTACCCGAGGCTGATGCCGTGGAGCAGGATGGCAGGCTATCCAAGGGAGCTGCTAACCATCTACTTGCAGAGATGTATATCATAACAGGGGAATACGACAAAGCCATTGCCGCAGCTTCAGATGTCATTAATGACCCTAATTATGTATTAATGACCGAGCGTTTTGGTACCAGGAGTAGTGAACCGGGAGATGTTTACTGGGACCTGTTCAGAAGAGGAAATCAAAATAGGGAAGGGGCCGGTCAAAACAGGGAATCTATTTGGGTAAGTCAGTATGAGTTCAATGTTCCTGGCGGAGGAGCGGACGATAATATTGCCAGGTTTTTAGGGCCGCTATACTGGCAAATAAAGGACAATGACGGGGTCAATCTGTTTTTAGGCCCCAGCAATAGCCTGGGTGGCCGTGGAATCGGTTGGTGGGCTGCGTCTGATTATATGCTGATTGATGTTTGGCAAAATGCCAACGCGGACATCAGGAATTCTGAGTTTAATATCATCCGTGATGCGAGAGTGGAAAATCCGGAGTCCCGGTTTTTTGGACAAATGATGATAGCCAGCGGCGCCGCAACTGACTTCCTTGCTACCGATGCTTTGAAAAGATGGTGGTCAGCAGTTTTTGCTAAAGGTGCCTCCATCAATAATTTACCCGATGAATTGATTGCGGATCCTGAAACAGGTGTTACAACCAATTCAGCAGCTCACCTTTATCGCGATCATTATATCATGAGATTAGCCGAAACTTATCTGCTAAGAGCAGAGGCACATATACTTAAAGGTGATCAGGTCAGCGCTGCGGCTGATATCAATGTGGTGAGGGCGCGATCAAATGCAGATCCGGTAGCTGCCGGTGATGTAGATATGGACTACCTGTTGGATGAAAGAGCCAGGGAACTTTTTAACGAGGAATTGCGACTGCTTACATTAATGAGAATGGGAAATGTTGTGGAACGGGTACGGCAATACAATCCCATGCACAACGGGCAATATGCTTCAAATGTGGTCAATGATCATCAAAACCTGTGGCCTATTCCCAGTACCGATATAGAAAGAAATACAGAGGCGGTTCTGGAGCAAAACCCGGGATATTTTTAATAGAAATAGTTAACAGTTTAGTGAAAATAAGACTGGTTTTTTTCCAGTCTTATTTTCTTTAAAGCTTATTAAATAAGATTATTTATGATAGTATTCAGATTGGTATTATGGCTGGGCTTTTTAGGTATGCTGGGTATAGAATCTGTAAAATGCCAACAATCAAATTTTGACGATTACAACATTACCTGGAGTGAACAAAGTAAAAACAGTGCAGCGTCAATGCCGGTTGGTGGAGGAGATATTGGGTGCAATGTTTGGGTGGAGAACGGTGAACTGCTTATGTATGTTCAACGAAGCGGCAGTTTGGCGGAGACCAATGAATATCTTAAACTTGGCCGCATTCGGTTAAGGTTAAGTCCCAATCCTTTTTCACAGCATGGACCTGACAGTAAATTCAGGCAACAATTAAAGCTTCATGACGGGTACGTTGAAATTCAAGGAGAAAAAAGGCATAGGGGAGCGCTTTTAAAAGCTAAAATCGATGTATGGGTAGACGTTGATAAGCCGGTTGTTCATATTGAGATAGAAGCCAACAGAAAAATCCAGATCGATGCCGCATATGAAAACTGGCGGATAGATGACCAGATTATCCCGGATAATGGCAGGCGGCATTCCTCGTTTACTTTGGATCGTTACCCGGGGGAAGTTATACTTTCAAAAGATCAGATAATACAGGAGGATAATGGTATTGTGTTTTATCATCGCAATCCGGATAATAAATTGGTGCCCGACATGTTAATTACCCAGCAAGGACTGGAAAAATATAAGGATGAAATCACCGATGATCTTATAGGACGCACTTTTGGAGGTGTAATCTCAGGGAAGGGGTTGGTGGCTTCGGCTATTTCCCAAGGTGAGTATCAGGGCACCCCATTTAAAGCCTGGCATCTTGTTTCAAAACAGCCAGAGAAGTACCACCACATTCAACTCGTTAGCCACATTGCTCAAACGCATAAACTGGAAGACTGGGAAAAGGATCTGAATGAGATCAATGCACTCGTTAAAACTCAGAATCTGAAACAGACCCACCAGGCTGCCATGACGTGGTGGCATAAGTTTTGGGATAGAAGTTATATCATGATCAACCCCGATGCTCCGGATGAAATGGATAAGGGCTGGGTTGCCGCACGCAATTACCAATTGTTCCGGTATCAATTAGGATGCAACGTTTTTGGTGAGTACCCCACTAAATTTAACGGAGGCAACTTTACCGTAGATGCAGGTTTGATTGATGATAAAAAATCATTTGGTCCTGATTTCAGAAGTTGGGGCGGTGGCGTTTTTACCGCTCAAAATCAAAGACTGATCCATTGGCCAATGTTAAAAACAGGAGATTTTGATGCCATCCTCCCACATTTTGAACTTTACCGGAAAGCATTGCCGGGAGCCCGGGCCAGGGTAAAAGCACATTTTGGTCACGATGGCGCTGTTTATAGTGAATATGCAAATGTACCGGGGATAGCTTTGGGCGCGGGTTATGGTTGGTCCAGGGGAGCTCGCGGAAGAGGTGAAGAAACCCGGCTGGGAGACAAGCGAGCAGATGCCTCGAAAGGTTATAACAGTGTAGTGGAAAAAGGGGTTATGGCGAATCAAAATATTGCATATCATTGGGAATCACAACTGGAAAATGCTTATATGATTTTAGAATATCATCGCTATACAGGAGAGGATATTTCAAAATATACGCCATTTATTAAGCAATCTTTGATCTTCTTTGACGAGCACTACCGGATGCGTGAGAAGATGAGGAATGGAGAGGAACTTGACAAAAAAGGAAAACTGGTGATTTTCCCATCTACCTCCTGTGAAACCTATAGGGGAGCAAAAAATCCGATTGATGTTATCGCTGGTTTGCAGGCATGCCTGGCTTCAATCCTGACGCTTGGGGAAAACTATATTTCCGCCTCGGAAAAAAGATACTATGAGGACTACCTCGAACGCTTGCCCGGATATTATTATAATGAAATTAAAGGAGATGCAGTAATAAAACCTGCTGAAAGCTGGAAGAGAATTGCAAATATTGAATGCCCCCAATTTTATCCTTTGTTTCCATTTAATCGTTTTGGTCTTGGCAAGGATGATATGACTGTTTTCAGGAATACGTGGAAACACGGAACATTTCCAAAGAATATGGTTATTAGCTGGCATCAGGATGGTATTTTCTTCGCCAGAATGGGTATGACTGAAAAAGCGGCTGCTTACAATACTCAAAAATTAATGAATTCAGAACGTCGGTTTCCCACTTTCTGGGGACCAGGTCACGACTGGGTGCCTGACCATAATTGGGGAGGATCCGGTATGATCGGATTGCAGGAAATGTTAATGCAATGCTTTGGTGAAAGAATCTTGCTGTTTCCCACATGGCCGAAAGCATGGGATGTAAAATTTAAGCTTCATGCGCCCCAAAATACAACCGTCGAGGGAACTTTGAAGGATGGAAAATTGATTGACCTGAAAGTAAAACCTGAAAGCAGAAGAAAAGATGTAAGCATTTGGAATAAGGAATTAAATTAAAAAATAAGTCCATTGCACTGTGAGATGACGGATGGTGCAAACATCATTTAGTCCTTTCTGATCATTGGAGGAGTTGTTGTAATTATATAATTCTTTTGGATAAATGTATATAGTTAGTTAAATTCCATGCTAAACTTTGGGATTTGAGTACGGATAAAAATACAAGCCATGATTTCGATTTACTCGAAAAAATCAAAAAGGGTGATCGCAAGTCCTTCGAAAATCTATTTGACAAGTATTACAAAAGACTTTGTTTATTTTCATACAGCCTGCAGCACAACCGCGAATCGGCGGAAGAAATAGTAGCTGATGTCCTCGCCAATCTGTGGATTAAAAAAAACACGCTAAACATAAGTTTAAACCTCAAATCATATTTATTTAAAGCAGTAAAAAACAGATCGCTTAATTATTTAAAGACGAGTCCCGGGTCGAACATAAATTTAATACAACTAGATGATATTGAATTGATTGCCAATGAAAAGGCCGACAATTCGGTATTAAATAGCGAAATCCGGGAGCAAATAGACGATATCATCAAACTAATGCCTCCAAAACGCCAGGTAGTCTTTAGATTAAACCGGATCGAAGGATTCAAGTATAGAGAAATTGGAGAGATCATGAACATCTCCGAAAGGACCGTGCAAAACCATATGGTTGAAGCTATCAGATTTACCAGCCAGTTCTACCCCAAATTTAAGATGATCATGTCAAGCCTGATGTTTTTCCTCGCCGGTTGCTTGTCAGGCTTATTTATCTAGAACATCCCTCATTAAAAATCAGCCCCGGTCAACGGTACCGGCACGATTAAATCATACAGATTTATCAAATAACAAAATAATTATTAGGACACTAGTAGGTTTTTTGTGGTTTTACTGTCTATAGCGATGAACAGGCAAAACTATGAGCAACGATTTATTTTACGAGCTGGCTGCTAAAAAGCTTTCCAACGAGATTACGCAGGCAGAACTCAGGGAGTTTAATCAACTAATAAAACAAGACAGGAACGCCGAACTTTTCAGGTGGTTAACGGAAAAATGGGAGGAAGGAGGATCGCCTGGTCCGCATTTTAATGTTGATAGCGGAAAAGAACTGGCAGAAAGAAAAATTCAACAATACGATGCCCGGTTTACGTTTGGCCATCGTCCGCAGCGACAACCGCGCTATTTGAAATTATCGGCCTATGTAAAGGTGGCCGCCTCTGTGCTTTTGTTCCTGGCTACGGCTTATTTGTTAAATACCTTCATAGGTGTTCATGAAAAAGAGCCCGTAGCAGCCGTTATTTGGAAAGAAACCACAACGAAATCGGGTCAACAATCCAGTATCACCCTTTCAGATGGCACCAAAGTGATTCTGAATGCTGAAAGCACCCTAAAAAGACCGGTATTCTTTGGTGAGGATACCAGGGAGGTAACGCTTTCAGGAGAAGCTTATTTTGAGGTGACCAAGGATGTTAAAAGGCCTTTTATTGTTCATACGAATGACCTCACCACTAAAGTGCTGGGTACTGCCTTTAACATCAAAGCATACCCGGAAGAACGCAAAGCCATTGTATCACTGGTAGAAGGGAGTGTTGAAGTGAGGATGAGAGAGGATGAAATGGGCGATAAAGAAAGTTTTATGCTGGCACCTGATCAACAGATAGTATTAGATAAGTCAACAAAGATTAGTAACATCGTTAGCTTCGATCCGACAGCAGTAGCCGGATGGAAAGACAACCAATTTGTGTTTGACAATATTCCTTTGAAAGATGTAATAACCATCATTGAAAGAAGATATGGCGTGGATATCGATGTCGACAATGAAAACATATTAGCCTGCATGATCAAATCCAGGTTCAACAACGAGACCCTGGAAGCTATATTGGAGGTGATCTCCTTCGGAACTAATGCCTCTTACCGGAAAAAGGAAAACGGTACCATTCTTTTTACCGGAGGGGGATGCTAATAATTTTAACCTTTAAACGCCCTGCCTATGTAAATATGCTACACTAAAAAAAAAGAGAGCCAAAAGATTCCGCAATATTCTGACTCTCTAAAATTATTTAACAAAACAAAGTTTTATTAAAAAGCACTTAAAATTATGAAAAATTCATACTTAAAGGCAATTATTGTAATGTTTAAGTACTCGTTTTTAATATTTTTCATCAACTGGTTGTTCATCAGCCTCATATTTGCTACTGATCCTGCAAGAAGTCAGAATCTGAAAAATACAAAGAGTCTTAAAGAAATTAATACCTCTATTCAGGTTAATAATAAAAATCTGGCTCAGGTATTTTCAATACTCGAGTCAAAAACAGACTTTAAATTCTCTTATATACCCAATAATGTTCCCCTGGAAAAGAGAATATCTTTAAACCACGTAAATACAAATTTGTACGATATCCTGATCGATATTTCCAGGAAATCTGATATTCATATTAAAAGGGTAAATGAACAAATTGTGGTGGTTGAAAAAGAAGGAGGGATTGATCACGTGGAGGAAATCGCACTGCCGCTACAGATAGAGATAAAAGGCAGG
Source organism: Cyclobacteriaceae bacterium (assembly GCA_965228415.1). Lineage (GTDB taxonomy): Bacteria > Bacteroidota > Bacteroidia > Cytophagales > Cyclobacteriaceae > Agaribacillus. Next base: position 688,087 of record OZ245814.1, on the reverse strand, counting down.
GTTACGGATATGGAAAACGGTGAAGGATTGCCGGGCGTCAACGTATTGCTGAAAGGCACCCTGGTAGGAACCATTACCGATACCGACGGCAGGTATAGTATTGAGGTGCCGGAAACCGGTGGTATTTTGGTATTCAGTTCCGTAGGATACCTGTCTGAGGAAATAGCTATTGACAACCGGACCACCATTGATGTAGCGCTGGCCACCGACATTACCTCATTGGAAGAAATTGTGGTGGTAGGTTTCGGAACCCAGAAAAAGGTGAATCTTACCGGAGCGGTGGCCACTATGAATTCCGAGAATATAGAAGGTCGGCCGGTAACGAATGTCTCATCCGCCTTACAGGGGCAAATGCCCGGTGTAACGGTTATACAGTCATCCGGTGAACCCGGTCGGGATGCTGCTTCTATCAGGATCCGTGGCATTGGTACGATGAATAATTCCAACCCCATGATAATAGTCGATGGTATTGAGTCTTCCATGAACGATATCAATCCCAACGATATAGCCGATATCAGCGTGCTGAAAGATGCGGCTTCAGCGGCCATTTATGGCACAAGAGCCGCCAACGGTGTCATTCTGATCACCACTAAAAGGGGAGTGGAGGGAAAACCCACATTTTCCTATAGTGGCTATGCCGGCTGGCAAAGCCCTACCTTTAAGCCCGACTTCCTCGGCTCCTATGAATATGCGAAACTTAGAAATGAAGGCCTGATCAATGAAGGAAGTACCCCGCAATTTAGCGATGAGGATTTGGAGAAGTTTAGAACCGGCTCAGATCCCGATAATTTCCCGGATACGGATTGGATGGACCTGCTATACCAGGGATCCGGCGCCATACAAAGTCATGACTTCAATGTTTCAGGAGGAACTGAAAAATCCAGGTACCTGATTTCCATGGGATACCTCAATCAAAAAGGGATCACCAAAAATACTGACTTTAACCGGTATAACCTTCGCTTTAACTTTGATACAGAAATCAGTAAATTTTTTAGCCTGGGATTAAACACAGCCGCGTCTTACAGGGATATCAGCAGACCGAACGGCGATTATTTTGTTTATCCACACCGTACCCCGCCAACGATTCCCAATAAATTTCCCGACGGGTCATGGAACCATTACCTCAACAACAATCCGATTGCCCTTATCGAAGAAGGTGGAAGACATGAAACAAAAGAGTCTCACCTGATCTCTCAAGTATTTGGTGTATTTACGCTCGCAGAAGGTTTGACCGTAAAAGGCGTGGCAGCAGTAGATCTGAATTTTAATGATCAGTCCAGGCATACCAAAAGTTTCGTATGGGGAGATGGTACAACAAGCGGTAATAATGCCCTGGAAAATGGGATCCGGCGTACAAGAAATATCACCTTACAGGCATTTGCGAACTATGATAAAAGTTTTGGAGACCACAACTTAAGCTTACTGGCCGGTACCTCGCAAGAGTCCTATACCGAGGATTATGATGAGTTGGCCAGAATTAATTTGCCTAATAATGAACTGACCGAGATCAATGCCGGATCCAACGAAGGGGTAACAACAGAAGGCTTTGGGGTAGAATCGAGATTGAGGTCCTTTTTTGGAAGAGCGAATTATTCCTTTAAGGACAAATACCTGTTCGAAACCAATTTACGGTATGACGGTTCATCAAAATTTGCCAATGGTAACCGCTGGGGACTGTTTCCTTCTGTTTCTGCCGGCTGGCGGATATCGGAAGAAGCATTTATGTCAGATATATCGTGGATGAGCCATTTGAAGATCAGGGCTTCCTGGGGAAAATTAGGAAACCACAGAATAGGCGACTATGAATTCATCCCCAAAATTGCTATCGGAAATAATTACGCTTTCTTTGGGGCAGTGGCTGATGGTGTGGCACAAACAGAGGCTACCAATGAAGATCTGACCTGGGAAACCAATACTACTTATGATATTGGGATTGACGTGGAATTGTTTGAGGGGAAAATACAGTTTTCAGCCGATTACTATAACAGGCTCACAGAAGATATTCTAACCCCTGTCCCGGTTTCCAGCATTTTTGGATTGCCGGCTCCCCTGGTCAATGCGGGTTCTATGAGAAATAAAGGGGTTGAATTTGTCATGGGGACTTCCAGTATCAAGGGTGATTTTAGCTATGATATATCCTTTAATATAGGTTTTAATACCAACAACGTAGTCAAGTATGACCAACCTGACAAAAGCGGGGGAAGGTTGAAAGAAGAAGGATCTCCATGGAATGCTTACTACGGATACGAGGTACTTGGTTTTTTCCAAACGGATGAAGAAGTATTAAATGATCCAAAAGTAACAGGTGCTCCCATACAAAGAGGAGATCTGAAATTTAAGGACCAAAACGACGATGGCGTCATCGACGCGGACGACCGGGTGGTTTTGGGAAGTGACATACCAGGAACCTCTTATGGCATTAATTTAAATTTTGGTTATAAAAACTTTGATTTAACGGTATTCGGCGTCGGAGCGGCAGATGTATCCGGGCTCCTCAATGATCAGGTTGAATTCCCGTTTGTCAATGGCGCCAAGGCACAAAGAAGGCATTTGGATAGATGGACACCGGAGACGCCTAATGCCCGGTATCCTATTACCCATATCGATCAATGGCACAACTATGAGACCTCATCCTTCAATGTGAGAAATGCCAGCTACTTTAGGGTTAAAAACCTGCAGATAGGATACAACTTCCCATCGCAAGTGCTGGAATCTCTGAAAATCGCCAAACTCAGGGTATATGTGAGCGGTGAAAATGTGTTGACTTTTTCGGGATGGTCGGATGATTTCGACCCGGAAAGCCCGGATTGGACCTGGGGTAATTACACGCCGGTCAAAACATTTACCGGGGGAGTTAGTGTCAATTTCTAAATTTTAAAAATTATGAAAACTTTTAGCTATATCTTAATAATTGCCTTTACAATGCTGTTTTGGTCATGTTCGGAAGACTTTCTGGAGGTAGCGCCAAAAGATCAACTTTCCGACGCAACGTTTTGGCAAACAGAGAACGATGCCGATTTGGCACTGGCCGGTGCCTATGGTACACAAAAGTTAAGCGCATTTCCCAACTTTTACCGCTGGAATGAGAGAAGTACGGCCTGGGAATCAATGTGGAATATCAATTTTATGGACCTGATGACGGACAACGGTTTTTCACAGTATATATGGGATGGCGTCAAAACTGCCGGAAATGGACAGTTAAATCCGGCCGATAGAAATATGCATAACTTTTTTAAATACCATAGAATTACCAAGTACAATACTTTTTTGGAAAACGTAGACAGGGTCACTATGGATGAATCTAAAAAAAATCGGTACAAGGCAGAAGTGCGGTTTTTGAGAGCTTATGACTACTTCAAAAAAGTGATGTGGTATGGTGATGTACCTTTGGTAACGAACAGTATTGCCGATCCCAGAGATGCCAATTTATCAAGAGATCCCAGGAGCGAGGTGGTGGCCTTCATCCTGAAGGAGCTGGGTGAGATCGCCGGTGATTTGCCGGTACAGAACGCCATTGAATCCGGAGGGCACGCTACCCGCGGGGCAGCACTTGCATTGAAGGCCCGTTTAGAATTGTATGAAGGCATGTTTGCAGAAGCAATGGTTGATGCCAGGGCAGTCATGGACATGGGGGTGTATGAGCTTTACGAGGATGGCCCCATGGCTTATTATGAAATGTTTCTTCCCGAAAATGAAGGCGTAAACGAGGAAACGATCATGGCTATTGAGCACATTCAAAATGAATTTCCAAGCGTAGCCTGGCAACACTTACTTCCTGCCCAGGAGGGCGGCTGGTCATCCATCGGTGCTTCTCAGAGTATCGTGGATGCCTATGAGACCTTGGATGGTAAAACAATTGATGACCCTACCTCCGGATACGATCCGGATAAGCCGTTTGAAAACCGGGACCCAAGATTGGATATGACAATAATACACGCCGGATCAAGCTGGAATGGCAGGTTCTTCAATCCGATCAGTCAGTTTCTGGATGACGCCGGAACCATTCCAAATCCGGATTTTTACAATGCTGCTTCCGCCTCCCGAAGTGGGTATAACGTTTACAAATATTCAAAGCCGGTACCAACCGCAGACCTTCGTAATGGTGATGCCAATACAGTCGTTTTTCGGCTTGCGGAGATGTTACTTACATTTGCCGAGGCGGCTATTGAAAGTAACCAGATTACCGACGAGGTGTATAACGCCCTAGACAGGCTAAGAACCCGGGCAGGAATGCCTCCTGTGGACCGGGCAGAATATAATTCGCAGGGCAAAATGAGGGAATTGGTTCGACGCGAACGCCGGGTCGAACTGGCTTTTGAAGGATTGCGTCATTACGATATCAAGCGCTGGGATATCGGCGCGGAGGTACTCAACGGTCCGTTGTACGGCGCCAGGGGTGGAGATGTAGATCCGAATACGGGCGAAGTGACCCTGAATAGCGATCAGATTGTGCTGGAAGAACGGGTTTTTATTCCTTCCCGCAATTATCTGCTACCAATACCTCAGGCGGAAATGGATGCTAACCCGAACATGGTTCAAAACCCGGGATATTAATGATGCCGGTTTGAAAAAATAATCTCCGTTTTTCGGAGACTGGATAAAAAATAAAACTGAATGAAACGAAGAGACTTTATTGCCTTAACGGGCACCGGAATGGTGTCCTCAGCATTGAATGCCTATCCTGTAATCAATCCATTTTCAAAGGATTCCATCAAATGGAAAAAATCTTCGGATAGTAAATTATTTCACCAGGTAAACTGCGATGGTTCGCCGCTGGTTGGATCGCAGCAGTTGGGCTTGCTAAACGCTGTTGTAAGTGTTGGTGAAAAAAAATCTTCCGGGGATGGGTTAACATTGAATCCTGGAAATAACGAGGGGAAAGTCGGTGGTTTGCAACTAAAACTTAACCACGTTTTAAAGGCTTCCCAATTGGGAACAGGCAAGGATGTATTGGAAGGAACCCTGTCTGTAAAAAATGTTACAGGTAAATCCGTTGTGGCTAATATTGATTTTACATCTTCAGCCCAGCCCTCAGAAAATGTGGCTGGTCAGGAGATTTACATTCCAATCTCCGCCACGGCGCTGAACAGGGATTCCAGGCATGCTGATTTAGGCAGTAAAGTCTTTTTTCAGGAGTGTGCACAACCCGTTGGCCGGAATGATTTTAGTTGTCATTATCTGGAGCCTCTGGCCAGCAGTCCCGGCGAGCGACAAACAAAAGCGCTTTTGCTGGCGCCGGTGATCGATATTCTGAATAACGCTTCATCCTGGAAAGTCGCCCTGTTTACTCCATCCGATCAGCCATATCGTTTTGCTACGATCAGGGATAAGGAAAATAAAACAGGCTGGAAAGCCGGTCGAACCATTGAGCTGGCCGCCAATCAGGAAGTGAATTTAAGTTGTTATCTTCTTTGCCATAAAGGAACACCTGATAAGGCCTGGGAGGCGTTCCACTATTTGGCTCATGATGATGAATTTGGCCTGGTTGACTGGTTGAGCCAGGTGAAGGTTCATTATTATGACTTTTTATCTTCCGCCCATGGGAAAAACGGACTTCGGGGAGGTGGGTATGAGGCTGACATCCCACATTTTAAAGATTTCCATGTAGGATTGGCCACACAGCATGGCTATTATCCCTATATCGGTGATTTTATGAATCCCAATCGAAAGGAATGGCTGGCGATGCAAGGCGATGCGCGGGGAGCGGCCAGAATGTCAATCAGCAAAATGAAAGACCGGATCGCGGCTACAAGGAAAGCAGGAGCGCGGGCGGGCGTTTATATGCACACGGTGCTTTTTGACGAAGCATCGCCATTATTTGATTCCCTTAACGATTCCATTTTAATAGATCAATCCGGGCAAAAGAAAAAATTTACCTGGAAAGGGCCGGATACCGTCAAGCAAAATTGGTGGATGTCTTTTGCCTCAGCAGATTGGACAAACCACTTACTGAAACAGGCGGAATACATTATGGAAATGCTGGATCCCGATGCCATTGTCTTTGATGAAACTTTCGTTTGCCTGGGCTATGACTACCATCCCGAACGCGGTGGCCCGTTGTCAGCTAACAGCATTGACTTCTTTAAAAAGATGAGAAGACTCGTTCATTCCTATGGCCGGGACAAGGCTTTACTTACCAGTGATTGCGGCGGGTCTAACATGGTGATGTGGGCTGACGGCGATGCCGGAGATCATTCTTATCCGGCACTTTTGGGCAACCCGCTATATAGAAAAAAACCAATAAGATATAAAGCGGCCATCGGTCAAAAACCCTGGGTGCCATGTTCCTGGCATTTTCTGAAGATGTGGGAGGAGCAAATGGATCTGGCCAGAAAGATGGGAACAGGTATCGGGCTCTCCAATGGCTGGATAGAGTTTAATGGCTTACACGGCCTTGATGCTGAAACCAGCAACCGGCTGATTGCCGATATAAAGGGCCTGTATTGAAATCAATTGACATGTTCCGGTGCATAGAATTCTGAATATATGCGAATTTTTAAAATCGCATTTCAGCCATATGGTTGATAAATATACGGCGGTTACCCTGGAACCTACGGCAACCAATAATAAGGATGACGCAACCGTTGAAAGGAGCATGTGAAACATCTTTTACCAAAGCCTGTAAAAAGTCATGGTAAGATCTGGTAAGGGTTGGGGGGGCAGTTTAGCCCTGTATTTTAGCAAAGTAAAGCGGCTAGTGGTTGTCTTCATTGCGCTTTTGGCTTATAGCTCCTGTGAAGATCAGTCCGACCAGCCGCAACTGGATTCCAGTGCCAAGACCACATCGGCGAAAATTTTTGATCTAATGCCCCCCTCTGAAACAAATGTGCATTTCAAAAATTCGCTTCCAATCGATTTACAGTATAATCTGTTTAATTATGAATACTACTACAACGGAGGAGGAGTGGCCATTGGCGATATCAATAACGACGGACTGGATGATATCTATTTTACTTCAAACCTCGGTAATAATGAACTTTACCTCAATGAAGGTGACCTTTCATTTAAAGAGATGGCACGATCAGCCGGTGTGAATGGCAAGCCAGGCTGGTCTGCAGGCGTAACAATGGTGGATATTAATGCTGATGGTTGGTTGGATATTTATGTTTGCAGATCCGGCAGATTATCTCCCGGGAGCCGGCAAAACGAACTTTTTATCAACAATGGAGATCTCACTTTTTCGGAAAAAGCGAAGGACTATGGCATCAATGACCCTTCCTATTCAACGCAGGCCCTGTTTTTTGATTTTGACAGGGATGGCGATCTGGATCTGTATTTACTAAATCACTCTATAGAATTACTTACAGCAGCCTATGTACTGCAATGGAAACACAAAAAGCACCCCTATGCCGGTGATAAATTATACAGGAATGACAATGGATACTTTAAAGATATCTCCGAAACAGCAGGCATAAAACAAAATGCCATGGGATACGGGTTGGGTGTAGCTGCCGGAGATTTGAATAGTGATGGCTGGCCCGATCTTTATGTGACCAATGACTACACAGAACCGGATTACTTATATATTAATAACGGCAACGGTACTTTTAAAGAGCATATAAAAGCTGCCACAAAGCACATCTCTAATTTTGGCATGGGCGTGGATATCGCCGACTTCAATAATGATGGCCTGGCTGACATTGCCGTGGTGGATATGGTGGCGGAAGATAATTACCGGCAGAAAACCAATATGAAATCTATGAGTCCGGAAGCCTTTTACAAGGCTGTAAAACTGGGATTTCATTACCAGTACATGTCTAACACCTTGCAGCTAAACAGAGGGAGAGGATTGTTTAGCGAAATGGCCCAAATGGCCGGAGTATCCAATACGGATTGGAGTTGGTCGGTACTGTTTAGCGACCTGGATAATGATGGCTGGAAAGATCTATTTATTACCAACGGATTTAGAAAAGAATTCAGCAACAAAGATTTTATGGAATTTAAAGCCAAAAAGATCAGGCAGGCGGTCAAGGCAAGTCAGGAAGCTCAGCTGGCAGTCATGAAAGAATTGTTAGACACGCTTCAGGATGGAAAAATCAGCAATTACGTGTATCAAAACACCGGGAATCTGCGCTATGCAAAGCGCAATTCGGATTGGGGTATAGCAATTCCATCCTTTTCCAATGGCGCATCAGTGGCAGATCTGGATAATGACGGCGATCTGGAGTTGGTTGTTAATAATATTGACCAGGAAGCGTTTGTTTTCAAAAACAATAGCCGGGAAAATTCCCGTTCTAATTATTTAAAAATCCGGTTTACAGGATCTGATAATAACCCGTATGGTGTGGGAGCCAGGGTAGTCATTGAGGAAGACTCCATGTGGCAAATGCAGGAAAATTATCCAACGCGAGGCTACCAGTCTGCGGTGCCTCCGTCACTTCATTTTGGTTTGGGCAAGTATGATAAAATCAATAAGCTGAAGGTGGTGTGGCCGGACGGTAGGTCGCAGGTGGTCGAAAACGTCGCGCCAAACACAACAATTGTCCTGAATTATCGGAATGCCGAGCTAAGTGGTACGGAAGAAGTTATTTCAGAGGGGCTTTTTGAAAATATCACACACCAAAGCAATATTGGGTTCAAACACAGGGAGAATGATTATAATGATTTTGAAAAAGAACTCCTGTTGCCCCATAAAATGTCTCAATTCGGTCCTGCGGTGGCAGTGGGTGATGTGAATGACGATGGGCTGGATGATTTTTATGTCGGAGGTGCCGGCGGCCAGTCGGGTTGTTTATTGCTTCAGGGCACAAAGGGCGCTTTCACCAAGGCCGATTCTCAACCATGGGAACTGGATAACAAAGCAGAGGATGTTGCGGCTGTATTTTTTGATGCGAACGGAGATGGATTCCTGGATTTATATGTAGTCAGTGGGGGCAACGAATTTTTGCCAGGTGATCCGCTACTGTCAGACAGACTGTATATTAATAATGGTAAGGCATCTTTCCGCAAGGATATGCATCGGCTGCCACCAATTAAAAGTAGTGGGTCCATTGCGCTTCCCGCAGATTACGATAAAGACGGTGACCTCGATTTATTTGTAGGAGGGCGGCTAACCCCTCAAAAATATCCAACGCCAGCCAGCAGTACCCTGCTGCAAAATAATGATGGTGTGTTTACAGATGTTACCAATACCCTGATCCCCGGTTTAGAAAACATTGGTATGGTAACCGCCGCATTATGGACTGATTACGACAATGATGGTTTTTTGGATCTTTTGGTAGCGGGAGAGTGGATGCCCCTGACCCTGCTAAGAAATGATGGACGTCGTTTTGACAAAGTATTTGTGAAGGCATTTGATGACAACGCAGGGTGGTGGTATAGCCTGGCGCAATACGACTTTGATGGCGATGGAGATTTGGATTACATAGCCGGAAATCTTGGATTGAATTATAAGTATAAAGCCAGCCAGGAGGCACCTTTCCACGTATATGCCAATGATTTTGATGACAACGGATCGCTCGATATAGTATTGGGCTATTTTAATGACGGGGAATTGTACCCGTTAAGAGGGCGGCAATGCTCTGCCCAGCAAATGCCCTTCATCAAAAAGAAATTTAAATCTTACCACGATTTTGGACAGGCGAGACTCGTCGACGTCTACGATCAAACTAAATTGTTTCACTCGGTTCACCACAAAGCCACCAATTTTGCCCACAGCTACATTGAAAATCTCGGGAATAATGATTTTAGATTTAAAGCGCTTCCTCCTTTGAGCCAACTGTCAGCTGTCAATGGAATTTTAATTGACGATTTTGATAAGGATGGCGCCGCTGATTTAGTAGTAGCGGGCAATCTTTATCCTGTGGAAGTTGAGACGATAAGAAACGATGCATCCTATGGCCTTTTCTTAAAAGGCCAGGGAGGAGATAATTTTAAGCCCGTTGATCTGCACGAATCAAACCTGAATATTTCCGGAGATGTAAAAAAGTTAAAGATGATAAGAATCGGTAATGTAGCGAACAACATACTGGCCGTTACAAACAACGATAGTGTCCATATTGTAACTGTTGACCCCCTAAAACAACACAAATAGCGCAAATGAGAAGGAAAAAAAGGAATTTGATGACTGTATCATCCGGAAAATAGAAATTGCCCGGAATATCCCTTTGAACAATTTATACCCCCTCCTGAATCGTTTGTCCCCCTACCTGCGGTACCGAACAATAATTTAAGTAAATAGAAATATCTGGTACCCCTCCGACCTACCTGTATATTTTACATTTATTATCTCATATTATCAAAACTAAAAACTAAGAACCAAAAACTAAAACCTAAAAGGCTTATGAGCAACTTTACATAACCACCTCTTTTGCTATAATATATACTGACCGGATTTTGAGTCGAGTATGAGAATAATAGTTTGTGGCACTTTCCTGATTAGTTACCGTCTCATTTATTTATCCTAATAGGACTTCCACATAGATAGTTGACTTATTTCATTGAAACTTCAGAAATACCAATCTGAAAGGCAAGTTTGCTATGCTCTTTTTTTGGCCGCAAATCCGGAACTGTATCCAACAGTTTTATTACAAAACCCTAAGCAACTATGAAAAAAAAGGTAAAGATTTTTCTGTTTATATGTATAATCCTCTTCATTTACCTCCCGTCGTGCAAAGATGACGACAAGGCGGTAAGTCCGGTAGTGCAAAAACTATCTTTGACAAAACCGGAAAACAATAGCGCGGATATTGATTTTTCCCCAACCTTTGAATGGAAGGCGTTGGAAATGGAAGGCGAGACAGTTACCTACGATTTTTTATTAGGTATGGATAGCCTGAGATTATTTGCGCAAGAGGAAGGGCTAACATCCCCTTCTTACACGCTGGAGGGCTTCCTGTTTAACAAAGGCAAGACATACTACTGGCAGACTGTCGCCAGGTATGGAAGTACAAGCGTAATTAGTGATGTTTGGAAGTTCACAACAATTCCACCGGGTATTCCTCCGGCACCAACCCTGGTGGCGCCTGCAACACAGATATTTCTCAGGGAAGAAGTGAAGCTTTCCTGGGATCCGGTTGATGATCCGGATGGAGATTTGGTTCACTACGTTATTTATCTTGGCGAAGATGAAAACAGTCTGGCCAAAATAGATACGGTGACTGAAGCCAGCTATGAGGTGGATGTCGCTACCCTTGAGAATGAACAACGCTACTTCTGGAAGATCCTGGCGACTGACTTACAAAACGGGACCGAGAGCGCTGTCCGAAGCTTTAAAAAACTAGCTGTTGGTGCGCCTGATGAACCGTCTTTATTATCTCCTGTCAACAAAACCGGCAGCTATGACGATGCTGTTAAACTCACCTGGGGTGAGGCCAAAGACCCGGAAGGCGACGTTGTTATTTACGATGTTTATGCGGATGAGAATGATCCCCCGGTTACCCTTGTTTCAGCTGATCAGTCCGCAACTTCCTTTGAACTTCCCCCGCCACTTAACGGCGGAACCACTTACTACTGGAAAGTGGTGGCCAAAGATGGATCGGGAAATATTACCAACAGCGCTATTAACAGTTTTGTCAAGGTCTCATCCGGGGCCCCGGGCGCGCCGGTGCCTACATCGCCTCAAAGTGGTGTAGCATTGGGATTGGATGTACTGTTGGAATGGGAGTCAAGTACAGATCCAGGCGGTTTATCAGTTACCTATGATGTGTATATCGGAGAAGCCAATCCTCCCGTCACCAAAGTAGCCTCAGACCTTACCGACCTTAGCTACTTGCCAACCGGTGCGGATATAGCTTGTGACATCACTGATGTTAAAACCTTCTATTGGCGAATAGTGGCTAAAAATACCGATGGCAAAGAAACACCCTCCATTCCTTCCTCATTTACACCTCAAATGACGGGTACACTTTCCGATGTCAGGGGGGATGAGACGGAAGTGTATAATTGGGTACGCCTGGGAACTCAAATCTGGCTGACGCAGGGGTTGCGAACCAGGAAGTATACCGACGGAACGGATATCACACATATTGGTGGTGTGAAACTTCAAAAAGACAAGTATGATGAATATTACTGGGATGAATACAAGCATGGTGATATCTATTCCGGTGACTGGATACAGGAAAGAGGACGAGTTTATTCTTACGGTATCGTAGGTCACAATAAAATAGCGCCGGATGGATGGCATGTTGCTTCGATCGACGATGTCGCCACATTAAGAAATTATACAAACCAGGATTGGAAAGGATGTGCTTCCGAATTTCACGGTGGTACGGATATCTATGGGCTTAATTACAGCAGTTCGGGTTGGCGTTACCCTACCAACTGGAGAACCGACCAGGTATTCATAGACCGGCCATTTATTTGGATAAACAGCTTCCAGAATGGTGCGGCATTTTTAGAGCTCCGTCAGGATTTGGAAGAGTGGCGCGAAGCCAATTACCATTCGGAGATGATGTTTGGTATTCGCCTGGTGAAAGATTAGCAGTTGATACGGTTAAAAAGACCAGCCTTTAAATTATAACTACTATAAGAATATGTTAAAACAAAAGATCACATTTTTCATTTTCGCGCTGCTGGCATTGCATGGCCTGAAGGCGCAAACGACCCAAATCACCGGTAAAGTAGTTGGTGATCTGGGCGAACCTCTCGTAGGGGTGAATGTAGTGATTGTGGGTACCACCGTTGGAACAATTACCGACATAGACGGAAACTACTCACTTTCTATTGGGCCGGAGGATATCTTAAACTTTTCCTTTATCGGGTATATTTCCCAGGAAATAGAACCTGCCGGCAGAAGCGAGATTAATATTATACTGATGCCCGATTTACGGCAATTGGATGAAATTGTCGTTGTGGGATATGGCACACAGAAAAGGAAAAACATTGTGGGCGCGGTGGCCGATGTTTCGGGTGAGGAATTGATGAAGACCGGCACCATTAACCTTTCCCAGTCCATTCAGGACAGATTGCCAGGTGTTTTCACGGAGGTTGTTTCCGGTCAGCCCGGGGCGGATGACGCCAGCATTACGATCCGTGGTGTGTCTACATTTGCCAGCGGAGGTAATGATCCGCTTATTCTTATTGACGGCGTTGAAGCTACCGGCGGGTTTTCACAACTTGATCCCGGTGAGGTGGCCTCCATGTCTGTACTGAAGGACGCCTCTTCCACCGCCATCTACGGGGTTCGGGGAGCCAACGGTGTGATCCTCATCACCACCAAGAGGGGAAGAATAGGCGCCCCCAAAATTACAGTGGCTGGCGGTGTTACAGCCAAGGTAATGACAAATATCCCAAAACAGATGGGATCTTATGAGGTTTTGATGTTGGGCCAGGAAGCTATTAAAAACTCAGGCAAGTATGATGGCTTAAGAGCACAGTGGTACATTAATAATTTTCTTGACCCCAACAGGGATCAAATTGCCTATCCCGATATTGATTGGTACGATGAGTTGATAAGAGATGTAGGTTGGGAATCAAACGCCAGGATCAACGTATCAGGCGGTACTGATTTTGTACAATATTTTGCGTCTTTCAGTGCCAATCATGTGGGAGATATTGTTAGTACTGTTCACGATGATGGCTATTATAGCCCGGAGTTCACCTACGACAAATATAATTTCAGAACTAACCTGGATTTCAACCTCACAAACACTACAGTACTGAAAACCGATATCTCCGGTCGTTCGGAATTGAGAAAGACACCTGACACGGAAGTTAGTGCCAATCAATTCAGCAATGTTTTTAAATTTATTAATGAGGCCACACCATATCTTTTTCCGCTGTATTACACCGAAGAATTTATGCGCGCACACCCCGATCCGCTTGCTCCAAATGACACGGGAGTCCGGTTCTCCTCGGCCATTGGTGAAACACCTTACCAGCAAAATGCCTACAACGCCTTAAATAATTCGGGAATGAGGAAATTCAGAAAGGATGTGGTGGATATCCAGATCGGACTTCAGCAGGATCTGGGTAGTTTGATAGAAGGATTGAGGGCATCCGCAAGATTTAACTACAGTACCGCATTTCAATACAAAAAGATTGAGCGATGGACACGCAGCCAATGGTTATACGATGTGGAATTTGATACATGGAGGCAGCAATCCGGACCTGGCTATAATTCATCGGACCTTGATTTCCACAGCACAGGCGGCGAGGGATTTGATAACAGTAATAGAAATATCTACTATGAATTTAAACTGGAATACCAGCGAAGTTTTAACGACCATAATGTAGGCTTTACAGGCGTATTCAACCGTACCGAAAGAAGATCCAGACCTAGTGTATTGCCTTCTTATAGTGAAGACTGGGTAGGCAGGGCATCTTATGATTACAACCAAAAGTACATTTTGGAAGTCAGTGCCGGTTATAATGGCTCTGAAAAATTTGCGCCAGGTAAGCGCTTTGGCTTTTTCCCTGCGGCGGCTGTGGGTTGGAATATTGCCAGGGAAACATTTTTAGAGGGTAGATTTCCCTGGCTGAATACGCTGAAGGTACGGTATTCTTATGGAAAAACAGGAAGTGAAAGAGGAGCACCCAGGTTTTTGTATCAAGGAGGATGGGAAGGTGTTGGCAACGGCGCGGGGTACATGAGATTTGGCTTGCCACTGGCCCCCGTTACCAGCAGATATGCCGAAGTGAAGGTAGCCAACCCCAATGCTACCTGGGAGACAGCTTATAAACAAAACCTTGGTTTTGATGTAGCGCTGTTTTCCAACGACCTCTCATTCACCGTTGATCTTTATAAAGAAAAAAGGGAAGGCATTTTTGTCAATATCCCACAACCTTCTTTTTACCACCCTGGATTTGGATCCAACTTTGGCGGGAAGAGAATAGTCAACATAGGGCTGCCACCGGTAAACCAGGGTAAAACGAAAAACCAGGGAATCGAGGTGGTTGGCAAATATAGTCACCAAAATTCCAGAGGATTTCAATACACCATAGGAGGTAATTTTACGCTTGCCGACAGTCGCATTGTGGAAAGAGCTGACAGACCTTTGGTGCCGGATTACCAGAAACAAGCCGGTAAGCCGATCGGTTGGCTAAAGGGATATAAAACCAATGGGTTTATTAACGATTTTGAAGAGGCTATCAACGCACCTGATGTGACCGGTGGCAATAAGCCAGGCCGCTATTTTTATGCGGATTTTAATGGAAATGGTGAAATTGATAATAATGATATTCTTCCTATGGAGGAGACGAGGCAGCCATTTATTACCTATGGGTTTAATGCCAGCTTTTCCTACAAAGGGTTTGATGTTGGCGTTAGGTTTTTTGGGAAAGGCGGCGTATCATATGTCTCACGAAACTGGTATCCCAGCTTTTTTCAAAACCTGCTTTCAGCCAAAACAATACATGTTGACCGGTGGACACCAGACAACCAGGAGGCACTTTACCCGGCATTTATCAATACCGGCGATGCTTTCTTTCAGAAAGATCACGACCAGAATATAGTGAGCACCGCTTATCTCAAGCTTCAGACAGTTACCATTGGCTATACACTGGAGTCAACACTCTTAACCGAACTTTTGAGAATTCAAAGTGTCACCTTCAATCTTTCCGGACAAAACTTGTATAGCTGGTCTGACATTCCATTTGGAGATCCTGAAGGAGGTAATAGCATCGCAGGCACCTATGGCAATTATCCCCTGGTGAAAAGATTTATGTTCGGTTTAAACGTCAACTTCTAAAATATTTTGAGATGAGAAATATTTATATACTACTTACGGCATCTTTAATCTTATTTGGAAGCTGCGAAGATTACCTGGATAGAAAAGATGAAAACTCCGATTTCCTTTCTGAAGAGGATGTTTGGAGAGATAAGAATAAAATTAACAGCATTGCCTTCAGGCTCTACGATTGTACCGAATGGTGGTTTGAAACCCGCTATACTTATCAGCGCAGGCAAAGTGCCGGCACCGGTAAAAACTACGCAAATACCTGTCAGTTTTCCGGAGAGGTTATTACCACCCGAAGCCTGGGAGGCAGCGATGCCGTTATGCGCGGCGACTGGTGGGAGGCAGTAAACCGCCATAACTTTGCCAATCCTGATTTTCACATGGCCTGGGAAGATATGTGGGAAGCGGTATATGTAGCTAACACCATTCTGGATCAAATTGACAATGTCCCGCTTGATGTGATGACTGATGACGAGCGAAATCAGGTGAAAGGAGAAGCTCATTTGTTCCGTGCACTGGCCTACCACGAAATCTCCAAGCGGTGGGGCCCTATGCCTTACTTTAAAGAGAAAATATTTCCTGAAACTGATTTGAATCGCGCGAGGCCAACCTACCTCGAACAGATCAATGATATCGTAGCAGATTGCGATTCTGCTGTTATGTATCTGCCGGAGGTAAGTTATTTGAACCACGCTTCAATGATGGGACGAATGGGGAAAGCAGCGGCTATGGGTTTGAAATCCAGAGCGTTGACGACAGCAGCGAGCCCTAATTATACCCCCGGCAACACCAGTGATGCCGATCTTTGGGAAAGGGCGGCTGTGGCGGCGTGGGAGTTGATCCAGCTTTCCAGAACCTCTGATAAGGTAGGCTTATACGATGGAGAGTATACCCATATTTTTCATACAGAGCCGGGAACGATTGAAGGCGTTTGGCCCCGATATTTTGCCACGGAAAGACCCAATCTTTATACTTTGTCATGGATGTGGAAAGGGGTCGACGGCTACCACGGACTGAGCCCGACACAGGAAATGATCGACCTTTTCGAAACGGCTGACGGCTGGCCCATAACACATCCCAGCTCGGGATACAGTGATCAGGATCCATATACCAACAGAGATCCACGCTTTTATGAAGACATTTTGTATCATGGAAGTACCTGGTCAAAAACCGCTGAAAACCAGGTCATGGATATGCGAACTGATCCATTGGGAGCAGACCGGACCACACCTAACGGATCGGATTTTGGAAATTCAAAGACCGGTTACCTGGTGAGAAAACTCATTCCGGACCGGTGGAATCGTAAAAAATATGATGTTCCAAAGTATGTCAACGCCCCTTACATCAGGATGGCCGAGATTTACCTGAACTACGCCGAGGCTGTTAATGAAGCTTACGGCAACCCCCAAGCTATGGCTCCCGGGGCGGATATCACTGCGGTAGATGCGCTTAATGCCGTAAGAAACAGGGTTGGACATGTAAACGTTCGTACGGAGTTTACCACCGATTACCAATTATTCCAGGACAGGGTAAGAAATGAGTTTCAGGTAGAGCTGTGCTTTGAATACCATACCTGGTTTGATCTGATAAGATGGAGAATTGCCGCTGAAAGACTGAACAATCACAACTTTCACGGTGTGAGAATTATCGAAGATGCCACCGCGCCAACCGGCGTTAGGTTTGAGCGATTTGAAATTCCCTGGGAACGGCGTTTTGAAGACAGGCATTACCGATATCCCCTGCGACAAAGCGACCTGGAAATTTTTGAGTTACCCAAGCTCGTGCAAAATCCGGGATGGTAGTGAAATGTTAATAATCAAAGATTTAACCATGAAAAAAATAAATATAGCATATCTGGTTATAGCAATTTTGCTGGGCATGACTCCCGGTCTTGTAAATGCGCAATCAGATACGAATTTAAAAACAATTACCGGCACGATTACGGATAAGACGGGCAATAAGATTGCTAACGTCGCCGTAATGGCTTCAGGTTCTGAACATAGGACTTTCACAGATAAGGACGGCTTTTTTGAAATCAATACCGAGACTGATGATTTTATTATTGTTTCAAGAGAAGGTTTTGAGAAATCGGTCATTACCGTAAAGGACGGTGCCATAGCCGCAGAAATAATTATTATGGACCGATGGGATGTGATGAATGCACAGGAAAAAATCCAGATTGCCCATGGCGAACTTCCTTTTGAACGCGTTACCGGATCTATAGAAAGAATTACAGGTGAAGAACTGAAGGATTATCCTACGGTATTTTTGCAGGAAGCACTGGCCGGCAGGCTTTCGGGGTTGTATGCCGTTTATGGAGACGCCTCTCCCGAGGTAGAATCCTTCGGAAATGTGGTGAGAGGCTCATCATTTGGAGAGATCTATGTAGATGGTGTTCCGTCTAACCTGGTGTTGAATCCACGAGAAGTAGACGATGTGATCATCGCCAAGGATTACGGATCTTCTTTCCTCTATGGCGGAACCGCGGCAGGAGGTGCCATGATTGTCAATACCAAAAGAGGTATCCCTGGAGAACGACTGATGAGATTTACCGTAAGAGGAGGGCTGCGGACGCCTACTTTTATTCCGGATATGATGAATGCACAGGATTATGCCCGCCACTATAATATGGCCTTGTCCAATGATGGCTTTGCACCGATATACTCACAGGAGACCATTGACGCCTATACCAACGGCACGGATTCCATCAGAAATCCGAACAATGACTACTATCGTCAGCTGGTTGATGACCCGGCAAATTATAAACATATTACCGGAGATTTCTCAGGAGGGGGTGAAAAGGTCCAATATTTTACCCATCTCGGTTATTACACAGCCACCGGCATTGAAAGTGTTGGCAGCGGAAGGAATATAGCCAGACTCAGACTTAACAATAATGTCCAGATGAAATTCAGCGAATACGGATCCATTAACCTGGGTATTGGCGGAAGTTTTAATCGAAGAAAGGCGCCGCTGCTCAATGGGAATAGTATGTTTAATACAATGTACGAATATCCCGCAAATGCCCTCCCATATCAGATCAACGATACAGTATATGCCAGAACACCGGAATTTAATACAAACTTATTAGTAGGTCTCGCCCATGGGTCGGTCATAGAAGATACCCGAAGGGATGCCTTTGCCCGTATCGGCCTGGACCTGGATCTGGGTAGTATTACGCAAGGATTGTCTTTCAGCGTGCTGGGTGGTCTGTATACCTATAATAACCTTTCCAGGCGTCTCGATCCTTCCGTGGATATGGCTGAACCGTTTTTTACCCAAACCGCTTCGGGAGCCGATACCCTGATTTTGAGAAATGTTAGCAGGGGTGCCCCGGATAATGTTTGGGGAACCCTGGGTGACCGGGTTGACAGAAGTCAGTTTGTAAATGCAAATTTTAAGTACAGGCGAAATTTCAATGATAATCATCAGGTAATGGCAGACCTGATTTATACGCAGCGAAGGGTGAGTGGAAGCCAACTGAACCAGGAGGAGCGACTTCGAAATATTGGCCTGAGAGTGAACTACTTTATCAATAAGAAATATGTGGTGGAAGGCAATGTAATGAATTCTGCCGTCCGTCAGCTGTCTAAAGAAGAGAGGAATAAACTTTCCTATGCAGGCGGCCTGGCGTGGTTGGCACACAAGGAGTCTTTTTTGGCCGATGCCTCATGGCTCACATTTCTTAAAGTGCGGGCAAACTATGGCATTTTAGGTGAACCGGTAAGTTCTTTTTTCCTGACAGACGATCAATATACCGGTTCCGGAGCAGGAGGTAGTTTTGGGATTGTTGGCAATAACTCATCCGCCGGAGGTCATATTCGTATCTTAACCGGATCGGGTAACATCAAGCTACCAAGAAGACAATACCTGAATGTCGGTGCTGATTTCCAGCTATTCGACAATAAGATTACCGGACAGATCAACTATTTTAATATCAGAAGAACAGATCAGCTGGTTTTACCTGGGAATCTCTATGCTTTACTATCCTCGAATGCCAGTTACATGCCGTTTATGAACTATTCGGATAGCGAACAGCGGGGAATTGATACCAGGATTTCCTATCATAGAACCATTGGAAATATAGAATTTACCGTAAGTGCCAATGCCACCCGTCGCGTTTCCTACATCTCCAAAGACAACTCGGTGGTTTATCCCGAAGCAGACAGAAACCGCATAGGCAATAAGGGAGACCGCATCATCGGATTGGAAGCAGATGGCATTTTTCAGAATCAGGCAGAAATAGAGGCAGCGCCTTTACAGATGTTTGGAGAGGTGAAGCCCGGGGATATTCGATACAGGGATCATAACGGCGATGGTGTGGTGGATGAAAAGGACTACCATGAAATTGGCCATTTAGGTAGAATTATCTACGGTTTTAGTTACCGGATGCGATACAAAGGCTGGAGCCTGGGAATTTATGCAGATGGTATAACCGGCGGAAGTTTTATCGATTCTCGCCAGTGGCGGCCAGGTATGAAAGACTATACCGCTGAAATGGCTAAGAGCTGGCCGGCCAGTAATGATTTGCCAAGGTTAACAACCTTAAATAATGATAACAACTACCGAACCTCCACATTCTGGATGAGAAATGTAGGTTTTTTGAATTTGAGAAGCGTCACCCTCTCTTATACTTTACCCCCGTCCATACTCCAAAATACAGTAGTCAGAGATGCTTCCGTATTTATCGCCGGTAAAAACCTGCTTACAGTTTCATCAGTTGATGATCAATTCATGCCAAACCAGTTTAAGGGCTATGAACAACATCCGGTTCTAAATGCTTTTGAGGTGGGACTTGAGGTATCATTTTAATTTTAAAAAATGTCAATAATGAAAAAATTAGCAATATTTTGTTTGGGAATTCTGTTTTTGACAAGTGCCTGCTCAGATGATTTTTTGGAGGTGGTGCCCTCAAATAACAATACATCTGATGAAGTGTTCAGAGATATCACCAGGGCACAGCGGTTTCTGAATCCAGCCTATGGCGGCGTGCGTTCTCAGCCATGGATTTCATTGGATACCTATACCGATAATGCAGTAAGTTACGATGGCGCCAAAAGGGCGGCAGTCTCTGGCGCTACTGCTGAATCTTCAGCGGTAGCCGGTGAGTGGAATAGGGCTATTCGAAGAATTCTACACATTAACGAATTTTTCGATAAGGGCTTTAACGTGGTATATGATGCTTTTGATGAAGACCTGGCAATAGCCTTAAAGCGGAGGATCAGAGGAGAAGCGTTTGGGTTGAGGGCCTATTACAAGTGGCTTTTGCTCAAGAATTTTGCTGGCCCGTCTGCCCAGGATCCTGCCGCTATGCTTGGTATTCCCATTATCGACCGTCTTCTCACGGTCGAAGATGCCAATGGTGTGGGAAGGAGTACTTACCTTGACAGTTACAATAATATTCTGAAAGATTTGGATAGTGCTGAAACATATATTAACACATTGCGCTATGCAGGAGATGGTGATGTGGATGGCGTTCAATTCACCAGTAGGGTGTCAGGAGAAATGATATGGGCCTTACGAGCGAGAATGGCTCTTTTTGCAGCCAGCCCCGCCTATGCTCAAATTACCATGGACCAGGCAGCCCAGGCAATTTATGAAGCGATAAGCGCTATTGACGGCGCGTCAATTGTGCCGCTTCAACCGTTTGGGGACTTTAATGACGTGAATAATCCCGATCACTTGTGGAGGAAAGGATATTCTGAAACCAACAACCTGGAGGTAGTCCACTTCCCACCGTCACTATTTGGAAGAGGGGAGTGTAATCCCAGCCAAAACCTGGTAGATGCATTTCCGGATATTTATGGTTTTCCCATCGCCAACCCTTTAAGTCAGTATGATCCGGATGATCCTTATGAAAATCGCGATTTGCGGTTTGAAAGATTTGTGTTTCACAACGGGTCAGATGATTTTAACAGTACTACGATCGAGACATTCGTTGGGGGTAAGGATGCGCATGGAGGGATTCGTAAGCAAGCTTCCCGGTCCGGCTATTACATGAAAAAGTTTTTGAGCTCAAAAATCAACCTTGACACGGAGTCAACCTCAGGTAACAGAGATTTCAAAATGTATCCCATTTTTACACGCGAAGGGCTATATCTTGATTTCGCAGAAGCAGCAGTCGAGGCCTACGGTGTCGCCGGCCAGGGACCTGGCATGGCATTTTCCGCCAGAGACGCCCTGCAGGTCATCAGAGATCGCGCCGGTATTGTTCAGGATGATTATATAGATATAGCAGTGACCAACATGGATACGTACAGAGAGCTCATTCGCAACGAACGTCGCATTGAGTATGCTTTTGAAGGCGAACGTTATTATGATGTTCGACGTTGGCAACTCCCGTCAACGGAACTTGAGCAGCCGATCATGGGTGTAACAGTTCTTAAAAATTCTGATGACTCATTTGATTACAGCTATCGGGAAGTAGAGTCCAGAAATTTTGAACAATACATGTATTACAATCCTATTCCCAGAACTGAAGTATTGAAGTCGCAGGCCATTGTGCAGAATTTTGGCTGGGAATAATTCCACATTTTAAATTTTTACCAAATGAAACGATATTACTTATTGTCCATTATAGCACTTATTCTGTTTTCTTGTGAAGAATATGAGGATTATGTTGTTGACACGGCAGGATACACCAATGTGTATTTTCCGAAAACCGTGTTACCACGATCAATAGTTTCCGGGGAAGGTCTGACCATCAAAGTTGGTGTTTATCTGGGAGGTGTCAGAACCAATACCACAGAGCGAAGGGTGACATATACCCTGGATAACGAGGTACTGAATGGAACTAACTATACAGCGCTACCGGGTGATTATTTTACTTTAAGCGATCCGGAAGAGATCGTCATTCCCGAGGGCTCTTTTCAGGGATTGGTATCCATTCAATTTGACTCTTTGAAGTTAGCCGCAGATACTTTGCTCAAGGATTTCCATTACGCGCTTCCCTTCAGAATTACATCTGCTGCCGGAGATTCCATTTTAGCCGAGCATGAAACAACGATCATACCATTAAAATTGATGAATACATTTGAGGGTAACTTCTACCAGGTCGGTTCCATGAAGGAATTTTTACCCGGACTAAATATCCTTGATACGGTATATGTTTACGGGGATACCCTGGATGGTCCCAAAACACCATTGCGTTCGCTGAAATCCATCATGATGGACTCAGTAACAGTGGATGGTATAGGAACACGTGGCGGTGAAGGGTACTTTATGAAGTTGAAAGTAAACAGCGAGGACAATTCTGTGAATGTCATCGCAGATCCTTCGTCCATTTATCAGGTGGAACCCAATGGAAAGAGTACCTGGGACCCGGTAAAGAGAAGGTTTACCTTAAGCTATAGATACAGTTTCGATGGCCGCAATTTTGAAGTTGAAGAAACGCTTACATTTCGGAATCGGGTCAGAGATGGCATTGATGAATGGCGCTGGGATGGGTTCGCGGGAAACTAAACGGTCCGCCGGCATGGAAAGTGATTTTTTTATACTACGGTTATAAAAAACCGCTTTTTGGAATGCTATGGATGTGAAGACAGAAGTGCAAATTTTTACCGGCAATGGGTTTACTGAGGGTGTCACATCAATTTCTTCAGTAAACCCCTTCTGTCCCCAAATCACAATAACGAGATCACCTCGCCAGCACAGAATCAAAACCAGCTATTACCTGCTAATTCTATCGAACAAAACCGCGGATGCTCAGATGCAATCAAATTAGGAAGGGTTTTTATGATGTTACGCCATGCGATTATGACAAAGGCCGCCTAACAACAGCATTCGGTGACAGCCGTGATTATGGCGAATAGTGCCTGGTAATAACTTAATAATGAATAAAGATATTTAGCTGTATGCGCAGCAAACGCGATGTTGCCAATAAGCTGCTAAATGAAACTCTGATTGGAGTAGAGCTCTTTTATTTGATTTTTTCAGCTATGGAAACCGGGCGTGCACACCTGTCCCAGAAGAAAAAAATCACTTTTTAATTAATTTTTAATTTTTAAATTTTTCGAAAATGAAAAACTTATTTTTTGTGCTGTGTCTTTTCATAGCCTACGGCATTTACGCTCAAACCAATGTCCCCGGACCAGCTCCAGAAAATGATTCAAAAACGTCGCCACCTGAGGTTCAGCTAGCCGGTGCAGGAGAAGCGTTCTGTACCAATGGTATGCAAACAACTGCTGTGAGTTTAGTGGCGGCAAATAATTGGACAGATGATGCCATAAGGTGCCCGGACTACTTTATTAGTTATTACTACTTTGTGCTTGATCCGATTTATTCCGCCGGCCAGGTTACGATAACCCAGTTACCGGGAACCGGAGATTTGCGCTTAGTGGGAAGTGACCCTGATAACCTGACTTTTTTTACAGGAACACTGTATGTAGAGACTATCGGGGGCCCCTTTAACCAGGGCTTTACCGCGGAGATAAGTGTTGTTTATGATCAGTTTTAATGATCCGGTTATCTTTTGAATGATTAAAGCGGGCAAGGAGGTTTGATTTGGGTCCTTTAATACCTCTTTGTTCGCTACCTACAAATTTTGATGCCATATTTTACGTGAAATTCAGTTTTGAAGGGTACTCCGATCCTCAATGATATTGGCAGTGATCTAAAATCCGTCACCAGGCTCTGGCGGTAGTTATTGGTGTTTGGCCGTAGCATCCGGACAATACAAAAAAACTAACTGAACAGTTTGTACCCCCTCATTTCAACAGGCTCTATCCTTAAAAACGGCGAACAAAATATTGAATAAAAAGAGACATCAGTAAACCTCCGAATGAGAACGGATCGATAGCTTTATCTGGTTCCCATTTTTAGATCACAGCATAAATTATTATCCACATTTAAATGCAAATGCAGCTATGAAACATTCTATAAAAATCTTATGGCTTCTGCTCTGTTTTTTTCTGGCAGGTACAGCGATTGTTCAAGCACAGACTGAATTGTACGTTGCCGTAGATGGCGATGACAATAACAGTGGTTCTATCAATGCGCCGCTGGCAACCTTAATCGGGGCCAGGGACAAGATCAGAAGCATAAAAGCTTCTTCAGGCATTCCTTCCGGAGGCATAATTGTCTGGGTCCGCGGGGGCAGGTATCCGCTAACCGCAACCTGTCATTTGGGCGCGCAGGATTCCGGTGAAGCCAACAATCCAATCACCTACAGTGGTTATCCCGGAGAACAGGTAATTTTTGATGGTAGCAAATTTGTCGAAGCCGATAGCTTCAAAATCGTTACCGACCCTTCTTCGCTCAATAAATTGCACTTCAGAGCGCAAGGCCAGGTTTATGCGCAAACAGTGACAGATGTTGACCTGATTGACCTGTTGAAGAAAACTACCTCACAAATGTCTATGAATGACAGGATGTTGACAATATCACGGTTTCCTAATCTGGGCTTTGCACATATTAATAATGCTTCAATAGTTCCCGGGTTAGAAACCAATAATACGCCGGGAACAGAGACCGATCCTAAGGGAGCCCAGTTTAAGCTCAGCGAGAGTATTGATGGCAACAAATGGAGTATCGAATTAAACAGGATAAAAAAGGCCCAGATAAGGGGATATGTGTCGGCGGATTGGAACAAAGAAACCCGCCGTATCCATTCTGTAGGGAGCAATGGCGCTATCCGGCTGATGGACGGGTCAAGTTACGGCATTCGAAACAGAGGCTCAAGTCCTAACAGGTTATTCGCATTCCATTTACTTTGTGAATTAGACGAGCCCGGAGAGTGGTATTTTGATAACCTTGACAATAAGCTGTATTTATGGCCAAGTCAACCGATCGACAGTACCTCTGAAATAGGAGTGTGGGCAGGGCCTCAGTGTTTTGATATCAATGGTGGCAATCATATCAATATTAAAAAAATGACTATACAAGGTATAGGAAAAGGTGTCAATGGCGACGGCGCCATAAATATTGATGGTAACAGTAGCCATTGTCTGGTGGCAGGTGTTACTTTCCGTTATATCGCCGCTCCGGTTTTGGCATTTAATATTTGGCATAATGCCAGGAATTGCGGCGCTGTAAGTTGTGACTTTTACGACATCCCCAACGCCACGAGATTATATGGTGGTGCCTTCACCGCTAATTCAATCGAATATGGAAATAACTTTATAGAGAATTGCCATTTCACCCAGATTCATTCCAAGGATTTTTATGGCAAGGCTTGTGGCATGAATGGTGCCGGTAATAAATTTAAGAACAATTTAATTCACAATATGAACGGCCAGCCGGTGACTCATGCCGGATTTGACCATGAAATATCTTTAAACGAAGTCTTCAATGTAGGCATTGAGGAAGGCGATGGTGGCGCTTTTTACACCGGAGCCAGTGTATGGAGCTATGGCAATGTCATTAAACACAACTTTGTACATCATATCATGAGCGTTCCCAAATTGTTAGGGCGAGCCGCTTTTTTCTCAGACGATTACGATGGCGGAGAAATCGTTACTGAAAATGTCGTTTATAAGGGAGGTTGGGAAGCCATTAAAATGAATAAAGGGGGAGGCCATACCATTACAAAAAATGTTGTTATGGAATGCTACCGGGGAATCCGTCAGGGGGATGGCGGCAGTGCGGGCTATAATTCGGCCATCAATTTTTTGATTAACGACCCATTATCAAATAGCAAAGCCAATTACCTGGGTCGAATGCTGAAAACCATTGGTATTCCGGGATGGGAAAGCGGCCTGACCGCCGACAATTGGAATAGCCGTGTGGAGCAATTTTGGCGGGACCGCTATCCTTTTATGAATACGGTATTTAACAAATATGACGCCAATGACAAGATGAATGCCTACGAATGCAGGTTCTATGAAAATCTTTTTTATAGCAACAATACAGACATCCTGGGTGGACCTACCGTAGCTATAAGAGACAGCAGGGCTATCGGTCTCGACCTGTTCGTTGATCCGGGTGTTATGAATTTTAGCTTTAAGAGTCCACGTCCGGCCTATGCACCGAACATTCCCTTTAACAATATTGGCCTGTACCAGGATGAATACAGGTGTGGTATGCCGGACAAGAACGCCTATAGAAGAAACATTAAAAACCGCTTTATCGATCAGGATTCACATACCAATGATCCCTATGATTTTAATACGATCAATGATCGACTGTATTATAACACGGGTAAAATGGTGGTCAACACGGTGCCATGTACCAGGTGTGCCCATTCAAAAGATCCCGAAACCCCATCGAATGCGGTGCCCGGTTTAAATTATAAGTATTATCATGGATCCTGGGATAAGCTTCCAAATTTCAATAAGCTGGCAGTGGTGGAATCAGGGGATGTGGCTACGTTTGATATTAGCCCCAAAAACCGGGACGATCACTTCGCATTTGTATTTGAGGGTTTTATTGACATTCCCACAGACGGTGAATACACATTTTATACTAACTCAGATGATGGCTCCCGTTTATTTATTGGCACTTCTTTAATCGTAAATAACGACGGTCTTCACAGTGACCAGGAAAGGTCTGGCACCATTTGTTTGAAAAAAGGAAAGCACGGTATAAAAGTCACTTATTTTGAAAGAACCGGAGGAAACGTGTTAGGCGTGAATTGGGAAGGCCCCGGGATATCCAAAGGGACCATACCCGCAAACCGGCTTTTCAGGAAATCAGAAGAAACAGAATACAAATTCGATGTGGGTACACCAACTTCGGCTGTATTTGATGGATATATTGGCATATCTCATATTACTACCGGAAAATTTGGTTGGGTAGATACTACCAATCTTGACTCCAGAGATCGCGGGACTTCCGGCGGGGTGAATCATATCAATCGCGATTTTGTTTTTTCATCTTCCCCGGCTACGTTCGAAACGGAGGTAGATTACGGAACCTGGCATGTGCTTTTTACTTTCGGAGATAGGACGCATGCCCATGATGACATGATTGTAAAGGCCGAAGGAGTGACGCAGTTGACCGATATTGATACGCAACCCGGTGTCTTCTTTAACAGGGATTTTGTCACTGATGTTACCGATGGCAAATTATCCCTTGAATTCTCAGATGGCGGCGGTGCAGATCCAAATTGGCAGGTCACGCGGATATGGTTGCGAAAGACTAACCCTATTCAGGCATCTTACGGCGGTAGTCCGCTGGCAATTCCCGGAATGATTGAGGCGGAGGATTACGATGTGGGCAAAAATGGTGTGGCCTTCCATGATACCTCCAATGGAAATAACGGCGGATCCTATCGCAGCGATGATGTGGATGTTATGGGTACCCAGGATGCCGGCGGTTACTATAATGTCACAGATATAGAAGATGGTGAATGGCTGGAGTATACTGTCCATGTAAATGAGACGGGCAATTATTACTTCCATTTCAGGGTAAATAACCAGGAGGAAATGGGTACGCTGCATGTTGAGTTAGACGGCGTTGATATTACCGGACCAGTCAATATCCCCCAAACCCAGTCCTGGGCCAATGTGGCACTAATTTCCGATGTGGCTTTGCTGGAAGGAGACCATGTTATGCAACTATTTTTCGATGTAGGCAATTTCGACCTTAATTTAGTAGAGATAGAAAAAGTGCCTTCCAATTGCGCCAATGCGCAGGAATGGAACGCCACAACTATTTACGACCATGCAGGGATTTCTGTAAGATATAATGGCCGGCTATTTGAGAGCAAATATTATTCGCTCGGCACAACACCCGATACGCCTCATGGTCCCTGGGAACTGACCGGTAATTGTGGCGCCTCCAAACCGGACTGCTTTGATACACCCAGATGGAATCCGGCCAATATCTACCAAATTACCGGTACCCAGGTTATTCATGATGACATCCTATATAGAAGTAAGTGGTACGTCGAGCCGGGAATGGAGCCGGGGGTTGATCCGGTATGGGAATATGTAGGCCCGTGCTCTGCAAGTTCCTTGAATGCCGACCCTTCAGCCTGTACTGAAAATGTGCCAACCTGGGGAACCCAGACAGTTTATGAAAACCCTGGTACGGAGGTCCTCCATAAAAACCATTTATATGTAAACCAATGGTATGCTTCTGCAGGACAGGAGCCAGGCTTGACAACTGTATGGAAATTGATCAGACCTTGCACCTTACCCGGTCAACAATCTCAGCAGGCCCGGGTTGCCGGTGAAAAAGTGGAGAAACTTGTTGAAGAAAATATCGGAGATCGGGGATTCTTTTTCTTTCCAAATCCGTTAAATACAGATCAATTGACTGTAAAGTTTCTCAACCCTGAGGCATATAAACAGTTTATGATACTCAGCCTGGAAGGAAAGGTGTTGTTTGAAAGGCCCCTGAATGGCGAGGAAACGTTGCTGGTAGGTAAAAAGGAGATACTTGGTCATTCGGCTAACCAATTATTGATTATTAGAATAATTGGGGAACAAAACGTGATCAATGAGACACTCCTCATTAAATAGAAATACAGCTTAATACATCTAAACCCGGAATAAGTGGCAACTTCTTGTTTCGGGTTTTTTTATGGCGTGCTAAGGGTTTGTTCCTCTGAAGCATATTTCATGGCGTATTCGGAAGGTGTCAACTTATACGCCCGCTTAAAGCATTGACTAAAATATTTTGGATCATTAAATCCGCTCTTAATACAAACTTCAGCAATGAGCAGGCCGCTGTTTTGTTTAATGATTTGAGCAGCGCGTTTCAGGCGGTAAGACCGTATAAATTCATTGGAAGATTTGCCTGTCAGTTGCTTCAGCTTCCGGTATAGTACCGAATGGCTCATATTCATTTCTTTTCTGAATGTATAAGCATTAAAATCCGGATCATCAAAATGTCGTTCCAACACTTCCTGGGTTTTCCGGATGAATTGGCTGTCAAATGA
Source organism: Cyclobacteriaceae bacterium (assembly GCA_965228415.1). Classification (GTDB taxonomy): domain Bacteria; phylum Bacteroidota; class Bacteroidia; order Cytophagales; family Cyclobacteriaceae; genus Agaribacillus. The sequence goes on along the minus strand of OZ245814.1, from coordinate 658,648 downwards.
ATCTATGCTCTTGTCGTCCGGTATAAGGCTGATTTTTCTTTTGGATATCTCAGATATTTTTTTGCCATTTTCTATTATGTTAACAATTTTTGATTCCAATATTTTAATACTGAAAGGTTTTTTGATATAGTCATTGGCACCAATTTCCAAACCTTTCATTTTAAAGTTATCGGATGTCCAGGCGCTTAAAAAAATAAATGGAATGTGGCTTGTTTTCTCATCATTTTTTATTTGCTGGCATAGTTCGATGCCATCCATGATGGGCATCAGGGTATCACTTAAAATTAAATCGGGAAGATATTTTAAGGCTTTGAAAAGACCTTCCTTGCCATTGGAGGCCTGTATAATCCGGAATTTTTTAGAAAGTGACTCGACGATATAATTTCTGATGTCGGTTTCATCTTCGACCACCAGTATTCTGGGCGTATCTTTTGCATGGTGCTTAAGACCAACCTTATCCGCGCTATTTTTGTCATTTACTTCGGCAGATGGGGTAGCCGACATTTTAGCATTATCTTCGACGATTTCTTTCGCTTGATAGGCCTCCTTGTTGATTGGTATGGTCACTGTAAAAGTAGAACCTGTGCCGGGGGTACTATCCACAGAAATGGTTGCGTGATGCAGTTCTACCAGGCGTTTTACATAGGCCAGTCCGATACCATTGCCTATGGAATTTTGTGCTTGCGCTGTTTTGACCCTGTAAAACCCATCAAATATTTTAGATAGTTGATCTTTGGCAATGCCGATACCGCTGTCTTTTACCTGAATAATTGCATTATCCTTTTCCTGGTTTAAAGTCACTGTGACCTCTCCCTTTTCACGTGTAAACTTCATGGCATTGGAAAGAAGATTATACATGATCTTTTCAATCTTGTCCTCATCCACCCAACCTTCAAGGTTATCCATATCGGTTTGGAATTTGAAGGCGATCTCTTTTTGAAGCGCAAATTCGTAAAATGCCCCAACTGTTTCTTCCACCCGTTTGGCGACGTCCTGCCGGGATACTTGCAGGCTCAAGGTATCTCCTTCAAATTTCTTGATGTCCAGTACCTGGTCAATTAATCTCAAAAGACGTGAGACACTTTTATCAATTAAGTTGAGAATACGCATGTCCTTCGTATCTCTTTTATTTTCCATTAACTGGTGTAGCGGGTCGGAAATCAAAGTTAATGGCGTACGTAATTCGTGCGATATATAGGTAAAGAATCGAAGGCGCATCTGACTGAATTCTTCATCACTTTTCAACTTCATCCGCTGTAATGTGAGATCATTCTTTTGTTTGATACTGATCAAAGTATACTTTTTGTAAGAGTAAAATAAGAGTGCTATCGCAAAAATGATCAGGATTTTGAACCACCATGTCGCATAGAAAGGCGGGGCAATAACTATTCCGAGGAATTTTTCATTTTCCCCGGATGTGTTATTGGTTGTCCTGATTCTTAACACATACTCGCCATGATTGAGGTTGGTAAAACCCACAGTGGTTGTATTGCCAATATAAGCCCATTCATCCATATAATTTTCCAGAATGTAGGCGTATTGATTCATACCGGGGTTATCAAAATTCAGCGCCGCAAAATCGATAGAGAAGTCATTCTGCCCGTATTTGAGCGATAGCTTCTCCGTTTCAGAGATACTTTGCTGCAAGGGCGAATTTGGGCCGTTGACGGTCACAACCTTATTGTCGATTTTTAGAGAGGAAAGTATTATTTTGGGATTTTTCCTGCATGTCCAAATACTGTCTGGGTGAAAGACCACCAGTCCTTTGGAACCCCCAAACCCAATGGCGCCATCAGGCAGTTGCACCGAAGCTTTGGGTTGAAATTGATAACAAGGTAATTTTTCCTCCAATCCGAAATTTTCAAATGTTTTGGTTTTCTTGTTGAATTTAGATAATCCCTTAAAAGTGCTTATCCAAAAAATATCCTCGCCATCAGCTTCTATGCTTGACACAAAATTGCTGGATAGCCCGTCGTCTTCTGTAAAGATGGTATATTTGCGCTTATTCAGGTCCAGGAGGGCCAGTCCACCTCCCTCTGAACAAACCCAGACCGACTTTCCGTCTTCTTCCAGCATTAGTTTACTAACCGGGAAAGAAGTCAGTTTCGGCGAATAAAAATGTTCAAATGTCTCCGTAGATGGGTTAAAGAATAAAACACCTCCTCCAGTGGCTAATATCAGATTATCATTTTTTGTAACTACAATATCCCTGATACCCAACCCGCCAAATCGCTTAAAATCGTTTGAAACCCGATTGTATAAGTTCAGCCCGGCCAGTGTACCTACCCACAGATTTGTTTTGCTATCTTCAGCTATACAGTAAACGTTGTCGTTACTAAGTGAATTGATATCCCGGGGATTGCTTTTGTAGTGTACGAAACCCTGTTTATCCGGCGTCATCAGGTTGAGCCCGCCCGAATAAGTGCCCACCCATATACTGCCTTTGCTATCTTCAAAAACAGCAGTGACAGTATTGAAACTTAAAGAGGAGCTATTATTTTTTTGACAGGCGTATGAGGTATATGTTTTGTTGTGGTGATCATAAACGCTAAGACCTCCCCAGGTACCGAGCCAAAGCCGGTCTTTACTGTCCAGGAAAAGGCTCCTGATCCTGCTGGCGCACACGCTGTTGGTATCATGAGGTTGATGTCTTACGATTTTGAATACATTGTTTTTGGAAGTATTAAAACAGATACCTGCCGCATAGGTTCCTACCCATAAAATGCCTTCCCGGTCTTCAAATACGGAATAAACGGAATTGCTTACCAATCCCCGCATGTTGTCGGGGTTGTGATCAAATGTTGTGAATGTGCCGCTTTCCCGGTGCATTTTACTCAGGCCACCACCGTTGGTGGCAATCCAGATGTCACCTTCCTGCGTGTAGCAAATATCTTTAACATAGTTGTTTGGCAGATCACTATTTTTTGAATGGTAATTAATAAATCGCTGGCTTCCCCTGGCGTGATAGGAAATACCGCCCGTTTCCGTGCCAACCCATAGCTCACCGGCTTCATTAATCGATAGGGTCATGATGACATTGCCCCCGGGGGAATAGGGATCTTCATCTTTATGAAAATAGTGTGTGGCACTTCCGGTATTTATATCCAAAAGATTCAAGCCGTGGTGTGTGCCAACCCAAAGCATGTCCCCATCCTTCGCCAGACTCAATACATCGGAATTCGATAGGGAATAAATATCGCTGGCGGCATGTTTGTAGTGTTTTAGGATTTTTTGTTCGTGGTTGTACAATAAAAGCCCGTTAGAGGTTCCCAACCAAAGTAGTGAGTCGTTTTCAGGGTAAATACAATTGACCCTGATCCTTCCCCCTGGATTTTTAAATAGTGAAAGTTTACGCACCGTTTCGGTGACGGGATCATATTGGCTCAACCCGTTGTCGCCGGCAATCCATAATTTGTCTTTTTTATCTTCAAACAGGTCGAAGACCGTTACGCCACTTAATATTTTCGACCCACCCTGCCGGCCTTTAAATACGGTAATATCATAGCTGTTATACCGGCTGATGCCATCATCAGTACCAAACCACAAATAGCCGGACCGGTCTTTTAAAATGCAATGCACCGTATTTTGAGACAGACCATTCTCTATCGTCAAAGACAGGAAATCACCGGTAGAATGATCTTCTATGTACTGCGCATTGATAGTGGCAGCAGAAAAAATGATGATTAAACTTAGGACCGGAAATCTAAATAACATATAATTTAATTAACATATTCTCGAATTGACACCATTATTTTAAGTATTAACTAAGCATGTTGAAAATGGAAAACTTTTCCGAAAACACCAGAGCTGTTAGTGACATTTTTAAATATCAAAAGGCGATATTTTAAAAAAATTATTAAAAAAATAAATCCTGATATTGTGTTGAGAATCGCAATTTCGTATCCATTAAAATTAACAATTTATTAATTCTTAACAAAGGCAAAAACAATAAATGTACAAGATCCCATCAGGTGTAATCAGGAGTTTAAAAGGGTTGAAAAAATGTAAAATACACACCTGGTTTTTCTTTCTTTTGGGAAAAACAAGGTGGCGCAAAACACCTTGTTGAATCTAGTAAGCAACCTGTACAAGCTTATTCGGTTATGCCGGCCTTTTTAGGAAATATTGGAATTTTAATAATTTCGTCTACCATCCTGAACATTTTGTAACCCTCTTTTTACCTGGAACAATTTACGATACAATCTGCCATATTCACAAACTCGCTGTAAACCGGAAAACAATATCTTTCCAAAAATTAAATAAATAGATAATTGGTAGTTGTTTCCTCCATAAACCTGTGCTTTGATGACGGTTTCTGGACAATACTTATTTAAAGATGATTGAAAAATATTGTAGAAAGTGTTTCACAGTAATAATCCTACTATTCTTGTTGGCTGGCGGACGGTCACAAGCTCAAAACATTTACATTTCTCCCCAAGGCAGTGATACCGGTCCGGGAACCGAAAGCGCCCCGTTGAAGACGTTGACGGCCGCATTGGCAAAGGTACGTAATAATGCCGCCGGTAAAACGATTTACCTCAAAGGAGGGACCTATGTTATTGATGCGACTATTAACCTTGACGCCAACCATTCCGGAGCGGAGGGAAACCCGTTAGTCATAAGGTCTTTGCCAGGCGAAAATATAATTCTTACAGGAAGTTCGGCTATCCCGGGCGATTTGTTCCGGAAATTGAGTAACACAGCGTTGTTAAACCGCCTCCCTGAAAAGGCGCGTGGACAGGTGTATGTTGCTTCGTTGGCAAAGGAACATTTTTTTGATAACACACCCGGTAAGGGAAACTATGGCCTGCTTTCCTGGAATGGCAATATACTTACCCTGGCGCAGTGGCCTAATCGCGGATTCGGGTACATTCAAAAAACGCTGGATGAAGGGCCGGCCACACGTTGGCTGAAACCCGGTGAGAATGAGGCGCCCTATAGCTTTGAAAAACCAGCCGGTGGAACCATTGAAGTACGCGTGGCAGATGATCTCGACATGACGGCTTTAAAAAAAGAAATAAAACGGACAAAAGATGTCGCCATTGAAGGTTATTTTTCCAATGACTGGCAATATGAGCACGGAACTTTTGGGAAGTCACCTACCAACCTGGGTAATCTTGTCGCCAAAGTGAATCCTTCAGCAAACACGATTCAATTGCTGAGGTCTACAAGGTATGGTATAGACATAAGTAAACAGTCACTGCCCAGGCGCATTAAAATACGGAATTCGCTAAGCCATCTCGATGAGCCGGGGGAGTGGTACTATGATAGAACCACCAGGCTTCTTTATGTCTGGCCTGTGCAGATACCAAATGACACCAGGCCCATGAGTGTAGTAGGTGCCACCACGCTAATACGCGGCAAAGGCGTCAGTAACATTATGGTCAGAGATATAATTTTTGAAAATATGGGTCAGGAAGGAGTGGTCTTCGAGAACGGGGATAACATCCTTGTTGCCGGCTGCACCTTCAGGAGTGGCACCGGGAGAGGTTTGCAAATTGCCAATGGTATCAACAATGGCATCCATGCCTGCAATTTTTATGACCTTAATAATGCATTTCGTTTGTATGGCGTTGGCGAAAACCGCAAAAACCTGATCCCGGAAAACAACTATGCCACCAATAATCATATCTACAATTGTCGCCTCAAAGGTTATGGACTTATTAGTCTTGGGGGCGTAGGGCTGAGATTTGCCAATAACTTATTGCACGATATGAATGGCGGTATACTTGTAGCCGCCAATGATCTTGTTTTTGAGCACAATGAATTTTACAACATGGGGTATGCCATGGGTGATTGGAATGTGTTATACTTTGGCGGCAACCTGACTTTTTACAATAATCAGATACGCAACAATTTTGTGCATCACCTGATGGAAACGCCAAGAGCTTACCCTGTGGCGGCCTTCAGGACTGATGATGGTGCCACGGGCTTGCGCGTCGATGGCAATATATTTTATAAAGCAGGTCGCTCAACCGTCGAATCTTCAGGGCCGGATAATCATATTAAAAACAATATCGTGATGGAAACCAGGTTGATCTGGGGATCACATCAGACCCCGAGAAAGAAGATAAGCAAAGCGCAGTTTTTACAGGAAAAGTGGGACCGGCACCTGGAAATACAGGCGGAAATAGCTGCCGGAAAACTGTCGGTTCACGAAAAAGAAAATTACATCGGCAGGGCTGAGCTTGTTTTTGGGAAGGAAGGCTGGAAAAATAATACAACATGGATAACACGTTACCCTATCATTCCAAAGATTTTTAATTTTTTCGATCCGGATGGCAATCCCTGGATGCCTTGCTACGACACCATCAGGACGAACTATATTTCAGGGGGGAAAAACTTTCCCTATTATGCCCACGGTAAAAATCCGGCTTCCACTATTACAGACCTGCGAAATCATTTGCCGGCCACCTGTTACCTTGAAATGCCAGTGGTGTTTGACCCGCATCAAATGTTTGAAGATGCGGACAACCTTGATTTTCGGCTTTGGAATGATTTCGTATTGATGGACGGGTTTAAAAAAATAAAGTATGACTCGATTGGCTTATATGTGGATGAGTTCCGACCGGTTGTGCCGAACAAAATGTTATACAGAACGGGGGTTAAGGATAAATATGCCGGGATTCCGTCCTCGGGCGGAACCTTTGATTATGATAAAATCAATCAAAGGTATCCCATCCCCCCGTATATGGCCGATACAGTTACATATAAGTTTACATTGAACGCCAAAGATTCAGAAGGCACCCCGGTGGATGGCGCTTCCCTGATTGTTGATAACCGAACGTATCGTGATGTAGACTATGATGGTTCGATTGAAGTACCCGTTGTATATGCAGGAAGTTATTCCTATACCGTGCAGCATCCGCATTTCGAAGATGGAAACGGTACATTGGAGGTAATAGATGAACATATTATACGCAACATCAATTTAAAAAGCCGGGCGAATCCGCCGTTAACATATCCCATTATATTTAAGGTTATTGATCCGGATGGAAATAACTTAACAGCGGCAGAAGTCAGATTTGAAGACATTGTTTATCCCGATTTTGACAACGACGGTACGATAGAAGTGAAGTATATCGAATCCGGAACAAACATGGCTTACACGATTTCAATGCCAGGCTATCTTCCACAGGAAGGGCAATTGGATGTTGTCGATAATGCCGTGACAATAACGGTCACCTTGCAGCCGGATGTTGTGACCGGGCTTGGAAATTCCATAGACCTGGGCAAGGTTGAGGCTTATCCCAACCCCGTTACGGTTTACGAAGTGATTAAACTGAAGCTGCCTTCAGGCAGTCATGCCGGCGTTTATCATATTGAAATTACCAATACACAGGGAAACGTCGTACGCACTGTTCGCGCTACTACCCAACAAAACAAAATTGAAATCTCAACCCGGCAAATGAGTCCCGGATACTATCATGTTAAAATAGTGTACCCGGGACAGAAAAGAAAAATTTCGGGTATCCGGATTGTCGTGGTAAAATGACCTGGCTCTTGCTATGCCCGATTGTAAAAGCCTGAAATCATAATAGCCCGGGTGATCCCATTCAGGCCTTTTCAAGGGTTTTCGGGAAGAAGTACTGCCTGAATAAAATACAAATGAAAAGAAGCCCATTATGCGATACCAAAGGACCTTTTATTCATGTTTCTCGAACAAAAAATGCAAGCCGGAACAATCTGTCAAGGTGCCGGTGAAACTTTGGGTATTTAATGCTGAAGTTGTAGCCATCGGTATCGGGCATTTTATGGCAAACTATCTTCGGAAGTAGCAAGAAATATGCTGACCGCAAGTTTATGTCATCAATTTTTAATGCCTAAATTTCATGGCCTTGTTGGCATTTTGTGTCGCTTTGGAAATTTAGGTAAAATCAATTATCCAAAGATATCGAACATGTGATTTTTTCCCAAAAATTGGGTTTTTGAACAATTTATATACCCATTTATAGCATTGTGTCAACCCTCTGTTACTATTTTATAAAATAAATTTGTGGGCTCAGACAAATTGATGTGAATAAGTAGCCTGCATGACTGAACCTTATTATACCCCCCGCAATCATTTCAAGGAACCTGCTACAGTTTTTTTTGTATTTGGAAATGGTAATTACCTGTATAGGTTGAACACATTTAAGCACCGACCGATATGATTAAAGCCGGGTTGTTCCCTGTCATTAGGGCCCACGACTCCCTGTAAAACTTTAAATGTGTAATCTAATACCTGTTAAATCCCGAAATAATGGTAAATGTGATTTTTGAACAAAAGAAAATACTAACCTTTCTGAGTTTTTTCTTCCTTTCTATATTGGCACCACCACGTGACAATCCGGGAATCTATCATCAAAACTGGATTGATTTCAACAAAAATGGCAAAAAGGAGGTGTACGAAGATCCTTCGGAACCGGTAGACAAAAGAGTGGAAGACTTGCTTTCCCGAATGACGCTGGAGGAAAAAACCTGTCAAATGGCCACGTTATACGGCTTTGGCCGGGTATGCAAAGAGGAATTGCCCTCTCCTGAGTGGAAAAATGAGATATGGAAAGATGGCATAGGCAATATTGACGAGCATCTCAATAACCTGGCCTACCACCCCCAGGCTTCGACTGATAAGGCATGGCCACCTTCCAATCATATCAAGGCCTTAAATGAGGTGCAGCGTTTCTTTGTAGAAGAGACCCGCCTGGGTATTCCGGTGGATTTTACAAACGAAGGAATACGGGGACTATGCCACGAAAAGGCGACCAGCTTTCCATCCCAGATCGGCATTGGCGCTACCTGGAATAAGGAGCTGGTAAGCCAAATCGGGCACATTACCGGTAAAGAAGCCAGGTTGCTGGGTTATACTAACGTGTATTCTCCTATTCTCGATCTGGCGCGCGACCCTCGCTGGGGCCGGGTGGTGGAGTGCTATGGGGAAGATCCTTATCTCGTAGGAGAGTTGGGATTTCATATGGTAAAAGCGCTACAGGAAGAAAAAGTAGTCTCCACACCTAAACATTTTGCCATTTATAGCGCCCCGAAAGGCGGTCGCGATGGGGATGCCAGAACCGATGCGCATATTACAGAACGCGAGTTATTTTCACTGTATTTGCATCCTTTTAAAAGAGCCATCAAAGATGCTGGCGCTATGGGTGTTATGAGCTCCTACAATGACTACAACGGTGTGCCGGTCAGCGCATCCAATTATTTTCTGACAGAGATCCTTAGAGATGCCTGGGACTTCAACGGTTATGTGGTATCAGACAGTCGGGCCGTTGAATTTATTGCTGACAAACACCGGGTGGCTGAAGACCATAAAGGGGCTGTTTTAAAAGCAGTCAAGGCCGGGCTGAACGTCAGAACAGACTTCACCTTTCCCCAGGATTATATTATTCCCGTCAGGGAGTTGGTCAGGGAAGGGCAATTGGATATGAAAACGGTGGATGATCGTGTCAGAGATATTCTAAGGGTGAAATTCTGGCAAGGATTATTCGATAACCCATATGGCGATCGCTTTAACGAGGCCGATCAAACCGTCGCTAATCCCGACTTCCAAAAAGTAGCCTATCAGGCTTCGCTTGAATCCATTGTTTTATTGAAAAATGAAAACCATACCCTTCCCCTGGACTTTAATAAATACAAATCGGTAATGGTTACCGGCCCCAATGCAAAGGCAATTAATCATTCGGTAAGCCGGTACGGCCCCTCCAATATTGAGGTCGTATCAGTCCTGGACGGCATCAAAGAAAAATTCCCCAAAAATGTGAAAGTCAAGTATACCAAAGGGTGTGATTTTTTTGACGAACACTGGCCCGATAGCGAAATTATTCCGCAACCGCCAACAACGTCCGAACAGCTGGAAATAGACAAGGCCGTGGCCATGGCCAAAACAGTAGACCTGGCAATTGTGGTGGTAGGTGATGATGAGGAAACCGTGGGAGAGTCCCGGTCTCGCACCTCGCTGGCACTACCCGGCCATCAGCAATTACTGGTGGAAGCTATTTACAAAACGGGTACTCCTGTGGTAGTGGTATTGATTAATGGTCGTCCGATGGCCATCAACTGGATCAACAAATATGTTCCGGCGGTGGTAGAGGGTTGGTTCCAGGGAAAATACGGAGGCGCAGCCGTTGCTGATGTGTTGGTCGGAGCGTATAATCCGGGGGGCAAGTTACCGGTATCATTTCCAAAGACGGTAGGGCAGCTTCCAATGAATTTTCCCTCAAAACCCGGAGCCCAGGCCAATCAACCGGCAAAAGGCCCAAATGGATCCGGTAAAACGAGGGTTGGAGGCTTTTTGTATCCATTCGGATACGGTCTTAGCTACACCTCCTTTCAGTATGATAAGCTAAGGATAAGTAAGAAAAAGCAAAACGGGATAGGGGATATAACGGTATCAGTGGATATTACCAACACAGGCAGGGTGAAAGGAGATGAAATCGTGCAACTCTACTTTTCCGATGAAACTTCGAGTGTTACTGTATACGAACAGCAATTGCGAGGATTTGAAAGGATAACCTTGTCTCCGGGAGAAACCAGAACTGTTAGTTTTATCCTTAAACCCAATGACCTGGCTCTTTATAATGAGGACATGGACTTTGTGGTAGAGCCCGGTGTATTTAAAGTGATGGTGGGCAGTTCTTCTGAAGACATCCGGTTATCCGAAAACTTTGAAATAAAGGAATAATATGAAACTCTTGAAACTGATACTTTTTTTGATGGTTAGCGCTGGGGTCATTCCTTCATGCAAAAATCCCGACCACCAGGAACCCAATACCTCAAAACAAAGAATTCAGGCCCTGATCGACCAGATGACACTCGAGGAGAAAGTACATCAGCTGGCAACCCAATACCCCAATGCCAATATGCGGCTGGGCATTCCAAACCTCAGTGCCAATGAATGCCTGCATGGAATCAAAATGGATAGTGCCACCGTCTTTCCGCAGGCGATAGCCATGGCAAGTACCTGGGATTTGGATTTAATTGAACGTATGGGACATGTTGTAGCAAAGGAATCGAGGGCCTTTGGCATCCATCAGTGTTATACACCCATGCTGGCCGTAGTGCGTGACATACGTTGGGGACGGACGGAAGAAAGTTATGGAGAAGATCCCTATTTGGTCGGAAAAATTGGCGCGGCCTATATCAGGGGATTACAGGGAATGGGCGATAAAAGATTTGATGAAAATCATATTATGGCCACTGCAAAGCATTTTGTGGCCGATGGAGAACCTATGGCCGGAGATAACGGAGCAGCACATGATATATCTGATTATACACTTCACAATATACATTTATATCCCTTTCGAATGGCCATTCAGGAAGCTAAAGTAGGCGCTATTATGCCTGCCCATCATTTGTTAAATGGGGTGCCATGCCATGCGAATAATCATATTATGAATGATGTTTTGCGAAATGAGTGGGGCTGGGATGGCCTGGTGGTTTCGGACAATGGGGACCTGCGTTCTCTGAAACGGGTATTTCATTACGTACCCGATTGGCAACATGCAGCCAGGAAAGGCCTGGAAGCTGGTATCCATCAGGAACTGGCACTCTTCCAGGGATGGAGTGACCATCGTATGTACGGAGATTTTCTAATAGGTGGTGTGGACAAGGGAGTAATTCCGGAGCCATTGGTGGACAACGCGGTCAGCCACGTACTACGTGCCAAATTTCAAATGGGATTATTTGATAAAGATGTTTCAAAAGACGAGCGGTTTGATGTTATTAAACACCCCGACCATGGAGAGCCTGATAAGGTTTCGCAACAGGATGCCGAGATGTTTAAGAAGGCCCTCTATGTGGGCATTCCGGAAGATGACTGGCGGGAAACCGTGTTCAATCAGGATCACAACGACCTGGCCCTTGAAGTAGCTCATAAATCTATTGTTTTACTTAAAAATGAGGAGCACCTTTTGCCTTTGAAAAAGGGTAGCTATAAAAAGATTGCAGTTGTAGGGCCCAATGGAAAAGCAATGCGGTTAGGCGGCTATTCACCGGATTTGCCAAAATATTATGTGAACATTGTGGATGGCCTGAAGGCCTATCTGGGAGATGACACCGAGGTAGCATTTGCGCAAGGATGTGATTTTACCGCTTCTACGGCCGATATTCCCGAAGCTGTCAGGCTGGCAAGCGCTTCGGATATAACGATTGTAACCATTGGCGGGTCTGAAGAAACCTGCCGGGAAAACCAGGACAGAGATGACCTTGGGTTACCGGGACCGCAGCAGAAGCTGGTGGAAGCGATTCATGCGACCGGCAAACCATATATAGTTGTTTTGTTGAACGGGCGCCCCCTTTCTATAGAATGGATTGCCGAAAACGCTAAAGCCATTGTGGAGGGCTGGTATTTAGGGCAGGAAACAGGCAGGGCAATTGCCAATGTGCTGTTTGGCGAAGTGAACCCAAGTGGAAAACTGCCCATCAGCTTTCCGCGAAATGTAGGCCAGGTACCATTGTTTTACAATAAACTGGAAACAGGCAGGCCCCGAAACATTTATAATTCTAACCATGAGCCACTGTTTGCCTTCGGCTTTGGACTAAGTTATACTTCCTTTGAGTTGGGTTCCCCCGTACTGAGCCATAAAACAATTGCGGTGGGCGAAAAAGCGACTGTCACCGTGAAGGTAAGTAATACAGGGTCTTACAAGGGAGAGGAGGTTGTGCAGCTATATATTCGGGATCTGATGTCCACCCGGGTGAGACCATTAAAAGAACTGAGAAATTTTGCGCGGATTACCCTGGAGCCCGGTCAAACCGGTGAGGTAGCATTGGAGGTTGGCCCGCAACAATTGGAATATTGGAATGACGGGGAGTGGAAAGTGGAGCCTGGAGAATTTGAAATTATGGTAGGTGTAAACGCTGTTGACCTTAAAAAAACGGTTTTAACTGTTCGCAACTAATGTGATTCGACTTAAATACCTACTAAAATGCTTATAAACAATATTGGCAAGCGCTGAAACAAAATATGTTAATACAGAACTTAGGTTAATTAAATAAAATTTTTAAATCCATAAATAGTGAAAGACCTTAGCTTTATTTTTTTATGTCTGTTCCTGCCCTTATTGTCTCATTCCCTGGTGGCGCAAAACACTCTATTGGCTAAACCAACACCTAAACAAATAGATTTTGCCGATTGGGAAGTGGGCGCTTTTATTCATTTTGGATTAAATGTGTTTACCGGTCAGGAACACGGCGATGGAAAAGAACCACCTTCAAAATTTAATCCTACACAACTGGATACTGAGCAATGGGTAAAAACGGCGAAAGCCCTGGGGGCTAAGTATGCATGTTTAACGGTACGCCATGAAGGAGGGTTCTGTTTATGGCCCTCAAAATCTACGAATTATACCATTGCCAATAGCCCCTACAAAAAAGGGAACGGCGATATTGCCCGTGAGTTTGTGGATGCATGCCGAAAATACGGTATGAAAATAGGATTTTACCATACGGCCAGCCACGATGCACATGCGGCGCTAAGTTGGTACGACGGATATATAGGTTGGGCTGATAACAGGGACTCCCTGGTAAACATTGCTTTTCAGGATAAAGAGCGCTATGAAAGGTATAAGAAAATTCAGGTTCAGCAATTTACCGAGCTGCTCACCAACTATGGCCACGTGGATTTCATGTGGTCTGATCACTGGGGTTGTAAAGGCGGGGAACAGATCTGGCGGATTATGACCGACCTCGCTGCCGAACTTCAGCCCAATATGGTTTTTATGGGACCTGAAACGTGGGTGCCGGGAAATGAGTCGGGCCAGGTAGTTTATCCCATGTGGAATGCTGTAAATACGGTTGATGGCACCAAATACACCCGTCCCAGTGCGAATGAAAACGATGTGACTGTCGAAAATGATTATGGTTTATTGGAGAAAGAAGTCCGTAAGGGGCACCCACGCGGGAAGTTTTGGAGAGTTCGTGAATGTACGACACACTGGGCTTTTCACAAAGGTGGTTGGTTCTGGCACCCGGAAGTTACCACACCCCGAACTTTATCAGAACATATCGACCTTTATTACCGCACGGTAGGTTTAGGGGCAAATACAATTATTAACCTGCCACCCGATAATCGTGGGCTTATACCCGATGATATCGTTGCGGCTGCCAAGGCTTTTGGAGATGAAATAAAAGAGAGGTTTGCCAATCCGATTGCTGAATTACCTGAAATTCAAACTGGTGATGTCGTTGAATTATCGTGGAAAGAACCAAAAGAGATTAATACCGTGATGTTGATGGAGAATATTGCCAACGGACAAAAAGTGGTAAAGTACACCCTGGAAGCTCTTGTTGATGGGAAATGGCAAACCTTAAAAGCGGCCAATCATTTTCCGATAGCAAAACCTCCATATAATCCTAATCCCGGTTACGAAACCATCGGCCATAAAAAAATTGACCGCGTAGAACCCGTGGTGACAAGTAAAATCAGATTTAAGTGTTTGGAATCTGTCATGGACCCAGTTGAAATAAGACAATTTAAGGTATTTAATTGTGAGCCTTATTAAATAATAACTTATCTAAAACCGATTGCCAGATGAAGACGAAAAAAAACCTGTTGTTAATACTTGTGATTGTTTTAGCAGGTTGCTCACCTGCTAAAGAAAGTTCCTGGCAATCAGACCTGAAATTATGGTACGATGAACCTGCTGAAATTTGGGAAGAGGCCTTACCGGTGGGTAATGGCACCCTGGGCGCCATGGTTTTTGGCCACCCGGTTTCAGAACGTATTCAGTTTAATGAAGACACCTTTTGGGCAGGGGGGCCAATCAATCCCAGTAACCCGGAAACAAAAAAACAACTGCCAAAAGCCAGGGAACTGGTATTTGCTGGTCAATATAAAGAAGCACATGATCATATCAACAAACATTTGATCGGACCCGCACAAATGCCCTATTTGCCGATGGGCGACCTTCATATCGCATTAGATGGGATCGGAGCGGTAACGGACTACCGGAGGTCACTCGATTTAAAAACAGCTATTGCCGAAGTCAGCTACACCGCCGCCGGCGTTAACTATCGCAGAGAGGTATTTTCCACGCCGGTGGATAAGGCCATTGTGATTCACATGGAGGCCAGCAAAAAAGAAGCGTTGAATTTCACCCTTTCATTTAAAAACGAGATAGGAGCCAGGTCAGGCGCCTTGGATTCCAAACATTTAATATTGTCAGGGAAAGCGCCGGATAAAAAAGGAAGGACAAGCGAATTACAATTTCATACGATACTCAATGTGCTGGAAAATGACGGGAGTAGTAGCGTAAATGATTCGACTATTCAGGTACGCGGAGCCAGTAATGTCACCTTACTCTTATTCGCAGCTACCAATTTTATAAATTACAAAGACGTATCAGGAGATGCGTCTCATAAATGTAACAGTACACTGGCATTAATTGGACAGGATAATTATGAAATTATTAAAGAAGATCATATCAGAGAACACCAACGTTTATTTAATCGCCTTGAATTTAACCTGGAATCAACCGGGACCTCGGATTTACCTACAGACGAACGTTTATCCCTCTTCCAGGAAGAAGTAGATCCCAGTTTGGTGGCTTTGCATTATCAGTACGGTCGCTATTTATTGATCAGCAGCTCCAGCCACCATAGCCAGCCGGCGAATTTACAAGGGCTGTGGAACCATCAGCCAAACCCTCCCTGGGATAGCAAGTATACATGCAATATTAACTTTGAAATGAATTATTGGCCGGCAGAAGTCAGCAATTTGGCGGAATGTACAGTGCCTTTATTTACAGCCATCCGGGAACTGTCCGAAGCAGGCAGTATGACAGCGAAGAATAACTGGGGAGTGAACGGATGGGTCGTTCACCATAATACGGATATATGGAGAACAACCACACCGCTGGATGGTGCCTCCTGGGGAATATGGCCTACCGGCGGTGCCTGGCTATCCACGCATCTCTGGGAACATTATCTTTTCTCGGAAGATGAGGCATTTCTGAAATTACACTATCCGGTGATGAGGGAGTCGGCACGTTTTTTTGTGGAAAGTCTGGTAAGACACCCCGATAACAATTTCCTGGTTACCTGCCCATCTATTTCTCCTGAAAATCGCCATATGGAGGGCAACATAAGTGTTTGTGCCGGACCGGCCATGGACACGCAACTAATCCGGGATCTTTTTGATTACTGCATCAAGGCCGCGGAGATTTTAAGTGTAGACAAAGAATTTAGTGATACTTTAAGGCATACACTTACCCAATTGCCGCCTGATAAAATAGGCGCGGAGGGGCAATTGCAGGAATGGTTGGATGATTGGGATATGAAGGTACCTGATATACAGCATCGGCATGTCAGCCACCTTTACGGACTCTATCCCGGCGCCCGGTTTACCAGGGAGGAAACGCCCGGGTTATGGAATGCTGCCCGCAAGTCCCTGGAAATTCGGGGTGATGGAGGTACGGGCTGGTCATTGGGATGGAAAATAAGTCTTTGGGCGAGGCTGCTGGATGGCGAACATGCCTTCAAAATATTAAAAACTTTGCTTAAACCCACCAGATATGTAGGACACGGAGGACCAGGTGGTACGTATCCTAATTTATTTGACGCATGCCCTCCTTTTCAGATTGATGGGAACTTTGGAGCGGTAGCAGGTATCAACGAGATGTTACTCCAAAGTCAAAATGGTAAGATTGAGTTATTGCCTGCCCTGCCAAAAGCATTGCGCAAGGGAAAAATCAGGGGAATACGTGCCAGGGGAGGTTTTGAATTGGCCATGCTCTGGGAAGATGGGAAATTAAAAGTGATAAAAATTTTGTCAAAAAGGGGCAACACATGCCATTTGGTATATGGGGACAAGACGCTTAAGCTGGAAACTGTGGCGGGCAAATCCTA
The DNA here is from genome assembly GCA_965228415.1 of Cyclobacteriaceae bacterium. Taxonomy (GTDB): domain Bacteria; phylum Bacteroidota; class Bacteroidia; order Cytophagales; family Cyclobacteriaceae; genus Agaribacillus. Next base: position 641,815 of record OZ245814.1, on the reverse strand, counting down.
TTTGTTGAATGGCAATCTTGAACCGCATCCCAAAGGTTAAAAAATATTCGAGACTTGATTACAATCCGTGAGCGGTACGTCAGGTCATTGTTTCAAAATGTAGTCTTTATAATATTGATCCAGGGTGTGAAAGTCAATTTTATGTAAATAACAATAATCATCATTTCAATGAATAAAAAATACATAGGAAGTATATCGTCACTGATAATATCCTGTCTCGCGTTGTTGACATGGACCTGTTCCACTAAAGTGGCAGAGAACACGGTGCAATCTCCGAACGGACAAATAGTTGCTTCCTTTAATCTGCAAAATGGGAAGCCATTCGTTTCACTGAAAAAAGAAGGCAGGGAAATATTAAAGCCCTCACCTGTTGGCCTCAGGTTAGAGCACCTGCCCGATGGTCCCTTCAAAGTGACAGAGATGGTTTCCGGTAGTGGAAATAGTACCTGGCAGCCAACCTGGGATAAGTTTTCGAGCATTGCCGACGTGTATAATGAAGCTACTTTCTGGCTGCAGGCAGAAGCCCAGAGTTCGTATAAATGTGGCGTTATTATCCGCTTATATGATGATGCCATGGCCATTCGTTACGTCCTTCCGGAGCAAGAAGGCTTTCAGGATTTTACGATCACTGAAGATCAAACGGCCTTTGTTTTTCCGGAAGATCACACATTTTGGTCCGCCAATGGTGAAAGACATAACATTGGACCTATTCCATTAAGTAACTATCCGGAAGAGACCAGGTATACACCAACTGTCATTCGACGAAGTGACGAGGTTTATCTTGCCTTATTGGAGGCTGCAATCTATGATTTTGCCCATTTTAATTTAATAAGAGGTGATCAGCCATATTCCTTAAAATGTGAGATGGATATCTCGCGGGGAAAAACACCCGCTCAAACCTCATGGCGGGTTCTTTTACTTGGTGACAAACCCGGAGATTTGGTAGAATCGAATACGTTGGTCAACTTAAACCCTCCCTGTACCATAGAGGACCCATCATGGATAAAGCCCGGCAAGGCCGTATGGGATTGGCGGGTTTGGGGTTACGAGGCAGGTGATGGATTTACCTATGGATTGAATACAATATCCCATAAACGCTTTATTGATTTTGCTGCTGAAAACAATATTCGTTACCTGTTAATGGATGCCGATTGGTATGGTCCTGAGTTTTCTCCTGATGCGGATCCGACATCAGCTACCGAAGGCATAAACATTGAGGAGAATATGGCCTATGCCAAAAGTAAAGGCGTTGGCATAATTCTTTATTTAAATGATGTGGGGGCCAAGAAATTTGGACTTGAAAAGATCTTAAAACAGTTTAGCGAATGGGGGGCAGCCGGGGTCAAATATGGCTTTATGACCAGCCAGGGACAGGAAAAGGTAACCTATACCAGAAAGGTAGTAGAGCTCTGTGCCAAATACAAGCTGACCGTAAATTTCCACGATGGTCCATTGCCGCCGAGTGGAGATCGCCGAACCTGGCCAAATCTGGTTACACGCGAATATGGACATTCGCAGGCAGATGCCAAACGCTCTTACTTTCCCGAAACTGTGGTTAACCAGGTTTTTATCAATATGATTACCGGTCCTTTGGATATGTGTAATGGTTGGTTTGGTTTCGAAGGCGCCGAGTCCCGCCACCGGGTTTTTGAAAAAATCCCCGGAACCGTTGCCGCTGAAGTAGCCAAATTAGGGGCGTTGTTTAGTGGCATCCATGTGTTGCCGGATGCGCCGGAAGAATATACTGAAAAATCGGATTTATTTGATTTTATAAAAACGTTGCCCGACACATTTGATGAAATTCGGATTTTGGATGGCGCCCTTGATGAATTTGTGACGGTCGGAAGAAGGAAAGGGGATAATTGGTATATAGGTTCCTTAACCAATCGGGAGGCAAGAGAAGTGACCATCAACTTATCATTTTTAAAGGAAGGCGCAAACTACAAGGCAACCCTATTCGAAGATGCTCCCGATTCTCATTATTTACACAACCAGGAAGCATATACCGTGACCGAAATTACGGTCACCAAAGACGATATCATCAACGCGAAAATTGCACCCGGTGGAGGACATGCAATACGCTTGATTAAACAATGATTTGAAAATTCAACACACATTTTAATTTGACTATGAAAAAACTAATTCTTATAACAATTTTGTTGGTTTCCAGTCAGGCATTTTCTCAAACCAAATACGAGGCCAACTGGAAATCCATTGACAGTCGCCCGATGCCGTCATGGTATACAGATGCTAAATTTGGAATCTTTATTCATTGGGGACCTTATTCCGTACCTGCATTTTCGAAAGTAGGAGCGTATTCAGAATGGTATTGGATGAACCTTGTGAACCCGGGCAGAGAAAGGCAGGGACATACCCTTACCAAAAATTTTCACAACAAGGTATATGGTGAAAACTTCACCTATCCCGATTTTGTACCTATGTTCACCTGCGAATTGTACGACCCGGATCAATGGGCAGATATTTTTAAAAAATCAGGAGCAAAATATGTGGTATTGACATCCAAGCACCACGACGGGTACACACTGTGGCCGAGCAAAGAGTCTGACCAATCCTGGGGCAGGCCCTGGAGTTCTACCAACTCCGGCCCTGGCCGCGATCTGTTGGGTGAGCTCACGGAAGCGGTAAGAAAAACCGACGTAAAGATGGGCATTTACTATTCACTTTATGAGTGGTTCAACCCATTGTACACAGCAAATGTTGACCTTTATGTAGAAAAGCATATGGTCCCCCAGTTCAAAGATGTAGTTCAGAAATATTCACCTTCTCTGATATTTACCGACGGTGAGTGGGATTATCCGCACACTACCTGGAAGGCGACAGAACTGCTTTCCTGGTTGTACAACGAATCAGCCAGCAAAGACGATGTTGTTATCAATGACCGCTGGGGAAAAGAGACACGCCATCACCATGGCGGCTATTATACCACTGAATATGGTTCAGGGATGCCAAATGCCGATAACCCATGGGAGGAAAACCGGGGGATGGCACATTCCTTCGGATATAGCCGAACTGAGAATATTGAAGATTACAACTCTACCCAGGAATTACTGTACATGCTGATCGACATTGTAAGCCGGGGAGGAAACTTTCTGCTCGACATCGGGCCGACAGCCGATGGCCGTATTCCTGTGATCATGCAGGAACGCCTGCTCGAGATGGGCAAGTGGCTCGAAGTAAACGGTGAGGCTATTTACGGTACCGACATTTGGAAAGAAACCTGCCAATGGACCAAAGGAAAAGTTGCCGACGCCGAAAGAGGGCGGTATAAGGTGAAATATGACGTGATGAAATTGACAGTTGCTCCGGATCCGGGTTTTGCTACCAAGGAGATATTCTTTACACAAAAAGATGATGTATTATACGGTATTTGCCCGGTATTTCCCGGGGGCGAATTTGTAGTGAAAAATGTAACGGCCAAACCATCGGCTAAGGTGCACCTTTTGGGAATAGCTGAAAATTTAAAATGGAAGCAATCGGGCAAAAATATAATCATTGAAATTCCGCAGGTAAACCCTTCCGGGTTGCCGTGTGAATACGCCTGGACTTTAAAAATTGACGGTATTAAAAAGTGATTTTCTACTAAACCAAAGGCATAAAGGTGGTGATCAAAAAATCTTTCAGGTGGGCATTTATACCGGTCGTGTTAACTTTGTTGGTGCCGTGGCTGCTCTACCAATGTAGTACCAAATACCAGGAGCAATCCGAGACGCACCAACGACTGTCGATAGACCAATTGCAGGCGTGGCAGGATTTAAAATATGGCATGTTTATTCATTATGGCATGAGCACTTTTGTAGGGGAGGAGCTGCCCGACGGCAATGCTCCTCTCGACACCTACGCCCCGACAGACCTGGATGTCGGGCAATGGATCAGCGTAGCCAAAAAAGCCGGTATGCAATATGCCGTGTTAACAGCCAAGCATGTAGCGGGCCATTGTTTGTGGCCCTCGGCTTATACCGACTATTCCGTTGCCGGAAACAAGGATACTACCGATGTTGTTGGAGCTTTTGTAAAGGAATGCCGCCAACAGGGGATAAAGCCTGGGATATATTATTGTGCCTGGGATAACCACCATTTATTTGGCAGCCTCACACCGGATAAAAGCGAGAATTATAGTGGCTCCATGCAAACACCGACCGAAAAAGAACCATTGGATGGGGCTCCTTACACTACACACCTGTATCAGAATTTCATGACAGCTCAAATTGACGAATTGCTTGAGAAGTATAGCCCGCTGGTCGAGTTTTGGATTGATATTCCCATAGTACTGGGAAACGGTTATCGAAAATTTATTTACGACCACATCACCAAAAAATATCCGGACATGCTGGTCGTCATGAATCATGGCAAAAAGCAAAAAGGCAATCAACTGATTTTCCTACCGGAGAAGGCATGGCCTACGGATGTACTTACCTTGGAACGCTATTACCCTGCGGAACCTTATGACCCGGTTTGGAACATCCTGGAAAAGCCGGTGTACTTACCTGCCGAGTCAAACATGCCCATTGGCAATGAATGGTTTTGGGAAGCAGATGATACTGTGAAGCCAATGAGCGAGCTCGTTGAAAAATTCAGAAGTTGCCTGGATAATCGCGTCAACTTCCTTTTGAATGTCCCGCCTGACAGGACCGGTCAAATCCCTGAAAAATGGATAAAACCTTTGATGGAATTAAAAGCACAAATGAAAACCGAGTTGGACAAATAAAACTGATGTGTTTGCTAAGATTAGTGAATGACAGATGCCTCCGCGCCATAAAAAATAGACGTGTGTACAGGCATTGCGATTAACCGGATGGGTGTTTAAAATTCGAACTGGTACAATCCTCGGGCATTTGAGCAGTAGCCGTCGGTTAACCAGTCGTTTTGATGAAATAGTTTAATAATTAATAACTTCCTATAATTGTTGTCTCATCAATGAATAAAGAATAATATGAAGATTGCCTGGAGAATAATAATATTTGCCTTTATTTTTGGCTGTTCAACGGAAGAAAAAAGCTTTCAAAATCAATTATGGTTTTCGTCGCCGGCCCAGCGCTGGTTTGAGGCACTTCCTATTGGTAATGGCCGACAAGGAGCTATGATATACGGCGGTGTGAAGGAGGAATTGATTAGCCTTACAGAGAATAGTTATTATTCCGGTGCAGTTTCAGATCATCTGAAAGAGGGGGCATCCGAGCATCTTCCGGCCATTCGGCAGGCGTTGCTTTCGAAGAACTATCAACTAGCTACTTCTTTATCTGAGAATATTTTAGCCAGTAAATCCAATTATGGCACTAATTTGCCGATGGCTAATTTGAAAATTACTTTTGAACATGAGAGTACAACTACCACTTATAAGAGAAGCTTAAATCTGGAAAACGCCTCCGCCACAGTTGCCTACCAAATAGACGATGTTACTTATACCAGGGAATACCTGGCATCTAATACGGATGGTATTATTGCCTTTCATTTTAAAACCAATAAGATTGGAGCCCTGAATTTTCAAGTGGAAATAGATGGATTTGAACGTCCGGTCGAAATCTCAGATTCCGGCCAGGATTTAATTTTTAAATGCCAGGCCAGAGAACAAAAGCATAGTGATGGTCAGACCGGTGCAGATGCTTATTCGATGGTTTCTGTTATTGATAATGATGGTTCCACCGTATTGAAAGATAGTAAGCTATACATAGCCAACGCTTCGGATGTCACTATTCTGGTGGCAACAGCCACAACCTTTGGCGATAGCAATCCGGAAAAATACTGCACTGAGAAAATAGCTATTGCCGGAAAAAAATCTTTTGATCAAATTAGAACTGATCACGAGATGGATTACAGGAAACTGTTTCATCGAATGAAGTTCTCCCTTGGTGTCGATTCTCTACAAAAAATTCCCACAGACGAACGCGTCAAAAATGTCGCCAATGGAGGGACCGATCTTGGTCTGATTCCGCTGATGTATCAATATGCCAGATATCTGACGATATCAAGCAGCAGGGAAAACTCTATATTACCCAGCCATCTTCAAGGTATTTGGAACGATAATGTTGCCTGCCAAATTGGTTGGACCTGTGATATGCACCTGGATGTCAACACACAGATGAATTATTGGCTTACCGAAACAACCAACCTTCGCGAATGTTCTGCTCCCCTGTTTCATTGGATTGAAAATACGCTGGTGCCCTCTGGCAAAAAAACAGCAAAGGAAGTATATGGTGTTAACGGCTGGGTTGCTCATACCGTTTCCAACCCCTGGGGGTTTACCGGGCCAGGTTGGTCAACCTATTGGGGACTTCATCCTACCGCTGGTGCCTGGATTGCTTCACATTTATGGGATCGTTACACATTTACAAAGGATCGCCAATTTCTTGAAAAACATGGTTATCCGGTATTGAAAAGTAGTGCCGAATTTTTTATGAACTATATGTTTGAAGACCCTGCAACGGGTTATATGGTGACCGGACCGGCCTGTTCACCGGAAAACAAGTTCCGGGTAGGTAGCAAGGACTATACGCTTGATATGATGCCAACAGGCGATCTGGCAATTATCAGGCAATTGTTGGAATCTTGCGTTGCCGCTGGTACCGTTTTGGGTGAAGATACCGGGTTTACCAAAAAGGTACGAGCGACGATCAATAAATTGCCTCCTTATAAAATTGACACCAAAGGGAAACTTCAGGAATGGTATTTCGATCATGAGGAAGCCTTACCACATCACAGGCATATGACACATTTGCTTGGTGTTTTTCCATTTGCGTCCATCCAACCCGAGGTCACACCCAGGTTGGCTGAAGCTGCCTGGCGATCTGTTTTATCTCGTTTAACGCCAAAGGACAAATGGGAAGATACCGGCTGGGCGAGATCTTTATTAATCCTTAATGCCGCACGCTTGTGGAAGGCTGACGCTGCGAATAGTCACGTAGGGGAAATGATGCGCTTACTTACGGAAGATAACTTAATGGTAATTCACCCTCCAACAGCCGGCGCTAAATCGAATGTATATGAATTGGATGGTAATACCGGCTTTTGCATGGGTGTCACTGAAATGCTTCTGCAATCTCATTTTACAGCTGGTGATATTAAATCAAATACGTTAAATTGCGATCCGGAGACTCCGGTGCTTCATCTTTTACCAGCCTTACCCGGGCAATGGGATGAAGGAGAAATTTGTGGGTTGCAGGCCAGAGGAGGATTTGAGGTAGACCTAAAATGGAAAAATAATACCTTAACAGAGGCACGCGTTATATCGAAGTTAAATCAGACTGGTGTGATAAGATACGGGAAAAGCTTCGAGACAATTAAATTGAACGCAGGAGAGCCCTACTATTGGAAAATGCCATAGTATCAAACCGGTACCTATTGTATGAATTGTTATCGATTACCGATTGTTTTAAAAGACATGATAAAAAAACTGATTTTCCTGACTTTCCTTATTGGCTCGTTCATCTCACAAGCCCAGCAGAAGAAGGACTCCAAACAAGTAATCAAAGTACTCATTGTCGACGGATTTAGCAATCATGATTGGCAGCAGACCACCAAAGTGACCCGGCATATCCTCGGGAAAGCGGGGTTATTTGAAGTCTTTGTGTCAACCGCTCCCTCCGATTTCGACAATGAGAAATGGGCTGAATGGCAGCCTGAATTCACCGATTTTGATGTGGTGATTCAAAATACCAATAACATCAACCGGCAGGAATGGCGGTGGCCCGCCCGGGTTGAAAAAAAGCTTGAGGATTATGTTAGAAATGGGGGAGGTCTCTACATACTGCACTCGGCAAATAATGCATTTGCCCATTGGGAGGAATATAACCGAATGATTGGGCTGGGTTGGCGGAAAAAAGAGCAAGGTGTGGCATTGATGATTGGTGAGCAACAAAAAGTGCTTCAAATCGCAAAGGGAGAGGGCAAAAATACTTTTCATGGCGACAGGTACGATGCTGTCATAAAAATTCTCAACAGGCATCCCATCCATAAAGGATTTCCCAATGCATGGAAAACCCCGAATATGGAACTTTACAAATATGCACGCGGACCCGCTGAAAACCTTACAGTATTGTCCTATTCTTATGATCCGGTAACCCGCAAATCCTGGCCGGTAGAATGGGTTGTGAACTATGGCAAGGGACGTGTTTATAACTCCAGTTTAGGACATTTGTGGAAAGGAGAGGTTTATCCGGATAGCTATCGCTGTATCGGTTATCAAACCGTCCTTATCCGGGCGGTAGAATGGCTGGCAAGAGAAAATGTAACCTACAAGGTGCCTGCCGGTTTTCCAACGGAGAACACAATTAGTTTGGTTGATGATAGCATTAACACTAATTAATGTCATTTTTATCTTCCAAAAATAATTTTCCCGGATAAGATTTAACTTTTCCAATGACAGGGCATTGGGAAATTCAGATGAATTTCTGTGGGTGTCTGCTGAAGCAACTCACCGGTATAACTTGCTTTACTTTTACTTATAAATCGCAAACATATACATATCAATTCCCGGTAAAAAGGGATTGTGATACTTAAGAAGATTTTTCTGGCTTTGAAGTACCCCCAAAATTCCACCTCAAAGCTGAGAGTATGGCGCCGGAAAGGGCCAAAACTACGAATAAGTAAAAGAGGCCATCCCAACCGAAAGTATTTGACACGAATGCGACTACAAAAGGCGATAAGAGTTGCCCGGTGGAGCCTACGCCGTTGATAACACCGGCGGCTGTGGCTGCTCCCCTTTTACCTCCGATGTCCATTGCCGCAGCACCGGAAATAATAGAATCAGGACCATATGTCGTTAAACCTATTAGCCCGATAGAGATAGCCGTAGCAACCATCCCCATTTGCGAAAGCATCGGTTGCAGAAAGCATAATACGGCCAATCCGGCTAACATAATGGTAGAAATAGGAAACCGTTTGGAATTAAATATTTTGTCTGACAAATAACCGGCTGCGATGACACCAAGAAAACCCGTCAGTTCATATACCGACGACATGTACCCCGCAGTGCTGTTATCATAGCTCAGCGCTTCCGTCATATATAAAGGTAACCAGAAGAGAAAGGCATAACGTGTCATTTTCAATAAAAAATAAATGCCGGATGCTATCCATATGGTAGGGTGGTTGAGAACCTCTCTTAATATTTTTTTGTCAAATCCGGTGCTGGCCGAACCCGTGTCTTCCTCTTTTACAATGACAGGAAGCCCCGCATCAGGTGGCCGGTTTCTGGTAAAAAGACCATATATGATGGTAGCAATCAGGAGAATAACGGATGGCGCCCAGAAACCTGGTTTCCATCCAAGGTCTGGAAAAAGTGTTTGACTGGTGGCCCAGTAGGTTGCAAAAATAGTGGCCACAAAGGAGCCTATAACATAATTGGTGGTCCACCATGACATGACGATACCGCGCTCATCTCTTCTAAACCAGGTGGCCATATTTTTGATAAGCCCAGGCCAACCTGAAGATTGGCCTAACCCGTTTAAACCCATAAAAAATAATAAAAGCCCAAACGTACCTGATAAACCCATCATTACATTGGCAGTGATAGAAACAATCATGCCGATGGTAACAACTAACCTGGGGCCAAATTTATCAGCCAGAAACCCATTTGAAAATTGCCCGAACATATAACTGAGGCTGTATCCGCCAATGAGAATAGCCAGATCATCTTTACTATAGTTAAAATCCTCAGAGATCATCGGCATAATCACGCTGAAATTTTTACGGCAAAAATAGAAAGCCGCATAGGCCAACCAGGTGACGGCAAAAACCTTTATTCGCCATTGTTTTTGTTTTGTAGATAACATACGATTATTTAATATTTATCAAAAATATATTAAATAATTTTAATATTAGTAAAATAGTTTATAATTTTAATTCTTAGTGAAAAAGCAATTATTAGTTCTAAGATAATTAATATGATTACAGATAACTTTCCTGAAAATCCCTATCTGCTTTTAACCCCCGGACCACTGAGCACTTCCAAATCTGTAAAGGCTGTGATGCTACGAGACTGGTGTACCTGGGATGATGACTATAACCTCGGTGTAGTCCAGAAAATCAGAAGTGGGTTGGTGGATATAGCCACCACTAACACCACTGAATATACTTCGGTGTTGATGCAAGGTAGCGGAACTTTCAGTGTTGAAGCCACCATTGGTAGTGTTGTGCCGCCAAATGGTAAACTGTTGGTACTGGCAAACGGCGCCTATGGCAATCGGTTAGCTCAAATTTCCAATAGATTGAAGATCGATACTTTAATACATGATAGCGGGGAAATAGCATTGCCGGACATGGAGTTGCTGAGAGCAACCTTGCAACAAGACAAAGCCATTACCCATGTGGTAGTGGTACATTGCGAGACTACGACAGGAATGTTGAATCCCATTGAGAAAATTGGGGAGATCGTAAAGTCCCATGACAAAGTATTTATAGTAGATGCTATGAGTAGTTTTGGCGGGATCCCAATAGATGTTGATAAGATCGGGATAGATTTCATGATCAGCAGTGCCAACAAATGTATACAGGGTGTTCCCGGATTTGGTTTCGTGATCGCCCGTCAGGGACAATTGGAAAAGACAAAAGGATTCGCCAGATCGCTGTCATTGGATCTCTATGATCAATGGAAAACGATGGAGGATTCACACGGAAAATGGCGATATACTTCTCCCACCCATACCGTTCGGGCATTTATGCAGGCCATGAAAGAGCTTGAAGATGAAGGAGGGGTTGCAAAAAGATATGAAAGATACCGGTCCAACCATAAAAAACTGGTAGAGGGAATGCAGCAGCTTGGCTTTAGCTGTTTACTACCTCCACCTTATCAATCCCCGATCATTACCTCCTTTAATAATCCTAAAAATGACATTTATGATTTTAACAAATTTTATGGCAGGATCAAGGAAAATGGGTTTGTAATTTATCCAGGTAAAGTTTCCGTAGCTGATACTTTTAGAATTGGCAATATAGGGCATGTTTTTCCTGATGACATTGAAAATTTGATTCAGAATATAGAAAATGCCATTTACTGGTAATATACCGGCTGTAATTTGATCAGCTGTTTTTCCACCCAATACCGAAATTATGATTTGAAGCACTTGCTGATCTCATAAAATGCCAGGTTATGCGGAGGCCGTTGTCACATACGAAATTTAATATTTTCCAGGCGCCATAATAAATAAATAATCATACTTTCAATATTTAAAAAATGATCATAAGCGTACCTAAAGAAATAAAGAATAACGAAAATAGGGTAGCCATTACCCCGGCTGGAGTAAGAGAGTTGGTTAAAAGGGGACATGAAGTTTATGTCCAGCATACAGCCGGCCATGGTAGTGGCTTCGGAGATGACGACTATACTGCGGCAGGGGCCAAAATTACCCCGGATATTGAGGCAGCCTATGAAATGGGTGAGATGATAGTCAAAGTCAAGGAACCGGTTTCCCGGGAATATAACCTGATTACCAGTGGGCATGTTATGTTCACCTATTTTCATTTCGCCTCGAGTCTTGAACTGACACAGGCTATGATTAATCAAAAGGCGGTGTGCATAGCATACGAGACCGTTGAGCATGAAGATAAGAGTTTGCCGTTATTGGTGCCGATGTCTGAGGTGGCCGGACGAATGGCTGTGCAGGAAGGAGCAAAATATCTGGAAAAACCAATGATGGGAAAAGGGATCCTGCTGGGAGGAGTGCCCGGAGTATTGCCGGCGAAGGTGCTGATTATCGGAGGGGGTGTGGTCGGTACTGAGGCGGCAAAGATGGCTGCGGGGCTGGGAGCGGATGTTATCATCATGGATTCAAATTTGAAAAGACTCAGGTATCTGGCAGATATTATGCCGGCAAATGTTAAAACCATGGTCTCCAATGAGTACAATATTCGCAAAATGATCAAGGATCAGGATCTGATTATCGGAGCAGTGCTGATACCAGGAGCCAAAGCACCTAAATTGATAACCAAAGATATGTTGAAAGATATGCAACGGGGTACGGTGCTGGTAGATGTAGCCATAGACCAGGGTGGGTGCATAGAGACCTGCAGGCCTACGACACATGAAGATCCTACCTACATCGTTGATGGGATTGTACACTATTGTGTGGCAAATATGCCAGGCGCCGTACCATATACTTCCACCCTGGCACTTACAAACGCAACTTTACCCTATATCATTGAACTGGCCGGGTCTGGCTGGAAAACAGCGGTAGCGCAACATATGGAATTAAGCAAAGGTCTTAATTTATGCAAGGGACAAGTTTCATGTTCGGGAGTGGCAGACGCATTTAATCTTCCTCATCATGTTAAGCCCCAACTACAATAATAAGGTATTTTAGTTGCCGTTTAATTTTAATAAATATATCTTAAACAGGACTGCTTCAACCTCCAGGTCATTTTTTACTGAATGAGGAAAGCTGCCGTCAAAATAAAATGTATCTCCCTGATTTAGTAGAATCTCATTATCACCAATACCGTAAGTTACCGATCCGCTGATCACGTAAATCGACTCCATGGCATCTGTCGCGATAGGCTCCCGGTAAGTGTTTGGCATTACCCTGACTATATTAGTACGAAAGTTAATGTTGCCAATATCCTGGTGAATAAGTGACTCGTAGACGAGGCCAACAGAATCTTCCCGCTCCTCAATAATACCTTCTTTGTTTCGGATCAGGAGAAACGAAAACTCCTTGTCGTTCTTTACATCCTCTACCAGTTCAGACATTTTTACCTCAAGCGATTTGGCAATGTTAAAAAGAACAGGCAAGGAGGCAACTGCCCTAAAATTCTCAATTTTGGAAAGTAATCCGGCGGTAACACCACTTAACTTTCCTAATTCTTGCAAGCTTAACCCTTTTCTTCTCCTTTCTTCCTTGATCCTTTTCCCAATATTACTGAGACTGTCATCTTTAAACATATTACTTTTTTTATTCCAAATATTAAAATTACTTAAACAAAATAGGAGCAATAGTAAATATAATACTTATTAAAAATATAACAATTTACTAATATTTAAATAACAACTGATTGTTTTGATAAATATGATAAATTCATACCTGTATTGTATGAACTTTTCAAGATCCGGGTTGATTGACAAAGCGCCATAAATACACCTAACCTCACCTTAATTTACTTAAAATTTAATTTAATAGGAATAGCCTGCCGGAGAACGTCGCAGCTGGTGCACAACCAGACCCAATTTGCTTTAAATCTTCAGGAAATATCCGGTTGCATATTGAACCAGGCGCTAAGTAATTCCTTAACTTTTACCTCACAATTAATTACTAATATTAAACTTTTCTTTAGCCAATTACTTCTAATTCGCAATTTTAAGCGATTAAATTAAAATTAATTTTTTAGAAGTATTAAAATGTAAAATGGACAGTTGTTAAATCTTATATAAGTTAAATTACTTATAATCAGCTATTTAAAAATTTTATTTAGATTAATCTATTATCACAACAGGAAATTAAGATTAACAAAACAAAAAATGTATTGAATATTAGTAAATTTTGTTAAATATTTGTATAACTTGAAAAAAATTTACTATTTGTAACAATTTTGTGCTCGTGCACCTTAAAGATTAAACTGATGATCGATGCTGTGGTGAATTGACAATAACTAACAAAACCATATATAATATGATAAAACTTTTACTAGGCCTTAAAACATTTTCAAATCAAAAATCATCAGATTGGAAATTGAATATGGGACTGCTTTCTGTTATGCTTGTGGCAGGTATCATCATAATTTCCTCCTGTGAAAGTGACGAACCAGAGATTATTTCAGCAGCTCCATCAAAGGATACGCCGAAAGATGACAGGCTTACAGGTAAGGAAGCCTATATCTCCCACGACAATCCCAGAACGGGGGCGCCATACACTGAAGAAGAATTGGCCGCCCTGCCTTACGATCCGGGCAAAGAAGATCAGTATAATCCTGGCGGCAATGTATCATTGGATATAGTAATACAGCTTGAACCCCAAAAGATAGAAGTTCTGATCGGAGACAATCAAAGTTTGATGGTGATCGATAATCCTACAATTGACGGTAACGACCAATATGTGGCCAATTTTTCAACAAATTTCGATGATCTGGGATTTGGACCTGGTGAAGACCGGACATTGTCGTTTGTTATTACTTACAATAACGCTTCTGATGGCGTAGCGGCCTCTGTACAAACATTGGATTTTACATTTCGCATGGCCAATGTCAGGCCGAGGGCTCTGGCATTTCTAAAGAAAAGCAATGGAGAAACTTTAGAAATAAAATCCCAGGTCACCGGTGTGGCACAGAAAGAAGACCTTAAATACGGTCATATCTTCACATTTGATGGCACTGATGATTACCTCTCGCTGATAGACTCCGATGACCTAAGCTTCAGATATGCAGATGATTATTCTGTCTCAATTTGGATAAATACAACATCTTCCAACAGCGACCCCGTCATCATTGGGGATAAAGATTGGGGGAGCGGTGGAAATCCGGGATTCCTGTTTGCCCATATAGGCACTGAGTGGAAACTCAATTTAGGAGATGGTGCTTCCAGGGTTGATATTACCGGAGGGATCATAAACGATGGCCAGTGGCACAACCTTGTGGCTACCTTTAACAGAGATGGTGATGCCGTAATTTATCAGGATGGCGAGGAAGTAGGAAGAAGTGACATGTCGGGAATTGGTAACATGAATAGCGGTTTTCCAATCAGATTGGCGCAGGATGGCACTTCTAACTATGGGCTTTGGTATGAAGGAATGACCAGCGAGCCGGTAATTTATGATTATGTGCTAAGTAGCGGCGAGGTCGCCGGTATCAATGAGGATAAGGAGCTATTCAATGTACAATTAAGGAAAAATGATGGCACTGTATCGCTTTTAAATGTTGATCATCAGTCAGGTACGGCAATTGAATTGGACACTGTGAGGCAAAAACACAGGATCGTCAGGACTTTCAACGGCGACCCGGATCTGGCAACAATTAATGATGGTGGCGACCTCGATTTCAGGTTTGCAGACGATTTTTCCGTAGCTGTTTGGGTAAATACCACAGCTTCTCAAAGTGATCCTGTCATTATCGGCGATAAGGACTGGGGTAGCGGAGGAAATAAAGGCTTCCTGTTGGCTCAGATAGGTAGCAATTGGAAACTGAATGCAGGAGATGGGAACGGTAACCGTATTGATGCAAACGGCAATGATATTAACGATGGCTTCTGGCATTTGATCGGGGTGACCTTTGACCGGGACGGTAGCGCAGTTATCTACCAGGACGGTGTAGCACTGGATGCTATTGACATGTCCGGTTTGGGAGATATGACCAGTGGACTTCCGATGCGATTAGCCCAGGACGGAACGGGTAGCTATGGTCTGTGGTATGAAGGAAAAACCTCGACGGCTTATGTTTTTGATTACGCTCTTTCCGAATCGGAAATGCTGGCACTTTACGGAGAATGATGATTTCCCAAAGTAAAGGGCAGCTCTTATAAACTGACTTACAGCACCAGAATAATTATTAAAACCTATATTAATATGACAAAAATTTTACGATCAAAAACCAAACTATGTTTTAGGCTTTTGGCATGTTTAATTTTGTTACAATTAGCCTTGGCAGCCAATACCAGGTCCATTGGCCGAGATGTAACAAGGATAGATCAGGAATTGCAGGATGCAGCTATACTGGAAAACGATTCAATTCCTGAAAGCGAAAATCCCGGTATCAATCACAAAATTGTGAGAGGCAGAGACCTGCAGGACATACCGGCCGCCGACCTGGAAAACCTGCTTCAGGGACGGTTGTCAGGTTTTTTTGTACAAAACTGGACTGGATCCCCTGGAGTACAAAGTATAATGTCCGTCACCTCGGTCAATACCCTGCCCCTGAATATTGATAACAAACCGCTTATTTTGATCAATGATATCCCCATCTATCTGGATCCTTCAATGGCCTCGCGGATCAATCCGTTAAGTCAGGTTAGTCCGGAGAACATTGAATCAATTGAACTTCTTAACAGGGCTACTTCCCTGGCGCTATATGGAGCCAGAGGTTCCAATGGGGTCATAAAAATTACCACCAGGGATGGAAGCGGGTTCGACCGGACCAGGATCTCTTTAAATGTTTCAGGGGGCGTTAATTTTGAACCGCAACTGAGACAAACCATTAGCGGAAACCAGGAAAGAATTAGACTTCGCCGTCTTTATGACAAGGCACTCGTTTTACCGGGTGACGTCAACGGGATAACGTTGCCTCCGGCGCTTACTGATAGCCTGAATTCATTCTATGGGTTCAAATCCGATTGGCAGGAACAGGATTATGAGCCTAAAGTTACCCAGAATTATAATTTGAATATTGGAAATAGTGGTGTCTATGGTCATTATTTTTTGCATCTGGGATATTATAACGAGGAAAGCTCAAGAGTTGATGTTGGACTGCAGCGGTACAATCTTAATTTGAATACCAGGTATAACGTGACCAACAGGCTCTTTCTTGATGTATATCTTCATGCCGGGCTTATCAAGAGGGGAAATGCCGCTAGTAATCTTTTCTCACATTCTTTCTTCCCTCAAAATGACAATTCAACGTTGTTTCCACCCACCATATTTATTGATGACGATGAGGTCAGAGATGATAACACCAATAATCATATCATTTATTCTACCAGGATCAAATACAATTTAACTGACCACATTAAACTCAAGTCACTGGTGGGGCTTGATTATGAAACCGGCAGAAGAGATTTTTTTCTTCCATCTACCATCAACAATGGCGAAATATTTACCAGCTCATTTACCTCCAGGAGGTTGAGAATTATCAATGAGAATACCATTAACTATTTTAGAAATATCAATAACAGGCCGTTTAATTTTACATTAGGCCAAAGTATTATCGCCAGTGACCTGCAGTTTACAGAGGTTTCCGCCACCAGGGATGGGGAAGGGACCAGTAATTTTGTAAAAACCATCGGTGACAATTTTTCTCTGCAGGATATTGATGCCGGCAGTTTTCTTTCGAAAAATAATTTATTCTCATTTTTTGCAGACGTCGACTATGAAGTGATCAACGGCCTGACGCTTAGAGGTGTTGTACGATTGGACGGCACATCTCAGTTGCCGAAGGATGAAAGGTGGGGGGTATATCCGGCGTTGGGTGTGGACTGGAAATTTGACGGGATCGATCTGTTAAGCGGTTTAACCTGGCTTTCATCTGCTACCTTGTCTGCCGATTTTGGTTGGTCAGGTACACTGCCCGTTGAAGATCATTTGTGGAAAAGTGACATACGCACCGTTGGGGATTATGGTGGCATAACAGGAGTGACAAGGTATGCCAGGAGAAATGACAGTTTCACTAATCCAAAATCCACCAACGCGAATGTTGGCCTGAATATCGGTCTGCTGCAAAATAAAGTATTTGCATCCGCTGAATACTTTATCAACGACGTAGACGATTATTACTATCAGGCCTTATTGCCTAATACCGTTGGATTTTCACCTGAATTCAAAAATGGAATCGGCATGAAAACCACCGGTCTTAATTTTAGTCTTTCCTCCCAATTCAAGGTAGGTGGCCTATTATGGCACACGCGATTGAACACCTCCATTATTAGCAATGAAGTCACTGCGTTGCCTTCTGACGTTAGCCCGCAATACGGTTCTCTGACAGTTGGGAAGCCAATAAACGGATTGTATGCTTTTGCCGCAGACGGTCATTATGCTAATGACACCGAGGTTCCGGTAAATCCTGAAACCGGGAAAAAATTAAGCTTCAGTGGCGTAGAATTTACGGAAGGCATGCCCAAAATATTGGATAAAAATGGCGATTACATCCTGGATCAAAATGACAGGTTTTTTGTCGGAAGCCCACAGCCGGATTTTTACGGTGGTCTCGCTAATCATTTCGAATTCAAAGGGTTTTATCTCGATGCCTTGTTTTCTTTTTTCTATGGTGGCAACATCTTAACCGAATCGGTAGAAAACAGGCTTACTTCCAATATGAATGAGTTGAATAGAGGGATGTTTCAGTCACTTGGTGTTGAATCAAATTATTATTTGATGAATACAGATGACAACCACGTAAGCATTCAAGGCATTGCCAAAGTGGAGGAGGCCACCCACGTGAGGTTAAACAATTTAACCATCGGATACCGCTTAAATGAGGCAACGTTATCAAAGCTGGGATTCAGTGAAGGTCGCATTTATGTGACCGGTCAGAATTTGTTTGTTGGCGGTAGCAGTTACAGTGGCCTGGATCCTGAAGAAAACTGGAATGCCATCAATAGGTTTGACCTGTCTACAACCGGAATACCGCGGTATAAATCAGTTTCATTAGGTGTAAGTATAGGATTGTAATAATGACAAATATGAAAAACTTATTAGTACAAATAAGCCTGGTCGCATGTGTTATTTTCTTTACCATGTCTTGCGACGATCTTTTTGAGGTAAATGATCTCAACAAGGGAGAGGAAGAGAGCTTTTTCAAAGACCGAGAGACAGCAGAAATGTCTGTTTCCGGCGCTTACGTATTGGCCAGAAGGGCAGTTATGACAGGGTCTTCCTGGGCACTTTATAGTGATGTCAGGTCCGGTTTGCTGAAGATTAACGGACCAGAGCTCGATGATTTTTATAACCAGCGGCTGAACTCTAATCAGGCGATGTTCAAAAACCTCCAGGATTGGGGAAGATTCTACAAGGCCATTACCCAATGCAACATCGTGATGGAACAAGTGCCAAAGATCGAAGAATTTATTAAGGAGGAAGAAAAAAGCCGGTTTGTCGCAGAGGCGAAGTTTATAAGGGCATTTCTTTATTTCAATATGGTAAGGATTTGGGGAGATGTGCCGTTGGTGACCAACACCAGTGAAATTGATCCCTTGCCACGTCAGGATCAAACGGAAGTATTGGATTTTGCCATTAAAGATCTGACGGAAGCACTTGAAGTTTTACCCGCGGTTTATACCACACCTACCGGCCTTGAAGACAAATTTACTACCCGGTCGAGAGCATCAAAAGGAGCATGCCTGGCGTTAATGGCCCATATCCATGCCTGGGCAGGTAACTACACACTTTCTCTGGAGGCTGTAAATAGCCTGGTAGCTCTTGATCTTTATGAACTGACTCCTGTAGAATTGCTTCAAAATGCTTTTGAAGGGATTACCAACGAAAATATTTTCGGGCTATTGCCCGCCGATGATTTTAACGATGATTTCGAGTTTTCGACAGAAGATAATCTTTTTGATCAGGATATCGCCTTCAACGGAAAGGTGCTGCCACGTGTGGAAGGTTTATCCTATGCTGGTGTAAATGCACTATACAGCGGAAGTGATGGCAGAAAGACAAAATACTTTGAGGTAAACGATGTTGAAGAAACCGTCAGGTTCAGAAAAATTACCGGCAATTCGATGATCAACAGCGGGTTTTTCAGGTACGCCGATATTTTACTGTTGGGCGCCGAGGCCACCGCCACTGCTGATCCTGCAACCGCGATCGCATTCCTAAACCAGGTAAGGACCAGAGCTGGCCTGGCCGAGTACGACGTGACGGTTGACGGAGCATTAGAGGATGCAATTTTAACAGAAAGAAGAAGAGAACTTTATGCGGAAGGACACGATTTTTTTGACCTGGTAAGATTTGGCAGGGTTTCCGAAAAAGTGGCTAATATTTCTCCGGCCGATGTAAGGGATGGCATTATACTCTGGCCGGTTTCCAGCGAATCTTTTTTAAATAATTCGATGATTGTTCAAAACCCATTTTGGAATTAGTAAATGGATCTAAATTAAAATGACTATGAAGCAAATATTTAAGACTAGATGGCTACTCCTGCTTGTGTTGACGTCTTTTGCCTGCAATGACGATTACTTTGTCGATGGCGGAGATCCCGATGGAACAGTAAGTATGAATAATTATGATTTCCTTCTTTCCAATCCCGATGCTTTTGGCGAATTGATTAAGGTAATCGATAAAACCGGGCAGCAAGCTGTGGTCAATAAGGAGGACATAACATTTTTTGCAGTACAAAATGAGTCAATTTTGACTTTTTTGGGGAGCCAGGATATCACGTCAGTGGAAGACGCCGATGAGGCACAACTTACCGATCTGCTACAGAAATATATTTTTGATGGCAAGCAACTGAGGAATGATTTTTCCACAGGAGTAGGAGATGACTACCTCACGGTAGGTTCCGACGACATGAATGTCAGAATCGTAATTGCCGACTATAAGGGAGTCCAGAATGTTGGCGCAAGAAATATTGTTTATACCGACAATAATTTGTTTGACAGCCTCAAGGCCGACAAAAAGGATACAAGGCCGGCAGAGACACTGGTTACGACAGGAGATATACAGACCACCAATGGTGTCATTCATGTCATTGAACCTTCCCACAAATTCGGATTTTAAAATTGTCACTTGTAAAGGACATCATTAAATAGATTTTAATATGAAGAAAAGATTACTATTATTCATTTTGCTCTTACACGGCATCTCCTTTACCATTTTGGCACAGGAAGTAACAGTCAGCGGGAAAGTCACGGATGAAAATGGTACCGGCTTGCCAGGTGTATCGGTAATTGTTAAAGGCACCACCAAGGGAACTACCACCGACATTGAGGGTTTATACAAATTGATCGTACCCGATGATAAGGTTTTACTTGAATTTTCCTATGTGGGATATGTGAAACAAACCATAGAAGTTGGTTCAAGGTCCAGCATTGATGTTTCATTGAAGGCTGAAATATCTCAGTTGGATGAAGTAATTGTGGTGGGCTATGGCGAGCAAAGTACGCGTGACGCCGTCGGGTCCGTTGCCAACGTAAAGTTTGAGAATGTTATCGAGTCCCAGGTTCCTGAAAACATGGAAAGTATGCTTCAGGGCAGGATTGCCGGTGTTAATGTTCAGGTCAATTCGGGAGAACCGGGCGCGGCCCCAACCGTCATAATCCGCGGCCTGGCTGCGGTAACCAGGGGTGGGGAAGATGTCGCCAGTGAACCGTTATATGTTATTGATGGTATCCCAATACTATCAAAAGCCACCAGTGAGTTCAATGTTACCGGAACCAATATCCTGGCCGATATCGATCCAAGCGATA
Source organism: Cyclobacteriaceae bacterium (assembly GCA_965228415.1). GTDB lineage: Bacteria > Bacteroidota > Bacteroidia > Cytophagales > Cyclobacteriaceae > Agaribacillus. Next base: position 620,769 of record OZ245814.1, on the reverse strand, counting down.
TCGAGAATATTTCCATATTGAGGGATGCTTCGGCGGCGGCTATATACGGCTCAAGAGCAGCCAACGGGGTAATATTGGTGACCACCAAAAAAGGAAAAAGAGGTAAGCCACAAATTACGGTATCTTCCGTATCAGGTGTCAGTCTTGTACCACAATTGCGCAATGCCGCCGGCGGCGCCAATGAAAGGAGGATCAAGGTGGGTTTATATGAAAGATACAATCCGGATCTGGCGCTGCCCATCTTGTTGTCGGATAGCTTAAACCCCTATTACAACAATGCCACCGACTGGCAACGTGAAGTATATTCCACTGGTTTTACCCAAAATTATAACGCATCGATCCGCGGTGCAGGAGAATTTGGGGATTATAGTTTGAGCGTAGGACACTTTGAAAATAAGGGGATCGCTATAAACAGTAAATTTAAACGATCCAACATCCTGATGAACAACACGTTTTACGGTTTGGATAAACGGCTGTTGATCAATACTGTGTTGGGTGTTTCTTCTACTAATAATTCCAGGCGCCTTTCACTGGCTGAACCCGGATTTACTTCCTCGCTACTTCCCGCACCAAATTCCCCGTTGCTGGAAGGGTTTGAAGATCAGGTGAAATACACGGACAGGAATATTAATAACAGGATCAGAGCCAACCTTAACGTTTCTTATGACTTTTTTAATCATTTTACCTTCAAGGCAGCAGGTGGACTGGATTATTCCAGGGCTATGAGAGACCAGTCTTATCCCGAGCAAATTGTCAGAGGCGATGACAATGATGCGATAGACAGGTCTTCTGCGTCATCTCTTGGTGAAAGTCAGAATTTTATATTGGAAAATACATTGACCTACAAGAACACGATCAATGAAAATCATTATTTGGATGTACTGGTTGGACAAAGCCTGCAATATTCAAAAGCTGAATCAACCAGGGCTTCAGGCAAAACGGCTGAAGAGTCAATTGCCGAAAATGTGAATGTACCCCAGGCTATTGCGGATGGGGGCACCAACTTTTCAGCTTACGCCATATTATCCTATTTTTCGAGGGTCAATTATATTTTTAATGATAAATACCTGATATCCGGCTCACTGAGGGCTGATGGTTCTTCCAAATTCGGGGACAATAAAAAATGGGGAGTATTTCCATCGGGCGCCATTGGGTGGACCTTTTCCAATGAGCCGTTTTTAAGTGACCTGTCATTTTTAAACTTTGGAAAACTCCGGGCAAGTTTAGGCTTGTCGGGAGGGCAGTTTGATGATGACTATTTATCACAGGGAATCCTCCAGGCAGCTGCCGGTTATGGAGGACAGGGAGGTTTTACGCCGGTTTGGGAAGACGGCTACAGAAATGCTGAACTTACCTGGGAGCAAACAGTCATGTATGATATTGGGCTGGACCTGGAACTTTTTAATAGCCGGGTCTCGGTGACCGCCGATTACTATTACAAACTTACCAAGGGTTTACTGCTTAACACAGATCTACCCAATACCTCCGGTTATGTGAGCATCTTTAAAAATGCTGCTGACGTCCTGAATGAAGGCGTGGAGATAACCCTTAACACGTTTAACGTCCAGACGCCCGATTTTACATGGAGCACCAATTTGAATTTTGCCTTTAATCAGAACAGGGTTACCAAAATTGGAGAAGGTAATGAGGACATCATCAGAGATAATGGCCGAGGAACCATCATAAGAGTCGGCAGGCCTATTAATGGCCTCTTCCAGTTTGAGTCAGACGGCATCTATCAAAGTGAGGAGGAAGTTCCGGTAAACCCGCAAACAGGTAGAAAGTTAAGAGGATGGGACGGGAAGGACCTGGTAGCCGGCGATAAAAAGCTCATAGATCAGAACAAAGACTTCAGAATAGATGCAAAGGACAGGATATTTGCCGGCGATCCCAACCCGGATGTCGTAGGCGGTTTTAGTAATGACTTTACCTACAAAGGATTTTATCTCAGTGTACTGGCGTCTTTTGTGGTCGGAAGGGAGATTGTAAACACTGCCCAATTAGACCGGCTCCAACTGGGCAGCGGTTTTGCTTCCGGCAATATTGCCGATCTGTCCAAATTCAGCATTTGGAAACGCCCCGGAGACCAGACTACTTACCCCAGTATTAATCCATGGAATTCTGTGGCACAGGTGCTGGATAATGACGATGACTATATTGAAGACGGTTCGTATTTCAGACTTCAGACCGTAACGTTAGGATACAACTTCAGAAGGGATTTTCTGAACAAATTAAAGCTTCGTAGCCTCAAAGTATATTCAACAGTAAACAACGTGGCTATTTTTCAAAATTACAGTGGCCCTGATGCCGAAGCGGTTACTCTGTCGGGCTTTGACAATTCTGACGGGTATCCCAAGCCACGATATATTTTACTTGGTTTAAGTATAGGTTTATAAAAATTAATCATATGAAAAATATCAGATTAAGCATATTGGTTTCTTTGACCCTGACTTTATTAATGGTTACGTCCTGTGACGATGTCCTGGATCAGGAACCGATCAATACTATATCACAAAAACAGTTTTGGCGCAACAACAATGATGCGCAACTGGCTGTAACCAGTATTTATTCTATCCTCCGAAATTCAATTAGCGGATTAAACAGGACCGACGTCCCCTCTTCAGCGCGTGGTAGCGCCTGGGGTGACTATATGATCTATGGTGATGCCAGGAGTGGCGATTGGGTCAACCCGGCTGATAATGATTCCGACTGGAAGAATATTATTGCCAATAACCTGCGCGCCTTTCCCACTTTAAGGGATCTGCACAATTGGAGACTATTTTATCGCGTGATCGAACAATGTAATCTGGTGATAGAAAATGTTCCGGGAATTCAGTTTGATATAACAGAGGAGCAAAAAAAGCTTGCATTGGCCCACGCCTACTTCGTGCGGGGATTTGTTTACTTCTACATGGTAAGGATCTGGGGTGACGTACCGCTGAACCTGGAGGCTGAGAATATTGAGCCGTTGCCAAGAACCGATAAGGCTATTGTGTTAAGACAGGCCGTGGAAGACCTTGTTAAGGCAGAGACCGACCTTCCGGAAGAATATTTTTTGGATGGTGTACAGGATAAATGCCTGACCAAAACAAGGGGTACGAAGGGATCTGCCAATGCCGTCCTGGCACATACCTATATGTGGTTGGGAGAGTATGCAAACGCTGTTGCCGCTATAGACAAGATCCAAAAAAGTAATGTATACAGGCTGCTTCCAACCGAGGAGTTCAGGTCCCTTTTTGATGATGGTTGCAGTGATGAAGGTATTTTTGAATTATTTTACTCATTCGAAGCAGGGGAATCTCTGGGTTATTATGGCTCGTCGGTCAATTGGTTTTTTGTGAGACCGTTCACCAACAGGGAAAACGGATCCTTTGGAATCCCTAAAACCAAGATCCTGGAAACCTTTACTTACCCGAATGACAAGCGACTGGCAGAGTTTTTCCTGAGCATCGGCCCCCCACCGTTATACGAGTTTAACCCGGATCCATTGGCTAATGATGAAAACAAGATCATGTTTGCCAAATACAGGAAGGCTCCGAATTTTACGGCTGAATATGATAACAATGTGATGCTGTTCCGATATGGCGGGATCCTTCTCCTGAGGGCAGAGGCTTCCGCTCAACTTGGCGATGTGGGAGATGCACTTGCCCACCTGAATATGGTGAGGCAAAGAGCAGGTATCATAGATTATACTTCAACAGACCCGCAGCAGATCCTGGCGGAGGTGCTTCAGGAAAGAAGAAGAGAGTTGACCGGCGAATCCCATCGCTTTTACGACCTGATGAGAAATAATTTAGTCCATCAATTTACCGGATTTATTTCTGAAGATGATATAAACAAAGGTGGCGCTTTGTGGCCGGTAGCGGATGAGGCATTCCTCAACAATCCGGGAATGACACAAAATAGTTTCTGGGAATAATTTTAACTCTTTATTGAATAAGGAAAATGAAAAAATATATATACCTGATGATAATCCCTCTCCTGGCTGGCATTAGCTGTCTTTCAGGCTGCCAGGATGAATACTTCTTTGACGGAGGTACATCTGATGGGGCGCTTAACACATCTACCTATGACTTTTTAGTAAGCAGACCCAGACCCTTCGATACCCTGCTGTGGGTGGTGAACCGAAATAATTTAAAGGATCAGTTGAATCAAGCCAATAGCACCTTTTTTGTGCCTCAGGATGGATCGATCAAGTTGTTTTTAGGACAATTGGAATTAGATCCCTTCCCGAAGTCGTTGGAAGACCTTCCGGTTTCTGTGGTCGATACTTTAGGCCTGTTGCTTAAAAAGTATATGATCACAGAGAAAATTATGAGAGCAGACATTCCTGAGGTTGGAAATCAGGAGTTTACCAATGCCAACAGTGAATTGGTCAATGTTTTTTTTCAAAATAATCCGAGGGGTGGAATACCCGGATTTGGGCCAAAAATTCTCAGCTACAGCGTCCCGGTAAAGGTAATCAACCCTTTTACCGGAATAGAAGAAGAACAGACGAGGTTTGGTATTATTAGTACCTCAGATCTGGAATCTACCAATGGCGCAGTTCACGTCATGGCTGCCGGACATATTTTTGGGTTTTAAATACGCGAAACATGAAAAAAATTATATACATTTTAACAGGACTTTGCATGATAGGTATATGGGCCTGCGAGCAGGATGATACCTCAGGAACGCTTTCTGTTGACATCAAATACTTAGATAAGAAACAAACCACCGTGACAGGGCTGGGAGGGTTATTTGGGGAGTTCCTGCCTTCCAAGTCTTCATTGCCTATTAAATTTGAAATCATAAACGTTGTAGCCGAAAACGGAAGTTCCACAGAGGCTGTTTTTGAGGAAGTTGACGTACCCACCTTTATCAAAAAAGTTACTGGTCAGGAAACGCCGGCCGAACTGGCTTTAAAGGTTGATACCGTTAAACTGCCGGCGGTCAGCATTGAAGAATTTACCGGGCAATTGAATGTCAGGGAAGGCAATAGATTATTGGCAGATAAATACCATTTTGACATAAAAGTATCTAATGTTTCAGGGTCTGCCATATTAAAGGATGCCTTGATCCTGGAGGTAAAAGATTTCGAAATATTCGGTTTTAGCGATTTTCAGGGCGGGGCCCCTGTTATTGAAAGAATTGGGGACTCACCGGATCAGATATTGTTTACCGCCTTTGACGAAGGCGTGGTGATCCCTGCTGATGAAATTGATTTTGTGGCTCAAAGAAAAAGGGGATTCAAAGGAATATTTGTTGATGACATGCCTGAGGGCGAACTCTGGTCCGTCAGTTTCCCGGTGCTACGCTCAAATACTTTTGTCTATTTAAAAGGCGAACAGAGAGAAATCGATTTCGCACTGGGCAAACCGGGTAACTATAAAATTACTTTTTTCAAATAAAACATTGGAAGATATGAAATTAAACTTACTGTTCATATTGTTTTGCCTGATCCTCATTTCATTCAGTGGATTCTCACAAAATAATTCAAAAGTGCTGATTATTAGTTTGGATGGATGGAATTCAGATATATGGGATGTTGCCCATACACCGAATATTGATAAGCTGATAGAAAATGCAACTTATACATACGATGGACTTACACTGGCGCCGGCCTACAATTCCACAACCTGGTCATCTTTATTGACAGGCGTGTGGCCTGAAAAACACAAAGTACAGGATTATACTTTTAACGGTAACGATTTTGTTAATCACCCTCATTTTTTCGATTACATCGAAGCCCAGGGTATCAGAACAGCGATGTTTTCCAGGAATGATTCCATCACTACGCAAATACCTACTAATGCATTTCACAATGTCTCCTTTTCAAGTGACGCCGCCGTGATCACAGGCGCTTCTGATTATATAAAAGGAAGCGATGAAGTAAGCGCTTTTTTCGTGCAATTGGATGCGGCCTCCCTGATTGGTGTACAAGGTGGGTTTGACGCCAGATATGCTGAATATCTAAAGGCTATCCAACTGTATGATGAACAGGTAGGGTCATTACTAACCGCCGTTATATCCAGACCGGATTATTCAAGTGAAAACTGGATAATTGTTGTCACCACGAATCATGGTGGACAAACCGATGGTACGATAGGGAGTAATACAAGAATTGAAACCACACCCATGATTATCTTTAGTGGCAACTTTGTGCGAAACAGGCAGTTTTTATTAGATGTTTTAACGGCCGAGAAAGACAAAGACAATGCCGTTTTTCTAAGACCGGACCGCTCTGAATATGTAGAAATTCCAATAGCTGGCACAAAGCTGGAAGATATGAGCGATTTTACGGTTGAGCTAAGAGTAAAACCAAAAGATGCCTCTTCGGATCCGGTGATCATTGGGGACAAGGATTGGGGCAGCGGAGGTAACCCGGGATGGTTAATTGCAAGACAGGGGAGCGCATGGCAGATTAATATTGCCAACCAGACCCGAACCAGAAGAGACATTGACTTGGGGCCGGACGATCGCATTGAAGATGATTTGTGGCATCACCTGGCCTTTACTGTTGATAAGGATGGTGACGCTGTAGTGTATACTGACGGCAGAGAAAGTGCCAGAACATTTTTGGGATACGGCGATTCCGATTCCTTTAAAAGCCCTTATGATAAAATAGTAATGGGGCAGGATGGCACCACTACTTATCCCTCAGAGTGGAAAGGGGTCATAGACGAGGTCAGGATATTTGATAAAGTATTAGACAGCCTTACCATTGTGAATTGGCTGGGGGAAAAAAATGTGGAGAATACCCATCCTGACAAAGACCATATCATCGGCTATTGGAAAATGGATGAGCATGAAGGTACCAAGGTTACCGATTATAGTGGAAATGATTACCATGGAAACACGGTGGGAACTAAACGGGTTCCGGCAAATGGCGCTATTACACATGTGGATATTGCACCGACAGTGATGGCTCATTTGGGCATTGACATCAATCCTGGCTGGGGTCTGGATGGTGGCGTCGTTGACTTGCTCATTCCGGACATTGTATTAGGTGTCGAACAATCCGGATTCAGGACAAAAGATGTAACCATTTATCCCAACCCGGCCAGCGATCGACTTAATTTTAAGTTCCATGAAAATTTGAAAAACGGGGAACAGGTTGTACTTGAGGTATATAACATGCTTGGAGAAAAATTTCGATCCGAAACGCTGGTAAGAGGTGTAAACCAGCTAGTTCTGGATATATCTTCACTTCAGCGGGGACATTACATTTACAGGGTAAGCGGTAAGCGTTTTAAATACACCGGAACATTCATTATCAACAATTAATCAGAAACCAACATGAAAATATATAACCTGCTTTTTTTTATGGTTGCGCTGCTTTTTATGGGCTGTGAGGATACAAAAGTATCGACCCATGATTTTTCAGAACAACAGATCGTGGCAAAGAACCTCGACGGGTCCTGGGGTAACGCCTCAAATATTCGAACAGGAAATGGTGTCCCCATCGGGATTCTGGAAAACCTGCTGATCACTTTTACGGTGGATGCCGACGGAAATCCTGATAGTTTTTTAGCCGAGGGCGCCAATAAAGTTTTTACAGATCAATTGGGTACCTGGCAGTGGTTTGACCGTGATACTTTAACAAAAATTGCACTATCCGGAGAAAGACCTGTGAATGTTTTCAACATAAATCTTGATAACAATAAATTAACCCTTTCATTTGATGTTGATACCCCTGGCGGTGGTCGGCAAATGGGAATTGGTAGCTATACAGTTACTTTGACACGACTTTAAGGCGTTACCGACGCTGGAAACAATTAATCCAAGGCGTGCCATGAAATTAAGATCTGTTGAAGTTTGGTGAATTCATGCATTTGAATTAATAATACCTGGTGTAATATGGATAGCAAATAGTAACAAACATTGATGAGAAAATTGTTGATAGCCTGTATGGTGCATTGCCTTTTTAACGCGACGGCATGGGCGCAAAAAACTAACAAAGTCTTGATCATTGGAATAGACGGATGCAGACCTGATGCCCTTGTAAAAGGCGATACGCCCAATATTGATAAATTGATAACGCAAGGCACTTACTCGTGGGATGCGCTGAACGAAGGCATCACATCCAGCGGTCCCGGATGGTCCAGTATTCTGACAGGTGTCTGGGAAAATAAACACAAGGTCACAAACAATTCATTTAATGGGAACCAATATGATAGTTATCCCCATTTTTTTAGTTATGTTGAACGCCATGACCCGGATCTTCATACAGTATCTATTGCCGAGTGGAATCCGATAAACAATTTTATTGCTATACGGTTTGCTGATAAAGTGATCAACACCACCGGCCCTGAAGAAACAGTAAATCGAACCGTGTCCTACCTGAAAAGCCAGGACCCTGATGTGCTGTTTGTTCACCTCGATACACCTGATCGTTATGGACATAGTTATGGGTTTTCTCCTGAAATAGCAGAATATGTGGCATCCATCGAAAAAATTGACGGTGATATCGGTAAGATCATGGCAGCCGTTGATTCCCGGCCTGACAGGGCAAACGAGCATTGGCTGGTGATACTCACCACCGATCATGGCGGAAAAAATACCTCTCATGGTGGTAATTCTATGGAGGAGAAAAACGTCTTTGTAATATTAAGTGGAGATGGTGTTGCCAGGCAACAGATCGCCAAAGACAGCACAAAGATGGTCATTGAACCGGTAGCCAACTGTTTTCAGGATTCCGTAGAACTATATTTTGATGCTACTGATGCAATCCAAATGCCACTCAATGATGCCCTTAATTTTGGAAACGATCAGGATTTTTCGGTAGAGGTAAGAGTAAGAACAACTGATCCCGCGGATGTCAGCATTGTATCTAATAAAGATTGGACCACCGGGCTTAACAAAGGCTGGGTTTTTTCATTTAAGCCTTCTACGCAACAATGGAAAGTGAATGTAGGAGATGGCAATAGCAGGGTAGATGTGAATGGCAATGTCATCTCTGACGGTGAGTGGCATATGCTCAGCGCGACGTTTGACCGCGATGGCGATTTGAAAATTTATGAAAATGGCACCTTCATAAATTCCGTGGATCTGGCAGGCATCGGGAACATAGACACGGGTTTGCCACTGTCCATCGGTGCGGATGGGTTAAAGGCCTATGCATACGATGGGTACATAGCAGAGGTAAGAATATTCAATACCCTATTGGACATCCAGGAAATTAATAATTGGAAATGCAAACCCCTTGATGAGACGCATGCTAATTTTGACCAGGTCTTAGGTTATTGGAGACTTAATGACGGACTTAACACTGAGATGGTGGCGGACCTGGGACCACTGGATATAACCGGTACAATTTCTGGCGCCACATGGCAGAACGCATTGGATTCAAGACAGGAATGGATTTACGACTACTCAAATACGCCCAGGCAAGTAGATCTTGTCGTTAATGCATTGGAGCACTTGTGCATACCGGTAAACCCGGATTGGAACCTGGATGGTAAGGTGCTTGGGGTGACTTGCACCGAAGATAAAGTCACCGGTATCAATGATTTTAACCTGAAAACAAGTGAAATAAACATTTATCCAAATCCGGTAAAAGGAAATCACCGGCTAACCATTAAAGGCCTTGATTTCAAAAAGAAAGAAAAAGTGCGCCTTGTGTTACACAATAGCCTGGGGCAGACTGTATTTAAAAAGAGCATATCGACCAAGGATCATATAGCTGTGGATTTGAAAAATATTCCCGGGGGCATTTATACATTGATCCTTGAAGTGACTTCCGAGCGTATCGCAGGTAGCGTGAAGATAGTGATCACCGAATGATTCCAAACATCACCTTTTAAAAAGACAAAATGCAGGACCAACTAAAATCTGAAGGAGATATTAACATTTCTGAAAACAGAAAAAAGTGGCAGGAGAACCACACCCGTAGTGATGAGGCAAAATTTATTCTCAGGGAAGATGCCAAATACTTTTTGCATCAGTCGATGTCTACACCATGTCTTGATGTCCTGAATAAATGTGAGGGTCCTTTCCTCGAAAATGTTGACGGTAAACGTTATTTGGATTTTCACGGCAATAATGTTCATCAAATTGGCTTTGCCAATCCCTTTGTTATTGAACAAATAAGACAGCAATTGACCATTCTGCCATTTTCAACAAGGAGATTTACCAACAAAGCAGCAGTAGATTTTGCCCGAAGGCTAATATCACTGCTTCCGGCGGGACTGGATAGGTTATTATTGGCGCCCGGGGGTACTTCAGCGATTGGGATCGCCTTAAAGGTTGCGCGATTGGTTACCGGGAAACATAAAGTGATATCTAACTGGGATTCTTTTCATGGAGCGTCACTTGATTCCATTGGGGTCGGAGGAGAGGCTGTATTCCGGCAAAATATTGGGCCATTATTCCCCGGTGTTATGCGTATTCCACCACCCATGGGTAACCGTGGTGTATTTGATGATGAGATGAAAAATGCCGATTACCTGGAATATACCATTGAAAAAGAAGGTGAAATTAGTGCATTTATAGCTGAGACAATAAGAAATACCGATGTTCGGATTCCATCTAAAAAGTATTGGCGACGGGTGAGGGAGATTTGTACAGCCCATGATATTTTATTAATTCTGGATGAAATACCCATTGCCCTGGGCCGGACAGGAAAAATGTTTGCCTTCGAAAACTTTGGTATTAAGCCGGACATCCTCTGCCTGGGTAAGGGTTTGGGGGGTGGTATTATGCCCTTTGCCGCTATGATCTGTAAAGAGGAATTTAATGATGCTGCCGGTAACATTTCGCTCGGCCATTACACACATGAAAAAAGCCCGCTAGGTTGTGTTGCAGCCCATGCTACGTTGGATTTTATTGAAAAAGAGGGTATAATGAAAAAAGTGGAGGACGATGAAAAATGGATGAAACAAGAACTTATTAAACTCAAAAATAAGCATGCAATTATAGATGATATTAGGGGAATAGGGCTTTTGTGGGGCGTGGAATTGGCAAGCCCCCAAACCAAAGCGCCAGCTGCCGATCAAGCGGAAAGAGTAATGTATCGCTGTCTTGAAAACGGTTTAAGTTTCAAAGTATCACAGGGAAATGTGCTACAACTATCTCCTGCTCTTACCATCACACCTACGGAATTAAAACAGGCGCTGAATATCCTGGATGAAGCATTATCTTATGTCAGTGACGGTGAAAAATGATTGCTTTGTTAGCCCTTTTCTATTCAAATTAATTATCCGGCGCACCGTCTTCCAGCCAGCAGGTGATCATTTTAACTTCATCTTCTGTTAACGTGCCGTTTTTAGAGATGGGGTTGCCGTTCACTATTTTTTCAATGATCAGGGAGTCGCCTTCTCTAATGGCTTCCAGGTCGGTCATATCAAGTAATTCATTCTTGCCGGCATGGCATTCATCGGCAACACACCCTCTTGTAATGAGCGGTTTGATATTGGAAAAATATGAGATGTTACTGAAAATTTGATGGTTTTCATAAACACTACACCCGGCGCCATCCATGACAATAATCTCATACGTACCAGCAGCCAATTCAATGAAGTAAGGCGAGCTTTGAAAATCTTCTTTGCCTACTTTATATTGATATTTCCCATCTCCTCCAGTGGCTTCAATGGTAAGGGTGCCATCTGCCACATCGCAACCGGGAGGTATACCATCAATGCTAAGGATCCTTAATTCATTTCTTTCCGCTATGTTCACCGTTTGTGTCACCGAGCATCCCTTTCCATCTCTTACTGTGAGTGTATAAGTTTTTGAAGTTAAATTTTTGAATTCATTGCCGGGCCCAAAATCAGTTTCATCTAGTTTATATTCGTAATGGCCATCGCCACCTTCGACCATTACCAGCAGTGAGCCATCCACAGCGTCGCAGCTCGACGTTCCGGAACTGATTATTTCTGTTATTTCTATTTTGGCCTCCTCCCTTATATTTACGTTGGTCGAAGCTTTACAATTGTTCGTATCATTTACCGTCAGCAAATAGCTGCCTGCCTCCAAATTGCTGAATCGACCATGGGGTTGAAGATCGCCGTTTTCAATTTTATATTGGTAATTACCGGTTCCCCCTGTTGCCTTCACCTCAAAACTACCATCATCAGCACCGCAATGGGCCGCCGTAACATTAATAATATCGACAGTGATGTCCTCTTTACAATCCATTGCAACAGTAAGTGATGAGCGACACTGTTGCTCATCCATGACGGTAATTTCATAACTGCCCACAGCCAGGTCTTTAAATTCGCGGGTTTCCCCGAAATTACTTCCATTTATACTAAAAGATAGCTTCCCTTTCCCCCCTAGTGCCGAAACCAATATAATACCATTACTTGCATTACATACGGCTTTGGTCGTCTTTTCCAGGTTAATAGATAAGGAAGATAAAGAACAATCAAGGACCAGGTCTTTTTCATCTTCTTTGCAGAAACAAAATACCGTCAATATTACTATAAATACAAAGGTTGTAATGGTGTGTTTCATTCCTTAAATAATAATACTTTGTTTTGTGCCCCATTTCCGCATTAGATCACCTGAAATGTGTGATAGTTCCGAAGTCCCAAATGTCTTGTGCATAGTAACCAGTGTTCCATTAGTTAACCACCGGTTTTCCTTACCGTTTGTTGTTGCATTGTCCTTTGCTCCTTTAATGTCTGACCATACGTCCACTAACCAGGGCGATGGAAACACCAGATAAATAGATTTATCAAGATCAAAAGGCATATATTGACAAATACTATATTAATTTTGAAGCAAATTTTGAATAATATGAAATTAATTGCCCTGTAATTTGAATAATATTATAAAATATATCTATTTTTAGGTATTATTAAAAACATTTTAGTGGTTATTTTTACTTACAATTAAAGTTTTATGAAAATTAATGTGAACAGTATCGATTACAATATCCGGAAAATCCCAGTGGTAGGCATTTGTATGGACGGTACTTCTTACGATTATTATGAGGCCGCAGCTTCCGTGATGCCTAATTTACAAAGGATCATAAAGAGCGGTAGTCAGGGTCTTGTACAGTCGGTAATTCCCTCATTCACCAACCCCAACAATATGGCAATTGCCACGGGTGTCACGCCCGACCTTAATGGTATATGCGGTAATTATTATTATAATACCGAGACAGGGGAAGAGGTGATGATGAATGATCCAGCGTTCCTGAAGGTTCCCACAATATTTGAAAAGTTTAGCCAGAATGGCCAAAAAGTAGCTGTGGTTACCGCGAAGGATAAATTGAGAAGAATGCTCAGTAAGAATCTAAATGGCGTTTGTTTTTCAGCTGAATTTGCCGGTCAGGTCAGCGCTGAAGAAAACGGCATTTCAAATGTGATTGATGATCTTATGGGTAAGACAAACCCCGGGATATACGACCCTGACATATCGGTTTATTGCATAGAGGCAGGCGCCAAACTGCTTCAAAAAGAACCGTATGATCTGATGTATCTTACTACTACGGATTTTGTACAGCACAAATACGCTCCAGACGACCAGGAAGCGAAGCAGTTTTTGAACAAAATTGACCATTGGATTGGAGAATTAGACCGCATGGGTGCCATTGTGGGTGTAACCGCTGACCATGGTATGAGTGCAAAGACCAGGAATGACGGTAGCCCAAAAGTAGAATTTCTTGAAACCCTTTTAGAGAAGGAGGGTAACATAAAATCAAGGGTGATCCTACCAATAACCGATCCCTACGTGGTGCACCATGGTGCCCTGGGATCATATGGAACGGTTTACCTGGAAGATGAGTATACCGAAAAAGCAAAAGACATTATTCAAAATGTGCCGGGTATGGAGCTTGTGTTGACCAAAAATGAAGCGGTTGAAAGATTTAATTTGCCAGGTAATTTAATTGGAGAATTAGTGGTGTTGTCTGACGAAGAAACGGTTATAGGCAGATCTGAAGACTGGCATGATTTAGAGAAGGTTAAAAGTGGTCTGCGATCACACGGCGGTTTGCATGAGAGTGAAGTTCCGTTGATAATAAACAGACCCCTGAATGACACTTATATGAAGCAACTTGAATCCGGAAAGGCCAGGAACTTTCAACTTTTTGACTTTTTATTCAATGGGGTAATCGATTAAAGTATGGAAATTTTAAAAAGAAAAACGCAACAAACTAATTTAGATAAAGACGCTGTTTTGGAATATGGAAGTATTGTAGGAGGGGAAGAAATCAAAACAGGGAGCTGGATTGATGTTAAAAATCCATATACCAACAATTTGGTTGGCAGAGTGGCATCAATTGATGAGAAACTATTGCTGAAAATTATAGCGGATACCCGTAAAACCAAATTAACGTTGACTCGCTATGATAGAAACCGGATTTTGAATAATATGGCCGATGCAGTTGAGGGAAGAATTGATGAAATAAGCAAACTGATAACAGATGAATCCGGGTTGTCTTTAAAGGACACAAGATATGAAGCGAGTAGGGTAGTGGATGTACTTCGGTTTGCTGCCATCAAATCGTTCGAAGACGACTCGGAAGTCTTTCCTTGTGATATTTCAAAAAATGGAAGAAACAGGAGGATTTATACTACCAGGTGCCCCCTGGATTTAATTACGGCAATAACACCTTTTAATCATCCTATGAATCAGGTGATTCATAAGATCGCCCCGGCGATTGCGACCAATAACACGGTTATCCTTAAACCATCGGAGAAAACACCACTATCCGCCTATTATCTGGCAAAATTAGCACTTGAATGTGGACTGCCGCCTCATGCATTAAATGTGGTAAATGGGCCAATCAATGATATAGCGCATGAGTTGGTGTCAAATGATCTGGTGAGTTTGGTATCATTTACCGGCAGTAGTAAAATAGGAAAACTTATTGCCCAAAACTCCGGATACAAAAAAGTAATTCTGGAATTGGGAGGAAGTTCGGCGCTATTGGTTTTAGAGGATGCCGATATAGAAGAGGCAGTGTCAATTACCGTTTCAGGTATCTTTAAAAACAGTGCACAAAGATGTACTGCCATCCGGCGTATTCTTGTGCACAAATCCATTGCAGATGATTATGGACGAAGATTGGCGGAAAAAGTGAGCGAAATTTCCTATGGAGATCCTTATGATCCAGGTGTGGACATGGGTACGGTAATCTCTGAGCCTGCGGCTCAGGAGATTGAAAACCGGGTAGATGAGGCTATAAAACTTGGGGCAACGCTTTTGGCAGGCCATGTAAGAGACGGAGCCTTGTATGCACCTACAGTGTTGGACCATGTACAAAATGATTTCCCGTTGGTGGCGGAAGAGACTTTCGGCCCTGTAGCGCCAATCATTAGGTTTGATACCCTGGAAGAAGCAATTGATATTGCCAATGACACACCCTATGGCTTATCAGGTGGCGTTGTCAGCAATCACTGGCCATCTATTCAAAAAGTTATCACTTCTTTGGAAACCGGCACTGTTAATGTCAATGAGGCGCCAAGCTATCGGCTTGAATGGTCCCCTTTTGGTGGCATAAAAGATTCCGGTTTGGGCTACAAGGAAGGAGTTATTGAAACCATGAAGGGATATACCTACGTCAAAACCTATTCATTGCCCTGGGATATGCCATAAATTGGCTTGATTCTTTTCACTCCTTCTTGAGGAAGGTGGCCTTTACGGGGATGTTTCGGTTAGCGTCAACGCATTAGGCCGGAAGGTGCAACAAACAATGTTGCATAACCACTTCGACCTGGTATTGGTCGACATAGGTTCTTGGTTCTTATTAATCCTTCCTCGAGGAAGGTGGTCCTTGCGGGAATGTTTCGGTTGGCGTTAACGTATCAGGCCGGAAGGTGTAATAAACGATGTTGCAAAACCATTTCGACATAGTATTGGTCGATGCAGGTTCTTAGTTTTTAGGAAATCTGAGATAGCAAATAATGTTGGTATTAAAGGAGATATTGTATCGAAAATTAAATTTCATTTTAGCCCTGCTGGCATTGGTGGTTGCTGTCTCTCTTTTTGTGTCTTTTTTTAGTTTGAGCCAGGCATTAAAACGGGAGACAATTCGCCTTACCCGTGATATGGGATTTAATTTAAGAATTATATCAGATAAAACCGATATGAACGAATTCTGGCTTACGGGGTATTCCGATAATACGATGCCACAGGATTACCTCAAACAGCTGATTTCATTTAAAGATATTTCCTATGCGCATCTTACCGCTACTTTATACCATAAAATTGTCTGGAATGATCAGGAGGTCATATTAACAGGTATATCACCTGAATTTGAACCTTCCGGGAGGAAAAAAACGGCGATGCTGTTTTCTGTGGCGCCGGGTACTGTCTATATAGGTTATCAATTGGCTAAGCAATTTAATCTGCAACCCGGCGATTCCATAGAACTTGAAGGCACACAAATGAAAATCGCTAAAACCCTGGCGGAAACAGGAACGGCAGAAGATATTAAAATATATCTTGAACTCTCCGAACTTCAGATCCTCCTTCATATGGAGAACAAGGTCAATGAAATCAAGGCAATAAATTGCCTTTGCCTGGCAGAAGGTGTGGATCCCATAGACTATCTACGGGAACAATTGGAAGAAATCTTGCCACAAACGCAGGTGGTTATGAATAAAACCATTGCCCAGGCCCGCAAACGGCAAAGACACACCATTGACAATTATTTTTCCATGGTCCT
Source organism: Cyclobacteriaceae bacterium (assembly GCA_965228415.1). Taxonomy (GTDB): domain Bacteria; phylum Bacteroidota; class Bacteroidia; order Cytophagales; family Cyclobacteriaceae; genus Agaribacillus. The sequence continues at coordinate 604,169 of OZ245814.1, read as the reverse complement.
TCCGGTGATCATATTTGTATGCTTGATATGGGTTGGGGTGTTGGCTATGATTAATGTAAATGAAAGAAAAAAAGAAATTGGCATATATAAGGCGCTGGGGTTTCAACCATTCAATATAGCCTGGTTATTCATTAGCAAATCGCTGATATTGGGAATTGTCGCTTCTCTAATTGGTTTTGGTCTGGGGAATGTCATGGCTTTTAGATTTGGTCCCCGGATTTTTAAAATTACCGGTGATTCGATGCAGGTAGACCCGACCCTGTTATGGTGGTCATTACTGGTGGCCCCATTATGTGCCATGATCGCCACCCTGATTCCAGCACTGCTTGCTTCCTTTCAGGATCCTGCTAAAATATTAAGACTTGAATAAGATGGTAAGTTTAAAAAGTGTAGGAAAAGTGTACAAGTATAAAATGCAGGAGATTAATGCCTTGAAAGCTATTGACCTGGAAGTAAATCAGGGAGAATTTTGGGTGATTAACGGCAAAAGCGGTAGCGGTAAAACGACCATGCTTTTAACCATTGGAGCCATGTTGCAGCCGAGTTACGGTGAGGTAAAAATCAGGCATAAAAATATTTACACTTTAAATGATAAAGAAAGAACAAATTTCAGGAAGGAAAATATTGGTTTTATTTTCCAAATGTTCTATCTGATCCCCTATTTAAATGTGGCTGAAAATATAATGATTGATCAGCAATTGAGGTCTGATGGCAATTATGTTTCGGCAATGCGAAGTCTGACAGAACAGCTTGGTTTGGAACATAGGTTGCTGCATCGCCCCTCTGAATTAAGTGCTGGAGAAAAGCAACGGGTAGCGTTGGCCAGAGCCATGTTGAAAAAACCGGAGTTAATATTAGCTGACGAACCAACCGGCAATCTGGATGAAGAGAACAGCCGGCAGGTTTTACAATACCTGCAAGATTATACAAAGCGTGGTGGCACGGTAATTATGGTAACCCACGATCGGTCTGCAAATGAATATGCCACGAACACTATGAATATTAGTAACTGAAATCATCAAATAAGCAAAACGGATCTTTTTGTCAAATACCAATTAAATAATACCGATATGCACCTTCATGCTACACTCATACTCAAATTAGGGAAATGAAATCCGGTTTAAAAAAATGCCTGTTTCTGGCAATCGCGATCCAAACAAGTTGTCAGTTTTCCGATAAAAGCTCCGAGGATGGAGCTGAAGCGCTAACGGTTTATTGTGCCGCTGGGATTAAGCCTGCCATGGAAAAAGTTGCCAGGGAATACCAATCCAGGTATGGTGTACAAATCAATTTGCAATATGGTGGATCGGGAACGTTATTGACAAATTTGACCATTGCTCAACAAGGAGATTTGTATTTGGCTGCCGATGAAAGTTATATTGAAAAAGCTGTGGAAAAGAGCCTTTTGGCCGAGGTACAGCCATTAGCCTACATCCGGCCGGTTATTGCTTTCGCCAAAGAGAATCCTTTGAATATTGAGAATGTGGCTGGTTTGAAGCGTCAGGGAATTAAGTTGGCCATTGCCAATCCGGAGGCGGCCTCCATTGGAAGGGTAACTAAGTCGATGCTTTCGGGTAGCGGTGATTGGGAGGAAGTATTCCAAAATGTTATGACAACCAAGCCAACTGTCAATGAGATAGCCAATGATATCAAAATAGGAACAATTGATGTTGGTATAATCTGGGATGCCGTAGCCAGCCAGTATGAAAACGTTGCATACATTGAGGTCCCTGATTGGGAAAAGTATAAGCAACAGGTGACTATTGGTGTTCTGAAAACTTCTAAAAGTCCTAAGGAGGCGCTTAAATTCATGAGATATGTTTCTGCCAGGGACAAGGGGCTACAGGTTTTCAAAAGCCTGGGATACCATCCGGTTAAAGGAGACATATGGGAAGAAAAACCCCAGCTATTATTTTACAGCGGTGGTGTAAATCGTTTGGCCGTAGAAAAAACAATTAAAGGATTTGAGGAGCGGGAAGGGGTAGAGGTTGTCAGAGTTTATAACGGATGTGGCATACTGGTATCACAGATAAAAGCAGGACAAAACCCTGATGCCTACCTGTCCTGCGATGTTTCTTTTATGACACAGGTACAAGGCCTTTTTCAGAATATTGAAAATATATCTTCGACCAGGATAGTTATCCTAACGCGTAAAGACAATAGTCACCAACTGGCCACTTTGCAGGATTTGACTATTCCCGGACTCAAATTAGGCGTATGTAACCCTCAGCAAAGTGCGCTGGGTGCTTTAACCGAATCGCTGCTGCGAGGATCGAATCTCTTAAACGAGGTAATGCAAAATGTGGTGGTGCAAACGCCAACAGCAGATCTGCTTGTCAATCAATTGCAAACCGGCGCCCTGGACGCCGCGGTGGTATATGAAGCCAATGTAGCACATTTGGGAGATGAGTTTAAAGTGGTTTCGCTTGACCTGGAGAAAGCCTTAGCGATCCAGAATTTGGGTATAGGCACCAATTCAAAGCATAAATTTTTAGCGAGGAGATTGTACCACGCTATCGTTAGTGACTCCTCCAGATCAATCTATTTGAACAATGGATTTAATTGGCAGCATTATTCAAACTAATACAAATTGATGGTGACCAAAGAGCAGCCCACCTCCTTTAAAGTTAAATCAGATATTCCATTTTATCTGATTATGGGTGTTATTGGTAGCTTCTATATTATTCTGATAGTGGCGATGATAATAGCAGATTTTTCCTACACCTCCAGGGAGCATTTGCTTTTGTCGCTAAAAAGTGAGGAAATAAAATACGCTATAAAGCTTAGCTTGTTTAGTTGTACGGTCACCATGTTATTGTCCGTGCTCGTTGCCATACCCATTGGCTACGTATTGGCTAAATTTGAATTTACTGGGAAAAAAATATTAGATGCTATCATTGACATTCCTATCATTCTTCCACCGCTGGTGATAGGCCTTAGCTTACTGATACTTTTTCAGACGCCTTTCGGGCAATTGATTGAAAGTGGTTTTCAGATTACCTACGCTATACCCAGCATTATCCTGGCCCAGTTTACAGTTGCCTGTGCATTTGCCGTGCGAACAATGGCCGTCACTTTTGGAAAAATCAATGACCGGCAGGAGCAGGTTGCGCTGACATTGGGGAGCAATAAGGCGCAGGCTTTTTGGTATATCGTCCTGCCACAGGCAAAAGACGGAATTCTGACCGCAGCATCTCTTGCATGGGCACGTGCGCTGGGAGAGTTTGGGCCCATTCTTATTTTTTCCGGAGCTACAAGAATGAAAACAGAGGTATTGTCAACCACCGTATTTCTGGAAATGTCGGTGGGTAATATAGAAGCAGCTGTAGCGGTTTCATTGTTAATGATTATAGCCGGGTTTATGGTGTTAATGATCGTAAGAATGTCAGGAAGACAAAGGTTTAAAAAACCAATATATGTAAATGGTTGAAGGTATTAATATTTCGATTAAACAAGGGGCCTTTGAACTGAAAAATCTTGATTTTTTAATTCAAACCGGTGAATATGCCTGCCTTGTAGGATTGACCGGGTCGGGAAAAACCACCATTTTGGAAGCGGTTTGCGGTTTGAAACCCATAAGAGCCGGCGAACTCATCTTGGATGGAAAAAACATCAGCTTCTTAAAACCGGCAGAAAGAAATATTGGCTTTGTACCACAGGATGGGGCCTTATTTGAAACAATGACCGTGGCTGAAAATATGGAATTTGCCCTCAAAATCAGGAAATGGAGCAACGGTGACCGCAAAAACAGGGTAAACCAATTGGCAGATTTGCTTTCCATCAGGCATTTGATAAACCGGCGACCATTAAATCTGAGCGGAGGAGAAAAGCAGCGAGTGGCGTTGGCCAGGGCTATTAGCTTTTATCCCTCGGTCATCTGCCTGGACGAACCCTTAAGTGCATTAGATGATAAAACTAAAATGGAAATGTTTCAATTGATTGACGATGTTAGGAAAGAGTTTAATATTACCGCTCTGCATATCTCACATAATATCGACGAGGTGGAGCGGCTGGCTGATAAAGTCTTTCAACTAAAAAATAAAAAATTACAATCATACCAGCCCTCTTTTTTTTTACAAAACAAGAAGAGACTGCTTTATGAAAACGAATAATATTAACACATAAAATAATGAGTTGATGCAGATAAAGATGAAGTACAGCGCCCAGCTAAAAAGGGAAGCGGGTATTGGTGAAGAACTGGTGGATTTACAACCGGATCAAAGTTTTGATCATCTCCTGGCAACTATTGCCAATCAACATTCCATTGGCTTCCGCAATGTGATTTTTGATGACCAAAACTCCCGCAGAAAATCCTTATTGATCATTCAAAACGGAAAGCAGGTTAATAGCGAAGAAACTTTGAAATTGAACAACGGTGATGAAATTTTACTCATGTCACCAATCGCCGGAGGATAGATCATGACAGTATTATCAAATAAAGAGAAAGCCGTATATGCCTGGCAATTTACAGTTCCCGGATTTGGAGAGGAGGGGCAAAAAAAGTTAAAGGAGTCCTCAGTACTGGTATCCCGCGTTGGCGGTTTGGGAAGTGTTGTAGCCTATGAGTTGGCTGCTGCAGGGGTTGGCAAACTTGTATTGGCCCATGCCGGCAATGTCAAAGAAAGTGATCTGAACAGGCAATTGCTGATGACGGATGATTGGTTGGGTAAGCCCAGGGTAGAGTCAGCCAGGAAAAGGTTACTGGAACTAAACCCACGACTTGACATCGAGATTATTTCGGAAAATATCAACGAGCACAATGCTGCCGATATCATTTCAAAATCAGATCTAATCGTTGACTGTGCCCCCTTGTTTCAAGAGCGGTTTTTAATGAATAAAGAGGCGGTAAATCAAAATAAACCTTTGGTGGACTGTGCAATGTACGAATTGGAGGCCCAGATTATGACGATAATTCCCGGTGAGTCAGCCTGTCTGTCATGTCTTTATCCTGATTGGCCGGAAGTGTGGAAAAGGGAATTTCCCGTCTTTGGGGCCGTATCAGGTACTGTGGCTTGTCTCGGCGCCATGGAAGCGATAAAAATAATTTCAGATTTGGGTGAGCCATTGTCGGGAACGTTGCTCACCATGGACCTGAGGGACATGTCTTTTTTACGAACTAATATTAAACCGCTAAAGCATTGCCCGGTTTGCAGTCATAAATTTTAAGGGAACTACCATGACTCATCATTCGCAATTGCTCTTTTTAGCCTCAATCAATGTATTTCTCAATTTCCGTAGCATAAAAAATTCAAGCGATGAAAACTGATACTTTAATTTTTGTAATGGTTTTATTGGCCTGCATATTTACAGGTTGCAAGCAAAATCATATTGTTGGTGATAATGATTGGCCCAAATACCAGCGTGATAACTACGGTAGCGCAGTAAGCCCGGTTAACCTGGAAGTTGGCAAGCTGGCCACCTCTTGGGTGTATGAAACGAAGCAGGAACCTGCGCCGGCCTGGTTTGGCCCCGCCAAATGGGATGCTTATGCCGGCGCATTGGCGTTGCCTTCTATGCGAAATTATGACCCCGTCTATCATCCTGTAGTTGTTAATGACAGACTTTATTATGGATCAACGGCCGATGATGGTGTACATTGCCTCGATGTGAAAACCGGCAGGGAGATCTGGACATTTACGACCGATGCCCCTGTACGTATAGCGCCGCTTTATTATCAGGGAAACCTGTATTTTGGTGGCGATGATGGATTTGCCTATAGTATCAATGCCGTTTCAGGAGCTTTAAACTGGAAATTTAGTCCCACTGAAGAAGAAAATTTAATCCTGCATAATGACCGGTTAATTTCACCATATCCGATAAGAAGCGGTATAATAATTGAAGACGGTACAGCATACTTTGCAGCTTCTCTTCTTCCATGGAATACATCTTATGTTTGCGCGATAAATGTGGAAAATGGCCGACCGGAGGGAGAGGGTAGGTATATAAAGGCCTACAATGAGCTTTCTCTCGAAGGTGCTCTGGTATCTTCAGGCCAAAAACTGATTATGCCCCAGGGAAGAGTAGCGCCGTTGATATTTGATAGGAAGACAGGAGAAAAGGCCGGTAGTTTACCCGGAGGTGGAGGATGTTTTGTATTAATTACCCCCGAAAACGATGTTGTCCATACACCTGCTACAAGAAAGAAGAACATTGCCGTAAGTTCCTTTAACGATGCCGAAGAAGCCTCGCTGATGACATATGAACATGGTAAGGCCATGGTAATTTCTGGCGATACGGCTTTTATAATGGCAGATCACTCCATATCGGCCTATGATCGTAAAAATCAACAAACCGTTTGGGTGAACAGAAAGTATAGTGCTTTGAGTATTATCAGGGGAGGCAATACTTTGTACGTGGGTGGCGTGGACACGGTTTATGCCATTAGTACCGGTTCTGGTGTTACGCAATGGAAAAAAAATGTGGAAGGAATGGTTTATGGCATGGCGCTCGGTGACAGTGCCTTCTTTGCCAGTACCAATGAAGGTAAAATATATTGTTTCCGGTCCGACAACAACCTTCCGGCTTTTTTACCGGAAACAGAAGTGGTCGACACAGGCCAGGTTAAACAATTAAACAAACCACAGTTGCAGGCGGCTCAAGTGGCCATACTCAAAGGAGAATCCAACAACCAAAATCTTAAAAATGGCCCGTATGCAAATTTTATAAGTAAAAATGAAGCGCGGGTTCGATGGTTTACGAATGGTCCTTCACCATCCTTACTTGTATATGGAATTGATACCCTGGATCATACTGTATCTGATATGGCATTGAAAACAGAACATGAACTGATCATAAAGGGCCTGAGAAAAAACTACAGCTACAATTATAAAATCAAGACTAAGACTGCCGATGAATGGAGCGAAACCAAATCATTTGAGTTGGATAATTTTTTCAACCACCATGCATTTCAATGGTCAGATATCGACGATCCGTTTGAACATTCTGAAAATAATGAACTGATCATATCTCAGGCAAAGGAGATAGTTTCATTGGCAAATATCAGCCGGGGAAGTTGCATCGTCTTTGGATTTGATGAAGGCCAACTGGCCTATGAAATAGCGCGCCAGAGTCAATTGAATGTGATTGCCATTGAACCGTCCGGAAAAGTTAAAAGCCTTAAAGAAAAACTTCAAAAAGCCGGTGTTTACGGAAAAAGAATTTCGGTGCGAAGTTTACAGGATCTGACAAAATTTCCTGCCGACATTGCTAACCTGATGGTAATTACTACTTCAGCTGAAGAGCAAAAAGAGGCTATTAACAGGATATTGGCACCAAGGGGAAAGGTATTAGTCAAAACAGATAGCCACCAAAATAGCGCGGAACTTTTCAACTTTGCTTCCTATTCCCCCAACAGATCAAACGATACCAATTGGAAAATTTATACCAAACCGAAAATCGAAGGTTCAGGTATTTGGTCTCACCAGTACGGAAAGCCGGATAACTCGGCATTTGGCGGTGAGCAACTTTGGGGGGTGACCTCAACTGAAGATTTTAAAGTACAATGGATTGGTCGCCCAGGACCGAGATTTCAGTCTGACAGGAGCGGGCGTAAAACTTCACCATTGGCTATTAATGGCAAACTGTTTGTGCAAGGGCTGGAAAGAATTGCGGCTATAGATGCTTATAACGGTCATTTACTTTGGACCAACAGTTTGCCAGGTTTCATGCGTTTTAATGTTCCGAGAGATTGCAGTAACTGGTCCGCAGATGAAGATTTTCTGTATGTTGCCGTTGGCGGATTTTGTGAAAAAATTGAGGCTTCCAGTGGCGAAGTAGTAGCACACATTCCGGTACTGCCAGGTGCCAGGTCTGATGCGGGTTTTGATTGGGGCTATATTGCCAACACCGAAAAATTTCTCATTGGCAGTGCTGTGAGAAAAAATACAATTTATACCTATTTTGCCAGTAATGCAGGTTGGTATGATGCCCAGGAAGGAGAACTTACACACAAAGTAAGTAGCGACAACATTTATGTTTTGGACAAGCAAACAAATGACCTTGTCTGGAATTATGAACGGGGACTTATTATTAATCCAACCATCACCATTAGCGATGGTAAAATATATTTTGTGGAATGCAGAAATAAAAGTGTGCACCTATCTCCACAAAGAAGACTGGATTTGGCAAAGCTTAACAAAGATTTATATTTGGTGGCCCTGGATATGGCATCAGGCCGACAGGAATGGGAAAAGAAAATTGCCGTAGAGCCAGGCGTTTCTATCTTCTTTTTAGCCTATGGCAAGGGTAAGTTGGTAATGACATCTTCCCATGCGGGAAATTATTATATATATGGTTATGATGCTGCCAATGGATCGAGAATTTGGGATCAAACCATATCCTGGTTTAGTGGTGACCATGGGGGACACATGTCAAAGCCTGCCATTGTTAACGGCAAGGTGTTGGTGAAACCGGCCTTGCTGGATTTATCGACAGGAGAAAGGTTGCCAAATAATATGCCAAAAGGTGGTCACGGTTGTGGCAGCTATGCCTGTACTGCCCAATCGGTATTCTATCGGGGCGGAAGCGTTACCATGTGGAACACAGAAAGTAATAACCTGTCCAAATGGGAAAGATTACGTCCGGATTGTTGGATAAGTACTATTCCGGCCGATGGACTTATATTATCTCCTGAGGGAGGAGGAGGCTGTAGTTGCGGATCATGGCTGGAAACTTCCATTGCCTTTGCTCCAAGATCCAGAGCGCCTATTATGTTTGATAGTAAGGGCATCAGTGAATATGAAGATTCATTGAGAGTTGAAATTAAAACCCAAAATGTTGGTAATGCTATAATTCGTTATACACTTGATGGAACACAACCCAGGGCTAATGATCCGGTTTATGAGGGTCCTGTCACCCTGTATCACGAAACAACAATTACTGCCGGCCTTTTTACTGAGGATAACAACAACCTTGGAAAGATGAGAAGTAAACAATTTAAACGACGCTATCCGGCTCCCGTCATTCGCCCTGGCAATAAAATTTTAAATGGGAGTGCTCAGGTATTTTTGGACCTTAAGGGAGCAACTGGTAGCTTGCGTTATACTACTGATGGCAGTGCCCCGACCATTAAATCTCAAATATATAAGGGTCCAATAACAATTTCTGATTCTACCACCATTTCGGCAGCCACATTTTGGCAGGACCGCAATGGAAGATGGATCAAAAGTAAACCTGCCATTGCCTCCATAGGTGTCCCAAAACTTCAGGAAGCTGTAAACGATCAACCCGTTTTGCCAGGTTTGACATACAATTATTACCTGGGGTCATTTAACAACGTAATGGATTTTGCCGACCTGCCTATTCTAAAAACAGCAGTAGTATCAACCTTTTCAACCAAGGAGCGACTTAGAGATGAAAATTATGGATTTAGCTTTTCCGGATTAATTAAAATAGAACAAGACGGCATTTATGAATTTAGTACGGTAAGCGATGATGGCAGTGTGCTCATCATTGATCACGAGTTGGTGGTAGATAATGACGGTGTACATACCCGGAATGAAAAAGCGGGTAAGATTGCCCTGGCGGCGGGCTGGCATACGATTGAGGTGAAATATTTTCAGAGAAACGAAGGCCATCAATTACTGGTTTTTTTTGAAGGCCCCGGGCTGGAAAAACAGGAAATCCCGGCAACAGTATTGTTCCATGCTGCCGAGAATGGTCATGGCGAAAAGGATTTACAGGGAGAATAATATAATTGCGTTAACATGAATTTCGCAAATAGCATTTATACAAGCAGGCCGTTGGTATTTACATTTCTGATTGTAATGGCATTGTTAAGCCTCAATTGCCGTTTCAACATCAGGGAAATTGGATTTGCGGAACTATCTCCGGATCCTTATATTTTCTATTATTTCCATGATAATAAACTGGCAGAAAATCAACTGGAGGTATTCAGGAAGAATGCGGGAAAAATTTTCAATTATTCGAATGTCAAAATCAAGGTGGTTAACGTCGCCTCCGGAAATGATCCGGCGATAAATTATTTGCCAAATGCTGAACATCAAAAGTATCCGGTTGGCATCATGGTATCTCCCGATGGCCGAAGCCTGCCAGTTCCCATAACCGACAGCAACGGGAAATCCATTACCTATTTAAAATCAATCATAGATTCTCCTGTGAGAAGTGCCATAAAGAACAAACTGATCAACAAATACGCCATCGTTTTATTGTTAGAGGGTGAAAAGGTCATTGAGAATCATCATGCAAAAAAGATGGCTGAAAAAGCGGTGGATGAACTTGAGAAAATCATGCCCCTTATGCCTAAACAGATCCATGAAGGGCCTGAATTGATAACATTGACCAGGGAGGAAATGGAAAAAGAAAAGATGCTTTTATGGAGTCTTGGCGCGAAGGTTTCGCAAATACGGCAACCACTAGCCATCATATTGTATGGCAGAGGACGTATGATGGGAGATGTAGTGGGGTATGAACAAATTCAGGATAACGTTCTTTTCAAATTGCTAAATATCATTGGTGCGGACTGTGAATGTGGTATTGACAGAAAATGGATGTTAGGAAAGTTAATTCCGTTAAGCTGGGAACCAAGGCTTCGGGAAGAACTTTTCAAACAATTGGAATTTGATGTTGATAACCCGGCGATATTGGCCGAAATGAGTCAGATTATTTCTATCGAATCCGGCAAAGCCGGCACCAGGGCCAATGACCTGGAGCTTTTTCAGCCAAAGGAGTACAGCCTTACAAACGATCTGGTCCCATCTGATCAGATACCAACGGTTGTTCACAGCGGGTCGGAAACAGACGCCGTTGGAGAGGACCTGGGGTACGACAAGCGTCTGGTGAATAGAAGTATTTATATCATCCTAAGTGTTTGCCTTCTTGTAGTTATCGTGGCAATTGGGATATTTATAAAAAAGAAGTATTCCTCAGACAATATTTGATTTCATATTTTCGATCATCCTTTTTTCATTGACGAGGTCTTTTTCATCAAAGGTGGGGTGGGGCAGTGCCAGGCATTCTATAGCATCATTGGAGCCGGATACGTAGTCAATAATTTCTTTGTTGATATCCTCGGAATAGTTTGTTTTTTCATAATAGTGAGTGGCGATCGTCTCGAAATTTTCCAGGCTGCAGTCATCCTTTGTTTTTTGGAGGATAATTCTCCTGGCGAGCGGTTGTTTCGAATAGCTTAGGTTAAGATAAATACCCCTTAATAACTTGACAGATTTGACAAAGGGCTGTACCAACTGTATCAACCCGGACTCCTGGATATTATCCGGATCATCTAATAAATGAATACTGATCAAATGACTTCCGGCCAGGAATATAAAACCCTCAAATGAGCATTGAGATAACGTATTCCCCTTTTTGACTTCAATGTATTTCTTTTCATCATTATACCTGATCAGCATGGGTTCTTCCTTTATCAGGTCGGCATTGGAAGAGCGGGTATAACATTTGTAAAGGCCGGTAAAATTTCTGGCAATGGCCTCGTGAGAGCTGGCAATGGCATTTTTATAAGGCTTAAACAGGTCGTGGTCAAGGTTATATTCCTTTTCATCTATTTTAACGTTTTTGAGCTTTTCGATGTAGGTAGGCAAATGATATAAGACCTTTTCTTTGGAAAGATTATTCACCAACCGGAACGATTCCCGGATCAATTCTTTTTCGTCGGCAAAACCACCTTTATTATCAAGAATAGCCGGGAACACGGTTTTTGTGATACTGGAAAGCACCGGTGGATGTAATTCAAGAATGGCAGCCATCTGACGCATTTTTTTCCCTTGTTCCTTATGCAATTCAATAAGTGATAAGAACTCCCTTAATTGATCTTTAATTTTGCCACTACCCATATTTGACGAATTGGTATTAATTGATTTGTTACTGGCTTTTAAAGTCACATGTACGTTTACCGTTGTCTTGTTAAGCCCTGGTTAATTTAATACTTTTTTCATAATTAATAATAATTAATATCAGTGCATTATAAATTATCAATAATTATTGGGTTTGGGAAATGCCGAATCCTAAATTCATTTCTGAAAGTGTCAATAAAATTTGGCACTCAAATCAAGTAGGTAGATAAATCTTAATTAGAAAAAAACATGAAGATATTAGCATTGGGAGGAGCAGGTAAAATTTGTCGTGAAGCAGCTCTGGACCTGGTCCAATTTGGTGATTTTGAAAAAATTACTATTGCTGACTATGATGAAAATGCGGCCAGGGAAGTAGCCGCCTGGCTGGGTAGCCCGAAGGTTGACCATACTTGCATTAATGTATTGAATCGTGAAACCACTGTTGAATTGATGCGTGGTTATGACCTGGTCATGGATGGGACTACCATTTCCTTAAATGATCAATCCACCGCTTGTATAGCCGAGGCGGGTTGTCATGGTATTAACTTGAATGGATTTGGTGAAGAATACAAATACAGTAAGTTGTTTGAACAAGCTGGAAAAGTTTTTGTCCCTGGCTTTGGGATGACGCCTGGCACCACCAATATGATGGCCGTTCATGCCGCCAATCAGCTGGATTCTATAGAAATTATCAGGGTAAGTCATGGCGCTTTCAGACCCATAGCGTTTTCGGCCTCCATTGCGGAAACCACTACCTACGAGTATGATCCGGATTTGCCTGGAAGGATTGTTTTCGAAGATGGAGAATTTAAGCAGGTCAAGCCATTTGCCAGACCCCGGGACATTGCATTGCCTGAACCCTACGGCACCCATCCCCAATACATAATACCCCATTCTGAAACGGTTACCCTGGCAGAATACCTTTCTGATAAGGGAGTGCGGTTAATTGAGGTTAGAGGAACCTGGCCACCTGAAAATATGAAATTGATCAGGGCTTTGTATGACTGGGGATTTATGCAAAACAATAAGGTCAATGTCAATGGTAACGAGATAGGTATTATGGATGCCATCGCGCAATACCTTATTCAGTCCCGGGAAGGCAAGGAAACACAGCTATACGGTTATGCATTGCATGTGGAAGTCATCGGAGAAAGAAACGGTAAAAAATATCAGCATATCCTGACCCATACCCATCCTTTGTCTGATGGTTCGGAAAAGGGATGGGAAAAACTCAGGGCATATACAAGGTGTGTGGGTATCCCTATGGCTATTGGTGTACATTTGATAGGTAAAGGCCAATACCGGGGAACAGGCGCGCTGATCCCCGAAAAGGTTTTCAACCCTGCTGATGTCTTTGTCGAGTTGGAAAAAAGAAGAATAATAATTCACGAAGAAATCAATGAATACAGTCAGGAAATTGATGCAAATGATACGGTATTGCGCCAATAAAGCCTATCTCTGAATGCTCAATAATACCTGAAATGCAGGTCCATCAAAGTTTCAGCAGCTTAGATATAGCCTTTCGGTCTGCTTGGAGGTCCAGGGCATCCAACTGGTTTGAATTGACCCAGTACACTTGCTCTGCTTCCAGTGGTTGAATTTCACCTTTCCAATCAGTACAGACAAAATAATGTATTCTTTCATAATAAAGGCCATTGTCGTGTAGCTCTTCTGTAAGAAACTCAAGCGCCAAAGGCTTAATATTTAATTCTTCTTCCATCTCACGTTTGCAAGTAGTACGGATATCCTCCCCGGCTTCTGCTTTTCCACTTGGGATCGCTACTTTCCCGGGATCGGTTTGTTTTGACATTTTTCTTTTTTCCACCAATATTTCCTGACCTTTCAATAAGATAAAGGCAGCACAGTCAATCGTTTTTGTTCTTTGGGGGCTCATAAAGAGATTAGATGATAATTTATTGATTAAAAATTTACAAATATTAAACTATATGTCTTTAAAATTTATTTATACTACAAATATCCCTAATTTTAATAAATAAAATAAGACGGAAATATAGAATATGGTAAACCTATAAGATGTTATGACACTATTTGTTCTAAGAAAAGTATTTATCAAAATATCATTCCTCTTGTTGGCCGTGTTGCTTTGGTGCAACACTGCGGCACAGGTAAGTACTGATTCCACCAGGATAGTCAGGGTGCTCACCTTTAACATTCTTCACGGCGCTACGATGAAAGGTAATTTTGATTTGGATACAATTGCCAAAGTAATCAAATCGGTGAATCCGGATCTGGTAGCTTTGCAGGAGGTAGATTTCTATACAAACAGGGCTAAGAAGATGGATTTGGCCACCGAGCTGGGCCTTCGTACAGGACTTGCGCCGATCTTTGGCCAGGCCATGCCCTATGATGGTGGCGGTTATGGAGAGGGTGTGTTGTCTGCTCGTGCCTTTCTCAGCACTCAAAATCATGCGCTATCCGCCCGGCGAGGTAAGGAACCAAGATCCGCTTTGGAAGTCAACGTAATTTTGGTAAGTGGTGACACCATTCGTTTTATAGGGACCCACCTCGACCATACCAAAGACGAGACCGACCGAATTAACCAGGCCAATCAGCTTAACCAACTTCTTACCAAAGATAACCGGCCATCAATTCTTGCCGGGGACTTAAATGCGAGGCCGGAAAGTAAAACGATGGAAATACTATATGAAAAATGGACGAAGTCATTCACGGAAGATATACCAACTGCCCCTTCTGTAAATCCTAAAGCGAAGATTGACTATATACTTTTCAGGCCTGCCAATCGATGGCGGGTACTTGAAACCCGGGTAATCGATGAGAAGATGGCTTCGGACCACAGGCCGGTATTGAGTGTGTTGGAACTATTACCTGAAAAATAAACCTGGTGATATGATCACGTGTGCTACCAAACAAATAATGCGGTTTTGAGAAATTATCAACATAAATAAGCGAGATTTTAAATTATGAATATGTATAAATCGTTTTTCTTGATTTTATTATACCTTACTTCCAACGCCGGATACAGCTATCAACCGGTAAGCCAAACGGATCCTTTGATAGCTGTTAATATGGAGGAGGGCCGTCTTAACACTACAGATTTTTCCCTGTCCTCATTCGGAAAGGATTCTGTGACAGAAGGTATCAGCGGTAATGCCAAATATTTTTCCCGGGGAAATGATAACTATACCTATGTTGAAATTAAGACCGGGAAATCGTTTGATCCACTTTGGGAAAGCCGTGATTTTTCTGTTGGAATTTGGGTTCAAACAACAGCCGCCAATACCGATTACGAAGTTATTGCATCCAACAAAGATTGGAATTCAGGTAAAATAAAGGACTTTACAACACACCACGAATTTGGGTTAAGCAGAACCAGTGGCCACAATAAAGGATGGGCTATTATTTGTCAACCGGATGGCAGTTGGGCCTGGAATATGGGTAATGGAAAAAATCGCCTGGACTACCGGCCCACAGCACCAAGACAGCAAATAAATGACGGAGAGTGGCACCAGATTATTTTTACCGTCAACAGGAAGGACAAGGAGGTGCGAATGTACTTTGATGGTTTGAACGTGGCGATTTACAATATTGCCGGAATGGAGGATCTAAACAGTCAACTACCCATATGTTTAGGTACAGATGCCATGGCTGACAGAGCCGTGGCTTCCTTTGAGGGAGCCCTGGATGAGTTTAATGTTTATGATTATGTCCTGAGTGCCGGGCAAGTAGCAAAGAGCTATACAAAGTATGTTCCCGCTGCCAAATTACCTGAGCCCACAAATCGGACAGTAGACAAATTGAACCTGATGGCCTGGAATATATGGCACGGCGGACGCAGGCATGGCAGGGAAATCGGGCCCCAGCAGGTAATTGACTTTATAAAAGATACCGGCACAGATATCATTATGATGCAGGAAACATATGGTTCAGGCCCTTTGATTGCTGACGCTTTGGGTTATTACTTTTATCTGGCGAGTACCAATATCTCGGTAATGAGCAAGTATCCGATTTTAGAAACAAAAACCGTTTACGATGCCTTCCGTTGTGGCGTGACAACCATTCAACTAAGCCAAAAACAAAAAATTAACTTGTCCAGTTTGTGGATACACTATTTACCTGCCTGGAGAAGAGACAGTCAGGATCCTGCGGCAACCGCTGAAAAACTAATCAGTGGAGAAGGAGAGACCCGCCACAAAGAGATAAGGGAAATTATAAAATTACTAGATCCATATATCAGGAAAGCCGATGAAATCCCTTTCATTATTGGAGGTGATTTCAACAGTCCTTCCCACAAGGACTGGACAGCCAATACGGCTGAATGGCATAATGATCTTGTCGTGGAATGGCCTGTGAGCAAAGTGATGCAGGAAGCCGGTTTTAACGACTCGTTCCGGGAGATAAAGAATGATCTTACGTACGCATCACCTACCATGACCGCCGAAAGGATCACCTATCGGATCGATTACATCTACTACAAAGGAAAAAAACTCAAAGCGGTAGATTCAGATATGCACTTTAAATACAAGGGAATATGGCCGAGCGACCATCCGGCTGTTACCACAACACTTTCAATTGATTGAAAGCAATAATGTGATAAGAAATGTTTTCAAAATTTTGCAATATAACTTTTTACTGCAAAAAAATTATCAGTTTATGTATATAAGCAGGTAGACAGAAAAATATTTGTGAACCTAATTGCAAGGTCAGATTTTTATCAGTTTTAATAACTTAATCACTCCGATTAATATTTATAAGACGAACGTACTGACGCTATAGAAGGCGTTTTATATATCAATTTAGCCACTTAAAAATAACCATAAACGCAATGCTTAAAACCCAGTTTAAAAACTTTGTAATACTCATAATGCTTTTGATAGTAGGAGTGCTATTTTCCACCTGCAATGCTCCGAAAAATGAAGTGAAAGTGTATAATAAGGGCCTGCATATTGTACCGCTTCCTTTGGAAATGACCGAAAATGAAGGGGTATTTGGTTTAAATGCCAAAACTAAAATAATTGCTCAAAGAGGTGATGAACTAGACCGTGTTACAAAATTTTTCAACAAAAGAATGGCAACGGTATTTGGGCAGGGGTTGGCTATCACCACTGACGCACCATCGAAAAATTATATTCAATTCTCCCTGGACGAGTCATGTGATCAGGGCGTTGAAGGTTATTGCCTTTCTGTGACGCCGGATGGCGTGAACGTAAAATCGGCATCTCCACGTGGTTTGTATTATGGCATGCAAACACTTTTGCAATTACTGCCAGCGGAGGTAGAAAGTAAATCAAAAGTTACCGGTATAGATTGGGATATTCCGAGCGTGGAGATTATAGATAAGCCCAGGTTTAAATGGAGAGGTATGCACCTGGATGTTTGTCGTCATTTTCTTTCCGTGGACTTTATCAAGAAACAACTCGACGTAATGGCCCTGTACAAACTCAATACTTTTCATTGGCACCTTACGGAAGACCAGGGATGGAGGATCGAAATCAAAAAATATCCTAAATTGACCGAGATCGGTTCTATAAGGATGGATGAGGGAAAAGAATACGGTGGATATTATACACAGGAAGAAATAAAAGAAGTGGTTGCCTATGCTGCGGAAAGATTTATAGATGTAGTGCCGGAAATTGAATTACCGGGGCATTCTCTGGCAGCTTTGACGGGATATCCACATTTATCTTGTACGAGTGGGCCCTTTAAAGTGAGGAATGTATGGGGTGTAGAACCGGATATCTTCTGCGCGGGCAAAGAAGAAACCTTTGAATTCCTGGAAGATGTGATCGATGAAGTAACCCAGCTGTTTCCCTACGAATATTTTCATATTGGCGGTGATGAGGCGCCAAAAGATCGTTGGAAAACCTGTAGCAAATGTCAGGGGCGAATAAAGCATGAAGGCCTGGCTGATGAGCATGAATTGCAAAGTTATTTCATCAAAAGAGCCGAAACAATTTTGCAAAAAAGAAACAAAAAATTAATAGGCTGGGACGAAATTTTGGAAGGAGGGCTGGCTCCCACTGCAGCGGTGATGTCCTGGAGAGGAGAAAAAGGGGGCATTGAAGCTGCTGAGCAGGGACACGATGTTGTGATGACGCCCGGAAATTGGGTTTACCTTGATCATTACCAGGGAAGTAGCAAAGTAGAACCTGTAGCTATCGGGGGATATACCACCCTGGAGGAATCTTACGGTTACGAGCCCGTTCCCAAAGAACTGGAGCCCGAAAAAGCAAAACATATCCTCGGCACCCAGGGAAATGTATGGACCGAATATATGTATACGCCGGAAATTGCCGAATACCGTATTTATCCCAGAATAATTGCCCTGGCGGAAGTTGGCTGGACCGACAAGGGGAGGAAGGATTTTAGCGGATTTTTAGCGAGAATGAATAACCAGTTTGTGAGACTGGATCTTCACAATATTAATTACCATGTGCCTTTACCTGAAGGACCTTCGAACAATGTAGCCTTTCTGGATAGCATTGCCCTTACCTTCACCACCACAAGACCAATTGATATGGTTTACACCACTGATGGTTCGGAGCCGAATGAAGGTTCCCCAATGTATACGGAGCCGTTGAGTTTTTCAGACCATACCACATTAAAAATAAGATCCGTGCTTTCAACGGGCAAAATGAGCGAAGTGCGAACCATCAATATTCGAAAGGAGATATCGCTTCCGGGCATTACCGCGGATAATGCAAAGCCTGGGCTTAAACTCAGCCAAAAAGATGGCGCCTTTTACAGTGTGGCCAGCCTTGGGGTATCCGATGATTGGGAAGAGAAAACGTTGTCAGATTTGAAGGAGGTACGTGGCATGTTCGATTATAAGGAACCTGGTGCAGCAATTTTTACAGGTTATTTGGAAATCACTGATGAGGCGGTATACGAATTCTCTACCAACCTGGATCAATTTTTTATAGGCGATAGAAAATTAATTGACAACGATGGCGAAGTAAAACGCCATTCAAGAAATGATGCATCTATTGCATTAGGTAAAGGCCTTCACCCCATAAAGATCGTCTTTCTGAATAATGTTTACGGAGGATGGCCGCAAGTGTGGAACGGATTAAGGATCAGCTACCGGAAACAAGGGGCTGAGAAATTTGAGCCAATCCCATTGGAAAGGTTTAAGCATTAGATAGCGCAGTAACTTTACATTTTATTAACAACTCAAAAAGGCCGGAGGCACAGTCCCCGGACTGGTAACGGATAAAACAACATTAAAAAATGAACATAAGAACCATCCTTTACAGTTTATTGCTGATAGCTATAGTGTCTTGTAATAAGCCTAACGGCTTATTAATACCTTCTGCCAGCACCATAAGCATTACTGATGCCGATTCCAATGATTCCATAATCATCAAAGCAGCCCATGTTGTGCCAACCCCCAACCAGTACGAGGCCTTGAAAAATGAATTTATAGCTTTTATTCATTTTGGTCCCAATACTTTTACCAGAATGGAATGGGGGTCAGGTATGGAGGACCCCGCCATATTTAATTTGAAAAACCTGGATACCGATCAGTGGTGCGAGGCTATGAAATCGGCGGGGATGAAAATGGTGATCCTTACCGTTAAACATCACGACGGTTTTTGTCTGTGGCAAACCCGTTACACCCAACACGGCGTTATGTCAACACCATTCAAAGATGGTAAGGGCGATGTGCTCAGGGAGCTTGCCGAATCTTGCCAAAAGTATGGATTAAAATTAGGCGTTTATTTATCGCCGGCGGACCTGTATCAAATTGAAAATCCCAAGGGACTTTATGGAAACCTTAGCAAATATACAGAGCGGGTTATTCCTAGGCCTGTTGAAGGGCGTCCTTTTGAAAATAAAACCACTTTTAAGTTCATTGTGGATGACTACAACGAATACTTCCTCAACCAGCTATTTGAGCTCCTGACGGAGTACGGTCCCATCCATGAAGTATGGTTTGACGGTGCACATCCCAAAAGAAAGGGTGGACAAAAATATAATTACGAGGCGTGGAAAGAGCTCATTCAGACCCTGGCACCCCAGGCCGTGATATTTGGGAAACAGGATATTCGCTGGTGTGGGAATGAATCCGGGAAAACCAGGGATACGGAATGGAATATTATCCCATATCCGGAAGATCCGAATAAAATGGGAAGTTTTCCCGACCTGACGCGACCATCTCTGGGAACCCGTAAAGAACTCTATGAGGGCAAATATCTTCATTATCAAATGGCTGAAACCAATACTTCGATCCGGGAGGGTTGGTTTTACCGGGATGAGGAAGATCAAAAAGTACGCAGCGCCGATGATGTTTTTGATATTTATGAAAGGTCGGTTGGCGGAAATAGCATTTTTCTGTTAAACATTCCTCCCAACAGGGAAGGCAGATTTTCTCCGGAAGACGTTAAGGTTTTGGAGGAAGTTGGTCAACGTATTGAGCATACATATGGCAAAGACCTGCTGGATGGAGCAAGCGGGCCAGGCGCTATACTTGATAGCGATTTGGCAACTTATGAATTATTGCCTGACAAAAACGGTGCATTGGAGGTAACAACCCCACAACCCATTACCATTAACCGTTTTGTAATCCAGGAGGCGATCACCTCCCATAGCGAAAGAATCGAAGCCCATGCGCTGGATGCCTGGATCAATAACGATTGGCAGGAAATAGCAACAGCAACCAATGTGGGCTATAAAAGAATCCTTCGCTTCCCGGAGGTTACTACCGATAGGCTCAGAATCAGAGTTTTGGAGTCTCGCCTGCCCCCGGCCATTGCGAAAGTGTCTGCCCACTATTACAAAACACGTCCCCCGCAGCTTTCCATAGAAAGGAATATAGAGGGAATGGTTGACATACAACCTGAAAGGCATACTTTCAGATGGAAACCCCATGGAGAAGACATCGCCGGCAATATAAATAGTGATATTGAAATCAGGTACACGGTTGATGGCACCGCCCCGTCAAAAAAATCAAAGCTATATGAAGAGGCATTCTTTTTGGCATCAGGTGAGGTCAGGGCCAGGGCATTTGTGAAAGACCAGGAGGGAAGCGTAGCGTCCAATCTGCTTGGTGTGCTCAAGAAGGAGTGGAAATTGATAGGAGCAGATAGTGAGCAAGGTGACCATCAGGGTGTAAAGGCGCTAGACGCAAACGTCGATACCTACTGGCTTTCAGGTGAAAAAGGCAAGGGCCATTATCTGAGCATTGACATGGGTAAGGATTATACCCTCAAAGGCTTTGCCTACACACCTCAAAAAAATAATTCCCAGGGGATGATAGAAAAGGGGGATATTAAAATTAGCGCTGACGGTCGATCGTGGAATGTTAAAGAGGAATTTGAATTTGGCAACCTGATCAATGATCCAACGCCGAGAAGGCATTATTTTGATCAGCCTGTAAAAACCAGGTATATCAGGATTGAGTCGAAGGTAATTGCCGGCGGCGGAAGAACGGCAGCCATTGCCGAAATAGACTTTTTTGAAGAGTAAAAATAAGTCTTCTGTCATTTTTATTGTATCATCACTAATGCAATTGATTAATGGTAGATAAGAAACAAAATAAAAATTACCAGTGTTGCTGTACCTAATAGTATAACTTGTGGAACCGGGTGGTTGATGGGAAAAAAGCGCCTGTAGGTTGCACATTATATTCGGACTAGATTTAAAAAGGATTAAGATAGGAGAGACGATACATCTGAAGGCGGGTTGAAATGAAGTTAGGGCAGCAAGATTATTGACGGTAATCGAAAATCTAATATTCCACTAAAAGTTTATAAGGATGTTAAATACCCGATGAAGCTTCTGTTGTTACCTAATTGCAAAAAAAATATAGGGTATAGTATATTATAGGCTTTGGATCAGTAAGTCTTTTATTTGGGAGATGAAAGTTGTTCTGTCACCAATTTAAAAACGAAGTAATTATAAATCATAAGATGGCCGATTTAATTAATAAATTTGATAGAAGAAAATTTTTAAAATCTTCAGCGTCGATGGGTGTGGCTATGGCGCTTCCTTTGGACGTTTTTTCCTCATCATTGGAAAAAGATCCGTTGTATCTCGGTTTAATCGCAGATGTACATAAAGATGTTATGCACGATGCTGACTCACGCCTTCAGTCCTTCATCGATTCGGCTAATAAAAAGAAGCTGGATTTTATTCTGCAATTAGGAGATTTTTGTAGACCATATGAATATAATCAAGGGTTTTTGGATATTTGGAATAGCTACAGTGGAATGAGGTATCATGTTTTGGGCAACCACGACACGGACGGAGGGTTTTCCCGTGATCAAACTAGGGACTTTTGGAATATGCCAAAAAATTATTATTCATTTGATAAAAAAGGAGTCCATTTTATAGTCCTGGATGGCAATGACCCTAATCCCAAACCTTGGTCAGGGTATAACCGCTATATTGGGGTGGAGCAGAAGCGATGGCTTATAAATGACTTGAAGCAAACCAATAAGCCAACAATTGTCTTTAGTCATCAGTCATTGGAGTTGGCGTATGACGGGGTTGCCAACATGAAAGATATAAGAAAAGTTCTGGAAGATACTAACAAGGCTGCCGGATTTCAAAAAGTCATGTGCTGTATAAGTGGCCATACCCATACAGATTTTATGACTAAAATCAATGGAATTTACTATGTTCAAATTAACAGTGCTTCGTATCGATGGGTGGGAGGTAACCATAAGATAGTGAGGTATAGCAAAGAAATCGACGAAAAATATGAGTGGATTAAATACACTATTCCCTATAAAGATCCATTATACACTTTTATGAAAGTAAAACACGATAAGATCGTTATTGAAGCTCGAAAGACCAAGTTTGTCGGACCAGGTCCTGAAGAAATGAATTTACCTAAAACACCACCTAATGATCCTATAGTACCAACAATTTCAGGGTTTAAAATAAAAATTTAAACTTATCGAAGAACTGATCATATATCCAAAAGAGTATATGATGGTGAAAAAACCGATCAGGCGCTTCATGGTGCAGTAACAAATTTTGTTGCCCGTTACTTTCAAAACAACGGTGACGAGACGTTCACCATGAAACCCCTGGATAAAAAGGCCTAAATATCATCAATGAATTGGATTTTGGAGAAGAGAATAAAAGAATACTTATTGCAAAAAATAATGATCATTTGCAACTGCTGGAAGTGACAAATAAAAGATAGTCAAATCAGGCCTTCCAGTCGTTTACCTAATGAGTTGTTCTCCACCCATGGAAAATTCGACATCTGGAAAAATAAGGGAAAATTCAGTACCATACTGTGACAAGCGCCAGGTAGTTTTTATTTATGACACCCATTAAATTTGATTTTACGTATGCTGTTATAATGAAGTCAATTCACCTGGTGTCATGAACTAAAAATGACACGAACCAGGGTGTGGCTGTTTATTAAAATTATCTGAAACTATTTTGAATTAAAAATCAAATTTCATGAAAAAAAGGTACCTTTTGATGATCGGTTTTGCATTTGTATTCACCCTGCTGTGTGATTTGGCAAATGCTCAAAAAAAGAAGAATAAAAATGCTGCCGAAATAGTGTATACCTATAAAAACAATGGCAAGGAAATTAAGGGACGTTCGCTAAAGGTATTGTACAAAGATGGCATTGTCGCCTACCTGCCATTCCAGGAAGATCAAAGGGAAAGAAGGTTTGTAGATTACAATAACCAGATTATCATACAAAAACTTGCTGCCTCACAGGACAAGTACGTGCTCAAAAAAGGTTTTCAGGAGTTAAGCCAGCCTGAATTACTAAACGATACTGACGAAATATTGGGATACAAATGCAAGAAGGCCAGGTTTTCTATCAGATCCAATAACATAGAGGTATGGTATACAAACGACCTCGCCATCAAGGCATCCCCAAGCCAGTCGCTGGTTGCGGGTTTGGGATTAATATTGAAAACAGTCAGAAATGGTAATTTTGAAACCATTGCCTCTAACATTACCTTCCGAAAGATCAATGACGAAGAACTTAATTACAGCTTGGAGGATGCCATTGAAGTCAATGATGCCAGCTATAGAAGAAAACAGATTGACGCGCGCTACCAAACCATAGAAATTTTCAATCGCGAGAAAATCAACTTTGGCGATGAGATCACCAATCCCAACGAAGTGATTGATGACGTGGTTTACCGGTATTCCAAAGGAACAGTTATCTTAAAGAAAATAACATTGCCAAAGTGGACGGGGCAGCATGTACACGCCGAGGTGAGCGCCTGGTCGGAAGGTGATGCCTATGACAGGACAGGCTCGCTTTTTATCATCCCTACCAATAGTGACACCAACTTTTTGCAGGCTTTCCAAAATGGTATAGACCGCGTGCCGGTATTTGAAGACAATCAGGGTAAAAAGTATCAGGGGGTAGTGGCGACAGATGACTATTTACCCCCACTGGAACTTATGAGGTTCTTTACCTCCTTTGGGGCAGGTCATTTTAACAGTGAGGTGCAGATTGAAGGATATCCATGGGCTGACTCAATATTGTACAGACAGGAAATTACCGAAGTTATTGCCGGAGCGGGGGAGGAAGTCTGGATTGGGGCTTTCATAGGAAATTACGCTAAAAATGGCCACAGATTAAGTCTTAACCTGAAGTATTATCCCTCGTTTGGGCAGGGCAACGGAAAAAAATGGGTGCAGCCAATTTTTAATACTTTAAATATCATGGAAATGTCCGGGCAAAATTACGGGCAAATGTTTTTGAAAGATTCACTGGAGGTAACGGTTAACATTCCTGAGGGTATAAAAAACCTGCAATTGCGCTACATCGCCACCGGGCATGGCGGCTGGGGAGGAGGAGACGAGTTTAATCCCAAACTGAATGAAATTTTTGTGGATAATGAACTGGTTTACAGTTTTATACCATGGCGCAATGACTGCGCCACTTATCGCCTCAGTAACCCGGCTTCCGGTAACTTTGGCAACGGTCTTTCCTCGTCCGATTTAAGCCGCTCCAACTGGTGCCCCGGTACTGCCACGGTTCCGGTAAACATCCCTCTGAATTTGCCTCCCGGAAAGCATACTTTCAGGATTGCTATTCCCATGGGAGCGCCAGAAGGGAGCAGTTCAAGTTCGTGGAATGTTTCAGGTATACTGATAGGTGATCTTTAAAATAGCTATTCCATTAGCTGCTATTCCCAAATATTATGCATAAAAACCAGGCATTATCCCAAAAACTGATCAAAAAATTGTTCAGAAGCTATACCGACTACAACACATCTTTAAGTGATTACAGAAAGATGAGGAAAAAGCTGCTGAGGCGGCTGTAGGAGGTGAACCAACAAGTTGTACATTAAGGTAAAACTGAAAAGTCTATATTTGGCGCATTTTTTCCTGAGGATCTTCTTGTAAATGATTGATCAAAGGCTACTTTTTCATTGAAAAAGCCGCAGTTTTTAAGAAAAAAACGATCGTGTTCATCCCCTCCGGCGTAATCCATTCTTGCGTTTTTTCTGGCTGTGGCATCCGCTGTATACTGGGCCTGGGTTAGCTCGTGCCATTGACCTTCCTCATCATAGACCCACTGATTGGAAAAGAATACTTTGCGACGCTGATCTCCTGTTTCCGGAATAAAATTCTCCAGGAATGAATGTAGTCTTGTCAGGTGGGTGTTTGTTTTTGGACGCCTGAAACTAGCTATCAACTCCCATTTTCCAACCTCGGGCGCATAAAAATAAGCAGTGTAATCAGTTAAGTTATTTCCACTGGGCTTTCCATTGAGTAAAAACCGGTAGGTGGTTCCGGCTTTCCAGTCATACCTCCTGAAACTTTGTCCACCAGACCCTTCATTCCCGAATTCTCCGGTGTTGACATCTTTTCCTTTTTTTAATAGTTGTACGCGATCATCTTCCGGTATTTCGTCTGGGTTGTCTGTTTGGTAGGGGCTCCAAACGGAAAACAGTATTCTGCGTTCCGTCGAAGAATTGACCTGGATCCCGAAATAACCTTCTCCAAATCCATTGGCCATATAATACGAGCCAATGACGTCTTCACCTTCCGGAACAGTAATTTCATTATAAAACCATTTTACAGTCATATCTGATTTTGGCAATGAAAATGAAAGATGTACCGAGGGGCCACGTCTGCCCCAATAAAATTCATCTTTTACATAATACAGATCTGTTTTTGTGGCTGATCCTCCAATTAGAATATCTGTTATTTCCGCATAGGTATTTCCCGACCTCTCGAGCCCTTGTAAGTCAAATTGATGATAGCCGGTCTCTTCGATCGTAAATGTACCAATAGGGATAATTTGGAAATCAGTATTTGAAATGGCTATGGTTTTAAAATCATTGTTGTGACTGAATTTAATTTTTGAGGTTCCGGAGTTCACCCTGACGCGTATGGCCACATTCAATGCTCCCTTTACCCCAAACCTTACAAAGGTCCTGACTTTTACCTGATCACCTGTCCAGTTACGAATTCCTTTTTCTCCAATAATTGAGCTTGTTGCTTCGCTATCATTTATCACCCAGCTGTTCCCAGCAGTCGGAATGTAGATGTCAGTGTCTAATTTGGAGGCAGGTAATTGCGTTTCCATATGGCTGCCGCAAGCAGAAAAGATAGAAAATGCCAGAAGAAGAAATGATACTTTTTTCATAGGTAGATAATTACAATGAACACGCAATTTCTAAAACTTCACGATTTTTTAAATGTATTTTTCAGATTTTGGTGGTAAAAATTGGCTTTTATATTAGATGCCGATTTGATTCATTGCAATACATTTGTATTTTGGGTGGATATTAAATCAATGGTAGAAGACGGCCTTGCTGCGATCTGTTATCACATCCTTAATCGATCGGTCAATGGCCGCCAACTTTAATTTGGTTTAAAGTCATTATTTTATCACTGGTAAATTAATGAAAAACCAATTCGCGGTTGCTTTTATCGATGGATATTAATAACTATCGAAGTAAACTATCACGGAGAAGGACTTCATAATTAGTGAATGCCTGCCTGAAAGAGATCATTTTAATAAACTTGTAAACGCTGACCGATGAAAAATAAGGCGCAAGATTCGGGCGGAAAAGACCCTCATCTGTTTTTAAGCTATAAATCTTCTGATTTTGATGCGCAGAGTGATCTGGAGATTTTTCAGGCGCTTAAAAACGGTAGTTCGGTAGCATTCAAATACATCTACAATAAATACGTCGATTTTCTTTACGATTATGGCTTGAAGTTTACCAAAGACAGCCAACTGGTAGAGGACTGTCTTCACGATTTATTCCTGGAATTATGGTCGAGGCGCAGTCTGAGTGATATAAGGAATTTAAAAGCCTATCTTGCGACCTGTTTCCGGCGGAAAATTATCAGTGCGGAAAAGAAATTATTGAAATTTGAAAAAATTACAGGCAACAAAGAATTTGAAATAAAATTGTCCGACGAGTTAATGGATTTGCCGGAAACACAACACCTTGACATGGAAGCATTAAAAAATGCCCTCAACGATCTTCCAACAAGACAAAAGGAGGCCCTCTATTTGCGATTTTATGATCATTTGTCCTGTGATGATATATCCGAGATCATGACTATCAGCCGCCAGTCCGTCTATAATATCCTGCACAAGGCATTGATCAAATTAAGAAACAAATTAACCATCATTTTAATTTTTATTATTTCTATATATAGCTGAAACAGGCTGTTTTTAGCGATTAGATTTAGAAAAACCGGAAAAAAACAACCTTTGCGAATAATTTTTAATTCATGGGAGGGTAGATTTTGGAATGTTTTACTCTTATAGTTAGAGACGGACAAAAATCAATCTCGAAGCTACTCACTTTATGAAGCGAAAGAAACATTTGAATTACTCTTTGGCAGATCTGCTGAAAGATGATTACTTCCACAAGTGGATCATCGATAATGACCCTGAATGCAATGAGTTTTGGGAAAACTGGATGAAGGAAGATGCCACCCGCCCTGGACTGGTATCAAAAGCAAAGACGATCTTGTTGGGAATTGAGTTTAAGGCCGATCCGATGCCCGGGGAAATAAAGGCGAGGCTTTGGCAACAACTTGAGGGCGAAGTAATTGTATCGAAAAAGAAACATCGTCATTTTTTCAGGCCGTTTAAGGTCAGGAGTTATCATATAGCCGCAACGGTCGTTTTGATAGCCGTCGCTATTTTTACTTTTCAGTATATGCAGCCGGCCTCTATATTCTTTGAGGATCAGCCAATTACATATATTGAAAAAGTATGCCTGCCCGGACAGAAAATAACTATTCCGTTGGATGATGGGAGTAAGGTTAAATTGAATGCGGGCAGTACGCTGAGATTTCCTTCGGCATTTTCAAAAAATACACGAGAGGTATATCTGGAAGGTGAGGCTTTTTTTGAAGTACGTAAAGATGCTGATCGCCAGTTTAAAGTAAATACTTCTAACATCACCGTCTCCGTTCTGGGTACCTCCTTTAATGTTTCCGCTTATGCCGAAAACAAAGATGTAAGTGTGGCTGTATTGACCGGCGAGGTGATGGTCAGAAGCACCACCCACCCAACAGGCAACCAGGTAAACCTGCAGCCACGGGAAATGGCTGTTTACCACAAAGATGACCATATAACTACCAAAAGCTTATTTGACTACGAGGAAGTGCTGGATTGGAAGGACGGGGTACTCAATTTTGATAATGACAGTTTTGAAGAAATTGTGGTAAAGCTGGAAAAGTGGTTTGGTGTGACCTTCGATATTCGGCGCGAGATAATTACTGAAAAAGACTTCTCCGGAAGGTTCAAGGATAAATCACTTGAATATATTCTACAAGGGCTCAGCTTCTCTTTTGATTTTGAATATCAAATAGCCGGAGAGCAAATCATTATTAAGTAAAAATTTAAACAGATGAAACCCTATAATACCAGTTAAGAGGTAAAGCCGATATCAGATACCGGCTTTATTTCCATACGTCATAACTACATGAATATTGGCGAATACACATTAGAAAAGACGTATGGCCCAGATTTTTGATTAACCTATATGCATTAACCAAAGAATTAAAATTATGAAATATAAAATTCTACAACAAATTTATGTCATGTCTAAATACAATCTTTACGGATTAATCATTCAGGGGCTTTTGACCGGGATGCTTTTTGCAGAACCCAGCAAGGCGCAAAAGAGCCTGGAAGATGTCCCTATTTCGATTTCTCTGGATGGGGTCAGTATTCACGAGACATTTGCTGAGATCGAAGAAAGGACAGGTTTCTCTTTTTACTACAGAAAAAGCATATTAAAACATAAACCCAAACTGTTTGGAACCTTTGAGGATAGCTCGCTTAAATCTTTGTTAAAATTGATCTCCAAAGAAACGTCATTGAAGTTTAAGCGTGTAAATTCAAACATTTTTGTCAATGAAATTGAAGGTAGAAAAAGGAAAGACGAGGTGGTTGAGGATTTTGTGTTTGATATTGCTGTAAAGGGGGCGGTTACAGATGAAAATGGCCTGGCACTTCCCGGCGTAAACGTTTTAATTAAGAATAGCTCATTGGGGGTAATTACTGACAGTGAGGGTAATTATGCGATCAATGTGCCCGACGAAGAGGCTATATTGGTTTTCTCCTATATAGGTTACCTGACTGAAGAGATCAGGGTTGGTGATCAATCGGTTATCAATATGCAATTGGTGCCAGATGTCAGCTTACTCGAAGAGATAGTTGTTGTAGCCTATGGAGAACAGAAAAAGAGTGCTGTTACGGCCTCGGTAGCTACCATAAATTCGGAAGAATTAATGGGAGTCACGGTTCCTGACGTATCCTCTATGATCCAGGGTAAAGCTGCCGGGGTACAAGTATCTGCTTCCAGCGGTGCTCCGGGAGCACAACCGGATATTCTTGTCAGGGGAATGGCCTCATTAAATGGCAGTATCGTACCCCTGTGGGTTGTCGATGGGGTAATTCAACATACTACACCAATTGTTAACCCAAATGACGTTGAATCCATCTCGATCCTGAAAGATGCCTCGGCTACTTCACTATATGGATCCCGCGGAGCCAATGGAGTGATCATTGTTACCACCAAAAGGGGCAAGGCAGGTACAAGTAAATTAAGTTTTACTTCGAAAGTCGGTTTCAACCAGTTCAATGACGGTAATTTCAAGGTAATGAACTCCCAGCAATTCTATGATTATCACACACAATTGGGAACGACACAACCCTGGTTCACCCAAGACGTGCTCAATCGCGATTACGACTGGATCGAAGGTGGAACACAAACCGGGGTCGTGCAGGATTATACAGCATCTTATTCAATGGGCAACGAGAAGTTAAACTTATATCTTACCGGCGGATATTATGACGAAACCGGTACGATAAAAGGAGCCGACTTTGAAAGGCTTACCTTCAGGATGAATCTTGATTATGCTCCCAGTAAGCGGTTGACGTTGAAACCTAAGTTGGCCTTTAGTTTTGATGAAAGATTCCGGGGAGAGCATCCAAGGTATGAACTATATCTGAACTTGCCATGGGACCTGCCCTTTGATGCGGATGGAAGCCCCGTTAATGCCCAAACCTCGCAGGAATGGATTGGCAGGGATAGCCGCAACTACTTCTACGACCTGCAATGGAATTATGGCACCAGCAATGAATTCAACATGAGTGCCAACGGGGATTTCGAAGTTGCCATCACCGATGAGTTAAGTTTCGTATCCACCAATAATTTTACCCTGTTGCAATCAAGGACATTTGACTATACAGATCCTCAATCTACCGGGGGGGAAGCGACCAATGGTAGCATCAACAATTACAGAGCCAGAAGATTGACAAGGCTATTCACCGAAATGTTACGTTATCGCAAGGATTTTGGTGAACATTCTGTCACAGCCCTGGCCGGCTACGAGTATAATGATTACGAGTTTGAGAATTTAAGTGCAACCGGTGAAGGGATTATTCCAGGAGGTGACATCCTCGATATTGCATCAAAACCAGCCAATATTGGGGGTTTCAAGAATGAATACGCCTTGCAATCGGTCTTTTTGTCGGCAGATTACGCCTATGGCAACCGCTACTACGGAAAAGCCTCTGTGAGGAGGGATGGCGCTTCTAATTTCGGACCCGAGGATAGATATGGTGTGTTTTTCGCATTCGGTGGCGGATGGAACATTCACAATGAAGACTTTTTTGACAGTAATGTCTTCAATGAGTTAAAACTAAGGGTAAGTTATGGTTCGGTTGGTAACAGGCCTTCATCGCTTTATCCATATCAGGGAACCTATGCCGTCAATCAGCAATATGACGGCGTGCCCGCAGCCGTGCTTAGCCAATTTGGAAACTCTGACCTGACCTGGGAAAAGTCGTTTGAGACCAACATAGCCATTGATACCAGGCTGTTTAAGCGAGTGAATGCCACATTTGAATATTACAATAAAAATACATCAGACCTCTTATATTTTGTGGATTTGCCGTCGACCTCCGGTTTCCAGGGTTTCTGGGAGAATGTGGGAGGATTAAAAAATACTGGCTTTGAAGTGGCGTTATCCGGGGATGTTTTTAGAACGGCAGATTTTGTGTGGAATTTAGGTTTCAACATCGGTATTAATAGTAATGAAATAACAGAGCTTTTTGACGGGCAGACTGAAATACCCCGCGGCAGCAAGATATTCAAAGTCGGCGAAGATCTGAATACCTGGTATTTGAGAAAGTGGATAGGCGTAGATCCCGACAACGGTAATCCTTTGTGGGAGCGGATCGACGAAGCCACCGGAGAGGTAACGGAAACGAGTGACTATAACCAGGCTACCTTGCAACCTGTAGGCAGTGGCACCGCAGACTTTATAGGTGGCGCGAGTTCACTTATACGCTATAAAGGTATATCACTTACAGCGAACGTTAGTTTTGCCCAGGGAGGACTGGTATATAATAGTTCCCGCGAATTGTTTGACTCCGATGGCTTCTATATCACATTTAATCAGCAAATATTTGCCGATGGATGGAAGAGATGGGAAAATCCGGGAGATGTTGCTACACATCCATTGGCTATAAGCGGTGGAAACAATAACTCTAATAAACCTTCGTCGAGATATCTGGAAGACGGCAGTTTTATCAGATTAAGGAATGTGACATTGGCCTATGACCTGAGTGAAAGTTTGTTGGATCAAATTGGCTTGGGTGCGGCACGCATTTATTTTTCCGGCGACAATCTGCTCACTTTTACAGACTATTCCGGTTTGGATCCCGAAGCGAGGATTGTAGACGGCGGCGGAGAAATAGCCGGAAGATCAAGTTTGCAATACCCGGTTCCAAAACGCTTTGTGTTTGGGCTTAACTTTTCCTTTTAGATGATTACTGATCAAAAATATAAGAACATGAAAATTTTATATATCATTCCAATTATTGGAGCACTGTTTGTTGGCTGTGACCTCCAAAGAGATCCTTTTGATGAAATCGATGCCGATCGGCTGTTTGAAAGCGAAGGTGCTATTGAAACCGCAACACTGGGAAATTATGCCTTGCTAAAAGGGGGAATAAATGGAGAAAATGGCTACAACGGATGGTCTGATGATCTGCACCGGATCTCTGAATATGCGGGGGATAATGTAAGCCTTAGCGGAGGAACCACCGATCATTTGTTTTTCCTCTATAATTACCAATCCATTGCCTCTAACTCAAGAGTTGCCCGGTTTTGGGATAATTCCTATAAAATTGTTGTAGGGGCCAATAAGGTGCTGGAGTCTATTGAGGAAGGTGAGTCTGAGGAGCTTGATCAGTTGCTCGGCGAGAACTACTACCTGAGGGCGCTGGTTTATTTTCAAATGGGTAACGTTTTTGGCAAGCCCTATAATCAGGGAGGAGCTAATTTATCTGTTCCCTTAAAATTGACTTCCAATGTTGATGATATTCCCGACAGGCATACGGTGCAGGAAGTATATGATCAGGTAATTAGCGACTTGTTAAAGGCGGAGTCTTTGATGACGGTTAATAAATCAGCTTCTTTTGCAACCAAAGAAGCGGCGCAAGCCTTGCTTTCAAGGGTCTATTTATATATGGAGGACAATGATAACGCAGATCTGTACGCTGATAAGGTAATTGCATCAGGTAGATACTCCCTTTTATCTGCTGATCAATTCCGTGAAATGAATACATTGAAACCCACTGAAAATTCCGAGGCAATTTTTGCCATTACCCTGAACGATGGTGCCGACCTTAACGGCCAGTGGGACCACTGGTTTACGCTTGGCTCTTTTTATGCCAGTATCGAGGGCGTTGGCTGGGGGGAAATGTATGCTTCCAGAACATACCTCGACCTGTTAAACCAAAACGAAAATGATGCCAGGAGTGCTTTCATTGAACCACAATATCTCCTGGATGATAATGGCAATAAGATCCCGGCTGTTTTCTGGGTTGATGATGCCTTGGTGTACCAGTTCAGGGAGATTACTGAAAATGGCGGCGATCTGACCATTGAGGAAGATGGGGCCACTTATACAGTGGAATCCGAGGTCGTCGACGGAAAAACAAAATATTTCTTTAATGGACCTGATGGCAAACAAAATGTTCATAGGGATTTTGATATGCAAAAGCGAAACGGACACCCTAAGTGGTTTATTTTAAAGGCCTCGCAACAGGAGGGGAACGGACACCTGTGGTCGCCCCTGGTATCCCGCCTGGCCGAAATGTATTTGAATAAGGCGGAAGCGTTGGCCAAAAGAAGTATGGACCAGCAGGCTTTGGATAATGTAAACGTGATCCGAAATGTAAGGGATGTTCCGCCCTATGCCTCCGTTGCTGATATTCCGGCAGGAAAGACCGTGTTGGATGTAGTCCTTGAAGAACGAAGGCTGGAATTGGCATATGAAGGGCATCGTAGATTTGACGTTTACAGGAACAACAGGACAATGGACCGCCGATATCCCGGTACACACCTGAATGGGGCGGATCCTTTTACGGAAATTCCTCCTACAAATAATAGGATCATAGAATTTATACCTGAAAAACAGATCGTACTGCAACCCTCTTTGATCCAAAATGATTAAGGACGGCGGTCGACAAATGTTTTAAGTACTATTTTAACCTGGCTTGCGAAGCAATGCCTGTTATATCCTTCAGGCGAGGATACAACGGGCGATCGGTAAGCCAGGTTAAATCCATTTTGAATTATTTCCTTGAAATTTTTAGCTATCACGATATCAAGACATTTAAGGGTGTTAACCCTTTGCCTGCTGATTGCCTCTTGCCACAGGTCTGCAAGCGAACTGCCCATGGAGAAACTATTTACCGAGGTACCCCCTGAAATCTCCGGTGTGGACTTTCAAAATAAAGTGTTGGAGTCCGAGCAATTGCATTATTACAAATACCTTTACATTTATATCGGAGGAGGTGTAGCTACGGCCGATTTTAACAATGACGGGTTGGTGGATATTTTTTTTACCTCCAACATTTACCACAACCGTTTGTTCCTGAATCAAGGCGATTTTAAGTTTGAAAATATCACCATCAGTGCAGGCATTGAAAAACGAATTGGGTTCAATACCGGTGTATCTGTTGCCGATGTGAATGGGGATGGTTTGCTTGATATCTATGTTTGCAGGGCGGGTTGGTTTGATGACGGTGAAAGGCTGGCCAACATGTTATATATCAATAACGGAGATCTGACTTTCACCGAGCAGGCAGAAGCATATGGTATCGCCGATAAGAACCGATCTATTTCATCCACCTTTTTCGATTATGACAAAGATGGTGACCTGGATCTTTATGTCGCCAACGCCCCCTCGGGTTTTTCCCTTTCAGGGCAAATTTTGAACTTAAAGGATATCCAGACAAACAGCAATACCGTTTCCTTCCGGGGAAGCGATAGGTTGTATAACAATGATGGCAACGGTCACTTTACCGATGTTTCTGTTCAGGCCGGTATCTTACCGGACCTTGGTTTTGGCCTGAATGCACAGGTGGGAGATTTGAACAATGACAATTGGTTGGATATTTATGTTTCCAATGATTTCATAGGCCCCGACTTTGCTTATATCAACAATGGCGATGGTACTTTCAGCGAAGGGCGCGATCAGTTATTTAAACATATATCTTACTACAGCATGGGCAGCGACATAGCAGATATAAATAACGATGGCTATGATGAATTGGTGGTGATGGATATGAGTCCTGAAGATTATATAAGATCCAAAACTACCATGTCTATGATGCCTGCCGAAAGGTTTAATGAAATGGTCAAAAAGGGATATCATCATCAGTATATGCACAACGTATTGCAATTAAATAATGGAAACGGGACATTTAGTGAAATTGCCAATATGTCTGGCGTGTCAAAAACGGATTGGAGCTGGTCATCACTGTTGGCAGATTTTGACCTGGATGGATACAATGACCTGTATGTAACTAATGGAGTT
The DNA here is from genome assembly GCA_965228415.1 of Cyclobacteriaceae bacterium. Classification (GTDB taxonomy): domain Bacteria; phylum Bacteroidota; class Bacteroidia; order Cytophagales; family Cyclobacteriaceae; genus Agaribacillus. Next base: position 569,061 of record OZ245814.1, on the reverse strand, counting down.
TACAGAGATGTTGTTCACAGAGATGTCAATAATGAGATAAATAAAAAAATTGACCAAAACAGAAAGTCCTTAAAAAAAGAAGATTTTTATCATTTCACACAAATGCTTCCCCAGCAGAAATTGACCAATTATCTTTTTAGGAATACCGGTGCGCTGACCTTTGAAAATAAATCAACGGAATGGGTCAATGACAAACCGACATTCTCAAATGGAGCGGCCTATGCAGACCTGGATAATGACGGTGATCTGGATCTGGTCGTTAATAATTTAGATGAAAGTGCTACTTTATTAAAGAATAATGCAAGGGAACTTTTTGATACCAACTTTTTGCAATTCCGGTTGATAGGTAGTGATCGTAACCGTTTTGGAGTGGGTACACAGATCGTGCTGTATCTGTCAAATGGGCAAGTGCAATCGCGAAGAATGATCAACGCACGAGGATATTTATCGGCAGTTTCCAATGAACTGCACTTTGGTTTAGGAAAAGAAGCGTTAATCCCAAAAGTGAAAGTTACCTGGCCCGACGGCAAAGTACAGGTGCTTGAAAATGTCAGTGCCAACCAGCTAATTACCTTGAAATACGAGGACGCCACAGGCGACGCAATTGAATCCATGGCGGAATCGCGCCCTCAAAAATTGTTTGAAAGGCAGGTATTGGCGTACGGGCATGAAGAGATAGCATTTGATGATTACCAAAAACAACTATTGTTGCCGCACAAGCTATCTCAAACGGGCCCGGCCCTGGCGAAGTCCGATGTCAATGGTGATGGACTGGAAGATATTTTTGTAGGTGGTGCCGCAGGACAACCGGCGCAACTACTGTTTGGACAAAAAAACGGAAGGTTCAAAAATGGCAGGATACAGGAATTCCTCAGAGATAAAGCATTTGAGGATACTGGCGCCTGTTTTTTTGATGCCGACAATGACGGAGATCTGGACCTCTATGTTGTAAGTGGTAGCTATGAGTTAGACGAAAACGCCGCACTGCTAAGGGACAGGCTGTACATCAATGCGGGAAACGGAAACTATATAAAGTCAGACCTGCTTCCTGATATCAGACAAGCCGGCTCTGTAGTGTGCCCGGCCGATTTTGATAAAGATGGAGATGTTGACCTGTTTGTAGGCGGCCGTGTCATACCCGGGAAATACCCGTATGCACCGTCCAGCTATCTATTGATCAACAGCCATGGGAAGTTTTTAGATTTTACCGAACGATTGGCTCCGCAAATAAAAAATATCGGCATGGTGACAGATGCCACCTGGAGCGATATCGACAATGATAATGATCCCGATCTGATCTTGACAGGGGAGTGGATGGGCGTTGAAGTATTTATCAATGATGCGGGCAAATTAACCAGTAATGAGACTTATGCCGAACTTTCGACCACTAAGGGATGGTGGAATAAAATTTTCATCGCCGATGTTGATCGGGATGGCGATAAAGATATTGTTGCCGGTAATCTTGGGTTAAACTATAAATTTCATGCAAACCAGGATAAACCGTTCCATATTTATACAAATGATTTTGATCAAAACGGCACCGAAGACATTGTATTGGCAAAGTATTACATGGAGCAGCAGGTGCCAGTCCGTGGTAAGCAGTGCACATCCCAACAAATGCCATTCCTAAAAGAAAAATTTAAGGAGTACGCCGCATTTGCCAACACAGATATTGCCGGTATGCTGGGAGCCGGACTTTCCTCTTCGCTGCATTATCAGGTAAATGAGTTCAGGTCGGGAATATTTATTAACTCCGGTCGCGGGAGTTTTTCTTTTTTGCCCTTTCCGAATGAGGTGCAGACATCGCCTGTCAATAGTATTTTATACGATGATTTTAACGGTGATGGTATAGAAGACCTTTTACTTGCCGGGAACAACCATCATGCAGAAGTTGAGACTACCAGGGCAGATGCCGGAAAGGGTTGTTTTTTAAAAGGCAATAAAGGCGGAACATTTAGCTACGTACCCAATTTGAAAACCGGCTTTTTTGCCGATAAAGATGTCAGGGGAATGGTGAAGATCAAAGCGCTTGATAAACAATTTATTTTTGTAGCCAACAACGATGACATGCACGATCTGTTCATATTAAGTAAAAAGCGGTAGGTATCTTGAAAATATCGAGGCTTTCTCTTTAAGCAGATAGGTTTGGAACCGGGCATTGCTCATCTGTCATTCCCTATTTTATATAAATCCATAGTTCCTTGCAAATTTTTGGTTTTACAGGATCAAAAGGTTCATAATTATATAGTAATGTTAGATTAAACCACTAATTTGGGAAAATTTCTTTCCAAGGATGATGATACAAAAAACAAAATACCTGCTTCCACAGTTATTGGCAACTTTTCTTTTTACCATGACTTGCTTTGCTCAGGATAACAGCAAAGTCAATTTCATTATTATCATGGCAGATGATTTGGGTTATAATGATATTTCTTGTTTTGGAAGTACTACCATCAACACCCCTAACCTGGATCAATTGGCTTTGGAAGGTATTAAATTTACCGATTTTCACTCCAACGGAACTGTTTGCAGCCCTACTCGGGCCGCTTTAATAACAGGGAAATACCAGCAAAGAACAGGAATTAGCGGTGTTGTAACTGCAAAAAGCCATAGAGATGTGGGACTGGGCCTTGACGAATTGACGTTTGCGGAAGCATTGAGAGATAATGGCTATACCACCGGCATGTTTGGAAAATGGCATGTCGGTTATGATTCGAAATATAATCCTGTAAAGCAGGGGTTTAAGGAGTTCAAAGGATATGTCAGTGGCAACGTAGACTATCATGCACACATCGATCAGGAAGGTTATTTTGATTGGTGGAGTGGAGCTATTTTGAAAGATGACAAAGGATATTCCACTGACCTTATTACCGATTACGGTGTTGACTTTATCAAAAGGAACAAAGACAAACCCTTTTTATTATACCTTCCACATGAATCTCCGCATGGTCCCTTCCAGCGTAGAATAGGGGAGGCTATAAGGGTAGAAGGCAAGCCCGGCGAAAACGTTAATTACAGAAAGCTAATGAAAAATAAGGACAGCGTTCTCGCCATTAGAAAAGAAATGATTGAAGTAATGGATGAGGGGATTGGCAGGATCATCAGTACCTTGAAAGCATACGGAATAGACAAGCATACATTGGTCCTGTTTTGTTCCGACAATGGCGCACCAATAAATCATGGCAGCAACAAACCACTTCGAGCCGGAAAAGGGAGTATTTATGAAGGAGGACATCGCGTCCCGGCTATTGCCTGGTGGCCGGGTAAAAGCCGCCGGGGTGTTCAATCAGATCAAACGTTAATGACCATGGACATTTTTCCCACCCTGCTGGATATTTCTAAAACCGGAACCACCGCCAAACTGGATGGTGTAAGCTTTGCGAAAATTATAACCGGGGATAAAAAATTAAAGAAACGAAAACAATTCTGGAAATATAAAAACTATAGTGCCGTCAGATCGGGAGATTACAAGCTGGTTTCCCAAAAGGGCAAAAATCAAACCAAGGAAGAGCTTTACAATTTGAAACTGGATATCGGCGAAACACAAAATATCATCACCGATAATCCTCAAATTGCCAAATCCCTGAAGAAGGCTTTGGCGAAGTGGGAAAAAGATGTTTCGCAAACAAACAGTTTGACAGACAATAGACCATGATAAATTACAATACCTTCTCAAATGCAATAGCTTAAAATTATTGGGTTTTAAAAATCAGTAGTACCGATTTTATATGTCCTCTTTTTTTACATGATAACCCCTGTTACCAAAGGGTTGTAGCTTTTCTATAAGCATTGCTTCAAGCCGTTTTGCCTCTTTGCGATAGTCTGTAGCCTTTTCATTATCATCCTGTTTGATTTCACGCAGTATCTCATAAACGAAATGATCTTCACCAAATTGGTTCCATTCTTTTTGCAGGGCAGTATTTAAGTGTAAGCCGCCCCGCAATTGAAATTTGTGCCTGTTCCAAATGGCATCAAGGTTGAGGCTGCTTTCAATATATATTTTGTCATTAATTGTATTCCTTATTTGGGCTACGCCTATCTTAAATTTCCTGGCTTTATAACTGTTCTTTAATGCTTTCCTATTCTTCATTTTAAGAAATTTTCATCAATCGGAAGAATTCTCGAGTCTTCCAGCGCCGCCTTTCTATGTCCTATGCCTTTTAAATACGCCTGGTTTGATTCAAAAGCAAGAAAACTTTCGACACTGTTTTGTTTTACAAGTAACACCGCATCCCACTTTTCATCCGCGGGGCCAATTAAATAATCTCCACCTTCTCCCATGAACACAATTTCTCCCCCTGATGCTTCCAGGAAAGGCAAGGTGTGGTCCATATAAAGCTGGTAAGCTTCTTTTCCACTTATAGGGGTGGCAGGCTTAAGTTCCGGAGTGGCAGAATAGTCTGCCGTTTCGCGAAACCGAAGTAAATTAAGCATGATCACATGGCCCTGAATTTGACGCATCACAAATTTTTGCCCGGCCTCTTGTGTGGGCATTAAATAGGTTGGTTTCATGGCTTTATTTCGGGTTTAAAACGTGGTTTATTTGGTTACTGGCGTTTTCAATAAATTCCGGGTACGAATCCGGGCTTATCCTGTTTAGGTAGAAGAGGAGTAAACCTGTAACCGTATATTTCAATTGTGTTTTCAAAACTTCTGTTTCAGCTGTCTGAATGATATCGTGTGACAAACAATAATCCCAGTCGTTGGCACAGATATTTTCCAATGAATTATTGATTATCTGAATGGTGGAGGCCTTATTGCCGAGACCATCCATTTTGACCAGGTAGAACAGGTCAAATATTCCAGGATATTCAATAAAATAGCGCATGTAAGCCAGGACCGTAGATTTCAGCCGCTCGATTCCTTTCAGCTCCTTCTTGGTGTGCTCTTCTACAAATGATTGGCACTCTTCCTGAAAATCATTGATACAATAAAATAATAAGTCATTGACGTCCTTAAAGTAATTGTATAATGTAGCATAGGAATAACCCGCCTGGTCGGCAATGTTTCTGACACTTAAACTTTGAATACCTTCTCCTTTTAGTATTTCTTTGGTAGCTTGAATAAAGTAGCCCTTCATTCGCTTCTCCTGTATCTCCTTGTTTTTCATTCAATGAAAATTAACAATGTTCTAATATTTAACAATGCAAATATAATTAACACTGTTAATTTAAAAAATGATGTTCATAAATTATTCGGATGAAATGTGAAGTGCCAGGCTTCTTGTTTACGGAGTAATGATGTTTTTACTAAGAATGTTGAGGAATGTGTCCTTCAGAGGCATATTCGGCAACGGTGGTCACCACCGTTTGCCTTGCATGCTCAACAAATCCACCTAATAAAAATAATATGTAAAAATCAAGGTGGAGGCTATTAAAAAATAATTAACAAATTCGCATAAGGGCATTTCTGGTGGTGAAATTAGGGTTTGTTGAAATGAGAGGGAATGTAAAAACGTTCACACACGGATGCGCAGGCATCATCCTCAAATAGATCAATGGAAATAAAAATCGAAACTCGCTTTAAATTAAAAATTTGATAACCTATATTGTTAGTATCTCATTTCTGGAATCACTTAATTTTGAATTAAATTTTTAAAACGAATAATTCTAAGAAAGTGTCAAGATTAAAGCGACTATCAGATGAAGCATTAAATTCCCTGGTACACGAGGGAAACGATGTTGCCTTCCGGGAATTATTCGATAGATATTGGGAAAAATTATATATTGCCGCGTACAAGGTGCTTGGTGATGAAATGGTTTGTGAAGATATTGTTCAGGATATTTTTCTAGATCTTCTGGTACGATCCTCCGGCATAAAAATTGAAAATGTTAAGGCCTACCTTTATCAGGCTGTGCGATTTCAGGTCGCTGGTCATATCAAAAAACTCAGGTTCGTAGATAAAAGGGCAGAAATTATTGAAAGTCATGTCGTCGGTAATAATATCGAAGAACAAATTTCTTCCGGCGAAGTGCAGAGTATTTTGGATGAATCAATTTCTTTATTGCCTAACCGCTGCCGGGAAGTATTTTGCCTGAGTAGGTTTGAAGATCTTTCCAATAAGGAAATAGCAAACAAATTGGGCATTTCTGTATTCACCGTTGAAACCCACATGAAGAAAGCCCTGAAATCCCTGAGGAAATCCCTCGGCCCTGCCAGTCTACTGATGTTTCTGGACCTGTTTCTTCGATAAAACCTTATTGGACCCGGGATCATCATTACCTGATTGTTAACCCTGTATTAAAAATAAAGAATTTTCAATATCGGAGTACCCAATCCTGGTCTTTTCGAATACTTCCTAATAAAGATGTACATGAAAAAGGAAGAATTCATAACGCTCGCCAAAAAATATCGGGCTGGTCAATGCTCAACCGAAGAACAAATCCTTTATGAAAAAATATATGATAAACTCATAAATGAGGAATCACTTGTTCCTGTTTGGGATAATAAAGAAAAGGAAAATGCAAGGAAAAAAATACTCTCGGGGATAGAGATGAGGAGATTTGAGAATAAGAGAGACCGCATTTGGCTAAATCAAATCGTCTGGCGGGTGGCAGCTTCCGTAATACTGTTGGTAGGCATCGGCCTGACATCCTATTTCATGGGTGGCAGCGAAGTTGAGGTGAATTACTTAACGAAATCTACCACAAAAGGACAAAGATCCAAGGTTACCCTAAGTGATGGGTCGGTTGTCACGCTTAACTCCAAAAGTAAATTAACCTATCCTGAGCAGTTTTCAGGTAATACGCGAGAGATTACCCTGGAAGGCGAAGCCTTTTTTGAAGTTCAAAAAGACTCGAACAGAACCTTTATTGTCCGCTCGGGTGATGTTGTTACCACTGTCCTGGGGACTTCGTTTAACGTCAGGGCTTTTGCCGGAGAGCAAATAGAGGTGACCGTTGCCACCGGAAAAGTAAAAGTGGCTGCCAACGCCACGGGTAAAGAGGTCTTGCTAGTGAAGGGGCAACAGGCTATTTACTCCAGGACCTTAAGTGATATAACGATACGAGATGTAAACCTAAGGCGGTATACCGCATGGATTAGCAGATCGTTGGAATTTGATATGATGCCATTCAGTGAAGTAGTAGAAATTCTGGCGCGAACATACAGTACGGAAATCAGGCTACGAAGTCCTCGTTCCAATGACTGTCTGATCCGCGGAAAGTACGAAAATGAAAAGCTAATTAACGTGCTCAGCGGCCTCAAATTCGTGGTCAGATTTGATTACCACGTGACCGAAAATGATATTATTATTATAGATGGAAAAGGATGTATTAATTAAAAAAATAAATGCCTATAGTAAAATTCGACTGAATCCGATACAATTTTATTGCTTACCAGGTAGGCAATAAAAAAGTCCGAAGCTGTTGTCGCAGCACCCGGACCCGTTTCCTTTCCCGACCAATCGATTCGGGAACAAAACTAATTGTTTATACTGATAACAAAATTATGAAATTTGATTTACTAAAACTATTGATGTTTGCATCAAAACAAACAATTTATGTTTTTTTTATACAGGTGATTGCCATGCAATTCCTGTTTGCAGAACCCTCCAATAGCCAGAACTTAAGGGAGGTAGGCATTACTTTGCATTTAAAAAACACTTCCCTTGAGCATGCTTTTGGTGAAATAGAGAAAAGCACGGACTTTAACTTTACCTATGGCCGCCACATACAGACCGGCAAAGAACTTATTGACCTGGAGGTAAAAAACGGAAATTTACGCGAAGTGCTGGAATCCATCGCTTCCCAGAGCAAATTAAATTTTCGAAGAATTAATCAGACAATTTATGTGATTCCAAGGGAAAATCAATCCGAGGAAAAGTTTATCACTGAAGAATTTACAGACAGGGAAATTAATGGAAAGGTCACGGATTCGGAATCTAACGAGCCCCTGATCGGAGCATCAGTCATGGTGCTGGGAACCAATTTAGGGACAATCACCGATATTAATGGAAATTTTAGCCTTTCCATACCGGATAGCGCTAAACATTTGGTGTTTTCCTTTGTAGGGTATGAAAGGATTGAAGTTCCCGTAGGGAATCAGACGACTTTTAATGTATCCATGAAAACGGATGTTTCAGCGCTTAGTGAAATTGTCGTAGTTGGATATGGAAGCCAGAAAAAGAAAGATGTAACCGGTTCCATTGGGTCCGTGAACAGGGAAGATTTCAATAAGGGGGTGGTTACAAACCCAGGACAGCTCTTACAGGGTAAGGTGGCAGGTGTAAATGTTTCCAATGTTAGTGGCGAGCCGGGAGCGGCACAGGATGTTATTATTCGTGGGGTAGGTAGTTTGCGATCCGGCACAACGCCGCTTTATGTAATTGATGGTTTTGCCATGGACAATTCCGGGACGGGAGTAGCGACGAACCCCTTTAACTTTATAAACCCACAGGATATAGAAAGCATCGATGTGTTGAAGGATGCTTCCGCGGCTGCTATTTATGGTGCGCGGGCAGCAAACGGGGTCATTGTGATCACCACCAAAAAAGGTGCAAGTGAAAAAACGCAAATTGACTTGAATATCTCTTCCGGCATTTCCACATTGGCCAATAAAGTAGATATTTTTGGCGCTGATGAATTCCGCAATCAAGTAGTGGCCGTGGGCGGCACATTGGATGATGGTGGCGCTAATACTGACTGGCAGGACGAATTAACCAGAACTGGGATTACCAAAAACATCAACCTCGCACTAAGCAGAGCCACTGACAATTCTTCATATTATACCTCACTGGGGGTAGATGACCAAGAGGGTATATTGAGGGGTAGTGATTTAAAACGATACTCAGGCCGTTTAAATTTAACGCAAAGTGCTTTGAATGATCGTTTACAATTAACTTTTAATTTAAACGGTAGCCGGACTGAGAATTTAAGAGCCGACTCGAGGTCCATCGTCGGAAATATGTTACAGCTGAATCCTACCACACCTCTTTTTACCAACGGAGCGCCTACGCTTTTGGATAATATGCTCAATCCGTTGACCCGTGAAGAGATTTTCAGCGATGATGCTGTCAACCATCGTATTTTGGCCAATATTGCTCCTTCTTTCGAAATTTTGGAAGGTTTGACCTATAAACTGAACCTGGGCGTCGATTATTCCTCTACTAATAGGGACGTACAATTCAAACCCTATTCCTTATTGGAAGATTTTATCAACGGATCGTTGAACTCCATCAATACCTCCAATAAGAACACTTTGGTAGAGAATACATTGAACTACCGTTTGGTTAAAGACGACCATAGTTTGACAATATTGGCGGGCCATACCTACCAGGAAACCTTCGTGGAGCAAAAGAGTTTCAGAATCGAGGGCTTTGCTGACAATGGTATTGATCCAAAATACCAGGATCAGATCAGTGGGGAAAGCACACCGACTTCTATGGAAACCTTTGCTGTTAAGAACGAGCTACAGTCATTCTTTGGGAGAGTAAACTACGGCTTTGCCGGCAAGTATTTGCTGACCGCGACCATGCGTGCCGATGGTTCGTCAAAATTTGGTGGTAACAACAGATATGGTTATTTCCCCTCGGTGGCCCTTGGATGGAACATCACGAATGAAGAATTCTTTGGCTCCTCCGATCGCATCAACAATCTTAAACTAAGAGCCAGTTGGGGTAAAACAGGGAACCAGGAGATTCCTTCCAAGATCACAAAATTGAGTTTTACCGATAGTAAGGACGAAAATGATACCTATCCCATCAATGGAACCGAAAACTCTATTGAGGACTATCCTTTTGGTACAATTTTCACACGTTTGGCTAATCCGGATATTCAATGGGAGGTTTCCGCGCAAACCAATATTGGTCTGGACTTTGGAGTTTTCAATAATAGACTGTCCGGTACTATAGATTACTTTCATAAGGTATCTGAAAACATTTTGTTGGAAGTTACTCCTGCAGACCCTATTCAGCCCACTGATAAATTCTGGACTAACATTCCCGATATGAAGATAAAGAACAGTGGTATTGAAGTTACATTGGATTATCGCAGTGATTCAAACAAAGATTTTGCCTATAACCTGGGTGGTAATATAGCCTATACCAATAACAAAGTGGAAAATTCTCCATATAAAGTACTGACTACCGGTGCGGCACAAGGTGCTGGTCAAACAGGTGCCACCATCAACGGCAATATCAACGGAGAACCTATCGGATCTTTTTATATGCAGGAATTTATGGGAATAGGAGAAGACGGTCTAAGTATTTTGTCTGACGATCGTACCGTCGTAGGCAGCGCTTTACCGGATGTTATATATGCTTTTTACCTAAACCTCCGATACAAGGACTTTGATTTTGGGTTAAACTTTAATGGAGTTTCCGGTAACAAGGTCTACAACCATACGGCCATGTCTCTGTTCAAAAAAGGGCTTCTGTCCTCTAATTTCAATGCAACGAGTATAGCCTCTGAGTTTCCTAATGAAGATATTACCAACTCTAATGAAGTATCTACTCGCTATCTGGAAGATGCTGGTTTCTTACGTTTAAATAACGCTACGCTAGGGTATAACTTAAAACCGGAGCTATTCGGTCTGGAGGATCTGGTCAATTCCATTCGTTTTTCCGTCACAGGCCAGAACTTATTTGTGATCACAGATTATAGTGGGTATGACCCGGAAATCAACTCAAACCTCACCATAGACGGGATCCAGACCTTTGGAATTGACTATTTCAATTATCCAAAAGCAAGAACTGTTGTATTTAGCTTAAACGTATCATTCTAATTAAAAAAACTTCAAAATGAAGAATAAAATTATAATTGCACTATTCGGGATCGGTTTATTGTCAAGCGTAAGTTGCACCGATTTGGAAGAAGAAGTTTTAGACGAATCCCTTCAGGGAAGCGGACTGGCAGAAGCTGTTAGTGGGGCTATTGCACCGGCATATGGGCAGGTTTCATGGACCTGGAGACATACCAACTATTATGGTCTACAATTGATCCCTGCAGATGAGGCTATATTGCCATATCGCGGTGGAACCGACTGGTTCGATGGCGGTAAATTCTTAGAAGCCCATACCCATAACATTTCGCCAAGTAATGATTTGGTGGGCAGTTCCTGGAACGAAGTCACCAAGAATATCTCCAGAGCCCTTTCCGCCATTGAAGTGCTGCAACCCCTTGCTGAGGAAGGCAATGCAGAAGCAGAAGGTGCGCTTCGCGAAATGATAGCCTTGAGAGCCTATTTAAACATATTGATGTTAGATAGTTGGGGGTTGGTTTTCAGAAAAGAAACATCAGGAGAACTTTCTGAAATTCTCAGAGGACAGGAAGCCATCGATTATATTGAAAGTGAGCTTTTATCTGTAGTGGATGTTATCAATACAGATAAAGGACCGGGTAGAATAACTCAGGCCGCGGTTTGGGGCTTTTTAGCCAGATTGAACCTGAATGCCGCCGTTTACCGCGATCCTTACGGAACACCAAACTTCACGAATGAAGATATGGACAAGGTAATCACGTATACCGATAACATCATCAATTCGGGTGTATTCACGCTGTCACCGGAATACTTTGATCTTTTCAATGATGAAAACAACGGCAATCCCGAATTAATCTTCGCATTGGACCAACGCGGTGTGTTAAGACGGGAGCATAGCCGTTGGGCTTATTGGTCGCTGGCAGGGTCATGGTTCCCAAGACCGGAATTCCCGAGCGCCGATGGTACCGATGGCCCCGCGGTTACCCCGGATTTTTACCAAACCTGGGTAGATGCCTATGCCGGGGTAGATCCTTCCGAGGCAGATGCGAGATTCTACAAGAAAAACCAGCTGGTTCCCGATGGATTGCAGGATCTTACAGGACTTTCGCCACTGAACGATGAAGATCATTACTACTGTATGGCTGCCGGGGATTTTGAAATTGACAGAGGTATTATGCGCGGTACAATTTGGGGCCCTAGAAAGGACGAAAACGGCTCTTTCTACACCTGTGCAGAGGGTTTTAGAATATATCCGGTAAAGCAGATCAAAGGGAACGGTCCGGACAAAGACGTAGGTTATGTAAACCATGAATTGCAGGTGGACTTTACAAACGAGGGCAGGAGGCACTCAAAAGGATACCGGGTTTCAAAATACCAGTTTAGCCGTACTTCACCCAATGGTAATAATTTCAGTAGTGTAGACCTTGTGTTAATGCGGTATGCTGAAATATTCCTGATGCGCGCAGAGGCAAAATTGAGGAAAGGGGACAATGGCGGGGCTTTGAATGATGTTAACACCGTGAGGACCTCAAGAACCGCCCGGGATCCAATTCCGGCTGCACTCTCAGCTATCGATCTGGAAACACTTTACCGCGAACGGGGTTTTGAGCTCTACTGGGAAGGTTTCAGGCGCGGAGACCAGATTCGTTTCGGTCACTATGAAGATCCCTGGACCGAAAAGACTGATAATGACGTACACCATAGATTGTTTCCCATTCCACAGGACGCCATTGATGGCGCATCAAACGTGGAAGGCTATCTGCAGCAAAATGAGGGTTACTAAACGATAACAGACCTAAAGCGCATGCGGCAAGATAATTTAAATCTTGCCGCATTTATTGTATATGCATATCCGTTTTAACCTACTCATTTATACTTTATCCATACATCAACTATACGGTTGATGCTTCACTTCATGTATGGACCAACCTGGTAATTATATGGCTGTTAATTATTTTTAGGTTTTTTTATTCCAAGACCTGAATCTGGTATTGCTGCTGAACAATTTCAATTATATGTGAGGTGTCTATTTCTGAGTTTGATTCTACTCGTAGAATGCGGTCACAGTCGTCCAGATCGAAATTGATTTTATAATGTGGAAAGTTGCAGCTCAGTTTTACAATAATATCTTTAGCCTCTATTTCTGAAGAAACATTTGTCTTGAATATTTCTACTTTACTTTCCACTCTTTATTTCATTGTGTATTTAAGTTTATTTTTTGTTCGATTTAGTCCATTGAATGAATTCCTATCATATTCCCCTCAGTATCTGTTGCAAGAACCATAAATCCATAGTCCCCTAAGGATGTTTTTGGATTGAATATTTGACCTCCTGCTTCTTCAATTCTTGCTTGTTCAATGCTACAGTCATTACTATCGAAATAGACTATAGTACTGTTGTTTCCGGCTTCAACTCCTTTCATTTTTGCAAGTGCGCCTGATGCTTTGTTTTTTGATTCATTGTCTGCAGGAAAAAATAACATCTGCATGTCATCATTGTCATTTGGCATTGGCATTTCGTTTAATTTGAGGTCGAATACTCTTTCATAAAACTTTCTGGCTCTTTGAAGATCATTGACGTAGATCTCGAACCAAACTACTGGATTTTCACTTTTCATCATTTATCATTTAGTGAGTTAATATTTTGTTCTTTAAGTTTTTCCAAACCTTCTTTCATTGCTTTAACCTGCTCCGCTGAATGTCCCTGCCAAACGGTTACTTCTCCAACAACTTTAAATGGTTTGGTAGAGCGGTATGACATTGTAGGATTGCCTGGGAATTTTCTATCCGTTAAATCCGGATCATCTTCAATTTCGCCTGTTGCTTCAACCAAATAAATTCTCTCACGTCCTTCTCCTAAAGCAAGCTCAGCTCCCCATATTGCAGCATCTAGCGTTGAAGCTAAAAAGATATACTTTGCATTTTTTCTCTGTCCAAAATTTGAGTTGAAACCTGTTTCGATTAAGTCTCCAATTTTCAGGTCGGCTTTTGTTCCGTGAAAGTAAGTTTGAGCAAAAGGAGTTGCACTAAGCTCGGTTGAGTTACTCTTGTCTCTATTTTTTTCCATTGTCATAGTTTAGGTTTCGTTAGTATCAGTTCTTACTTTTTTTCTTCACGTAAAATTTTCTCCATTTTGCGACCTTTTGCCAATTCATCAATCAGCTTTTCCATACGTCTGCATTGCCTATACAATTCAAATTCATCGGCTATTTCTTCAATTCGATAACCACAGACAACTCCTTTAATCAAGTGTGCGTTTGGATTTATTTTAGCTTTTTGAAAAAATGTTCTAAAAGTTGCTTTTTCATCAATTAGTGCTTGTAAGGCATCTTGATCAAAACCAGTAAACCATTTAATTACCTGGTTGAGTTCTTCTTTTGTTCTACCTTTTTTCTCCAATTTATTCAGGTAAAGTGGATAAATGGATGCGAAGATCATATTGGCAAGCTTTTCATTTTTTTCTGCTGTAACTTTCATTTTACTTTATTTTGAATATGTTCTATAAAGCTTGCTTTAAGAAATGGATGCCTGGACAATTTTTTCAATATCAAACTTTCGCATTTCCATAAAGGCTTGTGCTGCTTTTCCAGCTTTGTCAGGATCGCTCATTATTTTGCTTAAAATGGTCGGAACTACTTGCCACGAAACACCAAACTTATCTTTGAGCCAACCACACATACTTTCTTCTCCGCTTTCTGTGAGCTTTTCCCAGTAATAATCTATCTCTTCCTGGGTTTCGCAATGGATGGTCAGGGAAACGCCTTCGGTAAAAGTGAAGTTATGTTGCAGGGCACTTTCGGTCAATATGAATTTTTGCCCGCTTAGTTCAATTTGAGCGTGTTTTACTTTACCTTCTTGTTCAGGAGTTTCATTGCCTCCGTAACGAAGCATGCTGTCTTGATCTGAGTTTTTGAAAATAGTGGAATAGTGGTTGATTGCTTCTTCTGCACGTCCGTATTGATCACCTGTAAATAAAAGAGAAGGGGTTATACGCTGTCCTACTTCTTCAATTTTCCCTAAATAAAATTGCCAGGAAATACCGTATTTATCATTGATCCAACCGTACTTTTCACTCCATTCGTATTTGTCCAGGGGCATTAAAACTTCTCCTTCTTTAGCAAATGCTTCCCAAATTCGGTTGATTTCTTCTTCAGTGTCGCAAACGTAAAACAAAGAAATAGAGGGATTGGGCTGATACATTGGTCCACCGTCAAGCAATGTGATATGTTGTCCCGAAACTTTAATCTCTGTTACAATTGGTGATTGTGCAATGATCTTAGCATTTGCTAAATGAGAGCTGTAAAAGGTTCCCGCTTCTTTTGCTTGATTATCAAACCAAAGGCAGGGTGTTATTATTTCTTTCATTGTTTCTAATTTTTATTGACACAAAATTATTTCTGAAGAAAATGACAGCATTGCATAAAACCGACAAAATTCACTCTTCCTCATCCAGTCCTGATTTTAAGTATTCATTTGGTGTGGTATTCGTAAACTCTTTAAATGAGCGGATATAGTGGCTTTGGTCAAAATATCCGTTTGTATATGCAACGTCTGTTAGTTTTTCAAAATATTCACTTTTCAATTGTGAAAAGGCAAAGTAATGTTGGCAAATTCTCCTGTATTCGTTGGGAGTAATACCCACATACTTTTTGAAAATTCGTTGGAATGTTCTTTCAGTCAGGTTTAGGTCTTTTAATAATTGTGATAAAACGTCTGCATTTGAATTTTGCATCATGGTATCAGTGGCGTAGCGTATAATGTTACAGTCTCTTTGGTTGTTTTTTATTTGTGTAAAAATGAAATGAGATAAAATTTCAGTTTTTTGTTGTGTTGATTTGGAATGATGAAGTTGAACGTTCAGAGCCATGGCTTTGTGTGCGTTCCAAAGATTGAGTTCTATCGGCTTTTCTTTCAATTCCTTTGCGGATAGTTTAAAGATGGTCGCTAAGGCAAAAGGTCTGAATAAAAAAACAATGGTTGTATCCTTCCATTCTTCAGTAGGGACTGATTTACCAAAGAGCATAATTCGATTGTCTGCCTTACAAATCAAAGCTGACATTCCATTTGTAAGTAAGGGTAAACCTGAACTTTTGCCTATCACCAAAATCGTTCGAACGTATTCGGTTAATTGTTGATTTGTATTTTGATAACGATAATTCATTTTAATCGCTCGAGTTTACCTTTTCGTTTAACAATGTTTTTGTAATCCCATTGTATTTCTTGTGATTTGTTAAGCCAACACTCTAACTCTTTTGTATTAATGTCAGAAACGCTGTTATAGAAAATAGAAGCATCTTTAAATTTTTTGCCTAAAACATTTAATCTCTCTTCTTCAAAATCTGCACCACTCCAAAACATTAGCCTTATTCCTTTTTTTTGTTTACTATAGCCAACTATAGGGTTTTTGTCTAAAAACCAAACAGGGTGGGCATGCCATATTTTATTTTCTGCTTTGGTCAATGCGTTATCAATTATTTTGGCAAGCAAGTCGCAAATTTCTTTATCCTCTAATGTTTGATTATCGTTATATGTTTGAATTTCTGAGTTCATATTTGACATTATTTTTCGATTTCCTGTATTCTGGCACGAACCAACTTTTCAATAATGTTCTCATCCAATGGTTTTTCCGGACTGAATTTGATTACGGTGGAGGAGTTGTCATAATCAGATAGTTCCGACCTGTGTGTGTCCAATACTTTGCCTTCCATGATAAAGAAGGATAAGTGGGTTTTGGATGAACGGAAGCCGACTGCCCTTTTGCCTTTGTAGTAAAAGAATGGGGCACTTCTACTTAATCGCTCTTCGGCTTCTGGCATCAGGCTTAAGATTTGCTTTCTGATGGTTTCCAGAGTTTCTCGTTCTTCATTCGAAAGGGTACTCAGGTATTGTGAAACTACATTACTCATAATTTGGTTAGTTTTGATTTTTTGAACTTTTCTATGTCCAGACATATTACTCCCCAAACATGACCATCTAAGTCTTCAATACGCCTCAACTTCATGAAGCCTTCATCCAACATGGGCTTAGGTTCTGTGCCTCCAGCTTTTAAACCGTTCTCAACGATCTCGTTCATTCTTTCTATGCTTTCAACAGGTAAGGTGAATGTAGCTGTGGAAAAATTCCTTGTATCAGGGATGATTTTTGAGTTCCACTTGATGAATTGGTCACTTGAGATAAGCATAACATAAATTTGCTCGCTCCACACCATACATTTTTGGTTCTCATCAGTAAATAGGGAGTTATTGACAAAGCCCATCTTTGCATAGAAATCCATGGACTTCTCTGTATCCTTTACAGGTAAATTGATGAATACTTGTTTCATAATCACTTCTTCGTTTTAGTTTAATAAAGATGTATACAAGAACTACTTTTACTCAATCGCTCTAATTCCTTGTATCTCAGGTTTTGCTATTTAAGTTTCTCAATGGTATCATTTGCAAGGTGTAAAGCTTTTGTCAGATAAGATTCAATGACATCTTTTTCATTGCTGGAAAAAGAAGCAATCAACTGATCAGTTTCATCTTGAAACGTCTCATAAAAGGGCCTTAAAAGGGCAATTATTTTTTCGCTATCAGGCACGATTATTACCTTTCGTCTATCAGCTGGATCCGGTTGTCTCTTAACCAAACCTTTTTTCTCAAACCTGTCAATCAACCCGGTTACTGCACCCGTGGTAAGTCCTGTTAATTCAGCCAGTTCTCCGGCAGTAAGCTTACCTTTCTGCAAAAAGAAGCCCAGGTACTTGTGATCGGTTCCTGAAAAGCCTGCTTTTCGGGCAATGGCCTCATGCATTTGAAGGGAGGCGTAGGCATATTTTTGTGCCAGTTTCCTAATTTCTATAGTCTGGTTATTCATATTTATTTTGTCTTACCTGAAAAGTATCTTAGTGACAAAGATATTATTTATTTTTGAATCAAGTAACTGTTTTTCAGAAAATCAACATGACCTTGATAGGTTATTACTCTACAGTGATTGGAGTTTTTGACGCAATTCGTTCATGCCTTCACTGACTTTATGCTCTAATACTTGTGCGTAAATCTGAGTGGTAACTAATTTGGTATGGGTAGCTTTTACAACATCCACACCGATCAGCTCTTTTATTTTATCATTATGATACTGGAAGGTTTCTATAAGGCTTCTTTGATGTTCACCTAATCCCAGATAACTGTTTTTGACTGTATCTGCAGAGATGAATTTATTGTTGGCTAAAAGTCGATTGTAGTGCTTATGAATTTCTCCTTTTACCATGTTCAGGTTAGCGTTGAGGGTTCTAGCTTCTTCGGAGTTGCCTTTGGCCAGTCCTGCGAATCCATTTGTTGGGGGAGATATCTCTATTGATGGAAAACTATGTTCTTTTTCGGTTTACTGTGATGCGACAGTAGATAGGTGCCTGGCCGTTAGTCTTGGTTCTGGATTTGTATATCCAGAACAGGACATTGAAGGTTTGCTTTGACTTCATATTGTTTGACTTTTAGTGTTACCGATTTCACGCGTTTTCTATGTCAAATCCTATCAAAAAGCCACAAATACAATTTCTTGAATTTTATAGAAGGGTATAAAAACAAAAAACCGCTTAAATACTGAGACTTAAGCGGTTTTGATACATTTTGGATTTCTCCTTAGCGGTCCGGACGGGACTCGAACCCGCGACCTCCTGCGTGACAGGCAGGCATTCTAACCAACTGAACTACCGGACCAACCTTTTAATATTATTTCTTTTTATTATGTTAGTTTGAAGCTTTTTTGTGAAGCCCCATCCTTATCATAAGAGGTGCAAATGTAGTAGCATTCATATTTATTTCCAAAGCCTTTTGGCAATTATTTCTAAAAAAAAATTACCGCATTAATTTGTGCAAAATTGTTTTTACTTTAGCGCACTGCATGATCGATTAATGCATGCTTTAAGCGGATAAATTATGGATTAACTTCCATAAATGAATTAAAATTTTAAATTTGTAACGTAAACCAAACAGGAAATGCTCTTGGATTTTGAAAAACCGATAGCGGAGTTAGAAGAAAAGCTTTCCAGCATGAAGCAATTGGCCGACGAAAACAAGGTGGATGTGACAGAGGCAGTAAAATCGCTGGAGGACAAGATAAACAGCCTTAAGAAAGAAACTTTCAATAACCTGACCCGCTGGCAAAGGGTACAGCTTTCAAGACACGCCGACAGACCCTATACCCTCGACTATATTTATGCCATTACCAACGATTTTATTGAGCTGCACGGTGACCGGCAGGTGAAGGATGACAAAGCGATGGTTGGTGGCTTTGCCACTATTGGAAAGCAAACATTCATGCTTATTGGCCAACAAAAAGGACGGAATACCAAACAACGCCAAATGAGAAATTTCGGCATGGCCAACCCCGAAGGATACCGGAAGGCTTTGCGGCTGATGAAGCTGGCGGAAAAGTTTGACAAACCCATTGTGACCTTTATAGATACACCCGGTGCCTACCCTGGATTGGAGGCAGAGGAGCGCGGTCAGGCAGAAGCCATAGCCAGGAACCTCAAAGAGATGTTTACCTTGAAAGTTCCGGTTATCTGTATTGTAATAGGTGAGGGGGCTTCCGGAGGCGCATTGGGCATTGCCATTGGCGACAGGGTTTTAATGCTGGAAAATACCTGGTACTCCGTGATCTCCCCTGAGAACTGCTCCACCATCTTATGGCGAAACTGGGATCACAAAGAGGCTGCTGCCGAGGCATTGAAGCTAACAGCCAGGGATATGCTCAACTTTAAGCTGATCGATGGTATAATCAAAGAGCCCCTGGGAGGTGCTCATATGGATCCTCAGGCCATGTATGGCATTATGAAAAGGGAAATTCAAAAACAGTATAAGGAATTAATTAAACTCTCTGCAGAAGAAAGAATAAGTCAACGCATTGAAAAGTTTTCTGCAATGGGTGAGCTTAAATAAAGGTTTTACCTCCCGTCCCTGTGTAATTGCCTAATCAGAGAACGATTAGCATTTTTTTTGTTTAATTCAATAGGGAAACAATCCAGGTAAACTCATCTGGTCAGAAACAATTCAAGATTGTATTGACACAACTAATTTCAGGTTGGCTGTTTTTAAATTGAAAAGCTTGTAATGCCATGAATCTACATGTTATAAATACCGGTTACATAAAACTTGATGGTGGTGCTATGTTTGGGGTGGTGCCCAAAACACTGTGGCAGCGAACCAACCCGGCTGATGAAAACAATTTGTGTACCTGGGCTATGCGCTGTCTGCTGGTGGAAGATGGCAACAGGTTGATATTGATCGATAATGGCATTGGGGATAAGCAGGACGCCAAATTTTTTGGTCATTACTACCTTCACGGTGACGATAGCCTCGCAAACTCCATAAGCCGAGCCGGCTTTGACTTCGGCGACATTACTGATATGTTTCTTACCCATTTGCATTTCGATCACTGTGGCGGCGGTGTCAAAAACGACAGCAACCCGGATCAGTACCATATGACTTTTGAAAATGCAAAATACTGGTCAAACCAGGCCCATTGGCAATGGGCCATCAATCCGAATGCCAGGGAAAGGGCGAGTTTTTTGAAAGAGAATATACTGCCTATGCAGGAACAAGGGCACCTGGAACTGTTGAAAACGGGGCAAACAAGTCCCTTTGATAGCTTCGATATCATTTATGTCGACGGGCATACAGAGAAACAGATGTTACCCAAAATCAAATATAAAGATAAAACCATTGTTTTTGTGGCCGACCTGATGCCATCGACCAGCCATGTGCCGATCCCCTATGTGATGGGGTATGATGTCAGGCCGCTGGTCACCTTGAAGGAGAAAGCCGACTTTTTGCAGGAGGCTTATGATAATGATTATATTTTGTTTTTTGAACATGATCCGGTCGTGGAATGTTGCAATCTGAAGATGACCGAAAAAGGCATCAGGGTTAACGAAACGTTTGCTTTAAAAGATATCTTGTAGCATGAAGATTGGATTAGCTTTATCCGGAGGTGGTGCCAGGGGGATTGCACATATAGGCGTCATCAAAGCACTGGAAGAGCATGGGATACGTCCAAGTGCCATTTCAGGCACCAGTGCCGGGGCAGTTGTTGGCGCTATGTACAGTTACGGCTATGCGCCTGACGAAATCTTGAAGATAATTTTAAAAACAAGTTTTCTAAAGCGAATGCGGCCGGCGCTGGCCAAAACAGGGTTGTTGAAAATTGAAAACCTGAGAGATACATTTTTAAAATATTTGCCTGAAAATAATTTTAGCGCCTTGAAAATACCCCTTTCCGTAGCGGCCACAGAACTTAAGCGCGGGAAGACTACTTTTTTTTCAGAAGGAGAATTAATCACTCCTGTGCTGGCGTCCTGTTGTGTGCCGGTACTTTTTAATCCCGTTAAGTACGGAGATGGTTTGTATGTGGATGGCGGTATTCTTGATAACCTGCCTGTAGAGCCGATTATGGATAAAACCGACTTTATTATTGGGAGCCATACCAATCCTATAGATGACGACTTTGATGTTAAAAATGTAAAAGTATTGATTGAACGGAGTTTGTTAATGGCAATAAACGGCAACACGCAAAAACGAAAGGAGATGTGCAACTTGTTAATTGAGCCCCCCGGGCTAAAAAAGTATGCCGGATCTGAACTGAATAAAGCCCGGGAGCTGTTTGAAATTGGCTATCAATTTACAAAAGAAAATTTCGATCGCTTTAATATTCCCAAATAGCAAAAAAAATTGACCATGACGTTTAAACCAGAAAAAGACTTTGCAGCATCAATTCTTCAGGGCATACCCGAGGAATTGCCGCCGCCCAGGGAATTTGATGACCAGATAAATCACGCACCCATCCGCAAAGATATTCTGACCATTCCCGAAAAGAAGCTGGCCATTAAAAATGCCTTGCGTTATTTTCCCGAGGAACACCACCTTACCCTGGCCGTCGAATTTGCGGAAGAGCTTGAGAAATACGGACGTATTTATATGTATCGTTTTCGGCCCGATTACAAGATGTACGCAAGGCCTGTTGAAGCCTACCCTCATCGATCATTAAAGGCGGCAGCTATCATGCTGATGATCCAGAATAACCTGGATCCGGCTGTGGCCCAGCACCCCCATGAGTTAATCACCTATGGAGGAAATGGTGCTGTTTTTCAAAATTGGGCGCAGTACTTATTGACCATGCAATATTTGGCCAACATGACGGACGAACAAACGCTGCATATGTACTCCGGACACCCATTGGGCCTGTTTCCCTCCGGTGCCCATGCCCCCAGGGTAGTTGTCACTAACGGCATGATGATTCCCAACTACTCCAGGCCGGACGACTGGGAAAGGTATAATGCCCTGGGCGTAACGCAATACGGGCAAATGACCGCGGGGTCCTATATGTATATTGGTCCCCAGGGAATTGTCCATGGTACTACCATTACTATATTGAATGCCGGAAGAAAAATCGCTGAGAACGGAGAGGACCTAAGCGGTAAAATATTTGTGTCTTCGGGTTTGGGCGGCATGAGTGGGGCTCAGCCTAAAGCGGGGAATATAGCAGGCTGCATTTCTGTAGTAGCTGAAGTTAATCCAAAAGTGACACACACCAGGCATAGCCAGGGTTGGGTAGATGAGGTGATTGAAGATATAGATCAACTGGTAAAAAGGGTGAAACAGGCGAAGACAAAAAAAGAGGTAGTCTCGTTGTGCTACCTGGGGAATGTGGTAGATGTTTGGGAAAAATTTTACGAAAAGAATATTTTCATTGACCTGGGTTCTGATCAGACCTCTTTGCACAATCCATGGGCCGGGGGCTATTACCCGGTCGACCTGTCATTTGAGCAGGCAAATCGCCTGATAGCCGAGGAACCAGAGAAATTCAAGGCATTGGTAAGAGATTCCTTGTGCCGGCAAACCGAAGCTATCAATAAGCACACCGACCAGGGCACCTACTTTTTCGATTACGGTAATGCCTTTTTACTGGAAGCCTCCAGGGCAGGGGCGGATATTATGGCAGAGGATGGTATAAATTTCCGGTATCCTTCCTATGTCCAGGATATCATGGGGCCCATGTGCTTTGATTATGGATTTGGTCCTTTCCGCTGGGTTTGTACCAGTGGCAAAGCGGCTGACTTGAAAAAAACGGATACGTTAGCTGCCAGGGTATTGCAACGAATGGCGAAACAAGCCCCTCCTGAAATTCAACAGCAAATGGCAGATAACATCCGCTGGATCAAAGCAGCCGGAGCCAATAAACTGGTAGTTGGCTCGCAGGCCAGAATACTTTACGCGGATGCCGGGGGAAGAATGGAAATAGCTCTTGCCTTTAATGAAGCTATCAAATCCGGTAAAATAGGCCCTGTGGTATTGGGACGTGATCACCACGATGTTTCCGGCACTGACTCACCATATCGCGAAACTTCCAATATTTATGACGGATCGAGATTTACAGCAGATATGGCCGTCCACAACGTGATTGGGGATGGATTTAGAGGAGCGAGCTGGGTATCGATCCACAATGGCGGTGGCGTCGGCTGGGGCGAGGTGATAAACGGAGGTTTTGGCATGTTGCTGGATGGCAGCCGGGAGGCAGAAGAAAATATTAGAAATATGCTGTTTTTTGATGTAAACAACGGTATTGCCAGAAGAGGTTGGGCAAGAAATGAAGAGGCGCTGTTTGCCATCCGGCGGGCGATGCAGCAAAATCCCTTGTTAACGGTAACGCTACCAAATATTGCGGACGACCATTTGCTAAATAGAATATTTTAGCCTAGACTTGGGAAATTTTTTTCTATGTTCAGAGCGTTTTGTAAGTTGGTGTTCAAACTTATTGGCTGGGGTTTTGAAGGCCACGCCCCCCAGGATATTCCAAAATTTGTATTGGTAATTGCTCCACACACCAGCAATTGGGACTTTGTGATCGGTATTTTGGCCAGAAGTATCGTGCGATGGGGCAATGTGAAGTATTTGGCGAAAAAGGAGTTGTTTGTCTTTCCGTTTGGCATGTTTTTCCGCGCCATGGGAGGATATCCTGTTAACCGCACGAAGCATACCAGACTGGTCGATAACGTAGTGCAACTTTTTAACAGCAAGGAAAAATTTGCCATCGCCATCACACCCGAAGGCACTAGGAAAAAAGTAGCGCAACTGAAAACGGGATTTTACTACATCGCCTCCAAAGCAAATACGGCCATGATTCTGGTTGGATTTGATTTCAGCAAAAAAAAGGTGATCATTTCAGATCCGATGTATGCTAGTGGTAACCAGGAGCAAGACCTGGAAGAAATCACTGCCTTTTTTAGAAATATAACCGGAAAAATTCCCGAAAAAGGCATTAGCTAACCTTAGCCGGGCCGGCGGTGGCAGGTGGGTGGAAGGATAATTTTGGCTTGGTTTTTCTTTGCTTCGTTGTGTGTCCTGAAGTTAAGGAGTAGTTCTTTAACATGCTATCTAATTAGATGTCGAAAGGAGTGAAAGCTTCTGGCTCGACGGCTGGGACTGGATCAGGCAGACCAGTCAAATTCTCTTGATGGTGCTAAGCTTTCAAGGTCTCGGTACTGAGCGATCAAGAGGAATGTGTTTTGAAAAGCTGAACGAAAGTGAACCGTTCGATGAAGTGTCGAGAAAAGTACTTCCTAGTCAAAACCAGAGGATAACGAAGCCCCTGGGAGGAGATGTGCGGCGCAGGCTGAGAGTTGGCACATTGGCAGGCGGCATTAAGACGGCAGGAGTTCAATATAGGCTATTAGATGGAACAGGAGAACCAACCAGAAAAGGTTGGGGCGGATTAGCTCGTAGTAGTGTAGAAGTCTTCAGAAATGAAGAAAGAGCGAAGGGGCTAAGGCGATCAGTTTTAAATAATTACACAACCTAATTAACAGGGAAGATGAACTTATTTGAGACAGAGTATTTACAAGGGAAAACAGTTCCCATTACCCAAGAGCAACTAAGGGTTGCCTGGCGCCAAGTCAAGGCTGCCAAAGGAAGTGGTGGGGTCGATGGAAAAACTATTTTCAAAGTAGAAGAACAGTTGAGCGATGAACTCTACAAACTGTGGAATCGAATGGCATCTGGAAGTTACCACCCCAAGCCAATTAAGGCGGTAAGTATACCAAAGTGGGATGGCAGCAACAGATGGCTGGGGGTGCCTACTGTCACCGACCGAATTGCTCAACAGGTAATTAAGGATATGCTGGAACCTGACCTGGAAAAGGTGTATCACCCTGACAGCTACGGGTACCGGCCAAACAAAAGTACGCATCAGGCAATAACAAAATGCAGCAAACGATGCTGGGAGCGAGCATGGGCGATCGACCTGGATATTAAAGGGTTCTTTGATAACCTGGATCACGATCTACTCATAAAAGCACTGGAAAGACATACTGACCACAAATGGCTGATCATGTATGTTAAACGCTGGCTAAAATCGCCTGTAAAATTTCCAGAGCGACAGAAATTGGTAGAAAGAAGCAAAGGCACACCGCAAGGGGGAGTAATAAGCCCGCTGTTAGCTAACCTGTTTCTTCATTACGCTTTCGACATGTGGATATGCAAGCAATTTTCTGAGGTGCCTTTTGAAAGGTATGCGGATGACATCATCATTCATTGTGTATCCAAGGCACAAGCTGAGACAATCCTGAAGGCTGTAAAGACACGGATGGAAGCTTGTAAACTCCAGGTACACCAACACAAAACAAAAGTAGTGTATTGCAAACAAGGGTATCGAAAGGTAAAACACTCTGAGATCACCTTTGATTTTCTTGGATTTACTTTCCAGCCTCGCAAGATCAAGCAGCATAATGGTTCATACAGGTTAGGGTTTGGTCCGGCAATCAGTATGAGAGCTAAAAAGCACATCGTACAAACCTTTAAAAGCCTAAAGCCACATCGGTGGGCTAATAAAGACGTAGAACAAATTGCCACAGAGATGGCCCCTAAGATACAGGGGTGGATAAACTACTTTGGAAAATATCGAAAATGGGCAATGTACCCAGTATTTAGAAGCCTTAACGACAGATTGGTTAAGTGGTTGATGAATAAGTATAAAAGGTACAGGCGAAAAGTAGGAAAAGCCAGAAGCAAATTGAAGCAACTGGCAATAGAATACCCAAACTTATTCGTGCATTGGAGATATGGTTTCCTCCCGGGATAAAAAGACTTGATTGTCAAGAGCCGTATGACAGGAGACTGTCACGTACGGTTCTGTGAGAGGCTTGGGCTGATTAGCCCTTGCCTACTCGACTCTTTTCATCTAAGGAAAAGAAATGAAGGCTAAGCGAGACACGAAGCGCATGGTATATTATTTGGGGAAAATCTCATCTCTGAAGAGATTTAAATGAGCCCCAGCCGAGCGCAGCCAAAAACAATTTATATTGGTTTTGGTGAAGCTTGCAAAAGGGTGGGCAGAAACAAGATTTAAATGAGCCCCTGCCAAGAACTGCGAAAATAAATTTATATTTATTTTTGCGAGCCTGGCTTTAGGAAGGATTTGGCAGGCAAGATTTAAGAGGTTGCATTAAAAAATACCCTTTTCTCCCAAAGTGAAGTTTATTATACTAAAACAATTATCAAGCCCTAAGTTCATAGCCTTCCGGCGTTACATTAAGTACCGCCAATCTGGTAACTTTGTACAACAGCCGAGTGATATTTTAGCTAATTATCACTCCTTAACCAGTTTATAGCCTGATCATAATTATTGAAAACCGAATGATCAACATCGTGATTGCCCTGTTTAGATTTATTCACGATAGACTTGACAGCCACGTTTGAAAACACCTCATCCGATACCAAAACGGCAATTTTGAGTTTATGGCCCGGTGACATTTTAAGTAATTCCGGTATCACTTTGTTGGCAATAAACTGTTGATCTTCGATACTGACCACACCCATTTTTGAGGTGTCTGCCAGGTGCTTGCCGGGACGTTTTCCATCGTAGAGTTCCAGTGTTTTGTAATGTGCCATTCGGAAACGCTCTGAGTCACCCTTTCTTTTAATCACCATGTAGGTAAATCCTTCAGCTTCATCATAGCCTACATTGGCGTAATCGCAGTTATGATATTCCATGTCCTCTTTGTTTAATGATTAAATTGAAAATAGAAGTTCGAGAATAAAAGCAGCAATTTCCAGCGAGATCAGGACCTTATCGTATTCAGGTAATGTTTTAACAATCAATTATCTTTTGCCAGGGTTTTTAATACTAAGTGACATCCGGCGCTAAATTAAAAAAGGGATGCTTTTCAACATCCCTTTACAAGTGATCTAAATTTAGGCTTAATTATTATGCTACTGTGGTCTCTTTATTTTCTTGTATTTGTCTGGTACTGGATTAACGGTTAGTCCAAACCTTTCCGCCACAGCGCGGTAGTCGGAGTAGTCTGTTGCCAGACGGCCGTTCTGTTCAAATTGCGCAGGTATTACGACAACCCTTAAAACCCAGTCGTCGGTAAAGTTAGGTCCCAGTGTGGACAGGGGAAATTCCGCATCCAGGAATACCGAGACATCGGAGACGGTAAAGTCAAAGTTGTACTGCAACAATCCGTCATCTGTAAAAATGTTTTGTGGTAACGGACGCCAGATTTCCAGTTCTTCGCCGTCCACAGTTTCCGTATCCCATAACGCATATACAAGGGCAACATCTGAATCGAGCATGGTGAAGTCATCAGGGAAAGGTAAAAGCACCGAGTAATCTGGATCCTCAAAATCTACAATCCACTCAAAAGTGTAGGCTTCTTCACCATCTTTTCCGTCTACACCTGGCAGACCCTCGGGGCCCGGAGGGCCGGGTACAGGTACCTCATCGGTACAGGCAAATGTAAATGCAGAAAGTATCAGTAAGGTAAGTATATTGCGTAACATGATTTCTTTATTTTATATTGGATAATCTTCTTTTTAACTTTTGATAGCTCTGTGTCCAAATGCTATGCCAAAAATTGTTGCTCACCGGTAAAGACACTTGTTTTACCAGCGGTGAGATTGACAGAAATGACCGTTTTAACGGAATTTGGGCCTATTTTTTAGTTATTGGAATTTTTTGAAATTTTAAAATACAGGACTTAAAAAATGGGGAAAGAAAGGTTTGAAAGAGATACTGCTACCGGGATTTTTCTCTGAATAATCGGCTGAAGTTTAGGTTCTCCGTTGTCATCCACTTATCCCAAAATGTAAAATACAGACCGTAGTTGGTTTTGAAATCTTTATGGTGCAGGCTGTGGTGTGTCGCGCCAATAATCCATTTTCCAAGCCAGTGGTTTTCGAAATTCCTGGGGTAGATTTCAACATCCAGATGGTTAATGACGCTTGATATGGTCATGATCACCAGGTGTAAAAGAATAACGATAGGATGTAACGGAATGATTATTAGAATAATGGGTAATATAACAGCCTCCAATATCGCTTCCAAGGGGTGAAAAGAAAAGGCAGTCCACGGAGAGGAAATGAGACTTTCATGGTGGATTTTATGAACATGCCTGAATACTTTAGGGTGATGCATGCCTTTATGTACCCAGTAATAATAGGTTTCATGCAAAAACATGGCTATAGCCAGACTTACAGGCATATACCATATATCGGTCCAGTAAAGGCCTTCATAGATTCTGGTGTACCCATTTTGCCATAGCCATATCGTCAACGTTCCGGCAATAGCAAAAATCAAAGAGGCAACTACCGACCATTTGATTTCCTTTTGAAATTGACCTTCTTTATAAGGTTGCAGGTTCACTTTCCGGCCCCGCCATTTTTTTGACGGGTTTTGATAAAAGATCAGATGAAATATACCAGCCGCCACAAAGTATCTTACCACCACAATCACCAATATGACCAGTGTAGTCAATGCAAAAGATTTGAAATCTGAAATTTGCAGAAAGTAAATCAACGGCTTTATTGTTTGGCTTATAAGGTTTGAATTTAATCTTAAAAGTTAATATGGAAAATGATCGGGATCAATATTCACGAGAAACTAATCTACTAAATTCTTTGCTTCTCCTTTGATAAAAGCGGCCACATTGCCAACCACGATATCCAGCAGTCGCTGTCTTGACTCCAGGGTGGCCCATGCGTGGTGAGGTGTAATCAGGCAGTTTTCAAGCTTAAAAAGTGGATGGTCGGTATAGGGGGGTTCCTGGCTTAGAACGTCGAGGCCGGCACCGCCGATGCTTTTATCCCGTAAGGCCTGTTCCAGGTCTTTTTCATGAATGAGTGGCCCGCGGCTGGTATTGATAAGCAAGGAGGTAGGTTTCATCAGTGACAGGCTTTGCGTATTGATGAAGCCCTTGTTTTCTTCTGTAAGAGGACAGTGCAGGCTTACAACATCGCTGTTTTTGAGGAGATGATCCAGGGACACATAGTTTACATTATTATCTCCGTCTTTTTTTGGATTTTTTCTGTTGGCAAGCACATACATACCAAATCCCCGTGCAATTTGTGCCACCATTTGACCAATATGACCATAACCCACAATGCCAATGGTTTTTCCGGCGAGCTCGGTCATAGCACTCAGCCGGTAACTCCAATCTTCGCAGCGCGACCATTCTCCATTTTTTACACTGTTACTGTGCAATCCGCATTGGTTGGTAAGTTCCAATATTAAAGCGAAGGTATGCTGGGCCACGGAGGCAGAACTATAATTTCTGGCATTGCAAACCGATATGCCCAACTCGTGCGCGGCATGCACGTCGATATTGTTATAACCGGTGGCTGTCACGGCGATTAATTTTAAATGTTTCAGTTTTTGCAAAGTGGATTTGTCCAATATGGCTTTGTTACTAAGTATAATGTCTGCATCTTCACCTCTTTCAATGATTTGCGCTGGGGTGCTGCGATCGAAGATTTTAGTTGTTCCCAGGTTTTGCAGTGGGGACCAATCCAGGTCACCGGGATTAAGCGTGAAACCGTCTAATACCACTATTTTCATGTGTTAATAATTTATTTTCATTGGTCACATGGAACCTCGCATATTATAATCATTGCCCTGCGCCTCCACTAGCACCTCCGCAGAGCAGCTTTCTCCGACGGCCGTAGCCTCTGGCGAAGGACTTGGCGCTCGCGGAAAGCTTTCTCCGGTCTCTTACGCTTTAGCTTCAGCGACAGCGTGCGGCCGAAGCCTTGCTCCTCCGCTGAAGCTTCGGCGACACGCGGATGGCGAAGGACTTAGCGACACGCGGTGTGTCGATTAAGTCATGCTCGGTTTCATGAATCGTATTTTTAAAACAGAAAAGCAATTTACAAAGTAGGACCAATTTTCATTTGTTTCGGATGGTTTTTATTTACGAAATTGTCAAAGTGGGAATCAACCTGCTCTTGAGGCAGCCTTACAGGGCATACCCAACCATACTGAAATATTTAGGAATTTTTCGAAAGAATCCATTAATTTGAAAAATCAAATTGCATTGTTATGCCCGCTGGATATTCTGGTACACCATTGGTGAAAAAGTTGGGAATAAAGCCCGGCTTTACTATGTTGATAAAGTACAAACCCGACAACTACTTCTCTCTCCTGGAGGCGTTGCCGACCGATGTGACTATTCAGGAAAAAGAGGGTGATCAACCGGTCGATTTTATTCATGTCTTTGTGAAGGACGCCGGTGTGCTGATCAATGATTTTCCGTCGCTAAAAAAACAATTGGCAAAAACCGGGTTGATGTGGGTTTCCTGGCCAAAAAAGGCGGCCAAAATTCCAACCGATGTGGATGGCAACCTGGTCCGAGAAATTGGACTCTCCAATGGCCTGGTGGATGTAAAAGTATGCGCCGTAGATGAGATCTGGTCGGGATTGAAGTTTGTCT
This sequence comes from Cyclobacteriaceae bacterium, assembly GCA_965228415.1. Lineage (GTDB taxonomy): Bacteria > Bacteroidota > Bacteroidia > Cytophagales > Cyclobacteriaceae > Agaribacillus. Next base: position 538,623 of record OZ245814.1, on the reverse strand, counting down.
ACAGAGTAAAGGAAAGGTGAAATACAGTATGGGTGTAAACAACCAAATAGATGGCATTGGAAAAGAAATTGTATTTAATTGCTGTCACGTTGCCTGTAGCGCTGAATGACAAAGTTCACACTATCAAGCAGCAAATTGCCAGGGATTATCACAGTAAACATGCCCTGCGCCTGCCTGCTCACATTACACTCCAGAAGCCTTTTAACTTTGTTGATGAAAGCTTCTTAATCAAAAGTCTGGCGAGGTTTAAAATAAACACGCCGCCTTCCGTTCTGGAATTGGAAGGCTTTGGAGCTTTTGCACCCAGGGTGATTTATATCGCAGTCCATCAAAATACGCATTTGCAAAACCTTTACAGGGAGCTTAAAAATTGGCTTTTAACCGACACCGGTTTCGAACCGGGCTGGGTAAGTGATAAGCCCTTTGTACCACATGTCACCGTGGCGTACAGAGATCTGAGCAAAGCAGATTTTACGGCCGCCTGGGCGCGGTATAAAACGGAAGACTTTAGCGGGAATTTTCTGGTGAGCACCATGGATTTGTGGCGGCACAATGGGAAGTATTGGCAGTCATTGCATGAATTCTATCCCTATGAGGCATGACCATATGGAGGGAGTGATAAACCTCAATGCTATATTATAATTAACAGATATATGGTTATATTCAATAATCTGTTTCCTTTTTAATCAAAAACTTAGAAAATGTATATCATGAGAATCTTTCGCAACCTGTTTTATATTTTATTGCTTTTCGTTTTTGGCACCCAGGCGCAGGAAAGGAATATCAGTGGCCGTCTGACCGATGAAATTCCTGTGGACCCGGATGTAAGAGTAGGCAAGCTGGAAAATGGACTGACTTATTACATTAGAAAAAACAGTAAGCCCGAAAAGAAGATAGAATTCAGATTGGTAGTTAATGCCGGCTCTATCCTTGAAGACGAAGATCAACTGGGGCTGGCCCATTTTACGGAACACATGGCCTTTAATGGGAGTAAAAATTTCCAAAAAAATGAGCTGGTCAATTACCTGCAATCAATTGGTGTTGAATTTGGGGCAGACCTTAACGCTTACACCAGCTTTGATGAAACGGTTTACATGCTACCCATTCCCACAGAGGATCCGGCAGTGGTACAAAAGGGATTACAGGTATTGGAAGATTGGGCGCATCAGGTTTCATTTACTGATGAAGAAATAGATAAGGAAAGAGGTGTGGTGCTCGAAGAGTGGCGCTTGGGCCGCGGGGCCTCTCAGCGTATGCGGGATCATTGGTTTCCCATTATGTTTAAAAATTCTCATTACGCTGCCAGACTTCCCATCGGTACAAGGGAAGTAATTGAAAATGCCAGCTATGAAACAGTGAGACAATTCTATAAGGATTGGTACCGCCCCGATTTAATGGCCATTATAGCGGTAGGTGACCTGGAATTAGATACCATGGAGCAGATGATTCAAAGCCAATTCAACAAAATTCAAAAAAGAACTGATTCCAGGGAAAGGAAAATATTTGATGTGCCGGACCACGAGGAGACCTATGTGGCCATAGCCAGAGATAAAGAGGCACCATTTACCCAGATTCAACTGATCACAAAAATGGCTATGGAAGAATCCAAAACCTTATTCGATTTTAGGAAATATCTGATCTATCAGCTGTATAACGGGATGCTTGGGCGAAGAATGAATGAACTGAAGCAATCTTCTGATCCCCCGTTTATATTTGGCGGCAGTGGTTATGGCAGCATGGTCCGTAGTAAGAGCAACTACTCATCCTTTGCCATGGTAGGGGAAAATGGAATTGAAAAGGGCTTGCGTGCGTTGGTGGTGGAAAATCAGCGGGTAAAACAGCATGGCTTTACACCGGGGGAATTGGACCGGTATAAAAAGGAGCTGTTAAATGGGTATGAAAAAGCGTTTAAAGAAAGGGATAAATCCGAATCGGCAGGTTATGCGGCAGAATATGTCCGTAGTTTCCTGACCAATGAGCCAATCCCAGGCAGGACATTCGAATATGAATTTGCTAACGACATGATACCCGGCATAACCTTGGAGGAGGTAAATGCTCTCGCTGACAAGTGGGTGAAAAATACCAACAGGGTGGTGGTGATAACGGCGCCTGATAAGGAAGGGGTAACTATTCCCGGTGAAGATGAAGTATTGAAAATGCTCAAGTCGGCTTCAAGTGAGGATATAGCACCTTATGATGATGGAGTTGCAGGCAAGGCCCTGATGGAAACCAAACCGGTTGCAGGCAAAGTGATAGGCGCAGAAACTATTGCGGAAGTAGGGGTGACCGAGCTGAAGCTTTCCAATGGTATTAAAGTTGTATTAAAACCGACGGATTTCAAAAATGATGAAATCCTTATGTCTGCTTATAGTCTTGGAGGACACTCTATTTATGCTGATGAAGATTATTATTCTGCCTCTTATGCCAGCAATATTATTTCCCAAAGCGGTGTGAGATCATTTTCGCCAACAGACTTACAAAAGTTATTTGCCGGCAAGACTGTCAGGGTGTCGCCTTATATAGCCCAGCTTAGTGAGGGCTTTTCGGGCAATGCGGCGCCGGAAGATCTGGAAGCCATGTTTCAACTGATTTACCTGTTTTTTACAGATCCGCGAAAGGATGAAAAAGCATTTAAGTCTTTTAAGTCCAGAAATGTAATGCTATATGAGAACCTGATGTCAAATCCACAATACTACTTTCAGGATCAGGTAAGCAAAATAATGAACCAGAATCACCCCAGAGGAGGGGGATTCCCAACGGTGGAAGATCTGGAAAAAATTGACTTCGAAAAGGCCTATGGAATTTACCAGGACAGGTTTAGTAATGCCGGAGATTTTGTATTCTTTTTTGTTGGCAACTTTGAAATTGAAAAGATCACCCCATTGCTTAATACTTATTTAGCCAGTCTCCCGAATACCGGCAGGGTGGAGACGTGGAAAGATTTGGGAATCAGGAGTCCAAAGGGCGTGATTGACAAAGTAGTAAAACGGGGCAAAGATCCAAAAAGCTTCGTTTCTATTAATTATACGGGTGATTTTGAATACAGCCGGCTGAATAATTACCATTTGTCCTCCCTTGGGCAGGTCCTGAATAATCGTTTGATCGATATTATCAGGGAGGAAAAAAGTGGTGTTTACACAGTCAAGGCTTCCGGTAGCGGGCGCCTTTTTCCAATCGCTAATTATTTCTTTGGAATCTCTTTTCCCTGCGGCCCTGAAAATGTGGACAAATTAGTTAAGGCCACCCAGGGCGAAATCAAAAATATTAAAGAAAATGGGGTGAGTGAGGAAGATGTCAAGGAAATAAAGGAAGCTCAGAGAATTGACCGGGCGGAGAATTTAAAGAAAAATACTTATTGGTTAAGTCAGTTGCGAAGTGCCTACTATCACGGCTTTGAACTCAAGGAATTAGATCAGTACAATACCATGGTAGACAACCTGACAGCTAACGATATTAAGCGCGCCGCCAATACCTACCTGTCGGGAGAAAATAAGGTAAAAATAGTGTTGATGCCGGATAGTTAATTGCCGAATGTTATAAAGGTGCAGACATGCGGGGTGACGGTTGGATTTTTTATGAAGAACGTAGTTCGCAATTGTCGAACTATTTGAATTATTCGTCTAAGATAAACCGGTGATCACAGAAATGATTTTTTTTTAATTAACTTTGAATTTAGAATTGCCATTTATTAATAAGGGTATTTTCCTTTTTGTTGACGCAGCAAAAGGTAAAGGGTCGCGTAATATAATAAATCAAGGGATGGTTCTAAGCCTCAGGATGGGTTTTATACAGGTTTTCAGACACCAGTAAATGGGTCTGAGCCAAGCCTGAAAATTGCCATGTTAACTTACGGTTTATGTTTAATATAAAGCCTTATCCGGGCCTTGTGTGATGGTTTTACAGATGGTAGCAGGTGGGAGCCCTGGTCATTCATAAATATTTTATTCATTAATGATAAAGAAAGCTGTGCGACCGGGACGGATAGGAAGACCGAACCGATGCGTCACCATTTAACAAGATTGTTGTTTAATATGCATTTAACTTTACGAGGCTTAATATTTTTTTTATTCCCACTATTTTTCGCGACCACTTCGTTGGTCGCCCAGGATCAGGTGGGATTAAGTCCTGACAAGGTCATTACGCAATACAATCACGACTACTGGGATCTTGACAAAGGGATGCCAAGCAATACAGTTTTGGATAACCGGCTATCATCCGAGGGCTACATGTGGATTGCTACTTTTGATGGTTTGGTAAAGTTTGATGGTGTTAATTTTCAGATCTTTAACGAAAAAAATCATCCGGCTTTCAAAAAGAATGGCGTGTTGAGCCTGTTTGAAGATGACGAGAACCTGCTGTGGATTGGTTCCAACGGCGGTGGATTGATAAAAATGGAAAAAAATAATTTCATTTTATTTCAGGATGATACACTTCAGCAAAGCAATATTATCGCCGATATAGATCAGGACCAGGAAGGCTTTCTTTGGCTGGCAACCCGAAATGGGGTCAGCAAATTTAAAGACGGGGACTTTATTCGCGTTTCGCAGCTGGAGCCACTTTCCAGTAGTGCCATATTATCGCTGATGATCGACAGCAAGGGTGGCGTTTGGATTGGTACGCTTGGTGAAGGATTGTATTTGCTTTCAGATGGAAGGTTAGAGCATTTTGATACCAGCTCCGGACTGGATAATAATTCGGTAAGGAGCTTACTGGAGGACAGTCGCGGAAACATTTGGATAGGGACCAACCTTGGTATTAATCTTTATCGCCAGGATACTTTTTCTACGTTGGAAATTCCGGGTATAAGTTCCGGTTTTTTTGTTAACGACATTATCGAAGACGTTTACGGAGCGCTTTGGTTTGCCTCAGATATAGGACTCATTAAGTCTTATGATGGAAAAATTGAAATTCTTGACCAAACCAATGGGCTGATTGACAATAATGTACAAAGCCTTGCTTTTGACAACGAGGGAAGCCTGTGGATGGGAAACTACCGTCGCGGTATCAGCAGGATAAAAGATGGTAAATTCAAAAACTTTGGCGTTCTCGAAGGGCTATCCAATGAGGTAATTAACATTGCCTATCAGGAAGGTGACAGGATTTGGATTGGCACCGACAATGGATTAGCAAAGTTTGAGAATGAAAAAATCACATCCTTTTCGTTAGGAAGTGGCTATCAGAAAAACAGGGTTCGCGATGTCTTGAGAGACCGTAAAGGAAATCTTTGGATATGCACTTATGACGGATTGGTGCTTTTTGAAGACGGTGTTGTAAAAAAACGATATTTTCAAAAAGATGGCTTAACCAATAACAAACTGAGGGTAATGGCCGAAGATGCTGAAGGGAACATTTGGATTGGGACCAGCAAGGGATTAAATAAATTCAGGGATGGAGATTTTGTCCAATATGGAAGAAAAGACGGCCTCAAAAATGAATTTATCATGTCCATTTTTGAAGACAGCCGGCAAAGACTTTGGGTGGGAACCGACGGTGGTGGCATTCACCTCTGGGAAAATGGAAAGTTTAAGAATTACAGCGAGCAGGAGGGGTTGGCTTCCAATGTGGTCTTTCAGATAAGTGAACATACGAACGGAGATTTATGGATTGGTACAAACGGCGGTGTTACCCGGTATGATGGTACCTCCTTTAAATCAATTACTTTCAGGAATGGTTTGTACAGTAATTCAGTATTCCAGATAATTATTGACTCAGATGATGATTTTTGGTTAATGACTAACAAGGGAATTCAGCAAACAAACCACAGGATGTTGCAGGATGTGCTTGACGGTGAGATCTCGCAGATAAAAGAAGCAGTAACCTATGATCACTCCGAGGGCATGCGAAGTAGCGTAGTAACGGGCGCCTCTATCGGGGACCTCGGAAAAAACGGAGAAATACTGGTGCCGACTTTTAAGGGTTTGACTATTATAAATCCTGAGGAAATTAGAATAAACAATTTCAAACCCCCGGTGCTCATTACGGATGTGTTGCTAAACAACAGGCAGCTTCCGTTTTTAGAAGAGATCACCTTACCCGCCGGTTCGGAAAGCCTGGAAATACATTATACCGGACTCAGCCTGTATGCTTCTGATGAAGTACGCTTTCACTATAAACTGGAAGGTTTTGATGAGGATTGGGTTGATGCGGGCAATCGACGGGTAGCTTACTATACCAACCTGCCGCCGGGTAGTTATACTTTTAACGTAAAAGCAGCCAATAATGATGGGGTCTGGAATGAAGAGGGAACCAATATTACGTTAACCAAGGAAGCTTTCTTTTATCAGACCAAATGGTTTCCGGTGATGATATTATTGTTTGTTTTTCTGGCTGGCTTTTTGACCTACTACCTGAGGGCACGTCAGCTTAAAAACAAAAATAAAGAGCTGATGGAGCTGGTGGAAATACATACCCGGGATATCCATAAACAAAACAAAGAGATTACCGCACAAAAAGAGGAGCTTAAGCAACTCAATGCCATCAAGGACAAGTTATTTTCCATTATCTCCCATGATTTAAGAGGCCCTATCAACTCATTTTCGGGGATTTTGGGGCTATTGAGTACGGGCAGTATTACCAAGGAGGAAACGGCTATGTTGTCCAAAAACCTGGAGGGTGACTTAAACAGGCTTAAAAGTTTGTTGGATAACCTGCTTAACTGGGCCAAAACACAAATGCAGGGTATCAAGTCAAATCAGGTGCCAATTGTGCTAAGTGAAATTGTGAAGGAGAATATGGAACTGTTAGGATTGGATGCTCACAAAAAACAAATAGACCTCATCAACAAGGTTGCGATCGACACCCAAGTCCTGGCCGATCTGGATATGACAAAGCTGGTATTCAGAAACTTAATTGGCAATGCCATCAAGTTTACACCAAATACGGGAGATGTTATTGTTCAGGCACAGCAGGTAGAAGAAAATTTTGTAGAGATATGGGTAATTGACAACGGCGTCGGAATCCCCGAAGACATCGCCAAAAAACTCTTTAGCAATGACTATCATTACTCAAAACTAGGCACCTCAAAGGAGGATGGGTTTGGCCTTGGGCTGTTGCTTTGCCGGGAATTCATCGAAGAAAATGGTGGCAAAATTTGGGTAGAAAGTGAAGAAGGCAAGGGAAGCATCTTTAAATTCCAGCTTAAAAATGCAGCCAACCGGTCTGTTTAAAATTAAAATGAACCAAGCCCGGGGAAGCCACCTAATTAATGCGTATGCGTACCGACTTCATCAATTCTCCAATACTTTAAATTCGACACGACGGTTGATCTGCCGCCCCTCATCCGTATCATTGGTAGTCTCCGGCATGCTTTCGCCGTACCCATGGGCCATAATCCTGTTTGCGGCAATCCAGTTTGTTACCAGATAGTTTTTAACTGCTTCGGCTCTTCCCTGCGATAGATTCTGATTGTAGGTATCAGACCCCTTGCTGTCGGTATGCCCTGCGATTTCAATTTTTAATTTAGGATTTTGCTCCATCATTTTAACTACCTTATTTAATTCTTCAAAGGACTCACTCCTTAAGGTTGTTTTATCGAAGTCAAAATAGATTTTATCAAGCCTGACCGTTAAACCCACTTCAATGGGCTTGAGATAAAAGTTCTTTTCCAAAACCGTATCCTTTTCCGTCTCGAATACCATTAAGCTATCTGAAGCATTTAAAAAACCAGGGGTTGAAATCTCAAATACGTATTGCCCTGTTTTTATAGCTTCAAACTCGTAATACCCATCTTCCGGAGCAGATTCAATATGTTGCTGGGTTGTATCAATTTGCCGGTAAGTAATGTTGGCAGCGATGGGCTCCTCATTTTTTTCATTGTAGACAAAACCAGATACAATGGTTTTAGGGATGATCTTAGGTTTGGGAACGACCCCCAGAATATCCATACTGCCACCGTCTGCCGACATATAGGTTCTGGTGGTAAATCCGTGCTTTCCGGATGCGTCAACCGAATAATAGGCGTCAAATCCGCCTGTGTTGATTGGTTCCCCGATATTTACGGGATCAGACCACTTCATCCAGCTGTTATCGAGTCGCGTGGTTTTGTATATATCCATACTTCCCAGCCCACCGGGTCGGTTGCTGGCAAAATACATGGTTTTGTCATCGGTGGTGAGATAAGGGCCAAACTCATCCAATCGGGTATTGATATTGGAGGGAAGAGGCTGTGGTTTGGTAAAAACGTAGCCTTCTTTTTTAAAACTCACATAAAGATCGCTATATTTTGCCCTTTCATTTTCGCTGAAATACATAATCAGCACTTTGCCATCATAGGAGAGAAATCCTCCGGAAAACCTGCCGATATTCATTTTATCATAATCTTTCACCTGCAAAGGAATCGGCTTTTGCCATATTCCGTTAACCCTGTCAACGACCGAGAAACCTTTCTTGTTTTTTCCGCTGCCACCCCTTATCAGTAGGCGGTTGCCGTCGCTGGAGATGCTCATTACTTGGTTGAATCGGTTTTTATTAAATGGCGCTTCCATCCTTTGGGCTTTTTTCCACTGACCGCTACCGTCCTTCTCACAATACCAGATATCCTGGCTGTTGCTGGTCCCAAATGTATTGTCGGGATGATTGGCGATGAAAAAATACAAGGTCTGGCCATCCGGCGAAATGATGGGGGCCGTATCGTGGTATCTCGAATTAACTTTTCTATCGAGCTTTACTAATTCATATTCCTCTTCGGGGTTTTGAGCAAAGACAGTGATAGATAATAAACAAAAAATGTAAGTGATGGTTGATTTCATAACTTCAAATTTAAAGCCTTCCGCAAGCCCTTTCAGATGAAATCAGAGCGAAACATTACGCGGGTGAATAAATGAAATTTGTTTTTCATAGGGCGGCGAAATTTGTTATTCTTTAACAATCAATAGTATTTTTTTGAGAAATACCCGGAAGATAATGCTTTCAGTTCCCCATTTCTATGATTATATTAGCCAAGGCCATCCGGAAAATAACTAAAACCCGGGATATTTCTTGCGATGAAAAACATAGTCAATAGGTCATGTCACATGCTATTTCTGCTGATTTTATCACTGGGAATTGACGATATCCCGGCTCAAAGCAAGCCAAATGAACTGTTGATCACTATCCATAAAAATGAATCGGTGACTTCGATAGATGGACAGGAAGAAAACAACCTTTACAAAAGTCACCAGGATAACTTACAACAGCTGCTGCATGCCGGATATCTCAACCTTATCGGGTTTCTGAAGTCAGGAGGAGCTATTTTCACAGGAGAATCCAAGGATAGGACATATATTCAGGAAAGGCTGGATGAGGATGAAGCCATTGAAGCCGGGATCTACTTTTATAAAGTCCAGGCTTTCGAAAGAAAGACAGGATCGATTTGCCGGTTCAGGCAAGGGTGCCACCAGGTGGATTACCAGCTCATAACCTTTTGGCCGAACTTCAACAAAGAAACCGTGAAAATCGCGGCCATGATGGAGTATAAACACCAGTCGTATCTCGAGGCACCTTCTTCAGCCAATGCCGTTGTACTAAGCGGAACATTTGATGGCCGGCAAGGAAGCTTTCTGATTTACCAGGGAGAGGATGTCAAAGATTTTATATATAATGACCCCGCGGTTATAAACGATTATTTACTGCCGGAAAATTTGCCTTTTACAGGCTGTGACCTGTCCGACTGTTCGTCGCCATAAATGAAAATAACAGGTCGGGAAAATAGCGACAGCCCATTTGATAGGGGCCATTGATGGTAGCGCCGTAAAAGGCTTCCAATAATTTTTGAAAATATTAAGCGCCAACTATTCATAAGAAGTTGAACAATTGCAGGTCATTTTCGTAGTAAATGGTAAGATTACCAACAACAAATTATCCGGATATGAGCAGTACACGACAAACGCCAACAGATTTGCAATCACTGGCAGAAAACCCCAATAATTTAAATTTTAGTTTACTGGGGTTTCCGTTTGCGACAAAGCTAAGTTTTGAACCACTTTATAACCGATACAAGGAGCAGTTGAAAAAGAATGATAATTCTTTTTTACACCTGCAGAAAGATATAGTCAATACATTGAAGCAAGTACCTGAGATACTAAAGCCAATCGAAGACTATACTATTCTTGAAACTCATAAGCAGACCGTAGACTTGATTTTGGCTACACTCCTTCCTATCGCAGAGATGGAGGATGCCATTACAGCGGTGGCGGCTCCCTATAGCATTGATCCCATATTTAATACAGCCAAATTTGATGAATTAATCAAGTTTGAGCAATTTGCTCAATGTGATAAAAATGCCATGAACCTGGGCAAAACTTTTAGTGCCTATAAAAGAATATTGAATGAATGTTATGGCAGATCGATCAATGTCCAAAAGCCAATGGTTTTCACATTTTTCGACGAAAAAACCAAACTTAAAAAGCATTACAAGTTATCCATCAATGACCGGCTGATGAAAGTCGTCACCAAGGGGCCCGTAAAACCACTGACCGATGAAGAATTGGATATGCTAGTTGACAATTTTACAGACCTGAATTTATGGATGGAAAAAATTCCACCTGAGAATTTTGAGTTTCACGGATTGGTCGTATTTGATTTTACGGATGTAACAGAACAGGAGGCTTTATCCGAATTAAGATATCAGCTGTTGGATCCCCATGCGGTGATAACCTCTTCGGGCTTTAACAAATTGCAATCTAATTTGAGGGATCTGTTTGGTTTGGCTAAGCTTAAACTGGGTTTAGTTTCTTTTGCCAATGCCAATGAGGGAGAGTTTGAGACCGGTCGAAAAATCTGGAATAGCATTATACACACCGACGAAGAGATGGAATGTAGCGATTATATGGGTAGCCCTTATGATTTGGCCTGGTGCCAGAAGGAGGCGGTTGTGGTGAGTGATACTAAAAATATTCAAGGTACCGACCGGTTTAAGGAAGTCATCAAGGATCTAAAAATCAAAAGCCTGATTGTTTCTCCACTTATATACGACGACCGGCTCATTGGTATACTGGAGTTGTCATCAAATAAGGGCAATGATCTGGATTCCTTTTCATTAATAAAAGTGAAAAAGTTGGTTTCATTGTTTTCTTTGGCCGTACAACGAAGCCTTGATGAGCTGGAAAGCCAGATTGAAACCATTATCAGGGAGGAGTATACAGCAATTCACCCCACCGTTGCCTGGAAATTTGAAAGCGCGGCTAACAAGATTTTGGAAAGCCGGCTAAAAGGGGAGGAGGTAGAATCGGAACCGATCGTTTTTGAGAACGTATTTCCGCTATTCGGCTTATCAGATATAAGAAGCTCCTCCACCCAGAGAAACAACGCTATCAAAGATGATCTGGTAGAGCACCTGACTCTTGCCAAAAAGGTTATTAATCAGGCCATGTTTCAAAAGGCTTTGCCAATACTTGATCAACTTAAGTTCAGGCTGGGAAAACGCATTCAAAAGGTGAAAAAAGGGTTAAACTCAGGCGATGAGGTGGGTATCCTGGAGTTTATTAAGAATGAAGTGGAACCCATCTTTGATTACCTGGTTAAAAATGACTTTTACCTTGCAGATACCATGCACCGCTACAATAATGCGCTGAATGCAGACTATGGTACACTCTATAAAAAACGTAAGGATTTTGAGGAAAGCCTGACCAGGATTAATCTGTCGATTTCCAATTACCTGGAAGCGGAAGATGAAAAAGCCCAGGCCATGTTCCCCCATTACTTTGAGAAGTATAAAACTGATGGTGTGGAATACAATATTTATATAGGGGATTCTATTGTACCCAATGAAGAATATCATGAATTACACCTGAGAAACCTCAGGCTGTGGCAGCTCAAAACAATGTGTGAGGTGGCGCGACTGACCAATGACCTGAAGGCTGAGCTCAAAATGCCACTCGAAACTACCCATTTGATCCTGGTGCAAAGCATACCGCTTTCTATTCGATTCAGGCAGGATGAAAAGAAGTTTGATGTGGATGGTGCCTACAATATTCGTTATGAGATTATCAAAAAGCGAATTGATAAGGCATTGATCAAAGACACCAACGAACGCCTGACACAGCCTGGAATGATTGCCATTGTTTATGCACAAAACAAAGAAGCGCAAGAGTACGGCCAATATATTGAATATCTTCAGTCCGAAGGCTATTTAGAGGAAAAAGTGGAGCATGTAGAATTGGAAGAACTGCAGGGAGCCAGTGGACTAAAAGCGCTACGTATAGGTGTCAACATGAAAACCAAATCTGACGATACCAAGTTAGAGGAGAAAAACATTAAGTTGGCTGTTTCTAAAATGGTCAGTTAATAGATCGCTTTTTAAGAACCGGTCAGTACCAATTTTAAGATCATCGCCGATTACCGGCGATGGACCTTATGTGGTTGTACCGCCACAACTTGAACCTGCGCCGGCAGTGCAGCCGTAGCAGTGGTTCCCGGTAGCTATGTTTCTGCTCTGAATGGCATCGGCATCAAAGTTGCTTATGTGGTTGGCGCTGCCATTGGCGATTTTCAAATCAAGCATTTGATTGAAATCACAGTCAAAAATGTAACCGTCCCATCCAATTGAAAGTGTGCTGCGGCACATCAGATTCGTAACAGCAGCCGGGTTAAATGCATTAACCAACTTTTCCATATAGTTTTCGTAATTGCCGGATTTTATCAGATAATCTAGAAACCTGCTGATGGGCAAGTTGGTAATGGCAAATAAATTATTGAATTCAATGCCATAATCTTTCATGAGGGCGCGTTTAAAATCTGCTTCCAGCTGTGACTGTGAAGCTGGAAGAAATGCCCCGGAAGGATTATACACAAGGTTCAATATCAAGTCTGAATCTTCTTTTCCATAACCCACCGCGTTGAGCATTTGCAATGCCTTGATGGATTTGTCAAAAACACCATTGCCTCTTTGCCGGTCTGTGCGCTGGGCATTGTAAAACGGTAGTGACGAGACCACTTCCACATTGTGTTTTTTAAAGAAATCCGGTAAGTCATGGTATTTGGGATTTGCCAGAATGATGGTCAGGTTGCATCGTACCATCACATGTTTCCCTAATTTCCTTATTTCTTCCACGAACCAGCGGAAATCGGGATTCATTTCAGGAGCCCCGCCCGTTAGGTCAACGGTTTTAAAGTCATTATTTTTTAATACTTCCAGGCACTGTTGCATGGTTTCTCGGGTCATAATTTCCTTTCGATCAGGGCCCGCATCGACATGACAATGCGCACAGGTCTGGTTGCACATTTTCCCTACATTTACCTGGAATACATCAAAACCAGTGGGTTTTAGTGGGTTAAAACCTATAGTGTTTAGCTTATCGGTAAACTTGGGTATATTAACTACCTCAGATCCCTCCTCCAGTATAGCCACCTGATGTGAAAAATTCGCGATGGGGTGGTTATTTGCTTTCAGTGTCTTCATAAATGCTACATCGTTATTTCTTTCACTTTGTTCATCATCTGTACACCATGTACCAACGACGCCCCTCCTCTGATAGCTGTTGCCACATGAACGGCCTCCATCATTTGGCCTTCGGTAGCACCTTTTTCTATAGAACCCTCGGTGTAGGCATCGATGCAATAGGGACATTGGATGGTATGAGCCACCGCCAGGGCAATTAAAGCCTTTTCTTTGGCACTCAATTCTCCTTCTTTAAATACGTCACCGTAATAACTGAAAAATTTATCTGCCAACTCTTTTTGGAACTCCGACACGTTTCCAAATTTTTTCAAATCTTCCGGATTGTAATAAGTCTTATTCATAAATGTTAATTAACGGTTTAAACCAAAAATAGATCTTTGCAATAATATCAATTGTCTTTCAATTGACAAACACAGGGCCGCTGTCATGTAAAGATGGTGGATAACTTCACTTTTGCTGAAAAAATCAATTTAATTTTGAAAAATAAACACTTAAAGGTCCTTTTTTGAACGTATAAAGCAACTTGCTGATGATCAGCATTAAACAAGTCAGTACCTCCTGATAAGCAACATGAAAGTCCGGTTGAAAGTTTCTTTTTCACGCCAGAGGCCCTTCAATGATTTCGAATTGTTGTTATTTTTTAGTAAATTCAAGATTACAAATTATTTTTTTGTCCTAAATTAACCCTAAAAGCAGTGTTTAAAACTAACCTATCTTATATAGTAAGAGTATGTTTTTTATATACTTTTATAACTATATCAATATTAAATTGCACTAATTTAAACGCCGAGATTAGAAATCTGGAGGCTATTAACTTTCCTACCAGCGGTGAGCCGGAAGCACAGGAGCATTTTATTAAAGGGATTTGGTTGTTGCATAACTTTGATTACAATGGTGCCGAGGAAGAATTTCTAAAGGCCCAGGATTTGGACCCCGACTTTGTGATGGCGTATTGGGGCGAGGCCATGACCTACAATTATCCGCTATGGTTCCGGCAAGATAAGGACGAAGCGCTTATGGCGCTCGGTTTTATTGATACGGAGGCGAAAAAGAGAGTAAGAAAAGCAGTGACACCGCTTGAAAAAGATTTAATGCGGGCCATTAATATTTTATTTGGAGATTTAAGAAAGAACCTTCGTGACATTACTTATTCCAATTTTATGGGGGTACTCTACAAAAAGTACCCCGAAAATCACGAGGTGGCGTGTTTTTATGCGCTATCATTAATGGGGACCAGTCATGGCAGGAGGCATACACCCACTTACTTAAAAGCCGGGAAGATTTTAAAGAAAGTTTTGGAGGAAAATCCGGACCACCCCGGGGCCTTGCTTTACACACTATATGCCTACGATGAGCCTGGCCTTTCTCACATGGCGCTGGACGCAGCAGATGCTTATGCCAAGATGGCCCCGTCTTCGTCACATGCCTTACACATGCCTTCACATATCTTTATTGCCTCCGGCATGTGGGATAGAGTAATCAAATCAAACGAAGCTTCCTGGCAAGCCCGGGAAAAGATATTTGAGACCGGTGAGTTAAATCATGAGGACAGAGCCTACCACTCGTTGCTATGGCTTACCTACGGTTACCTGCAACAAGGCCGGGTAGAAAAAGCCGGAGAATTGATAGAAGTAATTCAGGATGATGTTGCTCACCATACCTCCGACAGGGCAAAGATGAATTTTAACGCGATGAGGGGTGCTTATCTTGTACATGTCAAAAAGTGGCATGATCCCCTGGCTAATTACAAAGTGAATGTCACATCTCTTGGTCCCGTTTTTCAGGCCACGGGCTACTACATAGAAGGCCGGGCAGCCATTGAAGGTGGTGAGTTTGACAGGGCTGAAAAATTAATTAGAAAAATCAGAAATAAACAGAAAAAGTCTCAGATCGTAGACGCCATTGATGACATTGCTTCAGTACCTCCGGAATTTGCCAAGAAAGTAGAGGAAAGCGTGGTTATAAAGATATTTGAAAAGGAGTTGATGGCTTCGCTGATGATAGAAAAAAGAAAATATCACGCAGCAGAATTACTAATTAAAGAAGCCATCGGACTGCAAGAAAAACTACCGTTCAGGTTTGGGCCGCCAACCCTCATAAAGCCTCCATACGAGCTGTATGGTGACTTTTTGCTACTAAACAACAGGCCACAAGCGGCGCTGGAAGCCTATGAAAAAGTTTTTGAAAGGTCTCCGAGAAGAACCCTGGCCATCCAGGGAGTGCTGGAGGCTGCTGCGCTACTTAAGAATTATGATAAGATCGAAGAGGCCAACCGCGCTTTAAACGCAATTACTATGTATGAGTAAATGACATGGCACAGGTCTGGCAAGAAAGTACCGGCGGAATACTCGGATCCGCCGTAAACCAATAATTAATCTTCCGAGCGTGGGAGGAATCTGCCCGTTTTATGGTCGTAGTCTTCATAAAAGTGACCATCTGAAAACTTCTTTTTGGAAGGTTGCCCATCTTTTAAGATGTTTATGGTCATCCAGATCATGACAAATGGTGAGAAGCAAAATAATAACAGGGGAATTGCTTCATCCACGTCAAGATGAAGAGATAACAGAAATATTATCAGGAAAGCAGTGGCCGAGGCTATGGTTACTTTAAGATGCTTCATCTGCTGTTTAACATTATAGTTTCATATAATGTCTTCTCCCGGAAGAAGAAGTTATTGAAGTTCATCAATGTAGGCCAGGGAGGCCTTTTGATACTTGTCCTGCTTTACAAAATCGCGTAATTTTATAAAACTGTTATACGGTCCGGAGGTGCTGACAAGGTTGACCAGCCAGGGCGGCAACCATCCTCCGGGATCCAGTTTGACAAGGTAGGTCACATCTACCACATCCTCGCTTTTAGGGACCAACAGGTATTTGCCATCAAACGCAGGAATTCTAACGATCCCTTCACTCATTGGGCGATATTGCGGAAGTCCCGTACCTTTGAAAATAACGGTTTTAGTAGTACTGTCTTGCTCTATAACCGAATGTACGATAAGGTCCCTGTTTTTCACAGGCCACGGGGCTTTAAATCTTGTATAATAATATTCTTCGTGAGGACTGTTTTTGTAAAAATAAGCATCTGTGCAGGTATATACCCACTCCGGATAGGCAGGAACATCCTTTAATGCGGCAACAAGGCCTGACAAAGAACTCTCGACCTGCATGGTGACCTTTAACTCCTCATACGCCCACCCTGGCGCATTGCGCGCATAGATCTGAATGCCATTCTTATCCTTTTTAAGCTCCCATGTGGAAGAATTATCTTCCCCAGGGTAGGTGCCTAACCATAAAAAGGTGATGATAAAAAATGCTATCCCTGTCTTCATCTTAAAATACTTCTCCTTTCATAAGTGCTTTTTAGATCCGGCTTTTGCAACATAATGAATACATAAGTGCTAACAGTGTTTGTGCTTAAATTGTTTCATATTTAAAGACTAAATTTAGCGATTTCAAAAGGGCTGCCGGAAAGACCTGTTTCTCAGCTCATGTTACCTGTGGCACAGGCCAAAGGCCGTTGCGTAAACCTGTTGTATCTCATAAATCCGGCAGCAATTATTCATAATCGGTGCGACCTGAAAACCGGCCATACCCACGTAATTTTTCGGTTAACATAAAATTTTTATTTCGTTAACAATTTATTAATATGTATATTTGCAGCTCTCCCCAGACCCTAGCTGCCTAATTTTTTGATCAAATAGACTTTTTAAGAAATGATAACCATTAAGAGTAAATCCGTCTTGAAAATCATACTAAGTATGGTATTTTTCTTTGTTTTTTTAAATGTATTGGTATACCTGCTGGTACGGTTTAATGTGATCCCGGAAAGGTATTTATTAATGGTTAACCTGGATGGAGAACAAAATTTACCTACTTTTTATGCTACCATATTACTATTAAAAGCTTCCATTATATTATTGCTGATTGCCTTGCACGGGAAGCAGAAATATCATTGGTACTTGCTGAGCGGAATTTTTTGCTTTCTGGCACTGGACGAAAATATTGAAATCCATGAACAGCTTACCGCGGTAACAAAGTCTGCTTTAGCAACGGACACACAAGGCATTTTTTACTTTGCCTGGATAATCCCATATGGTATTATCACTATTTTGTTAATGATTTTTCTCTTTAAATTTGTGTGGGGTCTACCGAAAAGAACCAGAACACTTTTCATAGTATCCGGATTTACCTTTCTGTCGGGCGCTTTGGGGTTGGAAATGATTGCGGGAAGCTACTGGGAAGAGTCAGGTTGGTCTTCTATGATTTACAAAATACTTGCCTTTAGCGAGGAAACCTTGGAAATGACAGGCGTCTCGCTGTTTATCTTTGCACTCCTGGATTATATCGAGCAGAACTTTGGGCGCTTGACAATTTCCATGAGCAGATGAGAAGGGTAGTCTATACCATGGCTTTCCTCTTCCTTAACAAAACCATCGATACCATATTTGATGCTTTATCAGAAAGTCATCAATGTCGTCCTTTTCCCTGGCTGAAACGGCCACCAATACCTGCCATGCTCCTTGCCGGGTCAGAAGTTCAGGATGATTTATTAATGTACCATAAATATTGTGGCCGATCTTCTTTTCATTATTACAGACCCAATCAAAATTCAAACCCATCCGGCGCAGCTTTGCAGCCAGTTTTTTGCCTTTTTTACCAGCTCCCCAGATAACGAGGTTGGCATTTTTGTCCAGATCAAGTTTTACGAAGAAGGAGAGTTTTAGGTCATAATAAAGCTGATCCTTATACCGTTCATCCATTTTTGAGATCCGCCGGGCGTGTTCCCTCCATAAATGAAGCACTTCCTTGCTGGCTACAATTTTCATGTCACCGTTGTAAAATCTAAAACACAGATTATAATCTTCCGGATAAACCACAGGTCCGAACGCGCCGCAATGAATGAAGTCCTGCCGATGAACCATCCAGCATGAAGAGGGAACGACACATTCACGATAGATTTCCCGGTAGTGACTTCCCGTGTGCATTATCTGATTGATCCAGGCATCATAGCGTTTGAAACCTTGTAATACTTTTTCATCCGAAAAATGCCTGACACAACCCGTAGCAATATGTCCGGGGCCATTTTCCTGTAGTAGATTCACCAATATCTTTAATTTATTAGATGTCATTAAATCATCTGAATCCATTCTGGTAATGAAACTTCCGGAACTTTGAGAAAATCCGTATTGCAGTCCGGGTATGATTTCCGCTATGCCCGGATTGGTAAAGACTTTAATTCGGGTATCTTTAGCGGCGTAATTATTTAAAATATCAAAAGTATTATCGGTAGATTGATTGTTGACCGCAATCAATTCCCAATGCCGATAACTTTGAGCGATGATAGCGTCCAAAGTAGCCTGAAGAAATTGTTCCGCATTTCGCGTGGTCATAATAATACTTACCAGGGGGCCTTCATCTACATTAAAAATCATAGCACTAAATTTAGACTACCCGTCAATGAGTTACAAGCTTGCAGACCACGAGTAGGTTTAATTCCGAAATGATTAAGTAGGATTTATACATGTTTTGCAATTTTCAAAAAATGAGTGCCAAAAAATGTAGCATTTGTGGCAGCGCCCGGAGGGAAGGATTTAAATTAAATATACGTTTAATGCTACTATTAATATATTATACATTTAATTATTTATATATTCGCGAGGTAGTTTATATTTCCAAACATATAGACATCGCAGTCAAGGCGTGCTTTTGATACTTAACGACTAAAAAATAGTGAAAGAATATCTCACCGTTGAACAATTAGATCAGATTGGATTACCACCTATCATTCCTTATGCAGCCCCCATCATGTTTGCCCTCGTATTGGGCGAGTGGGCTCTTGGTCTTTATAAAAAAAGGAATGTCTATCATGGTAAAGATTTTTGGGCAGCTACTGCCATTGGCTTGACGAACGTAGTTATTAGTGCATTGATCAAGGTGGCTACATTTGGCTTTGCGCTGTTTTTTTATAACCTGGTACCCTGGACAGTTCCCTCCAAATGGTGGTCTTACATTCTCTGCCTGATTGTTATTGACTTTTGTCGTTATTGGGCACATCGGATTGCCCATGAGCAACGCTTTTGGTGGGCGACTCACGTCACACACCACTCATCCAAACAGTATAATTTTTCTGTATCTTTCAGGTTGGGTTGGACGCAACACATAAAGATCATTTTCTTCATTCCGGCGTTTTTGGCTGGTTTTCATCCAGTGGTATTTTTCATTTGTCATCAAATAGAGGTTTTGTACCAGTTCTGGATTCACACAGAATTTATCAGAAAATTACCCAAGCCCATAGAGTACATTTTCGTTACGCCATCTCATCATAGAGTTCACCACGCAATAAATGATAAGTATCTGGATAAAAATTATGGCTCTACGCTGGTAATTTGGGATCGGATTTTTGGTACATTTCAACCGGAAGAAGAAAAGCCGATTTATGGAATCACAAAACCCGTTAATTCCTTCAATCCCGTATACCTTGTATTCCATGAGTGGATGGACATATTTAAAGATATAAGCAAGGCCGGATCCATCAAAAAAACTTTTAAAATTTTGTTTGGCCGGCCATAAAAAAACTACAAATTTTAGGCCGGTTCTGATTTTTTAAACATGCGCTTTTGTCATGAAGAAGACATGTAAAATTGGCTACATCTCAGATTGTGATTTTTTTATGTTAAAGATGCACAGACTGCAAAATTTATTACATGCTTTTTGGAGTGTCAGTCAAATCTACGGCCAACTGATTTAAGTATAAAAAATACTGTTCAAAGTTCAATATACCATGGCTTGAGGGTTAAATTGCCTCGATTTCTGGCTGTAGGATCATTTCTAAATCAGTGGATTGAAAATCTGTTTCTGTTATCGATATGATCGCTATCTTTCTTAATTAAAAAACTGTTAATCAATTAGTTATCTTTCGGATGATGAAAAAAAGCCCAAATCTATTTTAATGCCTAATCTTACATTTTCAATCTTTAATCATACATCTTTCGCTATAACTAAAAATTGAAAATTTATTTTTTCTATTGATTATTATTTTTGGCATTATTGAAATGGAACCCAGAATTGTAACAAACGATTATTTAATTGATGCCTCTTTCTTTTTTGAACAATCGAAAGATGCCATATTTATTATTGATCAGCACAAGCTGCTTGACACCAACCAGGCCGGGATAGAGCTACTGGGATTGAAAGACCGGGAGGATGTGGCCGAGGATGGTGTGTTCAAGCTGATTAAAGATCAAAAAGGTAATGACTTTAGCCTGCCGTCCTTTATCAAACAGCTTAATAATTACCCGCATCAAAACAAGGTTTTTCAATTTATTACCCGCTATGCATTTTTCTGGGTAGAGATTTCCAATACCATTTATGAAAAAGATGATCAGAAGCTTCTTTTTTCAATTTGGCGCGATATAACAGAATCCAAACAGCTGGAAATAACTTTTCAAAGCAATGAAAAAAAGCTAAACGAAGCTTTGCGCCTGGCCAACTGCGCTACCTGGGAATATGATTTCGAAAAAGATGCTTTTGTAATTAGCAAAGGCATGGTGGATATAATTGGTGTTCGGCACCAGTGCCAGATCATCGATCAGGACCGATATCTTGTGCCAATAGCACAATACAAAAAACTGATTCACCCGGATGACCACAAGATATTTAACAGTACCCGGAAAAAGATAATCAATAACGAGGTAGATAATTATATCGACCATACCGAATACCGGATCATTCATCCCGATGGCCAGATAAGATACCTTTATGCCACTACAAGGGTCTCTCTGGAAAAAGAGGGTAATTTGCTTAAGCATTATGGTACTGTACAGGATGTGACTGAAATTCATAAAATTGAGGGCGAGCTGAGTAAAAGCAGAGAGCAATTGTCTGACGCACTTACCATTGCCAACCTGTCTACCTGGGAATTGGATATGAAGACCGATTGTATGAAGATGGGCGAGAACTTTGTCAAAATGCTGGGCGAGGGATTGCCGGTTAAAAAAGGAAACATCATCGCGGTTGACGATTTTATTAATCTGATTCATCCCGACGATCTGCATACCTACTACATGGCGCTGGACAAAGCCTCTAAATCCAGAGTGAAGGACTATATCGATTTCATTGAATACCGGATTGTAAGACCCGATAATGAGATCCGCAGTGTTTACATAAGCATAAAAGTGCAAAAAGATGACAAGGGAAATCATCTTAGGCATTTTGGAACTATTCAGGATATAACACCAATCCGGGAGGCCATTGCGGAAAAGGAAAGATTTGGTACTATTATCGAAGCTACCTCCGATATTGTTTTAATGCTTGATAAACAGCTGAACTTAATTTACCTGAATCAGGCGGCCAGAGATTTTTATGGATTCAGCCCTGAAGATAATGTGGCTGGTTTCCCAATAAAAATCCTGCAATCCGAACACTCGCAAAAGCTGACCAGGGATCATGCCATACCTTTGGCAGCCAGCCAGGGTATATGGAGCGGAGAAAATGTGATTCAAAGATATGATAAAGAGTTAATTACAGTTTCTCAGGTGATTATATCTCACAAGGGAGTAGATGGAGAAGTGGAATATTATTCCAGTATTATTCGCGACATATCTGATCAGAAACAAATTGAGCAGGACCTGAAATACAAAAATAAAGAGCTTGATACTTTTGTCTATAAAGCCTCCCATGACCTCAGGGGACCCATTGCCTCACTTTTGGGATTATATAGAATAGTGGAGAATGAGATTACCGATGAGAAATCATTGGAATATTTTGACCTGTATAACAAGCAAATTACCAGGTTAAATGACATCATCCTGACGCTGATACAACTCACAAAAATTAAAGAGGTAGATATAAAAAGGGAGGAAATCGATTTCAAAGATGTGGTCAACAGTTGTATTAATTCATTTACCAATCTGCCCAATTTTGAAAACGTACGATTCAGGATGTCGGTCGATCTGGAATGGCCTTTTATAAGCGATCGGGGGTTGATTACGACAATTCTGCAGAATCTGGTGGAAAATGCCATTAAATACTCAAAGCCAGGTCAGTTGAGTGATGTTGAGGTTGCCATCAAAAGAAACCTCAATGACGATCTGCTTATCAAGGTGGAGGATCATGGTATAGGCATTGAAAAAAATATCCAGGGCGAGGTTTTCAATATGTTTTTTAGGGCCAATGATCAGGTAATCGGATCCGGGCTGGGATTGTATATTCTGAAAAATGCTGTCGAAAAGTTAAATGGAAAAGTGAGCCTCTACAGTAAGGTGAATGAAGGCACCACTTTCTCCATAAAACTAAAGGATGAGCCCCGCTCGTGAACGCAATCCAGCAAATGGTTGCACCTCCCAATGGTTTCGACCCGCTGGTTTTCTGACATTCCAACGAAGCAATTGATAGATCAAGTGGCCACAAGAAAGGCTACCTAAAATTGAATGGTCTCGCCATTTTAGGTTTTTTCAGATAAAAAATAAAAATATTTCAGTAGGAGTAACACTAAAATAATTTGTCCGCTTATATTAGCACTTAAAATGACGACACTTACTGAAACATGGCCCAATCTTTTGATCAAGTATTACAATCCCTAAAAAACGGTCAATACGCGCCTGTTTACTTTTTACAGGGAGATGAGCCTTATTACATTGACGTTATTGCAAACTATTTGGAGGAAAATGTAATTCCGGAACACGAACGGGGATTTAACCAAATTGTCATGTACGGTAAAGATGCCACGATCAGCACTATCGTTGGCAATGCCAGAAGATTTCCTATGATGGCCGAAAGGCAATTAGTATTGGTCAAGGAGGCACAGGAAATTCAGGATTTCAACAAGGAAGATGCCACTAAGCTTTTAGAGGCTTATCTCCAGAATCCACAGCCATCGACTTTGTTGGTTTTTTGTTACAAATACAAGACGCTGGACAAGCGAAAAGCTTTGACAAAGCTTATGGATAAAAGCGCTGTTATGGTCAGTGTCAAAAAGCTTTATGACAATCAGGTCCCTGACTGGGTCAACAATTACGTTGCTAATAAGGGGCACTCCATTACGCCTAAAGCAACATTTATGATCTCGGAATTTGTCGGAAATAACCTGGAGAGAATAAGCAATGAAATTGATAAAATGCTGGTCAACTTCGATGACAAAGTACAAATTACCGAAAAAGAGGTAGAGAAGTATATTGGTATTAGTAAGGAGTATAACGTGTTTGAATTGCAAAAAGCCCTTACGGGTAAAAACGTGTTAAAGGCCAATCAAATCATCAACTATTTTGCCGCTAATCCCAAAGGCAATCCGGTAATACCTATAATAGCTATGTTGTTTTCTTTTTTTAGTAAACTACTGGTTGTTCATCATACAAAGGACAAGTCAGATAGAAACCTGGCATCCGTTTTGAAAATAAACCCATTTTTTGTCAAGGACTATAAACTGGCCGTCAATCACTATCATTTGCCCCAGGTTATTAATAACATTCATCATCTTAAAAATGCCGATCTGCAATCCAAAGGTATCAAGGTTGGCACGGTTAATGAAGGGCAGATATTGAAGGAGCTGGTATTTAAACTATTACATTGATCGACGGAACCGGGCAATGTTTTGGTGTAATTAATAAAATGACTGTAGGTAATAATCACAATAATTAAAATATTATAAAGTTATTAGTAAGATTGTTCTGGCTAACTTTTATGGATAAAAAAATCTATTTTATACTGATCCTAACTTGCTTTCAATTCAAAACTTTAGCGCAAAATACCATAATACAAATCGATAACGACCGGTATTTCAGAGAAGGATTGGATTTATTTGATAAACAACAATATGCGGCCGCAAGAACCGCATTTGAAGAATATACCAACCACGACCCCGAATCTATCAAGGCCATCGATGCCAGGTATTATATTGCTTTTTGCGCCATGAGCCTTTATCATAATGACGGGGAATTTTTACTCGATCAATTTGTAACACAATACGAAGGACACCCCAAATCAGTATTTGCCTTTTATGAATTGGGTAATTTTTATTTCAAAAACAAGGATTATGACAAGGCGATTGCTTATTTGGAAAAAACTGATATCAATAAGCTGACCGATGATAAAAGGTTGGAAACCAGGTTCAAGCTGGGCTATTCACATTTCAATAAAAAGAATTTTAGCAAAGCGCTGAGCTATTTCAATAATGTAAAAAAAGGAAGTAGCCCCTATACTGCGGCAGCGAACTATTATGCCGGATTTTTAGAGTTCCGCAACGGCGCTTACGACGAAGCACTGATCGATCTGAAAAAAGCAGAAAAAGACCAGGCTTATGCCGCCATTGTGCCTTATATGATCCTGAATGTCTATTACAAGCAGGAAAGATATGACGAGCTCCTGCGATATGGAGAGCAGGTGGTTGCCAGTGGAAGAAAGGTTAAAAATTTGGAAGATTTTAGTTTGTTGATAGCAGAATCATATTTCAGAAAACAACAGTACAATAAAGCCGCCAGTTTTTTCCAGACTTATATCGAAAGCCAGTCTGCAAAAAAAGATCCCGAGGTTAAATACAGGTTGGCGTTATCCTATTATAATCTGAATGACTTTGATCGTGCGGAACAATATTTTAAAGAAATAGCGTCTCAGAAAAATGCCATTGGACAAAGCGCTTCCTATTACTTGGGCAATTTGTATTTGAGAAAAAACAATAAAAACTTTGCCATAACAGCTTATGCCAATGCCAGCAAAATGAATTTTGATCCGGTTATCCAGGAAGAAGCGATCTTTAAATTGGCTAAAATCAATTATGACCAGGGCAATTTTGATCAGTCCATTGAAGCGCTGAATAATCTGGCTACTACGTTTCCGAACAGCACCCGTTCCAAGGAAGCTAACATCTTGCTAAGCGAGGCTTATCTGAAAACCAGCGATTATGACAAGGCGATAGAGCACCTTGAGAAAATCGGAGATAAAAGCCCCAGGATGAAAAAAGCCTATCAGCAGGTGACCTACTTTAAGGGTACCGAAAGTTTTAATAATCGCAAATATCGCAGGGCGGTGCAGATGTTTAACAAATCCCTAAACTATCCCGAAGACCAGGAACTGGTGATGAAAGCCCACTTTTGGTCAGGAGAGGCCTATTCTATTGGCAAACGCTATGAGGATGCCATCAAAAGCTATAGTAATGTTATCGGAAGCCCGTTCGAAACAAACAGCAATGAATATCTCCGCTCGCGGTATGGCATTGGCTATGCTTATTATAACTCAAAAAGATATGATCGGGCGCTTGAGCACTTTGAAGGATTTGTAAACAGTCCAAAAAGCAATATCAACAAGCAATTTTATGATGATGCACTGATCAGATTAGCAGATTGTCACTACGTAGGAAAAAACTATGATCAGGCCCTAAACAACTATCAAAAGGCAATTAACACAAGAAACCCTGACCTCGCGTATGCCTATTTTCAAAAAGCGGTGATATTGGGTTTAATGAATAAAGTTCCGTCGGCCAGGGAAAACTTTGATATTGTCATCAACCGATATGCCTCATCGACCTATGCAGACAATGCGCTTTATCAAAAGGCGCAGCTGGATCTTGAGCAGGGCAACTATCAGGCAGCGGCGAATGGTTTTGGCAAGCTGATTTCAAGCAAGCCACAAAGCTCATTTGTGCCTCATGCCCTATTAAAAAGGGGTTTTTCAAACTATAATTTAAAGAAGTATAATCAATCCAAAAGAGATTATAAAAGAATTCTAGATGATTATCCCACGCACCCCACGGCCAGCAGTGCCATTTCCGCACTACAGGAAGTGCTGGCGATGCAAAATCAATCTTCAGAATTTGAGCCTTATCTGGCTAAATACAAAAGTGCCAATCCAGATAATAAGTCTCTCAGCAACATAGAATATGAAACTGCCAAAACGCTTTACAACAACCAGGAATACCATAAGGCCATCCAATCTTTTGAACGATATATGAGTAGTTATCCGGGATCTGTCAATGCTTATGAAGCAAAGTATTACATCGGAGAATCTTATTATCGCTTGAAGCAAAATGACCGGGCGCTGCCATTTTATTACCAGGTGGAAAGTGATAATAAAACCAACAGGGTAAATAAGGCGGTACAACGAATTGCAGAAATTGAATTTAGCAATGCTAACTATGATAAAGCCATTGCCTATTTTGAGAAACTGGCCGGCATTGCCAGGAACAAAAGGCAATCCTATAATGCGTGGTCGGGTTTAATGCAGAGCCATTTTCATTTGAGAAATTACCCTTCGGTAAAGGAATATGCTAATTTGATTTTGGAGAAAGGTAATATTTCCGCGGATGCGGCGAATAAAGCCACCCTGTACCTGGGAAAAGCCGAATACGCTACCGGCAATCTGGACGGCGCTATGGATCAATTTATGGCTACATTAAATGCTGCCAAAGATGAAAATGGGGCAGAGGCGCAGTTCTTGCTGAGTAGAATATTATATGAGCAACAGTCTTATCAACGATCTATTGAAACCTTGATTGATTTGAATACCAACTTTGGGGTGTATGAAAATTGGATAGGAGAGTCCTTTTTATTGATTGCTGATAATTACATTGCCCTCCAGGAATATTTCCAGGCAGAAGCCACCCTTAATTCGGTTATTGAAAAATCGCCGATTGAGGATGTGGTACAACGGGCAAACAGTAAGTTGCGAAAGTTGCAGGACTTAAAAGACAGCCAACAGGAACCAGTAGAAGTGGTGGAAACCGATACTACCTTCCAGGAAATTGAAAATTAAAGGGTTAAGAATAAGATAATATGCGTGTTAAACATAGGTGTTTGATGTTTTTTTTATGCTGCCTTTCGGGTTTGGTAGTGCGTGCGCAGGAATGGGAGGACCAAACCGGAGAGATAGAAGATGCAGAAATTGTCATTGAAAAAGACAAAAAAATTGAACTTCCACCGGCATCCAGGCTGTATGAAAAAATATCACCGCTGCCACTCAAAAATGATGAGGGGCAAATGCAATTCCAGTACAAGGATTTTAACTATCAATTAACTGACCTTGAACCCAGGATTCGGGTATTGACGATCAAGGATCCTTTGCTGAAAAAATTATATGCCAACTATCTAAAAGCCGGAATAGGTAATTTTGCCAGTGCCCACCTGGAGGCCTATGTCAACAGCAAAAGGAATGAAAATTTCTCGTACAGCTTTCACGGTAAACATGCCTCATCTTCCAGAGGGCCGGTAGATAAAAAAAATTCAGGCGCTGCGGAGAACTTTCTTGGCGTCAACGGTAAAGCCTTTTACGATGCATTTATACTGGGAGGTAACATTAATTATCTGGGGAGGAAAAACCATTTTTATGGATACGATCAGCGTGTAGAAGCCTTTCGCGATACAATTCTACAAAAATTCAATAACTTCTACCTGGACGGAACTTTAGAAACCCGCGATACGGGAAGTGACTTTTACTTTAAAATAACCCCATCATTTAGCTTTTTGAAGGACAATTTTGAGGCTAAGGAAAGTAAATTTGGCATGAAGTTCAAGTCTACCTTCTCCCTGGATGAAAATATAGGACTGGATCTGAGCAGTTACCTGTCTTTAACAAAACGTACAGACGGCACCTCGCTTAATAGAAATCTTTTTAAAGTCCGGCCAAGTGTCAATTTTAAGGCCGGGGAGTTAAAAGTTAATGCGGGTTTAAATATTGTCTACGAAAATGATACAATTGCAGGGGGCGATAAAACCCATTTGTACCTTTCAGGAAATGTTACTTACGACCTGAATGACGATGTCAGTATCTACGGAGGCATTGATGGTGACATTGAGGAGGTGAATTTGCATACGCTTGTAAACGAAAACCCCTTCATCAATGCGGAGATACCGCTGGTACATTCCAATAAGGAATTGGAATTATACGGTGGGATCAAGGGCTCATTGTTTCGAAGTTTTACCATAAAGACCGGATTTTCCCTGGCTGATTACGAAAATTTATATTTTTTCATTAACGATCCGCTCGATACTGCTAAATTTAATGTTGTTTACGATGCCGGGAATACCACGGCCTTTAATTTCTTCGGCGAATTTGGTGTCGATAAGACTAATATCTTCAGAGGAGCCGCAAGGTTTGATTTTTATGCCTACAGCCTGGAAAGAGTGGATGAACCCTGGCATAGGCCTACTTATAAATTTAGTCTGATGGGCTCTTTTAATTTATTTGATAAAATATTGTTTAGCAGTGATTTATATACCATGGGAGGAATCAAGGCCAAAAATTTCATTACCGATGAAGCGGTAGAGCTGGATCCAATTGTCGATTTAAATTTTAAAGTGGATTATCGCTATTCCGACCAGGTATCCATGTTTTTGGGGTTTAATAATGTACTTTCCAAAAACTATGAACGATATTACAACTATCCATCGAGAGGGTTTATGATGATGGTTGGCTTGACTTATGCCTTTGATCGCTTATAAAGGCGTAAAACTAAAAATTTTACTATTTACGCAATTATTGACTAAGGTGAGTTTATTTCATTTTTTTTGCTTTGTAACTAAGATTATAAACTTTACTTTTAGGAGGATTTTAATGAGTCGTAAGGGATTTAGTTACAATAACTTAAAAAAATTATAAAATGGCTGAAGACATACATCAAAGTGAAAGTAGTCATAGCTTTGAAAGTGATCCGGATTATGGATTACCAGAGGTTTCTTTAACACCTATTGAACGAGGAGGTATCGGTAGGCGGAAAGGAACGGTAAGGTCTGCAGGAAGTAACAATAGTCTGAATAGAAAATCAAAAGCACCGCTGATTGTTGCATTACTATTTGTTTTTTTGGTGATACTGGCTGCTTTCTGGTACTTCATTGGACAGGATATGTTTGGTTCAGGGCAGGTAAGCCAGCAGACCGACCAGGTGGAAAATACACCCACTGATGATCAGAATAATGCCGATGTCGACAATGACCTCGGCGCCACCGGCGCCGATACTGATTCCGGGAATAGCGACCTGGGCGACGGTACCACCAATGATACGGATAGTGGCCAGAATACTATTGATGTCGATGAGCAGCCAATTGACGCAGGATTAAGTGATGACCCCACGACCAGGGGGACGCTGACAACCATTAACGCACCTACGGGTCGCACCTATGTCATAATTGGCAGTTTTTTTGATGAAGATCTTGCAAGGGACTACGGAGCCAAACTTGGTAAAGAAGGAGTCAGTACAACTTTGATTATGCCAAGTGGCAATAAAAAGTTTTACCGCTTATCGGTTGAAGACTTTGGTTCCATTACCGAAGCGGTGAATAGTCTTGATGGACTAAAAGCAAACTATGGAAATAGTCTATGGGTAATCAAATACTGATAATGTCTTAAACTTAATTTAAAAATTGAATAAAATTTGCCTTAAAACTTTACTGACATAATTTTAATCAACTTAAAGGTAAGTATGAATTTATTACAAATTTCCACATCTCAGGCATTGGATACAGTAGGCATTGGATCCGGTGAACAGGCTATTTCCGTGTGGGACCTTATGCTAAAAGGAGGGTACATGATGATACCCTTGCTTGTGCTTTCGATGTTGGCAGTCTCTATATTTATAGAAAGGGTGTTTACCATTCGCAATGCATCCAAAACTCCTAATCAGTTTATTGATAAAATCAAAAACCTGGTGACGGTAGGGGATATCAATGGTGCCAGACTGCTATGTGCGCAAACGGAATCACCTGTGGCTAAAATGATTGAAAAAGGCATCAGCAGGATAGGAAGTCCGTTGAAAAATATTGAGGTGTCGATTGAAAATGTCGGGAAAATAGAAATCTACAAGTTAGAGAAGAATTTATCACTATTGGCGACAATATCTGGTGCCGCGCCGATGATCGGCTTTCTGGGAACGGTAACAGGTATGATACAGGCATTTATTAGTATCGCCCAGGAAGAAGGCTCTGTTAGTCCGAAACTGTTATCAGCGGGTATTTATGAAGCTATGATTACCACAGCCGCCGGATTAATGGTGGGAATTATTGCTTATCTCGGCTACAACTATTTGGTGGCCAGAGTGCAAAAGGTGGTCCATAAAATGGAGTATACCTCCGTGGATTTTATTGATTTATTGCAAGAACCGAGATAAAATGGACTTGAAATCGAAACATAAAGTCAATGCAGCGTTCAGCATGTCTTCCATGACGGATGTGATATTCTTATTGTTGATCTTTTTCATGTTGACCTCGTCATTTATCACGCCCTCCGGTTTGCGGGTCAATTTGCCCAGCAGTAAAAGCTCAACGATCGTTCTGCAGAAGGTCACGGTTACCATTACCAAGGATTTAAAATATTATGTTAACGACAAACCAACCTCCAGACGTAATTTTGAAAATACATTAAAAAGAGAGCTGGAAGGGCAGGAGGGTATTGTCGTTTTACATATTGACAAGTCGGTGCCCACAGAGCATCTGGTCAGGGTAGCCGGAATCGCCAAAGCGTTGAGAGCTACCGTATCTATTGCCACAAAACCTAATTAGTTGTGAGTGACCAAAAAGAAAAGAAGTATGATCGTGTCGGCGTTATTGCCTCTGTCAGTATTCACGCTATCCTGTTGCTGATATTTTTCTTTTTGCTGGCCTGGCAAGCGCCGGATCCGCCTATTCCGGAATATGGGCTGGTCGTTAATTTCGGTACCGATAATGCCGGTAGCGGGCGGGTACAGCCTAAGAAGCCCCCGGTAGAAACAAAGAAGGTAAAAGAAGAGGAACCTGAAGAACCTGAGCCGCAAAAGGAACCTCAGGAAGAAGTGGAAGAGGAGGCGCCGGAGGAAGTAAAACCTGAGCCGGTGGAGGAGACTGTAAAGGAAGTTCCCCAGGAATCTGTGAAGCAACCGGAACCCAGTCCGGTGGTTGAAAAAAAGAAACCTAAACCAAAACCTAAAAAGGAAGCGCCACCAAAGAAAAAAACGGAAACTCCAAAGAAAATACCTGAAAAAAAACCGGTGAAGAAAACACAGACACCGAATAATAGTCAGGGTAAAAGTAAAAAGGAACCCGCCAAAAGCAATCAGGGTGATAAGCCCGGCAAAACCGGAGATCAGGGAAAACCGCAGGGAACGGTGGATTCAAAAGCCTTGTACGGAAGTCAGGGTGGTGGCGGTGGATCAAAACTGGATCTCGCAGGATGGAACTGGGATGAACTGCCCAATCCCGATGAAAATTCCGACGAAAGTGGCCGGATTGTTTTTGAAATCAAGGTGGACGATCAGGGTGAGATCATCTCGGTCAGGACCATTGAGAAAACTGTAAGCCCTGCCGTCGAAAAGATTTACCGCGATGAAGTAGAAAATTTAACCTTCCATAAAACCGCGCAGAATACGAGAACGGCCCAGGTTTCAACAGGCCGAATCACCTTTATTATCAAGGCGAATTGATTGATTTTTCATAGATTTTACAGCGCTTGTTATTTACATGGATTACAAGGAAACCCTGGATTTTCTTTATAACAGTTTGCCAATGTTCCAGCGGCAGGGAAAATCTGCGTTTAAAAAAGACCTGACAAATACTTTCAAATTTTGTAGTGAACTAAATAACCCCCACCAGCAATTTAAATCTGTCCATATCGCCGGAACCAATGGCAAAGGCAGCACCGCACATAGTATCGCCGCCGTGCTACAATTGGCCGGATATAAGACCGGTCTCTATACATCCCCCCACCTGAAAAGCTTTACGGAACGGATTAAAATAAACGGCCATGCCATAGAAGAACAGGAGGTCGTGGATTTTGTTAAAGCACATAAAGATTTTATTGATCACCTGAGGCCCTCTTTTTTCGAAATGACGGTGGTTATGGCCTTTGATTATTTTGCCAGAAAACAGGTGGATGTTGCGGTAATCGAGGTAGGTCTTGGTGGGCGGCTGGACTCAACCAATGTTATCACACCATTGATAAGTGTAATTACCAACATTGGTCTTGACCATACTGATTTTCTTGGTGACACCCTTCCTCAAATAGCAGGAGAAAAGGCCGGAATTATCAAACCCGGAATTCCCGTAGTGATCTCGGAATTTCAGGAAGAAACAGCACCGGTTTTTAACGACGTATCCCGGGAATTAAAGGCGAACATATACTTTGCAGACCGGGAATATCAGGTAGAAAGCGATCATTGCGGTGACTATTTAGTTCGCCGCCGCAATGCAGAAGTCTTATTTCCTTCCCTGCATTCCGATTTAAAGGGGGTGTATCACGCCAGGAATTTGCCCGGGATCCTTAAAACAGTGGATCTGCTAAGAGAAAGGAATTTTACAATCTCCGAAAAGGCGATTGAGGAAGGGATCCGAAGTGCGGCGGCAGTAACAGGTCTTAAGGGACGGTGGCAATTGTTACGGAATAACCCAACCATGATTTGTGACATTGCCCACAACGAAGACGGCATAAAGCCCATTATGGCCTATATTGGCGGGCAACCCTACCCACAGGTCCATATAATATGGGGAATGGTCAATGACAAAAACACAGAAGCTATTTTAAAATTGCTGCCGGTTGACGCCCAATACTATTTCTGCGAAGCCCAAATTCCCAGGGCATTGGCCGCCGATGTATTGGCGCAACAGGCAAAAGCCTGCGGCTTGTCCGGGAAAGTGTATAAAGATGTAAATAAAGCAATTTCCACTGCCCTGGAAACCGCTCATAAAGATGATCTTATTTTTATCGGAGGGAGCACATTTGTGGTTGCCGAAATTAATGATTTGTAGCCTGGCTACTCAATATTGGCAAGAATTTTTTCATAGATAGCCTCCGGCTCGGTCGCATTGACAAGGTTGTTTTGAATAGCATTGACCAGATCCTCGACAATTTGAGGCTCGTAACCCATTTTCATTGCCACCCTTGAACATATGTGAACCTCGTTGACATCAATATTGCCGTCAATCAACATAAGCCAAACCAAATCAAACACCATCTGAAAGCGAGCTCTTGAATTTTGCGGTTCCTGAAACTTGATGTCCCTGATGTTCGCTTTGATGTCATCAATATCTTCATCTGATAAATTAAATTTTACGGCTATCTTATTGATGAACTGGTTTTCTTTTTCATCAATATTTCCGTCCGACATAGCAACTTTTATGAGTTGCTTGAGATAATTTTTATCAGTATTATTCGCACCTTCCTTTTTGAATAAATCGAATAACCCCATTTGACTTTAATTTTTTTTTGAAAAATACGCCTTTATATACTGATTTTTAGTGCAAATTCGGCCTTAACGCATGGATATACATATAACTGCAAAAATTGAAACTATTTGATGTTTACCATTTCCGCCAACCAGGGAAATATTTGATCCAAAGACTCATTTCTTAATAAATCAAGTTGCTGGTTCTCTTTAAGAAATTTTGGGATAAGATGAGTCCAATTGTCTGAATATAAGTAGGTTACTGTATTGTTGTACATTGCCGACATCCGCTTTCGTTCGGCCTTGGTGAGGTGTGGATGCAGGTTTTTGTCTTGTATCCAGTTCGTGTGCAGGTGATATCGCAATTTTACCTTTTCTTTGTATTTGGCAGGTAATATTTTGATGTTTAAATAATTCGGCCGATGAAGAACATTCAATTCGACGTCATTTATGGCTATTAGGTTTGATTCGACCCATGATTGGTGATAATCAGGGAGATGCAGAACATTATAGATGCTGACGGTTGGTGTTATTTTAATCCTTATGTGCGGGCATTCCGCTTTTATCTGTTGTATGTTGTTAATCGTTTCATGCCACACCTGCCCCTTCCTGATATATTCTCCGCGTTCATTGATGGCATCGAGGCTGGCGCCAATGGTAATATCCTGAAATTTTTTCCACCAATTGAAAAAATGCTGCCCCTGGTATTTCAGATGTGATAAGTTGCTATTGTATCGGAGTTTTACCTTATACAACTTCTGTTTATCCAGTAATTGCAGCAACCTCAGATGCTCTTCCATCAACAACGGCTCACCACCGGCGAAATATATTTCCTCTACCCCTGCAAGAAACAATTCAATCTGCTCAAATAGCCCATCGGTGTCTGTTGTCGCTTTGATAAATGCAGTATTGGCAGCAGTTCTTTTTAATATCTTCGATTCTTCAAACCAGTTTGAACTGCTTCCATGCCAGCAGGTGCGGCACCTGAAGTTGCAGATATTTGAAAACCTGATGTCGAGGTAGACAGGAGATGTGCCGGGCGCAGAGCCATTGGCTTTTGTCTTTTGCGCCAGCTCAAAATGGTGTGCATAATTGATGTTAGCGGTTTTACGCATACTCATACCACCGGACTTATCGAGATCATAACACGTTTGGCAACGCGTGTCGGGCTGGTCATGGCATAGTTTCTGCCGAAATTCATTGATGGCCTTACCATGCCATATTTTTTGGATAGTTTCCCGTCCGATGTCTCCATAAGTGACGCGCGAAGAACAGCAGGCCTTGACCAATCCATCGGTATTTATGTATAGATGTACCCAGGGCATCATGCAAAATGATTTGCTTTTATGCAGGAAATATGATTTTTCCATGGCTATTGGTAAAAAACGACCTTCTGATTTCGAATTAATTTACCGATATTTTTAAATTAAATTATAGTTTCACCTGTTTTATAGAATTTTTACCGGTAGATATCCGCTCTTTACCGATTTGCTATTTTTATACCTCAGGCCCCAGGCTATATTTAATCCATCAAAATAAATATTTATTAATATCAAATTCAATGAAAGATAAAAGAGTATTATTAGGTGGTTTTTTCATACTTATCGGGATCTTCTGGATCCTTGAGGTTGTAAATGTAATTCCATATTATATATTTAAGGAGTTCTTCTCCGTACCCGGATTTTCTCTCCTGTTAGGTTTGTTTCTGCTTTCAACGAGCAGACACAAGTTGTTGGGAGCCATATTTACCGTTTTCGGCGGTTACTTTCTGCTGGATGAATTTTTCTATATTCCCTATAACGTAGAACGGTTGATAATTCCAACCTTTCTAATAATCATCGGAGCCTTCATTATTTTCAGGGGTAAAAAAAAATCATTTGAAGATTATGAAATAGATCCTGAAAGCCTTGATTTTTTCGATGAGGTATCTGTTTTCGGGGGAGGAGAAAAAATCATCAACTCCAACAACTTTAAGGGAGGAAAAATTACTTCCATTTTCGGTGGTTCGGAAATAAATCTTAAAGGTGCCAAACTCGGTGAAGGAAATAAGCTGATCGATATGTTTATATTATTTGGAGGAAGCAAGCTTTTAATTCCTGAGGATTGGAGTATTAAGAATGAGGTAACGGCCATTTTCGGAGGATTTTCAGATAAGCGAAAACTAGATCCGAATGCTATTCCCGATCCGCGAAAAGAAGTAGTTATTAAAGGTATAGTGCTGTTTGGAGGAGGAGAAATCAAAAGCTTTTAGCGAAACAACCCAAAGGTCAAAAACCAGGTACTGACAATTCGATATGTTAAATTTGGTACAGGTTAATTTTAGCTTAGATTTCAACAATCGCACAACACATGGTTAATCCAATCTTACGAAAATTAAGATACTTGAGGAATTACCTTATCATATGGGCTTTGATAATCATAGCCCATATTTTAATTCTTCATCTGTTCTATCAGGTTGAAGTGCTGATAGCGGCAGTGGATAGCCTCATCTTCAATAGCCTGTTTTGTGGTTTGGGATTGGTTTGCTGGTACCCCGTGAAGTATAGCAATATTGATTCCCAAAATTTTGTCACGATACTCACCAATCATTTTGCCGCTGCCGTATTGGCGATTGGGCTATGGCTGTTTTTCGGCGAATATATATTGGATAAGTCTTTCTCGAAAGCAACAGAATACCAGGAATTTCTGCATTCCTCGCTGCCCTGGAGATTTGTGGTTGGTATCTTATATTATTTGCTGATCGTCTTGTTTTACTATATGATTTTGTATTATAACAATTTACAGGAAAGAATTACACAGGAGGTAGCCCTGAAATCGCTGGTACAACAGGCTGAATTAAAAAGCCTTAAGGCACAAATTAATCCACATTTTATCTTTAATGGATTGAACTCCATCAGCGCACTGACCATTACCAATCCGGAAATGGCGCAGGAAATGGTCATTAAGCTCTCCGGTTTTTTAAGATATTCCATAAACCAGGATGGCAACCAGAAAACGACTTTTGACGAGGAACTTCGCAATATCGATCGCTATCTTGATATTGAAAAGATCAGGTTTGGAGACAGATTGCACTTTGACAAGCGAACCAGCTATGAATGTTTGCAAAAAAAGCTGCCAAACCTGATTTTGCAACCGCTATTTGAAAACGTCATTAAACATGGCGTGCATGAAAGTATTGATGAAATCACGGTCAAGCTAACCAGCTATTGCGAAAATGGTTTATTGCATATAACCGTTAGCAATAATTATGATCCTGAGTCGGTAGTGAAAAGAGGAGATGGAATCGGTTTGCGAAATATCAGGGAAAGATTACAACTTTCTTATCAGAGAACCGATCTGTTAACGATCGATCAAACTGAAAACTATTTTGAGGTTAAACTTAAAATTCCTCAGTAACCCCCAGGTAAAACATAATAGATCAATGAAACTAGGCACTATTATAATTGACGATGAAGCACCGGCCAGAGAGCTGATACAGGCTTTTTTAAAGGACGATGACGAAATTGACTTATTGGGAACTTTTCAAAACGGGTTTGAGGGGTTGAAAGCCATTAACGAGTTAAGACCCGATCTCGTAATTCTTGACATTCAGATGCCTAAGATTACGGGCTTTGAAATGCTGGAGTTGCTGGAGCATCATCCGATTATCATTTTTAGTACGGCCTATAATGAATTTGCCATCAAAGCATTTGAATTAAATGCAGTAGATTATTTGTTGAAACCTTATTCAAAACAAAGATTTTCAGAAGCCCTGAGCAAGGCGAA
This sequence comes from Cyclobacteriaceae bacterium, assembly GCA_965228415.1. Taxonomy (GTDB): domain Bacteria; phylum Bacteroidota; class Bacteroidia; order Cytophagales; family Cyclobacteriaceae; genus Agaribacillus. Next base: position 501,374 of record OZ245814.1, on the reverse strand, counting down.
AGATAAAAAACTAAGTAGACAGTCGGAAAGTACCCAGGTAAGCGACCTGATCAATCACGTAAAAGAAAATGTTCCGGGTTTTTTAGAAAGAATTGTTGTCAAAACAGGGGCAAAGATACACGTCATTACCATCGATCAAATTCTTTATCTTGAAGCGCAGGACGATTACGTGATGATACATTCCCCCGGCGGAAAGTATCTGAAACAAAATACTATGAAATTCTATGAGGAGCATTTGGACCCGAAACACTTTGTGAGAATTCACCGCTCTTTTATTGTAAAAATAGCTGAGATAGACCGGCTGGAATTAATGGAAAAGGATTCCTATTGCCTGTGGCTTAAAAACCAGACCAGGCTGAAAGTCAGTAAAACCGGTTATCCAAAGTTGAAGCAGGCTTTAAATTTTTAGCCTTTTCAAGTGGTTACCACAGAAAATTTACTTTGTGGAAAATCCTTCCTTATTGTAGAAAAAATACCCAAATTCGCGACAACATTCTTTCATATTTTTAGTTAGAAAGTAATGTGTGAACGAACAGTCATTCTACAAAAACAACAAATTTTTAATAAAAATTGTCTTTAATCCACAAATAAGGCCTTTTTTTGGATTTTTAAGGTTATGTTTGACTGGAAAATGGCATAGTTTTGTCTCTGTTAAACAGGAATTGTAATCACCGTTTTTAATTAAACACCATATAAAAAATGAATATCAAAGAAGTCATCCCCTTTAAAACACCAAATTTTTCGACGGGCAAACTACTGTTAGTTTTAATGATAGCGGCGGTGAGTGTCGGGTCTGTAGGATGTAAAAGTCAGAAAAAATTGGCCAAACAGGCTGCAGCAAAAGAGGCAGAAGCCAAGGCCATTCAGGTTGAAAAAGCAAAAGCTGAGTTAAAAAGACTATTGGATCCCAATAGTGGTTTGTCACTGGAAGAAAAAGAGAGAATTTTGAACCGGGTGAAGTCGATGAATCTTAATGATCCCGAGGTAAATGCCCTTATTCGTCAGGTAGAAAACATGCTGGCTGAGGAAAGAGCAGCATTGGAGAACGCAGCTGGCGAGGCGGCTGAAAATATGGAAGCGGGACAGCGATTAAATCAGTATTTTGAAGCTATTGCAGGAGCCGGATCACTGGCAGGAGCTAATAGAAATATTAATGAAGCGTTGGGAATGTTCAGTTCTCCCGATGCACTGGTATTGATAATCATCAGTCAATCCGGAGGGCAAAAAGATTATGATAGACCCACAACTATCAAGAAATACCTTGAATACATCAAAGATCAGAAAAAAAATATCAACGCCGTTGATAAAATTGTTTATGACAATCAGGGTAAAATCAAGGAACTGGAATTAATTAAGAAATAATTTAACCCTTCTTCATTTCGTTTTGAATATTAATAAAATAATTATGTCAAAGTATAAATTTTTATTTATCGCCATTTTTGCCTTGTCTATATCCGGTCAGTTGTTGGCGCAGGATGAAGTAAGCCCTGAAAGAAAGCAGGCCATTGATTCGCTGGCACTGGAAAAAGTAAAGGATCTGGGAAAATATATTAGTATCATTGGCAACAAAGATACCCCGTTCTCTGAAGCTAACAGAGTCATCAACAGGGCGATGGAATTATTTGCAGAAGGTGCTCAGATGGGTGTTTCGTCACTCAATCGTGAAGAAGTAAAATATTATGGCGCCAGAGAATATTTTGAAAGATTAATGGCCCTCAATTACGATCGTGTTACCATCAAATGGTTTAATATCCAGTATATCAGTGACCTGGAAAGACAACCCGATGGGCGATATGTGGGGGTAATTACCATCTATCAGAGATTTCAGGGAGAGTCTGATGATGGGTTAAAATACATGGATACAACCAAAAAGGATATAACTATTTATGTTGAAAGAAAACAGACCCAAATCGGGGGACGCGTAATAGGCTTCTGGGACGTTTTATTGGGGGATATTAGGGTTACTGAAACTACATCATAAATTTAACCGTGGGAAGCTGCAACAAGAGGAAAATGGCTTTGTGCAGGAAAATAACCGGATGCGTTGTTTTATGTGCTGCCTGAGGCAATGACTTTTGTTGTGGCTTCTTTTTTATCTACAACAGATATGCACCTAACAAAAATATTGATTTATGCTTTGATTGTGACTGCCTTGCCTTTTACGGTTAACGGGCAAAAAGGCGTGGGGACCTACCTTGGCGATGAAAGTGCATTTTACGCATCTACCAAGCAGGTAAATCAATTTTTCAGGCGCTTTAACAGCGAAGAGGATGAAGAGGGAAATCGCATTTATAACGATTCCAAAAAATATCATAGCCCGAGGTTACGAAAGAAGTACATTGAGATACTTTTTGATAATGAAACTTCTTCCCTGGACAAGGCATTGAAGGAAATATTTATTAAAGACGTGACCGATGCATCGGCGCCGATTTTTTTGGAATTTCATGGCGGCGAATGGTTTGCTGAAGTTCATACCAGGTTTAATTTTTATGGGAAGGAATCACCAGCCATCCTGTTTATGAAATTGCAGGAGGAACCCGTAGGATCAAAGTGGGTGATTGATAAGGTTTATTTTGAACCTTTTAATGAACTTTTTAAGAAGAAATCTGATAAAGACGGAAAGTTTTTACACCCCTTAAGTCACGAATTGGATTTTATGAATCTGAATAAGATTTTTGAAAAAAAAGAAGACGTGGAATTGTACACAAGTCGCGAGCATAAGCCGGATCATCTTTCGCTGTTTTTACTGGAGCTGAAAAAGGGGAATTTGTCTTTTGTAACGATCAAAAATGTAAAATTTCACTTTTTTCAAATAGATAATTGGTATTTTGAATTATCAGAATTCAACCGAAAAGGTTATAACACGGGTTGGTTAATTTCGAACCTCGCGAAATTGAATAGTGAACAAAAAGAAAGTTATAAGAAGTTTATTTTCTTTGAAAACGATTAACCCGGCCAGTATCTCTAAAGATCAATTGGTTTTATATCACTAAAAAAATGAAAGTCAAAGCCCTAATTATAATTCCACTTTTTGCATTTTTATTAAGCAACACCGCGCTGTCGCAAACGGCCGCCTTGCCGGAGGAGGAGATCAAAGGGTACGAAGAAAAGGTGAGAAGCCTGGTTTCTTTTCTCAATTTTGCCATGAATACTATTGGCGATGAGCAGGCTACCGCCAGAGAAAAGGAGGTCATCATTACACAAAGTTATTTAAAGGCCTTTCGCGATGATAAGGTACAGGTGGAAGACGATCTGGATGAAAACAGAGATGTGGTCACCAATAAAGATGTTCAGGCCTACCTTAAAGACATTGACTTTTTTTTCAAAAATGTCAAATTCGAGTTGAATATCGACAAGATTGAGCACTATGTAAACGCGCAAAATACTTTATTTTTTAAAGTGAACCTGACCAGAAATTTGAATGGTACCACCGTGGAAGGAAACCCGATCAACAACACGTCTCCCCGGTTTATAGAGGTCAATGTGGATGATCAGCAGCAGGATTTGAAAATCGTTAGCATTTATACCACAAAACTAAGCATAGAAGACGATCTTAAGAATTGGTGGGAGGAGCTTAGCTATGAATGGAAATCCATCTTTAGGCGTGAGATAGGAGCAGTCAGTGATTCCCTAAGTACCGAACAGTTACTCCGTATCATGGATATGCAAAACCTGGATATAAATAATAACCGGTATATCCTGGAAATAGAGCCGCTGTCGAAGGTTACAGGGTTAAGGTCATTGAATATGTCGAATACCCAGATATCTGATCTGAAGCCGTTAAGGAATCTCACTAATCTTGAAACCTTAAATTTTGCCTTTACTGTGGTTGACGATCTGTCTCCCCTGAAGTATGCAATTGGCTTAAAAGAACTGGTAATGAATAATACCAATGTTGAAGACATTTCGGTTTTGAGTAGCCTGGAAAAGCTGGAAAAGCTGGACATCAGCTATACAAGGATCATTTCACCCGATGCCATAGCCGGGTCCGTCAACATGAAGGAAATGGATTTGTCTTTTACCCAGGTTGGCAGCCTTGATTTTGTGAGAAAGATGAAAGGCCTGAAAACATTGATGTTATCGGGCACCCCTGTCAACCAGCTGAATGGTCTGGAAGAAGTTGATAGCCTGGAGGTGCTAAGTATTACACAGACTATTATCGACAATTTTTATGCCCTTGAAGGTGCCGCCAATCTGAAATATATTTTTGCCGATAGCACTGAAGTGAGTTCACTGGAACCACTGGCCGGAACAAGCTCATTGGAAAAAGTATATTGCGATCACACCAAAATAGATGATGAAGAGGTAAGCAAATTCAAATTTAAAAACCCAAAAGTGCTGGTAATCCATAAATCCGAAAACATGGAAACATGGTGGTCGGGATTGTCTTTTGATTGGAAAGAGGCTATGCGTAAAAACCTGGATTTCAGGAACGATCCGTCAAAAGATGAGCTGGCCCGTATAACGGATCTTGTAGCGTTGGATGTAAGCGGCTCAAACGTTGTTGATTTGGTGCCTTTAAGTGCGCTGAGGAATCTTAAATCGCTTAAATGTAACAACACTACCATTACGAGTCTCGAGCCTTTAAATTCCCTGACACAACTGGAGGAAATAGATATTAGCAGTACTTCCGTGAAAACGCTGCACAGCCTTTCCTCCATGATCAATTTGAAACGATTAATCATTAATGAAACCTTCATCGACTCCCTGCATGCTATTGATGGGTTGAAAGCCCTGGAATATCTGGGTTGTGAAAAAACAGAGGTAAGCAAAGGTTTGATTGAAGCATTTGCCGACAATAATCCGCAATGTCTTGTCATTTACCAATCGGAGGCCCTAAAAGCCTGGTGGGAAAATTTGTCACCGGCATGGGTTACTGTATTTAAAAGCCATATGGGTGTACAGGATACGCCAGATGCTATACAGCTGCATACACTGACCAATATTGAAAGTTTGTCCCTTGAAAATGATTTCGACATCAATAGTCTGGAACCCCTGGAGAAACTTAACAGGTTAAAGGAACTGAGGATTAATAATACGGCTGTTAATAACCTGAGCTCCCTGCAAAGTCTCCAGCAATTAACGCATTTGCAGGTCACCAAAAGCCCTGTAAAAAGCCTTGCACCTATCCGGAATTTGACCAGCATCCGATACCTGGATATTTCAAATACGCCAATAGAAAGCATCGAACCGATTACTATACTCACGGAACTCGATTACCTGAAATTTTCAGGTACAGAGGTAAAGAGTGTCAAAGCTTTGTCGTATCTTATAAAATTGAAACACACCGAGTTTGACAATACTAATGTGAGTAGTTTGTCACCTATTATGGATTTGTATGATTTGCAGACCCTGGTTTGTTACAATACAAAATTAAGCAAGAAAAAGATCGATAAATTCAGAGCTGTTAACCCTGGATGCAAGGTTACCTTTTATTAATAGCAAAAATTAATTGATTTTATGGATGAATTAGTTTACCAGTAAAACCTTCGTTGCATGCCAAGACAAAAAATAACTACCCCCGAAATTATCGGGATTGCCATCAATATCTTTAGAAATAATGGCTATCATGGTACTTCCATGGCTAAGTTAGCCCAGGCCTGTGGCCTGATGAAAGGAAGTTTTTATAATCATTTTACCAGTAAAGAGGATATATTGTTGGTGACTATCAAATCTTTGAATGATTACCTGAATGAAAGGATATTTAAGATTGCCTATGACAGCGAAATGACGCCGGGGGAGAGGCTGCAAAAAATGTTGGATAAATTGAGCCATGTTTTACGATCTGATCAGGGAGGTTGCCTTGTTGGCAATATGACCCTGGAGTTATATAACAGCAAAAGTGAATTTAAAGCCTGTCTTGAAAAATACTTCCAGGATTGGTTAAATGCCTTTGTCCATGTTTTTTCCGAAAAATATAAAAGCAAAAAAGCCTTGAAACTCGCACAGTTGTCGATTCAGGAATTTGAAGGCGCCATAATGATGGGAAGAATTTTCAAAAATGACGAATTGATCAAGGACACCATCCAAAATATTACCGCCAGAGTCTGACTGTACCTACTTCCCATAATAATACTGCCAATATGCCAGGGCATCCATCAGGCAGGCGATGCCGACATGTATAAGGCAACCGGCAAATATACTGCGGCTATAATAGGCAATGATACCCAGTAAATAACCGCCAAATGCTGCAGCAATGGTTTCAGGTAGCGGTTTTCCGAAATGAAGGAACACATATACTGATACCATGGGCAGGATGGCATGTTTTCCAAGAAAATTTGCCATGCCAATCACCAGCGCTCCTCTAAACATCCATTCCAGAAAAATGAAATTAATGCTATAGGCAAATTCAAATAAGACGGCTGGTTTTTTTGAATCATAACCAAGCACTTCCGGATGTAGCCATGGTTTGAAAAAGGGATATTTTACTAAAAAATCCGGTTGATAGGAGGCGTAGATAATAAACGGTGTGGCTAACAGAAAGAGCAATAAATAGGGACGGTAGTTGACCCCGGAAAGCTTAAAACCATAGATAGTTTGCTCCCGGCGATCAAAAAAGTAATAAATCAGCAATAAAGGGATCAAATAAAATACCCATCCCTTCAGGGCATTCGACAGGTAAAAGAGGTAAATACGATCGCTGTAATCCGACATCGCCTTGATGAGTCCAGGAAAAAGATAATATCCATTGAATAAGCCAATGCTGCTGATTAATAATATGCTTTTCCACCAAAAAATTTTATTGGCAATAACTGGTTTTTGATTGTTTAAAAAAGCGAGCGGCACGACCATGCCAAAGTAGGCGAGGCTAAAAAAAAGGGTATTATAGACGATACCTTTCGGTGTTCCAATATGAATATCCAGATACCGGTTTTCAAAATCAAGGGTATAGTTGATTGTTACGAATATGGAAAGAAATACAAATGCGTAAAAATATGATCCGGGGTTAAAATCATATTTGAAATGATCGCGAATATAGGAAAGGATAACTTTGATAATTTCTCTTTTAAGGCGAAAATAGGTAATAAATTGAATTGTAAAAAAAATGTGGGAGGACCTGTACGAAATTTCACACTGTTTAAAGGCCTGATCACGTCGAACTCAAATGTTCCGGGAATTTTTGTGCTATTAATTTTGTATAGTAGATAATGGCCCTAAGTGAAAGAAAAACCTATTCAATTAACGAAGAAAAGTTATTTTTTGAATACAGCAAAATAACTTTAGATAAAGCCTGTAGATTTACCGAGGATGAAACTGTCAGGTTTTTTAACGTTGTCCTGTTATGCAAGGCCAGTGCCAATTATACTATTGATTTTAAACCGGTATTTCTGGAGGGCAATATCCTGCTTTTTCTTAGTCCGGGAGAATTGTTTACCGTAAATTCCGAAAAGGTATTGGAAGGTTATAGCATATCGTTCGATACCAATTTTTATTGCCTGGATACGCATCATGAGGAAATTGGGTGTAACGGATTGCTATTTAATAATCAGCTGAGGCCTTCATTTGCGATTATTTCAGATGAGGAAGCCAAAGCACTGATCGGTTTGCTTCAGGAAATTGAAAGTAATATTCAACAAAAGCACCTGGCTTATATTGAGATTATTCAGTCTTATCTGAAAATATTTTTAATCAAGTGTTCACAAATAAAAAAGCACCAATACAATATTGATTTTGACGGGCGGCAAATCGACCCTTTGTTGGTTGAGTTTAACAGGCTGGTGGAAAAAAACTATCGTCACCGCCATTATGTGGCTGACTATGCCGATCTGTTGGGTATTTCCTCCAAATCATTGACCAAGAAATTAAACCTGCATGGAAAGAAACCCAGCGATCTTATACAAAACCGCCTGATCCTGGAAGCAAAACGGCTCTTATTTCATTCTGATATGACCAGTAAGGAGATCAGTTATTTTTTGGGATTTGAAGATCCGTCCTATTTTTCCCGGTTTTTTAAAAAGCATACCAATCTTTCCCCTTCCAGATTCAAGGAACAAAGCCACTATCACCACTGATAATTTTCCCGCTGAGGAAAATTGTACCAGCATTAAGAACTTTTGTCCATTTATAGAAAAAGGCGTTATAAATATGTTTGCTTAAGAAATGACAAATGTTGTGAAATCTTAAAAAAAATAAACATGAAAAAGCTGTTAAATCTTTTTAGCTTGTTATTGATGGTGAATCTGATCGGCCGGGCGCAATTACCTGATCCGGGTATTGTTATCGACAAATCAACCGCTTTGGTGATTACAGATCCACAAATTGACTTCTTAAGCCCGGATGGTGTTACATGGGGTGTTGTAGGTACCAGCGTCACCCAAAATAACACTGTTGAGAATTTAGAAAAGTTGTTTAAAGCTGCCGAAGACAATGATATGTCGGTATTTATTTCCCCTCATTACTACTACCCACACGATCATAAGTGGAAATTTGAAGGCGCCTTGGAGACTATGATGCACAATATTCAAATGTTCGATCGCAAGAGCCCCCTGTCAGTGGATGGTTTTGAAAACTCGGGAGCAGATTGGTTGCCCAGGTATAAGCCTTACATAAACAAGGAAAATGTGGTAGTGGCCAGCCCTCATAAAGTGTATGGACCTGAAACCAATGACCTCATTCTTCAGCTCAGAAAGCAGAAGGTAGATAAAGTGGTTTTGGCAGGGATGTCCTCCAATTTATGTGTGGAGGCTCATATGCGTGAGTTGCTGGAGGCAGGATTTGAGGTGGCTGTAGTGAAAGATGCTACCGCTGGCGCAATTTTACCCGATATGAACGCTTATGAAGCCTCCCTGATAAACTTCCGTATGATAGCAAGTGACCTGTTGAGTACCGAAGAGGCAGTAAGTAAAATAAGCCAGGAGTACAAGTAACAGTAATAAACGTTTGCGATTGGCGAGCCACCGGTAGAGATTAAAAATCTTCACCGGTGGCTGTTGCTATTAAATGAGAAGGCCCCATTTGGTTGTCCGGTAGGGGGCACTTTTTTCAAGCTGTTAAAAGAATTTTTTATCACCTGGCAACCATTTAAAGTTCCCACGTGTCTTCTTTATATAACAATTAGTAAGTTGAAAGTAAGACCGTTTATAATTATTTTAGCCATAGTGCTGGCAATAAGTGGTAATTCGTGCGACACAGTTGATTGCCAGGCGAGCTGCGCACCACCACCGGCAGGAGAGATAGTACCGGATAAAATCAATGTGGTCACTACCATATTGATAATCAACAATGATGGGGAGGCTATTCAAATCGACGGGCCCATTGAACTTGTAGCTGGTGGAGACAGAATTGATTTAGCCAATTATACCTGGGCGCAAATAGGACCTGAGCAATTAATTACAGCGCTCAGGGTTACAGTAGAGAATGTTACCTATACCGTAGTTGATGAGAAATTCACTTTTATCAATATGGAAGCGTTTGAGGCAGGATCATTTTTAATAAATATAAGACTGGACAGCTCAGATACAACTATCTCTAACGATCTGCTTTTTTTGCGAATTGCACCTTTTGACGGAAGCTGCGACCCGGATTGCTGATAGCATGCTTCTGTCAGAATCTGCCAAGAATGTTTGTTTCCTACCAAACTATTACTAAATTGGATGCGTTAATTGTCTTTTCTATCCGGGCCTGAAAGACAATTGAATTAAACATAGAGAAATTTCGATTATAAGAATATTCTATTAGATCACTACTAATTCTAAAATGATGGCTATCTTTTGTGGCCATCATTTTTTGTTTTGGTGATGGTTTATTCAAACCAATTGCATTTACCCTGGACCATAAAAGCCGTTGAGTCCTTTCCCGGCGGGTCGGGATCTTAGCCAGATAATGCCTGACATATTTTGCTTATTAACATCCTTTTTGTTTAATTGGTTACGGCAACAACTTTATCATTATGACCCTTAAAGACCCTCAAAAACCGTCTGTAGGCTTAATAATTCTGGCAGCAGGTGCATCGGTGCGATTGGGACAAGCCAAGCAACTATTGAAATTTGATGATCAGACCTTAATATTTAAAATGACAAGGGCGGGGTTGAGGTCAGTGTGTTTCCCGGTGCAGGTGGTTTTGGGAGCAAACTATTTTCAGGTTTTACGGGAAATTGAAAACCTGCCTGTGTACATTGATATAAACACTGATTGGTCGAAAGGTATGTCATCTTCGATCAGTTTTGGGTTAAAAAAAATTATCCAGGCATACCCTCATTTGGATGCAGTCATTATCATGGTATGCGATCAACCCTATGTAACCGCTCAAACTATCAATGATCTGGTATTCAAATATGTGCAGTCTGACAGTCGCATCGTCGCTTCCAGTTATAATGGATTACTGGGCGTTCCGGCACTCTTTGATAAAAGTCTTTTTTCAGATCTGTTGCAGCTATCCGGCGATGCAGGGGCCAGAAAACTGATCAAACAATTTGATCCAAGGTTTGTTCAAAATGTACCCTTTGAGCAGGGGAAAATTGATATTGATACCTATGAAGATTATTTTCTGGCGCTAAAAAAAACAGAGGGAGAGTAGTTTTTGAAAAAGTATATCTCTGCGACCTCTTTAATATGGCAGGTGTTTTGTTCTTGTCATTGAAAACACTTTATTTTGGCACTTTTTCTGCCTATTACGTGTAAAGAATAGTAATGATATCCTGGTAAAAGTATTTCCCGAACCGAATATGCATCAAAAAATGGATAAAAACATAACAGACAAGATACGCCCGTTTAACTTTTTTACAGCTTTTCGAAGGTGCTGGTTGCTTGTTTTTATAGTGGCCATTCAAGCTTGCAGTAGTGATGAACAACCGGCTCCCATGCCGGTGGAAAATGAATTTTTTGTATCCTCAAGTGAATTACTAACTGTTTCGCAATCTGATATTCAGCAGTTGGCGGTGTTAGCCGGTTTCGGTCAATTTACAGGATTGATTGAAAATGGCTTTACAATTCATCGCGTCACCTATAAAACGACTTTCAGGGATGAACCCATTACCGCCTCAGGTCTGGTAGTTATTCCAACCGGATTGGAAGGGCCGCTTCCTTTGCTTAGTGCCCACCACGGAACCATTTTTTCCAACGCTGAGGCACCTTCAGAGTTTTCACTGACCAATGGCATCTCCGGATTTGAACTTCTTTCAGCGGCAGGGTTTGTGTCTATTATCCCCGATTTCATAGGTTATGGGGAGTCAAAAGACATTTTGCATCCATATTACAATTTCAAATATACTTCCTCGGCGATCCTGGATATGATTTCAGCTGCAAAAGAATTTTTGGACGGCCAAAATATAATGTATAGTGAAAAACTGTTTTTGATAGGTTATTCCGAAGGAGGGTATGCGACTTTGGCGGTGCAGCGAGCTATTGAGGAAGATCCTGACGGAGAGCTGTCAGTGACTGCGACGGCCGCCGGAGCAGGGGGGTACGATATTCCTGGTGTCATGGATGAAATTCTTAAAAATGATACTTACGATTCGCCTGGTTACCTGGCCTTTATTACCTACGCGGCTATAGAAACCAATCAATGGTCAGCACCATTAACCGATTTTTTTCAGGAACCTTTTGCCAGCCGAATTCCGGGTTTGTTTGATGGAAGCCTTACACAAAGTGCGGTTAATAACGCCCTGTCTGATGATTTGAGTGCCCTGTTTAATCCTGACCTGTTGGCTGATTTAAGGAACGGGGTGCCTACCCAACTTTCAGATGAATTCAGGTTAAATAGTGTGGATGATTGGTTGCCAACTTCCCCTGTGAAATTATATCATAGCCCCGGTGATAATATCATACCCATCGGAAACTCCATTGATACTGCCGACAGGTTAATTGCCAACGGAGGAGCGCAAGTTGAATTTGTTGAAATTGGAGGTAATTCCCATGGCAGTGCGCTGATCCCAATGTTGGAAAAGGCAATTCCCTGGTTCATATCACTTAGATGATCAAACTGACGTCGCCAGGGGTTTTCGAAGGCTGATAAGCAATAACCTCAAATAGTAGTGGTTTATTTTGTACATTGCCGATCATTTTTTTGCTTAAATCAATCCGTATGTTAAGAACACTTGATCTGAATTTTCAGGGAATAGAAAAGACGATTGCCTCCTTTTTGATAGAAACCTCCGAAGGGCCAATATTGATTGAAACCGGGCCCCATTCTTGTTTTAAACAATTGCAAAAGCTGGTTGCGTCATATCATTACAGGCTATCAGATATACAACATGTTTTCATAACCCATATCCACCTTGACCATGCCGGCGGCGCCTGGGCCCTGGCTGAAAGGGGAGCAAAGGTCTACCTGCATCCTTTTGGAGTAACCCACATGGCCGACCCAACCAAATTGTGGAAGTCTGCTCAGCTTATTTACGGTGATAAAATGGAATTTTTATGGGGAAAGATGGAAGCTATCAAAGAAGACCAATTGCGTCCGGTAACGCACGGAGAATCAATCAATATTGGTGAACATACTATTACAGCGTGGCATACACCCGGCCATGCAAATCACCACATTGCCTGGCAAGTGGGAAATGAGATATTTTGCGGCGATGTGGCGGGGGTAAAAATTGGCAGGGGGCCAGTGGTACCACCTTGCCCACCACCGGATATAAACCTCGAAAAATGGTATGATTCGATCGCTTTGATTAAAAATTTGCAGCCTGAAAAGCTTCATTTGACCCATTTTGGTGAGATAACTGAGGTTGAGGCTCACTTAAATGAGCAATGGGAAATCTTAAATAACTGGGCCCAATGGATAAAACCAAGGTTTGAAAATAATGAATTACCCCAGGAAATTATTCCGGAATTTCAAAAATATACAGCACAACAATTAAAAGCGTTGGGACTAAACGAATTGGAGATTAAAAAATATGAAACGGCCAATCCGTCCTGGATGAGTGTAGCCGGACTTTTGAGATATTGGAAAAAGAAAAAGGAAGCCGAAGAAGAAGATGGCCATACCGTTTAACACAAAAGCGCCGAAAAATTAAAACATTTTTAACAGAATCCGTAAAAGATAAAAGCTAAAGCTATTTTAACCTAAAAATATTACTATGAAAAAAATAATTTTGATCGCAGTTGCTATGTTGTTAGCAGTTTCTCTTCCTGAATTCGTATCAGCTCAAAAATATTCGTCGCTGGATAAAAGCCCGGCAGATATTGCCTATTTCAGGCCTGGAGGAAGAAACTCAGAACCCGTGGCGAAAGTAATCTACTCCCGACCTCAAAAGAAGGGAAGAAAAATGATAGGTGCAAAAGAGCCATTTGGTAAAGTATGGCGGGTTGGGGCCAACGAATCTACTGAAATCAAATTTTACCGGGATGTTACTTTTGGAGACAAGTCTGTAAAGGCAGGAACTTATACTTTGTATGCCATTCCAAACGAAGATAAGTGGACGGTTATTCTCAATTCCAAAATAGACACCTGGGGTGCTTACAGCTATGATCAAAGTAAAGATGTTGCCCGCGTTGAGGTTAGTGTGGAAAAACCTTCTAAAGAAATAGAAGCATTTTCCATTGCCTTTGATGGTAGCGGTGCCGGCAACGGAAAAATGTATATGGCATGGGAAAATTATCAGGTAGCTGTCCCAATCAAATAACGAAGACAGAAATCCCATCTTTAACTAGTTTTTAAAAGCCGCACCCAAATTTTCAAAATTCGGTGCACTTAAAAACTTTTCTCTTGTGTCTTCTGTGTCAAAAAGCAATGTCAGATGTTGTTTTTGACATAGGAGACATAATTAAAGCACTTTGGTACTACGAACCAAGAACATTTTGTCTACCCTCAGGCCAGGGAAAGCTAATTGCCAATCAGCTATTTAGTTTATTAATCAGATATTTTAGAGCATGAACAATGATTCTGGCTTCCTCTATACCTTTGGCCTTGATGGATAACTTATCGACGAATTTATCGTCTTCACCATTTTTGGTCGATTTGATTAAATCCTGCTTACCCTTGATCTCCGCCATTACCAATACCTCTTTACCGCGGGTGTCAAAACTAACTTTTTGTTCGTTTAAATCTTTCAGGTTTAGTTCATAGCTTAGTTTGTCATCTTTGTCCAGATCCACGATTTCAAAAGTAATGATCTCAGGCTTTTCTTCTTCGTAGAAAAGCGATTGCTTATAAGTTTTTTCATTGACCGAAACATCAATGATATTGTGAATGAGGTAGTCCAACGATTCCTTAACAGCGGGATTTTCCTTTCCCTGGATCAAAAAATCCTGGTTTTTTTCGTTGCTTAACTGTACCAGTCTGACCAGCGCTTTTTTCATGGCTCTCGCTTTTTCAATGCTTTCAAAATGGATGTTAAAGGCGCTTTGATAATTCCCCAGCCCTCCATTTTCCTGCAATTGGATCAGGGATTTTTTTCCTTTGGTCTCGCAATTAATCAGGATGGCCGTCCCTTTGGTTGAGAAGCCTATTTTGGCCCCATTCAGGTCTGACGGGTTAAATATGTATTTACTCGTTTTGTCTTTGTTTTTTTCTATGCTTTCAAATATCAATTGATTGTCAATCCGGTCATGCTCCTTGATAGATTGCTCATATACGATGTCATTTCTGGTAACTTTTTTTACATTAGCCTTAAGGTAGTCAACCGTGGTTGCCCAATCCGCATTTGGATCATAGAGCTCCTTTTGATTTTGGTCAGCCAACTCTTTGAGATTGAGAAGCGCGGCAGCAATTTTTCTGCCCTCCTCAATACTATTGCCTCTCAGCACAATTTTATTTTTGAATCCTGAAATTTCTCCATTTTTAGTCTGCTCTATTAAATTTCTTTTGCCGTTTGTTTCGGCTTCTATATAAACGGCATTACCCCTGGTGATAAAATCTATTTTCCTTTGGTTTATATCACCGAAATTTAAAGTCATTGATTCGCTACTTGACTTGTTGACATCGTTGGTGGTGAATGTCACCACAACGTTATTATCTTTTTTATAGGAAAAAGATTGTTCATATACGTCATCATTTACCTGAACTTTGCCCAAATTACTCTCCAGAAATCCTAAAAGATCAACAAGAGATGTCATTTTCGGAAAGAAATCGTGTTGAACCTTGTCTGCTTCCTCCACCACTGCTTTTAACTGGTCATTCAGTGATCTGGCTGCTTCTACACCCTCTGCCATGATGCTTATTTTATTTAAGTAGCTTGAGACCTTCTGGTCGATGACATTTTTGATAACCTTCTTATCGGCTTTGGTACCGATCTGGACGATGGCTACATTTTTTTTGGTGTCGAACTTTATTTTGTTTTTTTCTATGTCAAACAAATTAAAACTGTACTCGGTTACCTTTCCTCTTTTTGACTCACTGGTGGTAACGGTAATAATATAACCTGATGATTTTTCAAACTTTAGTTTTTGATCATATTCTACATCTTTTACAATTACCTTTTTAACAGACGATTGTAACTGTCCAAGTTTATCATCCAAAGATTGAGATTGTGCGTGAAAACCAAAAAAAATAACAAAAGAAAGGATTGCTAAATTTCTCATAACAGTGTTAGGGATTAATTTTTTTTAAATTAACAAAATTTATAAAACTTGATAATATTATTTTTGACAAAATTCGAACAAAGAGATAAGATCATATACCTCATTTGGGTAATTGACATAAAGTATTTAAAGGAATATATTTGCCCCGAAATATACAACCTTGAGGCGAGGGAATAAATAAACACATATAGATATTTCCACCCCCTTATTGGTTTTTATCAAGATTAAATAGTAATATTGGCGTAAAAATTTGGGAATTTACTTTGACTGAGTGGTAAAGACCAATAATTTGCCATTTTATTTATTGAACCTATTAATACACTTGAATCAGACAATTAACTTTAAAATCAATTAACATGAAAAAGATTATCGTTGCAACGTTTGTTTTTATTGGCTTTTTAGCTTACTCCCATAATTCCCAGGCACAGGCTCAAATCGGTGGAGGACTGGTTTTTGGCTTTGACATTGGAACGGTTGGCATCAACGTAAGAGGAGATATTCCTGTCACAGATGAAATTGATGTCGTACCAGGGTTTATATATTATTTTGAGAGTAATATAAACATCTTTGAAGTCAACGCCAATGGACATTATAATTTCGACGCGGGAGATACGGTGCAACCATACGCGTTAGCAGGATTGAATATATCGCACTTTTCTTATGACTCGGAAATATTAGGAATTGGTTTTGAGGCCGATGGTACCGACGTTGGATTGAACCTGGGGGGTGGTATAAACTTTGACCTTGGAGGAATCAGCGCCTTTGCTGAAGGTAGGTTGCTGCTAGGCGGTTTTGAGGACTTCTCGCTGACCGGCGGTGTTTTGTTCCCAATAGGAAATTAAAAATACGTTATATTCTAAAGGCTTTGCAAGGCCAGGAAGAACTCCTGGCCTTTTTTATCTTCTTATTACAATTGATCTTATTTTTTCAACCAGGGTAGGAGAGACCATGAAGCGCCCGCGATTGTTTAATGGAAAAGAAACTGTGGTCGCACTTAATCGAATGTAACCAAATAGTAATTGCGTCGGCCCTTTTGAACCAGCAGGTATTTATCCTGTAGTAATTCAAAATCCAGCTTTTGATCGATGGCTGTAATTTTGTTTTTATTAATACTCACGCCTCCTCCCTGTATCATTCTTCGGGCTTCGCCCTTGGACGCGAAGACGACCCCTTGTGTAGTCTCCGAAAGAAAGGTGAGCATATCATTTTCCTGGCCTAGCGAATCCCGGGAGACGGTTACCTGGGGAACGCCTTCAAATACCGACAACAAAGTAGCTTCATTGATCGACGCCAGGTCGTCGGTAGTGGATTTGCCAAAAAGAATTTCAGAAGCTTTCACAGCCATTTCAAATTCTTCCCTGGAATGCACACGAATTGTTAATTCCTCAGCGATGGCTTTTTGGAGTATCCTTAAATGAGGTGCTTCCAAATGTTTTTTTTCCAGTTCTTCGACTTCCTCCTTACTTAAAAAGGTAAAAACCCTCAATAGCCTGGGGGCTTCTTCATCGGCACAGTTTAAAAGAAATTGATAAAATTTATAAGGGGAGGTCTTAGTGGGGTCCAACCATACATTTCCTTCCTCTGATTTTCCGAACTTGCTACCGTCGGATTTGGTCAGCAATGGCGTAGTCAGGGCAAAAGCCTCCTGGCCCGCTTTTCTTCTTATTAATTCAGTTCCTGTTGTGATGTTTCCCCATTGATCAGATCCGCCCATTTGTAATTTTACATCATGGTGGGTATTCAGGTAGTAAAAATCATAACCCTGCAACAGCTGATAGGAAAATTCGGTAAAAGACAAACCTGACTCCAACCTGTTTTTGACTGAGTCCTTGGCTAGCATATAGTTGATAGAAAGGTGTTTTCCTGTGTCTCTGAGAAAATTGAGAAAACTAATATTTTGGAACCAGTCATAGTTATTGACCATTTCGGCTGCGTTCGACCCCGAGTCAAAATCCAGAAAATGACTTAATTGTTTTTTGATGCATTCCTCATTATACCTCAATTGTTCTTCATCCAGCAGCTGTCTTTCCTGTGATTTTCCGGATGGGTCACCAATCATTCCCGTTGCACCACCTACCAATGCATAGGGCTTGTGTCCGGCACGTTGAAAATGGGCCAACAGCATGATAGTAGCCAGATTGCCAATATGAAGTGAGTCGGAAGTCGGATCAAATCCGATGTACGCGGAGGTAACTTCTTTCTGCAATTGCTCTTTGGTACCCGGCATTATATCGTGTAGCATACCCCGCCATTCAAGCTCTTCAATAAAGTCTTTCATACTGTTCGTTGTGGTTAAGCGCTGCAAATATATAAACTTTGCGTTATTTACAGGGCCATATCGGAGAGGATATTGTCATAAAAAATGCTACCAACGAAGAGCCGGTAGCATTTTGAAGTTAACCATAATGAGACTTTTAATCATAGATTTTAAAACTTATCAATTAATCCTAACTTGGGCATTACTGATTAATTAATTCTTCCTTCTTTAACTTTTCAAAATTTTTAAAACCTACAATTCAAATTTAATTCTTAGAAATAAATATGTTAATTCAATATTCTCGAATAAGCTACTCGCAAAAGCTATTGTTTTTATAAGAAAAATTATAATTAATCAGAGTGTAAGATTCGGGATTTATAAATTGAAGATTTGAACTATTTACCTATAAAAATATAATTATATTAATAAAATTCTGGCAATATGAACACTAAAATTGTACAGGCCTTTTTAAAATTTACCTGGAAGTGTTCATTTTTTTTGGAATATATTCCGGGCAATTGGAATATGCATATCCTTTGATCATTTAATTTTCTTCTTTATTGATACGATTTATTACACTTGAAAATAAGCGAGTTAACAGTTAGCCAAATAGCCGACCAATATAGAAATCCGAAACTTATCTCGTTAGCGATTTATCTTCTTTTGCAATGGGTTGACGGTTAGGATATCCACCGTTAAGGAGAAAGACGCTTATTTATCAACGCTACCAGGTATGCATATGGCAAATTCGATTACTAAATAAATACCTAAATAATTGGATATTATAAAAAAATATCATATATTTAATAATTCAAATAATTTTTAGGACTATTTAAAGTAATGTCGAATATCTTTTATTTTCAATAGTCTAGGTTTTAAAAGTTTTTATTGGCATATTTGTATTTACGAAGTATCGAATAAAATATTCCAAGATATAAAAACGTTGACTTAGTAACGAACTAAGAAAACTTTCTAAAAGGAAATTGGATGTTTTGGTTGTAATTTTGGTTTAAAATCCAATAGGCACGCGTTCCCAAGCGCGTGCTTTTTTATTATCCCCACATTTAGACGAGAAAATGGCAATGGGATAAGAACGATACTTTTGAAACCATCAGCTGCTTCAAAATAGCATGATTTTAGTGTCGGGCAACCATTTATTTGCCAGACACCGCTACCACTACCACTTTCATAGTAATCCCTTGCGGGAATCAGGAATTTTCAGAGCTAAGGGGTTATTGGCTTGCAGGCAATCATTTGCAATCAGAAATTGAAAGTACGCCTTTCCATGTTAACCCTGGAATTTCCTGGCACCGGGCCAGGAAATTACCTAGCCCCACAAGGGACTTGGATATATGCCACTTTCAACAAATCTGCTAAAAGCTTCTTTTACAATTTCCTTGTCTTCTTTATAGGTGATACCAAACCACTTGTCCTCGCAGGTCAACACTTCAATGGAGGCCATGTCATTTACAATCATGTGATTAACAACCAGTGGAATGAAAAATTCTGCTTTAGGATTGTCTGTATTTTCGGCAACAAACCGGATGAATTGTTTTCTTAGCTCCTCAAATATGGAGGGTGTAAATCCCCAGAAGTTCATGGAGACCACGGTGTTTTCGGCCAGTTCATGTTTTTGCCCTTCATTATCTATATAATGTATTTTTCCATTATCCGCCTGTATTTTGGTTCTTTCTGTGACAGTGACCAGGTGATTTTCTGTGTTGGTTTCGCAGACACCCCGCGATACCGAGCCATGATCAGACAATGTATTTTTTAAGATATAACCTACCATGGCATAGGCGTAGTCGTCGCTTCCGTTTAGCTGTTCTGCAAATGTAGCCAGCTCCTGGAAGGCGCCACGTCCGTAAAAGTCATCGGCATTGATGACAGCAAAAGGTGTATCTATTTTATCAGCAGCTACCAAAACAGCATGACCGGTGCCCCAGGGCTTTTCTCTTTTAGGCATGTTGTCTATCCCTTCGATGTGTACGTCAATTTCCTGGATAGCGTAGTCGACCTCGATCAGGTGCGAAAATTTATCTCCCAGGGCCTCTTTAAATTCTTTTTCAATACTTCTTCTTATCACAAATACCACCTTCCCGAAGCCAGCTTTAATGGCATCGTAGACGGAGTATTCAATAATGGTTTCACCTGAAGGCCCCAGTTGATCAATTTGCTTAAGTCCTCCGTAACGACTACCCATTCCTGCTGCTAATACTAATAGTGTTGGTTTCATCAATTTACCTGTTTCCGGTTTTTAAAATTAATTTTCTGCAATATTTAAAAATAGAAATTAATAGTCCTAAAAATGTTGGGAATTATTTGATGAATACTGTATTAATTTTATGTATTGAAAGGAAAATTGAATGCTCGCTGGATGGATTAAGCAAATTAGCGAAATGAATATCACCCAATTTGCCAATTATTTAGAATACATTGTTTATTTTTAAACGATCTAAGTCCTTTTATTACATCATTTAAAGCCAGCAGGCTTTTGGCCTGCATATTAGTATCATCAAAGTATTTTTGTTAAAAGTAGGTATTGTTGGGTTTTATGAATATTGACGATTTTAAATCATTATTTGATCAGCACTATGAAGGTATCAAAAGCTTTCTATATTATAAGATCGGAGATATTGAAATAGCGGAAGACATCGTTCAGGAAGTATTTCTGAAACTATGGGATAAAAGGGCCTCGATTGAATTAAAAACGGTCAAAAGCTTCTTATTTACCATAGCCAATAATATGGCTATCAATCATCTGAAACACAGGAATATAGTCTTCAATTTTGCGAGAAATGAGCATCATAATGAAAAAGTGGATTCTCCTCATTATGAACTTGAAATGAAAGAATTTAAGGAAAACCTGGAGCGCCTGCTGGCGGAAATGCCGGAAAATTACAGAGTTGTGTTTTTGATGAACAGAATTGACAAACTGACCTATAACGAAATAGCAGAGCGACTGGAGTTGAGCGTGAAGGCTATTGAAAAGCGAATGAGCAACGCGTTGTCATTTCTCAGAGAAAAATTAAAGCACCCTATTTGAGATGAATTTTTTCAGGGGTATATTGTTATATAATTTTAAGAACTTAACATAGCTATTATGTCGGGTGATACGTTTTTCAGAAAGTGGCTTGAAGGAAATTTAAGTGATGAAGAAATTTCCGCAGAAGGGCCAAAGGTTTTTAAGGATGACAAGGAGTTTGCCACCTTTAAAAAGTTTATCGATGGAAGCCAGGGGCTTAAAATGCCAGCCTCCCGGGACAAAGAAGATGCCTGGAGCAAACTTGCAGCTAAAATTGAATCAAATCCCTCGAAAGCTGAGGCCGAGACGGTAATTGTCCCATTCTATAAAAAACCAATCATTAAATACCTTTCCATAGCGGCCTCTCTGGCCCTTATCTTCATTGCCTATGCAACATTCTTTACAAATAGTCCGACTATATATAAAACAGCAAAAAGTGAAATTAAGACCATCACGATGCCAGACAATTCCCTGATTACACTGAATGCAGATTCCAAACTTTCCTTTAAGTCAGGCAACTGGATAGACAATCGATCCGTCTCCCTTGAAGGGGAGGCTTTTTTTGATGTAAAAAAGGGTACGAAATTTGTGGTGAATAGTGAAATTGGAAAAGTGACTGTTTTGGGTACCAGTTTCAACGTGAAAGCGAGAAAGGAAGGCTATGAGGTTTCATGTTTTACTGGCGAGGTTTCGGTGTCACTTTTTAATGATAAATCAGAGAAAGTCTTATCAAATGGCTTTGCTACCAAGATAATGAACCAAAAACTATCAGAACCCTTTACCTTTAAATCGACAAATATAGCCGGCTGGAAATCCGGCGAATACTATTTTGATAAACAACCCCTGATTGATGTTTTTGAAGAGTTTGACAGACAGTTTGATGTAACACTAAAAATTACGGCAGATATCAGCGGACGTATTTACTCGGGATACTTCAATAAAGTTGAGATGGAAAAGGCATTGGAGCTAATTTGCCTGCCAATGGATTTGCAATATGAAATTCAAGATAATACAATAATCATTTATTAATTGATTATGGATGTCTAAGCTTTCCGTCATACCGCTATTAATCACACTTTTGTTGATTGACCTCTCCGGCTTTGGTCAAAGTGATGATGTGGTATTGATCAGCGAAACTTTTTATAAAGTTCCCCTTGTAAAAGTTTTAAAGAAGCTGAAAAAAAAGTATGACATCAAGTTTGCCTACGACCACAAGCTTTTAACAGACCATAAAGTCACTCAAAATATTGATCAACTCCCTGTAGCAGAGGCTGTGGGGTTGCTATTGGAGGGGACACGGTTAAGGTTCCGGGTGGCGGAACAAGGTGTTATTATATTGCCTCCGGCCCAAAGGAAGGCATTTCCCATCAGCGCGCAGATCAGGAGTAGTAAACCACTAAACATAAAGGGTGTCATCAGAGATTCTCAAACAGGAGAAACGTTACCCTTTGCCAATATACGGGTGCCTGGCGCAGATGCCGGAACGACATCAAATGTGGATGGCTTCTTTTCTATGCTCGGACTGCCCAGCGGATCTTCCACTTTGGAAATTACCTATTTGGGTTATGTCACCAAGCTGGTGTCTCTCCGCGATTATAACGTCGAGGATCGCCTGGTGATAAACTTGACCAGCAAGACGGAAATACTGGAGGAGTTGGTGGTGGAGGAGAAAAAATCCGATATGATCTATAACGGGGACAACATTGGTCAGATATCGATGAACCCATCCAGGCTTCTGAGTTTACCCAGCCTTGGTGAAGTGGATATTTTCAGGACATTACAATATCTTCCCGGGATCAGCGGGACAGATGAAACCTCCGCCGGCCTGGTGATCAGAGGCAGTACGCCGGATCAGAATCTCATATTGTTCGACGGCTTTTCAGTATATCACATCGATCATTTTTTTGGGATTTTCAGCGCATTTAATTCCAACGCCATTAAAAATATCCAGATTTACAAAGGTGCATTTGAATCCAAATACGGGGGCAGGGCCTCAAGTGTCATCGATATTACCGGCAAAACGGGAAATATGAATCGCACTTCCTACGGTTTTGGTGTAAATTTAATTAGTGCCAACGCGGTATTGGAGCTGCCAATAGGTAAGAAGCTATCCTTGTTTATGGCTGGCAGAAGGTCGCACACAGATATATTGCAGACCGGGCTTTACCGCGAGATCTTTGACAAGGTAATCCTGGAGAACAGGGATATCATCAGCAATTTGCGCGAAGCGGAATTTGAGGATATTGAACCGGTATTTAACTTCTATGACCTGAATGGTAAACTAACGTACAGACCTTCTTCCAGAGATGTATTATCATGGTCTTATTACAGTGGCAGGGATAATCTGAATATCGACGCTAACCAGGATTTTTCGTATCGCACCATAGATGAAGCCAGCAATATTGGGTTTAGGGCCAATGTGGACTGGCAGGTAGATGATTACTCTAACTGGGGTAACGATGGTACCAGTCTTCGCTGGGGAAGGCAATGGAGCCAAAAGTTTTATAGTAATCTAAACCTCGCTTATTCCGAATACCGACTTGAACAGGACAATTTTGAAAAGTTACTTTTTTCAATACCAGTACTTGAAATTGACACGTTATTGCGCGATCGTACGCAGCGGATCAGGAACAGCCTGTCAGATATTAGTATCAGGTGGGATAACCAGCTGAAAATTGGTAAAAAATCGGAGTTAGCGTTTGGATCGCTTTATACAAAAAATGAAATTGATTTTCAGTTCTCTATCAACGGAGAATCCGCCGACAGTTTTTCCGATAGGGGAGAACAGTTAACTTTTTATGTGCAAAACACTTTTTACCCCTTTGATAATCTGGGTATCACCTTCGGTGTTAGAAACAATCATTATGATGTAATCGGAGAGGATTTTGTTGAGCCCAGGGCATCACTTCATTATCAGGCATCCCCAAAGGTAAAGCTGAAGGCGGCCTGGGGTAAACATAACCAGTTTATCAACAGGATTTTATTTGAGGAAAACCTTTACGATGTAAATTCTTCGTTTTGGTTGCTGGCAGATGGCAATAATATTCCCCATGTTGTTTCAGAGCACCTGGTAGGGGGCATATCGTATGAGTCTGATAATTGGTTGATCGATGTTGAGGCTTACCGTAAAGATACCGAGGGGATTACAGATTTCTTTCCCGATTTAAAGGTGAGCGACAGTGGTGAAGACGAGCTGGTCAATGTATTTTTGGCGGGCAACAGCGTGGCTACCGGCGTTGATTTTCTGATACAGAAAAAAACCGGCAAACACACCGGCTGGCTAAGTTATTCTCTCAGCAAAGTAGAAAACTCGTTTCCGGATTTAAACGGCGGGAGACCCTTTGCCGCCAGCCAGGATCAAAGACATGAGCTTAAACTGGTCAATATGATGTCTGCCGGCCGATGGGATTTGTCTTCTACCTGGGTTTATGGTTCCGGAAAGCCTTTTTCAGACCCTGGAAAAGGATCTCCGCTGGTAACACTGGACAGTTTAAATACTTATTACGTAGCTGTAGATAATATTAATACTGAAAGATTGCCTGCCTATCACCGGCTTGATTTGGCTGCGGCCTACAATTTTAATTTAGGAAAGGGAAAAGCGCAATTCGGATTGTCAATATATAATGTTTATGGCAGGAAGAATGTAAAATACAAGCGCTTTTCAACTTTGGATATAGATGAAATTGCCAACGACAATGCTAACACTGCGGGCGATGAACCCGTCTATCTGGCCTCAGATGTATTATTGCTGGGATTTACGCCCAACTTTTTCTTTAATTTCCGGTTTTGACGACGGTGGTTTAATAAGATCCACCAACACTCATATTACAATTAACCCCAGCTGTGAAATGACCCTAGCTAAGAAAATTGGGATCTTTGAACCTGGGATTGGGA
Source organism: Cyclobacteriaceae bacterium (assembly GCA_965228415.1). Classification (GTDB taxonomy): domain Bacteria; phylum Bacteroidota; class Bacteroidia; order Cytophagales; family Cyclobacteriaceae; genus Agaribacillus. The sequence continues at coordinate 476,736 of OZ245814.1, read as the reverse complement.
TAGCTGTAAAACCCTTCACCGGATTTTACTCCTAATTTCCCATCATCGACCATTTGCCTCAAAATGGAAATAAATTTTTTATTAATACGCCCTTCGTGCTTCTTGGCAATATGCCAGGCGGTATCAAGGCCAATGGCATCCATCATTCCAAATGGTCCGATGCCGGTTTTGAGATTACCCATCCAACTTTTATCGATAGTCTCTATAGAACCTATGTCATCGGCCAATAAAATACAGGCGCTGTTTAATACACCGATTAGCATGGCGTTGAAAATGTATCCCGGCGATTCTTTTTCAATATAGACAGGCACCTGCTCCAAAACCGTACTCAACGCCACCAATAGTTCGGTTACCCATTTTTCTGTGCCGGCATGAGGCATAATATCAACAACATTGGCATGAAAGATATCATGGAAATGGAAAGCACAGAACCTACCGGGCCTGCCGGAAGCGTCAGCAAACATGGAAGGAAGCAGAAAAGAAGTATTGGTAGTGAAAATGGTATTTGCAGGGCTCAAGACCCCAAATTGTTCCCAAACTTTTAGTTTTACTTCTACATCTTCCGTGACAGATTCATTGATTAAATGTATATCTTGGGCAGCTAGTTCCGGAGAAGTGGTCCAGGTAATGCTATTTAATATCGCGTCTGTTTTTTGAGGATCAAAAAGCTTCTTTTTAGTCAGGTATTGTAATAGCTGCTTTTGGGCGATCTGGGCAGAAGGAAACATGTCTTTATCGATGTCATACATTTTTACCTGAAAGCCACTTAATGCGAATCTTAGCCCGACCCTGGCGCCCAGCGTACCGCATCCTAATATGAGCACGTTGCGAATATCTTTTAGTGACAAGATCATAGCAGCTTAGTGTAAATGACTTATTCTGTTGAGTCTGACCGCTTTTTCAGCATTGGTCAGCAATGCCTTCACCACGTAGATCAAGTTCTTAAACCTGGGATCATCCGTGAATCCTTTTTTATAACGTGCATAGATCTGCTGTACGATAACCGCCACTTTGAAACAACCAAAAACGTAGTAAAACAAAACGTTTTTTACAGCCATATTTCGATGTAGAAAATACATTTCCACTACCGATTCACGGGGCAGGTTACCGGGAATCCAGGTAAGGTTAAAAGGCTTTAACAGGTCGTTATCATCGGCCTCTGCCCAATAAGCCAAAGTGGTTCCAAGATCCATGAGCGGATCACCTACCGTAGCCATCTCCCAATCCAAAACGGCCATAATCTCTTCAGGTTTTTCCGGTCTTAAGACCAGGTTATCATATTTATAGTCATTGTGGATCAATGATACCTCATGGGTGTCAGGAATATTTTCCGGTAGCCAATGCATTATATTTTTGGCAGCTTTAATGTCATCGGTCTCGGCATTGATATATCGTTTTATCCACCCGGTCACCTGTCTTTGTACATATCCCTCAGGCTTACCTAAATTCACCAGTCCGGTTTTATAAATATCCAGCTGATGAAGTTTAACGAGGTTTGCAACGCTGGCCTCCGAAATAAGCCGCATCAGTTGTGGGGTCATCAAATCGTTATCAGGTGGTCTATTCCTTAAGATGATTCCTTTTACCCGTTCCATTATATAAAAGGGAGTACCAATAATATCATCCTGTTCCTGGTACAACAGGGGTTTGGGAACTTTTTTGTAATGTGGATAAAGCAAACGCAAGACCTTAAATTCCCTGCCCATGTCGTGTGCCGATTTTATATTGGCCCCCCGCGGAGGTCGCCTCAGGACATATTCCTGCTTATCAGTTTTTATTAGATAGGTAAGATTAGAAAACCCACCTGGGAATTGCAGGATTTCCTGTATCTTACCGAAGTCTTCCGGCGCCTGGCTTAAAAATTCACTCAATCTATCCTGGTCAACTTCCTCTCCCGGGCGGATATTTTTGGCTTCATCAATCATGGTGGCTTTGGGAATTGGGTAATTTATCCTGGTTTTACTTCTAGTCCGTAACCCTTCAATATCGATCTGGCAAGGGCGCTTTTGTGAACCTCGTCCGGCCCGTCATAAATTCTGGCGCCCCTTTCATGGCGATACCAGAATGAAAGTAACAAGTCATCGGTCATACCCAGCGCGCCATGGGTTTGCAGCGCCCGGTCCAGCACGCGCATTAAAACACCGGCTACATAAAATTTGATGCCGGAAATCTCATTTTTAGCCTCCCTGGCACCAAGATGGTCTATTTTTTCAGCTGCAGCCAATACCATCATTCTGGAGGCGTCGATTTCGACACGGCTTTCTGCTATCCAGTTTTGAATGGTTTGTTGATGCCCTAACCGTCTGTCTTCCGACAGGGCCCTGGTTGCTGCGCGATGACACATCATGTCAAAGGCTCTTTCACATATACCTATCCATCGCATACAATGATGTATCCTGCCGGGGCCCAGCCTTTCCTGGGCCAGCTTAAAACCACTTCCCAATTTGCCGATGAGATTTGTAACTGGCACCTTACAGTTTTCATATATGATCTCGGCATGACTGTGATAACCTTCCCCGGCATCTCCCATAATGGAAATATTCCGTTTTAAATTAAATCCGGGAGTGGTGGCCGGTACCAGGATCATGCTGGCACGTTGGTAGGCAGATGCTTCCGGGTCTGTAATCGCCATAACGATGGCAAAAGAAGCGCCATCAGCCGCAGTTGTAAACCACTTATGGCCGTTAACAACAATGTTATCTCCCTCAATGATTGCGGTTGTCCCCATGCGCACCGGGTTGGACCCGGCAAATGAGGGTTCTGTCATTGAAAAACAGCTGCGAATTTCGCCGGCCATTAATGGTTCCAGAAATGCTTTCCTGATATCCTCTGAGGCATATCGCATCATTAATTCCATGTTACCTATATCCGGTGCCTGACAGTTTAATACATAATGGCCAAAAGGTGTGGTAGCGAGTATTTCACTGATAAAAGCAAATTCAAATAAGCTTAAGCCCAGACCCCCATGTGCTTTTGGCAAATGTGGCGCAAATAATCCCTTGGATTTTGCGATTGCCCTTTTCTGTGCTAAAACAATCGCAGCTTCGCTAAAAGGCATTTCCAAAAGTTCTAATTCTCTTGGAATGATTTCCCGTGCCACGAATTCACCGATTTGTTGTTTTAATGCCAGGAGATGGTCTGGTAGGTTATAGGTCATATCGATAGTTTTTCCTGCTATTTTTGTGATCTTAAAAGTTAAAAGAGGCCTGATAACCCTGACACGTACGCCAGCCTACAATTTATGAAGCGCTATCTTCCAACACCCTGTTCTGTGACAACAACAGGTCTTTTGGCCGTTTGCAGTTGGATGGTTTAAATGGTATAACCCCCGTCTGCTGTATAAACGCCGCCTGTACAATAGGAAGAGGCATCAGAGGCGAGAAACAAGGCCAGTCCTGCCATTTCATCTGCTTCTCCGGCGCGTTTCATGGGTATTCTGGCCAGCGCCATTTTCATCACCTGCTCATTACTTGTCAGTGCCTCGCTGAATTTGGTTTTAATCAATCCCGGACAAATGGCATTACATCTGATATCGTATCTGGCCCATTCATTGGCAATAACCCTGGTTAACATGATAAGTCCCGCTTTGCTTACACTATACATGCCTAAGCCATTTCCAGGGTTGAGGCCTTCTACACTGCTGATATTGATTATGGAACCACCTCCCCGGGATTTCATGGAAGGCAGCGCGCTTTTGCAAAGATCAAAAGGCCCTTTCAGGTTTACATCCATGATTTTTCCATAGGCCTGGTCATCAACTTGTTCAATCGCGCCAAAGACGGGATTGGTGGCAGCGTTGTTTACAATAATGTCAATACCATCATAATGTGAAATGGTTTTACGCACCAGTTCTTCCAGTTCCTGCTGGTTACCTGCATTTGCAGCTATCGCAATAGCGTTTATGCCTTCGCCAGATAGCTGATGAGCAATTTGTTCTATCGCAGCCTGTTTTCTGCTTGATATTACCACCTTCGCGCCATGTTTTCCTAAAAGGGTGGCAATGGATAGGCCTATACCCTTACTTGATCCCGTGATTATGGCCACTTTGCCATCTAAATTGAATGTATTGTCCGGCATTTGCTAAAAAAATATTAATTCTTAAATATAAGTATTTCGATATCAAATTGTAAAAAATGCAAAAGTTGTTTGGGAGTTGTTTTTATTAATAAGTAAAATATGTTAAGTTAAAGATTCGTGGATGATATTAGGTGAAGAGATATCATGTCAATTCTAAGGGTTTTATAGGGACGTTTCAATACTTATTTTTTAAATTTAATTGTAAATCACTGTTTAAACTTTATGATCCATCAACTTTTAATCATAGAGAACAATGATACAACCTTCGAGCATTTAAGGAAAAGCCTGGAAGAAGATAATAAATCCTTCTGCCTTACCGAGGCCCGTTCCTTCCACCATGCCAAAGAACAGATGGGGCATAATTCCTTTGATGTTATTATTGCCGATCATCACCCGGATGACTCCGATGGGTTTGACATATTGAAAATTGCCGGTAATGTTCCGGTAATCTTTGTTACCGGTCACGAGGATGTGGCCGTAGCGGTTAAAGCCATGAAGCTGGGGGCCTATGATTTTATCCTCAAGGATAAAAAAAATAACTTCCTCACCATGCTGCCAATAGTTGTTAAAAAGGCATTACAAAGCAAATTGGATCAGCAATTACTAAAAACTACAGAATTCAGGTACAAAAGCTTATTTGAAAACACCAACGATTTAATTCAGTGTGTAGATGAAGAAGGGGCATTTCTGTATGTAAATCCGGCCTGGTTGTCAACGCTATCCTATGATGCCAGTGATATAGCATCCCTGCGCTTCACCGATGTGGTCCATCCCGATTATACGAAATACATTAAAACCAATTTAAGCCAGCTAAACAAGGGAAAGGATTTTATTCACGTCGAGATGAATTTGATAGGCAAGCACGGAGAAGAAGTATTTGTTGAAGGAAACATTCACAACGATTATACGGTAGACAATAAGAAAAGCCAACAGGCTATTTTTCGCAATGTTACGGAAAAAAAGCTAAGCCAGCAGAAGCTTGAAAAAAGCGAAAACATGTATAGATTGTTGGTAGAGGAGTCATCTGAGATATTTTATGAGACTGATTTCCACGGAAACTTTACTTTTATCAATGATGTCACCGCCGATATGATCGGTTTTACGCAAAAAGAGCTACTTGGTAAGCCCTTTCATACCTTGGTAAAGGAAGAGTACGCACCGGATGTAATCACGTTTTATCAGGATCAATTTAAAAAAGGATTGCAAAGCACCTACCTGGAGTTTCCTGTTAAAACTAAAAATGGTGAATCGATTTGGGTGGGGCAGAATGTACGCTTATTATATAAGGAAGATGATACAAAAATGATAAAAGGCTTTTCCGCTGTAGCAAGAAACATAACAGAGCGGAAAAAATATGAGATGGAGTTGGAAAGATTGTCACTGGTAGTAAGTAAAACGGATAACTATGTAATGATCACCGACAAGCAGGATGTGCTGGAATGGGTAAATCAGGCGTTTTTAGACATGACCGGCTATGACCTTGATGAAGTTATTTACAAAAAACCGGAGTCATTTTTGAGAGGGCCGAATACTGACAAGGAAAAAGCCCGTAAGTTGACCGAAACCGTCAAGGTTTATGGTAAACCTTATGTCGGAGAGCTTTTAAACTATACCAAAACAGGGGAAGAAATGTGGCTTTCGATGACGGTAACACCAATTTATGATGAAAGCGGGGGTATTAGTAATTATGTCACAATAGGAAATGATATCAGTGAGAAGAAAAGAGCCGAGAAGAAAATAAGTGAACAGAACAGGAAGCTCGAAGAGAAAAACAGACAAATCAGGCAGACCAAAACGCAGCTGCAGGAAACTAATAAAAAACTGAAATCAATTAATAATCACCTGGAGGAACTGGTTAGTCAAAGAACCAAGTCGCTTCGAACTACCAATGAAAAGCTGGTAGATGCCAATAAAGAACTCGACTTGTATGTTTACCGTGCATCTCATGATTTACGCGGTCCACTGGCCAGTCTGTTGGGACTGGCAAAGATTGCGCAATTAGAAAGTAAAGAATCTATCGCACTGGAATACTTCAACAGAATTGAAGACAGCACCCTTAACCTTGAAAACATCCTAAGAAAATTGCTTTCAGTAAGCAAGATCAGAAAACATGCCGTCAGCTACGGGTATTGGCCGGTGGAAGACCTGGTGATTCAGATTAATAAGTCTTATAAAAATTTTATTGAAGCCAGTAATGTATCAATTACATTCAACTACGAAGAAGATGCCAAAATCTTTTCGGACCATTATTTAATCCTGAATATTTTCCAAAATTTAATAGAAAATGCCATTTATTTCAGGAATACCTATCCTGAGTTCAAGTCTCAGGTGAGGGTGTCATTCGAGCAGAACGAGAAGCAGCAGATCATCAGGGTATGGGATAATGGCATCGGCATCAATGAAATATACCACGAAAAAATATTTGATATGTTTTTTCGTGTTTCTGAAAAATCAAGAGGGAATGGCCTGGGATTATTTATCGTCAATCTGGCCCTGGAAAAATTAAACGGAACAGTGACCGTGGAAAGCGAGCCGAATACCTTCACCAGCTTCAAAGTTACTTTACCCGCCGAGGGTATTGACGCCGGATATTACTAGCCTCCGTTGGTTTTTAATGAGTAAAACCCAGCGACTTTAAGGTTTTAAGTCCAATTCCATACACACATCGCTACGTTGGTAGACAGACTCGGTTGTTTTTCTGTGTACATGACTAAACCCCAGCTTCTCATAAAGCCGGATAGCGGGTATCAGCGTTTTATTTGTGTCCAGGTACAGCGTTTTAGCCCCAAGCGTTTTAGCTTTTTCTATAATAGCCAACCCGAGCTTCTTTCCAATTTGCATGCCCTGATAACCTTCCAAAACGCCCATTTTAGAAAGCTCATACCGGTCATCGGTTTCTTTAATCAGTGCGCATGTGCCAACGATTTTTTCCTGATACTTAGCAAAAAGTATGTGCCCGCCATGATCCAATATATAGGTCTTGTGATGATCCAGTACCTCGCGATCAATGTCTTCTATTGTAAAGTATTTTTTTATCCACCAATAATTGATCTTTTTAAAATCCTCTCCATAAATGTCTTTGTAATCAACTATTTCTATTGCCGCTAACTTCCGTTTTTCACCGATCAATGCTACTCTGTCCGAAAGACTTTTGGTAGTTAATGCCTTTTCAATGCCGCTGATGGCTTCCAGTAAATTATTTTCCTGGCTTGAAATTAACTCGTGAATACCTGCCGCCACATCTTCCCATACTACTTGCAATAGTGGTATCATGGATTTTCCGGTAGCTGTCAGTGACAGTAGTCGTTTCCTGCCATCTTCCTGATCTCTGTGGGAGTGAATTAGCTTTTTCTTTTCCATCTCCTTCACCGACTGTATGACGCTGGGGTGGGAGACCCCCAGTGTTTCAGATATTTCCATAATAGCCAGTGATTTCTTTTTGCTGAGCAGATAGAAAATCGGAAAATGCTTTGGCTCAAAGTCAATGTTGTTGTTTTGATATATTTTTACCCCGTCTTTCATAATACCGTCACTCAATCTTTTTAAACGACTTCCCAGCGCTAATTCACCTAATTGATCAAATAAGTCCATTGTTTTTATATTTACGTAATCAACTACGTAAATATAAAAATATATAATAGAATATAAAAACAGCGCTGGTCCATAGGCTGCCGTGGTTGGAATAGACCCGGCAGCAAGCCTTTAGGAAAAGAAATTTTGGATTTTAAGACATCGCCACGACAAGTCGGCATAATTTTAGACAATTTAGTTGATGCATTTCCAAATATGTTTTAATATTATGTCTTAGCGTAAAACAAAGCCAATCAGTGCGAGTTAGGTTTGTTTTCGTTTTTTGTAGAAGCGGATTAAACTGGTTGTAAGAAATCAGAACAGTCGCAGGAGATATTTGAATGTCAACCAGGTCTAAGAATACAAAGTGATACTACAAGTTTAAGGGAAGTGTAAAGATAGCTATCTGCATTAGTCGATAAATATGCCTTTGTGGCGATCAAAAGCTTGGGCATGGTCCTGGCTTTTGGTCTGGTTGGCTGGAAAGAGCAGACTGATGAAGATAAAAAAGTCAAACGGATAAACCGGACCTGGAGTGGCGAAAAAGTTGGTTCAACAGCCTTGTTCCGAATGCTATCTTTGTCTGTGACTTGATTGATCGGAAAAATAGGTGTTGATTGATAATTTGGATATATATGGCTTAAGCGTTAGGGAGGCAAGCGAGCCTCGACTGGTAAAAGTAGATTGATCGGGGAATTGAGTCGGTTCTTTTAAATTAATTTATGAAAAACAATAGTGTTTTTTGTTCGCTCCAAGGTCGTGGGGCTTAATTTTTAGTTAATAAATGTGTAAATTACTAACAAATAGTTTTATTGGACATGTGGAAAGTTAAGTTGTTGTTAATAATTCTGTTTAGTTTTTTTGCGCAAACCAGTCACGTTATTGGGCAGTCAATATTGTCCCAAAAAATAAATTTTAAACGTATAAGTCCCGGCCTTTCCAATAGCACCATTACGAGTGTTTACCAGGATCGCTATGGCTATTTATGGATTGGCACCAGAAATGGACTGAACCGGTATGACGGGGTAACCAACAAGGTCTACGAAAATACTTTTAACGATACCACGAGCCTGAGTGATAATTATGTTCTATGCATTTATGAGGACAAACAAAGTAACCTGTGGGTTGGTACTAATTTTGGTGGTTTAAATCTTTTATCACGTGACCACGATACATTTACAAGATATAAAGCGGATAATCGTCCTGGAGATATCAGCGACAATGCTATTTCAAGTATTATTGAGGACCGGGAAGGCAATCTGTGGGTAGGCACTAAAAATAAGGGTTTAAATTTGTTTTTGGGCCACGATAAAGGGTTTAAACACTTCCGCAACATTGTCAATGACTCCGCCAGTTTAAGCCATGAGAATATTTCGAGGCTTTTCGAAGATCTGGATGGAAATCTTTGGATAGGCACGGAGGGAGGAGGCCTCAATTTGTTTGACAAGATTAGTGAAGAATTTATCCGCTTTGTCCACAATGTCGATGACGAAACCAGTATTGGCAGTAATTTCGTCACAACATTCTACCAAAATAGCAAGGATAAAATATGGATCGGTACCCGGGGAAACGGGGTCAATCTATTATATAAAGATCCACAAGGTGATTATCGGTTCAAACGTTTTGCCCATAAGGAAAATGTAAAAAACAGTATTTCACATAATACGGTTTTATCTCTATGTGAGGATGCTAAAGGAAAGCTTTGGATTGGAACGGAAAACGGAGGTTTGAACCGGTATGATCCGATCACGGGAATATTCGACCATTATTATTACGATCCCAATGACCAGAACAGCATCAGCAATAACTCCATCTGGTCAATTTATGAAGATAATTCCGACATGCTATGGGTTGGCACCTACAATCAGGGTTTAAATATTGTGGACATCTACAGCCACCGGTTTAAGCATTACGGGATAAATATATTTGACCAGAGTTCTATTAATAATGGCAATGTCACCAGTATTTATGAAGACCAGGATCACAATTTATGGATTGGCACAGATGGTGGCGGGTTGAATTTTTATGATGCAAAAACTAACAAATTTACCTATTACCGATATGATCCCAACAATTCAAATAGTATTGGTAGCGACGCGGTCATAGGTATTTTTGAGGATTCAAAAAATAACTTGTGGGTGGGTACCTATAATGGAGGCTTAAGTCTGTTTGATCGAAAAACAAAATCATTTAAAAGATACAGGCACGATGAGAGCGATCCCACTTCTCTTGACAGCGATAACGTTTACAGCATTCTTGAAGACAGGAAGGGGAGACTCTGGGTGTCTACTTACCGCAATAGCATTGACCTGTATGACCCGGATACTGACTCATTTCGTCATTTAAAGTTCGACAATGAAGAGGTCGTCAATACGGTCAATTTGAATGCTATGAAAATTTTTGAAGACAGTGAGGGGTACATATGGATATGTACGGAAACCGGGATCGCAAAATTGCAAATTGATGATGATTTGAATGTGAGATTTGTAAAATATGAATATGATGAAAAAGATGCCTATGGGCTAAGCAATAATCTGGTCAATACCATTTTTGAGGATAAGAATAAGAATTTATGGATAGGAACGGGAAGCGGACTGAATTTATTTGACCGGCCAACAGAGACTTTCAAAACATTCCGTATGGAAGACGGGCTTCCAAGTAATGTGATTTTTGGCATATTGGAAGATGATCATGGAAATTTGTGGATTAGCACCAGCCTGGGTATTTCAAAGTTCAACATCCAAAAAAAGACCTTTAGGAACTACGATAAACTGGATGGCCTCCAGTCAAACGAATTTCTGCGGGGATCGTGTTTTAAAAACGATGATGGAGAATTTTACTTCGGCGGGATCAACGGTTTTAATGTTTTTCATCCCGATAAGGTCAAGGACAATCCCTTTATTCCTCCGGTATACATTACCGGCTTATCAATAGATAATGTTGAAGTTACGCCGGAGTCTGAAAAATCACCGCTGAAAGGATATATAGCAGACACCAAAGCTATTACGCTGGATCATGGTCAATCCACCTTTACGCTTAATTTCACAGCTTTAAGCTATTCGCAGGCCAGTAAGAACAAGTTCGCTTACAAATTAGATGGATACGATGAAAATTGGCAGGAGGTGGTAAATATCAGAAATGCACATTACCATAAAATTCCGCCGGGTGATTACACATTTTGGGTGAAGGGGACAAACAATGACGGTTTATGGAATGAAAAAATAACTTCCATGAAAATTACCATATTGCCACCGCTTTGGAAAACCTGGTGGGCCTATTGTATTTATGTGTTGATGGCTGCCGCATTTGCTTATATGCTTCATAAAAACATTATTAACAGGGAACGCCTGAAAAGTAATTTGGAGTTAGAAAGGGCGAACAGAGCGCATTCGGAAAACCTTTACCGGTCTAAAATTCAATTTTTCACTAACCTTTCGCACGAATTACGCACGCCGCTTACCCTGATCATCGGACCACTGGAAAAGCTTATTTCCATGCATGAGGGTAGCAAGTTTTTGAGAGAGCAACTTTATATAATAAATCAGAACTCCCACCGGTTGTTAAGGCTGGTTACGCAATTGCTGGACTTCAGAAAGGCGGAATCAGGTAATCTCAAATTAAAGGTCGCTCAGGGGAACATTATTAAATTTATCAGAGAAATTATACTGTCATTTCAAGGTTATGCCGCACAAAAGCAAATTGAACTTAAGTTCAGCTCCAGCCAGGATGATGTGCAGGTTTATTTTGATCGGGATCAGATGGAAAAGGTCATCTTTAACCTGTTGTCCAATGCCCTGAAATACACCTCTGAACAAGGCCATATAAGAATTGATATACATCAGATTAAAAAAGACAAGCTAAACGATCATCCGGATTCCCCAAGTCAGAAAAATACCTATTTCCAGCAGGGATATGTTGAAATAGCTGTAAGAGACGATGGAAAAGGTATTGCAGAAGAACATTGGGAAGATATCTTTGAACGGTTTTATAGCATTGACAATCACGAAAACCACGAGGATTTAGGAACCGGTATCGGTTTGTCATTGGCCAAAACACTGGTTGAGCTTCATCATGGAAATATTGATGTGGAAAGCAAATTAGGGGAATTCTCTTGTTTTAGAATCCGGTTGCCACTTGGCAGGCCGGGCTTGAATTATGATAACTTCCTGAAAGGTTTCAGAGATAGCGAAGATATTCACAATTACCAAAAAACAGATGAGGAGCTTCATACCACCAATGGCGATTTGGTGCAGCATCCGTCAGCTGTTGACTTCCGGAATGAAGATGAACAACCAATTTTATTGATTATTGAGGATAATAATGATGTAAGGAAATATATTACCTCAGTTTTTGAAGCGGATTACAAGCTTTATGAAGCCAAAGATGGCTTAGAGGGTTTTGAATTGGCGCAATCTGTGGTGCCCGATTTGATTATTAGTGATGTAATGATGCCTAAAATGGATGGGATCACACTTTGTCACAAGCTCAAATCAGAATTTAAAACCAGCCACATCCCTATAATACTGCTTACGGCAAGAACTTCTCTCATCTTTAAAATGGAAGGACTGGAAACAGGAGCCGACGATTATATTACCAAACCCTTTAATGCCAGCCTTATTAAGGTAAGGGCCAGGAACCTGATTACTTCCAGAAAAATACTAAGGAAACACTTTTTGAACAGGGATGGTATGAAGGTAGAACCATCCAATGTTTCTTACACCTCCAAGGATGAACTATTCCTTAACGACGCCATTAAAATTGTTGAAAAGAATATGTCGGATGCAAACTTTACGGTCGAGTATTTAGGCAGGGAGCTGGGGATGAGTCGTATGCAATTATATCGAAAGCTAAAGTCCCTGACAGGCTTCTCAGCCAATGAGTTTATAAGACTTTTACGACTAAAGAGAGCCGCTCAATTATTAAATCACAACCAGATGACCATTTCCGAGATCACCTATGAAGTAGGATTCACAGATCTTCAGTACTTCCGAAGTTGCTTCAAGCGGCAGTATGGTGTCAACCCTTCCGAATATAACCAGGAGCCCATAGTAGAATAGTGGTTTTGGATGGGTACAAATGTCCTCTCCGGGCGTTATTTTATTGTATTTGTGCATTTATCATCCCGAGTTATCTTAACAGAATGCCTGTGCTGAAATATTTACCCTTCTCAAATGGGAGATTTGTCATGGTGTGAAATCGCTATTTTTTGTCAAATTTCGCCATTGAAATATTGTACTTAATTTGTAAGCGATTTGGGAAATGATTGAACGATTTGGATTACTTGAACTAAACCACTTGGAATCATTTGTAAAATATACAAATTAACACAAACCGATGGTAAGATAGTTGCCATTATTAATTAGGTGGGGCCAGGCGCTTCACCTTTTTTTTTGCCGCCTCGCCTGATCAGGCTTTTAGTAGCAGCGAGCAGTTTGCCAATAGGTTGCGCCGGGGCTGGCCTGTTTAAAGGATCAAAGCGACTTTCCTACTTTTTCAAGTAATTTTTTGGTAGCCATAATCCCTTCATCCTCACTCATCTTGCTGCCTTCATATTCAACGCCTACGTACCCGGTGTACCCGGCTTTTTTGACAATATTTAGCATTTTGGTAAAGTCAGTATGTATTTCATTGCCGTTTTCATCAAAATCGTGTGATTTTGCGCTGACGCCCTTGGCAAATGGCATTAATTCCACGGTTCCCTTGTACCGGTCATATTCATCTACACATTTTCCGGCCTTACGGCTGATACAAAAATTGCCAAAGTCCGGAAGCGTACCACAGGTTGGCTGGTTTACTTTGGAGATCACACCCGCCAACCAGGCGCCATTAGATGAATAGCCTCCGTGATTTTCTACAATGACATTAATATTAAAATCTTTGGCAAACTCAGCTAAACTTCCCAGCCCATTGACTGCTGCGGCAGCTACCTCTTCAGCACTTCCTTGCCCGGCTGCATTAACCCTGATCGAGTGACATCCTAAAAATTTTGCGGCCTCGACCCATTTGTAGTGATTTTCTACCGCTTGCTTTCTTTTGCTATCATCAGTGCTTCCTAAATGTCCCTCACCATCAACCATGATCAGCACACTTTCAACACCGTTGTCTGCGGCCCTCTTTTTCATTTCTCCTAAATAAGTTTTGTCCTTAGCTTTATCTTTAAAGAACTGATTTACATATTCTACCGCTGAAATGCCGAAGTCCTTTTTGGTTTTTGCCGCAAAGTCAAGATTATCTAACCTTTTATTAAATAAAGTTTTATGAAGTGACCATTGTGCAAGAGAAATTTTAAAGAAGGGAGCAGCCATAGCCTTACCATTTGATAACATGGGGCTAAAACTTCCCAAGGTACCCATCCCAAGTCCGTAAGTCATAGATTTTTTTAGAAACGTTCGTCTTTTAAGTGTCATTTTTCTGGTGGTTTGTAAAAAAAATATCGGATAATTTACAAAAAAATGGATCAAAAATGCATTTTTTAATAATAACTGTTGTTTTTTTATTTAATAATAACAGCTCGCCTGCCAGGCACAAATTTGTTTAGCCATTTATTCTTTAAATCCGTTAAAAATTTTTAATGAGCTCTAAATTTTACTTAATCGTTACATTTTCTTTTTTCACTGTTATTTTCGCTGCCCCGGGTCAGGATGTCTTATCCGGTAAAGTAGTAGATGCTACCCATGGGGTGGCTGTTGAAGGTGCCTCCATCTCGTGGGGGAATGAACAGGGAACGGTCTCAGATTCCAACGGGAACTTTACATTACCCTCCGTACAAACCGGAGACACACTGCTGATTTCTAAAGTCGGCTATGAGGAAATGCGGTTACCATTAGCCGGTAATCTAAATTTTGTTAACATCAGGCTCACCCCCTCGGTGACCCTGCTGAAGGAAGTGATTGTAGCCGGTTCCAACCTTGATAGGAAATTAATAGATGAACCGGGTGCCATTGGTGTCATTACACCGCTTGAGCTTCAACGGGATAATGATCTGGTCATCACGCCTGGCCTGAACAGAATTCCAGGTGTTTATATGCACTCCGGCGCCTTAAATACAAATAGAATAACGATCAGGGGGATCGGATCGAGATCGCTTTTTTCTACCAATAAGATCAAGGCTTATATCAATGAAATCCCTTTGACTACCGGTGATGGTGAGACCACGATTGAAGATATCGATTTGCAGTTAGTTGATAGGGTAGAAGTGATCAAGGGCCCCAATTCCAGCATCTTTGGCGCCGGATTAGGGGGAACTATTAATTTTACAACCGTCGACTCCCCCTACAGGAATACCTCGGCCCAATTTGGGTATTCCCACGGATCATACGGTTTGAACAGGTTTACCTTAAAAGCCCAGCACGGTGATGATCACAAAAATTTTAGTCTCATCTATAACAAGACCCATCAGGATGGTTATCGTGAAAATAATCGCTACGACCGGGAATCAATTACTTTGCTGGGTAAGGTTTTTATGAACAAAGGCAATGTCCTGAATATATTTGGGAACTTTATAAGTTTGAAAGCATTCATTCCAAGCTCTTTGGATAGTGCCACTTTTGCCAGTAATCCCAGTGCAGCAGCTTTTACCTGGCAACAGGCCATGGGCTTCGAGGATTACAATAAATCCAATTTTGGCATTTCTTACAATCTTCATATAAATGATTACTGGAGTAACGAGACAAGTTTCTTTACCAGTTTCAGAAACGCTTTTGAAGTCAGACCCTTTAATATTTTAACAGAGTCGACACAGGCGTTGGGAGCAAGGACAAAAACAACGTTCAACGGTAAATTGGCAAACAAGCCGCTGCAATGGGTGTTTGGAGCGGAATATTTCATTGACTGGTACGACTGGCAAACGTTGGAAAATGATGAAAACGCGGTGGGCAGCGTACTGAGCAACAATATGGAAACCAGGTTTTATCTCAACCTTTTCTCACAGCTTGATTATGAATTATTTAACAACACCTTTGTTTCTGTCGGACTAAACCTCAATAAGACGAATTACGAGTTAACAGATCTTTTTGCGGACGATAATATTGATCAATCCGGCGATTACAGCTTTAATCCTATTTTATCCCCCCGGTTAGCTATTCTTCATAAACTAAAAGAAAACAAGTCTGTTTATTTCAACGTAAGCCACGGCTTTTCACCCCCAACCCTGGCCGAAACACTGACGCCTGACGGTCTTATCAACCCTGATATAAAACCGGAATCCGGCTATAATTTTGAATTAGGCAGTCGGGGCAGCCTCCTTCAGGATAGACTGGAATATGATATTTCTGTCTATACCATGAGAATTGAGAATCTGCTGGTGGCAAGAAGGGTGGGGGACGATCAGTTTATTGGTGTTAATGCCGGTAAAACCACGCATGATGGTGCAGAAGTGCAGGTGAAATATGCTTTGATAGCAAAAAGTACACATAGTCTCCGCGGGTTTGTAAACCTGTCTATGACCGATTACAAATTTGATGATTTTGTGGATGGGGAGAACAATTTTTCAGGTAATGAACTGACAGGTACACCAGCCAACATCGTTAATTATGGGTTGGACTATGAAATGAAAAATGGATTGTATGCTCATGTCAATAGTCAGTTTGTAGACCGGGTTCCGGTGAATGATGCCAACACGGTATATGCGTCTTCATACCATGTAGCTAATGTAAAGGCTGGTTACAAAAAATCATTCTTTAACCGGCTGGAGCTTAACGCCTATGCCGGAATTAACAATATCCTTGATGAAAAATATGCCTCCATGATCCTTGTTAATGCCTCAGGTTTTGGCGGCAGGGCACCCAGATATTTTTATCCTGGCTTGCCAAGAAATTTTTATGGCGGGATTTTTTTAGGTTATAAATTGAAGGCAAGCTAAGCGGTTAAAGCCTCAATTTGATAAAAGTGACTGGTTTGCTGACTTATTTTATACGTGCGGTAACCAGTTTTAAGAAATTTAAACCGATACTTCATTTTTCTATTGCTAAATACCTGATTATTAGTTATATAAATTTATGTTTTTAGGCCCGTCTAAAAATGAAACAGTTCTTTTATTGTAGGTTTTTGGCATTGATCAGAGAGAGGAACCTCGCAAAACTTTGCTCGTAAGCCTGACTGTCTTTTTTGTCTGGATAAAAGGTCAAAGGTTGTCTGTTCAACACGGGGATCTGATTGAAGTCACTGATGTGTCCAAGGGCTTTCAGCCCCAGCATGATCGCCCCAAAAGCAGAGAGATCCAGCTTGGGGGTGACGTTGATGACTACCTTAAAAATATCGGCAAGCATCTGGCAAAAAAAAGTTGATTGCGACAGTCCGCCATTGAAGTTGATCTCATCTATTTTCCCGGAGAGGCTTTCCATAATTTTTGAGATATTAAGCAGGTTAAAGCAGATACCTTCTAATCCGGCCCGAATGAAATGCTGCTGCTCGTGCTGAAAGGAGACGCCATGATAAATACCTTTGGCCTCAGTCTCCCACACCGGCGCCCGTTCACCAAGTATCCACGGTAAAAAAACCAGTCCTGCGGCACCCGGCTCTACTTTCCTGATTTGCTCCAGCAATTCTTCGAAGTTGGCATCGCTGTGGTTGTTTGCTGGAAAAAGCTTTTGAAGCCACCTTAACACAATACCGCCACTGTTGACGGCACCTCCCGCAGCGTATAAATGGTCGTCGATAATATAATTGAAAATTCGCTGGTCCGGATCTTTCAATATTTGTTTAGTTGTAACTCTCATGGCACCGCTGGTACCTAGTGTCAGACACCCCTGTCCTTCACCGAGCGTCAATGATCCCAGATTAGCCAGGGGGCCATCGCCGCCGCCAACAATAATGGAAGTTCCTTCCGGGATACCGATGCTTTTGGCTTGTTCGTGGTGGTTGCTGCTAATTTGAAAAGTCGTAGGAACCGGGTCTGATAGATGGCTTGTACTTATGCCGGCCAACTCGAGTGCTATGGGACACCAGGCTAATTTTTCGATATCAAATAACCCGGTGGCAGAGGCAACCGAATGGTCAACAAGGAAAGGAAATCCCAGACGATGCAGTATGTACGATTTAATGGATATAAATTTGTGGGTTTTGTCAAAAACCTCCGGTGTGTTTTCCCGAATGTAAGCTATCTTACATAAGGGCGACATAGGGTGAATGGGTGTGCCGGTTTTATAATACACTTCCCGGGCGCGAGCATCTTGCCGGATATCTTTTGCTTGCTTTTTACTGCGATTATCAGACCAAATAAGGCAATTGGTTAAGGGGGTTCCATTATTGTCAACGGCGATTAAGCTATGTAGTGCGCTGCTGAAAACAATACCGGCCAAACGGTGAGGAGGAAGTTTGTCTGTCAGTTCCCGGAAAGCTTCGCAAAAAGCGCTAAAGATCAGGGCCGGGTTTTGTTCGTGTTGGTCTCCCTGATAATCAGTGGGATAAAACCGATGACTACTGTCTACAATGCCCGGGTAATTAATATCGTAAGCAACTGCCTTTGTGCTCCCGGTGCCAATATCTATACCAATCAGGATTTCCACCATAAAAGAAATTGAATTTTATTGATAAGAAATGTTTAAGACTATAAAGCTCAAGGTGTTTTTTTGGGATTTAAAGATATGTATTTGAAGTGTGAAATGGTAATGAGTAGTGGTTGAATAAGCCCGCTGGCTTCTCGACGATTGCCTTTAAAATTTTTAAAAATCACCCATTTTTAGCCATTTTTTGGGGTTTACAGTACGAATGTAACATATACCCCTCTTTATTGTGAGATTTCCCATGGTGTCTCATCTAATATTTTCGCCAACTTCAGGAAGTGTTTTATAACAAATCTAATATTCTCGATGTTATATCTGTCCAAAGAAAATTTCATTTAAGACAGATTTGTGTGGTATAATATTTTAAGAGTGGAAAAATTCCATACAATAAAGCGGGTTTTTGGAGATTGAAAAAATAATCTTATTAACAATAATTGAATCGATTTATTAATTAAAACAAGAATGTCTATGAGAAAAAACTACTATATCTATTTTCCTTTTTAACATCTCACATCATTTTCAGACACAGCTATCAGGTCTTTCCATTCGGGTTTTGCAGGCTCGAGTAGGGGTGAGATTCGTTATTTCAATATTTGTTATTGAAACTATTACGCATATCTAAATAAACTATTTTATTAAATTTTTAACTAAACTTTCTTATGAAGAATAAAGTTTACTATTTATTGAGAGGAGCGACAGTTTTTGCACTTTTTCTTTTCGTTTGTTCTACGGCTTATGCTCAAAACAAAGTTGTAACAGGAAAAGTCTCTGACATCGACACTAATGAGGGCCTTCCAGGGGTTAATGTCCTGATAAAAGGTACCAGCAGTGGTGTGATTACAGATGCTGGTGGTAACTACTCAATTAATGTCAATTCCGATCAGGATGTATTGGTATTTTCGTTCGTGGGATATGAAACCCAGGAATTTACAGTTGGAGCACAGTCGGTAATCGACGTGAATTTGGGATTTGATTCTCAAGCGCTGTCCGAAGTGGTTGTAACAGGTTATTCCGTAGACAAAAGGCGGGAAACAACCGGTTCAGTATCAACCGTTGAGGCAAGAGCATTACAAGTTTCGCCTTCCGGCAACGTGGAGCAGCAATTGCAGGGTAGGGTAGCAGGTGTCACGGTTATTACTAATGGCCAGCCTGGTACAACCAGTATTGTTAGGGTAAGAGGTTTTGGAGCCCTTGGAGGTAACGAACCTTTGTACATCGTAGATGGTGTGCCGGTGGGATCTACTGATTTCCTGGCGCCCGATGATATTGAATCCACAACCGTGCTGAAAGATGCGACAGCAGCTTCTATCTACGGGGCACGGGCAGCAGGTGGTGTGATCGTTTACACCACTAAAAGAGGCAAGAAAGGCAAACAAAAACTGAAAGTTACCTACGACGGTATGGTGGGTGTTACTACCCCTGGAGAAGGACCCCCGGTTTTAAATCCCCAGGAGCAGGCTGAATGGACCTGGAATGCCATTAGAAATGCCGCAACACAGAATAATGAGGCGCCGGAATTTAATCATCCGCAATACGGCACCGGAGATCAACCCGTAATTCCTGATTACTTGTTAGTAGGTAGCCAGTCAGGTGTAGTTGGTACGGTCGATCTGGCTGCGGAAGCGCAGCTTTATAACATTGATCCCGAAGCAGGTTCCATTTACCAGGTGGTACGGGCTAATAAGGAAGGAACGGACTGGTATGATGCCATTACCGGGAATGCCTTTGTCCAACGCCATAATATTGGTATGTCAGGTGGTGGCGAAAACAGCCGCTTTTACTTCGGTCTGGGCCTTTTAGAGCAAGATGGTATCCTGAATCACCAACTACTGCGTCGTTATTCGTTCCGCGTAAACAGTGAATTTGATATCATACCGAATAAAGTGCGGATAGGCGAAAATATACAAGCCACTTATCGTTCTACCCGTCTTCTGTTTGGTTCAGATGGAGGAAGAGGATCTGCCGATGACGAAAATGTGATCCTGGATGCATCCAGAATGTCTCCGATTATTCCGGTTTTTGACGAATTTGGCGGATATGCAGGTACGGCCGCACCCGGTTTCAACAACCCTCGTAACCCGGTAGCTAACCTGGACGGACAGAGAAACAACCGAGGTTTTTCTGCTGAGGCTTTTGGTAATGTTTACCTCGAAGTAGAACCCATTGAAGACCTGGTATTGCGTACCAGTTTTGGTGGAAGATTTCAATCAGTGCAGTCGAAATTTTTCACGAGACGCCAGTACGAAAACTCTGAAAATAACTCGTCATTTGGTTTTGGACAAAATTCAAACTTCTTCACTTCATGGGTTTGGACTAATACTGCCAATTATAAAAAGAGCTTTGGAGATAGCAAAGTTGACATCTTAGTTGGTCAGGAGGCCTTGAATCAGGGTACATTCAGTTCAATTCAGGCTTCGGGTATTAATCCTTTCTCTCAAAATACTGATTTCGTGACCTTAACTACCGTAGGATCCCAGGTGGTCAACGGATTTAATGACAACGGCGTAAATTTCTCTTCTTTCTTTGGAAGGGTAAATTATGATTTCCAGGACAAATATTTAGCGTCTGTCGTGATACGTCGCGATGGCTCTTCCCGATTTGGTTCGGAAAATCGATGGGGAACCTTCCCGGCCTTTTCCGTGGCATGGCGTATGTCTTCTGAAAGCTTTATGGATGGTGTAGCCTGGGTCGACGATTTGAAAATACGCGGAGGATATGGCATTATCGGTAATTCCAATAACGTGGATCCCAATAACCAGTTTAGCCTCTTCGGTACCGGACTTGGTCAATCCAGTTATGACATTGGTGGTACCAACGCCGGCGCAGCTCAGGGATTTTACCGAACAAGAATAGGTAACCCCGCAGCGCAATGGGAAAAAGCAATTACGACTAACATCGGTATTGATGCGATTTTATTTGACGGCAGAGTGGATGTAGTTCTTGACTTGTGGCATAAAAAGACCGAAGATCTGTTATTCCGTTTACCGGTAACCGTACAAAGCGGTAATTTTGCCAACGCACCCTTCGTAAATGTTGGTGAAATGGAAAATAAGGGAATAGATCTTAAAATTGTTACCAAGGGGAACCTAAGCTCTGAACTGGGTTACGAAGTTACCCTGAATGGTGGTTTCCTGAAAAATGAAATCGTGAAGCTGGCGCCAGGTTTGGAAGACCTTCCGGATCGTAGTGCAAGCTATCGTGGTATAACACCGGTTCTGAATCAGGTGGGTCATCCCTTATCAGCCTTTTTCGGCTTTGAAGTACAGGGACTTTTTGCAGATCAGCAGGAAGTGGATAACGCACCAACCCAGGAAGGTGCAGCGCCTGGTCGTTTCCGTTTTGCCGACCTGAATAATGATGGTGTGATCAACCTTGAGGACCGCACAACTTTGGGTAACCCTGTGCCGGATTTCACCGGAGGTCTGACGATTAAACTCAATTACAAAAATTTTGAGCTGGAAATGTATTCATTTGCTTCTATAGGTAATGAAATTTATAACATTTCCAAGTTGTTCACTGATTTCTATCCACTTTTCCCGGGAGCGGCCATAAGCTCCAGAGTGAAGGATTCCTGGACTTTTGAGAACAGGTCGGGGGAGATCCCGATATTTGAAAATATATCGAACTTCAGTACCAACACACAGTCTAACTCTTTCTATGTGGAGGACGGGTCTTACTTCCGTATGCAAAACGTCACTTTATCATATAATCTTCCAATACAAATCTTAACTAAGTTGAGGATGGAGAAACTAAAGGTATTTGTCAGCGCCAATAATGTGTTCACAATTAGTGGCTATGATGGGTTGGATCCAAGCGTAGGTGGTGCGGCTGATACAAATTTTGGAATTGATTTGGGTAATATTCCAATCACTCGTACATGGACAATGGGCGTAAACGTTGCCTTTTGATCAGCAAACTTCATTATTAACTAAATATGTCTAACGACTTAAACGTATTTGTATAAAATATTAAGATTATGAAAATAACAAAGTTAATCTCATTGACACTTTTGGTATTAGTAATATCAACGGTGGCGTGTAAAGATTCTTTTTTGGAGGTGGCCCCTACCGGATCGTTGGGAGAGGCTGAACTTTCCACAGAGGCTGGTTTGGAAGGTTCCTTGATTGCCACCTATAGTATGCTTTTAGGTAGGGCTGGTGCCAACGGGATTGCGAACCCATTTTATTCAGACGCCTCCAACTGGTTTTGGGGTAGCGTTTTAGGTGGGGATGCCAATAAAGGTACCAATGCCGGTGACCAATCGCAGGTGAATGAAATTCAGGCATTTAGCGTACAGACGAACAACTCCTCAGTGGCTCAGAAATATACTATACTCTACGAGGGAATAGCCAGGGCCAATTCTACTATTAGATTGGCAGGTATGGCCGAAGAAGGTGTTGCTGACGCCGTCAAGACCAGAATAATAGCGGAGGCCAGATTTTTGAGGGGGCATTATTATTTTGATATGAAAAAGAATTTTAATAATACCCCTTATGTAGATGAAAGCTGGGATGGCATTGAACCTGTGACTAACGACGCCGATCTCTGGCCTATGATAGAAGCAGACTTTCAGTTTGCCTTTGATAACCTGCCTGATACACAGTCGGAAGTAGGGCGGGCAAACAAATGGGCTGCCGGCGCTTATCTTGGTAAGACCTTTTTGTTTCAGGGAAAATTCTCTGAAGCCAAAGGGATATTTGACCAGGTGATCACCAGCGGTGTAACTACAGGCGGTCAACCATATGGCCTGGTACCATTTTATGCCGATGCTTTCAGATCTACCAACGACAACAACGAGGAATCTGTTTTTGCTGCCCAGGCGGCTGCAGGAACGGGCAGCGTACAGAATGCAAATGCCAACATGGTGCTGAATTTCCCACACGGCACTGCCGGGCCTGATCGTCCGGGGGGATGTTGCGGTTTCTTTCAGCCAAGCTTTGATCTGGCAAATTCTTTCCGTACCGATGCCAACGGGTTACCATTACTGGACAATTCCTATAACGATCCTGCCAATGCTTTGGTGACCGATTTAGGACTACAAAGTGGTGATGCTTTCACACCGGATGATGGCAATCTTGATCCGAGATTGGATCATTCAATCGGAAGGCGTGGTATTCCTTTCCTGGATTGGGGACCTCACCCCGGATTCGATTGGATTCGTGATCAGGCTTATGGCGGGCCATATTCTCCTAAAAAGTTTATGTATTATCAGGCGGGTGAAGGTACCGAAAATGATGCCAGCTCCTGGACACCTGGTTATACAGCTGTAAATTATAATATCATCAGATTTGCAGATGTACTGTTGATGGCTGCAGAAGCAGAAGTTGAATTAAACAATTTGCCAGCTGCGCTCGATTTAGTGAACAGAGTACGCACCAGAGCCATAAATTCACCAGTGCAGGATGCCGGCGGTTCCGATGCGGCCAATTATGTTATTGATACGTACACCGCATTTGGCAGCCAGGATGAGGCAAGAACTGCTGTACGTTTTGAACGTAAGCTGGAGCTTTCAGGAGAAGGACATCGTTTTTACGACCTGGTACGCTGGGGTATAGCCAATGACGTGTTGAATGCTTATTTGCAACACGAGGACCAGTTTCTAAATTCACCATTTGCAGGGGCATCTTTCACGGCGAATAAAAATGAATATTTGCCAATCCCTCAAAATGAAATTGATCTTCAGGGTACAGATGTCTTGAAACAAAACGTAGGATTCAATTAAACCTTACGATATCTGATTTTTTTAACAAAGGCGAGAAAGCAGTTTCTTGCCTTTGTTAATTTAAACTTTTTTATGATCAATACGGGGCGTTATTGGATGGATATCGATTCCAAAGCACATAAAAGCATTTTACAAAATGGTAAGATTTAAAAGTTCCTGCTTTTTTATTGTTATTTTTGATAGAAAAGTGGATGCATATAGTATAGGTCTGGTAAAAAAAGATCTTCAGCCGTTTTGTTCCCTTTAAGTTTCAACAACATTCCCAAAGAACCCATAAATATGAGATTGACCATATTGACAATTTCGCTGATTCTGTGTATGTCGTCTTGCGTTAAAGATGGGCGCGAGACCGGATTTGATCATGATAAAAAAGTTGTGTCGATATTTGATAAGCTGGGCCCCGATCAGAGTGGGGTAACCTTTACCAACGATATCATTGAGGACTCTATCATAAATTATTTCACGTACCCCTACATTTATATGGGAGGTGGCGTGGCCGTTGGAGATGTAAACAATGACGGTCTCCAGGATATATATTTCACTGGAAACAGGGTGAAAAATGCATTGTATTTGAATAAAGGAGGGCTCGAATTTGAAGATGTCACCGACCGGTCAAAAGTGGCTGGTGACGACCGATGGGTGACTGGCGTGACCATGGCAGATGTCAATGCGGATGGCTGGCTGGATATTTATGTAAGTGTCTCCGGAAAATTCGCTTCCACCAAAAACCTGCTGTACATCAATGATGGGGCGACAGCAGACGGTGTCCCAACTTTTACAGAACAGGCCGAAGCATTGGGTATCGCCGATGAGGGGCACACCACGCAGGGTACTTTCTTTGATTATGACCGTGACGGCGATTTG
Source organism: Cyclobacteriaceae bacterium (assembly GCA_965228415.1). GTDB lineage: Bacteria > Bacteroidota > Bacteroidia > Cytophagales > Cyclobacteriaceae > Agaribacillus. Next base: position 452,001 of record OZ245814.1, on the reverse strand, counting down.
GATTTATATGTGGCCAACTATCCCTATACCAGCTTCAAAACCATCAATTTTGCCTATAAGTTTAAAATGAATGAAAAAAAGCCTGAACATTCCGACAAACTGTATCGCAATAAAGGGGATGGAACGTTTGAAGATGTCACAGAAGAAGCAGGCCTTCTCAATTTTGGTTTATCGTTAAATGCGACGGTAGGCGATTTCAATGACGATGGGTGGGAAGATATTTACGTCTCTAACGACTTTGCCTCTCCGGACCACTTCTATTTCAACAATGGCGACGGTACATTTAGTGAGAAAATAAAAGAAACCACGCAGCATACGGCTTTTTTCGGCATGGGTACTGATGCCGGCGATTTTAACAATGACGGCCTGCTGGATATCATACAGATGGATATGACGCCGGAAGATAACCGTAGAAACAAGGCAAATATGGCCAGCATGAATCCGGCTGGATTTTACGAGATTGTAGGCCTTGGCATGCACTATCAATATATGCAAAATGCCTTGCAACTCAACAACGGTGTAACAGATGACGGACTTCCTCATTTTAGTGATATAGCCCGATTGACCGGTACCTCATCGACCGATTGGAGTTGGGCCGGCTTGTTTGCAGATTTAGACAATGATGGGTGGAAGGATATTTTCATCACCAATGGAACAAGGAAAGATATTAATAACAAAGATTACTTTCAGAAAATAGATAAAGCCGATCGAAAGACAAGAGAAAGCTTTGATTATCTGGAGTTAAGCCGGAATATCCCCTCTGAGAAGATTGATAATTACGCCTTCAGAAATAACGGTGATCTGACTTTTGATAACGTAATCGAGGATTGGGGGCTAAGTCACATAGGCTTTTCCAACGGGGCCACCTATGCAGACCTGGATAACGATGGAGACCTGGATGTTGTCATCAATAATATCGGCGAACCGTCCACGATATTTCAGAATAAGGTCAGTGACCTGAAGCTTGGCAATCATTTGAGGATTAAATTAAAAGGAAACCAAAAAAATCCATTGGGCCTGGGTACCAGGATGGTGATAAAAACCCCAGGCGGCAGGCAACATCATCAGCACACGATGACCAGGGGATTTCAATCATCCGTAGAACCTTTGATTCACTTTGGGCTCGCTGACGAAAAAGTGGTGGAGGAGATAATAGTGACCTGGGTGGATGGAAAAACGCAGACATTAACCAATGTACAGGGAAACCAGGTGGTCACGATTGATTATCAAGATGCTAAAAGTCCGCCGGTAAGTCAGGCGATGGCCGATAAAAAGAAGTCGCTTTTTGAAGATGCCACCAAGGAATTGGGTATTACCTACAGGCATCAGGAGAATAACTACAATGATTTTCAGTATGAAGTCTTGCTTCCACACGTTTATTCAAGGAATGGTCCGGGCCTGGCCGTGGGTGATGTAAATGGCGATCAACTACAGGATTTTTACATTGGCGCTGCCGTGGATAGCGTGGGGGCATTACATTTACAAAATGATGATGGTACCTTCACGATTTCAAAAACGGCAGCATGGCTGGAGGACAGGGACAAAGAAGACATGGGTGCTACCTTTTTTGACGCCGATGGAGACAAGGATCTGGATCTATATGTGGTAAGCGGTGGCAGTGAATTTGAAGAGGGCGCCAGGGAGCTTCGCGACCGGCTATATCTTAACGATGGCCAGGGTAACTTTAAAAAGGCCGTTAATGCGCTTCCCGAAATGCTTTCCAGCGGTTCAAGAGTCAAGGCAGCGGATTATGACGGTGATGGCGATCTTGATCTGTTTATAGGTGGCAGGGTAGTACCCCGATCGTATCCCCTGCCTGCCAGGAGCTTTATTTTGAGAAATGATGGGCTGGTGGACGGAGAGGTTAGTTTTACAGACGTCACACCTGATATTGCTCCCTATTTGCTGGAGGCGGGAATGGTGACAGACGCCGTATGGGTTGACTTCGATCAGGATGAGCAACTGGATCTCGTGGTGGTAGGAGAGTGGATGCCCGTCACATTCCTGAAAAATACCGGAAAGAGATTTGACAATAAAACCAGTGATTTTGGGCTCGACAAATCTACAGGTTGGTGGTACAGTATCATTGCGGAGGATTTTGACAAAGACGGTGACATGGATTTGGTGGCCGGTAACCTGGGGTTAAATTACAAATACCAGGCAAATGAAAAAGAATCATTTGATGTCTACGCTTACGACTATGACAAAAACGGTCATTTGGATATTGTATTGGGTTATTACAACAGCGGGGTCCAGTACCCTGTAAGAGGCAGGCAATGTTCCTCTCAACAAATCCCTAACATTAAACTCAAATACAAAGACTATAACTCATTTGCAGATGCTTCGCTGGTGGATGTGTATTCAAGCCAGGATTTAGAGGCCTCCGTACACCTTCAGGCCTGGACCTTTGCCAGCACCTATATTGAAAATAAGGGAGCAGATAAGTTTGAATTTAAAAAGCTTCCCAACGCCGCTCAAATTTCAAGTATCAATGGTATCATAGCTGATGACTTTAATCAGGATGGCCACAAGGATATCATAGTTGCCGGAAATTTGTATGTAGCAGAAGTAGAAACTACCCGTAATGACGCGAGTTATGGTAATTTCCTGGCCGGCGATGGCAAGGGAAACTTTAAGGCAGTTCCCTTTTCGAAGAGCGGCTTCTATTTAAGACATGACACAAAGGAGCTGGCAAAAATTCAGACAAAACGCGGCACATTTATACTCGCCGGAAATAACCATGATCTTATGAAGGCCATCAAAGTCAATTATGGCGTCGAGAATCAGGTATTCTTATCAGATAGATAAGTCAATCGACTGGCTGGTCAATACAATTTTCAGGCTTTTCAAAAGGTTGCTCCTGCATCTGAAAGCAGGTGGCATTAAGCCTCAAATCTACCGGTAGCCGGGTACATTTGTTAATGCAATTATTTGCAGTTTGCCATTTTTGGTAATTTTTGGAACAATTTTGCTAGTTTTTGGAACTATTCTGCTAACCCTCCCTCTGAATTCTCTCTTAGCTTTGTCGTATTATAAAACTTAAAACGATAACTGGGTTTCGAACAACATAAACCTTTATGTAACAGTGTAAAACAGAATTCCAGAAATTTGAAAAATACGAATTCGCCTAGATTCAAGTTATTCGTGATGTTGAGCCTGACCGTATTATTGCAGTTGGGCTCATGTGAGGAAAATCCCGAAGACATATGCCTCGACTGCCCGATAATTACAGGAGTCAATCCTAATCACGGCAGTGGCGGTGAAATCATTGTGATCACCGGAACCAATTTCAATGGATTTATTTCCGAGCTGGATCAGGTGACTATCAACGGGAAAAATGCCGTCCTGGTGGAAGCAGTTACCAATACCGAACTCAAAGTCCAAGTACCGGCAAATGCCGGATCGGGACCGGTTATCGTACACCTTGGCGGACTTCGATCGGCGCCGGTACGCCATGCCAATTTTGTTTATAATTCTATGGAAACAAGTGGAACCGATTACGATGACCGAAAGACGGTAGAAGGTATGACAGCCGGCAATGCTTTTTTCAGTACCGTGTCGTCAGATAACGCGGTACAGTTTGCTAATGAGACGGTAAAAGTAGTGGCCATATCTGAGAAATCGTCAGCTGTACCGGTAGCAGCTAACGGGATAGGAACCCACTATGAGCGTATGATAGCTTACGAGGAGAAGTTTACTGACGCCTTGTTTACTAACCAGGCTGCAAAATACCGCAATGTCAAATCTTCTGGCAGTGAAAATGCAGCGGTAGAAATGATCCGAAGCAGCCTGAACGGCAGTTTTATTGAAGAAAACAATGTGCCCTTTCATAAAAGATCAAACCCAGCTGTAAACCGTGGACCGGGAATGATAAACCAGCCACTGAGAATTGCCGGTAAATCTGCGTGGACAACAATGGAGCTGGAAGACCAGCCTTCTGTAGCAGCTGCCTGGACAGTACGCGAAACACCTTAGACAGGGGAACAGAAACTTACCGGACCCGGAGTGTATATTTTAACCCTGACAAGCCAGATCATTTTTCCGAATATCGTTGACTTGATATGCCTACCGTTAAATTTGACATGTGCTTTGTATTGAAGGTAGCGTACCGAACATTCCGATTAATATTCCATATCTTTGGGCACATGAAAATCTTATCCGGAAATCTTAAAGCGGTGTGCCGTTCATCAATCAAATATATAGTGGCAGTAGTTGTATTATTTTGGGGTTACTGTGCCATTGCTCAACAAAATACATTGAAACCATTAAAAAAGTATTACAGCAGCCAAGAACCTGGCGCGTGTTTACGCATTTTTGAAGATCCTTCTGATAGTATCCATCAGATACTGCTCATACGGCATGGTGAGCCAGATCTTAACAAAAAAGGTTGGCGGAGAAGACAGGCTGCCATGGACTATGTTAGGGCTTATGATTCTGTGGGAGTGATACCTTTTAACGAGGAGCTCCACTGTCTGGAGGGTATCAAAACAGATAAAGTATATCATAGCTCCTTACCCAGGGCCAGGCATACAGCGCAGCTGTTATTTAAAAATAGGCTTCGATTAGTAGAAGATCCACGTTTTCGCGAATTTGAACGAAAGGTAATGGGCTTTATCAACATGAAGCTGCCACTGGGATTTTGGCTCGGGACCTCGAGAGTTCTTTGGCTCATGGGGTTGAATGATAAACAAATAGAGTCTTTCGGAGAAGCAAAATCAAGGGCCAGGGACAATGCAGTATTTCTGGCACGGCAGGCACAAGACAACGGTCAGGCCATACTGGTGGCCCATGGTTTTCACAATAAATATGTTATGAAATACTTGAAAAAAGACGGCTGGAAACTGGTTAATAAGGGAGGGAGCGGCTATCTGGCCATTAATGTGCTGGCAAAAATTAAGTCTCCCGATAATTGAAAAGGGTTACGCTGGTATTGATGGCAGTGAGATCCACGGAACCAAAAGGATCACCACCAATCAAATGATGTGAATGCAGCGCTAAGAAACGTTTAAGTACGTTCATGGGCATCCCAAAGTGCTCATAGTGCACTGATGATACTTCTTATTTTGACATTATTTTATCGATGATGCAACCTTTTAATTTTTTCGGCGTCTTTTAGAGACAAAGGTGAAACAAATAATATGAAAGGATCACATTTAGGAGAGTTTGAAGAACTCGTTTTATTGACAGTTGCTATATTATACGATGATGCCTACGGCTTATCCATTATCGACAAGTTGGAAAAGCAGACAGACAGGAAAATTCTGATAAGCTCCGTACACAAAACTTTGGTGCGCCTGGAAGACAAAGGTTATCTGAAATCTCACATGGGAGGAGCCACTACCAGAAGGGGTGGGAGAGAAAAGCGCCTTTATCAGCTCACACAAGCCGGAATTATGGCACTCAATAAAGTTAAAGAGCTGCGGAATTCGATGTGGAAACAGGTTCCTAAAATAATTTGGCAAGGAGGCGGGATATGAAAAGTAACTATCAACCTCCGAAGTGGGCTGTCCGGTTTTTTGAATGGTATTGTAGCCATCACCTGACCGATGCGGTGCTGGGTGACCTGCTGGAGCTTCATGCCAGGCGGTGCGCTGAGATCGGTAGAAGACGGGCTAATTGGCTTTTTGTGTTTAATGTGATTCTTTTTCTGCAACCCTTTGCCCTCAAGAAGAAACCTTTCTCACCTCATACAAACTATATTGCCATGTTCAGAAATTTTACAAAGATCACCTGGAGAAATATCCTTAAGTACAAAATGTATTCGGCCATCAAAATTGGTGGGTTTTCGCTGAGTATTGCCATTTGTCTCCTCATCACCTTGTTTGTGAGAGACGAACTCAGCGTCGACCAACACTATGAAAACGGTGAGTTGCTCTACCGCGTAATTTACAAAAGTGATGACCCGGCTGACAGTTGGAAGGGAACCTCTTTTCCCGCTCCTATCTCCGCTGTGCTGAAAGAGAATTTTCCCGATATTGAGCAATGTGGCCGATTGATAGCCTTTGACGGATGGTTTAAGGCCGGCGGTAACCTATTCAGGCCTGCAGATCAGGCAACGAATGTCTTTGAAGAGCGTTTCGCCTACGCTGACCAGGAGTTTATCGAGATGCTACAGATCCCCATGGTCTATGGAAAAAGGGCACAGGCGCTTTCAGAACCTGGTTCGATATTAATTTCCAGAAGAAAGGCAGAGAAGTATTTTCCCAATCAAAATCCAGTGGGTAAAATTGTTATTCTCAATGATAACAAATCCGAACCTTATGTAGTTGGGGGTGTTATGGAGAATTTGAAAAACACTCATATTGAAGGAATCGACTTCTTGATTACCCTCAGCGGCCTGGAATTCTGGAACGGGGAACAGACTAGTTGGTGCTGTTGGAATTACAGCCCATACATTAAGGTCCGCCCCGGGACGGACCCTGATGCATTGGAAGAAAAACTCCTGTCGGTTCGCGATAATTATATCATCGATTATTCGCAAAAGCAAGGACATCAGGGATCTGATAAAGCCAGAAAATATCATTCGCTCGTGTTACAACCGGTAGGAGACATCCATTTGAGATCTAAGGATATTTCTGATTTTCTGGAAGTTAGCGATATACAAATCGTCTGGTTTTTCGCTGCGATTGCCGCTTTTATACTGCTATTGGCCTGTGTCAATTTTATTAACCTTTCTACTGCAAAATCCGCCAACAGGGCCAAAGAGGTTGGTTTGAGAAAAGTCGTGGGATCCCATCGCGGTAACCTTATTCAGCAGTTCCTGACCGAGTCTGTTATCTTTAGCGCTATATCAGTATTGTTAGGTGTCCTGTTGGCCATGATGGCCATGCCTTTTTTTAATGCCGTAGCGGGCAAAGACCTTGTTTTCCCAATAACAGCATGGTGGTTTATCCCTACACTGGTTTTGTTTGCGCTGGTTATCGGCCTGCTGTCCGGACTGTATCCTTCCTTTTATTTATCCTCTTTTAGGCCCATTAGCGTTTTGAAAGGAAGGCTTGCCAGTGGCAGTAAGAATTCTTTTCTGAGGAGCGGCCTCGTGGTATTTCAGTTTACAACATCGACGGTTCTGATAGTCGGCGCCTTTGTCGTACACCAACAGATGCAGTTCATTCTTAATAAAAAACTGGGTTTTAATAAAGAACAGGTAATTATGCTTCATGGTACCAATACACTGGGAGAAAAGTTGCCTTTGCTGAAAGAAGAGCTATTAGGCCTTTCAAAGGTAAAGCACGTGGCACTAAGCAGCTATTTACCCGTGAAAGGTACCAAACGGAATGGTAACATGTTTTGGAAAGATGGACGCGACAAGATTGATGTTGGAATTGGTGCACAAATCTGGAGAGTAGACCCCGATTATATTGATGTCATGGGGATGAAGCTGGTAGAAGGAAGAAATTTTTCCAATGATATAGCCTCTGATTCAGCGGCAATTGTTATTAATCAGACGATGGCCAAACAGTTGGGTCTGAAAAACCCAGTTGGGGAAAGGATCATGAATTCTGACAGATGGGTGGTGGTAGGCGTTGTCGAGGACTTTCATTTCGAGACGCTCAAGGGGAAAATTGAAGGGCTTGCGATGGTGCGTAGCGGGTATGGAACAATTCTGTCCGTCAAAGTAAATACAGGGGATATGGCGCATACCTTATCTTCTATTACCGGTGTTTGGGACCGGTTCAAACCAAATCAACCGATTCGATATACATTCCTCGATGAAAGCTATGCCCGAATGTATGCCGATGTCCGGCGGACAGGCGACTTGTTTTCAGCCTTTGCTATTTTTGGCATAGTCGTGGCCTGCCTGGGACTTTTTGGCCTTTCAGCCTTTATGGTTGAACAGCGCGGCCGGGAAATAAGCATTCGTAAAGTGCTCGGGGCATCAGTCCGGATCATTTTGAAGCTACTAACCCTGAACTTCCTGAGATTAGTCGTGGTTTCTTTGGTTTTGGCGGTTCCAATCGGTTGGTATATAATGGATTTTTGGTTGCGTGACTTTGAGTACCAGATTCCACTTACGTGGAACGTGTTTGCAATAGCAGGTTTTTTGGTGGTGCTTATTGCCACCCTGACGGTGGGTTTTGAATCTGTGAAAGCGGCATTGATGAATCCTGCAAATAAGTTAAGATCGGAATAACGAGAAAAAAGCAGGAGAGAAAAAGGCAGAAAAACGGCTTATACTGTTTTTCTGCCATTGGATGGATCTGATAACTTTATCATTAAACCGGGATAGGCCTGCCGAAGGCTTGACCTGCTCCTTGATTGAGGTTTACGGGACTTCTTGATTAACCCGTTCAAACTCCATCAGCGGACCATCTACTTCGGGATGATCGGCCAAAAATAATTGACCTTTTTCAAAATAATAATCATAAGTCACCGATTGGATGGTTATTTCGCCGGGTTCAATTTTAAATGCATAGCTACCGGTTTTTAGTATTTGAAGTGGTTTGTCCACATTATTGACAACACTTAGCTGCTTTTTAGATAAGTCAAAATCCCAAGTGTGATCTCCGGCCACCAAATTGGCAGGCATACACTCACAAGTTACATCGATCAGATGCCATTGGCCATTTAAATCGTTAGCGATGGCAGGGCCATCGTCATCCGAGCATGCGCAGAAAGCGCCAGCTGATATTATCAAAATCAATTTTTTCATTTATAAGGATTTGGTATTGCCATAAGGACCCTGCCAATTTCCCAATAGTTGTAATTGACGTTTAACTACCCGGGCGATATCCACTATCTACAATTCTAAAGACTTTTTGTGACCGCAAAATTTTTCAGCACAAACGTTCAACCTTTTTGTTGAATGTTCGTAAAAGATATTATTAGTTATATTAAACCATATAGTTGAATGAAAATTGTCAAAGTACAGTATACCGTAAAAGATGACTATGTTCAGAAGAACAAGGAAAACATCAGCAAGGTGATGGCCGACCTGAGGGCCATGAACAATCCAAATATAAAATACAGCTCTTTTCTGCTGGAGGATGGGAAAACATTTCTGCATTTTGCCATGTATCCCGATCAGCAAACCGGTAATATCGTCAGTGAATTGCCGTCGTTCAATACTTTTCGCGCAGAGTTGAAAGCCAGTGAACCGGAAATACCCCCCAAGGCTGAAAATCTTTCTCTGGTCGCATCGGCCTGGGAGTTTTTTGAAAGTCCGGATCATGCCTAAAACTTATCAATCCAGGTTAGACAGGGTTTTTGCGGTTTTATCCGACCCCACTCGCCGATCCATTATTTCGCGGTTAAAGGAAAAAGATTATTCGGTTATGGAAATAGCCGGTCACTACGACATAAGTTTTCAGGCTGTTTCCAAACACCTTTTACTAATTGAGAAAGCCAGTTTGTTAACAAGAAGAAGGGACGGAAAACATTTTATCTGTTCTTATAATGCGGCGCCGTTGGAAGAGGCGGCTTTCTGGATCGCTAAAAATCACGCTTTTTGGCAACATAATTTTGATGCTTTACAAAGCTTTCTTGATTCAAAACCATCTAAATCCAAAAAATGAATACTGTCTTCCTGACCCGGGAATTTAATCAGCCTCCGGAAGTCGTTTTCGAGGCATTGACGGCCCCGGATTACGTTGTACAATGGTTTGGACCACCCGGTATGCGAACCCGCAAAGTCGACATAGATCTACGTAAGGGAGGTAAATACATCTTTTACCTGGAGGATGACCATGGCCCCGCATTCAATATTGAGGGAACTTACAAGGACATAAACCCTCCCCGGATGTTAATTTTTACCTTGAGGTATGTGGGAACCACCATGAGCAGGATAGGAGAGAGCCTGGTGACCATACGCCTTTCAACCCTAAGCGATGGGAAAACACAAATGTCATTCAAACAGGAGTTCACCCTGGTACCCGAAAATATGGAGCGCCGTACAAAGGCATGGGAAGCGATGTTTGATAAGATGCATGAATACCTAAATTTAAAACAAACCAACCATGGACAAAGCGATACAATATGATGTGCTGGAATTATTAAAATTTAACAGCCAGTTATTTGATGAGCGAATAGCATCTCTAACAAGGGAAGCGTCTTTATTCAGAATGGCGGAAAATACCAATGCCATTTTGTGGATCGCCGGCCACCTGACAAACAGCCGCATCCATCTTCTGGAACTTTTGGGTGAGAAGCGCGAGTACCCCTGGAGCCCGGCTTTCAAGAAAGCCTATGACCCGGATAACCAATATCCCGACCTGACGACGCTTTCAAAGGTATGGCAGGAAGTCTCTACCAGGATCTTTGATCAATTGATGCTACAGGATCGCGCAAGCCTGGAAGCTGAAATTGGCTATGAACTACCCCATGGCATCAATACTATTCGAGGCGCCTTTGTCTTCTGGTTATACCACGAAGCATGGCATTTGGGCCAAATTGCCATCTTGCGAAAGGCACAAGGCATGGAGGGTCTGGTTCCTTACTGAAGGAGTACCAAATTTCTGTATCGAACGATAGCGTAGCACCAATTCAAACCCACCTGCAAGGCAGGGGGGCTCCCATATTTTACCGGGTTCTGTAGGGCTTGTGTTCAGGTTTGACGTAGGGCTTGTTTTTAAGCTGCTCATTCATATATTCAATGGCGCGTTGCAATTGCGTATCGATGCCCTGGGCAAGTTTACCCGGATCTTCCAAAACCTCAATATCGGGATCTACACCATGGCCCTCCTTGAACCATTCTCCATCAGGATCATACATGCTAAACGTCGGCACTGTAACGCCGCCGCCATCGATTAAACTGGGCGCACCGGATATGCCTATAAGACCACCCCATGTCCGGGCTCCGATCAGTGGTCCGATGCCGAGCTTTCTGAAATAATCAGGAAAAGCATCCCCGCCTGAACCTGCCCAACCATTAATAAGCATGGCCTTCGGACCAAAATGTCCAAACGGTGGCCAGGCCCAATCTTTTCCATCTCTTACTGCCCAGTAAGCCAGTGGTTTACGGTTTAACATTTCAACAAATCGATCAGGTATCTGCCCGCCATTGTTAAAGCGTTCGTCAATAATGAGCCCTTCCTTATCGATCTGCCCGAGAAACTGCCTGATCAGCTCGTTTTGACCATCGCGGCCTGTGCTGGGTACGTAGACATATCCTACGCGGCCATTGGTGGCTTTTTCAACTGTTAGCCGGTTGGCATTGATCCATTCCAGGTGACGTAGCCTGGCTTCAGAACGGAGCGGCTTAATCACTTCAGTTTGGGAATTGGATTGCGTGGGGGCGCTGTTAACGGTAAGGGCTACGGTTTTATTTGCGAGTCCTTGGAAGGCAGCTGCAGGATCCTTGGTAATGTCCATTTTAACGCCATTTACTGCCAGCACGTAGTCTCCCTCGCTAACATCCACACCGGGCATGGCTAAGGGGGACCGCACTTCGGCATCCCACGGTGCGCCATTTACAATATGCTTGATCCTGTAATACCCGTTCGCTATTTCCCAGTCAACACCCAGATAACCGACATTACGATATTTGCTCCTTTCGATATCGCCACCGAAACGATAGGTGTGAGAGGCATTTAACTCTGCTATCAATTCTCCGATTACGTAGTTTACATCCCATCTGGTAATGGCGTCATCAATAAGCGCTCCGTATCTCAAACGTAGCCCGTCCCAATCGACGCCATGCATTTTTTTGTCATAGAAATAATCCCGCTGAAATCGCCAGCTGTCGTTAAAAATCTGCTTCCATTCCTCTTTGGGGTTTACCGTCATTTCCATGTCGCCGGTGGGTACCTTCTTTTCGATCTTCTGATTTGGCTTCACGTCAATTACTGCTATGTTACCATTCTGCCGCACCAACATTTTTTTTCCATTTGCCGAAAGCTGGTAAAAATTGCTATTGTCGATGATGGATTTTTCTTCCCTTTCCTTCAGGTCAAAATATTTGACCGGGCTCTTTTTCTCCCTGGAGCCTGAATTAGGGTATTGGTGGTAAATTACTTTGCCTGAAACCGCCTGTACATTATTATAATTCCCCGGGGCCGGAGGTAAAATGACCATGCGTTCCTCGAAGCCATCCAGCGCAATCTCCACCGGTTTTTCAGTATCGTCCTTTTTGTCATCCTCCTTATCGCCATTCTTTTTCTTTTTGTTTCCTTTTTCAGGCGCCTTGTCCTCATCATCCTCTTTGACCTCAACTTCATCATTTTCAGGCGCCATAGGAGATGCCACGTCTTTTCTCAAAGAGGCAGCAGCCAGCTGGGTGGTGTTTGGATAAATAAAGGTATTGTCCATGTCACTGTAAACCGGGGAAAGGCTTCTGTTCGTCAGAAAATACAGGTACTTTCCATCCGGATCAAAGGCTGGAGCATAGTCGTGATAAAAACCACTGGTCAATTGGTGACGGCTTTTGTTTTTAAAGTCATATACAAAAATAGCATTATGCCGGTTGGCTAACCCCCTGGAGTAGGCTATCCATCGGCTGTCAGAAGACCAGCTTACCTGGAAATTTGAAAGCCCCCCGTGAGCCATCCAAAGCCCCTTGTCAATATCGGTAGTGGCGTTGGTTTCGGTATCAAAGATCCTGATCTTTTGGGTTTGCTCAACAAACGCCAGTTTTTTACTGTCAGGAGACCAAAAAATGCGATACCTGAATCCAGGGCCATAATTAGTTAATTTCCGTTTTTGGTCGCTTTTTCTATCATAAATGTACAATTCATATTCGCCTGATTCATCACTCCAGAATGCAATCTTTTTACCATCCGGCGACCAGGAGGGACTTCGCTCTGCCGTACCGCTGGAATTTGTTAAGTTTTTGACATATCCTTTTTCAGCCGGCAGTGAAAACAAATCTCCCCGCGCCTCGAGCACAACGCGATTCCCATCGGGTGATACCCATCCGTTTTGCAGGTAATTGGCTACTTTTTCAGTTTTAGTAACTGTTGAGATGTTATCTGCTATAATATTGATATTCAGTTTTTTATATTTTTCATCATTCAGATTCATCAGGTAAAGATCTCCTCCGGCCTCAAAAACAAGATTATTGGGACCAATAGAAGGGAAATGTATATCAAACTCCGTAAACTTTGTCAATTGCGTGTTACTGGCTTTGTCGAGATCATATACCCAAATATTGTAGCGCTTTGACGGTCCTTCATCTGATAAATAATAGATTTTGTTGTTGTGCCACATTGGGACCTCATCGTTGGATGCGTTGGCGGTGATATTTTGATGTGTCAGGGTTTTAAGATCAAACAGGAGAATATCGGGCGCAGCGCCTCCGCGATACCTTTTCCAGGTTCGAAATACCCTTGATCGGTCCGTATAAGCCACGCGATGACCGTCAGGTGCATAAGACGCAAATTCTCCATAGGCGATTGGCAGTTTCTCTGCCAGTCCCCCTTTGCGGGAAACTGTATAAAACTGGCCAAAACGTTGCTTGCCACTTTCACGGGAAGAATTGAAAAGCACCTTTTCCCCATCGGGATGCCACCCCAGTACCCGGTCAGTCATACCATGATAGGTGAGCCTGAAAGGAACACCACCGGTGGTGGGGATGGTATATACATCAACATTTCCCCCATAGTTTCCCGAAAAGGCAATAGATTTACCGTCCGGAGAAAATTTAGGAAATGACTCCGCACCTTTGGGTGAACTTAACTGAGTGGCGGTTCCGCCGTCTTTGGGTGCAATCCAGATATCCCCGGCGTAAACAAAACAAATGTGCGTTTCCGATACGTCGGGGTGCTGAAACATTCTGGCGTTGGTTTGTGAAAAGATCTCAAATGACAGGAGCGTCAAAAAAAGTGTAGAGGCGATTTTATTCATCGGGTTAGTTGTTTTACTTAAAAATAGTTTTTGACAGTTAAAGCTTTAAAAATAATAAAAAGCTCCAGAAACTTCTAACAGTCAGCTAATAATTCCAGTGGTTAAAAATGTCTTGTCAACCGCTGAACCATTGGTGGGTAGTTTGAGTGTAGACAGGTTATGTGGATGATCGTAGTTGTTTTTTTGTTCCTTATTTAAAAAGGGATAACTAATCCTTCCCTGGGGAAGGTGGCCCCGCGGGTATATGTCGATTAAGACGAATGAATTGGCCGGAAGGGGTAATTCTTGAGTGTGTATTCTAAGTTAAAGTCAATTAAATCAGTACAATTTTAGGCTGCAAATTTAAAAGTTTCCACATAGGGTGTTTGCCTTTTTATTACGGCAAACACTCTTGCTATTAATTTGTTTTTGACGATATTTTTAGCATTCATTGGGTGTTTTCCTTCAGCTACTCTTCTTTGGTAATACATTCTTATTTCTGGGTTATGTTTAATGGCAGAGACCGCACAATTACTCAATAAGCTTTTCATTTGTTTATGGGCCATATAGCTGATTTTTGTTTTTCCTTTGCTGTTTCCGGATTGATTAGGAAATGGTGCGGTGCCAGCATAACTAGCAAACTTTCTCCAACTATCGAATTGGGTGAATCCATGGGTTAGGATAATCATCATTAATGCGGTTTGTGGTCCAATGGATTTAATACTGGTGATCAGATCAAATTGCTGTTGAAGGGTTTTATCCTGTTTTAACAACCTGGAGATCTCAGCCTGTATATGTTTGATTTCTTCGGTCAACTGTGTAATCATTCTTTCCAATGATTGTAGCATTACCGCATTTTTTGTGTCGGTCAAAAAAGCTTGATATTCATGTAAGCTCATCTTCATACCAGCACGTTCCTTAACCAATCGATTTCTGTAATTGACTAATTTTTTAAGCTCGATAACGGTTTTTGAAGGCATTACATAGCACTTTATCTTCTCTTTTTTTTCGTAAATGTACTCGGCTATACCTTGGGCATCCATTTTATCACTTTTTCCCCGGACTATTCCTCGAGAACGTTTTAATTGTAATCCTCCTAGCAAAGTAAATTTATAACCCTTAGCATTTAAATACTTACTGACAGGTAAAGAGTACAGGCCTGTATGCTCCAAGCCAAATAAAACATCTGAATATGAACACAATCCCAGGCCTTTAAGCCAATCTATCATTGATCGAAAGCCCTTTTGATGATTAATAAATCTTTGATATTGACCAGTAGGATAAAGGAATACATCCAGGTGAGATTTGCTAACATCAATGCCAATAAAATATTGAAAATACATAACTTTATAGTATTAAAATTAAAAATCAGTTGCCTGCACTACTACCTTTAGAAGGTCTGCTAACCTAAAATTCTAATTGGTTCAGAAGGCAACTCTTAAGAAGAATGGGGACTAATACACACTTTAGGCCTTAATCCTGGAGTGTGGGAAAGTTCACCCCATTCTTCTTTAAAGTTATTCACTATCTAATTAATTTAATATGTATATGTTGATAACTTAAAAGTTACCAACATACCCACATTGCAATAACAATTATCTTTGTTTAGTTATATTTTGTAAATCTAAAGGAGTGTGGGTAAGATGGAAAATGCTTGGTGCAATGGGGAACGGCAATAGACTTTATGTCTATAGATATTTAATTATTTTGCTCGTTATGGTTCATTACCGGGCCTGGAGCTTGCCAGGGTGATGTTTTGGGCTAACTCTTTTTCTTCTTTTATTATTCGCTAAAAGACCCGGTTAGGAAAAACTCCTAATTTTATTTTTCCAGAAAAACATTATTTTTTTTTGTTTAAAGAGGAATTAGATTTGGAAGGTTATGGCTTTCGCTAATTGGGAAGAAGCATAAAGAGCCTGCAAGACGGAAAGAAAACAATCACGCTTAAGTTGTTAGGACACCTAAATAATAAATATGTTTAAGAAGAATAAGATAATTCTTTGTAACGGCTATGAAGGATAAAATCAAAATACTTGTGGTGGAGGATTCGGGCCTTATGAGGTTAATCATTTCCAACATGTTGGCCCGAAATACTGAAATTGAAGTGGTTGGAGCGGCCAGCAACGGAAAGGAGGGATTTGAGAAATCGCTTCAGCGAAAACCAGATGTGATCGTGAGCGATATGATCATGCCGGAATACGATGGACTGCATTTGGTGAAAGCGGTGATGAAATCGATACCGACGCCTATCATCTTAGTCAGTGCGTTGGAAAAAGACAGCCCACAGATTTTCGAAGCCTTGCAGGCCGGCGCCTTCGACTTTGTAGATAAGCCCGGAAGCCGGCAAAGTCGAAATGCCGATGATGATGCTTTGATCAGGATTATTATGGAAGCTTCAAAAGTTGATCCTGCCAAACTTCAACGAAAGGAGGTAGTCGTCAATCGAGTGAAACATGACTTTGCAAAAGACCTGAACCATGATATTGTGATAATAGGCGCTTCAACCGGAGGCACCGGTGCTATCGAAACCATTATCGGAAATTTCCCGGAAAATTTGCCAATACCCGTAATCATTGCCCAGCAAACACCGCAGCCATTTTTGGAAAGCTTTGCTGAGCGATTGAATGCACTTAGCCCAATGCCGGTGAAGCTGGCTGAGAATAAGGAGACCATAGCGCCGGGAAAGATCTATGTGGCACCGGGATGGACCGATATGGTAATAAAAAGACCTCCAAAAGGAGGGCAGCCGATGATGGAATTTACCAGCGAAAAACTTAATCAATCCGGTGCTCCGTCAATAGATCGGCTATTTGAGTCAATAAGCCATGTTTATGGAGAAAAAGTGATGGGTATATTGCTCACAGGCATCGGCGCTGATGGCGCACAGGGTTTGGCCAGCATTAATGAGCAGGGAGGATTTACGATTGCCCAAAGCGAGGCGTCTTCCCTGGTCTTCAGCAAACCAAAAGCTGCTATCGATTTAGGGGTGGTGAAGAAAGTGGCAGATTTGGCTGACATACCGGGATTAATCGTTGGCACTTTATAAACCAATGTCGCTAACATTGGCAGCATAAATAGGGAAATACGTATTCTTTGGAATAGAAATTAAAAGAAATTTTTTACCAGATTTGAGAAAGATAAATATTCAAAAGCGTTTAAGGCTACAAAGCTGGTTAATGGGTTTTTTCCTCCTGATCAGCGTCATATTTTGCTGGATTATAGTCGGGCACATAAATTACTATTTGGTTATCTATGCGGTTTTTGCCTTGATAATATTTTTTGTTGTAAATAATAAAATTAGTCAACAACTTAATTTTATTTACAATGCCTTGACAGATTTTAACAAGCATACTTTGGACTGGGAAAGGAACAAGGACCAGGCCGATACCGAGCCCATAACTGCGGAAATATTTTATGGGTATCAAAGAATTACAGAGGCACTGGAAAATTTGAAAGGCGTATTTGAAATGGATTATGAATTTTCCTTTCAAACCCTCAAGCCGGAAGACCCCCTTCGGGTGATCATAGAAGATATTCGAAAAAAGCTGAATCTCCAAAAGCAGGAAGAAGACCAGAGAAATTGGACGATACAAGGATTGGCCAATTTTGGAGCGTTGATAAGAAACGAGGAACATGATTTATTAAACCTGGGTAACTCACTTATTTCAAAGCTTGTTGAATATACCAATTGCAATCAAGGCGCTATTTTTACCCTAAGTGCCGAGGAGGATGGCAATCAATTTTTGGAGCAACTTAGCTGCTACGCTTATGACCGCAGAAGATTTAAAGAAAAAAAGGTGAAGGTTGGGGTTGGTCTTTTAGGACAGTGCGTATTGGAAAAGGATACGATTTATCTGAAAGAAGTTCCCAGCGACTACGTACATATTACTTCCGGCCTTGGATTTGATACACCAAGAAATGTTGTCATCCTGCCATTACTGGCCAACGAACATGTTTATGGCGCCATTGAGCTGGCGTCTTTTGAGATATTGGAAGACTACCACATAAATTTTCTGGAAAAACTTTCCGAAAGTATAGCGCTTACGATTGCCTCCCACCAAAACAAAAGTCGTAATCAACGATTGTTGGAAGAATCTCAAACATTGTCCGCAGAACTACAGGAAAAGGAAGCAGCGATGCAGGAGAGTTTTGAGAAGCTGGCCTCCACCCAAGACGAAATGCATCAACATCAAATGGAACTTGACGGCCTGTTCAGAGCCATTAATAACTATCTTGTTACCGCTGAACTGGATATGGAAGGAAAGGTGATGGGCACCAATAAAAACCTACTGCACCTCTTCGAATATAAATACGAGGAGGTGATTGGAATGCAGATACCCCGTTTGTTAAACAACGACAAAATTCTCTCGCCTGAATTCTGGAAAAGGCTGACTTCCGGCAAATCTGTTTCACGAAATCAACTTTGCAAAACAAAATCGCAAAAGCCATTTTGGCTCAAGGTTTCTTTTACACCAGTCGAAAATACAAATGGAGAAATCTATAAAGTATTGCTGCTGGCGGAGAACATCACTGAAGAAAAGTTACGGGAAGTCGAACTTCAGAGCCATATTCAGGCGATAGATAAAACAATTGCAGCCATAGAATTTGATATGGCGGGCAACATCCACAGGATAAATCCTATCTACGCAGGCATCATGGGTTATAAGCCGGATGAGCTGGTAGGCAAACCTTATTCGACACTTTTGTCCGAAAGAGAAAAAAATAACCAGCAAACGGCCCTGCTTTGGGAGAATTTGCAAAGAGGTCAATTCTTTTCCGGTGTCTTTAAACAAATTGATAAGCAGGGCAAAGAACAATGGTTAAATGGCACACTTAACCCTATTTTTGATGTTGGTGGGGAGCCTTACAAAGTTATGATGTTTGCGGATTTTATTACCGGTGAAAAAGAAAAGCAAAATGAATTGCAAACCCTGGTTAACGCCATGAAAGGTACCTTCCCTTACCTTGAAATTGATGCCGGAGCCACGTTTAAAAGTGCCAATAAGTTGTTTATGGAGCTGTTTGGATACAAGCGACTCGATCTTCAAAAAAAGGACCTGAGTAAGCTGATGACAGATGCCTCCTTTAAAAAATTCAACAAACTGATTGAGAAGGCAGCCGAAAACGGGCTCGACGATCAGTCGTTTGAATGGGTTACCAAAGACGGCCGGAAAATGCCTTTTCAGAATATTCTAAGCCCAATCAAAGATCTTGAAGATGGCCTGGCTAAAATAGCACTCATATTTGTTGAAAATGCCGATAGCAAGGCAAAGGAAGCCATGTCGGACAAAGTATAAAATTTAATCGCATTTTTGGCCTTTTTCACCCCCTTCCCTGGACTATTAGCTGGCGCATGGCTGATACTACCAAAATGAAATAACCTGATCAATCCACTACCTCCAGCAATTAAATGCAATGGCCCAATGACACCTTGCAGTAGCCGATAATTTTTTATTGTGTTGGCCCTATATATTACCGTAAAATTTCCGTCAATCAAATGGAGTTAAAGTTTTGATTTTCAAAAAGAAATCAATTATTCGGTACAAACAAAGCATTTGCCTGTCTTCTAAGTATATATCAAATCATTAAAATTATCTGTTTGTTTCTATGGACTATTTAGCATTTACTGCTGAAGATTTTGCTTCGGATAACTCTTTTCAAAACTGGCTTTTTAAAAGGAATGCTAAGGATTTTGAATTTTGGGAGGGTTGGATTTTAAAAAACCCACAAAAAAAGGAAGAAATTTCGGAAGCTATAGCAATTTTGAGCAGCTTCAAAGTTCAGGAGCCTGAGATTAGTCAAACACAAATTGATAACTCATGGCAAAAAATGGAAGAGATCCTCGAGATCGGACCGGAGGAAAGCAGGAGAGAGACGCCACGTCATTGGATAAGATACCGGTATCGATACGCAGCCGCCATAAGTTTGCTCCTGGCGGTTACAGTGATTTATCAGATATTCTTCAGAGACCGTTTGGTGGTCTATACAACAGATTTTGGGGAAACTGCCAGTATCACCCTCCCGGATAATTCAGTAGTAACACTCAATAGCAACTCTACCCTAAAATACAACACAGTGTGGGAGGATGATAAAGATCGTGAAGTGTGGCTGAATGGGGAAGCTTACTTTTCGGTGGTCAAATCCGGCAGTAATCAAAAGTTTTATGTCAATAGCCATGACGGAGTATTGTTGGAAGTGCTGGGTACGGAATTTAACGTGACGAAAAGAGAAAGCCGTACGCGGGTCGTTCTGAATCACGGGAAAATTCGCCTGAATATTGAGAACCCATCCCTACACGAAGACATTATCATGCTACCGGGAGAACTGGTTGAATTTAAAGATACCTCCACCACCTACGTCAGAAAAAAAGTAAATCCGGAGCTCTATACCTCCTGGAAATGCAAAAAACTGATGTTTGAAGATACAAAGCTGGAGGAAGTGGTTTTGTTGTTAAAAGAGATTTATGGGTTGGAAGTAGAGGTTTCGGAACCGGCGTTGTTGGAAAAACGAGTTTCGGGATCGGCACCTAGCGACAATATCAACCTGTTGATAAACGGCCTTTCCGAGTCTTTCGGAATAGCCATTATACGCACCAAAAAACATGTGAAGATCAGTAAAAAATAGCTATAAGTAACAACTAGGTCATATTTATTCACTTAAACCATTAGGTTATGCAAAAACTTTTACAAATGACAGGCATAATTGTATTGTTATGCTTTCAGAATTTGTCATCATATGCACAGTTTTTGGCTTCCTCTAAAAATGACCAACCGGAAATCAAAACCCAGGAAATGAATGGGGCCAAATACCTGAGAAATGCACTACAGGAAATGGAAGCTAAATATAAAGTTTCCATTATGTACAACAGCGAACTGGTAAAAAACATAAAAGTAGCTGACGACAATAAAAGTTATACTTCTGTGGAAAACGCGCTACATGATTTACTGGGCGCCAGTGGGTTGTCTTTCAAAAAATTGGAAAAAAACTTCTATGTTATTCAATCGGGTAAAAATGCCGGTGTAAACCTCCCGGCAAAGCTGAAGAAAAAAGCGTTGTATTTTAATGGTGAAAAGGTGCGCCGCAACGCGGCAGTAAATAAGCTGCAAAAGATCTTTCCGGATAATCTTGCCAAAAACAGGCAGATTGCCATTGTCACCGGAAAAGTCAGTGATGTTGAAACCGGTGCCCCTATCCCTGGGGTCTCTGTTTTGATAAAAGGCACCGTAAAGGGAACCATCACCGACGACCAGGGAATGTATAAGATAAAGGCCGATCCCGGTATGACATTGATTTTTTCTTTTATTGGCTATTTGAGCCAGGAGATTGTGGTTGGGACAGCCTCCGAAATCAATGTGAGCCTGGAAGAAAATGTGACGGCGCTGGCCGAAATTGTGGTGATCGGATACGGTACCCAGCAGCGAAGGGATATTACGGGATCTGTAGCCTCAGTGTCAGCCCAGGATATCAAAGATATACCTTTAACCAATTTTGAAAATGCCATACAGGGGCAACTGGCGGGAGTGCAGGTGCAGGAACCTAGCGGAGAACCCGGCGCGGGGGTTACGGTAAGGGTTAGGGGTTTAGGCTCCATCACTGCCGGTAATGAGCCGTTATATGTGATTGATGGATTCCCGGTTTCTAAAAATGTAGATATTGGGGTACAGGGAGATGTGTCACGCAGAAGAGCCGCCTTCAGACCGCCGCCATCCAACCCGTTGTCCACCTTGAATCCCAATGACATTGAATCCATCGAAGTATTAAAAGATGCCTCTGCAGCGGCTATATACGGGTCCAGAGGGTCCAATGGTGTCATTTTGATTACTACAAAAAGAGGAAAGAAGGGAGAAAGCAAACCCACCATTGGATTTGACGCTTTTTTTGGTAACCAATCGGTCGCCAACAAGATCGACCTCATGAACGCTTCTGAACTGAGGTCCTATGTCCTGGACTCGCGAAACAATAATTACCTGCAAAATGTGCCTGGAGCCGATATAAATGATTCCAATGCCATCCGCAATCAAAAGGCACTGGATGCGGGCATTGCTCCTTCGGAAAATTACCGGATAGGAGACGATTTCCTTAACCCCGACGGAACTGATACCGATTGGCAGGATTTGATCTTTGACAATGCAACCCTTCAAAGTTACAACCTTTCACTGTCGGGTGGATCTGAAAATATAGGGTACTATGTGGCAGGAGGTTATTATAGTCAGGACGGCATTATTGAAGGATCGGGCTTTGACAGATATAGTTTTAGGGTAAACCTGGAAGCTGATATATTACCCAAGCTAAAAGTCGGACTGAATTTAAACCCGTCATTCACCAAGACGGACCGCCTGCCGGCCGGGTCACCCTACTTCGCCAGGCCTCCGGGGATTGTATATTCAGCATTGGTTCATTCGCCGACCATTAATCCCTATAATGCAGATGGCACCCCCAATCAAAGAGATAATCAGGGCTTCCTGTTTACCGAAGATGGTGAGACTGCCGGTTTTTCATCTGCCAGTAATCCACTGGCGATTATTGATGCCATTCAGGACGACTTGAATCAATTTAGAACTTTTGGAAATTTTTATGCAGAATACGAAATCATAGAAGGTTTGCGTTGGAAAACTTTTGTAGGTATTGACATCAATAACTATAAAAGAACCTTCTTCAGAGACAATACCTTGCTATTCAGGACGGCTACTTCAGGAGAGCCCTACGGGCAATCGAGCTCTTCCCAAAGTATTAACTGGCTGGTTGAGAATACACTTTCATACCAAAAGACGTTTAATGAAGCGCATTCGCTGTCCGCTGTTGCAGGATATACTGCCCAAAAAGCGTCTGTTGATGTAAACCAGATATTGGCTGAGAATTTTCCAGACGATTTGGTGCCCACGATCAGCGGAGGACAGGTTACCAATGGGGGAGCAACCATTGAAGAATGGTCACTCGTCTCATTTCTCGCCCGTGCCAATTATGGCTATAAAGACAGATACCTGCTTACAGCGACTATCAGAACCGACAGGGCATCGAGATTTGGAGAAGGTAACAAAACCGGGGTATTCCCGTCTGTTTCGGCCGGCTGGCGACTGTCTGAGGAGAGTTTTGTAAGTAATCTCAACGCGCTGAGTGATTTGAAATTAAGGGCCAGCTGGGGTAAAACCGGTAATTTTTTAATTCCAAACTATGCCGCCATTGGTTTGCTGGATCCTTTTAATTACGTGCTGGGAGATGTTTTGGTCAATGGGATTGCACCTTCAACTATCAGTAACGAAGATTTGAAATGGGAAAAAACAAGTCAGGTGGATATCGGCCTGGAATTCGGACTTTTTGATGACAGAATTTTTGGGGTAATCGATTGGTATAAAAGTACCACTTCCGACTTGCTGCTCAATGTGCAGGTGCCTTCTTCACTCGGCTTCACCACGGCTTTGCAGAATATCGGAGAGGTTGAAAACACCGGGTGGGAAATATCGCTGAGCACACGCAATCTGGTAGGTGATTTTAAGTGGAGCACAGATTTTAATTTTGCCACTAATGATAACGAAGTCACGCGGCTGGGTGGCAGCGGAGATCCAATCCTCAGTTCCGGTGGGGCAGGCATTCGGCATATAACCAGGATAGGCGATGCAATCGGCAGTTATTTTGGTTATGAGGTAGAAGGTATTTATCAAACCCAGCAGGAAATAGATAATGCCCCGGTGGATACACAGGCGCCGGATGCGCGTCCGGGAGATTTTAAATTCCGGGATGTAAACGGTGACGGTGTTATTGACCCCGACGACCGCACAGTAGTTGGTAACTATCTGCCGGATTTTACATGGGGTCTCAATAACCGGTTTTCCTATAAGGGCTTTGACCTAAGCATTTTGCTGCAAGGCGTGGAAGGCGCTGAAGTGCTCAATCTGACCAGAAGGCACCTTGGAAACGGCGAAGCTAATTTTAATAGCTATGCAGAATGGAACAACCGGTGGATATCACCCTCCCAGCCTGGAAATGGCGTCATACCCAGGGCTGACAGACAGACAGGCAATCACGGAAATAATAATCGTCCGTCTTCATTTCAGGTCGAGGACGCTTCTTATATCCGGTTGAGAAATATTACCATCGGCTACAACCTGCCCACTGAAATGTTGGGACGCTATGTTAAGTCGCTTAGAGTTTATGCTTCAGGCACCAATCTGTTTACTTCCACGGACTACCTTGGATTTAATCCGGAAGTGAATAATCAATCTACCTTTACCAATGTACAAGGTGAAGACTACGGTGCATACCCACTTTCAAAAGTATTTACAGTAGGTGTAAATGTAACTTTTTAAATGGCTTCGTCTTAACCTCTAAATTGTTAATCAAATGAATACGAAAATAATTTATATTGCTTTTTTCCTTTGCTTTTTGGGAGCATGCAGTGAGGATTTTACTGACCTTGCCCCGATTTCACAAAGAAACGTGCAAAATTTTTATAAAACCGCCACTGATATGGAAGTGGCTGTGAACGCAGCTTACAGCGTATTGCTGAAATCCGGGACTTACAATGAAAGTTACTGGATTATGCAGGAAATGCGATCTGACAATACTGACCAGGGCCCCGGCTCTACGGGTTTGGCGCGAGAGAGGACTGTCATTGAAGAGTTTCAGGAGATTTCCACCAGCGAGCTGGTAACGAATGCCTATATCGACTCTTATCTGTGTATTTCCAGGTGTAATATCGTTGTTGACCGTATTGAGGGCGTTGAAATGGATCAGTCGTTAAAAGATCAGTTGACAGGAGAAGTGCTGTTCCTGCGATCCTTAATGTATTACCATTTGGCAGTAGCATTTGGCAATGTTCCACTCATATTAACCGAAACCAGGTCGGTGGAGGAAGGCAATGATCATTTACAGGTGTCGGCCGATGTAATCTATAACCAGATTATCCAGGACCTGGCCGAGGCTGAATCATTGTTGCCGGTGAGCTATTCAGGAAGTAACATTGGCCGGGCCACCAGGGGAGCCGCTGCTACTTTACTGGCTAAAGCACATTTGACGGTTAATGATAATAGCGCCGCTGAAACAGTACTTAGGAGAATAGTCAGCGATTATGGTTATAGCCTTGTCCCGGATTATAATGACCTTTGGGGCGTCGAAAATGAAAATGGTTCCGAGTCAATATTTGAAATCCAATTTCAGGGTGGAGCTGTCGGAACAGGCAATGGATTTACCAATGATTTTTCACCGCTTCCTGCATTGCAAACCAGTGTCGGTGCTTATCGTAACCGGCCCACGCGCGATTTGCTAGCGGCTTATGAGCCCAATGATGAACGGTTGTTTGCTTCCATGGACACAAGTTATATTGACGCACAGGGCATGCTTCTAACCAATACGGCTGACGATGTCAGGTTTATTGTGAAATATGGTACCGACAACCCGTTTAATGAGGGTGATGCGCCAAATAATTTTATAGTACTTCGTTATGCGGATGTGTTATTAATGCTGGCGGAAGCTATTGGAGAAAGTGACGAAGCCTACAGTCTGATCAATCAGGTCAGGACCCGGGCGGGGCTGGGACCGATCGATGCAGCGACACCAGGTACTTTTGATGAGAAGCTATTGCAGGAAAGGCGGGTAGAACTTGCCTTTGAAAATCACAGATGGGCCGATTTAAAGCGCTTTGGGGTAGCAATCACCGTCATGCAGGCTCAGGGGAAAGCGGCCAACCTGCTTTTTCCAATCCCTCAAAGAGAAATAGATCTGAATCCGGAAACTTTTATGCAAAATCCGGGTTATTAGATACATGAAACCGAGCATGACGCAATCGGCACACACCGCGTGTCGCGGAAGCTTTAGCGGAGGCACAGGGCAATGATTATAATATGTGAGGTTCCATCCGACCTTAAAAACAAATTATAAACAGATGAAACCGAGCATGGCGTAATCAACACATAAGGAAATGATAATAATATGCGAGGTTCCATGTGACCAATGAAAATAAATTATAAACACATGAAATTAAAATATTCGCTTAGTATCCGGCCTGTACTTAATCGTACGGGCTGGTTATTTTAAAATCCCTTTTATCATGAAAATACTGCAAATGCGTATGGGTGGTTTGGCTATGATCTTATGGCTTTTTAGTGCCCATTCAAGTGCCCAAAGTCATCTTACACTCCCTTATGATGGTGGCAATCAAAAGTCGCAGGTCACCCAATGGATTGGACTGGTAGAAGTTACCATTACCTATTTTAGCCCCGACGTAACCAGTCCGCAGGGTGAGAACAGACAGGGAAAAATTTGGGGGCAGTTGGTGCCATATAACGGGGGTGATCCATACCCCTGGCGTGCGGGGGCTAATCGCAATACCACTATTTCTTTTTCGCACGATGTAACGATCGAAGGAACCCCGCTTGCTGCCGGCATTTACGGCCTGCACATGATACCCTCTGCTGATGAGTGGACGATAATTTTTTCAAATAACGCCACGTCATGGGGAAGTTTTACCTATAATCAGGCCGAGGATGCCTTACGTATAGCGGTCAGGCCAGAAAAGGGAAGTTATCATGAATGGCTAAGCTACGATTTCATTGTTCGTCGTCCCGACCGGGCGGTGGCAGCCTTAAAATGGGAAAACCTGCAGGTTCCCTTTAGCATTGAGGCAGATGTTAAAAGTATTTATTTAAACAATATCCGCAACGAGCTAAGGGATGAAGCAGGCTTTAGCTGGCAGTCCTGGAATGAAGCGGCAAAATTTTGCCTGGAAAATGAGATTAATTATGAAGAAGCGCTAAAATGGGTAAACCGGTCTGTTAGTGGCGACTATTTTTCATTGGAAACCTCGGCCAACTTACAAACGAAAGCCCGCCTATTGGAGAAGATGGGAAGGCAGGAAGAGGCTGAAAAAGTCTTAAAAAGAGCACTTGACCTTGGAACACCGGATGAGCTTTACCAGTTTGCCAGAGGATTAATGAGGGAGGAGAAATATGAAGAGGCGCTGGCAGTATTTAAGCTAAGCCATAAACAGCATCGGGATGCCTGGCCTGTGCACCTTGGTTTGGGAAGAGGCTATGAGGGTGTTGGCGATCGCAAAAATGCATTGAAGCATTTTAAACTGGCCTTAAAAGATGCACCCAATGCAAGACAAAAAATTAACATCAGCGCGATGATCGAAAAACTGGAAAACCAAAAATAACGCAAATCGTGGCCTATACAGAGGATATCGCTATATTATCAGGCAGGCCATTTCTCTGATTTACCAATCAAAAGATGTCTTTAAAGCTTCATCACATTGTCATTCTGGTTAAGGATCTGCAGAAAGCCACAGATGACTACCAAAAGCTGGGTTTCGTGGTGACACCGGGTGGTCGACACTTCGGAGGAATATCCGAAAACGCCCTCATCTTGCTAAAGGATGGTACGTACCTGGAATTATTGGCGGTCAGACGTAGTATCAGGACACTGGTGCTCAGATTATTGTATAAGACCGGTCTGCTGAATCTTTTTCGTAAATCGAAATACGGCATTACCCTGCGTTTCTATGGTAGAGCATTTAATCTGCCCGAGGGGTTGATTGACCTGGCCTTATTGAGCGAGAACCTTTCAAAAGACCGTATTCACCTCAAAAATCGAGGCATTTTCCTGACTAAACCATTGGCAGCCGGCCGTCGTACCCCCGATGGAAAAGTGTTGCAATGGAAAATGGCCGCGCCCCTGACTGATGAATTGCCTTTTCTGATCAGTGACATGCACCCTTTGATTCCACCGGATGCCAGAGCTACTGAGCATACAAACGGGGTAGTGGGGCTGGAAGGTATGGTGATGGTTGCAACAGACCGCTGGGATCAGGTTGTAAGCGCATTTCAAAACTTATTGGGTATTCATCCTATCGTTCAGGAGCAATCGGACCATACAGTTTTCAGATTTGAATTGGACAAACATTTTATAGACATTCTAAAGGCTGCCGGCGCCATCAAAATGTCCAGGGTAACGCACCAATATGGCCTGGGAACTTATGCGGTCAAATTCGATGGTTTGAAACTACCCCTGGAATGGAACTTAAAATTATCGCACGGATTGATGATATTTGGTTAATTTGCAACAAACTGTAACTTTTTTTTAATCTGTAAATCCAATAGCTATAGCTGCAAGTATGAACACTAAACCAGGCGATGATAAACCAGTTACGACTGGGAATAGCGCTATCCCTCAATTGGATGGTAATGCAACCATTGCCGTTATCGGTGCCGGTGCATTTGGTGGGTGGACGTCCCTGTGGCTGCGTAGAAAAGGATTCAAAGTTATCAATATAGACCAATGGGGCCCTGGAAATGCCTGGTCAAGCTCAGGAGGTGAAACCAGGTTGCATCGGTTTGTTTACGGGGCAGAAGGCATTTATACCAAACTGGCTATACGTGCACATCAGTTGTGGCTTGAAAATGAAAAAAAGTTCGGAAAGCAGCTGTTTTTTCCCAGCGGCGTGTTGTGGTTTACAAAAGATGTTGACAACTCTCAATTCATTACCACATCTCTCCGGCACTTCCGTGAAATGGGATTGCCCTATGATAAATTGTCACCGGATGAAGCCAGAAAGCGTTATCCATTGTTGTATGTTGACGACTTAAATGCGCTTATATTGGAAAAAACGGCAGGTTACCTAATGGCAAGGGAGGCCTGTCAAAGCGTTACAAAGGCTTTTGTTTCAGAAGGAGGCACCTATTTACAAAGCCCGGTTAAACCAGGTCTCATAAAAAACAATCAATTAGATAATCTGCTTTTAAAAGACGGCAAACTAAAAGCTGATGTCTATGTTTTTGCCTGTGGGCCATGGATAGGGGACATATTTCCAGAGGTTATGAAGGACAAAGTTACCATTACCCGACAGGAGGTGTTTTACTTTGGAATACCACCTCATTTGTCGGCCGACTTCGAAAATTCCCAGCCACCCTGGCTTGATCTTGATGGAGAAGATGTCTTTTATGGCTTTCCCAAAAACCAACACCGGGGTTTTAAAATTGCGGCCCACAGGCGTGGAAAGATTTTCGATCCTTCCAGTGATGATAGAGTGGTGTCGGCCGAGGCGTTGGAAAGAGCTCGCGATTACCTGGCTTTTCGTTTCCCCTCTCTCAAAAAAATGCCGCTCATAGAGTCCAGAGTCTGTCAATACACCAATACGCCGGACGATCATTTTATCTTTGATTTACACCCGGGGGCCGACAATGTATGGATATTGGGAGGTGGGTCTGGACATGGGTTTAAACACGGCCCGGCATTGGGGGAACTTGCCGCGGCTGTAATAGCCGGTGAAATGCCGGTGCCGGAGGCCTGTTTGTTTAATAGGTTTAACCAATAGTTTGGTGCTGGTGTCTGTTGGATTTGGTGGTCGCAAAGCTGGAGATTGTTTTCAGGAGGCTCTTTCCTCTAGAAATTCTGGTACAATTTGCGATCTGTGGTGTCTTTGTTAGTAAGACCTGTTGGCAAAAAGGAGATTTCCGGTTGCCGCAACATGCCAGGCCTCGATTTTATGACCAAATTAATTTGTCAACACCTATAAACTTACCTATTATGAAAAAAATAGTATTAAGTACCCTGGCCATCATTTTGGCATTGGCAGGATATGCTCAAAGTCAACCACTTAGAATTATAGCCATTGGCGCCCATCCTGATGATTGTGACAGCAAATTTGGAGGGACAGCGGCAAAGTTTGCTGAAATGGGGCATGCTGTCAAATTTTTATCGCTGACCAATGGCGATGCCGGGCACCAAAGCGAAGGAGGTGGCGCCCTGGGAAAACGCCGACGGGAGGAGGCAAAAGAAGCCGGTCGACGTTTGGGTATTGAATATGATGTACTGGATAATCACGATGCCGAGCTGCTACCCACATTGCAGGTACGGCACCAGGTGATCAGGAAAATAAGAGAATGGGATGCCGACATTGTGCTTGGCCTCCGCCCTAATGACTACCACCCGGATCATCGAAATGCGGGCAAGGTCGTACAGGATGCTGCCTATTTGGTGATTGTTCCTAATGTAACACCTGATACGCCACCTTTAAAAAAGAATCCCCTGTTCCTTTACATGCAGGATCATTTTCAAAAGCCCAATCCTTTTAGCCCTGACATTGTGGTCGCCATTGACGATACTATTGAGAAAAAGGTAGATGGGATGGATGCACATGTTTCACAGTTTTATGAGTGGCTCGCCTGGGTGGACGGCCGATTGGAGGAGGTGCCAAAAGAAAAGGCAGCGAGAAGGGAATGGCTTGCAAAGCGGGTAAAGTCCCGCCCTATTTCCGAAGAGATGAGAAAGTCGCTCGAGAAATGGTACGGACCGGAAAAAGCCAAAAATATCAAACACGCGGAAGCAATGGAAATTGCCGAATATGGATTGCAACCCAATAATGATGAAATCAGGAAATTATTTCCTATGTTGCGATAGTGTTCATTGTGGTTGACAACATGCGCTATAGGATGGTCAGGTAAAAATGTTACCGCTAAACCTCCTCAAAAAATAATAGAATGAAACGAAGCTACTACGCGATAGGACTCATCCTATTGACATTTTTTGTTATTTCTTTTTTAACGAATATCATTGGGCCACTGGTTCCGGATATTATTGAAAGCTTTGATTTAAGCTTAACACTGGTAGCCTTTTTGCCTTTTGCCTTCTTCATTGCCTACGCATTTATGTCTATTCCTTCCGGTATCCTGGTAGAAAAGATAGGAGAGAAGAAAGTGATGCTACTGGCTTTTTTTATGGCCTTTTTAGGTGCTCTTTTTTTTGCCCTGCTGCCCAATTATTTTGTTTACATGATTTCTCTCTTTTTCATCGGTTCCGGAATGGCCATGTTGCAGGTCGCTATTAATCCTTTGCTGAGAGTTGCCGGTGGGGAGGAGCATTTTGCTTTCAATTCCGTTATAGGGCAGCTTTTTTTTGGATTGGCGTCGTTTTTAAGCCCGCTGGTATATTCGTACCTGGTATTGAATCTCTCTGAGATTAAGGAACCCGCAAACGTATTAATTAACCTTTTGTCCAGGATAGTTCCTGAAGATCTACCCTGGATTTCAATCTACTGGTTATTTTCAGTGACCTCATTACTGATGGTAATCATCATTTATTTTTCAACCCTGCCGAAAGTAGCGTTAAAAGAAGATGAGCGCGTCGGCGCCTGGAAAACGCACTTACAACTGCTCAGGAACCCCATGGTAATTCTTTACTTTTTAGGAATTTTTGCCTACGTCGGTACCGAACAGGGGGTAGCCAGCTGGATATCGGAATTTTTACTTACCTACCACGGCACCGATCCACAGACACAAGGTGCAGAAACAGTTTCACTCTTCTGGGGATTGATGACAGCAGGGACGGTATTGGGTTTAATACTGTTAAAGTTCGTAGATAGCCGGAAAGTACTTATTGGATTTGCTTCGGCAGGTGTAATATGCCTGAGCCTCGCCCTGTTCTCAAGCAACGTCGATGTGGTCTTGATAGCCTTTCCACTGGTAGGCTTTTTTGCATCTGTGATCTGGTCTGTGGTGATCTCCCTGGCGCTAAACTCGGTGCCCTCACACCATGGCTCCCTCTCCGGGATATTGGTCACCGGAATTGCAGGCGGGGCAATTATTCCTTTAATTATTGGATGGCTTGGCGATATTTATGGTCTGAGAATAGGTATGATTTTTCTATATTTGACTTTTGGGTATATTATCAGCATTGGGTTTTGGTCCAGGCCCCTTGTCAATAATAAAACTATTAGTCTAAGAGAAAAAAGAACTAAGCAAGTATGAATCATAAATCGATTGTGGGTGTTGACTTGGGAGGCACCAATGTTAGGGCAGGATTAATAATTGATAATCAAATAGTTAAAATAGAAAGTTGTAGTATTTCTTCAAGTAAACCTGAAGCCTATGTGTTGGAAGAAGTCATCGCCACTATTGATAAAATCTTTGAAAATGATGTAGCCGGTATAGGTGTTGGTGTTCCCAGCGTGGTGGATACCGAGCGGGGGATTGTTTATGATGTCCAAAATATTCCATCATGGAAAGAGGTGCACCTGAAACAAAAACTGGAAGATTATTTCAAAGTTCCCGTCTATATCAATAATGACGCGAATTGTTTTGCCATAGGAGAAAGATATTTCGGCCATGGGTCGGACTATAAAAACATTGTGGGCCTTATTTCAGGAACCGGCCTTGCCGCGGGAATAATCATCAACGGCAAACTGTACGACGGCTACAATTGTGGTGCGGGAGAATTTGGTATGATCCCCTATAAAGATCATAACTACGAATATTATTGCAGCGGACAGTATTTTGCCAGAGAGCATCAAATTCCCGGCGATAAATTGTTTCAGATGGCTAGCAACGGAGAGCAGGAGGCACTGGATATTTTCAAGGCCTACGGGGCTAATTTGGGAAATGCCATTAAAACTATTCTCTACAGCATTGATCCGGAAATCATCATATTGGGTGGCTCGGTGAGCAAGGCCTATTCGTTTTTCGAAGATACCTTGTCAGAAAAACTTCAAAGTTTCGCCTACACCCCGGTAGTTGATCGCCTTACCATCCGGGTGTCGGAAAACCCGCACATTGCCATGTTGGGAGCAGCAGCCTTGTATTTCGATAAGCGAGATAACTGACAGGATAAAGATTGATTTTCAACCGGCTTTGACAATCCTTGTCAGTCCGTAATTTCTTTCCCGTTCATTCGGTAAAATAAAATAAAATTTCAGTACAATTTAATGTTGATCCTGTCTTAATAAAAAAAGGAACTACACTTAAAACGTACCCATTTTTATATGGCTGATATGTTGAAATTGAATTTATGGGCGATCTGCTTTTTTCTGCTGGTTAACCTTTCAAGCCGTGCTGCTGACCGCATTCCCCTTAAGGTGGAGAACTTTTCCCCCGGTGCCCCGATCACCCTGGGTATTCCCTTTCCGACCGGGGTGCTGCTTTCGCCCGATCACGTACGGATCCTGGATAAGGACGGCAACGAGATTCCTTCCCAGGTCACCGAGGTTACCTCCTGGGAACCATTGAACAGCAGCGTCAAATGGATATGGGTTTTCTTTTTTGCCGGGAGTTCTGACAGCTATATTTTGGAGTACGGCAATGATATCAGCCGGTCGCGTATTGAGGGAGACAAGGTGGTTATCATCAATAGTCAACGCCAAAATGGTTTTGCGGAGATAAACACCGGCCCCCTCAGGTTGACGATAAAAAAGGGTGAAGGTGGATTTTTAAACCAGGTAATGCTGGATTTAGATGGCGATGGGTTTGGGGAGCAGGATATTATAGCCGAGGAGCCGGACGCAAGAGGTTCATTTTTAGATCTTCTCGATGATGCTGGAATTGATCCTTCCAAGGCTATAGTCAGGCATACGGTCAAGGAAAAGGGCTCCGGACCATTGCATGGTATCCTTAGGATAGAGGGTGAATACCGGTACGGTAGGGAAGATAACAACGTTTCCCCTTTTGTCATACGGATACATGCCTATGCGGGAAAATCTTATCTCAAAGTGCTGCATACGCTTACCTATACAGGAGTTCCGGACAAACATACCAGGGTAGAAGGAGAGCATTCCGTAATCGCTACACAATCGGAGAAAATTATACCGGAAGACCGGGAGGATGATCCGGGGTGGGTGCAACCTAACGATCAAATAGCCGGGACGGGATTATGTTTAAATTACAAGCTTTCAGGGGATCTCGAATACCAAACGGGATACTACGATGGCACCTGGTGGGATCAGACGCCTTCAAAAATCTTTAAATCCTCCCTTCGGTCCAATGACCAGATCACTGTTACCCAAACAGGACCAAAACCGAACCGTATGCCTCCCGTGCCCAAATCTTCACCAGATGAACGCATTAAAGAAGGTTTTGTGGCCAATATCTTATGTAACTCCAGGACCGAGAAAAAGCTCGAAAAAGTAGCGGGATGGATAGATGTTGCCGATAAGAAATGGGGGATAAGTATTGGCATAAAAAACTTTATGCAGGAATATCCAAAAGCACTTAAAGTTTTGGGAGACAGCAGCCGGCTTTATGCCTACATCTGGTCGCCTGATGCCGATCCCATGAACTTTGCACGGTGGTCAAACAAACCCGAAGGACAAATGCTGGGTAATTTTGCGCAGGGATTGGCAAAAACCACCGAGTTGGTCTACCACTTCCACCGGGCCGGGCAGGATGCTGAAAGTATTGAGCGAACCGTAAATTATTTTCTTGACCCGCCCGTGGCCCACACCGATCCGATATGGTACGCCGATTCAAAGGTATACGGTTCCTTTGCCGCACGCTCAGACAGCTTTTCTGAGTATGAACGGGGAATGGATTATAAAATGGATTGGATGCTTTTCAATCAAAGCTGGGAACCCTGGTATGGCATGTTTGACTATGGAGATTTTAAAACCCACTATTTCAACAAAAAATGGAAAATGTGGGCAAACAATGAGCCGGCACAGGATTTCATGCTGTGGATGCAATTTGTGCGTACGGGCGATCGAAAATATTATCTCGCAGCGGAGGCTATGAGCAGGCATACGATGGATGTAGATAACATTCATTGGCCAAAGGCACCGCGGTATTATGGCGATACCAATCCTTCCCTGGATTTTTGGAGATTAAAAGAGCAGCCTGCTGCTACGCCTTATTTGGGCATAGGAAGGCGCCACGCCTCTCAGCATTGGATCGCGTTATTAAGCGCCCATGTTTGGGTGCAGGGCTGGCTGGCATCTTATTATTTATCCGGAGACCATCGCGGCTTGGAAGTCGCACGGCAGACCGCCGACACCTATTCCAAGAGAATTTGGGGAGACCACGGACTAACGGGTAGAAGGCTTTATTTATCAGTGTGGAATATGGTGGAAGTTTGGGATGCTACAAAGGATGAATGTTACTTCGAAGATTTAAAGGACCGGGTTCGGCGGATGCTAAACCACCAGCGAGGCACCGACCAATGCACAAGCCTGGTCATGGACCGCTACGGTTACTCCCAGGTTTATGCTTCTCAGGGATTACGTAAATATTTTCAGCTCACCGGGGATCCAAAGGTACGCAATGCGCTGATACGGCATGCCAGATCAGTAAGAGATGTGCCGCCATGGAATCATAAATATGAATCCTACCTTTCCACTATACACAGCTTACTGGTTGGGTATGAGCTGTCCGGCGAAAAGAGTTTCTTTGAAGAGGCCCTTGACCGGGCCAAATTTTTAAAGACCGATAAACTGCCAAAATCCTTACAAGCCATAAAAAACCAGGGAGAAATGTCAGATGCCCTGGAAAGTGTGAGCCATCTTCCCGATGAAACCAACTATCATGAGGGCGCCAATATGGATGTGGCCATATGGGATATTTCACAGGGGCTTCGGGTTTTTGGATGGACCCATGCCTATAATGTGCCATATCTTCTATACTGGTTGAGGAAAGAGAAAACTGAGAAATCCAACGTCGTCCTTAAAAAAAGGTAGCTGGTGATATTTATCTTTATCAACCTGTTTGTTCTAAAATCGAATACCGGGCTGGAGGCGCTTTAAAGCTTTATTGATCAACCTACCTTTCAAATTGTGTGATAAACCCGTCAGCTATTAATCCGTCATCAATTTTTAAAGTATTGTCAACTATTGTCAAAATGCCTCTTTTAGAATTATCGATATACAGGACGTTTGATTCGCCCTCCTGACGTATTTCATAAGAGTAGGTGCCACTGTCCAATCCGGCATAAATATCCTCCGGGCCCGTTGAATCAATAAGGTTTTCAACAGTGAGATTTCCACTTTTGGAATCAAAATGCCACTTTACTTCTCCTTTCTTGTAATCAATATTAACGCCCGCCAGTCCGCCTGCAACGTTGGTCAGGTTCCAGGAACCATTGATCGGTTGGCCTGGGGTGAGGTCATCATCATTTTCACAACCTGCGATAAAACCGGCAAAAAATAAAAGGGCTAAAATTAAAACGTTTCTTTTCATATCATGAACAACTTTTGTTTCATACATCAGACACACAATATGCCATTATTGTTGGAATTTGGCTTCAGGTTAAGCTGTCAAGTGTTATTGTTTACTTTTTGCCAATGTCATGTATCAGGTCATAAAACACAAAAACAAACAATGGATTATATTTTGAAATAGAGAAATACTAAAAATTGGATTGGCACAAAATACCTTAAATTATTAGTGATAGGTCACATGCTTTCGCAAAATTTTGACCGCCTCATGCATGCAATTTCTGACTGTTTGATATTTAATAGGAATTACTTCGGTGATCTCTATATAACTCATACCTTTAAAAAAACACAGATATATAATTTCCTTTTGCCTTTTGGAAAGATTATTAAGCGCTTTTTCCAGGCTGGTCAGCTGCTGTTGGCTGGACTCATTTTTGATGAGAATTTCTTCGACGCTAAGATGTACATCATACTCCGCAGGGAGGTCGATCACGTTACTGTTTTTTTTATCGGATTTGATCAAATCTATCAAAATCCTTCGAAAAGACTTAAAAAGATATGCTTTGATGGAATTCACATCCCCGAGGTTCTTTTTATTTTTCCAAAGCTTTAAAAAGAGATCCTGGATGCAGTCTTCTGTAATATCTGCATGTCCTGAAAGCTTTAAGCCGTAATTGAAAAGGTGCTGATAGTAGGTGTAGTATATTAACTTGAAAGCCTGCTTATTACCTTGCTTAAATTTAATCCATAGTTGAATATCCGGTAAATGCTTTAGGGCTTTGTACATTATTTCTTAATATAACGAATTAAGATAAAAATGACAACGCTTTAACCCTTTATTTGGCGTATTGGTAGGAGGCTATTTTTTACATAAAAACGCCATGACCTCGCCTGAGTGACAGCCTGGAAATTGGTTGATATATCTCAGGTAATCAGCATTGAACAAGTACGCAAATGTCTTTCCGGCTCTAAAATAAATCCTGGTGATAAACGAACAAAGCAGCCAGTCACTAAAGCCCTGGTGTTGGGTTTCAATAACCGGCTTTGTATTTACGATACCTTACCGGAACGGAATTTTGATCAATTCACATTCTTAAACTCAAATCCGCGATCAATCGTCAGGTTCGGACGATCTTCGTTCAGGGCCTCAACGGCTTCCTGGCTTACGTCGGTTTGCCAGACATATAAACTGCTAAGTGAGTTGATCTCCTTAATGCTTTCAAGGGCCTTGTCTGAGATTTTCGTGCCGTATAGATTCAGGTATTGCAGATGCGCCAGTTTTTTAAGTTCCTGAACGCCTTCATCTGTAATTTCATTTTGTTCAATGCTCAGTTTAGTGAGATTTGGGAGCTTGCCAATTACGGGCAGCATAGCGTCTGTAATTCCTTTTCCTCCCAGGTTGAGCCAGGTAATCTGTTCGCTTACCTCCAGCAAAGTTTCGATCTGCCGGAAGGTAGGGGAGTCAGCGTTTAATTCAACCTGTAAAAAGTTATTGTCCGCGGAAAGGGGTTTGGTGCTAAATCCTACTGCCGTCAACTTGTCTAAGGATTCCTCCGAGGCCGGCTCAACGGCTACGCGTTCATAATACGGCTTTACAGTTACACTGACGTGAAAGTCCTTGAGCAAGAGGGTTTCTATTTCCTTTGGTAAAGGTTTATCCAGCAGTTTTTCATCAAATGAAGCGCCGCCGCTAATCCACCATTCCAGTAGTTTAATCTCGCTATAGGTTAAGGGCTCACCTTTTGGAGGCATAAATTTTTTGCTATTTTGCGGAAGCACCACTCTTTGAAAAAGCCCGCTTTCATAAGGGTCTCCGGCCATCAGAACCTCTCCCTGTTCTCCTCCGTTTAGAATATCCTCCTGGCTGGTGAGTATTAATCCGCCTTTCTTTTTGGATTCGTTATGACAGGCGATACATTTATTATCAATGATAGGCGCAATTAAATGTTGATATACCGCAATTGAATCGGGTTGAGAAGGAAGGGCGATGTCCTCGCTGGCGGTGGCGCTTTCTGAGAGTATTTTCTGGATAAACCCGGGAGCGTACTGTACCAGGTACGTGCTCCCGTGCGTCAAAACACCGCCAAAATGACCGGTTAGCCCGATTAGTATAACGGAAAGCCATAATGTAGCCGGTAATACCCGCTGCCCGGCTTTGATTTTTCCGGTATTAACAAGCCATGCAAAAATAGTCAGGAGCGCAACCCCGATTCCAAGCCAGCGATGCCAGAACAGGGTGCTGTCATCATATCCACCATCGCCTGCCAATAGCCATCCCAGTATCACCGACCCCAGAGCACTTACCGCACCGAGAAAAAGTGAGAAGCTGATAGCCTGGTGAAATGAGGTGCTCTTTGACCTTTTTGCCCAAAGCATCATTAAGAAAGCTAATAAAACAAAACCGATTGGCAAATGGACGATCAGTGGATGAAAACGCCCCAAAAATATTTCAATATTCATATGACAAAATTAGTAATTTAATTAGGATAATAAATCTTTTACCACGTTACCATGTACATCTGTAAGCCGATACCTGCGGCCTTGAAATTTAAAAGTCAATCTTTCATGATCAACTCCCAGCAAATGTAGCAAGGTCGCCTGGAAATCATGTATGTGTACAGGATTTTGAACAATGTTATAACCGAATTCGTCAGTAACCCCATAGCTAAAACCCTTTTTAACGCCCGCTCCGGCCATAAAAATGGTATAACATTGGGCATGGTGATCCCTGCCAAAGTTGGTCGCCGTAAGTTTGCCCTGCGAGTAATTTGTCCTGCCAAATTCACCTCCCCAGATAACCAGGGTGTCATCCAGCAGCCCCCGTTGTTTAAGATCCATGATCAGGGCAGCTGTGGGTTGGTCCGTCTCTTTACATTGTGTTTTAATAGCATTGGGAAGATTACCGTGCTGATCCCAACCCTGGTGATATAGTTGTATGAACTTTACATCCTTTTCCGCAAGGCGACGTGCCAGCAGGCAATTGGCAGCATACGTGCCGGGTTTTCTGCTGTCTTCACCGTACATTTCGTAGATGTGATCAGGTTCTGTGGAGGTATCCATTATCTCGGGAACCGACGTTTGTAAACGGTAAGCCATTTCATATTGTGCGATTCTGGCACTAATTTCAGGATCTTCCAACTCATCGTATTGTTTTTGCTGCAATTCTTTTAGATAATCCAATTGCTGTCTTCTGGCCATCGGATCGACACCCGGAGGATTGGTAAGATACAGGACAGGGTTTTTTCCGGCCCTGAATTGTACACCCTGGTGTTCTGAAGGCAAAAAGCCATTGCCCCATAACCTGGCATATAAGGGTTGACCGGTTTTATTTTTTGTTACCAATACTACAAATGAAGGAAGGTTTTCGTTATCGCTTCCCAGTCCGTAACTTAGCCATGAGCCTATAGACGGCCTGCCTGGAAATTGAGATCCTGTCTGAATAAAGGTAACAGCCGGATCGTGGTTAATGGCCTCTGTGTACATAGATTTTACAAAGCACAGCTCGTCTACGATTTGTGCGGTATAGGGCATCAGTTCGCTCACCCAGGCCCCACTTTCCCCTCGCTGATGAAATGAAAACGGAGAGCCGGCTAATGGAAATGACGCTTGTCCCGCCGTCATTCCGGTGACTCTTTGATCGCCTCGCACACTGTCCGGCAACTCCTGTCCGTTCATTTTATTAAGCAGTGGTTTATGATCAAATAAATCCAACTGGGAGGGCGCGCCGCTTTGGAGAAGATAGATAACCCTTTTAGCCTTGGCAGGGAAGTGGGTTTTACCTAAAATATCCGATCCCGGCAGGTTTAAGTTTTGGAGCTTATTACCCCCAAAAGCTTTCAGCGGATCAATTAGTGATGATAAAGTTAGGGCGCCCAGGCCCAGCGACGTTTTGGTCAAAAAGTCCCGGCGTGTATATTTTTCGTTATGGTGATGACAGTGATGCATAACTCATCTTTTTTATTAGTTCTAATTAATTTCGGATGCCACTTATCTTTTCATATAAGTCTCATCATGATTTTGAATGGTATTAACCAGCATGGCCAACGCGGCAGTTTTAACAACATCCAATGTTTTGTCTTTTTTCTTTTCTCCAACGGCCAGCAATTGATTGGCCTGCTCCAGGTCACTGGTAAATCGCTGACGCTCTTTTTCGTAAAGCGACTTCAACAACATCAACTCATCGTCCTTTGGCTTTCTCCCTGTTGTTACGCGAAAGGCGTAGGTGATTTGCGTATCAAGGTTATCTCCTCCTTCAAGCTGCATTCTTTCTGCCAGCACCCGCGATGATTCTATAAATTGAGGATCATTAAGCAGCACCAGCGCCTGCAACGGGGTATTGGTTCTTTCGCGTTGCAAAATACATATATCCCGGTTGGGGGCATCAAACGTGATCATAAACGGAGGCGGGGAGGTACGGCGAATAAATGTGTACATGCTACGCCTGTATAATTTCTCACCGGAGTCAGGTTTGTAATGCAACAGCTTATGGGAAAAGTTTCCCAACTCTATCCACAGCCCCTCAGGCTGGTATGGCTTAACACTTTCGCCACCTACTTTCTTTGATAATAATCCGCTGGCAGCCAGCGCATTATCCCTGATCATCTCCGCGGGCCACCTGTAACTTGGACCCCTGGCTAACAAGGCGTTATAAGGGTCTTTTTCCTTTAATTCAGGCCTTACCGCCGACGACTGCTGATAGGTGGAAGACATGACAATAAGCTTGCAAAGTGATTTCAGGTCCCACCCATTTTCCATAAAGTTGATCGATAGCCAATCCAATAACTCCGGATGAGTAGGCAAATCCCCCTGGTTGCCGAAATCATATAAGGATTTAACTAATCCCTGACCGAAAAACATTTGCCAGTAGCGATTCACTGTTACCCGGCTGGTGAGCGGGTTGGCATCGCTGAATAGCCATTGGGCCAAGCCCAGCCTATTGGCAGGCAGACTATCAGGAAATGCCAGGACATGTTGGGGGGTTCCCGGGTTGACCTGTTTTCCGGGCGAATCATATTGACCTCGTTCCAATACGTGGGTAGGACGGCTTTCAGGCATTTCCTCCATCACCATTACTTCTGAAATAGTGTCCATGATCGCCAGCTTTTCCTGCCGGAGCTTGGTAAGTTCTGCCAATTGCTGTCGATGTTTTTTGCCTTGTTGCAACTGATGTAATGCCAGGGTTTTGCTATCCGTCGGAGGGGATGAGAGTCCTGCTACTTTTCCCACGTCAAAATGAGACAGTTTACGGTCGAAAATCTTTATCTCGTCTATTTTTCCTTTGTAAATCCCGTTTTCACCGGAAAATGCCCGGTAACTCTTACCTACCTGGAGCGCTCGGTTGTCGGGCTGGTGGCTGGAGGAGGTGACCGGTATAATCGATTTGTACAAACGGTCATAATCGACGCTGACGGCGGCAGGCAATCCATTGATGAACAGTTGCAGGCCTTCCGCCCTGCCTGAGCCGTCGTAGGCGACGCAAACATGCGTCCAGGTGTCTGGTTGAATGGATTCATTGGAGGTAACCTGAATATAATTGTGTGGCAATGAATGAATCAACCGCGCTGACAACTGGTCCAGCGAGTCAAGAAAGAAATCCCAACCCCTCCAAAAATTGTTTTTGCTTCCCGTATTACCCAAAATAACCTGGGTTTTACCCTTTTCTGTTTTAGAGGGGTTAATCCAGGCGGCTGCGGAAAAAGGATCTGTCATTTCAAAAATGCCCATGTCACTCAGATGCACGGGATTGTAATCACCTTCAAACATCAGCGCCTTGCCAATTTTTCCATCGGTGATCACAGGACTGCCGGGAGAAGTGGATTTCCTGTTTTCATCAACTATCAATACCTCATGGCCATCTTTGTTTTTGCCTTTTCTTACCTTGTCAAAAGGATAGTATCCGATGAGTCCGGCGGGGTCTTTTTGAGCCTGGCTGCTATTGCCAACAAAATCGCTGATGCCGTTGATATCTTCTTGCGAAAAGTCAAGCGCTTTTTCTTTTTTTTGTATATTCTTGTCCAGGTCCTCCAGTAAAGCATCGGTCTCCTCATCAGTTAGGAGGAGCATAGG
The DNA here is from genome assembly GCA_965228415.1 of Cyclobacteriaceae bacterium. Classification (GTDB taxonomy): domain Bacteria; phylum Bacteroidota; class Bacteroidia; order Cytophagales; family Cyclobacteriaceae; genus Agaribacillus. The sequence continues at coordinate 410,276 of OZ245814.1, read as the reverse complement.
GCCATAATTACCGTCATCACCAGTCATGCCCAGCTCCTTGATGTTGTTAAAGAACGAAAACATTTGAAAATAGTCCTCTTGTGAAATAGGGTCGAATTTATGGTCATGACACTTGGCACAGCTCATGGTCAAACCCAGGAAGGCGGTAGCCGTGGTATTTGTTCTGTCGGCGACGTATTCCATGCGGAATTCTTCATCAATGACGCCACCTTCGGCAGTCATGGGGTGATTGCGATGAAAGGCGGTAGCCAAAATCTGTTCCTTGGTGGCATTTGGGAATAAATCCCCTGCCAATTGCCAGGTTACAAATTTATCATAAGACATATTTTCGTTGAAAGAATTGATCACCCAATCCCGCCAGGGCCACATGAGCCGCCAACCGTCCGCATGCATACCGTGTGAGTCTGCGTAGCGGGACAAGTCCATCCATTCCATCGCCATTCTTTCTCCATATGCTTCACTTCCCAAAAGCCTGTCAACTACTTTTTCGTAGGCATTGGGGGAGTTGTCGTCCAGAAAATTGTCCATTTCCTCAATGGTCGGCGGCAACCCGGTTAAGTCCATGGTTACTCGCCTCAGCAATCGTTCCTTGCCCGCTTTGGGAGAGGGGGTAAGCCCCTGACGGGACAATTCCTGTAAAACGAAATGATCTATGGCATTATCTGCTTGCCAATCCGGATTGACCGGGTCTGGTACTTCGACCGGTTCAGGTGGAATGAAGGACCAGTGTGCTTTCCATTCCGCACCCTGCTTTACCCACTTAGCTATAATGGCTACTTCTTCTGCCGTCATGTGGAGATTTGACTCAGGCGGTGGCATGATAAACTCCGGATCATGACTTAACATGCGTTGAATGGCCAGGCTTTTCTTGAAATTGCCTGAGACAAAGGCCCTGCCGCCGCTTTCCAGTACTTCAAAGGCGCCTTCCTCCGTATCTAATCTCAACGAGGCCTTTCTGCTATTTTGATCTGGTCCGTGACAGGCATAACACCTGTCGGACAGTATAGGTTTGACGTGAAAATTGAAATCGATTTTTTCGGGAAGTTCCTCATAGGCATTTTGTACTTCTTCCGGAAGTTTTTGGTGACAACTTCCCAGAATAAATACCAAAAAAAAACCACATAGCTGTAGTCGGCGGAATCTTAAAACAATCATTTCAATGAAATTCATAAACAGTTTACAGTCTTAAAGATATAAAATTTATATCAAAAAGCCCCTGTTGCCGGAGAAGGAATTAGGGGCAGCTATCCGAAAAGTAAATACTTATCTGCTTCGTGTGGTGCAGTCTCCATGAAAACATTATGATCGATTGCCGGGGGCAAGCGGCAAAAATGTCTTGTATGATAGTTCTTTTAATGGAACCACTTACATTTATTCCCAGGCACCTGAAGTCCCCGGTTGATTCCGCCGGCACCGGTATAAATTCCATATAAACCAAATCTGTTGCCTGGAAGTCACATACATTCTATATATCCCCCAATATGGGGTTGTTATATTCCCTTTAATTCCTTAATATGAAGGTTATATAGAGGACAAAATGCAATGGTTATGTTACATAAAAAATGGTTGATTGCGGTAGTATTAATTACGGCCACTCACATGTTTTCCCAGGCGCAGGTCACCAGAACCGAGGGCATGTTGGATTTGAGTAATGACATGTCTCACACCCTGGTAGCGGAAATCCCATTTGAAAGGAAACCGGATAAGGGTACCCATTACTTTTTCGACGATTGGCACCAGGGACAAATTGAGATGATCGACGGCAGGTCGATCAAAAGTCCTCTGATGAGGTTTGATGTTGAGAACAATAATCTGGAGATCAGATTCGGTGGTAAGGTCCGGGTATTAAGTGGGCGAAAAGTTAAAGAATTCTTTATAATGTCCGGAGACAGGAAGTCTTATTTTATTGACGCAGGCAGTTATTCCATAGAAAATGCTCCTATGTACGGTTTTTTTGAAGTATTGGTCAATGGAAAAAATAAATTGTTTTCACGCACTTCTATCACCATAAAACAAGCAAACTACAACGTGGCGCTGGATATGGGTAGTGAACAAAACGAAATTGTGAAAACCGAGACCTTGTATATGTTCGCCGATGACCAGCTTTACAAGTTGACTAAGAGCAAAAAAAAGACCTTGTCTTTGTTTGATTCAAAGAGCAAGCAGGTTGAACAATTTTCAAAAACAAAACGGCTGGGCTTCAAAAAAAAGGAGGACTTAATTGAGATTGTCAACTATTACAATACCATCTGATTTTAACCAGTATGACTCGCCGGTTTTCCGGTTTTGCGGACCTTAAAAAATTGGGGATAAAACTAACTATTTTATAAGGAACGGTTGGAACCAAATATGTCAGAGGTCTGTTATCATAGAAGTAGGCCGAAACAATTACATATTTATTTCATTATGCGACCTTTATGTTGCGTCATCCTTGTCATTTCTTTGTGCCCGGTAAGCGGCTATAGCCAGACGTGCTGTACCGGTGGGGCACCGTTGGTTGGTACCATCAATCTTCAGAATCCGGATGCAGGAAATTTAAGCCTTTCGATTAGCTATGACCATAATAAGATCGAGGATTTTTTTCAGGAGAACGATAAGTTGAATGATGATTTTATAAGGAGGAGGACAAAGACGTTATTTGCCCAGGTCGACTACGCATTTAATGATAGAATAAGCGCCACAATACTATTGCCATATGTCTGGTTATCAGAAAGCATTGATCAACCCGGAAGCATAGAAAAAAATTCCACTGACAATTTAGGTGACGTTACTATTTTTGGGCAATACCAGGTGTTGAAGAAAGACGGGCTAAGTGCGGGTTTTGGCCTGGGTATAAAACTGCCTACCGGAGAAACAAGAGGCCGGGATGCCGAAAGTCAGTTTATATTACCGCCAACTATGCAATCCGGAACAGGATCCGTAGATTACCTGGCGTTAGCCCAGGCCACAACCAGGTTACCTTTTAGGAAGTCGGTCACATTCACCCAGGCGTTTTACTATAAGCTAAATGGCGATAGCCATCAGTTTACCTTCCATGATCGTTATCGGTTTGGGAATGAATTTCAGTCGATTTCGGCCTTTAGCGATCAATTACTGATCGCCAATATGCTCAACTACCCCTCGCTGACGCTGAGGGTAAGAACTACAACCAAAGATAGGGTTGATAATTATGATAATCCCAATACCGGTGGTATTTGGGCATACATTGCTCCTGGCTGGACCCTGCAATTATTGCCGGATGTTAAGGCTTCAGTCAGGTACGAGATTCCCTTTTTGAGGCGATTGAAAGGTTTTCAAATAACTACTACGCAAAGAATAAACGTATCCGTAAATGTAATTATCTAAGAAACCATGCAGCTCCACATAAAACGACCACAACCCACGCTAACCATCTGCCGGATGTTGGTGATTTTGACGCTCCTTTTTACTGCGTGCAGCGATGAAGGCGAAGATCCGACGCCGCCCTCAGGGCCTCCGCCGGCTATTGTTAACATTATTCACGACGAGTTTGAATCGGAGAAATATGCAGTTTATGCCAACTCAACTTTCAGGACTATGGTCGCTTACAACCGGATACTGGAAGACGGAACCGAATTAGACCTGCAGCCGTCTAACAATGCATTTCCAATCATATTTGAAGACCAGGAAGGTAATGTTTGGAATATTTTCGGAGAAGCGACAGCGGGACCCCGGGAAGGTCAAAAGCTTTTACCAATACATGCAATGATGGGATATTGGTTCAGTTTTGCATCATTTTTTCCAATTGTTACCATATATGGAGAAGAAATGAATGAAAAGCTGGATGATGAAGCTTCTGGCCAGGATTGGCTTATCAATCAGGAAAATGTCTTCAGAGGGGCATTTAAAGATGCGATCCCTTCCCTGGATAACCCTGCCTATCAAAGCCTTTCGGGGAGGGATCTGGTTAATCCACTTTATATAAATGATGAAGATTTGGTTATTGTCATGCCAGATCTGCAAAATTTAAAGGTTATTCCTCATAAAGTAATGGACTGGCATGAGTCGTTAAATGATAATATCAATGGCAAAGATGTGGTGGTGGGTTATTGCCCACTTACCGGAACAACCACTATTTGGGATAGGGAACTTAATGAAAACGTATTGGAATTCGGAGTTTCAGGTTTGTTGTATAACAATAATCTTATTTTGTATGACCGGCAAACAGACAGTTATTGGTCGCAGATCCTGCAACGTTCTGTGCATGGGAATTTGATTGGCTCAGATCCAGGAGAGATCAATGTCGCGCTGGAAATGACCTGGGCCGGTGTAAAGTTATTGAACAAGGGAGGTTTTAAACTATTGAGTGAAAATAATGGTTTTGACCGAAACTATTCCATATATCCCTATGGGGATTACAAGACCAACCACGAACGGCTGTCTTTCCCCCTGACCTATGAAGACAACAGAATTCCAAATAAAGAACGAGTTTTGGCAGTCATCATCAACGAAAGGTCAAAGGTTTATCGCTTTGAACATTTTAAATAATTTTGCTATTGGGAGGTAGAGGCGACCGGCGTCTGGCTACGAGACTTTGATGATTGCGAGACTAAAAAAGTAAGCCACTGCGTTCCTGGCTAAAAACATAAGCTTCCCGTATAATAAAAAAAAAGAGCGCTGAACCAGTCAGCGCTCCTTATTGGTTTTATCTTAAACCTGTTATTGCTTATCCCACCATACGCGATTGCTCAATTCTGCTCCTCCTTGTCGGTCGTAAGCAGTTTGCACGTTAGTGGCGTTGGTAGTAGCTTCTACACTACCGTAAGTCATTCTTCGGGGAATGACACCATCGTTTTGATCGTTCAAAGCAACCGGAATGTCAGGGAATCCTGTTCTTCTCCAGTTGGTCCATGCTTCTATGGACTGTCCGTACAGGGCTATCCACTTTTGTTCCGCAATTAAACGGGCACCTTCGGCTACTGAATAGGCGATCGTCGGATCGGCTAAGAATGCGTCAATCACAGCGGCATCGGTAATTCCGTTTTCTGCCATAGATACTTTTATAGCATTTTCGTAAGCAGTTTGAGGATCATCAGCTATCCATCCGTTATGGGCAGCTTCGGCTCTAATAAATTCAACTTCAGAATAGGTCATGAAGTAGGCAGGCGCATCCGCACGAAGATAGAATGTGCCAATTTTTGAGGATGACTCATTGGTAAGTCCAACATCGCCAAGGCCGTTAATGCCATTGGGAACACCTTCAAATACACCGGCATTGTTACGTTGCGCGTAAACCTCCAATCGCGGATCAAGCGGGTCGGCTTTGGTACCGGGACCTATCATCCGGGTGGTGATAGAAAGACTGACTCTGAAGTCATTTTCTCTTCCTACGTGACGGCTATGTACAGGATTTTTGTTTCCCAAGGTAGTTGTATAGTGCAACGCAGCAGTTTCGTCATGACTGGCAATCAGGGGTTTGCCCAACATTTCAACAACACCTGCCTGCGCCTTCGCCGGATCTACTTTTGATAAGTGGATAAATGCTCTCAACCTAAGCGAGTTAGCAAATTTTTCCCACTTTCTCATATCTCCACCGAAAACCAGATCTTCGGCGCCAAAACCATCAATGGCATTAAAATCCATGATACCTACCGCATTATTCAAATCATTGATGATACCATCATAAACAACTTCCTGTGGGTCTAATACCGGGGTAGTAATCCCCTCTGTTCCCCTCAAAGCCTCTGAGTAAGGAATGTCGCCCCAAACGTCGGAAATAGACATGTATCCGTAGGCGCTCATGATCAGGGCAACCGCTCTTTGGTTATTGTTGCCGGTTTCTTCAGCTTTGCCAAGAATATGTTTAAAATCCTGCATGGAGTTATCATACAAATTATCCCAGAAAACATTGATGTCATTAAGCCTGGGGCTGTATTGATCTTCTTCGGGATAGGCTCCTGAACCGTGGTGCTGAACCCATAATCCCAGGTAGTTAACGCCTAACTGGTAAGAAGTGTAATACGACAAGTCGACCTGGGCGCCAGGTAAAACAAACTCTGCCGGTACATCACTAGGCGCGTTTGGGTTTTGTGCTAGTTCATCAAACCCGTCTTCACATGCTCCAACCCCTATAATCACAAGGGCCAGAAATACTGTTTTTAAGATATTTGATATATTCATTTTTAAATTTCTTTTAATCAATAGTACAATATTAATCAGATTACAAATCTACTCTTAGACTTGCGCCAAAGCTTCTAACAGAAGGAATGTTATTCACTTCAAAACCTTGTCCGTTGCTTGCGCCATAGGCGCTGCTTTCAGGATCGATGTTAGGTACGTTAGAATGAAGAATGGCAAGATTTCGTCCGATCAAAGAGAAATTGATAGCGGTAAATGGTGTTTTTGAAACCAGGCTTTTGGGGAAATTGTAGCTAAGTATTACTTCTCTTAACTTGATGAAAGAAGCGTCATATACACCTTCTTCCTGTGCTACAAAAGTATTGTGCCAGTAATCTTCAGCGTCTACCTGGATAGTGTTAGGGCTGAAAGTACCATCACCATTGTCAATTACACCTTCGGCAATGTAAGTACCGTCTCTTCCTTCAACTGTTCTTTCCAGAACACCGGAGTAACCACCAAAGAATTCAGTGATTGAGAACAGATCTCCACCTTTTTTCCAATCCAACAAGAAGTTGAGACTTAATCCTTTAAAAGAAATTGTATTTGAAAGACCCATTGTAAAGTCGGGCGTGATATTTCCTAATGCCTGATTTCCACCTGGGGCTCTTGAAGGTAAACCATCGTTTGGATTAATGATTCTTTGACCCGCTTCATTTCTCAACCATGCTGTTCCATAGATTTCACCATAAGGTCTGCCGGGTCTTGCTTCGGTTTGAGCTCTGTGTCGCTCTATAATAATGGACTCAACATCAGAGTGCAATTCAGTCACTTCACTGTTATTTTTGGCGAAATTGACGATTACATCCCACTGCAAGCCATTGCTAAAGCTTAAAGGCGTTCCGGATAACATTAATTCCACACCGTTGTTCTGAATCTCTCCGGCATTAACAAACTGACTGCTGAAGCCGCTTGAAGATGGTAACGTCAGGGCCAACAGTTGATTTTTGGTGATACTGTTGTAGTATGTGAAATCTACGTTGAATCGGCCGTCAAAGAATCTCAAATCGGTTCCAATTTCCCAGGAAGTAGTTTCTTCCGGCTTTAAGCTTTCATTGGCTAACTGATCTCCCAGTGCAAATGATGGTGCACCATTAAATGGGAAAGTAATATCAGCCTGATTGTTTGTTATTCTCTTGGCTACAAAGAACGACTCTGTATTGTAGGGATTAGTGTCGTTACCAACCTGTGCCACACCTGCACGGATTTTACCGTAGCTGATAATAGGAATTTCAAACGCATCGGTAAATACAAAAGAAGTACTTACAGATGGGTAGAAATAAGATCTGTTGTCAGCAGGTAGGGTAGAGGACCAGTCATTTCGGCCGGTGATATCCAGGAATAACATGTTTTTATAACCTACTTGTCCGGAGAAATACAGACCGTTTATACGTTTTTCACTCACATAATTTCTGGCTTCAGGCGTGCCTAAAGCGTTAGACAGGTTATAGATATCGGGTACCAATAAGCCCTGTACTCTTGTGAATTCATTGCTAATTGACAGATTATACCTGTTGGCGCCAACTAACAAATTGGTAGTAATGTTTTCTCCAAAGTTTTTGGAAGCATTTAAAACAAAGTCTACATTATATGTATTAACGGTATAGTTATCCATGATAAATCCACCTCTTCTCAATGGAGGAGGGTTATCTAAACCGGACTTATACCTTTGCAACCTGCTGTCTTCATAATAATCAGTTCCAGCACGCACAGAAGCATCTAACCAATCGAATATTTTGTAGCTAACTTTAAAGTTTCCAATGATTCGGTCTCTTCTGTCAGAGTTAACATTTTCCAATAAATCCGCATAAGGGTTGTTCTGCCATGCTGGTGTCGGAGAAATTGGCTTGTTAAATGACTGAGAGTTATTGGGATCTGACAGGTTCAGAATCAGATTACCGTCGGCATCCTTGTAATTTCGGAAGTCAGTCCAATTCACCTGCCTGCCATGCCAGTTAAACATTTGCTGTAACGCATTGGCGCCGTCATATCCGGTGCTTGGCCTGTTTTGGCCTTCAGTAATTGAATAATTTACAGACACATCGGCTCTTAACTTATCGCTTACCTGCATGCCCGCGTTCAGTCCGAAGTTGGTTTTATCGAAGCCGGTACCAGGCATGATACCTTTTTGGTCCAGGTCGGAAATGGATAACCTGAAATTGGCTACCTCGTTGCTTCCCTGAATTGAAATGTTGTTGGTGAAATTATGACCTGTTTCCATAAAATCCTTCACATTGTCAGGATGAGAAACCCAAGGCACATCTTCGTTGAATATATTGCGTTTGGTAGTACCTACATCCAGCGGATCTCCCCAGCTTTCGTCAACGTCCAGGTAATCGGGATAATCAACCAGGCCGTAACCACCTTGTCCATAGCTATTTTGAAAGTTTGGTAATCTTAGAGGAGTTTGTACCGAGTAGGCGGTGCTGAAACTCACACCGATACCTTCTTGTCCTTTACCGTTTTTGGTGGTTATAATAACGGCACCATTTTGAGCACGTGAACCGTATAGGGCAACGGCTGTGGGGCCTTTAAGCACGGAAAGGCTTTCAATATTGTTGGGGTCTATGTCCTGAGCGGCATTTCCATAGTCGGCAGCGCCCTGCTCTTCATCACCTAAGCGGAGACCGTTGGAAGGCTCGTTGGTGTTATTTCGGGCACTTGAAGAAAATTGAGTGTTATCAATAGGAATACCATCAATAACAAAAAGTGGTTGGTTGTTTCCTAATAAGGACGAGTTACCTCTGATCACGATTCTGGAAGAAGCACCTGGCGCCCCTGATGAGCTGTTTACTGTTACTCCGGCAATTTTACCGGCAAGACCGTTGACAATGTTAACTTCACGACCCTTTGATAACTCCTTACCTTCAATTTCCTGAACGGAATAACCAAGGGCTTTCTTTTCTCTTTCCACACCCAGGGCTGTTACAACAACTTCAGATAGTTGTTTTACGTCGGGTATTAAGGCTATGTTAATCACTGATCGATTACCAATCTCCACTTCCTCGGTCACAAATCCAATGGATGAAAATACTAATGTACCACCTGACTCTGGTACAATAATTTTGTAAATTCCATCAATGTCAGACACAACACCTTGTGTTGTACCTTTTAGTAAAATGTTAACGCCCGGAACCGGTCCGCTATCATCTTTGACCACTCCCGTAATGGTCCTTTCTTGCGCCCACACACAAAGTGCGAGCATACTAAATACAAAAGTCAGTAAATGATTTTTCATTGAGTTTAAGGTTTAGTTAAAAGAAAATAAATTAAAGTGTGAACCAGATTTGAAAACTTATGGCAGAAAATGTAATAATAATCCCTCAGTTCACGTTAGTGCAAAGTAGCTAAATCAGGGAGTAAAATACATCCCCCTATATTCGGTAAAAAAATGTAAAAATACAATAAATTATATTATGAAAGTTTAACAAAAAGGGTGAGTTATCCCCTGTTTTACGTAGGTAAATTGAGGAAAAAACCTCGAATTATACGTATATTAACTGTAAATGAGGTTAATTCAAACGACGGGATATAAAAGATAAAAGTTATCCCCCATTTTGGGGTATTTTACTTCCATTTTTTCACAAACTTATGCCTTTTTTATACCGATATTACATAGGTGAAATAGTAAATAGGGTAGTATTACGTATAGTTTGCATAACTTATAAGCTTTGGGAAGCAGATAGCTGGAAGGGTATAATTTTGACCGTTAGGATCCGGCAATACCAACGTAATCTGAACTTTTGTGACCTGGTGGCATCATGGCTGGTGCAGGAACAATTCAGGATTTGAAAAGAGGCTAAATGACAGCAGATCGTTATCTAGTGGGATACAGGGGGCTTTTGTTGACAGATCATTCCTGTTATCCCGGAGACCGGCAACACACTTTGGAGCGATACTATGCTTAGTGAGGGTAGTAGATAACGCCGGATGACGAATCTGCAGAAGCCCCGGTAACTGACTTGAGGCAGTTGATTTCTCCCCGTAACCGTTTTACACCCATAAATGCAAATACAATGGCTTCTTTGAAATCTACAATTTGTGATTCCGGGATAATGACGTTGATGGACTCCTTATTTAAGTAATGATTCAAAGTTTCAATTAAAAATGTATTTCTGGCGCCGCCCCCCGTGGCAAGCAACTTTGCATCCTTACCGTTGTGAAACTTTGACAGGTCGTTAAAAACCTGGAAGGCCGTATGGTGTACTGCGGTACATAGTTTATCGGCCAAACTACAAGGATAATTATCAACAAGCGGAACAACCTCCGCGCAGAACCATTCATAACCCAGCGATTTTGGAAAGGGTAGCTGGTAATAGCCGAGGGCATTTAAACTATTTAGTAAATCATCATGGACGGTGCCGGACCTGGCCATCTCTCCATTTTCATCATATGCTTTTCCAACCTGGGCCATAAGATGGTTGAGTAACATGTTGGCGGGACACAGGTCGTAAGCGACCCTTTTGCCATCCATGTTAAAAGAAACGTTGGCAATTCCCCCCAGATTCAGGCAAAAGTCAAATTCTGAAAACAGCCGCTGATCTCCAATCGGCACAAGCGGAGCCCCCTGGCCACCCAGGGCCACGTCCAGCGATCTGAAATCGCATATGACTTTTGTGCCGCAGCTGTTGGCCAGTTCCTGCCCGGAGCCGATCTGATACGTTAAGCCTTTATCGGGCTGGTGAAACACAGTATGTCCGTGGCTGGCGACGAAGTCGATCTTTATATTTTTGTCCGACATGAATTGTTTTACCTGATCCCCCAGCCATTTCCCAAACTCAATATTTAAAAGTAACAGATCAATTGCCGAAAGGTCGACACTATTTTTCAGCCGGTCTCTTAATGTGTCAGGGTATGCAATTCCCACACTATTATCCAACGTAAACAACCACTCGCCATCACGCAGTACGAAAAAGCAGTGCGCAATATCCAGACCATCAAGGGAAGTGCCTGACATAAGGCCAATGGCATTATATTTATCTTTCATCATTTGCATTTTTATTGAGAACAAATATAACAGATGTTGGCAATAGGTCATCCGCGGGCACCGGCTCAACCATAGACCTGAGCTGCAGGCCGCTGGCTTTAAAAACTTCCAGCCAACTTTCAAATGTTCTGAAATACCAGCGATGAGGCGCTTTGAAACCTCCTTTTAATCCCTTCCACGCGTCATCCATCCACGTGCTTTTGTAAGGGAGTCCGTTTTTGACCATGGCGAAAGGATGCAATGTTTGAATAAATACTAATCCGTGTTTGCGAAGACTTGCCCTGACCTGATTTAACAATGTGGCTGTTTCGTCTTTTTCATATAAGCAGAAATTAAACACGATGGCATCAAACGGTGCAAATGGAATGGTGACACCGGAGATCACCTCCTGGTAAGACAGCTGAAAATATTTTTCACCGCCTTTTTCCCGGGCATACGATACCAGCGCTGCAATGGCATCGGCGCCATAGGCTTTAAATCCTTTTGCTTCCAGGGACCTGGTCAACCATCCTTCCCCACAGCCGAAATCCAGGATTTTGTCCGGGCTGTATTTCACAATAGTATTTAATATGGCGGGATTAGTAACTTTCCTGGAGAGAATTCCTTCATTTTCTATGAGGTTGATCCATTCTTTTGCATTGATGTCCCAGGAATTAATTACTTGATTTTTCATTGTCGATTATGTAAAGTGAATAAAGAGGCTGTATTTTTTTTAATTTCAGGTCAAGTTAGGTACTCTTTTGGAAAAGACGTGTTCAACTGACCTGAATAAACAGGTCAGTTGAACACGTTCTATTAATCCGTCTAGATGCCCGGATCGTCAGGTGTATTGGGATTGTTCAGCCGCTCCTCGAGCGGATAAGGATAAAAATTCCGGTTTCTTTCACTGGATAGATCCGGTGTCGCAGGAGGTTCCTGCCTGCCGAAACGTCTGCTGTCTTCCAGGCTCACTCCGGTAAGGAAAAGCTCTGCTCTTCGGTTCAGGAATATTTCTTCCAATACAGCTTCAGCGGTGACAGCGCCACCATAGGTGGGCAAATCAGCATTGATACCGAATGGATCATCGGTCTTGGTCCGAACTTTATTAATTTCCGTAATAGCTTCGTTCAGCTGATTCAGCCTGGCCAATGCCTCGGCCTTGTTTAACAGGACTTCTCCGGGCAAATAAACCGGAATAGGATCATTGGCAGCAAAAAAACCTCTTAACCTTGCAATGGGTAAGCCGTTTTGATTGGTGGAATCGACCGGATCATACAGCTCCATATAGAAGTCCAGTCTGCCGTCAGCGGGATCCAGCAAGGTATTGCCAAAGTCCTGGCGGGCCGTATAGCTGGGAGGACCGTTATTGATCTGGTCAAATATAGGATTCAGGTTTTCACCGTCAAAACTAAAAACGGAAGTGGAGGAAAGGTCTACGGCATCGGCAGCATCAATGGCCGCCTGGTAATTTCCGGCAAATAAATTATAACGGGACAGATAGGCATTTAGTGTATTGCCCAGATCTATGTCTCCGGCCAGAACGGTATTGCTGAATTCGCTGGAAATCGGAGTGGTATTGATCAGGCTGATGGCTTGTTCGAGTAATCGTATAGCTTCCTCGTAAGCGGCCTGTCGGGGGCTGAAGGCGGCGTCGTTGTTCAGGGAGTTATTGATGGGTACCTGTTCAAAGTTTTGCGCCAGATTACCCAGGCAAATGGCCTTGAACAGGTGTCCGTATGCAATAAAGCCACTTCTGGTTCCTTCAATCAGCGGTACGTTCGGAGCGCTGGCAATCAGGTTTTCTGCCATGCCTTTTACCCGGTTTAGTCTCGTAAAAAGTCGGGTGGTATTGCCATTGTCATTGGGGAGCAGCGGGCCACCCTCTTCCAGGTCAATAAGGCTTTGAAAAGTACTGGTAATGGCCAGTTCCCTGGTGGTCACACCTGGTGTTAATATAACGTCGCGCAAAGCACTTAAATTAGAACCGGCCGAGTAGGTGGTCCTGATACCGATGCTCAATGCAAAAAGCCCCTCGGCTGTGGTCAATACCTGGTCTTCACTGGCGGCATTGGGGTTGGGGATATCAAAATCACAAGCGCCGATCAGAAAGCTCATGACAAGACAAATGATATATTTTATATTTTTATTTTCCATAATAATTCTCTTTTAAGATTAGAAAGTAGCAGTGACGCCAAATTGATAAGTTCGGGGGATCGGCACAGAAGCAAAAATGAAACCTCTGACGCCATTGCTTTGCCCGGGTGCATTAATTTCCGGATCCCAACCGGTGTAGTCATCAATAGAAAATAAGTTTCTTCCGATAAAGCTGAATCTAAGACTGCTGATTCCCAGAAAATCCGGCCTGGCAGAATAGCTAATTCCCAGCTCCCGGAGCTTGATAAATGATCCGTCCTCAATAAACTCCTCGAAAACGTTGGCTTCCGCTCTTCCGAATCCTTTCACCTGCTCACCCGCGAGCTCTCTTCCGACGCCTTCACCGCCACCGAAGATGACATTATTTAATAAGCGCCTGTCAAAATTGAAAACATCGAAACCCTGAATAGCATCAAACTGGACTCTGAAAGAGAAGTTTTTGTATTCTAATTCATTGATAAGAGAGGCTGTAAAATCAGGATTGGGATCTCCGATGATTCGCCTGTCGATAGACCCGTTTGAATCCAGTGCTCTCAATGGGCGTTGACCGCTGTCAAGACTAATGCTTCCATCAGACTCACGCGCGTAATAGGTGCCAAAAAATACACCCAATGCTTCACCGTTTTGGGCAACAGAGATATTAAAACTTCCAGGCAATCTTAATAAATCATCATTGGCAATACCGTTTACTTCATTTTTATTACGGCTGTAGGTCGCGGTAATATTCCACCTGAAGTTGTCTTGCTGAATGGCCAGCGCCCGGATAAGTAACTCAATCCCGCGATTCGACATTTCGCCGACATTTTCTGTTCTTAGGCCAAACCCTGTGGTTGTGGCCTGTGTGTTGGTTAATAAAAGATCCTCGACATCCTGGTTGTAATAGGTGAATTCAAGGCCCAGGCGATTGTTCAGCAAGCCAAGGTCAACACCAAATTCAACCTCTGTTTGCTGCTCAGGCCGGATGGCGGAATTTCCTAACTGGTTGCTGGGCACCAGCCCTGTCTGACCGTTGATAGGAACCGGATTGTAATTGGTGAACCTTTCGAAAGGCCCCAGGCCGGTGAGGTTACCCGACTGTCCCCAGGAGGCTCTGATTTTAAAATTATTTATCACCGGTCCTAAGCTGCTTTTCCAAAAATCTTCCTCGGAAATTACATAAGAAGCGCTGGCTTTGGGATAAAATTGCGAACGTTCATCCTCGCCAAACGACGAGGCGCCATCTACTCTGATAGCTCCCGTAAGGAAAAGTTTGTTGAAAAGCCCAAAAGTTTGTTGTAAGAAAGCACCCCTGATAACACGCTCGGCTCTGAAATCGATTCTATCGGTAACCGACCCACCGTCCGTTGTTTTAGATACCGGGCTCAGAAACTCCGAAGAAACTCCTAAACTTTCTCTGCGGTCAAACTGTACTGTTAATCCCGCCGAGCTGGTGGATTTTATCGATTCGGTGATATCCTTTTCATACCGGAAGTTCAGATCATTATTGAGTTGAAGGAAATTCAACTCAGCTCTCCTGGCAAATCCATTGGGGTTTGGAGAGGTATTTCCCACCGGAATAAAACCGATGCCTGATTGGTTGTAAGTATCTACTCCCAAAATGTAATCAATTCCAAAGCCCTCGAATGGTGTTAAATTAAGCTGTAAATCTCCGATCAGTCGATTGGTTTTTTGCCCGAATTCAAACCTGTCTACCGCCTCCCTGGGATTGGTTCTTGCTACCAGGGGAGAGGTCACGGGGTAGATGCCGGACTCGTCTGGCCTGTCGTCGATGGAGTTATCGCTGAAAACAAAGCCGGTAAGTGCGCCATATGCAGCGCTTATACCGCCATTGGGAATGTCATTGCTTTCGCTATAACTATAGTTAAGGCCAAAAGAAAGGGCAATCCAGTCATTGATTGTTTGATCCACCCTGGCCCTGCCGCTGATTCTTTGAAAATCCGTGTTTCTGATAATTCCCTCGTTATCGAAATAAGAGGCTGACAAAAAGTATTTGCTTTTGTCGTCGCCTCCGGAAAGTGATAAATAGTTATCTGTTCCGGTACCGGTAACAAAAAAGTAGTCCTGGTAGTCAAATCGCTGTGCCGGGCGGGTATTTAGATTATCATTGTCAAAAGCATCCTCCCAAACCAGCGGCGTTTCATTGACATCTATTTTTTTTCTCACTTCGCTTATCAGGAAATTAGTGGAAAAGGTAAACTTTGGCTTGCCCTGACTGCCACGCTTTGTAAAAATTTGTACAACGCCATTACTCGCCCTTGAGCCGTAAATGGCTGCTGCGGCAGCACCTTTTATCACTTCGATTTTTTCAATGTCGTTTGGATTAATATCTACCAGCCGGTTTTGAGAATATCCACCGAGGTCTAACAATTCCGTGCTGCCGTCATTGATAACACCGGACCCATTATTGACAATAACGCCATCCACAATGTATAAAGGATCGGATTGACCATTAATCGTGCTGGCTCCTCTTAATCGTATGCTTATCCCACCTGCCGGATTACCGGAGTTCTGTGTGATGACTGCTCCTGTAATCTTACCGGACAACGCGCCATCAATACCTAACGAGCCGGAGGAAGCAATGTCGTCTTTTGAAATTGTAGAGATGGCATTTCCCAATTGCCGTTTACTGGTAGCCACTGAGGTGCCTGTCACCACCACTTCATTCAGTCTTAAATAATCCTCTTGCAGCGAAATATCCAGGCTGATATCTACCTGGTTGTTCAGGGAGATATTCTGAAACTGAACTTCATAGCCAATAGAACTTATTTTAAGCTGATAATCTCCGGATGGCAGATCAATACTGAGTTTGTAATTGCCATCCACATCGGTTACGGTACCAACTGTGGTATTTTCCAGTTGTAAGGTGGCGCCTATCAGCGGTTCGCCGGTAGACACATCGGTAACCTTACCGGATAGGGTGTAAGTTACCTGAGCCATTAAAATGGTCGAATTTTGCAGGCAAAGTAATACCACCAAAATTCTCCAAAAAATAGGCCTTTTTAAGGCTTTGTAGTTTTTAAGCATGAAGTCAAAATTTAAGGGTTAGAATTTATATTGAGTTTTGTTAAAATATAGTCGTCTGTTTAATACAGCTATTTCAGGTTACTGAAAACTGCGGAAAATATTCTGGTAACCGGGCCATCACGGTGAAGTCCCTGCCAGGCTTACAATTTTCCCCAGGTGTTTTCAGGAATTTGCTAAGATCGAAGTGCTAATTTCCCCTAGTCCCTTTGATCTGCGTATTATTGATTTCATTACCGGCGGTTTTCGTTTTCCCTGGCCGGAAACTGAAAATATCAGCTTGCCTGCCCTTGCCGATAATTTGCCATTTTGTTTACTAAAATAGACGCAATTATTTGAAAATGCAATTTATTATGGCATAATAAGTACAAATAAATCGACTTTTTGCTGTTTTTATTTGCAAATTAGTGACGAGATTGTTAAAGTTATTCGCTATTAACACGCAAAAAGGCTATATTAGCATACTATTCATTGCTATTATCCACGGTATCTATGACGAAAAAGGAAGAGCGGCATAAGACTATTCTACATGAGGTCGAGATTCACAACAGGCTGCTGCTAGGTGATCTGGCACATATTTTAAAAGTGTCGACCGACACAGTAAGACGAGATATTAAAGAGCTGGCTGAGGCAGGCAAGCTTAAAAAAGTGCATGGTGGTGCCATCTCCAATGGATTTCAGTTGATTGGGAATGGCCGCTCAAAACAAAATATTTACGCTTACGAAAGTAAATTGGCCATTGCCGGCAAAGCCATCAAACTTATCGAACCAAACAGTGTGGTATTAATGAGCGGTGGTACCACCAACATAGAATTGGCAAAACAACTTCCTGCCAAGCTGAACGCAACGGTGTTTACCCCAAGTCTTCCCATTGCCGTGGAATTATTGGCGCATCCCGGTCTGGAGGTGATTCTCATCGGCGGCAGGTTATCACACGATGCCCAAATTGCTATAGGTGGACAGGCACTGAATACACTTTTTGATATTAAGGTTGATATCTGTTTTCTCGGTACCGGTTACCTGGATCATCGCCATGGCCTGACGGAATTTGATTGGGATGTCGTGCAAATAAAAAAGGCGATGATCGGGGCTTCCAGACAGGTTATTTCGTTGAATATATCAGAAAAGCTAAACTCTGTTCAAAGGTATAAAATCTGTGACATTCAGTCCATCAACACATTAATTACGGAATTGGATCCCGACGCTGAGGTACTGAAACCCTACCGGCGCCAACGCATTAAAATATTGTAGGCGAGTTATGATAAAAGCGCTGATATTAGACCTGGATAACACAATTTTTTTGACAAAATCCATAGACAAAAGTGTAATAAGCCCTTTTTTTAAGGCATTGAAATCAGCAAATGATGTGTTGGGGGAATCTGATCTTGAAAAGTGCAAGCAGGCGCTTTGGGAAACACCATTTTTTGAGGTATCAAGGCAGTACAATTTTAGTAAATCAATGATCGCTGCGGGACTCAGGGCGCTGAATGAAATACCGGACGGCTTGAAAATCAAACCCTATCAGGATTATGACTATCTGAAGACATTGACAATCAACAAATACCTGGTGACCTCAGGCGTGGCCAGCGTTCAATGGAACAAGATTAGATCCTTAAAAATTGAAAAGGATTTTCAAGAGATATTCATAGATGATCCTTTTGTGGCCATGGGAGGGAAGGTGAAATTATTTGAGAGGATTTTGGAGAAATACAGCCACGATCCCGGAGAGTTGCTGGTTATTGGTGATAACCCTGTGTCGGAGATATCGGCGGGTAAAGCTTTAGGGATAAAAACGGTATTGATAGACAGGCGCTCGAGGTATGAGCCGGGTGTGGCGGATTATCAATTTAAATCCTTATATGATGTGCGATCTATTTTAAACTAATTGATAGTAACCCATACCTGTTCAGCGAAATTTTTTTAAATTTACAATTCAGAGCTACCGCATCATACCAGCGCCTAGATTAAAGTTTACGATATGAAATTAATCCACCCGAATAGCCGGGCTGGATTAAAACTATTTAATAAATGATGTCATTTGGCATTTTACCTGCTTATAAGATTGAGAAAACCTATGAATTATTAACTAGACACTATGATGATTTCAACTTCACCCGCCTTCAGGACCTTAAAAAGAACCCTGCTAACCGTATTGTGCTGCTTCATTTTACAGGCGAGCTATGGCCAATCCCGCGGTACCATGTCCGCCATTGATTTTTTAAATATCCCGGGATTGGGCAGTCCGGCATTGTCACCCGATGGGAAGCGTTTTGTATATGTGTTATCTGAGAGCAATTGGAAAGAAAATAAACAAATCGGGCATATATGGAGGAGCGATGTTTCAGGAGAAAATTTGATACAGTTAACAAATGGCCTGAAAGGCGAGTCAAGCCCGTTATGGTCGCCTGATGGGAAATACATCTCCTTCCTCGCCAAACGCGAACCGGCAAAAGAGAACCAGGTATACCTGATCAGAAATATCGGCGGAGAGGCGAGACAGCTTACCAACCATGACGGCGCCGTCAAGAGAATGCGATGGGCGCCTGACGGAAAGAGCTTGTATTTCCTTGCCAGCGATCCAAAATCGGAGGAAGAAAAAAAAGACGAAAAGGTAAAGAATGATCTGTATGCCCTGGATGAAAACTATAAACAAACCCACCTGTGGCATATAGGATTAGACGATTCGGTCGCCACTAAAATTACGGATGGCAATTATTCGGTAAATAGTTTTGAGTTATCGAAAGACGGGCAATTTATTACTATCCTCAGAGGAATCAGCCCGCTATATGACGAAAGTACTACCAACGAAATTTGGCTGATCGATCATAAAGGAGAAAACGAGCAACAACTTACCTTCAATAATGTCTCCGAATCATCAGCAAAGTTGTCCCCGGATGGCAGTCAGATTCTTTTTATCGCCAATGCTAATAAGAAATTTGAAAAATACCATAACCGCAAGCTGTTTTTAATCGATGCTAAAGGGGGCCAGGCGCGAGTGCCGTTGAATAGGATTGGTTACGAGGTTTTGAATGCGGAATGGTCAATAGATGGAAAAAGCATTTATCTGCTCATGAACATGGGTGTCGAAACCCAGCTGTTTAGCTTCACTTTATCCAACAATACCATTACCCAGATTACCAAAGGGGATCATACAATTTCCCGCTGGAACTATAATTTCTCCCGGGATGAACACCTTTTTTCCGTCAGCAATGCAAAAAATCCCGGCGACCTATGGCTGATGAAGGGGCACAACTTCAAAAATGCCAAAAAATTGACCGGGGTGTATGATTACCTGGAAGAAAAATTTCTTTTGCCAAAGCAGGAACGGGTATCCTGGAAAGGGGCTGACGCGGTGGATGTGGAAGGCTTACTTTTCTATCCGGCCAATTATACCCAGGGGAAAAGGTATCCGCTGGTTGTTCAAACGCATGGAGGGCCAGCTGCTTCTGACAAGTTTGGCATTTCCAGAAGCTATACGCAATATATTCCGGTATTGACTGGAAAGGGTTACATGGTGTTTAGACCCAACTACCGGGGTAGCACCGGATATGGAGATGAATTTTTAAGAGACATGGTTGGCAGTTATTTCAAAAACTCTCATTTGGATGTGATCAGGGGTATTGACTATCTTATCGACAAAGGATTGGTTGACCCGGATAAGTTGATTAAAATGGGCTGGAGTGCCGGCGGACATATGACCAATAAGCTGATTACCTTTACAGATCGGTTTAAAGCTGCCAGCTCCGGTGCCGGGGCTGCCAATTGGGTGTCTATGTACGGACAAAGCGATGTGAGGATTTACAGAACACCCTGGTTTGGTGGAACCCCTTGGCAAGAAAATGCGCCGATTGATGTGTATTGGGAGCAATCACCG
Organism: Cyclobacteriaceae bacterium; assembly: GCA_965228415.1. GTDB lineage: Bacteria > Bacteroidota > Bacteroidia > Cytophagales > Cyclobacteriaceae > Agaribacillus. The sequence goes on along the minus strand of OZ245814.1, from coordinate 390,126 downwards.
CTAAAGGATATTCACAAAGTGACAACCCCCACACTGGTCATGGTCGGTGGTAATGACGTCAGGGTGCCACCACAACAATCTGTAGAGATGTACCGGGCATTAAAAAGCAATGGTGTGCCGTCACATCTGTACATTGCACCCCGGGAGCCCCATGGCTGGAGGGAACTACGGCATCGCTTAAATAAGATTAACCTGGAATTGGATTGGTTTGCAAAATATGCGTTAGGTAAAGATTACGCCTGGGAGTCAGCAGATGAAGAGGTCCCGGAGGAGGGGACAGACTAGCCATACGAGGGGTCCCAAAGGATAGATAGCAGGCCCGGGGAAGCTACCAGGTCTCCTTCAGTTCAAACCGGCGTCCGAGATCATCGGTTGCATAAAAGGTCTGATTTTCAATCCACAGTGCGTAACCTCTTAGATCCTCCTGATTGTATCGGGGATAGCGGACGTTAATATTCACAAGATCCTTGCTGTGAATTAACTTTACAGCCTCTACCTCGGTGTGGCCAATAACAATGCGATCGACGCCAAAAGTATGTTGGATACTTTGAATTTCCTGTAATACCGTGTCTTTGGGGTTTCTCATGTAACCGCGATACCACAGTGGGCCCCATTTGCCAAAAACCAAACCGGCCATTGGATCAGCGCGGATGCGGTCGTAGTCAACGCCATAATGGTGCCGGGCAAATTTGTTCAGGGAATCTATGGAAATTTTTAAATTAGCAATCCGGTTGCTGACCCCTCCGTGTACAAAAAGGTAATCACCTATTTTTTCAACCACATTTTTTTTCCTCAGCCATCTCCCCAATTCACTGTTCTCGCCTAAAATGTCCCTGGAATAATCCATTCCCAATTTTTCAGCCAACCGCTTGTATTTGGATCGCACATGCACCAGATCGCCATACATATTCATGACTTCATGATTACCCAACAGAAAGTGAACGGCGCCACCGGCATCCTTTGCCTGTTGTTCAAGCTTATAACATAACCAAAGGCATTGTGTCACATTCAGGCCCCGATGTACAAAATCTCCCATAAGCACCAGGTGCCCTTTTTCGAAGGACCAGTTGCAATCGTTGTCTATGACGCCATTGGCTTTTAAGAGTTTTCGAAGGATGTAAAAATTGCCTTCAATGTTGGAAATGGCCATTATTTTTTGGGATGCAGGGTATTCTGAAGGGGGGGCTTCCAGGGCATCTGCCAACGACACGCTAAAAATTTCTTTTTCTTTTTGATCGTGGGTGAAAACATTCACTTTCACTTTCCTGTCAAATTCATCTATACTGGTTTTATACTTTTGGATGGCATAACCGTCATCGTCCACGTATATCGTTTGCACCGAGTCGTTATCATACAAAATATAGGGCCCATCAGTAGAGATATGGGCGCGTGGCTCCAGTATGGTATCGGTAATCCTTTCGTCGTATTCGTTTATAAAATATTTATATCCTAGGAATAACCCTGAAAATCCCAGGATAAGCAGAATTGACAAATATCTGACAATATTTTTGAACAAGATGGTTTGGGTGTCGGGTTTCAAAAAACAGGTGAGTGGGTCAGATAATGCATCTCAGAGATATCTCCATGACCCAAATCACAAAGTTTTTGAACCAAATATAAAAATATATCAAACTATTATTGCTCAAATTGACAGGATTTAAAGACTAAATGGATTTTTTATGAAAACATTGACAAAAAAAATTGAGGTAGACGTGAGCAAAGAAGAGGCCTGGGATGTTTTGTTCAATCAGTTTGGCCAGGTGAGCAGGTTTAATCCTTTAATCAAAGGATCAGCGCATTTGTCCGGGGCAGAGGGGGCGGTAGGCGCCACCAGAAGTTGCGATTTGACCACCGGGGGTACCATAAAAGAGAAAATAATTGCAGCGGAACCAACAAGGCATTTTGAGTTTGAAATTATTGAAGGCTCCATGCCAATGGTTAAAAAAATGTTTGCGGCCTATTCATTGCAGCCACTGGCCGACACCCGTACAGAGATCACCTTTACCGTAAAGTTTATGGCCAGTCCGTCGTTTATGGGCGGCATCATGAAAATAATGATGGGCAGGATGTTCCTGAAAATGTTGACCGGCCTGAAGGATTACCTTGAAATGGGTATAGAAGTGAATCAAGGCAATCACGAGGATCGTTAATCGGAAGATCTTTTAAGACCGGGAAGCCGGTACATCTTACCGGGATAAGAGAAAGGACCGGAAAGTTAACATTCCCATAATCTCCGAAGCCTTATCTCTTTTTTATATACATGTTATGGTACCCAATCGTAAAATTGGGCAGATAATAGGTTATCGTCAATAATTTCTGCCATATAGTAATACCTCTTTGAGCATACTTCTGGTAAAAGCATAAGACAAACCTTTACCGACATAGGAATTCTCGGGTGTGCTTAAAAAGAATGATGCCGAGTTGGGCACATTAAACCCCCAGGAGCCGGAAGGTTTCAATTCCCCCGGAATGATGAGAGATACATGTCCGAGGTTATCTTTGTTCAGATAAACGGCTACAATTGCTTTTTTTGAATTAGCATAGCTTTGTGCGTTGTCCAAAGCCTGCTGCTCGTATGCGTGCCCCAACAGTTCCCATTTATTGGTTTCCTTTAAAAATTTAGCGATTTCGCTCACCAGCATGTGCCTGCCGGATGATTGAGAATAAAAATCGTTGATTTTGTAAACTGTCTTAAGCATGTCGCCCACAAAAGCAGTACAAGGGTTAACACCATTGACAGGTGCATTTTCGCAACTCTTAAATTCCTGAAGTTGCTCTGACAAATCTTGCTTCCAACTGTTATTAATACTTTGACCGTAGGAGGCCGCAAACAGAGAGGATAATAATATGGTAAGAAAAAAATGTGCGTGAATAAATTTTGAAACGTTCTCCGGTGTTTTCATGATTTAAAAAAAGTCAATGTTTGAAACTCAAATATGCCGTTAGATTATTAAATTTTGGAAAGGCAAATTTGACGATAAGGGGTTATTTGTTACATATGTCCATCTACGATTTAAAATTGAATGGCTTTTGGCATCAAAATATCAAGTATCTCGATCTTTTGGATGTTAAGAAGACAGGTCCACCGGTTCTTCATCATTTGAATAATCCTGGTAAATGCCCTTTAGAGAAAAAATCAGGCATAATTCAGGGTTATGATTGGCGAAAGCCGGCCGGATAATGCAGGCACTATTTAGAAGCATTAAAATTTAGGCTAAATAGTGATATTGTGGGAAGAAATTATGGAAAGTATTAGGTGAAATGATTAACTTTTATTGTCAATTACGCCATCGGTTTTAAATCAGAAATATAAAAAATCAAATTTTCGCCAATTCACAGGGATGAAAAACGGTTTATGGGTTATTTGTTCCTTTTGCTTTTGGCAATTTTTAGTAATCGGATTTTGCTAAAATCTCAACAAAATGAAAAAAGACAAACAAAATTTAACCACCAAAAAAACTGAAAATGGAAAACCAGCTAACGGTATTAGCAGGCGAGGTTTCTTAAAAGGCGCCGGTCTGACCACCGCTGGCACAGCCATGGCCAGTACGGGTGTTCTTGGGTTTAATCAACCCGAAACCGTATTGGATGACAAGACAATGGGCCCGGAGGCGGCGACGATCGCATTGAAAGTTAACGGTCGCACGCGCCGGGTGAATGTGGAACCAAGAACTACATTGGCTCAGGCCCTCAGGTATCATCTTCAACTTACCGGAACCAAAGTGGTTTGTGACCGCGGTGCCTGCTCTGCCTGTACCGTATGGCTGAATGGCGAGCCGGTTAACTCCTGTATGACGCTGGCCCTGGATGTCGGAGACCGGGAGGTTACGACGGTCGAAGGGTTGAAGGGCGATGACGCATTGCACCCGGTACAGCAGGCATTTATTGATCATGATGCCTCGCAATGCGGTTACTGCACCCCCGGAATGATTATGACGACCGCTCATTTGTTGGAAAAAAATCCAAATCCTACGATTGACGACGTGAAACACGCGATAAGAGGTAATCTTTGTCGTTGTGGCACCCATCCTCATGTATTTAAAGCTACACTGGAAGCAGCTAAGAAAATGTAAATCAAAAGAAATGGATACGAAAAAAGAAAAATTTCCACATGGCATACCCGGATATAATCTAGGTGAAGTTGAGCGTGAAATACCCGCTGGTGAACCACCGGCATGGCCAGTTAATGACGACCTCAAAGTAGTCGGTAAAAGGGTCAAAAGAACGGATGCCCTTGCCAAAGTAACCGGCGCAGCTAAATATACTTCAGATATACAATTACAGGGCATGTTATATGGCCGGATGTTACGGTCCAACTACCCCCATGCCAAAATAAAATCTATAGATACCAGTGCCGCCGAGCAGTACGATGGCGTATATGCTGTTCATGTATTTAAAAATGCTGTCGGGATGGCCAAGGCAAAGGACGGCGACAATTCAGCAGGTTTCCCCGATGTCAAATTTGCGGGACAGCCGATTGCCGGTGTGGCGGCCATCAGCGTAGATGTCGCCGAAGAGGCCCTCAAGTTAATAAAGATAGAGTACGAATACTTACCCTTTGTGGTCGATCTGGAAGAGGCGCAGAAACCGGAGGCACCCGTAGTTTTTAGGACCGACGTTGACCAGGAAGATAGCGGAGGCGGAGGCGGAGGACAAAGTGGCTTGAAGACAAAAGGTAATTTAAGAGGCCCTTCCACGTCCAGTTTTTTTGGTGGTCCGAGAGGAGACATCGATAAAGGATTTGAGACGGCGGATTTAATCGTTGAACATGTATACCGAACCCAGGTTCATACCCACTGCTCGTTGGAAACACATGGGGTGGTGGTTGATTGGAGGCCTGATAATGTTACTATTTATGCTTCCACACAAAATACCAATAATGTAAGACATGAATTTGCAGAGATGTTTGACCTGCCAAAGAGTAAAGTAAGGGTAATTACTGAGTTCATGGGCGGTGGATTTGGAGCAAAACATAGCCTGGGAAATTTTGGTGTAATGGCAGGACATTTGTCAAAAAGATCCGGAAGGCCCGTTAGCATGATGTTAGACAGGAAGGAGGAACATATATCCTCCGGAAACAGGCCTAACTCCGTTCAATATCTGAAAATTGGCGCGAAAAAAGACGGGACACTTACCGCTATAAAACAGAAATCTCATGGCACTGCGGGTGTAGGTCTTGGCGCTGGCGTGGGAAGGATCGCCCAGGTAATGTATGAATGCCCGAACTTTTCCACTGAACAATACGACGTCTTCACCCATGCCGGACCGGGGGCAGCCTGGAGGGCGCCAGGTAATGTGCAGGGAGCTTTTGGCCTGGAACAGGCCATGGATGAATTGGCAGAGAAACTGAATATGGATCCCCTGGCCTTAAGAGATGTCATCGATAAAAGTGAAGTAAGGAAAGTCGAACGGCAACGCGGCGCCAAACAGTTCGATTGGTCCAGGAGAAAAAAGCCGGGATCAGACAGCGGCGTTGTGAAGAAAGGGCTGGGCGTGGCGCAATCCACCTGGCCACGCTTTGTAAACCTGAATTCAACGGTTGAAATAAGAGCTTATAAAGACGGCGCCATAGAGGTAAGATCGGGCGTGCAGGATATTGGTACCGGCACCAAAACCGTTCTGGCCCAGGTCGTGGCTGAAGAGCTGGGGATGAATCCGGAAGATATTACTATTCGCATTGGTGATACCTTATTTCCCACAGGTCCCGGATCAGGAGGAAGTATTGTAACAGGTTCTATTACACCTCCGGCCAGAAATGCAGCTTATAAGCTGAAATTAGAACTTTTTGACCAGGTAGCGAAAGAACTGGAAACAGCCTCATCCAAATTGTCGATGTCCGATGGTTTTATTGTTTCGCAAGAAGATAATACCAAGAAAATAGCGGTCAAAGACGCGCTCAAAAAAATGCGAACGGAACAGATAACCACCAGCGCCAGCCGGTCCGATGATTACGGCGGGTTTAAAATGGGCAGCTTCCTTGCCCACGGCGACCTGGGATCCGTTCAATTTGCCGAAGTAAGTGTTGATACGGAGACAGGGTTTGTCAAAGTAGATAAAATCGTCGCTGCGCACAGCTGTGGCAGGCCGTTGAATATTACCCACCTTGAGGGGCAGATCAATGGGGGAGTGATCCAGGGTGTCTCCTATGCACTTTATGAGTACCGGGTCATGGACAATGAGACCGGGCATCAAATGAATGGCAATCTGGATCAATACAAGTTGCCTTTTGCCATGGAAATCCCTGAAATTGAGACGATCATCGTGGAAGATTACGGTGGCAGGTCCTCTACAGATGCTTATGGCATCGGAGAACCCGCCAACATAGCTACTGCCGTGGCCGTGGCGAATGCTGTATACAACGCCATTGGTGTTCGTATCTATGAGTTACCCATTACACCCGATAAGGTATTGCAAGCCTTAAACAAAATCTAAATTCCTGAAAAATGAATAAATTTAGTTGGTATGACGCCAAAACTGTAAATGACGCACTGGAACAGGTAAACGCTACCGTTTCAGAAGTTTTAGCCTCCAAGGCATCAGATCAATCAGCGGTCTTTAAGTCCGGAGGTATGGATTTGCTGGATATGATGAAAGAAGGGTTGGTTGCGCCGAATAAAATCATTAACATAAAAAATATAGCCGGACTGGATGCCGTTTCCTATAATCAAAAAAGCGGATTGAAAATTGGCGCTAACGTCACTTTGGCACAAATGGAAGCCAATGCTGAAATTAAGCTGCATTATCTCGCACTGCATCAGGCAGTCGCCCACGCCGGCACACCGCAAATTAGAAATATGGCCAGCCTTGGCGGCAATCTTGCCCAAAGAACGAGGTGTTGGTATTTTCGTTCATTAGACCATGAATGCCTGAGAAAAGGTTCCGGTACCTGCTTTGCCCGCAATGGCGAAAATGAGTTTCACGCTATTATGAAGAACGGATCCTGTTCAAGTGTTCATGCCTCGTCGGTATCCACGGCTTTGATGGCTTTTGATGCCTCCGTTGAGATCGCTGCCGCGGATGGAAAGAAGAGAACGGTGAAAATGACAGATTTTTTCGTAACACCAGGAGACGATAGTAGCAGGGAAAGTATTTTGGAAGCCAATGAGCTGATCACTGCTGTTATCATTCCGCCTTCCGGCAGTAAAACCAAAAGCTTCTATATAAAGCAAGGGGCAAGAGAGTCCTATGATTGGGCTATTGCCGATGTGGCGGTGGTGCTGGAGATGTCGGGCCGCAAATGCAAAAGTGCCAACGTTGTGTTAGGCGCTGCTGCTCCCGTTCCCATTAGATCAGAGGGCGCTTCAGCTGCTTTGATTGGCAAAGAAATCACCGAACAGACTGCCAAAGATTCTGCGGAGGCTTCTATGAAGGGAGCGACGCCTTTGTCAAAGAATGCCTATAAGGTGCCTTTGTTTAAAGCAATTGTTAAAAGAGCTATTCTAAAAACCACTTAATCAATTGGTTATGAAAAATATTGAACCTTCAAATGTTAAATTTTGCCGCTTTCTCAGGTCAAAAAACCCCTACGGGTCCCTGGAGGGAGGTGAAAATGAGTGGTACCTGATTGATGATGCCAATTCAATCTGTTGGTGTATTAAGGCTACCGGTGGGGCAGGCCCTGATAATGGCCTGGTTGATCCACCCTTGTGTGTGGCAGGGAGAGCCTGTTATGAGCCACCGGTCAACTGACTTTAACCACCGGAACAAGACATAGCGCATACTACCGCGGGCTTCCAACTGAACCGGAGCCCGCGTAGTACCTTTGTGTATTTGTGGTTAAAAACACCGAGAATACCACCGCCGGGTCTCTGATAGGGGCTGCATTGCTTTAATGTTTCCCACCCGCTCCTTCTATCGAAAAGTGTATTCCCTGATACGCTGGTTTAGTACATTTTAGTGCAACTTGGGCAATAAACTGTAACGAAATGGAAGGACTGCTGACCTACTGGTATTTATTGCCTGTTTCAATTGTCATTGCTACCATCGCCATGTCCAGTGGCATAGGTGGGGCTGTGTTTTTTTCGCCACTTTTTTTATTGCTATTGGCATTGGAGCCGGCGGTTGCTATCGGGGCAGCGCTGATCACGGAATTTTTTGGGTTCAGCTCGGGCCTTTACGCCTATAGTAAAGCGCGGTTGATAGATTATAAATTGGGGAAAAACCTGCTGCTATTCTCCATCCCACCTGCCATCGTTGGCTCACTAGTGGCGGATTATTTTGATCCCGACATACTAAAAACCATTTTTGCCAGTGGTATTATCTTTATTGGATGGCAGTTATTTGCTGCCTACCGGCAGGAAGAAAAAGAAAAAAACGATCAAGGTATAAAAGTGGAATTTTGGGAAAATTTCGAGTCTTCCCTGACCGACAGGGAAGGCAATGTCTATCGATACACCGTTTGCAACAAACCTATCGGTAGATTTTTTGCACTAATCGGCGGTTTTTTCCTGGGAATGATTTCGGTTGGCCTTGCTGAATTGCAGGAATATCACCTGGTGGGCAGGTGCAGGGTGCCGTCCAGGGTTGCGGTGGCAACTTCAGTCTTTGTAGTTGTAATCACGGTTCTGGTGGCCTCTGTAGGACACATCACTCATTTTGTTACACAGGCCGACCCATCCAAATTACAGACCGTTATAAAAGTAGTTATTTTTACCGTACCTGGCGTGATTCTGGGTGGACAACTTGGGCCGTTATTGCAGAAAAGAATAAACCCTGACGTTATGAAAATTTCTATTGCTGTTCTTTTTGTGCTTATAGGCTTATTTCTACTGGGAACCTTGATTTTTTGACACCTCCTGAAATCAACTTATTGGTGTTGTCATCGACCTGGCATTGAAGTTGCCACAAAAGCGCTAATCGTGCCCGGAGCCCATTGTGCTCCGGTATTAAAAAACATAAAGACACCGGGAGGAGCGCTTGCAAGGTGTCAAAATTTATCGTGTTTAATTGTTACATTTGGGGTAAAAACGGGAGACCATGAAAAGGTATGTAGCATTGCTTCGAGGTATTAATGTCAGCGGGCAGAAAAAAATCAAAATGGCCGAACTGAGAGCGCACCTCACCGAATTAGGCTGGCAGGATATACAAACCTATGTTCAGAGCGGCAACGTGATATTTGAGAGTGATATTAACGACCGGCACGTGCTTGGAAGCCAGATTCAGGATAAGATATTGGAAAAATATGGCTATGAGGTAGTCGTACTGGTAAAATCCGGAGAGGAGTTACGCTATATCCTGGAAAACAACCCATTTATCAAGCGTGGCCAGGAAGACACTTCAAGACTATACGTAACCCTGCTGGCCGACCAACCAACGCCGGAAGCCCTTAAAAAACTTGAGACTGTTGATTACAGCCCGGAGGAGTTTATACTGGAAGGGCAAACCATATTTTTTTTCTCACCCAATGGGTACGGCAAAGCTAAAATGAGCAATAATTTTTTTGAACAAAAATTAAAAGTTGCAGCCACTACCCGCAATTGGAATACCGTCAACAAACTGGTGGCCATGGTGGAGAACTGACGATCAGATATCGGCATAAATTGGCTACCGGAGCAATCTTTGCCATCACCCTCCATAGGTCCCTTTAAGCCTCTTTTGAGCTAAAAAACAGCTGTATTTCCCTTCTTATAAAAGCGCAATAGTCAAATTAATCAACTGATGCGCAAATTAAGGTTTATTATACGCAATTTGCGTCACACACTATTCCCGTATTTCGATAATTTCCCGTAGAAGTTTGTTTGTCAACCAAGATTTTTTTAGCGCGCGGATGCTGATAAATAGGTTTTCCGATCATAACAGCATCTGCCGCTTATTTGGTGACATGCAATTAACCACCTGATCTGAGCATCAAAATTAATGGTGGTTTCTATAACGTACAGGATGATCATTGCAATGTTTTAAAATTCACTTATTAACGAAAACATCATAACATTAAAATGCAAAAGTTAAAAAAGGAATTACTTGAAAGGCTTTTATCGGGAGATGCAAATGCGTTCGAGGAGTTATATGACTTATACAGGGAGCCTGCGATCCGTTTTTGCAACACCATTCTAAAAGATGTGGAGGAGTCTGAAAATATTATCCAGGAAGTATTCCTAAAAATATGGAACAAAAGGGAGACGATAAATCCTACATTAAATTTCACTTCTTATCTTTTCACTATTATTAAGAACAGCGTTTTTGATCAATTGAAGGAAATAAAGAAAAATGAAGCCTTGAAGGAGATGTACTGGCAAAACGTTTTGGTCTACAAGGCCGTCGATAATGACATCAAAGAAGAACGTTTATTAAAGGTCAAAAAGGCCGTTGAGGAGCTGTCGGAAAAAAGAAAGAGAATTATCAAACTTAATTACGAAGAGGGAAAATCCTACGAAGAAATAGCCAACCAATTGAATATTTCTAAGAATACTGTAAAAAACCAATTGATTAAGGCCAAGCAAATAATACGCAAGCAGTTGGAGGTGGTACCGGCCGGTTAGCTGATAAATCAATTATTTGAGAGACGATGGATCTCCCAAAACTTTTGCAGTTATTTTTTAGTTTTTACAGCCATTTCAATAAATACGGGTGATTAAACTACCAGACAATAGCCCGATTTAAAAGTTTTTAAGTAATAGAGATGAGTGCTTAAGAAACTGATGGTCATGAATCAGGAAGAATTATTCGGGAGGTTGATGAAAAACCAAATTTCCAGAGATGAGTTTGAGTGCCTGTTAAAGGGATTGGATGATGAAAATATGCTGGCTGTATATGAATCGTATTTGAAATCTCAATTTGAAAAGGAAGTAAATGAGTACTTAGAAAAAAGGAAACATAGCAGCGAAATCTGAAGCTAAAAAATAATAGTGTCAAATGGGCTTAAACATACAAGCGGGTGATGAAACATAGATGTAGTTGTCAACAAGCTTCTGAACTCTCTTGTAAATTAGGCGTTTTTTTTAGTATAAAGTTGGATAAGCCACCTGCAAATTGCGGTGTGGCTTTTTTTATTAAAATACTTGGAGCGATATTTAACCTGTAATTAAATGAAGATTAACCGAAGAATTGGCATGATCGTTATTGGCAAGAACTACTTAAGAGTTTTCACGACGATAGTCGTAATTTTTTTTCTGAATGCTACCATCCTTGACCGGCAGGAATGTCTTGGAAGTGTTGTTTATCATGGTACCAACCCTCCTAAGGGACTGAATCAGTTATTTCCGACGAGTACCCCTGATCACATTATCCTGAATCTGACCGATGATCCGATGCATTCGGTGGCCGTTAATTGGAGAACTGACACAACCGTAAGCAAGTCGGTGGTGCAATATGCGCTCGCGTCGCACGGTCCTGAATTTATAACACAAAGCAAGGAAATTGAAGCGCGTACGGAACACTTTTACCATAAATCCCGAAATGAGCCGGAAATTTATGCAAATTATCACGCTGCCGAGATAGGAGGATTGACGCCTGGTGAAATTTACGTATATCGGGTAGGTTCTAAAAGGGGTTGGTCCGAATGGTTCCAGATCAGGATGCCTGAGGATGATAAACAGCTTTCATTTATTTATTTTGGAGATGCCCAAAACAACGTGAAGTCGATGTGGTCAAGGGTGATCCGGGAAGCCTACAGCACCATGCCGGAAGTAAATTTCATGCTGCATGCAGGAGATTTAATCAACCGGTTTGACAGTAACCGTGAGTGGGATGAATGGTTTTATTCGGGTTCTTTTATTCATGCCATGGTACCAAGCGTGATGACTCCGGGCAATCATGAATATAAAAATGTGGTGTTGTCTCCGCAATGGAAGCCACAATTCAATTTACCGGAAAATGGACCGGAAGGCTTAGAGGAAACATGTTATGAAATCAATTATCCCAATCTGAAAATCATATCACTGGACGCTGAACAGATCGATGAGTCGGAAACATACAGAAAGATACAATCCGATTGGGTTGATTCCGTGCTTACCCACAACCCCAGGAAGTGGACAGCCATCACCTTCCATTATCCTATGTTTTCCACCAAACCGAATCGGGATAATGTGGTGCTGAGAACAGTCTTTAAACCAATTTTCGACAAACATAAGGTAGATATTGTATTGCAGGGGCATGACCATGCCTATGGCCGCGGAATGGTCCATAACGTGCCGACTGGCGCCAGGGTGAAAGATGGTACAACCGGAACCATGTATGTGGTTTCAGTGAGTGGCCCTAAAATGTATGATGTCTCGGATGATCCCTGGATGGAGCGACGGGCAGGCAATACACAATTGTTTCAGATCATTACCATCGACGGCAACACACTTACCTATGGCGCCTATACCGCCAGGGGAGAATTGTACGATGCATTTGACCTCGTGAAATCCAAAAAAGCAGGGAATAAACTGATCAATAAAATTCCGGATTTTCAGGAAAGGCTAAAAGATCATTAAAATTTTGATTGTTAAGCACTATTTTTTTATTTAATAGGATAGTCTGAAACAGCAATAACCCGGTATATAAATTAAAAGTTATCATGAATTCGAAATTAATACTAACCATACTGTTTGCCGCTGCTTGGTTATGGTCCGGCTGCGGGCAGCAACAAAGCGCGGAAAGTAAACAATTAGTACGAGAAGACAAGCCTGAACCGGCAAATTGGGCGGAGCGATTAGGGTATCCTGCCGGTAAAAAGGTTATCATGCTTCACGCCGACGACATTGGCATGTGCGAAGAAGCCAATATAGCGGCCAAGGAATCTTTACTGGCCGGACACATACAATCAGCCGCCGCCATGCCACCTTGTCCCCAATTCGAGGATATCATAGCATGGGCAATAGAACATCCCGAGATTGATATGGGATTACACCTTACGCTGACAAGTGAATGGAAAACCTATCGCTGGCCGTCCGTATTGCCTGTGACCGATGTGCCGGGTTTGATCGACAGTGAGGGAATGCTGTGGCGGAGCGTTCCGGAAGTGGTACAAAATGCCACCCCCGAGGAAGTTGCCAAAGAGGTACGCGCCCAAATTGAAAAGTCTATTGCTCTGGGACATCGGCCTGATCATATCGATACACACATGGGAACACTTTACGGGCATCCTGACTTTGCCCTGGCCTACCTGAAAATAGCCATGGAATACGGTATCCCGGCCAATGCCATAGACTTGTCGGATTCACTGGTTGTGGCTCGTTTTAAACAAGCGGGTTATCCCATAACAGATGAGCTGATCAGCTTTATGGACACCTACAGCCTGCCTAAGGTGGATAACTTTACCAGTGCACCGAAAGCAGAAACCTACGAGGAAAAGAAAGAAGCCTTTAAGGCTTTGGTCCGGTCACTTCGCCCCGGTCTCACCGAAATTATTTTTCATCCTTCCGTTGAATCAGAACAGCTAAAGGGTATCACCAACTCCTGGCAACAGCGGGTATGGGAAGCACAAATGTTTGGTGACGCCGATATGATCCAGTTCTTTAAAGACGAAGATATTATTTTTACTAACTGGAAGGAAATTATGAAACGGTTTAAAGATAAATAGTCCATTCATAAAGTTATTGACCACCCAAACCCTCTGTCGTGAAAATCAACTCTTTTAAAATTATTACCCGCACTATATCGGTTGTGGCACCAATGATCATTTTGGTCTTGCTATTGCAAGGATGTCGAACCATCCCCGAAACGCACGCACTTTCAGATAAGTACCGCCTGGTGTGGCGGGACGACCCCACAACCAGTTTAACCATTGCCTGGGATCAACACCAGGATGTGAATCCCGTGGTTATGTACGGATTGCAGGATCATGGCAGAGCCTTCTGGAAGTATGAGCATTCCCAAAAAGCAGAAAGGGTTTTGGAAAAATATGAGATGAACACACATTTTGCCAGCCTCACTGACTTAAAACCTGACCAGGCTTATTACTTTGTTATCAAAGATGACAATGGCGTGAGCGAGCGATACTGGTTTCGCACGGCACCTGATACACCTAAACCATTTACCTTTGTTGCCGGTGGTGATACAAAAAGTAATGATGAACCTTTGGAAGCAGGAAGAGCCTCCAACAGGCTGGTGTCAAAGCTGAGACCGCTCTTTGTTATGTTCAACGGTGATTTTTGCAGTGGCAATGGTACCGATGCGAAACGCTGGCATACCTGGCTAAAAGACTGGCAGGAGTTGACAACCACGGCAGATGGAAGAATGATTCCCGTATTTCCCGTTCATGGGAATCATGAAAATGGCGATCATGCTAATTTGAATTATATTTTTAATGCGCCGTACCAGGATAATGATTCCTCAAGGATTTATTTTTCCTTATCCTTTGGTGGTGATTTTTTTCATATGATTTCCCTGAATTCGGAAATCGACGAAGGTGGCGCCCAGCGGGACTGGTTGAAAAACGATTTAAGGATGCATAAAGATTTCCGAATGAAAATAGCCGGTTATCATAAACCTTTCTGGCCTCATACCGCCAGAAAAGCTGAAAATGAATATCAATTTAACCAGTGGGCTTATCTGTTTTATGATTATGGATTAGACGTGGCTTTAGATGGTGATTCGCATATGAGCAAGATCACCTATCCACTGCGCCCCGATAGCACCAGCGCCGATTCGTTTATGGGATTTGTCAGGGATGATGAAAATGGTACCATGTTCCTGGGAGAAGGAAGCTGGGGGGCCTTCCCGCGTGTTAATGATGACGACAAGCCATGGACCCTCCACAGCTTTTCAGGTAACCAGATAAAATGGATTCATGTGTTACCCGCGGAAAAAGCTTTACCTGACAGGATGAGTATATATACGGTTGTCAGCGCCACCTATGATGAAGATGAAAAGCAAACGCTTTATTATTCGGAAGTTGAAAGCTTGCAGGAGGACAATCTATTTAAGATCCCCGCCAATATCACCCTGGTGAAAAATAAGCAATATGGCGAAGAGATCAGGTATCCGATGAGCCTGAACGCGGTAGAAACTATTTCAGAATAAAAGATAGAAGTCCTCCTGGCGACAGCCAAATTAAGGCTTTCTATAACTGAATGATGCTGTTGGAATACTCGCAGTTTAAGTGCAATAAATAGGAGGAAGGTGTATGGGTAACCTCTGAAGAAAAGGAGTGTTACAAGACTTAAGTTACTTGCCCTGATCAATTAAGTACTTCTTACGATATTGGGTAGGCGTGCAGCCTTTAACCTGCCCGAACTGCCGCGCGATGTTCTTACTATCGTTCAATCCCAGGTCTATGGCGATTTCAAAAATAGACAGATCGGTCTCCAGGAGCTTTTGCGTGAATTTCTCAATGCGCAGGTTAAAAATGTACTCATACACCGGGTAACCCGTTACTTTATGAAATCTTTTTTCCAACGATCGCCTCGCCAGGGGTACCTGCTTCAATACGTCATCTACCTTCAGGTTTTTTTCAATGTTGTTATGTATAAATTTTAACGCCATCCCGATATACTCATCTTTGGTAGCGTAAATGTCAGTGGAGTTTCTGGTAACTACCTGGGTAGGCTCAACCACGACGTCATAAAAGTCCTTATTTTTAGTTTTGATCATATGGTCCAGCAGCCGGGCCGTTTCATAGCCACCTTTTTCAGTGTCCAGGGCAATGCTGCTTAATGGCGGGTCTGATAGATTGCAAAGCATTTCGGAGTTATCAACGCCCAATACGGCAACCTCTTCCGGGATACGGATCTTGGTTAGTCTGCATGCCTCGGTAATATGCATACCCTGGTTGTCATCACATGCCATTAGTGCGATAGGTTTGGGGAGTGATTTCAACCAGTCACTCAATGCCGAAGGTTTATAATACCAAAGTTTCCGTGACTGTAAATCACTTGTATGTTCAAAGTAATGAACCTTATAACCTTCTTTCGCCAATTCTTCTTCAAAACCCTGGCCTCTTTCTCTTGACCAGACAATATTTTTAAATCCGTAAAACGCAAAGTGTTCATATCCCTTTCTCAGGAAGTAGGAAGCTCCCATTCGACCGGCCCTGGCATAGTCACCGGTGATGTTTGGGACATTGTCCTGGCGTTCCTTGAAATCCTGGCCAATGACTGCAATACCCTCTGCCAGGAATTTTTCGAGATTTGAATTATGGTAAAATTGTCCCACTATACCATTGGCCTCCCATTCCTTCGCCCACTTTAAAATACCTTCCGTACCCATGGTTTCACGATAGTAGGTGGGCATTCTGCAAAAAGCCCAGGGGCCGAATTCCTGGGAATACTTTGTGATCCCTTTTAGCAGACTGGTCCCGTATTCCTCGCCCAAATCAGTTATCAGGATTATTTTATTCATGGTATAGCTTTTCAATATACTAATTTACATATTTAAAACATTTCATGCAGCAGCTGGCCTACTTAAATCACTTGTACCACATTTTTGGCTCTTAACCGGGCTTATTTGATCAATTTTGTTAAAAATATTTACTTTTACACCGGCTTGAGGGTCAGGCTTTATATTGAAATGAAATTAATTGATCCCTCCATCAATCAAATGCTTATTCAGTCCTGGCAGGGCCGGTATTGATCGCAAAATGTATTTTATCAACGACTTACTATGAATACACAAGAGCTTATTGAATTTGACCATAAACACATCTGGCATCCCTATACATCGGCTACAAGATCCATGGATTCCCTGGTTGTCAAAAAGGGCAAAGGCGTTTACATTGAGTTGGAAGACGGGCAACAGTTGATCGATGGAATGTCAAGCTGGTGGACGGTCATTCACGGCTACAATCATCCGGTGTTAAATGCGGCATTGCAACAACAGGTCCGGGACATAGCCCATGTGATGTTTGGCGGGTTGACACATAAGCCGGCCATTGCATTGACCAAGACACTGTTGAAAATAGTTCCCAGGGGATTGGACTATGTTTTTTACAGCGACTCCGGCTCGGTGGCCATTGAAGTCGCCATGAAAATGGCCTTGCAATACTGGCACGCCAAAAACAGCCCGGGGAAAAACCGCTTTGTCACCATCAGCCGGGGATATCATGGCGATACGTGGCATGCTATGTCTGTTTGCGATCCCGAGACCGGCATGCACCATATTTTTAACAATAAATTACCGGAGCAGTTTTTCTTGCCGGCGCCTGAATCCGGCTTTTTCGGCGAATTTGACCCCGTGGAAATTGATCTTGTAGAAGCATTGCTGGCAAGGGAAAGCAACCAAATTGCAGCATTTATCCTGGAGCCGATCGTGCAGGGTGCCGGAGGGATGCGTTTCTATCACTCGCAATACCTGAAAGCCGTCAGAGCGTTGTGTGACAGGTATGACGTTTTGCTTATAGCCGATGAAATAGCGACGGGCTTCGGGCGTACAGGCAAACTTTTTGCCTGCGAGCATGCCAATATTTCACCGGATATCCTGTGTGTGGGAAAAGCACTGACAGGGGGGTATTTGTCCTTTGCCGCCACACTTTGCAGCAATCAGGTAGCCAATACAATATCCAATGCCTCGCCCGGGGTTTTCATGCATGGCCCTACTTTCATGGGAAATCCTCTGGCCTGTTCCGTGGCGCAGGCCAGCATCAATTTACTGCTTGATAACAACTGGCAGGAAAATGTCACACGAATTGAAGAACACTTAAAAAATACGCTACCGGAACTGGAGGAGCTGGATGCTGTCAAAGACGTTAGAGTTCTGGGAGCCATTGGCGTCGTTGAAATGGAAAAACCAGTAGATATGAAGCTTATTCAAAAGGAATTTCTGCAGCAGGGTATCTGGATGAGACCTTTTGGAAAATTAGTCTACACCATGCCACCTTTTGTAATCACCGGCGAAGAACTATCAAAACTAACAACCAGTATTTGCCAGACCATCAAAAAGCTTTATGTAACAAAAGCCTTGAAATAGTCAAGGCTTTTGCAAACTTTTATAAGCACGTGTATCATGATCGCACAGCTCATGGCAGCAGATTACAAATCTTGTGCTGCCATCGGTGGACTGATGATTTCCAGGTACCTGCCCATCCAATAAGGCAATAACCAAATATCGCCGGCACTAAGCTCAGAGGTGCCGTTCCCGCCGGTCCTGTCAAGGCGAAACATATTTCCATTGTGACGGTGGACCGGTGTTTCATCCGGTGGAAGGACTTCTCTGGTGGTTTGTCCGCGGAAATTCGGTTCCAGGAGTTCAATATCTTTTCTGTGACTATTCGTTATAACCCAATCGATCAGGTCCATTGGATGTTCTTTCAGGTACCAGGTGGCTTCATTAAGATCAAATTCGTTGGTGCCGGTCATGGCGGTCATAATGTTCCATAAACCTTCTTTTTCCGGTCGCTCGTAGAGCCAGTGATCAATGATGGCTTCCTTATAGATATTTTTCAGCGAGTCATTGAAAGCGTATTTATATAGCCCCCAGTAGCCGACATAATACATTTCATCGTCGGAATGATTCCAGTCCCTGGAAAGCATTTTACTCCATGCATCAGCATCTTCAGGCGCCGGACCAATTTCTTTCATGGGCCTTCTGAGGTTTTCCAGGTACCCGAAGTCGATCATCAGTTCGCGCGCTTTTTCCTTATACTTTTCCTTTTTTGTAAAATGATAGGCAGTTTGTAACATGCCGACAATATTTGAGGAGTTAAGTTTTCTATCACCTACCATAATGGGCCGTGCATTAACATAATCGGGATGCCAGCGACCCCAGGTAGTAGGTTCTCCATTATAGTCGACCAAATACATGTCGTTGCTGACAACATGATTCATTAGTGTATCAATAAGTACAATGGCCCGGTTTTTCAGATCTTCATCCTTGATTAAGTCAGCTATTACGCCAAAAGCAAAAATATGTCCTATGGCTTCATCGCTACTGGTCGTCGCCTTCCAGTCCCATTCCGGGTCGCTGCTATGCTGCCATCGCTCGGGGTCTGACAGGCGCTCGATATAGCCGCTGCGTTCAAATGATCGTGAAGGGAACCCGGGGACGGGATTAATACTATATAGCCTTTCCATGGCATCCAGCGATTCCCGGCAGTTTTGCAGTGCTTCTTCCGATTGGGTGACAGCATAGCGAAATACCTGGCTGGCGAGATACATCGAAGTCCAGAGACCGTCATTATCTGAATCTTTTAATCGGCCGGAGTCTACATTTCCCTGTTCCATAGCCGATAAAGTGGCATTAAAACCGTTTCGGATATGTCTGTGCCTGACTTGTTGTTCATAATACATCGCCTTATCGTGCAAGGTCATTTCCTTGAAAACAATTTTCCCAAGGCCAGCTTCGGTCAGAATTAGTACGGAATGCCCGTCACCTTTAGAGATGTGCTTTACGTGATTACCCGGTAGCCAGCGCTCTCCATGATAATAGTTAAACTTATCATTCTTCTTTAACATAAAAGCTCCCTTGGTCGAGCCAAACCAAAGCGCGCCGTCAATCTCTTCTACAGCTGTAATCTCCGGCCACGGGAGCTGATCGTGAATTCCACCCACCTGTTTTTCCGAGGAGGTGTCGACCTCCAGATAACCATTCATAGTGCCGACGATAACTTTATTGCCGGCCACAGCCATGGAAGTGAAGTCGGATCCTTGCACAATCTTCTTAAGTTCTTCCTGGCCGGGGACAAAAACCGACAAAGACGATGGCCCCAGCACCCAAAATTTCTCAGTGCTTGCATCGTATTTGATATGAATGATTTGTTCTCCTGTGGTAAGCCCTTTTTGAGCAACCCGGTCATCCGCCAGGTACCTTAGCGACTTCCCATTGCTGACAAGGAAATTAAACCGGTCACCTGCAGCCAGAATGTTAGCGCCGGGAAGGTCGTGTTTAACAAATAATTTTCCAGCCCAGGCATTGCTTAACACAGCTTTGTCATCCAGGTAGATGAATTGATTTTGATACAATAAAAAATCTTTGATGTTCTTGTCGGTAAGCGGGCGGTAGGTCCTGTCCGCAATTAGTTTACCGGGATAAAGAAACTGACCGGCATGGGTCCGCAATAAGCCTTGCGACGACAATACCTGAACCACGCCGTTGCGATCGGCAAAAACCTTTGAAAGTTCCGGATTTTCATCTTGCAGGTAATACTTAATACTCAGATCCTGGCTGTAGGGAGTATCCTTGTAAACCGGTTGGGAATTTGAGGGCTTTTCAACCGCAGGCTGGGCGCAGGATAAATAAAAACCACATGTAAATACAGACAAATAAAAAATGATCCCTTTCATAAACATTACTTATAGATGAATACTTGAACTACAAACTACTGATAATATTACGATCGAAAGGTGAAATCAGGCTATTGTCATGATCATAATATCATTTTTTATAGTGAAAGGAAAGGCCCCCTTTGAAAAGCAAGGGGGCTTGTTGTTGAGAAAAGTTAATTTAAGATCTTTGAAATTAATGATGCCTGGTGAACAGCGATAAACAATTAAAGAATCCGTTTATGGGTTTACTCATTTTTTAAGACGTTGGCCGGATTGGTAAATGCAGCCTTAATGGCCTGGAAGCTGATGGTCGTCGCCGCCACAACGAGTGCCACGGCGCCGGCAATCATAAATACATCGGGTTGAATCCGGATCTTATAGGCAAAGCCGGATAACCAGGAATTCAGTATCCAATAAGCCAATGGGCAGGAGATGACAAAGGCAATTAAGATGAGTCTCGAGAAATTGCTTGTTAACAGCCATACGATATGAGGAACAGTTCCTCCCAGCACCTTCCGAATGCTGATTTCCTTTTTCCGCTGTTCGGCGGTAAAGGTAGCCAATCCGAACAGGCCAAGACAGGCAACAAAAATGGCAAATCCGGAAAAAATAACACTCACCTTACTTAGTTTCTCTTCTGATTTGTATAAGCTTTTGAGATTCTCATCCAGGAAGAAATAATCAAAGGGTCTTTCCGGCATGTTTTTCTTCCAGACCTTTTCGAGCCTGGCAATGGAGGCTTTAACATTTTCCCCGGAAATTCTAACGGCCATATATTTTATAAATAAATCAAAGGCCTGGTCCCGCAGGTCAAGGTCCAGTACCAATGGCCTTATGGGATGATGTTTTGAAACGAAGTTAAAATCTTTCACTACACCGACGATTTTTCGCCCGTTTTCGTCGCCAAACCACCGGAATTTTTTGCCTATGGCCGCTTCGCTGGATGGCCAGCCCTGTTGTTTCACCAGTTGTTCGTTTACTATAAGGGCCAGGGTATCGTCAGTGGGGTAATCCTCCGAATAATCTCTTCCCGCCACCAGATCGACGCCAAATGTCTTGGCAAAATCATGCCTTATAAATAGCCGTGGAAAGGGCTTTGACTCTTCGTTACCCTCAAACTGGTAATTGCCAACCTGGTGTTTAGCTCCGATAATTTCTTCAACTGCAGTAACGCTCAGGATATTGGCGTCGCGTACCACTTCATTTTTGTAGGCCTCATAGTGCTGTGCAATAGGAGAGCGGGACACAGGGATCATCAATACGTGCTCCTGGTTAAAACCGGTATCGTTGCTGCGTAAGAGTTGTAGTTGTTTCAAGGCAGTACCGGCACTAATGATTAATATGATTGAAATCGAAAACTGGAGGACGACCAGCACCTTTCTGAAATTTACACCGTTAGATCCTATTTGTGCCGATTTTAGTACTTTAACCGCCTTGAAAGAGGACAGCACAAAGGCCGGGTAAAAACCCGAGATGATGCCAATTAAAAAAGTTAACAGGACCAGGCCGGCAATAAACAATGGGTTCCATAAAAGGTTGAAGGCAATTGACTTTTCAGTAAGTTGATTAAAAAATGGCAATGATATTTTCAACAGTATTAAAGCAAAACCCACAGCAACAACAGTTAAAAGTAGTGATTCTATAAGGAATTGCTTGATCAACTGATTTCTGTGACTTCCAATGGCCTTGCGCATACCTACTTCTTTTGCCCGTTTGCCGACGCGCGCTGTTGACAGGGTGATGAAGTTAATACAGGCTATCAGCAACACAAAAATCGCAATTGAAATAAATACACGGATATTGGCATAATTACCGTTTGGCTGAATCTCGTAATCCAGGTCGGAATGCAGGTGAATATCCGTTAATGGTTGCAATTCAAGTGTCACATCATCTTTGATCAACTGGTGGAAATACTTTTGCACAAATTCCGGGAATCTTGCTTCAAGGTCTTCAGGTGTCCTGTGCTTGTACAATACCAGGTAAGTCCAACAGGGATTCCAGTACCAGCTTTGCGGGTATTGACCATTGTAAAATGACTTAAGTGTTGTGAAAGATACCAGGAAATCAAACTGGAAGTGGGTGTTCAGCGGTGTGTCCTCTATGACTGCGGTCACCTTGAGGTTCTCCTGTCCCTGAAGTTTCAGGAACTTGCCCAGCGGTTCCTCATCACCGAAATATTTGTGGGCCATGCTTTCTGTAAGCAAGATGCTGTTAGGTTCGGAGAGTGCAGTTTTGATATCACCTCTGAGTACCTTAAAATCAAATACATTAAAAAACGTGGAGTCGACGAAAAACAGCCTGGATTCATTGAATTCCTGATCATTTTCTTCGTTGACAACCGCTACCGAAGGCGCCTGAAAGTTAAAAAATCTCACCACATTTTTGACAATGGATGGATAGTCGGTCATCAATGCCTCCGCTAACGGGAAGGGTACACTGGCGGATCTTTCGCCAACGCCATCACTTTCAAAAATCTCTTTTACCCGGTAAGTCTGGTCGGCCTGGGAATGAAAACGGTCATAGCTCAGCTCGTCCTGGACATAAAAAGAGATCAATATAAAGCAGCAAATACCGACCGCCAGTCCGGCAATATTAAGCGCTGTGTAACCTTTGTTTTTGATAAGACTCCGCCAGGAGACTTTTAAATAATTTCTAAGCATGGCAGTGTTGTTTGAAGGATGGTATGTTGTTTTTGACCTTTTAATATTGGACCAACGAAAAAAGCGCAAAACCTCCCAGACAAACTTTCTGTCGGCTACGGAGCGGCCACTGTTTGCCAACCGGCGTTGGTAAAGTTCGTAGACATCGCCCTGAATCTCTTCCAGGAGTTGTGGATTACAATACCACTCCAAAAACCGGCGCGCCCATTTCGGCGGTTGCGTTTTCATTGACCAGAAAAATTAAATGACATATTTGGTATTTGATTATAAAGATGGCTCCGCACCTGCATCGATGCATCCAGCACTTTTTTACCTGATGAAGTTAGTCTGAAAAGCCGTTTTCTGCGGCCGCCTCTCTCATTGGTAGCGCCACCCATTTCGGATTTTACAAAGCCTTTTGCTTCCAGGCGCTTGAGTACCGAATGTACGGCGCTTATGTTCAAACGCCGGCTGGTTTGGCGTTCTATCTCATCCATGATAGCGACACCATAAGCGCTTTCAAACAAGGCGCCTACGGTTAGCAATATGAGTTCTTCCAACTCCCCTAAATAGTTTCCTTTCATGAGATTTCAATATTTTGATTATACAAACGTGAAAGTAATAAATATGTTTCATGTTTGTATAACTAACTACAGTAATTTTTTTAGATGGATTTTACTGACAGGTAGGGGTGACGCTTATATGATGTCAGGTCGTTTTGCCCCAAATGGATTTTAGTAGATTAATAATTATCTTTATTCAAAGTTCCGCAAATGAAATCTGTAGTTCGACCCTTACTCATACTGCAAATTCTCCTTCCCTTCATGGGCTTTGGCCAGTCAGGTGTAGATACCACAACCGTGAAGGAATATTTGATAAAAGGGCGTGACCTACTACGGCAGTCTGACTATGATAGTGCTGACTATTATTATACCGAAGCTAAAAAAATTTCCCGGGAAATCAATTACCAGCAGGGGTTGGTTACCAGTATCTATGGCTTTGGGCTGATCAAACACTATCAAAGAGCGTATGAGGAAGCTTTGACTTATTATTTCCAGGCGCTTAAACTTTGGAACGACTCCCTGGGGCATATCGATCCGGTAGTGACAAAGCTCCATAACAATATCGGGGGTGTCTATATTGACATGGGGTACCGGCTTAAGGCTCGAAAATATTTGGAGCAGGCGATTGCGTTGGACAAAGAACTCTATCCCGAACCATCAATTGAAACGGCTACTACACACTATAACTTTGGTTTGCTCAACATGTACTTTGGAGAAAACAAGACGGCATTGCACCATTTTTTGGAGGCGTATCCACCGTATCTGAATACCTATGGCGAAAATGGAGCGCGGGTAGCACAACTATATACTAATATAGGCTTGCTTCATCGTAACTCCGGGGATTTCGAGCACGCTGAGGATTATTTTAACAGGGCCATAACAATCCATTTGGAAAATCACGGCAGCACTTACTGGAACCTTGCCTATCCCTACCTCAGCCTTGGCGAAATATACATGAATAAGGGAGACAAAAAGCATGCGCTGGCATATTATCTAAAAGTCCTTGAATTGTGCCGCAATAACCGGAAACAGTTAATACGTGTGGAGGGTATCGCTAACGGTGCCCTGGCCAGGTATTATCTGGAGGTTGAAGACTACACGGCCAGCATTACCTATGCGCTGGCTGCCGTTGATATTATATCGGAAGCATATTATGACCAGCATCCGAAACTGAACGACTTTTACCGTATTATTGGAAGCGTTCATATGCGGCAGGGAAATTATCAGGCTGCCAACCAATGGTTTGATAAGGCAAAGGAAGTAATTGTGCACGCTTACGGAGCGATACACCCAAAGATCTCCTCCGTACATCTCAAGCAATCGAATATCTATCTGAAAAATGAGGACTATGCAAGCGCCTTGTCATCGGCGCAGGCAGCTATCGCAACTTTGTCGCCTTCCTTTGATTCTTCCGATCCATCCGACAACCCCACCCGCAATGAGGTATTGGATGAAAAGTTTTATAGTCAGCTTCTCGCCCACAAAGGGGCTATATTCCAGGCGCTTGCCGAGGTCCGCGATCCCACGGAAAATCTGGAAAAGGCCCTGGCCCAATTTCAAGCAGCTTCCGATATCATAGACCATATCCGGAGAGGGTACCTGTCTGAAAATTCCAAACTTTTTCTTCAGGAAAACACTGCCAAAGTATATGAAAAGGCATTGGCCGCATGCTATCAACTCTACGACCTGACCGGATCTGAAGTATATCTTAACAGGGCTTTTTTCTTTTTTGAGAAGAGCAAGGCGGCTGTGTTATCTGAAGCCATCCAAACGTCGGACCTTAATCAAATAAAGGGGATTGACCGTAAAGTGCTGGAGAAAGAAATGGCCATTAATCGTCATATCAAATCGCTGGAATTAAAACTGGCAGATACCAGGGTTGAAGACAATGACACGGCTCAGTCCCAAATAAAGAAGGACCTTTTTCATGCCAAAGCCCGGGTAGATTCGCTGGAAAAGATCATCAAGCTGCAATTTCCGGAATATCATGCCTTAAAATACAATATGGAAGTCACCACCCCGGACAATATCCGGGCCGGACTCGATCAGGCCAGTATGGTTATTTCATTCTTCGAGGGGGATAGTACCTGGTACATAGCGAGTCTGACCAAGCGTGATTTTAATCTTAATAAGGTTTCCAAATCTTTACTATCTTCAGAGGAACTGGCGTCATTTCGGGCTGTGGTAAGTGATTTCCAGTCAGAACCTTCCACCTATTATGCCAAAGCCCAAAGGATCTATGAAACCTTATTAAAGCCGGTCCTTGAAAAACATTCGGGAATCGACCGACTTATCATAGTACCCGATGGCATTCTGAATTACGTTCCTTTTGATGCTTTGATTTCCAAACCGGCAGAAGATGGAGAAACTTTTAGAAGCCCTGCCTACCTGATCAGAGACTATGCCATATCTTATCGCAATTCGCTTACCCTGTATGCCAGGCAAGTCGGCGCACAAAAAAATTACGACAAGCGATATGTCGGTTTTGCACCAAATTATCATTCCAACGCATTGACCTATCCCAACAAATTAGCCAGCCGTCAGGAACTGTCGCCCCTCATGGGGACAAGGGAAGAGGTACGTGTCGCGGGAGATTTGTTTGAGGGTGTTAAATTTCTTGATGCAAAGGCTACCGAATACAACTTTAAAAACCTCCCGTATTCCACATCGATTATACATCTGGCCATGCATGCCCTGGTAGATGACCAGGAGCCTATGCGGTCCCGGCTACTTTTTACAAATGAATCGGATTCCATTGAAGATGGAAGCTTAAATGCCTACGAGATATATCACCTTCCGCTGGAATCAGAGTTGGCAGTCTTAAGTGCCTGCAATACCGGACTGGGGAAAATTAATCGGGGAGAAGGTGTATTAAGCCTTTCCAGGGCTTTTATGTATGCCGGCTGTGCCAATATTGTTATGAGTATGTGGAGAGCACAGGACCAGTCTACCTCACAGATCATGGGCAAGCTTTTCCAAAACCTGGAAAACGGATTGCATAAAGATAAAGCGCTCCGCCTGGCCAAGCTTTCATATTTGCAGGAGGCCGATCCGCTCCAATCCCATCCGGCACATTGGGCTACTTTCATGCTTTTCGGAGATCAACAGCCGCTGTCAGAAAAATCAGGTCGCAGCTATCTTTGGGTTTTGGTATTGCTTGGTGGCCTGGCTATAGCCTTCTCCGTCTTTAGGCGCAGGAGAATTGCCTAGGAATCGGTAAGATTTACAGATGACTTGAAAGTTGACTTAGATAATGCCCTGATTGGATTATCCGGCCAACCTTCCAGGCCTTATTGATGCCAAGCAGACAGGGCAAGGGCTACATAAGGTATACAACATCGCCATTTTTACGGAAATGTCTGGGATTGTGTGGCCGTTTATGAAAACTTTGATACTGGGTTTTAGCAATCATAAAACAATATTTCAATCAGAACCACAAAATTTTAGCATTATGGCCGCAAAAAATAAGACGCTTCTGTTTATCCTATGTCTTTTATTGGTTCAATCAGGCTGGGCGCAACCTGATGGGCAAATAATAGCGCAGGAAAAGATTGTAGGACTGGACCAATACATGACTTACATTGTGGAAACTGAAGGGCGGCACAAAGACAGCCTGAATTTTGACCCCAGCCGTTTTGAACATCTCACGGAGGTAGAGGTCTTTGGTATCACCTATTACAGCGACGGTCTTAAGGTCAAGGGTTTTTTGTTAAAACCTGGCAAACCAGGTAAGTACCCGGCCATTATCTATAACCGGGGAGGAAGCCTGGACTTTGGTTCCCTTACCAGTTATCACGCCTCTATTGGCCTGGGGGAACTTGCACGCCTGGCCAGGGCGGGCTATGTCGTTGCCGCCAGCCAGTATAGAGGTAATGGTGGCGGTGAAGGTCAGGAGGAGTATGGCGGTGAGGATATTAATGATGTACTGAATTTGATTCCCTTGCTGGCCACAGTGTCGGAGGCGGATACTTCCAGGTTGGGAATGTTTGGGTGGAGCAGGGGAGGAATGACCTCTTTCCTCACTTTAAAAAGGACTGACAAGGTAAAGGCTTTGGCGGTAGGGGGGCCTTCAACCGACATCACCCGAAGCAGTATTGATCGCCCTGAATTGCTTAAGTGGTGGCAAGCTTTTATTCCCGGCATCATGGAAAATGAACACGAGGTTTTAAAGAGGAGATCGGCTATACACTGGGTAGATGAGCTACCGAAAGATGTACCGATGTTAATATTACAGGGTACCGCGGACACCTCGGTAAAGGCCCGCTATACGCTTGCGTTTGCTTTAAAACTTGACCAGTATAAAATCCCCTATAGGCTCATTATGTATGAGGGCGGCGTACATTCTTTGAAAGAGCACCGGGAGGAGGTATTCGATCAAATCATCCGATGGTACCGAAAGTATCTTTAGGTGTCACCTGGCTGCTTTGGCTTATGTTAATCCAAACTTTCCTTTTGGCTTTGGACTGTCTCATGAATTAAAATAATAATTTAATGTTAGTTTTAAAGTTGAGTTGAAAGTGCACCATGAAAAAGCCGATTAAAGTATTGCTGCTAAGTATCCTGGGCTTGTTATTGACAGCGGGCATTATCCTGGGAATTTTTATTTATAAGGTGACCTACGGCTTTCCTATTTACGAATCAGATCCACCGGAATTGCCGTCAGAAATGACGGATTTTTCTATACTGCTTTTCAACAAAACCAATGGTTTCAGACATGGCGGGGCTATTGAAGCGTCTACGCAAGCCTTTCAGGAAATGGCACAACAAGCGGGCTGGACAATTTTTGCCACCGAAAATGGCGCCATTTTTAATACAGATCAACTACAAAAATTTGATATGGTGATTTGGAACAATGTGACTGGGAGGGTATTGAAGGAAGAACAGAAAGCAGCATTTAAAAACTACATGGAAAATGGTGGTGGTTTTTTAGGTATCCATGGTGCAGGCGATAATTCTCATCACTGGGAATGGTACGAAAAAACATTGATTGGTGCGAATTTTTCTCATCATACAATGAATCCTCAATTTCAGGAGGCAACGATGCATCTACAGTGCGATTCGACCGGCACCTTCCCGTGCAAAGGTCTGAGTGCTGTCTGGCAAAGAAGCGATGAGTGGTATGCTTTCTTCGATCATCCCGCCGGCAATGGTTTTGAAATACTTTATACAGTAGATGAAAATACGTTTAATCCCAGTGGTTACATCAAATTCCTGGCTGAAGATAAGGATTTTGGTATGGGGGATAGTCATCCGGTCGTTTGGTACAAAGAGCTTCCGGGCGGTGGCAGGACCTTTTATTCTGCTTTAGGCCATTCCGTAGCATATTACAGGGAAAATCAGCACCTGGACATGTTAAAAAAGGCGATTCTCTGGGTGGGTAGGCCATAAAAATGGCCTGATGATTATTTAATGTAAACAGTTTTGATATTAACAAATTCCTTGATACCATAATGAGATAATTCTCTCCCATAACCACTTTCCTTGATCCCTCCGAATGGAAGTATGGGATCAGATTGAACAAAAGTATTGATATAACAGGAGCCGGCTTCGATTTCCTCTGCCGCCAACTTTTCAGCCTTTTCCAGATCTTTTGTAAAAATAGCGGCTCCCAGCCCGAAGCTGGTATCATTGGCGATTGCAATAGCCTCTTCTTCACTGTGAGCGGCGATTATGGCAGCTACAGGTCCAAATAATTCTTCGTGATAAGCCGGCATGCCCCTTTTAATATTGGTAAGTACGGTAGGTGGGTAAAAATAGCCTTTGCCAGCCGGTATTTGGCCTCCTGTCAGACATTTGGCCCCCAGGTCAATGCTTTGCTGTACTTGCTCATTTAGCGTCGTTCTCAGGTCAACGCGGGCCATAGGTCCGACTTTCGTCCCCGGAGAAAGCGGGTTGCCTGGTTGAATACTGGCCATTTCGGCGACAAGCCGGTTTTCAAATTCACTTTTAATAGCGTCCGCAACGATAAACCTTTTTGCACTGATGCAGCTTTGACCGTTATTGATCATCCGGCTGGTGACACATGCCTTAATGGCTACTTCCAGGTCGGCATCTTCCAGGATCAGGTAGGGATCGCTGCCGCCAAGCTCCAGCACTGCCTTTTTTAGATTCTGGCCTGCTTTTTCCGCTACAAGCCTGCCGGCCCGGGTACTGCCCGTGAAGGTAACAGCGCTAACAGCCGGGTGGGCAATGACTTTAGCAGCCATGTCGGTATCGATGATGAGGTTTTTAAACAAGCCATCCGGAAATCCTGCTTCTGTAAAAACACTTTCAATGGCTACGGCGCAACCAAACACATTTGGCGCATGTTTTAACATCGCTCCATTGCCGGCCATCAGGGAAGGGGCGGCAAATCTGAATACCTGCCAGAAGGGAAAATTCCAGGGCATAATCGCGAATACAATACCCAGCGGTTGGAAAGTTACCATGCTTTTACCGGCAGGAGATTGAACAGGCTCATCCGCGAGAAAATCAGCGGCATAATCGGCATAGTAATGGCAAACACGCGCACATTTTTCTATTTCCGATTCACCATCGGGAAGAGGTTTACCCATTTCCTCAGCCATTAACCCGGCATAAGTCGACTTGTGTCTTATCAGGACATCCGCTGCTTTCCTCATCCTGGCTGCGCGATTCTCCACACTGGTTTTTTCCCATGCCTTTTGCGCCTCTTGCGTCTGGTTAATGAATTTTTCTACTTCAGCCTGGTCGAGGAAGTGATATTGATTGATCACTTCCTCAGTGGTTGGATTAATGGTTTTTATCATTTTCAAAAATATTTTTAAACGTTTATCCCGGAATAGTCTGCCAGGTGCTTAATCTAAAAGTTTATGATTTGAATTTAGATTATTTATTTTCAGATAGTTATAATTTTTTAATACCAAGTTGCTTCAAGCATCTAACGCTGGTTAGGTAAATATTTTAAATTTCATTTAAAAAAAGAAAAATCATTTTCAAATGGATTTTTGCCTGTGATGATGGAAGCGGATTGCATGTTGACTTTCAAATGCCGGGCTTCCTGTACTTTTATTATGTCAAGCTACCGGTAAACCAGGGGTGCATTTTTTGGAAAAAACCACCGGGAACCGGATATATCGAAAGCCGGCAAAATTCCGATCTGAAGGAAATTAAAAAAAAATCTTAAATTGGACCTATTTAATGGTTCCAATTTTATGAAATCTTTTATTCTCTCATTATTTTTTTGGTCTCTGATGCAGTCTGTTTTTGCGCAAAACAGCATTGATCTTTTTACGATCGCCTGGCAATACAGCTTTCCCCAGCATTACGAAAATAATCTACCGCAAAAAGCCAGGGATGATTTCTGGAATGTAAACCTTAAAGTCCCCATTGTATTGTCGAAATCGAATACCTGGTACAACGAGATTAGCTACTACAACTTCCACATCAAAGGTGATGATGAATTGCCGGTCGCTATAAACAACCCGGCCAATCTACACGGGATCATCCTGCAAACGGGGCTCATGCACCGTTTTAATGAAAAAGATGCGATAATACTCCTGTTTGTGCCGAGACTTATGGGAGACCTGAGCCAGGGCGATGGTAAAAACTTTCAATTTGGTGGAATTGCCCTTTTTGAAAGGAAAATCAATACATCGCTAACGATGCGTTTTGGTGCTTCATTTAACAAGGAACTATTTGGGCCATTTGTAGTACCCCTGATTTACCTGAACTGGAGATTGTCAGATAAGTGGGACATTGCCGGCCTGCTGCCGGTTTATAGCAAAATAAACTATCGGCTAAGCGATGATGTAACGTTGGGATTTCATCATTTTGGTCTGGTAACCACCTATCATTTGAGCGGAGAAAATGCTTTTAATGACTATGTGGAAAGGCGAAGTATTGATTTTAGTCTTTTTGCCCGCCTCCGCGTTGCCGGCAATGTTCATTTTGAATTGCGGACAGGTATTGCGTTGGGTAAGGACTACCTGCAATATGGCGGAGATGATAAGGTAGATTTTGGATTACCGCTGATTAACTTCGGAGATAACCGCGTGCAAAAAAACGTAAGCTTTAATGGCGGCCCATTTATAAGAGGGCAACTGGTTTATAATTTGGTTTTGCCATAAGCAAGTAGTAATACAGCGATAAAAATTGTTTGGTGGGTTTGGCGATATGTTTGTGATTTTTAGTTTTTGGTTCTTTGTTTTTGTTCCTAGTACTTAGTTTTGCCTGTCGGCAGGTGTACGCACTGTGTCCGTGTTAAAATCTAAAATTAAAAGACAACAAAAGCAGGTCGCTTTCACTTAATCTCATATTACAAATGGACAAATTTCGAAAAGGAGGCATATTTTTAGAATTCTTGATTGTATTTTTTTTCTTCTCGTGCTCTCCGGGCAATGATCGACAAGAAACAACACAAACGAACGAAGAAGCTGCCACTTCGTGGCGATTTGTAGTTACAGGAGATTGCCGCAGTGGCAGCGACGGAAGTGGGGTCAATGAAGTTATTTTAGACAAAGTGGCACGGGCTGTATCAAAAGAAGACATTGAATTTGTGCTTTTTACCGGAGATTTGGTTTATGGGCATGCAGACCGTAAGAACAGGGGTGATGAAGGAGCGCTACAGCGCCTGGAAGAAGAGCTACTCCTCTTTCGAAATACCATGGAGCCTATCTACAGTAAAAATATTCCTGTGTATTGTGTCAGAGGCAATCACTCCGCTACCCAAAGATATCCCGACCACGCCGGGCACCCTGATCACAGACCCATCTGGCCGGAGACAAAAAAAGTTTGGGACAAGGTAATGTCCGGTAAGTATGCAATGCCGGGTAATGGACCTGAAAGGGAAAAGAATGTCACATTTTCAGCCATCCACCGGAATGCTTTGATCGTTGGGCTGGATCTGTATACACCGCATATAGATTCGGCAGCCAATGCCGATGGCAGCTTTCCCAAAGATGCCTGCAGGAGAGTCAACCAGACATGGCTTGACCATCAATTAAAACTGAATCCAAAGCAGCATGTCTTTGCTTTTACCCATGAGCCGGCATTTAAGGTACAACACAATGACTGCATGCATGGAGACAACGCTTATGGCGTTGATTTTTCGGTTTATAGAAATCAATTTTGGGAAAGTATTGCCGCTGCCGACACCCGCGTATATTTTTGCGGTCATGATCATGGTTTTGCGCATGCGAGGATAGATGACGGGGATGGTAATATTAATAATGACATTCATCAACTCGTCGTTGGAACAGCCGGTGCCGGTGTAGATATTTCGCCGAACTACGATGGATACAATGCACCCTATACACCCATACCGCAACAGCATGCAGGACTGTATGGCTACGTTTTAGTAGAGGTCCAGGGCCCCAGGGCAAGTCTTGAATTTAAATACCTGGATGAGGAAAAAGGTGTTTTTGAAACCTCGCCATTATTTAGTTATAAAAGCCAGGGGGCAAACTAGCAGGTATACTGATCAATTTTTAATAATTAACCATTTCTCAATTTGTAAATAGAAAGTTTCAAAGTTGTTGGGTTGCCATTTTTTAATAATAACATGGCAGTTATCATTAAATGAAAGCAGGCACCCATTATGTTTTAATTTGATTATAATTTCGGATAAGGTTGAAATTAAGCGAGAGAAAATAAAGATTGCGTGGTGATTGTTTTTTGAGTAATATTGTTTAATTACTCATGTGTTGGTTTAAAATTGCACCTGATGGACAATGCCACTGATGAGAAACTAATCATCAAATTAAAAAGGGGTAAGGTAACGGCTTTTGATAGCTTGTTTCGGAAATATAGCAGAAAGCTCTATTCATTTGTATTTAGTTACACCGGATCGCACGAGGATGCCGAGGATATCACCCAGGAAGTTTTCTTCCGCGTATGGCAGAACAGGCACAACATTAATCCGGAACTTTCCTTTAATGCATACATTATTGTCATTGCCAGAAATCTGATTTTTAATTTGTTCAGGAAGCGATTACAAAACAACAAATATGCGACCTACAAACGATTTGCCTCCGATACATTAAATCACACAGAAGACTATATTATTTTTTCCGAATTACAGCAGCATTCCAATATGAGTGTGGAGAAACTGCCGGCAAGGTGCAAGCAGATTTTTATGCTTAGCAGAGAGAATGGACTATCGATTAAGGAAATAGCCAACCAACTCAATATATCTCCAAGCACGGTCGAAAACCAGATCAACAAGGCACTGAAATTGATAAGAAAAGATCTTGGATCCAAAAAGATGCTGGCTGTTATGATGATTATTGCTTCCTTATAAAGTTGTTTTCCCGACAACCTGTTTTTTAATAAAGTTATCTGAGCGTCCGGCGTGATGATATCCGTCAATTGCCTGATTTCAAACAAGTTAAATCACGGTAGCAAATAGCGGGGAAAGTTTTACATCCTTTCAATTCACCGATTTATGATAAAAAAATGCAATCGACGTAGGTGCTAGCGGCGACATCTTGGTATTTACTGTATCAAACTAAAAAATTAAATAAACATTGTGGACAAAGAACTCTTAAGAAAATTCATAAAAGGTGAATGTACCCACGAAGAATTTCAAGCTGTGATATCATGGTTCAGCGAGCACGGAGAGGAGAAATTTTTAGATCTGATTGAGGCAGATTGGCACCGCTGGGAAGATCATACGAGTGATAATAATGAACGGATCCCGCATATTCTGACAAAAATTCATACAAAAATCACCGAAAAGGAATTGGACCTTGTGCATAAGGAAAAGCAAATTTCGCCGGTTCCCACCGTTTACAGGCGCCATAATTACAGCAAATATTCTGTGGCAGCCGTGATAAGCTTACTACTTGTTGCGGCGATAATATTTGTACTCAGGTTTTCAGATGAGCCGGCTGATAAAAGCGTGGTTGCCCTAAAAAGGAAGGAAGTGCCCAGTGGGCAAAAAGCCACAATTTACCTGGACGATGGAACAAAGGTGAAATTGAACGCGGGAAGCAATATTGAATTTCCTGAAAAATTTTCTGAGAACGCAAGAGAAGTTTTATTGGAAGGTGAAGCTTTTTTTGAGGTTGTCAAAGATCAAAAGCGACCTTTTATCGTCATTAGTGGTGATGTGACAACGACTGCATTGGGTACATCATTCAATGTGAAGGCCTATGACAATGATGGAAACGTGGAGGTTGCCCTTGCCACAGGGAAAGTTAAGATAAGAGATAACAGACATGACACGGATCCAATAATATTAATTCCCGGGGAGATATTGAACCTGGATACGAATATTGGGAAATCCAGCAAGGCGAACTTTATAGCCAAAGAAAAGTTGGGCTGGACCGAGAGCTTACTCTATTTTAAAGATGCCGGGGCGCAACAGGTATTTACGACACTGGAGCGATGGTATGGTGTCAAATTCACATTTAACAAGGAAGTAAAGGAAGGTTGGAAATACAGTGGAGAATTTAAAAATAAGAGCCTGGAGATTGTTCTGGAAGGTATTTCCTATGTCAAGGAATTTGAGTTTTCCTTTAAAGACGGAAAACAAGTCGACATATATTTCAAGTAAAAAAAAGTAAAATATGAAATTGGATAGTTCATAAAATTAAAACCTGGCGGATAAAGTATCCACCAGGCCTGGAACCAAAACTCTTTTTGAGAAAATATCATTGGCGTGATCACATTTACTCTTGAGTTTTGGTGCGGATTATTAGTAAAAATTACTAACTACCTTAACACAAAGATATGAAAATAAAAGTTATACGATTAATCATGATACTTTCAAAATACACCATTTACAGTATCATTATTCAGTGTGTTTGTTATAATATCCTTTTAGCCGGTGAAACAATGGCGCAAAAACAACAGGCTTTAAAGGAGGTCTATGTTTCGATAAATGCCTTCAGGAATGCGCCTTTGGAAGTAGTATTTGAAAGTCTGGAGGCACAGACCAATTTCACCTTTAACTATGACAATGAGGATCTGAAAAAAAGGAGATTAACTATTGGGAAAAAAACCTCGGAAGTCAACCTGTATGATTACCTGCTGGAGGTGGCAGAGCGTTCGAACCTTAAGTTTAAGAGAATCAACGAAAATATTCATGTAAGCATGAGAGATAAGTCCAGAAAGAAGTGGACTGAAAAATATTTAACAGAGATTGTCTGGGAAAGAGGAATCACCGGGAAAGTGACAGATGATAATGGCATAGAATTACCGGGAGTAAATATTTTGATAAAGGGTACCGGCATTGGTACCATTACAGATGCCAGCGGTAACTACCAACTGGATGTACCTGATGATGCCTTGGTATTAGTATTTTCCTATGTCGGATATGTGACGGAAGAGGTAGAAATATCGGGAAGATCAGTCATTGATCTATCCCTTAGTCCTGATCTTTCAACCCTTTCGGAAATAGTTGTGATAGGTTACGGTACCCAGCGGAAGCAGGAGCTCACAGGGTCGGTAAGTTCTATCAGTGGAGAAGATGTGAACAATGCAGTGACCGGAAACCCGACCCAGGCCTTGATAGGGCGGGCACCCGGGGTAAGAGTGGAAGTGAACGGAGGAGCACCTGGCGCCGGCGCCAATGTAATTATACGGGGTACCGGTTCTTTGAGTAATCAAGATCCATTGTATGTCATTGATGGAGTTTTTTCCAATGATATGAATTTTATTAACCCATCAGATATTGAATCCGTCGAAATATTGAAGGATGCCTCAACCGCCTCCATTTATGGGGCAAGATCGGGTCAGGGCGTGATCATTATTACCACTAAGAAAGGAAAGCAGGGACAGCCTATGCAGGTGGATCTAAATGCGAGTTGGGGACTGGCCAGCGTAGTCAGGCAACTGGATTTTTTGAATGCGGCCGATTATATTGCCAACAGGAGGCAGGCCTTTACAAACGATGGTACCCCTCTTCCAGGTAATTTTAACAACTTTGACCCATCTGTTGATTCTGATATACAAGACGCTTCGTTACGAAGTGCCTTAACTCAAAATTATGGTATAAGGATTTCCGGAGGAGGGAATCAAAGCACCTATAGCATTTCGGCAAACAGATTGGAGCAGGAGGGAATTGTCAGGGCTTCCGAATTTGAGAGGACAGCCTTCAGACTTAATTCTTCAACTAAAAAAGGACGGTTTAGTTTAAATCAATCTTTGTTTGTAGCCAGATCTATTAACCGGCCAAATACTGATTTTGGGAGCGAGTTTGGTCACATTCCCGTGGTACCTATACGGGATGAAACATTAGATGGTGGTTATGCCGCAGCCAATACCGGTGTCGCAGGTATTTCCAGGTCTACGAATTGGTTGGGTGTGGCGTTACTTACCGAGCGTAAAAATACCAATGACAATATTTTGGGAAACCTTGGTGGCGAATTTGAAATAATTGATGGATTGAAATATAAATTAAATCTTTCCATCAACTACAACAATAACCGGAATTTCACCTTTGTACCTACCTACTTCACCAGTAACTCCGACGTAGGCTCCAATCCTGTGGCCGACCTGGAAGATGAGCGCAGTACTTTTGTATCCACCATCGTAGAAAACTTGCTGACCTACAAAAAAAGCTTCAATGATCATAATATTGATTTATTAGCCGGTTATTCCGAGCAGAAAGACAATACCGAGATAATTAAGGTGGAAGTAGAAAACTTTCTGAGTAATGATACCAGAACCATTGATGCCGG
Organism: Cyclobacteriaceae bacterium; assembly: GCA_965228415.1. Taxonomy (GTDB): domain Bacteria; phylum Bacteroidota; class Bacteroidia; order Cytophagales; family Cyclobacteriaceae; genus Agaribacillus. The sequence continues at coordinate 353,164 of OZ245814.1, read as the reverse complement.
AAGTGACTTCGTAGGCAGGGGTGGCTCGAGCTTGCCCAGAAAGATAAGAAGTATATTTGGGCGGGTAAATTACAATTATGCGGGAAAATACTTGTTTTCAGCCTCGATCAGGAGAGACGGTTCATCAAATTTTGGAGAAAAAAACAGGTTTGGTGTGTTTCCATCCATAGCGGCCGGATGGAATATTTCCGATGAGTCATTTTTTAATTTGCCATTTGTTAATGATCTTAAGTTACGGGCCAGCTGGGGCAGGTTGGGATCCGATAACCTCGATCCCTTCCAATTTGTCACAGCACTTAATATTACCAGCCAATATACCCTAGGTACCTCGCAAGACCGGGCAAATGGCGTTGCTCAGATCCAATTTTCCAATCCCGACCTTAAATGGGAGGAGACCACCACCACCGATATTGGATTGGAAGGTAGTTTGCTAGAGGGAAAAATTGATTTTACCATTGATTATTTCAAGAAGACTTCTGAAGATATTCTTGTATCGTTACCGGTAAATCCAAGTTCCGGAACCAACGTATCTATACCGTTCAATGCGGCAACGGTTGAAAATCAAGGGTTAGAGTTTTCACTGACTTATAAGAAAGCCACCGGCGATTTCCAATATGCTGTAAGAGGCAATTTCAGTACGCTGGACAATGAGGTTATAGATCTGGGAGAAGGTGTAAACCCAATAAGAAGCGGTACCTATACCGATGAAACCTTTTCGGCTACCCGGACGGAGGCCGGTTTTCCAGTGGCCTATTTTTATGGCTACAGGACCAACGGAGTCTACCAAAACCAGGCTGAGATTGATGCCGATGGACTTTCAGGAAGGAGCGCCGTGCCCGGAGATCTGCGCTTTGTAGACCTTAACGGGGACAATATTCTGGATACAAATGACCAAACATTACTAGGAAGCCCAATTCCGGATTTTGAATATAGCGTTAATTTTAATGCGAGCTATAAGAGATTCGATATAGACATATTTTTTCAGGGTGTTGAAGGAAATGAAATATGGAACGGAAGACTTTTTGAAGGCGTATTTGTTCCTAATGGCAGCAAAAGAGGTATCGTCAGGAATGCCTGGACGCCTGAAAATCCTTCCAATATACCTCGGGCAACCATTGGCGACCCCGGCGTAAATAGAAGGGAATCCGATTTTTATGTAGAAGACGGCTCCTACCTGAGGCTTAAAAATGTCACTTTGGGTTACACATTCCCACCTTCGTTGATGGAAAAAATAGCCGTGTCAAAATTAAGGGCTTATATAAATGTTGAAAATGCATTTATCATTGACAATTATTCAGGGTACTATCCCGAGATCGGTAGAAATGTGAGCAGGGGTAACAATCTGTTTAACAGGGGGGTAGATGAAAATGTTTATCCGGTACCCAGGACCATTACTTTTGGCATCCAGTTATCATTTTAGTAAAACTTCAAGGTTAAAGAAATGAAAATTCTAAAAAAAATATTCATAATTTTTATCGTATTGTTATCTACAACATTAGCATGTGACAAAGATTTCCTGGAGGTCACTGATGAAAACAGGTTGAATCCGGATGTATTTTGGCAAACCGGAGATCATGCCAGACAAGCAATCATAGGTGCCTATAGCCCTTTGGCCAATCAATTTGCCTGGGGAAGAATGATGATCGTTCATACCATGTATAGGTCTGACGCTACCAACCCTATACCAGCCCAGGGTATTGTAACCGATGCTGCTAATTTCTCCATAGAACCGACATTCGGCAGGCTGCAGGAGATCTGGGGTGAGTTTTGGAAGACCATACTTCGGGCCAATACAATCCTGGTGCAGATACCTAATATTGAAGACCCTTCATTTTCTGATCAGGAACGTAATAATATTTTAGGAGAAGCACATTTTCTCAGAGCGTTTCAATACTTTTATTTGATAACCATGTTCAGAAATGTGCCTCTGGTTACAGAACCCGCGCTTTCGCTTGATGAGGTAAAGAATGCACCGGCAGACCCGGAACAAGTATGGCAACAGATCATCAGTGATCTGAAAATGGCCCAGTCATTACTTCCCCAGGCCTGGGATGATGCAAATATTGGCAGAGCTACCTGGGGAGCTGCCACTGGTTTGCTTGGCAAAACATATTTATACCGTTCAGGTATTGATAATACCAATGAATACAGTCAGGCAGCAGCGGAGTTCAAGAAGATCATTGACACCGAAGGCACCTTGTATGACCTGATGCCTGATCATGCCGACAATTTTGGTGGCGATAAAGAAAACAATATGGAATCGCTTTTTGAGATCCAACATGATGATAACACTATTGGCTGGGCCGCTGATACCGATGGCGATCTCCGCACCGCGGCCTGGGAGCCCGACCTGGCACCCCCGGGTTTTACCAGCCAATCGGGAATGCTTATTAACACATGGGTAAGGGAAGCTTTCCTTGCCGAACAAACGACCGGAGGAGGAATTGATCCGAGAACGTTTAATACAATACTGTGGAATGAGCCGGGAATAATGGTTTATGAAGTCCCGTTTCAGGAGGCTTTTAGTGATTTAAATACAGTGGGTGTGCGAAAATACCTCGATTTCAGGCCTGGAAAAGAGCAGGCCGATTTTGGTTTTGCCGGATTTCCTTCAGTGATCAACTGGCGTATTATGCGTTATGCAGATGTGCTTTTGATGTATGCAGAAGCTGAAAATGAGGCTAACCCGGGAAGCCTCCTGGCGCTGGAAGCGCTGAATAAGGTAAGGGCACGATCCGACATGCCCCAAAGGGCGGCCGGCAATCAGGCAACTTTGCGTCAGCAGATCAGAGATGAGCGCGTTTTGGAGCTATTGTTTGAAGGTGACCGTTTTCACGACCTGCTAAGATGGGGTATGATACCTGATGCAATCACCGATGAGCTAAAATCCAATATGGGGGGATCCCAATATAAACCCGGCAGAGAGTATCTGCCGATTCCTCAGATAGAAATAGATACTAATCCGGAATATGATCAAAACCCGGGTTACAATTAATTATTGCATTTAATTATATCTAAAAATGATGCCCGGTGCAAAACGCCGGGTATTTTTTTAGCACTTGTCACTAGTCGTGGAATTTCCACACCACAGAATAATCAACCCCAAGCCGTTGTAGGAATTTCAATGCATAATTATTTTCTTACAATAAAAAAATCAGTACTTTGCCATTTGTTGAACTCATAATGGGGAAAAGAACGGAAAATACTGAACAAGATATTCTAACCTCCGTAAGTAACGGTTCCCACAAATCCTTTGAAATAATTTACAAAAATTACCACTCCCTGGTATTTCAACAGGCTTTTAAAGCACTTAAATGTAAATCAGAAGCCGATGATATTGTTCAACAGACCTTTGTTCAAATCTGGCAATACAAGGAAAAACTGGCAAACGTGCGTTCGTTAAAGAGCTATATTTTTATAGTATCGAGAAATTTAATTTTTTCCCGTTTAAAGACCATGTTTAAGAATGAGTCTTTAAGCGAAGCGTTAAAAATCAATTTACAAGTGAGCCATAACAAATGCGAAGAGGATATAATTTATGCAGATCTTGAAAAAATTACAAAAGAAGTTATAGAAACGCTACCGAAACAGAGAAAGCTGATCTTTAAATTAAGCAAGGAGATGGAATATTCGCAGGAAGAAATTGCGGAACAATTATCCATATCAAAGAATACAGTGAAAGAGAGTCTTCGAAAAGCCTATAAACAAATAAGAGCCAAACTCTCCCTGGAAACCGATATTGTTTTACACACCGTCATACTGCTTCACGCTTTTTTCCACCGGTAATTTTTTTTTTAGTGCCCCGGTAGTATTCCACTCCGTTTTTCAACTCTTTATTATATAAGGCGTTATGTTGCAGGCCTGATTGGCAACCTGGTTAATTGCTGTGCCAATATCTGATAAGTGAGGAAATCATGCTGATGATTGCGGAACACGGTTGATAGTTACATTAACTAGATGCACTTTTTAATATACGATTATGGAATACAATAAAGAACTGGAGCAATTACTGGTCAAATATTTCAACAACCAATGCACGGAAGCCGAATTCGAAAAAGTTGCCGAAATATTCAGAGAATCGGCTCACGACAAAGATTTGCCTGAAATTTTCGATAGGGCCTTAAAGAAAGTTGAATCGGATTTGGAAATACGCAAATCCCATAGCAGGAAAATTTGGAATGAAATAAAACAAGACATAAAACCTCCGGATGAACAGTCTAACATTAAGAAATTCTTTACATATCCTATTGTTCGATTGGCTGCTTCGTTGCTGTTGATGATGGTGGTGCTCTATATTTTTGTGAATAAAAATGGGCCGGTCTCTACACTTGAAAAAGCTGCGGTTGAGTACAGGACAGTAGAAAGCCCCCTGGGCAAAAAGAACAAGCTTGTTTTTCCAGATGGTTCGATTGCCTATATGAATTCAGGTACGAAGATCACGTATCCCACGGTTTTTAGTGATGAAACCCGAAAAATCAAACTTTCCGGGGAAGCTTTTTTCGAGATTACCAAAAATGAAAAGAAACCTTTCATTATTGATGCCGATCATGTATCTACCAAAGTTGTGGGGACTTCGTTCAACATTAGTTCATACGAGGAGGAACCCTTCGAAATAACCTTGGTTACAGGGAAAGTAGAGGTTTCGGCAATTCAAAAGGAGCATAAAACAGTTACCCTGATCCCCAACCAACAGGCAATCTATGATGTCGGCATGGGAGAATTTAATACCAGAAAAGTAGATATCAGATCGTATATGGCGTGGAAAGAAGGAACACTGACGTTAAAGGGAAACCTTTCAAGCATCTCAAAAAAAATTGAAAGATGGTATAATAAAAAGGTAATAATAAAAAATCAGCAATTGGAAAAATGCATGATAGACGCAAAGTATGAAAATGAGTACCTGGATAATGTTTTGCAGGGCCTGTCTTACCTTATTGATATGGAATACAAGATTAATGGGGATACCGTTATTCTCAGAGGAAATGGTTGCTCAAAAAATATGTTTAATTAGACCCAAATGCCTATGACTAACTTTTGACGATACAAAAATAGGGGCCCCAATACCAGGTATTGAAGCCCCAAAACTTGTCGGTTCCAATGAACATTTGGTAGTGGTATTGGAACCAAAATGAATTAATAATAATCCTAATCTAAAATTATGAAAAATAATTGTACAAAATCACTATATTTTATATTTCTGCTTACTGTGAAAGGGTTTATACTACAATGTTTGCTGACAACTATGGCGGTGGCCGGAACCAGCAGTGCTATTAGTGCACAGAGTGTATATGAAGTTAATATTGACCTCGAACTAAAGAATGTTACCTTAGAGGAGGTAATAAGGGAGATTTCCAACAAAACTACTTATAGTTTTGCTTTTAACATCCCTGAGATACAGGAGAAAAGAAATAGAATTACCAGGGATTTCAATAACCAGAGCGTAGGAAAAGTATTGGAGTTTTTGGCTCAGTCATACGGTCTGAATTTCAAGCGGATCAATCAAACTATCCACGTAAAAGGATCAGATCATTTTTCCAGAAAATCAAAAGCTGTTTTAGAAATATTGAATTCAGAAACGGAAATCTCTGGAAAAGTGATGGATGAATCCGGCCAGGGACTTCCGGGAGTGAATGTTTTAGTAAAAGATACGGATATTGGTACTATAACCGACTCCGGTGGTAACTATAGGCTGAATGTCCCGGATGATGCTACCGTATTGACATTTTCCTATGTAGGATACATTTCGGAAGATGTGGAAATAGCAGGCAGATCCGTAATCGATTTATCCCTTTCGCCCGATATCGAAACCCTTAGTGAAATAGTAGTAGTAGGCTATGGCACTGTCAGTAAAAGTGACCTAACCGGCTCGGTTTCCTCTGTTTCATCAGAGGAAATAGTTCAGGTGCCGGTTACCAGCGTTGCCAGAACACTTCAGGGCCGGGCTGCCGGCGTCAGCGTCAATCAGGCTTCCGGACAACCTGGTCAGGGCGTCATTATCCGGGTTCGAGGCAATAATTCAATAAGTGGCGGAAACGATCCCCTGTATGTTATTGATGGCTTTCCGGTAAATGATTTTGGATCGGATTTAAACCCTGAAGACATCGAGTCTATTGAGATCCTAAAGGATGCCTCGGCCACAGCAATCTACGGGTCAAGAGGAGCAAATGGCGTTATCCTGATCACCACGAAAAGAGGAGGTACAGGTAAGGCAAAGGTGGATTATCATGGATTTTATGGTGTACAAAGCTTAAGAAAGAAAATAGATTTACTCGACAGGGATTCCTATGTTGAAATGGTGAATGAGATTGCAGTAAATGAGGGCGGATCGCCTGTCTATGGCCCCGGTGATATTGATAATTTGCCTGACAATGATTGGCATGACCTGGTATACCGAAATGCAAAAATGCAAAGCCATCAAATTTCTGTGTCAGGAGGAAGTGAGCTTACGAAATATTATGCCTCACTAAACTATTTGGACCAGGAAGGAATTATTAGAAATTCGGGATTTGAAAGGTTTAATTTCAGGGTGAACGGAGACCAGAAAATCAATGAAAAACTGGATTTAAAAACAAGTCTTGCTGTTTCAAGATCGATATTTAATCAGACCTTTGATGACTTTGCGGATGGGTTTGGTGCCATTCCATTTACCACAAATGTAATGCCGCCTATCAGTCCGGTTCGCGATAGCAATGGAGATTATACTGTATTTTCCGGCGTGCCCTGGGGAGGTACCAACCCCGTTGGGTTTGCCGAAAATGACAAATTCCGAAGACTTACTACCAGAGTGCTGGGCAATCTGGAGCTAAAATACGAGATTATCAAGGGGCTAAATTTTAGGACAAGCATAGGTTTGAGCTCAATAAATAATACGACCGATACCTATCGGCCTATTGGTATTATTAGTTTAGGACCTTCTGATGGCCAGGCTTCCAAATCCTTTAATAAAAGCATAAGCTTTGTAAATGAAAATATAGTGAGTTACAACAAGGATATTGATGACCATTCTTTCAGCGCATTAATGGGATTCACGTATCAGGAAGATAATTTTGACGGCCTGTCAGGAAGTGGAACCGGTTTTGTAACTGATGCCTTTGAGAACAACTTATTGCAGTCAGCCAACGTTGTAGGCAGACCAACAACAAGCCAAAGCGATGCCAAATTAGTGTCCTATTTGGGAAGAATTAATTATACCTTCAACCAAAAGTATTTACTGACATTAACCGGAAGATATGATGGTTCCTCAAAGTTCGGTAGTAATAATAAATATGCCTTTTTTCCTTCAGCTGCTTTTGCCTGGCGGATCTCAGACGAATCTTTTTTTGAAAACCAAAGGGAAATTAGCAATTTAAAATTCAGGGCCAGCATCGGTAAATCCGGAAACCAGGCCATTGGGTCTTTTCAAACACTTGCACGGCTAAGTACCAATGGACCTATATTTGGTGATGGGCAAAATGTTGGCTTTGTGTTGTCATCCTTTGAAAACTCAGATTTGAAATGGGAAACAACTACATCGACTGATATAGGCATAGACCTGGGTTTATTCGATGACAGAATAGTATTTACCGCCGATTATTATATTAAGAAAACCAAAGACCTATTGTTCAATGCGATTCTTCCCACTTCCTCAGGTTTTACCTCTTCGGTAAGAAATGTAGGAGAGATTGAGAATAAAGGTTTCGAGTTTGAATTAACTACCCGGAATTTCACGGGCGCTTTTAAATGGACATCCAGTTTAAACATGACTTTTAACCGCAACAAGGTTGTTAGTTTAGGTACTGATGGATTAGGTAACAGAATAGAAAGAATCGATGCGCCGGGAGCCGGCGGCAACTGGTTCCCACTGTTTTTGGGAGAAGCCGGTCAACAACTCTACGGCTTTGAAACGGAAGGAATTTACCAAACAGATGCGGAGGCTGTGGAGAATGGAGAGCCAAATAAGTCAGCTGGCGATTACCGTTTTAAAGACATCGATGGTAATGGGATTGTCAACTCAGATGATCAAAAAATATTAACTGATTTACAACCCGACTTTGTTTTTGGCATGAACCATGACTTCTCATACAAAAACTTTGAACTGTCAATCTTGATGGTAGGCTCAGTAGGCAATAACATTGTCAATGAATTCGCTAAATATTATACAGCCATAGGAGGCAATTGGAATGTGACCAAAGAAGCATGGGAAAACAGGTGGACAGGCCCGGGATCCGGAGGCACCTTTGCCAAAGCATCCTCCAACGCGATCAATACAATAACATTTGCTCCGCCAAACACACTATGGGTGGAAGACGGTTCATATCTGAAATTCAGGGATATCAAAATCGCCTATAATTTCCAGGACAAAATTCTCGATAAAATAGGCGTCGCTAATTTGAAACTGTATGTAAGCGGCCAGAATTTAATAACACTGACAGATTATTCGCATTATGATCCGGAGGCTGCCTGGGAACGTGCCCCGGTGAACGGATGGGATAGAGGGGTTTACCCGTCAACCAAGTCGGTGACTTTTGGCCTTAAAGCTAACTTTTAATTGCTAAATAGTAAGACATATGAAAGCGACAATACTAAAATTTATATTTTCAGGGTTTATTCTCTTAAACATCATGTCCTGTGACGATTTGCTTGAGGAAGAGCCCAAAACGTTTATATCACCAAACAACTTTTTCGTAACAGCGGGTGATTTTGAAGCAGCCGTAAAAGGGATTTACGGCATAACCCATGGTCTCACCGGTGGGCGGCAGACAGAACTGAAAGAAGTATTTGCAGATTATAATGATGTGCCGGAGTCGGCGGAACAGACCGGGGATATCTGGAGAAACAATCCCGGATCCAATTTTTGGGCAATAAGGCAAGGCTGGTCTGTGCCTTATCAAGTGATCAGTAATGCAAATCAATTGCTGACAGCACTGGAAGGATCAGCCTTAAGTGAAAATCAAAAGAATGAGATCTCCGCAGAAACAAAGTTTCTAAGGGCATATGCATACTTTAATTTGGTTCAGTTATATGGAGATATCCCACTAAGGACCGAAACTGTCAAGAGTGTTTCTGAAACTCAAATAGCACGTTCGTCTCAGTCCGAAGTCTATGAACTCATTATCCAGGATCTGAAAGACGCCGAGACCGGCCTTTCTGCTACTGCCACCCAGGAAGGTAGGGTCAACAGTTTTGTAGCGAAGGCGCTATTGGCCAGGGTTTACCTGGCAAGTGCGGGGAATCCTATGAATATGACCGCCAATTATGCCTTGGCAAGGGATAAAGCCCTGGAGGTTATTGCCGGGCCATATAATTTGTTGGATGATTATGCGGCTGTGTTTAAAAATACCGCCTACACTTCCGAGTCAATATGGGAAGTCCTTTATCTTGACGGCGTATCAAGCAATGGAAAGCACAACCAAACAGCACCAACCGGTAACCAAACTGCTATATTGTTGCCATCTGATGATTTTATCAATAGTTTCCCCTTGGGTGACAGAAGAAGGGACTGGGGTATCAAAGATAAATTTACTACTTCAACAGGTGTAGATTTTGTAACAAGGACGTACTTCAATAAATTCATAGATGAGGGTAAATTGGAACAGCAATTACCTCCATCGGCCACGCAGACCGATTATAGTTTTCCCCTTATCAGGTTGGCAGAAATGTATTTAATTGCGGCCGAAGCCGAAAATGAGATAAATGGCCCGGACAATGCTTATCAGTATGTTAATGTGATCAGGCAGCGAGCGAGAATAGATGACAGTGACCCATCTCACGTTCCTGATTTATCGGGTTTGGATAAAGATGGTTTTAGGGCCGCTGTTTTGAATGAAAGAAAATGGGAGCTTTTTACAGAGGAACACGCATGGTTTGACTTAAAAAGGACTAATTCATTTGATAAAGTTCAAACGGCCAGAGGGGGGCAGCTAATAGTACCTATCGGAAGCTATAACACTACGTGGATATTACCTGATTTTGAACTTTTAAACAATAACATTGAAGATAACCCTCCTTACGGAGGTTAGAGGGCCTAACCCTGGATTAAAATAATGGGGAGCTTAGGTGATGACACAAAATGTAAATCACCTAAGCTCCCTAAAATTTGTATTTTTTAAGACCGTAAAATTAAATTGGCGAGATTAACCTTAAATTTTTCAACTAATAAATAACCCTATTTCTAAAATAAAAAATGAAGAAGACACTAATTCCATTGATGCTGATTTTGTCTGTTTCCTGCCAATCTCCAGAACTTCAAATCTATGTATCTCCCAACGGAGATGATCAAAACAACGGCACTTTGGATGCCCCTCTACGATCTCTTGGTAGTGCTCTGGAATTAGCTAAAGCTGAAAAACAGGGAAACGCGACCAAAGCCATTACCATTTTCCTAAGAGAAGGTACCCATTACCTGCAAAAGACAGCCTTGCTTTCCAGCCACTATTCAGGCATGGAAAAGGGATCCTTTAAAATTAAGGCCTATCCCGATGAAAAGGTAGTGATTTCGGGAGCCAGAAAGTTGAATGCAGCCTGGGAGAATGCCGAAGGTGGAATACTCAAAACCAGGTTAAAAGAAGCAATATCCTTCGATCAGCTTTTTATCAATGGTGAAAGGCAAATACGAGCCAGGTATCCCAATTATGATCCTGATGTATTAGTCTACAATGGTTATGCCGCAGATGCTATATCGCCTGAACGCATCCAAACGTGGCTTAAGCCGGAGACAGGGGTGCTGCATGCAATGCACCGTGCTGAGTGGGGAGGCTACCATTACCAAATTACCGGTGTAGATGATAACGGACAAGCTGTTTTGGAAGGTGGTTTTCAAAACAATCGTCAAATGGGTATGCACAAAGATTACCGTTTCGTAGAAAATATTAAAGAGGAATTGGACGACCCCGGGGAATGGTTCTTTGATACAGTTGAGAAAGTACTTTATTATTATCCCGAGGAGGGTTTTGATTCTGATAATGCATTGATTGAAGCCCCGGTACTGGATCACCTTATTGAACTAAGTGGTACCGAACAGGACCCGGTTCGCAATATAGAAATAGATGGCTTTATCTTTAGGCATACCAATTCCACTTATATGCAAACAAAAGAGCCTCTGCTTAGAAGTGACTGGGCTATTTATCGCGGGGGGGCGATACTTTTGCAAGGCACAGAAAACATCAGTATTTCCAATAGTCATTTTCAAGGTATGGGGGGGAATGCTGTCTTTGTCAATGGATACAATCGGGGTACCAGTATTTCAACCAATCATTTTGAGGAAATAGGGGCGAATGCCATTGCTTTTGTTGGCAGTCCCAAAGCTGTTCGTTCACCAAGTTTTGAATATCACCAATTTGTAGAATACGAAAACCTGGACCGTATTCCCGGACCTAAAACCAACGATTATCCTTCCAATGCTTCAGTATATAATAATCTTATTCATCATGTGGGGGTCATTGAAAAACAAGTAGCGGGAGTACAAATATCTATGGCTTCAGAAATCACTGTAAGTCATAATACTATTTATAATCTTCCCCGAGCCGGTATCAATATCAGTGAAGGTACCTGGGGAGGGCACGTGATAGAACATAACGATGTATTCAACACCGTGCTGGAAACCGGCGATCACGGAGCGTTCAACTCCTGGGGCAGAGATCGTTTTTGGCACCCTGTTCGGTCAAAAATGGATGAAATGACCAAAAAAGAACCGTCCCTCATTTTACTCGATGCGCAGAAACCTACTGTTATTCGCAATAACCGTTTCCGGTGTGATCACGGATGGGATATTGACCTTGATGATGGGTCCAGTAATTATCATATTTATAATAATCTATGCCTTAATGGCGGGCTTAAACTGCGCGAAGGTTTTCACAGAACCGTTGAAAATAATATAATGATCAATAACTCGTTTCATCCGCATGTCTGGTTTGAAGACAGCCATGATGTTTTTAGGAAGAACATTGTTACGGCCTGGTATAAACCCATTCGAATAGATTATTGGGGAGATGAGGTGGACTACAACTTTCTTCCCGATTCCGCCGCCTTGGCGCAGTCACAATCCCTGGGTTTAGATAGGCATGGTGCCTACGGTAACCCTGACTTCCTGGCCCCCCAAGCAGGTGATTTCCGGGTGGCGGAAAACTCGGCAGCCCTAAAAGTGGGCTTTAAGAACTTTCCCATGGATCAATTTGGTGTTAAAAGTCAGCACCTCAGGAAATTGGCAGCCTCCCCGGAGATCCCGGTGTTGTTTATTGAGGCCTTCCAAAAAGATAAACGCCAGGTGTTTGATTTCCTGGGTGCCAAAGTGAGAAAGATCAAAGGGCTGGGTGAGCGGTCGGCAGCAGGTTTGCAAAACGAAAATGGTGTGTTGATATTGGAATTGCCTGAAAATAGCCTGGCCAGCAAGCAAGGTCTTATGATACGCGATGTGATTGTGGGACTTAACGATCATAAAATAGCTGATATAGCTCAACTAATGGATTTCTATCAGGGGGAGCGGTGGAAAGGTCAGATCGACCTGATGGTAATACGAGATCAGAAGGAAACAAAGGTTAAGGTTAAGCTCTGATGTTAATCTGGTTTACATAGAATCGGAAAGTATGTAGACTTCTCAATGATCAAACTCACCGTTTTATTGAATAAATTATCTGTGAGTTACCCTTTCAAAACGCAATGTGTTGTCCAGTGAAAGATCAGTGTTGGTTTGCCATGATTTATAACCGATCATAATTGTGGGAAACCCTCTGTTAAGACATGTCTGTATGGATGGGCTTACTATTCCAAACTTCATAACAATTTCAATAATTAACTGAATAAAAAAAGGATATATGTAAAAAATGTAATAACCAGCTATTTTTTTCCTGCCAAAAATATATCTTTAGTTTGCATCAATTTAAAAGAAATTGAACTTTCAAACGGGTATTTGCGGAATAGGCGACCGTTTGCTATTTTTAAACATGACTTTAAAATCCTTCACATGAGATCAACTTCCCTACTACTATTGGTTTTTATTTTTATAGCCTGTAAACCCGAAATCAAATCAGACCCCGACATTTTTGTGAAAGAGGGGTTTGTCGTACAAAAACTTTTTAGTCCCAGCGCCAATGGTATGGGCTCCTGGGTTTCTATTACCAAAGATAATAAGGGGCGACTTATCGCTTCAGATCAATATGGTGGCATGTATTATATAGAGGTGCCGGCATTGGGAAGCTCAGATTCTGTTAAGGTATCAACATTTCCGCTGGAAATTGGTAATGCGCAAGGATTGCTTTGGGCCTACAACAGTCTTTATGTGATGCAAAGCAGTGGCGACAGGGAAACCAGCGGGCTATATAGAATTACTGATTCAAACGGAGATGGCGAGTTGGACAACATCGCCTTCCTGCACAACTTTCCGGGGCGTGGTGAACATGGACCCCATGGCCTGGTGCTTGGCCCCGATGGATATATTTATATGTCAGGTGGTAATCACACCGACCTACCGCAGGATTTTGCCTCTATCCTAAAGCCAATATGGCAGGAAGACCAGCTTTTTGACGCCATTAAAGACCCAAGAGGCCACGCCAATAGCATCAAAGCGCCCGGAGGATGGATAGCCAGAACCGATGAAGAGGGAAAGGAACTGACAGTTATTGCTTCAGGCTTTAGAAATGCGTATGACATGGCTTTCAACAAGGAGGGGGAGCTGTTCACATTTGATTCGGATATGGAATGGGACATGGGATCGCCATGGTATCGGCCAACCAGGGTATGCCATGTGACACCAGGTGCTGAATTCGGCTGGCGAACCGGCTCTGGTAAGTGGCCTGCCTACTATCCTGATAACGTGCCAGGTGTGATTGACATCGGGCAGGGGTCGCCGACCGGCCTCGTAGCTGGTAAAGATTTGAATTTTCCAACGGCCTACCAAGATGGGTTATTTATATTTGATTGGAGCTTTGGAACAATGTATTACATAGCTTTATCACCCGAAGGGTCAAGTTACACAGGGACTAAAGAGGAATTTTTGTCCGGAGCTCCCTTGCCACTGACCGATGGCGTGGCCGGAGACGATGGTGCCATGTATTTCACAACCGGTGGTCGCAGGTTGGACTCCTATCTTTACAGGGTGTATTACAATGGCACCGTATCAAATGAAAAAGGTGAGGAAGTTGCGGTTACACCTGAGCAGGAACTTCGGCGAAAAGTCGAATCATTAGCCCAGGGCAATGCGGCTGATTTCGATGAGATATGGCAGGCTTTGGGAAGTCAGGACAGAAGGATCCGCTATAGTGCCAGGGTAGCGTTGGAATATCAGGACCTCAACGCCATCACCGAACGATTTGCTGCTGAGAAAAATGTGGATGTGCTCATCAATGCCGCACTGGCCATAGCGCGGGTAGGGGATGACAATAGTAAGACCAGGGCTTTTGAAACGCTCCAAAGCCTGGATGTCGCGCGATTGAATGAAAATCAGCAACTCGATCTGTTTCGGGTATATGGCCTGCTCTTTATACGTGGCGATTTTGGCCAGACACAGTGGCGTGAAGCTGTTGAAAAACTCTCACCATTATATCCTTCGGATTCCAAACTTGTGAACTGGGAACTGGTACAGTTACTTGCCTATTGTCAAGATCCTGAAATAGTCACAAAGACACTCACCCTCATTGAAACGGATTCGTTGGGATCAAACGCTGAGGCACTAATAGCTGGAGATGTATCCCAAAGAAGCTCGCAATACGGAGATATCATTGAATTGATGAAAAAAAATTCCCCACCTTCGGAACTTATGCATTTTGTGAAAGCTATCGGTTACGCGCAAGAGGGCTGGACGCCGGCATTGCGGGAGGAATACTTTAAAAACTATGCAAAACTGTTATCAGCTAATGGCGGTGAGAGCTACAATGGATTTGTTATTGCCATAAGGGATATAGCCCTTGACAACGCCCCTGCGAAAGAAAAGGAAAAATTGAAACAGCTATCCGGTGAAGAACTGTTGCTGGTTGGTAAAAATGACCTTGCCAAGTTGCCACAACCCAAGGGGCCAGGCAAAAACTGGGATATCAATGAGGTGGTGGCGTTGGTCGAGTCCGATGAAGCAACAGGAGACCTGGACAATGGCGCCCAAATGTTTCAGGCCGCCCTTTGTTCCTCCTGCCACAGTATCAACGGTAAGGGCAATAGCATTGGCCCCGACCTGACACAAATAGCAACAAGGTTTTCAACCAAAGATCTTGCCGAGGCCATTATTATGCCAAATAAAGCGATCTCCGACCAATACACGGCTACGGAGCTCGTACTGAACGACGATAGTTTTATATGGGGTACGGTGGTAAATGAAACAGAAGATACCGTCTTTGTAAATCAAAACCCCATGCTTTCGGATAAACTGAAAAAAATTGCCAAATCAGAAATCAGCGAAAGAAAACAATCTGACAGATCTGTCATGATGCCCGCTTTAATCAATCGGTTGAATGCGCAGGAAGTGAAAGACCTTATCCATTTTATTCAATCAAGTGCCAAAAGATCAAATCCCGATAGCTGACTTAGTGTGGATCGAAAAAGAAAATAATTGATACATTTTCCTTCGTAATTAGGTATCTTTAAGGTTACCTGGGATTAAGAAGAATATTATTGATACAAGTTGACCAATGTCGGTAAGCCGTGCTCATGATTTTCTTAAGTTTTTGATAACGGCAGCATTTTCATGTTGCTTCTGGCCGGCCCATGGCCAGCAGTATGTGGATGAAATGTGTTTTTTAGCCACCGCTTCCCCAGACAATATTCAGGAAAAACTGGATGCCGGCTATCGTGTCATTTTTTTTGACGACGCGGAAATTACTGCGGGAGATGTAGATGCCGTGACGA
Organism: Cyclobacteriaceae bacterium; assembly: GCA_965228415.1. Taxonomy (GTDB): domain Bacteria; phylum Bacteroidota; class Bacteroidia; order Cytophagales; family Cyclobacteriaceae; genus Agaribacillus. Next base: position 337,357 of record OZ245814.1, on the reverse strand, counting down.
GGTTTTTGGCCTCAGATACAGACCCTTTGATACTTATTTTTGACCGCGTTGATCCGGCTCAGTTCAATAAGTTGAGGGCATTTGTTTACACGGGATCCGGTGATGATCCGGTATTTGGTCCAAAATTTAGCACGGACAAAAGATTATATATTTTTAGCTATGATGGCAATTTTTTGAATGCCAGTCACTACCTCAAAGAATATGGTGGTGATATTGACAGGCGAACAAATAATTTGACCATTTTCAGAGACGATGTGACGTCAGTGCAGGAACTTCGGGATCAATTACAGTATATGTATCGCACATCGGGCTATTTACCTAATATTTTGATCTCAGATCGCCCGGCCACCACTATACCTGTCATTGATTCACTGAATCAGCAAGCTTACTTTAACGCCATTGTGCTTGAGAATGGCGTGAAACTGGAGCAGGTATCCTGGGATACCACGGCGCTGAAATGTGATGGGAAAATACATACCCGGGTAAACCGAGTCCGGCCTTACAAGCGAGGTTATATGTTTTCACCCGACGTCATCAATTTCAATCAAACCAATGCATCAACGGTCAAGATATTCAGGGCGCACAGGCGAAGACTTAGCGATGGTCTTAGTTTACAGCTGGATTTTGATAAAGACCTTTCTAACAGGGTCGATCCTTCATCGGTTTACCGGTATGCCAATATAGAATTTGTCAAAGACGACGAAAGAGGCTGGGTAGGTGCGTTTTCAGGTAGGGAACAATACATCGATTTTGGAGATATTCTCGGGAGCGACCTAAGTGAAGTTACTATTGCCGCGTGGGTCAAGCCCCATGAGCTGTCTTACAACAGAAGCATTGTAGGGGTAGGTGAGTCATTTTCGGCAAAAATTTTAGATGGTAACCTTGTGTTTACGACACCTGATATAAGAGATCATGTGAATAAGTCCGATGCGATAGGGATGAATGAGTGGTCCCATGTTTCGTTTGTTTATGATGCCGATGGTTTTATTCATTTTTACATAGGGGGTGAGCTGATCAACTCGCTACCTGCCTCCACTATTAATAGCACTTCCCAATCATTAATCATCGGGACCAATCTTTGGGATGAATTCTTTCTTGGCAATATGGATGATCTTAAAATATGGAAAAGGGCCCTGAGTGATGAGGAGATCCAATTGGTTTATCAAGAGGATATCAGTCTGCCTGCAGAAAGTGTTTCTGCCTACCAAATCATCCTGATAATATCCCTGATCATTCTATTATTAGCCGGTCTGTGGAGATTCAGGAAAAAGATAAGTCTAAAACGAGGCACAACCATTAAAATTCCGCCATTAATGACAGCCGGCCAGGCCTTTTACAATCTGAGATTATTCGGAAGCTTTCAACTGAAAAACCGCAACGGCGCAGCGCTTACCAACCAGTTTTCCCCGCAAAGAAAAGAGTTATTTCTGCTTATTTTAATGTACACCATCCGAAAGGACGGCATCGACACCAACCAGATGACCAGGATATTGTGGGAAGGCTATAGTCCGGAAAGTGCGAAAAATAATCGCAGTACTCAAATGGTCAGACTACGGGAAATTCTTTCAAAAAATACTGGAATTAGTCTGACGTACACAGACAAGTTATGGAGAATAGAGTTTGAACAGTCCGCTTCCTGTGACCTGTTGTCTTATCAGGCATTTAAACGTGAATTACATAGTGACTTGCTATCGGAGGATCAATTAAGCGCCATGCTGGGAATACTGGGCAATGGTGTATTACTTCCAAAACTTGAGTACGAGTGGCTGGACCGGTTTAAGGGCGAAATCACCAATGAAATCCTGGAGATGTTGACGCCCTGCTTTGGATCCCCTAAATACATCAAACATAAAAAATTGATGCAAAGATTAACCGAGACAGTCATAGCATTGGATCCGCTAAACGAGCAGGCGCTAAGCTATCGGCTTGGCAGCTTCCTGGAAGACGGGAAACACGCGCTGGCCAGGCATACTTTTGAGTCCTATCAAAAGGCTTATTTTAATTTTTACAATGAGCCGTTCTCAAAAAACTTCACGGATTACACCGCAAAAGCCCATCAATCTTAATATTTGCAACAATTTTTTTTGGTAATACCCCGTTTGTTACCCGCCTTGTTTGGCCATTTGGGGCATATTTGGGTATCTAAATCTAAATATCTGAAAAATGGCAAAGTACAGTAACCGAAGAGGGTTTATCAAGAAGGTAGGGTTGTCCACTGCCGCGGCAACAGTGGTTGGCAGCTCGTTTGCCTCCGATAAAAAAACGATAAACCATCTCAAAAGAGTAAAAGTAAATAATATTGCTGACGACCTTAATATTGCTTTGATAGGGGCCGGCGGTATGGGTACCGAAGATACCAATACCGCACTTAGGCACGAAGGCATTAAATTGGTCGCTGTTTGTGATTTGTACGAAGGCAGGCGCAAACAGGCAAAGAAAAAATGGGGACAGGATCTCTTTACTACCGATGACTATAAGGAGATACTTAAAAGAAAGGACATCGACGCCGTTATTATAGGCACCCCGGACCATTGGCACAAGCAGATCTCCATTGATGCGCTGAATGCCGGTAAACACGCCTATTGCGAAAAGCCAATGGTTCATTCAGTGGATGAGGGTTTGGACTTGATTGCGGCATGGCGAAAATCCGGTAAAGTTTACCAGGTAGGAAGCCAGGGAATGTCTTCTCTGGGCAATGAAAAGGCCAAAGAGTTGTTGGCAGAGGGCGCGATCGGCGACCTTAATTATGCAGAAGGTTTTTGGGCGCGACATTCACCTACCGGCGCCTGGCAATACCGCATTCCGGACGATGCGTCTGAGAAAACAGTTAGTTGGAAAAAGTATATTTCAAATACGACAAAACGCCCATTTGATGCCATGCGATTCTTCCGGTGGAGAAATTATACGGATTATGGCACCGGCATGTCTGGCGATCTGTTTGTACACTTGTTTTCAAGCCTTCACTTTATTACTAATTCAAAAGGCCCCAACCAGGTAAGCGCCATGGGTGGGCTGCGTTACTGGAAAGACGGAAGAGAGGTGCCCGATGTATTATTGGGAATGTTCCAGTATCCGAAAACGGAGGCACATCCGGATTTTAATCTTTCTTTGCGGTGTAATTTTGTGGATGGTACCAGCGGATCTACCTATCTCAAGCTGGTAGGCAGCGAAGGTTCCATGGATGTAAAATGGAGAGAAGTGGTGTTAAAGCGAAATAAATCCTTTTCTTCCGACGATGCTTTTGCCAAAGCCAAAGCTTCCGAAAGTGAGTCAGGCTATACAGGCAGAAAGAAAATGCTTCCGCCGGAAGAAATAGTATATAAGGCTGAAACGGATTATAAGGGTGCCCACTACGATCATTTTGGGAATTTCTTCAGGGCTATCAGGACCGGAGGTACTGTTGCAGAGGATCCGGTATTTGGCTTTAGGGCGGCGGCGCCGGCCTTGTTATGTAATGATAGCTACCGCCAAAATGATTTCATTAACTGGGATCCGGAAAACATGAAAATTGTAAAATAATATACGAGGTTCTAGGTGACCAATGAAAATAAATTATAAACACATGAAAAAACTATTGATAAGCTCCACCAAAGTACTGGCGATCACAGCGGTGTCTGTTTTTATGATCAGTTGCGGTGGAAAGAACAAGAACCAGACCGCGCAAGACAGCGCGGAGGCACAGGTTGAAAAAGAGGCAAGCCCGGCAGAAGAAGAGTGGATAACACTTTTTGATGGCTCTTCCACCGATGGTTGGAGAGGTTTTAACCGGGAAGAACTCCCTGAAAACTGGATTATCGAAGATGGATCCTTAAAGTCGCTGGGTACCGGCGGTGACATTGGCGGCGATATTGTTTACGGTGCCAGGGAATTTGATAACTTTGAATTACGTTTCGAATGGAAAATAAGTGAAGGAGGTAATAGCGGTGTTTTTTACCATGTGCTGGAAGGTGAAAAATATAAGGCACCTTATGAAAGTGCGCCGGAATACCAGGTGCTGGACGACATTGGTTTTCCGGAACCGTTGAAAGACTGGCAAATGGTAGGCGCCGATTATGCCATGCATCCGGCCGATCCGGAAAAGAAAGTCGTAAAACCCGCAGGAGAGTGGAATACATCGCGCATCATTTTCACACCGCAAAAGGCCGAACACTGGCTAAATGGCAACAAAATCGTAGAATTTGAGCCGTGGACGGAAGAATGGTATGCGAATAGGAACAGCGGCAAATGGGAGGATTATCCGGATTACGGATTGGCCAAATCCGGCTTGATCGGGATCCAGGACCATGGAAGCTTTATTTGGTATAAAAATATAAAAATTAAACCGTTATAACAGATGATTAACAAAGTGAAACTGATCGCCCTGATTCTTATAACCTGGTGCGCATCTTCTCAATTATATGCTCAGAGTACTAATTTATTTAATGGTAAGGATCTCACAGGTTGGGAAATATATGGCACTGAAAAGTGGTATGTGGAAAACGGAATTCTTATCTGCGAAAGTGGCCCGGATAAAGGTTACGGATACCTGGGTACAAAGGAGACCTTCAAAAATTTTGAATTGACGCTTCAGTTTAAACAGGCAGCCGATGGTAACAGCGGTGTATTTATCCGTTCGTCTATTGAAGGCACCAAAATTACCGAAGGCAGGCCGAAGTGGCACCGCCCGGTAAACATACCGGCGGTATTTACGAGTCTTATGGCCGTGGCTGGCTCATTAAGCCTGACCCGGAGAAAGATAAAGCCTTAAAATATGGCAAATGGAATAAAATGAAAATCCGGGTGGTGGATGACCAGATTACTACATGGCTCAATGGCACCGAAATGATCTCGCTGACGGATGAAAAGATTGGAAAAGCTGAGGGTAGTGTAGCCCTGCAGATTCATGATGGCGGCGGCATCAAAGTTTCCTGGAAAAACATAAAAATTAAAAAACTGGACTAGTTTTAAGAGTGGCAGGGAAGTCGAAACATCGGTGTTTGGCTTCCTTTGTTTTATCTCCGTCCGCAAAAGATATTTTCAGCCCTGTAACATATTAAGTTCCTATTATCAAGACAATCCAAAAAGATCGACTTTTAAAAAAGACTGCGTTGACAATCATCTTAGTATTGATCAACGGACTGCTGTGGGGCCAGAAAATTAATGAATCTTATATTCTTAATATCAAGAAGTCAAAACAGGCGATGGTAGTGGATGGACGGCTTGACGAATTAGATTGGTCCGCAGCGGAGGTTGCCAAAGATTTTTTCATGGTGCTGCCTATGGATACCAGCCAGGCAGTGAGTAAGACCGAGGTGAGAATGACCTATGATGATACCAATATTTATCTGGCCGTTATATGTTTTGATTCATTGCCCGGCCGGGTTACGGTTGAATCAATGCGACGGGACTTTAGCTTCGGAAAGAATGACAATTTTCTGCTGTTTATGGACCCCTTTGATGACCAGACCAATGGGTTTAGTTTCGGAAGTAATGCCGCCGGGGCGCAATGGGATGGTTTGATGTACGATGGGAGTCGCGTAGACTTGAGTTGGGACAATAAGTGGGTTTCGGTTGTTAAAAACTATGATGATCGCTGGGTATTTGAAGCCAGTATCCCATTTAAGACGATTCGCTATAAGAAGGGAATAACACAATGGGGCATCAATTTCAGCAGACTTGATCTGAAGCTAAACGAAAAGTCAAGCTGGGCACCAGTGCCCAGGCAGTTTCCAACGGCGCAGCTGGCCTATACCGGTATCCTCCAATGGGATCAGCCGCCTCCGGAGGTAAATGGCAACGTTTCTGTCATACCCTATTTATCTACCCGCACACAAAAGGATTTTGAGACGCAAGACGGTTCAGACAGCGACTTTGACTTCGGCGTTGATGCCAAGGTCGCAATTACCTCCAGTTTGAATCTGGATCTTACGGTTAACCCGGATTTCTCCCAGGTAGAGGTGGATAGGCAGGTGACCAACCTGAGTCGTTTTGAATTATTCTTTCCTGAAAGGCGCCAGTTTTTTATTGAAAACAGCGACCTGTTCGCCAATTTTGGTTTTAGATCCATGCGCCCTTTTTTTAGCCGCAGGATAGGATTGGAAAGCCCCATCTCCGCAGGCGCCCGGTTAAGCGGTAAAATTAACAAGAACTGGCGTATTGGCGCCATGAATATTCAAACCGGTAAAGTAGACAGCGTGGCGTTGCCGGCGCAGAATTTTTCTGTATTATCGCTGCAAAGGCAGGTCTTTTCAAGGTCCAACATTTCGGCGATGATTATTAACAAGCAATCTGTCAACTACGAGCCTGAAAATGACAGCACCGCCTTCTCACAATACAACCGCCTGGTGGCACTGGAGTATAACCTTGCGTCGTCGGACAATCTCTGGAAAGGGAAATTTCTATTGCATAAGACTTTTAGTGAGAATAGCCACTCCAAAGATTTTGCACATGGTGTAAATTTGGAATATAACAGCAGAAACCTAAGGGCGGAGTGGAACTATGAGATAGTCGGGGAAAACTTTAATCCCGAAGTTGGTTTTGTACCCCGCAGAGGGTATATCAAAATAAACCCGGAAGTGGAATATAAGTTTTTTCCAAATTCAAGAACTATCGTTACACACGGCCCGGAAATAGAGACAACCTTGTTTTTTGATCAGTCTTTTGACTTTTTGGACCGTACCTCCACATTAGAATACAATGTTAGCTTTATTAACCGAAGTCAGGCTACCTTGTGGGTGCGCGATGATTTTGTGACCCTGATAGATGACTTTGACCCCACCAATTCAGGCGGAGAGCAACTGCCGGCAGGCACCACCTATCAATGGAATACCATTGGACTCGGTTACGAATCGACGCAGGCCAACCTGTTTACCTATTTGTTTGAGGTTAGACAAGGCGGCTATTTCGGAGGGACCCGTTTTAACGTCAGCGGTGCTGCCGGATACCGTATTCAGCCTTTTGGCAATATTACCATGGATTTTTCTTATAACAGCATCCGATTGCCGGCGCCCTACGAAGATGCGGACTTTTGGCTGGTGGGACCGCGAATAGATATGACTTTCACCAATAAAATATTTTTGACCACCTTTGTGCAGTACAACGAACAGCTGGATAACCTCAACATCAACGCCCGATTCCAGTGGCGCTACAAACCCGCTTCCGACCTGTATATCGTTTACACAGATAACTATTTTCCCGAAACATTCAATGTGCGTAACAGAGCCCTGGTGTTGAAGTTGACGTATTGGTGGAATATATGATGTCCGCTGGAAAAATCACGATGCCGGCTTTTCCCTAAGCGATGGGCACATTGCTTGACTCCTTTGATCAGACAAAATTCAAACTGTATTTTAACCTGCCGATTGATTGAAGTTTTATTATTTGCTAAATTAACCTGGATTCGAAATAAACCTTGCCAGAATACCATTCATCTCCGTCATTGTGAAGAAGGGGAGGGCCCTGGCGTTGGTTCTGAAACAATCCTTTTCTTATCTCGAATTCACAATTAAATTATTGTCAAATATCAAATTCATTATTTCATAGCTCACATTCCGGACTTCAAATCATGCTTAAAAACTACCTAAAAGTTGCTTTCAGATCTTTCGCCAGAAAGAAGTTTTACGCCTCCCTGAACACCCTTGGCCTGGCCATTGGGTTTGCAGCCTTTGTCATTATCTTGATAGATGTGCATTACGAGCGCAACTTTGAGGGCTTTCATAATCAGGCTGACCGAATTTACCGGGCGACTTACCTTTACAAGAAAAACGATAATTTCCAGGTACACTGGGCCAGGATTCCTTTTGACTTTGTCAATGAAATGCCCAAGGAAATACCGGAAATAAAGCATTTCATCAGATTTCAAAATCGCGAACGTAAATATGTCAGAGTGCGCGACGAGAAATTTTTACCATGCCATGCCTACGTAACCGATAAGGAAGTCTTCAAAGTTTTTAATTTTTCCCTGGTGGCCGGAAATCCCGAAAATGCATTAGCAAATCCCAATTCAGTCGTGATTTCCCGTAAGTTGGCCAGGCAATATTTTGGAAGTACAGATGTTTTGGGAAGAAACCTGTATTTGACCGGTGAATTTTCACCAGAGGAAGTCAATTACACGGTTACCGGCGTGATGAAAGATTTACCGTCCAATACCCACCTTCCGGTCGATATGTTGATTTCCTTTAATGATCCGTCCGAGCGATCGGGTTGGGCCTATATCTATACGCTTTTGCAGGAAGGTGCAGACATCGCTGACGTCGAGTCTAAAATGGCTGATTTTGTTAGTAAATACAATGATGAAAACCAGGCTAATCATATCTTTATATCATTTCAACCATTAGCTGATATACATTTACAGTCTAATCTGGCAAGGGAAATAATTCCAAATGGGAATGAACAGTATGTAACAATTCTCTTTTACGTGGGACTGTTTATTTTATTGATCTCTACCATTAATTTTATCAACCTCAGCGCCGCCATTTCGGTCGGCCGGTCAAAAGAGGTGGGTGTAAGAACAATCCTTGGCGCCCGGAAGCCTCAGATCATAGGGTATTCTCTGATAGAGTCAACATTGCACAGTGTGGGGGCTGCCTGGATCGGTCTGTTGATCGCATATTTGGCCCTGCCTTATTTTAAGACTTTAACGGCAATAGAATTCTTATACAACCCCTGGTCTTTTGTACTGACGGTAACCTTGATAGCGGTGTTTACCGGTTGCTTGTCGGGGCTGTATCCCGCCTTTTTACTGACGGCTAATAAAAGTCTGGACGCGATAAAGCAGAAGACCTCCTTTAAGCTGGTAAAAAAGAAGACCGACTTTAATGTGAAACGGTTGATGATTACCCTGCAATTTTGCGTTTCAATCCTGCTGGTGGGCAGTACCATAACAGCTTACAATCAGTTTCGCTATCTCCATGAAAAGAACCTGGGTATAGAAAGAGAACAGGTGCTGGCCATTCCCAATTTACCAAATTCAGTGGTTGCCAAATTTAATACTTTTAAAAACTACCTGGCACCGATGTCAGGCGTCGAAGGAATATCGGCATGTATGGAAGTGCCCTCCAGGGAAATCCGTGATTCGGGACCGGTTCTGATCCAGGGTGTAGCTAATGATCCGGAAACAGCGCCGGTGCTGGATATCCAGGTGATAGAACCTGGCTTTATAGAAATGATGGGGATTAAATTACTTGCCGGCAGCAACCTGACAAAAGATGAGGTGGTGGATGGAACTTCCGATGTCGGAGAGGGATATCTTGGAACCATGAACAGAACCTACCTCATCAATGAAACAGCCATGAAAAAACTTGGCTGGCAAAACGCCGAAGAGGCGATAGGGCAATACGTCAGCTGGTCCATAGACAATATAAAGTTAGCACCCGGTCCAATCACCGGCGTGGTACAGGACTATCACCAGGAAACACTGAAAAACAAAATAGATCCTGTGATCATGGTGGCGGAGCCTATCTGGCTTCGAACTTTTTTGGTAAAGGTGAATACGGAAAACATGCCGGAAACCATTCAAAACATTCAAACAGCCTGGGATGAATTATTTCCTGCCTACCCGCTGGAATATCACTTCCTGGACGATCTCTACGGTAACCTGTACAAAAATGAGCGGGCGCAGATTCAATTGCTATACGTATTCTGCTCACTGGCTATTTTCATTGCCTTTATGGGCCTGCTTAGTCTGGTGGCCTACTCACTTAAAACGAGGATCAGAGAAATTGCCATTCGCAAAGTGTTGGGTGCAGGTTTGCCAGATCTTATTCACCTGATAGGCAAAGAGTACCTGATGGTGATGATCCTTGGTGGGATCATTGCCGTCCCGCTTAGTTATTGGGCCGTGACCAACTGGCTAAATAACTTTGCTTACCGTATCAATATTTCTGCCGGTACTTATGTGTTTACATTGTTGCTGACAGGGGTTTTATTATTGATTACAATAAGCGCCCAGACCTTGGGCAGCAGCGCCATCAACCCGGCAGAAACGTTGAAGGAGGAGCAATAAAGAATTTTTCAGCGTGAATACTTTAATGTTTCTTCCTCTTCACGCCCCTTATGGCCACTTCTGTCCACGGATCATCCGGCCAGACGTGTTTGGGATATCTTCCTTTTAGATCCTTTTTTACCTCAAAATAGGTGTTATTCCAAAAGCTTTGCAGGTCACTGGTGATTTGAACCGGTTTATATCCCGGAGATAAGAGATGCATAATAACACCTGTTTTTCCTTCATTGATAGCAGGTGTGGATGCCAGGCCAAAAACCTCCTGCAACCTGACTGCTAAAATGGGCGGTTCGCCATCTTCCTGGTATTGCAACTTAATTTTGGAACCGCTTGGCACTTTAATGGTCTCAGGCGCCAGCCGCTCAAGGACTTGCTGCTTTTCCCAGTCAAGGTGATACTTTAACGCCTCCAGTAAATCGATTTTTTTTAGATCTTCGGGTTTTTTAACGCCATTTAGGTAGGGGCTCAACCACTCTTTATTGGTGAGTAAAAGGGTCGAGGTACTGACATCCGGCCACCTTTCCCTGGGGCGCCACTTTTGAAGACTGGCGACACGGTATTGCCACTGGACCACTTCCTTGTCGAAGTTGAGCAAGGTTTTTCCTTCTTTTTTTACAGCGTCGACAATAGCATCCAGCAATTTGGATTCATCCGGGGCTGGTAATTGCTTGGACTGTAACACAATATTACCTATCCTCAAATCTTTCGTCGCAGATAATCCGCCTTTTTTGGTGTCCCAGGTGATCACTTCCTGTTCTTTTACCATAGGGGCCAGATCCTTTGGATTGAGGGGAGCGGCCATGAATATTTTTCCAAGTCCATCTCTTGCATCCAGCTGCGCAATGGCCAGCCAGGGTTCGTGGGCGAGGTCATCCCGGTGGCCTGCCATGGCATAGTTGCCATTCGATAGTTGAAATTGGGCATTATTACCGGGCCTGGCACAAGCGATCCGTTCGGGATAGGCGTAGGCCAGCAATATGCCGGTTTCATATGGATCAAAAACACTATTGTCCGGCGCCACCTCAAACATTTGGCGATATGCGTGGGCGATTTTTTCGATCCGGCCAAATTTTTTCCCCTGCCCGGCGTTGGAACGAAACCTTCTTAGCGCTTCAATTCTCAGGTTAATGTCGATGCCTTCCTTGTTTGAGAGGGGATCCCTTTCCTCCAGCAATGCCGCCAGGTCGGTGGCAAGCGGAAGCATATCCTCTTCTTCGGCCATCAATAACAGATGGGCAATTCTGGGGTGGCAGGGGAGTCTATGGATTTTTTTGCCATGCTCGGTTATGCGGCCATCTTCCAGTGCCGATAATTGGGTCAATATCTGACTGGCCTGGTTGATGGCGCTCTGTGGCGGGGGTGTTAACCAGGTGAGCCGGCTGATATCTACGATTCCCCACTGTGCCATATCCAGCACCAGCGACGCCAAATCCGTCTCCAGGATCTCCGGGGTGCGGTGGGCAACCAATCGGTGATTTGTCGCTTTTGTCCACATGCGGTAACAAACCCCGGGACCAAGCCTGCCGGCCCGGCCCGCTCGCTGATCGGCGGAATCTTTGGTAATCTCGAGCGTAGTTAACCGCGATAACCCGGACCGCGGATCGAATTTTGAAGCCCTCGAATACCCGCAGTCTACCACAACCTTAACACCTTCAATCGTTAAACTTGTTTCCGCGATTGAAGTAGCTAATACAATTTTCCTTTTGCCAAACTTATTGGGTACAATGGCTGCATTTTGCTTCCCCTGGGGCAATTGACCGTAAAGCGGGTGAATGGCAAAGTCTTTTAACGCCGATTGTAGCAAAGCTTCGCATTTAAGAATTTCTCCCTGCCCGGGCAGGAATGCCAAAACATCTCCCTCGTGCTCCTTCGTGGCTTTCTGGACGACTTTAGCTACCATCTCAGGCAACAAAAACTGGTCATTTGATCCGGTATATTTAATGTCTACGGGATATTGTTTACCCCGGCTTTTAACAGCGGGGGCATTCAACAGTGAGGTCAGCTGATCCATATCCAGCGTTGCCGACATGATCATGATGCGCAATTCAGGCCGCAAGACCTGCTGTACTTCCCGGCACAAAGCCAGGGCCAGGTCCGCGTGTATGCTTCGCTCGTGGAACTCGTCAAAGATAACCAGGCCAACGCCTTCCAAAGTATTGTCATGGTGCATCATCCTTGTTAGTATGCCTTCCGTGAGCACCTCTATTTTAGTCTGTGCCGATATTTTTTGATCGAACCTAATGCGATATCCTACCGATTGCCCCACCGCTTCATCTAGTAAATTAGCCATGCGGCCGGCAATTGACCTGGCGGCTAGTCGCCTCGGTTCCAGCATCAGGATTTTTTGCTGATCCAGCCAGGCTTCATCTTTTACGGCCAGGGGTAGGAGAGTACTCTTACCGGCCCCGGGTGGCGCTGTAACAATTAATGTGTTTTGGGCTTTCAGCTGTGTTTTTACCTCCGGTATGATCTCAACGACAGGTAAATTGATCTGGTACGGATTAAATGTCAAATTCTTGTAATTAAGATTTTCCGGTAAATTTATTGAAAAGTAGTTAAAAACGTTTCTCTGGATTTGCAACTTTTTCGTGCCGGCAAAACTCTCTATTAAGATAGGTAGAAAAGAACGAGTATAAGTGGGTGTAACTTTTTAAAAATTTTAGAGTAATCCGATTAAACCAATATCCATGAAGCATGATCCCAAAAATCATACCTCACCTCCAAAATGGCCCCTTCGACTGCTTAAGTACCTGGTGGCAGATGACTACCTGGAGGAGGTTGAAGGTGATCTGGCCGAGAGTTTTGAAGAAAACCTGAAGGTCTGTTCCCGTCGCCGGGCCAGGATCTTGTATATCCGGGAAGCGCTGAGATTTTTAAGACCGGGGATTATTGGTATATCGACTGGAATACTGGAATCAAATCGATACAATATGTTTAAACACGGCTTACTTATAGCAAGCAGGCAATTCAAAAAATACAAAAGTTCATTTTTTATTAACCTGCTTGGTCTGTCTACGGGTTTAGCCAGTGTCCTGCTGATTTATTTGTGGGTGAATGATGAGCTGCGTATTGACAAGTTCCATGAGAAGGACAAGCAGCTTTATCAGGTAATGCGAAACCTGCAAACACCACATGGAATCCGGACCTTTGAAGGTATGCCTGGCCCCCTTGCAAGTGCAATGGAGGAAGAAATACCGGAAGTAGAAAGTGCTTTGGCCGTAAGGCCCGCTCTCGGCAAAAAGGGAATACTTACGGTCGATAGCAAACGTATTAAAGCTAAAGAACAGTATGTGGGACAGGCATTCTTTCACCTATTCTCTTACCAACTCATTTACGGAGATAAAGAGAGGGTATTGTCCGATAGATATTCCTTGGTTTTATCAGATGAACTGGCTATAAAATTATTCAATACCACTGAAGGTATTTTAGGTAGAATCGTAGAATGGGATCACGATGATTTTAGTGGGTCTTACCGGGTTGCCGGTGTTTTTAAGCGTCCATCTTCCAACTCCTCGGCGCAGTTTGATGTTTTATTTCCTTACAAACTATTTCTGGAAAAACGGCCGGGATTTTTAGATTGGGGAAACAATAATCCAGCGACCTATTTGCTGCTAAAGGAAAGTACCGATATCAATCGATTCAACCAAAAAATTAGCGGTTTTATCAAATCAAAACTACCAACATCAAATAGTACCCTGTTTCTCAGGCGGTATTCTGATAATTATCTATATGGCCGATATGAAAACGGTGTACAGGCAGGAGGTAGAATAGAATATGTCAGGCTATTTTCTATTGTAGCTGTTTTTATCCTGGTAATTGCGTGTATCAATTTCATGAACCTGTCTACAGCCAGGGCATCCAGGAGAATAAAGGAGATCGGTATAAAAAAAGCTATCGGTGTTCACCGGAAAACGCTCGTTTTTCAATACTTAACAGAATCCCTTTTAATGACCTTTTTATCCCTGTGCATAGCCATAGTTTTGGTGGTAATTTTTCTACCTCAATTTAATGCAGTAACCGGTAAGCATTTAATGTTTGAATATGATAGTCATTTTTTGCTTGCTGGTTTGGGAATTATCTTATTGACCGGTTTCATATCGGGTAGCTATCCGGCATTTTATCTCTCCGGTTTTAGCCCTGCCCTGGCATTAAAAGGAAAACTTAACACGTCGGTGGGATCTTTATGGACACGTAAAGGGTTGGTAATATTTCAGTTTACAGTATCCGTGATCCTGATTACCGCTGTTGTGGTGGTTTCTCAACAGTTGTCATACATCCAAAATAAAAACCTGGGGTACAATAAAAACCATGTTATCTATTTTACCAATGAAGGAAAAGTGCTGGAAAACTACGGGACTTTTTTGACTGAAGTGAAGCATATTCCCGGCGTTGTTCACGCCTCCTGTTTTGCCAATGACCTTACGGGACGGCATGGCGGCACCGCTGGCGTGGTGTGGGAAGGAAAAGCCCCGGACGAGGCAATCCATTTTGGGAACCTGGAAGTTGGCTATGATCTGATTTCATTGCTGGGAATCGAGGTGTCTCAGGGACGCACTTTCTCCAGGGAATTTAATGACGAGCAGTCAAAGATCATTTTCAACGAGGCGGCGATTGCAGCGATGGGACTTAAAGATCCGGTTGGTCGCACCGTAAAGCTTTGGGGAGAAGAAAAACAGATTATAGGCGTCGTCAAAAACTTCCATTTTGAGTCCTTTTATAAGGAAATAAAACCTTGTTTTCTTCGCTTATTCCCTGTTTCTGATAAGACACTGGTAAAGATAACCGAAGGTACGGAGGCGGCTACCATTTCGCAATTGCAAAGCCTCTATCAGCAATATAACCCTGGCCTGCCTTTAGACTATAAATTTTTAGATGAGGATTATCAGGCGTTGTATGTGGCCGAACAGCGAGTGGCTGTTCTATCCCGTTACTTTGCCGGACTGGCTGTTCTTATTTCGTGCCTGGGACTGTTTGGTCTCGCGACCTTCATGGCAGAAAGGCGGTTGAAGGAAATTGGTATTCGAAAAATATTTGGCTCCAGTGAATACCATATTTTGCGACTTCTGTCTGGTGATTTTATTAAAATGGTGATGGTAGCTATCACAATGGCTTTACCGGCTAGTTATCTTATGGCCAGATCCTGGCTGGCCGGATTTGCCTATAAAATAGACTTGAAACCTTGGTTTTTTATCATGGCAGCGCTGGTTGCACTGGTTATTGCGTGGTTGGCCATAAGTATCCAAACGATCAAAGCGGCCAAGGTTAGTCCGGTGCGATGCTTAAGAGAATGATAGGAGGGAATGTGAGCTTTGAAGCATCATACAACCGTCATGCCAGGTGAAATATCCCGGCGTAAATGTGACTAAGGCAACATATTCCCTTGGCAAACCAATAAATAGGAAAATACCGGCTATTTATAATGTATTCATTTGCGAAAGAAATAATTTATTATTAGTTTCATAAATGAATACAAAATATTAAAAAAATGAAAGGATCATACCTTGGAGAATTTCAGGAAATCGTATTGCTGGCGGTGCTGGTGCTGGATGACAATGCCTATGGTGTGGCAATCCAGGAAGAACTTGGCCGGCGAATCGGCAGAAACATCAGCAGGGGGGCATTGCATAGTGCGCTAAGCAGATTGGAGGCCAAGGGTTTTTTGGAATCGAAAATGGGTGGGGCCACGGCCGAAAGGGGAGGACGCCAGAAAAGGTTTTACTTCTTAACCAACCTGGGCAAAAAAGCCCTGGTGGATGCAGAGCAATTACGCCGGCAATTTTACAATTCCCTGCCCGGCCTGTCACTAAATTTTTCCACGTGACCAATGAAAATAAATTATAAACACATGAAAAACCAAAAGCAAATTCCGGCTTTTTTTTCGAGATGCTTCAGGTGGTTCTGCAGAAAAGACCTGTACGAGGAGCTGCAGGGAGACCTGGAAGAGACTTTCTATAATAACGTAAAGACGCATGGACTGTCCTTTGCCCGAAAAAAATACAGGTACGAGGTTTTTAAATTAATCCGGCCCTCAGTTGTCGGAAGAAATAATTCAGGAATTTATACACTAAACAGATATGGCATGTTCAGGCATAACTTACTAATTACTTACAGAAACTTCAGGCGGTTTAAGGCGTCATTTTTTATCAATTTGGTTGGTCTTTCCACGGGCATTGCCTGTGCTTTATTAATTTTCTTATGGGTAAATGACGAATTAAGCATCGACCGTTTTCATGAAAACGGCAGTCAGCTGTATCAGGTCATGGAACATTCGGAAGAGGCCGGATATATATCGACAAGCCGGTCGACATCAGGACCTATCGGGGCTGCACTGGCAGAGGAAATGCCCGAAGTGGTAGCTGCGGCAACAGCTTTAAGGATGGGTAATAGTAATTATACACTTTCGGTTAACGACAGCGACATGAAAGCAACCGGACTATATGTAAGTGCCGACTACTTTAAGCTGTTTTCGTATGAACTTATCCAGGGGCAGGAGGACTTGGTATTATCAGATAAAAAGTCCATGGTTATATCCGAGGATTTGGCGATGGCCTTATTTGGCACCACTAAAAATGTGATAGGCGAAGTTGTAGAGTGGGAACATGAAAAACAGTTAAGTGTCTCCGGCGTTTTCAGGAATATAGCGGCCAACTCTTCCGTACGGTTTGATTTTGTACTGTCTTTTGAAGGATTCAGCGATGAACACGAATGGGTAACCAACTGGTACCATTCATCACCAAAAACATATGTGTTGTTAAGGGAGGGTACTGATATCGATCAGTTTAACAGCAAGATCGTGGATCTTATCCGCGACAAGACAGAAGGGAAAGCCAGTCACCGCTCACCATTCATTACAAGCTATGCAGATGCCTACCTATATAATCATTATGAAAACGGCCAACAAGCGGGAGGCCGGATAGAATATGTGTGGTTATTTTCAATTGTTGCCTTATTTATCCTGCTCATTGCCTGCATCAACTTTATGAATTTATCCACGGCAAGAGCATCCAGGAGAATGCGGGAAATAGGCGTTAAAAAAGTAATGGGGGCTAATCGGAGAACACTCATTTTGCAGTATCTGGGAGAGTCTACCGCAATGGCACTGCTTTCGTTGGTGGTGGCTTTGGTGTTTGTAGCCGTATTTTTACCACAGTTTAACCTGATCACGGAAAAACAGCTCTCCCTTGATTTTAACGTAATCCTTATTTTATCACTGCTGGGCATGGTATTACTCACCGGACTGATGGCTGGTAGTTATCCGGCTTTATACCTTTCCGGCTTTAGTCCAAATATGGTGCTGAAAGGAAAATCAGGTAATTTTATGGGGGAGCTATGGGCGAGGAAAGGGTTGGTTATTATTCAATTCACATTATCTGTTATCTTAATTGTATCGGTTTGGGTAGTATATAAACAGGTTGAATTCGTTCAGACAAAAAATCTTGGGTATGAAAAAGACAACATTATATTTTTTCGAAAAGAAGGGTTGCTGTGGGAAAAGGAAAAATCCAAAACATTTTTGCTGGAACTTAAAAATATTCCGGGAGTCATCGATGCTTCCGCCATAGCGCATGATATGACAGGTCACTATATGAGCACCTATGCGGTGAATTGGGCAGGAAAAGATCCTGAAGACAGAACGTCGTTCGAGAATATTACGGTTGATTATGGCATGATGGCGTTATTGGGTATAGAAATGAAAGCCGGAAGAGGTTTTTCCGAAGCGTTCGGGGCGGATACCACAAAGATCATCTTCAATGAGGCGGCCATTGAATTTATGGGGCTTACGGATCCAATAGGTAAAATAGTAAAGCTTTATGGTGAAGATAAGGAAATTATCGGGATCGCTAAAGACTTTCATTTTGAGTCCTTTCACGAGCAGGTAAAGCCGCTATTTTTTAGACTGACGCCAAGGTTTACCACCAATGTTATGGCAAAGATTGAAGCCGGAAAAGAAAAGGAGACAATGAAAAATCTCCGGCAATTCTATCAGGCTTTCAATCCGGGATTTCCATTTGATTATAAATTTTTGGATGAGGAATACCAGGCGCTCTACGCCGCCGAAAAGCGTGTTGCTATACTGTCGCGGTACTTTGCCATCCTTGCCGTCCTTATTTCCTGTTTGGGCCTGTTTGGTTTGGCTGCCTTTACGGCAGAAAGGCGCATTAAGGAAATCGGCATCAGGAAAATTCTGGGATCCAGCGAAATTGGCATCTTCTACCTGTTATCAGGTGACTTTACAAAAATGGTACTGGTGGCGATCTTGATAGCCCTGCCTTTAAGCTATCATCTTACCCGGCAATGGCTCGAAAATTTTGCTTTTCACATTGACCTGGAATGGTGGTTGTTTGCAAGTTCAGGGGTGCTGGCGCTACTGATTGCCTGGCTGACTGTGGGCATTCATACATTTAAAGCCGCCAGGGCTAATCCCGTTGAATGTTTGAAAGACGAATAGGTAAATTGGCTGGGAACAAATTTTTTGGTCGGAGGAATTTTTATAACTTTGGTTAAGCTTTATTGTAACCGATTTTTTTAACTATAGCTATGGGAAAGTTTTTTTTATGCACCTCGGTATTTGTATTGTCATTCAGGATTTCAGGTTTTTCATTTCAGGAGAGTCCTGTGCCAGTATCCGTCACAGATCAATTTGTTCTTACATACGTTAGCGCCAACCAGTTTAAAATTAAACACGTACCGACTAATGTTGAAAAAACTTTTAATGAAAATAGCTTCTTTTTTAGTCAGAATGAAACGGTTCAGGCCGTTGGGAATCTTAGCAACACGGTGGCTAACCGCGCTGCCAATACAAAAGCCATTCAAGCCGCAGTACACTTTCAGAACCATAACGGTTCAGTATATTTTCCCGCAGGGATTTATCATTACGATGAGGTCCAGGTAAGAAAAACCAGAATTAGATTATTTGGAGAAGGAGATCTAAGTAATGGAACGTTGTTTATCGGTTACGAGAACATACACCAGGGGCATAGTTATTTTGAGGTTGATGGATTAACCTTTAGAGAAGGAGGATGGATTCCGGATGCTATAGCTAATACAAAGCCACTTATTGTATTGCGAAATATTGAAGGGGGTACCATTTCAAACTGTCATTTTTATGGTGGAGTAGCTGCTATAAAGGTAGCAGGTATAGATTATGATGACACGCAGTTATGGTGGCATGCTGGTAAGATTATCGTTACCAACAATCAATTTTTCTCGAATAATCATGCCTTACAGGTTGAAAAGCATGTGAATGTTGCACCGGGTAGATATTCAGCAGGTGATTTCCACTTCATAAATAATATGTTGCGTAGCATGCAGGGCACGTCGATAGATAGTGAAGGACAAGATGGGCTCGTTGTTCAGGGTAATACATTTTTTAGCGCAAAGGGTAGACACATATATATTCGACAAGGACATTATATTAAGGTTACTGGGAATCATTTATTTGAAAATGATCAGGAAAGCATTTTTCTCCAGAATGTCAGGGATTTTCAAGTTAGTAATAATACAATTGTTAAGCCCGGTTGGGTGGATTGTGGCACTAACAAATATTCCGGAATTAGAATTCAAAACTGGGGTCTTTATGGGGGCGGAGCAAATTATGATTCTGATGAGGCACTGGCCAGGGGTACAATTGCCAATAATTCAATCCGGTGGCCGAGCCTTTATGGCATCGATATTCGAGGTGGCAGGGGTATATCTGTTTCAAATAACATAGTAGATTTTCCTACCGTTTCCGATTGGCAATCCTGGAATATATGCCCTGCCAATACAAGACCTCCTGATACCCAGTGGGCTATTTTTGCGGATAACAATTCAACCTTATGCCAGTTTATAGACAATGTAACACTTGGACATCCGAATCAAATTCTTAATTGTTGTGGCGGACCCTCACAAAATTTTTGGCGTCAAAATGCACAAATGGGAAATTAATGGTGGCCAGGATGCGCTAAGAACTTATTACTTCCTTGCAAAATCGTTCAACGTGGGCACTTTGCTGAATTACTGTTTTATAATTTAGTTAGATAATAGCAGGAATTAAGGGCTGGAAACAATTAGTGAGAATTTTCCGGATGCCTTTCTGATTTTAATGCGATCTGTGCCGGGGAAATGTTTGGTGATAATATAGAAAGATGAGATTTCACGTTTTTCTTTTTTCAGAATGGTATAAATTTAGACTTACTTACCGGTATTAATAAAAAGATCGAACCATGAAAGTTGTAGCCATACCAATCACACTGATCTTATTTATAGCTAATATTATCCAGGCTCAGGATCTGAAAGAAGCATCATTGACTTACCTGAAACAATCTCCTCCCGGGCTCGTTCCCCAGGTATTTGCCCCGGGAATTGTTTCTAAAAAGAACGAATATGAATTCGGCTCCGTTTTTTCAAAAGATGGCACGGAATTCTACTATGCCGTTACTGTCAATGGCAAGGCTGACATCCGATACATGAAGCTGGAAGGCAGCCAATGGACCTCGCCGGAAAAAATAATTTATAGCGACCTGTATGGATACAACGACCCCTTTTTATCCCCCGATGAAAAAAGACTTTTTTTCATCTCCAGCAGACCTTTAAGTGGATCCGGAAAAAAGAAAGACATTGATATCTGGTACGTGGAAAAAGAAAGCAATGGTTGGTCAGCCCCAATAAATGCCGGCAAAACCATCAACTCAGCTAAAAACGAATACTATATTTCGTTTACCAGCGGTGGCACCATGTATTTTGCCTCCAACGTCGGAACGGGAGAAGAAAACAAACGTGATTTTGATATCTACGCCTCCACACAAGTTGATGGTGAATTTCAGCAACCCGTCAGAATGGGGGAATCCATCAACACAAGAGGGTATGAGGCAGATGTATTTGTAGCTTATGATGAATCATACCTCATATTCTGCGCCGAAAGAAAAGAAGGTTACGGCCGCGGAGATTTGTATATCAGCTTTAAGAACAAAGACGGCAGCTGGACGCAGGCAAAGAACATGGGTAGTGCTATTAATACAGCCAATTATGAGTTTTGTCCCTTTGTAACAAAAGATGGTAAATATCTTTTCTATTCCGGCAGTCAGGATATTTACTGGGTAGATGCCAAAATTATTGACGGGCTCAGATAATTTGGTTGAAACAAGCTATACCCAATCCCTTCGGCCGGTTATTAAATGATATCAACCTTCCTGTTCACCTGGCCGGCATAACAAAAATGCATATTTATTTTGGTGTCTGTGTTTTGGAATATGTATATTGTCACGACTGTAAAAGGAAACACGTGAGCCCATACCTCAAAAAAACAACCCAAAATGAAAATAAGAGGGAGGACCTGAGCCTCGCTGATCCTGATGTGCGTAATTCAGCCGCACCCGAAATGGATAGTCAGCGATGGAAGGCCTTTAAAAATGGTGACGAAGCTTCTTTCATTAGTATTTACACCCAGTATTTCCCTGTACTTTTTAATTTTGGACACCAGTTTACCCGTGACAAGGAGTTGGTAAAGGATCTCATTCAGGACCTGTTTATCGAGCTTAAACAGAAAAGAAAAAATCTTGGAAATACTGATTCCATCAAGTTCTATCTCCTCAAGTCATACCGGAGAAAATTATTGTACCACCTCAAGAAGGAAAAAGTAAACATATCCAAAGAACAAATATTTTTAAAAGATACTTTTGAAATTGAGCTTACCCATGAATCCCATCTTATCAATGCCCAACTCAATGATGAAATAAAGGTTCGGCTTAGTAAGGCGTTAAATGGCCTTACGGAACGCCAAAGGGAAATTCTTATCTACTTTTTTCATGAAGGGCTTTCCTATGAAGAAATCACCGCTATTATGGAATTTTCAAAGATAGAATATGCCCGGGTACTCATGAGCCGGAGTCTGTCAAAACTAAGAGGTATCTTAAGTGATTTCCGCAAAAAAATATAAAGCGTTCCTAATTACCTGCTCGTCAAAAAAAAATTACCCAAAGTTGTATATGTTCTAGGTATTTGTCCCTTTAATCAATAATAAAGGAACTACATACTTAATGAAATACGAAAATTTCGAAATTGAGGATTTTTTACAAGATGAATATTTTGTAAAGTGGGTAAGGCATCCAACGGCCGAGACAGACTATTTTTGGAAATTATGGTTAGAAAAACATCCTGAAAAAAAACCGCTTATAGAACTGGCCGGTGAGTTCGTGCTTCATGTCAAATTAAAAAACAATTATCACCCTTCCTCCGGTGATATTCTGGATGTGTTGGAAAACATCAACAAAAACAAAAAAAGTGTTCGGAGTAACAGAAGAATTTCGCTGTTGCCTTCTGTCAGATCAGTTTATCGGTATGCTGCCGTTCTATTGATTCTATTGGTTTTTGCTATGTTGTTTTGGAATGAGATTTCTCAAATTTCCTGGCAAACTTCTGCGCCTGAAGCTGTAAAAATTGATGCTGTCACCAAATCCACACAAAGGGGACAAAAGCTTTCCCTGGCGCTCCCCGATGGTACCAGGGTAAAACTTAACGCCGAAACTAAAATCACTTTTCATGAAGATAAACAATCAAATATAAGGACAGTTTATCTGGAGGGTGAGGCATTTTTTGACGTGGCCCACGATGAGCACAAACCTTTCAAAATATATACAGACCGGGTTGAGACAACCGTGCTGGGAACCACTTTTAATATCAATGCTTATCCCGAAAACCAGGACATTAAGGTCGCAGTGCTCTCCGGAAAAGTAAAAGTAGAAAGTAAAAGCAGTGGAACACTGGTCAATCGCAATATTCTGGTTCCGGAAGAGATGTATATTTTCAATAAAAAGAGCCAGGAGATCGCGAAGTCAAAGGTAAGTGTCAATGAAATAATTGCCTGGAAAGATGAAATAATTTTATTCAAAGATGCTTCCTACGAAGAGATACGAAATACACTAGAGCGCTGGTATAAGGTTGAATTTGTTGTGAAACCGGGATTGCAGGTCAAAGAAGATTTTAGCGGACGCTATCAAAACCAATCGCTTGAGAGAGTATTGGAAGGTTTAAATTTTACCTCAAACTTTCATTATGACCTAAGAGGTAACAAAGTTTTTATAACGAGCAAAAAGGGTGACTGATATGTATAATACGAGCTAACGGAGAAAGCCGGAAATCAAGGATTTCAGGCTTTCAATTCTTCTTGATACATATTTTGGCGAATAGACAAGAAGAATAAAATTGATACAAATAATGTGTAACAATAATTATCAAATTTATGCAAACAATATTACTAAGACAAGTTCTTATGGTATCAAAGTATATCTTGCTTGGCGTGAGCTTACAGGTCTTTATCGGCACCAGTATATTGCTGGCCCACGATGGCCTGTCTCAAACCAAAAGCCTTAATGACATCTACATCACCATTAAACTCCAGGATGTAAGGTTGGCCGAGGCGTTGGAAATGATTGGAGATAAGACCAATTTTTCTTTTACGTTCAACGGGGAAACGCTTGACAAAGACCGGCGCATCAGTGTCAGGGCGGAAAACAATTCATTAGCATCCCTTTTGAAGGATGTATCAAAATACGCTGCTGTTAAATTTAAAAGGGTAAACGGAAATATTTATGTCAGCAGGAAAACACTATTCGAATCCGGGGTAAGCGAAATTATTAAGGATACCTATTTATTGGAAAAAGAAATTTCCGGGAAAATCAGCGATGAACGGGGGGAAGGTTTACCGGGAGCGAATGTGGTTGTGAAAGGGACCAATATTGGTGTTGTAACCGACGCTGATGGCTTGTACAGGATAAGTGTTCCGGATGATGCCAAGGTTCTGGTGCTTTCTTATGTCGGCTATGTTACCGAGGAGGTAGCGATAGCCGGTAGAAGTGTGGTGGATTTCAGCCTGACACCAGACATTTCAAGTCTGGCTGAAATAATTGTGACCGGATATAGTGAAAAAGATAAAAGAAAACTGACTTCTTCGGTAGCCACAGTTTCCGGCGAGCAAATTGAGCAGGTGCCCATGTCGACCTTCGACAACATCCTGCAAGGCACAGCGCCGGGATTGTTGGTACAATCGGGCAACGGTCAACCGGGAAGTTCGGCAAGCGTTACCATCAGGGGTACGAAATCTATTAATTCCTCCTCCCAACCGCTTTATATACTGGATGGCATTGCAATCACCAGTGATGATTTTTCGGCCATTAACCCCAATGATATCGCATCGGTCAGTGTGCTAAAAGATGCCGCCGCTACACAAATTTATGGCTCACGGGGCGCAACAGGTGTCATTGTGATCACTACAAAATCAGGTGAAAAAGGGAAAACAAAATTTGAATATCATGCCCAGGCCGGCATATCCCTCGCCCCGGAGTATACGGATGAACTGCGTCCGCTTACCTCAGCGGAGTTGATTGACCTGGAACAGGAATTGGGGTTGGGTGGCACGGTAGGACTTCCACAGGAGGCGCTTGATTCTCTGAAAAACATCAACACCGACTGGCTCGATGTGTTGACAAGAGATGCCTTTATGCAATCTCATGAATTGAATATTTCGGGTGGGAATGAAAATACAAAGTTTTTTATTTCCGGTAGTTATTTCAGCCAGGAGGGCACCTCTATCAGATCGAAGCTGGATAGATATTCTGTGAGGACGAAAATCGATTATCAGAAAAATAATATCAGCTTTGGTACAAATTTTTACGCCAGTTACTCGCGGACCAACGATGTTGAAAGTGAAGGTTCATCCAGCAGGTCAAACCCCTTTTACGGTGGGCTGAGACTTTGGCCTTACAATCATGCCATTGATCCCAGAACGGGTGATTTTGCCCTACCGCTGGACATTGGCGCCAGTACCACCTGGAATGCTTTGGAGAGGATCCGCACCAATGACGAAAAACGTTCTATAGCAAAAGCAATCATCGGCGTAACCGGCAAGTACGATTTGCCTTTTCTGGAAGGGTTGAGCGTATCAACCCTGCTAAATATGGATTTTCGCCAACGCGAACGGATTGATTACATAGACCCCAATTCTTTCCGGGGCCCCCGCTCTCCCGGAGGACAAGGTGAATTGTCGCAATTTTTTGGAAGGAGGGTACGCTTCACCGTGACCAACGCTATCAATTATAACTTCAACATTGGCGATGACCACCAATTCAATACCTCGCTATATCAGGAATTCTTATATGCTACCCTTAGAGAAACAGATTTAACAGTTTTCGGCCTGGACCGGATCAAGACGATTGCAGGAGCCACACAAGGCACCCCTGATAATGGCTTTATCCCTGAATTTGATGGAGGCACTGCCGAAAATTCGTTATCTTCCTATTTTGCCACAGTCGACTATTCTTTTAAAGATCGCTATAATGTCACGCTGGGCGTCAGGAGGGATGGCTCATCCAGGTTTGGGGAAAGAAATCGTTATGGAACTTTTTATTCTATTGGCACAGGATGGATTATTTCCGACGAAAATTTTATGGTCTCCCAGGATTTTGTGAATTATCTAAAACTCCGGGCCAGCTACGGAACAGTCGGTAATCAATCCATCCCAAATAATGCAGTCCGATCCATTTTTAGTCCAACTACTTATAACGGCCAGGCAGGGCTCTT
The DNA here is from genome assembly GCA_965228415.1 of Cyclobacteriaceae bacterium. Classification (GTDB taxonomy): domain Bacteria; phylum Bacteroidota; class Bacteroidia; order Cytophagales; family Cyclobacteriaceae; genus Agaribacillus. The sequence goes on along the minus strand of OZ245814.1, from coordinate 311,823 downwards.
TTCCGGGCTTTCTAACCCGGACCTAAAGTGGGAAGAAACCGAGAAGTTTAATCTTGGGCTGGATTTTACCCTGCTTGATGGCTTTTTAACGGCCAGCCTGGATGTGTACAATGAAAAAACTAATGGTCTTTTTCTGGACGTTCCCATTACCCAGACCAGCGGGTTTTCAGAACAACTTCGGAATGTCGGTAGTTTGAGAAACCGGGGTATTGAATTATTTGTCAGCACCCGCAATATACATACTGATAATTTTGAATGGGAAACAAGCTTGAACATTGCACACAATAAAACAGTTGTGCTTAAACTATTTAATGGCGAAAGCTTCACGACAAGCAGGTTTCTGGTAGAAGAGGGGAAAGAATTCGGGCTCTTTTACATGCCTAAACGCGCGGGGGTAAACCCAGCCAATGGCCGGTTTTTGTGGTATGATAAAAATGGTGGCCTCACTGAAACCTATGATTTTACGGATGCCGTAGACCATGGACCGTCAGCGCCAAGAGTTCACGGAGGTTTTACCAACACGCTTACTTACAAAGGATTTCGGCTGCGGGTATTGCTCACTTATGCGCTGGGGCATGAGATCTACAACGTTTCCAGGGTAACTTTTGACAACCCTGTCCGGGTGACCAGAGGAAGTGTATCCAATAACGCGCTTCGTTTCTGGCGGCAACCCGGTGACATCACCGATATACCGGATCCTTTTAAGGTTACCTCCTTTGAAAGGGATTCAGGTCTGCTGGAGGATGCTTCCTATATGAAAGTAAGGAACGTAGTACTTTCTTATAACCTTCCTTCTTCCCTGGTATCAAGGCTGAAGATTGGCGGTTTAAGAGTGTTTTTACAGGGACAAAATATTTATACCTTCACCAGCTTTACCGGATTGGATCCAGAGAATTCCAGCACGGCGTTTAGCTCTGATTACCCTTCCTTATCTTCTTATACGCTAGGCGTTGATGTGAATTTTTAAGCCTTATTAAAGAAAGAAATCATGAAAACATTTAAATATATTCTTCTAAGCTTGTCATTGCTGGTTGTTGCAGCTTGCGAGGATCAGCTAGAGATCACACCACAAGATGTGCTTGATGCGGATATTGCGCTTACTACTTTAGATGACCTGGAATCTACCCTGATTGGTGCCTATGCCGTATTGCGCAGAGATGGCCTATATAGTGAGTCCATGTTTTATTTGCCGGATCTAATGGCTGATAACCTCAGGCTTGGTGATAGTAATGGCGGGCAAAGTGACGTACAGGCCAATTGGCAATACTCTGCTACCGATGACATTGATGTGTGGGAAGACGCTTATACCTTGATATTCAGAGCAAATACAGTAATCAACAACGCGGATAAATTTGAAGATAGTGCGCAAAGGAACCGGATTTTAGGTCAGGCGCTGGCGTTAAGGGCCTTGGCACATTTTGACTTATTGCGATTCTATGCGCCCGATTACAAAAGAAATTCGGCGCAGCCCGGAGTTCCGGTGGTGCTGAGTTTCGAGATCAATAAGCCGTTCAGAAATAGTGTAAAGGAAGTGTATGACCAGATCTTTTTGGACTTGACCACCGCCAGAACGATGCTGGGCAATGTGGATAAAACAATACAGGAAAATGGCCCACATTTTTTTGATCAAAGAGCCGTGACCGCGCTTTTGGCAAGAGTGTCCCTTTATGCAGAGCTGTGGCAGGATGCCGCAAATTTTGCTACGGAGGTAATAAGTGTAAGTAGCCTGTCAGACCCGGCAGAGTACTTGCTTATGTGGTCTGAAGACGCAGATGCAGAGGTGCTTTTGAGTGTTGCCTTTACAACGCCGGATGAAGGACGAATAGGCAATCCATTATACGATGTGGTCACTAGGAAGTCGCTGTTCACCGTTACCCAGGACCTTAGTGCGATCTATGATCAGGCCAACGACATCAGATATGGAGCATTTATATTGGAGAATTCAGATCCTAATCCTGGAGATGATTTGTTTTTTCCCTTTAAATATGCCGGCCGGGGAGGAGAAAGAGGTCTTGCACATGCAAAAATTCTTCGGGTGAGTGAAATGTACCTGATCCGGGCCGAAGCAAATTTAAATTTGACCAACGACACAGAAGCCCTGGCTGACCTAAATGCCTTGAGAACAAAGAGGATTACAGGGTATACTGATGTAAACCTTTCCGGGGCGGCATTGGCAGCGGCAATTCAGGATGAAAGAAGAAAGGAACTGGCCATTGAAGGCCACAGATGGTTCGATCTGAGAAGAACCGCCGGAGATGTGATCAGGGGAGCGGATTGCAGGGGTTTAACGGTTAACTGTACTTTGACAGCCGGAGACCATCGGTTTGCTTACCCTATACCACTGGATGAAATGCTGGCAAATAGCAACATGATACAAAATGATGGCTACACCAATTAAATGTTAGAATCAATGAAAAGATACATATATATATTATTGCCATTGTTATGCCTCTTATTTTTCTCATGCGAAAGAGATAACATTGGCCCCATATTCGAAAAAGATGTCATATTTTTTGACCAGGAGTCCTTTGAAGTAGACGAAGACGAATCAGAGGATATTGTGTTAAGAATAGGGGCGACGCCCAAAGGAGCCATTACTTCTAATATTACGTTGGGAGGCACAGCCACCGAAGGTGTTGATTATGTGTTGAAAAGTGATCTCGATCTTGACTTTCCCGAGGGGGTCTATTTTGATAATATCATTATTTCCTTGATTGATAACTCGGATTCTGAAGGAAACCGTGACATCATTGCCTCGCTACCTGAAGGTCAGGGTTATTCGGAAAATAACAGGCGTGCGGTGACGATAACCATTGTCGATGACGATGCCAGTGCAGGTACTATCATTGCGGCGATCAGTGATTCCGCCGACGATGTAGAGGAAGGGGAAACCGGTGCCATGTCACTTGATAGCAGTGATCTTGAATTCGGCGAATTTGATACCTCGGGAACCCCGGATCAGGGCGTTCAGACCATTGGACTTAGATTCAATGAAATAGGGATACCGGCCAATGCTACCATTACGGAGGCCAGCATTCAATTTACCGCCGACAATATAGGAGCTGACCCGGTGGAACTGACCATATTTGGTGAAAAAACCGGAAATTCGGCACCATTTACTACTGATGACTTCAATTTGACCAGTAGGGCAAAAACTACTTCAAATGTTATTTGGACAATACCCGAGTGGGTGGCGGTTGGAGATGAACTGGAGGTCCAGCGAACCGTAGATCTTTCTGCGATTGTCCAGGAAATTGTGAATGACCCGGACTGGGGTGCTGATAATAGTTTAACCTTTATCATGGTGCATACAGGTGTCAGCGCCAATGCGACAAAAAGTGATGGAGGCAGAGAAGCAGAGACCTTTGATGGTTCAGCTGCCCCGGTTCTTACCATATCTTACGAGCTTTAAGCAGGAAGACATGTGCTAGTATAATCGAATTTTCCGGTATTGTGCTTTGAAGTGTAACTGCTTCCCGTTCTAAAAATTAATCTTTTTAAGACGGATACCGGAAGCACCGGTAAGTTTTATACTTACCGATATTAAAACCCATTCAACAATTTAATAGTGAAATCGTGAAAAAGAATATATCTATCATAAAAAGAATATCAGCATTTAACATAATCCTTGTCACTTGCATTGCCCTGGGATCATGCGTAGACGACGATGCCGATAAAATCTCGGTGACCATTTTAGAGGCACCTACCATTACTGCAATAAACCCTACCAGTGGTGAGGTGGGTACCCCAGTGACCATTACCGGTACCAATTTCAGCGCACAAAGTTCCGACAATACTGTTAGCTTTAATGGCACTGCTGCTCCGGTGACAGCTTCGACGCCTACATCCATTACCACTGCTGTACCTGATGGTGCTACTACCGGTGCCATTGTTGTAAAAGTGATTCGCCGAACGATATCGGGACCTTCTTTTACCGTAGAAGAGCCCCCCGCGCCGACTATAACTTCCATTGATCCCGGCAGTGGTGAAGTGGGCACGGAGGTGACTATCACTGGTACTAACTTTAGTACCACTGCTTCTGAAAATACGGTGAGCTTCAACGGAATTGTGGCCACCATCATTTCGGTAACAACAACCTCCATTACCACCACTGTGCCGGATGGTGCTACTTCAGGACCGGTATCTGTGGATGTGAACGGTCAGAATGTAATCGGGCCGGATTTTACTGTAGAAGTACCGTTAGCATCGGTTTTCAGCACTGCTGTAACCTCCGGGGTGACTGTTAAGTTAGGTAAGGTGCAATTTATAGATGCGAATTTGGTGTTTGTTGCGGGGGATGATGGTACGGTTTTAAAAAGTGTCGATGCCGGAGATACCTGGTCGGACCTGACGGCAAACACAGGCGAAACAGGTGATTTTGAAAATTTGTTTTTTCTTGATGCCAACACCGGTTGGGTAGTTGGTGACAATGGTGTCGTAATAAAAACCATAGACGGAGGTGCCAGTTGGACCGCCCAAACGGCTGCAACCGGAACTACGGAAACCCTTCGCAGTATTTTCTTCCTTGATGCCGACAATGGCTATGTCGGAGGAAGTGGGGGAGTACTTATTCGCACAATAGATGGAGGAGCAACATGGACAACACAAACAAGCGGTCTTGAAGTCACTGGAGATCGCATATATGACATATACTTTAAAGACAGTAACACAGGGATAGCCGTTGCAGGTGATGGTAATATTATTACTACCTCAGACGGCGGTGCGGTATGGACTTTACAGACCGACGTTAATGGTTTACAGGAGTCATGGAAAAGTGTGAAGTTTGTAGACGCAAATAACGGATGGGTAGCGGGTAGTGCCGGTTTGATCTACCAGACCTCCGATGGTGGAGCCACGTGGACGGCGCAGGCAAGCGGCACCACTGAGGCTGATTTTAATGATTTGATTTTGGTGAATAACCAGGTTTTAATTGCGGTGGGAGACCACAACGATGCCAGAGATATAACCTCTATAGTAGTTAAAACCGAGGATGGCGGGATCACCTGGCTAAGAGATGATCACGGACTGACTAATGACGTAGATGACATAGAGCTGAATGGTGTGAGCACTTTCGACGGTAGTAACGTCATAGCAGTCGGAGATGATGGGGTGATCTTGAAATGATTGGGCATCTAATTAATCGAATGTAATATGAATTTAACAAGGAATAGCCATATACTTGGATTTCTGACATTTTCAATACTGGCTTTGACCTTTTGCCGGAGCGAAGATGACAGCAAGTCTTTAACCGTCATTGCCGCTCCCACTATTAGCCTGGTGGACCCTATAGCGGGAAAAGTAGGAGCTCCGGTGACCATCACCGGTACCAATTTTAGCCCCCGGGCTTCGGAAAATATCGTAAAATTCAACGGGAATACGGCAACGACAATATCATTTGCGTCTTCGAGTCAGATTTCAGTCCTGGTCCCGGTTGAAGCTACCAGCGGTCCGGTGTCTGTTACTGTAGGTGAAAAGACCGCCACGGGCCCGGATTTTACAGTGCTGCAAACAAGCCTGAGTTTTAATCCGGCACAGGCCCAGGTGGGTACAGTTATTGAAATCACGGGTGTCGGTTTTAGTTCGGTACCAGCGGAAAATGTGGTTACGTTCAATGGTATTGAGGCGATAGTGAGTACGTCATCCAGCACATCTATCCTGGCAATCGTTCCGGAAAATGCTACGACAGGGCCGGTGATCGTAACGGTTGGCGGTCTGTCACAGACCGGTCCCGATTTTGTTGTTTTGGATGAATTTGAGACGCCTGAAAACTTCAAAGTCGCCTTTTTGGGTGATGCCACCGTAGGACCCGGTGCGGACGCAGTTTTGAACCTGATAAAAGCAGAAGGTGCTCAGGCAGTGGTACATGCCGGTGATCTGGATTATATCGGGAGCCCTCAGGCATTTGAAGATAATATTAATGGAATTCTTGGGGATAATTTCCCTTATTTCTTTTGTGTAGGAAATCATGACGATGAATTTTGGGATGGCCCGAACGGCTACCAATCATTTCTGGAAGCAAGGTTTAAAAGATTGAACATTACCTGGTCCGGCCAATTAGGAGTGCTTTCATCTTTTTCATATCAGGGTATATTCTTTGTCGTATCGGCTCCGGACGAATTTGATATTAGCCCATCCATGGCGGGAGCATATGTAGGTGAGCAGCTAAAAACGAACAACGCGATCTGGAGAATTTCCTTTTGGCATAAAAATCAGCGATTGATGCAGATAGGTGGTAAAAAGGATGAGGCAGGCTGGGACGTATATGAAGCCTCCCGCCAGGGAGGAGCCATCATCGCTACAGGTCATGAACACTCATACTGCCGGACCTATGAGATGCGTGATTTTCAGAACCAGGTAATTTCCAATACATCCGATATAGTAACCTTACAAAAAGATGATATCGCTACAGACAATGAAGATGAAGGACGTTCCTTTGCCTTTGTCTCGGGTCTCGGAGGACGGAGTATCCGCGATGCCGAAAATAATTTGGATAGTAGCCCATGGTGGGCTGACGTGTACCATAGCAATAATGGAGGTCAATATGGTGCTCTTTTCGGAGCGTTTAATTATAATGGAGATGCCTCTTTGGCCAGGTTCTATTTTAAGGATATTGATGGCGTAGAGAGAGACGTGTTTTTCGTACGGTCAAATTTACAATAACCTTGAATTGAAAGCACCGCACTTAAAACCGATCCAAATTTCAGCTTCCATATAGTATTGGTAACATTCTCCAATTCCTTTTGATGGCTTAATGGTACCTCCCTTTGCGCTTCGCTCGAGCCCCTCGGGCAATGGTGGAAGCCGTAGAGGGAGGTATTTAAAAGCACCGGGTTTTGATTTGATAAGCATTTTCCGTGCCGATGCAACCTTTTATTTGTAAACCGCATCTTTCAAGCAGGCATGAGTGCTTTACTCATTCAAATGGTTAACAAAACTTAAAATACAACTAACGATGAAAAAGAATTTACTTGCCTTGTTTTTTCTATCCTTTTGCTTTTCACAATCATTTATTTATCAGGCAAACGCACAATCCGAAGAACTGGTGTTGAAGAAAATAGACGAAAGGGAATATAAAGTTCTTTTTTATAAGGGGTTCACTGCCAGCAAAACCCTGCAGCTATCGGCCGATGACCTCAAAGCGCTGACGGTTAATTCCGGAGCGGGGCATGTCATTATCAACGGCCACGACTCCGATGTCATCAGCGTAGAGGCGGATATCGTGTTATCAGCCGTTAGTACCAAACGCGCCGTACGTATTGTTAAAGAGTTTATGCATCTTACGCTTTTTAGAGAAGGTGACAAGGCTTTTTTAGAGAGTCATTTTAATTTCCAAAAGAGAAATGATTTTTTGGAAGCTATCAACCCGGATGGATTTTTTAGTGCGCCGGCCAGAAAAATTGATCTGGTGGTGAATGTTCCAAAAAGCCTGGCGCTTTCGATCAATGATCGTTCCGGTGACCTCAAAATTTCAGATATTGAAAACGACCTGGCAGTAGATGATCGCTCGGGAAATCTCTATATAAAAAACATCCATGGAAACCTCAGCCTTAAGGATTCTTCCGGAGACATGGAATTGATCGACATAAATACCAACAATGGCGCTAAAAAAACGGTAAAGATCACAGACAACTCCGGGGATATAAATTTAGTCCGGGTCAACGGAAATTTAACGCTTAGGGATTCTTCCGGAGATATGAGCCTGGCGAATATCAACACCAGCCAGAATATCGAAAATACCATAAAAATCACAGACAATTCCGGATCGATAAGTTTAGATAACATAAACGGGAACCTGAACCTGACCGATGGTTCCGGCGATATAGACATGAGGAATATGAATGGGAATGTCACGTTGAGAGATACCTCCGGAGGTTTGAATATTGGAAAGGTTGATGGCGATTTAAAACTAACGGATTCCTCTGGCGATGTAAGAGCCAATAACATCAACGGGCATTTTACCCTGAATGATTCCTCCGGCAGTGTTCATGTCGATTACGTTGCAAAGAATGTTCATGTTCATGGGGCCGGCTCCGGAGACCTGCGTATTAAAAGGTTTGACGGAAAAATATCGGGAGACCTTCGCAAACTCGGTAGGTAGGGGCTGAAAGTTTCAAATTTTTAGTAACAATGAAGTTGCACATATGCCTGCCCAGGCGTGGCTTGATTGTGTCATTAATACGGTGTGAATTTAATAGTTCCCTAATGCCTTCCAGGGTTTAAGTCAGTCGAATACACCATAAAATCTCGTGCTTTCTTAAAGAGGTTTTCCAATCTAATGATGATGTTATATCCACGTAACTCCTTCCGGGTGGGTTCATAATCGAAATAAAGCTTTCAATTATCTGTATTAAATGGTAAATTAAAACTGACAGATGAAAACTGGTGCGGTTGCTCACAAGTGAAAATGAATGGAAACGAAAATACTTAAATTTGCTTCCCCCATTGTTATTTTTTTGATTGGCTTGCTATTGTTTTCCTGCAATAGCAATCGGGAAATGGATAAGACCTCACTGGAACTGTTGATAAAAAAAGGAGCCGTCAAACACCTGGCGCTGGTCAATAATGAATTTGTTGAAATTTGGTTGGATGCACAGGCATTGAAGCAAAGTGGGCTGGAAAAATCCTATGACAGTAAGACTATGTATAAAATGACGATCGATTCACCCGATTGGTTTAAGACTTACTTTGCAGACCTCAACGCCTCAATGCCTGAAAGTAAAAAGATCAACTACGGCATACAGCAGCGATATGGGATGTCAGTGCATATCTGGGACTGGGTAGCTTTGGCGGTTATGTCTGCTATTGTGTTCTTCATCCCACTGTTTATAATCCTGTTTCTGTTTGGAAAACTAAAATTTAACAGCAAGTAAATTATTGTGTTTCCATTGTGGATCAGCTTATTCCGGCTGAGCCTGCGCACAAACAGACGCTAATAATCGTAACTTTTGATGTTTGAAAGAAAAACGTGTTGATATTGTAAACATATTGGCATTAGACTTCATCTTTTGAGTTAAGCGCTTAACTTTAATTAATTCAGCCGGCACATTTTCACTGAAATTTTTTAATTCTCCAAAAAAATAATTTATTTTCTTAGCAAAAGTGAAACTAATATATTAAATTCATATTTGTTAAGTAAATAAAGTTGAAATGATGAAACACTCCCTTGGAGAATTTGAAGAATTGGTGCTGCTCATCATAGGGGCGTGGCATGAAAAGGCCTACGGTGTATTGATTCTTAAAACCCTGGAAGACAAAGTGGGAAAAAAGATAAACATTAGCGCTGTTCATGTGACCCTAAAGCGTCTGGAAAGTAGGGGTTTTGTAAAATCAGGTTTTGGAGATGCTGCCAATAACCGCGGTGGCCTGAGAAAGAGGTTTTATGTGATGACGGCTTCAGGAAAAAAAGTATTGGATCATCAATATGCTTTGAGAAACAACATCTATCGGCAAATTCCTAAAATTTCCTTTGGCTAATGAAAGCGAATCCACCTAAAGCTGCCTTAAAATTCCTACGCTGGTTTTGCCGGGAAGACTACCTTGAGGAGATCGAAGGGGATCTTGTTGAGCTTTATGAAGACTATTATCAATGGTCTCCGCGTAAAGCGAAGTGGAAGTTTACATGGAGTGTAATGCATTATTTCAGACCGACATTTATCAAATCTTTCAATCGATACCCGTCAAATAATATAGCCATGTTTCGCCATAATTTTTTACTTTCTTTTCGAAGTTTTAAGCGTTATAGAAATGCTTTTTTTATCAATCTTATTGGCCTTTCTTCAGCCCTGACCTGCGTTTTATTAATTTATCTTTGGGTCAATGATGAGCTTCACGTTGACAAATTTCACGAGAAAGACGATCGGCTTTTCCAGGTGATGGAACACCTGCAATACAATGAAGTGATTCGTACCACTCATGAAACTTCGGGGCCCATGGCAGAAGCTATTGTAGAAGAAATGCCAGAGGTGGCGTACGCGGCAGCTGTTGCTCCGCCACACTGGCCTGGGTTTGACAGCTTTAACCTTTCTGTTGGCGAGAAAAACGTGGAGGCTACGGGACAGTATGTTGGTAAGGATTATTTTAACATATTTTCTTATGAGCTTATTCACGGGAGTACAGACCAGGCATTAGTGCATAAGAATGCTATTGTCATTTCCGAAGCATTGGCGATGAAACTGTTTAATACTACCGAAGGGATAATGGGAAAGGAAATAGTATTTCAACATGAGCAGCCCTTTCTTGTCTCGGGTGTTTTCAAATCGGTTCCCGTCAATTCCTCCATTCAATTTGATTTTGTCCTGCCATTTGACCTCTATAAAGACATCAAGTCATGGGTAGCCGATTGGGGAAGTTTGGGCCCCTATGTTTATGTAATTTTAAAAGAGGGAACCGATGTCAATTTGTTTAACAAAAATTTTGCGGGCCTCATTAAACGCAGATTCACCGAGTCGATCCGGTCACCCTTCCTCAAGCGCTATTCGGACAACTATCTTTTTGGCGCCTATGAAAACGGTGTTTTGGTAGGGGGCCGGATCGAATACGTCAGACTGTTTTCTATAATAGCTGTTTTCATCCTGCTTATCGCCTGTGTTAATTTCATGAGTCTTTCCACGGCGCAGGCTTCCAGGAGATCAAAGGAAATTGGCATAAAGAAAGTAGTTGGTTCAGCAAGAAAAGACCTCATCCTTCAATATATAAGCGAATCCATATTGATGGCATTTTTTTCAATGATAATGGCTTTTATGCTGGTAGCCCTGTTTTTACCCCAATTCAGCGAAATTGTGCAGAAGCAATTCTCCCTAACCTTTGACCACGCACTGCTTTTTTCCGCCATGGTGATCACTTTATTTACCGGCCTGGCTGCCGGTAGTTACCCGGCATTTTATCTTTCCGGTCTGAAACCGATCACCACATTAAAGGGCACATTAAATGCCGCCTCAAAGGCTGGCTGGATACGGAAAGGGTTGGTGGTTTTTCAATTTACAATTTCCGTTATACTAATGGTAAGTGTCTGGGTTGTGTACAGGCAGATTGTGTTTGTGCAGGAACAAAACATCGGATACAACAAAGACAATATCGTCTTTTTTGATTTAGAAGGCAACATAAAGGATAATATGGAGACATTTCTGACTGAAGTGAGGCGCATGCCGGGTATCGTGAATGCCTCCGGTACAGGGCATCGCATGATAGGTCGCAACTGGTCTGTCGGCGGCATGCAATGGGACGGGAGGGCGCCCGATGATATGACACGATTTGAGGTGGCCGCTGTAAATTATGACTTTATAGAAACATTGGGAATTGAAATAAAAGAAGGGCGGTCTTTTTCAAAAGAATTTAGCGCTGAAGGCGCAAAAATTATATTCAATGAAGCTTCTATCAAGGCCATGGGACTTAAGGACCCAATTGGCAGCATCGTCAATTTTATGGGCGACAAGGAAATAATTGGCATCGTTAAGGACTTCCATTTCGAATCATTGCATGAAAAAGTAAAGCCTTTCTGCTTTATATTAGCCCCCGGATCTGAAAATAAGATCATGGTCAAAATAGAAGCTGGAATGGAAAAAGAAGCCCTGGATGGACTCCGGGATTTTTATGAAGCCTACAATGCCGGCTTTGCTTTTGACTATCAATTTCTGGATGAGCGTTATCAGGCCTTTTATGCTGCGGAGCAAAGAGTGGCTGCCCTGTCAAAATACTTCGCGGGAATTGCCATTCTGATCTCATGCCTCGGCTTATTTGGACTGGCAACTTTTACAGCGGAAAGAAGACTTAAGGAAATTAGTATCCGGAAAATATTGGGCGCCGGAGAGTCCAGCATTGTGCGCCTTTTATCAGGTGACTTCACCAGGATGGTGTTGATTGCCATTGCTATTGCCACGCCGGTCAGCTATTTCATAGCTACCATCTGGTTGGAAAACTTTGCCTACCGGATTGATTTGAAATGGTGGTATTTCATCGGAGTAGGATTGCTGACATTGCTGATTGCCTGGCTGACGGTAGGCCTACAGACTGTAAAAGCCGCCAGAACCAGTCCCACTAAATGCTTAAAAAATGAGTAACCTATGAAGCCGACACCTCCTAAACACGCACTTCGTTTCCTGCGCTGGTTCTGCCGGGAAGACTACCTGGAAGAGATCGAAGGAGATCTTACGGAGCTTTATGAAGACTATTATGAGAAGTCTCCGGGTAAAGCGAGGTGGAAGTTTGCTTGGAGTGTAATGCAATATTTCAGACCGGCGTTTATCAAATCATTTCGAATGAATTACTATGCAAATCCAATAACTATGTTTCGTCATAATCTTCTCCTGACCTATCGGAATTTCAAGCGCTACAAAAGTTCGTTTTTCATTAACCTAACTGGTCTTTCAATAGGCCTGGCCTGTGCGTTGCTAATTTATCTGTGGGTTGATCATGAGTTAAGTATTGATAAATTCCATGCAAATGACCTCCGGCTTTACCAGGTGATGAAAAATAACAAAGACCAGGGGGAAATTAATACCGGCGAGGATACTCCGGGATTATTAGCCAGGACTTTGACGGAGGAAATGCCGGAGATTGAAAGTGCTGTGGCAGTATTTCCTCCAGCGGAATACACCTTTAAAGGGATTCTTTCAGTGGAGGATCGCCATATGAAGGGAAAGTCAAAATTTGCCGATAAAGCTTTTTTTGATATCTTTTCTTACCCTATTGTAGCAGGAAGTATAGATCGTATAACTTCCGACAAATCTTCCATCGCGATATCTGAGGACCTGGCCAAAAACCTGTTTCGTACCCCTGAAAATGCCATTGGAAAAATGGTTGAATGGAAGGGAGAAAGACTTAGTGGTGAGTTTAAAGTAGCTGGGATTTTTCGAACCCCTTCTGCGGTAGCCTCCATTCAGTTCGATATTGTATTTAGTTATGGCTTGCTCCTGGAAAAATTCCCGGGTTTTTTGAATTGGTGGAATAATGGACCAAGTACATATGTATTGCTCAGGAAAAGTACAAACCTGCCGGCCTTCAACAATAAAATTGCGGGTTTTATCAAAACAAAACATAAAGAATCCGATAACACGCTGTTTGTCCGACCTTATTCTGACAGATATTTGTACGGTGACTATGAGAATGGAGTATTGGCGGGGGGTAGAATAATATATGTAAAACTATTTTCTGCCGCTGCTATTTTTATCTTACTCATCGCCTGTATAAATTTTATGAATTTGTCAACGTCCAAAGTCTCCAGAAGGAGCAGAGAGGTTGGCGTAAAGAAAGCTTTTGGAGCCGGTAAATATGACATCAAAGTTCAATATTTAGGAGAAGCACTTTTATTAGCTTTTCTATCGCTTGCTTTGGCTGTATTGATTGTGAAGCTTTTCTTACCACAGTTCAATGAAATAACAGGAAAACAGTTGGCATCTGACTTTAGCATCAATCTGGTATTATGGGTTTTAGCCATTACATTTTTTACTGGTTTGGTTTCAGGCAGCTATCCGGCATTTTACCTTTCCGCTTTTAGCCCGGTCACTATAATGAAAGGCACTGGCTGGTTTGGAAAAAATAAAAACTGGTTGGGAGCAGTTTGGGTACGAAAGGGATTGGTAGTGTTTCAGTTTGTTGTTTCGATAATACTCATTGTGTCGGTTCTGGTAGCTTACGGGCAAATGAATTTTATGGGGTCAAAGAATCTGGGATTTGATCGGGAGAATGTGGTTGTTTTTACGCCCGAAGGAAAGTTTGCTCAGGAGCCTGAGATCTTCTTGCCGGAAATAAAAAAAATACCGGGAGTTATCAATGCGTCCTATATGTATGGAGATCTTACCGGCCTTCATGGCGGCACCACTGCGGTAACGTGGGAGGGGAAGGAACCGGATAAAATAGTAGACTTTGGGCTTTTAGGGGGCGGTTATGATTTGATTGAAACATTGGGAATAGAAATGGGAGCGGGGCGATCTTTTTCCGAGGAATTTGGATCAGAAAGTTCAAAGGTCATTTTTAATGAGGTCGCCATTGAGCGCATGGGGCTTTTGGATCCAGTAGGCAAAACCATTACGCTTTGGGGGGAAGAAAAACAAATTATTGGTGTGGTCAAGAACTTTCACTTTGAGTCGTTATATGAAAACGTAAAACCTTTGATTTTTAGGTTGCTGCCTAATTCCAACAATATCCTGGTGAAAATAAGAGCAGGAGCAGAGCGGGAAACGCTTGCCAGGCTCGAAGAATTTTACAAGGAATACAACCTGGGGCTTTCCTTCGACTACAAATTCCTGAATGAAGATTACCGGTCACTCTATAAAGCTGAACAACGTATCTCCAGTCTGTCCAAATATTTCGCCGGCATCGCCATATTGATCTCCTGCCTGGGATTGTTGGGCCTTGCTGCTTTCACTGTTGAGAGAAGGATCAAGGAAATCGGTATTCGCAAAGTACTTGGTGCCGGTGAATTCGGCATCATACGCCTTTTAACCCGTGACTTTACCGGGATTGTATTAGTAGCTATTATTATTGCATTACCAGTCAGCTATTTTATAGCCACGCAGTGGCTGGCAAGTTTTGCTTATCGAATTGATCTGAAATGGTGGTACTTCATCTCCGCAGGATCGATAGCATTGCTGATCGCATGGTTTACAGTTGGACTGCAAACGGCAAAAGCGGCTGGAATAAACCCTGTCAGGTGCTTAAAAAACGAGTAATCCATGAAACCAACACCTCCCAAAAGCGCACTTCGTTTCCTGCGCTGGTTCTGCCGGCAAGACTACCTGGAAGAGATCGAAGGAGATCTTACGGAGCTTTATGAAAGCCATTGTGAAACATCTCCCTCCAAAGCAAAGTGGAAATTCGCCGGGAATGTAATTCGCTATTTCAGGCCTTCCTTTATCAAATCGTTTAAAACCAATCATCATTTAAATCCAATAGCAATGTTCCGCCATAATTTTTTAATGACCTATCGAAGTTTTAAGCGTTATAAACGTTTATTTCTGATTAATCTATTTGGACTATCCACGGGTATGGCCTGTGCTTTACTTATTTTCCTTTGGGTGGATAATGAAATGAATATTGACAAATTTTTTGAAAAAGATGACCAGCTTTTTCAGGTCATGCAAAACCTTCATCACACCAATGGTGTGGAAACAATTGAGGCTACTCCCGTGCCTTTAGCCAGTGGACTGGCCGAAGAAATGCCGGAAATTGCATTCTCAGTAGCGGTAATTCCCCCTACCTTCAACATCAGCAAGGGAGTGATAACTATTGAAGATACCAGGGTTAAATCAACCGGACAATATGTATCCGGAGATTTTTTTAACACATTTTCTTACAGACTAATAAGAGGCAACAAAAACAAGGTCCTGTCAAACAAAAATGAAGTTGTCATATCAAAAGCATTAGCATTAAAACTATTCAATTCAATGGAAAGCGCTATTGGCAAAACCATTAATTGGAAAGCGAGGGATATTAACAGGTTGTGTCTAATTTCAGGGATTTTTGAGTCGCCACCCGCCACTGCCACCAACCATTTTGATTTGCTGCTGAGTTATGAATTGTTTCAGGAAATTAACCCCGGGGCAGGTTGGGGAGACAGTTCCCCCCGAACCTATGTACTTTTGAAACCAGGAACGTCCATCGGGCAATTCAATGATAAAATAGGCAGTTTTTTAAAAACCAGGGATAAAGACACGAAGGCGACCTTGTTCCTGCAACGGTATTCAGATCGCTACTTGTATGGTCTCTACGAAAACGGTGTGCCGGCTGGCGGTAGAATTGAATATGTGAGATTATTTTCAATTATTGCCATTTTTATATTGCTGGTAGCCTGCATTAATTTTATGAGTTTATCTACTGCCAGATCATTAAGAAAGATCAAAGAAGTAGGTATCAAAAAAGTTGTTGGGGCCAGACGAGGGATGCTAATTATGCAATATATGGGAGAATCGGTTTTGATGGCTTTTTTATCTTTGGTAGTAGCCATGCTGCTGGTTGTACTTTTCCTTCCTCACTTCAATGTAGTTACAGGAAAGCAAATTTCTCTGAATTTTGATGCCGGCCTTATTTTGATGTTGTTGGGTATTACGCTGTTTACGGGGATTGTTTCCGGCAGCTATCCGGCATTATACATCTCTTCATTTAAACCGGCAAGCACATTAAAGGGAAGGCTTGATTCTTCATTGGGAGCAATATGGGCCAGGAAGGGATTGGTGATATTTCAATTTGCTGTAGCGGTGGTATTAATTGCATCAGTTTGGGTTGTTTATGAGCAGGTAAAGTTTGTCCAATCCGAAAATCTGGGATATGACAGGGACCATGTCATCTATTTTGATACTGATAATGTGAATGAGGATTTCATGTTTAAAATCAAGAACATTCCCGGGGTGTTGAATGCAGGAGGTGGCAATATGGTAGCGGGAAAGACCCTTGGGGGTACCAACGGAATTGATTGGGAAGGAAAAGGCCCAGGAGACGCACCATTTTTTTCGAGGCTTTGGGCCGGTTACAATTTGATCGAAACGCTTGGAATGGAAATGGCATTAGGACAAGCTTTTTCCGAGGACTTTGGTTCGCACAATCAGATCATATTTAATGAGACAGCTATTGAAAGGATGGGCTTAAAAGATCCAATTGGCAAAATAGTAAGGGTTGAAAATAGGGAAATGCAAATTGTCGGTGTAGCTAAAGACTTTCATTTTGAGTCGCTTTATGAAGAAATCAAGCCTTGTGTTATTTTTTTAGCGCCTATAGTTTACGCACCAAAAGTGTCTGTTAAGATCCGGGCGGGAACAGAGAATGAGACTATCGACCATCTAAGAAGGATCTATCAAACGCATAGCCCCGATGAGGTTTTCGATTTTAAATTTATGGATGATGATTACCATCGCCTATATACCTCGGAAAAGCGAGTGGCCATATTGTCCCGCTACTTTGCGGGATTAGCCATTGTGATCTCAGGCCTTGGGTTATTCGGTTTATTGGCTTTTACTGTTGAAAAAAGGTTAAAAGAAATTGGCATCAGGAAAATATTAGGTGCCACCGACCTTGGTATAATACGGCTTTTATCTGGTGACTTTACCCGGATGGTATTAATAGCGATTATCATTGCATTACCCCTTAGTTACCTGATTGCGACAAAATGGTTGGATGACTTTGCTTATAGGATCGATTTAAAATGGTGGTATTTCATCGGTGCGGGATTTACCGCATTGCTTATTGCCTGGTTTGCCATAGGGATGCAGACTGTCAAAGCGGCCCGTGTAAAACTCACGGAATGTTTAAAAGATGAATAAGAGGCCAAAAACCCACCAAATACCAAAGACCCCGATCCCGTTCATTCATACGTCAGTGAATGGACTGGATTGGAAAAAGCAACTTTAACAGCATGATAACTAATGGTAAGCATACCAATAGCCAGCGCGCTCATACCTGCCAGCATAAATACACTAAAACTCAAATCGATGCTGTAGGCAAAATTGTTTAGCCATTTTTCCAACGCAAACCAGGCAATGGGCCATGCCAGGAGTACTGCTGTTACAATCAATACTACAAAATCTTTTAAAACCAGGGTGAAGATATTACCGATAGAAGCGCCCATTACTTTTCTGATCCCAATCTCTTTTATACGGTTCATAATAGTGAATGAGCCCAAAGCAAACAGTCCGAAACAGGCAATAAGGATTGCTAACAGGGTGAAATAGTTAATGGTGGTGCTCAGTTGTTGCTCATTGGCATAAAGCTGGTTAAGCTCGTCGTCAAGAAATTTGTACTCAGGGATCCATTCGGGAGAAAATGCTTTCCAGGTGATATTGATGAATTGAGATAATGCGTCAAAATCATGCGTAGAAACCCTGGCAAGGTAGTAGTTAAAATCAGGAAGGTAAGCCATGACCAAAGGCTTTATCTCATGATGAAGTGATTCGAAATGGAAATCGGACACCACGCCAATAACGTATCCTGACACAATGATGTCATTCACCCCCGGGCCAAATAACTCCAGTTTTTTCCCGATGGGGTCATCTTTCCATCCCAGCAGTTCAGCGGACTTTTGGTTCAATACAAATGCCTGGTCGGCATCTGAGGGGGAGTCTTTGGATAAAAAACGGCCATCGGAGAGGGTGGCTTCGGTAGTATTCAAAAATTCATAATCCGTAAAAGTTAACGGCAGCATGACAGGTTCGTCGTAGGACCCGCCCTCCGGCACAAAGCGCCAGGCCCCGGTGCCTTTCCCGGGAATATTTGAAACGCCTGCCAGGTTAAGGATATCGGGGTGTTGCAGCAATTCCTCCCGAAATGCTGTATACCTTTTATTGACATTTTTTCTGGCCGTAATGACGAGCAGCCCGTCTTTTTTAAAGCCCAGTTCCTTTTTATTCAAATAGTTTAATTGCTGATGGATCACACCTATTCCTACCATTAGCACAACCGATGCCATAAACTGAAAAATTACCAGTGATCTACGAAAAGACATCGAATGGCGACCAAGGCCTTTTTCTCCTTTTAATGTCTTAATAACCTCAAACCTGGAAACCAGCCATGCGGGATAGATGCCGGCCCCGAAGCCAACAATGAGCACCAGCAATAACATGGCGATCAATGATTCCGCTTGCCATAGAATTCCGATCTCTAATTGCTTATTAGTCAATATATTAAAAACCGGCAGGAATACCGCGGTAATAACAATAGCAATGCCAACAGCCAGCAGGCTCGAAAGCAGGGCTTCCCCCAGGATCTGGACAAACAACTGCCCCCGGCGTGCTCCCAGCGCATTTCTCATTCCCATTTCTTTTAACCTGCCAATGGACAAAACGGTCGCCAGGTTAGTGAAATTAATGCAGGCGATAACCAGAATAACGACGCCAATCGCTAAGAAAATGTAGACATACAAAAGGTGACTGTTCGGTGCAATTTCGTACTCCAGGTTCGAATGCAGGTGAATAGCTGTTACCGGCTGTAAACCTAAGGTAACGCCGGCTTTTATACGGTCCGGATAATACTTATCGACAAACCGGGGCATTTTACCCTGAAGCCCGGCTGCAGCATGTTGATCGCGTAGTTTCAGATAAGTCCATGAACCCGTCCAAAACCACTTTTTTTCCCGGCCTTCGTTACCGGTTATTTTCTCCCATTGCGCCATCTGAAACACCAGTGGCGCAACAAAATCAAATTTAAAATGGCTGTTGGACGGCACTTTTTTGATGACACCACTTATTTTGAAGTGATGGTTTCCCTGGTATGTTATAAATTGGTTCAAAGGATTTTTGTCCCCGAAGTATTTAACAGCCATTTCCTGGGTGATCACCAGGTTATTTACTTCATCTAAAGCGGTTTGGGGATCTCCCGCGATAAACTCGTAACTAAACAAATCGAAAATCTCCGGATCTGCGAAAAAAAACTTGTCTTCGGTAAACATTTTATCACCTACCCGCAGCAGCGGGGTGTTATCTGACTTATATAATCTGAAAGTTTCAGATACCTCGGGATAATCTGATTTAAGTGCTTCAGCGACGGGAAAGGCAATGGCCGCCTCGTCATAGGTCACACCGTTTAACTCGATCTTTGTGTGAATGCGATAAAGCTTCTCGTGATCCCTGTGAAATTTATCATAGCTAATCTCATCGATTACATAGAGACCCAGCAGCAGGAAAGAGGCGGTACCGATGGCTAATCCTACCATGTTGGTAGTAGCGTAAACCTTGTTGCTGCGGAGGTTTCGAATCGCTACAAGACAATAGTTTTTAATCATTTCTAATTGAAGCATAAGATCAAACCGTTTTTGTACATATCTGATGGAGCGCTGGTTTTTTTTGTGGATAATCTCATTCAATGCCTCGTCCAGGGACAGACCGCCTTTCATTTTTTCAGTGACTTCGCAACAAATGTGGTCGAGCAGTTCGTGGTCGAGGTGATTCAGGCCCAACGCTTTTTTGAGCTTTTTAAGAATCAGGGAGATTTGGTCTTTGGTCAGCATCAGTTATTGGATAAAATGATGGTATGCATAATCCTGGCAAAAGATTCGTATTCGTTAATCTTCTTTACCGCCGCTTTCTTACCCTCAGCGGTCAGTGCATAATACTTTCTCAAACGATTGTCAACCTCAACCGACCTGGAAGTGAGCAGGCCGCCCTTTTCGAGTTTATGCAAGGTGGGGTAAATGGCGCCTAGTGTCAACTTTAACTTACCCTGCGATGATTCCTCTACCTGTTTGGTAATTTCGTAGCCATACATGCTGCCATGCTCATGTAAAAGTTTTAATATAATGGTCTTGAGCGTGCCTTTAATTAAACTTCCTGAAAACATAATGGAATGTTTTATATATAAGAAAATTATGTATACAAATTAAAACGAAATTATCTTTTAATGGTTTCGTAATCCCACCGGTTTTAGTAACGCATTGTCCTGATCGTGTGCCTTTTCGCAGGAGAGGGTTTCCGGGAAGGTGTAACTTTTAAAGTGCTTCAATCTCTTTCCGGCCTTCTGTATCAGCGCTGAAATGACTTCTTTACGAAGAAGAACGGGATCTGACTTACCAAAGCACAGCGGGATTGGGCACAAGCTAGTAATCCGAGGTCCCGGGGCTGCGTTTTACATTCGCTCTGGTGAGCAGAAGACCACCTGTTAAAAGCACTACAATGCCAACACAAAGCACAATCAACCTGCCGTTGCTGGCTATAACGCCCAGTATACCAATCAGTGATCCTGTTAATAAAAGAGCGACTGCCAGTACCCTGATAGCAAAGATGTTTTGTGCGGAGGTTTCGCTTTTTGCCGTTTCTGCAGCATCGTCCCCGATCTTTTCCCCGGTTTTTTGGGGCTGGTGATTTGATGTGCGATTGAACCTGTAGTATATTTCAAAGAGGGTCAGAATGGCCATGGGAATAAAGACGCCGGTTAACATTTCTTCAGCCCTGTTTAATGAAAAGCCCAACAGGCCGGGGGCCATGAACTTCAGAAATAAATTGATCCCCAGACTCACCAGGGTGGTGGCCATCATTGAAAATGAAGTTTGCCAATTTGAGAACAGGGCCCAAATAGGAGGACCGAATAAGGGGGCTCCGGTGACGGCACCCACTGTCAATACTACCTCCACGATGCCGCCCAGCCGGGGTACCGCAAGTGCCACGCCGATAGTTATTATTCCAAATACAACGGTAGAAAGGCGTGCAACTTTCATGATGGCCTCCTGCTTTAAACCCTTTTTGAGCTTTTTGTAAATGTCATTGGTAAATACTGCTGCTGACATATTTAGCGTGGTATTTACCGAGCTGGCCGTAGCAAAAATCATTCCTCCCAACATAAG
The DNA here is from genome assembly GCA_965228415.1 of Cyclobacteriaceae bacterium. Classification (GTDB taxonomy): domain Bacteria; phylum Bacteroidota; class Bacteroidia; order Cytophagales; family Cyclobacteriaceae; genus Agaribacillus. The sequence goes on along the minus strand of OZ245814.1, from coordinate 290,567 downwards.
CCCCAGCAGCCCTTTGGGCAAGACCTCCTTGCACATCAACAAAAAGGCCCCCTCGCTTTCATTACCCGCCAGATCGCCATCTACCAGCCTGAAAATCATCGGGGGCAGCATCCACAATACCGGACTCACTAAATACAAGCTGCCAAACAGCAAACCAACTTTTCTGGCATCCCGCGGCGTGCGGACACTGGTGTAGCGCTGCACATATGCCCAGTTGCCACCGATAAAAAATGTGTTGTAAAAGGTGAAAGCCATTAAAAAGCCAAATGAATAAGCCCCGTTGGTTATGGAAAAGAAACCTTCGGGGGCCTGGTGGAGCAGGGTGCCGGGTCCGCCAATTTTTTCCAGGGCCAGGGGTACCACGATAATCACTGCTGCAAACAGGATGACAAACTGCAATACATCAGTGATTACCACCGCCCACAACCCTCCGGCAGCGGTGTAGATGATGATAAGCAGCCCTAATATCAATATCGATAACTCAATTGAAAAACCGGTTGAAACATTAAATATTTTAGCGACAGGGTATAGAAATGCCCCGGTGGTGACAAAGCTTAATACCAGAAAAATGTAACTATAGAATTTTTTTAAAGCCGGGTTAAATCTATTTCCCAAAAATTCGCCTGCGGTCAAACTATTGGTTTCCCGCCATTTTGGAGCGATAAAGTAGCCGATGATAAAGCCACTCAAAGCCATCATCCATTGAATCGTAATGCTTACCCAGCCGTATTGATAGGCTATGGAGCCCCAAATAACAAATGTGCCTGCGGAGAAAAAGCTCATGAATAATGACAAGCCGCTTAACCACCAGGGTAGTGAACCCCCAGCTGCAAAATAAGACTTCATGCTGCCGCCGGTTCGCGAAAAAGCAACGCCAACCACCAGGATCATGACAGTAAACAGGGCAATTACAATATAATCCAGTACGGACATATTTATCGAATTAGTACTTATTTATAAATATTTAAGCCGAAAAGTGCTATCGGTACGTTTTTGGACGGCTGCTGAAATCGGAATTTTAATGTGTCTGTCATGATGGTGTTTTCTAAAACGATCTCGTTTCTGGTCTGGTAATTGCCATGCCGGCGATGAATCACCTGGTCGTCTTTGTCGAGCACCTCGTAGTTGTTGATCACAAAGGGCATGATATGCTCTTCATGGGCCAGCAGCGAAGATTCCATTGGATGATCCCAATCTGTATCGAAGCTTAATGTTATCCGCCCGATTTGCTGTAGCTTATGCCACTTCACTATTATTTCCGATGTCTCGCTTTGCAGGTCTGCCACCCATGCATTGGGTTTAAGATAGGGTCTGAAAAATCCATTGGTCAGGTTACTTTCACCAAAACAATCGAGTGGGGGGTCAATTTTCATGGCGAAATTGGAACCTTGTGGCCGGCGGACCGGAATCCAGAATTCAAAACTTTCAAAACCAAGTGCCGGATCAGGATCCTGGCGCCCAAAGTTTGACACGGCCTTATTTTGTTTATTAAACACGCTGACGATGCCTGAAATTCTGGTCTGGCTCGTTTGAATTAAAATTTTTTGGTTTTGATGAAAACAAAGAAAAACATAACAATCCGTTTCCAGTGATGTATCAAAATGCAGCGTCAATCGCTGCTGTCCCTTCTTAACAGAATAGGTTTTGGAAGCAAGTGTGACATCTGGTGTATAATTAAATGACTTGCTGCTTTTTCTCAGGCTAACAACCAATTCGGTGTCCTCCAGGGCATTAATAGCAATTTCAAACACGGGAACGGGCCCTCTGCCAATTGGAAGCAATTGCGCGGAATTGTATTCCAATGGTCGCAGCTCACCGTCAAAGGGTATCTCAGAAAGCACCAGGTGATCTTTTGCCAGCATAGTGCAGGGTTGGTTTAGCAGGTCTTCGTTGTCGTGGTAAGCGAGATGCGGAATGTACTGGCCGGTTTTTAAAAGTGCCTGTTGCAGGATTTTCATGCGATCCGGGGCAAGCAGGTCGGCCGGTAACCAATTATTTTTGATGGCCAATGCCGCCGCCATACCTACGGCCTGACCGTTGTGGCCGCTGGTTGCCATCACCCTGGTGGAGCCAAAGGCCACGTGACTGGAGCTCAGTATTCTGCCGGCTAAAAATAGATTATCGATACCCTTGACGATCATGGAGCCATAAGGAATTTCATAAACCCCCTTGCTATGCCATTGGTTACACCCCGGTTTTTCACTGAAGACACCATCGGCAGGATGTAGGTCTATAGCCCAGCCGCCGAAGCTTACGGCATCGTCAAAGTGCCGTTGTTCAACGATATCGGATTGCGTTATGGTAAAATGTCCTTCAAATCGCCTGCTCTCTCTTTTCCCTGGGATTTGCCCTACCCATTCGAGGGTCATCGTATTGGCTTCGGGAAATTTTCCTGAATTTTTGATATAATCCCAGACACCATATATTACCTTCCAAAGCTCCCATTTAATCGTTTCTGTCTCATGTACGGTGTCCAGCCTCCCACCGTATTCTATCCACCAAAGCTGGCATCCGTGCTCCTGTGTGGAAAACTGCTTGTATCGGGGAATTTTAGTGATATCGCTGAGGGCGTAGGCAGGAGGGGTGAAAGTAACCGGTTTGCCAACGTCTTTTGTCATAAAATACATGGTATGGCCTAGCAGTTCGCCGTAATCTTTGGTTGGCGCAAAAGCTTCGTCAAACTCATCGGAGGATTCGGCGCCCATTCGAAAAGCGGCGCCGGACTGAAAGGCCACTATACCATCTCCCGAGGCATCGCAGAACAAGGAGGCGGTGATTTCATACTCCATGGAATTCTGGCTGCAAAACGCATTAATTCCCGCAATATGGTTAGCATCAGATTTGGTGGTGTTATAAACAGCCGTATTTAAAAGCAATGTGATGTTGTCTTCCTGCCAGACCTTCTCCAATAATATTGTATCAAAGATCAAGGTATTACCATCGGGATTGCGGTACATGTTTTCTACCAATAGTTCGTCAATAACACCACCTTCGCGGGCCCAGCGATTGTTATTACCCATGTGAGATGTGGCGCCCAGTATCCATAACCTCACTTCGCTGGAGGCGTTGCCACCCAAAACCGGGCGATCCTGTACAAGCACTACCTTAATCCCCTTACGGGCGGCGGTGATGGCACAACATACACCGGCAACGCCACCGCCGATTACTACCAAATCAGTCTTTAATTTTTCAAGTTTGGAGGTGCGGGAACCATTGTTTGAGTATCTCAGCATTATAATGAATTTCTAAAGATGAGCTGTGTCGGGTTGGCAATGGTAAAGATTTCCTGATCCAACAGCATGCTGGCGGCTTTGCTTCCCATATATTCCCAGTTGGTATTGATGACTGTTATGCCCTCTTCCAATACCTCTTTCACGGGGGTATCATTATAGGAAATGATGCCAATGTCTTTGCCTATTTTGTACTTTCTGGAGCGGCTTAATTTAATTACATCTACCAATTCCATGTCGTAACCGGATAACGTCAAATAGACATCGCCTTTGTGAAAATCATCGGCATCCAGACTTCGTACAACCTTGGCTGGAAACCCGCTGTCCCTCGCAAATTTTTGAAATCCCCTGACCACCAGATCAGAGTGAAACAGCGTGCCAGGCGCTACCAGTACCAGGCGATTATATTTTTCCAGTTTATCGCCGGCTTTTTCAAGGGCATTGTAAATGTCACTGGCAAAGTCCTGATAAATCATGGGATATTCCCCGCTGAGATCGGGTTCATAGCTGTCGATAATCAGCCTTTTATTCGCCGGAATAAGGTTGAGAATGTCGCTGACGTCTTCTCTTAAAAAGGTTAATATCACAAAATGAGTATAGTGAGGGAGGTTATCAATGATCAAAGATCGGAAAACGCTGAGATTATGATGATGGAAAAAGATCTCCACATCGCCCTGGTCACCGATGGTTTTTTGGAAACTCAAATACATTTGCTCTTTAAAAGTGGTGAACTTGTCCAACAGAAAAAAAATCCTGGCTTTTCTCCTCACGTCGGTATTGATAACAAAATAACCCTGACGGTTAGCCGATTTGATAACACCTCTTTCACTAAGGTAATTTAAAGCCTTAAATACGGTTTCCCTGCTAATGCTGAGCTCCTTGGACAGTTTATTAACAGAGGGCAACGGCTGATTTAGCTTCAGTTTCCCAATTTCAATGTCAGCAAGTAAAGCATCCGCCAATTGCAAATACTTGGGGCGGGAAGGATGCTTTTCTATATCAAAGTCAAATATATATGGTTCCATAGTTTCAATTTTCATTTGCAATAATAAAATATATTACTCATATTTACAAACCAAACCAGAACAGACTAGGCAATACTAGACCATACTAGATCAAAGTAGCCTAGGCTGTTTGGCAACTTTAATTGATAACCTTAAAAACTATGAGATGAAAAAACTTTACCTACTGGTTTTATGTATGTTGGCGACTACTGGGCTCTATGCACAAAATAGAGTAGTCAGTGGTCTTGTCAAAAGTGAAACAAATGAAGGCCTTCCGGGCGTGAACGTGCTCGCCAAAGGATCCACCAACGGTACCATTACTGATGTAAATGGTAATTTCAGCATTAACCTGGCACCAGATCAAAATGTCTTGATTTTTTCTTATGTCGGCTATTTGTCTGAGGAGTTGGATGTCACCAATCAATCCCAGGTAACCATTCAGCTGGTGCAGGATCTTGAGACCTTGCAGGAAGTTGTAGTGGTGGGATACGGCACGCAGAAAAAAATAAATTTAACCGGTTCTGTAGAAGCTATAGAAGGGCAGGAAATTGCTCGACAGCCGGTTTTTCAAACCTCTCAGGCATTAGCTGGTTTAGCACCGGGACTAGTTGCCACACAGAGCAGCGGCCAGCCCGGAAGCGATGGCGCCTCTCTGCGGATTCGGGGTATTACAACCCTGGGAAGTGCCAGTAAAAGAGACCCCCTTATCCTGGTTGATGGTATTCCCGATAATCTCGATGGTGTCGATGCCAATGACATTGAAAGTATCTCCATACTGAAAGATGCCGCTGCCGCAGCTATCTACGGTTCCAGGGGCGCTAACGGGGTGATCATTATTACCACCAAGCGGGGTAAAACCGGAGACCTTAAGTTAACTTATAATAATTATTTCGGGACGCAAAGAATTACGCAAAACCTGGAATTTCTTGATGGACTGGGCTACATCCAAAATTTGAACAAGGCAAACCCGGGCACCTACGACGACGCTTTTATTTCTAACTACACCGCCACGCGAGGTTCCGACGCCAGTCCGGATACCGACTGGGTCGATGAAGTATTTTCGGAAGATGGTTTCCAGCAATATCACCGGCTTGCCATTTCGGGCGGATCTGAGAAAGCGCAGGTGTCGGCGTCTATATCTTATATGGACCAGGATGGTAATATTCCCAATTTCAATTTCAAACGCTATAACGGCCGGATTAATACGGATTTAAAAATAAATAACAAATTCGATATCAGCTTTGATCTGAATTTCAGGAGGTCACTACAGACAGACCCAACCGCCGGGCTTAACGAAATTACCAGGCAGGCATACCGTATTCCTCCATTGTTTACCGCCATCAATGAAAACGGATCCTGGGGGCCGGGGTGGAATGGTCAAAACCCGGTTGCCGGCGCATTGGCCGGAGGATTACGAGAACGCCAGTTTAATTATTTCCGGGGAGTTTTGAAAGCCAATCTGAGACCGGTAGAAGGGTTGGTACTATCATTAACGTATTCGCCTCAATACAACGACAATGAAACAAGGGCTTTCCGGGCGCAATATGATTGGGAAGATTTGTCGCAAAGCGGCACTTTCCCAAACGAAAATTCCTTTAGTCAGAGCAACGGCAGATCGTTCCAGGACAATTTTAATGCAATTGCTACCTATTCCAAAAGCTTTTCCGACCATACGCTGGGTGCTACCCTGGGTTATGAATTCCTCAAGCTTAACTCAAATAGTTTCAGCGCGAGCAGGAGGAATTTTGTGCTTCAGGAATTCCAGCAATTAAGCCGTGGAGATGCCGACACACAACTTAACAGCGGCGGGGCAACCTTAAACGGCCTTGAGTCGGTATTTGGAAGGATAAATTATTCCTTTAAAAACAAGTACCTGGCGGAAGCAAACCTGAGAAGAGACGCCAGCTCGCGCTTTGCCCCGGAGAACAGGACCTCTGTTTTTCCTTCGTTCTCAGTAGGATGGCGGATTGCTGAGGAACCCTTCTTATCGTCTTCATCATTTATTGCTGACCTGAAGCTGCGGGCCTCCTGGGGAGAGTTGGGCAACCAGAATATTACCGACGCCAACAATAACCCGATCAACTTTGCCTATGTCTCGTTATTCGGATTGGGTACTTCCAATCCTATCATCGGCGGCGCACCCATTACCGGGGGAGCACAAACAATTCTGGCCAACAGGGCCATTCAATGGGAAAGTACAACAACGGCCAATATTGGTGTAGATGCTGCCTTTCTTGATAACAGGCTTGCCTTGACTGCAGAGTATTATGTCAGAACTACCAACGACATCCTGATCCAGGCCAATACAGTGCCTCCTTCTGTTGGTTTAAGTGCACCCGTGCAGAATGTTGGAAGTGTCGAAAATAAGGGATGGGATCTGGCCTTGGACTGGCAGGATGATATCAATGAATTTTCCTACGGCGTGAAGTTCAATATCTCCAATTTTAAGAATACGGTGACAGACCTTGGAGAACTTGATGAACTGCCACCAGGCGGACAAATTACAAGGGTAGGGGAGTCCATCGGTTCTATTTTTGGATATCAGGCTGTGGGGTTCTTCCAAAGCCAGGATGAAATAGATAACGCCCCTGTACAACAATTTGGAGGCGTACAACCCGGCGATATCCGTTATGCCGATCAACTTACGGTAGATACCAATGGGGATGGTGTTCCGGATGAAGCTGATGGTATTATCAATGGTGATGACCGGGTAATTATTGGCAATTCCCTGCCGAGACTTAACTATGGGTTGGATTTATTCGCGCAGTATAAAGGATTTGACCTTTCTGTTTCTTTGTTTGGGGTTGGAAAACGTGACATCATCCTGCAAGGTGATGTAGCCTATGCTTTTTTCAACGCCGGAAAAATTCAGGCGTGGCAGGCAGATTCGTGGACGCCGGAAAATACAGACGCTTCGTATCCAAGGCTTACGCCGGGAAGTGCTCATAATAATTGGAGAACCAGTAGCCAGTGGCTGTTTGATGCCTCCTACCTGAGACTCAGGAATGTTACTTTAGGCTATACACTGCCCAATATTTTATTGGATAAACTAAGTATAAAAGACCTCAGGATATTTATCTCAGGTCAAAACCTGATCACCTTTGACAATTTACCGGATGGAATAGACCCCACGGTCCCCAACTTTACCTCAGGGGGATTTTACCCGGTCACTTCGGTATATACCGCAGGTTTAAGTGTTAGTTTTTAAATTAAATAATTAAAGCAATGAACTCCTTAAATAAATTCTTGATAATTTGCTTTGTGGTATTTGGATTAGGCGCCTGTGAGGACAATGTGCTCAACCTGGATGATCCCAGTGCTCCCACCGATGCTGTTTTTTTTACCTCGCAGGATCAGCTTGAAGTAGCCTTGGCAGGCATTTACGCTACTGCCAACTATACGCTGCCCGATCCTTTTCCACAGGTTTTGGACCACGCCACGGATTTTGGTTTTAGCCGGGGTAACGTATCCGGTACCGCAACGGTGACTACCGGCGGAATGACTTCTACAAATGGCCTTGCCAGCGGTTTTTGGAACCGGATGTACCAGGGTATTCAACGAGCCAATAACCTGTTAAACAATATGTCAAAAGCAGAAGAAAATACCGACCCCACACGCTTTGGTGAGATCAGGGGAGAGGCGCTTTTTTTGAGAGCTTTTTTCTATAATTACCTGGTGGAATTGTTTGGAGACGTACCCTACCGGACGGACGTAGCAACTTCATTGGAAGGCCTGTCCCTGGCAAGGACGCCCAAAGCTGAAATCGTCAATAACATACTATCAGATCTTCAGACAGCTGCCGGCCTGCTTCCGGATACCTGGGGAAGTGGTAACAGAGGAAGGGCGTCAGCCATGGCAGCGCATACACTCAGGGCGAGGGTGGCATTATACAACGAAAGCTGGACCGTCGCCGAGGAAGCTGCAGAAGCGGTCATTAATAGCGGTGCCCATAGCTTATTCGCAGATTATGAAGCATTGTTTACAGCGGCAGGTTCCGGCTCCGAAGAAGTAATATTCGACCTGTCTTATCAACAAGGTACCCGCACACACGGACTGCCTAGGAGACAAGGTACCCGGTTTGGCGGTTGGGCCCAGTTTGTTCCTTCCCAACAAATGGTAGATTCTTATGAAACAGTCAACGGACTCCCGATTGATGAAGACCCTGCATTCGATCCTGCTAATCCCTATGAAAACAGGGATCCGCGACTCAAGGCCTCTATCGTAGTACCCGGTGAAGTGTGGACCGGGCGAATATTTGAAACACATTCCGATAGTGTGGCTACCTGGAATGTGGAAGGTGGTGTTAATATTTCCAGAACACTTAACTTAAATTCAGCTGATTTCAGAGGGATCACGAAAATGGATCCGGTCAGCGGGGAATCTTTTACGACTTCCGGAGCCAACGAGTTCGGCGCCTATACCGGTTATAATTGGAAGAAGTTCTCCGATGAACCCGCCCTGATGGGGGATGGTAATGTAGATCAGTCTGAATTATCGATAATCCTGATGAGATATGCCGAAGTGTTACTGATCTATGCCGAAGCAAAAATAGAAGGTGGAACTATCGATCAAAGCGTACTCGATGCCATCAACGACGTCAGGGCCCGCGCATATGGTACCGACAGAGGTGATGTGGGCAATTATCCGGCTATTACTGTGATGGATCAATCCGGGTTGCGAAAGATAATCCGAAGAGAACGACAGGCCGAGTTGGCTGATGAAGGCTTCAGGCTGTTTGATATTCGTCGTTGGAGAACAGCTGAAAAGGTTATGAACGGTATTTTATTTGGTTCTCCCGCCAATGGCTGGAGTAAGATTGGTGGAACGCTGGGTTTTGTGCCTGATATTGATGATGATGGTTTTGTCAGTTATGCAGGGGCGCCGTCCCAGCCGCGCGCTATCAAAGGCAATCTGGACTATAGAGAGGTGGAGGTCCGGTTGTTTAACCCTGCAAGAGATTACCTTTGGGCAATACCCCAAAGTGAGATCGATGCAACGGAGGGTGCAGTGACACAGAATCCGGGAGGTTATTAAACGGTTTTAAAATATCATGTAAATCAATTGTAAGTACTAAGGGAGCATGTCCTTCCTTGGTACTTATCATTTAGTAAGTATATGAAAAAACAGGGTATGTTGATGAATATGGCAAAGTGGGTTTATACCCTTTGGGTGCTGGGCCTCATGCTGCAGGCATGTGACCCTTCGCATCACCACACCGATTTGGACCAGGGGGTGTCTGTGAGTGATAGCGGTTTTTTGTTTGACATCCTTTCTGATTCTGTTACAAACATTAATTTTAACAACACAGTCAGGGAAAATGCCGTAATGAATGGTTTTGCCTACGAATACCTTTACAATGGCGCCGGTGTATCAGTCGGAGATCTGAATGGCGACGATCTTCCCGACCTGTATTTTGCAGCCAATCTTGTTGACAACCAACTTTATGTGAACAAAGGTGATTTGAAGTTCCAGGACGTTACCCGTGATTCAGGGGTAAAGGGAACGTACGGTTTTTATCAGGGCACCACCATGGTAGATATTAACGGCGACGGGAAACTGGACATTTATAGCTGCAAATCAGGAATATTCAAAGATCCTGATAAAAGACGTAACGAACTTTATATCAACACCGGCAATAACGCCGCAGGTGTACCTGTGTTTAAAGAAGAAGCAAAAAGATATGGCCTGGATCTGCCTCACCATTCCACCCAGGCATCCTTTTTCGATTTTGACAGGGATGGAGACCTGGATCTGTTTTTATTGAATCACAATGTGACGGCGCAATACGTGCAGGAAAACATGGAGCGTTTGCGATTCGAAAAATCGGAACTAACCAGCGACAGACTCTTTAGAAATGATGAAGGAAAATTTATAGACATCTCCGATGAGGCTGGGATCATTAACAACGGTATTGGTTTTGGACTGGGTGTTGCCATAGGGGACCTCAATAATGACGGGTGGCCGGATATACTGGTCGGTCAGGATTATACGGCAAAAGACCGGTTATACCTCAACCAAAAAGATGGCACCTACCGGGAGGTTATCAGTGATGCGACCGGTCACATCTCTACATTTTCGATGGGCAACGATATAGCGGACTTTAACAATGATGGCTGGCTCGATTTCATTTCTGTAGATATGGTATCCGAGGATAATTACGGGATGAAGGCCAGCATGAGTGGCATGAATCCCGAACAATTCACTTATCTGGTGGAAAATGGCTTCCACCATCAATACATGTATAATACCTTACAAATGAATAACGGCACCGTGCAAGGAGCTGGCCAGCCATTATTCTCCGATATAGCGGCATTCGGAGGTATCTCCAATACCGATTGGAGTTGGGGACCTTTGTTTTTTGATATGGATAATGATGGAGACAAAGACCTGTTCGTGTCAAACGGTATCAAACGCGACTTCCGGAATGTGGATTATACCATTTACAAAAACAAAAAACACCAGGCTTTGGAAGGCAAGCTTGCCAGGGCTCCTGAAAAGCTGCGGAAATCATTATACAACATGTTTGTAGAGGACATGCTACGAAAAATGCCTGAGCGCAAAAAAGACAATTACTTTTTTGAAAATAAAGGCGATTTGTCTTTTTCCAAAAAAAATAAAATATGGGCGCCGGATAAGTTAACAGCCACCAATGGCGCTGCTTACGCGGATCTTGACAACGATGGTGACCTGGATATTATCACCAATAACATGGATGATAAGGCCTTTATTTACAGGAATAATAGTGTAGAAAAGGGATTGGGGAATTATATCAAAATCAAACTGGTTGGTGCCAGCAACAACCCCGATGGAATAGGCGCCAGGGTAATGGTGCAAACAAAAGAAGGTCGGCAAATTGCTGAACAATATTTTTCGAGAGGTTTTCAGTCCTCTGTCGACAGGGTACTGCATTTTGGGTTGGGGCATGCGACTGAAATTCAGGTTTTGACCATAACCTGGCCTGATGGCAGCAAGCAGGCCTTGTCCGGCTTGCCGGTTAACGAGCTATTAGTCCTCGATCATTCGGAAGCGGTGAGGGATAGCCAACAGCCAGAATATGTAGAAAAGATATTTGAAAATATAACACAACCTGTTGGCCTCAGGTACAAGCCTGTTGAAAATGAGTTTGATGACTTTGTCCGGGAAAGCCTGTTGCCTCACAAGTTGTCAGAGGATGGGCCGGCCATGGCTGTAGGAGATGTAAATAATGACGGTTTTGAAGATTTTTACATGGGAGGGGCTAAAGGTTTTACCGGTAAACTCTATCTGCAAAATTCCCAGGGGAAATTTTATGATTCCCGTCAGGTTGTTTTTACAAATGAACAGGAGTATGAGGACGTTGATGCGACGTTTTTTGATATAGATATGGATGACGATTTGGATCTCTATGTAGTCAGCGGCGGAAACGAACATCCTCCGGGATCGCCTTATTACGCGGATAGAGTTTATCTCAATGAAAAAGGTAGTTTTACCAAAGCCGGCAAGCCCTTTGAGCAGGTCGTGAGGGCAAGTGGCTCTGTAGTACGACCTTATGATTACGATCTGGATGGCGATTTGGATCTCTTCGTAGGTGGCCGTCAAATTCCGGGAAAATATCCTTATCCGGGCAAGAGTTTCTTGCTTAGAAATGATTCCAAAAAGGACAACATTCGATTGGTGAATGTGATGCCTGAAGCACTTAAGGAAGTCGGCATGGTGACCGACGCCACCTGGTCGGATATAGACCGGGATGGTACCAAGGATTTGATCGTTGTAGGCGAATGGATGCCGGTGAAAATACTGAAAAATAAAAATGGCGAACTATCAGATTTTACGGAAGCCGCTGGCTTGAGTGAGGAGACCGGCTGGTGGTTTAGCGTTGAGTCAGCGGATTATGATCGTGACGGTGACATGGATCTGGTAGCGGGTAACCTTGGATTAAACGCGAAATACAAGGCGTCAAAGGCCGAGCCTTTTGAAATTTACACCAAGGATTTTGACCAGACCGGTACATTGGACATTGTGCTTGGCTTCCACCAGGATGGTAAAGTATTTCCTTTACGCGGCCGGTCGTGCAGTTCAAATCAAATGCCATTTTTGAAAAAGAAATTTCCCACCTATCATGCCTTTGCAATGGCCGGGCTCGAGGAGGTGTACGGTGGAGAAAATATGAAGAATGCCCTGCATTACAATGCTACCAATTTTGCCTCCTGTTATTTTGAAAATAAGGGAAATGGGGTGTTTGATATGAAGATCCTGCCCAATTTGGCCCAAATTACCACTGTGAGGCGTATTATTTCAGATGATATAAATAAGGATGGTAACTTAGATATTGTTTTATTTGGTAATATGTATGGCTTTGAAGTAGAAACCCCGCGACAGGATGCCGGATATGGTTTGTACTTAACAGGCGACGGAAAAGGAAATTTTACGCCGTTAATGCCTTATGATAGCGGCTTATGTATAAAAGGGAATGTAAGTGATGCAGGTTTGATTTCGGCGCCCGGCGGTCGAAAAGTGTTGGGTGTGGCGAGAAACAACGATTTTTTTCAAATAATAGCGATAAACTGATATGGCAGGCATCATATTCAAAAAATTGAAAGTAAATGCGATATGGCTCCTCCTGGGTTGCTGGTTGGTGGCTTATAGCTGCATAAATAAACAAGATCCGGCCAATGATCAGCAAGCCTCAGTGCTGAAAGGAGCTCACACCATGTTGTTTGTCGGGAAAAAGGGTTTTAGATTTGATTTTAGAAAACTTGATGGAACACTCATGGTGCCGGCACATCCGGTATCCGGGATGGCGTTTATGGGAAGTGAAGTGGTGTCGTCTGAAGAAATTGAGCAAACAACAGATAATGCCGACCAGAAAGTATTCCTGGTAGCCAACGCCACTGGTGAAAAGGCCAGGGTGGAGGTTTCCTTTATCAATGACCTGGCAACGTTTAAAGTAATACCTCGGGTCAAAGGACCCGTCACCATATCGCTTCGGCTGGGGGGCATGCCATTAGCTCATGGACTGGGAGATGCCGGTGCATATGGTGAAAGTTTCAACCTGATCGAAAACAAGGCTCATGAATATCCTATTGAAAATGACGGCGGTATCAGACGCTGGGCAAGCACATTTACAATTTTTCCTGAAAACTCCCTTGCCGGCGTCTTTTTCGACGATGGAAAAAAAACGGTCGTTTTAAATGCCTCCGTCTATGAAATGAATATTACCAGGGCAGGAGGAGCAACCTTTTATTATTTATTGGGTGACCCTGCTGTCATTTACAAAGGTTACAAAAAATTGCGTATGCAGGCCGGCTATGAGGATGTTAAACCAAAACCCAGGTTTTTTGAGTTAGGCTGGGAATCATGGGATGCCCTGGGCTGGAACACGAATCAGAAGACCGTAAAGACCATCCTGCAAAAGTTTCATCACCAGGGATATCCTATACGCTGGGCCGTAACAGGTTCCGGCTTCTGGGAGACGGGAGGAACGACCACGAGTTTCGGCAGATGGGGAAAAAAATTTCCGGACCCGCAGGCATTCAAAACATGGATGCATCAGCGTGATATCAAATGGTTGATTGGGTTGAGAACTAATTTTGTGCCAGCCGGTGGACCCTTTTACCCCGTTACAGAGAAAAGGGATAAAAACCTGGTGGTAAAAGCTTTTAATGGCAATGACTTATCCATTGCGGCAAGAGAAAAAGGGTTCCTGGTAAAACAGGCAGATGGCGAAGCGCTGAAGATCACGTCAAACATATTTCCTATCGTGCCAAGCTACCTGCTCGATGGCAATACGCCGGGTGCCGCACAGTGGTATGAAAACTTATTCAGAAAATGGGAAGTTGACGGCATCAAAGAAGATACTATGATGGATATTGACTCCCTCACTGGTATTTTCAATTTACCAATGACAGAAATTGCCCGCGAAGGAGGATTGGTGATGGCCAGGAACGGGGAATTTACGGCGCCGGGTACCTTGTTACGGATTAATGATACGAACGTGGGACAAATTGCAAAGCGAATACCGATCAACTACCTGCAATATGCGGCATGCGGATTTCCAAATGTGTACTCCGATGTCGCCGGCGTCCATAACATGCATCGGGTAGAAGACGCCGACAGATCAGTAAGACACACCTGGCTTCTGGCCCTTACCCCCGGGTTAGCCGTAGGTGCCTATCCGGATAAGTGGCCGGGTGAAAAACAACAGGCATTTAAAAAAGCAATTGATTTTCACCACAACATGGTACCATACATGTATAGTGCCGCCCTGCATGGTTATGAAACCGGTTATCCTTACACATTGACACCGCTCACCATTGCCTTTGCCGGGGATAGTGTGGTTGCCAAGCTGGCACATTTTCAGTGGATGATAGGGGAGTCTCTAATGGCTGCTCCATTACTTAAAAATCACGCTTCCAATAAGATGGACGTCTACCTTCCCACCGGTATTTGGTTTGATTATGAAAGCGGAGACAAGTACCAGGGACCGGCAATGCTTGAAGATATTGACGTGCCAATAGACAGAATCCCCTGCTATGTTGGCGGTAAAGGTATACTGATAGAAAGAAAAGATGACCGACTGTTTGGCAGAATCTATCCTGTGGCAAAAAAAGCCAAAGAGAAATTTATTGGATTGGATGGAGAAACCCAAAGTATCATCACTATTGATAATCCGGATTGGGACAATTTTAAAATTGTCGATACCATTACCGGTCAGGAGGTCTCCGTCGCCAGGGTACGCCATGCTTTTCAGTTTGAAATTATTAATGGGCATAATTATTTGATTAAGTAACGTTTCCATGTTAATTATTAATAAAAGATCCAAGTCAATCCCACAAATCATTAGCTGCGCCTTTGTATTGGGCATGGTCCTCTTATCTTATCGTACTGTATATGCCCAAAACAACTTATCTGTCACCGGTACAGCCACCGCCGGTTCGGGCGTGACCGGCGATGCTGCCAATCAGGCCATAGATGGAAACATGGAAACAGCCTGGCAAAGTGAAAAGACAAAAGAGACCAAGTGGATCACAGTGATTCTTCCGGGTGCCACAGAAATCAAAGAGGTACGTGCCTTTGTGGAAAACGATCTCGGCAAACCCGTACAGCACTATGCCATTCAAACCTTCCTCAATGGAAGCTGGAGAAACCAGACCCATAGTGCCGGTAACGGGCAAAAAGACATTGTCGTGGCATTTAAAAAGGCCTTATTGACCGACAGAATCAGACTGACCATTGAAGATGAAGGTTTGGTAAATGTAAAAGAGCTGGAAATTTATGGTGAGCAATACGTTGACAGCACTGCTACGGAAGTTAAAAAAATACTGGTCAATCAAAGCGGCTACAATCTCAACAAACCTAAAAGATTTACGGCGCCCGAAGTGCCTGACTATGCGCCCTTTTTCATCAGAGATCTGATTACAAAGGAAATAGTCTATGAAGGTAATGTTCAAAATGGAATAGGTGATTTTACGGATTTTAATCCATTATCCAACGCAGCCTATATAGTAGCCATAGATACCGCTACTTCCTACCCCTTTAGAATAGGGCCATTCTGGCTGGAACGTGTTACTTACCGAAACATGGTAGACTTCATGACGGGAGCCAGGCATTACCTGGGTACCACTGAAGAGATAAGACGTTTATCCTGGGCATGGCGGGATGGTGATTTTTTTAACTGGGCTTTACAAAGTTTAATTGCACAGTTCCTGTCTAACCCGGAGGCCTACAAGCGTATGGAACGTAAAATATCCTACAGGCCTAACAGTTCCTTCCCACCTCCCTATAAAAACAGGTGGGGAAGTCTGGAACCCTATACAGAGGATGCCCCGGATATTGTCAAGCTGATTCATTGGGATGTAGATGTGAAAATATCGCAACAACTCGAACACGAGCACCAAAAAGCTGAATTGGCACATTTTCTTTATGCCTTTCCCTATTTGAAGCAATGGCTGCCGCAACAAAATTTTGATATTGTCTATGCTTATTTAAAGGAAAAATGGACCAAAGCTGAAGTGGATAAAAGATCGACGACGCAATATGACAAAAGCCCTGAACACAACCTCCTGTCTTTGAAAACCAAGCTGGGTACTACCAAAGGAGAATTGCCGCCGGGACACACTGTTATTCCTAACCTGATGATGTACGAAGTGGCCACCAGGCTAGGTGAACCTGACGCCGACAAGTATTTTAATGCAGCCTATCGGCAGATGGACTGGATGATTGCCCATCTCGACTGGCGTGATCCGCTCACCACCAAGGGCCAGCGTATGTCGGAGCATATAACGATGCGGGCATTTGCTTATTTTTATCACCAGTATCCCGACAAGAGACCCGAAGGGTTGTATGAGAAGATAGAAGAATGGGCAAAGGTAGCCATTGACAGATCCGATAATATGTGGGATTTCAGAGCATATACAAAAGATGGTGACTGGGTACCCCCCGGCTGGAATGAGACAGGAAATGTTCTGGGGTTTCCTGCATGCGCACTCGCAGCGATGAGTGTGATAAAAGATGAAGCATTATCAAACGCGTTGGATAAGCTGGTCTGGGCACATTTTGACAATGCTTTTGGCAGAAATCCTACAGGGCGGCATTTTTCCTATGATGGCCCTTCTGAGATTGAGGGCGTGGACCAGGGTTGGTATTCAGCCCATCATGGGGGTGTCGGCTTGTTGGAGCCCGTACGCTTTGTCTTTGACGGCTCGCCTAAAAATAACCATTATCCCAACCACCCCGAGATAGGCAACCTTGGCTGGACAGAAGGATGGGTGCAGTTTAATACTGCTTTTAATATAAGCATGGCCTATCTGGCACATTGCGAAGTAGCCGTCTCCCTTACCCAACCGCGGAAGAACAGGTTGCTGGTCCGTTTGCGTGTGCCACTTAATTTTGATGAGCAGGTGGTAGACAAAATGGATGTGGTGGTCCGCGCATCAAATGGTGATGAGGTCATGTTGACGCTAACGGAAGAAGGCCCTTATTCCAAGTACCTGTCGGGTAGTGTGTCATATAAAAAACATAAAGTAAAACCACATGACAAGGTGCTTCAGGTGAAAAAGGGTGATGTGATTACAGTGAGTTACGGATTGGGATACTTTGAGAAAAAAGCAGCTATTACAATTAAAAACTAATGGAAATGAAAATTACAAACTTTTATTTAACCACTTTTGCCGCCTTATTAATACCAGGGCTATTTTTGAAATGCGGCCCCCCCAGCGAAAAAGAAGACCAGTCCATCGGTGATTTTTCAGCCTTATTGAAACCGGTACCCAAAACATCGGTATTGGAAGCGGATGAATACTTTATTTGGGGAGGCTCTGTTGTGAAGGCAGACGATGGATTATATCATATGTTCTACTCACGCTGGCGCAGGGAATATGGTTTTAATGCCTGGGTAACTCATTCCGAAATCGCCCATGCCATCTCAAAGCAACCTGGCGGGCCTTTCCAATTTAAAGACGTGGCCTTGCCGGCCAGGGGAAAAGCGTACTGGGATGGTTTGACAACGCACAATCCAACAGTGCACAAACTCAACGGAGAATACTTCCTTTATTATATGGGCACCACCGGCGATGGAAAAGCCACCGAGCGTCTGAATTTTGTACATCGCAATAACCAGCGTATTGGGGTGGCCCGGGCTAAAAATCCCAATGGGCCGTGGCAAAGATCGGATCAACCGGTTATTGATGTATCTCAGGATCAGGAAGCCTATGATGCGCTTATGACGAGTAACCCTTCCGTGACTTTGATGAAAGACGGCAAGATACTGCTGATTTATAAGGCAGTAGCCAGGCACCATGAACTTCCCTTTGGAGGCCCGGTCACGCATTTGGCGGCGGTTTCAGAAAACCCAACCGGCCCTTTTAAAAAATATAAAGATCCTATTTTTTATATTGAGGGACAAAAGTTTCCGGCTGAAGACCCGTACATCTGGTATCAAAAAACAGCCGATCAATACTACGCTATTGTAAAAGATATGAGGGGAGGTTTTACCAACCACGCGCATGCTTTGGCTTTCTTTAAATCAAAGAATGGCCTGGATTGGAAACCCGCTGAAAATGCCCTGGTTACAAAGACAGAAATTCACTGGACAGACGGTCCGGTCGATGAAGTACACAGACTGGAACGCCCCCAATTGCTGATGGAAAATGGCCGGCCCGCCATGTTGTATTGTGCCGTTGCCTATGGAGACCCTTTCCAGGGTTCGGCAACTGCTAATATGCATATACCGCTGGCTCAGTTTGGAAACAAAGAATAAAAAGAGGAAATTAATAAATGTTACACATGAAAATTAAGAAACTATTAACCCTGGTTTGCCTGCTCACCGCTTCCTGGCAAACAAGAGCCCAACAGGATGTGCTGATAGAGGCGGAAAGCTTCATCGACAAGGGCGGATGGATAGTGGATCCGCAATTTGTGGAGCAAATGGGATCTCCCTATCTGATGGCCCATGGACTGGGTGTTCCGGTCGCCAATGCGGTCACTAAAGTTGATTTTAAAAACAAAGGAACCTATCACGTGTGGGTGAGAACCAAAGACTGGGTACCCGGCAACTGGGAGGCACCGGGAAGGTTTAAATTGGTGATCAACGGAAAGGAATTGGCAACCACCCTGGGCGTGACGCCCGGATGGTCATGGGCGTACGCCGGCAAGACAAACATTCGATCAAAACAGGTCGAAATCCAGTTGGTGGATCTGACCGGTTTCAATGGGAGGTGTGATGCCATTTACTTTAGCCAGTCGCAAACGGAGCCACCTTCATCAATAAAGGAGTTGGCCTCATGGCGGCAAGACAAGTTGGTGGAAAATGCTGCCCCGGAAAAGGAACAAACATATGACCTGGTAATTACCGGAGGAGGGTTGGCCGGCTGCGCGGCAGCTATTGCGGCAGCTGAACAAGGCTTGAAGGTCGCCTTGATTCACGACCGGCCGATGTTAGGCGGAAATGCCAGTAGCGAGATACGTGTCCACACCCTGGGTATCTATGGCAAGTATGAGCGGATCTTGAAAATGATCGACACCGAACACTACCCGAACGGTTCAGCAGAGGCAAAACACGATCAGGAAAAGAGGGACAGAAATGTGAAAAGTTTCGAGAATATCAGCCTTTTCCTCAACTGGAGGGCCTATGATGCTGTTGCGAAAAATAATACCATACAATACGTAGACGCGCGCCATACTGCGACCGGGGAAAGAATCCGGTTTTATGCACCGCGTTTTGTTGATTCTACCGGAGATGCATGGATTGGCTATTGGGCAGGGGCGGAGTTCTCCTATGGCCGTGAAGGTGTAGATACCTATGATGAGGCCTGGGATGAATGGGGTGAACTTTGGAGCCCTGAAACACCTGATGATTTTGTAATGGGCTCCTCGGTACTCTGGCAAACGGAAAAAACAACCGAAGCCCAGGTGTTTTGTGATGTTCCCTGGGCTATGGAAATTGCCAAAGACCATGTCGCCGTAGCAGGGGAGTGGTATTGGGAATTTTCGAGAAATGATTTGCATCAGATACACGACGCCGAAGAGATCCGGGATCATATGCTACGCGCTATATTTGGATCATTTGCCAACGCCAAAAAATTAAAAGAGCACAAAAATGTCAGATTGCAATGGGTGTCCTACCTTGTCGGGAAACGGGAATCCAGGCGTTTGGTGGGTGATCATATCTTTACGTTTAAAGACGTGGCAGAACTCAGGAAGTTTCCCGACTCCGTAGTGATGGAGACCCGGGCCATTGATGTACATTTCCAAAGAAACCTGCAAGATGAATCGGTGCCCGATTTCCTGTCAGAGGCTATCTTTTATAAGACGGAAAAATACTATATCCCGTATAGAAGCCTGTATTCTAAAAATATTACCAATCTGTTTATGGCCGGTCGTAATTTTAGCTGTTCCCATATAGGCCTGGGTGGGCCCAGGGTCATGAGAACTACCGGCCAGATGGGTGCTGCGGTAGGCCTGGCGGCGGCCATATGTAAAAAATATAACATCACCCCGCGGGAAGTATACGCCAATCATTTAAATGAATATATGACACTTATTGAAAATCAACAGTGATTACCAAAAGTAGCCTGCCGATTTTGATACTCTTGCTCCTTGCCGGGTTTCATTTAGATACTGAATCCGGGAGAAAACCCATGTTCTTTACAATGGGAGAGGAATGGAAACTGGCAGTCAGTGAGCGGGAGGTATTTACATTTCAAAGTCCGGATACCCTGCTTTATCACAGTGTCAGTCTCCTGTCCGATACAACCGGAAACCCTTTGCTGTTTTTTGCCGACCTGGAAACACCCGTTTGTGCGGATGGGGAGTGTAAGCTGGCCAATATCAAAATTTACTGGAACTTGCTGGGTAATTATGTGGGTTATGGTACTGCCCCGAAATATCCCCTCACCAAGTATGAGCACGACCCTTTTGACTACGATGATTATACCCGGCTTCATCATTTACTGCTGGACCATAATTCTATTTTAAAACGGAAAAAAATTTCCGACCTGGTGGACAAGGTACCGGCAGAAACTTATAAGCCCGGCTTTGGGAAAGTGGATGGTATGTCAGGGGCCACCAAAAAGGAAATCAAGGAAGCAGTGGTAGATGGAGGACTGTACTCATGTTACACGTTATGGCATTTAGCTCACGGTGAAGCAAAAAAGCAAATGGTCGCTTATTTGGAATCCATCCACTCTGACGCGCTTAACAACTATTTTTTATACACCCCTTATGAAGACTATCAGGCCTACGCGCTTAAGCAACTGGGTAAGGAAGACTTTAGCGCACATACACCGCAAATTGTATCGATATTTAAAGAGGGCTCCCCGCTCATTCGCACCTACATGCTGAAAAAAATGCCGGTAGCTATGTTAAATGATCAATTGGTCACTGAGCAGCTATTCGGGATATTTCCATCTTTGGATGTGAATACAAAAACATTGTTGATAAAAAAGCTGAACGCAGCGGATGCGATAGCGGTGGAGATCCTCGCCGGACATGTAACGGCTATGACTAAAAATCAGCTGAGGTATTATCTGGGTTTTCTCGATAACAACCCGGGATATTTGAGTCCTTCTGTCACTGCTGACTTAATGGAGACCACAAGATCTCACGAATACACCTATAATTATTTGATAAAAGCATTTTTTGATAACAGAAAATAATCCAAAGGTTTAAATCTATGAGAAGTTCTGTATATGTGTTTTGCGCACTTTTGGTGTTTGGCTGTGGCCATCAGGATAAAAAAATAGCAGCCCTGAACGCCAGCAGCCCTAACATTGTCTGGATCATTGCCGAGGATCTTTCACCTGACGTGGCGTGTTACGGCAACCATCTCGTTAAAACGCCGGCTATTGATGCTCTCTCGAAGCAAGGCACCCGTTATACCAACGCGTTTGCGACATCCGCTGTCTGTTCGCCCAGCAGAACGGCGCTGGTGACAGGATATTATCAGGACGCCATCGGGGCCCACCACATGAGGTATCCCGAGCATCTGAAACCGGATTTACCTGATAGTATTTTCCCTATTCATGTGCTTTTGGAAAAGCACGGCTATCAGACGGCAAACATCAGATCCTATCCCGGTAATGGTAAGACCGATTGGTTGTTCCGGTATAATACTGACAGCTATCAACATCAACATTGGGACAGTTTAAACAGCAGCAAGCCTTTTTTTGCCAGGATATGTCTGGGTTTAACACATCGTATGTTTTCCAGGGACACCATCAATCCGGTAGACCCCGATGTGATAAAACTGCCGCCTTATTATCCTGATCACCCTGTGGCGAAAAAGGATTGGGGCCGATATTTTGAATCTATCCAGGTGCTTGATAAACAAGTGGCGCATATCATCGGGGATCTGCAAAAACGCGACCTATTGAAAAATACGTTGATATTCTTTTTCTCCGATCATGGAAGGCCGATGACCAGGGCAAAAAACTACCTCTATGATTCCGGATTAAAAGTACCCCTGATTGTAGCATCGTACGATCCTGAAATCAGAAAAAAATACCTTGACGATAGAAACACAGATGAGCGCCTGCTTAGCCTGCTTGATGTCAACGCAACCACTCTCAGGTTAGCGGGGTTAAGATCTTATACAAGTCAGGGGATGCCATTCCTGGCTGCATCCGCAACGGAAACAAGAAAGTACGTCTTTGGTGCGGTTGACAGAATCGGCGAAACATTTTTTAAATCCAGGAGTGTCAGAAGTCAGCGTTTTAGATATATAAGGAATTATCGTCACGATTTTTCTGTCAATAGCACTGCCACGGCGTACCGGAAGGCAAATCATCCCATTTATCACTTGTTGAATATTTTAGCGGAAAATGATCAGCTAAACCCGCATCAGGCCAGGTTATTAAAACCAATGGAGGCGGAGGAGTTGTATGACCTTCAAAATGATCCTTACGAGCTAAACAACCTGGCTGCCAATCCCGAAAGTGCGGCATCATTGGAATCAATGAGAAAGGTATTGGATCAGTGGATGTCAGAAATTGATGACAAAGGAATGCTGAAAGATTCTCCGGAAATTATAACCGCTTTTGAGGAATATGGCAAAAAGTCCTACCAACGGCATGAAGAGGCTATAAAAAGATTGAACCGGGTAGTACGAAGAGAGATAGGAGAATAGGTCTGTCTATTAGCCAGGGTTTTAATTGGTGATAGGAAATTTATATTTAAAGTTTTGATTTTAATTATTTAGTATAAGTAATCTGCCTCTCAGTGGATTATCAAGGCATGGTGATTGAAGTCGGTAAAAATAAATGCCATCGGCAACATGACCAACATCCCAATTATTCTGGTAGCCAGAGGCTTCAAAAACCAAAGATCCGGTAGCGGTAAATATTTCCAAATTTGAATTTAACAAAACTTCTGCCTCAAAAATTGGTATATATTCTGGTAGAAATAAGTTCTGTATGACCACGTTGCCGGCAATGATTGGAAACACCTCGATAGGATCACTTGTCACGTCACCGCAAGCTCCGCTCACCTGTAGTGTATAACTTCCCGGTGCTTTTGGCCTGAAACTATTTTGATCCGCACCTTCAATAATAATACCGTCTTTGTACCACTGATTATTACCAGTACTGCTGGATTGAAGGGAAAGGTCACATTCAGATACTGTTATTTCAGGTTTCTCGGGATAACCGTTAACAGATATTAAAAGATCTTCGCTGGCACCGGAAGCATTGCATCCCTGAAACCTTACATTTAGTACGCCGTTTTGGATTTCGGTTCCGGCAGTTAGCGTTATAAAATTTTCAGTGGTAACGGTAGTGCCTGAATTAGCAATAAAACCTTCTGGTATAGTCCATTCATACTGGCCGTCTCCAAGATTTTGGGGAACTGTGTAGGTTACTTCTTGTTCGATACAAAGCTCCGTAGGACCATCAATGGCTAAACTGACGCTTGCGATGGATGGTGCAATAACGGTGAAATACGATGATAGCCCATTAGTGAAAAGCGTATCGCATCCCAAATAAGTATTTCCCCGGTGGAAGGATCCTGTCAACACTAAATTATCCTCATCTATCACCTCTATTTCCCGTGCGGAAGCATAATATTCGCTATTGGTACTTATAGCATATTGATAGATCCCATTTTTATCACCTTTCGCCACAAATGCCTCTAAAAGGTTTATGTCCAAAGTGGTCGTACCAAATTGGCCATTCCCTCTGAAGTTACCTGCAATGTAAAAATTGTCATGTTCGTCTAACCTAATGCTGTGTACTCTTAAGTCGTTTCCAATTACAGGGGTGGCTGAAATAGTCATCCCGGAGGTGTTGAATCTCGCGAGGAATCCTAAGGTAGGGATTTCATTATTAACCAATGTAATGTCATCAAACCTGGCTTCACCATTGAATGATCCCACTACTATGATCTCTCCCTTTGAATCAATTGTAATTTCTGCCGCAGATACGGAATTCTGATAATCAGTGTCTGAGATAATACTTTTAACCCATAAATATTCACCTGTTTTATCAAGTTTGGCAAGATACATAGAGTAATCGCCTACATAAGGAAGTGTAACGGGGCCTATTTGGGTTTCTACCATATAACTACCTGTTATATACACATTTCCGAAAGTATCTATCGTCGCAGCGGGAGCACTAGCCCCAACGCAACAGCCGATATCTCTGATATACTGTGCCCAGACTACGTTCCCATTACCGTTAAATTTTGCTATAAAAGGATCTGATCCCCGAGAGGGAGCAGGGAGTGATCTGCTACCAAAAGTTATTCTTTTATAATAATCTCCGGATACGAAAAGATTGTCGTCATGATCAAAAACAATTCGTAACCCCTGCAAAAAAGCTCCTCCTGCCTGAGAAACCCATACCATTTGACCGTCGCTTTGATATTTGGTCAAATAAAAGCCTCCGGTATTTGAGCTGACCAATGTTGTTGAGCCGAACGTAACAGTACCACTAAAGTTTCCGGTTGCAAATAGTTGATCGGATCGGTCAATGCCCAGATCATACAAATAATCATTCTCAGTTCCACCTTCCTGAATAACCCACTCCAAACCATTTGTCTGGTTATATTTTGCGATGAATATATCTGATTTTCCCCGACTGTTTAAAACCTTGTTTCCCATCGTCATAGAACCGGTAAAGCTACCACCAATGTACACGTTGCCTTTGGAATCCAGCGCTACCCCCGAAGGACTGTTGTAGTCATCAGAAAGTGCATAATTGCCTTCAGACCATCTAAAAACCTGGGCATAAAGCGTGGTGCAGGTGAAAAAAAAGCAAGCGCCCATCAAAAAAATGTTTTTCATACGAGCAATAAGATTAAAAAAATCAAAGATATAAAAAACCACGGATTCTGCGTGCTTTCCAATCGTCGAAATCCATTCCGGTGTTGCTTAAAAGATATATTCAATTCTTTACAAAAATGTTGTCATCCTGATATAAGGTCATCACATTTGATTTACTTTTATATATGCGTCAGAACCTCTATTAAATTATCCTCGGTTTCCAGGTCGAGTTTCTTGCGAAGACGATACCTGCTCATATCTACACTTTTGGAAGAAATGCCTGTAATGGAAGAAATTTCTTTTGAGCTAAGTTTAAGCCGTAGCAGGGCAGCCAGTCTTTTTTCGTTTTGGGTCAATCCAGGATATTTGTGCTCCAGCTTGTTGTAAAATGATTCATAAATACTGTTGACATGGGCGTCAAACTCTTTTTGGTGTTTGTTAATAATGCTGTTTGCCTTGAGTTTTTTAGAGAGCTCTTTGACACTTTCAGTACTTTTCAGGCCGTTTTTAGACCATTTATCTATTTCCCTGGTCACTTCTCCTATGAAGTCATTTTTCTCCACGATTTGAAGGGAAAAATTCACCAGCTCCCGGTTTTTGAATACCAGTTCCTTCTCGAGGTAATTTTTTTCGTTTTTCTCATTGACCAGTTTCTGATTGGTGAGTTCACGCTTTATCTTATTCCGCTTTAGCGTAAGGTAAAACACCCATATGGATAGCAGTAACACGACTACCAGTATACCTCCCACGATGTATTGAAATCTGATCTTGGCTTCGTTTAATTCCGCCTGTTTACGCAATAGCTCATTTTCCTTCATTTTTTCCTTACTCTCAAATTTCATTTGTTGTGCCACGATTTCCTGGCGTTTGTTTTCATTGTATACACTATCGTGATATTGTTTATGTTTTCTGTGATAAAAAAGGCCATTTTCGAAATCTCCTTTTTTTTCGTAAGTATTCGCAAGTACCTCTGAAGCATTGCTCAATAGATCATAATTCATTTCCACCTCATTAGCTCTGTAGGCATTGAGCGCCAGGCTAATGCCTTCATCATAGCGACCGAGCTCCTTGTAAACCCCGGCCAGGTTGATCCTGGAAAGACTTGCCTGTTCCTTGTAGCCTTGTTTTTTCTGAATTAGTAAGGCTTTTTGATGGTAATTCTCCGCAGTGTCAAATGCTTTTAAATCATAATAAACCGCTCCCAGGTTGCTGTAAATGGTGGCAATCCCGTACGGTGACTTTATATAATCGAGCGCCTGTTCAAAGCAGGTCAAGGCACTATCGTATTGTTTGGTACTGCGATAGATGAGTCCCATATTGTTATAATTGGAACCGATGTTGAATTTCCGCTCTAATTTACGGTTCATATCCAGTGCCATTCGGTAGTATTTTTTTGCATTTTCCAAATCGCCCTGGAGTTTGGAGATAATACCGATATTGTTGTAGGCGTTGGCCACAGATTTTTGTCTGCCTAGTAACTCTGCCATTTCCTTGGCTTTCAACCCATTTTCCAGGGCTTTTTCAAAGTTCCCGATTTTACGATATATCTCTCCTGCCACCATATAGACGTCATCGACACTTAAGAGCTCATTGACTTCGGGTTTACCTGTCTTAGCTGCCGCCAATATCCTGTCGCTTTCCTGCCTGGTGAAATCTTCAAGTCTGGCCATAAAGTCGAGGGCCTTTAAAAAATCGCCTGTTACATAATAGTTTTTGGCATATTCCAGGTCGAGCAGTGGTGCCAGTGAATCTTTTGCAATGGGGATCGCCAATGCCTTATCCAGATTTTCCAGGGCTTTGTCCGGTAGTCCTTTGCTGGTGTAGCGCCTGCCAAGTGCAATCAACAGGTTTTTTCTCTCATAATTTGACAATTCCTTGTGCCGCAATTGATTTTCCAGGCTATCAATGACTTTAGATTGACCAAATGTCTGCGAACTAATGATAAAGGTGAGTAGGCATAACAGTAGGTTTCTCATAAGTTTTGGTGGTGTTTAAAATGTAGAGATGTATACGTTAAAAATGTTGGATAACCAGCTGCATAGTAAATAGTTTGTAAAGAAATAAACAAGTTAAATATACCGAATGTAGAGAAGGTGTAGAGAAACATTATCAGGTTTCTGGCCTTTTAAAGCCGTTTCTTTGCAATATTCCAAAAAAGGAACGCGTAGTCGTGCCTAGAAAATTGAAAAGACTGTCCTCAAATTTAACCTGTTGACAAATTATAAGAGGAAGTTAATAAATTATTTTTAGACATGACAAAATTGATTTTTATTGTTTCACATCTGATAGCATATACATGCTTTGCCCAGAAAACAGATGTCATTTTATTTACAGAACAAGGGGAGAAGTTTTACCTTTCTGTCAACGGGGCCCAAATTAATGCGTCGCCGGCTTCAAGAGTAGAGGCGCTGGATATTTCAGGAGATTTTGCACAGCTCAACGTCAGGTTTGAAAAGGCCGGCGCCCCGGCGCTTTCCAAACAGATGATGTTAACACCAGGTAAGCAGATGACAGCCATACTGAAAAGAGGAAAGAAAGGGAAATATGTGTTCAGGCCTGTCAGCACCTCTGCAAAGCCGGTCAGAGAAGAACAAACGGTCAGTATTCCCGTGGCCACCCATACTGCCAATTCTGAGTATGTCGATGAAACGCCTGTGGCCTATGCTGATCAGGGCGGGTCCGGAAACCTGGTTGATTTGCAGGTAAATGAGCGTGGAGCTGTAAACCTCAGTGTGAATTTACCGGCAGATGGTGCTTATACCAGCCAAGAAGACAGTTACACCGATCACGATAACAACACAAACCCCGATTCTTACCGGTCCAATAACCTGACCGCAAGAGTGGAAGGCAAAAAGATTGTTTTGAGTGATGGGCGGACCCTGGATTGGAAATACACCAAGACTAAGAGCCTGACCGGCGTTGAAATAGAAATGAAGGAACCGCTTAATGCTCAGGTAGCCGTATCCTATGACGGAAAGCTGGCTTATGAAACAGAAGTTCCATTTTATTATCGCGAACCGGATTGGAAGAAGTTTAAGGAATATTTTAAACTTACCGTAAAAGAAACCAACGGTGCCACCTGGAGCGTCAAACTGCAACACAGCAACAATAACAGAATTCTTATTCACAACCTTGTTGGGAGAGGTGCGAGTGAAACTACCTCAGTGACTGGACCCGTAACAACTTCTCATACCAACGATTGCTCAGGTATGGCTGACGGTGACTTTCAAAGGGCGGTCAGTTCCATCAAAAACAAGTCTTTTGCAGATGAGAAGATGGCCATTACACAACAGGTACTAAGAGCCAATTGCCTGTATGTCTCCCAGGTCAAAGCGGTGATGGATCTTTTTACCTACGAAGAGGACAAAATTGCAGTGGCTAAAAAAGCCTATCCAAGAACGGTGGACCAAAATAACTATTACCAGCTAAATGATGCGTTGACTTATTCCGAATCCGTAGAAGAGCTGAATCAATTCCTGGAAGGTCAATAATCATGAAGTTTAGGGGTTTATTGATGGTCATGGGCTTCCTGTTGCCCACAGTAGTACTATGCCAAAAAAAAGCGTATAAACAGGGGCTCGTTTTCGAAGAGCAAGGTGAACTTGTACTGGCAATGGAACGTTACAAAGCCGCTTTATACAAAAACATGTATTTCTCCAAGGCAAAAATAGCCTTAAAAAACTGTGCAGAACAGCAGGTAGAACATTTGTTGAGTGATTACTTCGTTGCCCGTGAAAAGCGGGAATGGGAGGAAGCAAAACAGATTTCCCAGGTTGTTACACATCTTAGGGAAGAGATGAATTATTTCTCCATTGATATCGCGTTGCCAGCTTATCAGGAAGATCGCTTTTTGGAAGATGACAATAAGTTGCTGGAGCAAAGATACCGAAGGGCGCTGCAGGATTACCAGCAAAAGCATTACCAAAACGCCAGGGATCAGTTAGAGGCCATTTTGGAAGTGTATCCGGCCCATGAGGCTTCCAGCCAGCTGTTGGCATCTATCAACCACCTTGAAACCGAAGAAAAGGCACTTAGCGCTTTTAAGGCTGGAAACTATTTTCTGGCTTATGATCTGTACAGCGAATTATTGAAATCGGATCCCGAACATAAGGATTACATCGAGCATTTAAACCAATCAAAAATACAAGGGAGCATGTCGGTGGCCATTGTGGATTTAACCGGCACGGAAAACCTAAAGTCGAAGGCATTGAAGACCGCGGTACTGTCCCAAATGGCCGTTTGGTCTCACCCGCTTTTAACCATGATAGAGCGGGAAGACCTGGATCTATTGGTTCAGGAACAAAAACAGGCATTCACCGGCCTCTTCGATGAAAATACGGTAGCCGCACCGGGTTTGCTGAAGGGCGTGCGACAGTTGTTGATGATTCGCCTGGAAGACTTGCAATACAATAAGCTACCTTCGCAGATCAGGCAACTGACGGCTTATGAAATGGTGGAGTCCAAAGTCTTTGATGGGGGCGGAAATTGGCGTGTAAAGAGAGAGTTCCTGCCCCGTCAGTATAGTGAAAACCTGGAGCAGGCTTCCATAACGGCATCACTACACTATAAGCTCCTTGAAGTACAAACAGGCAATATATTGATGGCGAAAAAAGTAGCCGCCAGTATTGCGGATGAAGTGATATCTGCCGACTATACGGGTGATCCAAATTCGCTTCTTCCTGCAAGAAACGATCAAATAGTGCAATCCGGGCCATACCTGGAGGAATTCAGGGCAGCTTTTAACCAGCACAAGTCTCTGAAAACAGAAAGTCAGCTTTTCGTGGAACTGGAAGCGCAACTGGCGGCAGACGTAGTGGCAGGTATAAAAAAATCGTTGTCGGGAGGTAAGCAGTGAAAAGTAAAAACACCTTATGCTGGCTGTGGTTATTGATAGCGGCCTGTTCCCCGCACATTTCCGGTACCCGGCCGGAAAATTCTAATGTTCCCGTCGTTGAAACGGGAGGAGAGAATAGACCGGTTTGGGTAACGGTCAAGCCTGTTATGGAGGGGTACTATGTGGGCATCGGCAGTGCTAACACGTATGTTCAGGACTATCGCCGGATGGCGAAGGACAAAGCGCTGGAAGATATGTCGTCGGAAATCAGTGTAACAATCGATGCGTCCACCTTTTTGTATCAAAATGAATTCGGAAGTCGCTTTTATGAAAAATATGAAGCATATATCAAATCCAGCACCTCGGAAGAACTTTCCGACTTTGAAATTTGGAATGAGTGGCATGATGACAATACCTATTGGGTGGCCTACCGACTATCCAAGTCCAGGTATCATCAATTAAAAAAGGAGAAGGTTGAAATAGCCAAGGCGATAGCGGAAGAACATCTGGAAATTGCCAGCATGTCGGAAAAACAAGGGAAATTTTTAACAGCCATTAATAATTATTTGAAAGCAGTGGACGTGTTGAAAAAATACCTGAATCAACCTGTTGCTGCCGATATAGATGGTGATAGGCAATTAATCATTCCTTACTGTTCCAAAGCCATTCAGGAAATTCTTCACGATCTGAAGATAGAAGAGAACGCAATTCGTTTCAATCCAGTAAAAGGCTCATCTGCGGTTATTACGTTTGTTTGTCGGGGGCATGCGGTTAAGGGATTTTTATTGACAACTGATGGTAAGCGATTAATGACCAATCAAAACGGACAGGTGGTTCTGGATGCTCATCAATTGGCCGGGCAGACGTTGCTCACCCTGGAAATGCCGGTGGATACGTGGCGGTCATCCTGGAAAGACAATGTGATTTTGAGCAGGTTCACCGAGTCCTTCCAGTATCCCAAATTTGACATTCCCATTTCGTTGACAACCACCGTAATTCACATTGAAGGGGAGGAATATAACCTGGGAACCAATGTGAGAAGACAAACAATCAAGCCCGAACTGATCAATTTACTGAGTGCCTATCGCTTTGTTTTTACTGATAACCCTCAAAAGTCTGATTTTAGATTCACCTATAAAATTACCACCAGGCAGGGTAATGAAGCCAGCGGACTATATGTATGTTGGGCCGATGTTGAAGTAAGCCTTTACAATGCTGCCAATGAGCAAATATACAGTGACCAATTACTTAATGTAAAAGGCATTCATTCATCGTTTCCTGCCGCAGGAGCCAGGGCCATAGAAAATGTGGCCCCATTGTTAAAAGAAAAAATTATTTATCCATTTATCAAAAACGTTTTTTAAACTACAAAAAAATGAAAAGAATTATCTTATACTCGTTTATAGTTACTACCGGTATAATTTTTTTAAATGCCTGTAACTCATCAAAAAGAACTGCCAGGAAAAACCCCACCCCGGCAGGAGAGACCACTGTTATCGTGCCTTGTTCGGGAACGTCGTATTTTAGCACCAAAAAGGCCTTCAGGGCAAATTCGCTGGGAGAAAGCCTGGATCAAATGGCCTCCCGCAAAAAAGCCCTTACCAATGCCAGGGGAGAGTTGGCTGGGAATATTCAAGCAACAATTAAAGCTGTTACTGATAACTATCTTAATTCCAGGGAGTTTAATAATAAAGAAGAGATAGAGGAACGTTTCGAGTCACTCAACAGGGAAGTGGTAAACCAGGAACTGTCCGGCACCAAAATAATCTGCGAAAAACAGACAAGAACAGCAGAGGGAAAATATAAGACCTACCTGGCTATCGAACTTTCGGCAAGTGATCTGGTGGCCAAATACAATAAAAGACTGTCCAAAGACGAAAGGCTGCGGATTGATTACGATTACGAAAAGTTTAAAAAGACCTTTGAGGAGGAAATGAGTAAGATGGAAGATTAGCCACACATCGGAATTGTATTTAATCAAAGTTACCATAAGAAACGAAGTTCATGTTTTAAAAATTGTCAGGGAATAACTCGGTAGTACGGGATTCCGGCAACATTTATAAACCATGAGATGGTATTAGCCGTTAATTCTATTTTTACATGCAAAATTTTAACCTGGGTAAAAATGAACATTAACGGAATTGACGGCGCTGTAACATTAAATAACGGGGTCAAAATGCCCTATTTTGGATTGGGAGTTTTTCTGGCAAAAGATGGTAATGAGGTAGAAGAGGCCATTGCTCATGCCTTAGAGGCCGGTTATCGACATGTTGATACGGCAGCCATTTACAAAAATGAGGAAGGGGTAGGGAAAGCTATTAGAAACAGTGACCTCAAAAGAGAGGACGTTTTTATAACCTCTAAAGTCTGGAATAGCGATCAGGGGTATGAGACTACCATCAAGGCCTTCGAAGAAAGTCTTAAAAGGCTTCAAATGGACTATCTGGATCTTTATCTTATACACTGGGCGGTAAAGGAAAAATACAAGGATACGTGGAAAGCCCTTGAAGAACTTTACAAACAGGGAAAAGTCAAAGCCATTGGCGTAAGCAATTTTATGCAACACCACCTGGAAGACCTGCTGACTGATGCGGAACATATTCCTATGGTTAATCAAATGGAATTCCATCCGCGATTGGTTCAGCAAAGCCTGTTGGATTTTTGCAAAGATCATGGCATTCAATACGAGGCCTGGTCGCCGTTGATGCGCGGAGAGATATTTGATGTTAAAGCGCTGAAAACACTGGCAGAAAAACATCAAAAAACCATTCCGCAGGTGGTTTTGAGATGGAATCTTCAAAAGGGTGTTGTAACGATCCCTAAATCTGTAAAAAAGGAAAGGATTGTCAGTAACGCAGATATTTTTGATTTTACATTGACGCCTGAGGAGGTGGCCAAAATAGACGCCTTGGACCAGGGACGAAGAATTGGACCGGATCCTGATAATTTTAGTTTTTAGACGGCAGGTGAAAAGTTAGTCATAGCATATAGGGCTGAAATCAACTTATACCCTTTATGCCACTTCCTGTCACCTTTTCAATGGCGTATATATTGACGGCGGATTGTTTTCCCTTTAACTGAATTTGACCTTTTAAATCTGATTTTAACCAGGGTTCCAGCTCAAGCTGTTTTAACAGGTTTTCAGATACCAGTAAGTCAGCATTCAAACGGTTACAGGAGGCTTCAAGCCTGGCGGCTGTATTGATAGTATCGCCATGATAGGCAATTTCCCGTTTAAGTTCACCGACCTCGGCAATGGTTACCTCGCCAATGTTGAGGCCGGCCTTGAATTCAGGAATAATATCGTATTTGCTTTTGTAAATCGCGGCCCTTTCTTTAATCCTGTTTTGGAAGGCAAAAAAAGCCTTGACACAATTAATGGCGTTATAACCTATGTTAGCAGGCCATACCAAAACCGCTTCATCTCCCACATATTGATAAATTTCAGCCTTATAATCATGTACAACCGCCAGATCATAAAAGCAGTCCTGGATTAAACGGCTATACCGGATGTGGCCCAGGCGCTCGGCGATGGTGGTAGATCCTCGCAGGTCGAGAAACATAAATATCCGGATATCGGCTTTTGGTGTATAGAATTCTCCCCGTATCAATCTGAGCAGGTTTCCGTTACCCAGCATCATATTAATATAGACCACAACGCTAATGCAGAAGTTGACAATCATGGCATAAACCAGGGCAACAGGAATTACCGGTAACAGGATAAATCCTGCTAACGTATCAGGCATATTAGCGAGGTCCAGAGCTCTGAAGATATAAAATAATAATACGATTAAAGCCATCATCACCACCAGCTGCAGGGCCAGAGCTGAGAGCAATAGTTTGATAAAACGAACTCTTCCGAAGATGTAATGCTCAATAAAAATATCCAGTAAACCAAAGAATAGCCCCTGGCTAAGCCAGGTAATGATGAAAACAATTACGCGCATGGAGAAAGTTAACTCGGAAGCAAGTGATGCGGGCTGACCAATGTTTCTAAGTAATTCCCATACCAGGCTGGCGACAAACCAGCCTATCAGGTAATCTCGGAGTATTCCCCGGTATTTAGGCTTTATTAATGGCATATTTGGGAAGCAAAGTTATTTCATTAGGGTGTTATCGGCAAGTAGATCGGTAGTAAAGATGATGATCTTGTATTTAACAACCTGTGGGCTAACGGTCGCTACACTTAATTATATGGCTTTCCCGAATGAAGTAAGCTATCAAAATTGTCCGGATCTAACCACAGGGGTAGCCAATAATCTTGGTAGTTTTGCTTTATGGAAAATTCAACCCAAATAAATCGCCTGAAAGCTGTGAGGGCTTTTGTTGAGGCGAATTTCAAGGATAAAATCAGCCCGGCACAAATTAGCGATATCGCCTGCTACTCATATAGGAATATTAACCGGATCTTTAAGGCCGTCTACAGGGAATCGATTGGCAGCTGCATCAAGCGGCTGCAAATAGAAGCGTCAGCAAAGGAAATACTGTATACGGAAAAAAGCATTACCGATATTGCCTATGAGGCGGGCTATAGTGATCTGCAGGCTTTTAACAAATCTTTTAAAAGCATTTATGGGAGCTCACCCCTCCAATTTCGAAAAAAGAAAAATGACGAGATGCAATTATGGAAACAAATAAATGAAGTCAACATGAAAGAAAATACGGGCAATATTAACTACCGCTTAGAGACGCTACCTGATTTGAAAGTGCTTTACCTTCCGTACCATGGCTCTTATGATATTCAGGCAATTGATGACTGCTGGCTACTATTACTTGAGTACGCCGAAAAGCATAAATTATTGGGGGACGAAACCCTGTTCCTGGGTGAAGTCATAGACGATGAGGATATTGCGCAACCTGATAGATGTAGATATAATTGTGCTATAACTTTAACTGGAAGTGTTGATATTCAACCTTCTGGTTTTCTGGATATTAAAAACATAGAAAAACAAAATTATGCCATCTTTACCCACCGGGGGAGTTATGAAAGTATGGAGGATACTTATGATCTGATTTATGGCCAGTGGCTTATAAAGGAAGCTTTTGAGCCCATGGATAAGCCTGTCCTGGAATTGTATGTGAAGGGTGGTTTCGGAGCAACAGGAGAAGCGCCTTTAACCGAAATATGTATTCCAGTTAAATAAATATTTTTATAAGTGTCATGGAGGAAATAATTGCAAAAGCAGAAGATAATGTAGGGGTCGTCATACTGGCTATTTTTGTATTCTCAGTTGGGCTGGCCATCGTGGAGTTTTGTTGGGAACTGTATCACAAAAAAATCGACAAGTGGCGGCTGGGAGAAATGTGGGCCAGTCTTATGGTCTTCATTCCCGCCCAGCTGACTGAAAAAGCGGGCACATCACTACTGGTGGGCGGTTTTTTCCTGATGGAAAGTATAATCCCCTGGCAAATTCCGGTCAACTGGTGGACTACCATCCTCGCGATCATTGTAGTGGATTTCCTTTATTATTGGGAGCACCGCTGGGAGCACGAAATCCGCTTCCTTTGGACCTACCATGCTATTCATCATAGCTCGCCTATATATAACTATACCACGGCTTTAAGAGTGTCATTCATCGATAACTTTGTGACCTGGATATTTTTTACCCCCGCCATCCTCATGGGATTTCATCCGCTGATCGTCCTCCTGGCTATTGGATTCATTTTGGTCTATCAATTCTGGATTCACACAGAACTGATTGGTAAAATGGGGTGGTTTGGATGGATTTTTAATACACCTTCTCATCATCGGGTTCATCACGGTTCGGACAACATTTACCTGGATAAGAATTACGGTGCTTTTTTGATTATTTGGGATCGTATATTTGGTACGTTCCAGGAAGAAATATTCAGGCCAACCTATGGTCTTACAGAACCCATCAACACCATCCATCCTCTCAAAGTCAATTTTCACGAGCATATTAACATTGTAAAAGATCTTGGCAAGGCGCGGAATCGGAGAGAAGTCTGGGGGTATCTATTTAAACATCCTGGCTGGCAGCCCAGAAAGGTGCAAAAACCAGGTAAAGACGTTAAGAACCAGCTCATTAAGTGACGATTTCTTAATCATTGCTATCAGTTAAATTACCAGTCAGTTGCTTGATTAAGGGGCGTTAATTCATTATCGGCATGTTTAAAAACCACCGTGCTTATTAATCAAAAGAAACTCCATAGGTCCGTCATTTACGCCAAACAGGACTAAATTGGAGTTATGTGTAGGTAAAAGGGCCATGCGTTTAACATCGTAGGGGAGCATAAGCCCACTTTTTGCAGCCGGAACAGGCTTAAAATTATTTTGTCCGTTTCCCAAAAGCAAAAGCCCTACTCCGGCATCATTCCTGGGGGTTTCAACCTCAGCAGTAAAAAGGTTACCCGCCAGGATCAGGTCTTTATGACCGTCCTTGTTAACGTCTGCCACTAAAATATCATTGACAGATGATACTTGCGCTTCGTTTGGCAAATCAAACATTTTTAACTCTCCCGATCCCTGGTTTTCAATAAAGGCACTGGCAAAAGTTTTCGCCTCATAATGTAAGGCCGGTTTTAATTTATCCAGGCCATACACATCCAATAAATTTGCAGATGCAAACTGGGTATATGTTGGGAAATCATATTTGATATCAGGCACCTGCTGAGCCGAACAGGAACGCCCTCTTAAAGGATACCGGTCGCCGAAGTTGTAGTAACTAAGTACAATATCTTTTTGCCCGTTTTCGTCGAAATCGCTGTAAAAAACTTCAAAAGGCTCAGCCGCGGTGGCCCGGTATTTATAGTTCAGGCCCAAATTTCCAACAATCAAATCTTCATCACCATCCTGGTCCATATCCGCTGCGGCGATGCTATACCACCATCCTTCAGAATTTCTAATACCCTTTTTCCTGGTTAGGTTGCTAAACTTTTTACCGTCATAACTTATAATGGTAATTGGCATCCATTCGCCAACAACCACGAGGTCAGTAAAACCGTTGCTGTCTAGGTCTGTCCAAACCGCGTCAGTTACCATACCTAGCTGGTTTAGATCCGGAGCAATATTCCCGGTAACATCGGTAAACTGTCCATTTCTATTTTCCAGAATCCGACTGTCGGCTGGTGATGGGTATGACCAGGGTACATGCCTGCCTCCTATGAACAGGTCCAGATCGCCGTCGTTATCGTAATCGAAAGGTCTTACGCAAGATCCGCTTTCAGTAAGTTCAGGTAATCCGGGGGACCGTTCAAACCGACCGGTTCCATCGTTTAAATAAAGCCGGTCCTGATAATTACTATTACCGGGCTCCCATTCATTACCGCCGCTTACCACATAAAGATCAATATCTCCATCATTATCGCTATCAAAAAAGGTTGCATCGACATCCTCCTGATCCTTATCGGCCAGCAGGGAAGAGGAATCCAGCTCAGCAAAATTTCCTTTTTTGTCCTGTAGCACCAGCTTTCCACGCTGACCTTTGGCTCCTCCAATAAAGAAATCACTGTAGCCATCACCATTGATATCTGCTACCGCCAGCGCCGGGCCGAATTGTGACATTTTGTGGGGCAGTAACACCTGTTTTTCAAAGTCATCAAAAGTGTTTTCCTTATGCACTGGTTGCAACCCTTCAAAATCACTAAAATAGGTAACAGATGGTGATGGGCTAACCTTGGATTCAACTGCCTGCTGGTAATCTATGATTATTTCCTGATCCACACCCAATTGTTTATGTCTGCTGATGTTTCCGTCCGGCCAGGTCACCACCAGCTCTTTGATGGTGGTCTCGGCGCCCAACCCAAAATGAGCTACGTTTTCACTGGTAGAATACATACCCCGCACGTTCGTAAATTCGTACCATTGGGATTGATCCTGTTGTGACAATTGGATTTTGGCTCCGAATATAGACTGATTGGATTTTTTGTTGGTTAGCTTGACCCTCAGGTAATGGTTGTTGCCTGATATTTCCGAATTATTTCTATAAAGAAAGGCTTTTTCATTTACGTTATTAATTACCAGATCCAGGTCGCCATCGTTATCCAGATCGGCATAGGCTGAGCCGTTGGAAAAAGTGGGCTGATCCAGACCCCACTCGGCAGTAACCTTTGAGAAAGTCAAATCGCCATTATTTTTATAGGCATAATTAGCGAGTTTCTGTGACGGGACGATTTTCAAAGCTTCATCCAGATCAAGAATTTCCCAAATACTAATTTCTCCGGCATTAGGGTTTTTATCGATCCAGTCATAAGCCACCTCATCAACATAATTGGAGAATTTCTTATCAGCATCGGTGTTTCGAATATCGCGAAGAAGCCCATTGGTAACATGAATGTCCTTATACCCATCGTTATCAAAATCAGCGATGAGGTTGGACCAACTCCAATCAGTGCTGGAAACAGTGGCTAATTGCGCAATATCGCTAAAAAAAGGCATCTCTTTTGAAACGGCCCCCTGGTTGATTTGCAAGGTATTAAACATATATTGATAATATCCTCCATTCGATACAACCTTCCAGAAATTATCAGGATCCATTCCGCTCATATTCGCTTTCAGACGATAATTATCTTCGGCAACCATGTCCAGTACCATCAGATCCAGACGACCGTCGTTATTTATATCGGCAGCGTCTACCCCCATACTGAAATACGAAATATGATTTGTCGACTTCTCCAGCCCATTTGTAAAAGTACCGTCTCCATTATTATAGTAAAGAAAATCAGGCGATTCAAAGTCGTTTGCCACATAAAGATCGGTCCAGCCGTCGTTGTTGAAATCACTGGCGGTTACACTATTAGGATAACCCGCCTTGCCTACGCCCGCTTGCGCGGTAACATCTGTAAAAGTTTCGTTCCCGTTATTTCTATACAGTTTAGGCGCGAACTCCGGACCAGGTTTGGTACCGTACAATTCCGAAAAATTACCTGGGTTGGGGGGTTGGTTTAATAGGAATAGATCAATATAGCCGTCCTTGTTATAGTCCAGAAATGTAGCGTGTCGGGTTCTGCTGTCATCATCTAATCCATAAGCAGCCGCACTTTCCACAAAAGTTGGAAATTGTTTCTTACCGGCCTTTCCCTGATTGATGAATAGCTGATTTTTTCGCAGTTCGGGTTGATTGTCATACAACTCACGGCATATATATACATCCAGCCACCCATCGTTATTTACATCTGCGATAAGTACGCCGCTGGACCACCCACCATTACTATGAATTCCCGACGCTTCGGTCACATCCTGGAATTTCAGATCCCCTAAATTGCGAAAGAATTTGTCATTTTCAAGGTTGCCGGCAAAGACGAGATCCTGGAGGCCATCGTTATCCAGGTCTCCGACGCCAACGCCGGCCCCGCCATAATAATTAGAATAAATAAGAATATTATGGTCTTTGGTATCTATAATGGTGTTTTCAAAATCAATACCGGTATGGGTACTCTCCATTAAAGTAAACAGCGTGTTACTATTTTGAGCCTGGTGCTTCAGCGAGCAAATCGACAAGGCTATTATCAATAAATAGCTTTTCAGGAATAAACCCTTACCCTGTTCTAATAATTGTGCTATACAACTGTATTTTGTGAAGTTCATAAAATATTTACTATTCCCACCGTGATCTTAAAGCAATTAGTAGAAATTTACTTTTTTTTTTACAAAAACCATAAGTTTTTAAATGCAATCGGCCATTTGAGCCGATTTATCAGGCTTTGTTACATTTACCCCTCAAGTTTGTTACAATTACCCTCGTGCCCAGGCTTGGATAATGGCTAATTTAAGCTATCGTTGAAACATTTGCGCTATCACACATTATTTTGGTCAAGCATTTTATTAAGCCAATCACGAACACCA
The DNA here is from genome assembly GCA_965228415.1 of Cyclobacteriaceae bacterium. GTDB lineage: Bacteria > Bacteroidota > Bacteroidia > Cytophagales > Cyclobacteriaceae > Agaribacillus. Next base: position 250,963 of record OZ245814.1, on the reverse strand, counting down.
TTCAAATTAATTATTTAACTAAATCTTATGCAAGATGAACAAACAATTACTATTATTACTACTAGTATTGTCTTTTGGGATTGCACCATTGCAGGCTCAAAACGTCGTCACCGGTAAGATAACGGATAACCTGGGGCAATCACTTCCGGGTGTAAACATCCAGATTACCGGTACACAGCGGGGTACTGTTTCCGATAGTAACGGAGACTACAGTATCGACGTTCCTGATGGAGCATCTCTAAGCTTTTCTTTTATTGGGTTCTTAGATCAGCGACAAGAAGTTGCTGGTCGCAGCGTCGTAAATGTTACGCTGGAACCCGACGTTCGACACCTGGCAGAAGTGGTGGTTACCGCTTTGGGTGTAGAAAGACAAATCAAGGCTTTGCAGTCCTCGGTGACGCAGGTTGACGGTGAGAATTTCACCATGGCTCGTGAAAACAGCCTTGTCAACCAGTTGGCCGGTAGGGTTGCCGGGGTCAATGTATCCAACATTAGTTCCGGACCTGCCGGGTCCTCACGTGTGGTTATTCGGGGTGCTAAAACCCTTGGCTCCAACCTTAATCAGCCTTTATATGTGGTTGATGGGGTACCTATGACTAACAATAACAATGGACAGGCAGGACTTTGGGGTGGAACTGACCGGGGAGACGGGATGACCAGTATCAATCCGGACGACATCGAATCTACCACTGTGCTAAAAGGAGCCAGTGCTGCTGCCCTGTACGGATCTCGAGCAGCCAATGGGGTAATCCTGATTACCACCAAAAAAGGTACGAACCGTAAAGGGATTGGTGTTGAGTTCAATTCAAATTATGTTTTTGAAACCATCAATGATCAAAGAGATTTTCAAACTTCACATGGAAGTGGTGCCGTAGTGGGACCGACCCTTGAGGAGAGAGTTGCTACCAAAGCCACTGATCCAAACAATCCATCCGACCTGACCAACGCATTTAGCGGTTGGGGACGACAGGCCTGGGGACCGAGATTTGACGGATCGCAGGTTTTACATTGGGACGGAGTGGTAAGAGAGTACAGTTACCAGGGGGACCAATGGGACGAGTTTTTCGAAACGGGTTATACCTGGACCAATAGCCTGGCTTTCAGCGGAGGAAACGAAAAACAAAACTTCAGACTCTCCCTGGCCGACCTAAGAAATGAATCAGTAGTTCCCAATTCCGGGTTTGATCGTTTTAACGCATCACTTTCCACACAATCTAAATTTGGGGAGAAGCTGAGTCTTTCGGCAAATATCCTTTACTCTCACGAAGATGCGCAGAACAGACCAAGATTATCGGATTCACCCGGTAATGGAATCCTGGGTATGTATTATATCCCCGGTGATATGGATATCCTCACCTATATAGGTGATCCTGCAAAGCCCGGAGCAGTTCCCAGTGAAGAACAGCAGGCAGCACAGGGTATAACCATTGTCGATGGCAAGTCTCCCGGTGAAGAATTCCAGCAGTCCACTAATTTGTGGGGTCAAAACCCTTATTGGGCAGTACATCAGTTTATTGACTCAGATATCAGGGACCGGGTTATCGGTAACGGTCGTTTGAGATATGACATCACCGATTTCCTTTACGTTCAGGGTCGCGCCGGTATTGACTGGTCGACACAAAGAAGAACCAACCTGACGCCTCAGGGAACTGGTTACCAGCGCGGAGGATCTATGAATGAAGAAGAGACCAGGGTAAGGGAAACCAACCTGGAGTGGATCGTGGGATATGACGATTCGTTTGGAAAACTTGGTGTAAATGCATTTGTTGGTGGTAATAGAATGCGGGCCAGTTGGGAACGCATTGGCGCTAACGGCAACGGATTTAACGTGCCATTTTTCGCGGCAATCAACAATGCAGAACAACGAAATTTCAGTTTCGGATTTAACGAAAACGGGATCAATTCAATATTTGCTTCCGGCGAGGTATCATGGAATGGATTCCTGTATGTAACCGGTACCTGGCGTAGGGACTGGTTCTCTCAGCTGAATGTTAATAATAACAGTATCGACTATCCGTCGGTAGGATTAAGTTTTGTATTGTCGGATGCTGTTGATGTGCTACCTGATTTCATCAGTTTCGCCAAAGTCAGAGCTGCCTGGGGAGAAGTGGGTAACGCCAACTCTGTTGGAGCTTACCAGACCAGGCTGACCTACTCACTAAAGAATCCGCACCTGGGAAGACCGGTGGCTTCTTTCTCATCAGCAGGGGGTAACCGTGGGAACTTACCAAATGCCAATCTTGTGCCATTTACTTCACGGGAGTTAGAATTTGGTTTTGACGTAAGATTCTTCAATAACCGACTGGGATTGGATTTTGCCTATTATGATCAGAAAACGACAGATGACATATTAAATGCAGGTATCTCAGAGGCTTCGGGATTCGGCACTACCAGTGTGAATCTGGGAGAGATCAGTAACAAGGGAATCGAGATTTTACTTTCTGGAACACCCATTGAAGGAGAAGTTACCTGGAACGTGTCATTGAACTTTGCTAAAAACGATAACGAGGTAGTTTCACTGATAGAAGGGCAGGATGAATTGTTTGTGGAAGAACCAAGAACCCGTTCTGCGGCTGTATTCCATGTGGTCGGAAGCCCTTATGGAACGATCAGGGGAAGAGTTCAGAAGACATCTCCTGACGGACAATTGGTTTTTGATGAAAACGGAACGCCAATAACTACCAATGATTTTGAAATTATTGGTAATGGTGTGGCAGATTTCACCGGGGGTATAAACAACGACTTGAGTTGGAAAAACTTTAATTTAGGATTTTTGATTGACTTTAAGTCAGGTGGTGATATTTATTCCGGAACCAATGTAAGGATGACCCAGGCCGGCTACCATAAGCAGACGCTTCAGGGCCGTGCAGGAGAGGCTCCTCTTACTGTGACCGGCGTTATCGAAACTTCACCCGATGTATTTGAGCCGTTTACCAAGACACTTACTCCCGGTGAGGCACAAAACTATTGGAATCAGTTAGGTAACAGGGCACAGGAGAACTTTATCTACGATGCCTCCTTTGTCAAGTTGCGACAGGTGGTTCTTGGATATCAGTTACCTCAGAAATGGTTGGCTAATACGCCACTTCGCAGCGTGTCGCTGTCATTTGTAGGACGAAACCTGGCCATTATCCACTCAAATGTGGATAATATTGATCCTGAGTCAACCTACAGCAGTAACAACGCTCAGGGACTGGACTACTTCGGCATGCCCGCCACCAGGAGCTATGGGTTTAACTTGAGAGCTAAATTCTAATTTAAAAATGAAGATCAAAATGAAGTCTATATATAAGATACTGTGCATGATGATCACCTGTGGATTATTGGTGGTGGCATGTGACACAGACGAATTACACGATCTGGACATTAACCCTCAAGCAGTTAACGAGATCGACATGAATTTCCTGTTTACCGCAGCCCAATTGAGCGCGGCTTCCGGTGGTTCCTCCGGTGATAACCGGTTTATCGATTGGCGAACCAATATTGGCATGTGTTCCTATGCTATTCAGCACCTGGCCAATGGCGGTCAGGGAGGTATTTTTCCGGGAGACCGTTACACGCACAACTCGGAAACTTCCCATGCGCCATTTCGATGGGGATATGGAGATCAGTTGAAAAACCTTGCTGATATCCTGCAGCAAACCGGACCCGGTGGTTTTGCCGAAGGTAAAAACCTGAATATGCGTGAGGCATCCAGGATCCTGAGAGCCTGGAGATTTCAACGATTGACGGATTTTTATGGAAGAATTCCTTATTTCGAAGCATTGAAGGCCACCGCAGAGGATCAGATATTCTTCCCTCAATATGATACCCAATCTGCGGTTTATGCAGATATTTTAAAGGAACTGGATGAGGCCAGCGCTGCATTAAACGCTTCTAACCCCGATGAGGGTTTCAGTGCCGCTGATCTGTTCTTTGACGGAGATATAGCCAAATGGAAAAAGTTTGGATACTCCGTGATGTTAAGGGCAGCCATGCGTATTTCCAACGTCGATCAGGCTTTAGCGGACACCTATGTGGCTAAAGCTATTGCCGGAGGTGTAATGGCCAGCAACGACGATAACGTATGGGTACCCCTGGACATAGGTCCATCAGAATGGCAAAATCAGAATGGTATCTCCCGTGCCTTTTTTCCTGGCGATGGTGGACAGCCTTCCTACTTAAGTAATACTTTAGTAGACTGGTTGAAGGGAACAGATCCTAACTCCGCGGCTGATGATGACCCGCGGTTGATGATACTCAGCGGAGGAATTGTCGACTGGAGCCCTTCAGAGTATGTGGTAAAGGATGCCGATCCTTTGAATCAAAAAGGAATGCCCAATGGCCAGGATCAGGCAGGTCTTGATGTCATTGAGGGATTTCCTGTTGTGGCTGCCGATACCTATTCCAGGATCAACTTCCTGTTGATGCAGGATGACGAGCCATACATGATTATGAACTACGGTGAAGTTGAACTGTTGCTGGCAGAAGCCGCCGAAAGAGGAATAGGAGGCGCTACTGACGCTGTAACCCACTATGGAAATGGTGTAAGGGCATCTATGCAACACTTTACCCCTTACGATGCTTCGCTGACTGTTGATGACGCTGCCGTCGATGCATACTTGGCCGCCTATCCTTACGGAGTGACTAAGCCCGCATTGGAAATGATCGGTGAGCAGTTGTGGGTCAACGGTTTCCTGAACTGGTGGGAGTCATGGTCAAATTGGAGGAGAACAGGTTTCCCTACATTGACACCAGTAGACTTTCCTGGTAATGAAACCAATGGTACCATACCGCAAAGATTGCGTTATCCGGAATTCGAAATTGCTAATCCAAATTTTGATGCCGGTAAAACTACCCCGGACGAGTATACTACTTTAGTCTGGTGGGCCGGTGGAGCGGATTAAGTGCTTGAATTTAGTTTAAATATTAAAGAAAAGCCCCAACTTCAACGGTTGGGGCTTTTTTAATGATTGTAGGTTAAATGACTGTAGGAAGGGAATGGTTAGAAGGAATTTGGGCAAATCAATAAGATTTATAGCGATAAATTTAAATTACCACTATGGTTTTTGGAAATACAAAACCGTATCATTATTTCTGGCAACCAATAACTTTAATCCCTCACTAGTGTTTACAACGTGAGCATCTCTAACTTCTCCGGTTACATATATTCCAGCATTTTTTGCTGGCATATGGACAAAACTTCTTTCTGGATTACCCTTTAAGAAAACTCCCCGACTGGCATCATGACGCCCCACCTGAGGTTTTAGGGCATAAAAATTACCACCAAGCCAAATGTCAGTTTGATTGTCGCCATCAAGATCCTTTGCTACAATGGCAAATACCGGCGAAACCTGAGCCTCCAGAGGAAGAGGATCCAGGCTCCATTGATTATTTCCTTCATTCCAAAGTATGGCACTCTCAAGAAAATCGGCCTGATAGGCAATTGCCTCCTTCCTGTCCTGTGAATTGAACAATGAGTCATAGGTTTTTGGAGCGTAGTCCTGATATTTCAATATGTTCTTCCGGATTCCGGGAAGTTGCGTAGTTAGTTCCATTTTTGTAGCAAACGGATAAAGTTGGTCATCCAACGGTGGATACCAGTTCAGGATAAATTCGCTTTTTCCATTCTGATCAAAGTCATTGACGTACATGGTAAGAGGCTTGCTGCCGGAGGCTCTGAACTTGGAATTAAGGCCCCAGTTACCTAAGACAAAGTCTATGTCTCCGTCTGAATCAAGATCGGAAGCTTCTATCCGTTTCCACCACCCGTTACTTGCCGGAATCGCTTGCTTGCTACTTATACTACCCTTTTGATTATGGAAAATGGATACTGACATCCAATCTCCAACTACCACAAGGTCGGGGTAACCGTCAGAATCAAGATCTTGCCAACTGGCATCAGTGACCATTCCGGCGTTTGCCAACGCTGGGGTAGCCTCGTCCAGGTAGGTGCCATTTACGTTTCTTAGCAGATAGCTTCTGGGAGGTAATCCGTAGTTCCCAGGCACGGACCGGGCGCCGAGAAATACATCCATCGCACCATCCTGATCGTAGTCTGCGGCTTCGAGTGTGGAAAAGTTTCCAATAATAGGAGGTAGGTTGCCCGGGCTTCTGCTAAACACGCCCTGTCCGTTATTTTTATACAGCCGTACCAGGAAATTGCTCCTGTCCATTTCGATCTGGTTCCCTCCTGAGCCAATCATTAGATCGAGATCTCCGTCTCTATCATAGTCAAGCAGGGCTCCGCAGGTGCTTTCAAACATATGATCCTGGTCAAAAACCAGGTTCCGAAGTCTGGCAAACTGACCGCCGGGTTTTTGGATAAACAGCTTATCCGGATCTCCTGAGGCTCCCAGCAATATGAAATCTTGTAACTTATCTCCGTTGACATCTCCCAATACAAGCCTGGGTCCTTCGGTTGATAACATATAAGGCAGTAGTATTTCCCGGTCGAAGTCGTTATATCTGTTTTCCCGATGCCGGGCATCTGTTGGCAGGGCTACTGATTGGAATATCGACGGGGCGGGTGGTTCCATTTCTATCGTCTCCGGCAATTTTGCATTTGCATGGGCCAGCATTATTTCTTGACTTACCCCTACATTTTCAATAACCTCTACCTTGCCATCAGGCCATTCAACTTTTAATTTTTCAATATTTTGCTCACCGCCCAAACCAAACAATAGCGATGGTTCAATACTGCTTTGGAAGCCCCGGGTATTATAATTTTCCATCACCCAAACTTTGCCGGCATTTTTTAAAGTCACCTTGCAGCCTATCCCAAAAGCATTTTGGGAATACCCCCGGAAGGAAACTTTTAAATGATGATTCGATGGATCCAGATCGCTATGGTTTTTAAATATAAAACTGGTTTGATTTACATTGTTTACCACCAGATCCAAATCGCCGTCATTATCGAGATCAGCGTAGGCAGCGCCGTTGCTAAAGGATGGCTCTCCCAGGCCCAAAGACAAGGCCTGATCCTCAAATAGCAATTGACTGTTTCCCTTGAAGGCGTAATTGCTCAAAGGGTTGGAGGGCATGTGCGAAATAAAATCGCGCTGGTCGTACTTACCTTTTTCCTGTACAATGGCATTTCGGCTTTCACTGTCCGCCAGAAAATCCCTGAAGTCATTGGACATAAGATCTCTGGCGATTCCATTGCTGACAAAAATATCTTTGTGGCCGTCATTTTCATAATCGAAGATCAGTGCCCCCCAGCTCCAATCCGTTGCAGCGACTCCCGACATGAGGGCAACTTCCTGAAAGCTGGCCTGGCCATCGTTCAAATGAAGGCAGTTCTGGATCATTTGATAGTGGAAATTGGCTCTGTATTTCAGGTCTTCCAAGTGATATGGATCAAAAACCATGGTGGTCTGCAACCTGTAATTATCTGCCGGAAGCATATCGGTGGTAAAGATTTCGGGACTGCCGTCATTGTTGATATCAGCAATATCAGCCCCCATGCTGGAAATGGAGCAATAATCTATTCGATTGATCAGATCTTCGGAAAACGTTCCATTTCCGTTATTAAGGTAGAGGTAGTCTCTTTCCCAAAAATCATTGCTAATATAAATATCCGGCAGGTTGTCATTGTTTAAATCTCCCACGGCCACGCCCAGACCAAACCCGATGTCGCTACTGTATATCCCGGCATCTACCGTAACATCTTTAAAAGTACCGTTATCATTCCGCATTAATTTATCTCCACCGGGATCGTTTGCTTCTTCGCGCACTTTCCTGTATAACTCTATTTTGCTCGGATCCCGAAAGCTATTATTTAAAATATAACAATCAAGATCCCCGTCAAGATCGTAATCGAAAAAGGCTGCATGGGTAGAGTAACCGGCGTTGTCAAGGTTATATTCTTTTGACCGCTCGGAGAAGGTCAGGTCCCCATTGTTTATAAAAAGTTCATTTTCCTTTTGCCCGCCTTCAATATCGCCCGAGTTGCAGACGTAGAGATCCAGCAAACCATCACCGTTCACGTCGGCCATAGTGACGCCGGTACTCCAGGCTTTCTTTCCGCCTACGCCAGCCTGCTCGGTGATGTTTTTAAAAACAAACCCTCCCTGATTTAAATAGAGCCGATTAGGGCGCTGATTTGCAGTAAAATATATGTCCGGGAGCGAGTCATTATTTATATCGCCAATGGCCACGCCGCCACCGTTATAGTAGTTCCTGTAGGTGAGAATGTTAAAATGTTCTCCATCAGTTACCTGGTTGCTAAAATTGACGCCGGTTTTATCGGAATCGAGCAATTCAAACAAAGTTTGTTCGGTTGGTGCGGTCGCCTGATCAGAATCGCTTATTGGGTTGCAGCAGCATAACACACTCAACAATACACATAAAAAAGTATTAAGATTTTTCATCGATATAAATCACTACAGAATTATCAAGTTTAAGGTTTTTTGGTGAGTTATGCAATGACACTGTCAATTCAATGACTGAATGAAATGGTAATAGCAGGATGACCTGAACAATAATCTCTTATTCAATCTGTCAATCTTTTTCCATGGGAAAGACGCCATCGCCATTAACGCCCATATAGCCCCCCCAGGCCGGTTTTTTATTCATACGGATATTTGTACTTATCCTGCGGACGTTCATGCCAAGAAAAGAAAGCAGGTTGGCATTAGGGCTGTAACACTGGCTGTTAACAATATCCAGGTAACCATCATTATCCAAGTCACCAATCCAGGGAGTAGCAAATACGTTTTTAAACCTCTTTTTCCTGTCTATAGGTATTACGGAGTTATCCGAGAAATTTATAGCCACCAGGAAAGTCTCTATGTCCAGATTACTTAGATCGGTGGAATCGCGGTAGCAATTGAAATCATGGTAACTTAAAATGGCTTCATCAATACCGTCTTTATTCAAATCATAAGCCACCGGAGACGAAAAGGTTACGCATCCCATACTATCCTGAAAGCCTATGGTACCATTTTTACCGTCCAGCATCACTTGAACGGCTGCGGTACTGTTAGGCCAAACGCCTTTGCTGACAAATGTAAAAAAGTCGGGAATATCGTCCTTGTTAAAATAACCAACAGCAAAACTATTACTGGATTCTGTACCGGGGATGGTTGTTTCCCAGTAAGTTTTGGCGGTTTTTCCATCAATTGCAAATACCGTGCTCGCGTGTGAAATGGCTACAATGTCGTAAAAACCATCACCAGTAATATCTGCAATGGACGGCGGCGCAATAAACCCATGGCCGGTTTCTGATGCCAGCACTTTCGCATTTGATAGCCCTGTCGACATTAAATCAGATAAGGAGGACTGATACAGGTTTCCGGAAATGGTTTCTCCCCCGGTGCCAAAGATAATCTGGTAGTCTTCACCTCCGGGTTGAGCAAAACATACCGGTGATAAATAGGTTTCTCTTCCATCGGGCATGGTGTCTGCGGCCAATATTGTTCCGGTTTTGCTATCAAATACCATCATCACTCCTGGATATCTTTCTTCTGTATTGTATGGCAGCGCCTTTACATTACCGCCATTAACCGTTAGTAACTCCGGATAATCGTTTTGGTTCTGGTCGGGAATCAGGACACTGTTGTAAAAGTTAAACCGGGCATGTTGCAATATTGAGTCATCCTGGTGTTGGAATTGATACTCCCAAAGTACCTGTCCGTTTGATCCGTCTAATGCCCTGAAATGTGGAGATCTTCCGCCAATAAAAACATCCGGAATATCGTCATCGGTTATATCATAAAAAGTTGCTGAACCAAAAACCTGATCCTCCGCTTCCTGTTTCCATAGGACTTTACCGGATTGGCCATCTATTGCTAACACTCCCTGATCGGTATGCTGATTTTCATTTTGAGCCGCTCCAATGACTATATCTTTGATCCCGTCTTTATTCAGATCCGCCGCCCTTGGCGAGGACTGTGACCCAATTGTGTATAGCTTGGTTTCCCATGCCAATTCACTTTTCTTTTTGGAACACTGCATCAAAACCAGCGTTCCGATTAAACACAAAATTAAATACTTAGGTAACCTGATCATATACAAGTGTTTTCAATAGCTAATCAATCGCTAAAGTTAAACAAACCTTGGTTTTCGCCAAAAACAAGTTTTACCTCACCACCGGAAAGGTCGTTGGGTTTATTTTCCCGGTGTTGCTGACGAATTTCATATCAGTTAAACTGGAAGGTATTGGTGAAATGCCCTGTAATTGTATGATTCTTTCGCCGGTCATGGTTACAATCCTACGGCCGGTAACGACTTATATAAACAATGCACAATTTTATAATTTTTTTTGATGCGTAATAACCAACGCATAAACAACACGAGAGGTTTTTTCATAATAATCAGCACACCCCAACCGGGGTGTGCTTTTTGCTTAAATAGCGCTTTGAAAGATTGATAAAACTAAAAATATTACCGTGGTTCTTTTAATTCACAGTGCGTTTTAGGAAGTTTGCCTAACAATGATCAAAACAGCTGACTATGAAAACATTGATTTATGGAACAGGTGGGGTAGGAGGATACTTTGGAGGGAAACTGGCACAAGCCGGCAATGACGTCACTTTTGTAGCCCGGGGTGAGCACCTGAATGCCATGAAGCGGCAAGGCTTAAAAGTATTGAGCCCGCAGGGGGATTTTATTATTTCAAACCCGAAAGCCACTGATGATGTATCAGGTCTGGAGGCGATGGACCTGATCCTTTTGGGCGTGAAATCCTTTCAGGTGAAAGAAGCGGTTTCATCCGTTAAAAATTTGATAAAGCCGGAAACGATCATTATCCCTCTTCAAAATGGGGTGTTTGCCAATGAGGAAATTATGGAGGTTGTTGGAAAAACAAACCTGGTTGGTGGCTTATGTAAAATTATCAGCCGGATAGAAAGCCCGGGCATCATCAATCATATGATGTATGAACCGTCTATTGCTATCGGGGAGCTGGATCATGAGATATCAGACAGGGTAACACGCATACAATCACTTTTTCAGCAAGCCGGTATTCAATTGACTGTTACCGACAATATTCAGGCCGCATTGTGGAAGAAATTTATGTTTATTTGTACCGGAGCACTGGGAGCTCTTACCAGGTTTCCCTATGGTGTGAACCGGGAAATGACCGGTACCAGGGATTTATTAGTAGCACTGATTGCAGAGATCTATGCCGTGGGAAAACAGCTTGGAATAGCCCTGCAGGATCACGATAAAGACAACGCTATGAAGATTGTGGACAGTTTACCACACGAAGCAACCTCTTCCATGCAAAGAGATATCATAGAGGGCAGGCCTTCAGAGCTTGAATATCTTACCGGCGCGGTGGTTAAACTTGGAAGGACCAATGGCGTCGATACACCGGTTAATGCGTTTATCTATCATTGTTTATTACCGGCTGAGCATAAAAACAGAGGGGTTTTATAAAAAGTCCGACCGGCAACGGCATCAAAACATATGGCTCACTTCACCTTCAAGCAAACCATAGAGCAACTGGAAAAACGAAAAGGTGGTTATTATTACCTGAAGATAGATGCTTCTACGGTAAATAAGTTTGAGAAAAAGCGTAAAACCCGGCTAAAATGTGTCATTGACAACAAAATTTCCTATTCCTGTGGGTTGAATCATTTTGGTGATGGAAATTTCTTTATCATTTTGGCTACTAAGCAATTGAAAGCTCTCGGGAAAACATTGGGAGATCCGGTATCCTTTGAGATTTTTGAAGATCCCAACCCATTAGGGGTAGATGAACCGGAAGTTTTACGCGTATTGCTTGATCAGGATATAGATGCTAAAAAAATGTACAATCAGCTCACAGATGGAAAGAAAAGAAGTCTGATTTACACCATCCGGGGTGTAAAGGACATTGATAAGCAAGTACAGAAAATTCTAACTTTTCTAAATCAGGAGAGAATAAAAGCCATGAATAAGCGGTGAGCCCCTGGGGTCCCGGACCTGCACCGTTCGTTGCCTACACTAGGTTCAGTCTTTGACTGAAGCTGGAAATGTGGGAAGTTTTTAACTTCCGTGAACACAAAGCAAGTTGTAAACTTGCCACATTTTCGGCGTTCAGTTGAAAACTGAAGCCAGTGTGAGATTTTATAATTGAGGTCGTAGGATCGCTTTGTTAAACCTGCGACCAGGTTGAGTTTAGGTGGGCAAAAAATGAAAGATTTTTAATGGCTGTTGACTATATCAATTATAATACATACATTTGATGAATAAATAATTAGAATATGAAAAGAACGCATTTAGGCGAATTCGAAGAGGTGGTATTATTATCGGTAGCGAGTCTTAATGATAAGGCGTATAGCGTAGCCATCGTTGACCAATTAGATCAGCAAATCGCTCGCAAAGTGAAGCTCGGTGTGGTGCATGCGATTCTTCACAGGCTGGAAGAGAAGGGATATCTTAAAAGTGAGCTGGGCGAACCGTCAGCGGAAAGAGGGGGGAAGCGGAAGCGTTTTTACAGCCTTACCGCCGCCGGATTTGCGGCGATTCGCAGGTCGCATGAGGTCAGGCAGCAATTATGGAGCATCATCCCAACTGTAGTTATAGATCATTTCAAATGAAAAAGAAAAATCAGCCATCTCCACCTTCATGGGCAACCAAATTCCTTCGCTGGTATTGCAATAAACAAGTACTGGAAGATCTGGAGGGTGATATTTATGAGTATTATCTGCGCAATGTCGATACCAAAGGAATCCGGATGGCCCGGTTGATCTACGTCCTGGATGTGCTGAAATTTTTTAGAATTTACACCATTCGAAAACCGAAGATAACAACTGTTATGAGCCATGGGTTATTGCTCCAAAATTACCTTAAAACATCCTCACGGAACCTCAGGCATAACTCATTGTTTTCATTGATCAATGTGGTTGGCTTAGCCATTAGTATGTCCGTAGGGCTGCTACTTGTTGCCTTTATTTCAGAGATAAATACTTTTGACACATTTCATAAAGATGCTGAAAGGATATACAGGATCAATAATAGTTATGCATACCTTGGCGAGGAAAATAACTCCCGCTATGCATCCACATCTCCCATTACAGGTGAAAGAATACGGGAATCGATTTCCGGGATCGAGCATTTGTTAATTCTCCGAAGAAACCCTGACAGGGATATTACTTATCAGGATAAAACAGTTCCTCTTGAGTTTCTCTGGACCTCGGACGAATTCTTCAATATTTTCTCTTTTGAGTTATTAGAAGGTAATCCGACTACTGCGTTAAAGGAATTAAATTCATTGGTAATTACCGATAAGGCGGCTACAAAACTATTTGGTGACAAGTCCGCAATCAATAAACAGGTGACACTGGATGATGAAATTTATACCATCACCGGGATAGTAGCCGCGCCACCGTTAAATTCTCATCTGCAGTTTGAAGTATTGGCATCCTACGCAACTTTCGCGAATGCCAGTAAGGAGGAAGACCACTTTTATCGCTGGCAGAACATGTGGAATCACTACGTATATTTCAAACTAGAAAAAGGCCAGGATCCGGCTACGATCCAGGCGGGTCTTGACAGGATAAGTGAAATTGAAAATAATAGAATCGAGCATACAGTGATCCAGACGTATATGCAGCCCCTGTTGCAGATTATTCCCGGAGATAATTTAAACAACACTATTGGCACGAGCATGGAAAGAAAAATGGTTTGGATGTTGTTATTACTGGCCATTGTTGTCATTGTTTCCGCTTGTTTTAATTATACCAACTTATCGCTGGGCCGTTCGATAAGACGGTCAATGGAGGTTGGCATCAGAAAGGTTAATGGTGCTTCGGGCTTCCAGGTATGGCTGCAGTTTATTGTAGAAGCTACCATTGTCTCCTTTGTTGCGCTTACCCTGGCGATAGGATTATATATGGTTTTACGGGATTATTTCTTTATTATCGATCCACGCATGCGTGATATAGTAACCCTACAACTAACACCATCATTGATCGGCAATTTTCTATTATTGGCGTTGGGAGTTGGGTTGTTGGCTGGTTTCTTTCCGGCATTATTCTTTTCCAGGGTTAAAGTTTTTAAGGTGCTAAAAGATGTCTCCAAGTCAAAAGTATTCGGACAAATAAGTTTCAAAAAAGTTTTGATCCTGGCACAATACACTATTTCTATTGCCTTCATTGTAGCTGTAACACTTATCTACAAACAATATCGATATTCGGTTTCCTTTGATTTGGGATATAATACAGAAAATATAATTAACCTTCGGTTGTTTGGAAATGACCCGGCCCCTTTGGTAAATGAAATAAACCAGTTTCCGGAAATCAGGCTTTTATCGCAAAGTGGTATCGTAACCAGTACAGGCAATTATTGGGGTAAAAGGGCCAAGTACAAAGATCCTTTGGATTCGACAAGTGTTCACTATAATGAAGTGGATGAAAACTATCTGCTTATTCATGGACATGAATTTGTGGCTGGCAAAAACTTCATCAAAGGTAGTGAGCACGACAGCGCCGTAAATAATCAGGTTATCGTCAATGAGGCGTTGTTGAAAAGACTTGATATTGGTACGCCGGAGCAGGCGATCGGCGAAGAAATCACGGTTTCTGGCAACAAAAAGGTGATTCAAGGCGTGCTTAAAGATTTTCATTACGGGACGGTTCACAGTGACATTGGCCCATTTGTATTTCTTTTCGGGCCGCCCCGTCACGGCTATCTCAACCTTTTGGTGGACACCAAAGACATTTTGAGGACGATGGAGAAGCTCGAAAATGCCTGGGGAAAAATAGATGCCATACATCCCATGGAAGCTTCATTTTATGATGATCAGATCAAAAATATCTATAATTATGAGGCTTCCATCATGACTATCGTAGGCTTTATAGCTTTTCTGGCCGTCTCCATTGCCTCTATGGGATTACTGGGGATGGTGGTATTTACTACCGAGTCTCGTTTGAAAGAAATTAGTATAAGGAAAGTATTTGGCGCGACAGAATTAAATTTAATTTACAAGCTGGGGAAGGGTTTCATACTGATCCTTTTCCTGGCCGCTATTATCGCTATTCCCCTGGCTTATTATTATGTCAATACGGTAGTCTTTGAAGAATTTGCCTATAAAGCCAGTTTTGGTTTTTTCGACATCATACCTGGCGTGTTGATTGTTGTCGTTATCGCGTTATTGACGGTATGCATTGAAACCCTCCGCGCCGCGCGTTCTAATCCGGCGACTATTTTGCGTAATGAGTAATGTAATCAAGCATCAGTGCTTTGTTTTTCAGATCCCATTGTGCTCTGGTGTCATCTCACCGGCCTTTTAATTCCATTGACACCTTCAAAAACCACTAGAAACTAACCCTGGTTTTAAGGAATTCCCTCTACCTATTTTTATAAGTCAATTATAATACTCACATTTAGTAAACCAATTATAAAATATAAATTGATTTCGATATATCAAAAAAAGATGTGAATGGCCCGGATGTGAGAGCAAAACTTAATTAAATATAGGTACCATGGAAAAACGAACTTTTTTGAAAACGACTTCTGCTATAATGGCCGGAAGTGTTTTTACTCCTATGATTGCTTGTAAAGAATCGAAGCCAGGACTAAAGAATTGGGCAAAAAATCTCACTTATAGTACAGATAATGTTCACTATCCAACCTCTTTGGAGGAAGTGCAGGCGTTGGTGACAAAGTTACCATCCCTGAAAGGGCTTGGTTCCAGGCATTCGTTCAATACCATAGCAGATAGTAAGCACAACCTGGTATCTCTCAGGAATATGAAAAAGGTGGTTTCACTGGACAAGGCGCGAGGAACGGTTACGGTAGAAGCTGGCGTTCGCTACGGCGATATTTGTGAATATTTGGAAAATCAGGGTTTCGCGTTACATAATATGGCTTCCTTGCCCCATATATCTATCGCCGGCGCCGGTGCTACTGCCACCCATGGTTCAGGCGTAAACAATCAGGCATTGTCCTCAGGTATCAGCGCTGTTGAGATCGTTAAAGCCAATGGTGAAGTAGTTAATTTGTCCAGGGATAAAGACGCAGAGCAATTCTATGGAGCGGTTGTTGGCTTGGGGGCGCTGGGAATGGTTACCAAAGTGACTTTAGATCTGCTTCCCACCTACAAAATTCAGCAGGTTGTATATCGAAATATGCCTATGAGTTCCCTGAAGAATGATTTTAATACAATCATGTCGAGCGGTTATAGTGTTAGTTTATTTACTGATTGGCGCAATAAAAACATCAATGAAGTCTGGATAAAAAGCCGTACGGATGCCATGGAAAGCGTTTCTGGAACTGAGTATTATGGGGGTACGCTTGCCGATCGGCATTTGCATCCCGTTGAAAGCCAATCTGCGGAAAGTTGTACCGAACAAATGGGAATAGAGGGAGCCTGGTACGAACGCCTGCCACACTTTAAAATGGAATTTACTCCCAGCAGCGGTGAAGAGTTGCAAGCCGAATACTTTATTCCCATGGAATATGGCTACGAAGCGGTTATGGCAATTGAGTCTTTAAATGAAAAAATAACCCCGCATTTATATATTTCTGAGGTAAGAACCATTGCAGAAGACAATCACTGGATGAGCCCGGCATATAAAAAACCTTGTGTCTCCATTCATTTCACATTCAAACCTCAATGGGAAGCGGTTCAAAAAATTCTACCACGCATTGAACAGGTACTGGACCCGTATTTTGTCCGGCCACACTGGGCGAAATTGTTTACAATGGCCCCATCGGTCCTGCATGCCAGAATTGAAAAATTAACACAGTTCAAGGAGCTTGTCCGGGACTTTGATCCAAATGGGAAGTTTAGCAATGATTTTCTGAGAAAAAATATATTTTGAGGAAAAATTCGAGTGCCGGAATAATTGAATGTCAGCCGGTGCTTTTGTCCGGCAATCATATTGAGGCCCCCTAGGGGTTGCCTTGTACCGGCAGTGTTTTACGCAGACTGGTCAGGTCCCGGCGTGCCGGTATTCGGAAGGCACCACCCCATATTCCTCCTTAAAGACCTTGCCGAAATAAGAAACATTTTCAAACCCACAGGCATAGGCCACCTGAGAAACCTGTTCTCCCGCTGCAAGTAGCTGTGAAGCGCGAATCAATCTTTGGTGCCGTACAAAAGCAGAAGTTGAATGGCCGGTCATAGCTGTCAGCTTACGATGCAATTGCATGCGGCT
The DNA here is from genome assembly GCA_965228415.1 of Cyclobacteriaceae bacterium. Lineage (GTDB taxonomy): Bacteria > Bacteroidota > Bacteroidia > Cytophagales > Cyclobacteriaceae > Agaribacillus. Next base: position 233,894 of record OZ245814.1, on the reverse strand, counting down.
CATACCTATTTCGGTGCAAAATTGGGCGGCGCTGAATGACGAGTCATCCATGTGTTTATTGACAATTTCCATCGCCAGCTTAAGAAAAGATTCCTGGGTACTTGAAATTTCAATTTCCGCAGGCTGCAGTAATAAAAGCTTGCTGTATTTGCTTTTTAGTTTTTCCCTTTGACTCAGGAGATTTGAAACCCGGACCTTCAGCTCTTTTGGGTCAAAGGGTTTTAATAAGTAGTCATCCGCACCAGTTGCCAATCCGCGCAATTTACTCTCCTGATCGGCCCGGGCGGTCAGTAAGATAATCGGTATATGGTCGGTCTCAGGGCTTGTTTTGAGTGCCTCACATACTTCCATGCCGTCTTTTTCCGGCATCATCACATCGCTTATGACCAGATCGGGAATGATCTCCCTGGCTTTTTCAATTCCTTCAGCGCCATTGTTGCTTTTATGAATGGTGTAGCTATCGAATAACAAATTACTTAGATAGTCCCTGAGATCGGGATCGTCTTCAATGATAAGAATGACCGGTCCTTGCATCTGATCGCTTGTTGCTACATCATTTTCGGCCGGTAACTGATCCTGATGATATTGGTTTTGATGAACTTGAGTGCTTGATTTTTCAGGTACGGTGACTGCTGTAACCGGTATTTCAACAATAAAGGTAGTGCCTTCCCCAGTTGTACTATGCAGCCAAACCTTGCCTTGATGAAACTCCACCAGTTGCCTGGTCAAGGCCAGGCCAATGCCGGTACCCAACTGTTTTCCGCTGGAAGATTGAAAGAACCGGTCAAATACTTTCTCCTGATCTTCTGCAGCTATTCCAGCACCTGAATCTGAGATGGTTATTTGTAGCTTTTCCGTCTCCGCCTTTACCAGCAAATTGATCTCGCCACCCTCCGGTGTAAATTTGAAGGCGTTGGAGAGCAGGTTATAACACACTTTTTGGACAATGTCTTCATCAAATTGCAACCAGATTTGTTTTTCCGGTATGTCACTTTTGAAGTTCACCTTTTTATACTCGGCCAGTGAACTAAAGGAGGCAATGATAATTTTAAAAAAATGGGTTACTTCGACCTCTGATTTCTCAAGCTGAACACTACCGGCTTCCAGCTTGGAAAGATCCAGCAACTGATTGATCAGATTGAAAAGGCGATCTGCATTTTTATACATCATGCGATATTCTGCCTTTTCTTTGGCATCGGTCGATTTATCTATTTTATCTTTTAAAGGGGCCATAATCAAGCTGAGCGGCGTGCGGAATTCGTGGGAGATGTTGGCAAAAAAGTCTGATTTGAGATGGTCGAGCTCCTTGAGTTTGGCATTGGCTTTTTGTTTAATCCGGTATTGATTGTAAACTAATCCCATGAGCAGTAAAATACCCACTGCAAAGCCAATCAGATAGTTGCGCTCACTTTTTTGCTTCAGTATTTGTAATGCCTGAAATCCGTTTTGTGATTCCAATAAAGCAATCTCCTGCTCTTTCTGCTCGTTTTGAAATTTGGCTTCTATCTCATTGGCGAGATCCCTTTTTTCTTTTGTGTATAAACTGTCCCTTAAGATGGCATACTGATTCATGCTTTCAAATGCCGACTGAAAATTACCTTTTTTGGCATAAACTATTGATAATGTTTCGTGCGTATCCATCGCCGTAAGTGCGGAGCCGATAGTCGTGGCCACTTCGAGTGCTTTGAGCAACATGTCTTCGGACTTTGCGATATTGCTAAGTCTGTCATAACATTTACCCAGGGCATGGTAGGTGGTGCCAAGCGCCAGAGAATCGCCTACCTCAATATAAATGTCGAGGGCCTCGTGATAATAGGGCAGTGCCCCCTTAAAGTTATCCTGACTCCAGTTGAGGTTGCCGATAACCAATTTGATATGGCCGATCTCTCGCCGGTTACCCAGTCGCTGATTAACCTCCAAAGCTTTGATATTGTAAAATTTTGATTTATCAAAATCACCCATGTTCTTGTAAACTATTCCGAGGTTTCTCAGGACAAAGGCTCTTCCGGGTTCAAAATGAAGCTTTTTAAAGCTACTGTCACTTTGGGCGAAGTAATCGATCGCCTCTGGATAGTTTTCCAGTTTTTGATGGGTCAGCCCAATATTGGCCAGTGTAATGGCATAGATCTTTTCATCGCCTAATGCTTTATATTTTCTGGAAGCCAATGTATAATGCTCCATGGCCTTGGTATACTCACCGAGGTCATTATAAATGTTGCCGATGTTGTTGTAAGAACTGGCTACCCCGGCCTGATCATCAATTTCTTCCGAAAACGCTATGTTTAACTCGTGATATTCGCGGGCTTTTTGCGTATTGCCCTTGCTTAGATAATTGTTGCCAAGGCCGATAAGCGCATCGCCGATACCGTAATTAAAATCAATTTCCTTCGCCAGTTTCAGCCCCTTTTCGTAGATCACAATGGACGAGTCATAGTTGGCCTGCGAATTTAGGAAATCGGCATAATGGTTAATACTGAGTACCCTCAAGTATCCCACCCCGGACTTTTCAGATAAGTCAATCGCTTTAAGGATGGCTTCTCTGGCCGTAGCAGGCGATTCGTACCAATACGCTTCAAAGAGTTGATGTAAAATTTTTACTTTAACAGTGTCGACAGTGGTCTGTCGAAGGGCGGTTTCAAGGCTGTCGGCTTTTGACTGGGCCTTAACACCCGTCCAGGTAATTGATATGATCAATAGGAGCGGAAGCAATCTAAGCATGATTCAATTTACGAATTCTACTTGGAATTGCCATCGGTCAAAAAAGTCCTGTTGGGATTGGTGATGTCCTGAGTAAGGTTAATGGCTATGTTTAATCCAGCACCAGCAGCTTATATCCTTTGCCTCTTACATTGATGATTTCTATATTGGTGTCTTCCCTGAGATACCGCCGGAGTTTGGTAATGAACACGTCCATACTTCTGGCATTGAAGAAATTGTCGTCTCCCCACAGCTTTTGAAGTACAGCTTTCCGGTCCAGGGTTTGGTTGAGATTGTCGCAAAGATACTTCAATAAATCTGCTTCCATGGAAGTCAGTTTTTTCTCTTTCTTTCCCAGTCTTAAAAGCTGGTAGGTATGGTCGAACTCATAGCGGCCAATACAGTAGGAGGTATTTGTATTTGGTTCCAGCGCACTGTTGCTTCTGCGCAAAATAGCTTTTACCCGCACAATTAATTCTTCCATACTAAAAGGCTTTTTGAGGTAATCATCGGCGCCGATATCAAAACCTTCCAGTACATCCTCCTTCAACGATTTGGCCGTGGTGAAGACGATGGGAATTTGTTTATCGATAGACCGGATCTCTTTGGCCAGGGAGAAGCCGTCCTTTACAGGCATCATCACATCCAATACACAAATGTCCGGCTTCCATTCCAGATACTGGTTGAATCCCTGGTTGCCATCCAGCACGTGCGTGGCTTTAAACTGTCTGGTTTCAAAACATTCTTTCATCATCATACCCAGGTATGGATCGTCTTCGACAATAAGAACTTTTATTTCACGCATGTTTAATCTATCGGAATAATGACACTGAACTCACTTCCTTTGCCGGGTTCACTTTCAACAGTAACCTCTCCTCCATGCTGATGCACTACCTGTTGTACATAGCTTAACCCAAGCCCGAAGCCCTTGGCATAATGAATGTTTCCGGTTGGTACCCGAAAAAACTTATCGAATATTCTGGCCAGATGCTTTTTTGAAATACCGATGCCATGATCGCGAACGGTAATGTTCAGGTTACCATTTTCACTAAATGTCGACACCAGGATTTCAGGCTTGCGGCCAAAGGAATACTTGATACCATTGTCGATAAGGTTGAAGATGACATTACACAGGTGCTCATAATCACCAATGATTTGATTTTTCACCGCCTGGAGGTCTGCAGTTATGGTGCCTTTCTGATTTTCGATTTGAATAATAAAGGAAGAAATAACTTTGTCGATAATCTGGTGCATGTTTACCTCCTCACGCTTCAGCGTGATTTCTTTATTTTCATGAAGTGCCGTTTTAAGCACATTTTCAACCATACCAGACAGCCGGATATTCTCCTTTTTGGCGATGTTAAGATACTTTTCCGCTTTTTTTCGATTCTCCAGCACATTGAAATTCAGCAGGGACTCGATTGACAGGGAGATATTGGCCACAGGTGTTTTGAATTCGTGGGTCATGTTATTGATAAAATCAGACTTTATTTCCGAAAGTCTTTTTTGTTTTAAAATAGTCGTAATTGTCAGGTAGTAGCCGCTGGCCACAATGATGATTAACAGGAGAGAGACGAGCATTAACGGTACCATCCGTTCCAGAATGGCCTGATTTTGCTCAAATGCATAAAGTTTAAGAAAATAATTGCCCCTGGCGGACTCCGGCATGGGAATGCGGGCGGAAAAGGCGTGATCATTTAACAAAAGATCATTGGAGACCTCATTATCTGAAATTTTTATAAACCGCTCCTGCCTTTGTTCAAATATGCCATACACGTAACGGTCCGTCAGGTTCAATGCTTTCAACTCCACCTGCAAAAGTGAATCAATCAGTTCTTTGTCGATCTGGTTGAGAACCAGCTGGGAAATTCGTTTGGCTTCCTTGTTCTTCAACATTTCCAGCAGGAGGCCCTTATGGGTTGTTGTCTCCAACTGCTCAACCAGGTAATCAATATCAATTGTATTTTCAGATTCCTCGTTCTCATCCCATGGACTATAGGAAAACACTCTTATAAAGACAGAATCAGTGGCTATCTTTCTTTCATATTCCCGATAGAGTTCATCATTATCATGGTCATCATCGAAAAATATTTGCACGTTGCTATCGGTATTGCGCAGTTTTTGCTCAAGTTCGTCCAGCGTTTTCATTAATGCGGAGGTTTTAACGCTGGTAGTGATCGATTTGTATTTGATTTCCGTGGTAGTACCCACCACGCGTTTCACACTCCTGTTAATATCTTCAGCCAGCCGAAGCTCATAAACCCGGTAGGAGTTCACGATCCAGTATGCCTGAAAACCTATGAGGCTAATCAGCGCCACGCTTACCAGCAGGACAATATACCGTATCTTACCCTTGGTCATAAACCAAATTTAGTAAATAAATTGCCCGTTTCTACCAACGTTAACACTCGTTAACACTGGTTAACTATGCATTAACCATCATCGATTTCAAATCCACCTAATTTAGGGTCATAGTTTTAGTACACTTAGTATAATAGCTACTTCTTTTGTCTGAATGAGAAGTTTTAAACAATAGCTTCTCTTCAGACATTGGCATTGATAGTGGCATTTTAAACCATTACTCATCTAAACAATTTGAATCATGAAAAAGCTTTTAACCCTACTACTGATCGCTGCTCCGGTAATAACCACCGCACAGGAGTGGCAAGGCAAAATAACCTACAACAGGAAGCAGCAGCGCGAACTACCCAAGGAAGTTGCCGCCCGGCAAACCAAAGTAGTTGAAGGGATCACGGAAACAAACATGGACGTTGAATTAATGTTCAACAAGTCGAAAAGTCTGTACCGGGCCAGACCGCTGCCGGAAGATCAGCGATACCATGAAGGTGATTTTGAAAGTGGCCGGTTTTCATCTTCGGAATTGGAGAATGCAGAGTTATTGATAATGAAGACCAGACATGTGGACAACCATCACAAAGTTTACAGGGATTTGGAAAAACAGGATATCATTATTAAAAGAGTCTTCAGAAAAAAAGACTTCCTGTTAACTGCCGCTCCTGAATCGGGCAAATGGAAACTCACCAATGAAAAAAAGGAGATTACGGGCTATAAATGTAACAAGGCGACAAGAATTGATGGCGATCAAATAGTGGAAGCGTGGTATACTACCAAAATTCCGGTTTCGTCGGGGCCCTCGGTTTACGGCGATCTGCCAGGACTCATTCTGGAGGTAAATATCGACAACGGTAAATTGTTGTACGTCGCCAGGATAACGGATGTGGGGCCGGATTTCAGCGATGCTATTATAGCACCCTCAAAAGGCAAGAAAGTAACTCCCGGGCAATTTGATGAAATCGTCAGGATAAAAAATGCAGAATTGGAGGAGTTGCGCACAAGAGACAGGGATAACGAAGAACGCGAGTCAGACGAAAGAGGACATAGAGATCATTGATGTTTCCCGGTAGCCGATGGTAAACAATATTTTAAGATTCTCCTGACGGTTTCATTTTAACATCTAGCTCTTTTGCCATGAAATTTATTATTCGTGTATTCATTGTTTTGCTGATATCCGGCGGCGCGGCAATGGCACAAAACGGTCCGGTTTTTATTAAGGGAAGGGTAGTGGATTCGCTGAATCAGGGTTTGTCATTCAGCAGTATTGTTTTGCTGGAAGCACGGGATTCAACAATTTATCAATTTACCAGCGCAGATCCTATGGGCAATTTTCTGTTGAAGAAAGTGCACAGAGGGGAATACCTTTTGCAGGTGTCATTTGTGGGCTACCAACTGTTTGAAAAACCATTATCCATTCCCGGTAATACGACTTCGTTGGATCTGGGAATGATTACTTTGGCTTCTGACGCAAGATATCTTTCTGAGGTAACCGTGGAAGAAGAACGGATACCAATACAATTTAAGGCAGACACCCTGGAATACGATGCCCTAGCCTTTAAGACAAGGCCAAATGCCGTGGTTGAAGACTTGTTGAAAAAGCTGCCCGGTGTAGAAGTGGATAGAGACGGAAAAATCATGGCACAAGGTGAAGAAGTAAGAAAAGTGCTGGTCAACGGCAAGGAGTTTTTCGGAGATGACCCTAAAATTGCTACCAAAAATTTGGAGGCGGAGGCTGTTGACAAGGTTCAGGTATTTGATAAAAAATCAGATCTGGCCATATTTACAGGGATGGATGACGGCAATCAGCAAAGAGCCATTAACCTGAAATTGAAGAAAAACCGCAAGCAGGGTTATTTTGGAAAAATACTTGGAGGCTATGGGACAGACAATCGCCACAGGGGGCAAATGAACATCAACAGCTTTACTGATGACACCCAGCTATCGGCTATCGGAATGTCCAATAACATCAATGAAAGAGGGTTTTCTACCATGAGAGCCCTTCAGAACCGGGCGCTTGGCGCGGGCATTCAAAACGGGCTCGTGACTACCCATGCCGGAGGTATTAACTTCAATCATGAATTTAGCAAACAAAGTGATTGGCGAAGCAGTTATTTTTATACCAATGTTAATCAGTCCGTGAATAGAGATGTCTTCCAGAACAGCATTCTGGAGGAAGATATCTATACGTTGAGTAGCCAGTCCAGGGAAACAACAAAGAACCATGCCCATAACCTGGACTTTCGGTATGAGCACGAATTTAATGCCACCAATGTCCTGCTTTGGAATGGTCGGGGCAGAATCGTCGATGAGCGCAATAGCAATCTTAGTGGTATCAATATCCTCGATGAGACGGAGCGTCAACAATCCAATAACAGGTATGGCACCGATTTTAGCGATTTGAGCGCTGATTCCGATCTCTTATTCAGGCATAGGTTTAGGAAAAAGGGCCGCTTCATGGTAGCTGACCTTGGCATACATTACAGCGAAAATGAAATCATATCAACATTGGAATCAGAGACCGATATACTGGCAGGCATGGAAACGGAGCCATGGCAAACCACATGGCTATGGCAATTACAGGATCGCGGAAAAGACCGGAAGGAGATTACAGCTGGATTTTCCTATGCCGAGCCTATTGGTAAAAACAGCCACTTTGAGATCAGCTACCAGCGAGGTACAAAACAAAGAGCGATCAATAGACTTTTAGAAGAAAGTTTACAGATAGGGGAAGCAACCCCGGATGAATCGGGTTTGCTGGACAATACTTTTGAAAGTAATTATGATTATCATCAACCTGGGTTCAGCTTTAAAATGTTTAAGAACGGATTGTCTTTTTCAACCGGTTTATCCACCCATTTGAGCGAACTATCGTCGCAGGAACCATTCCTTGCGGATCTCAATGTTCAAAAATTTGAATACCTGCTGCCGCAGTTTAATTTGCGTTACCCTATTAGCAGATCCAGCCAGCTGAGCCTTCGCTATGATGCTAACGTCATAGAACCACCGGTAGGCTTTATGCAGCCGGTCACCTATAATACCAATCAATTTACCAGGGTCATTGGAAATCCTTCTTTGCGGGTGGAATATCAACATGATGCCAAGATAAACTTCCGTTCTTTCAGCGCTTTTTCTTTTACCAGTTTTTTTGCAAACATGGGCCTGACCCGCACCAATGACAAAATTGTCCGGTCGGTAAGTATCGATCAGCAATTAGTACGAAGCGTACAATGGATAAATGCCGACCATGAAACCACGTACTTCTTAAATGCGGGTTTCTCGACACCGATCAGATCGGTCGGGGCGAAAATCAATATAAAAGGCAGCGTTAGCAATACCCATGGTTTCGCTTTTATAAATGGGCCATCAGATAGGGTAAATCGTTGGAATTCGAGGGTTGACCTGAGTATTGAAAATAGAAAGAAAGAGTACCTGGACCTCCTGGTTGGTGTAAGGCTCAATAACAATTCCAGCAGGTATAACAATAATAGCTCGCTTGACTTTGATTTCTTAAGACAGACTTATTATACTGATATAAGCATATACTTCCTCGATACCTGGGAGCTTTATAGCACAATGAATCTGATGATATTTCCTGAAAGCGGTGTGTTGGTGGAAGAACGTATTCCGCTGTGGACAGCTTCCATTTCAAAAAGTTTTTTGAAAAATAATAGGGGACAACTGAGTCTGGCGGTTTTTGATATTTTGGGTGTCAATAAAAACTTTAGCCAGACTAGCAGGCTGAACTTTGTGGAAACAGCGCGCACTAATGCATTGGGCAGATACTTTATGCTTAGCCTTTCCTATAGGCTACATGGACTGAGGTAAGGCCGCTAAAATTCGGGGAAATAAATGCTTTTGAAAAAATAAATAACACAATTGCTAACCTTTATAAATACTTTCCGTTACGTTATTATAATTCATAGACGACTGGTCTAATACAAATCATGAAAGAAGATAATATAAATCGTATTCTGGATCTTGGCGTGGAAATTATAAGCCGAAAAGGATATCACAGCTTAGGATTAAAGGAATTGCTGGATGAAGCGGGAATCCCCAAGGGCTCTTTCTATTATTATTTTAAAAGTAAAGAAGATTTTGGCCGGAAAGTCATTAGCCACTATTCGGAGAACACTTTGAAATACATAAAAGAAATATTACAGGACGACAGTAAAAGCCCGGGTGAAAGATTGAGATACATGTTCAAGGAGCGGGAAAAGGTTTACAGGATGTCCGGATTTAAGGAAGGATGTCTGATGGGAACCTGTAGCACTGAATTGGCGGGACAATACCAATCTATGCAATTACTTCTGGAAGATAAGTTCTCAGATTGGAGAGAAGTGATAAGTCAGTGTATCCGGGAAGGGCAGGAGCAAGGTGAGTTTCAAACAGATTTACCCTCAGACGACTTAGCGGATTTTACCATAAACAATTGGGAGGGGGCCATGGTGCGTATGAAGGCGGCAGGCTCTGTTAAACCGTATTTATTATTTGTGGATTATACCATGAGATTAATTTTAAGATCATAAAAAATTTTATTCAACTTGTAGACGACTGGTCTAATACTATACATTTTCAAATCAAAAAAAAAGAATAATGACAATGGAAAAACAAAAAGTAGTGGTAACGGGTAGTAGCAATGGTATCGGTTATTTAACTGTGCTAACCCTGGCGCGGCAGGGCCATCAGGTTTTTGCGACGATGCGTGGTACTGAAAGTAAGAATGCCGACAAGAAACAGGAGTTATTGGAAATCGCGAAAAATGAAAACCTGTCTATTGAGGTCATTGAACTTGATGTCACCAGTGAAGATTCTGTAAATCAGGCTACAGATCTTATTATCAAGTCGACTGGCAATGTCGACGTATTGATAAACAATGCCGGGGTAATGTATGTAGGTGTCACGGAGGCTTACAGCGTAAGCCAGGTGCAGCAGCAATTTGATACTAATTTCTTTGGGGCTGTCAGGGTTTCCAAGGCCTTTCTTCCCTATATGAGGGAAAAAGGTAGCGGCCTCATCGTGAATGTATCATCACTGGCCGGCAGGTTAGCATTCCCTTATTTTGGCATATACTGTGCCAGTAAGTGGGCGCTTGAAGCGTATAGCGAATCCCTAAAGTATGAGTTGGCTCCCTTAGGAATAGATGTGTCGATTGTAGAGCCAGGACCTTTTCCGTCGGGTTTGTTGTACAGCGGACCCAAGGAGGCAGATAATCGTGTTCTAGGTGGTTATGGAGATGCAGCCGAAGTTCCGGGAGCCATGTTATCCAATTTTGATAACATGTTTAAAGGGCCTGACGCGCCGGTGACACAGGATGTTGCTGATGCAATTTCCGGCATTATTCAGACTGAAGCAGGTACAAGGCCTTTGCGCACTGTAGCTGGGCTGGATTTCGGAACTATTGACCTGAATACCGTCACGGCGCCCATTCAGAAAGAGTTGGTAAAAGATGTTTTGCAAATGGGACATTTATTGGAACTGAAAGCATAAAGTAGGCGATGGTAGCAAAACAGTAAGAATCAAATCAAATATTTAGAATAAAATAAAATGGAATCACAATTGGTAATAAAGAAGGAAGCAAAAGGATTGGGCATGCCCTGGGAAACGGATTATGGCTATGCTCAGGCCATAAAGGTTGGTGATACCATCTACCTTTCAGGTCAACTGAGCCATGATGATCAGGGAAACCTGGTTGGCGAGGCACCGCTGGACGATCAGGGTCGCATAACAGACTATTCCAACATGGAAGTTCAAATGCGGCAAACTTATAGCAACGCCAAAAAACTTCTGGAGCAGTATGGAGCTACCTTGGATAACGTGGTAGAAGAGGTCATCTATGTGATCGATATGGATGCAGCATTTGCGGTGGCCGGGAAGGTAAGAAAAGAGGCATACTGGACCGGGAAGCCCGAGGTGGCAAGCACCCTTCTGGTGACACCCCGTCTGGCATTTCCTCCCCAGCTTGTCGAAATCAAATTAATCGCAAAGGTTTAATGATAGGACCTGCCATTAATTGCAGGTGTACTCGAAAAGCAGTTTGCGGGCATTCTGGTTTTGGCAGATATGCTTTGAAAAAGAATGATTGGTTCAGGTCTTGGCTTGGGCCTTTTTCTGTTTTTAATATCGTTGGACCTGCAATTAATGGCAGGCATACTCGGCCTTATGATAAATTATTTTATAGCTGTTAAATCCCGCTTTCTACCACCAGACCGGGAGCTGTATCTTTCAGTTTTGCCAGTCCCTGCTCACTGATTTTTGTTTGCCATATATACAATTTCTTAAGTTCCGGCAGCTGAAGAAGGTAATCGACTGATTCATCGGTGACTTCTGTTCCATAAAGATTTAGGTATTCCAGGTTATCAAGTGATACCAGGTGTTTGATGCCCTCATCGGTAATCCGGGTGCCATTGATCTTAAGTTTGGTCAGGTTTGGGAAGCTGGCAATGATGGATAGCCCATCATTTTGCAGCGTGCTGGCCGACAGGGTCAGCCAGGTTATGTTTTCGCGGGCATCCGATAAGGACTTCAGCTTGTCAGCACTTAAGGCTTCGGGATTGTGAGGCATGTAGCTGACTTCAAGCAAGGTACTTGTGCCGGTAATATTGCTTACTCTGAATCCCTGTGACATTATTGAATTAAATGTTTCCGGGGTTACGGCCGGCAAATCCAGGCTAGCCAGATAGGAAACTTCCTGGCCTATACCGATTTCCTTGAGGCTAATTTTAATATCATCGGATAGCGGTAGGTCTGCCACTTTTTTGTCAAAGGGAGCGCCTTCGGTAATCCACCATTCCAGGATTGCCACTTCCTGCCTGGTGAGCGGGGTACGACCTTCGGTTGGCATGAATTCTTCGTGATGCGGGTCAAGGGTTACGCGGCGAAAAAGCTCGCTGGCAGCCGGATCGCCGGCTGTTATGACCGCTCCGTTTTCTCCTCCAGCTAAAATACTTTGTGGATCGATCAGTAATAGTTCCCCTTTAGACTTGTCTTTATTGTGGCAGACGTTGCACTTGGTTTCAAAAATGAAATGTACGGCATCCTCATAGACCAGTGCCGAATCTAAAGCAGTTATTCGTGTTCTTGCCGGCTTCATTCCTGCCATTTTCCTGATGGGGCCGGGAGCGTACTCCAGCAGATAGGTAGAACCATGCGTTAAATTACCTCCATAATGCCCTGCCACCGACAGGAAGATTAATACCACGGCCAGGGAGATAGGGTAGGCTTTTCCGGCCCAGGTGAACTTTTTAAGATTAATTTTGAGGAAGTAAGCAACAAACGCCAGGGTAGTGGTGGCTATCCCTGTCCACTGATGGGTTGCCAGGGTGTCTTCATTGTAGCCACCGTCTGAGGCTAACATTAACCCTAAAACGATAGCAATGATACCAAACAGCCCGCCGATCAGCAGTCCATAAGTAGCTGCCAGGCTTAGGTCTGCTTTCTTTCGCCATGACAGCAATTCGAACATAATAGCCAGGATGATAAATCCAATGGGAAGATGAACGATCAGGGAATGGAATCTGCCAAAAAATAAGGTTACGTTTGTTTCTAAAAGTACGGTCATTGAATCAGTTTAATTTTTTATTTCTTGCAAAATACACTTATATGTTAATTTGCCGCCTGTTGGTGTCAAAATTCTTCCTGTACACCCGGAGGCATTATATTTTTGATTTACAAATATCTTTTTCTCCATTCATTCATCATATGTGCGTTTATACCCCATTGGTCGGCCAGTGGCTGTCGCGTATAGGGTGTGGTCCACATATAATCTGCAGGTCCGAATTCGGGGGTTACCGTTAGCACTTCGCCGGCCGCCTTCTTTCGGGCTACTATTTCATCCCACCAGATGTAATGGGCATTCCTGGCTTTTTGCCATTCCGGTGCCCTGGGGTCGCTTACCTGAGGCCCTTCGGCATGGCCTATCCGGGCATGAACATGCTCGCTTCTGGATATCGCCAGGTCAATTGTCTTTTTTTGATTAGCAAGTAACGACTCGGCTACAGCACACCAATGCGATATATCCAATGTCAGCTTAAGCTCGGGAATAGCTTTGAGATAATCGGCGCAAATGTGGGCAGCAAACAGCATACGGCCCCGGTGGGTTTCCTGATAGATCGGAACGCCCGTTTCTTTTGAGGTGCGAACGGTCAAATCAATTATTTGCCTGTTTTCGTCAAAAGAGAAAAAATCCCGTCCGGCATGGCAATTGATAAAATCAGGTTTTTTTGACAAGGCCTTTTTTAAATTCCGGGAAAAGTCGTCTTTATGTTCCCGGAAAGTGTTTTTGCCGGAACCGCAAAGAGCCGCATATGACAGATTATATTTTTCAATGGCTTCAAAAAGTGCTTCTTCCTGCTGCTTATCACCTGGAATCCAGTCTTCCACACCATCATACCCCTCATCTTTAGCCTGTTTGCAAAATTCGTCCATGGAACCTTTGTGACCCCACCTGGTAGCATACATTTTGATCGCAAAACCTGCTTTGGCAGGGACGGGTGGTATGTTTATTCCCGGCAGGGCTATGGCTGTTCCAACAGCGGAGGCATTAGTTAAAAACTGTCTTCGGGTTTGCTTCATGAATAAGATATCTTTTTCAGTTAATTTAAGTTTAAGATTTTAGTGCCTGGTGATAATACAGCAAAATACCGGGCATTTACGCCAGGATTCCTTTTACCACATGCCCATGTACGTCAGTTAATCTGAAGTCGCGCCCCTGGAAATGATAAGTAAATTTTTCGTGATCCACGCCCAACTGGTGTAGTATTGTGGCTTGCAGGTCATGGACGTGTACCCTGTCCCTGATGCCATAATAGCCTATTTCATCGGTTTCACCATAGGTAAGCCCTTCTTTGATACCACCGCCGGCCATCCAGATAGAAAAAGCTTCGGAGTGGTGGTCCCTTCCGTAAAAATCCATGACCCGGCCGCCGCGATTTTCCCGCATCGGTGTTCTTCCGAATTCTCCTCCCCAGATCACCAATGTATCGTCCAGAAGACCTCTTTGCTTTAGGTCTTTGACCAGCGCTGTCATTGGCTGATCCACTTCTCCACATTTCTTTTTTAATCCTTCATTAACCGAGTTGTTTTTGTTATCACCATGCATATCCCATCCCCAATGATACAACTGGATGAAACGAACTCCCTGTTCTATGAGTCGGCGAGCCAGCAGGCAATTGTTAGCAAAGGATGCCTTCCCGGGCTCGGCGCCGTACATATCCTGTATTTTTTCAGGTTCTTTGCTGATGTCCATGATGTCCGGCACCGAAATCTGCATTTTAAATGCCATTTCATATTGGGATATCCTTGACAGGATCTCCCGGTCGCCGAACTCTTCGTACTGGCTTTTATTGATGGCATTAATCGCGTCGAGCGATTTCCTGCGAATATTCCTGCTCATGCCATCCGGGTTAGATACATAGAGAATCGGGTCACCGGAATTGCGACATTGTACACCCTGGTATTCCGAAGGAAGAAAGCCGCTTCCCCAGGCGTTTTTGCCGGCACTGGGGTTGTTTCCACCGGAGACGAGCACCATATAGCCCGGGAGATTCTCATTTTCCGAACCCAATCCATACGTTACCCAGGATCCTATACTTGGCCTTCCGGCACGGGGGCTTCCTGTTTGCAATAGCAATTGGGCGGGGGCGTGGTTAAATTCATCGGTATGCATGGACTTGATGATGGTGACATCATCTACAATACTGCTGAAATGCGGAAGGATATCGGATATATACGTACCGGATTCTCCATATTGCTTAAAATCGTGCTGAGGCCCCAGCATCTTTGGCGTTCCCTGGATAAAGGCAAACCGCTTGCCCTCCAACAAGGATTTTGGACAGTCGAGGTTGTGCAGTTTTTTTAGCTTGGGCTTGTAGTCAAATAGCTCCAATTGGGAGGGGGCGCCTGCCATGTGCATGTAAATTACACGTTTGGCTTTTGGCAAAAAATGGGGCAACTCTTTGTTGGAGAGCACCTGAGCCGGATTTTTTGCCAGTAAATGATCTGACCCAAATAAGGAGGCCAGCGCAATACCGCCTAGTCCAGTGCCACATTTTTTCAGAAAATGTCTCCTGGTAGTGAACTCTAGTTTTCTTTTTTGTGCTTCGTTATACAGATCCATTTTCTATTTAATTTTTTACGATGAATTCGTCCATATTCATTAAGGCATTGGCCATTACCGTGAGTGACGCCAATTCGAGATTTTCAGATTTTGCCAACTCGTGGGCTTCCTCCCGGTGCTCCTGGTAATACGTTTCCGTATCATCCAGTAATTTTATTAGAATTTCCGTCTTTTCCGTGGTCGGCATTTTGCCCATGGCTTTTTGGTAGGCCGTTTCAACTTTTTCTTTTTTTCCACCTGCTACCTGTATTATTTGCCCGGCCAGATTTCGCGCTGCTTCCAGGTAAACGGGATCATTCAATGTCACCAGCGCCTGTAGTGGCGTGTTGGTATTGATCCGTCTTGAGAGGCATAATTCCCTTTGAGAGGCATCAAACGTTACGAAAGACGGGTAGGGGCTTGAACGTCTTAAATAGGTGTAGAGACCTCTTCGATAGGCGTCTTCTCCTTCGCTGGTAATCCATTTTTCGCTGCTATAGGGGATCGTCCATATGCCTTCAGGCTGATGCGGTTTCACGCTGGGGCCATACATTTTTTCACTGAGCAGCCCGGAAACCGCCAACGCCTGGTCCCTGATTTGTTCTGCCGAAAGTCTTACCCTGGGGGCTTTTGACAGCCAGCGGTTGTCGGGATCTTTTTCTTCGGCTTCTTTCGCCACCCTGGAAGTTTGCCGGTAGGTTGACGACATCACAATGGCCTTTAACAACCTTTTTGTGCTCCATTTCCATTCACCCGTAAATCTCAATGCCAGCCAGTCGAGCAACGCCGGATGCGAAGGGTAGTCTCCAAGTGTTCCAAAATCTTCCACGGTAGCAACGATACCTCTGCCGAATATTTTTGCCCAAAAGCGATTAACAATTACCCGCCCCGACAAGGGATTTTCCTTGCTTACCAGCCATTTGGCTATATCCAGCCTGTTTTTGAATGCCAGATTACCACCGTCAAATAGTTTTGGAATGCCGGCGGATACCGGATCACCTTTTACCATCCAGTTTCCTCTGATGAACACATTGGTTTGCCGGCTGTGATCATCTGGTTTTTCGACCATCACAGGGGTTGAATGTTTATATGGAGCATTTAGAATTTTATCAATCTCTGCGTATATATCTTCATATTCGCGGTCCTTATCTCCCGGCAGTTTTTCTCCTAATAAAAAGCCGTCGATATCACAACTGTAATTCTCCGCGCTGCTTTGGAACTGGAAATATAAGTTCGCTATTTCCGCTTTGGTATTAAGCTGTATGGGAATGGTCTTAAAACTACCCGTTTCCGACAACATAGCCTTGCCAATCACCGGACCGGAAAGACTGTCTGTTCTGATAGTCAAAATGCCTTTGGACTTTGTTCGCTGCCTGTATTCAAAATAGATCCTGTCAACATCTTTGAGCACCACGTCCCGGATATTTATATAGGCTCCTTTGAAAACCCGCATATAATCCTGGCCGGACCGGTTTTGGTGGACTACATTTTCTACTGCATCAAAATCCTCAGGCCTTAGTTTTGGTTCGCCCGTCAATACGAACCGCTCCCATTTGTTTGAAACTGTAGGACCTGAACGGCCTGCTATCCAGTTCTTAATTTTATCCAGTTTTTCCTGGTCTATTTCGTGTAGTTCCTTAAGTAATGGTTCTTCGTTGTTTATATCCCAGTCTGCCGTATTGTTAAAAAACGCGAAGGAAGAAAAATATTCCTCCTGAAGGATCGGGTCATATGGGTGGCTATGGCACTGTACACAACTAATAGTAGTAGATTGCCATACTTCCCACGTCGTATTCACGCGATCAATAACTGAAGACACGCGATACTCCTCATTATCGGTACCACCTTCATCGTTGTTAAGGGTATTTCGGTGAAAGGCGGTGGCGACAAGTTGATCGACGGTGGGGTTAGGTAGCAGGTCTCCCGCCAGTTGTTCAATGGTAAACTGATCGAAGGGCTTGTCGTCATTAAATGCTTTGATTACCCAATCCCGGTATTTCCATATGGTCCGGGCTCCGTCCTTTTCATAACCTTTTGAGTCTGCATACCTTGCCAGGTCAAGCCACATACTGGCCCAATGCTCTCCATATTTTTGCGATCCCAAAAGTTCGTCCACCAGATTTTCATAGGCATTTTCCGAATTATCATTTACAAAATCAGCTACCTGCCTGGTGGAAGGGGGGAGGCCTGTCAAATCCAGGTAGATACGTCTTACCAGATCGTGTTTGTCTGCTTCCCCTGACGGGGATAAATTATTTTCTTCCAGTTTCCTCAGGATGAAATTGTCA
The DNA here is from genome assembly GCA_965228415.1 of Cyclobacteriaceae bacterium. GTDB lineage: Bacteria > Bacteroidota > Bacteroidia > Cytophagales > Cyclobacteriaceae > Agaribacillus. Next base: position 216,461 of record OZ245814.1, on the reverse strand, counting down.
ATTTCATTGGCGCCCCAGTCAGTATTGTTTTCAGGTATTTCCGGCTCTTCAGGTGTCAGGTAGGCCCAGTGTTCCTTCCACTCAGCCCCCTGTTCTATCCACTTGGTCAGGACATCGATTTCCTGCTGTTTGAGCGGGTCTCGTTCCTGCGGCATGCGCATTTCCGGGTTTTTGTGATTGATCCGGGCGATCATTTCACTTTTTTCGGGGTGACCCGGCACAATACCTATTTTACCATTTTTAGTTTTTCCCAGGGCATTTTCCCTGAATATCAATCCAAATCCCCCGGATTGTTTGACACCACCATGACAACTAATGCAATTTTTATTCAGAATAGGTCTGACATCTGCATTGAAATCAATCCTTTTTTCCTGGCATGACGTGGTCAACAGCACCGTGGTCGTGATAACCAAAAGGCTAGCTATTAAATATATTTTTGTGAAACGAAATGAAATGTTCATCGGCAAATTAATAATAGATCATAATCCTAATTCGGAAGATGCTATTTTCAGATCAATTTCATTTGATTGATCGTGTCAAGGGCTTGACTGACCGTATTTTGAAGGGTTATTTTTGCTGCTGGGCGTATTCTGAGGGTGAAATCCCGAATTTTTCCTTGAAGGAACGGGTGAAGTGCGCGTGAGATTTGAATCCGATCATAAAGGCTACTTCGCCCACGCTTCTGGGGTTGGAGTCCAGGTAGGTTTTGGCTTTTTTCAACCGGATATCTTTGATGAAATTGGAAACGGTATGGTTGGTAAGTGCCTTAATTTTCCTGAACAACCGGGATCTGCTAAGTCCCAGTTCGGAACACATGTTGTCAATACTCAAATTCTCATCGGAGATATTTGATTCCACGTAGGCGATGGCTTTTTCCATGAAAGCCTTATCGTGAAATTCTTTGGAAAGGATATTTTCTTCTTTTGGTTTATAATTCCTGAACGGGAGCTCCCCCAACGATTTCGGCCTGGCCCACTTTGAGATATTCCTTTTATAAACCATGAAACCCAGTACGGTTGCAAATAGTCCAAAGGCCAGTAAAATGAGCCTGAATCCAGTCGTGTTCCACATGACCGGCTTAATGTTAATGACAAGCCTGGAGCCCTGATTATTCCAGATCCCGTCATTGTTGGCTGCTTTAACGTTCAACCGGTAGTTGCCGGGAGAAAGGTTTGCGTAGGAAATCAAACCTTTGTTTCCTCCGTAATGCCAGCGGTCGTCGTGCCCCTCCAGGAGGTAGGCGTATTGATTTTTTTTTGATTTGATGTAGTTCAAGGCAGCGAAATGCATATCGATTGTCGAGATGTCCTTTTCTGAAAAGGAGATTTCCTGCAATTCAGATAAATCCTGTTTCCCGCCCGCATCAAACTTCCGGCCATTTAACCTGATTTCTGTCAATACGACCGGGGGGATATTGGGATTAAGATTCATTTTTTTGGGATTAAATACATTTAACCCGTCAAGGCCTCCCAGTAATATGGTGCCGTTGTGTTTGCTTAAAACTCCGGCATTGATATTAAAAACCTCCCCTTGCAAACCATCATTTTTATTGAATGAGTTTAATATCCGGATAGTATATGCTTTATAATCCACGTGACATTTGAATAAACCCTGGCGGCAGGTAATCCACAAGGCACCCTGCCGGTCTTCGATGATGTTAGTGACTTCCGTGATAATGTGATTGTCGCTTGTAATAGTAAAATGGCACGGTTGACGTTTTTCGTTCAGCCAGGAGAGGTCTCCCTTCAGGTGGCTCACCCACATATGATGTTGGCGATCTTCGTAAAAGTAGGAGACCCATGCCGGTTTGTTGGCCTTCTCTGCCGCCGGATATTGATGTTGTGTGAATGCCTCCTGCTTCTTATCAAAAAAATGGAGTCCGTTTTCCGATGCTACCCATAGTTGTTGTGTATGATCCAGCAGGAGCCCGTTTACCTGTCCGATTTCCCTTTTTTCCCGACCTGATATAGCGTAGGGATAATGTTTGAATACCTTCTCTGCGGGATCAAATAGACTTACGCCGGCGTCCGTGCCTACCCACAATCCCAGGTGATCGACTTTCAGGTTTTTTACATTGTCGGTGTGAATTGTCGTGGGGTTTTGAGCCTGGTGGCGGTAATATTCAAATTTACCGCTGGCTTTATGATACCGTGCCAACCCGTTTTCCAAAGTCCCGATCCACAAGCCGTCGTTATTGTCAACGGAAAGTGCGTGAATGGTTTTATCGTTAAATGTTGGAAAAGCCTGGAAGTTGCCTGTCTCGGTTTCCAGGCGGCTAAGGCCTCCGCCGGATGTGCCGATCCAAAAATTTCCGTCGGCATCTTCGCAGATAGCTGCCACATTATTCATTGGCAACGATTGTTTATTGCCCCTGGCGTTTTGGTGCAATTCAATAGCGGTAGGATAATTGTCCTGTATTTTAACCCCGCCATTGGAAGTGGCAATGATCACCTCGCCGGTCTTTAGCTTATAATGACAAAATACACTTGCCTTGCTGCCAAACGGATTGTAATTACCATGCGTATCGTACCGGTAGAAATTGTCTGTTGCACCGTTGTATACGCTGATACCCCCGTTCATGCCGCCGACCATCAGATCGCCTTGTTCATCTTCTATGATGGAATATACGGTATTGCTGGCTATGCTATGCGTTTTTCCTTCATTGAAATACCATTTGAATGTTTGCGAGGCTTCTTCAAACTTGTTAAGCCCACCTCTTTCCGCGCCTACCCAGATCTGCCCTTTTTCATCCTCGTAGATAGCGCTGATGCTATTGCCGCTAATACAGTTTTTCTTGGTGGCTTCTTTTTGAAATCGCTGAAACTTACGTGTAGCCACATCCAAAAGATTCAAGCCTGAATAAGCCGTACCCACCCACAAGCGCCCTTTGCGATCCTCCATGATGGCTGTTACCACATTGCCACTGATGCTGTACTTATTTTGTGGATCATGGGCAAAGTTTATAAAATCATTACTGTCTTCCCGGTAAAGACTCAACCCTCCCCAGGAGCCAATCCACATGCGGTCTTTGCTATCCCGGAATATGATTTCAATGTTGGCGTTGCTTATAGTATTGGGATTGCCGTTATCGTTAAGGTAAGTCTTAAAGTAATTGCCCTCCTTCATTAATACATTAACACCATACTTGGTGCCGACCCAAATATTTCCATGTTTGTCCTGATTGATGCTGTTAATGTAATTGCTTGATAGCCCGGAACCGGTGTCATCGTCGGCAAGGAAAATTTTGTAATTAATCCCATCATACCGGTTGAGCCCATTGATGGTGCCAAGCCAGATGAAGCCTTTATCGTCCTGAAAGATACTGTTTACAGTGTGATGGGAGATCCCGTCAAGGGGTAATTGTAAAAAATTAAGTTTTTTAGACTCCTGGCCACTGGCCACACCTAACCAGGAAATGGAAAGAATAGTAAGAAGCAATTTAATACGGAGGGTGTAAGAATTCATGTTTTCCTACTTTTACCATTTTAACAAAGTTAGAACTTTTATGCTTTAATACCATCATTCAAAACCAGATAAAGTCCCAAAGCGCTAAACTAGAAATAATCGGGTACTGATTCGTTGGCATATTAATTTTATCAAAAATTAAGATAATTAGTCAAATTAACCACTTAAATTAGTAGCAAAGGGCTATCTATATTTGATGGCTCAAAAACAAATACTGACGGGGAAGGGGCTTTATGAGATGATCAGATCAAAATAACATTTAGTTGCTCTTCGACATGCGGCTACCCTTAACAAATACATTTAAATCTCAGCTATCCAAGATCCTGTGGATTACTATTAGCTGGACTTTCGTATCGGTTTTCCATTTTTTTACTATCTATGCCAGCCTGATAGATCTTGGCCGGGATATTTCTGATATGGAACCATGGCTGTATTTTTACGGCAGTCTTTTTACAGGCATACTGGCCGGCATTCTGGGAGGCAGTGGTGTGGTTTTTTATTGGGAAAAATGGCTTAGAACAAAAAATTATGGCTGGAGCTTGTGGAGTATCCTGTGGACCTACACCGTGATATATTTTATAGTAGGTATTCCGGCGGGGATCTTTGTAACGAGCGGTGAGCTGGGGCTTCCATTTTACCATCGCGATACATTACAGTCGGTGTGGTCTGATATGATTACGGTTGGAAGTCTTCAGAGCTATTTTATGTGGCTGTTTATTGTCATTGCCACCTTGATCGTATTACTGGTGAATGATAAGTATGGCCCTGGCGTGTTCCGTGATTTTTTATTGGGAAAATACTTCCATCCCAAACGGGAAGAACGCATTTTTATGTTTCTTGACCTGCGATCGTCTACCACTATCGCCGAAAAATTAGGGGAGCAACGTTATTTTAATTTTTTGAGAGATATTTTTGAGCGTGCCACCCCCGGTATTCTTGACGCGAAAGGGGAGATCTATCAATATGTTGGTGATGAAATCGTCGTCAGTTGGCCGATACCGGCAGGAGTCACCAATGCCAACTGCCTGCATTGTTATTTTAAAATCCGGGAGGCGCTTCTACTTAAAACGGCTTATTTTAAAGAGACTTATGACGGTATTGTGCCGGAATTCAAAGCCGGCTTGCATTACGGCCATGTGATGGCCGGAGAAATCGGGGTGGTAAAAAGAGACATCGCCTTTTCCGGCGACGTGCTTAATACCACCGCCCGAATTCAGGAAAAGTGTAATGAGTTGGGAGTGAATATATTGTTGTCGGATTATTTGCTGGACAAGCTGAAATTGCCATCCGACACCTTTGCCCCCAAAAGGATGGGGGATATGGAACTTCGCGGCAAAAGGCAAAAAGTGATGTTGTTTACCTTGTAAACTACGAATTTTAATCATGCAGCCCCTTTTTTCTCAGATAATCCAAAAGCAGCGCCGGCCGGTCTGTCTGAATAATGTCAATATTGTTTTTAATGTACCAGTCATAAGTACCGGCATCGATAACGGCTTTTTCATCGTCGTGTCCACCGTTGTGATGAGGCCAAAGCGCGTTAACCCATATGCTGGCGCCTTTGCCGCGTATGTCGGGAAAGTTCTCGAGAAATTGTAGCGTGTCATACCGTACTGTAAACTCAAAGGCCACCGGAAATCTGTGCTGATGATACCCATGGATCAAATCCGCAGCATGCGGATCCGGTAAACGGATGATAGGCATAAAATATACCTTACCCAAAAACGCTCCGAATTCCCGCGCCAATTCCTGATAACTTTTAGCTCCTTTGATAATGATTTGATCAAGTGTTCCGGTTTCTTTGGCTATTTGGTAACATTTATCAAATAGCGTATAGCTTTTATCAAGGTTAACCAGGATCTTGTCTTTGGTGAGGTGGAGTGCCTGTTCCAGGGTCGGTATTTTATGAGCTGTGGCGACGCCAAGCCCATCGAGCAGAAACAAGGTCTGTAAAGAATCCAGGGTCCAGTCTGCCACTTTTCCGGTGCCATTGGTGGTGCGGTCGATGGTTTCATCATGCATCAAAACCAGGTGGCCATCTTTGGTTTCACGAACATCTATTTCCACCATATCGACGCCCATTTTAATGCAATTGTCAATGGCTTGCAGGGAATTTTCAGGGGCATTTCGCCAGTCACCGCGATGGGCGACGACAATGATTTGATCATTTGTAGCGTCTTCCAGGTTCCGGATCAAAGATTCGATCCTGGATAAAGGTTGATCTCCAGACTGACTATTGGGTTTTTCATTTTTGCCGGGAACACATGATTGAAATATGCATACCGCAGCAATCAGTGATTTTGTAATCTGTGACATTTTTATAAAGTGGTTTAATGGCATCGTCCGAAAGGGCTTCGTTAATCACGATAAAACCCCTGGGACAATGCCATTATGTATTAATTTGACGGGTCGGTCTTAGTAACCGGGATTTTGCTTGATAGCCGGATCAGTATCTATCTGGCTTTGGGGAATAGGTAAAAGCAAATCATTTTCATCGATCGTGATATTTTTCCCATTATTGGCAAACCAGGTATTCATGGTTGTAATGGCTTTGCCCATTCTGAGCAGGTCAAACCAGCGGTGGCCCTCGCCGATTAGCTCAAACCTTCTTTCCAACTCAATGGCATCTCTGAGCGCTGCCTGGGTAGCCACTACAGTGTTGGGCAATCCGGCGCGGTTTCTGATACTGTTCAATAGATCAGCAGCATCCGTCGTGTTTCCGGTTTCATTGAACGCTTCAGCCAACATCAGCACCACATCGGCATATCTGATTACCATGTAGTCGCTGCCACCATCGTTGGCATTGTTCGGATTGATGGTCCATTTTTTTATAAAAGGCACACCATTATCGGTCACACCCAGGAATACATTTTTCCTTAGGTCATTGTCGTCATAAAGATTATAGAAATCTACCGTCGGCAGGTTATGACCTTTTGCATTTGACACGGTCCCGGACGGACTGAATTGCGAATGAGCAGGGGTTCCCTCGGAATTGCCATTTAACCCGGCAGCAAACTGCACAGCGAAAACCACTTCACTGTTATTTTCATTTTCCTCCCCAAAAATATCAGATACATTTGCGGCGAGTCCATAGTTTCCAGAGTCGAAAACACTTTGTAGCTGTGTAGCGGCCCCATTGTATTGTCCCAGGGTCAGATAAACCTTTCCCAACAAAGAACGGGCAGCCCCCTGGCCGGGTCTGGCCGCGCCGTTAACCTCAGGAAGACTGGTGATAGCTTCGGATAAATCGGTTTGTATTTGCGTGTACACTTCGGCGGTGGGGGTGCGACCCTGACCAAAGAAATCATTTGGATTGACGGTTTCTTCCAAAACAAGAGGTACGTCGCCATAGAGTCTTACCAAATTGAAATACAGCAATGCCCTGATAAACTTCATTTCTCCGATTCTATGTTGTTTTACATTGTTGTCTTCGAAATTGATGTCATCTATACGGTTTAATACGGTGTTTGCTCTTTGAATGCCAATAAACGACTCCTTCCAGATGTCACCTACCAGGTCATTCCCTGGAATGGCTGTGAATTCATCTAATTGGCCAAATCTTCCACCATCATTGGCAGGTACCTCATCAAATGTATTATCAGACGAAATTTCTCCTGCGCCAATCAGGTCCAACCCATATAACCCGCGATTTTGAAGCTTGGCATATACCGCCAGTACAGCACTTTCCAGCTCCTCCTCGTTGGAGTAGAAATTGTTGGATTCTCTTTCAGTAATCGGGCGTTGATCGAGTTCATCTTCACACGATGAGAAGAAAATGGCCAGGGCGCCCAAACTCAATATGATCGTTAATATCTTTTTCATGGTTATTTGGTTAAAAGCGTTAGAATGTAACATTTAGGCCTCCGGCTATCAGTCTTGGAATGGACCCGGCACTCCGGGCGTAACCATTGGTGAGCGTACCCGGCCTGATGCCTTCAGAGTTTAACCCCCTGTATTTGGTAATGGTAAACAGGTTATTGGCAGTAGCGTATACCCTTAACCTGGAAATACCCACAGCCTTTAATGTGCTTTTAGGAAAGGTATAACCTATTTGAATGTTCCTTAGCCTGAAATAGTCACCATCCGAAACCGTAATGCTTGACATGCGCGTATTTCTTCTGGCCGATGAAAAGTTGCCCAGATTTGGTGCGGCAAAAAAGCCGTCGGGATTTCTTTCAGCGTGATAATAGTTGTCAAAATAATATTGACTGGCTGTGGTAAAACCTTCCCCGACCTCCAGGCCCCTGGCAGTCAGGTGATCATAAACCTTGCGTCCTTCTACGCCGGTGAAAGAAAGGCTAAGATCAAAGCTTTTATACGCCATGTTCATCCCAAAAGCATAGGTGAAGTCCGGATTGTAGGTGCCTAAAGGAACGCGGTCATCCGAATCCACGTCACCGTCACCGTCGGCATCCCTGACTTTATAGTCTCCTACCAGGGTACCTGACAAGTGTGGTGTGCTGTCAATATCTTCCTGGGTTTTGTATACGCCGATAATGTCCCATCCATAGAATTGGGCAATAGGCTCGCCAATCTTAGTGAGATAGGTAGAACCGCCGGAAGAGGCGATGATCTGACCCTGATCTGCACCCAAGGCCAGCACTTCATTAACGTTGGCGGTCAGGTTGGTATTAAAGCCCAGTAGTAGCCCACCAAGTTTGAATCCTTTGCCCCGTAATTCAAATTCAAAACCCCTGTTTTTCAATTCTCCAATGTTTTGCAGGGAGGTATCAAAACCGGATTGTTGCGGCACTGGTACTTTAAGCAGGAGATCTTTCGTACGGGCGGAATAGTATTCTGCGCTGATAAAGATTTTATTTTCTAATACACCGAAATCAATACCAATATTAGTGGAAGTGTTCGTTTCCCATGAAAGATCGGGATTTGGAGAGGTAGTAGTAGAAAATCCTGAAAGCAATTGACCGTTAATGGTGTAATTGTCTTCATTTACCAGCGCCTGTGAACTGTAAGAGCCTATTTGATTGTTACCGGTTTGTCCCCAGCTGACCCTTAATTTAGCGTGGTTGAAGATATTGCTTAATGGAAAAAATGGCTCATCGCTTATCAGCCATCCGGCTGAAAAGGAAGAGAAAGTGCCCCATTTGGAATTGGCGCCAAAGCGAGATGAACCGTCTCTTCTCAAAGCGGCAGTCAGGAAGTATTTGCCGCTATAGTCGTATTGCAACCTGCCGAAATAAGATAATTGTGTCCACTTATATCTATCGGCGTCTACCGTAAAGTTGCCGCCTGCCGAAATATTATCAAGGTTGTCATCAATAATCCCGGTAGCAGCCACTTCGGTAGCCGTAAACTTTTCCTGCTGATAACTTTGCCCCAACAAGAATTTGAAGCCGTGATTGTCTACCTGTTTGCCATAATTAATGGTATTTTCTATGAGGTAATTTTCAATGCGGGTTTTTGTCTCAGTGCTGTTAGACTGATTGTTGACAACGTCGGTTCGGTACCTTCCAAAGGTTGACGGCTGGTAATAGTCAAAAAAGCTTGATCTGAAATCAGCGCCAATAGATGTTTTAATCTGTAATCCCTTTACCGGTTCATATTCAAGGAAGGTACTGCCAAATGTCCTGAAACGACTTTCGGTATTTTTAGTTAATGTCGTCATAGCAATCGTATTTTCAGACAGGGAGCCGTCTTCAGGTGTGTTGGCCCGTATCTGTGCGCTGATGGCAAAAGACCCGTCCTCATTGTAAGGGTTAAAGAAAGGATACATCAGATAAAATGAAGATCCGGGATCCGGGGGAAGGTTATTCCAACCGTTATCATCCGTAACGTCGAGATCTGCAAAAGAGGTGTTAAGGTTAATGCCGAATCTCAGGTTATCAGTGAAAGCGGTATTTAACCGGATGTTAGAGGTATACCTGTCCATTCCGGTGCCAATAACCATACCTTCCTGGTCCAGGTAGCCGAATGATACAAAGTAGTTGGTGGTCTGGTGACCTCCTGAAACAGATACATAGTAATTGTTAAAATGTGCATTGCGATAAACCCCGTCAAGCCAGTCATAGTCAGTAAGTCCCTGTACGCCATCCAGGTAGGGTTGTGTGTAACCTAATCTCAATTCCCGCTTGTTGGCGCCATTGGCAATTCGGGTATCGCGGTCATCGGCAATACTTCTGTTTTCCGGATCTCTGGATACATAGCCATTGTCACGCGCTTCTTTAAAAAACTGCGCTGCGTCGTAAGCGTTGATCAATTCAAGCTTGTCCGTTCGGCTTTGAACGCCGGCAAAGGCATCAAAATTGACCTTAATTTTTCGTTGTTCTCCCTTTTTTGTAGTGATCATGATCACACCATTGGAAGCCCGCGACCCATAGATAGCGGCGGAAGATGCATCTTTCAGCACGCTGATCGATTCGATGTCCTGTGTGTTGATCGAACTCAAGGAGCTCCCTTCGGTCAGCGGCACGCCATCCACGACAATCAATGGATTTACTCCGGCCGTCAGCGTGCTGATGCCCCGGATGGATATTTGAGAGTCTTCGCCGGGGTTTCTGCCATTTTGAGAGATTTGTACGCCAGCCATGGTGCCTAAGATGGCCTGTTCGAAATTGGCGGTTGCATACCTGCTTACTTCTTCTTCGCTTACTTTCGAGATGGCGCCATTGACTTCTGTCCGTTTTCCGGTGCCATAACCTACTACCAATACCTCTGATAAAGTGGATAAATCATTTTCCAACGCGACTTCAAAAACGGTATTGTTTCCGAGAGGTACTTCCATGGAGGTGAATCCAATGTAGGAAAAGATCAGCGCCTCGGCGTCGTCCGGGACCTTGAGGTTAAAATTTCCGTCTACATCGGTGACGGTTCCGATATTGGAGTATTTTTTAACGGTTACGGTAGCTCCGATCAAGGGCTCGGAAGTCTCCTGATTGATAACTTTTCCAGATACCTCTCTGTCCGGAAGCGCATCTGTACTCATCTTTTTACCTGATTTTCTGACAGCTTCCTTCACTGAAAGTGTATTGTTAATCTGTTTAAAGGTCAATCCGGTTTGTTGTGCTATAAGCTTTAAAACATGTGCCACACTTTTATTGTGCACCTCAATGGTTACCTTTTGAGGGCTGGATTTAATGTTTTTCTGGTACATGAATTTAAAACGCGTCTGGTTCTCTATTGCCTTGAATGTCTCTACCAGGGAAGCATTCCTCAGCCCCAGGGTGATCTCCACTTCCTTAATATTTTGGGCGTCAGAATTGTTGGCGATCAGCATAGCTGAGCTCAGGAATAGTAGTATGGTTGTTGCCAAAAAATGCATAGTAATTCCTAATGCTGTTTTTAACAGAATTTTTTTCATAATTTTGAATAGGTTTTAAATGACTTAAAGTCGTTTGAAATTTCTGTCCGCTAAAGTTGGTGCGTCATCATTGGCTTTGGCGGATTTTTTTTAATCTTTTCTACATGTTTAGTTTAATTTGTTTTTCATAGGCATCTTCATTAATCGGTTGATTTTATTATTATTGATGGCATCCTCCTCCTTCAATTTCGACGTCGTCCGGAGATTTGAATGTATACTTAAAGTCAAGCACGAACTGCATCGCCTTCAACACATTTTCAAGGCTTTCATTGCCGTGTTCCCCGACGATGATACAGTTTTCGAGGCTTTTATTTTTTATGCTGATTTTGGCTCCATAGCGGTTTTCCAACATGGCCATAGCTTTCGCCAAACTTATTTCATCAAAGATTAGTTTTTCTTCCTTCCAGCTTAGATAAACATCCAGGTCTACTGCTTTCCATGAAAGCTTTTGCGTTGCCGCATGATAGGTGGCCTGTTGGTTGGGCGTGAGTAATACCGTTTTATCTTCCGATGGGGCGTCAGCCGCTACCTGCACTTTGCCAGTGGCCACGGTGACAGCAATATCTTCTCCTGCGACCGCCTTTACATTGAAAGAAGTGCCCAAAACAGTAGTGGCAACCTCTTTCGACTGTATGATAAAAGGATGTTCCTCATCTCTGACCACGTCAAAAAATGCCTCACCTGTGAGGTATACCTTGCGTGTTTCCCGGCTGAATTCATCGCTATATTTTAATTCACTGTTGGCGTTAAGCCAAACTTTGCTGCCATCAGGCAATACGATTTTTGACCGCTTGTTATCCTGAGTACTGTATACCTCATACGCCACCGGATCCATCCCCGCTTTAATTTGTGTCCAGTTATTGGCGACCAGGTAGACCCCGCCAAGCATTATTATCAATACAGCTGCCATTTTCCTCAGCTCCCATATTGAGGCCAGGACCCTGTGATGGCGTGGTTTTTCGACGCGAATCTCATCCTGAAGTTTGTGAAACATCCTGACCTTGATGCTATCTTTTTGCGATGCCATTTCGTTGGTTACATCCTCCTCACGCATATCGTGAGAATCGTACCAATTATTTAATTCCTGTGCTTCCTCGGAGGAGATATCTCCATTGAGCAGTTTATGAACCAGTTGTTGAATACGTGGGTTATCTTCCATCTGTAATTTACCTAGTGACAAGAGACCTGCTGAAACCCCTGAAACGGGTTGCCGATCTTAAGGCCTTCAATAGTATAGTGAGGTAAATCGCTGACTACAACTAGTCAACTTGAAAAAAAATGTAAAATAATTGCTGTCCTTACAGAAATATCACAATGTGGGAATGGATAAAATGATGAATATGTTAAGGTAATCCTGAAGGTCGATCCGCAGCTTTTTAAGCGCGTAGTTAATATGGTTTTGCGCAGTGTGTGGAGATATATTTAAGGCTGTGGCAATTTCTTTTACGGTCTGATGATCCCCGCGGCTTAACCTGAAAACAGATTTACACTTTTGCGGTAGCTTTTCAATGCTTTCTTCAATAAGATCATAAAGTTCTTCGAACGAAAGCTGGTTTTCAGTGGTGGTTTCCATGGTCCTGTTTTCCAAACCTACGGATCCCGCATGTTTTTTCCTGACGTTTTGTGCATCAATCAACCGGAAAATCTTATACTTGAGGGCGGTGGCAATATAAGCGGCAAAGGATTTGCGGATCTCAATTTTTTGACGGTTTTTCCAGAGGTCCATGAATACCTCGTGGAGCAGGTCTTCCGCCTCTGGCATTGATCCCGTCTTCCTGTAGGCGATGGAATATAGAGATTCCCAGTATTTATCATAAATAGCCTCAAAAGCCAGTTGATTGTTTTCTTTTATGAGCGCAAGCAACTGATGATCTGATAGTCCGGCTAAGTTCTTGGAATTCATTGGGCAAACCCTAAAACGTAACTTAAACAAAACCAAAGATAAAAATAAGATATGAAATTGCCGATTAAGGAATTATTAAATTTGGGTTAAACGTATTCACACCAACCCATTTCAACTGATCCAAACTCGTTTATAACTCTTTAAACCTCAATATTTTCTTTGGTCTTTAGAGAATATTTGTTCATAAATCCAGGACTAATCTAAGCATGTCTTTGTGTTGAATACCCGACTCCATCACTGGGACATCATAGTTTTTTAGAAAAAAATCCCGCTCTACGGCGTGAACCCGAAATCCTGCTTTTTGATAAAAGGCCAGTTGATAACCAAAAGTGCCCGTACCCACCTCAAGCCTTCCGGCACCAAGCTGCTTTGCGACCTCGATGGCATGTATTAACATTTTTGAGCCGATACCTTTGCCCTGATAGGCGGTATCGACAGCTATATTCATTAATTCAAAAGTAGACGGATTCAATTTTCTCAATACATAAACACCGGCCACCACGCTACCAATGTCTGCAATGTAACAGACAGAATCACTTAAATATCCTTTGATTTTCTGTTCGGAGGGATCGGCCAGCAACAACAAAGGCAGGGGCGCCTGTTCACCTGGCACCTGGTAAATATGTAATGACATCGTCACGCGTCTACTTGCTTTTACGAAGGAATCTCAAAAATACAGGCAATGGCCGAGAATATTAAATTTAAAGAGGGAATATCTCATAAACCGGTGCCGTTAAGGGGAATTGCAAGCTGTATAATATGAGTGTAATGTTTCAAACCTTTTCACGTTGAACACAGTCGCAAGGATGTCTAATATTGCTGTAAGGAAATAAGAATGCGTTTCGAGCTACAGTTTATTCCAAAAAAAATAAGGTTATGTATAAGCACTTTACCGTTGCCGTTATGATATTTTTGGGGCTGACCTGGTCATCATGTCAAAGCGATGACGCCGGTGATACCCCGGATGGAGATTTTATTTGTGAAGTAGCCAATGCAGTACCCAAAGGGGATCGAAAGGTTGGCATCGATCTTTTAGATTTGACCGCCTCAAATTCCTTTGATGACAATATTAACCTGGCGTCACAACTGGGGGTAGAGTTTATTGCGCTTCACGTAGCCTGGACTTCCATTGAAACTTCCCCCAATAACCTGTCTGACCCAGGCGATGCCATGTCGTTACTTAGTGGTGTCGCTGCTGCCAATAACCTCAAGTTCAGCCTTACGCTGAGACCAATCGATCTGAGTGGGAAAACCGTTCCCTCGGACCTGGATGGGACAAGATTTAATGATGCCCAGATGATAGACAGATTCAAAGCGGTCATCTACTTTGGTAAAAACAAAGTCGATGACCGCTTTGAATCTGCAGATTGGCAATGAAATTGACGGATACAACACGGCCGGTGAGGCGTCAACCTTTTGGGAAGACTACGGGCTCTTTCTTAAGACAATGACCGACTATATTCACGCGAGTCACCCTCAACTAAAAGTTGGTTTTACGGGAACCCTGTACGGCCTGATCGTCCGGCCTGCGCTTTTCAACGGCTTGCTTGAAAATGTGGACATTTTAGGGGCTACCTATTATCCGTTGCAAGCTGATTTTGCGGTCAAAGATCCGGAAGTAGTTATCGAAGAACTTGATTTGCTGGTAAAGGCCTTTCCGGGTGCCCCCATCTATTTGCAGGAGGTCGGCTATCAAACCAGCGCTCAAAATGCAAGTAGTGAAGCCAAGCAGGCAGCATTCTATTGCAATTTCTTCAAAGCCTGGGACCAGCAACAACATGCCATAAAATCCGCAAACCTTGTCAGGCTAAATGATTTGTCAGAAGCCGGAGCCAATGAAAGTGCCGGTCCCTACAATATCTCAGGCGTAACGTTTATCGAGTACCTTAGAACATTGGGAATAAGGAATTACGAAGGGGAGGGAAGTAATAAGCAGGCATTTGACATCATAAGCAACAACCTGGCTGAGAGAGGCTGGTAGTGAGCCCTGATCACAGGTCATGTTACATTTCCGTTAATGGTTGATACAACAGGAACAATACTTTTATAGCATTCAGACTAGATTTGGATGGTATGGCAGGAGACACCTGCCAATTATCAATCTTAAAGTTTGAAATTATGAAAACCTGTAAAAACCAAATGACCCCATTATTTTATGGCCTACTTTTTTTCTGTATCGTTTTTATACTATTGTTTAGTGGCTGCAAGGATGATGATGGCGCATTGAGCAATAAAATCGTCATCACCAGCATGGATCCTCCATCACCGGCCCAACTGGTATTCTATCAGTCGGCAACTTCCAATGACCGGGTAATTATTACCTACGACTATACAATTGCAAATGCCGATGGCGCACGCATGTGGGTGCAGCCTTATACCGATGGCAAGATCTCCGATGAGTTTTTGTATACCAGTTCCAAGGTATTTACAGGTTCGGGGAGCAGGACTGTGCTCATTTCAATTGATGAAGATGCGGTAAACCCTGTCAAGGTAGATCAACTGAGAATTGTCATGTCGGATCCGGATCAAAACGAAGATCTTTTTGAAACATTCATGGATGTGGATTATACATTTGGTAACTAAAAACTAAAGGAACCTGCGGTTACGCCTTTATGCCGGGTCCCTTTTTCAAAACGGGTGCCTTAGAACAGGCTAAGAATAAAGGGATAATCAATATCAAATTAACTGTTAAATCGTAACTTTAGCCGGTTGAACTTTTAAGGTTAGTACAATTTACTAAAAATGAATATTGAAGAATACCGGTCGTTTTGCCTGTCGCAAAAGGGTGTAACCGAGTCGATTCCTTTTCCAAAATTGCCTAATGTTTTGGTGTTCAAAGTAAAAGGCAAAATGTTTACGGCTACCGATATTTCCACCTTTGCCAGTTTTAGTATTAAGTGCAAACCGGAAACAGTTGACGAGCTTAGAGCTACTTATGACGCCGTACAGGATCCCTCGTATTTTAGTAAAAAGCACTGGTGTCGGGTGGTGGTAGACGGTTCTATTCCTGACAAGATATTGTATGAGTTTTTAGAGACATCGTATCGTTTGACAGTTGCTAATTTACCAAAAAAAATAAGGTTGGAACTGGAGGATGAAAATGACGATTGAACGGAATGCATAAACAAGCGGTCTTACCTTAAAGATGATATTTTGATTTAATGCTGCGTTTATTCATCTTTCAGGCATTCCACCGGATTCACACGTGCTGCTTTTACGGTTTGTATTCCGACCGTAAACCAGGCGATGAACAGTACCAGCAAACCGGCCAGGATAAAGTACCATCCCTTCAAGTCAATGCTGAATGCAAAACTGTCTAACCATTTTTTTGCTACCAGGTAACAGATAGGTAAAGAAATGATGATAGCTGTTATAACTGATTTAGTATAATCAACAGAGAGCAGGCGGACAATTCCAAAAACACTTGATCCCAGAATTTTTCTGACCCCAATCTCCTTCATTCTTCGTTCCGCCGTAAACGTGGTTAAACCAAGCAAACCTAAACAGGAGATAATGATCGCCAGGCCGGCAAAATATTTTGACAGGACCGCGGTTCTGTTTTCAGATTCGTAAAGCACCTGATACTCATCATCCATAAAGCCATATTCAAAGGGCACATTGGGATTAAACTTATCAAATATGGTAGCAATATGTTCAATTGCTTGCTTTTCTTGTCCGGCCTTCATTTTTATAGCTATCACGTCGCCATAATTATCTTCACCATTAAATAGTCTGAATATGCAAGGCTCCACTTGATTATAGAGCGATCTGTATTGAAAATCGTTTACAATACCAATAATCTCAACTTTCTCTCCCCAAAAAGTCATCGTTTTGCCAATGGGATCTTCAAAACCCATCCCTTTAACCGCGGCCTCATTTAATATCACTTTGGAGGTCCCTGACCCAAAAGCCCGCGAAAAGCTCCGCCCTTCTTTCAGGCTTATTCCGAAAGTTTCGATGAAATCGTAATTCGTAATAAAAACATCCATAATAAAGGACTTGTCCTTGCCCTCCCAATCCAGATTACTTGTCCAATTATAATGGCCAACAAGCATTCCCACCGAGTTGGTGGCATGCATCACCTGAGGCAGGGCTCGCACTTCAGACAAAAAGCTTTCTAAGTGTTGATCCAGGTCTCCGTCGTTTTTGACGGTAAGTATATTCTCTCTGTTGTAGCCCAGGTTTTTGTTATGTATAAATTCCATTTGCCGGTAGATAGTGAATACTGCCGCTATCAGGATGATAGACATGGTAAGTTGGAAAACCACCAATCCTTTTCTTACCCAAATTTCACCAAAGGAAATATTGAGTTTCCCTTTCAATACCTCAATAGGATTAAAACTGGAAAGATACAGGGCAGGGTAGGTGCTGGAAAGGAATCCTGCAAGTAGGGCAATGCCCAGCATGGTAGCAAGCGCTGAAATAGAAAAGTCAAAACTAAGCTGCTTACCAGTAATCAGATTAAACTGGGGCAGGATGGCTACCACTATAAGTCCGGCTACCAAAAGAGCGCATAGTGAAATGAGCAGGGATTCCGTGATAAACTGAAAAATGAGGTTTTTCCTACTTGAACCCAGTGTTTTTTTAATTCCTATTTCTTTTAGCCTAATGCTTGCCCTGGCGGTCGATAAGTTCATGAAATTGATACTGGCTATCATTAATATCAACAAGGCGATGGCAGAAAACATCCAGACATACACGATCCGCCCTCCGACGACAACACCATTTTCATAGTTTCCATGAAGGTATTTTGAAGAATATTGCTTCAGTAAAAACCGATTTTTCCAATGCCGGCGAGAGCCGACCAGGTCCGTTATTTTCTTGTTGAGATCATCAATATTTGAGCCCTTATTCAGAACTACGTAAGTAGAGGCGCCATCATTGTTCCAATTTCGTGGCGTTTCATTGAGAGCGTCATAAAAATCGTAGGTGAATATGACATCAAAATCTTCCGAGGACTGAGAAGACAAATTGTCAAATACTCCGGTAATGTTAAAAGATTCACTTAAATCTACGATGTTTCCCATTTTTTTCTTCCATGCAAAGGTTTTACCAATGGCGTCTTCTGTTGTATCAAATAATTTCAAGGCTATTTCCCTGGAAATGAGGGCGTCGTATTTATTAACTAAAACCCGTCCCTTGTTCCCATGAATCAGCGGATAAGAAAACATTTCAAAAAAGCCATTATCAGCATATTTAGGAGTAGCCTTTATTCCTTTTTTACCTTCATAGACCAGGATCCCCTCGAAAATCTTATGCGAGTGACCTGATATCGCAGCCACTACTTCGGGTATTTCCTCCTCCAGGGCCTTTGCTAACGGGGCAGGACTAGCTTCATATAACTCATTTTTACCCCCCATAGGGTATATTTGCATCAGTTGATATAGCTGTGCATCTTTTTCATGGAATTTATCCATCTTCAACTCGTTCTGTATCCATAAAAAAATAAGCAATACACACCCCAGTCCGCTGGATAAGCCCAATAAATTGATGAAGAACGTGGTCTTATAGCGTTTGAAATTCCTGAATGAAATTATAAAGTTGTGTTGTAACATACTGGTATAATTAAGTTTTTGACCTGTTTTAAAACTTCGTATAAGGCCTGGTCTGAGGAGCAGCATTACATCTAAAGCAAACATCCTATCTGCTTTTCTTTGGCCTGACTGCTTTAGCCTGTCTTGATATAATTCCAAAAGGTCTCCCTCTATATGGGTATGAAGGTCAGGGTGGCAAAACCATCTAAAGAAGCGAAGAAGGAATTTTGGGGGTAGGGATTGCATTATTCAATAAATTTTAAATTGAATGCCATTTTTGGAATAGCCTCCCAGAGCTCATTCCTGGTACTTCTGGTATATTCCAGGGCTTTTTTCCCAAGCGCAGTGATTATAAAGTATTTTTTTGGCCTGCCGGCTCTTTCCCGTGTGGACTCACCTTCACGTGATTTCAAATAACCTTTATCTTCTAACCTTTTCAGAGCGGATTGAAGTGCTCCTACACTGACCTTTCTTGATAGGCGGGTTTCAATTTCCTTTTTAATTGATACGCCGTAAGCTTCACCGCACAGCACACCTACGGTGAGCATTACCACTTCTTCAAATTCACCTAACTGATATTTTTTCATTCGTAAAAAATTAGATCTTCCGGCATTTAGTATTTTCAAACAAATAATTAATTCCTAAATGTAGTATTGTAAAGAAAACACATTTTTTTATTAATTCCTAATTGTAGTATTATTTGACTGTCGCGAATCTGTCGAAGCGGATGCAACAGGAGCTGGAGAAGGATGGTGACGTTTAAATAAATTAATATGAAAGTAGTAATTATTGGTGATACAGGCCTGCTGATCTTTAGGTTAACCACAGCGCACCTTTGGATTTGAGGTAGAAGACTTAAGGTGTTATTTTTGACTAACTTTGTTATAGCAAAAACGGAAAAGTTTGATTTTATCTGATAATTTAGTTCCGGAAGAGGTGTCGGTCGGCCTTCTGTTTTGACAAAATTGATCTTGAAATCTATGGAATTATCAAATACCTCGGTAACACCAGGCTCATATGAATGCACAATGACTGTGGATTGTGCCATTTTTGGTTTTCAGAGCAATAAGCTCAAATTACTGTTGGTAAGAAGGTCCACGGATCCATTTAAAAATGAGTGGTTACTCCCGGGGGGGATCATGAACGATGGGCAAACCTTGGAAGAGTCCGTGAATAAGGTCCTTTTTAACCTGACCGGAATTGATAACACCCATCAGGAACAGGTGAAATGTTATAGTGCCGTCGGGCGCCACCCGGTCAAGCGTGTAGTAACCGTATGCTTTTATGCTTTAATAAAACCTGAAAATCACCCTGTCATCGCCAAGAACTATGTCTCCGAAGTGAAGTGGTTCTCGCTTGATGAGTTGCCAAAAATGGCCATTGACCATAACCAATTGGCATCAGACGCCCTGTCAAAGCTTCGGGATAACCTGAAACAAAAACTGATCTTTGGCGAGTTATTGGCGAAAAAGTTTACACTTAAGGAATTGCAAGACCTGTACGAAAGCATTCTGAACGAGAAGCTGGACCGAAGAAACTTCCGAAAAAAGATCAAACAGATGGATTTGTTATTGGAAACCAAGGAAAAAAAGGCAGGCGTAAAAGGAGGTCCCAACCTCTATATGATCAAAGAATAGATGTCATATTCGGCGTTACGCCAGGCAAGCTTGAAGTAAATTTTTAGAGAAAGAATTGTTATTTATATTTTCTGTGTATAAATTACACAGAAATCAAATAGGCAAGGAGAGCGTTTGAGAAAATTTAACAATTTACCAGGCTTTTTAATTATTCCATTTGCTATCAGCTTTATAACCATTGGTTGTGGGCCTAAGAATTCTTTTGAGCTGATCAATCCATCTGATTTGTCTTTGACAGATCACCCGGTCATCATTGACAAGCATTCATTCAAGGATGTGAGCGGATTGCCAGTGGTCAGGGGAGAGGACAACGAAATTATACCTGCCCAGTTGGAAGACACCGATCGGGATGGGGACTGGGATCAACTAATATTCCAAAGCACTTTCGGGCCGGGAGAAAAAAAGGTCTTACTATATGATTGGGTAACCCGCGATCAGTATCCTGCATTTGCTTCCAGAACACAAGTTTATCTGGGGCATTCACCTGAAAGGAACAACGTTTTTAATCCTGTTGAGAGCCACATACGCCCTCAGGACCATATTGCCGAAAGTACACCTTATCTATATCAATATGAGGGGCCTGGCTGGGAGAGCGAATTGGTAGCTTTTAGAAATTATTTCGATAGCCGCAATGGTAAAGATATTTTTGGAAAAGCAAAACCCAAATTATACGTAGATTCCATAGGTCTGGGTGAAGATTATCATACGCTGCACGATTGGGGTATGGATGTTTTAAAAGTTGGGACCTCCCTGGGGGCAGGAGCGCTTGCCATGCTTAAAAATGATTCCTTATACCGGCTAACAGGTACCGGAAAAGCTACTTTCAGGATAATTTCCAATGGCCCGGTGCGATCTGTTTTTGAACTACGGTATGAAGACTGGAAGGTCAACGGATCATCTTACGGTGTAATCGAAACAATCACCATCTGGGGTGGGAAACGATGGTATGAAAGCCATGTTCAACTTTTGGGAGGGAATCCTGAAGACACCGTGGTGACGGGGATTGTCAATCTAAAAAAAGTACCGTCCTCTATGCTTGAATCTGCTGGTTGGCAAGTGTTGTATTCACACGGTAAGCAGAGCGAAAACAATGATATGCTTGGTATGTCATTGCTTATTCCAAATGAACATTTTGCAGGATTTGACAAAGCCCCTGCTGATGGCAACGGTGTAACAAATACTTATACCGCCTACCTAAAACCGCAAGACGGGGCCTATAGATTTATCTTTTACGCAGGGTGGCAGGGAGAGGATCCCGGGTTCCTGAATAAGAGCTTTTTCGAGAAAAAACTGATAACCGAAACAGAGCAGCTTAGTCAAACGATAGTATTAAATTTTAATAAATGATCAAACAAATACGATTTGCATCTCATCCGGAGGACGTGAAAAAATACACGACCAAACAGCTAAGAGATCACTACCTGCTGGAGAATATAATGGAAGCCGGGGAGATAACTGCCACGTACGCTATGCATGACCGCCTTGTAACCCTGGGGGTTGTTCCCACGGAAAATACAATAAGCTTGCCGTCCATAGATGATTTCACCAAGGCATCTTTTTTCACAGAGCGAAGGGAGCTTGGGATCATAAATGTGGGTGGCGCCGGTACAGTGATGGTGGATGGTGAAGCGTTTTCGCTGGATAAAAAAGAGTGTCTGTATATTGGTAAAGGAAAACAGGAGATTACGTTTGGGAGTGAAGCCGCCGATGCGCCTGCAGAATTTTATATTAACTCCTGTCCCGCTCACAAAACCTATCCTACCCAAAAAGGCACAATAAAGGATGCCACCAGAGTGGACCTGGGTTCCAAAACATCCTGCAATGAAAGAACAATATTTCAATATATTCACGCGGATGGAATCCAAAGCTGCCAACTGGTCATGGGTTTTACAGAACTTAAAAATGGTAGCATATGGAACACCTTTCCTCCACATACCCATCTTAGGAGAATGGAAGTTTACTTTTATTTTGATTTACCAAAGGATCAGATAGTATTGCACCTTATGGGAAAACCCGAGGAAACCCGTCACCTGGTATTGAACAATAAGCAGGCCGTTATCTCACCGGAATGGTCTATTCATGCCGGCGCAGGTTCATCGGCCTATTCATTCATCTGGGCAATGGCAGGTGAAAACAAAGAATTTACAGATATGGACGGCTGCAAACTGGAACAAATCAGATAATGATTAATAACAATGCTTGACTTATTTAAACTAACGGGTAAAACAGCGCTGGTTACCGGTTGTAGCCGGGGAATAGGCAAGGCAATTGCGGAAGGGTTGGCAGCGGCTGGAGCGGATATCATCGGTGTTTCGGCCAGGCTGGAGTCATCAGGAAGCGCCGTGGAAAGTGCTGTTGTTGCAACGGGTCGGTCCTTTGCAGCGTACCAATGCGATTTTTCCAACCGGGAATCACTTTATTCATTTTTAAACAAAGTAAGAAGAGATCATCCTGCTATTGATATACTGGTCAACAATGCCGGAACCATTCTGCGTAAACCGGTGGCTGATCATTCCGATGACTACTGGGACAAGGTCATAGAGGTCAACCTTAATTCCCAGTTTATTGTTTCCAGGGAAATAGGGAAGAAGATGGTTGAACGGAAAGCGGGAAAAATTATTTTCATCGCATCGTTGCTTACTTTTCAAGGAGGAATTACAGTGCCTGGATATGCCGCAAGCAAGGGAGCCATTGGCCAGCTGGTGAAGGCATTTGCCAACGAGTGGGCCTCGGAAGGTATTAATGTAAATGCAATTGCACCCGGATATATTGCGACAGACAACACGCAGGCATTAAGGGAAGACCCTGTCAGGAGCCAGGCTATTTTGAGTCGAATTCCGCAAAACAGATGGGGCAGTCCTGAAGATTTCGCGGGACCTGCAGTTTTCCTGGCTGGTGCGGCCTCTGATTATATGAATGGTTCAATAGTAACTGTAGATGGTGGATGGATGGGCAGATAAGCAGGGCCAAAAGAAAGGTAATTGTCGTAAAGTCAGTTTTAATTTAATTTCAATTTGCATAAATTATTGGATGTATTTTGTTGGCATTTGAGAATAATGAATATTTTATGTCTTTCATAAAAATAAAAGGTTGCTGACGTGTAGCTATTGCAAACTTTCTTCATAAGATCTTTGGTAATTTATTTGAGTACCTTGAAAGATTAAAATATTCCCGATACAACAGGCCCTAAATGAACGCTCCGTTTAATACCCATATAGCATCAAAAAGTAATATTGACAAAACCGACCCGTCAATAAAACTGAAGCTGTCTCATCAAGAGATCCTCAAGGGTTTGGAAAGTGGCGACGAGTCAGTGTTGAGCTATGTCTATCATCAATATGTTCAGGATCTTTTCAGATTTGGCTGTCAGTTCACAAGCGATCGTGAACTTGTCATAGATTGTATCCATGAGGTATTTGTTGCTATCAGCTCGAAGCAACGCCGGCAAAACAAGATACATTCTATTAAATCATATCTTTTCACCGCCACCTACCGGCAAATAATTTATCATCTCAAAAGAAGAAAGTTTTCCGACATCGAAAACCGGAAAAATAATCTCCTGGAGTTTGATATTGAGCTGAGCGTGGAAACCCGTTTGATTTTGGACGAGTCACATCGGGAAAAGCTGAATAAAGTAAAAAAGGCAATAAAAAAGATTTCACGAAAACAGCGACAGGCCATTCTCCACTATTATTACGACGGATTTTTGCACGAAGAAATAGCGGCTATTATGGGCCTGAAGAACACCAATTCTGTGGCAAAGCTTATAGCCAGGGGGTTGCGCGCTATTAAAGATGGTATCATCACCATAGCGGCATTGCTTATAGTGAATGCCGGCCCTTTCTAAGGATAATATCCGGTCCAACATTAATTAAATGAAAAAAATAATTACTAAATGGGATAGTTTGGAAATCTCATTACTCTTATAATATGAAAGGCAATAGTATTTCTTTATTTTAAACTAACCTGAAGTGAAATATAAGCATTTCAATGAATGGGAATTGGCAGAGGATGAGTATTTTGTCAATTGGGTGCTTCGTCCTGAAGCGCATTCCGATAAATTCTGGAAACAATTCCTGGAAAATAACCCGGAAAAATCTGCTGAGATTTTGTTGGCAAAGAAAATTGTCGCTAACATTCAGTATGCAGGTAATCCTCGGTTAGACCAAATAGAATATGTAAAACTATTTGAGCGAATTCTAAACAGCAAAAGAGTCCGTCAGTCTGCTAATATTCAGCTTTCAGGTAAGCGGAGGCGGCTTGTATGGCTGAGGTATGCTGCGATTTTCCTTCTGATCTGTGCCGGCGCGGTTTTATATCAACGGCAAACCGCGCCAACAATCGACCCGGACGCTGGCAAGAAAATCGAATTGTTAACTAAGGAAAGCCCGGAGGGAAGCAAACTTACAACGTTTTTAAGTGACGGTTCTAAAGTCATCCTGAATGCGAGCTCCAAAATTACTTACCCCAAAACATTTAGTGATAGTTTAAGATGGGTCTATTTGACCGGAGAGGCATTTTTTGAAATCAAAAGTGATTCCACACGCCTTTTTCGGGTGAAAAGTGATTTTGTGAATACCGAGGTTTTGGGCACTTCTTTTAATGTAAAAGCGTATTCCGGCGCCACTGACATTAGTGTGGCGGTAGCCGAGGGAAAGGTGATGGTTAGAAGCACTCATGAATCTTCCTTACAATTTGAACACACGCTATTACCATATCAGGAAGCGAAGCTGGATGTTAAAAAAGGAGAGGTAGTTAAGAGAGAGTTTCTTGGAGAGCAACTTTTCGCCTGGACAAAGTGGCAACTCATATTCGACAAGGAACCTTTAGGGAAAGTGATTGAAGAGCTTGAAAGGTGGTACGGTGTGAGGTTTGAGGGTATAGGTACAATTAATACCTCTGAGACCTATTCCGGAAGTTTTGACAACGATCCGCTAAAAGTTGTCCTGGAAGCCTTAAAATCTCAAAATGCATTTAATTATAAGATTGTTGGCAAAAAAGTATTAATTCTAAAAAACTAAAACTATGAGAAAACAAAATACATGCTCCTTTAACACGAGTTGAAAGATAAACTCCCCGATGCCAGCAGTATTACCACACACCTCCGGCATCGAGGGAGCAACTTGTCTTTAATTTTCAATTCTGTGAATCATTAAAAATTTAAAAACAAAATTATGATTACAAATTTACAAAAAAATATTTGGATAGTGTCTAAATATGCAATGTTGGTCATGATCATCCAATGCGCCTTCGGCAGTGTAATACTCGCCCACGAGAGCGCAGCACAGAGCACAGATGAGGTTTACCTGTCTGTTGACTGGCGAGATGTAAAGCTGGTAGATGCCTTGGTGAATCTTAAGCACAAAACCGGTTATGATTTTTTTTACAAGGACGCGGAAATCACTGATCTTAGAAATGTTACATTGACTGCGGATAATGTATCACTTAAAGAGATTCTGATCCAGCTATCCCGTAAAAAGAATTTGATGTTCAAACGGTTGAACAATGTTATTTCAGTAATCAAGATCCAAAATAAAGGAAAACATCCTGTCATTGAAGAGCTGGACCTGGAAAAAGAAATATCCGGGAAAGTAACCGATGAGAACGGAGAAGGCCTTCCCGGCGTAAATGTGATTGCCAAGGGAACTGATTTTGGCGCGATTACGGATGTGAAGGGAGATTATAGATTAAATGTGCCAGATGACGCAACAACATTGATTTTTTCTTATGTAGGTTATTTGACTGAAGAAGTTGAAATTGCAGGAAGAAGTGTTATTGATATAAGCCTTAACCCTGATATTGAAACACTTTCAGAAATAGTTGTAGTGGGCTACGGCTCGCAGAAAAAGGCTGATCTGACAGGTTCGGTAAGCAATATTTCTACGGCCGACCTGGACTCACGTCCAATTACAAGTTTGAGTGCGGGATTATCTGGTCTGACGCCTGGCGTTCAGGTTACGCAGGGAAGCGGTGGTAGGATCGGTAACGATAATGCTGTAATTAGGATCAGAGGAGTCGGGACCTTAAATAATTCCAACCCACTCGTGCTGGTCGATGGTGTGTCTTCGTCCATGAATGATATTGATCCGAACGATGTGGCCAGCATCACTGTGCTAAAAGATGCGGCGTCAGCGGCAATTTATGGATCAAGGGCAGCCAACGGTGTTATACTTATTACTACCAAAAGAGGAGAAGAAGGTAGGCTGAGTGTTAGTTACAATGGGTATGCGGGATGGCAACAAGCCACCAAAAAACAAGACTACGTATCAAATTTTGCCACCTGGATGGAATTAGCTAATGAAAACAGGACCAATGGCGGTTTGGCACCGATTTTCTCCCAGGCAGATATAGATGAATGGAGGAACTCAAATAACCCATTGACACATCCCAATGTTGACTGGTATGACATACAAACCGGTGATAAAGCTTTCCTTCAATCCCACTCTCTTGCTGTCGCAGGAGGAAATAGCAATACTTCTTACAGACTGTCAATTGGCTTTCTGGATCAGAATGGGTTGCAAAAACCCAACAGCCAGAAACGTTACAATGTAAGGGCCATGGTGGAATCGGAAATCGCAAAGGGATTTAAGTTAGGAACCAATTTGTTTTATCGTTGGACCGACCTGGATCCCACTGTAAATACCAGCAATGGTTCCGGTGTCGATTTTAATGTTGTTCCCGCCATTCCGGATATACAGAGCCCTGACGGTTTATGGGGTGGTTCACAACACAGTTCCATTGGGATTGTATTTAACCCTTTATGGAATTTGTCGGTCCGAAACCAAAGCAATCGTCAACAGCGCTTTTTGGGGAGCATTTATTCGGATTGGGAAATTATATCCGGGCTGACTTTTAAAGCCAATATTTCACTAAATAGCAATACGAGGTTCAACACCAGGTTTACAGAAACCAGCCAATCGTGGAATTTCAGAGAAGACGCCATTGCAAGAGAGATTGATATCAATTCTGCCAGTAGCGAGCATATTCAGGATTATCTGGTTACTAACTTCTATACCCTGGACTATGAAAAAACCTTTGGCGATCATAGGTTTAATGCCCTGGCCGGTTATCAATTTGAAGTCTTCCGGGAAGATAGGGTACGTGCTACCATCAGCGAGTTCCCGGGAAATGCACTGCAAGTAATCGATGCCGGTTTGTCTAACCCCGGAGTGGGTGGGAATATTACTGAATGGGCCATCAGGTCGTTCTTTGGCCGATTGAATTATGCCTTTAAAGACAAATATCTGTTGGAAGCAAATATTCGTGCGGATGGGTCATCGAGATTTAGAGAGGGTAAGAAATGGGGATCTTTCCCTTCCGTTTCAGTAGGCTGGCGCGTTTCCGAAGAGGATTTCCTGAGTGATGTGCCTTTCCTGAGTGATTTGAAGCTAAGAGGGTCCTGGGGACAGTTGGGTAACCAATTGATTGGTAACTATCCATACCAGGCTACTTATAACCTGAATCAGAATTATAGTTTTGGTGGCCAGGTTGTTTCCGGAATTGCACAAAATAACTTAGCCAATCAGGATATTACCTGGGAAGAAACAACTACAACCAACATAGGTTTGGATGCCGGATTATTTGATAACCGGTTGGAGGTTACCTTTGAATATTTTAAAAGAGTGACCGATGGTATTTTGTTTGCGCAGCCTATTCCTGATTTTCTGGGTAATAAGGGAGCGCCAACCGTAAACCTGGCAGAAGTTGTCAATAAAGGTTGGGAGGCCTCAGTAAACTATCGAAACGATATCAACAGGAGGGTTACATTCACAGCGGGAATTCACATTACACAAGTCGATAACGAGGTCACCAAATTTTTTGGAGAGACTTTTTCAGGCGGCACCTTTATCATACAGGAAGGCCAACCTTTCCGGGCTATAAGAGGACTTGAAGCAGTGGGTATTTTCCAAAGCCAGGATGAAATAGATAATGCGCCCACTCATCCCGGAGCAGTGGCACCAGGAGACATCCGTTACCGGGACCAATTGACGGTAGATACAAATGGTGATGGCGTGCCTGATGAGGCTGATGGTGTGATAGATAGTGATGACAGGACGGTTGTAGGAAATACAATACCCAGGTTTTTGTTTGGCGCCAATTTCAACGTTCAATATAGAAACTTTGATTTGGGGATCATCTTACAGGGTGTTTCGGATGTTGATACCTATGCAGGGGGAGGGTTTGCCTATCAGGCTTTTGCCCAAAGCGACCGGGGGTTGGTTTCCAGTCAATGGCTGGATCGATGGACACCGGAAAATCCTACCAATGAGTGGCCCCGGCTTATTGATGGTTCGGCCTATAGTGGCAATAGACAAACATCGAGTTTTTGGGTGAACGATATCTCTTTTATCAGGTTGAAAAATATCCAACTGGGCTATAGCATTCCGCCCTCGGTACTCGGTAAAATCGGCGTCGAAAAGGCCAGGGTATATGTCAGTTCCGATAATTTATTAACGTTTACGGATTGGGTCTGGGATTTTGACCCGGAAAGGACACAGACGGCAACTACTCCGGGTCTGCCAAACCTTACAACATTTATTTTAGGGTTAAATGTCCGGTTTTGATCAACAATATTCCATTTAAAATTCAAAGACATGAAAAAATATAAGTTATTATACGGTTTGTTAATAGCTACTTGCTGTTTTTTATCTGCTTGTGAAGATATATTGGACAAACAACCTCCTGGAGCCCTCTCCGAATCTTCGTTTTGGCAGACTCAGGATGATGCCATGGCTGGTTTGGCGGCAGTTTATGACGCATTGGAAACCCCCAGAGGCAATTTCGGATGGGGCCATATGGGACTGCTTGATTTATTCACCCCCATAGGACACCCGCGCGATGGTGACAGAGTTGCCTTTTCTGCCGGTACACACGATCCCAGTAGTTCTGTTGCCCGCACACTGTGGAGAACCAGTTATAGGGGTGTTGTCCGCGCCAACGATTTCCTGGCCAATGTGGATCGTATCGAGTTTGACCAAACCCTGGCCGCCAGAATGAAAGGAGAAGCGCGGTTCCTGCGGGCGATGTATTACTATTTACTCGCTGATAACTTCGGTGATGTTCCCTTATTTGAAACAGTACCCACGGTTGAAGACGCGTTGGTAGAAAGATCTTCCAGATCTGACGTAATCTCATTGATGAAGGGTGACATTGACTTTGCTGTAAATAATCTGCAGGATAGTTATTCTGGCAATGATGTCGGAAGGGCCACGGTGGGTGCAGCAATGGCTTTACGGGTCAAAGTGGCGCTTTTGGAAAAAGATTGGCCTACTGCCGCTACTGCTGCTGAGCAAATTATGGGCATGGGTTATGACCTGTTGCCTAATTATGAAGATGTATTCACGGTAGAAAACGAAAATAGCGAAGAAGTGATCTTTGACATCCAGCATATATTTATGAGTGATGCCGAACCAGGAGGAAGGGCAGAAAAACTATTTGCCCCAAGGGGCGCCGCAGCCAGTGGATGGACCTGGGTACAACCAACGCTATTTCTTGTAGACAAGTTTGAAGTGATCGATCCCACACCAACGTATGTTCAGGAAGATCCAAGAATACCTACAGAGATCTATGACCACTTTGAAGGGAGAGATCCCCGCATGGATCACACGATTATACGTCCTGGAGCACACTTTGTAGAGGGGAGTGGCGCTGATGTGATCCATCCCTATGGGTTGACGAATTTTCAAAATTCACAAACCGGACTTCAAGCCCGCAAATACGTTCTTGAAGGTCCTGGAGTATCATTATCAAACAACTCTCCTTTGAACTGGATCATTTTCCGTTATTCGGATATCCTGCTTAATTACCTGGAAGCCGTTGCCCAGAGGGATGGCATTGGTGCTGTGAGTCAAAACGTTTTAGATGAAACTATCAATAAAGTAAGGTCCCGGGCATCCGATCAACTGCCCCTCTATACGGCGGGCAACATTACCTGGGATAATATATACGACGAACGTATCCGGGAATTGGCTTTTGAGGGTTGGTTGTACTCTGACATGAAACGTTGGGGAACGCTTGAGATCAATAATGGCAATCCGGTCCTGGGATTGGCGATAAGCAGTGATGCGGTGGCTTTAAGTACTAACCCTCTGTATGTAAGTATATTCGAGACCCCCAAGAATTACCTTATGCCTGTTCCTCAGAATGAGCGGGACATCAACCCTAATCTTAGTCAGAATCCGGGTTATCCTGAATAAATATCGCTTCAAGATTCCCTTTTCCACCGGCTAAGGCCTGGCGACGGGATAGGAATTACAAGGCAGTCAGGAAATGTTTAATCCAGGGAAACCCAGTTTCCCTGGATTAAACAAACCTTATAGGACAACGCCAACATTTGAGGCTTTTACAGGTCGCCCGGCAGGTAGGTAAAGAATTTGAGTATGTTTTAAGTTGAATAACCAAAAGATGTGGTAAATAATGATAGATCAGAAACGAATACGACGGAGGACTTTTATGAAGCATTCGGCGATGCTTGGCGTGGCATCGGCATTTGGATTAGATGGCGACAAGACGCTGGGGCTGGCTAAAGGAACGACAGGGAAAAAAGAGCAAAAGCAGCCTAATCTTCTTTTTGTCTTCCCTGATCAGATGCGCCGCCACGCCATGGGGTTTATGAAGCAGGATCCTGTGATTACCCCTGTATTGGATCAGTTTTCCGGCGAAAGTATTGTATTTACCCATGCTACCAGCACCCACCCTTTGTGCAGTCCGTACAGAGGATCATTGTTTACAGGACTATATCCCCACCGGTCAGGCTTACTCACTAACTGCCATTCTTCGCGGAGGAATGTTTATTTGAGGAGGGAAACTACTACGTTAACTGATATTCTGGCCAGAGGTGGGTATGATGTTGGATATGTCGGTAAATGGCATTTGAAGACGCCGGATGAAGGCCATGGCTACCATGGCCCCTGGATACCACCGGAAGACCGTCACAGTATTGATTTTTGGTATATTTGGTCCGATAAGCACCGGAACAACTTTCAGCCCAGCTATTGGAAAAACGATGCACAACCTGATGAGTTGATCATTCCCGGAAGGGTCTGGTCGGCAATTCACGAGACAGACGTTGCAGTGGATTACCTCCACAATAAAAACAAGGCATATAGAGATGAAAACAAACCCTTTGCGCTTTTCGTCTCCTGGAACCCGCCCCATGATCCCTATACCAAAGCCGAGGTTCCAAAAGAATACTATGATCAATATGGCGATGTTGTCAGCAAAGAATTGTTAAACCGCGATAACGTAGTAGACTCCAAAAAGACTGAAGGAGCGACCCGGCATGCGCGAGGATATTTCGCGTCGGTTACCGGCATTGATGATCAGTTCGGGCGTATTTTACAGGCTTTAAAATCCACCGGACTCGAAGAAAATACACTGGTGGTATTTACTTCGGATCATGGCGAGATGCTTGGAAGTCATGGATTAATGACCAAAAACCAATGTTATGAAGAGTCGTTTGGTATCCCTTTACTAATGCGTTGGAAAGGCAGGCTTCTGCCCAGAAGGGACGATCTGTTAATAGGAACCCCGGACCTGATGCCCACCTTACTTGCGCTACTGGGACTCAGAGACAAAATACCTACCGGAATTCACGGCAAAGATCTTAGCGCAGTGGTGCGAAACGAAAAGCAGGCTCACCGTCCGGAAATAGCCTGGTATTTTAACGCGTCAAATAATGCGAGGGGATTGCGGACCCACCAGATGAGTTGTTTTTTTGACAGAAAGAAAGATGCAGCCACCGACCTGTTATTTAATTTAAATGATGATCCCTATCAGATGCATAATCTGGCCAAAGCGAGACCTGATCTTTTAAAAGAGTTTGGTGCGCAAACCTATGAATGGTTAAAGAACATTGGCGACGATTTTTCCGACTATCAAAAGAAGGGGGCCTACTTAAACACCATTCCGGTTTAGTCAACTATGGCATGGGATAAATCAACATACAAGTTTGTTTTTTGTATTTTTTTTCTGATGACCTACTTGGCCGGATGCCATCAGGAAACGGAAGACAAGCCATACCATGGCCCGTTATTCCGATTATTACCCCCGGAAAAAACAGCCATTACTTTTCAAAACAAATTACCGGAGTCACCTTATATGAACCGGTTTGTTTATGAATATTTCTATAATGGCGGAGGTGTTGCCATAGGTGATGTGAATAACGACGGCCTGGAGGATATTTACTTTACAGCCAATCTCGGAGATAATAAGCTTTACCTGAATAAGGGAGGGTTGGAGTTCGAAGATGTTACAAGCACCGCAAAAGTAGCTGGAAAAAAAGGATGGGCAACCGGCGTGACCATGGCGGATATTAACCAGGATGGACTTTTGGACATTTATGTAAGCCGGGCCGGACGGTTTACCGACGCCGAAAAGAGAAAAAATGAACTATTTATAAATCAGGGAATCGGCAAAGAGGGGAAGCCGGTATTCCGTGAATCAGCAGCAGATTATGGGTTGGATAATGAGGCCTTCACCAATCAGGCCTCCTTTTTTGATTATGACCGCGACGGAGACCTGGATGTTTTTTTGGCTAACCATAATATCGAAGCGCCACCGGTAGATATTAAGCTGATCAGGGAATTACGACGGACAGATAGTCCTCTGGGCGGAAATAAGCTGATGGCGAATCACAAGGGCATATTTAGTGATGTAACCGGATCATCCGGTATGCTGTCACATGGAATGAATTATACCCTAAACGTCTCAATAGGGGATGTCAATAACGACAACTGGCCTGATATTTATGTAGCCAATGATTATTCTGAACCTGACCATTTATACATTAACAATAGGGATGGCACATTTAAAGATGCGATACAAACATCAGTGGGGCATATGCCGAATTTTTCAATGGGTTCTGATATAGCCGATATCAATAATGATGGCTTTCCTGATATTATGACGCTCGATATGGTCGCTGAGGACAATTATGGTATCAAAACAAGTATGAGCGGCATGAATACAAAATTATTTAATGACCATGTGAATGCCGGTTTACATCATCAATATATGTATAATGCGCTGCAACTGAACAAAGGCACTGATGCATATGGACTACCCTTTTTTTCAGATATCGCTCAGATAGCCGGTGTTTCAAACACTGATTGGAGTTGGGCGCCGCTTTTAGCAGATTTTGATAATGATGGCTTTAAAGATATTTTCATTACCAACGGGATAAAACGGGATTTCCGAAATAATGATTTCAACATTTTCCTGAGAAAAGCCACGCAAGAAATCATCGATGAACAGAAGAACCCTTTGAAGTATTATGCCCAATGGACCCGGTTTTCGCCAACACGGTCAAAAGTTAACTACGTCTATAAAAATCAAGGAGATTTGTCTTTTACGGACGTCTCAGATGACTGGGGGATGAGAGAACCTTCCTATTCAAATGGCGCAGCCTATGCCGACCTGGATAATGATGGGGACCTTGACCTCGTCGTAAATAATGTGGATGCTCCGGCCTTTATTTATGAAAACCTGACCGATAAGCAAAAAGACCATCATTTTTTATCAATTGCGCTGAAGGGACCTGAATCAAACGACATGGGGATCGGTGCACGCGTATCAGTAGTAAGCAATGGTAACCGTCAAGATCTGGAACATTATCCCGTCCGCGGATATCAATCTTCTGTTTCAGGAAGGCTGCATTTTGGCCTTGGTAATTCGACAACGATTGAAGAGATCATTGTCCGATGGCCAGATGGCAAATATCAGAAGCTGCAAAATATAAAAGCTGATCAGCAATTGATCTTGCATTATCGTGAAGCACAGTTTCCAGCTAACCGTGAAGATGCTCACCTAAAAGCAAAGCTATTTGAAGATGTGACAGATGAAGCTGGCATTGCCTGCTTTCATAAAGAAAATACTTTTGACGATTTCGAAAGAGAAAGCCTTTTACCACATAAAATGTCAATGATGGGGCCGGCGTTGGCAGTCGGAGATATAAACAATGATGGGTTGGAAGATTTTTATGTTGGAGGTGCCGCAGGTTACCAGGGAGCGCTTTATATCCAGAATCATTATGGAGGGTTCACAGCTTCCGGCCAAAAACTGTGGGATGAGGAAAAAAAATATGAAGACGTGGACGCGCTATTTTTTGATGCTGACAATGATAGTGATATCGACCTTTATGTGGTGAGCGGAGGGAATGAATATAATGAAGGCTCGGAGTATTACCAAAGCAGATTATATGAAAACCTTGGGAATGGAAACTTTAAAAGGGCAAAGGTCATACATGAACTGCCTTTGGTAAGTGGTTCGGTAGTGCGACATGCTGACTTTGATAATGATGGGGATCAGGACCTGTTCGTCGGTGGCAGACAAAAACCGGGAACGTATCCACACCCCG
Organism: Cyclobacteriaceae bacterium; assembly: GCA_965228415.1. Taxonomy (GTDB): domain Bacteria; phylum Bacteroidota; class Bacteroidia; order Cytophagales; family Cyclobacteriaceae; genus Agaribacillus. The sequence continues at coordinate 182,254 of OZ245814.1, read as the reverse complement.
TTAGCAGTTTTTTGTTGAGAAATGATAGTGAAGGAGGAATCATAAATTTCACGGATGTAACCTCCGAAGTTATTACCGGCCTCAACAACATTGGCATGGTCACCGATGCCTTGTGGACGGACCTGGATCACGATCAATTGCCAGACCTGCTAATCTGCGGAGAATGGATGAGTCTCCGCTTATTTAAAAATAGATCGACCCGTTTTGAAGACATCAGCGCCAATACCGGTCTGGATAAATTTACAGGCTGGTGGCATTCAATAGCGGCAACAGATTTTGATAAGGACGGTGATATCGATTTTATCGCCGGCAATAACGGCTTGAACAGTAAATATAAAGCCTCAGAAGCAGAACCGTTTGAAATATTTGCCGGTGACATGGATAATAATGGAAGCCATGATATAGTACTTGGATATTACAATGATGGCACGTTATTTCCTTTGAGAGGACGCGAGTGCAGTTCTGGTCAAATGCCCTTTGTAAAGGAGAAATTCAAGAGTTACGAAGCTTTTGGTAATGCCACACTGTTTGATGTTTACGGAAGAGAAAAACTCTCTGGTGCTTTGCATTATCAGGTCAATACATTTGCCACAACCTATTTCAAAAATGAAGGGGATACAAAATTTAGTGCACAACCGCTGGATAATATGGCGCAATTGTCCGTTGTCAATTGCCTGTTGGTCGATGACTGCAACAAAGATGGTTACCCCGATATCGTTCTGGCCGGAAACAGATATGAAACGGAGGTGGAAACGCCACGGCAGGATGCCGGTTACGGTATGTTTATGAAAGGGGATAGTCAGGGTGGCCTTCAATGCGTTGATGCACCGGAGACAGGACTATTCGTAGATGGGAACATAAAAACAGGCGCATTTATCAATTTATCTGATGGCAGCAAAGGCATTTTGTTTGCAAGAAATAATGGGCCGCTTAAAATGATCAGGATCAATTCTGTTGCTCTCTGACAGGACAGCAGAAATGGATTTAAATTAAAAAATACAAGGGGATCTATCTGAAAAATGGAATTCAAACAAATAGCAGGTATTGATAAATTTCACCAAATAGCCCCATAAATCTTTAAAAACGACAATTATGACAACAGGTATTTACCTTATTCCATCCTTAAAAGTATTTCAATGTTCCGCTAAATATAAGAAAACAGCTAATCAGGACATCAGTGGGAAAAGATATAAATGGTTAGTTTATGTGCTGCTACATTTAATAGTTGTCCTGCCCGCTTCTGCGCAGGAAAACAGAGGGCTTTTACAACAGTATTATAAAAGCTCCGGGCTTAATGGATGGATATTGCCTTTGAATGAATGGATAAAATACCCTTTGTATGAAGACCGGCAGGCCTGGGAAAAGTTATCGTCGGAGGTGAGAAATGCATACATCAAAAAGGGAGAACAATATATTGATTTTTCGTGGCCATCTATCCCAGCAAGCAGTTATCTGGATTTTGTGAGGACGGGGAGCCGGGAGGTAATGCAAAAGCCTTATGGTGAACGGCAAAAAGCGTTGGAATCGTTGGTCATGGCCGAGTTAATGGAGGGCAAAGGCCGCTTTATGGATCAGATAATTAATGGCGTGTGGGCCTATTGTGAACAAACTTATTGGGGGCTTTCCGCACATCTGAATAGGCAAAAAGCCGGACTGGGTTTGCCTGATGCCAATGAGCAGACCATTGACCTTGGTGCGGGTAAGGTGGGTACTGATCTGGCCTGGATCTACTACTTTTTCAGAAAAGAATTTGATAAGATAAATCCATTGATCAACCAGCGCCTCAAAGAGGAAATTACAGATAAGATCCTGACGCCTTTCTACACCCGTAATGACTTCTGGTGGATGGGATTTAACACCGGTTTTGTGAACAACTGGAACCCCTGGTGCAATTACAATGTGCTGAACTGCATTTTGCTTGTTGAAGATGAAGGGAAAAAGCAAATACTTGGCATCAGAAAAGTAATGCGCTCTGTTGATGAATTTATTAATTATTATCATGACGATGGCGGATGTGAAGAGGGACCGAGCTACTGGGGGCATGCTGGCGGGAAATTGTTTGATGTACTGGAACTACTTTATCAGGTATCTGGCGGAAAGATCACTTTGTATGACCATGAATTGGTAAAAAACATAGGAAGGTATATTCACAGAGCCTATATCGCCAATCCGTATTTTATTAATTTTGCAGATGCAGCCGGGAAGATCCATACGCGTCCAGGTGTTATTTACAGATATGGTAAGCGGATAAATGATGCGCAAATGATGGGTTTTGGATCCTTTTTGGCGGATCAATACGGATGGGGAGAACACTACCAGTTTACCGGAAAAATAGAATTGGCGCTAAACAACCTTTTTGGACTGGCTGACATCCTTAATGCTGAGCCCAAGGAACCCCTGTCCGGTCACTTTTGGTTGCCAGGCACACAGATTATGGCGGGTCGGGACAAACCCGGGTCAACAGATGGGTTTTATTTTGCGGCAAAAGGTGGATATAATGCAGAAAGCCATAATCACAATGATGCCGGTTCATTTGTACTTTACTATAATGGTAAGCCGTGTATCGTAGATGCCGGGGTGGGAACCTATACTAGAAAGACCTTTAGCCCTAGACGTTATGAGATCTGGACCATGCAATCGGAATATCATAACCTTCCCCGGATCAATGGGGTAGGGCAGCAGGCTGGCAAAGCTTATAAAGCAACTGATTGCCGGTTTTCGACAACTGCCAGCCAAGTAGATTTTAGTGCTAATATAGCTACCGCTTACCCCAAAGACGCTTCAGTAAAATCATGGATCCGTTCTTATCAACTCAAAAGGGGAAAATCATTTAAGATTACGGATGCTTATCAGCTCTCTTCCAGGAATAAGGAAACTTCTATAAACTTCCTCACCTCTTGTAAGGTTGATGTAACCACCCCCGGAAAAGTGAAATTGGAAGGAGAGGGATTTTCGTTATTCCTGCATTACAATGCTTCAAATGTCGCAGTGGCAGACGAACCAATTGAGATAAAAGACAACCGGCTTAAAAAATCCTGGCCGGACGGATTGACACGTTTGATTTTTTCCTTCAAGAATATTGGTCTGGTTGGGAAAAATACATTTGTAATTTCCGAATAAACCAACCGAGGGCATGATGGCTGGTATTCTGACTATAAAATTTAATGATCGAAAAATAAATAACTAAAGAATGATAGCAAGGAAATATTATCTTCATTTCTCCCTGTTCCTGGTAATATCGTGTTGCACTGTCACCGGAGAAAAAGAAGAACGTAGCGACAAAGGTGTGAGTTTAACTGAAGAAAATTTTCAGATAGCTGAAAAGCATTACACCAATATGTTAAAACAAATCGATGATCCCACACAGGTGCCCAGGACTACCGATAAACAAGGTAATCTAAAAACCACAGGCATTGAAGCCTGGACGAGTGGTTTTTTTGCGGGCAGCCTCTGGTATTTATATGAATTTACGGATAATGACCAATGGAAGCACGAGGCCACCAAATGGACCCAGGCATTGGCGCCGGTCCAGTTTATAACCAGCAATCACGATGTGGGATTCATGATTAATTGCAGTTTTGGTAATGGCCTGAGGTTAGCGGGAAATGGGGCATATAAGGAAGTGCTTGTCCAGGCAGCGGAATCTCTCATTACCCGTTACAATGCTAATGTCGGAAGCATCGAATCCTGGAATTATCGCAAAGCCTGGGATGGTGAAACCGAGTGGTTTTTTCCGGTTATCATAGATAACATGATGAATTTGGAGCTATTATTCGTAGCGACTAAATTATCAGGTAATCCTAAATACAGGGAAATCGCCATCAAACATGCCGAAACCACTATGAAAAACCACTACCGCCCTGATTTTAGTTCTTACCATGTTGTGGATTACGATACGATCAACGGGGCTGTGCTGGACAGGGCGACTTGTCAGGGTTATACCGATGAGTCGGCATGGGCCCGGGGACAAGCCTGGGGGCTTTACGGGTTTACCGTAGTTTTCAGGGAAACCAAAGATCCGAAATTCCTTGATTTTGCCCGCAATATTGCAGATTACATTGTCAGCTATCCCACTATGCCGGAGGATAAAATACCACTTTGGGATTTTAACGCACTTGATGCCGATCATCACCCGGAATGGGAAGTAGATAAATCCTTGTATAGCTTGAAAGAACGTGATGTCTCCGCTGCGGCGATCATTGCCTCTGCGCTTTATGAATTATCAACATTCTCCAATACCAAGGGAGCCGCCTATAAGGCTTTTGCCGATAAAATTATCGAAAGTTTATCTTCGCCCAGGTACCGGGCGCAGGTTGGTCAAAACAACAACTTTATACTGACACAAAGCGTGGGTAGCATTCCACATAAAGTAGAGATAAGTGTTCCCCTGAATTATGCGGACTACTACTTTTTGGAAGGCTTACTTAGAAAAAAGAATCTGGAATTATAGTCAAAAAAGCCTTACCTGTATTGTTTTTTTTGGTTCGAAATTCCCTGCAATAAATTGTGGATTAGCTGCTTTTCTTGCGCACTTTCATAAATGACATTATAATTTTCCCAAAAAACCTTGTTATAATGATTTCCCTGCCGGTAAAGACTGGCGGCGGGATCCATGGCATCAGGCATTGTAGAAAATTGGTCTGGGTCGGTTAAAATTTTGTTAATAAGTAATTCATGCCGGTATTCATTGATGTGCGCTACTTTCCGGGATCTCAAATTATAGTCATGAACCCAATCCGACCAGCGGACATATTTTAGATAGTAGCGCCCATTATAATTACTAAACTCGTAGACATGGGTGTGCCCTGTAACGATCGAAGCAATGGAGTCGTTGGTGTGGGTCACATTGCGGAAGTAGGAGGGGGCATAATGACTCCTGGGGCTATATTCAAATATAACCTTGACGATCGCATATGTTTCGGCATCTATCAATATCTGGTTAATGCGTTTTTCGTCTTGTCCTTTTTTAAGATAACCTCTGTTGGCTTTTGGTGTCGCCGAAATAATGAATGTTGGCCTGCCATCATAGTAAAGTGTCGTATCCAACTCATAAAAGTGTTTGCCATGGTAAATGTTTTTAGAGCTGCCTGATGCAACCTGACGAACCGCATTATGCCTCAAAGAGATGACGAGGGTGTTATTCTTTTGGATATAAGCCGTATCTGCCAGGCTGAGGTACTTTTTAGTATTCAAATAATGACTCCTTCTGATGCCGGCGATCGCTACTTCTTCTTTTTGTCTCGCAGCGTATCCCGGATCATGAATTTTAACCGCTGCCTCCAGTATGGCAACATATTGTTCATCCGTGGTTTGTGCCTGCCTGAAAAAAGCCTCCATCATATGAGGTTTTGTGGGATAATTAACAGGGATATTGGCTAAAGCTTTTTTTAGGATCTGTTCGGCATCAAGATTTTTTTCAAGGACAGTAACTTCATCTAAAACAATCGGTTTTTGGGTGAGCGGAACTTTTATACTGGAAGGCAGGAGATTAATTTTTTCCCGGTAACTTTCATAACCAAGCATGGAGATAATTAAGCTATCATTAACATGCTTTTCCGAAATGTGAAACACAAATTCCCCAAGACCATTGGCAACAGTACCTATTGGTTTACCCTTGATCCCAATAGCCGCATATGGCAAAGGCTCCCGGCTATCTTTATCCAGAACCGCTCCGTAAATGGTAAAGTGCTTTTGCGAGAAACAAGAAAAGGTAGCTAAAAGTAATACCGAAATTAATAAAATGGCTCGCATAATCTTATGTATGGCGCTATTACTGGTTTTTGGATAATGAATTGTAAAGTCTATCCTCTGCAGATGTACGTTCAACGACATTATAATTGTCCCAAAAAATCGGATTGTGATCTTTACTTTGGCTAAATAATGTTGATTGATAATCCATCAGGTTGGCATTAACCTTCTTTGCCTTCATTTCTCCTACCTTTTGGGTTTGTACTGAATTGGCCAATACCAAAAAAGTATGAGGGGTTTCATATTTCAGAGAACCATTCTCAGCCCGATATTCGCGTTTGGCTTGTTGCCTGTAACTTTTCAGGTAGTAGTGTCCATCCAACGCTTTGTATTCAATCACTCTTTTAAGCGAAACCAAACTTGATGTAATGGAATCATGGTGCTGTACAAATGCATTACCAAATGAGATATTGGTTTCAAATTCAAATTTCAAAATAGCATAATCGTCCAGTTTGATTACATATCGGAAATAGGATGGGGCGGCATCTTTCAACTCATATTGCAGTGAGATCACGGCAACTGGTTGATTGTCCACGTAAGCATATTTTTCAATGTTATAGTCACAGTTTGCACAAGGCTTTAATATCCTGCCTTTACCACCGATCATTCCTCTAAAATCCCGGAATGGATTATAGTTTTCCATACTAGTCGGAAGTTCCGGTTGTTGACCAATTGCATGTCGGGTCTGATCTAAATAAATATCAAATTCGGATTTCGGAAATTTTTCGCCAAAAAGTTCTGCAGCCGATTCGACCACCGCATAACAGGAATCATTAAAATAAAATAGCTCACGAACAAACAGTTCAAGCACATAGTCAGCCTGTGGAGAATTTTCCTTCTGTTTTTTGAAAGCCTCCTTGAGGATTTCTTCTCCTGTTTTTCCCTTACCAAGGATTGTGATCTCTTCCAATTCAAATATTCTTTCCTTAAGTGCTAATTTCAGATTTTGGTTTGTGTTCAGGTTGCCAATCTTTAAAGCAAGAGATTCATAGCCAAGCATGGAGATGATCAACGTGTCGTCCATATGCGTAGCGGGTATGGAAAAAGTGAATTTTCCATCAACGTTTGAAATGGTGCCCAGGGGTGAATGCTTTATAGAGATTGTTGAATAGGCCAGTGGCTCCCCAAGTTCGGAGACAACCACTCCACGAAGCCGATGCTGTGCATTGGTGATATCGATAAACATCAACAGTGCGGCAATTATGCAGCAGCTATTTTTGAAATTATTCATACTTCAGGGCGTCCACAGCATTCGCTTTGTCAGATCGCCGGGCCTGAACATATATTATTCCAAATACCGCCAGGCATATGGCAGCGGCTACCAACATAAAAAGTTCCGCTTTAAGCATCACCCTTAACGGGTAGTCTGACAACCACCGTTCAAGACCAATCCAAAGGAAAGGGGTGATGATCACAAGGGCCACCGAAAGAACCCCTACAAATTCTTTGGAGAATAACTTAAAAATATCCAGGCTGCCGGCGCCATTTACTTTGCGTATGCCCATTTCCTTGGTACGAAAGTTACCAATCATCAACATGATGGCATACATTCCCAGCAGGGCCAGTGCAATGACCAAAACTGAAATGGTACCCACCACCTTCATAGCTGCAGTTTCCTGTTTGAATTGTTGATCATAATCGGATTGTAGCAATGAGTATTCAAAAGGGCTATCCGGAAAATGGTTTTTCCAGACCGATTCGGTTTGGTCCATAAAGTCAGTAAGGTTACCGGTGGCATTGAATTTCGCCATGGCAAACGAACCACGATTGGTGTATTCCAGTATTAAAGGCTGAATGAGTTGATGGGGTGAATGAAAATAGAAATCGTGTATTACCCCGACGATCTCGCCCTCAAGTCCATAACCTGAGATTTTTTTCCCAAGTGCAAATTCAGCCGTTTCCCAACCCAGCTCTTTCACGAATGCCTCATTGACCACCACTGAGCTTCTGTTTTCATTGGCCAAGGCAGCTGAAAAGAACCGTCCTGCCGCCAGTGATATTTCGAGTGTAGACAAGAAATTTTCATCAACTGCAATATTTTGTACAACTTTGGGAGATTCCATTTGCTCAATAAAGTACTCATCAATGTCAATATGAGCACCGGGAATTGAATTACCCCCAACAAAGGAAACAGATTGAATCGCGCTGATCCCGTGAAGGTCTTGTTTCAGCCCATCCGTATTTGTCCTGGTTACACCGGTGCCGGGTAGCTCCATACACAATACTTGATGCCTGTTGAATCCAAGGGTCTGCTTGTGCATTAATTCTATCTGCTTGGATATAACAACAGTAGCCAGTATCAACGCAAATGACAGGGCGAATTGAATGCCTATTAAACCCTTCCTTAAAAGAAATTTATTATTCTTGACAGCCGGAACTGCCAGGCTTTGCGGTTGACGGAAACGCGTCAATGCGTAAAACGCGGAAGTGAGCACCGAAAAGATAAAGACCATTAAAAGATAATATTGGAATTCATAGGAGAGGGAAGCGTCAAAAAAAAGAAAGTTGGTGTAACGCGTCATACCGGCCCTTGTCAGGAGGATCAACAGGAAGCTTAATACGGCGGCAATGCCAAATGAAAGAAATGCATCAACAGAAAATTGGAGAAACAGATGGGTTTTGGAGGCGCCGATAATTTTACGAATACCCAAACCCCGGGCCTTTTGTACAAGCTGAGAAGTATCCAGGTTAATATAATTGACCAATGAGATAAACAAAATGATGTATCCGATCAGTTGAAATAAAATCACCTGGGTTTTATTGCCTTTGGGAGAATCAAATGATTTCGGTGTACTGAAATGAACATCCGCTATGTTTTCGAACTGATAGGAAAGATTGATTCCCTGGTTGGCGTAATCTTCGAGATATCCGGCGACGAGATCGGGGAAGCCGGAACTCAGGTTTTCGATGGAGGCCTTGTCATTGAGTAGCAGGTATGTCAAAGCCCAATCAATATTTTCGGAAGGAAAAGGTATTACCAGATCAAATTGCAAATCACTGTTCTTTGGAATGTCTTTGATAACGCCCGTCACTTGAAAGGTTTCGTTATTAAGATCAATTGACTTGCCCAAAACATCTGTTTCTCCGAAATATTTCATCGCTGTGTGGTAGGTTAAAAGGACTGAATTTGGCTGAGTCAGTACGGTAGAAACAGTGCCTTCTACCAGTTCATAGGACATAACTTCTAACAACTCAGGATCTGAGAAAAAGAGGTTATTCTCTTTGAAATGTTGATCACGGACTTTGACCTGGGCGGCTTTTTCGCTTCGCTTCAAGCGGATCACACGTTCCACGCTATGTGAGTTTTCCAACAACAAATCCTTTAAGAATCCATTGGCCCAGGCTGCTTCCTCTTCCAGGTCCGCAGAAGATATATCGGTTGTTACCCTGAAAATCCGGTCTTTCTTTTTATGGAAATGGTCATAGCTGTTCTGAAAACGGACATAATCATGAATATAAAGAAAGGCTACAATCGCCGCACTCAACCCTGCTATTTTAATCGGATTGACTACGGGATGCTTTTTCAGGTTACGGATGGCTATGGTGAATTGATTTTTATAATTGAAATGATAAAGCTCTTTCCACCAGTTGGATCGGTTGCGACGGTTTGAAAAGGGATTAAAAAGCGTTAGCACATCCAGGGCAAATAACCAGTTTGCTTTCCAATTTGATACGGCTGCCCTTTGAAAATACAGCTCATACAGATCCCCCTGGATATCCTCATAGTCAACCTGCCTGCAATACCAGCTTAGTAGTTTATCAAACAGTTTTGGTGGTTGATTAGCCATAAGTTACTTACTTTCAAAGTTCCATCGAATTGAAAAAGAGGTAGCCGGAATGGCTTCCCAAAGCTTTTGACGTTGTTCCATCAAATCACTTACCGACTGTTGTCCGAGTAAGGAGACTTTATAAAACCGCTTGCGTTTGCCGCCTCTGACCTTAGTAGCGTCCCCAAGGCGGGAGGTTAAATATTGTTTTTCCTCGAGCCGATGAAGTGCCGAATGCAGTGCGCCCATACTAACGCTTCTTTGCGTGCTCTCTTCTAATTTGTTTTTGATGGAAATGCCGTAAGCTTCATTTTCCAGAATACCAACGGTTAATAATACCATTTCCTCAAACTCACCGATATACTTACCTTTAGTTGTCATATCTAATATTTTTCTAAATGTATGTAAAATATTTTATATACAAAAAGAAAATAATGGATTTTATGCCGACTATAATGATAAGGGGAGTGGCTGTAAAATACGACTCGCTATAAACCCTATTCATTCCACCGTCATTATGTAGAAAGGGTAGGCCCTGTGTGGGTGGTTCTGAAATAATCCCTTAGCTACAAGTCACAGCCCTGTGCAGGTGCCGTGACGACTGGCTGGTGTGGTGGTTTGGCAAAGTTTGGCGGTTTGTTGCCGAGGGATCGCTTCACAACCCACTCGCAGGGCCAGCCCGTTGTTCGCGATGAACTGTGTTTAAAAGCAAGGTTTTGGAGTATAATTTTCATAATACTTCGTACCTGAAGTTACTACAGCAAAAGCTTGTTTTAATAGTTTATTAGCCAAGGCTATTTTTATAACTCTTTCCGGTTTGCCCTTCCGTTTAAGTCTTTCATACATCTGAATACATGCCTTATTAGATCGTTTAGCTGCCCAACTGCATAAATATAAAAGCTTTCTGATTTGACTTTTGCCCATTTTACAAATATGTCCTCTCCCATAGATGCTGGTTCCTGATTGATAAACCCGTGGACTAAAGCCTACATAGGCAATTAGTGATTTATAACTTTTAAACCTAGTGAAGTTATCTGTAATCACAGTGAGCATAATGGCTGTTTTTCGCCCTATGCCTGGAATACTGGTTAACAGCTCTAAGGTATTGGAATATTTTTCTTCAGCATACCGATCAAGTTGATCTTTCAGTCTTTCTTGCTGCCGGTCCAGGCTCCGGATCAATGACCTCAGACTATACTTTACCTGTAATTCTATTATACCGGTGTTCTCAAAGGCTTCTAACTGATTTTTCAGCATATTCCTTTGCTTATTGATGCCTTCCAGCGTGCTTAGGATCTGCTGCATTTGAAGGATCAATTTATCAGTGATCTTCCATAGAACAGGGCTTTCTGCAATACCGTATTCAGCAATGATACGAGCATCTTTTTTATCGGTTTTGGCCCTAAACAATCGCATTTGAGAAAACCGTTTTATCACTAGAGGATTAACAACGCTAACTTTTATAGCATGTTCATTTAAAAACATTGCCAAGGGCAGATAGTAAGGCCCTGAAGCTTCCATAACACAAGTTGTTGTGGGATTAAGGGTCGCTAAAAAAGCTTCAAAACCTTCTTTCTGATTAGAAAACTTAAGATGTATCCATTTTTCATCCTCATAAAAAGCAACATCGAAAGTTGCTTTGGACACGTCAATACCTGTAACTTTATTCATAGGTTAAATACTTTGAAAAGGAAGCTACTTTGTGACTTATCAATCCTAAATACAGGCTTGATGCCTAATGAACTGTCCAAGTTTCAAGTAGTGGAGAAAGAGACTAACATCGCGAACAGTCTTTCTGACAAATGACGAGCAACAGTCTTAACCTTTCTCCTTCCTTTTCGAGGTTAAACATTTAACAAGTTAACCTTTAACTAATTCATTCTTTGCAAACATAGGATGACGGGCTTTAGGGATCGTTGTTGGATGAAATAGGTATATTCAAAAAACAAACGATCGTTATAAATTGATCATAATAAGATAAATATCTTTGATCTGATCTTATCGAATACCTATATTACACCAAAATGTTTTCAAACACTGATGAAGAATTTGACAATCGTGCCTGTTTTTTGTGTTTTGTTAATTGCCGTTAGCTGCCAACCAAAAACCGCTACGCCACCGTCAACTTATTTTGATCCGGGCATATCCCTGGCATTAAATAAATATCGCCACGAAGTTATTAGTCAGGTAACCTATAACCTGGATTTTGTGATACCCGAGGCGAGTGAGGACCCGATTACAGCCACTGCCAACATTAACTTTAATTTACAGGCTTTGGATTTCCCCGTACTACTCGACTTTGACACCAGATCCGAACGTATTTCAGATTACAAAATTAATGGAAACAAAAGCCCTGTGGTTCTCAAGGATCAGCATCTAGTGATTGCGCCGGAAGACTTGTTAAAGGGTAAAAATGAAATACAGGTGAGCTTTGAAGTAGATGATTTTTCTCTCAACAGAAATGAGGAGTTTTTATATACACTTTACGTTCCGGCCAGAGCCTCCAAAAGCTTTCCATGTTTTGATCAGCCAAACTTAAAAGCGAGTTATGCTTTGAGCCTGACTATTCCCAAATCCTGGTCGGCGGTAGCCAATGGACAGCAACAGGCGGTTGTTGACAATGGCCTCACCCAAACCATCCGATATACCAAAACCAAGCCGATCTCTACCTACCTGTTTGCTTTTGCCGCCGGTAAATTTAAGAAAATCGAGCGCAGCATTGGCGGCCGTGATTTTGTGATGTGGCACCGGGAGACAGATAGTACAAAGGTGACAAGAAATAAAGATATAATCTTTGATTTACATGCAAAGGCTTATGATTGGCTTGAACAATATACCGGAATTGACTATCCCTTTGAGGATTATGAAATATTGTTAATACCTGGTTTTCAATACGGGGGTATGGAACATCCCGGTGCCATCTGGTACAACGCCTCCAGCTTGTTTTTAAACGACAACCCCACCCGCAATCAGCAATTGAGGCAAGCCCAGCTGATATCGCACGAAGTAGCACACATGTGGTTTGGTAACCTGGTGACGATGGCTTGGTTCGACGATGTCTGGCTGAAAGAGGTATTTGCTAATTTTATGGCGGAAAAGATCATTCAACCGGACTTCAAAGATATAGATATGGATCTGATCTTTCTGAGCTCCCATTACCCGGCCGCCTATCAAATTGACAGATCAGCCGGAAGCCATCCAATCCAGCAGGAATTGCCCAACCTGTCAGATGCCGGTTCCCTGTACGGTTCAATTATCTATCACAAGGCGCCCATTGTCATGAAGCACCTGGAAACTACCATTTCTGAGGAGGTGATGCAACAAGGGTTAGCGGAATACCTGGAGACCTTCAGTTTCTCTAATGCGACCTGGGATGATTTAATCGACATTTTGGGAAAAGCTGCTGACATGGACTTAACAGATTGGAGCTATGATTGGATAAAAACTGCCGGGATGCCTTATTTCAGTCATCAATTCGACCCGGCATCTAAGACTGGCCTTGTGATCAGGCAAACGGGAAATAAAGTTTACAAACAATGGCTGAATATAGAATTGATCCACGGGAAAAGGCCTGACCAAAAGATCCGGATTGAAAGCGACGCAGCGAGTGTCAATATTAAGCTGAGTGATTCGTCGGCAGCAGACCCTATTGATTTCGTCAATTTATTTGGCAGCTTTTATGAATATGGTTATCACGCCCTCGATGAAGGTGCAATACGATGGTTGCTACAACAGGTGAACCGGGAATCGCAGGATGTCAAACGTTTTGTTTTGTGGATGAACCTTTGGGAAAACTTCTTAAATGCCAGCGTTGAACCCTTGCCGCTGATGGAGCAATTATTAATATCCTGCCGGCAAGAAACCAACCCTCGTATTTTAAGTTACACAGTGTTGAGGTTTCGACGCTTGTATTGGTATCATGTAACGCGAAACGCAACTGCAATAGATGCCAATGCGATATTGTCATCTATATGGGCAAGGATCGAATCAGAGGCTTCTCATGGCATTAAACGCCAGCTATGGAACCTTTATTCATCAATTGCATGGACACCCGGCCACCTCGACCGTATTTATAAAATTTGGGAAAGTAAAAATACAGCGGCCGGCTTAGCGCTTTCGGAGGATGACTTTATTGCTTTAGCCCGAAATCTCGTTTTATTGAAACACGACAAATGGCCGGAAATTCTGGCAACACAGCCAGACCGTATATCCAATCCTGACAGGTTGAGGCGATTTAAGTTTGTGACACCGGCTTTATCCAATGATAGCTTAACGCGTTCCCAATTTTTTGAAAGTCTGAAGGCTAAGGAAAACCGAAATGTCGAAAGCTGGGTTTTGGATGGGTTAGGTTACTTACACCATCCTTCGAGAACGAAGCACTCAGCGAAGTTTATACCGGCCACATTGCAACTGGTTAGAGAACTACAGTCCACAGGTGACATTTTCTTCCCCGGCAGGTTCCTGGATATCTCCTTTAACTGGCATCTGGATAGTGAAGTCAGCCATGCGGTCACTAAATTTTTAGACGATAACCCCGACTATCCGGGTACTTTAAAAAATAAAATCCTTCAGGGAGCAGATATGGCTTTTAGAATGGAAAAGGTAAACAATTCCTTTAAAGTTGTTCAATAAAACTGATCAATCGTAGTATTAGTTTATCTGGTACAATTTTGTAGTCCTTCGTCAATTTTGGTGATTTGATTGTTTCAAATGAAACACCAGTCCCGGTTTGCAGCCAGGATTCTATGTTTTAGCGTTTGCAACGCCTTTTTTATGCTACATAAAAAGTAGCTTTGAAAGCAACTGGCCCAAAGCGGCTCCTGGCATTGCAAATGCCAAACCAGTGCATCCGCATTAACCATCCTTGCAAGGCTTGCGCGCAAATGCGGACGATAGGAGAAATACAAGATTATTTGTTTCTGTTCAAATCAATCCTCGATTTCAGCCATTGAAGGATGCGATACCTGCTCATCAGTTCCCGTCATGGGTATAAATCTTAGCTCCTTATTGGATGCCCTTATTTCACTAACATCTCCCCCCCGAAAAAAACGAAGAATAGCTTCTTTGATGGTAGCATTACTTAGTATCTGCTCGTGTCCAGCGTTCTTAACCACTAGATGTGTAGCATTGCTGAAACCCCATTTCACTTGTTCTGCCTGAAATGGTGGTGTGTTATGGTCCAGTTCTCCGCTGAGCAACAATGTTCTCACATTGCTGGTCACCGGTTCCGTGAAATTGAAGTCAACCTGGGCCAGCGGCCATATATCCCTGAAGCTGTAGAACGGGAAATTAATAACATTTTTAAATAGACTTTGTTCCGCCTCTTTTTCTATGCGCGCCAATCGACATTGGTTGCCCCAGGATGAAATATTCATGGTGATATCCATCCCCGGAAGTCCATAAGCCCAAATGAATCTCTTTTGTACAAACCATTTCAAAATGCTTGTATCTCCCCGATCGATGCTATATATGAGTCGTGGAAGGACAGGTAGATCAAAAGCATCTCCAATATCAATATTGAGAATCAAAGCCAGTCCAAATGAACCTATTTTTACCTTCATGGTTTTGCCTGTGATAGGCGACTGAATATCTACCTCTATCGGCTTTTCTTCTAGTTTTTTCATAACCCGGTCAAGCACCATCACCAGATCGGGAACCTCCCGGTATATTCGTTTATCGCTAGCCACCATGTTGGCTATCTTTTGGAATTGCGTATTCAGTAGGGAAGGATATTCAAAAGTTTGTTCCAGCCCCTGTACTCCTGCCAATACAGCGTTTTCAATATGTTGGCCATAGAGTTTAATCAAAGTCAGCCCCAGCTTGGTTCCAAAACTAAATCCCATGATTGATATTTTATCGATATCTAGGGCCTTTCTCAAGTCTTCAATATCTTGCGCATTTTCGATAATGGAATAACCCGTGATGTCTATCCCTTTTTCTTGATAGGTCTCCAAAGCTAGTTTAGCCATTCCTTTCCAGTGAGCGCTGGCGGCCTCAGCACTTACGAGGAAATTTTCAGGATATGACCCTTCCCAATAGTGTACCAGATCTTCATCTCTCGTTCCCCGCTGATCATAAAGGATAACATCGGAGATTTGAAGATAAGGCCTCCAGTTGTTTAGGTAATCCGGATTTTCAGCCTGCCAGGTAACGTTACGGCTACCGCCCTCTAAATAAAATATGGGTTCGGCGGGATTGACAGCAAGGCTTTTCAACCTTATATAATTGACGGTAATAAGTCTGGACCTTTTATCGCTACGATTTTCCGGAACTTTCAGGGTCCCGATTTCGGCATTAATCCTAACTTTATTTGAAGTGAAATACACTGTATCTCTTTGATTGAGTCGGGCAACATTTATCTGTGGAAAACATTCATTTGCTGATGTGAGTAGGGTCAGCAAGCCTGTAATGATTTTTATTCCTTTCATTTTACACAATTATTTATTTGCCACTAAGGTAATGTCATAAAAGTGTCGCGAAGGAACTTAATGTGTCTCAGATCGGGAATTGAAACTCATTCTGTCATCACATTATTGAGAAATTCCATAGGGGTTTTCCCACATATCTTCTTGAAAGCGCGGTAGAAGGAGGCCTTTGAATTGAAGCCTACATCCTTTGCGATTCCGGCAATTGAATATTTCTTGTTCTCGGGTAACGCAATCATGACTTTGAATGCGTCAATTCTATACCTATTGATTAATTCATTAAAATTGGTGCCGAATCCCTCCCTTATTACTTGCGATACGTCTTTTTCGGACCAACCCAGGTGACCCGCCAGACTTTCTATACTTAATTTTTGATTTTTAAACAGCTTATCAACCTCCAGGGCTTCAGCAATCTGCTTTTTTCGCCTGGCTATTTCATCGGACGAATACTTTGTGTTGGTCTTTCTATTGAAATACTGGTTGATTTTGCTGCGATAACTCAACAAATAGCGATACCCCAACCAATAAATACAAATGCTAACAAGGGCACCGAGAGGATAATGCAATATGTATAAATGATCATCCAATCCTTTAGGTGCTATAATTGCCCATGGAATTATGACGCCAAGAAATGCTAAAATAAGACTCCAGAAAATACCAAAAGTCTTCAACCAGCCCGTAATATAGCTCGCATTTCTTTCGGATTTGATTTGTGCCTTTCGCAGCATTCTCACAGCGAATACAAAATAGATAAGCATGTGTAGAAAAGAGGATAGGGAAATCAGCAGGAAAGACAATTGAATTTTTTCAATGTGGGCATACCCCCATTCAATATTGAATCGGACATAAGTAAAAAAGAGGATGAAAAATAAAACATCAATAAGGAAAGAAGGAATTAAATGGACAAGCGATGTTATGCTGAACTTGAAATGTGGACTTACAATTCCTTTGACATGAAAATAAATAAGAGGGCCGTAGACAAAGTCATAATTTAAGGGAAAGGGAAATTTGACATTAAACAAATGAATGCTTTCTTCCAGGACAAAATCCAGTAGTGAGAGTGAGAAAAGAAACAACATGATGCCCAGCAATGAGTGTGGCATTTTCGTAGGTTTCTGAAAGGCAATAATAAGTGAAAGTACGAAGCCTTGTAAAGCAGCTACCAAAAAGTAAAAATGAAATGAATCAATTGACAGGCTTAGCATATTGTGCTTTTTCAGCAAAAATCAATCCAGACTTCCCGAATTCACCGGACTTACTAAATTACGAAATTCCTCACTTCGGAATGCTCAGGATTTTCCTTTCACCAGATAGTCAGACAGTTAGTGGTTGACCAATGATTTTAACCTGGTCATTCCCGGAAGGATGCCCTTTATATATTCTGAAAATAATTTGACAAACTGTTGAAATTTACATAGATTGATCTCAGATACTTTTTAGTCAACCAACACAACATAACCCGTTATGAAATCACTTTATACACCAACCAAGGTTGGTTTGGTGGCGTTGTTATTATTACTCTCCGCCACCACCAACGCACAAAAAATCAAAACTTCTCAAAGCCAAAACCAATTATTTAAAGGGCATGGCTTGTACAAAAAGTCTAAGATTTACGATAGCAGGATCGGCCCTTTGGAGGACCGACCGACGCAACCGGGTGATCGCGCATCAGACCGGTTTAACTATGAGTTTGAATTGCTGAAAGATCCGCATACCGGAAAGATCCCCGAGGAGATCAGGGAAAAGGAAATCAGTTTTTCCAAGCGGATTTTGGTGGAAAAGAGCGAATCCGTCAGTGCCCGCCGAAGTGACCGGTGGACCAGTCGCGGTCCTTTTAATGTAGGCGGCAGAACCAGGGCTTTGGCCCTGGATCTAAGAGACGAAAACGTCATTTTAGCCGCCGGTGTTTCCGGTGGCCTTTGGCGCTCTCAGAATGGAGGGGAAAGCTGGAGGGAGGTAACCGACAATGCGCAACCACCCAGTATCACCTGTATTGCCCAGGATCCCAGACCAGGCAGAAATCATATCTGGTATTACGGTACCGGTGAGCGGTCCGGAAACTCTGCCAATGCCCCCGGCGCTTTTTACACCGGCAATGGTATTTACAGATCGGTGAACGGAGGGCGTAGTTTTCAGTTACTCGAGTCTACCGCCGACAATAATGTGAATTCCACAGCGCCGTTTGATTTGATCTCCAATATTGCCGTGCATCCCCAAACCGGGCATGTGTACGTCTCTACTTTCAACGGTGTTTACAAATCCGAAAATGGCAGGAATGAATACCGGGAAGTACTGGCAGGAGGATTTGATAACTGGACCGATATTTTGATTACCCCCGAAGGTATTTTATATGCTTCAATTGAAAGTTCCGGAACGCCCAACAATGGGATTTTTACATCTGTCGACGGAGAAACCTGGACAAAAATAAGTCCCGACAATTTTCCCGCGGCCTTTGGCAGAACTGTGATGGCCTATACACCATCCGATGAGAATATCATCTATACTTTTTCTCAAAACCCGGCAGGGTTAGGTCATTTATGGCGATATACGGCCAATGCTGATTCCACCGTATCATCCTGGGTCGATTTAAGTGCCAACTTGCCAAATATTGGAGGATTAGCAGGTAGCTTAAATACTCAGGGCAATTATAATCTCGTCGTAAAAGTGCATCCGACCCAGCCTGAAGTAGTATTTATCGGCGGTACTAATCTATACCGTTCTTTCACTGGTTTTACCACACCTGCCGGTCCGGAAAGCTGGATTGGAGGGTATGCGCTGGTAAACAACTTCAGTGTTTACCCGGATCATCATCCGGATCAGCACGCTTTGCTGTTTTATCCTTCAGATCCTAATAAGGCCTTGTCGGGAAATGACGGTGGTGTGCAGGTAACAGACAACATACTGGCTGAAAACCCGGGGCTGGAACCCGTAGATTGGGTTTCGCTAAACAATGGCTATGTTACAACCCAACCCTATGCCGTAGCCTTTGATCCGGAAGGATCGGACGGAAGCCTGGTTGCCGGTTTCCAGGACAATGGTACCTGGTTTACCTCAGACCTGAACCCTACGACGCCCTGGATCGAGGACTTTGGCGGAGACGGTTCGTTTAATGCCATTGCCGACAACGGCAAAACGCGTTACGTGTCTTCCCAATCGGGCAATATATTCCGTTTCAATTTCGATGATGCTGGAAATTTTGTGTCATTTGCCAGGGTAACGCCCGCCTTAAACCTGGGATTTTTATTTGTGGCGCCATTTATCCTGGATCCGATCAATGATAATATCATGTATTTGCCCTCGGGCAATACTATGTTCAGAAATAATAACCTGGATGAGATCCCTTTGTTTTCAAATGCGCCGGCTACCAAAAACTGGGTACAAATTCCGGAAGCGACGGTAGGGGCTGGGGTTATCTCAGCGCTGGATGTTTCCAAGTATCCGGAGGCTAACAAGTTGTACTACGGAACCAGCGCCGGCGAGGTATTTAGAATTGACAATGCCAATATAGATGGTCAGCCCAGCGTCAATTTAACCACCGGCAAGGGACTTCCCGCAGGCTATGTGATCAATGTGACGGTCAATCCTTCCAACTCCAATGAGGTATTTATTGTTTATTCCAATTATGGGATCCCCAGTATCTTTCACAGTGATGATGCGGGAGAAACCTGGACAGATATTAGCACCAACCTGGAAGAAAATCCTGATGGTTCCGGAAATGGGCCTTCCGTTCGATGGCTGGCGGTAAATGGAAAAGAAGAGGGGTATTACGTAGGCACCAGCACCGGCCTTTACTTTGCCTATCGTATCAATGGAAAAAGGACTTACTGGTTCAGAGTCTCCAGATTCGAAATTGGAAATGCCGTTGTCAGGATGGTAAAAACCAGAAAGGATGGATTCATTGCTGCCGCCACCCATGGCAATGGCTTATTTTCCACAAAAACCAGGGTCAGGCCGAGGCCCGAGCCGCAGCTGATCAACGCTTTCACACTGGACGACTACGTCGTGGCCATGAATGCCCCTGATACTGTAATCAATATTGAAGGATTATTTGAACATAAACAGGGCAGACCCATTGATCTGACATTTACCAACTCAAACCCGGATTTGGTGACAGCTGTCCTGAACGGAAACGAATTATCTATTTCATATACATCGGACATGAGAGGAGAGGCAACCATCGCGTTTACTGCAACTTCCGGAATAGAACAAGTGGCGGAAGGGTTTACGATTACCGTAGCTCAACCGGCTATATACGCCCAGGTAGGTACAATTGTAGGAAGCAGGCCATCCCAGTTTTTTAGTGATTTTAATGCCCTTGTACAGGTGGCTGCCGATTTTTCCGTGCCGGCCAATACAACGTGGGCGGTGGACCGCGTGCTGGCATTTGGTGTCGCCAACGGTTCCCCCTTATTTAATGACGCGGTGGTGGTCATTTATGAGGATGATGGTGGTGCGCCGGGGAACGAAGTGTTTAATAGTGGACCGTTAACCGTCTCATCCGTATCGTTTGACCCTAATCTGGAACTTACCTTAGCGGCGCCGGTTGTATTGAGCAGTGGCGATTATTGGATCTCAGTTTACGCCAACCTGGCGTTTAATCCGGGCGCCCAACAATGGTTTTGGAGTACCCAAGCCGAGGTCATAGGAAACGAAGGCGCCATCATAGATCCAAGTAATCTGTTTGGCCTGGGGCTTGCGAACTGGACCCCTGTATCGGCGGCATTTGGTGGTGCTCCCACAGATCAGGTATTTCAGATTTTTGGAAAATCCGGCCCCGCAGGTGGTGCGTTCAGCAATTTGGCGGAAGCAATTCCAGATACGGAGCTAAACGAGAAATTGAAGGGCTATACCATCTGGCCCAACCCCTCCGGCAATGTCTTTAACATTCGGTTTAAGCCAGTTGATCAGGATTTTGTGGAATTGCTGATACATGATTTAAACGGGGCCCAGGTTTACAAAAACGACCAAATTAAAGCGACTAACAGTACATTGACCTGGGATGCGACAAATTATCCGAAAGGCATCTACCTCGTTCACATGGTTACCAATGAAGGCAGACAAACTTTCAAGTTAATAAAACAATAAAATAGTTTAAAACATCATTTGAGGCTGCATCAAAGCTATTGATCCTTGATGCAGCCTCTTATAGTTATGAATAAAGTTATTGTATTTAAAATATTTATTATCAGTTTGTTATGGGGATGTAATGCTGTTAATTCTCAAACACAGGCGCCATCAAAACAGGAAAAATTGAAGCCCATGGCCAACGCCTATCCTTCACAGGAACAAGTCGATCCGGGAGCGGTCAGCATTAAAGGAACGGTGCATAAAATTTACCAGGAGGCCAGTGTAATGTGTGGGAGATCACTCACCAATGTTGCCGATGTACGGGTGGATCAGCTTTTGGGGGAGGGCGCAGGGATTGTCAATCCTGTCAGTGCGGGAGATACTATCAAGATACAATTCCGGTACGGATTTAAACCTCAAAAAATTAATAGCAGTGAAATAAACCTTCCCGGCATCAAACAAGGAGATACTTTTATTGGCCAATTAAGAGAAAAGCCTTGTTTCGGTGGAAAAGGATCTTATTTTGAAATGTCTGTTTATACTATTGATCAATGAAACTTCTCTGACCACCGGCTTAACCGGCCTTTGGTTTTGCTTTTTCCCCGAATAAGCACTTGGTACCAAGTGTACGGCCGCCAACCTCGCCGCATTGAAACCTTCAACACTACTTGTCAAATTGGATTAAATTCAGATTATTCACTATTTATGTGGAAGCTAAATGAATTATCTACGCATATCTGAATTTTAAATAAAAACAATCTTAAATAAACAATAACTGATCCATGAATTACAAATTGTTAGGAAAAACCGGTTTATATGTCTCTCCGCTTTGCCTGGGAACCATGACCTTCGGAGATGAGGCGGATACGAATGAATCTGGAAAGATATATGCCACTGCCAGGGATGGTGGTATTAACATCTTCGACTGTGCCAATGTGTATGCGGAAGGAGAATCGGAAAGCATATTGGGTAAGTTGGTCCAGGCGCACAGATCAGAGGTGATCCTGGCTACTAAAGCTTATTTCCCCACGGGTGAGGGCGTTAATGAACGGGGAGGTAGCAGGTTTCATCTTACCAAAGCCCTGGATGCCAGTTTGAAGAGACTGGGAACTGATTACGTCGATATTTATTATTTACACAATTTTGATCAGGCAACGGCGCTTGATGAAAGCCTGTCCACCTTAAATGATTTTGTACGCAGCGGAAAAGTGTTATACATAGGCTTAAGTAACTTTGCCGCATGGCAGGTAATGAAAGCTATTGCAATAACGGAACAAAAAAATTATGCTCCCATCACCTGTCTGCAACCGATGTATAATCTATTGAAAAGACAATGTGAAATAGAAATTCTTCCCATGGCAAAAGACCAGCAGTTGGGAATTTTCTCCTATGGCCCATTGGCCGGCGGACTGCTCACCGGTAAATATCTTAACAAAAACCTGCAGGAACCCGCCCGGCTGGATACCAGTGAAATGTATCAAAAAAGATACGAGGACGAGCGCAATGCTGTATCTGTAAAAGCATTTATAGACTTTGCCACGCAAAACAACTATGAAGCCATCAGCCTGGCAGTCGCGTGGGCGGGAAGTCACCCTTCAATAACAGCACCTATTATTGGTGCCAGAAATGCTGGTCAGCTAAAACCTGTTTTGGCATCGATGGACATTCCAATAACTACGGAGCTTCGGGACACCATCAGTGGATTTTCACAAGCACCGGCACCTGCCAATGACAGGTCAGAGGAGGGTTAAATATCTTTTTATTAAAGTAATAATTTATATATTTAATATTAAAACATTATTAATCAATCACTTATGATAAATTATTAATTGGAGCTAAGTGCTTTTGGAATTATAGGGGCTGTTCAGGCGCTTCTCTTTAATAAAGATCCATGTGGCTTTTAAGATCCGATACCGGTGATTTAGGACCTTTTTAGAACTTCTACCTCACAAAAGATAGGTGGTTGATAGAAAAGTTAGAAAGGTATTCCAACGATGAGCTCATTAATGGTGTCCTTGAAAGGAATAATCATCGAAAATTATGAAATACCTGATCAAATGCGCATTAATGCTATTCATTATGTTAGCCTCTATCAGTTGCTCAGAGGACGAAGTACCAGACCTTGGCGATGAAGCAATCATTCTGGGGCAGGATCTCAGTCTATGCGCCTGCTGCGGTGGGTGGTTCATTGATATCGATGGTGAAAGGTTAAGGTTTGATGTGATGCCCGCCGGGGGCATTGATCTGTCTAAAGAAACATTGCCATTAAGGGTCAGGGTACAATGGCAACAGGATCCGGATAGGTGTTTTGGTGATGAAATATTGCTTCAAAAAATAGAGAAGTTGTAGCTATCAGGTTACCTTGGTTTTATGATTGCTTAGCAACCTCATTTTGCATTGTATCAATCGTTATCCCATGATGTTCCATCCACCTCCTAACCAGTCCGATATAATGCTTCAGGTAATTATTGGTTAAGAATATGTTCGACCAATTGTCAAATCTTTGAGCCTGAACACCCAGGTAAAATATCCAGCTGGCCACGCCGGCGTAAGGAATGAGCTTTTTTTCTTCCTCAGTGATGGGTGTTATGGCTTCATATCCCAGCATAAAACTTTCCAGTTTCTCCTTGTACGTTGCTTTGTCAGGGGTTGTATTAAACAATTGAAGACTAAAATAGGCGATATCAAGTATCAACCAGCCATTTCCGCAAAAATCAAAGTCAAACAGCGTTGCCAAAGACTCATTCTTAATGTTCATATTGTCATACCACATGTCCATATGCACTATACCCGACCGGATCTGGTCGACATTAGCCTTTCCAAACAGTTGGGTTATTGCCTTACCTGCGGCTTTGACGAATTGCATTTCCTCCATGCTTTCGGCATAATGCTGGCATGCATATTGGTATGGTGAAAAGGTCAACGTTTGGGAATTGTATTTTATTCTGTCCAAGGTCTTATACTCAGTCACTTTATGAATTCGGGCCATCATGGATCCGATTATCCGGCATGTTTCTTTATTTAAGTTCCGGATTTTCTCACCCTCGGCAAAGGAGAAAAGCACCGCATATCTTTTCCCCTCAGGCGCGCGTAGCGTTTGTATATAATTTTGATGTGTATCCATGATTGGATATGAAACAGGTAGGTTGTTTTCTTTCAGCAGGTTTAAAAGCCGCAACTCTTCCAGGATTTCAGTTTCAGAACGCCAGTTGTAGCTATACACCCTCCATACGTATTTTAGGTTTTTTTCGGAAACCATGTACGTATGATTAATTCCGGTTCTGAACACCTTACAGGTGGTTTTTTCTTCCAGATCATAGGTTTCGCGAATAAAAGAAGCCAGGTGGCTGGCAGAGAGGGTAGAGTCTGTAACGGGAAAAGTTGTCATGGTGGCCGGGGCAAAATGAGGTCAAATTTATTCGATTACTGATAAACTTCCAATTGATGATTGGCAGCTCGCAAAGCAATTATTCAAGCTATTACCTTAAAGATTGGCGCCGTAGCGATGAGATTATCGCTTTACTTCAATATTGTGCAGCCTGCTGGCGCGGCAATCTTTGGCTTGTATATAGTAAAACATATACTGATGGTCATAATTTTGCGGATATACGGAGATCGAATTATCCTGGGTCTCAAGAATGTCTATAAATCCTTTGCTGAAAGCGTCACGCAAGATCACCAAATAGGGGCCCCGATACTTTTTATCCGGGTTATTCCATTCAATTAGCACCGGGTCAACGGCACCGCGATCCACTCTTATTAACTTTCCGTTGAGCACCGATATGCGATCGGCCTCATAGGGGCGGTCGGTGCCAGGTACCACCCATACCTTATATCGAAATTTGCAGGGTAACAAGCCCCTTTGTTCCAATACATGCACCAGGCTGTCATGATTTTTGTACCTGATGGTATTCACAGTGTTTAGGGAATCAATATTATGTACTCCTGGCGATAGGGCCAGGTCAATGGTCGACTCCACGTCCAGTATCATTTTGCCGTTTTTCCTGATGGTGACAATTTCCTTTTTATAAAGAAGCTCTCCTTTCTTGATCTTTTTGCCATTTTGCCTGAAAGCCCGTTCCGCCTCCAGTACCAGAAAGTCCTGCCCGTATCCGTAAAAAGTATTCAATAACATAAAAAATATGATACCTGTTCTCATAATCGCTAAAAAATGGTGTCTGGAAACTTTCAAAAATATTAATTTACAAAACTATTCCAGTGTATTAAAATAAGCGGGCCGAAAAACAGTATAGAATTGGCGTGGGCTTATGAGGGTTTTTATGAGAAATTAAAATGTAAGTAAAAATTAGGTTATTTTTGATTTAGGCCCTCTTCCGTAAAAGCCATCGCCGGCATTGTGTAGAAAGACAAAATTTTAATACTTTCCACATGGTTTGAATTAACAACTATTCAAAAATGAAACACTCAAAAAGGCACTTCATTAAAACATTGGCAGCTTTCCCTGCTATGACCACTTTCGGTGCATTATCCGGAATTTCACCAATTTCCAATGATCGGGAATCACTTTCCCATAAATTTAAGCTTAGTCTTAACCTCTATTCGTTCAATAGCCTGCTGCGTAGCGGCCAACTCGATTTAATGGATGTATTGGAATTTTGCGCCAAATGCAATTTTGATGCTATTGATCCTACTGGCTATTACTTTCCGGGTTATCCCGAAGTGCCATCAGACGCCTATATGAATGCTTTCAAAAGAAAGGCATTTCTCCTGGGACTGGATATTAGTGGTACGGGAGTCAGAAATGATTTTACACATCCCGACGTAGCTGAGCGCAAGGCAGGTATTGAATTGATCAGAAAATGGCTGGAAGCTGCTGCTAAACTGGGCGCTCCCCATGTCCGCATTTTTACCGGCCGGCATCCACATCCCGGCTTTTCCAGGGAGCAGGTTTTTGAATGGATGGCAAAAGATATACAAGCTTGTTGCGAATATGGAAAGCAATACGGTGTTATGATAAGCCTTCAAAACCACAACGAGTTCCTGAAAACTGCCGATGAGGTGGATCTGCTTTTCAAGATGGTGGATTCTAAGTGGCTCGGATTAAATCTGGATATTGGCAGTTATCGTGAAGAGGATCCATACCGGGAAATCGCACAAAACATCGGACATGCCATTACGTGGCAGGTGAAAGAAAATATCTGGATCAATGGAAAAGAGGTGCCTACCGATTTTGTAAAACTCTTTAGTATCATAAAAAAAGCCGGTTACCGTGGATATCTTCCCCTGGAAACACTGGGTCAGGGAGATCCCTACGAAAAGATTGAAACACTGTTGGGGAATGTGAGAAATGCCTTGTCAGTGATTTGAGCCTTGATACCTGGCTTGATCATGCTTCCAATGGCTTTTATGTGTCTGATAAATAAACATTTCAGGATTTTCCTGCCGGCACAGCCAGGTATTGGCAGTCAGATTTTTGAAATTAATACGATGTTTTGGACAAAAGGCCAACAACAAATACATTTGCCAATAATAATATTGAATATTTAATTCAGAAATGCTTTAATTTCAGGCTTCTTACGAATTTCAAATGATGCAGGAAAGTGCCTTTGAACATTTATTTAAAACACACCATGCTTTTTTGTGTAACGTGGCCTATTCGGTGGTGAAAGACAAGGATGAGGCAAAGGATGTTGTACAACAGGTGTTTTTAAAACTCTGGCAAAATAAAACCGAAATTCAATCAGCCAAGTCTTATTTACACCGGGCGGTAGTAAATGCTGCCATCAACCATCTGGATAAAAATAAAAATACGGTGAAAGTAGATCTTCCTGAAAATATGGCATCTGTCAGCGAAGACCGACAGGGCGTTGCGTTGAAGGCACTGGCTGACATCGTTTTAGTGGAAGTTAAGAAGTTACCGCCAAAGTGCCAGGCGGTGTTCTCCCTGAGTCGTTATGAGGGATTGAATAATCAGGAAATTGCCGACTATATGGATATCTCAGTCAAGACCGTGGAAAACCAAATGGGCAAAGCACTAAAAATATTGAGACAGGCGGTAAAAGATAGAAAGGGAGTGATTTTTGAAACACTTATTTGGGTTCTCATGATCCTGTACGCTTTTTTTAATTATTAGGAAAGAAAAATGAAAAAACATAGGGGTTTGATAAAATTTGTCTGTCTTAACAAATGAAGCGGTAGATTTAATTATGGAAAATTTACACATCTGGGAAATTATTGGCAAGCAACTCAAGCAGGAGGCAACTGCTGAGGAAGTACAACAGCTTGAGCAATGGTTGTCAGCATCGAAAGGCAACCAAACCATATTTGACGAGTCAAAAAAAATATGGGAGGCCAGCGGTGTCTTTAAATTTGACATGCAAGCTGACACAGATGAGGAATGGGAAAACTTCAAAGCAATGAGGGATGGTAAGCCAGCGAGCAAAGAGGTGCCCACCATTCATAAGACAATGATAAACTGGAACAGGATAATTTATCCGGTAGCGGCGACCGTACTCCTGTTGATAGCAGCGACCGTGTTTTACCTGAGACAGCCGGCTGAAGGAAAATTAATCACCAAAACCGCTACAGATCAAAGCATTGAATTTGAATTACCCGATGGATCAAACATCTGGCTGAATAAAAACAGCAAAATCTCTTATGACGAAAATGAATTCTTATCCAACAGGGAGATAAACCTCTCAGGAGAGGCATTTTTTGAAGTGGAGAAAAACCCGGAGAGCCCGTTTACCATTATCGCCGGCTCTTCACTGACCAAAGTGATTGGGACAGCGTTCAATTTAAATGCCAGCAACCCGCAACAGCGCATTGAACTGGTGGTTGTTTCCGGCAAAGTAACTTTTGGAAAGCTGGACGGAACCGGCCAACCCGTTGTGCTCACTAAAGGTTTAAAGGGAATTTATAACCCGGCAGATCAAAGTGTTACCAGCGAACAAAACAGGTCAGCCAATTTCCTTTCATGGCAAAATGCCACTTTACAATTTGACAATTTGACCATGGCAGGTGTGATCGAAGATTGCGAAAAATACTTCGGCATAGAAGTTAAGGTTGAGAATCCGAAAATATTAAATTGTAAGTACACCGGTAATTTCACCAACCCATCGGTTGAAGATTTTTTTACTGTGATTGCATCTACCTTAAACATAACCCATAAAATTCAGGATGGGGTGGTTACGCTGGATGGCGAAGGCTGCGAAGACATTTAGTAACAATTATTTATTCCTCCGCGGGCTATTTGATTTTTTAGTCGGGAAGTTGCCTGCAGATTTGCTCAAATCCACTACTTTTGTGATTTGTCAATGAGCACCCGGAATATCATATTGTTTGTTTTAGGCCTGAGTATAACTTTTATCGGGAAGTCTCAACAATCCGCTATTCAAAAGATAATTTCGGTTGACTTTAAAAATGAGTCCCTGAAAGGCGCTATCCGGAAATTAAGCAACGATCCGGATATTCATTTCTCTTATAGCGAAAGTCTCCTGAATCTTGAAAAAAGAATAAGCCTGTCATTGAAAAACGTCCGGGTGGAGCAGGTATTGGATAAGCTTTTCAATGATGCCAATGTCAGCTATTCGGAAGTTGGCGATCAAATTGTGCTGACCCGGAAGATTGCTACCAGGAAAAAGACGGGCTTCAGAACTTTAAGTGGATTTATCAGCGACCGCGAAAACGGTGAAAACCTCGTGGGTGTATCTTTATTTATTGCTGACAAGCATTTGGGGGTCACAACCAATGAATATGGGTATTATATGTTCAGGTTGCCTGAGGGAGAATACACCGTTAGCATCAATTATCTCGGCTACAAGAGCCAGGAATACAAATTATTGATCAACAAGGACCAACGCCTTGATCTGACCATGGAAGTAACGGAGTTTGAGCTAGGTGAAGTGGTGATCCAGGGGCAGGCGGAGCAGGATATTATAAAAAGTACCTCCATGGGGCAAATCCGTTTGACACCCCAGGAGCTCGGAGAGTTTCCCGCAATTTTTGGAGAACCGGACATTGTGAGGGGCCTGCAGCAATATGCCGGCGTACAGACAGTAAACGAGGCAAGCAATGGCCTCTACGTCAGGGGGAGCCCCTGGGATCAAACCCTGATACAGCTTGATGAGGCAACGGTATTTAACGTGTCTCACATCGGTGGTTTGTTTTCTGTTTTTAATCCCGATGCAGTTCAAAATGTTAAATTATACAAAGGATCAATGTCTGCGGCTCTTGGAGGAAGGTTATCGTCTGTCCTGGATATTCGCATGAAGGAAGGCAATAAGTATAAATTCTCGGGAGCGGGAGGTATCGGTACCCTGGCCAGCCGCCTGTTTTTCGAAGGGCCCATTAAAAAAGGAAAGTCCTCCTTCATGGTTTCAGGACGCAGAAGTTATCTGGATTTAATTCTGAAAAATATTAATGATGAAGATGTAAGGTCCAATGAATTGTACTTCATTGACCTCAATGGTAAATTCAATATCGAGATCAATAAAAACAACCGGCTATTTATATCCGGCTATTGGGGGCGCGATCGTTTGGAATTGCAAAATACATTTGGAGTCAACTGGGGCAATAAAAATGGCACATTGCGGTGGAACCACATATTTAACCAGAATCTTTTTCTTAATACCTCCCTGCTGGGTAGCAGTTTTGATTATCAATATACGGCAGATGATAACAATAACAACTTTCAGTGGGACGGAAAATTCAATGCTTTTAACGCGCGATTGGATTTTTACCAATTTGTCAGCCCCCGGTGGCAGGCTGATTTTGGCTATCACATCAATTATTTCCAGTTTTTCCCGACTAAGATCAGGCCGCTTAGCGAAAAGTCTTTGATTGATCCATTTGACCTCACAGAAAATAATGCCCTTGAGCATTCGTGGTATCTTCAAAACGAATTAAAGCTATCCGAAAGGTTTACGGCCAGTATTGGACTGAGATATAGCTTATTTCAGAATGTTGGGCCAGGCGAAATATTTACCTATGAGGAGGGCTTACCCAAATCCAACGCCACCATCGTAGATACCTTGCGGTTCGATAATTGGGAAAAAATAACCAATTACCACGGCTTCGAGCCCCGGCTGGCCATTAATTACGAAATTGATTCCAGGCATGCATTGAAAGCATCCTATATCAAAACAAGGCAATACCTGCATGCCGCCACCACCTCCAGTTCCGGGTTACCCAATGACCGGTGGTTTGCCAGTAACTTTCATATTAAACCGCAAATAGCAGATCAGGTGAGTATCGGTGTGGTCAGAAAATCTCCCGAAAAGAGATTCCTGGGTTTGCTGGAGTTTTATTACAAAAATATGCAGAATCAGTTGGACTTCAGGCTGGAGTCCAATGCCCTGCTGCGCCCTAATTTGGAAACGTTGTTTCTGGCCGGCAAGGCCTGGTCTTACGGTATGGAGCTTTCGCTGGAAAAGACCATTGGAAAAACGGCCGCAAGGCTTAACTACACGTTGTCAAAATCTCAAAGGAAAATAGATGGCATTAATGAAGGAAGAAGTTATAGCCCGGTCTACGATCGGCGCCACGATCTTTCCATTCAACTGATTCACCGGTTTAATGAGCGGATCACCCTTTCCAATAACTGGGTTTATGTGTCAGGCAAGCCGGTTTCCCTGCCGGTGGGAAAATATGAAATTCAAGGTATTCCTGTTATTCAATATGATAATGCCTCCAGAAACAGGGACCGTCTCAGGCCTTACCACCGCCTCGATATCTCCCTGGAAATCAAGGGAAAAAATAAAAAGCAGCGAAGATGGCATGGCTCATGGAATTTTTCCCTGTACAATGTCTATTTCAGAAAAAATCCCATTGGACATAGGTTTAGAAATGTGATCAATGGCGATGCGTCTATTGATGAAGATGATCCTGACGTTGTTGTTACGTCCAAAAAGTTTCAGGCAACGGAAATATTTCTCTTCCGTTTTGTGCCGTCAGTCACCTATAACTTCAAATTTTGAAATGAAAAAAAGTTTATACAACATATTGCCGGTATTTGCCCTTATTAGTGTATTGTATGGCTGTGAGGAAACGACGGATTTGAAGATCGGGAAAAATGTTCCACTACTGGTAGTTGACGGACTGGTCACTGACGGCGATCCACCCTATTTTATTAAATTGAGTACCACGACGGATTTTGACGATGAATTAAACGGTAAGGCTGTAAATGACGCCCAGGTGAAACTTTCGGATAACACCGGGCAGGAGGAGACATTGGTTTTGGTTGGGGATGGCCTGTACAAAACCAGCGAAATCAACGGAATACCGGGGAGAACCTATTTTTTGGAAATAAACAGGCAGGGAAAAACATATACAAGCAGCGATGTATTGCATCCGGTTGGTGATATTGACAGCCTTAATTACCAGTTTCGGGAAGAGTCTATCATCTATGACGAAGGCTATTTTGTATCATATTTTGGCAAAAAATCAAATCCTGAATCCGTTAACTACTATCGCTGGATTATATCAAAAAACAAGGAACCGCAGACTACAAGGTCTGAACTGATTGTAGATTCCGATGAATTTGTAAATGGTTTGAATGGATTAGAGTTTGATTTCCCGTTTAAACTAAACGATACCGCAAGTGTGGCGGTTTATTCCCTTTCAAAACCGGTATTTGACTATTATAGCGCACTTTTTTTGTTGGTAAATAATGATGGTGGTGTCTTCAGTGTTTCACCCGAAAATCCGCCTTCAAACGTCACAAATGGCGCTTTAGGCTTTTTTCAAGCTTCTTCCGTTAAGTCCGACACGGTGATCATTAAATAATTTATTTAAAATTTCTTTCTGAAAAATGGGGGTTTGGGTTTTAGGCCCTGTCTTGAATGAAAACAAGATAAACAGGTCTTAAACAAAACTATCTAAGAATGAAATTTACAAGATTAGGATTATGTCTGTTACTGTTCTTCGCAGCTTTTATGACAGCAACGGGACAATCTCAGCGAAAAAACAATTTTACCATCAGTGGCTACGTCAAAGACAGGGCCTCCGGAGAGGACATTATTGGAGCCACTATATATATCGAAGAACTGAAAACCGGTGTCGCTACCAATGTTTATGGTTTCTACTCTATTACCGTTCCCGCCGGAGATTATCGTTTACAATATTCTTTTGTCGGTTACAAAACGCGCAGTATGGAAATTGTGCTTGACAAGGATCAAAGCATCAATATCCAATTGCAGGAAGCGGTAGTGGAAATGGAAGAGATCGTCATTTCTTCAGAGCGGCCTGAACAAAATGTGACGGAAGTAAAAATGAGTACTGAAAAGCTCAGTGTCGAGAAAATCAAAACTATTCCTGCCATGTTTGGAGAGGTGGATATTATCAGAAGCATGCAACTTCTGCCTGGCGTACAATCGGCCGGTGAGGGTACAACCGGATTATTTGTAAGAGGCGGCGCTGCAGATCAGACTTTGATCCAGATGGATGAGGCCACCGTTTATAATCCGTCACATTTTCTGGGTTTCTTTTCAGTTTTTAACCCCGATGCTATCAAAGAGGTCGAATTATATAAGGGTGGCATACCGGCAAGATTTGGAGGGCGCATTTCATCGATTATGGATATCAGAATGAAAGAAGGTAACTCAAAGAAATTTGCCGCCTCAGGAGGTATCGGCTTGATTTCAAGCCGCCTTACATTAGAAGGCCCTATCGTAAAAGATAAATCATCTTTTATTGTATCCGGGAGGAGAACCTACGCAGATGTATTTTCTGCCTTTGCCAAGGATACAAGCGCCAGAAAGAACATTCTCTATTTTTATGATTTGAACATGAAGTTGAATTATCAATTCAGCGATAAAGACAAATTATTTGTTTCAGGCTACTTTGGGAGGGATAGGTTTAAATTTGAAGATGACTTTGGCTTAAGCTGGGGAAATAAAACAGGAACCGTGCGATGGAATCACCTTTTTAACAATAAGCTGTTTCTCAATACCACGCTACTATTCAGCGATTTTGATTACAATTTCGATATCAATGATGACGTCCTCAGCTTCGACTGGACTTCCAACCTAAGGGAATTTAGTGGGAAGCTCGATTTCACCTATTTTTTGAACCCGAATCACCAGCTTGAATTTGGTTATAAGGCAGGCTATTTCCAGTTTAGTCCTGCTACCATTAAACCGGTTGGCGAGAAGTCGGTTATTGACGCTTTCAAAATCGATAAAAAATATGCGCTGGAACACGGGATTTTTCTCAGTAGTCAATCAAAATTCTCTGAGAAATTAAGTGTAGAATATGGCATACGCTATTCTTTATTCCAAAATATAGGTCCTGCCACGGTACTTATTTATGGTGACGAGCAAAACAGGAGGGAAGACAATGTTATCGACAGTGTCAAATATTCGAAAGGCGACATTTACAAGACCTATGGTGGATTTGAGCCAAGGATTGGCGCCAGGTTTATGCTCAACCGTTCCAGCTCCATCAAAGCGTCCTACAACAGGACCAGGCAGTATCTGCAAATCGCTTCAAATTCCACCGCCGGCCTTCCTATCGACCGTTGGGTGCCCAGTGACAAGTACATCAAGCCACAGATCAGTGATCAGATAGCGGCAGGGTATTTCCGGAATTTTAAAGACAATACCTACGAGTTCTCCATCGAAACTTATTACAAGTGGATGCAGAATCAAATAGATTTTAAAGATCAGGCAGACATCCTGCTCAACAGTACGATCGAAACTGAATTGCTTTCCGGTAAGGGATGGTCCTATGGTGTAGAATTGTTGTTAAAAAAGAATGTGGGCAAAACCACCGGCTGGATCGGATACACCTGGTCAAAAACAAGGAGACAAATTGATGGCATTAATGGCGGTAAGGCTTACCGGCCGCGTTATGACCGCCCACACGATATATCCGTGGTGGTCAATCACGAGGTTAGCCCCAGGGTTTCAGTATCAGCCAACTGGGTATATGCAACCGGCAGCGCTGTTTCCATACCTAAAGGAAAATATGCCTTCCAGGGCCAGCCAATTTCTTATTATGATCCCCTGGACAGAAACGGCGACAGAATGCCTGCATACCACCGCATGGACCTTTCCATTACCCTCAAGCAAAAGAAGAAACTGTTTGGCAGGGGGCAAGGAGAATGGAATTTGTCTGTCTACAATGCCTATATGAAGAAAAACCCATGGATCATAGACTATAGAAATGTGATCAACGGAGATCCAAAAATCGACCCTGAAGATAATGTGACTGTCAATACCGAGGAATTCAAATCAGTCACCACCTATCTTCTCAAAATTATACCTTCTGTCAGCTATAATTTTAAATTTTAATCAATCCAAAATATTACGAAAATGAAGCGATATATCAATATACTCTTTGTGATAAGTTTGTTTTTATGGTCATGCGAGGAAGTCATCGAACTGAAGCATGGCAAATCCGAGCCTTTGTTAGTGGTTGATGGGAAAATAACGGATGGTCCAGGACCTTATCAGGTAAAACTAAGCCAGACCACTAATTTTAATAATTCAGATAACGATACTAAAGTATCTGATGCTGAGGTAGTTATTTCTGATGATGAAGGTAATGCTGAAACATTGATTCACAAAGGCAATGGAATTTATGAAACCGTGAATTTGCAGGGAGCCATCGGTGTTACTTATACCCTGGATATTAAATATGGAGGGAAGCAATACGAGTCTTCATCTACGTTGTTGCCGATCAGTGAAATAGATACGCTGATTTATAATTTTGAGGAAAAAGTAGAAGATTCGACAGGTACCATGGTCAATGCCTACCGCGTGGTTTTTGTGGCCCCGGTCACAAAAGCCGGTCAGATTAATTACTATTCCTGGGATGTTTACAGGAATGGAAGGTTGGAGAACCAGCTGGCGGAAGATATCATTGTATCAAGTGATGAGTATTTTGGCGAAGATATTGCCTTTGAGTTTGACTATGATTTTTTTATCGACGACCACGTGCGGGTTGAAATGTCATCCATTACTGAAGAGGTTTACAATTATTTTGAGGGGCTTGAAGAGGTACTGGATAATGATGGAGGACTCTTTAGTTCACCTCCGGCAAATCCGCCAAGTAATATCAGTAATGGCGCACTGGGTGTTTTCAGGGCTTCTTCGGTTACCAGCCGCGAAATGACTATCAGGAAACCGTGATATTTCAATTTTCCCGATTACCCTGAGAGGGGTTCCTGTAGCGCCTGGCATCCGATAGTTCAGGAGGCCCCACCTGTGGGATACCTATTTAAAATTTGAAAGCTAATTGTTCTGTTCAATATTGGATAGCCGGTGGCGCATCGTTACCGGTTATTCATTTTTATCAAACTGTTGTTTTACATATTCGGTTGGTGAGACGCCGAAGCTCTCTTTAAAACATGTCGAAAAGTAAGCGTGCTGGTTGAATCCGACCAGGTAACCAATATCCGAAATATTAATATTCGATTTTTTTAATAATTTGCTAGCCAGCTTTAACCGTTGCTCTTTGATGAATTCAGAGGTCGAAAAGCCGGTAAGCGCCTTGAGCTTGCGGTGAAGTTGCATTCTGCTCATCCCGATTGCGACGCTGAATCGCTCGGCATTAAATTCCGAATTGGTAAGTTCCTCATCCAACACATTCTGAAGCCTGTCCAGGAAGATTTGCTCGTAGGAAGAGACTTCAATTTCCGAAGGTTGCAAAATAACCTCCTGGCTGAAGTGTTTCCTCAGCAAGGCCCTGGTTTCGAGGAGTTGTGTCATCACGGCCTTGAGCTTGTCACTGCTGAACGGTTTGGTCAGGTAAGCATCGGCGCCGGTCTGGAGACCTTTGATTTCATGTTCTTCTCCGGCTTTGGCAGTGAGTAAAATGACCGGTATATGGCAGGTTCGTTGATCTTTCTTTAGTGTTTCACAAAGCACAGTACCATCGGTGACAGGCATCATGATGTCTGAAATTATAATATCGGGAATATGCGCAATTGCTTTGTCTATACCCACTTTGCCATTTTCAGCTTCGATGATCTGATATTGCTCCTGCAACAGGGATTTTACAAAATACCTGACCTCCTTATTATCATCGACAAGCAACAATATCGCGGCATCATTTGTATCTTCCGGTCCGCTCTCGCCATTTGTTGAAAGTGGCAAGCTACCGGCCGGCTCCGGCGCCTGGTAAATACTGCCCTCAGCGCTATGTTTTAACTCCATTGCCTTATAAGCTGATTTTTCAATAGGAAGGATAACCTTGAATTGAATGAGCCCTTTGCCGGTCCTTGAGG
Source organism: Cyclobacteriaceae bacterium (assembly GCA_965228415.1). GTDB lineage: Bacteria > Bacteroidota > Bacteroidia > Cytophagales > Cyclobacteriaceae > Agaribacillus. Next base: position 146,057 of record OZ245814.1, on the reverse strand, counting down.
CCTTAATGGAACCCCGGCAGAGAAAAACAAGCTCCTTTACCAAAGACAGGCCAATGCCGACGCCATCTGAATAGATGTTGCCCTGGTGGAACCTGGTAAAAATACTTTCCAGGTCTTCTTCAGAAGTGGTTTCGCTTGTATTGCTGATCAAAAACTCAACCCCTCCGCCTGTTTTTCTGGCCACCAGGCTGACAAGCCCGCCGTCAGGACAATACTTTACAGCATTCGACATCAGATTTGAGATTATTTTTTCTATAACGTCCCGGTCAAACCAAACCGCCTCCATGGAGGATACCTGTTGCTCCATCAGTATGTTTTTTTCCTGCGCCTGATAGCTAAACACCTCTATTAAGTTTTCTATCAGCAGGCTTAAATTACCTTCTGAGACAGCCAGTGCCCTGCTTCCTCCCTCGATTTTCGAGAGCTCCAATAGCTGGTTTATAAGTTCCAGCAATCGATCTGAATTCCGTTTAACCAGCCCCAAATCGTTTTTTTCAGCAGAGGTCAGATTTTCCTTTGAAAGCTGCCGCAAGATAGGGCCTGAGATAAGGGTCAGCGGTGTGCGAAACTCATGGGTAATATTGGCAAAGAACCTGGACTTCATGGCCTCCAACTGACGAAGCCTGTTGTGGGTTTTTTGCTTGTTTTTATATAAAATAAATAATGCTATCAACAGGAGCCCCAAAATTGAGATACCGGTTATATAATTGTTGCGCTGATTTTTGGCTCGCCGCTCGGAAAGTTCTTTTTGAGCCTGCAAAAGGACTATTTCCTGTTCTTTCTTTGTGGCATTGTACCTGGCTTCCAGTTCCTCCACCGTCCTGGCGGCCTTGATTTCGCGCAACGAATCAGCCAGTTTTTTATGATGGATCAATCGATGGTAAGCATTTTCGAAATCCCCTTTTTCTTTATACGCCCGATACATTATTTCCAGGGCACCTGAGAGCCTGTCAATATCCTGAAGCTCCAAGGCGAGCTGCTCTGATTTTCCGGCATATTCGATGGCTTTGTCAGCTTTTTTGCTGTTCAAATAATATTGAGCCATATAGGAAAGCGACTGGGCAAGGTAATCCCGTTCGCCTATTTCCCGGCACAGTGCAATGGCTTTTTGCAGGTAGGGGAAGGCCTGTTCATTCCTATCGGTTAAAAAGTACAACCTGGCCAATTCGTTGGCGACGTAAATGGTGGATGGCCTGTTTTGGTTGCTGGAAAAATAGTCATAAGCGTCCAGATAGTTATACTCAGCCTCAGCATAAAGCCCAATAGCCGACTGGGCCCTGCCAATACCTGACATACTTACCGCCACACCATATTGGTGGTTGACGCTACTGAAGATGTCCTTTGCCCTTGAAAATTCTTCTATGGACTTTTCAAAATTTCCGATGTCGTCGTATATCCGGCCGATATTGTAGAGGTTAGTGGCGTTGTTGGCGGTATGCCTATGATCTGGGTTTTGGCTGACAATAGAATCGACCTTCAGGTAATATTTAAGCGCTTGATGCAATTGATTATCAGATGAATAGGTATTGCCTAAGCCTGTGGAACAAAGTATCATCAATTTTATGTCTGAAATTTCCGTCGCAGTCTCCAATGCCTCCAGGCCATATTCAACCGCGAGATCATAGTCCTCGCGCTGTCGAAATAAAATGCTCTTGTTGTAATTGATACCGACAGCGCCAGGTTTATAGTTGAATTTGGTTACATATTTTCGCTGCTCCTCTAACGTCATAAAGGCCGAGTCGATTAACCCGGATTGTCGATAATAATAAACCAGGTTGCTATACCCTCTTGACACGCCGGGTGTATATTTTTTGGATTTGAAAAATTCAATGCATTCGAGCGCACTTTTTTTGGCGGTTTGAACATCAAAATTCATGTATTCATCAAACAGGTCATTATATACCTGCGTGGCGGTAGAATCTTCCTGCAGGGTTGATAACAGCATATTTAGGGAATCAATTTTACTGCTCTGTTGTGCGTGACAGGTAATGGTAGATAAAGTGAAAAAAATGAAAAGGGTTGGATTTTTCAAAATAGTTGATCAGTCTGTTAAATATGAAAAGATGACTTGCCTTTCCTGATACAATTTATGGACATGCATCTCTTCAAAACGGATAATGCAAAATAATAAAAACGCCCGACTTCTGTATTACCGGTAAGCTCAGGATTTGGCAAAACTATAAAAGGCCCCAACCCCTTCTTTTGTGATATACTGGAAGAGGCTGGGTGCTGATAATTATTATGTAACAGCTTTAATCACGGATCCCGTAATATTTTTTGACCATTTCATAGTTGCTATAATCAATATCGTAAGTATTATCGTCGCGACCAACTCTGCCCGTGACCGGGACCCCACCTGGAATTATTACATACCGAAAATCATTTCCTCTAAAAGCTGTATATTGTAATTCTGTCAGATCCACCCCATTGGTAGAAACCAGTGTCACCAGGATCGCCTGTTGAAAATCTACACCATTGTTTCCAAATGTATAGGAATAAAGGGTGTTGCTCCACCGGCCTGAGCTTGGCATGGGATAGATCGAGCTTGTCCCGAATTGTTTAAGGTACATGAGCACTACGGCTTTGTTTCTCAGGTCATTATTGCTAAGCTGGTTGACGGAAATTTTCATAGTTTTCCTCCTCGCTTCATTCGTAAGGTTCCAATCGGCCTCTATCCATGATGAATACATGACATTAGCTGTACCTTTTAAGTTGATAGGCGTTCCCCATCCGGCGCCGGTCTTGGGGCCGTACAGGTCAAATGTATTTTTATTTAAATAAAAATCCCCTGAGACACCTAGCGTAAAAGCCGGTGCCGTGGTGCCGGCGAAAATTTGAGAGCCATCAGCGCCGTCCGTACCATTCGCGCCGTCACCTCCGTTAGCGCCTGCCGGTCCGGATAAAGTAATGGGTGTACCCCAGCCGCTGGCTTCCAACTTGGGCCCGTATAATTCACCGGTATCTTTATCCAGGTAAAAATCGCCGTTTTTCCCTAATCCGGCGGTGGGAGGACCTGAATCAGCATGGATAATACTTCCGTCATCACCAGCCGGACCTATTTCCCCCTGGAGACCCTGAGGGCCCTGGGGGCCAACACCGCCTTCATCCTTATCGCATTGAAATAAAAAAATGGAAAGAGCCAAAAAAAAGATAGGTTTGAGAAATTTCATAATTGTAGGTTTTATTATTTTTTCTTAAAAAATACTTTCTTTAGTCGCTTATTGCCACTGATAATATTGAGCTCATATGTGCCTGTTTTAAGGTATTTTATATTTAAAATAATCTTGGTCGTCAAGACTTTGTTCAGGCTTCCCCTCAGCTCTTTTTTAGAATAGCTCATAAGTGGTATCAGGCAATTTTCGGGCAATATAGGCAGGAGGGATCCGGCTGTTTTTCAAATATGTAACAGATGCTTTCGCTATTGTAACATCGCTTAAAATGGCCGTGGAAAGCCTCTAATAAGCCGTTTATGGCCCCGGATGTTGTGGAATTTTCGTAGAAGGCAGCCGAAGATTTATAAATGGGTATTCTTAAGTACTACCTGAATGTCCCGGACACTTCGGGTTTCCCGATACATTAAGTCGCACGGGTGTGGTGTAATTAGTTATTATATCCAAAATTAAGGGCAGAGGTTATGTAAACAGGCCCCCCGACGGTGTACTCAATTTTTAATGAGCCATATCTCGGAAACCTGAGCCCCTCGTTCGCCGGGAGCGGCTATCCATTTAAATTCCACCTGGCCTTCCGAAACGGCTTGCCGGGGGACCTGGAATTCATAAATGGGCTGGTTTCCTGTCTTAAGATAGTCGTGAACAAGGATGTCATTAGCCGTCATTTTTACGCTGGATCTGAATCGTCCGGTATAGGCTACTTTAATCTTGTAGGAAGCCCTGGGATCGAGGTTGTCGTAAACAATTTTCAGGGGCTGGTCATAGAGTGCTGTTGCCTGGGTCATCCATGGCCGCGGGGAGGCTTTCCCTTCAAAACCCTGGGCAGTAACCTCATGTACCCAGGGCTGGCCCACCAGCCCGATGCCAAAAGTAATACGTGGTGATTCCAGGTTGCCGGGATCCTCTTCCCGGCTGACCGCTGATTTAACCCTCGCCCAACTCCAGGGTGTTCCGAAATTGTCATAAAAACCACCGGGACCGGGGTTATTTCGTTGCAGTATTTTTTCAATCGCAGCAATACGGGCAGTTTCCTCCGATTCTTTCACTATCATCGCCATGACATCCATCAACCAAATAACATCATTCAAAGGCCGGTCGATATAATCTATAAAGTTCCCACGTCCACCCATGGCATGATGTTTTTCTACCGTCAGCTGCGCGCCGATGCTTCTGAAAAGCGAATCGGCCAGGGCTAAACACCGTTCCTTTAGTCCGGAAGCAACAGGGGCTTCCCACGCTTTGGATAATATCTCTTTCGCCTGTTTAATGGCTGTTTTTGATCCCAGGCTTTTGGCTTCGGCCAATACATCGCGCGCCTGTTGTTCCAATTCAGTTTCGTAAAGCAGACGTCTGTAAATGTAGGCATCAAAATAAGCCCTGAGCAATCCCATCTGAAAACGGGGGTTGGCGAGGACCGGTTTGGAGGCCTTTTTCTCCATGTCCTGCCACTGCTGCAAGGTCCTGACCACACCCTGATTGACCAGTAGCGGGCCTTGAAGGTTTTTTTCCAACCCGATCGTTCCCTGGGCGATGCCTTCCGTAAAATCCGGACCGATGAAATAGCGCCCGTAATCTCTCAATGTTTCAATGACCGGTGTTTCGGGATCCCAATCCTGATCGCTCCAAATGAATTTATTAACATCATCATTAGACCCTTCGGAATAGCTGATACTGCCCTGTGCATACTGATCCAATGCATTGTGGATCATTTTTTCATCGGCAGGGCGTGGATTGATGCACTCGCGCCCCAGGGTGATGGCATAAGCCAGGTCCCACTGCGGAACCGGATATTGACTGCTGACACTGTGTGTAATGTCGGGATACTTTCGGATAGGCATGTCCGGGCCCACCATCTTTCTGATTTCCCGGATAGGTGTTTTTACCCATGGCCCAAAAACCACCCCGCCAAACCAGGGGTATTGCTTGTTGACATGTTCGTAAAAGACATCAAACCATGCCTGTGTCGGTTTGAAAACCTGTGGTGAAACCCAAATTTTGGCCTGCGGATGATATTGTTGCAAGACTTCTGCCACTTGTTGAAGCCAATTGAATAATACGTCCGGTTCCAGGTCTCCGGGATCTCCTCCCGGTACAAATAAAGCATTGAGTCTGGGGACGGCTTTAAAAACCTGGCGACGTTCTGCCAATTCCTGCTGCACGGAATCGGGATGTGTATAGTCTGTTCCCATATTTGGATACCACATCCACACATCCATGCCATAGGCGTCACAGATTTTTGATTGCTCCGTTATCATTTCCATGGCTGATATTTGCATGTGAATGCTGGTAAAATCATCATCCGTACGGGGTGGCATAATCTCTACGCTGTTTGCTCCAAAAATGGCCAGATCCCTGATGTAGCTGTCAAACTGTGCCACCGACCAGGCGTCATAGGCATTTGTTTTAGGGCGGTACCCCAGCTGATGTCCCCGGATGGGATACCTGGGGGTCGAAGAAATTTTGAGGTTTGACGGAACCTGGAGGCCATCTTGATCCATTGCCATACTTCGCAATAATTTTCCAACGCCATACAACACACCGCGCGCGTCATGTCCTATAATAAACACTGTTTTGGTATCTTCAAATACCAGGATTTTGTATCCTTCTTCCCCTGTGTCCTTCATCTGTGAAATGGCCGTATGATATTTATCGGGAAATCTCTCAAGATCGGCTTCCCGGCCAATAGCGATAATCGGCTGTGACTTGTTTGTCCATTTTTTGCTTGCAGGAAGCAATATTTTGGTTCTTTTTTTAATTTCTTCCTGTAGCACCGACACGGACTTCAATACAAGCTTATCTTTCTTTTCAAAGCAAATAATCTTTCCATCAGAAAGGTCAATCATTTGCGCGTAGCCGCTTGTTGTTGATAAAACAGTAAAACTTAGAATCAGAAAGTATTGCCTTAGTATGCTATTCATTTTTGCGTTATTATTTATTGGTGGTGTATGGCATGCTTCTTTTGATTTGTATTGCCTGTGAAATATTTGCCATACCGGAAAGTCAACTAACCGGATAGAAATATTCAGATCAAAGCACACCATTTTTACTGTTTTATTATTACCGGTTATTTACATATTCGGATCCCAAATAGAGCATCCAATATATCTTTCATGGTTTCCCTTGTCGTGGAAATAATAGACAGTGGCTATTTTTCCATCCGGCCGCTGTAGGCTTCTTACATAACCAACATCGCGCCCTGCTCCATCATCTCTTAGAACAATTTGCTTACCCCATGATCTGCCATTGTCATCGCTTATTTTTGCACAAATGCTGTAAGGTTCCGCTCTGTAACCGTAGGTTAAGCACAATCGTCCGTCTTTAAGTTTAATCAGGCTTGGTGGGTTTCCTTCGCCTAAATCTTCAACAGGTATACCCAGGGACTCCCAGCTCTTACCGTTGTCGATACTTAACCAGGAATCAATAAACCGGCTATTCTTTCTTTCACGCGGCGTTAACTCATTCCAATCTGTTGATTCCTGCCTTACCCGGCTGGTAAGTACTAGCTCGTTTTCAGCCGTACGTACCGTGGATGGCATGATCCTAAAACCGCGGTCCGGTTCGGGACCGACCCACGAAACCAGTTGCCACGATAAACCTCCGTCATCCGTTCGCGCAGTAAAAACACGTCCTTCCTGGTCATCTGATTTTGCCGCAGTAAAGAACGCCATGCAACTATTGTTATCTTCAATCATGTAATCAATCCTGGCTGCTATTTTTTCCATGCCATCAACCGTAAGGCTGAACGGACCTTTCCACGAGTGCCCCTTGTCGTAAGAGTAGTAAAATATGGATGGCCCGTAATTCATGTTGAGAAACCAGAATTTTAAGGTGAAGCCCGGGTTAGAAAAATCCATCGGCTCCTGTAATTGAGTTATGGGTTTCATATTTTCAGGATCGGGTTCCGTTCCATGCAGTGAAGATCCCCGGGCAATCATTACGCCGTCCTTTGACGGGTCTTCAATAGTCCAGGTTTCGCCACCGTCGAGCGAGCGGGCAAACATGTGCTCTTCTGGTTTTTCTCTGTCAATATTATGAAGTTGCGGCCCCAGATCTTTATGATAGCCTCTCGCAAAACCAACTAAAATTTCGTTGTCCCAGGACCAAATGCCATTGTTTGCCGGCCAGGCACCAAAGCGCCCCTTTTCAAAATAGACCTTGACGTTTTTTACTTCATTTTTTTGAGCTTGTTGGCAGGACAATTGGAAGAGCAGGTTTGCCGCAATCAAGAAAATTGTTAGAAAATATCTCATAGCAAAAGAAACTTGCTTACAAATATCTTCTGGAATTATATTTTTTGTTGAAAGTTAATTTCCAAATTTTAATCAAATTTTAACATTGAAAGTTGGTTTTGACTAATACTATTGATGCATTTGGTTAAATGTACCACTTCATTGGCTGACTTCTCATCAATTTCAAGACCTGTAAATGGCATACCTTTTTTTAAAGCTACCTTCGTTTTCACCCGTAAATACACGCAAATTTTTTCCTGCCCTTGAAACATACTATTTGGATATGAGATTTATATCGCTTCCCATAAAATTTGGCTTGAAGGAAGTCATTACTTTTTCAATAGTTCCTTCTAAAGATAAATCAGGAAGGATCAAACATTCCCGGAAGGGATATTCAATAGCCTTACTTTTGGTTCCGTTTCAGGTACGCCTCTTTATCGGTTTCATATGAGTCCACCAGCTCTTTGTCATAGCGTTCTTCAAAATTTATAGTAGGAATTAGCGACTCTGGCATCAGGTTGTCTTTTACTTTGAAACTGAGCGCCCCACTTTTATCCCTGACAATGGTAAAATCATCATAGACTTCACCTACAACCGTCTTTGCTACGTAGTGAAGGGTGTCGGGAGAAACATGTATCTCCTGGTACAGCTGTAAAGATGTGCCGGCTCTTTCTATCCAATCACCAAATTGAATAGCATTTTGATAGGGCCCTGCGACTGACACCACATAAATGGGAAAATCAGCCCCCATTCTTCCTCTGGCATAAACATGTTCATGACCCGTCAGCAGAATGGGTACCTGGTATCGTTCATACAGCTTCTTAAATTCCGGAAATCTGATGCCGGGCTTCCGGTTTCTGGCCGAAGCATCCATGGCATAGTGATGCGTGATAAATACCCAGTCACCGGTGAACTCTTTCAAACGGCTTTCAGTCCATTTATAAATTTCTTTTCGATCTTCCTCGTATTTGTAGCGGCAAAGGTTTAGTGATATTACCCTGATATTATTGTAATCAACATAAAAGGTTTCTTCCAGGTGATTGTCAGGACCGTTTTTGGGGAAAGCAAAGTTCAGATACCAAAGGTCGGCCAGATCCTCACCACTTTTTGCATTGACATGCTCGTGATTTCCCGGGGTAGCGATAGTTGGAATGTTTTTGAATATCCATCCACCTGCCGGAAAAAATTCGTTCCAGTTTTCAATATTCAGCGCACCCCTATGCACCATATCTCCTCCATAAAGCATAAATTTGGCATCGGGGTTGGCAAGAATGGCCTGGCGAATGGCACGACTTCCCAGCGAATAGATATCTCTTTGCACGTCTCCAAAATAGATGAATTTGAAGGGTTCCCGACCACCGGTGGCCGTCCTGAATTCAGACCATTCCGACCAGGAGCCATCGCTGCCCACCCGATAGGAGTAAAGTGAGTTGGGCTTCAGGCCCTGTATATTAACCGTGTGGTAATTCCAAAGCCCATCATCGGAGGTTAAGGAGTCGCTTTGTGCCTTTATCCGGATTATATCATCCTGGAAAAATGGAGAAGCCGTTGCCTCAGCATATTCAAGGTACCCTTGTGTTACCCGGGATCCGGTCCGCCAGGAAACTGCCTGGCTGGTTGCCGGTGATGTCACCCAGGAAAGTTTGACATGATGGGGAAGAGAAGGACGTGAATCGCAGGGAGAATCATTTGCAGGTTGGGCACAGCTGGCTAATATAAATATTATCAGGCATGGGTAAGTTGGTATCTTCATAATTTAAAGGGAGGAATCAGGGCTTTTTATTTAAGTCTGAAAATGCTATTGTAATGAGTTTTAAACGATCTCGGCCATCAAGAAACTATTTACAAATATCTGCCTGTATTACAACTTCCACCAATAGTTAATTTTCAAATTTAAATTAAATTTTCACTCTTAGTGGGACACCAGGCCACAATAACCGTATAGTTTTGGGTAAAGCGTTGATTGCTATCATTCATTTAAATAGCCCTTTTTGTTAATTTTTGGGTAATATTATAATACTACTATTTGTCCCCCATTAAATATGAATCCGTTCAAAACCATTTTATACATATTGACAGCCGCGGTCTTTACCGGCTGTCAGCAAAATCAACCAACCGACAGCCAGGAAAAACCATCCTCAAAATTCGAGCGGTTAACCTATCAGGACCCAAATCTAGTGGTAGACCTTGGTGTTGGCCTGTGGGCTTGGCCGTTGCCGATGGATTATGATGACGACGGTGATTATGACTTGCTGGTTTCATGCAAAGACGTGCCTTTCAACGGGCTTTACTTCTTTGAAAATACAACAGGGGAGGCCTTTCCGGTTTTTAACCCACCTGTTAAAATTGGAGATGCACTCAAGGATGTGCAGCTTTCATATATCGACGGAAAACCCAGGGTGCTGCTGCCGGGTAAGGAGCTTTTGGACTTTAAAACCGCGATAGCCGGCAAACCGAAATCACTTTACCCGAAAGACACCTTTAAAAAGTTGCATAAGAAGATCAGGTCTAACCAATGGAAGTATGTGGATTATGAAAACGATGGCGATCTGGACATTGTAGCTGCCATTCAGGATGGTGAAGACTACGGCTGGGACAATGCATTTGATGAAAACGGAGTTTGGACCAATGGTCCGCTGCATGGTTTTGTGTATTTAATTGAAAATGTGGATGGCGTCTATGAGCTAAAAGATAAGATCATGGCGGGAGGTAAGCCGATCGATGTTTATGGAACGCCGTCACCAAATTTTGATGATTTTGATAATGACGGAGATCTTGATATTATCTGTGGCGAGTTCATTGATAAATTTACCTGGTTTGAAAACACGGGTACCAGAGAAAATCCACAGTATGCAGCGGGAAGATATCTCCGGAATGCCAATGGTATACTAAAAATGGATTTGCAGATGATCGTGCCGGTTTCTTTGGATTGGGACAAGGACGGCGATATAGACCTGGTCGTGGGCGATGAGGACGGCCGTGTGGCCTTTTTGGAGCATACCGGAAAAATAGTGGATCATATGCCGGTCTTCAGCGAACCCAGGTATTTTCAACAGCAGGCGCAATATGTAAAATTCGGAGCCCTGGTCACGCCATTTGGTGTAGACTGGGATGATGATGGTGATGAAGATCTGATATGTGGGAATTCCGCGGGATACATTGGATTTATCGAAAACCTGGATGGGGGAAACCCTCCGAGCCTGGCGCCACCGGTATATTTAAAAGCCAATAATGAAGTCATTAGAATTCAGGCTGGGGAAAACGGATCTATCCAGGGGCCCTGTGAAGCCAAATGGGGTTACACAACCCTATCGGTGGCCGACTGGGATCATGATGGGTTGAAAGATATCATTGTCAATTCGATTTGGGGAAAGGTGACCTGGTACAAAAATACGGGTACCAGAGGCGATCCCTTGCTGGCGGCAGGAAAGCCTATCCGGGTGCAATGGGAGGGTGACACCCCCAAGCCCGATTGGTACTGGTGGGATCCTGAGCCGAATACTTTAGCGACGCAATGGAGAACTACACCCACGGCGATCGACTGGAATGCAGATGGCCTGACTGATTTAATTATGCTGGACCCGGCGGGATTCTTAAGCTATTTTGAGCGGTATAACTCCGCTAGCGGCTTATTGCTAAAGCCTGGAAAAAAGATTTTTCACGCTCAGCCCGCTGCCTACACCCGCAGAAACAAAGTGGCTGACAGCGTGGCCGGAAGCCTGAGGCTTAATACCGACAAATATGGCGCAAGCGGCCGGCGAAAGCTGGCATTTGGAGACTGGGATAGTGATGGTGACACAGATATATTGTTAAATAGTCTCAATGCCCTGTTTATAGAGAACCTCGGAGAAAAGGATGATAAAGTACATTTGAAAATGGGCGGAGCACTTTCTGATCAAAAACTGGCCGGTCATACCACCAGCCCGACATTCGTGGATTGGGATAAAAACGGTATTCCCGATTTAATTCTTGGTGCGGAAGACGGGCATTTTTATTATTTGAAAAATAATTATTAAGTATTTGATTATAAGCGGGTTAAAACAATATACTTAAAGTAATACTTAGTGAATTTAAGATTTCACCTGGGCCTGAAAACCACTGCCACAAGCATCCCTACACCGAAGAATATGGCGCCCATGGCCCCAATGATGGTGATTGCCAACCAACGATCGGTAAATGTATCGATCAGCAGGTCACCAGGGTCATTTGGGTTTACGTACATGGATACTACCTCACCAATTTCATAGTTAGGGGGATTGGTAGTCACATCTGATTGGTATTTATATATTTCGCCATCCATTTCATATTCAAACAGAGGGTTTGAGGGCGTGCTTATTACCGTAGCATCTATAACCTTACCTTCATTGATTAGTCGCTGATTGCCAAAGAATATAAAAATGGCAACTCCCAATAGAATGCTGCCGACACCTGCGAAAATAATGCCCACCAATTGGCCGCCTCTCTTCATGGAGTGCCTGATGACTTTACTGCGATTGTATTGATATTCATCTTCCCGAATATCCTGATCGATTAAGTCCGCCAGCCTCTTACCGTCCTTCAGGCTCAGGCCAAAATGTTGCTTTATGTATTTTATAGCCTCAATTTTCCGACCCTGGACAAGGAGACCCCGAACATGCTGCTTTTGTTCTTCAGAAACGTTCATGTTCCAATTTAATAGTTTAACTTCATATTTTCTAAACATTAGCAGGCTGGTATTTCAAATTAATTTATTTATTTGCTACTGTTCATTGAAAATAAGAAAGTACGCTTATACTACTCAAAATGGCTTTGAGTTTTGATTAAAAGCTGGCGATTATGACTGACAAGATTTCTACAAAAGAAAATATGGCACCACAATATGTAATTAATTACCTCAACGAGGAGCGACTAATTAAGGTATCTCCTGAAGAAACAATCCTGGAAGCTTCGTTGAAAGCAAACATCCGACACCCGCATGTCTGCGGCAGCAATGCCAAGTGTTCTTCGTGTCGTGTTGTGGTAGAGCGGGGCATTGAAAACTGCTCTGAACGCAGTGAAGAAGCCGGACTGGTAGCCACAAAACTAGGGTTTGGTCCGGAGTTGCGCCTGGCGTGCCAGACAACGGTAAAGGGTGATATCACTATCAGCAAGCCGGAGATGGACGCTACAGACATTGAAATTGCCAGTCTTACCATTGCCGAAAGTGGAGAAAATAAGATAGGGGAAGAAAAACAATTGACGATTGTATTTGTCGACATCGAAGGATATACAGCTTTTACAGAGTCCGTACAGGCTTATGACCTGGTCCACGTGCTTAATCGCTATTATTATGTAATGGGGAAAGTTATCCGCAAGTATAACGGACAAATTATTGATTACTACGGGGATGGATTACTGGCGGTATTTGGGTTTAAAAATCCGGAACAAATGGCCCACGATGGCGTGTCCGCAGGTAAGGCCATGATGAAAGAGGTCGAGTCATTTAATGATTACCTGCATGGGTTTCTAAAACATAAATTTAAGATAAGAGTAGGTATTCATACCGGAAAAGTAATTGTTGGTAATATTGGTTTCAAGGGAATGCGCAAGCTGGCCGTTATCGGAGATGCAGTGAACTTTGCAAGTCGTATTGACCACGCCAATAAAGAGCTTAATACAAGCTTTCTAGTCTCCGCAGCTACGTATGAAAAAGTGGGTGGGGATTTTTCTTTTGTGAAAGAACATGAGGTAGAAGTGAAAGGTAAAAAAGGAGTGCACAAACTATATGAATTAAAAGAGGTGAAGTTGTAAGTTATTCCGGAATTCGGATTTGTAGAAGGCAGGCCCTGCTATTGCCAAAAATAATAGGTATAGAGGGATGGAATGAATCGGTTGATATCGTATTTGATAAAGATATTGCCACGGATAGAAGACGACTATCATCATAAAGACACCATTTTTAAAAAAATTGTAATGAAAAATGTAACCCTGTTTTTAATCATTTCGGCTGTATCGATCAATTTGTCTTCCGACGTTCGGGCTCAAACCGTCCTGGATTTGGATTACTTCAAATCATTGGCTTATAATCATGATTTGAATTTGCCTGATTGGGGTCCATATACAAAGAAATATATTGGTGTATCTCACATACCGGATCTCAAAAAAGGGATCCGGTTTGATCTTAGCGTCTTTCCTGGTTTTTATCGCAGGAAGGTGGATGTGCCCAATGTGTTCTTCGAATCAGGGTTTCACCCATGGGAAGCATCTCCAAACCTGGAATATTTCTCTTTTCGGCATGAATTGGAGTGGAAGGATAAGGTGTATACAGATATCTCTTATTCATTCATTAATGAAAACGCGCGCCTTATACGAATGGAATGCGTTAATAATACCGGTAAGGCACAAAGCATCGTTTTGCACATGATGTCGTCTATTCATTTTCCTTCAATCAAAGAATATAATCCTCATACTCCTTTGGATTACAGTATTGTCAACCTGCCCGATTACACCTTTTGGGTAGATGCGTTGGACTATAAGGAACTTAAGTTTGCTGTTCAAAACCCGCAGGATGAATTGGTTTATGATGGAAAGCTGCGCGGTGAAATCAGAGATCACGGCCTTATCAATGGATCTGGAATAGGGAAGGGCTTCGGGGCAAACAATGGGGATATGGTATCATACAGTATCCAGCTTTCCCAAGACATAAATAATCCATTACTTTGGTTTCGCTATAAACTTTTGCCCGGCCAAAACGCCAATCTCCGGTTAAAGGGAATTGTAAATAAAACCATAACACTCTCCGGAAATGGAGATTTTAACATAGAAAAAATCCGGCTGGATGACCTGAAGTCCGGAAAGCATCAGTTAAGTATAACGACCGCAGGTAATACCGCTATCGTCATAGATGGATTTGCTATTGTAAACGAAAAGGATATCGAATCCATTAAGGTCGAAACTGTTGACTGGGACTATGTTCCTGAAATTATACAAGGTCCGGTGAAAAATTCATTGGTACTTAAATACAGAAACATAGATAACTACTATGGCATTTTTTGGGATTATCCCGATTTTCAGGTAAGGAAATGGAATTTTAAAGATTTAAGTGATGACTTTAAAAGGAGGGTAAACAGTCATGTGGGTGATGAATTTAGCGATGGAACCAGGGGGCACTTTACAAACGTTTTTATGCGGCCCATTAGCCTTGCTCCAAACTCAAGACGTGTCATCAATGGGATCGTTTGTACCGGAAGCAGGATGGCAGTAGAAAACTATCTAAGGCAGAAATTCACTGGAGACGATGCATCTGCAATATATGAAAATGCAAGAGCGCACGTTTTCAAATATAATATAGTTCCTGCCGGTGAGAAGTATGTTTTTAGCAATGAGCGGATGGCTGCTACTACAATTACCAACGTCGTTTACCCTGTTTATACGCAACGTCAATACATTAAGCACCATGCCCCCGGTCGTTGGTGGGACTGTCTATATACGTGGGATGCCGGTTTTATCGGGATCGGACTCGCACAGCAAAATATTCAGAGAGGCATTGAAAGTTTGAATGCCTACGTAAATGAGCCCGACGAACAATCTGCTTTTATACACCATGGCACGCCGTTGCCGGTGCAACATTACCTGTTTCTTGAATTATGGAATAAAACCCAGTCTGAAGAATTTTTAAAAACCTATTATCCAAAATTGAAGAAGTATTATGAATTTATTGCCGGGAAAAACAGTAGTTCTACAACCAGAATGCGTTCAAATTTGCTAAAGACCTGGGACTATTTCTACAATTCCGGTGGCTGGGATGACTACCCGCCGCAACATTATCTTCGGGAGCACCCGTCCATGTACAAGCGTATCACCCCGGTGATAAGCACTGCCCACTGTATTCGGATTGCAAAAATATTGAAGATGGCCGCGTCGCATTTGGCACTGAAAAATGACGTCAAAGAATATATGGTTGATATCAATCAAATGAAGGAGGCACTGCAAAAGCACGCCTGGGATCAGGAAGCCGGATATTTTGGATACGTTGTTCATGACAAAAATGGCCACGCGCAAGACATACTTAAATTTGACGGGAAAACTAATTTTAATATGGGATTGGGAGGAGCATCTCCGTTAATAGCCGGAATTTGTACGGAGAATCAACGGGAAGTTTTACTAAAGCATTTGAAAACCAAAGGACAGATATGGTCGGATGTAGGTCTGTCTGCGGTTGATCAATCCGCACCCTATTACTCCAAGGAAGGCTATTGGAATGGAGCTGTCTGGATGCCTCATCAGTGGTTTTACTGGAAAACAATGTTGGACTTAGGAGAGGCGGATTTTGCTTTCAAAATTGCCGATACCGCTTTAAATTTATGGAAATCGGAAGTGGAATCTACTTACAATTGCTCAGAACACTTTGTGATTGAATCGGGAAGGGGGGCCGGATGGCATCAATTCGGAGGGTTATCAACGCCGGTTCTTGCGTGGCTTAACGCTTATTACCAGCAAGGAACATTAACTTCCGGGTTTAATACATGGGTACTGGAAAAGGAATTTGACGTGACCAACAGTTCTTTAAATGCCAGGTTAAAATCATTTGATCCCAACAGCCCATCTTTTTCCCTTGTTGCCTGCCTCAACCCGGAATTTACCTACCAGGTATATTGGAATGATAAAATGCTGACTCATAAGGAAATTACCAGGGGAACACTAAGCATTAATGTGAAAAACAATGCGGATGAAGGGATATTAAGAATAGAGAAAATTGATAAATGATTTTTAAATATCGCAGGTTGATTGTTTTAAAATTGCGTCGGATTTAAGTGCATAGACAGGTATATGATCGTACACCAATATTTGGTCATATGAGTAGTGGCGGCTTTTTATCTGAATCCCTGGCGATGGAATAAACGGTTAAATTACCGGAAATTTTTATTTGTCATAATATTATTTTATAATAATAAATTAAATTGATTGGGGCCTCTTTTGCATCTCACTGACATTTAAGCCACAGCTTTCTGCTGGTGCCGGAGAGGGGGTTAAATATTAAACATTTTATGAAAATAGTAACAATTTTTATCTCGGTGATCTTTCTTTTTGGTTGTATGAAAAATGAAAAATCCGCTGTAGTGTCGGAAGAATACATATACGAGATTGCTGCTGCAAAAACCCCTCAATGTCACGCATCAACCGTGGCTGCTTCCGGCAATTACCTGATTGCCTCCTGGTTTGGTGGTACCGCCGAGAAAAACAAAGATGTTGGCATTTGGGTTTCGCGCCATGATGGCAATAGCTGGTCAGAGCCCGAGGAAGTAGTCAACGGCATACAAAACGACACTTTGCGCTTCCCTTGTTGGAATCCGGTACTTTTTCAGGCAGAGGAAGGCCCTTTAATGCTTTTCTATAAGGTCGGCCCGTCACCAAGTACCTGGTGGGGCATGGTGGTCACCTCACAAGACCAGGGAAAAACCTGGTCTGCAGCTACCAGGCTTCCCGAAGGTATCTACGGCCCCATCAAAAACAAGCCGGTACAATTAAACAATGGCGATCTGCTATGCCCAACCAGTACCGAACACGACGGATGGAAAAGTCAGATCGAGCGGACAAGCGATCTTGGCAAGACCTGGACATCTTCCGGCGATCTGAATGACGGATTGGAGATAGGTGCCATTCAGCCTACCATTCTGGTTCACCCCGGCAACAAATTGCAGATTCTTTGCCGCACCAACAATGGCTTTATCTCAGAGTGCTGGTCTGAAGACAACGGCGCCACCTGGAGTCCTATGAAAGCCATATCGCTTCCAAATCCAAATTCAGGGATCGACGCAGTGACCTTAAAAGATGGTAGGCATTTACTGGTCTATAACCCCACCGGGGGTGATTGGGGTGACAGGGTACCGCTGTCGGTAGGAATTTCTGCAGATGGGAAGTTGTGGGAGGAAGTTTTGGAACTTGAACCGGTAACTGATCCCAGTAAGACCGCCGAGGAGGAGTACTCATACCCATCCGTCATCCAAACCAATGACGGCCTGGTGCATGTGGTTTATACATGGAATAGAAAAACCGTAAAACACGTTGTAATTGATCCGAAAAACCTGTAATCAGGTAGTGTATTTTATCTGTACAACTGATCCGGAGCTTTTCCGGCAATATTACAGAGGGGGATATTTTAAGCATTTTATTTAACCTTTTATTATTAACATTTTTGATGGACCGAAGAAAATTTATAGCCAGTGCCACCACAGCAGGGCTGGCGACCGCTGCCCTGGGTAGTGCAACTGCCAAACCTGAAGATCGAAGAAAGAAACGTTTTCAAAACGGGAAGAGTCCCTGGCCGATATGCCTGGACACCGCTACCATCAGGCCAGCAGATGGCTTGGAAAAGAAAGTGGAGATAGCCGCTCAGGCCGGTTATGATGCCATTGAACCGTGGGATTCGGAGTTGGCGGATTACGAAAAGAAAGGTGGAAACTTAAAGGAGCTGGGGAAAAAGATCAAAGACCTGGGACTGTTTGTGCCCAGCATGATTGGACTTTGGGGATGTATTCCCGAAAACGAGGAAGCCTTCAAAAAGTCACTGCCGGCCACGCGTAACCGGATGCGAATGGCTGCTGAGATTGGCTGTGAACATGTGCAGGCTATTCCCAATAAAGTAGGGGAAAATTATGACTTAAAGTTTGTGGCCTCCTGTTACAAGCGGTTACTGAAAATCGGCTTGGAGGAATATAAACTTAACCCTGCCCTGGTGTTTGTTAACTTATTTCCCCTGAAGACAATGGGACAGGCAACTGCCGTGGTGCTCGATGCGGACCACCCACAAGCTAAAATCATTCCGGATGTATTTCACATGTACATCACCGATGGGGGATTCAGCGGTTTAAAATTATTGCGTGGCGATATGTTTGCCATTTTCCAATTTAATGATGCACCGAAAAACATGGCCGTCAAAGATATGAAGGACAAACACCGCGTTTATCCGGGTGACGGGATCCTGCCGCTTCCCGATATTTTAAGGGACCTGAAGGCGACCGGATTTTCCGGATGTCTGTCGCTGGAGTTGTATAATCCGGAATATCATCAGCAAGACCTGTTGCAGGTTGCCAAAACCGGATTACAAAAGACTTTATCCGTCATTAAGCAGGCCGGTGTGTAGACCACTGCCTGTGTTTATATCAAATGGGTTTTTCTGGGCAATGAATGGTTTTTTGACATTTGTTTTGTAATTTAAAAACTTATATTAAATCGATTTTCGAAAATTTAGTTTCATGATACCTTAAAATTCGGATCGTCGTATTAAACTTTCGAATACCATTTTTAGTATCAATCCATAACACTGTAAAAATGAAAGACCCTATATCCAATGATAAACCACGCAGACAATTTATCAAAAAATCTGCCATGGGTATTGGAGGTATTAGTATAGGCCTACCTCTCACGTCTGCATTGGCTGCGGACAAATATAATCAAACTAAAAAGTTGGGCGTGGCCCTGGTTGGATTAGGTAACTATGCTACCAATCAGCTGGCATCGGCATTGCAGGAAACAGAGCATTGTTATTTAGCCGGCATTGTTACCGGCACCAAGGAGAAAGAAAAAGTGTGGATGGAAAAACACAATATTCCCACAAAGAATGTGTACAACTATGACAATTTCGAGGAAATCGCCAATAACAAAGATATAGATATCGTCTACGTGGTGTTACCCAATTCGATGCATGCAGAATATTCCATTAAAGCAGCGAAAGCGGGCAAACATGTTATTTGTGAGAAACCTATGGCTGTGTCCGTGGAAGAATGCGAAGCCATGATAAAAGCCTGCAAGGAAAATAAGGTGAAACTTTCCATTGGCTACCGGTTGCATTTCGATCCCTACCACAAAGAAATCATCAAATTATCAAAAGAGGGGTCTTTTGGAAAAGTCACCTATGTCAGCTCGCAGTTTGGTTTTACCATAGGGGATCCAACACAGTGGCGGCTGAAAAAAGCACTTGCCGGTGGGGGAGCGCTTATGGATGTGGGCATTTACTGCATTCAGGCCGCTCGTTATGCATATGGAGAAGAACCTATTGCTTTACAGGCACAGGAGTTCCGGTCCGGGGCAGAAAAATTCCGGGAAGTAGATGAAACAGTTAGCTGGCAGATGGAGTTCCCTGACGGAAAAATATCCAACTCAACCACTTCCTATGCATTTGGCACCAACCACTTGGTGGTAACAGCACAAAAAGCCAGAGCCGTGATCATGCCTGCTTATAGTTATAATGGCCTGGGTGGCAT
Organism: Cyclobacteriaceae bacterium; assembly: GCA_965228415.1. Taxonomy (GTDB): domain Bacteria; phylum Bacteroidota; class Bacteroidia; order Cytophagales; family Cyclobacteriaceae; genus Agaribacillus. The sequence goes on along the minus strand of OZ245814.1, from coordinate 126,437 downwards.
TTTCAACAACAAAAAATTAGAATTTCCTCCCATCAACCAGCAAGCTTTGCAAATGGATGATTTTGCTAAAAATGTGGTGGCCAATACGGAGTCAAAGATATCGGGAGAAGAAGGCCTCAAAGATATGAAAGTATTAGAGGCTATTTACAAATCGCTGGCGTCCGGTGGTAAAAGGGTGATGATATAAACCGGCACGAGTGATCGCCACTGATTTGACAACGCCATTTTTATCCTGCCAATCAATGTTTTTATGGTGAGTACAGACTACATATCTGTTAGTTTGAAGGGTTTGCTATGTAGTTAAAACGGTGAATGAGAATAGCATTTGTCATTGGCTATTGAATGAAACATAAATAAAATTATATTTTTAAAACATAACAAAATTCCGATATTGCGACGCACACATATGCCCTTGAGATTGCGGATGACTGTAGCAGAGGAGATTGTTGCAACGACAGTATTTTTACTTTCTGCATTGGCCTTTGATTGACCGGCTGATATCTTTTTGCTGATGGAGGGCATCGCTACCTGTATGGAGATTTAAATACATATTATAGATAATTTCGAATTTGACATGAAACCGAGCATGACGTAATCGATATACCCTACGTGTTGCTGAGTCCTTCGCCAGAGGCCTCGGCCATACGCTGTCGCTGAAGCTAAAGCGTAAGAGACCGGAGAAAGCTGCTCTGCAGACTGCGTACGCCGTGGGCTACTTCATCAGCCAAAGGCGGAGGTGCTAGCGGAGACGCAAGGGAATGATAATAATATGCGAGGTTCCATGTGACCAATGAAAATAAATTATAAACACATGAAACCGACATGCTTGATATAATTATTAAACTCACCTGGGAATGATTATAGCAAGCATCAAAGGTTCCAGGTGACCAATGAAAATAAATTATAAACACATGAAACCGACATGCTTGATATAATTATTAAACTCACCTGGGAATGATTATAGCAAGCATCAAAGGTTCCAGGTGACCAATGAAAATAAATTATAAACACATGAATAAGAAGTACATTTTACCATTTATTTTGGTGACCAGTCTGTTCTTTCTATGGGGCATTGCCAACAACATGACAGACACGTTGCTGGCTGTTTTTAAGAAGGTTATGAGCATGACAGACTTTCAAACCTCCTGGATTCAGGTAGCTTTTTACGGTGCCTATTTTTGTTCTGCCATTCCAGCGGCCCTGTATATTAAAAAACATACTTATAAATCCGGTGTATTGCTGGGACTGGGACTATTTGCGTTTGGGTCGCTTATGTTTTACCCGGCCAGCTTCACCATGTCTTACGGTCATTTTTTGGCATCATTGTTTATCCTGGCAAGCGGTTTATCTATTTTGGAAACCACCGCCAACCCATATATTATTGCCATGGGCCCTCCTGAAACAGGTACCTATCGGCTAAACCTGGCGCAATCGTTTAATCCGATCGGATCGATTACAGGCGTTCTTTTAAGTAAGGTGTTTATTCTTTCTCATTTAAATGCCGCCACCAAAGAGGAGCGGGCCCAGATGCCGGCTGAGCAGTTGGATGCCATCCAATCGCAAGAGTTATCCGCTGTGATGGGACCCTACGTAGGGGTTGCCGTGGTGTTGCTGGTATTGTGGGTTATCATAAAATTCACCAATATGCCAAAAGCCTCCGATGCCGGCCCGGATTTAAATTTTATTCCAACGTTTAAGCGCCTGATTAAAATACCGCATTATGTGTGGGGTGTTGTCGCGCAGTTTTTTTACTTGGGAGCGCAGTTGGGAACCTGGTCATTCACCATTCGTTATGTCATGAGCGAATTAAATTTAGACGAGGATGATGCTTCGAATTATTACCTGGCCGCATTATTCCTGTTCACAGCTTCCCGCTTTGTATTTACTTTTCTAATGAGGTTTATCTCAGCCCGTAAATTGTTGATGATGGCTGCAATTTTTGGTGCTTTGTGTACTACAATTGTCATTTTTGGCCATGGATATGTCGCCGTGTACGCGCTGGTAAGTGTGTCATTTAGCTTATCGCTCATGTTCCCTACCATATTTGGACTTGCGGTAAGAGGCCTTGGCGATGACACCAAAATCGGAGGTGCCGGCGTAATTATGGCTATCCTGGGAGGTGCCGTATTTCCGCTTATTCAGGGATTGGTTTCCGATGCTACGAATATACATATGTCATTTGCCATTCCGTTGGTATGTTTTATCGTAGTGGTCATATTCGGCGCCACCGGCGCAAAGCTTGAGCCGCAAACTGCATCGCAAGAGGAATAGTTCTTGCGTTGAACCAACTGTAATGCTGTGCACTTATCAGGTTGATCCGGTTAGCCAGCCTGTATTGGGAAGAACAGATTGGCAAATGGAGCTGGCATTACAGTTGGATATTGATATGCTCATTGCAATTTTTATTGAATTTTTCATTTTAACTACCGCGTTCTGAGCATTTTTTATAATGAGGGAAACGGAAGAAACTTTCCTCTTTAGATCTCCGCAATAAAATCCGCCAGACTTTTATCCCGTCCGATTCCGAGTTTCTTACGCAGTCGATAACGTGAAGTATGGGCACTTTCAGGGGAAATTCCCAATAACCTGGCCATTTCTTTACCGGTGAAGTTCAGCTTTAAAAGGGCACAAACCTTCAGGTCATATTGGCTCAGATTAGGATATTGTGATTTTAATCGATCATAAAATTCCTGGTTGACATTGATAAAGCGACTTTCAAATTCTTTCCAGTTGTTATTGCTGTCAAGGGCAATCTTTTTTACGAGCTTGTTGACCTCCTTGGACTCCAGGTTTTTACTGATAGTTTTCAGGCTGTCTTTCAATTCCGATAACAGTTCATCTTTTTCTATCAGTTGCAGGGCCGACTCCGTTAATTCCTTGTTTTTCATATGAAGGATCTCCCGGGACTTCTGGGCTTCCATTTTTTGTTTTTGTTCAAGCATGCGCCGCTCTGATTTATGCTTGGATCGCCAATACCTGAAAATGATAAAACCTGTAACCAATAAAAAGATGATGGTCACCACCAGAATCGTAAATTTCAAAAGCCAAATATTTTCCTCCTGTTCCAGCAATGCCAGGCGCTGTTCATTAGCCAGCTTTTCCTGCTTTTCTTTTTCTACCCTGAAGTCATCCTTGATTTCCAGCAGATACCGGTTGTTTGGACTTCTGCTACTGTAAAGCGAGGTATTGATGGCGTTGGCGCGAATAAGGCTTTCATAGGCGAGTGTCGGCTTATCCATCAGGGAATATAATTCCGAAAGTTTTTCGTAAATATCAGGGACATAGTTTAAATGCCTTTTATATTTATCTGCATTGGTTAAGGCGGTTTGGTAGTAATATTCACTTTCGTGATACTTTTGCCATCCCTTATAAAGGTCGCCCATTAAGGTATAAAGAATAACAAGATACCGCGGTACTTCTTTTTGTATGATGGGTTCTACGGCCATCAAGGCTTTTTCCGATGCTTCAAATTTCCCTTCCTGTATAAGAAGGTAGGCGTATTCCGCCTTTACCAAAGTGCCATCCAGCGACGTGGCAGGGAATACCATGGTACAGCTATCAAGATAAGCACGGGCTACCGGAACGTTTAAATCATAACGGTAGTGAATCGCCAGCAGGAAGTAGTTGTCTATTAGCACAGTGCTGTCAAGCTTGTTGTACCGGATAAGTTTCTTATTGACATCCAATGCCAACAGGTAGTATTTCAGCGCTTCATCTCTGCGTTCATAGAGGCTATACAAAATGGCCAGGCCATTGTAACTATCGGCCTTGGTGGATTCTTCTCCGATTTTGTCGGCAAGCAGCAGGGCTTTCCAATAACCATCGTAGGATTTATCATAATTTACCCTGTTACAATACAAAGAAGACAGCTGGTTCAGCTGGTTGATAGCGGAAATGGTATCGCCGGATTCTAAATAATCCCGCCACCTTCGTTCCGTATTGACGATAGCGCTATCCTGACTGCTGAAAGTAACAGAATCTAATTTGGGTAAATGATTTAGATCATTGTCCCGACCCTCACCTTGAGAAAAGACATAGACTGTAGCTGCCAGTTGAAAAAACAGATGACAAAGGATCAGTCTAGGTATTATGATGGCAATTGTTTTCAAGTAGTATTAGCAAGTATTTAAAATTCAACGATTAATAAAGATCGTTCTGACCAGATTACAAAACAAATCTATGTCATAAATCATTTCAGTCTAGTTCTTGTCTATATGTTTTTTTATTGATTGAGATATAGATAAGCAATATTTGTAAACTGCTATTAGTATAAATTCTAAACTTTATTCACAAAGATGAATAGATCATTACGAAAGAGATGGTGTCAATTCACCGTATTCATGGCTTCATTGGCACTGTTGGCCTGTAGTACCCAATTGCCGGAGGATGTAGCCAAAGAATATGACAAGCTGCCGACGGCATTGGATTTCAATATTCATGTCAAGCCTGTTCTTTCAGATAAATGTTTTTTGTGTCACGGGCCGGATAAGGCCAAACAGCAGGCTGACCTTCGACTGGATGTGGCGGAAGCTGCTTATAGTGAATTGCCCAATAACCCCGGTAAGGTAGCCATCAGGCCAGGCAAAACCGTAAAGAGTGAATTGTTTCACCGGATCATGTCCGACGACCCGGAATACATCATGCCTACCCCCAAATCGAATTTAACCTTAACAGCCTATGAGAAAGCCGTATTGACCAAATGGATAGAAGATGGCGCGGAATACAAACCTCATTGGGCCTTTTTAAAACCGGAGGAAAAGCAAGTGCCTGAAATAGAAAATAGTGAACGGACACGGAATGCCATTGACAATTTTGTCATCAAAAATCTTGAAAAGGAAAAACTCACCCCATCAAAAGAAGCATCAAAGGAACTGCTGTTGAGGAGAGTATCTTTTGACCTGACGGGATTACCTCCAACGACGGCAGAAACAGTGGCCTTCTTGAAGGATGATTCTGAAGATGCTTATGAAAAACAGGTGGACAGACTTCTTGCCTCTGCTCATTACGGAGAAAGAATGGCCATTGACTGGATGGATTTGGCGCGTTATTCCGATACGCATGGTTACCAGGTGGACAGGTACAGAGATGTGAGTCCCTGGCGGGATTGGGTAATTAAATCATTTAATGAAAATATGGCCTATGACCAGTTTATTGAATGGCAGCTGGCAGGCGACCTTCTGCCCAATGCCACGCGAGAACAGATATTGGCCACCACTTTCAACAGACTTCACCCTCAGAACCTGGAAGGTGGGATTGTCGATGAAGAATTCAGAGTAGAATATGTAGCAGAACGCGCTTCCCTTGTGGGCCAGGGATTTATGGGGTTGACCGTAGCCTGCTCTAGATGTCATGATCACAAATATGATCCCATCTCCCAGAAAAACTTTTATGAATTATATAGTTTTTTCAACAATGTCAATGAGACGGGTCAAATTCCCTGGGAGATGTCCATGCCTGTACCCAACTTGCAATTGCCAACGGACGAGCAGGAGGAAATTATCGCTTTCCTTGAAAAAATAGTCAATGAAAAGGAAGAACATGCCGACAAAATTATAGAAGAGGAAAAGCTGCAGGCCGATAAATGGATCAAAGAAGCGCGATATAGATCCATTTCGGCGACCCTGCCTACCAAGGGACTGTTGGGAAGGTTTGCGTTGGATGGCAATCTGAGGAATAGCTTGAATCCCGCAGAAAAGGGAAAAATGGACCGCCCGTACTCTAAAAAAGAGGTGCCTGATTATGTCGAAGGGAATGAGGGAAGAGGGCTTTTAATGAATGGAGAAACCTGGTTCGAAATGGAGGAGTTCGGGATTTTCCAACGAAAAGATCCCTTCAGTATTGGTTTATGGGTAAATATTCCTGAAGACTTAAAAGAAGGTGTCATTTTTCACAAGAATAAGGGTACCATGCTCCACGCGTACCGGGGTTATCATTTATACCTGAAAGACAATAAGCTGGAACTCATGCTTTCCCACACCTGGCCTGATAACGCGATCATGGAAAGAAGTATCGCCAGCGTTCCTAAGAATGAATGGGTACATGTCATGCTAACGTACGATGGATCCAGCAAGGCCTCAGGCGCAAAGATCTACATGAACGGGCAGGAGTTGGAAACGGAGGTGGTCATTGATAACCTGTACAAAGACATCATATTCTTCGACTACGAAGATCAGATTTATCCCAAACCAATAGAACCGGGACTGCATGTTGGCGCTCGCTGGAGAGGAGTGGGGCTGAAAAACGGCAAGGTTGACGATGTATTAATTTATGATAAAGCACTAACAGGTATTGAGGTGCTTCAAATTGCCGACCGGAATTCGTTGCGTTCCCTGGTTAGACTTTCGCCGGATCAATTGAATGACGCGCAAAAGCGTTTGTTTAAAAACTATTATCTGGCGGTAAACTCTAGGCTGACAAAAGAATCACAAAAGCAATTGCGCGAAGCAAGGTCCAGGCTGTTTGCCAAACAGGAGGATGTGCAGGAAATTATGGTGATGAAAGAGATGCAGGAGCCAAGACAAGCCTACTTATTGGAAAGGGGACAGTACAATGCTTATGGGGAGGAAGTATTTCCTAATGTTCCTGAAAGTATTTTGCCGTGGAAAGAAAATTTACCAAAGAATCGCCTGGGGCTGGCGCGTTGGCTGACTGATCCGGATCACCCGCTAACGGCAAGGGTGGCAGTTAATAGATATTGGCAGAACTATTTTGGACGAGGATTGGTGAGAACCACTGAAGACTTTGGCAACCAGGGAGAATTGCCCAGTCATCCCGAACTGCTCGATTGGCTGGCGTTGGAATTTATCAAATCCGGTTGGGATGTGAAAGCGCTTCAGAAGATGATTGTGATGTCAGCTACTTATAGACAGCGTTCTTATGCGTCACCGGAGTTGTTGGAAAAGGATCCCGCCAATGCATTGCTGGCAAGAGGGCCTAAAGTAAGACTCACCAGTGAGATGATGCGCGATAACGCGTTAGCGGCCAGCGGACTGTTGAATCGGCAGGTGGGCGGTCCAAGTGTAAAACCTTATCAGCCACCAGGCTTGTGGAAAATGAATGGCGGTGAGTACGTTCAGGATACCGGCGATAAGCTTTATAGAAGAAGTCTGTATACTATATGGAAACGCACTGTTCCTCATCCGACACTCTCCACCTTTGACCAACCGGAGCGTACAGAGTGTACGGTCAGAAGACAGAAAACAAATACACCGTTGCAGGCATTGGTCTTGCTCAACGATCCTACCTATTTGGAGACAGCAAAGGTGATTGGGGAAAACATCACCAGGAATGGCAGCAGTAAGGAGAGCATCGCCAGCGCCTATAAGCGAATAACCGGGAGAAAGCCGGAAACAAAAGAGCTTGATATTCTTAAGGATTTGCAAGCATCTGAGTATAAAATTTTTAAATCCCAAAAAGGCAAGGCCAGGGGATGGTTAGAGGCGGGAGCGTACGAGGTGGATCAGTCGCTTGATTCCAACCTGGTGGCTGCCAATGCTGTTGTGGCCAGTGTAATTATCAATTCAGACGCAAGTATTACTAAAAGATAAAAAACATGTGTGATCATCACGGAGATACTTTCAGGTCCGGAAATGTGGATCTTGACAAGGAAAAGAAAAAAATTGACAGGAGACAATTTCTGACCAAAACTTCTATGGGACTTGGTGCCATGGCATTGGGCTCATTATTAGGAACAGAAAAACTATTGGCGGGAACCGGCATAACCAATCCGTTATCCGGCCCAAACGGTCTCCCGGGTCTTCCCCACTTTGTGCCGAAAGCAAAGAGGATTGTCTACCTTTTTCAAAGTGGAGGTCCTTCCCAGTTTGAAACCTTCGATTACAAGCCAAGGCTAAATAAAATGTTTGGCGCAGATTTGCCGGAGTCGGTGAGACAGGGTCAAAGGTTGACGAGTATGAGCGCCAACCAGGCTTCGTTTCCCATTACCCCTTCTTTGTACAAATTTGATCAATATGGACAAAGCCGCGCATGGGTGAGTGAACTGATGCCATATACTGCCGAAATTGTGGATGAACTATGTTTTATAAAATCCATGTTCACCGAGCAAATTAACCACGATCCGGCCATTACTTTTTTCCAGACCGGGCATCAGCTGGCGGGAAGGCCGTCGATCGGTGCCTGGCTGAGCTATGGCCTGGGATCTGACAATCAAAATTTGCCCGCCTTTGTGGTATTAGTGTCCAAGAAGGGTGGAGGACAGCCTTTGTATGCGCGTCTTTGGGGAAATGGATTCTTACCTACCGAGCATCAGGGAGTGCAGTTTCGCTCAGGGGCGGATCCGGTGCTGTATCTGAATAATCCGGAAAATTACGACGGAAAGGATAGAGGCAGAATGCTGGACTACCTAAAACAAATCAATGAGGTTCAGAACACTGTTTACGGAGACCCGGAAATTGAAGCCAGGATTGCCCAGTATGAAATGGCCTATCGCATGCAGACTTCTATTCCGGAAGTAACCGACATGTCTGACGAGCCGGATTATATATTTGATATGTACGGCACAGAGAGCCGGGATCCCGGTTCTTATGCAGCGAATTGTCTATTAGCGAGGAAGTTGTTGGAAAAAGGTGTGAAGTTTGTGCAGCTCTACCAAAGAGGTTGGGATCAGCACTCGTATTTGCCGGGAGGGATCAAAAGGCAATGTGAAATGACAGATCAGCCTACGGCAGCCCTGGTAAAAGACCTGAAACAACGTGGGTTGCTGGAAGATACGCTGGTGATCTGGGGCGGAGAGTTTGGAAGAACCGTTTATTCTCAGGGAAAATTGACACAGACCAATTACGGGCGCGACCACCATCCAAGGTGCTTTACTATGTGGATGGCAGGAGCGGGTGTAAAACCGGGATTTACCTACGGCGCGACAGACGATTTCAGCTATAATATCACTGAAAACCCCGTACACATCCACGACTTTCACGCAACGCTGATGCACCTGATGGGCATTGACCACGAACGGTTGACTTTCAAGACACAGGGCAGACGATACAGGCTTACAGATGTGCACGGACACGTGGTAAAAGGCATATTGGCTTAATCAATTATACTATCATGACAACAAGAAGAAAATTCATCCAAACCACTGCCATGGCCGGGAGTGTAGCCGCTGCCGTGCCCGCCTTCGGATTCCATATTGGCACCAAAAGAAAACCGGAAGACGTCATCCTGGGGCATGGAGACTATCGATACAAGCTGGATCGTAGCTGGGCGCAAATGAGCAAAGCCCACAATCCCATTCTGAATTGTCATGAGATGGTCATGGATTCCAAAGGGCGGCTGATTATGATCGGAGATCACACTGACAACAATATTCTGATTTTTGATAAATCCGGCAAACTGCTGAACCATTGGGGTACCGCCTATCCGGGTGGACATGGGATCGCCCTGTCCAAAGAAGGGGAAGAAGACTTCCTGTTCCTGGCTGACTCCGGATGGTTTATGGACAGAAATGGAAAATGGGTAAAGCACAATGGACGTATCACTAAGACCACCATGGATGGCCGGGTTGTTTTTGATATAGGCCATCCTCAAACCATTGGGATTTACCAATCCGGTGATCATTTTTGTCCCACCGAAGTTGCTATCGGGCCTAACGGGGATATTTATGTTGCCGATGGTTATGGCATGGATTATTTAATTCAATACAATGCCAATGGAGAATACATTCGACACTGGGGTGGCCATAACAATGCCGACAAGAATTACGATCTGCACAATGCCCACGGCGTAGCAATTGACTACAGGGATAAAGACAACCCTCTGGTAGTATGTACCTCGAGAAGTGACCAGGCATTTAAGTTTTTTACGTTAGATGGAAAATATGTGAGAACGTTAACTTTGCCAAACATGCGTGTATGCAGGGCAGTATTTGACGGAAATAATCTTTACGCCGGTGTTTGCTGGTCGACGCCAAAAGGAGGGGTGTTTAACTGGAAGGAGCATACGGGATTTATGACAATTTTAGAAGGAGATAAAGTAGTATCCAATCCGGGAGGCACTGCACCCGAATATAAAAATGGCGTGTTACAGGCGAGCTATCAGTTGCCTGACAAACCTATCTGGCATGGACATGATGTCTGCGTCGATGAGGATAAAAATATTTATGTCTGTCAGTGGAACGCCAACCAGACCCCTCCGCTAAAATTGGAGCGCGTTTAACGATTCCGTAACTGTAAGGCAAGCTTCGTACAGCCAAATGCCACATTATTATTAACTGGTTATTGTTTTACGAGCAACCAGCCGCTGTCGTTGCCCACGAGCTATTTTTAACCAGGCAATATATCTGATCTCCTTTAATAATCAAGCCGCTTTTGGAGGGGGGCACGGTAGAAAAATGGCCGGTACCATCCTCCTGGAAAATATAGCCCGTAACATGTTCTGGTCTTGCAAAACTTTCAAAAAATACGGCTTTTATTCTGATTGATGTAATTAATTGATTAGTTTCAATGAATAATTTAAGGATGTCTTACTACATTTTTAACCGACTAAGATAAATTCAAAGGTGCGAAAACACAGGACTAATCATGGAGAATTAAGTCGTTTGGCAGATGCTGAGATCTGGCAAAAGCTTAAATCAGGTGATCGCGCCGCATTGGATTTTATTTTCAACCAACACATCGAAATCCTCTACGTATATGGCAGCAAATTCAGTACAAATGTTCAGTTGGTGGAAGATTGTATACAGGATGTATTCTTGACATTGTGGAACCGAAGACTTGTACTCAGCGATACAGATACTATCAGGCCATATCTTTTAACATCGTTAAGGAGAAGAATTATAAAGGCTGTTTCTGGCAACCGGATAATAATTGATAGAAATTTTGAAATTGAAAATTACAATTTTTTACTGGAGTTTAGTGCTGAAGAAAAACTCGTTCAAAAACAGGATGACCTGGCTAGAGTCAAAAAGCTTTCTTTATTGTTGAATAAACTTTCCCAGAAGCAAAAGGAAGTGTTGTATTTGAAATACTTTGGCAAACTTAATTATTTTGAAATAGCCGAGGTTATGGATATTAACTATCAATCAGTCCGGAATCTTACGCATAAAGCATTGAAGACCCTGAAGACTCATTTTGAGAGAGTTGTTTCATAAAAAACTGATCATACCGATTTCATGACTCAGCGCAAAGATCAATAACTTACATGTCGTTGATTGTTCCCACGCCATTATAATGAATATTGTCGTAGCTGTTCAAGGGAAAAGTTATAAACGTGTCGTGAGGTTTTGTACTCTTTTAGGTCTTTTTTAATCAGCAAGTATTAAAAAAATAAAAAAGGAGAGTACAAATCATTCTTTTTGGGATTATGTATATATAGAGTGTACTGAAATCACAGGTTAAAGAATGAAAAAGAACTTAGATTACACTGGTTATAGCGCTGAGGACTTTTGTCAGGATCCTAGTTTTGTACAGTGGGTTAAGATGGAGGATGCGCAAAGTACTTTGTTTTGGGAATCTTGGGTGAGCCAACATCCGGAAAGCACACTTGAGGTTAATAGAGCCCGGACAATCATTCTTGGAATGGGGGTTGTGGAGCCTGTCGTTTCCAGGGACAGAATAAACTTGTTAAAAAATCGGATTGATTTAAAAATAGATCGCCAACCTGTCGCGCAAAAAAACAAACACAGATTTTTAAGATTAAAAATTGCAGCCACAGTCTCAATTTTAGTGATAACAGGTGCGTTGTTCTTCTGGTTTTCCAGATTGCCCGGTACCGAAGATCAACAATTGGTTTCTTCTATTCAGAGCATTGAGAAATTAACCCAGGCCGGCGAGAAATCAATTTTCAGACTCCCCGATAATACCAAAATCATATTAAATTCCAATAGTAAGTTAAGCTTCCCTGAAGAGTTTTCAGATTCATTAAGGCAGGTTACATTGGAAGGTGAGGCTTACTTTGAGGTTACCAAGGATTCGACCAGACCCTTCATTATTAATTCTGGAGAAGTTGTGACCACCGTACTTGGTACAAGTTTTAATATCAATGCCTACCCTTCATCCAAATTCATAAAGGTAGCTGTTTCATCAGGAAAGGTCTCAGTTAAAGGTTACCAGGGAAATGTTCAAAAAAGCGAATGGACCATTACCCCAAACGAAATGACAGTATTTCAGAAGGATTCTTATTTGATGCAAAAGACCTCGTTTGACAATTTGGGAGAGATGGGTTGGAAAGATGGTATCATCTATTTCAAAGATGATGGGATTGAGAAAATTATTGCAACATTATCGAGATGGTATGGGGTTCAATTTGTGATTAATAAGAGGATCAATAAGACTACGGATTATAGTGGTATTTATGAAAATAAATCTTTGGAAGAAGTATTAAAAGGTATTGCCTTTGTATTTGATTTTAAGTATGAGATAAACAATAAAATAGTTACAATAAATTAAAACCGAGTAAATATGACAATATAAAAAAGCATGTTAAAAATGATGCTGCCCGATACATCTGGAAATGACTTGGCAGCATCACAAAAGATCGTAAAAAACTTAGTAAAATATTTTACCAAAATTTTCTACAATGACGACAAATTTACTAAAAAAATTACTGATAATGTCGAAATACGCATTATTTTGCTTAACTGTCAATGCTTTATTAACCTCCCTGGTTTTTGCCGGAAATGTAAAGGGACAGGAAAGTATCGAAGACATCTTTGTAAACATACGTTTGACAAACGCTGGTATTGAAGAAACGCTTACTCGTGTCGAGCGTCTGACAGGCTTTAATTTTACCTATAGAAAAGGTGATCTTCCCAAAAGAAAAAAGCTAACAATCCATTCAAATAACATTTCTCTGGCAAATTTGCTCCGACAGGTAAGCAAAGAAACAAATCTTAAATTTAAAAGAGTAAACGGGACTATTCATATCTCTAAACTAGATGAAATAAATGATATGATTTCCGAAGAAAAATGGTCTGTGCCGGAAGAAATCGATGTATCGGGTAAGGTGACTGAAAGTGGTGGTACGCCATTGCCCGGGGTAAACGTACTGATCAAAGGCACACAGATAGGCGCTATAACCGATTCCAACGGGAATTTCAAGCTATCGGTACCTGATAATTCTTCAGTTTTGGTATTTTCTTTTATAGGTTACGTCTCCGAGGAAGTGACGGTTGGAAATCAAACCGTTATAAACGTAATATTGGTAGAAGATATTTCAAGCCTTTCGGAGGTTGTTGTTATTGGCTACGGTTCTCAGGAAAAGAAAGATGTTACAGGTGCCATGACAACATTGAAAGCGGAAAACTTTAATCAGGGATCCGTTGTTGGGCCTGAAGAGCTGTTTAGCGGCAGAATTGCCGGTCTTAACATAATAAAGGACTCCAGTGCCCCAGGTGCCGGAACCAGCATTAGAATCAGGGGAGGAACTTCGATTACCGCCAGTAACGAGCCACTTTACGTTATTGATGGCTTTCCCATAGACAATACCGCTATCGATCCTGGCACAGGATCTCCTACTAATAACAGGGTGGGCTCCAACCCTCTCAGTATGTTGAATCCCGCCGATATTGAATCTATCGATGTATTGAAAGATGCCTCAGCAGCAGCGATCTATGGTTCCAGGGGTGCGAATGGCGTAATTATCGTTACTACTAAAAAAGGGGCTGAAGGAGTTTCCAGGATTAATTATGAAGGTTTTGTTGGTGTTTCTTCAACGATGAATGAGTTGGATCTTTTTAGTCCCGACGAATTTATATCCATAACCAATCAGGTTAATCCCGGTTCAATAGATCCTGCTTCCGCTCCGAGAAATGATTGGTTTGACCTTGTAACAAGGGATGCCATTTCACAAAGTCATACACTTTCCATTTCATCTGGCACAAAAAACTCTTCATACACCGCCTCGGTAGGTTATTATAATCAAGATGGTGTAGTTAAGAATTCAGCGCTTGAACGACTGACAAGCAGGCTCAATTTTAATCATAATGGTATCAACGGTAGATTAAAAATCTCCATGAACCTGATGGGATCATTTGTAGACATGACAAATGTCGCAACAAGTACCCGTAGTACTTCCGGTGATGCAGGAGTTATAAATAACGCAATTAAGGCGCCACCAACAGATCCCATATTCAACCCGGATGGAACATTTGCACCTGCCTCATTAATTACTGTTGACAACCCATTGGCTACCCTTGAGATTGACGACCAGTCGAAAAACACTCGACTGCTTGGAAATATTTCGGCAAGTTTTGAAATATTTAAAGGCCTGGAGATAGAGAGCAGAATAGGAGGTGACAGGAATATAGCCAAGAGGAGCTTTTTCAATCCCAGAGTTACTAAAACCGGAGCAATTACGGGAGGGACTGCCTCGATTAGAGAGAGAACATTATCCAGTTTTCTTACGGAAACCTTTTTTAAGTATAACAAGTCTATAAATGCCCATAAGTTGGACGCGATTGCCGGGTATTCGTACCAGGAATTCAACAGTAACAACTTATCTGCAAACGGTGTTGGGTTTCCGACCGATGCTATCTCCTTCCATAACCTGGGATTGGGTGTTTCCGATGGGTTTAGTGCCAGGCCCCCTGGCTCCGGTACAGGGCAGAGTAAATTGATCTCAGCTATTTTTAGAGCAAATTATAGTTACAACGACAAATACCTTGTAACGGCAACTTACAGAAGAGACGGGTCTACCAAGTTTAGTGAAAATAACCAATGGGGTGATTTTCCCTCTTTATCACTTGCCTGGAGGCTTTCCGAGGAACCCTTCCTGCGAAATAGCTTCGTGGACGATTTAAAGCTAAGAGTAGGATGGGGCATAACCGGAAATCAGGAAATACCAAGCAACAGATCTTTAAATACGTTTGGCCCGAAGGGCAATCAATTTAATGCGGAGATCGGGACAGCCTTTTTAACAGGTGTAGCCCAAAATAACTTTGGAAATCCCAATCTAACCTGGGAGGAGACTACTTCCATTAACTTAGGATTGGATTTCTCATTCCTTGCCGGCAAAGTATCAGGCACATTAGATGTCTACCAAAAGGATACCGAAGATTTATTACTCGAGGCCTCTCTTCCGGCACCGTCGATCGCCAGTTCGTGGTTGGTGAATATTGGAGAGGTAAGAAACAAAGGCGTGGAACTTTCATTAAATACGGTGAATATTAGCAGGGGAGACTTTGAATGGAATACTGCTGCCGTACTGGCCCATAATAAAAATGAAGTTCTGCGACTGGCCAATGATAATGCCGATGTCATTACCGGCGAAATTGAGGGAGCAGGCCTGACAGGAACGAGGACACAGATTATTAGAGTGGGAGAGCCCCTGGGTACTTTTTATGGACGTGTATTTACAGGAATTGATCCTGCTACCGGCGCTGAAACTTTTGAAACGGTAGGTGATGATGATCAGGATCGACAAATAATAGGCGATGCCCAGCCTGATTTGACATGGGGACTTACCAACACATTCAATTACAAGAATTGGGATTTCTCTTTTTTCCTTCAGGGAAGGGTTGGCGTAGACATGTTATTTGTTCAAAGGTTTGAACTCAGAGCGGTAGGCAGCAACAATACGTTTAGAGACTATGCGGATTATTGGACTCCCGAGAATCCAACAGCATCATTGCCGGGATTGGGCGAACCCAGAATATTTCATAATGGGATCATAGAGAACGGTGCGTTTGTAAAATTGACAAATTTAACTTTGGGTTATAGGCTGCCTGTGGCCGACCTGGATTGGCTAAGCTCAGGTAGGGTATATGTGGCGGTTCAGAATGCATTTATCTCAACTGATTACAAAGGCTTCAATCCTGAAGCCAGCGCTGATCCAGCCAGAAAAATTGGAATTGACGTTAATGGCTATCCCATGGCCAGAACAATCAATTTTGGTGTGCAACTTAGTTTCTAATTTTTATTGGAAACTAAAACTTAACAAAAAATATATGACAATGAAGGCAATAATAAATAATATAATAATAGCAGGTTGTTTGGCGCTTGTGTTAGGTTCTTGTACCAATTTGGATGAAGAACTCTTCGGCGTAGTAACTCCTGAGACTTTTTTTAGAAATGAGGAAGAAGCTTTTACAGGTTTGGTACCTGTATATGCCTCTATAAGATTCGCAGGCCATTACGAGCGTTTCAGGGGCATGTCCGATTTAAGTTCCGATGCAATAGTAGTACCGGGAAGACCTGGATGGGGATGGGAAGACGGCGGCAAATGGATAGAAGTTGCAGAACACAACTGGACCCCAAATACTGCTGGGCCAAGCGCCGTTTATGCCGATGCTTTCACGGCTATTGCAAGGGCAAATTCTTTTTTAGAGAACCTGTCTAATTCAGATGCGGTATTTGATAAAAAAGATCAACTGCTTGCTGAAACACGTTTCATGCGGGCTTTTTGCTACTATATACTATTGGATTTTTTCGGCAATGTTCCGATAGTTGAAGCACCGTTGCGAAGTGGCGATGAATTGCCAGGTAATGAAAATGCTACAAATAGGCCCAAGGTAGCAAAATTCGTGGTAGATGAGATTAACGCCATAATGGATGATCTGCCTGCTGAGCAGACAGGAGAGAACTTTGGGAGGATTACCAAAGGAGCTGCTCAAATGTTGCTGGCGAGGATGTATCTGAACTCTAGTATTTATTTTGAAACGGGTTCGTTCTCCAATACTGATTTGCAGAATGTGATAGATATCACAACCGACATCATTAATTCAGGGCAGTATAATCTGATGGACAAATACCTGGATATATTTCATCCGGACAATGAAATGGACAATCCCGAAGCTGTTTTTGTAATTCGTTACGGGAATGTTGGGGGAGCGGCTTCATTCATTAATCGAATTTCATTGAGTGTACATCCGGATTTGCCACTTGGCGGATGGGGCGGTTTCGTTGTAACAGCGGATGCGCTTAATTCCTTTGATGCAAGCGATGACAGAATAAATCAAATCGTAGTGGGTGAGGTAAGAGATGATGAAGGCAATTTGGTGACAGCGAATAATCCTATTACCGGCCAGGTAGAGCCCGTAATCCATACACCTGACCTGGTAGATATTCGAAGAACAGGCTTTTTTGAGGGCGCACGTTTGCTTAAGTGGGCGAATGACGATCATCCAAGTAATATTGCAGGAAATGATTTTATAGTATTTCGCCTTACCGAAGCTTATACTATGAGGGCAGAGGCTCGTCTCAGAATGGGAGATGCAGGTGGGGCTTTGGCAGATATTAACCTGATCCGGGAAAGAGCTTTTGACCCCGATGAACCACTGGCAAGTTTAAATGAGGATATATTGTTAGAAGAACTTGGCAGAGAGTATCTTTTTGAAGGGCATAGAAGAATGGATCTAATCCGGTTCGGGAAATTCACATTTGAAACCTGGCAATTTAAGACCAATACAGACCCAACAAGACAGTTGTTCCCAATACCACAGGGGCAATTGGATACCAACCCGAATTTAACTCAAAATCCTGGTTACGGTGGCAGTGGTGGCTAATAGATAACTGAAAGGTTTTTATAAAATATTGATTAAAGGGACCAATTACGGTCCCTTTAATTGAACAACGCAAACCTGTCGTTAAAAATCCTTTTATGTTTGGCATTTTGGGTAACTGTTTCAATGCTTGTATTCTTTGCAAGGTCAGTTCACACAAATATTGAAACAACTATCCGACACCGGTAATGCGGATCCGGGTGCCGGCTACTAAACAGCTATTTTTGACAACAGAAAAGCAAATCATGCAACTTTATCGATCCCATGAAAAATATTGACCCCAAATTATATCAGCATAAAATGAAATGTTTAAAATATCGTGAAGCTATATTTTGAACATTTTTGACCAATGAAGTTATTAGTTTAGTATCAGTGAGGGTTTATGATAATATGGCTAACTATTCTATGAGCAAAATTCGCCTAATTGCATTTATTTCAATATTCGTATTGAGTTTCTATTCCTGTGTTCCAAAGAAAACTGCCGGCAGTGAAGATACGCCGGTTGCGACAGGCCCAAAAAACTGGGATGATATTGTAAAAGAGCATACAGATCCGTCCGTTCGTGTTTATGGCCATTATGCAGCCGTAAAACTACCCATTGCAAGTGGTGTGGCACTGTGGAATCCAACTGAGGTGGCTATTGGTCCTCAGGGCCACATGTATGCTGCCAATTATACGGGAGAGATTTTCTCGTTGCATGATACAGACAACGACGGGCTAGAGGACCATGCCAAATTGTTTTGTGACGTAAAAGACGATGGTTTAAGATATCCCACAAGTATGTTATTCAAGGGTAACAAACTTTTTGTGGGTACTACACAGGAAATTAGAGTATATGAGGATACGAATGGGGACGAAGTGGCCGATAGCAGTTACACTTTTTTTGCAGATTTTCCATATACGATGCATCCTTTCGACTGGACGTTCGGGCTTGAATTTGGGCCGGAAGGGTACCTGTATGCTATTCTTTGCACGGATGCCTGGAACGATAACCCGGCGCCGGACCCTGAGAAGCTGAGGGGATCTTTGTTAAAAATCGCGCCGGATGGAAAAACGTATGAAAGTTTTGCGCAGGGATTAAGGTTTGCTTACGGAATGCGGTTTAATGAGCAGGGAGATTTGTTTTTTTCTGATAATAGAGGTAATGAGAATAAATATGAGGAACTGAACTTAGTGATGAAAGGAAAGTTTTATGGGACCAACGTTCCAAAATTTCCTAATCACCCACCAACAACCGAGCCTTTGGTGAAATTAAAATATGGATTTGCGCCAACCGGTATAACCTTCAACAAAAGTGATAACGACTTTGATGGTACGGCAGGGGATTTGTTTATCGCATTTTTTGGTCCTGATGGGCAGTGGGATGATGGGTCTATATCAAGGGTACGATTAGTCAAAAACGACGATGGCAGCTATGATGCCGGCGAGTACCCGGTAGCTGATAAATTGGCCAAACTTTCTGATGTCGAGTTTGGTAAACAGGGTGATCTATATGTGGCGCAATTTGGGGTCGAGGGTCCACGCCACACACCCTACAAAGAACCTATGGGGGCTATATATAGACTCATTGAAGCACCGTGGGTCCAACTTGACGATCCTGGACGGAACACTTCCGTCGTATTCGGCAATATCCATGAGGGGGAAAAAATATTTAAAAAGAGAATTTGCAACACCTGTCATTCAGTGAATGGAAACGAAGACCTCCTCGGGCCGGATTTAGCCGGCATAGGAGCGTTGCTGTCCAGGGATCAAATTCTGGAATCGATCAATGACCCGAACAAAAATATTAAAACCGGTTTTGATCAAAATATAGTAACGAAAAAAGATGGAAGCATCATCATCGGCAGGATGGTGACCAGCAGCAACGATGAGGTTACAATGATGATTGCAGGAAACCAGCTGGTCAAAATAAAAAGGGCAGAAATCGAATCAAATGAAATGGTAACCAGGTCATTAATGCCCCCCGGATTGCTCTCCGGATTGACTGAGGCAGAGGTTAACGATCTCTTAGGGTATTTACAAAGTCTGAAAATTGAAGAATAACATGAAAGTGGTCGTCTATCTTATTTCTTCGATCTTATGTTTCACAGGGAGTCCGTTATCAGCATTAAAGGAAGAAGCAGGATGGCCTTGCGACTTGTATCAGGGTTATTCCTGGCTCGAGTCTGACAGCTCCGCTGCACTTATACATGGCGCGAAGATCATTTGGCAATTCAATTACGATAATGACCACGGAAAGCCATATTTCTATCCTTTATCTACCACCGATGGACAAAACCTTGCGTGGCTACGACCGGAAGATCATCCGTGGCACTACGGTTTATGGTTTTCGTGGAAGTTTATCAATGACAGAAACTTTTGGGAAGAGGATATTGATACCAGAAAATCCCAAGGCACCTCCACCATTCCCGGTATCTCAAAAACATTGTCGGATGATTTCTCCGCAATTTTCAAAATTGATCTTTCCTATGCGCCGAAGGCAGACCATGAAGTCTTAAGTGAAGCAAGAACAATTCGGGTATCTGCACCGGATAGTCTGGGAAATTATTTTATTGACTGGTCTCTTTATTATCAGGCAAAATCCGACACGGTTATCCTGGATAGAACCCTACCCGAAAAATTGGGTGGCCCGGCTTATGGAGGCTATGCAGGCCTTTCTTTCAGAGCCTCAAAAAATTTAACAAGGCATCAATATACGGATGCTAACGGGTGGACCAACAAGACAGACCGCGTAGGTCATGGAGAAAAGGCAAACTGGATGGATTTGTCGGGCACCATAGGTAATAGCAATAGGCGTCCTGGGCTGGCTATGTTCAACCATCCCGAAAACGGCCATGACCAGGTACCATGGTATGTTTATAAGAAAGATGATTTCGCATTTTTCAATGCAGGTATATTATTTGACGAACCAATAGTCATCCTGCCTGGCAAAACCCTGAGTTTAAAATACAGGGTTTTGATTCACAGCCGGGAAATGATCCGTGGGGAAATTAATGAATATTACAAAAAATACATCGGTATCCATGATACTGAAGATTAAAGGATATGCAACGCTAAATCAATTTATCAACTAAAATAAATAACAATGGCTATTAAAATTGGATGTTTCGCAGTTATTAATCCTTTTGAAACCCTGGATAAACAGGTAGATCAGATCCGGGACTGGGGTTTTAAATATGCCGATATAACCGACAATTCAGACGGTGCCTGTCTGGGATCTCATTTCGGATTTAACTCGGTGGCGAGTTTGGATGCTAATGCTTTTGACCTGAAAAGATTGTTTGAATCGCGAGGCATAACCATTACCAGTGTTTGCGCACACGCCACTCTATTGGATGCAAGTGCTCCCTGGCGGTATGGCACATCGCAAATTGTAAAGGCGATCAGACTCGCTGCGTCGATTGGCGTGGAACATGTGATTACTACCGAAGGGGATGCACATACGGAGTTTGGCCAAAGTCTGTCTGATGCGGAAGGGATTTTTCAAATTAGAGAGAAACTACATGAACCTTTGAAAATGGCTCAGGACTATGGAGTCAAGATATTAATTGAGCCGCATGGCAAATTCACTGACTCAGTTCAACATATGGAAAGGATCATCCATGAATGTAATTCCGAAGCCCTCGGTATAAATCTTGATACCGGAAACCTTTGGTTAGGAGGGGGGGACCCAATTGAGATGATTGCGAAGCTGGGTTCCAAAATAGAACATGTTCACTGGAAGGATCTGCCGACAGAATTTGCGGGGCAACGAGGTGAAATTTATGGTTGTGGCATGGCCCTGATACCGCTGGGTGATGGCGTGGTAGGTATTGAAAACATTTATAAAGAACTGATGAATATTGGATTTGATGGATATACCACACTGGAAATAGCAGGTGAGGAAGCAGTTAAAAAAAGTTTTGACTATCTTAACAAACTAGGATCATTGCATGCAGAGGTGTTCTGATGTTAAGTTTGGAAATGAAAAAAGAGCCAAATAAAAATTTCTATGAAATTTATCAAGCTGACCGCTGTGCTCCGTTGATTAATGCGATGAATTCCGGTCAACTTGAGGTCCAGGGGTTGCGCAGGGTTAATTATCCCGGTATTGACCTTCCGGATGGTGTTTTAAATGGGGTTTATAGTCTCGGTTATTGGGATTCGAAGATAGACCAGCATTGGGGATTGAACTGGCATCGAAATGAGGGGATAGAATTCACCTTTCTCTCTTCCGGAAATTTAAGTTTTTCAACCAAACATGGCCAGTTCGATTTAAAACCTGGTGATTTTACCATTACGAGGCCATGGCAGCTACATAAGGTTGGCAACCCTAATGTCACCGTAGGCAAGCTATACTGGATGATCATAGACGTCGGTGTAAGACAACCACATCAAAAATGGAAATGGCCGGATTGGATTATTCTTTCAAAAAATGACCTGGACTATCTTACAAAGGTTTTGCGTCAGAATGAAATGCCCGTGTGGAAGACAGGAGCTGTGCTTCATGAGCTTTTTAAGGAGTTAGGAAAATGTTTGGATGAAGCTGAAATCGAGATTCCTCATTCCAGGCTCAATATATTAATAAATGAGCTTCTTCTTCAAATACTGGATTTGTTTAAGAAGGGAAAGGTTGAATTGGATGAGTCTCTTACGGTTAATTTAAGAACGGTAGAAATATTTTTGAATCACCTTCAGACAGATTTTGAACGTCACTGGACCCTCGATGAAATGGCTGAACATTGCGGCCTGGGAATAAGTAGCCTTACAAAATACTGCAAACAACTCACTAATTTAACTCCTATAAATTACCTTATAAAAGTGAGATTAGAGGCCGCTGAAAAAATGCTTAGAGGAGAACTTGGAAAAAATGTAACCGAAATTGGTTATGAATGTGGCTTTTCGAGCAGTCAATATTTTGCTACTGTCTTTAAAAAACAATATAAATTTTCACCTAAGGTATACAGAGCAAATTTGTCAACAAATGTAAGTATGGCATTTTCGACTAATGGTATGAAATAACCTTTTCAAGATACGTTTGATCCGTTTTATCGATTTTGAAATAAACCAAAGTACAATTTGAATAGTAGATGGATAGATTTATTTTATTCATAGCAGTTTTTGTTGTGGGTTCTTGCTCGCGGTCCACGGAAGATTTACGGTTATTTACCAGGTTAAGATCGCAAGATACCGGAATCAGATTTGTCAATAAACTGGAAGTAGATAGTACTTTTGATGTATTTCGTTACCGAAATTATTACAACGGCGGGGGCGTTGCGATCGGCGATGTTAATAACGATGGCCTGCCGGATATTTATCTGACAGCCAATCAAACCACTAATAAGTTATACCTGAATAAAGGTAACTTTGAGTTTGAGGATGTTACGGAACAAGCAGGAGTAGGTGGTAGTAAGTTCTGGTCTACAGGGGTAAGTTTTGCTGACGTGAACGGAGATGGTTTCCTGGATATTTACGTTTGCAACTCAGGAAACATAAACGGGGATGACAAGGCTAATGAATTGTTTATCAATAGTGGCAATGTTTCGGGCGCAGGAGGTCCCGTTGCTTTTAAGGAAGCTGCCGAAGACTACGGTTTAGACGACAAAGGCTACTCCACGCATGGCGCTTTTTTTGATTACGATAACGACGGTGATTTAGATCTTTATCTACTCAATAACTCCTTTATTCCTGTGGTTGATTTCATCAAGCATGGGTACAAAAATACCAGGCATGAAAGAGATAGTTTAGGTGGTGATAAACTTTATCGAAATGACGATGGGACTTTTAAGGATGTTACCGGGGAAGCAGGTATTTACAGCAGTGTCATTGGTTTTGGTTTAGGTGTTACTGTCGGGGATATCAATGCTGATGGTTGGTTAGATATCTATGTCTCAAATGATTTCTTTGAACGGGATTACCTCTACATGAATCAGGGAAATGGTACTTTCCTCGAGCAACTTGAAGAAAAAATGGGACACATAAGTTTCTTTTCAATGGGTGCGGATATGGCCGATATCAACAACGACGGATACCCCGAAATTTTTGTTACCGACATGATGCCTGAGGATGAATTGAGACGCAAACAAGTGGTGGGTTATGAAAGCTATGACGTCTATCAATCTAAAATACGTCAGGGGTATTATCACCAGTACATGAGAAACATGTTGCATTTAAACATGGCGGTACCGGGAAAAGAAGGCAGTATAGCCGATCGCTCCTTTATTGAAATTGGACAAATTTCAAATGTACATCATTCCGATTGGAGCTGGGGGGCATTAATTGCCGATTTTAATAATGATGGTCTCAAGGATATTTTTGTGGATAATGGCATTTATAAAGATGTCATTAATAGAGATTTTATTGATTTTTTTGCCAATGAACAAATATCACTGGTACGAAAAAGGAAGGCCAAGAGGGATGTTAATTTTAGTGAGTTATTGGAGAGAATACCTAATGCCAAACTCAATAATTATCTGTTTATAAATCAAGATGGCAGAAGCTTTCAAAACCGGGCTCATCAGTCAGGAATTGATGATTTAACCTACTCCAACGGCGCTTCTTATGGTGATTTGGATAATGACGGCGACTTGGATTTAGTGGTGAACAATGTTAATATGGAACCATCCATTTATCGAAACAATGCCACTGAATATAATGGAAATAATTATCTAAGTGTTGCTTTAAAAAACACCCAGGCAAAAAAGATCGCGATAGGATCAAAAGTAACAGTATATGCAAGGGGGCAGCTGTTTTATCAGGAATTGATGCCTTCCAGGGGGTTTCAGTCTTCCTCCGATTATAGATTGATTTTCGGTTTGGGTGGTCATGATAGCGTTGATTCGTTGGAGGTAGTGTGGCCCGATGGTAGCCGTCAGGTTGTTGTTAACCCGGATGTGAACCAGCATATTACGGTTAATTATGCTAACGATAAAACAAGCAACCCAAGTCATAGAAAGGTGAATAATATTTTATCGCCATTGTTCAGGCAGGTAGACATAAAAGGTTTAACTAATTTTATTCATCAGGAGGATCAATTTTTAGATTTTGACCTGGAAAGATTAATTCCTCATAAGATGTCAATGGAAGGGCCGGCATTTACAGGGGCTGATGTCAACAATGATGGGATAAAGGACTTTTACGTGGGAGGTGCAGGGGGCTTCCGTTCTCATCTATATATAAGTAGTGAAAATGGCTTTGTATCTTCAAATGATGACCTTTTCAAGGCTGAGGCAAGATATGAAGACATTGACGCAGCTTTTTTTGATTTCGACAATGATGGTGATCTCGATTTATATGTAGGGAGTGGCGGGAATCAATTTCCCCATGGTAGCCCATATCTATATGATAGATTATACCTGAATGGCGGTATGGGCACCTTCTCCAAGGCTGTGTCAGTAGTTCCTGAAATTGCTGGTTTTACCTCCACTGTACAGCCTGGTGATTTTGATAACGATGGGGATATCGACATTTTTATTGGAAGCAGGGTGGTGCCCGGCAAATATGGAGAAACGCCACGAAGTTATCTTTTTATAAATGACAATGGTAAAACTTTTAAAGAGCTAACCAGTCAGATATCCTTTAACCTGGGAAGAGTTGGGATGGTAACAGATGCTACGTGGTCAGATTACGACAATGACAATGATGAAGACTTAATAATAGTTGGTGAATGGATGGGTATTAAAGTCTTTAACAACGACAATGGTAACTTATCTGATATTAGCGGATCGGTTGGTCTGGACAATACAAATGGCTGGTGGAATACAATACATGCCAATGACCTCGACCAGGATGGTGATATAGATTTTATCGTTGGTAACCGGGGGGAAAACTCTTTTTTGAAAGCCTCTGTTGAGTCGCCTTTGAAGTTGTACGTTAATGATTTTGACCAGAACGGTAGTTGGGAGCCGATTATTAGCTATACCATCGACGGTAAGTCCTATCCATTACCACTGAAAGATGAAATAACCAGGCAGATAAATAGTCTTAAGAAGAAATACCTCAGATTTGAGGATTATGCAGGCCAGACAATGAATGAAATTTTCACAGAAGAACAGCTCAATTTTTCTATTGTTAAGGAAATTCAGACATTCAGCACCTTAGTTTTAATAAACGATGCCGGAAGAGGTTTTACACTCAAGCCGTTACCATTTGAAGCACAGTTATCTCCGACCAACGCCATTTTTGTTGGTGACTACAATAGCGATGGCATTAAAGATATAATGTTAGGAGGTAATTTCTTTGGGAACCCTACAAAATTTGGAAGATTTGATGCGAACATTGGCCAGATTCTGATCGGTGATAGGCAATTAAATTATAATGCCCTTGATCCTGCCGAAAGCGGCTTCTTTCATAAGCAGGTAGTAAAGGATATTGAATTATTAAATTATAAAACCCGGGAGTACTTTGTGCTCGCATTCAATAATGATTCTCTCAAAGTATATGAACTGTTAAAAACAGCACCTTAAGCATGAGTAGATTTGCACAGATATATTTCCTTACAGGACTGCTTCAAATATTATTGTTGAGTTGCAGTCAAAATAACGAGCCCTTATTTTCATTGCTGGAACCGGATAGGACCAACGTTAATTTTCGAAACGATTTGAAGGAAAGCGCTGACTTTAATATTTTGAATTATATCTATTATTACAATGGCGGTGGCGTTGCTATCGGTGATATCAATAATGACGGACTTCCAGATTTGTTTTTTACAGCTAACGAAACAATGAACAAACTTTTTTTGAATAAAGGTAATCTGACATTTGAAGATATCAGTAACACCGCTGGTATTGCCGGGTCTCACCGATGGAGTACCGGCTGTAGCATGGTAGACATAAACGGGGACGGACTGCTGGATATTTATGTCTGTAATCTTGGGGGCGGGTATGAAGGAATGACCGGAAAGAATGAATTATTTATCAATCAGGGAAACAACACTTTTGTTGAAAGAGCAAAAGAGTATGGCTTGGACTTTTCCGGATATTCCACCCAGGCGACTTTTCTGGATTATGACAACGACAATGATCTGGACGTTTTTTTATTAAATCACTCGGTTCATACCGATAAGTCTTATGGTGCCCGTGAAAAAATTAGTGATTATTCGGCTCCACATTCCGGGGATAGGCTATTTCGAAATGACTCGGATAACGGGACAACGCTTTTTACGGATGTTACTTCTTTGGCCCAAATTAATAGCAGTCCAATCGGATATGGCTTGGGAGTTTCTACAGGTGATATTAATAATGATGGGTGTATCGATATTTATGTATCTAATGATTTTCATGAAAATGATTATTTGTATATCAACAATTGTGATGGAACCTTTCGGGAGTCCGGTCAAATGATGGTAGAGCACACAAGTCGTTATTCTATGGGCAATGAAATGGCAGACTTTAACAATGATGGTTTGTTGGATATTGTAACCCTGGATATGTTGCCCGATGATATTTCAATACTCCAAAGGTCGGTGGTTGAGGATAGTTACGATTTACTGGCCATTAAACGAAGGTTTGGTTATGGCAATCAAGTGGTAAGAAATACACTACAGTTGAACATGGGGGATGGCACTTTTGCGGATGTTGCCCCTCTGGCAGGCATAGATGCCACAGACTGGAGTTGGGCTCCGTTGTTGAGTGATTTTGATAATGACGGTAATAAAGACTTGTTTATCACCAATGGAATATATAGGCGACCTAATGATCTGGACTATATCAATTATTATTCCAATGAAAATATCAAAAGATCAATAGCAAACGGCATTAACGAAAATAACCTGTCAATTATTAACAAGATGCCTACCGATAAGATCCACAATTACATTTTTAGGAACGAGGGCGGCTTGCTATTCAGAAATCGAATAGTTGAGTGGGGGATGGACCAGGCAGTGTTCTCTAATGGGGCAAGTTACGGTGATCTTGATCTTGATGGTGATTTAGAAATTGTTACCAATAATGTTAACGACTTTGCCTTTATATATGAGAATAAATCTGATTCTGCGGTGAGGAAATATCTTAAAGTAAAATTAAAAGGAATGGGTAAGAACCTCCACGGAATAGGAGCAAAAGTATATGTTAAGAGCGGTGGTAAAGTTTTTTATCAGGAACAGGCTCCGGTTCGGGGCTTTCAATCCAGTGTGGACCATGTCTTGAATTTTGGACTTGGGGATAAAACGACCACCATCGATTCCGTCATTGTAATCTGGCCCGGTGGTAGCTACCAAACCAATACAGATGTTAAAGTCAATTCGACCTTGATAGTCGACAGAAAAAATGCTTCCGGAGATTATTACAAGTGGAAAAGCCAACCCGGCAGAGAAAAGCTATTCACCAACATTTCCGATTTGAAACAGCTGGATTTTCTTCATAAGGAGAATGAATATTATGATAAGAATAGGGAGATATTGATTCCCCACTCCGTATCGGATGAAGGTCCCCGGCTGGCGTTGGGGGATGTTAATAAAGACGGTCTTGAGGATTTATTTATCGGTGGCTCCAGGAAACATCCCGGAAAAATATTTTTACAAAATAGTAATGGCGGTTGGACCCTCACCGTCCAGCCTGAAATTGAGAAAGATAGTATGTCGGAGGATTTGGAAGCACAATTCTTTGATATTGATGGTGATGATGACCTCGATCTTTACGTAACAAGTGGGGGAGGTGAGTATTGGGGAAAGGATAACCGATTAAATGACCGGATATATAAAAACGATGGTCATGGAAGCTTCAGCAGGCAGGATCTGAATTTTGAAGGTAACATAGTGAACAATTCATGTGTGGCTCCCGGCGATTTTGATAATGATGGTGACGTGGACTTATTTATTGGAGGGAGGATGGAACCATGGAAATATGGGTTAACTCCAAAGAGTTTTCTCCTTGAAAACGATGGCAAGGGAAATTTTGAGGATGTTACTCAATCTTTAGCCAAAGGTCTCCGGGATATCGGAATGGTAACAGATGCGGTATGGTTCGATAACAACGCTGACGGCAGATTGGATCTTATTGTGGTTGGAGAATGGATGCCAATCACAGTATTTAACAACAATGGTCGGGAACTTACCAACATCACTACCGCTGCAAACCTGGGCGATTCTCATGGAATGTGGAATACAATTGAACCTGGCGATTTTGACAATGACGGTGATACCGATTTTATGGTTGGTAACTATGGATTAAATTCAAAATTAAAAGCATCTCAGGACAGCCCCCTGGTGCTTTTTGTTAAAGACTTTGATCAAAATAACAAAACGGACCCTATCATTGGCTTGCATAAGCATGGAAAATTATATCCACTGGCCACGCTAAATGAATTGACGGATCAAATGCCGATTTTAAAAAAGAAATTTCCTTCTTTCCATCAATTTTCCGGAAAAACTATAGAAAATGTTTTTGACAGCGACGAATTGAAAAGTGCCGTCAAAAAACAAGTGTCTATGTTGGAGAGTATATACCTTGAAAATAGAGGGAATGGCACTTTTAACCTGACCGCTTTGCCAAATGAGATCCAATTTTCGCCTGTTTATGCAATTGCATCTCATGATTTTGATGGAGATGGTCACTTAGACGCTTTGTTGGGAGGTAACAACTATAGCATAAACCCAAATTTGGGTAGACATGATGCGAGCCAGGGGTGGTTTTTAAAAGGAAATGGTAAAGGAGCTTTTGAAATTCAATATCCTGCAAATAGCGGGTTTAAAAGTATAGGTGAAATCAGGGACATAAAGGTGACAGGTGTGAGTACAAACCAGGCGATAGTAATCGTGGCAAGAAATAGCAATACACTGCAACTTTTTTCTATTAGAAACAAAGAGAGGGCCTTTAAATGAAAAACAATTGTCCATATAGCAGGCCCAACCTTGTCAGAGACAGTTACTTTTTTGCGTCCTGAACGACCCTGAAAAAGGTAATGATTTACATAGGTAAAAGCGGCTATTCTAAAGCAACGGCTTCGGTGGTAGAAAGCTCCGGACCGCCGCCTTTATTGCCGCTGCCGGCTGCAATGTACATTTTATCACCTATAACAACCGGCTGCGTACCATGCCTGCCTCTTTCCAGGGCGCCTATTATTTCCCACTTACCAGTGTTAATGTCATAGACCTGAATTTCATTGTGCGCAGCCAGCTGGCCGGTTTCTCCGCCCATATAATAAATTTTTCCCTTTACCATTACCGCGCCGGCACCGGCTGTAGCAACGGGCAGGTCCTTAGCCAACGTATCCCACTTTCCGGTAGAAAAGTTAAATCGGTCTACCTTACTGATGGTCTTTGCCATAAAAGCGCCGTAGTTGTCTTCTTCATGATAATCTGTGGTTCTTCCTCCCAGCAAATACATATGTTGATCGTCGCCGGCTGCGACAGTGTGATCCCGACGGTGAGGCATGTCTGATAATTCAACCCACTTTCCTGTTTTGGGGTCGAATACGTCGGTCCAGGGAATAGTACCGCTATGGTGGCCATCAATAATACCTCCTGCAACATATATTTTATCACCGACAGTCAAGACACCACCGCCACCTCTTCTCCTGTTTTCAGGGATGACCGGACCTTCCCGCCACTGGTCATCTTTGGGATTGTATATCCAAACCTTTTCCAGGGGAGTTTCTCTGGGGAATTTTCCGGTAAAGGCCGACAAAATGTAGATTTCATCACCGTAAACTACAGGTTGAAAATGGTGGATTTCGAAAGGCGTCTTACCTGCCTGTTTCCAACTATTGGTTTTGGGATTAAAAATTTCTACATGCTTAATCCCTCTTCCACCTATTAAAAAGAGCTGATTATCAAAAGCAACGGCTCCGCACTCATGCCTGGCTGTAGGACTGTTAACGGTTTCGATTATTTGTCCGGACTCCTGGGCCCGGGAAAAACCGCTAAGAAAAACAAATGCTGATAATATAAGAAAACTGGATCTGTTCATGTCACAAATTTTAATAAGGTTTAAATACAGTATTTAATAAAGATAATTTCAAAATCATAACGGTTATTGACAGCTATGTAAATTTAAACATAGGTTATCAGGCAAAAGACTACTCATCGGTTTTAATTTTTTGTAAGATGAGTTGTCTTGATATATCGAGATGTTCTTTGGCCAATTTTTCGGCCAAATCGGCATCTTTTTTTTCAATGGCTGCTATAATTTCCATGTGTTCCGGAAGCGTCTCATGTGGAGGTCTTACGAGCCCGATCAAGTTAATACACACCAGCAGATTACCCTGGTGGAAAAGTTTACGCAGGAACTCATTGCCGCACTTCGAAATAATGTAGTCATGAAATTGACTATCGGCCTTCCGGTAGGCCTGGGTATCGATCGTTGTCCAATCGCCGGGCAAAAACGGCTCAAACAATTTTCTTAGTTTTGAGGGGTTTGTTCTCGCCGTGAATAGTCTGACGGCCGTTCCTTCAAGTGCCATGCGGCAGTCGTAAATTTCAACAATTTCCCGGTCTGTGAATTTTTTGACAACTACCCCTTTGGTGGGTAGAGACTCCAACAGGTACTCAGCCTCCAGCATTTGCAGAGCGGACCTCAGAGGTGTTCTGCTAATGCCCAGGTCTTCGGCCAGCTTGTCCTGTACAATTTTGTGTCCGGGCAGGAGTTGCTTTTTGAAAATCATGTCCTTTACTCGCAGGTAAGCCTTCCTTTCCAGATTGTCGTTTACTAACTTCATTCAGGTATAATTTGATTACATTTTCGTATACGGTATACAATATTAAGCAGAATTAATTAGATTTGCATCACTTAGGGCATACAATAATTGGCTTTAGGGGCTGGGCATAGTCCACTTTTCAATTAATACCACCAATATGAAAAAAGAAATAGTAAAGCAACATGTTTTTGGCGAAGGTCATCCACATGCGCAAAAACCACTTCATCACTTTTTTTACCTGCTACTAATTCCTTTTATTTTCACATGGCTTGGATGTGAGCGGGAGATTCCTTATGTAATAACCGGGGAGCAAACCTGCTGGCACACGATTACCATTGACTTTACAGGACCACAAACTTCTGAACAGGATGATAACAACCCTTTTCTTAATTATCGATTAAACGTTTTGTTCTCCAATGGCAGCGACTCTCTGCTGGTACCCGGATTTTATGCGGCTGATGGACAAGCCGGAGAAAGCGGAGCCGCAGAGGGAAACGTTTGGAAGGTAAAATTTACCCCTGACAAACCAGGTGATTGGACATTTAAAGCGCGATTCCGGCAAGGGGAAAACATAGCCATTGATAACGATCTAAAAGCTGGGCGGGCATTGGCCTTTGATGGAGCACAGGGACAATTTACCGTAAAACCGGCAGACAAATCAGCGCCGGGTTTTTTAGGCAAGGGCAAACTTGAATATCGCGAAAAGAGATACCTGCAATTTGCTGAGACCGGTGAGTATTTTATCAAAGGTGGGGCGGGTAGTCCCGAAAATTTGCTGGCCTATCAGGACTTTGATGGAACTGTTAGGTGGAATGCCGAAAATAGGGAAGGAGAGGCATCTGCTGACGGGAAGCTTCATTTTTATGAACCTCACATAAAGGACTGGAAGGAAGGAGATCCTACGTGGCGGGGTGGCAAAGGTAAGGGGATCATCGGAGGCCTCAATTATCTGGCAGCCAAAGGCATGAATTCTGTTTATTTTTTGACGATGAACATCAACGGGGATGGCAAGGACGTGTGGCCATACACGGGATATGAGGAAAGATTGCGGTTTGATTGCAGTAAACTCGATCAATGGGAAATTGTTTTTGAGCATATGGACCGTCTTGGACTACTGCTGCATATGATACTGCAGGAGACAGAAAATGAAACATTGCTGGATGACGGCGATACAAAATTTGAACGCAAACTGTATTACAGGGAGCTGATAGCCAGGTTTGGCCATCATCTCGGCGTTATCTGGAATATGGGTGAAGAAAATGGGCCTACCCATTGGTCCCCGGATGGCCAGTCTACGGAGCAGCAAAAGGCAATGGTAAAGTATTTTAAAATGCACGATCCCTACCAAAGCCTTCGGGTAATCCACACCCATGCTGCCCGCGAACCGAGGCATGAGATGTTTAGTGCCCTGCTGGGCGACCGAAGCATGGATGGCATGTCGATGCAAATAGATCGCAGGACTGTAGCACACGAGGAAACGGTTTTATGGTTAAATCAGTCACGAAATGCCGGAAGACAGTGGGTAGTTGCTATAGACGAGATAGGTCATGCCTCCAGGGGGGTAGATCCCGATGATAAGGAAGAAAACAATCAGGACAGTGTACGGGCCGAAGTGCTATGGGGTAATTTGATGGCGGGAGGATCCGGCGTTGAATGGTATTTTGGCTACAAAAATCACAATAACGATCTGCAATGTGAGGATTGGCGCTCAAGGGATCGAATGTGGGATTATACACGCATTGCGCTGGATTTTTTCAATAATGAAATACCCTTTACCGCTATGGAAAGCGATGACGAGATGGTGATTTCGGGCAATGCCTGGTGTTTAGCCAAAAAACGAGAAGTAATGGTACTGTACCTTCCTTACGGGGGCACTGCCTCAGTAGACCTGTCAGAGGCAAAGGATGAATACAGTGTAAAATGGTTCAACCCAAGAGAAGGCGGCCCCTTTCAAAAAGGAAGTGTTAGCACCGTTGTAGCGGGAGGACAAGCCGACATTGGATTCCCTCCTTCAGACCGCGACAAAGACTGGGCGGTGGTTGTTGAAAATATCATTTTGAATTAAAGATCACTTTAAGGAGGATCCGTCGATTTACAAACTGTTCGGCTATCATCGGTGCCTGTGCCGGCTGTTTTAGGCTGGCCGGAATTTTACCATTTACAGTAGATTGATGTATATTAAATAATTGTTATTAATTCCATATATAGTATACGTTCGCTTAGAATTTTAATAATGATAGGTGATCAATCATTTTGTACAGAAGCTTTGAAATTGTAGCAAACAAACACATCCATGCAGGCAATTTTGCGACTGTGCGCATTGTTTTCAATAAATCCGGTACCTTGCCACGGGCAAAAAAAGTGAACCTGGTATGCCTTTTCCTCTCCAATATGACCGGTGCAAAGGTTTGCACAGATCAAAAAGCCCCTTGATTTTGCTCCTAAATTTTATAAATTCAGGGATTGGTTTTAATCTGGGGGAATAGGAGTTAACGGCAATTTTGGCCCGCCAATATCATAAAATTATCGGTGGAGGCCCGATACCTTGTATTTGCTGTTGGCAGTATGGTCATGGCTTGGAGAATGGCAGATGAGTGGCTGTTTTTCCAACTGAATTTGAGTGTGGGTTTCTGAAAAATGACTTTTTGGTACTAGCTCCCGTTATATTCCCGAATTTGATTTTTACCATAATTTTGTCTATCTAGAATGGAGATTTATGTTAATAAAAATGGAAATGTTCCGGCAAACTATGTTTTAAAAGGACAAATGCAATTCCACTTTTTTAATATAGATTTTTGGTTCTGCGTGTTTAAATGAAGATTCAATACCCTGAATGACAGGCACTGCCTGACGGTTGATACAATTTCCGGACCTATACAAATGGATACAAAAAGTAAAATCAATAATATATCCGATCCAATGCCCTTCAAGTGTTGGTTTGAAAAAATTTATGATGTATACTTTGAGCGCCTGTATCGAAATGCTTTTGCCATAACCAAATCGAAAGATTTGGCCGAAGATGTTGTCGAAGAGGTTTTTTTGAATATCTGGAAAGGAAAAAACGGACACCTGACAATCAAGGATTTGGATTCTTATCTATATACTGCCGTAAAGCATACAGCTATTAGAACACTTTCCAAAGAGTCTGGCAATTTTTTATATGCTAAACTGGAAGACTCGCCTGGCCTCACTGATACGATCGATCCGGAAAGCCTGCTGCTGGGTCACGAATTACAGAAAATTGTCGCAGAGGCCATTCGCGACCTGCCCCCACATTGCTCCCTGGTTTATGACATGGTAAAAAACCAGGGCATGTCACATGCGGAAGTCTCCAGGGAACTGCAGATATCAAAAAAAACCGTCGAAAATCATATCTGTAAGGCGCTTGCCAGGATAAAGGATCAACTGGCAAAATATTTTGACCACTCCGACATGCGTTTACAGCTGATTCCCGAAATCGGAATGATCCTGGTTGTATTGTGCTCCTTTCTGGTAAATTGATAATTTTTCTTTCTTATTGTTGATATATCGTCAATAAATCTCTAAAAAATTTCTGAAATTATAAATTTTTTAGAGAACATAGGGGCAACGCCACAAACTATACTCTCCATTATATAATCTGAAAAAGCATTCAATGATCCAATTTATAAATGGAGCACCTCATATTTAAATACCTGAACAAAAACCTGACAGAAGCAGAGAAACACCAACTGACTGAATGGCTACAAAAAGATGAACTTAACAGGAAAGTCTTTGAAAACATGGTGGCGGACTGGTCACTAAAAACTTCGGACATCGAAAGATCTAAAAGAAGCGTTTATCGCAACATTGTGGGTGTACCAGAGGCTAAACCGGGGAAGGGGGGTATTTTTTCTTATTTTATTAAGATAGCAGCGGCCCTGGCTGTGGTTTTGACAGCTACTTTCCTGGTGGTCAGGCTAAATCAGCAAAATGAAAATAACAATGTTGAACACAGTTCTGCCAAAATAGAAAGAATGGCGTTGCCCGGTCAGAAGTTAAAAATGAAACTGCCGGATGGGACCCAGGTGGTGCTTAATTCGGATAGCAGGCTGGTCACTGCGGAATCTTATGAGGGGCCGGTGAGAAAAGTGTTTTTGGAAGGAGAAGCTTTTTTTGATGTAGTCGAGGATGCATCAAAACCTTTTATCGTCGAAACAAACGCAGCAAACGTGTCGGTTTTGGGAACCTCCTTTAATGTACGCTGCTACCGAAATGAAGAAGACGTTTCTGTGGCTGTTAACACCGGCAAAGTAAGTGTGTCTGACAAAGGTGATTCCGATGAGCACTTTATACGCAAAGATGAAATGTTGGTTTATTCCATTAAGGATAAATTATTTAGTAAGCAGGTGAACTTTGACAGGGAACTGGTATTTGGATGGAAAGATCAGCATTTGGTTTTCGAAGATGAATCAATAGAAAAAATATTTGTGCAGCTGTCCAGGTGGTATGATGTGAAATTTACTGTACGTGCAGCTATTGACAAAGAAAAGAGATTTACGGCGAGGTTTCAAAATCAGACTTTAGAAACTGTCATGAAAAGTCTCTCCTTTAACTATGAATTTGAATATGAAATAAATGAAAAGGAAATAATAATTGAGTAATTAATGTGAGTTTAAAATAATTAAGAAGGAAGCTGAGTAGACTTTTTGGCGATAGTACTGGCTCAGCCTCCTGAAATTTAGTTTCTGAACAAATCAAAAACCGTATGAATGCAAAGTTACAAAAACATTTTATTCGCATGTCAAAATTTACATTTTATGCGATGGTCATGCAATTCTCATTTTTCGCCTTTGCCAAAAGTGAAAACTCCAGGGCACAGCGGCAAAAACTTGATGAGATTAAAGTTGAAATGACATTGGGTCAAAAAAGTTTTTTTCATTTTTTGACTGAGATTGAGCAAAACAGTAATTTTTTGTTTGCTTATTCCAAAAATGAGGTAGAAAACAAATCTGTTGTTCTGCACAAAAAAGACTGGTACATGAATGAGCTCTTAAAAGAGGTGTCTTTACAAACGAGACTACATTTTAAAAGAGTCAATGAAACCATTACCGTCAAAAAGATAAAACCTGATAAAAGGATCCCTACAGTCATTGATATCCTGCAGCCGCAATTTGAAGTGACCGGTACCGTCAGGGATCATACCGGAGAGTCAATCCCCGGTGTGGCTATTTTGGAGAAAGGAACCAACAACGGCGTCATCACAGACGCAGAAGGAACATATCGGTTGCTGGTGGCAGATGAAAATGCCACACTTGTTTTTTCATTTGTAGGTTATATGCAGGAAGAAGTACCTGTGGGAGGTAGAAGCAGGATCGATGTTACCATGGTGCAGGATATCAGGTCTTTGGATGAAGTCGTGGTGGTAGGTTATGGTACCACAGAGAAAAAAGATGTCACCGGTGCCATTTCTTCGGTGAAGGGAGAAGATTTCAGAAACCTTCCTGTTTCCGGCGTGGATAAAGCCCTGCAGGGAAGGATTGCCGGTGTTCAGGTGGTTCCCAACGGTGGCGCACCGGGAGCGTCGACATCGATAAGGATCAGGGGAGCCGGTACTGTTAACAATTCCGAACCACTTTATATCGTGGATGGCATTCCCACACAAAATATTGATGGCATCAACCCGAATAATATCGAATCCGTCGAGGTATTAAAGGATGCCTCGGCTTCCGCTATTTATGGAACAAGGGCGGCCAATGGCGTGGTCATTGTGACGACCAAAAAGGGTGACAATGAACAGGCGTTGAATTTGAACATTGACATGTATACAGGTGTCTCTAACGCCATTAAGACACTGGATGTACTGGATGCTTCCACACTGGCGGAAATTAAGAGAGAACGGTACACTAACGATGGTATCCCTGTGAATCCTATTTGGGAAGACGCCCAGTATCAGACGCAACGAACCGATTGGCAGGATGAACTTTTTACAACCGGGAAAACGCAGAATATTGACCTTTCCATTAGCGGCGGAAATGAAAAATCGTCTTTCCTTGTTGCTATGGGTTACTACAACGAAGAGGGTATCATTAAAAAATCCGAAGCAGACCGGTTTAGTTTACGCGTAAATTCAGATCACCAGGTAACGAATTGGCTCAACCTTGGACAGAGTATGGTGCTGTCGACCAGGTCCAGCAATGCATTTAACACCAACTCAGCACAAAGCGGGTTAATCTGGAGTGCCATACGTTTTCATCCGGGCCTTCCTGTCCGGGATGCCAATGGAAATTTTAGTTCTTCACAAATCAGCAGTGAATTTGGAGATATTAACAACCCGTTATTTGAGGTAGATGCCAATGATGCCGATAACCGCGATACGAGGCTTTTGGGTAATGTCACTGCTGAAGTTTCGATTACAGATGGTTTGAAATTCAAAGCAAATTTTGGCGTAGATGGGAATATTCATGACGACCGGGTGTTTTTTCCTCAGGTGTTGAACCAAATAAGACAGCGGACAATCAATTCGGCGCGTAGAAACTATTCGCAGGACTTTTCATTTCTGATGGAATACTTTCTTTCTTACGATAAAACGTTTGGTGAAGATCATAGAGTCGGCTTTACCGGAGGATATACGCAGCAATCATTCGATTCTCAAGGTTTTAGCGCCAGTGCAACAAACCTGCCTGACGAGGATCCCAGCCAGCGTTTCCTGAGTACCGGCGATGCCAACCGCACCGACGAATTTAAGTCGCATGACGGGTTAAGGTCTGTATTCGGAAGGTTAAATTATGCCTGGAAAGATAAGTATTTGTTAACAGCCACAGTGAGATCAGATGAATCTTCAAGATTTGCCGACGGAAACAGGGCAGGGGTCTTTCCGGCCTTTTCAGTGGGATGGCGGGTATCTGATGAACCCTTCTTCGATGTACCCCTGATCAGTGATTTGAAAATAACCGGCGGATGGGGCGAGCTCGGAAATCAGAATGTTGACAGATTGCAATATCTGGCTAGAATCAGCCGTGGTCAAAGGTATTCCTTTGGTCTGGATGGCAGCAACCAGGTAGTGGGGGCCAACCAGTCAAGTTTTGCCAATGAAAATATTTCCTGGGAAACGGTGATCATGACCAACATCGGTGTTTCCATAGGTTTCCTCGATAACCGGTTGATCTCGAATTTTAATTACTTCATCAAGGACACCGAAGATATGTTGCTTTCCCCGCCAACAATTGGCGCCCAGGGTAATAACCCTTCGCCTTTCCTCAATGTCGGGCAGGTTAGAAACAAGGGACTGGAAGTGGAACTCGGTTGGCAGGAAACCAAAGGAGCGTTTAGTTACAGCATTGATGCCAACGCCGCCTTTATAGACAACGAAGTAGTTAAGTTGGTGGATGGCAGCTTTTTGGCGTCCCGTCTTTACGGCCGTCCAAACCAGGAGATCACCAGAACTTACGAAGGAAACCCCATCGGCACATTTTACGGCTGGCGGGCAGATGGACTATTCCAAACACAGGATGACATCGACAATCACGCCGAACAACCCGGCGCCCTGCCTGGAGACGTTCGTTTCAAAGATCTCAATAACGATAATGTGATCGATGACCAGGACAGAGAAATCATCGGCAGCCCACACCCAAAGGTTACTTACGGAATTAATGCCAATATCAGGTATAAGGCCTTTGATGTAACCATGTTCTTTCTGGGCGTTGGTGGCGTGGAAATTTATAATGCAGATAGAATGCAGGGGCTTGACGCATCTTATCCTTTTAATTTATACTCGGATATCACCGGTCGATGGACTGGCCCTAACACGAGTAATGAGATTCCGAGGGTATCTACGCTACGTACGAATTTAAATCACAGAACATCCGATCTGTTCCTGGAATCCGGAGACTTCTTCCGTTTAAAGAATTTGATTATAGGCTATACCCTGCCTGATGCTACTGTTGAAAAAATCGGACTTTCCCGGTTGCGCTTTTATGTGACCGGACAGAATGTATTTACCATCACCGGTTATTCCGGGTTTGATCCGGAGTTAGGATTGACAGATGGAAACTTACAGCAAAACGTTGACTTCGCTCAGTTTCCTCAAGCCAGAACATTCCTGATAGGTGTTAATGTCGGCTTTTAGTCTAATGTTTTGGTCCGGTTTATTTAAACTATAAAATAGAAATCATCATGAAAAATATAAAAAATAGCTACCTCATTCCAATTATTTGTATAGCGATATTTTTTAATGGCTGTGATAGCGACTTACTGGAAACAACACCTTACGGGCAATCTACCTCAGCCAATTTCTGGAGAAATGCAGATGACGCCATTGCTGCCGCCAACGCCATGTATACCCCGTTAAGGGAAGAAGACGCCTTTGGACATAGCGAAAATGTATTCGATAACTGCTCCGACGATTTATACAGAGCCGGAGATCACGGCTATGAAGAGGCCATGGAAAATTTCACACTGACGCCAAGCAATAATGGGGTAAGAGCTGGTTGGAAAAACAAATATGAAATGATTACAAGAGCCAATGCCGTCCTTATCAACGTTCCGGATGTTGAAATGGATGCTACGTTGAAGAACAGGATTCTCGGCGAGGCCCATTTCATCAGGGCTTTCGGGTACTGGCGATTTTCATTAATATACGGTGGTGTCCCCCTGATTAAAGAGGAAAATGTAAAGGAAAGCAATTTCAATGTGCCAAAGTCAACACTGACCGAGGTACAGGCCTTGATAGAATCAGACTTAATAGAAGCGGTCAATTTATTGCCGGAGACACATGCGGACAGTGATATGGGTAGACCCAATAAGGGGACTGCCAACGGATTATTGGCCAAGTTATATTTATACCAGGAAAAATTTAACGAAGCAATTAATGCCGGTACCAATGTTGTTAACGGACCGTATCCGCTGGCTGCAAATTTCAGGGATAATTTCACACCTGCCACAGAAAACAATCCTGAAATGCTCTTTGCAGCCCAGGGTTCAGCAAACTGGGCTGATGTTCCCCAATACTACATTGCCCCGAGACCATGGGGAGGATGGGATTTTCACAATCCCACTCAAGATATTGTGGACGAATTTGAACCTGGAGATCCCCGCCTTGGCTATTCTATCTGGCAACCGGGCGATATGGTAGACCGGGGTGCCAACGGTATAACAGAATTCACCGAGGATTTAACGGCCACCGGCTATGGCCAAAATAAATATGCTACGTTCACAGCCGACGGCAATTTGGATCAAAATCAAAATGTACCTATCCTCAGATCTGCAGATGTCTATTTGATCGTAGCAGAAGCCAAGATAAGAATGAACGGTAACGGTGCCGGAGATACGGAAATAAATGCGGTTAGAGACCGGGTGGGTATGCCACCTGTCAGCAACGCAGGAATGCCTGAATTAATTCATGAGAGGCGCGTGGAGTTGTTCGGTGAAAATCAGCGGCATCAGGACCTGATGAGATGGGATAAAGCGGGCATTGTGGATATTGTGCAAATCTATGGTGAAGATAGAGGCCAATTCGATCCACCAAGGACATTTGTGAAACCAAAACATTATTATTTTCCAATACCTCAGCGCGAGATTGACCTTAGTAACGGGGTGCTCAAGCAAAATGAGGGTTACGCGAATGAAAACTAACGTCAATCATTAAGGAAGATAATTGTTGTATAAATAACCAATGAAATGACTGGATAGAGATTATCGGTTATTGGTGAAACGGAAATGATGGATAGTTATAGATAGGTTTAAGGTCGTTGCTTGCTTCGATCTCCTTCTATATCTATCCATATCCGCTTTATAGGGAATGGGGTCTTAAACTTATAGCAAGTTGTGATGGCGAGGGTCTCTAAAAGGACACAGCAAATGACTTCGTTGTATATTTGATTAATGTTCAGGAAGGATATGAAATTTTAAAGGTTGTAGACGATGAATAAAGGTGTCATTATTTTGATTACAATTTTTCTTTTTAGTCATTGCGGCGGTAAAAGAGAACGGGTGTTGCCCGAAGATGACAAAAAAGTCAATGCCCAGGCGCTTTTCACTTTGCTGAGCCCCAAAGACACTAAATTAAATTTCATTAACGTCATCAACGAAAGCCCCACGGTTAATGGTGTATTATATGAATACCTCTACAATGGGGGAGGCGTTGCCGTTGGTGATCTCAACAACGATGGCCTTCCCGATATTTACTTCATATCCAACTTGTATTCAAATAAGCTTTTTATCAACAAAGGTAACCTGGTTTTTGAGGAAACGACTTTGATCTCCGGAGTGAAAGGGGCCAAAGGCTTTCCTACCGGGGTAACATTGGTAGATATCAATAATGACGGACTGCTCGATATTTACGTCTGTAAGTCCGGAGATTATGCCGATTTAAATTACCGTAGAAACGAGTTGTTTATCAATGAGGGCAATAATGAAAACGGCATACCGGTATTTAAGGAAGGTGCCGCTTCTTATAATCTGGATCTGCCTCATTATTCAACGCAAGCGGCATTTTTTGATTACGACAGGGATGGAGACCTTGATATGTTTTTGCTCAATCACGGCATTGACCCAGGGGCGGTTGAACCGGACATAAAAACATTACTTCACAAAAAATCCGAATATAGCAGCGAAAAGCTGTTCAGAAATGACAATGGTAAATTTAAGGATGTCTCCGGCACGGCCGGGCTTGTCAATAATGCCATTGGATTCGGTTTGGGCATTGCCATCGGCGATCTGAATAATGACCAATGGCCCGATATAGTCGTAGGGCAGGACTATTCGGAAAAAGACCATTTATATATAAATCAACAAAATGGCACTTTTAAAGAAGTCATCAAAGAATCTACCAATCATATATCAAATGCTTCCATGGGCAATGATATTGGCGATATAAACAATGACGGTTGGTTGGATTTTGTGTCGCTGGATATGGCGTCAAACAACAATTATGACCTGAAAACAAGCATGAGCGGTATGAATCCGGAGCGGTTTGAATCTCTGGTCAATATGGGTTTACATCACCAGTACATGGTCAATACACTGCAATTAAACAATGGCAATTTATTGGATGATAACATACCCGCATTTTCTGAAATTGGTCAGCTTGCAGGCTTATCGAATACAAACTGGAGCTGGGCGCCGCTTTTAATGGATATGAACAATGACGGTTGGCAGGATATATTTGTATCTAATGGCATTGTTAGGGCTTTTAGAAATAATGATTTTGTGACATATAAGCGAACAAGGGTAACCAGGTTATATGAAGAGCTCGAGATATATAAAAACAGGGATTCTCTGATAAAAACTTATTACGAAGATATCCTGAATGTAATGCCTGAGAAAAAGGAAGTGAACATGCTCTTCCTTAATAACAAGGACTTTACTTTTTCATCCATGCACGAAACGTGGAATCTCGAAGTTCCCACCTGTTCCAATGGCGCTGCCTATGCCGATTTGGATAATGACGGTGATTTGGATATTGTCACCAATAACATCAATGATGCTGCTTTTGTGTACCGAAACAATACCCGGGAGTCAGGATCAAATAATAACTACCTGAAGGTTAAACTGTCAGGGCCACCGGGCAATATACATGGAATCGGATCCAGAATAGCCATTGAAGCCGATGGCTCAAAACAGATAAGAGAACTTTATCTGTCGAGAGGGTTTCAGTCGGCTGTTGACAATGTACTGCATTTTGGTATTGGGGACCTGGCATCGATCCCCAAACTTTTGGTGCTATGGCCGGATGGTAAATCTCAATCCGTAAGTAATGTCAAAGCCAATCAACAAATCACCCTTTATTATGATAAATCGAGTGATCAAACTGGACCAGTACAGGATAAAAAAAGTATCCTGTTTAAGGAAGGTACCGGGGAAGCGGGCATAGCCTATCAACACGAGGAGAACTTATTCGATAATTTTGAAAGAGAAAGTCTATTACCGCACAAATTGTCCCAAAGCGGCCCTGCCGTAGCGGTTGGCGATGTCAACAACGATGGATTGGATGATTTTTATGTTGGTGGTGCCAAAGGGCAGGCCTCCGCATTATTCGTGCAGCAGGAAGACGGTAAATTTGAATCAGCTCTGAAATCACTATGGATAGCAGACAAAAAACACGAGGATGTGGCAGCTGCATTCTTCGATGCGGACAACGATGGCAACCTGGACCTGTATGTGGTTTCGGGGGGAAATGAGGAACCAGAACACCATGAATACTATCAGGACCGGTTTTATAAAAACCTGGGTAATGGTATGTTTATAAAAGTTCCAAACGCTTTGCCGGAGCTTCGGGAAAGTGGTTCCTGTGTCGTGCCCGGGGATTTTGATAAAGACGGTGATATGGACTTATTCATTGGTGGCAAACTGATACCCGGTAAATACCCGCTGCCCGCCAGCAGCCATCTGTTAAAAAATGAAAGTGAAGGACAAGCTATTAAATTTACTGATGTCACAGATCAGTTGGCACCGTTTATGACCAACCTGGGCATGGTATCGGATGCTCAGTGGGTGGATATAGACAACGACGAAAACCTTGATCTGGCCATAGTCGGTGAATGGATGCCGGTCAAACTTATCAAAAATACAGGACAGGGTTTTGCTGACCTGACACCTGAATCAGATCTTGCAAATCATACCGGTTGGTGGTTTAGCATAGCCAGTGCCGATTTTGATAAAGATGGAGATGCTGATTTTATAGTCGGCAATTTAGGTTTGAATTATAAATACAAGGCTTCCGCAGCGGCGCCCTTCGAAGTGTACACTGACGACTTCGATAACAACGGTAATCTGGATATCGTATTGGCTTATCACGAAAATGGCACTGTTTTTCCCCTCAGAGGAAGAGAATGTTCTTCAAATCAAATGCCCTTTATCAAAGAAAAATTCCCGAGTTACAATGATTTCGGGCTGGCAGGTATGAAGGAAGTATTCGGAATTGAAAAACTGGAAAAATCCCTACACTATGCCGCTACCACTTTTGCTACCAGCTACATTGAGAATCTTGGAGATTTCAAATTTAGTATTCATCCGATCAAAGGTATTACTCAGTTCTCGTCAGTGAACAGCATATTAATCGATGATTTTAACGGGGACAACAACCTGGATGTGGTGCTTGCAGGCAATCTGTATCAATCGGAAATCGAAACTCCGCGGAATGATGCTGGTTATGGGGTTTTCCTGCGAGGGAACGGCAAAGGACAATTTACATCCCCAGGCCCAGATGAAAGCGGTCTCTTCGTCAAGGGGGATGTGAAAAATGCGGCTATTTTAAGTGGCACTGCAAAAGGGAAAAAATATATTATCTTCGGTAAAAATGATGATCACCTGCAGGTTGTTCAATACTGACGGGACTACCTAGCCAGCTTCCGTTGCCGGGTCAATGTACACATAATAGGCGCCTAAGCTATCGCCGGCTGTATCGTAAAACCATGTTTGTAGAAAGTAATCTCCCTTATCCAGCATTACTTCAAATTTCACCGCTGTTTGCCCGTTGCTTACAGGAACTGTTTCATCAAAGTCACCTATTTGAAGGCGCGCGGAAATGATGTTAATTGCATTGCTTTTCAGCTTGTATAAGGTGTAATTTTTGTAAATTCTGGTGGTATCAACGTCGGGTTCTGGTACCAGGTCCTGCAGCGTCTTATCTGCTTCTTTGGGCCAACGTCTCAATGTAATCGTATAAGCTCCGGGGGTTTCCACATTAATATCCCAAAAACCATTGGCTTTCATAGCATTTCTGACATGTTGCTGGTTGTAAGGAACATCATCTCCATGCCAAAACTGAGCACTGAGCACTACCTGTTCCTGCTCTGCGGCGCCAATAATGGTACGGTTGTATTGTCCGAAATTTTTAGAGATATCTTCCCACCACCCTTCATAATGATGA
Source organism: Cyclobacteriaceae bacterium (assembly GCA_965228415.1). Classification (GTDB taxonomy): domain Bacteria; phylum Bacteroidota; class Bacteroidia; order Cytophagales; family Cyclobacteriaceae; genus Agaribacillus. The sequence continues at coordinate 81,543 of OZ245814.1, read as the reverse complement.
CTCAACCTTTTGGCGACATCAGGAAATTTGGAGGCGACGTTATATTTTTGGCCGGCATCGGCCTTCATGTCAAATAATTCACCGTTGACCAGGCGCCACCTATCAGTCATGACAGCATACTTTTTGTATTTCACCGGGAGGTCATTTTCCAGTTTCTGTCCAAAGGTAATTTGGTTGTGTACATAAAGTGTTCTGTCGGGCCAGTTACCGGCGGTAGTGGTTTCTAACAACGGTACCAGGCTTTGGCCGTCAAATTTAAGCGGTTCCTCCATTTCCAACGCCGCCAGGTCTATCAGGGTTGGAAGCATGTCGATATGTGCCGTTAACCGGTTAACTTCCTGAAATTGTTGATAGCCGCCTGCCGGCCATTTAAGAATACAAGATACCCTGTGACCTCCTTCGTAAGGTGTTCCTTTCTTTCCTCTCATTCCGGCATTATATCCCGGCGCCGGGCCATCCGAAAATCCGTTTGCCGTTCCATTGTCTGTCATATAGATAAAGATGGTATTCTCCGAGAGGTTATGTTGGTCCAAAAAGCCTTTAAAGGCGCCGAGATTTTCATCGATCGCTGCAATCATTCCATAGAACCACGCCCGTTTTTCAGGTATCTCAGGATTATTTAAATATGGTTTCACATATTTATAAGGAACATTTAGTGGACCGTGTGGTGCATTGAGTGCCAGGTACACAAAGAATGGGTTATCCTTATTATTTGAAATAAACTTTTTAGCCTCTTCAAACCAGACATCCGTGCAATAGCCCTTAACTTTTTCATTTTTATTGTTTCTGATATAGGTATCATCATAGTAATCATTTCCCCAATAGTCGGGTGTTTCTCCGATGACACCGCCACCGTGTACGAGTGAATGGGCAAACCCCCGGTCGGAAGGGCGAAAGGGGTAATTATCGCCTAAATGCCATTTGCCAAATATAGCCGTTTGATAGCCATTATGCTGAAATACATCGGCCATGGTGGTCTCTTCCCGGTTTAAATGATGCCTGCCCATATAAGTCATCCACACCCCAACTCTCGCCGAATAACGGCCTGTCATTAAAGCCGCCCTGGTAGGCGCACAGGTCGGGTCTACGTGATAATTCTGAAATACAACGCCTGTATTGTAAAGTTCGTCGATATGAGGAGTTTTCAACCAGGGATTCCCGCTGCAACTCATGTCCCCATAACCCTGGTCATCGGCAAGTATCAAAATAACATTCGGTTTTCTACGCTGGCTAACAGTATCTGATTGCTGGCAGGCCGCTAACATTCCCAGTAAAGCCAAAAAATAACAACCAGCCGCAAAGGGCCTTGCAAGCCAATGATAGATCTTATTTTTCATTTGAACAGAATTAGTGAGGAGATGACAAATACAATGGTTCTATGAGATGGGAAATTAACATATCCGTTGTGAAAATGCAATCTGCTCAGATTCGTAACGTCACCATTTATGGTGGCCCTTCCCCGATACCTTTTAAGTACCAATAATTTTTTAGAGACACACAGCATTTTTCTAGTTCAGATCGTCTCTGTCATAAAAAAAGATGCGATATTCTTGTTTGTACATAGTGGCGCTGATGCTGGTGATGGGTTGTGACACTGAAAATCCAGGTCCTGAAGATATCAAAGGACAAAAACAATTGCAACAGATGGAACTTCATTTCCCGTGGGGCCAAATTGTTTACGATTCCATGTTTTATGACGATGCCAAACTGACCAGGCATGTCAATCAATCCACCGGGTGGCTGGAGATCATTACTTATAGCTTTGAGTATGATGCGACATCCATGTCTGTGTTTTACCAGGAAACCGGAAATCCGAATAGGGTTTTCTTGAAAAGGGATATTTTCAATGCGTCAAAACAAAACATACAGACAGTAATTTATGGCGCCGACGGAACGCTATTGACGACATACGATTATCTGTATAATGCTGACAACAGGGTTATAGGACGAAAAGTTACCACTTCGAATCAAAGCTATGTAGACAGTATCTACATGGATACCCGGGGCAACATCATAGAGATCAAAAACATACGGGATAATAGCAGATTATTGATGGCTTACGACGAAAATCCTAACCCCTTTTACCAGCTCCCACTGGTTAACAATGTCTTCCAATCTCAATCTATTAATAATTTGATACGTTTTCAGGTTTTTTCGGGAGATGAACTTTCCTTTGAGCGAAACTTTGAATACCAATATGATCCCGATGGTTATCCTACACAGGCAGTGGCGCGTACGTCTTTGCCAAATGATCAACCGGAAACCTATTACTTTTTCTATTAAGTGATTTTTCACCTCCCTTGGAATGGCAGCTGAGGGAGTTATCGTTTAAGGAAATACCAGAGAGACCATCGTCTCTCTGGTATTTAAAATTTGAGAGGGGTATTGCCAATTGGGATTCGTATAAGTTTTATGTTTACTTTCAAAAGCCGGAATTGTTTCTAGTTTTGTAGTGTAAACAATTACTTCTCCGGCTAAATTTTGTGTAATCCATAAGCGGCTTATGGGACAGACTTAAATCTACCATTATGTTTCGAAATTATCTGACCGTTGCCATCAGAAACCTGATTCGCGATAAGACTTTTTCACGTATCAATATCTTAGGTCTTGCATTGGGAATGAGTGTTTGCTTATTAATTTATCAATACATCAGTTTTGAGTTGAGCTACGATAAATTTCATCCGGATTCCCAAAATACCTATCGGCTGACACAAAATGAGATCAAGAATGGTGAGGACCTGGGAAACGAAATTTATACCACTTATGCTCTTGGCCCCCGGGCAAAAGAAATTATCCCCGAAGTAAAAGACTTTGTCCGGATTCGTCCCTGGGATATAGGACCCGTGATCTCTAATCCGGAGAACAATGAGATCCACCAGGAAAATGAAATATACTATGTCGACAGTAACTTCCTGCAAATGTTCAGCTTCAAACTCAAGTATGGAGATCGAAGTGGGGTTTTGAGTGGAAAGTATAACATGGTGATTACCGAACAAACAGCTGCAAAATACTTTGGGAATGACAATCCTATTGGTAAAAGTTTAAAAGTAAGTGAGGGCCCACTCAGTGGGGATTTTATGGTGACCGGCGTGCTCAAAGCACTTCCTGTCAATAGCCACTTGCAGTTCGATTTCTTGCTACCGATCACATTTCTTCTTGAAAACTACGGGTTTTATAAGAGAGGTAACGGCTGGGAAATATCGGATTTTGTGACTTATGTCAGGTTAGTAGAGGGTACTGATCTTGGAGAGACAGGTAAAAAGTTTGAACGCATAATCAATAAGCACTTAGGTGATAATTTAGGTAGTGGAAATGCTATGCTTAAAACGCGGTTTCAACCAATAGCCGATGTCCATTTATACGCGGATCATTCGGCGGACTTTGTCACGAACAATGGTGACATTCAGCACATACGTATATTTTCAATTATTGCCATTTTTATTCTTGTCATAGCCTGGGCTAACTACATCAATTTGTCTACTGCTCGTGCTTTGCACAGAGGCAGGGAAGTGGGTATCAGAAAATCAATTGGCGCCTTAAGGAAGCAATTGATCAGCCAGTTTTTGCTTGAGTCACTTTTGATCAATTTAATGGCAGCCCTATTGTCCCTTGGCCTGGCATCGTTGTGGCTTCCTGTCCTGAATAACATTATTGGAAAGGACTTGGTATTGCATGTTTTAGAAGAGCCTGAATTTTGGGGGCAGTTTTTAACCATAATCATTTTCGGGTCAATACTCTCCGGGTTATATCCTGCGTTTATTTTATCAGCCTTTAAGCCGGTGAGTATGCTAAAATCGACCAAACCAAATTTGGTAGGAGGTTTTAGTTTACGTAAAAGCCTGGTTGTATTTCAATTCCTGATTTCTGCTCTGCTCATATCGGGCACCTATTTAGTGTATCAACAAATTACTTTCATGAAGCGTCAGCATTTAGGTGTTGACATGAAAAAAATATTGGTACTGGATGGTCCCCGGGTGGTTTTGGAAACATTAAAATCAGAAAATTCCTCATTGTCATCCAAATATCAAAGCTTTAGGAACAAAGCGACAAGCCACCATTCCGTTTCGGCGGTATCTGCTACGGTCACTGTCCCCGGCAAGGGATTTTATTTTACAGAAGGGTTTTGGAGATCCGGAAAACCTGTAGATTCCAAGAAAGAGGCAAGCGTGGTCATCGTAGACACAGATTTCACAAATACCTATGACCTGGAGTTCCTGGCAATATCCCCTTATCCAAAAGAAATCCCAATGGATGAGGGAGTGATCATTAATGAAAAGGCAGCTAAAATATTTGGATTTCATTCGGCGGAAGACGCTTTACATGAAACACTCACTAATGGGGGAGACTCTCTAAAAGTACTTGCAGTCGTAAAAAACTTTCATTGGCACTCCTTAAGAGATGCGCATGTACCTATGCTGTTGATACTTAACAATGAATGGGGTGCCTATTTCTCGATTAAAATGGACTTGTCAGATATTCAGGAAACCATTGGCCATATTAAATCCAGCTTTCGGGCAGTGTTTCCCGATGATCCGTTTCATTATTTTTTTCTTGAAGATGATTTTAACCGTCAGTATCAGTCTGACCAGCAATTTGGAAAGCTGTTTTTGACCTTTGCAATATTGGCAATCTTCATAGCTTGCCTGGGGCTCTTTGCTTTGGTTTCATTTTCGGCAACACAGAGAGCTAAGGAAATTGGGATACGAAAAGTTTTTGGCGCTGATATTGGCAAGTTAATGATTTTGCTTTCGAAAGAATATGCAGTACTGTTATTGATTGCCAACATTGCGGCTGTTCCAGTGATCATATTGGGAGGCAAAGCCTGGCTGGATAATTATGCGTTTAAAATAGCAATGGGAGTAGAACATTTATTAATTCCGGCGCTTGCTTCAGTTGTTATTTCCTTATTGACGGTAAGCTACCGGACATATACTGCCGCCAATTTAAATCCGGCAAATTCTTTAAGGTCAGAATGATCAAAAGGTTTAAAAATTATATTTTCTGACAAAATAATCCAAACATCTGGCAGTTTTATATGCATGTTAACATTAATCTACCTATTTTTGCGGAATAGGTGAGCTTTGGTTGTATTAGGATGTGAGCAGATTGCTTATTGAAGGCCTTTGCATAACGTGTTGGGCTGGCGATTAACAATCCTGTTATTCATGTCAGAGGCTATTTTTAGCAATACGTGTAACTGGAAAAAATTTCCCCTTATAACTAGTCGTCACTATACATTTTTTCAGTAGTAAAGGAGAAGTATTCTTAACAATTATGACAAAAGTATTTATTTGGATTACCCTGATTATTGCCATAGGTGCTATCGTAGCCGCAGTGGTCTGGAATCCGCTGGCGCCGTCAATAGCGTCAACTGAATTACAAACGGCAAAAGTTGAAATAGGCTCAGTGATTAAAACCGTTCCTGCCAACGGTGTTGTGGAGCCGGCCAATGAAGTTTTGCTTTTGAGCCCTGCTCCGGCCATCGTGGTAGGTATTCGAAATGGTGTAGGCAGCAAAGTGAAAAAAGGTGATGTCATATTAAAGTTAGATGACCGGCCAATCCGGGACAAAATTGAATACATAGAGGATCAGATTGAGGTGAAAAATAATAACCTTGAAAAGACCTTGCTCAACGACCGGAATATCAGGGTAGACCTCGCTTACAATGTTGAAGTGAAAAAACTGAAAATCGCCTCTATTAAATCCGAGCTGGCCGACCAGGAACAACTGTTGGAGGTGGGCGGTATATCACCGGCAAAATACGAGAAAACCAAACAGGAGCTAACCTTGGCTGAAAAAGACCTGGAAACCATCCAGGTTAAAAACCATATCCGGCTTAAGCAGTTAACTGCTGAGGAAAAAGGCCTTAAACTTCAAATTGACATTCAGGAAAAACAGCTTGCCCAGCAAAAAGAGTTACTTTACAAGATGATAATTCGGGCTCCTTCTGCGGGGATTATTCTGGAAATAAACGGTAAAGAAGGAGAAAAAGTAAGTACCGACAGATTGCTGGTACGCATGTCTGACCTCACCCGTTACAAATTAAGCGCATCGATTGAAGATACCCATGCCAACATCACCAAAACCGGTCAGGGAGTATTTGCACTGGTTGAAGGCGCCAGGCTTTCAGGAAAGATCGGAACTATTAGCCCTACAGTTAACGATGGAAAAATAGAGTTCGATGTATTTCTGGAACACAGCAGTTATTCCAAGCTTCGTCCCAATATGTCGCTCGATTTGGAAGTAGTGGAATCTCAAAAAGACAGCGTACTCAGAGTTAAAAAAGGTCCTGCTTTTGGGAAGTCTAAAAAACACAACATTTATTTTAAAGAATCCGGAAAAGCTCTTTTAAAAGAAGTAGAGACCGGTTTGTCCGGAAGTGAATATTATGAAATAAGGGAGGGGGCAAAACCAGGAGATGAATTGATTATTTCAGATATTTCCTCCCTAAGACAATTAAAGGAAGTTGAATTAAAATAAGAATAAAATTTCACACTGTTTCATGCTAAAAAATATCACCTTTTCATTAGCCCTCCTTTTTTTATTTAAAGCCAAATGCCATGCCCAGGACTCTTTGAATGTGATAAAACTTTCATTATCCGATGTGGTCATGCTGGCTATCGAACAATCCCCTTCGATTAAATACCATCAAAACAGAAATGTCAATAACCATTGGAGATGGAAAAATTTTCAGGCCAATTTCAGGCCGCAACTTGGCATTTCCGGGGACCTTCCCGATTACCGGGTTTCAAATGAACCGATAACCCAGCCTGACGGAAGTCTTGAATTCAGGCAGATATCACAGCTTCGAACTACCGCCGACCTTTCGTTGACACAAATTATCCCCCAAACCGGCACTACCATCTACGGTGCTTCCTCCTTGTACCGGGTGCAGGATTATAATAAAAATAGTACGGAATGGTCCGGGTCTCCTTTCTATATTGGATTCGTGCAACCACTTTTTGCTTACAACTGGTGGAAATGGTCCAGAATGACCGAACCATTAATTTATGAAGAAGCGCAAAAACGGTATGTGGAATCTGTAGAGCGCGTATCATTGAGTTCCGCCCAGCGTTTTTTTTCATATTTACGTGTCCAAACCAATTATAACCTGGCGGCTAATAACTTAAAAAACAGTGAAGATAACCTGAGAATTGCCGAGGTAAAGCGAAAGTTGGGAAAAATTTCAGAAAACGATTTTTCCCGCATAAAGCTTTCTGTTTTGAATGCCAAGAAATCGCTCACGAATTCCAGCATTGCCCTGAAGAATGCTGATTTCGAGCTTAAATCTTATATTGGCATGGATCAAAATACCAACATTCAATTAGTCGTGCCGCTGGAGATGTCGCTTTTCTACATAGATCCTGAATTGGCCCTGGTGCAAACACTTGCAAACCGGAAAGAAGGCCCTGAATTTGAACGCAGGTTAATTGAAGCCGACAGGGACCTGACCAAGGCTAAAAGAAATACCGGACTTAGTACTACTTTGAGAGGAAGCTACGGTACCTCTAAAAATGCACTCTCCCTGTCTGAGGTATATGATGAAACGGAGAAGCAACAAATGCTGAGGCTTACCCTGAAGGTGCCGATCCTGGATTGGGGGAAGGCAGCCTCAGCTGTAAAGCTTGCCGAGTCTCGCAGAGAGCTGGTGCTCTACGATGTGGAGCGGGAAAAACTCAACTTTGAGCGCGAAGTAGTGGTGGAAGTCGAGCAGTTCAACCTTTTGAAAGATCAGCTGGAAACGGCCAAGGAGGCAGACAAGGTAGCAGAGAATGGTTATCTCATAGCCTTGAAGAAATTTCAAAATGGCGAGATAAGCATTACCGATCTAAATATCTCTTTATCAGAAAGAGAAAAAGCCAAACGGGACTATATTGCCTCTATAGAAGACTACTGGGAGTCTTACCACTATTTAAGAATACTTACCCTCTACGACTTTGAGTTGAACGATAAGATTGTTTACATCAACCCCACACTTTCTCCAAATTAAGGACTTGTAAAAGTAAAAAGCCTCTTTCTGACATACTGTCGTCATATTTTTAAATATGAACGTTTGTTTTTTATGGTGATATTTTCACCTTCTTTATCCATAAGATTGCCTCAACAAAAACGTAACACAAAGACAACTTTTATTCTTTACCTGACCTTTTTGAATCGGATACTTTCGTGTCATCTATTACATGATATAGCTCTTGATAAGGCCCGGTACGCTTTAAACTGTTAACAATCTGTCATCCAATTTTTTATATAAACATTTTTTTAACCTTTAATTTAATCATAAAACCATGGTATTTAAATCTACCCCGACTTTAGGAGGAATACTACTCCTGTGGTGGCAGGAGATATTGCGAGGGAAAGTTGATGTATTTTTAGTGATTGATCGCTTTATAGTAATTATATTTGAAAATGACCAAAATACCTTGTTTAAAATATCTCCCGCTACTGCTGTTCCTGCTTACAATGGACCGGACATGGGCGCAGGTAGTACCGTTGCCTGGTGCACATGCCCATAATGACTATAGACATGACAGCCCCTTACTGGATGCCGTGGCCCACGGGTTTACCAGCATCGAGGTTGATATCTTATTGATTGATGATGAAATTTACGTAGGGCACGACATGCCGGCGGGCGCCAATTCGCTGCCTACCCTGACGGATGCCTATTTGCAACCGCTGGATTCAATCATCAGGAAAAACGGAGGCAACTTATACCAAGATTTTAAGCCACCGTGCTATCTGATGATTGATATCAAAACAGAGGCGGAAAAAACTTTCGCCCTGTTAAAAGAACGGCTGCTTCCATATGAATCCTGGATCAGGAAATATGAAAATGGAAAGATCGGTAAAGGGGCCATTGTCATTTTCTTGTCTGGAAACCGACCGTTTGAAACTGTTTTGTCTGATCCGAAAGGCCTTGTATCACTTGATGGGAGGCCGGCAGATCTCGGCAAAGGCTATAGCTTGCAGCAGATGCCGGTCATTAGCCAGGCGTTTTACCGGTATTCTAAATGGAATGGAGAAGGGCAGATGCCCAAAGCAGATCAGCAGCGAATTTCGGACCTGGCCAGGAAGGTGCACCAGGAACATAAAAAACTTCGGCTATGGGCTACGCCGGATTCTGAAAAGGCTTGGGCGACACTTCAGTCTCTGGGGGTAGATTTGATTAATACTGATGATCTCGGCGGGTTAAAAGCATATCTTTTGCAGGAATAGACAAGGAGGGCCGAAGCTGTCAATAGTGTTTTCTGAAGACAATCTTTTTTTCAAAAAAAAAGGCAAAGGCAGTTAAAAATTGCCTTTGCCAGCACTATTATATATTCCAAGTAATATTAACTAGGTCTTCCTTTAAGCGTGATCAAAGCTTTTCTCGCCATGATAACCAATATCCATGCCCTGATCCTCAAGCGCGTCTTCTACGCGTCCTCCGCCGGTAATCATCGTGGTGACTCTGAAAAGTATGGCTGCACCCACTCCTGAAAAAACAATCGTAGCTACCACGGCTACCACCTGGGTCCATACCTGGCTGGGGTTTCCGTAAAACAGACCAGCCGCTCCATTGATTTCTGGATTGGCCAGGAAACCGGTAGCGATGGCGCCAAATATACCTACCAACCCATGAATGCCAAAAACATCCAATGTATCGTCATATCCAAGCATGGATTTCAATTTTATCACGCCAAAATAGCCAATAGCTCCTGAGAAAATGCCAATGACCAGCGCGCCGGTCACGTCAACGTACCCTGAGGCAGGTGTAATACCTACCAGACCGGATACCACACCTGAAGCAGATCCCAGCAGGGTTGGTTTTTTATCAGTCGATAACCATTCTATGATCAACCAGCAAAGACCGCCGGCAGCTGCCGCAACATTTGTTACCAATAGCGCATTGGCGGCTACGAAATCAGCGGCAAGTTCACTTCCGCCGTTGAATCCAAACCATCCGAACCAAAGAAGGGCGCTGCCCAATAACATTAGTTTTGTAGAGGAAGGTTTGTGATCTGTATTGTTGTGTCCCTTTCTGTTTCCAAGCATATATACTAACACTAACCCTGAAATACCGGCATTAATGTGGATAACCGTTCCTCCTGCAAAATCAAGTTCTCCGTGGTTGCTAAGTATGCCACCTCCCCAAACCATATGGGCAATAGGCGAGTAAATAAGTGCTACCCATAGGATAGAAAATATAAACCAGGTGGAAAACTTAACCCTTTCAATAATAGAACCACTTACCAGTGCTACTGCTATCGCGGCAAACGTGCCTTGAAACATGACAAACAGTAAATGAGGGATGCTACCGCTCAGATCGTCGATCTTAATATTTCTCAACATAAAATACTCAAAGCCGCCGATGAAGCCATTTCCGCTGCCAAATGCCAGACTGTAACCCACCACAATCCAAACTACCGTGGCCGTACAAAAAGCAGTATAGCTCATTCCAATAGTATTGAGCACACTTTTTCGCTGTGTTAACCCACCGTAAAATAAGGTCAATCCCGCCGGAGTCATAAGCATGACCAGGGCTGTGGCCACCAACATCCACGCTGTATCACCCGCGCTAATTGAAGCCTCCTGCGAGTAGCCAAAAAATGGGATAGCCAGCATAACCAATAACATGGTAAAAAACTTGATTCTCATAGTTATAAAGAAATTAAGGTTTAATTTTTTATCAATTATCAATAATAATGACTATAAATAGTTAAATATGATTATTTTTTAGCCCTTATTTTGATATTAATTCACAATATTAATAAAAAATGGATTAATTTTTACCCTATTATTACAATAATTGCGAATTTATGTTGTTAATGGACGCCGGATGCTGTAAATCCATACCGGCCGGCAAACAAAGCGTGTTTTGAAGGTTAAAGATATTTTAGTCAGATCCATTGGCACCTGAAGGTTTAATTTTCGTATTTTACCTACCTGAATAAGCGGAATTGTTAACAAGGCTTTATCGACAGATAAGAACATGAAGTATCTATTACCTTTTTTAATCGCGATTGCTTTCATTTTCAATGGTTATGCGCAAGATCCGGTCATTAAATCCAGGGTGTATCCCTGGGAAGAGATTGGCAAGCACACCAGCCGGCCGGGAGCGATAAAACCCATATTTGAAGGAGCTTCTGATGGGTTCGAATATCTGAACATATTCCTGGCAACAGTGGGCAAAGGCGCTTCCTTTAAGCTACCGCTTAACAATGACAGCCTCGAATCACTGATAATTATGAAATCAGGGCAGGTGAATCAGGTTGTGGGCCATAAAAATAAGGTAATGGGACCTGGAAGTGTAACACTGATGATGCCCGGGGAAAAGTTTCAGGTCAACAATAACGGAGATAGCCCCGCGGATTTCTATGTTATATTATGGCGGGTAAAGGACTTTTACAGTCGCCATATTCCCCAGTCAGATAAGTCTGCATCTTCTCACCTGATCAATTGGAAAGAGCTGACTTATGAGGAAACAGCCAAAGGGGGATACAGGCACGTCATACGCCAACCTACAAACATGTTGACAGAATTTGAAATGCACGTGACCACCCTGGAAGAAGAGAAGCGCAGTCATCCTCCTCATACGCATTTGGACGAAGAGATTATCCTGGTACGGTTCGGGGAGGTCGAGGAGTTTATTGATGGACAGCTTTATGAAGCAGATGAAGGATCTTTGATATTTTTAAGGTCTATGGTTCCCCACGGGATTCGCAATATCGGTAAAGGATCCTGCGAATATTATGCTTTTCGTTGGATACCCAAAAAATGAAAAGTATAATTGCCGTATTAAACGAAACCGAAAGGGCGGCAAATAAACCTACGGTAATCATTCCCGTGGTTCGGCGCCTTCTACTAAAAGATTAGCCAGATCACCCGCCAATACATCCCCCATATTAGAATTAGTAAAAATGACGTAACCCATCTTCAGGTCCTGGTACACTTCAAACAGACATTTAAAATCTCCGTTGTTCCCTCCGTGCGAAAATGTATTGCCATGATCTGATTCCCTGATAAAAATCCCCAGACCGAAGCCCTCCCTGTTGTTTTCATTTTTCCAATATTCCGTCGGAATTTCGGTTCGAATCTCCATTAACTTGTTATAGGTATCCGGTTGCAGGCCTTTTCTATTCAATAGTGCAATGGCAAATGCGGAAAAAGCCTTTGATTCCGTATGCAGGCTATAGGCCATGCCGGCTTGCTGCGGTATCGGCCACTCGGTGGGCCGGTTATTGACATGGCCACTGGAGACTACTTTTCTGAGTTCCTCGTTATCGCTGAATTCCATATGGTACAATTCCAGCAAATTAATCAATTCCTCATCTATTATTTGTTCGATATCTTTCTGCATTATTTTGACGACAACCCTTTTTAGGTATTCAAACCCTTCTCCGGAATAACCATATTTGGTTCCCGGTGTATTTTTTAATTCCAATCCCCAGTTTGGAAGTCCGCTGCGATGGGTAAGCACATGCCTGGCGGTCATTTTATGATATTCGGGATAGGCTTCAAGCGCGTCAAAGGTTAGGTATTCGTACAAAGGCTTATCCAAATCAATGACACCCTTTTCTGCGAGTCTTAGAACGACAAAGGCAAATACAGGTTTGGTGACAGAGGCAGCTTCAAAAAGTGTATTTTCATTGACGGGTTCGTTAGTTAGTATGTTCTTTACACCGTAGGTTTGATGATAAATCACCCTTCCATCTTTAATAAGTGCTAGTGAAACACCTGGGATATCATAGTATTCCCGGTAAGTCTCCACGAAGTGGTTGAGTGCTTTTTTCCGGTCTGTATCGAAATTGTGTAATAACCCTTTTGCCGGCAACAAATCAGGCCTTGGTATTTGTCTTGGGGCTAATGGGGGAGGTGTATTAGGTTGATTAGCATTAACGGTAAATGTTATAGGGTCACTTGGAGCTATCCGATAATATTTATCATCTAACCTGATCAATGCACCGGGTACTTCGAGATTGTACCCACCAACCGGGACGGTTGCCGAATAATGACCTGTTGAGTCAATAGCTGTCTGCAGCCACATTTTTGGGTTATCGATAGCACTTAACCTGAGTTTGCCTGTCGACATAGTGGTGGCAAGGTTTGAAAAATCTACCTGGCCACTTACTTTTGCCAGCTTCGTATCTGCATCCAACAATACCAAATCTCCGCATCGGTCGGGATTGTTCATTTTATGAACATGTTTACCCCAGGCAACCCACGAAAAGGTATCGTCTTCATCTTTGTCTATCACCACAACATCCATACCCAGGGATCTGCCGGGCTCAGCAGCCTGATCAAGGTTTATACGCCATTCATAAACCCGACCAAAATCTGTTTTCAGCATCTTCATTTCGATAGAATTCCAGGCCCCTTCCTGGTCTGATACAGGCCGATGATCACCGTGCCGGCTGTATTGAATAACCCCCGAACCTGACTTGACATGAGCAGCATCCAGGTAAAGCTCTATGCCGTCCTGGGTATTCCAGGTAGCCCCCGAGGTGGTATCAAAAACAGCCGATTGATCAAATACTTCCACAGCCAGGTAGATAGCCTTTTGTGCCAGGTTATAACCAACCCGGAAATAAGCCTCCAGGTCTTTTTGGTCACTGAAAGGGTCTCCCAACTCTATTCTTTGAATAGGGTACAAAACTAAATCCTGTGGCCAATCGCTTAAAAGGCCATCTATTGAGATGCCTTTGACAGGATAAGCGTAGGCAATGGCGCCGTTGTTTGCAAAGGCACTATGGCCTGCTGTTTGCAACAGGCATAGGCAGATAAGAAGTATCGGACATAAGATCTTGTAGAATATTTGATGGGAAAGACTGCGCTGATACATGGGGATTAAATTTAGTTGTTAGCCTGGTTTTGACATTTTTACAAAAGGGTGTTTAAAAGAAAAGACTACCTGATTATCGGAAGGTTGCATTAACAGCAATAATTAATATGGCCTAATTATTTTTACGGATTACCAATAATACTTTCATCAGGCTATCTGATATCAAATATTCGTCATGCCGGAACTGTTCCGATACTGCCCATTCCTGGACATTTCTGTTCACTCATGCACAAGGCAATCTGATACATTTAAAGAATGATGCCTCAGACTATCCGAAAATCACGTTTTTACAATTTGGCACAATCCATGTTTTCCTCGGGCAAGGGAATTGATATATTTACTTTGAGGTATCAATTTTACTTTTAGCTAAGATCAAAACCAAAGATTACGGAAATTTAAATGATTCAGCATTATCTTATCATCGCCTGGCGGCATCTCACGAGAAACAGGTTCTTTACCTTGATTAATATCGCAGGATTTGCCATTGGTATTGCCTGTGCTTTATTGCTTGGCCTGTACAGTTGGCATGAAACGCATTACGATAATTTCCATGAAAAGAAGGATAAGATCTTTCTGGTAGGTAAAAAAAGTAAAACGGCAGAGGGAGAATTTGAGTCGGGTTGGAGTACACCTCCACTGGGTCCCGCCCTCCAGGATTACTACGCGGAAGTGGAAGCTTTCACCCGCTTATGCCTGTGGTTTGATGAGATCATGGTTACAAGCCATGATAAGAAAGTTGTTGAGAAAGGATTCATAGGCGCCGACTCATCCATCTTTAAAATTTTTACAATACCTTTTGTTCAGGGAAATCCAGCAACGGCACTAACCCAACCCAATTCTATTGTAATTACCAGATCGGCTGCCAGGAAATATTTTGGAGACCAGGATCCTTTAGGTCAAACGCTGGACTTCAAACAATTTTTAAATAACTGTAAAGTCACAGGGGTGGTAGAGGATTATCCTGATAACAGCCATTTTGACTTTGAGATTTTGTTCTCTTTATCATCTTTACAGAACTTTGATTTTAATAATAGTTGGCATAATCACACTTTTGTCACCTACGTATTGCTACATGATCAGGTGGCTCCAACACAAGTTTCAGACAGGTTTGATGAATTTCTAAAAGACCGCTATGAACCATTTCTGATAAAGCGGTACCAAAAGACATATGACGAAATATATCAGGGAGGTGATTACTATCGTCTTTTTTTGGAGCCGCTTGACCAGGTTCATTTAAGTACTTTGGTATTTGAAAATCGAGAGGGGAAAAAACTGCAAACCTACGCATTAGGTATCATAGGCATTGCAATTTTATTATTGGCAGGTATTAACTATGTTAACTTGTCAACGGCGGTCTCTGCCAGCAGGGCCAAAGAAATCGGTATCCGGAAGACAGTGGGTAGTGGACGAAGACCCGTGATCAAACAATTTATGGTTGAGGCAGTCATAACGACCCTGTCTGGCCTGGTGCTTGGAATATTGCTGCTGGATCTGGTTATGCCCTATTTTAACAGGATAGCTGGACAAAATTTGAGTTTTGACTATCTGGATCCGGTCACCATCATCGGATTGATCGGTTTTGCGGTCTTTACTGGTTTACTGGGCGGCTTTTATCCCGCCCTGGTAATCTCCTCTTTCAAACCAATCAGCATCATGGGGCACCACAAAAAGATTGGAGGGGTGAAGGCTGTATTCCGGAATGTGCTGGTAGTATTTCAATTTGCTATTTGCGTGATCATGATCGTCAGTACGATTGTAGTCTATAAACAACTGAGTTTTATGCAAAATATAAACCTGGGATTTGATACAGAACAGATCTTGGTCATACGAAGACCTGGTCTGCTGGACAAAAATCAGGAAGTTTTCAAACAGGAATTACTAAAAGGATCAGATATTACCCATGTTTCATATACGAATACCATACCGGGAAGGCACTTTAACGGACATGGGCAACATTTTCAGGGAGCTCCAGCTGATGAAAGTCATACTATTTACCCGTTAGTGGCGGATATGGATATTTTAGCCACACTAGACTTTAAAGTGGTACATGGTGAAAAATTTGATATGGAGCACCCGGAACGTAAAGTGGCATTGATCAATGAGGCTGCCGCCAACCAGTTGCAACTGGAAGATCCGCTAAGCATGGTTATTGATAATGGCACCATGGGTAATGACCCTCATACGATCATTGGTGTTGTTAGGGATTTTCACTTTAACTCTTTTCATCACGAGGTAGCGCCCCTGGTAATTTATCCCCTGAATGAGCTCCAGAATCACAGATTTCAATATATCTTGGTCAAAGTTAATAGCAGCGACATACAACACACCATACGAAATGTGGAAGAAAAGTGGGACCGGCTTTCCAACCATGATCCTTTTGATTATACTTTTTTAGATCAGGACTTTAGTCGGTTGTTTGAACGTGAGCAAGTTATGGCTAGCGTGTATACTGTATTTTCGTTCATCTCGGTGTTTATAGCCTGCCTGGGCTTGTTAGGGCTGATTTCCTATTTTACTTTTAAAAGAACCAAGGAAATTGGTATCAGAAAAATAGTTGGCGCTTCAACAGGGCATATTGTTTTGTTACTAAGTAAGGATGTTTCCAAATGGATGCTTATTTCTTTTATTATCGGAATGCCGCTGGCCTGGTATTTAATGCAAAGATGGATACAGGACTTTGCCTACCGGACAGCTTTTAGCTGGTGGATATTAGGGCTTGCGGGAGGTATTGTCATGATGATCGCACTACTTACCGTCAGTTTTCAAACCATCAAAGCCGCCCTGGCTAACCCGGTGGACGCATTGAGAAATGAGTAATTTTTGAGTCATCAGGAGCTTCATCCGGCTTGCCGCAAATCCTCGCTACTTTGGCGACATTTTTCTTCCATATATAGCCGGATATTCTAAATAAAACAGGCGTCAATTGATGCCGAAGACGCTTATTGATCAAATTATAGCGCATGTAGATCATTTGTAGTCACCCGGGATTACTGCATCCAGCCAGAATATAGTATCTTTTTTTTTTAAATCACCTGATGCGTCTGATGATCCCGGGTCAGGGATATCAGCCGGCCACTGTCACTGTACTTTATTAACAGCTGTTGGCCTGGCCTTTTCAGGTGTCGAATTGCTTAACTAAAAATCAATTATTGAACTAAAATATGGAACAACAAACAAACAACTATGATGTTGTTATCCTGGGGAGTGGCATTGCCGGTAGCACAATGGCTGCTATTCTCTCAAAAAAGGGACTTTCCACACTTTTAATTGACCGCTCAACTCATCCCCGTTTTGCCTTGGGAGAGTCAACAATCGGTGAGACCTCATTTCTGTTAAGATTGCTTGGCAAGCGCTATGGCATTCCGGAACTGGGTTATATCTCAAGTTCCAAATGCATTCAAAAAAATATCAGCGAAAATTGCGGCATTAAGCGAAACTTTGGTTTTGTGTACCAGCGTAAGAACAAAAACCACGACCCGTTTGAAGTAACGCAATGCAACGTTTCCGAAGGTGATTACGGACCGGAGTCACATCTGATGCGGTCCGACATAGATGCGTATCTGTTTGAAGCAGCGAAAAAGTATGGTGCCATGGCTATGGAAGGCGTAAGTATTGAGGACATTGCTTTTACGGATGATGAGGCCATTGTCAATCTTTCGAACGGTGAAATTGTTCGAGGCTCATACATTGTAGACGCGACCGGCAGGAATTCCGTATTGGCTACGCATTTTGGTTTGCGTGAAAACCCTTGCAGATTTAAGACCAACACCCGCACTTTATTTACCCACATGAAGGGTGTTAGACCCTATGATCATGTAGATATCCCAAGTGGCCAGCCTACCTTGTGGCATGAAGGCACACTTCATCATCTTTTTGATGGGGGATGGCTATGGGTAATCCCGTTTGATAACCATGACAAATCCAAAAGTAACAAGGTCAGCATCGGGTTAAACCTCGATTGCTCCAGGTATCCTTATGATAAGTCTGTTTCTGCAGAACAGGAGTGGGAAAAATTTTTGACCCGCTTTCCCGCCATCGCCCGCCAGTTTAAAGGGGCCGAAACCGTATTTCCCTGGGTAAGAACTGATCGAACACAGTATTCTTCTTCGGGGACGGTTGGTTACCGTTGGGCATTAATGAGTCATGCAGCCGGAGCCGTAGATGCCATGTTCAGCCGGGGGCTTGCCAATACAATGGCAGTTATAGAAGCCCTGGTGCCAACGTTGCTTGAAGCATTTAAGGACGGAGATTTTGATGAAAAACGGTTTCATTATGTAGAACGGCTCAACCAAAACATTCTTAATAACAATGATCAGTTGATTGCCGGATCTTATATTTCCTTCAGAGACTTTGATTTATGGAGGGCCTGGTCGAAGGTCTGGTTCCTGATGTGGAACCTGGGCGTTATGAGGTATGCGGGCACCTACTATCGTTATTTGGAAACCGGAAAGGAAGAAGTGCTGGCACCGCTGCACAATAATGGTATACCGGGTTCTTTTTGCCCGGAAATTGAGGAATCTCAGGAGGTGTTTGATCAATGTTACGGGATCATGTTGCAAGTAGAGCAGGGGAAGAGCAACCCGGAAGAAGCGGTTAAACAACTGGCCGGTCTGCTTGGACAAGGTAAGGCCTCATTATCGCCCCTGAAACTCCATGACGTGCTGAGAAGGTGGCATGACGGGTCGGAAGATGCACAAAAAGATCTGCATACATGGGGGCAGAAGCATGCGCCCAGGGAAATAAGACATTATTTTGATTACAGCCGGTCGACGATCAAAAAAGCTGCGGCCAGTCTGTTGGTGGAGTAAGATTATTTATTATTTTTTTTTCGCTACTTGGGGAGGGTGCCTATGGCACTGCTCCCTGTTTTTTCATCATCTCTGCTTTTGAAGGCCTCGGCCTGATACGGGCCGGCGTGGGCTCGCCCGTTTCCCTGTCAAATTCGTCAGGCGTACGTACTTCGGGAAGTTTATCGTTTGTGATTTCACGCATTTTATTCAACTTACTGCGCATATCGGTTAATACTTCCGAATAATCGGGGTTAAGCGCCAGGTTGTTGAGTTCATTTGGGTCGTTTTGAATATCATAGAGTTCTTCAGTGGGCCGGGGCGCTTCAAAACATCGCAATTGTGCTTCATCCAACCGGTTCTCTTTTTTTAATGCCAGCATACTTTTAAATGTAGACCCCCGGAGCGCATCCGCGGGGGGCGTATTTGGAAGTTCCGGGAAAAAGTTTTTGATGTATTTGAATTGTGTCGTTCGAATGGCCCGTGTGTAATCTTCAAAATCGTGCCAGTGATCTTCGGCGTAAATATGGTCCCGGATCGGTTTACCTGCCGGTTCCAGAAGCGGTGCAAAATCCATTCCCTCAAAACCGGGCAGTGGTGCAAGCCCTGCCAGTTTCATAAAGGTGGGTGCAATATCCACCGAGCTGACCAGGTAATCGTTCTTACTGCCAGCCGCCACATTTGCCGGCCACCTGACAATCCAAGGGGTTTTGATCCCCCCTTCATACAAAGTGGTTTTATCCCTGGGAAAAGGCCGCCCGTTGTCAGAGATAAACAAAACAAAGGTATTGTCGGCAATACCTTGTTCTTCAAGTGCTGCCATTACCTTGCCCACGTAACTGTCCATTCTGGATATTTCATCGTAATAAAGGGCCAGGTCTTTTCGCACCTCTGCATTATCCGGGAAATAAGGCGGTACAATGACATCATCCGGCGCATGTGTTTCCGGTATAGTGTTCTCTTTGTAAGGCCGGTGAGGATCGATGGCCGCGAGCCAGAGGAAGAAAGGCTGGTCATCAGGTCTGCTTTGAAATAGAGAAATCCAGGATTCACAGCCGCTGCCGTCACCGACGGTTTTTTGCGGTTTACCATCCGGGCCGACCTGAAATCCGGCCGTTCCGAATTCCATGATGGCGTCAAAATCATCTCTTACCGCCTCGCCTAAGTGATATTTTCCTGCAAGCCCGGTCCAATAGCCCGCGTTCTTAAGTTTCTCCACAAAAGTCAGGTGACCTTCCGGTAAGGGCCAGTGAAGTTGTTCTGCATCGGTATTATGGGGGTATTTTCCGGTGATAATACTGGTACGGCTGGGACTGCAAGAGCTGGTAGTGAGAAAGGCCTGTGTGAAACGCATGCCTTCACGAGCCAGTTGATCAATGTTCGGCGTCTTAATATGTGGGTGACCATAAGCACCGCTATCATCCCAGTTCATGTCATCGGCAATGATCAAAATAAGGTTTGGCGGCGTCTTGGTCATTTGTTCCTTC
This sequence comes from Cyclobacteriaceae bacterium, assembly GCA_965228415.1. Classification (GTDB taxonomy): domain Bacteria; phylum Bacteroidota; class Bacteroidia; order Cytophagales; family Cyclobacteriaceae; genus Agaribacillus. Next base: position 61,450 of record OZ245814.1, on the reverse strand, counting down.
CCGGATTGGCATGAACAAAAGAATCCAATGGCTAAAACAAAAAACAAATGATTGGTTGTAATGGGAAAACGCATAAGCTAATTTTTTACGTAAAAGGTATGGGCTGGAGCCTTGAAAGCCATATCGCCGAAGACAACAATATAAGAGAAAAACGCTAACCTAAGAAACCCGTTGGTGATTTTTTTGTCTGAAACGAAAAAGCATCATGATCAAACCACCTAAAAGTAGCCCGAGCGCTAACCAAAGATAGTATTTGTTGGTGCGCGAGGTAACAGGTCCCGAATTGCCCTGTACCACAAAACCGGCCCAGTAGAATGGGTGTGAAAAGATCTCATCGGCATGCTTCAAATAATTTAATTTGGCTTCCTGTAAGGCCCTGTCTTTGGAATATCCCTTGGAAAGCCCCTGATAAAAATAGGTCATCAGGTCAGCGGTTGACCGGTCCTGAGCTGGCCAAAGGCTCATCACAATGCTACGACAACCGGCATAAGTGAAAGCCCATCCCAGACTTTTTACGCCTTCACCTTGCTGTAGCTTGCCCGAACCCGTATTACAGGCCGATAATACAGCCATTTCAGCATTAAGGCGCATGTTGTACAGCTCCCAGGCATATAAGTCCCCATCTTCGGTAGAATCCTGATTTATGGTAAATAAAAGCCTTGAATTCATGGGGTGCCGGTCGTCCACAATCGCGTGGGTGGCCAGGTGAAGGATACCGTAATTTTCTGCCAGTTTCTTGAATTGTTGCTCTGTGGCATGGGTGCCTTCATAAAAACTTCCTTTAAACAAGTCGTCTATAACGGAAATTTCCCTGCTGGTACCCTCTAATTCAACCAGGGCACCACGAACCGGCTCAGCCGTAGCCTGTAAAGCTATCTCGCTTCCCTGGAAATTCTCACGTTTGTTAAAATCAGGCGCCAGGGCGAGGTATTCAGCGCCGTAAGGATTGCTTCGTTTGCCTAATACTTCCTGCCACATCGAAGCGGAATAAGTATAGCTTATCGGATGGTTATTAATCAGGTAGGGTAGACCAAAAAAAGTCGAGCCGACCTCAACTTCATTTTTTACCAGCAACTCGAATGGAAGATAACTCAATTCTCTGTCGGGTGAAATGATAAGGTTGAAATCTTCGACGTTCGAGGCTACAGGAGCCAGCAAGGACTGGTAAAGCCCATGAGCCAAAGTAGCAAAGCGATCCGGTTCATCTATTTTTTGCGTAAGAATATCACGCATTGCCTCAATATCGCGCTCAAATGCAGCGCTTTTTTTGAGTCTGACGAATTTTGTTTCCTGTTTGTTTATGGCAAATATGAAAATACTGGAATCACTGATAAAGTATTCAACCAACAAGTCATCGGAGGACAAGAGGTCTGACCTGACCTTTTCAATACTTACGACTTCCGTATTATATTTGAGGCGGTAATAATCTGAATAAGTGGTTTCCAGCTTCGATACTAAGGTATCATAACGGCGTTTTAAAGCAAACTTCTGGCTTTGATAGAAAGCAATTTTAACGCTGTCACCATCCTGATTCCTCTGCGTCTCTTCAAACAATTGCCGGTCGTAAAAATTAAGGTCTTGTTTTAAACTTCTTTCCGCCTGTAAAAGCGTATCAGGGACACCTGCAAATTTTTGTGCTTTGGATTCATGCAAGGCTGCCATTAAAAGACCGGCTTTACTCTTCTCTGCAAACTCAAAGGCCTGTTCCAGGTAGCTGGCTTCACCGGTTTTGTGGTAGCGCTCATAAGCAACTTCCACAGCGGCTTCCAAAATTGGGTTTATCTCTTTTCTGAAGATTTCTACGGAACTCTCGGATTTGTAACTTGTACGTACTTCATCGATAAGACTGACAGCTTGTTGCAAGACTTCAAAAGATAAGCTCAGGTCTTGCGTATTTAAAGAATTCTGGTATTTCCTGTAAAGAATGATCCCTTTCTGTCCAAGAATGTCTATCATGTGTGACGGGTTGATGGCGTTTTCGGCAAGGGGGTTGGATTTAGTGTTAAGGTTATCAAAATCTTTGCTAATAGCGATCAGTGACTTCTGAATGGTTAATAAAGCTTTTTCATAATCACCCTGACTGCTGTAAACTGAGGCAATGTAATGATAGGCCCTGGCTGTCAAAGGATGAAGATCCCGGCCGGCCTGTTTATTGATGTCCCGCGCAAGTTCATAATGCACCATGGCTTTTTCCAGATTTTTGGCATCCTTGTGGATATTGCCTATAAGCATGTGGTTTTCCGCCAGATAAATATGATCCGGCTCTACGAAAGCGGTGTTAATTTGCAGGGCCTTTTCTGCAAAATCCAGGGCCTTTTGATATTCCTGATTTTTTTGCCAAATGAGTGCCAGGTCGTGATAGGTAGGCCCCAGCGTAGGGCTGTTTTTATTGGTATGTAACAGTACTTTTTCTGATTCCCTGTAATATTTTAAAGCCTGGTCTAGTTTTCCCAGATCAAGGAAAATGCCACCGAGCAGGTTATAAGTGGCCCCTAATTCCGGATGGCTGTCACCCAAAGACTTGAGTTCCAACTGTAACGCTTTTTGAAGGAATAACAACGCCTGGTCCGGGTCCTTTCTTATTTTGTAAATTGACGCCAGGCCTTTATAGTCATATTTCAGGGAAGGGTGATCATCACCCAGAAATTTAAGCTTGATGTTCAGGGCTTTGTGATGTAAATCCAGGGCCTGATTATAATCTCCGATAAGTTCGTTAAGTATACCGAGGTTGGTGTAGGTCCTTGCCAGGTCAGGATGACTATCTCCAAGACTCTTTTTATCAATGACCAATAACATATTGAAATAATCCAGCGCCTCAGCATACCGGCCGGTTTGGGCATAGATGATGCCCATGCCGTTGTAACACGGTGCCAGGGCAGGGTCATCGGAATCAACCGATTGTAAAAAAATGTTCACCGATCGTTGGTAAAAATCCATGGCGGGATCGTACTCGCCGCTGTTTTTATATACGACGGCCATTTCACAGTAGCTCTTTGCAACATGGGGATGATTCTCTCCAAACGTCGCTTTGCTGATCTTGAGTGATTTTTGGTGGTATGCCAGCGCCTTGTCGTGTTTCCCTTTTATTCGCCATACGATACCAAGCTGATGATAACTTTCTGCGAGCGCTTCCTGCAGCCCCTTGTTTTTCTCTCTTATGTTTAGCCCTGTTTCATAGTTAGCCAAAGCCTGATCGTAGTTACCTTTGCCTTTATACACTTTGCCTAACAGTGTATATATATTACCAACCTCAGGGTGTTGTTTTCCAAGCTTTGCCAGGGCTTCAGGCAAAATTTTAAGGAGGTTTGATTGGGCTTCATCGTAGGCCAGACGTTGAAGTTTTATTTTATTAATAGCGAGTACAGTGTTGACATGTCGGGGCCAGATACCCTCGTTTTTATAGGTTTCAGCGGCTTTTTGATAAAATACCAGGGCACTGTCGTACGCCGAAGATTTATGGAATTGCAAGGCTTTTACAAAATGCTGATGAGCCGCAAGTGTATCTGGCGGTGAGTGGATAGATGCATGCAAAGGTAAGCACCCAAAATAACACAAAATCAGAGAGACCGCTAACTTTGAACACATATAGGTAGGATTTAAAGAACACCAATTTAGTCATTTTATAACGTAAAAGAAATAAAGTTCCCTTCGCGTAAATACGAAACACTGAAATGGCCGGCCTTATAAATTTATCAGAAGGTTTAATGTTTAAACATAGCTTCTCTATATTTTAAAACATTGATTAATAGTGTTTTATAATATTTTAATTAAAGTGTTAGAAAAAGGTTAGTGGAATGATTTATCAGAAAGCATCTGGATAATAAAAAGAAGATAATATTTGCGTAATCAATTGGTTACATATATATTTGTAACCATTCGGTAACATATTTGATGGTATGGTGGATCAGGAAATCCCCGGCCCGCCTGGAAGACCGCTGAAGCTGCTTAAATTATTTGGATATATAGCAATAACTTACAGTTGAAAAATTTAAAAAGATGACAGAAAAAAAAGAGATAATGGATCGTACCTTGCTCTTGCAACGGACTTTCAATGCCCCCCGGAAATTGGTGTGGGAGGCCTGGACACAGCCTGAGCATATAGCCGCATGGTGGGGCCCCAGAGGCATGAAGACCGAGGTGGTTGAACTGGATTTCAGGCCAGGGGGCAAATGGAAGTATGTAATGACCACACCGGACGGTTCGGAATTTCCGGCAAAGGGTATATTTTCTGAAATTATTGAATATGAAAAAATCGTATCCTCCGCCGACTTTGCTCCTGTAACTGAAGGCGTGATCATTATCGCACTATTTGAGGACCTCGGAGATCAGACAAAGCTGACATTTAGCGTCATTCACGCTTCTGAAGAATACTGCAGGAAACAGGAGAACATGGGTGTCATGAACGGCTGGGGTGCTAATTTTGATGGATTAGCTGCTTATCTTGATACGCTGACTAATTAAAATATCGTAATGTTCATATGTTTTATACCATTGATCCCGGGTCCGGAAAATGGTTTGCCATCTCCAAAACCAGGGATCAACGGAATTCATTTCAGGTTTAAGCAGAAGCCGGTTTCAAATCAACTCCATTGCCGGTCGGCCGAATCAACGGTATCCCACTCCTTGGTAGGGGCGAAATATTTTGTACCCTTTTTCAAATGAGCTTTTACCACGTCTTCATTGAGTTCGATGCCTAATCCGGGTTTTTCCGGCACTTTCACATGGCCTTCCTGCACCAATGGCTTATCTCCAATTACGAGGTCTTCCCACCAGGGAACATCAACTGAATGGTTTTCCAGCGCTATAAAGTTTTGAGTGGCGGCAGCACAATGCACGTTAGCCATCAACGAAACAGGCGTACCGGCAAAATGCATCATCATGGGAATGCCTTGTTCCTCCGCATAATCACCTATTTTTTTAGTCTCCAATATGCCGCCCGAGGAAGCCAGATCCGGGTGGATCATATCTATTGCTTTTGCATCAATTAATTTAATAAACTCCTCCTTTAAATAGATGTCTTCGCCGGTGAGTGTGGGTGTATTGATGGCATGGGTGATCTGTTTCCACTTGTCGGTGTATTGCCATGGTACCAGATCTTCGAGGAAGGCCAGTCTGTAAGGTTCCAGGGCATTGCCCAGCCGAATGGCTTCATTGGTATCGAAATGACCAAAATGATCTGCCGCAAGCGGAATCTCATAGCCGACAATATCTCTTATTTGTTTAACATAATCGACCATTTTTTCCAAACCGGCATCGGTAATCTGAATACGGGTGAAGGGGTGGGCAGTGGTACCATAGCTGCCGTAGTTCCGGTCCCATTGCTTGCCAATGTCATACATCCCCTTGTTGATCACGACGTTATCATCATTTTTTAGCATTTGTATGCCAAAATCCATTTTTAAAAATGTAAACCCCTGATCAACCCGCTCTTTCATTCGTTTTGCATAGGTTACCGGGTCATCGGAACTGGTGGTATCGCAATACAGCCTTATTTTATCTCTGAATTTTCCACCGACCAACTGATAGGCCGGCACGTTGTAAGCTTTTCCTGCCAGATCCCATAAAGCCATTTCTACACCACAGACTCCGCCCGCCTGTCTGGAATGGCCACCAAATTGTTTTATTTTCTTAAAAATCCTGTCCACGTTACAAGGGTTTTCTCCCAATATGCGGCTTTTTAACATCAGCGCATATTTTGGACTGGCGTGATCTCTTACCTCACCGAGGCCGTAAATACCCTGGTTGGTATCGATTCTGATGATAGGGCAGGGCATGGGGGCACCTACTACCTCGGCAATCCGTAAATCCGTAATTTTAAGGTCGGTGGGGGAAGAGTGGCGGTTTACCTTTTGCGTGGTATATTCCAGGGTTTCTTCAATAGGTTTGTGCAAAAAAGCGCCGATACCCAAGCCGCCCATACCTGCCTTTTGCAGGAAATCACGGCGATCACATTTTTTGGCTTTTGGTGGCTTCAGGCGCTCCAGAATACTTTTTGTCTTCATATTATTAAATGTTTTTAGATAAGTTAAAAGTTGTACACAATGCCGGGTCACTTGCGCATTTTCCGGTTGTCATCGTATTTATTGCAGGCTATCTAGGTCAATCTGTATTCAAAATAAGAATTTGATGGCTATTTAAAAAATGGAAGATCCTTATCCGCATATTTAGCCAGACCTTCATCATTGATTTCAACCCCAATCCCCGGCTTATCGGATAAGGGGATGTAGCCATCGATAATCATGGGTTCATCGTAATTGACAATTTCCTTAAACATAGGGTTGGTATGAAAGTAGATTTGCCACTCGAGTATCAAAAAGTTTGGAACGGATGCGCAGACGTGTGCAGATGCCATAGCGCCTAAATAGGAAGCTACCATATGTGGTGCAAACGGTGTATAATAAACATTGGCAAGGTTGGCGATGCGCTGCGCTTCTCCCAATCCCCCGGCTTTCTGGAGGTCGGGCATGATAATGTCTACAGCTCCAATTTCCAGCAACCTTCTGAAACCATAGGTGAGGTAAAGATTTTCGCCGGCGCATATAGGTGTGCTGGTACTTTCCGTAATCCACCGATAAGCATCTGCGTTTTCAGCCGGAATAGGTTCCTCCAGCCACATGAGCTGCAACGGTTCCATGGCCTTTGCCACCCGCTTTCCCGAAGTCATGTCAAAGCGACCGTGCATATCCACACATATATCTACAGCCGGCCCCAAAGCCGCTCTTACGGCACTGATCTGGTCTAGCATGCGTTGCAGCTCACCCGGGCTTACAGTCCAATTGTACGGATCGTATTTCTGCGGATCATTGCTGTCATCAATATCAAATTTCACAGCTGTAAATTTATGTTCGTCTACCACGGCCTTGGCACGTTGTGCCATGACTTCAGGTTTTTCCCGGCTGCTGGCGGTATCGCAATACACTCTAATGCGATCCCTGAATTTGCCTCCGAGAAGTTGATACACCGGCAGTCCCAGGGCTTTACCTGCCAGGTCCCATAAAGCAGACTCAATGGCCGTTAATACAGAAATATACATGCCACCTTGTGCGCCCTCAAAAAAACCACGGCGCCGTACATCTTCAAAAATCCGGTGCATATTCAACGGGTTTTTACCTTTGATCCGTTCTCCCATGATTTTTACCAGATGATAGGTGCCCGGCGTTGCGTCAACTGCCTCGCCATTTCCCCAAACGTCCTGATTGGTAAATACTTTGACAAAAAGGCTATGGCCATTGCGAATATAGGCGCAAACCACCGAGGTAATTTTCAAATCACTAGGTGCCGAGTGTAAGGATTGTTGCTGGATGGCCATGAAAAGATCATTCCCAAATTGCGTTATAAGACTTAAACCCATCGAGGCCTGGGCCGACCTGGTTATAAAATTCCGGCGATTTGTTAATTTTTTCATTGTTAATGTTTAAATATTACCATGTTCGTTTCTCTAGTATGGATTGGATTTGTGCGCGAGGCACCGGTAGTTCATTAATATTTTGCCTAAGCCATTGTGAAAAATCCTTTTCAATCTCACTGTTCCACCGGGAGTCAATTTGCCCTGCCGTATACTTTTTTTCCCGTAACCGCAAATGTCCAAACATGTCTCTTAGTCGAATGACCTCCGAGGTGGTTACGACTTGTTCAACCAGGTGGGCCGGGATTACCGATATTCCTCCATTCTTGCCCAGAATGACATCACCTGGGATTACCATGACGTTACCAATATTGACCGGTACATTGATACCCATCAGCGTAGTGTTTATATTTTGTGAGGGATTATGATGGGAAGGGTGATAGCTACGTACAAAGGCAACAAAGCCCGGTAACGCTTTGATGCCTGCAATGTCTCTGATTGCGCCGTTGTATACAATGCCGTTGCCGGAATTGGCGAAGATAGCATTGGCCAGGTTATCGCCAATAGTTGGCCCGTCAATGTGCGCTCCAAACTGATCAGCCACATAAATGTCTCCCCGTGACAAGGCATCTACAGGCCAGGCGTTTTGGCCTTTGACCCGTCCTTCTTCATGGCCCTTTTTAAGTATGGCCTCATAAACATCAGGCCGTCCAGGCATAAACTGAGCTGTGAAGGCCCTTCCAACCAGTATACTATCCGGATGTATCACCAACCAATTCTCTTCATATTGGTGTTTGTAACCTTCATTTTTCATGACTGCCCATGCTTCTTCGTGTGTCACCGTACGCATGCGTTGCAGCAGGTTATCAGAAACTTTGGGACGACCATCTTCATAACGTTCACCTTCCCAACGGCCAGTATAAAAAGTCATCTGCTCTTTGGAAAGTGTCTGCGCGGTAGCGTTAGGGATAATAAGAAAGGCTAAGAGCAGGATGAGTGGGATTTGATTTAAGTGTTTGTTTGTATTTGGAATTTTATGCATTGATAATCAGTTGTTTATGTTTTTTGGACACGAATGACACGATGGCACGAGCGGGATGCTCGCGCCAAGGGAGCGAGCGTCTCGCTTATTGGTCCCACCATATACGGGTATCTAAATTGTCGGGCCCCTGGCGGGCAATGGCAACATTGACGTTTTCTGTATTTACGGAGATTTCTGAGTTTGGATAGGTAAGGCGGCGTATAAAATCTCCGCTTATATCCTGACTTGGGAAGGGGTTAGGGGTCAGGTTGGGAAACCCCGATCTTCGAAAGTTCGCAAAAGCCTCCGGGCCATTTAAGAAAGAAGCAATCCAGTATTGGTCGTTGATTTGTTCCAAAGCTGTGCCGGCGGAAAATGGATTATCGATAAGATAGGTATCAATTGCTGTAGCGGCAATCGTTGATGCCGGGTCATAGAGGGCCATTTGCTCCATATGCGCACGCACACCGGTATTGTAATAATCTGCCGGTGATCCGGTAATCCAACCCCTCTCTGCGGCTTCTGCCAATAGTAGCTGCGTCTGGCTGGCGGTTACTAAAAACATCGGGGCATCTTGCTTCACAACCCGTGTGCGATCCGCCTGGGCAAACTCATAAAAACTTGTTAAACCCAGTTCGGCAGCAACGCCAACAACAGAATTATTGTCGTGACCCATAGGCATTCCTACCTGCGTTGCCGGATCGCTTGAGCCATTGCCATCAGGACCGGGAATCTGTTCCGGCCCCGAAGCTGCCCCTACATAGGTTACGGCAATGGCTGATAGTCGGGGATCATTGGTGTTTTTCAGAAAATCGATAAAAGGTTCTGTGAGGTAAAAATTGTTGGCTTCAGTAGCGTTCAATAAACGGCCGTAGCTATTGTTGTAATTGGCATCATGGCGGATTATCATGTTGTCATCATTGGCATTCATAACACCTCCCTGGAACGCGCGCTGGGCCACCTGGGCGGCGGTGCCCGGGTCTACTTTAGTCAGTCGCATGCCCGCTCTGAGCAACAGGGAGTAACCTAATTTTCTCCACTGATCAATGTTTCCCTCATATAAAATATCAGATGTTTCAATGATACCTGCCTGATCGAGGGCTATGGTGGCTTCTTCAATTTCCTGGATTAGCTCAGTGTAAATCGCCTGCTGATCGTCGTAGCCCGGGAGTAATATTTGATCGGGAAAGGCCATTCCCGCTTCCGAAAAAGGAATGTCGCCGTAGGCATCGGTTAAAACCATAAATGCAAAAGCCTGGATAATTCTGGCCATCTGTTTCAGGTTGTTCCGATCCGGTTCATCCGCTTCAATTCTCCGTATCACATCGCGCGTATTGCGGATCACTGTTCGAAAATAGTCTTGCCAAAGCCCCTGGGTGGAATTTCGGTTATCCTGGTTGTAATTCGCGCCGGTGAGTACCCCTGAATTAGGTGAAATGATCTGCTGAACTATGCCTATATCATATACCAGAGTGCTCACAGGGAAAGAAGTTCCCAAAATAGCACTGTTTAACGAAAAGGCAGGATCAATGGCTGTGGGATCAATTTCATTGATGTTAAATTCGGCCAGGTCGTCTTCACATGAGGTCACAATAGCGAGTGAAAACGCCAATATTCCATATATAAACAACTTTTTCATGACATTTCTTTTAAAATTTTACATTTAGATTAAATCCCAGTCCACGGGTGGAAGGAAGGCCGGTAGATTCCAGGCCTGCCAGGTTATCTGAACTGAATCCAAAGGTTTCGGGATCGATGTTAGGGACCCACTTTTTAAGCATTAGCACATTATTGGCTACTAAACTCAGGCGAGCTGCTTTGACGGGAAAACGTTCCGGCAATAGTTTGGTGAGATTATAGCCCACCGTAATTTGCCGAAGCTTCCAGAAGCCACCATTGTAAACAATAGGTTCCACCAGTTGTTGCGAACGCACCACCTCCCAGTATCTCTGCACCTCAGCGGCGACGGTATTTACTTCTCCCTGTTCATTAACACCGTCTCCAACCACACCACCTTCTCTGCCGGCCAGGGTGATTTTATGGAGTCCGTGACGAACCGCGTTAAAGTTAGTTCCCGACATCATTTTATTACCTAGTTTAAAATCTATCAGGAATGAAAAACTTAAATCTTTGTAACTAAAGGCATTGGTGAAACCACCCACCCATGTTGGCAGGGCACTACCAAAAGAAATGATTTCCGGTGTTCTCAAAGCTACCCCGTTTGCACCAAAGACCTGGCGTCCCTGGTCATCCCGGAGGTAGCCAAATCCGGCCAGCTGTGCGATTTCCTGGCCAACGATTTGCCGCAGCTCTCCGTTGAATACATGACGGCCTACGGTGATCCGGTCTCCCGGTGTATCTGTCAGAAGGCTCAATACCTTTGTTTTGTTGTAAGCGCTGTTGAAGGTAAAATTCCATGTGAAGTCAGCGGACTCATAGGGAACCACATGCAACAGCATTTCAACACCGCGATTCCGGCTTTCTCCGCTATTGATGAGCGTATTGGTAAACCCGCTGCCATCGGATATTTCTGCGGAGACGATCTGATCTCGGGTTAGCTTTTGATAGGCGGCAATATCGAAGTTTACCCGTCCTTCAAACATCTTAAGCTCCAAACCGATCTCGGTTTCCGAAGCCCGCATTGGCCGCAAGTCGAGATTGGGAACGGTATTTCCGGTGATGTTTCCCAAAGGCTGCGGATTGCCTGAGGCGTTGGCCAGGAAATTAGCGTTAATGCTGTAAAACAATACGTCTGAATATTCCTGGACATCGCTATCACTACCTACATCCGCATAAGCCAGCCTTAGTTTTCCAAATGAGAGCCAGGAGGGCAGGTTTTTAAGGGATTCGGAAAAGACATAGCTAAGTGAAATCGAGGGGTACAAGATGCTACGGTTTTTAGGGGAGAGGGTAGAGAACCAGTCGTTCCTCAATGTCCCATTCAAATAGAGTAGCCCTTTATAGGAAAGTTCAGCTGATCCGTATAGGGAATTAACACCTCTTTCCCTTAGTTGATACAATGGATCCTTTACCCTCCCGTTTTGCACTGTATACAGATCTCTGATCACGAAATCGATCACCTGAACACTATTGAGGTCAGACCGGCGGTACATATGATTGGCACCAAAACTAAAGTCTATCCCAAAATCTCCCATCTCACGGCTGGCGGTTACCAGGAAATCAGCATTGATCTCCCGGAAGCGACGGGATTCCTGGGTATAGATTCCGTTGGAGAAGCCGCTGGGGGCAGGAGGGCGGGAAGCCTGACCGGTGGGGTAGTTGTTGTAATCCTGATCCCTTGACCAGTAGTCCTGACCGACCCTTCCCTGTACAGCCAGCCAAGGTAATAAGTTGTACTTTAAAACGATATTTCCAAAAATGCGATCACGACGGATGTTTTGAAATTGCCTTTTCAGGGTAAAATAGGGATTGGTTCGATTGCGGAATCTGGAATATACATATTCATCTCCTGCTTCATTGAAGGCGTTGGCTTCCAATACTTCCAAAGGCATAGAGTTGGCCAGGTTGGAAATGGTAACCGGAATGGTATTATCCTGCTGCGCCACATTTGGTGGGTTTCTATTGTATTCGTTGGAGTAATTGACATTGGCTGAGACGTTGAATTTCTCATTAAAATTATGCGTCAAACCCAGACTAATTGTTTTCCGGGAAAAAGTATGATTAGGCACAATACCACGGCTTTTTAAATTTGACAGGGAAAGATTAAAGCCGCCTTTTTCCCCTCCTGAAGACAGGGTCACGGTATTGGTTATATTCTGACCATTCCGGTAGAATTTTTTGATACGGTCCCTGACCGGTGCATAAGGCAGTATCAGGTTGTCAAACAAAACCTGGGTCATGCCGGGTTGAAAACGTTCCCCAAAAGACCACTGACCTGAAGTGGGATTGGGTGTGGTGGGTCGCACGCCATTTTCACCCTGGCCATACTCGTACTGGTAATCCGTAAAATCCAGCGGTGATTCATTGGTATAGTTAATGTTATAAGTGATGGCGATGCCTTCCCCATCTCCACGGGTTTTAGTAGTAATCATAATAACACCGTCCTTAGCTCTCGATCCGTATAGCGCTGCAGCGGTGGCGCCTTTTAGAATGGTCATGCTTTCTATATCATCCGGGTTAATGCTTGAAAGTCCATCCCCGCCATCGGAGGTATTCCCTCCGCCACTTCTGACACCGATGGAACTGTCCGAGGCTTCATTTCTGGGGTTAGTACCAAAATTAGTGTTATCGATCGGTACACCGTTGATGACAATTAACGGGTTATTCTGACCGGCAATAGACGATTGCCCCCTGATGCGGATCTTCGAAGTTCCCGCTGGTCCTGTGCCCAGTGCCGAAATATTCACCCCAGCCACTTTTCCCTGCAAAGCATTGATAAAGTTTGGAGATCGGTTTTCGGTAATCTCCCTGGCATCGACATTGCTGGTGGCGTAACCCACTTTTCTGGATTCTTTCTTTATCCCCAGGGCGGTGACCACTATTTCTCCCAACTGTGTGACGTCAGGAACCATGGCCACGTTGATGATACTTTGGCCATTGATCATAACTTCCTGGGACACGTAGCCGACAGAAGAAAAAATCAGTACTTTAGCATCATCGGGAGCCACAAGGGTATAGCTGCCATCAATACCGGTGACTGATCCGGTATTTGTGCCTTTTACAAGGATGTTTACACCCGGAACCGGCGTATTGGAACCTGCCTCGGTAACTTTACCGCTGATGGTTTTTTCCGCTGTTCTGTATGTGCTCCGATATAGCCGGCCTTCGTTTATGTAAGATTGTAATTGCCGGTTGAATCCGGAAGATCCACTCTTATTTTTGTCTTGCGCCGGTGCCGCATTGAGCATGTCAATGAGCAGGTCTTTGCGGTCTTTTTTCAAAATAATATAAGTTCGAAGGTCGATCTTTTGATAAGTAAGTGCGCTCGTTTTGTGAAACACCTTCTTAAGATTGGCCTCAATACCGGCTTTTAAATCCAGGCGGACCGTGGTCGCCTGTCCTTTTATGAGTGTTTTATCATACAAAAACGAAACTTGGTAATGTTCCTGGAGTGATTGAATGATGTCTACAAGTTTTCTTTCATTCGGGACCTGCTGATCTTGCAAGAGTGCCACTTGTAAAGCGGCATGATCCTGAGCCATTGCCACCGGCCAGGTAATCGCCAGCCAGGCAGCGCAGGTTAACCATTTAAGGAGGGTGGAAGAAGGTTTCATGGTAGTTTTAGTTAAGGTTCATCAAGGTTTCGTCATTTTTTTGAAGTGGACCGCATGCCTTGAATGTTCAACATCAAGGTCAAAAAGCTTTGATAAAGCCAATAAAAGCGTTTCCAGGTTTTTGTCTGATATCTCACCGGTAACGCGGATAAGTCTGAGACTGGGGTCTTCGAAAGTTACATCAACCCCGTAATTGTCTTCAATGATCAGGGCCACTTTGCCAAGCGGCGTATCGTCAAATTTCAAAAGATGTTTTCGCCAGGAAGTGAAGACCTCGGTATCCACCCGCTCCTTACGTATTTCATTATCCAGCGGTGTATATTCTACAAGCTCCCCCGGGCTCATGGCGGTTACAGCCTCAGTAGGCAGCTGCAATTGCACGTTGCCGGCATCGAGTACCACACGGGTAAGGCCTTGTCTTGTGCTTACATTAAATTCTGTCCCCAGCACCTTTATGGTCAGATCCGGTGTTTTTACCAAAAACGGAATGGCTTCGTTTTCGCCCAGGTGAACCACCTCAAAATAGGCTTCGCCATCTAATGAAACCTCTCTAATGGGATACGGCTGGTCTGATACCTTGTAAGTAACCTTTGAATGGGCGTTTAACGTAAGCTTTGAGCCATCCGGAAGTTGCCAGGAAGCGGTTTTACCGAAAGGTGTCTGATAGACTACCTCATCCGCTTTTGGGGAAAGCCATAGCCATAAGGCAGTGGTAATGATCGCCAGGCCAGCCAGTGAAGCGGCGCTTAACCAGGTATTCCGGAATCTTTTCGGCTCTCCTATTTTGTGCCGGAGGTCTTGCCATGCTTCGTTAATTTCCGCAGGTGAAAGTCGCTTGCGGGAAAACTTTATTCCCCGAATGATTTCAGCGGCGATATCCACTTGCTCCCGATATTCAGGGTGAAGCGATATCCATTCCTCCCAATAGGCCTGGTCGGATGTATTTGATTTAATGGTCCATGCCTGGAAACTCTTGTCCTCAATTAAACGGGTGACGATCTTGGGTGCTTTTTTCAATGCTTCAAGGGTTTTTTCCATTAAGAGGCATTACCGGCCCTTTTCATACTCTCCGTCTTTGAATACTTATCCGGGTAATGAAAAACTATTTGTAAAGAATAGTGCTTTTTTGCGTATTAGTGTTAAGGAACTGGCTGTTTCATTGATAACTTGATGATTAACACCAACTTTTAATGACAAAAAAATATTTTTGTCATTTATTAAAAAAGAAAGTATTTGGGCTGGCCGGTTGACATTTTTAAAACAATTCCGCACTCAGCATTAGAAACGGAAAGGTGTTGTAATCATTGATGAGCCTTTTCAGTGCGGTCTTTAGGCGTAGTTTCTTAAACGCCTTATACATGAGGTTGATTACAGACTGGTAGTTGATCTGTAGCGTTTCAGCTATTTCCGCATAACTTAACTCCTCATAATATTTAAGATAAATTACCTCTTTTTGCCTGGCGGGCAAAGAATTCAAAACAGTTGTCAATGTCTCTCGTTTGCGCAAGTCGTCTTGTGCCTCGATAAGTAAATCCTCCGGTGAAAAGGCTATGTCTGTTTTGGTTTTTGCGGTATGCGGACCACCGTAAAAAGATGGCGCGGACCTGGCTATAAGCCGGTTCAGCGATTTAAAAAGATAAGGCTTAATATTGGAGATGTCTGCCAATCCCTTTTTTGTTTTCCAAAGTGTTACAAAAAGATCTTGTACGCATTCCTGTGCCAGGGACTTGTTGGCGGTTATTCTTACAGCATAGAAATACAGCGAAGAATAGTACTCCCGGTATATTGCCTCAAAGGCCTGGCGGTTTCCTTTTTTGAATTTTTTCCAAAGTGCTTGTTGGTTAAGGGCTGGAGACATGGTATTGCTGCTAATACATGTCATAACAATTTAGCCTATTTTTATCTACAATCAAACAAGTTTCACCAAATCTTTAGCCTGGCAACAACGTTAGTAGCCGGACTTTAACGTTAACACCTGCATACAACTTTGCTCACCTGTTGAATAGGCCGGTTGTATAACTTCTTACAAAATAATTTCAATGGCAAATTTGGTTTTTTTAAAGGCATTTGCTAACTATACATTTTATCAGCAAAAATAGATTTAATGAAAAAACGTTCCTTTTTAGGCGAATTTGAGGAAATAGTGTTGCTCACTGTCTCCGCCTTGGGAGACCATGCCTACGGCGTGTCTATCATGCATGAAATAAATGAACAAACCGGCCGCTCCGTAAAACTTAACCAGGTGCATGCCGCCCTGCACCGGTTGATGGATAAAGGAATGGTTAACTCGACAATGGGCGCGCCCACAGCGGTGCGAGGGGGGAGGCGTAAACGTATGTTTACGGCTTCTGAAGCAGGGATAAGGATATTACAGGAAATTCAATTTGTGCGCCAGAGGCTATGGAATATGACATCAATAAAACCTATATCCGAGATATGATGGAAAAACGTCAACACCCTCCGCGCTGGGCCACAAAATTGTTACACCGGATTTGTGCACCACATCTGCTGGAAGAAATATATGGTGATTTATTAGAAGAATACGCCTATCAGTTTCACAAAAACGGGGCAAGAAAAGCTTACTGGGACTACGTGCTTACTGTATTAGGATTCATCCAACCTTTTGCCATCCGGAAAAAACCGATTGATCGTCATTCACCCTTAATCAACTTTAACATGTTAAGAAATTATTATACCACAGCCCTGCGGAACATCGCCAGATATAAAACATATTCCGCCATCAACCTGGCAGGTCTTACCCTCGGTCTTGCCTGTAGTATGCTTATCTTTCAATATGTTACCATAGAAAGGGGCGCGGACCAATTTCATGAAAAAGTGGATCAAATCTATCGTGTAGCTTTCAAAACCGAGGTGAATGGTCAAACCACCGAAACCTTCTCCCATATTTTTTATGGGGCGGGGGAGGCCTTTGCCACCGAGATACCGGAGTTAGAAAACTTTACAAGAATACAGGCTGATTTTTTCCAGGAAGGCCCAACGATAAGCCATACTGAAGGAGAAGATAAATACACCTTCAAAGACATCCGGGCGATTATTGTGGACACAACCTTCCTGTCCATTTTCTCCTTTCCGTTGCTTTCCGGAGACGTCAATACAGCGCTTCAGCAGCCTCAGGCCATTTTATTAACGGAGCGCATGGCGCAAAGAATGTTTGGTTCGGAAAATCCTATTGGCAAAATTGTCGACTACGCGCTGCTGGATGCTCCTCAAAGTTTTGTTGTTACCGGTTTGCTTAAAGATATCCCTCAAAACTCCCATATTCAATTTGAGGTTGTTATACCAAATCTGAATTTTCTCAACAATCTTTCTGAGCAGGCCCTAAAGAATATGGCCTGGGGCTCGGATGAATACACCACCTTTGTCTCTATCGCCCCGGATTCTGATATAAAAAAAGTAGAAAATATAATGACAGGCATTGTAGACCGTCATATTGGCGAGAACCTCCGACGGAATAACATCAAACTGAGTACGGTGCTGCAGCCAATGAAATCGGTTTATTTTGACAGGGAGACCGACCTTGGTGTGACAGGATTCGGTTCGGTACAGTTAACTACCAGGACCGGAAATGATCAGATTGTTTATTTTCTCACGGTTATCGCCATCATAACGCTCGTGATCGCCTTTATAAGTTATGTTAATCTTTCTACCATCCGGTCATTGGATAGAGCCAAAGAGGTTGGTATTCGAAAAGTTACCGGTGCAAACAGATCCAATATCAAGTGGCAATTCTTTTTCGAAGCCACCTTGATGAATTTCACAGCACTTGTGCTGGCGCTCCTGCTGTTATTGCTGCTAATGCCTACTATCAACTCCTTCTCTCACCTGGGTTTTACGCCTACTTTTTGGTTGAGTAAACCCTTCTTAATTTTATTCGGTGGGGTCTTTTTACTGGGGGTTGTGCTTTCCGGGGCATACCCTGCTTTTGTTCTTTCTTCTTTTCGACCTATCACGGCCCTGCGAGGAAACTTCTCAGCGCCTACCGGGCGTTCCAATCTCAGGAGGGTATTAATTGTTTTACAATATACTCCTGTTATCGCCCTTCTGGTTTGTACCACCGTCGTTTTCCAACAATTAAACTACATGCAAAAGAAGGATATTGGCCTGGAAATGGGTGAGCTGGTTACTATAAGAAGTCCAAGGTTACTACCGGAAGGCATGAATAGCATAAGTGCCGAACCGGTGTTAAAAAAGGAAATCCTCACGCTTTCCTCCGTTGCCAGTGTTTCTTTCACCGGTAATCAGGCAGGACGGGGGCTAAACTTTCCACATCTTTTTGAAGTTGACAGTGCCGGACAAGCTGGCATACAAACTGTTACGGGTACCGGAGTTGATCATGATTTTGCCAATGTTTATGGACTCAAGTTAGTTGCCGGAACGCCATTCACCGAAGGTATGTCGAGAAATACCGGTGGCCACCAAAAAGTAAACAAAGTACTTGTCAATGAAACCGCGGTCAAAACATGGGGATTCAAACGTAATGAAGACGCTGTCGGGCAAATTATTACAAACCTCAATGGCGGTCAATTTTACATCTTGGGTGTACTCGAAGATTTCAACTGGTCATCCGTTCACCAGGAGACGCAACCCGTAATGTTTTGGTACACACCTACCAATAGATTTATGACCATAAGGTTCAACACTGGCAATTTAAATAATTCCCTCATGGAGGTAAAGTCAATATATGACAGGTTATTTCCGGAAGATGTATTTCATTATGAAATGACCGACACTGTATTTAAAGATCAGTACAACGAGGATAAAAAGTTTGCGCATATATTCGGGATCTTTTCCGGGGTGAGCATTCTGATTGCTTCGCTGGGACTATTTGGCCTTTCCGCATTCACCACCGCCAGAAGAAGTAAAGAAGTCGGTATTCGAAAAGCTTTGGGCGCTTCGGTAAATCATATCGTGAGACTGTTGAGCAGGGAGTTCCTGCTTCTCGTCGTTATTGCCTTTGTATTTGCGTGCCCCATTGCCTGGATGGCCATGCGCAGCTGGCTGGAGAATTTCGCCTTCAGAATTGACTTGACCGGGGCGCCATTTATCCTTTCAGGCCTGGGGGCACTGCTGATTGCGATAATAACCGTCAGCTGGAAAACCTTTAATGCTGCCACCACCAACCCGGTTAACGTACTTAAAAATGAATAATTACCATTGCCAGAAAACTTATGAAATCAACAACAATTTTTATCGCGACCATAGGCATCCTGCTAGGTCATTATCTGAATGCACAAACTTTTATCGAGGCTAACTCCAAAAACTGGACCGAGCACCGTGGTAAAGCTAGCTTCGAAGGAGACGTGATCCACCTCAAAGAGGCCGGGGGAACGGCTATACTTTGGGTTAACGGTGTCAATTTCAAAAATGGTACTGTTGAATTAGATATAAAAGGAAAAGATGAACGAGGCAATAGCTTTGTAGGGCTGGCCTTTCACGGCGCAGACGACGAAAACTACGATGCTGTTTATTTTCGCCCTTTTAACTTTAAAAGCGTGGAAAAAAAGAATAACGCCATGCAGTACATCGATGCCCCCAAAAATGTCTGGCATGTCTTAAGAAAAAAATATCCCGGAAAGTATGAAAGCGCCATTCAACCGGTTCCCAATCCGAATGACTGGTTTCATGCCAAAATTGTCATTAATTATCCTGAAGTGAAGGTCTTTGTAAACAATTCCGCTACCCCCACTTTTGTTGTTGAGCAGATAAGTAAAAGGAGGGAAGGTAAGATAGGGTTGTGGGTAGACAGTGAAGAGGGCTGGTTCAGAAACGTGACCATAACGGAGGATAACTAGGCGCAGCTACATTTTTTGTATAAAATTTTTATCTAAACAAAACCGCTTAATGGCGGTTTTGTTCTTAAGAGACAACCTTGTAGTTTTGTTAATCAACGCTAGCTAAAATTAAAGCACCCCCGAATGCAACCTTTCGCCGGACATTTCACTCTAATAAGTATAACTTTAAAAAATACCGTTATTATAACTGCGCCACAATGATTAAGGACTATTTGAAAATCACCTTCCGCACACTTGCCAATCAAAAATTTTACACCGGTTTAAACATAGTAGGTCTCAGCATAGGGATAGCCAGCTGCCTGCTCATTCTCCTGTATATTCACCATGAGCTTAGCTATGATACCTTCCATGAAAAAGCCGACCGGGTCTATCGTGTAGGCCTGAACGGTAAGATTGCCGAACAGGAAATTTTCACCACCAGTTCCTGTCCGCCCCTGGCATTTACCGCTGTGGAAGAGTTTCCGGAAGTTGAAAATGCCACTCGCATCTTTCCTTATTGGGGACAACAGATTATCAGGTATGGGGAAACTGCCATTTTTGAGGAAAAGGTGTACTTTGCCGATTCATCCTTTTTTGATGTGTTTGGTTTTAAGCTGTTGGAAGGCAATCCTGCCACTGCACTCACCGAGCCCAATACAGTAGTAATTCCCCAGGATGTGGCCCAAAAATATTTTGGGAAAGAATCAGCTTTTGGAAAGACCATACTGATTGGCGCCGAAAGAATCCCGCATAAGGTAACCGGCGTTCTTGAAAAGCTTCCACCCAATACGCATTTGCATTTCTCCATGTTGCGCGCTATGGTTGGCTGGCCCAATCACAAGGATCAGGTCTGGCTAAACAACAACCTTGTTACTTATCTTTTATTGCATGAGGAAGCCTCTTCCGCATCATTGGAGGAGAAGTTTGTGTCCATGGTTATTAAATATGTAGGCCCCGAGGTGCAGCAATTTATGGGGATATCCTTAGAAACATTTGCGCAACAGGGCAATAAATACGGTTTCTTTTTACAACCTTTGCCTGATATCCATTTGCATTCCAATCTTAACGATGAATTGGAGCCCAATGGGGATATTACTTATGTCTACATTTTTGGTGCTATTGCCTTCTTTATCATTTTATTGGCTTGTATTAATTTTATGAATCTGGCCACTGCCAGATCTGCTAACAGGGCCAAGGAAGTCGGTGTGAGAAAGACGTTAGGATCATTGCGCAGCACACTGGTCTGGCAATTCATTACTGAATCGGTAGTGCTTAGTCTTATCGCCACCTTGCTGGCATTGGGTGCGGCCGCTTTATTGTTGTCTCCCTTCAATGATATTTCCGGGAAGGAAATTTCAGCAGCATTATTTAGCAAACCCTGGTTTATCATGGCCCTGTCCGGGTTGATGTTGACCGTAGGCGTTATTGCCGGAAGTTATCCCGCGTTTTACCTTTCCTCATTCCGGCCGGTGGAAGTGCTGAAAGGAAGGCTGAAAGCGGGCATGAAAAGTAGCGGTATCCGGAATATACTGGTCGTTTTTCAATTTTTTATATCGATCACTTTGATTATCTGCACGATCCTGGTGTATGAACAACTTGAGTACACGCGCACTAAAAACCTTGGCTTTGAAAAAGAAAATGTTGTGGTAATCGAAGGGATGTGGCCTTTGTCCAGAGGACAGCAAAATACATTGAAGCAGGCATTGATTGATCAATCACAGGTGATTAATGCTTCTATCTCCAACAATGTGCCGCCCGGCGTCAACAATACGACGGTTTTCAGAAAAAAGGGTACAGAAGACGATATATTGATTTCCACGTACCATGTGGATTACGAACATCTGGCTACCATGGAAATTGAACTCCTGGACGGGCGGAATTTCTCCCGCGACTTCCCCACAGACACGACGGCCATATTGCTTAACGAGGCCGCCGTCAATGCATTTGGCCTTAACCAGGCTGTGAATGAGACATTGGAGTATTTTGGAGGAGACAATGGCAGACAGGAATTTAAGATTGTTGGCGTGATTAAAGATTTCAACTATGAAACTTTGAAGAATAAAATCAGACCCCTGGCACTGTTTCTGACCAAACAGGGAGGCCTGATGTCTGTACGTGTGAGAGGAGACAATATGCCTGCTACGCTGGCAATGATGGAGGATGCCTGGAAGAAACATACACCTGGTGAGCCTTTTCAATATCACTTTCTGGATGAAAGTTATGATGCCTTGTTCAGAGCGGAACAACGCCTGGGAAAGGTATTCTCTATTTTTACCGGCCTGGCTATTCTGGTAGCCTGCCTTGGATTACTGGGACTAGCCGCTTTCATGGCAGAACAGCGAACCAAAGAGATTGGCATTCGAAAAGTGCTTGGCGCTTCCATCCCCGGTGTCATCTTGCTGCTGTCCAAAGACTTTACCAAATTGGTGATCTTTGCCTTTGTGCTGGCTATTCCTGTCGCTTACATAATAGTGGACAAATGGCTTGAAGGATTTGCCTTCCGCATAGATATTGGCCCTGGTACTTTTATCGTAGCGGGAATTATGGCTTTGTTAATTGCATGGCTTACGGTTAGCTGGCAATCTGTTAAGGCCGCCGCAGCCAATCCCGTGCGTTCGTTACGCAGTGAGTGATTATCGAAACGTATGCTATGGATAGGCGGATCCGATAAAATCTCTATTTTGGTAGAGGTTGCGATGTTAAGAGTATATAAGTTACAGATAATTAGATGTTTATAATTTATTATTTATATTAACACATTAAGTAATTAATTGGCCGGCCTGCCCAGGCAATTCAATAAGTTTAAGTATTTCACTGCGTTTTGTGTGTCCGATAATAGCAGGTGTGAAAGCTTAAAAACCTCTTCATTTTTTGTTGGATAAGAACATAGTTTTGCAGCAAGACAACCTTTATAACCTTCGTGGCATTCTACGATAAGAAACTTAAAAAGTCAACGTCGTAAATCCAATTTAGACCATGAAGTGGATCGTTATTTTCTTGCTGGTCATCCCGGTACTCGCCTACGGGCAGGGAGAAGCCAATTTCAAAGTAAAGGGGGCCATCAGGAATGCCCGGACAGGTGAGCCGGTACCCAATGCTCATGTCAGGCTACCAAACCAGGGCCTGGGCGTCAGCGCCAATGAAGAGGGCATGTTTTCATTGATGATGGATGAATCCTTTAAAAATCAGTCGTTGGTATTTTCATGTATTGGTTATAAAAATAAAACGGTCAAAATTCAGGATATTCTGAATAATGAGATTATTCAATTGCAGGACACTGTTATAACGTTGAAAAATGTGGTGATTACTGCTGTAGATCCGGAAGCCGTCATTCGATCTGCCATCCGGAAATCAGCAACCAACTATGCGGAAAATCCTTACCATTTAAAAGCTTTTTACAGAACCTCCTTCAAAGAAAATGATAGCTTTGTAAGGCTATTTGAAGCCGCGGTCACCATAGCCGACAAAGGTTTTGATCAATCGGGGGGATACCAGGCCGTGGTGACGCAATACCGGAAAAGCAATGATTACCGGCAGATCAAATGGCGACAGGGTAGCAACTTCCTTTTTAACTACTTAAAAAAAGACAATATCCGCAACCGGCGATTTTTTCTGAATAAGAAGCTGGTCAAAAACTACCATTATTCGCTGGGCGGGATTACCGAATTTGATGGTCGGGAGATCTATTGGATAAAGGTAAGTCTTAAAGATTCCTCTTCCGTAAGTTATAAGGCCAATGTATACCTGCGAAGTAAAGATCATGCCGTGGTAGCCATTGACGACGCTACGATCATCAAAAGGCCTAAGCCCTATGGCTTGTCAGACAGCCTCCGGATTGCCTTTACAGGTGGCGAAACCCAGGTGAAATACGTTGAGGTGGACGGCAAACTTTATCTCTCTTACAGTTCTGCACTTTCGAGGCACGATGCCTTTGATACTGAGGGCAATACCAAAGGTACTCTCGATATGTACGAGGAAATGGTAGTCTATGACACTGCTCCCATTGCCTATAAAACACAGGGAAAAGTTAAGAAAGGGGGCGATATTTATCTTGCTGATTACCCCTATGATGAAGCTTTTTGGCAAAGCTTTAATGTCCCGGTTGACACCGAGCACTCTTTGAGGATTAAATATGATTTGGATAAAAAGGAGGACCTGGAGGTACAGTTTAAAAAGAATGGTGGCACTATTGGTCAGGAATGATGTCTATCGTTGACCGGGGCCTGCCGGTTACGGAACTGTGTAAGAAAAATTATAAATCAATTGAATAGTTTAGTATATTTAGTTTAAGACATTCAGCTCAAATTTTGTGTAAAAAACATTAGCAACTAGTTTTAAACTTTATATTAAAGTTGCCATTCATGAAAGAAGCCATCTCCATCCATGTTAACGGTCACCGGCACAACATTCAGATTGATGACACTAAAACACCGCTCCTGTATATTTTGAGAAATCAGCTGGCATTGAATGGGCCGAAATTCGGATGTGGACAGGGACAGTGCAGCGCCTGCCTGATATTGCTCGACGGCCAACCGGTGTCAAGCTGTATGATACCGGCCTCCACTGCTGTCGGTAAGAAAATTGTTACCATTGAAGGGTTAATGAAAGATAAAAACCTGCATCCGGTTCAGGAGGCATTCGTTGAGCACCAGGCAGCCCAGTGCGGTTATTGTTTAAATGGCATGGTGATCGCCGCTGTTGCACTCCTGAATGAAGACCCAAACCCCGACGAGGAAGTTATCAATCAGGGAATGCAGCGGGTGTTGTGCCGCTGCGGCGTCCATGACAGGGTGAAAAAGGCCATTAATACCGCTGCCAAAACTTTAAAGCCTTAACCATGGATAAAGTAGTATCATCCACAAGGAGAAAGTTTCTGAAACGTTCCGGGAGCCTGGTCATTGGAATATCTTTCCTTTCGGGTTGTTTATCGCCCACTGAGGGCGCCGGGGTTAATGCTGAACCTTTACAACGCAACCTTGACCCTGCCTTTGTCAGGGCGTGGCTTGAAATATTGAAAGATGGCACTATTCGTATTTTTACCGGTAAAATGGAGCTGGGGCAAGGTATCAGCGTAGCAGTAGCCCAGGTAGCCGCGGAAGAACTGAATACCGACATTAGTAAAGTAAGCGTGCGTTTGGCGGAGACAGAGGTAACACCCGATGAAGGCTTTACGGTTGGCAGTAATTCCATCGAGACCAGCGCCATGTCCATACGCTATGCTGCTGCTACGGCAAGAGAACAACTGCTGGAACTGGCTGCCAAACAATTAAAGGTAGCGGCGAGCGATTTGCATGTGAAGGACGGAATGATTTATCAAAAAGGAGGGAAAACCATTTCATTTTATACGTTGCTGGATGGAAAACAGCTGGATGTAGCCTTAAACAGAAAGGCTAAAATTAAGCCCAAACATCAACATCAATGGGTAGGAAAACCGATTCCAAGAAAGGAATTGGAACTGATGGTCCGGGGTGAGCAGGTATTTATCCACGATCTCCGGTTTGAGGGGATGGTTCATGCCAGGATCGTACGACCGGCAGGTTATCATGCTACGTTGAAAAAAGTAAATGAAGACGCATTGCGGACTGCTGTGCCCGGAATTGGCAGACTGGTGGTCAATGGCAGCTTTATAGGCGTCATTGCTGCCGATGAATATGATGCCGTAAAGGGTCAGGCGTATTTGAAAAAAAATATCCAGTGGTCTGTCAAACGCCAATTGACAGTGGGGGAGTCCCTGCAGCAACAAATTGAAGCCCTGCCTAACGAACAGGAAAGTGCTATTGAGAAAGGAAGAGCCTTTGAACCCTCCGATGCAACCGCAAAAGCCACTTATTTCAAGCCTTACATCATGCATGGGGCAATCGGTCCGTCCTGTGCCCTGGCCATCTTTAAAGGTGGAAAACTAACTATCTGGTCGCACAGTCAGGGTGTATACCCGTTGCGCCAATCGATTAGTGCTTTGGTGGGACTTACAGATGAGCAGGTACATATCAAAGGCGTGCCCGGTGCGGGATGTTACGGGCATAACGGGGCCGATGATGTGGCTGCGGATGTTGCTATATTAGCGATGGCTTATCCCGGAAAACATATCAGGTTACAGTGGTCGCGAAGCGATGAACATGGCTGGGAGCCATATGGCAGTGCCATGATCATGTCATTACAGGCAAAATTGAACAGCGCGGGCAAGATTTCAGACTGGTATGGGGAAATATGGTCCGACACACACACGGCACGGCCGCGATCAGCCAGCAACCTGCTGGCAGCCCAATACCTTAGCGAGCCGCTCACTCCTCAACCTCCGGGATGGAAAGGAGGGACCTACCGGAATGCAGCTCCCTATTACGACATCCCTAATGTCAATATCGACATCCGATCCTTTAAGGGGCCATTACGGACCTCTGCATTAAGAAGCCTGGGGGCCTATGCCAATATCTTTGCGCTGGAGTCATTTATGGATGAACTGGCGGAGAAGGCAGGAAAAGACCCGGTCACCTTCAGAATTATTAACAGTACCGACGAGCGTTCCGTCGCAGTTCTTGAGAAGCTTCGCGATATGGTAGAAAAAGACACACCGAGCGATGAAGAAGGAGTAGGTTACGGGTTTACCCGATACGGGAATGGGGCTGCGTATTGTAGTGTGGCAGCCAAACTAACGGTAACTGTAAATGGAGAGATAAAGTTACAGAAATTATGGGCAGTCATAGATGCGGGCGAGGTGATCAACCTGGACGGATTGAAAAACCAAACGGAGGGAGGTATGATCCAGGCAGCCAGCTGGACATTGAAAGAGGCCGTTAAATATGACGAAACACATGTTACCAGCCTTAACTGGAACAGCTACCCGATACTAAGGTTTTCAGAGGTACCCCAGGTACATGTCAACGTAATCGACAGGCCTTCCGAATCCCCTGTTGGTGCAGGCGAAGCTGCACAAGGCCCCACCGCTGCCGCCATCGCCAACGCCGTATACCAAGCCTCCAAAAAGCGCATCAGAACACTCCCAATCTCGAAAATACCATCCTAACCCCTTCACACTTCACACTCACACTCCACACTCAATTCACGGGTAGACCTGATAACAATCATCCGGATCTCCGGTCGGAGGACAAAAAGACGTTTTGCAACTGCGACCCTTTTCCTCCCCCATTTTCATACAATCTGATTCTGTCGTACCGGGATGGTTGGTTTGTACAAACGGCTGCCCTGTACCGAAACCTCCGCAAGAAATACTGCAATTGCCTCCACCGCCTTCATCCGAAGCACAGGAAGCTATCAACAGCAAGCAAGGCCATGCAAGGCTCAATAAAGCAATGGTTAGTTTTTTCATGTGTTTTAGGTAAGTAGCGACTAAAAAAATGAAAGTTTGATCATTCAAATTAGGGATTAATTTGTGGAATGGCAAGTGGATAAGAGCTTGGGCAGTCATCGTCACTATAATGCGCAACATTTTTGTTGCATAATAATCGGATGTCTTGTATATTCGCAACAAAAATGTTGCATATTTTGAGTAAGACTATTTCAATTGAACGTCATCTTAAGTATCCCATCCAAAAAGTGTGGGAAGCGCTTACAACCCCGGCCATTCTGGAAAAATGGTTTATGGAAAGTAATTTTAAGCCACAGGTAGGGGTGGAGTTTTACTTTCGCGGTATAGCCAGGGATGGCTGGGATGGCATCATACAATGCCAGGTGACGGAAATAATACCTCCGTACAAACTGGCCTATTCCTGGCAGGGAAACCATTTAGACAGCATTACCCATGTACAATGGGAACTTATTGAAACGGACAACGGCACGCTGCTCAAGCTTCAGCATGCCGGATTTTCTGAAACCTCCGTTTCACCTGTAGATTGGTTTGAAGAACATATTAAGGGCTGGACCAGGATCCTTGGCCAATTGCAGGACTTTTTAACCATCAAAGACTAACTATTATGAACGAGCGCCTCTTCAAAGCGATATCAGATCCTGCCAGAAGGCAGATTTTTCACATGGTCTTTATGACCAGTGCCATCAGCATCACAACTATCGCCACTAAATTTGATATTAGCCGCCAGGCTATTTCAAGGCACATAAAGATATTGGAGGATGCCCATCTGCTGGAAATCAAACAACAAGGACGGGAAAGGATATGCTCCGCTAACCCCAAACCCTTTAAAGCGCTTATCGATTGGAGCTCGTTCTATGTGAACTTCTGGAACGATAAAATTGATAACCTTGATAATTATTTATCTGATCATTAAATATTGAAAATTATGCCTAACATCCGACACGTCTTAACCATTGATGCCACCCCTGAAAGCGTATATCAGGCCATTACTACTGAAGTGGGAATCAAAAACTGGTGGACTACCGAAGCCAATGCAAAAGCCGAGGTGGGCTACATTAATGAGCACCGCTTTGGCGACAAATATTTTAATAAAATGAAGGTCACCAAACTCCAGTCCCCAACCCACGTGGCGTGGAAATGTGTAGACGGTGATCATGAATGGATCGGCACTGACCTTTCGTTTGACATTGAAAAAGGAGACGGCAACACAATGTTACGGTTTGCACACCTCAACTGGAAAGAAGAATCTGAATTTTATGGCTTCTGCAACCACCATTGGGGCAGGTTTCTGGACAGTATGAAATCCTATTGCGAAACCGGAAAAGGAACCCCTTTTGTACCAGATGAACAAAATAACTGAGTCTATGACTTGCCCGTGGCCAAAGTCCAACGCAATTGTATAAAAGAAAGCCTGCCATGTTAAAAAACAACAGCAGGCTTTTTGTATTACAATGTTCAAAAAACTTCAAGTACCTTCACTCTCAGCAATTACCCCTTCCGGCCAATTCATTTATCTTAGTCGACACATACCCGCCGGGCCACCTTCCCCAGGGAAGGATTAATTATCCCTTTTTAGATAAGGAATAAAAAAGCAACTGAAATCCTCCACATAACCTGTCCACGCTCACACTTACACCATGCTACCATTCATACACTACATCTAAAGCTGGATTCAGCGCTTCATCTCCGTTATCTGAGGAGTAAAAAGAGATGGCAAGACTTTCATTGTCATTGTTGCCAACGAGGGCAATGCTAAAACCGTGGTGGGGTTTTTTGTTGGTGAATTGATCGTTCAGAATTTCCGTCACATCTATCTCGTACAGGTCTCCGGGCTTTAGCTTGTCTGCATCAAATGTGGTGGTCATCATTTCCTGGGCCCGGGGCTTGCTGGCATGGCTTAAAGTATTTTCATTCCATCCTTCCTGCAAAGCCGAGATGCGCAAAGTGTAATTATTGGGAAAAAAGATATAGGGCTTGGGGTTGGCCCGGATATATAATTTCAAGGTAGCTTCCTGTACATATTCTTTAACTTCCGTGAAATCATTAAATCTGATAAAACCCTCCTCATAAAACCGGGAGCCACCCAGGTTATTTCGTATCCTGATTTCCTTTTTGGTGACCGGATCAAGCTGTGATATAAAATCCGTTTCGAGGGCAGAAGTAAACCCATCTTCAATGTTATTAGTTGGATCAGGTTCAATTTCGCAATCGTGTTCATGTATGCAGCTACTTAAAATAGTTATAAAAGCCAAATACACAAATGTAAGCAATATTCGTTTCATATTTTGTTTTTTATTTCAAGTTATCAATTATTGGACATTAGCTAACAAGCCATGCTAAACGGGTACCCAAATTTTAAGATGTCTGCTAAAGTCTTCTGCCTATTAGACGACAAAAAGAAAAAACGTGCCCGGTTTGGGAAATAAAAAATTGAAAATATTTTTTTTGATCCGCCTAATTTCTTTTAAAACATTGAAATTCAATAATTTATTTCTGAAAAATAATTGCTTAAAAATATACCGGTCAATAAAAAAATGTTGTAAATACGAGTATATGGCATTTTTTTTCATTTATATTTGGCTAATAATTTAAATGATAAGCGCTCCGGCTAGATGGAAGAAGACGAACTGATTAAAGCCTGTATACGCAATGATCGTGCAGCTTACAACCACCTTTTTGACAAATACGCTCCTGAAATGCTGCTGATATGTATCAGGTACATGGCCGATGAGCAGGAGGCTAAAGACGTGCTGCAAAACGGGTTTATTAAAGTCTTTAATTCGATCAAAAAATTTAAGTTTCAGGGTTCATTTGAGGGCTGGCTCAAAAGAATTATGATCAACGAAGCACTTAGCGCCCTGCGTCAAAAAAAGCGGCTGATAACTCAGAATAGTACAATTTATGAGAACATAGATGTGCCGGATGAAACTGTCGATGAACTCATTGATTACGATTTTACCCAGGAAGAATTGCTACAATCTTTGAAGGCACTCCCGGAGTCGTTTAAGGTCGTATTTAACTTGTATTGTTTTGAAAAATATTCGCACGGCGAGATTGCGGAAAAGCTTTCCATTAAGGTGAGCACTTCCAGGTCCAGGCTGCGAAGAGCCAGGCAGATACTGAAAAGAGAATTACTTGTTTTAGCCAAAAAAAGTAAATCAAATGAAAGAGGATGAACATATAGATGATATCTTCCTGAAAGGGCTGGAAGGAAAATCCATTGAAAAACCTGTCAGTTATTGGAAGGATATCAGCGCACATATTTTAAATAACCTTTCAAAGCCATGGTGGAGCACCTTACCCGTTTTGATAATGAGCGTTGTTGGGATACTGGCGGTTATAGTCATTGCCTGGTACAACGCTAATAATTCGTCTACCATTCAAATGGAGCCAAAACAATTAGATGTTACTGCAACGGATACGTTGATTATTGACCCGGATATCCGGGAAGAGTCAGTGCAGGACAACGATCCGATCAATGCTGATACATTACCGGAAGTGCTTCAAAATGACGTCACCATACCGGCTAAAAAAGCGCCGGTCTTAGAAGCCGACGAACCGGGCGTTACGGAGCATTTGATTGATAGCCTGGCACTTCCTGCTTTTGAAGATAGCATTATTGTGGTACCAGCGGATACCCTGCCGCGAAATATCTTTGACTCGCTGGATTCCAGGAAAATCAAGCAGCCATCGCCGAAATTGTTAAATGAGCAAAAAGTGCCTACAGTCATCATCATTCAGGATACTGTCATCGTAACCGATACTATCAAAATAGAGAAAAAGAAATGATCTTGTCCAGAGTATTTATTAGCGTATTTTTTCTGGTAATTAGTTGCCTGACAGCTTTAGGGCAGGAGCGGGACAGTGTTGTCATCAGGAACGATACGGCCTATATCATCAAAAAACCGGTGGTTATCACCAAAAAAGTATATATAAAAACCTCGAAGCCAACCATCAAAAAAAAGCCTGGTCATTTCTACCTGGCGCCTTATTTTCAGGTTTCCTATAGTCTGGATTACATTACCGTGTGCGACCTGAAGCGCCGCTACTATGACCTGGTCGATGAATACACCAAGCCGCGGTTAAACTATACGCTTGGGGGAATGGTCATGTTCAGAAAAAACAGGTTCCTTATCAATGCAGATGTAGGCTATACAAACTATCGCGAGAGATTTGCTATACAGGAAACCAGCACCTTAAACAAACACCAGGTGTTAACCGCTACACTTGACTTCGGCTACGCGTTTTTTAAAAAGCGGAAAAGAGATCCTTTCGAGGTACTCCTTATGGGCGGCATTGGTTATTTAAGAACCCTGGATTACAGCGGAAGCACCGTGGATAAAAATGACTATATCAATGTCATTACATTATCAGAACTGGATACCTATGACAGTTCATCCTTAATAGCAACCGGAAAAATCATAGGTTCCTACCAGCTCACAAAAACGAAGACCTTGCTTTTCGGGCCTACCTATTCTACCAATATACTGTCCATTACCCGGGAAAGTGTGCCATTTGGTAAATGGAGGCATAATATTGGCTGGATGGTAGGGTTGGGGGTAGCGCTGTGAATGACAAGTCGTCCTCTGAGTGGCTTGATTTTAAATATCGAAAGGGGAGAAGTGTTATTTTCGATGATATCGTCCGGTCTTTAAAATTTAAACTCAGCCATTACCGGATAATGATCTGATAAATAAAAAGTTTCCCTGCCATTCAAAACACGGGCGTTTACACTGGTAGTTTGTAAATAGGGAGAAACTAAAATATAGTCAATGCGCTTCGCATTTGGGTTTTTGTCGTTCTTATTTTGTTTATCGAAAATCCGGGTCGGGGAAGTTATTCTTTCCTCAAGTCCTGATGTGTAAACTTGCGTTACATCCAATAACGGAAATCCTAAAAATGTGCTCAAAACACCATATTCAAGCTGTCCCTGAAACAGGTTTCGAACATGCTCATGCTCTTTTTCCGACGCACGCATGGAAGTCAGGAGACTTTCATTGCCCTGATACAAATCAGCATCGAAAGGAGATAGCGCATTGAAGTCGCCTAATACAATATATTTATCCTGACTTTTGGCCATCTGTGAAAGCTTATCTAATATGATCCTGGTTTCCTCTCTTCGCTTTTTATAACTGAAAGGTGAGAAATGCACCACCATAAAATCAATATCCCAGGTGCGGCAATGTAGTGCCCCATGGTGCATATCCTCCAAAATTTTTTCACGGATCTCGATCGGCTTATTGGAAGTGATACCAACAGGATATCCGGAGGTTTTAAGAATTTCGGCATAGGCGTGTCCCCAATCCTTCGCGTCTTCCAGTAGTTTTTGTTTCGTATAACCACAAAGCTCCTGGAGCGCCACCACATCTGGCTTTTGGGAGGTTATCCAGGTCACTAACTGATCCCTGCGCGTCAGGTCCTTACCCCAATCAAAACCGTTCCAGATATTGTAAGAAATCACCTTCAAGGTATTCACCTTTTTTTCAGGCGGCTCCTGGCCCCGAAGCTGCAAAGCAAATACCAAGGCCAAAAACGTAGTAATAACTTTTATCATTTTCTAAAACAGTCAGAAGGTCAGGTTTCTTTCGGTTATTGTTGGCTGCATGGCGTCGGCATTGGGAATGCCAATATCAGTAGGAGTGGGGGCGATAAAACTGGTAGCGCGTCCTTCCAAATGCATTTTACCGCTGTTGCCATCCAAAGTAAGCACCGTGTACAACGGGTCTTTATAAGGGCAGGTATTTTTAACCGCAGGATAAGCTTGCTCCACATGGGCAGCAAAACGTTGCTTCTGAAATTTTCCTCCCACCCATTTGTAGGACATACTATTGATCTGGATATAAGGTATGCCATTGATGTCTTTTACATAGTCGGTATGATGGTGCCCGCATAAACAGGCTATAACCTTAGGTTGGCCTGCCGAATTCCTGGCCTGCTCCAGAATATTTCTGATCTCGGCTCCGTTAGCTATGCCACCGTCGGCCTCTAAACTTTGGTGGACAAATACCACAGTTGGTTTGGATGTTTGACGCAGGTCATTTTTAAGCCATTCTTTTTGTGTAATTCCGATGTAGCGATCGTAACCCTGCCATTCGCCGGGATTCTTATCATTACCATCCAGCACAATGAAGTGAAAACTTCCATGATCGAATGAATAGTAACGTTCTTTCATTTGCCACCACGCCATGGTTTGCTCTCTGGTGAACCCAAAATCGCGCATGTCGTGATTTCCTAAAACATGGTAGGCGGGCCCCTCAAATTCATTCCAAACATCCAGGAATGGTTGATTTTGCGGTCTTGGCAATGAGAAATCGCCCATCTGTATAATAAAGTCAGGATTTCTTTTTTTCATATCATCCATGAAGAAACGCAATCGCGCATAGCCGTCGTGAATGATATCCTGGTGTACATCTGCGACGATCCCTATTTGTAGTTTTTCAGCATCCGGAAGATTAAATCCGGATATCGGCATTGAAACGGATGAAATCACACCTGCCTGGATTGATTTCTTCAAAAAGCTCCTTCTTTTCATGTGTTTATAATTTATTTTTTCGGTCACATGGAACCTCGCATATTATAATCATTGTCCTGTGTGTCGATTAAGTCATGCTCGGTTTCATATGGTTATATTCTTCTCAGTTTGGTTTGATTAAACCTTGACATTTATACTCTATAATTGTTCTAAAAAATGATCCTTTCCCGGAGCAAGGTTGGGGGAAAGTAAATATACCACCTCCTGTCAGTTTGACTTAAAGTATAAATACAATCAAAAATAACCTGTATTTTTGACAAATATTATAATTTTAAAGGTAATACATTTTAGGAAGAAAAGACATTTTTTGAGGTAATCTCTTAAATTTTCCATGCAAAAAGTCCACTTAAGCAAGCCCCATAGAATTAAATATAAATTTATTTTGGCGGTTCTCGGCCTGAGCTCATTTAAATCTCGTTTCTGCCCACGCTTTTGCAAGCTTCACCAAAACCAATATAAATTTATTTTCGCGGTCTCGGTCTGGACTCATTTAAATCTTGTTTCCGTCCACCCTTTGGCAAGCTTCACCAAAACCAATATAAATTGTTTTTGGCTGCGCTCGGCCTGAACTCATTTAAATCCCCTCCCTGAGAAGATTTTCCTTCCACCCACCTGCCACCGCTGGCCCGGAATTTTGGCGGGCCTACCCACTTGATCCAGCAAAATAACCTTTTGTCACTTAAAAAAAATCACTAAAGATATCCTAAATATTCCTTTAAATACGATGGTTTTAAAAACAGAAAAGGGAAGAGGTACCGCTCAGTCAACCTTTTCCTTATAATATTGCTGCAGGATGTAGAATGCTTCTTTTTTAATGCCGCTGTCTGAAATCAGGCCTTTTCGGTTATAATCCATTTGTATGTGTCTTAGGTTTCTTCTGGGAGACCGAAAGTCTGTTAAAATCCACGGAGAAAGGCCCTGAACAAATTCAATGTTTTCAACCATTTTCAGGTTATGTCGATATACTTCCGCCTGGTATTCTTCTGTCCATCGTTCATCGACTGCACCATGAAGACCCAACAAGGCACCGGCACCAACTTCGCTCAATATGACAGGTTTGTCAAACTCATTCTGCCAGTTGAGGGCGCCACATTCCTCCGGCTTTTTGGAATACCACCCGCAATAATTGTTGATGCCAATCACATCCACATATTTGCCAAGCTGATCATCAATAACAATATTGTTCCCTTTTCCTTTTTGGCTGTTCAGCGCAGCGGTTATCAATCTTGTGTTGTCCAGTGATCTGGCCTTGGCAATTAACTTTTTGAGGAAAGCCAACCTTTCTTCGTTGACCGGGGTTTCATTAGCTACAGACCATAGCCCGATGCCAACCCTGTTTTTGTCCCTGGTTATCATCTCTTCCAGTTGGTTTTCAGCGTTTTGGTAAGTACCATTATTATTAAAGAGCACCGTCCAGTAAACAGGGATTTCCGACCATATTAAAAAGCCCATTTTTTCAGCCTGTTTAATCATATTTTCGCCGTGAGGATAATGGGCAAGCCTGATAAAGTTACATCCTAATTCTTTGGCCCAGTTAAGCAAAATACGACATTGTTCCGGCGTTGTAACCCGGCCTCCTCCAAAAGGGGCTTCCTCATGAATGCTTATTCCCTTTAAAAAAATGGGTTTGCCATTTAACAGGATGTCTGTGCCCTGGACTTCAATACTTTTAAAACCAACCTCATCCTCCAATACATCCTGGTTTGTCACCAGTTTTATTTTATAAAGTTTTGGATTTTTGGGTGACCACCTTTCTATGGCTGCCTTCACTGTAAAGGCAGCGTATCCGTTTTCATTTGTTTTTATATTGATCTTCTTTTTTAGTTCGGGAATCGATAGTTCCACATCAGTTGAGGGGTTATCTCCATTCATTTGGACCCAACCCTCTATCATATTTGCGTCATTTTTTGATAACCTGATCGCATAGTCTTCGATAAATGAGTTTGGCAACTCCAGCAACTTAACAGACCGGGTGATCCCTCCGTAATTCCACCAGTCGGTATTAATGGTAGGCACTCCTTCCCGTTTCCTGGAATTTTTGACCTTGACAATTAAAAAATTATCGGTTTTTTGCAGTAATTGGGTCACGTCAAAGCTAAAGGGTGTATATCCCCCGACATGATCTCCCAGGTGCTGACCATTTAAATAAACCTTGCACTCATAATTAACTGCTTCGAAATGAACGTAAACCCTTCCGTTGATTTTTTCCAGATAATCAAATGATTTTTTATACCAGATACAGCCCTCATAATAATAGAGTTTTTCCATTTGTGTATTCCAATCGCCGGGAACATTTAGCTGATAATTATGATCAAAATTGTACTCTATCAGATCGTCGGGGCTTTTCATTTTTTCGTTTTTAAAATACCCGTTTTTTCTTGGTTTTAAACTGTGGTTGTAAAATCCGTTTTCCAGGGGGTCTATAATGATTTGCCATAATCCATCAAGACTTTTATACTTCCTTGCCGCTATATTTTGAATTACATTGTTTTTAGCGTTAAGGTTAAACAAAACCAAAGATTGCACAATGGTACAGATCATGGCCATTTTAAATATCTTCATAACATTAAATCTTTTGCTCATCCGTTGATCCTATTTTATAAGCGCCAAATATTAAGCGCGACACCATTTGAGAATACCTTATCGATTGCTCACCTGATGAACACCAATATCCACCGGAGCCTTAGAATTAATTGTATTTTGATAGTAATCTTTTCCAGGGGTGGTTGACAACTGCAAACCTTTTGTCAGAGCCGGGGAGCCATGCTGGAGTAGATAGCTATTTTCTCCCTGGCCAGGATTGGTCAACAATGGATCCGAAGTAATTTTATTTGGATCGGATGGTTCATTGGCGTAAGAATTTCCATAGTAGATATTGTTAGAAAATACATTTCCAGCACTGGAACCCAGGTTGAATGAGGTATTTGCACCCTTATTGTAAAAAATATTATTCTTATAGAAAGATTTATCCGGCCATCCTCCCCAGTTTTTGTGATATACGATAGCTGTGTATTCTTTTGAAGGGCCGATATATATGACATTATTATGAATCCTGGTGTTGGTGGCCAATCCTGATATTTTAAAAGACCAGGCGCCGTCACCCGAAACCTTCAATATCCCGTCATTTTCAAATATGTTATAGCGTACCACCGTCCCATCGTTAAAGCCATTGGAGCTGGAAGGTCCTCCTGTAATTAATATGCCAAAATCGTTGTCGTGAACATAATTATATTGCATGACGGTATACCTGGTTCGGTAATCACTGTCCAACCCTCCGGCATCAACGTCTCCTACATTGTACTTGGTGTACCTGGCCTCATTGAACTGCCAGACCGCACTGTCCGTGTTAAAATTAAATGCTGCATTACCCGTCTCTTTGATGGAGCAATGATCAAATAGATTATGCTCCATTAATGGCTTGTCGGCAACTCTTACGATAAGTGCGTTGGCTCCTGTTCTTTCAAAAGTATTATTTCTGATGACTATGTTTTTACTGGGTGTCCAATCCGTATTGGTCGTTAATGTACGATGCTCATAATCAGAACGGTTAGAAAAACCGGTTCTATCGACATCGTGGATATAGCAACTATCCAATAATAAACCGTCAAAGTAGGTGGCTACATCGGCTTGATTAAAATTGAATACTTTCAGGAAAATGCCGCCATTATTTTTCTCGGAAATCTTTCCATTTACACCATGCACTTCCAAGTTGATAAAGTGTAAATGATGCAGCACTCCGGCGTTGTTTGCTTCCACCAATATGCCACATTTCTTTGTATTGGTTCCGGCATACTTGTCTGGTTTATCAACATTAGCATAGTCCGATCTATTATCAAGCTCCCATTGACTCAATGACTTGTCTTCTTCCTCGCCGGAATCGTAATTGGTAATTTCCAGATCCCTGATTATCCAGTATTCCTGATTATGGAGGAAGATCGTGCAATACTTTGTTTGTCCCGGTTCAACCGTACAGTTTACACTGCCGTTCCCATGGATTGCCGGTCTATCACCCGTACCATACTTCCCGATAACAATAGGACTTCCTGCCATACCCGATCCCTGAGGTTTCATAGTGCCGGTCCAGGATTCTCCCGCTTTGAAAAGTATGGAGTCGCCGGGCTGAAAAGTAGTGGCATTGATATTGGCAAGTGTTCTCCAGGCGTTTGAATCGGCGGTGCCGTTGTTGGCGTCGTTACCTCCCGTAGCATCGACATAATAATTTGTTGCGCTGCCTATATGCCAGGTTAAACCTAACAATAAGGCTGTAAAAAATCTTGGTAGGTATTTCATATTTTGTAATCAATGGCCTCCCGAATTTGGGAGGCCAAAAAAATCTATTCTGCTGAATATCCTGGATTTTGTTGCATTGGGGAGGTCAGGTTCGCGTCAATTACCGATTGGGGAATTGGAAGAAGCCGATCCTTTTCTCCTGCGGTTGGCCCGCCGATTTTATTATGCAATTGCGTTCTTTCCAACCACTTGTCCAGGCGTACCAGGGTATATCGTCTGTGCTCTTCGGAGTAAAGCTCCCTGGAGCGCTCATCAAGTATAAAATCAATCGTGACATCACCGGCAGCAATCTCACTTGCATTCGCGCGCCTTCTTAAAACATTAATGGTCTCCGCTGCTCCCGGGGCATCACCCAGTGCCAATTGTGCCTCGGCGAGCAGGAGATAGGTTTCCGCTAGCCTGAGGTAAACCTGGTCATTGTAATTCCTGCCGCCTGCGGGATCTGCCGGGTTGAAGTAATCCCATTTTCGGGTACTGGGCCAGTAGGTATCTTTGATGATTTCATCTCTGCCCTGCCAGTCAAACCAAACGGTATCTCCCAGAACCCAGCCATCGGGAATTTTATTAGGGTTATTCAGGACCTCATAGGTTCTCCAGGCAAAAACACCGCCTCTGTCATCGGAAGGTTCATATAATTCCATGGCAAAGCGCGTAGGGCCAATCCTGCCAAGCCCTCTGCCGCCATTGGCTTCATCAAAGACGATCACACCGGATACGCCATCCACTTTTACGGAGTGCGATCGGTTCCGGTGCCATCGGCGCATGATGTTGTCGCCACCGCCGATGGTTTCAAGCTCGTGTTGCATTACCCAAAGTGCCTCGGTATTGCCCTGATCTTTGTTTGAGTTGCCAACAAGAAACATATCGGTAAAAGGTGTGCCCGGTTCATTGGCCCTTACCCCATACCTTTCGGTGATCAATGCAAACGGACCATTCATCACGGCCTCTGCTTTTATTCTGGCGTTGGTTGGATCACCCATGGCCAGGTATAGCTCGGCCAAATAATGAGAAGCCACCCCGCTCACCACCTTTCCCGGATCTGATGAGGTTGCCGGAAGATGTGTTTCTGCAAAAAGCAAATCTGCCTCCATTTGTACCCGTACTTCCGCAATGGGAGTGCGCTCCCAATCTGTCCTGATGCCTGATCCGGATGATTCGTCGAGGTTCAGGGGAACATCGCCCCACATATACGTGGCATGGCGATAGGCCCATGCCCGGATAAGGCGTGCTTCGGCAATTACCCGGTTTTTATCATCTTCGGTCCAGCTAATATCAGGATTATCGGCTCTGACAATGATGGTATTGGCCGCATTGATGGTCTCGTAGATCCATTCGAAGAAGTTACGGTTGTGTGCTTCTGTGGTGACATTCCTTCCCACAAAATCATTTCCCACCTGGTTCCAGCCGGAACGCTGATTGCCGTAACAATTATCCACGCCGGTAACCGCCGGATCTATCATAAGATCATTGGCGCTGCCCAGATTTTCACCGCCACGCTCTCTTCTGAATTGTGCGTAAAGCCCGCTGAGACCGGCTTCAAAACCCGCCAGATCGACGTAAAGATTGTCGCCGGCAATTATATGAGGTGGGTTTTCATCAAGGTAACTGTCTGAGCAGGCAACCAGGGCAGCTGCTACCACGCTCACTATCATTATATATTTGAAATATTTCATAACATTAATTTTAAAATCTTGTAAAAATCACTACTTGATTAGAAGCCAAGATTAAGGCCGAAGATGAATTCTTGCTGAAGCGGGATTTCCCGGTCACTGTTTAATTCGGGATCCAGTCCCTCAAATTCAGTAATTGTCAAGAGGTTGCGACCGGTGAAGTATAGTTTAAAGCGATCAAAACCAAACTTTTCCAACATCGCCGTAGGCAGGTCATAAGATAAGGTCACATCTTTCAGCCGCCAGAACCCGGCATTTTCATAAATTCGAACGCCGCGCGGGTTGGTGTCAAGATCATTGGCCCAAAATTCATTGGTTGGATTATCGGGTGTCCACCAATTCTTTCTGATGGTGTTTCTTCGTACATCGGCCCAGACATCATCGCGCATTAACGAATTGACTCTGGTCATACCGTGAGCGCTATGGGAGAATATGTTTAAAGTGAAGGATTTATACCTGAAGTTCATATTCAATCCGCTAATAAATTTAGGATCCCGCTGGCCTATGATTGTTCTGTCATTATCGGCGTCGATCATACCGTCACCATTCTGATCCACGATCTTAGCATCCCCGGGCCTGGCATCGGGTAGGGGGGAGTTTTCAATATCTTCACCTTCCTGGAATACCCCGTCAAATTCAAAAGCGTAATTGACTCTGATTGGCTGGCCTATGAACCAATTGTTCAGCACATCGTCCTGACCATCGCCATACAACTCCACGATTTCGTTTTTCATATAGGAGAAATTGCCGGAAACATCCCAGCTAAAATCTCCTGATTTGATGACATTGGCGGAAACGGTAAATTCCAATCCCCTGTTTTTTGTCTTACCGATATTCTGTGTGATCTCTGTGATACCATGGACAGGGGATATTTCCCTTTCCAGTAAAAGTTCATCCGTATTGGACTCATATATATCGATGCTACCCTGTATTCTGTCCTCAAAAAAACCGTAATCAATGCCGAGGTTAAAAGAACCTGTTGATTCCCATCCCAATTCCGGATTGCCTAATTGCGATGGCACATATCCGGGCGCTGTGGTACCCCCGTCGAGATAGGACCGCTCTGACAGCCTGGCCAAAGTCTCATAAGGGGAAACGGCCTGATTACCATTTTTACCATAGGAAAGCCGCAGCTTTAAGGTGCTCAACATTCCGGTAGCAGGCATGAATGACTCCTGATCAATATTCCATCCCAGCGCGACAGACGGGAAGTTGCCCCACTTGGAATTAGCGCCAAATCCCGAAAATCCATCTCGCCGGCCTGTAAACGTCAATAAATAGCGGTTGTCGTATCCATAATTAACCCTGATCATAGAAGAAAGAATAGTAAAATTCCTGAATTCATAGGACGGCTCTACCAGGTTTCCGACATTCGCCTGATACCAGGTCAAAACATCGTTTGGGAATCCCTGGGATTCCAACCTGTCCTCTGTAAACTCATCTTCCTGATAACTGTAAAGGCCAGTGATAAAAATACTATGCTTGCCTATTTCCCGCTGATAATTAAGAATATTTTCTACCACGAGGTTGGTAGCCCTGGAGGTTCTGGTATCGGCGCGACCGCCTGTTTCCAGGCCTGTTTTCGTGTTTCTTCCAAAATAAGTTCCTCTGTCCCGGTGGGTATATTCAACGCCCGTGTTTAATTTGTAAGAAAGTCCGGGAACAAAAGGAAAATCGATATTTAAATAATTATTGGAAAATATCTTATAGGACTTATCCTCGTTATCTGCCAGTGTCGGTGCTAACGGATTTCCCCAAAACACTTCTTCCGGCCAGGGATAAATGGTCAGGTCTCCGTTTTCGTCATGAGATGAGGTGAGTGGATTCATATAAAACGCCCCGTCGGAACCTCCTGACCAGCTGCTGGCGAGCCCACTTCTATCGGCCAGCGATAACTGTGTATTCGTTCCGGCTTTGAGCCATTTGGTAATATTGACCTCCAGGTTGAACCGGGTTGAATATCGTTTAAACAAATCGTTTACGGCGACACCCTCGACATCGAGAAAACTGCCTGATATGTAGTATTTAATATTCTCAGCACCTCCTGAAACGGAAAGTGTATGTTGTTGTTTATAACCATTCTGTGTAGTCAGGTCCAACCAATCCGTACCGCCCCCATTTTGAAAAAGTAGTTCCTCCGAATTGGTTATCGATCCGGGTTCTCTGGTATTTTTAAATTCATAGAACTCGGCCGGAGAAAGCAAGTCTGGCAGGCTGGCAATTTTTTGAATGCCATAAAAACCATCGTAACTGATCATTGGTTTTCCTTGTTTACCTTGCTTGGAGGTAATTAAGATTACGCCATTGGATCCTCTTGAGCCGTAAATGGCAGAAGCAGAGGCATCTTTCAATACTTCGATAGACTCGATGTCAGTAGGGTTGATCTCCGAAATGCTGCCACTATAAGGCATACCATCCAGTACAATGAG
This sequence comes from Cyclobacteriaceae bacterium, assembly GCA_965228415.1. Lineage (GTDB taxonomy): Bacteria > Bacteroidota > Bacteroidia > Cytophagales > Cyclobacteriaceae > Agaribacillus. Next base: position 19,813 of record OZ245814.1, on the reverse strand, counting down.
CGGTGAGTTGCTGGCCGTCATAGAATTTCTGCCTCTGATAAGGATAGAAACATCATTCCCTTCTGCGCCAGCGGAATTGGATACAACCGATATACCGGGGATAGCTCCCTGGATTGCCTGCGCAAAGTTATTGTTGGGCACTTGTTGTAGCCGTTCCTGGGGTATTGAGGCCACGGAACCGGTTATATCACTTTTCTTTTGAGTACCATAACCGACAACTACAATTTCCTCCAGAGAGGTGATATCGGGAACCAGCGAAATGTTGATAACCGACTGATTACCCACAATAATTTCTTCAGACACGTAGCCCACAAAACTAAATATCAGGGTTTCTGCAGATTCAGCCTCCAGGCTATAATTCCCATCTACATCGGTGGTGGTACCAACGGAAGTCCCTTTAATCAGTACACTTACCCCGGGTAATGCGCTGCCGCCGTCTTCGCTGGTGACATTTCCTGTGATGATTGTTTGCGACTGAGCAAAAGACACAAACATCACCAGCAGCACGATCAAACCCGGTTTGATTTTCAGGTAAAGTTTTTCCATAAGATAAATTGTTTAGTTATTGAATAGAGATAATAAATAAGGTGACAATCAGTCCAATAATTGATATTGACAATAGCAGGATCTTGATTATCAGCTTTTTCTTTTGACTAGTGCTTATTCGATTCACTTTAAGCAAAAATGTTTACCTGGTAAAGTTAGATTCAGGAGTTGGAAGGGGTGCCGTGGATATGTTACTACTTTGCCTTGTGGATGTTACATGGGCTGATTTTGTGTTACAAAAAGACAGTGTAAATGTTACAATGGCTTGTTTTGTTGTGAAGCTTGGTGGGTGAATGTTTTAAATTGACCTGGGTTCGGTATTATCTATTTTGTTTTTGTGCTTACCAATTTAGTTTATGAGCGCTATGCTAAGTTTTCGCCCTCAAGCCGGGCAGGCTCTTACTTTTTGCATTGCCAAAAAAGTAAGCAAAAACGCTAGAAAATTTAAACTCGCTTCGCTCAAACAGTAAATTTTCGGGATTTTGTCTTATAATTTATATCTGTTCTTAAGATCCTTTATTTAAGATGGGCTTTCAGGTGCATTGTTTTTGATGAAGTCGGTAGGGGTGGTGCCGAAGTATTCTTTGAAGGCGTTGCGGAAATAATCGGCTTGCTGAAAACCGACGGCGTAACGCACATCCGATATGTTATGTTTTCCGGTTTTAAGTAGTTGCGCGGCGCGCTCGAGTCTGATCATCCGGATAAATTCTACGGCGCTGAGGTTGGTAAGGGCTTTGATTTTCCTGTAAAAATGTACGCGACTCATACCCACTTCTGTGGCCACTTTGTTGACACCAAGATCGGGATCAGCGATATTTTCATTGATGAAATCAAGGGTTTTTTTCATGAAGGTTTCATCAACGGACGTGATTGATACCTCTTCGGGAATAAGCTTGAGGTTTTTGGCCAGTTGCTCTTTGAGCATTTTTCTTTGGTCAATCAGTTTTTTAACACGCGCTTTTAATATTTCGGCGCTGAACGGTTTGGTAATGTAATCATCGGCGCCGGTCTCAAAGCCCTGGATTTGGAAGGTAACGGCTGTTCGGGCGGTGAGCAGGATGACGGGAATATGACTGGTTCTGGGATCGGTTTTTATCCTTTTACAAAGTTCTATGCCATCGAGTTCCTGCATCATCACGTCGCTTAAAATCAGGTCGGGAATTATTTCCATCGCCAGCTTAAGCCCGCTTTCCCCATCATTGGCTTTTTCCACCGTATAATCCGGCTCAAATAGGCTGGCAATAAAATTCCGGACCTCATCATTGTCTTCCACCACCAGTAGGGTGGTCTTATCGGCGGTATCCTGATTTTCGATTGCCGGTGAAGTATTGTCTAGGTCCAGCGACGTATCCACTGTTTCAGAAGGGATCAACGCGTGCTTATATAGGGAAATATCCTCACTGTTTTTAAAATCTTTAATGATTTGAGAATCGTCCAAATGCTTCCTTCCTAACGGTATGGTTATAGTAAATCTTGTCTTGCCCGGTTGGTTGTTTTGGGACTCTACACTGGACACAGTAATCACGCCTTTGTGCAACGCAACAAATTTCTTGACAACTTCCAATCCCAAGCCGGAGCCATATACTTTTTCTCCTCCCTTTATATCATACTGGTAGAATCTGTCAAAAATTTTATCCATCTGATCAGCGGGTATCCCGATCCCATTGTCTTCAACTGATATCTCAACGTATCCATCTTCAAAAACTTCTTCCTTGTCCGGTAGGGCAGGGGGCTTTTCATTGGACCGCATGACACTCAGTCCGATACTGCCTCCGGATGGCGTATATTTGATGGCATTAGACAGTAAATTGTATAAAATTACCTCCATTTTATCTCTGTCAAACCATACCAGTACCGACTTCTCGCTGACATTCACTGCTAACTTAATGTTTTTCTGAAGCATGGATTCGCGGAAAGCCAGGGAAATCTCTCTCACAAATTTTCCGATATCTCCTTCGCCGGCTTTCAGGCCTAAATGGCCTTTTTCAAGTTTTCGCAGGTCCAGTAATTGATTAATTAATTGAAGCATGCGTTCGCCATTGCGCTGGATCATTTGTAGCTGATTTTTAAGCTTGGGGCCACCGACATATTGTGTGGCCAGGTTTTCCAGGGGCGCCAGGATCAGGGTCAGGGGGGTTCGGAGCTCGTGTGAAATGTCCGTAAAAAACTTTATTCTCGACTGGTGCAATTCATTTTCTTTTTCTCTTTCAAAGTGTTCCCAGGCAAAGTCACTTTTCAGCTTGCCCCATTTGGAGGCGAAAATGAATAATAAATACAGCAAGGCCGATAATAACAGGACATACAAAATATAGGCCCACCACTTTCGCCAAAAAGGTGGCGCCACGCTGATGGTTATTTGGTTATAATGATCGCCCCAAACCAATAAGTTGTTAGTGGCCTTCACTTTAAATTTATAGGTTCCGGGTTGGAGTTTTGAATAGTTCACTATGCGCTGGGTTCCGATATTAATCCACTCATTACCAGTTGGTTCCAGTTTATAGGCATAATTAACACCTTCCTGCTTCAAATAATTTAAGGCGGCAAATTCAATGGAAAAATCAGCTTGCGCATATTCCAGTGAAATAATGCTATCTTCTTTGATCTGCCTTGACTTGACCGGATTTGCGTTTGATTGATCCTGGAATTTCACCTCTTTAAAAATTACCTCCGGATGATAATTGGTCAGTTGAATATTTTCCGGATAAAAAGCATTAAAACCATTGGTTCCTCCAAAAAATAACTGACCGTCGGCAGCCTTAAATGCACTATTCGGATAGAATTGAAAACCCTGGATACCATCTGTTTTATCGAAGTTGATAATTTGGTCGAACATCACCGAATCACGGCTATTGCCGGACCATAGGAGTTTTGAAATCCCTTTATTGGTGCTGACCCAAAAGTCTCCTGAATTATCTTCCAAAATGCCATTGATGGTATTATCGGGCATACCAACTTCGGTGTTGATATTATTGATATAACCCAATTTGGTATCATAGACATATAAGCCCATGCCGAGTGTTCCAATAAATAAATACCGGTTGTTTGAGAGGTGTAAACAATGAATTGGCAACTCGGAAGTCTTTGAGAATACGCCATCTGATTTTAATTTGGCGCGAGAGAATAATCCTTTGTCTGCGTCGAAGTATTCCAACCCGTTTTCTGTCCCTACCCAAAACTTGTTTGCGCCGGCTTGCTCGATGGCCCAAACATGGTTATCTATCGTTTCAGCGGGTTCATTTTCAAGCCTGAGATACCTGACAAAAGAGCCGCTTTCCGGCATATATTTATTTAATCCACCACCATGTGTACCTATCCAGATACGATCACTTGAATCTTTGAATATCACCTGAATGTGATTATAGCCAATGGAAGATTGGTCTGTGGGGTCGTGGATGAAGTGTTGAACGTCCATGGTGGTGGTGTTAAGCATACTTAACCCAATCAGGCCGCCAATCCATAAATTGTTATGATCGTCCAAAAGCAGTGTTTTTATGGTGTTTTCCAGTAAATTGGTGGTCTTATTTTCTTTTAGCAGGTGTGAGAACAACCGGGTAGATTGATCAAAATAGTTCAGCCCATTTTCTGTTCCAATCCACATATTTCCATTTTTATCCTGGGCAAATGAGGAGACAAGATTATCGCTGAGCCCATCTTCCTTGGAAACTTCCTTTTTATAATGGCTAAACCTGTCTATCACAGGGTGTGTATAGTTTATACCGCCATTGAAAGTGGCGATCCAAATCCCGCCATCGCGGTCTTTATAAATATCTCGGATGGAATTCTGACTAAGCGCATTGTCATCAAATTTATTTGACTTATAAGTAAAAATTTCTTCTGATGCCGTATTAAAGGTGCTCAGGCCATCAAATGTGCCTATCCAGATTCTTTCATCGGTAAATTGTTCAATGATCCTTACCCGGTTTCCAGCCAGTTCATGATTGCCATCACCATGTTTAGAAAAACTTCTTACATAATTTAATTGAGGATCAAACTTTATAACACCTTTTTCCAAAGATTCCGTGGCAAACCAATAATTTCCTTTCGCGTCAATGAGCAGATCTCTGAATGTTTCTCTCGATTCAAACATTGGATGTGGGCTCAGCAGCGAGGCTTTCGAAACGACACTGTCTTTATACAGGTACAACCCCTCGTTGGTGCAAAGCCACAAAGTGCCGTTTTTATCTTCCACAACCTTATAAATACTCTTGTCAGTAACCAGGTAGGGTAGGCCTGGAATGGTATTATGTTTTATGAATGTGCCTTGTGCAGGGTTGAAATGATACAGTCCCGAAGAAGTGCTTAGCCACAGTTTACCGTACTGGTCCTGGGCTATATGGCGAATAAAAATATCCTGTTGGCTGCCTTCAGGACCTGTAAGCGGGAATCTCTTAAATTTGTCTTCTTTGGGGAGATACAGGTTGAGTCCCTTTGATGTGCCGATCCACAGCTGTCCTTCTTTGGAGACTAGCAGATCAATTATCTTACTTCTGATCAAGGAAAGTGAATCCTGGGGATTATACCGGTAAACAGTGATGTCATAGCCATCATATCTGTTCAACCCATCATTGGTCCCAAACCACATAAAACCCTTGTTATCCTGGGCAATGCTCCAAACCGTATTGTTAGACAGGCCGCTTTCAATATTGATGTGGCGAAAATTAATTTTTTCGTTTTGCGCCATTAACCCGCTAATTTCAAATATACATAAGAGCAGAAGGTAGTATCTCATTTAACCGGTATTGTGCGGTAACATGCATTTGCGAAGGCAATAAGAATGGCCCTACATAAAATATGAAGGCATAATTTCGCAACATTGTTTCCTAAAAATAAGGCAGATTTACTTGCGGCACAAATTTAGACAAATGATGGGGGGTAACGCTAAGTAACAGTAGGGGAGTGCAGCGAGCAATTAATAGTACTTTTTTAGGTTTTATGGTAAAAATATTGGTCAAATATAGTTTTTTAGAACCCATAGCAGTTGAAAATTAGATTATTACACTAATAATACCCATTTTTGAGATTATTCAACCAATAATATTACCATGTTAATAGAGGAAGCCCAAAGAATTTTTGACATACAGGTAGAGGAATTTTCAGTTTGGCGAAAGAGACCTCACAAGCATAATTTCTTTGAAATAGTGTATGTCGATCACGGTAGGGGGTATCAGTGTATCAATGACCATGAGTTCGCGTACCGGTCCGGCAATATATTTCTGCTGCCACCGCTGGATTGTCATTCCTTTAAAATCGAGGAGCCATCCCTTTTTTACTTTATCCGGTTTACAGATCACTATTTTTTGAATGACCAGAAACTTACCAATTACAAGGACTGGTTTGACAGAATGGCCTACATTCTTGCCAACTACAACAAAGTGCCTGGGGATATCATCAGTACAGACAGGGAACGGGGTTACATCATTCAAACCATCAAATCCATGCACCAGGAATACCTGTCGACTGATACCTATTCCGATGCCATCATTTCGGGCGCCATGGCTTCCATACTAAATATTTTAGCTAGGAGCATTGAGAAGCAATACGTAGAGCAGGCAAACGAGTCGGACAGCCGATTTGGTGAAATCCTGCGATATATCAATACCAATATTATTGATTCGGAACGGCTTAGAATTCCCGTGTTATCAGAAAGGTTTGGAATATCGCCAACATACTTTTCCGAGTACTTCAAGAAACAGGCCGGCGTTAATCTGGCGGAATACGTTAATAAAACCAAATTAAAACTGGTTGAAACAAAAATCCTTCATACGGATCTTACGCTTAAAGAGATTGCGTATCAGTTGAACTTTACGGATAGTAGTCATTTGTCGAAAACTTTTAAGAGTGTTTATGGGATGACGGTTAGAGAGTTTAAGGGGGGGAGGTGAATGTTGGTCTTGGGTGGATTAGGGGATTTGTTAATGGTGATTGGTAAGGTTTAGAATTTTGTATTTAACATAATACTCTTAGTTACGGTCGTTGCTTCCCAGCAGAGCGCCGTAATTCAAGGGTAAATGGTTTTTTGGATTTTTCTAACAAAGAATGAATTTTTTGTTTTGGGAGGGTCAAAAAAAAGTTTCCCGGTTATAAAAAAATCGGGAAACTGATACTCTAGTTAAATAATAACTAACCGTCAAGATCTCCGAATCTGACGGCCATTCATATAAATACGATACAAGTATAGGGAAAAGATTTGAAAATGGACTGTGCGAAAACCATTAAAATCTATGCGAGAAACGGCAAATTTAAGGGCTGACTCTCAACGAGTTAAGCCTGTCATCGGTACAATAGTTTACAGTCCAATTCAAATGTTAAGTTGTAAAAATCGCCTTCCCGGAGAAATGTATCCAACAGGAATGCTTCATTCCAAGAGTGTTTATGGGAGGGATGACGGTGAGGGAATTTAAGGGGCTAAATGAACCTTGCCTTTAGGTGGTATAGGGGCCTCTAAGGTCTATACGGGTGTAATGTACATTAGCTCGGGGACACAAAAAAAGGCTGAATTTCAAATAAGAAAAACAGCCTTCCTAAACATTTTTAAATATTCCTTAATCAATTTGCACAACCATTTTTGGCACATGTTATTCTTTCTGTTGTGCTAACCCAATGATCAGGGTGTTCTTTAGTATCGAATCCGCAACCTGTGGTTCCACCCTTATATCCTTTATGAACCTCGTTTGTTGGTGTATGCTTTACTGCCATATTACTTTGATCTTTTAATGGTGAACAATAGACCATAAATATAGTAAAACGTTATGAGATAAGTTAATTGGCTTCAAGAATCATCTTTAGTTATCTTTTCATTTGGTTTAATCTTTTCTGATGGATTACCACTTCTATCTACAAACCTGACGAAATAAGGATCAAAATACCTCAGTCTCCCATCATCAAGTTCAATCAATGCTTGGGTTACACTCTGATAACTAGAATATGAATAGACGAATCTGTGAAAGAATCCTTTTAAAGTCTCCCCTTTGTGAGTGATAACTACAGGTCTTAAAATCTTATTGCTAGACATTCAACTTAATCCCCCAACTTTTTCCTTATATCAGATTTAATATCACCATCAAACCTACTCTTCCAATCATCCAGCACATTAGATATCAAATCGGATAATGCTACATTGTAATGATTGGCGGTTTGTTTAAAGAAATGGTGAAGTTCTCCATCTACATTGATTGTTCTATACTTTCCGTTTTTAGGCTTGGTTCTTTCGCTCAAAAATTCTTTAAATCTCATCTGGTAAATAGATCAATAAAAAGCAGTTAATATATAAAAACTATATTACATCTTGCCCTTTAGGCTATGGTATAACCTTCGCTAAAAACTGAATTTGCTCTTTGTGACAGAAGAGCAAATCATACAATCTTTTGGAGTAGTTTTAAAAAAGCACAGAGAAGCAAAAGGTATAACTCAAGAAGTCTTGGCGCATTCTATTCAATCACACGCTACACACATCTCAAGACTGGAAAATGGACATAAACAGCCTACCCTCACTACTCTTTTCAAGTTGGCAAAAAAGTTAGGAATAGAACCTGAAACATTAATTTCAGAAGTCAAGGCAAAACATAGAATGTAGTTCTCTATGCTACATATACATTCTCCGCAACCTGTCGAGTTATCATATGAGGCTTTCCATCAATCTCAACGTCAAATGACCCATCAAATTCATGATGAGATTTTATGATGACTTTACTATTGATTACAAGTCCCAGTTGTGTGATATGCTGAAGAAAAGCGGATGAGTCATTTTTAACACCTACAACTCTCAGGCTTTTTCCAGCAGACTCCTGACTCAAAGTGGTTTTATGGATCCCGTTAATTGCACCATTCGCTTTTGGTATTGGATCACCGTGCGGGTCATAATCAGGGTAACCGAGAAGCTTATCTAGTTGATCGACCAATTTTTTAGACTTGATATGTTCAAGCTGCTCTGCAACTTCATGTATTTCGTCCCAGGTGAATTCCATTTTCTCAACCAAAAACGTTTCCCACAGTCTGTGTTTGCGAATCACAGTAAATGCTTCTTTTTCTCCTTTTTTTAGCAATGAAATACCACCGTACTTTTCATAATCAATAAACTCCTTTTCCTTGAGTTTCTTGAGCATACTACTGACAGTGGCCGGAGAAATACCCAGGTGATTCGCCAATTCATTGGTGCCTAGCTCTTTTCCGTCCCTATCCAGATTGAGATTGTAGATGGCCTTTAAATAGTTCTCCTCGGTAATAGTAATCATTGCACCAAAAGTAAATATTACACTACTTAATTAAAAGTTTGATATGTCTAACTTTAATAATAGGTTTGTATAAAATTATTTTACGATGCATAGAATAAGTATAATTTTTGCCATCTCCATTCTATTTGCCTTCATAGCTTGCGAAGAGCTTATTCCAGAGGCGCCTGAAGAAAATGAACTTTTAGACGGACCAACCGAGGGTCTTTCTCATGGTGAGCAACTCCAATTTTTAAACGGTGATATTGCCTTTAACGATGAAGTGTTTTCATCAGCAACAGGACTTGGACCAGGGTTTGTTGCTACTTCGTGCGGAAGTTGTCATGCGGGGGACGGAAAGGGTCATCCTTTCACTACGCTCACCAGGTTCGGACAAACGCTTCCTAATACTTTGCCTGATTTATCTATCGGTGGTCCTCAACTTCAAAATAGAGCTATTCCGGGCTTTGAACCGGAAAAATTGCCAAATGGTGTTCCTTTCATGAAATTTACTCCACCAGCAGTCACTGGGCTAGGATTTCTAGCTGCCCTTACTGATCAGCAAATTCTTCAAAACGTTGATTCCTTGGATGCCGATAACGATGGAATTTCAGGTGTTCCTAACTATATAACTCCACCAGACTACTTTGAACAGAAATGGTTTCATCAACCAATTAATGGAAGAATCATTGGTCGTTTTGGCAAGAAGGCGGCTGCTATTGATTTACTCCAGCAGACAGTTGGTGCTTACAATCAAGACATGGGGGTCACCTCAACTTTTGAACCTGTCGATCCAATGAGCCAACTAAGTACAGATCCAGAAGTTACTGACCAAACTATAAGAGACGTGGTTTTTTATTTAAGAACTTTAAAAGCTCCAATCCAGCGATCAGAGGAAAATAACCAGGTGCTCCAAGGCAAGGCGATATTCAATCAGATCGAATGCAGCTCTTGCCATATCCCGGAATGGACAACACCAGTTTCAGATATTGCAGCATTATCCGATAAAACTTTTTATCCATATACAGACCTGTTACTTCATGATATGGGTCCGGCATTGGATGATGGAGTGACCGAGGGCTCTGCCGAAACTTATGAATGGCGTACACCACCGTTATGGGGTTTAGGGCTTTCACCTAATTCACAAGGTGGTTCTTATTTCTTAATGCACGATGGTCGTGCGAGAAGCATCGAAGAGGCAATTGTTTTACATGGGGGTGAAGCAGAAAGTAGTAAGAACCAATTCACCTCTCTAAGCGAAAGCGAAAAAGAAGCTCTGATTAAATTTTTAGAATCACTTTAAGCATGGAAAGAAGGGCATTTGTCAGAAAATGTGGAATGGGATGTCTGGGTGTCCTTGCGTCTAGTCTGCTTCTACCTGGATGTGCAGGAACACGCTATGTATCCGGTAACATTCAAGGCTCCTTTTTGAGCATTAGCGAAGATGATTTTTTGAATGAGGATCATGACTATCTGAAGCATGTAGTTGTCCAAAATGATGCTTTGCAATATCCAATAGTGGTCTTTCGCCTAGGTACTGACAACTACCAAGCACTTCTAATGAAATGCACTCATCAGGGTACCGAACTTCAGGTTTTCGGAGACAGACTTCAATGTCCTGCTCATGGCAGTGAGTTTACTATTACAGGAAATGTACAAAATGGCCCTGCTGATTCAGCACTTCGAAGCTTCCCTGTTATCAAAGAATTTAAAACACTAAAAATCGATTTATCATGAGAAACTTTGGCTCGGTTCTGATTGCTATTGCCTGTTTGATTTCGCTTGAGACTAATGCACAAATTGATAGCACCTTGCTGAAAAGAGTGCCAGTAGATACATCCAAAAATCTTCTTAACATGGATGCGGTTTACAACCGACCGTTTTTGCAAGTTGGGAAGCTTCCTGTTTCTGTCGGAGGGTACATTGAAGCTGATTATTCATATATCGGTGAAGATGGAGTGACTGACGGTCACAGTTTTCGTGTTCCACGGATGACCCTATTTGTGGCATCCTCTATTCATCGGAAAATTAAATTTCTTTCTGAAATAGAGTTTGAAGAAGGCGGAGAAGAAGTAGCCATTGAATTTGCAGCACTAGACATCAGTATGCATCCGCTACTCAACCTTCGTGGGGGGATTGTAATGAATCCCATTGGAGCATTTAATCAAAACCACGATGGACCTAAATGGGAATTTATAGATAGGCCAATAGCTGCAGTAGACATGCTCCCTGCGACATGGAGTAATGTAGGTTTTGGCTTATATGGTAAATATTTTTTGAAAGATTGGGCCTTTGGATATGAAGCCTATCTAACCAATGGATTCGATGATACGATTATCAATAATGGAGAGAACAGAACATTTCTACCAGCTTCTAAGGACAACAAAGAGCGTTTTGAGGAATCATCCAATGGTGAACCCTTATTTACGGGAAAAGTGGCCCTCCGAAATAACAAGATGGGTGAGATAGGCCTATCCTACATGGGAGGCATTTATAACACTTATGAAGAGGATGGTTTGATATTGGATGAGAAAAGGAGACTGGACGTCTTCGCAGTAGATTTTAATACCACCATCCCTACCCTCAACACTTTCATTGTTGGTGAATGGGCATGGGTGAACATTGATGTTCCTTCGACTTTCACGCAACAATTTGGAGAAAAGCAAAAAGGAGGTTTTGTAGATATCGTGCAACCAGTTCTGAATGGAAACCTATTTGGTTTTGATAAAGCAACCTTCAATGTGGCTATGAGGCTTGAATATGTGGATTGGAATGATGGCTCCTTTAGAGAAACAGGTGAAAGCATCGGAGATGAAATTTGGGCAGTTGTGCCGGCGTTGAGCTTTCGTCCAACATCACAAACAGTAATACGCGTGAATTATCGTATGATGCAGCAAACTGATCTTCTAGGCAATCCTCCAGCTAAAATTTCAGGAATCCAGTTTGGAGTTTCTTCGTACTTTTAATTATGCTCGAACAAAAACTAGAGGATCGCAATATCAAACCTACAGCTATGCGCCTTTTGGTTCTCAGGAAACTGGTGGAATCAGGATCCGCAATTAGTTTGAGTGAATTAGATGGAAAGTTTGAACAGGCAGACAAAGCAACGCTTTACAGAACACTCAAAACCTTTGAAGATAAGAAGCTCATCCATAGCATTGATGACGGAACAGGTTCTGTCAAATATGCCCTCTGTGAAGAAGGATGTGAATGCGAACCGCAAGACCAGCACATTCATTTTCACTGTATCAAATGTGGAGAAACTTACTGTCTGACCCAATCTAAAATACCTCAAACCAATATCCCTTCAGGATTTAAGGCGGCTAGTGCCAGCATGGTTTACAAAGGCACTTGCGCAAACTGTTCTTAGAACTTTGCAAACAGGTTGCATTGTTTTTTCGTTATGATTGCAGTAGTGAAATTGCCAACACTCATATTATCATTATTCCTGCTAGGGCTTTCTATCGCACCGTGCTCAGATGTTCCGAAATCTGATAATATGGAAATTTCATTGAGCTCGCAGGGAGATCACGATCACAGGGAAGCTGAGAATCTCTGCTCTCCTCTATGTGTTTGCCATTGCTGTCATTCACATCTGGTGGTTAATCAGGTATTTATAAATGAGTTGGGAGTACTTACATTTCCTCTCCATAGAACAACGTATACGGACCCGATCACCTCAGGATTTATAGGCTCGATCCTTCAGCCACCCCAGGTTTAATATCAGCATTTCACAGGACGACTCTGTCCTTTAGACTTTAACTGAAAAGTCATTCCAGTATCATTTTCACTGATATTAAATCAATCTACACATGATCAATAAAATCATATCTTTTTCCATAAAGAATAAATTCATTGTGGGCTTGCTAACACTGGCCCTTATCGGAGTAGGTATCTATTCCATGACAACGGTCAACCTGGGGTCTGTTCCTGATATCACGAACAATCAGGTGCAGGTAATGACTGTATCCCCCAATCTGGCTACTGAAGATATTGAGCAGTTTGTAACCTATCCCGTGGAGCTTGCCATGGGTAATCTTCCAGGGGTAGAAGAAATTCGCTCCATATCCCGATTTGGTTTGTCGGTAGTAACCATCGTTTTTGAAGACGATATGGGCACATATCTACCGCGCCAGTTGGTTCAGGAAAAACTCACTGAACTGCAAGAAACCATTCCTGAAAAGTTTGGAAGTCCCACCATGGGACCAATATCCACTGGCCTGGGACAGATCTATGAGTACACAATACAACCTCAAAAAGGCTTTGAGTCAACATACTCTCCAACAGAGCTAAGAACCATTCAGGACTGGATAGTAAAGCGACAACTAACCCTGCTGGATGGAGTCGTTGAGGTCAATTCTTTTGGTGGTTATATCAAACAATATGAAGTAGCCATCAGTCCCGATAAACTCAATGCCCAGAACGTAAGTATTTCTCAAGTGTATGAAGCTTTGGCGAGAAACAATGTAAATACCGGAGGTGCTTATATTGAAAAGAACCGAATGTCCAATTTCATCAGAGGTGAAGGACTCATTCGGTCATTGGATGACATCCGAAAGATTGTGGTAAAGACAGAAAATGGCATTCCTGTCACCATTGGAGATGTTGCGTCCAAAGTACATTTCGGGCATCAGGTGAGGTATGGTGCATTTACTCAGGATGGTGAAGAAGCTGTTGGTGGGATCATTATGATGCTGAAAGGTTCCAACCCTAATGCTGTCATTCACAATGTGAAGGAACGAATGGAAGAAGTGGAGAAATCGCTCCCAGAGGGATTAGAGATAAGCACAATTATTGACAGAAGCGACCTCATAGCAAGAACAACAGATACCGTAAAAACCAACCTGATCGAGGGAGCCCTAATTGTAATTTTTGCATTGGTAATTCTGCTGGGCAGCCTACGTGGTGGAATCGTGACTGCAACTACGATCCCCCTCTCCTTACTGTTTGCGTTTATTCTCATGAAGCAGTTCAACGTCTGGGCCAACCTCATGAGCTTGGGCGCTATTGACTTTGGGATCATCATTGATGGTGCTGTGATCATTATTGAAGGAACGGTTTATGAAATCCAAAAACGGATAAAGGCCGGGAAAATAGGTTTCAATCAGCAAGTAATGGATGAAGTAGCCTACGATGCTGGTAGTACAATGATGAGCTCCGCCTTCTTTGGTCAGGTCATTATCCTGATTGTCTTTGCACCCATACTATTCCTTACCGGAGTGGAAGGTAAGATGTTCCAGCCCATGGCATACACCTTCGGCTTTGCCATGATTGGAGCGATTGTGCTATGTCTTACTTATGTACCTATGATGTCGGCGCTTTTAATGAAACCAGTTCAAAACAAGAGAAACTGGTTTGGCCGTTTCGAAAGATCATTAGAAAATGTAAGCGACAAACTCATCGGTGGGATTCAGCGTGCCTATTTGCCGTTGTTAAAAAGTGCCCTTCGGTTTAAGGTGATAGTCATTGGGATAGCCATCCTGTTACTTGGCTTGGCTGGCTATACTTTTTCCCGTATGGGTGGAGAATTCGTGCCTCAGTTAGATGAGGGGGATATTGCCATGCAGGCGCTTATAAGGCCTGGTAGTTCACTCAGCGAATCCAAGGATGTCTCCATAAAAATTGAGAATATACTGTTGGACAATTTCCCTGAAATTAAAACAGTGACAGCTCGTATTGGTGTAGCTGATATACCAACAGATCCCATGCCGATGGACATTGCAGATATGTATCTCATCCTGGAAAAAGACAAAGGAAAATGGGTTTCTGCAGAAAATAAAGACGAGTTAATTGATAAGATTAAGGACAAACTAGATGAACAGCTTGTGGGAGTTAATCTGGTATTTACTCAGCCGGTGGAGTTACGGTTCAATGAATTATTGGAGGGGGTTCGAGAAGACATTGCAGTAAAACTTTATGGTGAAGATTTGGAGGTATTAGCTACCAAGGTTCAGGAGATGGCAAATATCATTTCAACCGTGCCTGGTGCCGGTGACGTAAACCCTGAACGAACATCTGGCCTTCCCCAAATGACTGTCCGCTACAATCGGAATAAAGTGGCACAGTATGGTTTAGATATTGAAAAATTGAACGAATATGTGAGCGCTGCTTTTGCAGGTGGAGTGGCCGGAGTAGTGTTTGAAGGTGAAAAACGCTTTGACCTTGTGATCAGATTTGATGAAAAACATCGAAAAAGCATTGACGATCTTAGAACCTTGTTCATTGATCTACCTGATGGTACGCAAATTCCCATCAAAGAAGTAGCTGACATTAGCTATGTGCCTGGGCCAATGCAGATTTCCAGGGACAACACCTACCGGAGAACTTATGTAGGAGTGAATACACGAGGCAGAGATGTAGAATCCGTAGTAAGAGACATTCAGCAAAAACTGGACGAACAACTGGATCTTCCTGCTGGCTACTACATTACCTATGGAGGCGAGTTTGAAAACCTGGAAAGAGCCAAAGGCAGATTGGCCATTGTAGTGCCGATTGCTCTTTTCCTCATTTTCATCTTGCTCTATTTTGCTCTAGGATCATTTTCTCAATCCATCATGATTTACATCGCTATTCCACTGGCAGCTATCGGTGGAGTATTTGCCCTTTGGTTGCGAGACATGCCGTTTAGCATATCTGCGGGGGTTGGCTTTATTGTACTTTTCGGTGTGGCAGTACTTAATGGTCTCGTGCTGATCAATCGCTTCAATTCCTTAAAAGAAGAAGGTGTAATTAACATAAGAGAGCGGATTCTAACAGGTACTAAAGAGCGTATCAGACCCATCATGCTGACAGCAACTACCGATATCTTTGGCTTCCTTCCCATGGCCTTTAGTAGTTCAGCAGGTGCAGAAGTGCAGCGCCCTCTGGCTACCGTAGTGATCGGTGGAATGCTCACAGCTACCTTGCTCACGCTGGTGGTGCTTCCGGTGCTTTACACTTTTGTGGAAAGTAGAAGCGAGCGAAAGGGAAGTAGGATATCTGGTGCCAATATAATACTGGTACTGATAGGTTTTACAGCATTGGTTGGTATTCCATCGACTGTCAACGCACAAAATCAAGACCAAGCTAAACTGCCTACCGTCACTTTAGAGCAGGCTAAATCACGGGCTATTGAAAGCTATCCAAAAATTCAGTCAGCAAGGTTGGAAATAGACAACCAAGAAGCCCTGAAGAAAACAGCATGGGATTTAGGGAATACCCAGGTATTCACTGGAAAAGAGGAAGTAGGTAATGGCTCTGATGGTGTGGTCACCCAAATAGGGATCCAACAGCAGCAAATAGATATTTTCGGTATTGCACCAAAATTAAAGTTGCAAAAAGAACGAATTGCCCTGGCTAAATCTGCCCTTGACCTCACAGTCATTGAAATCCAACGAGAAGTGAGTAGAGCATGGGCACAGGTTTATGCTGCCAAAAACACCTATCAGGTCTATGAGCGTTTAGATTCAGTCTTCACGGATATAAAACGAGCAGCAAAAATTCGATTGGAAACAGAGGAGACTTCCAAACTCGAATATCTGGCTACCACCAATCAGGCGACTCAAGTACTGATACAGAAAGAACAGGCGTTTCGAGACTATTTGAGTGCGCTACAACAGCTAAATCTATGGTTTGTAAGTGACTCCTTATTCACCGTGCCAGACGTATCGATAAGTGAATTGGATCAAGCAATCAACTACCATACGGATTCTTTGATAAGTCATCCACTAGTGAACTTATCAAAACAACAGCTGGAGGTAGCTGAAGCTACAGTTAAGGAAAAACGATCTCAGTTTCTTCCACAGCTTCAGGGGCAGTATGGAAGGCAGCAAATAGCCGGGCAGTCAGGTTTTTACCAATACCAGATTGGGGTCAGGATTCCATTGGCATTCGGTCCTGAATTAGGCAGGACTCAATCAGCTAAAATCCAGCGAGAGATCGCTGATCAAAACGTTCGTCAAACGAAGCTGGAACTAAACGCGACCTATCAGAGTGTGAAAGAACAATATTTGAAATGGCGCAATTCATGGAATTATTATCAGAACACAGGATTGCCATTGGCGGAGGAACAGCAAAGAGGCGCTATTACTGCTTACCGTGAAGGTGCCGTTGACTATATCTCCTTTCTACAGAATATACGAGATGCCATACGAATGGAAGTGGATGCATGGAAGGCGTTTGGCAACTATCTGCAAAGCCGCTATCAGCTGGAATACTTCTTAAAAACTTCGAATTAACTCAAATGGATAACCAATCCATAAAACATAAAGACAATGAAAAAACAATTGAAATACATATTTAGCTTAATCATATTCTTATTGATAATGTCAGGATGCGGAAGCAAGTCAGTCAATGAAGAACCAAACGCACCTGAAGAACATGCTGAAGCGGAGATGAACGCTGTTCATCTTTCGCAACTAAAATTTGAAAGTCTGGGGATCAAGGTGGATACGCTACCTTCTCGGGTTTTATCGGGTGTGGTGGAAGCAAACGGGAGATTGGAAGTGCCACCGCAACATGAGGCAACAGTGACCGCCATTCTTGGAGCAAATGTTACTTCAATCAAAGTGATTGAAGGAGACAAAGTGCATAAAGGACAGATCTTGGCTTTCGTATCCCATCCAAATTTGACACAGCTGCAAACCAACTATGTTAAGGCCTATAGTCGATTGCAGTTTTTAGAAAAGGAGATGCAACGACAAAAGCGATTGTATGAAGAAAAAGTAGGGTCTGGTAAAGCTTATCAGGAAACACTGGCCGAATATCAGGGGATAAAAGGCGATGTTAGTGGCTATGAAGTTCAATTAAGGCAATTGAGCCTGAAAGTGGACAAAATCAAAAACGGGGAGATATATCAACATGTTCCAATAGTAAGTCCTATTAGTGGGTATATCGAAAAAGTGATGGTTCAGATTGGACAGTATGTTGATCCACAAGCGCAGATGTTCATGATCGTAAATACAGATCACATTCATGCCGACCTGATGGTATTTGAAAAAGACATTGCTAGTGTAAAAGTTGGTCAAACTGCTTTCTTCACTGTGGAATCAGTCCCTGGAAAACAACTAAGTGCCGAAATCTATTCTGTAGGAAAGCAATTTGAACAAAATCCAAAGGCTGTCCATGTTCATGCCGAAATAAAAGAAAAGGAAGATTTTCTAATTCCGGGGATGTATATCAATGGAAAAATCCACACAGAAGGCACAAAGGTGTATGCTCTTCCATCTGAGGCCATCATTGAGGAAGAACGCAAGCCATTCATCTTCATTGCAGAAGTGCATCAAGAAGATGGGAAAACAGAATGGAGTTTTCGGCCTGTTGAGGTGCGCACCGGCATATCGGATGAAGGGTGGGTTGAGATCAAGCTTCTGGAAGAATTACAAATAGGTGCTAAAATCGCCTGGAACAACGCATATTATCTCATTTCGGAAATGAAAAAAGGGGAAACAGAACATGAGCACTAAACTTCTAAATAAAGCATACATTCTCATCATTATTACCATCTTTTACAATCTTGTAGAAGGTGGTGTGGCTACCTTTTATGGAGCACAAGATGAAACCTTGGCACTCTTTGGTTTTGGCCTGGACAGTTTTGTGGAAGTTCTTTCCGGAATAGGCATTGCCCACATGATATGGAGAATGAAAAAGAATGATATTTCCAAACGAGATTCATTTGAAAAAACCGCTCTTAAAATTACCGGAACGGCTTTCTATCTACTGACTGGTGGCTTGATTCTGGGTGCAGGAAATAACATCTATTTAGGGACAAAACCGGACACTACCATCATTGGCTTAGCAATCTCTGTTCTATCCATCTTGACCATGTATTTTCTGTATAAGGCAAAGTTGGATGTAGGTCAAAAACTGAATTCAGCCCCAATCATTTCTGATGCCAATTGTACCAAGACATGTTTTTATCTATCCTTCATTCTTCTTGGTTCAAGTCTGTTCTATGAGTTATTTAAAATTCCATACATAGACGCAATTGGAAGTTTAGGAATAGCGTGGTATGCCTTCAAAGAAGGAAAAGAAGCTTTCGAGAAGGCTAATACTGGAAGTTTAACCTGTAACGATAATTGTTGTTAAAAATGTCTCATAATCACGATCATTCACATCATCATTCGGAAGGTAATGTAAAAGTTGCCTTCTTTCTCAACCTGAGTTTTACCATCATTGAGATTATCGGCGGGCTTTACACAAATAGTCTGGCCATCCTTTCGGATGCATTGCACGACTTGGGAGATAGCCTTAGCTTGGGACTATCGTGGTATTTTCAAAAGCTATCCAAAAAGGGCAGAACCAAGACATTTTCTTATGGATACAAACGCTTTTCATTGCTGGGCGCTATAATCAACTCCATCGTGTTGGTAGTAGGGTCAATCTTCATTCTGACCAAGGCAATTCCAGAACTCTTCAATCCTGAAGAGACTAATGTTCAGGGGATGCTCTACCTCTCCATCTTAGGAATAGTGGTCAATGGTGCTGCAGTATTAAAACTCCGAAAGGGAGAATCATTGAATGAAAAAGTGGTTTCACTCCACTTATTAGAAGATGTCTTAGGCTGGGTAGCAGTATTAATCGGTAGTATCATTATGATGCTCACGGATGCTCCGTATATTGACCCGCTACTTTCCGTGCTCATTTCACTTTTCGTGCTGTACAATGTCTATAAAAATCTTCGAAAAAGTATGTTGGTCATTCTTCAGGGCATTCCTGAAGAAGTGTCTGTAGATGACATTCGGCAAAAACTCAAGGACATGCCGGAAGTTACAGACATACACGATTGCCATGCCTGGTCTATGGATGGTGAATACAACATTCTTACCGTTCATCTCCGGTTAGCTAAAGACTACAAGCTTTCAGAGCAGGCCAAGCTAAAGGAAAAGGTGAAGGCTCAACTCAAAGATGAATCCATTAATCATATCACTGTTGAGTTTGAAGGAAAAGATGAAAATTGTGAGTTGGAGGATTGTTAATTGTTACTAATTAAACCTTGTTACGATATCTGCCTTGGTTTTAGACTGATTTTGATTGGAAGTATTTAAATTGTTACTTTTTATGCTAGTATTTAAGTAGTAACA